>CAWJCF010000002.1:0-2128552 GCA_963841335.1 uncultured Acidobacteriaceae bacterium | reverse complement strand
CATCTATGCCACCCGCTCCGGCCTCTCGGTCGGTCTCGACGACATGGTCATCCCCGACTCCAAGTACACCGCTCGTCGGCGATGCCGAAAAGACAGTCCTCGCCATGCAGCAGCAGTACCTCGACGGAGCCATCACCAACGGTGAGCGCTCCAACAAGGTCATCCAGATGTGGTCCGGCGTCACCGAGCGCGTCGCCGACGAGATGTTCAACAACATGAAGCGTGCCGACAAGGAAGGAGCCATGAACCCGATCTACATCATGGCCGACTCCGGCGCTCGTGGATCCAAACAGCAGATCCGTCAGCTCTCCGGCATGCGTGGTCTGATGGCCAAGCCCTCCGGCGAAATCATCGAGACCCCCATCACGGCGAACTTCCGCGAAGGCCTCACCGTGCTGCAGTACTTCATCTCGACCCACGGCGCACGTAAGGGTCTCGCCGATACCGCACTCAAGACCGCTGACTCGGGTTACCTCACCCGCCGTCTGGTCGACGTTGCGCAGGATGTCATCATCTCGCACAACGACTGCGGCACCGTCGAAGGCATCTACGTCACCCCGATCATCGAAGCCGGCGAGACCATCGAGCCCCTTCGCGACCGCATCATCGGCCGCGTCTCGCTCGAGAAGCTCAAGGACTTCGAGGGCAAGACCATCGTCGACATCAACCAGGAGATCGACGAAGATCTCGCCAACGCCGTTCAGGCCGCAGGTATCGAGCGCGTCAAGATCCGCTCGGTTCTCACCTGCGAATCCAAGCGCGGCGTCTGCATCCTCTGCTACGGCCGTAACCTCGGCTCCGGCAAGATGGTCGAGATGGGCGAAGCCGTCGGCGTCATCGCGGCGCAGTCCATCGGCGAGCCCGGCACTCAGCTCACCATGCGTACCTTCCACATCGGCGGAACGGCATCGCGCGTCTCCGACGCTTCGCACCTCGAAGCCAAGAACGCCGGCACCGTGCGCTTCATCAACCTCGTCACCGTTCGCTCCAAGGACGGCGGCCTGGTCGCCATGAACCGCAACGGCTCCATCGCCATCGTCGACGACAAGGGCCGCGAGAAGGAGCGTTACGCCATCGTCTACGGCGCCAAGCTCAAGGTCGAAGAGGGCAGCAAGGTCACGCAGGGCGACCGCCTCGGCGAGTGGGACCCCTACACCTTCTCCCTCCTCACCGAGATCTCCGGAACCGTCCAGTTCAAGGACCTCCAGGAAGGCGTCACCCTCAACGAAGAAGTCGACGAAGTCACCGGCCTCAGCCGTCTCGTCGTTGCCGACTCCTCCGACGAGAAGCGTCAGCCCGCCATCATCATCAAGTCCGCTTCCGGCAACAAGCGTTACCTCATGCCTTCACGCGCTCACCTCATGGTGGCCGACGGCGACGAGATCTTCCCCGGCGACATCCTTGCCAAGATCCCACGCGAAACCACGCGTACCAAGGACATCACCGGCGGTCTCCCACGCGTCGTCGAACTCTTCGAGGCCCGCAAGCCCCGCGACCCGGCAATCATCAGCAAGATCGATGGTGTCGTTCGCTTCGGCGAAGTCTCCAAGGGTCAGCGCAAGGTCTACGTCACCGCCGACAACGGTCAGGAAGAGGAGTACAGCGTTCCCCGCGGTACGTACGTCAACGTGCAGGAAGGCGAACGCCTCCGTGCCGGTGACGCACTCATCGACGGTCCTCGCAACCCGCACGACATTCTGGAAGTTCTCGGCGAGCGCGCACTCCAGCAGTACCTCGTCAACGAAATCCAGGAAGTCTACCGGCTCCAGGGCGTTACCATCTCCGACAAGCACATCGAAACCATCGTTCGTCAGATGCTTCGCTGGGTCAAGATCGAAGAGGTCGGCGACACCACCTTCCTCGTCGATCAGCAGACCGACCGCTTCCGCTTCAACGCCGAGAACCAGCGCGTGTTGATGTCCGGCGGCAAGCCTGCCATCGGCCGTTCGCTCCTCCTCGGCATCACCAAGGCGTCGCTCTCGACCGACAGCTTCATCTCGGCCGCCAGCTTCCAGGAGACCACCCGCGTACTCACCGAAGCCAGCATCAACGGCTCCATCGACACGCTCCGTGGCCTCAAGGAAAACGTCATCGTAGGCCGCCTCATCCCCGCCGGCACCGGCATGGAGTACTACCGCAACGTCCAGCTCTCCCCAGAGCTGGAAGAAGCGGCAGCCCAGGTCCAGCAGGAAGTGACAGCAGCCATCGAAGCCGAAGAGCGCGAACTCGAAGCAGATGCGCATGGAAGGCGAACAAGAAGAACTAGCCGCCGAATAGTCCTTCGCGGACTGCGAAAAGCGCTTCGCGCAAATACAAAGGGGCAGACTCGAAAGAGTCCGCCCCTTCTTGCTTTTCCGAGGTGTCAAAACGGGATCATGTCCTAGTTTTCCTCAGCCTATCTTCGCGATTTCTACGCCTTGTCGCATAAGATACGTACATGCTTGAAGCCCCCAACATGCCTGATGTATCAGAAGATCTTAGATCGTTCGTTAATGGCCGCCGGTTTGGAGCTATCTTGGCTGATCCGCCATGGCAATTTCAGAATCGTACAGGCAAAGTTGCACCAGAACATGGAAGGCTGTCGAGATACAGCACAATGTCGCTGCAACAAATAAAGGCATTGCCTGTTGTGCACGCGGCAGCCCCAATTTGCCATCTGTATCTATGGGTTCCCAACGCATTACTTCCAGAGGGACTCGAGGTTATGAAGTCTTGGGGGTTTCAATACAAGAGCAATATCGTCTGGCACAAGATAAGGAAAGATGGAGGTCCGGACGGTCGGGGAGTAGGCTTCTATTTCCGGAACGTCACGGAGCTCCTACTATTTGGAGTCCGGGGCAAGAACGCAAGGACACTTGATCCGGGTCGCACGCAAGTCAATTTCTTAGCGACCAGAAAGCGCGAACATTCGCGTAAGCCAGACGAGCAATACGCCCTCATAGAAGAGTGCAGTTGGGCTCCCTTTCTTGAGATCTTCGCAAGAGGACAGCGTCGCAACTGGGCCTCTTGGGGCAATCAAGCTGAAGAGTATCAACCAACATGGTCCACCTACGCGAACCACTCTCAGCGTGAAAACCCACTCTTTAGGGGAGTGCAGTAGATGTCTCTCAGTTCGATCGATGCGGAGATATACGACAAGTTTGAAGTGACCGAAAATCATCACGCCGCATCCGTTTTACGTGTCGATTTTCCAGCAGAGTGGAACGACCTTTTGGCAATGTTAGCCAATTTCACCCTACGCAAAAGCCACATTCTGAAAGCCGGTGGAGCAAAATCCGACATATCGGACGATATCGATGCATTTTTTTACGCGCGCGGCTGGAAAGAGCATAAGTTTCAAATCAATGTTCAGGCCGATGGGGTTACGACTCTTGCACCCACTCACAAGGTCGATTATTTTCGGAACCGAGTAGCAATCGAAACGGAATGGAACAATAAAGACCCCTTTTATGACCGAGATTTGACCACCTTTAGGCTGCTTTTTGAACTGAACGTATTGAGCGTGGGCGTTATCATCACCCGGTCAAGTGAACTACAAGACATCTTCGACGAGCTCGGGCGTGGAAAGTCCTTCGGCAACTCTACAACTCACATGGGAAAGTTGATCCCTAAGCTAGAGAATCGGGCTTCTGGCGGTTGTCCGGTCATTGCATTCGGCATAAAGAAATCAGCATACGATCCGAACTCATAAGTTTTGGACGGTGGCCAGATCTAGACAGCCGGGTAGCCCATCCTTACGCTCAGTGATTCAAAAATCAGTACAAAATGATTGGGTGGAGCATTCGTGATTTGATAGGGAGAACTATGCTCGACCACATTATCCTGACTGTCAGCGATGTCGAACGTTCGCTAGCCTTCTATGAGGCGGCGCTGAAGCCACTCAACATCAAATTCTTCATGCCGTACAAGGGCGAAGACGGTCATCCCGATCTGTGGGGATTTGGTGATGGCAAACGGGCGTTCTTCTGGATAAAGCAAGGGAAACCTGATCCAACGGCCATTCACTGGGGCTTTATGGCCGAAGATAACGATAAGGTCGATGAATTCTACAAGGCCGCAATCTCAGCAGGCGCCAGAGACAACATTTCACCGCGCGCACGACTGGAATACTATCCGGGATACTATGCCGCTGATGTATTCGACCCTGACGGGTATTCGTTCGAGGTCGTCCATAAAAGCTAATGATGGAACAGGCAGACCATCATCTCTGGTTCTCAGTTAGGATCGCTCTTCGGCCATAATAGCTGATCAGATAGAACGCAACTCCGAAAGAGATAATGTCCTTGAAGAGAAACAGGCCGAGGTTGTTCATGTAATGGACGCCGTGAACCACGACGGTGTCATCCGGAGTCGTGATCAACATGGTGCTTGTGGTGAAGAACATGCCGACGAGAATGATCCCGCCCACAATGCCTGCTTTAGGTTTAAAGTACCCAATGATCAGGAGGATTGCCGCTGTCCATTCAGTGGCCCCGATCATATCCCCCAGAATATATGGCCCAAAGGCCTTGAACTGCCAACTGGTAAATGGGCTGTTAGAGACGAGCGGGATGATGCCCTCCGCTCCGGGTGCTGTCATCTTGAACTTGCCCGCCCATAGCAACATCACGATCATTCCAATGCTGCAAACAAGGAAAGGAATATTTCGATCTGCGACAGCAGCCGCGATCTTCGTTAGAACACTCTTCGCCTGCAGCCCGTTACCCGTGTTCGCATGAGACCCGCGCCCCCCATCGCCCGACGCCCCTGCGGATGTGGTCTCACTCATAAAAGGACTCCTTCATGGGATGATCCATCATTGTCACATTGAATGCCGATTTGAAACACTATCAACACCCTTGGCGGTGACAATCGGACAGGAGCAGCCGACTCAAAATTATAAATGCCGAACTTCGCCATCCCATCCGCGGGTGGCAGAAAAGTGAAGCAGCGAGTGAGGATCACCTGGCGGTCTTATTGTGGATGATGGAATATCGCCATCGCATCCATCGTCCAAGCGGGGGAACTGAGGACGCAATACAATTCCGCCGATTCCCAAAATGGGAAATCCACAAAAATATTTCAAAAAAGTGGCATTTTCTTAGACCGCGAAATGAGACCATCTCCGCACCAGCGTTTACCAGCAACTCACCACAACTTCACCATCAAAAACCACGCAATTTTCGACCGTTTTTCGCAAAACCCCCTGCAAAAACGCCCTTCCACCACAACCCAAAAAACCTACTTACTAAACTTCGTCTCAATCGGCGGCATCGACTTCAACTCGCGAGCCCGCTGCTCCACCGCCCGCATCACCCGCAAAATATTCCCGCCATAGATCTTCTTAACATCCTCAGCCGAGTAACCCTTCTCCAGCAAAGCCCGCGTCAACACAGGGAATTTATCGTACGAGCTCAACTCCTTCGGCACACAACCAACACCATCAAAATCCGTGCCAATCCCAACATGATCAATCCCCCCAACCTTCACCGCATGATCAATCTGCGCGACAACATCAGCCAGCGTGGCCGGCGGCAGCTTCGCCGTTGATTCCTCCTCGAGCTTGTCGATCGCAGCAGCGCGAGCGACCGGGTCTTCGATCTTCATCGCCTCCTGAAAACGCGGCCGCAGCTGCGCCATAATCGGCTTCGAGGCGTCCGAATAACGCTGCGAAAGATAGGCACAATCGAAGTTGATCTGCATCGTTCCGCCCTTCGCGGCCAGCGCGCGGATCATGTCATCGGTCAGGTTGCGCGTATGGTTCGAGACGGTGCGGCAGCTTGAGTGCGACGCGATAATTGGCGCGGTCGAGACCTCGAGTGCGTCATAAAAGGTCTTATCTGCCGTGTGCGAGATATCGACCATCATGCCCAGCCGGTTCATCTCGCGCACCACATCCTTACCGAAAGGCGTCAGGCCATTATGGTGCTTAACCTTCGGGTCTTCGAAGTCTCCCTGCGAGTCTGCCCAGTCATTCGTGTTGAAGTGGGTGAGCGTCATGTAGCGAACGCCAAGTGCATAATAGTCACGCAGCAGACGTAATGAGTTTTCGATAGCATGGCCACCTTCGATCCCCATCAGCGCTGCGATCTTGTGGTTGTTATGTGCCGCTACGATCTCGTCCGCCGTAGTTGCGAACACAAAGTCGTTCGGATGAGCCGCAATGATGTCGGTGCGCGTCGTGTCGATCATCTGCAGCGCGCGGTTTGCGGAGTGGTTGCCATCGACATACTCCGCCCCTACGTACACCGCAAAGAACTCGGCTCCAAGAAAACCCTTCATTCGCGCCAGATCCGTCTGGCCGCTTTTGTTCGGCGTGGCGATGTTGTAGCCGTCGACGGTCTTTGAGGTGACGTCGTCATGCGTATCGATCAGGATCGCATCACGCGTAATGCTCGCGACCTCCGCGTCGGTGACGGGGGTGGTGCGGGGCTTCTGCGCCACGACCGGAACTAGAGCCGGACCAAGGAGAGCAACGGCAGCAAACGCACGGAGTCTGACCAAGAGGTTTCCTTTCGAATACTGAGGTTCCCTGCATCATACTCGGGTCGCGCCCTGCTCCCACGTGTCTGCATCGTCATCGGGATCTTCGTGGCAATGCTTGTTGTTCCATTGTTCCCACCCGGATTCCACTTGCAAAGGCGATCCGCAGTCGAATGGCTTGTCGTCGGCGCGCCAGCGGAACACAAAAAGGCGGCCCTTGAACCAGGGGCCGCGCTTAATATGAATTTTTTCATTTCACGGGGAGGGGATTGTCTACACCGACCGACTACCGGTTCGGATTGTGCAGGGTAACTTCGAGGTTTAGAGGAATCGCCGCAGGAGCGCCGTCCAGAGTGCCGGGCTTGAAGCGATACTGGCTTACCGCAGCGAGCACATTCTTATCCATCGCAGGGCTAACCGATTGAACGATCTTCAAGTCGGAAGGCTTACCGGTTGCGTCAACAGTCATCGCAACGACTACCGTCTTATCTCTGGCAATGCTCTGAGCGGCGAGGTCCGTGGTCGATTCGACGTCAACAGTATGGATTAATTTCGGGGCCGTAACTCCGGTTGAAATGCGGACCGGGGTTGTCGTGCTGGCGATTCCGGCACCAGCTTCGGGGGCGCGCAGCGCTTTCGGATCAAGCTTCGACTGAAGAGTTGTCGGAGCAGAGCTCTGCGGTTGGGCAGGCGAATTTGCCTGGGCGTGAAGCAGCATCGGGGTCAGGGCGAGGGTGGCCACAATTACTTTACGCATAAATCTTGTTCTCCTGGGCAGGAGTGCCCATCACCACAATAATCCGTAATTAGCACGATTGTCAATAAAAATAGTTACAAACTTGTTATATTATTTAGTTTCAACTGTTTATCTTGGCGCGGCGATCCGCACCATCCCAAATCTCACGAGGGCTGACAGGGAAAATCAAACGGTGCACGAAGGTGAAGTACTCTGAATCTCATGACTTATTGGCTGTTGCTTTTCCTAGCTCTACCGTTCGTCCGGCACACAGTTCCCGAAGTCTTTCGTGTCAGGTTCGAGACCACCGCCGGTAGTTTCGTCATCGAAGCTCATCGCGATTGGGCGCCCCACGGAGCCGATCGCTTTTATGAACTGGTTCGCTCCAGGTATTACGACGACTCTCGTTTCTTCCGCGTCGTTGCAGGCCGCTGGGCGCAGTTCGGAATCAGCGGAGACCCCACGATCGCTCAGCGGGAGCGCCATCAAACCATCCCTGACGACACGCTCAAGCAGCACAACACCCGTGGCTTTGTGGCCTTTTCCAACACCGGGCCAAATACCCGGTCGACTCAGGTCTTTATCAACCTGGGCGACAACTCAGCCCGCAACGACATCGAAGCGGGCTTCGCTCCATTTGGCGAAGTGGTCGAAGGTATGGAGGTCGTCGAAAAGCTTTTCAGCGGGTATGGAGAAAACTCAGGCGGCGGCATGCGAGCCGGACATCAGGACCAGTTGTTCGAAGGCGGTAACGCCTACCTGGATCGTGAATTTCCTAAGCTCGACAAACTGATTCGCGCAACCATTGTTCCGGCTAATTATTCTGTCCGTAACTAGGCGAACATCAGCGTCCCGGCATGCTCGACTTTTGAATAAAGCGGCCGGAGGAGTATGCTTCCCCCAACTAACTGAGACATCCCCGGCGGCCCCGGGAAACCAATACGGAGGAACAGCTATGCTGCATCTGCTTTGGACGGCTCTCATCGGTCTCGTCGTCGGCGCCATCGCGAAATTCATCATTCCCGGTAAAGATCCAGGTGGCATTTGGATTACGATGCTGATCGGCATCGCCGGTTCCTTTCTCGGAACGTGGATTGGCCGCGCCGTTGGCCACTATGAGCCGGATCAGTCTGCCGGTTTCATCATGTCGCTCGTGGGAGCCCTGATCCTTCTGGGCATCTACCATTTGATTAAGCGCGGTCAGAGAACCGTCTGACGAAAGAGTGTTCCAGGGATTCGAAACTGTGCGAAATCAAGTGACACGGAGAAGAGTTTCGTGTGGTGTTTGCCGGCCTATCTCACCAGGCCGCTCATCGGTTCGATCGATCGAAGAGCGACCTGATCGTTAGCGAAGCGGGCGACCTTACCGAACTCTTCTGGCGGCACCGGATGGCCAATAAAGTGGCCCTGTGCCTCGTCGCATTTTCTTCGCAGCAAAAACCGAAGTTGTTCCTCTGTTTCCACGCCCTCGGCGACCACCTTGATGTTTAGTCCGTGGGACATTGCGATGATTGTTCGCACGACCGCAGCTGCGTTCGCATCCGTTCCTGCTTTCTTCACGAAGCTCTGATCGATCTTCAGTTGATCGACGTGATATTGCAGAAGGTATGAGAAGCTACAGAACCCTGTGCCGAAGTCGTCAATCGAGATGCGCACGCCTAGGTCGCGAATCTGTTGCAGTCTTTGCAGAACATCTTCGGAGTTGGACATCAGCATGCTCTCCGTTATCTCGATCTGAAGCCGGTCGGCGCGCAATCCGCTCTTCGCCAGCGAGTTTTCGACTACCTGCACAAGGTTCTTCTGTTGAAATTGCCGCGGCGATAGATTGACCGACACGGTAAGGTCGAGCCCCAACTCCTCCTGCAAGCCACGTCCATCGCAGCATGCCGTCATAAAACCCCATTCGCCAATAGGCACGATCAGGCCCGTCTCCTCGGCGAGCGGGATGAATTGCGCAGGCGATACTTGTCCCAACCTCGGGTGCGTCCAGCGCAACAAAGCCTCCATTCCCGTAATCGCGCCGGTACTCAACGAAATCTGCGGCTGGTAGTGCATCGTCATCTCTTGATTGGTCAAAGCGTGGCGCAGCGCGTGCTCCATCGTGAGCCGTTCCGCGGTCTCCTGCAGCATGCTCTCGCTGAAGATCTGATACTGATTCCTGCCATTATCCTTCGCCACATACATCGCCGAATCCGCCCGCTTCAGCAGATGCTTTGCATCGCTTGCGAAATCGGGAAAGATGCAGACACCTACGCTCGCCGTCAGTTGAACTTGATGTTCGTCAATCGAAATCTCGGGCGCCAGCCTCGCCACTAAGTTGGCTGCGCACTGGTCGACGTCTTCGACCGAAGTAATGTCGGGCATCACCACGACAAACTCGTCTCCCCCCACCCGTGCCACCACATCGGTGCTGCGAACGGAGCGTGTCAGTCTTCTGGCCGCTTCCACTAGCAGTTGGTCCCCGGAGGAATGCCCGAGGGAGTCATTGATTCTCTTGAAGTGGTCCAGGTCGATGACGAAGACTGCGACCTTGGTTCCGTAACGGCGCGCGACCTCGACAGCCTGCACCGTCTTGTCCTGGAGCAAGGCTCGCCCCGCAAGACCCGTCAGTTGGTCGTGCGTCGCCAGATGCGTCACGTAATCGAGCATCTGCCGGCGTTCCGTGATGTCAAACGCAATGCTGACAAATCCGGTTACCTCGCCTGTGTCGGTGGTCACGGCCCGCATCGCGAGATTGATTGGTGTGCGCGCTCCGTCCTTGCGGATCAGGGTCCACTCCTGCTCTTCCATTTCGCCGAGCGCAGCGCCCGCCGTAAGAACCTGAAATCCGAACCGCTCCAGAGTAGCTGCGGGATCCAGACTCAGCACCTTGCCCAGCAACTCCCGCTCGTCATGCAATATCGTCAGCGGAGACTTATCCACCAGTTCCTCGCGTTTGTAGCCCGTCAGCTTCTCAGCCGCTACATTCATCGCAGTAATCATGCCGGCTGTGTTGGTTGCCACGATGCTGAAAGGCGCATTCTGGAAGACTGAGTCGGTAAACTCCGCCAGGTGCGCATAGCGTTGCTGTGTGGCTTTTGCCTCGCTGATATCGCCGAACGTAATCGCAAGCCCATCGCCCAGCTTAACGACCTGACTCCGCACCCAGGAAGCATGGATCGCCGGGTGTTTGATGGGGAACTCTTCATTCAGCGGCTCTCCGGTCTCAACTACTTTGCAGAAGCGGCCGAACATCAGACCAGTTGGGCGCGCGGGAGTCACCGAACAGATCGTTTTACCAAGTAACTCCGAACGCGACCGCCCCAGCAACCGTTCGGCATTAGCGTTCATGAAGAGTATGCGGAAGTCGATGATCTCCCCGGCGCTATTCCGCACCGACTCGACCAGCCCGAACGCATCCAGGCTCGTCTCTGCTGCTGCCAGAAACTTCGAGTGTGCTTCCTGTGCGCCTTTCAGCTTGGCGGCGCGTCCGTATTCGTGCCAAAGCGCCCAAATCGCGGCGAAGGTCCCCATCAGAGCCAGGGAGATCGCCGCTGCTCCGCCCAGATGGGCCCCATGATTCATCCGCCAGAGCTGCACAAACGCCAGCCAAACCGGTAACGCAGCAAGCGCTGTCTTCCAGACCCATTGCCTGGGAAGATTGAAGGTGGAGGTTTTCAAGAAGTACCTCGCATTTTGCGAACCGATAACGCCAACGTCACGATCGACTCCTTTTCATCAGCGTAATCGGGCAACTGCCTGGACTCAATCAGTAGTGCAAGGTGTCTCATCTTCAACTGGAGCATTCGCTCCGTATTTCGTCTCCCTAAACCATCCATTCGGTCTCTAGTGCGGCGTTACTCTCCCCAAAAGTTCTCGTCCGTTTGAGGAGGCAATCTCCGGCGTCATCCATCCATGCATCTCCATCCAATTGGCCAATAGCGTCGGATAGATGGCTAGCTCCGGCAGGTCCTTCAGTCCCTGCGCCATCCCTGTTCCGTGCGCGCCGCGCTCGAAGATGTGCAACTCCGCGGGCACTCCGGCTCGCTTCAACGAATCGTAAAGCGCCGTGGCATTCATGGAATTCACTGTCTGGTCTCCGGTGGTCGAGTAAATGAAAAATGGCGGTGTATCCTTGGTCACTAACTTCACCACCGCGACCGCGTCCAGCATTGTTTGCGGAGGGTGATCTCCCAGCAGGCCCTCCATATTAGTCGTTCTCGGAATCGACTCATCCAGGCTGAAGCGCCCGTAGGACACCACAACAAAGTCGGGCCGGTCGCTCGTGCGGTCAATCGCGTCGGTCGCGCCGGCTGCTCCCGTATCATGTACAGTTGCCAGGTAGCCGGCCAGATGCCCGCCCGCCGAAAATCCCCACAACCCAATCCGGTCCTTGGCCACGCTAAACTCAGTCGCGTGGCTGCGCACATAGCGAATCGCCCGCGCCCCGTCGAGCATAGGAGAAGGGAAGTGGTATCGCGGCCCGAGACGGTACTCCAGCACAAAGGCGGCCACCCCGTGCTCATTCAGCCAACGTGCTTCAGCTCCGCCTTCTTTCTCGATTGCCAAATGCGTATAACCACCGCCGGGCAGCACAATGACAGCTGTGTGAGGACCCGCACCGGTCGCAGGATAAAAGAACATCTTCGGTACATCCCCCTCGGACGTTCCCACTGCGCCTGGCGCCCCATTTGCCCACAGTACGATCTCCCTCGTGTACCCTGCCGGCGGATTCGTCGTCGTCGCCTGTGCCGGTTTCGCGGCCGTGGTGGAGGTTGCCGCAGTAGCAGCAACCGGTGCGCATCCCGTGCCACAGCACGCGACAAGGCACCCGGCAACCAACAAGAGGAGTTGTCTCATCGTTCCGCCAGAATACGCGCCTTCAGGCGACACAACCAGCAAAAAAAATGGGTCTGTCGGATGCAATCTCGCTCCGGGCCGAAACACTCTCCCAAGCTGAACGTCAAATACGTCTAGGCGGGACGCCCTGGCTGAAACCCCGCCCATCCAACATCGTCTAAACACACATGATCGTCCTCCGCTCGTTCTGGGCCCTCGCCGCGACCTTAGTGATCCTTTCCAAGCTGTCCCCCGCACAAGAGCCGGCCTCCAAGCCCGAAACCACCCCAGCGTCAACGGCCCCCACTCTCTCCGTTGACGCCCGTCTCGTCAACCTCCCGGTAGTCGTCCGGGACAAAAAGGGAGCCCTCATCCAAAACCTCACCAAGGACGACTTCATCCTGCAGGTCGACAGCAAACCCCAGACCATCCGCTACTTCGACAAAGACACAAACCTTCCCCTTACGCTAGGCCTTCTGGTTGATACCAGCCGCTCCCAACGCGACGTCATCGACGAAGAGCGGACCGCCAGCAGCACCTTCCTCGACCAGATGATGACCTCCCCGAAGGACAAGGCGTTCATCATGCAGTTTGCCGGCCAGACCGAGCTCCTGCAGGACCTTACCTCTTCGCGCCCGCTCCTCCAGGCAGCGCTGAAAGAGATCGACACCCCTAGCCCCGACTCCTCCAATGATTCCGGCGGTAGCCGGCGTGGAGGCGGTACCACGCTCTACGACGCCCTCTTCCTCGCGTCCGACGAACTCATGAGGAAGCCGACCGGTCGCAAAGCCCTGATCATCCTGTCCGACGGAGTCGACCGCAACAGCAAGGAAAATCTCGTCAAATCGATTGAAGCCACACAGCGCGCCGACACCATCGTCTACGCCATCTACTTCAAGGGACAAGAGTCGCAGCAGAATTCTCCGCAGCACGGTGGCCGTGGCGGAGGTGGCTATCCCGGAGGTGGCTACCCGGGCGGTGGTTATCCAGGCGGGCGCGGTGGTGGCTACCCCGGCGGAGGCGGCTATCCGGGTAGTGGCGGAGGCAACAACGGCGGCAACTATCCCAGCCAGAGCCATGTCGACGGAAAGAAAATCCTCGAGCGCATGGCCCAGGAGACCGGTGGCCGTCTCTTCGAGGTCAAAAAGAATCAGGACGTCGCCCAGATCTACAACCAGATCGCAGAAGAGCTTCGGGCCCAGTACCGGCTCGGCTACACACCTACCGCGGACGCTGCCTCCGACGGCTACCATCAGATCGATTTGGCCCTTCATCAGAAAGGCCTCTTTGTTCAGACTCGGGACGGTTACTACACAGGAAAGTAGCCTGCTGGGCCTCAGCATTTTGCATCGCACTGCGTCCTTCATGCATTATCTTCTGTAGCGCTCCACCTTCAAAAGACGGTTTCGGCCGGTTGAACAAGGCATTTTTCTATGACACAGAATCTCCTCAAAGCTCTTTGCCCGGCTATTGTGCTCGCTTTCCTGGGGCCCCTTCTCGTGGCCGCACCTAGCGCAACTGCACAGGTTCTTCCAAATAAGAACCTCTACTCCGAGACAGCCGATCCCGCAGCCGATATCTCCGCAGCACTCACTCGCGCCCGTGCCGAACATAAGCGGGTCCTCCTCGACTTTGGGGGCAACTGGTGCGGCGACTGCCAGGTCCTCGATATCTACTATCACCAGCCCCCCAACGCCGAACTCCTCGACAAAAACTTCATTCTCGTCCACATCAACATCGGACACATGGATAAAAACGTCGACATCGCGAAGAAGTACAACGTTCCCATCACGAAGGGCGTTCCTGCGCTCGCTGTTCTCGATGCCCATGGCAAACTCCTCTACGCCGAACGCGAGAAGGAGTTCGAGCACGCAACCCCTGAGGCCGTCACCGCGTTTCTCAATCGATGGAAACCTGCTTCCTCGGTTCACCAGAAAGGTCCCGCCGCATGACCGCACGCACTCCGCTTAAAAGCCGTTCGGCAGCTCTTTCAGGCCTCGCTCTCCTCACAATTGTTCTCGCAATCTCTCTTTCCGGCTGCAAGCGCCATGAAGAGGCCGCAAAACGGACGCCGGTCACGCCGCCGCCAGCAGTTAAAAAGCATCTCTACTCCGCCGAAGCTGACCCTAAAGTTGAAATAGCTGCGGCTCTTCAGCAGGCCGGCGCAGAACACAAGCGCGTCATCCTTGACTTCGGCGGCGACTGGTGCGGCGACTGCCAGGTTCTCGACATCTACTTCCATCAGCCGCCGAACCTCGAGTTGCTCAACAACAACTTCATTCTCGTTCACGTCGACATCGGCCACTTTGACAAGAACCTCGACATCACCGACAAGTACGGTGTCCCGCTCAAGAAGGGGGTTCCGGCGCTCGCCGTGCTCGACTCCAACGGCAGTGTCGTCTACTCCCAGCAAGCCGCCGAGTTCGGCGACATGCGCTATATGTACCCCGCCTCCGTCACCGATTTCCTGGCGAAGTGGAAGGCCTAGCTGCATCCCGTACAATCCACGGGGAGACCTCAATGAGAAGCCTCCTGCGTCTTCCTCGAATCCTGCACGGCACTGTACTGCGCGCCGCGCGTCACGACAGCCTCAACCTCGCGCAGTCCGCCGCGTACGCTGCCATTGTGGCGCTCTTTCCCGCCCTCATCGTTGCCGCTGCCGTCATCGGCTTTCTGCCCGATACCGCTCCGCTCCGCTTTCAGCTCTCCGCATTTTTCGATCGCATTCTCCCGCCTGACGTCAGCCCGTTTCTGCAAACCTACTTCGTTGATTCGCCCCACGCGATGCACTCCAGTCGGGGCCTCGTCGTCTCCCTCCTGTTGAGCCTCTCGGGCGCCACCAGCGTACTCGCCACGCTGATGGAGGGTGTGCGCCGCGCCAACGATCTTCCCATCGACTGCTGGTCCTTCTGGCAGCGTCGCCGCCGCGCACTTCTTCTCGTTCCTTTGTCTATCGTTCCATTCGGGCCCGCCAGCCTCATCCTTGTCTTTGGCCAGTTCGCAACACGGTGGCTCGCGTTCCACATAAACCCCTCCGTGCGGCCGTCGGTCCTCTTTCTCGCAGTCTTGATCCGCTGGGCCATCGCCCTCGCCGCCAGCATCGGTATCACTGCCCTTATCTACCACTTGGGCAGTCCCATGCACCAACCGTGGAAACAGACCCTTCCGGGAGCTGTCGTCTCAACACTGATGTGGTTTATCGCCACTGTCGCCTTTGGCTGGTATGTGACCCGTTTCGCCAATTACTCCCAGGTCTACGGCTCTCTCGGCGTCGGCATCGCTCTTCTCTTCTGGCTCAACATCATCTCGCTCTGTGTCCTCGCCGGGGCAGAATTTAACGCGGAGATCCGGGTCCGTTTTGTCGAATCCAACCGTGTTCATTCCGCCTCGCCGCCCCCAAACCGCCTTCCGCCCGTTTAGAATTGCTTCGGCAGCAAAAATCACAGGTCATACCACCGTAAATCGCGGTGGTGAGAAAGTTCCCCCAAAGCGCGCATGAAGACTTCTTTAAATCAAACTACGAACATAGTTCCCTTTGCCGCGATGGAGCGCACTCGCCGCGCCAAGATCGTTGCCACACTCGGTCCCGCCTCCAGCACTCCTGATATCTTCCGCAAGCTCGTCCGCGCGGGTCTTGATGTGGCGCGTCTGAACTTCTCTCACGGAACGCACGCCCAAAAGGCCGACCTTATCCGCATGGTCCGCACTATTGCGAAGGAAGAGCGCAAGCCCATCTGCATCCTCGCTGACTTGCAGGGTCCCAAGATTCGCACCGGCAAGCTCAAGGGCGGTAAGCCCGTGCAACTCGTAGCAGGCAAGCGCCTCACCATCACGCCCCGCGAGATCCAGGGCGACGCAGCCCTCGTCGGCACCACCTTCAAGACCCTCGCCGAGAACCTCGAACCCGGTGCCCGCATCCTCCTCTCCGACGGCCTCATCGAGTTACGCGTTCATTCCGTCAAAGGCGGCGACGTCATCTGCGAGATCATCAACGGAGGTACGCTCGGCGAAAACAAGGGCATCAACCTGCCCGGCATACCTGTCAAAGTTCCATCGCTGACCGAAAAAGACGAAGAAGACCTGGTATTCGCCGTCAGTCAGGGTGTCGATGTTGTCGCCGTCTCCTTCGTCCGCACCGCAGCCGACATCCGCCACGTGAAGAGCCGCCTCGCCGCGCTCAAGTCCGACGCCTGGGTCGTCGCAAAACTCGAAAAGCCGCAGGCTATCGAACACCTCGACTCCATCCTCGAAGTCACCGACGCCATCATGGTCGCCCGCGGCGATCTCGGCGTTGAAGTCCCGCCCGAAAAAGTTCCCGCGCTGCAAAAGCACATCATTCGGCGCGCCGCCGAGTATCGCAAGCCAGTCATCACGGCCACGCAGATGCTCGAGTCCATGATCGACAACCCGCGCCCCACACGCGCCGAGGCCTCCGACGTCGCGAACGCCATCTACGATGGCACCGACTCCGTCATGCTCTCCGCCGAGTCGGCTGCCGGAAAATATCCAATCGAAGCCGTCGCCATGATGGCCAAGATCATCACCGAGACCGAGCACCAGATTCGCATCGATCCTCCACCGGCGCTCGGCCATCATCCCAGCGTCCGGCTCTCTATCGCCGAAACCATCTGCGAGTGTATGTCCCACGCTGCCGACGACCTCGACGTAGCCGCCATCGCCATCTTCACCGAGTCCGGTGGCACCGTCCGCCTGCTCTCGAAGTACCATCCCGATCCGCCTATCTTCGCGCTCTCGCCCTTCGAGAAGGTGATCAACCGATGCATGCTTCTTTGGGGCACCTACCCCATTCTCTGCGAGCGTTTCCACGACACCGACAAGCTCGTCGAGATGGCTGAAAATATCCTCGAAGCGAACGGACACGTCTGCGAACGCCAGATCGTAGGCATCGTCGCAGGAACCCGCACCAAATCCGGAGCCACCAACTTCATGCGTCTCCACATGGTCGGCGATCGCGACGCTGAAACCCCCACAGAACCCGCGCGGAAGAAGAAAAAATAGACCTCAATAAATGTTTGTCGGGCAGAGCCGCACAAGGAGCGGCTCTGCTTCTTAGTGGTGTTTGAAGTACTGGATTGCCTTCTCATGCTGCTCGGCCTTCTCTCGCGTAGCGAAGGTGCCAAGGTTCTTCCGCTTGCCTGTCTTCGGATCGGCATGCCGGGAATAGATCCGAAACTCTCCCGTCTTCAGTTTGCGAATCATCGCGGCTCTCCTTACTCCCGGTAAGATGCCCCCAATTCCGTCCCCGTTTTCCGCATCTTCTTCCGCCATACAATCAGATACATGGGCCGCATCCGCATCCTCTCCGACGTCGTGGCGAACCAGATCGCCGCCGGCGAAGTCGTCGAGCGCCCAGCCTCCGTCGTCAAAGAGCTCCTCGAAAACTCGCTCGACGCCGGAGCCACCCGCATCCGCATCGAGGTAGAAGCGGGCGGCCGCAAACTCATCCGCATCGCCGATAACGGACACGGCATGGTGCGCGACGACGCCTTGCTCGCCTTCG
This sequence comes from uncultured Acidobacteriaceae bacterium, assembly GCA_963841335.1. Taxonomy (GTDB): domain Bacteria; phylum Acidobacteriota; class Terriglobia; order Terriglobales; family Acidobacteriaceae; genus Edaphobacter. Next base: position 2,111,015 of record CAWJCF010000002.1, on the reverse strand, counting down.
AACGCCACGCCACCAGCAAGCTCCGCACCTCCGACGACCTCCTCTCCATCGCCACCCTCGGCTTCCGCGGCGAAGCCCTGCCCTCCATCGCCAGTGTCTCGCGCCTCACCCTCGAAACCCGCGCCATCGAGGACGACTCCGGCACCCTCGTCGAAATCGCCGGCGGCAACATCCTCCGCGTCGAAGATGCCGGCCTACCTAGCGGCACGACGATCACGCTCCGCGATCTCTTCTACAACACTCCCGCGCGTCGCAAATTCCTCAAGTCCGAACAGACCGAGCTCTCCCACATCGCCGCGCTCGTCACCCACTACGCTCTCGTCCATCCCACGAAACACTTCGAACTGCATTCCGCAACACAAGCGCTCCTGATCGCGCCCGCAGTGGCCAACGCAGCCGACCGCCTCTTCCAGATATTCGGCAAAGACACCAGCAGCTACATGCTTCCCATCACCGCTGAGTTAGACTTCACGCGCGCCGGTCTACCAGAACCCCCACCGTGGAAGCGCGACGCCGACTACACCCCGCCAGAACCCGGCTTCCTCCGCATCACCGGCTTCGTCTCCAAACCCGAGCTGCAAAAACTCAACAGAAACTCCATCTACGTCTTCGTCAACCAGCGTCTCATTCGCGACAAGCTCGTTCTCCACGCACTCAACGAGGCCTACCGCAACATCCTTCCGCCTACTTCCTATCCAGTCGTTCTGCTCTTCCTCGAGATGCCTCCACAGGAAGTCGACGTCAACGTCCACCCTGCGAAAACCGAAGTCCGGTTCCGTCAACCCGCTTTTGTCCACGACTTCATCCGGGACACCATCCGTACAGCACTCGTCCAGGCTCGTCCCGCCGCCAGCTTCGCGACCGCGCTTACCAGCGGTCCGCAAGGCTTCTCTAGTTCGTTGCTGATCGACGTCAGCCCGCTCCCCGACGGGGACGCCATCCCCCAACCCGTCTTCGAGCCAAACCCACTCCCTCACACCGAACCCTACAGCGCAGCCGACACCGAAACCTTCCACGCCCCGCCCATCAAATCCCCCACCTTTAACCTCGCTGCCCCCATCGTGCCACCTTCTCCGGGCCGCTTCGCCTTCTCCGGCCACTCCATACCCGTAGGCTACGAAGCAACCCAAATAGAAACCGAAGCCGCCGCTCCTCAACAAGCCGACACCCTCACCGCACTCTCCACGCTCAAGCCCCTCGGCCAGCTCCGCGACTCCTTCATCCTCGCCACCAATGAAGAAGGCCTTTGGATCATCGATCAGCACGTCGCTCACGAGCGCATTCTCTTCGAGCGCGTTTTACGCGAAAGAAACACTGAGCAAGTCCAGCGTCAGCGACTTCTGATGCCGCTGCTCGTCGACCTTCTCCCGGCGCAGATGATCACCTTTGCCGAAATCGCCGAAGAGCTCGATCGCAACGGCTTCGAAGCCGAACCCTTCGGCCCCCGCACCCTAGCCATCAAAGCGGCTCCGGTCGGGCTCGAAGGCGCCGAGCTCGAACAGATGCTCGAAGAGGTTCTCGCAGTTCCCGACCGCAACCAGCAAACTGAAAACGCCGAAGCTCGCCGCCGCCGCATCGCTGCCAGCATCGCCTGCCACGCTGCCATCAAGATCAACCAGCCGCTCGAACCCTCAAAGATCGACTGGCTCCTCACAGAACTCAGCAAAACCGAACACCCCACCGCCTGCCCCCACGGCCGCCCCATCGCCCTCCGCTACTCGCACAAAGACATCGCCAAAGCCTTCCAGCGAATCTAATAATCGCCGGCTCGATGAAATCTCTGCGAATATTCTCGAGTGAATTGGGAGAAATACTCCCTCGCCTGCTTATTTCTTCGCCGCAACGAAAAGCACCATCTTCGTCCCCTGTCCAAGCCACACATTTTCATTCGGAAGATCCACGCTTCCTGACTGGCTCGTCCCATCTGCGCTAGTCAGGATCGCGCCTGGGAGATTTCCGACCGCCATGTGCTGATTCGGCGCGTGCCCCTTCATGCCCTCGGTCTCTTGCGGCTGCTGTGTCTGCGATTTGATCGTGGCCTGATCTACATACGTCTGGTTAGGATTGCTTGCCGTTGTAGGCGCCGAGGTATTGGCATTGCTGACAGGCGCTGCTCCTCCGCCATGCGCTCCACCAGTAAGCGCCGCGAGATCAGGAGAATCCATCGGGACTGTAAGTGAAGTCACCATCACCCGCAGAGAAATCTCTTGTCCATCCTTCGTCACCGCCTGCTCCAGACTGAACGCCACGTGGGACGTCTTGTCGGAGTTCGACTTCGCCCTGGCATCCGTCACCTTTCCAATCAGCTTCGTCCCTTTCGGAAGTTCGGTTCCGTCCGCCAGAGTGACAGCATTCGTCGTCCTGGCGCTCACCAAATCTCCCGCCTTCGCCTTTTTCGCATCAATGCCCTTCGTTAGTTCCGCATTAACCGTAACTCCTGCCGGTCCCCTTGCCGCGATCGGCTGTCCCCGCAGAGCAACAGAAAGGATCACCACACAAACAAGCGAGAGATACCGCATAGCCTTCCTCCGTCTCCTTAGAAATTTGCCTTCGACAACAGGACAAAAGTATCATCCCGGTCCTGGAGTCGGCTCCCATTTCTTCGCAGTAGCCGTCCGATCTCGAGGCCGCATTTTGGGGTATCCTAATAAGGACATGCAGCGGTCCCAGACGCGGATCCAGCCGCGCCGCAGCTCCCACAAAACACTGTACGTTCACCCCTTCAGCTCAGGCTGAAGATTGCTGTGTGCGGTACTCTCGCCCAGCAGGAAGGCAACACCTTGAGTACCTCAATCGCTCCTACGGCCGATCAACTCGCCGCCGCTCGTCTCACCCACTGGCGCCATAACGCCGAGCCCATCCTCACCGTCAACATGCTCCGCGACTGGCTTAACTCCTGCGGCCTCGTTCTCTTTGTCCCCCGCGCCGCACAGCTCCCGGCCCCAGCGCCAACCTTTGTCGAGGTTATCCTCGGCGCGCCAACTCCCACGCCCACTCTCGCCGAAACCGAGCAGCCTCGCACCCTCCTCTCCCGCCTCATCCTCGACAGCGGTGCCATTCCTCTGAATCTCCTCGGCTCGCCCACCGGAGCCGGTACGGAGACCCCCGACTTCCTCGTATCGCCCCTCGCCTTCTCCTACATCTTCACCCTCCGCGGAGACAAAGGCTGGAAGCAGCCCCCTGCCACCACAGGGGCGACAAAGGTGACGCCGCTTGCACTCAACACCTACACCATCCTCGCAGAGAGCGCAAAGGATCGCCCCACTGGCATGACTGCCTACGACCTCGCCACCCAACTCGGCAAAGAGGTCACCGAGGCCGCCGTCCTTCGCGCCCTCACTGAACTCTGGCAGCGCCTCCGCGTCCTTCCGGTCCCGCAACCCGACGGCGCCCCTACCCTCTGGGAACTGACCACCACCCGCTTCACCAAGCAGATAAAAGCCGGAGCCAACGCCGGCCAGCCTACGGCGCTCTCAGCCCTCATCTCTCTCTATCTCCGGCAGGTCATTGTCGCCTCCGAAGACGAAATCGAGACCTTCCTCTCGCCCGTCGCCTCGCGCTCGCGGATCCGCGACGTAGTCCACGCGCTGCTCTCTGCCCGCCAGCTCGAAACTCTCGCTATTGAAGGCCGCACCGTCCTCCACATCGCCGGCGAGCCACCCATCTTCCACGCTGTTCCACCAACCGACGACATCGACTTCCTCGTCGTGACCTCCGAAGGCGAAATCACTCCCCCGTCGGCAGAGTCGGACGAAGCCGCCACCCGCATCAAGAAATTCATCCCCAAATCCCGCAAGACAGGCACTGGATTTGTAACCAAACCAGGTCGCAACGCCGAAGACCGTCCCACTCCACGCGAGCGTCGCCCATTCACCCGCGACTCCGGGCGTTCCTTCGATCGCCCTGCGGCCGAAACCGACCGTCCCAGCTACACCAAACCCTGGGACGAAGAACGAGCCACTCGCAAACCGGCATCCGACGCAGAAGGGAAGCGCCCCTTCACCAGAAAACCCGCCTTCGGCGCGAAGCCTTCGTTCGGCAAGAAGCCCGGCTTCGGCTCGAAACCATCCTTTGGCAGCAAGCCCCGCTTCGACTCGGACCGTCCCGCCTTCAAGAGCAGCCGCCCACCCTTCCGCCGCTCCGAAGACTCCGGCGAATCCCGCCCGCCACGCCGCGAATTCAATAAGCCCCGCGACTTCGATAAGCCCCGCGAGTTCACTCCGCGCCCCTATCGCGATGCAGCCACCGGCGACTCCACCGATCGCCCGCGCAAGACCTTCTCGAAGCCCGGCACCTTTGCTCGCAAGCGTGAGGGGTTCGCCGGCAAACCCGCCTTCCAGCGCGAAGGCGACCGCGAGTCCCGCCCGCCACGCCGCGACTTCGGCGACAAGCCACGCAAATCCTTCGACGGCCCACGCAGCAAGCCCGCCTTCTCTCGCGACCGCGACGATCGCCCGGCCCGCAGCTTTGGCGCCCGCAGCGGTGGCTATAGCGACCGTCCCAAACGCGGCGAGGGCCGCCCCGATGGTCCACCGTTCCGCAAATTCGATGCTCCGCGCACACCCAGGCGCACCTTCGAAGACCGTCCCGAACGCCCCGCCCGCGCCGAGAGCGGAGGCGACGACTCCCGCAAGCCGTCCAAGCCCTTCGGCGCGAAGAAGCCCTTCGCCAAATCCTCAGGAGGCTTTTCAAAATCTGCTAAAGGTTTCGCCGGAAAGACGGGCTCGGGCTTCGGAAAAAAATCCGGCAGCTTCGGCGGCAAAAAGCCTTTCGCGAAAGCCGCTCCACGCGGAACGGGTAAACCCGCCAGCACCTTCGACAAGTTCAAGGGAAACAAGAAGCCCTTCGGCAAACGTCCCCCCGCACGCAAGTTCAAACCCGAGGAGGACAAGTAAGCCCCGATGGCTGAGACGCAGGAAAACTCCCAAGCCCCCGCGCCTGCTCCTTCCGCCAGACGCCAGCGCCCCGTCATCGCCATCGACGGTCCCGCCGGAGCCGGCAAAAGCACGCTGGCTGCGCATCTTGCCCGCCGTTTCGGCTTCCTCAACCTGGAGACGGGAGCCATGTACCGCGCTCTGGCCCTCAAGGCCATCGAGAACGACTACTCCTTCGAGGAAGAAGCTCCTCTGATGGAGCTCGCCACCCGCACGCGCATCACCCTCCAGCCGAACCCCGAAGGCAACCGCGTCCTGCTCGACACCATCGATGTCTCTCGCCGCATTCGCGAGGCCGACGTCACCTCGGCAGCCTCCAAGATCTCCATCCACCCCCATCTCCGCGCCTGGATGGTCCAGCAACAGCGCGCCTTGGGCGAAGCTGGTGGAGTCGTCATGGAAGGCCGCGACATTGGCACCGCCGTCTTTCCCGATGCCGAAGTCAAGATCTTCCTCGATGCCGCACCCGAGGTCCGCGGCAACCGCCGCTTCCGCCAGGCCACCCCGGAGTCCATGGCAATCGCCAATTCCCTCGGAGAACGGCACTCAGATCGCCTCATCCCCGACCCGCTCACCCCGGAGCAGCAACGGGAGGCCGAAGAGGCCATTTTGCGTGAACTCAAAGAGCGCGACTACCGCGACCGTCACCGCGCCGAATCGCCCCTCCAGCCGGCCGCCGACGCCGTCATTCTGGACTCAACCTCAATGACTCTCGATCAGGTTCTGGCCCGGGCGGAAGAGATCGTCCGCTCCCACATTCCGGCATGATGCTGCGTGATATCTAGCATCCTCGGACCACGTTTGTCGAATCAGCGAAACCTAAAAATCCTCATCGATTGGGTGTTTTCCACATTCATTGCACCATAAATAGTGCATTACCAACTATTTACCCATTTAAATCAAAAAAAGTTCTCAACTGTGCTAACCTTCAACTATCGTTTGAAACAGATTGGATTTCTGCAAAGCTTGAAAATGTACGAACCCCGATTTGGATCTACGGCAAATTCAGTAAGAATAAGGAAATAACGGACATGGAACAGGGAACAGTAAAGTGGTTTAACGATGCCAAGGGGTTTGGCTTCATCAGCCGTCAGAACGGCGAGGACGTATTCGTACACTACTCGGCGATCAATTCAAACGGTTTCAAGAGCCTTCAAGAAGGCCAGGCAGTTCAGTTCAACGTAGTTAAGGGCCCCAAGGGCTGGCAGGCTTCGGACGTTCAACCTCTGTAATCTTTCGAGGACAGCGACACCAGGTTTGGCGCGAGGGACGGCTTAGGCTGTCCCTCGGCGCACTTAACACTATTGCGGCTTCGCTCAGCGTCGCTTTCCCGAACACACAGCTTGCTTTGCAGGCGCGCTACCGCTAGTGTGTTTTCGTGGAGGCGACATGCAACGCTTGTGTTCCTTTGTAATTCTTACGCTGATGCTTTCTTCTGCCCTCAGCGCCCAGCAACCCGTAGACCCATCCCAGCAAAACCCTCCGCAGGAGGCCGCCCCAGCCCCCCCCCAGCAGTCTCCCTACGAGTATCTTCAGAACCCCAATCCGGATAAGCCGACTCCGCAGCTCCCGCATCCTCCAGCCGATCTCGTCGACAAATTCATTCAACCCTACTTGCAGATGGGGGACTTCAGCGGTTGCGTCCTCGTCGCAAAGTACGCCAAGGTGCTCGCCCGCAGATGCTACGGGGGCGCCAACTATGAGCTTAGAGTCGTTAACACCCCCACCAGCCGGTTTCACATCGCCTCTCTCACCAAATCCTTCACCGCTGCGGCAATCCTGATTCTCGCCCAGCAGGGGAAGCTTCATCTCGGCGATCCTCTGAGCCGCTACATCCCAAACTTTCCCAGCGGCGACAAGATCACGATCCGCAATCTGCTCGACCACACCTCCGGAATCCCAAGCTACTACGCCATTCCCGAGTACGACGCCATCAAATTCAAACCCGTCCACTACGATGAGCTCATCGCTATCATGCGCAAACAGCCGCTCGAATTCGAGCCCGGCACAAAAAGCAGCTACAGCGACACCGGCTACGTCCTCCTCGCCTACATCATCGAGAAGGCCTCCGGAGAACCCTACGAGCAGTTCGTCGCGCAGGAGATCTTCGTTCCCTTCGGCATGAAACACTCAGGCACCTTTTCCGATACCGATCTGATTCCCGAGCGCGCCACCGGTTACCAGCCATGGATCGCCGATCAACCCAGCGGCCAACCCGAGAGTCCTATCAACAGGATTCGTCTCAGAATCGCCCCCTACTACGACAAAACCATCATTACCGGCTCCGGTTCCCTCTACTCCACCATCGACGATCTCTACCTCTTCTATCAGGGCATCCAAAGCAAGCGCCTCTTCGACATCGAGTCCTTCGAACTGCCCTACGGCTGGGGAGTGCGCGAATTTCAAGGCAGGAAGTTCTTCGAGCAGAGCGGACGCGATCCTGGTTACGTCGCCCGCATGGCGGCTTTTTTCGACTACAACGTAGTCGTCATTGTCCTAAGCAATGTCGAAGTCGGCGCGGACGCCCCGATCGCCGAAGGCTTGGAGACCATCGCCTTCGGAAACGAACCGCTATCGCCGGCAATGCGTCCCATCCGTCAGGAGGCCGCCGCCTCGCTCAAGCAGTTTGAAGGCCGCTATCAGATCGCCCCGAACTCCATGATGGATGTGAAGGTCGCCGGCGACCATCTGTTTCTGCGCGGCCCGGGCGGAAATTATCTGCCCCTCGAACCGCAGGGCCACGATACCTTCTTCTACCGCCAGCTTTACTCGTCGGTAACCTTCCAGCGCGACCCAGACGGCAGAATCATTGCGCTCTTATGGAGCGGCAGCATCCCCTGCAAGAAAATCTCTGGCCCACCCATGCCCTGGAACTAAACGAAATCAAATTCCCTCAATTGCTGGATCCTCACTTCGGCTCAGGCTCCGGATCAACCGTGCTCACTCCCGGCAAAATCGTCGAAGTAGCTTTGAACTTCCTATAGTCAGACTGCACAGCACGAACGCTCCCGTTGAAGTTGAACACGAGCAACACGCGAGCCGCCCCCTGGCCTTCAATAACCGACGGCAGCCATACTTCATCATTCACTTTCCGCTGCTCCATCGAGAAGCTCGTGCCCTTCTGAACATTTACCACCATTCCTGCTCCCACTTTGAAGTTGTTCAGAAAATGTCCCTGCGCCTTGACCAACACTTTGTCCTGCTCATCCACCCAGGCAGTTCCCACAAGATCGCGGATCACGTCTTCCCCGCGGTTCCGAGTCTTTGCCTTCGGATCCCCGGCGAAATCCACCGCAATCGTATCTCTACCATTGAGCTCGACTCTTCGGGCATTCGTAAAACTACCCAGCTCGAGCAGACGCGACACGGTAATGAGCTCATTGCCCCGGGGGTCGGTCTCCGTCCCTTTCGCATCGGCCTTTGCGAGCTTCTCCTTGGCCTTGGCCACCTCCTTATCAATCTGTTCATTCTCTTTTTTCTGCTCTTCCGCGCTCAGTTCCTTGCCGTTCTTCCTCTCCAGCCGATGAACCGGTACCCCCTCCACCCAGAAGATTTCGTACTCCTTCGTCTCCGTCTTCTTCACCCCACCGTGCCCGTCCGACTCCACCTCGATCTGCACCGACCGATAGAGATAATCCTTCTCGATCGTCTCCGCAGCCTTCTGATTTGCCTCAACAGACCGCATCAGCGCCGGAATATCCGGCAGCGGCCGCTCTATCTCATCGGTCTTCGTGGAAGCTTCCTGCGTAACCGTCGCCGGGACGGGCGCTTCCTGGCTCAGAGCAACCCCCCACGGTAGCATCCCTCCGACAACCAGCAACAAAACCCACTTCCGAAAAGCAACCCACACCATACCCTCAACTATAGTTCGCTTCAGCCAATCGCCGATAACCCCAACGGTGCCACGGGAGATATCTAACATTTCCTGTCAGACCACCTCTCACCCGAGCGTCGCAGTTGACACACAGCCCCGCCCAAAAAGATGCGAACCGCGAGCTCACGTCAATTCCATACCATCCAAAAGGCAAATCCCTTATAATGAATACTTTGCAATGCTGGTCCAGACCTATCTTCCTTAGAAAGAATACTTTGCCGCAATTCGGGCAGGTGGGGGGACAGACTATCCTTTTATCCTTCATTGGAGTAGAGTGTGGTCGTACCAATATCGGCGGATGCCAGGGCTTCATCAAACAGAAACATAACGAGATCGGAACAGGTTGAACACCTACACTCTCAAACTCGGAGCTGCTGACGACGTCGTGGTCGCCCTCAAGCCAGTGGCCGCCGGACAGTCCCTCAATGGCCTGCACCTCATTGCGTCCACCGACATCCCCGCTGGCCACAAGCTCGCCATCCACTCCATTGCCCCCGGCCAGCCCGTCCGTAAGTTCAACCAGATTATCGGCTTCGCCACGCAACCCATTGCTGTAGGCGAGCTTGTCCACACCCACAACCTGGTCACGGGAGACTTCGAGCGCGACTACGCCATAGGCACCGAATCCCATACGGTCGAGCCGATCATTCCGCCAGCCACCTTCCAGGGCATTGTCCGCCCCAACGGCCGCGTCGGCACCCGCAACTACGTCGGTATCCTCACCACCGTCAACTGCTCCGCTACAGTGGCCCGCCGCATCGCCGCTCACTTCGCCCCCGAAGTCCTCAGAGCCTACCCCAACGTCGACGGAGTCGTAGCCATCACCCATGGCACCGGCTGCGGCATGGCGGAACACGGCGAACCCGCCGATCTGCTGCGCCGCGTCTTCGTCGGCTACTCCACCCACCCCAACTTCGCCGCCGTCCTCCTCCTCGGCCTCGGGTGCGAGACGAATCAAATCGAACCTCTGGTTACGCTTGCAGAGAACGGCGCCACCATGCGTACCAGCATCATTCAAGAGGAGGGTGGCACCGCGGCCTCCATCCAAAAAGGCATCGCCACCGTTTACGAGCTGCTCGAGCAGGCTAATCAGGCCAGTCGCACCACCGTCTCCGCATCCAAACTCATCCTCGGCCTGCAGTGCGGTGGCTCCGACGCTTACTCCGGCATTAGTGCCAACCCGGCCCTCGGCGCTGCCGTAGATCTTCTCGTCCGCAACGGCGGCACTGCCATCCTCTCCGAAACCCCTGAAATCTACGGCGCGGAGCACCTCCTCACCCGCCGCTCCTCGTCGCCCGAGGTCGCACAACGTCTTATCGATCGCATTCACTGGTGGGAGGAGTACACCGCTCGCCACAAGGGCTCCATCGACAACAACCCCCAGCCCGGCAATAAGACTGGCGGCCTCACCACCATCCTCGAAAAGTCCCTCGGCGCCGTCTCCAAGGCTGGCACCACGAATCTCAACGAGGTCTATCTCTACGGCGAGCCCGTCGCCACCCCTGGCCTCGTCTTCATGGACTCCCCCGGCTTCGATCCAGTCTCCGCCACCGGCCAGGTTGCCAGCGGAGCCAACTTCATCTGCTTCACCACAGGACGCGGCTCCGTCTACGGCTGCAAGCCCACGCCGTCACTAAAAATCGCCTCCAGCACCAGCCTCTATAACCGCATGTCCGACGATATGGACATCAACAGCGGCACCATCATCGACGGCGAAGAAAGTGTAGAAGAAGTTGGCCGCAGAATCTTCGGCGAGATCCTTGCCACCGCTTCAGGCAAACTCACCCGCAGCGAAGTCCACGGTTTCGGCGAAGAAGAATTTCAGCCCTGGCTCCTCGGCGCAACGCTCTAGTCGCCACGTCCGTCAATCCCCCACGCAGACGTGCGCCTTCCCGCAGAAAGGTCTAGCATAGTAGTGGACGCGAAAATCGTTTTTCGCAGACACACCAAGACCTGAAACGAGGAAGCAATGGCCAGCAACGCAGGGACACTGACTGCATCCACTCCAGCCGTGGAGCAACACGATCGCGAACAAATCTTCGACATCTTTCGTCGCTGGGGATACCTGCAATCCGCCCTCGATCCGCTAGGCCAATACCTCCCGCCCGAGCCCTTCCCCATCGCCACAACCCCTGAAGGTGACATCGCCGCCGAAGCCCGCCGTTACTACTGCGGAAACTTCGCCGTCGAGTTCATGCACATACCCAACCTCGAACAGCGTCAGTGGATCCAGGATCAAATCGAGCGGCCCGCCCCGAAACCAGATCAGGCACATGTCCTCACTCAACTCATCGGCGCCGACCTCTTCGAGCAGGTCATCCAGCAGCGCTACCTCGGCACTAAACGCTTCTCCCTCGAGGGCCTCACCGTCCTCATTCCCTTTCTTGATCAGGTGCTTGCCACTGCTTCCGCCGCGGGCGTGACCCGCTCCATCATCGCCATGGCGCACCGTGGACGCCTCAACGTCATGACCAACACCATCGGCCGCTCCCCCGCTGAGATCTTTGCCAAGTTCGAAGACGTCGACCCCCGCAGCGTCCTCGGCGGTGGTGACGTCAAGTACCACATGGGAGCCACCGGCGAGTACATTTCTCCCAACACCCAGACCATTGCCCTCCACCTGGTCTCAAATCCCAGCCACCTCGAGGCAGTCAATCCCGTCGCCATGGGCCGAGCCCGCGCCTACCAGGTCCGCATCGGCGGAACGGGCAAGCAGCAGGTTCTGCCCATCATCCTTCACGGCGACGCTGCATTCGCTGGGCAGGGAATCACCGCCGAATCCCTTAACATGGCCGCGCTCGCTGGCTACTCCATTGGTGGCACGCTGCACATCATCACCAACAACCTCCTCGGCTTCACGGCAAACCCCGAAGAATCCAACTCCACCCGCTTCGCCACTGACCTCGCCAAGCGTCTTCCCATCCCAATCTTCCACGTCAACGGCGAAGACCCCGACACAGCCGTTCGCATCGCCGCCATCGCCGCCGAGTATCGTCAGCGCTACCACTCCGATGTGGTCGTCGATCTCATCGGGTATCGGCGCTATGGCCACAATGAGACCGACGACGCCACCGTAACCCAACCCCGCCGCTATGCCGCCATCAAAGAGCGCCCGTTCCTCTACCAGTCGTACGCTAAAGCCATTGGCGTCGACCCCGCGCCCGAAGCCAAAGCCATCCAGGAAAAGTTCCTCGCCGATCAGACCGCCGCCACCAAATCCAAGCGACCGAAACTCTCGACGCTACCTGACTACTGGAAGCCTTATCACGGCGGCGAACTCACCGAAGCCGACTTGAAGCTCACCACAGGCATCTCCGCCGAACGCGTCCTCGGGCTCTCACGCCTTTCCAACAGTTATCCCGCGGGCTTCCACATCCATCCGAAGGTCCAGAAGCTCTACGAGCAGCGAGTCGAGATGGCCGAAGGCAAGCGCCTCTTCGACTACGGCGCCGCCGAGCTCCTCGCCTACGCCTCGCTCCTTACCCAGGGCACTCCAGTCCGTCTCGTCGGCCAGGACTCCCAGCGTGGCACCTTCAACCAGCGCCACTCCGTCCTCGTCGACACCGAGTCTGAAGCCCGCTACACTCCGCTTGATCACATCGGGCCCGACCAGGCCAGCTTCGAGGTTCACAATTCACTCCTCTCCGAAGCCGCAGCCCTCGGCTACGAATACGGCTACGCCCGCGACTATCCCGAAGCCCTCGTCCTCTGGGAGGCGCAGTTCGGCGACTTCGTTAACGGTGCGCAATCGATCATCGATCAGTTCATTGCCGCTGGTGAAGCTAAGTGGGGGCTGCTCTCCGGCGTCGTCATGCTTCTCCCGCACGGCTACGACGGCCAGGGTCCCGAGCACTCCTCGGCGCGCATGGAGCGCTTCCTCCAGCTTGCTGCCATGGACAACATGGTTATAGTCCAGCCCTCCAACGCAGCCCAGTACTTTCACCTTCTGCGCCGTCAGGCCATGCGCTCCTGGCGCAAGCCGCTCGTCGTCTTCACGCCGAAGTCGATGCTCCGTCATCCCGACGCCAGCTCTCCAGTAGCAGAGTTTGGCAAGGCCGCCTTCGAGAACGTTCTCCCCGACAATGACGTCAAAGATCCCCGCCGCCTCATCGTCTGCAGCGGCAAGATCGGTCACAATCTCCGCGTCGAACGTGCCAAGCGCAAGGATATGTCTGTCGGCATCATCTTCCTCGAGCAACTCTATCCCTGGCCGGAGCAAGAACTGCAGGCTGCTCTCGATCAGCATCCCTCCGCCGAGGAGATAGTTTGGGTCCAGGAGGAGCCGGCCAACATGGGAGCTTTCACCTATGTCATGCCCAAGCTGCGCCGCATTGTAGGCAACCGGGCGCTTCGAAGCGTCAAGCGCCACGCCAGCGCCTCCCCTGCAACAGGCTCTGCCAAGGCTCACGAGATCGAAGAAAAGACCCTCATCAACCTCGCTCTCGGGTAAATCCCAAAACATCCGCACAGCAAAAAGCCCGAGCAGGGAAACTCCTGATCGGGCTTTTATGCAATTGGCTGTCGCTTCACGGCGCAATCCGCCGCGAACTGACTACTGTTTACTTAACCAGACGGCGGCGAACCGCACCCGCTGCTGCCAGAAGGCCCGTGCCCAGCAGAGCGATGCTGCTCGGCTCAGGAGCTGGGGCGATGGCGATATTAGTAAGCGCCACATCCTTGGCTGCCGTCGGGCCTGACGTGAAAGAGAAATCCAGAGTATAGGAGGTCGCCGCTCCCGTTGTGAACACTAATGCCTCCGGAGACCACACCCCGTTGTTGACCGCTGAACAGCCCGCCGTGGGTGAGTTTGCGAAGCACGACGACGCGACGATACCTCCCAAGCTGTCGACCAACTTGAAATTATTTGGGTTGTTCTCACCGGACACAACGCCGAAAAGGTCGAATGTCAGATCGTATATGGTATTCGCCGCGAGAGTGACGCTTTGCGACAGCACTTCGTTCGCGTTGTCATCCACGAAATACACAGCATGGTTGATCGCACCATCGTCAGGAATGAGATCACCGAATGGAGTCGATGGGCCAGGAGGCCCAAGGGTGATGACGGTGATGCCGATACCAGGCGTGGTACCGCCACCAGGAGGCGCAGGTGTAGGGGTCCAGGAAGTGAGGCCACTCGAAAAATTACCATTGGCGACGATATCGGCGTTGGCGGTTCCAGTGGCTGCCAACAGAGCAGCAGCGAGAAAAGAAGCCAAGGAGAGAGTACGGGACGCTGGAATCGAAAATATCATTTTGCGATGCCTCAAAGTGGTTTAGAGATACAGATTCGCAATACTCGGTAGCAGTTCAATGGCCATCGATGCCATTTTCACAGTTATTACTAAGTGACCTGTTTTTGGTCTATTAGGAATTCCCTGAGGTTCCGAGTTCGCACACATGTCCGGACAAGTAGCAAAGAATTGCACAATGACAACGGAAAATCTCTTCCGGGGCCATCTCTAACACGGTCAATTTGTTTTCCGGCCTGCCCCTGCGCTGCAAAAGCCACGCCAGGAGATCTCCTGATCGGGCGGTTTGTTCGACGAGCGTCACATTACGCCATCCCTTGTAGCAGGCGATTCAAGTCATCTCCCTGTGAACAAACAATGAACAAAGCCCAAGCGGGTTAACCCCGCTTGGGCTCTCAAGAAAAATCAGCAAAAGTTCTTCACTCACTCTCACGCAACGTCGTTCGTACGTAGAGCGCAGGGACGAACCTTAGGCCTTCAAACGACGGCGCAATGCACCAGCCGCGGCAAGCAGACCCGTCCCAAACAGGGCGATGCTGCTCGGTTCAGGGGTAACACCGGTCTCCTCGACGCTGTCGCTGAAACTGCTGAAGCCAGTGTCGGTGACGTCTTTATCTATCCAGATGGTGCTAACCGGGCCGAACGAATTCGAAAACTGTGTGCCACCGGTTGTGTTGAGTATGGAACCCAAAATATCCGCCGTAGGGCAACTCCCGTTATTAGCAGGCAACTGCGGATCCACACTGCAAGCAGTCTCCATTATCTGTCCTCCAGTAACGAAAGTGAAACTGTTATCGATACCCGTTATGTCGGCACTGGTGCTCGTGATCTCGTAAACGAGATGAACGTCTACGGGATTCGCCGTTGTCAGGAGTTGGAAGGCGAGAGTTGCTGTACCTCCTGACGTGCCGGTTGGAGGCTCTAACGCTAGGGTTTGCCCAGCGGGGAGAAAGCTGACAAGCTCAAACGTGAAGGTTAGATCCCCCAAGCTACATCCAAAACCTGTCGCGACCGACTGGCCCGCGGCGCACATCGTATCGGCTTTTGCGACAGATGCCGTCCCTAAACCTATGACGAGGGCGGCAAATGCTAAAACTTGTCTAATTTTCATATGTTGGTCTCCGGCGTTCGTAATATAAATTCGACGTTCTTCCCGCACCATGGCTAATAGCACTTCGATGGCCAAAATTTCCATCCAGCCAGGCGCCTGAAAACACGGTAAACAGAGGAATTAGGTTTTGATGTCCGGTAGGTCAGATTGCAAAGGTGAAAAAGTTTGCAGAGTGTGGAAACGCTTTTCCCGGTTTTGACCCGGGTTTTCCTCAGGAGCTCGATCAACCTCCAAGCGCTTGGGCGATTAGATACGGTCAATACATTCGCAAGGATGCCAGAGAAGCCAAAGAACAAGTTGTTCTCCCAAACATGAGCCGCAATTTCTTGCAGTGATCCCTCACCCTTTCACATGCTTCGCGCATCGATCTGACAGCTCATCTTAGGCGAATCCCCCTACTGAAGCGTCCACATTCGCGCATGAATCGCCTCATCCGCAGATAGTCGATCCAAGACTTCCATGAGGAAAGTCTCGGCCGATCGATTGCATCCCGGTAACCCAAAGAATTGCCCATGCCGGCAGACGCAATGAGCGCAGTTTCAGAATTGCCCGGATCCAACTCGGCGTAGTTTTCCCATGGAACCCCAGACCACGGAAGTCCGTACTGGCCGTTCGTGGTTCTTCATTTAAAGCAAGCTGCGGAGCCGATGTTTGCCTGATGAAAGGGCTGTTAAAGAGGAAACCCACGCAGCGCGGTGGGGGCTGTTGCGTGGGTATTCCGGTAAAGCAACGAAGTGGGTGGACTTCGTTATGACTGACTCAACCCGAAGGGAGTCTTGCCACTTGTTTAAGGTAACTTCAAAACCGATTGGAGTCAAGGGGCATTTCTAACTGCATTTTCCTCTCAAACCTCCTTCCATAGTCAGGGGCGACGGACCTATTGAGCGGCGACGCTTTTGGGTCTTGTGGGCTCGCCCACAACGTCCGGCCCGAGTTCTACCTGTGTACGAACGAGAGTGTCCGCGACCATGCGACCGAAGAGCACCTGGCCCTTTTCGTTGAGGTGGGTCCGGTCTATGGCGGCCTTCCCATTTTCGGCGCGCTGGTCCGCGTGACCGGCGGCGTCGAACTGATCGGCCTGCTCCTGCGTCATGCCTTCGAGGAGTTTGGTGGACATTGCATTAAGGTCGATGACGGTTACATTTTCTTCCATGCCGACTCGTCTGGCAGCGGCGGCGTAGGCGTTGAGGTCTTCGACCAGTTTGCCGTCTCTGTAGTTTCGGCGGGAGAGCGAGGTGACGACGACTGGGATGGCTCCGATGGCGCGGGCGTCGCGGATGTAGCGGCGGACATTGGCGGCGTAGGTGGTCTCAGGGTCGGTCTCGCGTTCAGGGCCCTTGCCCTTCATGTCGTTGTGGCCGAATTGAATCAGGTAGTAGTCACCTTTTTCGGCGAGGGCTTTTGCCCAAGCGCCTTCGTCGATGAAGCTCTTGGAGCTGCGGCCGTTGAGTGCGTCGTTGATGCAGGTTACGTTGGGTGTCATGATGGCGCAGAAGCCTTTGCCCCATCCGCCTTCGGCGTTTACTGTGGAGTCGCCGACGAGAACGATTTTGACGGGGCTGCCTTCGATGATTTTCATGGCCTTGACGCCTTCGGGCGGGAGGGTAGCGGCTTCGGGGTTGACGTATTTTGCGAGTTCTGGTGCGGCTTCGCCCATGTCGACGGCGACGATGCGGCCGAAGATGTAGGAGCCCTTCCAGTCGAGGTGGGTCTTGTCGGAGATGGTCTTGCCGTAGTCGTCTTTCTTGGTGATGGCGAGGGTGTTGCCTTCCTTTTCGCCGATCTTGTCGAGGTAGGTGATGCTGTCGCGCTGGAGATCGATGAGCGGAACTTTCATCTCGGCGGCTACTTTTTTCATTGTGTCTGAATGTGCGGTGAGGTCGGAGTGAATCTTGCCGTCGCCTCCGAAGTAGCGGCGGGTCAGCGGGGTGACGAGGATGGGCTTGATATTGGCTGAACGGGCTTCCTCGACGTATCGGCGGAGGTTGGCTTCGTATTCGGCCATGGTGGTCTGGCGCGGGAGACGGTCTTTGCTCTCGAGGTCGTTGTGGCCGAACTGGATGAGCATGTAGTCGGGTTTGGTCTGGAGGCTGCGCTCCCACAGGCCCTGCTCGCGGAAGGTTTTGGTGCTGGCGCCGCCTTTGGCCATGTTGACGCAATCGACTGTCTTGGTGAGGTTCGCGCAAAAGCCGCGGCCGTAGCCGGCGTTGTCGGTCTGGGTGGAGTCGCCGATGAGGTCGATGCGGATGGTGGTGCCGGGGGCGCGGACGGCAGCGGTTGCGGGATCGAAGGCGCGGGATGGATCTCCCTGAGCGAAGGCCAGGGTTACGCTGAGTGTGGCTGAGAGGGCGAGGAAATGGGGCTTCGCGCGAGGCTTCATTGGGGAAAAACTCCTGGCGGAAATGGTAACGCATTTGGCCGGACCACTTGAAGGTTGACAGAGGGAATGGGGAAGCGAAGACTTGTATGCGAGGAAAATCGACTTTCTATGAAGACAGTTACAGTTGAAACGGCCATTGAAGCGCCACCGACCACAAATAAGCACCTGATTCGCTGGGTAGAGAAGATGGCTGATTTGACGCAGCCGGATCGTATCCATTGGGTGGATGGGTCGCAGGAGGAGTATGACTTTTTGTGCGATCAACTAGTGAAGGCGGGGACTTTCACGAAGTTGAATGAGCAGCTTTGGCCGGGGTGTTTTCTGGCTCGGTCTGCGCCGAATGATGTGGCGCGGGTGGAGGATCGGACGTTTATCTGCTCGCTGTCGAAGGACAATGCGGGACCGACGAATAACTGGGAAGACCCGTATGTGATGCGGAAGAAGCTGAAGCAGCTTTTTCGCGGGAGCATGCGTGGGCGGACGATGTATGTGCTGCCGTATTCGATGGGGCCGATCGGTGGGTCGATGTCGCAGATTGGTGTGCAGCTTACGGACTCCGCTTATGCGGTCGTGAATATGCGGATCATGGCGCGGATTGGGGCGCCAGTGTTTGCGGAGATCGATAAGGATGAGAAGCGGGTTGTCCCGTGCATGCATACGGTGGGAGCACCGCTGGCTCCGGGTGACAAGGACGTGCCGTGGCCGTGCAATGAGGAGAAGTACATCGTGCATTTTCCGGAGACGCGCGAGATCTGGAGCTACGGGAGCGGGTATGGTGGAAACGCCCTGCTGGGGAAGAAGTGTTTCGCGCTGAGGATTGCTTCGAATATTGCTCGGGATGAGGGGTGGATGGCGGAGCATATGTTGATTGTGGGGGTCGAGTCGCCTAAGAAGCCGGATGGGACGACTGAAAAGACGTATGTTGCGGCGGCGTTTCCTTCGGCGTGCGGGAAGACTAACTTCGCGATGATGATTCCGCCAGCGGGGTTTGATGGGTGGAAGGTCTGGACGGTTGGGGACGATATCGCCTGGATTAAGCCGGATGCGAATGGGCAGTTGCGGGCGATCAATCCGGAGGCGGGATTTTTTGGTGTGGCTCCGGGGACGAGTGCCAAGACCAACCCCAATGCAATGGCCACTTTAGCGAAGAATACGATTTTTACCAATGTGGCACTGACTCCGGAGGGTGGGGTTTGGTGGGAGGGGATGACGGAGAAGGCGCCGGCGTATCTCACTGATTGGCGAGGGAATCCGTGGACTCCTGAGGTTGGGAAGGCTACGGGCGCTACGGCGGCGCATCCGAATGGGCGGTTTACGGCTCCAGCGCGTCAGTGTCCTACGATCGATCCGGATTGGGAGAATCCGGAGGGGGTGCCGATCTCGGCGTTTATTTTTGGCGGACGGCGACCTACGACTATGCCCTTGGTTTATCAGGCGTTTAACTGGTCTTCTGGCGTTTATGTCGGGGCGACGATGGGGTCGGAGACTACGGCTGCGGCCGGGGCTCCGGTGGGTAAGGTGCGGCGGGATCCTATGGCAATGCTGCCGTTCTGCGGCTATCACATGGGGGATTATTTCCGACATTGGTTGAAGATGCAGCGGAATCTTTCGGCTACGCCGCGGGTGTTTCATGTGAACTGGTTCCGGAAGGGTGCGGATGGGAAGTTTCTGTGGCCTGGATATGGCGAGAACATGCGTGTTTTGAAGTGGATAGTGGATCGAGTGCGAGGGCGGGCCTTGGGGAAGGAGACGCCGATTGGATGGACTCCGCACTTTGAGGACATCAATTGGAAAGGGCTGGATTTTCCGCGGGCGGTTTGGGATGAGTTGCAGACAGTGGACCGGGAGCAGTGGAAGAAAGAAGTTATGGGGCATGAGGAGCTGTTTCTTCTGCTGCATGATCATTTGCCTCCAGAAATGATCTATGAGCGGGAGTTGTTAATTTGCAGGCTTTAGTTTGAGAGATTTTTGGTTGGGGCGATTCCCCCTTGTTTTTCGAGGGGGTTTTGCATTTTTGTGTTGGAAAAACGTGGTTTTTTGATGGTAAGTTGTGGTGATTTTGTGGTGAAAACGTGGTGGGATGCGTGGTGTTTTTGAGGCGCTAATTTAAGCCACTTTTTTGAGATTTATTTTTTGGTGCGAGAGCTCGGGCTACTGCAGGATTGCGGTCGTGAACTTTACCCAGAACGCCGGGCGCGCCAGAGCCAGGTACATGGCGGAACTCTGGGCGACGATCAGCAGAGACAGAGCGTAGACGTAGACTTTGTGGACGCGCCGGGTGACGATCAGGTCGCGGAAGACGCCGAGAAAGATCAGCAGGTCGACGCCGACATAAGTTGCAGTAATCGGAAAGGAGGGAAACCGCGAGAAGGCGGCGGCAGTAAGGACGCAGGAGGCGATTAAGATCAGGCGGCGATGAAACTCGGGTTTCCTGCGCCAATAGATCGCCAGTGCAAAAGCGATCGTGAAGGAGGTCATGTCGCAGAGTTGAACGGCGAGAAACGGTGCTGCTCCCATCATGTGGAAGTTGCGAATGTTGAATCGGTCCATGGTGAAGGCGGTTGAGAGGCCGAGGATGGGAATCATGACACCGAGGGCGACGCCGAACCAGCCGATGGTGCGATGAATGCGCACCTTGTGGGTTCTGATCAAAGTGGATTGCAGGATGAAGAAGAGAACCCAGCCAGAAAAGACAATCGCGTGAAGATAGAGGATCCAGGGGCGGATGGGGGTGGCGTGGATGAGGTAGTGGTCGACGGTGTGGCCGAAGCCGTAGATGACGACTGCTGCGATCAGGAGTGACATCCCGAAATAGAAGTACCGATCCAACAGGCTTGACTGCCTGGTCGTCATGAAGGCCCCTTTGTGGGTGGGTATGGTTGACTTTTTGAGTTGGGCAATAGTAGCAGGTGGGTTGGTTGGTGAATGACGACATCAGAACGGAGACGGCAACAGGGAGCTGGTTTGTAAGCTGCTATCGCCAGTTGACGAGGACTTCGAGGGGTTGATTGGTGGTCTTCTCAATCGGGGTGAGGACGAGGAACCGTTGGCCGTCGTGGGTGACCACAAACGGCTGTTCTCCGACCGTGTTGTTCGCTGCGGTGGGAACGAGAGCCGGGGCAGAATTCACGCATCCGTTTTGAAGCCGTGAGATTCTAATCGCAATAGCGGCTCGCCCATCCGGAAAGTTGTTTCGGGGTCGGCTCAAACTGAACCGTATGGAGATCACTATGGCGACGCCAGAGCAGTACGACGCAATCGTTATCGGCAGTGGAGAAGCGGGCAAATGGATGTCCTGGACGCTTGGCGCGCAGGGCAAGCGCGTCATCACCGTCGAGGACAAGCGCATTGGCGGGGCCTGCCCCAACGTTGCTTGTCTTCCGAGCAAGAACATCGTCCACAGCGCCAAGGTCGCTTCGTTCTTCCAACGCGGCGCCGAGTTCGGCATCGTCCATGGCGACTGGCATGTTGATATGGCGGGGGTCAATGCGCGGCGCCAGAAGTTGGTCGATGGCAATTTGCAGGTGCATCTCGCCAATTTTGCCAAAAGCCACGTTGAGGTTGTCATGGGCTTCGGGCGGTTCATCGCGGAGAAGACCGTCGAAGTTGCCCTGAACGCTGGTGGCACGCGCACTCTGCGCGCCGACCGCATCTTTCTCTCCACTGGGTCCCGCGCGACGATCGATCCGATTCCCGGCCTCGCGGAATCCAAGCCGCTCACACACATTGAAGCTCTTGAACTCACGGTTCTTCCGGAACATCTGCTCATCCTCGGTGGCGGCTTCGTGGGGCTCGAATTGGCTCAAGCGATGCGGCGCTTCGGTTCCCGCGTTACCGTCATCGAGCGCAATTCAAGAATCGCCCACCGCGAAGATCCCGACGTCATCGAAGGTCTCGAGCAACTGTTCGCTGACGAAGGCATCGCGATTGTCTCGAACGCCCCCGTCACGCGCGTTGAAGGCACCTCGGGCAGAGTCGTCGCTATACGCGTGAGCCAGCCCGCCGGCGAAACGATTTTCCCAGGTTCGCATCTTCTGGTGGCCACTGGACGAACACCCAACACACAGAATATGGGCCTCGACGTTGTCGGAATCAAGACGACGCCGGCGGGGCACATCCAGGTGAACGAGCGCCTTGAGACGACCGCTCCCGGTGTGTGGGCAATGGGCGACTGCGCCGGCTCGCCGCACTTCACGCACATCTCCTTCGATGACTTTCGCACGGTTCGCGACAACCTTGCTGGAGCCAACCGCACAACCACCGGCCGCCAGGTGCCATCGTGCACCTTCCTCGATCCGGAGTTGGCCCATGTCGGCCTGACGGAGAACGAGGCGAAGCAGAAGGGAATTGCGTATCGCCTGGCGAAGGTGTCGATGCTCTCGAATCTTCGGGCGAACACGATATCCGAGACGCGCGGCTTCATGAAAGCGCTGATCTCTGGAGACGATCGCATCCTCGGCTTCACTGCCTTCGGCACAGGCACCGGAGAACTTCTTCCGGTGGTTCAACTGGCAATGTCCGCCGACTTGCCCTATACGGCCATCCGATCTCTCATCGTTACCCACCCGACCATCTCGGAGGGGCTTGTTAGCTTGATGACCGCTGTCCCACCGCTGACTCCAGCCGGCGCCGCACCCACCAGTCACTAGCAGCTCGTTGCTGGAATTACGATTCGACGCCGCTGCGAAATTATTTCGAGCGGAACGAGAGCGTGCGCGTCTGTGGGGTAGAAGGGATTTATGGCTTCGGTTGAGGGATTGAGCCTGGTGTTGTCTGCGATGGAGAGCGAGCGGGCGGAGGTTGATCTGTCTGCGCTGGTGGGGACGTACTCCGGGTTACTGTTTCGGGTGGCGCACTCGGTGCTGCGGAGTGAGTCTGAGGCCGAGGATGTGGTGCAGGATGTGTTCGTGCGGGTGCTGGAGCATCGGCGGTCGTTGAACGCGGTGCGGGATATGCGGGTCTGGCTGGTGCGGATTGCGTGGAATCTTGCGGTGGATCGCAGGCGGCGGGTGAGGCCGGAGCAGATGGATGAGATTTTTGTTGCAGGGCTGGCGGCCAGGAGTGTGCCGGCGGATCGGGCTGTGGATGAGGCTCGGCGGATGAAGGCTGTGCTGGAAGAGATGGAGAGATTGCCGAAGGCGGAGAGGCGTGTGTTGCTGCTGGCGGCGGCGGACGAGTTGGGGACCGCGGAGATGGCAGAGGTGTTGGGGCGGAGTGAGTCGGCTGTAAGGGCGCTGCTGTTTCGTGCGAGGGCGAGGCTGCGAGAGCGGCTTGAGATGAGGGAGGGTCGGCGATGATGAGACCGGATGATGCGATGGAGAGGGTGCTGGCAGGGCTGCGGGATGTTGAGACTCCGGTGGGGATGGAACGGCGGATTCTGGAGCGATTGGAGGGTTCGGCGGGGGTGCGCCGTGCGGGCTGGAGGCCGCTTTGGTTAGTGGGGATGGGCGGTGGGGTTGTTGCGGCGGTGATTGCGGTTGTGATGGCGATTCCGGTGGTGCATCGGCGTGGGCCTGTTGCGGTGAGGGGGAACGATGCTGAGGCGAAGGTCGTGGCGGGTCGTCAGGCCGTGGTGGAGAATACGCGGGGTTCTGTGGAGAAGAAGCAGGCTTGGGGCGGGGTGGGTTCGGTGTCGCCGCAGGTCCGAGTGGGCGATGCGCGGGGGGATGAGGATTCGGTGGCGATGAGCGAGATGCAGGCGGCGAGTTTTCCTGCTCCGCCGATGCCGCTGACGGACGAGGAGAGGTTGCTGTTGCGGATGGTGCATCAGGGCGATTCGGTGGAGTTGGCGATGCTGGACCCGAAGATGGAGGCTTTGCGGGAGGCAGAGGAGAAGGAGGAGTTTCAGAGATTTTTTGCGAAGGCGGCGGTGAAGGAACCGGAGGAGGAAAGCACTGCGAAGGCGACGACAGAGCTGGGCGTTTCGGCACAGGCTGCGACGGAACGGGTTGCTTCGGAGCAATTCAATCCCGAACAACCGAGGGCTGAAGAAGCGGCACCGGAGGCATCGCTGTTGTCTACGAGTGAGACGAATACGCCGGGCGCCTCCGAGATGAAGCAAGTGACGCCGCAATGACAACGGAAGTACATACACCTACGGGAGAGAACGAATGACGATCATTTGCGATCCACGAAGAAGAAGAACGATGAGGTTTGCCAGTGCAGTTGTTGGAGTTGCTTTCGTGGGTGCGATGGGGCAGGGCGCCTGGGGGCAGACGACAGAGACCGCACCGGTTCCCAAACAAGAGAATCCCCGTCCGCCTGTGGATACACGCCCGTTCCAGACCTTTTACCTGACGAATGTGAGTGGGCAGAATGAGGCCAATGAGATCGTGGTTTCACTACGCAATCTGCTGGAGCCTAGCGACAAAATTTACCTTGTCGTCAATCAAAATGCCATCGTGATGCGTGGAACTCCGGACCAGCTTGCGCAGGCGCAGAAGATCATCAACGATCTTGACCGAGCGAAGAAGGCTTACCGGCTGACTTATACGATCACGGACATCGATGGCGGCAAGCGGATTGGCGTGCAGCACTTTTCGACGATCGTTACGGAAGGGCAGAGATCGCTGGTGAAGCAGGTGAGCAAGGTTCCGGTGGTGACGGGTTCGTACAACAATACGAGTTCGCAGACGGAGTCGCAGGTGACGTATCTGGATGTGGGGCTTATTTTTGATTCGACGCTGGCCAGCTACGGCGGAGGGGCGTCGTTGCGCTCGAAGGTGGAGCGGTCGAGCGTGGCGGAGGAGAGGTCGGGAGTGGGGCCGCAGG
The DNA here is from genome assembly GCA_963841335.1 of uncultured Acidobacteriaceae bacterium. GTDB lineage: Bacteria > Acidobacteriota > Terriglobia > Terriglobales > Acidobacteriaceae > Edaphobacter. The sequence continues at coordinate 2,086,696 of CAWJCF010000002.1, read as the reverse complement.
ACCCGGTGGTGCGATCGACTTCGGTGGAGGGGACGTCGTTTCTGATGGCGGGTAAGCCGGTGGTGCTGGGGTCGCTGGATATTCCGGGGAGTACGCGGCATCTGGATGTGGATGTGATGATTGAACCTATTGGGCAGTGAGGGTTTGGCGGCGGCCTGGATTGGCTGGGCCGCCGCTTTCTCGAGTTCGATGGAGCGTTTGGTTGGTTTTTCCTGGAGATGGGCCGCGGGAGGGTGGCTGCGCTGGTAAACTTAAAGTTCGCGCTGTGATTACGCGCGGCCAGCTCTCTCAAAGCGGCGAGACCGCGGCGAGCATGCAAAGGAAACAACAGACCAGTGGACCAGCAGACCAAGAAAGCTCTCAAGCACGATCAATTTGTCGACACCACCACCCACAGCCTTGAATGGGCCAAGGATAACCGCCGCTCAGTGATGCTTGCGAGCGCCATTGTGTTTGCGCTGCTCGTGGTTGTGGTTGCCGGGGCGCTGATTTACAACAGCCGTTCTGTGGCAGCTTCAACGGCTTTTGGACAGGCGATGCAGGCTTACCAGACGCCGCTGGCGGACCCGGGACAGGTGGTGCCTCCTGGAGTGAAGACGTTTCCTTCGGTAACGGAGCGGGCGAAGGCGGCCAATGCGTTGTTTGTGGGTGTGGCGGATAAGTATGGGATGACTCCGGATGGGAAGAACGCGCGTTATTTCGCCGGCCTCACGTATATGGAGCAGGGGAAGAACGATCAGGCTGAGGCTACTCTGAAGCAGGTGGCGAGCGGATGGAATGGGGATCTTGCGGCTTTGGCGAAGTTGTCGCTCGCTCAGATTTACCGGCAGACGAACCGGGATCCGCAGGCGATCGATCTGTATAACGAGTTGACTGCGAAGCCTACGAGCACGGTGCCCAGCGGGTTGGCGCAACTGCAGCTGGCGGAGCTTTATGAGTCGGAGAACAAGCCTGACCTGGCGAAGAAGATTTATGCGCAACTGAAGGACAAGGATCCGAAGGGTCCGGCTGGCGCGCTGGCTGCGGCGAAGCTGAATCCGGCTCCTGCTGCTGCCGGGCCGGGTGGTTTGTAGTAGCGAGGGTTTTCGCGAGCAGGATATTTTGAGAGATGGATTTGGGACGCCGGGTTATTGTGGCGTCCCAAATCTTTTTGGGTGGCCCCGGAAAAATGCGGGGATTCTTCGCCTTCGGCTCAGAATGACGGCATCGAGAGTGTCGGAATAACGACGTTGCAGGAGATGTATTAGTCGAGTTCGTCGGGATAGACGGCGTTGTGGTCGTCGCGAAACTTGAGAGATGCTTCGGCGTCGGTGCGGAGCTTGGTGAGGACGCTCCACTGGTCGTTGAGTTTGGGAGGGGCGACCCAGACGGGTAGCGGCATGCGGAGATAGTCGGAGAGGGCGAGGGCGTGGGGCTCGTAGAGAGCGCGGATGGTGTTGAGGCGCCTGGCTGCTGCGGGGTCGCCGCAGAGCTGGAGCTGGTTGTCGCCGAGGGCTTCGCAGAGGTGGTAGAAGTCTTTGGAGGGAAGGCGGTCGATGGCGGGCTTTCGGAGCCAGGATTTGCGTTGCTGTACGTGGAAGACGCTGCCGAGATCGACCAGCGCGTGGCGGGCCATGACGAAGGTGAGCTGTGCCTGACGGGAGGATTCTCCTTCGACGACGGAGATGAGCAGGGAGCAGGTATCGAGGATGGAGACGAGTGCGGAGAGCCAGCTTTGGGTGTCGTGCTGGGAGCGGTAGTAGCAGAGGATGGGGTAGGAGACGTGAGATTCGAGGATCTCGGCGGACCAACGCTCCCACTCGGCGAGGAGGGTGGTGATGGCTTCCTGGCTGCCTTTGAAGGCGTGGCGGCGGAAGAGTTCGGCGGCGTTGGGGGGTGAGCCGGCACGGGAGTCGAGGAGGGCGACGCTGACTTCGCGGCGGGAGAAGGCCTGGTAGAGGACCGGGACATAACTGATGACGAGGGCGACGAAGCCGAGGCCTACGCCTGACTCGCAGATGATGACACCGCGAGCGAAGAGGGTGTGAGGGACGACGTCGCCGAGGCCGAGGGTGAAGAGAGTCGTGCCGCTGACGTAGATGTCAGTGCCGAAATGTGCGACGGAGCCGGTGCTTTGTCCCATCAGAAGGTCGCCGAAGGGGGAGTGCATTGAGAAATAAAACAGGGCAAAGCCGAAGACGAGGAGAATCGCCCATATTAGCAACAAGATGAGGAGCGCGAGGGGGCCATAGATGCTGTAGATCTGCTCGCGAACTTTGGAGTTGCGGGCTCGGCCAGCGATGGCTGACCAAGGGGCCCAGCTGCCGACGATGAAGAGGCGGGTGATCTGGAAGCGCCCGGTGGGGCGGCGTGGCAGGATGATGGTCTGGAAGGCGTCGAGTGCGACTCCCAGGCAGCAGAACAGACCGAGTATGAAGGCGAGGACGTGCACGAAAGAATCTTCTCCGTTTGAAGCTGGAATCTGGGTCAACCTTACCAGAGGAGACGTTGGCGACCTTTCGGGGCACGCGCGGTCTAACGCAGGAATAAGGTTGACCAATGGATGATTTGGCATTCACGAGGGTTTCGCAGAAGTTTCGTGTTTGTTTTTGCTAGTTTGTTGATTGCAAAGGTCAATCGAAAGGTTGAGTCGGGAAGCTCAATTTTCATTCGACAACAAAGTTTTTCGAGCCTAAGCTTAATTGCATCGCGAAAGTTGCCTTCATTCAGAGTCGCTGAAATTCGACAAGAGGAGGGACCATGCAACGAGTTTTAGTAGTTGATGACGACCGTCTGGTTGCCGATACGCTGACCCTCATCTTCGAGAGAAATAACTTCCGGGCGCGGGCGGCCTATTCAGCAGATGAAGCGCTTGTGTTTGCGCGCGAGTTTGGCCCCGATCTTCTGCTCTGCGATGTGACGATGCCGGGCCGCGACGGGTTGTCGCTGGTGGCTGACATGACTCGGGAGCTTCCGAATTGCCGGATCCTGGTGCTGACGGGTTTCTATTCCAATGTGAAGAACGTTCGAGAGCACGCGCAGAAGCTTTCGCGGCCTCTGGGCATTCTGACGAAGCCTTGCCAGCCCGCTGAACTGTTGCGGGAAGCTGCCGCTCTGCTGGCTACGGCTTAGCGAGGGATTATGCAGGACCTCGGCCGTACTCTTATCTTGCTCGGCGGAGTTCTTCTCGTTGTGGGGCTCGTGATTGTGGTGTTCACGAAGCTGAACGTTCCGCTGGGCCGTCTTCCCGGTGACTTTAAGTGGCAGGGCCGGGGATGGTCGGTGTCGGTACCGCTGGCGACTTCCATCCTTTTGAGTGTTGTGCTTAGCCTGCTGTTCTGGATCGTCGGGCGGATGCGCCGGTAGCTGCTGAAATACAAGCGGCGATGCTAGACTCAGGCGGTATGCCGAGAAGTGAAGACCAACCTCCTACCCTGGCGAGCCTGCGAGCGCGGCGAGGAGAGATTCGTGCCAGAAAGCCGATGTCTCCGCAGGGAGTGGATGAAGAATTTGAGCCGCAGACTGACCTCTTTGCTTCCCTGATGATGACGGAGCCGGTGGAGGATTCGCGGCCGGTTCCGGCTGAGACTTCTTCTGTTGGGCCCGTTCCCGTGGTGGCGAATTCACAGAAAAAGGAAATTGCGTCTGGTTCGGGTGCGACGGAGATTCGCATCTGGAGTGTGCGTGCCCTGGTGTTCGATATCCGGCGGCAGGTTGAAGGCGAATACGAGAATGTTTGGGTGGAAGGCGAGATTTCGAACTGCCGGACGGCTCCTTCGGGTCATGTCTACTTCACGTTGAAGGATGATGAAGCGCAACTGCCGGTGGTGCTGTTTCGACGGCAGGCGGGGTTGCTACGTTTTCGGCCGACGGATGGACTTGCGGTTCTGGTTCGGGGGCGGGTGTCGCTTTATGAGAGCCGCGGGCAACTGCAATTAATTGCGGAGACGATGGAGCCGCGTGGGGCGGGAGCTCTGCAGCTGGCGTATGAGCAGTTGAAGGCTCGGCTGCTGGCGGAGGGGTTGTTCGATGCGGCGCGGAAGCGCCCGCTGCCGGGGTTTCCGAAGTGCATTGGCGTTGTGACTTCGCCGGCGGGTGCGGTGATCCGCGATATGGTGACGATTGTGCGGCGACGGCATGCTCGGCTGAATTTGCTGGTCTATCCGGCGACGATGCAGGGGGCTTCGAGTCCGGCTTCGGTCGCTGAGGGGGTTCGGTGGTTCAACGCGAATTCGTCGCTGGTGGATTTGATTGTGATTGCGCGTGGGGGCGGGTCGCCGGAGGATTTAGCCGGATTCAATAACGAGATGCTGGCGCGGGTGATTGCGAGTTCGGAGCTGCCGGTGGTTTCGGCGATTGGTCATGAGACGGACTTTACGATTGCGGATTTTGCGGCTGATCTTCGTGCGCCAACGCCTTCGGCTGCGGCTGAGTTAATTACGACTGCGCAACATCGGGTTGAGGAAAAGATTGATGCGCTGGCAGCGCGTATGGAACGGGCGGGGCACTTTCAGCTGATGCATGCTCGCCAGAGGTTGGCGCGGTTGTCGGCGGAGGCGGTGCTGAACCGGCTGCGCGATGCGGTTAGCCGGCGGGATCAGAGGCTGGATGAGCTGCGGCTTCGGCTGGAGGGTCTTGCGGTGCGGCGGGTTCGTGTCGCTGCGCAGAGGCATGCTGTGCTGGCGGAACGTTTGCGGCGGCGGGAGTTGACGGCGCGGATTGCGGGGATGCAACGGCGGCTGCAAAATCTGGATCAATCTTTACGAGTGTCAGCGAATGGGATGATTGCGGTGCGGCAGACTCGGTTGAGCCGTGCTTCGGCGCGCCTGGAGGCGCTTTCGCCGCTGGCTGTGCTGTCGCGCGGCTATGCTCTTGTATATGCGGCGGATGGCAGATTGTTGCGGTCTGCCGCAGAGACTTCCAAAGGCCAGCTGATTCGTGCTCGGCTTGGGCGCGGCACAGTGGATGCTGAAGTGACAAGTACAAATGCGAACGAACCAACTGTAATGGAGAACCGCAAGCAATGAAGAGACTTTTTGGAACGGACGGCATACGAGGCGTTGCCGGTAAGACTCCTCTGGATTCGGCTACCGTCTATGCGATTGGACTTGCTTTGGCGCACAGTCTTGGGAAGAAGGCACCGTCTCCGCGGGTTTTGCTGGGCATGGATACGCGGGAGTCGAGCGAATGGATTGCCGCTACGCTGACCGCAGGGCTGACGGAGGGTGGGGCATCGGTGGAGAGCGCGGGTGTGATCACCACTCCGGCGGTTGCGTTTCTTTCGCACAAACATGGATTTGCTGCGGGAGTGGTGATTTCGGCTTCGCACAATCCGTGGGAGGACAATGGGATTAAGTTGTTCGGTTCGGATGGTTACAAACTACCCGACGCGATTGAGGTTGCGATTGAAGAGGAGATCTTTCGTCAGCTTGCGGATTTGAAGACGCCGGGTGAGAAGCTGACGGCTCCTGAGGTGAACGAGGCCGATCGTGCAGAGTATGTTCAGTTTCTGCTGGCGGCTGTTCAGGGGCTGTCTCTTGCCGGTCGGCGGATTGTGATTGATTGCGCGAATGGCGCGGCTTCTTCGGTGGCGCCGCAACTCTTTGCGGGGCTTGGCGGAGAGGTTGTCATTACGCATGCGAGTCCTGATGGACGGAATATCAATGAGAACTGTGGGGCGCTGCATCCGGAGGTTGTTGCGGCACAGGTGAAGCAGTGCAAAGCTTCGATGGGGATTACGTTTGACGGTGACGCTGACCGTGCTTTGTTTGCCGATGAGAATGGCTGCGTAGTGAATGGCGATGCAATTCTGTTGCTGGCGGGGCGGGATCTGCAGGCGCGCGGGTTGCTGACGAATTCGACTGTCGTGGCGACGACGATGTCGAATATGGGGCTGGAGGCGGCGTTGAAGCGTAGCGGTATCCAAATGCTGCGGGCGGCTGTGGGCGACAAATATGTTTTGGAGCAGATGGTCGCGACGGGTGCGGCGCTCGGCGGGGAACAGTCGGGACATATTATTTTTTCGGGACGGAGCACGACGGGGGACGGTTTGCTGACGGCGCTGCTGCTGCTGGATATCGTGCATCGCAGCGGAAAGAGTCTGGCTGAGCTGGTGGCGGACCTGAAGGTGTTTCCACAGGTGATTGTGAATGTAAAGGTTCGGGAGAAGAGGCCGCTGGATGGAATTCCTGCGGTGGCGGCGGCAATTCGCGCGGCTGAAACGGAACTGGCAGATACTGGCAGGGTGGTGATTCGGTATTCGGGCACGGAGGCGCTGGCGCGGGTGATGATTGAGGCCGAGTCGGAGCCGCTAATGCGACATCATGCCGATACGATTGCTGCAGCCATTCGGACGGAACTGGGCATCTAATCGGGGAAAGTAACAGAGCGAAGTGATTTAGAGAGAGAAGGAGTATGCAGATGACGACGAAGTCTACCCGTCTTAGCGAGCGTTCGGCGTGGAAGGCTCTTGGAGCTCACCATCAGAAGATTCAGGGGATGCAGTTGAAGCAGTTGTTTGCGGATGATCCTGGGCGCGGGGATCGGTTCACGTTGGAGGCTGCGGGGCTGTTTCTGGACTACTCAAAGAACCGGATTACGGATGAGACGGTGAAGCTGCTGATTCAGCTGGCGGAGGAGTCGGGGCTGCGGGCGCGGATTGATGCGATGTTCGGCGGGGAGAAGATCAACATTACGGAGAATCGCGCTGTGCTGCATGTGGCCCTGCGCGCGCCGAAGGGCGAGTCGATCTTTGTGGATGGAGAGAATGTTGTGCCGGGCGTGCATGCGGTGCTGGACAAGATGGCAGCGTTTGCCGATCGGGTTCGCAGCGGAGCGTGGAAGGGACATACGGGCAAGCGGATTCGCAATGTGATCAATGTGGGGATTGGCGGATCGGATCTTGGGCCGGTGATGGCTTATGAGGCGCTGAAGTATTACAGCCAGCGGGATATTTCGTTTCGGTTTGTGTCGAATGTGGATGGGACGGATTTTGCCGAGGCGGTGCGGGATATCAACGCGGAAGAGACGTTGTTTTTGATTGCGTCGAAGACGTTTACGACGCTGGAGACGATGACGAATGCGCATTCCGCGCGGGACTGGACGCTGGCGGCGTTAGGTGGAGATGAGAAGGCGGTGGCGAAGCACTTTGTCGCGATCTCGACGAATGCGAAAGAGGTTTCGAAGTTCGGGATCGACACGGCGAATATGTTTGAGTTCTGGGACTGGGTAGGTGGACGATATTCGATGGACTCGGCGATTGGTTTGTCGACGATGCTGGCGATTGGGCCGGAGAATTTTCGTGAGATGCTGAGCGGGTTTCATGAGATGGATGAACATTTTCGGACTGCTCCGTTTGCGAGCAATCTGCCGGTGTTGCTTGGACTGCTGACGGTTTGGTATACGGACTTTTTTGATGCGCAGACGATGGCCGTCCTGCCGTATGAGCAGTATCTGAAGCGCTTTCCAGCGTATCTGCAGCAGTTGACGATGGAGAGCAATGGCAAGTATGTGGCGCTCGATGGAACGCGAGTGGAGACGGAGACTGGGCCCGTCTACTGGGGTGAACCGGGGACGAATGGGCAGCACTCGTTCTATCAGTTGATCCATCAAGGGACGCGGCTGATTCCGTGCGATTTTATTGGGTTCTACAAGACGCTGAATCCGCTGGGCAGGCACCATGACTTGCTGATGGCGAATGTGTTTGCACAGGCTGAGGCGTTGGCTTTCGGAAAGACGCCGGAGCAGGTGAAGGCGGAGGGGACGCCGGATTGGCTGGTGCCGCATCGGGTGTTTGAGGGGAACCGTCCATCGAATACGATTCTGGCGGAGCAATTGACACCGAAGCTGCTGGGCAAGCTGATTGCGCTGTATGAGCACTCGGTGTTTACGCAGGGGACGGTGTGGAGTATCGACTCGTTCGACCAGTGGGGCGTTGAGCTGGGGAAGGTTTTGGCGCAGAAGATTGCTGGCGAATTGGAGAGTGCGACTGAACCGGCGATGACGCATGACACGTCGACGACGAATTTGATTCGGAGATACCGGAAGAACAAATGATCTGAGTTGCGGTTGCGATTGATGCGAGCGCGGTTAATGTGTGGCTAACCAGTTTTTGCGAGAGGAGCAGGTATGCAACTTGGGATGATTGGGTTGGGCAGGATGGGTGCGAATATGGTTCGGCGGCTGGTCGCGCACGGACATGAGTGTGTTGTGTTCGATCGATCGGCAGATGCCGTGGCTGGATTGGCGAAGGAGAAAGGTATTACGGGCGCTGCTTCGCTGGAGGATTTTGTGAAGAAGCTGGCGAAGCCGCGAGCGGTGTGGATGATGATTCCGGCGGGTGTTGTGGATCAGACGATCGCGGCGATTGCTCCGCTGTTGGAGAGCGACGATATTTTGATTGATGGAGGGAATTCGTACTACATCGACGACATTCGGCGCGCGAAGGAGCTCTCTGCGAAGGGGGTTCACTATGTGGATGTGGGGACGAGTGGCGGTGTGTGGGGATTGGAGCGCGGGTACTGCATGATGATCGGTGGGCCGGACGCTGCGGTCGAGCATCTGGATCCGATCTTCAAGACGATTGCTCCGGGGATTGGGGATGTTGCGCGGACTCCTGGGCGGGAGAAGGTTCGGGGGACGGCGGAGCAGGGGTATCTGCACTGCGGGGCGAGCGGCGGTGGGCACTTCGTCAAGATGGTGCATAACGGGATTGAGTACGGAATGATGGCGGCCTATGCGGAAGGGCTTGGAGTGTTGAAGGGCGCGAATATCGGCAAGCATACGGCCGAGATCGATGCGGAGACGACGCCGCTTCGCGATCCGGAGCATTATCAGTATGACTTCAACCTAACGGATGTGACGGAGGTTTGGCGGCGCGGGAGCGTGATTGCCTCGTGGTTGCTGGACCTGACTGCAACAGCGCTGTTGACCGATCCAGAGATGTCGAAGTTTGGCGGAAGAGTTTCGGATTCGGGCGAAGGACGCTGGACGATTAAGGCGGGGATTGATGAGGGCGTTCCGACGCCGGTGTTGACGACGGCGCTTTATGAGCGATTCAGCTCTCGTGGAAATGATGATTTCTCGAATAAGCTTCTGTCGGCTATGCGGTATGAGTTTGGTGGTCATCTTGAGAAACCTGCGGCCAAATAGAGCTGCAGTTTGAAGGAGAGAATTCGTGGGTCAACCTCATTCGGATGCATTGGTGTTCTTTGGCGCGACAGGCGATCTGGCGTACAAGAAGATTTTTCCTGCGTTACAGGCGATGGTGAAGCGTGGCACCCTTGCGGTGCCGGTGATCGGGGTGGCGAAGGCCGGGTGGAACCTTGACCAGTTGAAGGCACGGGCGAAGGACAGCCTGGAGCAGCATGGCGGTCTGGACGCGGCAGCCTGGGCGAAGCTGAGTTCGCTGCTGCGTTATGTGGATGGAGATTATTCGGATCCGGCTACTTTCGTTGCGGTGCGGAAGGAGCTTGGAGCGGCGAAGAATCCTGCGCATTACCTGGCGATTCCGCCTTCGATGTTTGAGAAGGTGGTGGAGCAGCTGGTGCAGTCGGGTTCGGCGCAGGGTGCGCGGATGATTGTGGAGAAGCCGTTCGGTCACGATCTGGCTTCGGCGCAGGAGTTGAACCGGATTCTGCTTTCGGCGTTTCCGGAGTCTTCGATCTTCCGGATCGATCATTACCTGGCGAAGGGTCCGGTCCACAACATGGTGTCGTTTCGTTTTTCGAACTCGTTTCTTGAGCCTCTGTGGAATCGGGATTACATCGAGAGTGTGCAGATTACGATGGCGGAGGACTTCGGTGTCCAGGGGCGAGGGGGCTTTTATGACCAGACGGGCACGATCCGCGATGTGGTGCAGAACCATATTTTTCAGGTGATGTGCAACCTGGCGATGGAGTGTCCGGCGCGGCAGGACAGCGAGTCGATGCGGGACGAGAAGGTGAAGGTGTTGAAGGCTATTCCTGCGATTGATCCGAAGAACGTGGTCCGCGGGCAGTTTGTGGGATACCTCGATGAGAAGGGTGTTGCGCCGAACTCGCAGGTGGAGACCTTTGCTGCGCTGCAACTGGAGATCAAATCGTGGCGGTGGGACGGGGTTCCGTTCTACATTCGGGCGGGGAAGAATCTTCCGGTTACCTGTACGGAGGTCATGGCGCGGTTGCGGAAGCCGCCCAACACGAACATGACCGAGCCCGACACTCCACAGAACTATTTGAGATTCCGCATCAGTCCGGAGATGACGATTGCGATGGCGGTTTCGGTTACGCCAGCGAGCGGCGTCGGCAGGCGCGAGGAGGTGGAGCTGGTGGCGTGCCGACATCCGCAGCAGGGCGAGATGGAGGCATACGAAAAGGTGTTGACCGATGCGATGGCCGGGGATGCGACTCTGTTTGCGCGGCAGGACTATGTCGAAGAGGCCTGGAGGATCGTCGATCCGATGCTGAAGGCTACTACTCCGGTGTATCCGTATCAGCCGCACACATGGGGCCCGATGCAGGTGGACCCGAAGCTTCTGCCGCCTTGCGGATGGGATGTGCCGCACATGGAGGATGCGGAGGACTTTCGTGTTGTGGCTCAATCAGCATAGGTCTTCCGGGTTTTGGAGGGGTACCCCCTCCCCCTTACCTTCGCGCAAGTCTCCTGTTTTTATGGATTTACGGGGTAGGCTGGTCTTCAAAATCTTCATAACAAAGGGGTTGCTGCTAAAATCGTCTTTCTAAAAGAGTTAGCCCCGGCGGGTGGCCGGGGCTGTTTCGTTTTCGATCTATAAGTTAATTATAGCCGGTTGAGTGTAACTAAAATGCCACTTGAGATCTCTTGTATTTTGTTGGAGTTGAATCGTTTTGGGACTTGACAGGCGATTTTTTGGCTGTTTTTGATAAAGAAAGTTGTAAGTGTTTGTAAGGGTATATTTTCCGAGGATATTTTTGCGTAGGAATTGCCCGGAGGAAACCGGGCGAACATTGGCAATTGGCTTCGCCGCGAAAGTAGGCGGCTACCAACGTTCTCTTATGGAATGGATTTCACGATGGCCAATGCGAAGCCGTCGTAACCCTTGCTTCCCACGATTTGCAGGGCAGTGGCGTCGAGATGGGGATCGGCTGCGATTTTCTCAAAGAGACGGCGTGAACCTTGTACGCGGGGATCGGTGTCTTCGGGATGGATGATGGCACCGTCGCGAATCACGTTGTCGACGACGATGATTGTTCCCGGGCGGGAGAGGCGAATAGCCCATTCGAGATAGACGGGATTGTTCTCTTTGTCGGCGTCGATGAAGATGAGATCGAAGGGCGGCACCGCCTCTTTCTGGAGTTGTGCGAGCGAGTCGAGAGCGGCGCCCTGCCGGAGTTCGACGATTGAGGAGAGTCCTGCGCGCTCGATGTTTGCCCGAGCGACCTGGGCGTGTTTTGCTGAGACTTCCAGGGTGATGAGTTTTCCGTCGGCGGGAAGGGCTCTGGCGAGCCAGATGGTGCTGTAGCCGCCGAGGGTTCCGATCTCGAGGATTCTGTGAGCGCCCTGAATTCGCGCCAGGAAGTGGAGCAGTTTTCCTTGCGTGGGCGTTACGTCGATTGTGGGGAGATTGGCGGCGGCATTGGATTTGAGGGCTGCGTCCAATATGGGATCGTTGGGGATGAGGTGGGCGTTCAGATACTCGTCGACTGCGGTCCAAAGTTCGTTATCCATAGGGAGAAAGTATTGGATAGGGATGGATTTCGCAACCGAACTGCCGAGTTTTCCGTAGCCTCCAGGGTCGTGCGCCTGGGCGCGGTTTATGACAGGGTTTGTCTGGCGGGACTACAATTCTGGGCGCTGTGAAGAGATGAAGTGTGGAGGAGCGAAGTTTATGGCGACGATGGCGGCGGTGCAACCAGGGCGGTATGGGTTTCCTGTGTCTCTGCGGAAGAGATATGACAACTTTATTGGTGGGGAGTGGGTGGCACCGCTGTCGGGGCAGTATTTTGAAAATGTAACGCCTGTGACCGGGCAGGTGATCTGCGAGATTGCGCGATCGAATGCGGCGGATGTGGATAGGGCGCTGGACGCGGCGCATGCGGCGAAGAAGATGTGGGGGAAGACTTCGACGACGGAGCGTGGACGGATTCTGGAGAAGATTGCGCAGCGGATCGAGGACAACCTGGAGATGCTGGCGACGGTGGAGACGTGGGACAACGGCAAGCCGATCCGCGAGACGATGGCGGCGGATATGCCACTGGCGGTCGATCATTTTCGTTATTTTGCGGGAGTGATTCGGGCGCAGGAGGGTTCGATCTCCGAGATTGATGCGAACACGATTGCTTATCACTATCACGAGCCGCTGGGAGTGATTGGGTTGATCATTCCGTGGAACTTTCCGATTTTGATGGCGACGTGGAAGCTGGCTCCGGCGCTGGCGGCAGGGAACTGCGTGGTGTTGAAGCCCGCAGAGCAGACGCCGATGTCGATTCTGGTGTTGATGGAGCTTATTCAGGATTTGCTGCCGCCGGGTGTGGTGAATATTGTGAATGGGTTTGGGCTGGAGGCGGGCAAGCCGCTGGCTTCGAGTTCGCGCATCAACAAGATCGCGTTTACGGGTGAGACGACGACTGGCCGGTTGATTATGCAGTACGCCTCGCAGAATTTAATTCCCGTGACGCTGGAGCTTGGAGGGAAGTCGCCGAATATTTTCTTTCAGGATGTGGCGAACGCGGATGATGCGTTCTTCGATAAAGCGCTTGAGGGTTTTACGATGTTTGCTCTGAATCAGGGCGAGGTCTGTACTTGTCCTTCGCGGGCGCTGATTCAGGACACGTTGTATGACCAGTTCATGGAACGAGCGCTGAAGCGGGTGAAGGCGATCAAGCAGGGAAATCCGCTGGATAAAGAGACGATGATCGGGGCGCAGGCTTCGACGGAGCAGATGGAGAAGATTTTGTCGTACTTCGATATCGGCAAGCAGGAGGGCGCTGAGGTGTTGACCGGCGGTAAGCGGTCGGCGCAGACGGGCGATCTGGCAGAGGGTTTTTATATTGAGCCTACGGTGTTCAAGGGGAAGAACAAGATGAGGATCTTCCAGGAGGAGATCTTCGGGCCGGTGGTTTCGGTGACGACGTTTCATGATGAGGATGAGGCGCTGGAGTTGGCGAACGACACTCTGTATGGATTGGGTGCTGGATTGTGGACGCGGGATTTGAATCGGGCGTATCACTTTGGGCGAGCGATTCAGGCGGGGAGGGTTTGGACTAACTGCTATCACCTGTATCCGGCGCATGCGGCGTTTGGAGGATATAAGCAGTCGGGCGTTGGGCGGGAGAATCACAAGATGATGCTGGAGCATTATCAGCAGACGAAGAATCAGCTTGTGAGCTATAGCCCTAGTGCGTTGGGTTTCTTTTAGGCGAGGGCGTGATGGTTGTGCCGGAACAAGTGGTGACGACGGCTGCTGCTGTGGAGTTGATGGGTAGGCTCGAGCAGAAGCATGGGGAGCTGATGTTTCATCAGTCGGGAGGGTGCTGCGACGGCAGCTCCCCTATGTGCTATCCGCGGGGGGAGTTTTTTGTTGGCGATAGCGATGTGCTGATGGCTACGCTGAGTGGGACTCCGTTTTATATGAGCAAGAGCCAGTTTGGGTATTGGAAGCACACGCAGCTGATTCTGGATGTGGTGCCGGGGCGTGGGGGGATGTTTTCGCTGGAGAATGGCGAAGAGGTACGATTTCTGATTCGGTCGCGGGTGTTTACGGACGAGGAGATTGGGGCGCTACGCGTGGCAGGGCGGATTTAAGCCAGCCAATACTCAACACGGATTTGCACGGATGACACGGATCAAAGACGGTCTGATGTTGTGGGGATCCCTAAAGGGGAGGACTATTTTTTTGCGGCGAAGCACTTCGTCATGATCGCGCTGTGGAGGCGTTCGCGCAGTTCGTCGGAGACCTCGTAGATCTCTTTACCCTTGTAGACCTTGATGGTCTGCTCGGTGGTGTTGAGGACGACGCGGCAGTGCTGGCACCCTTCGGTGTGGGTGCGGATTTCGTCGAGGAGACGGGGGCTTAGCTTCTCGTCGAAGTAGTCAGAGAGATGGACTAAGAGATCTGTGCAGTTCATGCGGGCTGGCCCTCCTGCTTCTTGTTGCCGAAGTAGCGGCTGAGTCGTTCGCGCAGTTGGAGGCGCGCGCGCAGGAGTCGTGATTTGACGGCGGGGACGCTCAAGCCGAGTGCCTCCGCTGTCTCTTCGGTAGAGAGATTTTCAACGTCACGCAGGGTGAAGACAGTGCGAAAGCCTGGAGGGAGACCCTGGATGGTCTTGCGAAGGATCTCGGCGAGTTCAGCCTGGTTGTATTGCTGCTCGGGGTTGGGGCGCCACTCGGCGAAGTCACGAGGGATGGAGCCTTCTTCGGTGTGGACGTCCTCGTCCATGGAGACGGTTTTGCTGGTTTTGCGCTTGCGGAGGCGCATGAGGCTTTCGTTGACGGCGATGCGGACGAGCCAGGTCGAGAACTTAGAGTTTCCCTGGAACTGGTCCAGCTTCTCGTAAGCCTTGAGGAATGCGTCCTGCGTGATGTCTTCGGCGTCTTCACGGTTTTGGGTGATGTGCTGTGCTACGCGGAAGATCTGGCGCTCGTACTGCCGGACCAACTGCTCGAATGCTGCCGTATCTCCGTTTTTCGCGCGTTCCACTAGCGCTACGTCGGGGTGTATCTCTTCCGTCGCTGGGGATTGGATGGCGGGCATGAGCAAAAGGTTCGAAAAACAAGTGCTGAGAAGCTACACGCGGAAGGTGCGGCGAATCAGCGTTTCTTCAGTGTAAATGGGGCGGGGGGGAAGAGCAAAGATTGGGGCGGCCTGAGGGTGTTGTTGATTGGGCGGTAGATGGCAGGGAGGGGAATTTGGAAGGGCCGGGATTACCTGAGAACGTGGGGCATGGGTGGCCACGTTCTCAGGGGTGCCTGGCAACGGGTTATCGGGCGAACTTGCGGCGGAGAACTCCGGCAGCGCCGAGAAGACCGGTTCCGAGCAGAGCGAAGGTGCTGGGTTCGGGAGCAGGAGTGGGGTCGCCGACGGTGACGTCGGTGAAGACGAAGGTGTCGTCGTTGTAGTCGAAGTCAGATACGGATGCCGGCAGGTCTTCCATGCCTACATAGGTACCGTCGACGGTTCCAACACCAGCGATGTTGCCGTCAAAGGCGGAGAAGTAAGCGTGACTGTCGCCGTCTGGGCTCGTGGTTGGGTCTGAGGACAAGGTGTCGCTGGGGAAGGAGCTGTTGTAGAGGTCAAATACCAGCACGTCACCGTTTTTCAGTAGGCCGTTGGTAAAGAGGACCGAGGTTCCAACAGCCGTAGTTTTGTTGTTGAAGGAGAGCTGGTTGCTGAGGAAGACCCCTGCGGTGGCGTCATAGACGGAGATGGTGTCGGTATCGGAGGCACTTGCTCCGTAGAAGTACCCGATAATACCGGCGCCATTGGCACCGGTGTAGACGATGTTGGTTGCGGAGTCTGGGGCTCCGACGTTGTTGTAGGGGGTGTAGGAAGCGGCGTGCAGAGCCGTAGTACCAATGGCGAGAATTGAAGAAAAGGCGAGCAAGTGGAGGCGCATTTGTGGCTCCTGGGCGGTGGATCTGACAACTTGTTGCTGTAGATATTGCAATCGGGACGCCAAAAGAATTGCGTGCATTTTGTTTCATATCTGCCGTTTTTTGCGGGGTATGGAGAGGGGATGTGAAAAATATTGCACATTCTGCGAAATGTGTTGCCATTTATTTTCCCTTGGGCTGGTGGGAGGATTTAGACGGAAGATTTTGGTGATGTCTGAGGAATCTGCGCGTATCTGGAATGGTTCGGGGAGGATTGCGGGTGCGGATGCCGGATGAGGCGGCTTAGAGTGGATGTATGTGGGTTTGGAAAACGAGGAAGAATTGACGCGGATGCGGGGCGGGTTGCGGTTTGTGGCGGCGATTGCCGTTTTTGCGGGGATGGTTGTGCCGTTTGCCGGGGCGGGAGGGTGGAAGCAGCAGACCACGACGACGGAGCAGGCGAAGAAGCCAGCGGCAAAGCCCAAGACCAGTTCGGCGGGGAAGACTTCGAGCAGCAAGAGTGGGGTTTCCAGCAAGAGCGCGACGAGCAAGCACGGAGCAGCGGCGAAGAGCCATGCCGCGACGACGGCTTCTCATGCGCCTACGGCGCAGACGATCCGTCTGACGAGCGCGTTCAAGGCTTCGGAACAGTTGCGGCCGATGGCGCAGCAACTGGCGGCTACGCGGTCGGCGGCAGCTTATGGCGGGGTGGAGGGTTATGCGCGTGCGCATCCCGGGGAGGGTGCGGCTGCAGCTTACCTGGCGCTGGGGCACGCTTACATGCTGGACCACCGGTATGGTGAGGCCGCGGAGACGTTTCGGCGGGCGGGCGCGAGTGGGACGGCGCTGGATGACTATGCGGATTATCTGGCTGCGCAGGCTGCGGTGCAGGCTGGGAAGGGTGCCGATGCTTATGGGATGCTGGACCGGTTTGCGGAGCGGCACCCGGAGAGCATCTTCAATGCGAACGCTCCGGTGCTGCTGGCGAATGCTCATCTACAGCAGAATGACCCGCAGGGAGCGCTGCGGGTGCTGACGCCGTTGGCGGATTCGGCGCAGGCTTCGCACGCTGATTTTCGGTATGCGCTGGGACGGGCTTATCAGATGTCGGGCGATACGACGCATGCGGCGGCGGTGTACCGGAGTTTGTATGTGAGTCTGCCGCTGAGCATGGAGGCCGCCGAGGCGCGGACCCAGATGCAGGCGATGAACATGTCTCTGACGGCGGCGGAGAGGAAGACGCATGCCGACGAACTGTTCAATGCGAAGCGCTATACGGAGGCGGGCGCGGAGTATCACGCGATTGAACGGGATACCTCGGGGCTCAGTCAGGCGGACCATAATGCGCTGCTGATCTATGCGGCCGCGTGCGATATGAAGATGAAGCACATCAGCCGGAGAGAAGTCGAGAAGCTGCCTGATACGACAGACGACAGCGCCGCGCTGAAGATGTATCTGCTGGCGGAGCTGTCGCGCAATGAGCACGATGAGGCTACGCATGATGCGCTGATTGCGCAGATGGTGCAGCGGTTTCCGACGAGCCGGTGGCTGGAGGAGGCGTTGTACTCGGGCGGCAACATGTATCTGATCAAACATGACGCGAAGCAGGCGACGTATCACTACTCGCTGCTTGTGAAGATGTTTCCGACCAGTACCTATGCTGCTTCGGCGCACTGGCGTGCGGCGTGGATGAACTACCGGCTGCGGAATACGGCAGAGGCAGCTCGCCTGATGGATGAACAGATACAGGGGTATCCGGCAGGGATTGAGGTGCCGAGTGCGCTTTACTGGCGGGGCCGGATCTACGAAGAGGACGAGCACAACTTCGGGCAGGCGGTGAACTACTATCGTGCGCTGACTTTTTCGTACACCAACTACTACTATGCTCTGCTGGCGCGGCAGAGGCTGAATGTGCTGAAGGGGCAGGCGGGAGCGGTGGCTCCGGCGGCGGTTTTGAGCTCGGTGCCGAAGCCGGTGATTCCTCCGCTGACGGGAGAGCTGCCGGAGAATGAGCCTCATCTTATAAAGGCTAGGCTGTTGGCGAATGCTGCGCTGAATGAGTACATCGGGCCGGAGATTCAGGCTAGTTCGACGGCTGGTCAGTGGGGGGCTCTGGGGCAGGCGGAGATCTATTCGTCTTTTGGTGAGACAACACGGTCGCTGCAGTCGATGAAGCACAGCGGGATTTCTTTCTTTGCGTTGCCGCTCGATCAGGTGCCGACGGTTTATTGGAAGCTTCTGTTTCCGCAGCCTTACTGGAGCGATCTGGCGGCGAACTCGCAGAAGAACGGGTTGGATCCGTACCTGGTGGCTTCGCTGATCCGGCAGGAGTCGGAGTTCAATGCTGGGGCGATCAGCCATGCGAATGCTTGGGGGCTGATGCAACTGCTGCCTTCGGTGGGGAAGTCGATGGCGCGGAAGGAGGGGTTGAAAGGATTCAGTACGAATTCGCTTCTGAACCCGAACATCAATCTGGAGTTGGGGACGAAGAATCTGAAGCTGGTGCTGGACAGGTTTGGGGGGCAGGCGGAGTATGCCCTGGCGGCGTATAACGCGGGGGATGTGCCGGTGCGGGCGTGGATGGCTGCGGGGAATTACCGGGACATTGCGGAGTATGTGGAGTCGATTCCTTATACGGAGACGCGGGAGTATGTGCAGGCGATTCTGCGCAACCGGGAGATTTACCGGGCACTTTATTCGACTCCTTAGCCGGAACCAACCTGACATCTTTTTTACGAAATGTGGGATTGACATGGACGGAAAATGAATTATGCTCTGCACCAGAAGTAGTGCATTCGCAGGAGAGTGCCAACTGCTCCTGGAGGTCTCTTCCGCAGCGTGAAGTGTGTGTGTCGCCGGATGAACGTGGGTCATGAACGAAGACAACCGTTGGGAATGAAGAGGCAAGTATGGTGGCAGAGTTGGACCTTCTGGAAGTGTGGATCCCGGAACAGATGCATCCGGGTACGATCTTTCTACTGGAGCAGGCGGGGGAACTGGGTAAGGCCGAGAATCCTTACTGGGCTGTCCTGGCATGTCCTTCGTGCGGGTCGCTGGGTCTGATTACGAGACAGCAGTGCGCGGGACTGGAGGCGATGATCTGCGGGTCGTCGGAGTGCTCGGCGGAGTATTTTCTTGAGGGGCAGACGATTCGGTATAGGGCTGCTAGTTGAGGGCCGGGGATTTGAAGATTCTGGTTGGCTTGCCTGTGAGGCTCATGGCGGCTAACATCAGGCATGGCTTCGTATCGCTTGGGAATGACGCAGCAACGCCGCTTGTGGGATGGCGGCTTTGGTGTGCGTGTTCGACGGCGGATGGAGCAGAGTAGACGATAACTTTCCGCTGATCAGAATGACGACCGAGAAGACCGCCGATAACCGGCGGTTTTTTTATTGCTCTGTTAAATGTTGACCACGATAAGGACAGGATGATGAGGACGCATGTTGTTTTTGGTTCGGACGATGAGTTGGAAGTGATTGGGAGGGGGCTGGTGGATCGGACCTTACCGAAGGCGAGGTGGACCCATGCGGCGCACTTTGCGGCGACGTTGTGGTGGCTGCGATGCCGGCCGGAGGTCGATCTTTCGACGGTGATGCCGGGAATGATCCGTGCCTATAACGAGTCCGTTGGGGGCGCGAATACGGATACGAGCGGGTATCACGAGACGATTACACTGGCTTCGATACGGGCTGCGCGCGCTTTTTTGATGGAAGCGCCGACGGGGCCTCTTTATGAGACGTGCAATGCGTTGTTGCGATCGCGGCTGGGGGAGCTGGATTGGCTGATGGAGTATTGGACTCGTGAGCGGCTGTTTTCTGCTGAGGCCAGACGATGCTGGGTGGAACCGGATCTTCGGGAGCTGCCGTTTTGAAAGATGGGAGCAAATTCGAGCGCGGTTGGTTTGCGGCTAATGACAAAAACAAAATACAGGGATCCTTCACTGCGTTCAGGATGACGACTTGAAGAGAACCGCGGCTATTCGTGGCGGAGGGCTTCGACGGGGTCCATGCGAGAGGCTCGGACGGCGGGAAGAAGGCCGGAGACGATGCCCACGAATGCGAGGATGGCGAAGGAGACGAGCATGATGGTGGGGGAGGCGCGGAGGAGGATGTCGCCCTCGTGGTTGGCGGTCTTGTACATCTCGGAGTAGAGAGGCATCGGCGGGATGAGATAGGAGACGAGGACGGCAACGATCATTCCGACGATGCCGGCGAGGAAGGTGAGGGTGAGGCTTTCGAGGAGGAACTGCTTGAGGATGTCGCGCGGGCGAGCACCGAGGGCTTTGAGGAGGCCGATCTCGCGGGTGCGTTCGGTGACGGAGACGAGCATGATGTTCATGACGCCGACGCCGCCGACGCCGAGGGTCATGGCGCCGATGATTCCGAGGAGGAGATTGAGGGCGGTGCTGAACTGCATGATGTCGGCAGAGTCTGCGACGGTGTCCCAACTGGGGACGGCCTTGTCGTCTTTGGGGTCGAAGTGGTGGCGATTGGCGAGTACGGTTCGGACGGCCTGGAGGGCCTTGAGGTGCAATTCGGGCGCGCTGGGCTGGAAGACTATGCTGTCTGGGTCGCGCTGGTCGCGGAGCAGGCGCATCATGTCGAAGGGGACGAAGGCGTTTTCGGTGTCGGGGCCGTTGTTGGAAGAGTCCTGGATCTTGTTTTTGAGGACGCCGATGACCTGGAAGACGTGGCCTTCGATCTCGACGGTTTCGCCGACGGGTGGATAGCCGTTGAAGAGTTTCTGCGCAGCGTGCGGGCCAAAGATGACGACCTGACGGTGGTCGGTGAAGTCATCGGGTTCGAAGTAACGGCCTTGATCGATGTCGAGGCGGCGCATTCCTCCGTAAGGGAAGTCGATGGCTTTGCTCTGGATGTTGACGACCTTGGAGCCATACTTGAAGCTGAAGCCGTCGTCGGTTTCGGAGCTGACGGCTTTGAGGAAAGGGACTTCGTCGCGGATGGCTTCGGTGTCGCCATCGAGGAATTTGATGCGACGGCCGGAGCGCTCGCCGCCGGCCTGCATGCTTGTTTGGCCGGGCCATACCATGATGACGTTGTCTCCAAGGCCAAGGAAGCCGTTGAGGACACCCTGGCCAAGGCTCTTGCCGTAGCTGAGAAGAAGGACGACGGTGACGAGTCCCCAGACGATTCCCAGCATGGTTAGGCCTGAGCGGAGCCGATTGCGGAGAAGCGATTCGATGCTTTGCCGGACGATTTCGAGGAGGTTCATGGCTAATCGGCCCTGAGGCATTCGATGGGGCTGAGGTTGGAGGCTCGGAGTGCGGGGTAGATGCCTGCGAATATTGTGATGGCGGTGAGCGTGGTGAGTGACGCGGCGATCGCGATTGGGGAGATAACGGGGTGGGGGATGAAATCGGGTAACGGAATGAGGCGCATGAGGAGGCAGATGCCTACGCCGAGGGAGAGACCTACGGTTCCGCTGACGAGGGTGATGATGGCGGATTCGACGAGGAACTGGCGCTTGATGTCGACTGCGGTGGCGCCGAGAGCTTTGCGGACGCCGATCTCGCGGGTGCGTTCGGTGACGGCGACGAGCATGATGTTCATGACACCGATGCCGCCGAGTGCGAGGGTGAGGAGAGCGACTGCCCCGAAGAAGAGAGTCATGACGCTGAAGATGCGCTCGGTGAATTTGGAGCCCTGGAGGGTATCCCAAATCCAAAGGGCTTCTGTGTCTCCGGGATCGTAGTGGTGGCGCTCGGCGATGATGCGCTTGACCTGGTCGACGGCCTTCTCGTGGAGGTCGGGAGAGACGGGCTCGATGACGATGTTATTGACGAAGCCGCGCACGATGCCGGGGCGCTCGGGAGGAGGGAAGTCGCGGGCCATCGCGGAGTAGGGGGTGAAGAGCTGAGTGTTGTCCGGCCCACTGCCGTAACTGCCATTTTGTTTTTTCTTTTCGAGGACTCCGATGACGGTGTACTGGTAGCCGTTGACCATTAGGGGTTGGCCGATGACTTCTTTGCCGGGGAAAAGCTGGCGGTTGGCTTCGTATCCGAGGAGGATGACGCGGGCGCCTTCGGCTTCGTCTGCGTCGTTCATCAGACGGCCCTGCTCGACGGTGAGGGAGCGGAAGCGCTGATACTGGGGCCAGACGCCGCGGACGGCGCGGCTGGCAGAGTTCCACTGGCTGACTTCGGAGACGGTGCGGCGAAGTTCGGGGCTGACAGTTTTGACTAGTGTGGCCTGCTCCTGGATTGCAATGGCGTCGTCGATGGTGAGGCGGATGTCGCGGCCGGCGGCGTAACCTCCGGCCTGGGCTCCGGTTTTGCCGCCGAAGAAGATGGCGATGTCGGTGCCAATGCTGCGTAGTCGTTGTTTCTGGTCCGCGTTGAAGCCGATCCCGAGGCCAACGAGAAGGATGACTGAGGTGATGCCCCACACGATTCCAAACATGGTTAGAAAACTGCGCAGTTTCGTCTCCCAAAGGGCGGAGAGCGTCTGCTTGAGAATCTCGTGGAAAGGCATGAACGGAACCCCAGACCAGAATCCGATGTATCGGTTGATTACGCAAGAACGATTGGGAAGGTTCCTTAATGAAAGATATACCTGTGAATGCGATAGCATGGAGCAGGTGGGTGGCGGCAGCGCGAAGGCCCGGATGGTGAAATCGGCAGACACAGCGGACTTAAAATCCGCAGGAGATAACACTCCGTGGGGGTTCAAGTCCCCCTCCGGGCACCAGTAAAAATGCGGGTTTTGGCTATTTTGGCTGTCTCGAAAACTAGCCTTCAAAAACCCTTGGTGGCACTTTTGGTGGCACTTTGTTCCTGCGTCATGTATTGTGCTGAATATGCCGCGTAAAGTGACAACCAAAGTGAGAGGTGTTTACGAGCGCGAGCCTGGTTCTGGAGTCTGGTGGGTCTGCTACCAACAGGACGGAATCCGTCGCCGGGAGAAGGTCGGATCTCGCGGGAACGCCATTGCTCTATATCAAAAGCGAAAGAGCGAACTCAGGGCGGGAAAGAAGCTGCCGACGAATATGCGTAATCGCGGGGTGACGTTCGCCCAACTCGCGGCTGAGGCAATGACATGGTCGGCGGAACACCATCCCAAGGACATACGGACAGTAAGGAGCAGGATGAAAGGGCTCGTCGCAGAGTTCGGCGACCGAACGGCTGAAGGTATCAAGCCCTCGGAGATTGAACACTGGCTGAGTACCCGACAGGACTGGGCGCCTGCTACTAAAAACCGCTACAGGGCGCTCATGAGCCTCGTCTTCAGGCAGGCGATGAGGAATGGGAAGGCTAAAAATAACCCTGCCCGTCTGGTTGCCGCTAGGACCGAAAATAACGGGCGTATAAGGTATCTGTTAGACGAAGAAGAGAGGGCACTCCGGGCCGTGATGCGGGAACGCTATCCGAGTCACATTCCCGCTCTCGACGTAGCGTTGAATACCGGAATGCGGAAGGGCGAACAGTTCTCTTTGACGTGGGACTGCGTTGATTTGAAGCGAAAGCAGATTGCCTTGGACGAGACGAAAAATGGAAGTTCGCGTCACATTCCCATTAATAGTACGTGCCTCGAGGCGTTCAATTTATTGGCTAAGAGCCCGCACAAAAAGACCGACCGCATATTTAGATCAACGTTAGGAGAACCGCTGAATGATCCTCGTCAATGGTTCGCCACAGCCATGGACGAGGCCAACATTGCTGGTTTTCGATGGCACGATCTCCGCCACACTTTTTGCAGCCGATTAGTAATGGCAGGCGTGGACATCAGGACGGTCGCTGAGTTGGCTGGACATAAGACGCTGGCGATGGCTATGAGATACGCCCATCTCGCCCCAGCGCACAATCTCAACGCTATCGAGAAACTTCATCCCGTCGCGTAGTTCTCCAAGATCGGGAAATGCGATGACCGCTACACAGGTGGACCAGTACGCGGTTTTCATTCGGGCTTGCGCCGACGATTTAGTTGAGCAAGCTCTGTCCTATGTCTTCTCTAAAGATCGGGACTTCCAGGACGTTCTAAAAAACCGGGAGACGCGACAGGTTGCTTCTATGCTTCGCATACGAAAAGCGCCTGTTCCGGGAGGGGTTCGAATCAGTGGAAAAAAAACACGTGTCCGCTGGTCAATCGGGATCAATTCCGACGCCAGTAGCGGCACGATCGAAGGCGTGATCCTCTGTTCAAATCTGTGGCAAAACCAAAACGGTGCTTCGCACCGGAAGAATCTTGACACGTCATCCCCAAATGGGAGCTGTGGAGCGCGGCTGAAGTACGAAAAGTTTAACATCTTCCCCTTCAATGCATTCCGCTGTCGCGTTCACGGACGTAAACATAGGGACTGACTAAGCCGACATGACCATCGTTCGGCGTGAACAACTCATAGGTAGTTATGGAAACCGACACGATGCCGTGCGCATCAAAGCGGAAACCAGAGATGTCTCAACAGGTGGTTTCCTCATGGCCTCTTCCGATACCAAGCTGCAGCAACCGACACTGCCCGCTTCGCCCGCCCCGGCAACGACTGACGCCTATCGCGTGAAATCCATCGCCACTCGCCTCACGGAAGCGGAGCTTGGTGAGATCGAGGCAGCCGCTTCCAAGGCCGGGAAAAAGGTATCCGAATGGCTGCGTGATACCGCCCTCGCCAATGTTCGCGCTCCGCAAGAGGAGCGAACAGACCTGGTTCTTTTGGCGGAGATCATGGGGATGAGGTCCCTCATGCTGAATCTGTTCGCCAAAGCATCGCAAGGGCCGCTGAGTGCAGAAGACCTCCGCAAGATGTCTGCCTATGCGGACTCGATTAAGGAACAAAAGGCCTGTGAATTCTTAGCCCAAAAGCGGTCGAAAAGTCCCGACAAATAGGAGGAAGAAGCAACATGCAATGGGCGAGTCTTCGGAGGGCGTTTCCGTGGCGAACCGGGCTGTTGATGTGCTCTCTTCCGACGATGGCGCTTGCGCTGTTCTTTGCCTGGGTTCGGTGGGAACTGCCACCACTCGAAGGCTACTATTTGACCGCCTATTGGGAGAGTTCGAGGAACATTGAGAATCCCGAGAGCACCACTCAAATCCAGTGGCTATATAAGGCGGCTCCAGGGCGGAAAAGCGAGCTTGTAATTCGACAAGATGTCGACTCTGGCGGATCAGGATTTCTTCCGATTGAGCTGTCGTCTTCCGCTCGCCAGCGGGGGTGGACCCAACTGGTGAAGACGCCGATAGAAAGGATCAATTCATCTGAGCTGGCGGGACTTCTACAGGAAGATTTCTTTGTCAACGGTAGCTTTCGGCAGGTGATCGCCGAGCCGATCTTTTATGTCTACATTATTCCGTTCGTTGTCCTCTATATCGCGATCATGATGAGGCGGGATTTGGTCACTGAATGGAGGCGGCTTTATGAAGAGCTTTACGAAGACGAATCCGTCTTCGATCCACACGCTTTATGGAGCCGGCTAAGGGGTCAGATTAGGGGGTGGATATACCGGCAGGTCGCCAGTGGAAACGTAGCGTTGTTAGGGGACGAATCCTCCTCCAAAGAGCACCCCCATCAGGCGGTCAATGCAAACACCCTTCGCACGGGAATTGGCAACACGCTGGTAAGCGAGAAGCCGAGTCCTTCTGCCACGTCTCCGGCGAAATCCCAACGGCACTTGATATTCCCGGGAGCAGAAGCCGTTCGCAACGGCAATGCTCAACCTAAGCCTTGGGATGAATCACAGTGGATCGACTAGCCGATTCGACTCTTCAATCCGGTCCTTTTCGATCTTCTATATCTCCCGACATTCGAGCAGCAAATGGCTCTTGATTGGTTTCGCCTGAGCTTCTGCATTCGTGCATCAATTCCACTGATATGAGGGTCCGCATTCGCTTTCCAATACGCTGTCGATTAGCACGTCGATAGCGTTGTCGTTCAGTATTCATGCGGGTATTCGCGATTCTTGCACGAAAATATTTGTCGAAATTCCGTCCCACATTTCCACATTTCGGGTTACGCTATGCAGCAAGCAGTTGCGAGATCCTGCTGCTCATGTGTTGAGGTCCCTCTGCATGTTGACTCTCT
This sequence comes from uncultured Acidobacteriaceae bacterium, assembly GCA_963841335.1. Classification (GTDB taxonomy): domain Bacteria; phylum Acidobacteriota; class Terriglobia; order Terriglobales; family Acidobacteriaceae; genus Edaphobacter. The sequence continues at coordinate 2,061,139 of CAWJCF010000002.1, read as the reverse complement.
CCAAAGCGCTGTCGGCTACACAGGCTCGCACCTACCATGCGAGAGAGTTCGCGTCGGAGAAGCAGAACTACTGGAGCCGTGACCGTCAAGGACACAGTGAGTGGCAAGGAGAGCTTGCGCGCGAGTGGGGTTTGCAAGGATCAGTTGCGGATGAGCACTTTGCTCGACTGAGCGAAGGCCAGCATCCAGAGAGTACTGCGCAGCTCGTCAAGCACCAACCAGCGCGAACCTACGAAAACGAGTATGGCAAGCAGATCACCAGCGCAGAACATCGTGCAGGATGGGATGCGACGTTTTCCGCACCCAAGTCTGTTTCTCTCACTGCGCTCGTCGGTGGCGATGAACGTGTGCGTGCAGCGCATCGCGAGAGTGTTCGTGTTGCGCTGCATGAGTTGGAACGCTACACGCAGGCGCGAATCGGCAATGTACATGCACCCGAAACGACGGGAAAGTTCATAGCAGCAACCTTCGAGCATGACACGGCGCGGCCAGTCGATGGATATGCTGCACCGCAACTTCACACGCACGCTGTCATCTTCAACATTACGGAACGTGAGAGTGGTCAGGCGCGCGCATTGCAAGAACGCAGCCTGTTTCAGTCGCAGCATTACGCGACGAGTGTGTATCGCTCGGAGCTTGCCATGCGGCTACAACGGTTGGGTTACGAGATCGAGCGCGGCCAGCATGGGCAGCCTGAGATCAAGGGCTACACGCAGGAGTACATGGAAGCATCAAGTCCTCGACGCGCTCAGATCAAAGAACATCTGCAAGAGATTGGCCGAGAGGGGGCGGGAGCCGCGCAAGTCGCAGCGCATCGCACCAGAGACAACAAAGACCTGCTTTCGTGGGAAGAGGTCTTGGAACGGCATCGTGACCTCGCGGCAACGTTTGGCTATCAGCCAGATCAGGTTGTTGCCCAGGCGCGGCAGCATATCCAGAAGGTCGAAGAGCAGCCCGAGAAGGCTGCGCAGCAATCGCTGACCTATTCTCGCAACCATCTTTTTGAGCGATCAGCAGTGCAGGATGAGCGAAGCATCCTTCAAGCCGCTATGGATCGAAGCATGGGTGAAGCAACATACAGCCAGGTGCGGCACGAATTCGATCGGCGCGTGACGCATGGAGAATTTCGCTTGGTCGAGAGGGCTGGTGGTAGAGCGGCACCGCAGTACACGACGGCCGAGATGATCCGCTTGGAGCGGGAGATCGTCGGTTCTGTGCAGGTTGGCAATCAGCGACGTTACGAGAATTCCATGCTGGTGTCGCCTGCATTGCGAATCCGTACAGAGGATCTTCATCCTGAGTTGAGCAAGTCACAGCTTGCTGCAGTCGATGAGATATTCCTGAGCCGCGAAAAAATCGTGGGGCTCGATGGTGTGGCGGGTGCAGGAAAGACGACGACGCTTGCGGTCATTCGCGAAGGAGTGGAAGCGCAGGGATATCGTGTCGAGGGATTCGCGCCCACGAGCCGAGCTGGACAGAAACTCGCCGAGGCGGGCATGAGGACATCAACGCTTCAGCATCATCTCGCCAGAGGGGAGCGGTTGGAAACAGGAGAGAAGCGGTTCTATGTGTTGGATGAGTCCTCGCTTGCCTCGACTCGGCAGATGCACGAGTTCATGTCGCGCCTTCATCGACATGACCGCGTATTGCTTGTGGGCGATGTGCGTCAGCACGAAGGCGTGGAAGCCGGTCGCCCATTCGCGCAGCTTCAAGAGGCTGGGATGCACACAGTCAAGCTGGATGAGATTCTTCGCCAGCGAGACCCGGAGTTGAAGCAGGCTGTAGAGCTGTTGGCTCACGGGCATGTGGCGGCAGCAGTCGAAAGCCTCGATCAGCAAGGGCGAGTCCATGAGGTGAAAGGACATGGAGATCGAATCAGAGCGATTGCTCGCGAATATGCGGCTTCGCCAGAGAACACGCTGGTCGTTTCGCCGGACAACCGCTCACGTATTGAGATCAACGCGCAAATCCACAAAGAGCTGCAAGCGCGTGGCATTGTGGACAAGCTGGAACATACGGTGCGAGTTCTTGCGTCTCGCCAGGAGATGACCGGAGCAGACCGCAGTTGGGCAAAGCGGTATCAGATCGACGACATCCTCCGCTATTCGCGGGCATCGAAAGAAACCGGCATCGGGAAAGGCGAATACGCTCGCGTGATCTCGGTGCATGGTCAGGAAAACAGGGTGACCGTTCTGCGGGGCGACGGAGAGCAGACGACCTACGATCCACGCCGTCAGATGGGAGTGTCAGTCTACCGCGCGCAGGAAAAGGCGTTTGCCATCGGTGATCGGGTCCAGATCACCGCACCGAATCGAGAGTTGAAGGTTGCAAATCGCGAGCTGGGAAGCATAGAGAGCATCGCACCGAACGGCTCCATGCGGTTGAAGCTGGAGAGCGGTCGCAGCGTGAAGTTCGCAGTGCAAAGCTTTCCGCACCTGGATCACGGCTACGCCGTCACTAGTCATTCAAGCCAGGGGCAGACCGCAGAGCGTGTGCTGATCCATGTAGACACCGAGCTTGGTGCAAGGGACTTGCTGAACCACCGCATGGCCTATGTCTCCGTCTCGCGCGGCCAGTGGGACGCGCAGATATTCACCAATAACCGCGAGAAGCTCGCGCAGGTCTTGAGTCACGATGTCTCGCACAAAAGCGCATTTCAGCCGGAGCAAGCGATGTCCACGCTTCAGCAGAAGATACGCCCCTCACCGGAGCATGCGCTGGAGCGGAGCGTGGGGTACGGATTGGGTTTGTGAGCAGGACGAACTTCTTACCAAAGGAGCAGACGATGCAGGCATTCGACAGCGCGTACAAGAAGCCACCAGCACGAGCCACCATTCCGCCGGAGGCGAAGCTGCTAGTGAGCCGCGAAGAAGCGGCGCAGCTACTCTCTATTAGCCAGCGTGGACTGGATTACCTGATAGCGAATCGACGACTGCCGACCCGGAGAATCGGCGGAAGGGTTCTGATTCCGATGGCTGACCTGCGAAAGTATGTGCGTGGCGATCATCCCGAAAACATTGTGGCCTGAGTTTGACGAGGGCAAAGTTGTCTAACGATTTTGGGACATGCGGAGCACTGTCAATGTCTCACGTTTCATGACAAGTTTATTCTGCTGTGCGAAGACACGTTTATTGTGTCGCCCGCGGCTGTGATGCGCTTACTTGCCTAACGCAGTTCGCAAGTCTTCATGATCGAAGGCTGAAGCCATCCGTTCGACCTCCGACTTAGTGACCCCAAGACGAGCGGCCTCATTTTGCCATTTCGATACGGCTCTTCCCACTTCCGCTGCTATCTCTTTCGCTCTATTGTTGTCCAACTCGAAATAGCCAGCGACCTCTATCGCCAGCGGCAGCGAAGCCGTGGCATCATCCTCATTGATTGCCGTTGAAAGAACACGCGGCTTGATGTCGATGGGCACAGGGTTGAGATCATAAGCAGGTGACAGACGCCAACCCTCTTGTCCCTGATACAGAAATCCATGATTTCGCAAATGGTCGTCCGTGTTGGAAATCAGGATATGGAACACCACGCGCCGCCACAGAGCTTCCATGTCTGCCTTGGGAGCCGCGCCGTACTGCCTCAGTGCATCGACGATTTCGAGATAGCTTCTCATCTCGTTGTCTTTCGCCCCGAGCATACTCATGGCCGACAGGAAAGGAATCCGCAAGGTGCCTTCCCGGTCAAAGCGGCGCACAAGCAAAACTGGCCTTCGGGCCACCTTCAGCAGTTCCACGGAAGGCACGGCGATCCCCGCCTTCGCGGCCAGTGAGAGTGCTACGGCCTCCCAGGCGACTGTGTTGTATTCATCGTCCTTTCGCGGAAACTTGGCGATCGCAAGACGCCCATTCTTGTCCCTTACAGAAGCTTTTGGCCGCGCACCCCCCAGGGAAGAGCCAGGAGCTAAGAGCAGCCTCAAGTCCTCATCCGTATCCTTGTCTTCGATCACGCGCTCCGTCGCCGACAAGAGCTTCGGCAGTTCAATCAAGGGTGGAACACGCTTGTCGTCATTTTCTCGAAGAAACGGGCCTCCCTCGTATTCCGCAAACCGCAATGCCCCTTGCCGAGCCTCATCATCGACAAGCATCAGATAGTCCATCTCCGACACGGTTCGAAGTGCACGGCCCTCCCGTTCGGCCCGCCGACGTTCCATCCGTCTCAGGAGCGTTCGACCCCAGCGGTCTGGCGCAGAGTCGCCGATTGCTCCGAACATCGGCACATCGGCTGTCGTATGAAAAGGACCAGGGCCGAGCTTGAGCGCCGGTTCGAGCGAGAATCGTGCAGGATGCCCAAGCCATCCCGTGTCATATTCGAAGCTCGCGCTTTCTCTGTTTTTGTTGGAGCGCGTCCACAACCGGCCTACTAGATGAGTCTGGCCGTTCAGGTCCGCATAAACAAGCGCCTCCCGATCCATTACTCACTCTTCTTTCTTTTGCTGTCCGAACTTCGGATGCGTTGCGGCAGACGTTCCTCTTCGAGTTGAAGTCCGACGCTGTCGCTTTTTGCATCGGCAATGTCTCCGATGCGGTCCGCCATGCCCATCACGAACAACACCGTTGTGTACAGCCCCATTGCGACACCCGGATCACCCTTTTCAATCTTCGACAGCGTCATGCGGCTAATGGATGCGCGCTCTGCTGCGATAGCCACAGGAATACGCCGCCGGCGCCGCGCGTCACGCAGGTCGTGTCCCAGCTTCCGCAGCGCGCGCCGCACTGGAAGTGGTAATGTCGTTTCTGTTCTGCTTGTCCTCATAGAATAGCGTCCATTCTTATAGACTATAACAGGTATAAGGTATATTAATATGGACGTTATCTCAGTAGTAGTGAACAGCCACTAAGACCGCCACCAACCATAATCAAATTTCGGATCAAGTAAATCCGCCGGAAAGCCATCATTGGACTTTAGAATCACCCCAGCCGTAAGTGGAGCTATTTCAATGGACTACATCCACAACAGCGGCTGAAACAGCCACGAAAAGTCCAAAGTTGGGCAGGGTCGGAGGCTTTCTGCCGCAGCACTCGGCTAGCAAAAGCATTGGCAACCCATAGCCGTGAGCTGCTAGCACTTCGGGCCTCTATCGGACCAGGAACAAATCTTACGAACGCTCACATTGGGCGCTCCCATACCAGATTTGATTTCGGTTCGTCATTCACTAAGAGCGACACGCTGCCAACCGTCTCAAAAGAATTGAGTCCTGTTAGCGCGTTATGATCGCCTGCATCTGCAGCTTGAAGGGCCTGATAATATTCAGCGCCCATTTTTATCAAGGCATTGATTGATCCGGTCGTGCGAGGCTAATCGACGCTAGGCTATGACATTCCCCGGATAACCAGAGCATAGCCGAGGCCGGGCCGGTGTCGAGGCCGCGCCTGTGCGCGCCGCTTCGCGGTCATAGAGCCTTGACACCGGCCTCTACGCCTCGGCAAACCATCCCTAATATCCGGGAATGTCATCTTTGCAAACCGGCTATTTAGAACCGGAGGCGATCCGCTCTACAACAGAGAGTCTGTGCGCTGGTGACAGATGGCTATGCCGCGCCGACATCGTGATTGTCTTGTGCCCCGCTGCTTCCTGAATTTCCTTGATGCCCGCTCCTGCCATTGCCATCCAGGAGCAAAAAGTATGACGGTTGCAGGGCCATACATAGCTACGCCCCCCCTCTGCTAGACACCGAAGGAACCACGACCGCGTTCCCTCACGAGGAAACACCGGTTCAGAAGGGTGCTGTCTTGGACGCCGCAGTGATCCAAGCGCCGCGATCGCATCGGAATTCAGATGGAAGCTCGCACCGAGCCGTTCTTTGTCTTCGTCAGTTCAATCGTTCGACGGTCAAAATGCACCTGCGACTAAGTGCAGGTGCATTACTCACTGAGACGCATTCCCGTGTTGACGCTCAATACAAATTCAGTCAGATGCTCAAGGAACCGTTCGGCAATGACCTTGTGCAGCTGCTTCGACTCTTCCCGGCCGAGAAAACGTAGACGGCCTGTGCCCTCCTTACGCTGGTGAACCAGGCGCCGGCGAGTCTTGAGCTGTCCCTGACCGCAAATAGCGACGGCACAGATCATGGCTGGGGAAGTCACCACATCGTGACTGGCGGTGCTGTTGCTGGCGGGGACATGTACGGCCAGTATCCTGTGATCGGTTCAAATCAGGCCAACGATACAGGAGCTGGCCGGCTAATACCCACCACCTCTGTCGAACAGTACGCAGGAACGCTCGCTCGTTGGTTTGGGCTTTCCGATAGCCAGATCAAAGAAGTGTTTCCTAACTTTGTCAACTTTGGCACAAGCCCCTATCTGGGATTGATGGGCTAAGCGATATTCAGTAATTGCGTTCCGAATCGGATCGCAGATCGTCGAAAAGTCCTGCCTCGACCAGTTTGGGATTGTGTTTCGAAACACGCCAGTTCGAGTCCCGATTGGAACCGGATTTGCCTGCAGGAACATTTCCCGAGAATTTTTTACCCGTGTGAGGCCACTGCTGAGGTACCGACGTCGAAACTGCTACTTGCACTATGAGTCAGTCCGTGCTGCTGAATCTTGTAAAGCATGGTGCGATAACTGATGTTCAAGTTCGCTGCAGCTTTTCTCCGATTCCAGCCCGAAGCCGATAATGCATCCTGGAGGATTCGGATCTCCGTCTCGTTCTTGACTTCATTTACGGCGATCTTCATCCCGGCAGCAATGGACGATCTATCTAACGCAACCTCGACATGAGGGATTTCCTTGCAAGCGGAGATTTTGGTTCGCGTCTTGGCTCGCAGGTCATTGTAGGCAGATTCCTCATCCCGCAAAATCAGTGTGCGAGTGACGAAGTTGCGCAACTCGCGAAGGTTTCCCGGCCAGTGGTAATCTTGCGCCGCTTCGACGATGCGTGCGGAAGGAAGAAACGGATGCCCGAGTTCGAGCGCTCCTCTGCGAAACATTTGATCCATCAGCAGAGGTATTTCTTCGCGGCGTTCACGAAGTGGCGGAACAGTGATGGTCAGGGTATCGAGGCGGTAGTATAGATCTTCGCGAAAGCGTTTTTCCGTAATTGCATCATGCATGTTGATATTTGTCGCTGCCAGGACGCGGACGTCCACTCGGGAGGAAGACCGCGCACCCAGGCGGCAAAAGGAACCGTCTTGAAGAACATGAAGCAGCTTTGCTTGCATCTGCGGACTCATTTCACCAATTTCGTCCAAGAGCAAAGTTCCCTTATCTGCCAGCTCGAACATGCCCGGTTTGGACCTCGTTGCGCCTGTAAAAGCTCCGGCTTCATAGCCGAACAGCTCGCTTTCCAGAAGTTCTGTGGGCAGTGCAGCACAGTTAATGCTTAGGAGCTTTTTCTCTGCGTTCGCGTGGTATTTGTGCAGCAGCATGGCCACGATTTCTTTGCCGACGCCGCTTTCGCCAAGGATCAGTACGGGAATGTCAACAGGAGCAAGGACGCGGATGTTCCTGTATAGCTGCATCATAGTTGGCGATGCGGCCATGAAGAAACGGTTGTTGTCCAGCTCTTCGACATGGTAGTGAGGAACTTTTGCCGAAGCGCCGTTCATCAGGCCTGGGGACCCAACTGTCTGGATATGGAATTGGGTGGGTAACGACTCTATGTCACGCTTTATGAGAGGCATGGTCAGCACCGTGCTTATATTCCATTTTTTCGCATGGCTGCTCCACGATGTATCTCCTGGCTCGGAGAGGATGCACACTTTTTCGCTATTTATGTTTTGGAGTAGCGCCGGAGCAAAGAGACTGTCTTTTGACCCGTCCCTCGTGGCGTGAACGAGAAGAAAGCTCGCTTCCAATCCTCGCTCCAAAAGCTCGAGTGCCTGCAGGGGCGAACTGACGCAGATGGCGTTCTGCCCCGCGGATTCAAGCGAGCTGCGAATCAAACTGCAGACATCATTGTCTTCACAAATCGCTAAAACCTTCACAGCGCCTATCATTTAGACACCTCAACAAAGATCTAGGAAGCTGAGTGAACGAACCCGGAGCCGCGCCTCGAAGTGGACGGTGGGAGGATACTGACCGACATCGGTAAGTATCTGCTGAAATGCAAGCAGGAATTTCATAGGAGCCCAGGAGAACCTTTCTCGGCAAATAGCAGGTGAAGCAGTGAAAAGCTTGCAGAAGACGGAGCCAAAACCATTCCGTTTTTTTCAGGTAACACGGGGTAGAGTTACCTGGTTGTTTGAAAACCAAGGTTTGAACATTCTCCGTCGTCCCTGAAGTGTGCAGAACTTATCCTCACCCCATGGAAGTGTCAAACAAAAAAATAGGAAGGCGTCTTCACACTTCTTTGCATAACTTTGCCACTAAATCTATCTCATTGAAGATAAAAAGGTGAATGGGTTTTTTCAAACCAAGAATGTGCTGTGCCGGCGAAAAAAATAAAAATTCAGTTATGAATCAATGATTTGGCATGATGTTACGAGTCAGCCACTTCGGTAACCTTTGAGTACCCTAGCGTCGAGGTTGAGTTTTTTGGCGGGCCGTCATCTATCACTGAATGGGAAGAAAATTCCCTGTCTAAGAGGCAGCTTGGGCAGCGTGGTGGGACGGTGACAGACCTCAATTAGTGGTGATTTCTGGTGTTGCCTGAACCTGTTCGGGCGAATTTTGATCTGCAATTCTCAATTCATCAGGTAGACTGGAAATCAACCCCGGTGCCTTTATCCTGGATATTTACCAAAACACCAGACCCCAAACCAAGTCTCTGGTGTATGGCTGCAGACTGAATTTCCTGCCTAATCTGGTTAGTAGAGACAATCCAGATCGGGTAGGAATACTTGATGTTCAGACTCCCCGCGGTTATGTTCACCGCTCTCTTCTTTGTTATTTCCGCAGTAGGTTTTGCCCAAATCATTCGGTTCACTCTGAATGCACAATACGGGCAGACGATCATAGCCACCAAATCGATCACTCATCGCTTCAGACAGATTGCGCCCAACTGTGCTTTCGCGGAGAGCACTGGGCCGTGCGCCACATGGGGCGGCGCACCTAGCCTCAAGACATGGCCTTCTCCGAAGACCTTCGACGAGACATCGAGTGGGGTGAAATTTGCGAATCTGCTTTTTCAGCGCAATTCCGCAGCGTTAGAGTGTGGGGCGTGCTCGGACATTCGCGTTATGCCAAGGCATGTTCGTTTGGAGAAAAACCTTTGTTTTATCAGTTTCCTCCACAATCATCGGCCCATTCTCCAGGGATTTCGTGACCATTTAGTGGCATAGTGTGGTTCCTCGCAGGCTAATATCCTGCCACCTGAGGAGTAAGGCCAGCTCTCGGGTGTCAACTCCAACTCCCCAATCTTCCCCGGCCTTGTGAAGATGGTTTTTATGGGTTCTTAGTCTTGGATTCAACCTCGGGTGAGGTGAGCCGCCGAGCAGGTCGACCTGCCGGGCAACGGACCAGATCCGCTTACAGTACATGTTGTTTCTTTCTCCCTTATCTGCCTTCGATCCCTGCACGTTCGCAAGTCAAGAGGTGATTGGTGTCAGATATCTACGGAATGTTTTGGCTCGCTGCCCGGGGTGCATCCGAGGCCGCTAGCAGTGCTAATAGTGCGTTTTCGAAGCGGAGAGGGCATCGGATTCAGTTTCGAGTAGAGATTCTCAGGTTCGATGGGTTAGGAAGAGCACTACTTTTGGTTCTGGCATGTTGCTTGACGATAGTGGCGTCAGGTTGTGGAGCGGGGGACATCGATCCCTTGGGGGGCGGTCTTTTGGCCTCACCCAACAGCGTCAATTTTGGAAGTGTGCCTGTTGGTCACGAGGCGGACAGTAGTGTAGTCGTCACGAATAGCAGTTCTTCGTCAATAGCCGTCTCTAAGGTCAATGTTTCAGGCCAGACATTTGCGCTTGTTGGCAATATGAATATGCCCATGAGCATTCCTGCTGGTGGCACCTTCACCCTTAAGGTTGCTTTTACGCCCGTCTCCGCTGCGAATTATTCCGGACAAGCTACGTTTATGGGTACGGCGGGGGAGATGGTTGCGCAAGTGCCGTTGCAGGGTCAGGGGACATCTCAGACGGCCCCGCAATTGACGGTAAGTGCTGCGAGCCTGAGCTTTGGCAACGTAACCGTGAACACGGCGGCGACGCAGTCGCTGACGCTGACCTCATCGGGGACGTCGCCGGTGACCGTGAATTCTGCAGCAATCACTGGGACTGGTTTCACAATCGTGGGGGGAAGTCTGCCGGTGACGCTGAACCCGACGCAGTCGATGACATTGCAGGTTCAGTTCAACCCAACATCGGCCGGGGCTGCTAGCGGTCAAATCACAATCAGCAGCAATTCTACGAATGGCAATGCGACAGCAGTGGTCCTCAACGGCACAGGGGCAACGGCGTCGGCTCCTCAGGCGAGCCCGCAATTGACGGTGAGTGCCGGGAGTCTGAGCTTTGGTAATGTGACGGTGAAGACGGCGGCGACGCAGTCTTTGACACTGACGTCGACGGGGACGGCGCCGGTGACGGTGAGTTCTGCGGCGATCACGGGGGCGGGGTTCTCGATTGTCAGCGGTAGTTTGCCGGTGACGCTGAACCCGACGCAAACGCTGACGTTGCAAGTGCAATTTGATCCGACGGCAACTGGGTCGGCCAGCGGCCAGCTTACGATCAGCAGCAACTCGTCGACCGGAAGCACGACGACGGTTGCACTGGGCGGGACTGGGACAGCGGCGCCGAGTGCTCAGTTGACGGTGAGCGCGACGAGTCTGAGCTTTGGCAGTGTGACGGTGAACACGGCGACGACGCAGTCTTTGACGTTGACGTCGTCGGGGACGGCGCCGGTGACGGTGAGCTCGGTGACGATCAGTGGCACTGGTTTCACGATCAGCGGTGGGAGTAGTTTTCCGGTGACGCTGAACCCGATGCAGTCGCTGACGTTGCAGGTGCAGTACCTGCCGACGTCCACGGGGACGGGCAGCGGTCAGATCACGATCAACAGCAACTCGTCGACGGGGTCCTCTGCACAGGTGGCTCTGAGTGGTACGAGTGTAGCGGCGCCGAGCCCTCAGTTGACGGTGAGTGCTGCTACTTTGAGCTTTGGCAGTGTGACGGTGAACACGGCGACGACACAGTCGCTGACACTAACCTCGACGGGGACGTCGCCGGTGACGATCAGCTCTGCGGCGATCACTGGGGCAGACTTCTCGATTATCGGCGGGAGTAGTTTTCCCGTGACGCTGAACCCGACACAGACGATGACGCTGCAGGTGCAGTATCTGCCGACGTCGACGGGGACCTCGAGCGGTCAGCTCACGATCACCAGCGACTCATCGACGGGGTCTACAACGCAGGTAACTTTGGGCGGTACGAGCACGCCCGCGCCTAGTCCGCAGTTGGCGGTGAGCTCTGCGAGCCTGAGTTTTGGCAGTGTGACGGTGAACACGGCGACGACGCAGTCTTTGACGCTGACTTCGTCGGGGACGTCACCGGTGACAGTGAATTCTGTGGCAATCGCTGGGGTTGGATTCACCATTGTCGCGGGTAGTCTCCCGGTGACGCTGAACCCGACGCAGTCCCTGACGCTACAGGTGCAGTACCTGCCGACGTCGACGGGGACCTCGAGCGGTCAGCTCACGATTACCAGCGACTCGTCGACGGGCTCCACAACCCAGGTGCCCCTGGGGGGTACGAGCACGCCTGCGCCGAGTCCGCAGTTGTCGGCGAGTAGTGCTACCTTGAGCTTCGGCAGTGTGACGGTGAACACGGCGACGACGCAGTCGCTGACGCTGACATCGTCGGGGACGTCGCCGGTGACCATCAGCGCTGCGACGATCAGTGGGGCGGACTTCACGATCACGGGTGGAAGTAGTTTTCCGGTGACGCTGAACCCGACGCAGTCGCTGACGCTGCAGATGCAGTATCTGCCGGCAGCAGTTGGGACTTCGAGCGGTCAGCTTACGATCACCAGCGACTCGTCGACGGGATCGACAACCCAGGTGACCCTGGGCGGCACGAGCACGGCGGCGCCCAGTCCGCAGTTGACGGTGAGCGCTGCGAGCCTGAGCTTTGGCAACGTGACGGTGAACACAGCGGCGACGCAGTCGCTGACGCTGACTTCGTCTGGGACTTCGCCGGTGACGGTCAGCTCTGCTGCGATTACTGGGGCGGGCTTCTCGATTGTCGGCGGGAGTAGTTTGCCTGTGACCCTGAACCCGACGCAGTCGCTGACGCTGCAGGTGCAGTTCGATCCGACAGCGCTTGGAACTGCGAGTGGCCAACTCACGATCACCAGCGATTCGTCGACGGGTTCCACGGCACAGGTCACTCTGGGCGGGACGGGGACGGCGGCGCCGGTTCCTCAGTTGACGGTGAGTGCTGGGAGTCTGAGCTTTGGTAATGTAACGGTGAACACGGCGGCGACTCAGTCTTTGACGCTGACGTCGACGGGGACGGCTCCGGTGACGGTGAGTTCTGCTGCGATCACGGGGGCGGGGTTCTCGATTGTCGGCGGGAGCACCTTGCCGGTGACGCTGAACCCGACGCAGACGCTGACGCTGCAGGTTCAGTTCGATCCCACGGCAACGGGATCGGCCAGTGGCCAGATTGCGATCAGCAGCAACTCGTCGGCCGGTAGCACGACGACGGTTACGCTGGGCGGGACGGGCACGGCGGCGCCGAGTCCGCAGTTGACGGTGAGCGCTACGAGTCTGAGTTTCGGAAACGTAACGGTGAGCACGGCGACGACGCAGTCGTTGACACTGACATCGTCGGGGACGGCGCCGGTGACGGTGAGCTCTGCGACGATCAGTGGCACTGGCTTCACGATCAGCGGCGGGAGTGGTTTTCCGGTGACGTTGAACCCGATGCAGTCGCTGACGCTGCAGGTGCAGTACCTGCCGACGGCAACAGGGACGGGCAGCGGTCAGATCACGATCAACAGCAACTCGTCGACGGGGTCCACAACACAAGTAACTCTGAGCGGTACGAGTGTAGCGGCGCCGAGTCCTCAGTTGACGGTGAGCGCTGCTACTTTGAGCTTTGGCAGTGTGACGGTGAACACGGCGACGACGCAGTCGCTGACGTTGACCTCGACAGGGACGGCGCCGGTGACGATCAGCTCGGCGGCGATCACTGGGGCAGACTTCTCGATTAGCGGTGGGAGTAGTTTTCCGGTGACGTTGAACCCGACGCAGTCGATGACGCTGCAGGTGCAGTATCTGCCGACGGCAACGGGGACCTCCAGCGGTCAGCTCACGATCACGAGTGACTCGTCGACGGGGTCCACAACCCAGGTGACTTTGGGCGGTACGAGCACGCCTGCGCCGAGTCCGCAGTTGGCGGTGAGCTCTGCAAGCCTGAGCTTTGGCAGTGTGACGGTGAACACGGCGACGACACAGTCGTTGACGCTGACGTCGACGGGGACCTCGCCGGTGACGATCAGCTCTGCGGCGATCACTGGATCGGATTTCTCGATTATCGGCGGGAGTAGTTTTCCTGTAACGCTGAACCCGACACAGTCGCTGACGCTGCAGGTGCAGTACCTGCCGGCAGCAGTTGGGACCTCGAGCGGTCAGCTTACGATTACCAGCGACTCGTCGACGGGGACCACAACGCAGGTGACTTTGGGCGGTACGAGCACGTCTGCGCCAAGTCCGCAGTTGTCGGTGAGCGCGGCTACCTTGAGCTTCGGCAGTGTGACGGTGAACACTTCGACGACGCAGTCGCTGACGTTGACGTCGTCAGGGACGTCGCCGGTGACGATCAACTCCGCGGCGATCACAGGGGCGGATTTCACGATTATCGGCGGGAGTAGTTTTCCTGTGACGCTGAACCCGACCCAGACGATGACGCTGCAGGTGCAGTATCTGCCGGCGTCGACTGGGACCTCCAGCGGTCAGCTTGCGATCACCAGCGACTCGTCGACGGGATCCACAACCCAGGTAACTTTAGGCGGGACGAGCACGGCCGCGCCGAGTCCGCAGTTGACGGTGAGTGCTGCGAGCCTGAGCTTTGGCAGTGTGACGGTGAACACGGCGGCGACGCAGTCTTTGACGCTGACTTCGTCGGGGACCTCGCCGGTAACGGTCAGCTCTGCTGCGATTACTGGGGCAGGGTTCTCGATCGTGGGGAGTAGTTTGCCTGTGACCCTGAACCCGACGCAGTCGCTGACGCTGCAGGTTCAGTTCGATCCGACAGCACTTGGAACTGCGCGTGGCCAACTGACCATCACCAGCGACTCGTCGACGGGTTCCACCGCACAAGTCACGCTGGGTGGGACGGGTACGGCGGCACCAGTTCCTCAGTTGACGGTGAGTGCTGGGAGTCTGAGTTTTGGAAACGTGACGGTGAACACGGCGGCGACGCAGTCTTTGACTCTGACGTCGACCGGGACGGCTCCGGTGACGGTGAGTTCTGCTGCGATCGGTGGTACGGGCTTCTCGATCGTCGGCGGGAGTAGTTTGCCGGTGACGCTGAACCCGACTCAGACCGTGACGTTGCAGGTCCAGTTTGATCCAACGGCAACTGGATCGGCCAGCGGTCAGATTACGATCAGCAGCAACTCGTCGACCGGTAACACGACGACGGTCGCACTGGGCGGGACAGGGACAGCGGCGACGAGTCCTCAGTTGACGGTGAGTGCGACGAGTCTGAGTTTTGGCAGTGTGACGGTGAACATGGCGACGACGCAGTCTTTGACGCTGACGTCGTCGGGGACGGCGCCGGTGACGGTGAGCTCGGTGACGATCAGTGGCACTGGCTTCACGATTACGGGCGGGAGTAGTTTTCCGGTGACGCTGAACCCGATGCAGTCGCTGACACTGCAGGTGCAGTACCTGCCGACGGCCACGGGGACGGGCAGCGGTCAGATCACGATCAACAGCAACTCGTCGACGGGGTCCTCTGCACAGGTAGCACTAAGCGGGACGAGTGTAGCGGCGCCGAGTCCTCAGTTGACGGTGAGTGCTGCTACTTTGAGCTTTGGCAGTGTGACGGTGAACACTTCGACGACGCAGTCGCTGACGTTGACGTCGTCGGGGACGTCGCCGGTGACGATCAGCTCTGCGACGATCAGTGGGACGGACTTCTCAATTACGGGCGGGAGTAGTTTTCCCGTGACTCTGAACCCGACTCAGTCGCTGACGCTGCAGGTGCAGTACCTGCCGACAGCAACTGGGACCTCAAGCGGTCAGCTCACGATCACCAGTAACTCGTCGACGGGGTCTACGACCCAGGTGGCCCTGGGCGGTACGAGCACGCCTACGCCTAGTCCGCAGTTGGCGGTGAGCTCTGCGAGCCTGAGTTTTGGCAGTGTGACGGTGAATACTTCGACGACGCAGTCTTTGACGCTGACGTCTACGGGGACGTCGCCGGTGACGATCAGCTCTGCGGCGATCACTGGCGCGGGCTTCTCGATCGTCGGGAGTACTAGTTTTCCGGTGACGCTGAACCCGACGCAGTCGCTGACGCTGCAAGTGCAGTACCTGCCGACGTCGACGGGGACCTCGATCGGTCAGATCACGATAACCAGTGACTCGTCGACGGGATCCACAACCCAGGTAACTTTAGGCGGGACGAGCACGGCCGCGCCGAGTCCGCAGTTGTCGGTGAGCGCTGCGAGCCTAAGCTTTGGCAGTGTGACGGCCAACACTTCGACGACGCAGTCGCTGACGTTGACCTCGTCGGGTACGTCGCCGGTGACGATCAGCTCTGTGGCGATCACTGGGTCGGATTTTTCGATTATTGGTGGAAGTAGTTTTCCGGTGACGCTGAACCCGACGCAGTCGCTGACGCTGCAGATGCAGTATCTGCCGGCAGCAGTTGGGACTTCGAGCGGTCAGCTTACGATCACCAGCGACTCGTCGACGGGATCGACAACCCAGGTGACCCTGGGCGGCACGAGCACGGCGGCGCCCAGTCCGCAGTTGACGGTGAGCGCTGCGAGCCTGAGCTTTGGCAACGTGACGGTGAACACAGCGGCGACGCAGTCGCTGACGCTGACTTCGTCTGGGACTTCGCCGGTGACGGTCAGCTCTGCTGCGATTACTGGGGCGGGCTTCTCGATTGTCGGCGGGAGTAGTTTGCCTGTGACCCTGAACCCGACGCAGTCGCTGACGCTGCAGGTGCAGTTCGATCCGACAGCGCTTGGAACTGCGAGTGGCCAACTCACGATCACCAGCGATTCGTCGACGGGTTCCACGGCACAGGTCACTCTGGGCGGGACGGGGACGGCGGCGCCGGTTCCGCAGCTGACGGTGAGTGCTGGGATTCTGAGCTTTGGCAACGTGACGGTGAACACGGCGGCGACGCAGTCTTTGACGCTGACGTCGACCGGGACGGCTCCGGTGACGGTGAGTTCTGCGGCTATCACGGGGGCGGGGTTCTCGATCGTCAGCGGAAGTTTGCCGGTGACTCTGAATCCGACTCAAACGCTGACTCTACAGGTTCAGTTCGATCCGACGGCGACTGGATCGGCCAGCGGCCAGCTTACGATCAGCAGCAACTCGTCGACCGGTAGCACGACGATGGTCACACTGGGGGGCACGGGGACTCCGGCGCCAAATCCTCAATTGACGGTGAGCACTACGAGCTTGAGTTTCGGAAACGTAACGGTGAGCACGGCGACGACGCAGTCGTTGACGTTGACTTCGTCGGGGACGGCGCCGGTGACGGTGAGCTCGGTGACGATCAGTGGCACTGGCTTCACGATCACCGGTGGGAGTAGTTTTCCGGTGACGTTGAACCCGATGCAGTCGCTGACGCTGCAGGTGCAGTACCTGCCGACGGCAACAGGGACGGGCAGCGGTCAGATCACGATCAACAGCAACTCGTCGACGGGGTCCTCTGCCCAGGTGGCTCTGAGCGGTACGAGTGTAGCGGCGCCGAGTCCTCAGTTGACGGTGAGCGCTGCTACTTTGAGCTTTGGCAGTGTGACGGTGAACACGGCGACGACGCAGTCGCTGACGTTGACGTCGACGGGTACGTCGCCGGTGACGATCAGCTCTGCGACGATCAGTGGGGCGGACTTCTCGATTATTGGTGGGAGCAGTTTTCCGGTGATCCTGAACCCGACGCAGACGCTGACGCTGCAGGTGCAGTACCTGCCGGCAGCAGTTGGAACCTCGAGCGGCCAGCTTACGATCACCAGCGACTCGTCGACGGGGTCGACAACGCAGGTGGCCCTGGGCGGTACGAGCACGCCTGCGCCTAGTCCGCAGTTGGCGGTGAGCTCTGCGAGCCTGAGTTTTGGCAGTGTGACGGTGAACACGGCGACGACGCAGTCTTTGACGCTGACGTCGACGGGGACATCGCCGGTGACGATCAGCTCTGCGGCGATCAGTGGGTCGGACTTCACGATTATTGGTGGGAGCAGTTTTCCGGTGACCCTGAACCCGACGCAGACGCTGACGCTGCAGGTGCAGTACCTGCCGGCAGCAGTTGGGACTTCCAGCGGTCAGCTCACGATTACCAGCGACTCGTCGACGGGGTCGACAACGCAGGTGACCCTGGGGGGTACGTGCACGCCTGCGCCGAGTCCGCAGTTGTCGGTGAGCACGGCTACCTTGAGCTTCGGCAGTGTGACGGTGAACACTTCGACGACGCAGACGCTGACGCTGACTTCGTCGGGGACGTCGCCGGTGACGATCAGCTCCGCGGCGATCACTGGGTCGGACTTCACGATTATTGGTGGGAGTAGTTTTCCTGTGACGCTGAACCCAACGCAGTCGCTGACGCTGCAGGTGCAGTACTTGCCGGCAGCAGTTGGGACCTCGAGCGGTCAGCTCACGATCACCAGCGACTCGTCGACGGGGTCGACAACCCAGGTAACTCTGGGCGGTACGAGCACGGCCGCGCCGAGTCCTCAGTTGACGGTGAGTGCTGCGAGTCTGAGTTTTGGCAACGTGACGATGAACACGGCGGCGACACAGTCTTTGACGCTGACTTCGTCGGGCACTTCGCCGGTGACGGTGAGCTCTGCTGCGATCACCGGGGCGGGGTTCTCGATCGTTGGCGGGAGTAGTTTGCCGGTGACCCTGAACCCGACGCAGACGATGACGCTGCAGGTGCAGTTCGATCCGACAGCGCTTGGAACTGCGAGTGGCCAACTCACGATCACCAGCGACTCGTCGACGGGTTCCACCGCACAGGTCACTCTGGGCGGGACGGGGACGGCGGCGCCAGTTCCGCAGCTGACGGTGAGTGCCGGGAGTCTCGGTTTCGGTAATGTGACGGTGAACACGGCGGCGACGCAGTCTTTGACGCTGACTTCGACGGGGACGTCTCCGGTGACGGTGAGCTCTGCTGCGATCGGTGGTACGGGCTTCTCGATCGTCGGTGGGAGTAGTTTTCCGGTGACGCTGAATCCGACGCAGACGCTGACGCTGCAGGTGCAGTTCGATCCGACGGCAACGGGATCGGCCAGCGGTCAGATTACGATCAGCAGCAACTCGTCGACCGGTAGCACAACGACGGTCACACTGGGGGGCACGGGGACTCCGGCGCCAAATCCTCAATTGACGGTGAGCGCCACGAGCTTGAGTTTTGGCAGTGTGACGGTGAACACGGCGACGACGCAGTCTTTGACGCTGACGTCGAGCGGGACGGCGCCGGTGACGGTGAGCTCGGTGACGATCAGTGGCGCTGGCTTCACGATCGCCGGTGGGAGTAGTTTTCCGGTGACGCTGAACCCGATGCAGTCGCTGACGCTGCAGGTGCAGTATCTGCCGACGTCCACGGGAACGGGCAGCGGTCAGATCACGATCAACAGCAACTCGTCGACGGGGTCCTCTGCACAGGTGGCTCTGAGTGGTACGAGTGTCGCGGCGCCTAGCCCTCAGTTGACGGTGAGTGCTGCTACTTTGAGCTTTGGCAGTGTGACGGTGAACACGGCGACGACACAGTCGCTGACGTTGACTTCGACGGGGACATCGCCGGTGACGATCAGCTCTGCGGCGATCACTGGGTCGGATTTTTCGATCGTCGGCGGGAGTAGTTTTCCCGTGACGCTGAACCCGACGCAGACGCTTACGCTGCAGGTGCAGTACCTGCCGGCAGCAGTTGGGAACTCGAGCGGTCAGCTCACGATCACCAGCAACTCCTCGACGGGGTCGACGACGCAGGTGACTCTGGGCGGTACGAGCACGCCTGTGCCGAGTCCGCAGTTGGCGGTGAGCTCTGCCAGCCTGAGCTTTGGCAGTGTGACGGTGAACACGGCGACGACGCAGTCGCTAACGTTGACCTCGACGGGCACGGCTCCGGTGACGATCAGCTCTGCGGCGATAACTGGGTCGGACTTCTCGATTATCGGTGGGAGTAGTTTTCCGGTGACGCTCAACCCGACGCAGACGATGACGCTGCAGGTGCAGTACCTGCCGGCAGCAGTTGGAACCTCGAGCGGCCAGCTTACGATTACCAGCGACTCGTCGACGGGGTCGACAACGCAGGTGACCCTGGGTGGTACGAGCACGCCTGCGCCGAGCCCTCAGTTGTCGGTGAGCACGGCTACGTTGAGCTTCGGCAGTGTGACGGTGAACACTTCGACGACGCAGTCGCTGACGCTGACTTCGTCGGGGACGTCGCCGGTGACGATCAGCTCTGCGGCGATAACTGGGTCGGATTTTTCGATTATTGGTGGGAGTAGTTTTCCGGTGACGCTGAACCCGACGCAGTCGATGACGCTGCAGGTGCAGTATCTGCCGGCAGCAGTTGGGACCTCGAGCGGTCAGCTTACGATCACCAGCGACTCGTCGACGGGATCGACAACCCAGGTAACCCTGGGCGGCACGAGCACGGCCGCGCCGAGTCCGCAGTTGACGGTGAGCGCTGCGAGCCTGAGCTTTGGCAACGTGACGGTGAACACAGCGGCGACGCAGTCGCTGACGCTGACTTCGTCTGGGACCTCGCCGGTGACGGTGAGCTCTGCTGCGATTACGGGGGCAGGCTTCTCGATCGTCGGGAGCAGCAGTTTACCTGTGACCCTGAACCCGACTCAGTCGATGACGCTCCAGGTTCAGTTCGATCCGACAGCACTTGGAACTGCGAGTGGCCAACTCACGATC
This sequence comes from uncultured Acidobacteriaceae bacterium, assembly GCA_963841335.1. Lineage (GTDB taxonomy): Bacteria > Acidobacteriota > Terriglobia > Terriglobales > Acidobacteriaceae > Edaphobacter. The sequence goes on along the minus strand of CAWJCF010000002.1, from coordinate 2,041,144 downwards.
ACCAGCGATTCGTCGACGGGGTCCACGGCACAGGTCACTCTGGGCGGGACGGGCACGGCGGCGCCGGTTCCTCAGTTGACGGTGAGTGCTGGGAGTCTGAGCTTTGGTAATGTGACGGTGAACACAGCGGCGACGCAGTCTTTGACGCTGACGTCGACCGGGACGGCGCCGGTGACAGTGAGCTCGGCTGCGATCACTGGGGCCGGCTTCTCGATCGTCAGCGGTAGCTTGCCAGTGACGCTCAATCCGACTCAAACGCTGACGTTGCAGGTGCAATTTGATCCAACGGCAACTGGATCGGCCAGCGGCCAGATCACGATCAGCAGCAACTCGTCGACCGGTAGTACAACGACGGTCACACTGGGGGGCACGGGTACCCCGGCGCCGAATCCTCAGTTGACGGTAAGTGCGACGAGCTTGAGCTTTGGCAGTGTGACGGTGAACACGGCGACGACGCAGTCTTTGACACTGACATCGTCGGGGACGTCACCGGTGACCGTGAATTCTGTGGCAATCGCTGGGACTGGCTTCACCATTGTCGCGGGTAGTTTTCCGGTGACGCTGAACCCGACGCAATCCTTGACCCTTCAGGTTCAATTCGATCCGACGGCAACTGGGACAGCAAGTGGCCAGGTCACAATCAGCAGCAATTCCACTACGGGCAGCACGGCATCAGTGGCTTTGAGCGGAACCGGGACGGCGGCGAATCCACAATTGACGGTAAGCGCGACGAGCTTGAGCTTTGGCAGTGTGACGGTTAACACAGCAACGACGCAGTCTTTGACCCTGACATCAACCGGGACAAGTCCGGTGACGGTGAGCGCTGGTGCAATTACTGGCGCCGGCTTCACCATCGTCGGCGGGAGTTTTCCAGTCACACTGAATCCGAACCAGACGCTAACGCTGCAACTCCAGTTCGACCCAACTACTGCTGGAGCACTCACCGGGCAGCTCACGATCACTAGCAACTCAACTACCGGAAGCTCGGCAGTGGTCTCTCTGAGCGGTACTGGTACACCGGTCGCGCATGAGGTCGACCTAAGTTGGAATGCTCCGACCAGTTCACCCGATCCTGTGGCCGGTTACAATATTTATCGGTCGACAGGGACAGGATCTTTTGTGCTGGTCAACTCGTCACCGGATACGGCGGTCGTCTACGCGGATAAAACTGTGGTGAGCGGTACTACGTATAGCTATCAGGTGACATCCGTCGATTCCAGTGGTGTAGAGAGCGTTCCATCGAACCTGGCCACTGTGACAATTCCTTAGGTTCGACGTGGGGGCGGCTTATAACGTTATAACGCGCCTTCCCCATACGAGCTCTTCGTTCTGTGGACACAAAAAAGCTGCCTCCGAAGAGGCAGCTAAGAGTGTACAGATGATAATGGTTTTCGGTGTTGTCCGGAATCACGGAGCACACAGCAACTCTCTGCGCACTCGGTCAAAGGAGGGAAGAGCGTTCTAGAAAGAGAGTGTCGGTCCATTGCAAAACCGGCGCTATCATTCGGTACGTGGGCTCACTCCGAAGCGCCCATAAACTCCTCAGAGCTTGACAATGACCGTTTTCACCTCGGTGTACTCCTGCAGCCCGTATTCGCCCAACTCACGTCCGGTTCCTGACTGCTTAAATCCGCCGAACGGAGCGCGGGTATCTAAAATGTTGTAACAATTTACCCATACCGTGCCGGCCCGAACTCCGTTCGCAACCGCCTGCGCCTTTTTGATGTCGCGTGTCCAGACACCAGCAGCCAACCCGTAGTTCGTTCGATTTGCTCGAACGATCACTTCATCGAGGCTCTTAAATCGGATGACGCTCATCACTGGCCCGAAGATCTCTTCGCGGGCGACCTTCATGTCGTCCCGGACATCGGCGAACACGGTAGGCTCAATGAAGTAGCCGATATCTCCTACGCGCTTGCCTCCGCAGGCAAGGGTAGCACCCTCGCTTTGTCCTGATTCGATATAACCCATGACCGAGTCGAACTGTGCTTGGTCGACCTGGGGTCCCTGTTCCGTCTTAGGATCGAACGGATCTCCGATTACACGTTTTTGGGCCCGCGTCACGCTCTTTTCAAGAAAGTTGTCGTAGACTTTCTCTTCTACGAACACTCTTGATCCGGCGCAACAGATCTGTCCTTGATTGGAAAAGATTCCGAGGTGGGCCCCTTCCACCGCTTGGTCTAGATCCGTGTCTTCGAACACAATATTTGGACTCTTTCCGCCTAGTTCAAGAGTAATTTTCTTAAGATTGGATTTAGCGGCCGCTTCCATAATCAGACGGCCAACTTCCGTAGATCCAGTGAATGCTACCTTATCGACGTCCATGTGACGGGCGATGGCTGCACCGGCTGTGGGGCCAAATCCCGTCACCAGGTTGACGACGCCTTCCGGGAATCCCGCTTCCAATATCAACTGCCCAACGCGTAATGCAGAGAGGGGCGTTTGTTCGGCCGGCTTCATCACAACCGTATTTCCAGTAGCCAACGCTGGGGCAAGCTTCCACGCCTGCATTAGCATCGGGTAGTTCCATGGAATTATCTGCCCGACTACACCGATGGGCTCATGTCGCGTGTAACAGAAGAAGTCGCCGTCTATCGGAATGGTTTTTCCCTGTATCTTATCGGCCCATCCTGCGAAATAGCGGTAGCAAGCGACCGTCTTGGCGACATCCAACCTCTTTGCAACCGAGAAAGGTTTGCCGTTGTCGAGAGACTCGAGCCGGGCGAGTTCGTCTGCATTGTTTTCGATAAGGTCGGCGAGAATATAGAGAAGGCGCCCGCGTTCCGACGCATGCATCTTCCGCCAGGGGCCGCTTTCAAAGGCGGTTCGTGCTGCGTGAACGGCTTTATCTACGTCAACTGTATCGGCAGCCGCAACCTGGCAGATTTCAGTACCGGTTGAGGGATTGACCGTCGCGAACGTCTCGCCGGATGCACTTGTAACCCAACGGTTGTTGATTAGAAGCTTTGTATTTGGAATAGCGATGTCGAATCGTGCATCTGCCGACGCGGAAGAGCGGTTCTTTTCAATTGTAGTTCCTTCTGGGCGCATATGTACTCCAGCCAATTTCGGTAAATGCATGTGGATGTTGAATGCCAAGAGCCATCGATTCTTGTCTTTCCTAGTTCGATCGAAATCTCAGTCAATAAGTCTTCCCTTGGTTGGGACGTAGCTCTGATTTGCAATGCACTCAACGCAATCGCTGTTTCGTGATCAAAATAATCTCGCGGCATCAGCGGGTAGCTACCTACTTCTCCTCGAAGGTAACGTCCGATGTCCCGGCGATATTCGAGGAGCAGGGTATTGGATTCATACTCCGGATGCCCCTGAAAGAAGACAAAGAGGCTTTTGTACTGCTTGACAAATGTATCGACACCAGCCTCTGGAGAACGTGTAAGTATGCTGTATCCAGAGTCAATCAGGGCGTCCTCGGGAACGCCGTTCCACCGTGAATGCGGAAGTTTGAAGGATGTAGACGAGCCTGTCGTTAGCTGGTGATCTGATAGGCGATCACATTCGAAGACTCCACAGTATTTGTGGTTGCTCCTGACTCGTCCGATCCCATCCAGGCGCAGAAGCGCAGCGTGTGCTGCCAAGCAAGACCAGATCGTTGAGTAGGTGTTGTCCTTTGCCCACTCAAGAAGGTCGCCAAAGCTTTCCCAATATGGTTCGTCCGCTAAATTCGATGTCAGAGGTTCTCTGCCGGTCACTATGAGTCCGTCCAGGCTCTTACCCCACAGATTCTCAGTACTCGAATAGTAGTTGCTGATATGGCGTGCGGCAGGTCTATTTCGAGGAATGTTGGGCAGCGCGTGAAACGATAGACGAACATGCATGCGTTCAGATGCTGACTGAAGGAGCGAAATAAATTGGCGTTCAGTTGCCTCAAGCGCCGCGTCCGGCATGTTGTTGATCAGACCGATGGTAATGCACTTGTTCGATCGCCCTTCGGGAGGCGGTGCATCGCAAGGCAAGTTCGTACGTGTGGCCTTACTGTAACTTGAATAATCGGAACCCAAACAAATCGCCATTTAGCGTTTCTCCCAAGATCCCAGCTTTTCTACTTGATACCGACCGACTAGCGCATCGTCGCGTTCAAGGCCTGATCTAGATCGGCAATGATGTCGTCTATGTGTTCTATACCGACGCTGAGGCGAATCATCTCCGGCATAACTCCGGCGCTCTTTTTCGCTTCTGCCGACATCTGTCGATGAGTCGTCGATGCGGGATGGCAGACCAATGATTTGGCATCCCCCAGATTGACGAGGCGAGTTACCAACTTCAGGGCGTCATGAAATTTGACGGCAGCGTCATAGCCGCCGCTAATCCCGACGGTCATTAGCGAGCAAGCGTTTCCGGACATATATTTTTGTGCCATTGAATAGTAAGGACTCTCCGGAAATCCGGCGTAATTGACCCATTTCACTCGGGGGTCGCGCCTTAGAAACTCTGCGACTTTTCTCCCGTTTTCGACATGGCGTTCCACTCGAAGTGCAACTGTTTCGATTCCTAACAGAATGAGAAAAGCGCTCAGCGGCGACAGGACAGCACCGGTTGTTCGCTGGTAAAAGCTGCGGCACCGCCCCAAGTACGCGCCTTTCCCAAAGTGATCGGTATAGACCAAGCCGTGATATGACGGGTCCGGCTGGCTAAACATCGGAAATCGGGAAGCATGCTCCTTCCACGGAAAATTGCCACTATCAACAATAGCCCCACCAATTGTCGTGCCGTTACCAGTCATAAACTTAGTAAGAGAGTGAATAACTATGTCGGCTCCATGTTCGATCGGGCGCAACAGGATGGGCGAGGCGACCGTATTGTCGACGATGAGCGGCAATCCGTGTTTGTGGGCAACTCGAGCCAGTCCTTCGATATCGCAGATATTTCCCGCGGGGTTTCCCACGCTCTCACAAAAAATGGCGCATGTTTTGTCATCGATCAATTTCTCCAGCGTTTCGGGCTGATCTGACTCAGCGAATCGGACTGTGACGCCCTGGCTTGGCAGAATGTGAGAGAACAGAGTGTGAGTTGTCCCATAAAGCTGAGGGACCGAAACAATGTTGCATCCTAGTTGCGTCACATTGAGAATGGCATAGTTTACCGCCGCTTGTCCGCTGCTGACGCACAGAGCTTCTAGTCCCCCCTCTAGCGCAGCAACCCGGCGTTCCAAGACTGCAGTAGTTGGGTTCCCTATACGAGTGTACCGATAGCCTTCAGCCTCAAGATTGAACAACGCCGCGGCGTGCTCAGCGCTGTCGAACGCATAGGAGACCGTTTGATAAATTGGTACAGCTACAGCCCTGGTGGTTGGGTCGATTTCGTAACCGCCGTGGACAGCGATTGTTTCCCGATTCATGTCATCATCCGTGTGTGGGTAGCGTAGGTGCGAACAGCTCTGGGTGTAAACCGGTTGCTGGGCAAGCTTGATCGAAGAGGCGATTCATCTCGCCCACTACCCAGCGAATATCGTCCTCTGTAGTCTTGAAACTGGTGATGCACGCACGCAAAACAGAAGTGCCGTGAAGCTGGGCTTCCGACATCCAGACGATCTGGCGCTCACGAAGAGACGACAGGAATTCATTGATGTCGAGCCCGTCTCGTGTAAAGCAGACAATGGGTAGCGGCGTCGTGTTGACAACACGCCATCCAGAAGCAATCAGCGACTCCCGTAGTAGTTGCCCCATGCGGGTCTGGTGTTCAATCATCTCAACATGCCCGGACTCGCCGTGCTCCGCCAGAGTTAGGAATAGCTTGAGACCGATGAAACGGCGGGACCATTGAACCGACGTTGTGTAAGGGTCTTCGACAGCCGCGCCCGTCTTCTTTGGCATGTAGGACACGTCGGCGCGGAAGGCCTCTGCGACGGCATCGCGATGGCGGCAGAAGAACATCCCGGCCCCCATGGGGACAGAAAACCACTTGTGCGCATCGCACGTGATCGAATCTGCGGTCTCGATTCCGGCGAGAAGATGTCCGAGACTATCAGAGATAATAGCGGCGCCCGCCCAGGCAGCATCTACATGAAACCATATGCCTTCTTCCCGGCAAAACCGCCCGATGTCCAATAACGGATCGATTGCACCCGCAGCCGTCGTTCCAGCAGCGCCAACCACCATGAACGGAACGAATCCGTGCTTTCGATCCTCAGCCACACACCGTTTGAGATCCCTGATATCAAGTTTCAAATCTGAGTCTGTTGCTACCGTTCGCAGCACCCTTCTCCCAAGTCCCGTGATGTGCGCAATCTTGTTGAAGGAGTGATGGGCTTCTTCTGTCACGTAGATCGCGGGGGCGGCCGAGAGATGGCGAAGGCCATTCTCACCATACTCGGGAAACGCACGAGTCAAGGCAACAACGACCGCCGAGAGATTGGCCTCCGACCCTCCACTCGTGAAAGTTGCGCTGGCATCATCAGGGAAGCCGAATTTTGCGGCGAGCCAGCCAAGAGTGTGCCTTTCGATTTCATTCCCGGCTGGCGACGTTCGCCAATTCGCCAACTGGGGGTTATACATGGCGACCAATGTCTCCGCCACGACAGACGCAAGCGTGACACTCGGGTTGAAGAGACCGAAGTAACGCGGATGCGTCACCTGAACCTGCCAGGTACGCAACATGTGTTCTACATCCGCGATGACCTCCTCCAGGACCATTGGCTCCTTGAAGTCATAGCGAGACGTGAGGTGGCTTCGAATCTCTTCCGGTGTGACACTCGGGACTATGGGGCCAGCTGCGATCTCGGACTCGAGTCGTGCGAAGTCACACCGTAATTCATTAATAACCATTCGTTTGTTTCTTCCGGGTGCCAATGGAAGCTTTTGTTCTATGCGTACAGGAGTTTCTACTACCTTGCCTTGGTAAGTCGACGAAGAGTTTTACCCGGACAATGGAGACTCTGTCATAGCTAAGTTACCTTCACGGCCCCATCAGTCGCGCGATTTTGGGAACTTGCCGTTACATCGAAGAACCGCTTTAATCGCAGGAATGGCTTTTCGAGAAGATTCCATGACAGCACAGCCATCGCATACGTTGCGCCGGCGGTAATTGAAAATGCCAGAATTGGATGGTTCTCAAGATGAACCGCTTTGACGAAATCGGCCGGAATTTTCTCGAGTAAATAAATTCCATAGCTGATTGTCCCTGTGTAAACCAAAAGCCGGTTTGTCAGAATCGCCTGTAGCCAGACTCCCTTTGAAAATAGTGCGAGGTAGACGAATGACGCGGAAGCCAACGCAACCAGAGAGAACACTATCCATCTTGTGTGAGGCGAGTCAATTGTAAGAGCTAGAGGAGCCGAGGCAATCAAGATGATCCATGCTCCCGTTACCCAACGCGAGGGTACAAAGCTGCTCGAGCGGATAATTAAGGCAAGCAGCGCTCCAGCCATTAAGCCGTCGAGGCGGCAAAATGTGTTTGAGTAGATATTAACTCCGTGCAGCGACAAATAGAAACGTAGTGCCGGCGATACGCAAATCACTCCTAGAGCGAGCTTGCACAACTGAGCTTCGCTGCAGAATCGCACCACCAGAGGCCACACTAGGTAGAATTGTTCTTCGATTGCGAGGGACCAAGTGACAGCCAGGAGGCCGGTCGCTCCGGTTGGAACGGGAACCAAAAGGTTCTGAAGGAAGAATGGATAAGCCCACCATGGTGAGGAGCGCTCGCTGAAGATCACTTGGGCATCTGAGGGACGCAGAAAAGGAACGACTACAAACATGAAGAGGATCGTTGAATAATACAGAGGCCATATTCGGAGACAACGACGAGGATAGAAGTTCTTGAAGTAGCCCCCCGAGTGTTTTGTGTCGATCAGGATACCCGTGATCAGAAACCCAGACAGAACGAAGAACAAATCTACTCCCATCCATCCATTTTTCGCGATCAGTCCCAAATGTAAAGACGGGTATTTGTCCGTGTTATGAACAAATACCAGAAGGACTGCCAAGCCTCGAATCGCATCTAATTGAGGGATCCTTCTCATATCACTGGCGTTACGTCTCACCCTCTCGCATTGCCACAAAAGCTCTGTTTTCTACCTTTGCACCATCGGCTACGGAGGCCTTACAGACGGATCCGGCCATCTTGAATTCGATCGTACAGCGTCTTGTCGAGCTGAACGAACGCTCCCGATTTTGGGTCGTCGAAATAGAGAACATCGGTGATGGCGGCAGGATCATATCCTTCGCGCACTAGATCGGTTTTCGAGTATTTGAAAGTGCCAGTCACTGCAATGTCATCGCGGATTCGCAGAAACAGAGGGCGTGCATACGCCGGAAGGCGGCTCAGCAGATGTTTCCGAAGCGCGGGTAGGTTCATGGTGCGTTCGATGACAAGCGCAGCCATGCCACCCCGGCCTTCGGTCCCCGGAATTGCTACTCCGTATACGTTCGCGTGCTTGACTCCTGGAAATGCGCAGATCGCCTCTGAGACTTCGGACGTCGCAACGTTCTCGCCTTTCCATCGAAACGTGTCTCCAATGCGATCGACAAAATAGAAAAATCCCTTCTCGTCCTTCCGCATCAGGTCGCCGGTGCGAACCCAGGCGTCTCCAGGCTCAAAGACGTTGCTGAGGACCTTTTCGTCTGACGCCTTCCTGTCTGTGTAGCCCTCAAATCGGCCGGCTACGTTGGACGGATCGTCCGCAACCTTACCCATAGCTTCGCCAATTTCATTCGGAGCACAACGAATACAGAATCCGTCATCGTTACGGATATGTTCACCGCTCTCGACATCGAACTGCACTAATGCAGGCGAGAATCGATGCGCTAAATACGCCGGAACATGTCCGATTGCGCCGCGCTTTCCTTGCGCATTGAACAAGGACACGCCTCCTTCGGTGGCCGCATAGAATTCGAGAATCCGAGGAATTTGGAACCGGTCCTTGAAGCCGTCCCACACTTCGGATGCCAGCCCATTGCCGCATGCCACCCTGATTCGATGGTTCGTCTCGTCTGCCGATGGTGCGGCGTGCAGCAGGTAGCGGCAAAGCTCGCCGATGTATTGGAACATCGTGCAGTCCCAACGAATAACGTCGCTCCAGAACTGGCTGGCGGAAAACTTTTCGCGAATGACAACAGCGCCCCCGCCAACGAGAGTGGCACCGGGCACTAGCACCCCACCAATACTGTGATACATCGGCAAACAGTTGTACATCCGATCTGACTGTGAAACATCCGTCATGCCGGCAAACCAATGGCTCCATTGCATGACACGCCCGTGGCTAATTTTGGCAGCCTTAGGCAACCCCGTCGTGCCAGAGGTAAAGATGTAAAGCGCCCGATCTTCGATGGTCACCGGCCGCCGCTCTTCTCTGCGCAGCACCTCACACGATCTGCGTTCGATGTCGAGATCGATACGGTGGTATGAGGTATGGTTGACGCCGTGGGTCCATATCTCCGAGGACACCGTGACGTTCGGCAGGGAAGTAGTCAGTGTATCGATGTACTCCCCGGCGACGACCAAATGCTTAGGTGAGACGATATTGATGCAATGAGCAAGCGAGGGCCCTACGAGATTGGTGTTGAGCAGCGCAACCACAGCACCGACGCTTGCGACGCCAAGCCATATGGCAAAGTATTCGGGACGGTTCGGCATCAACAGACCGACGACCTCACCCTTCGTGAGGCCTTGCGCAAGCGCCCATCGGGCGTATTGGTTTGAACGTTCGGCAAGGCCTCGGTACGTGAGGCACTCACGGTCGGATAGCAACGCCGGAGCATCGCTTGAGCGCGCGGCAAGTTCCTCGATGACCGTTGGCAAAACACGATTGGGATTGCGGGAGATTGGAGCAGTAAGCTCTAGCGCCCGCAACCAAGCCCTTGCGACAGAGCGGTCCGCACCGACAGGAACGGTTGTTTCAACTTGGATCATGCCGTGTTGCCCGCGTCAACGGTGAGTACTGTCCCCGTAATATTCTTTGCCTTATCGCTGAGGAGAAACTCAACAGCATTAGCCACATCGTCAATATCGGCCAGACGCTTCAAAGCGCTGCGTCGTTCAATTTGCTGACGTTGCTCGTTTTTGAGGCCGTGAGTCATATCGGTTTCAATAAAACCAGGAGCAACCGAGTTCACGTTCACCCCCATGCGGCCGACCTCTCGTGCCATAGACCGGGAAAAGCCAACGATCGATGCCTTTGTAGCCCCGTACACGGACAGACCGCTATAGCCGGTGAAGGCAGTGATAGACGCCATATTGACGATGCGACCGCCTCCGTCAGCCATCATCGAACGCACCACATATTTAGTAAGCACCATCGGCGAGAGCGTGTTCACACGCACAAGTTGTTCAATCCGAGACGTGGGCATAAGTGCCAGAGCTCCATCGAAACTCATGCCTGCGTTGTTAACCAGTCCATAGATCGGGCCAAAGTCCTTTCGTAAGGTCTTAACCAAGGCGGGAATGCCTTCGATCTCACAGAGGTCAAAAGACACGAAGTGGAAAGATCCAGGATTAGTGGTCTCGACCTCTCTCATCGCCGCGACAAGCTCGCTATTTTGTTTACGCGCAACGGCTATGGCACGAAATCCAGTCTCCGTCAGCTTACGGGCGATACCCAGCCCTAGCCCACGACTCCCTCCTGTAACGATTACATTACGCATTGCTCCGCACGATCTTTCCTGATTCTCCGACGGTCAAGGCAGGAATGAAGTTGATCGCGGCGGGAACCTTATAGGAAGAGAGAGCCTCTCGGCAGAGTTTCAGTATGTCGCCTCGGAGTGCACGCATATCGCGGCTGGCTGGTTGCGGTACGGTCAGAACTACATCAGCGACGACGAGCGCACCTGTAATTGGACTCTTTTTGGTTCGCACTAACGAGATCTGAACCTCGGGATGACGATTGATGACCCCTTCGATTTCCTCGGGGCAAACCTTCAGACCTCCAACGTTGATTACCCCGTCTCGTCTCCCGACGAAATAGTATCGGTCATCTCGCAATTCGATCAGGTCACCCGTATCCACAAAGCCGTCCGCGTTTTTCAGGATAGGTGGTTGCTCACCCAGATAACGGCTCGCCGTTCGCGTTGATCGTACCGATAAAGACTGGTTCTCAACTCTCATGTCGACATCATCTGTCTGCCCGATCAAACTTGAGGGAAAGCCCGCGAGGCCGTCGTTCACCTCAAACGCGACACCGGCCTCCGTCGAGGCGAAAGCGTGTGCGATTCGAGCTTGAGGGTAAAAAGTTCGCAACTGGTTGAGGATTGCCTGATCCGCAATCTCTCCTGATAAGCGAAGATACTCGGGCTGGATAACGCGAGCTAAGGGACTCATCAGAGCACGACGCCACTGGGACGGCGTTCCCGAGATATGAGTGACTCCACGTGAGCTGGCACGAGTGAGAAAATCCGCCGTCGATTCCCCGGCACTCGAGAGTATCAAGGACGTTCCGGTAAGCACTGCGCGAAGAAATATCTGGAGGCCGCCATAACGGCGGATGTCGTAGAACGTACTCCAAACGACCCTTTCCGCTAAAGCACTGGTATCTTTGATTGCGCCAGCTAGGCTGGCTAAAGTGTGGACCACCAGCTTCGGCCGTCCAGTCGTACCGGACGTGAGAAGAATCCATTCAGTTTGGTGCCGAAGACTCCGATTGTAATTGCCGTCCACAATCTTCGGGCTGCAGGGACAGAAACATAAAGGGCCGCGACTGTCGAGTCCTAGTATTGTGCGATCGGACACGATCACATCGACATTCGCCAACTCGATAACGTACGGCAGATGTTCGAGCGGCAAATCGGGTGGACAAAGAACGATGCGATTCGCGATGCCGTCCAGCTCTATAAGAGCCCAGGCGGTGGTGGACTGGTTTGTCGTCGTGATAAGTACAGATCGCCCGCAAAGCTCGTCGCCCCGACCATAGAGGGCGGAGCCTGCAAGCAGATCGCTCAGGGCAAAGCTAGATTCTGCTCCGAATACAAAGCGGCCAGATAGATCTCCCGTGACGCTAAGCGCGTCCCAAAGCGATGTCCGTTCAGTTTGTCGCATTGTCATAGAAGCTTACAAACTCGCCAAAGGTGACAGGAAATCGAATATCTTCTGAGGAACTGAAGGGGTCCACTTCAAACAGCGCCTCAAGTCGAGTCACGACGATTGCGAAACAGAGCGAGTCAAGACCGGAGTCCAGAAGCGCCAGATCGTCTGTTAGCGGAGCCAGTGGTATATCTTGTTCCTGGGCTACCTGGGTGAATTGGTCTACGATTTGGGATCGAACATTCATATCTGCTTTCCAGCCTCCAACGGGAAGATCGTTTAACGAAGCGATTATCGTGAAGCTATTGGAACGTTTATTCGGTCACGCCTGGAATCTAGTGTCTGAGAGTCTGATCGATGCGCTTTCCCAAAGGGAAACAAGCATTCAGCCACCGTTCAGTGCGCTGCCGAATCGTCAACCGACCTAGGCGGCTCGCAAAAGAGCGATCGGCGCCATCCAGAACTTTAATCACGACCTGACTGTCGCGGCCTGCCAATCCCACAATGGAGTCTAAGTAGTCGAACTCACCCAGCCTCGGTTTTCGGCTTAGCGCCTTAAAGATAAGAATTGGTAGCTCTGCGGGCGGTAACTCCGCCCATCGCCGAAGGAGAGGAAGCTCCACATTCTTAGGAGAATTTACTCCACAGAGAAATAAGCGGGTCTGTTTCCGCGAATCACAAATCATGCTTGATAGTGGGCGACAGCCTTGCGAAACCAAGTCGCGCGAGTCACGTCGAACTGTCGGTCCTGTTATCTGGGGCAGGTCAAAGCACGGATCCACCAATACGAGACCTTTGCACTCTGGGCAGGATGCAGCCGCATAAAGTGCCGAGATACCACTGGCGCACTGATCCAATATGACTACTCCCGCTAAGTTGAATCTTGTCACCAGTTCTCTTATTTTGACGGAAGCAATCGACGCGTATCCTCCATGGTTAGTGGAGTTAAGTAACACTGTTGGAGGTTCTCCCTCGGAGTCTCCGAATCCTGGCAAGTCAAGTCGAAATGACGGATACCCGCGCTCTGCAAATGAGTCAGCCCAATAGACCGCCGAATCGCCCTGCGCGGCTCTCGTTGGCGACGGGGAATTCAGAAATAAAACCCCGATGCGACCTCGTCCGATTGGATTCGACTGTGTACGATGACAGTCATCGAACGTCTTGTGATAGGTCCCACGAATGGGAACGTCAAGGCCATCCAGCACAATCAACTCGCGGGTTTCAATCGCTTCCTTCATTGTGCCCTCCGGTTAGTAACGCTACAGCCTCGGCCACCCAGTCGAAATTGCGTGCGTACAGCCAGCTAAGTTCCCCAACTCCGTTGTATTTGAGATTCGAATTAACCAAGGGAGCTGCATTTTCGCCCAGCGTTTCGATCCTGACAGGCTTCTTGTATGTCTCGCAGGACAAGCGTTCGTCTTCCATGGTTGTGGGCAAGTTGCAGTGAAATGAGTCGCGCCAGAGGCGACTCGACCATCGATATCCCTGCACTTCGACGAAGTTGCCTTGCTCTAGTTGCCGGATGTATTCAGAGGCAGGTTTCTGATTCTCGGGAGGCTCGCATTGTTGTTCCAATACTGCCCGACGGAGCAGGGTCGAACGGAGGACCTGGTTTGCGTTGGCGGGCGGAGACCAAAGGAGCAAAGCATCACCAGTCCCTTCGTGGAAACTCCTGGCCGCGAAGATGGCTCCGAGCTCGAATCCATGGAGTACGATAGGGACGCTGGGCGATCTGCGTGCTATCTGATCCGCCAAAATCTGGACGTCTTCGCCCCAGTTTTCGAAACTCATTTCCTCAAAGACACCCGTGCTTTCACCGATGCCGCGATAATCATACCGAAGGACCTCAATGCGTCTTGCGGCCAGATATCGAGCCCAACGCACCCAAGCGTGGTATGAAGAATGCCGCTCGGAGGCGAACGCCCCAACAAGGAGAACGCGAGCCACCGGATCGGCCGCCGGGTGCAGGACGGCGTAAAGGTTCGCCCCGGGAACCGTGAAATACCCGGCCTGCTCTGGCAAGTTAGTTTTTAGAGGAAACTGAGTCTGCACTTTAGCGCCCCGGGTGAATGATCAAACTGAGAGCGTACCAGCTCGGTTGAAGACGATGGTTTCGATCAGTGTGCGAAGGAGACAAACACCTTCAAAGAGATCCTTCTCAGGTTCAAGCGGGTTGAGTGCCATTTCGGCCGAGAGTGCGCGGAAGAGTCCCTCCGTATGCTCGATATCGCAGACACCGTGCACATCCGTGTACTCCATCTCAACGGACCCCTGTGCCTTAGCAAGTTGCGCCAAATATGCCATAAATCTTTGGATGAACCCTTCAAAGAAGGCCATCGTGAGGACTGACTGCACTCCCGAGAGTCGGCCCAAAAACAGGCGAACATTTGTCAGATCAAAATGGACAGCGAGCGCGTCCAAGTCGGTGGGGAAAGCGTGGGCGGCAATCGCAAATCTCCGCATCATCGCCGGATGGGCGTCGCGCACTTCCTCGTGCAGGTTATCCAGAAGGATTGGGCGCGCATCCTCTGACTGGACGGCAAGAAGTGTGGCGGTCATGAAATAAATAAAATTCCCTTCCAGAACTGCGGTATATCGTGCAATGATCCCACGCCGTTCGTCGCCGGTTAATCGCTCAGAGTCTGGCAAAGAAGCCATAAGATCATCAATCATACTGTTGGTCTGCAGTTGGATGGTGGAGTCGAGTGAGTGTTTCTGCGACTGCTGAGGCATGAGTAACGTTGTGTTCATAATTTACCTTTCTTTTGCTATGGAATCTGGTTCGGTACGGGAGGCTACTTGCTCTTCGGTAATACTTTGTCTTACGTGAAAGATCGGCCGGAAGGCATGACGGGTGAGCCTACTGAAAATGACAATCGCTTCGCTCCAGCGCCAGATCTCCGGCGGCTCCTGTCAAGTTTGTTTCATTTCAAGTGCAAGTGAAGCTGGACACTGCAGAGGCGTCACGTGACGCAGAGCTGCTGTCTTATCTTGGCAAAGAGGATGGCTATTTGCAGTTCGGCTAACGTTGCCATGACCAGAGGTGAAAGTAAAGCGTTACCCCAAGAACAGTGCACAACGTGTTCGTCATAAGGTCCGGAATGTCAGAATCGCGTGTGAGTGGAGACGCCTGTATAAACTCGATGGTGACACTAATAAATAATCAGAGTGTTCAGGACACCTCTACCAACAAAAAGTCTAGGGCTTGTGGTCAAATTCCCGTTTGACGACCTACGGTTCCCATTTCTGGTCTGTTACTCTGGTAGTTAGCAGAGGATGTCCGCGATTCGTTCCCCGGCATGGCCATCCCAAAGCGGTGGGATCCTACCTACTTTTGCTCTACCTACAAGACTTTTGGTCAATTCGCAACGCAGTTTTTCCATATTCTATCCGACCAAAACGTTCGTTCCAAGGTCAACCGTGACACGCCGTCCCGTGTTTATTCCACAACGTGTCGGATATGCATAAATATCCGCTTTCTAACTCCAGAAAGTAATGGTTCAAGCTTTTCCACAGACGCTACAAGTAGATCGAACATCATCTGGGACGTCCTGCTATAGGTTTGCGCCTGATTTCTCGATACCAAATGCACATTTCAAAATTGTGGTCCATTTTGCAACTGACCAATGAATGGCGCACTTGTCACCAAAGGGAAACAGCACTGCAAGAACAATGAGGCGGATAACGGCTGCAACTCCCATCGTGACACGATAAGCCGCTCCATAAGTCCGGCCCCGCCTCATTCGACAAAATCGCAACATTGCCTCGTAGGTCATAATGGTGGACCATTGGTTGATCTCCTGTCGCGAGCTGCTACAGCCTCCATGGTGAACGATTTGTGCCTCGCCTACGTAATAGCTTGAGAAGCCGAGTTGCCGGACCTTGTAGTTTAGATCGATATCCTCTGCATACATGAAGTAATCTTCGTTCAACAGCCCCGCCCGTACGAATACTTCTCGTTTCAGCATCATGCACGCCCCGGAAATGGCGTCGACTCTGACTGCACCCAAGTTTTCGGAGAAGAGGGGGCCGATCTCCCAAAGAGGACAATTGGGAAAACGTAACCGAAGGCGCTCGGCGGTGAAAAGCTGATTCAGTATTGTCGGAAATTTTTGGATGGAACTAGTCGAGATGGAGAGATCGGTGTTTAGAAGTTTGCAACCCACAATTCCTGCGTCAGGCAGAGTCTTGATACGATCTAGCATAATATTGATCGCGGGCCCGATCAACTTGGTATCGGGGTTTAGCAAAAGAACATGTTGACCGACAGACTGCCTAAATCCCAGGTTATTGGCTCCCGCGAATCCCAAATTCTTATCGCTCTTCAGAAGCCTAACCATCGGAAATTGTTGCGTGAGGATCTCAACTCCCCCCTCTGATGACGCGTTGTCTACAACGATGATTTCAAACGGTACCTCATGTGTATTTTCATAAATGCTAGAAATGCACTGTACGAGGTAATCCAGAGAGTTCCAGTTGACACAAATAATTGAGAGTTCCAGCCGGATCAGTGCGGCGTTGCCCACTTCCAACTGTGAAGAGGTTGCGCGGAATTCAGGTGTAACTAATGAAAACATCGAGGAGACCATAATCTGATTGTTATTCACTTCTAAATCGACCTATGTTGAAAGCGGTTCAGGCAGTTAAGTCTTTTGGAGAAGGTAGACGAACTGATTGCCCATCCAACAATTTCGATTCTTTCCAGGAGGGCCGAACAGATATCGAGTCAGTCGATACATCCCTTCTTGACTGACAAACATAGAGGAACCGAGCGGCGGCATCCCATACAGATACAGTGCTGATTCACTAAGACTATTTTCGAAGCACCAACCCGCAACTTGTCGCCTCTTGAGGCGATTCAGCCCGTACGGTTGAGGCTTCACAAAGTTGAGTAGTTCTTGATATAGAAACACAGGCATTCCCCAGAAATGAAAGCTATCTGTGAACTCAAGCACCACGCAGGCCCCGGGTTTTGCAAGCTGGGCTACTTTAGCAATGACGGCAGCCGGCGAGTCGACGTGCGCAAGAACGCCAATACAAAGAATTAGGTCAAAAGAATGTGGCTCGAGTTCAGCACCTATAAAATCGCCGTTGATAAGATCAACATCCTTTAAGCGCTCAGTTGGAATTCGTACACGTGCAAGCTCCAACATCTTCTTGGAAAGATCCAGCAGCGTGAGCCGGCTACACCGCGATAGCAGCGGCAAAGAGATGGAGCCATCCCCACACCCAATATCCAATACACGCTCAAACATTCGGGCACGAGTAAACTGTTGAACAATCTCAAGACGATTTCTAATGTCGAATCGTCTTCGAACGAGATACTTATCAGGGATTTCGAATGTCGCTTTAACAAGTTCGGTTTTTGATGTCATTTTGGTTTTGTCACCTTCCCACCCGCAAAGATATACTCCATTGCTATTGGATAAATGCTCGCGTTAGCACCAAGCTCATCAGCTAGTGGCCGTCGTAAACGGGTGCAGAACCTCTTTTAAAACACGCCCACGTGACGTACCTCTAGTTCTAGAATCCCTTAACCTACTGCCTCGCGGAGCCTTCGCTTCCTTGCCAGAAATCGTTCTTCGTCGGTGAAATGGTAAAGCTCGCTGGCTAAATTACGTTCAACCGCTGTGCCCATTATTCGTGGGCGTCTTTTTCAAGATCACGTCGATGACCACACCGGCATTGGCTGCAGAAGCTATCTTGCCAAACGGAACCACTACCGAAAGCGAGAGTGCCTTTCGAGCCGCGCGCCACGCAATATTCGCTTGTTTAGGCTTAGCCATAGGTGTAGGCAAGAAACCGAACCTTTGGACAACGTGTTCGAATAGGTAGCGGACACTGTGGCCGAGATGCGCACCTTCTCCAGTGGCCGAGATGTATGACTCGTTTACGCCCATGGCCGCAAGCAGGCTTCTCATCGAACGCGGTGAAAAATGGTATAAATGGCGCGGAAGTTCTAGACCATACCAATAGGTCCCAAATAGTCTAGATTCCCAGGAATCGATATTTGGCAACCTTGCGAAGAAGATACCTCCAGGGCGAAGCCAGGACAGTACCCGGTCTAAAAATTCTCGTGGCTGGTACACATGCTCCAGAACATCAAAGGCAGTTATGACGTCAAAACTGTTTGGTGGGAAGGGGGCGTCCATGACGTCGCCCACGAAAACCTCTGACTCCGAATTTGACATGGCCCTCTTTGCCATCAACCCATCCATTTCGATTCCGTGCAGCTTCCATTTTCCATTGTTCATGCTCGCGAGAAACGATCCCGAGCTACATCCGACGTCCAGAATTGCACCTTCTTGTTTGTACTGAGCAATCAATGCTCGATGCGTTTGCCAACGCTTAGGTCCCGCATTCTCGGCATTCGTGACGATCACATTGTGATAATCCTTGCTATAGTGAACTCCCATTTCCTCAGGCTTGGGAGGATTCTGCAGCCATATACACGAGCATGAAGAACACCGCAACAATGTATACCTCACTTGTCGCAAATGGAACCGATCTGGCGCAGTCATGAACCCGAATATTCGCAGGTCCCCACACACCGGACAGGCTTGGACACCATGGGTCTGTTCAGCAGCTCCGTGCAGCGCAGCTATTCCTTGTGAATTACTCATTTGATTTGATCCACTTCTGCGATTACCATCATCGATTTCAGGACTTTGGATTGAGTAAGGGAGTTCTGGAACAGGGACATCGGGTACCAATGGTTGCCGTGCCATCAATTCTCCATGACTGCTACAAGCACAACTACAGCCCATAAATGAGTTCGCCGTCATCTGATATTCCTATTGAAGTACCACAATTCCTGTAAATGGAGGACTCGTGGCTTGGGCCGATAGGTACCTCGGAACGTCTCATTCTTCTTGGAGGATACCTCGCCTCTTAAGGTAACCTCGACCTTTGCCCAAGCCTGCAGCTTTGTCCAATATCAGCCGAGACTCGGAGCGCATCGGTCTCAGACAATATTGGGCCACACATCAAACCCGAAACGGTCCCCCACACAAGAAGTTTGCCGCTCCAAAGTTATTCGAGAGATGTCGCAGGCCACTGGCCTTAGGTTCTATCGCAGAATTCCGCGACTAGTCGTAATTGACTTTCAGGTAGATACCTTAGCGCCAGACCTCGCCGATGACACTAGCCAACCTCCGGCCAATTGCGGTATGGAGACGAAGAAAAACAGAGCAAATGATCCTCTCCTCGGATACAGTTACGGCTTTGGTGATTAGTAAAACCGGCCATATCAAAAAAAGAGAAGCCAGTATTGCCTCTCCAAGCTTCAGCATCGCCAACCACCGTCCATTGGTTACTCCTGGCAAAGGTATCCGCGTCGCGATAAGTCCTATAAAAAGGAGTGCTGCAGTTGTCGCAGTCAATTTGACAGCGTCTGGGATCAACGCTTTCGCCTCGAACGACCGAAAAGTCTGTTTGAGCGCAAAAGTCATAAAGACCGCGCCAATTAGTTCCGCAGCAGCCAGTCCGTACAACACCCCGTTGAAGCCAAACCGTCGCGCGAACATTGCGATCGAGGCGAGGACCACGATTCTCAAGACCTGCCGGATGTTGTCCATGATTGCTCGACCGGAAGCTCTGTATAGCACCAGCTGCAGCATGGAAAATCCGCTAAAAAGGCCTGCAAGGGAAACAAGCCTCAATGCTACTCCAAAAGACGGTTGCTCCTGGCCAGTCCATATGTAAATGATGTTTGCGCCAAAAACTGAAATGAAGCCTAAGGGAAACAAGGTCAGGACCCAGGTTACCTTGAATGATTTAACCAGAAACTCCCGCATCCGCTCTGTCGAGCCTGAAGCGTATACCATGGTGCTACTGGAAAGGATAGGAAGCAAAAACGCAGTTTGCAATAACATGGCGGACGCAACTAGGCGCATTACTATGGCATAGACTCCAGCCGAATTGGCACCGAATGCTCTTAAGATTGCAATCGGGAGAATAGATGCATAGAGAATTTCGAGGACCCCAACCAACTGCCAGCTGCCGGCAAATCGAATCAGCTCACGCAATACACTCCTCGTAAATAACTTACGCTGCAAGCTTATCTCCGGCACAATCTTCTTGGCAGCAATATAGCAACTGAACACATATCCAGCTTCGGAGACCGCCATGATCCAGGCCATTGCTAACAGACCAAATCCCATATGGAGAACGAGGACTATGGCTACTGCTTCTGTAACAGTAAAAAATACCGTGAACTTTCGGGTGATATCAATTCGATGTCCCCCCATCACAATCGCTTCGTAAACTGCTCCGACATTCGACAGGGCGATAATAACACCAAGCACTGAAATCGATCCCGCGGTTGCTGGGAGGAAACTGGGAGGAACTCCCGCAGCTTTGGCAATCTGGTGGGAAAACATCTCTATCGGAACGAGTCCAATTACTGACAGCACAAACATTAGTGCGCAACCAGTACTTAGGAGGCGTTCCGCACCTTCGAAGTCCCCGTTACCTGTGGCGTCAGCCACGTATTTTTGAAATGCCGATTTGACCCCCGCGCTACCAAAGCGCATGTAGGCTGCCACCGCCATAATGATCGACCAGACCCCATAGCCGCCTAGCCCAAGATGTGCAATTACGATCGGAATAGTGAAAAGCCGCGTAGCTAGCTGAGCGGCGTTGGCGAGTACGCCAAAGACCGTATTTCTGCCAATCGTTGCGGCCAAACTATGGTGCGAAGTGGAAGCCTTGGGGTTCACTTCTTCCGCTACGGCATCCATTGTTTCGACGTTTCCCATGAATTACCTCTATACAAAGTGCATTTGGGGAGCGGCGCAGTGCTTTGGACGTGCGAATAAGAGTCTATGCCGGAGACGGGTTTCGACCGCGCACAGTCTTCCTAATGGAAGTGGTGGGTCAGATATCCCTTGGGCTGCCCAACCGGAAGGCAACTCACTTCGTCCGTTGCTGCGACAACCCGAAGCCCAACCACGTTTCACCACACGTAGGCTTGGTTTCCAACTGTAAGTTCTCCAGCGCAAGACATGCGGGAACGAGCGTCGCGGAGGACAACGGCGCATTTAGCCAGCTTGCGCAAATTGGAAGATGGACGCGAGGAGCATGGAGTTCGGAAACGGGACGGGTTGTTGGTTCTCGGCGCCAGAATTCCCACTGACTTGCAGTCCTCCCAGAGGGACGTGTGACCCGCGAAACTGAGACAGAGATGATTGCCAACAATGAACAAAAAGCAAACTGCATCTGGTCAAAATAGCTGACTCCCCAGAACGCAACTACGTGGGCAAACAGGCCAGCGCCAAGGCACCAGAACAACCACGCTTCGCTTCGATTCTGTGCGACCAGTTTCCTCGCACGCCCAAGGCCTGCAAAACTTTGGGAAAGGAGCGCGATAAAAAGGGTCAAAGTAATTAGACCGCCGGTCAAGCCATAGGCAACAAACTGATTGGACAAATCCCACATGTCCCATCCCCAGTTGTTGTAGTCTTTGAATCCCACAATCCACCATTCGCCAAAGTGCCTTATGAAGTTGTCCACGAGCCTGAAACGGTGATCGCCCGACGAAGAACCAGTGAGATCGATGCGCGCGATCAGAGCCCAAACGGGAGCTTTCATAATCAAATGGAGCCCAATCAGGCTCACCACCAAGCCCCGGCGAAATACGCGCAACCGCCTGCGGAAAGGCCAGAAACAAAGGGCGAGAATACCTGCGACGTAGACCAAGTCTGGCGTCGATGAGTTGGAGGTGACCGTCATCGCAGTAGCCCCTGCCATCCCAAGATAGGCTATAATCTTGGATTTTGCGGCGGACCAGAGCCATACTAGCAGGGGCAGTAAAGTGGCACCAAACGAGCCGGCCGTTATAAAAACCTCAAATGCCCCTTGCGAGCGAATTTTACCGTCTCTTACCGCTGGCAGGCCTTGGCCTCCAAATAAGTCAAAGATGTTGTGCTGAGTAACCTGTTCATTGATCATGCAAGCGCCCATAACAACAGCCACGATAGCGAACACCTTGATTGTGCGCCGGATATCTTCCTCGTCTCGAATTAGAGATCTCAGAAGGATATACCCGCCCAGAGTATCCAGGAAGTTTCCCAGACCTTTGATAATCGCTTGCGCCGCCATCCACTCTACAGAGAAAGCTACCAATTGCATGAAAGCGAAGAGGGAAAAAACACGGTCGATGGAATTGAAGCCCCCAGCAAATATGGCTCTTGGTCGTCCGCGTCTTGAAATTACCCACCTACCCAATCCAATAAGAATAAGGATGCGCGTGACGGTGAAATGTACGCCCGCAATCACTAACGCTTGCCCCGTGGGAACCATCAAGATAGCGATAAGCAGTGGTGCAATCGCATATCTACGGGGGAGGCCCAAGAGCAGAATAATGGTGACCACCATAACAACCGCGGTCGGTAGACTCAACATCGTACCGGTCGCGCCACCGCCGAATCGAATGCTTAGTGGTTCCATGGGTCACGATCCGCCCGATTTGCTAGTTTCATAGTGGTTCAGTCTCAAAAAATTCCACGTCCAATTGATGTGATCTGATACCGGCCACGGTCGCGACATGAACATCGTTCGACCGCTAGAGATACTGTTCTTATGTCGACAGTTTCATGGCTACAATCCTGTAGTTTGCTTATGCCTTGCATGGGTACGCCATTTTTTCTTGATTGTTTGCAGCAGTCCTGCCCGGGCCAGTGCACCTTTGAGGAAGGTGTCAATGCCGCTAGTAAAGGATCTGATCAGTTTTAGTTCGAGCCCTTTGAATGACGAGGCAAAAATATAGACAGAAGATTCATGCCATTTTCGATTTGCCAGAACCTCTTTGTACTGCGCGTAACCGGTCGCAAAATCGACTTCGGTCACGCAATCTCGAAGGTCGCTGCAGAATCCCTCGATGACCTTGAGCATAAGATAGATACCGGGTGAATACTTTCCAAAGTCGTCATCATATGCAAGGAAGTCGCTCGTAAAAGTCTTCTGATTGATACAACCGATCCAAAATGCAGCTGGACGATCGGCAAGGTAAAGGACGTAAGCACGAAGCCATCCCTTCTCCGCCCACATTCGTAAATGCTCGCGTATCTCAGGGGAATCTGTGAATCCGACCCCTAAGGCACGCTGATAAGATTTTTTCACAACGGATTCGGCATCCCGAGCTAGGTTTTCAGTTTCCGCAACTTCCCGGAAGCAGTGTATTCTAACGGACCCTGGAAAGGCCTTAGCAAGTTTTCTCACCTTTCCCCTGGCTTGCCCACGAGTGTTCGCGGTCAGGCCGGCATAAAACTCTTCTGAACTTCTCGTTAGTGTCGCGCTGAAATGTGCCTGTGTGACACGGGTGTGATCACGGCCCAAGAATCCTGGTAATCTCTTCGCCAAGCCATAAAGGGGACAATCCATTCTAACGAAGTTCAGATAGGCGGTGTCCGCTTCGCCCAGTGACAGCGATCGACATATTTCACGAACAAGCAAGGCGCAGTTTTCAAATGAAGGATCTCCTCTTAAGCCACCGTGCACAAAATACAGGACTTTAGCGGTTGGTCGAAAATGGAGGTAGCCAACCTTAAAGTCCAATCGTATATGTTCCAGACGTCCGACTAGCATCGCGTCTGGCTGCCCATTACGGTAAACTACAATAACGTGCGGCCTCAGAACCTGCGGCCTCGAGCGAAGAACCGTGAGATATACAGATGGATCCGAGTCGCGGCCGCCCGGAAAGGATTCCCAGATCGCCCGGATCCCCTCCAATTCGGGAAGCGTTCTGAGAACATTAACAGAACATGCCGAGCCTATATCTGGAAGATTGATTCCGCTAGAAAGCATCATCGTGATGTAAAATCCGGGGAAACCTAACCTATCGTCAATTGTCTGTTTTCGAATTGCAATGAGGTGTCACTGGACTATCCCCGTTAGGCTAGTTGGGGCGCTTGGACCACCACCCGACTCATACGCTCCCACATCCCATGCTGCAGTTGATGGGCGAGGATGTTGGGTTCGCGAAGGGCAGGTCACCATGTTGCCGGCGGCGATTGTGCAGCCGTAAGCCGTATCATTCGTGCTGCCAGTAGGCCAGACTCCTGTTTCATTTGTTCCGGTACCTACCGTTGCATTTGTGACTGCGGTGGGGGAATACGGAAAGGTCTCAGACGCGGTGTAACCCTGCGTCGTCGCCATGCTCGCCGTCGTTATCACGTTCGTCGTCTGAGTTAGTGTCGTGACCGTGCTGCACGAGGAGGTGCCAGAAAAACACCATGAGGCAACGCTTGTTCCCGCCCCTGTGACGCAGTAATTGTTGACGAGTTTCAGTGCTCCGATACTATTCGTGGCGCCACGATCTGTCGTATCCGCACAGAAGTATCCCGAGGCTGGAACCAGCGTGTTGTTGTATATGTTGGCGGTGTAGCTCGGGAAGGTGCCTGAAGTGTCGATGCTAATGCAGTCCTTGGTTACGTTGTAGCACACATTATTGAATACCCAATCCGTTGAGCTTGCCGTGGGATCGAGGGGCATCGGCCATACGCTCGTGCTCGTCGTGTCATGGTAGACGTTGTTGTAGATCGTGTTGCCGCCGATTTGGAACTCCATGATGTTTTCGTGGTTTGTTGCATCGAACGAGGTCCAGACGAAACCGAAATTGTTGTCATGGATCTTCACCGCGCCGCCTGAGACTGAAGTCCCAACGAATACATTTGAAACGTTATTAACATAGTTGAAGGCTATCGTTCCTCCAGTCGGGTATTTTATGAACTGCCCAGAGCCATGAGTGTCGCTCGTCGATGCCGGAGTAGCGTCAGAGCCGTTCATGTAATTGAACTCAAACAAGGCGTTCGGCTGGTTGCAGTTCGTATTGCAACCTTGAATGAAAACCATGTCATCGTTGCCTGACAGGTTCGCAACCCAGGCGTGCATATACATGTTGGTGATATTTTGCGCGTCCGCCCCAGTCGTGAAGACAACATTGTTGGAAAAGACGTTGTTCCCGTTGTCCTTGAATCCGGTGATCTCGAAGTTGTCGAAGGTTATGTACTGATTATTGCTCAACAGAATCAGGTTGCCGTTCGAGCCAATTGCAGTTCCACCGAGACTAAAGATCGGGCGAGCAAACGATCCGCCAGAGAACCACGTTTTGTCTACGCCCACATAAATTGGGCTTCCACTTGTCCCTGCCCAATTCCATTTCCACGGAAAGCTGCTGTTGGTCCAGGTATCTCCACCACGAAGGATGAATTGATCGCCAGCGACCGGGGTATAAGAAGCGCATGCGCTCGCACAGTTGGCCATGCCAGGAGCGTGCGACCACGGTGTTGTCTCACTTGTTCCGTTATTGGAGTCAGCACCATTGGCAGCAATGTAATGGGTAGTGGCAGCAAGCGCGTTCTCCAACTGACTGAAAACAAATACAAGAAGAAAGGCGAGCACTGAGGCTGATGGCCGAAACTTGATAATAATCGATTCCTCCGTTTGGTAAACACCCCGAGGCAAGTCCCTGCTCTCCGTGCGACCCAGAGGAAGCTCCAGTTATCACTATACTCGATACCGGCAAATCTGAGAACGAACAGGCGTCGAAGATTCTAAACAGAGTCGATGCCACCAATTCGTCAGCTTGCCACTATAGTTGTCGAGGCCATCAGCGTCTAAGTATTTGATTCGGCAAATGATAGTCGCGGTTCAGTCGTTCATCAATCCTCAGGATCCCTGAACATATATTTCTGTTGATAATTCCACTTTTGCCCCTTCCGAACGCACCGTAGTGTGAGAAGTTAATTTCCGAACCCGAGCTGATAAAACGGAACCCTTTGTTGGCGATGTCAAGTGCGCTGTACTCCATTCCGCCACTTCCACAGACGCGAATCCCACGGCGCGCTCCGCAGAGCCGATCTTTGTGCTTTACTGATCAAAGCACAACACTTAGCGCGAGGCGCTCGTTGATTTATGGTCCAGCTGGACATCTGGTCGCCCTTAGCCGTCCCGGTAAAAGGGTCGAATCAGTCTCCGCTTCTGCTGCTGCCGAAGAAATCGAATGAACTCCTTAGAAACGGATCTGTCCACTCTTAGACAGTAGGACCATGCGAACCCCGCCAATCTCGCCAGTCCTCCGATTGCGATTGGCTTATCGGCCAGACGCCCTATGCACTTTACAACTTCAAAGGCTGGGAGACACCCTAAAGAAAAATCCTTCTTCCCTTCCTGAAACCTATGACGCAGCAGATTATTTGCGGTGCCAGTGGCACGATGATGAAACACTTTGAGTTCCGGGTTTGCTCTCACAGTCCACCCCATCATCTGTGCGCTCACTTCAGCGCACCAGTCTGCACCACCGTACCTGAGTGAATGAATTCCGCCGATCCCCTCATAACACTCTCGTCGGAAGAACTGCGTCGCACCTGCGACCGACCACGTCTTATTGCCTCGCCGACTTGTGAACAATCCCGCACTGCTTTCATAAATGAATCCGCCTGTAATACCCAACTTCGTGTCTTCGCGAAATTGGATGAGCAAATTGCCGTAATAAAAACGTTCAAGAGATATATCCGCATCCAGTATGCCAATGAAATCGAACTCTAAACCTTTTAGGTGGTCGTAGCCGGCCTTTATAGCCTTCGACTTCGCCCCAAAACTGTGTCGGTGTGCCTCCTCAAGCCGCATCAGTTCAATAACAGCATTTTCACCGGCATACTTCATTACGATCTCTTCCGTTCGGTCTGTCGACGCGTCGCTCACAATTATCCACCTGAGCGGCAGTTTAGATTGATTTAGGACTGACCGAATTGTGCCCTCTATATATTTCTCTTCATTGTGCGCTGCCGTGATAAGCACGTATTCCTCGTTTGGCAGCATAATTTCTGTCGGTATATCCATCGTCCTCAATTACCTCTAAAGAGGTAAGTTCCTATCTTATGCACTCTTCAAAAGTGTGAAGCGATTGCTTGTGCGACGATCGGCAGATGCGGATTCATCGTGGCGTCGAATACCTAATAACTGGCGATATTACAGGGGATGAGTACCAGACGTTCAAACTCGACATTCGATAGCCCAATGATGGCGCCAGCAATGCTAAAAATCCATGACTTAGACGCTCCGGGAACTATCTTCTCAAAACCAGAAGTCGCTAGGCTACACGTCGCAGCGCGCAAAATGCTGCCGATCGCCCCCGAAGGCGTATAGCAACCACCCCAGCTCATAGGGACGGCATTCGTAGCGGAGCTTCAGCTGACGGGCATCCGCGGTGCCGTTGCGCAATCGCATATATCGCAAGGCCGCATCGATGTAGGCGTCCTTTGCGTCGAGGTAAATGGAGCGCCACACCAGACCCAGCGAAGGCTCAACAAAGTCGTGGCGCAGCTCATTGTCGCCGCTGATCCAGGCCAGGCCCTTATAAATCGCCTTATCGAAGTCGCTTCCGGTCGCCTCGCCGACCGCGAAAAGCATCATCGGCCCCATGGCATGCTGATGCACGGAATACACCGGGTAACGACACACGACTCTCCCACTGACAGAATCGTACTGCCAGCACCATTCTCCGAACGGTGCTTGAAGCTCGCACATTTTCTTTGCGGTGCGCAACGCCATCTGCTGCGCTTTCTCGTCCTGAAGCGCCTGCGATAATCTTGCGAAAGCGATCGTGGGATACACCTGATCCGCGAAGCTGCCGATCCTTCCGCGAACGCACCCAGTCAACGACATACGGCGACTGAGATGACCATACACTCCGGAACGTCCGCAATTGCGCTCTAGGATTTGACGGGCCAATTCAGCCTGTTCGGCCAGGCCGGGGAGGTCGGCGTGGCCAGCTAGGTAACAGCTCGTGATTCCGGTCAAATACCATGCGACCTCCATGGTGCGCCCCTGTCGGCCATCGGAATAACGTAGCAGTGCTCCCTCTGCTCTGACTTCCCGATACACCTCAGCAAGCCGATCTGGTAGCAACTCGGCACAAGTCCAGAGAAGTAAACCCAGATCGCCGGCACTGTTGATCCAACCAGTGTCATGGAGGAGTGCATTTAGCACGGGAGCTATCGCTACCGGCGAGCGCCGGCCAGACTGCTCGTATCGATGCAGTCCTAGCAATGTCATCATTGTGTAACGCAGCGACAGTCTCTCGCGGGCCATGCCATTTTCGGTTCGATTGTAGATGTCACAGAAAATCTGCTTCTCAGGGTCGAGCATCTCCACCAGGCCGTCCGCCGCCAAGACGCACAATTCCGGAATGCTGCGCGTCTCCTTCACTCGTTGATCTTGGTCAACCGCTAGGTCAAGTCGCATTCGTCAGCCTCGATTCTCCAGAATCGCACTGATGTGGTTGACGACTGTCTCCAGCGTAGACCGTTGACTTGGTCTTGAAGCCAACGTCTTCGTGTGGGGCACCAGCTTGAGCTTTTCGCGCACATCCTGCTCACTTTCCAAAAGTACTAGCTTGCCCACTTCTGCTAGGTGTTTGTCGACCGCTCCCATCGTCCCACGAAATAAACTGTAAACCGGGATTCCTAAGGCAGCAGCCTCACGGTTCATTGTTCCTCCTCCGCTGATCACGACGTCCGAGTACCAGATCAGGTCCAGGCCGTTGACGGCGTGCATGGGTACCACAATCCTTCCCGAATCGAAAAGATCCGGTCTGGTATGGCGCAATTCCGCTTCTTGCTTGTTAGTGCGCGGTAACAAGATCGTCTTGACTTCGGGATGCTCGCCCAACAACTTGAACACCGCCACTAACAGCTTCTCACTCTCGGGATTGTGGTAATGTGCCTCGCTGGCCGGTGGCCGAATGGTCACTACAACATCGGTTGGCATGAGCCCGAGAGTGTCCTTCAACGAAGGATCCGGTTGAAAGAGCGGGACGTAAACATCCTCTTTGATTCCTGGATAGTGCAATACGTGGTGCTTGAGGATGCCATTCTTTTCGAAGATCTCAGGGGGAATGACCTCGGGCGTCATGACCCACTTCTTCTGCATGGAGCCTATCCAGGTTGCTAGCCGAAAATCGGCGTGTTCGTAGTCGGCAATAATTATGCTTGGAATCCCCAGCATGGCTGATAGCGCAATTAAGGACCGGGAACCGTGCGAAACACTGATTGCAGGCCTCTCTCGAAGTACAAAAGGTGTCAACTGCAGCACACGAATACCAAGACCCATTAATTTAGCTAAACGATGTTTCCCGTAGTGATGACCGATCGTTCGATACTCCAACCCGGCCATGTTCGCGAGTTCGCATACCTGGAAACAGTCTCTGGCTGTGATTACCACCTCGCAACCCCGCCTCTCCAGTTCCTTGATAATGGGATAGAAAAATGGGATGTGAGGAGAGTTTTCGAGGTCAATCCAGACCTTCTGGACGGGTCGACCCTTTTCCCCCACGCGCCTTCTGCCATGGTTGACGTTGTTAGGCACGCTCTGCTCCGCTTCGGTCGCATTTTCCGGTTTTAAAATCGCCCCGATAGGGCATTGGCCTAGTCCCCAACCGCCCAAATGCGCGGCCATATCTAGTTTCCTTCCTCGTTTTTCGTCTCGACAACAAGATCATCGGAGAGGTGTTCGGCGACTTCAAGGGTTTTGGATGCTTATGACTGCGTTATGCAGTTTGTTCAACGAGCGTCGGCGAATTCTCTTCACCTTGCGGTCGCTTACGGGGCTTAAGACTAAACGCTAGTATCTCGTCGGCCACCCTGGCTTGCTGTTGCGCGGTAAGCTGCGGGAACATCGGTAAAGATAGAATTTCGACAGACGCACGTTCCGCAACGGGGAAGTCTCCGGGGCGGTAGTTCAGCGGTGCGTAGGCTTTCTGGAGATGAAGGGGAATGGGATAGTGAACTCCCGTACCAACGCCCACGTCTTTCAAGTGCTCTATCATGCCATCGCGATCGCTAGTGCGGATCACATAGAGATGATATACGGCGCGAGACCAGGAAGGCTCATAGGGAAGAGTTACGGCTTCATTGCTTGCCAGCAGACGATTGTATTCGTTTGCCCGTTCCCGGCGTTGCATATTCCACTTCGCGAGATGAGCCAACTTCGCGTACAGGAGGCCGGCTTGAATTGCGTCTAGTCGGCCGTTATATCCCTCAACGTCGTGATAATACTTTTTCACTTGGCCGTGATCGCGAAGCATCTTGATTTTGTCAGTCAGATCCGCATCGTTTGTGGTTACCGCCCCGCCCTCGCCGCATCCTCCGAGGTTTTTCCCTGGGTAGAAGCTGAACGCCGCCGCCCTGCCCATGGATCCGGCTTTCACCCAGCGACCCAAGTCCTTCGAGTAGTAGTCCGCGCCGTGCGCCTGGCAGGCATCTTCAATCACGGTGAGACCGTACTTGCTGGCTAGTCTGAGGATCGCATCCATGTCGGCCATTTGTCCGTAGAGGTGTACCGGCACCACTGCGGTTACCGGCCGGCCACTCCGCAGGCTGATGAGCTTTCCTGCTTTATCCCGCGTGCACTGCTCTTCAAGAAACTGTCGCAGCATCTTAGCGGATAAATTATAGGTGTACTCGTCGATGTCGATGAATTCCGGAATGGCTCCGGCTTGCGAAATGGCTTCCGTAGTGGCAATGAACGTGTGAGGTACAGTCAGCACTACGTCGCCCGGTTGTACTCCACAGGCCATGATGGCGAAGCGCAGTGCATCAGTACCGCTGCTAACCGCAATAGAATGGCTCGTCCCGCAAAAAGCTGCAAAAGACTTCTCAAATTCCACAACCACAGGGCCACCGACGAAATCAGCCGTGCGGAGAGCCTGTCGAAACACTCCGACGAGCTCCTGCTCAAGCTCTATATGCGGAGTAACTAAGTCGAGGAAAGGAATGCTGTTAGGAATGTTCATTCTGACCCTCTTTAATCTGTTCGATGTAACGCAGAACTTTGGCCGGATTGCCAGCCACAACAGCGTTAGGTGGAACGTCTTTGGTAACCACGCTGCCAGCGCCCACAATGGCATTTTCCCCAATGTTGGTGTTGGATAGGATCGTGGTACCGGAGCCTATGGATGCACCCTTCTTTATGACCGTATGTTCAACCTTCCAGTCGGCTTCAGTTTGCGGTTTCCCTTCAATAGTGGCTCGTGGATAGCGGTCATTAATAAATGTCACTCCGTGCCCAACGAAGACGTTGTCCTCGATGAGAACGCCTTCGCAGATAAACGTATGACTTGAGATCTTGCAACATTTGCCGATACTGGAATTTTTCTGGATTTCCACGAACGCTCCGATCTTCGTCTCGTCCCCAATCTTGCATCCATACAGATTGATAAATTTTGACAGCCGGACGTTTGTCCCCAGTTTGACGTCGTCCGAGATGCAGTTGTACGAGTTCATAGATAAACCAGAGTCCCTCTCTGGCTAAGCGATTCGCTGGCGGCTTCTAGCATCTTGACGACCCGCAGCCCGGCACATCCATCGTTGGACGGATTTTGCCCACTTGAAATGCAATCCACGAAGTACGACAGCTCCTGACGCAGGGCCTCGACCTGCTCAAGTTGTGGGGCCCACATATCTCCGGAACGATAGTTCACCAACAGTTCGTAGACGCCTTCGCGATTGGTGATGTCCACTCCCTTGTCGTATACCTTTACCTTCTCGTCGGCTTCGAGATCATTCCACACCAGCATTCGCTTCTCCCCGCCCATGAGGGTAGTCCTAACCTTTACTGGGGAGAGCCAGTTGACATTGATATGCGCTATGACCTTCTCGGGGAAATAGAGCGTCATATAGGCGACATCTTCGTGGCCATTCAGATGTTTCTGCCCTGTCGCAACGATTGCCTCCGGGCTCGTTCTAATGAGGTGGTCCATGATGGAGAGATCATGCGGCGCGAGGTCCCAAAGCACGTTGATATCGTGCTGGAAGAGGCCTAAATTTACGCGAGTAGCATCGTAGTAGTAGAGCTTTCCTAGGGTTCCTTCGTCGAGCAGTTGCGAGATTTTTTTTACTGCACCGGTAAACAGGAAAGTATGGTCCACCATGATCTTGAGATTCTTTTTCTGCGCGAGGTTGATCAGCTCCTCCGCTTGCGCAGCATTGCTAGTGAACGGCTTTTCAACGAACACATGTTTACCATTTTCTAACGCATCCTTTGCAAGTTGGTAGTGTGTCCAGACCGGGGTGACGACGGCGACGGCGTCGATCTTGGGCGATGAAGTCACTTCAGAGGCATCCGAAGTCACAGTGATACCCGGATAAGCCTTATGCGCGCGCAATCGCGCTGATGGGCTCATCTCCGCGATCGCGACGACCTGGGAGTCTTCTAGACTCGTGAGATTCCTGACGACGTTCGGCCCCCAGTAACCGTAACCAATTACGCCAAAATTCACGATGTTTTCACCGAGTTCCAAGGTGCAGAGGAGTGGAAGTGCGTGCTGAAGTAAATGTGAGTCCCACAGTAGAATGGGCCGGCGTCGACCGAAATCGGAACGAAAGTCGAGCTGCCGAACTTGGTGAACACATGAACCTCCGATTGGGCGGTTTCGACATTTAGACGGGTAGACATAGCTTCGCCCTGTGGGCTACGCCCTTGTTTGCAGAGTGTGGCCCAGAATTCAAGCATTTTGAGGATATGCACAACGTTGACTGCACGATGATGGCCATACTGCGGGCCAACGCGCAAAACCTCCACGACGGCGTTTATTTCTAGGCTTTCGAGGTAATGACGCTTTCACAGCATCCGTCTTTCCGCGCACAACGCTTAGAAGTTGCATGGTCACGCATAAAAAAGTAACAGTGAATTGCACATATTCCCCGCGGGGACTTGCAGCGATAGCGTCCAACCGACCGACGAGATCGGGCGCAGTACAAACACGATCGCATGATGCCACGAGCAACCAAAGTCGAGGGTCGACGCCAGAACTAGGCTTCGCTCGATCAAGTGAAGCAATTTACGATCTGAACAATTGGATCGGTCCCCGCGGATTTACCGTCAAACTTTCAGAAAGCGTCTCTGAAGGGCCCGCGCAGCAGTTAGGAGACGCTGATTCTTACTAAGGTAATTGTCCCTAACTTCAGAGAGCCTTCTTCGTAGGAAGGCCTGAGCGTTCCACCGCAAACCTAGGTTTCTGGCATTGGCGTGAGCCTTTCGATGAATTAACGAAAATGTGCGCGAACTACCGGGAGCCAGTTCAATTGTCAGTTGGGGGCCAGCATCGTTGATCTCTAAGCCGCAGTATGGTTTTCCGTCCATAAGCACTTGTTCAATCGACGCCCCGTTCCAAGAGTCGCCCCATTCGATCGAATATCGCCTGATGGAGCCCGAGTTGTTCGAAATTCGGACGGTCCCAGAATACGCGCGAACATGATGCGTGCCATCGGGCGTTATGCGCGTCAGAATTGAGTTGCTCACCAAAGTCGCGAGGTTAGTCCAATGTATTTCTGAAGCCATAGAGTTGATTTTCGAGGCAATTTCTACCAACGACTCCGGGTTTTGAAAGATATCGTGGTGCTCGCCGATCAAAACGGGGCGGCCAAAGAAAAGGTCGAAAGCGACGTCCTGGCTATGGATTTGTCGGATAGGTTTGCGAATGAATAACGGAAAGCCCCCATATCGAAGTACGGCGGGCTGGGCAAGTTCACCAACGGTGAGTTGGACCGGTTGTTCTGGAGGGTGAGGAGCCCGATTGACTGCGGCGTAGAAGTTGTGGGATTTGACGACGCTCATTGCTTCTATCGAAAAGTTCCCCTGTGGAAACACCATCACCCTGTCACAGCGGAGGCCGGTCATTTGTTGATGCAAGTTCATTCGGTCCTCAGCGACCCTGAGTAAGGTGTTGAGAAGAGCTCGGTTCGTTGATGCAAATTCCCCTCCAGTGTGATCGTTTCCGTGGAAGCATATCGACAGGCGCTCCTCGTTTTCCTGGAACATACGCGTGATCAGAGGCGAATTCCTTCGGAAGTTATGAGGGATAAAGGCAATTGCGATGTGGAAATTGTGTTGGTTTGCGAGACGGAGGAGAGATTCGAAATTCAGGAACCCATAGCTCTTCTTCAGAAGTGGATCATCGATGGTGATTGAAGCATGCGCGTTGGACGGCCGCCAGCACTCATCGCCGGCTGCATATCGCAACGCCATGGCGTGTGGTACGAACTGGGAGAAGTACTCTGCGAGGGGCGCGTCGCCGACCGCTGCACTCAAATCTACAACATCTTCACTGGCCAAAAACAAGACCTCGGTCTCTTGAAGCCTCACCGTGGCCATGAAAGGCCGGCCGCCTATCGAAATTAGCTGCTCCACCGCCAAATCGCTTTCGTCGGTATTGAAGACATGATCATTTGTCCGATTTACCGGCCCAAACGAGATCCCAGCAAACGCTTCGCAGACATGCTTGGAATCCTGGGCGATCGTGTAACAAAGGTGCTCCTCGTCGATCGATTCCACGGACTTCAGTCTGTTTCGAGACAGCGCGGCGACCATTTCGGTGTCGAAACCTTCTACGCGTAGCCCATGCACTAGAATCTTGGGAAAACGTGACCAGAGAAAACTAACCAGGTCGGCCGGAATGCCATCGGGCCCCATCCATTCTTCCATCACCCGCGGGTTCACAACGAAACACGAACACTGATCTGAGACGGACTTCTCCAGGAACATCGCGCGGTCGGCCACGTTCGCCAGAGCAAGTGTTTCACAGGGAATGCCCAAAAATTCCGCAAGACGAACTATCCGAGCATCCAGATCCCGCAATTCACCGATGTGAGGGACAACTAACTTCAAACTCGTTCCTTTCCGACTTCTGACTTGCGCTCTTCTGATGTGGACCCCTTGGATTCTGCACGCGCTGACCGAGTGGTTGTAGACGTAGGGAAAATTCCATCAAAGGGGTGTCTGGTACCAGTGGCACACCGCATTTCGCGATGGGAACTGCCGGGTTGCCTTGGACTACTGTCATCGGCGGCACCGAGTTTGTCACAACGCTCCCTGCGGTAACCACGGCACCCTCCCCAATTTCCACGTTCGGGAGAATGATCGCGCCCGGCCCAATAAAGGCTTGTTTTCCGATCCGTACGCCGCTGTGTGACTCTTTGAAGTGTGCAATAACAATGACACCGATCCCGATAAAAGCATCGTCACCGATAGTTATCAGGTTGGGGAATTCCGTTTCGAGGACCACATTCAAACTTATCCAGACATTCCTTCCAATGCTCACTCCTCGCGCACGGTGCAGCGAGACACGCAGAGTCCCGCCGCCGGGCACAATCATAGTAAACATCTGAAGTACTCTACCAATCGATCTTCGGAGTAAATTACTCTTCATTCGTTTAGCTCTTTGCTCGGCCCTTTACGACATCAGGTCCGTTGCAACAAATCAAGCAAGCTTCCTAGGAGGGGTCATTTCTATGGAAGCAGATCCGCAAGCGCGCCACGTTTCCCTTACGTCTCGGAGGAAAGGCGTGTCCAATATAAGTGAAGCGGATGTGGCATCGACCGAAGATTGGTACGAACTACCTAACTCAACAGGCACCAGCGCCGCCGATTACTGCGCGAGGCGTACGCATGAGGATTTTAAAGTCGAGCCAGGGTGACCACGAGGTGGCGTACCGTAGATCCAGTCGGACCATTTCGTCGAATTTGACGCTACTTCGGCCAGAAACCTGCCACAATCCAGTAATCCCCGGTTTAACTTCCAACACACGGCGCCGGTGCCAAGTCTGATACGCTGCCAACTCGTATGGAATTGCAGGACGAGGGCCCACGAGTGACATATCACCCCTCAGGACGTTCACCAACTGTGGAAGTTCATCGAGGCTGGTTCTACGTAAGAACTTACCGACTCGCGTGACTCGCTTATCGTTCGTCAGCTTGTATACGCTTTTACCTTGCCCGTGGGGCGCTGCCTGCTCCACTTGGCCGGCAATCAATTTGGTTGCATACTCTCTGTGAACAGTATGATCATTGTCGATGTACATCGATCGGAATTTCAGGAACGTAAAGCATTTGCCGAACTGTCCGACCCGCTGTTGCCTAAAAAGTACAGGACCTCTTGATGACACTTTGATCGCTATCGCAATCACTAAAAGTAGAGGTGAGCAAAGGGTAAGGGTCAAGGCACTGCCGACAATATCCGTCGCTTGCTTGATGTGCAACAGGGAACGTCTGCTCTTCTCCGGACTCAACAGATCCGGATATAAGGAGGGATTGCTTGGGCGCCCGGAATTATCGTGGTCCCAGTCATCCGGGAAGAAATGGAAGGAGATGCTGACTTGATTGAATTGGTCTGAAGTCAATTGATCTCGCAGCGCCGCACTCACCTTGGTAAGAATGACACTCAGGATCGAATTCTTGTCTTTGCCAGCAAGCCCTGTAAACATCACGCCTACGGTAGTCCGGTCCTTGTACCAGCCGATTACGTCGGTCTCCCTAATGGATAACGGCAGGACAGACAGTACGTTGGTGAGAGCCTTCCCGTTTTTTTCTGAACTCTGATGATTGCCGGGCTCCAGCAGCATCAGGAGAAACGGCTCGCGGGAACGCTCAGTCCTCTTGCGTTCGATTGCGATCATCCGCGTAAAGCTCGATTCACTCAAGACCTCGCGTGCCCCAACGGATAACCACACGAATAGCGGGTCAGCGGATTTTGAAACTTTGTTCACGCGTAGCAGAGTCACAATTGACTCCTCTCTTGACGATTACTTCACTTTCATCGCCTGTTAGAAACACCGATCTTGGATCTGCTTTCGTTCCAGATCGTACCGCTCAGACAAGAGCGAGCAGTTGTAAATGGGGAATCTACACCTAACGGCTTTGGAGATGAGCGGTGAGAAATAGATTTTGATTCGGATTCAGTTATCGGACCGAAGGATCGTTCGGCTTTGTAACGGTCGCAGGATGGTAATAGTAGTCGCTGGTAGACGCATGGTGGGAGCTGTTCAACAACGCCCCGATCAGCTTTTTAGGCTCGACTGCTTCGATTCCTCTTTGCAATTGCGGCTTTTCTGTAGTTCCTTGACGTGTAGTCAGAAGGATTCCATCTACCAACCGCATCCAGACGCTCGTGTCAGCCAAGGGCAGCACAGGAGGAGAATCGACGATGACCCAATCAAACCATGTGGTCAACTGATCCATCAGCGCAGACAATCTCCCTGATTGGAGGAGTTCCAGCGCATTGCTGGGAGCGCTGCCCGACGGCAAAATCCAGAGGTTCGGGTCTTTGAGATGGTAGATACTCATTGTCAGACTACGGTCGCCTTGCAACCATTCGCTGAGTCCCGGATTTCTTCCGAGCCCGAACATCTGAGATAAAGACGGGCGCCGCAGGTCTCCCTCCAATAGCAAGGTCCTCTGTTGTGTCTTTAGTGCAAGAGTGCAGGCCAAGTTACCCGCAACCATGCTCTTGCCCTCTTGAGGAATCGTGCTCGTAATCAGCACTTTCTTAAGCGACCGGTCACGTCGAAGATGTCGCAAGCGTACACCTAGAAGGCGGAAAGCTTCCGCCGCCGGACTCTGGCTGTCCGTAAGGCATACCAACCTACTATGAGGACCAAGCGAGACCTGAAGAGATTGGAACAGGGCGAACGGATCGAGACCCTCTTCAGCCTGCGAATACTCGGCTACGGCCGAAGCTGCAGGTCTCGTGAGAAATGGTTCTCCGGGTAAGCCGAATGACGCATCGCAATCCTCAGCTCCCTGCACCTTGATCTGTGAAGGCGAAACTGCGGGCTCCCATTTCGGTGCTGCGGAACGTTCGGGGCGCTCCAGCATTTCAGTCGCTTGCGACAGCGCCGGCAAATCAATCGCAGAACGCTCGGCTTCCGATCTTTGCAATGCGTCAAATATACGGCTCATGTTTTGCTCGCTTCGACGGCCAACGCCGCATTTAACTGTGAATCGCTTGAGACAGGTCTTCGCAGGTGCAGCATTCAGTTCATTAACTGGGTTCGTGATTCGGTTTGGGGGGTGCCCACCTCTCAAGTCGACACGACAAATCCCGTGTGCCGCCGAACGACATCGTGAATCTCAACCAGGGCCTCATTGTGCCGCTTGGTTGGGGACATGAGCAGCTGGGATCGGGCGTGAGGTCGAATGGCTGCGTGTGAGATATAGAACGCTTTGCAAATTGGGAACGTAAACCTAACCGCAGAGATAGCTGATTGCAGAACCTGCCAAGATGGCGGCTAGAACGACTGCAGCCACGGCCCATCCCAACAGTATTTTATTCTTGTTGGTTCGTTCATCCGAGGGGCTCACAATTTCCGGAATCTCCGCTATCACCGCCACCGAAAGCAGAGTTTTGATCTCCTTTTCACTGTGCAATCGATTGTCCATAACCTCAAGTCCGCCGACGACAATGAGGCCAAAAACGAGGCCGACCCCGAAGCCGATCCCACAAAACTTAAGTCGGTTAGGAAAATCTGGCTTTAGCGGGAGGGTGGGAGGATCAAGCATACTGAACCGCTCACCTTGCTGCATTTGTTCCATGCTTGTGGCCATCGATGATTCGTTTTGCTTTTTTAGCAGGTCATCGTAATTGGCCTTGGATTGATCATAGCCTCGGGTCAGATCCGCTAGCTGTTGCTCTCGCGTGGGTGCTGTGTTCAAGCGATCCTGATAGCCATTGACTCTCGCTTTTAACCCGGCAATTGCTTGCTCCCGATTCGCGATTTCTGCTTGGTTAGCTTGCAGCTGGCCTTGTAGTTGAAGCTGCGGCGAGTTTTGTGAAGGGTCGCCTGCATCGCGCCCACCACTGCTGTCCCCAAGCTGCCTCGCACCATTGCCGGTCGCCTTCAACTCGGCAACGAGCACGCCTCTTCTCTTTTCGGTCTTGGCAATTTCGTCCTTCAGATTCTCGACTTCTGGATAATGATCGGTATAACGAGAGCTAAGGTCTACCAGCTTTGACCTTAGCCTATCAAGCTCCTGATCAATCGCTGACAAACTTGTCGGGGTACCGTCAGCAGTCCGGGAACTCGGATGCAAAGACCGGTATTGTTCGATCAACGTCTGAAGGTAGATGCGCTGCTGCTTCGCACTATTGAGAGTATCCTGTTCGTTCTGCAGTTGCGCCTGGAGTCCGCTCAGGATTTGGATATTGCTGGCTTCTTGAGAAGGCAATTCACCTTCGTGCTCTCCTTTAAACTCTCGAACCTTGGCTTCCTGTTCGGCCAGGTCGCACGCGCGTTCTCCAATTGGCTCGAGATGAACTTGGTGGTGTCTTCGGACTGTTGCTGGCGTACTTTCAGATTCTCGCTAATGAACAAGTTCGTCAATTCGCTTGTCACCTGTTCGGCGACATTCGGATCATGCGCAGAATAGTAGATGTTGAATGCTGTTATCTGGTCGCCGTGAGAGTCGTGCACAAGCTCGATGTCAATGTCCTTACGCATGCGTTCGACTTTTTCATCTGGTGTGAGCTGTCGGTGACTATCACCGTACAGATGTAATTTGTCGATGATGAGAAGAAGGCGCGTGCGGCTAAGAATTTGTTGTGTAATACTTTGCAGTCGGTTCTGCAAATCGTCAACGACATTTGGTACGACATAGTTTTTCGGCATCGTGGGCTGCTCTACGAGGATCAGCGTGCTCGACTTATAGCGCACGGGTAGAACCCAGCTAGCTGCCCAGACTATAAGCCATCCAAGAAATAGTGGTATTAGGAAATGAATGTGGCGGCGGCGCACTATCTCAAGATAGCGCTGAACGTCGACCCCTTCGGACTTCTGTTCCTCGTAGATCTCTTCCATGATCATCTTCCTAGTGGTCGTGTGAGCTGATAGGAGATGGAGACGAACTCGCGATTGCTATCAGGAGCGCTGGATATTAAGGCAATGTCGTTATAGCTCTGGTGCAGACGGGCGTATCCAAGTTCCGCATTGAGATGCTCGCTCATTGAGTGCTGCACCGAGACAGTTCCTGAAATGCTGTGGCCTCCTGGGTTGGATGAGGGCAAGGACGGGGTCACATTCTTATTGATGCTGTAGCTGGCCGCCGATCCTACGTTCCAAGTGCGTGCTATTTGCCAGCCCACAGATGCATTTGCGCTATTTGCGTTGAAGGCTCCAGGCAAACCCACACCCCCGGTAACAGTTCGCGAGTAGCTGGCCACAAGATTGGTATGGCTTTTTTGCCAGCCGATACTTGCCATCGCAGATGGTGCCCAGGAGCGGAACGCGGACGAGGTGGATTGAGCCGCGTCAAAATACTGCGGACCACCCGATAGGGATAAAGAAAATGTGGCATTGAGATAAATCGTGTAAAAAGGCATAAGAGTATGCGTCTGCACTTCAGTCTGTGTATTCCCGGGATTGGCCTGCGCATTCACAGGATTACCTTGGCTTCTCAAATACTGATACGTTACGCCCATGTACTGCGCGTGGACAACCGGTGGCTGTAAAAAACCGACCCTCCGAGCGAATTCGAGTTGTAGAGACCAGAGGCCTCCGCCGGGTTGGGGTAATTATTCTCTGTAAAAATTCCGCTGGCGCCGATCATGCCATTGCTACTGAATTGATAGCTTATTCCAATATTTGCTGTATTGCTGAGCTGGTCAGCGTAAGGAGCAACGACTGCCACTGGAGGACTGTGACGAGCCGGATGATACGCCCCTCCGGAAAGAGGATAGAGCTGGTCAAATACGTTCGAGCTCTTTTGAAAGGAGTCGCTTAAACTGATGGTCGTGTGTTGGCTCAGACGGTACTGAAAATTCAGTGCCGCGTTCTGATTTGCCGCATTAAGCGCGCTGGTGTGCTGATAAAACGTAAAGCCCGGACTATATGTTCAATGTCAATTGTTGCCGCGGGGTTGTTTGGTTAAGTGCAATCGTAGGCGAAATTGTATAAATCAAGTCGCTCACTGGCAGTAGTGCTGCCACCTGCCAGCACGTTGTCATTGTAAGCAGTATTGAGGACCAATCCGGCAGCCAGATAATTTGAACGCATTTGAGATCCGACTATCGTCGGATAACCCTCGCGCTCACCGGAGGTGGGGTCAGCATTTGGGCTTCATCAGTTGGATGTGGCTGGCATCTCGAATGGGAGTCGCTACCATCTGAGACCAGACCGGCGTGGCCGTCAGCAGCGCAAGACCGAGATAGGCAAGTATGAGCATAAGCAGCCTTCAAGGCACGACGACCGTGTCGTGCGGCTCTAGCTTGACGTTCTGAATCTTTGCCTTTGAGAAAATCCTTGTAATTGAAAGCAATGCGGATCTCACCGCCACCGGGATTCTGTCGAAGAATGTAGATGGATTTCTGCTTGGCAAAGTCCCGGGGCCCGCCCGCAATTGCAATTGCGTCCACGATCGTCGGCGCAAGTGCAAGTGAGTATGACCCGGGCTTTGCCACCTGTCCGAGGATGTTGAATTTCTTGCTGTTGATCTGCTCGACCATCACCGTCACTTCCGGTTTGGTGATGTAGTTCCGGAGCTTGGTAGTGATGTCATGTTCGAGTTGCAAAGGAGTCCGTCCGGTCGCCTGAACTTCTCCAAGAAGCGGCAACGAAATCTTTCCGTCCGATCGCACTTGGATCGACCTGGGAAAAGTCAGGTTCTTTCCAGACATTGATCGCCAGAACATCGTCATTACCAATGACGAAGCTATTGGGATCGGGCAGGTTGTCCGACGGTGCGAGGGGTTGTGTTGGCGAGACCGCTACCGCAGCTGCCGGAAGTCCGCGACTCGCCTGACTGGAGGCTGGCATTTGACCCAATAAGGAGCAGGAAAGGGTGATCAAAAGAAATCCTGATCCCATCGGGTGATATGCGCTCCGCTTCAAAACGACTCCTGTCAGGATCGGCGTGATGGTTTATGTCCTGGTCTCGGACAGTCCGATCCAGTTGCTTCCGAGATCCTTGCTCTTCTCAAGTACTAACTATCTGTCGATCACTATGAAGTAACGCGTCGCCAAATCTGCCGGTTCCCGCAAATTGCTGGCCTGGGCCTATGTCCGTTAGAGTTGCGAGTTGGCGCTGGCTCCACATCGGTGGCGTCAATTTCCACTGCCACGGAC
Organism: uncultured Acidobacteriaceae bacterium; assembly: GCA_963841335.1. GTDB lineage: Bacteria > Acidobacteriota > Terriglobia > Terriglobales > Acidobacteriaceae > Edaphobacter. Next base: position 1,999,283 of record CAWJCF010000002.1, on the reverse strand, counting down.
TTCGCCATCATGTCCACGGAAAGAACCAGACGATACAGGTTCTTCTTGCGAACCAGAACCCCTTCGACGCCTTGGAGTGAACCGCGAATGACGCGAACCCGCTCGCCGCATTTTAGGAACGGATGCGGTTCTACTCGAAAGGGCCCTTCAACTGCCTTTCGAATCGCCTCAATCTCAGCTCCGGGGATCATTGCGACTCGTTCGCCGTGGAACAGAATCGTGTGAATCCCCGGAGTTGTCACGACCTGCAATCGGCGATCTGAGCCCTCCCCGAACGAATACATAGCAAGGGAACAGCGGCAGGGTAATTTTCTTGCTTCTGTCTTTCCATCGCCGTATTGACTCATAGAGAGGCAGAAACACCTCAAAGCCCTTGGCCGAGAGCATCTCAGCCACCGTCTTCTCGTGCTGGTGACGCGTGTAAAGCGCCCACCAGTCCGAGGTTTCGTGCGTTGCGGCATCCATGATTTGTGAGGTCAACAAGTTGCTCCGCTTCTCTGTGGCCGAGGTAATATTCCGGCTTTTAATTGGACATAGCTCCGCCCTGTGGGCTACAGTCCCTGTTCTTAATGCATGGCTCAGAGTTCGAGCGCTCTGTGGAACATTTAGAGCAGAAGCACGATGATGGCCAAAATGCAAACGGTCGGTAAAATTCTGTTGATCCCACGTTTTGCAGGTTTAGGAGGCAATTGACGACTTGGTAACGGGCCGATCTATTCGCGCCCGATACAGGTCTGCAGGGTCTTGCATACCCATGTAAACAATAAATTGCACTCCGTTTGCTTTCCGCGTCCACTTGTAGACAGTTATTTTTGTCGTTTCAACTTTTGCGATAAGTTGAGTTAAGGGTCGGAGTCTACCGATTCCGGGATGCGGAGCCAACTTTGAGGTAAAGCAAATGGTGGACCACTTCGGAATAGCGCATGGGGGTACACGAGTCTAATTTTGGCGAGCCCAAAGGCCACCAAAATCCATGATTCGCAGGTCAAAGCCGCATTCTTGTCTCAGAATCCCCTTTTGAACGCGAGGTACGGAACCAGGAGAATCTCGATCAACCCCGGCAGCGGATCTTCGAGGCTAAATACCGCTTCGACGTTGCAATCTCTTATGGATCGCAAATACTCTCCAAGGTTGATATCTCCGCCGAGTAATGCCATGAATGCCGCTGGGAGATCGGTTGTCGCACGCATCCATCGGATCCCCGATTCAGTCTTGCAGCGAGTGACAGGCAAACCGACCTGATCTGCATAAAGCATGTAGCTGAAATCGACCCCAGCCCGAGGGCCGAGGCTATGGTATCCCCAGGTTCGGGCGTTGACGTCAAGAAGTTTGTATTTACCGTCTCGTGAATCCAGCTTGTATTCCACCTCGACAAGTCCGTAGTAATTGCTTGCGCGCAAGAAACGCTCAGAAAGCTCCTCCAGGATCGGTATGTCCACAGTCTCGACAAAGGTGCTGGCTCGTCCAAATTGCAGCGGATGCTGGCGTCGGCGGCACACCACCATTTTGCCAATGGGCTCGCCATCGCGAAAGAACGCGCAGTATGCGAATTGCTGCGCACCTCCGCCAGGAATTAACTCCTGAACCATGACTTCTCCGGGACCAACTATTTCTGAGGCCTTCAGAAATAAAGCCGTCAACTCTTCGTGACTATTTGCGCACCAGGCCTTTGCCTTAGTGGCATAGACGAAGTTCTCCTTGATCGACGGCTTGATCGCAAATGGTGCCACGAAGCCATCCAGTTCGGCGAGTTGATCGATGTTCTCCGGATAACAAGTCGCTGGCGTGGGAATTCCGAGTTCGCGGGCCAATCGGTATGTGTTGCGCTTGTCCCAGGCCCACTGCACGCTGCTCCACTCAGGTGTCGGTACACGAAATGAGCTACTTAATTGAGTGCGATAGCGAGAGAAGGCCGCAACCAGCTCTTCCCGCGTGGGATACAGCACCCATCCGTGCAGTTTCAACCGATTTGCAGTCTCTACCAAGGCGTCTACTGCTATGCGCTCATCACGCAGGTTTGGTAGTTTCACAAAATGGGTACAGTACCTGGAAAAGCGAGAAATCGATAGTTCGTCGTCAACCACGCAGACCGGCACTCCGCGCTGCCCGAGGCTGCGCACAATACCAAGACCCTGATAATCGCCACCGACCACCACTGCTCCAACAGAAGGCTTCGGCAGGCCCGCAAGGGCCGGAACCGAAACTGGATCAACCCTTACGCTCCTCAATGGATTAAGCTCTCATTCGGACTGTACCCGTTGCGGCTAACCGAGCGAACCAATTCTTTCGCAGCAAATTCAGCTCCCGATACAAAGCCAACTATTGGCCCAAAACTCCAAGCTGCGGGCTTTCCAAGGAAATGCAGTCCCGGAACCGAGCATTCCAGACCACGCCCCAAAACCGGATAACCAATTGCAGTCTTGAGCCGTTTGAGCAATGCATCAGAGAGGAATTGATAACGCGATACATCCACACGATATCCCGTTGCTAGAAGAGCGTGGTCGACGAGCCGCTCGGTGTGATCGTCAAGCTTGAGGCGAAGTTGACTACCGATTGCGATGGCTGACGTTACCTGTCGCCCAAACGTAATGGGTAGGTCTGTCAATCGGGGTCGCAACCAACCTGCTACGGCCGGTCGAATCGCACGGTACGTCACCGGATCCTGAAACCAATGGGGAAACATCCGAAACAGGTGCGGAGCTGCCACTAGACGGCTGATGCCAGCTGGACCGACATCTCTGTTCGAATAGAGTAGCCGAGATATAGGTCCCAGATGGTGCAAACGAGGATGCATCCCCACCCAGTTGAGGTTATCTTGCCGTGCGATCACTTCGACCTCGGCACCGGCTTCTCTGCATAGTACGGCTGATTCAAGAGCGCTCTGCCCAGCCCCAATTACGACTATGCTCCGTCCTTTGAATTTTCCGAGATTATCATGGGCGCTCGAGTGCGACGCCAATGCAGACGGAATTTCACTGAACGCCGGCGGGCAGCTCGCGAAGGCATCGATTCCCGTCGCGATTACGACGCGCTTTGACGTGAATGTCTCCTCGTCTGATGTAATAACCTTGAATCCTCTCGCATCGGCCTCAATACGGTGGATCATTCGACGGTCTAGATCCGGAACCGCCCGGCCCTGGTACCAATGACCGTAGTCCACGAATCGGTTCAGCGGAATCGGCTTTGGACAAGGAGTGCCGGTATCGCTGCAGTAGGAATCAAGCGATAGTTCCTTCTTCGGGTCGGCGATGTGTGAAGCTCCCCAATTTGATCGCAGACACATACCTCTTGGCATTTGCCGCTCCCAGAACGACATTGGCTCGCCGAAAACTCGTATCTCTATTCCCGATGCTCGCAAATATGCCGCAGATGAAAGCCCGTATGGGCCAGCCCCAATGATAGTCACGTTCGCAATCGGCCGAGTTACCCATTGTCTTACCTTTCCATTCTTGAATCTACTAACGCTTGTCTCACAAAGATCGCGAGCGACCGAGTAGAAAAACATATTCGAATTGGCGGGGACATTTTTCCGTCGCGTGCGGCGAGCTCAAATCGAGTTTCGCGCTCAAGGCTCTTCCACCGTGAGAACAAGACGCCCCCCTTCTTCACTCGCATAGGCTATGCGGGCTCGCTCCTTTGCCAAGCCTTCGATCTGCCAGCCATGGCCATTTTCGACTAATCGCATCTCCGCCCTCTGTCTCCACCAACGGTTGACTTCGCCGGGCGTCGTAATCCAAACGCCCTTGTCGCGCCTCAGAACCGCCAAATGATTCAACAGTGCTTTGTAGACACCGCATTCGCGCGGCTTGAGGATATAATCGGGGTGGACAATAAAGCTCATCAGCCCATGCTTCGTCATAAGGATCTCGGTTTGCCGTTTCCAGAGGTCGATCGAGTAGTCATTGAGAATGTGAAAGAGCGCGTAGTCCTGGATAGTGGTTACCGGAATCTCCAGGATGTCGCCCAAAAAATAGGGCATCACCGTGCAGCATCCGCCGCGCTGCGGATCCAGGTGTGCCACATTCGGGACCGACATGTCATAAGAGAATTTCAAAGCGTCGTACCACATCTGCTTTCGATACAAAACACCGGCGCGGAATCCCTCAGCCCCATACTCCTTGCCATATGAATTGATCCTGGCGGTGCGTTCCAGGAATTGCTCGCGGTTCTTATACAGATGACCATCATGATTCAAATCATGTACAACCACTTCGAACTGGCGTTGACGAATGGACTCCAGAAAATCCGGGTTTACGTTATAACGATTCTCTGGAATGATTTGAAAGGATGCCTTTATCCCGAACGAATCATCGATATCCATTAGAGTCGGACAGAAATCCCTTCCCACCTTCGATTCAACGTCGTGCGTCATGATCGCGCAGCTCGAGGCACTCTCAGGCCAGAACCAAACAAAGGGAATTCGTCCAACGCCACTTGCTCTCATAGACAACAGCATCAGCTCTTCGAACAGATTATCCACTGAACAATCAACCGGCCAACGAGGAAATGACAGTTCCTCCCAGCCTCTCAGATGAAATCTCTGCAGATGCTTGCGCACGCCAACTGGAAAAGCAGGGCGCACGAAATAGTACAACTTCGCCAAAACGGACGAGACTCCGTGCCGCCACTCTCCGACATATCTTTCACGACGAAGATTCTCAATTACTTCCGATGGGTCAAATGTTAGATATGCTCTTCCATCCTCGATCACCGCATCGTTCTTGGCGTCGTGGAGCGCTTCACTGGGAGACCGTGCTGTTCGGCGGGTGAGGTCGTTCCCGTAGCAGGTCGCCCCGCGCCCAAAGGCGAAGTAGCCGCTTGTGAGGGAACGAGTCTCTCCCCTCAGTCCAAGCCGCGAATATACATCCGGGCATCGATAATATTGAGTCAAGCAACCGTTCATTTGACTTATAGGATGTCTCCTTTTCGCTTCCCGCATCTACGCAAAACGTATAGGCGGCAATACCCAATAGAGGTATATACCTCTCGCACAAGAACGCAACATGTCGTGGTCAATTCCGTAGCGCCCCTCGCCCTTTCTACTCGGCCAAGCCGCTGATGAGCACTCGACACAATTCTCCTTACTACCAGATCGCTCTAGTCAGCACGCCCGGTAATTTTGGCTCGTTGCCTCGAACACTACATCTCCGAACCAGTAGCGTCAAGTAAATACGCGTAGCCCAGATTGTGGCCCAAGAAGACACGAAGCCCCCTTGCTAGTACGAGCAAAATCTGCTGTGGGGAATGGCAACGGTACCGATCTGGCGGGATGACCGCAACGGTGGGAGAGCATGCGCAACGCGATGACTAAAAAGAACAGCGGAAGTCTGGGTCAGGATGAACCGGTCGGACGTTTCGCAAAGATTGTGGAAAACGAAGCGGCTGCCGGAACAATGATGCGAAAATCCGCCAGTGCTTCAACCTAGCGAGAACGCCTGATCTCTGGGGTCAATATAAAGTCGTATTTATTCCGCAAATTCACCCCGGCTTCGAGTTGAACTTGCTGTCCGCTCACGCACCTCATCCGCAGATGTTTGGCGATCATCATTAGATGGATCTGCATCTCGATCCGGGCAAAGAATTCCCCTATGCATTTTCGTGGGCCCGCGGAAAACGGGAGCATCGTCATCGGGTGCCGATCCCGCGATTGACCGGGCTCGAACCGATCGGGCTCGAAGCGATCTGAAGCTTGCCAGAAACCGGGATGCCGCTGAATCAAATAGGGCGAGATATAGACTTCCGTTCCGGCGGGAACGAAATATTCACCAAGTTGATCGTCTTTTAGCGCCCTGCGCGTCATCAACCAACCGGCTGGATACAAGCGGAGTGTCTCTTCAATGACGTTGCGCGTGTAGGTGAATTTCGGTAGATCGTTCAGGTCAGGGAAATCGCTTCCAACTAGAGTATCGAGTTCGCTCGACAGTTTTTCTTCGGCTACGGGGTTTTCGGAGAGCAGGTACCAAGCCCAATTCAAAGTGCTCGCGGTTGTTTCGTGCCCTGCGACGATGATGGTCATGATCTCACTAACCAGTTGGCCATCCGGCATTGCTTGGCCGATCTTTCGGTCGCGTGCGTCCATCAGCATGCCAAGGATGTCGGCTTCGATTATTTTCTGTTTCCGCCTTTGAGTGGCGATTTCAATGACTATCTTTCCTAGTGGCCGGAATGCCTGCGCGAATTGAAGGTTTCGTGCCGATTCCTCCGAGAGGATATTAAAGTGCGGAGCAACCTGTTCGTAGTCGACTCCGAAGATCGAAACGAGAACAACCTTCAACACCATATGGCTGATGTCGCTCGTGATATTGATATTCTCTTTCTCTTCAGCGGCATGCGTCCATTTTTTGAGCAACGCAGTATTAGCCCCCACAATTACATCCTTCAATCTGTCAATTGCTTTTTCGTGGAACGCAGGCTGAATCATCTGCCGCTGAGCCTTCCAAAATTCTCCTTCACTCACCATCAGGCCATTGCCGAGCAGCAAACCGATCCGTTTGATGGCCAGACCCTTCCTATAGTTCCGCCAGTTCTTTCGGAGTACATGATCTACGTACTGAGGGTCACTGACTACATAAACGTTAGTACCGTAAACAGAAGCTCGAAATATGCTTCCGAATCGATTGAACTGATCGGTCATCCAGTCTAAGAGGTTGTGACAGACGTCGTACTTCTCAGCCGGCCCTAGCGGGATGCGCCGCGACTCGAAAGTCATTTTTGTTGAACTCCTGGTTCCCTCTACGTGTAGAAAGGCGCACGGCGAACGCCCGAGAGCTGACGGCCGATTTTGAACCATGTAGCGTGAGTATACCCGGCACAACTACGTGCGACTGACCGATTCGTGAAGCTGCTATAGCCGGTTAGGCTGGGTTGCTCTCTCAAATGCTAAACCCGATCCTTACCTCGCCGACCTATCCCAAAATACGCGTAAGGGGCGTAGCAAATGGTGGAGCGCATGGAGCGATTTGGGTAAACGGAACGCCGCCCGATCTCACTCATCCGGCCGCAGGAGATCTGGCGACATGAGCAACCTTACCCTATCCTTGAAGTCGAGCAACTGAAACCCATAGGGCATACGGCCCGCAGGTCTGCTGCCCGGCGCATCAAACAGATTATCTTGGATGTGTTGGGCCAGGTTGCATGCGCTCAGGTCCGTTTCAAAACGCCGCAGGATTGTTTGAGGGACTGTTGCGCCCGCCACTCGATGCGCAAGCAGCACCCCCAGAGCAAGCGCTCGGCATAACCCCACTTTTTTAGCTTCATCGGTGACCTGTTTCCAATCAAGCTGAGGTGACGAAGCCATTAGCTGCGCGACGTCACAAATCCATATAAGCCGCGACCAAACATGCTTGCTTCCATGCATGCAAAGCATCAGCAAGGTGATCTCGGGGCTCATATCCGGAACTTTCGCGCCCGCGAGCAGCGTGACTCGTCGCCGAGGCCACACCCAGTCCAAATTCAGATTGTGCTTAAATCTAGCAAGTTGGAGCCTCCAACGAAGCTCGATGACCATTCCGTCAGTTTGCCGTTCGAAGTGATATTCATAATTATTCGAAAGAGCCGGACTCCCATCCAAGCGCACTAGGGTTTTGAGTTCGTATCCTCTTGCCAGGAGAACAGCCGTGGCGCGGAGAAGGTCGTTATAGTGGATAAGAACATCTAAATCGCCTGGCGGACGGGTCGTAAGGTCATGGTAGGCAGACGCACTCAGCACGATGCCCTTAAACGGCATAGCTGGAATCATCTCGCGGTCGAGTGCTCTGAGTACGGCGATCAATTCGACTGCGTTCGCCAAATTGTGGAACACGTTCCGGTCGTATTCGGTTCGCAAGCGCTTCTGAACGAACATCGGAACTGACGGGCCCATGTCCTCAAGTCGCAAAAATAACATCGGCAAAACACGATGTCCCTCGGCCAGTCTCAGGAGCGAATCCCAGTCACGAACCATCACAGCAAGGCGAGAGATCTGTTCGGCATCGCTTGAGCGAGCGACGGCACGCAATAGTTCAGACGAATCGTAGTCTGCTCCCATTAGTCCCTCTGCCTCGTCGAGATATCTCGCAATATGTTGCAGCTTCCGCTTGAATAATATCAAGCATTTTCGCGACCGAAGTTTTGGGAGTCAGGAGTACCCAGCTTCTTATTTCCCGTGCAATCTCATGCATGTTCTCAGCGGAGGTTCGAATCAGAGCGCTTGATTTTCAAGCGTTCTACTTTGGCCACCGACATGCTCGCCATACGTTCTTATTGAGTGCCCAAAATGGGCCGCTTCCTTCAGACTGTTCGAACAAGTTGGTGGCCCAACAAAAAGAGGTTGTTACTAGAGATACTTCTCGCTAGACCAACAACTCTCGTATTCTTCCGAGAATCGAAGGCGGTAATGAACGACCCAGTTCTAAAAGAAAGAGGTCAATATGCAGATCGAGCGTACCAATTCAGATGCCTTGGTCGTGAATAAACTGCCTGACGGTTCCATCGTCATTGTCGACGCCAAAAACGATACGGTCTTCGCATTGAACTCGACAGCCGGCGCAGCTTGGGATGCGTGTAGCACTCCGACAACGCTCGCTGGTGTGACGGAGAGCATGCAGCAATCGTTCGACCCCGGAACAAGCGAAGAACTTGCGGAAGACGCAATCCTGCAGCTGCACGATAAGAAACTTGTGCAGGCATCGGGAGTGCCATCTCGAGCGTCCCGGCGTCAATTCATCACAACGATGAGTACTGTCGCTCTACCGCTCGTCGTGTCATTATCTATAGCGGAACAGAGAGCATACGCGAAAACCGCATCATCGGGCACCTCTAAACCAAAACCCTGTGCAAGTTTGAAAAATCCTAAATGCAGTTCCTAAGGGCGGGGTCCTGGAAAACAACCATTTTCTGATAGCTTCATAAAATGCGAACTACAGCCCTTGTCGTCGGATTGTGCGCCGGATTTCGAAACTGCGCGCCCAATAGTTACTCGGGGCGGAGGGTACTCGGGATTGCAGCAGCGCTGGGCGATTCGTAGGGACCCTCTCGACATAATCGAGCCATGGATATGCCCATTACCTACGATTTCGGAGTGCGCGCCTTTGATTGCAACATTCATGTAGCAGCGGATTGCCCTGAGACGCACACCATCCTGGAACGCTATGTTTTTCCCTCCTTGCCGAGACTGGTAAGCACCACCGACAAGCCTGACATCTTCATTCGCACTGATCGAGTTGCGGATGAATCTCAGTTGTCGGTCGACGGTGTAGTAGTGGTGTCGGCCGGCAGAACGATGAGCCTGGTGCCGGATCTCATAAGGACGTTGGATGATGCCGTGATTAACCGCCTGAGTGCGTTGCGTGCCGTGCATGCCGGTGTAGTCCTTTGGGGTGGACGAGCCTTGCTGTTGCCGGGAATCACGCATGCGGGAAAATCATCGTTGGTGGCGGAACTATTACGGCGAGGCGCTACTTACTTCTCTGATGAGTATGCGCTGATCGATTTAGAGGGGCGTGTACACCCATACCCACGGCCTTTGCTCCTCCGCAATGGCTCCCCTGAGCAGTTCCCTGTGCTTCCAGCGGAGTTAAAGGCTCGAACGGGAGATGCCCCGGCACCGGTTGGCTGGATTCTGTCGCTTGAGTACTTGCCTGAAAGCACCTGGAGTGTCGCGGCGGTCTCTCAAAGCGAAGCGCTACTGATTCTGTTACGGAACACTCCTCATGTTTTGTCGGAATCGCCCGATCTAGTGGCAGTATTTCAATGTGCAGTCGCGGGGGCCTGTTCTCACGTTGGGTGCCGTCCCGACGCCGAAGAGGCTGTTGGACGGATTATGCAGTTGATTGGCGACCCCGATTGACACAACCCTATTTGATCCTTCAGATAAGAGGAATAGTCGCCGTACCGCCCTTACTGGGATGGCCTCGATAAGCCGCTGTTTTGTTTCGTTGCTGTCGTCGCGTGACGTTGAACCTGCCTAACAGGAGGTGTTCGGTGAGACCTGTTATCGATGTGTGCCGGATGGTTTTACATAGCAATTTGGGCTTTGCCAAGTCTCTCCAAGTTTATCATTCTAAATTAGTTGCATCGCCTTCTCTTTTTCTCCTTAAAGGGCCGGCCAACCCATCATACTCTAAGCCTCCCCACGTCGAAGATAAGCACTTCCTGGTTTGGGTGATTGGGCGCCTCCTTTGACTGCGCACCTCCACACAGCCGTCCCCAAGGGGTGCGAGGTTTGATCGACCCGCAACTTGGCCGGGAGTTGAGCAATCTCATCGATTTTCCAATTGAATTGGGTCGGTGATGGCCGGATGACACCTCGAAAGAATTTACTAATAAATTTGCTATCTGCTATACAGAGTGAGATAGACTCCTATCCCAAGGATCGACGGACCTGATCGTAATCAGGCCAGACCTCCCGATCCTGCCTTGCGAGCTCCTGGCACTATTCCAGTTGAGCTTTTCCCGTTCGGCGCCGTCCGGCCCCTGGCCCCGATCCAGACAAAAATTCATTCGACTGAGGTGATCGAAATGGGCGCTCACCCAATTCCGTCAGCAACTCAATCGACGAAGCCGATTGTGTCCAGTTCAATCGTTATTACTAGCCCCCTTACTATGGAACTCAAGAGTGAGGCCAAGCCGATAACCCCGGCGTGGGTATTGAGTGGCACACCCGTATCGCGGACCGAGAGTTTGGGGAGAAGTCACGATTTTACTTCCAATAATATTATTTGGGAGTGCTCGGCCGGGAGGTTCGACTGGCACTATGTTCAGGATGAAGCGCTAGTCGTAATTGCAGGCGAAGCTTTTATCACCAACGAGAACGGAATAGAACGCCGAATGGGCCCGTGTGATTTTGCCTTCTTCCCTGCAGGAAGTACGGCGACATGGCGCGTTCCCGAATTTGTGAGGAAGGTAGTTGTTGTCCAAGAGAAATTGTGGAGACCGCTAGGATTTTCGTTGAAAGCCTCGAAAAAGCTCCTCCGAACGGCCGGCCTCTCAGGCGTGGCGCCGCTATAATGATTCCTCAACCACTATGAAACGGACTGCAACCCTGCGTTCCGGCGACTTTGTCGAGATAAGGGCGCCGGAAGAAATACACCCGACTCTGGATGCCGACGGGGCGTTGGATCAACTGCCGTTCATGCCTGAAATGGTGGATTTTTGCGGCAAACGTTTCCGGGTTGCGAGACGAGTCGTCAAAACTTGCAGCTACACGAGATCCGGCACGAACATGCGGCGGTTTCGGGTCGATGATGTTTTTACCCTTCAAGATGTACGTTGTTCCGGAACCGAGCACGACGGTTGTCCAAAAGCGTGCATGATCTTTTGGCGCGAAGCGTGGCTGCGGAAGGTTGAGGATGCCGCTCCTCAGCAGAACCTAGAGTCCGAAAAGGATGATGGTAATCAACTCCGAGCGCGCCTCAAAACCGGCGGCCCGAAAATCTTTTTTTGTCAGGCAAGCGAACTACTCGAAGCAACCCGACCGCTTGCTCGTCGAGAGCGGTTAGCAATCTGTTTTAGCGAAGTCCGGAGCGGCAACTGTACAGCTTTCGAGATGGTTCAACGTATTGGGATCTGGATCTTTTGGAAAGTTCGCCGAATGCTTTTGGGGGCTTATTCTCACGGGTATAACCGATCGACTCCAGCAGTAAGCCTTAATTTAAATCCCGGTGAGTTAGTCGAGGTCAAGTCGATAGCGGATATCCGGCGAACCCTCAATCGGACTGCCCACAATCGAGGATTGTTTTTTTCCCCTGACATGCGGCTCTTGTGCGGTAAGCAGCAAAAGGTGTTCAGGAAGCTCGACAAGATCATTGTCGATGGCACCGGCGAGATGCGACAAATGGAAAACACCGTGTACCTGGAAGGCTCGCAGTGCGACTGCCCCCACGTGGCGTTTGGCGGCTGCTCCCGCAACGAGTTTGTTTATTGGCGAGAGATTTGGCTCAGGCGCTTTAGTGGACCTCGCGATTCTGGATCTCTATAGCCCGTCATTTTGCGGCACCATCTGAAGTTCGCCTGTTAGCTGCCATGATCCACTTGAGGCCTGGTTGTGTCTCGCCAAAATGTAATCTGGGCTTAGGATCCGCCAACACCTTCTCTGATATGACTCCTGACAGTAGGGGGCATGGTTGGTTATCGACACGATCATGAAGTGACTTGCTAGCGGGGCTTGTCGAAGGGCTGCGAGCCTTCGCATTGTTGTTGGGATTTTGCGTCATATCTGTTATAACGGAATAGAACGCGATGATATCAGGGCCGCCAGACTGATCGCCGGGTTCGCCTCAAGTTTTGTGACCCTTTGCTTTTGTCGAACGAAGTTAGAACCGAAGCTGTTTAGCATCGCCTCTTTGTTCACTTTTCTTTGTTCTGCCTTGAATTGATGACTTCTATCTATTCAAGAGGCGATGTTGATGACCCGTAGTAGGTTTGTGTCTAGGCCCTCGGCCCCCGTAGTATTTTCCGCAATTGGCAATCCAGCCAGCAAACTTCCCACTCAAAAAACATCATATTCCCGGCAGATTCCGGCTATGCCCGGCAGACGGCTTGGGCTGCTTCTGCTTGCTGTCTGTTGCATAACGTCAGGGAGTTTTGCCAGCGCCGCAAAAAGATCCACCCCTGAGTTGACGGTGAGCACCAGTTCGCTAAGTTTTGGCAGCGTAACAGTGAATTCCTCTGCGACGCAGTCGTTAACGCTTACATCGTCGGGTACGGGGACAGTGACGGTGAATTCGGCCTCGATTAGTGGATCCGGCTTTAGCATCGTGGGTGGAAGCCTGCCGGCGACATTAAGCCCCAATCAAACATTGACGCTCACAGTACAGTTTGCGCCGACGGCTAGTGGGTCGGTTACGGGGAAACTTACGATCAGCAGCAATTCGTCCAGGAGCACCCCAAGGGTGTCCTTAAGCGGGACAGGTGCTGCGGCGACCACGACTCCGCAATTGAGCTTTAGCGCCAGTACGCTGAGTTTTGGCAGCGTTGCGGTGAGCTCCTCTGCGACGCAGTCTTTGACGCTTACTTCGTCGGGCAAAGCGGCTGTGACGGTAAATTCGGCGTCGGTTTCGGGGACGGGTTTCTCGCTCGTTACAGCCAGCTTGCCGGCGACGTTGAATCCGGGTCAATCAATGACGCTGTCAGTTCAGTTTGCGCCGACGGCAAGCGGATCGGATACCGGGAGCCTGACGATCAGCAGCAACTCCGCCAGCGGCAGCACGACAACGGTGTCTTTGAGCGGAACGGCTACGGCGGCGAACCCGCAGTTGACGTTTAGCGCCACCTCGTTGAGTTTTGGCAGTGTCACGGTGAACTCTTCTGCGACACAGTCGCTGACGGTTACGTCGTCGGGTACGTCGGCGGTGACGGTGAACTCGGGGTCGGTCTCGGGGACGGGCTTCTCCCTGGTTGGAGGCAGCTTCCCGGTGACACTGAATCCGAAGCAGGCGCAGACGCTGACAGTACAGTTCGCGCCGACGGCAAGTGGATCGGATTCCGGGAGCCTGACGATTAGCAGCAACTCAACCAGCGGAAGTACGACAGCGGTGTCATTGAGCGGAACGGGTGCGGCAGTCTCGCATCAGGTCAGTCTTTCCTGGTCGGCCCCTTCCAGTTCGCCCGACCCGGTCGCAGGCTACAACATCTATCGGTCAACGAGCGGAGGATCGAGTCAATTGTTGAACACGTCGGCCGACGCGCAGACCAGCTATATGGATAGTACGGTTTCCAGTGGCACCACCTATAGCTATACCGTAACCAGCGTCGATAGCCAGGGCAGCCAAAGCGTACCATCGAGCGCGGTCAGTGTGACGATTCCCTAGTCATGTCAGTCATTCAAAGCAAAACACTCGAGAACATTTTGGGCCGCTGAGTTTGTTCATTTCTGAATATGTAACAGTCACAGTATGGTGGCACTTATGGTGGCACTTTGTACCGGAATAAAGTGCCACCGGATGCAAGTCTATGCAAGTGAGCAAATCTAATAAGATGTTTATTATGAATAGATTATGGTGATATTGCGACGTCATGCTATTCCTTGCAAAAATGCAAAAAAGGGACTTAAAATCCGCAGAGATAAACCCTCCGTGAGTTCAAGTCCCCCTCCCGCGCCAAGGTACTCAAGCAGAAATGACATTCTTGCCCATGCGCTCCATGAGAGCTTCAGGGCTTCGGTGTGAGCGTGTCAGTTTGGTTTCAAGCCCCGGATCGGGCAAGACAAGATTCCTCGAAAAGCTTCTCAACGTGTTGACCTCGGAATTCAGGGTTGCCGCGCTGGGCGGAGATCTAGCCACCGAGAACGATGCTTCCCGCCTAAGGTGCGCCGCGCCTAACGTCCGTCAGATCACGACTGGAACCATCTGCCATCTTGACGCAGATCATCGAACGAACGCTTGAAGGGTGGCGGCTCGACGCTCCGGATTTCCTATTTATTGAAATGTCGGAACCTCGTCTGCCCTTCCAGTTACGACCTCGGAGAGAGCTTCGTTTCGTTCTCCTCTCCGCCACCGAAGGCGAATAGCTCCGACGTCGCGATCATTACCAAGATGGATATGGCCGAGGCCGCAGAATTCGACGCGGCTGCGGTTCGACGAAATATCGAAAGCGTGCGCCCCGGAATACAAATCTTCGAGGTCTCGGCGAAGACCGGGTCGGGCATGGGTGACGTCTTCCGTTCCTGCGCGATATGAAATTGCCCAACACCAGATTGCGGAAGCTTCCTGACGGCAGGAACCTGCTGGTCACGATGAAAGCCTGATTCCCAATTACTGTTGAGTAACTTTGTCGAGTTTCGCCCAACCCGATTCAGTGCTGTGATCTTAGCGCAGAGAACGGCGCAACACAGTTCTGGCGCGAAGGAGACGCGATTTGGTGGCGGCGACCGAAATACCTGCCATCTCTGCGATCTCTTTGACGGAGCCATCGTGCGTCTGCTGAATTTCGATAACGTTCCGAAGGGCAGGGCGCAGACGACGGATTGCGCGCTTCAGGTGCCGCTCTCTTTCGGATCTGACATAGTGCTCTTCGATGTTTACCCTGCGGTCGGGGACCTCCCAATTCTGCCAGCTCTCTCCGTCGGCGCTGGCGTCCATAGAGACCTCGGGGTGTGCACGCTTCTTTCGCAGGATCATGAGAGCGGAATTGATTGCGATTCGTGTGAGCCATGTGGAAAAGCTCGAGCGGCCGTCGAAGTTGTTCAGATGAAGGAAGGCTTTGAGGAATGCGTCCTGCAGCGCATCTTCGGCATCTTGCCGATTCCTGGTGACGCGATACATGGTATTAAAGATTTTCTTCGAGTGCCGATTCCAGAGCTCGGAGAATGCCCGACTCTCACCTGATTTTGCGGCGGCGACCAACATTTCATCGTTGCTTCCCTCGAAGAGGAAGAGTCCGCTGATGTGGGCGGTCGAAAGATAGGAGTTCATAGAAACAACCCTTTCTGGAATGGCGCGGAACGCACGAGCCGCGATCATAACCACAAGATCTAAGTGAAAAGGCACGAAATAGCGACTCGTTGATCGATATCCCGGTCGTGAAACTCGACTGCGCCCTTTTGACTAAGGCAACGGTAGTTCAGTGCCGCCTTCTGATATTGAAGGAAATTGCTCAAAGATGGCATGAATTGCTATAGAAAAGTGGAGTGGGATGCAAACGCAAAGCAATGGCGATAGCAGGCAGTATCGAGAGAGCCGAATCTGAGTGAGTCAGGATGTTTGCCGATGGGCTCTAGCTGAGTCGGTTGTGGCCACAATTTGCGGCGCCAAAAAGATGGCCGCGTTTTAAATGATTAGGCGACTCCTGAGAGGCTGGGGAGGCCGCGCATAGTATCTCCGGGCGGGTCCGCCTTTGTGGTCACCAGGAAGAAGCGCCATGAAGACGACAGCGAATCGTAGCGATGTGCTGGCGAACTCGATAAAGCGCCATCAGAATGAAGCGAGGATCGCGCAGGTCCCTTAATTTTGTGCCGTTTGCGATTCGCCAGGTTCGCTTTCTTTCAACGGACGGCCTGCGCGCAAATCGCTTCGATACCGGAGATGTTCTGCAATAAGTTGTCGGGAATGTCGTGGCGTTGTTTAAGATAAGCAGGGCTGTTATAGGACAGCCAGACCTTGCCGCTTTTGTCCTGCCAGACCAGCGCTTTGAGGGGAAGGTCGATTGCGGCGCTGGGAGACGCGAGCATGATGGGAGTACCGGCCTTCGGATTGCCGAAGATGAGGAGCTTCGTTGGCTCCATCTGGATACCTGCCTTGGCGGCGTCGCCACTATGGTCCACCATGGCAAGGATCGGGATTCCATTGGCTTGAACGACTGCTTCCAGCCGCGCCAGTGTATCCAAAACGGAGTGAGGGCTGCTCACGTTGACGATGCCATTGTCGGACATTTGCTTCCTCCCGCTCGGAATTATGATTGCCACCGCTAAGGTGGCAGAAGCGAAAATACAAGGATAGGCCAAGGATCATTCTTCAGTAATTGGAGATATTGATGAAAATCGTCACGAATATACTGAGCTTGCCGAATTTTCTGTCGCAAAACCAGTAGCCCGCAACTGTTCGAGCCGGAGTGGGGCATTTACCTTATAGTCTAAAAGACAGAACCACGGATAGCGGGTCGTGGCGCCCGGCATATCTTTACGGAAAATTTACAACTAGAAATATTCCCCAAGCTAACGAGTGGGCGATGAGGCGATTGAAAATACACGCTTTTGTCTGCAGCGGGGCGGGGTAGACTTTAGATAGGGCGTACGCGCTTGTCTGAGGAAGCACAGGTCTCGGTAGCGTTTTCGCGATGCTGACATTGGCAGTGGCGATTTTGTGCCCCTATGCATTTTTATTGAAGCAGCAAGAAACTGTCCGCGGGGAGACGACGAGAATACGGAATGAGTTCAATCAATCTCAGGCGCCAAGTCACGATCTTATTTTGTTTCGGCACCTATCTGTTGGCAGGCTGCAACGATAAATCGCCCGATCCCAAGAGCGAAGCTCCTCCGCCGGCGGCTGTCCAGGCCGACACCGACGCGAGTCTCGTCCGCGTAGACCACCCCGACCAGTTTACGTTGGTAGCAGCGACCAACTACGCGTCGACTTCGACCCTCCAAGTCACCGGCACCGTAAACCCCGATGTCTCCCGCACCATTCCTGTCATCTCCATCGCATCCGGCCGAGTCGTTGAGGTTTACGCCCGCATTGGCGACTACGTCAAAAAAGGCCAGCTGTTGATGGAAGTGCAGAGCACTGACGTATCCGGCGCGTTCGGTCAATATTTGAAGGCCGTCAACGACGAGCGTCTCACCCAGGTACAGCTCGATCGCGCCAAGCTGCTCAACGAAAAGGGTGCGATTCCAAACAGCCAAGTCGAGGTCGCCCAGAATGCAGAGGACGACGCCAAGGCAGCACTTTCTGCTGCGGAAGAGCAGTTGCGGGTTCTTGGTGTCGATAAGAACCATCCGGCTGGATTGGTGAAGGTCTATGCTCCGGCCTCGGGTTACATCATTGCGCAGAATGTAACGACCGCTGCCGCCGCTGGTGTGACCTATGCAGGTTCGTCGAGCGCTTTCACCATCGCGGATCTGTCGCACGTGTGGGTTGTCTGTGATGTCTACGAGAACGATCTCCCTACGGTGCATCTCGGCCAGAAGGCAGAGATTCGGCTCGCTGCCTACCCCGACCGAGTGCTGACTGGCGTGATCAGTGACATCGGCGCCGTCCTCGATCCGCAGATACGCACTGCAAAGGTGCGCATCCAGGTGGACAATCCCGACACACTGATGCGCGTGGGAATGTTTGCCACGGCCACGATCCACGGCAAAACTCTCCAGACACATCTGCAGGTGCCGGCAAGCGCAGTGTTGCACCTGCATGACCGCGACTGGGTCTACATCCCAGCGGGCGACAACAAGTTTCGTCGCGTTTCGGTGCGGGGTGGGGTCAGCTTGCCGAACAATATGCAGGAGATTCTCTCCGGTCTCAACGTAGGTCAGCAGGTTGTATCGAATGTGCTGGCGCTGCAGAATACGGCGGATCAGTAATGATTCGAGGCCTCGTCGATTTTGCTTTAGACAATCGGTGGCTGGTCGTCGGTCTTTCGATCATGCTCTTCGGCTGGGGAATCGTGTCTTTTCATAACCTTCCCGTCGAGGCTTACCCTGACGTTGCCAACAACTACGTTCAGGTGATCACGCAGTGGCCGGGCCGCGCCGCTGAAGAGGTTGAGCAGCAGGTGACGACGCCGATCGAAATCCAGATGGCCGGCATCCCGCATATGACGCATCTGCGATCGACATCGCTCGCGGGTCTGTCCAGCGTCACCATGATCTTCGACGACGATTCCATCAACAAGGAGAATCGCGACCAGGTCTTCCAGCGGCTGGGACAGGTCACGCTTCCTGCCGGCCTGCAGCCCCAGATGGGCACCGACTGGAGTCCCGTCGGCCAGATCTACTGGTACACCCTGCGCTCGACGAATCCTGCCTATGACACCATGGAGCTCAAGTCTCTCCAGGACTGGAAGCTCGAAAAGGAGTTTAAGTCAGTCGCTGGAGTGGTCGACGTCGCCAGCTTTGGCGGTATCACGCGCGAATACCAGGTTCGGGTCGATCCCGACAAACTGGTCGCCTACGGTCTAAGCATCGGCCAGGTCGAGCAGCAGCTCGCAAACAACAACACCAACGCTGGCGGAAGTTTCATTGAGCAGGGCCAGCAGCAGGTCAACGTCCGTGAGGTTGGCCTCTACAAAAACGTCAAGGATATCGAGGACACCGTTCTTAAGACCCAGACCGGAACGGCCCTTCGCGTCAGGGACATCGCTACCGTTGTGCAGGGCCCCAAGATACGGCTTGGCCAGATCGGCAAGACCTGCCGCTTCGGAGCCACTCCGCCCGCCGAATCAGGAGCCTCCTTCAGCGCAACTGACCCGTGCGTGGACCACGCGGATAAGCCCGGCAGCAAGCAGTCCATCCATCACGAGGACGGGCAGCTGATCGACAACGATGATGTCGTCGAAGGCATCGTCCTCTTGCAAAAGGGCGACAACTCCGATGCTACGCTCGAGGGTATCCACAAAAAAGTAGAAGAGCTCAACACCAGCGTCCTTCCCCCCGGCGTCAAGATTGTTCCGTTCCTGGACCGCAGCGAGCTGCTCCACTACACGACCCACACGGTCCTCCACAACCTCACGGAGGGGATCCTCCTGGTCGTCGTTATCCTGTTTCTCTTTCTTGGCAACGTGCGCGGTGCGCTCATCGTCGCCCTTACCATGCCGTTTGCGTTGCTCTTCGCCGCAATCTGCCTGAATCTGCGTGGAATTCCTGCGAACCTGCTCTCGCTCGGCGCGCTGGATTTCGGCATGGTAGTGGACGGCTCCGTGGTGGTCGTTGAGAACATCGTCCGCCACCTCAGTCACAGCCGCAAGCAAGACGTTACTCCCTCACAGCAGATCCGCGAGGCGACGCATGAAGTACAGCGCCCGGTCTTCTTCGCGCGCGCCATGATCATCACCGCGTACTTACCGATCTTTACGCTGCAGTCGGTGGAAGGGCGCCTCTTCAAGCCGATGGCGTGGATGGTGAGCTTTGCTCTGCTCGGCGCACTTGTCTTCTCCCTCCTGCTCGCCCCCGTGCTATCGAGCCTGCTCTTTCCTAAAGGTGCCAGCGAGTGGGAGAATCCAGTGATGACCTGGCTCATCAGCCGCTATCGCGGCGCGGTCAAGTGGGCCATCGAACATCGCAACGTCACCGTAGGTGTTGCTGGACTGGCGCTCCTCCTTGCCGGCTTCCTCATGTTCAGCGGCGTCATCGGCTCCGAGTTCCTCCCGCACCTCGATGAAGGTTCCATCTGGGTCCGCGGCACGCTTGCCCCGTCGACCGGCCCCACCGAGAGCCTTCGCATCATGAACGAGTCTCGGCTCAAGCTTTCTGCCTTCCCAGAGGTTCTCAAAGTTGTCAGCCAGACCGGACGCCCTGACGACGGCACCGACACCACCGGCTTCTTCAACACCGAATACTTCGTCGACCTCAAGCCCAAAGAACAGTGGCGCCCCGTCTTCAAAGAGAATAAAGAGGAGCTCATCGCCGCCATGGACCGCGAACTCGAAAGAATCCCCGGCGTACTCTGGAATTTCTCCCAGCCGATCTCCGACAACGTCGAAGAGGCCGTCAGCGGCGTCAAAGGTGAGCTCGCTGTCAAGATCTACGGAGACGACCTCAGGACCCTCGAGGAAAAAGGCGACGCAATTGTCTCTGTCATGAGCAAAATCCAAGGGGTCCAAGATTTGGGGCTGTTCCGCGTCATCGGTCAGCCAAACCTCAACTACTCTGTTAATCGCGAAGCCGCCGCCCGGTACGGCATCAACGTTTCCGATGTCCAGGACGCGATCCAGACAGCCGTCGGTGGCAACGCCGTCACCCAGGTACTCGAGAACGAGGCGCGCTACGACGTCGTCGTCCGCTATCCCATACAGTTTCGTAACACCCAGGACGCCATCGACAATATTCGTCTTCTCGCTCCTTCGGGCGAGCGCGTTTCCCTCGCCCAGCTCACTAACATCAAGACCGAGGACGGCGCGGAAGAGGTTTATCGCGAGGGCGGCCAGCGTTATGTCGCCATCAAGTACAGCGTCCGCAATCGGGATCTCGGGTCGACCGTCGAAGAGGCGATCCGAAAGGTCGGCGCGCAGGTCAAACTGCCCATTGGTTACAAGATCGACTGGGCCGGAGAGTATGAGAGCCAGAAGCGGTCGTCGCGTCGACTCATGCTCGTGCTGCCCATCACGATCCTTCTCATCTTTGTGCTCCTCTACACGATGTTTCACTCCGGCAAATGGGCGTTGCTGATCCTCCTGAATGTCTCAATGGCGCCCCTTGGCGGCCTCCTCGCTCTCTTCTTTACGGGGACCCACTTCTCGGTCTCCTCCGGCGTCGGCTTTCTCGCTCTCTTCGGGGTCTCGGTGCAGGTCGGCGTCATTATGCTCGAATACATCAACCAGATGCGCGTGCGCGGGCACTCGATCGAGGAGGCCGCCATCGAGGGCGCTGTCCTCCGCCTTCGTCCCATCATGATGACTATGCTGGTGGCGACCCTCGGCCTGCTACCCGCTGCCACGTCGCACGGCATCGGTTCCGATTCGCAGCGCCCGTTCGCCATCGTCATCGTCGGCGGCCTCATTGGCGCGCTGTTGATTAGCGTCTTTCTGCTGCCGACTCTATATGTTTGGATCGCCAGGTCGAATGATGTGCTCCCAACCCCCGAGACGGAGTTTGAGAACTGATGCGGTTTGCATGCACAAGGCACGATTTCGAGGATTCGATGCAGCTTAATAACTGCGTGGCCAGGTGGAGCCGCTTCGTTCTGGCGACGGCCTGCCTTTCGCTGTCAGTATCGACGGCCTACGGTCAAAACCCGCCATCTCCGGCACCCTATATGCCCATCACGATGCAACAGGCGGTTGACCTAGCGCGAGCGAAGAATCCAACCTTGCTTTCGGCGCAACAGAACCTGCTTTCGGTAAAGGCACAGGAGCTTCAAGCCGGCGTCAGGCAAAATCCGAATCTTGTTGTCACGGGCTCGAACGTCACGCTCGGTGAGGATTCCAATAATCCTTACTACTACAGCGCTGGCGTCAATCGCCTGTTTGAGCGTGGAGAAAAGCGTCGGTGGCGGCTGGATAGTGCACGCTCGACCACGGCACAGACTGATGCTCAATATCATGCCCAGGAACAGCAGATCATTCTCTCTGTGCGCCAGGCCTTTACTAACTTTGTTATTGCCAAGACCGCAAAAAAGCTCGCAGACGACAACCTGAACGATTACAGGCATGAACTCGATATCGGACGGGAGCGATTCAAGGCTGGAGATATTGCTAAATTGGACTTCGAGCGCCTCGATCTGCAACTTGCTCAGTTCGAATCGGATGAATCGAATGCGATTACGAATGAGCAACAAGCGAGTGTCCAATTGCAGGTTCTGTTGGGCTATAACAAGCCTCGCATGGACTTTGACGTGATGGGCGAAGTGGTGCCACCTCTAGTGGCTGGAACGATGGAGGACATGGAACAGAAGGCATTGGCGGCGCGACCGGATTACCATGCTGCGCAGCTTGGTATCGTCGTCGCTGACGCGAATGTGAAGCTTGCTTACGCAAACGGGACCGCCGATCCGACGCTTGAGGCCGACTATGATCGTAATGGTCCGGACAATTCGGCTGCCTTCAGCATGAGCATTCCGCTCCGCCTCTTTGACCGGAACCAAGGCAACAAGGAGACTGCCAAATACACTGCTCAGGCCGCGCGTTTCACCGAGTTGGCTGCGCGCAACCAAGTGGTCTCTGATGTTGATCAGGCCTGGATCGGCTATGCGAACGCGAAGGTGCTCTCGGACCGGTACAACGGGCATTATTTGGATGAAGCTAAGGATGTCCTCGATATTTCCAAGTTCAGCTATGAACATGGTGGGCTTGCATTGATCGACTACCTCGACGCTCTACGAGACTCGAGGTCCGTGACCGCTGATGCGCTCAACGCGTATTCACAGACCTGGATGGCAATTCACCAGCTCAGCTTCGCCACGGCCACCGAGGTTATTCCGTAGCTCCCGTCCGATCTTCCGGACTTTGCCGAACTTTCCGTTGGGTTCTTAAAGGCCGAAGCCGGCAGGGAATTGAACCCTTACCGGCTTCGGAGTTTTCTGCGGGGTACGATTTGCAGGCTAGAAGAAGACCGTTGCCGCGAACTGCAGTTTGCGGCCATTGGTTGAAGTATTGGCATTATTCCCAAAGGTGTTGCGGATGCTGCCAAAGTTTACCGCAGATGTCGCCGAACCTACGATGAGCGGATACGATCCTCCGGCGGCCGTACAAGATCCGCCGTTAGTCGAAGTCGTGGAGCAGGAGAATTGTGATTGGGGCTGGCCGAGATTCGGCGTGTTGAAGACGTTGTAGCCTTCAGCGCGGAGATTCAAACGCATTCCCTCACGCCACCGGTACATCGGGAAGTCCCGTCCGACGGTCATGTTCGTCATAATGTAGCCGGGTCCGATAAATGTGTTTCTGCCGACTGGGCTGAACGTTCCGACGGTCGGGTAGGTGAACGCATTGATGTTGAAATACTCCTGGACTTTGGCTAGGCGGTGTCGATTGGACGGAAGAAGCGGGTTGGCTCCCGGAACGATGGCTGCTCTCTGGTTTGGTTCACCATCCAGCGCGGAGTCGTTGTTGATGGTAACGCTGTAGGGTCGGCCCGTGTGGGCCTGGTAGGTTCCGCTGTAGACCCAGTCGTTGAAGATGGCACGCACCACGTGGGAATCGCTGCTGATCTTGGGGAAGCGTGTGACCCAACCCACACTGAAGATGTGGGTTGCGTTGTTGTCGGAAAGCCCGCGGTCGGAACGGACATTGAATACATCGGGAACCGCGTTGGATGTTGTTTGTCCGTTGGTGTCGACATCGATTGCCCGGGAGAAAGTATACGAGGCGAGCATGTTGAGGTATTTGCCTCCGCGCTGGGTGTACTGCATCTGCAGCGCGTTGTAGCTCGACGTTCCGATACTCAGGATGTCGACGATTCCCTGGCCGCCGTAATTGAACGGCGCGTAGCGCAGACGGGCCTGGGTGGAGGCTGTCGTTGAGCTTGCGTTGGTGCAGTACTTCACCGGGTCCGCCTGGAAGTATCCTCCGCTGCAGTCGTAGATTGCCGGATTCAAGTCGAGGGGCACGGTGAGCTTGCGGGCGAATTTGCCGACGTAGTTCGTTTCCAGCGTTCCGCCGTGAGGCACCTGGTACTGGAAACCGAAGTTAACGGCCTCAGCATAGGGTGTGCGGAAATTCCCGTCCGGGAAGAAAATGGAGTAGGGCGCAATGAACTGTGGATTCTTTGGATTGAAGCCCGCAGGAATGACGGTCACTGGACCTCCGAGAGATTGCAACAGAGGAACAGAAGCGCCGCCGAGAGGAATCTGGCTAAGAAAATTGTAGTGATACGGCTCGCCTACACCGACCACGTTGGCGTTGACGGCGTCGAAGAAGATGCCGTAGCCGCCGCGCACAAGGAATTTGCCTTGGCCCGTCACGTCATAGGCGAAGCCAAAGCGCGGCGCGATTCCGTTGTAATCGGTGGCCACGAGCGAGGGCAGAACGCCCTTGTCCCCGGGGAAGCCGAGGCCGCCGACTGCACCGGGGAAGACGGTGGATTGGATACCAGGAATGAATGTGGCCGACTCTCCATGCGGCTCGAACCACTGGAATGGCAGCTCGTAACGGGCACCCAGATTCAGAGTCAGCTTCGCGGTGATCCGCCAATCGTCCTGAATGTACGCGAAGACGGCGTGCTGAATACCACCCTGAATGAGCCGGTTTTGCGCCTGCACCGAGTTGGCAAGGCCAAGCAAGCCGTCGGCAAAGCTGACGCCTGTGTAGGTTGAGCTGAACGAAATCTGTCCCGGGTAGTCCTGGCGAGTGAGGTACTGGAGACGAAGGAACTCGAAGCCACCCTGAACCGTATGATTTCCCTTGGTCCAGGTCATGTTCTCTTTCAGTTCAACGTTTTCGTTGATGTGATCCTGATAACCCTGACTGGTGCTTCCGAGACCGAACTGATTGGAGAAGTTGAAGGCCGGCAGAGTGGGAATTCCAGTTTCGACGAAGTTGCCGCCAAAGCTATTGAGGGTTCGGTTGTCGAGGGGAAGCTGCGTGCTCTCAAAACGCTTGTACCCAAAACGCAGGCGGTTAAGCAGGTTCGGTGTCATTACCCAGGACCAACCGACGTTGCCGAAGTTACTAAGCGCCTTTTGAGCAAGGATGGCATAGGTCGCAACGCCGATTGAGGAACTGTTTACGCCAAGAGGACCAAAAGCGTTTGAGTTGATGAGGTTGTAGCGAGCGTCGATGCTATGTTGGCCGTTCAGCTGATAATCCGAGCGCACCAACAGGTTTTTGTCGCCGGTGGGACTATTCGATTGCGAGACGGCAAGGCCTCCGGTTGAATTGACCACTGCCGGAACAAAAGTGTTGACGATCTTCAGCATGACCGGGTTCAGACATGCGACAGGGGCTTCGCCAAACGGGAGGTAGGTTGGTTGCTTTGTTGTTGTTCCTACGAAGTTGTTGTTAGCTGCATAGGTCGCCGCTTGTTGGAGGAGGCCAATGCAGGGCGATACACCGGTTCCACCTGCCTGTTGATAGGCAGCGTTGAAGTTATTTTCTGCGTCAAGCGGAGTTGCCTGGTTTCCGCTCGATCCGGGGATGGTCTCAGGGTTGAGGATTTTTCCGCCCGTTGCATCGGAGAGAAAACTGGCGCAGGTCATTCCAGGAAATGGACCGGCTGTGTTGCAGGGCCGCGCCGTAATACCATCGGGATTCAAGCCCCGTTCGGCGTATCCGATAACGGGAATAGACCCGGTAGTCTGCAGGCGTCCGATCAAATCCTGAAACGCTCCAAAAAGGAAGAGTTTGTCTTTGATGAGTGGGCCGCCGATGGTAAAGCCGACTTGGTTGATATTGTCCTTGGGGTTAGTTGTAGAGAGATAATCGGCGGCGTTGAAGTACTGATTCTGGATATAGTCCCACGCTGAGCCGTGCACGGTATTGGTTCCGCTCCTCGTGACAACGTTCACGACCGAGCCGGCGTTGCGCCCGTACTCGGCTTTGTAGTTATTCAGAACAGCGCTGATTTCTTGCAGTGAATTAGGTGGCGGGAAGTTGATCCCGGTGTTGTAGAAAAGGTTGTTCCACATCAAACCGTCAAACAACATCAGGTTTTGTGTATTTCTCGAGCCAGATGCGGTGAAAGTCGGTCCTTTGGTGTCTCCGGTAAAGGTTGCCGGTGCATTGACGTCGACAACTCCGGGAAGGAGGGCCGTCAGCGCAACGGCGTTGTGTCCATCGATCGGAAGGTCTTCCACCAGTTTTTCGTCGATCATCGTTCCAAGGGTTGCCGATTTGGAATCGATAGCGGAACTGGTGTTGTCGACGACTGTTACTGACTGAGCCGTCGACCCGGTCACCAGTTTGACGATCTCTTTGATATCCGAGTTGGCATCAACGCGAATGCCGGTAATGACGGAACGTTCAAACTGGGGTGCTGTCGTCGTCAGAGTGTAGCTGCCAATCGGGAGGCCGCTCACGGTAAATTCGCCGGAGCCATTGCTCTTTACGGCGCGCGTGATGGCGTGAGTGGGGTCTGTCGCCGTAATGGCGGCTCCAGGAATCACCGCGCCGGTAGAATCCTCGACAGTGCCAAAGATGCTTCCCGTATTCTGCGCGAGGACAGGGTGCACCGTGAGCGTCATCGCTGCCGCGAACAGTGTTATGCCAAAAAACCGTAGTGCACGGGGAATCGTCCTGCGAAACATAGCTCGATTGCGCAGGTGTCCAGGAAATTTGTCGCTTTTCATGCCTTACTCCATTGGGTTCGGAACGATACTGGTCAGACCATGAGGCCGCGTGAAGTATGCTTTTGCTGATATACGGCTGTCAAGTGTTCTGTTTTGAAGAGCGGTCCCGAGAGGCGGCAAGTTCAAGAGAGGCTGCTAACCCTATATTGACAATCGTATACGCCAACAGTTACATTGCGGGCGGTTCACAAAGATACATTCCTTCTGTCTTGTGTGGTCGTACCAAAATGGTATGAGAGGCTGCGATGGAGTGTCCACGCGCTTTGATCACGAGCAACGTGATTGTGCATCGCAAAGTTGAAACGGATGGAGTAATTGATGATGGTTTTGGAAAAAGTGATGAGCAAAGCTGGCAATTGGGCCTTGGGGATTGTTTTTCTGTTGGCAGGTTTTGTCTCACTAAATGCACAAACACCGGCGCCCTATCTGCTTCCTTACACCATCAACACGATTGCCGGAGGAGGCACTGCGCCAGCGATAGGCGCCGTATGCCCGGGAGCCATCGGAACGACGGGCAATACGGGCAAGGCTACAGACATCGTGGGAGACGGCTGCCTTGCCAGTTCATCCTCGGTTGTCACTAGCATTGACGTGCACGATGTGGGCGTCGATCCCGAAGGGAACGTCTACTTTATCGATAATGGCTCGACTCCTCTGATTCGCAGAATTGACGGCCACAGCGGTCTCATCACTCTTTTTGCCGGCAGTGCAAAAACCACCGTCTGCACGGCCGCTATCGATAAGTTCGGCGACAACTGCCCGGCCAGCGATGGCGCCGGCAGTATCAATGGCGGTTTTACATCGCTCGAAACCGCTCGAGGCATGGCTGTTTCGAAGAATGGCGACGTTTATCTCGCCCATTACACGGCAAATTTGGTCCACAAGTTCAGTGCTTCCAGCGGACTGATGACGCTCGTTGCCGGTGCCCTCACAGGCGCGGGATCAAAGGCCTCAGGAGCCAAGGGATACACTGGCGACGGTGGACTGGCGAACGTAGCAGAGGTGAACACGCCTCGCGGCGTGGTCGCTGATGCAGCAGGGAACGTCTACTTCGCGGACTCCGGCAATAACGTCGTCCGCATGGTCAATACAGCGGGAATCATCTCGACCATCGTGGGTAAATATCCAGGAAGCAATGCCGCCGCTGCAGCTGGATTCAGCGGCGACAGCGGACCGGCCACGGCCGCTCAACTCGCGACACCGGAAGACGTTGAAGTCGATGCCAATGGCAACCTGTTCATCGCTGACCAGGGAAACGCCAGGGTACGGGTGGTCTATGCAGGCGGGGCTCAGGTTGCAGCGCTGATCGCGGCGACCAACGGGAATACTGTGGCTGTGCCCGGCGATATCTACACGATTATTGGTACGGCGAGCACCGGCAATACCTACACGCCAAACAACGTTGTGCTTGCAACCAGCGTAATCATTGGTGCGCCTCGCAAAATCGCTTTAGACGCTCGCGGCAACATCTATCTTGCCGACAACGGCTTCGATGTCATCTGGTTCGTAGACGGAACGACTGGTTTTATGCGCGTCATCGCCGGGACCTTCGGCAAGTCGTCTGGTGGCGCTGGATGCGGCCAGTCCGGCTCGATTGGTGACAACTGCCAGGCAA
This sequence comes from uncultured Acidobacteriaceae bacterium, assembly GCA_963841335.1. GTDB lineage: Bacteria > Acidobacteriota > Terriglobia > Terriglobales > Acidobacteriaceae > Edaphobacter. The sequence continues at coordinate 1,971,326 of CAWJCF010000002.1, read as the reverse complement.
TACTGGCAACGCTGAATCCGAACAGCGCTATGGGCGTAGGAGTCGATGGACTGGGAAATGTGTATATCTCAGATTCTGATAATTCCCGTATTCGCAAGGTATCGCTCAACCAGAATTTTCCCACGGTGAACTCGGGCAGTTCGACGACACAGACGTTGGTTGTGCATTTTGCGGTCGGTGACACTCAAGCAGCGACTTCGCCATTTACGGTCACTGGGAGCGCTGACTTCGTCGTCAATGGGCCGGCAAGCTGCATAACGAATCCGGATAATACAGCCGACTGCACCATTACCGTTACATTTGCGCCGACCAAGCCCGGGGCGGACTTGGCCACACTCACCGTTAAGTCTGCTTTAGGCGCGACATCGAATTTTGCATTGAGCGGCACTGGCGCCGCCGCTGCCGTTGCGTTGGATCCTGGCACGACATCGTCGATTGGTACTGGCTATAACTCGCCGGCCGGTATAGCGCTCGATGCTGCAGGTAACACTTATATCGCCGATACCGGCGACAACGTCGTGATTCGCTACAACAGCTCGGGCAATGGGATGATCATCGCTGGAACCGGAACCGCCGGAAATAGCGGAAATGGAGGCGCGGCGACTTCGGCTACTCTCTCCGCACCTTCGGCGGTGACCGTAACGCCCGACGGAGCTGTATACATCGCCGACACAGGTAACGGAGTCGTTCGTCGGATCGATCCGGTCACAGGCGTGATCAATATCGCAGCAGGAGGAGCGAGCACCACTTGTGCCGCCGCTCTCGATGCTTTTGGAAACGGCTGCCTCGGGACGCAAGCCAAACTCTCCGCGCCTGCAGGCCTCGCCTCAGACTCTTTCGGAAATGTCTACATCTCCGACACAGGCAACAACGCGGTGCGCGAACTAAGCGGTTCCGGCTATATCTTCGCCGTCGGCGGTTCAGTCTTCAGCGGTCCGACTGCGCTCCAGGTAGATTCCTATTCCAACATCTTCGTCGCCGATACGGGTCACAGCACGATCAGCGAGATCGTCGCTGGCACTGGAAAGGTGGTGGCTGTTGCCGGAAACGGCCAGAAGGGTTCTTCTGGCAACGGCGGTCCCGCGACGGGAGCCGAGTTGAGCAGCCCGACCGGGATTGCGCTGGATGCGGCAGGCGACATATACATCGCCGATACAGGGAATCATGTCATTCGACTGGTCAATGCGGCCGGGGTGATTAACACAACGGCGGGAACACTTGGGCAAAGCGGCAGCGGTACGCTACCGGGCGCAGCCGACGCATTGTTGTTGAATCTGCCTGGCGGCGTCGCGTCAACGACGAGTGGCGGCCTTTATGTTCTCGACTCGGGCAATAACAGGGCCTTCTCTATCAACCGAATGTCCGTGATGGAAAATCTCGGGCTTGCCGCAACCAATGCCTCAAGTCCAGTGAAGACGATTCAGGAGACGAGCACTGGGTTGATCACCGCGACCCTGCCTCAACCCTCGCTCTATAACGTTACGGGCGATGCGTCGGTATTTACGCTCACACCTCAGAGCTCTGTAGGGTGTTCGCCAGGCGAGAGCCTGACTCCGGGAATGACCTGCTATCTCGCCGCGCAATTCAACCCGGTTGCGATTGGCAGCTTCAGCGCAACGTTCACAGATGCAGGCATCACACCGACGCTGTCTACGGCTCCGTCTGTCATACTGAGTGGCACTGGAGCGATCCTGACTGCGACTTCATCGAAGACCGTCATTACGTCTCCCGCCACTGGGAATCCTCAGTATTCGGTTGCGTTCACTGCGACGACCACCGTCACACCGGCACAATGCAATACCTCTGCCCCCTCCTGCATACCCACGGGCACGGTTCAGTTCTTTGTTGGCACCACCCCAGTCGGTATACCTGTCGCGTTGGACGGCACAGGCGCCGCTTCCACAAGCATCAATGGCCAGAACGTCGGGACTCTGACCGTAACAGCTGTCTACAGCGGTGACATTTACTACGCGGCAAGCACTGCTCCAGCACTGAGCGTGACCGTGACCACTGGAACCACCAACACGGCGGTCGTTCTCTCCTCTGCATCGCTGCCACAGTTCCAGCCCCTGACGATTACCGCGAAGGTTTCCTCTGCGACCGGAGGAATTCCCACCGGAACAGTCACCTTCTTTGCCGATGGCGTCATGATTGGAGCCGGCACGTTGAACTCTGCTGGAACCGCCAGCATCAACGATCCTCAGCTCACGGGCGCTAATGGTAAGCCGATCAGTCCCGTCCCCACACCGAACAGCTTTGGTCTGTTCGCGGGAAATCACGCAATCACCATTGCCTACAGTGGCGATGCCAACTATACGAAATCGGCATCCCCAACTACGACTGTTATGATTCAGCCTGACACGGCCGGCTTTAGCGCCTACTTTGTCTCGCCGACAACTCTGGCGCCTGTGAGTGCCTTGAGCGCGGGAACTGCGCAGGGATCGACCGCACTTGCTACGGTCACAGTTGTGCCTACGAACACGCTGAACGGTGCCGTGACTTTCGCATGTTCGGGTTTGCCTGCGAACTCGGTTTGCACCGTAACTCCTACCTCGCTTACCTTCACACCGGTTCCGGGAGTACCCGCAGCGCAAACTGTCGGGGTGACTCTATGGACCGACGTCGGACCGGGAGTGATTCCTACAAGTACAACTTCATCGGCAATTCGACCGAGTATTTCGGGGCAGCCGAGCGCGGCGTTAGCGACGGCTTTTGGATGGCCTCTGCTTCTGGGCAGCTTTGTTGGAATCTTTGGATTCCGTAAGAAAATGCAGACGACGAAACTGCTTGGCGCGATCATCCTTTGCGGCCTGCTGACCGGAAGCTCGATGGTGATGAGCGGATGCACCAGCGGTACCAAAGGCGCGTCCATGTTGACGCCAACGGGGTCCTATAAGGTAAACCTGACAGTCTCCGGGCCCAACAACACCACGCAGACACTGCCACTTCAATTTACCGTTGCGGCGGGAGTCGCCGGGCAGGAATAAGCCTCGGCGATCTCCAACTTACCTGGGGCAGCCTCGACGGCTGCCTCTTTTCCTAAGCATTCCAAAGACCTCGAGGTCCTCGAAGAGAACTGGTTACTGGGGATGCTCTCCCCGAAGACTCTTAGAACTTCGTGATGTCCACCGTTCCCATATGTCCGTTGTAGGCATCCCGGACGACGAACCGCAAGCGGCCCGCTCCGGCGGGCAACTCAAGCGGGAGCGTAAAGCTCGCTCCCGCGTTACTGTTTCCTCGAGGAAAGGTCTCTTCGCGGATGACATGACCAAGGAGCTTGTTTTTGCTGTCATACCAACCGGCCGCAATGGTGGCCTCCGCGTGTTGAGTGCCGTCCGGCCCAGGATCGGACCAGCCAATTCCATTCTCTGCCACCTGAATCTGGTAGGCCCCTCCGCTCATCTTTATTGCCGCGAGCGTCAGTCCGTTATACGAGATGGTCGTCGTAAGTGCTGCAGAGAGATCAAGCTTCAGATTCGCGGCGACCTGTTGTGGTGACATCGTTTTGTCGAGGACAGGATTCAGATCGGAGGCGGTCTCGGGGTAGTAGCCGTCTCGGGTTGTTGCACGAAGGCTTGAATCCTTCATGATGATCTTGATATTGCGAAACCGCGACGGATCTTCGGAAATGTTGATAGGCGAGTAGGAGAGCGTGTAGTACTCCTCTCCCTTAGCGATGCCTTCGGCGATCACGTTGTTGAGGTCATTGCGCCCAGTAAAAGCGACGCCTCCCGTGGAAGGCGCAAAATTCGTGAAGGAGACGGTACCCATGCCGAACGGATCGCTTCCATTCTCATCCATCGAATTGTTCAGGTCGTCGGGGGTATCGGCTTCCACCATGGAAGTCGAACTGGCGGTTGGATTGATGCTGTACATCGTGATCCTGGCCGCGAGCAACCGAGCGGTGCATCGTTTCATCGCAGCTTCGATGAGGTCCGCCTGCTGCTGTTCCAGTCCCACCAGGTTCGCTGACGGAAAGCCATTGCCTACCCAAATAAGATTCTTACGGCCCGGGGTGCCGGTGGAAGCCTGCCCGATCTGCTGCAAAGCTGCCATCACCTGTGCCATGCGCTCGACCGCGCCCGGTCCTGTCTTACCGCTGTTCATCATGCGCCACGGATACTCGGGCATATGTTTCTTCACCGTCTCGATCAACTCGTCGCGATTTTGCGTATAGTCATGCACCTGCTGAAAGGTACTGTTCATCGCAATCATCAGGACGGTTGGTTCCTTCAATATCACCGGTTGCGATTGGAGATACTTGATCATCATCTGCCGCGAATAACTCATATCTTCGAAGCGCGAGTTGAGTTCATCCAAGACCAGGATGGTGACCGGTGCATCGCCGATCTTCCTCAGGTCTGCGGCGGAGTTGACGATGGCCGTTTCGCTGGGCGGCATCCGGTGCTCACTGGGCGGTTCAAAACTCCGGATGGTTTGGGGTTGCTTATCTTCAAAGACCGTAAAGTCGTCTCGCGTGAGGTCGCGATGAATGAGGTTGCCCTTTTTGTCCGTGACCACTACGTCGAGCACAACGATTCGAGTCGTGACCTTGAGGGTCTGCAGCTGTCCTGTTCCGTTTTGTGAGGCGGGACCAGCATCCCGCGCTGGTTTAGCCGCAGTGTCTTGTGCCTGGATTGAAAGAGCCGGAAGCAAAATAGTGATGAGAACGTAACGGTGCGTCAGGTTCGACATTTAGCTCCATTGAAATGTTCATTGAGAGATGAACTTACTCTCACAGTAGACCCGTATTCCGGGCTTATTGTTGCGCTCCTGTCGCCCGGGCGGGAGGGAATGTCGGCCTGGACTGCGATTACTCCTTCGGGAAAGGCACAAACTTGTCGGTACAAGAGAGCGCAGATCCTTTGCCCGGATTCCCCTCTAAGGTCGAATCGGTTCCACCAGAGAGTCTGAGATTTGCAGGCCCTGGCCCAAGAGTAATATCGGCGTGGTGAAGGGAATAGGTGTAGGCAGCGGTGTCCGTCAGTAGTACGTCATCCAGATTCGCCGCAACGCGATAGTCCTTTGCATATCCATTGAACGAAATTTTGCCACCGCCCGAGACGCGAACATTGTGAAGCATAACGTCCCGCATAGTAGGCGGCGAGGTCCCCTCGACGGTGCCGGCAGCTGTGTAGCCCGTATCAAGCGTGATTGGATTCGGAGAGTCGCGTACGCAAACGTCGTCGTAGATAACGTCATGCACCAACCCGCCGCGCGACCCATTTGATTTGATACGAATTCCGTTATCAGGGCCGTCAAGGGAAAGGTCGGAGACGCGGATCATACTAACTCCGCCGTTGGTCTCGCTGCCAATCGACATCCCGTGACCCCAATAGAAATGATTGTGACTGACCGTCATATTGGTTACGCCATCAGGGCCGCCTTTAATTGCCACATTGTCATCGCCAGTGCGGATATAGCTCCGGGTGATCGTGATGTTCTTCGAACCGGAGCCGGGGTCGACTCCGTCCGTGTTGCGAGCGCCCCGTTTCGGGGTGTCAATCTTCAGCCCCCACACCGTGAAGCCGTCGCCATGGTTGTAAACAACGTGGAAATTCGGCGAGTTCTTCAACGTGATCCGGTAGATGGTGAAGTTATCCGCAGTGTCAGTAACGATGAGGCGTGGAACCTGCTGCCTCCCGCCGCTTCGAGCCTGCTCCGCAAGATCCCACCATGTAACGTTCTTTCCCAGAATCTTTTCGCCACCGCGACCATCGATCGTGCCGTCCCCCATCACGCCCGCTCCGGAGATATGCTGTGCGGAGATCAGCGGTTTGCAGCCATTGCCAGATTCGTTCACCAACCCGCAACTGCCAGGTGTCTTCTCGAAGACCGCGGCATCGCGAGAGGCGTACAACGTAACACCCTTATCGACGATAAGCGTCACTCCGTCCCGCAACTCCAAGGGTCCGCTCAGAAAGGCGTTGTTTGGGCCGTGAACTCGTAAGATAACTCCATGCCCTTTACTGCACGAGTCGAGGGCTTGCTGAATTCGCGCCGTATCCAATGCTCCCTCGTCCGTCTGAGAGAGTGTTTTACCGTTGACGGTAAGTTGCGCATCGAGCGAACTGCACGCGGGAGGAAGGCTCGGCTCAGTAACCGTCCGCAAGTCCTGCGCAGTGAGAAGCGCAGATGGGAAGGTGATGAGCGCGAGGATATGGAAGAAGTACTTCATGAAATCTCCGCTTAAAATCAGCTACCGCAGATGGAAAACGATGCCGGTGCTGAAGGTTTTGGGGTGGTATTGACCGTTTAGGCCATAATATTGCGAATAGCTGTATTCGAAGATGCGCCAGTCGAATTTCTTTGCGATTGGTCGGTCCACTCCGGTATTGATTTGAATCTCGGAATCTGTTGAGGAGCTGGCTACAGCGTTCATTCCATTGTTGTAACGGGCGAAGCCCACCTGAAACTCGGCGTAAGGGTTGAGTTTCTGGAATTTTATCGCTGTGGCGAACCGTGGTCCGACAACAACGCCGTCTAAGCGGACTCCGTTTGCACCTACGAAGGTTGCGCGGATGTCGGCGGAGAACTTGACCGGGCCGAAGGTTGCGACGTCTACAAAGCTTCCAATCGTTGGGCCGTATAGAACATTGGTGTTAGAGAGATACGTGAGCTTGCTGGCGCTGAAATCACCGTAGAAACTGACCTGGGAGTGAGCTGTGCGGGGCCCCGCGAACCCTGCTGTCAGAAAGACCAACAGGCCGACCAATTTCTTCATAAAGTCCTCCGCTGAGAAGGATACACGACGGTGTCTCCGCTGGACAGTGGTTTGACCACTTTTGTCTTTTTGGACTGAATAGACCCGTTTTTTTGATGGTTTTTTGTGGTGTTTTTGTGGTGAATTCGTGGTCTTTTGTGGTGCGTTGCCTGGTGGGTTTTTGGGAAGAGGGTTAGGGACTACTCGGGGGTCCAGGTGGGGTGGCTGGTGAGGAGGCCGTGGACGAAACCCATCTGGTAGACGATGAAGAGTCCGAAGGCGACGCTCAGGATTCCGGTGGCGACGGCCAGGCGGCGGTTGAGCCATTGCCAGCGGTGGCCAACGTAGTGAAGGGCCGAGGCCATGCCGAGGGTGATGAGCATCATGCCGGCGATGGTGCCGACGCCGAAGAGGAAGAGATAGGCGATGGCCCAGTGGGAATCGTGAATGGTGGTGAGGACGAGGAGAGCAACGGCGGCGGAGCCAGCCAGACCGTGGACGAGGCCGACGACGAGAGGCCGAGCCCATTGGTAAAGGGTCCATCTTCCGAATTTACGGTCGGCAAAGGTCAGGGCGGCATCGGCGTTGCCGTGGGTGTGGGGCTGGTTCGCGGGGGGATGGGTGTGTTCTGGGGCGGCGGGCTCAGCTTGCCGCTGGACTTGGCGGTTGAAGCCGGTCAGATTGAGGGCTCCGAGCAGAATGAGCATGAGGCCGACGGAGAACTCCATCGACAGGCCGAGGCGGGGAGGGATGACCAGGGTGAAGAGGATGATTCCCGTGCCGACGGCGAGGATTGTGATGGTGTGGCCGATGCCCCAGAGCGCGCCGATGATGGCTGCGCCTCCGAGCCGCTTTTCGCGGGCGACGATGGTGGAGACGGCGACCACGTGGTCAGCGTCGGTGGCGTGGCGCATGCCGAGGAAGAAGCCGAGCGAGAGGACTGCGATGAGGCTTATCGGCGAGGAGGAGGCGAGGATGGCGGTTATCAGGGGCAAGAGGGACGTCCGCGGAGGTGGCAGTTGAGAGTTCGATGCGTAGATTGCCAGGTTGAGGCGTCGGCGCTTCTTAGCTTCTCACGGCGTCTCCTAATTGAAAGGGTACACTCAACTGATTGTCAGCTCAACGAACGCTTTCTGCATCCGCCGCTCGCATATCGACTGTTGCCTCATTGCAAGGGTCTGAGCGCGTTATAGAGCGCGAGCAAGCCTCTCAAATCGCAGAGCACGCGGGGAGCATTTTGCCGCTTACCATTCGCGGCGAATGTCACGATCATTTCAAGACTCGCAAGCACCAACTCGCAGCCGTAGCTTGCTCTTATGGAATTCTATTCGCCGGAATTGAGGAAGAGTGACCACTATCGATCTACAAGGGTAAAGAAGATCAGCACTAGGATAGTCCCGATCCCTGTTCCAACAAAAAACAACTGAACCCACTTACGTTTTAACATCTCCAGTAATGCGTGACAAAGCCTTTTACGGGCCTAAAGATCGCGGTCCTTATCCGGGTATTCCTCGACCTCGTCTTGACTGCAAAACCACCCAATACGAAAGCGCCGAACCATGAAATCCTTGTATTCGCGCTTCCCGCACGATTTGCAGCGTGCGGTTGCCTTGGTAGGGCTAAGCATTCGAAGAAGATTGCGCAGCGTACTCAATGATGCCTCAGGCCCTTTTCTAGGATAAGCGTGTTTTAACGGTATCGAAGCGAGCCTTAAAGAGAAGTATCGGCCTCTCGAAGAAGTGGTAGGAGACCGCCGCCGCTGCTATAGTGAGCGCCAGCGCCAGCAACACACCAAGGGCAACACTGTCTTTAAAGAATCCATTCTTGAAGATCGCCCACAAGAAGAGCTGGTGAAAAAGGTAGAGACCATAAGAGATTTTCCCGAGATAGAGCAGTATTCGGGGAATCTTTACTTCTGCACCAAGGGCGGCAAGGAAGATCGCGATAGACCCTCCTAGAAGCAAAAGATACCCCACAACAAGCTGAACTGCCGTTGTCGGCATGAAGACCTGTAGCCCAAGGCGCGCTGCGATATACCAGGCGATGCAACCGGCAATGGTCATCCCAAGCCGCGCCCACGATGACAGAGAGAGCCTCGGAGTCAGCGCAATCAATCCTCCTGCGGCGAAGAATTGAAACTGCACAAAGCTATTGGCCCATACGTCCACTAACGCGATGGAGTGCTTACGCCCGAGCCATACCAGCACGACATAGGAGAGGATAATTGCGAGCCAGCAGATGACCGCTAAAGCTCTTCTTCCGCCTACACGAGCAACCCCCGGAATAGCGAGATAGAACTGCTCCTCGATCGATAGGCTCCACAATGGATTGATGGTTTTAAGCACCCAGCCGTGTTTCAAAATATAGAGATTGCCTAGCAGGAAAGAGAAGGCCAGCAGAGCCCCGCCATGAATGCTTACCGTAGGGTGGAACCTTCCGAGAACATGGGCGCCGGCCAAAATGAAGAAATACAGAGGCCAGATGCGGAGAATCCGCCGAGCCGCGAAACTGGAGAGAACGACAGTGCCGGTGGACTCCCTCTCTCGAATCAATAGGGTGATGATGAGGTAGGAGCTAAGAACAAAAAAGATGCATACCCCGAACGCGCAAGCATCATGGACTGCGCCAAGTCTGAGGGGTTGAATGAAGCGAGTCGTATCGATCACGGCAAGACTAGATGGATGCGGAGTGGGGGTTGGTATCTGGGGGCTGCCGCGAGAGTGCCACGGAGCATGGTGCATGAAGACGGTCACAAAGGCGAAGAATCGAAGCGCATCCAACTCGGGCCGATAGTAACGCTTCATTCAACTCCCTTTGCTGCTCAGCAATGCGGGATGGCGGTCAGGCTTTCGGGATTGGCCGCTTTTTTGTTTACAGTGAAATCCCTTCGGTCTTGGCGAGACGTAGAAGACCCATTCTTAGCACACCCGAAGGGTTGACGCCAAGATGTTTCGCGAATGCATCACGCAGAGACGCCTCATCCGTACTAAGGGCCAGGGTCAATTTCTCCGTGCGTTCAATTGGTGGCATATCACTGGTTATGCAGAAAGAGTTCGGCATGGCCACCTCGCCGTTCGCCACATTCTTCTTGTTATCGCCTTTGGTACCACTACGCTAAGAATAGGAGCCGGATTAGGTGTCGTCTAAGTAAGAGCGTTTAAGTTACTACCAACCGACGGCGACCACCAGAGTGTTCGGGCTTCCGCAACCCACATCGCTTGAGTAACCGCCCGCATCGTCATACGGGAAGGTGTATTGCTGGCCGTTGATGGCGTTAGCGTGGAAGAACTGCGCGTAGTAACTGGCTGGGGCCTGCTGATAGAACGTGTTTGGATTTCCCCAGAGACCGGCATTCGCCAGAGTGCCATTGGCGTTGAATGATCCAGCTGTGCCGCCAACGTGCCTGTAAATGGCAGCGGATAGGTTGGGATAGCTACCCAGGCCGTCTCCGTTGTCCCCAACTGACGATCGAGCCGGCGTAGTAATACCGTTGTTGGCCCAAATTTGATCGATCCAGGCATTGTAATAAGTGTCGTAGGGGCCGCCGGTATCAAACCCTCCGCCGCCCGGAGCAACGATCTGGTAAGGCGGATTCTGCGCGAGGGTTTGGAAATCCGGCGGCACCGCATTGAGATAACGCTGGAAGGTCGTCGCCCGGTTCTCGGCAAAGGTGGCCGCATTTTCGCCGACCGCGATATCGGTACCGTCGCCGCACTTCAGTTGGAACGCCAGCTTGACGCGGAATGCATCGACGCGTGTCGTGTCGCCGTTGAAGAAGGTCGGTCCGATGGTGTATTCGATGAAGTCGTAATAGTTGTTGTTGTTCTGGCCGACGCTGCCGAGGTAGAAGTACATACGCCCGGAGGCATTAGCGGGCATATTGAAATAGGGCTGCGCTGCGATGGTATTGGTTGTAGTCACCCCATTGAGGGTCACACTCCAGTACACCTGATCGTCAGGATATTGGCCGTTCGTCCGGTTGAGGAACTTGAAGGTCATAACGTCGCCCGCGGGAGTAGCAGGGATATTGCTGGCATCCCAGAAAGGTGGCGCATTCCCCAGTGCCAGAGTCGTGGCGTTCACTGGACTACCCACGGTCGCGGTTCCAGCCGGACTGTTGGCCTGGACGATGTAGTAATAGGTGGTCGACGCGCTCAGCACGACATCATGATAGAAGTTGGACTTGGAGGAACCGACCTGGTTGCTGCCGGATGGCATGAAGTTCTGGGCCGTGCTCCGGAAGACGTTGTACTGTACCGGTGCAGGGGCCGTGCTCTCGGGAAAAGTAAGATCGATCTCATTGGCCGAGATAGCCGTCGCAGTCAATTGGCTTGGCGGCGGGAGTGTAGTTTCACTTGCCGGCACGGAGAATTCGGACGACACACCGTCCTCGTCTACTGCCTGAACGATATAGTAATAAGTCGAAAGAGCCGGCAGATTATTGTTGACGAAGGTAGTGTTCGGTAGATTTACAGCGATCTCATTGGTCGGAGCGGGTGTGAATCCGCTGGTTGTGCTGGCGTAGATGTTGTAAGTGATATTCGTGCAGTTCGCTGGCACTGGAATTGCCGTCCAATTCAGGCTAATGGCAGTGGACGAGGCGGCGGTCGCGGAAAAACTTGCCGGGACTACCGAAGGAATAGCGATGCACGACGTCGCAGAATTGGTCTCTGCACTGGCTTGCGCTGAAGGTCCGGACGCACCGTCACCGTCCACTGCTTCGACCACATAGTAATAAGTAGTTGAAGCTGCGAGACCGGTATTTGAGTAAGTCGTATTTGTTAGACCGCTCGCGATCAGGTTGGATGCAGACGGAGTGAAGCCGCTGGTTGTGCTGCCGTAGATGTTGTAGGTGATCGGACAATTTGGCGGAGGCGTGACTGTTGCCCAATTCAGGTTGATGATGCTGGGTGAAGTTGCCTGCGCCGTCAGCCCAGTTGGAGCAGTGTTGGGGAGCAGAGTACAGGCACTGGCAGCGCCCCGTACCTCCAGCCCACTCGACTTGGGGAAGTTTGCAGGGCCCGTAGTGTACGCGATGACAATTTGCCCCTGCTGGTTGGCAGCGGCGGTAAATGGCTCGACCAGCGCTGTGTTTGCGCCAGCCTGGGCGAAGATATCGAAGTTGGCCAGTACTCGCGTTCCATTGATTGCGACATTGAAGACACGAGAGCCGGCAGCCGTAAAGTAGTTTTCAGAAAAGTGCAGTAACACGGTGTACGAAGCGTTCGGCGCGAGGCCTGGAATCGTATAGGTAAACTGTCCGTTTCTTTCTGACTGATAGACGGCTTCGGGCGCGGCATTTGTGATGCCGCTCGTGGGAACCGCAACATTGGAATTAGACGACGCGCCGCCAGTGTAAAACTCGTCGGCGACAAACGAGGCGTCGCCACCATTAGCGTTGCTGACCGCCGGCCCGCCGGAGTTGATCGCCACAATTTCTGTCGAGAGGGAGGAGGCCGCGGTTGTGGTGTCTTCTACCTGGGCCGAAGGCGCCGAGCTGCCGTCGGTATCGACTGCTTCGACAACATAGTAATAATTAGTGGACGCGGTAAGAGCGGTGCTGGTGTAGCTCGTTGCAGTGATACCAGATGCGACGAGGTTGCTGGCAGATGGAGTGAAGCCGCTGGTTGTGCTTCCATAGACGCTGTATGTGATCGAGCAGTTCCCGGGAGCCGTGTCCGGGGTCCAACTTAAGCTGATCGTACTCACCGAAGCTGCTGTCGGGGTCAAGCCTGCTGGCGTAGCAGGCCCAGTCGTGCAGGGCGAGGTGGGAGAGGTGGCAGCCGGAGTCTGCGCACTCACTTGCGTGGAAGGTGCTGAGCTGCCAAACGCATCGGCAGCTTCGACGACGTAGTAATAAGTAGTAGAAGCAATCAAACCAGTATCTGTGAACGAAGTAGCTGTCTGGGCGGCCGCTACTTGATTGCCCGCTCCGGGTATGAAGCCGGAGATGGTGCTGCGATAAACGTTATAAGTCAAGCTGCAGGGCGACCCGGCCGAACTGGCGTTCCAACTAACGCTGATCTGGCTCGACGAAGTCGCCGACGCGACGACTGAGCCAGGGACGCTGGGAACGACGCTGCAACTAACGCTGCCACTGGTCACAGTCAATTCAGCAATACTGCTGGTGACGGAACCTGATGTGTTTGTGACGACTACATCGTAATTTGTGCCGTTGTTCTGAGTCGTGAGCGCCGGTGTAGTGTAGTTCGCCGCGGTCGCACCGGGGATTGCGGTGCCATTGCTGTACCACTGGTAGGTGAGTGGAGCTGTGCCGGTTGCCACCACATTAAAAGATGCCGTCTGACCGGTCGCAGCCGTCGCCGATGCGGGCTGGGTTGCAATGCCGGGCTTGGCGGGGTCCGAGTCGTCAACAGCATTCGGCTTTCCGCAACCAGTGACGAGATTCATTCCGATCAGGCTCGCGAATAGCAGCATGCACTGCAATGCATACCGCGTCTTTCTCCTGAAGAAGCAGAGCACGCCAGCCAGCGCCGTGCACGGCAGCCAGGGGAGGGACGGGAAGCGAAGGAGTGCAGCCGTACTGGGCGAAACCATAGTGAGAGAAAAAGTGGCCGTCTGCTGCACGGAGCCAGAGGTAGCAGTCACTGTGATCTGGGAATTGGTTTGTTGCGTAGCTGTACCGACACCGCAACCCGTAACACTTAGACCTGCTAGACACAGCGTCATCAGCAGTAGCATCAACCGCACGCTGCGCCGTTTTTTTCTGCCAAAGAAGACGAGCATGCCTGCCAGCGCCGCGCCGCCAAACCATTGACTGAACATGGAACGAACGGCAGCTGATTGGGCCGTCGAAGTAATGGTGAGAGTCGAGACCATGGTGCCAGCCTGCGAGACGGTAGCCGGTGAGAACGCGCAGGCGGCGCCTGTGGGAAGCCCGGAGCAGGCGAACGTAATTGGTGACGTGGCGGGGAATCCGTTTTCGGGTGTGAGGGTAATGATTTCGGTGCCGCTGGCGCCAGCTGTGACTGTAAGCGACGGTGTGGAAACACCGACGGCGAAGGTTGGCCCTGAACCGGATCCCGACGCCAATGTCTCAGCGCTGGCCTGGTTGGAGGCAGCAGACATACCATATGCGTCCACGGCTTCGACGACATAGTAGTAGGTTGTCGACGGGGTAAGTCCGGTGTCCGCAAACGCGGTGCCCGTCTGGGACGTAGCCACCTGGTTGGCCGCTCCCGGTGTGAAGCCGGGGGCAGTGCTTCGATACACGTTGTAGCCAACGGAACAGCTCGACCCGGCCGTGCTAGCGCCCCACGCCAGGCTGATCTGGCTGGAGGAGGCAGCAGATGCAGTTGCAGATCCGGGAACGCTCGGAGCCGAAGCGCAGGTGATGCCTGTTACGGTAAGCGTCGCAGGGTTGCTGAGGACGGTCTGGCCCGCATTGCTGACCGCGACAGTGAATGCCGCACCGTTATCGGTCGCTAACGTAGCTGGCGTGGTGTAGGTCGCGGCATTTCCGCTGGCGACCACAACGCCGTTCTTATACCACTGATAGCCAACCGTAGCAGGGCCATTGGCGACCACACTGAAGGTCGCGGTCTGGCCGAGGGCCACCGTTTGTGAAACTGGTTGGGTCGTGATGGACGGAGGCGTTCCTGACGCACCTGCGACGCATAGGGTGGCGCCGGGATAGTTGTTGGTTACGTTCCAGGTGCTGGTGCCGTCGAAGTTCACAATCGCGGTTTCGCTGGCATCATTTGGGTCAACTGTTGACGTCCATGTGCTCCAGGTCCCAAGGACGGCGCAGGCGGCATCATTGTTACCGCTGATGCCCAGTGCTTCCGCCTGGGTGGGAAGCCGCTTGTTGATGCTGGAGCAGTAAGTGGCAGCGCTCAACCCAGTGAACTGGGACCCGGCAGCAGTATCTGTTTCAATGCTGCGGGTCCAGGTCAGGCCGCTCAGGTTGTCCAGCACCAGCGAGGGGTTGGAGGAACTGACGGTATAGCGCTCGTTCGGGCCGCCGCATTGCGGCACGTTGTAGACCTGGAACTCATAGATCGAGTAGCCATACTGCGTGGCGCGCAGCGTGCCGTACATGCGAATGTAGCGTGCCTGCACGGTCGGGAAGTTGAGGGTCTCCGTTCCGCCAGTGCCGGAGGTGTTGGTATAGGCAACGTTCCAGGTTGGATTGGTAGATGGGTCCTGGCTGGTGTATTGAATTTGATATTGCGCCGCGTACGCATTTTCCCAGTTGATGATCACGGTGTTGAATCCCAGCACCGAACCGAGATCCACCTGCAGCCAGGAAGGATCAACTCCGGCTACCGGGGTTGTGGGCGGCGCGCCGGCCGTTGCCGATCCCCAGCGCGTAGTGAGGCTTCCATCAACGGCATTCTCCGGTCCAAGGCATTGCGTGCCGGAGTAAGGCGGCGCTGTGGACGCGTTCGTGCACGCGTTCTGCGTGCTGCTGGAAGTTGCTACTTTGTCCAGCGCCAGATTTAAACCTGGAGGCGCAAGCGTCAGGGTCGCTGCGGCGCTGGTGACAGGAGCGCTGGCCGCATTGTTGACCGTCACCGTGTAGGAGCCGACATTGGCCGAACTCATGGCGGGAATCGAATAGGAGATGGTATTGGAAGTCTGCGAGTTGCTGACCAGAATCGTGGGCGAGCCGCCGGTCGGAGTGAACTGCCACTGATACGTGTAGGGCGGAGAGCCCCCGACGACGGCTGTGAGTAGCACCGGCAGGTTTGCTGCAACAATCTGACTCGCAGGCTGGCTCGTGATGCTTACCGGTGTCGGAGCGTTGACGGTCAACACCGCGGTTGACGACTGAACCTGGCTACTGGGGTTGCTGACAATCACGTAGAAGGTATCCGTGCCGGTGGCTGTCAGGATGGGTGTGGTGTAGCTGGCCTGCGGGCCTGACTGGACCTGTGTGCCATTCTCATACCACGCGTAATTGATCGCAGGCGAACCTGTGGCGGCCACAGTCAGAGTTGCCGACTGCCCCACGACAGCGGTCTGCGAAGCGGGTTGCGTCGTGATGGCAACGTTTGCCGCCCCGTCCACAGTCAGCGTGACCGGGGTTGAGGTGGTCGAGCCAAATGCGTTGGTGATGGTCACCGCGACCGGTTCGCCGTTCTCGGCAAGGGTCGTTGGCGGGGTGGTATACGTCGTGCCAGTCGCCCCGCTGACTTGGCTATTGTTCAGATACCACTGATAGGTGAGTGTTCCGCTGCCGCTGGCTGCAACGGTGAAGGTTGCAGGATAACCAACCGTGGTTGCCGTGTTCAGCGGCGGCACGATAATGGCCGGCGGCTGGTTTTGCATAGGGGCCGAGGGCGTGACGGAAGCTAACTGCACGCTGCCGCTGGCGAGCCCAGGAGCCGTGGCCGTCACCGTTACGGTCCCTGGAGTAAAGGTGCTGCGCAGAGCGATCTTTTGCAGGCCGCCTTCAAAATTCAGCTCTGGATCGCCGGGCGAGTGAAAGAACGCGTAGGGCACGCCGTTGATAACCGTGCTGTTGGCCTGGGAGAAAGCGTCTTGGTAGTAATTCGTCCATGAGGGATCGGCCACGAGCTGCTGCGAACCGCCCATATAAGTGGCCGGTCCGGTCACACTGAAGGTGACATTGTCCGCCGCCGTGGGCACGAGATTGCCATTTGCATCCTGGACCTGCGCCTGAATGAAGGCTGCGTCGGAGCCATTCGCGGTCCATTGGAAGCTGGTGCCATCGGGTCTGGTCACCTCGGGCACAACGCTAAGAACGATCTTGTTTTCCGGCCCGGCAGTCGTCCGCGTGTCGCTCACCCCGGGAGCCACATTGCCGTATTCGTCGATACATTCCGCCGTGACCGAGCCCGGAGCCCAGTTCACCATCCAGTGGACCTGGCCCGGCATGACGGTGGTGTTCTGGGTCAGGTTCGTGTTCGAGCTTATGTTCCACGGATTCGGTGTCTGGTCTGCGAGGGTGGCTCCCGTAACCGGGTCTTTGGCGACTCCGTTGATCAACAGGCGAACCGTAGTGCAGTTGCTGAAAGCGTTCTCCTGGATGGGTGTGCCCGGCGTGTACTCATAAGCGCGATTCCAGTGATGCGCCAGATGGACCATCGGCTGGATCGAGTACGGCACCCAGTTGGCCTGATAAATGTAGTAGAGCAACCGGGGAAACCGGTTCATGTCCACAGAAGAGTAGCCGAGGGAGCGGACAAAATTGTCCATATTCGGCTGATTCTGATACTCCGCATAAAGACTGATCTCACCCGGCGAATCGGCAAAATACCACTGCGCCATACCAAAGGCATTGGCCGCTCTGCCCTGGCGCCAGTCGTTCAGATACGGGGCCGCAAAGGCGAGCTCATAGTCCCACGCCAGACCCCGGCCTGTTCCCATATTGTCCCAATACTCGGCGCCAAAGGCCGGGTTGGCCTCGTTTTGCTCCTTGTTCCCAGCCTCGCAACCAGCGCCGTCGCATTCGTCCATGTCGGCATACGAAGGCTTGTAGGTGCGATCGGCCTGCACGCGCGGGTTGATACTGTCCCATTGCGTTTCGAGGGTGGCGAGCTGATCGGCGAGAGGCTGATTCATTCCGCCGTTGTCCTCTTCCCAGTCGAGAATGGAAGGATGGCTGCGATCGCGGATAATCATGTCGCGATGCAGCTCGAGCTTCAGCTGGGTATCGTCCGCCGATGGATTGTTCCAATAGCCTTCGCCGTCTCCGCTGGGCTGGTCGATCATGATGCCGTAGGCATCGGCCGCCTCCACCAACTCTTCGCTGCTCGTCGAGTGGCCGACCCGCCAGACATTGCCTCCCTGGGCCGCAATCTGCGCCATATCGCGCCACCACTGTTCATCCGGTACCGATGATCCAAGGGCAGGATAGTCATAACGTGAAGAGCCGCCCCACAGATACATGGCATGGCCGTTGAAGTAAGGGAAGTTCGCGTCCCAGGTAAGTGTGCGAATGCCCAGCGGGCTTTGCGCCGCATCGACTACCACGCCATTGACGCTGACAATGTGGTAGACCCTGTACATATAAGGCTTTCCGTAAATCGAGTTATTCGGATACCACAGAGTCGGGTTCGGCACCGTGATCATTTGATCGAACATCGGCGTCGGGCTGGACGGAAAATTGCCCGGCGTCATCGGGGGCACCGACTGCGTGACCGGCGGCGCCGTGACCACTACATTTCCGTTTGCGTCCACAATCTGTGTCGTCAACGTAACCGGCTGTGCCGTTGTCATCTCGTTCAGCACATTCGTCTGCACCTCGACAACCGCCGAGGCCGCCGTTGCCGTGCCCTGCGCAGCCGGCACTTCAGAGACGGTTCCAACATAGGTGCCCCAGGTCGCCTGGTTCGAGTAGCTGTTTACGGGAATATGGACCGGGTTCGAGATGTACAGATAGACGTTGCGGAACAACCCGGCCATCGCCTGGCCGAAACGGAATGCCCCCGAGAAGGCTGGCTGCTCAAACCAGGGATCGCCTCGCGAAACATCGATGGCAATCACATTGTCGCTGGTGCCATCAGCGTGGATATACGGCGTCAGGTCAACAATCACAGGAATGAAACCAACTACGTGCGTCGCCTGCGCGTCAGCGGCGACGGCGCTGATGCCTTTCAGCAGAGTGCCGTTGATGAATACCTGGACCCCGGTGTGTGAGCCTTCAACATTCAACATGAACTTCTGGCCGGCATACTTCGGAGCGACCTTGAAGTGCAGGCGATACCAGTTTTCCTGTCCAGTCAGAGATCCCTGGCCGCCGCCTGAGGCCTGGTTAATAAATGTGCGCGGTATGTTCGCGTCATAAGGCAGGCCAATCTGCTGCCATCCGGAACCCTCGACAAACCCGGGGGTCGAATAGGCCGTCGAATTATTCGTGTTCTCGAACCACCACTGGCTTTGCGGGGCATTCGAGGTAGAGCTCGCGTCCCCGACATACTGCGGCACTCCGGCCGCGAGATTGATCGAGAGCCGCTGCGATATTGGCAGAGATGTTTCTACCTGCTGCGCTCGTACAATTCCTGAGCATAGCGCCGCGATCAGAAGAAGAGTACTGACTAAGATTCGCATTTGTTCTGACGATGTCGAACAAATTGCCGTGAAAGCATTTCTGATGGGTAAGTTAGGAGTGAAAGTTTGATTTGGGGTCTTTGTTTTTGCGGCAGGGAAAGCAGAGTTCCTGGAATTCGACGGGGCGTGCATAGTACTCCTATCGGGCGGGCTCGAGAAAATGGCACCGGTCGGACTTAACCTATGCGAGGCTATTGGCTCGTCGGTTACGAATCAAGACACTAAAGTTGTAGACAAGCGGCCTAAGTTGTTGAAGACAAGATGTGCGCGATATGCAACGGTCTTTCCGCATCGCTCGCCAGCTTGCTGTTCGAGTGGTCCTCCCGTAACGAAGTTCGTTGCGTTGGACCCAACAAGTTGATGGCGCGCTTGTGACTGCGCCGCTTCGGGAAGACACCGGCGAAATAGTTTCTCGGGTGGCTCGGGTTACGGGAAAACCGGAAGCTGCGAACGGTATGCCGAGATGATCTTCGATTTCACTTTGGTGCGCAATTCCGTTTTACTGCGGCGTGCCCAATGGGTGTGTGCTCTTTTCGTAGAATTCGTTTTGCAGTTTGAGGCTCACGTCGTCAGCTTTGATGGCCGCGATGACGTTGCTCACCGAATCGACCCACCATTTCATTTGATATTCGCCCAACTCCTGGCTTGCGGCCGAGCCGTCACCGGCATAGTGATCGGGAAAGCGCGCGTACCACCAGATGCCGGTGTAAACACCTTCCGGCAGCTGCAGGCGACGCTGGTCGGTGCCCGATTCAGTTGCAGCACGATCCTGATGTAAAAGATCGGGGCGAACGATCATTATCTTGGAGGTTTCGCTCTCGCCTGCGTGCATGTCGACGGTTGTCTTCTTTTTAGGACCGCCAGACGCCGGTGTGCGCTCGCCGAAGAGATAGACCACGTAATCGTGCGGCTTATCCAGCTGCGACTGGGCAAAGTAAGGCAACAAACTATCATTGCCGCCGTGGCCGTTCAAGATGAGGATTTTCTTGCAACCATTGCGAGCCATCTCGTCCGTAGTTGCCTGAAGCAAGGCCAACTGCAGATCGCGGCTGTAGGCGATGGTACCGGGCTCGTGACGGGCCTCTGAGATTTGCCCGAAGTAATACTCGGGGAAGACCACGGTATATTGTTGTTCCGCGGCATGCAGCGCCGTGTAGCGGACATTGAGAAGGTCGGTGCCGATCGGCATATGTGGCCCATGCTTCTCCAGAATGCCAAACGGCAAGAGGCACGTGCCCTGCGAACGTTTAATAGCTTCGACGAAGTCCGGCCCCGTCAGTTCTTCCCAGCGGACCGACAGTTTTGCCGGTGGGGATTCGGTCTGCGCTTGCGTGAGCTGTCCTGTATTGAAGACTGCACACAGAAGGACGGAAGCCGCTACACAGTAATCCCTGCAACTCTTGCGATTCATAAGAGGGGTCACTCAACAGGTCCCTTTCTCTGCGCGGATTCTAGCACCATGCTTCTTGGCCTAGTAGCGGGAAGCCTGCGCGATCTGTTGACGCCGGACGATTTGTGGGCGTGCAAGGTTTGACTTGACATATTCCAATATAGGAATATATTCGATGAATGGCACGAGCGGCAACAACGGCTGATGTCTTCAACGCTATCGCGGAGCCGCGGCGGCGCGAGGTCATCGCTGTGCTGGCAGACGGCAAGGAGTACGCCGTCAACGAGGTGGTATTGCGGTTACGCATGCCGCAGCCTGCCGTGTCGAAACATCTCAGCGTCCTGCGCAGGGTCGGGGTTGTGTCGATGGTGAAGCGCGGCCAGCACCGGATGTACCGGTTGAACGCGGCCGAGCTGAAGCCAGTACATGACTGGGTCAAGACGTTTGAGCGCTATTGGACGCATCAAATTGGCCAGATCAAGGAGCGCGCGGAGCGCAAGGCTCTGGAGCGAATGATCTCAACCGACAGCGGAACAAAGGAGGATTGAATGGCAGCGACGATTCAGGAACAGGTGGTTCAGGCCTTCGAGATTGTGAAAGAGGAGGAGATTGCGGCGCCGATCGAGATCGTCTTCGAGACGATCCTCGAGCAGATGGGCCCCTTAAATTCGACGCCGGAGAAGCCGATGCCAATGAAACTCGAGGCATGGCCGGGCGGCCGCTGGTTTCGCGACCTGGGAGACAACACGGGACACTTCTGGGGTGTGGTGCAGGCCATCAAGCGGCCGTCGCTGCTGGAGATCGCCGGTCCGCTTTTTATGTCGACCCCGGCCGTCTCAAATATTCAGTACCGGCTTACCGAGGACAACGGTGTGACCCGTCTCCGCTTTGTGCATCGGGCGATGGGGTGGATCGGCGACGCGGATCGCGGAGTGGATGCCGGCTGGACAGACCTGATCAACCGGATTCGCGCCGCGGCGGCGAGCAAGCCGGTAGGCCGCTAGCCATGTGTCCCGTGTGTCTCGCAACCGCGGCATGGATCGCTGCGGGGGTTACCTCAACCGGCGGCATCTCTGCGCTTGTCGTCAAGACGTTTCGGGGCACGAATAGGGAAGGCACAACCCAATACAGAAATTACGAGCAGGGAGGAAGTCATGGATATCAACAAGGAGACTCAGATGAACATGAAGACGCCACCGGTCGTATCGCAGCAGGAGTGGGAAGAGGCGCGTCAGCAGCTGCTGGTGAAGGAGAAGGAGCTGACCCGCACCCGTGATGCTATGGCAGCGGCGCGCCGGCGCATGCCGTGGCTGGCTGTCGATAAGGATTACGGGTTCGAGGGACCAGCAGGCAAGGTCAACCTGCTTGAGCTCTTTGAAGGGCGGCCTCAATTGATCCTTTATCGCGCCTTCTTCGAGCCCGGCGTCTTCGGCTGGCCCGATCATGCCTGCCGCGGCTGCTCGCTGGGGGCCGATCAGGTCGCTCACTTGGCCCATCTGAATGCTCGCGACACTACCCTCGCGTTCGCGTCGCGCGCCCCGCAGGCCGACATCGCGCGTCTGAAGACGCGAATGGGATGGCAGATGCCCTGGTACACCATCACCGACAGCTTTGACGCCGACTTCGGCGTCGACGAGTGGCACGGCCACAATGTGTTCTTCCGTGATGGCGACGGCCGCATCTTCCGGACGTACTTCATCAATAACCGCGGCGACGAGGCGATGGGTAGCACGTGGAGCTATCTCGACATGACCCCACTTGGTCGTCAGGAGGAGTGGGAGGACTCGCCCGAGGGCTACCCCCAGACCGTGCCGTACAAGTGGTGGAACTGGCATGTCGAATACGCCTCCGGCGCCTTGCCCGACCCCAGATGGGACAAAGTGGCGAGCGACGCCATGGTGACGTTGAACCTGAACAACTAGTTTGTGATGTAGCAAAGCCGAGAAAACACGCCAGCGGAAAGCCCTCGACGGTTCTCGCCCCTACAGTCTGATGAGTAGCAGTTAGTGTCCGGGTAGGACAAAGCTCTGCACATTTTGTACAGAAATCTTACCTGTGTCCCTTGAACGAACTGTTATTGTGACCTTATTGTTTGGCATCAGCGGACCCTTCAGTCCTAACGCAACGACCGCAATATTGGGTTTGTCCGTCGTCATCATTTGCGGTGACGAGGTGCCTTCGACAGATGCGGTAGTAGCTGCGCAGGGACGGTCGCAGAAGACTGAGAACATGGCTGGCGTGAACTCCCCATCAACTGTAAAACTAACGGTGACGCCAGGATTTACACCAAGAGGGCCTTCAACCAAACCACCTGTACCAATGTTAGGGCGCGGAACGAGTGGTGTAACGGTCATGCCTAAGATGTTCGGAGGCGCTTGCACTGCCTGTGTCTGAGCGGGCTGGGAAGCGACCGCTAACAGCTCGTCTAGCTTGGCATTTACAGTGGTGAGGTCTTGGTTCGCCAAGACTCTGTTCAATATTTCGACCATTTTCTTTCCCTGGTCTACTCCAACACCGTTGCAGCTTATGTTGTAGTTCTTATTGTCTCCGGCGGTCGCGGTGCTACAAGTACCATTCGCCGCTGCCTTTTCTGGTGGGGTTGTTTGGCTGAGTGCGACAGATCCCTGAAGCACCATAGTGAGCAGGATCGCGTTTGCGGCTTTCATTGCGTCACACTTTCTAATTTCAGTCAGCACCCGTTAGCTACCGGGGTATGCGCTTCCTTTTTACCTCGCGCCGCAATTGTCTGCCGTTGCAATCATCCTGTAAAGTGGCGATTGAGAAAGCTATGCACGATATCTATACGAGTCGCGTGTGACGGAGCCGCAGTTCGATATGATTTTGGTTGCGATCCGGAGAATTAGTCCTGAATTGTTCACCCTGAATAAAGTGCGGAGCCATTGGATCATCGAGTGGATGCGAAAATCGATCGGGATCCTGCTGCTTACCTCTGCGCTGGCCCTCCATTTCCATGTCGCTGCCCAGGGGCCGGTAGCTTCGCAGGTCGAGGTGGGAATTCTTGTGCTGTCGACCGAAAAAGACGCTGCTGCTGCGTTACAACAACTCCGTGGGGGCGCGAACTTTCCCACGCTGGCAAAGGAGCGGTCGATCGATCCTACCGCGAACGACGGCGGATCCATGGGAATGCACGACCCATCCGAGCTGCGGCCAGAGCTGAGTCGAGCGCTCGCCGGATTGCATGTGGGGGAGTACTCCAGCGTCATCGCGATTCCTTCAGGGTTCGCCATTGTTACCGTATTGCCTCCGAAGAAGGAAGAAGCTGACCTCAATCCGCAGCGGATTCAGGCGCTCGTGGCCTCCGGTGTGGTGCGCTATGGAATCGATGTCTCGGGCGACACCGAAGAGAATGCGGTCTTCCAGCAGTATCCCAAGCCGGCCGGATGGGAGCACGACCTGCGTGAAGTCTGTACGGTCCGAAAGGAATCCCATGCCATTGCAATCGAGCGCATGAATGCCATGATGGCGCAGGCGAAGGGCGATTTATCGGGGCGCATCAGTCCAATGGACTTCATGCAGGGTCACGGCGCGCTCTCGCAACTGAACGCATTCGTGGGAGATATGGATGAATCCATTGCGCAGGCAACGGCTGCGTATGAGATCGCGGTCCGCAGCGTTCCCGGCGCTGTTCCCTATCTCGCCGAGACCGTCGGGGCTCTTTATCTGCACAGGGCCGAGATGGAAAACGGAACGTATCATCAGCCGGGAACCTCGGACCTCTTCCCGCCGCTGCAGCCGCCTAAACCATATTCAAAGCAGGACGATTCGCGCAAAGCAATTAGCTATTTCACAAAGTATCTCGAGGCAAAGCCCGATGATCTCGAAGTGAAATGGCTGCTCAATCTCGCCTATCTCACATTGGGCGAGTACCCGTCGAAGGTTCCGCCTCAGTACCTGATTCCCAAGACCACGTTTGAATCCAAGCAAGATCCCCGCCTCTTCAAAGATGTAGCTCCCGCAGCGGGTCTCAATGTCTTCTCCGAAGCCGGTGGCGTGATTGTCGAGGACTTCGATAACGATGGCTTGCTCGATGTCGTAACTTCCAGCATGGATGTATGCGAACCGATGCACTACTTCCACAACAACGGCGACGGCACCTTCACCGATCGCGCCGCTCAGGCAGGATTAGGCGACCAGCTCGGCGGGCTCAATATGGTAGCCGCAGATTACAACAATGACGGCTGCATGGACATCCTTGTGCTGCGCGGCGGGTGGGAGTTTCCCGTGCGCAAATCGCTGCTCCGCAATAACTGCAACGGGACCTTCACCGATGTAACCGCCGCGAGCGGCCTCGATGCAACGGTCTCGCGCTCGCAAACGGCCGCGTGGGCCGACATCGACAACGATGGGTATCTCGATCTCTTCCTCGGCAACGAGAACTCCCCAAGCCAGCTCTTTCGCAACAAAGGAGACGGGACCTTTGAAGACATCTCGCAGGCTGCAGGGATAGACCGCACCGCGTACACCAAAGGCGTTGCATCCGCGGACTACGACAACGACGGCTTTGTAGACTTCTACGTCTCAAATGTCAGTGGAGAAAACTTTCTCTACCACAACAATCACAACCTCACCTTCACCGAAGTCGGCAAACAGGCTGGAGTGCAAACCCCGTGGTTCAGCTTCGCCACATGGTTCTTCGACTACGACAACGATGGATGGCCCGACCTGTTTGTCACCAGTTATTTCAACTCGCCCGATGAGGTGATGCGCAGCGCCATGCATCTCCCCACGCACGTCGAGACGCTCAAGCTCTATCGCAATCTTCACAATGGAAACTTCGAAGATGTCACTGCGAAGGTCGGACTCGACCGAGTGTTTATGACGATGGGCTCCAACTTCGGCGACGTGTTCAACGACGGTTATCTGGACATCTACCTCGGCCAGGGCCAGCCTTCCTTTACCGGCATACTGCCTCACGTCCTGTTCCGCAACGATGGAAAACAGTTCGTCGACGTGACAGCCTCCTCCGGCACCGGCGAACTCCATAAAGGACACGGCGTCGCGTTCGCCGATCTCGAGCGCACCGGCCACGAAGACATTCTTGCCGAGACCGGCGGCGCCGTGTTCTCCGACAAACATGCCATGCGCGTCTTTCAAAACCCCGGCGACGGCAATGACTGGATTAATGTCCGCCTCGTAGGGGTCAAAAGCACTCGCAGCGCGCTGGGCGCGGAAATCAAGGTGACCGTCGAAGATGACGGCAGCCCGCCGCGGTCGATCTACCGGAGGGTCGGCAACACGAGCTCCTTCGGCGTGAACCCTCTCGAGCAACACATCGGCCTCGGTCACAGCGCGCGTATCACGAGCCTCGACATTTGGTGGCCGGCGACGAATACGCGACAACACTTTACCCACGTCAAGAAGAACGAGTTTATTCTGATCAAGGAGTTCGCAACCGGGTATACGAAGCTGGATCGCCTCCCGGTCCGTCTCGGCGCCAAGAGTGTTCCGGCGCAAAAGTAAGGGTCTATGCAAAAACGCCTGGTCTGGCTCCCGATCTTTCTTCTGGCACTGGCCGGTTTCCTCACGGCGCAGGAACACGCAGCCACCGGCGTCGTTGTGTCGACAGACCCCACCCACCACTCCTTAACAATCTCCTGCGCTGCCATTCCTGGATACATGGCCGCAATGGAGATGCCATTTACCGTGCAGGAAGCTAAGTCTCTAGCCGCCCTTAAGCCCGGAACACCGATAACCTTCACCATGGTGGAACGCGAAAAGAAGTTTTACGCCGAGAACATCCAGATTAAGTCGAGCGCAAATCTTGAATCAGAACCGTTGCAGGCCGGACAGTTGACCGCTCTGCACAATGCGCTCGACCCCGCTGCAGCAACAAGCGTAGTAGCTGTCGGCCAGCACGTTCCCGACTTTCAGCTGACTGATCAGGCGGCGCAGCCCATTCGTCTGTCTCAATTTCAAGGCAAAGTGGTCGCCCTCACCTTTGGATACTCGCGTTGTCCGAATCCCAACTACTGTCTGCGCCTCTCCAACAACCTGGCGCGAGTGGAAAAGCGCTTTCAAGACCGCGCAGGCCGCGATTTCGTCCTCCTCACAATCGCCATCGATCCCGAACACGATCACGGAGCTGCGCTAACCAGATACGCCGATACCTGGAAAGCCAATCCCGCAATCTGGCACTTTCTCACCGGCCCCCTCCCCGAAATTCATCGAGTCTCCGGCATGTTTGGCATGAATTTTTGGACGGATGAAGGCCTCGTCACCCACTCCCTACACACCGCCATCATCGACCGCAAAGGCCAGCTGGCAGTCAACCTCGAAGGCAATGTATTTACCGCAGAGCAGTTTGGGGATCTATTGCAGAGTGTAATGGATCGAAAATAACGCCCGAGCGTTTCTCGCCATCTGTTCTCGGATTCCGCACTGGAGAGGGGAAGATGGTGTCGCCTGTGAACTAAATGTAGCTCGTAGACGATATTGCAGGGAGGAGAAGTAAGTAGTCTCGCGCACGAGTTGGCTCTGAAAGATCTGGCTGATGTGTGAGTGCAATCAACTTACTCCTAAACAACCAACGTAATTCGGCAAAGCACTTTAAGAAGTGCTCCACGAGAAGACTATCCGGGAGGCGCGCCGGATATGCGAGCACCGCCCCGACAATCATCGCAAGGCGATCGCGTCGGAGTCGTGGTTCATTGCGGCAGCTCTTTGCCGGCCTGCTCCGCGACCATGTACGCGGCGTACCAGTCGGACCAGTTCGCGTCGTGCTGCCCGGTGCGTTTCTCGTGCTCACCGTGGGCGGCCTCCGCACGCCGTAGCGCGCTCGCCAGATCGTTCGTCGAAGCAAAATGCGTGTCGCCGGCGACACGCCCAGCAAGCCGTGTCGTGATCTCCTGAAACAGCCAGCCGTTGCCGTCAGGATCACTAAACGAAGCGAACGAGCGGTAGCTGCGATGCTCGGGATCCGGACCACTGACCCGGATCCGCCCAAACAGGTAAGGCTCGTCTGGGCCCGCATACACGCCGTTGCCGCCGTGGAATACCTCGCCGATCTCGACGCCGCGACGTAGGAACTCATTACGAGCCGCGATGATATCGGAGACGATCAGGTACAGGCCCTGGGCGGAGCCGGGTGCTGCGCCGGTGACGTTCTTGCCGAAGATGACCGAGCATCCGGATCCAGGCGGCGTGAACTGGACTACGCGGAAGTCGCTACCGTTGTCGTAGTCGGCATCAAGCCGCCATCCGAGCCTTCCATAGAATTCCTTCGCGCGGTCGACATCGGAGACGGGGATGACGGCTATCTCGAGCTTTGCGTCGACGGTCGCGACGCTGATCCCATCATTACTGCGGACCTCATCCGTCACAGTTGCCATGTTGTTTCCTCCTATTCGTTCACCTAAATTGATGGCCTATGATCCTCCTTGCCAGAAGGAGCTTCTACTATCCGCTGCTGGCACGTTGGAATCAAGCGGCGGACCATCCTCATTAAGTCGGCTTATGTTTACGAATCTACGTGGGACTCATGCCATCTGCCGCACGCTGTCAACCTTGTTCCCCGGCTCGTCGTCTGGAGAGATTTCTTCCGGAACGAAAGGCACGGCCGCAAAGACTCTTGTTCCTTTGCCAGGCTCCGAATCGACGGCGAAGCGTCCGTGGACCAGATAGACGCGTTCCTGCATACTTACCAGGCCTAATCCTCGATTCCTTCTCGCTTCTTCCACGTCAAAGCCTGCGCCCGCGTCCCGCACGACGAGTTGAATCTCTCCCTCTATGGCCCATAGGGCTACGGAGAATTGGTTGGCTTCGCTGTACTTCACCGCATTGTGGAGAGCCTCCTGGGCGATTCGGAACAGGCACAGCGAGATGTCTTTCGGCAGATGCTTTGGGACGTGTCTTTCCGTGAACTCGACGGTGACGTGGTGTTGTTTGGAGAACTCGCCGCAGAAGGCCCTTATCGCGGATACAACGCCCAGGTAGTCGAGCGTGGAGGAGTGAAGCTTGTGCGATAAAGATTGAACATCGCCAGCAATTTCAGAGCAATGTTTCCGGATATTGGCCAGGCTTTGTTTCGTCGCGTCAAGAGGTCCATTCGAACTGCGATTTGCCTGCTCAATCTCCATCGACAGAAGTGCAAGACGCTGGCAGATGTCGTCGTGCAGATCTCTCGCGATGCGGCTGCGTTCCTTTTCCTGGGCTTCGATGAGTTGACCGCTTACCTTCGCAAGCGCCTGCTGGGCAAGCTTCTGATCGGTGGTGTCAATCGCCGAGCCGATGAATCCTCCAAAAGATCCATCGCCGTTCAGTCGCGGGGAGGCGACATCGAACATCCAGCGATAGATTCCATCGCTTCGACGCAGACGGTACTCTTGCGAGAATGGCTGTTTCTTCTTCAACGCCTCGTAGAGGGTGCCCAGCATGCGCTCTACATCGTCGGGATGGACGTAGGTGATCCAATTATCGCCAAACCCTGTGCCCTCGTCCGGACCTGTAAACGCGATTCGACGGTCATTCAGGTAGGTAATACGGCCTCGTTCGTCGCACATCCAGACAAGCGATGGAGCGCTATCGGCCATGACGCGGAAGCGCTCTTCGCTCTCGCGCAGGATCGCTTCGGCCTTCCGTTTGCGCATTCGCTGCAACACTAAGCCCGCAATCAACAAGGTCTCAGCAGCGATCAGGATCAGGGTAAGCAGGATGTATTTCCGGTCGCGCTGCCAGAAGCTCAGGTGGCGATACTCTACGACAGCGCCTGACGGCAAAGCGGATTCCGGGATGTGCCAGCGATGCAGCGCCCGCCAGTCGACGTGGGTCTGAAGATCCCTGTCGTAAACGACTGGGATGTTCGCCGGCGACTCCCCTGACAAAACACGGGCCGCGACCTCCCCGTTCAACACAGCGTCTTTCGGCAGGTCGCGGTACACTCCACCGACGCCGCCATGACCTAACGAAAGCCCTGACCAGGCGGAATAGGTTGGCACGCGCTGCGCGACCTCAGTGAGAATATCTAGGGGGTCAATCGCCGGCTGAGTATCGTCGCTGGGCCTCAGTTGGAAAAAAACCACAGTGTGAGGAGGAAGTGCCGCAACTTTTTCTATAATTCGACGGTCAGCGGGCCCGACGAGATCGAACTCCTTCAGTTTTTCGTGACGACTGAGAAGTTCGGAGTGGGCCTCTCCCAGCCAATATTTATCCCAGTCTGTTACGCCGGTGATGATTGCGATTGAAGTTGTATCCGGGTGAAGATGTAGCGCGAGGTCGATCGTCTCCCGTAATCCGATCGTGGTGATCACCCCGGTGACATCGGGCCATAGCTTCCGGCCTTGACGAGTCGGGACATCCGTAAAGATGATCGGCACCCCGGGAAACATCTCGTCGCGGTATTGCATCACGAATTGAAGAACGGGGTAACTTGCTGCGACGACAAGGTCCAGCTTGACGCCGGCGTACCCGCGGCGGAGGGTATCGGCGAGGCTCCGACGATAACTCTCTTCGTCAAATTGCGGATTTTCGACGGACGAGGTGTAGAAGTTGATTTGGCCTGGAACATGAGCTCGTACCGTGGATTCCATCAGGGACCAGGAGGGAGGGAGGGTGACCCAATTGTGCAGGATGAGTACGTTCTTCACCGGCGGCGGCTCCCCAGCGACGGCCGGACGGATCAGGACGAACAAAAGAAGACTGAGAAATAGAACCCTCCCATAGGCAAGAAGCCGGTCGGGGGAACCAGATGACGCTACGAACCGCGGTCGTTTTCGCTTACTTTCGTACGCATAAACCTGCGTCCGGGAGGAGTGGTGGTTGCAAGATCGTTCGGTCGCTCGTCCAGTCAGCATCGATCACGCGCCGTTCACCGCCGTGGCGGAGTTAGGAAGAAGTACGCATATGCTCCGTCGCTTGTTGCCTATGGGCCCGAAAGATTGAAACGAAATTGTAGCTCTTTTGTCGCCAGTCCGACATTAACTTTTGTCAACGATTGAAGATCAACTCGTGAACCTCAAATCAAGGAGCACCATCAGTTGCCGGATTATGGCGATGAGAAATCATGCTTCGACTGGTAGAACAGACAGATTACCGAAGAGTTACTCCTGGATTTGTCGACCGAAGGACATCGCGGCCTATCTCTTGTGAGAGCTAAGAGCGATGGAACCAACGACAAAGGCTGGCTGATTTTCGAGTAATACCTCTTAGATGGCAAACGCGTAACCGAGGTTGTATCGAGCCGACTGCAGGCACTTGCCTGCACGGGAACGGTAGGGCGAGCGGCGAAATCTGAACGGAAAAAATTGGTGGAGGCGGCGGGAGTCGAACCCGCGTCCGAAAAAGCTAACAACAGAGAGCATTCATGCTTTTTCCGGTTCATCTTTGTCTCGTCATCGACGCTTAGAACGGACGAAGATGCGTCGACGACCAGTCTGATCGATCTCGTCATTGCCGTCCAGACGGAACAGCTTTGACCAGCCTACTGTGCGACGATCGGTACAAGCCCGTAGGCGAAGCCTGAGCGATCGGCTACTTAATTATTAAGCAGCAAGCGCGAATTGAGGTTCGGCACTTATGGTTTTGTGAGCGATTACGGGTGTCCACACCCCGGCATGCCTCTCTGCCACAAGCAATCCCGTCGAAGCCGTGACGCCCCCATGTGGAGCTGGCACCAACTATGCATTGGGCACTCAAAGAACTGTCTCTATTATATCGCCTCATGTGAGGGCGATGATGATGGCGCCCACGGTGATGAGAGATCCGCCGACGATCTTGCCGGTGGTGAGGTGCTCGCCGAGAAAGAGCCATGCGCCGAGGATGACAATGACGACGCTGAGTTTGTCGACAGGCGCGACGCTCGAGGCGGGACCGATCTGCAGGGCTCGGAAGTAGCAGAGCCAGGAGAGGCCGGTGCAGATGCCGGAGAGCACCAGGAAAATCCAGCTGCGGCGGGAGATTTCGGCCAGGCCGTGATGTTTTTCGAGGCCAATGGCGATTCCCCAGGTGAAGACAAGGATGACGGTGGTGCGGATCGCGGTGGCAAGGTTGGAGTCGATGCCGGCGACGCCGACTTTGGCGAGCAGTGCGGTGGCTGCGGCGAAGAGTGCGGAGAGAAGCGCCCAGAAGAGCCAGGTCATAGCTCTGAGGATACGCGGCGACTTGGGCTTGACGTATGGTCGAGTCAAAGCGTAAACAATTTCAATGTCGAAACTATTCCGTTTTAGAGTTCCCTCTCATCGTGTCGTGAGGTTGCCACTTTGGTTTTTGATGATTGGATTGGTTAGCGTGGCGCTTGCCGGGCAGGAGCCTCCGAAGAACGTTCCGATGGAGGGAGCGACGACCGACCCGGCCAGCCACGTGAAGATTGGACTGAAGCCGCCGGCAGATCCGAAGCTCCCGACGCTGTTTTTGGTGGGTGACTCCACAGTTCGAAATGGCCACGCCGATGGAGCGAACGGACAGTGGGGTTGGGGTGAGCCGCTGGTGGAGTTCTTCGATACGAGCAAGATCAATGTGGATAACCGCGCGATCGGCGGCAGAAGCAGCCGGTCGTACATCATGGAAGATGAGTGGGCGGAGACGCTCGCGTTGGTGAAGCCTGGAGACGTCATCCTCTTTCAGTGGGGGCACAATGACGATGGACCGCTGGATGATCCAGCGCGAGCGCGGGGCACGCTGCACGGCGTTGGGGACGAGACGAAAGAGGTCGACAACCCGATTTTGAAGATTCACGAGACCGTGCACACGTACGGGTGGTATCTGCGCAAGTACATTGCGGACGCAAAGGCTAAGGGCGCAATCCCGATTATCTGCTCGCCGATTCCGCGGAAGGCCTGGAAGGATGGCAAGGTCGTCCGGAACGCCGCGAACTATGGTGGGTGGGCTCAGCAGGTGGCGGAGCAGGAACACGTGGGTTTCATCGACCTGAACGAGATCATCGCGAGGCGGTACGACGCGCTTGGAGAGACCGCGGTAGAGCCGCTCTTTGGCGATCCCCATACCCACACCAGCCGGGCGGGCGCGGAGTTGAATGCGGAGTGCGTGGTGGCGGGGTTGAAGGCGTTACAGCATGATCCCGCGGCGCGATATTTTTCCGCTAAAGGAAAGGCTGTCGCGGCTTACGCGGATTAAGTGACTGCGAACGATTGTTAGAGTGCGGCCTTTTCGAGATCGATCGCCTGCCAGTCGCCACGCTCGATTCCGGCTCGAATCTGTGTGGGTGACTTGCCCAACTTCGTCTGCTGGTAGGCGTAGACCGTCTCCTTCATGCAGGTGGAGCAGGTCGCGCCGTGCGTTCCCTCAAAGCAGCTATGCAGGCTGTTGTGCCGGAGGGCCCGGTCGCAGTGGCAATAGCAGGGCTGCTGGTGCAGAACGGCAGGAATTGCCGCGGCCATCTTGTAGGCGACCACCTGATATTGATGGGTGAAGTAAATTCCGCTGAGCTGATCGCCGCTCAGGACGGCTGGCAGGGTCTTAACTGGAGGGGCGGCGTTGTAGGCCGGAATGTCGTCGGCGGGATTGCTCCACTGGGCGGACGCGGCCAGGGTAACCAGGCCCAACGCGAGGCATCCGAGGATTCGTTTCATGGAGATATCCTAAACCCTCTGCGGTGACGGGGTGGTTGACCACTTGGACTCAGGTCGCATGCGCTCAGGGAACTCGCCTCAAATGAGCAAAAAAAAGGCGGCACGAACGGTGCATTGCTCGTGCCGGGAGGCCAGTGACGCAACTTGTATCAGCCTTTGAGCTAGCCGGGCTGAAGAACTTTCACGGGAGGGACTCACGCTCACCGTTGAATGAAAATATACCACAATATGGATGAAGGCAAACTAAAAATATGTTCAATCATAGAAAATCGAGGTTTTAGGGATGATTGGCTAGAGCGATGGAAGTGAGATATCACCAGTATTCCATTATTTTTCAATAGTTTGATTAATCTCGACTTCAGATTTTACAAAAGTTAGCTCTGTGAGAGCTCGGACTCGATACGAATTGCCATAGTGGCGTCGCGGCGGGTAATTCCGCCGACGTCGTGGGTGACAAGACCCAGCAGGACCCGGTTGTACCGGATATCGATGTCAGGATGGTGGCCGACAGACTCGGCGAGCGTGGCCACTCGGTTGACGAAGGCCATCGCCTCAACGAAGTCTCTGAATGTCCATTCACGGATGAGTTTTCCCGATTCGAACTTCCAGTTTGGGTGACGGTGGATCACTTCGTCGAGCTCGGCTTTGGTCAACGCTTCTGACATAAGAACACCTCGGTTCGAATGCTAACTGGCTCGCTTGCCGTGTGCAACCGCGGGATGACACAGATCGACCGAGCGAACAGAAGGGGAGAGCCTTCCGGTTTCGTCGCGCAGATTGGTCCAGGTCTGTTCCGGCAGCGAGAGGAAGACCTGGACGATCTGGGGGTCGAATTGCTGGAAGGAGCAGCGAATGATCTCTTCGGTAGCGGCGGCGAACGAGGTTGCTCTGCGGTAAGGACGGTCGGAGGTCATGGCGTCGAGCGAGTCGGCGATGGCGAAGATGCGGGCGCCGAGCGGAATCTCTTCACCGCGAAGACCGCGCGGGTAGCCGGTGCCATCGAAGCGCTCCTGGTGGGCGTAGATGATCTCGGCGGCTTCGCGGAGGAACGGGATCTTGCTGACCATCTCGTAGCCGCGCTCGCAGTGCTGTTTCATGATGGCCATCTCTTCGGAGGTGAGCCTGCCGGGCTTGAGGAGGATGGCATCGGGCGTGGCGATCTTGCCGATGTCGTGGAGGAAGGCTCCACGAGCCATGGTGCGCAGGTCTTCGGCTTCGACGCCCATTGCCTGGGCAAGCGCAATGGTGTAGGCAGTGACGCGACGGGAGTGGCCCTCGGTCTCTTCGTCGCGCAGGTCGAGGGCATCGCCCATCGCTTCAAGCGTGATGTCGTAGCTGCGTTCGAGATCCTGCATGGTCGAGCGGAGGCGCCCGGTGCGAGAGGTGACGATGGCCTCGAGGTTCTGGCGGTAGATGGTGTTCTGTTTGCGTAAGCGGCCGTGCTCGATGGCGCGGAGGACGATGCTCTCTAACTCGGCACGCTCGAAGGGTTTGAGGAGGTAGTCGATGGCGCCGCGACGGAAAGCGTGGGTGACAACGTGAATGTCGTTGATGGCGGAGAACATGACTACGGGCAGGCCGGGATGGTCACTGGTGATCTGGTCGAGCAGGGTGAGGCCGTCGGTCGAGGGCATCATGATGTCGGAGAGGACGAGGTCGTAGTCGGGGTCCTGCGAAAGCCGCGTGAGGGCTTCTTCGGCGCTTTCGGTGGTGGTGGTGGAGTAGCCGCCATGTGCGAGCATCGCGGCGGTTACGGTACGCACGGTTTCTTCGTCGTCGACGATGAGGATTCGTTCCTGTGGCATCGTTGGCCCTCTAGGAATCTATCGGCGGTTTCTGCGTGGGGGATTATTTGTTGTTGAGATTTTGGAGGACGGCTTGGGCTGGGCGGTAGTTTGGGGCGATGCTCAGAGCAAGTTCGGCTTCGGACCGGGCTTCGTCATAGTACCCCGCTGCGCCAAGTGCGTTCGCGAGGTTGGAGTGGTACTCGGGGTCCTGCGGCGAGATGGAGACCGCCAGTTTGTACTGAGCGATCGCTGAGGCGTAGTCGCTTCGTTCGCCATAGACGCCGCCGAGATTGTTGTGCACCGATGCGCTGAAGCCGTCCCGGTCGGGATGGGCTGCGAGGGCTTTGGTGAACCATTCGACTGCTTTGTTTAGATCGTGATCGTGCTGCCAGGCGACGATGCCCAAAGTGGAGAGGACATTTTCATTCTCCGGTTGCGCTGCGACGGCTTGGTTGAGAAGCGGCTCGGCTTCGCTCCAACGGCCTGCGCGGACGAGGATGAGTCCTTGTTCGGTGTCGGTCTCCGGGTCTGCCGGAGAGATTTCTCTGGCGCTCGCGAGCATCTGGAGGGCTCGTTGATTGTCTGAGCGGTCGGCGTAGAGCGTGGCCAGGCCCTTGTAGGCAGCCACGAGATCGAGCCTGTCCTCCGGAGTCTCTTGTTTGGCGAGAGAGATTGCCTGCAGGTAGTTTTGCTCGGCGTCTGCGGAGCCGGGGGATTCGTCGCTCTGCGTGGAAGCGACCATGACGCGGACAAATGGAGCGTCAGGCGATTGGTTGAGGGTCTGAGCAAAGAGGGTCTTGTCGTCTTTCCAGTCGGGGTTGCGCTGGATGGTTGCGACGGCGAAGGAGGTGAGGGCGATGACGAGAAGCGTTATTGCTGCGGGCTTGCGAAGCTTTTCCGGCGCGAGATGGAGGAGGCGCGCCGCAGCGAGTGTGAGGAGCAGACAGAAGCCGATGGATGGGAGATAGAGGTAGCGTTCGGCGAAGACGTTGCGGCCGACGGCGTAGATATCGAGCGCGGGAAGGAGAGTGATGATGACCCAGAGAGCGGCAAAGGCTGCGAGTTGTGCTCGGCGCACGAGGTAGACGAGACCGGCGATGGCGGCGAGGACGAAGACGACGGCCGCGATGGCGCGTGAATCGGTGAGGGAGCGGATGGGGGAGAAGACGTAGTAGGCGTTCAGCCGGAAGGGCCATGCCAGCTTGAGCCAGTAGGAGAGCATCAGGTGCGTGGTGGTGAGTAGAAACTGGAGCGGGTTGAGGGCCAAGTCGCGGGCTCCTGTTGCCATCCCACCGAGTACGCTAAAGCGGATGATGAGGTAGAGCGCGAGAACAGCCCAGTAAGCTGCGCTTGCTTTGAGTGCGGCGCGGAGACTGCTCTTTTCTACGACGAGAACATAGACGATGACGAGAAGAGGGAAGACCGCGGCGGTTTCTTTCCAGAGGAGCGAGAGGAAGTAGGACGCGAGGGAGAGAAAAGGGAAGAGCCAGTCGGGTTGGCGCGTTTGTTTGGCTTTGCGCGCTGCGAGAAAGAGGGCGAAGGCGATGAGGAAGAAGAGCGTGCAGCCGAGATCGGGCGAGGCTGCGATCCAGTCGACCGCTTCGGTGTGGATAGGATAGACGGCGAAGAGAGATGCCGCGGCGAAGGCAGAGAAGATGTTTCCCGTGAGGAGCCGGAAGACTGCGAAGGCTGCGAAGACACAGCCGATCGCGAGAAGGAGACTACACAGATGAAAGGGCGCAGGACTGAGCCCGAAGGTGCCGGCGACGATGCGATAGGTGAGCATCTGAAGCGGACGATAGGTTTGGTTTTGAACGCCGGAGTCTTGATGGGCGAAGCGGATGTCGGAGGAGAAGATTTGGCCCAGGGGCGCGGTGGGTCGGAGCGCGGGATTCATGACGATCTGTTGGTGATCGTCCCAGACGAAACCGTTGGAGAGGCTGTTGTAGTAGGGGATGAGGGTGAGCGTTGCGAGGGCGCAGATTGCCAGCACCAGGTGCAGTGAGGTGGAGGCACTCGGTTTAGGATGGGGATTTTTCTTATTCCGTTTGGCAGACGGCATCGGTCTCCATGGTATCAAGCTGGTTGATGATGGATGCGAGGCTGAATTCGGTTGTAAAGCGAGCAGAGATTGGTCAGCACGCTTTGTTGGGGTCTTTGCTTTGCGTGGATTTTTTTGCGGCTACCCAACCGGGTTTGGTGACCTGGCGCGCGCGGCCGAGAGCTAGTGCGCCCTCGGGGACATCTTCGGTGATGCTTGAGCCTGCTGCGATGTAAGAACCTGCTCCGATCGTGATGGGGGCGACGAGAGTGGAGTCTGAGCCGACGAAGGCTCCGTCGCCGATGGTGGTGAGGTGTTTGTGGGTGCCGTCGTAGTTGCAGGTGATGGCTCCGGCGCCGATGTTGACGTTGGCTCCAATGACGGTGTCGCCGAGGTAGTTGAGGTGGTTGGCTTTTGAGTTCTTGCCCATCGTCGTTTTCTTTGTTTCGACGAAGTTGCCTACGTGTGCGCCTTCGCCGATCCTGCTCTCGGGGCGTAGGTGCGCGTAGGGGCCGAGGATGGCGGAGTCGGCGACTTCGGCGGTATCAAGGATGCAGCCGTTGCGGACGAGGACGTTGTTGCCGATGGTGGAGTTCTGAATGACAGAGTAGGAGCGGATGCGTGAGTCGGAGCCGACGGTGGTGCGGCCGAGGAGCTGGACGTAGGGCTCGATGACCGTGTCGGGACCGACGGTGACTTCGGAGTCAATGACGCAGGTTTCGGGGCGGAAGATGGTAACGCCGGAGGCCATGAGGCGGCGGGCGGTGGCGAGGCGCATGGCGGCGTCGAGATGCATCATCTCGGCGATGGTGTTGGCTCCGAGGACTTCATCGACGCTCTCGGCCTGGATGGCGACGACGCGCTTGCCTTCGGCTACGAGCATGGCGGCCACGTCGGTGAGGTAGAACTCGCCGTGAGCGTTGTTGGTGTCGAGGGCGTCGAGCTTGGCGAAGAGGTCATGGGTCTCGAAGCAGTAGATGCCGGAGTTGATCTCTGGTGTTGCGAGTTGATCCGGTTTGAGGGACTTTTGTTCGATGATGGCGGTGACTTCCGGTGCGTTCGCGCTAACGCGTAAGACGCGGCCGTAACCAGTGGGATCGGGTGGGACGGCGGTGAGGATGGTCATGGCGGCGTGCTCGCGGAGGTGCAGGTCGCGGACGGCGGCAATGGTTTCGGGGCGGATCAGGGGGACGTCCCCCGAGAGGACGAGGAGATGTTTGGGGAGCGCGGCGCCGGAGAGCTCGAAATCGGCCTTGACCATCTGCATGGCGTGGCCGGTGCCGCGCTGCTCGGGCTGGAGGACGAACTGGACGCCGGTGGAGGCGACGGCGGCGCGGACGCGGTCGGATTCGTGGCCGATGATGCAGAAAATGTGGTCGGCAGGAACGACGGTTTTAGCGGCGGCGATGACGTGGAGGAGGAGAGCGCGGCCGCCGATCTCGTGGAGGACCTTGGGGCGCCTGCTCTTGAGCCGCGTGCCTTTGCCGGCGGCCATGATGGCGATGGCGAAATCTGGAGTGGTCATACAGGGATATGGTCTCACGGGGCCGCGGCGCTGGGGATGGCACGAAGGGCTCAGGTTAGGCAGGTGCCCAACAAAGCAAAGGGGCGGCTTCTCTTTCGAGAGACCGCCCCTGCTTTCCGATTTTTCGAAGACCTGGTTCGGTTTCCAGATCACAGCTGACGTCACGTCGAAGCTATTCGGGACCTACGAGCAAGCCCGCGTTTCCCGTACTCCGTCATTCTTTCGCTGCAAGAGCTTTCCTGTTCCATCCCGCTGCAGCCAGTCGCCTGAGTGCCGCGTGAGGCTCGTGTCCGATTCCCTTGCGAGTCTCTTCTTCGTTCCTCTTCGAGGTTTCGTTTCGGATTCCCTTGCGGGTCTCTTCTCCGGCCCCTCTTCGAAGTTCCGACTCCGGTTCCCTTGCGAGTTCCTTTGCCGATTCTCCGGGAGTTCCTTGTTCGGCCCTTGCGGGTTACGCTTCCGGCGCTCCGACGTCTCTTTTCTGCTCTCTTCTGCTGGAGGATTTCTCCTCCGTTGAGTTGAAAGATACTCCGGCTGGCCTGGATTGCAAGGGCGTTAATTGCGCCATTTTTGTGGAAATAAAGGGGTTTTTGTGGAAACACACTCTATCTGCGAGTGCTTCAAGCGATAGGGTGCGCGGACCCCTGTGGATTATTCCAAGCGCTCTCTTATTGAGCCGCCTTGCGGGCGGCTTCGAACTCGTCGCCGGGGTTCCACTCGATGCGTGGCTGGGTGATGGAGAGCCAGCCCAATTCGATACCAAGACGGCAAAGCGTGGCATTGCCGGTGAAGTCCCAGTCCTCGTGGAAGTTGTCGGAGACGTTGTGGTAGTCGTTCTTGCCGTAGCTGGCGGATTGAGCGCGTGACCAGGCTTCGTCGTGTCCTTTGTAGATACCGCCCTGGCCGAGCGAGAAGGCGGGGACGCCGGCGTGAGCGAAGGAGAAATGATCGGACCGGTAGTAGCCTCCGCCGGTGTCCGGTCGCGGAGCGGGGATCGAATAGCCGAACTGTTTGGCGACGGCTTCGATCGTGGGAAAGAAGGTGGTCCGCTGGGCTCCGCCGGCGTGGAACTGGTCGCCCTGGCCGAAGGGAAGGATCTCGTCGAAGTTCAGATCGAGGTTGAGCTGGCCGATGGGCACGGGAGGATGCTGCGCGAGATACGCGGAGCCGAGGAGGCCCTGCTCCTCTGCAGTGACTGCGGCAAAGATGATCGAGTGCGGCGGCTGCACCTTGGCGGTGGTGAACGCGCGGGCCATCTCCATGATCATGGCGGTTCCGGTGCCATTGTCCCCGGCGCCATTGAAGATGTTGTCCTCGCCGGGCTTGGCGTCGGTCTTGATGCCCAGATGGTCGTAGTGGGCGGTATAGATCACCGCCTGGTCGCGTCCGCTCTCAGTGCCGGGGATCATGCCGATGACGTTGGGCGACTGGAAGCTGCGTACGGTGCTGACGACGGTGGCGTCGAGCTTGATCGGAAGCTCGCGCGACTTGAAACCCGGCTTGCCCGCGGCGGCGAACTCGGTGTCGAAGTCGGTGCCGCTGGCGGCGAAGATCTGTTTGGCTACATCAAGCTGAACCCACGCTGCGGCTTCGAGTGCTGGATTTTCATCGTGGGCGAGGAAGGTCTTTTCAGAGATGTTCGAGTTGCGAACGACGTCCCATCCGTAGGCGGCGAGGTCGGTGCGGTGAATGATGAGGGCGCCGATGGCTCCTTTGCGGGCGGCCTGCTCGAACTTATAGGTCCAGCGGCCGTAGTAGGTGAGGGCTTTGCCGCCAAAGAAGGCGGGATCGTCGGAGGGAGGGTCATTGACGAGGCAGAGGATGACTTTGCCTTTGACGTCAATGCCGGCGAAGTCGTCCCAGTGAAACTCGGGGGCAGTGATACCGTAGCCGACCCAGACAATTGGCGCATTGAGCGCGACGGAGGGAGTGAGCTTCTCGTTGAAGACGACGAAGTCATCGGCGAACTTGAGCTTGATAGGCGCGCCGGATTTCGGAAGCAACGTGAAGGTGGTTTTCACTGGATCAGCCTTGACGCTGGTGAAGTCGACCTGCTGAAAGTAAGT
Source organism: uncultured Acidobacteriaceae bacterium (assembly GCA_963841335.1). Lineage (GTDB taxonomy): Bacteria > Acidobacteriota > Terriglobia > Terriglobales > Acidobacteriaceae > Edaphobacter. The sequence continues at coordinate 1,931,236 of CAWJCF010000002.1, read as the reverse complement.
GCCGTTGTCGCCGCCAGGTTTCAGCCCGTAGCTTTCAAACTGGCTCGCGATGAACTTTGCGGCGAGTTGGCCGCCGCGCTGGCCAGGATAGCGGCCTTCGAGGAGATCGTCGGAAAGATACTTGTCGTAGGCGCGAATGGATTGGGCGCTGACGGCGGATTGTGCGGCTGTGACTGCTGAAGGCAGGCTGGTCTGTGCGACGAGTGGAAGCGAAAGGGCGAAGAGGGATGTGGCGAGGAAGGGGCGGGGCATATGTCTCCGGGTGTGAGAAAAGTTTACATGAATGGAGACAGAGATTGGCCCGCGCTATGGACTCACCGCAGACGCATCAACGGCTCGGGCAATCAGATGTCTTTCTTGAGTACAACAAAGTAGAGATCGTCGCGGAGTGCACGGCCGAAGCGTTCGTCACCATACGGAAATGGGCGGGTTTCTGCGGTGAGGGCGTAGCCTCTGCGCTGGTACCAGGCGATGAGTGTATCGCGGACGTTGACGACGGTCATCTCAATCCGCCGTCCACCGTTTTGTTTCACGAAATCTTCTGCGGCGGCCAGCAGCTTGCGGCCCAGCTTCCTTTTTTGTTGATCGGGGCGGACGGTAAGGAGTCCCAGATACCAGACGTCACTCTGCCGCGGATCAAGTAAAACGGTCCCAAGCAGCGGACCGTTTGGTTCGTCGCGGCAGGTGAGGAAGTGCGCCCTTGGCTTGTGGGCGAGTTCTTCGCGGAGAAGGGATTCGTTGAGGCGTTGTCCTTCGATGAAAACAACTTCGGTGTTCCAACTCGCGTCGGGGCCGCTGCCACGAAAGGCGAGATTGATAAGGTCGATGATTGCGGGGTATTCGGATTCGATAGCGGGATTGAGGTGCATAGAAGTTGAGTTGGGTTTGTCCTGGATCGTCTTGGCTGGGATTCATGCATGAGGAATAACAAGACCCATGCGGCTCTGAAGTTGCTTACGGTAGCTGCGGCTGAGTCGAAGTCTGGTTTTGTCTTCGAGCAGCACCTCGTAGTCGCCATCTTCGCTGAGCGTGAGGCCACGGATGCGATCGAGGTTGACGATCGTGGAACGGTGGATGCGGCAGAATCTGGATGGGTCGAGATCCTGTTCCAGCTCTGCGATGCTGCGGCGGAGCATGTGGGTGCGGTGTCCGGCGTGAAGGCAGGCGTAGTAGTCGGCGGCTTCGATCCAATCGATCTCAGAGATTCTGAGGAACGAGACCTCGCCGGAGCTTTTAATGGCGAGGCGCTCGAGTTTCAGCGGAATATTTCTGGCGAGTGCGATCTTTTGTTTGGCGCGGTTGAGGGCCAGATCGAATCGGGCATTGTCGAAGGGTTTCAGCAGATAGTCGAGCGCACCGGCTTCAAAGGCACGCAGGGCGTACTGATCGTAGGCAGTGACGAAGACGATGGCTGGAGGGGCATCTTTGCCGAGAAGCTCGAGCACGTCGAAGCCGTCGCGCTCGGGCATCTGAACGTCGAGGAATAAGAGATGCGGCTTTGCGCTTCGGATGACTCCGGGCGCCTCGACACCGGAGCCGCATTCACCGACGATCTCGATGCTTGGGTCAAGGCGCAGGAGCACCGTGAGATTGCTTCGCGCCAGCGGCTCGTCGTCCACGACGAGGGCGGTTATCTTTGCGGAATGCTCGTCCGGGCGCACGCTCTACTCCTTGAAGGGAACGGAGACGGAGACTTCGACCCCGCCGGGGCTCTGGTCGTGCATGTTGAAGGTGAAGTTGTCGCCGTAGAGGCTGTGGAGGCGGGTTCGCATGTTCGAGATTCCGATTCCGGAGCGTGTCTGGCCGTTTGCGGACAAGCCGGGTCCGTCGTTGTAGACACTGAGCGTTAGCATGCCATTCGGACCGGGAGGCGATGATGCGGATGGCGCCTCCCTGATCGCGTTTGGAGATGCCGTGTTTGATGGCGTTTTCGACGATAGGTTGGAGGATGAGCATGGGGACCTGCGCGGGAAGAAGCTCACCGGGAACATTCACGGTGCATTGCAGGCGGTCGACGAAGCGGACCTTTTGGATGTCAAGATACTTTCGAGTGAACTCCAACTCCTCTGCCAGGGGCACCTGTTGCCGATTAGAGTCTTCGAGCACGCGGCGCATGAAGTCGCTCAGTTCGGCGATCATGGTGACGGCTGCGTCGTTTCTCTTCTCGCGCACCAGGCCGGAGACGGAATTCAGCGTGTTGAAAAGAAAGTGTGGCTCGATCTGCCTGCGAAGCGCGCTGAGCTGCGCTGTCATCAGTTGCTCATTGAGCCTTGCGGTCTCGGTTTGTTGAAGGGCGAGTCGCTGCCGAGAGTCAAGCAGGTAGCTGATGAGAAGCACGGTTGCGTAGAGCACGAAGGTCGAAAGAAGGCCGTTGTAAAAGATGTTGCGGAAGATATTGTGGAACGTTCCTGGACCTGACGGTTCGGCAAATGGGTTCAGTGTCTTTTGGAGGACGGTGCTCCAGGCAGCGAAGATGATGCCCATGACGATACAGGTAGCGATGTGCCGGATCCATGTGGAGAGCGGCCGTAACTGCACGGGAGGATAGCGGCGGCCGAGACGAAGAATGAACGGCGTAGCCAGCGCCCAGGGCAGCCATTCGATGTACTGAGTGAAGAAGAGCCGGGCCCAGGCATGGTGCATGCCTTCGGATCGCATGACGAAGGTAGTCTGCGCTGCATCGAACAGGCCGACTCCTGACCAAATGGCTGCGATCCAGAACCAGGGTAGGGATTGATCGCGGGTGCGGGCGGTGTCCATAGGGAGAATCGTATTCTACGGCTCGGGCCGATGGCGAAAAATGCAGCGAATCGCCGGTTAGATGCAGCGGACGGTCTGGTCAGTCAGCGTCTGTGCGGGCATACTGACGTTCATGATCAGCAAAATGATTACCGGCGTGCTTGGTGTTGGAATTCTCGTCTCTTCGAACCTACTGCGCGAGTTCGCGGCTCCGCCTGCGGGCAATGTTCCGGAGTATACGAGCGATGGCCAGATGAAGCTGCCGGAGCATTACCGGGAGTGGGTTTATCTGAGCACGGGTTTTGATATGAGCTATAACCCCGCCAGCGCAGATATGGACCACCACATGTTCGACAACGTGTTCGTCAACCCGGAGGCATACCAGGTCTTTTTGAAGACGGGCACGTGGCCGGACAAGACGATGTTTGCGCTCGAGGTTCGACGCGCCGAGGGCAGAGGGTCGATCAATCAGAAGGGAAATTTTCAGAGCGGGGAGATTATGGGGCTTGAGGTGCACGTGAAGGACTCGCGATTCACGGGCAACTGGGCGTTCTTCGGTTTTGACGACAGCAAAACTGCAAAGATGATTCCGACCACGGCAAGCTGCTATAGCTGCCATAGCGCACACGCAGCCGTGGACACTACGTTTGTGCAGTTCTATCCGACGCTGCTGCCGATCGCGAAGATCAAAGGCACGTTGAGCGCCGGGTATCTCAAAGAGGCTGCCGAACCGGCGCGGCAGTAGCTGGTCGCTACTCCGCGGGTTTGCCGGGCGGTGGTGGGATGGTGATGTCGACGGGAGTGACTTTGCCGAGGCCTGTAAGTGCGGGCTTGATCTCGGACTCGTTGCCGACGACGACGATGGCTAGTTTTGAAGTGTCGATATATTTGTTGGCAACGCGAGAGACGTCTGCTGCCGTGACCTTTTCAATGCCGGATTTGTACTTCTCGAGGAAGTCGGGCGGGTAGCCGTAGAACGCGAGCACGACCTGCTCGTTAAGGACCTTGTCGGGCGAGTCGTAGTGGAAGATGAAGGAGTTGAGAACCTGGTCTTTGGCTTTGGCCAACTCTTCGGGTGTAGGCGGCTCGGTTTTGAGGCGGTTTATCTCGGCGAGCAGTGCCTCCGTGGCAGGAACGGTGGTGGGGCTCTTGGTCGCGGCCTGGACATAGAAGACGCCGGGGTGGTCGTAGGACGCGCCGAAACTTCCGCCGACGGAATAAGCGAGGCCGAGTTTAGTGCGGACGTTCTGGACGACTCGTGATCCAAAGCCGCCGGAGAAGATCTCGTTCATCACGCTGAGGGCGTAGTAGTCAGGGTTCGACCGCTCGGTGCCGAGGCCGACGATGACGACGTTGGACTGGTTGACATCGGATTTTTCGACGAAGTTCACGGTCGCGGCTGGTGCCGTGAAGGTGGCTTTGACGGATTGGAACTTTTCGCCCTTCGGAAGAGATTCGAAGGCAGCGCGGAGCTTTTTCTCCATGACGGCGGAGTCGAAGTCTCCGGATACGGCAACGATGATGTTGTTGGGGGCCACAGTCTTTTTGTGCCACGCGTTAAGATCGTCGAGGGTGACTGAGTCGACGGTGGCGTACTCGGGCTGGCGCGCGTAGGGGCTGTTGGCGCCATAGGCCAGCTTGACGGCCTCGCGGTTGGCGATGCCGGCGGCGTCGTCGTTACGGCGCGAGATGGCGGTTTCGGCCTGCCCTTTGGCGAGCTCGAGCTTGTCGGTTTTGAAGGTGGGATGGAGAAGCAAGTCCGTGGTTTGGCCGAAGACGGAATCGAAGTCGCCCTTAAGGCTGGACCAGTTCATGGAGGTGGTGGCTGCGCCGCCGGAGCTTTCGATGGAGGCGGCTTTGTCTTCGAGCACATCGTCGAGCTTGTCGCCGTCGATGGTCGCGGTGCCGCTCGTGCGCCAGGTGTCGCCGTAGAGGGACACGAGGCCAGTTTTGGCAGCGGGCTCGTCGCGGCTGCCTCCGCGAATAAGGATGGTGCCGCTGATGAACGGAAGCTCGTGGTCTTCCTGGAGGAAGATCACGAGGCCGTTAGCGAGCTCGATGCGCTTAGGCTGCTCGGGCTTGAAGGCGTGGAGCGGTGGGATGGGGATCTGCGTCCACGGCTGTGCGGTCGGTGCAGCGGTTTGCGCGAAGGCGCTGAAAGTGGTGCAGGCCGCTAAGGCGAGAACTGCGAGGCGCATCGTCGAAGGTCCTTTCATTTTGCACCTCCGTCGTCCGACGCGGCAGGCTGTTGGGGTGTGGCGGCGGGTGGAGCTTGTCGTTGCGGCGGGACGAAGTCGATGCGCGCGCTAGTGCGGTTGCTGTCGGTGAAGATCTTGTTGGCTACGCGGCGGATGTCAGCTTTGTTGACGGCGTCGATCTTGTCGAGCTGGCGGAAGAGCTCGCGCCAGTCGCCGAAGCGGGTCTGGTATTCGGCAAGCTGATGAGCCAGGCCTTCATTGTTGCCGAGGCCGCGGAGGAGATCGGCACGGGCGCGGGTTTTGAAGCGCTGGAGCTCGTCGTCGGAGACGTCTTCGCTTCTGAGGCGGTCGAGTTCTTTGTGGATGGAAGTGCGCATCTCGTCGGGTGTGTGACCGGGAAGGGGGACGGCATAGACGGCGAAGAGGCCCGGATACTTTTGGCCGGGGAATCCGCTGAAGCCCTGGGCCTCGGCGGCGATCTGCTGGTCGCGAACGAGAGAGCGGTAGAGGCGCGCGGTGCGGCCGTTGGAGAAGATGTCGCCCGATGGCGTCGTAGACCGAATCGTCCGGGTCGCGGTAGTCGGGGCGATGGTAGCCCTCGATGTAGAAGGGCTGCGTGGCCTCTCGGATCGTGACGAATTTTTCAGCGACCTGCGGGGGCTCGACCGTGGTCATGGGTTCGGGCTTGGGGCCGGCGGGAATCGGCGAAAAATATTTCTCGAGGATGGGCATGGCGTCGGCGGCTTTGAGGTCGCCGACGACGGCGATGACGATATTGGACGGAACGTAGTACTTCTCGTGAAACTCGGTGGCCTCGGTGGCGGAGACCTGGCTGATCTCGCTCTCCCAACCGACGCCGGGGCGACGGTAGGGGTGCGCGACGTAAGCGGTGGCGAGGAACTGCTCGACCATGCGGCCGATGGGCGCGGAGTCGACCCGCATACGCCGCTCTTCCTGCACAACGTTGCGCTCCTTGTAGAACTCGCGCTCGACGGGATGGCCGATGCGCTGGCTCTCAAGATAAGCCCAGAGTTCGAGGCGGTTGGAGGGCATTGACCAGAAGTATTGCGTCGAGTCTTCTTCGGTGGACGCGTTGATGCCGACAGCCCCGTTCTCTTCGGCGATCAGCGAGAACTGGTTGGGGATGACGAACTTTTGCGCTTCGGCCTGGGCATCTTCAAAGGCTTTGTGAAGCTGCTCGAGTTTGGCGGGATCGCGGCCGACGCGCTTGCGGTACTCGGCGTCGTAGGCGGCGTAGGTGGCTTCGACTTTGGCGAGAGCCACCTTTTCGGCGGCATAGTTCGTGGTGCCGATCTCAGTAGAGCCCTTGAAGGCCATGTGCTCGAACATGTGCGCGAGGCCACTGGCGCCTTGCGGATCATCGGCGGAACCGGCGTCGACGAGGGTGTAGAAGCTGAAGACGGGGGCTTCGGGGCGCTCAAGGACCATGAGGGTCAGGCCGTTGGGCAAGACTTTGACCGTGGTGCGCTTTTCAAAGCTTGCGAGATCCTGCGCGTTTGCTGTGCCGAGAAAGGTGATTGCGCACAATGCGAGTGCGGCGATTCTATTTCTTACTTGCACCAGAGCTGTCCTCCAGAGAGTTTGCGCCCAAAAGTCCAACTATATCGAAATGACGAGCCGGGGCCTATTGGGGTGGGCCAAATGGCTTGCTGAATATAGGACGTATGCGGGACCAGATTCGTGTCATCCAAGTTTCGGCCTCGGCCTTCACGTTGCCGACGATGCTGAGGAACTGCTGTTTCGTCCAGTTGTTGCGGGCGGGTGCGGGGCCGCGGCGGCTGCAGTGCTCGGCGGCTTGCTCCCAGTTGCCGGCTTTGACGGCGGCGACGAGGTGAGGGAAGCCATGAAAGAGGCCTGCGGGGCCGAGGTTGTAGATCATGTCGAGCAGGGCGAGTTTTATCGCGTCGGGGAAGCTGTCGTAAGCGGGAAACTCGGCGCGGAGGTCGGCCTCGAAGCCCTGAAGGCCGGAGAGAAGCTTGGCGTCGATTGTCTGCTGGGTCACTTCGAGCGAGGTGGAAATTTTGTAAAACGCAGCGGCCTTGCCCATGGTCATCGCGTCAACGCGACTATATTCGGCGGCGATTTCGTCAGGGGTCGCGGAGCGTCCGTTCAGAAGAAAGGGAAGCGCCTGTGCCGCGATCGCGTCGGGAAGCATCAGACCAACGCCTACTGTGACTTTGCCCACGGTGTCGCGGTACATCCAGGGCACCGAGCCCTCAAACTCCTTCAGTTTTTCCAGCGATTGCTCTAGGTAAGTCACTGTGGTTCAAGGCTAGCACGCCGGTTCGATCAGGCGATGGTGACGAAGGCCGGCCTCAGTTTTTCCGCAGCGACACCGACCACAACACTGCCGTTATTGGTCAACAAAGAGATTTCGGCGCGGCCGTTGTAGAGCTCGACGACGCGTGAACCCGTAGGGGTTCCGCGGTTGTCAATCATCGTGCCTTCGCCCGCGATGGTGAAGCGAACGCGATTCTTCGCATCGAGACAAAGTACGCCCTTCGCATCGTAGAGCTTTGCTTCAACGGTGACCATTGGTTTGCCATCGACCGTGCTGCGGGATTTTTCCGCGATCTTCAACTCAGCGGGAGCGCCCCAGGTCTCCGTCTGATAGACGAAGGAGATTTCATCGCCAGCGGTCTTGCCGTTTTTCGTCGCCACAACGCGCAGCGTATTTTTTCCAGTTACAAAGGGGGGCATCCAGCGAAGTCCCGCAGCCGGAAAATCCTGACTGTTGCGTTTCTTTGTGCCGAGGCTTTTGCCGTTCAGAAAAAGCTCGGCAGTATCGCAATTCGAGTAGACCTTCACCATCTTCTGCTCGCCCTCAGCCCCCCAGCGGATCGGCCAAGTATGGCCGTAGATGTGGACCATCGGAGCCTCAGCCCAGTAGGACTGGAAGACGTAGTAGGCCTCCTTCTTCTGCATCTCGCGCGTGAGAAGACCCTTCTGGTTGACGCGCGGAACGGGGTTTTCAACGCGCAGCGGGGTCGTGAAGTCCTTGAATATCCACTGAGCGGAGCCGGTGAACCACGGAAGCGTCTCCTGCACCTTCAAGTGCCAGTCAAAGAGATTGCACGCGTAGGTCTCCGACCAGTCGCCGTCGCGAGAGACGCGCGCAGGTCCGCCGGTGTTCAGGTAGGCAAGTCCACGTTCATCGGTTCCCTGACCGGTGGCGATGGCGGCGAGCGCTTTGTCGGGATTTTCGGAGTGGCGTCCGGCGTGGCTGTCCGCGCCCCACTCGGCGTGAAACATATGGTTGACGCGGTCGCGCTGAGTCTCGAGCGACTTCTGATATTCGAGGTAGGTCCCGCTATACCAACCCGCCCAAATCGATGGCGAGTAGACGTCCGGAATGTCGCGGGCAAAGTCGCAACGGCGGATGCTGGTGAAGCGCGAGGGGTCGAGTTCGTGCGACAGAGTGTTGAGTTCGGAGAGATAGCCGCGGATGGCCTGTTGGTCGATGCTCGGATATTCGGTGGGCCAGTCGTCCTCGTTGCCAAGGCCCCAGAGCAGCACACTGGGATGGTTGTAGTGTTGCGCGATCATGTTGCGCAGCGTGCGCCGCCCCATCTCCTGAAACACATCGTCGCCGACACCGGCGCGACACCACGGAATCTCCTCCCAGACGAGAATGCCGAGGCGGTCGCAGAGGTCGAGCACTCGGCGCGACTGCTGATAGTGCGCGAGGCGGATGAAGTTGACGCCCATGTCTTTCATGAGCTGCATCTCCTGATCGAGGAGATCGTCGGGCATCGCGGCGGCGTAGCCAGCGTGGTCTTCGTGGCGGGAGGTTCCGCGCAGCAGCAGCCGTTCGCCGTTCAGCTTGAACGGGCCGTGCTGCACCCACTCGGTGCGGCGAATGCCGAAGTTCTCCTGCGAAACCGTCTCATCAGCGGTTCCTGGCTGGAGCGTAACGCGGCACTGATAGAGATGTGGCTCGGCAGGGCTCCAGAGATGCGGTTTGTCGACGGTGAGGGTAGTGATGTCGGTTGCGCCTCGCCACGGTTTCAGCGTGTGCTGCGAGTGATGGACGGCAACGCCCTTTGAGTCAGTGATGTCTACCGAGATGTTGAGCGAGTCGGCCGCAATGGCGGGATTGTAGAGAGTGGCGCTGACGGTGATCTTCGCGGGACTGGTGGACGTCGGAAGATCCGTGCGGATGTGTACGGTCTCGAACGAAACCCCAGGCACGTACACGAGGTTGACGTGCCGGTAGAGGCCTCCGTAGAGCGTGAAGTCGCTGAAGTCGGAGGGCATGCGCTCGAGATCGCGCGAGTTATCGCAGAGGATCGCGATGGGAACGCCGTCGGGCTTCTTCGTCTTGGAGCTGGAGGATGCAGTGGTATCCGCGGCTGCGGATGCGGTTGTGGCGGAAGGCAAAACGTCGGTGATGTCGAAGACGAACTCGTCATAACCGCCGACGTGTTTGCCTGCGAGCTTTTCTCCTACGTAGACGGTAGTGGTCTGACCGGCGCCTTCGAAGTGAAGCAGGCTGCGGCCGTTGGGGAAGGGGTTAGCAATGGGCACGTAGGTTCGGTACCACCCGTTGCCGCGGTAGCAGGGGGTGTCGGGATCGCAGCCGTCGTAAGCGTTGAAGCAGTGTGGCATAGCGACTTTTTGCCAGACCGCGATCTCTTCGCTATGCCATGCCTCCCACGGGCCGCTAAGTGTGGCCTGCACATACTCCCACCCCGTGGAGAGTCGGCGGGCGTTCGTAGCCGACTGATCGGCAGAGAGGCCAGCGACGGATGCGTAGAGGGAGGAAGAGGGAAGTAGGGAAGCGGCGAAGGTTATAGCGCCCGTCTGCAGGAAACTTCGCCGGGAGTAGGTGGTCGTCACAGCGCTCCTATTTCATTAGACACTTGCCATTTGAGTGGGTAGAAATCCGCCTGCACCGAGCCTGGTGCTGTGGCAATAATTCAGAGTATAGACAAAATACCCGACTCCAGTGATATAAAGACTCGTCAATAAAAAAGATGTCAAGAAAGTTGCCTACGTAAAACGTTATTCCATCGATAGCGAGTTGCCCGGTTGATGGAAACATCACGTATCGTGAAGCCGCATTGCAGTGATTTTGTGAGACGGGAAAGCCAAAGATGAATTCGCAACCCTCGAGGTTTACGTTTACGCGCCGGCAGAGCGCATCGAACAAGACGCCTCGGCAGATAAACCGGAACCTGGTCTTCAACCTGGTGAGGACACGCCAGCCACTATCGCGGGCGGACCTGGCGCGCGTTTCCGGTCTGCAGCGAAGCACGGTTTCGCTCATCGTCGAAGACCTGATCAAAGAGAAATGGATTCTCGAGGGATCGACGGGAAGGCCGCCTCGCGGACGCAGGCCGACGTTCCTCGAGCTGAATCATCAGCGCGCCGTGATTGCCCTCGACATTCATCCCGCGCAGACGACCGTAGCGGTGACCGACCTCGGCGGCAAGATCGTCGCGCAGAATGTCGTCCCGCTCCCCGCCGATCCGAACAAGGCGATCCAGGCGATCATCAACGCCATTCGCAAACTGATGGAGGCGCATAGTGACAAATCATTCGACGGCATCGGTATCAGCGTGCCGGGCCGTGCCGATCCGCGTCTCGAGAAGCTGATCTTCGCGCCGAACCTGAAGTGGCCGGTCTCCAGCATCAAATCGCGCATTCATCGCGCTACCGGACTCGATGTAGAGATGGATAACGTTGCCAATGCCTGCGCGCTGAGCGAGGTCTGGTTCGGCGACAGCGACGGCCTGCACGATCTGGTGGTGGTCAACGTGTCGGAGGGCATTGGGACGGGAATCTTCGCCAACGGACAGCTTCTGCGTGGAGCGACCGGGATGGCCGGCGAGTTCGGCCACGTCCAGATGGAGACAAATGGCCCGGTATGCGGCTGCGGCGGCAAAGGCTGCTGGGAGACAATGGCCTCGAACCGCGCAGGGCTCCGTTACTACGAGGAACTCAGTGGGAACCACGCGCCGGCAAGTTTTGCTGCCCTGGTCAAGATGGCGCAGGCGGATGATGCGCACGCAATCAAGGCGCTTGAAAAGATGTCGTCATTCCTTGGACGCGGCCTGCGCATGATAGCGTCTGCGCTGGCTCCGAGTGAGATCGTTATCGTCGGCGATATAACGAATGCATGGCATATGTTCGGGCCGATCGTGGAAGCCGAGCTGAAACAAAATGCGCTTTCGAAGGAGCCGAGACTGCGGCCCTCCTTTGAAGGCAATACCGCACGCCTTCGCAGCGCCGTTGCGTTGGTGATGAATGGAAGCCTGATCTAACCCATAGAAGGATACTTGTGAAAAATTCTCTGTTCTCTCCCCGATCTCTGAGCGAAGGTTTGCCCGCATCGTCTGGCTGGACGCCGATGGTGCTGCGCGGCGTCACTCTTGGTGCCGTGCTTGCAGCCGGTTGTGTGGGCGCCGTGGCACAAACCGCCCCGGCCCCAGGTGTAACGGCTCAATCTGCCGCTTCGGTGGAGCGGGCACATGTCGGTGATGCGCCCGACGATCCCGGCCCGCTGGCGACCGGCCTCTCCGCGGAGTTGAAGCCGAAAGACATCGACGCTGTGATGAAGAAGGTAGCCGACTGGCAGGTTGCCGTGGCCGAACCGAACTTCAATAAGCAGTGGACCTTCGCCGCGCTCTATGACGGCCTGCTCGCTGCCTCGAAGACAACAGGTGACGCGAAGTATCACGACGCAGTGCTGCACTTTGCGGAGCGATCCAACTGGACCCTCCTGAACGACCGCTTCCCCCACGCGGACGACCAGGCGTTTGGGCAGGCGTACCTGGATCTCTACATGGAGAACCGCCAGCCCGTTCGCCTGGCCGACACCAAGGCCATCATGGACAAGCTGATCGTGCGTCCCGACGATCCCGACAAGCTTCTATGGTGGTGGTGCGACGCGCTGTTCATGTCTCCGCCTGTCCTGCTGCGGATGTACGAGATCACGCATGACAAGAAGTATCTCGACTACATGGACCACGAATGGTGGCAGACGTCAGCGAGCCTCTACAACCCCGAATATCATCTCTACTTCCGCGACAGCCGCTACTTCACCCAGAAGCAGACCAACGGCAAGCCGATCTTCTGGTCGCGCGGCAACGGCTGGGTGATGGGAGCGCTGGTGAACGTGTTGCGGATCATGCCGAAGGACTACCCCTCACGGCCGAAGTACATCGCGCAGTTCAAAGAAATGGCCGCCGAGATCAAGTCGATTCAGAGCGCAGACGGACTCTGGCGGTCAGGTCTGCTAGATCCCGATTCGTACGATCTCCCGGAGGTCTCCGGCTCCGCGTTCTTTACCTTCGGCATCGCCTACGGGATTAACGAAAAAATCCTCGACCGCAAGGATTATCTGCCTGTCGTTGAAAAGTCATGGAAGGGCATGCTCCAGCATGTTTATGCCGACGGACGACTCGGTTCCATTCAGCCCATCGACGGCCAACCGGGCAAGTTCAAACCATCAGCGAGCTACGTCTACGGCGTCGGCGGCTTCCTGCTCGCAGGTTCAGAGATGCACCGCCTCGCCGAAGGCAAGCACTAACCTTTCTTGCGCGTCTGCGGCTTCTCCATCCACAGCAGCGGCTGGCGAATGGGGAAGTTGCGGATGACCTCAGGCACGGTAGGGTCGGCGTTGAGCGTCTTCCAGGTAGTGATGTAGTCCTCATTCCCATACGCAACGCCGGCGAAGACAAGGGTCGGCTGACGGTTGGGGAAGTCGTCCCAGTGCTCGACGTCGTGCTTATAAGGCCACTTGCTCTTGTCTTTAATAAACGCATACATAAACGCCACAACCTTGCGCATCGCGCGCCCGTCCTTCGTGGTGAAGGTCCAGAGATCGTCCTGCGGCGTCGAAAGCGACTGGCAGATCGTACTCAGCACATCAAGATCGAAGAGGCAGTAGCTGTAGGGCTTGGTGCGCGCGAGTTCCAGCGGAAGGCTCCCGTCCTGCGCAACCTGATCGGGAACAATGGTCGACTTGAACCGCTCCCGGCACCGCGCCATCACATCGTTGTTGTTGGTGAAGCGCGCAAACTCGGCCGCCTGCAGAACCCAGCAGGTGCCGTGATTATTCTTCGCATCACGCTCCTCCTGCCCGTTCTTTGAGTTGCGCATCCACTCCAGATACTCCGCGAACCAGCTCTTCACATCATCAGAGCCTTTGAGCACTCCGCCCTGAGTGAGAACCGTCGCCGCACGCGCCGGCTCGACCAGGTGCAGCGTATCGATGATGCCCGTGCCGCGCCCTTTGTTCAGATGAAAGATGGCCTGCGCATACTCCAGGTTAGGGTTCATCTTCGTCTTCGCGTCGACGAACCATGCGTTGAGATGTTCGCTGGCGTGCTCGGCGTATTTTTTCTCACCGGTCAGCTCCCACGCCGCGGCCAGCGCCGGAACAATGAGGCTCATCCGCACCATCGCTTTGCGGTGATCGTCGAAGTTCGCGGGATTGCTGAAACCATCGCGCCGAATGTACGGCCCATCGGGATTCTTCTCGTCAGGCCACCAGTAGTCGCCTTCAGAAAAGTAGTCATGCACGCCGCCCTGGCTGCGAGGGCTGTGCGAAGCAGTCACCGTGACGGGCTGCTCCGACAGATAGCGGTTTGCCGCCTCGAGAATCCGCCCACGATCCGTCGCAGCAACCAGATCGTAAGCAGACGGAGTTTGCGCCCGCGCGTGATCCAAAGAAAAGAAGCCGGCAGCCCCCGCCGCCAGTCCAAAAAACTCACGCCGCGTCGCCATCGACATCGTCTGCACGCTCCAAAAGTTCGTAGAAATTTCGCTTCCGACATCATACCCAAGGGCGACGCGGTCCCTCCTTGCGCATCCTTGAAATCAGGCATTTACCGAATTGACGAACGGTTTACTTGACGAAATGAATGGTCATTCAGTATGCTTCGCATCGTTCGGGAATATTGCCCGCCGGAGCCTGCAACATGCCCCCCAGCACCACCCCAGAAGCGCCATCCACACCCACGAAAGCAATATCCAGGCAGATCAATAAAGTAGCGGTCCTCGGAGCAGGCACCATGGGTTCGCGCATCGCCGCCCACCTCACCAACGCCGGAATTCCCGTCGTCATGCTCGACATCGTTCCTCCCGGCACCGACGCCTCCGCGCCTAAGCCCGAGCGCAACAAGATCGTCCTCGCCGCGCTCGATGGCCTCAAAAAATCCAAGCCAGCGGCGTTCTACTCCCCCGACAACGCCCGCCTCCTCACCATCGGCAACTTCGACGACGACCTCGCGCTCATCGCCGACTGCGACTGGATCATCGAAGTCGTCGCCGAGAACATGGAGATCAAGCGCGCTCTCCTCGACAAGGTCGCAGCAACATCGCCGCGCCGACTCCATCATCACCAGCAACACCAGCGGCCTTCCCATCCACGAGATCGTCGAAGGCATGCCCGATGCAGCTGCGCCGCCACTGGTTCGGCACGCACTTCTTCAATCCCCCGCGCTACATGCGGCTGCTCGAAGTCATCCCCACGCCCGACTCCGACCCCGCAGACATCGCAGCCATCGCACACCTCTGCGACCTCCGCCTCGGCAAAGCCATCGTCCACGCGCACGACACGCCCAACTTCATCGCCAACCGCATCGGCACTTTTTCCATGATGCAACGCCATCCGCCTCATGCAAGCGCAGAGCCTCACCATCGAAGAGGTCGACACCCTCACCGGCACGCCGCTAGGCTGGCCGAAGACCGGCACCTTCCGCCTCGGCGATATGGTCGGCGTCGACGTCATGGCGCACGTAGCAAAAAACTTCGCCGCACAGGCCGCGAAGATCGGCGACGAGCGCGCAGATGTCGGCATGCCGCCATTCATCGGCATGATGCTCGAGAAGCAAATGGCTCGGCGACAAGGCCAAGCAGGGCTTCTACAAAAAAGAAGGCAAGGACGCCGAAGGCCGCGATCTGCGCCACGTTCTCGACTGGCAGACGCTCGACTACAAGCCCAGCCTGCGCCCCAAATTTCCCGCGCATCGAGATGGCGAAGAACGTCGAGCACACGCCTACGCGCATCGCGCAGCTTCTCCACGGCGACCCCGCGAAGGACAAAGCCGCCGCCTTCTACTGGCCGCTTCCTCACCGAGCTCTTCACCTACAGCGCCAACCGCGTCCCCGAAATCGCCGACAACATCGTCGAGATCGATCACGGCCATGAAGACCGGCTTCAACTGGGAGCTCGGCCCGTTCGAGATGTTCGACGCCGCCGGCGTCCGCACCACCACGGAAAAGATGCGCGCCGCCGGAGCCCCCATCGCAGCTAACGTCGAAAAGCTCCTCGCCTACGCCGACAAGTACGGCGAAGCCAACCCCACCTGGTACAAAGACGACGCCATCAGTCCCCTCCGGCCGTCTCTTCTTCGATCCCGTCGCCGGCGACTACAAACCCGTCATCACCCCCGAAGGCGTCACCTCGCTCGCCGTCATCAAGAAGGCCAAAGGCGTCGTAAAGAAAAACCCCGGCGCCTCCGTCATCGACCTCGGCGACGGCGTCGCGGCCATCGAGCTGCACTCCAAGATGAACGCCCTCGGCGACGACATCGTCACGCCTCATCACCCAGACGCTCAAGCCCTCAAGCGACATCGTCAACAACTTCGAGGCCTTCGTCATCACCGGCGACTCGACGAACTTCTCCGTAGGCGCCAACCTCATGCAGCTCCTCCTCGCCGTCCAGGAGCAGGAGTGGGACGAGGTCGAGATGGCCGTAAACACCTTCCAGAACATGACGCAAGCCATCAAGTTCTGCCCGCGCCCAGTCGTGGTCGCGCCCTACGGGATGTGTCTCGGCGGCGGCAGTCGAGATCTCCCTCCACGCCGCCGCACGCCAGCCCCACGCCGAACTCTACATGGGCCTCGTCGAAGCCGGAGTCGGCCTCATCCCCGGCGGCGGCGGCTGCAAGGAGATGCGTCCTGCGCAGCATCGAAGCCGGCTCCAGCATCCGTCCCGACGCGCGCGGCGAAAGCGTCGAAATCTTCGAGGCCATCAAGAAGAACTTCGAGACCATCGCCAAGGCCACCGTCTCCACCTCCGCCGCCGAAGCCCGCAGCCTCGGCTTCCTGCGCGCCTCCGACAACATCACCATGAACCGCGACCGCCTCCTCACCGACGCCAAGCTTCGCGCCCGCGCACTCGCCGACGCCGGCTACGCCGCACCCATCCCGCGCACCGACATTCCCGCACCCGGCGAATCCGTCCTCGCCACGCTCAAACTAGCCGTATGGACCATGCGCGAAGGCCAGTACATCTCCGACCACGACGCCAAGGTCGCCAACTGGGCCGCCTACATCCTCGCGGAGGCAAGGTCAACCCAGGCACGCTCGTCAGCGAACAATATCTCCTCGACCTCGAGCGCGAAGCCTTCCTCTCCCTCTGCGGCGAAAAGAAAACCCAGGAGCGCATCGCCTTCACCCTAAAAACCGGCAAGCCACTACGCAACTAACGCGAGGTGAATCAATCGAACCTCCTAAAACCGTGTCATCCTGAGCGAAGCGCAGCGAAGTCGAAGGACCTGCGGTTTGCTTGAATCAACGAGGATCTTATGAAAGAAGTCATCATCGCCTCCGCAGTCCGCACCGCCAGTCGGCAAAGCCCCGCGCGGAACCCTCCGCACCACGCGCCCCGACGATCTCGCCGCCGTCGCCATCAACGGAGCGCTCGCCCGCATCCCGCAACTCGACCACTCCGAGATCGAAGACGTCATCCTCGGCTGCGCCATGCCCGAAGCCGAGCAGGGAATGAACGTCGCCCGCGTCGCCAGCTTCCGCGCCGGTCTCCCCGTCACCACCTCCGCCATGACCATCAACCGCTACTGCGCCTCAGGCCTGCAGTCCATCGCACTTGCAGCCGACCGCATTCGTGGCGGCAGCGCCGACGCCATCGTCGCCGGCGGCACCGAGAGCATGTCCTACGTGCCCTTCGGCGGCAACAAGATCTCCGTCAACCCGTGGCTGGTCGACAACTACCCCGGCTCCTACATGTCGATGGGCCTCACCGCAGAGCGCGTCGCGAAGCACTACGGCATCTCCCGCGAACAGATGGACCAGTTCTCCTTCGAAACCCACCAGAAGGCCCTCGCCGCAATCGCAGTCCGGAAAATTCGACGACGAGATCGTTCCCGTAACCGTTACAAATACGCCCGCGCCAAACGGAAAAGGCAAAACCAAGCCCGTCGAAACCACCTTCAAGCAGGACGAAGGCCCACGCGCCGACACCTCGCTCGAAGCGCTCGCCAAACTAAAGCCCGTCTTCCACGCGAAAGGAACGGTAACCGCCGGCAACTCCTCGCAAACCTCCGACGGAGCCGCCGCAGCCGTCGTCATGTCAGCCGAGCGCGCCGCTCAACTAGGCATTCCCGCCAATGGCAAGTTCATCGCCTTCGCCTACGCAGGCTGCGACCCCGAAGAGATGGGCATCGGCCCCATCCACGCCATCCCCAAGGCGCTAAAACTCGCCGGCCTCACCCTCGACCAGATCGACGTCATCGAGCTGAACGAAGCCTTCGCCGCCCAATCGCTCGCCGTCATCAAGGTTCTCGGCATCGACCCCGCAAAGCTAAACGTCAACGGCGGCGCCATCGCCCTCGGCCATCCGCTCGGCTGTACCGGAGCCAAGCTAACCGCGACCCTCCTCCGCGAGATGCCCCGCCGCAACGCGAAGTACGGCATGGTGACAATGTGCGTCGGTGGCGGCATGGGCGCCGCTGGAATCTTCGAGGCTGTGAACTAGACGTCGAAATCGGTGAAGTGATTGTGCGGAGACTGAAAGAATGAAGAAGTTGCGAATCGCAGCCCGAATCTTTGTCGTACTGAACTTGATCATCCTTTCCGTAGGCGTCGCTGTATATAAAACGAACTTGGAATCATGGGATCACTTTCGAGATGACATTGTTCTAATCCTGGCACTGTGTTTTTTCATGTTGATCGGACTCGCAGTCGGGATTTCGCGGTCGCGCCATACATCTCAGTCGCTCCTCACCCGACAAAATGGATTGGGAGCAGCGTTAATTGTCGTCGATGGTCTGCTGCTCCTGGTGCTCGGCGTAGGTCAATAACAGCTTCAGATTCTCGTAAAACCAAGAGGTAACACCATGGCTACAATTACGACCCCTACACCCACCGAAACCAAGCGCATCCCGGGCGGAAGCTTCCTCATCACTGACCCCACGCCCGCCGACTGCTTCTTCCCCGAAGATTTCACCGACGAGCAGAAGCAGATCGCCGAGACCACAGCGAACTTCGCCATCAATGAGATCATGCCCCGTTCGGAACAGATCGAGGCGAAGGACTTCAATGTGACACGGGAGCTGCTCCTCGAAGCAGCACTGATGGGCCTGACCGCAATCGACATTCCCGAAGAGTACGGCGGCCTCGAGATGGACAAGGTCACCTCAGCCATCGTGGCCGAGAACATCTCCAAGCAGGCCAGCTTCTCCGTCAGCTTCTCCGCCCACGTCGGCATCGGCACCCTACCGCTGGTCTGGTACGGCACCGACGAGCAAAAGCGCAAGTACCTGCCAGGAATCGCCTCCGGCAAGATCGTCTCAGCCTACGCGCTCTCCGAATCCTCCAGCGGCTCCGACGCAGTCAACGCGAAAACTAAAGCAGTCCTCTCCGCCGACGGCAAAACCTACACGCTCAACGGCGAAAAGATGTGGATCTCGAACGCAGGCTTCGCCGACCTCTTCACCGTCTTCGCGAAATGCGCCATCCCCGAAGGCCCCGACGCCGGCAAAGAAAAACTCACCGCCTTCCTCATCGACCGCAACACTCCCGGATTCTCCGTCGGCAAGGAAGAGCACAAGCTCGGCATCCGCGGCAGCTCCACCTGCCCGCTCATCCTCAACGACTGCGTCATCCCCGCCGGCAACCTCCTCGGCGAAGTCGGCAAAGGCCATCACATCGCCTTCAACATCCTCAACGTCGGCCGCTACAAGCTCGGCAACGCGGCCATAGGCGGCGGCCGAATGGCGCTCAACAACGGCATTCGCTACGCCATCGACCGCAAAGCCTTCGGAAAATCCATCTCCGAGTTCGGTCTCATCCAGGAAAAGATCGCCAACTGCGCCACCGGCATCTTCGTCGGCGGAGCCGTCTGCTACCGCACCGTAGGCCTCATCGACAAAGCCCTCGCCGCATTGCCGCCCGAAGACAAGCACAACACCAAAGAGATCCAGAAGCGCATCGAAGAGTACGCCGTCGAGTGCAGCATCGTAAAAGTCTGGGCCAGCGAGATGCTCGACATGGTAGTCGACGAAGTCCTGCAGATATTCGCCGGCTACGGCTACGTCGAAGAGTTTCCCGCCGAGCGCGCCTACCGCGACGCCCGCATCAATCGCATCTTCGAAGGCACCAACGAGATCAACCGCCTCATCATCACCGGCTGGCTCATGAAGTCGGCGATGAGCGGCAAGCTAGCCCTAATGCCCGCCATCAAAAATCTCATGGACGAAGTCATGTCCGGCCCCAGCGAGAAGATCGACCGCGAAGGCCCTCTCGCCGACGAGCAAAACATGCTCGCCAACGCGAAGAAGCTCACCCTCTTCGCCGCCGGCGCCGCCACCCAACGCTACATGCAGCAGATCGCCGACGAGCAGGAGGTCATGGGCGCCATCGCCGACATGATCATCGAAGTCTTCGCCATGGAATCCGCCATCCTCCGCGCAGAAAAAATTGCCGCCGCACAGGGAGCCGAAGCAGCTACGCTCCCTATTGCCATGGCGCGCATCTACGCCGACAAAGCAATGTCCGCCATCGAGCTCTCAGCGCGCAAAGTCATCTCCGCCGCTTCTGAAGGCGACATGCAGCGCACGCAACTCACCATCCTCCGCCGCCTCGCCAAGCACGACCCAGCCGACACCATAGCCCTCCGCCGCCAGGTCGCGAAAGCCGTCATTCAAGGCGGAAAATGTAACTTGTAACCAATCGAGTAACAGAAAGCCCGACTCCCCAATTTAGGAGTGGCATCCCACAAAAGGACCAGCCAAATCAACCATTTGGCGGGTCCTTTTGCCTTGCCTTTACAGTATCTCTCTGTAACCATCGAGCCGATACTATGTCGACTCTTCTCATGCTGCACTCTGGACGCCGCGGCCGTTACTTACAAACGCTGGCGATCCTTTTCCTCCTGGTTCTCTCTGTTTCCTCCGCACTTCACGCGCAGCGGATCACGCTCGCCGTCCGTACCCCAGCCAGCCCGGCAACCGACGCAGGCCCCGTCCCCGCCTCCCAGCCGATGCAGCTCACTCTTCGCCTCGCCCTCGCACCGGACCGCAGCGCCGCGCTCGACGACCTCCTCGCCAGCCAGACCACTCCGCACTCGTCTGCCTATCATCAGTGGCTCACCCCACAACAATTCGCCTCGAAGTTCGGAGCCACTGACGATCAGCTCGCCGCAACCACCGCGTGGCTGCAATCGCAAGGTCTCAGTGTCGACGCAATCTCGCCCTCCAGAACCCGCATGACGATCTCCGGCACCGCAGCCCAAGTCCAGAGCGCTTTCGCCGTAACGCTTCGCCGCTATCAGGTGGCCAACGCGCTCTACGTCGCCACCGCCACCCAGCCCTCGCTCCCATCCGAGGCCGCCGCGCTCATCGCCGGAGTCTCCGGGCTCAACAATCTTCCCACCGCTGGAGCCGCCAGCGTCACAGCCGCAACCGCGAAGACGCGTTCAGCCAACCCAACCCAAACCGCCGACCCCTACCTCACCGCAGCCTCCGCGGTCGATGCCAACACAACCCCCATCCTCACCTTTGACACATCAGATTGCTCCTCCGACTTCGCCCAATCTGACTACGACGCCTACCACGACCTCTTCCGTCAGGCGAACGCACAAGGCATCACCATTCTCGCCACCACCGGCTGCGGAGACCGCGGCACCGGCAGCTTCCCCGCGAGCCTCGGCGAAGTCACCGCACTCACCATCACTCCCACCGCCACACCCTTCACGCCCATCGCCCCGCGCCCGGCATGGCAAACGGCCCCGGGCCTTCCCACCGACGCCCTCCGCTACGAGCCCGACCTCACCACCACCTCTATCAACGCGTTCGCCCAGACCCTCAGCACCATCCTTCAGCAGACGGGCATGCGCCAGGGCAACATCAACGCCGTCCTCTACACGCTCGCGCCCACACCTGGCCTCTACACGCAACCCGACGCGACCGCCGCAACCCGGCCCGGCACATGGGAGTCCGCAACCGGCCTCGGCCTCGTCGATCTCCCGACACTCCTCAAGGTCTACCCCCGCGCCATTGGCACCACTCCTACGACGACGACCCTCACCACCAGCAGCTCAGCCATCAGCGCCGGCCAATCCGTAACGCTCACCTCTAGCGTTACGCCCTCGACCACGGGGACCAACGCCACTCCCACCGGCACACTCATCTTCACCTCAAACCTCGGCACCATCGGCTCTGCTGTCCTAAACAACGGCACGGCGGCAGTCACACCCGGCAACCTCAGTGCTGGCAGCTACACGGTCGTCGCCAACTACTCCGGCGACGCCAACTACGCCGCCAGCTCCAGCGCCAGCACGACGATCACCGTCGGTAAGCTCCCCGCCGCAGTCTCTCTTTCCTCCAACGTCTCCAATGGCGCGGGAATGCTCGCCGGCACCAACGTCGTCCTCACAGCCACCGTCTCTGGGGCCGGTACCGGTGTAAGTGGCCCCACAGGAACGGTCACATTCTTCGACAACTACAACGGCAACGCCGTCCAGCTTGGTACCGGCAGTCTGATTACCAACGGCCTCTCGCAATCGATCGCAAGCTTCTCCACGACCGCCCTCGCAGCGGGCACGCACAGCATCTACGTGGTCTACAACGGAGACGTCAACTTCGGCACGGCGGCCTCGTCTCCCATCACGCTCACATTCGCTGACTACAACCTGACGATGGTGCCGCAGACCCTCACCCTCAATCGCGGCAAGAGCGGACAAGTCGTCATTCTGCTGGGCGCGATTGCTGGATTCAACGGCACTGTTACCTTCGGCTGCACTCCGCCCGCGAACACCGAGACCGCTTGCTCCTTCAGCCCCACCTCGCTGAACGGCGGCGGCTCCACCACCATGACAATCACAACGACTGCGCCCGTCACCGGCTCCGCACGGCGCGGCGCTGTCGAAGATCTGCGGCGAACCATGGGCAATGCCGCCTCAGGAACTGTGCTGGCGTTACTCTTCTTCTTCCTGTCTTCGCGCCGCCGCCGTCTGCTGCCCACGCTCCTCATTATGTTCTGTGCGGCAGTTCTCACCTTAAGTATGGGCTGCAATGCCACCACCGACCAGACGACTCAGACCACGCCATCCGACCCCGGATCCCCGCTCGGGACGCAGATGTTCGCCATCACCAGCGCCGGCAGCAACGGCACCAGCAGCGTTCGCCACAACTACCAATACCAGGTCACCATCCAGTAAGCGGGTGTGGCAAGCTGTTGGTTTTTCGTGTAAGCGCAGGGCTTTAGAAGTTCTTCACGAGCCGATGTCGTTGTTCTTCGTAGGGAGCGTGGGGCTTTAGGGGTCGCTGAAAAAACTATTGCGCGTTGCATTTGGGATTAGCGTAGGGCTTTAGCCCTACGAAAAATCGATGCTCCCAAAGTGGGCTTTAGCCCCGGGCTTTTCTCCGGGAGCCGCGACCGATGTTTCGGCACCCTCATTAGCCCCGGGCCTTTCCCTTCAGGCACAAGAGCACTTTTCAGCGAAAGGTCTGAAACCCCGCCTTGCCGCGAGAGGGAAGTCCTTTGATTCCCGGAACGGGCCCACCGTCCGTCGCAAACAATCTCTTTACTTGTGTAGGCGCAACCTTTTTTCTGAACGTCTGTCTAAGCATGTGGTATTCGTGCAGCACTGGCGGCATCTCGCCGCAACATTCTTTCATGTGTGGGTGCTGGAGACCCGCCTGATTCAACAATGCCGTCCAGATAGTAAGGTAAAGAGTATCCATGCAAAGCCGTCGATCCTTGAGTCTCCTGCTTTCCGCCTTCTTCCTCACCGCCTTCACCCCAATCGCCCAGGCCGCCCCACAGAACCGCATCGCCGCCGCCATCAACGGGAACAGCCGCATCGCCTTGTCCGGCAACGTCAGCGGCCACGTGAAGCACTCCGTCGATCTCGGCGACGCCCCCGCAAACCTTAAGCTCAATACCCTCACGCTGCGTTTCAGCATGACCGCCGCCCAGCAGGCCGACCTCGACCAGTTGCTTGCAGCCCAGCTCAATCCAGCCTCCCCCAGCTACCATCAATGGCTCACGCCGGAGCAGTTCGGCGCGCGCTTCGGCCTCTCCGCCAGCGACCTCGCGACCGTCTCCTCCTGGCTCGCCGGCCAGGGCTTCACCGTCACCGGCGTCGCGCGCAGCTCCACCTTCATCAACTTCACCGGCACGGTCGGCCAGGCTCAGCAGGCCTTCGGCACCTCTATCCACACTCTGTCTTACAACGGCGAGCAGCACATCTCGAACACCACCGACCCGGTTCTACCCACCGCCGTCGCCGCCGTCGTCACCTCCATCACCGGCCTCGATGACTTCCGCCTGAAGCCGCACTCGCGCTCGCGCTCTGCTTCCCCTATCGACCCGGCGCAGCCGCTGTTCACCCAGACCGTAGGCACAACGACCAGCCATTACATTGCGCCGGCCGACATCTACACCATCTATGACTATCCTTGGACGCCAGCCAGCGTCTCCACCGCCACGAACACGGGACAGGGAATCACCATCGCGGTGATGGGACAGACCGATCTCACCAGCGGCAATGTCCTGCCCGACGCCAACATCACTACCTTCCGCAACGCGGCCGGCCTGCCCCCCATCAACCTGACCCTGAAACTTGCGCCCGGCTCGGCCGACCCCGGCATCTCGACCGGCGATATCGATGAGGCGCACATCGACATAGAGTGGTCGAGCTCAGCCGCACCAGGCGCATCGATCCTCTTCTACTATGGCGCAGATGCCCTGGCAAACTCGCTGACACAGGCTATCGACAACAATGTTGCTCACATCCTCTCGCTCAGCTATGGGCTATGCGAGAGCTCGTGGGGCACCGCCCTCCTCGGCAGCTACACGCTGACCCTCAAACAGGCCAACGCGCAGGGCCAGACCGTCATCATCTCCGCAGGCGATGCGGGCGCCACCGACTGCGACGTGATGGGCCCGGCCTCCGAGGGTCTGAACGTCGACTTCCCCGGCAGTTCGCCCTACGTCGTCTCCGCTGGTGGAACCATGTTCTCCGGCGACACCAGCTCGCCCACGACTTACTGGAACAGCAGCAACGGCACCGGCGGCGCCTCCGCAATCTCCTATATCCCCGAGCAGCCCTGGAACGAAACCACCGCCTCTCAAGGCCTGACCGCCGGCGGAGCAGGTGGCGGCGGAGCCAGCGCCTTCTTCTCCAAGCCCGCGTGGCAGACCGGAACCGGTGTACCGGCAGACTTCTCGCGCGATGTGCCCGACATAGCTTTCAACGCCGCCGCAATTCACGACGGCTACCTCGTCTGCAGCTCAGGCAGTGCCGCCAACGAGCCCGTCTGCGCCAACAACACCTTCCTCAGCACCGGCAACGTAGCGAATGTCTTCGGCGGCACCTCCTTCGTTGCGCCCTCCTTCGCCGGCGTCGTGGCTCTGGTGGAGCAGCAGCTCGGCAACACCACCGGTCTAGGAAATATTGGCCCGGTTCTCTACGGATTCCTCACCGGCCCTACCTACTCGAGCGTCTTCCATGACATCACCTCCGGCAGCAACTCCGTGCCCTGCTCCCAGGGAACGCTGAACTGCCCCAACGGCGGCTCCATCGGCTACAACGCTACCGCAGGCTACGATCAAGCCTCAGGCATCGGCACAATCGACGTTAGCAAGCTGGTCAGCGGGTGGACCGGTGTCACCCCCACCGGCACTGGCAGCTCGATCGGCGCCGCCATTACCTCGACATCGGTCACCACCAGCGCAAATCTCTGCGGCGTCAGCACGAGTTCCACCTTACCCCTCACCGTTACCGTTACCGGTTCCACCAGCGGCATCGTTCCCACCGGAACCGTCCAGATCCTGGTCGACAATCAGCCGATTGCCAGCCAATCTCTTGGAGCCGGCACCGGAAACAGCGTGACCGTTTCGATTTCGCTCAATACCTCTACCATCACCTCCGGCGGTCACGTCATCAGCGCGGCCTACTCGGGCGACGGCAACTACGCCGGTTCTAAGGGCACCCTTCTCGGCCCGGCCAGCAACACCCTCTTCTACCCGAACGGCTCCTACGCCTCGGTCGACTTCGTCTCAGGCACCAAGGCCGACTTCTCCATAACACCCTGCGTGAACACCAACCCCTCAGTCTCCGTCAACCCCGGCGCAACCTCCACCGGAGTGGTTTTCACCATCACGCCGGTCAATGGTTTCACCGGAACCGTCAACCTCACCGCAGTCAACAATGACGGCATGATTTCGACCAACGCCTTCACACCCGCCTCGGTCAACGTCACCACCGGCGCGATCACCAGCTCTTTCGTCATCAAAGCCTTCACCACGACCGCGCAGTCCATCCGGCCCGCGATCCACCCCATGCCGCCGCAGGACAAAACCCCCTGGTACGCCGCAGCCTCCGGCGCAACCCTCGCCGGACTCCTGCTCTTCACCCTCCCGCGACGCCGTCGCTGGAGCGGCCTCCTCATCCTCATGCTCTCTGCCGCAGCTCTCACCGCGGTCGGCTGCGGATCCTCAAGCTCGAACACAGGCGGTGGTGGTGGCGGGTCAACCCCCCAAACCAATGCCCAAGCCGGCACCTACACCTTTACCATCACCGCCGTCGCCGGCTCCACGGTCCACAGCACCCAACTTACCGTTACCGTCCCATAAAGACCCACCGAATCCGCAACCCATTGAGGCCGCGCCATTTAGCGCGGCCTCTTTCCGTGTCTGCGCCATTAAAGCGCGGCGTTTCTCGGTCCGCACCTGATTCTGTTCTGAAAAAAGCAATCCCCCATTGGTGTTATATGCCTGCAACTTCTTTCCTTGACGATCCCCCATTAGCAGGACACAATCAATCCTGCTATTGACTGTTTCAATTCCCCTGCGAAGAAATTCTGCCGATATAGGCAGCAGGAATGGGTCCAAATGCCTAGGTTCTCTTTCTCCCAGCTGTCTGTTTTCTTGGGTTTAGCTTTTCTGTTCGCCACTCTGTCAGTGGAAGCCCAACCGGCCCCCCGCTCCCGTATCCTCCAGCCGGTGGACGACGCCCGCGTCACCACTCTCTCCGGCAACACCCACCCCCTGGCCCGATCCGAGTTCGACCAGGGCGCCCTCGCCGACAGCGCCCCCCTCAGCCACATCGTCCTTCTCCTCCAGCGCAGCACCGAGCAGGAGACAGCCCTCCAGCAATTCATCGACCAACAGCAGGACAAGTCCTCCTCCGCCTTTCACCAATGGCTTACCCCTGAAGCCTTCGGCTCCGCCTACGGCCCCTCCGACCGCGACATCTCTCTCGTCACCTCCTGGCTCTCCAGCCACGGCTTCGCCGGCGTCCACATCAACCCCGCCCGCACCCGCATCGAATTCAGCGGCACGGCCGGCCAGGTTCACTCCGCCTTCCGCACAGCGATGCACCGCTACGCCATCAACGGCAGCGAGCACTTCGCCAACGCCAGCGATCCCGCGATCCCCACGGCCCTCGCCCCCGTCGTCGCCGGCATCGCCTCGCTCAACAACTTCCCCCGCCGCGCAGCACACCATCAGGCCTCTAACCTCCACCACGCAGCCAACGCCACCACCCAAACCCCAGCCTTCACATTCGCCGACGGCGGCGAACCCACCTACGGCCTAACCCCCTACGACTTCGCCACCATCTACAACGTCCTACCGCTCTGGAACGCCTCCACTCCCATCGACGGCACCGGCCAGACCATCGCCATCGTCGGCCAGACCGATATCAACCCCGCCGACTTCGTCAACTTCCGCAAGCTCTTCAATCTGCCCCTCGGCAACACCGCCACCCCCACCGGCACGCAATACCTCAATATCATCTACAACGGCCCCAACCCCGGCGTCCTCTCCACCGACGAGGGCGAAGCCGACATCGACACCCAGTGGTCGGCCGCCGTCGCCAAGGGCGCCACCATCGACTACGTCGTCAGCCAGAGCACCGAAGTCATGCAGGGCACCGATCTCTCCGCCATCTACATCGTCGACAACAACCTCGCCCCCGTCATGAGCTACAGCTACGGCCAGTGCGAGCTCTACCTCGGCACCTCCGGCAACACCTTCTACAAAAATCTCTGGCAACAGGCGGCTGCGCAGGGCATCACGGTCCTCGTAGCCTCAGGCGACTCCGGCTCCGCGGGCTGCGACAACGCCGGCATTCCCGGAGCCAGCGGCGGCCTCGCCATCAACGGCCTCGGCAGCACCCCCTACAACATCTCCGTCGGCGGAACCGACTTTTACATGCCCAACGGAGGCACCGCCTACTGGAACGCCGCCAACGATCCCACCACGCAAGCCTCCGCCCGCGGCTACATCCCCGAGGTCCCCTGGAACGAGACCTGCACCAACGCCGTCTTCGGCATCCAGCACAACTTCTACGGCCAGACGCCCGAGCAGGTCTGCAACACCGGAAACGCAGCCGCCGAAGGCCTTCTCTCAGTGGTCGGCGGTGGTGGTGGCCCCAGTTCCTGCACGCAATCCAATGGCTCATCCCCCTCCAGTTGCCGCGCAGGCTACGCCAAGCCTTCCTGGCAAACGGGCACCGGCGTCCCCGCAGACGGCGTCCGCGACGTCCCCGACGTCTCTCTCTTCGCCAGCGCCGGCTTCTTCGGAGCCTTCTACATCGTCTGCCAGCAGAGCACCAATACCGACGGCCAGCCCTGCAGCCTCAACCCGCCCGTGTATGACTTCGCGGGCTACGGTGGCACCTCCGTCTCGTCGCCAGCCTTCGCCGGCATCCTCGCGCTCGTCAATCAGAAGACCGGCAACCGTCAGGGCAACGCCAACTACGTCCTCTACAGCCTCGCCGGCCAGCAAAACCGCAACGGCACCGCCTGCAACTCCTCCACAGGGACGCCAGCCGCAGGCTGCATCTTCAACGACCTCACCACCGGCTCCATCGTCATGCCCTGCATCAAAGGAACGCCCAACTGCACCGTCGCCAACTCCGGCGACTATTTCGGCGTCCTTACCGGCTACAGCACGAACGCAGGCTACGATTCTGCCTCTGGTCTCGGCAGCGTCAACGCCGCCAATCTCGTCAGCGACTGGTCTAGCGCCAACTTCGTCGCCAGCGCCACTACTCTGAACCTCTCACCCGCCACCATCACTCACGGCAGTCAGGTGCAGGCCTCCGTCAAGGTCACGGCAATCTCCGGTACGCCCACCGGCAACGTCTCCATCAACGCGCTTGCCGCCAACGGCTCTCTCCAGAGCGGAACCCTGCAGAACGGCAGCTACAACGCCTCGTTCGCAACCTTCCCCGGGGGCTCCTACTCCGTGCAGGCCCACTACGCAGGCGACGGCACCTACGCCCCCAGCGACTCCAACGCCCTTACCCTCACCGTCAACCCCGAAAACAGCAACACTACCCTGCAGGGTCTTCTCTACAACCCCTCCACCGGCAACTCCACAGCACTCTCCAACAACGCAACCTACTCTTACGGAGGCATCATCACCCTCCGGGCGCAGGTCGCAGGCCTCTCCGGGCAGGGAACCGCCACCGGAAACATCGTCCTCACCGACTCTGGCGCTCCGCTCGACGGCGGCACCTTCCGGCTCAACTCCACCTCCAACACCGAGGACCAATCCCGCGCCCTGGCTCCCGGCAACCACGTCATCGCAGCCTCGTACTCAGGCGACGCCAGCTTCAACCCCAGCAACTCTTCTCCCGTCAGCATCAACATCTCCAAAGGCCAGACCGCAACCTCGATGCAGGCCGGCACGCCGATTCTCTCGGCCGCCTCCGACCTCGTCCTCACCGTGCAGGTCAGCGCTCGCGGATACGGCTCAGCCAGTCAACAGGGCTTCGGAGCCAGCGCTCCCTCGGGTTTCGTCACCTTCAGCTTCGGCAGCCTTGTCCTCGGCGCCGTGCCGCTCACGCAAAACACCTATCCCGCCACCTTCAGCGATTCAGGCTCCGTCACCTTCACCGTCCCAGCGAACCAACTCCCGATCGGCAACAGTTCCGTCACCGCCAGCTACTCCGGCGATACCAACTACAGCGCCTCCGTCTCACCCGCCGTCGCCATCATCGTCACCGGTGCAACCGAGTCTCCTACCCTCACCACGCTCACCGAATCGGCCACCCAGGTCGCCTCCGGCGCTCCCTATACCTTCACCGCCGCGGTAGCGCCAGCCATCCCACCCGGAACTCCCACACCCACCGGCAGCGTTGCCTTCTACGTCGACGGCTACATCGGAGCCACGGTACCAGTCCTCTCCGGCATCGCCAGCGCCACGAACAGCCAACTCTCCATCGCGGCAGGCACGCATCTCATCACCGCCATCTATTCGGGCGACACCCTCTATCAGTCTTCAGTCTCAAACGCGCAGTCCTTCACGGCAGCCTCGGCAAACACGTCCAGCACTGCAGCTATCACCCTCACTTCCCCAACCGTAGTGCAGGGAACCGCAGTCACCGTCGCCGTCACCATCACGCCTGCCACTCCCGCGCCCACCGGAACCGCGCAACTTATCCTCGACGGCAACCTCTTCGGCAATCGCGTCACAGTCGCCGGACCCACCACCAGCCTTCCGCTCTCCACCACCACCCTCCAGGAGGGCACCCACGTCCTCCAGGTTTTCTACTCCGGTGACTCAAGCCACCAGGCCAGCACCTCCGCATCGGCCACGCTGACGGTTCTCAACACCATGGGCACCTTCACCCTCACGCCTTCCAACTCCTCTACCACCGCGATTGAGGGCAGAACCTCCAACCCAGTCACCCTCACCATCAGCCCCACCGGAGGCTTCCACTCCACCATTGCCCTGGCCTGCGCCGGGGGCCTGCCCTCAGGCGCAACATGCGTCTTCACCCCATCCAGCTTCACCCCCAACGGCGCCAATGCCCTCACCACCACCCTGACCATCTCCCCGGCAAGTTCGCTCCTCAGCGCCGTCAGGGAATCGGGTCACCCATCCTCAACAAGGCGGCACTTCCCTCTGGGCAATACCTTGAGCGCGTCCTCCGGCATAGCCCTCGCCGGCCTCCTCTTCTTCTTTGTCCCGCGTCGCCGCCCCCTCGCAAAACTCCTCACCCTGCTCCTCGCCCTGACCACCCTTGGAGTCCTCAGCGGCTGCGGCAGCGGAGCCCTCGACCCCAACAACCCTAACCCCGCCACTCTCTCCGCCGGCTCCTACGCTGTCACCATCACCGCCACCGGAGCCTCCACCATCCAAACCGCCACCGTCAACCTGACCATCCAATAGACAACTCGCTTTTGTTATCTCCGTAGCTGTTTCTTGCCTCTGGTTTTGCCTGTTCGTTTGTTTGTCATTCCGCAGCGTAGCGGAGGAATCTGCGGTTGCTTTTGCCTCTGCCGTGGCTTCTAGAAGCCAAGCCTTCAGGCCTAGCCCTCCCAGCAGGC
The DNA here is from genome assembly GCA_963841335.1 of uncultured Acidobacteriaceae bacterium. GTDB lineage: Bacteria > Acidobacteriota > Terriglobia > Terriglobales > Acidobacteriaceae > Edaphobacter. Next base: position 1,900,736 of record CAWJCF010000002.1, on the reverse strand, counting down.
TTGGAGAAAGGGGTTTAGCCCAATGGGGTATGCCTGCCTCTCAAAAGCCACATCCACCGAGCAACCCGCAACTCATCAATCACTTACAGATTTTTTATTCAAAAACACCCCAGAAATCACTTGTCAAGCCCCAAAACCACCTAACTCCAAGAAAAAACAAGAGATCCGAGTGGCATTTTAGTTTCAGTCAATCCGGTAGAATTAACTTATAGATAGAAAAAGGAGCCTTCAGCGCACGCAGCGCACCGCATTCTGGGACGATAAGTCCTTAGAAATCAATATTTTGAAATCTAAACGCTTTGTTTGCAATATTTTAGCTGCCATTAGCCGCACCAAGCCATTGCAAATCAATCAATTACGCACTACATAGGGGGTGGGGGGAACCCTAGGAAGAAAACCTAACGCACCAAAGCCGGAACCGGCCCCGCTTTCCCCTCAGCTACCCGCATCAGGTAGTCCTGAACACTGAACGGCGCCCCAGTCTTCGGCACCCGGATATATTCCCCATCCGGCTGCAGCAACCGCGCCTTGGTGTTGTCCGCCAGGTACGGCGCAAGGATCTCGTCGCGCAGCCGCTTATGCAGGTCAGGCTGGGACACCGGGTAGACGACCTCGCAGCGTTCAATCAGGTTGCGGGGCATCCAGTCCGCGCTTCCACAGTACATCTCTTCTTTGCCCCCGTTGGCAAAGCAGAAGATGCGGCTGTGCTCGAGGAACCGTCCCACAATACTGCGCACCCGAATCCGCTCGCTCAGGCCCTTCACTCCCGGCCGCAGCGAACACATCCCGCGAACGATCAGGTCGATCTCGACGCCCGCCTGCGAGGCCGCATAAAGCGCCTCCACGGTGCGCCGGTCAAGCAGGCCGTTCATCTTCGCAATAATCGAAGCCGGCCGGCCAGCCTTCGCATGAGCAGCCTCCCGATCGATCAGCGCCACCAGCCCGTCGGCCAGCGTCAGCGGAGCGACCAGCAAAGGAGCGTAGGACTCCGACTCGGTCTCCGCCGTCAGGTAGTTGAAAACCTTCTGCGCCGCCTCGGTAATCCCCACATTCGAGGTCAGCAGGCTGATGTCGGTGTAGAACCGCGCCGTCACCGGGTTGTAATTCCCTGTCCCCAGGTGGGCGTACCGCCGCACCACGCCATCCGGATCGCGCCGCACCAGCAGCGAGAGCTTGCAATGTGTCTTCAATCCAAAAATTCCGTGATAGACCCCAACTCCTGCGTCCTCAAGCTCGCGCGCCCAGCGAATATTCGAGTCCTCGTCAAATCTCGCCATCAACTCGACGACAACCGTCACTTCCTTGTTCTGACCAGCCTCAATCAGCGCATTGAAGATCGGCGAATCATTGCTCGTGCGGTAAAGCGTCTGCTTCATCGAGATCACGCTCGGATCCTGCGTTCCCGCCTCGATAAACTCCTCAACCGTCTTGTACGAGTCGAACGGATGATGCAACATCACATCACGCTTCCGCAACTCGTCGAAGATATCGGTCGACTTTGGGCTCAACCTGAAGTCCCGAGCCACAAACGCCGGATACTTCAGTAGCGGCTCCTTTACCTCCGAGTACAGATTCATCAACCGCGACAGGTTCACTGGACCATTCGTGCGGAAGACCTGCACAGGATCGAGCTCGAAGTTGGTCCTGAGTTGCTCAACCATCTCCTCAGCAGCGGAACTCTCGATCTCCATCCGCACGACATCGCCCTTGCGCCGGTTGTGCAGCTCGGCACGAACGCTCTCGAGCACCGATCGCGACTCTTCCTCCTGCATATAAAGGTTGCTGTTGCGCGTGACCCGGAACGCCGATCGCGACAGCACCTCATAGCCTCGGAACATCCGCTCCACCTGCGACTCCACCAGCTCATGCAGGAGGATGAAGTCATGACAACCTTCGCCCGAAGCCAGCGGAATCAGCCGCGGAAGCGCTCGCGGAACTGTCACCACACCAAGCGAAGCAGGAGCCTTCACCGTTCGCCGCTTATGCCGCAGCAACAAGCCGATGCAGAGCGCCTTGTTCAGGACCCGCGGAAACGGATGCGAAGGATCGATCGTCACCGGCGTCAGCAGCGGATCAACCTCGGTATCGTAGAACTCCAGCGCCTTCGCCCGCGCCTTGTCGCCCAACTCGCTCCACGTCAGCACCCTGATCCTTTGTGCATGCATCGCCGGCAGCAGCTGCTCATTCCAGCACTTGTACTGTGCCTCCACAAAGCCGTGCATCATCACCATCAGCCGGCCCAACCGCTCCTGCGGAGTCAGCCCACCCTCGTCCGGCGGTTGCGCGAGGTTGTAACCATCCTCAATCCGCTGCAGGAAGCCGGCGACCCGGATTTCAACGAACTCATCCAGATTGCTCGCAGTGATCGCCAGAAATTTTACCCGTTCCAGCAAGGGATTCGTCGCGTCCTGAGCCTCTTCGAGTACACGTTCATTGAACCGCATCCATGATTCGTCGCGGCTGAAGAATAAGTTCTCGACTGCATTTGCAACGGCTTTCTTGGCTCCGACTTGCTTTCGTGTGCTGAGTTTCGTCGCACTCATAGAGGTCTAAAGATTACCGTACTCTGACGACCTGCAAATATGAACAGCCCGCGAAATTCCGCGGGCTGCTCTGACTCTGAGCGAAGTGTCTCAGCTACTAATTGCCGTTGATCGTCTGGGTTGCGCTCTTGAGCAAAGTCGCTTCCCGTTCTATCGCAGCTGCAGTCCGCGCGATCTCCGCGTCAGCGTCCTTCCACTGCTTCTGCTCGATGGTTTCGCGCGCGGCGGGAAGGGTTTTGACGCCATAGCCCGTATAGAACCCCGGAGCGTACATCATGTTCTGGAACCAGGGACGGTTCGGCAGGCCTGCAGGATCGAGAAAGACCCGCTCCGACTTCAGAAGCTGATCGTTCAGAGTAGCAGGAACCTTCAGCGCGCTCGCTGCATATGCCTTGTCAAAGTCGGCAGCCGCCGCCGTAAGATCGTCGGTCGCCTGATCCAGCGGAGCGAAGTTCAGATAGGGAGGAAGCGCCTCGACCGTTGGAGGAACCTGCGTCTTCTTCGGGTCTTCCAGCGCTTTGTACACGCCATCGGCGATCTCCGTGTTGCGCTCCTTGATCTCAGCACGCATGGTGTCCGACAGCCTCTTCACGCCGGTCGCGTACGTCCGAATCGTGTCCGCGAGGTCCCCGAACTGGAAGGGAATCACGTCAGCATCGGCCATGCGCATCATCATCGTTCCTGCGGTCTGTGCCAGCGCCTTTCCATACACAAAGTCCGTGTCCTGGAAGTGCGTGTACCAGTAAAAGTCATCGTAGACGGAGTGGTACTGTCCTCCGCCCTGGTCTTCGCCGCCATAGCCGAGGTTGACGCTCGCGATCCCGAGATGATGGATGAAGGCTGTGTAATCGGAGCCCGAACCGAGCGCCTCCATGCGAATGTCGGGCCTGCTGCGGAGCTCCGCACGCACATCCGGCGTAGAGCGCGAGATGCCGACAAGACGCTGACGCTTCCAGACAGGCATGTTGGTTTCCGGGTCGGTGATGTCTTTGGTTACGCTGTTGACGAAGTTCTCAAGTTCGCTAGAGCCTTCAGCTCGGAAGTAACCACGGCCATTGCCGTCGGAGTTGAAGTACGCGACAGCGTGCGCGGTCAGCTCCGGTGCGTGAGCCTCTACCCATTCGGTCGAGCCAAGCAGAGCGGGCTCCTCACCGTCCCAGAAGCAATAAATGATGGTGCGCTGCGGATGCCAGCCCTGCTTCAACAATTCGCCTAGCGCGCGCGCCTCCTCGAGTTCAGCACTCGCGCCAGAGAGGGGATCGCCGGCACCGTTCACCCACGCGTCGTGATGGTTACCGCGAATGACCCACTGATCCGGCATCGTCGAGCCCGGAATGGTCGCGACAACGTCGTAGAGAGGTTTGCGGTCCCAGTTAAAGCTAAGCGCAAGATGCGCCTTCGCAACGCTGGGGCCCACTTTGTAAGCGAAGGGCAATCCACCGCGCCAGGCCTCGGGCACCAACTCGCCGCGCAGAGCCTTAAGAAACGGAGTTGCGTCTGCGTAGGAGATAGGCAGAACGGGGATCTTCGTAATCGTCTGCACTTGATCGAGGGGAATGAGCTTGACGCCCGCCACTGCGCCGACGCCTGGTGTCTGCGGATCGCCCGGGTATACCGGCATATCCATCACGCTACCTCGCTGCGCTCCGTCTGGTGGACGCATGGGTCCGTCAGGATAGGTGTCTCCGCGAAAATATCCGTCGTCGCGCGGGTCAGAGTAGATGATGCATCCGACAGCGCCGTGCTCAGCCGCAACTTTCGGCTTGATGCCGCGCCATGTCTGCCCGTACCGTGCAATCACGATGGCGCCCTTCACCGAAACGCCCATCGCGGCCAACTGATCGTAGTCAGCCGGAGCGCCGTAGTTCACATAAACCAGCGGAGCTGTCACGTCGCCATCGCGTGAATAGGCGTTGTAAGTCGGTAACTGTTCACTCTTCTGGTCGGATGTTGGATCGACCTTGATGACGGGCTCATCGAGCTTCGCTTCAAACTTCTCTGGCCCTAGCAACTCCAGCTTGCGCGACTTCGGCGTCGGGAAGAGCGCCTCGAACTGTTCGATCTTTGCGTCGAGGCCGTAGGACTTCAACTGAGCCACCAGCCACTCTGCATTGTCCTTGTCGTAAGGAGAGCCGACGTGGTGTGGCCGCGCAGCCATCCGCTTCATGTTCTCGCGGATGTTGCCCGGTTCGGGGATGGCACGGAACTTCTGCTCCCACTGAACTTCGCTGGCCGAGTGCTCGGGAGTGTAGCCGCGAAGCGAGGGTTGGTCGGTATTGACCGCGTAGGCGGTACTCGCAAGCAGCGTAAAGCAGGCGACGGCTCTTCGCATGTGGCAGAACTCCTCTGGATGAAGGCTTTTCAGGCATCCTATCACCAAGATTGCCGCCGACAAGCAAATTGTTTCTCCCTGGGCACCTGGCACCTTGGGTCTACCGTTTTCGTAGCAAACAACTGGCCCACCCATAAAATATTTTCATTCTTCACCCGTCTACACCTGTAGATGGCCGAAATTCCTGGTAGTTGGACGATCACCGAGCAGGACCAACTCCTCTCCGAGGCGATGGAGAGAGATCAGCCGAGACTTCGCAATTTTATTCGCAAGTACGTGACCGATACCGGCGAAGCCGAGGACATCCTGCAAGACGTCTTCTACGAACTCCTCGAAGCTTATCGCCTCATGAAGCCTATCGAGCATGTAACCGCGTGGCTCTTTCGCGTCGCCCGCAATCGTATGGTCGATCTTTTCCGCACAAAGAAACCGAGTTCACTTAACAATCCGATGTCAGGTGACGAAGGCGGGGAGACGCTCGAAGACCTTTTGCCATCACCGGACGCCGGGCCGGAGGCGGCCTATGCAAGGAATCTAATGCTCGATGCGCTGGACGAGGCTCTTGACGAGCTTCCTGCAACCCAGCGCGAAGTTTTCATCGCTCATGAGTTGATGGGCAAGAGTTTCAAAGACATCTCCGCTGAAACCGGTCTCAGCGTCAACACTTTGCTCTCGCGAAAACACTACGCGGTACTACATCTACGGCAGAGTCTGCAATCGATCTACGAAAATTACGCCAGGAAATAAGGAGTTAAACATGGGTCATCATCCGATAGTCAAAGGAATCAAAATCGCTCTCTTTGTCGTCGTGGGCAGCATCGTATTCGGCTTCATTGTGAAGGGTTTATGGAATGTTCTTGTGCCGCCAATTATCGGTTGGCACACGATCACCTTCTGGCAGGCGCTTGGGCTCATTCTGTTGAGCAAGATCCTCTTTGGTGGCTTCCATCGCCACGGCGGTAGGGATCGCGACCGTTGGAAGCAGCGGATGAAAGATCGCTGGGAACAGATGACACCCGAGGAGCGCGAGAAATTTCGCACAGGAATGCGTTGCCGCCGCGCTCCTTTCGCCTCGACCGTGGAGCCTCAGATATGAATGAGTTCGAGATAAACGCCGCCGATCCTGCAGAAGGCGAGCCTGGCAGGTATCGGGGTTCCTCTTCTTCGATGGATTATCGACCATCCGCCATCGGCCGCGATGGCCGCGTTGCCGAGCTCGAGATCGAGAACTCTCGCCTGCATCGATTGGTCGCCGAGCTTCTGCTCAAAAACCAGCAACTCCGCAAGCCGGATTGAACGGTGCAACCCCTCTATCGATGCCAGTGCGTCTTCCAGCCGAGATATCGCGTCGCAGCCTCATACACGGGCGCTGCGGTGGTCGAGAAGTTCGCAGCAACGTGATGCTCAAACCCGGTTTCGCAGATATAGCGCAATAGTTCCTGCATCTTCGGAATCTCCACCACACCGGCGCCGCCGAAAGTATGAAGCGGATCGTCGGTGAACTTACCTTCTCCGACGTAACCCGTAATCTGTCCAGCAAAATCGTCTGTCGAAAAACGCGCAAAGCTCATCGCCCCGGCCTTCACGGTGCCATCCAGTGTCCCGTGCGTGTTCTCCTTGCCGACCGTGCCTGCGATGATCTGCTGGAAGTCCATCTTCACACCCTCGCGGAAGAAGTGCTTCGGCAGGTTGGAGCAGTGGAAGCACACAGCTTTATCGGGGTTATCGCCGTAGTTGTTGTTCCAATCGAGCAGAGCACTAGGAGTCTCGCTGGCCAGCGTCAGCACGTACATGCTCAGCGTGCCAAGAATGTCGACCTCGCATGCCGACGGAATCAGGTTTTCACTCATCATGCTCATCACGGTGCAGGGAACGATTCCCAAATACTCCTCGATTGAGGTCCAGCACTGTACCGCGCTCACAGTCAGTTCACTCGCCTTCATCCAATGATCGATGACTGCTCCCAGCTTCGCCATCTTAAGCAGTGCGGCGTCTGGAGTATCGCCGACCGGGATATATTTTTTTATGGCGGCCAGCTTCGATTGCGCGGCGTCGTCGGTGTCTTTCATTCGCCCGATGCGTCCCATCACCTCGCTCAGGTCCAGCGTCTCCACCGTAATCCCCGACCGCTCCAGCAGCTTTTCCGAGTAGCGAACCGTATTGAACGCCGTGGGACGCGCACCGATCGCCCCAAAACGCACGTTCTTCAACCCCTTCACCACTCGGCAGACGGCGGAGAACCACCCGAGGTCGGCTTTGAACTCGGTCGAATCGGGCGCCTCAGTATGCAATCGTGTCAGTGAGTAAGGAATTCCGTACTGCTTCAGGTTGTTGCAGATCGACATCTTTCCGCAGAAACTGTCGCGCCGGAACGCTATGGTCATCTTTCCAGCGTGGTCTGGCGTTGCTTGAATCAGCACTGGCACCTGCAGGTTGGCGAGCCGCAGAGTGTCGGCCAGGCCGCGCTCCTCTCCGAAGTTCGGCAGCGTGATGATGATGCCATCGATCTCGCTTGCATGTTTTTTGAACAGCGCCGCGCATTTCTTCGCATCCTCGTAGGTCTCGACGGCTCCATGCGCGGTCTCTTCTGGCGTCAGCACAACCGGTTTGATTCCCGCTGCCTCGAGCGCTGCGATCATCTCCAGCCGCCCGCTCGTTGCCAGGTGGCTCGGGAAAAATCCGCGGTTGCCAACGATTATTCCCATGGTCATTTGCTTTGCCATAACGCTCCTATTCCTGGCCGCTCAAGGCCCTTGTTGATGATTTGGTTTCCTACGTGCCGCACCGATGCCGTGGTCAGCCAGCTACCGGCCGGGCCGGAACCGAACGGAGTAGAAGCCGCCAAAAATAGTCAGCACCACACCCCACCACAACGTTGGATGCAGCGACTGCAGCCACGGCAGCAAGACCTCATTCGGCGGCGGGTTATGCAGCTCCAGTATTCCGGTAATTACTAGCACGATGCCATAGGCCAGCATCAGGATGCCGCAAAAAAACCAAATCGATAGTTCTGCCGTTTCTACTTCGCGTTCGTGTTGATCCATCACACTCCACCCCTACCAGAAGATCAGATTCAGAATAAAGAAGACAACGATCACGATAATGGCCCAGAAGGCCGGCTTCTGCCAGATCGTCTTTGCCCCATCGTCAGGAATCGGCGTCACGCCGTAAACCAGGCCGGAGAGCTGTTCCTCCGGGACCGGCTTTGTCAGCAGACTCACAATGACCGTGACGACGACGCAGATAATCCAACTCCACAGCCCGCGATAAAGGTTTTCTGCCATGGGCTTTGCGTCAGAACTCATTGCGATGTAACGCAAGGCTCCAGGAACCTTGTACACCCAGACGAACATTCCAATCGAGGCTACTGTTCCGGACAGCAGACCCAAAAAACCGCCCCAGTGCGTAGCGCGCTTCCAAAGCATTCCCAGAATCACCGTGCCGAAGAGCGGCGCGATAAAAAAGCTAAACAGCGCCTGCACGTAGTCCATGATGCCGGCAGCGTGTTGCACCAAATATGCCGCCCCAATGGATACCAACATCCCGATGATGGTTGACCAACGGCCCATGGCGACATAGTGCTTATCGCTGGCCTTCTTGTTCATGAACGCGCCGTAGATGTCGTACGTCCATACGGTGGAAAATGCGCTGACATTGCCAGCCATGCCGCTCATGAAGCCGGCGATGAGAGCTGTGATTCCCAGCCCGAGTAACCCGGGTCCACAGTAGCGGATCAGCATGAGCGGCAGTACTTGATTGTATGTATGCTGCCCTGCGACAGCCGTGCCCTCCGGTACCAGATGCATCATGCTGCCATCCGGATTCTTCAAGACCGAAAGAGCCAATAGGCCAGGCAATATTACGATGAGCGGTACGGCCATCTTGAACGCAGAGCCAATCACTGGAGCCATTTTGGCAGCTCGCAGATTGTGTGCGCTCAACACACGCTGCACCACGAGAAAGTCTGTCGTCCAATATCCGAAACTGATGACGAAGCCAAGGCCAAAGACGATTCCAGTCCAGTGCACACCCATCGGATTGTCTTTGAAGTGACCGAGCGTGCTCCACAGGTGCGTGTAGTCACTCCTGCCCACGTTGGTCGCAATCTGTGCCTTTAGATTTGTCCAGCTTCCTGCTTCGATCAGGCCGAGAATCGGAATCATCGCCGCGCCTGCCCAGATCAGCACAAACTGCAGGACCTCGTTGATAATGGCGGATCGTAGGCCGCCCAGCATCACATACAGCGCTACCGTAGCCGCGCCCACCCAGATCGAGAAAGTGATGTTCCAACCCAGAACCGTCTGCATGACGACCGCCATGGCGAACATATTGACGCCGCTCATCAGGATGGTCATCACCGCAAATGAAATAGCCGATAGCGCTCGCGCGCCTTCCCCGAACCGTAGCTGCAGATAACCCGGCACCGAGTGCGTCTTTGAGATGTAATAAAACGGCATCATCACGATGCCCAGGAAGAGCATCGCCGGAATTGCGCCGATCCAGTACCAATGCGTCGCTAAAATCCCATACTGATACGCTGCGCCGGCCCATCCCATCAGCTCAAGCGACCCCAGGTTGGCAGAGACAAAGCTAAGGCCGGCGATCCACGCTGTCATTTCACGGCCAGCCAGGAAGAAATCCTCACTGGTATTGGCCTTGCTCTTCGCATAAAACCCAATAAAAACTACGAGCGCGAAATAGAGCACGAGGATGAAAACATCCACTGGCGCCAATTTGGTCAGTTGCTGGTTCATCAGTAAAAGCGCCGCGAAAACATGCATCAATCCCTCTCCCGAACGTCTCCATATCTACTTGTTACAGTGTTCCGCCAAACCTCAATCCAGCCTAACTTCGGAACTCAAAAAAATAGCTCTGCTGAACCGTCCGACAGGCTACCCGAAATGCTCAAAGAGCCAATAGCCGAACGTTGCCACTATACAACACTGAATTATTAATGACCTCAGGAAAAAATCCGGAATAAGATGCCGAGAAGGTCGGGATAACGTCGTTGCCAAGCCCGACCCAAAGCAAGGCGGCCTGTTTGTCAGGCTAGGCCGAGCGAACGGATCTGTCGTTCGGCCAGATTGTCCCCGCCGCGAGCCCGACGAGCGCGATCCAGTACAGGTCGGCTCCAAGTAGATGGGCAATCTGCATCCAGGTCGGCGCCAGCAGCAAAACATCCGCGATTCCCAACACGAACTGTAAACCCAACAACGCGGCCACGAGCCGGCTCAGCCTTGAGCGCGCGCCGAGCACAAGCCAAATCACGCAGCAGAATCCCAAAACTGCCGCTGCCGGATGCATCCACCGCATTCGCACCAACAACGGAGAGGTTGCGGCAAAATCCGAGGCCAGCGCAGCCTGCAATGAAGGAGAGGGGAAGAGCGTATCTGCTAACGCTGCCAACGCGCCTGTCGCACCGACAACTATCGTCGCGCCGATGGCAATCCAGGCAGTCCAGACCAAGGGTCTTTTACCGGAAGAGGGGATCTCGAGCCACTTTGGATTACCGAGCCACCATGCGGTTAAACTCAAAGCCGCCAACAGCAGCATTGTGTTTGTAAAATGCACGGACTGCATGACCACTCGCGCTGTCGATATGTTGTGCTCTACGTACCCACTCAGAACCAGCACTGCACCTAGAATTGCCTCCGTCACCAGCAACACCACGGAAGCCACCACTGCCTTACGCGCTCGGTGTCCATTCTTGGTGGCGCGGAACGCCCACACCGCTAAGGCCAAGACCAGAAAAGTGCACACGCCCGTCATCGAGCGATGGGCAAATTCAATAATCGTAGCCAGCCGCGGGTGATGGGGAAAAAAGTCTCCATTGCAGAGGGGCCACCGATCTCCGCATCCTGCACCTGATCCCGTTGCGCGCACCACCGCTCCCCACAGAATCACCAGGATGTTGTATCCGACGACTCCCCAGGCAAACCCTCCCAGGGCCCTGGAAGTCTGCTTTTGCGGAACCGTTGTTGACGTGGCCATGGCTCTATTCTACGTCCGGCCAATGACCCTGCAGTCGACAGAAACTATCCCTTCGCCAATTCCTTTGCTCGCTGAGTCGCCCGCTTCACCGCTTTGATAAGCGTCACCCGCAACCCACCCTCTTCCAGCTCCAGAATTCCGTCAACCGTACATCCTGCAGGTGTTGTGACTGCATCCTTCAGCAACGCAGGATGGTACCCGGTCTCAAGAACCATTCGCGCGGAGCCCAGCGTAGTCTGCGCTGCCAGCAACGTCGCCACATCGCGCGGCAATCCGACGTTCACGCCCGCTTCTGCCAACGCCTCAATGATGATGTACAGAAACGCCGGTCCAGAGCCCGAGAGTCCCGTCACCGCATCCATATGCTTCTCGTCGACGACAACCGTCTTCCCCACGGTCTGGAAGATCTTCTGCGCCACGGCCATCTGATCGGCGGAGACAAACCGCCCCGCGCAAAGCGCCGTCATGCCCGCTGCAAGCATTGCCGGAGTATTTGGCATCGCGCGAATCACCGCCAGTTCACACCCCGCGCCGTCTTCAATACTGCGCGTCATCACTGAAGCCGCGAACGACAGCACCATCTTCTTCGGCGTCAGCGCGGGCTTTATCTCTTCGATCAACGCAGGTACCTGAACGGGCTTTACGCCAAGCAGAATCACATCCGCCTGTCGCGCGGCTGCGAGATTGTCAGTCGTCACCTCGACGCCGGACTGTACCGACAAGGCCTTCGCACGTTCCGCATGCTGCACCGTCGCGAATATCTGCTCAGGTGCCAGCAGGTTGTTCTTCAAAAACGCCTGCAGCAGGATGCCGCCCATCTTGCCCGCGCCAAGAACCGCGACGCGCAGCCCTGGCATCGCCGGCGCTGCTGCCGCAACAGGAATCTCAAAGCTCTCACTCATTCCCAAAGGCTATCAGACGTCACTGTTTCTGCGCCGCAATCCACGCGTCCACACGCTTCTCCAGCACATCCAGCGGTAGTGCGCCGGAGTCCAGAACCTCGTCATGAAACGCCTTGATGTCGAACTTTGCACCCAGTGCGGCCTTCGCTTTGTCGCGCAGTTCAAGAATCTTCAACTGCCCCATCTTGTACCCCAGGGCTTGCGCCGGCCATGCAATGTAGCGATCTACCTCCGACTGGATGTTTGTCTCATCCAGGGACGAGTGCTCATGGAAGTAGTCCACCATCTGCTGCCGCGTCCAGTGCTGCGAGTGCACGCCCGTATCAACCACCAGCCGAATCGCCCGCCACATGTCATTGTCCAGCCGACCAAAGTCGCTGTACGGGTCTTTATAGAAACCAATCTCCTTGCCCAGTCTCTCGCTGTACAGTGCCCAGCCTTCAACGAACGCCGTGTAGTCCTGGTATCTGCGAAACTCCGGCAGGCCCGTGAGTTCCTGCGCGACGGAGATCTGCAGATGATGCCCGGGAATTCCCTCGTGATACGCGACGCTCTCCACCGTAGTCAGCGAGCGGTCAGCAAAGTTGTACAGATTCACATCCACGCGCCCCGGCCGGCTTCCGTCCGCTGTGCCGGCGTCGTAGTAGGCCATTGGCGAGCTCTTTTCCGCGAACGTCGGCATCACGACCACTTCGAGCTTTGCCTTCGGCAGCCGGCCGAACAGCTCAGGCAATCGCGGCTGCATCTGTGCGATGTAACCCTTGTAGGTATCGAGCAGCGCTTCCTTCGATTGCGGATGTTCTTTCGGATTCGCAATCAGCGAGGCGCGAAAACTTTTCAGGTCTGCAAACCCAAGCTGGTGCACGATCGTCAGCATCTCCGCCTCGTCGCGCTTCACTTCATCGAGCCCGATTTGGTGAATCTCCGCAGCCGTCTTATCGAGCGTCGTGATCTGGTGGATTCGAAACGCATAGTAAGCATCGCCGTCACGCATAGCCCATACACCGGGGTCTTTTCGCCCGTTCGGCACGTACTGGGCAGCCATAAACTTTGCGAACCGTTGATACGTCGGCAGCACCTGTGTTTGGATTACCGCCATCAGGTCCGTCGCGATGCGCTTCTGATCCGCAGCCGGTATTGTCTTCGGAAACCTCTTCAGCGGCTGCGCGAAGACACTCTCCTCGGGCTTTTGAGCCGCGATGCCCTGCGTTTGTTTCAAAGCCTCCTCGAGCGAATCCTTAGGCGGCATGCGTCCATCATCCACGCCAAGCTGCAGATTCGTCATCACCTGGGAGAACGCCGCAGGCACCTTCTTCAGCCGCTCGATATAGTCGTCGTAGTCTTTCACCGAATCGAACGATAGCTGGCCCACCATGTTCGGAAGCATTGTCTGAAAGCCGTAAACCGGGCTTACCGGAATCTCCCACTCTTTGAACTTTGCCCCCTGCTGATCGTCGATCAACGAGCGCATCATCAGTTCTGCAGACAATTTCTCCTGGTCGCTCAGCCCAGTCGTGTCGATTGCGCCCAGTCGCTGAATGTAGTCCAGCCCGCGTTGCAACTCCGCGTTGACCTCCTTGGCCGAGTAGTCCGAAAGCTGATCGTTATATCGTTTGTCGCCGATCAACGAAGCAAACTCAGGCGAGTGCCTCAGTCTGTTCTGCCATATCTCGTCGAACAACGCGGCCAAAGCCTTGCTCCGCGCCGCAACGGAAGCACTCGGCTGTGCACCACCGCTCGCCTGCGCTCTTCCACCTACACCCAAACAGCCCACCAACACCAAACAGCCCAATCCACGCAGCGAAAACATCGGCATATTCATCCTCAACGTACATGCCAAGTCTACCGTGACACCCGTTGAGCATTCACACCGTACCTCTTATCGCAGAGTAGCCACAGAACTTCCTGTCTCCAACAGCCGATAAAGCGTAGATCGGCTGATCCCCAGCATTTCGGCCGCGCGCAGCTTGTTCCCACCACAGCCCTTCAGCACATCGAAAACATGCCGTTCCACGACATCCTGCAACCGGACGCTTCCGCCCCCGTTCGTTTGCTCTTCACTTGGCCTTGTCAACACGGTCAAGTCGTCTTCCCTCAACAAAACTGCATCGCTTCGCAGAACCGCATCACGAATCACACTGCTGAGTTCGCGAACGTTCTCTGGCCAGTGATGCTCCTGCAGCCGTAGCATCGCCTCCGGCGCAATCTCGGGCACGTTTCTCCCCTGTAATCTCCCAAAGCGACCCAGAAAATATTCCGCCAGTTCAGGAATATCCTCCATCCTCTCTCGTAGCGGGGGCACGGAAACCTCTACCGTAGCGAGCCTCTGGTAGAGCTCGTGTCGAAACCTCCCGGCGGCGGCCAGAGTTCGCAAATCCTCCGTTGTCGAGGCAACCACTCTCATCTCAATTCCCGGCAGATTCCTCTTCGGGCACCGAGCTGAATCCTCCCAGCCCAGCGTCCGGAACAGCCAATCCTGTGAGGGCAGAGAGAGTCCGTCCATGCCATCGAGAAACAGCGTTGCCTTCTCCGCACCCTCGAAAAATCTGCTAACCGGGTCCTCCGCTCTGAGGCAATCTTCCACAGCCGCTGCATCGCGCAGAATGAATGGCTCGTCCGCCACACCGCGCGCAGCGTGAAGCATGCGCGCCACCAGTTCCTTGCCCGTTCCGCGCTCTCCACGCACCAGCACAGAGCGGAAGTGGGGTGCGATGCGGTGGACCTGCAGTCGCAGCCTCTTTATTGCTGCACTATGTCCCACAAGCACCGGCTCGCCGCGTTCAGCGAGCGGGTCCGAAGCGGTTTCAGGCGCACCTACAGGAAGATACGAAGGAGCTGCATACGGAGTTGGCATGGCTGCTCTGTTCATCGGCAGATCACGCCATCTTATGAGCTCAAACTGAAAGCCGCAGACTCGCAATGCACGAGCTAGTCTGCGGCTTGGGTTAACGATTTGCGACTTAAGCGGTCGTTGGGGTGCAGTAAGTGTCGAACGCCCGCGTCAGCTCCTGGGCAATCGCCGGGGCGGTCGATGTTTCGATCGCGGAGCGCTGCATCAGGTAAACAAGCTGCCCACCGCGCAGAATTGCGATCGCCGGCGAGGTGGGGGGATGTCCGCCGAAGTAGCTGCGCGCCTTCTCGGTCGCCTCGCGGTCCTGCCCTGCGAATACTGTCACCGAGTGGTCGGGTTTGGCTGCGTGCTGCATCGCCAGTCGAACGCCAGGACGCATCTTGCCTGCCGCGCATCCGCAGATTGAGTTGACCACCACCATCGTTGTGCCCGGCTGCGCCAACGCTTTATCCACATCGGTCGCAGTGCGCGCCTCTTGAATGCCAGCACGAGTCAGCTCCTCGCGCATCGGAATCACCATAATCTCTGGATACATTTGTTTCTCCCCTCGGCCTACGGTCTAAGCCGCGCCTGTTGCGATTCTACGGTCTTGTTTACAACCTCGCTACCCCGCCTCCCGGCGAAAAGCATGCAAAGTATTCAAAGTAGGGACTTTAGGTCTGGACTTCCATCGGTCTTAACGCTCAACCTGATTTGCGGAACCCATCCTTATCCGTGTCTAGAGTCTACCAGTCGTGTCAATCGGGCCTATTTGATTTCCAGGTCAAGAGGTCATTCTGCCTGGGGTGATGTTGTACTCTCAAGCCGTGCCATCTCCCCCTGTTCGCTGGAAAGAATCAGTCCCGCTTGCCCCGTATACAACGCTCGGGATCGGTGGGCCGGCTCGTTTCTTTTGCGAGGCAGAGACCGAAGCGGACGTCGTTGAAGCCACCCGGTTCGCCCGCGACCGTCAGCTACCGCTCTTCGTCCTTGGCGGAGGGAGCAACCTGCTGGTTAGCGATGCAGGCTTTGACGGAGTTGTTATCCGCGTAGCAACCAAATCCAAAAAGCAACAGCGAAGTGAAGGGGACAGCGTTGTCCTCGAAGCAGGGGCCGGAGAAGACTGGGACAGCTTCGTCCTTTATGCAGTCGAGCGAGGCTATGCCGGCCTCGAGTGCCTTGCGGGAATTCCCGGCGATGTCGGAGGCACCCCCGTTCAGAATGTTGGCGCCTATGGGCAGGAGGTCGCCGAGACCATTGTTGGGGTCCGAGCCTACGATCTCGACACCCGCACTTTCGTCGATCTTGACCATGAAGCCTGCCGGTTCGGTTATCGTCGCAGCCTCTTCAACACGGAGGCGCGCGGGCGATACATCGTCACCGCGGTCACCTATACGCTTCGGCCGCAAGGCGAGCCCGCCCTGCGTTACGCCGATGTTCAGCGCTACTTCGCCTCGCAGATCGAGCGCGGTGAGAAACCCACGCTCCGCCAGGTCTACGACGCCGTACGGTCCATCCGCGAGCAGAAGGGAATGCTTGCCGGACAGGGCGGCCCGGACGGCAAGAGCGCGGGCTCCTTCTTCAAAAATCCAGTTGTCTCTTCGGCAAAATTGCGGCAGATCGCTGATGGGGGCGGCTGTCGTGACGAAGAGGTGCCGCGCTACCCTGCGGGCGATGGCATGGTGAAGCTGCCCGCTGCATGGCTCATCGAAAAGGCCGGGTTTCAGAAAGGTTTTTCCGTGGGACGGGTCGCGATCTCCTCGCGCCACACCCTTGCGCTGGTGAATCTCGGCGGTGCGACGGCTGCGGAACTCCTGACATTGCGCGACGCGGTCCAATCGGCGGTGAAGGAAAAATTCGGCATCCAGCTTGAACAGGAACCGGTCATGCTCGGCTTCAGTTCAAGCGGTTGACCTGCTCCACGCCGAGCTGTTCCATCAGCCGATTCCGCTCATCGGCAAGCACCACGCCTACCGGACCTTGCTGCACGATCCTGCCCTCGGCGACCTTGATCACCCTGGCCCCCAGTTGGAATGCCTCCCCCACAGAATGGGTCACCGAGAGCACAGGGATCGCCCATCGCCGCAGCCACGCCTGCAACTCGACCAACAGTTCGTCCCGCATGGCGTTGTCCAACCCTGAGAACGGCTCATCCAAGAGCAGTAGTGGCCTGCCAGGCCCGTCGTAGGTCACCGCTGAAACCACGGCTCGCGCTACGGAGGCTCTCTGTCCCTCGCCCCCGCTCAGGTCGCGAGGCATTCTATCGGCCATGTCTGTGAGGCGAAATAACTTCATCGTCTCCTGCGCGATCTCCATCGCATTCGCCTGCTTCGAGGCCCAACCGCTTCCATACATCGTGTTCCAACGAACGGTGCGGTGCGGAAACAACCGTGCCGTCTGACCTGCAGTTCTAACCGGTCTCTCGTACGGCGGGACAAACACGCCCGAAGCACAGTCGACGAGAACTTTTTCGCCGAGCACAATCCGTCCCGCGTCCGGCCGAACAAATCCCGCAATCGTACGCAGCACCGTCGTCTTTCCGCTGCCGGAGGGTCCAAATAGGACCGTCCACGGCTCCGACAGCGCAAATTGCGCATGGATTGACAATGCTCCCGCCCGAAGCTGCATCTCCGCGGTGAGGAAACTATCGGGCGACATCAGCGTGTCCTCCCCTCCGCACGCCCGGCAGAAGATAGATTGCGAGCAGCGCGCTTAGCGAAAACACGAGAAGAAGAAGCGCGGTTCGGTCTGCCGCTGCGTAGTCGCCATCCTGTACCAGGTCATAGAGCGAGATCGACAGCGTTCGCGTCGCGCCGGGGATATTTCCCCCGAGCATCAGCACGACGCCGAACTCCCCAACCGTATGAGTGAAGGCGAGCACAACACTGGTCAGTACGGAGATCCGGGACATCGGCAGAACGACCGTCAGAAAGACACTCCACGGCTTCACTCCCAGCCCCTCAGCTGCCTCGGTGTAACCGCGATCCACTGCGCCAAATCCGGCCACCAGCGGCTGAACCGCAAACGGCAGGCTATACAGCACGGACCCAATCAGCAAGCCCGTAAAACTGAACGCCAGAGGATGCCCGAAGATGCGAATCAGCAATCTCCCGGGTGCAGTCAAGGGTCCCATCATGATGAGCAGGTAAAACCCCAGCACAGTAGGAGGGAGAACCAGCGGCAGCGCCACCACTGCCTGCACCAGCGCCCTCCCGACGCTGCGTCCCGAGGCGATCCACCACGCCAGCGGCAACGCAACCACGAGCAGAATCGCCGTCGTTGCTACTGCAAGTCGCAAAGTCAACCAGAGCGCCTCGAAATCCATACAGCGCCAGTCTATGACAATTGCGAGACTCTCTACGATTCGAGTCGAGCAAATTCGTTCACTTTATCGCAGCCAGTCCCAGCTTCGACCAGTTCTCCTGCACCGCCGGGGTCAGCAGCCAATCCAGAAACGCGTGTGCCTCGGCCTTGTGGTCGGAGTTCTTCATAATCACGGCGCACTGGAGAATCGGCGGATACTGCGTGGTGGGAACCAGCACATACTCCCCTATTTCCTTGAAGTGCGCAGTGCTTGCGGCCGTCAACGAGATCAATCCAAGCTGAGCGTTTCCCGATTCTACGAACTGTGCTGTCTGGGCGATGTTTTCCCCGACCACAAAGTGAGGAGATACTGCGTCGTACATCTTCATCTTGCGCAACGCGTCTGCAGCCGCCCGGCCATAGGGAGCATGCAGTTCATTCGCAATGGCCACCGTCTTCACCCGCGCGTCGGTCAGCCGTTCGATACTCAGCGGCAGCAGTCCGGAATCCTTGCGCGCCCAGAGCACCAGCGTTCCTTTGGCATAGGGGGTGGGAGCCGTCCCATCCGCCAGACCCGCCGCCACAACCTTCTCCGGGTAAGTAAAGTCCGCGCCGAGAAAGATGTCCATCGGCGCGCCGTCCAGAATCTGCGTCGCCAGCACAGACGATGAGCCGAAGCTGACCACCAGCTTTATGCCTGCGGCCTTCAGGTATTGATCGGCAAGGATCGGCATTACTGGCTGAAGGTCAGCCGCCGCGGCAACTCGCAGCTCCTTTTGGGCTTGGGCACACGGACCAGCCAGCGTCGTAGCCACAAGCAGGGAAGCGACCAAAACAACCGCCGCAGACGCACCGCGGCCTTTACGATAGGCTAGAGAAAACCATGAAAGTGGCAACACACCATCTTAGATGCACAGAATGCGCTGCCGTCATCCCCAAGGACGAAGCCAGCAGCAACTTCCGCTGCCCGCAGTGCGGCGGCCTCTATGAAGTGGTGTACCCATGGAGCGATGTAAGGCGCGAGGTAAAGCCAGGGACAGAGACCGACGCGCCCTCTGCGCCGACAGCTACTTTTGCTGACCTCGTCAACCTGCTGCCCAATCCCAGCGCCCTTCGCTGGCTCTGGCAGGAGCGCCGTTCGTCCACTATGTCGGTCGATCAGTCCGGCGTGTGGCGTTTTCGCGATCTGCTGCCGATCGTCGACGACTTTGAGAAGGTCGTGACCCTTCGCGAGGGCAATACACCTCTGTACGATCTTCCGCGCGCCGCTCGGGCGCTGGGCCTGAACTGGCTGCTGGCCAAACATCAGGGGATGAACCCCACTGGCTCCTTCAAGGACACCGGAATGACCGCGGCGCTGTCGGTAGCCGCCCAGCGCGGGTTCGAATGGGTGGCTTGCGCCTCCACCGGGAATACGTCGGCTGCCATGGCCGCCTACGCGGCTCGTGCCGGCCTGCGCTCTATCGTCTTTATCCCGGAAGGCAAGATCGCCTGGGGCAAGCTCTCGCAATCGATGGACTACGGCGCACTGACCATCCAGCTCAAGACGGACTTCGACGGCTGCGTCAAAATCCTCGCCGACCTCGTTCAGCGCTTTCCAATCTACCTGCTCAATTCCGTCAACCCCTATCGCCTGGAAGGCCAGAAGACTCCTGCCTTCGAGATCGTTGAGCAGCTCGACTGGCAGGTGCCGGAGCACATCATCGTCCCGGGAGGTAACCTCGCCAACTCCGCTGCTTTGGGTAAGGGCTTCACCGAGATGTACCAGCTTGGCCTCATCCCGCGTCGGCCGAAGATCAGCATCATCCAGGCGGAGGGAGCCAATCCACTCTACCGCTGGTTCACCGACGCCAATCGGGTCATGAAGCCTGTCGTCGCCGAAACCCGCGCCACCGCCATCCGCATCGGGAACCCCGCGTCATGGCGCAAGGCCGCAACGGTTATCGACGAGCTAGGGGGCTGGTGCGAGCAAGTCTCTGAGCAGGAGATCGCCCTTTCCAAAGCCGAGATTGGTTCGGAGGGCATCGGCTGCGAGCCTGCCTCGGCGGTCACCTTGGCCGGCCTCAAGAAGCTTGTCGCTCTCGGCAAAGTCACCGCTGAGGAACGCGCCGTTCTTGTCCTCACCGGTCACACGCTCAAGGACTCGCAGTACACCATCGACTACCATCGCAACGAGCTCTTCACCGCCGCCGAAAAGGCGCAGCTCACGGCCGCCGACCAGGCCCGTCATGCTGCCCTGCGCCGGCCCCCGATCGTCCTCGAAGCCGATCCCTCGGTAGTCCTCCGTACGCTCGAGTCCTACATGAACCAACCCCAACCGGTATGACCACTTCCGTCCCGATTCGCCCCGAGCCCAAACCTTTTCACGTCCGGCTACCTGCCACATCCGCCAACCTCGGACCCGGGTTCGACGCCCTCGGTCTGGCCATGGCGCTCTACCTGACGATCGACGCTACCGTCGCTGAGGTTTTCCACATCGACGCGATAGGCCGAGACGCTGCCGTCTGCTCCGCCCTCGAAGACAACCTCATCCTCGCTACTTACATGGACGTGCTGGCGAACGCTGGTGTCGTAGCACCGCGCCTTCATCTCAAGCTGGAAAACGAGATCCCTCTCGATATGGGCTGCGGATCGAGCGCAGCCGCTCTTCTGGCGGGGATACTGCTGGCTAACCACTTCGGCAGCCTCAACCTCTCGTCGGATCAGATTCTCGAGGAGGCCTGCCGCCGGGAAGGGCACCCGGACAACGTGGCCGCCTGCTATCTGGGTGCGATGACAGTATCTGTAGTAGCGGAAGGCCGAGTAATTACAGCGACATGTGGACAAAATCTAAACTGGAACTTGCTGGTTGTCATGCCTTTCGCTGGACTCGCCACTTCGAAAGCCCGGGGACTCGTCCCGATGTATTACTCGCGGGAAGATGCTGTGGCCAACATCCAGTCGACGGCCCTTTTAGTCGCCGCCTTCGCTCAGGGCAGGGGCGATCTCCTTCGTTTCGCTATGCATGACCGCCTCCACCAACCATATCGAAGCAAAGTCTGCCCCCTTCTGCCAATGCTCCTTCCTTTGGCCGAAACCCCTGGGGTTCTGGGAGTTGCGCTTAGCGGCGCGGGGCCCTCGGTTCTGATCATTGCCGAAAGCGGTGTGGATAGGTATCTCGATCCCGCAATTCGTCAAGCCGCCGGTGACGCGGAAATCCACATCATCCACACAAGAATTGCTGGTGGAGTGGATCAGAATTGAAGGCTATTTAGCTCACTCATAAGGCCTTATGATTAGTATGACAATACGGTAACTCGCATTTTGTTACCTAAGATTTCTTTACCTTATGGAAAATTCTTGTACTTTATCTCCTGTGGGCAGTTCTGGGGAGGGCTGCTACGCCGCCCGTTGACCTCTTTCAATAGAGGTCCGGGCGTTTGCTCTTTCTGGCGCTCGGTCGGTTCTGAACCTCCAGACACGCGTCAGCATCTATTATGGTGAAGACTGCGCTGCACCACCGGTGTGAGATAAAGTGCAGTGCAATCTGGAGGAAGTTAAATGGCAGGACAGCACGTCACAGAAATTAACGATGCAAACTTTGAAAAAGATGTTCTTCAGTCGGCTGAGCCCGTACTGGTAGATTTTTGGGCCGCGTGGTGCGGTCCTTGTCGAGCCTTGGCCCCGGTCGTTGACGAAGTTGCCACTCAGTATCACGGCAAACTCAAAGTCATGAAGATGGACGTCGACTCCAACACGGCCACGCCCATGCGCTACGGCATCCGCGGAATTCCCGCCCTCTTGATCTTCAAGGATGGCAAAGTGGCCGACCAAATCGTCGGTTTTGTCCCCAAGGACACCATCGATAAATCTGTAAACAAGGTGCTCGCGTAGGTTAGCCAGGCTTTACGCGCAGGCTATACCTCACGGCCCGGCGATCTCGGATCGCCGGGCCGTCGTTTTGCGATCGTCGCTTACGCTGGCCGATTCAAGACAGCCGCTTCTCAAAGACGAGCGAGGTCTTCACCTTGGAGTACCCGTCGCGAAGGTAAAAGCGATGGGCGTCTTCGCGCTTGATCTGCGAGCGCACCCGGACGATCGGGATGGCTTTGCTTCTCGCCCACTCCTCAACCTCAAGGCAAAGACGTCTGCCGATGCCCAGACCTCGCGTACCGTCGCGAACGACGAGGCCGCCGATAACCGCGCAAGCTGACGACTGGAGGTGGCGCTCGATAGCGGCATCGATCCAGCCTACGACCTGACCGTCAAGCACTGCGGCGAAGGCGACCCTGTCGGCGGAGCGAGACGTATCGGCAATTCGTTCGCGCAATTCGTCGGGCGAACACGGATAGCCCAGTTGGCAGCTCAATTCGGCGGCCGCGTCAGCATCGTCAACCGTAAGCCGGCGTATCGAGAGCCCCGAGAGGGCACTTTCCCTGGTTGCGCTCATGTCCATATTATTGCGCGTGCTAACTTCGGCGGCGGACCAAGATTTGGGAACGGGTCCAGCCATTCTGATGGAATGACATTTAGGCGAATGTTATGTTTCTATCGTCTATAGAACCAAATCTGACGATGGGGACCAACACTCGTGGGACTGCTGAGCCACCTTTTTTACCCTTGGGGACTGTTGCTCCAGGGACTGGCGATCATCCACTTCATCCGGCGCCGGCCCGACACCTACTGGCTGTACATCATCCTGTTTCTCGGCCCGATCGGCGCATTGATCTATCTCTTTGTCGAAGCGCTTCCCGACATAGGCCTCGTGGGCCAATCTTTCAAGGGCTTCTCCCGCCGAAAGCGCATCGGCCAACTCGAAGTCGCGATTCATGACAATCCATCGACCGGCAACTACGAAGAGTTGGGCGACCTGCTTATGGATGAAGGCAAGCTCCAGCCTGCCCGGGCCGCATACGACAGAGCCATCGCTGCACGAGCCCACACCATCGATCCGTTTTACCGGCGCGGCGTATGCGCCATCCTGTTAGGAGACGCCGCTGCCGCATTGCCGGACCTCGAACGAACCATCGAGGAAGATCCTGGCCACGATTTTTACCGCGCCACCGGACTGCTCGCCCATGCCTACGCGCAGACTGGGCAGAAGGAAAAAGCTGAAGCCCTCTTCCGCAAAGTAACCGCAGCCTCGACCTCATCAGAGACCTACCTGAACTTCGCGAGCCTCCTCGCCTCCGAAGGCCGCAATGCCGAAGCCCGCGAGTGGGCGCAGAAAGTTCTCGACAAGAAGCCCAGCATGCTCGCGTACCAGCGCCGCCGCGAGCGCCCATGGTTCCGCAGTGCCAGCGCCATGCTGAAACGCCTCCCCGCCTGACGATTTGGGATTACTTGCAAGCTGTACACGGAGCCGGTTTCGGCTTCGGCGCCAAGGTTGCATACTCCGGACCCAGTTTGGAGATCTCGGTGCGCAGTTGATCGTCGTTCATCCCGGTTGCGTCATAGACGATCTTCCCTTGTGCGTCGACCAGAATGGTTCGGGGAATCCCCGATCCCCCAACAAGTTTCTCTACCTCCCCATCACCATCGTGAAAGTCCGTCCAGTTGTACCCTTCCTTCGACAGAAACGCAGTGGCCGTCGGAGCTTCTTCGTCCTCGTCGACCAGAAGCAGGACGAGGCCTTTGTCTTTCGCCTCCGTATGGATCTGAGCGAGCTGCGGCATGGCCTCCACGCAGGGTCCGCACCACGTGGCCCAAAAATCCAGCAGGACCGGCTTACCTCTGAAGGACTCGATTGAGACTACCTTTCCATCTGCGGACCTGAACTTCAAGGCTGGGACCTCGTCCCCCGTCAAGTCGGGTCCTCCGAAGTCATGCGCAGGGTCGGGAAAGTCCTGCATGAGCTTGGCGTTAGCGGGTGGCGCGAAGGTGAAGAGATTCTCACGCACTGGGCCGTTCAGTGTCGTGGTGAATGTCGTTAAGATCTCTTCCTGAAGCGGATTGTGGGTCGTACCGATCTGGATGTAGGTATGGGCTTGTTCGACCGTCTTCAGGACGGTCTCATGCATCGCATCGACCCAGATTGTTTTGTCGCCCGTATAGTCGTCAGATACCCGCTTGAAGTCTGAAGTTTGGATGCGAATAACCTTGCAGAGCACCTGATGACCATCCATCGTGAGCACGGCATCCGAAAGCAGTTCCGCTGATTTAAGGGATTTGACCAGGTTGCTCCATCTCTTCTTGAGGTCCTTGGCCTGCATCATTGCCCCCTCCGACATGGCTATCATCGATGATTGGCTGGGGGGTGCAACCGGCAGAGGTTTGACTGTATAACGGTGCTCATTCACCCGGTAAGTCCATACATTCTTCCCGTCCGATACCCTGATGGCGCTCCCGCTATTTGAGCGCCCTTCGTAGTAGGAGCGATCTCGCGGCGCCTCCGCAGCAATGAGGATCGTCTTCTGCCAGGAGTGATCGTACTCGCCGGTTGAAGTACGCTCTTCCACCGACTCGATGTAGTAGGAGTCGGCCGCGGCATACTGTTGAGCCACCCTCTTAAGCAGTTCCAAGCCGTCCGACGAGTTGGCGGAAACGGGAGACTGCGCGAATACTGCAGTCACACCAATTGTTGCCAGCACAAAGACGAAGAGCGGGCTTCTCATTGACCCTCCAATCTCTTGAGCACCTATTCTAACCAAGGAACGCGTGGTAACGAGTTAGACGCGCCAATCCACCACACCCATTACACTGGCACTAATGTTCGAGTGGATGCTCTTCCGCATCATCATCGTGGCCTTCTTCATCCTCGCCACCAGCTTCTTCGTCGCCGCCGAGTTCGCCCTCGTCAGCGTCCGCGAGACCCGCATCCAGCAGCTCATAGCACTTGGCCGTCCCGGTGCCCGCACCGCTCTCAAGCTCAAGCACTCGATCGACGAATTCCTCCCCGCAGTCCAACTCGGCGTCACCGTCGCCGGACTTGCTCTTGGCTGGGTCGGCGAACCCTCCATCGCGCAGATCATCCTCAACTTTGAAGGCATCTGGCTCCACGCTTTGCCTGCCCATGCGGTCCTTTACTCCCACACCATCGCGGTCATCCTGTCCTTCTGCATCATTACGTATTTCGAAGTCCTGCTTGGCGAACTCGTCCCTAAATCTCTCGCCCTGCAACGTGCTGAGCGCATTGCCCTCGCCGTCGCCGGCCCCATGGACGTCTTCATCCGCATCACGCGCCCCATCGTGAGGCTGCTGAACACCTCCGCTTCCGTCGTCCTCCGTCTCTTCCGCGCCCCACTCCGCGGAGAAGGCGCCGTACACTCCCCCGAAGAGCTCAAACTCATCGCCACCGCCACCCGCCGCATGGGTTTACTCCCCGTCTTTCAGGAAGAGATCATCCATCGCGCCATCGAGCTCAACCACGTCACAGTCCGCGAGATTATGACTCCCCGCGGCAAGATCTTCTCCCTCCCCGCCGACATGCCGCTCCAGCAGGCCTCCGCACGCATCATCGAGGAGCAGCACTCGCGCGTCCCCGTCTATGAGCCCGCGCATGGTCCAGAGGATCTCATCGGCATCGTCTACTCCAAGGACATCTCCCGCCTGATGCACTTCCGCACCGTCGCGCTCTCCATGGGCGGCAAAGGCGAATCCGGCCTCACCATCCGCAATGTCATGCGCGAACTCACCGTCGTTCCCGAGACCAAGCTTGCGATCGAGCTCCTGCAGGAGTTTCAGGAACGCCGCCGCCACATCGCCATCGCCGTCGACGAGTTTGGTTCCACCGTCGGTCTCGTCACCGCCGAAGACATCCTGGAGCAGATCGTCGGCGAGCTCGAAGACGAGTTCGACGTCAGCCGCTCGCCTCTGCTCTCCACCACCGGAGCCATGATCCTCGACGGATCGACCACTCTTCGCGACCTCGGCAACCAGCTTCACTGGGTCTTCCCTCGTGAGGCAGGAGTCGAGACCCTCGCGGGCTTCCTCCTCGCGCAACTCGGCCACATCCCTGTCGCGGGCGAGAGCATCGACTACGAAGGCCGCCGCTTCCAGGTCGCCGAAATGTCCGGACACCGCATCAGCCGCGTCACCGTGGAAGACCTCGCCCCGCCTCACGCTGCCCTCAACGCAGCCAACACCACGGAAGCGTCCGAATGAGACGCAGGCGCATGGAATCCGCCGAATGACGGCTCTCTGGAAGCCTCTCCGCCGTATTCTCCTCACGCTCCCCGTCCTCTGGGTCGTCGTCTCCCTCGTGTTTTTCCTAATCCACCTCGTTCCAGGCGACCCCATCGTCCAGATGCTCGGCGAAGGAGCCACAGCTGCCGACATCTCGGCCCTCCGCCACGCCTACGGCTTCGACGCCCCGCTCAGCCAGCAATACACGCACTACTGGCGCGGCATCCTCCACGCTGATCTCGGCCAGTCACTTCGCCTCCACGACTCCGTCACTCATCTCATTCTCCAGCGATATCCCTACACCCTCGCGCTCACTCTCGCTGCGCTGCTGATCGGTGTCGGACTCTCCATCCCCGCTGGCATCGGGTCTGCTCTTCATCGCAGCCGCTGGCAGGACCGCACCCTCGGCGTCGTCTCCCTCGTTGGTCTGTCGTTCCCCAACTTCGCCCTTGGCCCCATCCTCATCCTCGTCTTCTCCATCTCGCTCGGCTGGCTCCCTGTCTCAACCGCAGGCGACGGCACGGCCAGCAGCTTCCTCCTCCATCTCATCCTGCCCGCGATCACGCTTGGTCTCTCGCTCGCTGCGATTCTTACGCGCATGATCCGCACGGCGATGCTCGAAGAACTCAATCAGGACTACATCCGCACCGCCCGCGCCAAAGGCCTTACAGAAAATGCCGTCGTCTATCGCCACGCTCTACGAAACGCGTTGATCCCGGTCATCACTGTCGTCGGCCTGCAATTCGGCAGCCTCCTCGCAGGAGCCATCGTCACCGAGACCATCTTCAGCTGGCCAGGAATCGGCCGCCTCACTCTCTCCGCCATCTCCAATCGGGACTACGCCCTCGTCCAGGGATGCATCCTCGCCATCGGGCTCACTTATGTCGCAGTGAATCTCCTCACTGACGTTGCCTACACCGTAGCTAACCCCCGCATGCGCAGCGAATAAGTCCTTTCCTCACACTAAAAGGCAATGGTTATCCCACCAAAGCCGCACGGCCTGGTTTTTGCACGCCACACGCTTCGTCTTACACTGGAAAGGAATTCGGTCTCGCCACCGGAAAAGGGAAGAATGAAACTCGTCACCATCCCGTGCCGCGCCGTCGCAGCGCTTCTCCTCACCGCCGCTGCCTGCGCCCAGACCAGACCCATACCCGGCAAACCCGAGCCCGTGCCCCCATTGCTCCAGTCCAAGCCTTCCTCCTCTGCTCCTGAGCCCAACATCCCGCCCGCGCGTCCCTTCCACGACTCCCGCTACGGCGTCTCTTTCACGATTCCCCCGGCATGGAACGTCACCCGCAAAGATGGCGACGTCAGCACCTTCAACCTCGACGCCCGCAACGCCGCCCACAACGCCCAGATGCGCGCCGTCGCGACCATCAGTTTCAATCCGCACCCTTACTCCACCTTCGCGGGTGCCCTCTTCTACTACAGCGTCGCCCCCAACGTCACAGCCAACCAGTGCGTCGCCCAGGCGTCTGCGCGAGCCCCGCACGCCGTCTCCACGACCCAGGTCGCCGGCGTATCCTTCACCCACGGCTATGACGAGCACGGCGGTATTTGCACGGAATCCCGCGACGAGATCTACACCACCGAGCGCGATAACACCTGCTTCCGCTTCGACGCCGTCATCAACAACTTCTGCGGCGGCGACGTTAGCGGTGTGCAGGACATCACCGAGCGCGAACTCAACGATGTCCGCCAGCGCATGCAATCCATCCTAAACACCGTCCGCTTCGACAACTAATTTCTCTTACTCCACCGACAACTCCCGCACACTAGCCTCCACGCCATCCTCCACCGTCACGAACCCCACCGTCACCGGGAGCGAAAATCTCCTCGGCCCCGCGCTTCCCGGGTTGAAGTATACGACTCCACGCTTCACCTCAACCGATGCTGCGTGAGAGTGCCCGCTCACCACCATCGCCACACCAGCCGCAACTGGATTGATATCCAAATCGCGCACCGAGTGGACCAGGTAAAACAGCTTTCCCCCCAGTTCGACCACATCGGTGGCAGGCAGCTCCGCACACGGCCCATGCAGATCCACATTCCCTCGAATCGCAGTTACCGGAGCGATCTCCCTTAGCTTCTCCAGCACACAGATTTTCCCCACATCTCCGGCGTGCAGAATATGCTCCACCCCGCGCAGCGCCTCCACCGCCTCTGGCCGAATCAGCCCATGTGTGTCCGAGATCACCCCGATCAACATCGTTACGCTACCTTCAACTCCTGCAAGGATGCAAACGTCTTACTGGATTTCGGGTCATGGCTTCTGTCTGGATCAATTCGCAACTCCAGCGTCCGAATCCCATCCAGCTCCACCGCAAAATCCTCAATCTCCTCCGTCGATCCATGCGGCGAAAACGTCCACTGCTGCCGCAACACCTCGCGCATCTCGCCTTCCCACCCCGCAAACAGCGCAAACTCCTGCGAACGCTCAACCTCTTGCTCAACAAAGTGCAGATGAATCCGCCGGATTGTCAGCGGCTCGTCGAACATCAGCCGGATGACCTGTTTTCCCGTCGTCGCCGCGCGCCATCCCTTCGTTTCGCCGCGGCCAAAAGCATTCTCGATAGGGAACTGAGCATCTTCTGAGGTTATCTCGGCCCGCGCTATTCTGTTCAGATCCTTCCACTCCTTCTGTAAAGCCTTTGCGGCCGGTCCGCCATTCGAGATCACACTTTTTCGCATAATTACCTCCATGTGAGCTTAGCGCGAAGCGCAGATATTCGTTTCATTGACGCCAATTTATTTCTGATGTCGCTTCGTCGCTTATCCAGACACGTTCGGGCTGCATCTTTTCTGAGGAGAACTCAACGCCGCCATCCTGATCATTCTGGCCGCCAACTAAACCCGCCATAGACGTGGCCGCCGAAGGCCAAACCCGCGAATAATCGGACGGCCCGTCTCAGCGCGGGGTTAGCATCGTTGCAGGACTTTCGGGAGGAAACTATGGGACGCGAAGCAACCTGCGACTGCACCTTCGACGGAACCACCGCCAAAGTCAAAGCGCTCCTCGAGACCAGCGAAATCATCCTCCGCGGGCCGATTCGCTTGACGGCCCCGCTCAACGCACTCAAAAACATTCGTGTCGAATCGGGGACCCTCTGCTTCAACCTTGACCGACACCCCATCCAACTTCATCTTGGAGCCAAAGCCGCTGAAAGCTGGGCCAAAAAGCTCAAAACCCCGCCCCCCACCCTCGCGGACAAATTAGGCATCACCGGCAGAACCGTCCGAACCATCGGGCCCATCGCCGATAAAGCCCTCAACTCGGCGCTCACTTCAGCTTCCCTGATCAGCGCCGAAGACCCCGACATTATCCTCTCTCAGATCGACACCCCCGAATCCCTCGCCGCCACGCTGCGCGAAGCGAAAACGCAACTCGCCCGCTCCATCCCCATCTGGCTTGTCTATCGCAAAGGTCCGGGCCACCCTATCAACGAGGCCGGCATCCGCACCACCCTCCGCGCGCAAGGCCTCATGGACACGAAAGTAGCCTCCGTCTCGGAGCACCTCACCGCCCTCCGCTTCAACCTCCCCAAATCCAGTTGAAGCCCTTTCTCAATCCGATCGCTCTTATCAGTTTTTATCCCTTTGATCACTGTTGCGCCTTACAACCCGGCTCCCATCCGAGTCCGCGGGTCCATCCAATCCCGTAGCGCATCCCCGATAAAATTAAACGCGAGCACACAAAGCATCACCGCCATTGCCGGGAAGAAAACCAGATGCGGCGAGTCAAAGAGATGTGACCGCGCATCGTTCAGCATCGATCCCCAGCTCGCCGTCGGTGGCGGGACCCCCAGCCCCAGAAAACTCAACGTAGCCTCTGCCAGCACGGCTCCGGCCATGCCAATCGCCGCCTGCACAATCAAGGGCTGCAGAATATTCGGCAAAATATGCCGCCCCATCACCCGTAAATCCGAGGCACCTAGCGCGCGCGCCGCCTCTACAAACTCCCGCTCTTTCACTGCCATCACCTGAGCCCGCACCAGCCGCGCATACCCGACCCACCCCGAGATCGCCAGCGCCAGGATCACATTCCCCAGTCCCGGCCCCATGAACGCGACAAACGCAATCGCCAGCAGAATCCCCGGCAGCGCCATAAAAGCGTTCATCACGTAGATATTCACGACAGTATCGGTCCATCCGCCATAAAATCCCGCCAATCCGCCCGCAACCAACCCTGCCCCCAGCGACAGACCCACCACGCTCACCGCGACAATCAGCGAAATCCGAGCCCCAAACAAAGTTCGCGACAAAATATCCCGCCCCAGCTCATCGGTTCCGAACCAATGCGCCCACGAAGGCCCCATCAACCGCCCGGTCAGATCCAGCCGCGCCGGATCCTGCGGAGCCAGCCACGGAGCAAACACCGCGCAGATGATAAACACAACGAGCAGCGCAACGCCCACCGCAGCCAGCGGCTGTTGTCTTACCACGGCAACTGAGCGCCGCCAATTTCCTTCGATTATGAGACTCTCCACGCACTCATCCTACATGCGCGGATTCAGGAACTCACCCGCGCCTAAGAACTAAACAAATTGGTCAAGTGTGTCAGGCGCAGCAGCTCCTTAATCCTCGGTGTCAGATTCACAACCGATAATGTGCAATATCCTTCATTGACCGCCGAAACCTTCAATGCGACCAGTGTCCCAAGTCCAAGGCTGTCCATAAAACTGACGTCCGTGAGATCGATCACAATCGAACCCCCCTGAGGGATCAGCGGCTTGACGATGTCTCTCAGCTCTCCGGCAGTCTGGTGGATGAGCCGGCCATGGCACCGCACCGTCGTCGTTTTCACTTCGCCCGCTCTCGAGCTTTCTACACCACAATGAAATGCATTTTCCGATGTACCCAAGATAAAACTCCTCTGCTAATGGTCTAAAGGCCTAAACCCCGATATTCGACAAGTGTTATTAAGATTGGGTTACAAATATCTCTCGTCCTTTCAGGAGCATAGGGGCATATCCCTCGAAAGCGGCCTTTTGATCCTCTCATTCAACATCTAAGGTTGAAGCCATGAAGCTTTTCCGACGTCTCTCGATCGCCATACCTGCAGCCCTCCTCGTGCTCTGCCTCGTCGGCGCCTGGTGGACACGCGGATCCATGACGCACCTGCCCTTCCTCAGAGGCCAACGCACAACGGCGCAGAACGCTCTCGTCGACCAGCGTCCGTGGCAGACCATCCAATCCCTAGCTCCCCTCGCCGTCTCCGCCGAAGAGCAGTCCCTCGCCCGCGAAGCCGAGCGGCTCGCCGATCACGACGTCGACCAGGCCTTCGCGCTCGCTCTCCGCCAGGCCGCCCTCCGGAACCGCACCCTGACCGGAGACGCCCTCGCCGTTCAGCAAAAGGTCTCACAGCTCCAGGCCCTCGTCAAAGAGGACCAGGCCAAAGTTGACGATCTCACTGCCAAACTAAAGCTGCCCAGTGGCGCCATCGCCAGCTCAGACGATCTTGACGTCGCCAAAGCCCAGCTCCAGCTTGATAGCGACGAACTCGGCGACGCCAACGAGCAACTTGCCCGTGTAAGCGGCGACAAACGACCCCAGATTCAGCAGGAACTTACGGCCCGCCAGGCCGCCATGAAGAAATACGACTCCCAGGCCAACGGCGGCCAGATCGCCATCCTCTCATCCACCCGCCATGGCACACTCGCAGGCCGTATCTCCTCCTGGTTCGATCAGCGCAGCCGGATGACTCTGATTCAGCAGGCAAAGGCCGACACCGATGCAGACGTAGCCCGCCTCACCGCCCAGCACGATGACTTTGAAAAGCGGGCTGCCGCAGCAGCCACATCCGTTGCCACATCCGGCCAGGCCGGCAACGCAAACGATGTCGTGCAAACACGTGTTGCCCGCATGAACCAGGCGCACGCCCTCGCACAGATGCACAGCATCGTCGAAGATCAACTCGAAACCCAGCAGCAGCTCTCTGACGTCTACGCCAAATGGCACTCGCAGGTAAAGCTTCAGCACGCCATCGTCACCCATCTCGCGCTCCAGTCGCTGGCATGGATCGCCTTCCTCATTCTCTGCAGCGTCCTGCTCACAACCGGCGCGCGCGCTCTTCTCGACCGTTCCACCATGGACCGGCGCCGTCTCCACACCCTCCGCACCATCGCTACTCTTGCCATTCAGACCATCACGCTCCTGCTCGTCTTGCTGGTTGTCTTCGGGGCTCCCAGCCAGGTTCCCACCATCCTCGGTCTCGGAGCCGCAGGCCTCACCGTAGTCTTTCAGGACTTCATCCTCGCCTTCTTCGGCTGGTTCATCCTCATGGGCAAAAACGGCATCCGCGTCGGTGACTGGGTCGAGATCAACGGCGTCGGCGGTGAGGTCGTCGAGATCGGTCTCTTCCGCACCGCCCTGCTCGAAACCGGCAACTGGACCGACAAAGGCCATCCCACCGGCCGACGCGTCACCTTCATCAACAACTTCGCCATCACTGGCCAGTACTTCAACTTCTCCACCGCCGGCCAGTGGATGTGGGACGAGATCACAGTCAACATCCCGCCTGCGCTCGACCCCGCAAAGACTATCGAGGCCATCCACAACACGGTTCTCCACGAGACCGAAAAGGACGCAGCCGTCGCCGAGCAGGAGTGGCAGAAGACAACGAGCCACAATGGACTCAGTCAATTCAAAGCCACACCCTCGGTCGACATGCGCCCGGCTGCGTCCGGTGTCGACATCGTCGTCCGCTATGTCATTCGCGCCGGCGACCGCTTCGAGACGCGCAACCGCCTCTACCAATCCGTCATCGATCTTCTGCACAGTCCGCAGTCAGAGGAAGAACCGCAACTCACAACGAAAAACTGAGAACTGGCGACTTACAACTCACGAAGGCATCGGTCTCGAGTGGAGGATCATCCACGAGGTGCCAAACCGGTCTCGCAGCATCCCGAAGCGAAACGCAAAAAATGTCTCCCCCATCGGCATAAAGACTTCGCCCCCCTCTTTCAGCAGCCCGTAGATGCGCTCGGCCTCAGCGTCGCTATCCACGCCGAGCGAAAGATATACGCTGCGCATCGGCTGAAAGCGATCCAGCGGAGCATCGCTGCACATCAGCTCCGTTCCGGCGATCGACATATTGGCATAGAGCACAAACTTCTCTGTGCCCGGAGGAATATTTTTCGGATCCGGTTGATCGGCATACCGCATCATAAAAGTAACCTTTCCGCCAAGATTCTTCTCGT
Organism: uncultured Acidobacteriaceae bacterium; assembly: GCA_963841335.1. Taxonomy (GTDB): domain Bacteria; phylum Acidobacteriota; class Terriglobia; order Terriglobales; family Acidobacteriaceae; genus Edaphobacter. Next base: position 1,867,530 of record CAWJCF010000002.1, on the reverse strand, counting down.
AGAACCGGAAAGCCTCCTCGCAGTTTCCGCCAAAATTCAGGTAAGCATTCAGCTTCATCGCTCCTCCTTCAGGTCTCCCAAGTCTAGTCGAGCGAACACCTCGAAGACGTCACTCCTGGCAGTACATTTGGTTCTCCCACGTACCCTATATTCGCGAGAGGATACCGGTGGTCCTCCCCCAAAAGTGCCACGCAGAAAATCCGCCTCCCCCCAGCTATACTTAAGGCAGGGCAATAAAGCGCCACCCGAAGCTGGTTTGCGGATAAGCCAACAGCTTCTAATCGTTCAGACCCGAAGAAGGAGCCCCCTCCCCGATGAAGCTCAAAGGAAAGAAAGCAGTTGTCTGCGGTGCCGGTGGATTCATCGGCGGCCACCTCGTGCAGAGTCTGCTCGCCAACGGCGTGGAAGTCATCCGCGCCATCGATATCAAACCCATCGACGAGTGGTACCAGGTCTCAAACGACGTAGAAAGCCGCTCCCTCGACCTGCAGGACAAAGCCTCCTGCCTCAAGGCCGCTACCGGTGCCGAGGTCATCTTCCAACTTGCCGCCGACATGGGCGGCATGGGTTTTATTGAAAACAACAAGGCTCTCTGCATGTTGAGCGTCCTTACCAATACACACATGCTCCTCGCCGCACGCGAGAAAGGCGCCGAGCGTTTCTTCTACTCCTCCTCCGCCTGCGTCTACAACGGCGAAAAGCAGACCAACCCCAACGTCGTCGCTCTCAAAGAATCCGATGCCTATCCGGCCCTCCCCGAAGACGGTTACGGTTGGGAAAAACTCTTCTCCGAGCGCATGTGCCGCCACTTCGAAGAGGACTACGGCCTCCAATCCCGCGTCGCTCGCTACCACAACGTCTACGGGCCGCTCGGCACCTGGACCGGAGGTCGAGAAAAAGCCCCGGCCGCCGTCTGCCGCAAAGTCATCGAGGCCAAGCACTCCGGCAAGCACGAGATCGAGATCTGGGGCGACGGCAAACAGACCCGCTCCTTCATGTACATCGACGACTGCACCATCGGCACGCAGATGATCACCGAGAGCGAGATTCACGAGCCCCTCAACCTTGGCTCGAATGAGCTCGTCACCATCAACCAGCTCGTCGATATCGTCGAAGAGATTGCCGGCGTGAAGCTCAAGCGCAACTACAAGCTCGATGCCCCCAAAGGCGTCAACGGCCGCAACAGCGACAACACCCTCATCCTCGAGAAGCTCAACTGGGCGCCCTCAATCAAGCTTCGCGAAGGCCTCGAAAAGACCTACGCCTGGATCGAGCAGGAGATGTTAGCCGCCAAGCCGCTCGCCGCTGCCACCCGCTAGCATCTTCAACACGCCCTCGGTTGTCTCTACCTCGCCCAGCCGTGGAAACATGATCTCCACGCGCTGGGTGTGTGCGTCTTCGTTCATATCCGTCATCGCATCGGAAACAAACACCACGTGATACCCCAGGTCATACGCACTCCGCGCCGTCGACTCCACACCGACGCTCGTAGAAATGCCCGCCAGAAAAATCTGCGTTACGCCACGCTCACGCAGCAACTCATCCAGCGACGTTCCCAGAAACGCTCCCGCCCGATGCTTCGTCACGAGCAAGTCGCTCGGTTGTTGCTTCAGCTCAGCAACAAGCTCCGTCCAATCCGGCGGAAACGCATAATTCCTGAAGCCCGCATCCGTGCGTCCGGGAGCTATACCCGCCACATTCACCAGCACTACCGGCAAGCCCCGCTCGCGGAAGGCCTGCGCCAGTTCCGCACTTCGACCAACAATCTCACCGGAGGGATGTGCCGTCGGCAAACCCACAATTCCCTTTTGCAGGTCAATCAGGACGAGCGCAGCATTCGCATCAAGTTGTGTAAGAGGCACGATTTTCCTTTCAGTTAAGAACCCACGCATCGCGCGGGTGCATTGTTTGACGACTACTCACGGTCCTTCTTCGTGAAATTCACGCTCAACATGGTGCTGATCGCAGCAATCCCGACGAAGAATACGCCAAGCGCCACGGGGTCTCCGCTCGAAATCTTTCCGGCGCGAAACAGAACGTAACCAACCACCATGTTGAACAGCGCCCAGACAACATTCACCGTCGCCGAAGACAATCCTTTCCCCGGAGGCTTGGCAAAAGGGGTAGGGAGGCGGTCCCCACAAGTGCCACTCACAAAATGAGGAACCGCATTCGCAAGAAACATTCCCGCAAAAAAACAAGCAACGTAGTTCACTGTGATCTTCCTCCAGGTTGAAATCCAACTTCACCAGCAAGCTCATATCGCAAATCTGCGCCTGCTGAGATCGTCTCGATCTCTCGATCGGGCATCAATCCCATCTCGCGGTAAATCGGGTGCATCACAGCGTTCACCTTCGGCAGATTGAGCGTGAACCACAGCGATCCCGCAATACAGAACGCGCCCGTAAAGATAACAGTATGCGGCGCTCCAATGTGATGAGCCAGCGTACCCGCCAGTAGACTCCCAAACGGCGCCGCGCCGAAAAAGGCCATCGTGTAATAGCTCATCGCACGGGCGCGCTTATCGTCAGGCACCAGCGACTGGATGATGGTATTGCTCGCAGCCGCAGTCTGCATCAGGCCGAAGCCAACAAAGACCATCAGCACCAGCGACAGCCAGAAGATACGCGACAGCCCAAACAGAATCAGCGCGCCTCCCAGCATCGCAGCCGAAATCTGCAGCATCCGAGTCAGCCCTACCACCGATCGCCGCGCCGCCAGCGAGAGCGCGGACACCAGCGCGCCGACCCCCGAAGCTCCCGTAAGCCAGCCCAGCGTCGTCGCGCCACCATGCAGCACCTCACCCGCAAAGATCGGCATCAGCACCGAGTACGAATAACCCATCAGGCTTATCAGCGAAAACAGCAGCAGGATCGTACGGATAGGGCGAAATGTTCGAACGTAGTTCCAGCCTTCGCGCATCTGTTCCAACATGGTCGTTTTATTGAGGTGGCTATCCGGCCGCGTGATGCGCATGAGCAGCAGCGACGCGATAACGGCAAAGTAGCTGACGCCGTCGATCAGAAAACACCAGCCCTCGCCGAAGGCCGCAATCACCAAACCGGCAATGGCTGGGCCAATTAGCCGCGCTCCGTTGGCCATCGAAGAATTGATCGCGATGGCGTTGCTCAGATCGTTCCGGTCCTCCACCATCTGCACCAGGAACGATTGCCGCCCCGGCATATCGAAAGCGTTGATCAGCCCCTGCAAAGCAGTCAGCGCGATAATCTCCCAAAGCGTGATCACATGCGCCAGCGTCAGCACGGCCAAAGCAAGCGACTGCACTGCAGCAGCAGTTTGTGTCGCCACCAGCAGCTTGCGGCGATTTAGACGCTCCACCCACACCCCTGCGAACGGCCCCAGGGCAAACGAAACAATCTGGCCCGCGAAGCTGACGATGCCAAGCAGCAGCGCCGAATGCGTCATCCGGTACACCAGCCACGTCGTCGCCAGCCGCGTCATCCAATTCCCGATCACCGAGATGCTCTGGCCAAAAAAGAAGAGCTGGAAATTGCGATGTCGCAGCGCCCGCCACGCATGAGACATCGAACCAAACAGGGAAGTCTCGACTTGTACTGAATTAATCGAAGGCTTACTCAAATCTTCCGCCTGACCTCACCGTGGGTTACTTTCCGCCATCCGCTTGATAATCTCGCCGGCCGAGAACAGAGTCTCCTGTTCCTGCTTATCGAGCTGCGAGACAGCCTTTGCCAGCCATGTCCTCTTCGCATCGCCCACGCTCTTCCGCAAAGCTATCCCTTTTGCGGTAAGTTTCAGATTCAGCTGTCGTCCATCCGTAGGATGCGGCGTGCGCTCAACCAGAGCTCGCTCCTCAAGCGCCGCTATTGTCGCCCCCATAGACTGCGGCTTCACGCCCTCCGCGCGCGCCAGATCGGCAGTTGTGGCAGCCCCATCCTTAGCCAACCGCCCCATCACAGCAGACTCAGTCAGCGAAAGTTCATGCGACGCTGCCGCAGCACGCACCCGCCGCACTAATAGCCCAACGGCTTCTGCAAAGTCGAGCGCTTCGGTTTCAATAGTCTTACGCGGCATGGCAATCTCATTAATAACAGAAAAACAGGATAACTTGCAAGTTTAGCTTGCAAGGTATCCTGTCTATATAAGACTGCAGCTTCGCGGTAGCAGTTCTCTCGGGTCAGTAGTGACGCGCCCCTCAAAAAAGGGACGCGGTACAGAATTTCTCCCGCACCGCGCCAGCTTATCGGATTTTTTCATCTAGCACGATTAGTCCTTCGGCATCATTTTTTGCATTGCCTGGTCAATCGTGAAGCTCGCTGCCTTGGCGCGCGGCGGAAACTCCTTGAAGCTCGACAGCCACTGCATCAAGAGAGGTGGCGCCGCATACTGAATGGGAACGTTCTCGAGGAACCACATGTCGTAACCGATAGCCTCCTCGCCGCGCTCAAACGGATCGGCACGGAGGTCGAAAAACTTGGGAAGCCGCATCGCCGACAAAGGTTCGCGCCAGACGTCAAAGCCTTTACTTCGTTGCTCGGTAAATACGATCTTGAACCGCCCCATCCGCATGGCCATGCAATCGCCGTCATCGCTCCAGTAGATGAAACCCGGGCGTGGCGATTTTTCCACCTTGCCGGCGAGAAACGGCATCAGGTTGACGCCGTCAAGATGAACCTTGTAGGTCTTGTCGCCTATCTTGTATCCCTTCTTCACCTTCTCGACCAGGTCGGGCTCTCCATTCGCCGCGGCAAACGTCGGGATGAAGTCCTGCAGCGAACAGATGTCGTTAATGATCCGTCCCGGCTCGATAACGCCGGGCCAGCGCATCACACATGGAACCCTCCAGCCGCCTTCCCAGTTCGTGTCCTTCTCGCCCCGAAACGGCGTGGCGCCGCCATCCGGCCACGACATCACTTCGGCCCCGTTGTCCGTGGTGAAGACAACGATCGTGTTGTCCGCGATCTTGAGATCGTCGAGCTTCTTGAGCAACTGTCCCACGTAGCCGTCGAGTTCTACCATGCCGTCCGGATACAGTCCCAGTCCTGTCTTGCCGACGGAGGATGGCTTCAAATGTGTGAAGATGTGCATCCGCGTCGGATTGAAATAACAGAACCACGGACCATCCTCTTTCGTCTTCCGATCGATGAAATCGAGCGCAGAACCGAGGAATTCTTCGTCCACAGTCTCCATCCGTTCCTTGGGGAGCGGCCCGGTGTTCTTAATCGTCTGCTTGCCGACCTTGCCGAACTGCGGGTCGACAGTCGGGTCGTCCTTGTCGGTCGCCTTGCATTTCAGCACGCCGCGAGGGCCGTATTTCTTTCGGAACTCCGGATCCTTCGGATAGTTCGGGTAGTAGGGTTCTTCCTCAGCATTCAGGTGGTAGAGATTTCCAAAGAATTCATCGAATCCGTGCACGGTGGGCAGATGCTCGTTGCGATCGCCAAGGTGGTTCTTGCCGAACTGTCCGGTCGCATAGCCGAAACCCTTCATAAAATTCCCAACCGAAGGATCCTCGAAGCTGAGACCAAGCGTTGCGCCCGGCGTGCCGACCTTCGTCAGACCTGTACGAATCGGCGACTGGCCAGTAATAAAGGCCGCTCGTCCCGCAGTGCAACTCTGCTGCCCATAGAAATCGGTAAACATCGCGCCTTCTTTGGCGATGCGATCGATGTTCGGCGTCTGGTAGCCCATGATGCCGTGGTTGTAGCAACTGGAATTGAACCAGCCGATATCATCGGCCATGATAAAGAGGATGTTTGGTTGTTTGGGAGCTCGTTTCGCTTTGTTCGGCATAGGTTTTGCTCTCCTTGTCTGCGTTGCTTTCTTTGTTGTCATTCGTCACCCTGTTTTGGAGGAACTGCTCAAGCAGCCCATTGTTGTTGCGTTCTTCGAACTAAGCGGAACTCATCGGAAAGACTGTCACCCGCAACCCGAGAATGTGGACATCAGTTCACTGGAGAGCAGTCTCATCACATTGCGACGAACAAGGGAATTGCATCTTCCTTCGACAATCGCGGGAACCGAGCATGGTGATTCACTTCTCACAACCTGGATGATTAAAGCCCTAAATGATGAGAGCGAAAACTGTCAGAAATGCTAGCCGCTAAGGCCTCGTAACACATTGCGGTCACGTCAACAGGATCGATCAGCCAAATTCCGATAAGGCACCTAATCAAACCTCGGACCAAACGCACGGACTATGAAAAAATAGACACAGCATGACGGAATCCCCCCCTCCCCCAACTCACCGCATCCTCGGCATCGACTTCTTCGACGGTTCTGCCAAAGCCGCCATCGAGATCATGCGCAAAGGAGGACTCCTGGTCGTCCCCGCCGCGCCCGCACTCAAAGATCTCGACAGCAATCCTGGCTACCGCGAGTCCCTTCTCAACGCCGACCTGGCCATCACCGACTCCGCCTTCATGGTCCTTATCTGGAACCGCCTGCAATCGACTTCTGTCAAGCGCCTCTCCGGCCTCGAATACCTCCGCGAACTCCTGCTGCAGCCGGATGTCCGCGAACCCGGCAACACCCTATGGATCATGGCCAATCCCAAGAGTGCCCAACGCAATCTGGCCTGGCTCGAAAAGCAGGGAATCACCATTCCCGAAGCCCTCATTTACATGGCGCCAATCTACGGCCACGGCTCCATCTCTGACCCAGCTCTTCTCGAGCGCCTTAACCGGCTTCGTCCCCAGCACGTCATCGTCACAGTAGGTGGAGGAACGCAGGAGCGCCTGGGCCTCTATCTCAAGCGCAACCTCGCCTACCCCCCGGCAATCCACTGTATCGGTGCTGCCATCGCCTTCCTTAGTGGAGACCAGGTCCACATCCCCGTCTGGACCGACAAGTTCTACCTTGGCTGGCTCTTCCGCTGCCTCTCCGATCCCAAACGCTACCTCCCGCGCTACCTCGACGCCTTCCAACTCTTCCCCTTGATGCGCCGCTACCGCGACCGCCTTCCCAACCTCAAAACCTGATTCCCAAAACGGGAAGGGCCAAAAATAAAGTTCGAAAAAGTGACATATTTTCGGCGCCCGAAAAGCACCATCCAAAACACCACAACTGACCGTCAAAAAACCACAAACTCACCACGTTTTTACCACCGCGAAACAGCCAGAGATCTCAAAACCCCAGCAAAAACCACGATTCCCCACTCGTTTTTTTTCCAAGAAGAGAGCAACTCCGCCCAACAGATTCGTGTCCCACAGAACAACAAGGCAAGGCGCGTTGGCCCGAAAGTTGTATTACTCTCCGGACACCCCAAACCTAGAATCGTTCCTATGAAGCCCTCCCCGACTCCCCGCTTCAAAGCCCTGATTTCATTGAAGAAAGCGTTCGCCCTTTTAGCAATTCTCCTGCTCGTGCCCCACCTCCGCGCCCTTACGGTTGGCGAACAATACCTCTTCGCCGCCGCCAATCAGGCCCGCGCCAGCGAGGGACTTCCGCCGCTGAGGCTTGATCCTGTTCTCTCCCAGGCCTCCGCTCAGCACGCCCGCGAGATGGCCGAGCACGCCGCTATCTCCCACCAATTCAACGACGAGGCCGACCTTGCCGAGCGCGGCGCCAGCGCAGGGGTGCACTTTAGCCTTATCTCGGAGAACGTAGCCGAAGCGCCGAGTTCCGTGACAATCCACGAGTTGTGGATGAACTCTCCGCATCACCGCGCTAACCTCTTGGATCCCAAGGTAGATTCGATCGGGGTTGCGATTGTCCGCCGTGGCGATCAGCTTTACGCGGTCGAAGACTTCGCCAGCACTGTGCAGACGTTATCGCTGACCCAGCAGGAACACACAGTTGCGAGTGTGCTGTCGCAGACAGGATTGCATGTCGCTGCGACGACGGAGGATGCTCGTCAGACGTGCGCGATGAGCACGGGTTATGCAGGATCGCGACAGCCCTGGTTTGTGATGCGCTATACGGCGTCAAGTCTGGACCAGATTCCAAGCCAGCTAAAGAACCGCCTCAGCACGGGGAAATATCACCAGGCGGTTGTTGGCGCGTGCGAAGCTCCGCGTGGAACTCCGTTTACTGCGTATAACATCGCGGTTCTGCTTTATCCATAGTGTTTTCGCGGGTTCGATGAGAGGTACGGACTTAACGCTGAAGCGTGCGTCTTTGACCCAAAATTGTGTATTTGTTATAACTAAGAGAGCGCAGCGCGATCATTTCTCTCGCGTTTCAGCACACTCCTGAGTAGCTCAATGGCAGAGCATTCGGCTGTTAACCGAAGGGTTGTAGGTTCGAGTCCTACCTCAGGAGCCATAAGTTTCAATCACTTGCAAGACCTCCTCTCCTAAACTTCACCAAATTTCACCGAATCGCTTCCTGCGCCTGCAAATGGCTCCGGTAGACGCTTCAGGTTACGACCCGTCAGACCCATGCCTTCGACCGCTGGCGTCCAACCCTCAAGCACTGTCGATGCGTGAGAATTGATCGCCCGCATCACGTTCTCTTCCACGACCTGCACGTACACGTTGCCGGTCGTCGTGATGCTCGCATGGCGGAGTGCGCCCTGCGTATCCTTAAGCGTTCCGTGGCCGGAAAGATGAGTTCCCAAGGAACGTCTCATGACCTGAAACGTGATGAGATGAGTTGGGATCTCCAACCTCTCAGCGATCGGACGAATCCGCCACTTGAGGAAGTTCTTTGCGTGCCGCGGTACAGCTTGCCCCTTTCGTTCCCCGCGCCCGAACGTGGGAAACATCAGGGCCTCCGGCGACGGGTCCGGACAGATCCTCCGCCAAGCCTCAATCACCGGACGGACCGGTTCGGGAACTGCAATGGGAGCCCGGCTTGCCTTGGTTTTGAGACGCCCTTGATAGAACTGCCCGTCGACGGCAATGCCGAAGGGCGTCAGGGAGACTCCCGTCCAAGACTTCCATTGAAACCCCATGGCCTCACTTGCGCGAGGTCCGCTGAAGATGCCGACGAGCATGAGGCATAGATCCCCCAAGTCTTCGATTGCACCGAGCAGCAGTAGCATCAGGTCGACTGCCATCACCGGCTTCTCGGAAATCTTCGTGATCGGCATGGTGACATCTTCTCCAGGGTCTTCGGCAAGGAACTTTTGCTTTCTCACAAGATGAGTGATCGCACGGACGTTGTTGAAGCAACTGCGCACTACCGAGTCGGAGTAATCCTTCTCTTCCACCAAGTTGTTTAACCAAACCTGAATCTCGAACGTACTGAGATTCCGAAGTGGCATTTCGCCGAAGTGTCCGATCAGATAATGCTCCAGGTTGTAGGTATTGGTCTTCTTGTAGGTTGGGCTCCATGAGCCTCGCCGCATCGGGATGTAACGCTCTTTGACGAACCAGCGAAACGTTACGGAATCATCTGGCGGAAGCGTTGGAGTCGGCCTGACTCCCTTGGTCTCCTTCAGGATGATCTCCTGAAGCATCTGTTCAGCCTTCCACTTGGGTGTGCCGGCCTTGGGGCAGATCTTTACGCAGCGATGTTTGCATACCTCCTTCCCTTGCTGGTCTTTGCGATACACCAAATACTTGCCGACCACATCTTCACCTTCTTACCGCTTAGGTATCGCTGCCATCGCCAAGGACTATGCCGCACAGCCTGAGAACACGATCATCGTTTCGCCAGACAATCGGAGCCGTCAGCAGATCAATGAAGCCGTGAGGGTTGAATTACGGCGGAACGGAACTCTCGCCGAGGGGGGTCAGGTGTTCCGAACACTGACGCATCGTTCGGATATGACCGGAGCGGATCGTAAATGGGCCGCGCGATACAGCGATGGCGACGTGTTGCAGTACACCACCGGGAGCAAGGCCGAAGGCATCGAGCGCAACAGCTTCGCTACTGTCCGCTCTGTCGATGCGCGGGCCAACACCTCTCTCCACACCTTCGCGATCTCGCCATCTACACCTCCGACGATTCCGTTCTGGCCGTCCAACAAACCGCGTCATCGGCCAATATCAATGCAATCTCTGTCCCAACCCTACCGGAGATTGAACTGGAGGGAATGGGCATTGGCCTGTAGGTCAGACGTGGTTATGCCGAAGGCATCGACTCAGACTGGGCTCACAGGAACATGAACGATACAATAAAGTAATCTTGACGCAACTTCGCCGATCCTATAGCCTGCTTAGTAGAGGTGTCTCATGTCTGCTGCCCATACAGTACCGGCAATGGAACCAGCTCTGTTCAACCCCCAAACGGGTCGCTTGGACGCGGCCCGGATCGCGCGTGAATTCAATGTTCCGGTTGCGATCATTGCGGAGGCCATTGGCCGGAAGGCACCGGGCGTCCGCAAGTCTCCCGACGCCAGCAGCTTGCAGGGGGAACTCCGCCGTCTCTATCGAATCTGGGTTGCGCTCGTTGACCTCTACGCCGGCGACAAGACGAATGCCCGAATTTTTCTCAATGCCCCCAACCGGAGCCTTGAGAACCATGCCCCCATCGAGTTCATCCAGAATGGGGATCTTGCCCCGCTGGAGCTTTTCGTCGACGCCATGAGCGCCAGGCAGCCGGTCTAACGAGTAGCGATTGCATTCCATCGAAAAGATCATCCCCGTGCTGGAGCGGGCTCCGCTGACTTTATATTCTGAGCCGAGCTATCGGGTCAAGTCGATCACGATGATCGGATTTCGGAAGGCAGACAGAATCGTCCGTCCACGACCGCAGGCGTTAAGGTTGATAACGACACTCGCATCGAGCGCCAGTGGTGTATCCGGTTTAGGCGAAAAGACTGGGGGCATCATCCGTCCCACTCCCTTCAACATCCAGATTGCCGAGACTCTCCCGCAGTTCAACCCTATCCAGACCTAATAACCGGCAGAGCTGGCCTTCACTCAATAGGCCTCGCTTATGTGCCTCGGACGCAAGAAGATTGAGCCTGAGCGTTGTTGGTCTGTCGGCGTCAGCCTTTCCCTCATCCGCTATCGATAAATCGCCAAGCACCTGACTCGCTTGCTCATCCGTAATCCCGCCGTTTACCGCAAACCAATCCCAAGTTCCTTCTTTGATCAAAGCCAACTCTTCGAGACGTTTGACGATCGCTTCGCGTGAGACGCCGAAGAAATGCGCGAGTACGATGACGTGCCTTCGGCTGAATTTGTCGGCTCCTGCGGTGACTTCTTGAAACTGTTGCATGACAGCGCGAGCTGGAGTTAGGAAACAGTTTCATCCCACTCGGCAAAGCAATAGGACTGTAAGTGATCGCTCGAAAAGCGTACGTGCTTTCCGATCTGACAAGGATGCCACCCTTTGCGCGGACGTTTCCCAGGTTCGTATACATCAATGCACGTTGGACCGGGTTGATCCACTACTAATCTCTTGCTCAAAGCTTCACCCCATCATCCAAGCCGCTAAGCTTCGCTACTTTGACCTCTTGAGGCGCAGCTTCTCCCTGGACCACTTTGTTCGCCAGATTATCTAGTGGGGCACTCATGATACCTCCCTCGATCTTCTTGCGAACGTCGGTTGCAGTCTGCCTGTCGGCCTTTCGGAGATAGTGCTCCTCCATTTGCCGAGCACGACGACTCGCTTGGTCGTACAACGCATCTTTGGCACCAAGTTTCAACGCGGCAATGCCGCGCTCTCCACCCTCTAAGGCGAGGAGGGTCAGATCCAGTAAACGCCTACCGAAGGATGAAGGGGCAACCCTCGCGTAGCAACGTCGTAAACCTGACGGACGCGTTGCGAAAGAGCATCGGCGGCGACGAGGGCCAGGTCGGGAGAGCTACCAAGAAGCCCGCAGCCAGTGTGAAACCCGACACCAAGAAGGGAATTGGCCTCGTGAAGACTCCGACCAAGGCTGCCTCGAAGCGGAAGACGGCCTAAGTACTCGTGAGTTGAGTACCGGTCCCCGGCGATCGAGTACGCTTTGTCGTCATCTAAGTGTTGCCATGAGGGTCTTAAGGCCTAATCAGCCATCCCGTTTCAAGAACTTCTTTGTCGCCTCCGACGGGGTGTACAGCTCACCATCGATTAGCATTCGCCCCGTATACGAGCCGCCGCGTCCGGAAAATTCCCAGGCAACGTCATGTCCATCACGGGCTAGCTTGGCCCATTTGGTCTTCTTCGCAGCATTCTGTTCTAGCAGAAATGGCCCTCGTCATCCACGAAAGAACGCAATTGCGCATGACCGATCAGTTCGGTCCAGGTCGACATATCTTTGAGTGTCTGCGCCACACTTGGATAATAAGGATCGGCGAGGTATCTCGCCAGCCTGCCAGTCATCGGGCGTGGCTTGTGCTCAACACCGGCGGACAATGCGCGGAACACCGGAGGCACGATCGAAGGGTTGAATTGCAAAAAATATGAGGAGTATGACCGCTTGTTTGGGTGCGAGTGGCTATTTGGTGAAATTGGTTTGTCCGCTTATCTCGATATCCCTCTAGAATTCGTGACTGCATAGAACACACAGATTGAGGGGTTTGAGAATGGTTGAAAAACAGTAGTGGATAAAGCAGGAGAGACGGTTCGAGTAGGAATAGCGATGGCATCAGACGTAGCAGGGGCCATCATGCGTGACATAAATATGTAATAGATCGAGGGTCGCCAAGTGACATATTGTCTATGTTCATAACGTCGAGTACTTAATCGCCTCGTGGAGCGCATTCAACTCATTGGATCTCGAGCCGAAGAAAACTACAACGCAGTCAACGAGCGACCCACAATGCCTCCGCCGCGTTAGTGGTTCTTCCCCGAAGCGAATCCGCCAACGCCACTCGGAAAGTGGATAGGAAGTAGGGCGGACGTTATGAACACAAGTCCTAGGAAACTGAGACATTTCGGTGCACCGCTACTGATCATGCTCGTGGCAGCAACGCTCGGCTGGTTTGCCCAGGCGATCGGATTAGTTGCTGTTGTTTTCATCGTGGTTCTTGTCAAGCGTTTCGGCAAATTCGAAGCGCAGCTAGCAGCTACTGCCTTTACAGTTTTGTCAGCTCTCTTTGCACTCGCATCTCACCCTCAGTTCAAAGTCGGTGGGGGCCTCCTGGAAACTGCCCTGTGCATCGCTTGTGTCTGGATCACCATTGCTGTCGCAAGTAACCGCAACGGTGATGAAGAGACCATTCGCCGGAGCGAGAAAGAACTGCGCGAGGTAATGGATACCATTCCGGCAATGGTGTGCATCGCGCGCCCCGACGGCTCGGTTGTATCTATAACCAGGCGTTGGATCGAGTATGCGGGTCTCTCCCCGACAGGTTTGGGCTGGCAGGCCGCAGTTCACCCCGATGATCTCGAACGGCATTTTGAGGCTTTCCGCAAGTGCTCGGTAGCAGGCGTGCCCTTTGAGGATGAGGTACGGCTCCGTCGCGCCGACGGGGAATTCCGCTGGTTTGTTGTTGCTGCCGAGCCGTTCCGGGATGAACATGGACGGATCCTGAAGTGGTACGGCATCGGCACCGACATCGAAGATCGCAAACGGGCCGAAGAGGCGTTGCGGGTTGCGGAGCATGAGGCGCGAGAATTGCTGGAACGTGTGCCTGCAATGATTTCCCTTCGAACCGTGGCGGGTATTACTTATACAAATCAACGGATTCACAACTACGTCGGTGTCGAACAGCAAGAATTACACGGTGGGGGCTGGCAGAAATATATCCATCCTGAAGATCGAGAACGTGCATTGGCAAATCAGGCACGGTCAACAGGAAAAATTGAACCCATGGATCACCTGTTCCGGCTCCGTGGAGCGGATGGGGCGTATCGCTGGTTCCGAACGATCGCAGAGCCATATCCGAGCGTAGATGGAAGGTCTTATTGCTGGTATGGTGTCGCGACAGACATCGATGAACTCTACCGCTCCAGAGAGTTGCTCAGGGAGAGAGAGCTGCAGCTGAATCTTCTTACCGAAAATCTTCCCGCGGTCTTGTTCAAAGCTGCACCAGATGGATCGATCGTCTACATCAATCAAAAAGGGATCGAGTACAGCGGAAGAACAGCTGAGGATCTACAGCAGAAGGGTTGGATCGACATGATTCACCCAGATGATTTCGAGGAAACCTCAAACCATTGGAATCGGTTGCTCAAAGAAAGTGTCGGATATGACACTGTCAATCGCTTTATGTGCGCTGACGGGCAATACCGATGGTTTCACACCAGCGTTGCCCCTTACCGCGATGACACCGGAAAGACCATCGCGTTTCACGGAATCATGCTCGATACAACTACCCAGAAGGCTGCGGAACACGCTCTCCAACAATCTGAGCATCAGATGCAGAGAATGATGGACACCGTTCCTTCGAGCTTGTATTCGACGGCTCTTGATGGAAAGTATACGTTCGTCAACAAGAAGGCACGTGACTATCTTGGAATGGCCCTGGATCAGATCCAGGGTTGGGGATGGGTTGAAGCCACTCACCCCGAAGAGCAGGAATACGTCGTCAAAGAATTCAAGCAGGCCCTTGCGACCGGGAGTTCCTACATCAACGAACATCGAATCCGACGAGCAGACGGGATTTATCGTTGGCATCTGAGCCGCGCAGAGCCTCTGCGAGACGAAGACGGACAGATCGTACAGTGGTTTGGGGTCGCCATCGATATCGACGAGCGAAGACGAGCGGAGGATCATCTACGGGAAACCCGTGTCAAACTGGCGCACGCATCGCGCATCGCCACTGTAGCTGAGTTGTCCGCATCCATCGCACACGAACTAAACCAGCCACTCACTGCTGTAACCTCAAACGCACAGGCAGCTTGGCGGTGGCTATCAAACAGTCCACCGAATTTCAGCGAAGCGATGACGTCCATAGAACGAGTGGTGCGCGCCGGGCGCGTTGCCGACGAGAGGATGCAGCACATTCGGGCGTTGTTCAAACAGCAACCGCTCAGGAAGAAGCACGCGTGGCCGTCGCAGATCATCCGCGAAGCGATACGATTTGTTCATGAAGACGCAAAGAGAGTTGAAATTCCCATTGAGGTACAAATTGCGGGTGATCTTCCGCCAATCGTAGTTGAGCAAATTCAAATTCAGGAAGTATTGATCAACCTGATCTCGAACGGAATCGAGGCGATGGAAGGCAACGCTCGGCCGCCGCATCTGATCATCAAGGCCGCTTTCGTCAATGAGAGTCACCTTCTAGTTGAAGTTATAGACAATGGACCAGGCCTGAAGGATACCCAGAGTATTTTTGACGCCTTCGTAACAACCAAAGAAAAAGGTATGGGGATAGGTCTGGCCGTTTCCCGGTCTATCATTGAAGCTCACGATGGACAATTATGGGCTGAGAACAATCCAGACTATGGAGCTAAGTTCAGCGTCAGGCTTCCCTGCGGCGCGCGACGAGTGCACGCCTTGAGAGCTGACCAGTAGTTGAGAGCCGAGATCTCCCTGGCTCGACGTCGATGACTTCATTTATTGCGACCAACTCTCGTTTGGGAGAGGCCTTTTTGTACAACGATCGCAGACGGTTGATGATTTCCGAGGCAAAGGTACCCGCTTCGATGATTCTTTCCGTCCCTTTGCGAACTTCCGTCAGATCGGGCGGGTCGCGCTGAAGCCATCGCAAAGATGCTCTGGCATTATTGGTTGTGGCCGTGATGGGCTGTGCGAGTTCATGCGAGATGGAGGCGACCAGTTCTCCCATCGTGCTGACCCGGCTCGCATGGGTAAGGTCCGCCCGGAGCTGTTCAGCATCTTTGCGATCCTGAATGTCGATCGCAGTACCGTACCATCTCACGACCCTTCTTTGCTTGTCCCGCAGTGGCACGGTGCGGCTCAAAAACCACCGATACTCTCCGTCGGTGCGGCGGAAGCGCAGCTCCTCCTCGGCCGGCTCACCACTGGCAATGCTCGAGGCCAGTCGTCGCTCAATTCGATCCAGATCATCAGGATGAATAGCAGCTTTCCTGATTTCCTTCGGATTTTCCACCTGCGACAAACCCGTGTACTCAACCCAGCGTCTATTCAAGAATTGAATGACATCATCCGGTCCACCGATCCACGCCAACGCCGGAATGGTCTCAAAGGCTTCGCGAAATTTTCTTTCCTCCCGCCACAATTGTTGCACTCGGAGTTGATAACCGCCCCAGAGCAGCGTGAAGAAAGCGAGAATGCAAAGCCCGCGAAACCAAGTCGTTTGGTACCAGACAGGCGCGATGTTGAAATCCAGATGCGCTCCCTCTTCATTCCAGACTCCGTCGTTATTGCAGGCTATTACTCGGAAATGGTACTTGCCGGGACCAAGCCTGTTATAAAAAGCTTCGCGACGAGTGCCAGCGTCCTCCCAGTCTTTATCTACTCCTTCCAGCTTGTATCGAAAACGTACTTTCTCTGGAACAGAAAGGCTCAAAGCCGTGTAGCCAATTTGCAGATCGGTTGTTCGCGGGGGCAGGACTAGATTCGTCAGCGAACCAACCTGTCGGCCATTTGCTTTCAAGGACCTAATCAAGACCGGCGGCGGAAGGGCATTTTGGGAGATGTTGGCAGGATCGGCCCAAACGATGCCGCCTGACGCACCGAACCAAAGTTTGCCGTCGGTCGCCTGAATCACCCTTGAGTTGAAGACAACACCCGCGAAAGTACCTGGAAGGCCGTCGAAAGAGTCGAAGATGCGATACTTCACGCGATAGGAGGGATCGCCCAGGGCTTGCTGGATTTCTGTTGCTGCGATCTCGATTACGACCCTGCTCTCAGCTAACCACAAACTGCCATTGGAAGCCTCCTCAACTCCCATCACAGATTCAAATGTTTCGGCATCTGCAGGCACGATCCGTCGGAAGCTTTTCCCATCAAAGAAAGCCAGTCCCGAGTCTCCACCAACCCATATATGATGCCGGCCCCCGATTGCTTTCACGCTTCCAACCGGAGAATCATCAGCGGGGAAAACTCTCTGGATCTTTTCATCTTTCAGGAGGATGATTGTGCCCCCAGCGTATCCGACCCATGCGCGGCCCATCCCATCGGTAAAAGCTGTCCTGGGGGGCAATTTTGCGAGTTCTGGCGCGATTTCGAGTCGATGCCATACTCCCTTTTTCCGATAGAACAAACCTTCTCTTTCTGCAGCCAGCCAGAGCGCACCGGAGCCGTCCTCCGTTGCCGCAATCCCGGGCTGTAAGTAAGGCTTCGGAAACGACGGCGGTAGCGGAATCCTGGTGTAGCTTCCCGCATTGTAGCGATAGATGGCATCAAGGCAAAGCCACCAAATCGCGCCAGAGGGGTCATGATATGCAGATAGGGCTTCGAAGGGAATCGGATGACTACGATCAGCGCGTCCCCCGTGAACCCGGACCATGGAAGTCAGGCTTCCTACCCAGGCGTCTCCGGCATTTCCGGGAGCCAAAACAGCATACCGGGTCTTTAATGGGAGAACGACCGGTACCAGGTTCGTTTTGCGGAAGCGATCCAGACCATTGTTGGTTCCAACCCAGATATTTCCTTCGCGGCCTTGAAGAATGGCGTGGACGACATCGTCGCTTAACCCATCCTTGGCGGTGAACGATTCGACCGCGTTGCCGAATTCTTTGATTTTACCCTTCAGCAACTCAGGGGCCGGAGCACGACGAAGTCCGTCCCCTATGCTGGTGATCCACAAAGCTCCGTCGTTATCAAAAAGGATTCCCGTGGAACCAACCTGGACTTCGGTTTCGTCAGAAGCCTGCCGCTTATCAGGTAGTGGGATGGGCCGGACGGATCTCGTCGTTTCAGCCATCCACAGTTTCCCATCTGCAGCTTGTGCGATTTGTGTTACCTGACCCACTCGAGTACTCGTCGCTTGAAACCTCCTGGCGCCCGGCGGAAGCAAAACCAGGGTGTCCTCGGTAGAAACCCAAAGTGCTCCTTGACGATCCAGAAAAATTGAGACGGCAGATTTCCCTGAGAAATTCCAGTCTTTCCCCACTTCCTTCCATCGGCTACCCTCCAGCCGCGCCAGTCCGCTGCTGGTCGCAGCCCAAACCGTCCCTTCCCGATCCTGCGCGAAGCCCCATATCACTCCATTTGGCACTCCTTCGCGGGTGGTGTAGTTCGTGGCGTTTCCGTTCCTCAGAAGGCTGATCACTCCGGGCGAAAAACCGATCCAAAGGTCTCCATTGGGAAAGGCCAAAAGTGAACTCACAGCACGGACTGGGAATGGACCGCCCGACTGGGGCTGGTAGCGCTCGAAGACGACACCGTCGAATCGATACAGACCGTCAGGACTTCCCAGCCAAAGATACCCGTCCGAGGTTCGTGCCAACGCTGTAACAGGACTCGGCGCGCCGTCTTTCGGACCCCAAGCTGTATGCGCGAACTGCGCAATGGTCCGATCGCTTTCAAAAGCGGCAGAATACGAGCATGCAAGCGTGAGTAAAAAGCAGACCGTGAGCGTCCGAATAACGTATCGAGGACCGACGACAGAGACCCTGCATCGTCCGGAGCCACAGAAATCCGTCAACCGAGTTGAACCCTCGCAACCACGTATCTTTGCATCGTAACGAGGTCGATGACTTGATTCCCATTACATATTTCTAGTAGTGCGCCGCGCCATAGATGTCTGGTATGGATGAATGGCTGCTTGCACGTTCACGTCTCCGATTTCCCTAAAAAATGAGGTCAATGCCACGGGTCTGGTGGCGTCTACTCCTGCTTTATCCTAGCTTTTCTGGAGCAGGCAGCTGGGCAATTTCAGCCGGAACAGCCTTGGGATAGCGGCTCAAAGCGGAGGTTTTCAACCTCTCCACTATATCGACGGATCCCGCTCGATCTGGTTGGCGCGTAAGGTCCAATTCTGAACAGGTTGACCAGAGAACCGGGAGAGCGTGAGTTAATATCTTTTCGTCGAAAACTGTAGGGCTTTTGACAGCAACTTGATAAAGAGTGCGCTTCGATTACCACCCGCGAAGATAGAACTCAACTGTTTGGCTCGTCCAAGTGGCGACTCCGGTGCCGAAGAAATCCCGATCTTCGGTCCAAATGGGGCAGTCGAGCAGCAGGGAAGTGGCGACGATCGGCCAGTCCGCGGGATCTCTCAAGGCGATGCGATTCCGTGCAGACTCTTGGTGTTCTTCGTAGAGGGTCCGATCCACCATTTTCACGATGTTTGCCAACTGATCGAGCACCCGAAGTCCGGCGCTGGGATCGAAGCCGCGGCGCGTGGCCAGATCTGGGATGTACTCCCTCGCATCATCGAAGCAGATATCAGGGCTGTAGAAAGCAACGGTATCTTCGTAAGTTTCGAGCAAAGAGAGAACTTTGGTCCCGAGGATGCCACGTAGCAGGATGTTGGCGTCGAGTACCAGACGTCTTCTGGCCGCTACTTCTGTTTCTTCGATCGCCATTCCCGAAAGTCCTTGATCGCCGCGTCTTCGGAGATGCCCTCAGTGACGAGGACCTCGTGCCACCGCGAAGAGGCTTCCTGGAGCGCAGCGCGCTCGGTATCACTGCGTCTGCGGCGGGCCGGGATGTAATACCCGATCGTATCGCCATGCCGGGTAATGGCTACGGGCACGTCCGATTCGAGTAGATAGCTGGCCAGCTTATCCCGGAACTCCCGGATACCGACCTTCTGTGTTTCCATGACGGACTCCTTGCGTACCGTTGCGTACACAAGTGTACCACTCACTATCTTAAGAATGGAGAACTGAGTCTGCGATGAGAGGGTTTGCCAAACGTTCTGTCCACGACCAGGTTCCAGAAACGGTTTGGGAGACAACCCTTCGTGCAAAGGCCGAAGGGTTATCTCGTCTCAAAACTTCACCAAATTCTTCACCGAATTGTGCGCCGAAAGGGCTCCAAATCGTCCTCTCGGCTCCGCGTATTCCACTGAAAACAAACGCACTCCGGATGCTACCGGACGCCTGTTAACCGAAGGGTTGTAGGTTCGAGTCCTACCTCAGGAGCCATAAAATCAAGCACTTGCAGCCCCCTCCCAAAAACCCAACCCCACACAACCCCACACTAAGCGGTCGCCTTTCTAGGTAGGATCATCTCTACCAATTTGCGATTGGCTTCCTGTTTTGCCTTCATTGACGCACGTCCATACGTGTTCATGGTCGTGGAAATGTTGGCGTGACGCATCAGACTTTTCTGCACACCTGGACTGGCTCCTGTTTCATCAAGGTAGCCACGGTGTGAGTGTCGAAGAGCATGCCACCCCAGGCCGCTGATGCCAATTCGTTCACCAGCAGGCTTGAGATGGAGCTTCTAGAGCATTCCCGCGTGATAGCAGCCACCCGTCAGCGGAGAAGGGAAGCCACTGCATGACGTCCCAGGGGCGCATCTCTCCTACTGGCGTCTTCTGCCACCGAGGACGGATGTGCCGGTTGATGTAGCTGGTGTATCCCGCCGCCGTACTGTAGGCGAGTCCATCAACTTTTACTTCGCCGGGGCTTTGAGCCAGTATTTCAACGAGCCTTTCCTCCCGAATGAAGCGGTCGATGACGACACCAAAGGTGGGCTCGTTTCGAGTGCGGTAAGCATCGGCTCCATTCAATTGGAGTAATTGCTCCTGCAAAGCGACGCGGGCCTTTGTTTCTGTTGGATACTGCATGCCGGATAACGTGATCTGGCGCATAGGGTTTCTCGGTTCCGACTTGCAACGGTAGCGGTACTCCCAAACGAATGTGCCGGATTTACGCATGACCTTTCTGAGGCTTCCTTCCTGATACCGTTGGCGTGTGCTTTTCAAGGGTGTCCTTTCATTGCACGCGCCGTGACTGGTGCTCACAGATTAATTTGCCCTGCACCCAAGCATCAAGAGAAGATTCGCGGAACCTCCAATATTTGCCCATGCGTAGGCATGGCACCTCTCCATTGCGAGCCAGGGCTTGAAGAGTCTTAGGATGTATGCGAAGCAGCTTGGCCGCTTGCTCTACGTCTAAAAGTTGTTCGAATGTTTGGCTGTGTCCAACGCCCGAAGAAAAGGAAGCAGCCAGTGATGGCGATACTTCGGGCATGGTCTGTGGTTCGATCAAGCGGCGAGTCCTTTCGGTTGATGTTGCGTTAGCGTTGTCTGCACACTGTGCAGGTCGGTTGAGGAGCCATCTGCGACGTCGACTCTCTGCCGTCTCGCCGAAAAGGTAATGATCTCGGTCTCACCTCTGTCCAACTTGAGAGCGAGGATGTTGTCTTTTCGAAGGCGCCCGGACAGATTGGGCAGACCAGCCTTTTGGCCGAGGCCGGAATCCCAAACATTCCGACCGACCCTCGCATCGCGGGCGGACTCAATACACAGGCTGTGAACAACTTCAGCAGCTTTGGCCGTCAGACCACGAGCCCGAACGTGCAAAACCCCTTTGTGATCGATCCAAAGATCAACTACTCCTGGTTGCGTGGCGCCCACAGTCTGAAGTTCGGCTACGAATATCAATACATCCAGGTCGCGGTCGATGACTTTCATCCGAAGTATGGAAACGACACCTACGCGGTCGCCTTCAGCACTCCGCCACCCGGTACACCCCAACCAGCAGTAGCCCCTGCCTCGGGCGCGGCTGGAGAGGCGATAGCGCTCACCGACTTCTTCTTCGGCGCGCGCAGTCACTATGAGCTGAACAACACCCACGTTGCCATCATCAACCAGCGGCTACATCAGTGGTACGCGCAGGACGATTGGCGCGTGAATCATAAACTGACGTTGAATGTTGGCCTTCGCTATGAACTCGGAACACCGGAGTGGGAGGCCAACAATCAACTCGCTAACTTCGACCCTGCTACGTCGCCCACGACGGGAAAGCTGACCATCGCTACCCCGGGATCGATCGACAACCGCGCGCTTGTCAACATGCAAAAGAATAACTTCGCGCCGCGGCTTGGCTTTGCTTACCAAGTGCAGCCAACAACGGTTATCCGTGCCGGCTACGGTATCAGCTATACGCATTTCGTACGCGAGGGTGGCGAGAACCTGCTGGTCTACAACGCTCACCGTCCAGCAACGCAGGCCACCGCAGACCTTCGCCGGCATCGAGGTTGCCTTCGGAGGAGGAGACAGCATCTACCACGCTCTCCAAGCCAAGCTTGAACACAGGTATGCTTCGGGCCTATATCTGCTCAATTCATTTACCTGGGGCCATGCCATCGACAACGCCTCCGGTACGCTTGAAAACAACAACGGAGACAGCAACTTCCTCACCTACAAGAACCCTAACTATGACCGCGGTCGATCCAGCTACGACCAGCCCCTCAACAACACTACCTCGCTCGTCTATGACCTGCCCTTTGGACGCGGACAACGTTTTGGCGACTCTGCCAATTCGATCGTCAAAGGGATCCTCGGAAATTGGCAGTTCACTGCGATCAACACAGCGACCAGTGGTCTTCCCGTCAACCTCACCTACTCCGCGGGCAGCTACAAGTTGGGAACACTCTCCGCTACTGCCTTCGCACTAACCGCCGGAGCCGCGTCTTCAGGTGCTCTTTACGCGCAGCGGCCCAACCAGAACGGAAATCCGCAGGCTCCGTCAACAAACTGGGTGAAGACGGGTAGCGCTCTGAACGGATATCTGAATCCGGCCACGGTCACACTCCCGACGGATCCCAGCAATCCATTAGGGAGCGCGGGACGTAACTCCGCTCGGGGTCCGGCATTTTCCCAACTGGATCTCGGTATCCACAAGTCGTTCGGCTTGTGGAAAGAGACGACAAAGCTCGACTTCCGCGCTGAGTCGTTCAACACACTCAACCAGGTGAACTACCAGGCACCGGACGGTAGCAGGACGGACGGCGGCTACGGCGCAATTACCTCTGCCTACCCGGCGCGGCAACTTCAGTTTGCCCTGAAGTTGCTGTTCTAATCCTCGCGTTGCGGCTTGCCTGGTGGAGGAGTATTTCTCCACCCGGCAAGCCCCATTGAGATGACCAAATGCCCTTGCAGAAAAGCTAAACCATTTTTATGACCACGGCCACTGCTGCGACCACCATCATCACGATCGCGAGAAATGGACCATTCTGAATCCATCATGTGTCAGCTCTCAGAACAGTGGATTCTGGGACCTGCGCGGCGATTTTCCAGGGTGGGACATTTATGCCCTAAGGCGAGTTCGATGCCTGGCTAGATCGGGTGCGCTGAATCGCCATCCTTGCCTAGATCCACGCCAGCGTGAAAACTGACGTTTGCAATCCACCGTGATGTCACTATGCAACGCATAGGCTCATGGATTTTCTGTTGAATGAAGCCGGCTAGAAGAGGATCTTCGCAGCCCACTCGGTGTTGAAGGGTTCGCCGGGACCGATGGTGGGGTTGCCTAGATACGGTCCAATTGTGGAACCGATTGTCCCGCCTTCGCCAGTCGACGGAAGACCAACGGGAGCGAGATTCGTGTGGTTGAAGAGGTTGTACATATTTGCCTTGATTTGAATCTTCACCCGCTCTGTGATTGCTGTGGTCTTGATGACAGCGAGGTCAAATGCTTCATAACCGGGGTTGGAGTTCTGCCCACGACGTGTTGGAGAGTAGGTTCCGGGTGCAGGATCGACAAAGGCATTCGGACTGAACCATTGAACCGATCCGTCGACGATGGCATGGGAGATGCCAAATGTGGGGTTCTGCAGGACCTGCACGGCTCGATCTGCATTGTCGCCGTTGCCACTGACATTCGAACTGGCAACGACCGTGTATGGCGTTCCGCCGTGGAATGAGAATCCAGAGTTCAACTCCCAGCCATGGGTGAGCCGCTCTGGCCCGTGGAAGGCTGGTATTGCGTAATTGAAGTATCCGGTGAAGGTATTGCGAACGTCGTAGTCGGAGTTGCCATACTCTGCCTTCTCGTTAAGCGGATTCTGCGGAGCATAGGGCAGGAAGCCGGTCTCGTAGTCGAGTGCGTGCGACCAGGTGTAGGCCAACTGCGCGGAGAGACCGTGCCAGCTCGAGACGCGCAGCGTTGATTGGAGTGAGTTGTAGATCGAGCCGAGGTTACTTCGGGCCTCAGCGATCACGCCGAATTGAGGAAACTGTTTGTAGTATGGGCGGGTTGTGGTATCCGGCGACTCGGAGGGGTTGGGTTGCGCGGGATTGATGTCAAACAGACCCATCAGATGAGTTCCTTTTGAGCCTACATAGCCAATTTCGAAAATAACTGAGTTGGTGACGCTGTGCTGGATGTTGAGGTTCCATAATTGGACATTGCCGGGCTTGAAGTTTTTGTCGAAGGTGGAGATATTGATGCTGCCGGGTGCAGCAGCGCCGCCGCCAGCCTGCGCAAAGGTGGGATAGATATCGACACCCGACTTGACCACTTGGTTGAGTCCTTGGGCGTTCACGACTTGATCGCTTCCCGCAGGATTCAAACCTGGCCCGAAGACTGAGATGATCTGGGATCCGTTGTTCTGAAGGATCGACTTCATATAGACGGTGTCATAGTAATAGCCGTATCCACCGCGAAGAACCGTGGTGCCGGTGCCATCGATTTGATAGCTAAATCCGATTCGAGGACTTACTCCTCCCCAGAACTTTGGATAGATATTTGCGACGCCTTGTCCTGCTACGGCGAGGCCGGATGGGGTGGTTGGGGCAAAGATCGAGAGGTTTGGATAGTCGGAATGTACCGGACCTGCATAGTCGTAGCGCAGACCATAGTTGAGGTTGAACCGATGAGTGAGTTGCCAGTTGTCCTGACCGTAGAGCGCAAAGGTGTTTAGGAATACCTGCCGCTTTGGATTGCCGAGGACGATGCTGGAAGCTGTTGGGTTGAGGCATCCCGCGAGGAAGTCCGCCAGAAACAGGACATTGGATGCCGTGCCTGCCGGGGGCGCCGCGCCTTGGTTCTTTGTCGCTAAGGTGGCGCAGGGCGTTTGCGGCACCACACCCACAAAGTTTGATGTATTCCAGGGACCCTGAGAGCCATCGAAGTAGATGGTTCCGCGCTGTCCGGTCTGATAGAAATCATCGACCTGGGCTTGACGAAACTCTCCTCCAAAATGGAGCTGATGCGCGCCCTTCGTCCAGGTGAGATCGTCGTCAAGATGTCCTGTGATGTCATTCCTTCCCGAAGGAGCAGTAACGCCGGTCGGATCGAATCCAGTATTGCCGGCAGTGAGCCCAGAGCCGCTTCCAGTTGGACCGATGACCAGGTGAGGAGAACCAGGCAGAGCCGGATCCGTAACGCCGGTGTTCAGTCCGAGGCCAATGGGGTTGAACGATGTGTCGAAATCGCTGAACACCTGGTTGAAGTAGCTGACTCCGGCGGCGAGTTGATTCGCCATGGACGGGCTAATAACACGGTTGTAGATGATGGAATAGTTTTGAACGTGGATTGGCGCATTTTCAAAATAAGGAGTCAGGTCAGAGGAGGTTGGCGCAGTCTGGGTGCCCTGGCCTATGAACCACCTGGCGGAAAGATGGTCTTTGTCGGTGATGTTGTAATCGAGTTTGATAACACCGTTGAAGCTATGACCGGTCAGATTGCCGGAGGCCTGATAGTTTTCGGGTTGGGCAGGTCCGGTGAGAGCGGAGGCTGGCCAGAGTCCCGTCAGAGAGCCGTTTCCGTTCAGCAGGTTCACGGACACTGGGTTGTGCGGGACGCCATAGAAGTCGAGGACCGAGTAGGCAGCGGTCTGATATGCCGCCGACGGTTCCGTCGCGTGATTTAGAGCGCCTATCAGGAAGTTCTGATGTTCACCACCAAGAAAGAAGAAGAGCTTGTTTCTGAGAATTGGTGCACCAACAGAGAAACCGTAGTTCTGATTCCTCGACGCGGGCTTGGTCGTGGAGAAGGGGTTCTGCCGTTCAAAGAATTCGTTGTGATTGTAGTAATAGGCCGTGCCGTGAAGCTGATTGGTTCCGGATTTGATGATGAGGTTTGCTGTGCCGCCAGGATTACGCCCAAGCGCGGTTTCGCCAGAGGTGACGAAGGAGAAGTTTTCGATGGCGTCGATGGGAAAGATGACTCCGGCGATGGCAGAGACTCCGCCCTGGTTGACGGCGGGGATGTTCCACCACAGGTCGTTGTTGTCCGTGCCTTCGATCTGCCAGTTCACCGCGTTGGTCCGGGTTCCATTCACGCTCGCATAGCCGCCTCCGCCATTTGCAGACAGTCCAGCGAATCCCGTGGTTTGTGCGAGCAATTGGGTAAAGTCGCGGCCGCTATTGGGCAGATTTTGCACGACCGTCTCCGGCAGGATTGTGGCCTGTATATCTGTGGCCGTATCAAGGGTCACGGCTGCTGCAGTCACCTCTACCGTCTCCGTCGAGGATGAGACGACCAGCTTCGCGGGAAGAATGTAACTGGTGCCAGCTGCGACCTGCACGCCGTCATACTTAGCCGTCGAAAAGCCCGTAAAGCCGACGGTGACGGTATAAGTGCCCACAGGCAGATTCGCTAAGTTAAATTCGCCAGCACTTGAGGACACGGCTTGGTAAGTCGTGTTGGTCGCTGTCTCTACGGCCGACACGTGCGCATTGGCTACGGCGGCTCCGGTCTTGTCAGTCACGGTGCCGTTGATTCCTCCACGGTAGGTTTGTGCGTGAGCCAGGGATGCAAAGAGAATAGTTAGAAGGGCAGCGGCGAGGCCGTAATGAGCGGCCTTTGAAAGAAATGCGGATGGTTGTGCGAAGAGTCTTTGCATGAGACCTCCAAAAAAGAGACAGGAATTTCTTTGATCGCATCAAGGCGATTTTTGGGTGGAATTTCAGACGACGAATTTGCGACGCAGCGGAGATGCTGCGGGTACTTCACCTTGTTCCAAGGGCCTTATGGCAATTAGAAGCGTGGCGAAAACTGCAAACTTAAGTAAAGAAGTGTGGCCACGTTAAACCTGTTTTGTAAATAAAGCAAGAATTTTTTTGAGATATCACGCGCTCGCCGTGATATCTCACGGGGGAATAAGAAGGGCTTTAGGACCCTGTTTTGAGGGGCTTCGCGTGGGAGAAGAGATCTTGTGAGCGGTCTTCAAGTCCGAATTCCCAAAATGGGAATCCCTCAAAAATAAATCCGGTAAAGTGGCATGTTTTTCGAGCCCGAAAACTGACCGTCAACTCACCAGCTTCCACCAGCAATCCACCACAACTTCACCATCAAAACACCACGTTCTGCCACCCGCTTTTGCCAAAACCCCCAGCAAAAACAAGGTCCCACCACCCCCAAAAATTACTGCAGAAGCGCTTTTGTGGTACGCTGCCGAGCGAGGAGGCGCGTTATCTCCTGATGCGTATTCTTGTCGAGGTAGAAGAACCCCGTCGTTGAGCGTATTGAGTGCCGCGATCGTATTCGCGGTCTGCGGCCTTCCTGCCTACACGCCCTTTCGCAGGAATGAGCGGATGAACAAAGATCCTGCATGACTACCTCGCCTGGGTTGTTCAGGAGATTTTGGAGAACCAACCAACTCTGTTTCTCAAAGGGACAAAGGAGATTTCGATGGAGAAGCAAGACATTCGGAAGGAAACCGATAGCCTCGGCGAAGTAGATGTTCCTGCTGACAAGCTGTGGGGCGCTCAAACCCAACGCTCGCTTGAGCACTTCAGTATTGGGAAGGATTTGATTCCGCGTGAAATGGTCACTGCCTATGCGACTCTGAAGAAAGCCGCTGCCAATGCCAATCATGCTGGTGGGCGGCTCGACGACGAGCGGCACAAATTGATCGTTCAGACCTGTGATGAGATCCTCGCTGGCCAGCATCATGACATGTTTCCCCTGCATGTATGGATGACCGGAAGTGGCACGCAATTCAACATGAACGTGAATGAGGTGATCTCTAACCGATGCTGCCAGATCGCCGGCACGGGGCTCGGGAGCAAGACACCAGTTCACCCCAACGACCATGTCAACATGGCTCAGTCATCCAATGACACGTTTCCCTCGGCGATGAACATCGCGGCGGCGGTCAACGTGAAGCAGAGATTGATTCCGGCGGTGAAGGCGCTGCACGACGCAATCGCTGCGAAAGTCGACGGATGGAACGACATCGTCAAGATCGGCCGCACGCACATGCAGGACGCAACGCCGCTCACTCTAGGGCAAGAATGGTCCGGGTATGCGGGCGTTTTAGCGGACGATATCGAGCGGATCGAGGATGCGCTGAAAGGTGTCTATCGACTCGCGCTCGGCGGCACGGCGGTGGGCACCGGGATCAATTCGGCGCCGGGTTTCGGCGAGGCCGCGGCGGCCGAGATCGCCAAGCTCACAGACCTGGCGTTCGTCAGTGCGCCAAACAAATTCACCGTGCAGGGCGCTCACGACGCTCTCGTACAGCTTTCCGGCACAATGCGGACGTTGGCTGTATCGCTCTACAAGATTGCCAACGACATCCGACTGATGTCTTGCGGCCCGCGAGCTGGCTTTGCCGAGTTGCTGATCCCCGAGAACGAGCCGGGTTCATCGATTATGCCGGGCAAAGTAAACCCAACCCAGGCTGAGGCGCTGACCATGATTGCCGTGCAGGTGATGGCTAACGATGTGGCTGTGGGGTTCGGCGGCGCGGGCGGCTATCTGGAGATGAATGTTTACAAGCCTCTCATCATCTTCAACGTGACGCATTCCATCACAATCATGTCCGACGGATGCATCAATTTCCGGAAATTCCTCATCGAAGGGACGAAGCCGAATCTAAAGAAGATCAAGGAGTATGTGGACCGCTCCTTGATGCTCGTGACGGCGCTCTCGCCAGTCATTGGCTACGACAAGGCGTCTAAAATTGCGCACTACGCGATGGACAACGACCTCACTCTGAAGGCCGCGGCACTGAAACTCGGCTTTGTTACCGAAGAAGAGTTCGACCGCGTGGTCGATCCGGCAAAGATGGTTAAGCCCTACGTTGCAGCAGCCAACTGACCAACAGGAGAAATGGCGATGACAACACCCATTCCACCCACAAACCATCCTGATGTCGTTCTCGTCGGTGCGGGCATCATGAGCGCCACGCTGGCAGTGATCCTAAAAGAACTTGATCCCAGCCTGAAAATATCGATCTACGAAGTCCTGGGCAGCGAGGCGCAGGAAAGCTCCAATGCATGGAACAACGCCGGCACCGGGCATGCAGCGCTCTGCGAGTTGAACTACACTCCGCAGAAAAGTGACGGCAGTATCGACATTTCAAAGGCTCTTGAGGTTAACACGGAGTTCGATCTTTCCCGTCAACTCTGGGCCTATTTGGTGAAAAAGGGAGCGATCAAAGACCCTCAGTCCTTTATTCATCCCGTACCCCACTGCAGTTTTGTGCGCGGATCGGATAACGTCGCGTTCTTGAAGAAACGCTTCGAGGCGCTCTCCGCCCATCCTCTTTATCATGGGATGGAATATTCCGATGACAAGAAGCAGATGGACAAGTGGTTCCCGCTGGTCATGGAAGGCCGTGATCCAAGCGAGGAAGTCGCGGCGACACGAATGCGAACCGGTACCGACGTAGATTATGGTGCTCTCACCAAGGATCTTCTCGATTCCCTTAGCGGTAAGGAAGGATTCTCAATCCATTTTTTCCGCCGAGTGCAGGATTTGCGCCGTGATGGGGATCTATGGAGTGTGCAGATCAGGGACGAAAAGAGCGGTGCGCAGCTGGGATGTCCAGGCCAAATTCGTCTTTCTCGGTGCCGGCGGCGGATCGCTGCGACTGTTGCAAAAATCCGGAATTCCCGAGGGGCGAGGCTACGCTGGTTTTCCGGTGAGTGGAATCTGGCTTCGCTGCGACGATCCTGAGGTCTCTTCCCGCCATGATGCCAAGGTGTACGGTAAAGCCTCGGTGGGATCGCCGCCGATGTCCGTCCCTCATCTCGATACACGCCACGTCGAAGGAAAGGTATCTCTGCTGTTCGGGCCTTATGCGGGCTTTTCGACGAAGTTTCTCAAGCACGGATCCTATCTCGATCTCTTCGGCTCCATCGATCCGGAAAATTTACTGCCGCTGGTGGCCGTCGGCAGGGACAACGTGGCTCTCACTGAATATCTGATAGGCCAGGTTCTCGAGTCCCCGAACGAGCGGTTCGCCGCACTCCGCGAGTTCTTTCCAAATGCAAAGCAGGAGGATTGGAAGGTCGAAGTAGCGGGACAACGCGTACAGATCATCAAAAAGGACCCTACACATGGCGGCATCCTGCAATTCGGCACGGAGCTTGTCAGCGCAGCCGACGGTTCCATCGTTGCAATGCTGGGTGCTTCGCCTGGTGCTTCCACCGCAGTGTGGATCATGCTTGAAGTCATCGAGCGCTGCTTCGCAGAAAAATTGAATAGTGGCGGTTGGTCCGTCAAACTGAAGGAAATTATTCCTTCCTATGGTCAATCTCTTATCGAAAATGCCGTCCTTTGCCGGCAAGTGCGGGCCGAAACGGCGGCCATATTAAACATCAACAACATCGAGGACCTCACACAATGATCCGAGCATATCGTCTCTATACCGGTTCTGACGGGAATTCCCATGTAGTGAGTGGTAGCGTGAGTGGCGGTGAATTAGTCGAAGCGGTATCCATCCTCTTCAAGGAAACGCCTGCACATTCATCGTTTGACTGGCACAACGATCCGATCCCTCAGTACGTCATTACGTTGGCTGGTGTACTCGAATTTACAACCAAGGGCGGCGAGACATTCACGATCCATCCCGGTGATGTCCTGCTTGCGGTGGACCACACCGGTTCGGGCCACAAATGGCGTTTGGTCAATGACGAGCCATGGAAGCGGGCTTACGTGGTATTCAAGGAAGGCGCGGATACCCATTTCATTCCGGATCCCGCCTAAAGCCCTTTTATGGACCAGGATTGGAATAAGGACGCTATGAACTTGGAGGATCGTGCCGGCCTTGTCCTCGCTGTTGCACGCGTTCTATTCGTCAACGGTCAATCTACGGACCAGACTTTGGCAGCGGCCGAGCGCTTAGGCCACACTCTCGGACTGCGGATCAAGATCCTGCCACGCTGGGGAGAGCTGCAACTTGAGGCTCAAGACAGCGCCAACGGTACTAGACTAACCTCCGCAGTGGAGGCCGATCCCACTGCCGTGGCCATGGGCCGCGTGGCTTCCACGATGCGGGCAATTGACGACCTCGCCGCCGGTCGACTTGCTCTCGCCGCTGCAAAGGAGACCATCCGCTCGATCTCACAAGCACCGCCGGCACCGACCTGGCTGTTTACGCTCGCGGCGGCCGCAGGCGCCGCCGCTTTGGCGGTGATTTTCGGTGTCCAACATCTCCCCGCGGCAGCCCTCGTATTCGTGAGTGCGGCGGCCGGCGCCATTCTTCGCCGCGGCTTAGCGCACTACAGCGCAAACGTCTTCCTGCAACCATTCGCAGCGGCCTTGCTCGGTGGCGTTATCGGAGCGTTGGCAGTTCGCTACCAATTGAGTTCTTCACTACGCCTTGTCGCAGTTTGCCCATGCATGGTTCTGGTACCCGGACCGCCCATCCTTAATGGGGCTCTGGATCTCATCAAGGGGCGTATCCATCTCGGCGCTGCCCGGATGCTCTATGCCGGGCTCATCGTCGTGGCGATTTCGACCGGACTACTGTTCGGACTCGCGCTTCTGGGTGTTTCCCTACCGGTAGATCAAGCCAGCCGAGCCGTACCCTTGTGGCTGGACATGATAGCCGCTGGGGTCGCTGTTGCCGCCTACAGCGTCTTCTTTTCCACGCCGCTTTACATGCTGCCTTGGCCGGTGGCAGTCGGCATGCTGGCCCATGCTCTGAGGTGGTGGTTGCTTACCGTGCTTGGCACCAGCCCCGCGATCGGCGCCCTGGTTGCCTGCGTCGTGGTCGGACTGATCCTCACTCCAGTTGCGCGCCGTTGGCACATGCCGTTTGCGGCCATCGGCTTCGCCTCTGTGGTGTCGATGATTCCGGGTGTCTACTTGTTCAGGATGGCGAGCGGCCTTGTACAACTTGCCCACGGCTCGACTACGACGTCGGAATTGCTAAGCGCAACAGTCTCAGATGGTATGACTGCCATAACTATCGTTTTAGCAATGAGCCTCGGTCTCATCCTTCCGAAGATGGCCATTGATCGCCTTTGCGACAGATCGAAACAGACGAGGCCCTGAGGGCGAGGGAATATGCCGATGTTCCTTTCAGATTCTGGCGCAAAACATCCCTACTTGAGGGCGAGGTGGGCGGCGCGGACGTCGGTTGCGGTGAAGACGGAGAGGAAGGGGACGCCGGGGATGGTGGCCTCGATGGCTGCGCGGCCGCCTTGTTCGCGGTCGACGAGGCAGAGGACTCCGGCAACGTTCATGCCGGCTTCGCGGGTGGCTTCGATTGCGGTAATGGTGGAGCCACCGGTGGTGCAGACGTCGTCGACGATGACGACCTGGGCGCCGGGTTTGAGGAAGCCTTCGATCTTGCGGCCAGTGCCGTGGGCTTTTTCGGCTTTGCGGACAAGGAAGCCCTGGATGAGGGTGGGGGCGGTTTCGTCGGGGACGGTTTCGTCGTCCAGTTCGAGGACGCTCGAGAGCTCGAGGATCTCGTTGTGGTCGGCGAGAGCCCAGGCGCTGGCGCTGGCGGTGTTGGAGACGAGCGGGTCGGCACCCATGGTGAGGCCGCCGACGGCTTCGGCGTGGGGGATGTAGTGGCGAATGAGGTCGTAGAGAACGAGGCCGGAGAGGCGGCCGCCTTCGGCGTGAAGAGTGGTGATGCGGCAGTCGATGTAGTAGTCGGACTTTTTACCGCTGGCGAGGGTGAAGTCTCCGAGCTTGAAGGAGAGGGTGGCCAGGAGGTTGAGGAGAGCGGTTTTGTTGTCGGTGTTCATGGTCCTTATTGTCCGATTACCGGTTTGGCGGGAGGGTACCCCCTCCCCTGTTTTTTCCGTAAAATATTGATAAAAAATGGTTTAGCGAGCGTTGATGTGTGTAAAATATTACAAACAAATGGGTTACGGGCAAAATATTGCAAAATAAAGACTTACGGATGAATCGCGGAGCCTTCAGTAGAGCAAAAACGCTTTTTTCTCCTATTTAACAGTATAGCTGTTCGAGGAGGGGAAAATGCCATTCGGATGTTGTTGATGGATAACGGGTTAAGTGCTTTTGGGGCTTGACAAGCGATTTTGCTGGTGTTTTTGGGGGTGTTTGGCCGAAAAAAATCAGGAGAATCCCTCCGTCAAGGCTGTTCGAGGTTTTCCGAGTCGGCGACGAGGTCCGGGAGATAGACCCTGCTCGAGAAAAAGCTCCGGATTCGGCCCCACACTATGCTATTTCTCTTGCGGCGCGGATTCCCTAACGCTGTCGGGAGTCTTTGTCGGAGTTGCGCGCCTTGTGTGGTCGATTTCCGTCAAGTCCCCATCCTGTTTCAAGTGATAGAAGCGGTCGCCGTTGACTCCTTCAAAGAACTGAGTTTTTCCGTTGGGCCATTGCACTTCGACTTTGTCGATGCGTGCGGCCTGCCCGAGTCCAAAGTGCAAGCGTAGATCGCTTTGGGATAAGTAACTTCCTCCGCTTCGGACCTCTCCCATCTGTGTCGTCTTTCCAGTGGTAACCAGAACGCGGGCGTTCAGTCCAAGTTTGTTGGTGGCGTTTCCTTCCAACTGAAAGCTTACCCAGTGGTTTGCCGGGTTGCTCTTCGCCTCGAGAATCATCGGGCCGCCGGTAAGGTTCTCGATGACTATGTTGAGTCTGCCAGTGTTGAAGAGATCGCCCACAGCTAGCCCTCGACTTACCTGTGGAACCGTCGCCGCTGTGCCTGTGAGAGCGCCTACCTCTCGAAAGCTACCGTTTCTCAGGTTCTGATACACGAGCTTCGGCTCTCTATAGGTGCTTCCGATTTTGACGGTATCCACCTGTGGATAGACGTGGCCGTTGGCCACAATCAGATCCTGCCAGCCAGAATTGTCGAGATCGACAAACGCGTCGCCCCAACCTACAAAAGGTACACTCGCTCGCGCGATACCACCCTTCCGCGACACATCAGAGAAATTGAGAGCTCCGTCGTTGCTGTACAGGACAGCATATTCGTCGCTGAAATGGGAGATGGCTATGCTCATGCGGCCGGTGTTCAGGTAATCGCCGATGGCCACACCCATATTCGCCTGCTCCACGCCATCCTCGCTGACGGCAATGCCCGAGTCGAAGCCGATCTCCTTGAATCGCCCGTTGCCTTCGTTGTGATACAGGTAGTTTGGTTCTCCGTCATTCGCGACGAAAAGGTCCAGTTTGCCGTCGTTATCGAAGTCCGACCACACGACTCCCAGCCCGAAATAGTGATTCGCGTCGTCTACTCCGGCTTGCTTCGCTACATCGGTGAAGGTTCCGTCTCCGTTGTTGCGATATAGCGCGTCAGGCGAACCTTTGAGTCCGCGCGGTCCGCACTGGACGGCGATTTCATGATATTCGCAGGTCTTTCGGGACCCGAAGGTAGGCAGGTCGTGCAAGTCAAGATCGACATAATGTGCGACGAAGATGTCGGAGTTGCCGTCGCCGTCAAAATCGCCAAATGCGACACCGGTCGCCCAGCCTACATCTTTGTCGAGATGGGTTGCCTTGGTGACGTCGGTAAAGGTGCCATCTCCGTTATTGCGATACAAAACGACTCCGCCAAAGCAACTTACCAACAAATCCGGCCGGCCATCGTTGTTGTAATCACCAACTGCTACGCCCATTGCCCAACATGGGGTGGCTACACCGGCCTTGTCGGTTACGTCGGTGAATGTTCCATCATGATTGTTATGATAGAGCGCGCTACGAGCTTTCTTTCCTTCGAGCTGCATGGCAACACTTGGAGCGCCGGTGAAGTAGATGTCGAGCCAGCCATCGCCATCGTAGTCAATCAATGCCACGCCGCCGCTCATCGACTCGACAATGAACTTCTGTTCTGGACTTGAAAGGTGTTCGAAGTGAATTCCTGTCGATGCGGTGATGTCCACAAGCTGGGGGACTGGCAGTGCTGCTGTGGCCGCTTCTGCGGGCTTCGCCTGCGCTGAGGTTTTGTTCGAGCACAGTAGCGTAATTGTGAAAATCGACGCCACCCAAAGCGCGCGCAATTTTTCAAGGCCGTCTCTTGAATCTACCTTGATACGGGCCATCTATTTGTCCTTGTCGCGATCACTCTGAGGGCTTTGCAGTCGCATCTCCTTGTAGGTCTCCCGCATCTTTTCTCTGATCTCTTTGTACTTCTGATAGATCTCCAACTCGCGCTTCGCATCCTCGGGCCGCTTCATTGCGCGGTAAGCGGCGCTCAAACGAAAGTGGGCCAGAATATTCGCTGGATCGGCAGCAATTACGCCTTGGAGTAAGGGGAGCGCCATTTCCGGCTGGCCCTTCTCTGTATAGACGTGCGCAAGGCCTATGGAGGCGTCGGGATCGTTCGGGGTAACGGCCAAAGCCTGTTGGTACAGGGCAGAGGCCTCGTCCAGATCATTCTTATCAACAGCGATGTCACCGAGTCTGGTAAGAGCTTTCGCATCGCGACTGTTGGCCGCTACCGCCAACTTGTATTCCGCTTCGGCTCCATTCCTCACCTGCGGATCGGGAGAGATATGCAATGCCTCGCCCAGTTCAAAGTGAATTCCCGGAAGGTTTGGATTGGCTGCAACCGCCTTTTGCAGATTAGCGATCGCGCTGGTCAGATCGCCTGCCTGATATTGCTGGTGCGCCATCATCTGATACATTTGACCGGATTCGGGCGCGGCTACTGAGAGATCCAACATCGCCTCTTCCGCCAGATCGGAATAGATCCTGTATGCCGTGTAGAGCACGCGTGGATCGGTCGGAGCGACCTGGCGCAGGAGCGGAATGACGGCCGCGGCCTTGTCTGGCTCTTGAAGTGCCGCATCGATTTCGATCAACGCCAATCCCGCTTGCACTCGAATCGCCGGTTCAGCCAATTGAGGGAGCGCCTGTTCGAGATTGGTGCGTGCTTCCTGGGTTTGACCGAGCGATTTTTCGGCAAGGCCCAACAGGGCTCGAATCTTGCTGAGGTCTGGTTTTTGCGTTAGGGCTTGCTTCAGATATGGCTCCGCCTCGGCGTAGTTTTGCTCGAAGTACAACAGAACCCCGAGGTTCGCGAGAGCGTTCAAGTTGTTCGGATCGGTTGCCAGGACTGCCTTGAATTCGGGGATGGCGAGCTTGGGCTGCTTCTGGTTGATATACTCCTGCGCCCGGCGTTCATGTGTCTGCGCAGTGGTGGCAACCTGCGCGGACAACTTTGAGCTAGAGAATCCTGCTGGCCCAAGCAGGGCTGCGATCGATACAACCCTTAGTGCAAACCCGATTTTGGGTAGAGGCCCGCGGTGGAAGAGAAAGGAGAGCACAAATGACATCTTAGATGAGCCGGGGACGGCGGTTGTGGCCGCCGTCCCCGGAGTTGAAGGAATTTAGAAGCTCAACCGCGCGCTGACCTGCATCGTGCGGCTGGGAACAGCGACTCCGGTAATCGTCGAGGAACCAGGCGCGATGGCACCGGAAGAGGTAACTGCAAGCGTGTTGGCTGGCAGTCCGAAGCTGGGATGATTGAATAAGTTATCTGCGTCCCCCCGAACCTGCAACTTAACCGACTCCCAGATGCTAAATGTCTTGCTTAGGGACAGATCGGTTGTGGCTATTGCAGGGCCGACAAGTTGATTGCGTCCCTCGTTGCCGAAGGTTCCCGCAGCCGGAGCCGCGAAGGCGGTCTCGTTGAACCATTGATGGGGGTTGCGACCCGCAAGGTGCGGGTTCCCGATCAGATTGGGGTACCAGGCATAATTGCTGCCGGCTAACGAGTACGAGTTGTCAACCGGCATCACAGCAGTAAAGGGCTGACCGCTCTGAAGAACGAGGGTGTCTGAAATCTGCCAGCCGCCGATGATTGCATCAACGAAGGAGTTACTGTTCAGGAACTGCCTGCCGCGGCCAAAGGGCAACTGATAAAGAAAGTAGCCTTTGAATGCGTTTCTGACGTCGAAGTTAGAATTCCCGTAGTTGGCAGCCGGGTTATAGGCGTTCTGCCAGTTCGTGGTTCCTGAATGACTACCCCAACCGGCTGTGTCGAGATCGTCCAGGAAGTGGGACCATACGTAACTGAAGCTGAAGTTGAGGCCATGGCTAAGGCGTTGCTCGATCATGGCCTGCAGCGAGTTGTAGTTTGAAATTGCGTTCTCGTTGGGTACAGCTCCGGCGACTGCAATCGTCCCAAACTGCGGATATGGCCTGAACTGCGCGTCGTTAGGCGCAAGGTGGGCTTGCGGCACCTGGTTGATGTCGACGGCGAAGGGTAGGTCGTGCCCATGACTTGCCACGTAAGCCAGCGAGGCCACCAGATTGTTATTCAACTGGCGCTGACCCTGGATATTCCATTGATAAGAACCGCCCACCGGCTGATGATATTGAGCATAGTTGACGTTCGAACCGTTATATCCGGAGGGGTTGGTAGTAGCCGCAATGTACGGAAGGTTTGCACCGGTGCCGGAGAGAAGAACGACTGGAGTGGCTCCGTTGGTTGTGTCCGTTACACTGCCCTTCGACCCAAAAGCTCCGCCCATGATGGGTCCCTGAGAGGCGCCGTTATAAGTGTCATTGCTCCAGTTGTACGCATAGAGGCCAAAGCCGCCCCGTATAACCGTATTGGGATCGAGCTGATATGAGAATCCAACCCGCGGCAGAAATGTGTCGTAGACGCCGTTCTGAATCCGCGAACGACCGTTGGCGTGGGTTGACCCGTACCAGATAGCGCCGAGGGTATTGGTAGCGGGGTTTGCCACCGTCGGATCGAATGAGGCTTCATTGCCCTTGACCTCACTCCAACCGGTTTGCATCTGATAGCGCAGTCCGAGATTCACGGTTAAGTTCGAACGCAGCTTGTAGTCGTCCTGGACGAACAATTGTGGAAGCTTCATGCGGCCGCCGTATTCCGGCGTCTCGTTGGCACTCCAGCTCTGTGTTTGTCCAAGCAGGAAGTCAGCATAGGCCACACCAGTTGAACTGTCGCCCTGAGTCGATGCGGTGTACGCACCGGTATAGCCCATCGTCCCGGCGTTCAGATTACCCCAGGCGGTGGAGTTGTTCTGAAAGATCAGGAACTCACCACCGAAGTGCAGAATGTGCTTCCCTGTAACGAGGGTAACGACATCGGATGGGTCGTAAACGTGCTCTTTATAAACGGCGTTAGATTGAGAGCACAACACGGTGCTGCCGTTGCATCCCTGGTTGTAGCCGTTGATCTGGATATCCGGGAAGTTATTGGATGCGGCAAACTGCCATCCCAGTTTGGCTGGATATCCCTCGCCGAGCGTTAATGGCTCGAAGAAGTTCAGCTGGTTTGTATACCCCAGCCGTACTTCGTTCGTGATGCGCGAGTTGATCATCCACACATCTGAAATCTGGGCATTTTGCTTGCTAACGTCGTTGCTTTGGCAGCCGATGGGGCAGATCCCCGCGCCGAAGCTCTGGCCCGGATTATCTCCCTCACTCTCCGTGACCGAGATTCGGTTACTGGGCGTAACCTGCCAGTCGAGCCGGCCAAAGTATTTGGTGAAGGGATTCGCAGAAGGGGAAGTATAGACGTAATTGTTGGTAACGAGCCCGTTTACTACCTGCCCTGGTGCGTTGGGGGCAGGAAAGTAACCCTGGACAGATTTGGCGACGGCATCAAATCGGCTAGCTGGAATCTTGTTGCCATTGCCATATTCAGCTGCAAAAGACGTCCGTTGCACTATCCCACCCACGATCGTGGTGGTTGCTGGATCGTAGATAGTCGGCTGTCCGGTAAAGTCTCCGCCCAGTACGGCAGTAGTGGGAACCGTGTAATAACCAGGCGCCGTGCCTCCATGCTGGATGGTCTTGTCGAAGTTGAAGTAGAAAAAGAGCTTGTCCTTAAGAATTGGACCGCCAACGGAACCCCCGAAGTTGTTATAGCGGAGGTATGGCTTGGTAGGCGCACCGCCGAAGTCGTAGCTGTCTGCATTCAGAGCATCATTCTGAAAATACTCGTATGCCGAGCCGTGGAATCTGTTGGTGCCGCCCTTGGTGATCTGGTTGTAGAGAATACCGCCCACACCATACTGGGCAGAGAAGGCCGAAGTGATGGCCTTAACCTCTTGTATCGTTTCCTGCGTGTAGATGTCAGAGTTCGCGCTGGCAGGCAGTGTGGTTTCGGCGCCGTCGGCTAGTACCGTACTAAATGGCAGATTGCCATTCACCGCGAGCATCGTGCCATTTGAAGTGCCAGTACCCAAGGATCCTTGTGCGCCCATGGGCGCGCCCGCGGCACCCGGCATAAGAATATTGAAGCTCGACCAGTCCTGTCCTACCTGGGGAAGCTGCGAGAGGGTTTCGGCCCCGAGCATGAACGACTGCTCTCCGTTCTCGGTTTTCAGCAGGGGAACGTCGGTATTGACAACCACCTGCTCGGTTACTGAACCGACGCCCAGTTGCGCGTTGATCGTAGTGTTTCCTTCAAAGATCGTGAGCGAAGAGCGTATAAGCTCTGAGAATCCGGTCTTTGCGAAGGTGATTTTGTAAGTTCCCGTCACAATGGAGGAGGTGTCATAGACACCATCATTGTTGGTGACGAACACCTTGGATACTCCAGTATTGATGTTTGCGACGGTCACCGTCACGCCCGGTACAGCCGCGCCTGTCGAATCGCTCACGACCCCGCTTATGTCGCCAGCATTCACACTTTGTCCAAAAGCTGTGCCTGCAAAACCAGCACACAAAGCGATCGCGAACACCCTACTCAACCATTTGGCCTTCATTTTGTTGCCTCCAGAAGTTTCTCGTCGTTAGCTTGATCCTGTTGCGTCCGTTCCGGTCTGTGGGACTTGCCTGTCGCCCTGACCGTGTTTCCGTAACTGCCGTGCGTCTCATTCAAAAGGTGGAATTCTCCATCAAGACAAACGTTTGTCTTTTTCTAAGTAAAAACGTGCGCAACCATTTAGCCCCATCGAATGAGTAATCGTCAAGCGGGGTAGGAGCAAAAAAGTGATTTTTTTTGTTCGACCAAACATGACGGCCAAATTGGTCGAACCTCAATGTCGCCTCTTCGACGTGCGTAAACCGCCATAACTAACGCGTTTTAGTAGAGATGGCTCACTTTGAGTGGGGATCTTTTGGCGCAATAAATCCAATGGATGAACCAGTTCTCCAGAGGGACGGACTCAAGAATATTTTGGATTTAATGTTCCAGAGACAGGCTGATTAACCACGAAGGCTAGTATCTGGACAAACGTTTGTCTAGGATGGCAGCTGTGTGCTATCTGTTGTAGCTGCTAAGAAAACTCTTCACGAACCAGCTCTTACCGTGGAGCCGGTGGATTGATTGGTCGAACCAAAATGTTGGCCGTGCATTCGTCACAAATTTCTGTAATTAGCCCCGTTCTTGCTTGAGGAACAACGATGCGATTAGGTTTGGGTTCGGCTGCACTGATTATGGTCAACACGGCAATCTTCCTCCACGCGTCGGGACCGGGTTTCCTGGAGTCATACAAGGGAACTCCGTATCGAGACAGCCGATACACGCGGGGGGCACAAACGATTCCAGGAAGGGTTGAGTTCGCATACTATGACTTCGGCGGGGAAGGAATTGCGTACCACGACAGTGACGCCAAGAATAATGGCAGCGGCGGGCTGAATCCTGCGGATGGCACGTATTTGAACGAGTTTCGAATGAAGGAAGGTGTCGACACCTCCTACACCAAGTTCCATGACCAAATCGACAACAATCCATACAATCTGGTCAACCCTCCGGAGAACCAAATGTATGTCGGGTGGACCGAGCCCGGCGAGTGGTTCAATCTGACTGTCCAAGTTGCTGATGCCGGTGTTTATGTCGCAGATTTGTTGTATACGTCCAATCGAGGCGGAAGCATCGCCATTGACGTGAACGGTGAGCCCGCAGATGGACCGATCGCGATCACATCTACCTTCAATGCCTCGGATCCGATCGCGTGGCGGCAGTGGCATCACTGGAATGTCATGCCAGGCGTCGTGCGACTGCGGCTTCCCGCAGGAAAGAGTGTTCTCACCGTTCACATCGTGACGGGAGGAAATATGAATCTGGCTTATTTGAACTTCGGGAAGTCACGATAGGACTGAATGATCTTTCCCCCGATCGGCGAGGCGCAGGACCTTAGCTACAACCAGTCGGCACGAGACCACGCCGTACGATACGGAGAGCCATTCTCGATCATTACTTCTTCAGCAGCGGGATGATGAGCGGGAGGACGTTGTTGGCGACGATCTTGTTGCCTTCGGCGGTGGCGTGGGTGTTATCGCTCTGCATCATTCCATCGACACCGAAGACTCCTTTGAGGAGGAAGGGCAGAAGAGGGACGCTGTACTTCTTTGCGAGCAGAGTGTAGGTCTGGTTGAACTGCTGGATGTAGTCGGGGCCGTAGTCGGGTGGCAGGGTGATGCCGGCTAAGACGACCTTGGTTCCGCTGGTTTTCAAGGTAGAGACGATCTGGTCGAGGTTGGCGCGGGTATCTCCGATACGCAGGCCGCGTAGGCCATCGTTGCCGCCGAATTCGACCACGACAATCGCCGGTTTGAGGGCGAGAACTTCGTTGAGGCGTTCTACGCCGTCTTTGGTGGTGTTGCCGCTTATGCCGAGGTTCACGACGCGGTAGTGGTAGTCGCGGGCGTCGAGGTTAGATTGAAGAAAGTCGGGATAGCTCTTGCCGAATTCGGCGCCGTGGCCTTCGGTGAGGCTGTCACCGAAGCAGACGATGACGGGGCGGTGATCGTTGACGGGGGTGGGTTGGGCCTTGGGTTGCGGTGCGATGGCAGGCGATTCGGCGTCGGGGGTAGTTTTGCTGGCGTCAAGATTTTCGGCTTGTTTTTTGTTGCTGTCGACCTTGCAGCCAGTAAGGGATGGCAACAGAAGGACTGGAAAGACCGCTAGAATAGCGAGAAGTGCAGTTCTCCGCATGTCTCCACAGTAACAAACTCTTCGGGCGATGCAGCGAGCTTCGAGAGCCGAAGTGGGAGTGAACTTAAGCGCGCCCGAGAGCGTATTTAGTTGTACCTGAGGAAGGGGAACGACGCAGTTGAGCCAACCGACTCCGATGATTTCTGTTGAAGGACTTCGCAAGTCCATCCGTAATGGTGCACGTACGGTGGATATTTTGAAGGGGATTGATTTTAGGGTGCCACAGGGGCAGTTCGTGGCGGTGATGGGGGCGAGCGGAAGCGGGAAGTCGACGCTGCTGGGGCTGCTGGCGGGGTTGGATACACCGAGCGCAGGCGATGTTCGGCTGAATGGGACTTCGATCAGCTATCTGCCGGAGGACCGGCTGGCGCAGGTGCGGGGGAAGACGATTGGGTTTGTGTTTCAGTCGTATCAACTGATTCCAACGTTGACGGCTCTTGAAAATGTGCTGCTGCCGTACGAGCTGAATTCGGAGTCTGGGGAGAGCGGTCTGGGACGGGCGCGGGATTTGCTGCAGAGCGTTGGGTTGGGCGACAGGCTGGATCATTATCCGGTGCAGCTTTCTGGTGGAGAGCAGCAGCGGGTGGCGCTGGCGCGGGCGTTTATTTTGCGGCCGCCGATTGTGCTGGCGGATGAGCCTACGGGGAATCTGGACACAACGAATGGTGCGCATGTGCTGGAACTGCTGCTGAATCTGAACAGGAGCGAAGGGACGACGCTGGTGCTGGTGACGCATGATCCGGTACTGGCGGGGTATGCGGATCGCCGGATTGTGTTGCGGGATGGGTTGGTGATTGCGGACGAGATGAATCCTGAGCCACAGAGCCTGCCGCAGGACGCTGCGTTGGCGGAGGGTTAGATGGCTGCGCTGAGTTATAGGTCTGCGGCGAAGATTGCTGCGCGGGAGATGCATTCGTCGCGTGGCAAGTTTTTCTTCGTGATTCTTTCCGTGGCGATTGGCGTGGCAGCGCTGACGGGGGTACGGGGGTTTTCGTCTTCGTTCCGGACGACGCTGCTGGATAAGGCGCGCAGCATTATGGCGGCGGACCTTTCGGCGCGGATGTTTCAGCAGCCTACGCCGGAGGAGCAGAAGGGGCTGGACGAGATTGCAGCGAGTGGAGTGGAGATGACTCCCGTGACGGAGCTGTTGTCGATGGCTTCGTCGGCCAAGACGCTGGATCCGCTGCTGGTTTCGATGAAGGCGGTGGACCCGGCGAAGTATCCGTTCTATGGGAGTGTGGAACTGGCGCCTGCGGGACGGCTGCAGGATGTGCTTGGGCCGGATTCTGTTGCGGTCGCGGACGATCTACTGGTGCGGCTGAATTTGAAGGTTGGGGACGAGCTGAAGATTGGGACGAAGCTGTTCCGGATTGCTTCTGTGGTTGTGAATGAGCCGGACCGTTTGTCGGGGAGTTTTGCGGCCGGGCCTCGTGTGTTGATCTCGCGTGAGGGTTTGGAGGCGAGCGGGTTGCTGGCTCCGGGAAGCCACGCGGGGCAGAGATATTTGTTCAAGGTGCCGCGTCCGCGAAGCGGTGCGCCAATCTCGGATAAAGCGGTGGCGGATCTGAAGGTGAAGCTGGAGAAGCTGCTGCCGGAGTCGCAGATTATTGATTATCGCGAGACGAATCCGGCGCTGACACAGGGGCTGGATAGGGCGACGAGTTTGCTGTCGCTGATGAGCCTGGTGGCGTTGGTGCTGGGAGCGATTGGTGTAGCGATGGCGATGCGAGCGCATCTGCAGCAGCGGCTGGATACGATCGCGATTATGAAGTCGCTGGGGGCGCGATCGGGACAGATTATCAAGATTTATTTGTTGCAGACTTTGTTGCTGGGGGCTGCGGGAGGCGTGCTCGGAGTTGCACTTGGGGT
This sequence comes from uncultured Acidobacteriaceae bacterium, assembly GCA_963841335.1. Taxonomy (GTDB): domain Bacteria; phylum Acidobacteriota; class Terriglobia; order Terriglobales; family Acidobacteriaceae; genus Edaphobacter. The sequence continues at coordinate 1,824,056 of CAWJCF010000002.1, read as the reverse complement.
CGGAGTGCAACTTAGCTTTCCTTATTTTCTGGCGAAGCTGATTCATGTGGATACGGAGTTTCATCTGCAGGCTGCGACGGTTGTGACAGGGCTTGCGGTGGGGATTTTGACGACGCTGCTGTTTACGCTGCCGCCGCTGCTGGATATTCGCGGGGTGAGGCCGATTTTGATTTTGCGGCGTGCAGTGGATGATAACGACGATCCTTTCGTGACAGGGGTTCTGCGGAAGATTACGAAGAACGGCGCGCAGATTGGCGCGGCCGTGCTGATTCTTGCGGGGCTGGCGACGATTGCTTCTACACTGAGCGATTCGGTGGTGGTGGGGCAGGTGTTTTCGCTGGGGTTGGTGGCTGTTCTTTTGGTTCTGCTGGCGGCGTCTGCGGCGGTGCTGGCGGGGTTGCGGTTCTTTTTGTCGAAGACGCGGCTGCGGCTGCCCTCGGCGGTGCGGCATGGGTTGGCCAATCTGTATCGTCCAGGGAATCCGTCGGCTGCGTTGCTGGCGGCGCTGGGGATGGGCGTGATGCAGATTATGACGGTGTACCTGATGCAGAAGGCGGTGGTGTCAGAGCTGCATATTTCGTCTGCGCCGAATCTGCCGAATGTGTTTCTGATCGATATTACGAACGGGGAAGTGGATGGGGTCCGGGCGCTGCTGAAGACGCAACAGGGAGTGACGGCAGAGCCTGAAGTGTTGCCAGTGGTTTCGTCGCGCGTGGTTGAAATTGACGGAATTCCTGCGGAGGAGGCGAAGCTGAAGAACTTTCCGAAGCGGATGCTGCGGTCGATCAGTCTGACTTGGGCTGGGGCGGTGCCTCCGGGAACGAAGGTGATGGAAGGGAAGTGGTGGGGAAAGGATGAGCGCGGCGCGGTGGTGGCGATAGATCAGCGGCAGGCGCAACGGCTGGGGTTGCAGGTGGGGTCGCATATTACGTTTGCGGCGCAGGATGCGCGGATTGCGGCGACAGTGGTGGCGCTGACGAAGGCGGACGGTCAGCATGCCTATTCGCGGGCTGAGTTTATTTTGCCGCAGGCCGCGCTGGCGGGGTTGCCGGCGGTCTGGTATGGGGGGGTGCATGTGGATCCGGCGCATGTGGGTGAGGTGCAGCGGGCGTTGTATCGCGCGTATCCCACGGTGACGGTAATCAATGTGGCGCAGGCTCTGGAGACGGTGCGGGCGGTAGTGGTTCAGATTACTTATGTGATTCAGTTTCTCGCGGCGTTTTCGATCTTTGCGGGGGTGATTATTCTGGCGAGCTCGATTGCCGGGACGCGGTACCGGCGGATTCGTGAGGTGGTGGTGCTGAAGACGCTGGGAGCTACGCGACGACGGATTGTTACGGTTTTTTCGATTGAATTTGCGGTGCTGGGGCTGGTGGCGGGGGTGGTCGGGGTGGTGTTCGCCAATGTTATTGCGCGGGTGCTGCTGAATCGGATGACGGTGTCGTACCACTTTCAATGGGAGTGGGCGCTGCTCGCGCTGGTGGGGACGGCGGGTCTTACGGTGGCTACCGGTTGGGTGGCGAGTCACCGGATTCTGGGGCGAAAACCGCTTGAGGTTTTGCGCGAAGAGTAGGTATGACCGAGAGCTCCTGATTGAAATTTCTCTTTTCGGGAGAGAGCTTTCTGTGACGGCCCCTCCCCGTCAGAAGCCGCAAAGTATTCCAAATAGATATTTTAGGTATGGACTTCCGGGTTACCTTCCGATAGGTCTGCGCCAACTTCGGTTTCCAGGAGTGGGGGAGATGTCAAGTGCGAGGGGACGGGAGAGATGAGGCGGGCCTAGTTCAGGAAACAATTTGTCTATTGACATTCCTTTCACCAGTCCCGTAGATTTCCCTGCGGGCCCAAATATCACTCCATCTGGTCGAACCAGTTGGTCATGTGCCGTGGACCACGATTGAATGACTTCAGGAGAGCAGATGCTGGTGAGTTTGTTTCGGGCTAAGAATGTGTCAGGGGCAGGGCTGGTTGTTAAACAAATGGGTGGGCTGAGATTTGTGGCTGCCATCCTTGCGTGCGTAGGGTTGTTATTGCCGGTTGCGACGGCACAGACGGCTGGCGAGGGGGCAATTACAGGCACGGTGACGGACACGACGGGCGCCGTGATCCCGGATGCGACGGTTACTGCTCACAACGTTGCGACAGGCGTCGATACGACGCGTGTTACTTCCTCGGCCGGTGTTTACCAGATCAGCCCAATCATTATCGGGACGTATTCGGTGACGGTTTCGGCGACGGGTTTCCAGAAGTTTATCCAGCAGAACATCGTTATCAATGAAAACCAGACGTTTGGCTTGAACCCTGTGATTCGAATTGGAAACCAGAGCGATTCGGTGACTGTGACTGAAGCGCCGCCGCAACTGGATACGGCCAATGCGACGCTGGGCGGGACGATTACGAGCTCGGAGTTCGCCAATTTGCCGTTGATGGTGGCGGGAAACCAGCAGCGCGACATCACTTCGTTCTCGAATCTCTTGCCGGGCGCGCAGCCAGGCAGTAGGTCATCGCTTTTTTCTGGCACGGCGAACCGGGTTCAGGAGGTTTATCTGGACGGCATTCCGCTGACGACGATCAGCCAGATTGGGGACAACCGTCCAATCTTCAATGTCGTACCGTTTGAGGGCATCGACCAGGTAGGTGCGCTGACCAGTGGGCAGTCGGCGGAGTACCAGGGCGCGGGTTCAGTGAACTATTCGATGAAGACTGGTACGAATCAATACCACGGCACGGTGGCGGATTTTGTGCGTAACACGATCTTTGACACATGGGGATTCACGGCGATCAACGCGACCACGAAGAAGCTGGTGAATGGCGTCATCATGACGGTTCCTGCGGGCAAGCCGGTGGACCACCAGAATGAACTGGCAGCGTCGTTCGGTGGGCCAGTCAGGATTCCTCATCTCTTCAATGGACATGACAAGCTGTTTTTCTTCGTGGCGTATGACAAGGCGCATGGGCGAGCAGCGCCTAGCTATACGACGGCATCGGGGCCGACGACCCTGATGCAGTCGGGCGACTTCACGGAGGTGCCCTATTTGATCTACGATCCGACGACGCAGTCGTGCACGGGGAGCAACTGCACTCGCAAGCCGTTCATGGGGGTGAAGAACGGGTTGCCGACGGCGAACATTATTCCGGCAAGCGAGATTTCGCCGATCTCGCAGAAGATGCAGTCGTATTTGCCGGCACCGTCGGTCTCCGGCATTCAGAATAACTACTTCGGTGGAGTTCCGAACGGTTACGACAATTGGCTTTATTCAGCGCGTGGGGATTACACGATCTCGCCAAAGCAGACCTTATCGGGAACAGTGACCGGCGGAAACCGCCACGCGGTGCCCTATACGTCTGTCACCGCCGTTGGCACGGTCCTTCCTTTGCCTTACCTGGCGAGTACCTTCTCGACGGTTGCCGGACACTGGGCGGATCTCTCGGACTCCTACACGATCAAGCCGAACCTTGTGAATCAGTTCAAATTCGGATTCAGCAATTTTGGCGGTCCTCCGGTCCGGAACATTACGCAGGGCACGCAATATGCCGCGACCCAGATGGGAATCAACTTTGCAGGAGTTCCCGCCAACGGGCAGGCGGTTACGGAGTTTCCTACCTCTATCTTCAACGGCAGCAATGCGCAGCAAGAGTGGGGAGGGCAATCAGGCTTAACGGCGGTCTCGAACACGACTGTGACCGAGACCTATACCGCGGTCGACAATCTCTTCTGGAACAAGGGGCGTCATAACGTGACCTTTGGTATCCAGTTTCAGTGGCTCCAATACCAATCGTCTTCTTACGACGGACCTACCTCGAATCTGACGCTGAATTGGGGAACCAACGAGACGGCGCAGGAGAGTGGAAGCAGCTATGCCACCAACACTGGCTATGCGTATGCGAGCTATCTGCTGGGCGCTGTGGGCAGCACGAGTCTCACGCTGCAGCCGTTTTCGGTTCTCGGTGGACGGTATCGGCCGATTGCTCCGTATGTTCAAGATGATTTCAAGGTCAATTCGAAGCTGACGCTGAACCTTGGTCTGCGCTGGGATTACATCCCGACTTATACCGAGGTTCAGAACCGGTATTCGTATCTGAACCCCAACATCCAGAATCCGGTGACGGGCAACCTTGGAGCTCTTGAGTTCGCCGGCAACAATGGTGGTCCGGGAGTGAGCTGCGGATGCAAGACTCCGGTCAACAATTATTGGAAGAACTGGGGACCGCATCTGGGCTTTGCGTATTCCATCGATGACAAGACGGTTGTGCGAGGCGGGTTCTCCACGTTGTATTCTCACGGCGGTGGCACGGGCGGCGCAGGGAATGCGGGTACGGGGCCCTCTCAAATGGGCTTCACGAGTGCTCCTTCCTTCCCGGACGGCGCTGCTGGACCGGCTGCTGGACCGGCGTTCTATCTGAACACGAGCGCGGGCTTCTCGGCTTTGGGACTGTCCAATTCGAACTTCGGTGGACCGGGTTATTCCATGCCGCCGATTGCCGCTCCGGGCGCGATCAGCCGGACGTTGAATGTGGGCAATACGGTCAACAGCTCGGGTGGTTTCATCCTCGCGAGTAGTGCGCCGGCTTTTGCTGATTTCTACCTCTCTGGGCGGACTCCGGAGTTCAACTTCTGGAATCTGGGAATTCAGCGTCAGGTCCTGAAGGATACGAGCTTGATGGTGAATTACGCGGGGAGCGAGAGCCATTTTATTGCCGGTGCAAGCAATATGCGCGGGCTGCAGAGTGGCCAGATCAATCCGATCTATTGGGCGCTGGGGAGCTTGCTGACGAAGCCGGCTACTGCTGCGAATATAGCGGCGGCCAATGTGATTACGGGCGCAAACAACCTTCCGACGGTCAACCTGCCGTACGCCGGATACGGGCTGGCAGCGAATACGAGCTCGGGCGCGGGCCAAGCGACGATTGGACACATGCTGACATGGATGCCGCAGTATTCAAGTACCTCGGACATCTGGGGAAGCCAGTCGGCGAATGCGAATTATCATTCAGTGCAGGTTTCGCTGGCGCAACGGCTGTCACATGGGTTGACGCTGAATCTGAACTATACCTACTCCAAGAACCTGGATGATGCGGGCACAATGCGCAGCGGCTGGGCGATTCCGGGAAACCTGCTTCTCAACGGGAAATCGTGGAAGGTGAATCGGATCGACAGGTCGCTCAGCGCGAACAGCGTACCGCAGAATCTGTCCATTTATGGCGTCTATAACCTTCCCTTTGGCAAGGGAGGAATGGGAAACGACAGCTGGCTGGTGCGGAACGTGGCTGGTGGATGGACCTTCTCGAGCGTGTTTACCTATGTCTCGGGTACTCCTCTGCTCATTACTTCCTCCTCCTGCACGAGCAGCTTTCAACCCGGTGCTGGAACCTGCATGCCGGATATCAATCCGAGCTTCTCGGGAAAGACGATTCGCACGAATGGAAGCTGGGGCAAGGGCGTAACCGCCGCCACTCTGGGAAGCAAGTCCTACCTCAACGGCTATGTGGCCACCGCATCGGCGGGTGCTGGAGGAGTCGTTCCAGGTACCACCACGCCGATTGCCTGTACCTCTGCCTCTGGCCCGTTCTGCAACTCGGGGAACTTCATGTTTGGCGATGCGGCCCGCGTGATGTCCTTCGGTGGGCTGCGAAATCCAAGCGTATACAACCTGAACGCCAGTATCCGTCGCAGCTTCAACCTGACGCCGGAGCGGGTCAAGTTCATCTTCGCCGTGGATTGCCAGAACGTAACCAACAAGGTGACGTTTGGTGGTATCGGAACCAGTATCAACGCGGCCAACTTCGGAGCCCCGACGACTGCCACTAGCAACACCGGCAGCCGCGACTTTCAGTTCTCGGGAAGGCTGAACTTCTAATTTGCTTCGAATTGTTTTGACTGGAGCCAGGTGCCACGGATTGTGGGCGCCTGGCTTCGGTTATTGTGAATACGAGATTGAGGTGCTGTATGTCAATGCGTAGTCAGTGGTGGATGAGTGCCGTTGTGGCGGGAGCTTGCTGGTGTGGGACAGGGTCTCAGATTGCTGATGCGCAGCAGGTGTCGTACGAACATGCGACGCCGCAGGTGTTGGCGGGGATAGCGAAGGATAACTCGCGGCACTTTGGGGATGATCCGGATGATGGTGGACCGATTGCGACGGACCTTTCAGCTTCGCTCGATCCGGCTGCGGTGGGGAAAGCGATGCGGAAGGTTGGGGATTGGCAACTGGCGCGGTCGGAGCAATATTTTGACCGCATATGGACTTGGAGCGTGTTGTACAGCGGGTTTATGGCGGCTTCGGATTCGCTGGGGGATGCGAAATATCGCGATGCGATGGAGGTTATGGGGAAGAAGTTCGATTGGCAACTGAGGTCTCATTTGCCGGACGCGGATGATCAGAGTGTAGGGCAGACTTACCTTGAGCTCTATCTGTTGAAGAAGGATCCGGAGATGATTGCCCCTACGCGGGCGGAGTTGGATGCGCTGTTGCCGGAGCCGCACGTTTCGAAGAAACCAGGGAAGGCAGTGGTGTGGTGGTGGTGCGATGCGCTGTTTATGGCTCCGCCGGTGTGGTCGAGGATGTATGCGGCGACGGGTGATAGGAAATACATCGCTTATCTCGATGAGGAGTGGGCGAAGACTTCTGACTTGCTTTATGACAAGCAGGAACATCTGTATGCGCGGGATGCGGACTATCTGACGAAGACAGAGGCGAATGGGAAGAAGATGTTCTGGGGGCGTGGGAATGGGTGGGTGATGGGCGGGCTCGTCAGGACGCTGGAGTATCTGCCTAAGGATGATCCTGCGCGGGGCAAGTATGTGACTCAGTTGAAGGAGATGGCGGCGCGAGTGGCTTCGCTGCAGGGGCCGGATGGTTTGTGGCGGGCTGGTTTGCTGGACCAGGGGAACTATGCGTTGCCGGAGATTTCGGGGTCGGCGCTAATGACGTATGCGCTTGCGTGGGGGATGAATGAGGGGATTCTGGATAAGAAGGTTTATCGGCCAGTGGTTGCGAAGGCGTGGGCGGGGATGCTGAAGCATGTTTATGCGGATGGCCGGCTAGGCGGTATTCAGCAGACTGGAGCTGAACCTGCGCCGTTCAAACCGACGGCTAGCTATACGTATGGCGTGGGAGCGTATTTGTTGGCGGGGAGCGAGATTCGGCGGATGGAGAAGACCGGGACGAATAAGAGTGGTAAGAGCGAATAGGTTGGCTGGGTTGTAGGATGAAGTGGTCTTGCAATTCCAATGGTGCGGGTGCTGTGGATGAAGGTGGATAGGGAAGAAGCGCTGCGTGTGCATCGGCAGCGCTTTGGGCAGGTGGGGCAGGTGTTTGCTGCTCCGGCACGCGTGAACCTGATCGGAGAGCATACCGACTATACGGGTGGGTTCGTGATGCCGATGGCGATTGATTTTCAGACGATGGCGGTTGTCAGTGCGCGTGAGGACGGGCGCGCGATTTTCTACTCGGCGAATTATGGCGAGGAGGTCGCGTTTGAGGATGCGCCTTTGGCTCGTTCGCCGAGAGGACGTTGGAGCGATTATCCGGCTGGAGTGCTGTGGAGTTTGCAGCGGGATGGCGTTTTTCCGGGCGGGTTCGAAATGAGCCTGGTCGGGGACGTTCCTCTGGGTGCTGGGTTGAGTTCGTCTGCGTCGATTGAGGTGGCGACTGCAATGGCGCTGTTGGCGCTTGCTGGAGTGAAGCTGCCTCCTGAGACAGTTGCGCCGCTTTGCCGTAGAGCCGAAAACGAGTTTGTTGGCGCGAAGAGCGGGATTATGGATCAGTTCGCGGTCGCGGGTTGCGTGGCGCATAGGGCGATGCTTCTTGATACGCGGGCGCTTACGTATGATCTGCTGCCTTTGCCTGAGGAGGTGCGGGTGGTGATCTGCAACTCGATGGTGAAGCATGCTGTGGCTACGGGAGAGTATGGCGATCGGAGCTCCGAGGTGGAAGCGGGACAGACGGTACTGCAGCGAGAGCGGCCTGGTGTGAAGCTGCTGCGGGATGCGTCGCTGGAGGATCTGGATGCTTGCAGAAGTCTGATGTCCGTTGCGAGCTACAAACGTTGCCGTCATATCATTACGGAAAATGCACGGGTGCTCGAGGCGCGTGAGGCTCTGTTGCGGGGGGATGTGAAGCGTTTTGGGGCGTTGATGGTGGACGCGCACGTGAGTGTGCGGGATGACTTTGAGGCGAGTTGTGCGGAGGTCGATGTTCTGGTTGATATTGCGAACCGGCAGGTAGATTGTTTTGGTGCGCGAATTACGGGCGGTGGGTTTGGCGGATGTTCCGTGAATGTGGTTCGCACGGCGGCGGTAGAGGAATTTGTTGAGACGGTACGGCGAGAGTATCGAGCGAAGACAGGAATTTCGGCCGATTGTTTTGTGTGCACGCCTTCAGACGGGGCGTTTGCGCTGGCAGAGAAAGATGGTGCCGAGTGAATCCGTTGATGCAGCAGAATTCACATCGGCGCTTCAATCCTCTTAAGCGGGAGTGGGTGCTGGTGTCTCCGCACCGGACGCAGCGCCCGTGGCAGGGGCAGACGGAGAAGAAAGCTGCGCCCGCGGAACTTGCGTACGATCCGGAGTGTTATCTGTGTCCGGGAAATGTTCGGGCTGGTGGAGTGCACACGGATCGGTATACGAGCACTTATGTTTTTGAAAACGATTTTGCGGCGTTGAAGCTGGACTCGCCGAGATTTTTGAGCGATGAACAGGGTAAGGGGTTGCTGGTTGCGCAGGGCGAGAGCGGAGTGTGCCAGGTGATCTGCTTTTCGCCTCGGCATGACCTTACGCTGGCGAAGATGTCGGTAGACGAGATTCGCCTGGTCGTGGATGTGTGGACGGAACAGGTTGTCGAACTGGGTTCGCGGGAAGATATCGGCTACGTACAGGTGTTCGAGAACCGCGGATCGATGATGGGGGCAAGCAATCCGCATCCGCATGGGCAGATATGGGCCAGCCGGTCGATTCCCAATGAGATTGTCTCCGAATTGGACGGTCAACAGGAGTATTTTGCGAAGACCGGAACAGCTTTGTTGTGCGAGTACCAGAGGATGGAAGAAGAGCTCGGAGACCGAGTGGTGGCGCGGAACGAGAGCTTTCTTGCGGTGGTTCCTTTCTGGGCGGTGTGGCCGTTTGAAGTGATGATTTTTCCGCGGCGGCATGTTGAGAGGCTCGAGGATCTCACGGGTGAGGAGCGGTCTGAGTTCGCGGCGATGCTGCGAGCGGTTACTTCAACTTATGACCAGGTATTCGACACACCCTTTCCTTATTCGATGGGGTTGCACCCTGCGCCGTGTGATGGGCAGAGGCATCCGGAGTGGCAGTTTCACGTTCATTTTTACCCACCGCTGCTGCGTTCGGCGAGCATCCGGAAGTTTATGGTGGGGTACGAACTGCTTGGATCGCCTCAGAGAGATATCACGCCTGAGTCGGCGGCTGAGACGCTTCGGCATGCTGGTCTTCGTGTCGCTGGCTAGTCGTTTAGTCAGTTCTGTAGGATGTTGTGCAATTCGAGGAGCTTCATGAACCGGATCAGAAGTGTCGCTTGTCTCGGTGTGTTTGTGTTGGTTTTCTCCACGTTGTTCTTTGGGGCCGAACCCGCCCCACAAGCGCAGCAGGCAGCTCAACCTAAAACAGCTCCGCTGTATCTGGGAGCGGCCTGGTATCCAGAACAGTGGCCTGAGTCGAGATGGGATGCGGATCTGACGCTGATGGAGCAGGCGCACATCACCTTCGTTCGCATCACCGAGTTTGCGTGGAGCACGATGGAGCCGAGCGAAGGCCACTACGACCTGGACTGGGTGGAACGTGCTGTCCGGATGGCGGAGAAACACCATATTGCGGTGGTGCTTGGCACTCCGAGCGCCGCTCCGCCCGCTTGGTTGACGACGAAGTATCCTGAGACTCTGCGCACGCAGGAAGATGGCCGCAAGGACCAACATGGCAATCGCCAGCAGTTCAATTGGGCTAATGAAAAGTATCGCGAGCTCGCGGGCAAGATGGCCGAGCAGATGGCGATCCGTTTTGGTCACGATCCCAATGTGATTGGGTGGCAGATTGATAACGAGTATGCACGTGAGTCCTTTGATGCGGAGACGAAAGCTCAGTTTCAGGCGTGGCTGAAGGCTAGATATGGCACGCTCGATAATTTGAATGCGCGCTGGACCACGAGCTATTGGAGCCAGACCTATTCGGACTGGAGCCAGATTCCAATTGAGACTACGTATGGAAATCCCGGGCTCTTATTGAGTTGGCGACGGTTTGTGAGCGACACATGGCGGAGTTATCAAAAGGTGCAGTTGGACAAGATCAAAGCGCACAGTGATCCGCGGCAGTTTGTTACGACAAACATGATGGGTTTTTTCGACGCGTACGATCACTACACGGTGAGCCAGGATCTGGACATCGCTACATGGGACGACTATGTGGGCACGGGGCAGCTCGATCCCGTTTACAACGGTGCAGCGCATGATTTGACGCGAGGATTTCTGCGCAAGAACTTCTGGGTGATGGAGACGCAGCCGGGATTTGTGAACTGGTCGAAGGATAATAACGCGCTGAACAAGGGCGAAGTGCGGGCGATGGCGTGGCATGACATTGGACATGGCGCGGACGCGGTCGAGTACTGGCAGTGGCGTAGCGCGCTCAACGGTCAGGAGGAGTATCACGGAACGCTGGTGGGAGCGGATGGAACTCCGGTCCCTTTGTATGACGAGGTGGCGCAGCTTGGGCGCGAGTTTGAGAAGGCTGGGCCGGTATTGAGCGGAACTGGAGTTCATTCGGAAGTTGCTGTTTTGCATTCGTACGATAGCCGCTGGGCGATCAACTGGCAGAGGCATAATCAGGCTTTCGATCCGAAGGATGCGCTGATCAGCTACTACGGCCCGCTGCGCGCATTGGTGCATAGTGTGGATATCGTTTCGCCTTCGGTGTCTCTGAGCCAGTACAAGCTGGTGGTGGCGCCGGCGCTGAACGTGCTGACAGACGCGCAGGCAAAAAATCTGATGGACTATGTGCGCGGCGGCGGGCACCTGGTTCTGGGCCAGCGCAGCGCGATGAAGAATGATGACAACGGGCTGCAACAGGAGCGGCAACCTGGTCCGCTGGCGTCGATGCTGGGCGGAAGAGTGGAGCAGTTTTATGCGCTGAATGAGGATGTGCCAGTGGCGGGAGATTGGGGCACGGGGTCCGGGAAGATCTGGGCGGAGCAACTCAGCGTGAAGGATCCTCAGGCGCATGTTCTGATGCGCTATGGCAAGAGCAACGGGTGGTTGGATGGACAGCCGGCGGCGATTACCCGAGCGATGGGCAAGGGGAGCATTACTTATATCGGCGCGTGGTTGGACGAGACGACTATGAATGCTGCTGCGAAGTGGATGGTGAAGGAAAGTGGAATCCAGTTGCTGCCGGTTAATCTTCCGACGGGAGTCGACCTCTATGTGCGGAGCAAAGAAGTTCCCGGGGGTGGTGAGAAGACCGTATGGATACTGGTGAACTTTGGAAAGGATGCGGCGACTGTAACGCTGCCCGGAAGCATGAGCGATGTGCTGGGCAGCGGGCGCGTTGGGTCGGTGAAGTTAGAGCAATATGGCGTGGCGGTATTGAGTAAGGAATAGCCTGCATTTTGCTTCGGTGGTTCACGGTAAGCTATCGATTTCAAGGGGGAGCAATGCCGGTCGATTCGCTTCGAGTTGTTTCGGACCTTCAAGAGCTTCGCTCTCTCACGTCGGATGCGAATGGCGCTCAGCGCATTGCGTGGAGCCCTGTCTGGCGCGAGGCGAGGGCGTGGTTTCGGGAGAAGCTGAAGGGCCTTCCAGTGGAACATCACCATGATGCGGCGGGGAATTCGTGGACCACACTTCGTGGCAATACGGATCGCGCTTTGATTCTCGGGAGTCATCTCGACTCAGTGCCGAACGGCGGTTGGTTGGATGGCTGCCTCGGGGTTCTTGCGGGACTCGAAGTGTTGCGGGGATTCGCGGAAGAGTTTGGCGGTAGACCCCCGGTCACGGTTCGCCTGGTGGATTGGGCTGACGAGGAAGGGGCACGGTTCGGCCGCAGTCTCTTTGGCTCCTCGGCGTTTTCCGGAACGCACAACGTTGCTGCGGATCGTGTTCGTCTGGACCGTGATGGCGTCTCTCTAGAGGAGGCTCTTCGCCGCTGCGATGTCGATGTCGAACGGATCGGCGATGCAGAGAAGGAACGCAATGGTGCGGCTGCGTATTTGGAATTGCATATCGAGCAGGGCCCAGTGTTGGAGAACATGGGCCTTCCGCTTGGAGTTGTGCTTGGCACTAAGGGAGTGGAGCGGCAAGCCGTTACCTTTCATGGTGAGGAGGCGCACTCTGGGTCGACGCCGATGGCCGTGAGGCGAGACGCACTGGCCGCTGCCGCGAAGCTTGCGCTTGAAATCCGCCCGGTGGCACGGAAGCATCCTGACGCCGTGGCAACGATGGGGAGTGTGAAGACTTTCCCGGGGATTGTGACGGCAGTCGTGGGCCGGTGCGAGACGACGCTGGATATGCGTGACCTTGATGCGGGGATTCTGGCTTCGATGCTGGCTGAAGCTCGGACGGCGAGCGAGAGGTTTGCGGCGGAGGAGCGTTGTACTGTCGAGTGGTCGAAGATATGGAGCATCGAGCCAATTTCGTTTGATCCACGGTTGATTGCGTTTTGTGAGGAGGCCATTCGCGAGACGGCCGGTACCTGTCACAAGCTGCCTTCGGGACCGTTGCACGATGCAGCGGAGGTTGCACGCGCGGGCATCCCGACGGTGATGATGTTTACGCAGTCGCTTGCGGGACTTAGTCACAACAAGGCAGAGGATACCAAGATTGAGGATCTGAGTCTGGCTGTTGAGGCGTTCGGCAGGCTCGCCAACAAGACAGCGGCTTGGCTGAGCACTTCGGAGAGCCGTTAGCTTCGATATTCGGCGATAGGGTTTTTGGAGAGTGGGTGCAGATCTGCTGCGATAGTAGATAATAATCATTTCATATCGAAGTTCCAGGCAGTGGAGATTGCATTGCTTCCGGCGCCAGCCAGCTAACGTTTCGGGATCTGAGGAAATAGGACGCACATGGGCGAGAAAGTTTCCTTTCACGAGCAGGCAATGACGCGACCCGAGGTTATTGAACGCTTCGGCGATCTGCATCCGCCCTTCGAGAAGCAGGCTGCCGTGGTTGAAGCAAACCGTTGTCTCTATTGCTTCGATGCTCCATGTACGAGCGCCTGCCCGACACATATCGATGTGCCTCGCTTCATTAAGAAAATAGCCACGGGGAATCTGGAGGGCTCGGCGCACACGATTCTGGATGCCAATATTCTTGGCGGGAGTTGCGCGCGGGCGTGCCCGGTGGAGGTGCTGTGCGAGGGTTCTTGCGTGATGCATCGGTACAACAAGCAGCCGATTCAGATTGCGCGACTGCAACGGCATGCGGTGGATTCTTTATATGAAAGTGGCGTTCCAATGCCATTTGAGACAGGAGTGGAGACGGGGTGGTCTGTTGCATTGATAGGAGCGGGGCCGGCGTCGCTTGCTTGCGCCGCGGAACTGCGTCGGCGAGGTATTCGAGCCGATATTTATGACGCTCGTTCGCTTCCCGGAGGTTTGAATAGCTATGGGATCGCCGAGTACAAACTGCCACTGGCGGAAAGCCTGCGTGAGATCGATACGCTTTCCGTGCTTGGAGTGAATTTCCAATTTGAGACGTGGGTTGATGCGGAGAGGCTGGCTGAGATTGAACGAGAACATGATGCCGTATTTCTGGGGATCGGACTCGGAGGAATTCATAAGCTTGGTGTTTCGGGGGAAAAGCTCCACGGAGTGACAAATGCTCTTAATCTTATTGCGGGCTACAAATCTGGTGAAATTGCTGCTGTATCCGGACGCGTAGTTGTCATAGGTGCGGGAAACACCGCCATTGACGCAGCGATTGCTGCTGTACGGCTGGGCGCTGACGAAGTGCATATCGTGTACCGGCGAGGACCCGAGCAGATGTCGGCGTTCGCCTTCGAATATTCCCACGCTATAGCCGAAGGGGTGAGATTTCACTGGCATGTTCAGCCTGTTCGCGTTCTCGGTGATCATTCAGTTACGGGAATTGAACTTTCGAGACTGGCGACTGAAGCAGATGGTTCGGTCGTTGCGGAGTCTGGTTCCGGCTTTGTGCTCGACGCTGATTTGATTGTTCTTTCGATTGGACAGGCGACGCATACGGGTTTTCTTGGCGAGAGCGGGAGAGATGGTGCGAAGGTTCAACTGGAACGAGGGCGCGTTCTGATCGATCGCATGAGTGGTCAGACTTCGAATCCGAAGTTTTTCGCCGGTGGAGATTGCACCAACGGCGGCCGCGAAGTTGTAGACGCGGTCGCAGACGGAAAACGTGCAGGCATCGGAATTGCCGCATGGTTGGAGGCGCAACGTGGCCAACATTAAATCGACACTTGAAACGACGTTCTGCGGGATCCCCTGTATTAACCCCTTCTGGCTGGCATCCGCGCCACCGACGAATTGTGGCGAACAGATTATGCGCGCGTTTGATGCGGGATGGGGCGGCGCGGTTTGGAAGACGATTGGCGAACCGATCACAAATGTCAGCTCGCGCTACTCTTCGATTGATTGGGAGGGGCGAAGAATGATGGGATTCAATAATATTGAACTCATCTCCGACCGGCCGATCGAGGTTAATCTGCGGGAGATCGCAGAGGTGAAGCGGCGGTATCCGAAGCACGTTGTCATTGCCTCGCTGATGGTGGAGAGTAAACGCGAGACTTGGCACGAGATGGTGCAGCGCGCGGAGGACGCAGGCGCGGACGGGCTGGAATTGAACTTTGGATGTCCGCATGGCATGAGCGAACGGGGTATGGGATCTGCTGTGGGCCAGGTGCCGGAATACTGCGAGCAGATTACGTCGTGGGTTAAGGAGAAGGCACGCACGCCGGTGATCGTGAAGTTGACGCCCAATGTCTCCGATATACGCATGCCTGCGCGAGCGGCTAAACGTGCGGGGGCGGATGCCCTTTCGGCAATCAATACGATCAACTCCATCACCGGGATCGATCTTGATACGCTCGAACCTAATCCGAATGTGGGCGGGAAGAGTTCGCATGGAGGGTACTGCGGTCCCGCGGTCAAGCCGATTGCTCTGAACATGGTTCAACAGATTCAGGCGGACTCGGCGAACGCTCTTCCGCTTTCGGGTATTGGTGGGATCGGCAGTTGGCGGGATGCGGCGGAGTTTATTTTGCTTGGCTGCGGCACGGTGCAGGTTTGTACTGCGGCGATGCACTATGGATATCGCATCGTTGAAGACATGCAGGATGGTTTGCTGAAGTGGATGTCAGAAAAGGGATTTGCCACTATCGATGATTTCCGCGGTCTTTCTCTTCCCAACGTTCGCGAGTGGAAGCAGCTTGATTTGAACTATCAGATTGTGGCGCGGATTCATGAGGAGCTTTGCATTGGATGCCAGCTCTGCTATGTCGCCTGTTGGGACGGCGCTCACCAATGCATTCATCTGGATCGCACATCGGCTGTGCCTGATACGACGCGGACGCCGAGGATGGTTGAAGCAGAAGCGGCAAAGCGTATTTCGACCACGCCCATTGCCAAGCTGGATGCGGGGAAGATGGGTCTCAACAGCGCGGTCACCCCGCTTGAACGTATACCGCGAGTGGATGAGGAGCATTGTGTGGGGTGCAATCTCTGTTCGCTCGTTTGCCCGGTTGAAAGCTGTATCACGATGGAGCGTGTCGAAAATGGTCTGCCGTTCGAGAGTTGGGAGGAGCGAACCGGTAAGAACGCGAATCGGCCCGGAGCACGCGAGGCGATTGCCACGAATACTTGAATAGAACTCGCGCTTGAAGGGGCGGGCATCTTTTGCCCAGCTATCCCCGTTTTTCTACAGTTTGGAGCGAAGCATGGGAACTCTGATTCAAAATGGCACTGTTGTTACCGCGGACCATGTCGAAAAAGCGGATGTGCTTATCGAAGGCGATACGATACGCGAGGTGCGTGGGGGAATTGAACCAGCAGGGCACACGCTCGTAAATGCTGCGGGATTGTTGGTCTTGCCCGGCGGAATCGATGCGCACACGCATATGGACATGCCATTCGGTGGAACTGTGTCCGCCGATGATTTCTTGACGGGGACCCGTGCCGCTGCGATCGGTGGCACTACGACGATCGTTGACTTTGCCATTCAAGCAAAGGGAACTCGGATGCGCGACGCTCTCGACATCTGGCGATCAAAGGCAGATGGCAAGGCATGCATTGACTACGGTCTGCATATGATTGTTACGGACCTCGGCTCTGACAATGGCAAGCAAGGGCTGCACGATATGGACGATATGGTTCGCGAGGGCGTCGCCAGCTTCAAGCTATTCATGGCGTATCCAAATGTTCTGATGGTGGATGATGGGACGATCTTCAAGGCGCTGAAGCAGACGGCCAAGAACGGTGCTCTGATATGCATGCATGCGGAGAATGGCAGCGCAATCGATGTGATCGTGCAGCAAGCGCTTGCCGAGGGGAAGACAGCGCCAATCCATCATGCTCTCACGCGTCCTACGAGGGCTGAGGCCGAGGCTGTTCATCGTTCGATCGCACTGGCGGAGATTGCCGGCGTCCCGGTGTATATCGTCCATCTGTCGAGTGAAGATGCGTTGAACCAGGTTCGCGAGGCTCGCGATCGCGGGTTGCCAGCCTTCGCGGAGACGTGTCCGCAGTATCTGCTGCTTTCGATCGAGGATCAGATGCCGGGTAAGAGCTTTGAAGAGGCGAAGTATGTATTTACGCCGCCTCTGCGCGAGAAGAAGAATCAGCCGAAGCTCTGGGATGGCTTAGTCACCGACAATCTGCAAGTGGTTTCAACCGATCACTGTCCTTTTTGCTTCGTTGATCAGAAGCAGTTGGGGAAGGATGACTTTACCAAGATTCCGAATGGTGGACCCGGAGTGGAGAATCGCCTGCAGTTGCTCTTTCACTTCGGGGTGAATGCGGGGAAGATCTCGTTGCAGCGGTTCGTCGAAATCACGTCGACTGCACCTGCGCGGATCTTTGGGATGTATCCGAAGAAGGGAACGATTGCTGCGGGATCGGATGCGGACGTCGTGCTGTGGGATCCAGAGGCGGAACATCTGATCTCGGCTGCGACGCATAACATGCGTTGCGACTTTTCGATGTTCGAGGGATGGAAGGTGAAGGGCAATGCCCGCAAAGTTTATTCGCGCGGGGAACTCATTGTGGAGGATGGTAGATATCTGGGTGTCGCTGGGCGCGGACAGTATCTGCGGCGTGAGGCAAGGGGAGGGGCATGGCAGTGAGTTCGACAACTGCGATGGATCGAGATGCGGTAAGGCTTGTGGAGGATCACGATCCGCGTCTGTATAACAAGGATCTGGCTCCGACTACCGCAGCGCAGCGCACGTGGGGGACTTACAACTACATTGCGCTTTGGTTCTCCATGTCGATGGAGGTGACGACCTACATGCTCGCTTCCTCGTTGATTGCCGGCGGTATGAATTGGAAGCAGGCGATCTGTACTATTTTGCTGGGGAATCTGATTGTACTGGTGCCGATGCTGCTGAATGCACATGCGGGGGCGAAATATGGGATTCCGTTTCCGGTTTTTGTTCGCGCGAGTTTTGGGACGCGCGGAGCCAATCTTCCGGCGATGCTGCGTGCGATCGTTGCTTGTGGGTGGTTTGGGATTCAGTCGTGGCTGGGTGGGCAGGCGATTGCTGCGATGATTGCTGTTCTGTGGCCTCAGACGGCTCATGTGCCTTTTGTCCTGTGGGCGAGTTTTCTTGGGTTCTGGCTGCTGAATATGTATGTCGTGTGGCGGGGGGTTGAGTCGATTCGGTTTCTGCAGAGCTATTCGGCGCCTTTCATGCTCGTCATGTCATTCATCCTGCTGTTTTGGATGCTGCACAAGGCGGGTGGGTTTGGGCCGATGCTTTCTGCACCGAGTCGTTTCCAGACTACTGGTAGTTTTCTTCACTTCTTTTTTCCGTCACTCACCGCGATGGTGGGGTATTGGGCCACTTTGTCGCTGAATATTCCTGACTTTACGCGGTATGCGAAGTCGCAGGACTCGCAGATTGTTGGTCAGGCGTTTGGTCTGCCGGTGGCGATGGTGCTCTATTCGTTTATCGGGATCGCCTGCACTTCGGCTTCGGTGACGATCTTTGGGGAGGCGGTGTGGTCGCCGATTACGCTGCTTGGTAGGTTCCATCAGCCGTTCGCGGCGATGCTGGCGCTTGTGGCTTTGCTGGTGGCGACGCTGAATGTGAATATCGGGGCGAATGTCGTTTCTCCGTCGAATGATTTTTCGAATCTTGCTCCGAACCTGATCAGCTTTCGCACAGGTGGCCTGATTACTGGATTTCTAGGGCTCGCCATGATGCCATGGAAGTTGATGAGTAGTTTTGGGAGTTATATCTTCGGATGGCTTATCGGCTACTCCGGGCTACTTGGCCCCGTTGCGGGGATTATGGTTGCGGATTATTTTCTGATTCGTGGAACGAAGCTGGATATTGTCTCTCTTTATTGCCGTGACGGGGCATATGAATATACGCGCGGCATCAATCCCAGGGCGATCTTTGCGCTTGTTGCAGGCGTCGTGGTTGCGTTGGTTGGACTTGCTGTGCCACGGCTCCGGTTTCTATATGATTACGCCTGGTTTGTCGGCTTCTTTGTGTCGGCTGCGAGTTACTACGTTCTTATGCTGGGAGCGAAGCCGGATGTTCCTGCGCAGTTCAGCAGCGCTGGAGAAGCAATTGTTAGCGAATAGGATGGCTATATGAATTCAACGAACGTCGTCGAGGCGCAGACACTGACCAGCCAGCAGGTGGTTGATCTTACCAAGGAATATAACTACGGGACGTGGCGGTTCCAGAAGAATTGGAATCCGATGCATATTGCGGATGCGGAGGGGTGCTACCTCATCGATGGTGCGGGGAAACGGTATCTGGATTTTTCGTCGCAGCTGATGTGCTCGAACCTCGGGCATAAGAATCAGGCTGTGATTGATGCGATTGCGCGGCAGGCGCAGGAGTTGAGCTATGCGATGCCGGGCTATGCTACGACGGCGCGGGCGGAGCTTTCGCAGCTTTTGGCGGGGCTTCTTCCGGAGGGTCTGAACAAGTTTTTCTTTACGACTTCGGGGACTGAGGCTAACGAGGCGGCGTTCAAGATTGCGCGGATGTATACGGGGAAGACGAAGATTATTGCGCGGTACCGCTCGTACCATGGGTCAACGAGTGGGTCGATTGCGGCGACGGGGGATCCGCGGCGGTGGGCTATGGAGCCGGGGGGTAAGGGGCCGGGGGTGATCTTTGCTCCGGAGGTTCACTGCTACAAGTGTCCGATTCGGCATACGTATCCGGGGTGCGGGATTGCTTGTGCGGATTACATCGAGCACATGATTCGGAATGAGTCGGATGTGGCGGCGGTGTTGGTGGAGCCGATTGTGGGGACGAATGGGGTTATTGTTCCGCCTGAGGAGTACATGCCGAAGCTGCGCAAGATTTGCGATCAGTATGGTGTGCTGCTGATTGCGGATGAGGTGATGACGGGGTGGGGGCGTACGGGGGAGTGGTTTGCTATGAACCACTGGGGGGTGGTGCCGGATATTCTGGTGACGGCTAAGGGAATTACGTCGGCTTATGTGCCGCTTGGGCTTTGTGCGACGAGTGGGAAGATTGCGGAGTTCTTCCAGGACCACTACTTTGCTCATGGGCATACGTATGAGGCGCATCCGATTACGCTTGCTCCGGCTGTGGCGACGATTCATGAGATGCAGCGGCTGGGGCTGGTGGAAAGGGCTCGGGAGCTGGAGCCTTATGTTGCGGGGAAGTTGAATGAGTTGAAGGCGAAGCATGTGAGCGTGGGGGATGTGAGGGGGAAGGGGCTGTTTTGGGCGGTTGATCTGGTGAAGAATCGGACGACGAAGGAGCCTTTTAATAGTTATGAGGACAAGGTTTCAGGGAAGGCTTTGCTGGTGGATCAGATTGCGGGGAAGATGCTTGGGGATGGAGTGACGATTCAGGCCTGGGTGTCGCACTTTGTGGTAGCTCCGCCGCTGATTGTGACGAAGGAGCAGATTGATCTGGGGATTGCGACGCTGGATAAGCATCTTGGGGTGGCGGATGCGGCGGTGGAGTCGGCTTGAGACGGGGTGCCCCCTCCCCCGTCAAAAGTGTGCAAAGTATTCGAAGTAGACACTTTAGGTCTGGACTTCGGCCGGCGGGAGTATCCTCGCCGTCTCCGATTCTGTTGAGGCATGGAGTTTGGCGGTTGCGTTTGTCAAGGGTTGTTGCTTGTTCTTACCGAGGAACAATCAACGACAAAGGCAAAGACCAAATGCGGGGATTCTTCACTTCGCTCAGAATGACGACGGTTCGTGGGTGCTCTTTGCGACGCGGTTCTTCTGCGCAAGTCGGAAGCACGAGTAGAGCTTCTAGCCGAGGGTGGGCATGGAGGTGTCGACTCCGGTGCGGATGCCGGTGGGCCAGCGGGAGGTTACGGTTTTCAGGCGGGTGTAGAAGCGGACGCCTTCAGGGCCGTAGATTGAGTGGTCGCCGAAGAGGGAGCGCTTCCAGCCGCCGAAGCTGTGGAAGGCCATGGGGACAGGGATGGGGACGTTAACGCCGACCATGCCTACCTGGACGCGGTGGACGAAGTCTCGGGCGGTGTCGCCGTCGCGGGTGAAGATGGAGGTTCCGTTGCCGAACTCGTGCTCGTTGATCATCTTGAGTGCGGTTTCGAAGTTGTTGACGCGGACGACTCCGAGGACGGGGCCGAAGATCTCTTCGCGGTAGATCTTCATGTCGGGTTTTACGTGGTCGAAGAGGCAGGCTCCGAGGAAGAACCCTTCTCCTTTGGGGAGCGCAGTTTCGCGGCCATCCACGACTAGCTGAGCGCCTTCCTGAGTGCCGTGCTGGATGTAGGCCTTCACTTTTTCGAGATGCGGTTTGGTGACGAGGGGGCCCAGTTCGGCGCCGTCTTTCATGCCGTCGCTTACCTGGAGCTTTTCGATCCGCTGCTCGAGTTTGCCGAGGAGGGCGTCGGCTGTGGCGCTGCCGACGGTTACGGCTACGGAGATTGCCATGCAGCGCTCGCCAGCAGAGCCGTAGGCTGCTCCCACGAGGGCGTCGGCGGCCTGGTCGAGGTCAGCGTCGGGCATGACGATCATGTGGTTCTTGGCTCCGCCGAGGGCCTGTACACGCTTGCCGTGCTTTGTGCCTTCGCGGTAGACGTACTCGGCGATGGGGGTGGAGCCTACGAAGCTGAGGGCCTGGATGGTGGGGTGGGCGAGCAGGGCATCGACGGCTACTTTGTCTCCCTGGATTACGTTGAAGACGCCGTCGGGTAGGCCGGCTTCTTTGAGCATCTCGGCGAGGAGGATGGAGGCGCTGGGGTCGCGCTCGCTGGGCTTGAGGACGAAGGTGTTGCCGCAGGCCAGGGCGATGGGAAACATCCACATGGGAACCATGGCGGGGAAGTTGAAGGGAGTGATGCCGGCGACGACTCCGAGGGGCTGGCGGAGGGACCAGCTATCGATGCCGGGGCCTACCTGTTCGGTGAATTCGCCTTTGAGGAGCTGAGGGATGCCGGTGGCGAACTCGACGACTTCGAGGCCGCGGGTGGCTTCGCCGCGGGCGTCGGAGAAGACTTTGCCGTGCTCGCTGGTGAGGAGCTGGGCGACCTCGTCGAGGCGCTGCTCGAAGATCTCGCGGAAGCGGAAGAGCACGCGGGCTCGACGAAGCGGCGGTTGGGCGGACCATGCGGGAAAGGCTGCGGCTGCGGCTGCGACGGCGGTGTCGACTTCGGCGGGGGTGGCCAGGGCGACTTTGGCCTGCAGGTTTCCCGTGGCGGGGTTGAAGACGTCGCCAAACCTTCCGGAGGCGCCCGATACGGTCTTACCGTTGATCCAATGAGGAACTTCGCGCAGTTTTTTTTCGGCGGAGAGGGACGAAGGGAGGGTAGAGGTGACAGACATGGCTAAACTCCTTTTGCGATGACTATGCTACCAGCTATGAGGAGGCTGACGGCAGGGCGATCTCTGCGCCTGAACGGAGGAAGGCTCAAGGGTGCAAATCGGATTGCGGCTCCTGTGGAGAGGGCCCGGGGCTAAAGCCCATTTGTGACGCATCGAATTAGCTCAGGGCTAAAGCCCTACGCTAATCCCAAAAACAAAGCGCACTAATCTTTTTGACGGGTTACTGTCCGTTGCCGGCGTAACGGATCTCAAGGAGGGTGCAGTCGTCCTGGGCATCGTTGGGCGCTTGGAACCTGGCGACGTGATCGATGATTGCATCGATGTTTTCGAAGTGGGCGATGGCATTCAATCCGGGGTCGCCGAATTCGTTGCCCGATGGGTCCTGAGCTTCTGTGATGCCATCGGTTGCCAAGAGCAGTTTTTCTCCAGGGCGCAAGGCGGAATGGGCGGAGGCGTAGGTTGCGTCGTGCAAAAGGCCCACGACGAGGTTGGCCTCTTCGAGGCGCCGGATGCCCGTGCTGCCAACTACGACCGGCTGAACGTGTCCGCAGTTCATGAGTTCGATGCGGCCGTCTGGAAAGAGCTTGAGCAGGATCATAGTTGCGTATTTGCCGACGTTCCGAGTGCAGAGGAACTGGTTCACGACGGCAGCGATCTCGGGGAGGGGGCTTCCGGCGAGGAACTGCGAATGAATGATTCCCTGCAGCGTGGCTGCGACGATAGCGGCGGAGACGCCCTTGCCGGAGACGTCCGCGACAGTGACGCAGACGCAGTCGTCGAGGGTGACGACGTCATAGAAGTCCCCTCCGATGGCAAGGCAGGGGACACTGCGGGCGTGAATCTCTGCGTAAGGAAGAACGGGCATCGTCATCGCCATGAGGCTGCTGTGAATCTTTGCAGCGATGTTGAGCTCTTCGCGGGCGCGGCGGGACTTGGATTCTTCTTCGGCAAGGAAGGCGTTGTGCAGGAGCGTTGATGCTTCCGCGGCGATGGTATCGAGTAGTTGATGATCGGTTCGAGTGAGATCCTTCAAACCCAACTGGCTATCGAGGTAGAGCAGACCTAACAGATGGTCGGGTTCGTCGAGCGCGGCGCGCTTCCGCAAGGGGATGCAGTAGATGCTGCGAATCTTGTTGACCATGACGCTGGACCATCCCGAAGCCCTGTCGTCGGCGGATGTGTCGCCGATCGTGAATTTGGAATCGCTTTCGATTGCTTTTTGAATAGCGCGGCGCGAGACAGTTGAATCTTCCTGCAGAAATCTGCCGCCGGAGTCGAGCCCGTGCGCAAGACTCATCTCTCCGTTCTTTCTGAGAAAGACGAAGCCCCGCTCCATTCCTGTGAGCTGCAAGGTGAGGTGGAGGAATGCGCTGAGGATGTCGTCGATGGCGCCGCCTTCGTTGAGCTGGCGGGCGGCGCGGAGGAGCCAGTTGAGCTTCTCCATCTCGCGGGTCGGGGGTTGTGGGGCGTCGGAAGGTAGCCGGAATTCGCTGAGAGAGGAGAGCAGATCGGTGACGCGGGTTTGCGTGAGACTGCTGGACGCGTGATCAGCGGACTTCAGCTGAAAGAAAAGATGCGTGCTCTTCAGGGAGCCGAATTGAAGTATGTCGCCGGGTTCGAGGATCGCTCGGTCGACACGAGACGCATTCACAAAGGTTCCGTGCGTGCTTTTTTGATCGATGAGCGTGTAGGTGTCGCCCGCTTTTACGATCACTGCGTGTTTGCGCGAGACGCAGGGATCGTCCAGGATCAGGTCCTGATTCGGGGAGCGGCCGATCGACGTTGACTCTCGCTCAAGATCGACGCGATGCTGGCCGTTGGTGTCGGAGTAGGTAAGGGTAGGGATACGCATGGCAAAGGTCCGTCTTGGGATGACGGTACACCATGAGATGAGTTTGCGTGTAGGGGGATGTTTGGGGACGGAGGCCACTTAAGACGTAAGGTAGCTGGCCGAGGGTGTACTCGGCCAGCTGCGAAGGTTTAACGCGTAGGTGCCGGCGTGTTGAATGCGAGCTCGGTCGTTTCAGGAGCTTGCTTGTTTTGTGCCAGGAGAGACTCTTTCTCGGCGCGGCTCTTCGGGCATTCGAGGCCGGTGCTGCTTCCTGCGGTCCAGATCTGACGTAGGTAATACTTGTCACCCGAATGATCGAAGACAAGCTTTCCTTGCTTCTGGGCGTGAGCGCTGCTTGTGTCGAACGTTGACACGAATGCGGCGGATTTGGCAGGCCCTCTCAGCAGGATCAGATGATCCGATTCGCGTACGACTCGATACTGGCCGGCTGGGAGTACATGGTTGTTCGCCGTCTGGAAGGCGAAGGGGATGTTGACGTCGGCCATATCGGTAGGACTTTGAGCCGCAGCAGACTGGGTTGATGCAAAGCTACCAATGGTCAGGGCACAAGCGATAAGACTCGAATGAAGAATGGAATTAAGCCGTGTGTTTTTCATGACTTTATCTCCTTCTACAGGGCAGTGGGTTGTAACTGCCTTCACCCGTTTAAGCGGGGACGGAGGATGATTCGTGACATGAATTCAGAAGATTTTTCTGGTGCTGCGGGCGTGAGTCGCGTGCCTTACTGAGCGGGCGGGAGTTGCGGTTTCTCGGGTACGGTTTCTTTGGACCAAGCCGTGAGTTCATGACGGAGCCAGGCGCGCGCCATGGTCCAGTCGCGCTTGACGGTTCGGGCGGATATGCCGAGTTCGAGAGCGATCTCTTCGAAGGTGAGGCCGGCAAAGAAATGCATTTCGAGAATATTGGCCTGCCTAGGATCGAACGCGGTGAGGCGGGTGAGGGCTTCGTCGATGGCAAGGATGTCTGCAGTGGAGTTGTTGGTTCCCTCGACCATCTCTTCGACGAGGGTGACCTGTACCTGTCCGTCTCCGCGCTTTCCCGCGCGATGCGCCCGTGCGTAATCGACGAGGATGTGACGCATGACGTTGGCGGCGAGGCCGAGGACGCGGGTTCGGTCCTGCCACATGGAATCGGATTCGCCGACGAGGCGGAGGTAGGCCTCGTTGACGAGAGCCGTGGGCTGGAGGGTGTGGTCGCCACGCTCGAAGCGCATCTTCATCACTGCCAGGTGATGCAACTCCTGGTAGAGGCTGGCGGCGAGGTCGTGGTCGCCCTCTTGTGACGGAGTTGACGGTGGCCTGGGGTCTTCCTGACTCGTAGCCATGAGTTCCTCGGGAGATATGCACAGTATAGTCCTGAGCCGGGATGGTTCTGATGAACGATGTGTGAGTTGTTACATGTTAGAGCAGCATGGCTGGCAATTCCGCGGTGCAGGTCGGACCACTTCCGTGCGTTTGTGAAGGCACGCGGACGGAGGGCTCTGCTCCGATCCCCAGGTCCAGCCGCGACCAGTAAGGCACGTCCTTCCACATCAGTTTCAGCTCGATGCCTTGCGCTACCTTCGGCGGCGAGTTGGAAGGGCGGAAAGCGTGACGGTGGAGTCGAGTGGCGATGTTCCGGAGATTACGCAAATTAACAATCGGGTGCCGATGTGAAGGAATGCCTCAGTGCGAGGCGCCGCTGTGACTCTTTGAGATGAGGCCGCATAGTCTGTCGAGAGATTGACGCCACATCCTGTCGAACCAGGCGGATTCCGCGGCGTCCTTGAACCCGCTATGCTTGAGTCCAAGGATGCATGCGCCGGGATTAGGGCGGAGATGCATCTCGACGAGCGTCTCTGCGAGGCCTACGGGGGATATGGTCTTCCAGTGATAACGAACCTGGTTTGCGCTGACGATGCTGCAGGAGCTGATGACCGTGGATTGAAGCTCTTCGCCTCGGTAGAGGTCGAGGCGGAAGGCATTGCGTGCTTCGGGGTGGAAGTCGAAGCGCGAGGTTTCGGGGTCGGGTGCTGTGAGCCATGCCTCGATGTACTCCGGCATGCTGAGCGCGTAGAGCACTCGGCCACTGTCGGCCTCGATGCGGTAGGAGAGGACTACGTCGCTGACCTGCTGGGCCGGAAGCAGCGTCATCTTCCAGGGGGCAGTTAGAATCTTCTGTTCCATCGCGCCCATTTGTTTACCTCATCCCAATGACGAGAGTGCATTCCGCATTCCGTATCGGCTCGAGCCTGGGAGCAATGTGACGACCGCGCCTTGCGAGGGATGAAGGGATCGGCGAGAGGGGTTTATTGCCTCTTTCGTTAGCGCAGATGTGCGTGGTTAGCAGGCCTACGTCTATGAATTTTGCAAAAGTATCCATTGGGCCATTTCTATTTCGGGAGGTTGCGATGAACTGCCGCAGGCAGTGACGAATTGCAGGGAAAGGGTGATCAATTACCTGGCTGCCGATTGCTTGCCATGTCTTTCGGCAGATGGGGGTTCAGAAATCTGTAGGTTGAGTTAATTGTGGGTGAGCCATCCGGTGATGCGAGACCGATAGCCGCGGCTCATGGCGAGCTTTTCGCCGTTTATGAGCACGACAGCATACTCACCGTCGGTTTCGGTGCGAACCTCTTTGACATGTTGCAGGTTGACGATGGATGAACGGTGGATACGCAGGAACATCTCCGGGTTGAGCTTTTCTTCGAGGCGAGCCATCGTCTCGCGCAGCAGGTGTGTTTCGTTCTGGGTGCTGATACGGACGTAGTTTTCTTCGGCGCCTATCCAGCGAATGTCGGATACGGGGAGAAAGACGATTCTGCCACGCGATTTGAAGACGATGCGATTGGTGAAGTGGCTGCCGTTGCGGGCTGTGGTGTTGCCGGCGGCCTGTTGATTGCCGAGGAGGATCTCCTTGCGCGCACGCTCGACGGCCGAAGAGAGCCTCTCGCGAGTGAAGGGTTTCAGCAGATAGTCGACGGCATGGATTTCGAAGGCGCGCAGCGCGTACTGATCGTGCGCGGTGGTGAAGATGATGTGCGGCGTCGGGCAGGTCTTGCTGGAACAGAGTTCTGCGGCGAGGTCAAAGCCATCCATACCGGGCATCTGGATGTCGAGAAAGAGCAGTTGGGGCTTGGTGACGCGCACGAGGTCGATCGTCTCGGCAGCTGTCATGCCTTCCCCTACGACATCTATTTCAGGCTCGTCGCGCAGGAGCTGACGCAACTTTTGGCGAGCGAGCACTTCGTCATCGGCCAAAACTGTAGGAATCATCACACACCATATCCTGTGAGCTTTCCGGTTGAATTTTCGGCGAACTGCAACGGGAGCCTTAAGGTCACCCGAACTTTACCCTGTTCCTGCTCTTCGATCGTGAAGGCCTGATCGCGCCCGTAGTGCAGGCGGAGGCGATCCTTTACATTGGCGATCCCAACACCGCGGTGCTGGGATCCGTTTGCGGGGACTGGGTGCAGGCCCAATCCGTTGTTGACAACGCTGATCGTCAGAGAATCGTTCTGGCGGCGGATATCGACGACGATCCGGCCATCTCTTTCCAGTTTGCAGAGGCCGTGCGTGTAGGCGTTTTCGATCACCGGTTGTAGAAGCATGGCAGGGATAAGCGCGTCGTGGAGATCGGGCTCGACAAAGATCTCCTGCCGTACGCGTCCGGTGAATCTGCGGTCCTGCATAGCCAGATACATCTCTATGAATTCCATTTCATCGCTGAGAGGAATGAGTTGCACTTCGCCACGTTCGAGGGTGATACGCAAGAGACTGCTGAGTTGTTCCAGCATCTTGTCGGCGGCGACGATGTCGGTCTGCATGAGGCTGGAGATGCTGTTCATCGTGTTGAAAAGAAAATGCGGATTGAGTTGCATACGCAGGGCGCGAAGCTGTGCGTTGGCGATCTGGGTTTGAAGTTGAAGGGCGACGTATTCCTTTTCACGGTAGAGCTGGTAATAACCAATACCGCGCAGGAGGAAAAAGATAGTCCAGAAGAGGACGACGCTGTCGGCGAGTTCGGCGTCGAGCTCAAAGGCGACGCGCTGCCAATAGGTCATGTGGGGACCGAGCGGCAACTGCGGGAAGAGCATGACCCAGATCATCTCCTCGATGACACCGACCGCCAGACTTATCGGCAGGACAACGGTGGCCATGGTCAACAGGCTTGCGTTTTGGACGTATTTGCCCAGACGCCACCAGAGCAGCCAGCAGATGGCTCCGAGAAGAAAATATTGCACTCCCCAAGCAGCCATCAGGAGCCTGAAAGTGATGAC
This sequence comes from uncultured Acidobacteriaceae bacterium, assembly GCA_963841335.1. Lineage (GTDB taxonomy): Bacteria > Acidobacteriota > Terriglobia > Terriglobales > Acidobacteriaceae > Edaphobacter. Next base: position 1,795,959 of record CAWJCF010000002.1, on the reverse strand, counting down.
GGTGTGCTTGTTCCACGAATGCACGTGGACCCAGTCCTGCAATCCGAACAACAACCCCAGCAACGTGACGGAGCCGACGAAGATGACCGGGTGCAGGAAGAGCGATATCGAACGATTTTTTTTCTGCGGAATCAGATTCGTGGTGGACCTCTGCTTTCTGCGCCGATGCGCGTCAGGCGAAATCAAGAACTGGCAAGAGGAAGGAGCTGGCCCGCGAAAGAACCTTCGGAGGTGTCGGCCATTGCGGCCGCCGGAAAGGCGCGCTTTGTTACCCCGTCCTTATAGACGAAGGCGAGGGTGACAGTGTGATGCTGAAACCAATTATTTGCGGCGGAGTTCTGCTTGCGAGACTCTTCGCCCCCGATCTTCGCGGCGAGGGTGTCCAAGTCATGCTTTATGAGGCGCTCCGCCGGGGGCCCTCCCTGAATCGCGGCGAGACGAAAGTGGAAGTATGCCTGCTCGACGTTGGCCGGTACGCCGCAGCGACCGTCACGAGCGAGGATTCCGAGGACGACAGAGGACTTCCAGTTTCCTGCGTTTGCCGCCGCATCGAGGAGAGTACGGGCCTGGTCGGGGTCCTGCTTGAGTTCGGGGTGATTGACGAACAGAAGCCCAAGTGAATGCATGGCAGGAACATAGCCGCCGCCGACGGCGTGGCTGAGCAGTTCCGCCGCTTTCGGCAGGTCATGCGGATGATCCAGATCCACCGAATAGAGGGAACCCAAATTGTAGGCCGCGAGGGGATCGTGAAGCTTGACCGCGGATTCAAACCAATTCTCTGCGGCGACCCTGTCTTCTTTCATCGCAATTCCGAAGAAGGAAAGGATTCCGAGATAGGTGGCAGCTCGTGCGTTGCCTTCCTTGTACGCCTCGGTTAGAAACTGCACAGCAAGATCATCGCTCTTTCGGGTTCCCAGGCCGTGAAGGTAGGCGACGGCTAAATTGACCTTTGCGGTGGCGTATCCGGAGGCCGCGGAGAGCTGATACCAATGGAAGGCCTTGTCGAGGTTTTGGGGTACACCGATGCCGGCCTGGTAGAAGTAGCCGATCTGATTCTCTGCTTCGGGACTCCCATGAGCGGCGGCCTTTTCGTACCAGTAGGCGGCCATCTTCGGATCCTGCTTGACGCCGGTACCGATGAAGTAGTCTCCGGCCAAGACGATTTCATCGTTGATTGATCCTTTTTCGGCGAGCGCGCGGATGCGGGTGAGCTCCGGTGAGTTATCCGTGTCGGAATTTGATGGGGTGGCGGCGAAGAGTGGAGAGACCAACAGGAGAATGGAAACGGGTAGATGGTGGAAGATGGCCTTGGACGTGATATGCATCATGGTTCCCTCCAGGATCAGGATCCCAATGTGGCCCGTAGGAGCTGATTGTTGTCAGTTGCGGTTGATGAGGCGTCCCTCCGATGCAACCTAGACGTGAGCCGTTACGGATTCGTCATCGAGGTGGTTCCGTCGTTTTTGGGCCAAGTTCTTCGAAAAACGACGGTTGGACCCGCGGCTTCGCCATTGGCACGAACGATCTATCCATTCGTCACAAATCCGAACCTTCGGAAAATAAACTGACCTAATGCGTCCTGAAACGCTGTGTGTGGGGATCTATGATTTGGCGACGGGGCGAGACGTCCGTCAATGGCGTTACTCGCCCAGGATGGCTTCGCGCCCGATCATTCTGGATGGGAGAAAGTGTTGGTGTCCCCGAAGAGATTCGAACTCTTGTTGTCGCCGTGAAAGGGCGGTGTCCTGGGCCGGGCTAGACGACGGGGACATGACACTGTTGGGAGGATGGCTTTGGGAGAGCGCTCACTCGCCATCACTAACGCTAACAACAGGTTCCTTCAGTGTCAAAGAACTGAGTGGGGGAGTGGGGGGCATACTGTACTTTAGATGAGTGCCACTCGAAACGCTTCAACCCGACACTGTGCGCTCGACGGCTCGCAGCTTCCGGTATCTCGACGCCCTGACGACGGCGTTCGTGGTTGTTCTACTGGTCTCTAACCTCATCGCCCAGAAGATATGTCTTCTCGGCCCTGTCTCGATTGGTGGGTGGTCCCTCGGTCCTTTCGCGGTCAGCGGAGCCGTGCTGTTGTTTCCCATCACGTACATCTTTGGGGACGTTTTCACTGAAGTTTATGGTTATGCCGCTTCGCGTCGGGCGATCTGGCTGGGGTTCTTCGGGACGGCGCTGTTGTATGTCATTGGCGCGGTGGTTATCGCTTTGCCCTCGGCTCCAGGTTGGCGCAATCAGCAGGCTTTTGCCACGGTGTTCGGTTTCATCCCGCGGATTCTGGCAGCGAGCTTGATTGCATTTTGGGCAGGCGAGTTTGCCAACTCCTACACGCTGGCAAGGATGAAGCTTCTCACTAACGGGCGCATGTTGTGGACGCGTACCGTGGGTTCCACCATCGTCGGGCAGGGCGTGGATACGGTTCTGGTAATTACGTTGACGTTTGGAGGAATCTATCCTGCGCGGGTGCTGGTGAATATTATCCTCACGGGCTATGCGCTGAAGGTGGGTTACGAGGTCATTGCGACACCGCTCACTTATCTGGTAATTAACTGGCTCAAACGGGCCGAACATGCGGATGCGTTTGACCGTCATGAGAACTTCAATCCGTTTTCTTTTGCTGAAAAAGACAGTTTGGACGCCTGACGGTTAGGCGAGTCTGGGAGAGAATTGGGTTGGGAGTTCTAAACCTCATTAAATGAGTCCTATATTTCCGAACCTTTGCGGATGGCGTTCTCATCTAAAGTGGAAATCTTGAAACGTTGACAGATAAAGCTTTGACTCGCGGATATTTGTGCCTCGGGTGCTATTTTCGGGGACGCCGTGCAATGCTTGGATCGACCAATTTGAAGGAATTTGAAGGAGAAACACCGTGTCCATGAACCTGAATATTCGCCGCGTTGTTCCTGCGATTGCCTGCGCGGCTGCCTGGCTGGTTGCGGGCTGCAAATCGGACCCTCCTGCTGCTGCTCCTGCTATGCAGGCGATGCCTGTTCAGGTTTCGCCAGTTGCGTTGTCTCCTGTTCCGACGACGGACACCTATGTTGCGACCATCAAGAGCCGCCGGTCCGCGACGATGCAGCCGCAGGTTGATGGGAACCTGGTCAAGATATTCGTGAAGTCTGGCGACCTGGTCCAGCCGGGACAGGTGCTGATGCGAATCGACCCCTTGAAGCAGTTGGCGACGGTGCAATCTCAGCGGGGCACGCAGTCGCAGAAGAAGGCTGTCTATGACTATGCGCGGATCGAACTCGATCGCCAGAAGCAGCTCTATGAGGCAGGTGTTGTCTCTCGCGATGCATACGATCAGGCGACCCAGGCGTACGAGAACGCCAAGGGCGACCTCGATTCGAACGAGGCTCTGACGAACACACAACAGCAGCAGCTAGCTTATTACGATATTCGTGCGCCGTTTTCCGGCGTCGTGGGCGACATCCCTGTCCATCTTGGCGACTATGTCTCTCCCACCACTCTTCTCACCACGGTCGACGAGAATACTGATCTTGAAGCCTACATCTATGTCCCCACGGAACGGGCTTCCGTGGTTCGCCAGGGGCTACCGGTCGAGATTATCGACACCGCCGGCAACGTTCTGGTGAAGTCGACGATAAGCTTCATCTCTCCACAGGTAGATAACGGTCTGCAGAGCATCCTCGCGAAGGCGGAGATTCCCCATAGCTCCAAACTTCGCAACCAGCAGCTCGTCAACGCTCGCATTATCTGGAGTACTGCTCCCGCTCCAACTGTTCCGGTTCTCGCCGTCAGCCTTATCGGCGGCCAGACCTTTGTGTATCTTGCGGCCCCCAAAGGCGACGGATACATCGCCCATCAGGTTCCCGTACAAGTTGGAGAGACAGTCGGCAACACCTATCCCGTTCTCGGTGGTCTCAAGCCGGGCGACAAAGTCATCACCTCCGGTCTGCAGTTTTTGCAGGAGGGTGCACCGGTAAAGCCTCTGGGTTAAGTCAGAGACTTTCCCCTGTTCCTGCGGAGTGCGATTCGCCTCTGCATTGTCTTCCGTTTCATTCCCGGGCCAGCCGCCCCGGCCAGAGGTCACTCTTGTTTGTAGACTTTTTTATTCGTCGCCCGATCTTCGCCACGGTCTGCGCTCTTCTCATCGTGCTCGCTGGCGCCGTCTGCATCCCGACCCTGCCCATCTCGCTCTATCCGACCCTTGCACCGCCTCAGGTCGTCGTCACCAGCACCTACATCGGCGCCAACTCCAAGGACGTCGAATCTGCCGTAACCATCATCCTCGAGGAGTCAATTAACGGTGTTGAGGGGATGCGTTACATGAGTTCGACCAGTTCGAACGACGGTACGTCGGCGATTACCGTTACCTTCAACACCGGCTACGACCTCAACATCGCCGCGGTCGACGTGCAGAACCGTGTCGCTTCGGTTCAGGGGCGTCTTCCTGCCGTTGTTAACAACACCGGCATCACGATCACCAAAGCCAATCCCAACTTCGTTCTCGCCGTTGGCTTCATCTCGCCGGACAAATCGCTCTCGCAGGCCTTCATTTCGAACTATATTGACGTCTACATCAAGGACGCCCTCAAACGCGTCCCCGGTGTCGGCGATGTAATCATCTTCGGCGAACGCAAATACGCGATGCGTCTCTGGCTCGATCCCGGTCGTCTCGCTGCTCGCGGGCTCACTGCGCTCGACGTTACCAACGCACTTGCCGAACAAAACGTCGAGGTCGCCGCCGGACAACTAGGTCTGCCGCCCGCTGACCCGAAGCAGGCTTTTCAGATGGCCGTTCGTGCCGTAGGCCGCCTTTCCGATCCCCGCCAGTTCGACAACATTGTCATCAAAAACAGCACGAGCGCCAATGGAATCGTCCTAATAAAGGACGTTGGGCGTTCCGAGATCGGCGCGGAGAACTACAACACCGATCTCAAATTCCAGGGCACGGGCTTTGCTGGCGGTGAGGCGGTGGGCGTCGGTATCGAGCAACTGTCCAACGCCAATGCGCTCGACGTCGACAAGAAATGCCGCGCCGTCCTCGCCGAGCTGGAAAAATCCTATCCTCCCGGCCTCCGGGGCATCATCGCAGTCGATACCACTCTGGTCATCAGCGAGTCTGTCGACGAAGTCATTCGGACCATCGGCCAGGCCATCATCATCGTCATCGTCGTCATCTTCCTCTTCCTTCAGGACTGGCGCGCAACTATCATTCCCGCCGTCACCATTCCGGTCTCCCTCATCGGAACCTTTGCTTTCATCAAGATTTTTGGCTTCAGCATTAACTCCCTGACGCTCTTTGGCATCACGCTAGCTACCGGTCTCGTGGTCGACGACGCGATCGTTGTCATTGAAAACGTGCAACGTCACTTGTCCGGCAGCGCGGTTATTCCACCGCGCTCCGAAGCCGCCGAGCCCGATCCCTACGCTCCTGACGTCCTAGATCACGGCAAGGCCTCACGCACAGGCCGAGGTATGGAGACAGTATCGTCGGACGCACACGAGGCCACGAGCATCGCCATGGCTGAGGTCACCAGCGCCGTCATCGCTACCTCGCTTGTTCTGATCTCCGTTTTCGTCCCGGTCAGCTTCTTTCCGGGAACAACCGGCATCCTCTATAAGCAGTTCTCGCTCACGATCGCCTTCTCCATCGCGATCTCCGCCTTCAACGCGCTTACCCTCTCGCCAGCTCTGGCCGCCATCCTGCTTCGTGCCGAAACCAAGAAGACCGGAATCATGGGGTTTCTTCTCAATCCCATCGAACGTCTCATCCAGTGGATTATCCGCGTCTATGCACGTGCCGTTACCTTCGTCGTGCGCATCCGGTACGTCATGCTCCTGATCTTCTTGGCTGGTTTGGCGGCGACGGCATTTATGTACAACCGCGTCCCCACGGCCTTTATTCCGCAGGAGGACCAGTCCTACTTTCTCATCATCGTGCAAACGCCGCCGGGAGCCTCGCTCAGCTACACGTCGACCTTTGCCGATAAGGTCTCGGCCGAAGTCCGCAAAAACGATGGTGTCTTCGGCACCTTCTCCGTCATGGGCTTCTCGCTCTCGGGCGGCAGCTCGCCGAACTCTGGGCTTATCTTCGCACCGCTCAAGCCCATCAATGACCGAACCAAGATGGGCCCCAAGTACACCGCCAAAGCTATCGTTGCCGATGTCGGTCCTAAGCTGTTCGGCGTCCCTGGTGGTATCGCCTTTGCGGCAGAACCACCCGCTGTTGCAGGCATCGGCACCGTCGGCGGCTTCCAGTTCATTCTCCAGGACTCTGGCCGCAACACCTTCGGCGATATCGACCGCATTGCCCATACTCTCGTCGGTCAAGGCCGAGCGCCGGGTTCCGGCCTCACCGCCATGAACACCACCTTTACCTCGAATGATCCCCAACTTCTCATTTCCATCGACCGTCAGAAGGCTAAGGCGATCGGCGTCCCTTTTACGCAGATCACCGCGGCCCTCAATACCTTTATGGGTTCCAGCTACGTCAACGACTTTGACTTCAACAACCGCTCTTATCGCGTTTATGTTCAGGCCGACGCGCCCTATCGCCGGAACGCACAGGATATTCACCAGTACTATGTTCGTTCTGACTCCGGCCAGATGGTCCCACTGGATAACCTGGCCTCCATCGCTGAGACTTCCGGACCACAGGTCATCAACCACTACAACCTCTTCCGGTCTGCTGAGATCGACGGTTCGCCTGCGCCGGGGCTCAGCTCCGGACAGGGGCTCGACGCGATGGTAAGCCTTTTCAATAAAAATAAGATGCCAGGCATGTCCTATTCATGGACTGGCCTCGCGCTCGAAGAGGTCGAGTCTGCCGGCAAAGCGATCATCATCTTCGGTCTCGGATTGCTTGTCGTCTATCTCACACTTTCGGCTCAGTACGAGTCGTTCGCGCTGCCGTTCATTATTCTGCTGGCGGTTCCGATGGCCATTCTCGGAGCGCTTACGCTGGTGGACCTTCGGGGTCTGGTTGACGACGTGTATGTTCAGATTGGGCTCGTCATGTTGATTGGTCTGTCTGCGAAGAACTCGATTTTGATCGTGGAGTTTGCCGAGCAACTTCTTGAGCAGGGACGTTCGGTGAAGGATGCGGCTATCGAAGCGGCTGAACTTCGGCTTCGGCCCATTTTGATGACTTCGATTGCCTTCATTCTGGGTGTGGGGCCGCTCTATTTCGCGACGGGCGCTGGGGCCTACGGTCGGCATTCCGTGGGAACAGCCATTGTTGGCGGCATGGTTCTTTCAACCATACTCAATCTCTTCTTCATCCCGGTTCTGTATGTGATTTTGAAGACCATCCTGGTGAGGTTCTCCGGCGGCAAAAAGAGTCCGGCGTTGAAGACAGGGGCGTCTCCCGAACCCGCGCGCTGACGGGTATGGGATGTGCGATGTTGAAATCGGCAGTCGTGGGGGAAGTGAACGGTTAGACTAGCTTCCATGCTGCAGCCCTATCGCGACCAATTCAACGCTGCTTTCAGCGCAGACAAATATGACGATCTGTTGTATCGCCTGAATCACATTACTCGATCCAGCGTTGACTTCCGGGTTGCGGAGACGCCTTGTTTCTTTCCGCAATCGCTTCTTGAAGAACTGGCGGAGACTGGGGCCGTCCTGACTCGGCAACTTCTTGAGAATCCGGCTTATGTCGAGGCATCGGATCAAACAATCCCACCTCGTTTTTGCGTGCCCAACGAAAATTCGCAGCCTAACTTCATGACTGTCGACTTCGGTCTGGTGCGGAACGCTGACGGCTCGCTCAGTCCCAGGCTGGTTGAGATGCAGGCCTTCCCGTCTGTGTTTGGGTACCAGGATGTGCTTGCGCACCAGTACGTCGAAACTTTCAACCTTGATTCGGGCTTGCAAATCCATCTTGGGGGTCTCAGCGACGACGGCTACTGGCAGCTCCTGCGTGAGGTGATTGTTGGAGATCATGATCCGGAGAATGTGGTGCTGGTTGAGGCTGAGCCCGATAAGCAGAAGACACGGCCAGATTTTCGAGTATATGAAGAGCGGCTTCATATTGCGACCGTTGATATCACGAGGCTGCGCAAACATGGCAACCGGCTCTTCTATGAACATGCCGGCCGAGAGATTCCGATTCACCGCATTTACAACCGCGCCATTGTGGACGAGTTGGAGAGAAAGAACATTCAGTTGCCGTTCGATTACCGTGACGACCTTGATGTCGAGTGGGCGGGGCATCCCAACTGGTACTTTCGAATCAGCAAATTCTCGCTCCCGTATCTCCAACATCCTTCAGTCCCGAAGGCTGTCTTCCTCGATGACTGGTTTGCCGAGCGTCATCTTGATGGGCTGCCTGCCGAACGGGAAAGACTTCTGCTTAAGCCTCTTTATTCCTTTGCGGGCAAAGGAATTCAGTTCGCTCCGACGGACGCTGAGCTTCAAGCAATTCCGGAGGCTGAGCAGCATCAGTATCTGCTTCAGGAGCGTCTCGCCTTCGCGCCTGTTATTGCAACCCCTCATGGTCCTACCCAGGCGGAGGTACGCATCATGTACCTTTGGCCGGCCGGTGGAAAACTCCAGCCGGCTATCGCGCTGGTGCGTCTTGGCCGCGGACTGATGATGGGTGTCGATCATAATCGCGATCAGCAATGGGTTGGCGGTTCTGCTGCACTTGGTGTCGTGCCGTAGGCCGGGCCGGAGAAAAGTGCTCGAAGTGCCTATTGGTGGGATACACTCCAATGTGGTAGATTTGGGGCCTTCGCAGGGCGTTTGCCTGGCGAAGGCTAAGAAGGAGGAGTCGTGGCCCAATGGCAGATGCCGACCGGAGAGAATCCAGTCCGCACCGCAGTGCGTTTCCCTATGAGACTCACAATCCGTCTACAAACAGACGAAGGGGAGATGGAAGCGATGACGGAAAACATCTCCGCGAATGGACTGCTTTTTGTTGGAGAGCAGCTTCCTGCGGTCGAGAGCAGGATCGAGTTCACGATTGCGATGCCCTCCGCGGTCATGGGGACCACGAAGGACGTTACTATTCATTGCATCGGCCGGGTTGTGCGCCATTATCTTCAGGGGGGGCAAAAAAAGGCCGCTGCCGTGATTGACGAGTATTCTTTAAAGGCTTGAAACCTATGACTGTAGTGAATATTGATCCAACCCGGGGCGGGGAAGAGAGTCCGGAGGAAATTGTGGGAAGCGCGGGTATTCGCGTTATTCTTGCTGACTCGCAGGCTATCTATCGCGTGGGCATGAAGAAGGTCTTCGCGCTCGAGGACGACATCCGTGTTGTCGCCCAGGTGGAAACCTTGACGAATCTTTATGCTGCCTTGCAGCGGTACCCGACGGATGTTGTGGTTCTTGAGGGGCAGTTGGTCGCGGGAACGATCGATGCGATACCGGAACTCGTCCGCCAGGCTCCGGATGCGAAGTTGATTGTTCAAGTTACTGAAGCCGACGAGTCGAATACTGTGGAACTCTACCGGCGCGGGGTCCGTGGGGTTGTGCCGCGATCCATATCGCCGGATCTGCTGGTGAAATGCGTTCGGAAGATTGCGGAAGGCGAAACCTGGATCGATAACCAATCAATTAGCTGGGTGATTGAGGCGTATCGTGCGCAGGCCACCAGCCTTACTGATCCAAAGGTCCAGCCAAAGCTATCGAAGAAGGAGCTGGCGATCATCAGCTGCATCACGCGGGGGATGCGAAACAAGGAGATCGCCTACCAGATTGGAACGACCGAACAGGTGATCAAGAACTATCTGCGAAAGGTGTATGACAAACTCGGGGTCTCCGATCGGCTTGAGCTTGCCTTGTATTGCCTGCATCATGAGCTGCTGAAGAAGTATCTTGCTGACGAAACAATGACTCCATCCCACACTGAGCCGATGCAACCGCTTCGCGCCAAGATGTGAACCTTTACTCGAACCCTGTTTACTCTGATTGATTTGCTTCACCTTACGCTCGTCGATTTTTCTGTGACGTGGTTGGCGTGGTGGGTGGCTGGAATCAGCCATGGGTAAATGATGGCGAGGTTTGGCGGCACTATCGCCAAGAAAAGCAGGAAGATACCGACGATCTCAGGGATGTGGAGGGAGTTGTGGGTTCTTAGGTAATAAGCCAGTAGAGCAAGCCCGAGAATGGTCCCACAGATGACTACGCGTGCTAACGACTTAGCCCATGGCTTCTGATCATGCGGAAGCATTTTGACTCACCTCGTGCGCGCTCCGTCCGCAAATGCTGTGCTTTGAGAAACTTACTCACTGCGACCAGCAGCAGAGCGCGCTATCAGTACGGCAGTGTAGGCCGCGCCGAAGCCGTTGTCTATATTTACTACGGTAACGTTGGGGGAACATGAGTTAAGCATTCCCAAGAGGGCAGCGGCACCGTCGAAGCTGGCTCCGTAGCCGACCGAGGTGGGGACGGCGATGACAGGGACGCCGACGAGTCCTCCGACGACCGAGGGAAGGGCGCCCTCCATTCCGGCGCAGACGATGATGGCGTTAACGCTGGCGAACTGATCGCGGACGGCGAGGAGGCGGTGCAGGCCTGCGACGCCTACGTCGTAAAGGCGGGTGACGCGGGTGTTGAAGAGCTCGGCGGTGACGGCGGCTTCCTCGGCGACGCGGATATCGCTGGTTCCGGCGCAGACGACGGCGACCTGGCCCCGGGGCTCGAGGTGGGTGGATTGGCGAAGGGTGAGGGCGCGCGCCTGAGGATGGTGGACTGCGGCGGGCACTGCGTTGAGGACTGCGAGCGCCGTGGCTTCGTCGGCGCGGGTGGCGAGGACGTCAGATCCGGCGGCAGCCATGCGGGCGAAGATCTCGGCAACTTGCGCGGGGGTTTTGCCGGCGGCGTAGATGACCTCGGGGAGATCGGTGCGGAGAGTGCGATGGTGGTCGATGCGGGTGTGTCCCAGATCTTCGTAGGGAAGATTCACGAGACGCTCGGTGGCTGCGGCGGGAGTGACGGAGCCGGATTGGACTGCGGCGAGGAGTTCGAGGAGGCTAGGCTTATTCATTTGGACGTACTGAGAATGTTATCCGAGCCACTTTGGGTTCGCTGCGGTTCCGTCGTAGTGTGGGGTGGTTTTGAAGAGCTCGAATTTGCCTTCGCTGGCGGCGGTTGCTGTGCGGGCGAGCAGGGAGATCATCTCGGTTTCGGTCATGGGCTTGAAGGTGCGGACGGCTTCGAAGGCCTGATCGAGGACCTGGGGGTTGTCGATTCCGGTGATGACGACGGAGACAGGTTGGCTGAGGCCGTAATGCAGGGCTTCTATGGGCTGGACGGTGTTGCTTTGGAGGATATAGGGGTCGCCGAACGTCTTCATGGCTAGGACGCCGATGCCTTGCTTGAGCGCGACGGGCATGACTTCTTTGGTGAAGGAACGGAAGTGCGCGTCCATGACGTTGATGGGCATCTGGACGGTGTCGAAGTGGAAGTTGTGCTTCTGCGCGGTCTCGAGCATGCGGAGATGAACGATGGGATCTTTGTGGCCGGTGAAGCCTATGTAGCGGATTTTACCGGCCTGGCGCGCGGCGATGGCGGCTTCGATGGCTCCGCCTGGGGCGAAGATGCGGTCGGGATCATCGAGGCGAATGATTTCGTGGAACTGCACGAGGTCGATGGTGTCGGTTTGGAGGCGGCCGAGGGACTGCTCGAGTTGCTTGTTGTACTCGACTGCGGTGCGGCCATCCATTTTGGTCATGAGGAAGACCTTCTCGCGGTAGCCGTTGCGCAGGGCTTGGCCCATACGAACTTCGGAGATGCCGTCGTTATAGTCCCAACAGTTATCGAGGAAGGTGATGCCGCGGTCGATGCCGGAGTGAATGAGGCGTATGCTCTCGGCGGGGTCGGCCTGCTTGCCGAGATGATAGCCGCCCATCCCGATGACTGAGACACGCTCGCCGGTGGTGCCGAGGTCGCGATAGAGCATATTGGGAGACTCGGGCCTTTTGATGGGCGCGTTTGCCTGGGCTTGCGCGGTGGAAAGGGTGGATGCGATGCCGGCGGCGGTGGCGGATTTGAGAAAGTCTCTGCGCTGCATGGCTGCTCCTGCTTAACACGTTGGATGCGGATTCCAGCGGAACGGAGTCAGCGTAGGTAAGCCGCGATGGCGGCTTGCTGGACCTGCTTCACGGGCACGTTGTGTTTTGCGGCGGCGGTGCGGCAATCTTCGAATTCGGGGGCAGCGTTGTAGGTTTCGTTGTTCCGGGAGCCTACTTTGATGCGGATGTCGCCGTAGGGGGTGGTGACGGTCTTGTGGGTTCGCTCGAGGCAGGAGCGGCGTTCGTGGTGGATACGGACGCCGAGGGTGCTGGTCTCGCGGAGGAGGAGTTCTTCGAGAGCGGGGAGTTGGGCGTCGTCGGCAAGGATAGTCAGCAAGGTGCCCAGACGGCCCTTCTTCATCTGGACGGCGGTGGACATGACATCGAGGGCTCCGAGTGTGAGGGCTCGCTCGGTGACGTGCGCGAGGATCTGCGGGGAGATGTCGTCGAGGGCGGTTTCCAGAACGGCTACGGCGGAGTGGGTGGCGTCGGCGGTTTCACCGATGGAGATCCGGAGAACGTTGGGGAAGTCTTTGGGATTGCGGCTCCCTGCGCCGTATCCGATCTGCTGGACACGCATTGCGGGCTGAGGGCCAAAGGTGGGCTCGAGGGCGCGGATGATTGCTGCGCCGGTGGGAGTGACGAGCTCTTTTTCAACGTGGGCGGAGTATGTTGGGAGGCCGCGGAGAAGGTCAGCGGTTGCGGGGGCGGGAACGGGGAAACGGCCGTGCGCGCAGTCCACCATACCGCCGCCTACGTTGAGGGGTGAGGAGTACCACTTGTCGACGGCGAGAGCGTGGATGCCGGCCGAGGCAGCGACGATGTCGACGATGGCGTCGACTGCTCCGACTTCGTGGAAGTGGATGTTCTCTACGGGGACGTTGTGGATCTTTGCTTCGGAGGCGCCGAGCAGTTCGAATGCGTGAATTGCAGTTTGTTTTACTGGGGCGGTGAGCTTTGCCGTGCTGATCAGGTCGCGGATGACGGTGAGAGAGCGGCCATGGGTTTGTTCGTGATCGTGACTGTGCGGATGTTCGTGTGTATGGCCGATTTTGTGCTGGTGTTGCGTTTTGGGATGGTGCTGATGGGTGTGGGCATGTTGTTCGTGAGGGTGATCGTGATGTTCTTCGGCAAGCTCTGTGCCTTCGTAGACGTGAACCTTGGTGGCGGAGATGCCGCTGCGGTCGACTTTTTCGATCCTGAGGGTGGCGCTGAGGTTCAAGGCGGCTACGGCTTCGTGGAGGACTTTGGGATCGACTCCTGCGTCGATGAGGGCCCCGAGAAACATATCGCCGCTAATGCCGGCGAAGCAGTCGAGATAGGCGATGCGCATGGGATTATTCTTTCATGTTGGTTGCGTGGACTCGTCTACTTGGCTGGGTGAATGGCGCTGGCGGCGAGGAGGGCTTGATTCATAGAGCCGGAGCGGTAGCCCTCGGTGTCGAGGGTTACGTAGAGGAAGCCGAGTGGCTTGATGGCGGCGGTGATCTCTGCGAGAACCGCGAGCGAGAGGGCGCGCGGGAGGTCTTCGATGGCGATTTCGACGCGAGCGAGGTCGCCGTGATGACGAACGCGGACCTGCGGAAAGCCTAGGGCGTGAAGAGCGGCCTCGGCTTGCTCGACCTGGGAGAGATTTTCGCGAGTGACGGGGCGGCCGTATTCGATGCGGGAGGCGAGGCACGCGGAGGCTGGTTTGTCAGAGAGGGAGAGATTGGCCTGGCGGGCTAGATGACGGATTTCGGACTTGGTGAGTTGTGCGGTGACGAGGGGAGCCACGGCGTGATGTTCGGCTGCGGCTTGCTGGCCGGGGCGAAAGTCGCCGTCATCGTCGAGGTTTCTGCCGTAGGCGATATGGGCGAAGCCGAAGGCTGCTCGGGTTTGCTCCATCTGAGTGAAGAGCTCGTCTTTGCAGTGAAAGCAGCGGCGTGCGTCGTTACGCTGGTAGTCAGGATTGTCGAGCTCGTTGGTCTGCAGGATTTGTATGGGAATCTTGTGATCGGCGGCGAAGGCGAGGGCGGCGGCTAGTTCGGCGCGGGGAAGAGAGGCGGAGTCAGCGATGACGGCGAGCATTTTTTCGCCGAGGGCTTGATGCGCTGCGTAGGCGAGGTACGCGGAGTCGGTGCCGCCGGAGTAGGCGACCAGGACGCTGCCTAGCCCCTGCAATGTAGCGTGAAGTTTGGCGGATTTTGCGGCGAGATCCATCTGCATTGATTGTAGGACAGCTTGAGCATGGCAAAGGTTATGGCTGAGTTGCCTTGTTCTGGCGACTAGTCAGGGATTTGCCAGCCTACGGGGCTTTGGGCGAGGGTGGCTTTCGCGGTGACCTGACTACTGGTGGCGCGGGCCATGTCCGGGAATGCGGCCTGGATGTCGTGACTGAGTACCCAGACCGGAACTTCCTTCATGGTGTAGCTGTAGCTGACGGTTGTCTCCTTAAATCCCTCGTTGACCGTCAATGGAGTCGAACCGTCGATGCTGGTGACTTCGCGGTGTCCGTAGCAGAAGTGAGGAGCGAAACGGGCGCCGGTGGAAGTGACGGTGTAGCGGCTTACGTGAATGCTGGTTTCGACTGACTTGTCGAGGAGGTGGGCGTTGGCCAAGGCGTCCATTTGCCGTGTTTTTTCAGGATCGGAGGTTTCGAAGGGAAAGCGAGTATCCGAGAAAAGACAGTCGCTGTGATCGAGGAAGTGGTTGTTAATAGCTTGGGAGAAGTTGGAAGGGGTGGGTGCGGATTTTCCCGAGTTGCATCCAGAGGCGAGAATTACAGAGGCAAAGATGAACAAAATTACGAAAGGGGTTGCCGTCGCGCGCGTTGGGGTGGCCTCAATTCTGCGAACAATCTTCATCGCTCTCCTGTCGATTCGGTCGATCTATTTTGTTGGATGCAACAGTAGCAGGTGGGTGACGGCTATTCTTGCTTCTCGTCGACGATTTCTTCGGGGAGGGGATCGAGTTCGCCGATAGTCTTCATGGTTGTGAGGATTTTTAGATCTTCCTGGACCTTGGCCCACTTCTCAGGATCTTTTTTAGTGATGATGGGGGCCTCCGGGTCTGCGTAGTAAGCGATGAGATCGTGCTTGAGCTGGATGGGGATGACCTTGTCGGGATTCTTCGTGATCATTTCGAGGAGTTCGGCGTAGGTCATGTCGGTGAGTGGGTACCCGCCAGGTTTGACGATGGCTCCGGTATCGAGATCACGATTGGGAAGGTAGTATTCGATGCGATCGAAGTGCGCAAGGACGAAGCGCAGGGACTTGATGGAACGGTTGAGACTCTTGATGTAGAGATCCTCAGTCTGTTGAGTGGGACCTTTGATGGCAAGCATTTTGAGGGTGCCGACCTTCGGCAGGATGTAGATGAAGCCGGCATAGAGATGACTGGTAAAGCCGGGCTGCTTGCGATAGGCGTCCCAGTTGTTGTCGGCGGAGGCCTGAAGAGCATCGACTCTTAAGGTGTCGAGATCGGGACTGGGTATGTCCTGGGGAAAGCTCTTCTTGTGGAGGAGGGTTTCGGCCCTAGCTATGTTGGGAATGAAACTGCGGACGCCTTTGCGGTAGACGCGGATGGAGGTCTCTTTGCTGCCGATGATGTCGGGAAGATTGAGGCCGTAGGTTTCGAAGAATGCCTTGCGCAAAAGGGGCCGGGGCACTTCGAGGCCGACGTGCTTGAGGTAGGCGCTGGGGGCGAAGCGGCCCTTGCTTAGTTGGTTGATGTCGAAGGCGAACTCGGTTTGAACGTGGGCGTGCGGATTCTCGGCGTAGTTGATGTTGTCGCCGTATCTTTGTTTGAGTTTGGGAAATTCGACTGGGACGGAGAGATTAACGGCCGAGCTGTGGCCGACGGTGTCACCGATGTAGTGAGAGAGAGAGCCGATGGCGAAGGCGAGCTCGTCGGCGGTGTGGGCGTCGCGGAGTAGGTTAATGACAAAGTCCCCGGAGCGAACGTAATGGGTGAGGTCGGAGAAGAAGGCGTTGCCGAATGGGTAGTAGCCGAAGTCCTGGATGGCACAGCCACCGTAGGCGTAGGCGTGAGCTTCCTGGAGCTGGGCTTCGGTGAGGGTGGGGTACTGTTTGAGGAGAATGGGCCGGATGGATTGTTTCCAGGCGATGTCGATCAGCTCCTCGTGAGTCTGGACAGAGTAGGGGACGGCTGGAACCGCTGTGAGGAGCAGACCCAAGATGGCGAGTGGTCTGAGTCGGGTAATGCGACGGGGTGTAGGGATCGCGTGCTTCATTGTGGGCCGTCGGCTCCCCACACTGTACAGGGGGTGGGAACCGAAGGAAAGGGGTAGGCTGGTTCTGAGGCGAGGGATGCTGACATTGTTGCGAAGATCGGCTCGTTATGCCATTGCTGTGCTTGCGTTCGGAGTCGTCGCGGCTGCGTGGCACTTTGGTACGCGGCAGTCGGGTGGGATTCGGCCTGCGAGTGAGCGAAGGGAGGTGCCGGAGTTGGCGATGGCGCAGCTGGATGGCGGGACATGGAGGATGTCGGAGCATCGCGGGCAGGTTGTGTTGGTGAACTATTGGGCGACGTGGTGTGGGCCCTGTTGGGAAGAGACGCCAGGGCTGATCCGGTTGTCGCGGGAGTTGGGACCAAAGGGGTTGGCTGTGGTTGGGGTTGCGATTGATGAGGGTAGTGCGGAGAAGGTGAGGACGTTTGTGAATGATTTTGGGGTGCCGTACCCCGTGGTAAGACCGGAGCGGATGTCGCAGATGGAGTATGGGATGGAGGGGGTGCCGACGACTGTGCTGGTGGATCGTGAGGGACGGATCGCAAAGACTTATGTCGGGGCGGTGCGACAGGCGGATTTTGCGACCGATGTGGAGACGCTGCTCGCGGAGAGATGATTGATTTGGTTTTTCATCCGGTCTGGCCCACTTTGGTGGGGTCTGATTTCAGGAGGATGGGTGTGAAGGGCAGGTTGAAGGTGGGTTGGGGGTCGGGATGGGCTGGGTTGAAGTCGGGGATGGTGGGGTCGAGGAATTTGGTGAGGGGCAGGTTGGCTTCGCGGATGCCGTGGACGATGCAGCGCGCGAGTTCGTAGGCACCGTAGCTGTTGAAGTGCGTGTTATCTGCGATGGCTTCGGTCTGGCCGGGAAATGAATTGACGGGGTAGTGCATGAAGGCTTTGAGGGTGCCTTCAGGTCCCATGGCTTCGAAGAGTGTTTTGGACATTGCGTTGAGGTCGATGAGGGCGACCTTCTGCTCGGCGGCTACTTCGCGAACTGCGTCGGGGTAGGGGCCGAAGGAGTTGGTGATGCGGCCGGCGTCGTCGAAGGTGCGGCGGTTCATGGGGGTGACGAGGACGGGGGTGGCGCCCTTGGCGCGGGTCTGGGCGATGTAGTCGGTGAGGAGTTTCTTGTAATCGTCGAGGGAGACGGCGCCGGGCTTCATATCGTTGTGGGCGAACTGGATGAAGAGGTAGTCGCCGGGCTTCATGGTGGTCATGATCTTGGCCAGACGGTGTTCGCCGACAAAGGCGCGGCTGGTTTCGCCGGATTCAGCGTGGTTGGCGACGACGATGCCGGGTAGGAAGAAGCGGGGAAGCATCTGTCCCCAGGCTGCCCAGGGCTCGTAGTACTGATCGACGACGGTGGAGTCGCCAGCGAGGTAGAGGACTGGCTCGTTGGGGATGGGTTCGATATCGATGGAGCGGACGCTGGGGTGGTCGCCGTTGAACTCGAGGGTGAGTTTGTGGTCCCAGTCGAGGATGCCTTGCTCGCGGGGCTTGAGTTTGACGACGTTGTTGGGGTCGCCGTTGGGCAGCCCGCTAATTTCGGGGTATCGGACGTTGGTGTCGAAGACCTTGGTGA
Organism: uncultured Acidobacteriaceae bacterium; assembly: GCA_963841335.1. Classification (GTDB taxonomy): domain Bacteria; phylum Acidobacteriota; class Terriglobia; order Terriglobales; family Acidobacteriaceae; genus Edaphobacter. The sequence continues at coordinate 1,778,147 of CAWJCF010000002.1, read as the reverse complement.
CGGAGGCGTTGGCTGCGGTGGGGATTTTTTCGAGCATGAGGCGGCGGCCTTCGGCCCGGACGGTGGTGACGGCGGCCTGTGGGCCTCCGAGGACGACGGTGATGCGGTAGCTGCCCTCGGAGATGGGGACGGAGAAGAAGAAGGGCTTGTCACTGGTGCAGGATTTGGCTTCGACGGCGGGGGACGGTAGGAGGTCGAAGCCGGCGGTGGTGTCGGTGAAGCGGGAGGTGGGTGAGAGGGTGGCGAACGTGCGGTTTGCGGGGCCGCAGGCGTACTTCATGAGGGCGAGGTTGGGCTGGGCGCGAGCGGTGAGGGCTGTGGAGAAATAAAGTACGACAAGGATTGCGAGGGTGAGTTTGGCGGGGAGATTTTGGGAGGGGATGGAGCCTCTGTGGTGTGCGTTGCTGTGGTGCATGGTGTACCTCCCCCTACCCGTCAAAAAGTGTGCAAAGTATTCGAAGTAGAGACTTTAGGTCTGGACTTCGATTTGCGGTTGACCTCTGAATCGAAAAGCCCGGCGCGGGCCGGGCTTAGATTTTCCTTTGATTTAAGTTTATCAGCGGTGTCAATGGTTTCGATGGCATTTGTATCTTTAAGAAACCCAGATGGATTTACCGCCAATCCGCCGGACATACTTGGGGCGTTCAGAAATACGCTTTTGATATTTTGGTCGAAAGAGAGGATTGGGTTTCTATGTTCCCTCGGGGTGAATCAGGTTTTCACAGGAACACCGGGGAACAACAATCAATGATTGCTGGAATTTATGTCCGCAAACAGGACAGTGAAGAGTGATCCAAGGCGTTCCGACAGCCTTAGAAGATGCCAGCACTGCGTTGAATATCTCCACTTGTTCTCGATCGGCGGGTAACAGGTGGAAGAATCGCAAACACTCCAAGTTAGTGCATCTTGTGGCTAAGTGCTCATCTGCCATAGTGGGAAAAGTCTAGCATTAGAATTGCCAATGACAGCTAAATTGCCGCGCCCAAAGAAGTAGCGGAACCTTTGTCTCTTCACCCGCTCAAATTTGAGGACGCGGTGTCCGCTCTGCTTCTCTTCTTTTGTAGCTGCCCACCCCAAGCTAAAAACTAATTGTCGCCCTCTGATGACGGCGGCGGCGCATACGCCTTGTCCCGGTAGTACGTCGGCTTCCATCGCAGTATGTTGGCGGCAGACTTGCACGGCGTCATCCAGAACAGCGTCGTCAGGTAGAAGCGGTTCTTCACATGCCTATGGACCGATGGCATGATGTAGCGGTCGATTGCATCCTCGCCGACATTCCAGCCTAATCCGTACACCGGCGTGATGATGAAGTCCTGAAATCCTGTTTCATTCGTCGTGCGCCCAAGATGCGGGACATAATAGGTGGCCCAGCCGCTGTTTCCGATCGAAGCTTCACTCACTGGCCCGACCTTCCATTGAGCGCTGTACACGGCTGAGTAGGCCATCGCCTTCAACCTGCTTCGCCAGTAATTTCCATTGTTCTCGAATACCAGCGCCCGCCCCTTGGGGTCATTCTGCTCGAAGATGCTGCTTACAATCGCGCCCATCATCGGGTGCCCGATGTCATGCACGATGAAGGGTGTATCGTCCGACCACTGGTACCAGCGGTAATGCTCGACGCTGTACACATACGTCGCCCAGTAAGGATGCGAAGTAAGGTCGTTCCGGGTGTCTTTGTCCATCAGGATGTTCCCTGAGTGCTGCGTCGTAAGCCACTCGAACGACTGCGCCAGTATCGGCAGCCAATGCACCTTGCATTCCTTTCCACGAATTCGGCCCGTCTCGCACCCCTCGGTCAGCTCCTCACGGGCCCTCTCTCGATCTACCGGAGCAGACTTCACCCCCAGACCGCTCGCGCCTGTCGGCGCACCAGCGGCGGATCCATCCGCCAGGTTATCGTTGGCTTTATCGTGCGGCCCAAAGCCAGTCACATCAGCGATTGAACCCGAATTTGGCACGGGACTATCGGGAAGCGAATCGAACGCTGTTCTCGCTTCAGCCAAACCCACCTTGGGTTCAGTGGCTTCATGAGCATCCGCGAAAGACATCCGCGTGCCCATTAGAAGAAGAAACCCGATAAGCCTAAGCAGTGAACCAAAACGAAGTCTGCTACTGAAGGGGAGGGTCAACTGGAACTCCGGCGTTCGAGAACACAGTGTTTAGCGCCATGTGAGTTACCACAACGCAAGTAGACGAGCGTAACTCCGCCAACTCAGTAAGAGCAATGCAACCTTTGTGACAGACAGTGGCGTTCTGTATTCGGCGACTCGGCCCTCTCGTTTAGTGCTTGCTCAACCGTGCGCGAAACGGTTATCGTGAAGCGCGATTCGAAGGGAAGGCCGCCACATTCTTGCCAGAATGCTCCACCATGTACTTTGCTTTACTCTGCTCTTGGCTGCTTCCACAGCGGGGATGGCGCAACTGTCGGCAGATTCATGGCAGGGCGTAGAGTCCCTTAAGGCCGGCACCTCCATCCGAATTACTCTGACCAAAGAAAAAATCGCTTGCGCCTTCGACTCGGCCGACGAGAACGCATTGGTCTGTCACAAGAGACAAGCCGGGATTGATCGCTCAATCTCGTTGCCAAAGAACGAAATCCAACTCATCCGGGCCCGCAACGCGACTGGGTCGGTGGTGGTCGGGACCCTCATCGGAATCGGGGTAGGCGCCGGTACGGGGGCCATCGTCGACGCCAGCATCAAAAACCCGAACACAACCAACAACGCCAAGTTCACTCGCGGTTTGGCCCCGGTTGGCGCTCTTCTCGGTGGACTCTTCGGCGTCGCCACAGAGTTCGTGCCAGGCAAGTTGCTCTATAAAGGTGAGATTCAACATCCCTGAAGGCAGCCCCACATTGAGGAGTCCTCCTGACATCCGCGTTGCTATGCCTTTGAGCGGCAGGCGAATTTAATGGGCTGCCTAGCAAAATTGCGGGCTGGTAAGTCTTGATAACGCGCCTATGATGCAACAACGATGCTCTGGCGTGTTTTGCGCGATAGATTGTCGCCTTGTCTGCTGTTCTTTGCCCTCTCCGTGACCGCCCTGTACGCAGCGCAGCCTGTCGCCGGGTCTTCCCTGGTGGTTGAAGGATTGGGCAGGGGCACAGTCGCGCTTGATGGACAATGGCAGTTTCGTGTGGGCGACGACACAGCATGGTCCTCGCCGACATTCGACGATACAGGCTGGGAGCGCCTGCTTGTCGACCGGCCGTGGGGCGACCAAGGGCACTACGGCTATGCAGGCTTCGCGTGGTATCGCCGGCATCTCGATTACGTGCGGAGTGCTGGGTCGCCAGATGATGTGATGCTTTACATGCCGCACGTTCGATGTGCGTACCAGGTGTATTGGAATGGCGGGTTGGTTGGTCATTACGGAAGGTTGCCGGCGAGTCCTCTGTTTCGCTCTGCGTCTTCGCAGGCGTTTCTACTCGGTCGGCCGTTGCATGGAGTGCTGGCGATCCGCGTTTGGACCGCGCCTTTGGATTCAGCGTCCCCCGGCAATGACAGGGGAATGACGGCAACACCGATGGTGGGGACCTCCGAAGCAATTGCGGAGATCCAGACGGCAAACAGTTATGCCCAGGCAAAAGGGAGCATGGTTGATTTCGTTCAGATACTCATCCTGGGAACGATCATGTTGATTGGTTTTATTGCGTGGGTCCGTAATCGAAACCAGAAGGTGCTTTTCTGGATGGTTCTGTTTCTTGGAGCTTCGATCCTTACCCTGTTGAGGAATCCACTGGACTTCGCACAGCTTCACAGGGTCCAGACCCTGATTTTGTGGCCGGCGCATTGCTTTGAGGACATCTCGCTCTGGTACCTGCTGCTTTATCTTCTCGACCTGGACCGGCAGCCTTCGCTGTGGCGATGGGCGAGGATTCTTGCGGTGGTTTCGCTGGTCTCGGCGACGCTCGACAACCTGCTGTTTACGCTGCAGTGGAGCAATACTCATGTGCGGGCGTTTCAAATACTCGATGCTGTGTTCACTTTTGGCTTTTCGGTGGTGGAGCTGTTCCCATTTGTGATTATTGGCTATGCGTTAAAGCAGCGGCGGTTGCATCCTTCACGATGGTTCGTCGCGGCGGCCGCTTTCGTTGTGGAGATGTATGACGTGGTGCAACATACGGCGCTGCAAGGTCGGCGATTTACGCACTGGACGCTTGCTTCCACCATGGACGAACCGCTGTTCTCCGTGGCTGGAGTGCCGTTCACGCCGCAGGCGATTCTGTCGACGGTCCTGGTTCTTACGATCGCGTATGCGGTTTATCTCGAACAGCGCGAACGTGAGATGGCGGTGCAACAGGAATACAAGAGCGCGCAGGAGTTGCAGCGTGTGCTGATTCCGCAGTCGCTGCCTTTCCTTGAGGGATACGCCGTCACCAGCGCTTATCAGCCCGCGCAACAGGTTGGCGGCGATTTCTTTCAATTGATTGAGCGAGAGGACGGTTCGGCGGTTCTGATTCTGGGCGACGTCAGCGGCAAGGGCCTGAAGGCTGCAATGACGGTCTCGCTGATCGTAGGTGCCGTGCGGACGCTCGTTGAATCGTCTGACGATCCGGCGAAGATACTGGGTGGGTTGAATCGACGGCTGCATGGACGGCTCACGAATGGATTTGCGACCTGCCTGGTGTTGCGCTTTGATACGGAGGGAAACTGTGTGCTTGCAGACGCAGGTCATCTTGCGCCTTTCCTGAACCGGGATGATATGAACCTGCCCGATGCTCTTCCGCTCGGGCTTGATTCGGACGCGATCTATGAGAAGACTGAATTTCGTCTCGCCGTGGGCGATCGGCTTACTTTCTACACGGATGGTTTGCTGGAAGCGCGCAATTCGACAGGTGAAATCTTCGGCTTTGAACGGTTGCATGCGCTGATGGCGGCTATGCCGGATGCAACGCAAGCAACAGAGGCCGCTGTGGCCTTTGGGCAGGATGATGACATCACCGTGTTGACGCTGACACGTCTTGCGATCGGGGCGAAGCCTAGCACTTCGCTGCTTGCGCCGGAATTGGTTACAGTATCTGCTTAGAAAACGATATGAGTGTCGGGTAGCGTTCGAGAGCAGTCGGGCTTTGTCTGCGCTTTGTGATGAAACTTTTGACGCTTCGCGGTAGTCTCTCAATCATGCCGATACGCCGTTTTGCAGTTCCATCTGCCATTTTTCTGGCCACAGCGTCTTGCTGTGTTCATGCCCGGGCCCAAAAAACTTATGTGCCTGCTCCACAGTCTGTTGAGGCGCGGATTGCTGCTCAGAATGCGCTCTTTGAGGAGTCCTGGCAGACTTCGCTGAAGTTGAATCCGACGCGGGCTACGGCGGTGGGGGATTATCGGTACAACGATCAACTTGGCGACGATTCGCTGGCGGCGATTGCGCATGAGCATGATCTGGATGTGACTTATCTGGCGAAGATCAAGGCCATTGATGCGACAGGTTTTCCGGAGAGCGACCTGATCTCGCATGATCTGTTTTTGCGGCAGGCGCAGCAGCGGGTGGAGGACTATGACCTGAAGGAGTATGAGATGCCGATCAGCGGGATGGGAGGCATTCATACGGGGTTGGCGGATCTGCCGTTGTCGATGCCGTTCGATTCGGTGAAGCACTACGAGGATTATGTGTCGCGGTTGCACCAGATTCCGAAGGCGTTTCAGCAGACGGAGGAGGTGCTGCGCGCGGGTGTGAAGGACCACCTGGTGATGGTGCGGTTTATTGCGGAGAAGGTGCCGGGGCAGTGCGATGGGGTGATCTCGGCTAACCCTTTTGTGATTCCTCTGAAGAAGTTTCCGGCTTCGTTCTCGGAGGCGGATAAGAAGCGTTTGACGGATGAGATCAATACCGCTTTGGAGACTGAGGTGTTTCCGGCTTACAAGCAGTTTTCCGAGTTCATCGCTAAAGATTACATTCCGTATACGCGGACGACGCTTTCGGTGGAGAGTCTGCCGGGCGGGAAGCGCAGGTATCAGGCTGCGTTGCGCCGGTTTACTACGACGGATCTGACGGCTGCGCAGATTCATGCGATTGGTTTGAAGGAAGTGGAGCGCATTACGGCAGAAATGACGGCGCTGGCGAAGGCGAATGGCTATTCGGATCTGGAGACCTTTCGGGTGAAGATCGAGTCGGACCCGAAGTATGTTCCGGCTTCGGCGCAGGCGATTGTGGATGATTTTGCGAAGTACATTCACCAGATGGAGCCTCGGTTGCCGGAGTTATTCAACCTGCTGCCGAAGACTGCGGTGACGGTTGAACCGATTCCGCCGTTCCAGGCTGGGGCGGCGACGCACTACCAGGGCGGAACTCCGGATGGGAAGCGGCCGGGGAGGGTGTCGGTGGCGGTGTCTGACCCGACGAAGCGGTCGTTCATCAACGATGAGGCGGTTGCGTATCACGAGGGTGTGCCCGGGCATCATTTGCAGATCTCGATTCAGCAGAGTTTGACGGGGCTTCCTGAGTTCCGCAAGCATGGGGGCAACTCGGCTTACACGGAGGGCTGGGCTCTTTATGCGGAGGAGCTGGGCAAGGAGATTGGGTTCTATCAGGATCCGGGTTCGGACTATGGGCGGTTGCGGTCGGAGTTGTTTCGTGCTGTGAGGTTGGTGGTCGATACTGGGATTCATGATGAGGGATGGAGCCGCGAGAAGGTTGTGGAGTATATGCGGGCCTCGCATGCTATCGATGAGCCTACGATTCAGTCCGAGACGGACCGGTATATTTCAGGGCCGGGGCAAGCTTGCAGCTACAAGCTGGGCCAGTTGAAGATTCGTGAGCTTCGAGAGCGGGCAAAGGGGCAGCTTGGATCGAAGTTCGACCTGAAGACGTTTCATGATGAGATTCTGAGCGGCGGTTCGTTGCCGCTGGATGTTCTGGATGCTCGTGTGACGCGGTGGATTGCGAGCCAGAAAGGGTCTTAGCGGTACTCTTATTTTGAGCCGATGAGACGCAGGCGGGCGGTGAAGGACCGGCCGAATGGTTCGGTGAAGATTCCGTAGGCGGGGGAGTCGACGACGTTGTTGACGACGGCGGGGTTGGCGCGGTCGGTGGCATTCTCGACGACTCCGCGGAGGCCGAAGTATGCGCCGCGGAGATGAAACCGCCATTCGAGTCCAGGGCTGAACGAGAAGAAGTCGGGGAATCGCATCGAGCCGGGCGCGCCTACGACCTGGTGGTTCGCGTCGATGGAGACATATGGAAAGCCTGTTTGCCAGGTAGTGGTGTAGACGAAGTCCCAGCTCTTCTTCAGCTTTGGGAGGGGGAGGGGAAGCCATCCCCAGGAGATGAGGCGGTTGGGGGTGTTCCAGGGGAGCGGGCCGCTTTGTTGCTGGCCGAGTAGCGAGACGGTGGGGTTGTAGTCGAGTGCGGCGTTGGTTGTTGCTGAGGAGCGGGTGTAGGAGGCGAAGAGCGTGTATCCGTTGGTGAAGGTGCGGCGGGCTTCGATCTCGAAGGAGATGTAGTGATCCTGTTTGGCGTTGGTGAGCAGGTAGGTTCCGGAGAGGGAGCTCGGGGCTGTTTGGTTTGCGTAGACGAAGCCGTCGGAGGTGCGCTTCTGGAGGAAGTTTGCGGCGGCATAGATTTGGCCTGGAAGTTTTTGCTCGACGCCCAGGCTCCAGTTGAGGGCGCGCGATTCGGTGAGGGAGGCTTCGTTCGCCTGGAAGGTGGTTTCGAGCGGCGGGGCGGTCGGGGTGGTTCCGTCGGGGGCGTAGTAGGTGTCGTAGCGTATGCCGGCGAGGGCTCGAGTGAGATATTCGAGCTGGGTGTGCTCGTAGTAGAGGCCGATGCCTGCGGAGATTTTGGTCTTTGATTCTGCGCCGGGCGGGGTGTAGACGGCGGCGATGCGAGGCGCGAAGAGTGGAGTGCGAATGATCTCGTCCCAGTCGAAGCGGAGACCGGATTCGATGAGCAGGCCGGGGGCGGTGAGCCAGCGGTCCTGTAAGTAGGCTCCGGTTTCGAGGTTATGGAGGGTGAATGGAGCCTGAGTTGGAAAGACACTCTGCCGGAGGAGCGTCCCATCTTCGCGCAGGTAGTTCACTGGAGCGCGGGAGACGGTTTCGTCGGAGCTGATATGGTCGAATTCGATTCCGGCTTTGAGGTCGTGGCGTCCGGCGGCGTGGAGCGGCGGGAGATAAAGCGCGGCTGTCAGTTCTTCGCGCTGGGAGTGTGCTACTTCGTTTTCGAAGTAGCTGCCGAGTGAGGTTTCAGGAGTGAGTTGGTAAGGAGAGTCGCCGTGCGGCTCGTAGCCATCGCGGATGCGGACGACTCCGAATCCGGTGTCGAGCACGGCGCCGCCGGTGAAGGTGTGTTGATCGCGGAGATAAGGAAGCCACGCGACGGTGTCGCGTTTGGTGGTGCTCTCCTGCGGGACGAGCGAGGAGATGCCGTCGTAGGGGGAGTGGTAGTCGTTGAAGAGGAGTCCGGCGGAGAGGATGTTGGCGGTGGTGAGGTTGACCTGGGATTTGAAGAGATTGCTGCCGCGGGTGAGGCGGTTGGTGTCTGCGCCGAGAGGGAGCTCCTGGATGTAGACGTTGTCGTATTCGCCCTCGGCTCCGTCAAAGAACCAGGCGCGGTTGTGAACGAGCGGTCCGGAGAAGGTGACGCGGGGAGCAAACTTGTCGAGGCGGACGCCGTTGATCTCGCGGAACGAGGGAATGAAGTCGGTGGCGTTGAAGCGGAACTTGTTGTCGCCCATGCCGGTGAAGAATGCTATGACGCCACCGGTGGCGCGGCCGAATTCGACCGGGTAGCGAGTCGTCTGGGTGGTGAGAGACCGGACGGCGTCGGGGCTGACTCTGAGGGCGAGGATGCCGCTGACGGGGGAGCGAATGTCGAAGCCGTCGAGCAGATCGAGCGCGGCGTAGGTTTGGGATCCGGCTAGGTGCACCTGTCCTGAGGGATCTTGTACGACGCCTGGATTGTAGGGGAGCAGGTAGCGGATATCGCGCGAGGGTTGGTAGGGGACGTTGACGATCTCGGGGAGATTCATCACGGATTCGCCGGCCGTCTGTTCGGGGTCGATGCCGCCGGTGGAGGCAACGACGTCGACCTGCTGGCGAACGATCTGCTCGTGCGCGAGGACGACTTCGACTTTTTCGAGGCGCGGATCGGTATGGGTTGCGATGGCTTGATAGAAGCCCGGTTTGCCTACTTGAATTTGATAGGCGTTGGGCAGGAGCGGATACGTGCAGCGGCCTGCGTAGTCGGTCTGGAGTTGGAGGGCTGGGTGGCCCGGCTCGGAGATGGAGACGCGGGCATCAGGAACGGGCACTCCATTTTCATCGATGACGGTAAGGAGGACGGAGACACGAGATGTCGTGACCTGACTCGGTGCAGCGGGAGCGCAGCAGAGGAGAAGAAGGCCGAGGAGCATTCCACTTGCCAGTGGAGGACGCAGCATGAGATTAGTATCCGCCGAATGAGGTTTGGCGTCAGCGTGCGCGGGTGTGGAAGACGAAGCGATAAGTTATTTTTTGGAGAACGAACGGACGAGGATGACCATATTCCAGAGTTCTTCGTTTTTTGCGCGGTCGCCTTCGGAGGGCATCTGGCCTTTGCCGTTCTTGATGATGTAGAAGATTTCTCCGTCGGAGAATTCTTTGAGGGCGGAGGGGTCGGTGTAGTCCTTGAGGGTGACTTTGGGCTCGAGGACGATGTCGCCCTTGCCGTTGCCGTTGGGGCCGTGGCACATGGCGCAGTCGTATCCGTAGAGCTTTTTGGCGCGGGCCTGGGACTCGGCTGTGGGCTTTACGGGATTGGTCATGTGGGCGGCTTCGGCGGGGATGGCCGATGAGGCGGGGGGGGCGGCGGGTTCCTGTGGTGAGAACGGGAAAAACGCTATCGCGGAGAAGATGACGAATAAAGGCTTCAACATACGAGCCTCCTGTTGCTGGATTGCCGACGGCATCCTATGCCTCAGGTACGCGGATGGGAAGCTTTATTTGAGATGGTGATGTGGCCTGGTTACGAGGGCGGTTAAGAAGAGCGACAAAGGCAAGTGCAACTGCAAATCCAGGTCCTTCGACTCCGCGGTTCGCAAAGTGCGCGAACCACTTCGCTCAGGATGACACTTTTTGGATGGTAGGAGCGGAAGGTAGAAAGGCCGGGCACGATGGCCCGGCTCTTTTGCGTGTGTTGCGGGTTGGTTTATTTGCCGCTTTCGGTGGATTTGATGAAGCTGGCTACGTCGGATTTGAACTGCTTGAGGACGTCGTCCTTGACGTAGATCATGTGACCGGCTTCGTAGTAGTGGTAGCTGATGTTGGATTGCAGGTTCTTTGGCATGGGGAGATGATGCATCTCGTAGACGCCCTCGAAGTAGGGGGTGGCGAGGTCATAGTAGCCACCAGCCAGCATGACCTTCATCTTTGGATTCATCTTCATGCGGTAGGCGAGGTCGGGCATGACGTTGGCTCCGGTCTCGACGGTTCCGGGCGCGGCTGCGCCGGGGCCGCCGAAGCCGCGGCCTGGGGGCGTGTGGGTCATGTTCCAGGAGAACTCGCCTCCTTGACGGGCCGACATGAGGTAGGTGGATTGGGTGGCGAACTTCAGGTCGTTGTGGAGGTACTGGTTGATAGCAGTGTTCCAGGCGGAGGTGATGGCGTCGCTCTGGGGGTCGTAGCCGGAGGTTGCGGCCATGGGATCGGCTTCAGGGCCCTCGTAGCGGGAGTCGAGACGGCCGGTGGTCATGCCTTCGTTGAGCTTGAGTTCTTCGGAGAACTCGCCGCCGGTGACGCGGAGGTCGGCGCGAAGGAGGTAGTCGACCGGGAGGCCGGTGTAGGTGTGGAGTTTTTCGGCTACGGCTTGTCGCTGGGCGTCAGGAAGGTCGCTGCCTTGAAGGAGGGCGGCCATGTAGTCGCCGAGGGCGTACTTCTGCACTTCATCGAGGAAGGACTTTAGAGCTGGGGGCTGGTTGGGGAGTTTGTGGTGATACCAGGCTGTGGCGGCGAAGGTGGGGAGCGCGAGGGCGTAGGCCTGATCGACGCCGGGGTTGGCGGTGGGGCCGTCGACGCTGTTGTCGAAGGCGAGGATTTGCGAGAGGAGGATGATGCCGTTGAGGTCGACGCTGCGCAGGTCGGCGGCGAGGACGGCGGAGCGTGGGGTGCCGTAGCTTTCGCCGAAGAGATACTTAGGTGAGTTCCAGCGGTCGTACTTGGAGAGGAAGCGGCGGATGAAGCGCTCGAAGGCGTGGCCGTCGGCGTCGACTCCGTAGAAGGCTTCGGATTTACCTTTGCCGAAGGTGCGGCTTAGGCCGGTGCCGGGGGCGTCGATGAAGACGATGTCGGCTACGTCGAGGATGGAGTAGTCGTTGTTGACGATGGAGTAGGGCGCGCCTTCCTGATGCTGGGTGTCAGGGGTGACGATGCGCTTGGGGCCGAAGGTTCCCATGTGCAGCCACATGGTGGGGGAGCCGGGGCCTCCGTTGTAGGCGAAGAGGAGGGGACGCGAGGCGGCAGGGGCGTCCTTCTTGAAGTAGGCGACGTAGAACATGCGCGCGGTGGGTGGGGCGTCTTCGGCGTGTTCGGGCAGGTGGACGCCGGAGTCGGGGAGTGGCCTGCCGTCGAAGCCGATGGTGGCGTCCTGCGGGTCAGTGCCGCCTACCGTGATGGTTCCGGCTATGGCCTTGTAGGAGATGGATTGGCCGCCGATATTGACGGAGCCCTCGGTGGTTGAGTCTGGCGTAATGGGTGAAGGGGCGTTGTGCGGGGCCGCGGCTGCAGCAGGTGCGGAGGGTTTTTCTTCGGGCTTATCCTGCGCGAAGCCGATGGTAGTGCAGGTTATGACGGATGCCATCGTTAAGACGAACGATGCACGACGACTGCGGCAGGGAAATGCCATTGATGGAAACCTCTTTGGTTTTTGAATGAATCTGAGTGTAAGTGACGAGTGGTTGTTTTGTTTTGTTTCTTTGGCGGGAAATTAGGAAGGGGAAAAGGGGACGGCGTCCGCGGATTGTCTGCGGACGTCGTTTTGGGAGCTTCTGCCTAAATCAAAAGAACAAATACTAAATACAGGGATCCTTCACTCTGTTCAGGATGACGGCTTCGAAGGCTTTAGCCCGCAATTACGGGTTGCTGCGCTTGAGGGGGTTGCGCGTACATGAGCGAGCCCGGGGTGGTGAGGAGTTCGCCGGTCTCGAGGAGGGTCTTGAGGCCGGAGAGGATCATCGGCCATCCGCCGTAGACCTGGTCGTTTGCGCCTTCGCGGAGTTGGTCGTGGGTGACTTTGAGGAGGCAGGAGTCGGCTACGGGAACGATCTCCCATGTGACGCGTGAGGTGCCTTCCTGCTTGACGTCTTCTCCCCAGAGGGCGCGGAAGTTCTGGACGAGGCGGCGGGGCGGGTCGACTTCGAGATTTTCGCCTTCGAGGATGGTGCGGCCGCCTCCCTTGCCTTCGAAGTGGGAGCCTTTGGTCCAGTCGGAGGTGACGAGGACGCCGAAGTTATATTTGGCGCGTGCGACGGGGTCGGTGATGGCGTACCAGAGGCGTTCGGGGGTGGTTTTGATGTAGATTTCGAAGATTTTCTCCATGGTTCTGTTCTCCAATGTGTGTTTGAGATTGGTGAGACTTGAGGCCCAGGGTTCGGTGTACTTGTTGATCCAGCGGTCGTGCAGGAGCCGAATGGGGATGACGTTGAGGAAATGCAGCTTCTCGCGGCCTCGGCGGCGGGTGACGACGAGGTGGGCCTCTTCGAGAAGCTTGAGGTGCTTCATGACGCCGAAACGGGTCATGGGGAGGCGCTCTTCGAGTTGGGTCAGGGTTTGGCCGTCGTTTTTGAAGAGTTCGTCGAGGAGGGAGCGGCGAGTTGGGTCGGCGAGGGCTTTGAAGACGTCGTCCATTGAGAGGCACTATATGTGACTATTTGGTCACGTGTCAAGATTATTGTTTCGGATTTGGTGGAACGGGCAAGCGGCAGGTTGTATAAGGAGGCCATTCATGGCCCACTTAGGATTCGTGACTCTGAACGTGATGGGGCACTTGTATCCGATGTTCACGCTGGCGCTGCGGCTTAAGGAGCGAGGGCATCGGGTGACGTTCTTCGCGTTTGCAGATGCGGCTGCTTTTCTCGGTGAAACGGGAATTGATTGCGAAGTGTTTGGGAATAAGGACTTTCCTGTCGGCTACACAAAGCAGGTGCTCGATGAACTGAGCAAAATGAAGGGATTGAGTGGGGCTCAGTACACGATCAAGACGCTGTGCAGCCAGATCGACACGCAACTGGCTGAGCTTCCTGAGGCGGTGAAAGGAGCTGGCCTGGACGCGATTGTGATCGACCAGTTTCTGATGTGTGGAAGCACGGTGGCCGAGCACGCGGGGCTGCCTTACGTGCATGTCGCAAATGCGTTGATGGGCAATGTGGAGAACAGGGTCCCTCCGATCATGTTTGGCTGGGGAGTTGAGCGCGGAGTAACGGCGTTGATGCGAAATCGTGCTGCGAATGCACTGGTGAGGAGGGTATTTCTGCCCGTGCGGGACAAATTAAATGCAAAGAGGGCGGAGTGGAGGTTGCCGCTCTATAACGAATTCATGAATGAGAGATTTGGCGGCGGACCGCAGATATGCCAGGAGCCGCAAGGGTTTGAGTTTCCGAGGCAGAATTTGCCGGCGAACTTCCATTTTGTTGGGCCGCTGCACAAGCGGGAGAGCCGTGGTGATACGGCGTTTCCGTGGGAGCGGGTGGATGGAAGGCCGCTGATCTACGCTTCGATGGGTACGATCCAAAATGGGAATGATTGGGTTTTCAAAGCCATCGCGGAGGGATGCGAGGGGTTGAATGCGCAGCTTGTGATTTCGCTGGGTGGGAATCTGGATGTAGCGCAATTTGGAGGTTTGCCGGGAGGCGCGGTGGTGGTGAACTTTGCGCCGCAGCTGGAGGTGCTGCAACGTGCCTCACTCTGCATTACGCATGCGGGGCTGAATACTGCGCTGGAGTCGCTGGCGCAGGGAGTACCGATGGTGGCGATTCCGATTACGAATGATCAGCCTGCGGTGGCTGCACGGATTGCATGGACGGGAGCGGGGCAAGTGGTGCCGTTAAAAGAGGCTGAAGGCAGCGACATTATGTGACGCGGTATCGGCGGTGATGGCGGTGCCGTCTTACCGAGAGAGCGCGCGGAGACTGCAGGCTGAGATTGCCGCATTGAACTCGCTAGAGCGAGCGAGCGAAATTGTCGAAAGCGTTCTGACCTAGAGTGGGCTGCCCTTCTCAAGATAAAGAGTCGGTCTTCTGATCGAAGAGGAAGCACTCGGTGAGCATGCAGAAGATATGTTCGAGGGCGAGGTGGGATTCCTGGATGTTCATGGTGATGGAGGAGGGGATCACGATGTTGTGGTCGCAGAGGTCGCGCATCTTGCCGCCGCCTGAGCCGGAGAAGCCTATGGAGATGAGGTCTTGTTTGCGGGCCTGGTGGAGGGCGTTGAGGATGTTGGGGGAGTTGCCCGAGGTGGAGATACCGAGGAAGACGTCGCCGGGTTGGCCTAAGGCTTCGATCTGGCGGGCGAAGACCTGGTCGAAGCCGAAGTCGTTGCCGCAGGCGGTGAGGATGGAGGTGTCGGTGGTGAGGGCGACGGCGCGGAGGGCGGCGCGATTGGCGGAGAGGCGGACGACGAACTCGGCGACGAGGTGCTGGGCGTCGGCGGCGGAGCCTCCGTTGCCCGCGACGAGGAGTTTGTTGCCTGATTTTAGGGCCACGGCAGTGAGCTGGGCGATGGTGACGATGGTGTCGGAGATGGATTCGTCGGCGAGGACGGCTTGCAGGGTGGCGATGGATTGAGCGAGCTGCTTCTGGACTACGTGCTTCATGGACTCTCCGCTGGCCTTGGTTGCTGAGGATAGGGTACGGGATGGGGGTGGGGGATGTCGAAGGGTCAATGAAGTGGATTGAAGTGGTTGCACCATTGCTTCGGCGGCGGCCAGGAAGTCGGCGCCATGCACGCCTGCGGGCACGACCTGCACATGACCAATATGCTCCGGGTGGCGCACGTGATGGCGGCCGATACGCCATGTCCGACACGGCAATCAGCCTGCTGCAATAAGAAAACCTGACACTCATCCCACCGATGACACCGAACAAAAGAGATCCGTCCTTAGATCCGTGTCATCGGTGCAGATCCGCGTTAAGCCTTCTGCTACTTCGCCGGAGCCGAAGCTGCGGGTGTGGACGATGTAAACAGCTTCATCGCGTTCTTCACGGTGTAGTTCAGCCCCCAAGCCGTGGGGACGATAACGATAATCCAGGCCGCGGCAATCAGCAGCGGCGAAGACTTCTTGACTGCAGTTGAATCTGTCATACGTACACTCCTAGTGGGCCGCGCCCACGGGCACGACGATGTTTTTGTCCTTCAGCCAATACTTTTCGGCCACCGGGCGAACCATCAGGTTGGCCAGGAATCCCAACACAAGCAGCCCGCACATAATGTGCTGGATCAGCGGATAGGCGTCCTCTTTATTCATATGGTTCTCAACGTAGTGGTCGAGGACCCCGTTCACAATAAGCGGTCCGATGATTCCAGCCGCCGACCACGCCGTCAGCAGCCGTCCATGAATCGCCGACACGTTGTACCCGCCGAACAGGTCCTTCAGATATGCCGGGATGGTCGCGAACCCGCCGCCATACATCGACAAAAGCACCACAGCAATCCCGACAAACAGAGGAACCGAGTTCAGCCTGTCCTGTCGGGTGAGCGGCAAAAGGAAGTAAAGAATCGGACCTAGCGTGAAGAAGCAGAAGTACGTCCCTCTGCGTCCGATGAAGTCCGAGGCGGAAGCCCAGAAGAACCTTCCCGCCATATTGAAGATGCTCAGCAGCCCGACGAACCCGACTGCGGCCGCTGCACCGACGGAGCCCTTGAACAAATCTTGAATCATCGGTGCCGCCTGCTCCAGAATCCCAATGCCCGCCGTCACGTTGACGAACAGCATCACCCAAAGCATCCAGAACTGCGGCGTCTTCCACGCCTCGTGGACCGCCACGTTGTGGTCGGAGATCAGCGCCGAGTGTTTGGTGGAAGGCACCCATCCCGCCGGTTTCCATCCAACCTGCGGCACGCGAATCGTGAACACACCGAACATCATGAATACGAAATACAGCACGCCCATCGTGATCATCGTGTAGGGAATCGATGGCTGCCCGTGGCCTTTGAAGTAAGCCATCAGGTTGCTCGCCAGCGGACCGCCGATCATCGCGCCTCCGCCGAATCCCATAATTGCCAGTCCGGTCGCCAGACCTGGCCGGTCAGGGAACCACTTGATCAGTGTCGACACCGGCGAGATATACCCCAGCCCGAGCCCGATGCCGCCGACTACGCCGTAGCCCAGGTAAATCAGCCAGAGCTGATGGCTGCTTGCTCCAAACGACGCGATGACGAAGCCCAGGCCAAAACAGCACGCCGCATAAAACATCGCTCGCCGCGGACCGGCCCTCTCCAGCCACGCGCCAAACAGCGCAGCCGAGATGCCAAGAAACGCAATGGCGATTGAGAAGATATAGCCGACCTCTTTCAGGTTCCACCCAAGGCCATCTGCACCATGCAAGGCCAGCAGGGGATTCTTGAACACTGAAAACGAATAAACCTGCCCAATCGAAAGATGGATGGCAAGGGCGGCGGGAGGGACCAGCCAACGGCTGTACCCCTCAGGTGCAATCGAGCGGTCACGATCGAGAAAAGCAAGAGCCATAAGCAAAACCTCGAGGAATGGTTAGGTTCGGAGTTTCAGAAAATTCCGAAACTACAACCAAACACAGTATCTAGATGCGCCAAACACATTACATGATGCGAAGCAATTTACGTGTCAATTATTTGTCTCTCACCCCCGGTTGCCCCAGTCGAGTTGCATAGGGTACCTTCGTCTACTGGAGCTCAAATTTCGGAGGTTGGTGCGTGTCGACGGCGGAAAACAATGTAAATCTGGATTCAACTCTGCGGGAGAACAGGCTCTTTCCCGCGCCGCCCGAATTTGCTGCAAAGGCCCACATCAAGAGCCTTGCAGAGTACGAGGCCATGTATCGCCGCAGCGTCGAACACCCCGAAGAGTTCTGGGCTCAGGCCGCGCAGGAGCTCGACTGGTTCGCGCCGTGGACCAAAGTCATCGAAGGCGATGCCGCCCACGCCAAGTGGTTTGTAAATGGGAAGTTAAATCTCTCCCACAACTGCGTGGACCGCCACGCGCTCGGCTCGCGCCGCGACAAAATCGCGCTCCTTTGGGAAGGCGAACCCGGCGAAGTCCGCAAACTTACTTACTCCGAACTCCACGTCCAGGTCCAGCGCTTCGCCAACGTCCTCAAAAATCTCGGCGTAAAGCGCGGAGACCGTGTCGCCATCTACATGGGCATGTCTCCCGAACTCGCCCTTGCTCTCCTCGCTTGCGCGCGCATCGGCGCCGTCCATTCCGTTATCTTCGGTGGCTTCGCCGCACACGCCATCTCCGACCGCGTCAACGACTCCGCCTGCGTTGTCGTCATCACGCAGGACACGAGCTACCGTCGCGGCTCCGAGGTTCGACTGAAGGACATCGTCGACCAAGCTCTCACTCACTGCTCCACCGTAAAAAACGTCGTCGTCTTCCGTCGCTCCGGATCGCCCATCGACATGAAGCCGGGCCGCGACCTCTGGTGGCACGAGGCCATGGAAACGGCCGCGCCAGACTGCCCTCCCGAGTGGATGGACGCCGAAGACCCGCTCTATCTCCTCTACACCTCCGGCACGACGGGCAAACCCAAAGGCCTCCTCCACACCACCGGCGGCTACTCCGTCCAGACCTACCTCACGAGCAAGTACGTCTTCGATCTCCACGACGACGACATCTACTGGTGCACTGCCGACATCGGCTGGGTCACCGGCCACAGCTACGTCGTCTACGGCCCCCTGCAGAACGGCGCGACGGTAATGATGTACGAGGGCGCGCCCAACTGGCCCGAAAACGACCGCTTCTGGAAGATCATCGACACCCACAAGGTCACTGTCTTCTACACCGCTCCCACTGCGATCCGCGCCTTCACCAAATGGGGTGACTCGTGGGTCAAGCCTTACTCGCTCGCCTCGCTTCGCCTCCTCGGCACCGTCGGCGAGCCCATTAACCCTGAGTCCTGGATGTGGTATCACCGCATGATCGGCAAAGAGCGCTGCCCCATCGTCGACACCTTCTGGCAGACTGAGACCGGCGCCATCATGATCGCCCCCATCCCCGGCGCCGTCCCCACCAAACCCGGTTCGGCCACGCGCCCCTTCTTTGGAATTGTGCCTGAAATAGTTACAAAAGAGGGAGAGCCCGTTCCCGACGGCAAGGGCGGGCTACTCGTCATGCGCAAACCCTGGCCCTCGATGGCGCGAACCATCTACGGCGATCAGGAGCGCTACGAAAAGACCTACTGGAGCGAGATCCCCGGCAGCTACTTCACCGGCGACGGCGCCCGCCGCGACTCCGACGGCTACTACTGGCTCATGGGCCGAGTCGACGACGTCATCAACGTCAGCGGCCATCGTCTCGGCACTATGGAGGTCGAGTCCGCGCTCGTCGCTCACCCGAAGGTCGCAGAAGCCGCCGCAGTCGGCCGCCCGCACGACATGAAGGGTCAGGCCATCGCCGTCTTCGTCACCCTCGAGAGCGGCCACGAGCCGAGCGAAGAGCTGCGCCAGGAACTCCGCCACTGGGTCGCCAAAGAGATCGGTGCACTTGCTCGCCCAGACGACCTCACCTTCACGCAGGCCCTGCCCAAAACACGCAGCGGCAAGATCATGCGCCGCCTTCTCCGTGAGCTGGCCACAACTGGAGAAGTCAAAGGCGACACTACTACGCTCGAAGACTTCACCGTCATCGCAAAACTCCGCGAGGGTGAGGAGTAACGACTAACGGAGATTCGTAGTCGGCTTCGTCGGCAGAGTGAAGTGGAATGTCGTCCCCTTGCCCTCTTCGCTCGTCGCCCAGATGCTCCCACCATGCTGGCTAACGATGCTCTTACAGATCGCCAGCCCCAGCCCTGTGCCGCCCGACGCGCGCGAGTCCGAGGCATCCCCCTGCTGGAAGCGGTCGAAAATATGTTCCAGCTTATCGGCAGGAATGCCTCGTCCCTGATCGCGAACCTCGATGATGGCCTCGCCCTCGTCCAGATTGCGTGCCGTCAGATGAATCTCGCTTCCTGCAGGCGAAAACTTAATCGCATTCGACAGCAGGTTATTCAACGTCTGCAGAATCCGGTCGCAATCGGCCCACACGTTCACTCCATGCGCCGCAAAGAAGATGCGAATATTCGGCCGCGGCGTCCGCGCCTGCTGCACTCCAGCTGCGCGACGCAGCAGATCCTCAGCGCTGCACATGCTCCAATGCAGCTCCGTCTTGCCGCTCGAGATGCGCTCGAGATCCAGAATGTCGTTCACCAGGCGCACCAGCCGGTCCGAGTTGCTGATCGCAATCTCCAGCATCTGCTGCGTCTTCTCAGGCCGATTCACCAGCGCTCCGCCGGCGAGCAGCCCCAGCGCGCCGCGAAGCGAAGTCAGCGGCGTGCGCAGCTCGTGAGACACCGTCGAAATAAACTCATCCTTCATCCGGTCCAGAGCGCGCCGCTCCGTCGTATCGCGGAACGCAATGACCACGCCCAGCGGAGTCAGTTGATTCGACTCCGGCGACTCGGAATCAATCTGCGGCCGAGCTACATATTCCACCGGGAAGCTCGTCCCATCCTTACGCCAGAAGACCTCGTTCGACACACGAACCGTATCGAAGTTTGTCATGCTCTTGCGAATGGGTGAATCGGCCGACTCATACGGCGACCCATCCGCCCGTGTGTGGTGGATCAGGTCATGCATCACCTGGCCCAGCATCTCCTCCTGCTTGTAGCCCAGCATCTGCGTCGCCGCCGCATTGACGAACGTCACCCTGTCCTCAAGATCGATCCCGAAGATGCCATCGCCCACCGAAGCCAGAATCGAATCCGACTGGCTCGTCAGCGTGCGCAGTTTGCCCTCTGCGCGAACCTGCTCGCTGATGTCAACGCCGAATCCAAGTACGTACGGCGCGCGCCCCGGAACCACAATCAGCTTGTTCCTGTAGGCCACGACGCGAAGTTCGCCATCGGCGTGCGACAGATGCAGCATCCCTTGCGCCTCGCCCGTCTCGCCAATCTTCTTCAAGTAGGCAGGCAGGGCATCGCGCTTCTCCGGCACAATGAATTGCGCGAGATCGTGCCCGGTCATGTCCTCAACGCTGTGCCCGATCGTCTCCGCGCCATGCGTATTGATCGTCAGGATCTTACCGCGCAGGTCATGCGTGCACACCATACCCAGCGAGCCTTCGACCAATTGCCGGTATCGCGCCTCGCTCTCACGCAGCGTAGCCTCCGCTGCGCGCTGTACCGTGACGTCAATGCCCGTCGCAATGATGAACGCCACCTGTCCCTGCGCATCCGTCAGCGCCGTCGCGGACCACGCAATGCGCCGCAGCGTGCCATCGCGGTTCAGCCATTGGTTTTCAAACGTAGCAGGGAAGTGCCCCGAGCGCAGCCGCTCAAACGCCTCAATCGCCTCTGGAATCTCCTGTCGCGGAATCAGCTTGTCCCACGCATATCGTCCCACCAGCGTGGCGAAATCGTACCCCGAAGCAATCTCGCAAGCGCGGTTGAACCGGACAATTCGCCCCGCCGGATCGAACACCGCGACCAGTGCGCCGACAGTATCCAGGACCGCCGAAACGAAGTTGCGTTCCACCGTCAGCGCAGATTCAACCCTCTGCCGCGAGCGCGCCGCGCGGTCCATCTGGTGGATGCGGCTGTTGAACTCCAGGCGGTTCATCACCTGCCGACCTAACACACCGAGCGCCGAACTCTGCGCCGGAGTCAGCATCCTCGACGGCCTGTCCAGCACCAGCAGCGCGCCAAGACTCACGCCCGTCGGCGTCGTCAACGGAGCGCCCGCGTAGAACCGGTACGCCCGCCCTTCCAGCAAGATCCCATCGGGAGCGTAATCCGGATCATGCCGCGCGTCCGAAACCTCGTACACCGTATCGCCCAGAATCGTCGTCTCGCACGGAAGGCTGCCCAGCGAAAGCTCGGTCGACTCCATGCCGACTCGCGACCGGATCCAGATCCGATCCGCGCCGATAAACGTCACTGCCGCGACAGGAGTTTCACAGATCTGCGCCGCCAGTCTTGTCAGATCGTCCAACACCGGATCAGGCGCAGCTTGGACCACCTCGTACTGGGCCAGGGCTTCGATCCGCAGTGCTTCATCTTTGACCATGAGAGAGTTCATTTCGACAAACACAATCGTAGGGATGTGCAATTCTTTGCGCACTCCTACTTTTGTTGCAGCAACAAGTTACGGCTTTGGCAAAGCGCAGCAATCACCTGCTGCGGGAGGCTCATCGGCACCTGCATCCAGTGCCACCTTCCATGTCCCATTCGGCATCTTTTTCCAAACCGTAAAGTACCTCCCTGAGGTCACGACGGGCTCTCCATTCTTGTCTTTGGAGTGGCTTTCATAGTGTCCCCAGGTAAATCCCATATCGTTCGAAGGCCCCATCTGTGCGCCCTGCGGCGTCCACGTCAACTGGTAAGTCTTCGGATCCCATTGCGACTGCGCGGCAATCGCTGCCCGTCCCAGAACAGCCGGCTTCCCGTTATTCAATGTCACCGCATCGTCCGCAAGCCACTCCACAAAGGCCTTGCCTCCACCTGCGGCGACAGCCTTCTCAAATCGTCCGTCCAACTCCAGCAGCAACAACGTTCCGGGGTTCAGTGTCGGCTGCACCAGCGGGCTTACAACGGAATTTGACGATTGCGGCAGGGAATCGATTCCAGGCGCAGGACTGATCCCTCCCGGGATGGTCTGCGCAGTCATCGGAAGAACCAGACAAGAGGCAGCAAACGCGCAGAAAAACAGGCGAAACGTCGAGTATCGGGCCATGAAAATATGCTATCAGCGCTTGGGTTGGGTCGGCCGGAGGGCTCGTTCGCGTTGAAGACTGATATCCTTCGCACTTGATGAATAAGACGAAACTGGAACGTTTATTGTTGCTTGCGGCGATGGTTTTCCTTGCCGTGGGAATAGCGCTTGGTTTGATGCAGGTAACAACTTCTCATGCCGCCGGAATCGTCCTGCGCTGCATCTCCATCGTCCTCCTCACGGCCTTCGCCTTGCAGCGTCGCTCACTCACCGTCTGGATCTTCGTCGCCATGGTCGCCGGTGCAGAACTCGGATTCGACGCGCCCGCCGTCGCCGTCAACCTGCGTGTACTCAGCGACATCTTCCTCCGCCTCATCAAGACCATCGTCGCACCGCTCATCCTCGCCACGCTCATCACCGGCATCGCCGGCCACGGCGACCTCAAAAGCGTCGGCCGCATGGGCATAAAGAGCCTCGTTTACTTCGAAGTCGCTACCACCCTCGCTCTCGTTATCGGCCTCATCGCCATCAACTTCAGCCGCGCAGGCGTCGGCCTCTCCCTCTCCGCCTCCGCCGCTTCAGCCGAAACCATTGCCACACCCGCCGCCACGCACTGGCAGGACTTCCTCACCCACATCTTCCCGGAGAACATCGCAAAATCCATCGCCGAGGGCCAGATTCTCCAGGTCGCCGTCTTCGCCATCTTCTTTGGTGCCGCCCTCGCCTGCCTCCCCCGCGAAAAGCGCGCGCCCATGGTCAACTGGTTCTCCTCGCTCGCCGAGGTCATGTTCAAGTTCACCAATCTCGTCATGTACTTCGCACCCATTGGCGTCGGCGCGGCGATGGCCTTCACCGTCGGCCAAATGGGAATCGGCGTGCTCCTCAATCTCGGCAAGCTGCTGCTTACGTTGTACGTGGCCCTCATCGCCTTCACCTTGCTCGTGCTTCTTCCCTCGGCACTGCTCTTCCGCGTGCCTCTGCGGCGCTTCCTCTCGTTCGTAGCCGAGCCCACCACCATCGCCTTCGCCACCTCCTCCAGTGAAGCCGCGCTCCCCAGCGCCATGGAGTCCATGGAGGCCTTCGGCGTCCCCCGCCGCATCGTCGCCTTCGTCATCCCCGCCGGCTACAGCTTCAACTCCACCGGATCCACGCTCTACCTTGCCGTCGCCAGCATCTTCGTCGCGCAGGCCGCCGGAATCCATCTCTCACTCGGCGAACAGGTTCTCATGATGCTCACCCTCATGGTCACCAGCAAGGGAGTCGCCGGCGTCCCCCGCTCTGTCCTCGTCCTGCTCTTCGCTACCGCTGCCACCTTCCATCTGCCTACCGAACCCATCTTTGTCATCCTTGGCATCGACGCCGTCGCCGACATGGGCCGCACCGCCATCAACGTCGCCGGGAACTGCCTGGCCAGCGTCATCGTCGCGAAATGGGAGGGGGTCTTCGGCTCCGAGGCCGTCTCCCCCATCGTCCTTGAAGGCGTCACCGAATAGCCTTTTCTGATCCGTGAAATCCGTGGCAATCCGTGTTAAGCCTCTCCCACAAAAAAGCGAGCAGAGGCCGAAGCCTCTGCTCGCTTATCGTCTCTAACTCGTTCCGTTACATCGCCGGCGGATGGTGCGGGTCGACGTCGTGCTCGCCCTTCTTCGCCAGTGGCTTCGACTTCACCGCGCCGTTCGGGTTCACCGAATCGCGCAGCTCTTTCGAAGGTTTGAAGAACGGTACCCGCTTCGCCGGAACATCCACCTTGGCTCCGGTCTTCGGGTTGCGCCCTGTCCTGGCGTTGCGCTGCCGTGTCCGGAAGCTGCCAAATCCGCGAATCTCGATCTTGTCCCCGGACTTCAGGGCACCAATCACGGCGTCGAATAGAGTGTCGACGATGACCTCACCATCGCGACGCGTCAGGTCGCCTATTGCGGTCACTTGCTCTACGAGGTCGGCTTTTGTCATATGGGGTGTCCTTTCCTGCTTGGGAGGGCTTGTTGAGTTTCCGCGCCGAAAAATCTGTCTTCTTGTTGATTGTAGACGGGATGAGTGCGAATTAAGTTAGCGATCTAATGAGTTTTCTAGCGCATCAACATGAATTCCGTGTGACGCAAACTCCCCATCTGGTCCGTCCAGTACCGGCCACTGTCGTCCCTGCAGGTACATGTTTGATCCCTGGTTCCGGCCAAATCGTCTACGCTAACTGCTGAAAGACCGCGCCTTACTTCCAGAGAAAATAGAAACCCGGAGCCCGATTGAGCAGATTGCTCGGGTTAGGAAAGAGGTCGTCCGCATCTCCGGTCAGAGCCGCCAGCAGCCCTTTTTTCGGCTTTGAGGCACGTACCACATTTGGTTCCCCATGAATTCCCACAGCCTTCGCCGTGTCCATCAGCGCCACCCGGTAGCCCCCTGCCTTGTCGATCAGGCCCAACGGCAACGCCTGTTGTCCGGTCCAGACCTGCCCCGTCGCCAGCGGCCGAATCTTGTCGTCCGAGGTATGCCGCCCCTCCGCGACATCATGCACAAACTGCCCATACATGTTGTCCACCAGCGATTGAAAGTAAGCCTCTTCCTTCGGCGTCAGATCCCGGCTCGGATCGCCCGCATCCTTCAACTCGCCCGCATGGATCGTCACATTCTTCAGCTTCGCCCACCTCATCAGGTCGCCGTAGTTGGTCCACTCCATAATCACGCCAATCGACCCCACCACAGAAGCATCGTTCGCATAGATCGTGTCGCAAGCGCTCGCTACGTAGTACGCCCCCGAAGCCCCAACCGACTCAATCGACGCGACCACCTTCTTATGTTTCTCCTGCCGCACGCGCAGCACCTCGTGATAGAGCTCCTGCGAAGCCGCTGCATCCCCTCCCGGCGAGTTGATGTGCAGCAGAATCGCCTTCACCGAATCATCGTCACCAAACTTCCGCAACTGCCCGCCCACTATCTCCGGCGACAGAATCACTCCGGTCACGTCGACCACCGCAATCTTGTCCCCATCCAGTCCGAAGCCGCCAGTGTTGCCTCCTCCGCCGATCGCTCGCGCCGCGCTCCACGCCATCGCCATCACCAGCAGAAACACTGCGGCCAGCGAACCCCCAATCACCGCAACATAAAACCATGGCGACCGCCGTCGCGGCGGCATCATCCCGTAGTAGCCCGTAGGGACTCCATAAGGCTGCCCATAAGGCGGGATCTGTCCATAGGGCATCGCAGCAGGCGCGGGTGGAGGCGGAGGGGGTGGTGGTGGCGTGGGTGTTCCGTAGTCTTCCGGCATGTTTTGGAGTTTAGCAGGCACTCTCCACGTCGCGATGCCCCCTTGGCTCCCCTGTCGGTGCCCGAAAATGTAGGGACCTTTACGGGAACATAAAAAATGTGACAAAAAAGCCGCGGGATGCGTCCAATAACTGAGCTATCATGGTCAACGGCGCCCTCCCAAACGCACCCACGAAAGACTGAGAAGCTTGGAAGAAGGGGTCTGTAATCCGGCATGCCGCATCCGCATTTAAGTATCGTGATTCCCGCATATAACGAAAGCTCACGCATCGAGAATGCTCTCGACCGGGTGCTCTCCTGCATCGAAGAGCGCAGCTGGGACGCCGAAGTCCTCGTCGTCGACGACGGCTCCAAAGATGACACCGCCGCCATCGTGCAGCGCTGGATGGCCACCCATCCCCGTCTTCACCTCATTCAGAATCCCGGCAATAAGGGTAAGGGCTACTCGGTCCGCAACGGTCTCCTCCAGGCTGCCGGCGAAGTCGTCATGTTCACCGATGCCGATCTCTCCGCTCCTATGGAAGAGGCCGAGCGTCTCCTCGCCGCAATCGACTACGGCGCCGACGTCGCCATCGGTTCGCGTTGGATGGACCGCACCCGCCAGACCATTCACCAGCCGCTCTACCGCCAGTTCTTCGGCCGCTGTTTCAACTGGGTCACGCGCACCATCATGGGCCTGCCCTACAAAGACACGCAGTGCGGCTTCAAGGCCTTCAAGCGCTCTGCCGCCCAGGTCATCTTCCGTCTCCAGACCATCGAGCGCTGGGGCTTCGATCCCGAGATCCTCTTCATCGCCCGCAAGCTCAGGTACGTCGTGCGTGAGGTTCCCGTCACCTGGGGCCACGACGAGCGCTCCCGCATGTCCTACCTCAAGGACGGCATGAAGATGCTCGAAGACATGGCCCGCATCCGCTCCAACTCCATCCGCGGACGCTACGACGAGGCCATCGCCGCCATGAAGGACACCAGCACAATGGTCACCCCGCCGGTTGAGCCCACCGTCAAGACCCCCATCGAAACCGCAGTCAAAGCCACCCGCTAAGAAGATCAGTAGCTGTCACAAAAAACTGCGTCATCTCGACCGGAGAAACAGACAGTTTCATCGTCTGTTGCGTAGCGGAGAGACCCCCGCATTTGTTTTTGCCTTTGCTGTTGCCCGTTCTTCCTCTATCCAACCCACCAAGCAAAAAGTGTCATCCCGACCCTGAGCGCAGTCGAACGGGAGTTCGCGCACTTTGCGAACTGCGCAGTCGAAGAGTCTGTCTTGAGCTTGTCGAAGGAACCTGCGGTTGCTTTGTTCTTGCCGTCAACCCAACCCTTCAAACCCGCAATCCAAACACTTCCATCATCTCCCGTTCGCCCCGCCGGGTAACCGACAGCGCCCTCGACTCCAGCTCCCTCGCAACCCATCGCCTCCGCAGCGCAAGCTCCAGCAGAGCCGCACCAATCGCTCCACCCACATGTGGCCGTCGCTCGCTCCAGTCCAGGCAGGCAAACGCGAATCGCCGCCGCATCCCACGGCACTCCGCAACATCCACACCGAGCGCTCCAAACTCCCGCTCGCCCTTCGCCGTCACCTCATACTCACCGTCTGCCACCGAAACCCGCAGCCAGTCCATGGCCCGCAGCCGGTCGTGGAGCCCAACGCCAAGCCCGCCCGCCATATGGTCGTAGCAACTCCGCGCCGCCCGCAAACTCCTCGGAGTCGTCGGCTCAAACTTCCTGCCCGCACCTCCAGCCAGCACACTCAACCCCTCCAGCACTCGCGCAACCTCTGGCCCGAGAAGGCTGTAATAGCGATGCTTCCCCTGCGCCGTCACCTTCACCAACCGCTCCGTCATCAGGCGGCTTAAATGCACGCTGGTCGTCGAAGGAGTCACCTCGGCCACCGACGCCAACTCCGTGCTCGACCGTGCCCGCCCATCCATCAGGCAGAACAGAATCCGCGCCCGCGCCGGCTCCCCGATCGCCGCAGCAATCCCCGACACCCGAGCGTCCGTTCCACTCGCGACATCCATACTTTGATGGTAGACGAATCATCCCCGCACAACAACCTGTATCCTCCCTCCATGTCACTCACTCGCCGCGAAGCCATCGGCACCATAGCCGGCGCCACTGCAGCCATCGCTCTCCCGAACCCAATCCATGCTCAGACCCCCAACAGGAGCCAGTCCATGACCATCGCCTGCCTCATTCGCTATCAGATCGATCCCTTCCAGCGCGAAGCCTTCCAGCACTACGCCGAAACCTGGGGCCGCATCATCCCCCGCCTCGGAGGCAATCTCATCGGCTACTTTCTCCCCTGGGAAGGCACCAACGACATCGGCTGGGCGCTCATCGCCTTCGACTCCCTCGCCTCTTACGAGACCTACAGAGCCCGCCTCCGCAAAGATCCCGAAGCTCGCGACAACTTCACCTTCGCTCAGACCAAACGCTGCATCCTCCGCGAAGAAAGAAACTTCGTCCAACTAGCCGAAGGCACCTTCAACCTTCCCTCGACGCTCCCGAGTGATCGCGTGTAAGCGCATCCATCGGTTGGCTCACGGATATGCGCTCATATCGCGACAGTGCCCACAGAGAGAAGGACAGAGTGCAGATACTTAGATAGGAAAAGTTGTACCGTAGCTTTTCCGAGTGGAGGGCGAAGGTAACAACGAACGGCGCAAGCATCACGAAGCTGGTGACGCTGAAGGTGAGGAACAGGCGCGGGAGATCCATGCACACCAAAAAGGTGGTGCTGGCTACAATCACGGCAAGCAGCGGAAGTGTCCAGCGAGGATGAAGTGCGGCCGGAATATAACGAAGCTTGCCGGCATTTTGATCCAGTTGCTGTAAGAGATGCGTGAAGGTATGAGGCGCGAAGATGGGGAGAGTGACAGCGGTGGCGGCAATAAGAACGATGACAAACAATGCGATGGTTCGAGAACGCGAAGCGCGTTGCAGTGTCAGCGCCAGCAATGGAATAAGAATAATCGCATAGATGATGCGTGAAGAGAGGGTGACTCCGAGAAAGAGCGCGGCAGGAATGCAGGCATAGAATGCGCGGTCCAGCGATCGAATGAAGAGTGCGACAGCGATTGCAAGATAGAAAAAGTTGGTGAGGTAGTCGCCGCCTGACGTGAAGTCGCTGAGATTTGCAGGTGCCAGCAGAAGAAACACCGCGAGGAAGAAGAGAGCGGTTGGGCGGTGGCGGAAAAAGCGAATCGTGAAGACAAAAAATAGCGCAAGCCAAAGGAAGTCTTGCCAGGCAATGTGCCCGAGCGCGAAGAAGGGTGCGGCTAGCAACATGGCTCCCGGCAGGGGGGTCGGGGGATTGCCCAGGAAGGTGTGGGCATCGTAGGGGTACTGGTGGTGCTGCACGGCATTGAGTTCCACGTGGAGAGCATCTTCCCGGTCAGAACCAATGTTGAGGGTGTGTTTCAGGGAGATGGGATAGAGTACTGCAAATGCTGCCGTGAGAATGAGAAACAGAAGCAGGAGCCAGCCGGCACTGATTTGACGTTGCTGCTGGTTAAGTCGATCGAGCCAGTGCATTCCCAGAGCGATGAACAGAATACCGAGCAACATGGCCGCGGTGGCTTTGCCATGAGTCAGATACTTATAGATGGGGGCTGCGGAAATGAGCGCCCAGGCAGCGCAGATGCTGCAGACAAGCAGAAACCGACGGACGGATGGATTCATCTTTTGGGTACTATAGAGCGATCCCACCGTTTACTTTGTCTCGAGAATGTCTGAGTGGTGTCATTTTTAGTGATCGCGACCGCCACCTCAAACGTCTTTGCTTGAAAGTCGCATTTTCAAAAACTTCAGTCATTCACTCCAGACTGACCCTGCCAATCCGCCATGTCATTTGTTCTTTCATTCTCGAACGTTCTACTATAGGACTTCCTTCCCAGAGCAACGCCTGAGCCGCGTCCCTTATCGTCTCAGGCAAGGCCCGCAGGGCAAATCGCCCGCACCTCGAAGACCAGGGGGATCACATGGGCCCATCCTGTTCGAACCGTCTCCGTTTCAAAATCATTCGCCGCAGCGTGAAGCCGGCCATCGCCGCGCTGCTCGCCGTCTTCGCCACCACCCTCGCCGCGCAGGACAAAGACCCTCTCCTGCCGGGCGTCACATACGTCTGCAGCGGAGAGCGCATGTTCATCGAGAACTGCAACATGCGCGACACCTCCGACACCTCCACCTGCATGGTCGGCCATCCCGACCACATCCAGCCGAACGGCCTGATGCAATACACCAACATGACCCGCGGCGCGTTGAAGAAGCTTTTCCCAACTTGCACCCAACCCTCCGCCAAAGAAATCGCAGCAGCGCAGGCCTTCCAGAAGAGGCAGCAGGACACATACAACGCCAACGTAGCCAAAGCTAATCAGCAAATGGCCGCTCCTCCGCTTAGCTCCAGCGGCCACCCTGGCTCCGCCGCGCCAATCGCGCCCCCTAAGAACGCCGAAGAGCGCGAGATGCGCCGCTGCGTCAGCTCCGGCAGGCTTCCAGCCAGTTGCACCGGCAACCAGCTCTTGGGCGCCTTCGGCCAGATGCTCAACTCGGTCGCATCTCAGGTAGCTCCAGGCCTGATCAAAGACGGACCCACATCCGGCCCCACCATGGCCGGAGTCTTCGTCGGTCCCGGCAACTGGCGTCTCGATTTCATCGACGGGGGGGTCCTCGTCAACTGCTCCTTCCTCTCGCCCAATCAAGAGGCCTACTCCCTCGACTTCAAAACTGGCCGCGCTGTCCTCACCATCAACACCACCCCCCGGCCTCTCGTCCTCACCCTTCGCCCCGACAACACCATCACCGGACCGCCCGGCCCCGTCACCATCGACGGCGTAGTCGCCGCCGGCTATACCCCTGGCACCTCCTCCCCCGGCCACACCGAAACCTCCACCACCACCTCTACGCAGCGAATCAGCGGCTACCAGGCCGGTGGCTACGACCCCTCCCAACTCACCAATACGGGCGGCGGCACCTACGATGCAACGACCACCCACACCACCACCACGAATGTCGCCGGCGCTTCCACACCCGGCTACACCAACTTTGCCCCCAAGCGCGCCACCTGCCCCGCCATCAACCTCTCCACGAAGGGCGCGACCGTCGGCGCTCAGACCATGCAGACCGATCTCCTCAAAACCATGTTCGGCGGTGACAAAGGTGCGCCGACACCTCCCGGCATTCGCATGAAAGGCATCTACGCCGCCTCCACCGGCTTCAGCGCCGAGTTCTACCCGGAGTCCGTCATCCTCGGCTGCGGTCCCGACGCAGCCCGAGCCTACCCCTACACCGTCGAGGCAGGCGCAACCGGCGCAGCCATCAAAATCGCCGCGTCCGACCACCCCCTCACCCTCACCTTCAAATCCGACGGCTCACTCGACCCCGACGCCACCGGTCCCTATCAAGTTCACGGACGCATTGTCACCGGAAGCAACGACAACGACGACTTCACCTTCGCTCCAATGGAGCAGACCTGCAACCTGGCCGTCCTCGCTCCCAGCAAAACAATCCCATCAGGTGGCGGCACCGCTGCAACCATGGTCGCCTCCGCTGCAACTCCTCCATCCGGAAATCCCGCAGCCACGCCCGGGACAGCCGCATACAACAACGGAGGCACGCTCTCCGTCCCTGGCGCCACCCTCGGCAATGCCACGCTAGCCCTCACCTCCGGATTTCCCGCGCAACCCGGCGCTCCGAACCCGCTCGCCGGCCGTCCCTACATCATTCTGCGCGACAGCTACGCCAACATCGTCGCAAAAGCTGGAGTCACCGTCCCCGCAGGAATGTCTCCCTACAAATTCGTAGGCACTGCCTGCATGAACAAAACCCCCGACTGCCAGAAGGTAAACGACGCCGTCAAATCCAGCGCCATCTCAGCCGTCCGCGCCGACGCCAATGGCACCGGAACCCTCCCCGGCGTTCCTCCCGGCACCTACTACCTCATGATCTCCGCCCGCTACAACAATCAAGGCTACGTATGGGGCCAGCCCATCCAGCTCAAACCCGGACCAAACTCCCTGGCCCTCAATCAAAGCAACGCAACCCCGCTCAATTGAAACCATTGCACTACGATTGCCCTAACATATTCTTAAAGCCGTCATTCTGAGCGGAGCGAAGAATCCCCGCATTTTGCTTTTGCTCTTGTTCTTGCTTTTGCCTGTTCCTTTGTCTGTCCCTCAATGGAGCGCCATTCTCCCGCGGCCGGGTGATCCTCGCCCATCCCCCGCCCTCATGAAACAATAGTCAGGGCGCCATCCTGGCCTTTGAAGGGGTATTTCGTTTGCTTCGTTCGTTCTTTATTGCTCTCTCACAAAACAGATCCCTGCGTTCCTTCTCTGAGCGCTCCTCCATCGGCCGCAAGATGTCCAGCCGCTTCGTTGCCGGCATGTCTGTCGACGAAGTCCTCGCCGTCTGCGACCGCGTCAACAAAGAAGGTATCGCTGCCACACTCGACTCCCTCGGCGAAAGCGTCACCACCGAAGCCGAAGCCCGCAAGTCCGCCGACATCTACCACCAACTCCTAGACGCCATCGAAGCTCGGAAGCTCAACGCCAACGTCAGCGTCAAACTCTCCCAGATTGGCATGGACTTCGACCCGGTCCTCGCCGAGCGCATCGCCGCCGAGATGGTCGCCCACGCCTACCGCGTCCACTCCTTCGTCCGCATCGACATGGAAGGCTCGCCCTACACCGAAGCCACCATCGCGATGACCGAGCGCCTCGCCAAGCAATACCCCGGAGCCGTGGGCACCGTCCTCCAGGCCTATCTCTACCGCACCGCCACCGACACCGAGCGTCTCCTCCAACAGGGAATTCGCATCCGCCTCTGCAAAGGCGCCTACAAGGAAGGCCCCGACGTCGCCTTCCCGGCCAAAGCCGACGTCGACGCCAACTACGTCAATCTCATGAAGCGCCTCGCCACTTACTCCAACCCGAAATCCCACACCGGAGTTTTCTGCGGCATCGCCACCCACGACGAAGCCATCGTCGACCACATGCGCCACTTCGTCAGCAAACACAAGATCGATCAGCGAGCCTTCGAGTTCCAGATGCTCTACGGCGTCCGCCGCGACCTCCAGCGCATTCTAGCTGGCGAAGGCTACGGCGTCCGCGTCTACATCCCCTTCGGCCCCGAGTGGTACCCCTACTTCATGCGCCGCCTCGCCGAACGCCCGGCCAACGCAATCTTCCTCCTCAAAAACTTCTTCAAAAACTAACTCCGTAGGAGCGTCATCTCGACCGAAGCGGCTCACGGCCTCATCGTGAGTCGCGGAGTGGAGAGACCCCCGCATTTCGCTTTTGTTGTTGCCGTTGTCTTTGCTAATTAATTCCTCGGAACAAGAAAAGTGTCATCCTGAGCGGAGCGCAGCGGAGTCGAAGGACCTGCATTTGTAGTTGGATGGTGGTTGCCGTCGCCATCCTCAAACTGCCACCACCGCAGTTGTTCTTTTTCCATGAATTTACGCCGGTCCGTTTGCCATCAAAGCACCACCCCTCGTAGCATCGTCCTAGAGCAGCAAACCTTCCACCCGAGCCAACCTCAACCCCGCACTAACGAGGACGCGCCATGAAGGACCCAATCTCCAACGGAAACATCTTTATCGCCGACGACGACCGAACAGGCACCACCGTCCCTGTCATCAAGCGGGCGCTTCTAGAAAACCTCTTCTACGTCGTAGGCAAGTGGCCAGACGCTGCCACCGACAAAGACCACTTCATGGCCCTCGCGTACACTGTGCGCGACCGCATCCTCGCCCGCTGGCTCACAACCAAAGAGGACTACATCAAGTACGACGTCCGCAGCATCTACTACCTCTCTGCCGAATTCCTGATGGGCCCTCATCTCGCCAACAACATGCTCAACCTCGGCTTGCAGGATCAGATCCGCGAAGCAACGCACGACCTCGATCAAGACCTCGATCTCCTTATCCAACAAGAGGCCGAGCCCGGCCTCGGCAACGGCGGCTTAGGCCGTCTAGCTGCCTGTTACCTCGACTCCCTCGCGACCCTCAGCATTCCCGCCATGGGTTACGGCATTCGCTACGAATTCGGCATGTTCCACCAGGAGATTCACGACGGCTGGCAGGTCGAACTCACCGACTACT
Source organism: uncultured Acidobacteriaceae bacterium (assembly GCA_963841335.1). GTDB lineage: Bacteria > Acidobacteriota > Terriglobia > Terriglobales > Acidobacteriaceae > Edaphobacter. Next base: position 1,744,930 of record CAWJCF010000002.1, on the reverse strand, counting down.
GGCTCCGCTACGGCAATCCATGGGAGATACGCCGCCCGCAGGCATGCGTCGAAGTAGGCTACGGCGGCCACACTCAGTCCTGGACCGATCAGTTCGGCATCTACAAAGTCCAGTGGATCCCCGACACCGTCGTCAAAGGCGTCCCCTACGACACGCCCATCCTCGGATATCGCTCCAACATCGCAAACACTCTTCGTCTCTGGAGATCTGAAGCAACCGAGTCCTTCTACTTCGGAAAATTCAACAGTGGCGACTACACCGGCGCCGTCGGCGCCAAAACCTTCGCCGAAAATATCTCCAAGGTCCTCTATCCCAACGACGAAGACATCCACGGCAAAGAGCTTCGTCTCCAGCAGCAATACTTCTTCACCTCCTGCTCCCTGCAGGACATGATCCGCCGCCACCTCTACTACGGTCACTCCATCGAGATCTTTCATCAACGCTGCGCCATCCAGCTCAACGACACTCATCCCTCTATCGGTGTCGCCGAACTGATGCGTCTCCTCATCGACATCCACGGCCTGAGCTGGGACAAGGCCTGGGAGATCACCTCGCACACCTTCAACTACACCAACCACACCATCCTGCCCGAGGCTCTCGAACGCTGGCCTTTGCCCATGTTCCGTTCGCTGCTTCCGCGTCACCTCGAGATCATCTACGAGATTAACGCACGCTTCCTCAACCTCGTGCGCCAGCGCTTTCCCAACGATGAAGCGCGGATCGCCCGCATGTCGATCATCGATGAGTTCGGCGAGAAATACGTTCGCATGGCTTACCTCGCTTCTGTCGGCAGCCAGCACATCAATGGAGTCGCCGCACTTCACACGGAGCTGCTGAAAGCCGGCGTCCTTCGCGACTTCTACGAGCTCTGGCCCGAAAAATTCATCAACGTCACCAACGGCGTCACTCCGCGCCGCTGGCTTGCCGTCAGCAACCCCGAACAATCCGCACTCATGACCAGCAAAATCGGCGATGGCTGGATCGGCGATCTCGACGAGCTTCGTCAACTGGAGAAGTACGCCGAAGACTCAGCCTTCCGCGAGGAATGGCAAAGAGTCCAATTCAACGTCAAAGTAAGGTTGGCCAAATACATCATGGACAAGACCGGCATTTCTGTCGATCCCAGTTCCATGTTCGACGCGCAGGTCAAGCGCATCCACGAATACAAGCGCCAGCATCTCAACGTGCTCCACATCCTCACGCTTTACCACCGGCTCAAGAACAATCCCACCCTCGACATCCCCCCGCGCACCTTCCTCTTCGGAGGAAAAGCTGCCCCCGGATACTTCATGGCCAAGCTGATCATCAAGCTCATCAACTCGGTCGGCGAAGTCATCAACCACGACCCCGAGGTCAACCAGCGCATGCGCGTAGTCTTCCTCCCCGACTACAACGTCACCTATGGCCAACTCGTCTATCCAGCAGCGGATCTCAGCGAACAGATCTCAACCGCCGGCAAAGAGGCCTCCGGCACCGGCAACATGAAGTTCGCCATGAACGGCGCGCTCACCATCGGCACCCTCGACGGCGCCAACATCGAGATTCGCGACGCCGTAGGACACGAAAACTTCTTCCTCTTCGGCCTCACCGCCGCGCAGGTCGAAGCCACCAAAGCCGCCGGCTATCACCCTCACAGCATCTACGAGTCCGACCCCGTGCTGCACGAGGTCATGGACAGCATCTGCTCCGGTCACTTCTCCCGCGGCGATCGCAACCTCTTCCGTCCCCTCGTCGACAGCCTGCTGAACAGCGACCCCTACCTCCTCTTCGCCGATTACCACTCCTACATCGACTGTCAGGATCAAGTCAGCGCCGCCTTCCTCGACCAGCAGAACTGGGCGAAAAAATCGATCTACAACGCCGCACGAATGGGCAAGTTCTCCTCCGACCGCGCCATCCGCGAGTACTCCACAGAAATCTGGAACGTAAAACCATTCGAAGCCGAACCAGCCCCAGCGCTCGTCTCCGCAGGTATCACCGAATCCAAGGATAAGAAAGTGCCATCCTGAGCGATGCGCAGCGGAGTCGAAGGACCTGCATTTGTTTCTGCTGTTGCTTTTGTTCTTCGCCACCCTCCCCATGAAGTGTCATCCTGAGCGAAGCGCAGCGAAGTCGAAGGACCTGCATTTGTTTTTGCTGTTGCTTTTGTTCTTCCTCGCGTTCCCCAAAAAAGTGTCATCCTGAGCGCAGCGGAGTCGAAGGACCCGCGGTTGCATTTGCCTTTGCTGTTGTTTGTTTCTCGTCGTCATTCTGAGCGAAGCGAAGAATCCCCGTATTCTGCTCGTACCACCCAAAATCTCAACCCACTGCCCGCTCCAGTTTCAGGTGTTCTCGGCGATGAGTTTATCCACACCAACTCCACCACCTCTTTTCCGCACCCACCTAAAAATAAATTTCAAAAAGTGGCATTTTCTAGCCGCGGAAAAACCACCACGCAAAACACCACAACTCACCAGCGATCCATCACAAACTCACCACAAATTACCATCCAAAAATGCCCCCTTCCCCCGCGACCCCCTCAAAAAAGCCGCGCCAACCGAGCTCCAAACGCCACTCACCACCTTCAGAAAAAAATCACCGCAAAACAGCCTGCTGCGACGGAACCGGTTCCGCCAGCAACTGCTCCACCAGCTTCGTAGTTTCGTCGACAAGTGCCTCATGCGCCTGAGGATTTGCCGGTCCGGCAAACCCTGCATGCACCTCCCGCACCCGCCCATCCCTGCCTAAAAAGAAAGAAGTAGGCCAGCAATTCAAATTCAAGGCCTGCGGCACCTTCTCATTCAACTGGTCCGTCTGTCCCGCCACCAGAACGGTATAGGTCAACCCATACTTCGCAATAAACGCCCGCAAACGGGTCGGATCCTTCAACTGATCCCCCTCCTCAAACGACAGGTTCACAATCTCCAAGCCCTTGCTATGAAACTGTTGATAAAGGCTTTCCAGCGCCGGAGCCTCATCATGGCAGTTCGGGCACCAGGAGCCCCCGATCGCCACAATCACCACCTTCCCATCAAACTGAGGGTCGGTATTCGAGACGACTCTGCCCGTAAGATCAGGAAAACTAAAGGCAAACCGCGCCGCAGGATCTTTCATCCGCGTCTGCTCAGTCGGATCCGTAGGCCCTACCAGCTTCGCTGCCCGCGCCTCAGCCGGCCTCCGAGCCACCAGATTCTGCTGATCCCCCGCATCCGCCCGCAACAGATTTGATACCAGCAAAGTCCCATCAGCCTGTGGCGCCAGCGAATAAAGTGCCGCCCCCGCCGCAGTGAAGTGACTGATTCGATAGTCCTTCCCCGTCCATCCGCCATACAGAGACCCAGTATCTCCATCGATCCGTTGAATCACCGCCCGAATCTCCCCAGCACTTTTCGCCGGCTCAACGCGAAGCTGCCACGCCGACTCACCCTTAGCCGACTTCACCGCAATCTCCCACTCCCCGCCAATATTCTGGCCGGACTCAGAACCCTTCCTCGTAGTCGCACTACGCGACGTAAAATCAAGAGGATACCGGGTTGCGGCTGTCCCAAAAGTCCCGCTCAAATGCCCGTTCGTCAATGTCGCGTCGAGCGTCCGAGCGTAGTAGTTGAAGCTCACTTGAAGGTGGTTGCCGGTGAATTCGGCACTAGACGCGGGGCTGTTCTCTGGCCCATTGACGAGCGCCACCTGCAGCGACCCTTTATCGCCCGTAATCTGCAGAACAACAGGCACTTGCTGACCATGCACCGTTGCCGCCCCTTCCCATGTGCCTGTTATGGATGGTTGGCGCGGAGTAGCAGCGAATGTCGGCGTAACTAGCAGGAGAATGCTAACAAGGAGCTTCATAAATAGCTCATTCCTTTCGAATTATGGGAGGGAAGGGAAGAGCGCCAGTTAGGCGCAGCAGGGAGTCGTTGTAAGGCAACAACAAAGCGTGCTGCGATGCGAAGGCATGCATTCAGAGTAGTTCCGCAGCGCCTGGTGGTCAAGCGGTCTCGGCAGTGGTAAACCAGACGCCTCCTTCAAAAGTTGTATAGGCAAACGCAGGACTTAGGGGCACACTACGGACACTAAGAGGGAAGGGGACCGTTCAGGAGATGTACCGGACGCTTTCGATTTCTGCGATCACTTCGCCGCACCTCCGATTTGGCTTGATCGCTTACTCCGTGGGCATCCTCTGAAGCTGGGCCAAAAAGCAAACGGTGTTCTTCCCTCATAGCCCCACCCCCTCCCCGCAATAAAAATAGCCGCCTTCGGGCGGCTACATCTTTCTGCGCAAGAATAAGTTACTGCTTGCCGGAATAAGGACCATCGCTCGGGTGATCGACCGGAAGAAAGGGCTCTACCGCCAGAAGATTCGAAAGCGTGCCGCGCTCCTGATCGGAAAACTGGGCGCGAAAACGATCCTGGTTCATAATGGCCTGGCGCTGGGCCTGCGGCATCTCGCGCAGATCACGGAAGGCCCGGGCGACCAACCGGCGACGGTCTTCAGGAAGACCGCGATACTGCTCCGTCGCGGTGCGAAACTGCTGCCGTTGTTCCGGTGTAAGCCGTTCCATTACCTCGGTATGCTCAATCATGCGGCGGCGCTGCTCTGGCGGCATGTTGTTGAGCTGGGTGAGGCGGTCACGCATGGCCTGTTGCGTTTGAGGAGGAAGATCGCGAAAACCGGGTTCATTCTCAAGTGCGCGCTGCTGTTCTGCCGGAGGAAGATTGCTATGTCGCTCCATCCATTGACCAAGATGCTCCTGCTTTTGCTTTTGTCCCTGTCCTTGACGAGGTGCACTTACTGCAGGGTGCCCCGCTTGCCCTGCCCGGTGCACTGACGCAGGCTGGGCCGCAACCATTACTGTCGCTGCTGAGAGCAGCAGTCCAATAGCGGCCGGTCGTAAACTGCGCCGGAAGTAAAGTGGGAAGGTCATGGTTATTCAACCCTGAAAAAGGGCCGCGCGTCGTGTCTAAAACTTATGTTGTTACAGCAGCTTACCGCGTCCTCTCCCCCCTTCCAACCTCAAATTCGCCAGCGTTCCAATCTTTCTCACAAACTAACTGATGGGAGGGCCGGACGGGTCTTCGGTTGTCCCGGCATCTTGCAAGAGTTGGTCCATCGTCTGCAGGGCCTGATCATTTTTGTCAAGAATTTGCAGGTCCTGCACCGTGGCCGAGATCTCAGGCGTGTGATGGGAAAAATCCGAGAGATTCGCGAAGGTCCCTCCGCCAACCACCAGAAGCAGCGCCAAAGCACCCGTCAGCGCGGGGCGAAACTGTCGCCCGGTATTGAACAGCAGGCGGCTCTTCATCCGCTCAAACCAACCTGCGGGCGCCATTGCCTGTTCTTCCCGCAGGCGCACGGTCAGCTTCTGATCGAAATAAGCCGACGGTTCCGGCGCCTTCCAGGCATCTAGCAGGGCAAAGGTTGCCGCGAGGGATTGGAACTCCTGGCTGCACACGGCACAGGAATCGAGATGGTTCCGTGCCCCTTCATTCGCCGGTGCATCGGCATCCAGCAGCAAATCGAGGAAAACGGATTGGCAGTCTTTGCAAATCATGGTGCGACCCCTTCCAACTTATTACGTCAACGCGTTCTCGTCAGTTCTTCGCGCGTTCGTTCCATTCCTAAACAAAATCCTTCAACTTCTCGCGCAATGCCTGGTAGGCGCGAAACAACAGAGATTTCGTGGCAGATTCGCTCAGTTTCAGCACATCGCCGATTTGCCGATAGTCCATTCCTTCGTACTTATGCATCAATACCGCCATGCGCTGACGTTCCGGCAGCGACATCACATGCTCTCGAATTGCATTGAGCCGTTCCTGACGCAGCATCTTTGCTTCAACATCCGGCGTGGTATCGGCAACATCCGGAGTGGTTCCGGTCTCCGAGTCGGTTTCATCGAGATAGACCGTCGAAGCCATCCGCTCATGCCGGTTGTCGCGAGAATAGTTCACGCCCAGATTCGTTGCAATCCGGTAGAGCCAAGTACTGAACCTCGCCTCTGCCCGGTAGGTTTCCCGCGACCGGTACACCCTCAGAAAAACCTCTTGGGCCAACTCTTCCGCGACGGCCTGATTATGCACCATCCGGTACATAAAATGAATAATCGGCTTACGATACTTTTGGATCAGGAAGTCGAAGCCGGCCATGTTGCCGGTGCGCAACTCCAACATGATTGCGGCATCGTCCATTTGGCCAAAATCGCCCGTAACATGATGGCGTTCGACCTCCTCCAGCCCTTCGAGCAGTCGCGGGTTGATCGCGAGAGTAGCCATATCCTCCATAACCCCATCTTCGCCCTCAGGTTGCGGTTTTTCATCGATTTCGGGGGGAAAGCCGTCAGTCGCCGAGGCGGCCGGCTCGGCGGGCCTGGTTTCAGGGGCAGAATGACGGGGATTGGAGGAGGGAAGGGACATCCTGCTGCTCGATTGTATCGTCAACGAACCGCTCTACCAAGTGGGGTTGAAAGGACTTCCGATCACCGTTTAGTCACTTTTGGGGAGTTTGATGGGCGTCTACGGAGATGCTATTCTTGACGAAAGTGAGCCACCCGGCTCCCGGTTACCTTTCAACCGGTTTGGGCGCATAACTCAGCGGTAGAGTGCCACCTTCACACGGTGGAAGTCGTAGGTTCGAATCCTGCTGTGCCCACCAAATATCATATATAAATCAGTAACTTACTGAGTTGAGGTCGAATGGAGACGCTGAAATTATCAAAGCATTTTCAAAATCCTGCTATCACTTCGCGTCGTCATTAGCCAGTAACAGGCACGACCGCGCCAATGAGAGATACACCCCCACCCCCCGGTTTGCGGTGCAACCATCCGGCGCAGGTGCCACCCCCGGCAATCCTGGATATCAGACCGGAAGTCGGTCACGCCCCTATAACATCGCAAGTTATCGTACCAACCCTGGTTCGTCCCTCGGCTGACCTTCGTTACGTGGCCGATATTCACATGATGACTTTATGTACCATGGTGTCGAAGTGAGGTCACATATTGCGCTTTTCTGTTCCTCATCCGATACCATATCAAGGCAGCAAACGCCGTCTAGCCGCGCCCATTCTGAGCCACATGAGAAAAGGGTCGTTCCGGCGCCTCATCGAGCCTTTTGCTGGATCGGCTGCGGTGACTCTCGCGGCTGCGAAGGGTGAAGTATTTTCCTCTTATCTGATAGCTGATCGTCTCGAACCTCTCGCGGCATTGTGGCGTGGCATTATTGACGATCCCGAACAGATTGCGAACGCCTACGAGACGCTCTGGTATAGAGAGCGCAAACGCCCTATCGAGGAGTATTACGAGATTCGTGCCGAATTCAACAGGGAACCTGAACCGGCGAAGCTTCTCTATCTTTTAGCGCGGTGTGTGAAGAACGCTGTTCGGTTCAATCCTTCAGGTGATTTCAATCAGTCGCCTGACAAACGCAGAAAGGGAACACACCCGGACTCAATGCGAAAAGAACTAAGCGCCGCGCATCGCTTACTCAAAGGAAAAACCAAAGCGGTATGCGCTGATTTTCTCGACCTGTTTGAGGCAGCGGAAATGGGCGATTTTTTCTATTTAGACCCGCCTTATCAGGGTACCAGCGAGGGCCGCGACTCCCGTTATATTGGGGGCGTAAGCCGCGAGCGGATGATCGAAGGTTTGAGGATGCTCAACCAAAAGGGAATTCCTTTCATCCTGAGCTATGACGGGTCATGCGGAGATCAAACATACGGTGATCGGCTGCCAAGTGAGTTAGCTTCGCGGATCTTGCTTCATGTGGGAAGGTCAAGCCAAGCGACTCTAAATGGCCGCGATCACGAGACGATTGAATCGCTCTACATATCTCACGCCGTCGCTCCTGCTTGTGCTGACGACAGTGTAGTTACACTACGGCATTTTGATGCACAGATGTCTATTGTTTTGGCGTAAGCATCGCTTTGATTTGTTCCGGCACTGAGCGCCCATTTTTCGTGGCCTCGACTCTTAGCCTGTCAAAGGCACTCACCTCACCGCCAATCCACACAACGTCTATGCGACGCTCGGGCCGCATTGCGACATGAATATAGTTCTCCGGAGTTGCCCAATAGCAGGTGCGACACGTATCGAAATTCCTGATCCTGAGCCAATTCTCACAGTGTTCGCACGCCCGTGATTTACGTCGATTGCATGAACCATCGAGTATTTGGTACGGGTCAGCTGCGTCCTTCTGTGATTCCCCAGCTACTACGAACGGAATCCGATGATCGAGCTGAAGATTCGTCTCGCAGCCGCACATGTTGCATCTACTCCCCTTGCCTGCTATGAGTGCGTCTCGTTCCTTCTTTGCAAGAAGGACACGGCCCGTTTTGTTGGGGTCTAGCTCACCTTCTTCAAATTCGTATGCGGCTATCGTTTGACCGTCATCGCGCCGCGCTTGAATTGATTTTATTGCGAAGCCCAAATCCTTCGCATCCATGACGGCGCGTGGTGGATGATCATAGCCAGCGTTCTTGAGATCAATGGTCGAGACTATGCCATGCTCGACGATATGATCGAGAACGAATCTTGCTCTCTTATTCGTGACAGCTTTGATGCGTTCCAGCAAAGCTGGTGGAACGAGCGCCCTCTTAGTCATTGAAAAGCTCCTTCACAGGAACTTCCAGTGCTGAGGCAATCTTGTAGATGTTGATCAAACTGATATTTCGCTCGCCCCGTTCGACCTGCCCGATGTACGAGCGGTCAAGCTCACAGGCGAATGCTAGCGCCTCTTGAGATAGGCCTTTCACCTTCCGCAACTTGCGTAAGCCACTACCGAAACTCTTCTGAATTCGAGAATCACTGGTCTTGCTCATCACCGTGATGGAATCATTGAGGATGACCATAAGTCCACGGACTATAAGTACCTAACCTGGATTCAGGCATCCGCTATTGTCCGTCCATATCTTTGGAAATAAAATACTTGCAACGCATCACGCATTACGTTATGGTCTTTCAAGCGCAGTCGCGCCACGCACCAATGGAACGCCCTCGCAGTAGCGAGCCGGTCTAGCCAGTCGGCCAAGCCTGGATCAAGCAATTCACTTTGATTCGAGGTTTGCCACATGGCACAGACACAAATTGCGGACGTTATAGTTCCTGCGGAATTCACCGCCTATCAAGTCGAAAACTCTCTCGTATCGACCGCACTATTTCAATCCGGCGTAGCCGTTCGTAATGGCGAGATGGCAGCGCAGCTCAGCGCAGGAGCCGAACAGTTTACCGTTCCGTTTTGGGCAGATGCTGGCGAGCAAGAAGCCGACATCACTAGCGACGATCCAACCGTTCAAAGCGTACTGCTCAAGATCACTGCGGCGAAGCAAGTCGTCCGCAAGTCGTTCCTTCATCAGTCATGGTCTGAGATGAGTCTCGCCAGCGAACTATCCGGTTCCGACGCACTCGCTCGCGTCCAGAGCCGCGTACAAGCCTATTGGGATCGTCAGTGGGAGCGCCGTCTTATCGCATCGCTGCAAGGCGTGCTGTTCTCAAATGTCATCAACAACGCAGGCGACATGGTGAATGACATCAGCGCAGCGGTTGGCGCGGCTGCAACGTTCTCCGCTGAAGCAGTCATCGATACGGCTGCAACGTTGGGTGATCGTCTCGAAGATTGCAAAGCCATCGCGATGCACTCGGCCATTTATACCGAAGCATTGAAGAACGACCTTATTGAATTCATTCCTCAGTCGCAGGGTCTTCCCATCAAAACGTTCCGTGGCTTGGCCGTCATCCTTGATGACAACTTGACTCCCGCAGCAGGTGTTTACACGACGATCCTGATGGGGCCTGGGGCCGTTGGCTTCGCCGTAGCTGAGCCGCGTACCGGCTATGGGACGGAACTGTTTCGCATCCCTGGCGCTGGCAACGGCGGCGGTCAGACCGTGCTGCATACACGATGGAACATGGCGATGCATCCGTTGGGATTCGCGTGGACCGACGGCACAATTGCTGGCGATTCACCATCGCTTGCTGACCTGTCTACGGCTTCCCATTGGACTCGTGTGGTCTCGCAGCGCAAGTCCGTGCCGCTGGCGTTCCTGGTCAGCAAGTAACCAAGTTCCCCGTCAAACAAACCGGGGCGAGGGAGTGGGATCACCTAGCCACTCCCTCATTTTCATTTTGGAGTCATCATGGGCGCACCGCGTAAGAATCCACCTAAAGACGCTGCCGTAACAATCGAAAATCTTGCTTCGCAGGGTCATGCCATCATTGGCATTGCAAGACAACTCGGTGTGGGGCGCGACCTGTTCAAGCGATGGTGCGAGGAAGATGAGGCGTTACAGGAAGCGTTTGAAGTCGGTCGTGACGCGCATAGGCAAGCTCTCGTTGCATTGATAATGCAAGCTGCCGCATTGAACAAAGGCGCAAACGCGAACGCTATGTTTCTTCTCAAAACGATGCACGGATATCGGGAGAATGATTCGTCCAACACCAACGTCAAGGTTGGCGTGGCGGTCACACCGTCCGTCATGGTGGTACGTGACCACGGCACCGACGAAGAATGGGCAGCGAGAGCGGCAGAGCAGCAACGCGCTTTGGTGCTACATGCGGGAAGCCCACCGAAGGCGATTGAAGCATCGGTAACGGTGCCACCAGCGCATGTTCCTGCCGTGGAAGCAACTCAAGCCCATGCGACATACACCAATGCACCCGCGTGGCGCGGTAACGCCTAGTCTAAGGCGTTACCGTAATCCGAATTGAATTGTTGTGGGCTTGTCGGCGTCTGCTGCTGATGTGCGACCGCTGCGATGGGGAGCCGAGTCGTCTTCCGTGAGCGAAGAATCACAAATGCTGAAGAAAAATCTACGACTCTGGCGCTTCACATCTGTAGCAGAGTGGAGGTTCTAAATATGCGTTGACGGTACAAGGAGAAACATCGCACAGAACGCGTTGGATGCCACGTGCAGACATAAGCCTACTGCTGGTGCCAAGTCGTATCAACGCGCACAGGGATGTCGTTCTTGATGGGGACGGTGAAAAACGTGGGCGGATCGATCTTGAAATCAGACAGGGTCGAAGGGACAGTGCCAGTAATGTGGTGGACGTTGCCTTGAACGGTCTGTTGAAAGGAGACGTGAGCAAAGTGTGCTGTGTTGCCGGCGAACTGAACTTCAAGATCGCAATCGAGCCTAGGAGAATCGACAGAGGCTTCCGGCAGACGAAAGCGGACGGTGACGACAGGGAACTCCGCGCCGCGCGTGACCTGAAGCATGTGCAGATCGCGGTTTGTGTCGCCTGAGTCGAATGTTTTGACCTGAACGGCTAGCAAGAAATCACACTGTCCGGCGTGGCAAACGCCTTTGCCGCGACCAGCGTGGCTGACGCCATCGACCTCATGGAGCGGATGAGACATGTGATAGGTCAGGGTGGATTGGTCGAGAATCCAGGTGTGATCTGCCTGGGCAAGGGCGGGCAAAGTAAGCAGCAGGAGAGCGAGGAGGCGCTGGTTTTTCACAGAGGGCCTCAGAACTTTAGGTGGATGGGCCAGGTGACGGCGATGATTGACGCGCCATAGGCGGCGACCGTGGTCCAGGCGACAGCTGAGTGGTACTGGGCGATGCCGGTGGGCTTATGTCCATTGGCGATATCGTTGAAGGCCATGGTGCCGAGGATAGGGGTCAGAACCATTCCGGGGGCGTGAATCCAGATAAGGTATTTGTGTATCTTGATGCCGCCACGTGTGGGACCGTCCGCGACTTTGGGCGCGCGAATAGCGTAGTAAGCCGTTGCACCATACATGCCGATGGCGACGCCCGCGATGGCAACATGAACGTCGCGTGAGGTCGAGTCGACGTAGGTTTTGTGCTCTGGCGTGGCCCAGGCCGAACTGATACACGCCCCTGCTATCGGAATCAGAGTGTAAAGGCCAAGCTCCTGGTGGACCTTCAGCATATGTGTTCGGCGATCCAATCGGGCCTGCGCGTCTGGATCAGGCTTGGTCTGTTCCGGAGTGAGACCGAGATCTTCGAGCGACGGAGCGGAAGTCGAGGGTGGGTGCTGAGGGTTCTGCTGAGGAGGTTGCTGGGGGGGGCGGTTGAGCGGCGGGTGCGGTTTGATTGACTTGCTGCCTTAAGTCGGCGCTGAAAAAAGCGATGGCTGGCAATGGAAGGTCATTGGCCGCCATCACGGCATCGGAGGGCATTGGCGCTTCAGGCAACGACGCGGAATCCACGTTCGTTCTCAACCCGTCTGCAGGTTGCACAATTGTTTGTGCCGCAAGAAGAGGGGACATTGCGAAGAAAGCCGTGAACCCCAGCGCCCTGATGAAAGCCGTGAAATGAACTCCCGAAAAGCGCTTTGCGATTGCCATGTCGACCTCCGTACTCCTCGTTCATGAGGACGTAACGAGCGGGTGCGCCCATCTGAAAGATCTTCAGCGATCTAATCAAATTATAAGAAGCGTAGGGGGCTCTTATAGAGCGATTAAGATGACGAGTTGTTCATCTTGATGTCAGTGTGACTAGCAGCCTCTATGCTGTTCAGAAACGAATACTTCTCGTGCATCCCAGAGCATGTACTTGAATGGTTTAGGGTGGTGGGGCTGCCGCGGCATTGGGCTGAATGAGCATCGAATGGCGAGGCCTGGTCTGTAGGACGAGGCGCGTATCGCGAGCGAACGTGACTTCGCGGCCTCGCTTGATCCAGCGTTCGTAGATCGCGATAGCTGCGCCGTAGTAGCCGATGCCGGCGGCGATATTGTGCTGCCCGGCAGCGGTTCCAATGATGAAGCCGATGACACCGAGGCTGTTAGAGGCAAGTGCATTCTGGCCGAAGGCATTATCGTCACTGTCGGAATTAAGGGGACGTGTTGCGAGGGTAAGGAGGATAAAGGGGACGAGGAGTTTGTCCTGCGGCTTGGGTTTTACCTGGCCTTCGGAGTCCATCGCAAGCTTCTGGCCGGCATTGGAGTCGGCTCCGGTGAGGGACGCTTGGACGTTTTGAGTCGTGCCGGTGGGCAAGACGAGTTGGCGGAAGTCGAAGTGAATGGCCCCGGCGCGACCGAACATACGGGCTTGTTTGGCTTGCGTGACAGCCCCAATCATGGTGGCGCCTTCGGGCACCGCGATGGTGTGGTCAGGGTTATAGATGGGTTCGGCGACCGTCGCCCTGATCTCCTGGCCGTTTTTCGAGGTGGCAGAGCTTAACTGGTCGCCGAGGTAAGCCTGAATGATCCAGGTCTGTGTGGTGTTGTCGCTTGGTGGGTTGGCCTTGATAGGCTGTGAGGCTGCGACGGCGACGGCGACGTCGGCTGTCTGCGGGACGAGGGAGATAGGCTCCGAGGTTTCGACAGTCCAGGACGTGTTCTTATCGATGCGCTGAGGGTGATAAGGGAGTTGGCTGTAGAGAAGCTGGACGAGGCGGTCGGTCTTATCGGGGCCCGTAATGATAGCAAGTTTGTCGCGCAAGATCTGGAGGCCGTCGTCCCACTGCTGGTGGATGTAGCCGCCTTTGCGAGGTGGGGGTGCAACGAGGCGGTAGATGGGGGCTCCGTCGGTCGCGATGCCGGTAGCGATGGGAAGGGTCGTGCCATCGGCGAGAGTGAGGCCGGTAAAGCGGACGATGGGGGTATAGAAAGGTGTGAAATCACAACGGAGACGGGCGTTGACGCGACGGGAGTGATTGGAGCGGAGTGCTGTCACGGTGCCATTGACGATGGTTTTAGCTGGGAGAACCATGGTGTTGTTGGCATATACGGGGTAGATGAGCTGGGCGCGGATAGGTTGGCCGACGCGCATCGGGAGATGATCATCAATCTGGACTGGAAGTGGTGTTCCAGCGGGGAGACTAATGGCTGGCCTCTGACAGATTGCGGAGGATGGAGTCAGCAGGAGCGACGCAATAAATAAGAGCCGACGTGTCATCTGGATGAATGGTAGCTCTGGGCGACGTGCATGGTTCTCTTAGTGAACGAATCGTCATTTCGGTCGTCAGTAGTTTGCGAGAAATGACTCCGAGAGACAAAGCACCCAGATGACCGCTGCGAAATTCAGGTCGATGGAATGTCCCACCCCGAATTAGCATCAACTGTCTTGCTGTCAATGTGGCCTGCAGCTTTATGCTGTTCAGAAACGAATCCTTCTCGTGCATCCGAGACGATGTATTTGAATGGTTTAGGGCTGTGGGGCCGCATCGGGTAAATGAGAATCGAGTGGCGAGGCCTGGTCTGGAGCACGAGGCGCGTATCGCGAGCGAATGTGACTTCGCGACCACGTTTGATCCAGCGCTCATAGATCGAGATGGCTGCGCCGCAATGCCAGCGGCAATGTTGCGCTGCCCGGCAGCGGTTCCAATGATGAAGCCAATGACGCCGAGGCTATTGGAGGTGAGAGCGTCTTTACCGAAGGCGTTGTCGCCATGGTCGTAATCGACGGGACGCGCGGCGAGGGTGAGAAGGATGAAGGGAACGAGGAGTTTGTCCTGCGGCTTGGGTTTCACTTGGCGGCGCAAGCTGTCATCCGGTTGCATTGATGGAGCGTGGGACGTTCGTCGTACCCGATTCATTGCGGCCGGAAGCTGCTGCTTCACAAACAGTAGCTCAAGAGTTACAAATCCCATTAGATCATCTCCATGGTCGCGCCGACGTTATGCCAGACCTTCATAGTGCTACCCATTCAGCAACGCGAAGGCCTGAGGCTCCTCTCGCTTCTGAGCCTCGCACAGGGGGAGCGTGACTGTAAGTTGCGCTCCGCCTTCATGACGATTTACCGCTGTCACGCTGCCTCCATGAACACGGACAACCGCTTCAACGAAAGCAAGTCCAAGTCCATGCCCGCGAGATAGGCGTCCTTTGACTCTTCGCTCGAAGAGGTGACGACCAACCTCCACATCAAAACCAGGGCCATTATCTTCCACTGTAAGCGTGGCCATGTGATCGTCTGCTCGAAGCGAGACACAGACCAAGCATGAAGCGGGTAGATGTTTGAGTTCGTTGTCGAGTAAGTTGGCGATGACTCGGTGAAGGAGAGCCGGGTCGGCGAACACTTTGACTGCGCCCGAGCTTCGAATTTGAACACCCAGCCCCTTGTCACTCATCGAAGGCTCGTAGAGGTCGATCATGCCTCTCACAAGCGCGTCGAGATCCACCTCGGTGCGCGAGAGCCGGAGGGCATCCGCTTTCGCCTCTGCCACGTCGAGCGAAGTATTCAGAAATTCAGTCAGACGGTCGAGTTCGTCGATCGCGGAAACGATTGACTCTGCGTGATCCCTGACATCGCTGGCCAAAGCCGTCTCCAACTTGCCACGGATTGCGGTGAGGGGGCTTCTTAGGTCATGTGCGAGGGAGTCTGTAATGGTGTGTAATTGATGTACTGTGCTCTCGATCCTGTCGAGCATGTGATTCAGGGTGCGAGCCAGATGGCCGATCTCGTCGTCGCCTCTCGTGTCGGGAACCCGGCTACTCAGATCCGATTGGCCAATGCGCGACGCTGCTTCCGTAATTTCGCTGACGCGGCCTAACATCTTCCGCGTGGCGTAAAACACGATCACGAAACCAAGCAAGACAATGGCAACCCAGAGAGTGAGAAACAGCACACGAAGATTTCTCAAGACATGAAGTTCGTCACGTTCAGATAAACCGAGATAGATGTTGCTGCCATCCTCAACGCGAACTGACGCAACTCGGAACGGGATACTGAAACCCTGGACCCGCACATCGATGGGTACGTCAGGTAGCACTCGAGTAGACCGGATGGCAGCGAGGTTCGCGGCGCCATCTCCAGAGCCGACCCAAAGTTTAGCCGGTCCGCTGTCCGCTGCCTGAAGGAAGAAAACAGCGTCGTTCTCGTTGCTGCTGGATCGCTGACGGTTTGGAACCTCGCGACTGGCAAGTTCTGCCACCTCCCCCACAACTCGGCGATAGAGACGGTCTTTAGGAGTTCGTTCGGCCACGTCACCCAACACTTTGACTTCGCCCGAGAGCCATGCATCGCTTCGCCGCTGGATGTCGTTAGCAACAAATCGGTGAAGCATCGTGAACACCAGCATCGCTCCGATGGCAAACGCGAAGCTTGCCCAGAGCGAGATACGCCACGCGGCGCTTCGCATGATTGGATTAGCTGCCTTTGAGAACATATCCGATACCTCGCAATGTCTTAATCAGTGGCTCGCGACCTTCGGTGTCAATCTTGCCGCGGAGCCGGTAAATGTGAACATCAACCACATTCGTGTCGGGCTGAATCCGCATCCCCCAAACCTCGGTCAATAGCATGGAACGGGTTACAACTCTGCCAGCATGGCGGCAAAGGTACTCCAGTAAGACGAACTCCTGTGGACTAAGGTTAAGAACTTCATCGCCTCGGGTCGCTCTTCGCTTGAGCATGTCGAGTTCCAGATCGCGAACTCGCAGGCGAGTTTCGCCTTCGATCTGCGGTGAGTTGCGCCGGAGAAGATTACGTAATCTGGCGAGCAATTCGGCGATGGCGAAGGGCTTCGTCAGGTAATCGTCCCCTCCGAGTTCCAAGCCTTTCACGCGGTCATCTACCGACCGTCTTGCCGAAAGGATGAGCACGGGACAAGTCACACCCGACTTCCGCAACTGGAGGATGAGGTCAATCCCATCCTGGTCGGGCAGCCCAAGATCGATGATCATGCCGTGATAAACATGCTTCGCCGCGAGGAGAGCCGCGGCGTTGCCGTCTTCGGCCGTATGGACTTCGTAGTCCGCGCCTGTCAACGATTGCTTGACGAAGCTCTGAATCTCGAGTTCATCCTCGACCAACAGGAGTCGCATCATTCCATCCTATTGTGCCTCGACCGCCCATGGCTTTATTTTCGATCCTCACGGACAGATTCCTCAAAAAAATGAAGCTTTTCAGCGATGAATGGCGCGCCGAGCCAGGCATCTCATCCTTGCCATCAAAGAAGCGACAAGAGCGGTGGGCCGACGATCCCCGCAAGGAGCACGCCGACAATCACGGCCTTGCGCCTGGCATACTTCCACGACATAAAGAGCCCTGTGCAGGTCGAAATTACGAGGGCTAGAGCAGTCGTAGCGAAGAATATCTTCATAGGAAGTGGGTTGGGTGCCGGCGAAGCTGGGGTTGGGGCGGGAGATTTGGGAGGATCGGGTTTCGGAGCGCCGACCTTCGGCCCGTCAGCCATTGCGGGCGCGGAGGGCGCTGGCTTTCGGGGAGGAAGGTACAGAGTTCCTTTCTTATGCAACTGCGAAAGATGCACCAGAATGGCGGGAGGAACGTAAGAACTCCCGCGGCTCGTCTCATGCAGGCCGAACATCTGAAGGCTTCCTGTGATGGCGAAAAAGAGGATCGTCGGTGCGAAGAACACGCCAATGTAATGGTGCATTAGGCGTATGGTTTTGAGGCTGGTAGCGGGTGTCATTTTTAGGTATCGATTTCCTGGCACATCAAGACTCAGCCGCAATGCAGTGACCTCAACTCACCCACTCTTCGTACGCACATTTGGCTTACTGATGTGTAACTTAGCATGTCGGCCAATGGATTCCATCAACATCTCTGCCGATTACGCCGTCCATGAACAAATCGTCATCCTATTCCTTTGCTACAAAGTGCTATCAAAAGGACAGAGGTCTCGTCTCAAAGAGTAGTCGTTGTATTGAGAATACGGAACCTGTTCTCTCAAGTAGTCGACTGTCGCCGGATCGTCGTCTCTTCGTGGTCCAGCTTTTCCAAGACACAAACGCGACATCTAATCCCTATCATCCGGGCTGAGGGCCCATTGCACTTGACTACGGCTTACCTGAACCGCATCTCCACTGCCGTACCAGAGCACGATGTGCATGACACCTTCGTCGTCTTCGCCGAGAAGATGCTCGCCGACCCGCGGCTACGCACGGTCTTCCGTCGCATGGTGAGCCGCGCCGACATCGCGCATCGCTATTCGTTCCTCGATCCGCAGAAAGGTTCCGCCCAATTTTCGTCCCATTACGCGCATGAGTTTTACCGGCTAGGCAACTTTCCCAACACGGCGCGCCGTATGGAGTTGTTTGAGCAGAGCGCTCCGGTGCTGATGAAGAAGGCCGTGGACCGGCTTGCGCTCAATGAGAAGGAACGCTCCGGCATTACGCATGTGCTGGTGACCTGCTGCACGGGGCTCTATGCGCCGGGGCTGGACTTTGAGATCGTCGACCACCTCGGGCTTTCGGCGGGCGTGGAGCGCACGATGGTTGGATTCATGGGATGCTATGCCGCGATCAATGCACTGAAGCTGGCGCGGCACATTGTGCGCTCAGATCCGAAGGCGGGTGTTCTGATGGTCAACCTGGAGCTGTGTACGCTGCACTTCCAGGAAACGCAGGAGCTGGAGCAGGTGCTCTCCTTCCTAGTCTTTGCCGATGGCGCGGCGGCGAGCCTAATTACTGCTCGCGAGCAGGGCCTCGCGCTGCACAGCTTCAAGGCGGTGATGGTGCCGGAAACACGTGGGCTGATTACCTGGAAGATTCGCGAGCTAGGTTTCGACATGTTGCTCTCCGGGCAGGTGCCGGGGGAACTGGGCCGCGCGCTGCATGAGGGCGAACTGATGGCGGAGCGCGACGGCATCGACCTGTGGGCGGTGCATCCCGGTGGACGGTCGATTCTGGATGCTGTGGAGAAGGGACTGGAACTGCCGACGGACGCTCTGGCAGCGTCGCGCGAAGTGCTATCGTGCTTCGGCAACATGTCGTCGGCGACGGTGATGTTTGTGTTGCAGCGAATAATGCAGCAAGCGCGCCCGGGGCAGCGTGGGTGTGCGATGTCGTTTGGGCCAGGGTTAACAGCGGAGACGATGCGCTTCCATGGGGTCTAGTGCACAGATCGACTTCAGTCGGCGGGTCTCTCCACGTGAGTTGCCGGAGCTGATGGATGGTGACTGTAGTTATGAGGATTTCCGTGACTGCCTGCGCAGTCTGGAAACAGTCAATCGTTGGCTGCTGGGTTATCGGCCGACGCTGGCTTGGCTGGAGCGGTTGCCGCATGGATTGCGTGATCCGGTACACATCGTCGATGTGGGCAGTGGCGGCGGCGATCTACTGCGGCAGATTGCAGGCTGGGCACGGAGACGGGGCATTGCTGTGCAGTTGACGGGGATCGACTTGAATCCTTATGCGGCGCGTGCAGCAGCGGAGTCCACGCCGAAGGAGCTCGGAATCGAGTGGGTGACCGGCGACGCTCTGGAGTATCTACAGAAGAAGCCGGTCGATATCGTCGTGAGCTCGCTGCTGGCACATCATCTGGAGGACGAGGAGATCGTCGCGATGCTGAGGTGGATGGAATCAACTGTGCAGGTAGGTTGGTTTATCAATGATTTGGAACGGGCGGAATGGAGTAGTCGGATGTTTGGGTGGGTGCGGTGGCACTGGCTTGTGCGGCATGATGGGCCGGTGTCGTTCCGGCGGGCCTTTCGGAAGGAGGATTGGGTACGCCTGTTGGCGGCGGCTGAGGTCCCGCAAGAGGCGGTGACGGTGGAGAAGTGGCGTCCGGGACGGTTGTGCGTGGGGCGGTGGAAGTGAGTTCGGTGATTCTCAAGTGTCTCGTTAGACTAAGAGATATGAAGCCTCTCGCCCCCGTCGGCCTCATGGCGCACCTCGTCACGTCTAACCATCTGAGAAGCGAATAATGCCAATTTCCACTCTGCCAGCGCCCACCTCCGCCGGTTCCAGATTCAAGACTATTCTCTGGGTCTCGCTTGGTCTCATCGTACTCTTCGTCTTCATTACCTCAGAGCTTCTCCTCATCACCGACTATCCGATGTACCACGCCTACCGTCTGCAGGTCATTGCCGACCGCCATCTCCTCATCCCTCATACACTCGCCGGAATCTTCGCTCTTTTGATCGGCCCCATCAATTTCTCCTCGCGGATCCGCCAGCGCCACCTCCAACTCCATCGCATCCTCGGCCGCATCTACGTCGTATCCGTGTTTGTTGGTTCCTTCACGGGCATCGCTCTCGCAGCCGGCCGTCCGGGTCTTCCCGGAACCTCCATGCAGGCCGCCGCCTGGATGGTCTGCACCACCGCCGCCTTCATCACCGCGCGCAACCGCCAAATCCCACAGCACCGTCAATGGATGGCGCGCTCCTATGCTGTTACCTTTACCTTCGTCTCCAGCCGCGTGCTCAACCTCTGGCCGCGGTACTGGAGCCACCTGGGCGACGTCTTATCCGCTGTCGGCGTGATTGCGTTCACACTTGCCTCGCTGCTGATCGTGGACCTCGGCCTCAACTGGCGCGAACTCACCACGCGTCGCGACTGATCGTCGGCTAGGAGGCCATGAGACTTTCAGGGCATCGTCATAAATGCAGGCGATCCACTCTCGTCCTTGTGATTTGGGTTTCCAAAATGTCCTATTTCTCGAAGCTGATTCCTTCCAGATCCGAGCTGACCAGAGGGCCGTAACCACCTAGCTGTCCGACTATCCTCATCACGGCAGGCTCCTGACCTTCCAAAACCCATACCATTACATCTTTGGGCTGCAGGCCGATCAGCCGCGCGATCACGCCCACGATGCCGCCCAACTCCGGATGGATGCGAAACACCGTCGCCTTGAGTGTCTGTCCTGTCGTGTGAAACGGCTGCTCGCCCTCCGAGGAGATGAGGAGCTGAATCAACCGCCCTCCGGCGACTGGGGCCAGCATCCCCACGCGAAACGGCGTCGTATTTTGCGGCACGTTCAGCAGCAAGGTTCCAACGAATCCATTCGCCAGATCATCGGGCAGGTCAATGTGGTGGGTCTCGACGTGTATGTTGCCATTCTTATCCGCTGTGCGGCTGGTCACTATTCCAGTAGCAGCCTCAACCGTAAAGTCGACGGGCTTCACAAAGAACGGTCCCCGCTCTATGTGATGATTGCGTACTAATCTGAACGTGTCCTGTTGTCTGTACGTTGTCGTCTCATCGTCAAGCGAGCCATCCAAGAATTTATAAGTCAGGCGCATCGTCACTTCATCGCCCTGCACGACCTCCGAAAACTCACCACTGGCGATAATTTTTCCTGTTTCGGAGCGCGCGATCATTAGCCGATGCATTGGGCGTTGGATATGTCTCACTGAAATCGGTTCAGCCGCAGCGGCGATGCACAAAGTCATTGCGCAAAGAGCCACTATTAGGAAACCGTTTCTCCTCAATCGAATACCCCGTTCTAACACCTTAGACGCCTCCATCCAGCCAGCGCTCCAAAGCCAAAATGACGATTTGTACAGAATGACGTGCCGAACTGCTTTCTGGACGTCTACTAGAACTATGGAGTCCTTTACAAATTGATTGAATATGTATCGAGTTCGGAGGGAATGCTTTGCAAGACGAAGTACTGATCGTCGGTGGTGGAGTGGCGGGCTGTGCGGTTTCGATCGCGCTCGCTCGAAAGGGACGAAGCGTCACCCTGATCGAACGCGAGCCGACTCCGCGCCATAAAGTCTGCGGAGAGTTTCTAAGCGGAGAAGCTCTTGAGGACCTTCATGCACTTGGTATCGACGTGGCCACGCTTGGCGCGGTGCCGATCGACTACGTTCGCCTCGCCGCGGCTAGGCGGGCCGCGGAGGCTCCGTTGCCTTTTCAGGCTGCCTCACTAACGCGCAAGGCACTGGATACAGCGCTCATCGCCGAGGCGATCGCTGCGGGAGTCAGCGTCGAGCGTGGTCGCGGTGTGCAGTCGCTCAGTCGCACGACCACCAACCTCTGGCGGGCAACGCTCGACGACGGTACTAGTTATGAAGCTCCAACGGCCTTTCTCGCTACGGGAAAGCACGATCTGCGCGGACACGGGCGTCCGAAAGACCCTCACCAATGGGTCGCCTTCAAGATGTATTACCGGCTGTCTCCCGCGCAGACCGCTGACTTGGGGGATGCCTCCGAGTTGACGCTCTATTCCGGAGGCTACGGGGGTATCCAACCGGTGGAAGACGGCATTACGAATTTCTGCTGTGTGGTGAAACAGCGGTATTTCGGAGGGGCGGGTCTTCGCTGGGAGAGCCTCATTGCGAAGATGCAGCAGGACTGTCCTCACCTCGCGATGCGGCTCGACGGTGCTGAGCCACTGCTCGATAAACCGATCGCCATCACTCATATCCCGTATGGTTACATCCGCCGCACAACCGAGGATGGGCTTTACTGTGTCGGAGATCAGGCCGCCGTAATCCCTTCGTTCACCGGCGATGGTATCTCCATCGCCCTGCACACTGCCCGCCGTGCGGCGGCCGCCTATCTTGCGGCGGAGCCGGCGACGGTCTTTCAAACAAAATTGCGCTATGCAATGCTGCCCCAGATGTACCTTGCCGAGTTCGCAGCGAATGGCTTGAACAACTCACTTGCGCGCGCGGTACTGCCGTTCTGTCTCAGAGTGTGGCCCGGAGCGATGCGCGTGACGGCCAGGCTGACACGCGTCACCCAGCCCGCCGCTGTTGCTCCACAGGCGTTCTCAAACTGAAATCACGCTTCACCCGAATCAACTCTCGGTAGCTAAGACCTTCCAGGGGAGATGCAATGAAGTCCTTCGCCGTCTTTGTTCTCGCAGTCGCACTCTCTCAAACCGCGCTCGCCCAGCATCAGACTTTCGCCGTCAATGCCGATGCCAGCGAGGTCAAGGTGAAGCTCAACACGACCCACGAGGTCGTGAACGGCACTTTCCACGTCCAGTCCGGATCAATCAATTTCGATCGAACCGCCTCCCATATATCGGGGATCGTCATCGTCGCAGCAGGCAGTGGCAAGACGGGAAACGATAGCCGCGATAAGAAGATGAACAAAGACGTTCTCAAGGTGGACCAGTTCGCCACCGTCTCTTTCGCACCTAAAACGTACAACGGAATGATTGCTGGTTCAGGCGACTCGACTATTCAGGTGAGCGGAGTGTTCACGCTGCTTGGCACTGCTCACGATCTAACGATTCCGATGCAGATTCATGTGGATGGAATGAAGGCAACTGCGAAAGCGCAATTCGTCGTTCCCTATGTGCAGTGGGGTCTCAAGAACCCGAGCTTCCTGATCTGGAAGGCAGAGAATGACGTAGCGATTGATCTCAATCTCGTCGGAGAGATCTCAAACTAAGGAGATTCTCGAAAAAAATGTTTATGCGTGCGATTGGATTGGCCACTCTTTGTCTCATCTCAATGCCGGTGCTGGCTTTTGCGCAAACCGACGAGATCCAGGTCTACGACGGAGAGATTGCGCCGCCGGGAATATTCAATCTGATGATCCACAACAACTTCACGCCTAAGGGACGGACTGTGCCCGACTATCCTGGGGCGATCATCGCCAATCATTCGTATCAGGTCACTGCCGAATGGGCATACGGCGTTACGCCGTGGTTCGAGCAAGGACTTTATATGCCCGTAACCTCGCCCTATTCTTCGAACTATGGCTCGACGATCGACGGCTTCAAGATTCGCGAACTATTCGCGCGACCCAACGCTCATGATCGCAAATTTCTTCTATGCGGCCAATTTTGAGTTTAGCGTCAATCACAGCTACTGGGAGTCCAGGACGATTACCTCCGAGATCAGGCCCATCGTGGGGCTGCACTTGCATCCATGGGATTTCATCTACAACCCGATTCTCGACACGGATTATTCCGGCGGACTTGGAAACCTGCAGTACAACCCCTCGGGGAGAGTGGCGTACAACTTCAACGACAGGTGGGCCGTTGCCGCGGAAGAGTATGACGGTTTCGGCCCGCTGCACCGGTTCTTACCACTTTCCAAGCAATTTCACGAGGTCTGGGCGACTACGGATTACTCAGGCAGCAAGTTTCTCGGTTTGAACATTGAGACCGGTGTCGGGTACGGGTTGACTGGGGCTTCCGACAAATGGACGCTTAAGTTGATGCTGTCACGCAACCTCAATGCCCACCCGTGGCGGCGTGAATAGGAAATACCCTCAAGACGTTGGCAGTTTGTCCTGAAAAGACAGGATGATTCCGAGAATCCCACGCCCGGCATGGAGAATAGCATGGCAGCTTCCGACAACAAAAACATTCTCGCCGCCTTGGGTTCGAACTGGCAAGCGGAAATGGAGGGCTTCCACACCTATACCGCTCTCTCTAAAAGTGAGGCGGACCCGCATCGTCGGAATGCGCTGCGAGGTCTGGCGATGGCTGAGAAGCATCACGCCGATCTTTGGGCAGAACGCATCAAGGAACTCGGTGGGGCAGAGCCACAGTTCAGCGGGAATCCGAATGGGCAAGCGGATTCGCTGGCGAACCGCGTCGGTGGACCAGACCTGGCGCTTCGTCGGCTGGAAATCGATGAAGGACGGGATATTGCAAAGTACGGTAAGCAAATCAAAGAGCTTGGTGACGAGCCGAGCATTGCTATCCTCGAAGAGGTGATCGCCGACGAGCGCGAACATTACCTCACGCTCAGCAATTTGATAAGGGCGCGAGGTGCTCTGCCCGCATTGCCGCCTGAGCAGGCCCAGGCAGCTCTTGACGAATTGGTCGCCGCCCGCGAGAAAGGGCATTCGCAGGCTGCGGGATGGGTAGGCGACGCGATCTACGGAATCAATGATGGACTTGGTTCGATCTTCGGTATCGTATCCGGTGTGTCTGGCGCGACCTTGGGAAATAGTCACTTTGTTCTGATCGCCGGCATGGCCGGGATGGTCGCGAGCGCATTATCGATGGGTTCTGGGGCATATCTTGCCGCGAAGAGCGAGCGAGAGATTTACGAAGCGGAGTTCGCCCGAGAGCGGGAAGCCGTCGAAGACAACGAGGCAGAGGCCCGAGAGGTCCTGTCCCTTAGTTACCAGATCCGCGGACTTCCTGAAGAAGACGCTGAGCGGTTCGTCGAACACCTTGCGAAAGACAAGAACCACTTGATCAAAGCTCTTGCTAGAGAACGACTCAACACAACGGAAGAAGGGTTGAGTAAACCATTGGTCTCTGCCGTGTCCGGGGCAATTTCAACGGCTGTCGGCGCGTTCATCCCGATCCTCCCATTCTTCTTTATGACCGGCATTCGGGCTGTGATTGTTGCAGCAGTCGTCTCCCTGATTGCACATTTTGCTGTGGGTGCGGCAAAGTCTCTCATCACCATTCGCTCTTGGTGGGCAAGTGGGTTTGAGATGACCTGGATTGGAGCTCTCGAAGGAGTGGTCACCTACGTCATTGGAATAGGACTTGGTAAGCTTGGCGGTGGATAGGCACCGAATCGAGTCGCCACATGAGAGAAAACGGGGCGATTCCGGCGTGGTGGCAGCCTCGATCCGCTCCAGTCTTCGCGGAAACAAGCCGAGAGCGCCTGTTCCGGCTGGTCGACCCGAATACTGAGTATCCAACTGCGAAGGAGCGATCGAGCGGAATAAGACCGGCCCTACGAGAGCTGGAAAGTGACTGCATGATCGTCGTCTGTCGCAGCCGAGCAAACAGTCACGCTGCCTCTTACTTCAATCCTTCTGCCCGAATGAGGTCTGCAACACGAACCTTGATATTGTCGCGCACCGCGCGAATCTCATCCATGGGACGGCCTTTCGGGTCGGGTAATGGCCAGTCATCTCGGCGAAGGCCCGGAACAAAGGGGCATTTGTCGCCGCAACCCATAGTGATGAGCAGGGCCGCATCGTTTGCAAGCTCTTGGGTTAGCTTTTGTGGTGTGGCGGCGCTGAGATCAATGCCAGTCTCCTGCATGGCGGCAAGAACCTCTGGATGCACTCGCAATCCTGGCTCGGTGCCTGCCGAGACAGCTTCAGCCTTAGTTCTGTCAGCAAGCTGGTTGAAGAAAGCAGCGGCCATTTGTGAGCGGCCAGCATTGTGGACGCACGCGAAAATTACCTTAAGCATCATGTCTCCTGGTTGTAATCATGTTGAGTGTGGAATCGCATTGCCGAACGTCTACCGCTTCCCAATGTTGTCGATCTCCTTCTGCAAAGAGAACGTATCGAGCGTCGCAAGTGGAAGACAGAGAAACAGGCTGATGCGTCGGTCGAGCATGGTGAAAGCCTGACTAAAAGCATGCTCGATCTCTTCTGGCGTTCCTTGGACGGCGGCGGGGTCGGGGATTCCCCAATGCGTTGTCATGGGCTGACCAGGCCACAAAGGACAGACCTCGTTCGCTGCGTTATCACAGACTGTGAAGACGAAATCAAGCGAGGGGGAATCCGGCTTAGAGAACTCGTCCCAGGACTTGCTCCGGAAGTTCTCAGTGCTCAAACCCGCGTTCTCGATCTGGCTGAGGGCCTCGGGACGCACCGAACCGGAATGGTGACTTCCGGCACTATAAGCGGTGAAGGTCGGCATCCCTTTCCGGTTCATGATTGCCTCGGCCATGATCGAACGTGCGGAATTTCCTGTGCAGAGGAACAAGACGTTGTAGTGTGGCATTGTTCAAATTCCTTTCGGTGACCAGCGGTCACAGTGCGGCCGTTGGGGCGCAGCAGCTCGGGCCACAGCAAGCCGTGTGAGCGCTCTTGACCGGCTTTACGGCATACACCTTGACGCTGGCCGCGGCCGTATTCACATCGTATTCAGACAAGAGAGCCGTCAGATCCTGATGCAGATTGGTGTGCGAGTCTGTCGAGCAGCAAGACTCTGAGAGCACTGTTAGACCGGAGGCGGTGCCCATCGAGGGGGAGCAGCATCCAGCCTGATTCTCGACATTGGAATAGGCATTGAGATCAGCCCCGCTATCCACGATCTCAACGTGCTGAAATCCTGCTGCGAGCAACCCCGCGCGGTAGTCGTCTATGAGAATCGCTCCAGCGATGCATCCGATGTACGCCGCCATGCTTTGAGCAACGGTTTCCGGTAGCTCGTGCTTCAGCGCAATATCACTGAGGGCGACCCGGCCGCCGGGCTTCAGGACGCGCGCGATCTCGCGGAAGACAGCGGGCTTGTCTGGCGCCAGGTTCACGACGCAGTTCGAAATGACGCAATCGACCGAAGCATCTGGGAGCGGAATCTGGTCGATGGTGGACTGGTAGAACTCCACATTGGTGTAGCCGCCCTGCCGAGCGTTTTCACGCGAGCGCTCGATCATTGCAGTGGTCATATCGATGCCGATCGCGCGACCCTCTGGCCCAACCATCTTCGACGCGAGGAATACGTCCAATCCGCCGCCTGAGCCAAGATCGACCACAACCTCTCCGGCTCTCAGATGGGCTGTAGCTGTGGGATTGCCGCAGGAGAGGCCCATGTTAGCTCCTGCCGGAATTGAAGTGAGCTCTTCAGCGCTGTAACCAAACGCCTCTGCAACCGCCTTCACGCCCGAGTGGTCGCTCGATAGTGTGCTCTCCGCAACCGCGCTGTACTTCGACTTCACCGAATCCAATAGCTGCTCTGACATATCGCCTCCAAACATTCGCTTAGGCGACTATATGTATTGCATTCGCATACGTCAAGGCGTATATATAAATATATGACAGCGAAGCAGACCTTCAACATGGAGCGGTTCTTTCAGACTCTCGGGGATAACACTCGGCTCCGGATACTGAATCTCATTGGCGACCAAGAGATTTGTGTTTGCTATTTTGTTGAGATTCTTGGCGGCCCTCAACCGAAGATCTCACGTCACCTGGCTTACCTCCGCAGCGCAGGTATCGTCGTGGGGCGACGGGAGGGAAAATGGATGCACTATCGGATCGTCATGCCTCCCCATATCGGAGCGGCACAGATCCTGCGGCAGACGCTCGGCTGGTTGAAAAAAGAAAAGACAATGCAGGCCGACAGGTCGCGGCTGACAAAAGCGTGTTGCTCTCCGGCGAAGTATGCCCTGCTCGATGGCGCTCCATTACCCACAACAATCCAAGAACCGTCCTGCGAGGCCGGCTAATGTCTGCCGCTCCGCTCACCGAAGGCCGCGTCTGTGCTCCTGCCGCCCGAAAGAAGCTTTCGTTTCTCGACAGATTTCTGACGCTCTGGATATTTCTTGCTATGGCGATTGGCGTTGCCGTCGGCCACTTCATTCCATCGACTGCTGGTTTCGTCAACCACTTTCAGACTGGGACAACAAACATCCCCATCGCTATCGGCCTCATCATTATGATGTTTCCGCCTTTGGCGAAGGTGCGGTACGAAAAGCTGGGAGAGGTATTCCGCAACAAGCGGGTTCTCGGGCTGTCACTCGTGCAGAACTGGCTTATTGGCCCGGTGCTGATGTTCGTCCTCGCTATAGTGTTCCTCCGGGGCGAGCCCGCCTATATGCGCGGGCTGATCCTGATCGGCATTGCCCGCTGCATCGCAATGGTGCTGGTCTGGAATGAACTCGCGGAAGGCGACACCGATTACGTTGCTGGACTCGTTGCCATCAACAGTGTCTTTCAGGTGCTCTTCTACAGCCTCTATGCCTGGGTCTTCCTGACGGTCCTCCCGAAATGGTTCGGGCTGGAGGGAAGCATTGTCCCCATCGGGATCGGCCAGATCGCGAAGAGCGTCGGCCTTTACCTGGGTGTTCCATTTGTCGCTGGCTTCATCACTCGTTACCTGCTCATCCGTGCAAAGGGAGAGGAGTGGTACCGGACCCGATTTATTCCGCGCATCAGCCCTCTGACCCTCGTCGCGCTGCTGTTCACAATTCTCGTCATGTTTTCCCTCAAGGGGGATTTGATCGTGCGATTTCCGCTGGATGTGGTCAGGATAGCGATCCCGCTCGTCATCTATTTCCTCATCATG
The DNA here is from genome assembly GCA_963841335.1 of uncultured Acidobacteriaceae bacterium. Lineage (GTDB taxonomy): Bacteria > Acidobacteriota > Terriglobia > Terriglobales > Acidobacteriaceae > Edaphobacter. The sequence goes on along the minus strand of CAWJCF010000002.1, from coordinate 1,716,413 downwards.
TTCCTGGTCAGCTTTTTGATGGGTAAGAAGCTGGGCGCGGACTACGCACAATCCGCAACGCTTTCCTTCACAGCTGCGGGCAACAATTTCGAGCTGGCGATAGCGGTGGCAGTGGCCGTCTTCGGATTGAAATCCGGCGAGGCGTTCGTTGGCGTCGTCGGGCCACTGATCGAAGTTCCGACACTCATTGGGCTAGTCAATGTGGCGTTCTGGATGAGGCGGCGGTACTTCAGCTCTGAGACGAAAGGATTTCAAGTGCATTCTGTAGAAGACGCTCCGTAATTACTAAAAGGTTTTTGAACTATGTGCATAGAGGCTACTTGGCCGCGCAAGCAGGTGCGCAACTACAGCCACTCGACAACGCCTCCGCTTACGTTATCGAGTGGGACTGAAGAGGCACCCGGATCGTTCTGCTCGGATCAACCCGCTCGTATGCAGATCCGAATGCGGCTCTTGTCGCTGAGTCAACTCCTGCAGTCAATTCGAAGCTTGCTGCATTAGGTGGACTTTGTAGTCATTTTCGACGGACGTGCGACGGATCACGGTCAGTCCCTCGCTGCCCAGCAGAAACGTTGTTCCGGTATTGCCGTTCACCACTTTGTGTTTTACCTGTTTAACCGTTGCCAGCACTACCGGCTCTGAGGGCGTCGAGATATCAACAACCTGATAGTCCCGCGCAACCGCGCGAACAAAAGGGTTGTAAGGCTCGGTGACCATTAGGAATGCCGTCTCGCCGAGCGGCTCCGTGGAACCCGGTTCGAACAAGTTCTCGATCATTCGCATTGTCGGCTTCTTCGCCTTCTGCAAATCAAGAATTGCGACCCCTCGGTTTTCACGAAAACGAACCAACTCTGTCCGGCTGCCCAACGGCCGCACAAAGTCGACTGGCAGCCAGGGGACGATGGAAAGAGCAGTCTGGATCTGTTATTGGCAGCAGCTAGTTTAAGTGGGAACAGGGACTTTCTCGCGTCAAAGGTCGAGAGCCTCACGGTCACCGCGAATGACCAAGATGCAACTCGGCTGGCTAGAACCGGGACACGCTTGCCGATGACAATACGGATTCCCCGCAAAACGCAATGCGTACGCGTTGTGGTTCAAACGGCTGGCAATGGACGCATCGGCACCGTCGAACTGGATCGCAAGGCAATCGACAATGCGCGAGAGGCCCCTACCCCAGAGCCGAAGTTGATACCTCAGCCGCAGAAACCTCCTTCAACACCGGCCCCGCTTGGACCGTAACCATCCTTAGCTTCCGCTGTCGAGCAGAAGCGGTGTAATCAATCGGAAGGTCACCTACGTTCCTGTCATCGTCTGGTCTCGGGACGGTTCAGGTAAGGCGCGGAGCCAATTGATTTAGCTATCTTCCATAAGAAAATTTGTTTGCCATGAACTTAAGTCTTCATCAATAATGATCTCGTGGCCGGAATTTGCATCCAATAGTGAAGCCGCTATGACCGATGAAGTTGCTACACCCTATGAACCCTAGAGTTACAAGACGCAATTTCTCCGAACTTATGGCGCTGGCCGCGGTCCTGTTAGGACTCGCCGTATTTTTTTGGGGTTTGGGTTACAAACTGTCGCTCTATGACCTTCCCGGTAGTCCGTCCACTCACATGGCGCAAGCAAAACTGCTCTCTCAGAAGGAGCGTCCGCCTGCTGCCCAAGGACTGGAGCGGTTCTCCACAAAAGCACCCCAGTTTTCGGTGGTTGTCGTTGCCGTATTTCTGATCGCGGCGGCTTACTTCAGCGCATTTTCGATTCAGACTATGAGGACACTGCTCGCCTCCAATGTTGGCGTGAGGCGTTGTGATGATTTTCTTTCCACGGTTTTCGCGTTTCGCCCCCCTCCCGTATGGCTCCGATACAACTAAGCTCTCTGTCGGATCTCCAATGATCCCCTGACGCTCCCCTCTGAGCGGCCCAATATGTTGGGCAGAATCCTTAGCCATAAATCCGATGAAGGTGATTCAACATGTCTATACGATCTCGATCGATCGTCTTTAGGGCTGCGCTTCTGACTGCGCTTTCCTGCCCTCTTTTCACAGGGTGCCGAGACAGCCGACAAGAAAAAGCCCCCGTCCCCACGGCATCGGTCGCTCTAGTAACGCGGGGTGACCTGTCCAGTACGCTGGCCGTAGCGGGTGAGTTCCAGCCGTACCAGGAGGTCGATCTTCACGCCAAAGTGTCGGGTTATATTCGGCGCATCAACGTTGATATAGGGGATCGAGTCAAGAACGGCGAGGTGCTGGCCGTTCTCGAAGTCCCCGAACTCAATGCCCAGGTCGCTGCGTCGAAGGCACAGATCCAACATAGCCAATCGGAAATTACTCGAGCTCAGAGTGAAGTCGCCTATGCTCAAGCGGATTATGTCGCGGTTCATGCTGCTTATACACGCTTGGCCGAAGCAGCAAAACGCCGGCCCGGTCTCATTGCAGAGCAGGAGCTCGACGACGCTCGCGCAAAAGATCAAGACGCAGAGGCGAAGATCAACGTCGCTAAATCGGCACTCGAAGCGACAGAGGGTCAACTCGCGGTCTCAAAGGCCGACAATCAGCGCGTTCAATCGTTAGAGGACTACTCGATCGTGACCGCTCCTTTCACGGGAGTCGTCACGATGCGTTATGCCGACGTAGGCTCCCTGATTCAAGCCGGCACCGCTTCGGAGACGCAATCAGAGCCTGTGGTGAGAGTGGCCCAGAGCGACCTCTTGCGCCTTCGCATGCCTGTTCCCGAGGAAGATGTGCCCTACATCCATATCGGCGGCGAAATGCAAATCAGAGTCAAGGCGACGGGAAGAACATTTACCGGAAAGGTGATCCGGTTTACTCGTGAACTGAATACCTCGACTAGGACCATGTTGGCCGAAGTTGACGTTCCGAATCCTGACCTGTCCCTTACCTCCGGAATGTACGCGGAGACTACGATCACCCTTCAGCATAAGAGCAATACTCTGATCGTCCCAGCGGGAGCGGTTGTGAGACAAGCCGGGAGTTCATATGTTCTTGTGGTCGACAGTCAGAACAGGATAGTCAAGGTTCCCGTAGTCGTCGGTATCGAGGGGCCCAATCGAGCCGAAATTACCAAAGGCCTTTCTGAAAACCAATCGGTGATTGTATCCGGCCAGTCAAACTACGAAGTGGGGCAGGTCGTTCAACCCAAACCATTTGAGATCTCAATGCCGGATCAGGAGGATGACCAGTAATGTCTTCCTTCGCGATCAAATATCCCTTTTTCGTCTTGATGATGTGTCTGTTTGTGATTGTGGTTGGAATCACCACCGTCACACGCATGCCCGTTGATCTCTTCCCTGAAGTCAATATCCCTGTAGTCGTTGTCGCGACCTTCTATTCGGGGATGCCTCCGGAGCAGATTGAATCGGATATCACGGATAGTTATGAACGCTTCTTCACGCTCGGGAGTGGGATCGACCATATCGAATCCCGTTCTCTCACGGGTGTCAGCCTCATCAAAATTTACTTCCAGCCGGGGACAGACGCCAACGCCGCCGTAAGCAATATTTCTAATCTTGCGATGGCGAACCTTCGCCGCCTGCCCCCCGGAACCCTGCCTCCCGTGGTTCTAAAGTTCGATGCAGCGAATCTGCCGGTCTGTCTCGTCACCCTCAAAGGGGAGGGTTTGAACGAAACTCAATTGAAAGACTTGGCGCAGTTTGCCGTGCGCAATCAAATTGCTAACGTTCCCGGTGCGTCAGTTCCTCAGCCATATGGCGGTCGTTATCGACAGATCATGGTCTATATCGATCCCATCAAGCTCGAGGCTCATGAGATGAGCGTGATGGATGTGGTGGACGCTCTCAACAAATCCAACCTGATTCTTCCCGCGGGTGACGTTCGCATTGGCATGAAGGACTACAACATCTATGCAAACAGTCAGGTACCAATTGTTGACCAAATCAACGATCTGCCGTTGAAAAGTGTGAACCACACCTCAGTAATGGTCCGAGATATCGGGCACGCAAAAGATAGTGGAGCGCTTCAAACAAACATCGTTCGAGTTGATGGTCAGCACTCCGTCTACATTCCCATCCTAAAGCAGGGCGGCAACTCGAATACCATCACGATTGTAAACGGCATCAAGGAGGCCGTCCGCAATTTACTCGATATTCCGAAGGTGTTAAAGACCAACGTGGTCTTTGACCAGTCCGTCTTCGTCAAGATTGCTGTTAAGAACGTAATCAACGAAGGGACCATCGGCCTCTGCTTAACCGCAGTTATGATTCTGCTGTTTCTCGGCAATGTGCGAGCCACGATTGCGGTGCTCCTGTCGATTCCCATATCGTGCCTAGCGACTTTCCTGGGCCTGAATCTGGGTGGCAGCTCAATCAACACGATGGTCCTAGGCGGATTGGCGCTGGCGTTATCTCGTCTAATCGACAATTCCGTGGTCGTGCTCGAGAACATCTTCCGCCATATGGAGATGGGCGAACCCCCGGTGGTTGCTGCGGAACGTGGAGGCAAGGAGGTACAACTTGCTGTTCTCGCTGCAACATTCAGCACCTGCATTGTCTTCTTTCCAGTCGTACTGCTCTATGGCGTAAGCAAATACCTTTTCACAGCGCTTGCCCTCGCGGTTGTGATCGCACTTTTCTCTTCGTACGTGGTTGCGATGACGGTCGTGCCGTTGTTTTGTGCGAAGTTTATCGAGGTTGATCCGTGCCATATGCATCATGGAGTTCCGGAGGCTGAAGAAACCTCCCATTCTCCGGGTAGAGAGAAAAGAGCATTTCGAGTTTTCCATGTCGTCATCGACAAGTTCAACCTAGGCTTTCACAAGGTACAGACGAAATATGAAGGCGCCATCGCGATATGTCTGGACCGTCCTGTTCTCGTTGTCTCGATCTTTAGCCTGTTCGTCGTTTGCAGCTTTGCGCTGTACCCGCTTTTGGGAAAGGCCTTTTTTCCTCGAACTGATCCCGGACAATTTGTCGTCGATGTAAAAGTACCGGCAGGCACCAGAATTGAGGTCACCGATGACTACATCGCCAAGATGGAACAGGACATTCGAGAAGTTGTAGCCCCCGATGATCTCAACATGATCGTCTCGAATATCGGGATTACTCCGGACCTGTCGGCGATTTATACCTCCAACGCGGCGATGAACACAGCTTTTATCCAGGTGAGCCTCAAGGAAGACCATAAGACGGGCAGCTACGCATACATGCAGAAAGCGCGCGAGCGACTTACTCGGGACTTTCCAGATGTCCAGACCTATTTCCAAGCCGGCGGCCTGGTTGATTCTGTCGTCAACCAAGGCAAACCAGCCCCAATTGACATTCAGATTGGCGGCAACGATCTGCAGCAAGCTTTTGACATCGCACAATCGATTGCGGCGAAGCTTAAAAAATTAGGTTCCGTGAATGACGTGCTCATCCCACAAGACCTTGATTATCCGGGGTTGGAACTGAATATCAATCGTGAGCAGGCTGGGTTACTCGGGATAACCCCCGAGAACGTAGTGGATAACGTCATTACGGCGCTGACTTCAAACGGACAGATTGCACCGAGTTATTGGATTGACCCCAAGACCGGAAATAACTATATGCTGACGGTGCAATACCCCCTAAAGCAGATTCAAACGATGACGGATTTCAGACAAATCCCCCTTCGTTCACCCGGCAATCCCAATACGACTCCATTGCAGTCTGTTGCAGATGTTAAAGATATCAACACGCCAACAGAAGTCGATCACTATCAACTGCGTCGAGAATTCGACATCTACGTGATGCCAAAGAAGGAAGACCTCAGCCGAGTCAACAGTGAGGTCGGGAAGATCGTTGGTCAGATTCAAAAGCTCGAGGGAATCACAGTCAAGGTGCGTGGATCTGTGAGGGACATGGATAGCTCATTCTCCAGCTTTAGTATTGGACTCATTTTGGCCGTGGTCCTCGTCTACCTGATTCTCATGGCGCAATTTGCATCCTTTTCTGATCCATTTGTCATTTTGCTGGCGGTGCCACCAGGTCTATCCGGAGTCCTTATCTTCCTCTTGGTTACTGGGACATCGCTAAACGTTATGTCTTTGATGGGTGTTGTCATGATGACCGGCATCGTCGTATCCGACAGCATTTTGATCGTTGAATTCGTTGGTACATTGCGACGCGAAGGCAGGGAGTTGAAGGAAGCCTTGACTGAAGCCTGCAAGGTCCGTCTTCGCCCGATCATGATGACGACTCTTGCTACGGTGCTCGGTCTTATCCCGATGGCATTGGCAATCGAACCCGGTAGCGAACAGTATGCTCCGCTCGCTCGCGCGATCCTTGGCGGTCTGACCGTATCCGGCATCGTGACTGTCTTTCTAGTGCCCACGGCTTACCTGCTCATCCATCACAAGGCAGACCACGCAACAACTGCGGAGGAGGTGTAGCCGTGCGATCACATATGAGAGAGGTTCTGTCTATCCCCGCAGTTGTCTTTTTAGCTTCGTTAGAGTTAGGAGCTCAAACCAATTCTTACCAGCTACCCAATGCACCACTTCAGGCTCAGCCTCTTTTCTTAGCATACGGACAGAACAGCACGACGCTATCAGCGCCAACCCCTCCGCCGCCGCAGTCCGGTGGAGTCCCAGCAACTCTCACGCGTCAACAGGCCGAGACAATCGCGCTGACCAACAACCCACACATCCACATCAGCCAACTCATCGCGAAAGTGCAACATGAAGCCGTGAGGGAGAGACGTGCGGACGAACTCCCCAATTTGAATGGGAACGTCACCGCGGTTGAGGCGAATGATGGGAGCCGACTTTCGAGTGGTTCGCTCACTGCATCCAGGCTTCTCACTCACTCTGGCGGCGGCGTCTCCCTTAGTCAACTGATCACCGACTTCGGACATACGTCTAATCTTGTCGCATCGGCAAAGCTGCAGGAGAAAGCACGTATAGCAGATGCAGAGGCAAGCCGGGAAGACATTGTCCTAGCAACGGACCAGGTATTTTTTCAAGTCCTCGAAGCTCAACAGACACTGAAAGTAGCGTTGCAAACCGTCGCGTCAAGGCAGAGCGTCACTGACCAAGTTGCAGCTCTGACATCATCAAAGCTAAAGTCTGACCTCGATCTGAGCTTTGCCCAAGTTAACCTCTCGCAGTCTAGGCTTCTGCAGTTGGACGCACAGAATAACCTCGACGCGGCGAAAGCTGCGTTGAGCGCGGTGTTGGGTTACGACAGAGAGATCGACTATCAACTCGTCGACGATTCTGATACGTTACCGCCGCTTCCCCCTGACCCTGATTCTTTGATCGCGGAGGCCATTCAAAATCGGCCCGATCTACAGTCCCTGCGCTACAGTGAACAAGCTGCCCAAAAGTTTAGCAAGGCTCAACATGACCAATTACTACCGACAATCAGCGCCCTTGGCGTCGTCGGAGGAACCCCTACGGGGTCGGCCCAGTATTTCACCAGCAATTGGTACGGGGCGGTAGGCGCAAATGTAAGCGTGCCCATCTTCAATGGCTTTCGCCTGACGGCGCAAGCTTCCGAGGCCTCACTACAAGCTCAAGCAGCTTCTGAGCAGACACGGGCGCTTCGGGACCAGGTCGTCCGAGATGTGCGGACCGCGTGGCTCAACGCCAACACGGCGCTACAACGGGTAACCGTCGCCGGACAACTCCTCAAGGAAGCGAACACCGCGTTAGATCTTGCCAAAACGCGCTATGACCTCGGACTGAGTTCTATTGTCGAGTTGAGTCAAGCTGAATTGCAGCAAACGCAGGCTGCCATTGGCGATGCGAACGCAAGGGCGCAATATAACTTCGCCATTTCAACCATTAACTTTCAAACAGGAGTGCAACCATGATCGAAAACTTCAAGCTGCATGTTTTCCGCGTGGTCGCCGACACACTCAGTTTCAGCAAGGCGGCTGAGGAACTCCATTTATCGCAGCCCGCGGTAACGTCACAAGTGCGCACTCTTGAAGAGGGACTAGGCATCGCTCTATTCGATCGCATCGGCCGTAACGCAAAACTGACGCCTGCCGGTACGACGCTCTTGGGGTATGTTCGTCAGATTGAAACGCTTACGAATGAAGCGGTGGCTGCGCTCGCGCCCTATGGTGTTCAGGAAGGTGCTGAACTCAACATCGGAGCTTCCCACACCATAGCGGTTTACGTTTTACCCACGCTGCTTCCCCAGATCCTGCGTGATTGGCCAAAATTACGGATCCATATAGTCAGCGGAAGCACCATCGAAGTGCTGAACGCCCTGGCCAATCACCAGGTATCCCTCGGGCTGATTGAAGCCCCTGCCCATCGTCCCGATTTCAAGATCGAGCCATTCATGAAGGATGAACTCTGCCTCATCCTCCCGCCGAATCATCGTTGGTCAAAGAAGACGATACTGCGCGCCCCAGAGATTGTGCAAGAACCAATTCTTCTACGGGAGTCTGGATCGGGGATGCGTAGATTTGTCGAAGAGTACCTGGAAAAAAATGGTGTCCTGAGTCAACAGTTGCGCACCACGGTTGATATGAACTCAACCGAGGCTATCCTTTCTGCCGTCGAAGCGGGTCTGGGAATTGGTTTTGTTCCCACGATGGCTCTGGGAAAGGCCCTACAGGCAAACAGTGTGGTCGTTATCCCTCTTGAGAATGGCCCGATCAAACGGCAATTCAGCATAGCCATGTTGGGTGGTCCCATAACCGCCGGTCCGGTCCGCGACCTACTGGCACTCCTACGTTCGGTGTCACCGCCGTCCACGGGGCTTCCAAGAAACAAGACTCTTCGAGGAAAGCGCCCATGAACCTCATAGAGTTCAGTAGCCTGCTCTTCGGAACGTCAATCTTTGCCGGACTACTCGGAGCACTCACCGGCCTAGGTGGCGGCGGCGTCATCGTACCTGCTCTTGTTCTGCTCTTTAATGTCGACATTCGTTACGCGATCGGAGTCTCTCTCGTGTCGGTCATCGCAACGTCTTCCGGAGCAGCCGTAGCTTATGTCCGCGAAGGACTCTCGAACATTCGCATCGGGATGTTTCTCGAAGTTGCGACAACCGCAGGTGCCCTCCTAGGCGCATATCTCACCACCAAACTCTCCAGCCACTGGATTGCGATCGTTTTTGGTGTTGTCCTTCTTTATTCCGCCTATGCGTCGTTCACCAAAGAGCCCGAAAGCGCATCTGCGTCCATGCCAAACGCACTCGCCACGAAACTAAAGCTCAACGGAAGTTATGCAGGTCCGATCTCGCAGGAACGCTACGCTGCCCAGAATGTGCCCTTAGGCTTCGGCATCATGTTCGGCGCAGGTAGCGAACTGCGCCAATGCGGGCTGGCGCCCAACCTCTGGGGGCAGATGTGATCAAAGTGCAACGAATCATCATGGCAGATAGCCATGAGCGCAGTTGGATCGTCCTCGACGCAAACGGACGACCCATTACAGAAGCCAATGACTACCTGCTGTATCTTCACCATCTCAGGCGGTCACCGAACACGGTCAGAGCCTATGCTCATCATCTTCTGCTCTTCCACGAGTTCCTGATAGACGCGCGTCGCGACTGGAAGAAACTGGCTCTGACCGATCTGGCTACGTTCGTGGGCTGGCTACGTCTGTCATCGAGGAAGGCCCAGGAGCCGCGTTCTGACTCAACAATCAACGTAGTGCTGGCGGCAGTGGGATCGTTCTATGAGTATCAGGACAGGCTGGGTGTAGAGACTGAGATCAGCCGTTCACGCCGCTTCGGGGCAAAGAGTCCCTACAAACCGTTCCTTCACCACGTCAACCGGACACAATCTCTGCGACAAGCTGTGATGCGTGTGCGAACAACGAAGCTGCTGCCCAAGGTTCTTATAGCCGCCGACGTTCAGCGGCTGCTGGATGCCTGCATCCATCTTCGGGATCGCTTGCTGCTGTGCCTGCTGTATGAAAGCGGGATGCGCATCGGCCAGGTGCTTGGCCTGCGACACGCGGATATCCGTTCGTTCGATGGGGAGATCGAAATCGTCCCGCGCATCAATCTGAATGGGGCACGCGCAAAGTCGCGCACCGCCTACGTCGTCCACGTCTCCAAGGAGGCGATGGCGCTGTATGCAGACTACCTGGTACACGAGTGCCGAGAAGCTTCGCACGACTATGTCTTCGTGAACTGGTGGGGCGGCCGCATCGGGGCTCCGATGAACTATGCGACCGTGATCGACCTGTTCCGCGCGCTCGGAAGGCGAACGGGGCTGCATATAACGCCACACATGTTCCGGCATACGCATGCAACTGAGTTGCTGCGATCTGGATGGGATGCGGCCTATGTGCAGAAGCGGCTGGGTCACGCCCATATCCAGACTACGACGAGCACCTAAGTGCCTCAGCTGGTGACAAATCGCCAATGCACTCGCCGAGCAAAACGAGTCTGGAAACGTGCATTGCCCTGTTAGCACCAGTCGAGAATACCTCCGGTTAACCCGTGACTCGGTACCCCGGCCTTGTTTCGTGCCTCAGATAAGAGGCAGCAGCTCAGTCTGCTCTGCAGTTCATTGGCCGAGGCGCGCAAGAGCCTCGCGCAGCGGAGCGCTCGATGCGCGAATTAGGCCACCGAATGGCGTGGTCATCTCCACAATCAGGAAGAATCCCGCAGCAACGGCGCATGCGCAAATGAAGAGGCTTGCCACTACCATCAGGTTGCGAGGAGCGAACATACCAAAACTGGCAAACACGATCGTGGCCCAGGCAATCTCGACGATGGAATGGAGGTGGAACTGCGTATTTTCGAGGCAGCTAACCAACGCATTTCTCCCAACTCGATCATTAAACTGAGCGCCTCTGCTTTCTCGGCTCGTTGAGTGTCATTCTCCGGTGTCAATTCCTGAATCTTGTCAAATATGATTTCGCCTCCAGCCCTCGGTTTCAGATCGGGAGCCTGGAGACGTTCCTTCGGCCAGCCTTGATTCAGCATATCTACGACGCTGCTGCGCAGGACCGTTCGAGCATCGGCGGCAGCCGGCCCATAGCGGAAGAGGGTGCGATCGAGCAGGGCTAGCTTGGAGGCCATCACAGACACTTCTCTCTCCTGCTGGTCAAATGCGCTTTTCCCCGACGAGAGCTGAAGGCTCAGAAGAAGAGCAAACATAGACGTCAGCAATGATGCACCGACCTTCACTTGCGCGATGGAATCCGGAGTCAGGTATTGGTCCGGAAGGCGGCGGCTCAGAGCCATTTCGAGCAAGGCGCCGCCAAAAACGATCACGAGCACAACGAGACTGATGTTGATAGAGTTCATTCTTCAAGAATCCGTTGGGACTGTGAGGGTCTTTCAACCGCACGATCAGCCGCTCAGCACCATCTTCACACGCAATTCTTCGACGGCCCTCTGTGCCTCTTCGCTGAGGTTGGATTTGCCGACCTGGATGATCACCTTGTTAATCTTGCCGGTGAACTTGTTATCGCCCACCTTGTAATCGTCGCTGACGGCTGTATAGAGGTTCTCGCCCACGTCCGTTGTTTCCGCGCCAAACGCGTTCGGATGAGTGTGCTCGATCCGCCCCGTGGCGACCTTTTCGCCGTTGACGAAGATCGAACCGTTGCCACCCGCGCCGGGCTTGCCTCCATCGTAAGCAAACTCGAAGCGCAGCGTCACTGGGCCGGACGGAAGGCGAGCGGGGCTAATGATCTTGTAGATCTCGCGACCGAGAAAGTTGTAGGCGAACCTGGGTGCGCCGTCCTTGAGGTAGAGACTCCAACCGCCCATCTCCCCGCCCTGGGCGATGACCACTCCTTTAGCGCCCGCCTTACGGATCTCGATGTCGGCCGTAACCACGAAGGAGCGATTCTTGATGTTGATAAAGCCATTCTCTGGTATTCCCTTCATCCCTTCATAGACCGTCATCTCAGTGCGGCCTTCCATCAGATCCGGACGGCCCGCCAGGGCCGCGTTGAAGCGCTCCCAGGCGCGGTCATCGAGCGGAAGCACGTTGTACTTGACGGCCTCCTCCAGGAAGACTTCTTTTAGTTTTTCAAGCTTCTCGGGATATATCGCGGCAAGATCATGCGCGCAGCTGAAATCTTTCTCTACGTCGTACAGCTCCCACTTGTCGTTTTCAAAGGTAGCCCGCGCCTTAGGCTCCCACGGCGGGCGGTGTACCGTGGTGGCAAACCAGCCATCCTGGTAGATGCCACGGTTGCCTGCCATCTCGAAGTATTGCGTCGTGTGGCGCGAGTTGGCCTCGGCGTTATTAAGAGTGTCGAGCATGCTCACGCCTTCGATGGGTTTCTGTTTAACGCCATAGACGACATCGGGCTCGGGGAGGCCAACTGCCTCTAAAACCGTCGGGGCGATGTCTATCATGTGGTACCACTGCGTACGCAGGCCGCCCTTCTCCTCGATACCTTTCGGCCAATGGACCACGATGGGTTGGCAGATGCCGCCGTAGGAGGCCACTTGGTGGCCCCAGGCAAAGGGTGTGGCGCCGGCGAAGGCCCAGCCGTTGGGATACAAAATGTGCGATTGGGGTCCGCCGAACTTGTCGAGGTTCTTCAGCGCTATGTCGAGGGGTTCCGGTAGTCCGTTGAACACAGATAACTCATTGAAGGCACCAATGGGGCCGCCCTGAAAGACCGAACCATTGTCGCCGGTGATGTAGATGACCAGTGTATTGTCCATTTCGCCCAAGTCTTCAATAGCGTCCAGAAATCGCCCGATTTCGTAGTCGGTCACCTCGGCAAAAGCGGCATAGATCTCCATGTATCTGGCAAAGACCTTTTTCTCATCCGCCGTCAACCCATCCCATTCCTGAATCCCAGGCGGTTTGGGGGCGAGTTCTGTGCCCGGTGGCACGACTCCTAGTTTGAGCTGGCGGGCCAGTGTTTCCTTCCGCGCCTGGTCCCAGCCCTGGTCGAACTTGCCCTTGTACCGGTCGCGCCACGTCTCGGGCACCTGGAACGGACCGTGGGTGCCGATGGCGGAGTAATAGACGAAGAATGGCTTGTCCGGCGCGAGCGAACACTGGGAGCGCACCCATTCAATGCCTTTGTCGGTGATATCAGTGCTGGCATAGTAATCGGCTTCGGGGTGCATATCGACCCTGTTCATGTTGTCGTAAATGACCGGATGAAACAGGTCAGCCTCGCCAGCCATGAAGCCGTAGAACCGCTCAAATCCGCTATTCATGGGCCAGCGGTCGAACGGTCCGACAACGCTGGCTTCCCAGGGGCCCAGCTCGTGACATTTGCCGAACATGGCGGTGTTATAGCCGTTGAGCCGCAAGATCTCGGGCAGCATCGTGACGCTGGCAGGACGCATCGCGGTGTACCCCGGGAACGCGGTCGCAATTTCCGAGATCACTCCAAAGTTTGTGCTATGGCTGTTGCGACCAGTAAGCAGTGCCATGCGGCTGGGCGAACATAACGGGGGGACTTTGAAATTGTTGTACCGCAGCCCGGTGTCGGCCAGCCGGTCCAGTGTCGGCATGTGGATCGGGCCTCCGAACGTCGATGCATCTCCGAAACCGAAGTTGTCGAGAAGGATGACCACCACGTTCGGCGCGCCTTTCGGCGCTTTCACCTGGAACCGCGGAGGGGCTTGTGCATTGTGCACATCAAGTTCGGTGATCGCCGGATACTGAGGCTCGGGGACGGGCAGCACCATACGGTCCATGATCTTCTCCTGATCGATGACTCTCGACCGCGGGTGGTCGCGGTCCGCCGCTTTCTGTGCCAGAGCGTCAGCAACATGGAGGGAAGGCACAGATTAATTCAGAGTTGGGCGTGGGCTTGGACTAACCCCTACCTGCGCCACTTCCTCGGTTTGCAGGATGCCTCGCACTGTCGTTGATAGTTACTTATATGGCAATGGATGGTGTCAGACCACTAGCAAAAATGACAGCCACTTGTGCTTGGTTGGTATCGGAAACTGGGTACCTTCACCGAACGTTCAGTTCGGGTTGCACCAATGCTGGACGACTGATAAATCGCCAATGCAGTCATTGACAACCGATAACGACAAGCGTTTCGCGGCGGGTGCGGCGCATAGCGCTGGGTGGCGCAGCGGTTTATCCAGAATTGCGGGCGAAAAGCAGACCATGGAAATGACAGAGTATGGAAAGCATGGAAAGCCATGAGGCCGGCTTCCCACCCTTCCCACACTCCTTGGAAATCCCTTCGGGATTCCCACATCCCCACGGCCTCGACGACTGGATGTGTGTGTCTTTTCATGCCCGCTCAACTGCAACCATCATCACCGCAAGGGGCTTGTAACGGATGTCTCAGGTCCACAACGTAACGCATGTCCCGGTACACTCACCCCTTAGCAAGGTTTGTCCACCTTGTTCGGCGCGCAGCGCATGACAATCCGGGTGGGCGTTGCGGGCAGGAACGAGGTCGTTACGAAACTCAGTGCCGAGGCGGTAGAGGGACACACTTTCTGTTGCTTGCGTCTTCGGGGGTTGGGGTTGCGGGTTCCGTCGCTGCGCGTTATCAGAAGTGATGAAATGCTTCCGTCAGCTTTGCTACGCCGAGCAGGTTCGTTATGCGTTTGAGGTTGTATGCCATCGTCGCGAAACCGATTTCGACCTTGGCCCCGGACAACCCTCGCATCAGCAAGCGCGGATGTCCGAAGATACGGTACTTGATAGTCGCGTAGGGATGCTCGACGGTGCATCGGCGCAGCCGCATAACCTCTGGGGTCACCCGTTCGTGCATCCGGTTCAACGCTTCTTCATACAGGTGGCGAGCCAGACCGCGTCTTGGGGCTTGTGTGCAGCGTGACTTCAGCGAACAAGTGCCGCGGTCGCCAGTCGACGCCTTATACATGATGTAACGGTCCTTGTGATTGGTGTGCTTGCGCAGCAGCCTCTTATTACCGGGGCAGACATAGGTATCGCTATCGGCTTCATAGCGAAAGTCCGCACGGCCGAATAGAGTGCCATCGCCTTGATTGTTCACTGTGCGCATGACGGGGACGTACGGCATCATGCCAGCCGCTTCACAGTGAGCTGCCTGCTCTCCATTGGAGTAACCGGCGTCTGCGACGACCTTGAAACTATCTACTTCTAGTGCTTTCTTTGCAGCCTCAGCCATGGGCTTCAAGCAACGGATATCAGAAGCATCGAGTACCACAGCGTGTGCCACTATCAATGCATGTTCCGCGTCAACGGCAGTCTGGACGTTGTACGCCGGGAGAGCGATCTGACGCACCAACATAAAACCAGCCTCAGGTTCAGGATGCTGCTTCAGCTTATTTAGCGCCGTCTGCACAGCAGAAGGATCGATGCTTGCCTGTTGTTCTTCGTCTGCTTTATCGATGTTGTCGAGATAGCGTTGTAAAGCGAGTCGTTCGCGTGTGCTGTCAATGCTAGCCACGGCGCGAAACTTTGTGCCATCGATGGCGATCCACTCGCCCCGAATGAGTCCGCAGCCGCGTGCAAAGCGGACAAGTTCCGCGCCTGCTGCCGTAACTGCATCGCGGTGCATCCGACGGAATTCGGCGATGCTCTTATGGTCCGGATACAAACGTCCTAGAAGCCACATCAACTCGACGTTTCGACGACACTCCGCTTCCAAGCGTCGCGACGAGCGAATCTGATTCAAATAACCGTATAGATATAGCTTCAATAAATCTTGCGGATCATAGCCAGGTCGCCCAGTCTCAGCGGCCTGAGAGCGCTCGAAGCCAAGCTCCGACATCACAAGCATTTCAACGAACGCGTCAATCACCCGGCACACATGATCGGACGGCACAAAATCGTCCAACACCACAGGAAACAGCGTGCCTTGATTTCGTCCCTCACCTTGGATGTAACCCATAAGAAGAGATGCCCCCACTTAGCAAGGCAATCTTCTCACCTATCCCTGTTTAAAAGACATCGAGGGTGCGGCAACGAAATCCTTTTATTAACGGCTTAACGGTTGCTGCGTTGGGAGCGTTAGAAATTGAGTCCACCGAAGTTCATTTCCGAGGTGCCTGTCCACCCTCTCGCAATTCCGAAGTCTACAATTCCGCCCGCAGGTTTCGATGAGGTCGCGGTAGGGACGATCATTGCTGATCGCCCAAGGGCTTAGCCGTCTTAAGTAGTCCTGCCTATCACAAGTGCTAGTTCGCAAGCGATGCGAAATCTGATTGACTAGTGGACTGAAGACTAAATGACCCATCCACGGCGCTAATAGATTCGGGACTCACATTCGTGCGTAAGGAGAATGACATGAATTCGAGATCAGCTATTCGAAAACCGGTACTTGTGGCGATCCTGATTTCCAACTTGTTTTTTGCGACACGAATTTTTGCTGCCGACATCAAGGGCCAGGTCCTCGGCGCAGGCGTGCCCATCTCCCAATCGACTGTGACTCTATTGGCAGCGAGCTCAGGGCCGCCTAAACAACTCGCACAGACTAAGACCGACAGCGATGGCAGGTTCGTGATCGAGAGCACTACCACGCCTGACTCCAGCCTCTATCTGGTAGCTACAGGTGGCGTGTCTGCAGCCAATCAAGGAGCCGGTAATAATCCGGCGATTGCGCTGGTCACGGTCGTGGGCAGCAATCCCCCAGCCCGCGTCACCATCAACGAGTTCACCACCATTGCGTCGGTGGTGACACATGCGCAGTTCATCGACAACACCACAATCAAAGGCTCCCCGCTCCAGCTGCGAATTGCCGCGGGCAACGTACCCAACTTCGTCGATTTAGAAACAGGCAGCTGGGGACCGACGATTCTCGACGGCCTCAACAGTGCGCAGACACCAACGATGGCCAACTTCGGCACACTAGCCGATGTGATGGCTGGTTGTATCGCGCGGGTGAGGCCAGATGCGTGCAGCCAATTCTTCGCGGCGACTACGCCTCCCAGCGGCGGCGCTCCGCCCGATACGCTTCTTGCGACGGAAGTGGTTGCGTTCTTCCCCTGGCACAACCCTGACAAGATATTCGCGTTGCTCAACGAGTTCTATCCGCTGCCCAAACCCGGCACTCCCGGCAAGCTCTTGCGGGATTCACCGTACCTGCCATATCTCACGTTCGCTCCCAGCGCATTCGTGTTCCCGCTTAAGTTCACAGGCGGCGGCGTCAGTGGGGGCGGCAAGCTCATGATTGACAGCGAAGGCAACGCCTGGGTTGCCGACAACTTCTCGGTCGGGGCGCAAAACCAGGACGCCTCGTGGACCGGCGGTCTCAGCAAGTTCGCTCCCAACGGCAAGGCACTGTCGCCCAGCCCGTTGGGCTTCAGAGGCGGAGGTATTGCAGGCCCCGGTTTCGGATTGGCGCTCGACGCTCAGGACAACGCGTGGGTCACCAGCTTTACCGGCCAGAACGTCACGAAGTTTGATAACAGCGGCAAAGCCCTGTCGCCACCAGAGGGCTGGAACTTTAACCGCCAGATCAGCCAGATGCAGGGCATCATCGCCACGCCTAGTGGCGATATCTGGACGCTTGACCTGATCAAGGGCCAGGTTCTGAAGCTTCCTCAAGGCGATCCGTCGAAGGTAGAGTTCTTCTGTCAGAACAAGACAGGTGATCCGCTGAAGAACCCTTGCAAACTTGTCGGGCCCTTCGCGCTTGCGATTGATCAGCAGGACCGAATCTGGGTTACGAACGCCATCACGGACCGCGTAGTTCGTTTCCCGGCTTCCGATCCCAGCAAAGTCGAAACGTTCAAAGTGGGGTACTCTGCCAGCGGCCTCGCTATCGACAGCCAGGGCAACGTCTGGGTGACGAACAAACTGGGCAGCTCACCCAGGGGTGCCGCGAAATTCGGAGAAATGCTGGCGGCATTTAAATTCAACTTCGACAACGACCCCGACGCCGGACAAAGAGCGACCAAAGTCCTGGTGCCTGCCATGGCCGAGCAGAAATCGGGCTACGAGGGTGGCAGCATTACGGTGTTGCGTCCTGACGGCACCGAGGCGCCCTTCTCTCCGGTGTATGGCAAAGGGATAGTCGGGCCCTGGGCTGCCTCAGTCGACGGCAATGACAACATCTGGATCTCCAACTTCAGCTCTGCGTCGGCCGGAATAGTAGAGTTGTGTGGCTTCCGCACCGAACACTGCCCGCCGGGCGTAAAGACGGGTGACGCCATCTCGCCTCCAGGCGGTTACGTCGGCGGCGGATTGCAATTGCAGGTTGACGTTGGCATCGGCCCCGCCGGAGATGTCTGGGTCACCAATAATTGGCAGAACTACCAGAGCGCCCTGGGCAAGGTCGATGAAGGAATACAGACCCTCGGCGCTGGCCAGGGCGTGGTGGTCTTCTACGGAATGGCAAAACCGGTTAAGACGCCGCTGGTCGGTCCGCCCCGCCAGCCGTAGAAACCAGCCGTAGAAAATTGATGTGCTTTTGGCGACGCCGGACTACTAAGTAAGTCGGTGCCAAGCTCGGATCCGATTGGGCGGAGGGTAGATGATACGCTTTTTCGATCTTACGTTCGTGTGGTTCTTTGTGATTACCGGGATTGGAACTGCGGCCGCCGGTCTCTATGCCTTTTGGCCCCGGTGGACAGTGAAAACGATCGGCAAGATCCCGTTCGTCCGTGAGTACACGATCATCACTCAGCACTGGGGAATCATGGTGGGCCTGATGGGTGTCTTCATGATTGCCGCCGCATTCAAGGTGGAATGGCGAACGCCAATTCTCCTCTATAGCTTATTGGAAAAAGCCTTCATGGTTTATCTGGCCGTGGCCAACAGAAGCCAGCCTTACTCACAAGGAATCAAGGCAGGTGCGGCGATGGATGCAACGGTCGTTCTGTACACGATCGTATATTTCTCAGTGTTCGGATTTGCCAAATAGCCAGCAGAAACCGAGAACCCTCGGCAGCAACACTCACTAATTCATCCTTTGGGTTTCCCTTCTTGAGGGTAAGTCTTGTAGGCGACGCAATACTTGTCCTAGGATTAGAGTTTCGTAACAGTCTCGAACAGGCCCGCTGAGAAGGGTCGCGAAGGAGGCAACGCGTCCGCAGCGAGGGAGGAGACCTCCTCCCTCAATTGTGAAAGCGATCTTCCCTGAACTTATCGATCCTGCTGTTCCACACACCGGTTGGCTATCATGGGTATGGGAAACGAACCGTGCCATCGAGATCCAAGCCGTCGAATCTCCGCGCAACGAAACAAGACGAAGCGACGTTTTCAGAGGTCGTCCGGCTGATTGCTGCCTCCCGTGAGAGGGCGTTCCAGGCGGTCAATACCGAGTTGATTGATCTCTACTGGCAGGTGGGCGCAACCATCAGCCGCAAGATCAAGGTGGTAGAATGGGGAGATGGGGTCGTCGAACGACTCGCCGTCTGTATTGCGAAGACGCAGCCCGGCCTACGCGGCTTTACTCGCGCTAACTTGTTCCGTATGAGGCAGTTCTACGAGACCTATCAAGAGGACGAAAAAGTCGTACCACTGGTGCGACAATTGCCGTGGTCGCATCACCTCATCATCCTAGGCCAGAGCAAACGTCCGGAAGAGCGTGAGTTCTATCTCCGCCTCTCCATCAAAGAGAGGTGGAGCAAACGCGAGCTTGAACGTCAGTTTCAAGCGGCGCTTTTCGAGCGCATTGTGCTCAGTCCTCCAAAAGTCTCACCAGCGGTGCGACAGATCCATCCTGAAGCGCTCAGCATCTTTCGCGATGCTTATAACGTCGAGTTTCTCGGTCTGCAGCCAACCCACGCCGAAGCGGACCTCCACAGAGGCCTCCTCAACCAACTCAAAGATTTCTTAATCGAGTTGGGCCGCGACTTCTGCTTTGTCGCTTCGGAGTATCCGTTGCAGGTCGGTGGCCGGGATTTCGCGTTGGACCTGCTGTTCTTTCATCGCGGTCTCAATTGCCTGGTAGCCATCGAATTGAAGGTGGGCCGATTTGAACCGGAGTATCTCGGCAAACTTGCCTTCTACTTAGAAGCCTTGGACCGGGACGTTCGCAAGGCACACGAACAACCCTCAATTGGGGTTCTTCTTTGTGCCAGCAAGAACGATGAGGTCGTCGAATACGCGCTTAGTCGCAGCTTATCCCCGGCCTTGATCGCGGAGTATCAGACACAGTTGCCCGACAAGAAGCTGCTCCAGGCCAAACTCCACGAGTTCTATCTTCAGAATGCTCTCGAAGAACAGACCCCCTCCACAAAGCGAAAACGGTCCGGACGAAAAAGACCGAAATAAATACCCACTTGTTCCGACTAGATCACAGCCTCTACATCGCACGCACACACATCCGAGTACGCCGGCACCAAACAGCGCACCGAAGAGACCTGGAATAGCGTCTTGAAAGCGACCGCTCATCATCCGAATGCCAGCGAAAATGAGTCCGCCGAAACAGATGACAGCGCCCGCATAGATAGCAAAGGTTTTGAACGTTCCCATGAGGGTCTGTGCCCCAGAGAAGTCCATCGTTCCTTGGGCATGTGCAGCTGTGACAAACGAGAGTGCCACAAGGGCTGGTGCGAAGGCGCGTATGGCGCGACGCACGGTTTCTTTTCGAGCGGCTGTCAACCTCCAGTTGGAGGTCCCTCTGGTCGAAGGAAGGCCGGGTCTAAAGGGCAACCGAACGGATGACTTATCCGATCGAAGGATGGGTAGGATTTGGTCCACTTTGCACCTCCGCTGACCGGATGGGTCAGCATGGCGCAAAGCTAAGGCGAGATGCCTTGCGAGTCCAATAACCTTCAGTTGTTTCGTTATTCCAGAAGGGAATAGCCCGGTCTAAGAGAGGTACTCGCGGACGACTTCCGGTGTGCCAATTCCTGTTCGAATTAAGCTCGCTTTGATCGTGCTCCGAATGTCCAAAGCGCACGAAAAGGACATCCCATCGGTGAATTCAATCATTACCTCACACCGATCGGGAGACTCTTTGTAGAGTTTTAGATTCTTGATTGTCTTGCCAGCTAGTTCAGGACATTCGAACTGATCGTCGGTCATTAGAAGCCTTTCCGTCGCTCCTTATCTTGTTCCTTATTAGGGAACATCGCAAGGCTTACCCACACTAGAGTGATGGGCAGGCCGACGGAGGGCGAAACTCGGAAATCGCGCAAAGCCCACACCGCGTCTTTCCAGGGTCGGTACGACGCCTTTCTCGCCAAGTTGATCGCAGCAAGGGAAGAGGCAGGCCTTACACAGCGTGACGTCGGCGAGCGCCTGGGTATGTCTTACACGTTTGTGACAAAGTCAGAATCGGGGGATCGCCGGCTCGATGTGATGGAACTAAT
Source organism: uncultured Acidobacteriaceae bacterium (assembly GCA_963841335.1). Taxonomy (GTDB): domain Bacteria; phylum Acidobacteriota; class Terriglobia; order Terriglobales; family Acidobacteriaceae; genus Edaphobacter. Next base: position 1,695,310 of record CAWJCF010000002.1, on the reverse strand, counting down.
TCGTCTAGCCGATCTTTATGGGAAGCCACCCGAATTCTTTCTGAAGCCCGAATAGGTTAGATGCGCCCGGCCGGGCATGCAACAAGAACTGGATGAGTGACTTGGCCTGTAGTCTTCAGTTGGGAACGCCTGGTTAGGCAGCCCACTCATCGAATCGGCGCAAGACCTCCATGAGCTTGCATCCCAACAGGATGAGAGAACCCCACAATATGAAGGGAACGCCATAGAGTAGGAGGTGCTTGCGTGAACGGGCTAACTCAAACACTCGAACCTTCACAATCACGTACACGTTCGCTGCGAGATAAGCAGCAACCAAACAGCTCACTACCAGGTTGTGCATGTTCATCCTCCTTTTACCGGCCTGCATCTCAGCGCCGATACTCATCGGTCAGTTCATCAAGCGAGGTCCAAGCCTTAGAGTTGAGACCAGCCCCCATCGACCGGAAGTTCAGCTCCGGTCGTGAAGGTCGCGTCGAACGCAAGGAAGAGGACGGCCTTCGCGATTTCCTCCGACGTCCCCCAGCGCTTCATCGGGACCATGCCAATCATCTTTTCCCTAATCTGAGCGGCTGCGTCAGCGGGAAACGCCTTTTCGACGATCGGCGTGTCGATGGGGCCGGGCGTCACCGCGTTGACGCGAATCTCGCTAGGAATCAACTCAGCAGCGAGCGTCCGAGCGAATGATCGTAGCGCGGCCTTGGCGGCTCCGTATGTGGCGTTGCCAGCCATTCCCTTGACGTTGGCGATTGAGGTGGTGAGGACGACAGAGCCTCCCCGGTTTATCAGCGGCGCGAACTTCTGCACCGCGAAAAGCGGTCCCTTGGCGTTCAGGTTGAACATCTCGTCGTAGATGGCCTCGGTGATGTTCTCCAAAGGCGCTCGGGTGCTAAACCCGGCGTTGACGAACAGAAAGTCGATGGTGTCGAACTCGGCCTTCACCCGAGAGGCGAGTGTGTCGAGGTCCGTCAACGATCGCGCGTCGCTGGAAACCACGATGGCGTCATTTCCAAGTTCTTTCTGGGACGATTCCAGCCCTTCCTTCGAGCGACCCGTCACCACAACGCGCGCGCCTCCATCGAGGAGCATCTTCGCCGTAGCGAGCCCCATGCCGCTCGTGCCGCCGATGATTACCACCTTTTTGTCTTGGTACCGTTTCATGTTTATTCTCCTGGTGACTGGTTGTTCTTCGTTCTGTCGCCGTGATTCCAACTTAGGGATGTGGCAATGTTGTTTTGCATCCAGTGACGCGCCGGTTGGCGCTCCTTCAGGACGCAGTGGTCAAGGATGCTGGGTCAAGACAAGTCCACGCCGGAGACCTTGACGACGGCCTGCCAAGCGGCTTCCTGACTGGCTCGGTCGTAGAGGTGTGGGTGGCGCTGCGCCTCAATTGGGCCTGAGAACTTCCCTTGAGCCGAGGCGAAGAATTGCCCTGAGACGTCGGTTCCGAACTCCGACGCCTGGAGGTACCGACGGGCCGCGGTCTCCGGCGTCTGATTCATGCCGGGAATGAGGTTCACGATTGGGATAAACAGATACTTCAACGCCGGGCCAGCGTTTCGCACCACCTTGGTGGCGGTCGCCCCACCGGGCGAGACAGCGTACACGGCCATGCCGGAGGGTAGCCGGCGCGCCAACGCCGCGACCCACCAAGCGATAATGAGCTTCGCGTCGGCATACGTATTGTTGGGCACGTACTTCACGTTCTGCCCGTTGCGAATCAGAGCTTCCACAGCGGCGGTTCGGTCACCCTGGTGGTATTTGGCCGCGAAGGCTGGCACGTCGGTGTACTTGAACATCGGCACGCCCCCACGGGCAGGTTCTGCGCCGGCGATAACAATCCGCGCGCCAGGGCTCAGCAGGTTGGCGCGGAGCAACCCGACAGTCAGTTGATGATGGCCGATGAGCGGGGCTTGAGCCGCCTCGATGCCCGCCGCAGTGAGCACGCGCTTCTTACCTGGGACCATCCCTGCATTGAGCAGTAGGAAATCGATCGGCCGACCTCGCTTGACGCGCGCGGCGAGGGCGGACTGAACGCTGGCCGGCGCGTCCAGATCCAGCTCCAGGGGCGTGAAGACCTGCGTCTTGGTCTCCGCCGCGAGCTGAGCAGCCGTTTCCTGAATTTGGGCCAGGCTGCGCCCGGTGACGATGACCTCGCGGTAGCCCTCGGCGGCGAGCAAGCGGGCTGCAGCGTGACCGAGCCCGGAGGTGGCGCCGGTGACGAGCGCAATCGAATGTTCCATAGGTGTCTCCTGTATTTACTGTCTTGCAGCGTTACATACGCGAGAGTACGATACCCATAGATGCAATGCAAGGAGTTTCGTACGCGATGGTAACTAATATTGCGAAGCGTCCCCCGGGACGTCCAAAAGGCTTTATTCCCGACGAAGCACTCGACCGTGCCGTTGAGATGTTTTGGGAACATGGGTATGAAGGAGTCGACGTGGATCGGATCGCGCGCGCCGTGAACGTCACCAAGCCCGCGCTATACCGAGCCTTCGGAGACAAGTCCACCCTGCTGCTAAGGGCCGTCGAGCGCTATGCGCTGATCTATGGAGCTCCCAAAATGGCAGCATTTCAAGCGGAGCCGGACATCCACAAGGCCGTGACCGGCTTTTGCGAGGCTACCGTCAACACCGCTACAGGCGACGCCCGCAGCGGCTGCATGTTGGCCGCCGCTGCGCTGGGACAGTCGGAGCGGGTAACGGAGATCCGTTCATGGCTCGCGAAGGCTTTCACAGCAAACGCTGATATTTTCGCGAAACGTTTCGAGCGGGAGACAAAGGCGGGGCGCCTGACTCGCACACCCTCTGCCAAGGTGCGAGGCCGTTTGCTCGTAGACTTGCTGCAGGGTGTGCAGCTTCGCGCCAAGGTTGGTATTACTCGCGAGGAATTGCTGGAAGATGTCCGAAGCTATGTGCCCCTGATTCTTGGCAAGTAAATCTAACGCACTTCTCGGGGGGATACGTCTGGACGAGTGCCAAATCGCCAAGTCACTCATCGAGGCAACGATCAGCCTGGTTCGTCGGCTCTTTCGTAAGTAATCATAAGGAAAATGCTGGACGTTACGGTGCAAAAGAGGACTCAGAGGAGTTTGAAAAGAGATGGGGCCGATCCGCCACGGTCGGCCCTCGCCCACTGGTTAGAAAATTTGGTGCCAATTTGGTGCCAAATATGGCCCAGAATACCGGTTTTTAGACACTCATCCGGCTTTTAACCCTTTTAGAATCATCAGCCGGTCGGTTCCAGAACACCTTCACACGGTGGAAGTCGTAGGTTCGAATCCTGCTGTGCCCACCATCTAAATCACTGAATTTGCGTAGCTTGCCGGTCTGCCATCGTTCCCAGATGGCTAACAGCTTGGAACCGCTGAAAGGCATCCCGGTGGGGCAGGTAATACCGGGCCATCCCGTAGCGGAGAGGCTCCGTGGTGCGTCGCCTCCCTCAATTCAAGTCGATGCCCGGATGCCAACCGCTATTCGCAAGGAACACTTTAGAGTCGCGCATCTCCAGGATCTCGCGAATAGCACGGCGCTTGTCGGCCGCATGTTGATAGTAGGATTTCACGATTCGATAACCGACCCAGTAGCCCATATCGCCGGGTTTCTCGAGTGTTCCATTGAAGAGCCAGCTCGAAAGATCGGTCTTATCCTCGTCGGAAACGAAGGACGCCTCTATCTCCCTCTCGTTGCCCTTAGCTTCAGTCCAGACGCCGGGGTTAGCGACGCCGCCGGAGATCATCTCGCCCATGAACTCGGCTGCACCCTCGATGAGAGAGACTTCGAGCACGGTCGGATGTTCGTCCTTAGTAAGGGACTCCGATTGCTGAACGTGGATGTATTCGTGCGCGATCACATGCACAAACCGATCTTCGACGTTCGCATCGAAGTATCTCACGCCGCAGAGCGCCTCCAACCCTACCATCACACCATCAGTTGGTCCGCCAGCTGCCACTGGCCGGCCGCGGCCAACTGCGACAGTTACAGGCGGAAACTTTGCGTTCGGATATAAGCTGGCGAGCCTTAGCATCGCTACGCTGAGGCGGTCGCGCACGGTTGGCAGAACCGCCGCACACCGCTTCGCGTCTGAATAGATCGCTGGTGTTTTCGCCAGGGTCGCTGCCATGTTCGCGCCAGTGATGTTTCGGATTTTAGCGAAGATGTGGAGTCCATCCGAGCCCACGTCGAGATAATCGCGTTGCAACTGCTCGGCGGTGGGAAGGCTGCCAGCGGCATCGTAGACGGCATAGAACCGGCCCACGTCGTCGATTCGAATCACCGGGCCATCGGTCAGGCCGGGATTAGCGAGGACAGCGCAGACAGGGCGCATCGACGGCAGAGCCAGAATGATCGCTAACGCTAGCGCACTAACTTTCATAGTCGAGTCGACTCTTTTCATTCCAATTGAATATTGCGGGCCGTGCGGCGTGAACTCACTGAGACGTTCGGTTCTCTGACGATTATGCAAGAATTTCAGCGTTTGATGGCCGTTAAAAGAGTTAGTGCAAGACCACTGACGAGAAGCCGACCCGTCGTGACCACAAAATGAAATCTCCCGCGACCTCGCCAGCTATCGAATTCGGCGTCTTCCCGTTTTGCTTGAGATTGGAAAGCGGTGGCTGAGATTGGGCTTGAGGGCATCGATGTTCTCACGCCAGAAGAGTATGAGTGCCGGCACGGTATTGTCATCACTGTACGATGGCGTTCGCAGGCCTCGGACTTTGGGGATATTAACGGTGAGATTGATGCGAGCAATGTAGCGGAGAGCTATAGATGCGATTCGAAACCGCGGGCGTTCAATGCGCCGTTTTTTTTGCCGCCGCAAACCTACCCGGTCGCACCGAATGTTTCCGCGCGTTATGATCGGGCCGCCGATTCCGGCAACTTGAGGTCTACTTCCCCGCGGTTCGGCCGGATCGCAAATGTCGAATGGATGTCTTCGTAGAGTGGTGCGAGAACGGAAGCAATACTCATGGCGAGATCAGCGATATCGGATGCTTGGGGAGGGATAGGTTTACCGAGATCTTGATAATACTTTCGGATTTTCTGTTGCATTCTCTCCGCGGACAACCGGATCTCCGGACAAGCGGGAACTGGCCTTTCGTTAACCTCCCACGCAATGGCGCGCATTACTTGGGCAACGTCTTTTTCAAATTCGGTGCCCGCTTGCGCTACAGCCTCAGGAAAGTTTGAGAGCGGGCTTTGTATGAGGTATTGCGCGGCAGCCACTTGCACCTGAAGCAGCGTACGGATAGCGGGCTGCCATCGCCTGATGTCTTTGCGGATCTGCAGCTTTTGTTGACGGGAGGGACTTAAGTCCAGGAGAACCGCGTCAGATTGGGCGGTCACTGCTTGAAAGCCGTCGTTGATCTGATCGCGCAGCTGGCGAATCCGCCTGATTGCTTTGATTTGGTCTTCCATCAGCAACTGTTCGGCTAGTTCCGCGAACAGCTCTAGATTGTGCGCAAAGACCACCTGCATTTCGTTCACTGCATTCCTCACCCAAAGAAGGTCAAAGAATAGTCCCATCGACACCAGGGCGAGCAGAACTCCGAAGACGCGGTCGCGGGCGATAGCCAGCGAAGTCTGGATGGTGAACTCCTGCAGATGAATCAAGTAAAAGGCGAGGGCGATCTGAAGGCCAAGATAAGAGAGCCTTGCCGACGCGATCGAGACCCACGCAGCGATCGCGGTCACGACAATAAAAAGTAGCGCGAAGCCAACGATGCTGTAGACATAAGGAAGCACAAAGACCTGCGCTCCCATGCCAAAGATGACGCCACCGATGAACGTGCCGCTCAGTCGCAGGACTTGTTTCTGCCGCGATGAGCCGATAGTCGACAGCGCAGTAATGAAGCAAGTCACAACCGAGGTGCTTAGTCCAGGCCAGTCGGTCGCGGTATAGGTGACATAGCAGACCATGGCGGCGAGCGTCCCGCGCAACGCGAATTGCACGTGGGCCGGATTGGAGAAGGCGTCGGCAGCAAATAGCGGCGCTGGTCCCTCTTCATCCAGAGGCGCTGCAACTAACGCGTCTACGGAGGTGCTCCCGGAAAATGCCTTCGGTAGAAGAGCCACTGTCCTCTCCATTGTCGGCAGGAAGGGGAGCTCCGACGGAACTTCTGGCATCGGCCGCTTCATCTCCGCCGGAAGCTGCTGCTGCATCAGATCGTTGCAGAGCTCCTTAACTTCATCGGCGAGGCGCAAACAGCGTTCGCTATCGGTGGCCTCGATTGGCCCCGTTCGTTCCGACAAAGTGAGCTGGAAATTGGCGGCGATATCAATCAAGCGCCCTACGAGAGCGATCGCTGTACTCATCTGCGCCTTGTAATCGGAGCTATAGGCCGATCGGAGAATAAGCCTGCGAAGCCTCGATGAACCGACAGTCGAGTACAGCGTAAGCTTCTCCTTCCACTCACTCTCAAGAGGACGGCCCGTCGCCGCAGACCGCAAGACATTTTCCACTGTCTGCAGACGAACCTCGATGCCTTCCGTAAGATCGGTAGCCGGATGCACCCGGCGAAAGACATACTCAACGACGACCGTCACCACCACTGCGAGAGCGACCACGCCGGCCACCCATAAGGTGTTCTCCATCCGCGTGTTCACGTTTAGCGTGTTTGTATCCCACAAGGGAATGGATCCCAATATTGCGAAGCCGAGGAGGCTCGCCGTCCCGTAGTCGACAACGCGCAGCAGATAAAAACAAAGGAAGATGCTGGCGGCAACCCACACGAAGTGCGTGAGAGGGTCGCCAATCAGCAGCCTGGCACCGAAAGCTGTATAGAGAGTGCCAATCAGGAACATCAATACGGTTCGGAAGCCGGCGCGTAGGGTTGCGGTTGGATTCTCCCGGCTGATCAAGAGAGTAAAGAACGCGCCAAGATAGCCATTGGGAATTTGAAACGTCATCACTAGGATCATCACAAGAGTCGCTGAGATTGTGACGCGACCAACGATCCATAACCGTCCCGGATAGGGAGCCAGTTCTTGCTTAAGGAAGTTCCAGAACCACCGGTCCCCCGGATCAATCGTATTTGGCAACGCCGCGCTTTGGGCTGCCATGGCTATTTCGTTTTCTCATCGCCGCGGATCACAACCACCGCAGACTCGCTGAGGCGAAAGGGCTCGGACTCCGGCGCGTTGATCCGGACTCGCACTGGATAACGTGTGGCCAAGTGCACCCAGTTCAACGAGCGTTGAACGTCGGGCAGTCCGGTGGACGAAAATGTTCCGACGAGTGTCGAATCGGGCCGCACACCAAAGCCGACGCTATCGACTACACCGTCATATCGAATCGCCGGCCTGGAAAGCACGTAGACATCAGCATGCATCCCGGGTTGAATTCTGTGGAGTTGGGTCTCACGGAAGTTCGCGACTGCCCACCAGACGCGCGTATCGATAAGGGTGAAGACCTGTTGGCCGGTGTGGGCGTAAGCGCCCTGGGAGATATTCAGATTGGTAACGCGCGTATCGAACGGCGCATAAACCTTGCAGTTGTTGAGGTTGTATTCCGCCGTTCGGATTGCCGAGGCGCGACCTTCACGCTGAGCAGTAAGCGGCTCGATGGTAAGCACGCTGTGTTGGGACTGGCCGAGTTGCGCATGGCTTTGCTCGACTACCGCTTTAGCCTGCGTGTACTGCGCCTCAGCGGATTGCACTTGAGCTTCGGCGAGGAGCAATTGCGCACGTTGCTGATTTACGGCTTGTTCCTTCGAGGTGACTGCGGTCCTCGCGAGGTCGACCTGATCTACCGTAACGAATTGCTTGGCCAGCAAAGGCTCGATACGGTGGTAATTGTTCGTCGTATAGAGCAGCTCTGCGGTGGCACTGTCGAGAGCGGCCTTTGCACTGGAGACATTTGCGCGGGCTTCGTTTACTGCGGCGGCAGCGCGGTCAACATTCGCAGCAGCGCTGTCCGTATTTGCTAGCGCGGCTCCGACGGCGCTTACCTGTGAAGCAATTGTCCTGCGCTGATCGACGATCTGGCCCTCCAGTGTGTTCAAGTCGGAGGTGGCTTTCTGGAGTGCATACTCATAGGGCCGGGGATCGATCTCAAAGAGCAGCTCCCCCTGCTTGATGAAGGCGTTGTCCTGCACGGCAAGCCGCGTGATGGGGCCGTCGACCTGAGGCGCAATGCCGATAAAGTTGGCAAACACTTCGGCGTCGTCGGTTCGAGGATAGCGATTAGTCTGCGCGATTACCAATAGCCCGGTAATCGCCGCAGCGGCAATGACCGCGATGCTCACGATCAGGCCGACGCGTTTGGATGACGGACTAGGATTGTCTTCGGGCATTGCTCCTCCTTTTCCGAATCAACTGAAAAACAGCAGCCAGAGGGTAAACGTGAAAAATGCAGCCAGACAGGGATACACCAGAATCAACGGCGTCAGTTGCTGCTCCAGTTTGATGCGCACAAAAAAGAGCCGCACCGCAACTGCGAGCAGGATGCCTATGGCTCCGCATAATATCCACGCCGGAAAAAACGAGCCGAGAAGATTAAAGGACGGCGCACGAGAGCATCCTGCGACTAATACCGTAGCTGCGGCCGCTGCTACCCTGATTGTGCGCCGGGGAGTCGCCGAATCTGCCTCGGTGGTCACTCTACGGTCCTTTGGCATGATGGAGCAGATCTCCCGTCTGAAAGGCTAAAGCAGCGATCCCGGTCAACAATTGGGTGCGCGCGCTCACGTCGGCGGTGCGCGCCGCGGCCAGAGTTCGTTGCGCCGAGACCACATCGATCTGGCTGCGAACTCCGTAGTTATACGACTGCAAAGCCGCATCATAAGACTCGCTTGCAGCAGCCAGAAGCGCGGCTGCGGCCTTTTGCTGGCGAAGCGCCGTTCGAGCCGTAGAGTAGGCCGACCAAACCTGATTCTCAACCTGATCGCGAAGGGCATCGACCTGCGCAGCAGCCTGCTTCTGATCGGCCTTCGCTTTGGCAAGCCGGTTCTCGCGCGCAAACCCATCGAAGATGTTCCAGGTCAGATTGAGTCTTGCGTCCCAGGTCTCCTGGGTGGGAGAGTAAATTCCCGGCCCCAAATCTTGTTGCGCATAGATGCGGGCCAGGCCACCGTTGCCACGCAAGCTCAGCGTTGGCAGGTAGGCAGTCTTTGCGGCGTTGACTTCGGCACCGGCTGCGCGAAGTTGCTCCACCTGCTGCATGAGGTCAGGCCGCTCAGCAAGCGCACGGTCGATGGAAGTTTCGACTGTGTCGGTGAGGTCTTGCGGGATCGTCAAATTCTGAATGCTCTCAACCTGGAACTTGCTGGTCGGCGAAATACCGAGAGAGTTTGCGAGGTCGCCGTAAGCGATCTCCGTCGCGCCAATAGCTGCCTGCAGATCATAGTCGGCCTGGGCAGTCGCGCTGCGGGCTTCGAGCACGTCGGGCAAGGTTGCCAGACCCTCATGAAGGCGCGCTTCGGCGGCGTCCTCCACCGTCTGCGCGTTCTTCAGGTTGGCTTCCTGAGCGTCCTCCTGGCCTTTGCTGTTGAGTACCCTGTAGTAAGCTGCCATGACCTGAAAGATAATTTTGCGGTGAGTGTCGTTGAAGAGAAAGTTGGCGGCCAGCAGATTACTTCTGCTGATGGCCACCTCCTGCAATCGCCTGCCGAAGTCGAAGATTACGTAATCGACGACCAGGACCGGAGAAAATGTGCCGCTGGTTTGGCGAAAGTAATCCGGAGAGAAAAAGAGTTGGCTGCGGTTAGTATCTGCAAGCGCCACTGCGGCCAGCGTGGGATATAGACTTGCCTTGGAGATTCCCAGCTCTGCAGCGCGGGCCTTGGCGTTCTCCCATGCCACGCGAGTCTCGGGATTGTTCCTCTCCGCGATGTCCACCAATTCAGCCAAAGTGTACTTCTTGAGCGGATCCGGCGCAAATGGCGGTGAGGGTGGGAGCGGAACACTAAGCTGCTTATTCGGCGGTCCATCCCATGGCCGCTCCGCGACTGCCGGCGCTTGTTGACCATGGGCGATCAGCGGCGCCTGCAGCGTAATTAGAATGGTGACCAATCGTGCATAGATGCTTGTCATTTCCAGGCCAGAATGCCGCGATTTGATTGAACCCATCATTTTCGATGCAATATCTGGCGCCACCACAACCAGAGTTGTCTTCCAAATGGAGCCGAAGAAGATGCTCTCTCTTCTTAGAAAACCATTCCTTGCGGGTGTGGATTGCGACGGTAGAACGGTTCAGAATTTTAGTACTGATAGGACCCGGCGATTCGCATCGCGGGCAGGTGATTTTTCTTATCTAAATCGCTTTTTGAAGTCGATATCGCTTCCTCGCCCAACGTACCACACTTTCTGCATGGATGCGTATGTTCCCACGTCTGCGCTTCTCTATCAGCCTGCGATGAGTTCGAGCCGATTAACGTGTGCAGTTTTCGCTTCGCTCGGTGAAGGGGAAGCCGGATTCCGGCTGCGGTTAGACTGCCGTGGTGAACAGCCCATGACCCTCTTGAATGCTGTGCTGAAGGCGCTCTCGGATTCGTAGCCGAGCGACAGGGTGAGGGCTATCTGATCGCCGGCGCTCGCGAGGAAGGTCTCTCGTCATTCGTCCGCGAGCAGAACCGCTGGCCCGCGGTGCACCTTCTCGATGCTGCCCCACCTATACAGGCTGGCCCTCGAGAACGGTCTGCGGGAGCCAGGAATCACGCTATCGCTGAAGAGGGCGTGGCGCTCCGAGAGATCGCTGAAGCAATCGGCAGGGGCTGAAGGGTGCCGGTCATTGCCAAGTCTCCGCAGCCGAACATTTCGGCTGGCTCGGGCTCTTCGTGGGAAGAGGCTGTCCCGCTTCAAGCCTGTTAACTCAGCAGCGCTGGGATGGCGCCCGACAGCACAGCCTGGGATGATTGCCGATCTCGAACCATATGCGTTGTTTCGAAACCTGAACAGACTGCGTAGCTGCGGTGCCTTTGCGGCGCAGGTAAGTAGGTCAATATCGCGCCGGAATGCGGGTTCACGGGAATTCACCGGCCTGTAATCCCTTTAGAATTATCATCTGGACGATCTTGGGACCCCTTCGTTCGTAGAACCGGCGGCTTCGGATAATCGGCAGATTGAACAGCATCCATCAAAAGGTGGAAGACAAGCACCCCCCTCTCTCTTTAGTATTCAGGATGCTCCTGCCATCTCTTTGGTGCGCAAAATCGAGTTGAGGCAGTAGTGCCGATAAAGATGGACATCGAAGGTCGAATTCGCGTTGGAGGAATTGCCCTGATCTTCGCCGCAGGCTTGGCGTGTGTGGCAATGTCCGTCCCGCGGTCAGTGAAAGCCGGCACCGAGGCGGACGAGGCAGCAGCGGCAAGGCACGAATACACGGAAAAGGTGGCAGCCAAATACAACTACCGGTATGGAAAGGAGTTTCCTTTCCTGCCGTCGAATGCGACGACGGACACCGGCGAATTCCTGGATCCGAAGGTTTTTCCAACAGCCGAGTATTGCGGTCATTGTCACCAGGAGAGCCACAAACAATGGCGGGAGTCGGCTCATTCCAATGCGAACCGCGTCCCGTACTACCTGAAAAATGTCGCGTTGCTGAACGACTCGAAGGGAATTGAATTTTCCCGTCACTGCGAGGGCTGCCACGATCCGATTGCTCTTGTAGCCGGAGCACTGACCCAGGCTGGTCCGAAGAAACGCCCCTACGACCAGGATGGTGTCACGTGCACAGTGTGCCACTCCATTCAAAAGGTTGATACGCGAGGGACCGGCAGCTACGTCATGGGCGTGCCTGCCGTGATGGTCGATGAGGACGGAAAGCCGATTACACGCAAAGTCACCGACGGCGAGATTCTCGCCCACCTCGATCGACACAGCAAAGCGGTGATGAAAGATTTCTACCGGACGTCGGAGTTTTGCTCTTCATGCCACAAGGCGGCTTTGCCACGAACCCTGAATGACTACAAATGGCAGCGCGCTATTTTCTTATACGATGAGTGGCAGAACTCCTCCTTCGCCAAGCAGTCGCCCCTGCCGTTCTATGTGAAGGATTCCGTTTCGACCTGCCAGACTTGCCATATGCAGCGCGAGGATCTGAAGCTGACCGACTCGGGTGCGAAAAAAGGTCAGCTTGCTTCGCATCGATGGCTGGGAGCCAACACGGTCATCCCGAAGATATACGGCTTCGATGAGCAGGCAACGCGTATCGTGAAGTTCCTTCAGGACAACGTATTCAATGTCGACATCTTCGCGATTGAACATGGAGAAATGGCCGAGGGCGCTTCATCGAAGGGTCTCGTCGCTCCCTTGGGGCTCACCGCTTTCTCGATCGCGCCGGGCGAAACAATCACTACCGATGTCGTCATCCAGAACAAGGGGATTGCGCATAGCCATGTGCCCGAACAACGCGACATGTACGAATCGTGGGTTGAGTTCACGGTCAAGGACGCTGCTGGAAAAGTTCTGCATCAGAGCGGCTTCATCAAGCCGAACGGTGATTTGGACGAACGCGCACATAGCTTCACCAACCGTCTGATTAATGTGAATGGTGGGTTGAATGACCTGCATCAGGTTTGGGCAAACCGCGTAGTTGCCTACAACAACACCATACAGTCCGGACGTTCGCAGCTTGTTCGTTATTCCTTCATCATGCCGCCCGCCAATGCCGGACCGGTGACGATCACCGCGACCGTCAAATATCGCCGGTTCGACCAGCATTTCATGGACTTCGGCATGGGTAAGCACTACGAGCAACCCGTTGTCGACATGGTCTCGCAGACTCGTACGATTCAGGTGGGCGAGAATAAACCTGTACCTCCTGGGCCAGCCGAGAATAAGGAATGGATGCGATGGAACAACTTCGGCATTGCTCTGCTCGACGGCCAGCAATATGCGGCTTCAGAGAATGCTTTTGAGCGGGTTGCCAAGCTTCGTCCGGACTATGCTGACGCGTACACCAACCTTGCCATCGTTCAGATTCAATGGCAGCGGTATAACGACGCGCGTCCGAATCTCGAAAAGGCTCTGTCGCTGGCTCCGGAAAATGCACGCGCCCTCTATTACCGCGCTCTTGTTGAACGCAATGCCGGCAATATGGAAATGGCAATTGCGGATTTGCAGAAGGTTGCGGCCAGCTTTCCGCGCTCGCGTGACGCGCATCGCGAGCTGGGCTTTTCGTACTACCAGTTTCATAAATATGACCTCTCGCGGGTTGAATACGAAAAGGTCCAGGCCATCGATCCAGACGACTTGTCTGCGCACTATATCCTCTCCATTGTCTACCGGAGGCTCGGCCTGATGGATCTGTCGAGGCAGCAGGCCGCTATATTCGCGGATCAGAAAGACGATCCTACTGCGAGTACGTATGCCTATGAATTTCTCAGCAAACACCCGGAGATTGCCGACGAAGGCATTGTCTGGCATACCCATGAGCTCGACATGCCGCCGAATCGCGGAAAGCATTCTCCCAAGATTATTGCTCCCGCGTCTTCGTCAATGAGCGGTAACGATTTCTAATGAACTGATGTGGCTTTCGTGGTGCAGAGAACCGGTACACTACCCACAATCAGGCATTGGGGAGAAATTGACTTCTTGAGAAAAAGAAAAATCGTAGCCACAATCTTTACTACAGCCTGTGTTGTGGTTGTTGTTTTGGCTCTCACGTCTAGCTTGATCCAGCCATCCACTTCGGTGGTTCACGCTTACTCGAGCGACAGCAAGAAGTCCGGTGCGATGCTCTTTCACGAAAAAGGGTGCGAGCACTGCCATGGCGTGGATGGTCGCGGAGGAGATCTCGGACCAGATCTGACGGCCGTCGGCAAGCGGCGAAACAAACAACAGATTGAGCATCAAATTCACGATGGCGGCGCTGCGATGCCTGCCTTCGGAGATGTGCTTCAGCCCGATGAAATCAAGGACTTGGTCGACTACCTTCATGCCAAGCGCAAAGCTCAGAAAACAACCGCTCCCGCGACGCAGGCGTCGTCATCCACAATGAGCGATAGCATGCGATGAAGGAACGGGTTCACGCTTTTAGGGGTGTCAAAGAAAACCGCTGTCAGGGTGATCGCACGATTCTGAAATCTATAACTTCGATCCGGATCCTTCCACGATTGTGACAATCTTATCCACCTTGTTGATTGAGAACTTTTCTTTCGCTCCGCTTGGCCAGTGCACTTCGACCAACTCCACCACGGTCGCGTCGGCGAGGCCGAAGTGAAGGCGAGGATCATGAGTTGAAGCGTAGCTTCCGCCGGAGACGACGTCACCTCGTTGCCGCTGACTGCCAGCCGTCAGGTAGACAGTGGCCCCGATGGCATCGCGCGGACTCTTAGGGCCTCCAACTAACTTGAGTTCTACCCAGTGATGGGTGTCAGAGGAAACATTGCGCAACAGGGCAGGGTGGCCATCTAAGACATTGATGACGACATCAAGCTTACCGTCGTTGAACAGATCTCCAACAGCCAATCCTCTACCGATATAGAGATTGGCCAAAGCGGAGCCTTCGACTGCAGGCATGAGGTCAAACTTTTTCCCCTCAATATTTCGAAAGAGCAGAGGCCGCTGCGCCCAGGAAGTTCCCCAGTTGGCGTGGTCAACGGCCGGGTACACATGGCCATTTGTCATCACGATATCTTTCCAGCCGTCATTATCGAAATCCATGAGTGCCGTGCCCCAACCAAGAAACGGCACCGTTGGTTCGGCAATTCCCATCAGGTAGCTGACGTCGGTGAAGTTTGCATTCCCGTCGTTTCGGTAGAGCGGATTGTAGTCGTCGGAAAACGTGGTGTTGTAGAAGTCCAGGAGACCGTTGTTCTGATAATCGCCGTACCCGATTCCCATCGATGCCGTTTCGCGTCCGTTCTCATTGAGCGCGTAACCCGAGGCGTAGCTGGCATCTTCAAAGGTCCCATCCCCTTTATTGAGATAGAGGTAGTTCGGAGTTGAATCGTCGGCGACGAGGAGGTCCGGTTTGCCATCGCCGTTGACATCAATGAAGAGCGAAGAGAGCCCATAATAGGCGTTCTTGTCAGCGACGCCGGCTTTCTCGCTAACATCAGTAAACGTGCCGTCGCCATTGTTGTGAAACAGATGATCCGGTTCGCCCTTCAAACCACGCGGGCCGCACATGACCTCTTCGCCGCGGAACTGGCAGAGCGTGGCCCCTTCGTTACTGGAGACCGGCTGATTCGCCAGATCGTAGTGAAGGTAGCCAGGGACGAAGAGATCGAGGCGCCCATCGCCATCGTAGTCTCCCCATGTGGCCCCCGTTGACCAGTTGCCGAGCGTTACCCCTGCCTTTTCGGCGACGTCGGTAAATGTGCCGTTGTGATTGTTATGGTAGAGGCGATTTTTTCCGAAGTTGCTGACATAGATGTCCGGCCAGCCGTCGTTGTCATAATCGGCGATTGCCACTCCCACGCCCCACCTGTCGTTAGTCACTCCCGCCTTCGCGGCTACATCAGTGAAGGTGCCATCGTGGTTGTTGTGAAAGAGGGCGGCCTTTGGCGCGGCTGCCTTGCCGCTCATGGCGTCAAAGGTGGAACCATTGACGAAATAAATATCGAGCCAGCCATCGTTGTCGTAGTCGATCAGGCCCACGCCCGACCCGTTCGTCTCAATGATGTAACGCTTATCGGGCGTGCCCATCGTATGCTTCCAAACAGTCAGGCCCGCCTTCTGCGCGATGTCCTGAAAGATGACGGGACCAGTCTTGACGAAGCCCCCAGCAGTGATTGGCCGATGTTCGCTGTCGAGAACCGCTGCGTGGGCTGCGCCCGTATTGACTCCGCCCGACTGTGGCTGCACCGCCTCACTTTGAGGCGTCTTTTGTTGCGAATCCGGAGACGGAGACCCCGCGCCCGTCGCCTGAGCGACGAGGAAGCGAGAACTCACGGCGCCGATGGCACATAGAAAAATGACATTGAACAGGCTGCGGGGCGTGCTGCAACGACTAGTCACAAACTGGTCCTTACCGTGGTTCTTGATTGCTGATTCGGAAACCATTATGCCTGACGGCAGCCACCGTTTTACCATGTGGCTACAGGCACCCACATCCATCGAAAGGTCTATTCGGTCAATTTGTAGGGGAGGCTAAATCGTCCGATCTGCAGAATAGATTGATCTCCGGGGGGCCAGACGCGAAAGGATTCGATTCGAGTGCTCTGGGCCATTCGGTGGGCGGTGGCTGTACCGCGCTCAGCTCCGGTTGTAGCCTCGTAAAACCTGACCACTAGCCCGTCGTCGGTCCGTTGCCAGCCAAAGACGTAGTTACCGGCGGCGAGAGAGATGTCGGCGATTGTGATGGGTGCCTGGACGATGAGGTAGTGCGAGTACTTGCCATCAGCAGAGTAGCCCGCAGTGATAAGCACCACTCCGGCAATGAACTTACCTTGCGAACTAACGATGCCGGAGGCGGTACGCATTTCAGTTTCGATGCGCTCTTTTTCGACGGGGGCCCGAGCGGGCACCACCGTCTTGAGTTCGTCAGCAGTGGCGGTACGCCAGGCGGGTTTTGTCTGAGCGCCCAGCGAAGAAGTGGCAAGAATCGAGCACAGAAGAATAACGGACAGTTTCATGGAAAGTAGCCTCATTTCAGGTGAACAAGGCCGCGCTGAATGGCAACAGTCGCGGCATTTGTGCGATCGCTCACGCCAAGTTTGCCGAGCAGGTTATTGACATGGGTCTTGACTGTCGCTTCGGAGATCGTCAGGTCGGAGGCGATCTCCTTGTTCGCGCGACCAGCAACGATGCGCTCGAGAACGGCAAGTTCACGACCCGTAAGATCCTGTGTGCCCATCCTTTCGGCGAGCTTCTCCGCGATAGCTGGGGAGATGCTTGTCTTACCGGCGTGGACGAGACGGATGGTATTGAGCAAATCGTCGATCGTCATACCTTTGAGAAGATATGCCTTCGCGCCTGCTTGAAGGGAACGAAAGATATCCTCGTCGCCATCGAAGGTCGTCAGGACGATAAAACGGGCCATTGGAGACTCTGCGCGAATGCGGGTGATTGCCGCCACTCCGCCCAACTTGGGAAGTTGCAGGTCCATGAGCGTAATGTCCGGCATCAGGCTGCGATGTAGTTCGACTGCCTGGAGGCCGTCGCTCGCTTCGCCTACGACTTCGATCCCCGGCATGACCTTTAGGAGTGCGATGAGTCCTTGACGAACTACATGATGGTCATCCACCACAAGGATCCTGATTCGATCTGACATCCCTTATCCCCTTCCGTTAAGTAGCGGAACATGCAGCGAGACAGTGGTCCCGCTCGTCGGAGAGCTATCTACGTTGAACGTTCCGCCAATCTGAACGGCACGTTCTCGCATTCCTTGAAGCCCAAAGTGTCCTCTTTCTGGCAGTGTCGTGTCAGTAGTTTGGAACCCGGTGCCGTTGTCGGAAATGGTCAATATGAGCTCGTCTGGATGATAGCGCAAATTGAGTTCGGCGCGGGTCGCTTTGGAGTGCCGGACAACATTAGCCACGGCCTCCTGGGCGACGCGCAGCACTTCATTTTCGATGGAAGGCGCGAGAGCCCGATACGCTCCACCAATCTGAGGATCGATTGCGATGTCGCCGGAGGAACTCCTTTCAGCGAGTTGTGTGAGCCGATCGGGAAGGGTAGCCTCGGTGTTGCCCGTCCGGAGGTCCCATATGCTTCGCCGCGCATCGGCAAGTCCCTCCCGTACCAACTCTCGCGTGCGATCCACCTGTTGGCTTGCCTCTTGGACATGAGACTGCGCGAGCAGATGCGCCGTGAGTTCGAGCTGCGTCGATACGCCGACGAACCCTTGTGCCAGCGTATCGTGAATCTCGCGCGCGATCCGATTACGCTCTGCAAGAATCGCATCGAATTCAGAACGAAGAACGCGAACACGTATTCTGTACGCCGCAAAGGCTAGACCAGATAGCAGAATCGTAAGAATACCGAGAAACCAGATGGTCCGATAGAACGGAGGCTTCACCACAAAAGAAAACTCTGCGCCTTTTTCGTTCCACACGCCATTTTCGTTAGCTGCTTGAACGCGAAAACGATACCGCCGCGGAGGAAGATTGGTGTAGTAGGCGTTGCGCCGCGAGCCAGCCTCTGTCCACTGCTTGTCGAACCCTTCCAGGATGTAGCGGTAACGAATCCTGGAAGGCGAAGCGTAGCTGAGAGCAGCGTATTCAAAGGCGAAGCGTACATGCCCAGGAGGAATGGTGCCCTCCGTATCGGTCAGCTTCCAATCAGTATCGTCGACCGTGAAGCGTTCAATGACGACGGGCGGCGGAGTCTGGTTTTCAGACAGGTTGGCGGGATCAACGAATGCGACTCCCTTACGCGTAGCAAACCAGAGCTCTCCGTCGGCGGCTCTCCACGCGCCCGGGTGTCCGGTGGAATAAGTATCGTCCGTCGGCATGCCGTCGGATGAGCCGTAGGTACTCGTGTGAGGAGTGCAAGCCGCCGTCGCTTCGCAAGCCATCAGTTGGGCCGCGAGCACTCGCGTAACGCCGCGATTGGAGGAGAGCCACAGGTAGCCGCGCGCGTCTTCAAGGATCGTGTCGATCTCGCTTGGGAGATTAGGCGCTCGTACGGGAAGGAACCCGTCGGCCGAGGACCGGCTGAGTCCGCCATTTTTCGTTCCGACCCACAGAGTATGGCTCTCGTCTTCGAGGAGTGACGTGATGACGTCGCCGGAGAGGCCACGCGATTTATCAAACGTCGTCAGCTTTCTATCTCGAATGCGGAGCAGTCCGTCGAGCGTAGCAACCCAGAGATCTTTCGAATTGGATCGTACTATCGATCCAATCAGATCGCTTCCGAGACCATCGCTCCGAGACAATATCGTAAACTGGCCGTCCTTCCAGTGGGCAAGGCCGCGGCGTGTGCCGATCCAGAGCGATCCGTCAGTGTCGGAAAACAGTGAGCGGATAAAGTCGTCGGGCAATCCGTCCGACGAGGTGTAGGACCGAATTTTACCTGCCTGAACATGGTTAAGCCCGTCCGGAGTGCCAATCCAAAGCGAGCCATCGCGATCAGGCGCGAGTGAAAGAATGACATCACTCAATAACCCGTCTCTTATGGAGAGAGACTGGGTTTGTCCGTCGTGGTAACGAAAGAGTCCGTCGCCCTTGCTGCCAGACCAGATAACGCCATCCGTGGTTTGGGTGATTGCGGCGATAGGGTGACCAGAAAGAGCAGGTAGAGTTCGGAATTTCTGCCGTCGCAGGATGTGCACTCCTGCTGCGTCGGTTCCGATCCAAATATTGCTCTCCTGATCTTCATAGATCGTCAAGATCGAGTTAGCGCCCAGGAGAGGTTGAACCTCGAGCAGTGTGTTATTGGCTGTGGATGGCAACAAGACGAGCCCTTGATCAGTGCCCACCCAGAAACTGCCGTGCGAGTCCGCGAGAAAAGACTGCACGCGTGTTCCCGGCAACTGCAGGCCGCTGCGCCACGAACGGACATGACCTCGGTTCCATAGAAAGAGAGAGGTGCGGGTTCTCAACCATACAGAACCATCTTTCAACGACCCAAGACCTTCGATTGGTTCGCTCGGCAGCGAGGGAAGTGGAAAATCACGCAGCTGCTCTTGACGATAGGAAGCAATGCCAGTCGCAGTCGCGAGCAAAATGCCGCCGCTTGAGTCTCTTCCGATTGCCGTCGGCGAAGCCTTCAGTGAAATAAATCTGCTTCCATCGAAGCGCGCGAGGCCACCGCCAGCGAGCACGAGCACAGACCCGTCATCCGTTTCCGCCAACGACAGGATCACAGTTGAAAGCAGACCGTCGGCCATTGTGTATCGGCGGAAGGCTCCGCCAGCGTATCGCAGAAGCCCGTCGGATGTCCCAATCCACACAGCCCCGCTTCGGTCTTCGGTGAGACAGCAGGTGTCGTTACTGGTGAACGCCGGATCGAACTGCTGGTTGAAGACAGCGAACTGGGTGCCGTTGAATCGCGCGACGCCTCCTTCAGTTGCAATCCAAATGTATCCGTCTCGAGTCTGGAGTATCTGGTGAACGCTGTTCTGTGGAAGGCCATTGTCGGTTGACCACGCTTGATGGGCCAAGGCGCCAGCAGTCGGTTGAATTGTTGGTTCAGTCCGCGGTTGGGCGTGATTTGACGCGGTCGCCGCTGCAACCGAACCGAGGCCCAGGAACAGTACGGAAGAAAGCAGGCGGTAACGGGAGCGGGAAATGTCCATGCGAGTCTGCATCTGCATGTTAAGTCATCTGACGCTGGATAGCTGCAGAAATACGAATGGTAAACATTGTGTTCTAAATGGCCATCGGGGGTGGCAGATAGCCAAAATCCCGCTCCAGTGCAGCTGCAATCCCGAGAACAACTTCGTCTTGGTAGGGCCGCCCGGCAATCTGAACGCCGATGGGAAGATTGTCGGGTGATCGTCCGACCGGAACGACGACGGCGGGCCCCCCAAGCAGGTTGAACCATTGGGTATATCGCATCGCATCCAGGTAGGCCACCTTTTGGCCCTCTACGTTCCACTTCCTTTCGCCGTGGCGAAACGCAGGTACAGAGCACACCGGCATAAGGAGCACTGGGTATTGGCGCATCTCCTCCAAAAACCTTCCACGCACCCTATCGCAGTCCTCCCACGCCGTGAGGAGTTCCTCGCCGGATAAAGGAGCTTCACCATGCGCGATGCGCAGAAAGTCTTCGAGAGTTGGACTCACAATGGAGTGCCGCTTCGCAATCGCCCGGTCAACCATCATTGCCCCGCCACGTACAAAGAGCTTCCACCAAAGCGCGCGCGCCGACTCAAGGGTGTGCGGCCGGAAGGCTTCGACGCGAAAGCCCTGCCTGCGCAGGGAATCAACTGCGCTTCTGATAGCCTGACGGGTCTCCGAAGTGACCGGCGTCACACCGTCATCTTCAAAAAATCCCACCCTAATTTGCTTCAGCTCTTCCAAGGAATGCTGTTGAAAGGGAACCGGGGCGCCAATGGGATCCACCTCGGTCGAACCCGAGAGTACCTGAAAAAGCAGGGACACGTCCTCGATCGTGCGGGCCATCGGCCCTATAGTTCCGAGCAGCGAAAAGGGGCCGAGGCACGGAGGTAGATGGCCTTCACCTGGAATTCGGCCGGGCGTTGGCTTCAGAGCGCAGATTCCAGTGAAGTGTGCAGGCACTCTCACCGAGCCGCCTCCGTCGCTGCCAAATCCGCCGGCCGAGAGGCCAGCCGCCACAGCAGCAGATTCACCACCGCTCGACCCTCCCGCCGTCCGTTCCAAATCCCACGGATTGGATGTGCGCCCATACAGACGGTTGTCCGTCTCGTAGGCCATGAGAAACTCAGGGCAGTTAGTCGTCCCGAGCACGACTGCGCCCGCCTTCCGCATTCGCGAGACAATCACCGCATCCGTCGTGGGTTTGTGCCCCTCATTCAGCAGGCTCCCCGTCTCACAGCGGTGTCCCGTAACCGAGATCGAAGCCTTCACGGACATTGGTAGTCCAGCAATCGCTCCCGGCGTGCTCTCACAGTCATCTATCGCGGCAGCCTGCATGCGAACTCTCTCTGCGTCGAAATCAATCAGCGCATTGAGCTGCGGGTTAAGTCTTTGGATTTGCCGGATGTGCTCCTCGGCTAGTTCGAGTGGAGATATCTTGCGAGCACGGAGCATACCCAGCATCTCGACGGCGGAACGGAGAACTACATCGCTCATTTGGAAGTTCTCGTTCCGTCTACGGCAGGCACGGATGGAGTAGGCACATAACGGAACGTGTATCTGTGGCTGGGAGTGCCAGACTCGAAACGATCGTTCCATTCGAGTTCGTAGCGGAAGTGTTTTAGATCGTCAGGATAATGTTCGTTGTTCGGGTAGGGATAGCCGCTCATCGCGTGAAAAGGCATCGCGTCCACCGTGAAAGGAGACGCTTCGTAGAAGTCCATATCCTTCACAAATCCGTTGGCATAGAAAAAATAATCACGGGTCCAGCCCGCTGGCAGCGGAGGTTGCGCACCCGCATCAAATTCGAGATCCATATCCTCCCCGGTTCCGAAGATGACGAATTCGTCGTCAATGTCCCTCAGCAACGGAGTCACATCGCCGTAGCGCGTATAAGCGCCTCGCTGCGGAACAAAGGGACCGGTACGGCTCATCTGCTGATAGTTATAGTTCAGGTCTCCCGCCGTGCGCCCCTCAATCTGCCGAGGGTACCCCCGGAAAACCAGCGACGCACTCATAAGCGGCAAATCAGTCTGCCGAATCTTTGCCCTTGTCGATGCACTCTCTAACTCCGAGTCGTTGTCAACGAGTACCTGATCCCAATAAATTTGCAGGTTCGTGACGAGGCGTATCCGTCGGCTGCCTGGCGGCAGTTTTCCGGTAAGATCGACGACGATCATGCGCGGCAATCCGGCAGGGAATCCCATGTCATCGATGATTCGCCGCCAGGAACCATCAGGTAGTTGGACCTCCACGTAAGGTGCTGTCGGCGCGATACCGGCCTGCCACGCCGCGTACATTGAATTGGCAGAAAAATATTCAATGAATCCGTGGAGTAGGAGGAGCAGTCGTTTTTCTGCCGTCCACGTCCCCAAATCAAGCGTCAAGGTATGCGTGTTTGTAAACCCAGCGTACGGCAGATTTGTAAAATCTTTGACGTACTGATGGTCAACGTTGCGAAGCAACGGAAGCACATCATTCCCATGGTCATCCCATGCACCGACAGGAGAACGGGAGGCGCCAGTCAAGATCGTCTCCGTCTTAACAAAGGGCGTTTCGCTGAGAAATCTCTCGTTCGGAAAAACGTTGGTCCCTTCCGGATGATCTACGGCAACGAGGCGCACCTGATCGATGAAGTTAACCTCCTCCATCGGTTCGCCGAAGCGCAAACTCATCCTGCCGTTTTGCGCCTTTATCCGGCTACCATCGATTTTTATCCATTCATCCGGATCCGGGATGTTGCGCTCTACCGGGGACGTCCAATGTCCGACCACCCCCGCACCGATCACGTCCGAGATAAAGCCAAATTGATGACCGTCCCAAGCAAACAGGGTCGGGCACGAACTGCCGCGGCGGTCCAGCTCCGTCAGCACCAGGCGCTTTCCCGCAGGTATATCAATCTCATCCTGCGGAACGCCGGTTGGCCACAAAAGGCGAAGAATGTCAGCCTTCTCTGCTCCACCAAGTCCTGCAATGACGTCCTGAGTGTTAGTAACCTCCCACTTCTGCCAAAGGCCATTTGCAAAAACCTCAACCTTGGTTCCGAGTGCGCTCTTGTTATCGGCAAGCCCCTTCAACGAGATTCTTAAGGAGTGATTCTGCTCGCCGCCCTTATTGATAAGAGCCACAGCCGCACCATTCGCCTGCGTCACAACAAGGTCAGCGGCGCCGTCCCCATCCAGATCCGCGGCGATCACCGAACGCGGCGATGTTAACTTCGCGTCACTCACCTTTAGTTGCTTTGTCACGTCGACGAATCCACCCGGGCCAGCGTTTCGCAACATCCTCAATTCCGAACCGCCTGTAGTCTCGATGACAACTGCCAGATCAATCCAGCCATCGTTATCGAAATCGATTGCCGCGACGCTCCATCCTCGAATCGCATTTTGCAGCGGAAGCGCTACCCGTTCAAAACGCTTGCCCTCAACATTTTTCCAAAGCGTTATCCCCGGCGCTCCGGAATGGATCAAGGCAATGTCCATCCAGCCATCTTTATTGAAATCCAGGGCGACAACTCCAGTAGTTGGCGGAAGCCCGCTGTCAGCAAATAAAGGGATGGACCGAAATGCACCGTCGCGAGGATTAGCAAAAAAAGTCGGCGCTGCACCGGACCCCGCAACGACGAGATCGACGGCCCGGTCGTTATTCAAGTCCGTAAGCGTAGCCGCCGTTGTGCTGCCCTCACCACTCAATCCGGACTGTTCTGTCCAGTCCGTGAACGTCTTATCGCCGTTGTTGCGCCACAGTACGTTAGGTTTGCTGCCATTATTTCCTTGCCCAGTGACGAACAAATCCAAATCCCCGTCGTGGTCGTAGTCGACAAATATCGATCCGGACGGATGATTCGCAGTGATGATTCGCGCAGTCTGCGTGACGTCCGCAAATCTGCCGCCGCCGATATTCCGGAATAAAAGCACCCTGTCGCTCATCGCGATCGCAAGGTCAGGCAATCCATCATTATCGAAGTCGCCCACGGCACAAGCAACGCCGTCTCCGCTGATCTCGAGTCCAGTTTTAGCTGGTGGCACTAACTCGAAGCTGCCGGTCCCAGTATTCCGGTACATTTGCGCGGCTGAGGCTCCGCTCCCCATCACAAGCAAGCTGGCTCGGCCATCTCCCAATACGTCAATCAGGCACGCAGCCTGAGAGTGTGAATCCGACTTCTGCATCTCGAAGTTTGTACTCTCCCAAGACTTCGAAAATATGACTGGAATCATCTTCCCAACCGTCGGGGCGTCAGTAGCCGCGTCCTCTGCTCGTCCGAGGCTGCCCTCCTCCCCGTAAGTATGGGAAAACGGGAAAGAAAGCTTCTCGTTTGTTACCTGCTGAAAACGTTCCATCGCAACATGGGCTTCGTCCACTTTGCCCTGACGTTGCAAAGTGCGCGCGAGGCCAAACTCTGCAGAGGCATGCAAAGGTGACAACTTCAGGGCGGCGCGAAACTCATCAGCTGCAGCTGGTAGGTCATGCTGATCAAGAAGGAGAGAGCCCAAAAAATAGTGACTGTCAGCGCTGGAAGGGTCAAGCGCGAGGACTTTACGAAAAGCCTCCATCGCTTGGGCTGGCTTACTGTCGCTCCTGTAGAGCAACCCAAAGACATACCAGAGGCGCGGATTATTGGGGGTCTTCGCCTCAACACGCTGCAATGCCGCCATCGCCTCCGGCAGGCGTTGAAGGTAGAGCAGTGCAATCCCTTTATTCAACTCAGCCACGGTTAGCGATGGGTCGACCCGATACGCTTCGTCAAACTGATTGATCGCTTTTTCCAAAAGTAGCTGATTCATCAGAGCGGTGCCAACGTTATTCAGTCGAACCGCGTCATCGTGAGAGCGCGTCGCCCCGCTTGCCACTCCCGGCAGCAAACTGCAGAACACCAGCAGAATGATCAGAGCACGGCGAATCAATCCCGCGTCTCCCTTCGAGTCGAACCTGCTCAACCGACCGGCCATATCGAGTCCCTTTCAGTAGCCTCCCGATTCTATAGGCCTCGTTCGTCGAGTCCTTCAAGCCGCGTTCCGAACCCAACCGTGGATATTTGGTAGAATTGGCTCCCTGAAACAGGACGTATCGGGGAAAGAGCCTCGCCATGCTCAATTCGCGTCGCAGCATCATCAAGAATGTTGTCGTAACGGCAGGTGCTCTTACCTCGGGATCGTGGATGCTCGCAGTCCCCCAAACCCCATCGCCAATGCCATCTCCGAATGCGCCGACCAACCAGAATTTTCCGGGCGGCCTGAATGGTCCACCAATCTCGTCAGACAAACCCAAACCAAACCCGCTGAACCAGGAGCATATTGCTGGTCTGGTGGAGCAGGTTTATAAACTGGCGTCCGAAATGAAGGACGAGGTCGAGCATACGAATCTGACAGCGGTCTTTCCGTTGTCTTTCGTAAAAAAAGCGCAACAAGTCGAGAAGCTCGCCAAGCAGATCAAAGATCAAGCCAAAGGCTAAGGCGACTAGTCGAAACGCGGCGGCGGCACAGAGGCCTGCGGCGTTGTAGTGACGTCCTCAGCATTGTGAGGTCCCGCATAAACCTGGGAGCCATGTTGGGCGCGCTGACTTTCCGTTGCCTCATTGAGCCGCGAAAACGTCTCCCGTTCTTCCTCAGCCTTCTCAGGCATCTTCGCTCGCGCATAGGCTTTTGCCAGATTGAAATGGATCTCTGGGCTGGCTGGGCTTAGCCTGCTAGCGGTCTCAAGTTCTCGTAGAGCGGTCACATCGTCGCCTGACTCCAGGGAGGCTCTTCCAAGCAGATAATGGGCCTCGGCGGAGTTTGCGGCGAGTAACAAAGCACGCCGAGACCAGGTGATTGCGCCAGAGAAATTATGTTGACGTAGCGCAATCGAAGCCAGCCGAACATATGGCAATTCGCTCGCGGGGGAAATGGATAACTCTGCCTGCATCTGCACGGAGGCTTCATCGAACTCGGACACGGCGAGAAGCGCAGTTCCGTAAGCATAATGGAGAAAGGGCACAGAAGGATTTTCCTTGATCAATCGTTGGAACTGCGGGAATGCGGCATCGTATTGACTGTTATTGAGCAGGACAGCAATCTTCCCCGCAGAACGAACCAGATCGGACTCCTGCTGTTTCTCTTGCCCCGGTATCTCCCGCCTGCGCAGCAACGCCAAACCAAGCGCATACTCTACCTTCTGATCCAACGGACCAGAGTTCAGCGCAGAGGCCAGCACTTCTGAGGCTCGATCGAACTCCCCTGCGTGAACCAGCAGAAGTCCAAAGGTATATCTGGCCGCTTGGAGAGATTGAGGGCTGCCCCTCAGGCCAAGGTTGGCACCCCGATCAAGGTGAATGAACGCGTTGTCGAAATCATGTAATTCGAATTCGTTGAGCCCCAGCACTGCCCACCCGGTGCCACTATCCGGGTTCTGCTTTAGCCACTCTTTCAAAAGATCTGCAGACGCGGAGTACCGTCCCTGGGAGTAATCCAGCATCGCCTGGTCCCAGAGCTCTTGATTCCCATTCAGTTTGGCAGTCGACGGTTGACCGTTGGTCGAGTTTCTATACCGCAAAATGATCCGCTCTTCGGGGGAGTCTTGCGCAGCGTCCATCTGTTCCGCAGCCTTTCGTTCTCTCGTCGAGCCAGCCTTATCGCCGACCGAGCCAAGCGCTGCCGCGAGTCTCTCGTGAGCGGCCTTATTCGTCGGATCAAGCGCCACAGCTCTCTGAGCTGCAGTCAGCGCCTCCTTTGGAGAACCAAGAAGAAGGTGTATGCGGCTGATCTCAATCCATGGCAAAGCACTCTCGGGCGAAACCGAAGTCTCTTCCCGCAGGGCACCGATGGCTTCCTTGTTGCGCCCCACATTCGCGAGTGCCAGTCCGTAAGCATAGTGCAAATAGGGAACATCCGGGTAAACGCTTAGGAGCGCCGGATAGAGGTCGAGCGCTCCGGTACCTTGAGACACGACGTTCCCCACGGCCAGGACCAACCCTTCCTTTGAAGCGTCGACCTCTTCAGGTAGTAGCGCAACCCGTAGAGTTGCCAATCCAAGTGCCGTCTTGACCTGCTCCGACACCGGCCCTCCGCCGAAGGCTTTTTGCAGCAAATCAGCTCCGCGCTCAAACCTGCCGGCCCGAATCAGCAGCAATCCGAGATGATAGGTGGAGACCCGTTCGATTTCAGCGTCGTTAATTCCGATAGTCCGGGCTTTTTCGAGATGAAGGAGAGCATCGGCGAAGTCCTTGGTTTCGAACTCGCAAAGCCCAAGCAGACTCCAGGCCGCGCCCAGATCGGGAGCGAATCCGACCACATGCAGAAGCGTGGATTTGGCGTCTGCAAACTGATTCGCGCTGTATTGGAGCGCTCCCAGATTCCACCAACCCTCTTTCCAGTCGGGTCGCGACTCGAGCACGCGCCTGTAGTCGCGAATAGCTTCGGATGTTTGACCCGACTCGCCCTCCTGCTGCGCCAATTTTTGCAGCGCGTCGAGATTTACCGCCACCGGGGCTCCATTTGCCGCCGCCTGAGAAGCCATTGCGCCTGCCTGAGCGCGCAGGCTTAGAGACAACAAGCAAAGTGCCACGCTCAAGGCAATCGATCGAACAACGCGCATGGACACCACTTTCATTCCGATGTAAGTTTAGCTCTAGGAGCGGCCCTCATCTTCGAAATGCCACAGCCGAATGTCAGGTCTTTCGATCAACTCACGCGTCGCCGGCTCCTTCGCAACTTCACCGCGTTCGCCGCTGCTTCCCGGCTCCATGCGGCTCCATTTACCATCCCGGAGCCTTCGCAGCCGCACTATACCTTCGAAGAGGTTCCAGCCTCCTCAAGTGGAATCGCCTGGGTGCACACAGCAGGCAAGTCCGCAGAAAAGCATCTGCCGGAGACCAGTGGCGCCGGATGTGCATTTCTCGATTTTGACAATGACGGCTGGATGGACATTTACCTCGTCAACAGTGGGAAATCGGATTTTTATCATCCGACAAAGCCATTGCGAAACGCCCTCTATCGCAACAACCGCGACGGCACGTTCACCGACGTCACCGAACACGCGGGGGTCTCTGGCGGCGGTTACGGTATGGGAGTCGCAGTCGGCGACTATAACGGCGACGGTTTCCCCGATCTCTACGTTACCCAATTCGGTCACAACATTCTCTATCGCAACAATGGCGATGGCACCTTCACCGATGTGACAGAAGCTGCCGGAGTGGCTGCGGCGGGATGGAGTTCCAGCGCTGTCTGGTTCGACTACGACAATGACGGAAAGCTCGATCTCTTCGTGTGCCAATTCGCGGAGTTTGACCCCGCACTTGGCTGTGGCACTGACACGGCCGGAGTACATCACTACTGCATTCCACGAATATTCAAACCGCGTCCCAGTTGGCTCTTCCACAACAACGGCGATGGCACGTTCACTGACGTAAGTCGCGAATCAGGAATCGCAAGCCATTTAGGAAAAGCATGGGGAGTCGTAGCGACCGACGTAAACAACGACGGCAAAATGGACCTGTTCGTCGCCAACGACACCGTCTCGAACTACCTCTACATCAACAAAGGCGATGGCAGATTTGAAGAAACCGGCCTGGTAGCCGGCGTTGCGTACAGTGCGGAAGGCCGCGCCCGATCGGGAATGGGTGTCGATTCCGCCGATTTCGACAACGACGGGCAAATGGATCTCTTCGTCGCCAATATCGACCAGGAAATCTTCTCTCTCTATCGCAACAACGGGGATGGTACGTTCGACGATGTGGCGATGCCCATGGGCATAGGCATGTCGACGCGCTGGATGAGCGGGTGGGGCCTCAGGTTCTTTGACTATGACAACGACGGCAATCTCGACCTTATCTTGGCAAACGGATTCCCCGACGACCTGATCGACCAGACGTCCTCGCTGGTCAAGTGGAAAGAACCTCTGCTGCTCTTCCACAACGAGGGCAAATCGTTCCGCAACGTAAGCGCCGAGAGTGGCCCAGTGTTCTCCCGGAGCTTCCCAGCTCGGGGGCTTGCGCTGGGCGATTTTAACAACGACGGCAGGGTCGACGTGCTCATCAGCAACAACGATGGACCCCCTCTGCTCTTGCGCAATGAAAGCGGCAAAGACAATCATTGGCTGGGAGTGCGTCTCGTCGGCCGAAAATGCAACCCTGACGCGGTGGGGGCCCGTGTGACCTATCAGGCGGGAGATCTAAAGCGCGCAAGGATGAAGGTTGGAGGCGGAAGCTTCCTCTCATCCCACGATCCCCGAATCGTTCTCGGTCTTGGAAAACACGCGAAGGTCGACTGGCTAGAAGTGAAGTGGCCGCAACCTGGTGGCGCAGTGGAACGGTTCACCGATCTTCCCGTGGACCGCTACATCACGATCACCGAGGGCGCAGGCAAGTGGAAGTAACACCTGCACACGAAAAACCGTTACTCCGGAAAGGGCTCGCCTGCCTTCGCAATCCGAATGCGGTGGTCGGTGAACTTGTCACGCATCTCCGGAACATAGACCTTGGGCATATGACAGCTGGTGCATCGGCTATTCGCGACCGGACACGCATTCTGATGCTCTTTCGTCCGGCTCACCCCAGTTGAGTTCGCGTGACAATTCAAACACACCTTGTCATAGGCGGCGGCATCTGTCTGCAATTGCTCATGAGGGTCGTGGCAAGCGGTACATATCAGCCGAGCATCTCCCTTCCCCCAGCATTTGCTCATCACCAAACGGTAGGGAGCCGACCTCGTAGTGGAGCCCCCCTTCACCCCGGTGAGTTTCACGTCCCACCATGTGCTGTGGCAAGCACCGCAAAAATCGACCGCATCCACAGGATCAAGATGAGCGGAATTGAAGATGGCCGGTTTTGCATCTGATGCCGAGCCCGTAACGCCAGTCATGGATTGAACATGTCCCGCGCCCGGTCCGTGACACGCTTCACAGGTCACGCCAGGAACCAGACGGCTCTCATCGAAATGTCCTCCGATATTAGACCCCGTCGTATGGCAACCGAAGCACCGCAACACCTCCGACTGCGGAACAGGCCGGTCCATAGCTTCTTCGACGCCGGAGGGGGAAAGCAGCGCGCGTGTTGGTGTGAAATCAATCGTTCCAAGGGTTTCGAAGTAAGTGACCCTGGCCTCGAAAAAATCCGTGTTGTCCTTCTTGAATAGGTAGGACTGGCCCACTCGCCCGGTTCCGAACGCCCAGAGCAGGGGAAACGACAAGCTCTCACTTCCACCGCTAACCGAGTATTGACTATGATCCGAAGCTGTCTCAATCCGGTACTTGTACTTGCCCGGGCTGAAGACCATAAGTGGATGCGCATGCAGTATCTCGGAGAGTGGACTCAACATGGCAGCGCGGCCCATTGGTGTCTTCTTTTGCGCCGCGACCTTGGAGCCGTGACAGTGCGCGCACGTATCGGACCCAACAAAGTTGTCTCGCGAGGGAATGCTCTGCGTAGGCCAGAACCCCGGTTCGGCGAGATGGTCTTCGGTTGAAAGCTGGCCTGAGGCAGACGGAGCGCACAGGCTCACCGCGAAAAGAAAGCCAAGAAAACCGCAACGCCTCAAATATCCCCCGACTCCCCTTCTAGCATCGCCTTCAAGAGCAGCCGTGAGATCGAAGAAGACAAGGGCATGCCTCTTAAACATCCTGCGGCCTTATCGAATTTGCAAGTCCAAGCCCAGCGGACTTACCGTCGCTGACGACCGAACGAACCAGGGAAGGCTTAACCCTTTTCGATATGGGTCCGGGAGCAGGGCCGGTGGATGCGCGAACGATCAGCTCCGGCTCAATCACGATCTCTGACTGAAATTTCCCATTTCCTTCGAGTTGGTCAATCAAGCTCTTGGCAGCGATCTGTCCCATTCGCTGTAGCGGTTGCCGAATGGTCGTCAACCCAGGGTTGGAGAAAACTGCCAAGGGCACATCATCGAACCCCACCACCGAGATGTCCTCAGGCACACGTAATCCGGCTTCGCGAAACGCCCAGATAGCCCCGATCGCCGACAGATCGTTATAGGCGAAGAGAGCTGTAAATGGCTGCTTGCGCTCAAGAAGTCCCTTAGCGTACGGATAGCCGAGCTCGGGCGTCGCCAGGTCGTTTTCAATCTGCACCACCAACTTTGGCCTGATCCGCACTCCCAACTCCTGGCAAGCCGCGCAGATCGCTTCCCAGCGAGTAGCTGAGTCTGAACTGTCGGCCTGGCCTTTCATAAACGCTATATCACGGTGCCCAAGTTCGAGCAGGTGCGTCAAAACCAACCGCGCCGCAAGCTTTTCATCAAGAATGATATTGGTAACGCCTTGAACTTTGGCATGTCCAGCTACCGCCACGGTCGGTCGCATCGGTTTTTCCGTGATGGAGGTGTCTACGGTAATAAATCCTTCTACCCCGCGCGTCACCAGCATCTTCGAGTAGTTTTGCAGAACCTGGTGGTCGTGCCTGTGTATCACCGTTAGGAAAAAATATTGACTCTGCCGCAGGTGTTCCTCAATCCCGCTGATGACCATAGCGCCGTATGGATCACCGATCTGCTCGGCAATCACGCCAATGGTATAGGTGCGTTTAAGCCTGAGAGAACGGGCGAAGTAGTTCGGTTGATAGTTCAGTTCGCGCGCCGCTTCAAGAATTCGCCGTTTGGTATGGTCGGGAATCGCTCGCGCTGCAGGCGAATCGTTCAGTGCCGCCGAGATCGTTCCCACAGCCAGGTTCAGGTGGTTGGCCAACGTCCGCAAGGTCACCTTCGGCTCGTGGCGATCGGTCGTTCGTTTTAGAGACATGCGAACAGCCCATCGAGGAATTGTGTTTGGATTGCAACTTGGCCCATGGTGACAAGATACAGTCCCCGGCGAGTTTTCCAAACCCGATCCTCTCCAATCGATATTTCGGGTGAATGACATCTCCACGTCTCCGCGCGTGAATAGAGACAAATAAAGAGGTCATACCACCATGCGGAACGCAATAGATACCTGAGGATTTCGCTCATTTTGAACGCGTAAAAAGAAGTGGCAGTTTCTTTCAGGGGTGCGCGATTTCCGCAAGAATAACATTATTGTGTTGACAAGCTCATTCTCTGCGACTAACAATGCTCGGCGACTCGAAAAATGACTCAGCAATGCCACCCAAGATGGAGGTCGTTCTCCATCCAAAGATTGGCACATCATTCCACCGAGCCGTCACACCGGTTTTTCAAAACGAAGTTAGTAAAGAGTGTGGTCAATTACGAATCGCCGGAAACTTTTTGGAGGTGTCGCAATGAGTAACAAAATTTCAGGATGCCGTGCCGCGGGTCAACCACGGTTTATTCACCAAGTCCTCTTGGCCGTCCTTGGTATGCTGCTCGCATTTCCACTCGTAATGCATGCGCAAACCTACGACGGCACTATCGTTGGAAATGTGACAGATGCGACCGGAGCTTCCGTAGCTGGCGCTCAGATCACAGTCAGAAACGTCGCCACGAACAACACCTTCAAGGCAACCTCCAGCGGTCACGGTTCTTACTCGGTCGCCCAATTGCCGATCGGCACCTACGAGGTCCACGTCACAGCGGGAAACTTCAAGGAATTCGTCTCCACGGGTGTCGAGGTACACGTCTCGACCACGACAGAAGTCAACGCCGTGCTGCAGGTCGGTGCGGTCAACGAAAAAGTTACGGTTCAAGCGAATGACGTTCAAGTGCAGACGTCGAACGCTGAAGTCGGTGAAGTTATCGACGGTACTCAGGTTCGCGAACTGCCGCTGAACGGAGAAAACTTCGTCGGCCTCACACAGCTTTCCCCGGGGGTCAACGCCGCTGCATCCTATGACGGCACCGGCAAAGGGCTTGAAGGCGGCGTCAACTTCTCAGTCAACGGCAACCCTTACACCAACAATCTGTTCCTCGTCGACGGAGTCAACAACAATGACGTCGGGTCCAACCGCACCATCCTCGTCTACCCGGCAGTCGACACCATCGCCGAATTCAAAATGATCCGCAACTCCTACGGCGCAGAGTATGGCCAGGCATCAGGCGCCATCATCAGCCTTACGACAAAATCTGGTACCAACCAGATTCACGGCGGTTTCTTTTACGCCGGCCGTAACAACGCGCTCGACGCCAATGACTACTTCTCCAATCAGAACGGAACAGGCAAGGCCAAGCTCCGCCGCAACGATTATGGATATAACGGGAGCGGCCCAATCATCAAGGACAAGCTCTTCCTGTGGTGGAACCAGGAGTGGAACAAGGAAATTCGGGGAAGTTCGTTCGCAACCTGCGTGCCGACGATTGCCGAATCCCAGGGCGACTTTAGCGGGTATGGCACTGCAGCGACCGACCAATGCGGAGCATCCATCCCCGGCGTTGGCGGTAATGGGCCGATTCCGGTAAATGATCAGGCGCCTGGAAATCCTCAGAAGGTTGCCCACCCAGACGCGGCTGGCCTGTTGATTGCACAGTTCTACCCGAGCCCCACAACCGGAAGCAATGGATTACTACTAAACAACGGAAGCAACTGGGCTTCCCCCATCAACAACCCGCTAAATTGGAGTGAGTGGAACGTTCGCGCGGACTACGACGTAACCAAATCGAACCGCCTCACCTTCCGCTGGACCCAGGAAACGTGGGACAACCCCACCCCGAATAACGGCTCTTCCTTCTGGGGTGAATCCAACTACCCCACCGTGCAGTCAAGCTGGAGCCAGCCTTCCAAGAGCGTCATGGCAAAGTTGAGCTCTACGATCACATCCACCATGGTGAATGACGTCGAGTTTGGATATGGCCACAACGCCATCATCACGACCCTCGGCGGAACCAGGGCGTCCATCGTCCCCGCGCTGGAGACTGCTTATCCCGCCTCCTTCCCATCTTCCATCAAGACTCCGGGTGAGTTCTTCGGCGGCTGGGGCGGTCTGAACCCGTATGGCTCCTACCAGGGATCGGCATCCTTCTGGAACATCGCTCCCTACAAGAACCACGAAGACCTCTACACGGTACAGGACAACCTGACAAAGGTACGTGGCAATCACCTGTTGAAAGCCGGCGCATTCTGGAGCACGAACACAAAGGTTGAGAATAGCGGCAACGGACAAGACCGGCCGACTCTACCGACCAGCGTCGTCTGCGCACCTGGAAATGCTTGCCCCAGCACCGCCAGTGGCGCCCCCGGCAACACAGGTAACGCCCTCACCAACATTTTGATACCTGGGACGGGTCCCAACCCGCAGGTGTTCAACGTCAGCGAAAACAGTATCGACGCCACTGCTTATGTCCAGTGGCATGACTTCGAATTCTACGCGGCCGACCAGTGGAAGATATCCAGGAATATCTCTCTCAACTATGGCTTCCGGTGGTCGTTCTATCGGGAACCATACGGTCAAGACAATCATTGGGCGAACTGGAGCGTTGCTGACTACAGTGTCTCCGAAGCGAAAACAAATCCGACCGACGCCTGCAACGGCACGATCATCGTCCCCGGAACAACTCCCTGCGCCGATGCTGCCAAGTTCCTTGCCGGTCTTGGGGTAAATCTGCCGCTATCGAACGGCACTCCTGGAGCGAACAGAGCTCTGGTCAACAACAACAACCACGCGATTGCTCCTCGCGTTGGTATCGCATGGGACGTATTCGGCAACGGCAAAACTGCGCTTCGTTTGGGCGGCGGCCAGTTCTTCCAGCGCGAGCTGGTTGGTATCGATGAAGGTATGGCACGTACGGCGCCGTTTGTCATAGGTATCAACACAAACCGGACCCTGGATTCAGCTGCCCCCCTGGCGAATCCGGCCGTCTCTCCCAACTATGGAAAGGATCCGCGAGCAGTGGTTCCAAACGCATGGCAGTGGAACGTCACCGTCGAGCAGGAGTTGGCAAAGAATACAACCCTCGAGATCGGTTACGTCGGCAACACCGGCGAGCATTTGACCTACATGTACGACCTGAACCCCATTCCACAGTCGAATTGGTCCCAGTCGGTATTCGAGAATGGTGCCACTCAGAACCTCCTTCGTCCCGCCTTCAACTTCGGTACGATCGGGGGCTTCAATCGCGAGGGCCACGCATCCTACAACTCTCTCCAAACACTGTTCCGCTCGCAGCTCGGGAACTCTACCTTCCAGGCTGCCTACACATGGTCCCACTCGATTGGAAACGTCGAAGAGGATAACTCCTCAGGCACTTTCAATCAACAGGCCGTCACCGTTCAAGGTCAGCCGAACCTCGACAAGGGTAGTACCAACATCAATCGTCCCAATATCTTCGTGATGAACGAGGTCTACTACCTGCCGAAGCTCGCCAACTCGAACGAGTTTGTTCGGGCTACGATTGGCGGCTGGGAGCTCAACAGCATCTTCACCGCCTCCCACGGTAGCTCGCTCACCTCCTTCGCGAATGGTGGTTACAACGGTGGTATCGTCTCTGGCCTGATCGGTACCGGGTACATTGGCAATAACCGTCCATTGACCGTTGCTGGCACGACCTGCAACTCCGGTCAGAGCGGCGCGCAAATCCTCAACGCGAACTACTTCACACTTGTCGGTTACACCCTCGGCACTGCCCCCTCCAATATGGAAAAGCGTGGGGCTTGCTTTGGCGCACCAACAACGAACCTGGATCTGCAAACTGCCAAGAACTGGACCATCAGGGAACGCTACCGCATCAAGTTCGCGATGGACTTCTTCGACTTCCTCAACCATCCAAACTTCAACAGCAACTCCTTGGAAGGCACCGGATATGCTCCCGCAAATATCTTCTGCGGTGGCACGACGCAATGCGGTCCGACAAACCCCAACCACACAATAACCTCCCAGAGTCCGGTAACTGGCTTCGGATCGGTATCTTCCCTGCAGCCGGGGCGGTCCAACCGGGAGTTGCAATACAGCCTCAAGTTCTCGTTCTAGAGGCTTCCTCAACCTACAACCAACGGCGGAACTTGAGTCCCAGGTTCCGCCGTTTTAGTTGCTGTAGAATTCGGCTCAGCGTTCTCCCCATGAACCGTGGTTCCCCTAAATCCGTTGACCTTCTGAAATCGCACCATCGGCGCTTCGTCAGGATATCCTTTTCTCTCATCGCTCTAGCGGGTTCACTCGTTCCCTGGGCTTACTCGGCCCAAACCCCTCGCCGCTCGCCATCTCAAAAGCCCGCCTCCCAACCGACCGAACTAAACGCCCGTATCACAGCGGCAAGCGCCGCCCGCGACTCCGGGGATCCAACCGCAACGCACCGGGCGAATGAACTCCTTATTGCTACCGCTCTTCGCGAGTTGGCGCGATTGCGAATGGCCGAATCAGCATATCCTCAGTCGATCGAACTCTACAGCAGTTCTCTCCGGTTTGAAGACTCTGCAGACACCCGTTTCGACTTGGCGACAGCCGAGATTCAAGCAGGGAAGTTCGATGATGCGATCAAGCAGGCCCAGCAAATCCATGCGGCCAACCCAAACGATCCCCGCGCGGACCGGGTGTTCGCCAGCGCGTACACCCAGAAAGGGGACTGTGCCCAGGCCATCGAGCCATTTTCGCGGATTGCACTCTCTCAGCCCACCGTCGAGAACCTCTACCCGCTGGCGATGTGCCTGCTGCAGACACAGAAGCCGGAGGACAGGACTCGTGCAATCCAGGTCTTCGAGCAGATGAAGCAAACCGCAGGCGACAGTGGTTCGCTTCACGTCCTGTTCGGACGCGCCTACCGCGAGGCCAACGACATGCCGTCCGCGATCAGGGAGTTCCAACGCGCCGTGGCAATCGACCCGCGCACTCCTCATGCTCACTACTTCCTGGGTTTGGCTCAACTCTTCCTCAAAGATTGGAAGCCGACTCCCGAAGCCGAAGCTGAACTACGTAAGGAAGTTGAATACTACCCGCACGATTACCTCGCCAATTACATGCTCGGCTTCATCACCTCCGGCGAGCGCCGCTATGACGAGTCGAACATCTATTTAAAGGCTGCCTCCGAGATCGATCCCTCCTTACCCGAGCCTTTTCTCTACATGGGGCTCAATGCCTACTCGCAGGGAGACATGAAAAGCGCCGAGGAAGCGTTGCGCAAAGCAGTCGTTCTCACCGGTGACGACGAAGAGCGATCAAATTACCAGATTCGAAGGGCCTACGTAGAACTAGGCCGAATCCTCTCCACCAGCGGACGCAAAGAAGAGGCCGAAATCTACCTCACCAAGGCGCGGAACCTCCAGAACAAGACGATGGAGCAGAGCCAGCAGCAGGTCGCGTCCATCGCCGGGTCGGGTTCCATCGCCGCCGTCGTGCCCCTCAGCCGCCAGCAGGAGAACCACTCGGCCCCTCTTCCCGGGGGCGCAATCGATCCCACTGCCAAATTCGACGCAGCCGCAATCCCTGCGAACAAACTCACTCCGGAACAACGCGCTCTTGCCGCTACGGAGGAGAAAGAACTGAGATCCGTGCTGGGACTGGCCTTCAATGATCTCGGTACTTCCCAGGCAATTCGAGGCGAATATTCCCAGGCGTTGAGTCACTACCAGCAGGCAGAAAAGTGGGACGACACTCTGCCTGGTCTCCAAAAAAATCTCGGTCAATGCGCCTTTCGTGCGGGAGATTATCCCGAAGCGATTCGCGGACTATCGCAAGCGTTGACGCAGAATCCGGAGTCGGTTGCTCTACGCGCCCAGCTTGGCATGTCCTACTTCGCCACGAACCAATATGCCCAGGCAGCGAAGACGTTTGCCCCTCTCGGAAGCCGCGGAATGCAGGATAGTGAGACCGGCTACGCGTGGGCCGCATCCGCCGCGCATACCGGCGATATGAAGACCGCAGCCGAAGTGCTGACTGCCTTCGAGTCCGACCCGCGTCCCGAACCAACCCGCCTGCTCATCGGCCAGCTTTGGACCGAGATCGGCGATTACGCTCGTGCGATTGCGACGCTGCAAGAAGCGCTTGCGTCCGATCCCACCTTGGCGAAGGCGCATTTCTACTCTGGCCTTGCCTACATCCGTTGGGGACACTGGCCGGATGCCGCAAAGGATTTTCAAGCGGAACTCAGCCTGTCGCCCGGCGACCCCGACGCGCAGTATCATCTCGGCTACGTCTACATGCAGGAAGCCAAAACTGATGAGGCCGTCGCGCTCTTCCGTCAGGTCGTCGCGGTCCATCCGGACTACGCAAATGCGCAATATCAGCTAGGAAAAATTCTGTTGGATCGCGGCCAGGTAGCGGACGCGGTGAAATATCTTGAAGCCGCGGCTCGCCTCGAGCCTCAGACCGACTATCTCCACTATCAACTGCAGGCCGCCTATCGCAAAGAGAATCGCATCGCAGACGCGGACCGCGAACTGCAAATCTACAGTCAAATCAAAGCAGCATCGCGCGAACGAGCCGCAGAAGCAGTAAAATCCAACCCATAAGTGCAGGACAAGACTCTATTGCGTTATCGCCACTTCAACTTCAGCTTCTTCCGATCGATCGCCGTCACATTTTGTATCTTCAGCTTTGCGAACGCGCAGAGCGGCCATCCCACGCCCCCTCCGCCCCCGCCCGGTGCCAAGGCGGCCACAAAATGCACGGGTCGCCCGGTTCCACAACTCGAAGACATTACCGCCAAAACCGGTATTACCTTCAAACACACCTCCGATCCCGCCAAAAGGTACATCGTGGAATCGATGAGTGGCGGCGTGATTCTGTTGGACTACGATCGCGACGGCTGGCCGGATATCTATTTCACCAATGCCCCAACGGTCGAGATGGCAATTAAGGGTCAGAAGAGCCTCGGCGTTCTCTACCATAACAATCACGATGGAACGTTCACTGACGTCACGGCAAAGTCCGGCCTATCCACTCCGTGCTTCGCCATGGGCGGAGCGATAGGCGACTACAACAACGACGGCTGGCCCGATCTCTACGTCACCTGCCTGGGTGGCAACATTCTCTATCGCAACAACGGAGACGGCACCTTTACTGACGTGACCGCAAAAGCCGGCGTAGCCGACGGGCGTTGGTCAACGGGAGCCGCATTTGGGGACTACGACGGAGACGGTTTCGTCGATCTCATGGTCACGAACTACGTAGATTTTCACCTCGACGACCTTCCCGGGTTTGGTAGTGCGCCATTCTGCAAGTATCGCGGCATTGACGTACAGTGCGGGCCTCGCGGACTGCGTGGTGCAGAAGACTCGCTCTTTCACAACAACGGAGACGGCACGTTTACAGAGGTATCCAAAGCAGCCGGAGTCAGCGATCCGAATCGATACTACGGGCTCGGCGTGATCTGGGCCGACTTCAACAACACCGGTCGCCCCGACATCTACATTGCCAATGATTCAACACCAAAGTATCTCTACAAGAACGAGGGCAACGGAAAATTCAAAGACATCGGCCTCGAGTCAGGCACCGCGGTGAGCGACGACGGCTCCGAGCAGGCTTCGATGGGAATTGCGGTAGGCGATTACAACCACACCGGCCGTCCATCGCTTTACGTCACGAATTTCTCTGATGAAAACGATCTGCTCTACAAGAACGAAGGAGACTGGAACTTTCAGGAAGTCTCCTATGCAGCCAGAGTAGCGTTGCCATCCTTGCCATGGGTCAAATGGGGAACCGCCTTTGTCGATATGGACAACGATGGCTGGCTCGATCTGCTTACCGTCACTGGCCACGTCTATCCGCAGGTCGATTCACTCCCCTCCGGGGGCGGATATCGCGAACCGAAGATGTTTCATCTCAATCAGAAGGACGGCACCTTCTGCGACGCCAGCGACCTGGCCGGCAAGGCTTTGATGGAGCGTCACGTTTCGCGTGGCCTCGCGGTAGGAGATCTGTTCAACGACGGAAACATGGATGTCGTAGTCGGCGACCTCGACGGAGGCCCCATGATTCTCCGCAATCAAGGTGTCCCGGGAAGGCACTGGGTCAGCTTTGAGCTCACTGGCGGCCCGAAAAGCAATCGCCTCGCACTCAACGCACGAATCACTCTCGTCTCCGGTGGCATGACGCAAACCGACGAGGTTCACAGTGGTGGCAGCTACCTCTCGCAGAACGATCTGCGCATCCACTTCGGTCTCGCCGCCGCCACGAAGATCGACCGCGTTGAGATTCACTGGCCCTCGGGAACGAAAGAAGTGCTGACCAACCTCGCTGCCGATCAGCACTACTCAGTCCTCGAAGGAAGCGGCGTCGTGCCCGCGGAAAAGGCCCGCCCCGCTCACCGCTAAGCGCTTGGTCTCTAGAAAAATAGCTTGCCGGACAGCTGCATCGTCCGCCCATTGTTGAGGAAGACCTTTCCCGGAACACCGAAGAACGCATTGTCCACCGTCTGGAAATTAACATAGGTAGACGTATTGGACGTCTGATTGATGTTATTCACCGTGCCAGGCGTGTACTGCGCGTGGTTGAAGACGTTGTAAGCCTGCGCGCCGAACTCAAACGAGTAGCGTTCGTGGAACGTGAGCCGTTTGTAAGCCGCTAGATCCCAGTTATTGATGGGACGAGTCGGCAGCGTGTTGCGCGCACCGTTGGGAAGTGTGCCGGCGCCCGCCTGGATGTAGTACGCATTCGGGTTCACCGCGATATAACCAACCGTGTTCGCTGCGCACTGCGTCGCAGTCGGGTTATCCGCAGTCGGGCATAGATTCGCAAGGTTGGCTGCAAACTGCGGAACGACCGTCGTCGCCGTGCCCCTCTTGCCATTCGGATTAATGATGGTGCGATCGATAATGGTGCTGTCGCCATTCTGCACAGAGTTGACGTTCGAGAGCACGGTCGCATACTCAGGCGACTCATAAGTGTAGATCGGTGCGATCGTCCAGTTCCCGACAATATTTTTCAGCAGGAACGAGTGGGAATTCTTGTAAAGCCCCAGGTCATACACGGCTTCCAGAGTGATGCGATGCGTTCGATCAAGTGCTGATCTGCTGTAATCCGCAGCGACATTTTGGGAGTTCTGCGGGCGCCGCGGGGTCAGGGTCGTCGCAAACACCTCTGCCGTCGCGTCATCCATTGTCTTGCTGTAGGTATAGGACAGGTTCGCTTGCAGGCCGCTTACAAAGCGCCGTGTCACATTCGCCACGAGAGCGTTGTAATTCGAACTCGAGTAAGGCTGGTACGAGGTTATTTTGCTCGTAAACCCGTTGGAGAGAAAGCCCGGCAAGATGTTCGAAAGCGCCTGAATCTGACCCAGGGTACTCGCGCCGCCCGGCGCGATCACCGTAGGAGAACCAGTCAGCAAGGTTGGAAGTTGGTTGGACGAATTGACCCTGGGCTGAATATTCAGCTGAATCTGCGTCGGCAAATGAATTCCGCGAGTACCAATGTATCCAATCTCAGCGGTGTAGTTCGTTGCGAAGGTGCGTTGTACGATAAGCGTGTAAGTCTCGGCATAGGGGATCACCTGGCTGTCCGGAATAAACGCCGCCGTAGCTGCCCGTTGAGCTGCTAAACCAGCCGGAGTGTTGGGAAATACAAGGATTCCGCCGGTTCCCGGAGGCAGACCGCCATTCTTCAGGAAGTTAGGATCTCCAGGTTGCGGATTGCCAGGATTACCCACATCGTTCGTCGCTGAGTATTGCGGCGGAAACGAAAGCGTTCCCAGGTTATCGAACAAAACATCGTAAGCAAGGCCGAACCCGGCACGAACGACAGTCTTATCATCCGGAGAGTAGTTCACCCCAACGCGAGGAGCAAAGTTCTTGTATCCCGGCTGTGGCTTCGCGAAGTTAATGAGTCCGGGAACAGAAGCCGCAGAGTTCAGCGCCTGGGCACGTTCTCCCACGGGGACAGCGGTGAATTCATACCGTAGGCCCGCGTTGAGGGTGACCTTGGGAGACATGCGCCAGGTGTCGTTTCCATAACCATAAAGCGCCGTCTGGTCGCCGTAATAAGTGAGGTTGCCCGTCGAGCGCTCTCCGAAGCTTGTCGGCGCCAGGTCATGCAGGAATTCGGTGAGATTGTTCCATTCATAATCCCCACGGGCGCGTTGGGTGAAGCCCTGCGGAGAAATATACTTGCGACCATCAAAGCCAATCGTTATGGTGTGGCGTCCTTTGACGTAGTTGATATTGTCCGTCACCTGGTAAAGATTCTGGATCGTGAACTGAGGGGAATTCTGATCGGGGCCAAGGTTCACAAAGCCCTGGTCGTCATAGACCAGGTTGGGGAACTGGTCCAGGCCGGGATAGGAGAAGTTTCCCGAGCTTGTTGCGTTGTAGTACCGGTTATACCCAATGCGAAATTCATTGGTGAGGTTGGGTGTAAAGGTGTGATATTCACTCAGAGCAATCAGCTGGTACCGAAACGGCTGCGTCGTATTGAAAACAGGGAAGGGAACCGTGTTCACGCCATTGTCCGTCTCCGTCAGACGGTTATAGATGTACCGTCCGCGGAAACTGTCCTTGCTCGAAATGGTGTAATCCACGCTCGTCGTCAGAACGTCGAAGTTCGAAGGAGTACTCGCAGTGCTCTGATAGTTCCCCAGAGGAATGTTCGTGGCGGGCGATGCGCCACCATAGATTCCACTGTTTGCGTCAAAGGCCGTTCCTTGATAAACCGACAAAAACTGTGGCCCAGTGGAAGAGTTGCCGCAGGATTGATCTTGCGACGCATCAATGGGTCCGCCATTGGGTCCCGTGACGGTTGCCGCGGGAGTGTACTTCAGATATTGCGCAAGGTTATTCGCATTGAAACCATAAGAGCTGCCGAGGGAATTGAGAGCCGATAGACCGGTAGCCGTCGGAACGCAGGAGAAGATGGCAGGATTCTGCCCGATCGAATTGCGCTCAAAGTTAGCGAAGAAAAAAAGTTTATCGTGAAGGATCGGTCCACCAACCTGTCCGCCGTAGCGGTTGTTATCGTAGCGCGGATTGATCGCAGGCTTCCCACCCTGGGTTCCGCTCTCCGCGTTTAGATTCCGGTTTTGGAAGTATTCGTACAGTCGGCCATGAAACTGATTCGTCCCCGAGACCACCTGCGCGTTGAACTGACCGCCAGAAGAATGGCCAAACTCCGGAGAGAACTGATTCGTGATCAGAGTAAAGTTCGCCACAGAATCATTCGGCACGTACACAAGCGGCCCTGTCAAAGCCTTATTGTTATTGTCGATTCCTTCGACCGTGAAGTTATTATTCCGAGGCCGCTGTCCGCCAATCGAAGGACCAATGCCAATCCCGATACCGCCGCTGGAGGCCACTCCGGGACTCAGCAGCGACGCGTTCAAAACGCCAAAGCCCAAAGAGCCACCCGATGCAGTGGACGGCAGATCAGAAAGCTCTTTGTTCCCCAGAACCTGCGACAGGTTCGTAGTTGTCGTATCAAGCGCCGCTCCCGCCTCAGCCGTCACTTCCACCGTAGTGTTTGCGCCTACCGTAAGCGTGACATTCTCGGTGGAGGTTCTATTTAGTTCAACCTTGACACCGTGAAGCGTATAAGGCTGAAATCCAGGCGAACTGACCACAAGGTCATAGTCGCCTGGAAGCAGATTGCTCGCGCGAAATTCCCCACCAGTGCCAGCCTTAACGGCAACAGCCACGCGCGTAGCTTCATTCGTCACAGTAACCGTTGCGTCCGAGACCACAGCTCCGGTGGAATCCTTCACCGTGCCAACTAGATCGCCGCTCGTTGTCTGAGCAAATGTGAAGCCAGCAGAGAGAGCTAAAACAAGGGTGGTGAGCAAAGCGGAGAGACGTCGCATATTGCCTCCAGCGCTCAACTGATCTACGGTCGGTCGTTAAAATCAGCTAGCTAGGTTTTTCAAGAGAGGCAATCTCATGGCCATCATCATTTTTCTTTTTCGAACCAGGCGACCCCGAAGATTCCGTTCGGCCCTTTGGCCCAAAACAACGAGCCTGAATCCAGACCGAGACACGAATATCCCGTTTGACAACAGAGAGAAATAGGGACAAGCAGCTCCGATGGGACGAACCGCTCATCTCTGCAAGGGAATCGCAGTTAGCTTGGGGGCACCCGCCACGTGGCGTTAAAAATACTCG
Source organism: uncultured Acidobacteriaceae bacterium (assembly GCA_963841335.1). Taxonomy (GTDB): domain Bacteria; phylum Acidobacteriota; class Terriglobia; order Terriglobales; family Acidobacteriaceae; genus Edaphobacter. Next base: position 1,651,341 of record CAWJCF010000002.1, on the reverse strand, counting down.
TAAAATGTCCGTTAACTCATAGAATCTAAGGAGTTTACTATCGTTACCCGGAGATTGGGACAGATGCGCTTTTTGAAGGGACGAGAGCCCCGCAATTGGTGACCAATGGAAGATTCTGCCTCAGCGGCGTCACATAATTCGCCGGTTGTCATATTGAAAATGGAATTCATGCATCACGCACCTTCCGCTATAAAAGCATCGGCCAGAACAATCCAAGCGTCGGCTATGACGCAAACGGTGCACCTCTTCAACAGCGGTTCACTCTTCCCGACTCTGCCCCGAAATCGAATCGCCAGAAGGTTCCCCAAAGCCGCCGATCCAAACCGACGCTTCATCCTTCATACGTTTCGCTACTTTACAAGCCACCTGCACGGTCATCCCAGAGCGGCTTAATTTGCTTGTCAAAAAATTACAACCCCAGCCACGCCGGCCTCCTTCAGCGAAGTAAATCAGAAGATTCATCTGCATTCTCGAAGAGAAAAATCCGTCTCCGGGAACACTTATTTCGGCGTTTTCCATAGATTCGAATCTCATCGATGTGACTTTTTGTAGTTTCTGCCTTAGTCGTTCCCGTGGGACGCATTTGGAGCATCTACGAACAAATTCTCTCCTTGACAGCTCCATTTTGATGCGTATAAAGTTCGCGACGCATAGAAAATCCACCACAACTACCTTGCGGAGGTTTTTTCCCGGCAAGAGTGAAGCTGGACGTGGTTCGCTTGAAGGTTTGAAAAACTGGAGGAGTGTATGACGCAGATCGGCAACTTAGTTCGCCCCAAGGTAAGCGCAGCGGCTCTGAAGGTTTTTGGAATCGCATTGTGCTTGAGTCTTATCCTGGCGCCTAACGCCAGTGCGCAGGCAATTTATGGTTCCATCACTGGAAATGTCCACGACACTGCCGGCGCAATGATCCCGAATGCCACGGTCGTGGTAACGAATCAGGCCACCCAGGAAACCCGCACTACCACGACGAACTCTTCTGGCGAGTACCACGTCGTAGACCTTGCGCCTGGCTCTTATACGATATCCATCAAAGCGTCAGCCTCGTTCGCGGCTTTCTTAGAGAAGAACGTCCCGATTGACGTCAGCCGCGACTCCCGGGTTGATGCGACGCTCCCAGCGTCGACTGTTACGACTGAGGTAACAGTTGACACGGCTGCACCCATGCTCGAGACGGACTCTGCCGAAGTAAACCACGAGATCTCGCAGGAGCAGATCTCCCAGCTTCCGATCACCTCGTCGCAGGGTCGTAACTTCCAGACTCTCTACACCCTGATCCCCGGCGCGGCGGCAGTTCAGGAGCAGAACTCGATCGGCGGCAACCCGGCCCGCGCCTTCTCCGTCAATTTGAACGGCGTTAGCTACAACACCAACACCACACGCATCGATGGCGCAGTGAATGACTATGGGTGGCTGCCCTACCTGCTCGCCTATCTGCCGCCGGCGGATTCGATCCAGGCCGTCAACGTGGTTACAAACTCTTTCAATGCAGACCAGGGCATAGCCGGCGGGGCCTCAATCGCCATCACGATGAAAGGTGGTACAAGCCAGTACCACGGTAGTGCGTGGGAGTACTACCAGGACGCGGCAATCAACGCCCGGGCCTACACGGCAACCCAGGTATCCCTGACCACCGCCGCAAATCCTACCGGGTCGGTTCCCAAGAACGTCTTCAATGAGTTCGGAGCCAACTTCGGCGGCCCCGTCTACATCCCAAAGATCTATCATGGCGGGAACAAGTTGTTCTTCTTTGAGGGCTTTGAGCGCACATCCCGCCGCAGTTTGGCCACTCCGCAGGCGACCGTGCCGACAACTGCAATGATCGGTGGCGACTTTTCGGCGGCGACTCCCCTCACTACTCTCTACGATCCCCAGCCAGGCGGCGTAGGCCCAATCCGTGCCATCGGCGCGCGTCCCACCTTCCTTTCGGAATACGGATGCAACTGCATCCCTGCCTCGCGTCAGTCGGCTCCTGCTGTGAAGATGCTGTCTTATCTTCAGCCCTTCGCGGCGACGATCCCAACACCGTCCGCCTCGCAGATCACGGGTCAGTTGGTCAACGACTACACGGGTGTCGGCACCGTCGCCTATACCCGGTACACAAACGACGCGAAGATTACCTATAATCCGACCGACAGGTGGAACATCTTCGGACGATACAGCATTGAGCCGTACACCCTTACCGACCCACAGATATTTGGGAATGCCGCGGGTAACGGGGGCGCTGGGGGCGCCGCCGTCGATGGTGGACAGCCCGGTCAGGCCTCCGGCCGCATCCAGAATGTCGGCCTTGGCGTCAGCCATGTCATCACCTCCAGTATGGTTATCGATTGGGACTTTGGTTACACCCGCCAGGTCACAGGCGCGCAATCTCTCATCGATCTTGCATACGGTGACTTTGGTCTGAACCAGCTCGGCATCCCCGGCACCAACGGAACCGGGTCTCTCTATGATGGCCAGCCGATCTTTGCATTTACCGGCTTTTCCACCTTGGGCAATGCCTCCGGCGCAAACCCGTTCCTCTTCCGCGACAACCAGTTCACCTCCGACATCAACTTCAGCTGGACCAAGGGCAGGCACGCTATGAAGTATGGCGCCACCTGGTACCACTTCGACCTCAACCACTTTCAGCCATCCGTCGGTTCTGGAGTCAGTAACCCTCGCGGAGGCTTCATGTTCCAGGGAAGCATGACGAGCAACACCAGTACCGTCACCGCCTACAACGCGCTCGCTGACATGCTCCTCGGTCTCCCCAATAATGGCACGGGCATAGCCGTAGCCAAGAACGAACAGTTGTACAACCCGAACTCCTTGCGCTGGACCGAATGGGCCGGTTATGCGCAGGACACATGGTCCGCGACTCCCAAGCTCACAGTTAACTACGGCATCCGGTACGAGCTCTATCCGGCGCCCTACACTGACAAGCACGGCGTCTTCCGCCTCGATCCCAACCTGCCTCAGACGGCCAACATCGAGGTCGGTGGTGTCGGCGGCAACCCCAAAAACGCGGGAATCAATGTTGGATGGGGGCAGATCACTCCGCGGTTAGGTCTGGCCTATCGTATAGACCCAATGACGGTCATCCGCGCCGGCGGCGGAATCACCACAGATCCCGAGAGTTATCGCTTTCTGCGCGATCAGTATCCCAGCGAAATCGCTCAGGCTTATGTCGGACCCGGAGCGGGAACAGTGTCATTAGACCCAAACGGGAATCCCATTACCCTGACGACAGGCATCCCCCTGGCAGTCCCTCCGATCATTACCAATGGCTTTACCTCGCTTCCGGTAACCATTGGAACCAATACCACCCCCTCAAACATACATCGTGGATACATTGAAAGCTGGAACGTGTTTCTTCAGCACGATTTCGGCCGCAACTACGTAACCAACCTCGGTTACGTCGGGACTCACGCGGTTCGCCAGTTCTCCGGTGTCACGGAGAATGCGGCTCCCTTGCCCAGCGGCGCCACCACTTGCATGCCCAATGGCCAGTACAATCCGTCCACCGGCCTCACGGGAGCCTGCTCGTTCAACGCCAACCAGCTCATCAACCAGCAGCACTGCACCGCCGCCACTGGCTACGTCTGCTACAACACCGGCGGCATCACCATGAACGAGCCAATCTTCAGCGCAAATTACAACGCCCTGCAGGCGCAACTGACGCGCAATGCAACTCGTTCGTATCAGTGGGGCCTGAACTACACTTGGTCGCATGCATTTGACGATGCAGATAATGGTGCGGGTTCGGGTTCCACCGGGCCTGCCTATGCGTATCCCGGCTACTTCAGGTTGAACCGGTCCCAGTCCGGCTACGACCGCACCAACAACCTCCAGTTCTGGGGAATCTACCAACTGCCATTCGGCCCCACCCAGATGTGGCTAACCCACGGCGTCGCCGGCGCCATCTTCGGCGGCTTCCAGTTGACAGGACAGATTAGCCACATCAGCGGAGCGCCGTTCACAGTGAGCCCGACGACCTCAACTATTAACGCGCCTGGCGCAACGGAGTATGCGCAGCTAGTCGCTCCGTACCATCAGCTTAGCGGCCATAACCGCACTCCCGGCAACAACGCGATCTCCAATGGCAACCCCTGGTTCGATCCCACATCCTTCGCCAACCCCGTCGAGCCCCAATACACCAACCCCAGCGCGCCTGGTTACGTAAATTGCTCGGTGCCCTCTTGCATGGTCTCGCCAAACTTTGGCAACACTCGCCGCAACGAATTCCGCGGACCGGGCGTTACCAACATAAACTCTAGCATCACTCGGAACTTCAAGGTGTGGCGTGAAAGCGAGTTCCAGATTCGGGTCGAAGCGTTCAATCTCCTCAACCACGCGGAGCTCGTCAGCAATCCCAACGTAACCATAACTCCTGCCGGCGGATTATTCGGATACATCAACAGCTTTGCCCTCGGCAACAACGCCAGTCCCACACGCACCATTCAGTTCAGCGGGCGCTTCAGCTTCTAACCTGCTCCGGCAAACGGTAAAGGCTTCGCATCTCCGCGCGAGGCCTTTACCGTTTCAGGATTCCACACGGCTAACCTCGTCAGGGAACCCCAATCGAATCGCCTCTCTTGACTTAACTGCACCCTCAGAGGCTCAACGTTTGCCCGACAGCCACGAAATCACGGCTCTCACTGACTACTAACTCATTTGGTTGCAATATTTTGAGGGTTAACTCGTTTATTATGAATATTTTGCATAGCACCAAACCACGTAGAACTATGATTCCAGATAGGTTAGACGCAAACCGCTACATAGGGGGGAGGGGGCACCTATTCGACCGTCACGTCAAACGCTCCCGTCTCGATCGTCGCCCCATGTTTCATCTGCACAAAAATCCGATAGAGTCCCGCTGACGGAAAGCCATAAGGAAATTCAACAGTGTTGGAGATCGGTTTATTATGCTCACCCATCTCCATCGGCATATCCATACTCATCCCCTCATGCTCGCCATTGGCCAGCATCAGAGCCGCCATCGCGGCCGAGCCCTCCGGATGCGTATGCGCGAACACCGTCCCGTCCGTCTTCACGAACGCCGCATGTCCCGTCATTCCCATATAGAGCTGCATGTCCGAAGCAGGCTTGCCGCTGGCGTCCAGCAGGTGAAACCTGAAGCTGTAAGCCGTGTTCGCCGTAACCGACGACGGTCGATCCCACACCATCACATATCCATCCGGAAGCTTGTACGAATCCCCCAGTCTTCCCCCAGCAAGAGCCTGCGGATACGCGGCTGCGTCGTCGGGCCCAAGAGGACCGCCAGTCATGTTGCCCGGAACCGTGATCGTAGAGACGAGAGTCTCTGGAAATCCCGTCGCATGCACCACATCTCCATAAAGCGTGTAATCCCCTGCAGGCATCGCAGGCAAAGAGATGCGAAACTCACCCGGACCAGCCAGTGACGGATGCAGATGATAGACGGCATCCATCCCCGGCTGACGAATCGCGTAAAGATGCATCAGGTGGCCGTGATCCGGGAGAAAGTCGTTGTTGGAGCGGGCTCGGCGATCCTTATCCGGATGAAACGCCTGGACCTCGAGGGTGAGGACATTGCCAGCGAGGGCAGGCGTCACCTTCAACGGCCGATACACATCCGTCGCATAGCTCGCGGCCTCGGCATTCCACCATACCCCACCCAGCCATACAAGAACCCCCATGAAAACCAGGCCGCCCGCAGTCGCCAGAATCGCTCGCCGTCGCCGGTCAGGGGAGGGAGTCAAGCCGGGCTCAAGGCGCGCTTCACGAACGGCTGCCGCGACAATTCCAGCCATACTTATAACGAGAAAAAAGCCGAGTACCCCAAGCGTAATCCCAAGCCCGCGTTGCATCTTCAGCGTCGAAAGCGCAACTGCGGGCACCGGAACCGAAGCAACCTGCTCTCCTGCATCACCCGCAATTTCAAACCGCACTTGCCAGGATCCCGAAGCCATCATCCAAAGACTGCCGGTGAAGAAGGCTGGATCATCCGCTGAGCGGGTCATCGGATCCGATGTAGGTGGATGTTTGGCCGCCTCGCCGGTGATCGGCAACGGAGTGATGTGGATTCCGCTGATGGGAGCTCCGCTAGAGCGAACCTCAACGAGGGCAACTCCAGGGATCACAGTTGGCATGCGAATCGTAACGTAAAGCTTGTATGGGCCCGCTGTAATGGTTTCAAAGACATCTTTGGTGCCCACATGCCCGTGCGCCGGCAAAGGAGCAACGAAAGAACTAAGCAGAAGAATGAGAAACGGACGAACAAACCTCACCGCTGCACGCTCCGCATCCACCGGCCAAAACTCAGACCGATCCAAGTGCTGATGGAACCATAGATCGCCGCGCGCAGCAGTCCCCAATAAAGCGTAATGCCATGATCGGGATTGAAGAACTGGCGCAGGCGGTCGTAACCATCAGGGCGCGAGTTGTAGTCGAAGTAGATAGTGCCGAAGAATCGGTTCTCTGATGCTTTCGAGAGAAGGAAGCTGGCGAACGGCCATTCGACGATGGTCAGAATAGCGATGAAGAGGAATCCTGAGGCGAGCGCGACCTTCCAGCGTTTCCACGTCTGCGTCTTTTGCCAGAGAAGATCAAGAGCGACCGCAGGAAAGATGATGAGGATGGGAAACTTCGCTGGTACAAGGTGAGTGACAGGGTTGAAGACCGGGCCCAGCTTAGGCTGCGCTGGAAACAGCGGCAAAATGAGAATCTCGCCGATGGCGAAGATCATGTAGACCGCGGCGGTGGAAGTGGCGGCCCACTTGTAGCGCGATGCCTGCGACAGTGCCGCAAACGCAACCGGCAGAGCGATGCCCATCCATACGTAGGCGGCGACCGAATGAAGCTCGACGTCCCACGTCTTCTCGATCAGGAAGAACATCTGACCGGAGATGATGAGCCCTCCGACGTATAGAAAGAGTCGTTGGAGCGTCGTGAAAGTGCGGTTTCCGGAGAGTGTCTGATCGGTAAAGGCGCGGTTCATTGCCGCAAGGATAAGGAACAGAACACCGACGCCTACGCAGCGTATTCCGAGGATCAGCAGCGTATGCGGTGGGCTGATAATTTTGACATCAAGGCCATAGGCGGCGTGCCACCAGTTGTCGAACGGCGCAGAGGTAATCATCGCGATGCCGCCCCATGCTGCGATGAAAGCGCCAAGCGGAGCGCGGAAGCCGAGCACATTGACCGAGGCTGCTTTCAGCTTTTCGGAGGGGCCAAACGTGTCAACAAGAATGAGATAGCCGCAGATGATGGCCGCCATCACCCCGCAAGCCTGTATCGCCAGGTGCGCCGGGGTCCAGAAGGTGTCGCGACCGATGGACCGGTGCCATGCAACATCCCATGCGCCGCCGATGGAGGCCGAGGTCACGGCCAAGGCGCCGAACCAGATATACCAGGGAACTGAAGCCGTCTCATCGTATGCCCGAGTCACCTCTACGGCGCCGGCACGATTCATGGAAAGAGGCGAAGTCGACATAGAACCTCACATGATATGGCCTTATCTTATACTGACGTCGCTCTCATCTCCCGTTATTGCCGGCATCTCTCCACATGCAGAGCCAGGGAGAAAAACAAAAAACCCTATTTCGCCGTAAGAACACTAGAGAGGAAGAGAAGCAGTATCGCTCCGACGGCGGGGACCAGGAGTCCAGCTCGCAGACCATGAAAATGCGTGGAGACCGCTCCAGTGAGCCATGGGAGGATGGCCCCTCCCAACGAAGCGCAGGCGAAGAGCACGCCAAGCTTTGCATGGTTCCCCGTGCGTGCAAGAAGGAAAGAGGTGATGAGGGGATAGAGCGGGGCGAGGCTCAGTGCCGCCACCACGGTCAGTGCGACGACTCCCGCGGCAGAGATCGGCGCCACGGCACACAACGCAATCTGTGTGCAAATGAGGATCATGACACACAGTCGATAAAGTATGGCATCGTCAATAAGAGACATCAGTGCGATAACAACAACGCGCCCCGTCAGCTCGGACATCCAGAAATAGAGCGAAATAGACGAAGGATGTAAAGCAGGATCACTCCGGACGGCATAAGTAGGAAGCCAGCCAGATAAAGCATTTTCGACTCCGACGTAAACAAAGATGGCCGCGGCAAAAAGAAACAGAAGCAGCGGACGTAAAGGCAGCTCCGACCCGATCGGAGATTCTTGCGTGGCGGGCGAGTGAGACGTTCTGTGTACGATTGGTGTCTGTGTGAGCCGAGGAATAGAGATGGAGGCGAGTGAAGTGACTCCAACGAAAACAGCTGTCGAAAGGAAAAACGTCTGGGGTCCGCGGAAGGACGAGAGTCGCACGAGCAATGGACAGGCAATGGCGCCGAGTCCCCATGCGATGTTCAGAGCAGCGACAAGGCGTGCCCTCGCGGATGGAACGACGGTTCCAGCGATTACATTGCCAGCGGTGAGGCCGGCCCCAAGACCCAGACCGACGGCAAAAAGCGCGAAATGCGCGAGACCGAAGCCAGCCCAAGCCATCGCAACGCATCCGACCGCAGACGTGGCCGAGCCGTAGAGCACGCTCATCCGTAGGTTCCGGGTTGCAAACCACGCTCCGCAGAATTGGCCCACAAAACTAGCAGTGAAGAGAGTGCCTGCCTGCGCGTCCTGAATCTGCCAGCGGCGAATGAGTGAGGGTAAGAGCGGACCCAGCATCACCGTGGCGACACCAGCTGCGAGAAAGTAAAGGAAGACCGGAAGGAGGGTGCGCAGTGCGTGCGGAGAAGGAGACCGATCTGCCGGTAAATTTGTCAGTTGCAAAGCGCTCCTGTCAGCGTCTGCCTCGTGATCGCCGCTGCGGGGAAGTCTGAGCGATGCTCGTCGTCGATTCTCTCACGATCAGCTCCGGCTCGAAGAAGACATCTTGGGGATACGGCTCCTCCGGTGCGTGGATGCGCTGGACCAGAAGCTGGGCGGCGGCCCAACCCATCTTTCGGAGAGGCTGACGGACTGTTGTGAGGCGAGGGTTAAGGTACTCTGCAACGATAATGTCATCAAAGCCAATGACCGAGATATTGCCAGGGCAGGAAAGGCCCGCATCCTGAATGGCCCGGATAGCGCCAATCGCGGCGGCGTCGTTGAAGCAAAAAAGTGCGGTGAAGTCGTGGGTGCGGGTCAGAAGGTCGCGGACGGGCGGGTAACCTAGCTCGGGTGTCCAGATGTTTTTTTCGAGAAAGACGCAGAGTTCTGGACGAACCTCGATACCTATCTCGCGCGCGATTCCGACAATTGCTTCCCATCGAACCTCGGAATCGAGAGAGTAGCGCTGACCCTTCATAAAGGCGATTCGGTGATGGCCCAGGTCGTGAAGATGGCCCAGGGCCATGCGCGCGGCGGCGAGATGATCCAGCACAATATTGGTCACACCGATGGATCTAGAGTGAGTGGAGACTCCGACGACAGGCAGTGGAATGTTTCCAGAAATTTTGCTGTTCAGAAGCAAAAGGCCATCGACGCGCCGCCGCATGAGGAGTTCCTGGTACTCCTCGCGAAGGTCTGGCTGGCCAAGGTGACTTACGGTGAAGGAAAGAAAACCCTCCTGAAGGAGATACTGCTCGACGCCGAGCATGACACCCGTGACATAGCCTTCGCTCAGTTCCGGAATGATGACTCCAATTGTGTTTGTGATCCGGGAGCGGAGCATGCGTGCATGCAGATTAGGGCGGTAGGAGAATTGCTTCGCGGCTGCATGAATGCGCTGTTTGGTGACCGAGGGAATAGAGTTCGCTACGGGGGAGTTGTTCAAGACAATGGAGACGGTAGCTGGCGAGAGATTGAGATGATCGGCGAGAAACTTGAGGGTGACGGGCTTTTCGGGGGCGGGTGCGCTGGATCTAGCTCTGGACTTAGCTGTCATTTCGTGCCGCCGGGGTGGATGTACAACATATGGAATCAGTTGTACACCCTCCGAGAGATCGACGCATCGGATTTGTCGGCTGGCGGGAAATAGCGACGCAGAACATACGGGGCCGGGCTTGGGACGAAGTGCGGAATGCTGTGACCAGCTGCGATATATCTTCACCGGTTCTTGTGACGTTCGTAGAGGGGACTCGTCTACAACGATATTATTTCTCTTAGCTGAGCGGATATCGAGAGCGCGGTTTTCTGGTGCACCGTTCCACTCGCGGTTGGATTGCGGGGATTGCAGAACAACTTCTTAGGTGCACCCTGCGTGGTCTTTTGTACGACGTTTGAACAAGGCGCCGTGCGAAGAGTGCGTCCTCCACTGATCCAAGTCAGAAAATGAACGTATGCTTCCCCGCGAACCTTCTTTCGTGACGAAGTAATTCACTGAAAGAACCCTTTTCTGTAATGACAACGATTCGTCGATATCAGCTCTTTTTGAGATGAAGTTTTAGATATTACTAATTCGTTTCTTTCTTGTTGCCGGTCAGCCCACGCCAGGAAAGTCGGCGAGGGAAATATCCGGCCATCGACGTTACTCAGAAGTCGTCGGGTAGTGGGTCCACATGAGCCTGCGATTTCGAGTCCTCAACCCAACACGGCTCCCTTCGCGATTAGGAAGGGGCAGAAATTGAATTTCCTCAGGAGGCTTGCAATGAAGGGTTCATTGAAATTCTCAAAAGGCTTGTTAGATTTCTTTGTGTTGTTGCTGGTGAGCATAAGCTCGGGCTTAGCGCAGTCAACGGCAACAATGTCAGGTTTGGTCACTGATCCAACCGGAGCGGTTGTTCCAGGGGCGCAGGTCACCGTGCATTCGCTTGCTACTGGGTTGGATCGCGAACTTGTAACCGACAACGCGGGTCTATACTTGGCTCCTTCTCTGGTGCCTGGCGACTACCAGGTACGGGTTAAGGCCTCAGGCTTTGCACAGTACACAGTACAGAAAGTAACGTTAGACGTCGACCAGCGAGTAACGCTCAATATTCCGCTAGCTCTGTCCACTGCCGGTGAGACGATACAGGTGGAGAGTACGGCATTACAGATTGAGACCCAAACAATGACTGTCGGTCAGGTGATCGACAGAAACACAGTGCAGGAGATACCTCTCAATGGGCGACACTTTCTCGACCTCACTGTGCTGACCCCTGGAGGGGTGGTCGCTGACACTGCGGGCAGCCTGACTAGCGCTAGCCGTGGATTAGGCGCAAACTCCTTCATCACTGCAGGCAATCGAGAAGACTCGGTCAATTTTCAGATCAACGGCGTCAATCTGAATGACATGAGCCAAAACCAAATTACATTCCAGCCGTCGATCAGCACCACCTCCGAGTTCAAGATTGACAACTCAACTTTCAGCGCCGAGTACGGTAGAAGCTCTGGTTCCATCGTCAACGTCAGCACGCGCTCCGGTACCAACGCCTTCCACGGCGAAGTCTTCGACTACTTTCGCAACGACGCGCTGGATGCCCGCAACTATTTCAATCGCAGCTATAGTGTGACGACAGGTGCACCTCTCGGTGTTCCCGGCGACAAGGCTCCCCTACAGCGCAACAACTTCGGAGCCTCTGTCGGAGGGCCCATTTTCCGTGATCACACCTACTTCTATGCCAGCTACGAAGGTCTTCGCCAGCACCAGGGAATCCTCCAAAACAGTCCCGTCTTCAGTGCGGCTCAGCGTTCGTACATTACCGCGCTCGCCAATCCCACGGCCCTCGCTATGCTGGGGGTAATCCCTGCACCAAATAGTGGAAACAACTTCGTCTCGTTCACGCCTGGCCCGGTGAGCATTAACCAATTCACGGGCGACGTCCTCCAGGTCCTCGGAAAGAACGATCAGCTGCACGGTTTCTACGCCTTCCAGAGTGACGTGCGAACAGAACCTGCACTGCAGGGCGACACCATTCCCGGCTTCGGCGATCATCGCAATGCCCATCGCCAGATCCTCACCTTGAATGAGATCCACGTCTTCAGTCCGAGCTTCACGAATGAGGCACGGATCGGCTTCAACCGGATATCGATTGCCTTCACTCCTAACACGTTATCCAACCCCGCTAGCTTCGGTCTGGGCACGGGCACAACAGGAAACGTTGGTCTGCCGCAAACCACTTTCGTCGATCTCAACCTGGTCATTGGCGGCCCTTCTCTCTTCCCTCAGGGACGTAACGACACCCTGGGCCTATTTTCAGACACTGCAACTATGCTGAAGGGTAAGAACACCATCAAGTTTGGTGGCGAGTTTCGCCGCTTCCTTGAAGCCAGCTTCCAAAATGACCCTGGCACCCTCCAGTTTGCCACCAGCACTGGTATCACTCCCGGCCAGCCAACCAGCGCCAACATCTTCGCCAACGGCCTCGCGAGCGTGTTCACTCAGACCCCCAACGATATCGTCAGTCGCGTTTACATCAACGCGCTCGGCGCCTTTGTGCAGGACAATTACAAGCTCACTCCAAACCTGACGATCGAGGCAGGCCTGCGTTTCGAGTGGAACGGTACGCCAGTCGAGGGGGAGAACCGCTTTATCCTCTTTGTTCCTTCAGGCCCATCATTGATCCAGGTGCACACCAACGGATACAACTCTCCATACAAGCAAAACTACAACGTCGAGCCGCGTGTCGGTTTTGCTTATGACATCTTCGGCAGCGGAAAGTCCGTCGTCCGCGGAGGCTACGGGTTCCTCGTCGATCAGCCTGTGGAGGATGTCGTCGCAGGCCTTACTTCTAACCCGCCTATCAGCAAGAAGGTCTCTTTCACCGGTTCGTCGACCACCACCATCCCTGTAGCGAACCTCTATGGTTCCGCGCTTGCCGCTGGTCTCACGGTCGCGAGCGTCAACCCGAACTTCCGCAACGCCTACATGCAAACCTTCAACCTGAATGTGCAACAAGCGCTGCCTGCTGGCCTTGTCGCTTCGCTCGGCTACTACGGCTCAGTCGGCCGTCACCTGCGCATCGCCACAAACCAGAACCAGCCGATCGGCCCGACCAGCACTACGCAAGTGCGACCCTACCTGAAGCTGTCTTCTTCCAGTCCCTTCGATGCAGGGGCCTCTATCAATTCCAACATCACCGAAGCCAACAGCAACGCATATTCCAATTACAACGCCATGTGGGCCACGCTCAGCAAAAACATGGCCCACGGCCTGCAATTCAGCATGAACTATGAGTGGGCGAAGTCCATGGATATCAGCTCGCTTGGTTCGCAAGGTACTTTGGCGGGGAACGGTCTCCAGGACAGCTACAACCCCGCCGGTAACTATGGTCTGTCCGATTTCGACGTGCGCAATCACTACGCTGCTACTGCGATTTATGCGCTGCCGTTCAAGGGGAATCGGCTGGTCTCGGGCTATCAGTTGGCCGCGATCGTCCAATATCAGACAGGCAACCCGATCAACATTTTAGCCAGCAGCTCCAGCTTCAATGGCGTCCCTGGTTTGATCCGCCCCAATCAGGTCGGGCATGTTGTCCGGTCGAAGCAGCAGTTACCAGGAGTGGCCAACGTCACTTTAATTCAGAACCCCGGTGGCCTGTCTATCGGTGGCTCTGTCTGCGACATAACGACATACACACCTGCCTGTGTCTTCGAAATTCAGGGAACACAGCCCGCCAGTCCCATACCTACTTCTACCTCACCTACCGTTTACACCGGCGTGGGCACGATTCAGCGCAATTCAGTAAGCGGCCCGGGCTTCGCAGATGTCGATCTTTCCGGGCAAAAGGAGACAAAGCTCTTCGAACATCTGTCATTCACTCTCCGTGCCGACGCGTTCGACATCCTCAACCATCCCAACTTCGGGCAGCCATCGGGCAACGTGCAGTCCGCGTCGTTCGGCCAAATTACTGCAACCCGCTTCGCGACAAGCGATGGTGGTTCTTCGCGACAGCTTCAAATTAGCGGCAAGTTCACCTTCTAATTTGTGACAATACGTTGTGCGCCTCGTTGACCTCTTCAGCGAGGCGCACTTTGTATTTGGGTTAGCTATCTATGTTGTCGAGGTTTGACAGAGAATAAGCAGCATGAATCGTGAGACCGTTTTTCGTAAGTATCGAAATGATGATCTTGAGGCGATCTTTCGTTTGGATGAGGTTTGTTTTGCGGAGGAGTTTCGATTTGATCTCGGATCCATGAGCGCATTTGCCGGGGCCAGGGACGCAGTCACTCTGATTGCGGAAGATCGAGGTGAGTTGATCGGGTTTGTCATTGCTCATGTGAAGCGTGTTGAAACAGAACGCCGAACGTATATTGTCACACTCGACGTGGCACCGGAGTGGCGGCGGAAAGGTTTAGCAAGAGGATTGATGGCAGAGGTAGAGGCGCGTTCGTTAGCCGATGGCGCCCGGCGGATACATCTGCATGTGTTCACGGGAAATGACGCAGCGATCCGCTTTTATGAGCGACTGGGGTATGAAAGTATCCGGATTGTCCGCGGTTACTATGGCGCAGGACTGGATGCGATTGTTTACAGAAAAGACCTGCACGACAGGTAACTGCCGGGAATTACTTTTTACCGAAGACGTCTCCCATGCGGCGGATCTGAGCGCCAACGCCGCGGAGTTTCTCTTCAAAATGTTCGTAGCCACGATCGAGGTGATAGACGCGGTCAAGAATCGTCTCACCGTCGGCCACCAGAGCTGCGAGAACGAGTGAGGCTGACGCCCGGAGATCCGAGCACATGACCGCCGCAGACTGCAGCGCCGCCTTGCCGCGGACGGTCGCGGTACGACCGGAGATCGTAATGTTCGCGCCCATCCGAATCAGCTCCTGCACATGCATGAAGCGGTTCTCGAAGATGTTTTCTGTGATGGTACTCGTTCCCTCGGCCTGTGTAGCGAGGGCCATGTACTGTGCCTGCATGTCAGTAGGGAAGCCAGGGTACTCTTCTGTGGAGACGTCTACTGCTTTAAGCTCGCCGCCGGAACGGACCCGTACCTTATCTTCGCCAACGTCGATTCGCACCCCGCACTGTTCGAGCTTCGAGATGAGCGCGCCGAGGTGTTTGGGCTCGCAGCAGTCGACGTTAAGGTCTCCGCCGGTAATGGCTCCGGCGACGAGAAAGGTCCCAGCCTCTATGCGGTCCGGATTAATGCGGTGCCGCGCGCCGTGCAGCCTGGGGACACCTTGAACGCGGATGGTTGCCGTCCCGGCACCCTCGATCTTTGCACCCATTGCGATCAGAAGCGCCGCCAGATCGGTCACCTCCGGTTCGCGGGCGCAGTTCTCAAAGACGGATTCGCCATCGGCCAAGGCTGCCGCCATCAAAAGATCTTCCGTGCCGGTGACTGTGATTTTGTCGAAGACAATGTGGGCTCCCCGGAGCTGGCCTTTTCCGTCTTTGGGACTTCGGGCTTCCAAGTAGCCGTGGTCGTAGACGATGGTGGCGCCCATGGCTTCGAGGCCCTTGATGTGAAGATCGATGGGTCGCCCCCCGATGGCGCAACCGCCGGGCATCGCAACACGGGCAACTCCAGTTCGGGCAATCAGCGGCCCGAGAACAAGTGAGCTGGCGCGCATCGTCTTGACGATCTCGTACTTTGCAACGGGATCGGAAAGGATGCCGCATTTGATCCGGGTGCGATGCTGCGCCCGGCCATAACCGAGTTCGACCTCGGCCCCCATGCTCGTGAGAAGTTTGCGCTCCGTCTCGATATCGCGTACTTGAGGGATGTTTTCGAGGATAACCTCGTCTTCTGTGAGGATGGCGGCAGCCATGCATGGAAGCGCGGAGTTCTTTGCTCCGGAGACCTTAATTGTGCCAAGAAGAGGGTTGCCGCCGCGCACTACAAACTTGTCCATCTCGCCAGTTTACGGAGATTTGACGTGGAAATGATTGGCTGCTCTGGTTCCCGCTGCACAGGAAGCGAAGGCACCGTGTGGGGAGGCCTTGTCGTGGACCTAGTTTCCCGGCTGAGGAGTTGTAGGCGCTGACTGTTGCTCTTGGCCCCGTCCATGGCCGTGACGCATGTTCCTAAGCTGCTGCATCTGATCAGGGGTCAGCACACTGGCTAATTGCGTCTTGGTGGCTTCGTGGATGGCATGGAATTGCTGCCGCTTCTGGTCCGGGGAGAGGTTTGTGTCGGAGCGCAGCGCCGCGATCTTTTGCTGGCTATCTGCGAAGATCGGTTCAAGCTTCGCGGTTTGATCTGCGGAAAGCCCTAGACGTTGGCCCAAGCGCAGCGCCGCGCGATGGGGATCAGGGGCGTGATGGTGCCGGTGGTAGCCCTTCTGAGTTGTCGTATCGGGGGTCGTGGGGGTCGATTGAGCGAGGGCCAAAGTGCCCGCCAGAGCCAGGGTAAGAGAGGCGGATAGGAAAAAGTACTTCATGGGCTTGCTCCTTGTCGGGGCGGCTTGAGCGCCGTTGCTTCTGACGGTGTAGACGGGATTTTATGGAAAATGTTTCGGCCTACGCCAAGAGGACGCACGCGGCTGCAGGAACGAGCCCAATCCGAAGGGCCACAGTAACTTGGCGAAGTCTTATCGAGTGGTTAGAGTTCCAGACGCGAGTCGTCGATGGCCAGGCGCACATTTCCGTCCGACTTTGTCAGGCGGCGCACTGCCTCCATCTTGTCCACATTGGCCTTGAGCATCACGACCGCGATGGGGATTGATTTCCCGGCGGACTTGATGGTGCGGATGGCAGTGTCACGGTCTATATCGCAGACCTTCATCAGCACGCGAATGCCACGCTCGACGAGTTTCGCGTTCTTCATGTGTACATTGACCATCAAGTTGTCGTACACGTAGCCAAGACGGGTCATGGCGCCAGTCGTGATCATGTTGAGCGTCATCTTCTGCGCGGTGGCAGACTTCATGCGTGTGGATCCAGATATGACTTCGGGGCCGACCTCGGTGACAATGGTGGTATCTGCGACGTCCGCGAGGGGAGTGTTGTGGTTGCACGTGATCGCAGCTGTCTTCGCCCCCCGCGCGCGAGCGTATTCGACGGCACCAACTACGTAAGGAGTGCGGCCGCTTGCAGAGACACCGATAACAACGTCTTTTCGGGTCGGACGTCGGCGAGCGATGTCGCGCTGGCCGATTTCGGGCGAGTCTTCGTTTACGTCCGAGGCGGAGGCGAGAGCTTTGGGGCCGCCCGCCATGATGTACTGCACCTGTTGGGGAGCGGTCGAGTATGTCGGTGGGCACTCGGATGCGTCGAGGGAGGCGATACGACCGCTTGAGCCGGCGCCCACGTAAATCAGACGACCTCCATCGCGCAACGATCGAGCCACTGTGTCAATCACAATGGCAATCTCCGGCAGCGCCTTCTTGACGGCCGCAGCGATCTTCGCGTCTTCATGGTTAATGATGCGTGCAATCTCGAGGGCGGACTTGGTGTCGAGCCCTTCGGATGCTGTGTTGATTGTCTCCGTCGTGAGATCGTTGAAGTTTTCTGTGCCTCGGTTGACGGATGGTTTTGTTGTCGGGGCCTGCTCTAGCATGGTAAGGGTAGCCATAAGTATCCTGCGTTGCCGCTCTTTCAATTCTATTCCTAACGGCTTGGAAAAGCGCTAACAAACCTCCTGAGAGTTGGTATCCGGGATGAGTCCGGGCCTAGTTGATTTACGCCCCGGTCCAGAAAACTGGAAGTCATGCAGCAACCTGTGATATATGAGATGGCAGTCCAATCCAATTGGTTTGCTAACCTGAATCAGGCGTTTTTCTGGCTTTTGGATGAGAAAAGATAAACCCGCGATTGCGGATTACGAGGCTGTGCGTCTAACAGTAGGGTTGGAGATACGGTGGAGAACGACGGGCAAAGAAGACCGGAAGGCGAAAGAGAACCGACGTTGAAACACAGCGGCGCGATGGGTTCGTGGCTGCGGGATCTTGTCGTTTCTATTGTGGTTTCGGCGTTTATCATCATCTTTCTGTACCAGCCGGTGAGGGTGGAAGGGACCAGTATGTTGCCGATGCTGGAGGACCAGGACCGGCTTTTTATCAATAAACTCGCGTATCGGGTGGGGGATATTCAGCGCGGGGATGTGGTGGTGTTTCTGTATCCGCATGACCACGAAAAGAGCTATATCAAGCGGGTGATTGCTCTGCCGGGGGATGTGTTGAAGATTGACCATGGGGTGGTGGTGGTGAATGGGAAGGAAGTCGCGGAACCCTATGTGCCTAAACAGTTTGAGGATGACCGGTCGCAGCCGGAGATGACGGTTCCGGCGCATGAATACTTTGTAATGGGGGACCATCGGTCGATCTCGAGCGATAGCCGGGAGTTTGGGCCAGTGGAGCGGGATCTTATCTATGGGAAGGCTGCGTTTGTGTACTGGCCGATGGATCAGGCTGGGGTGGTGCACTAAGTTCTAGATTTTTTGAGTAACGGTGGAGGGGCGTTTTTTCAAGGGGTTTTTGAGAAAACGGGTGGTTTCGTGATGGTTTTTTGTGGTGAAGTTGTGGTGGATTGCTGGTGAGAGTGTGGTGGTTGGATGGTGTTTTTTCCCCGCTGAGAAAATGCCACTTTTTTTTAATATTTCTGTGGAAATTTTGGCTTGCGGTCTTGGGCGCTGCCTGACGGTCAGAACCAACGAGCCTGAGTTAGCGTATCCAACTCATCCTTACCGTTCGAAGGAGCCGCGGTGCGTTCTCTGAGGTTTTCTGCCATCCTCCCTGTTGTTGTTCTTCTTGTTCTGTCCAACGCCCGGGTTCCCGGCCAGGGTCTTCCTACGATTCAGGTGGAGACTCATCTCATTGACACTGCGCTCAGCGTTCATGACGCGGAGGGACGGATTGTGACTGGGTTGACCCAGGGCGACTTCACGGTAGTGGAGGATGGAGTGCAGCAGAAGATTCGTTTCTTCGCACATGACAACCAGCTTCCGCTGAGCATCGGGCTGATCATCGATGAGAGCGGGAGTCAGGACAAGTTCGTCAAGGAGCATGAGAAGGACATCGAGGCGTTTCTGCGGCAGGTGCTGGAGCCGAATGATGAGGCGTTTGCGGTTTGTTTTGGGAACCATCTTCGGCTGGTCAGCGATTTGACCTCGTCGACTTCGACGATTATGGATGGCATTCGTGCCTTCGATAAGGGGAATACTAATTTTCCTGAGATAGGTCCGAAAGAGGAGCGGGAGCTGGGGACTGCGCTTTACGATGCGGTCTATTTCGGGATCACGGAGAAGCTGGCTAACGTTCATCAGCGGCGGAAGGCGCTCGTGGTGTTTAGCGATGGGGAAGAGAACTCGAGTGAGCATGATTTGCTGGATGCGATTGAGGTGGCGCAGAACTCGGATGTTCTTGTCTATGCAATTCGCTATACCGACATGAAGCACGGCAAGATGGATGCGCGGGATCGTTACGGGGTTCGGGTGCTCGATCATCTTGCGGGGCAGACGGGAGGGAAGACTTTCGATTATCACGCGACGAACCTGAAGGAGGCGTTTGCGGAGATTGCGGCGGACCTGCGCTCGCTTTATCAGATTGCGTATCAGTCGACGAATCCTACACGCGATGGGAGCTATCGCAAGGTCGTGATTCAGACGACGAAGCCGGGGCTGACGGTGCGGGCGCGGACTGGCTATTACGCACGGTAGGGTGTGCCCGCTCCAGTTCTTCTTTTTTGCAGATGATGTTTTTGGGACTCGGAGTATGCTCCCGGAACGTCAGGGGCTCCGGGCAGTAAATACAGGTCCTTCGACTTCGTAACTTGCAAAATGCGCAAGTTACTTCGCTCAGGATGACACTTCTTTTGTTAACGGTAGGAAGGAGAACAGCAACAGCAAATGCAGGTCCTTCGACTTCGTAACTTGCAAAATGCGCAAGTTACTTCGCTCAGGATGACACTTCTTTTGTTAACGGTAGGAAGGAGAACAGCAACAGCAAATGCAGGTCCTTCGACTTCGTAACTTGCAAAATGCGCAAGTTACTTCGCTCAGGATGACACTTCTTTTGTTAACGGTAGGAAGGAGAACAGCAACAGCAAATGCAGGTCCTTCGACTTCGTAACTTGCAAAATGCGCAAGTTACTTCGCTCAGGATGACACTTTCCTTTGTTAACGGTAGGGAAGGAGAACAGCAACAGCAAATGCAACCGCAGGTCCTTCGACTTCGTAACTTGCAAAATGCGCAAGTTACTTCGCTCAGGATGACACTTCACTTTGCTAACGGTAGGTAGGAAAGAAGACGACAACAGCAACAGGCAGGAGGGGTTGCCTGAGAGAAATATTTCTTTGGTGCAACGGGAGCAGGATGGAGCGAGTCAGACTTAGGGGAAGCAAGAAGAAGTTGGTCGAATTTGATTTTGAGTAGAACCGACTCTGGAGGAACAAGATGAAAAGTTATTTGACTCGCTGGATCCTGGGACTGAGTATGCTTTTTACGCTTGGAGCGGCATCGAAACCAGCAAGTGCGCAGGTTGTAGTGAGGGTTGGCCCTACGCATCACTACCATCACCGCTACCGCCAGGTTTATTATCGTCACGGACACCGGTACTACCGGTATGCCTACCGATAATAGATTTTGAGAATCGCAGAAAGAAATGGCCCTCGCGAAGATCGTGAGGGCCATTTTGCGGAGTGGAGTAACTACTTCCCATTGGCGCTGTGGACTATTTGGGCGAAGGATTGGGGGTCGAGGCTGGCGCCGCCGACCAGGGCTCCATCGATGTCTTGAAGTGCGCAGAGGGACTTTGCGTTGTCGGGTTTGACGGAGCCGCCGTAGAGGATGCGGATGGATTGGGCGAGCTCGGGCGTGAGGGATTTTGCGATCTGAGCGCGGATGATTTTGTGGGCTTCGTCGGCGGTCTCGGGAGTGGCGGTGCGACCGGTGCCGATGGCCCAGACGGGCTCGTATGCGAAGACGATGGGTGCTGCGTGGGACGGGTCGATGCCTTCGAGGGCGATAGAGGTCTGGAGCTCGAGGACGTTGCGGGTGAGATTGGCTTCGCGCTCTTCGAGTTTTTCGCCGATGCAGACTATGGGGATGAGCGAGTGATGGAGGGCGGATTTGAGCTTGAGGTTGACGGTGGTGTCGGTCTCGGCGAAGTACTGGCGGCGCTCGGAGTGGCCGATGAGGACGTGGGTGGCTCCGATGGCGTTGAGCATGACGGGCGAGGTTTCGCCGGTGAAGGCGCCTTCGTTTTTCCAGTGCATGTTTTGGGCGCCGATGAAGACGGATTTGCCGCGGGCGGCGTCGACGAGCGCGGGGAGCGAGGTCATGGCAGGGCAGAGGACGATCTCGGCGGCGGTGTCTTTTTTGATGAGAGGGAAGAAGCTGGTGAGGAAGGTGGTGGATTCGATGGGGGTTTTGTACATCTTCCAGTTGGCGGCGATCAGGGGTTTGCGCATGTCGGATTTAGTATTCCATCTTTGGCGTTCACCGTGAAGCGGAAGTCCATTACGCTTCGCTCAGAATGACGACAGTTGGTGTGGTGGGCCAGTGGAAAAAATGGCGAGATTTCCTTGCCGGGTTGGGTAATTTCTGGTGACAGGGCAGATGAGATGAAGTAGGCTATCGAATGTAACCCAAACAATTGATCTACGTTTTACCTTCCTTTTCAGCATTTGCCTGCCTGGACAAATCAATAACCGTGGATGCAAGTCTTAGCCCCGGCGGGCCGGAATCCTTGCGTTCTTCCACCATCTGCAGAAGGCTTTCTCCCCCTCGCTCCGGGCCTCCAACCAATTTCATATCGGCACGAAAAGGCAGTGAATTGCTTTGATGCCCTGCGCGTGCAAAGCATTAAGTTAATCATCAAGGAAGAATTCGAAATTGAAGTTACTAACTCAAGCTCTCGTAATGGTTGTTGTTTGTCTTTCGCTGGCAGGATGCGGCGCAGCTTCTGCGGTTCCGGTTGGAGAAGTGGCTGCCAACAGCAAGCCGTCTTCGCAGACGTCGGTCAATTGCACACAACTGCCGACGACCACTAATGCCAAGGGACAGCGGGTCTTTTCCTATCAATGCCCTAACTATCCGATCTTCACGTTCACCGAGATCAAGAAGAAGTAATTCTGCTACTTGAATCTCTGGTTGTCGGTGAGTGCGGCGACGCCAGGCAGGGTTTTGCCTTCCAGGAATTCCAGGCTGGCTCCTCCGCCAGTGGAGATGTGGGTGATGCGGTCGGCTACGCCGGCTTGCTGAACTGCAGCGACTGAATCTCCGCCGCCGACGATGGTGGTGGCGTCGTGGTTGCGTGCTACGGAGCGGGCGATGGAGTTGGTGCCCTCGGCGAAGGCGGGCATCTCGAAGACGCCCATGGGGCCGTTCCAGACGATGGTGCGGGCCTCGGTGATCTCGTCTTCGAAGAGGCCGATGGATTTAGGGCCGATGTCGAGGGCCATCCAGTCGGCCGGAAACGGGCCGTCCTTGTCGAAGAGCTGGGTCTTGGCGTTGGGGGCGAACTTGTCGGCGAGGACGTGGTCTACGGGCAGAAGGAAGCGGACGCCTTTGGCTGCCGCTTTTTTCAGTGCGGCTTTGGCTACGTCGATCTTGTCGGTTTCGACGAGGGATTTGCCGGTGGATTGGCCCTTGGCGTTGAGGAAGGTGTAGGCCATGCCTCCGCCGATGATGATGGCGTCGGCTCTGTCGAGGAGGTTGTCGATGACGTCGATCTTGTCGGAGACTTTGGCTCCGCCGATGATGGCGACGAAGGGCTTGTCGGGTTCGGTGAGGGCTTTGCCGAGATAGGTGAGCTCTTTCTGCATGAGCAGGCCGGCGGCGGAGACCTTGACGAAGTGGGTGATGCCTTCGGTGGAGGCATGGGCGCGGTGGGCGCTGCCGAAGGCGTCGTTGACGAAGATGTCGCAGAGGGAGGCGAGCTCTTTGGCGAAGGCGGGGTCGTTGGCCTCCTCTTCGGGATGGAAGCGGAGGTTTTCGAGCAGCAGGGGCTGGCCGGATTCGAGATTGGTGGCCATCTCGGTGGCGATGGGGCCGACACAGTCTGGGCAGAAGGCTACGTTTTCGTCGTCGCCGAGGATGTGGTCGAGGAGGCCGCGGAGGTGATCGACGATGGGACGAAGGCTCATGGAAGCGACGGGCTTGCCCTTGGGGCGGCCGAGGTGGGAGCAGAGAATGACCTTGGCTTTGTGGCGGAGAGCGTACTCGATGGTGGGGAGCGTCTCGCGGATGCGGGTGTCGTCGGTGATGATGCCGTCCTTGAGGGGGACGTTGAAGTCGACGCGGATGAGGACGCGCTTGTCGGTGAGATCGAGGTCGCGGATGGACAGCTTAGGCATTCAGATTCCTTAGGTGGTGTGTTCTAACTTTGGCCTTTGTGTGCAAAGCAATGATAGCGGTTCGGGGGCTTTCGCCAAAGTTTCGGGGAAGAAAGTCTAGGGAATTTTGCAGGGGATGTATCGGCGGGCAATGAGAGCGATGGGGATGCCGATACAGAGGATGAGAGCAGCGACTCCGTTGATAAGGGATGGGAGTGGTGGAGTGGGGCGAAGGCCGATCTTCGAGAGTGGGAAGACGATGTAGTTCATGACGAGGTAGACGAGGATGCCGTAGAGGCTTCCCCAGAGGAAGGGATGGCGCGAGAGAGGGAGGCGGCGGCTGGCGAAGATGTAGATGGTGGCGACGGTGGTTGCGATGAAGTAGTGGAGGAAAAGGCCGAGGACGGCAGAGCGGGTCCCTTGGGCGAAGGAGGCGCGGCCGAGGACTCCGGAGGCGATGCCCTGGAGGATGCGGGTGGGTGCAATGCCTCGGAAGTGAGAGTAGATGAAGGCGTCGGAGATGTCGAGCGTGCCCGCGATGAGGCAGCACAGGGCGATGGCCTTGGCGTATTGCGGGCTGGGGGTGGTCATTTGGATTTGATTGTACGTTGGGGTGGGGCTATTCGGGGATGTAGGCGTCGGCTTCGATTTCGATGCGCCATTTGGGATTGAGGAGGGCGGCGACGACGACCATGGTGGCGGCAGGACGGATGTCGCCGAAGAATTTGCCGTGGATGCGGCCGGCGGCCTCCCAGTCTTCGGCGTGGGTGAGGTATACGCGGGTGCGGTAGACGTGGTCGAGGGAGGCGCCGGCGTTTTTGAGCGCGGCAGCGATCAGGGTGAGGCACTGCCCGGTCTGTTGGGTGGCGTCGGCGTCGTCCGCGCCCACGGGACCGGTGCCGGAGACGTGGACGTGGTTGCCAATGCGGACGGCGCGGGAGAAGCCGATGATGGGCTCGAAGGGCGAGGTGCCGGGGATGTTTTTGCGGTGTGTGGGCATTTGAGTGGGACGCGGGGATAAGGGTCAGGGTTTTGTTGGCTTGGAGAGTTTGGCGCTGAGATCGGCGTTCTCGGCTTCGAGCTGGGCGAGTCTTTCGCGGATGGGGGCGAGGGATTGCTCGAGCTCTTCGGCGGTGAAACGGGGCGTGATGTGCTGGGGGCAGTTCCAGTCGAAGGCTTCGACGTGAATGAGGATGACACGCTCGACGATGTCTGAGCGGTCGGTTGGCGGGAAGGATTTGAGGAATGCTGCAGCTTCTGCGTCGTTTTCGTGGACCTCGATGCGACCGAGAACTTTGAGGCGGGTTTGGTGAGGGTAGTCCATGAAGAAGAGAGCTACGCGGGAGTCGTGCTGGAGATTGCCGAGGCTGATGTATTGCTTGTTGCCGCGGAAGTCGGCGAATCCGATGGTGGAGGGGTTGAGGATATGGACGAAGCCTGTAAAGCCTCCGCGATGCTGGATGTAAGGCCAGCCGGTTTCGCTTACGGAGGCCATGTAAAAGCTGTCGCGGTGGGTGATGAAGGTCTGCTCGTCGGGGCCGAGGGCGTCGTCGCCCTGAGGGGCTGACTTCTCCATGCGTTCGTATTGACGCCGGCTGCCGTGTTTTGCCTGATTTTCTTTGACCAGGGGGGTGAAGGCCAGTTCTTGAAAGCGTCGACCCATGGGGTGCTCGATTCGGGCAGGTGAACTCGCTGCCGAGAGAATAGATTCACAAAGATTCAGGAGGGTGCAGGGTTCTATTTTTAACATACTCTGGCGAGCCGGCCAAAGTGGGGTATCATCAGCGGAATCAGCGAAGACGAAGTGCGAGGAGAATGGGAACGTGTGCTTTTCGGCGACGGCTAATTTTGTGGGAAGCGGTGTGCTGGGGGCGGTCGGAGTTGTGACGCTGACCAAGGTGAAGCACAGACGCGAGTTGTTGTTTGCGGCGTTGCCGACGTTCTTTGCGGTGCATCAGTTCATCGAGGGATTTGTGTGGCTGGGGCTGGATGGGGTGTTGTCGCCGACGATGACACACAATATGGGTGCGGCGTTTGTGCTGTATGCGCAGGGACTGCTGCCGTTTGTCATTCCGCTTAGCGTGCTGCTGTTCGAACCGGATATGAAGAGCCGGAGACGGATGCTGCCGTTTCTGGCGATCGGGACCGTGACTACGCTTTATATGCTTTGGGCGCTGATTGCGTATCCACTGCACATTTTTTTGAAAGATAACAGCATCGTCTACATCAATGATGGGACGAATAATACTGTGCTTGCCGTGTTGTATGTCATTGCTACCTGCGGGTCGCTGTTTTTCTCGAAGGTGCGGGATATGGTGATCTTTGGGGCGGCGAATTTGGCGATTTTGCTGACGGTGATGGCGGTGAAGCGTTATGCGTTTACTTCGCTTTGGTGTGCGTATGCTGCAGTGGCGAGCGTGATTATCCTGGCTTACTTCTGGAGGAGCAAGCTTACGCGACCGTTCAAGTATGCGGATGCGATCTTTGGGTAGGATTACTTTTCAATTTTAAGAAGAATGGCGCTGCCGGATGGGACCTTCACTTGTAAGGATTGACCGGAGGACGGAACTGTCTGCCATGTTCCTCGCCATTCGCCTTCTTTTGTGATGGATGTGCCGCCGAGGGTGACGGTTGTTGTCGAGGACAGGCTTGGCGCGGTGATTGCCAGGGCGGAGATGTGGCGATAACCATTGGGCAACCAGGGTGAGATGGTTGCGGGCGGCTGGTTGGGATCGATCTGCTTGTTGATGACGGTGAGGTAGATGGTTTGGGTGGTGTCGCGGGTGGCGTAGATCTTGAGTGTGTCCGGCGCGCCTTCGACTTTGGGGGAGAGCAGCGTGCCGTGGGCGGCGAGGTCGAAGGCTTTCATGGCGTAGGCGATGGGATGGACGTCGAGGTTGCCATCGCGATGGGTCCAGAAGGTGGCGTACCAGCACGGGGTCTGGTGGTCGGCGGCGGCGACGGTGTCTCCGGTGTGGAAGTTGACGCCTGAGGAGCCGTGGCTGAGCCAGAAGTAGAGGAAGTCGAGTGCCCACAGGGAACTGGCGAAGGTGTTGCTGACGTCTTTGGCTCCTCCGTTGTAGAAGCTGTTCGTTTCCTCGATGCGGTAGTGGACGTTTGCGGCCTGGGCGGCGGGGACGAAGGAGTTGTAGTAGTTGAGGTAGCGCTGCTCGAAGATGGGGGAGAGCATCTGGGCGATTGCGGCCTGGGGGTCGGTGACTTTGCCGCCGGCTCCTCCGGGGTAGGAGTGCTGGGTGAGCCAGAGGAGCTGTGGCGATTTGCCGAATTCGGTGATGTAGCCGTTGGCCCATGGGGCGGTGCCGGAGATGTTGGTACCGGGACCGCAGAAACGAACATTGGAAGCTGCGGCTAGCACGGCAGAGCTGTAGGCGCGCTGGTCAGAGGCGTACTTGGGGAATTCCTTTTCGTAGATGTTGGGCTCGTTGCCGATGGCGAGGCAGTCGATGTGCGCGGCGTAGCGATCCATCAGGTCCTTTGCGGCTTCGACGACCTGCGGGATGGAGGACTCGCGGAGGCGTAGGGTGTAGATGACTTTTGCGTCGGCGAGTGTGGCGAACTGGAAGAGCGGAGCGATTTGGGATTCGGTGGGGATAGGGATGGAGGGGGTGTCTGCGGTGTTGCCGCCGATGCGCAGGCTGTGGATGCCAAGGGTGTGGAAGAGCTGGATGAGCTGGTGATTGTCTGGGGTGAAGTAGGCGGGGGTTCCGTCGTCGTTGGGCAGGAGCGTTAGGGTCTCGAAGCTTAAGCCGAGGAAATTCTGGGGGATCGGGGTGGCTGGAGCCTGCTGGTCGAATTGGATGCGGACGATGGGTGGTTGCTGGGACTTGGCGAGGCTGCTGAGGAGGGCGAAGGACAGTAGGAGTAAGAGGAATCGGCGCATGACCTCAGAAGTATTTCATGGAGAGATCGCGGTTCGTTGAGTGGCAGAGTTTTGGAACATTTGTGCGCAAGCGGTTGCATATCGAGCCTACGGCGATTCTTGAGTGTGTCAATCATGTGAATAATTTTCGATGGCTGCGAGATGGCAACAAGATTGCTCTTTCTGGAGTGGGCCCCCGCGAATCAATTAGGCTGCGACTTCTTCACTGTTGAGTGAATTGGAGTGGCAATGCCTTGCCTCGCGTTAGGAGGAACACCATGAGAAAGATCAGCATACTGCTCTCGGCCATTTGTCTGGCCCTAATCCCATTGACCGCGAAGGCGGATTCGCAATTGACGGATAACTCCGGGAACGGGCTATTTGGCCCATATAGTATGACGCTGAACCCCGGCGGCAATTTGGAACTGTTCTGCTTAAACGACAATAAGGATATTCAAGCCAACGAGAGGTGGTATGTTCAGGTGGTTCTTGGCAGTCAATTGGGCGCGAACTCCTTGACCTCCGGAAATGCAACCCTATTTGAGGAAGAGGCGTTCATTCTCAGCAAGTTACCCAGCAGTAACGATACTGACGTGCAGGAAGCTCTCTGGCACATCTTCGACCACGCCTCGCCCGATGGTTATGACGCGGGTGCACAAGCACTGGTGATGGCTGCTGGAAATATGTCGAACGCGTTCTATACGACGGGTGGATACGATGATTACCTGTTCTATATCTATGACCCGAACAGCGGCCATGGGATTACACACCAGGACAAGGATTCGTTACCGCAGAACTTCATCGGAGATCCGACCCCGAGTAGTACAACACCGACCCCAGAGCCTTCTACGCTTGTGCTGCTGGGAACGGGTTTGACTGCATTGGCCGGCCTAACTCGGAAGAAGTTGGCTCGTCGGTAAACACTCTCCGGCGTTTGGTGCTTGGCCAGGCAGAATTGGAAAGCGCGCAGCTTAAGGCTGCGCGCTTTTCGTTTGGTGCTGATGGATTTAGAGACCTTTCTTCACGAGGAAGAGGATGAGGTCTTTGACGCGGTTGGAGTAGCCCCACTCGTTGTCGTACCAGCTGATGACCTTGCCAGTGTTGCCGATGACTTTGGTCAGTTTGGAGTCGACTATGGAGGAGAGCGGGTTGCCCTTGAAGTCTGAGCTGACGAGTTCTTCGTCGGTGTAGCCGAGGTAGGGCTTCATGGAGCCGTCTGCCGCGGCCTTGAGGGCGGCGTTGACGCTCTTGACGTCGATGGGCTTCTCGGAGACGAAGGTGAGGTCGACGACGGAGACGTTGGGGGTTGGGACGCGCATGGAGAAGCCATCGAGCTTGCCGTCCATCTCGGGGATAACGAGTCTGAGGGCCTTGGCGGCACCGGTGCTGCTCGGGATCATGGAGAGGGCGGCAGCGCGGGCGCGGCGGAGGTCCTTGTGGGGGGTGTCGAGGATGACCTGGTCGTTGGTGTAGCTGTGGATGGTCGTCATGATGCCCGAGGCGATGCCGAAGGTGTCGTGGAGGACCTTGACGACGGGAGCGAGACAGTTGGTGGTGCAGGATGCGTTGGAGATGATGTTGTGCTTGGCCGCATCGTACTTGCCTTCGTTGACGCCGAGGACGACGGTGATGTCCTCGTTGGAGGCGGGGGCGGAGATGATGACCTTCTTGACGGTGGTGCCGAGGTGGGCCTTGGCCTTTTCGGCGTCGGTGAAGAAGCCGGTGGACTCGACGACGATCTGGGCGCCTACGCTGGCCCAGTCGAGCTTGGCGGGGTCGCGCTCGGCGAAGACTTTGATCTTCTTGCCGTCGACGGAGATGAAGTCTTCGCCATGGGAGATTTCGTTTTTGAGGTTGCCGAGGATGGAGTCGTACTTGAGGAGGTGGGCCAGGGTGGCGGGGGTGGTGAGGTCGTTGACGGCTACGAATTCGATCTCTGGATTTCCAAGGGCGCTGCGGAAGACGTTGCGTCCAATGCGGCCGAAGCCGTTAATGCCTACCTTTACTGCTGCCATGATTTCGGTTGCTCCTATCGTGTGTTGCGCGGGAATTTATCGACTTGGTATTGAAAGGCGCGGCAAATTCGCTTGCGCCCACCATTTCGGATGTTAACACCCGGTTGGAGGCGGCGCAAATGCAGGCGCAACGGTGCGCGACCAGTTGGCGGATTGGGAGTGGGCCTGAGATGCGCGGCTAGAAGTTGAAGAACTTCTCCCGTAGGGCGCCTTCGTACTCCTTCTTGGCCTGTTTCGCTTTGTTCCGCGCGTCTTCTTCGCGGAAGCCGGCGGCTTCCCAGGCGTCAATCTCGGTCTCGGAGTGGTCGCCGGATGCGAGAGCCTCTTCTTCGTGGATGGAGGTTACCCATTGGTCTACGGCTGTCTTATAAGCGGTTTGGAGCTGGTCGAGATCAGAGATTTCAACGGCCATCGTTCACCTCGTTGATTGGAAACGATAGCGGAGGAAGATGAATAGGAGGTTTCAAAGGCGAACTGGGCGAATCGGCTGGTCGTGAAGGAATCGATTAGGGAGGGATGACTTACTGTGGGCTTTGATTTTTGGAGGTATTGAGCAGATATCTCGGGATGGGGTCAAGGCGGTCGAGATATCTGGTGTGGATGTGGGGATAGTCATCGTATTTTTTGCGGGTGGGATTGTTTTGGACGTAGAGAAACTGACTGTTGAAGTCGTCGGTGTCTCTTATACGGTGCTCGTGATAGCCGCTGTGCCAGATTTCTCCTGCGGACTGTTGGCGGGCCGAGAAGGAGTAACCTCCTTTGATGTATTGCACGGATTTTGCGGTTGATTGGTCTGTGGCTGGCGTGATTAAGAGGTGGATGTGATCGGGCATGACTGCGAAGGCGTGGAGCAGGAAACGGCTTTTGTCTCGATGTTGGAAGAGCATCGTGATGAAGAGTTCGGCGTTGGTTGTGCGCTGGAAGTGGCGATGTCGCCGGAAGGTCAGGATCGTGATGGCGTAGGTGCTCTGCTTTTGTCGGATTGTGGGCATCGAGAGAAAGCATACCCCAGGGGCTAAAGCCCCTTTCCCTAGCGATTGCTGAGAGGGCCAAGCCTGAAGGCTTGGCTTACCTAGATGTGGTGCCTCAAGAGATTGTTGTCGTCGATTCCTGCTCTACTGATGGGTGTTTGTTGATTGATGCCCGCGTGTGGTCGATGCCAGTTGTACTGATGGGTGAAGCTTAGCAGAGCCTGTGTGCGTTGTTGGGAGTTCTGATAGGTCTGTGCGTAGGCCCATTCTCGGAGCGCGGTCTGGATGAAGCGTTCCGCCTTGCCGTTGGTGCGCGGCGTGTAGGGCCGGGTTCGCCTGGGCCGGATACCGAGATCGTGGCAGCTGCGTAGGAAGCGATGGGCTGTGTAGCACTTGCCGTTGTCGGTCAGCAGACCTCGGGCCGCTATGCCGAGCCGGGCGAACCACGCCGTGGCGGAGTACAGGAAGTGGGTCGCGGAGGCTTCGCTCTGATCCGGATACATAGCCGTGAAGGCGATGCGGGAGTGGTCGTCGATGGCGATGTGGAGGAACTCGGCACCGATGCCCTTGACCCCGTCGCGGCGGTCGCCGGTCACGCGGTGTGAGGGCCGCTGGATCCGCACCAGGCGCTTGATATCGAAGTGCACCAGGTCGCCTGGCGCGGCATGCTCGTAACGGTTGGGTGGCAGTTGCGGCTCCAGATGGCGGATGCGGTTGAGCTTGAGCCGGCGCAGGATCCGGCTCACTGTGGCCGGGCCGATCTTCAGTTCGAGCGCGATCCGAACCCCAGTCCAGCGCTGGCGGCGTAAGGCCTCGACCCGGGTCACCAGCTCATCCGGCGTCTGGCGCGGGCTCCGGCGCGGACGGCACGAGCGGTCTTGCAGCCCAGACAGACCCTCCAACCGATAGCGCCTGACCCACTTCGCCGCGCTCTGCCGGCTAAGCTTGAACTCGGCCGCAGCCTCCTTCAAGCTCAGCCGGCAGGTGAGAACAGCAATCGCAAGTTCCTCTCGACGATGAATCGTCAATCGAGCATGATGGTGGTAGTCCACTCGGTCTCCTGAGTCGCAAAGTCTTCGTAAACTCAGCTTCACAGTTCTCGATCGAATGGACAACAACCTCCTGATAGATCACACCTAGAAGCGGTTCGCGCTTTTCGCGAATGCCCACTCATGACAATGAGGCCGCATGAATGGGGCACCCAACGCCGTGAACTTCATTTGGGAAACAAAAGAAATTTGATCCCAAATGCCATCAACATAGTTCCAGCTATAGCGCATACTATACGGCCGTACTTGTTGGATACCGGGCGAGTAAACGACGAAATAGCGTCGGGATCACCTGCAGTGAAATTTTTGCCAATGAAAGCCAAGATGATCCCAATCGATCCGGCGATGATAAAAATGACGCCCATTTTGGTCCGTTTCTAATCCAAGAAGCGTTTGGCTATGCCTTCGTAGGCGTCGATGCGGCGGTCGCGGAGGAAGGGCCAGTGCTGGCGGGTGACTTCGATGAGTTTGGGGTCGAGGTCGGCGATGAGGATCTCTTCTTTGTTGTGGCTGGCTTTGGCGAGGATGCGGCCGAAGGGATCGGCGATGAAGCTGCCTCCCCAGAACTCGATGCCGGATGCGGGCGTGTGGTCGCCGGGGCCGTGGAGTTCTACGGTGGCGGGGTTGCCGTCGGCGGCGGTGACTTTGAATTTGACGTCGCCGTGCTCGTGGCCTACGCGGTTGACGGCGCAGACGAAGACTCCGTTGGCGATGGCGTGGGCGCGCTGGGCGGTCTGCCAGGCGTCGTACTGGGCGGTGCCGAACTCTTCTTTTTCGGAGGGGTGCCAGCCGATGGCCGTGGGGAAGAAGAGGATTTCTGCGCCGCGGAGTGCGGTGAGGCGGGCGCCTTCGGGGTACCACTGGTCCCAGCAGACGAGAGTGCCGATGGGGCCTTGCGTGGTTTGCGTGGATTTGAAGCCGAGGTCGCCGGGGGTGAAGTAGAACTTCTCGTAGTAGAGAGGGTCGTCGGGGATGTGCATCTTGCGGTAGCTGTCGGCGATGGTGCCGTCTTTTTCGATGGTGACGGCGGTGTTGTGGTAGAGGCCGGGGGCTCGGCGCTCGAAGAGGCTGGCGACGAGGACTACGCCGGTTTCGCGGCAGACGCGGGTGAGGGTGTCGGTGGAGGGGCCGGGGATGGGCTCGGCGAGGCCGAAGAGGGCGTGGTCTTCGCGCTGGCAGAAGTACTGGGCGCGGAAGAGCTCGGGGAGGCAGACGAGCTGGGCGCCCTGGCGGGCGGCTTCGTAGACGCGCTCGGCGGCCTTGTCGAGGTTGAGCTGAGTGTCCGGGTCCATGGACATCTGGATGAGGGCGACTCGTTTGGTGATGGAGTTGGGCATGGTTTTCATCTTCTATTTTATAGATTTCCGTGCGCTGGTTCCCGGGTTTCGGGTACTGGACGGAGATTGGAACGATTCTCGTATGGCGCCTTCTATTGGAGCGTTTTCTTTCGATTAAGATTCGTATGGCGTGCGGAGCGGGTGCGGAGGCGGGATGGTGGGTGGTGAGGGGCCAAGAAATCGCGAGAACGCAGGAGTACTGCTTTTGTCGTGTGGGGATTTCTGTTACGTTTAAATTGCAACGGCGGCCAGATTAGCGTCCGGTTCGCTCTCTTCCATTCATCTGAAAATTTATCCCGGTTGTTGCGGTAGACGTGTATTTCATTGGAGAAGGAGTGTTATTTTGAGCGAGCTTCGTGAATTTCTGGAACTTTCTTATGGTGAACTCGAGGACCTGAACCTGGCGGCGAAGGAGCAGCGCAGAAAGCGTGTGGCTCCGGATGTGATTCGCGAGGAGCGGTTGAAGTATCTGACCGATGAGCGGCGGATCAAGGCGGTGACGGTTCTGTTCAGCGACCTCGAAGGCCGGCTGCACATGCTGGACTACGACAAGAAGTTCCTGGTGAAGAGCTATGACAACCTGACATTCGATGGGAGCTCGATTCGCGGATTTACGGCGCAGCGGGAGAGCGATCTGCGGCTGGGGATCGACTGGAGCGCGTTTTACTGGGTGCCGGCGGATGTGTTTGGCGCGGGCAAGGTGATGGTGTTCGGCGAGGTGATCGACAAGAACGGCACGACCTATAGCGCGGACATTCGCGGGGTGCTGAAGCAGTTCTCGCAGGAGCTGTTCGACAAGCAGGGCTACACGCTGAATGCAGCGAACGAGATTGAAGGGTTCCTGTTTGAGGGAGTGGATGCGGAGCGGAATTATCACCTGACGGGGAGCTTCGAGTATGTGAATAAGGGTGGGTATTATCACTCGCTGCCGGGCGATCCGCTGCGGGAGTTCATCGACACGACGGCTGAAGTGCAGCGTGCGATGGGCTTTGAGAATGAGAAGGACCATCCTGAGGTTGCGCCTTCGCAGTTTGAGATTAACTACTCTTACGGCGAGGTTGTGGCGGCTGCGGATCAGATTCAGCTTTATAAGCTGATCTGTCGTCAGGTGGCGAACCAGATGGGGATGACGGCGAGCTTTCTGCCGAAGCCGGTTGTGGGCGTGAACGGCAGCGGCATGCACACGAATGTTTCGATTACGAAGGGTGGGAAGAACATTTTCTGGGATCCTCAGGGGCAGGAGAAGATTTCGAAGCTGGCGTGGCAGTTTACCGATCGCATTTTGACGCATGGGAACGACATTTGCCTGCTGCTGAATGCGAGCGTGAATGCTTACCGGCGGCTGGATCCGCATTTTGAGGCTCCGAACCAGATCAAGGCCTCGGCTGTGGATCGTGGATCGATGATCCGGATTCCGATTGGGAATGAGAAGTCGGCGCGCGTCGAAGTACGGTCGGTTGGGCCGGACGCGAATCCTTACCTGGTGCTGTATTCGATCTTCAAGAGCGGGCTGCATGGCGATATCTCGAAGATTAAAAACCTGCGCCAGGCGGAACGATATCTGCCGGATAATGTCTATACGGCGATCGAGCACTTCCGTGGAGCAGATTGGACGACGACGTTGCTGGGTGCGGATGTGAAGGGCCGTTATGCGGATCTGAAGCAGGCTTCGGCAGATCGCTGTGCGCGGCTGCTGGGGACGATTGTGAAGGCTCCGGAGGTTCAGTTCCACCACGATGTTTACAACCAGCTTTTGTGGAACCAGTTCTAAAATACTGCGCTTCGTCTTTCAAAAATGGGCACCGAGGCATAAGCTTTGGCGCCCATTTTTATGTCCGGCGACTATTTTGAGGGTGGGGTGAGCGTGCTGAGTTTGGATTTGGCTATTTTGAGGACGATGCCGGCGTTGCGGTCGGCGACTTCGCTGATGTGGTATTCGGAGGCGACGCCGAGGAACTGGGCGATTTCAGTTGGGCTGAGTTTGTAGTCCTGTTCGAGCCAGTTGGCCATGTTGCCGGTGGCCTCTTTGATGGCATCGTCGAGAGAACCGGCGAGGCCCATGGCGATGAGGTCGGTCTGGGTTTCGATGCGGCGACCGCCGATGCGCTTTCCGGGCAGGATGTCTACGGTGAATTCGACGTCCATTGAGGTTTCAAGGGCGTTGCCGTTGAGTTCGCCATCGCCCTGAAGGGCGTGGCCGTCGCCGACATAGAGCAGTGCGCCGGGGTTGGAGACGGGAAGGTAGATGGTGGCGCCTTCGCCGATCTCGTTGAAGTCCATATTGCCGCCGTAACCGCCGGAGTCCCCGCTGCCGGGCGGGGCAGTCGCGGGGCCGGTTGCGGTGGCGACGCAGCCGAGCATGGGACGGACGGGGATGGTGAAGGAGCGCATGTGCTCGCCGGAGGATTCGGGTGAGGCGAGGCCTTTGGTGAGATCGAGGTGCCAGCGGATGGTTTTGCCGGTGTCTTTCATTTTGACGGCGAGACCGGGACCGAGTACGCGACTGACGAGGTTGTCGTCGCTGATGGCATAATCGCGGTTGAGCTTGAGGTGGATGAGGTGGACGACGAGCGTGTCGCCGGGTTGCGCGCCCTGGATGTAGAAGGGGCCGGTCTCGGGATTGCCGCCGAGGACGCGCCGGACCCCTTTCTCGTCGGTGCCGCCGGCGTCGACGGTGGTGGTGTGGATGGTGTCGCCGGGATTGACGGTGAGGACTGGCTTGTAGAACGGCGAGAACTGACGGTAGAAGACCGTGGGGGTGAAGTCGTGGCGTTGGGGCGTTGAGCGCTGGAGGGGGGCCGAGAGGACGGCGGTGAAGGTGTGGTGTTCCGGGTGCGTGGGATTGCCGGCGTCAACTTCGGTGTAATCGCCTGTGAGGGTGCCGTTCTGGAGTGTGGCCTGCACCGTGTCGGAGCCGCCCTCGTTGTCTTTGGAGACGAAGTGGACCTGGTTGCCAGAGACGGTTCCTTCGAGCTTGTCGCCGTTAAAGTTGCCGGTGAGTTTGTCGCCCTGCTGGTCGAGGGTGAAGCGAGCATAGATGGGGGTGCCGAAGAGCTCGGCAGTGACGATCCAGTCGCCGGTGAGGGGCTGGTTTTGGGCGATTGCTGCAAGGCTGGCGAGCGCGAGGATGGAGGCGGTTGCGGTTCGGATCATTGAGGCTTCTCCGGATGAGGCAATTGGCAGCTGAAGAAGGAGTTGGTGTAAGCGTACTACGTGAAGAGAGGATGGTTGAGCGCTCGTTGACAAGCTGCAGGGGCTGAGGCATTCTGCTGCTGTTGCCTCGATGGAGGTTTCTCTTGGACAGGACGGGTATTGCGGAGCGAAATCCGCGGTTTGTACCGGCGGCGGTCTTGGGTGGGTGTCTGCTGCTGGGGTTGGTGTTGGGTGGGCTTCTGTTGGGGATGGAGATCAAGGAGACGAAGCTTTCGGACCGGTATGTGACGGTGAAGGGGCTGGTGGAGCGGACGGTGAAGTCCGATGCGGCGATATGGCCGGTGACGTTTAAGGAGACGGGGAACGATCTGCAGCAGGTGTATGCGAAGAGTGAGGAGGACCGGGCGGCGGTTCTGAAGTTTTTTGCGGCGCAGGGGATTACGCCTGCGGAGATTTCGGTGGGGCAGATTCAGGTGACCGATAAGCAGGCGAATGAATATGGCGGGAATAACAATGGTGGGCCGCGGTATATCGTGCAACAGACGGTGACGGTTAGTTCGAATGATGTGGATAAGATTTCGAAGGCGGGGCAGAGGACGGCGCAGTTGCTGCAGGCGGGAATTATTGTCGTGGGCGGGTATGGGCAGGGGATACGGTATGTGTTCAACGGGTTGAATGCGTTGAAGCCAGACATGATTACGGAGGCTACGAAGAATGCGCGGGCTTCGGCGGACCGTTTTGCGGCGGATTCGGGGAGCCAGGTGGGGTCGATCCGGTCTGCGAACCAGGGAGTGTTTTCGATCTCGGCGGCGGATGCGGGTAGCGGGATGGCTCCGGGTGAAGAGGGTGGGGGCGGTGGTGCGGTGGAGAATCCGGATGCGAGCATCATGAAGAAGGTGAGGGTGGTGTCGACGGTAGATTATTACCTCGTGCGATAAGCGCACGGGTGGCCGCATATCGTTGCGAGTGGTCTTCGGCGGATGGTAGCCTTCGAACATATCCTTTTCGGAGTCGACATCGATGCAGACAAGCTACAACGGAATCGCGGTGCCAAAGGACGGGCAGGCTATTGAGTATAAGGACGGCAAGTTTACGGTGCCGGATAACCCGATCATCCCTTTCATTGAGGGCGATGGGACGGGGCGCGATATCTGGAAGGCTTCGCAGCGAGTGTTCGATGCGGCAGTGGCGAAGGCTTACGGCGGGAAGCGGTCGGTGAAGTGGTATGAGGTGCTGGCCGGCGAAAAGGCCTATCGGCAGACGCAGAACTGGTTGCCGGATGACACCGTGAAGGCTACTGTCGATTTTCGCGTGTCGATCAAGGGGCCGCTGACGACTCCTGTAGGTGGTGGGATTCGCTCGCTGAATGTGGCGCTGCGGCAGTTGATGGATCTGTATCAGTGTGTGCGGCCGGTGAAGTACTACGCGGGTGTGCCTAGTCCTGTGAAGCATCCGGAGAAGCTGGATGTGGTGATCTTCCGTGAGAATACGGAGGATATTTATGCGGGCATTGAGTTTCGCGAGGGGACGCCTGAGGCTGCGAAGTTCATTGCATTTGTGAACGACGATATGTTGAAGGGTGGGAAGAAGAAGATTCGGCTGGACTCGGGCGTTGGAGTGAAGCCGATCTCGATCACTGGTTCGAAGCGGCTGGTGCGGGCGGCGATTCAGTATGCGCTCGATAACAATCGCAAGACGGTGACGCTGGTGCACAAGGGGAACATTCAGAAGTTCACCGAAGGCGCGTTCCGTGAGTGGGGATATGAGGTTGCTACGCAGGAGTTTCGCGACCAGACGGTGACGGAGCGGGAGAGTTGGATTCTTGGGAATCTTGAGGCGAATCCGCAGCTTACGGCGGAACAGAATGCGGGGTTGATTGAGCCGGGAATTGAGTTTGCGACGAAGGAGTTTGGCGACGAGGTTGTGGCTGAGGTGAAGAATGTGGTGGCTTCGATCGGTAAATCGCACGGGAACGGACAGTGGAAGAAGAAGATTCTGGTGAATGACAGGATTGCTGATTCGATTTTCCAGCAGATCATTTTGCGGCCCGAGGATTACAGCGTGCTGGCTACGACGAATCTGAATGGTGACTATATTTCGGATGCGGCGGCGGCGCAGGTTGGCGGGTTGGGGATTGCTCCGGGTGGAAATATTGGCGATGGGTATGCCGTGTTTGAGGCTACGCATGGCACGGCCCCGAAGTATGCGGATAAGGATGTGATCAATCCTGGGTCGGTGATGCTGTCGGGCGTGATGCTGTTTGATTTTCTGGGATGGACAGAGGCAGCACGGCTGATTGAGAGCTCGATGGAGAAGACGATCGGGCAGAAGTATGTGACGTATGACTTCGAGCGAGGAATGCAGGGCGCGACGAAGGTGAAGACGAGCGAGTTTGCTACTCGGATGATTGAGAATATGTAGCTACTGCGGATCTTCGCGGATACGGGTCGAAAACTGCGTAACAGTGATAAGAGGGATTTGAAAGCGATAAAGGCTGATTTCTATTTTGAGAGGGATGGAATGCGGAAGAAAGTAACGATTGTTGGTGCGGGGAATGTTGGCGCGACTGCTGCGCACTGGATTGCTGCGAAAGAACTTGCGGATGTCGTGTTGATTGATGTGATCGAGGGCGTGCCGCAGGGCAAGGCGCTCGATCTGCTGCAGGCGATGCCTGTCGAGAAGCGGGACGTGTCGGTGATTGGAACGAATGATTATGCTGATACGGCGAACTCGGACATCGTGGTGATTACTGCGGGAATTGCGCGTAAACCTGGGATGAGCCGTGATGATTTGCTGAATACGAACTTCGGCATCATGAGTGATGTTGCCGGCAAGGCGCTAGCGGCTTCGCCGAACGCGATCTTCATTATCGTGTCGAACCCACTGGATGCTATGGCGCAGACTGCTTTCAAGAAACTCGGGCTGCCGCGTGAGCGCGTGATCGGGATGGCTGGGGTGCTGGATTCGGCCCGGTTCCGGACGTTTATTGCGGAGGAGCTGAAGGTGTCGGTTGAGAACGTGACGGCGTTTGTTCTGGGTGGGCATGGCGATACGATGGTGCCGTTGTCGCGCTACTCGACTGTTGCGGGGATTCCGATTACGGAACTGATTGAGCCGACGCGGTTGAAGGAACTGGAGACACGCACTGCCAACGGCGGCGCGGAAATTGTGAAGCATCTGAAGACGGGTTCGGCTTACTATGCTCCTTCGGCGGCGGCGGTTGAGATGGTCGAGGCGATTTTGAAGGACAAAAAGAAGATTCTGCCTTGCGCGGCTTATCTGCAGGGGGAGTATGGGATCTCGGGGTTATATGTGGGCGTGCCTTGCAAGCTGGGAGCTAAGGGGCTGGAGCAGATTATCCAGATCAAGCTGACGGCTGAGGAGCAGGCTGCGCTGAACAAGAGCGCCGAGGCTGTGAAGGAGCTTTGCACTGTGATCGGTGTAGCGTAACCGGCTCGTTTGCGGAGGCAGTGATTAGGGCCGAACCGGGTGACTGGTTCGGCCCTTGAGTTTTTACCAGTCTCCGCCTGCGCCACCGCCACCGGAGCTTCCTCCGTCTCCTCCACCGAAGTCGCTTCCGCTGTCGCTGCTACTGCTGCCGAAGTCGCTGCTACTATCGCTGCTGCCGAAGCCGCTTCCGCCGCTGTAGCCGGAGGAGCCGCCAAGGAGCGCTCGTCTGCGGGCGGCCCGGACGATGGTCGCGAAGATGAAGATGAAGACCAGGAGCGGGACAAAGAAGGGAATGAGAGCGAGCCAACGGACGGGGGATAGCGACTCGGAGGAGGGTGGAGGACCGGTCACTGGGGCTGGTGCTGTGGGTTCGGCCTCGATTGAGTTGGAGAGGGCGTCGAGGGTGACCCCGGCGTCAGTGGCGATGACTTGAGTGATCTGGCGGAGGCCGGTCTGGGCGGCTTCGTCGTAATTGGCGGACTGGAGGGCGGGGACCATGGTGCGGCCGATGTCGCCTACTTTGGCGTCGTTGAGGATGCCTTCGAGACCGTAGCCAATTTCTATCCAGCGCTTGCGGTCTTTGATGGCGAAAAGCATGAGGACGCCGCGGTCGGTCTTCTTTTCGCCGATCTTCCATTTGGCGAAGAGCTCGTTGGCGAAGGTCTCGACTGGCTCTCCTTCGGTGGTGTCGATCGTGACGACGAAGACCTGGGCTTTGGTTTTGTTGTGGAGTTCGCGGCAGAGGGCTTCCATGTTGGATTTGCTATCCGCGGAGAAGACCTGGGCGTAGTCGTCAATGTAGCCGGTGGGGGGTGGGGTGGTAGAGACTTTTTCGGAGAAGGATGGCAGCGCGGCTTGGAGGAGAAACAGCAGGAACAGCTTGAGCACGGTCGTGCGTTTCATGCGTCCATAGTAGACGCTGCATAGAAAAAGGCCCACGCGATTGAGCGGGCCTTTTCGTTTCTGGTTGCGAAACTGGCTTATGCGACTCGTTCGATGGTTACGGATTCGAGGACGACCGGTGTTTTGGGGCGGTCCATGCCGTCGCGGTTGACTTTGCTAATCTTTTCTACGATGTCGTAGCCTTCGACGACTTCGCCGAAGATGGTGTGCTTGCCGGTGAGCCAGCTGGTGTCCGCTACGGTGATGAAGAACTGGCTGCCGTTGGTGTCGGGGCCGGCGTTGGCCATGGCTAGTTTTCCCTTCTCCTGGAAGCCATGTTTGGAGCCGCGGGTTTCATCGGCGAACTTGTAGCCGGGACCGCCCATGCCGGTGCCTTCGGGGTCGCCACCCTGGATCATGAACTGGGGTATGACGCGATGGAAGACGGTGCCGTCGTAGAGCTTGTCGCCTTTCTTGCTGCGGCTGGACCACTCTTTGGAGCCTTCGGCAAGGCCGATGAAGTTGGCTACGGTGATAGGCGCGTCTTTTTCGAAGAGCTCGGCGACGATGGTGCCTTCGGAGGTTTTGAAGTTGGCGTAAGTGCCTGGTTTTTTTGACATGACTTAAGTTCTCCTTGCAGGTTGATGAAATTCGATGACGAAAGGCTTCCAGTGGATGGCGGAAGCGGTGGGATTATTTTGGCGGCGCGGCCGGCGTGCTGGTTGTGGCCGGCGCGACGGGAAGCGGCGGCATGGGTTGGCCTTCGCGCACGATGGTGACGCGGTTGATGACAACGGGAGTAAGGGGTTTGTCGTTCGCGTTGCGTTCAACGCGGGCGATGGAGGCTACGATGAGGGTAGTGTGCGCATCGCAGAGGCCGAAGATGGTGTGTTTGCCATTGAGCTGAGGGACGGGAGCGTCGGTGATGAAGAACTGGCTGCCGTTGGTCCCGCTGCCGGAGGGCCCAGGGCCAGCGTTGGCCATGGCGAGGATGCCAGGTGTGTCGAAGGTGAGGGACGGATCGATCTCATCCTGGAAGAAGTAGCCGGGGTCCCCGGTGCCGTCAGCGGCGCGGTCGCCGCCCTGGATCATGAAGTCCGGAATGACACGGTGGAAGGTGGTGCCGTTGTAGAAGGGCTGGTGGCGCATTTTTTGGAGGGTCTTGGGATCGGTCCAGTCCTTGGTACCTTCGGCGAGGCCGATGAAGTTGGCTACGGTTATGGGCGCTTCCTTTTCATAGAGCTTGCAGGTGAGGCGGCCCATGGTGGTGTCGATGACGGCTGTGGGGCCGGCCGGGACAGGCGCGGGCTTGATCTGGCTGGTGGTGCTGGGGGCGTCGGGAAGTTGCGCGGCTGGGGTTGTCTGGGCTTGCGCGGATACTCCGAGGGCCAAAAGCAGTGCGAAAGGACGAAGCGTCATGCGAGGGTAGACTCCAATAGACAGGCTATCGCAGTAGGTGCGGTGGGAGCAATGTGCGGCGAGGTAGAACGATGGTTCGGCGATGACTGATTGCATAGGTTTTACAAAGGAAATGTAACTGGAGTCGGGGTTTGTGCGTCGTATGGTCTGGAGGAATTACTTATGGCAAAGTTTGCGCTCTATGTCTCGTTGAAGGCGAAGCCGGGAAAAGAGAAAGATGTTGAGGCGTTCTTGAAACAGGGTGCCGAGATGGCGAAGAAGGAAGCTTTCACGGTGACGTGGTATGGGTTGAAGGAGGGTCCGGGACATTACAGCGTGTTCGACACCTTCAATGATGAGGCGGGGCGAGAGGCGCATTTGAATGGCGAGATTGCCAAGGCGCTGATGGCGAATGCGAGTGAGTTGTTCTCGGAGGCTCCGCAGATTCACAAGATCGAGATTCTCGGGGATAAATAGCGCTATTCGAGTTTGTCTGCGTTGTCCTGGACTTCGCGGAGGACTCGGAGGAGGTTGCCGCCGAGGAGCTTGCGCATGTCTTCGGCGGT
The DNA here is from genome assembly GCA_963841335.1 of uncultured Acidobacteriaceae bacterium. GTDB lineage: Bacteria > Acidobacteriota > Terriglobia > Terriglobales > Acidobacteriaceae > Edaphobacter. The sequence goes on along the minus strand of CAWJCF010000002.1, from coordinate 1,609,607 downwards.
GTAGCCTCGCGCCATGAGAGCGGCTGTGATTTTGGGGAGGTCGGCGGCGGAGTCGATGCCTTCGGGTGGGACGGGAATGCCGTCGAAGTCGGTGCCGATGCCTATGTGGTCGATGCCGGCGATTTTAATGACGTGGTCGAAATGATCGATGAGTGAGTTGAAGGGGGCGCGGCCGATTTTAGCGGCGAACTCGCGGTCGATCTTGTCGGAGGCGCTGTAGGGAACGGGAAGGCCCTTGGCTTTGTATTCGGCTTCCATGGCTTGCTGGGCTTTCTTGCGCTCGGGAGCCTGTGCGTTCCAGGCTTCGCGCCATTTTTCGTCGATGAAGGCAGGGAAGAAGTTGACCATGACTACGCCGTTGTTTTTGGCGACGGCTTCGAGCATGTCGTCGGTCATGTTGCGCAGGGCTTGTGTGAGGGCTCGGGCGGAGGAGTGTGAAGCGATGATGGGCGTGCGGGTGGTGGTAATGACGTCCCAGAAGGTTTTGTCGGAGACGTGAGAGATGTCGACCATCATGCCGAGGCGATTCATCTCCTGAACGACTTGTTTGCCGAAGGGAGTGAGGCCGTTGTGATGGGTGATGGTGGCGTCGTCGATGTCGCCGGAGGAGTCGGCCCAGTTGTTGGTGTTGGACCAGGTGAGGGTCATGTAACGTACGCCGAGACGGTAGTAGTCGCGCAGGAGACGGAGGGAGTCTTCGATGGAGTGGCCGCCCTCAATGCCCACGAGGACGGCGAACTTTCCTTGCGCGTGAGTGGCGATGATTTCCTCGGCGGAGGTGCACAGGGCGAGTTTGTCGGGGGCGCGGCGAACTTGCTCCAAGGTGCCGTCGATGAGTTCGAGAGTGCGGCGGGCGGAGGCGTTGGCGGGGTACTGGGCTGGGTCGACCCAGATGGAGAAGAACTGTGCGTCGAGGTTGCCCTGCTTTGCGGAGTCGTAGTTGAGCATGCCGCCGTTGAGGGGATCGGTGAAGTTCCAGTGCTCGTCGACGAAGCGTTGGGGGGTGTCGGCGTGGGTGTCGATGACGATGGAGGAGTTGTGGACGGCGGCGGGATCGGTCATATTTACTTGATTCTTCTCTGTGTTGGGCGACTAGCTATGAAGAATGTGCCTCGGAGAATTTTAGCAAGAGAGTTCTGCCCGTACTTCCAGGAAGTTTTGATATGGTGGCGTGCATGTGGATTCGTGAGTGGCTGTCTGTGTCTGTAATTTTTTCGTCGCTGGTGTGTGGGGCTCAGGATGTGGTGATTACGGTTGATGCCGATAAGGCGGTAGAAGCGTATCGACCTGTGTGGAGCTACTTCGGCGCGGATGAGCCGAACTTTGTCTATGCGCCGAATGGGAAGACGCTAATGCATGAGCTTGCGGGGTTGAGTGGAGCTCCGGTTTATGTGCGGCTGCACAATTTGTTGACTACGGGCGACGGGAGCGGGTCGCTGAAGTGGGGGTCGACGAACGCCTATCGCGAAGATGCGCAGGGTAGGCCGATTTACGACTGGACGATTACGGATAAGATCTTCGATGCGATGAGGGATGCGCGTGTGCGGCCGCTGGTGGAGGTGGGATTTATGCCGGAGGCACTGTCGACGCATCCGGAGCCCTATCGGCACATGTTTCCCGATGGCGATGTATTTACGGGGTGGAGTTATCCGCCGAAGGATTATGACAAGTGGAGTGCGCTGGTATCGGCGTGGGTGAAGCATCTGCATGAACGCTATGGTGACGCTGCGGGGAAGACCTGGCTTTGGGAGGTTTGGAATGAGCCGGATATTCCTTATTGGCACGGGACGCCGGAGGAGTATGACCGTTTGTACGATGTGACGGCGGCGGCGATTCAAAAAGAGTTGCCGGAGGCTAAGATTGGCGGCCCGGAGGCGACGGGTGTTGGACCTGGGAAGTCTGAGGCGTTTCTGCGGCAGTTTCTGGAGCATTGCGCGACGGGCAAGAATGCGGCTACGGGCGGGACGGGGGCTCCGCTTTCGTTTATCAGCTTTCATCCGAAGGGTTCGCCGAAGACCGTGGATGGACATGTGCGGATGGATCTGGGGCATCAGTTGCGAGCGACGGAGTTTGGGATGCGCGTGGTGGCTTCGTATCCGGAGTGGAAGAGTACGCCGATTATTTTGGGGGAGAGCGATCCTGAGGGATGTGCGGCGTGTAAGGGGCCGCAGAATGGATATCGCAATGGGCCTCTGTATGGAGTGAGTGTGGCGGAGGCGATTGCGCGACAGAATGAGCTGGCCGCGAAGTATGGTGTGACGTTGCAGGGTGCGGTGACGTGGGCGTTGGAGTTTGAGGATCAGCCGGTGTTTGCAGGGTTTCGTGAGTTGGCTACGGGCGGAAAGGCGGATGGGAAGAGCTACCTGGTGGATAAGGCGGTGTTGAATGTGTTTCGCATGATGGGGATGCTCGGTGGGGAATATGTTGCGGTGACGAGCTCGGGGGCTCTGCCGCTGGAGCAGGTGGTGAGCGACAGCGTGCGTGGCGCAGATGATGTGAATGCCGTGGCTACGCGCGGGGATCGCAAGGTGGATGTGCTGGTGTGGAACTATCACGATGACGATGTTGCGGCGGAGGCTGCACGGGTGAAGGTTTTGGTGAGTGGGGTTCCCGCGCAGGGGAAGGTGAAGGTGCGGGAGTTTTTGATGGATGCGGAGCACGGCAATGCTTATGCGCTTTGGCAGAAGATGGGGAGTCCTTCGCAGCCTACCGCGGCTCAGTTTGTTGAGTTGCAGCGTGCTGCTGTTCTGCAGCCAGTTTCCCGTGCTTCGACGATGAAAGATGGGCGCGTCGAGTTGCCTTTGACACTCGAAAGACAAGGGGTGATGTTGATTGAGTTGAGCTGGTGAGTTTGGGCAACTTGAGTATGCGAGGTGCCATCTGTCTTATGTAGAGGTGAGAAATGGCACAAGGATTGGATTCAACGAAGACACCAGGACGGCCTTCCCACGAAGCAATTGAGCAGAATGCTCCTGCCACGGAGGCGGGAAGAACGGAACAGCAGAAGATTGATGATGTTGGCATGCAGAGTGCGAAGCGTGCCGCGAATCGGATTCACTCGAATGAAGAGACGACTCCGGGTAATTCGATTTTTTCAAAGTAAATAAACTTCGACGAAATTAAAAGTAAAAGGCCCGCCTGTTTCGGCGGGCCTTTTACTTTTAAACCTTCGATCATGCTGCCTGATTGAGCAGGCCGTGTGGGTCGAGGATGAACTTCTTTGCCACGCCGGAGTCGAAGGCTTGGTAGCCCTGGGGGGCATCGTTGAGCGAGATGACGGTTGCGTTGACGATCTTTGCGATGGGTAAACGATCGTGAAGGATGGCCTGCATGAGCTGGCGGTTGTACTTCAGCACAGGCGTCTGGCCGGTGTAGAAGCGGTGTGATTTTGCCCAGCCGAGGCCGAAGCGCATGCTGAGATTACCGTGTTTTGCAGCCTCGTCGTGCGCGCCGGGATCCTCGGTGACATAGAGGCCGGGGATACCGATTCCGCCTGCGGCGCGGACGACGGACATGAGCGAGTTGAGGACGGTTGCCGGTGCCTCAGCGCCATTCTTGCCCTGGGCTCTGGCCTCGAAGCCGACGGCGTCGATTGCGGCGTCTACTTCGGGTTTTCCGACGACGGCTTCGATGAGATCGCCGAGATTGTCGCTTCTTGTGAGGTCGAGCGGAGTGAAGCCTACGCTGGCCGCGTGTTTGAGGCGCTCGGGGTTCATGTCTCCGATCATGATGACGGCAGCGCCGAGGATTTGGGCTGCGGCTGCGGCTGCGAGGCCTACTGGGCCTGCTCCTGCGACGTAGACGATGGAGCCGACGCCAACGCCTGCGGTTACGGCTCCGTGGAAGCCGGTGGGGAGGATGTCGGAGAGCATGGTGAGGTCCTTGATCTTCGCCATGGCCTGGGCTTTGTCTGGGAATTTGATGAGGTTGAAGTCGGCGTAGGGGACCATGACGAACTGGGCCTGCCCGCCGACCCATCCGCCCATGTCGACGTACCCGTAGGCTCCGCCGGCGCGGCCGGGATTGACGTTGAGACAGACGCCCGTTTGTTGTTCGCGACAGGTGAGACAGCGGCCGCAGGCGACGTTGAAGGGAACGGTGACGAGGTCGCCTACGCTGAGGTATTCAACGTCGGAGCCGGCCTCGATGATCTCGCCGGTGATCTCGTGTCCGAGAACCATGCCGGTGGGTGCGGTGGTGCGGCCGCGGACCATGTGCTGGTCGGAGCCGCAGATATTTGTCGAGACGACCTTCAAGATGACGGCATGGTTGATCTTTTTGCCGGCGGGATTCTGCATTTTGGGGAAGTCGATGGACTGGACTTCGACTTTGTTTTGTCCGAGAAAAACTACTCCAGTGTTTTCAGCCATTTTTTGTTGAAACCTCGTTGCGCCTGACGGTTAAATGTTCGCTTTGGTTAGAAACTACTGCCCATATGATGCTCTGCAGCGGAAAGGGTAGCGCTGTTGCCGCGCTACCCTTTTTCGATTCTTCCGATTGTTTGAGAGATTTAGAAGGCCGCCGCGCCGGCTTCGGCTACGGCGTGGTCCTGTTCGCCGGAGCCTCCGCTGACGCCGATGGCCCCGACGACTTTGCCGTCCTTCTTCAGGGGAATGCCGCCGGCGAAGATCATGACTTTGCCGTCGTTGGAGGCGTGGATGCCGAAGAACTGGCTGCCGGATTGGGAGTGCGGGGCGAGATCTTTGGTGGCGATGTCGAAGGCTCGGGAGGTCCAGGCCTTTTTGATGGAGATGTCGATGGAGCCGAGCCAGGCGTTGTCCATGCGGACGTGAGAGATGAGGTTGCCGCCGGCGTCAGCGACTGCGATGTTCATGGGCTGGCCGATCTCGGTGGCTTTCTTTTCGGCGGCGGCGATGATGCGGCGGGCGTCTGCTAGTTGAATCATTGTTGCTCCTTGTTTCGATTTCTCGAGATTTGATGTTGGCAAGAGGAATGTGGTGCGCGCTTTACGCGATTATCCGCGTTAGCGACGATGCGAAGATGGGGGTCCAGGGCAACTTTAACGAGAGATATCCATCTCATTGTGTATAGGTAGAGGTGATGTATGGCACAAGTTCCAGATTCTACGAAAACCGCGGCGCTGCCTTCTAAGGATAAGGGTGTTACTTCAACTCATGTTGGGGAGACCGAGGAACAGCGGATCGAGCATGTGGCCGATGAGATGGCGAACCGTGCGAATAACACGACCAAGTCGTACGAGGATGCTGCCCGGATCAACAGATATTTACAAAATAAGGCATCAAAAGCTAAGGAAGAAAACAGTGCGTTCGAGCGCGAATACCCATGTCCGAGAATTCGGACATGGGTTAGCGTGCGAAGAGATCTTTGACTTGTTGGACGAAGACGTCGCGGCCCATGTCACTGATGGCTTCAGTGAGGGGAAGCTGTTTGGGGCAGGCCTGGACGCAGTTTTGTGCGAAGCCGCACTCCTGGATGCCGCCGTCGCCGGCCAGGGCGCGGAGGCGTTCTTCTTTGAGGACTGCGCCGCTGGGGTCGAGGTTGAATAGCTTGGCCTGGGCGATGGTGGCTGCGCCTACGAAGCCGGTGGCGTCGTTGAATTGGGGGCAGACCTCCATACAGATAGTGCAGGAGATGCAGTTGGATAGCGGGTAGCGTTGCTCTTGAATTTGAGGCGCTTGCTTCGGGCCGGCGCCCAGGTCGTACGAGCCGTCGATGGGAACCCAGGCTTTGACCTTCTTGAGGTTTTCAAACAGGACGGAGCGGTCGACGGCGAGGTCGCGGATTACGGGAAATTTGCTGAGTGGGGCGAGGCGGATCGGCTGCTCGAGTTTATCTACGAGTGCGGAGCAGGCCATTTTCGCTTTGCCGTTGATGAGCATGGCGCAGGAGCCGCAGATCTCTTCGAGGCAGTTGGAGTCGTAGGTGATGGGAGTGGTCGCGCGGCCGGAGACGTCGACGGGGTTGAGCGCAATCTCGCCGAGGAGCGAGGTGATGTTCATGCCCGGGCGGTAGGGGATCTCGAACTTTTCGGTGACGGCGGGTGCGTCGGGGTTGGACTGACGCTTGATCTCTACCTTGATGGTGCTTGGCGGCATGCGGGCTCCTTAGCGACTGCAGATTTCCTGTGCCTTCAGCGTGAGGCCCTTCTGGAGGCGATTGTTGCGAAGGAAAGCGGTCGCTTGGGAGGGAGTTAGAACCGGCCTATTTTGTGGTCGTGCTCCTTCTCGAGTGTGGCGACTGCGATGCCTTCTTCTTTGCTGATCGGCGGACGGCCTTTGAGGGCCATGGTCCGCTCGTTGGGGTGAAGATGCGTGGTGTAGAGGTACATATACGTCATGACACCGGCGTATACGAGGGCCAGGGCGAGGTAGACATATTTGGCGTCTTCCATGGCTGGTTAGACGGCGAAATCGGGTTGTGGGGTGACCTGTCGTTTGCATCTTTAGAAGGGAAAAAACAGGCAAGGGCAAAAGCGAAATGCGGGGATCCTTCGCTGCGCTCAGGATGACGACGGTTTTGGGAGCTGTCGGCATTAGGCGGTGGCGTCGTAGCGGCGGGGGCGTGGTTTGATGTGGCTGATGTCTACTTCTTCCCACTCGAAGGCGGGGGCGTCGTCTTTGAAGGCGGCTTTGGTGGTTTTGAGGAACTTTTCGTCGTTGCGGTCGGGGAAGTCGGGTTTGTAGTGGGCTCCGCGGGACTCGTCGCGGAGGCGGGCGCCCTGGACGATGACGCGGCCTAACTGGAGCATGTTCCAGAGTTGGCGGGTGAAGGCGAAGCTGGTGTTGGCCCACTGGCTCTTGTCGGAGAGGTTGACGTTGCGGTAGCGGTCGAGGAGCTCGACGATCTTGGCGTCGGCTTCGTCGAGGCCCGCGTTGTAACGGATGATGGTTGCGTGTTGGGTCATCGTCTCGCCGAGTTCGCGCCAGAGCTTGAAGGGGTTTTCGGTGCCGGGGTTGTTGAGGAGGAGGTTGTTGAACTCCTTCTGGCGGGCTAGTTCGGCGGCGTGGCCACCGTCGCCTTCCTGGGCAGGGAGATTTTTCGCGTACTGCATGGCTTGGGGGCCGGCGACGAAGCCTCCGTAGATGCAGGAGAGGAGGGAGTTGGCGCCGAGGCGGTTGGCGCCATGGATGGAGTAGTCGGCCTCGCCTGCGGCGTAGACGCCGGGGATGTTGGTCTGTTGGTTGAAGTCGACCCAGAGACCGCCCATGGTGTAGTGCATGCCGGGGAAGATCTTCATGGGAACTTCGCGCGGGTCGTCGCCTACAAACTTCTCGTAGATTTCGAGAATGCCTTCAAGTTTTCGGTCTAATGTTGCTCGATCGATGTGGGTTAGATCGAGGTAGACCATGGGCTGGCCGTCGATGCCCATGCCGTGTTCGTAGACGACTTTAAAAATGGCTCGAGTGGCTACGTCGCGGGGGACGAGGTTGCCGTACTTGGGGTACCACTCTTCGAGGAAGTACCAGCGCTCGCCCTCGGGGATGGATTTGGCGACGCGCTTGTCGTTCTTGTCCTTGGGGACCCAGACGCGGCCGCCTTCGCCGCGGGCTGATTCGGACATGAGGCGGAGCTTGTCTTCGCCGGGGATGGCGGTGGGGTGGACCTGGATGAACTCGCCGTTGGCGTAGAAGGCGCCCTGCTGGTAGAGGGCGGACTGCGCGCTGCCGGTGCAGACGACTGAGTTGGTGGATTTGCCGAAGATGGCTCCGTTACCCCCGGTGCAGACGATGATCGCGTCTGCTGGAAACGTCCGGGTTTCCATGGTGCGGAGGTCCATGGCGGTGATGCCGCGGCAGGCGCCTTTGCTGTCGAGAACTGCGGAGAGGAACTCCCAGCCCTCGTACTTGGTGACTTTGCCTTCGGCTTCGTAGCGGCGGACCTGCTCGTCGAGGGCGTAGAGGAGCTGCTGGCCGGTGGTTGCTCCGGCGAAGGCGGTGCGGTGATAGAGGGTGCCTCCGAAGCGGCGGAAGTCGAGGAGGCCTTCGGGGGTGCGGTTGAAGGGGACGCCCATGCGGTCGAGCAGGTCGATGATGGCGGGCCCTTGCGCCGTCATGTTTTTGACGGGGGTCTGGTTGGCGAGGAAGTCGCCGCCGTAGATGGTGTCGTCGAAGTGCTTGAAGACGTCGTCGCCCTCGCCCTTGAGGTTCTTGGCGGCGTTGATGCCTCCCTGAGCGCAGACGGAGTGCGAGCGCTTGACGGGGACGATGGAGAAGAGGTCGACCTTGCCGCCGGCTTCGGCGATCTTGATGACGGCGGCGAGGCCGGCTAGGCCGCCGCCTACGACGATGATTCTGGGGGTTGCTGCCATTTAGTTATCTTCCTTAGTGCGAAACCGTAGTGAAAAGCTCGACTGATTCGTAATTCTCGAGTGGGTATTCGGACGTCGTATTCCTATCCCGTATGCAGCTTCCGGAGACAGCCAGGGAAAGAGGAAAATCGGCAGGCAAAATGAGCAGATCTGTCCGTTTTGAAAGTAAAGCCTCAATCCGCTTTCCAGCTTTGTTTCTGCTTCTTCGACGACTAACTTGCAACCACGATACGGGACTAGCTGCGGCTCGAAGTTCACACTTATCGCACCTTCATCGATTGGCGCAACCGAGCGAAAGTTCAGAACTCCCACTTCAAGCCTCTCAGCGACGTCTGCATCCGCGGGAAGACGCATAAACCCCGGTCACTTGTATGCCATAAAGTAAGATTGCCACATCTACCGGGAAAATCCTCGAACAAAGAAATACGGCGCACTGGAAGGTTCAATATCTCCGCTAATGGAGTATCAGTCGAGAACGTGATAGTAGTCCGAGCCACGATTTATCGAACCTCTCCAAGCTGTGCTGGATTCGTGGAGTTTACTGGTGCGGGAATCGCGATGCTGGAGGTCTGTGTGGGCATGACGTCTTCAGGGGCGGGTGGCGCGGCGACGACGGCGTAGATGCTGATGAGGCCCATGAGGCAGAGGGCTGCGCCGCCGAGTCCGCAGACCCAGCCGAATTTCTTGCGGGCCTTGTCGCCGGGGGTGATGCCCCACTTGGCGGCGAAGAGCCAGATGCCGTAGGCGAAGTGCCAGGTGGTGGCGATCATGGCGATGACGTAGATGGCGAGCATCCAGGGGTTGGAGAGCTCGTGCTGGACCTTGGCGAAGGCTGCGCCGGGGTGCTCGGGGAGCGAGACGCCGGTGAAGCGCTGGCGGTAGAGGTGCTGGATGATGTAGAGGAAGGCGATGATGCCGGTGACGCGCTGGGAGAGATACATCCAGTTGCCGGCCCAGGGGTAGACGTTGACGTTGGAGCGGCCGCGGATGGCGATGAAGAGGCCGTAGATGGCGTGGTAGGCGAGGGGGATGAAGATGAAGACCCACTCGAGGACGCGGACGAGCGGGAGGGAGTTGAGGAAGAGGACCTGTTTGGCGTAGGCGAGCGGGCCGTTGACGATCTCGTAGTTGGAGATGATGTGTTCGACGAGGAAGGCACCGATGGGGACGATGCCGGTGAGCGAGTGCAGCTTGCGCCAGAAGAAGGAGTGGCCTTCGCCTGCTCGTAGAGGCTGAACGCCGCGCAGTGTCGGCGTGGCAGGAAGGGCTGGCGGCGTGGCGGTTGCCATGGGCGCTCCTTGTAGGAGATAGGCGCACTTGGTGAGATGGAAAAAAGTGCGGCAGTGCGATTATTTCGCTGTGAGGGGCCAAGGTCAATAAAACTAAAGGGTTTTGTGCGGTTATCGTCAGGTTTGTGCGAATTATTTGATGCGAGTTGAAATGGCGGGAGTTCAGAGGGACGCGAGTTCTTCGAGCAGGGCGGCGAAGGCTCGGCCGCGATGGCTGAAGGTGAGTTTGGTGGGGATGTCGAGCTCGGCCATAGTCTTGTTTTGTTCGGGGAGATAGAAGAGCGGGTCGTAGCCGAAGCCCTGGGTGCCGCGTGGGGTGCTAAGGATCTCGCCTTCGACGGCTCCGTGGCCGATGGCGATGATCTGGCCGTCTCGGGCTGCGGCGAGGACGCAGTGGTAGCGGGCGCTGCGCTCGGTGAGGGGGATGCCGGTGAGGAGGGAGATGAGATAGAGGTTGTTACGCTGGTCGGTTGATAGCGGGCCGGGGCTGAGTGCTTCGGCGGCTTCAGCCGGGTGGAAGTTGTGGTCTTCAGCGAAGCGAGCGGAGCGGACGCCGGGGGCTCCGTGAAGGGCGTCGACTTCGAGGCCGGAGTCGTCTGCGATGACGATTTGGCCGGGGGCGTGGCGGGAGTAGTAGATAGCTTTGAGGCGGGCGTTGCCTTCGAAGGTGGGTTCGTCTTCGGGTGGGGCGGGGATTTGGTTCAGGTTGGGGAGTGGGTTTAGGGTGATGTTTTGCGTTGCAGCTGCGGCGAAGTCTCGGAGCTTGCCGGGGTTGGAGGTGGCGACGTAGAGGATCATGGCTCTCTGATGATAGTGAATTGCGACCGCGGATTTTCGCGGATGGGCGCGGATTAAGAGTTAACACGGATGGCAGGAGGGATCTATTCGAAGAGTGTGGACTGGGTTGGGGTGGCGTTCGGGTCGGTGAAGTTGCTGAGGCCTACGCCGACGAGGCGGAAGCGTTGGTCGGGAGGCAGAGTGACGCGGTCGCGGAGGTTGAGAGCGATGGTGGTTAGCTCTTCTGCGCAGGATGGTGGGACTGCAGGCGTGTGGCTGCGGGTGAGAATGTTGAAGTCGCTGGTCTTGAGTTTGAGAACGACGGTTCGCGCGATGCGAGACTCTTTGCGTGAGGCTGTCCAGACTTTTTCAGCGAGGCGCAGGATCATGGGTTCGATCTCGGTCAGGGGTACGTCTTGCGCAAAGGTGTCTTCGGCGGAGATGGATTTCGTGGGGCGGTCGGGGACGACTGGGCTGTGGTCGATGCCGCGGGCGAGTTGGTAGAGGCGCAGGCCGTAGCGACCAAAGCGGGCTTCAAGAGTTGCGAGGTCTTTGGTCTTGAGGTCTCCTACGGTTTTGATGTTCATGTCTTCGAGATTTTTTTCGGTGACCTTGCCGACGCCTGAAATGCGGCCGACGGGGAGGGGTGGCAGGAAGGTGTCTATTTCGCCAGGCTGGATGACGAAGAGGCCGTCGGGCTTGCGCCAGTCGGAGGCGATCTTGGCGAGGAATTTGTTGGGGGCTACCCCGGCTGAGGCGGTGAGGTTTAGCTCTTCGCGAATTTGCTGACGAATGGCAGTGGCGACGCGTGTGGCGGTGGGGAGGCCGGTCTTGTTTTCGGTGACGTCGAGGTAGGCTTCGTCGAGTGAGAGAGGTTCGATGAGATCGGTGTGGCGTTGGAAGATGGCTCGGACTTCACGCGAGACGGCTCGATAGCGAGTGAAGTCTGGCGGGATGAAGATTGCTGTGGGGCAGAGACGTTCGGCGCGGACAGCGGGCATCGCGGAACGCACACCGAAGGCTCGGGCCTCGTAGGATGCAGCACAGACGACGGAGCGGTTGCCGCGCCAGGCAACGACGACGGGTTTGCCGCGGAGGTTCGGGTCGTCGCGCTGCTCGACGGAGGCGTAGAAGGCGTCCATGTCGATGTGAACGATCTTGCGGGTGGTCATCTGAAGAAGATGGTATGCGGTTTTCGCAGTGTTCGTTCGATGAGCGAGGCGGCTGCGCCGCGTCAATCTTTAATGCGGAAGCGAACGAAGGCGACTACGCCCCAAGGATGGTGGCCGTAGGTGGAGACGAGGTCTTGTGGGGTGGTGTAGCTGGTGAACTGCGCGCCGGGGGCGGTGAGGATGTGGGGGATGATCCGGTAGTCGCGGTCGTAGCCGAAGGTGTAGGCGGCGACGTGGCCTATGGGGACTTCGCTAAAGTTGGGTGGGAGTGGGGAGTTGGGTGGGAGGAGGAGTTCGTTGGTGCGGGCGGCGTTTTCGATGCGGGTCCAGATGTAGTTGCGGGTTTGGAACTGCAGGAGGGATTCGAGGAGATAACTGTTTTCGATGCTCGTGTCGCTTCCGGTTTGGGGGAGCGATTTCGTGCGACCCCAGAGGAGGGTGGTGGACCAATTGCCGGTGGCGGGGGTGGACATGTCCATGCCGGCCATGCTGGTTGTGTCGTGATGGTTGCCGATGGGGCGGTTGTACATGATGGAGGCGGTCTGGCGTTGCTGATTTTCGTTAGGGTAGAGGGCTTCGGGGCTGGTGATGTGGGCGATGGAGTATTGGCTGGTCCAGTTGGGTGCGGGGGAGAAGGTGATGCGCGAGGAGTAGCTGTCGATGGCGTGACCGTTGGGGGAGGGTTGGAAGCCCCAGCGCTGCTCGGTCGGTTCGGCGCCGTGGAAGCCGGACTCTTCGAAGCGGAGCCAGCGCCAGGTGAGGCCGCCGGTGAGGACATTGAAGGCGATGTGAGTGGAGTCCTGCTGATGGTGGCCGAGGGCGGCGATGGGGTCTTCGGAGGCGGATTGGCGGTGCGGGTAGGCGGTGGGGCCGATGGCAGGGTCGCCGATGGGTGCAGCGTAGAGGCTGAGTAGGGTGCGTTCGCCCAGGTGGAGATCGTAGAGGGCGGCTAGTTCCATGATGAAGTCGTGAGGGTGCTGGCCATCGATGATTGGTTTGCCGAACGCGGTTTCGCCTTGCTGGAAGAGTTCGGGATAATAGCGGCCGGTGATGGTGGCGGGTTCGAGGGAGAGCATGGTGCGGAGGGTTAGCTGGCCGTCGGCGCCTAGTTTGTGCGTGGCCATGGGCATGATCCAGTTAGTGGAGAAGAGCTTGTCGGCGCCGCGTGGGCCGCTCTGCTGGATGTCGGAGATGAAGGCGGTGCCGTGGAGCATGAGGGTCCAGCCGCGATAGTTGGTCATGAGCATGGGGACTGGAGTGGATGCTGGTTCGATGCTGGTGCCGGAGGTGGTGTGGGCGAGCTCGGCTTCGATGAGGGTGGTTGGGGGCTTTGACATATCCATCTGCGGTGGGGCGGGCATGCTCATGTCCGGCATGTCGGGCATGGGGGATTGTTTCGTCTGAGCGAATGTCTGGAACGAGGTCAACAAAGCTGCTGCGAGCAGCGTTGCGGGGAGAGTGCGGCGCATGAGACTTCCTTGTTTTGAGAACTGCGTGAGTGGGGGCAGCGCGAAGGGAGGCTGCTGGACGCAGAGGGGCTCAGGAAAGGATCAGATGCGAAGGGCTGTGAGTCGCGGGAGCGGCGGCGGTGCTTCTAGTTCGGTGGCGAGGAGTGGCGAGCGGAGAGAGCGCGCGTCGCGAAAAGCGGGGGTGAAGGATACGGCGATCTGCGAGAGTTGCGGAGCGTCCGTGGATGCAACGACGGTCGGGGGCTGCTGGTGGTGCGAGCTGCAGCACGCAGGAATAGTGTGTTGCGGTGGGCAATGGCTGCAGATCGGTTGCGCGGTCTGGTATGGCTGCAGACAGAACGCCGCTGCCGGCAGTAGCAGAGCCAGCAAGCAGAGAAGCGCGACGACACTATGCAGCGGTTTCTTCATCCGTGTTGAGTTGGACGGTCTGGTCATCGCAAACGATTCGGCCTGTCGCAGGCTATTTTGCCTGCTGCGATTTTATTCTGAATAGCAGATGGATTCCAGACGAGGAGATGCGATGGCGACGATGAAGGCGCATACGGAGTATTTGACGTTTCGTACACAGGAGCGGTATGAGATGGTGCACATTACTCCGGAGGTGGAGGAGATTGTGCGGCGCAGCGGGATTGATGATGGGCCGTGTTTTGTTTCGCCGATGCATATTACCGCCGCGATTTATGTGAATGACAACGAGGATGGCTTGATTGAAGACATTGGCGTGTGGCTGGAGAAGCTGGCTCCGCGGTGGCCGGGGTACAAGCATCATCAGACGGGGGAGGACAACTCCGATGCGCATCTGAAGGCGCTGCTGCTGCATCATGAGACGACGCTGCCGGTTACTCGCGGGCGCCTGGATCTGGGGACCTGGCAGCGCGTGTTTTATGCGGAGTTCGATGGGCAGCGATCGAAGCGGGTTATTGTGAAGGTGCTGGGTGTGGCGAAAGGTTGATTGCGAAGCAGGGGTGTATGCCCCATCCTGCGCGACGGATGGCCGCGAGGATAGGGCATGGTTATAGGGTGATGCAAGGGAACGCAGTGCGTTATGGCTTCAGTTTGATCTCGCGGACGAGTTCGCTGGATACCGTCTCGGCGCTTTCTTCTCCGAGTTTGCCAACTGCGGCACGGTTTTCGGGTGTTCCATAGGCCTTGGCGATAACGGGGGCGGCCTTGTCGGCAAGCGTATCGAAGGTGGCCATGTCCTTGTAATGGATGACGAACACGACATCGTATTTATCGGGTCCTTCGTAGTTGACGCTGTGCATGAAGCCGTAGTCCAGGATGAGCCCGGCTTCTTTTTCGGCTTCGAAGACCTTCTGGATAGAGTTGAGGTAGGAATAGAAGTCTTTCGATTTCCCGGGAAGGATTCTGAGCTTGACGACACGTCGGACTGAGACGTTGGTGAAGTATTGCTGGGCGTAGGAGCTGAGCGGCAGAAACGCAACAGCCAAGGCGATAATACTGCGTGCCAGTGCTTTCATAGGGGATCCTCCAGTTGTCAATTTGGGGCCCGGAGATACGGTACACGAAAGCGCCGACTGCGATCAGCCTTTCTTTGGCGTTGTTGGCTGAACCTGGCCGACTGCCGTGCCGTGAGGTGCAGATGAGCGGAGGACGATAATGTCGACTCGGCGGTTCTGCATGCGCCCATCTTCGGTGGCGTTGCTTGCGATGGGGTGGAACTCAGCGTAGCCGGCGGCGGTGAGATTCGCAGGATTGATCGGCCCGCGTTTGAGGAGCAGGCGGGCGATGGCCGTGGAACGTGCAGTGGAGAGTTCCCAGTTGCTGGCGAACTGCGCGGTGTGGATGGGGACGTTGTCGGTGTGGCCTTCGACGCGGAGCGGCCCGGGGGGCAGGGTGGTGGCGAGGATGGCGAGCATCGGGATCGAGGCTGCGCGGACCTCGGCGGAGCCTGAGGGGAAGAAGCCTGCTTCGTGAAGCGAGATGATGAGGCCGTCGATGGTGATGCGCATGGTCATGCCGCCGGGGGGGATGCGGCCGGCGGCGACCTGTTGGGCAAGAAGTCTCGTCAGGCGCGCTTTGGTCTGCTCCAGGGTTTCCGTACCTGAGATTGGAAGCGGGGGAGTTAGCGCTGCTGGAGGCGCGTCAGTAGCGGACGCGGCGCTGGTGTCGGTGAGTGGAGGGGTCTTCGAATGGGCATCGAAGGTACCGAGGGGAGTGAAGGCGGACTGCATGGCCTCCGCGAGTTTCATCTGCTTTTTCTTGTCCGATTGGCTGGAGGCGAAGAGGACGACGAAAAACGCGAAGAGGAGCGTAATGAAGTCGGCGTAGGAGACGAGCCAGCGTTCGTGGTTGACGTGTTCGGGATGCTTTTTTCTGCTCATGCCTTGACCTCGGAACGGCGGCCGGACTCTGTGGGTACTGAGTCGAAGAGATACGTGCGGAGTTTTGTCTCGATCATGCGCGGGTTCATGCCTTCGAGGATGGAGACGACGCCTTCGAGCATCATCTCCTTGATCATCTGCTCTTCGCGGTGGCGGAATTTGAGCTTGCCGGCGGCGGGAAGACAGATGAGGTTGGCCATGGCGACGCCATAGATAGTGGCGACGAAGGCGACGGCGATGCCTCGGCCCACCTCGTCGATATTGGAGAGGTTCTTCATCACCTGTATGAGGCCGAGGACGGCGCCGATGATGCCGACGGTGGGAGAGTAGCCGCCGGCCGCTTCGAAGACTGCGGGAATTTTTTCCTCGATCTCGGATTTGTTGTCGAGCTCAAGCTGCATGATCTTGCGGACCTCGCTAGGTTCGGTGCCGTCGACGGCGAGCATGAGCGCTTGACGAAGGAAGGGGTCAGAGATGGAGGGAAGATCGGCATCGAGCGAGACGATGCCGCTGCGGCGCGCTTTGTTGGCGAAGCTGACAATCTGCGCGAGTGTGGCTTCGCCGTTGGAGCTCTTATGCAGGAAGACTTTCAAGATGGCCTTCAGTGCGGCGAGGAAGATGCTGAGCGGAAACTGAAGCATGACCGCGCCGAGAGTGCCACCGAAGACGATCATGGCCGCGGTGGGCTGGGTTATCTGAGCGATGCTTCCGCCCTCGATCATCATGCCGGCAAGAATGCCGAGGATGGCGAGTGCGATTCCACCGATGCTGGCGATATCCATGGGTTTTCCTCTTCAGGGGTGATGACTATTCGCCGGATTCGTTGGCGGAGTGATGACGGGCACGGTCGTCTGCGTCGAACGCAGATTTTGCGCTGAGTGATGATGCGGCCTCGGGCCACGCCTGGCGCAGGACGGATGCACGATAGTCGAGCGTCCGCTGCGAGACCTCTTTGCAGGGCTCGAGAACGACGAGCTTCTCTCCTGTGATGAGGGTGAGCACCGTGTCGGGCGCAGCCTCAGCGTATTTGATGAGGTCGCAGTTGATGGCGAGAGGGCTGCCGTTCAGGCGTGTCAGTTCGATCATGGGCGGTGTTCCTTCCATGGGGTTCATCGGCAAGGAGGGCTGAGGTCAATAGGGCCGTTAACGAAGTAATGTACAAGAGACCGGAAGCGCAGAAGCGCTCTCAAGTTGGCGGAACAGGCGCCGATGAGGTCTGGGAACGCGGAGCCACCGCATGGTGAACCGGATCTTATAGCGGCCTGGTTGGGACTATAAGTTCGCCGGACGGGCATCAGGGACTGGCATCGCGGTAACTCAAACCGAGCAGTACAGGAGCGTTTTCTTATGTCCTTAGGTGTTCTTACTAACGTCGCAGCGATCAATGCAGAAAACAGTCTCAATCAAACGCAGAACAGCCTCAACACTGTTCTCCAACAGCTCTCTTCGGGTTCGCGCATCAACAGCGGATCGGACGACGCGGCCGGTCTGTCCATCTCGGATGGTCTATCGGCAAATGAAGCGGCACTGACGCAGTCGGCACAGAATGCGCAGAACGGTGTTGGCCTTCTGCAGACCGCCGATGGTGCGTTGTCGCAGGTGACCAACTTGCTGGATCGCGCGGTTACGCTGGCGACTGAGGCATCTAACGGCGGTCTGACGGCTGCTCAGTCAGGTGCGGCCAATACGGAGTACCAGAGCATCCTCACCGAGATCGGCAACATTGGCACGTCGACGAACTTTAACAGCACCGGCGTCTTCACGGCGACCGCGACAAACTTTACCGTCAGCGACGGAACTACCGCGGGAACCACCACGATCGCGGCTACCGTCGGTGCACTTACTGCCGGAAGCATCGGCACAGCAACTGGCGGTGGGGCCGGCCAGAGCCTCACGGGAACCGATTTGACCAGCACGGCTAACGCGACTACCGCGCTGTCGGAGATCACCACGGCCGTCGCTGACGTTTCCAACCAGCGTGGTGCGATTGGCGCCAACGTCAACCAGTTGAACGCAGCCTCGAACGTGGCAAGTGCGGAGGAGGTCAACCTGTCCTCCGCTCAGAGCTCGATTCTCGCGACTAACTTTGGCCAGGCAACGAGCGACCTGGCGAAGTTCCAGGTGCTGAGCCAGACTGGCATCAGCGCGCTGGCGCAGGCTAATAGCACGCAGCAGGAGATTCTTAAGCTGCTGCAGTAAACCGCAGGCTGATGCGATGGCGGCCAGGAGGCAATGTCCTGGCCGCCGTCGCTGATTGCTTTTAGCGTTAGCGTCTTCTAAGAAAAAACAGGCGCACTTGGCGGTGCGATTGCTCTTCTGCTGTGGAGAAGTGGTGCGTGGAGGACGGAATGGGTACAGTTGGGCTGAGTTTTGGATCGCCGACGAGTGGCCAGGGGTTTGATGTTGCGACGACGGTCTCACAAATCCAGGCGGCTGCGGCGGCCGTTGAAAATCCCTGGAACGGCGAGCTGACCTCGCTGCAGGCGCAGGATGCCGTATTCACCTCTTTGGGAACGGACCTTTCGACTCTGACTACCAGCCTTCAGACGCTGACCGACTTCGAAGGCGTGTTCTCCGAAAAGGAAGGATCGAGCTCCGATCCCAATACGATCTCGCTCAGCAGCGCCTCTTCGACCGCGACGGCAGGAAGCCATACTGTGGTGGTTAATTCCCTGGCCACAACATCGTCCGAGGTGTCGAACGTAATTACGAACGCCAGCGATACGCTCGCGGGAAGCATAACAATTACAGCAAACGGCAAGACTCAGCAGATTGACGTAAGCAGTAACAGCAATACGCTCTCTTCGCTGGCAGCCGCGATCAATTCGGCAGGGGCGGGAGTGACAGCGACGGTGCTTTCGGATTCGACTGGCTCGCGGCTTTCGCTGGTAAGCACCAACAGCGGCGCGGCAGGCCAGATCACGCTCTCCAGTTCGCTCTCGGATGCGACGACGGGCGGCAACGTCGGCTTTACCAGCAGCCAGGCCGGCCAAGATGCCAGCATTGTGGTGGACGGGACCACGCTCAGCAGCAGCTCGAACACGGTGTCCAATGCAATTCCCGGAGTTACATTTCAGCTGCTGGCGAGCAGCGTCTCCAGCGCTTCGCCGGTGCAGATACAGATTACGAACGACAACACGGATATTGAGACGGCCGTCAATAACTTTGTCAACGCGTACAACACGGTGGCGAAGGATCTGACGACGCAGACAGGGAAGACCTCCAGCGGAAGCCCTGAACCGCTTGCGGGAGCGACGATCCTGTCTCAGTTGCAGACCTCGCTGTCGGGAGCGCTGTTTGCGGGGACTGCGAGCGGCTCGATCAATAGCCTGGAACAGCTTGGAATCAGCGTGAACAGCGATGGAAGCGGAACGCTGACGCTCGATACCGATGCGCTGGACAACGCGCTGAACAACAACTTTTCGGATGTAACCGGATTCTTCCAGAACTCTAATAGCTTCGGCCAGAGTTTCGCCACCACGCTCAACAACATCGGAACGCAGGCGCCCAATGGGGCGATCTTTCTTGCGCAGCAGCAGAACAGCACCCAGGAGACGGCGCTCAACGCCGATATCACCAACGAGAACGCTTTGCTGGCGACGCAAAAGACCCAGCTCACAACAGAGCTGAATCAGGCGAACCAGATTTTGCAGGCCATTCCGGACCAGCTTGACGAGGTCAACTCAATCTTCGACTCATTGACGGGCATTAATCCAAACCAGCAAGCGTAAAGGACAAGCGATTGAGCGAGACAAGCTATCAGCAGCAGGCTTTGGCGGGCGCGACCGGTGTGGAGCTGGTGATTGCGCTCTACGATGGAGCTATTCGATTTCTCTATCGGGCGATGCAATGCGTGGAAGAAGAAGATGTTTATGGCCGGCGCGTTGCAGTGAAGAAGGTGGTCGATATTCTGAGCTATCTCCAGGCGCGTCTGCGGCCCGACAAGGGGGCGAGTGTTGCCGCTTCGCTTGCGGATTTCTACTCGACGATGTTTACGATGACGCTTGAGGCTTCGCATTTGGAATCGAAGGAGCAGTTTCAAGAGGTGATTTCGTTTGTTCGCAATGTTCGCGAGGCGTGGGTGGTAGTGGCTCGCGATCCCGAGGCGGGCAAGGTGTTGCCGAGAGAGCTGCGGACGCGGGAGGAGAAGTTTGTTCCCGCTGCCGCGGTTCCTGTGGCTTCCGACGAGGCTGTGGCTTCGCGTTGGTCGGCGTAGTTTCGTCAGGTTGCTACAGAGAGTTCTTCTTCGAGGCGCTGTTTTTCGAAGAGGTCGGTGTAGTAGCCGTCGCGGGCGATGAGTTCGTCGTGGGTTCCTAGCTCGGCGATGCGGCCGGCGACGAGGACGGCGATCTGGTCGGCATTGCGTGCGGTGGAGATGCGGTGGGAGATGAAGATTGTTGTGCGGCCTTCCATGACTCGTTTCAGGCCGCTGAGAATGCGCTCTTCGGTGTAGGTGTCTACGCTGGCGAGGGCGTCGTCGAGGATGAGGATTTTGGGGTCGCGGATGATGGCGCGAGCGATGGCGGTGCGTTGTTTCTGGCCGCCGGATAGGGTGAGGCCGCGTTCGCCTACTTCTGTGTCGAAGCCTTTGGGGAACTCGAGGATCTCGGTCGCGATGTGGGCGGTTGTGGCGGCTTCTTCGACCTGTTCGGGCGATGCTTCGGGTCTGCCGAAGGCTATGTTCTGGCGGATGGTGTCGGAGAAGAGGAAGGTCTCCTGCGGGACGAAGCCTATGCCTTGGCGGAGGGTGGAGAGCGTGTATTTGCGGATGGGGTGGCCGTCGATCAGGACAGATCCGGGTGCGGCGTCGTGGAGGCGGGGGATGAGGTTGACGAGGGTGGATTTGCCGGAGCCGGTGGGGCCTACGATGGCGAGGCTTGCAGCCTGCGGGGATGCGGAGGTTGATGTCGTGGAGGGCTGCGGGAGCGTTGGGGTAGGCGAAGGTCAGGTTGCGGAACTCTATGCTGCCGGCAATGGCAGGTACAAATGCAGGTCCTTCGACTGCGCGCTGCGCGCTTCGCTCAGGATGACACTCTTTACCTGCCCGAACTTGTGCGTGATCATCTTCCGCCCGAAGCAGAGCGTGATCATCTTCCGCCCGAAGCAGAGCTTGATTATCTTCCGCCCGAAGCAGAGCTTGATTATCTTCCGCTCGAACCAGAGCGCCGTCATCTTTCAGTCGGATCAGTGCGGGGTCGTCGGCGATGTCGGGCTTTTGCTTGAGGAGTTCGTCGATGCGGACTACGGAGGCGGTGCCGCGCTGGAAGAGGTTGACTACCCAGCCTACGGCGATGATGGGCCAGATGAGCTGGACCATGTAGACGTTGAAGCTGGTGAACTCTCCGACGCTGATTTGATGCTGGACTACTTCGTGTCCTCCGACGAGGAGGGTGATCATCAGCGAGAGGCCGAGGACGAACTCCAGCGTGGGCCAGAGCATGGCCATGAGTCGGACGAGGTAGAGGCTGCGGCGGATGTACTCCTTGTTGGCGAGCTCGAAGGAGGCGATCTCGGCTTCTTCCTGGGCGAAGGCTCGGATGAGGCGGGCGCCGGAGAAGTTCTCCTGGGCTTTGGCGGAGATGTCGGAGAACATGGCCTGAATGCGCTCAAAGCGCTTGTGGATGCGGGCTCCGAAGTACTGGACGAGGACGGAGGCCATGGGCAGCGGGACGAAGGCGAAGAAGGTGAGGCGCGGGCTGATGCGATACATGAAAGGTAGCGCGGCCGCGGTGAAGACGATGGTGTTTGCGCTGTACATGATCGCGGGGCCGAGAAGCATGCGGACCGCGTTGAGGTCGTTGGTGGTGCGGGCCATGATGTCGCCGGTGCGATGTGTGTGGTAGTAGCTGGGCGACTGGCGTTCGAGATTTGCGAAGATGTCGTTGCGTAGGTCGAACTCGATCTCGCGCGAGGCTCCGATGATGACCTGGCGGGTGATGTAGAGGAAGATGGCGGCAAGTACGCCGATGATGAGGAGCCGAATCGCGTGGTAGAGAATTTTTGATTCGGTGATGCCGTGGCGCATGTCGTCGATGGCGTGGCCGATGACGACAGGGATGAGAACTTTAACCGCGTTGTAGAGGACGACCGCGACCCCGCCCCAGGCGAGATGCTTCCAATATCGCCTGAGGTAGGGTACGAGCGGTTTCAGTCTGTCGAACATAGTTTTGCGAGCCTTAGATTGGACGTGCTACTCGCCTTTGGGATTCGGAGTTGTAGCGGGACTGCTCGCGGGGGGTGTCGCCGGTTTGTCTGGCGTTGCTGCAGGGGCGGGTGCTGGAGCCGGCTTGGGAGCGGGCTTCTCGTCGGTCTGGCTGACGAGCTCGACGTCGAAGATGAGCTCGGCCTTGGGTGGGATGGGGGGCTTGCCCTGGGTGCCGTAGGCGAGCTGATAGGGGATGAAGAGGCGGCGCTTGCCACCGACGCGCATGCCGTCGAAACCGGTGTCCCAGCCGGGGATGACCTGGTGCTTGCCGTACTCGATGCTGATGGGTTCTGCGCCGGGATGGTCGAGGGAGGAGTCGAACTTGGTGCCGTCGACGAGGTAGCCGGTGTAGTGGATGGTGTACCACTTGTGCGGAACGGCGAGCTCGCCGGTGCCGATTTTTGTGTCGATGTAGGCGAGAGTGAAGCTGGAGGTTTCAAGGCCAAGGGTTTGGCGGAGTTGATCCTGTCCTACGAGCGGCGAGATGTAGTCGAGCTTGGCGCTCGGCTCGATGGTGATGGTGTAGAGGGCCTTGGCGCAGGGGGTATCTGCCGGGAGAGCGGGGATCTTCGGCGAAAGCTCGGGCACGGTGGCGCAGGTGGCCGCCGGCTTGGCCGCGGTTGTTGTCGTTGGAGCAGGTGTCGTGTGGTGCGTGGGGGTTGCAGGTTTTGTTGCGGAGGTTTGGGCGGTGGCGGCGGTGGTGATGGCGGCCAGGAGGGTGATCGAGGAAAGCTTCAGTGTCATCGTGATTCCAGTTTAGGGTGGTTTGGTGTTTCGTTGAATGTGTTTGTTGGGAGGGGTACCCCTCCCCCTATGTAGCCTCTAGAATATTGATTCTAAGGTGCTTATCCCCGTCGATTGAACTCAAAATATTCATAACAAAGGGGTTAAGACGCAAAATATTGTATCTAAACGAGTTAGCTCCCTCCTGGTGCCTGGACTTTCCTTTTCTCTGATCTATAAGTTAATTATATGGGGTTGATGGTAACTAAAATGCCACTCGGATCTATTGCTGTTTGTTGGGGTTAGGTGGTTTTGGGGCTTGACATGGGATTTCTGGGGTGTTTTTGAGGAAAATAGTTGTAAGTGATTGTTGGGGTTTGAGTTGTGGGGAAGATTTTTGGGAAAGCATACCCCAGGGGCTAAAGCCCCTTTCCCTGGCGGATTGCTGAGAGGGCCAAGCCTGAAGGCTTGGCTTACCTAGATGTGGTGCCTCAAGAGATTGTTGTCGTCGATTCCTGCTCTACTGATGGGTGTTTGTTGATTGATGCTCGCGTGTGGTCGATGCCAGTTGTACTGATGGGTGAAGCTTAGCAGAGCCTGTGTGCGTTGTTGGGAGTTCTGATAGGTCTGTGCGTAGGCCCATTCTCGGAGCGCGGTCTGGATGAAGCGTTCCGCCTTGCCGTTGGTGCGCGGCGTGTAGGGCCGGGTTCGCCTGGGCCGGATACCGAGATCGTGGCAGCTGCGTAGGAAGCGATGGGCTGTGTAGCACTTGCCGTTGTCGGTCAGCAGACCTCGGGCCGCTATGCCGAGCCGGGCGAACCACGCCGTGGCGGAGTACAGGAAGTGGGTCGCGGAGGCTTCGCTCTGATCCGGATACATAGCCGTGAAGGCGATGCGGGAGTGGTCGTCGATGGCGATGTGGAGGAACTCGGCACCGATGCCCTTGACCCCGTCGCGGCGGTCGCCGGTCACGCGGTGTGAGGGCCGCTGGATCCGCACCAGGCGCTTGATATCGAAGTGCACCAGGTCGCCTGGCGCGGCATGCTCGTAACGGTTGGGTGGCAGTTGCGGCTCCAGATGGCGGATGCGGTTGAGCTTGAGCCGGCGCAGGATCCGGCTCACTGTGGCCGGGCCGATCTTCAGTTCGAGCGCGATCCGAACCCCAGTCCAGCGCTGGCGGCGTAAGGCCTCGACCCGGGTCACCAGCTCATCCGGCGTCTGGCGCGGGCTCCGGCGCGGACGGCACGAGCGGTCTTGCAGCCCAGACAGACCCTCCAACCGATAGCGCCTGACCCACTTCGCCGCGCTCTGCCGGCTAAGCTTGAACTCGGCCGCAGCCTCCTTCAAGCTCAGCCGGCAGGTGAGAACAGCAATCGCAAGTTCCTCTCGACGATGAATCGTCAATCGAGCATGATGGTGGTAGTCCACTCGGTCTCCTGAGTCGCAAAGTCTTCGTAAACTCAGCTTCACAGTTCTCGATCGAATGGACAACAACCTCCTGATAGATCACACCTAGAAGCGAGGACAGGAGGAAGAGCAACGGCAAGAGCCACGGCAAGAGTAACGGCAAGAGCAACGGCAAGAGCAACGGCAGCTGCAAAGCAAATGCAATGTTTTTTCGCTTCATCTTTCATCCTTCATCCTTCGGACTTCGCTCCGGTCCTCGTCCTAGCGGTTACGCGCTGCCCGCGTGGGTCCGCGGCCCGATCGAAGTCGGGTCCTCTGTCTGTGGCCTCCCTCTACGGGAGGTAAAGCAACCGCAGATTCCTCCGCTTCGCTGCGGAATGACAAACAAAGCAGCAAAAGCGAAGGTATCGGCAAAGAGCGACGGCAATCTTTGGGGATGCGGTGTGGGCGAGTTCGCTGCGGATGCGTGTTGGCTCGTTAGATTGAGCTGCTGTGTGGGCGAATCAGGCCCGGTGATCGCGATGGGGATGACTTTGCCATCTGGTGGTGTGTGTACCACCAAGGGGCTATGCCCAATTAGGTCTATGGTTCCCGGTTCGGGAGGGTGCTCTAATCTGCTGCGAGGCTAGATATGCCGAAGCGGCTGGCTATTACGATTGCGGGTGCGGTGTCGTTGGGGAGTTATGAGGCGGGCGTGCTGTATGAGGTGCTGGATGCGATTCATCAGCACAACATCTCCGCCGGGGTGACGGACGACGAGAAGATTCTGATCGATGTGATGACGGGTGCTTCTGCCGGGGCGATGACGGCGGCGATTGTGGCGCAGAAGATGTTGTACTCGGCCAATGAGTTTCGCGGCCCGTATGACAACCCGCTCTACAACGTGTGGGTGAAACGCATCGACCTGAGTGGGCTGCTGAAGACGGTGGACGAAACGACCGGTGAGGTGGAGCCGCCGCTGCGTTCTATCTTTTCGTCGAATGTGGTGGAGGGGATTGCGAAGGATACGCTGCTCGGGCGATATGCGAAGGGGGATTGGCCTGCCGCTATCACGCACATGGCTGCGGCGCGGTCGATCTCGATTGGAATGACGCTGACGAATCTGAACGGCGTGGACTACGGCTATGACATGCAGCCTTGCGGGAAGTTTATCTACACGCGGCATGAAGACCAGATAACACGAGTGGTGAGTGTGGATGGGAGCGATAAGCCGGAGGTGTGGCGTGAGCTGGCGGAGGCGTCGGTGGCGAGCGGGGCGTATCCGCTGGCGTTTCGCGCAAAGGAGATGGACCGTTTGCGGGCGGACTACGCAAGAAACGGTCTGGAGCCGTGGACGGATGATCCGTCGAGATTTACGTATACCGACGGCGGGATCCTGCAGAACGAGCCGCTGGGTATGGCGAAGAACCTGGTGGATGAGATCGACAAGCATTGGTACAACGACAGCCGGTTCTATTTGTTTGTGTCGCCGCATGGGAGAACTTCGAGCGCGGACTCGAGCTTTTGCGAGGAGAACGCAGACTACTTTCAGATGATGAAACGGTGGGCGAAGGTGGTGCTGGGCCAGTCGGAGTTTCAGGACTGGATTACCGCGGTGGAGATGAATGAGCAGATTGCTCTGATGGATGCTCGTGCGAGCGAGCTGGCGGAGAAGCTGCGTTCAGGCGAGATCAAGAGCGGAAGCCTGAAGCGGACGGCGGAGGGTTTGCTGAAGGTGTTGTTTACGCAGCCGACGCGCACAGGGACGAGGCAGGTTGCGAAGATTGGAAGAGAGAGTCTGGCTGAGGCGAGGAAGCGGATCGAACACCAGTACAAGGAGGAGTTTGCGAGTCTGGGGGCGGGAAGCTACGCTGCCGATGCGTTTCGCGATACGGTGCTTGCGTTTGAGACGGCGGCGAATCTGGGGCAGTGCGACTATATGCGGATCTACGGAATCGCGGTGGCGGAGGAGTTGCTGGCGGGGGCGGATTTGACGGGTTTTCTGGGTTTCTTCGATGAGCGGTATCGCGCGCATGACTATGACCGGGGAAGGATGGTGGCGAGGTTGGTGTTGACCGATCCGGTGATGAGTGACGCGGGAGAGCTGGGGCCGATACGGTATACGCCGACGCATACGAACCCTATTGATAGCACGCTGAATGGGCTGCAGCTGGCGCAGTTGTCGATTGAGGAGCAGAAGGAATTTCGCGATGGGGTGAAGAAGCGCGTCAGCGAGATGGTGCGATACCTGATTGGATTCTGGTCTTATCCGGCGGACGTGGTGGTGATCGAACCGCTGATGAATGCGGTTCTGAATCATTTGTTTCGGGAGTAGCGTGGCGTCGGTTAGGTGGGGGTGCGGAGAAGTAGGTAGGCTCCGGCGATGCCGAAGAGTAGGTCGGGGGTCCACGCGGCGAGGAGTGCGGGGAGGGTGTTGACGTTGCCCAGGGATTCGAAGATCAATGCGACCACCCAGTAGGTGATGGCGAGGCTGATGGCTACGGCGATTCCGGTGAGCGAGCCTTGTTTGCCCATGGAGAGAGCGAAGGGGATGGCGAGGATGGCCATGACCAGCGTGATGAGTGGGTACGCGATCTTTTTGTAGAGCTGGACGACGAGGCGCTTGGTGTCGAAGCCGGATTCTTTGAGGTCTTCGATGTAGGCGGAGAGCTCGTTGTAGCTCATCTCCTGCGAGGGGACGTACTCTTTTTTGAAGTAGGTGGGCTGTTCTTTGATCTCGGGGAAGGCGGCTACGGTGAAGGGCTTGTAGGAGGCGATGGTTTCGCCGGAGAAAGTGCGCTCCCAGCCGTTGTCGAAGACCCAGTTGTTGACGCGTGGGTCCCATCGGGCGGAGGAGGCGAAGATGCGGCGCTGGAGGGTGAAGGTGGTGGGGTCGAACTCGAAGACGGTGAGGTTGGCGAAGGTGTCGCGCTCGGCGTTGAAGTACTGGTAGTAGAAGATGCGGTAGGGTTCGCCGGTGTTGTTGGTTTGGCCGGAGATCCACTGGCGGTCGGGACGCGAGAAGGTCTGGGTGGGCTTGTCTTTGATGACGGAGAGGAGAGCTTCCTGACGGCGGTTGGCGTTGGGGAGATAGAACTCGTCGAAGACGAAGAGGCCGGCGGAGATGAGAAGGGTAACGAAGAGGACGGGCGCGATGATGCGGTAGAGGCTCAGGCCGGAGGACTTCATGGCGGTGAGCTCTGAGGTGCGGTTGAAGGTGCCGAAGGTGACGAGCACGGCGACGAGGGCGCAGAGCGGCGTGACGTTGTAGAGAATGAAGGGGATGAGGTTGATGAGGTATTCGCCGACGGTGACGAGCGGGGTGCGATTGCGGAAGATGGGGCCGATGAGTTCGAAGAAGGTGAAGATGAGGAAGAGGGTGGAGAAGGAGAAGAGCACGATGGCGAAGTTGGTGGCGTACTCGCGCATGACGTAGTCGTCGAGCAGGAGGGGGAACCGGATGCGGGAGATACTGCGGAAGCGACGCAGGATGGTGGCGACGTTGTAGTTGGAGTGCGGGCCGCCGTTCTGTTTGCCGTTGAGGAGGCGGGTGGCGAGTCTCTTGAGACGGTCGCCGATGGCGGAGAAGATGCTGAGAGCGATGCCCCCGCGGGACATTTGATAGAGGAGGATGGCTCCGGCGGCGGCGAAGAGGAGGTTGGCTCCCCAGACACCGAGGAATGGCGGGAGTTTGCCGGATTGCGCGAAGGCGGCGCCGATCTGAGAGAGCAGATAGTAGATGAAGACGAGGACGATGGTGACGACGAAGCCGGTGGATTTGCCTCCGCGTTTGGAGGAGATGCCAAGCGGGACGCCGACGAGCATGAGGACGAGGCAGGCGAAGGGATAGGAGAAGCGCTTGTTGAACTCGATGCGGTAGATGGAGGGTTGGCGTCCGTTGGTAGCTGCCTGGGCGTTGGCGCGATGCCAGAGCTCGGAGAGGGAGAGGGCTTCGATGTTGGTGTTGAGGTGGCCGAGGTGGGTCTCTTCGGGGGCTTCGGTCTCGATGGGGATGTCGGTCGTAGTGAAGGTGGAGATGTTGTATTGGTTGGGGTCGGTGGGAGAGGTGTCGTGCTGGCCGCCGTTGATGAGGTGGAGGCGGATGGTCTGGGCGTCGGGGGTGTTGGGGGTTCCGTTGACGACGACGGCCTGGGAGGCGGTGGTGATGTGGGGGTCGGCGGGCTCGGTGAGGTCGGCCAGGAAGACGTGGTGCCAGAGGGCGGCTCCGGCGGCGGGCGTGGCGTCCTGAACGTAGAGGACGCGGTCCTTGAACTGCTCGTAGAAGACGCGCGGCTGGACTTCGAAGGAGGCTTGAGAGGACGAGAGGGATTCGCCGACAGAGATCAGACCGGCGGCGGCGCGGGGCGCGAGGTAAAGGGAGTTGAAGAGCCCGAGGGCGAGGGCGACGGCGGAGACGATGGAGACGATGCGGACGAAGTCGATGGCTCCCATGCCGGTGGCGCGCATGGCGGTGATTTCACTGTCGGCGGCGAGGCGGGAAAGTCCGAGGAGGATGCCGACGAGAACGGCCATGGGGATGGTGACGTTGAGGGTGGGAGGGATGGTGTAGGCGATGATGCGGGCGACGTCGGAGTAGGATGCGGAGTCGCGGACGACGAACTCGAGGATTTTGCCGAGGTCGCGGGTGAAGATGATGAAAGTAAAGAGGGCTCCGCCGAGGAGAGCGTGGGATGTGACTTCGCGGAGGATGTAGCGGGTGAGGATGCGCATTCGTCTTACTGCAGGTGAGGCTGGGTTTAGTGTATCGCGGGGAATGCGAAGGTTTAGGGGGCGAGGCAACTCGGCGGCGGGATGCGGAGTCCATCTTTAGGGTGGGGAAGGCTGAGGAAGGTGTTGCCGCGAGCTGGTTGGCGGCGAGATGGTATCGAACTGCATGGAAGTTTTTTCCGATGGAAAAAAGGATTCGATGATGGGATTTGAAGTGTCGGCCGGAGACGGCGCGGCGGAGGAAATGTTGCCGAGCGTGGTGTTGCTGGTGGAGGATGATCCGGATATCAGGGGGCTGACGCGGACGTTTCTGGAACATGAGGGGTACAGCGTGTTCAGTTCGGGGGATGTGGAGCGGGCGGTGCAGATCTTTCGCAGCGTGCCGAGGATCGATCTGCTGGTGACGGATCTGTATCTGCCGGGGCGGTCGGGGTGGGAGCTGGCGCAGGAGTTGAAGTCTGTGCGGAGGGATCTTGCTGTGCTGATGATTTCGGGAGTGGAACTGGAGGAGGACCAGGAACTGAAGCTGAGGAGTGAGGGGTGGAGCTTTCTGGCGAAGCCTTTCCGGTTGCCGGAGCTGCTGGCGGGGGTGCATCGGATTCTGGCTCCGGTGGAGGCAAGGCGGTGGCGTGAGGCGAGGCGAGGAGTCAGTGTGGAGGGGTTGTTGGGTGAGCGCTCGAAATGATGGCGCTTAGTCCCTAAGGCAAATGCAGGTCCTTCGACTTCGGCTGCGCCTACGCTCAGGATGACACAGTTGGGAAATGGTGATGCGATAGTCCAAAGGCAACTGCAGGTTCCTTCGACAAGCTCAGGACAGGCTCTTCGACTTCGGCTGCGCCTACGCTCAGGATGACACAATTTCAGGGCGACAACAGGATGGCGTTTATGGGGACAACGTGAGCCGGAAATCAGGGGCTTGGGAGGAAGCGGTAGCCTACGCCGCGGACGGTGACGAGGTGTAGGGGATTGGAGGGGTCGTCTTCGATGTAGCGACGGAGGCGGACGATGAAGTTG
This sequence comes from uncultured Acidobacteriaceae bacterium, assembly GCA_963841335.1. Classification (GTDB taxonomy): domain Bacteria; phylum Acidobacteriota; class Terriglobia; order Terriglobales; family Acidobacteriaceae; genus Edaphobacter. The sequence continues at coordinate 1,580,209 of CAWJCF010000002.1, read as the reverse complement.
TCGATGGCGCGGGTGTCGGTGTCTTCGTGGACGCGCCAGACCTCCTCGAGAATCTGTTTGCGGGAGACGATCTGGCCTTCGCGCTGGGTGAAGTAGCGGAGGAGGTCGGCCTCCATGAGGGTGAGGTGAGTGGTGCGGTTGGGGGCGATGAGCTCGAGTGTGTCGAAGCGGATGGTGCGGTAGTTGAACGAGTATTCGTCGGGCGGTGCGGCGGGCGGAGGGGTTTCGGGTGGGGCTGCGGATTGCCAGGTGGTGCGTCGGAGGAGGGATTTGAGGCGGACGAGGAGGATGCTTAGGTCGAAGGGCTTGGCGAGGTAGTCGTCGGCGCCGGCTTCGATGCCTTCGAGGACTTCGTTGGGGCGGGAGCGGGCGGTGAGCATGAGGACAGGAGTGTAGTGCTGGGCTTCGCGGAGGGCGCGGACGATGGTGAAGCCGTCGGCTCCGGGGAGCATGCAATCGAGAACGATGGCGGCGGGGTTTTCCTTGTTGGCGATAAGGTAGGCGAGTGCGGCGTCACCGTCGGACTCGTGGTGAGTGCGATAGCCCTCGGCCTGGAGATTGAAGAGGAGACCCTGGGCGAGATGTTCTTCGTCTTCGACGAGGACGATGAGGGGAGCGGTGGGCTGGGTCATGCGGTTTTCTCTGTGCGGCAAAGGCTATTTGTTACAGAAATGGTTACTTATTATGTCAGGTGGAGTGAATCAGTGGCTTGAGGAGGCTGTCGAGGCCGTTCCATGCGATCTGCACGCCGATACAGAAGAGTATGAAGGCGATGACGCGAAGGATTCCGTGGACGGTGGATGGTGAGACGGCGTGCGCGATCTTGGGGGCGTAGGCGTAGCAGAGATAGATGGTGCCGCTGAGAGCAATGGCGGCGAGGAAGAGGCCGACGTGGGCGAGGACGGTCTCGGTGATGGTGGAGTGTGTGGCGTGAACGCTGAGCGTGAGCATGATGACGATGCATCCGGGGCCGGCAGTGATGGGGAAGGTGAAAGGATAGAAGGCCTTGCTTTGGAGGTCGGCGATTTCGGCGCTGGTGATGGCAGGGACGGCGGTCGTTGAAGTCTTTTCGGGGTTAGGCGCGCTGTCTTTCTGGTTGAGGAGGGACCATCCGATCATGGCGATGACGATGCCGCCGGAGACCTCCATGATAGGGAGGGAGATGCCGAAGAAGGAAAGAAGGGAGGAGCCGACGAGCTCGATGACCGCGAAGAAGATGACAGTGTTGATGGCGATGCGGCGGGCGAGGGCACGGTAGGTCTCGATGGGAGCGCGGCCGACCAGGCCGAGAAAGATGAGGGCCGAGCCGAGGGGGTTGATGAGCGGAAGAAGCGCGCTGAAGCCCAGGGCAAAGAATTTCCAGATGAGCATCATGGATTCACTTGGTAGTTGGGATGACTGCGAACTTCTATGTGATTGTACGTCGTGGCCGCGCTTTGCCCGATTTAGCTAGTCGGGGTTGGCGAGGGGGAGAGTCAGGGTGATGGTTGTGCCGAGGCCGGGGCCAGGGCTTTTGGCGGTGGCGTCGCCTCCGTGCTGGCGGGCGATGTTGCGGACGAGGAAGAGGCCGAGGCCGGTGCCTTTGATGCGGGCGATGTTGCGGCCGGGGACTCGGTAGAAGCGGGTGAAGATGCGCTTGAACTGGTTGGGCTCGATGCCTACGCCGGTGTCGGTGATGGTGAGGGCGATGGTGGTGTAGTTGACGATGGCGAGGGCGCAGCGGATGTGGACGCCTTCGGGGGAGTATTTGACGGCGTTGTCGAGGACGTTGATGACGGCGGTGCGGAGGTCTTCGGCGATGCCGAGGGTTTGGAGCCGGATGGCTCCGGGGACGGGGTCGAGGACGATGCTTCCGGGTGGAAGATCGTGGCGCTGGAGGGTGATGGCGATGCAGTCGGCGACGAGGGAGTGGAGGTTGATGAGGGTGCGGTTCTGCTGGCGGTGGCGCTGGCCGAGTTGTCCGGCTTTGAGGACCTGCTCGACGGTGGCGAGGAGGCGGTCGGAGTCGGAGAGCATGATCTTGTAGAACTCTTGTTTTTGTTCTTCGGAGGTGGCGCGGCGCTGGAGGGTTTCGAGGTAAAGGCGGATGCTGGCGATGGGAGTTTTGAGCTCGTGGGTGACGGCGTTGAGGAAGGAGTCCTGGCGCTCGTTGCGGCGGACCTCGCGCACTAAAAAGATGGTGTTGAGGACGACTCCGGCGACGAGGATGGCGAAGAGGATGATCCCGAGGACGAGCAGGGTGAGATGACCCTCATTGTGAATGCGGATGATCCAAGTGATGTTGAGGGTGACGGCAAGGCCGACGGTGAGGGCGCCAAGGGTGATGAAGAAGGCGATGGCTCCGCGGCGTCGGGTGATGTTCATGGTCTGGGGGAAGTATAGCGAAGGGTGAGATATGATTTGCGCTGAAATGGGAGGCGTTCATGCGGCGATTTGGATTTTTGGTGCTGTGGGTTTTGGTGGGGACTACGTTTCTGGCGTGGCATGGGGCGTTTGCGCAGGGTAGTGGTGGTGAGACGTTCTCGGGGATGATGCCTTGTGCGGACTGCAGTGGGATTAAAACGGTTTTGACGCTGCACAGGGATGCGCAGGGTGCACCGAGTAACTACGCGATGTCGGAGACCTATGTGGGAAGGGCGGTGGGGACTTCGAAGACGAGCGGGACCTGGGCGATCGTTCGCGGGGATGCGGCGGACAAGAACGCTACGGTGTATCAGCTGCATCCGTCCGGAGCTTCGGGTGGCGGGAGCTATTTGCTGGTGGATGAGAATACGTTGCGTCTGCTGGATGGAAATCTGGGGGAGCTTCCGGCGAGTATTCCTCATTCGTTGAAGCGTGGATCGGCTGCGGGCGGTGCGACGGTGGTGACGGAGCAGACTGGCGGGGATACGAGTTTGAAAGTTGGCGGCGTGCTTGAGGTGCGGCTCGAGGCGAATCATACTACGGGGTATAGCTGGGTGCAGACGCCAGCGGCGAATCCTGTTTTGACGAGGCTGGGTGCGGCGGCTTATGAACAGGAGCCTGCGGGAGGCAAGGCAGGTGTGGGTGGGGTTGAGGTTTGGAAGTTCAAGGCGATAAAGGCGGGGAAGCAGAGTCTTCGGTTCGAGTATCGACGTCCATGGGAGAAGAACACGTCGGCGGCTAAGACGGTTACGTTTAGTGTGACGGTGCAGTGACGCGTGGTGCTCGATGTTCGAATGAGGAGATGGGATGAATCGGCGTGAGGTTTTGCAGGGGATGGCTGCGGCTTCGATGATGCTGCGGATGGAGCGGGTTGCGTTTGGGCAGGATGCTCCGGTGGCGACGACGGCGGCGGGTAAGGTGAGCGGGCGGGTGGAGAACGGGATTTATGTTTTTCGTGGGATTCCTTATGGGGAGGATACGCGGAAGACGCGGTTCAAGGCTCCGTTGCAGGTGGCGGCGTGGAGTGGAGTGAAGGAGTGTGTGGAGTGGTCGACGCGCACGCCGCAGTTGACGGTGGATCGTGGGTCGGGTGGGGAGCGGGTGGGGTTTCATCTGCCTCCGGATAAGGGGGAGCAGAGTGAGGATTGCCTGCATGTGAATGTGTGGACGCCAGGACTGCGCGATGGAAAGAAGCGGGCTGTGCTTTTTTATATTCATGGCGGGGCTTATAACAACGGGACGGCGAATTGCGATCTGTATGACGGGAATCGGTTATGTCATCGCGGGGATGTTGTGGTGGTCACGGTGAATCATCGGCTGAATGCTTTTGGGTATATGTATCTGGGGGAGTTGGGTGGGAAGGAGTATGCGGATTCGGGGAATGCGGGGATGCTGGATCTTGTCCTGGCGTTGAAGTGGGTGCAGAAAAATATTGCGGAGTTTGGCGGGGACGCTTCGCGGGTGCTGATCTACGGGCAGTCGGGCGGTGGGGCGAAGTGCGCGACGTTGATGGCGATGCCGGCGGCGAAGGGATTGTTTCATCGCGTGTTGACGATGAGTGGGCAGCAGGTTACGGCGAAGCCTACGGTGGTTGCGAATGAGGTGGCCATTTTTTTTTTTTTTTTTTTTTTTTTTTTTTTTTTTTTTTTTTTTTTTTTTTTTTTTTTTTTTTTTTTTTTTTTTTTTTTTTTTTTTTTTTTTTTTTTTTTTTTTTTTTTTTTTTTTTTTTTTTTTTTTTTTTTTTTTTTTTTTTTTTTTTTTTTTTTTTTTTTTTTTTTTTTTTTTTTTTTAAAAAAAAAAAAAAAAAAAAAAAAAAAAAAAAAAAAAAAAAAAAAAAAAAAAAAAAAAAAAAAAAAAAAAAAAAAAAAAAAAAAAAAAAAAAAAAAAAAAAAAAAAAAAAAAAAAAAAAAAAAAAAAAAAAAAAAAAAAAAAAAAAAAAAAAAAAAAAAAAAAAAAAAAAAAAAAAAAAAAAAAAAAAAAAAAAAAAAAAAAAAAAAAAAAAAAAAAAAAAAAAAAAAAAAAAAAAAAAAAAAAAAAAAAAAAAAAAAAAAAAAAAAAAAAAAAAAAAAAAAAAAAAAAAAAAAAAAAAAAAAAAAAAAACCCCCCCCCCCCCCCCCCCCCCCCCCCCCCCCCCCCCCCCCCCCCCCCCCCCCCCCCCCCCCCCCCCCCCCCCCCCCCCCCCCCCCCCCCCCCCCCCCCCCCCCCCCCCCCCCCCCCCCCCCCCCCCCCCCCCCCCCCCCCCCCCCCCCCCCCCCCCCCCCCCCCCCCCCCCCCCCCCCCCCCCCCCCCCCCCCCCCCCCCCCCCCCCCCCCCCCCCCCCCCCCCCCCCCCCCCCCCCCCCCCCCCCCCCCCCCCCCCCCCCCCCCCCCCCCCCCCCCCCCCCCCCCCCCCCCCCCCCCCCCCCCCCCCCCCCCCCCCCCCCCCCCCCCCCCCCCCCCCCCCCCCCCCCCCCCCCCCCCCCCCCCCCCCCCCCCCCCCCCCCCCCCCCCCCCCCCCCCCCCCCCCCCCCCCCCCCCCCCCCCCCCCCCCCCCCCCCCCCCCCCCCCCCCCCCCCCCCCCCCCCCCCCCCCCCCCCCCCCCCCCCCCCCCCCCCCCCCCCCCCCCCCCCCCCCCCCCCCCCCCCCCCCCCCCCCCCCCCCCCCCCCCCCCCCCCCCCCCCCCCCCCCCCCCCCCCCCCCCCCCCCCCCCCCCCCCCCCCCCCCCCCCCCCCCCCCCCCCCCCCCCCCCCCCCCCCCCCCCCCCCCCCCCCCCCCCCCCCCCCCCCCCCCCCCCCCCCCCCCCCCCCCCCCCCCCCCCCCCCCCCCCCCCCCCCCCCCCCCCCCCCCCCCCCCCCCCCCCCCCCCCCCCCCCCCCCCCCCCCCCCCCCCCCCCCCCCCCCCCCCCCCCCCCCCCCCCCCCCCCCCCCCCCCCCCCCCCCCCCCCCCCCCCCCCCCCCCCCCCCCCCCCCCCCCCCCCCCCCCCCCCCCCCCCCCCCCCCCCCCCCCCCCCCCCCCCCCCCCCCCCCCCCCCCCCCCCCCCCCCCCCCCCCCCCCCCCCCCCCCCCCCCCCCCCCCCCCCCCCCCCCCCCCCCCCCCCCCCCCCCCCCCCCCCCCCCCCCCCCCCCCCCCCCCCCCCCCCCCCCCCCCCCCCCCCCCCCCCCCCCCCCCCCCCCCCCCCCCCCCCCCCCCCCCCCCCCCCCCCCCCCCCCCCCCCCCCCCCCCCCCCCCCCCCCCCCAAAAAAAAAAAAAAAAAAAAAAAAAAAAAAAAAAAAAAAAAAAAAAAAAAAAAAAAAAAAAAAAAAAAAAAAAAAAAAAAAAAAAAAAAAAAAAAAAAAAAAAAAAAAAAAAAAAAAAAAAAAAAAAAAAAAAAAAAAAAAAAAAAAAAAAAAAAAAAAAAAAAAAAAAAAAAAAAAAAAAAAAAAAAAAAAAAAAAAAAAAAAAAAAAAAAAAAAAAAAAAAAAAAAAAAAAAAAAAAAAAAAAAAAAAAAAAAAAAAAAAAAAAAAAAAAAAAAAAAAAAAAAAAAAAAAAAAAAAAAAAAAAAAAAAAAAAAAAAAAAAAAAAAAAAAAAAAAAAAAAAAAAAAAAAAAAAAAAAAAAAAAAAAAAAAAAAAAAAAAAAAAAAAAAAAAAAAAAAAAAAAAAAAAAAAAAAAAAAAAAAAAAAAAAAAAAAAAAAAAAAAAAAAAAAAAAAAAAAAAAAAAAAAAAAAAAAAAAAAAAAAAAAAAAAAAAAAAAAAAAAAAAAAAAAAAAAAAAAAAAAAAAAAAAAAAAAAAAAAAAAAAAAAAAAAAAAAAAAAAAAAAAAAAAAAAAAAAAAAAAAAAAAAAAAAAAAAAAAAAAAAAAAAAAAAAAAAAAAAAAAAAAAAAAAAAAAAAAAAAAAAAAAAAAAAAAAAAAAAAAAAAAAAAAAAAAAAAAAAAAAAAAAAAAAAAAAAAAAAAAAAAAAAAAAAAAAAAAAAAAAAAAAAAAAAAAAAAAAAAAAAAAAAAAAAAAAAAAAAAAAAAAAAAAAAAAAAAAAAAAAAAAAAAAAAAAAAAAAAAAAAAAAAAAAAAAAAAAAAAAAAAAAAAAAAAAAAAAAAAAAAAAAAAAAAAAAAAAAAAAAAAAAAAAAAAAAAAAAAAAAAAAAAAAAAAAAAAAAAAAAAAAAAAAAAAAAAAAAAAAAAAAAAAAAAAAAAAAAAAAAAAAAAAAAAAAAAAAAAAAAAAAAAAAAAAAAAAAAAAAAAAAAAAAAAAAAAAAAAAAAAAAAAAAAAAAAAAAAAAAAAAAAAAAAAAAAAAAAAAAAAAAAAAAAAAAAAAAAAAAAAAAAAAAAAAAAAAAAAAAAAAAAAAAAAAAAAAAAAAAAAAAAAAAAAAAAAAAAAAAAAAAAAAAAAAAAAAAAAAAAAAAAAAAAAAAAAAAAAAAAAAAAAAAAAAAAAAAAAAAAAAAAAAAAAAAAAAAAAAAAAAAAAAAAAAAAAAAAAAAAAAAAAAAAAAAAAAAAAAAAAAAAAAAAAAAAAAAAAAAAAAAAAAAAAAAAAAAAAAAAAAAAAAAAAAAAAAAAAAAAAAAAAAAAAAAAAAAAAAAAAAAAAAAAAAAAAAAAAAAAAAAAAAAAAAAAAAAAAAAAAAAAAAAAAAAAAAAAAAAAAAAAAAAAAAAAAAAAAAAAAAAAAAAAAAAAAAAAAAAAAAAAAAAAAAAAAAAAAAAAAAAAAAAAAAAAAAAAAAAAAAAAAAAAAAAAAAAAAAAAAAAAAAAAAAAAAAAAAAAAAAAAAAAAAAAATTTTTTTTTTTTTTTTTTTTTTTTTTTTTTTTTTTTTTTTTTTTTTTTTTTTTTTTTTTTTTTTTTTTTTTTTTTTTTTTTTTTTTTTTTTTTTTTTTTTTTTTTTTTTTTTTTTTTTTTTTTTTTTTTTTTTTTTTTTTTTTTTTTTTTTTTTTTTTTTTTTTTTTTTTTTTTTTTTTTTTTTTTTTTTTTTTTTTTTTTTTTTTTTTTTTTTTTTTTTTTTTTTTTTTTTTTTTTTTTTTTTTTTTTTTTTTTTTTTTTTTTTTTTTTTTTTTTTTTTTTTTTTTTTTTTTTTTTTTTTTTTTTTTTTTTTTTTTTTTTTTTTTTTTTTTTTTTTTTTTTTTTTTTTTTTTTTTTTTTTTTTTTTTTTTTTTTTTTTTTTTTTTTTTTTTTTTTTTTTTTTTTTTTTTTTTTTTTTTTTTTTTTTTTTTTTTTTTTTTTTTTTTTTTTTTTTTTTTTTTTTTTTTTTTTTTTTTTTTTTTTTTTTTTTTTTTTTTTTTTTTTTTTTTTTTTTTTTTTTTTTTTTTTTTTTTTTTTTTTTTTTTTTTTTTTTTTTTTTTTTTTTTTTTTTTTTTTTTTTTTTTTTTTTTTTTTTTTTTTTTTTTTTTTTTTTTTTTTTTTTTTTTTTTTTTTTTTTTTTTTTTTTTTTTTTTTTTTTTTTTTTTTTTTTTTTTTTTTTTTTTTTTTTTTTTTTTTTTTTTTTTTTTTTTTTTTTTTTTTTTTTTTTTTTTTTTTTTTTTTTTTTTTTTTTTTTTTTTTTTTTTTTTTTTTTTTTTTTTTTTTTTTTTTTTTTTTTTTTTTTTTTTTTTTTTTTTTTTTTTTTTTTTTTTTTTTTTTTTTTTTTTTTTTTTTTTTTTTTTTTTTTTTTTTTTTTTTTTTTTTTTTTTTTTTTTTTTTTTTTTTTTTTTTTTTTTTTTTTTTTTTTTTTTTTTTTTTTTTTTTTTTTTTTTTTTTTTTTTTTTTTTTTTTTTTTTTTTTTTTTTTTTTTTTTTTTTTTTTTTTTTTTTTTTTTTTTTTTTTTTTTTTTTTTTTTTTTTTTTTTTTTTTTTTTTTTTTTTTTTTTTTTTTTTTTTTTTTTTTTTTTTTTTTTTTTTTTTTTTTTTTTTTTTTTTTTTTTTTTTTTTTTTTTTTTTTTTTTTTTTTTTTTTTTTTTTTTTTTTTTTTTTTTTTTTTTTTTTTTTTTTTTTTTTTTTTTTTTTTTTTTTTTTTTTTTTTTTTTTTTTTTTTTTTTTTTTTTTTTTTTTTTTTTTTTTTTTTTTTTTTTTTTTTTTTTTTTTTTTTTTTTTTTTTTTTTTTTTTTTTTTTTTTTTTTTTTTTTTTTTTTTTTTTTTTTTTTTTTTTTTTTTTTTTTTTTTTTTTTTTTTTTTTTTTTTTTTTTTTTTTTTTTTTTTTTTTTTTTTTTTTTTTTTTTTTTTTTTTTTTTTTTTTTTTTTTTTTTTTTTTTTTTTTTTTTTTTTTTTTTTTTTTTTTTTTTTTTTTTTTTTTTTTTTTTTTTTTTTTTTTTTTTTTTTTTTTTTTTTTTTTTTTTTTTTTTTTTTTTTTTTTTTTTTTTTTTTTTTTTTTTTTTTTTTTTTTTTTTTTTTTTTTTTTTTTTTTTTTTTTTTTTTTTTTTTTTTTTTTTTTTTTTTTTTTTTTTTTTTTTTTTTTTTTTTTTTTTTTTTTTTTTTTTTTTTTTTTTTTTTTTTTTTTTTTTTTTTTTTTTTTTTTTTTTTTTTTTTTTTTTTTTTTTTTTTTTTTTTTTTTTTTTTTTTTTTTTTTTTTTTTTTTTTTTTTTTTTTTTTTTTTTTTTTTTTTTTTTTTTTTTTTTTTTTTTTTTTTTTTTTTTTTTTTTTTTTTTTTTTTTTTTTTTTTTTTTTTTTTTTTTTTTTTTTTTTTTTTTTTTTTTTTTTTTTTTTTTTTTTTTTTTTTTTTTTTTTTTTTTTTTTTTTTTTTTTTTTTTTTTTTTTTTTTTTTTTTTTTTTTTTTTTTTTTTTTTTTTTTTTTTTTTTTTTTTTTTTTTTTTTTTTTTTTTTTTTTTTTTTTTTTTTTTTTTTTTTTTTTTTTTTTTTTTTTTTTTTTTTTTTTTTTTTTTTTTTTTTTTTTTTTTTTTTTTTTTTTTTTTTTTTTTTTTTTTTTTTTTTTTTTTTTTTTTTTTTTTTTTTTTTTTTTTTTTTTTTTTTTTTTTTTTTTTTTTTTTTTTTTTTTTTTTTTTTTTTTTTTTTTTTTTTTTTTTTTTTTTTTTTTTTTTTTTTTTTTTTTTTTTTTTTTTTTTTTTTTTTTTTTTTTTTTTTTTTTTTTTTTTTTTTTTTTTTTTTTTTTTTTTTTTTTTTTTTTTTTTTTTTTTTTTTTTTTTTTTTTTTTTTTTTTTTTTTTTTTTTTTTTTTTTTTTTTTTTTTTTTTTTTTTTTTTTTTTTTTTTTTTTTTTTTTTTTTTTTTTTTTTTAAAAAAAAAAAAAAAAAAAAAAAAAAAAAAAAAAAAAAAAAAAAAAAAAAAAAAAAAAAAAAAAAAAAAAAAAAAAAAAAAAAAAAAAAAAAAAAAAAAAAAAAAAAAAAAAAAAAAAAAAAAAAAAAAAAAAAAAAAAAAAAAAAAAAAAAAAAAAAAAAAAAAAAAAAAAAAAAAAAAAAAAAAAAAAAAAAAAAAAAAAAAAAAAAAAAAAAAAAAAAAAAAAAAAAAAAAAAAAAAAAAAAAAAAAAAAAAAAAAAAAAAAAAAAAAAAAAAAAAAAAAAAAAAAAAAAAAAAAAAAAAAAAAAAAAAAAAAAAAAAAAAAAAAAAAAAAAAAAAAAAAAAAAAAAAAAAAAAAAAAAAAAAAAAAAAAAAAAAAAAAAAAAAAAAAAAAAAAAAAAAAAAAAAAAAAAAAAAATAAAACCCCATAAAAAACATACTTTTAGTCCCCAAAAACACATATACAAAAAAAAACCCTATAAAAATAATTCTTGCATATTCGCCTAAAAACTCGAGAGAAAAAGAACCTCTCGAGTATTCAATATTAAAGCCAGACACCAGCTCAGACTCTCCTTCAGCAAAGTCAAAAGGAGTGCGGTTTGTCTCGGCTAATATTCTTGCCCCTCAACATAATGCTAAAAGGGGAAAAAATATAAATTAATAAAATATTTCCACCTCAATCTTGATAAGATACAAGTCTCAAACTTTGAACTAAAACTGCCAACCCTAAAAAAATTATTACTAAACTTACCTCATAGGAAATAGTTTGTGCTACCCCCCGAAGCGCACCTAGTATTGCATATTCCGAATTTGAATTTCATCCTCTAGCTAAAATAACATACACTCCAACTCTTAACACACTAAAAAGAAATAAAACACTCAATTCTCTAGAAAACCCCCCTCTTCTTAGAGGAAGAAGAAGTCACAAAACCAAAGCTACAGTTAAAGCCAACACAGGACCAACCTGATAAACAAAAAATAAAGAAAAGAAGGTATGTGCTCCTTAATAAAAAGCTTAACTGCATCAGCAAAAGATTGAAGAATTCCCCCAAATCTAACTTTATTAGGGCCCCTACGAATCTGAATATAGCCTAAAACCCTTCGTTCTAATAACACTATAAAAGCCACTCTCACTATAACCCCAATAATTAAAAAAACTACTCTAATTAGTTTTATAAAATCCTCCACTAAGATTCCAATTGTTCACATTTATTGATTGTTTTATTTAAACTTTTAAAGATTCTAAATCTTTTACACTAATCTGCCAAATCAATAATCTAAAAATTATCAGGTCCTTTCGTACTACAATAATTTATTTATAAAGCAGATAGAAACCAACCTGGCTCACGCCGGTTTGAACTCAAATCATGTAAAAAATTAATAGTCGAACAGACTATATGTTAAGGGTACTGCCCCTTAAATAGTTTATTAATTCAACATCGAGGTCACAAACAAAACTGTCGATTAGGTCTCTCAAGTTCCATTATGCTGTTATCCCCAAGGTAACTTCCATATTTAAAATATTTCAAACATAAAAGCTGGCTAAACAAAAAAACAAAAAAAAAGAAAATTTATAAGATTTTCTACTCGCCCCAGTAAAATACATAAATAATTTTATTAAAAAAAAATATTACAACATTTAAAACATAAAGCTCTACGAGGTCTTATCGTCTATACTACAAAATTTTAGATATTTTCACTAAAAAATCAAAATTCAACTCCATTAATATAATAAAGAAAAACAATATATTCAACCATTCATTCCATATTCCTAATTAAGGGACTAATGATTATGCTACCTTTGCACAGTCAAAATACTGCGGCCCTTCAAAAATCAGTGGGCAGGCTATATTTTAAATTTTAAAATATTTTAAAAAAATGTTTTTGATAAACATTTATTGTAATTTATTAGCCGAATTCATAATATTAACCTATTAATTTATAACCCTAAAACTTAATCTACTAATTTTAACAGTAAATATATCTATACAAAAATAAAAATCATACCACAAAAAATTTTTTTAAAATACTATTAAAAATTAATTTTATTAATAACAAAAAAGCTAATCTTAAGCCTCAAACAATTAATACTAAATTAAAAATTATTTTTTATCTAAGAAAATAAAGATTATACCTTATTTTCTATAATTAACCAGTTAACCGACTAATCGAATAATATCTCACCTCTAAATAAGTTTCATTTATAATTCCACAAAAACAATAAAATTTATTTAGCTCTTAGCCATTCGGGAAGATATAGCTATCATATTATTTAATCAAGCCCTTATACAAAAGGTACGAATTTCTTCTTTAAATCAAAATTTACTACCATCACTGTTTATAAACAACCCAATCCCATAATAATATTTTTCATGTCTTATTTAATAACCTTTTAAAATACGTCTTAATAACGTTCTTTTCAATGTAAACGAAATGCTTTTAAAGCTTTATTTTATACCTAAAGCCCCCTTCCAGCAGCTTTACTTTGTTACGACTTATCTTATTATTAAAAATAAGAGCGACGGGCGATATGTACATGTTTTAGAGCTAAATCATTTTATAATACCTATAAATTACTCTTAAATCCTATTATTTATAAAAATAGTAACCCATTAAACATAAAAATATGACTATACCTTGATCTGAATTACTAGGATTAACTAACCATAAAAAATTAATTATAATAAATTTTTACAACGGTATATAAGCTTAAATTTTATTTTTTTATCGTGGAGTATCGTTTAAGAAACAGGTTCCTCTAAAAGTATAAAACACCGCCAAATTCTTTAAGTTTCTTAAGCACTACTACCTAGGACATGATTTATCTGAAACTAACAGGGTATCTAATCCTGGTCAATACTCATACATATCCCATAAAAAAGAAATCTAACCTTAAATTAAGATTTCACTCAAAAAATCAAGATATATAAACATCATTTTCCTTAACTCATAAAATTTACCCAATTAAATTTTTTTAAACATAAGGTATAACCGCATTTGCTGGCACCAAATTTAACTGTTATTTTAAAAAATTCTCCTATCAATTTTTTTATTATATAGTTTTAATTACTGGGACAACCAAGTATATTTTTATTTCCATGTAAAAGATTTTATAAAAAGAATTTTTATAAAAGAATTAATCTTTCCATCTAATATAAAGAAATATCCTATTTCCATAATTTTTTTATTTAACAATTATGGAAATAGGATATATAAATGTTTATTTATAATAAAATAAATTATATAAATATAGATTAAAATTCTTCATTTAAACATAAATCAAACTTTATTATTAAACTAATTTATATAATATATTTATTTGGAAATAAATTTGTAATCTCACAATTTTTAAAGATTTTTAGAACAATAGTTATTTTCTTACAATGTTTATGTAAAAAAAGATTCTTTGAAAATAAATGTTACTCGAATTTTTTATTCCATTATATTATTAATATTAAGTATAATTAAAACAAATTTTTGATTTAGAATTATTTAAAGTTAAAATTTAAGTTTAATTATATTTATACATTTATATATATGTATACATATAATTAATATTAATATAAAATAGCGTTATTTATCAACTAAATTTTAACAATAATTTACCATTATTCCTGCCCTCCAAAATTTTGGATTTTTAAGACACAAAAAAGAAAAAAAATAAACATAAAAATGAAATGCCTGACTAAAGGACTATCTTGATAGGGTAGATAATGCATAAAATGCTTTCATTAAAGCTTGTAAATATCAAATTTAATTAATTCCTTTGGGCTCAAATTCCAATGCACATTATACTAATTCACAGATCTATAATAATAAGCTAATATTAAGCTATTGGGCCCATAACCCACTAATGGAGAAACCTCCTTATTATAATTTTAATAAAAATAAACCAACAAATTTTTATCCTCCCTTTAATTATGGGCTCCCTAATAACAATCTCAGCAGATTCGTGATTCTATGGATGATTAGGGTTAGAAATTAATTTAATGGGATTTATTCCATTGATTTTCTTCAAAAACTCTGCCAGAACAATAGAATCAACCATTAAATATTTTCTCATCCAAGCAATAGGATCAGCCCTAATCATTTTCTCTTTAACAGCCCAATCAAATCTATTAAGTCAGGTTAATCTAATTAACTTAGTAAACCCAATCCTTCTCACTGCTATCATTTTAAAGGCAGGAGCAGCCCCATTCCATTGATGAGTACCCCAAGTTGCAAAAACCTCTAGTTGAGTCCCACTCTCAATTCTTTTAACATGACAAAAACTTGCCCCACTAAGCTTAATTTTAAACCCACAAATAATACTTATAACATTTTTTATTTTTCTATCAGCAATTCTTGGTGCATTAGGAGGACTAATCCAATCCCACTTTAAAACAATTATTGCATTTTCTTCAATCTCTCACTTAGCTTGAATACTAATAAACACTCTTATAAACTTTTTTATCTTCCTTATATATTTTACAATTTATTCTTTTATCACAATTCTTCTAATTATTATTTTATCAGCACAAAAAATCAATTTAATCTCTTCAAATATTCACACAAATATAAACCTTACAAGAAAACTCTCCATTATAATAACCATATTCTCTTTGGGGGGCCTACCCCCATTCCCAGGATTTTTCATCAAGATACTTAGCATCAAAACTATCTGACTCAGACATACTCCAATTCTATTCCTAATTCCGTTTCTAATCCTATCCTCTGCATGTTCCTTATATTTTTACAGTCGAATAAACTTCTTTCTATTCTCTATGGCCCCAACTTTACCTAAACCTAATAGAAAAATATCTAAAATAGATACATCCTATTTCATAGTTTTAATATTTACATTAGCATGCCTTTCATTTCCAACACTTAACCTCCTTATAGTAGTTTAATTAACTAAGTTTTTAAGTTAATTAAACTAAAAGCCTTCAAAGCTTGAATTAGGTGTGCCTAAAACTTAAAAGATCAGGAAAACCCAAGCTACTGGCTTGCAACCAACAAAAAAATCTTTGAGTGAGGGGAAACCCATAATTAAGTTTACAGCCTAACTCCTATAACTCAGACACACAACTCAGTGCGATGATTTCTTTCAACTAATCACAAAGATATTGGAACTTTATATTTCATTTTTGGTTTCTGAGCAGCTATAGTAGGAACAGCATTTAGTGTTCTCATTCGATTAGAATTAGGACACCTAGGAAGCTTCCTAGGAGACGACCAAATCTTCTAATGTTCTTGGTTACTTCACATGCTTTTGTCATAATTTTTTTTATAGTCATACCAATCATAATTGGGGGGTTTGGAAATTGATTAGTACCCCTAATAATCGGTAGCTCCTGATATAGCTTTTCCCCGAATAAATAATATAAGATTCTGACTCCTGCCCCCATCACTCACATTACTTTTATTAAGAGGCCTTGTAGAAAGAGGATCTGGAACAGGATGAACTGTATACCCCCCGCTAGCAAGAGCAACGGCCCACTCTGGTGCTTCAGTAGATCTAACAATTTTTAGTCTTCATCTAGCTGGTGTATCATCTATCCTTGGAGCAATCAATTTTATCTTCCACTATCATCAATATACGAACTCCCGGTATAACCTGAGATCGTCTCCCTCTTTTTGTCTGATCAGTGTTTTTAACCGCAATTCTCCTCCTACTTTCCTTACCGGTTCTAGCGGGAGCTATCACCATACTCCTCACAGATCGTAACATTAATACTTCATTTTTTGACCCTGCTGGGGGTGGTGACCCTATTCTATATCAACATTTATTCTGGTTCTTTGGACACCCAGAAGTCTACATTTTAATTCTACCTGGGTTTGGTATAATCTCTCATATTGTAGCCCATGAAAGAGGTAAAAAACAAACCTTTGGACAACTAGGAATAATCTATGCAATATCAGCAATTGGAATTCTAGGATTTATTGTGTGAGCACATCATATGTTTACAGTCGGAATAGATGTAGATACTCGAGCGTATTTCACGGCCGCAACAATAATTATTGCCATCCCCACAGGTGTAAAAATCTTTAGCTGAATAGCAACTCTTCAAGGCTCAAACATCAATTTTACTCCTGCTCTCTTATGAGCCATCGGATTTATTTTTCTTTTCACTTTAGGAGGCCTAACTGGGATTATTCTTGCTAATTCCTCGCTTGATATTGTTCTCCATGATACTTATTACGTAGTAGCTCATTTTCACTACGTCTTATCAATAGGAGCTGTATTTGCCATTATAGGAGGACTAGTTCACTGAATTCCTTTAATTACAGGAATCTCACTAAACCCAAGCCATTTAAAACTACAATTTTATTTAATATTCCTTGGTGTAAACTTAACTTTCTTTCCACAACATTTTTTGGGATTAAACGGAATACCCCGTCGATACTCCGACTACCCAGATGCTTTCATATGCTGAAACACCGTTTCAACCATAGGAAGCCTAATCTCTACCTTAGCTGTATTCATTTTCGTATATATTTTATTCTCTGGGTTTAGAAATTTTAATCTCAATTCACTTGACTTCAATTCTCAGTCTTCAATTGAATGAATACACACTTTACCACCCTCTGATCACACATACTCTGAACTTACATTAACAAATAATTTCTAATGTGGCAGACAAAGTGCAACAGCCTTAAGAGCTGAACATAATTTTATTCTTTAGAAATTCCAACCCCCCATGCATTAAACTTTCAAAATGCCTCATCTCCAATTATAGAACAATTGAGATTCTTCCATGACCACGCGATAATAATAGTCATTATTATTCTGACCCTCGTCAGTATAAACCTTATCGATACTTTCATTTTTCCATCAATCGATCAATTTATATTAGAATCACATGAATTAGAACTATTCTGAACTATTGCCCCCTCAGTAATTCTAATTTTCATTGGCCTTCCGTCAATTCGCCTGTTATACCTAATAGATGAAACATTCAATCCTAGAATCACCCTTAAAACAATAGGTCATCAATGATACTGATCCTATGAGTATTCTGACTTTAAAAATATTGAATTTGACTCATATATAACCCCTCAAGAAGAATCATTAAAAAAAGTACGTCTATTAAACGTAGATAACTCTACTCCTATTCCAATAAACTCAATAGTCCGAAATTTAATCTCTAGAACTGATGTAATTCATAGCTGAACTATCCCATCTCTGGGGGTAAAAGCTGATGCTACTCCTGGCCGAATCAACCAAACTAGATTCCTAATTAACACCCCCGGCCAACTTTTTGGTCAATGCTCAGAAATCTGCGGAGCAAACCACAGATTCATACCAATTATAATTGAATCTATCTCATTAAAACATTTTATTAAATGAATTAAAAATTATTCATTAAATGGCTGATCAAAGTGATGGTCTCTTAAACCATTTTATATCGTCCCTACGATTTTAATGAAGAAATTAATTTATAATTAAAATAAATAAATGTCATTTATTAAAAACTTCCAAAGTATTTCTTTATCCCTCAAATATTTCCATCGGCGTGGTCCCTCATCTTCATTTTCTTTATTCTTCTAACCCTAATTCTAAGAAGAAAATTCTATTTTTTTGCCCCAATACCTTCAACCTTAACAACCTCCAACTCAATAAAACCCACCACAAAAAAAAATTGAAAATGATAAGCAATCTATTTTCTGTATTCGACCCTTCAACCTCTTTTAAAACTTCCTTAAATTGAATAAGATCCTTAATATTCCTTTTAATAATCTCTTCACCTTTATTTTTAAAAAGCAACCGTCTCATATGAACCCTAAAAACTTTACAAGCATCAATCTCAAACGAATTCAAATCCCTTCTAGGCAGAAGAAAAATTAAAAGAACTCAATTCTTATTCGTCTCTGTCTTAGGATTAATCCTGATGAACAACTTTTTAGGACTTTTTCCTTATCTCTTCACCTCTTCGAGACACCTGAGAATAAGACTTTCCCTTTCCCTCCCTCTATGAATAAGATTTATACTCCATGGATGAATTATTAACACAAATCATATATTCTCTCATTTAATTCCTCAAGGAACTCCAGGTCCCCTTATACCATTTATGGTGCTGATCGAAACCATCAGAAATGTGATTCGTCCCGGAACCTTAGCAGTTCGGTTATCAGCTAACATAATTGCAGGACATCTATTAATAACTCTACTAGGAAACCAAACCGCAAGAGTCGGGCCAAGCCTTCTATCTGCTCTAATTGGGATTCAAATAGCTCTTCTCACCCTTGAATCCGCCGTAGCCTTAATCCAATCATACGTATTTGCTGTTTTAAGCACATTATACTCTAGTGAAGTGTCACATTAATGATAATTAAATCCTCTCATCAATTTCATATAGTAGACATAAGACCATGACCTATTACAGCAGCAATCGGAGCCTTAGGTCTAACCTCAGGAATCGCAAAATGATTTCACACTTTTTCAATAGACCTATTCCTACTAGGAATAGTACTAATATCAATTACCTCATTTCAATGATGACGAGACATCTCTCGAGAGGGAACCTCCCAAGGCCTCCACTCTGCTTGTGTTGTAAGAGGATTACGATGAGGAATAATCCTATTTATTACTTCTGAAGTAATATTTTTCTTTTCATTCTTCTGAGCATTTTTTCACTCTAGTCTATCCCCAAATATTGAAGTAGGAGTGCTATGACCCCCAATAAATATTGAAGTATTTAACCCAATTCAAGTCCCCCTACTAAACACTATTATTCTTCTATCATCAGGAATCACTGTAACCTGAACCCACCATAGTTTAATTAACAGAAATCTCTCGCAGGCCATATCTAGCCTCACTCTTACAGTGATTCTAGGAATATATTTTACATGCTTACAAGCATTAGAATACTGGGAAGCCTCTTTCTCCATCTCAGATAAGCTGGGGGTGAAGTATGACCAGCTTGATGCGTTACAAACGCTGCCGATGGAGAAGATTCAGGAGGCTGCGCGGGTGAGTTCGGCTTGGCTGCCGGTGATGGATGGTGGGGTGTTGCCGCGGAACCCGTTTGACCCGGATGCGCCGGCGATTTCGGCGGGGGTGCCGATGATTCTGGCGAATACGCATGATGAGACGGTGACTTCGGCTGCGGGCCGGACGGGGGTGTTGACCTGGGAGCAGGCTCCGGAGGCTTTGAAGAATAGCGTGGGGCAGTATTTGGGGTCTTATACGCCGGAGGAGATTATTCGGCGGTATCGGGAGATTTATCCGGAGCGGGATGCGGCGCATGTGGTGGTGGCAGCTGCGGTGGCGTTTCGGGCTTGGCCTGGGCAAGTGATTGAGGCGGATCGGCGAGCGGCGGATGCGCGGAGTCAGCCGCATACGTGGGTTTATCGAATGGATTGGCAGGTGCCGTTTGCGGGGCACTGGGCGATCCATACGATCGATCTGCCGTTTGTGTTTGATAATGTGGCGCTGGCTCCAGGGATGTGTGGGGCGAGTGAGGAGGAGCAGGCTGCGGCGCAGCCTTTGGCTAAGCGGATGTCGGAGATGCTGATTGCGTTTGCGAAGACGGGGGATCCGAATTGCAAGGATGTGCCGCATTGGCCGAGCTACGATTTGAAGGATAGGAATACGATGATCTTCGATAACGAAACGCGCGTGGAGAAGGATCCCCGCGGAGCGGAACGGGTGTTTGCGGCTGGTGCGCACTATCGGCAGCCGGGAACTTGATTTAAAGGACGGAGGAGAGCGTATGAATCGACGTGAGGTGTTGCAAGGGATGGGAGCGGCTATCATGATGGCATCGGCTGCCGAGGCCGAGGCTCAGAGTACAGCGGATGAGGGCGGTCCGGTGTACGAGCTGCGGATTTATCACACGTATCCTGGGAAGCTGGAGCCGTTGCTGAAGCGGTTTCGCGAGGGGGAGACCGCAATCTTCGCGCGGTGCGGGATGCATGGCGTGGGGTACTGGACTCCGGATGACGATCCTTTGAAGGGGAACGCGCTGATCTACATGCTGCGGCATAAGAGCCGTGCGGCGGCGACGGAGAGTTGGGCGAAGTTCAGCAAGGATCCGGAGTGGGTGAAGCTGAAGGCGGAGTCGGAGGCGAATGGGGCGTTTGTCGAGAAGCACGACATTACGTTTATGACGCTGACGGATTTTTCTCCGAAGGTTTGAGGCTTGTTAAATGAAATACGCAGGGGCCGCTTCGCTGGAAGTGGCCCCTACGTATTTTGTGGATTAGCGGACGCGGAACTCGGCGCGGCAGCCATTGTCGACCCAGAGGCCGCGGTTGTCGATGCCCCAGGTTTGGCCCTGGATGCA
The DNA here is from genome assembly GCA_963841335.1 of uncultured Acidobacteriaceae bacterium. Classification (GTDB taxonomy): domain Bacteria; phylum Acidobacteriota; class Terriglobia; order Terriglobales; family Acidobacteriaceae; genus Edaphobacter. Next base: position 1,560,389 of record CAWJCF010000002.1, on the reverse strand, counting down.
GGGAGAGCCGCTGATCTGACGATTGAGTTGGATGTTGCGGCGGCCACCGGTGTCACACCAATTTCGTTTGCCGTTATTTGAGGAGCAGGTGATCAGCTGCGGTGGGGGCGGGCCTGGTGGGGGGCCGTGGCCGGCGACAATTGCGAAGTCGGCGCGGCAGCCATTGTCGACCCAGAGACCGCGGTTGTCGATGCCCCAGGTTTGGCCCTGGATGCAGGGAGAGCCGCTGATCTGACGTACGAGCCGTGCGTCGCGGGCGGGGCCGCACCAGTTTCGTTTGCCATTGTTTGAGGAGCAGTTGACCGTTTGCTGTGGTGGACGGGGAGGAGGGCCAGTGCTGAAGGTGAAGTCGGCGCGGCAGCCGCGGTCGACCCAGAGTCCGCGGTTGTCGATACCCCATGTCTGGTTGCGCACGCAGGGTGATCCGCTGATCTGCCGGACGAGTTGAGCGTCGCGGCTGTTGCCGATGGCGCACCAGTTTCGTTTGCCGTCGTTGGAGGAGCAGGTGATGCGCTGCTGGCCATAGCCGGGTTGTGCGGATGCGTGCCGGGGGAGCGCGACGGCGGCTGCGAAAAGGATGGCGGCGATCGAAAGAAGATTGGCGGTGCGCGTCATCTTGCCTCTTTCCGGTTCAAGAGTGTCGATGGTGCAGGGCCCGATGAGGATTGCTTGTTAGGCAGGATGAGGATAATTCGGTGTGGGTTGCCTGTCGAGTTTGGGCATGATGCAAAAGCAGATGGCCGCCTCCGAAGAGACGGCCATTGGGTGTTGCAAAGGATGTCGGTTAGAGAACGCCGGCTGGCTTGGGGTTCTTGGTGTCGTACTTGGCGATCTGGATGCGTTCGGCGAGGCCGATTTTGGAGAGGAACCAGATGCCGTAGTAGTTGATGTCGAGCTCGTACCAGGCGAGTCCGTGGCGCGCGCTGACGGGATGGGCGTGGTGGTTGTTGTGCCAGCCTTCGCCGCCAGTGAGGAGAGCGACCCACCAGTTGTTGCGGGAGTCGTCCTTGGTTTCGAAGCGGCGCTTGCCCCAGAGATGCGTCGCAGAGTTGACGAGCCAGGTGGCGTGGAGGCCTACGGTGACGCGAAGGAAGGTTCCCCAGAGGACCATGCCGAGGGCTCCGACGAAGTGATGGCCGGCGGGTGCGAGGGCTGCACCGAGAGCGACCTGGATGAGGCCGCTGACGACCAGGGGAATCCAGTGATATTTGCTGAGCCAGACGTGGACGGGATCCTTGGTGAGGTCGGGGGCGTAGCGGCCGAGGAGTGCGGTTTCGGAGTGCAGAGCGCGGCCGGAGAGAATCCAGCCGGCGTGAGCCCACCAGGTGCCGTCATGCGGAGTGTGGGGGTCACCTTCGTGGTCGGAGTTCTGATGATGGACGCGGTGTGTGGCTACCCAGAAGATCGGGCCACCTTCAAGCGCGAGGGTGCCGCACATAGTGACGAAGTACTCGACCCACTTGGGGGTCTTGTAGCCGCGGTGCGTGAGCAGGCGATGATAGGCCATGCCGATGCCGACGTTGATGGCGAAGAAGTAGGTGATGATGAAGGCGGCGAGGTTCTTCCAGGAGAAGAAGAAGAGCGCGGCGATCGCTCCGACGTGAAAGATGCCCATGGCGATGGTGGTGATCCAGTTGATGCGGCCCTGCTGGTGCTCGCGGCCCATGCGGAGGTCCTGCTTGATCTTCTGGGAGACCTCGGCGACTGCGGGGACGACTTCGGCGAGCTTCGGCGCGGTCTTGACTGGAGCTTCTTGAATGGTGCCTACGGGAGTCATGGGGTTCGCTTCTTCCTTTTTGTTTCCTACTGCCTGATATCGACGTTAACAGGGAGCAAAGAAACGTGGTGTAAGACTTTTGTAATGCTCCACGAAGGTGTTAGTTGATAGGGTTACGGAGTTGAAAACGCAGGTGAATTCCAGCTGGCACGAATGCAAGGGGCAAGGAATAGGAGCCAGGAAATCGACCGCGGCTTATGCTGGAGTGTAGGTTTTTTGAAGGAGTGAGGATGGGAGTTGCGCCGTTTCGGTTGAAGCCTTGGTTCAGTGAGCGGGTTTGGGGGAAGCTGGATCTGCGCCCCTGGTATGCGGAGACGGGAACGACGGAGCGCGTGGGCGAGGCGTGGCTGACCGGGCCGCAGTGCGTGATCGAAACGGGTGAGCTGGCGGGGCGTACGCTTGCGTCAGTTGCGGGGGAGATGGGTGGGGAGTTTCCGCTGCTGGTGAAGCTGCTGTTTCCGGCGGAGAAGCTTTCGGTGCAGGTGCATCCGGACGATGCGTGGGCGCAGAAGCTCGGGGAGACTCGCGGCAAGACGGAGTGCTGGTATGTGCTGGAGGCGGAGCCCGGCGCGGCGGTGGCGTTGGGGCTGAAGCCGGGTGTGGATGCAGCGGTGATGAGGGCTTCGGTCGCGGACGGCACGATGGAAGAGTTGTTGGAGTGGGTGCCGGTTTCAGCGGGGGATATGTTGTTTGTCGATGCGGGGACGGTGCATGCGATTGGCCCGGGGGTTGTGTTGCTGGAGACGCAGCAGACGAGCGACGTGACGTATCGGTTGTATGACTATGGGCGGCCGCGGGAATTGCATCTGGAGAAAGGCCTGCAGGTGATGAAGGCTAAGACTGCGGCGGGGAAGGTTGCGCCGAGAGTAATGGATGGGTTTACGCGGCTGGTTGAGCAGAAGTATTTTGTGGTGGATCGGTTTGAGCTTGGAAAGGCTAAAGAAACAGTCGTTTCGTTCGCAGGACCGGGGTGTCTCGTGGCTCTATCGGGAAGCGGGGTCGTAATTGCAGCGGATGGCGAGGTAGAGCTGATTCCAGGGCAGGCTGTGGTGGTGCCGGTGGGAAGCGGCGCAATTACGGTTGAGACGGGTGTGGGTGTTTCGTTTGTGCGATGCGAGGCACCGGCCTAGTCGAACAATAAACAGACAACCGCAGGTCCTTCGACTGCGTTGCTCGCAAAAGCGCGAGCAACTTCGCTCAGGATGACAATTTTGAAGTAGATAGAACGCCGGTCTAGTTAAGGAAGGCGCTGAGTTCGTTGGCGGCATTGCGAAGCGGGGTGAGAAAGCGGCTCTGCATCTCGATGACGGAGAGGCGCGGGGCGTTGCCGCTGAGGTTGAGCGTGGCGACGACTCGGCCCGAGGTGGAGTAAACGGGGACGGCGAGAGAGCGGAGGCCGACCTCGTACTCCTGATCGCAGAGGGCGTAGCCGTTGCGACGGACGTTGCGCAGAGCGAGGCGGAGTTTTTCGATCGAGGTAATGGTGCGAGTGGTATGGGGGATGAGATTGACCTTGGTGAGGTACTGCTCGAGTTGCTCCGGCGGGAGATAGGCGAGGAGGATGCGGCCCATGCTGGTGCAGTACGCGGGCAGGCGGCTGCCGATGTGGAGATCGACGGCCATGACGCGGTTGACCTGGGTGCGGGCGATGTAGACGATGTCTTCGCCGTCGAGCGTGGCGACGGAGAAGGACTCGCGGAGGGTGGCGGACATGCGCTCGAGGATTGGTTGCGCCGCGGTAGAGAGAGTGTTTGAGGTGGTGTAGGTGTGCGAAAGCGTGAGCATGCGCGGGCGGAGAGAGTAGCGGGTGCCGTCTTCTGCACCGGCGAAGCCGAGCTTGGTGAGGGTGTAGAGACAGCGGCGAACGGCGGCGCGCGAGAGACCGGTCTTGATGCTGAGCTGGGAGATGGTCATCTGCGGAGACTGCTGGGTGAAGGCCTGGATGACGACGAGTCCGCGGGCGAGGGAGGTCATGAAGTTGGGGTCGCCGGTGAAGGCGTCGAGCGCAGCGGCGGGAGTGGGCTTCGGGCTGGCTGGCGGGGGAGTGGGGGGTGCAGCGGGGAGAGGCTGGCGGGGAGTGAGGCTCATGCGGGGACCCTTTCCGTACCGCCTGCCGACCAATATGTTCGATAGACGGACTACTACTACGATAAACGCACACTGGAATTCTTCGCAACAACGAGCTCCTTTCTCCAAATGGAAAAGAAAAAGGCCGCCCTGAGATTTCGGGCGGCCGAAGAGAGAGAAGGAACTGGTCTTATTGCACCGTGAGGGCGATTGTTGTGTTTTGAGTGATGTTGCCGGACGTCGCAGTAATGGTGACGTTCTGAACACCCGCGGGGATGACGGGTACAGTGGGCGAGGAAGAGACAGGCGAGGACGGGCTCATGGAATTGGAGCAGCCAACGGCCAGGCCGCTGGAGGCAAGCAGGAGCACGACCAGTCCGAGCAAACGCAACTGGCCACTTTTACCTGTTGTGCGGGAGAAAGCGAGGAATGACCCGAAGGGAAGAAGAAGCGCCATTGCGATGATGGCCGCGCTATTTGCCCCGGAGCGGTGGTTCTCGACATGCGCCATGTTGGCCGCTGTCTGAATGGTGACGGTGCTGGTCGCTGCCGCCGTGGGCGACACGGTGAGTTGGCTGGAAGAGAAGGTACAGGTGATGCCGACGGCACCGCTGCAGGAGAGGGTTACGTTGCCGCTGAAGCTGTTGGTGGGTGCGACGCTGATGGTAGCGGTGGTGGAACTGCCGGATGCAACGGTAGCAACCGAAGTGGAAGCGCTGAAGCCGAAGGTTGCTGCCGCAGTGGAGGTGGTGGTGTTGGCGATTGCGGCGAACAGGCCGTGCGCTTCGCCGGCAAGCCCGGCGGCTATGTAAAGGGTATTGGGATCGCCTGCTCCGGCCGGAGTTGCGTTGCTTTGGCCGAAGGCGATCTCCCAGAGCGAGGGGTAGGAGAGTGCTTTGCCGGTGGCATCCGTGACCTGTCCCTGGAAGGCGAAGGTGGTGGGGTTGTAGGCGTTGATGATGCCGTCACCGAAGTTACCGACGAGGAGGTCGCCGCCGAAGATGCCGAAGCCGGCAGGGGCGATGGCTACTCCCCAGGGAGCATTGAGATTGCCTCCCGTGACGGCGCGCGCGACGAAGTTGCCGTTGGTGTCGAAGACATCGACGATACCGTTACCTGCACCGACTGTCTGGGAGTAACTGGTGGCGGCAGCGCGGGGCGTGGACGGTGAGTTGGCGATCGCGTAAGGGGCAGGCTGGCCGGGAGTGGATGCGGGGTTCACAGCACGCAGAGCGTAGGTGACAAAGACCTGGCTGCCGAGCGTGTGTACGGCGAAGGGAGCATAGTTGGCCGGGAGGTTGGGATCAGTAAACGTGCCTGCGAGGTGGGCGACCGCGAAGTTGCTGTCGTAGACCTCGACGTCGTTACCTGCGCCGAAGTTCGCCGTAAGGAGGAAGGTGCCGGTGGAATTTGTCAGGAGCGCCATGTCGGTGTAGACGGCGTTGTTGGCGTTGTTATTGATGGCGATCTGGGCGACGCTGTTATTGGTGCCGAGAGCACCGTTCCAGCCGCTGATGGTGCCATCGAGTGTGGAGAAGAGAAACATGGCCGCGGACCCATCGGGCAGCTTGAAGCCAGAAGCTGTACCGGTGAAGACTGTTCCTGTTGGCGTACCGGTCCCGGTGCCTGCTGCTGTGGGGATGACGACCTTGAAGGGAATGGTTCCGGTAGCGGTGGCGACGTAGTTGAGGCCGGTGGATTGCGTGTTGATCCAGAAGGCGGGCCCGATGGAGACGCCCCACGGATTGATGAACTGAGGGTCAGTGACGGCAGCGGCGACCGAGCCGTCGGAGATGAGGTTTGTTGCCAGGTAGCTGCCCGCCGTCTGTGCGTTGGCGACTGCGCTGAGGGACGATGCTCCGATGAGGAGGAGTGTCTTGAAGTTGCTCTTGAAATGCCGGAACAAGGAACGATTTGCGGTAGTGGGGCGATTTGCTATGGGGCCGGTAGAGGCAACTGCGTTCTGCATGATCTCTCGCTTTTCCTTCTCTGCACACAGTGCAGATCATCTTCCGGACAGGGATTTGTCCGGCTCAAGAGGAAGAGTAGAGAGTCAGGAGAGCGAAATTGTCAGTACGCTGTCAGGTGGTCGTCATATGTTTGATGAAACCGTTCGACGCCAAAAAATCTCGGCCGAACCTTGTGGGTTCAGCCGAGGATGAATGCTTTTTAGACGGCGTTCGACCTAGAAGGGAATGTCGTCGTCGGTGATGCCTACGTCTGCGTAGTCGGCCTGGTTGGCGGCGGGACGCTGGTCGAAGCTGGAGGTGTTGGATTTGGAGTAGCCACCGGAAGTGGCGCCTTCACCGCCAGGTTTGCCGCCCAGAAGGGTGAGTTCGTTGCAGAGGATTTCAGTCTTGTATTTCTTTTCTCCACTGGTCTTGTCATCCCAGGAACGGGTCTGGATCTTGCCTTCGATCAGGAGCTGCGTGCCTTTTTTGACGTAGTCGCGGACGACCTCAGCGGTGCGCTGGAAGCAGACGATATTGTGCCACTCGGTCTTGTCGGCCCAGTTGCCCTGGGCGTCTTTTTGCCGGTCGGCTGTGGCGAGGGAGAAGCTGGCGACGGTCATGCCGCCTGCGGTGGAACGGATTTCGGGGTCTTTGCCGACGTTACCAAGGAGAAATACTTTGTTGACACCTTTTGCCATTTGAAATTGCTCCGGTTTATTGCGGTTTTGAAGGATGAGGATAGCAGATTGAGGACTGTGGAGGGGCGGGATAGAGGGTTAGCGGCGGCGGTCGCCGATGAGCTTGACGGCGGCGAGCAGCAGGGTGACAAAGCCCGTGGGCAAGCATCCCATGGCGACCATGAGCGCGAGCCAGCCTAGGTTGGTGTGCGGACCCTGACGGCGGGTGATGCCTCCAAAGCTGGTGAAGATCAGCGCGGCTGCGATGGCTCCGGTGGTGAAGATGAGGAGGCCGGTGCGGAGGATTTTGCGGGTGTCTGGCTGCATAGGGGCTAGGGTCTAGGGACGAGTTTGCTTAGCGGTAGGCGGCGAGCATGGCGTAGACGATGACTCCGGAGACCGAGACGTAGAGCCAGATGGGGTAGGTCCAACGTGCGAGTTTTTTGTGGGCGGGGAAGCGGCCGGTGAGCGAGAGGAAGAAGGTGATGAGGATCATCGGCAGGCAGATGACCGCCAGAAGGATGTGCGGGGTGAGGAGAATCCAGAGGTAGATGAAGCGCGCGGTGGGGTAGGCCCTGGGGAAGAGCATGTCGCCGTGGAGGATGTGGTTGACGACGTAGGCGACGAGGAAGACGCTGGAGACGACGAAGGCGCCGAACATGCTGTTGCGGTGTTTGGTGATCTGACGGCTGCGGATGTAGCGGTAGCCGATGACGAGGAAGACGGCGCAGAGGGCGTTGAGGACGGCGTCGAGCGCTGGAAGGAAGGCGAGATGTGTTCCGGCGACGTCGACCGGCGGGTGATAGTAGACGAGCCATGCTAGGAAGAGCGATGCGACGGCGCTGATGCCGATGATGGCGGCGATGACGGAAGGTGGCGTGCGGTAGTTCGGGCTGTCGTATGTGAGCGGTGCGGGCATTGGGTCCTTGATGGGTGAGTAAGTTTGTCAGTTTTCAGAAGAGCAGGCGGCCTTGCGCATTGAGGATCATGGCGAGCAGGAGCAGCGGCAGGTAGATGACGGAGACTTTGAGGAGATTGCGTGCGGAGGCGTTGTTTTCCGGTGCGCCGGAGGTGCCGCGGGCGAAGCGGATGGTTGCGTAGAGATACCAGAGGCCGAGCAGCGAGGCGACGATCGTGTACGGTAAGCCGGTGACGTGGAGATAGCTGAGCGAGAGGCTCGCGGGGATCATGAGGACGGCGTAGAAGAGGGCCTGGATTGCAGAGCTTTGCGCGGCGTGGCGGGTGTCGGGCTGGGTGGCGGTGAGGCGGATGCCGCCGCGCGCGTAGTCTTCGCGGTACATCCAGCCGATCGCCATGAAGTGTGGGAATTGCCAGATGAAGAGGATGGCGAAGAGAGCGACGCCGGGCCACTCGATGATGCCGCGTGCGGCAGTCCAGCCGAGGAGTGGCGGGAGCGCGCCGGGGAAGGCTCCGATGAAGGTGTTCAGCGTGGTGATGCGCTTGAGCGGCGTGTAGATGGCGACGTAGCCGATGGCGGTGAGGAGCGTGAGGGTTCCGGTGAGCAGGTTGGTTGTGTAGGCGAGGTAGAGCGAGCCGAGGAACGTTGCCGCGAAACCGAGGACGAGGCCGTGGGTGAGGGAGATGCGGCCGGCGGCCATGGGACGGTCGGCGGTGCGGCGCATGAGGCTGTCGGTGTGGCGCTCGATGGCCTGGTTGAGGGCGCTGGAGCCGCATGTGACGACCGCGATGCCGAAGAGGGCTTGGAGCATGCCGGCGTGGAAGGGGCTGATGCCGCTCTGGAGGCTGCCGAGATAGTAGCCGGCTCCCGCCGTGATGATGACCATCAGGGAGATGCGGACTTTGAAGAGCGTGGCGTAGTCGCTCAGGAGCGAGTGGGATCTCGCGGGGGCGAGAATGCGATCGGTTGTCGCGGAGGTGGCCACAGTTTTCAGGATACAGCGTTTGTCACAGGTATGACGCGTGGGCGCCCGTAGTTGATGCTATTCGATTGACTCTCCGTGCGGCTGGGCGTCTTTGGCGGCGAGTTGCTCGGCAGATTTCTGGTGCGGGCGCATGAGCGGGAAGAGGATGACGTCGCGGATCGATTTGGAGTCGGTGAGGAGCATGGTGAGGCGATCGATGCCGATGCCTTCGCCTGCGGTAGGGGGAAGGCCGTAGCCGAGGGCGCGGACGTAGTCCTCGTCCATGTCCATGGCTTCTTTGTCGCCGCGATCTTTTTCTGCGAGCTGGGCTTCGAAGCGGGCGCGCTGGTCGTCGGGGTCGTTGAGCTCGGAGAAGGCGTTGCCGACCTCGAAGCCGCCGATGTAGAACTCGAAACGCTCGACCCAGTCGGGCTCGTCGGGTTTTTTCTTGGAGAGAGGGCGAGACGGCGAGGGGGAAGTCGTAGATGATGGTGGGCTGGATGAGGTGTGGTTCGGCTAAACGCTTCGAAAAGAACTGCGACTGCTTTACCTGGATAGGAGTTGTCCGACGAAACAGCCGCGATTGCTTGGTGCAACGTGTCACCAAAAACTCGTCCTTCTTTGTTCGAAAAGAACGGTTCAATCCGCCCGACGCAGTCAATTAGTTCTTTTCGCGCGGCCTTGAGGAATTCCGCGAAATTCACAGCGGAATCGAACCTATCCCCGTTAGGCTTTGTCTTTAGCTCTTCTGGCCAAAACTTGATAATGGCTTCGCGCATGGAATAGCGGTGCCACTTGCTTAGATCAATCTCGTCGCCGTTGAAGTGGGTGATGGTGGTGCCGTTGACTTCTCTTGCGACGTAGATGATGAGTTCTTCGGTGAGCTTCATCAGGTCGTGGTAGTTTGCGTAGGCCTGGTAGAACTCGAGCATAGTGAACTCGGGGTTGTGTTTGGTGCTGATGCCCTCGTTGCGGAAGTTGCGGTTGATCTCGTAGACGCGGTCGAGGCCTCCGACGACGAGGCGCTTGAGGTAAAGCTCGGGGGCGATGCGGAGGAAGAGGTCGAGGTCGAGCGCGTTGTGGTGCGTGGTGAAGGGCTGCGCGGCGGCGCCTCCCGCGATCTGGTGCATCATCGGGGTTTCGACTTCGAGGTAGCCGCGGGCGTCGAAGAATTTTCGGATGGCGCGCAGGACGGTGGCGCGTTTGACGAAGACCTCGCGGACGTTTGGAGTTTCGGGTTCGGGGTCGATGGAAGGGTGTGGCACTTCTTGCGAGATGCTGGGGATCCTTCGCTTCGCTCAGGATGACGGCATCTTTATCAGTGGCAGCGTTTTCGCTGGCGGTTGAAGGGGTGGTGCTGGCGGGCGCTGCAGCTGGCTTGGCCGCGCCGGTGTTCATGAAGAGGTCGACGTAGCGCTGGCGGTAGCGGAGCTCGGTGTCTTCGAGGCCGTGGTACTTGTCTGGCAGCGCCAGCATGGCCTTGGTGAGGAAGGAAAGGGCGGGTTTGCTATCGACGGGACCAACGTGGATGGTGAGCTCGCCGGTCCTGGTGCGGAAGAGATGGCCGCGGACGCCGATGTGATCGCCGAGGTCGAGGAGTTTGTAAAGCGCGAAGGCTTCGTCGCCGGCGTCGTCTTTGCGGACGTAGATCTGGAAGCGTTTGCCACCCTGCTGGAGCTGCGCGAATCCTGCCTTGCCCTGGACACGGATAGCCATGATGCGGCCGGCGATGGAGACGGTGATGGGCGTGGGGGCGGATTCGAGCTGCTCGGCGGTGAGGTAGTCGTAGGCGGCGCGGAGCTCGGGGATGGTGTGGGTGAAGGAGTAGCTGTTGGGGTAGGTGGCGTGGCCGAGGGCGGCGATCTGCTGGAGCTTGTCGCGGCGCTGCTGATAGAGGTTTTTCTCGAACTCGGACTCGTACACGGCGGTTCCTCGGATGGATTTGGTTGAATTTTTAGTATAGCGATGGGTCGTGCGATGCGGATGGTGGAAGACTTAACACCGATTCAGGCCGATGGCGCCAAATCGAGAAAGGCGCGGACGGAGTGGCTTCCCGCATGATGTAATGGTGCTGCTATGGCGGACGATGGAGCGGGGAAGACCGGCGGCAAAGGCCCGTTGGGCGAGTTGGTGAAGGCTGAGTCGATGGTTCAGCTGGCGCTTGCGCTGCCGGCGGGGTGCTTGATTGGCTGGCTGGTGGGGAGTTGGCTGGATAAGCACTTTCATACGGGATGGATTGCGATTGCAGGGATTCTGCTGGGCGCGCTGGGTGGATTTGTGCAGATCTTTCGGACGGCGTCGCGATATTTGAAGAACGACCGCTCGTGAGTGCGGCAGAGGATGGTTTTGTGAGGGCGATGGAGAGCTTTACCGATGCGGACTTCAAACGGACGATCTGGAGCGCGCTGCGTTTGCTTACGATCATTACCGTTGTTGCGGCTCCGCTGATTTGGTGGAAGATGGGGTGGCAGAGTGCTGTGCTGCTCCTGGTGGGAGCGGTGATTTCGGGGTCCGGGTTGTGGGAGTGGCTGCGGCTGATGACGGCGGTGATGGTCCGAATGGATGGCGGCGAAAAGGCGCGTCCGCTGACGATGGTTTTGCTGGGTTTCTTCCTGCGGCTGGGGCTGACCGTGGTGCTGCTTTATGTTAGCCTTAAGGTACTGAATGGTTCGGTCTACGCGCTTGCCGCTGGCCTCGCTCTGGGTGTGTTTGCCCTGACAGTCGAGGGTTTGAGGCTGATGAAGGCGTGGACGGTTTAAGCCGGACGGGTTGTTAGAAGCAAAACAAAAACAAAGATTTCTTCGATTTTTTTATATGCCGACACAGTTACTGTTGACCAGATTTTTGAATGAGCACTTCGCTGCGCCGGTGACGGCGTTTCTGAACGCTCTGCATGTGCACCCTGCGTCGCCTGAGGCGCCAATTACGAACGCGTTTGCGATGGAGCTGCTGGTGTTTGCGGTGCTCCTCGGTTACTTCATCGCGGTGCGGCTAACGCTGAGTGTGGAAAAGCCCGCTGCAGTGCAGCACCTGGCCGAGATGACGAATGAATTTGTCTCCGAACAGGGTGAATCGATCATCGGGCATGGCTACGAGCGATTCGTCAGCTATCTGACAGTGCTGGTGCTGTTCATCCTGTTGGCGAACCTGATGGGACTGGTTCCGGGGCTGGAGTCACCGACTGCGAATCCTGTGGTGCCGCTGGGGTTCGCGCTGGTTACGTTTCTCTATTACCACTACCACGGCGTACGGGAGAACGGCTTCGCCTACGTCAAGCAGTTCCTGGGGCCGGTGTGGTGGTTGTATCCGCTGCTGCTGCCGATTGAGATCATCTCGCACCTTGCGCGCGTGCTCTCGCTGACGGTTCGACTTTACGCGAATATGTTCGCCGGAGACCTGGTGACACTGGCGTTCTTCTCGCTGGTGCCCATTGGAATTCCGCTGATCTTTCTGGGACTGCACCTTGGCGTGGCTGTGGTGCAGGCTTATGTGTTCTTCCTGCTGGCGGCGATTTATCTGTCGCTCGCGGTGGCGCACGACCATTGATGCTTCGCATCACCCAGGGAGACCCAAAGCTAAAGCATTGGGCTACCAGTCCTGGGCTACCGATTTATCAAGTTTGCTGCGGAGGGCCTCCTCTTCGCGGTATGCAACAACGCCGCATAGCGTGAGGGTGCCAGCACGGTGAGCATCAACCACCCACTGGCGGCGTATCTGACGGAGGCAGGAGCAACACGATGAAGAAGCTGCAATATCTGTTTATGTCGTTGGCCGCGATGCTGCTCGCAACGCCGGCCTTTGCGCAGACCACGGGCGGAGATACGAGCCACTGGTATGTCTCGATCGGCGCCGGTATCGGCATGGCCATCGCCGCGGGTCTCTGCGGTCTTGGTCAGGGTAAGGCGACGGCTTCGGCGACCGAAGCTCTGGCGCGCAACCCGGGCGCACGTCCTGGAATCTTTATCTTCCTGATTCTTGGTCTGGCGTTCATCGAGTCGCTGGCGCTGTTCACCTTCGTTATCATCTTCCTGAAGGTTCAGCCCTAGTTCTTGCTTTGTAGTTTGTTGGATCAGAAAGCCTCCGCGATTGCGGGGGCTTTCTGTTTTCGTGGCCGATTTAGAGGACGGCTACGCGGTCGCGGCCTTGTTCTTTGGCGAGGTAAAGGGCACGGTCGCCGCGGCGCAGTATCTCGAGCCAGGTGGTGTCGGTGGGGAGCAGGGTAGCGACGCCGAAGCTGGCGGAGAGGCGAATCTGCTGGCTGAGATGGTCGACGGTGAGCGTGGCCAGGCAGTGGCGAAGGCTCTCGGCGATCTCGGCGGCCTGGGCGTGGGTCGCGCCGGGGAGGACCGCGACGAACTCTTCGCCGCCGAGCCGGGCGATGTGGTCGATCTCGCGGAGGTTGTCGCGGAGGCAACGCGCGGCGTGGGAGAGGACGGCATCGCCTCCGTCATGGCCGTGCTCGTCGTTGATGGCCTTGAAGCGGTCGAGGTCGAGGATAATGAGAGAGAGGTCGGAGCTTCGGCGTCGGGCATCTTCGATGGCGCCTGCGCCGATTTGCTCGAGCGCGCGGCGATTGAGCAGACCGGTGAGCGAGTCGGTCTGGGACTGGGCCTCGAGCTCGTGTTGAAGCTGCGCCATCGCTAGCCAGATGACGCCGAGAGCGGTCATGACCCCGATGAGGATCGGAGTGAGGAAGGCAACCATACTCGTGGGTGCGTTGCTAAGGTGACTGCGAGGATTGTTCAGGTGCGCCTCCCAGGCGCGATAAATATTGATAAACGCGTAGAGGGTGAAGAGAGCCGCGAGGCCGCGACGGGGCATGTGGATACGCCGGGGGCCTTCTCCATAGAGCAAATGCACGATGAGGCAATATTGCAGGACGGCGATGATACTGACGGCGATGATTCGAGCGGAGATGTCGGGGTGAACGTAGCTCGTGTACAGGCTGATCAGCGCAGTAGGAATGACAGAGGCGAGGAGAAGCCAGCGTTGTGGCCGGCGCAGGTGAAGCAGCTCCGCGATGCCCCAGTAGAGAAAGACGTTGATGAGGATGAGAAGGCTGTTGGCGACAGTGACGGAAAGGAAGTCAGGAATGTGGCCGCGTAGCGCGAGCAGCTCCAAGCCTGCTGCAAAGGCGGCGTATCCGTAGATGATCTGTTGAACTCCGCGGAGGCCCGGAGTGCTCCGGTGGATCAAAAGCATGTACAAGCAGAGGCAGGCGTAGATGGCGGCCGTGATGTGGATGGTGCGAAGTTCAATCAATGGGTGATCCCTTCCTCTGCTCTACTGGATCGAGAGGGGCCCGCCGACCGTCAAGTGCGTTTCGTGCGTCCGGCTTGGTTTGTGGAACGAAGAATACACAAGGAACGCGGGAGTTGTCCCCTGCAATCGCGAGCAGGTATCGAAGAAGAGTCGGGACTAGTGGACGTCGAACTGTAGTTGGATGTGACAGTCTTTGGGGTCAGCGGCGCACTCCTGCCGGGCTTGCTCGATTAGAGTGGAGTGGCTTGCGTACTCGGCGAAGTGGACGGCGCCATCCGGGAGAATGCCGAGGACTAGGGTCGCGGCGGCGGCCAAGGCGAGGCCGATAGCGGCGGAAACGCTGACCGGACGGAGGCGGTCGAGGCGGGCGCCTTCGGAGCCGGGTTTGGTGTAGACGGCGGCGAGCAGGCGGAGATAGTAGAAGCATGCGATACCGCTGTTAAGCAGGCCGATGACGGCGAGCCAGACGTGGCCTCCATGGATGGCGGCAGAGAAGACATAGAACTTGCCGAAGAAGCCGCCGGTGAAGGGGATTCCGATGAGTGAGAGCAGGAAGAAGCAGAGGAGCGCGGCGAGGATGGGGCGCTTCTGGCCGAGGCCGGTGAAGTCGTCGAGGGTGCGGGCGCGCTCGTCATAGCCGGCGATCTGGGTGATGACGGCGAAGGCCCCGACGTTCATGGCGGAGTACGTTGCCGCGTAGAAGCAGGCGGCGGCGATACCGTCGAACGGGAAGGCGGTGAAGGCGACCAGGAGATACCCGGCATTGGCGATCGACGAGTAGGCGAGCATGCGCTTTACGTCGCGCTGCGCAAGAGCACCCAGATTCCCGATGGTCATCGAAAGGGCTGCGAGAACCCACATCAGGATGGTCCAACGGTGCTGGTAGGTCGGGAAACCTGTGAAGGTGATCCGCAACAGAACGGCGAAGGCGGCGACTTTGGGTGCGGTGGACATCAGGCCGACGACGGGTGCAGGTGCGCCCTGGTAGACATCGGGAGTCCAGACGTGGAAGGGCGCGGCGGAGACCTTGAAGCCGAGGCCGATGAGGATGAGACCGAGGGCGGTGAATGCGAGAGCTGGCGTGGTGGTCGTTTCTAGACCGTGGGCGATGGCGTAGAGGTTGGTGGAACCGGTGGCTCCGAAGGCCAGCGCGACGCCGTAGAGGAAGAAGGCGGTGGCGAAGGAGCCGAGGAGGAAATATTTGATGGACGATTCGCTGCCGGTGGCGTGGCCTTTGCGGAATCCACAGAGGATGTAGGTGGAGATGGAGGAGATTTCGAGTCCGATGAAGACCATGAGGAGCTCGACGGAACTGGCCATGAGCATCATGCCGACAGAGCCGAAGCAGAGCAGAGCGAAATACTCGCCCGCGTGGCTGGCATAGCCTTCGAAATAATCGAGCGAGCCGAGCAGGGTGACGAGAAGGACGGCTCCGATGACGTAGTGGAAGAGGACGGAGAAAGCGTCAACCTGGATGGTGTTGGAAAAGGCGTGAATCGTAACGCCGAGCGAGACCTGGTACCACGCAGCGACGAGCGAGCCTACCGTGCCTGCGACGGCGATCCAGCCGAGGGGCTTGCGGCTGGATGTTGGTTTGAGGCACGGCTCGGCGAGCATGATGAGCACGCCGGCGAGGGTGAGGATGAGTTCGGGCAACAGGGCCACAGTGTTGGTGGACATTTACTTTGTGGCCTCCGTTGCGGGATTGGTGTAGAGGGTTTGTGAGGGCAGAGGCGCGGTTGCGGCGGCTCCGTCTGCGAGTCCGGTGCCGGCGGTGTCGATGGCCCGCATCCAGAGGGGCGATGCGACTCCCATTGCGAGCATGAGGGCGACCATAGGCCAGAGAGCGAGGTGTTCGCGGGCGTCGAGGTCGGGTGCGGCGACGTCGGCGGTATTGAAGTTCAGGTCGCCGTAGAAGACGCGCTGAATCATCCACAGCATGTAGGACGCGGTGAGGATGACTCCGGTGGTGGCGAGCACGGTCCAGCGGGTATGGTGCATGACGGCGGACTGCATGCTGCCAGTGAGGACGAGAAACTCGCCGACAAAGCCGTTGAGCATGGGAAGGCCGATGACCGAGAGCGTCGTGATGACGAAAAAAGTGACCATCCACGGAAGTTTTGCGGCCAGTCCGCCGTAGTCGCGCATGTCGTACGTGCCGTAGCGCTCGTAGAGGATACCGAGGAGCATGAACAGCGCGCCTCCGCCTATGCCTTCGTTGAGGGTGGCGTAGATGCCGCCATCGAGGCCGGCGATGGTGAAGGTGAAGATGCCGAGGATGACGACGCTGACGTGTCCAAGGGTGCCGTAGGCTGCGAGTTGCTTGAGGTCCTTCTGGACGAGGGCGATAAGTGCGCCATAGACGATGCCGATGGCGCCGAGGGCGATCATGAGTGGCGCGATGTGGCGCGACTGGTCGGGGAAGATTGAAAAGGAGAACCGCAAGATGGAGTAGAGGCCGAGCTTCCCCATGAGAACCATGACTGCTGCGGTAGGCGCTTCACTCACGGCGTCGGAGAGCCAGCCGTGAAGCGGGAAGACAGGAACTTTCACCGCGAACGCAACAAGGAAGGCTAGCGACGCCAGCCAGAGGGCGGAAGAGTCCGACGAGATGCTGTGGGTTGAGGCTAACTGGGCTAGATCGGGAAGCTGGAAGGTGCCGGTTTTGGAGTAGATCCAGAGCATGCCGACCAGCAGAATGGCCGAGGGGATGAAGGTGTAGAGGAAGTATTTGATGGCGGCGCGGCGGCGGTTGACGGTGCGCCCGAAGGTCGCGATAAGCAACGTCATCGGGACGAGCGAGAGCTCCCAGAAGGCGTAGTAGAGGAATAGGTCGAGCGAGACGAAGATGCCGAGCATCGCGACCTGCTGGAGGAGAAAGAGCGTATAGAAGAGTCTTTTGCGGTCGGCGATGGTGTTCCATGAGATGAGGACACCGAGTGGCGCCAGGAAGCCCGTCAGTACCACGAGCCACATGGAAAGACCGTCGACGCCGAGGTGATAGCGGATGGCCGGCGAAGCGATCCAGGCGATGTTCTGGTCAAACTGAAAGGTTCCGGAAGCTGCGGAGTAGTCGTAACGGAAGGGAAGATGCAGTGTAAGGAAGAAGGTGATGAGCGTGACGATGAGCGCTCCCCACTGCATGATCCTGCCCCGGTCGGGAAGCAGCGCCAGCAGGACCGCGCCCGCGAGCGGGACGAAGGTGATGACGGTCAGGATGGTGTGGTCGATGTTCATCGTTTCCTTTGGTGTTGCGAGAGCCGGTGACGCGAAGAGCAAAAAACTTAGTGCAGCCAGATAGCGCGGCCGAAGACCATGACGACAAGCACGGCGGCTGCTCCCAGGGCAAGCCAGCCGGCGTAAGAACGGATATTGCCGGATTGAACTTTGCGCACGAGCGCTCCGAGACCGCTGGCCGTGGCGCCAGCCGCTGCCCCGGAGCCGTTGATGATGCCACCGTCGATGAGGCCTCCGAGGATGAACCGCGTAAACATGAGTAGCGGCGTGACAATGACGGCGGTGTAGATATCGTCGACGTAGAACTTGTTTTCGACCAGGCGATAAAGAGCGGGCGCTTTGGCTGCGAGAGCGGCGGCGGTGCGTGGTTTCTTGTAATAGAAAACGTAAGCGATGTAGAAACCAAGGGCCACGACCAGGAGAGATGCGGCGGCAAGCCCGAGCACGAGACCGTGGCTGGCAGAAGCGTTGACAGCCTCAGTCGTGCCGGTCGAGAAGACTGGTTCGAGGAAGTGCTCGATTTCGTTGTGTCCAAACATTGCAGCGGGAACGCCGACCCATCCACCGATAAACGAGAGCAGTGCGAGAATGGCGAGCGGGATGGTCATGATCGCCGGCGACTCGTGGACGCCGTGGGCGTGGTGCGGGGCGTGGTCTTCCTCGGGATCGGCCACCATGACAGCGTGTCCGCCGGAGTGCGCGTGAACCGCAGCTCCGTGATCGTGAAGATCAACCTGTTCGTCGAAGTGTTCCGGGCCGAAGAAAGTCTTAAACCAGAGCCGGAACATATAGAACGACGTCATCCCCGCGGTGACGAGGCCGACGAGCCACAGAAACTTGCCAAGGTCGCCCGAAGCGAAGGCCTGGTAGAGAATCTCGTCCTTCGAGAAGAAACCGGCCAGCGGCGGAATGCCCGAAATGGCGAAGACGCCCATCGTCATGGTCCAGAAGGTGATGGGGATGCGCTTGCGAAGGCCGCCCATCTTGCGCATGTCCTGCTCGCCCGAGAGCGCGTGAATGACCGACCCCGCAGAGAGGAACAGGAGCGCTTTGAAGAAAGCGTGCGTCAGCAGATGGAAGATGCCAGCGGTGTAGGCTCCGACTCCGCAGGCCAGAAACATGTAGCCAAGTTGCGAGACGGTCGAGTAGGCAAGCACGCGCTTGATGTCATGCTGCACCATGCCGATGGAGGCAGCGAGGATTGCGGTCGCGGCTCCGATGATGCCGACGACGGCGAGCGCGTAGGGGCTGCGGTCGAACAGCGTGTGGCAGCGCGCCACCATGTAGATGCCGGCTGTGACCATCGTCGCCGCGTGAATGAGCGCGGAGACGGGCGTGGGGCCTTCCATGGCATCTGGTAGCCAGACGTAGAGGGGAATCTGCGCGGATTTGCCGGTTGCGCCGAGGACGAGCAGCAGCGCGATGGCGGTCAGGACGCCGCCGTGCCACTCCGGGTTGACGCTGATGGCGTTGAAGACGTGGCTGAAATCGAGCGAGCCAAACTCGCGGACGATGAGGAACATCGCCAGCAGGAAGCCAAAGTCGCCGACGCGGTTGAAGAGGAAAGCCTTCTTGCCGGCGTTTGCAGCGGAGTCTTTCTGGAAGTAGAAGCCGACGAGCAGATATGAGGCAAGACCAACGCCCTCCCAGCCGACGAACAATAGCAGGAAGCTGTCGGCGAGTACGAGCACCAGCATGAAGAACATGAAGAGGTTGAGGTAGGCGAAGAAGCGCCAGTAGCCTTCTTCGTGGGCCATGTAGCCGACCGAGTAAATGTGAATGAGGAAACCGACGCCGGTGACGACGCCGAGCATAATCAGCGTGAGATGGTCGACCGTGAAGGCGAAGTTGATGGTGAGGCCGGTGATTTGGATCCAGGGCTGGCTGACGATCTGCAGAATCTCGGGTGCGCCGGGCGCCTTCATCGTGGCCCACAGCCAGGCGACGAGAACCGCAGGAATAGCGGTGCACAGCAGAGCTACGGCGGAGACCAGGGCGCGGGGAAAGCGGCGGCCGATGGTTCCGTTGATGAGGAAGCCGGCGAAAGGAACAAGCGGAATCAGCCAGAGATATTCAGAAGGCATAGAGGTCACGATTTCATCAGGTCGATCGAGTCGACGTTCAACGTTTCGCGGGTTCGGAAGATGGCGATGATGATGGCAAGGCCGACGGCGGCCTCGGCGGCTGCGACGACCATGACAAAGAAGACGAAGATCTGGCCGGAGACCTGGTGCCACATGTGCGCGAAGGCGACGAAGGTGAGGTTGACGGCGTTGAGCATCAGCTCAATCGACATAAAGATGGTGATGAGGTTGCGCTTGATAAGAAACGCGGCGACCCCAGTGGAGAAGAGCACGGCGGCGAGGATGAGATAAGCAGAGGTAGGGACCATCTACTGCTCCTTTCGCGCGAGCACTACGGCTCCGAGGATGGCGACGAGGATGAGGACAGAGGTGACTTCAAACGGAAGCAGCAGCTTCGTGAAGAGAAGAGCGCTGACCTCGGAGATGTTGCTGGTGATGTGGTTCAGATAGCCGCCGACGCTTGAGGAGCCGAGGGCGTTGCTCTCTTTGAGAAAGACGAAGCTCAACAGACAGAAAATAGCCGCAGCACCGGGGAAGCCAACAAGATAGGCGGCACGGCTGCCCTTTGTTCGCTCTTCCACACCAGCGTTCAACAGCATGATGACGAAGACAAAAAAGACCATGATGGCGCCAGAATAGACGATGACCTGGGCTGCGGCGAGGAACTCCGCTCCCAGCGACCAGTAGAGGACGGCCAGCGACATCATGACGACGACCAGCGAGAGCGCGCTGTTGATGGGATGACGCTGCAGGAGGAGGTTGAGTGCCCCTGCTACGGCCAGCGCGCCAAAGATGATGAAAAGTACCAGTTGCATGATGTTCCGCTTGGTCTTTCGAAAGTCTGTTTTTGTCTCAAAACATTTGAAACAGTGCAGAGAACTTTTTCGGGCTATCTGATGATTGTAAAACAGCTTGCTGCTGCGGTTCTGTAAACCGGATCTAGCTGCGAAGAGCCATGACGAGGCTGGTGACAACAATGTTGGCCATGGCGACGGGTAGAAGAAACTTCCAGCCGAAGCTCATGAGCTGGTCATAACGGAAGCGAGGCAGAGTGCCGCGCACCCAGATGTAGAGGAGAAGGAAACCGAGAACTTTGACAATGAACCAGAGGATCGGAAAGATGGCCGTGAGGATGGGACCACCGAAGGTGTCGGGAAGCAGATGGCCGAGCGGGCTGGAGGCTCCGCCGAGGAAGAGCAGCGTGGCAACGCAGCTTACCGTGACCATATTGGCGTACTCGGCCATGAAGAACATGGCGAACTTCATGGAGCTGTACTCCGTGTGATAGCCGGCGACGAGCTCGGATTCGGCTTCTGGGAGGTCGAAGGGTGCGCGATTGGTTTCGGCGTATGCGGCCATCAGATAGATGAAGAAGGCGACGAACTGGAAGCCACCAAAGACGTTCCAGCTCAACGCACCGTGAGCGGACTGACTGTTGACGATGTCTCGCAAAGAGAGAGATTGTGCGCGCAGGACGACACCGACGAGCGACAGGCCAAGGGCGAGTTCGTAGCTGATCATCTGCGAGGTGGCGCGTAGTGAGCCCAGCAGTGCGAACTTATTGTTCGACGACCAGCCGGAGAGTGCGATGCCGTAGACTCCTATGGAGGTGATACCCAGGATGACGAGGAGGCCGATGTTGAGGTCGGCGACGTTGAACATCTCGACGCGAACACCATTCAGGTTAATGGTTTGCATTCCGCCGAAGGGAACGACGGAGATAGAGATGAGTGCGCAGGTAAGGGCAATGATGGGCGCGATGATGAATAGCGGACGCGCCGAGGCGATCGGAATCAGCTCCTCTTTGAGAAAGAGCTTGAGACCGTCGGCGAGCGGTTGCATCAGGCCGAAGGGGCCGACGCGGGAGGGTCCCCAGCGGTTCTGAATGCGCCCCAGGACCTTGCGCTCGAGCAGCACCGTGTAGGCAACCGTCATCAGGGTGAGAACTAGCACGACGACGACCTTGAGGATGCTGAGCAGCAGGAATGTCTGGAATGGAGTGAGGTGGCTCATTGTTTTTTCTTAGTCGGCTGCGGTCTGGATCTGGGTGAGTCCGGTGGGTGGCCGGAGGCTCTCGTTGTGTTGCAGGTCGGAGAGCATGGCGGAGTAGCGGCCGAGCGTGCCCGAGGTAAAGAGCGAGTCATTTGCGGGCAGAACGAGGTCGCGGCGATTGCCAATTTGAACCAGGCCCGAAACAGCGGGTTCGAGATGCTGATCGTTGCCGCTGAGAAGCTGGAGGCGGCGCAGATTGTACCCAGGCACGACGCGCTGAATCTCATCGAGAATTGCAAACGGATCGAACGGGCTGAGTTTCGGTTCGAGGTGGTTGGCGGTGAGCCAGACGGCGTGCTGGTCGGCCTCGCCCGAATGCGCGCCACGGCTCTGGCCCATGTCGGCGCGAACTCCTTTGCCGAAGGGCACAAGCTTGGGGATGTCGGCGCCCATCTTGTCGGCGATGCGGACGATCATCTCGAAGTCGCTGCGGACTCCGGCGCGGTCGCCGGCCTTGTTGACGAGTTGCAGGTCGCCGTAGCTGTTGGTCACGGAGCCGGATTTCTCGTAGAGGTTCGCGGCGGGAAGGATAACGTCGGCCAGAGTCGCGGTCTCGGTGAGGAACATATCCTGCACGACGACGAACGTGTTTGCGAGCGAGGCGGGATCGATGCCGTAGCGGGAGACTGGGTTCGAACCAACCACGTAGAGAGCGGAGATGTTGCCTTTGCCTGCTGCTTCAAATATCTCAACGAGGTCGAGGCCAGGTTCGGTGGGTCCATTGAACTCGCTCGAGCCGAGAGGGGCGTAGCCAGGAAGCAAATCAGGGAGCAGGCCCATGTCGGCCGCGCCGCGCGAGTTCACGTAGTCGGAGAGAAGAGCGAACTTGCGGTTCGGCAGAGTAGTGCCGAAGTCGAGGAGCCGCTTCAGGTCGGCGCCGCGGAACTCCGATCCGAGGAGGACAAGAAGACTTTCTTCGGCGCGGATGGCTTTGCGGAAATCATGGAAGGAGGCTGCGTCTGCGCCGGGGTGCGTCAGAGCGTCAACGGCGGTGTCGTCTCCGGCGATGAAACTAGCCAGCGCGCCGTAGCTGAAGGGCGCGATGTGGGCGAAGGCCTTCGCCTGACGGCGCAGCTTGATCTCCGCCGAATTGGCGATAAAAAGGCGGCTGCGATTGTGGCGGACATTGGTGCGGAGGTTCCATGCCGTGGCTGGCGCCTGGATGGTCGGGTCGCCGCCGAGAATCATGATGGCCGGAGCAGTGAGGGTGTCGCGCAGTGATGCGGTGCGGTTCCCCTTGCCGGCGAGCGCCTGGGCGAAGGCCGCGTAGTCCGCTGTGCGGTGATGGTCGATGTTGTTCGTGCCGAGAACAGTGCGCGCAAACTTCTGCAGCAGGTACGCCTCTTCGTTCGTGATGCGATTAGAACCGATGACGCCGATGCTCTTACCGCCACGTGTGTCACGAAGCTCGCGCAGTTTCTTGCCAACGTAGTCGAAGGCGACCTCCCAGCTGACCGGCTTCAGTTCGCCATTGGGCTGGCGGACGAGCGGTTGGGTGATGCGAGTCTCGTTGTTCGCAAAGTCGAAGGCGTAGCGACCTTTATTACAGAGGAAGTCGCCGTTGATGCCGCTCTTGTCGCGGTTGTCGCCGCGAACGATCTCGCTGCCGTCGGAGGTAGATCGCACCCCGAGCGTCGTCTTGCATCCGTCGCCGCAATGAGTGCAGACGGTGGAGACGTGATTCATCTCCCATGGGCGAGTTTTGTAGCGATAGGTGCCGCTCGTCAGCGCGCCGACGGGGCAGGCATCGATGCACATGCCGCACTGTTCGCAATCGACGTGCGCGAGCTGGTCGGGCGACAGGTCGGCGGGAATATTGGGGGCGATGACGGAGGAGTTGCCGCGGTTCTGGATGCCAAGCGCGAAGACGTCCATGCCTTCGCCGCACATGCTGATGCAGCGGTAGCAGAGGATGCAGCGGGGGCGGTCGTAGTAGACGACGGGCGACCACTTCTGCTCTTCGCGATGGCTCTTGGGCTCGGCGTAGAAGCTGTCAGCAGCGCCATACTTGAAGGTCATGTCCTGCAGCTCGCACTCGCCGCCGGCGTCGCAGACCGGGCAGTCGAGCGGGTGGTTGCCGAGGAGCAATTGCAGCGTGGCATTGCGGGCCTGGGCGATCTCGGCGGTCTCGGTCTGGACGACCATGCCCTCGGTGACCGGAGTGGTGCAGGCGGTCTGGAGCTTCGGCATCTTCTCGACGCGCACGACGCACATCCGGCAGGCTGCCTTGAGCGTGAGGCCGGGATAGTAGCAGAAGGCGGGCACCCCGATGCCGGCGTTCTTGCAGGCCTCGATGAGAAAGGTCCCTGCGGGGGCAGTGAGTTGTTTGCCGTCTACGGTGAATTTAACGTCTGCCATTAGTGTCCTGCTCCGACTAGTTGTTCCACTGTAATGATCGGGGTCCCGGCCTTGTTGCCGGCGATGTAGTCTTCAAATTCCTTGCGGAATTTCTTGACGAACCCGAGAGTAGGCATTGCCGCCGCGTCGCCGAGCGGGCAAAACGTGCGACCCATCATATTGTCCGCAAGGTACTGGATGTTATCGACGTCTTTCTTCGTGCCGCCGCCGTTGTAAACGCGCGTCAGAGTCTTCTTAATCCAGTCTGTGCCCTCGCGGCAGGGAATGCACCAGCCGCAGCTTTCGTGCTGATAAAAAGCAATGGTGCGCAGCGCAAATTCCACGATAGAAACCGTCTCGTCCAGCACGACGATGCCGCCGGAACCAAGCATCGTGCCTGCCTTGCCCATCTGGTCGAAGTCGAGTCCGACATCAATCTCGTCTGCAGTGAGAACCGGACAGCTGGCACCACCGGGAACCACGGCCTTCAGCTTCTTGCCGTCTTTAATTCCGCCCGCAACATCATAAATAGCTTTTTTGAGGTTGTAGCCCATCGGCAATTCGTAGATACCGGGGCGCTCAACGTGGCCGCTGATGCCGAACAGCCGTGTACCGCCGTTACGCTCGCTACCGAGCTTGGCGAAAGCCTCGCCGCCCATCAGCAGAATATGCGGAGCGCTGGCGATGGTCTCGGCGTTATTGATAACCGTCGGGCCGCCGTAGAGGCCGACGACGGCAGGGAAGGGAGGCTTGATGCGGGGCACGCCACGCTTGCCTTCGAGCGACTCCATCAGAGCCGACTCTTCGCCCACCTCGTAAGCTCCCGCACCGGTTTGTGTGACGATATCGAAATCAATGCCTGAGCCGAAGATATTTTTGCCGAGAAAGCCCTTCGCATAAGCTTCGGCCACGGCCCTCTCGACAATCTTCAGCAGGTAGCGATACTCGCCCCGCAAATAGATGAAACCGAGTTTAGATCCGATGGCGAGTCCGGCGATCATCGTGCCTTCAATCACGGCATGCGGGTCTTCGCGGAAGATCACGTGGTCCTTGCAGGTGCCGGGCTCCGACTCGTCGCCATTCACCAGCACATACTTCGGTTTCTCCGAAGTCTTCGGTACGAACGACCACTTCATCCCGGTCGGAAAGCCCGCACCACCACGTCCACGCAGCCCAGAGGCTTTCATCGTGTCGATGATCCAAGCGGCCATCTTCTCCGGGCCTTCGGCGATGGCCTTCTGCACGGCCTTGTAGCCGTCGAGCTCGATGTACTTATCGATGTTCGCGGCGCCCTGGCCGAACCGACGCGACAGCACCTTTACTTCATCGGGATGAGAGACGAGTGTCGGCATTATTTTTCGTCCTTTCCCTTGCCATCGCGATACATCTGAAAGATCGCGTCGCACTTTGCAGGCGTAAGGTCTTCGTGGAAATCGTAGTTGACCTGCATGGCCGGCGCCCAGCAGCATGCGCCGATGCACTCAACCTCTTCGAGCGAAAACACGCCGTCCTTCGTGACCTCTTTATGCCCGACTCCGAGCTTCGTTTTGCAGTGGTTCAGAATCTCGTAGCCGCCGCGCAGCATGCAGGAGATGTTCGTGCACACCTGCACGTTGTACTTGCCCGCGGGTTTCGTGCGCAGCATCGAGTAGTAGCTCAGCACATTGCGCACATCGAGCTCCAGCAGATCCAGCCGCTCGGCGAGTTCGGCGACGACCGCGTCCGAGACGTAACCGACTTCATCCTGCGCGTAGAGCAGCATCGGCACCAGTGCCGACCGCTTCATGGGATAGATGGTGACGAGTTTGTCGAAGCGGGCGGCCAGCTCCGGCGAAAAAATTGTGTTGGCGATCTCACTCACTTTGCATCATCTCCCGCGCCAGTCGTTCAGCGGCAAGGTCCATCTCTTGGGCGATACCATCCAGTTTAACCGTTCCATCTTCTTCCAAACTGAACGAGGAGCGATGTCCTTCGCTATCCTCGATCGTCTCGTGCGTGAAGCGAGTCCATCGGCTCGCAACTCGCAACGTAATCTCATCTGAGCCGACCTCGACCACTGCATGATGCCGGCTGTTCAATCCATGGGCCGCCGAGTAAGAGCGAAGCAACGAGGCCCACGAGGTCCAAAGTTCTGTGTGGAGTCGAGAATTCACTCTTATCCCGTTACCGTTTCAAATGTCAGAAGTTCCTTGTTCGTTACAGCGCCCAGAACAGCGCGATCAACGCCGTAGAAATCCGTTTCATTGCTCAAATACAAAACTTCAAAATCTTTGCGAATAGATTTCTGATCTGTGCCTTGCTCATACTCGCCAGATTCATTGACGAGCCAGACACAGTTTAGGCCATCGTTCGAGTTGTAGTACCCGATTCGAAATATCCGGCCTCGATCCTTACCCCATTGCGCCATCAACCGTACAACTGAACAAGGAGGAATCACCTTACCGCCGTAAAGCTTGGCCTGGATGAACAGAAGCTGGCGCGGAGTAAGTCGTCGTCGGCGTTTCATCGGTCAATCGCTCCAAGCACAATATCGATAGACCCGATCACAGCAACCACATCCGCCAGCAACCTGCCTTTACACATCGCCTCCAGCGCCTGCAGATTTGCATAGTCGGCGTTTCGCATGTGGACGCGATACGGCTTGGCCGTTCCGTCAGAGACGACGTAGTAGTTCATCATGCCGTGTGCGGCTTCCACCGAACTCGTCGCCTCGCCCGCCGGAACGCCAAAGCCCTCGGTCACGATTTTGAAGTGATGGATCAGCGACTCCATCTGTGTCTTCATCTGTTCGCGGTCGGGCAGGATGATCTTCGGAGCGTCGGCGACGATGCGCCCTTCCGGCATGCCGTCCAGCGCCTGCAGGCAGATCTTCACCGACTCCCGCATCTCCTGCATGCGGACGATATAGCGCGCCCAAACGTCGCTCACTGTCGAGGTCGGCACGTTGAACTGGAACTTCTCGTAGCTGGAATACGGCATGTCGCGGCGTATATCAAAATCGATGCCCGCGGCGCGTAGCGGAGGCCCCGAGACACCCAGCGCAATCGCGTCCTCGGGCGAGATATAGCCGACGCCCTTCAGACGGTTGATCCAAATGGGATTGTTCTGGAGCAGGCCCTCGTACTCATCGATCTTGGAGGGGAACTCGATGAGGAAGGCGCGAATCTTGTCATAGAGATCGCGCGGCGGCTCCATGCTCAGCCCGCCGATACGGACGTAGCTCGTCATCATCCGCTGGCCGCTCACGGCCTCGAAGATGCGCATAAGCTTTTCGCGCTCGCGGAAACAATAAAGGAAGACCGTCAGCGCGCCAATGTCCATCGCGTGCGTTCCCAGCCACACCAGGTGCGAGTTCAGGCGCATCAGTTCGTTGAACAACACACGCAGCCACTGGGCCTTCGGCGGAATCTCCAGGCCAAGCAGCTTCTCTACGGCAAGGGCGTAGGCCGTGTTGTTGGTCATCGGGGAGAGATAGTCGATGCGGTCGGTCAGCGGAACGACCTGCTGGTAAAACTTCGCCTCGCAGGTCTTCTCGATTCCGGTGTGTAGATACCCTATGTCTGCAGCGAGCGCGACGATAGTTTCGCCGTCGACCTCGACAACAAGGCGGAGCACGCCGTGGGTCGAGGGGTGCTGCGGCCCCATGTTGATGATCATGGTCTGGTCGGCGGGTGGAGTGTTCCCGCGATTGCGTGCGGAGTTCGCGACGACGTCTTCAACGCCTGGGTCAACCGCGGCGATGCCGGTCAGTTCTTCAACGGTGGATGCCATTAGCGGTAGCCCTCCACGGGGTAATCCTTGCGCAGCGGGTGGCCCTTCCAATCCTCGGGCATCATGATGCGGCGAAGATTGGGGTGTCCGCCAAAGTGAACGCCGAAGAGGTCGAAGATCTCGCGCTCGTAGAAATTCGCCGCCGGCCACGCGGGTGTGATGCTGTCGAGTGAAGCGTCCTCGCCATCCAACCGGACAACAAGGCGTATTCGCTGCTTGAGCGAGAAGGAAAGGATCGAATAGCTGATCTGGAAGCGCGGTTCCGACGGAAACCAATCTACCGCCGTTACGTCTTCGAGGTAGATGTAGCTGGCCTGCCTGAGCGCCTGCGTGGCGGCGACGATGGTCTCGCGGGCGACGGTGATGGTCAGCTCGTCGCGATCGAATTTTGCATCGGTGGCAAGCTCGGCAAGGGCTTTGACGGCGGGGTTTTCAGGATGCGCCGCAAAGACGGCGTCTTTGCCCTTGATCGCGGAGGCAGGATCGTACATTACAGGTCTCCCTTATCGGCCGCCCAGTCGAGGATGCCCTTTTTCCATACATAAAAGAGCCCGACGGCGACGAACCCGAGGTACACCAGCATCTCCCAGAAACCGAACATGCGCGAGCCGGTCAGCGCAGGCAGCCGCTTGAAGATCACGGCCCAGGGAAGCATGAAGACCGCTTCCACGTCGAAGAGGATGAAGAGCATCGCGACCATGTAGAAGCGCACGGTAAAGCGGCCGCGCGCGTCGCCGATGGGGTCCATACCGCACTCGTAGGCGCTTTCCTTGGTGCGTGAGTTCTTATGTTTTCCGACGAAGTAAGATGCCCCCACCATTCCGCAGGCAAGTCCAAGGGCGGCCAGAACCTGAAGCACGAGTGGAAGGTAGTTCCAAATGTATGGGTAACTGTGCATGGCCATCTTCGACTCTAAGAGTGCGGCTGGCAAGTGTCAAGCGAACGAAGGCCCGATGTGCGTGCTATCGAAGCAACGCTATGTACATGTCGATAAGGCGATTACCGAACATCGCGGCGACGAGCCCGCCAACGCAAAGAAAGCTGCCGAAGGGCAATTTTGAGGTTGCGATTGCGCGGCCGCGAATCAGCAGGAACGCTGCGTATAGGGTCGCAGCCAGCACCCCGATAAAGAGCGAAAGAATCGCCGGCCAGAAGCCGAGAAACGCGGCGATCATCGCAATCAGCTTCACATCTCCCAGACCCATGCCTTCGCGATGGCGAACCACTTTGTAAGTCCATCGAATGATGAGGAGCAGAAGCGCGGCTCCGCAGACAGCAGCGATGCGGCCGAAGATCAGGCTCTCCGGCCCGGTGAGAAAGAGGTTTCCGCTATCGGTGACGCCCCCGGGACTGGTGAGATGGATGCTGTGTTTGGTGAGTCGAACCTGATCCTCATTTGGACCGAGGAAGATGGCCTTGGTGCAGACGAGAAAAAGACCGATGGCGGTGCCGGTCAGGGTAAAAGCATCGGGCAGCGTCATCGTCTCCCAGTCCATGACCATAAGCCCAATCAGAAGGAAGCCGAGAATCGCAGTGCCAAGCACCCCGACGATGTAGATCGTGATCTGATTCTCAGACAGAAAGGTTGTCGTCGAGGCGGCAATTGTTGGGTCGAAATGCGTAACGTTCCAGAACAACTTAGCCACGTTTAAAAACCAAAGTCCCACGGCTAGTTCAACAAGGGAATATCGCCATGGAATTGCCGATTTACAGTTGCGACACTTTCCCCACAACAGAATCCAGCTCAAAACAGGGATGTTGTCGTACCAACGAATCGGTTTTCCACAAGAGAGGCAGTGCGATCTCGGTGTAACGATTGACTCGTGCCGAGGCAGGCGCGAAATGCACACATTCAAAAAGCTGCCGAAGAGAAGCCCCACCAAAAAAGCCGCGAGTTCAAAGATCCCGTACGTGCCCACTTGACAAGTATACGGTCGGAAAACCGTCTCTCAATTTATCGTTTAAAACGAAAGTCCGGAATTAAAGTATTTGAATCGAATACTTTGCATCAAAAAGTCCCCCATAGGGGAGGGACTAGAAGTCCACATGCATTCGCACCGACTCAACCAGCACAGGCCCGCGATCCTGGTTGTACCCGGGGTGATTGATGTACTGCAGGTCGAGCGCGTAATAGACGCCGCGCCAGGTGTGGAGGTTGTAGTAGCTCTCGAGAATGTCTTCGCGAGCATAGTTCAGTTTGCCATCGCCCAGCAGGAAGCCGAGGCCGCCGAGTTTCAGATAGTCCTGGTGATCTTTTTTGATGGCATTGGTCACAAAGGTGACGCCGACTTTGTCATTGGGACGAGACCACGCTCTACCCGAGTAATCCCCGCCAAACTCGAAGGTCTGGTCGTCCTCTGTATAGGCAAAAGATTCGTGCTGGCCCTCGTTCCAGCCGAAGCGGCCGAAGACGCGCATATAGTTGGTCAATTCCTGCTCGAAGTTCAGGCCGAAGCCGTACTTCACCTCTCCGTACATCTCGTGCTTCGTGATCTCCGGCGTCGGGTCTTCTCCGGAGAGATAGGCCTGGTTCGCGACGCGGTAAAGGCCCATGTGGGCATGGTTCACGTAGCTAAGAATGCGAATGACGCCCTGGCGTTCTGGGGGAAGAAGGCTGCCTAGGAGCGGCTTGCGCAGTTCAAACTCCCAGTTCTGCCCACTCGCGCGGCGCAGGTTCCATTCCAGGTCGATGCCATTGGCAACGGTAGGCATCAGGGCCAGCGCATAGCGAGCTGACCAGACCTTATCGTCGTACTCGGCGACGGCGGCATAGGTATAGCCGCGGGTGTCGGCGGCGTAGTCCCACGCGCCGTTGTTGTCGACAGTCCAGTTCATGAACTGCAGATGGCTGTCCGAGCCGATGCTATTGATGTCGAGGTAGTCGGGCAGGCTCATCTTGCCAACAAAGAACTGCAGCCGGCGCTCGGGCACCTCGGTCGCGAGTGAGAACGGCGTTCGCGGGCTTTCGATGAGCTTGTTCGTGAAGCCGATAGTCTGGTGAACCTGCGCGCGGGCCATGTAGGGCACCGAACCCAGATTGGGGTTGCGCACCACGTCCAGATTGGTGAATCCTGCAAGACCGAGCGCTTCGCTGAGTCCCCGGCCGCCTGCCGATTCCAGATTGAAGATCGCATCGGTTTCCATTTTGGGGTCGCGCCGAAGCTGCGCCCCAAGATAAAGCGTGCCCAGCAGCGAGACCTTATATTCGCCGCGGCCAATGAAGCTGTTGGTGCCTTCGTAGGGTGAGTGGAACGGGCCATCCGCCTGGAAAATGATGTTGGCCTGCCCCGCGATGTAATACCGCGATGTTTCGGAGTGGGGAAACATCGTCGTTACTGCTTCGTCCGCCGGGACGGGCGCCTCGGGCAGTTTGGCGGGACGGTCATCGCTCGTCTCCTGCTGCTGGCCAAGCGCGGCCGGGCCGGCGAGCAGGAGCAGGAGAGCAGCGATCATGTGGATCGAGTTTTTCAAGAATTAGGCCAACGTAAATGGTGCAGGAGAAGTGTGAATAAGGTGCAAATAGCCTGCCTTCAACCCGAAGAAGGAGAAGGCAGGCCGTCTTAACCTGGGCTCGTCATCCTGGTCCGAAGCGGCTTCGGGCAGGGCGAACCAGACACAGGCGAGCGGGCAACGCTCATCCGCTGTCTCCACCCACCGGCGTACCATCTCGGCGCGTGGATCGGCGGCTGCTCGGCTGGATGGATGGCGGCGTAGTATCTTCTGGATCATCGGCTGACTCCTCCTTTCTTGCGGGGATAATGTCCGGATTCAAGGACATTTCTCGTCGCGGAATGGCTAACGTAGTGTAGTATACCCCGGTAGGGTATAAAGGCCAAGACGATGACACATTCAGATCGCGAAAAAGTGAAGTTGCTCAACCGGGTGAAGAAAATTCGCGGCCAGATGGACAGCGTGGAACGCGCCCTCGGATCGGAAGATCACGACTGCGCTGACGTCCTGATGTTGCTGGCGGCAGCACGCGGTGGGATTAATGGGCTAATGGCGGAAGTGCTGGAAGACCATATCCGGCTGCACCTGCTGAAGGACGGTCACGCTCCCCTCACCCCCGAGTTGGGCGAAGATCTGATTGACCTGGTGCGCGCCTATCTCAAGTAGCGAGCCTTTAGGTGGCGGTTTTTACTGCGCTTTTCGCCCAAAGACGACCATCCCCAGTCCGGCAACGAGGGCGATCGTGCTGAAAATCGGCGAGAGTGGAAGCGTGTCCTGTGTCTTGCGCGAGATCTGGACAGACCCCACATCGACGACCTTCTTTTCGTGCGTGAACGAAAGTCCTCCTGTGGCGTAGCCAATGATTCCAAGAAGGATGAGAAGGATGCCGATGATGGTGATGGGCTTCATTTGAGATGGCCTTTCCGCTACAGCGAAACGCAACCTGCGGTGAGATGCGTTGATTCCGGCGCCGGATGTATCACCGGCAGGGTCTTGGCAGGTACTTGCATGCAATTGTTCGCCGGAGTAATCTGCGGATACACGGGAAAGGAGGATGGTCCAGCCTATGAAAATTGACAGTAATAGTTGCACAACAATACGTGAGGTGACTGAGGCTTAGAGCGTCCATTGCTCTAGTCCTGGCGGTAGTTTGAAGTTCCACGCCGAGGCCAAGTCCAAGTGATGGGCGCCTCAGGTCAATCTCAACAGTTCACCGGCGAACGGCTCGCTGCTCTCTTCGAGAGTGCGAGCCGTTTGCGTTTTCCGCCGCATCGGAAGCGATTAGGATGTTAACCATGAAACCTTTGGTCATCGCGGGTAGGGCCTTTCAATCGCGGCTCATCGTAGGCACGGGAAAATACAAGGACGGCGCGGAGACGCAGGCCGCCATTGAAGCCTCGGGCGCCGAGATGGTGACGGTTGCCGTGCGCCGGGTGAATCTGGACCGTTCGAGCGAGTCCCTGCTGGATTACATCGATCCGCGGCGCTACTTCCTGCTTCCCAATACAGCGGGTTGCTACACCGCGGACGAGGCTATTCGCGCTGCTCGGCTCGGGCGTGAGGTTGGTTTGTCAGACTGGGTCAAGATCGAGGTCATCGGCGACCAGCAGACGCTCTATCCGGATATTCAGGCAACTCTGGAAGCAACGCGCGTGCTGGTGAAAGAGGGCTTCACGGTGCTGCCCTACACTTCAGACGACATCGTCTTTGCGAAGCGCCTCATCGACGCCGGAGCCGCGGCAGTAATGCCTCTCGGCGCGCCGATCGGCAGCGGTCTGGGGCTGCAGAACATCGCCAATCTGCGCATCCTGCGCGAGCTCATCACCGAAGTGCCGCTCATCGTGGACGCAGGCGTCGGGACTGCGTCCGATGCAGCAATCGCAATGGAGATGGGCTTCGACGCCGTGCTGATGAATACCGCGATTGCCGCTGCGAAAGACCCGCTCCTGATGGCTGAGGCAATGCAACACGCCGTTCTGGCGGGCCGGCAGGCGTTTCTATCGGGCAGAATGCAGCGGAAGCTGTATGCGACGGCCAGTTCGCCGCTCGAGGGGATCTCGCGTTAGGCAGACTCAACCTTGATAGTCCGGACACACACTCGAATACAGTAAACTTCCGCCATGCGAGTCTTTGGCATTGACTGCGGAACCGAGTTCACAGGCTACGGTGTGGTGGAGGTGGACTGCGACGCCCGCTTGCCGCGCCTCGTTCATCTTGCCGCAGGGACGATCCGGCTCAGCAAAAAAGAAAAGGCACCGCAGCGGCTCGCACAGGTCTACGCCGAACTGACTGGGCTTCTGGCGTTGCACCAGCCGGAAGTCGTCGCTATCGAGGAGGTCTTTTTCTCGGCGAATGTGAAGTCGGCGCTGAAGCTTGGGCAGGTGCGGGGCGTCGCGATGCTGGCGGCGGCGAGTTGTGGTCTTCCGGTGGCGGAGTACGCGCCGCTTTCCATCAAGAGCTCAGTCGTCGGGTATGGCCTTGCGGGCAAGGAGCAGGTGCAATTCATGGTCAGGCGCCTCCTCGAGAAGGAAAATGCCTTCGATTCACCGGACGCCGCCGACGCTCTGGCCATTGCGATCTGCCATATCCACACCGCACAGACTCTCGAAGCTCAGGGCGCACGCAGATGAGGGCTAGCACGCGCGTTCTTCTCCTATCGGCAGGATTGGTCATCTGGCCTTCTGGATTCGCGCAGACCGCGGCTCCAGCGGCCGTCGCGACAGACGGCAAGCGTCCAGAGGTCGTCTTCCAATTCGAGCGCGTCGGCCTTCCCGTTCCAAAGTTCACGCTCCGAGTGGCTGAGGACGGCACCGGCAGATACGAAGCGGATCAGGCCGAGATCCCTGCCACGCTGAACTCGATGCGTGGCCAGGCCGCGCAGCATATCGACCGCACCTTCCATCTCACCTCGGCGACAACTGGCAAGATTTTCAAGGATGCGCGCGCCGCGAATCACTTCGACATCGAATGCGCCTCCAAGGCGAAGAACATAGCCGACACCGGCAAAAAGACCCTCACCTACACAGGGCCGGATGGCTCAGGTTCGTGCACTTACAATTACTCGGAAAACAAGACCATTGGGGCGCTGACGGAGATTTTTCTAGCCGTTGCCTTCACCATGGATGAAGGCAGGAGGCTCGAGTTCCTGCACCGGTATGATCGCCTCGGTCTCGATGCTGAGATGATCTCGTTGTCTCAGGAGCTTGAAGCGGGGCGGGCACTTGAGCTGGGAACGATCGCTCCTACGCTGGCCTCGCTCGCCGACGATGGGGCGCTCATTCAAAGAGTGCGTTTGAAGGCGCAAAAGATGCTGGAGCAGGTATCAGCGGATAATCACTGATGTCTGAGACGCCCTAAGGGAGCGGTATAACTCCGCCATCGGCTCCAGACCCAGCGCCTCCGCACGGGCCTGTGCAGGCACGCTGGCCGGCCATGCAGCGGCAAGATGTTCGGCGGAGTATCCCGCGGCGCGAAGATTGTTCTGCAGCGTCTTCCGTTTTTGTGCGAACGATTGCTTGAGGAATGCGTCGAATCCCTCGGGGTCGACTGCCAGTTCCTCGAATCGCGGAGCAAAGTGCAGCCGCAGCACCGTCGAATAAACATCGGGCGGGGGCGAAAACGCGGATGGCGGCAGGGTAAACAGATTCTCGACCTGAGCGTTCATTTGAGCCGTTGCCGAGAGCAGGCCGTAGTCTCGAACACCTGGAGACGCAGCGACCCGTTCCGCAACCTCCCGCTGCATCATCAGGACTGCGCGAGAGAGCAGCCCGGCACTTCCGGCCGCGAAAAGTTTCAGCAAGATATCCGAGGTGATGTAGTAGGGCAGGTTGCCGATCACATCGACCGTCTGGCCTGAGGCGACCAGCTCCCGCAGATCGGTCTTCAGCACATCGGTCTCGATGATCCGCACCTCAGGTCGTTCGCGAAACCGGAAGGTCAACTCAGCAGCCAGGGCGCGGTCCAGTTCCAGCGCAATCAGCCGATGGGCGCGCCCGGCGAGGATCTCGGTAATCGCACCATGGCCTGGCCCGATCTCGATCACGGTGCGCTTGCCAACATCGCCCAGAGCGTCGACGATGGCATGGCGGGCAGCATCATCCACCAGGAAGTTCTGGCCGAATTTTGGCTTCTGTTTCATCTGCATCCAATAGTGTTGTTGCGTGCTCTTATAGACTAACGGTTTGGTTGAATAGAAAAGGACAGACAGCATGCATATCGTATTTGCAGCATCAGAGTGCGCTCCCTGGGCCAAGAGCGGGGGCCTCGCAGATGTGATCAGTGCGCTCCCCAGAACTCTGGTTAAATTTGGCCACAAGGTCAGTGTGTTTATACCGTACTACCGACAGGTCGCGAAGGCTGTTCCCAATCCTCGCGTCGTTCTTCCCAGCGTGACCATTCCGTTTCCGTCCTACAACCGCTTCGTCCGGATCCTCGATGGCGGATTGAACGAGGGCGTGCAAGCATACTTTGTCGATTGCCCCGAACTGTTCGACCGCGAAAGCTTTTACGCAACCCCATCGGGCGACTATCCGGACAACGCCGAGCGATTCGGCCTCTTCAGCCGCGCCGTCATTGAAGCATCCAAGGCCATCGGTATCCCTGACGTCTTTCACGTGCACGACTGGCAGGCCGCGATGGTGGCCGTGCTGATGCGCTCCACCTACTACTTCGATCCGGTCCTGCGCCAGATTCCCGCCGTGCTGACGATCCACAACGCCGGTTACCAGGGATGGTTCCCACCGCGAACGATGGAGACGCTCCTGCTCCCGTGGGACATGTTCACCTTCGACAAGCTGGAACACTACGATACCGTGGACTTTCTGAAGGGAGGCGTCGTCTACTCCGATGCCATCACGACCGTCAGCCGTACCTATGCTGAAGAGATTCAGACACCGGAGTTCGGCAACGGCCTCGAGGATACCCTGCGCAAGCGCAGAGGCGACCTCTTCGGCATCCTCAACGGCGTTGACTACGACGAGTGGGATCCGGCGACCGATCCACACATCGCGGCGCATTACTCGGCTGCGAATCTCGCGGGCAAGAAGGAATGCCGCCGCGATCTGCTGCACGCGTTCGGGTTCGAAGGCGTTGGCGATGAGACGGCCGTCATCGGAGTGGTATCGCGTTTCGCTACGCAGAAGGGGTTCGACTTCATTGTCGACATCATGGACAAGCTGGTACTGGAAGACATGGTGCTGGTCATTCTGGGCAGCGGTGAGGAGTACTACGAACGCCTGCTGCAAGAGATGGCGGCGCGCCACCCCGCCAAGGTAAAGGTTCAGGTCAAGTTCGATAACGTCATGGCGCACAAGATTGAGGCAGGAGCAGACATCTTTCTTATGCCTTCTCGCTATGAGCCCGGCGGCCTGAACCAGATCTATAGTCTGAAGTACGGCACCATACCTGTGGTTCGCGCCACCGGCGGACTCGCTGACACCATCGATGAGCAACCCAATGGTGGTGGCAACGGCTTCAAGTTCTGGGGATACAGTCCATTGGCTCTCCTGGACGCGTTGAAGCGCGCGCTCGGCACCTTCCGCAACAAAGAGGAGTGGATCGCCATGATGAGGCGCGGTATGGCACAGGACTTTTCCTGGGACAAGCCGGCGGCGGAGTATGTGCGGGTGTACGAACGCGTGATTCAGAACCGCAACTAGACGGGTTGCCGTCTCTGAAGGAAATAATGCAGCGGAATGCCGAGCAGGATAATGGCCGTCCCGATCAGCGAGTTTCGCGGCTGGTCGGCGAAGGAAAAAACCAACAGCACTGCCGCTGCCACGATGAACAGCACCGGCACAACGGGATATCCCCAGATGCTGTACGGTCGCGTGGCAGCGGGTTCGCGGCGTCGAAAGACGAAGATCGTGCTGGCGGTCAGTGCGTAAAAGAGCCACTCACTGAAGATGGCGAGTGAAAAGAGCGCTTGAAATCGTCCGATCGCGAGGAGCAGCAGCGAGCTGAGCACGGCTTGAAGGATCAACGCGTTCGAGGGCGTCTGAAAGCGCCGATTGACGTGGGCTAACCCCGTAAAGAAGAGGCCATCGCGGGCCGCTGCGAACGGTACCCGCGCGCCAGAGAGCGACGAACCGACGAACGTTGCGCAGATGCTCACCGCCATGCCGATAGAGACCAGCGTGGCTCCCCAATTTCCTGCTACTAGTCGCATGGCATCAGCCGCTGGCCGGTCTGCGGCGGCGATCGCTGCAGCGGGCAGAACGTATTGGATGGCTGCGTTGGTCAACATATAGAGCAGACCCACAATTGCTACTCCGCCCACCAGCGCAACCGGCATGCTGCGCTGCGGCCGCTCGACCTCGCCGGCCATCGTCACAACATCGCTCCACCCGTCATAGGCCCACAGTGCTGCGACCAGCGCGATCATGAAACCGTAGAAGCCGCCGCGCGCTCCGGCGAACTCCGTTGCGAAGTTGTGCCACGAGCCGAGTTGACCAGCCGCTCCAAAACAGAAGCCTGCGATGACAACAATCAATAAACCTTTAAGCCACGTCAGCAGGAGCTGCACATTCGCTGACTTTCGCGTTCCAACGATGTTGAGCCCCGTAATCAGCCAGGTCATGGCGATGGCAAAGATCTGGCTCCAAAGCAAATTCCCAATTGCCGGCCGCGCGAAAAAACTCAGAAACGCAAACGTGCCCAGAACGCGCGCCAACCCCGCAGCGATGGTCGCGAGCGAAGACGGTTTCGCCACCGTGATCTGTGTCCACATGTAAAGAAACCCGGCCAGGTCGCCGTAAGCTTCGCGCAGAAAGGCGTATTCACCGCCGTAACGAGGATGAGCAGCCGCAATCTCGGCATAGGTCATCGCTCCGAAAAGCGAGAGCAAGCCGCCGACGATCCACACCGAATAAACCGCACGCGATGAGCCGACTGCCGCCATCATCTCTCGCGGCACGAGAAAGATACCGCTCCCGATGATGATGCCCACAACAATCGAAGTCGCGTGAGACGCGTTCAGAACGCGCGGCAGTTCGGACCTGGGTTTCGGCATCGGTCTTCGGAGGGTACCATATCGGTACAACGACTCCGTGGCTCGATGGAATGAGGTGAATCATGGACTGGACTCCGGGTGGACTAAGCGAGGATGTCGAAGATCGACGGGGCTCCGGCGGTGGCGGTTTCGGCGGTGGCGGCATCGGAATTATTGGCATCATCTTTCTGCTCGTCATCAGTCTGATTACCGGTCGCAACTATATCGGCAGCTATCTCGCCGGTGGCGGCGCCGTAGCCTCGCATCCTTCGACGGCGAACCAGCCCTACACTGGCACCGGACCCGTCACGCCAGGGAGCGACCGTCCGGCCGAACTGGTCTCCTGGACGCTCGACGACGTGCAAAAAACCTGGGAGACGCTGTTGCCCGAGCAAACTGGCCGGGATTATCGCCGCGCGAAGCTTGTTCTGTATGACGGCTACACCTATTCCGGTTGTGGCAGCGCCCAGTCGCAAACCGGGCCGTTCTATTGCCCGGCGGACGAAAAGGTTTATATCGATCTCAGCTTCTGGAATGAGCTGAAGCGGCTCGGCGGCAGCAACGCAGATTTCGCCCAGGCTTACGTGGTCGCTCACGAACTCGGTCACCACGTGCAAAATATCCTCGGCATCGAACAGCAGGTGCGGCATCTCTCCGGTCAGGATCCATCGCAGAGAAATCTTCTCTCGGTCGATTTGGAATTACAGGCAGACTGCCTCGCCGGCGTTTGGGCACACGGCACCGAACGGCGCAATATCGTCCACGATGCCGACATCGCGGCGGGTCTTCAGGCTGCCGCAGCTGTTGGTGACGACCACCTGCAGCGCATGGAGCGCGGAGCGGTAAGTCCCGAGAGCTTTACGCACGGTTCTTCCGCGCAGCGCATCGGATGGTTCAAGCAGGGGCTCCAACATGGGACGGTTGCCGCCTGCAACACTTTCAAGACCGGTGGCGCAGTGCCTGGCTCGTCCTACGGCGATCAATATTAACGCGACTCCAGCGAGCCAGCTAATTCAACACAGGAAGAACCGCACGGTCAACGGCCTGTTCTGCGAAGTGACTGCGAATCTTCTCCGCTGTTGCAGCGTTGACAACCGCTGTCAAAGCATCCGGCGCCGCCTGCTTGATTCCGCGAACGCTGCCGAAGTGTTCCAGAAGCCGCTGCCTCGTCCTGGGGCCCACCCCCGGAATAGAAAGCAGCTCGCTATCGCGATCCCGCATCTCCCGCCGCTTACGATGGTACGAAACCGCGAAACGGTGGCTCTCATCGCGAATCTTCTGCACCAGATGAAGCACGGGCGAGCGACGGTCGAGCACTACGGGCTCGTTCTCCTGCCCGTAGACGTAGATGATCTCTTCACGTTTGGCAATAGAGGCCAGAGGCTGCAGCGTCACACCGAGTTCCTCGAGAGCCGAATATGCCGCGTGCAATTGTCCGAGCCCCCCATCGATCAGAATGAGAGAAGGGAAGGGCTTCTTATCTTCGAGCAGGCGTTTATAGCGGCGATGAACGACCTCCCGCATGCTTGCAAAGTCGTCAACTCCAGTGACGGTCTTCACTTGAAACTTACGGTAGTCGGACTTCTTCATCGCGCCATCCTCCCACACCACCATGGAGGCCACCGTCTCGGCGCCCTGAATGTGCGAGATATCGAAGCACTCGATCCGCCGCGGCAGATCTTCGAGCGTCAGCGCGTCTTGCAACGCTTCCTGAATTGCCTTCATCCCCGGCTGCAACACACGGAAGCGCTGATCGTAAGATTGCTTTGCGTTCTGACACACCAAGTCCACCAGTGACCGTTTTTCGCCACGCTGAGGGGCAAGAATCTCAACACGTCTGCCCGTCCGTTCGGTCAATATCTCTGCGAGCAAAGCACGATCCGGAAACTCAACAGGAACGAGGATCGACCGCGGCACATAGCTCTGGTCAAGATAGATCTGTTTCAGCAACGCAGAAAAGAATGCTGCCGGACTGAACCCGGTTCCCAGATCAGACACAGGGGAGTGCTGAACAACCGGAATCCCCTCACCAATCTCTGGCGCAGGCGCCCCCGGATCAGGCTCCATTCGCGGCACAGTCTCAACTTCGTCTGCTTCAGAAACTGCCTCTGTCACCGCGTCCAGCAAAGACTCCGGCAGGTCCTCCCAGAAGAGGTCGCGCCGGTCGACGATCTTGCCGCCGCGCATGTGAAACAAGTTCACCGCCAGCATCTCGTTCTCGAAGTGATAGCCGAAGACGTCGGCATCCTCGTTATCCGTGGTGGCCATGCGCTGCTTGTCCTGCATCTGGTGCACCGTAACAATCTGGTCTCGCAGCCGCGCCGCAACCTCAAACTGCTCCGCTCCCGCTGCGGCTTCCATTCGCGTCGTCAGGGAGTGTTCCAACTCGCTGGGCCGTCCCTCAAGGAAAAGCTGCACATCGCGCACGGTTTCGCGGTAACTCTCCGGAGTCGTTAGGCCTTCCACACACGGCCCCAGGCACCGCTTGATGTAGTACTGCAGGCACGCACGCGGATGATACCGCGACAGATCGACCTTGCAACTCGGGATCAGAAAGCTGCGATGAATCAGATCCACCAACCTGTAAGCCAGGTTCCCCGGAAAATACGGCCCATAATAGGCTGCGCCATCCTTCCGCAGCCGCCGCGTCACAAAGACCTTCGGATAACGGTCGTTCATCGTCAGCTTGATATACGGATAGGTCTTGTCGTCCCGCAGAAGAATATTGAACCGCGGCTTCTTCTGTTTGATGAGATTGTTTTCGAGCGCCAGTGCCTCATGCTCATTCGCGACTGTGATGTACTCCACATCGACGGCCTCTCGCATGAGCGAGCCGGTCTTAGCGTTTGCCTGCGAGGCCTCCAGAAAATACGATCGCACTCGCGCCCGGAGGTTCTTCGCCTTGCCGACGTAGATGACCTCTCCCTCAGCATTTTTGTAGAGGTAGCATCCAGGCTGGGTGGGGAGAGTTCGAATTTTCTGCAGGAGATCCATGATGTCGGGTTGAGGCGACGAGACGGTGCTTTTCGGTGAGCCCCACACGTCAGTGTAGCCGCTCGACCCATGTGCAATATGCAATCGCCTGCTCAGTAGATTTGACGCGCCGCCCTATCAAAAGTTCCTGCCCGCAAGGCGAAACGAGCTAAGTGTCTTCTCAGGCACTCGTTGTAATTTTCACAAAATAAACCAATTACCTGAAATATGCTTTTGGCATGGTGATTGCTGTCAGTCTTAGAGTTGCTGCACTTCTACGAGGAGAGTGAACCTATGAGTTCCACCAATCAACCCCAGGTCTTGAACATGAATTCTGCCTTCACGGCGGCCATTGCCAGTGCCCTAGCCATCGCGTGCGCCACTGGGTGCTCCACCAAAAACTATGTTCGCTCACAGACGACCCCCCTCATTCAGCAGACCAACGATCTGGATTCGAAGACGGCCGCCGACCACCGCTACATCGTCGACACCGACGAGCGCGCGAAGGCAGGGGTAGCCAACGCCCAGACCGCCGCCAACACAGCCGACCAGCATGCACTCGCAGCCGGACAGTCCGCTGATGCCGCGAACAAGTCAGCCCACGAGGCTTACAACCGGGTCGACACCCTCAGCGGAGTCGTCGCCAATCTCGACAACTACAAACAGCTCTCCGACGTCAGCGTAACCTTCGCCTTCGATAAGTATGTGCTCACCACGGATGACAAAAAACAGCTCGACGATCTCGCGGCCAACCTGAGCAGCACGCGTGGATACATCCTCGAGCTGACCGGA
The DNA here is from genome assembly GCA_963841335.1 of uncultured Acidobacteriaceae bacterium. Lineage (GTDB taxonomy): Bacteria > Acidobacteriota > Terriglobia > Terriglobales > Acidobacteriaceae > Edaphobacter. The sequence continues at coordinate 1,519,087 of CAWJCF010000002.1, read as the reverse complement.
GGAACAGATTCTGTTGGCGACGCCAATTACAACTATCAGCTTAGCCAGCGCCGCGCTGATGCCGTAGCGAACTATCTGCAGAGCAAATACAACATTGCTCCGCACAAGTTCTATCTCGTCGGCATTGGCAAGGATCAGCAGGTCGCCAGTGACAGCACTGCCGCCGGCCGCGCCAAGAACCGTCGCGTCGATATCAAGCTGCTCTCGAATATGAGCGATCAGCCGACGACAGCCAGCGCATCGAGGCCGAACGGTCAATAGGCTCACCGGCCTAAAGCTTCCGCACCACAATCCGCAAGGAAAGACCTACCTGCAAGGCGACGCGCTGGAATGCTGTCGGCGCGTCGTCTCTTCTCCCCCAGGCGGCAGGGCAGCATCTGTAATCCCCGCCAGCCGTTCCTTGTTTGGCGTTAACTCTTCAGTTTGCGGTAGACAATCCCCAGCAAAGCCGAAGTCACAATCACCCACAAAAATTGATACCAGTAGAAGAAGGGAAATCCCCACAGCGACGGCAGGGACCGTGTGTAAATCTGGGGAAAACACAGGCCAAGGTACGGAAGAACGAGCAGTAGAACCCACCGGCTCCTACGCTGCTTCGTTTGTGTGTTTTCTTCTGGCCCAGATCCTGTCATGTTGCAAAGCATAATCTATCGGGATGTCCTGGGGGAAGGCGACACCATCGGGTAAAGTTGAGAATATGGCGATTCCCGAATTTGCGAAGGCTCAATCGGAGGCCTTGCCCACTCCGGAGAACCAACTCGAACAGGCTGTCGCGATTATGGCGCGTCTGCGTGGACCGGATGGCTGCCCTTGGGACCGCGAACAGACCTTCGACTCGATCAAGAGACACACGCTTGAAGAGACCTACGAGGTCTTCGATGCGATCGAGCGACGCGCCTGGCCTGATCTAAAAGACGAGTTGGGCGATCTGTTGCTTCAGGTCCTTTTCTACGCCCAGATGGCCTCCGAGGCTGGTTATTTCACCATCCAGGATGTCGCCGCCAACCTGAACGAGAAGCTCATCCGCCGTCATCCACACATCTTCGCCGGAGCGCAGGTCGCAGACTCCGACGCCGTCCTTCGAAACTGGGAACAGATCAAGCAGGCTGAAAAAAAAACCTCATCAAGTTCCCACACCTCTATGCTCGACGACATTCCTCGCGCCATGCCCGCCGTCCTTGAGGCAACGAAGCTAGGCTCCCGCGCTGCGAAAGTTGGTTTTGATTGGCCAGACTCGGAGGGGCTCTTTGACAAGCTCAACGAGGAGATCGGCGAGTTGAAGGTTGAGCTGTCCGAACCGCACGGTGCACAACCGACCCCAGCCGTTGAAGCTGAGTTCGGCGACCTGCTCTTCACCGCAGTTAATCTGGCACGGCATCTCAAGGTCGACCCCGAATCGGCCCTCCGCGTAGCCAATGCAAAATTCCGCCGCCGTTTTGCCGCGATGGAGTCCGCAGCGGGCGGCAGAGACGCTCTGGCGGCCTCCACGCCGTCCGAACTGGACGGACTATGGAATCAGGCGAAGAACGCCACCAGCGAGCCGCCAGAGCTATGAACGCCAGCCCTCGTAGCAGCATCCGCATTGAACCTCTCACCACTCTCGAACAATTCGAGCGCTGTGTCGTCCTCCAGCTTGAGGTTTGGGGATACAGCGACGGCGACGTCATCCCCCGGCGCGTCTTTATCGTTGCGCGGCGCATCGGCGGTCAGGTCATCGGCGCATTTGACGGCGACACCCAAATTGGTTTCGCCATGTCTTTGCCCGGCTATCGTGACGGCCGACCCTATCTCCACTCGCACATGCTGGCCGTGCTGCCGCAATACCGGAACGAGGGGATTGGCCGCCGCCTCAAGCTCGCCCAGCGTGACGACGCTATCGCCCGTGGCTTTAGTTTGATGGAATGGACCTTCGACCCCCTGGAAATCCGCAATGCCCATCTGAACATTGGGCGTCTGGGTGCCATCGTCCGGCGTTACCAGCCCGATTTTTACGGCCCGTCATCCTCTCCTTTGCAGGGAGGTCTCCCGACCGACCGGCTTTATGCAGAATGGTGGCTGCGTTCCAGCCGGGTGGCGAGTATACTGCGCGGTGAAGCCCAAACAGTGGAAATCATGGAACGAATTACCGTCCCGCACGCCATCTACCAGTGGAAGCAGGACGCCCGCCAAAGAGATATGGCCTGCGATCTTCAGACCCGCAACCGCGAAGCTCTGGAGTCGGCGTTTCGCCGCGGTCTCGCCGTGGTTGGTTATGATCGCGATGCACAAGGCAACGGCAGTTTTCTTCTAAGCGAGTGGAATGAAATCTTGAGCAGGTAGCAACGTAATTTAGGAAAGCCGAATCTCCCCAGCCGCAATTTGAATCAATAAAGAGACAGGGACGGTACATGCTTAACATCGATGCCATTCACATGCGCGAGATCAATATGCCGCTGGCTCACCCGTTTGAGACCAGCTTCGGCTTGACCACCGGCCGCCGCATCCTCCTGATCGAGCTCGAATCAGAGGGCCTCACCGCGTGGGGCGAGTGCGTTGCCGGCGAACATCCTTACTTCAGCGACGAAACCATCGACACCGCCTGGCTCATCACCGAGAGTGAACTCGCCCCGAGCCTGCTCGATGCAGACGTTGAACGCGGTGGAAGCTGTCCAAACATCTTCCGCCAGGTGCGCGGCCACCGCATGGCCAAGGCTGCCCTTGAAAATGCAGTCTGGGATCTCGAGGCCCAGGTTGAGCGAGTCTCGCTTGCCGAGCTGCTCGGCGGAACGCGCTCTGTCATCGCGTGCGGCGTCTCCATTGGAATTCAGCCGTCGCTTCCGCAGTTGATGGACAAAATCGCCACTGAACTCGAGGCCGGATATCAGCGCATCAAAGTGAAGTGCAAGCCTGGCTGGGACAACAATATCTTCGAGGCGATCCGAAAGCGCTGGCCCGAGATCACGCTAAGCTGCGATGCAAACTCCGCCTATCGGATGAAGGACCTCGATCACGTCGCAGCTTGGGATGAGTTCAATCTCCTGATGATCGAGCAGCCGCTCTGGTACGACGACTTCTACTTCCACTCCATGCTCCAGAAACGGCTCGACACCGCTATCTGCCTCGATGAGTCCATTCGCAACCGCCGTGACGCCCTCGCTGCAATCGACATGGAATCCTGCCGGATTATCAATATCAAGGTCGGTCGCGTCGGTGGCTTCAGCGAAGCCATCGCGGTTCACAACGCAGCCGAAGAGCGCGGCATCCCCGTATGGTGCGGAGGAATGCTCGAAACCGGCATTGGCCGCTCTCACAACATTGCCTTGTCCTCACTGCCAAACTTCTCGCTCCCCGGCGACGTATCCGCCTCCAGCCGCTATTGGGATCAGGACATCATTGAGCCCGCGGTCACCGTCAGCCCCAAGGGAGAGATTACCGTTCCCACAGCCATTGGACGGGGCTTCGAAGTGCAGCGTGATCGCATCGAAGCGCTTACGGTCCGCCGCCAGACGCTTCATGCGAAGGCTCGTGTGACCGCCTGAACCCTTCACCGGTCAGGCAGCGGCGTCGCCAGAAGCATGCGAATCGCATCCTGGTAATTCATCGGTTCGAGCACCTGGAACCCGCCCGCCTTCGCGGTGGAATGGATGTTGAGCGTCTTGACCATCAGAGCGCGCACGCTCAGCTGCATCGAAAAATCAGTGAAAATCCAGCGATCGCCGCCCACGTTCGTCTGGTTCATCTCCAGCTTGCCTCCCGGATAGATATGGGCCAGCATCCCCCAGCCAAAGTTGACGCCGTGCGTAATTTTCCCTTCCATGCGAACCACGGAATGCGTCTTCGCGTCGATCCAGACACGCCCTTCCAGCCCGGTCAAAGCCTGCGCTTCCGTTGTCGGCGGAACCCACTTCGGGTTCGGCTTGTAATCCAGAACGATCTCCAGCGCGCCGCCGTTCCTGCCCGACTGCGGCTGGCCCGGCGTGTAGGTGTTGATCATAGCGTCGGGTATCATCGGCACCAGCGTGTCCGCCATCTTCTTCTCCGACTCGCCGTTCCTGACGTGTTTGAAGTAGGCCGCGGGAGACGCGATCATGTCATTCAATCGCTCCCGCTCTGCCTTGTCTTGCTCCTCCGTAAGCGGCTTCCCATCCCTCAGGATCAGGCGCGCCACTGTGCCCTCCTTGCTTTCGATCACATCTCGAACCTGCGTGCCTCTTTCATTCGTCGTTTCCATGCGATATCGCAGATAAGAGTTCTTATGATGAAGTGCCGCCAACTCATTTGCGGCTGCGTCGGTAGCCCAGGTGCGCGGCGAAACCGAAAGCGGCGAGTCTTCAGTCGCCGCGTCTGACGGCGCAGGACCCTGCCCCATCGCATTTGAGCCCGGAATCGCATTCGACAGAAGAAGAAGTCCAACCAAATGCCACGCCCACCAGCTTTGGCGTTTAGCGGGCGCTTTTGTTCGAGACACATGGCCGAAAACCGACCTATGTCCTCGTGATTCCATTGCTACCAACCCGCACCTCTCTCCTGCAATGTCAGCCTCTTCCATTCATCTTACGTATGACGCCAAAATGACGCCAAAGTTTGGGCAGGTTGCCTCGTAAGATGAGCTTGCGTATAGTTCGGGCAAGATGCATCGAAAGCCACACAGAATCCAGGGGAGAAAAAATTGATGAAGCCAGCAGAAGGTTCCACAGTCATCGGCAAGTCGGTGGTCATCCGGGGAGAGCTCTCCGGCCAGGAAGACCTGTACATCGACGGAGACGTGGAGGGAACCGTTACTCTCCCAGAAAGCCGGTTGACGATCGGCCCAAACGCTAAGGTTCGCGCGGACGTCAGCGCGCGGGAGATCGTCATCTTTGGCAATCTCACCGGAAATATCTCCTCCACAGGCCGGGTCGATCTTCGCCAGTCTGCTGTCGTGAAAGGAGACATCAAGGCCGGCAGACTCTCCATCGAAGAAAGTGCTGTCGTGACCGGACGCGTGGAACTGAAGGCAGCCTCGGAAACGGCCGGGCCTTCAGCGCAGGCTCCTGCCTCTGTACCCGCTGCGGTAGCGGCGCCGGTTCCGGCGAACGCATCTCTTTTTTCACAACCCAAGGCCTAAACCAGGAAGGGAAGCAGGCGGATGCTTAGCCGTTTCGGCAGTAGTGACAGTTCAGGGAGTTCCCGTGGAAGTGCATCGGGCCGCGTGCCTCGACACTCCAGCGGATGGAATGAGTTATTGAAACACCTTCGATCGCAGGATTCACTGCGTATCCTCGACATTGGACCCACCTCCTCCACCAATATCAACTACATCACCGACCTCGGCCACAGCATCTACATGGCTAACCTGGTGGAAGAAGCCTCCAAACCAGAATGGCGAATCGCATCGCTCGAGGGCGGGGAGCCGGTCTTCGATGTCGACCGCTTCCTCGAGGCCAATCTCAACTTCTCAGGCCGCGTCTTCGATGTAGTTATCTTCTGGGACACGGCAGATTATCTACCTGAGCCACTGGTTGCCCCCGTCTTATCTCGCCTGCACAGAGTACTTCAACCCGGTGGTCTGATGCTCGCTTTTTTCCATCAGACATCGACTCCTGAAACGCATTTCTGCAGATATCACCTGACGGACACGGATGTGGTTGAAATGCAGAAGGCAGGGAACTTTCCGATAGTAAATATCTATAACAACCGCAAAATCGAGAACATGCTAAGTGAGTACGCTAATTTCCGGTTCTTTCTCGCAAAGGACAGTCTGCGGGAAGTCATCATCACTCGATAACCACTTATATGACCTGAAGAACGGAAAGGCCGCCAACTGAGAGGCGGCCTTTTCTTCGACTGAATATTCAAATTTCTAACTCTTGCCGCTCTGTTTCCTGCGCTCGGCCCAGCGCTTCTTCATAGCGTCCGCAATTCGTTTTCGGCCTTCGGGACTCAACTTGCGTTTGCGTGGAGCCGCAGGCGCGGCGTTCTTGCTCCCCTTCGGACGGCCGCGGCCAGCACGTGCGGTCGACGTGGTTCCCGCAAGCAGCGCCCGTGCCTGCTGCAGCTTCAGTATCTGGGAGTCGATCTCCGCGATGATTCTGATTAACTTCCACGTAGTTCCTCCAATTCGTTAATTACGATAAGTTGAGTTACTCGGCGACAGACGGGAGGCACCGTTTCTTAGCTTCCCTAAGAACGATACATAAGGAGCTTACGCGATAGCAAATAACAGACTAGGTCACCTTTGTAGAAGTAGCCGCATTATTATCCTCAGTGTTGGCGTCCAGGTGAGGAATCTGCTTGGTATAGACCGGTCCTACTTCGTCCAGTTCCTCGAACCGCAATCCCCCAAGACCGTGACGATGGTGGCTCTCTTCCATGCACTTCTGCAGATCCTTTAGAGTACCCTCTTTGTCTCGCGCGAACTCTGTCGCCATTCGGGTCAGAGCGTAGGACAAGATGTCGCTGTGATGCAGGTCCTGCATCTCGGGAGCACGCCGCAGGTTGAGCCAGAGTCGATGAACCAGTTGCACCTCGTGAGGCTCAATCGCCGGCGCGTGCGGCCCGATATGAAAACTCAGCGAAGTCCCATCCGGCCTCACAACATAAAAAGTAAACTGCCGCTTAGGTTCAGGCAGCGCCTCCCAGGCCTGTCCAACGTGATAGGCCTGTTCGGCAGCCGTTAGTTTGGTCGACAAGCCCGAAACAACAGCCGCGGCATCCAGCGAATTAGCTGTTTGCACAAGCGCCGCAAAAATATCGCCCGCAGGAACTACCAGTAGAGAGATGTGTTTCCCAAAGCTCTCCGCCACCGAGACAGCCTTAGTAAAAAGCATCTGTTCGTGTTCACTGAATAACTGCTCGGAGGCATCCACATATTCGGGCCCGCCGGCACCCATCATCCGCGCAGCCAGTACCACCAGGTCCTGATCGTCAGTGTTGGTATGGGTCAACGCCCACTTCAGCGCGAACGGCGCCGCGGAATCCCGCATCGTCACAACCACGGCACCGGGACGAATCTGCAGCGACTCACGCCCAACGTTATCCTGGTGCTCCAACTGAAAGTGTTCCTTCATTTGTCGGGTATTCATGTCATGGCGTCGCTTATTGTCTCTCTCGGAAAGAGAAAAAATGACGAAGAACCCAGCTGCAAAAAGAATTCCACTTACCGTGGCTACCGACTTAGTAAATAAATTTACGATTGCTGTTGTGAGGAGAACTAGAAAGACCGAAAGCAGTCCAAAAGGAATTTCTGTCTTGCCAATTTTTATGTTGAGTGGAACCTTCCATCCGCGTTCGCCCTTGTACTTCCACCGCAGAACCAGCATCGCCAGGGCATTGAAGGTGAAGCTCCAGATCACACCGAACGCATAAGCTTCGCCGAGCATGATCACATCACCGCGAGCCACCAGGATTGTGAACATCTGTAGCCCTGTAACCAGGTTCACGATGCGATAACTAGTCCCAAACTTTCGTTGCGGTTTCCGAAACCAGTCCGACAGCACGCCATCCTCGGCAACGCGCATCAACACGCCCGTCGAGCCGACGATCGCCGTATTTACCGCTCCGCCCAGAATCAGGAATCCGACGATCACAACAAAGATGCGGAAGGCGATCCGAAGCGCCAGCGGACCCACCATGAACATCGCCATGCCGGCGATAAGGTTGTCGCGGTACACAGGGACTCGCACAGAGTCGGGAATCAGCATGACCGCCAACAACGTGCCGATGCCGGTGAAGACGAAGCTGTAGATAGCGATCACAATCGCCGCACGCTTAAGATTCTTCAGCTTCGGATGTTCGATCTCCCGGTTCACCTGCGCCAGCGACTCTTCGCCGCTCATCGCCAGGACCGAGTGCCCAAACGCCATCAGTACGCCAAACAATCCGAGCGAGCGAGCAAATCCCGTTCCCTTCAAAAAACCCAGCGCGTCCTGGCTGAAGTGAAGGTTATCGGGAGTAGGTAACGGCGGAAGATGTACTCCCTTGTGAATCGCGGAGAAGAATCCCCACGCCAGCAGGATCACCACCATCACCGTCGTAATCTTCATCACCTTCAGGGCCTTGTCGCTCGACTCCTCAATGCCCTTGGTGTTCTGCCACCAGAAATACATGGTGATCAAAGCGGCGATGACCGCGGAGGTCCCATCGACGGGCAGTTGCCGCGCCGCTCCATCGGCGTGCATCACCATCCTGCTCAGCCAGTGGTGCGTAGCGAATAGCCGCAGCAACTCATTCAGCAACCCAACAATGTACTGTCCGGCCGACACACCCGAGATCGGCCCCGTCAGGATGTAATCGAACATCAACGCCGATACGCTCAGCTTGGCAAATGTCCCGCCCAGCGCTTCTTTGACGATCCGGTAGACGCCGCCGCGCGTGAACATGCTGCAGCTCTCGACGTACACCGCGCGCACCGCAAAGCTGAACAGCATCACGCCCAGGATGAACCAGGGCGCGGCCTTACCCACCGCCTCCTCGGCAATGCCTCCTGCGTAGAAGGCCGAAGACCCCAAATCATTAAGAACAATCGCCGCAGCCCGCCAGAAGGAGATGAAGGTGAGCATCACCGACGAAGCCACCACCAGGCGAACGCGATTGGATTGCGGCAAAGAGATAGTTTGCTTAGAGGCCATTATCGTTTCTTAGTTACCCAAAGCGCTCCCGCCGAAACATTCAGGCCCTGTAATGCAACTGGACTTAATAGGAACGCTTCCGTGCCGCGTCCGCATCTACCGCACCCGTGAGCAGCCAGCCAATTGTTTATTCCCCTCAGTTCACTCCCCATCTTCTTCAAGGAGCTCCTTCAGATCTTCTGCAAAGCTGACGACGATTACCACGGCGGAGCCAGCCATCCCGAAAAAGAAAAGCGGAACCACAATCTTCGCGACAATATGAATGACGAAGTCCATCACGGTAGATTGTATCTCCGAACCAGCCAAGGAATAACAAGGCAATTACAGGGCCGGGTATCCCGCAATGTTAGACTTCAAACGCGATGCGACGAATTTCCCCGCGCCTCTGGGCCATGGCCGTCTTTTCCGGCGTCCTTCAGGTTTTACCTTTTCCAATCGCGGGGCCGACTCCCCTCTGGCGCACTGCCTTCTGCTGGATCGCCCTCCTCCCACTACTCTGGGCGCTTCTCGCTAACGATAAGACAGAAAATCCACTTACCGTAGCCCAGGGAACGATTCTTGGCTACCTCTGCGGCTTCGTCTGGTACTTGGGCAACTGCTACTGGATCTACCAGACCATGTACCTCTACGGCGGCCTTGAGAAGCCAATTGCCGCCGGTATCCTCGTCCTCTTCTGCCTCTACCTAGGCCTCTATCATGCGCTCTTCGCAGCCCTCGTCGTCGCCTTCTGTCGCCGATTCGGCCGTCAGGCCGCCCTTCTTCTCGTGCCATTCGCCTGGGTCGCCGTCGAACTCGCCCGAGCCCGCATCACCGGTCTGCCCTGGGACATTCTCGGCGTCGCCCAGGTCGACAACCCGTTGCTCACGCGCCTCGCCCCCATTACCGGAGCCTACGGGCTGTCCTTCGTCATCGCCGCCGTCAACGCTCTATGGCTCATCCGCATTCGTCTTCGCGAGCGCCGCTTCACACGTCCTGTTCTCACGATCACCGGAGTCGCCATCATCGTTCTCTACGTCCTCGGCCTCCGCTCCATCGCAACTCCGAAGCCGTCTCCCACCACTGCCACCGCCACGCTCGTCCAGGAAAATCTCGAAGTCGGTGCCGCCAACGCGGGTCCCCAGTTCTCCACCCGGCAACTCCTCGACTCCTTCTCTTACCTCAGCCGCTACCCGTCAGCACGATACCTCCTTGGCATTCCCGAGCTGCCTGGCACGCCTTCCGTCTTACTCATCCGACCGCAACCATCGCCCGAAACTGGCAGTCCAGCCGGCCCAATCCCGACGCCGTCCGACCTCATCGTATGGCCCGAAGCTCCTTCAGGCTTTTTCACCACTGACCCAAACTTCCACCAGCGCATGCTCGACCTCGCCGCTTCCAGCCAGGCCCTGCTGATCATCGGAAGCATCGGCGTCGTTCCAAATCCTGACCCACAAAGCGACCGCCCTTACTTTAAATACGACTCAGCAGCCATCTTCGCTCCTGATGGCTCTCAGGCTCGTTACGACAAAATCCATCTCGTCCCCTGGGGGGAGTACATCCCCTTCAAGAACTTCTTCTTCTTCGCCAGCAAGCTCACCGCCGGCGCCGGCGACATGGATCGCGGTTCCACCCGCACCGTATTCCCGTTTCGCGGCCACACCTACGGCACCTTCGTCTGTTACGAGTCCATCTTCGGGGACGAGGTCCGCCAGTTCGTCAAAAATGGCGCGGAGGTCCTGGTCAACATCTCCGACGATGGCTGGTACGGCGACACCAGCGCCGGTTGGCAGCACCTCAACATGGCTCGCATGCGAGCCATCGAGAACCACCGCTGGATTCTCCGCTCCACCAATACCGGCGTCAGCAGTGCCATCGATCCCTACGGCCGCGTCACCGCCGCCGCACCGCGCCACCAGCGCACCAGCATCCGCGTTCACTTCGGCTACGAGAACGACCTCACCTTCTACACCCGGTACGGCGATCTCTTCGCCTACCTCTGCGCCGCTCTCACAGCAGTAGGCCTCATCGTAAGTTTGATCCGCCGTCCAGCTTACCCAGAAAAATCTCATGGATGAGATCCGCATTGTCCCCTACGATCCTCGATGGCCGGCAATGTATCGTGCCGAGGCAGAACGTGTGCAATCCGTCCTGCCCGCTGGACTAGTTCGCGCTGTCGAACATTTCGGCAGTACTGCGGTACCGGGCCTCATCGCCAAACCGATCATCGACATTCTGGTAGCGGTACGCTCCGTGCCCGAAGCTCGCGAGGTCGCCGTATCGCCCATGGAATCACTCGGCTATGCATTCTGGGCAGACAACCCGAAGCGTGATCGCCTCTTTTTCGTCAAAGGTCTTCCACCCCACGAGGGGCAACGAACGCATCACGTCCATATGACCGCGCTAGATAGCGAGATATGGGAGCGGCTACTCTTTCGCGACTACCTACGCACCCATCCAAAGGAAGCCTCGCGCTACGGCGCCCTGAAGTTAGAACTGATGGAGCGATACAGAGACGACCGCGAGGCCTACACTGATGCCAAATCAGCCTACATGGAAGAAATTATGTCATTGGCACGCCTCTCATCATGAGATTCCATATCGGAGTGCCGTAAACTAGAACCATGCTTACCGATCTCGAATACACTTACTCCCCGGTCCGCGACAGAGTACGCGATCTGCGGGAGTATCTTTGACTCCGCCCGACTCCGCCGCGAACTAGCCACCATCGAAGAAAAAATCTCTGATCCCACCGTCTGGGCCGACGCCTCGCGTTCGCAGCCTCTCATGCGCGAGCGCAAACGCCTCGAGACCCTCCTCGCCGACGACGCCGAACTCGCCCGCCGCTCCGAAGACATCGAAGCCTACTTCGAACTCGCCCGCGAAGGCGAGAACACCGAGCCCGATCTAGAACGCGAGATCCCCGCGCTCATCGACTTCAGCGAAAAGCTCGAATCCAAGACCATGCTCTCCCAGGAGACCGACCCTCTCAACGCCATCGTCGTCGTCCACCCCGGCGCCGGCGGCACGGAGTCGCAGGACTGGGCCGAGATGCTCATGCGCATGTACATTCGCTGGGGCGAACGCCAGAACTTCAAGGTCGAAATCAACGAAGTCCAGGACGGTGACGAAGCCGGGATCAAATCCGCCACCTTCACCATCTCCGGCGACTTCGCCTTCGGCCTTCTCAGCGGCGAAACCGGAGTCCACCGCCTCGTCCGCATCTCGCCCTTCGACTCCGCCAAGCGTCGCCACACCAGCTTCGCCTCCGTCTTCGTCTCGCCCGAGATCGACGACACCATCGTCATCGACATCAAGCCCGAAGACCTTCGAATCGACACCTACCGCTCCGGCGGCAAAGGCGGACAGCACGTCAACACCACCGACTCCGCCGTCCGCATCACTCACCTCCCCACCGGCCTCGTCGCCGGTTGCCAGAACGAACGCTCGCAGCACAAGAACAAAGAGAAGGCGATGAAGCTTCTCCGTTCGCGCCTGTACGAGTACGAACTCGACAAGAAAAAAGCCGTCAGTAAGAAGCTGGAAGACTCCAAGCTCGACATCAAATTCGGTTCGCAGATCCGCAGCTACGTCCTACAGCCCTATCGCATGGCCAAAGACCTCCGCACCCGCGTCGAAGTGGGCGACGTCGATAAGGTCCTCGACGGCGATCTCGAGCCCTTCATCCGCGGCTACCTCCGCATGCGGCGCGAGGGCAACCTCCCCGCAGCAGTCGCCGCAGACGACGACCTGGGCTAGGCACCTTCCGTCGTCATTTGGGATGACGTTGTTGAAATGTAACTCCTGAGCCCGCGCTGCATCAAAAGGAAGACACGGAGGGTCCACCGATGAGCGCAACCAGGTCAGCCGATAACTCCCACACCAAAGACGAGCAGGAACCCGTACGCAAGCAACTCATCGCCCTGCTCCGCGGAGGCCAGGCCCATACCACCTTCGACGAGGCCGTCGCAGACCTCCCCGCAAAATTCCGCTCGGTGGTGCCTGAAAATCTGCCCTACTCCGCCTGGCAACTCCTCGAGCATCTCCGCATCACCCAGCTCGACATCCTCAACTTCTCCGCTCCACCAACCGGCGGCTACCAGCACATCAAATGGCCCGACGCCTACTGGCCCAAATCCCCCGAGCCCCCCTCAGACAAAAGCTGGGACGAATCCATCGCCGCAATCCGTTCCGACCTCAAACGCTTCGAGGCCATCATCGAAAGCCCCGCAGCGGATCTCTACAAGCCCTTCCGCTGGGGTGACGGCCAGAACCTCCTCCGCGAAGCGATGCTACTCGCCGATCACAACGCCTACCATCTCGGCGAACTCGTCGTCCTCCGTCGCCTGTTGGATGCATGGCACAAATAAATATCTATGCCAATTGAAGTCGTCATCCTAAACGCAGTGAAGGATCCCCGCATTCGTAGTTGTCTGTCTTAAGCTTGGTTGCAGCGCCGAAAACGCGAAGGAAGTATGAACGAACCCACTCTCATCCACGAAATGCTCGGCACCTCCAGTGCGCAAAATCCCCTCACCATCGCTGTCATCGGCCTCTCCGAAGTCCCCTCCAAACCGAGTCACTACGTCTCCGCCTACATGCAGCAACACGGCTACAAGCTCTACCCCGTCAACCCCTCCATCCCCGAAGTCCTCGGCGAAAAATCCTACGCCAGCCTCGCCGAACTCCCCATCAAGCCCGACATCGTCAACGTCTTCCGCCTTCCCAAATTCATTCCTGCGATCGTCGAAGAGATGATCCAGCTAAAACTTCCCAACCTTTGGGTCCAGCAGGGAATCATCAACCTCGAAGCCGCCGCCCGAGCCGAATCCAACGGCATCCACGTCGTCATGGACCGCTGCATCATGGTCGAGCACCGCCACGCAACAATTCGTTGACAAGCAACCCCACCCGCAAGCCCTACAATTGAGAAGAATGAATATCGCCCGGCCTATCTTCGCGCTGCTCCTCGCCAGCGCCCTCATCTCTCATCCCTCCGCCAACGCCCAGCTCCAGGTCGTAGGCGACGGCGGCCCCGGCCCAGTCAAAGCCCAGCACCTCACCGCCGAACTCGTCTCCCTCGCGCCGAACATCGCCCCCGGCGGAACTCTCCAGGTCGGCCTCGTCCTCACCCTCGAGGAGCACTGGCACGTCTATTGGATCAACGCAGGCGACTCCGGAGAGCCGCCCAAAGTCACCTGGACCCTCCCCGAAGGCATCACCGCCGGCGCCATGCAGTTCCCAATCCCCAGCCGTCTCCCTCTAGGCCCGCTCATGGACTTCGGCTACGAGGACGAGGTCGCCTTTCCCATCCAGCTCACTGCCGCCAGCACTCTCAAGCCCGGCCCCGTCCACCTCGACGCCATCGTCAACTGGCTCGTCTGCCGCGAGGTCTGCATCCCCGGCAAGGCGCATCTCGGCCTCAACCTCACCGTCGATCCCAGCGCTACCGCCGCCCAACCCGTAGGCGCGCTAGGCGAAGCCCTCACACTCATCCCCAAACCTCTCCCGCCAACCGCAAAATTCACCGTCACCGGCGGTGCCACCGACTTCGTCCTCACCCTCACCACTGGCAAGCGCGAGACCAACGCCGAGTTCTATCCCTTCGACCAGGATCAGATCGCCAACGCTGCTCCACAACAAATCGAATCGCTCTCCGACGGCGTGCGCCTCCGCGTCCGTCGCTCCGAAGACTTCAAAACTCTTCCCGCCAAGCTGCACGGTGTCTTCAAACTCACCGACAAAATTGCTTACGACGTCACCGCGCCCGTAGTCCCAGGTGAAATCGCTCCCGCAGCCCACTCCAACAACCCGGGCACCGCCTCCACCAGCGTCACGACGCTCACTGCCATCGGCCTCGCCTTCCTTGGCGGCATCATCCTCAACCTGATGCCCTGCGTCTTCCCCGTGCTCTTCCTCAAAGGCCTTGCCCTTCTACAGTCCTCCAACCAGGAACGCAAACACATCCGCCTCCACGGCCTGGTCTACACCCTCGGCATCCTCGTCTCCTTCTGGGCGATCGTCGGCGTCCTTCTTGCTCTTCGTGCCGGAGGCAGTCAGGCCGGATGGGGCTTCCAGCTTCAATCGCCAATCTTCCTCACCTTCCTCGCCTCGGGCATCTTCTTCTTCGCTCTCTCGCTCGCCGGGCTCTTCGACATCGGCCTCTCCCTCACCAGTGTAGGCGGCGATCTCGCGCAAAAACAGGGCTACACCGGCAGCTTCTTCACCGGAGTCCTCGCCACCGTCGTCGCCACCCCATGCACCGCGCCGCTCATGGGAGCAGCCATCGGCTTCGCCCTAGCCCAGCCCGCCGCCATCACCTTCGCCATCTTCACCGCACTCGCCCTCGGCCTCGCCGCGCCCTATCTTCTGCTCAGCCTCCAACCCGCCTGGACCCGCGTCCTCCCACGCCCCGGCGCATGGATGGAGATCTTCAAGCAAATTACCGCCGTCATCTTCTTCGCCACCGTCATCTGGCTCACCTACGTCTACGGCTCGCTCTTCTCCGGCGGCGGGAGCAGCAACCAGGACATCTACCGCGTCGCTCTTCTCCTCGGCTGCTTCCTCATGCTCGCTGTCGCCGGATGGGTCCTCGGCAAGTGGCCTGCCCGATGGACCAGCACCATCGCCGCCATCCTCATCGCCGCTTTCGGCCTCGCAATTCCGCTCTATCAGCCCAAAGACACCAATCTCGTCTGGGCTCCCTACTCCCAGCAAGCCCTCAATCAAGCCCGAGCGTCCGGCCATCCCGTCTTCATCGACTTCACCGCGGCCTGGTGCCTCAGCTGCCAGGTCAACGAGCGCCTCGTCCTCAAATCCGCCGACGTACAGTACCAGTTCAGCAAAAATAACGTCACTCTACTCCGCGCCGACTGGACCCAGTACGATCCCGCCATCACCCAACAGCTAGCGGCGGTCAATCGCAGCGGAGTCCCCACCTACGTCATCTACCCCGCACCCGTGAACTCCGCCCCCGACGTCCTCCCCGAGCTCCTCACCAAAGGACATCGTCCTCGAGGCCCTCGAAAAAGACACCAAAAAATAAACCCAGCAGCAGCCAAACAAAACTTCGCAGTCCGTCGAGCATCGGGGCCGCCTCGCGAAACCCCCCGCATGCTAAGTTCTCATCATGCCTTCCATGCGGAACTCAATCCTGATCGCCGCCATTCTCATGTCTCCACCCATCCTCGTAGCGCAAACCCCGCCGCAAGCAGCCCACGCCTACACCACCCCGCGTCAATCCGAACTCACCCAGCAATTTTCTGACTTCCTCGCCATCCCGAATGTAGCCGCCGACCCCGCCAATCTCCGCAAGAACGCCGAATTCCTCGTCGCCCAACTCAAGCAGCGCGGAGCCGATGCCAAACTCCTCACCGACCCTCGCCTTCCCGCCGCCACCCCACCCGTAGTCTGGGGCGAGATCAAAACTCCCGGCGCCAAACGCACAATCGTCTTCTACGCCCACTACGACGGCCAGCCCGTCACCCCCTCAGAGTGGGACACCGGCCAGCCCTTCACTCCCGTCGTCAAACAAGTCGACGGCGAACCCCGCATCTACGCCCGCGGAGCCGGTGACGACAAAGCCGCCATCTTCGCCCAGCTCACCGCCCTCAGCGCTCTCCAGGCCGCGCACATCCCACTCCAATCCAACATCCGCTTCATCTGGGAGGGCGAAGAAGAAGCCGGCTCCGCCCACCTCGAACAAATCCTCATGGCCAACCGCGACCTCATCCACGGCGACATCTGGCTCGTCTGCGATGGCCCCGTCGACCAGACCCGCCGCCAGACCCTCATCTTCGGCGCACGCGGCGACGCCCACCTCCAGATCACCGTCTACGGCCCCGACCGCTCCCTCCACAGCGGCCACTACGGCAACTGGGCTCCAAACCCCGCGCTCATGCTTGTCCAACTCCTCGCCGGCATGAAGGACCCCGACGGCCACGTCCTCATCCCGCACTTCTACGACGGCATCGTCCCTCTAGGCCCCATCGAAAAGAAAGCCCTTTCCGAAGCCCCCGTCAACGACGACCTCCTCCGCAACGAATTAGCCATCGGCCAAACCGAAGGCGCAGGCAAGCACCTCCTCGAACTCCTCAACCTGCCGACCCTCAACATCAACGGCATCTCCTCAGGCCAGACCGGCGCGCACTCCACCAACTCCATCCCACCCACCGCCACCGCCAACCTCGATCTCCGCCTCGTCGTCGGCATCGATCCCAAAACCCAGCAGCAGCGCGTCATCGACTACGTCCGCTCCCAGGGCTACTTCATCACCGAAACCCCAGCCACGCGCGAGCAACGTCTCGCGCACCCGAAAGTCGCGTACATCCAGGCCGAGGCTGGCGAAGCCGCTTCCCGTACCCCCATGGACCTCCCCATCGCCGCCGACGTCATCCACGCGGTCGAAACCGCCCACGGCAAAGTCATCCTTCTCCCCACCTCCGGCGGCACCGTCCCCCTCGACGCCATGGAGCGAGCCGCCCAGACCCGCACCATCAGCGTCCCCATCGCCAACCACGACGACAACCAGCACGCCGCCAACGAAAACCTCCGCCTGCAAAACCTCTGGGACGGCATCGAAACCATGGCCGCCCTCCTTGCCATGCCATAGCCCTTCCATGCCGTAGCCACTTCTATCCCGTGCCCAAGAATGTGTCATCCTGAGTGAAGCGCAGCGTAGTCGAAGGACCTGCGGTTGCCCTTGTCGTTGCAGTTGTTTGTTCCATTTGTTTGTCATTCAGCAGCAAAGCGGAGGAATCTGTTTTTCTCCGTTCGTCCGTCTTGCTGACCGGACTTCACCTTGCATCCCAGCCTGAGCCGTCGCAAAATATCCCCACAAGCAGTTGTGGAGGCGCCACCATGTCCCACCGCAAACTACTCGCTCTAGCCCTAACCCTCACCGCAATCCCGGCCATCGCCGTCGTCCCCGGCACCACCGCCCCCGACTTCAAAGGCACCGACTCCAACGGCACCCAACACAGCCTCTCCGAGTACCGAGGCAAATACGTAGTCCTCGAGTGGGCCAACAAAGGCTGCCCCTACGACCAGAAGCACTACCTCAGCGGCAGCATGGAAAACCTCCAGAAAGAATGGACCGCCAAAGGAGTCATCTGGCTCTCCGTCATTTCCTCCGCGCCCGGCGAACAAGGCTATGTCACCGGCGCACAGGAGAACGAATACATCAAGAGCATGCATGTCGCATCCACTGCCGTCCTCCTCGATCCCACCGGAACCATCGGCCGTCTCTACGAAGCCAAGACCACCCCACACATGTTCGTCATCGATCCCACCGGCAAGCTCATCTACGAGGGAGCGATCGACAACAAACCCACCACCGACCAGGCCGACCTGAAAGGCGCGCAAAACTACCTGAACGACGCCCTCAACGCCTCCATGTCAGGCAAACCCGTAGCCGTAGAAAGCACCCGCCCCTACGGCTGCAGCGTCAAATACTCCCACTAGCGAACGCCAAGGTTTAACAAAGTGTCATCCTGAGCGAACGAAGTGAGTCGAAGGACCTGCATTTTTTTCTGCGTAGGCTACGCGCATCCCCCAGGAATCCGCCTTTATCAGCCTTTATCCTTTTGATCACTGTTACGGCGTTTGCTGTCCTTAATCCGTCCAACCTCTTCCATTCGCTGCGCCAACAACTTCTCCCGACCCTCATTCGTTGGCACGTAGTACTTCCGCCCAGCCAAAGAAGCCGGCAGACACTCCATATCCGCCACGCGCCCCTCCAAATCGTGCGCGTACTGGTAATCCCTGCCGTAATCAAGCTCCTTCATCAGCTTCGTAGGTGCATTCCTCAAATGCAGCGGCACCGGTTCCGCTGCGGTCGCCTCAATATCCGCCTGCACCGCCCCATAAGCCGTATAAACCGCATTCGACTTCGGAGCCAGAGCCAGATAAACCACCGCCTGCGCCAACGCCAACTCTCCCTCCGGATGCCCCAGAAAATGCATCGCATCCTTCGCGCTCAAACAAAGGTTCAAAGCCTCAGGAGCCGCCAGCCCAATATCCTCCACCGCCATCCGCACCACGCGCCGAGCCACATACATCGGGTCTTCACCCGCTTCGAGCATTCTGCCTAACCAATACAGCGAAGCATCCGGATCAGAATTCCTCACACTCTTATGCAGCGCCGAAATAATGTCATAGTGCTGCTCGCCCTTCTTGTCATACAAAAGAACACGCCGCTGCAAAGCCTCCGCAGCCAGCGTCTTCGTAATCAGTTTCTCCCCACGCCCCTCCGCCAGTTTCGCCGCCACATCCAAAGCATTCAGCGCGTTCCGAGCATCCCCGCTCGAATAAGAAGCAATCGTAGCCAGAGCATCATCCTCCGCACTCACGCCACTAGCCCCCAACCCACGCTCGACATCACTCAACGCCCGCCGCAGCAACGAAACCACCTGCTCCTCAGTCAACGCGACCAGCGTATAAACGCGACACCGCGACAACAGCGCAGCATTGATCTCAAACGAAGGATTCTCCGTCGTCGCCCCAATCAACCGGATCGTCCCCCGCTCCACATAAGGCAAAAACGCATCTTGTTGCGCCTTATTGAACCGATGAATCTCATCGACAAACAAGATCGTCCGCGACCCAAAGCTAGCCGCCTTCTCCGCATCCACCATCACAGCCTTGATCTCTTTAATCCCACTCATCACCGCAGAGAACTCAATAAAACTAGCCTGCGTCATCTGCGCAATAATCTTCGCCAGCGTAGTCTTCCCAGTCCCCGGAGGCCCCCAGAAGATCATCGAAGTAGCATCATCGCTCTCGATGGCAACACGCAGCGGTTTCCCCGGCCCCAGCAGATGTTCCTGCCCCACATACTCCTCCAGAGTCCGAGGCCGCATCCGCTCCGCCAGCGGAGCCCCACGCACCCCGCGCCCCGCAACACTCACCGGCGATGTATCAAACAAACTCATCCTAACCTCTTCACTCCCAGTCTCGCACCAATTCAAGAACCATCATCCTCAGCGCCGTTCCAATTAAGGAAGTGTGATCCTGATAAAGATGTGTCATCAAGGAAGTGTGATCCTGATAAAGATGTGTCATCAAGGAAGGTGTGATCCTGATAAAGATGTGTCATCCTGAGCGAAGTGCGAAGCACGAAGTCGAAGGACCTGCATTTGCCATTGCTTTTCTAGTCCCTAGTCCCTAGCCCCGCGCACGCTGCCGGCTAGCCTCATACAACAACAAACTCCCCGCCACCGCTGCATTCAAACTCTCCACATCACCAGGGCAGGGAATCGTCACCCGCGCATCACTCATCTCCAACCACTCCGCGTCCAACCCAGCCCCTTCATTCCCGATCATCACCGCACAGGCGCCCATAAAATTCATCTCCTGAGCAGCCAACACGCCCTCGCTCTCAGCCCCAACCGCAGCGATCAACCGCACTCCCCGCCCCTTCATCTCTTCCAACTCAGATACCCCCACCCCCACCACCGGCACACGAAAAACACTCCCCACACTAGCCCGAAGAGCCTTCTGGTTCCACGCACTCACCGTCCCCGGCGTCGTCAAAACCCCCGTAGCCCCAAAAGCCTCCGCCGACCTCACCAGCGTCCCCACATTCCCGGGGTCCTGCAAACCCACCGCGACCAGAATCAACGCCGCAGCCCCACCACCCAGCACATCCTCCAACCCAAACACCGGAGGCACAATCAAAGCAGCAACCCCCTGCGGAGCCCGAGTCTCCACCACACTTCCAAACACGTCCTCCGTCAGCCGCAGCACCTCCACACCACGCGGAACGATCGTTGGAACCTCCCGCCCCTCGCTCACAAAGACGGTCTTTAGTACCATCCCACTCCGAAGCGCCTCTTCCAACAGATGATCCCCCTCGATCGCCACCATCCCGCTGCTCAGCCGCGCCTGTCCCGCAAACGCCGCCCGCAACTGCTTCACCCGCCCATTCGCCCTGCTCGAAATGACCTCTTGGCCCATCGAAGAATCTTACCTTTATCCTCATCCCCCCTTGCATTTACACTCCCGCCGCCACATCCCATAGAATGATCCGTGGCTTGAAAAAAAGTGCCATCGCCGTCATAGTCAACTAGCCCGTCTTGAAGACTTTGCATCGAATGCATGTACTTTTTGTTTCGAAGTCCGGACCTAAGTCGCAACGATTGAATACTTTGCGCAAATAAGTCAGGGATACCCCACCCCCGAGGAGTCAGTACTTGACCGCAGAAACGCTCCGCATCCATCCCGACGAACCCGAGCCCGCGCTCATCAAGTACGTCGCCAGCAGTCTTAACAGCGGCAACGTCATCGCCCTGCCAACCGACACCTTCTACGGGCTCGCCGTAGACCCGGTCAATCTCCGCGCCGTCGAACGCATCTACGAGCTCAAAACCCGCGCCCGCCACAAGCCCCTCTCGCTCCTCATCGCCGAGGTCGCACAGGCCTACGAACTCGCCCGCCAGATCGACACCGCCTTCGACCGTCTCGCAGAAAGATTCTGGCCCGGCCCTCTCACCATCGTCGTCAAAGCCGGCAGCAAACTTCCCCTCCGTGTCACCGCCAACACCGGCAATCTCGCCCTCCGCGTCCCCGAGGCGGCCATCCCCCGCGCCGTCGTCAAGCAGCTCGGCCTGCCCATCACCGCCACCTCCGCCAATCTGCACGGCCACCCCGAGTGCACCACCCCCCTAGGCGTCCGCGAGCAGCTCGGAGACAAACTCCCCCTCATCGTCGACGGAGGCCCCACCGCCCGCACCCTCCCCACCACCATCGTCGACCTCTCCGGCGGCGGCAACTCCTGGATGATTCTCCGCGAAGGCGCCATCCCCACTCACGAGATCGCTCTCGCCCTCCAGCATTAGAAGCAGCTAGCTCGATTCTTTCGCTTGCCATCGCGCATCTTTAGGGTGTGATTTGGCAGCCCTTGCCTGTCATTCCGCTGCGGAGCGGAGGAATCTGCTTTTGCCTTTGCACGACCGTCTCCAACCCGTACACTAGGCACCTCTATCGAGCCTATGGTCACTTCTCCCTCCAATCTGCGACGCAAAGGCACGAGCCGCGGTCTGTTCTTCCGCGCGCTGCTCGGCCTTGTCCTCCTCGTCGCCACAGCCTGGTGCATCTGGGTCTACCGCCAGATCGCCGTCGTAGCCAGTCAGGACAACGCTCAGCCAGCCGATGCCATTGCCGTCTTCGGTGCAGCCGAGTACTCCGGCCGCCCATCGCCCGTCCTCCACGCACGCCTCGACCACGCCGTCGATCTCTACCGCAAACACATCGCGCCGCTGGTTATCACCCTCGGAGGAGGCAGCGACAAAGACTCCGGCAATACCGAAGGAGGCGTAGGCCGCGACTATCTCCTGGCCAACGGCATTCCCTTCGGCAGCATCATCGCCGAAACCCGCTCCACCGATACCGAGCAGCAGGTCCGCCGCCTCGCCGTCATCGCCCATGACAACAACCTCCACCACATCGTCGTCGTCTCCGACGGCACTCATCTCTTCCGCATCCAGCAGCTCTGCCAGGACGCAGGACTCGACGTCTACACCTCACCCCGCCCGGCCCTCGGCCACATCAGCAACTACGACCTCACCATGCGCTACGTTCACGAGATCATCAGCTACACCGCCTCCCGCCTAAACCTCAACATCGACTGGATCCACGGCTAGCGCAACAGACACCTATAAATCCCGACTGCCAGAGCGGCAGCAAATACTGTCGAAAAAAAGTTCACGAGATCATTTCCGATCCATCCTTGACGTTCCACAGTCGCTCCCAAAAAACTGTCGAAGAACAGCCCGCAAATCCCGGCAAGCAAAGCTATAGCCGCTTGAGAAGCACTAAGCCTAAGCGCCCACATCCCACTCGCCGCCACCAAAGTCCCACCCGCAATCCCAGCCAGTGAACCAAGCAACGTCACTCCTCCATCTGTACCTGGATCGACGCGCCGCATCGTCATCAGCATGACCGGCCTTCCACCAAACGCCTGCCCAATCTCCGAAGACACCGTATCCGCTGTGGCCTCCACCATCGCTGCAAGGCACATGATCATCATCGCGGGCCAAACCCAGACCTTGTAGTGTGCCGTCCCGCAGCAAAACCCGCCACCCGTCAACTCAAAGCCGATCCCGGAGACAGCCAGCGCGGCGATAGAAAGATTGGCGATAACCTGTGCCGAATTTCGACCATGACGCTTCTCCCCAAGTCCGGCCCGCGCCTTCACAGCTCGACCCGCCCTGGTGGCAAGAAACGTCAGCACGAAGAGTAACGCCAGAGGGGCCAATCCAGATCGAACAATCATGTATCGAGAGGAAGCCGTCCCAACGACAAGGAGAAAGCAGATCATCCCGCCGAACAACGCTCCGGCCAGCGTAACAGCCCGCAAGGCCAGCACAAGGCCTGCAAAAATGACGCTTATCCCAACGGTCTCTGCTAAAAGGATGTGTTCGTCCACATTCTGTCCGCCCCATGTCGAGTAAACCTGTCGCAAAACGGAAAAGGTCTCCAAAGCCAGCAGAGTTCCCACTACCCCCACCAGCACACGCGACTGTAACCGGTCCCGCCCCTCCGGAATAGCCTTCCGCCACTCGCCCCGTATCATTTCCTCGCTCACAGCCAATCTCATCTCTCGCAGTGATTTACAATCAATTCTGAGCATAGCCAACACCAGCAACATCGCGGGAGCAGTTTTGCATTTAGCAAGAATCGAAGCAGAAGGAAGCACTCAGTCGCGGCCAATCCGGCGCGTCTCTCGGTCCGCATCTCAGGCCCTACGGTCAGCATCCGGCCTCGCTCTGGCGGCCGCGGCTCTGGTGTCCATCGCCGGTTGCGGGAACACCTACCGCCCCGTCGTCAGCGCCATCAATCCAGTGGGACCGGCCGCCCAGCCAGAGAAGTTTGCCGTCGTTATCTCCACGACCGGCACTACGGCCAATCCCACTCCCGGTCTGGTCACCTTCGTTGACTTCTCCGGCGACACGATTCTCATCACAGCCCAGATCGGTGTGGACCCCTACTACCTCGTCCTGAACAGCGGGGGCACCATCGGCTACACGCTCAACAGCGATCACACCCTCACCACCTTCGGTATCAGCACCTCGCTGCTGCAAAGCCAGGTCCTCCAGACCACGCTCCTCCCTGGCGCCAACCCAGTCAGCATCTTCCCTCAAGGCACCAACACCTACGTAAGCGACCCCGGTCTCCAGGCAGTCTCCCAGTTCACTGGCCAGCCGCTCAACCTTCAGCAGGAGCTTGCCATCCCCACGGGCTTCACGCCGATCTACGTCACCGGCAATCCCAGCGCCCCGCGCGCTTACGCAATCACCCCCAGCAACAGCGGCGGCCTCGGACAGGTGTCCACCATTGAGATCGCCAGCAACACCATCGATCCCACTCCAATCCCCGTCGGTCGCGGACCCGTCTACGGTGTGATGACCGCCGATAACCGGCGCGCCTTCATCATGAATCAGACCGATGGCACTATGAGCGTCATCAACGCCCAGACCAACCAGCTTGACACCGTCCCCTCCGGCGCAACCAACCCCATCGTTGTCGGACAATCTCCCCTCTGGGCCGACTTCGCTCCGGTCCGCAACGAGATGGTTGTAGCCAATGCAGGCGACGGCATCCACCCTGGTTCCGTCAGCGTCATCAGCATTCCGCTTTGCGCGGCCAACGCCCTGCCCACAAATCCCAACTGCGATCCCAACAACCCCGTAGACGCCGCAAGCTTCGGCACCGTCCTTGCCACTGTTCCCGTTGGCGTCAATCCCCAGATGATCTACGTCCTTCAGGACGTGACCAACAGCCGTGCCTACGTCGTCAACGGCGGCAACCCCAACCTTCCCTGCTCGGGCACCGGAGTCACCGTCCCCAGCACTGGCTGCTCCGTCTCGGTCATCAACTTGAACACGAACACCGTCACCGCCACCATCCCGCTGCCCCTTAGCCTCACCGGCTCCGGCATCAGGAATGGCCATCCCAACTATCTCGCCGTCAGCAACGGAACTCCGACCGGCAAGGTCTACGTCACCTCGCCCGACTCCAACTTCATGAGCATCATCCGCACCGACATCGACGCCCTCGACACCACAGTTCCGCTCCAGGGCAACGGAGTCTCTGTACGCGTCACCGCACCGTAGCCCTCCAGAAGCCCCAAGAGCAAAAAGCCATCCTCAATGGATGGCTTCTCTTTTTGCAACTCCGCACCGAGCCTGTCTACTCTCCCGCCAGAACAATCGGCATCGTCGGAGTAGCCGACCCGCCCTCATCTTCCACCGTCACTCCGAACGCCTTCGCCTCGACTCCCTTCGGCATCGGAGGCATAATCACGCTCGCATTTCCGTGCGCATCCGGACGGAACGTCCCAGCCGGAATCGGATTCTGTCCCGCGCCCGCCGGAATCAGCCAAAGCTCATACGTCTTCGTCGGCTGCAACGGCTCCAGATTGCTTGCCAGGAAGATCAGCGCGCCTTTGCTCGGCACATACGTCGCCCGCCCCGTCGGCAGCGGAGGCGTCGCTCCCTTCGTCGTCAGGGTCACGCGCATCGCCGAGCTGTCCGTCATTGCATCCAGCACTTGCCGCGCTGCTGCAGCATCGGCCGTGACATGATCGAGCCTGCTCGCCTGCGTGGCAGCCACACTGCGCAGATCGTCGCGCTCGTGATACAGATTGCCCGTCACCACCGCGAGCCCAGCCGCTACAGCCCACCCAATCCAAGGCAACACCTTCCCCACAACTCCGCCGCGCGGAGCCGCCTCCTCCTCGGCCAGATAATCCTTGCCGCCCGTCGCCCGCACACTCTTGTAATACGCCTCGCTCGAGTCAGCAACTGACGCAGCCACGGGCTCAGAAAACACTGACCCACCCCGCTCCTTCGTCTCCAGCGCGGCTCCCTGAATCGATGGTGCCACCGCAGCACGGTCTATGGGAATCGCCTTCTTCTCCCGCGCCACCTGTTTCATCAGTCGTTCCCGCGTCAGCGCTGGCGGCGAATGCATATCCACCGTATGCGCGTACGTTGCCAGGTCGCCTTGAATCTCCGCCAACTCCCGGCGAGCCTCCGGCGAGCCTGCCACCGCCGCGGCAACCTCCGCCATCTCCTCCTTCGGGAGCAGTTGCATGGCAAACAGCGCCAGATCTTCTGAAGTAATGCGCCGTTCGTCGCTCATGCCGTAAACGCCTTTCTCAGCGAAGTCAGCGCGCTGCGTATTCTCGTCTTCACCGTGCCCAGCGGGTCGCCCGTCATCTCCGCAATCTCCGAGTGCGTCAGCCCATCAAAAAATGCCATCTCCAGCGTCTTCCGCTGCTCCATTGGCAGCAGCACGATGGCTGCGCGTGCCTTCTCCATCAGGCTGTTGCGCTCGGCCTCCTCCGCCAGGTTGTAATTCGAAGCCATCACCATATCGTCCACTGGCTCGCTCGGCCGTTTCCTTCGCAGCGCATCGATCGACCGGTTCCGAGCCACCACAGCCAGCCATCCTCCCAGGCTGCCTCGCGAAGCCACAAAACTCGCCCGATTGCGCCAGATCTGCATAAACACTTCCTGCAAAATATCCTCAGCTGACGAGGGGTCCCGCAGCACCCTCAACGCAACCGAGTACACAACCTTCGAGTAACGGTCGAACAACGTCGCCATCGCGTACTCGTCCCCGCGATCCACCAGCCCCAGCAAGGTAGCGTCGTCCTGTCCGGAGGGTATCGTCGAGTTCACAAGTCCCGTCTCTCTATACATAGAACGCACCTGAATCTAAAGCAGATTGCCTCGACCGCATCTTTCCTTCAACTTCCAGTCCTCGCAAACGATACCAGTGTAACCCTACCCGAAACAATCACCCGCTTGCGACACAATCTCATCGGCGCGCGTTGCTTTTCGCCAGCCCACCCTCCAAAATCAAACAAGCACTCATGCCCTCTCCTGCCGCTCAGAAAATCCGTCTCGACAAGCTCCTCGTCGACCACGGTCACGCCGCCTCCCGCGAACGCGCCCAGGCTCTCATCCTTGCCGGCCGCGTCCTCGTCGACGAGCAGCGCATCGACAAGCCCGGCACCTCCATCCCCGCCACCGCCGTCATCCGACTCCTCGGCTCCGACCTCAAATACGTCAGCCGCGGCGGCCTCAAGCTCGAGCACGCCCTCTCCCACTGGCACATCGACCTCACCAACCTCGCCTGCGTCGACATCGGCGCCTCCACAGGCGGCTTCTCCGACTGCATGCTCCAATCCGGCGCAAAATCTGTCCTCGCAGTCGACACCGGCTACGGCCAGATCGCCCAGAAGCTCCGCGACGATCCCCGCGTCACCCTCCGCGAGCGTACCAACGCCCGCCTCCTCACCGAAGCTGAACTCCTCACGCCCAACACTCCCGCGCCAGCCTTCCTCGCGATGGACGTCTCCTTCATCTCCGCCACCCTCGTCCTGCCCGCGGTCCTCAAAGCCCTCAGCACCACCGAACATCCCTGGCAAGGCCAGGCCGTCATCCTCATCAAGCCTCAGTTCGAGGCCGGCCGCGGCAACATCGGCAAAGGCGGAATCGTCCGCGATCCCGCCGCCCGTCAGTCCGCGATCCAGCGCGTCCTCGACTGCGTCACCGAGCTCCACGGCGCCGACATCGAAGTCATAGACTCCCCCATCCTCGGCATGGAAGGCAACCAGGAATATCTCCTCCATGCCCACTTCATCGAAACGGGCGAGTCTCAGGGCAGCGAGATGCGATAGAGATTACGGTGCACCGTTGTGTTCACGTAGGCATAGTGTGAGAGGTCCATGCCTGGGACGAGCTCTGCGCGGCTAATCGACTGGGCGCCGGGCACTACACTCGGTTCTGCCAGCGGCTCGAGACCTCCCGGAGGAAACTCCGGCAGGTCTTCTCCTGGGCCAACCGGAATAGCAAGGCTTCGCCCCGGTGTGGTGGGCGACGAAGCTTCAACCGGAACAAAAAGGAACCTCCCGCTCGACGACCAAACTGGAAAGCAGAAGCTCGCACATATATAGCGTGGAGGTCCGCCCTCGAGCGGAATCGCCACGACCTTGGGCACGACGATATCGCCGTCGGGATAAGGCGCGATCGCCATCAGCCACCTTCGCCCTGGCGAGATGCTTTGCACTTCGATGATTGGATAGGGAAGGACCTTCGACCGCCCCGAGCCATCCTGATTCATCTGCTCCAGATAATTGGCGTTTCCCTCTGCAAGCCGAAACAGAATCTGCCCCCGCGGGCCGAAGTGGGGCGTTGTTTCACCGGAATGACCGATCTTTCTGGCGGGCGAACTTCGGTCAATCGGGGCGAGCCACAACTGGGATATGCCATCGCGACCCACACTGGTGTAGACGACCTGTTTGCCATCCGGCGAAACATCGTAGGAGTCCATGGAGGTTCCGGGAAAGACCGGTTCACTCTTGCCGGTGTCGACCGTCAAGCGCCAAAGCTCGGGGCCAGCATTCGCATCCTTATGGCGCAGAAGGTAGTAGAGGGTTTTATCGTCCGGTCCAAAGGACGGAGGCGAGAGGTCCGCGGCAATCTCGCCCTCGGACGACAGGGATCGTTCCCCCGAAGCATCGTGAATCCAGATGGAGCTCTCATGCACGCCAATCGAGGTGATGATGGATCGGCCATCCCGCTCCACAGCCAACCCTTCCTCTTCGGAAGGGCCGAAGGTTATCTGTTCCGGGCGGGCGTTTAGAGATCGCTGGCGCCAGAGATGACTCTGACCTTGCACGGTCGCGATGAAGTACATCCACGAGCCATCGGGAGACCAACCCGCTGCGGTGCACGCGCCGTCGGGCCCTACTGGTCTTGCCGGGGACGGGCCCTCGAGAGAGATGAACTGGCACAACGACCACTCTCCCTGTCCGTTCATCTCGACCACAAGAGCTGATCTGCGATCAGGAGAGGCGAACGAGTAATGGGCCATGCCCCGTTCATGAGGGGGATAATACAGCTCGCGAAGGTCGTCGCCCGTCACTGTTTCGGTAACGATGCCAAGATGTAGTCCGGAACGGACTCTGGAGAAGAGAAAGTGGTTTGGGTCAAGCCATGTCAATCCCGCAGCATTGCTGAGCAGACGATGTGAGTCGCCACCTAGCACCGAAACCGCGTAGGTTCCAAAAACGGGATTTTCCATAACCGTGTAGGCGATCTGCGAGCCGTCTGGTGAAAATGCGAGATTGTATTTTATCCGCGCGTCATTGGTCAGAGGTCTAGCCTCGCCATCGGGAAGCATCTTCACGTAGATTTGACCGGCCGACATAAAAGAGCTATCTCCGCGGATGAACGCGAGGATATGGCCGTCTGGCGACAACGCTGGAGTCGTCACGGAATCAGTGAAGTCGGTTAGCTGCGTGTACTTTAGGACAGCGGGATGGACGCGGGAGTAAAAGTAGACCGCGATGCCGGCTGTGGCGCATAGTGCCACGACACCCGCCGCAAGCAGGAGCCATCGCGCTCTCGGAGTTCCGGCGACTCCAGCAGGTCCTGGAGCGGGCGGGCTGACGGGAGGGGGCGGCGGAATCTCTATATCACCTTCGGGCTCTAGCAACCGTGCTCCGTTTCTTATCGGAGCGATGAACCGGTAGCCGACGCGTGGGATCGTTTCGATGTAGCGGGGAGAGTCGGCCGAGTCGCCGAGCGCGTCGCGAAGCTTCTGGATCGACTTGTTCAGCCCGTGGTCGAAGTCGATGAACACATCGGAGGGCCAGAGCCGCTGACGGAGCTGTTCGCGCGTAACAATTTCGCCGGGAGATTCGATCAGGACAGACAGAAGCTGAAGAGGCTGCTGTGCCAACCGAATCCTTGTTCCGTTTCTGGTCAGCTGCGCGGCCCTGAGATCGAGCTCGAAGAGGCCGAAGCGAACCGTGTCCTGGGCCGGCGAAACTGGCATTCCGCACCCCCGTAGCGATGAGAACTGAGTTTAGCACCCGTACCGGACGCGCGTTTTTATGCCCTTTCACTTCGGTTGGACGGGGACAAAACCGCCTAATTCAGTGCAGCCAAAAGGATTGGGCGGGGACAAACAAACCAGCGCGCGGGTATTGATCAAAACGTGCCGAGGCTGCACACTCGGGCCCACGTCGCTCACTCGGACAAGATGAGAAAAGGAGAAACACAATGAATGGAATCGTCAGGAACTTGGAATTCTCAATCACCTCGGATGCCAGGTCGGGGATGCGGCTCTACCGCGGCGGCTTGGCTCTGCTTGCTGCCCTTTGCCTTCTCATTCTCCCGACCGGCGCTAAAGCGGCCTGCGGAAGGTTCGACGCACCCGGCATAAAATCCACGATCAAACTGCCCATGGTTGCGCAGGCCGCTCTCGGCTTCGGTTCACCGTTTGAAGCAGGCAATCCGACGATCGTTGGCCTGTGGCATGTGATCTACACCAACAGCGCCGATCAGTCGACCTTCAACGATACCTTCGACACCTGGCACAGCGACGGCACGGAGTTTGAAAGCGCGTTTCTAGCGCCGGCGGGCGGAGACGTGTGCGTAGGAGTGTGGAAGCAGACGGGTTTGCGGAGTGTCACTCTCCATCACATCGGTTGGCTCTTCAATCCAAGCACTCCGTTGGCTACGGCTACCAACTACTTCACATTGGATGAGGACATTACGGTAGGCCCGGATAACAAATCTTACAGTGGCCGCTTCACGTTCAAAGTGTGGAACCTGGATGGAAGTCCCACTCCAGTGGAAGTGACGGGCACGATAGCGGCCACGCGAATTACGGTCAACTGATGGGCCTCTGGGCCTACATATTAACGAGAGGTGCCGACGTGATGCATTCACGTCGGCACGGTGGTTCGCAAGGTTCTAAGGGAAAAAGCTGGTTTCAGCTTTCGGGCGGCGGGAAGGGATGACCTGCCGCTCTATCTTTTTTGGGAGAGGTAAAGGCTAGTCAATCATTCCCCCGGCTGCCCACCGATTTCCTACCCCTGCCGTTACACTAGTCTCTGAATGCTCCAGGCCGCCATCATCTCCAAGCCCCAGAAGCCAGAGGTCGCAGGAATCCTGCGCGAGCTCATCGCCTGGCTTGATGCCCGCAACTACCACTACCTCCTCGACCCCGACAGCGCCGCCTACATCAACGCGCCCAACCCCATCGAGCGCGTCGACTTGCCCAAACACAAGCCCAACCTCGTCATCGTCCTCGGCGGCGATGGCACCCTGCTAGCCGCAGCCCGCGCCTTCGCCCGCACCACCACCCCCATCCTCAGCGTCAACCTCGGCGCCCTCGGCTTCCTCACCGAGATCCCCCTCTCCGAGCTCTACGCCACCCTCGAAGCCTGGTGCGACAACTGCGCTGAGATCGAAGTCCGCAGCATGATGCATGCGGAGCATATCCGCAGCGGCAGGATCCTCCGCACCTTCGACGCCCTCAACGACGTCGTTGTAGCCAAAGGCACCATCGCCCGCATGGGCGACTTCTCGATCGAGATCGACAACCAGGCCGTCGCTACCTTTCGAGCCGACGGCATCATCGTCTCCACCCCCACCGGCTCGACCGCCTACAACCTCGCTGCCAATGGCCCCATCGTCATGCCGAGCGTAAACGCCATGGTGGTGACGCCCATCTGTCCCCACCTGCTCACCATCCGCCCCATCGTTACCCCAGGGGAGTCCACCGTGAGCGTCGAGGTCGTCGGCGTTCCCAACGAGATTTACCTCACCGTCGACGGCCAGGAGGCCATCGAACTCCAACTTGGCGACATCGTCCACTGCCAGCGCTCTGAGTTCAGCGTCCGCCTCCTCCGCCACCACCCCAATGGGCTTTTCAGTGTCCTGCGGTCGAAACTCAAATGGGGCGAGCGGTAATTTTTTCCACAGAAATATTTTCAAACAGTGGCATTTTCTTAGCCATCAAAAACAACCACGCAAAAAACCACATTCCACCAGCAATTCACCACAAACTCACCATAAAAAACCATCCAAAAAACGCCCGTTTTTGCAAAGACCCCCTGCAAAAACGCCCCCTCCACCACAAATAAGAAAACCCACAAATTACCGCCGCAAATTAACCACCTGCCCACCCACCGGGTGACAGAAAACCTTCCCATGGCTAAGCGCAATCTTGCGTTGCGCAAGCGCGGCCATCTCGGGGTCGTGAGTGACCATGACGATAGTGTGGCCCTGAGCATGAAGATTCTGCAACAGATCCGCCACGATCTTCTGATTGGCGGCGTCCAGGTTGCCGGTGGGCTCGTCGGCCAGAAGGATCGGTGGGTCGTTGATGAGGGCTCGAGCGATGCAGACGCGCTGCTGTTCGCCACCCGACAGCTCGCTAGGCAGATGGTTGACGCGTGATCCGAGGCCGACTTTTTCGAGAGCCGCTTTCGCTTCGGTCTCGTCCGTCATGGAGTGGAAGTACTGCGCCAACATGACATTTTCAAGCGCCGAGAGGTATGGGATTAGATGGAACTGTTGGAAGATAAAACCGATCTTGTCGGCGCGAAAGCGATCAAGCTCAGTCGCGCTCATAGAGGCTACGTCGACGTTGTCGATCTTAAGCTCGCCTGAGGTCGGGCGGTCGAGACAGCCGATGAGATTGACGAGGGTGCTCTTGCCTGAGCCTGAAGGACCGGTGATGGCGACCCACTCGCCGGCGACGATGGAGAAGCTGGCGTCTGCGAGGGCACGCACAACGCTGCCGTGACCGGCATACTCGCGCGTAACGTGATGCAGCGCAATGACGGCGCAGTCAGGCCGCGTCGTCTGATCGGTCAACGACTCGGTTTGTGCGGCGGAGGGCGAATCGCCGAGAGGCCCGGTTTTTACTTCGGCTTGGCTCACTGTTTCCATCTTCTCATTCTCCCGATCATTCTCCCTTGAGGAGCGCGGCGGGCTGGAGTCCGCGCAGCACGCGCAAGGGCAGCAGGGCAGCGAGCGTTGCGATGACGAGGTTCACGAGTAACACCATGGGCAGGACGGAGATGTGCGGGAGGGTCGCGGTGTGGAAGTTGCCTTCGCTGATGACCCACGCGGCGGCGGAGCCTACGATGAAGCCCGCCGCTACTCCTGCGAGTGCCAGCAAGAGGGCTTCGAGCAGAAACATGGCCATGAGTTGCGTCTGCGAGCCGCCAAGGGCTTTCATCAGGGCAAAGTCGCGGCGGCGCTCGAGGACGGATGCGGAGAGCGTGGCGAGGACGCTGACGGCGACGGTGAAGGCTATGAGCAGAACGGCTCCGTACATGAGGGCGTGGGTGCGGTCGACGATGCGGGATTCGCCTTCGACGAGCTGCCGGATGGGACTCACAGTGGCTCCTGGGTACGCTGCCCTGAGGCGTGATATGGCAGCTTCGATGGTTGCTCTATCTCCGGGAACCTGGACCTCGATGACGTTTGGTTGTATGCAGTGTCCGCCCTGCCCACCTTGCGGTGGAATATCGGTGAGGGTAAGTCGACAGAATTCCCGACGGCTCAGATAAATCCGACTGTCTTCGTCTCCGCCGGTCTTCAGTTGCTCGACATTAGAAGAAAAGGTGCTGGTTCTTCCAGCATAGGAAAGAGAAATCTGCCGCTTATTGCCGACGAACACCGCAGCGCGTTGACCCAACAAAACCCCCTCCGCCTCGGCCATGCCGGACGGATCGTTCGGCCATGCAGTGACCTGCCATGATGGGTTGAGAACGCGCGCAGCCTCGAAATCAGTGCCTACAACCACGACTGGGGTTCCTCGGTCGGCGGTCGCCACAGCGTATGCGAAAGGTGCGACGTGTGTTCCTGGGCCGGCAGCTGTCTGTGCCTTGAAGTCCGTGTCGGGCCCCAGTTCCTGACCGGTGATGACGATGTTTGCTCCGAAGCTGCGGAATTCTTTGTGGAGTTTTTGGTCGAGGTCGGCGTAGAGGGTGAGGAGCGCGGTGGCTACTCCTGCGGAGACGGTCATGGCGATGAGTGCGGAGATGCTTCGGGCGCGGCGATGGATGAGGGAGCGGCGCAGGATGCCGGGAAGGCTAAGCGTGGCCACTAGGCGTCCTCTCGCAGGATGGCGGATGGGTTCATGCGGAGTGCGGCGCGGATGGAGGGTGTGCTTCCGCCGATGGCTACGGCTAGCGCGAGGGCTACGACTACAGGAAGGAGAACGGGGATGAGGATGGCTTCGGGTGCTCCACCATCGCCGCGGAAGATGCGGGCTCCGAGCCATGCGGCGAGGCCGGAGCCGGCGAGGTAGCCGAGGGCTCCGGCGAACATGGCGAGGAGGCCGGTTTCGGCGTAGAAGAGGAGGGCGATGGCGCCTTTGCTGGCTCCGAGGGAGCGCATGAGGCCTATTTCGCCTCGGCGTTCGAGGACGGCGGTCGCCATGGCGGCACTGACGGCGAAGCCTGCGGCGAGTAACGCAGCGGCTGAGATGAGCCACATGAGGCCGCTGATGCGTTTGAGGACGTTGCCTTCAGATTGTTCAACGCGGCGGACTTGTTCTGCTTGTGCGCCGGGGATGGCTTCGCGGATCTGGTAGGCGATGGAGTTGGCGTAGGGACGGCAATACCAGATCTCGTGGTCTTTGGGGGAGAGGGTGTCGGGGTCTTTGCGGGCGAAAGCGTCTTCGGGCTTGGTGCGGGCGGAGATTTCTACGCGGGAGATGGGATCCCCAATGGACATGAGAGGGGGCGGTTGAGTTATTGGCGCTTCCGGCTTTACTGGAGTTCCATCCACATTTCCAATCAGACTCCCAATAACGAGATGATTTGCATGCGGTAAGAGAAGCTGAGCGTCAGAAAGTGGAATCAGCACCTTATTCTCTGTGTCGTCTCCGGTTGTCACGATGCCTGTAATGACGAAGCGTTCCGCGTAGCCCCACTTGGGGTCAAGAGGGGTTATGAACCGTTCTCGATTGGAGTGATAAAAAATCATGTCGCCAATCTTTAAGTGCATGCGGTCGGCGAGTTTAGAGCCGATGACGGCATCGCTTGCATCGTTGATCGCCTTGGGATTCATCTGCTGAGGCCATTCTCCCTGCAGCTTCCACCATGGGTGCAGTTGTGGGGCACCAGTAGTCATGTCGCCGAACTTGTGAGCAAACCATAGGCCAGTGATAGTTGCCGGAACAGGACCCTCAGTGAAGCCCTTGTCGTTTGGACCCGACGCGACATAGATATTTGCCGAAAGCTCAGGGCTGACTCCCGTGATGTTGTTTGCCCAGAAGATTGTTTTTAGTTTGGCTAGGTCGCTTTCTTTCAGGTAGGTGCCGCTGGAGGCTGGTTTGATGTCGACTCCGCCTACTTTGACTTCTAGCTGGTCAGCCTTGGGGTAGACGATGATGTTGGCGCCGTAGACGGCTAGTTCTTTGTGGATGCGGTCGCCTATGGTGGTGGCGAGAGCGAGCATTGCTGTGACGGCTGTAGTGCCGAGGAGGATTGCGATGCCCGCGAGGAGTTTGCGGCGGCGCTGGCGGCGGAAGGATTCCATCAGGAGGCGGAAGAACATTTAGTAGCCTCCTCCCAGGCTGCGCGAGTTCGAAAAGCAGATTTCTCCGCTGCGCTGCGAAATGACAAACAAAAAAACGGGCAGTAGCAAAGACAACCGCAGGTCCTTCGACTTCGCTGCTCGTAAGGTGCGCGAGCAGCTCCGCCCAGGATGACACCTCTCACGTGACGAGGTTTGCATGGTTAGCGTTCGAAGACCGGGGCTAGTTCGCGGAGGTCGGCGGCCTGGATGACTAGTTGGTTGCCGGCGATAGTGGATTTTAAGGGGATGGGATTGCAGCCGCCCTTTTGGCCCATTGAGGAGGCGTTGAGGGGAGAGGCGCACATCTTGCAGGTGATGCCCTGGTCGCCGATGTAGAAGCCTACGGGGCCGCAGATCTGGCAGGCGTCGGCTACGGAGACGATGTTGCCGTCGGGCTTTTTGAAGAGGAGGAAGCGGACTTCGACGTTGCCGCCTTTGCCGTCGTCGAGATGGACGCCATAGCGGTGGAGCTTGTCGTCGTTGACGTCGGCGGTGGGGAGGGTGACCTGCGAGCCAACCAGGGTGACGGCGGATGTGGGGCTGAGCGCGGTTGAACTCTTCGCGTAGATGAACTCGGCGGTGGAGAGGAAGATGAAGAGGAAGCTGGTGGCGACAACGGCGTTCATCCACATCTTTTCGCGGCGTTGGGACCACTCGGCGCGACGCTTGTCGGCGGGCGTGGCGGTCGCGGTGAGGGCGTTGGGCGTGCGGCGCTTGTACTCCATGAGCATCATGAGGCCGGCGAGGGCGAGCATGGTGACGAAGAAGAAGAGATCGTTGCGGACGATTGGGCCGATGAAGCGCATCTCGGTGGTGCTGGAGGGGAGAACGCCGTTTTCGGAGAGCTCATGCAGACCGCTGACGATGAGCTGGAACGCGACGAAGTAGAGGATGACGGTGGTGACG
Organism: uncultured Acidobacteriaceae bacterium; assembly: GCA_963841335.1. Taxonomy (GTDB): domain Bacteria; phylum Acidobacteriota; class Terriglobia; order Terriglobales; family Acidobacteriaceae; genus Edaphobacter. Next base: position 1,483,215 of record CAWJCF010000002.1, on the reverse strand, counting down.
CGGAAGAAGCGCTGCAGGTTGATCTTGACGCTGCCGCGAATGAAGAGCACGCCGAAGACGACGGCGACGGCGATGCCGAGGAGAGTTCCGGTGAAGCTGAGGAGTTCGGTGGAGTTGAGGGTGACGGCGGAGAGGATGAGGACGGTCTCGACGCCTTCGCGGAGGACGAGCAGGAAGACGAAGAAGAAGATGCCGATTTTGGAAACGCCTGCCGGGCCGGTGTACTTTGCGATTTTTTGTTCGATGTCGCCTTTCATGGAGCGGGCGGCGCGGTGCATGAACCAGATCATGCTGATGACGAAGAAGGCGGCGCCGAGCATGACCCAGCCTTCGAGGATGTCGGAGTTGTAGGGGGTGTGGGCCAGGATGATGGCGGCGGCGACACTTGCGGCTACGGCGGATCCGAGAGCCCAGAAGACTATGCGCTTGAGCTCGGGGCGGCCGATTTTGCTGAGGTAGGCGAAGACGATCCCGACGATCAGCGATGCTTCCACTCCTTCACGGAGGGTAATGATAAATGCCTGTAGCATAAGGTCTTTCTCTTCTTCGTGTGGGACCCGTCCGGAAAAATAAGAATCTGTCGCAGGGCGGTGTACCGTCGTGGCGAAAATTCGCTTTAGTCCTCTTCTAGTGTATTGCGGACTAAATTGGTCGTCAATTTGTGGGATGGATTTGGTCGGACATCGGATGGGTGTTTTTGAGGGTTCTTGGATCTGCGAACGCTAGCCGAGCACGACGATGGGCTGCATCAGGGTTCCGGCAACGCGGCGGCCGATGGCGAGGAGCTCGGTGGGGGCGGTAAAGATTTTGATTAGAGGAGCTTGGGAGAAGTCGGGGAGGTTGACCTGCATGCCGTTGCGGAGGCGTCCGGCAAGTTGGTCGTCCACGGTGACGGAGGGCATTTCGGGGAGGAGGGTGCGGGGATGGGGGAGGAGGGATTGGAGTTCGTCGGGGGTGGAGGACTTGAGCTGGTCGATGGTGATGGCGTGCGTAAGGGTGAAGAGGCCGGCTTGGGTTCGGCGGAGAGAGGATAGGTGGGCTCCGCAGCCTGCGAGTTGGCCGAGTTCGTGGGCGACGGAGCGAACGTAGCCTCCGGCAGAGACGGACATTGTGAAGGCGACGGTGTCGTGATCGAGCGAGGTGAGCTGGAAGTCGTGGATGGTGATGCGGGCAGGTTTGACGGGGACTTCGGCTCCGGCGCGGGCGAGCTTGTGGGCAGGCGTGCCGTTAATTTTTTTTGCGGAGAAGATGGGTGGGAGCTGGTCGATTTCGCCGCGGAATTTCTGGCTTAGGGTGCAGAGTTCTTCCAGAGAGCTGGTGAGGGGTTTGTGGTCGGTGGAAGGCGAACCTTCGGCGTCGAAGGTGTCCGTGGCGAAGCCGAACCGGATGTGGCCGGTGTATTGCTTGTCGGCCTGGTTGAAGAACTGGGCGAGGCGGGTGTATTTGCCCAGGAGTAGGGGGAGAACTCCGGTGGCCATGGGGTCGAGGGTGCCCAGGTGGCCGATGGATTTTTCGCCGGTGGCACGACGGACAATGGCGACGACGTCGTGCGAGGTCATGCCGGCGGGTTTGTCGAGTACAAGGAGACCGTTCATGCAGCTACCAGTTTAGTAGCTAGAAGGAGTTTCCCTTGCTTCGGACCAGGGAGAGGAACTCGTTGCGGGTTTGGAGCTGGGTTTTGAAGACGCCCAGCATGGCGGAGGTGACGGTGGAGGAATGTTGCTTTTCGACACCGCGCATCATCATGCAGAGATGCTGGGCTTCGAGGATGACGGCTACGCCTTGCGGGTGGATGGCGTCGGTGATGGCTTCGCCTACCTGACGAGTGAGGCGCTCCTGGACCTGCAGGCGGCGGGCGAAGACGTCGACGAGGCGGGGGATTTTGCTAAGGCCGATGACTTTGCCGTTGGGGACGTAGGCGATGTGGGCCTTGCCGAAGAAGGGGAGCAGATGATGCTCGCACATGGAGAAGAACTCAATGTCTTTTACAATGACCATCTCGTCGTAGTCGACGTCGAAGAGGGCTTCGTGGAGGACGTCGGTGACGTTCATGGTGTAGCCGCGGGTGAGAAACTTCATGGATTTTTCCATGCGCTCGGGGGTCTTGAGGAGACCGTCGCGGGTGGGGTCTTCGCCGATGCGGATGAGGATCTCGCGGTAGAGGTCCTGGGTGGAGATGTTCTCGAGGGCGGGGGATTCGATGATGGCCGAGTTGACGGGCATGGTGGCCTTTCTTAGGTGGTGCCAGGCTCGGGTGGAGTAGCGCCGGCATAGTCAAACGAGTTGTTGCTGGTTTCTTCGATGTGAACCCGCTCGAGATGGGCAGCGGGGAAGTTCTGAAAGATGCGGTAGATCTCGATGCTTAGATTTTCGGTTGTGGAGACGCGATTGGCAAAGGCGTCGAGAGTGTTGAGGTTGGTGTGGTCAAAGCGGGAGAGGAGATTTTTTTGTGCGAACGCATCGAGGTCTGCGAGGTTGCAGACCATACCGGTTTCGGAGTTGACCTGGCCGCTGAGGGTGATCTGGACGGTGTAGTTGTGGCCGTGGCCGTGAGGGTTGTTGCATTTGCCGAAGACGGCGCGGTTGCGGTCGGCGTCGTAGGCGTCGGTGTGGAGACGGTGCGAGGCGCTGAAGTGGTAGCGGCGGTTGAGGTAGGCCTTCATGGCTCACCATAATAGTCGGCGAAGAGATCGGGCATCTCGTAGACGCGGACGCGGTGGAGTCTTGCGTTGGGGATCTTGTTTGCGAGGCGCTGCCAGATGGCGATGGTGATGTTTTCTGTGGTGGGGATCGCGGTTTTGAACTCGGGGACCTCGAGGTTGAGGTGGCGATGGTCATAGACGCTGACGACCTCGCGCTCGAGAATGTCCTTGAGTTGTTTGAGATCGACTACGAAGCCGGAAATGGGGTCGATTTCGCCCGCGACGGTGACTTCGAGGGTGTAGTTGTGGCCGTGTCCGTTGCGGTTAGCGCACTTGCCGAAGATACGTTGGTTTTCCTCGGGCGACCACGCGTCATTCCAGTAGTAGTGAGCTGAGGAAAACTCGGCTTTGCGGGTAAGGAAGATCATGAATATCCCATTTTATAGATGCTGTTGGGGTTGGATTCGTCACAAATGCTGGACTAATCCGTGTTGTAGCTGCGGCCCTTCCATACGACCTTTTTTCGGAGCCGGTGGTGAACGACGCTGCGAACGAGAAGATAGGCGAAGAGAGGGATTCCGAGGATGGAGATGGCGACATCGATCGCCGGGAAATTAGAACGGGCTACGCGTGCGTAGAAGCGCCAGGGAGTGCGAATCCAGATGAGAAGCAGGGCCCAGCGCTGCCAGGGGACGAGCCAGAAGATTCCCAGGGCGAGGATGGGGAGACTGATGATGAGAGCGAGGTCGAGGAGCCGCCAGAGGGTGAGGGCGATGGGTTTGGGGAAGAGGAGGGCGAGATTTTTGGTCCAGCCTTCGATCATGTCGGTGGTGGTGCGGTACATACGAGTGGAGAGGGCATCGGGAGCGTAGCGAAAGCGGATGGTGCGGCCGCTGCGTTTGACGTTGTTGGCGAGAGCGACGTCTTCGAGAATCTCGCGGCCGACTGCGCGATGGCCTCCTACGGCGAAGTAGGCTTCCTGGTCTATGAGGAGAAACTGGCCGTTGGCGGCGGCGAGGCTGCGGACTGGGTCGTTGACCTCTTGGGATGGGTAGACCGACGCGAGCTCGGAGAAGACGAGCGGCATTAGCGCGTGCTGCCAGAAGCCGGCGACAATCTGGCGAGGGGAGTAGGAGAGCAGGGCCGCTTTCTGATGGTCGGCTTCGTGGAGGGCGCGGGAGAGATCGTTGGTGTTGTGGATCGTGTCGGCGTCGGTGAAGAGGAGATAACGTCCTCGGGCGGTCTGCGCGCCCGTCCAGCAGGCGTTGTTCTTGCCGGTGAAGCCTCCGCGTGGGGTGAGGTCGAGAGGCGGGGCGTCGAGGAGGGTGACTCCGCTGTGCGTTGCGGCGGCTTCGGCGGCGATGTCGCGGGTACGATCGGTTGAGGCGTCGTTGACTAGGATCAGTTCCCATTGCTGGCCGAGAGCGAAGCCGGGTTCGGACTGGCCGATGAGCGATGCGATGCAGGTTGGGAGGGATTGTTCTTCGTTGCGCACGGGGATGATGACGGAGAGCTCGAACTGCGGCGGTTGCGGCGAATTCGAGCTTGCCTCGCGGGCGATGTCGTTCACGACTTCGTATTATAGGAAGTGGAGAGTGCTGTGCGGCGATTGTGGGCGAGTCTTGTGTTGGTTTGCATGCTGGGAGTGGGGTGCGACCGGGGGAGTCACCCGGAGAATCTAGGTAAGCCGGCGCCCCAGTTCGTGGTTCGCGATGAGACGAAAACGGTTGATCTGAGCAAGTTGCGGGGAAGGGTGGTGATGCTGAATCTCTGGGCGAGTTGGTGCGCTCCTTGCATCGAAGAGTTGCCGAGTTTGCTGGCGCTGCAACGGCAGATGCCGGACCTGGTAATCGTCGCAGTGAGCATCGACCAGGATCCAGATGTCTACCATCGCTTTCTTGAAAAGAATCACGTTAATCTAGTGACGGTGAGGGACGCGGACCAGCGGGTGAATGCTCTTTATGGGACGGCGCAGATTCCGGAAACTTATGTCATCGACCGGCAGGGGATTTTGCGGCGGAAGTTTGTGAGTGCGCAGGACTGGACCAGCCCCGAGATCACGAGTTACCTGGCTCAGTTGTAGGAAGGGTTTGTTTTGGGGGCCACTGGTATCATCAAAGGTATGACACAGCTTGATGTTCTTTACCGTTACGGTCTTCCGCCGAGTGAGTCTGCCGCGCTGGCGATGGCGAAGGTGCGCGAGGTATATGGGGTTCGGCGGCTGGAAGTGGATGAAGCGAAGAAGACCGTCCGAGTGGAGTATGATGCAAGCCGGCTGACCGAGCCGGTGATCCATCAGCTTCTGCGGCGCGCAGGATTGGATGTTGTTGAGAAGATGCCGATGTTTGCGACACCGCCGCCACCCGAGCCGGTTGCTGCGACGTAGCTGCGAGTCAGCTATTTTGCCTATGTGTTGCCGTTTTTGCGCGCCCGTAGCTCAGCTGGATAGAGCATTTGGCTTCGAACCAAAGGGTCGGGAGTTCGAATCTCTCCGGGCGCACCATACTCATTTTTCCACCTAAGAACGATTCCAAGTGATTGAAGAGGCAATCGTTCTCCGAGTTCAAAATCCCTTTTTGGGGGTGGTACTTTAGCCCACTCGGAAACAGCACATTTTGAACTCTTTGCTTTTGGTCGAGACTCGCTCTTGCCCATGCAGTTGGAATGTCCACCAACATGGACTTAGAGAACTCAAGCAATTGCTCGAACGTAGCCCTATCCATGTCTGCTTCGGCAATCTGATTCTCAAGAGCGGCGATGTCTTCTTCAAACCTGCCGTTCATCCTCTCGAAGATAGGCATAATCGCCTTCTCGCCCCTGAGATACGCTGCCACCAACTTCTCCTGCAACTCTTGCTGCTCTTTTAGCTGCGCCCTTAGTCGGGGGACAAGCGTGGCGCTATCACCTGTTCTTTTCGCCCATTGTTGCTTCAGAACAGCGGCGAACTCGGCTGTGAAAGTCGAGTCAACCCGTAACCGCTCCAGTAACTCCAGAAATTCGCCCGCCGCCTTGTTTGCGGGCAGTGACTTCACAGCACGGCATTTGTAGCAATGGTAGTAATCATAGGTCTTGCCAGTCGCGCTCTTCGATGGCCCACCCGTCAGAGGTTTGCCGCATTCGCTACAACGCAGAAACCGGCGCAGCGGGAAGTCCTCACGGTTGCGTTTATATGGGGCCACAATGGGCTTCTTGCCGCTCAGGATCAATTGCACGTTGCGGAAGACATGCTCGCTAACAATCGACTCATGCAGGCCCTTCCGCGTACCCCATTTTTTGGACTTCATCTCTCCGATGTAGACCGGGTTGCGAAGCATCTTCAAGAACACATGCAGTGTGATCTTCCTTCCTTTTTTCGACCGCAGGCCGAACGCGGTCATAGTACGGAGAACTTCTGCGGGACGGTCATGGCCGAGTTGTACAACCTCGAATGCCTTGACAACCAAACTCGCCTCTGGCTCGAAGGGAACAATATTGGACTGACCCTTGGCCTTGGTTCCCACGCTGTGATAGCCGAGAGGCGCTGGTCTACACCATCGACCATCCTCAAACGCGGCCTTCATTCGTGCCGATGTCTTCTCGGAATGCTGGTCGCTGAAGTCTTCAGCCTTGCTGAGTTCATCTCGCCGCGCCGTGCGACCTGCTGCTGTTCGGCAATCTATGCCGGGATTGTCGGCGGCTATCGAGTAGACTCCAAGTTTGTCCAACTCCTCAAACGCCTTGAGTGCCGGAAGTGTCTTCCGGCCAAAACGTGAGTAGTCATAGAAGACGAGGTTTACATCTCGGTTTGCCCGGATACGCCGCATCATGCGCTGGAAATCGGGGCGCTCCACATCATCCTGCCAACCCGAAAACCCCGCATCCTTGAAGACTTCTTCCAACTCCCATTTACGTTGGTCGCAGAGTTGGCGGCAAGCCTTCTCCTGCGATTCCAACCCATAGGCATCGCGGGCCTGCTCCTCTGTACTCACCCGAAGATAGGCGATTGCTTTGGTCGCTTCGCGTATCTTCATGCGGCCTCCACGAGTACAAGTGGCGCTTCTGACTCGGTACTTCTCGATGATACAAACATCTCGATACACACACTTGCTAGTTGTCTCATGCGCTCGTGACGTTCACTATGTGAATTATTAGCCTCTAGCTGTGGCTGGGGCGTCGCTAGTTGGGGGTTGTCCTCATGCTGGTACATCGACCTCCTACATTGAATTTGCCGAGCTGCCATGCTTCTGGTGCGTACGGATTACGCCAGTAAACACTTCTACAGCTCCCGCCCCAGACATGCATTAAAAACAAAACCCGCATCAGCCGAGGTGGACTATGACGCGGGACAACAACCTATTAACTTTCCGTAGTCTGGGGCTTACCCACCTCTATTTTAGTATTTTGCTACTCTAGGAGAGTAGCACCTATTTTCGTATTTGTCAACAACACAGTTACATATCCAGTTCACAATAAATGGCGAGAGTTTCCTGCACCGAAGAAGTCCTAAACGTATTTGATACGTTCGAAGCCCAACGCCGTCCTCACTGACCGCGCCGATTTGCTTTTGCTCAGAGAAGGGCCGGGAGACTCCCCCGACCCGGGCCAAAACATTTAGGGAAGTGACCCCCTGTCTGAAAAATGAGAATGTTGTACCCCCACTTTTCCTCCTGCTATCCCCTACCTTTACTACCACCTTTGTCCCACGTTTTTTGCGTGTTAGGTCTCTGGAAGGGAATTCTCTTAAGTGATTGCTATAAGTAGGGTTCTATCTCAATTACCAAATGCTTGAAAAAGCGACTTCGCTGAAAATACTGCTTTCTCCAGTGAAGGGGTGAAGAAGGGGCTATAGGCCGGGCTAATCCGTCGGCAGTGAACGACTGTGCGCGTATCCGATACGCTGCCAGTTCGCGCTCGCTAGTGTTCCGCGTTCCAAAAACGGTGCGCATAATTCGCCTACCCTGTATTGAGAAGTAAGCACTTGTAGCCCCGCTCTTGTTCATTCCAAAAACGACCCTTTGTGACACGTTTTTCAAGCGTGTTCAGAATCCTTGGTCGATGCTATGATCCAACCCATGTTTAAGATTTCGTTCCCAAAGTCGCAGCTTATTGCCCCCACAAATCCGGTTTTGCGAATCGAGTCGGCAATCGACTGTGATGGGTCAGAATGCGGAAGTGAATGGGTTGGCGAGGATGGAGTGCCAGTCGCTCTGCCGCCCCACTTTCACCTCGTCGAGAGCGAGGATGGTGCTTGGACGCGGAGATTCGCGTTTGGAGGCTCTCTACCGGAGAATGGCTACGAGTCCTCCCACTCACATCGCTAGTAGGCTATTTTGCGTCGCCGCCGTGTTTTCTGTCCTCAAACCAGCGAGTAGCCCTTTGCTGGACTTCGGCTATTTGTTCTGCCGTGAGATGTTCGGCGGCTGCTTTTCGAGTCTTCTCCGCCTGTTCTCTGGTGCTGTCGAAACCATCTAGATCACCAGCCAATGCCAAGTTAGTCCAGAAATATGACTCGACATAGTCCCGAGGTACACCGAGACCAGAAAGGTACGCCCCCCCGAGGAGAGCCTGACCTAAGGAATCTCCTTGGTCGGCTGCTTTGCGATACCACGAGACTGCCAGCGCATCGTTCTGCGGTAAGCCTTTGCCTGCCCCATAGGAATAACCAAGCCAAGCTTCAGCTACAGCCGATCCTTTTTCGGCAGCCTTCCTAAACCAAGCAGCAGCTTGAACGAAGTCTTGGGGCAAACCATATCCGATCTCGTAGCAGTAGCCGATCATAGTTTGCGCACTAGCGTTGCCCTGACTAGCCGCCTTCTGGTACCACACTATCGCCTGATCATGATCCTTCGCGACGCCATCGCCAAAGTCATATGCGTGGCCTAGTTTGAATTGGGCGGTTGAATTTCCCTTTTCCGCTTCCCTACGGATCGAGTCGATGTCCGTAGATTGCCCCAACGCAACCGAGGCAGCCAAGAGACCAACCGCCAACAATGCTTTGATTTGCATCTGTCAAACGCTCCTGAAATTGCCTCGTCTCACACGCGCCATTATCCCATGCCGGATCATGCGAACGACCCATTCAAGGACGATTTCGCTTGACAAGCGTTTACGTATGTACGTATATACGTATCATGAAAACGACAAAAGTGGCGATCTACAGCCGAGTCTCAACCAAGGACAAGGGGCAGGATGTCGAAAACCAGTTGCGCCAGTTGCGTGATTTCTCCGCGAGACAGGGTTATGTAGTCATCCGTGAGTACGTGGATCACGCCAGCGGAAAGCGGAGCGACAGAGACGCCTTCAGGGAGATGTTCGCCGATGCCTCCCGACGCGAGTTCGATACGGTCATCTTCTGGGCGCTGGATAGATTCAGTCGTGAAGGCGTATTCGATACGCTCCAGCATCTCCAACGGCTCACTTCGTATGGGATTGGCTACCGGAGCTACACGGAACAGTATCTCGATTCGTGCGGAATGTTCCGAGACGCTGTGGTGGGCATCCTTGCAGCAGTAGCCAAGCAAGAGCGTGTAAGGCTCAGCGAACGCACTGTAGCGGGCCTAGAACGCGCCAGAGCGCATGGGAGGGTAGGAGGGAGGCCACGGGTCGTCTGCGACCGCAAAAAGGTGATGCTGTTGCGTGAGGCTGGAAGATCGTTAGGCCAAATTTCAGCCGACCTCGGCATGTCGAAAACAACCGTCTCAAGGATCGTAAGCGGAGGCTTGGCATGAAACCGAACAGGAAGGTAAGCAAAGCGGCAAAGTCGAAGTCCTCAACTGGCCAGCACCAGCCGGACAAGTTGGTCGCACTGACGCTGAAGATTGACAGCAAAACGTACTTGCGCCTGAGTACACTACGGGCAACGCAGCGCAAATCCGCGCAGGACATTCTGTCGGAGGCCCTCAAAACCTACCTCGATCAGGCACAGGTATAAGCGGTAAGGCGCGTGGCTGCCCTTGCGGGAGGTGTTTCTTCATCATGTCTTGGTCTACCCCGTTTGTTGGATTCCCCCACCCCCCGTATCCTCAGTATCTTGCGGTAACAAGAAGGGGCTGAGGATGACACATTTAGTCTTGTCGATGGCTTTGGTGATGTCTGTTACTGCGATGGGACAGAACACTAGAGTCGGGCAGAAATCAGAAGCAAATTCCGCTTTAAGCCAGCAGAAGTCCGCAGCCGGTGCGCCCTCACTCGCGGACACAGAAAAATGGATAACAAATACCTTCAGTGAAAACTCACGGGCTATGTTCTGTCGCGAGTTCAACTCTAGCGACGGAGACTCTGAGTATGGCGAGAATTTTTACTGTCGCTATCAGAAGTATTATTTGGACTTTGAGGGATGTAAAGTCATTTTCAGAACTGAATACTCACACCTAGGTTACATCCTTACTAGGAACCCAGTTTCGGAAGGCGGCGACGATAAGGACCAAACCACTGAGGTTATATTCAATTTGGGTGACATCGATCCCCAAACGATTCAGGCAGGGGAACCTCATGGAACATTTGGCCGACTTGATAGGAAGACAGTTCACGGTAATGATCCGCATGTTGATGTCTGCCTTACTACTACAGACAACAATGACACCATGACAAAGATTTTCCCAAGTTCGTCAAAGCACGAATCATTCAAAGAGCACACGCTATGCGGGTCTGAAAACTTCGTCACTCTTCACCCGGAATACGCTCCACGATTCATTAAGGCGTTCTCTCATGCTGTCGAGCTGTGTGGGGGAAAGCCGTCTGCATTTTGATAGTGTGCATACGCAATTACCTGCAATGTTCATGCGCAGAAATTGGAAGGGTGTTAGTAGCGAAGTCATAGACTTGCTGGCCACTACCGTTCCTCCTAAGACAACTTCCTCCACTCGGGACTAGCGTAACGCTACACTTCAGCAGGCCGTATCAGATACGCTCACATGATTCTGCGGTGGTTGGCTACGATAGGTTCTAATACTGTCTGGTGTATAGAGTCCGCTTCTTTATTGACTGAAACCTCATCAATGAAGTCTTGAGGGCCTAGCGAAGAACCGAGTGAGGCACCTGCATCAACACCATCTAAGTGATTGAGAATAGAACGACATTCGCTATACAATGGCAGTGCTTGACGTAGCACTTGGGCCAGTGAGTTCAAACTGGCGGACGTTGGGCGCACCATTCTTCTGTTCTTGCTCTATTAAAAATCATGTCGAACGACTTTCTAAAGACAGGCCACAGGCTTATGCCGTCCGTGGAGCAGTGAGAAAGTACCATTTTCAGCAGTTTCCCCTAATCCGCACAATTCTGCATTTCATACAACAAATAGGCTTTATTTGGGAGTTTAGAGCCCTTTCTGGGTCCGGCGGCGCTGCTTGCGCCTCAAGGGATACCGACTTTTACCGTGGCAACTTCTTCGTGTGTGATCCGTAGCTATCTTCCTGCGCGGGGTAGCGATCATTACGCGTCCAATGAGGCTTCGCGATGCGATTGATGTGTCAACGATCTATGGGACGACGTCGAGATTTCGACAGACGCTTCTGAAGTCTTTCGTACAAGCGGAAGCTCCCCGAATAACGCTCCAAGATTCAAATACATCGCGGGATGACATTCGAAGCGATTTTGGCATTGCAAATGCTTCTTAGGTTGTTGGAAAGCACGGTCCACACCCCGGCGGGATCGATTGTCGAGCAATCGTAGGCTGGGGTTCGACCTGTGGATGCTCTCCGTAAAAGATATCGGACTAAGTAAGGAGCCTTCCTTGAACGCCTTTCAACGCTACACTCTTGCGGCAGCGCGAGTCTTGATGGCCGCTATCTTTCTGGCTAACGGTTTTGGCATCATCCCGCAGACTCTCGCTGCAAAAGATCTCGCCACCCACGGAACTCCAGCGGCACTTGTGCCATTGGTCATGCTTGCCAGCAGAACGATCGAAATCGTCGGCGGTTTCGGATTGATTCTGGGTATCTATCCCCAGATTGCCGCAATCGGCTTGATTGCCTTCCTGGTGCCAGCGACGCTCATGGGCCATGCCTTCTGGCAGTCGGTAGGTACCGCGGCTTATATCCCGCAGCTTCTTAATTTCCTGAAGAACACCTCGATGACGGGCGGGCTGCTGTTCATTGCGGCGATGTCGAACCAACCCGATGTGTTTCCGCGCACTCGTGACCAAGGCGCCGTCAACGAACGAGGAGTGAGAGAAGATCGCAGTTCGCTGGTGCGCAGCCCCTCGCGATAATCATTTCTAACCGTTGGCCGACTTGTCTGTAGCCAAAACGTTGCGCCTGATCACGGGTATCACCCGCACGGGAGAATTAAAGCCATGAATTCCATATTAATGAACGCGCTACGGTTTGCCGAGTTTGGACCGCCGTCGGTGTTGCGAATCGAAGCTTGGAGTAGACAGTTATCGACTCACGCCGCGACAGATAGCGGAAATAGAAGACCAACTCCTCCCCGGTTTTGAATCCGCCGCCGCTTGAAATCGTTCCGTTTGAAAAGGCTGTGGACGCGTACAGCCGGATGGCTTCCCGAGAGGCAAAGGCGAAGCAGGTGCTCAGTTTCGACTGGTGAGATCGATCGAGAGGAATATCCAAAATGACTGAAGCGGATTTGAAACTGAGGGTGCTCCTCATCTCATTCTCGGTAGGACTGCTTGTGGGTGTTGCCTATGGAATCATTCGGGTGAAGAGCCCTGCGCCACCTATCGTTGCTCTACTCGGACTGTTGGGGATGGTGTTAGGCGAGCAAGCGGGATCGTGGCTTCTCACAAACAAGTTCCAATAGCGACAACCCGTCGTCAGGAAAGGAGAATCCGACGAAGACCAGGATTACGCGCGAAAAACGTGCGCCACTTATGGCCATCGTCCGATCAATTCTCCGGCCTCGGCAACAAGCTACGAGCCGTTGGTATTGTCTTTGGATCGCTCTCCTTTTCGCTCTCTCGTCTTTGGCCACGAGTGGGCAGACGCCGAATCCTCTGCCGCCAGGTCCCGCCCCAGACCCGGCCCGACCACCTTTGAATCCATTTCCTGCAGAACAGAATTGGAGTTTTCTCGCGGACTCTTCGAACCGAACAGACTTCTTCGACCCGGTTAAGTACATTCCATTAGGTGAAGACCCCCAACGGTATCTCTCGCTGGGATTCGAATATCGCATCGAGTACGAGTACTTCGACAACTGGATGTTTGGCTCTCCGCCTCAAGACCACAATGGGTACGTCATGAACCGGGTAATCCCCATTTCGATTTCCACGCGGGCAGTGACCTCCGGCTGTTTTCCGAATTCGAGTTTGACTTCATCGCCGATAGGAATGGTGGCCCACGACCCGGAATTGACGAAGATCCCGGCAACGTTCATCAGGCGTTTCTTGAGATCGGGCCTCATGTCAGCTATCCCCATGGGATGAGTCTGCGTGTAGGACGTCAGGAAGTAGTCTTCGGATCCGGTCGCTTAATGGACAACAACGAAGGCCCCAATGTGAAGCTGAGTTTCGACGGGTTTCGCGCGATCGCCGAAGGTGCGCGCGCGAGGCTCGATCTCTTCGCTTTGAAACCGGTCACGGATGGTCAGGGTTATTTCGACGATATACCGAATCCCCATCAAAGTGTGTGGGGGAGCTATCTCACTGTTTCGGCACCAATCGTAAGTCGCGGGATGGCGGATATCTATTACATCGGTCTGGACACGAAGCCAGCCACCTACAATCGGAGCACTGCCGACGAGCTTCGGCACACGATCGGAACCAGACTCTTTCGCCCAGTAGGAAAAGGCCTGCACTACAACTGGGAGGCCAACTATCAGTGGGGAACCTTCGGAAGCGACTCGATTCGTGCATGGAGCGTGTCAACCGAATCTGGATTTACGTTCGATCGCCTTCGCTTTTATCCTCGACCATTATTACGGGCGGATGTATACAGCGGCGACGGCAATCCTGCCACTCAACCCCTCGGAACCTTTAACTCTCTCTTCCCCCGTGGTGCATACTTTTCCCCGAAGATGGTGCCCGTGCTTGGACCGCAGAACCTCGTCGATTTGCATCCGGTGATCCAGTTCCAATTGAGGCCGAACATCACTGGCGCCTTTGCATGGGACTGGTACTGGAGGCAATCGACGTATGACGGGATATATGCCTTTGGAAGCGGAGTCCTCATTGATCCGGACGGTACCAGCCATGCGCGCTATCTCGGAAATCAAGGAGACCTCGAGATTCGGTGGGCTCCACGGCAGCACATCATCCTTGCATTCAATCTTGCCGGCTTTGAGCCAGGAACTTTTTCAAGACTGGGACCTACAAGGCCGCACCAATCGAAGGGAATGTCGGTTTTACGTATCGCTTCTAGAAAACAGGACAACTCGTTGGGACGCTGCGAGTGTCGGGGCCGCTTACTTTCACTCGTGCGGAAGCGATTCCCGTTTAATGAGCTTATCGTCGATTGAAAACACAAAATTCACTTCGGCTTCGAGCCAGAGGGTCGGAGATTCGGATCCCTGGGGCGTCAGTTTTTGTTTTGTTACTCGCGCGGATCCGGTCGCACGGCTTGATTCAACAGGCAAATTCTTATATCTTTAAAGGGTTGCCTCTACTGCAATGTGCGCCCGTAGCTCAGCTGGATAGAGCGTTTGGCTACGAACCAAAAGGCCGGAGGTTCGAATCCTTCCGGGCGCACCAGAATAAACAACTTACAGCTCTGGAGTCGTCATAACGGGGGATGGAGCGGGTTCGTCTGCGGAGTAACTTAGACTTTCCCGCTCGCAAGGCGACGCGGACCGGAGCTTGGGACTCGGCTTAGAGCCAGAGGTTCTGAGATTCTAGTCCATCCTTATTGTGGCCCGGTGTGACCGATGAATTTGTTAGCCCACTCAATGAAATATTTCATGTTCGGCGCGTCCGTGTGGCCGCCGTCATGCTGGCGCCACGCCAGCTGGCTGGCCAGGTAACCCTCATTCATGGGCGGCATCTTCGCCGTGTGATAATCCCCTTCGCCCTCGAGGCCTTTGGCGCCAAGCAGCGTGAACACCCGGCTTGCGTCTACGGTTGCCATAAAGCTGCCCTCATGATCGAGCCAGTGAGCGTCGCCCTTCTCCGGAATTCCGTAGCTGATGAAGGTGAGGCGAGGCGCGCACAGCGCAATCAATTCGTTGGAATCGACCGGAATATCTCCCGCCGTTTTGCTGCCAAAAGTAGCCTCGGATGCACCGTATTTCAAGAAGTTTCCGGCCATCCAGTAATACTCGCCGCCGGTAAGGCTTTCGACCGCTTCTCCAAAATTGCGACGCAGAGGCGTGGCACCTCCCTTGCCAGATGAACCGACGAGAACCATGGCGAAGCGCTGATCAAAGGCCATGGTAACGAGGGCCGCTTTGCCATAACGCGAAACGCCTTCGATGCCTACATGTTTCGCATCGACTGCGGGGTCGGTGGCGAGGTAGTCGAAAGCGCGTCCCGCGCCCCAGCCCCAGGCCCGCAACGCGCCCCAATCTTCCGGCTTGCGTGGCTGACCTTTGTTGACCAGACCGATGATGCCACGTGTAATTCCAGCGCCGTCGTCGGCTTGTACGCTGGCGGGGTCGAGGAGTGCGAATCCCCAGCCCGCTGCGATCAACTGCCAGGTGTTGGGCGGATCGCCATCCGCGTTCAGTTGCGGGGGCTGGAAGGGTGTGGGTTTTAAGGGCTGCCATGCCGGGTGTTTCGCAAGAACATCTTTTAGGGATGGATCCTGCTGTATGAGAAGCGCCTTCCACGCCGCATTGATGCGGTCCAGGTCTTCGCCCGCAGGCTCATTAGGCGCAGGGAATCCGGCACGGCCAAACATGATGAGGATGGGTACGGGTCCCGTAGCGTTTGCGGGCGTGACCAGCGTCATATGAATCTTCACGTTGATCGCAGGATCGGACGAGTTGTCTACATGCCCAATGAGATCCTTGGCGATGACGCGATTGAATCCGATCATCTCGTGGTCGACGGCGGTGACGCTCCACGTTACTTTCGGGACATCTTTGGGAATGCGGCCGTAGACATACTTTTCGTACATCTCGACGATCTCAGGACGACGCTTGTCCCACCACATCGGTGGCGTTGTGACCTTCTGGCCGTCGTTCAGTGTGAGAGGGTCCGGAAGATTGGGATAGGGATTAGCCTTTGACTCATCGTAATTCGCGTGGTTGGGAGCCTTTTCGTTGCCGCTCGGCCCGGGACGCAGAGCTTTGATTCCGAGCTGGTCCATCATGTTCTGGTGATCCTGCTCGGCAGTGAAGGTAACCAGCGGCGGACTAGCAGCGGAAGGGGAATTCTGAGCCAATGCCGCTTGCTGGCCGCCAATCAAAAACGCGACGCAAAGCAGATCGAGACCTGATATGGAAAAGATGCGCACATGTTCTCCTCTAGCTGGCATTTCTGCGGCGTACCTAAACCAATTATTTCATGACCCATACTAAAGCTTGATCCCGGATTCCGTGTTAGCCAACCGTTTCCGATTGCGCATACCCCCCGTTGCGGGTGCCCCGTGCTCATAGCACGTAGCGGGAGCACTGTTATCCTTCATGCCAGTCGCAAAGGAAGATACCGTGAAGCTCTTGTTGTCATCTGCAGTGCTGTTTTCTGCTTTACCGCCTCATTGATGCCAGTGGCCTGGAACCAGATCGAGCCGAAAGAGGGCTCCTTCGATTTTGCCATCCCGGACCACTTGATCGACGTAGTGCGGTAGCAGAACCTCCACCTCGTTTCTATGGTTCGGGAGCTGGAAAAATGCCTTTTCGGAATATGCTCCGGAATGGGTGCTCACAGGAAACGTTTGCGACGAAGCGGCGGACCATGTATTCCGGATTGCCCGTTACTCCCGCAATCTCCGGGCCGCTTGAGCCCACGCGAGGTAGCAGCCCTTAGAAGTTAAATTTTATGGCTCCCTGCATAATGCGAGGAGGCGCAGCACTGATCGCATCGCCAAAGGTTGAGCTGCCGATGTTGCCATCGATCGATGTGGGGCCGTTGAACTGGGTGTGGTTGAAGACGTTGAAAGCCTCTAGACGGAAGAGGAGAGACTTCGATTCAGTCAGCGACAGTATCTTGGCGATCGCCATATCGTAGTTGTCGGCGCCGGGGCCATAAAAGAATCTTCTCTTGGCTGTGCCCGGCTCTCCTAGCTGATTCATGGGGAGGACGGTGGTGTCGAAGTAGTTGTTCCCGTTCGTGCGCGGATTATGGTTTAGATGGAGTGGACCGCCGGTGTAGTCCGGTTCGTCTATGCTGCTGTTGTTAATTCCGTTCGGGTTGGTTCCGATCAGAGAGTTATCTCCATTGTTGACCATGGTGATGGGGAAGCCACTCGCAATATGGGTAATGCCCGAGATCGACCATCCCTTGCTCAGTCGGTTCGGATGGAAGAACTGATCGAAGGGCAGTTGATACTCATAACTGACAACGAAGTTGTGTTTCACCGAGAACGCCGAGAGCGCGTAACTCAGAGAGGGGTTGAAGGGATTGACCTCTTCGCCTATATTTGACGACTCGTCCAGCGACTTGCTGTAGGTATAAGCAGCTGAGATTTCAAGACGGCCACTGGTATGCCGCGCACTCAGTTCTAACGCGTTGTAATTGGCTGAACCGATGTTCGACTGCAGGGCATTGCTGCCGAAGTTCGACCCGAGCGGCCCACGCGTTCCGTTCACTACGACCCCTGCGGCCGTGACATAAACTCCGTTTTCGCCGCCAGGACCACAGCCGGGGAGGCTGAGGCACAGCGCCGGATTTCCAGGGTTTGGCTCGATGAGAACGCGCTGGCGATGAGTGGAGGTACCAATGTAAGTCGCACTAAGTACCGTATTCGGGCCGGCCTGCCGCTCGATGGAGAGCATCCACTCTTCTGTGTACGGAGTACGGTTGTGGATGTCGTATCCGGGGATGCCTTCGATTGGTTCGTAGGTGCTCCAATCTATGTTCGGATCGGGATTGCTGCGCGAGGAGTTCAACGGAGCGAAGGCATACGGAAATGGCTGGCCAATATTTTGCCCGGTAGATGCGGTAATGAATGGCGTTGCAAAGAGAGGGGGCAACGGACTGGTGTAGGTGGTGCCGTAAGGAGGATTGGCTGCCAGCACGCTGATTGAGAGCGCGTCAATCGCGGTATAGAAGTTGCCGAAGCTGACACGGATGCTGGTTGTTCCCGGAGAACCAAGCAGCTTTTCGAGAAGACTGCCGGAATTAGCCTGGGGAGACCAGGCCAGACCTACGCGCGGCGCGAAGCTGCGGTTGTCAATCGGAGCGAGAGTGTTTGGAATTCCGGGGTCGCCAGGATAGAGGATGCCTGGAGGCGCACCAGGAAAGACGACGGACGGCACGCCCGGAACGAAGGTGGAGATCTGGTTGTACTTTTCCGACCAGGGCGCGATGCGGTCCCAGCGAAGACCGTAGTTCAGAGTGAGGTTCGACAGCACATGCCAGCTGTCCTGCGCGAAGAGGCCGGCATATTTATTACGTGCGTAGAAGGGGTTGAGTTGGCTCTGGTTGTACTGGCTGGGCACACCGATCAGAAAGTCTGCGAAGTCTACACCGGTCTCCTGGCCGGAGAAGACGAAGCTGCCATTGAACTGTGCGACGGGATGAGCGTTGACCTGGTCGGCATGAAACTCTCCGCCAAACTTCATGGTGTGATTCCGGATCACTTTGGAGAAGTTATCGGAGACCTGAAAGGTGTTGTTTACCTGGCTGAGTTGATTGGCCGCTGCGCCGGTGGAGTAGCCATTGAAGTTCAGGTTTTCAACCCCCTCAGCCTGAGGAGCGAGAGCAACGATGCTGGGGCTGCCGTCAGCATTCACAAAGCCCTGCGAAGCAAGACTGACTCCCAGGCCGCCCACAGGCTGGCCGAGATTCGTAAGATTTCGCGTATAGCTGAAGTGGAGTTCGTTAACCGATGAAGGACTGAAGGTCTTTGTATCTCCCAAGGTGATGAGTTGCGCGCGGCCGGTGGTGAGGGCATTGAAGCCGGGGACGCTGGCCCCGCTCTGTGCAACTGGATAAGGATTGTCGAGATTGAAGTCATCGATGAAGTAGTACGCAGATAGCAGCCCCAGCCGCGTGTTCGCATCGACGCGAATAGCTGCCTTGTCGTCACGAATAATCTGATTGAAGGAAGAGGTAGCAAAGCCGTTAGCGGTATTCGGCGCAGGAATGTACTGGAGCATCTTCTGTGCCGGAGTGGACCATGCGCTCATCGGGATCGTGGCGTTCGGCAGGACGCAGGGCTGTGAACTGTTGGCCGTACACCCCGGGTAATAGTACGCCTCGCCGCTCGTGACGGGATGCCCCAGTTTCTGCGCCAGAAGGTTGGCGAGGTAAGGGCCGCTGACAAAGGTCAACGGCTGATTCGTATTTGGATCATAGAAGCTGCCTGCCGCCGCATCCATGAGATTCCCCATGCGATCTGCGTTCGAGGGCACACTGATTTCGCCGGTATCGACACCCTGCGTCTGCCGCGTCCCCTGATAATCCATAAAGAAAAAGATCTTGTCCCGATGAATTGGTCCGCCGAGGGTCCCACCGAACTGATTCTGACGGAATACGCCTCGCGTGGGAGAAAAGTAGTTGCGCGCATCGAGGGCCGTATTACGCAGGAAGTCGAATGCGTTGCCATGAAATTGGTTGGTGCCGGACTTCGTGATGACGTTGATCTGGCCGCCGCTGAACTCTCCGTACTCTGCATCGAAGTTGCTGGTGATGATGCGGAACTCGGCGATCGCGTCCAGATTTGGAATGATGGACGTGCCGGCATTCACGTCTTCCTCTGTGTCCGCCCCATTCACGCTGAAGAAGTTGGCAAACTCCCGTTGGCCGTTGACGGAAATCGTTCCAGGATTGAGATCGCCCGATGGGTTGAGAATCGTTGCGCCCACATCCTGCACCGTAGTGGCCGTAATCGACGTCATCGGTGCGACTCCCGCCTGTAACGAGAGGAGATCCGTAAAACTGCGGCCGTTGAGGGGAACGGCCGTCATCTGCCTTCCTGTAATGACCTGTCCTAATTGTGTGCTCTCTGTCTCTACGTGCAGCGTATTGTCGATCACGTTTACCGTCTGATCGACACTGCCGACCGCAAGCGAAGCGTCGAGTTTGAGCGCCGCGTTTGTATCCATCACAATGTCCTTGCGTTGATAACTGCGGAATCCAGGAGCCTGAACCTCAAGCTCATACCGGCCGACCGGCAGTGCGAGCAACGTGTAATATCCCTTGCTGTCCGTATGAGCGTGGTACGCGAGCCCGGTACTGATCTCTCGAACGGTCACATCCGCATTCGGAACAACGCGGCCAGAAGGATCTTTGACAATGCCTGAGATACTTCCGCCCACGCCGGCCCATGCAAGAGTCGTTGAGAGGACACCTATGATAAAAAATGCCATCGCTGCTCTACCGGCAATGTGACCGATCTTGCTCAACATGCTCTTCTCCTTGATCTCCTGGTTGCTGGCGCGCGCGAACTGCTCTACTGGACCGTGATGGGAACATTCACGCTGCTCTGGAACTGCGATGCTCCACTGCCCGCAGTGCCTGTAACCACGACCGTGTAGTTCCCCTTCGCCGTGCCTGGATCGGTCTTCGTAGTGCCGCTGTTGCATCCGATCGCTGTAAAGACAAACGCAATGAAGGAAAGAACGAGCATCGCCTTTCCGCGCCATCTACGACGGGGCAGAGTGAGCAGGAAGACGCATGCCAGAGCGGCTCCTCCGCCGCCTGCGGTGAGCCAACCAGGCCCTCTAGTCAGTTGACTGTTCTGCGGATGTGCCGGCGTCGTATTGACCGTGAGCGACACTTGCCCTGCGCCGGTGATTGAACCGGGGTCGACAAAGCATGCAGACTCCGTCAGAGTTGCGGGCATCGTGCAGGTCAAGTTGATGGGAGTGGTAAATCCATTCGCCACATTCACCGTGATGCTCGCAATCGCCGCCGCTCCCACTGCGGCAGCCGTTCCTTTTGAGGACAATGCAAACGCCGAGACAGTAAGGGGGATCGCCGCTGAGGCCGATTCCATGTACGTCCCATCACCTTGATAGAACGCAGTCAGGCTATTGCTTCCGACCGCACCGTCAACAGGAGCCGTCAGTGTCGCCTGCCCATTTGCCAGCATTACCGGATTTCCGACATTATTCCCATCGATCTGAAACTGCACCGACCCAGTGGGTGTTGCGTTCCCTGTTACTGAATCCACAACGTTCGCAGTTAACGTAACGTTTCCATTCGGTGCGATGCTCGATGCGGATGATGCCATCGTTGTGACCGATGCCGACCCTGATGGCAGCACCTGAATCTCGGCCATCATGCCCTGGTCTTCGTGCTGCAGAATGTGGCAGTGATAGACAAAATTGCCAATGATATTCGGGTCGCGGAAATCCATACGCAGCGTGACGCTGGGGTAGGGTCCGCTGCCGTTCCAGTAAGGCAAATCAACCGTGTCGCGAATGGCCGGATCATTGACGGGCTGCCCGTTGATCGCAAGAACCTGAAAGTGGATCTGATGGATATGGAAGATGTGATCTTCCTGAGCTGTGTTCTGGATGACCCAATCTTCAACCGTGCCTGAGTACACGACGATGTTTGGCGCCTGATCCATCGTGAAGAGGGTAGGCTGCTGTCCGACCTCGGTGATGTAGAAGTTCGTCGGACTGTTCGGGTCTGAGGGATTTTGCAACACCTCGGAGAACTGCAAGGTGCGTTGCGCCACCGGCGTCGCGCTCGCGAGAGCTGCGAAGCGCGTCACCTTTGTCTTCACGGCCTGCGCTGGAAGCTTCCTGGCCGGCACTGCATTCACTGCAACGCCCGTGCCCTCGACGCCATTCTGACTGACGATATTCGCGACGGTGCGCGTAGGATCGAAGTCCCCGTCCGGCCCTGTATTCCAGTATTGGGTCACTAGTTGCGCCTGATCGCCTACGTTAGGCGTCGTGACGACAAACTCAGCTCGCGATCCAGGAGGCATAAGAATGGTCGTCTCATTCTCCGACTGCTGACCGCTGCTCCCGGCGGTGATGGGATAGCCGTCGATCGCGACCACCTGCATCGTCTGCGGCGTTCCATTGACGACATACTGCAAATTCATAATGGTGTCCGCGGCAGTGTTCGCCACGCGCCACAGCTCCTGCTGCCCCGGATTCGTCTGGATCACGGCCGGTGTGTAGGCCGGATAGTTCACTGGAACATAGTTGATGGATATGTCCCATGCGGGGATGTTTGTATCATTCGCTTCAGACGCCGGGAGCATTTGATCGCGGAGGACAAAGGTACGCTCAGTCAGGCCTGCGAGCGCCGTATCGACGTTCTGCAATCCCTCGACGATCAGCGCACCTGTCGCTCCGCCCTGCACCTGACCTTCGCTAAAACCATGCGGATGCGGGTGATACCAATAAAGGCCCGGTGGTTCATTAGCAGGAATCTGTACGTTGTAATCGAAGCTTTGGCGTGGCTGAATCAGGGTATGAACTACTTCATCCTGTCCGCACACTGGCGCCACATTGGTTCCGTGAAAGTGGATATTGGTTGCGCTTGCCGACATCGCACCGTTGCATGCGGAACTCGTGCTGGGTGCGGGAGTGTCTTTGGATGAGAGAGTCATATTCATACCCGCCATGTTGTCGGCGGTGCTGGATGGCAAGTTTGCGGACAGGTTGTTTGTGAAGTGAATGATTAACTTGTCTCCAGGGTTCACACGTAACGTGGGTGCTTCAAGACCTGTGGTCGTTACATAGCAGTAACGGACGATCCCCTGCGAGTCGGTCGCCATCTGGAAGGTGAAGGTCACCTCCAGAACGCCGTTCTGACTCTTCAGCTCTGGCGGAGCAGAGACGACCGCACCCGCTGCAAAACGGGCGCAAACCTGATCGGCCGGATCAGCAGATGCAGTTACTGCGACAGGAGTGGTAGCGGGGATTGCGGTTGCTGCTCTTTTAGCCTGATCCTGCGCCGAAGTCGCTCCATAGGGCGGATGCGCACTCTGCGCTTTGGCGGTGACACCCCAGAAAAGAAGGAAGATCGAGCAGAAGAGCGATACATTCAGCATAGATGGCAGGCACTTTAGCGTGCCTACAGGGTCAATCTGCGTCTTGCCCTTCATTGCTAAGGCCTCACAAAGCACGCGTTTCGTCCTTAGGCCGGCGAGGGAGACTCGTTGGCCATCGTGACAGTTGAAACTTTTTGGGCAGGAAACCTATAGTAGGAGGAGCCTGCTGTCTATTCGACTCTGGGTTCCCAGATCCTCGCGGTCTCCGCCAAGAGTTCGCAGCGGGGGTCTGGTGCATCGCTTAAGCGTGAAGCTCACGACGCAAATATCAATCTATCAAATATACGACATGTTCGGTCCTATATCAATCGTGTGGTTGTGAATTAATAAGTATTGAGAGCTGAAACACTCATCGGATCAAGATCAGGTCCAGAAGAATTTCCCCACCTCCACGCGTGGCAAGGATGCCTCCCGAAGCAAAATCCAATTCTTAAAGCGACAGTAATGTTCTCTGCGCCGATGTCGACATTCCGGAAGCAATCGCGCACCGCATCTCTGTCAGTGTTCCTTGCTGATTGAGTTTGAATCAAACACCGCCTCTGGCCTCGTAAGTGCCAATCGGCTCAGAACTCCATGAGTGACAAGGCCGTGGCTGTTGAGAACTGCATTAAGGAACGAGCGTCAAATTACGTCGCGTCAGGCATGCCCTAACGCTTTGCAAGTGGCCCTGACCATTTACCATCTCCGAAATCATGCTGGTCTTGTGAATGTCTAGTTTTCAAGAGCCGCGCCTGTTATCGTAGACCGAATTTTGACATCGAACACGGATTAAACAATCGACAGTCAGGGCTGCGCAAGATAGGCTAGGTCAAATTCACACTTGAGTAACAAGTTGCTGCTATCAACAGATGTCACCTAGGCAAAAACGTTTCGCGCCTCTGGCAACTGCTGGTACACAAAGAGTTCACTAAGCCGCCGAACGCAGTTATCTGCGCTTCGCCGAGGAGTCTTACTTTGTTTAATTTACGTTTTCCAGGGAATAGCACTAAGCCATTCCTTTTTCTCGCCTCCGTTCTCTGCGTATTGATTTTGGGCCCCGGATTCAAGGCATTCGGCCAGACACCCACCCCACCGCAGTTGCTTCCTTACATGGTTACTCTGCTCGCCGGCGGTGCAGCTGCAAATCCGGCGGCTAATTCGACCTGCCCTATGAGTGGCCTCACATCGGCGGACAAGTTCGGAGACGGATGTCTGGCCACGGAGGTCGTGCTGAATGCTCCTAGATTTGTAACCGAGGACAAGCTCGGAAATATCTTTTTCTCGGACTCGGCGAATGCTATCGTGCGGCGGATCGACGCGACAACGGGGGTGATCAGTCTCGTTGCAGGTGGCGCGACTTCCTCCCCAGCTTCGGGAGCAGCTTGCCCAAGCGGGTCGGGAACTTCAACCGACGGGGATGGCGATGGCTGCCTGGGAACCGACGTCAAGCTGGGCAAACCGCATGGTCTTGCTTTTTCGCTGAGCGGCGACCTTTACTTTGCCGACAACAGCTTCTCGAACATCCGCAAGATTGCGGCGACCAATGGGGTCGTCACACAAACAGGCGTCATTACCAATGCCGTTGGAAACCCGTCGACCTTTGGTTATAACGTGAACGTCTACTCCGGCACCACGTTGACGACTTCGATTTTAGCCGCGACTCAGAGCGGCCCGATCACCGCGCAGAGCTATCTGAATGACCCCTCCGGAATTGCATTTGATCTACAGGGCAATCTGTATATCGCGGATGAAGGCAACAATGCTATTGAGGTCGTCAATCTCGGCACCGCCACGCAGACCATTATGGGTCTTCCCGTGCCAGCCGGTACGATCGCAAAGCTGGTTGGCTATGGCAGCCTCAACACGAAGACTGGAAACAGCGGCGAATGTCCTGACTACACGGCCAACGCAACCGGTAGCCGCGGCGGCTGCTATTTTGCCGACTTCGTGAGTGGCAGTCCTGCCAGAAGTTCGAATACCGATAGCGTCTACGATGTCGCTGTCGATACGAATGGAAACCTGTATTTTGCGAATGAGTTCATCGTCAATGTAGGGATGGTGAGCGTCACCACCGGCGACGTCATTAATTATGCCGGAACCGAGAACGCCAGCACGGCGATGCTGAGCAACATTAAGGCCACCAACCGCGGCCTCGCTACCTCTCTTGTCATTGGCAGCGATTTCTCAACGGCAGTCGATCAAAATGCAAATCTCTACGTCTCGGATACCAGCGGCGGGGTGATCTGGAGGGTGGACGCGACCAGCAATCAGATGTACGCTATCGCCGGTGGAGCGACAACGGTCTGTTCCACCGCCACAGATAAGGTAGGAGACGGTTGCCCTGCGAGACAAGCGACATTCTCTGGCGTAGGCGCCAAATTCGCTACGTCGAACACTCCTGGGGTGGCTGGAGTTCGCGTTGACCCCTTCGGCAACCTGCTCGTTACTGACGCTATGGCGAACCTGGTCCGCAAGATTTCCAACGGCACCCAGTTCGGCACTATCAACGGCTCCAAACCAACCCAGACGATCGACGTGCACTTCGGCGTCGGCGATGGGCCTGCGGCGTCAAATCCCTACACGCTGACTACCGGGGCGACGAACTTTGTTATCGGCACCCAAAATTGCACGGCAAATTCGGACAATACAATGGACTGCCTCGTACCCGTACAGGCCACGCCATCTGTACCCGGGGCCTTTACCAGTACGCTCGCAGTCGCAAGTAAGGGCGGCCTGACATCCTCCGTTGCCCTCGGTGGAAACTTCCTCCCCGTTGCCTCAGCCTCAAACACCAGCCTTGCGGTCAGCTCGGCAAACGGATGCTCTGGCACAACCGTCAGCATCGGATCGCAGATAGCGATTACCGGCACCGTGGGAGGGCCGGGCGGAACACCAACGGGAACCCTTACCTTCTTCAATGGAACCACACAGATTGGAACGCCACAGACGCTGAACTCTTCTGGGTCGGCATCGGTGACGACTTCGTTTGCTTCTGCAGGCGTCTTTTCGATCACGGCTGTCTATAGCGGAGATCCATTTTTCAAAGTCTCCACTTCGACAGCCGCAGCTCTCGCGGTAGTCGCTTCGTCATTCTCGACTACGCTCAATTCACAGCAGTCGAGCACCGTTGCTCCTGGTCAAGCCGCTCTGTTTTCTTTTATGGTCGCCAGCAATGTGTACACGGGCAACATTAACTTTGCATGCACTGGGCTGCCCGCTGGCAGTTCCTGCGTCTTCAGCCCAACAGTGCTTGCCGAGACAGGCTGCAGTAACAGCCAGACCGTAACGATGACGATCGTGACCACGCAACCGACGCCGGTAAAACAGAGCACGTTCGGCGTGCCCCTGTCCGGCCGAGGACCATGGGCGGCCTTCGCGATGTTGCCTGGTCTGCTGCTGGCATTCGGGATCACGCTGCGCCGCAGAAAGAATCCGTCCTTAAGGTACGGACAGATCTGGATGGCGATTGCGCTACTTTTCGTGGTCTCTGGTATCTCATCGTGTGGCAACGGCCAGAGTACACCCGGTACCCCGGCAGGCACCAACACGGTGACCGTGACCGCGTCGGACGCGAGCGGAAATGCCAAAGCGCTGAACGTAACGCTCATCGTTAACTAGTTGGGCAGTGCGCGAGCGGTCAGAAGATTCAATTCTGCCGCTCGCTGCAATCGATGATGCTATTCAAGAACAGAACTGCCATGGAACCAGGATTCTTTAGGAGAGGCCTTGATGTTGCGTAAATTCGTTTTGTGGGTGTCAGCTTTCATTTTCTGCAGTTTTATCTCTGTTACTGCGTTAGCGCAATCGGCCACGACCGGAGCGATCGGCGGTACCGTCACCGACCAGCATGGCGCGCTCGTCACCGGGGCGACGGTCACGGTGACCGACACCGCGACAGCTGCGAGGCGTACTGCCGTCACCAACAGTGCAGGCCTCTATCGCATCACGACGCTCGAACCTAGCACCTATGCTGTCTCCGTCTCCGCAACCGGCTTCGAGTTATACAAAGAGGCCAATGTCCCTGTGACGGTTGGCGTCTTTACCGACATCTCACCCAAGCTCACCATCGGTAACGTTTCGCAGGTCGTGGAGGTGACGGATCAAGCATCTCTCCTGCACACCGACTCGCCTGAGATCTCGACGGTGCTCGACCAGGCTACGATCGACAATCTGCCGATCAATGGTCGCCGCTGGTCCAGCTTTGCCCTGCTAACTCCAGGTGTGGTCTCCAACAGCGATGGCTTCGGTCTTCTAAGCTTTCGCGGCATTAGCTATCTGCTGAACAACAATACGGTCGACGGCGCCGATGACAACCAGGCGTACTTCTCCGAAGCCCGCGGTCGTACCCGTGCTTCCTACGCAGTATCTCAGGGAGCGGTCCAGGAATTTCAGGTCAACACCTCGAACTACTCTGCCGAGTACGGCCGATCGGCCGGGGGCGTCATCAACACGGTGACCAAGAGCGGCGGCAACCAGTTGCATGGAGAGCTCTTCTTCTACGATCGAGACAACAACTTCGGTGGCGCGGTCAATCCATATACCCTGCTCACTACCCCGAACGCTGCGGGCACCTACATCACCACTCCTTACAACCCGAAGGATTGGCGCAAACAATGGGGCTTCGGCGTAGGTGGCCCCATCATTCACGACAAACTGTTCTGGTTCTATGGCTATGACCAGCAGCAGCGGAACTTCCCCGGCACCGCCCGTGCCTCCGACCCGGCAGATACCTTTGCTCAGGCCAACTCCACGTTGCCGTCGAACGAGACCTGCAACGCCGCCAATGGAACGCTGACCTATAACGGCATCTCCGAAGGCACCGGGACTGGCAATCGGCCAGGCGCACCATGGGGTGGAGACTGGGAGTCCTGCCAGCTTGCCGCATCGATCGGTTCCAACTACCAGACTGCCGCAGCCTATTATGCGCAGGGCCTCGGCATCATGAACTCTTTTCTGGGTACGGTGCCGCGAACCGGCGATCAGGTGATCAACTTCCCAAAGCTGGACTGGCAAGTCAACGATCGCAACCATCTGACGCTGGAGTACAACCGTCTGCGCTGGGACTCGCCTGCGGGTATGGAGACTCAGGCTTCCAACTTCGATGGACGCGCCTCGTTCGGCAATGACTTCGTCAAGGAAGACTTTGGCATCGCCCGCTGGACCACAGTACTCAACAGCAATCTTGTAAACAATTTCCTCTTCCAATACGGGCGCGATCTTGAGACCGAGAGCTCGCAGCTTCCGTTGCCCAATGAATTGCCGCTATCAAACAACCGATTCAACCGCCCTCCTGAGGTTGAAATTGGATTCGAATACGACCAGCAGGGCTTCAACATCGGCAAACCGGACGATCTCGAACGCAAGGCATTGCCGGATGAGCGCCGTCGGCAGGGAATGGACTCTATCTCCTGGAGCCACGGCAAGCACGACACGAAGTTTGGCGTCGATTACAACTATGTATCCGACTACATCAGCAACCTCTTCAATGAGAACGGCAACTATGAAGAGGACTACTCCTGGGAGTTCATCGGCGACTACCTTCATTCCGTGTTGGGACTTGGCGGCTCGAACTATGCGGCGTCCAATGGTGGCGGCAGCTACTTCAGCTACAGTCAGGGATTTGGCAACCCCTCAGCACTCATCGCTACGCGGGATTACGCTGGCTTTGCCACCGACAACTGGCGCATCACTCCGCGTCTCACACTGACCCTCGGCGTGCGGTACGAGTATCAATACATTCCTCCCAATCCTGTTCCGAACACCGGTAATCCCAGCATTGGGGACACGGTTGGTGTGCCCCAGACGGCCAGCCAACCCAATGACCGCGACAACATCGGCCCTCGCGTAGGCTTCGCGTACAACCTCTACGGCACCGGTAAGACCATCCTGCGGGGTGGCTACGGTATGTACTTTGGCCGTGTCCCAAATGCGAATATCCTGCAGACTTATCTGGAGTCCGGTTCGCCCAACGCTCAGATAAGCTTTAGCAGTCTCTTCGCCGCTGGCAGCTGCGGACCGGGAAGTACCTACACAGATCCATCCGGCAACACCGTCACCATACCGGCCTTTCCTTACATCTTCACTAGCGCCTCGCAAATCTATGCCTGCGATAAAGCGCTTGGGAGATCGTCCACATCCACCATCGCCTACCTCGACCCGCATCTGCAGAACCCTCAGGTACATGAGGTAGACCTCGCCCTCGAGCAAGATCTCGGATGGAACACGACCATCGCCCTCACCTACATGGGCTCGTTTGGGCGTGAACTCGACAGTTCGAACGACGTGAACGTCAGCGATGCAGGGACCTCGACTGTCAGCTATACGGTAAACAACAACACAACGCAGACGGTGCTGCCGGGAACGTACATCACCCTTCCGCACGGCGGCAAGAATGCCCCGCTGCCGAATGGCTCTGTTTACACAACCAAGTTGTTCACCGGAGCCGGGCGGCCCAATCCTCTGTACGGCGATATCCTCGACATCGCCAGTAACGTAAACTCGAGCTACAACGCTCTTGCTGTGCAGTTGAACCGCCGCTTCAGCCAGGGGTTCTCCTTCATGACGAATTACACCTGGTCACATGCGCTCGACTTCAACCCCTACATCGGCACCGGCGTTCCCACCTTCAACGTCTTCGATCCGACTGACCTGAAAAAGGAGTACGGCAACAGTTCGCTTGATGTGCGGCAGCGTTTCGTCTTCGCGACAGTCTACCAACCGACGTTCCATACCCATGGATGGTTGCAGTATGCAGCGGAGGGCTGGAGGATCGCACCGATCGTTCAGGCGCAGACTGGTCTGCCCTATACGCCGACAGTCAGTGGTTCGGCTCCAGGTGGCGCCTTCAAGGGCATCAACGGGACCGGATCAAGCGCGGATCGCATCGACATTCTGGGACGCAACCAGGTCTACATGCCGAAGACCGCTGTCGTCGACCTCCGCGTCGGGAAGAACTTCGACCTTCCCGGTCCAAGGGAGAGGCTCCGGCTCGAACTCTTTGCCGAGGCGTTCAACCTGATGAATCACCAGAACATTACCAGCGTCTCGCATGGCGCCTACTCCATCAGCACAGGAAGTACCAACACGCTCAACTTCGTGCAGAACTACGGCACGTACCTCAACTCCAACAGCAACACCATCTACAGCCAGCGGGAGATGCAGCTCGCTGCCCGGTTGCACTTCTAGCCGCACTTCAATTGCATCCATCAACAAAGGCGGCCCCGGGAGGCCGCTTTTGTTTGAGCGGGGACAACGCTTACAGCCACGTCGTCGGCAATTCTGTGGTGAAAGTGTTCATTGAGCATTCCGGAGATTGTTGTGTGTACTCTATTAACCAGAAGTCTGTGGAGTTTCGCTTGGGCCGATCAACTGTCTGCTTCTTGCCACGACATGTCGTGGGTATCTTAGTTGCGCTTTCCTTTGGGCAGAAAGCTTATACGCAACAAACTGCTACGCCCGACCAGAAAACCTCTGTTCCAACGCTCAACGTGACGAGCAGTCTTGTCCTCCTCGATGTCGTCGTGACAGATGAAGCCGGAAATCCGGTGACAAACCTTACCAAGGATGATTTTGTCGTCTACGAGGACAAGGTGACGCAGCGCGTGGTCTCCTTTGAACCGCCATCTGCCCACACATTCCCCATGGAGACCGGTAACGTTCCCTTTAATCCTGACGACCCGAAGACCTTCGGTCAGTCGCCAGTCACAATCCTTGTACTGGACGAACTCAATACCCATTTCGAGGATTCATCTTTTGCTGTTCGCTCGGTCAGACAGTACCTGGAATCGCGCCCCGCAGTTCTTGCGCAACCCACAACGCTGATGGTTGTGTCTGACAATAAGTTTCGGGTACTGCAGAACTTTACCCGCGATCGCACCGCTCTGTTGAAGGCGCTCAAAGACCAATCGGTCCACTACGCCTGGAAGCTGGAAGGGGACAAGAGTATCGGCTATGGCGCAGTCGAGCGTCTGGACCAGTCACTCAGCGCGCTCGAACAAATTGCACAAGCATCGGGGCGCATCCCCGGACGCAAGAACCTCGTGTGGGTGGGACAGGGATTTCCCACGCTGGATCCGACCGAACTCGACATGAAAGACCAGAATCTAGTGAGCGACACAATTCAGCATGTGACGGATGTCCTGCTCAACACCCGAGTCACACTCTACGCCGTCGATCCGACCAGCAGCGCCGCCGGCATGACCGAGATTACCGACGCTACCCAGCTCGAATTCGCGCAACTCGCAGGGGATGCTCTCACCAGCAACGCGGATCCCTTCAACTCCAGCTTGGACTTCGACCGCCTTGGTCCGGTGACCGGAGGCCGTGTCCTGCGCGGCATGAACGATATCGACAAGCAGATCGCGCTTTCCATTGATCTTGGCACGAAGTTCTACACGATTGGCTACTCGCCTTCGAACGCCAGCAAAAAGGCGGGCCAGTATCGCAACATTCGTGTGGTTTGTCTTCGTCCGGGCCTAACGGCAACTACGCGCAATGGTTATTACACAACGGCCCCGGCGAGTCAAAACTCGAGAGAGATGCTTATCTACGACCTCAATACTGCGGCGCTGAGTTCCATTCCGCTGACGGCACTGAGAGTTACCGTCGAGCCCGCCAAGACGGAAGGAGCTTACACCGTGCATGTTGATGCCTCTTCCCTGGCCTGGCAAACAACGAACGACGGAGGAAGTTCTGCGAAGGTTGTTGTTTTATTAGCTGGATTATCGTCTTCGAATAAGATACTGACCCACACAGTCCAAAACATGTCCGCGCTCGCAAAGCCGGGAGCCGACCTGACGCAGCCAGAGAGGACGGCAAACTTCTCGATTATGGCCCCTTTGCCAAAAGGCGTCGTACGATTGCGGTTCGTTGTGCGCGATGTCGAAACTGGTCGCATGGGAACCTCGGATCTTAGCATTCGCCATTTCTGAATGAGGGGACGCATCCGTTTCCTATGAGCGGATTTTGCTCCAGTCGGAGGGGAGGTTTATTTCCGGGAATTAAGCTTTATCCGCTGAAGTAGTGGGTGGACGGACGCGGCCGGGCTAGTGGGCTAGTTTTTCGAGGTGTCGGTAGCCGCCTGTGGCTACGAAGGCGAAGAGGAAGATGGTGGTGTTGTAGCTAACGTGGATGAGGGTGGAGGCCATAACGGAGCGGAGACGCAAGCGCACGTAACTGAGGATGAGGGAGACGCAGAAGAGTAGGGCGAGGACAGGCCAGGTGAAGGCAGTCTGGAAGCCGTGGATGAGAGCGAAGAAGATGCTGGTGAGGACTGCGGAAAAGATGAGGGAGTTGCGGGTGAGTATGTTGGTGGAGTTCCAGGCTTCGCGCGCGGCCGGTGTGCGGGGAAGCGAGAGCCAGTCGTAGGCGATGGCGAAGGCGGGCAGGAGGAAGCCGCGGAAGAGCACCTCTTCAAAGAAAGGCGCGACGAAGATTCCGAAGGCAGTGACAAGCCAGACGTCGGACCGGGTACGGAGGAAGTCGTCCAGGGGAATGCTTTTGGGCAGGGAGACAAGCGAGGAGAGTGCCTGGACAGCGAAGGATAGGACGATCCCGATGGGGATCAGGCGGAAGGCGTTGCGGCGGGCGGCGTCGGGGTTGAGCTGGACACCCTCAGAAAAGGGACGGTTCCACATGAAGGGAAAGACTAGCCACGACAACGCCAGGGTGCCGACGTACATGAGCGCCT
The DNA here is from genome assembly GCA_963841335.1 of uncultured Acidobacteriaceae bacterium. Lineage (GTDB taxonomy): Bacteria > Acidobacteriota > Terriglobia > Terriglobales > Acidobacteriaceae > Edaphobacter. Next base: position 1,450,915 of record CAWJCF010000002.1, on the reverse strand, counting down.
GAGAACCAATAAGAAGCTTGATAGAAACGGCGGAGGGTGCTTTTGCCCCAATCGCACCTAGGTGAGTGAAGCTCAAAATCAGCGATTCGGTAAAGAAAAGGAAACCGAGGATGAGGAGGAAGAGCAGAGAGTGGCCAAGGTGAGGGATACGGGAGGGTGTTTCGGTTGGGGGAGTGCCTTCGGTGTGCTGGTAGAAGAGGGCGGTCTCTCCTTCCACGGTTGGCGGCTGGAAGACGGGAGGCACCGTTACGACGGGTTGGTCTGGATTGAACGGACGCACTGTGGGAGCGGACGGATTGGAGGTGAGATCGCTCATACTTAGTCTTGCTGGATGAGGTTACAACTTTGCGCCCTTCTTTGAGGTATTTTTGTTGGCCTTCTTGCCTATTGTGGACCTGTTTGCGGCTTTTGGCTTAGTTCTTTCTGTGGGCTTTTGGGCGCCGGCTTTGGCGATGCCGGTCTTTTTTTCGGGAGCGACGAATTTTGTCTTTGGCTTCTTGATGGCGTCCCGCGCGGCAGTGATGGTGGAGGGCTGGGGACCGGCGTGGTTGGAGCCGTTGCGGCTGGCGAGGGTCTCAGGGTGTTGCGAGTAATAGCGGAGGAGGAAGTTGCCGGTGTGGGAGTTGGGGACGGTGGAGATTTGTTCCGGGGTGCCGTGGGCGATGATCCGGCCGCCACCTTCGCCGCCCTCGGGGCCCATGTCGAGGACGTAGTCGGCGTTGCGAATGATGTCGAGGTTGTGCTCGATGATGACGACGGTGTTGCCGAGATCGGTGAGGCGGTGGAGTACTTCGAGGAGCTTGCGAACGTCGTCGAAGTGGAGGCCGGTCGTCGGCTCGTCGAGGAGATAGAGGGTGCGGCCGGTCTGGCGCTTGCTGAGCTCGCGGGCGAGTTTCATGCGCTGGGCTTCGCCACCTGAGAGGGTGGTGGCGGATTGGCCGAGGTGGATGTAGCCGAGGCCAACGTCGACCAGGGTTTGGAGCTTGATGTTCACCGTCGGGATGTCTTTGAGGATGGGGACGGCGTCGGCGATGGGGAGGTCGAGGATGTCGGCGATGGAGTAGCCGTTGAACTTGACGGAGAGAGTTTCCTGATTGTAACGACGCCCGTTACATACTTCGCACAGGACGTAGACGTCGGGGAGGAAGTTCATCTCGATGCGGCGTTGTCCTTCGCCCTGGCAGGCTTCGCAGCGGCCGCCCTGGACGTTGAAGGAGAAGCGGCCTGGTTTGTAGCCGCGCTCGCGGGACTCGGGGAGCATAGCGAAGAGGTCTCTTATTGCTGAAAAGACCCCCGTGTAGGTTGCGGGGTTACTGCGTGGGGTGCGGCCTATGGGGGACTGGTCGATCTGGATGACTTTGTCGAGCTGATCGATGCCGATGACGCGGCCGTGCTGGCCGGGCTCCTCGCGGGAGCCATAGAGCTCTTTGGCGAGGGAGCGGTAAAGTATGTCATTGACGAGGGTGGATTTTCCGCTGCCGCTAACTCCGGTGATGACGGTCATGACGCCGAGAGGGAAGTGAGCGGTGACGTTTTGCAGGTTGTGGGAGTGGGCGTTTTCTACGGTGATCCAGTTGTTGGTGAGCGGGCGAGGTTCGGTGCGGGCGAGGATCTCGATTTTGCCGGCCAGGTACTGGCCGGTGAGTGAGGCGGGATTGTCCATCACTTGCTGAGGTGTGCCGTCGGCGATGAGGTGACCGCCGTTTTTGCCGGCTCCGGGGCCGAGGTCGAGGACGTAGTCGGCTTTGCGGATGGTGTCTTCGTCGTGCTCGACGACGAGGACGGTGTTGCCGAGGTCGCGGAGGTTTTCTAGGGCGGAGATGAGGCGCTGGTTGTCGCGCTGGTGGAGACCGATGGAGGGCTCGTCGAGGACGTAGAGGACGCCGCGGAGTTTGGAGCCGATCTGGGTGGCGAGGCGGATGCGCTGGCCTTCGCCGCCGGAGAGGGTGGCGGCGCTGCGGTCGAGGGCAAGGTAGCCGAGGCCTACGGCGTTGAGGAATTCGAGGCGCTCGATGATCTCGCGTTGGAGGCGGTCGGCGATGATGCGGTCGCGGCCCGTGAAGTTCATGGCCTGGGCGGAGGTTAGGGCGCGCTCGAGCGGGAGGGCGGTGAAGTCGGCGATGGAGAACGCGGTCTTGTTCTGGGTTGAAAGGCTCTTGGCGGCTGTGGTGGTGCCGGCTTCTTCGAGGTCCTTCCCTTCGACTCCGCTCAGGGCAGGCTTTTCCGCGCGTCGCGCTGCGCTCAGGAGGACGGATTTATTTGCTGCGTTCGGGGCGACGTTATTAATTGCGGCTCTTTCGAGCAAGGGGATGGGGATGGTGACTGCGAGAGATTCCGGGCGGAGGCGGCGGCCGTGGCAGACGGGGCAGGTCGTGGCGGACATGTATTGCATCATGTACTCGCGGTAGCCCTCGGATTTGGTGTCTTCAAGGTTGGAGCGGAGGTAGTTGAAGATACCGTGGAAGCCGGTGCGGCCAGCTTCGTTGCGTGGAGGGCCGTAGAGGAATAGATTTTGCTGCTCGGTGGTGAGATCTTCGAAGGGCCGGTTGATGTTGATCTTGTATTTCTCGGCGGCGAGCTTGATGAGGCGGAGAAGGTAGGCGGAACCGGAGCCGGGGCCCATGGCTCCGTCGAGGAGAGGTTTGGACCAGTCGGTGATGGTCTTGGCGGGGTCGAAGTCGTAGATGCTGCCGAGGCCGTGGCAATTGGGGCAGGCGCCGTAGTTGGAGTTGAAGGAGAAGCTGCGGGGCTCGAGGCGGGGGACGTTGATGCCGCAGTCGGGGCAGGCCATGGAGGAGGAGTAGAGGGTCTCTTCCTGTTTGCGGGTTTCCGGGTTTTGCAGGCCAATGAGGACGAGGCCGTTGGCCATTTGGAGGGCTTTGAGGACAGAGGTTTCGAGGCGGCGGGTGTCCGGTTTGCCGTCTGGTCCGGGCCTGAGAATGATGCGGTCGACTACAGCTTCGATGGTGTGGTTTTTACGCTTTTCGAGGCGCATGCCCTCGGTGAGTTCGGTCATTTCGCCGTCGATACGGGCGCGGAAGCCTTGCTGGTCGAGGGATTCGAGCTCTTCGCGGAACTCGCCCTTGCGGCCGCGGACGATCGGGGCGTAGATGGTGATGCGCTCGCCGGGGGAGAGGGAGGCGATGCGCTCGACGATCTGCTCGGCGGACTGGCGGGTGATGGGGCGGCCGCAGCTGGGGCAGTGGGGTTGGCCAACGGAGGCGTAGAGAAGGCGAAGATAGTCGTAGATTTCGGTGATGGTGCCGACGGTGGAGCGGGGGCTTCGGCTCGTGGTTTTTTGCTCGATGGAGATTGCGGGAGAGAGGCCGTCGATGGCGTCGACGTCGGGGCGCTCCATCTGGTCGAGGAACTGGCGGGCGTAGGCGGAGAGGGTTTCGACGTAGCGGCGCTGGCCTTCCGCGTAGATAGTGTCGAAGGCGAGGGAGGACTTGCCGGAGCCGGAGAGTCCGGTGACCACGGTGAGGGTGTTGCGCGGGATGCTGACGTTGACGTTGCGCAGATTGTGCTGGCGCGCGCCTCGGACGGTAATGTGTGTGATGCCCATGCTGAAGGATTGGCGATGTTCGGCCAAGTCTCTAGGATACGGTATTTGGCCGGGAGGGTGAAAGCGGGGCTGTGGATGGGGCAGGACGCGGGAATATGTATCCGATGGTGCAACAGGGATACACATTCGGGTCATTGTAAATGACGGATGATTTGTAAGAATAACGACTGTTTCGCCAGGTGTCCCTGAAAGACAGGCGGAGCGGATTCGAAAGTTCAGGAGCGGGTGTGAGTTCGTCGATTATGTTGGTTTGTGCGGTGTTGGCTTCGTTGGCAGTAGGCGTGCTGGTGGCTTACGGAGTTTGCGTTGCGATGTTTGGGATCTTTGAGATGCATGCTCGCCAGGTAGCTGCCGGACGCGGAGCGCAGAGTGTTGTGGCTCCGGCGCAGACGGTCAAGAGCTAGATTTAGCAGGAGTTTTACGGGAGAGGCCTGTTCATGGTCTCTCCCTTTCTTTTTTGGCGATTTATTGGGGCTGGGATTGGGGCTGCTGCTGTTGCTGGCGCATACGCTGAAGCTGCTCGTAGATCTGTTGCGGCGTTTTGACTCCGTTGGGAGAGTCGGGCTGGGTGCCGCTGGCTGGAGTTGGCGTTGTGGTGGCGGCTGGATCTACCGGTGGAGCGACTGCGTTGCTCTGCGGGGATGGTGCGGGCTCGGAGGGCGGGTTTGGCTGCGCGGCGAAGTTTCGCGGCGGCTCGCGTCCTTCGTTGGATGCGTTGGGATTGGGTGGAGTCGGGCCGCCATTGCGTGGTGTGAGGATGAGCTCGGCGAGTGAGGCGTCATCGCGTTGGACGAGGACCATGTTGATGGCAGTACCATCGAGCAAGGAGTCGAGGACCTGGGCTGGGTTGGCGGGTCCGTAGCTGCCGAAGACTCGCTCCTCGGTGACACCTCCGGTGATCTTCATGCCGGTGTCGGCAGCGATCTCGCGGAGGATCTGGTTGAGGCTGGAGTTGTCAGCGGAGACCGAGAGAATGCCGTTGGAGAAGCTGACCTTGGCGCGATTAGGCGGGATTTGCGAAGGCCTAGGAGGAACTGCGAGCTGCTGCGTTGTGACTGGTGTTGCGGCAAGTGCGGAGGAGGCTGCGTTCGGTGGGGTGACGGGCGGGGATTGCGAATATAGGGGTGCCGAGAGGATGAGACTCGTGGCTGCGGCGAACTTAATTTTCGTTGGAACGCGCATGTTGGTGAGACGTGTTTTCTCGAAGGAGGTCATGGCTCGACGAGGTTTGGAGACAAGATCACCGTGGAACTCAAGTCCGCGAACCTTTGCGTTTTCAGGATAAGCCTCTTTGCTGGTTGTTGCGAGTTTCTTTTTTAATTCGCAACGAGATCGATCTGATGAGAACAGGCCAGATTCTGCGATTGGCGGCGATAGCTGTAAACTGTCAATGCTTTTGGGATTGCTGGATGACGCGATGGAAGCATCTCAAGAGGTTGATGTCGGGGATGACGATGAGAGTGCGGATCGGATTACTGGCGACGGGGCTGCTGATGTCCATGATTGCAACGGCTGAGGTGTGCACAACGCAGTCGCAGATGACGGGGACGGACCGGGATGCGCTGGTGGCTGTGGCGCGCGGACTGGCGGCGAAGGTTCAGGCCGGCGATGTGAGCGGCTTGCAGGCGGCAACAGCTCGCGAGTATGCGAAGGACTTTGGCGGGATTGGAACTGTCGTGAATTCTACAGCGGCGAAGGTGAAGGGTGGGACTCCGGTTGTTGAGCAGGTGTACTTGCTGGACGCGACGCAGTTGAAGCCGGGCGCGGATGGGTCTTTTCCTGAGGGGCAATTTTTCTGTTCGTTGAATAAGACTGTGGCGGAGGCGGATTTCACTATTTCGGGGCTTGCTCCTGGGAGATACGGTTTCGCGATTGTCGATGTGACGGATACGAGTTCGCCATGGCGGATGTCGTTTTTGCTTCGGCAGGATGGAGGGCAGTGGACGATGGCAGGGTTTTATCCGAAGCCGCTGTCGGCCGCCGGCCATGACGGGCTGTGGTACTGGACGCAGGCGCGTACGCTGAATGCCCAGAAGGAGCGTTGGAATGCTTGGCTCTATTACCAGCAGGCGGAGAGCCTGCTGAAGCCGGGGAACTTTGTTCAAAGCAGCCACCTGGAGAAATTGCAGGCGGAGGCGAGTGTGTCTGCGCCGCCTGCGCTATCGGAGGGGGTGAGCGCGGAGGCTCCGCTGGTGGTGAAGGGGGCGAATGGAGCGGAGTATCACTTTACTTCGCTGGGCGTGGATGACTCATTGGAAAAGGACAAGATCGATGTTACGGCTCACTTAAAGGTGGATCAGATTGGCGATCCAGTGACCGCGCGGAAACGTAACTCTGATGCGATGGCGGCGTTGCTGGCTGCGTATCCGGAGTTGCGGAGGCCGTTTCATGGAATCTGGATCGTTGCGGAGGTTCAGGGACAGAATCCCTTTGCTACCGAACAGGCTATGAGCGAAATCCATTAGGCAGAGTTTTGTTTCTCGTTTTTTGTGAGAGTTTGACGTTGTGATGCTATCTTGAGAGACGTTTTGGTTGGATGATAGGGCTGAAGAGATGGCATGCGGCTTCCCGAGGTTTTGTTGGGCTTCCTCTTGGTAAGTAATTCGAAAAGATAAATGATGACAAAGAATAAAAAGACATTGAGTCAAGCGATCGAAGAGCGGAGAGCAACGCCAAGCTTTGATGGGGCTCCGATTCCTGCCGAGGATTTGAAACAGATTTTGAATGCCGGGTTGCAGGCGCCGAGCGGATACAACATGCAGCCTTGGCGGTTTGTGGTGGTGCAGTCTCCGGAGCAGAAAAAGCGGCTTCGGGCTGCCAGCTATAACCAGGGCAAGGTGGAAGAGGCGTCGGCGGTGATTGTGGCTTGCGGAGACGCAGATGGGTGGCGTAAGGATCTGGACCTGATGCTGGAGCTGGGGCGTAAGGGCGGGATGCCGGAGAGCTATGCGGCGCAGGCGAAGAACAGTGTTCCGAATTATCTTTCGAGTTTCGCCTCGGAACAGATGCATGGATGGCTGAACAAGATGGTGATGCTGGCGTTCACCCACATGATGCTGATGGGCGAGGTGATGGGTTATGACACGGCTCCGATGGAGGGCTTTGAGCAGGATAAGGTGCATGAAGTGTTGCGGCTGCCGTTGAGTTATTGGGTGGTTGCGCTGCTGGCGATTGGGCATTCGAAGGGGCCGGATAAGTTTTACGGTGGGCGCTTCGATATGGCGCATACGGTGTTTGGGGAAGAGTTTGGCAAGCCGCTGAAGTGATGGGAACGGAGACGAACAGGCTATGAAGGTTGCACTGCGCGTTTTGGCTGTTCTGGTTTTGGTGGCGATTGTGGCTGGGGCGACGTTTTATTGGAACCCCCTTTGGGTGACGGATCAGCAGCTGCGTTTTCATCTTTGGCGCGAGGGCGTGAAGAGCGAGTACGTTGAGGCGGGTGGGTACAGGCTGCATTATTTTGAGGCGGGTCCGGCTGATGGAACCGCGCTGGTGTTGGTGCATGGGCTGGGGGATCGGGGGGAGGCCTGGGCGGCGATGATGCCGCGGTTGGCGGCGAAGGGGTTCCATGTGTGGGTGCCGGATCTGCTGGGATATGGGCGGTCGCCGCGGCCAGATGTGGATTACTCGATCCCGCTCGAGGAGGGGATCGTTGTCGACTTCATGCAGGCTGTGCATGTTCCGAAGGCTGATGTTGGTGGGTGGTCGATGGGCGGATGGATCGCCATGAAGCTGGCGCTGGACCATCCGGAGATGGTGGATCGTCTGGTTGTGTACGACAGTGCGGGAGTGTATTTTCCGGCGACCTGGCAGGCGGAGTTGTTTACTCCTGCGGATGAGGCGGGTGTGAGGGAGCTCATTGCGATGCTGACTCCGAAGCCGCCAGTTGTGCCGGATTTTGCTGCCACTGCGATGGCGCGGAGGCTACAGGCGAATGCTTGGGTGGTGAAGAGGAGCCTGGCGTCGATGGTCACCGGGCGCGATCTGCTGGATTTCCGGTTGCAGAATATCTCGGAGCCGATGCTGATTGTGTGGGGATCGAAGGATGAGCTGATCCCACTGTCGGCGGGCGAGACGATTCATGAAAAAGTGCCGCAGTCGGTGCTGAATATTATTGAGGGGTGTGGGCATATTGCTCCGTCGGAGTGTGCGGGGCCGGTGACGGAGAGTACGGTGGACTTTTTGCGGAGTGAGCCGCCGATGCGGGGTGGGGAGAAGACTTTTCCGGGGCGCTGAGGGGAAGGCTTAACGCGGATCTGCACGGATGACGCGGATTTGAAAGCTTCTCAGTCGGGTTGCCACTGGTAGGCGTCGGGTTGGGAAAGACCTATGTGGGCGAGGACTCGGTGGACGAAGTTGCGGGCCATCTCCTGCGTGGATTGGGGGTGGTTGTAGAGGGTGGGGATGGTAGGGAAGATGGTGGCTCCGGCGTCGGAGGCTAGCTGCATGTTGCGGAGATGGATGCGATTGAAGGGGGTTTCGCGGACGCAGAGGATGAGGGGGCGGTTTTCTTTGAGGGTGACGTCGGCGGCGCGGTGGATGAGGTTTTCGGCGAGGCCGTTGGCGATGTGCGCGAGGGTGCCCATCGAGCAGGGGAGGACGATCATGGCGGCGGTGGGGTAGCTGCCGCTGGCGATGTTGGCTCCGATGTCGGATTCGGCGTGGTGGTGGAGCTTGGGGCAGGGGGCGCCGAGGAGTTTTTCGGGGAGGTCGTTGCGGCCGCTGAGTTTTAGTTCTTCGGCGAAGACACGGAGGGAGTTTTCGGAGGCGATGAAGTTGATTTTGGCGACCCGGGGGTCGGCGGCGAGAGCACGGAGGGCTTCGGCGGCATAGATGGAGCCGCTGGCTCCGGTGACGGCCAGGGTGATGTTGCGGGATTGCGGGGATTCGGACACGGAATGATTATCGCTCATGTGTGGAGTACCCCCCTCCCCCTTTGTTTCCCGTAAAGTATTCATTTTGCTTGGGATAGATGCGGACTATCAGGCCAAAATATTCTAAACAAAAGGGTTACGGGTAAAATATGTCAAACAAAGGGGTTAGCTCGCGATCTTCTCCTCTCTGAAGGAAAAGGCCCAGCTTTCGCCGGGCCTTTTCCTTATCTTTTCTTCTAGTTCTATTTTATCGAATTGGCGATAACTAAAATGCCACTTCGGCCGGGTTTATTTTCGGTGATCCAAGTGGTTTTTTTTGTTTTGGTTGCGAGGCAATTTGGTGCTCGAAACCGGGCTGGAGGGGCTTGACAAGAATTTTCAGGGTTTTTGGGCGGTGGGTTCTAGCAAGGGAATCGACAGGTCCTTCGACGAGCTTCGACTGCGCCTCGCGATGAAACTGCTAGAGACTCCGCTCAGGATGACACATCTGAGGTGTGGGTTAAGGTTTAGAGGCGACGGCAACTGCAAGTACAACTGCAGGTCCTTCGACTACGTAACTTGCAAATGCGCAAGTTACTTCGCTCAGGATGACACTTTCATTTGTTGACGGTAGGAAAGGAAAACGGCAACAGCAACAGCAACCCCAGGTCCTTCGACTACGCCTCTCGCGATGAAACTGCGAGAGGCTCCGCTCAGGATGACACGTCTGAGATGTGGGTGAAGGGTTAAGGTTTAGAGGCGACGGCAACTGCAAGTACAACTGCAGGTCCTTCGACTACGTAACTTGCAAATGCGCAAGTTACTTCGCTCAGGATGACACTTTCATTTATTGACGGTAGGAAAGGAGAAGGGCAACAGCAACAGCAAAAGCAACCGCAGGTCCTTCGACTACGCCTCGCGCGATGAAACTGCGAGAGGCTCCGCTCAGGATGACACATCTGAGGTGTGGGTGAAGGGTTAAGGTTTAGAGGCGACGGCAACTGCAAGTTCAACTGAAGGTCCTTCGACTACGTAACTTGCAAATGCGCAAGTTACTTCTCTCAGGATGACACATCTCTAAAATCCATCATTCTAAAATCCGTCTTTTAGATAGCCCTATTGGTCGGTACACCTAGAGCGTAGGCGACGAGCGTTTGGCCGTGGAGGTGGTGCGCGGCGTTGAAGGCGTCGTTCGAGGCGGCTTCCTGGGCGGGGAGGGTGGGGTCGAGTTCGCAGGCGGCGATCTCTTCGGTGGTGGCGTGGGTGAAGCAGAGTTCGCAGGTGGCGAGGTTGTCTTCGGCGGTGCGCATGGGTGGGCCGAAGGTTCGGCAGAGAATGGGGCGGGCCGCGTAGAGGTCGCAGGTGCCGGTGGTGGGGTCGAGGATGGGGCAGGGTTCGTTGTCGCCTATGCTGTCTTCGGATTCATCGGTGAAGAGGGGTGAGTCTTCGTAGTCGGGGTTGAGGATGCCGGTTTTTGGGTCGCCGGGAAATTGCGGGGTTAGGCGTGCGCGGGATTGGGTTGCGCGAGTTTGGATGCGGTGGGATTTCTCGGGGTCGGTTTGTTCGAGGGTCGAGAGGGCTTCGCGTAGGCGGGCGGCGTCTTGCTGGGAGACGGGGAAGATGCCGATGCAGCATTGGCAGCAGCCGGGATGGCAGGCCAGGTGTGAGCCGCCGCGTTGGTAGGCGTCGGCTACGGCGGTGTCTACGATTTGGATGAGGGTCTGCGGCAAGGGGCGTTTATGGGATGATACGTTCCTTGCGTAGGCGGGTGAAGAGGTCGATGAAGCTTTCGTCGGTGGGTTGGTAGTCGAGGAAGCCGAGTTTGCGGCTTTTGCTCATGTCGGTGACGACTTCGATGGGGCGGCCGAGGTCGGCGTCGGTGTGCCAGGCTGAGGTGAGGTGGTGGAGGTTGGGCTCGACGAGGTTGTGGGCGAGGGCGATTTTGCGCCATGTAGGAGCTGCGTCGGCGAGTTGTTGTTCGAGTGGTGTGCCTTGGCCGGGGAATGGAGCCGGTTCGATGTTGAACCAGGCGGCCAGGCGAGACCACATCCAGCTCCAGCGGAAGACGTCGCCGTTGACGACGTTGAAGGCCTGATCGCGGGCTGCGGGGGTGGTTGCGGCCCACTCGAGATGACGTGCGAGGAGGCGGGCGTCAGTCATGTCGGTGAGGCTGTTCCATTGTGCTGGAGAGCCGGGGAAGAGGAAGGGGCGGCCGGTTTCGCGGCAGATGGTGGCGTAGGCGGCGAGAGTGACTCCCATGTTCATGGCGTTGCCGAGGGCATAGCCGATGATGGTGTGAGGGCGATGGACGCTCCAGCCGAAGCCGTGGCGATTTGCCGAGGCGAAGAGCTCGTCTTCCTGGGCGTAGTAGAAGTTTTCGATGTCGAGGCGGGGTTGTTCTTCGCGGAAGGGCGTCGCGGGGAGGGCGCCTTTGCCGTAGGCCTCGAATGGCCCGAGGTAGTGCTTGAGGCCGGTGACGAGTGCGGCGTGTTGGAGAGTGCCGGCGGGGGAGACGGCTTCGAGGAGGTTGCGCACCATCGCGCTGTTGACGCGGATGTTTTCTTTTTCGGTGGGCTGGCGGAGCCATGTGGTGATGAAGAGATGTGTGGGTTTGAGATCAGCGATGGCGGAGGATAATGTGGCGGGGTCGAGGAGGTCGGCGGAGATGAAGTCTATGCGCTCGAGGCCCGCGGACGGACGGCGGGCGATGCCGTGGACTTGCCATCCGTTGGAAAGAAGTTGGTGGGCCAAGTCGTTGCCGACGATGCCGGTGACGCCGGCGATGAGTGCGGTGCGTGTCATTACATCCTCCCCAGAATGGTCTGAGGTTTGGATGTGTGAGCGTCGCTGCGGATTCCTCTGCTTCGCTGCGGAATGACAAACAAAGGGACAGGCAACCGCAAAGGCAACTGCAACCGCAGATTCCTCCGCTGCGCTGCGGAATGACAAACAAAAGGGCAAGGCTAATGGTGGGGGAGCGCTCTTACCAATCGCGTGCTAGATCCTGCCAGGTTGGGTTGGCTGCGTCGATGAGGGCCAGCTTCTTTTCGCGATTCCAGTCTTTCAGTTCTTTTTCGCGGGCGATCGCATTTAGGACGTAGGTGAAGTGTTCGTAGTAGACGAGTCGGTTGATTTTGTAGTGCGCGGTGTAAGTACCCGGGGCGGGCGGTGCGGTGTTCGGCGACTCTGCGGGAGATGTTGTTGGTGAAGCCTATGTAGAGGTCGTGGGATCGGCTGGCCATGATGTAGACGTAGAAATGGTATTCGCGTGACGGCATCGTGGACGAGGATATCCGACTCGTTAGGAAATGCAACCGCAGATTCCTCCGCTTCGCTGCGGAATGACAAACAAAAGGGCGGGCAACGACAACCGCAACCGCAACGACAACCGCAACGGCAGATTCCTCCGCTTCGCTGCGGAATGACAAACAAAGGGCAGGCAACGACAACCGCAACCGCAACGACAACCGCAACGGCAGATTCCTCCGCTTCGCTGCGGAATGACAAACAAAAGGGCAGGCAACGACAACGGCAACCGCAACGACAACGGCAGATTCCTCCGCTTTGCTACGGAATGACAAACAAGAGAGCAATGACAAAGGCGCTGGGGCGATGGAGCTATTTGCCGAGGACGCGGTTGAAGATTGAGTCTACGTTGGCTAGCTGGCGGTTGTAGTCGAAGGCTCGGGCTAGCTTTTCGGGAGTGAGGCGGGCGGTGATCTCGGGGACCTTGGCGATTTCTTCGCGGAAGATGAGGTCGTTTTTCCAGGAGTTCATGGCGTGGGATTGGACGAGGCGGTAGGCGTCTTCGCGGGACATGCCGGATTCGGCCAGGTCGAGGAGGAGCTGGCCGGAGAAGATTAGGCCGCCGGTGGACTCGAGGTTCTTGAGCATGCGGGCGGGGTAGACGAGGAGTTTTTCGATGAGGTTCGTCGTCTTGGTGAGGAGGTAGTCGGCGAGGATGGTGGAGTCGGGGAAGATGACTCGCTCGGCGGAGGAGTGGGAGATGTCGCGCTCGTGCCAGAGGGCTACGTTTTCGAGAGCGACCTGGGCGTTGGCGCGCATGACGCGGGCCAGGCCGGAGATTTGCTCGCTCGTGATGGGGTTGCGCTTGTGCGGCATCGCGGAGGAGCCTTTTTGCTTTTCGCTGAAGAACTCTTCGGCTTCGCGGACTTCGGTGCGCTGGAGATGGCGTATCTCGGTGGCTATTTTATCCAGGCTGCTGGCTAGTACGGCTAGCGTGGAGATGTAGGCGGCGTGGCGGTCGCGCTGGACTACTTGTGTGGCGACGTCTACGGGTTTGAGACCGAGTTGGTTACAAATTGCTTCTTCGTGTTCGAGCTTGAGATGGCCGAAGGTGCCGACTGCTCCGGAGAGCTTGCCTACGCGGAGGTCTTCGGCAGCGGCGTCGAAGCGGGTGAGGTTGCGCTGCATCTCGGAGTACCAGAGGAGGAGCTTGAGGCCGAAGGTGGAGGGTTCGGCGTGGATGCCGTGGGTGCGGCCGATGATGGGGGTGTGCTTGAATTCGAGGGCTCGTTTTTTGAGGACATCGGCGAGGGCTACGATGCCGGCGCGGATGACGGTGGAGGCTTCGCGGATTTGGAGGGCTTGCGCGGTGTCGACTACGTCGGTGGAGGTGAGGCCGTAGTGGAGCCAGCGGGAGTGCTCGGGGTTGTTGATGTGCTCGGCCACGGTGGTGGTGAAGGCGATGACGTCGTGACGGACCTCGGACTCGATTTCGTTGATGCGGTCTACGGTGAAGGCGCCCTTGTCGCGGATGGCGTCGGCGGCGGATTGCGGGACGAGGCCGAATTTCGCGAGGGCCTGAGAGGCGGCGATTTCTACGGTGAGCCAGCATTGGTATTTGTTGGCGTCGGACCAGATGCGTCCCATCTCAGGGCGTGTGTAGCGGGGGATCATGGCGTTCTCAGTTCTCAATTGTCAGTGCGCAGTTGTCAGTCTTGTTTGACGCCGAAGAGTTCTTCCATCTCTTCGTAGAGGAAGCCTTCTCCGGGTTTGTAGGGCTGGATCCATTTGCCGTCGAGGACGAACTGGGGGATGGCGCGCTTGCCCGTGTTGGCGATGACGAGGTCGGCTGCGCCAGGGGTGGTCTCGATGTCGATCTCTTGGAAGGGGATGTTGTGCGTGGTGAGGAAACGCTTGGCCTCGCGGCAGTCGCGGCACCAGGAGGCTGAGTATACGGTTAGATCCATGGTTCTATTTTAGCGTTAGTTGTTTAACTGCTGTCCTGCCGGACGGGCCCGCTACGCGCGGGGCGGCCACTTCGTGGCGTGTGTACCTTTTTTCGGCTCTTGTCCTTCCGTTGGTCGGATCTGGATGCTTATTGTTCGTGGTAGTTGCGGATGAGGCCTCCGTCGATGATGACGGTGGACCCGGTGCAGTAGGCTCCGGCGTCGGAGGCGAGGAAGAGGGCTACGCCAGCGACCTCTTCCGGGGTGCCGAGGCGGCCGAGGGGGATGTTGGCGAGGAGGGACTTGAGTTCTGGTTTGTCGGCGAGGAGGTTCTTGTTGATGGGGGTGGAGATGGCTCCGGGGGCGATGTTGTTGACGGTGATGTTGTAGGGGCCGAGCTCGACGGCGAGGTCGCGCATGACCATGCGCATGGCTCCCTTGGAGGCGCAGTAGGTGGAGAAGTGGGGGAAGACCATGTCTTCGTGGACGGAACTGATGTTGATGACGCGGCCAGGTTGTTTGGCGGCGATGAGGCGCTTGACGAAGACCTGGGTGAGGAAGAAGGCGCCCTTGAGATTGACGTTGAGGACGGCGTCGTAGTCTTTTTCGGTGACTTGCCAGAAGGGGGATTCGATCTCGATGCCGGCGTTGTTGACGAGGATGTCGGCGCGGCCGAGCTGGGTGTAGGTTTCGTCGATGAGGCGCTGGGTGTCGGCGAGGTTTGAGACGTCTCCCTGGATGGTGATGGCTTTTCCGCCCGCGGCTTCAGCTTTAGCCTTGGTGTCGTCGGCTTGCTCGGGGTGGCTGAGATAGTTGACGACTACGGTTGCGCCTTCGCTGGCTAGACGGATGGCGATGGCCTGGCCGATTCCGGTGCCGGCACCGGTGATGACGGCGATTTTGTTTTGTAGAGCGGGCATGGGGCTCTCCTCGGTTGTGGTTGCATGACTGAGATGCGGTGGGGCGAGGGCCGATGGGACTGTTGGTTATTTTTTCACGGGGATTGAGACGGTCTGGCCCGGGGTGACGTTATATTTTTCGGCGAAGTTGCGCTGGTTGAGCGAGAGGGCTGCGCGGCCGCGTGAATCGATGTAGAGGAGCGGGCTGCCGACGGGGACGTCGCTGAAGGTTTTGACGAAGGGGACGGTGTAGGTGTGGTCGGCGATGGTGACGGGGACGGGGTCGCCGAGGTGGTAGCCGAGTTTGGAGAAGGTTTCAGAGGGGATGTTGAGGATGACGTTGCCGAAGGGGCCGTCGAGGCCGAGGACTTCGCTGTGGAGGCCGGTGGCGTCGAGGGTGGGGTTGTGGATGTTGAGGCGGACTAGGTTGGCGACGTCGAGGGAGGGGCCGGCCTGGGTCCAGTCGTCACCGCGGGCGAGGTGGGCCCCGGCGGGTGAGAAGATGTCGCGGCCGTGGAAGGTGGAGGAGAGCTTTGCGCCGATCATCCAGGCAGGGTTGGTGATCTCGCGGGCTTCGAGGATCTGGTTTTCTCCGGTGGAGGGGAAGAGAGTGAGGAGGCCGTTGTCGGGGAGGACGAAGTATTGGCCGCGGCGGGAGTGGGCGATGATGGCTTTGCGCGTGCTGCCGACGGTGGGGTCGATGACGACGACGAATACGGCGTCTGCGGGGAAGTAAGGCGCAGAGCCGGCGAGGAAGCGGGCGCCTTCGGCGATGTCGTAGGGGGTGACCTGGTGGGAGATGTCGATGATGCGGATGGCGGGGTCGATGCCGACCATGACGGCTTTGCAGATGCCGATGGCGTCGTCTTTGACGTCGAAGTCGGTCATGAAGCCGACGACGTGCTGGGTTTGCTGGGCGTGAAGCGCGTTGATGAGAAGCAGGACGACGGAGAGCAGGCGGGCTAGCTTCATGGGTTGAGGATAAATTAGGAACGCCGTTTTGCTAGAGGAGTGGGTTTTGTAGAGCGCTTTTTGGGTGAGGACTTCTTTGGGGATCCTTTGCTGGCTTTCTTCGCTGCTTTTTTCTTTTTGGGTAGTGTTTTCTGCGTTGGTGCTTCTTTTCCTAAGATGCGGGCGGAGGATTTTTCCAGGCGTCGCTTCCGGAAGAAGTTGGTGAGGAGGGTGCCGCACTCTTCAGCGAGGAGGCCGGGGAGGAGTTCGAGCTTGTGATTTAGTGCTGGGTGATTGAGGACGCTCAGGACAGAGCCGCAGGCTCCGGCTTTGGGGTCGGGGGCGGCGTAGACGAGGCGACTAAGGCGGGCGTGGAGGATGGCTCCGGCGCACATGGCGCAAGGCTCGAGGGTGGCATAGAGGGTGCAGTCTTCGAGACGGTAGTTTTTTAGGGCGAGGCCGGCTTCGCGGAGGGCTACGATTTCGGCGTGGGCGGTCGGGTCGGAGTCGCGGAGGACTCGGTTTTGGCCTCGGCCGATGATTTTGTTGTTGTGGACGACGACTGCTCCTACCGGGACTTCGCCGTTGGCTTCGGCGGCTTGGGCTTCGGTTATGGCAGCTCGGAGGTGGGTTAGGTCGGTGGACAAGGCTTAGTGGCCAAGAAGTAAGATACGTTAGGTCAGCAAATATGATGTACGGGCGTGGTTGAAGTTGATTGCTCTGCGGCCCATTTTCTGAATTTTTCCCGCAAGTCGATGATCTGTAGTGATGACTGTATGCTCAGCACTTGCGTCTTCTAATGTGCAGTCAGTCAGACCGAAATTGAAGAAAGATTGCCGCACCACCAAGTCCGCACTAGGAGTGTAAATTTCCTTTTTGGACTCGATGTAGACTGCAAATTCTTTCTTGAGAGGTGTTTGAGCGTAGGTTGGGGCTTGGCCAAGAAAGTTACTCACTTCTGTCAACACATTTGGTGTCGTGCATATCTCTCGGAACGACTTCAGCACTTGATGAAGGAGCGAAATATCTCTATTGGTGAACATTTGGACGCGCTTATACCGCAGTAGTAGAGTCTGATCTACGCGGGCGACGAGAAGTAATAAGACGAGATTGGTGTCTATTACGGCTGAATGACTTTGATACCTACCTTTGCCAATCACATCAACCCTATTGAAGAAAGCCCGTTCCTGGCGCCGAAGAATTGACCATCTTCCGATCGCACCTTAATGGTTTTGAATGTTTGATAGCGGGGAGCACCGAAATCATCATTATTTTTTTCCGACTCGGGGGCCGAATATGAGAAGGTGACATACCAAAACTTTCCGTCATCTGAAAGTTCGACACCTTCAAGCAGTAGGTCTTGACCTTTTGCAGACGGAAAGACATCTCCAAGATACGTTTTGGACTTTTGAATTGCTTCCGTTACCTGAACCATAAATCTCTCCCGAAATGATTATTACATCGGCTCCTGTTGGGAGAGGCAGTGTAGGGTGCCCAGGCCCCAGACCAGATCTACGGCGTGGATGCCTATGATCTGGCGATCGGGGAAGCAGGTGGCGATGGTGTTGAGGGCGTGGCGGTCGTTGGGGTCGTTGAAGGTGGGGACGAGGACCGTGTTGTTGGCGATGTAGAAGTTGGCGTAGCTGGCGGGGAGGCGCTGGCCGTGGAAGACTACGGGCGCTGGCATGGGGAGTTCGACGATCTCGAAGGGCTGGTCGTGGAGGTTGCGGAAGTTGTGGAGGCGGTCGAGGTTTTCGGCTAGCGGGAGATGGTTTTCGTCGTGGGTGTTGGGCTCGACGCAGGTGAGGATTTTGTTTTCGGAGACGAAGCGGGTGATGTCGTCGATGTGGCCGTGGGTGTCGTCGCCGGCGCAGCCCTTATGGAGCCAGAGAACTTTTTCTATGCCGAGGTAGTCGTGGAAGACTTGCTCTAGTTTGGCGCGGGTCTCATTTTCATCGCCCAGGCCGGGGTTACGCTCCTGGATTTTGGAGAGGAGGCACTCTTCGGTGGTGAGGAGGAGGCCGGCTCCGTTGGTGTCGATGCTGCCGCCTTCGAGAACTACGCGGTGGGTGGTGCCGTCGGGGAGATGGATCTCGGGCCTGATCTGGGGGATGTCGTAGTGGTGGGCGACGTAGAGAGGGATCTGGTCGTCGCGGTGGTAGTTTTCGTATTTTGCCCAGGCGTTGAACTTCCAATTGGTGATGGCGAGGTCGCCTTGGGGGTTTTTTACGAAGATCGGGCCGGAGTCGCGTAGCCAGACGCGGTCGGTGGGCCAGTGGTGGAAGTGGAGGCGGGCGAGGTTGGCGTGGGCTCGGAGGAGGATGCCGCGGGCTCGTTTTTCGGCGGGCTCGTCGTTGACGAGGATGTGGACGTCTTCGACCTGGGAGAGGTGGCGGACGATTTCGGCGTAGACCCAGGGTATGGGCTGAAATTTTCCGGGCCAGTCTTCGGCGTTGTGCGGCCAGCCGAGCCATGTGGCGGCGTGCGTGGACCACTCGGCGGGCATTCGGTAGTTCGTTGGCTTTTCGGTGCTCAGGTTACCCCCCTCCCGGGTGCTTAAGTGGGCAAAGTATTCGATTGAGAGACCTTAGGTTTGGACCTTTTGATTTGGGAGAGTATCAGCCATAGGTCACGGTTGGATGAATGTGATTGTCTGAGGGGCTCTCATTGTCAAGTATAGCGGGATGAGATACAGCTCGGTTGCTATGCTGGGCTTGATGAACGAGAAGATGTATTACATCTGCATTGTTGCCAGTAGGAGCCACAATTTTTATGTTGGCATCACGAGCGAGATTGAAATTCGAATTGAACAGCACAGGCAAGGGCGTTTCGAGGGGTACTCGAAGAAGTACAACTGCAATCGCTTGGTCTGGTTTGAGCGTCATCCGTTTGTTGAGGATGCTATCGCGCGAGAGAAACAGCTGAAGGGGTGGTCTCGTGCGAAGAAGATATTGCTGATTGAGCGGGAGAAATTAAAGGCAAAGACAACGGCGGGTCCTTCGACTCCCTAACTTGCAAAATGCGCAAGTTACTTCGCTCAGGATGACACTTCTGTGGCGGCTGCTTCGGTCGGTTTAGGGTTTGGTTAGTTCGTCTTTGATGATGGTGCCACCCTTCATGACTAGATTGATGTGTTCCAGAACTTCGACTCGCTGTAGGGGGTCTTCTTTTACGGCGATGAGGTCGGCGTAGTGGCCGGGTGAGAGGACGCCTACGTCGGAAGCTCGGCCTATGAGGTCGGCGGCGTTGCGGGTGGCGGCCTGGATGGCCTGGGCTGGCGTCATGCCGTACATGACCATGTAGTGGAACTGTTTGGCGTTGTCGCCGTGGGGGTAGACGCCGGCGTCCGTGCCGAAGGCCATTTTGACCCCGGCCTGGAAGGCTTTGCGGAAGTTTTCGCGCTGCGTTTTGCCGACCATGCGCTCCTTGGCGAGATTCTCTTCCTCGATGCCGAAGTCTTTGGCTTTGCCTAGGATGTAGTCGTCGTTGTAGATGTCCATGACGAAGTAGGTGCCGTGAGCTTTGGCCAGGCGGATGCCTTCGTCGTCGACGAGGGAGGCGTGCTCGATGGAGTCGATGCCGGCGTTGATGGAGTCTTTGATGGACTGGGCGCCGTGGGCGTGGGCGGCGATCTTGCGGCCGGAGGCGTGGGCGGTGTCGGCGGCCATTTTGAGCTCTTCGAAGGTGTACTGCGCGGCTCCGGGTTGGTCGCCTTTGCTGAGGACTCCGCCGGAGGCTAGGATTTTGATGACGTCGACGCCGTATTTGACCTGGGCGCGGATGGTTTGGCGGATCTGTTCGGGGCCGTCGGCGATGGAGTAGTCGCGCTCTTCGGGGAACATGGTGACTCGGGTTTCAGGGGAGTAGTTGTTGAGGTCGCCGTGGCCACCGGTGATGGAGAGTGGAGGACCGGAGGCGACGATGCGTGGGCCGGGGATGAGGCCTTCGTTGATGGCGTTGCGGAGATCGACGGCCATGAAGGGCCGGGAGCCTACATCGCGGACGGTGGTGAAGCCGGCGTCGAGGGTTCGCTGGGCGTTGACGACGCTGGCGTAAGCGGAGGTGAAGGGTGTGCCCTTGAAGGCGTTGATGGGATCGTACTTGTCGGCGCGGGCGCCGAGGTGGACGTGGCAATCGATGAGGCCGGGAAGGACGTAGTCGGCGGAGAGGTCGACGATTTTTGCACCGGAGGGGATGGCAAAGGTTGAGGGCTCGACGGATTGGATGCGGTCTCCGGAGAGGACGAGGACTGCGTTGTTGCGGTAGGTGCCGGATTCGCTGTCGAAGAGATGGCCGGCCTTGACGTAGGTGGTGGGGGATTGGGCGGCGAGGGTTAGGGAGAACAATAGGGTACTTGCTGCGGCCAGGTTCCGCATGACGGTGCCTCTTCGTGGATTTGGATTTGGGTTAGTGTAGCGGATTTAGTGGGTAGGGGTTCTGGTTGGGATGGGCGGCTTTGCTGGATTGCTTATAGGATGGACTCGGCCAAAGTTAAGGTTTTTGGCGATCCCTGGAAGAAGGTTCTTACTCGATATGGCTATTGGCGTCGGCGCATCCTCGAGCACGCGGCAGTTTGCAAACCAGAAGACAGATGTTCGTGCGATGAGCATCGCGACGATGCTTTTTTTCATGTGGGGATTTCTTACTTGTCTGAATGACATTCTGATTCCTCATTTGAAGGGCATCTTCGACCTGAGCTATGCGCAGGTGATGATGGTGCAGTTCTGTTTCTTCTCTTCGTACTTCATCTTTGCGTTTCCGGCGGGAAAGCTGGTGGAGTGGCGTGGGTACAAGGGAACGATGGTGATCGGGCTGCTGGTGATGGCTGCCGGAGCGTTTCTATTTTTGCCGGCTTCGACTGTAGCGTCGTTCGGGTTATTTCTTGCCGCGCTGGTGATTCTGGCGGCAGGAATTACGACGCTGCAGGTGGCGGCGAATCCTTATGTGGCGAACCTGGGGCCTCCAGAGACATCTGCGGCGCGGCTGAATCTTTCCCAGGCGTTCAACTCGTTTGGGACGTTTGTGGCTCCGTTCTTTGGGAGCATGTTCATTCTGGCTTCTGCGCCGGTGGCTCCGGAGAAGTTGCGGTCGTTTTCGGCGGCGGCGTTGCAGGCGTACCGGACGGAACAGGCCTCGAGCGTGCGGCTGCCTTACCTGGGGATTGGGCTGACGCTGGTGCTGCTGGCGATCTCGTTCGCGGTGCTGAAGCTGCCGACGATGGACTTTACGCGCGACATCAGGCCCGGCGAGTTGGATACAACGGCGGCGAACGACAGCATATGGAACCATCCGGTGCTGCTGGCAGGTGCACTGGCGATCTTTGTGTATGTCGGGGCTGAGGTTTCAATCGGGAGCTTTCTGGTGAATTACTTTGGGCTGCCGGATATTGCGGCGTTCTCTGAGAAGACGGCGGCAAAGTATGTCTCGCTGTATTGGGGCGGCGCGATGGTGGGGCGGTTTATCGGCTCGTGGCTGCTGACGAAGGTAAGGACGAGCACGGTCTTGGGGACGGCGGCGGTCGTGGCCTGCGGGTTGGTGGCTACGTCGATCCTGACCCATGGGCACACGGCGATGTGGGCGATTTTGGCGGTGGGGTTATTCAACTCGATCATGTTTCCGAGCATTTTTACCGTGGGCCTGACTGGGCTTGGGCCGCTGACGAGTAAGGGTTCGAGCTTGATGGTGGCGGCGATTGTGGGTGGGGCGTTGATTCCGCTGGGGGAAGGGCATCTGGCAGATGCGGTTGGGGTGCAGCATGCTTTTGTGATTCCGGCGGTCTGCTATATCTACATCGCGCTGTTTGGATATTTGGGTGGACGACGGGCCGAGCGGGAAGTGGGGATCGCGGCTTAGGCGGTCGCGAGTGAAGTGTCGTGCGCACCGGTGTCTACTTTTCTTTGAAGACGAAGTAGGTGGTGGTGGTGCCGGGGGCCAGCTTGACCCAGTGGGGGATTCCGGCGGCGACCGGGTCGGTTTGGGCGTGGAGCGCCGTTGTTGCGGTGAGTATGAGGGAAAGGATGAAGCGACGGGGCATGCTGGCTCCCTGGGATGGCCAATTGTACTGGGTGGCTTGGGCGGCTATTTGCTTCTTTACCTTAGCTGCTGCAGGATTTCAAAGGGATTCTGAACCAATCTATTCTCCAGATCATCTTCGGGGAGTGGCCCCGGAGGTTCGAGGATTTGCGGGGTCCTTTCGCGCTGTGTTACAAGCGTCATATGCGCGAGTTGCGCGAATGGATAAGCGAAAAGATGAGACGACGCCCTAGACGTGGACCGAATGAATCGGAGTCCACGGGGAAAAGTGGGCAGGAGTTGCCCTCGAATCAACCGGCTCCCCTGAGACCGACGTATCCGGAGCCTGTGCCGGTGGTGAAAGCCGACAAGTCTTCTGAGGTGACTGCAGAGGCGGAATCGCACGCTGCGAGTGCGGCCGCGCCGGAGCCGCCGGCTGAGCGGCCGGAGCCGAAGATTGTGGTGGAGACGCAGCCGGAGTCGCTGGCTACGCCGCCGCTTGAGCAGACACCGCTGAAGTCGCCGAAGGGCTATGTGGTGTTGACGATCGGGCTACCGGGGTCGGGCAAGACGACCTGGTATAAGCGGCGGGGCGTGACTCCGCTGTCGAGCGACCTGCTGCGATCGCTGCTGTTTGATGACATTACGGAGCAGCGGTACCAGGGGCTGGTGTTCTCGACGCTGCGGAGCTTGCTGCGGGCGAGGCTGATTGCCAAGATGCCTTGGAACTATGTGGACGCGACGAACTTGTCGCCGCATGAGCGCCGGCAGTGGATCAAGATGGCGAAGAGCTTCGGGTATGAGGTGCAGGCGGTGTTCTTTGATGTTCCGTTGGCGGTTTGCATGGAGCGGAATTCGAAGCGCGATCGCCAAGTGACCGATGACGTGATGCAGAAGATGGCAGAACGGCTTAAGCCGCCAACCTTCAAGGAAGGCTTTGAGAAGATCACGGTCGTTCGCGTGAAGGGGCAGCCTAGTGCGGGGGCGGATGCTGTGGCTGTGTCGGAGACCGCCGAGTAGCTTCCGGTTGGACAAGACAAGTTAGAGTAGGAGACATGCCTACGGTCGGCGTTGCGTTCGCGAAGGTGAGCTATGCGTTGCCGCGAGGTGCTGACGGCCAGACCGGGCGTTTTCTGCTGCGCGACATCTCGCTGGAGCTGGAGGCGGGGACGACTACGGCGCTGCTGGGGCGGAGCGGGTCGGGCAAGACGACGCTGCTGCGGATGGTGAATGGGTTGGGGACTCCTACTTCGGGTGAGGTGCGGGTTTCGGGGCGGGCGGTGGCGGGTGGGAATATGCAGGAGTTGCGGCGGGGGATCGGGTATGTGATCCAGGAGACGGGGCTGTTTCCGCATATGACGGTGGAGCGGAATGCTGGGATGGCGCTGGAGCTGGCGGGGCGGCCTAAGCAGGAGATTGCGGGAAGGGTGCGGGAGGTTCTGGGGCTGGTTGGGATGGATTATGAGGAGTTTTGCGGGCGTTATCCTTGGCAGCTTTCTGGTGGGCAGAGGCAGCGGGTGGGGTTGGCGCGGGCGCTGGCGACGGACCCTTCTGTGTTGCTGATGGATGAGCCGTTTGGGGCGCTGGATCCGCTGACTCGGGGGGAGATGCAGACGATGCTGCGGGGGCTTTTGGACAAGATGGGGAAGACGGTTTTGATTGTCACGCACAGTCTGGATGAGGCGCTCTATCTGGCGAAGCGGGTGGTGTTTCTGGACTGCGGGGAGGTGGTTGCGGACCTGTCTGCAGGAGAGGTATCGGAGTCACAGAATCCTCATGTAAGGGATTATGTTTGCGCTGTACATCGTACGGTGCCTGCATGATGAATTTCTTGCGAGCGCATGGGTGGGAGATTGGGCGGCTGACGTTTGAGCATCTTTGGCTGACGCTCTCCGCGATGATTTTGGCTGCGGCTGTGGGGTTGCCGTTGGGGATTTTGCTGACTCGGCGGCAGGGTCTGGCGAAGCCGGTGATCGGGTTTGCGAATGTGCTGCAGACGGTGCCCAGCCTGGCGCTGTTTGGGCTGCTGATGCCGGTGCCTTGGCTGGGGGAGAATGCGGCCCGGCTGGCGATTCTGGCTCTGACTGGGTATGCGCTGCTGCCGATTTTGCGGAATACTTATGCGGGGATCAGGAGTGTTGATCCGGCTTTGATTGATGTTTCAAATGCGCTTGGAATGAGTGGTATGCAGAGGTTGTTTAAGGTGGAGCTTCCGCTTTCGGCTAGTGTGATTCTGGCCGGGTTGCGGACGGCTACGGTGACTTGCGTGGGGGTGGCTACGATTGCGGCGGCGATCGGGGCAGGCGGGTTGGGGGAGCTGATCTTTCGGGGTGTGGCAAGCGTGGATAACGGGCTGGTTCTGGCTGGGGCGATTCCGGCTGCTTTGCTGGCGCTGGCGGCGGATGCGGGTTTGGGTTGGTTGGAGCGGCGGTTAGCGGTGAAGCGGGTTTAGGAGTGCCCCCCGTCGAAAGTGTGCAAAGTATTCGAAGTAGAAACTCTAGGTCTGGACTTCGCTTAGTTTGAAGAGCTCAGGGGCTTGGCCGGCGTTTTCCGAGGAGGGGTTGTGTCAAGTGAGGGGGCGTTTCGAGGGGTTCGTGGACGCGCAGACGAAGGCATACCCCAGGGGCTAAAGCCCCAAATCTTTTGTCGCGTTGAGAGGCCCAAGGCTAAAGCCTTGGGTTACCTAGAAGCCGAGACTTTTTATACAGGGATAGTGTTTTTTGCGCTTGTCGTGAGTTGCTTTTTTCTGGCGGGGTGTGCGCCGCCTCGGTCGAGCAGGGTTGTGATTGGGGCTAAGAATTTTACGGAGCAGGTGGTGCTGGGGGAGTTGCTGGCTCAGGAGATTGAGGCGGTGACCGGGGAGCGGGTGGAGCGACGGTTTTATCTGGCGGGGAGTTATTTGTGTCAGCAGGCTTTGGTGAGTGGGCGGATCGATGGGTATGTGGAGTACACGGGGACGGCTTTGACAGCGATTTTGAAGCAGCCTTTGCCTCCGGTGGGGCAGCGGAATGAGGCGGCGGTGTTTGCGCGGGTGAAGGAGCTTTATGAGTCGCGGTATCGAGTGCGGGTTGAGCCCGGGTTGGGGTTTCAGAACACGTTTGCGATGGTGATTCGGGGGGACGATTCGCGGCGGTTGGGCGTGAAGACGATTTCGGATGCGGTGAGGTCAACGCCTGGCGCGGAGGGGTGGCGGCTGGGAGTGGGGTATGAGTTTGAGTCGCGGCCGGATGGGTTGCCGGGTTTGCAGCAGACGTACGGGTTGAAGCTGGATGGATCGCCGCGCACGATGGATCTGGGGTTGTTGTACCGGGCGTTGCAGAGCGGGCAGGTTGATATGGTGGCGGGGAACTCGACCGATGGGCCGATACGGGCGCTGGGGCTGGTGGCGCTGGAGGATGACCGGCATTATTTTCCTCCGTATGAGGCTGTGCCTTTGTTTCGGGAGGATTCGCTGCGGCGGCATCCGGGGATTCAGGTGGCGATGGATCGGTTGGCGGGGAGGGTGAGCGCGGACGAAGTGAGGGGGATGAATGATGCGGTGGATGGTCAGCATCGGCCTGTAGGGGATGTGGTGAGGGAATTTCGGGCGAAGAAGGGGTTGTGAGAGTGGCGGGTATGGGCGAGAATGTTTGTGACCCAAATGCATTTTGAGGACACTGGCACGATAGGGACCTCGGAAGGATGCTGAGATGGTTGAGCCGTGGCTGCGCGGAACTTTGACTGAGGACGATGCGGTGCGGCGGGGCGTGCTGCATGCGTTGGAGCTGACGCGCGAGGATGTGCTGCGGTGGTGCGGGGATTTCAGCGAGGATCAACTGGAGGCGCGACCGTTTGGGCTGCCTTCGGTGGCGTTTCAGATGCGGCATATTTCGCGGAGCCTGGACCGGCTGCTGACCTATGCGGAGGGGCATCAGTTGAGCGATGCGCAGCTTCAGGCGCTGGACCGGGAGATGGAGCCTTCGGGTTCGCGGGCGAAGCTGTTTGGGGAGTTCGAGAGCGCGCTAGAGGAGTCGATGCGGAGGGTCAAGGCTTTTTCTCCGGGGATGTATGACAAGGCTCGCTGGGTGGGCCGTGGGTGTTTGCCGAGCAGTGTGGGCGGGTTGCTGGTGCATTGTGCGGACCATGCGCAGCGGCATGTGGGACAGCTGGTGACGACGGCCAAGGTGGTCATGGGAATGCGGAGATCTGGTGATTTGAGGCGCAGAGACTCCGATGAGTTCCCGGTGGTGGCTCCGCGTGGGTTTGAATAGGGGGATCTGCTGGGAACAGGGACAGAGGGAATGGTTCGATAGCGAACCGCGCGTGCCCATGGTCAAGGGGGCAGTCTACTTTGCTTTGAAGGCGGCGAGCTGCTCGAGTTGGCGAGCGAGGATTTCTTTGGGGAGTGGGTTGTAGGCGAGGGCGGAGCACTCCTTCTGGCCTGAGGTGAGAATCCATTCGAGAAATTCGGCGACTGCTGCTTTGGTGGCGGGATCGGGGAACGATGCGGGGACGAGCAGCCAGGTGAGGCTGGTGATGGGATAGGCGTCTTTTCCGGGAGCGTTGGTGAGCGGGGCGAGGATGTCGTTGCCGTGGACGGAGACGTTGGAGGCTGCTGCGGAGAGGGTGAGGAGATTGGCCTGGGTGAAGTTGCCGGCGGCGTTGCGAACGCTTCCGAAGCTGAGCTGGCGCTGGATGGCGAAGCTGAGCTCGGCGTAACCGATGGAGTTGGGGGTCTGCTGGACGACGGAGGCGATGCCTTCGTTGCCTTGTGCTGCACGGCCAGTGGTCCACTTGACTGTGGTGCCGCTGCCTACGGCGGACTTCCAGTCTGAGTTGGTTTTGCTGAGGAAGTCGGTGAAGGCGAAGGTGGTACCGCTGCCGTCGGTGCGATGGATGACGACGATCTCGGCGTCGGGGAGGTTGATGCTGCGATTGATGGCGCGGATGGCGGGGTCGTTCCACTTGCGGATTTTTCCGAGGAAGATGCCGGCGAGAACCTCGGGGGAGAATTGGAGGTCCTGACCGGTTTGTGGGAGGTGGTAGATGGGGACGACGGCTCCGATGACGGTCGCGAATTGGAAGAGTTTGACGGGCATCTGGGTCATGTAGAGATCGGAGAGGGGAACGTCGGAGGCAGCGAAGGTTATTTTTTGGTCATGGAGCTGCTGGATGCCTGCCTCGGAGCCGTTGGCGGAGTAGGTGATGTGGATGTCGGGATGATGTTCGCGGAAGGATTGGATCCAGGATTGATAGAGGGGGGCTGGGAAAGATGCTCCGGCGGCTGTGAGGGCAATGGCTTTGGCTGGGGCACCAGCGGGCGTAGATGAAGCGGCTTCGTGCATGGCTTCGATGAATTTTTTAGTGAGCTGGTCGGTCAGGTCCTGATGGATGCTTCCTGAGGAATACCGGCTGGGGGTGACGAGATAGGACCAGAGGATCTCTCCGTCTTTGCCGGCGAGCTGGGCGGAGAGGAAGCCGCCGTAGACGGGGAATTTGCTGCCGGGAGAGCGGGGATTGACGGAGACGTAGCCTTTGACCCAGATCTCGCTGGAGATTGCGAGGATGGCGTCGGCGTGGATGGGATCCGTGACGACTTCGATGGAGTGTTCGTTGCGCAGGCTGCTCATGAAGTGCTTGCGGATCTCGGCTGGGTCGGGTTTGGCGGCGGCGGTGTCGAGGTAGATCTTGTGGATCTGGTTTAGCGGTGTTGCGGGCGGAATCTGGGCCTGGGCGTGTGCGGCGACGGTCAAGAGCGCAAGAAGGATGGAGATTGCCGCTCTTTGGAGGAGTGTCCCGGGGATTGAGAGTCGCTTCATGGGATGGGTTGGTCTCCCTGGATCGTGGGCTGATGCTGCGCCCTTTGCGTGGGAAGGGTATCATTTGGCGGTTATCTTAGGGTGAAGAGGGAAGCGGATTTGGCCGACAAGTGTCCTCCGTTGGATGGAGGGGAGTGTCCGTCGACTGATGGGTTGACCGTGTGGCGACGGCAGCGTTGAATCGCTGTGAGGAAGAATGATGGCACAGGTGCAGGAGTTTCAGGCGGTGAGGGTGGGGACGGGGCGATTGTTTGCTTTGGCGCTGGTCTGCGCTGGGGTTTCGGTGGCTTGTGTGGCGATACCGATGTTTGTGATTCGGCCGTTTCGTCCGCAGGGGGCGGGGGAGTTGAGTCTTGCTTTGGCGGTTCGCCATGCGGGGCCCTGGTTGTCGGGCTTGTGTGCGGCGGCGGTTTTGCTGTTGGTGGTTCGGTTGTGGAGGTCTGCGGGAGTTGGCTTACGGGTGTTGTCCGTTGGGTTGCTGGTTTTTGCGGCTGCAGGGGCGGCGCTGACGCATGTGAATATCTTCGAGAAGATGTTTCATCCGTACGATTCGCCTGCGTTTGCTGCGTCGGATGAGGTGAAGGTGGATGCGGACGATAAGGTGCTGGCGGTCGTGGTGGGTAAAGAGGCGCGGGCTTATCCGATCCGGACGATGGGGTATCACCATATTGTGAACGACACAGTGGGGGGTGCGCCGATTGCTGTGTCTTATTGCACGCTTTGTCATACGGGGTTGGTTTGGAGCCGTGTGTTGGACGGGAAGACGCTGCACTTTCGGCTTGCGGGCATCAATAACGGAAATGCGCTTTTGCGGGACGAGGAGACGAGCAGCATCTGGCAGCAGAGTACGGGTGAGGCTATTTATGGACCACTCAAGGGGCGTTGGCTGGAGATGGTTCCGAGCAGTGAGTTGACGTTTGCTCTGTGGAGGAAGGAGCAACCGCAGGGGTTGGTGTTGAAGCCGGATGCTCCGTATGAGGCGTTGTACGATCCGAAGGATTGGGAGAGGCATGTTGCGGCTACGCGGACGGTGGTGGATACGACGAAGTCTGGAATTGCGCCGCATGAGTTAATGATTGGCGTGACAACGGCTGGAGGGAGTAAGGCTTATCCGATTGAGTCGGTTTATGCGGCGAAGGTGATTCAGGATCGGATCGAGGGGACGCCTGTGGTTGTGGTGGTGGGGCCGGATGGGGCTTCGATTCGGGCGTTTGCGAATGTGAGGTTAGCGGATGGCGCGGTTCTGATTTTTGCCCAGGGACAGGGCGAGACGGTGATGAGGGATGCGCAGACGGGAAGTGCGTGGAACTTTCAGGGGTGTGCGGTGGATGGGCCGATGGCTGGCCAGTGTTTGAAGCCGATTGATGCACATAAGGACTATTGGTTCGACTGGATGAACCATCATCCGGGGTCGGGCGTGTATAAGGGCTGATTAATGCTTGAGGAGGCCGCCGAGGGCGTTGGTGAGGGAGTCGGTCTGGCTGTTTGAGGGCTTGGCTGTACCTTTAACGGCTGCTCCCGCTGCGCTGCTTGCGAGTCCGTTCATGTTGGGTGTGAAGGTGGGGTTGGAGGTGGTGCCTCCGATCTGTACGGGAACACCATTGCGAAGGGCGGAGCCAGCGATATTTCCTACTACACCGCCGGCGGCTCCTCCTGCTGCGCCACTTGGGATCATGCCCATGAGTTGGCCGGCGACGCCCCCTGCTCCTGCGGCTGCGCCGCCTTTGCCGCCGGCTGATCCGGCGATGGCGGTGAGTTTGAGGACGATGTTGTAGTTGAGAGCACCGGCAGCGCTGATGGTGCCTGCTCCTGCGGCGGAGCCGATGGATGGGACGATAACCGAGAGGTTGTCGGTGCGGACGTTGCCGCCGTTGATGCCGATGTTGGTGCTGAGTGATTGAATGGCTGTGCCGGAGCCGCTCTTAATTCCTGCGAGCGAACTGAGCGGGCCGAGCTTCGAGCCGAGGTCGAAGCCGGCGAGGTTCGTGTTGTTGAGCCGGATGGGCCCGCTGATGACTGGGTTCGCGGCGGTGCCGGTGACGTTGAGACTGGTAGTGAGGGTTCCACCCTGGAGGCGTGAACCGCTGGGCAGGTGGACTCCGACGGAGGGTAGAAATGCTTCGAGTGCGTCGATGGATGTGCCGTCGCTCGAGACCTTGAGATTGAGCGCGGTGGTCGCGCCGGTGGTCTGATAGGTTCCCGCGATGTTGATGATGGCTCCGCCGATGTTGATGACTCCCTTTTGAATCTGGCCGGCGAGCGACTGCATATTTTGCGCGATTGAGAGCTGGACGTCGACAGGCTTGGCAGATGGGGAGCCGTTCTTTGCGATGCGGAGACCCTGGATTTTGGAGGAGATGTTTGCGCTGAGATTTTTGCCGTCGGAGAGCGCCCGTGCATCGATGTCGGCGATGCCGCTGATGCCGGCGTCGGGGGCGACGATGCCGCTGGTGGCGAGGTCGAGGTGTGTGATGGCGAGGTGCGCGCTGAGGGGCGTTGCGGCGGCGTTTGATTGATTGATGGGGCCGGCCGTGCCGTCACCGTTAAGAGAGCCTCCACCGGGAATCTGCGCGCTCAGCTTGAAGGGCGAGGATGCGGTGGGCGAGAGGTTGGTGACTTCGGCGTTGAGCTGCTGATAGACACCTGGAATTGATTGTCCGGGCGAGGTGACCTTGAGGGTGCCGTTTTTAATCTGGAGGCGGTCGGCGGTGAGGGTGCTGAGCATGTCGTTGCTGTTGGGCGCGGTCGGTGGAGGTGCTACGTTGGTGGGTTTGTTCTCGCGGACGAGAGTGAGTTTGGGAGTGTCGATGAGGAGGTTGGCGACGTGGAGTTGACGGCCGTTCCAGATGGCTTGAACGTCGATGGCGTCGATGGTGCCGGTGACGCCAGCGGTTGAGTCGACGAATCCGGCGGCGAGTGGATCGAGATGCTTGACGACAAGATGGGCAGAGAAAGGTGTGAGGGAGGCGTCTTTAGCGTCGATTGGTCCGGCGTTGCCGCTGAGGGAGACGGTGCCTCCGGCGGGGAGGTCGGTCGAAGCTGTGAAGGGGAAGGACTTCGCGAAAGAGAAGTCTTTGGCGTCGAGTTCGAGCTTGTCGTAGGTTCGGCTGGGCTTGGCGGGTGCTCCGGGGGCGGGTAACGCTCCTACGGTGAGCTGACCGTCGGTGATAGTGACGTGGCCTACTGTGAGGTTGGGGATGAGGGAGTTGGAGTCTTTTGTCGGGGCATTCTTTTGCGCGCTGCCGATGGTGGAGTAGTTCCATGTGCCGTTAGCGGCGCGGAGAAGATTGATCTTGGGTGAGTCGAGGGCAAAGCCGGTGATGTGGATCTCGCGGCTAAAGACGAGGGGAATTATCTCGATGCCGATTTTGACCTTGGAAGCAGTCATGAAGGGCTGGGTGCTGAATGCGGGATCGTCGGCTAGCGTGGTGTTTTCGGCGACGAGGCTGCCTGAGAGGACGGAGAGGTCGAGTTTGCCGAGGGTGACCTTGCGACCGAGCGAGGTGGTAAGGGTCGATTCGATGCGGTTGCGGAAGCTGTCTGCGTCGAGGAAGAGCGGGATGCAGACAGCGATAAGAAGGATCAGGCCAACGATGCTTCCGAGGACGATGAAGAGTGTGCGGCGGGGCAGTGCCATGCATGACCTCTCGCGGCGATCTATCTGCGGTAACTTAGGTCAGATGGCTGCGAAGGGCCCGGGGTTTGCCAGTTAGCTGACGAGGTGGCCCATTTTTTCGCGCTTGGTGGCCAGGTAGCGCTCGTTGGTAGGTTCGGTCGGAACGATGGCGGAGATGCGCTCGACTACCTTGATGCCGGCTTGCTCGAGGGCTTCGACTTTTTCTGGGTTGTTGGTGATGAGGCGGACGGATTTCACGCCCATCTGTTTGAGGATGGCGGCGGGGAGCTCAAAGTGGCGGCAGTCGGCTTCGTAGCCTAGTTCGAGATTGGCTTCGATGGTGTCGAGGCCCTTGTCCTGAAGCTCGTAGGCGCGGAGTTTTGCCATGAGGCCGATGCCGCGGCCCTCCTGCTGCTCGTAGAGGAGGATGCCGGTGCCGGCCTCAGCGATGGTGGCGAGGGCGAGCTCCAGCTGCTGGCGGCAGTCGCAACGGAGAGAGTGGAAGACGTCGCCGGTGAGGCACTGGGAGTGGATCCGGACGATCGGGGGGGCGGCATGGATGTCGCCCATGACGAGGGCTACGGCGGATTCGGTGCGGACGGCCGGGGCGGGGATGTTGTCGTTGCAGGCGGCCGGGTTTTCGACGATGCCCTCGAAGCCGAGGATGCGGAAGTGGCCCCAGCGGGTGGGGAAGTCGGCATCGGCTATTTTGGTGACGCTGGCGAAGGGCATGATTCCATTATACGTTTCGGTGCTCATGGGGATTTGATTCGGAAGGGGTGGGATTCGATGCGGGCTTGTGGGTGAGGCGTAAAGTAGAAGTGTGACTCCGGTTGAACCCAAACTGATTCTGATCACGCTGCTGATCGAGCTGGGCGTGGCGGCGGCGGTGTCGAGTTCGCTGGCGCGGTCGAAACGATTCAAAGACCTGCTGCTGATGCCTAACCGGACCCCGAAGCAGACGGTTGGGCTGGTGGCGATTATCTGTGCGCCACTGACGCTTGGGGTGCTGGTGCGGGTGATGGTGCCGAACTTTCTGGCGGCGGACCTGTCGTTTGAGACGACGATTCTGCTGGGAATTCTGGTAGGGCCGCTCGCGGCGATGGCGGGTGGGGCAGCGCTGTCGATTCCAGCGATGCTGCATCACGAGCTCTGGACGTTGCCGGTGAACCTGGTGGTGGCGGCGATTGCGGGTGCGTTCGGTCGGTTTGCGGATCCGGAGGATGTGTGGTCGTTCTCGCCGATGATTGATTTGAGTATCTATCACTGGGTTACGAGAAACCTGCGTCGCCCTAAGCTGGACCGGCAGATTCTGTTGCTGGTTCTGGTGGTTTCGATGCAGTTTGGCGCGAGCATGCTGGCGATGTTTTATCCGCGGCACTTTTTCGAGTTGTACTCGCGGGAGTGGTGGGTGCAGCTGCTGATCTGTGCGACGGCTCCGATTGTGGTGGGGATTCCGCTGAAGATATGGAATGCGATTCGCGTAGAGCGGAAGCTGGAAGAGCAGGGAAGGCTTCTGCTGGAGGCAAGGCTGGATGCGCTGCAGCGACAGATCAATCCGCATTTTTTGTTCAATACGCTGAACTCGATTACTTCGCTGGTGCGGTCGCAGCCGGAGCTGGCCAGGGAGATGATTGTGAAGTTGGCGAATATTCTGCGCGTACTTCTGAGGGATCGGGAGGCGTTTTTGCCGCTGCGGGAGGAGCTGCAATTTACGGATGATTATCTGGATATCGAGGTGGTGCGGTTCGGCAGCAAGCTGAAGGTCGTGAAAGAGATTGCGGAGGAGACGCTGGATATCGTGGTGCCGGGGATGCTGTTGCAGCCGCTGATTGAGAACAGCATCAAGCATGGGCTGGAGCCGCGGATTGGCGGCGGGACGGTTACGATACGGAGCAAGGTTACGGCGCAGGGACAGTTGATGGTGGAGGTGGAGGATGATGGCGTGGGGATGCCTCCGGAGCATGATGAGGCTTCGCCGACGAGTGGGTTGGTGAGGCCGGGGACGGGGATTGGGGTGAGGAATGTCCGCGAGCGGATGGAGGTTTTGTATGGGAAGCTGGCGGTGGTGGAGATTAATAGCCGTCCGGGCAGGGGGACTCGGGTGACGATGCTGATGCCGGTTCTGGAAGCGGGGGCGGAGTCGTGGGGGCTGGTGGGGAGTGCGGCGGATCAGGCGATTGGGTTAGTGCAGGATGCGGTGCGGGCTATGACGCGCGGGTAGAGTTTAGGTTCCCATCATTGCAAAAGGCGTAACAGTGATAAAAGGGATAAAAACTGATAAGAGACTGGCGAGATGGGTGGGTGTTAGGTATCAGGTTTTGGGTTGGGTGCGGGTGATGACGCGGTCGTAGTAGTCCTCGTAGAGAGGGATGACGCGGGAGGCGCAGAAGTGGTCTTGTGCGGTCTTGCGGGCGGCTCGGGCCATGGTTTCGAGATGGTCAGGATTGCTGAGGAGTGAGACTGCCGCTTTGGACATGGCTTCGACGTCGCCTACTTCGAAGAGGAGGCCGTTGTGGCCGTCTTTGATGAGCTCGGGGACTCCTCCTACGCGGGTGGCGATGGTGGGGACGCTGCAGGCCATGGCTTCGAGCGCGGCGAGGCCGAAGGACTCCATCTCGCTGGGCATGAGCATGAGGTCGGCCAGGGGGAGGAGCTCGTTGACGTTGTCCTGTTTGCCTAGGAAGTGGATGCGGTCCTCGACGTGGTGTTCGCGTGCGAGATATTCGGCGACGCTTCGGTCGGGGCCGTCGCCGATGAGGAGGAGGCGTGCGGGTATGGCTTTGGCGACGCGGGCGAAGACCTTGACGACATCCTGGATGCGCTTGACGGGGCGGAAGTTGGAGAGGTGGACGAGGAGACGCTCGTTCGGTTCGGCGAAGCGGGGACGCATGGCGGCGACAAGCTCGGGGTTGCGGACGTAGACGTCGCAGTTGACGAAGTTGCGGATGACCTCGATCTCTGTGTCGATGTGGAAGGCGGAGTGGGTGCGGTCGCGGAGGTAGGTGGAGATGGCGGTGACCCCGTCGGACTGCTCGATGCCGAATTTGGTGATGGGAAGGTAGGAGCGGTCCATGCCGACGAGGGTGATGTCGGTTCCGTGGAGCGTGGTGATGAAGGGAAGATGGTAGCCGGTGGTGGCGAGCATCTGGCGGGCGAGCAGAGCGCTGACGGAGTGCGGGATGGCGTAGTGGACGTGGAGGAGATCGAGCGAGTAGAAGCGTGCGACCTCGGCCATGCGGGTGGCGAGGGCGAGATCGTAGGGTGGGTGTTCGAAGAGCGGGTAGTTGGAGACGTCGACTTCGTGGAAGTTGATGTTGGCTTCGCGGCCAGTGAGGCGGAAGGGCTGCGAGTAGGTGATGAAATGGATCTCGTGGCCGCGGGCGGCGAGTTCGATGCCAAGTTCGGTGGCGACGACTCCGCTGCCGCCGTAGGTGGGATAACAGGTGATGCCGATCTTCATGCGGTTCCTATGGTTCTTTTGGTTTCCTGCGGCTGCTTTGTTGGACGGCCTCGACGGCTATAAGACGCTTTCGTAGCCGGTGTCAGGGGCGAGGTGGCCGGATTCGGATGCTCTGAGATTCCCATAGTTGATGAGTTGGGGAGCGTTCGGATTCAGGGCGGCGCGTGGAAGTTCGGTTAATAAGGCGTTGCGCTCGACGTCGCGGTGGGCACGGAGGCGGGTGGTGATGCGGTCCAGGTCGCGGTCGTTGTAGCCGGGATGGCAGACGAGCTCGAAGGTGCCTTCGGCGGGCATGGCGTTGAGGATTTCGCGGAGGGTTTCGCCGTAGAGGCTGCCTGTTGCAGAGATGCCGATGGTTCCGTCTGTGGTTTGGACGCGACCGTTGCGGATTTGGGGTTGGCGTTCGAAGCTGGTCTTGAGGCGGGCAAGGACTCTTACCAGAATGCGGCGGGTGCGATTGCCGTGGCCGAGGGCGAGGCTCCAGGGCTGCTCGAAAGGTTGACGGATGGCGCCGATGTTATGGCGCTCGGCGAGGCCGAGGAGCGGGCGGGCGACGGCAGGGAAGAGGTGGGTGTGTTTGTGGGTGTCGAGGTGGGTGATGTGGATTCCGGCTAGCTGGAGTTTTTGGATCTGGGCTGCGGCTTCGCGGTGATTTCTTCTTCGCTGATGTTGCCGCGGAGGAGAGCCTGGAGGAAGTCGATGAGGGAGGGACGGAAGGTTTTGCCGTCCGGACCGATGAGGGTGGGGATGCTCCTCGGGGGCCGAGACCGGGACGCCGTCGGTGAGGACGATGTGGCAGCCTACGCCGAGGGTGGGGTTGGCACGGGCGACGGCGACGGCGTCGTCGAAGGCCGGGCCGGTGGCCATGAGAGTCGCGGAGGTGAGGACGCGGGCTTGATGGAGTTCGGCGATGGCGCGGTTGACGCCGGGAGTGAGGCCGAAGTCGTCCGCGTTGATGATGAGGCGTGCGGCCATAGGGTGTTAGAGAGCGAAACCGAACGTCTACTTTTCTCTTGGCTTTTCAACAGGTTTCTCACCCGTTTTCAAATCGTAGGGAATGAAGAACATTTTTTCGAGGTGCTCCGGATGAACGCCGGCTTCAATCAACTTCTGAACCATGGCCCGCTGTTGCGTTTTATAGCGGGCATCCGGCACGAACTTTTCGCAGATGAAGTCGCTCTGGGCTCCCATACCTCGGCGGTCCGGAATTCCTCTTTGTTTCGGCATGTTGCACCCTCGTCCTCAGCATTGTACGACTGAGGATGGCAACGGTACCAACACCGGATGATGCGTTAATTGAGCGAGCTATGGCTGCACGTGCAGCGTGGCTTTGAGCGGGGTTTCGCTGGAGGATGGGCCTGCGGTGATGGTGTAGTCGCCAGGCAGGAGCTGCCAGCCGTTCTTGTCGGTATTGAAGACGGTGAGGGAGAGCGGGTGGAGGGTGAGGGTGATGTCTTTCGATTCGCCGGGGGCGAGTTTCACGCGCTGCCATGCGGAGAGCCGCTTGTAGTTTTCGCCAGCGGCGGCTGGAAGCGCTACATAGACCTGCGCGATCTCGGTGCCTTCGGTCTTGCCGGTGTTGCGGATGGTGAATTTGGCGGTGCGGGCGGTGTCATCGACCCACAGGTTGGAGTAAGCGTAGGTTGTGTACGAGAGACCGTAGCCGAAGGGGAAGAGCGGCTGCTGGTTGGTTGCTTCGAACCACTTGTACCCGACCTTGGCGCCTTCGGTGTACTTGAGGTCGAAGGGGGCGACTTTGTGTTCGCGGTTTGGCGCGGTGGGGCTGACGCCTTCGAGGCCGGGGACGACGGGATGAGGCAGCTGCTGATCGTCTTTGGCGAAGGTTACGGGAAGTTTTCCAGAGAAGTTGACTTCGCCGAAGAGCAGATTGGCGAGGGCCTGGGCTCCGCCGATGCCGGGATACCACATCTCGACGATGCCCTTGACTTGCTGCACCCAGGGCATGCTGACGGGGCCACCGGTTTCGAGGACGACGATGGTATTGGGGTTGGCTTTGGCTACCGCTTCGATGAGGGCGTTCTGGTCGCCGGGAAGAGCGAGCGAGACGGCATCCATGTCTTCGCGCATGGGCTGCGTGGCGAAGACGATGGCGATAGAGGACGACTTGGCGAACTGTGCGGCGGCGGCGATGTCGGAGCCGTCGTTGTATTTGACGGTGGCTTGCGGGGACTTCGCCTGAATATTCTTCATCGGGGACGAGGGGAAGTAGACGGGGGTTCCCCAGATGGAGCCTCCGGGTCTTCCGGGATCGGCGATGTTGCCGCCGGGGGAGTCGACCTGGGCGGAGCCGCCGCCGGAGAGGACTCCGGCATCAGCGTGAGAGCCGATGATGGCGATGGACTGTGCTGCGGAGGATTTCAGCGGCAGGATGCTGTCTGAGTTTTTGAGGAGCACGATGCTCTCTTCGGCGATGTGCTGGGCGTCGTCGCGTCCGCGGAAGGGATCGACTACCGTGCGGACGGGCGGCTCATCGACGACGCCGCCGGCGAACATGCTGCGCAGGATACGGCGTGCCATGTCATCGAGGCGGGCCTGCGGGACCTGGCCGTCCTGGATGGCTTTCTTGAGAGGGGCGTTGAAGTAGTTGTCGTCGCCGGGCATCTCCTGGTCCATGCCGGCGAGGGCGGAGGGAACCGTGCTGTGGGTTGCGCCCCAGTCGGAGACGACCCAGCCTTTGAAGTTGAAGTCCTTCTTGAGGACCTGGTTGAGGAGGTAGTCGTTCTCGCAGGCGTATTTGCCTTCATAGAGGTTGTACGAGCACATGACGGCGGAGGGGTTGGCGATGCTGATGGCGATCTCGAAGGCGAGCAGATCGGACTCGCGCGCGGCTTTATGGTCGAGCAGGACGTTGACCTTGGTGCGGCCAGTTTCCTGGTCGTTGAAGGCGTAGTGCTTGATGTCGCTCAGGACGTGCTGGGAGAGGACGCCCTTTTCGAGCGTGCCGGTCAGGGTTCCGGCGAGGATTGGGTCTTCGCCGGCGTACTCGAAGTTGCGGCCGTTGCGGGGCTCGCGGGTGATGTCGACGCCGCCGCCGATGGACATGTTGAAACCTAAGGAGCGGAGTTCGCGGCCGATGACGGAGCCATAGAGGAAAGCGGAGTCGGGGTTCCAGCTAGAAGCTGCGCCGAGGGTGGAGGGAAGCAGCGTGGCGTAGCGGCCCTGATAAGCGGCCATGCGGGCTCCAACGGCGGAATCGGCCAGGTCGATGTTGGGGATGCCGAGGCGCGGAATGCCGGCCATGAAGCCTGCGCCGAAGTTGGAGCCCTCGGGGATGGGTGCGCCGGCGCGAAGGACTCCCCAGCCTTGTCCGTGAACCATTTGGATTTTTTCGTCGAGTGTCATCTGTGCGAGGACGAGGTCGGCGCGCTGGTCGGGTGAGAGCGCCTTGTTCATCCAGGGCATCCTGGCGTGGTCAGGATTTGACGCGGCGTGAGCGGCTGCCGGGGCAAAAGGAGCCACGGCGAAGACTACAAGAAGAGACAAGGCACGAAGCCGCGGAAGCCGTTTGAACGATGACATCAATACTCCTTTAAAAACAAATACATCAAACGCAGGGACCGCTTTGTTGAAGATTCAAGGAAAGATTCCAAGTTTTATCGACAAAGAAAGACTAATCGGAAAGACCCGAGGAATTCTAACCCAGCTAAAACGATATAGTAAAGCGTTTGTCTTACGGAGATTTACATTTCCATCGCCACCGCCTTCGGGGCGGCCGAGGGGTAGTTCCCTGGAAGGTGCGGGCAGCGTCTAGGCCGTCGACGCGAAAGGCATTGTGGAAGGGGTCACGGCTTACTGTGGTCTCCCGGCAATCATCATACGATGACGCCGGGAGACCACGTGGGGAGGGCCGACTAACGGCGATAGAAGGACTGGTCGTAGCCGCGGAGATAGGAGCGGCGGAAGGCGTCGCGGTAGGGGCCGTAGGGACCGAGCGCGGGATCGTAGCCGGGAGTGTCGTGATAGCTGCGGTCGTGCTGGGGGTGGTGGCCGAAGCCGTTGTAGAGATCGCGGGCTCCGTTTTCTGAGCCGGCGCGGAAGCCTTCGCGTTCGGCGCGTTCGACTAGCAGAGGAGCACTTTGATAATAGGCCGCGGGTGGCGGGGTCGCGGAGTAGTAAGGATGCTGAGCGCAGCCGGCAGTGAAGAGAGTGGCCGCGGCGAGAAGAGAGATTGCGGCAAGACGAAAGGGCTTCATAGCGTCCTCACGAATCGTTACGAGCGGCCTTGATTGACCGCGCGTTCGATGAGGTAAACGCGACGCAAATATAAATGTTGTGATTTAAAAAGTTGTTGGAGGGCAGGAGATTTATTTTTCGGGATCGCTCGGGATGCGCACGACAAACTCGGTGTTGCCGGGTTCAGAGCTGAAGCGGATGGTGCCGCCGTACTGCTGAACGATGCGCTGCACGATGCCGAGCCCGATGCCGGTGCCGACGCCTACGGGTTTGGTGGTGTAGAAGGGGTCGAAGATCTGTGGCTGGCTCTCGAGCGGGATTCCGGTGCCATTGTCGGTGACGCTGATGCAGAGGTCGGTCGGGGATTTTCCGGAGTCGGATTTCTTTTCCGCCCAGGTGCGGATGCGGATCTGTCCATGCTGGGGTACGGCGTCGATGGAGTTGTCGAGGAGGTTGGTCCAGATCTGGTTGAGGCCGGTGCATTCGCTGTGCAGGACAGGAAGGTCGGGAGCGAAGGTCTTTTCGATGGAGATCTCTTTCTCGCGCATCTTGTGGGCGAGGATGAGAAGTGTGGCGTGGATGCTCTCGTTGATGTCGATGGATTGCTTCTGACCTTTGCCCTCGTAGGCGTAGGTTTTGACGGCTTTGACTAGATCGGTGACGCGGCCGATGCTCTCTTCGATGGTGGTGACGAGCTGCATGCTGGAGACGAGAGCCTCGAGCCAGCTGATGGCGTCGTTGAAAGATGCGCCGTCGAATTCGGAGCGAACGCACTCGAGGACGCTTGCGTTGATGCCGACAGAGACGAGGGTTGGAGCCATCTTCCAGGCGTTTTCGATTTTGGCCGATTCGAGCCATTCGGCGAGGGCCTCTTCGGCGTCGGACTGGTCGAGGGAGTTCATGCGGATGGGCTGCTGGATGGCTAATGCCTGTTTCTGGAGATCGAACATGCAGTGCTTCTGTTCGAGAGTGAGGTCGCGCTCCTTGAACTTCATGGAGAGCTCGTGCATTCGCATCAGGTTTTCGCGCAGTTGAGAGGCGGCGCGGCGGGCAGCGGCTCCGGGGTTGTTCAACTCGTGCATGAGGCCGGCGGCGAGGGTGCCGAGCGAGGCCATTTTTTCCTGCTGGATTTGGACGCTCTGCATCTTCTGGAAGCGAAACGACATGTTGGCGAGGATCGCTTTGCGAACATCGGGGCAACTCGTCATGAGACCCCAGAACTGGTTCTCATCGAGCTGGAGCAGCCGGCTTGTACGGGTGCTCTCTATGTTTGCGACATTGGGGATGTTTGTGAGAAGAGGAAGTTCGCCGAATGCGTTTCCGCTCTCGATGGTGGCCATCGTCATGTCTTTTCCATCGGGGAGGACGGAATGCACGCGGAGGTCGCCCTCAAGCAGAATCCAGAAAAAGTGCGCCATCTCTCCCTGCCGCGCTATGGCTTCGCCGGCTTCGAGGTGGATCTCGCGCACACCGTCCAGACAATGCAGCTCCTCGTCTTTGAGGGAGGAGAGGATAGGAACCTTGCGCAGTTGAGTCAGCAGCTCTCCGCTGACGGTTTCGACTACGTGATTCTGGACGGTTTGGGTTTGGTCGCTCATCGGAGTTGGGTTAGGGAGCCTTTCAAAGTGTTGCCAGATATTGGTGCACGAACTGGATAGCAATGGAGCCTTCGCCAACGGCCGAGGCGCAGCGCTTGACGGAGTTATATCGCACGTCGCCGGCGACAAAGATGCCGGGGACGCTGGTTTCCAAGAGGTAAGGGTCGCGGTCGAGCGTCCAGGACTTGGGAGAATGGGCCTTGAGATCGGGGCCGGCGAGGATGAAGCCCTTGTTATCGAGAGCGATCTCTCGCGGGAGCCAGTCCGTCTTGGGGGCGGCGCCGATGAAGATGAAGACCGAGGTGGCCTGACGTTGTTCTTCGCCGTTTGGGGTCTTGAGTGTGAGGCTCTCGAGGTGGCCGTTGCCGCACATGGAGATGATCTCGGTGCAGGTCTCCACAGTAATGTTTGGCGTGGCGACGA
This sequence comes from uncultured Acidobacteriaceae bacterium, assembly GCA_963841335.1. Taxonomy (GTDB): domain Bacteria; phylum Acidobacteriota; class Terriglobia; order Terriglobales; family Acidobacteriaceae; genus Edaphobacter. The sequence continues at coordinate 1,410,351 of CAWJCF010000002.1, read as the reverse complement.
TCTGGTCGATGAGGTACTTGGACATGCTCTTATTGAGGGAGTCGCCACGTATGAGCATGTGGACTTTGCCGGCGTAGCGGGAGAAGTACATCGCGGCCTGGCCGGCGGAGTTTGCGCCGCCGATGATGTAGACGATCTCGTCCTTGCAGGACTTTGCCTCGGCGAGCGCGGCACCGTAGTAGACGCCGGAGCCGGTGAGTTCGTCGGCGCCGGGGATGTCGACCTTGCGGTAAGACACGCCGGTGGCGATGAGGCAGACGTGACAGGTGATCTCCTGCCCGTCGGACAGCTGGACGATCTGGTATTGGTTGTCGCGGCGGATGCAGGTGACCTGCTGGGCGAGGAATTCGGCGCCCAGCCGATTTGCCTGAAGGAAGGCGCGATCGGCAAGATCGGCTCCACTGAGACCCTGGGGGAAGCCGAGGTAGTTTTCGATCTTGGAGCTGGAGCCGGCCTGGCCGCCTATGGCTTCGCCCTCGACGATAAGCGTGGTGAGACCTTCCGAGGCTGCGTACACGCCTGCAGCGAGGCCAGCGGGCCCGGCGCCGACGATAACAACGTCATAAAACTTCTGCTGGGCCTGGCGCCGCATGCCAAGCTTGGTGGCAAGATCGCTGGTGGTTGGCTGAACCAACGCCGTGCTGTCGCCGAAGATGACGACGGGGAGCTTCGAGTCGTCGAGCCCACGCTCTTTGAGCAGGTCGACGGCTTCGGGGTGTTGTTCGGGGTTGAGCCACTGGTAGGGGATGCGGTTGCGGGAGAGGAAGTCGCGGACGTTGTGGTCGGCCGAGGACCAGCGCGTGCCGACAACGATAATTCCTTCATAGGGAGGCTTGTAGCCCTGCTTCCAGGTTTCCAGCAGGTCGTCGAGGACGGGGTAGAGCTTTTCTTCCGGTGGATCCCAGGGTTTGTTGAGGTAGTAATGGATCTTCGCGGAGTTGATGGCGCGGATGGCGGCTTCGGTGTCGGCGTAGGCGGTCAGGAGGACGCGTTTGGCGTCGGGATAGATGGTGAGGGCCTGCTGGAGGAAGTCGACGCCGGTCATACCGGGCATGCGCTGGTCGGAGAGAAAGAGGGCTACGATGTCCTTGCGTTCTTGCAGTTGGCGGCAGATGTCGAGCGCGGCTGCTCCGGAGGCGGCCCGGACGATGCGGTAGTCCTGGCCGTAGTGGCGGCGAAGGTCCTGGACCACAGCCTCCAGTACGCTGGTGTCGTCGTCGATGGCGAGCAGAATTGGCTTAGGCATATCTACTTATAAATTGATTTAGCGTATCTCTATACTTGTGAGACCACCGGAAAACAATCCACCAATCATTCGATGTGGCCGATGCCTTCAGGGTTCAGAAACATATCGTTCTTTATGAATGGGTTGCGCTCCCGGTTCGGCTCCCGGGGCTATTTTGTCCGAATTGTAGACATTACGGACGTCGGGGGGCAATTGACCGATAAGGGGATTGTCGGGCAACTATTTCCCGGCAGGAGACAGAGATATTCATGAACCGGATAATTCTTGCGGACAATCAGGCAATCTTTCGGGCAGGCGCGGCGCGAACGCTGGCGCTTGAGGAGGACATGCGCATCGTGGCCCAGTGCGAGGATGCGGGGAAGCTGTCGGGGGCGATCGAATCGTTTCGGGGTTCGGTCGTGATGGTGGCGACCAGTCTGCGGATGGATTGGAAGGACCTGGTGGCCCGGACGCGGTCGGGGGGATGCCGGGTCATTCTTGTGGCTGAGAATGCGGAGCAGATTGCCGAGGAGATATCTGGGCTAGTTGACGGGATTCTTTGCCGGAGCGTTCCGGGAGCGGTTCTGGTGGACTGCGTGCGCCGCGTAGGGCAGGGAAGCCGGTTTGTGCAGCGGTCGAACGTGACCATGATGCAGGCGGCCGATAGCGTTGGGATGCGGGTTCGCGACCGACTTACCCCGAAGGAGATGCAGATCGTTGCTTTGATCGTGCAGGGATGCAAGAACAAAGACATTGCCACGCAGCTGGGGACGAAGGAGCAGGTGATTAAGAACTACCTGCGCAGTATTTATGACAAGAGCGGCGTGTCGGACCGGTTGGAACTGGCGCTTTTTACGATTCATCACCGCGCGCTGGCTGAGGCTGCGGCGAAGGCCGGGCATTTGATTCAGATGAAGACGGCTTAGCTAAGACGAAAGGCGTAACAGTGATCAGAAGGATAAAAACTGATAAAGGCGGATAAGAGCGGGATTCGGGTTCTTCACTACTCTTTTGCCTTTGTTTCTTTTATCAGCCTTTATCCCTTGGATCACTGTTACGCCTTTGCCGTTTACATGCCCATCTGTTCGGATTGCTTCTCTTGCGCTGGGGTGGCGTGGCCGATCTTTTCGGCGACGCTCTTGGCCTGTGTGAAGAGGAGCAGGTAGTCCGGGCCGCCGGCCTTGGAGTCGGTGCCGCTCATGTTGAAGCCGCCGAAGGGATGGGCTCCGACCATGGCGCCGGTGCACTTGCGGTTGAAGTAGAGGTTGCCTACGTTGAACTCTTCGCGGGCGCGATCGAGTTTTTCGCGGGAGCTGGTGTAGATGGCTCCTGTCAGGCCGTACTCGGTGTTGTTGGCTATCTTCAGGGCGTCGTCGAAGCTTTGGGATTTGATGACGGCGAGGACCGGGCCGAAGATCTCTTCCCGCGCGATGCGCGCTGTGGGGGCGACGTCGGCGATGACGGTGGGAGCGACGTAGTAGCCGTCCTCCGGGTTGCCGATGGCCACGCCTCCGTTGAGGACTGTGCCTTCTTTCTTGCCGATCTCGAGGTAGCTGAGAACCTTGCGGTAGGATTTTTCGCTGATGACGGGGCCGGTGTAGACGTTTTCTGCGGGGTCGCCGGTTTTTAGTTTGGAGACGCGCTCCTGAAGGCGATCGCAGAAGGTGTCGTAGATGTCGGCTGCGACGATGGCGCGGGAGCAGGCGGAGCATTTTTGTCCGTTGAATCCGAAGGCGCTGGCGACGACACCGTCTAGTGCGGCTTCGAGGTCGGCGTCGGGTTCAACGATGATGGAGTCCTTGCCGCCCATCTCGAGGATGGTGCGCTTGATGAAAAGCTGGCCAGATTGGGTTTTTGCGGCGCGCTCGTGAATTTCAAGGCCGACGGCTTTTGAGCCTGTGAAGGCGATGAAGCGAGTCTGTGGATGGGCGACGACGGCGCTGCCGAAGTCAGGGCCCTCGCCGGGGCACAGGTTGACGACGCCATCGGGGAGGCCAGCCTCTTCGAGGAGTTCCATGAATATGGCGGCGATGGTGGGAGCGTCGACGGAGGGTTTGAGGATGACGGTGTTTCCGGTGACGATAGACGCGGCGGTCATGCCGGCCATGATGGCGAAGGGGAAATTCCAAGGCGGAATGACGGCTCCGACACCGAGGGGGATGTAGCGGAGCTGGTTGCGCTCGCCGGGGAACTGGATGGGGGTCTTGGCCTGGTCGAGGCGCAGGGCTTCGCGCCCGTAGAATTCGAGGAAGTCGATGGTCTCGCCTACGTCGGCGTCGGCTTCGGCCCAGTTTTTGCCGACCTCGAGGGTGAGCCATGCGCAGAACTCGAAGCTATGCTCGCGGATGAGCGCTGCGGCGCGGAAGAGGAGGGCGGCGCGCTCGATGACGGGGACTTTGCTCCAGGTGGCGAAGGCGGCTTGCGCGGCCTGCATAGCGGGCTCGACGTGTTCAGCTACGGCGCGCTGGTGGACGCCGATGACCTGTGCCGGGTGAGCGGGATTGAAGGACAGGATTTTGCCTTCGGTCTTAATGTGTTTGCCGCCGATGATGATGTCGTACTCGCGGCCGAGTTTTTCCTGGACGTCGGAGAGAGCTTCCTCCATGCGGCGCTTGTTCTCGGGCTTGGAGAAGTCAACGAAGGGCTCGTTGACGAAGGGAGAAGGCGAAGAGACAGAGGTGGGCGGGATGAGATTTGCAGTAGCCATAACGTGGTCGATTCTAGCGCGAGCGGTGTGGTCTCGTCGCTTCTGGAGATTGGGAATTCAAAAGGCCCTGATGATTGGATGCGGCGCGCACCGTGTTTGATGTCGACGCGCTAACGGACTTCGGTGATCCTTTCGGTATCCTTCGACATCTGAGCAGTGCGTTCGAGCTTATCCCAGTTGAAGGGTTTGCCGTCGATGGCACGCTTGACGGTGCGGAGGAGGACGACGGAGAAGAGCTGGCGATAGGTAAAGCGCTGAATCCAGATATGGAATAGCAGCCAGCCGTCGCCTTTGCTGGCGGGGTGTTTGCGCTCGAGCGCGAAGGCGAGGGCGGAGGCGGCGAAGTCGATCACCAGGAAGGCGAGGAAGAAGGCGAGCAGCTTGTAGAAGCTGTCGGTCGAGGCGGTCTCGGGGTGGAAGTGCTTGTCGACGAGGTAGTGGAAGACGCCGGCGATGAACATGACGTCGATGAGCGGGGAGACCAGCGGCAGCAAGAATCTGGAAGATGAGGATGTTGGGCAGCGCGAAGAGTCCCATGGCGCGGCGCTTGCTGATGGCTCCCTTGTGTTTGTAGATGGCCTGGAGGATGCCGAACGACCAGCGGAAGCGCTGGCGCATGAGGCCGTCGGCGTTGACGGGAGCCTCAGTGAAGGCTAGAGCCTGATCTTCGTAGATGACCCAGTAGCCCTGTTCAAGGAGATTCATGGTGAGGTCCGCGTCTTCGGCGACCGTGTTGGAGTGATAGCCTCCTCCGGCGACGACGGGAGCGGTGCGCCATGCTCCGATGGCGCCGGGGACGACCATGACAACGTCGAAGAGATCTAAGGCACGGCGCTCAAAGTTCTGGCTGGTGATGTATTCGAGCGCCTGCCAACGGGTCCAGAGGTTGACGCGGTTGCCGACCTTGGCGTTGCCAGCGACGGCGCCGATCTTCGGATTGGCGAAGTGGGGCACGAGGTTGGTGATGGCGTCGTGGGCGATTACGCCGTCGGCGTCGATGCCGACGTAGATCTCTTCGTCGATTCGCTCTAGGGCATAGTTGAGCGCGTCGGCCTTGCCTCCGTTGGGCTTGACGAGGACGGTGAGGCGACCGGAAGCGATGTCGGCCGGATAGGCGTCGCGAGCCACTCTCGCGGTGTTGTCCGACGAGCCGTCATCAATGACTATGATGCGAATGTTCTTGTAGTTCGACATCATCACGGAACGGATGGTGCGGACGATGACTTTTTCTTCGTTGTATGCGGGGATGAGCACGGCTACGCGCGGCTGGTAGTCCGGGGTGGCGTAGTTCTTCCGTTTGCGGAAGCGGTCGATGATGGCGAAGATGCCGATGATGATGAGGCGCCCGCACATCAGGACGTCGCCGACGAAGAAGACGCCGACGACGAAGTTGCGGAAGAAGCCGTAGAAGAAGAAGGTGACGGAGTCGGCGCGAGCCTGCCAGCGCTGGCGCGCCGTGAGGGGAGGCATCACTTCGGCGCGGGTCTTGCCGACGAGTTCGGAGACGGGAACGATTTCGTAGCCGCGCGCTCGCAGGGTGGTGATCAGCAGTGGAAGTGTATCGACGGTGACCTGGCGGTCGCCTCCTCCATCGTGGAGAAGAATGACGGAGCCTTTGTTCCAGGGGTGCGTCTCCATGTCCTTGATCTGCTGGAAGACGCTATCGACGATCTCCTCCGGGGTCTTGCGCGGGTGCTCGTCCCAGTCATTGGTGTCGATCTTGTTGCCGATGATGACGTAGCCAAGGCCTTGAATGCGCTCGACCGGAGCGGCCTGGTCGTTCGTGTCGGGCTCCTGGTCGATCGAGTAGGGCGGGCGGAAGTAAAGCGGCTGCACGCCAAGCTCGGAGGCGAAGAGCCGCTCGGTGAGGTTTAGTTCGAGATCGACCTGGCGGTTGGAGATTTCCGAGATGTCGGGGTGGGTCCAGGTGTGGTTGCCGATCTCGTGGCCTTCACGATAGACCCGCCGCAGGAGGCCGGTGTTGTCGGATGCGATCTCGCCGATCATGAAGAAGGTGCCCTTGACGTCATACTTTTTGAGGACGTCGAGGATCTTCGGTGTCCACTCCGGGTCAGGGCCGTCGTCGAAGCTGAGCGCGACCTTGTTAGGGTGGTAGCCGTACTGTTCCACCGTATAGGAGAGCGGATAGGAGTCCATCTCCTCCTGGGTGATCATGCGGTAGTCTTGCGGAACGGACTGGTCGTCGTCCATGGTGACGATACGCCTGCCGTTCTGCGGCTTGCGAGTGACGCGGAGGATGTCGCCCTCACCCTCGGTGTCGACGTCGTAGCCGGGCTCAACCTGTGCGAGTTCCTTGACGGGATCCGAAGTGAGCGGATGGTCCCAAATCTTCCACATGGAGTTGTCTTCGGAGCCGAGCACCCACAGCGCATACGTCTGGATGCCTAGCGATCGTGCGGCGCGCATCTCGTTCAGCAGCGTGACAGCGTCGAGGAACCAGACCTGATGGCGGACGTGCGCGTCTTCGTCGTCGTAGGCGAAATGGGCGTTGAGGGAGTCGTCGTCGAGTTCAACCTGGGATTCGGAGTCTGCCGCTGCCTGCCACGCCTCCTGCGTCGAGAGACTGCGCGACGAGATCAGTTTCTCGGGAGTTTTTTTCTTCGACTTGGCTGCACTGTCCGGGGGCAGAGTGAGGGTCCAGTCGTAACCGTAGCCGCCCAGCGAGCAGATGATCTTTTCTTTGGGGACGATTTTGAGGACAGCTTTGAGATTGTCGACGAACCAGTCCTGCGAGGCGATGGGTCCGGGCGCGCCGCCATCCTGATGCTCGTCGTAGTTCATCAGGAGCAAGCCGTCGGAGTGGTCGGCCATGAATTTCAGGTCCCAGTCGGAGTCGCCGACCGGGGTGTTGACGTAGAGGCGCAGATTTTTGGGATGAAGATCGTCGTAGAGTGCTGCGATGAGGGCTCGGAAGCCGGGTTGTGCGTTGGTGGGAATCTCTTCGAAGTCGAGAGAGAGGCCGCGATAGCTCGGGTTGGCAGCCAGAAAGGTGTGGATCTGCTGAACGAAGCTGGCGCGTGCCGCGGGATTGGCGAGAAAGTTGCCAATCTCGGGTACCCAGAGGCCTTTCCTGGGGTCGTAGTTGTTGACCAGCGGAAATATGTCGAGGTTTACATGGTTCGTTTCGACGGTACGGGCAACCTTAGACTCGCGGTCGACCTGATGGACGGTTCCATGATCGATGACCGCGTAGGGCGTATTGTCGGGAGCGTAGGCGTTGACCTTGCCGTCAGGCGTAATGACATGCAGCCACTCCGGAAATAGCAGGTCGACCTGGGCGATGTGCTGTTTCAACGAGGAGTAGCTGGCGGGATCGTCTTCGACGTAGTAGGCGGCGCGCAAACCTTCACCCGAGTTGAGGGGGATGTCGCCCGGTTTCAGGTCGGTTCTGCGGTGAGCGGAACGCCGCAGTTTCACGGCCGCAGGCGTCTATCGACCAGTGCCCGGTAGTTGCGTTTCTGGGCCTGCAGGAAGAAATCCGGCAAAGGCTTCATGCGCAAAAGGCCCACGATGAAGATGCTTCCCAGCACAAGTCCGGCGAGCGCGAGAATGTCGAAGATTCTGCGCAGCCTCTTCCAGCGCTTGCGTTGGGGATCGTAGAAGACTGGTTTGTTCATCGGGAGATTCGGGTGCGTCCGGGCATGCGCTCAGTCCATCGTATGCAGTGAGCTGGCCTGAGTCAACGCAAGTTGCATGCGCTCAAGCAACTACCCGGTATGATGCAGAGACATGACCGCGCGACCGCCGAAGCCGCTGCTTTATCTTGTGCTTGCACTGGCGGCGGGGGCACTGTTGCGGTTGTGGTTTGTCACGCATACCGCACGGATTAGCGGCGATACGCTGCTCTACGGAAACATCGCCCGCAACTGGATGGAGCATGGCATCTACGGTTTTACCCAGCCGCCGGCGCATCCTGTGCCAACGTTGATCCGGCTGCCCGGGTATCCGTTGTTTCTGGTTCTCTGTTTTCGTCTCTTTGGGGTCGACCATTACGGTGTGGTCCTGGCGGTCCAGTGCGTCATCGACCTCTTCACCTGCTTCATAATTGCGTCGCTCGCAAACCGTTTGTTCGGGAGGCGAGCGGGCTTTGCGGCTCTTTGGCTTTCGGCGCTCTGCCCATTCATGGCGACTTACACAGCGGCTCCGCTGACCGAGGTGCTGACGCTGGCGTGCATCTCGGTGACGTTCTACGGACTGGAACGCTGGCGCGAAACAGGATGCGGGATGACCCGGTGGCTTTGGGTGGTGGCATTGGCGATGGCCTACTCGGTTTTGCTGCGGCCCGAGCAGGGGTTGCTCGCCGCGGCTGTAGTTCCCGCGATGCTCTGGATGATCTGGCAAAAGGCGGGACATTTTTCTGCAAAGATGGCGCGGCCGGTTCTCCTAGCCGCCCTGTGCGTTGTGCTCCCGCTGGTGCCGTGGACGGTGCGGAACTGGCGGACATTTCATGTGGTGCAACCGCTGGCTCCGCGTTACGCAACCGACCCCGGCGAGTTTGTCTCGCTGGGTTTTCAGCGCTGGTATCGCACCTGGGCGATCGATTTCGCTTCGACCGAGGAGGTCTACTGGAACTACGACAGCGCTCCGGTCGAACTGAGCGATCTGCCAACGCGCGCCTTCGACAACGCGGACCAATACAACCGGACGGCAGCTCTTCTTAGCGAGTACAACCGTACGTACAACGCGACCCGCTCGCTCGATGCCGGGTTTGCCGATCTGGCCGAGGAGCGTATCCACGATGACCCGCTCCGCTACTATGTCGCTCTGCCCGTCGCGCGGCTGGCGAACATGTTGCTGCGGCCTCGCGTGGAGATGTTCGAGATTCCGCTCGAATGGTGGCGAACTCGCGGCCACTGGCGAACGACGGTGATCGCCGCGGGGCTGGGGATACTCAATCTGGCCTACTTGTTGCTGGGAGCGATAGGTTTGTTGCGCTGGAGGCGAGCTGGCTGGGGAGAGCGGTTGCCGTTGGCCGCGGCGATGGTGGGGTTTGCAACGCTGCGCTGCGCTCTGCTGCTGACGCTCGATAACTCCGAACCGCGCTACACGCTGGAGTTCTTTCCGCTGTTGATCGTGTGGGGAAGCTTTCTCTTTCGGTCCCCATTTCGATTCAAACGCTAGTGCTGGTCGGTTGTGGTCTTGCTGTCGGTCTTGATTTTGTAGGGGGCTTCGTTGACCGGCTGGTTGTATTTGATGTCGGTGTAGACCGCCGTCCGGTAGTCGTCCGACGGCATATAGAAGCTCTGCTTCAACGAAATGCCGCGTGCCGGATCGATCCAGATGGTCATGTGGGTGCAATTATTGTGGACGGATGGATCCTTTGGGACCAGGTCCAGCTTGGCCGTCTTCACGCCGTCGATGACCTCGTCTCCCAGGTCGGAGACGGTCCACGCCTTCAGGAGGTCTTTTCCGCTGGCGCCAAAGCCGAGGGTCAGAAAGCTGTCGATCTGCGCCTGGTTTTTGACGACGGTCAGATGATCGGTGCCGGGCTCGAAGAGACGAATTACGCCATTGCGAATCTCGAGAATCTGGATCTTGGGTGACACGACCTTTGCGCCCACCACGCTGGCAGCCCCCTGCTTCTTGAAGTAGATCGTGCCCGTCTGTGTGGTGGTTTCCTTGACGAGGTGGTCGTAGAGGTCCCAGCGGAAGTTTGCCTCGGCGGATTGAAACTTCTCGCTGGCGGCATCCATCTGGCGGAGGACTTCGTCGAGGTGGCCGGGCTTGGGTTGTGCGCGCATGGGCGCTGGAATGAGCGCAAGAACTGTTGCGGAGAGTAGAAACTGCAGGGCGAGACGGCGGTGGATGACCATAAACTTCGTATGCTCCCGGTAATTAGGATGCTGCGCGGCGCGATGGTGTTAGCGGAGAACCCAGGCGTTGTAGGCGACGATCTTTCCCTGAGTGTCGCGCACGGGCTCGTAGTGATCGATTGAGACTTCGCCGGAGATAGGTTCTACGACCCGGAGGATCGCGGCGCGGATTTCGCTATCGGTCTTGGCTCCGCCCATCTCGTCGGTGCGAATCTGGTACATGAAGCGGCTGCTTCCGCCGGACGTGCCTGCTTCTTTGACCAGAACTTCGCTGGCGTGGAGCGCGACGGTTTCGACCGGTTTGTCGTTGTAGTTGATGAAGAATGGCGAGACGAACATGAACAGGAGAATCAGCGTGACCATGACGTCGTATTGGACGCTGCCGCGCTCATAGGACCAGAAGATGTAGTTGCGGATGGTTTGAAACATGGCTTAGCTCCTGCCTGATTGCTTGCCGATGATGGTGTCGCCGTTCATGTAGGGGACGAGTGCGTCGGGGACTTTGATGGTGCCATCGGCCTGCTGGTAGTTCTCGAGGATGGCGAGATAGGTGCGCCCGATGGCGAGCCCGCTGCCGTTGAGGGTGTGGAGAAATTCGCTCTTTTTTGCTCCGGAAGGCCGGTAGCGAATGTTGGCGCGCCGCGCCTGGAAGGCTTCGAAGTTGGAGCAGGAGGAGATCTCTCGGTAGAGATTCTGGCCCGGGAGCCAGACCTCGAGGTCGTAGGTCTTGGAGGAGGAGAAACCCATGTCGCCGGTGCAGAGCAACATGCGGCGGTAGGGGAGACCAAGTTTTTCGAGGACTGTTTCGGCGTGGCGAGTGAGTTTCTCGTGTTCTTGGTTTGATTTCTCGGGAGTGGCGAACTTGACCAGCTCGACCTTTTGGAACTGGTGTTGGCGAATCATCCCGCGCACATCTTTGCCATAAGAACCGGCCTCGCCCCGGAAGCAGGGGGTGTAGGCGCAGAAGGAGATGGGGAGTTCGGAGTCTTCGAGGGTCTCGTCGCGGAAGAGGTTGGTGACCGGGACCTCGGCGGTGGGGATAAGCCAGTGATCGTTGTCCTGATAGACGCCGGTTTGGTACGGGCCTTTATCGTCGCAGTGGAAGAGGTCTTCCGCGAACTTGGTGGGAAGCTGACCTGTGCCGAAGAGGGATTTGGAGTTTACGAGGGAGGGTGGAAGGACCTCGGTGTAGCCGTGCTCGCGGGTGTGGAGGTCGAGCATGAAGTTGGCGAGTGCGCGCTCGAGGCGTGCTCCCTGGCCAAAGTGGACGACGAAGCGAGCGCCAGAAATCTTGGCGGCGCGGTTGAAGTCGAGAATGCCGAGCGCTTCGCCTAGTTCCCAGTGCGGCTTGGGCGCGAAGTCGAACTTCGGCGTCTCGCCCCAGACTTTTTCTTCGCGATTGCCATGCTCGTCCTTGCCGACGGGGACGGAGTCCTGTGGAAGATTAGGCAGCGTCTGCATGATTTCGCGGAGACGCTCGTCGGCGGTCATCGCGACGGTTTCGAGCGACTCCACCTCGGACTTCAGAACGCGCGTTTGCTCGGTCTGGGCGGAGGCGTCGCCGCCGGATTTGCGCAGCTTCGCGATCTCCTCGGTCAGTTTGTTGCGCTGAGCTTTGAGCGTTTCAAGCTGGGTGATGGCGTCGCGGCGTTCGCGGTCGACGGCGGCGAAGTTGCCAAGAGCGGCGGCAGGATCCATGCCGCGGGCGCGCAGTTTTTCTTCTACAAGGGCCAGATTGCCCCGGACAAAAGCTAAATCAATCATTACTTTGCATTTTAGCGTCTTCCGCCAAGAAAAACGGATGATGCAATCGGGCCGAAACAAATTCCGATTATTCTGACAGGATGCGAAAGCCTTTCGTTGTCTTGTTGTCGTTGCTCCTTGTGCTGCCTGTTTCGCCCGCCCGCGCCGACGCCTATCATGCGAAGCCGAAGCTTGTCGTCATCCTGGTCATCGATCAATTCCGCGGCGATTACCTGGAGCGGTATCGCGACGCCTTGAAGACTCCGAACGGCTTCAATCTCTTCCTCCAACGGGGAGCCTACTTCAGCGCCTGTTACTACGACTATGCCAACACGAAGACCGCTCCGGGCCACGCAACCATTGGCACTGGCGCCTACACCGACGGCCACGGCATCGGCGGTAACGAGTGGTGGGACGTGAGCCGCAATAGCGACCGCGTGATCTCGTCGGTCGAAGACGAGCGCTATCGTATGGTGGGCACGTTCGACGATCTTCCGCGTCTGCTTCCGCCTCCGGCTCCTGCGCCAAACGATCCGCGCATCGGCGCTTCTCCGATTAATCTGCGGGCGACGACGATCGGCGACGAGGTTCGGCTGGCAACGCAGGGGCAGGCGAAGCTGTTTGGAATCTCGCTCAAAGACCGCGCAGCCATTCTTCCTGCGGGCCAGAGCGCGAGTGGCGCCTTCTGGATCGATAACGCGACCGGACGCTTCGTCAGCTCGACTTACTACATGGACAAGCTGCCGGAGTGGGCGACGAAGTTCAACAAGGGTCCGCGCATCGCCCAGGCTGTGAAGGAGGCGGGGCTGGAGGACACGACGCAGTTCTATTCGCTGGTGGGCCGCACGCCCGCCGCCAACAGCTATGAGTTGGACTTCGCACGGGCACTGATCGAAGGCGAGCAGATGGGTCAGCACGAGGTGACGGATGTGCTCACCGTGAGTTTGTCAGCGAACGACATTGTTGGGCACCAGATGGGGCCGGATTCGGACGCCCAGCGCGAGATGGTGATTGGTCTGGACCACGACCTCGACAGCTTTTTTACCTATCTGGACAAGAAGGTGGGTCTTGCAAACGTCATGATTGCGCTGACTGCGGACCATGGCGTCGCTCCGATCCCCACAGAGGCCGCGAAACTCGGCATCGCCGCAGCTCGGCTGGACCTCGATACCCTCACGACGGAACTTGATGCGACCCTTAACGCCCGCTTTTCTCCGGGCAAGGGCCTGCACTACTTCATGCCCACGCAGGAGCTGCCGTATCTTGCGCTGAACGGCGAAACGTTCGGCAACGTTTCCGAGAGGGAAGCGGAGCAAGCCGTGGTGGACGCCATGCCTTCCGCAGTCCGCAAGCTGGGTGCGCCACCTCAGGCGCCGAATAACAACGACACGCTCGAGGCGACGCGCAAGTATCAGGAGAGCCGTGTCGACGCCGACCCCTCGCTCTACTTCACGCGGTCGAAGGTCGATCTGGCCGACGGCAAGGTCCCCGATACGGAGTTCGGCAGGCGCATCGCACACAGCTACACCGACCATGGCGGCTGGTACGTGATGATTGTGCCGACGGCCTACCAGATGGAGTACCTCAACGGCATTCAGACGACGCACTTCTCTCCCTGGAGCTACGATCGGCACGTGCCGCTTGGCTTCTTCGGTGCTGAATTTGTTCCGGGGATGTACCGCGAGCAAGTGGCCCCGGTTGATATCGCGCCTACCTTCGCGTCGATCCTTGGCGTTAACGCGCCCTCGGCAAGCATTGGTCGAATCCTCACCGAGGCGCTTCGTCCAGCTGCGGCCCCGGCGGGTTCGCACTGAGCCGCTACACTGGAAGCATGGGAAGGAAAACAGCACAGTGACTGCGCAGGCTCCGGGTAAATCTCCGTCCGGCAAAGGCCCCGACATGCGTGTCACCGTCGCGGGCGTCGAGTTTCGCTCGCCCGTGATCGCGGCCAGCGGAACCTTCGGCTACGGGGTTGAGTTTGAAGACATCGTCTCGCTCGACCGCATCGGCGGGTTCGTCACTAAGGGCCTGTCGCTCGAGCCGATGGCGGGCAACCCCACGCCGCGGATTATTGAAACTGCTGCCGGCATGATGAACGCAATCGGCCTGCAGAACATGGGCGTGCGCGCATTTATCTCTGAGAAGCTGCCGAAGCTGCAGAAGATGACTGGAACAGTCGTCATCGCAAACGTCTTCGGCTTCACGATCAGCGACTGCCTCGAGGTGATCGCGTTTCTCAACGACGCGCCCGGAATCGCGATGTACGAGCTCAACGCTAGCTGCCCCAACACGAGTCATGGAGGGATGGTCTTCGGTACGGATCCGCCGCAGCTCTGGGAGCTGACAGCGCGGGCGAAGGCTGCATCGCAGCGCCCGCTGATGGTGAAGCTCTCGCCCAACGTGACTGATATCAGCCTGATGGCTCGCATCGCTGAGGACGGTGGCGCCGACGCCATCTCGCTGGTGAACACCTTTGTTTCGCTCGCGATCGACGTGGAGACCCGACGCCCGCGCATTGCCAACATCACCGGCGGACTATCCGGCCCTGCGATTAAACCGATTGCGGTGCGCATGGTGCGCGACGCTTCCAACGCGGTGAAGATTCCAGTGGTCGGGATGGGCGGAATCGTGCGTGCCGAAGATGCGGCAGAGTTCATGATGGCTGGCGCAACCGCAGTCCAGGTTGGCACTGCGAGCTATGCCGATCCCCGCGCCGTGGAGAATATCGCCAACGGCCTGAAACGCTGGTGCGCCGCGCATGATGTGGCGGAAGTGAAGTCCCTCACCGGCTCTGCGGTGCTGTAACGGCGGCCATTTTCTCACTTCTTCGCTGGCTTAGAATAAGGAGTGATGACTCAACACAGCATTGCTTCCTCTGCCCCGCCTGCCGACCTTCGTCCCATCCGCCGCGCACTGCTTTCCGTCACCGACAAGACCGGTTTAGTGGAGTTCGCTAAAGCTTTGGCGTCATTCGGTGTGGACCTTGTCTCGACCGGCGGGACCGCGCGTGAGCTGCGTGAGGCTGGCCTCAAAGTGCGCGATATCAGCGACCTGACCGGCTTCCCGGAGATGCTCGATGGGCGTGTAAAGACGTTGCACCCGAAGGTGCATGGCGGCATCCTGCACATTCGCGACAACGCCGAGCATATGGCCTCGGTAAGCGAGCACGCTATCGAGCCCATCGACATGGTTGTGGTGAATCTCTACGCCTTCGAGAAGACCTCGCAGCGACCCGGCGTCGCGTTCGCGGATGTCATCGAAAACATCGACATCGGGGGCCCGTCCATGGTGCGTTCGGCGGCAAAGAACTTTGCCGATGTGGCCATCGTGACCTCGCCGACGTTCTATCCTCTGCTTGCCGAAGAGATGGCTGCGAACTCCGGCAGCCTGACGCTCGCTACGCGCTGGCGGCTGGCCAAGGCGGCCTTCGCTGTGACTGCCGCTTACGATGTCGGAATCGCAAACGCGCTTGAAAGTATCGAGACCCCCGCCGGGACAGCCGTCTTCTCGCAGGAGAATCTGCCGTCCACGGTCCGCGTAATCGAGCCGCTGGCCAAGACGCTGCGATACGGGGAAAATCCGCACCAGAAGGCCGCGCTGTACACCGACGGCAGCGGCAAGGGAGTCGCGAACGCACGGCAGCTTCAGGGCAAAGAGCTTAGTTACAACAACATCGTCGATCTTGACGCCTGCTGGGAGCTTGCCACGGAGTTCGACGAGCCCGCGGTCGTCATCATCAAGCACACCAACCCCTGCGGAGCCTCCACCGGCGCGACCATCGTCGAGGCCTACCTTCGAGCCCTTGAGGCCGATCCGGTCTCCGCCTTCGGTGGCGTCATCGGCGTTAACCGCGAGGTCGACGCTGCGGCCGCTGACGAGATCGCCAAGCTCTTCGTCGAGGCCATCGTCGCCCCTTCCTTCACCCCGGAAGCTTTGGAGCGCTTTTCCGCAAAGAAAAACCTGCGGCTCATTGAGATTGTCCCTGCCGAGACGCCGCGCATTCTCAAACAGGTCTCGGGCGGCCTGCTGGTTCAGGACGCCGACCGGCTACGCATCACGGAATCCGAGCTCAACGCTGTCACCAAACGCAAGCCGACCCCGGAAGAGATGCGTGCTCTGCTCTTCTCCTGGAGAGTCTGTAAACACGTCAAATCAAACGCGATCGTCTACGCCCGCTTCAGCGAAGGCCACGGCCAGACGGTAGGGATCGGCGCCGGCCAGATGAGCCGTGTCGACGCTGCACGCTTCGGCGCCATGAAGGCCAAGCTGCCGCTCAAGGGCACCGTCGCCGCCTCGGACGCCTTCTTCCCGTTTCCTGATGGCTTGGAGACCATTGCCGAGGCCGGCGCCACCGCCATCATCCAACCCGGTGGCTCCGTTCGCGACGCCGAGGTCATTGAAGCGGCGGACCGGCTTGGCGTGGCGATGGTGTTGACCGGCGTCCGGCACTTCCGCCACGGATAGCACTTTCGATACCGATATGTGCTGCTTTTTTTTGGCAGCGGCGGCTATAATCACGTGCAGGCTGTGCCAACGGCGAGCCATGCCGCACTGCACCCAATCGGCCAGCGGCATCGTCTAACCCTTGTCTGGCTGTGATGGCTTTTCGGCTACTATTCCGTCGGCACA
The DNA here is from genome assembly GCA_963841335.1 of uncultured Acidobacteriaceae bacterium. Classification (GTDB taxonomy): domain Bacteria; phylum Acidobacteriota; class Terriglobia; order Terriglobales; family Acidobacteriaceae; genus Edaphobacter. The sequence goes on along the minus strand of CAWJCF010000002.1, from coordinate 1,394,213 downwards.
GGAAACTATATCTAATGACTTTGCTCTCGCGTGCCTCCTCTCTTCGTACCGCAGCCTTGATTCCCGTTGCTGCGCTTATCTTCGCGGCACATACGATGGCGGCCCAGGCTCCTGCAGCCTCGGCGAAACCGTCTGCTTCGACGACGGAGCCTGACCGCGCAGCCTCGTATTATCACTACGGGCTGGCGCGACTCTACGAAGATATGGCTGTCAACGCCGGCCGTTCTGACTACGCGACGCAGGCGGTTGAACAGTACAAGCTCGCCCTCGATGCCGATCCCAACTCCAAGCTGCTGCAGGATGGGTTGGCCGACCTGTACTTCAAGATTGGCCGCATTCGCGAGGCCGTCACCGCCGCCCAGGATCAGGTCACCAAAGACCCCAAGGATATTGAAGCGCACGAATTGCTCGGCAAGGTCTACCTTCGCTCGCTCGGCGATATGCAGAGCCCGCAATCGGGCCAGATGCTGCAGCTCGCGATTGGCGAGTACGAAAAGCTCGCGCAGTTGAAGCCCCAGGATGTTGAGACGCATCTGCTTCTCGGTCAACTCTACGGACTCAACCACGACTCGGCCAAGGCGGAGGTGCAGTTCAAACTCGCGCAGAGCATCGATGCCAGCTCGGAAGAGGTTGCGCTCAACATGGCGCGTCTCTACAGCGAGCAGGGTGACGCAAAGCGCGCGGCAGAAGTACTCAACGCTATTCCGGTCGACGATCGTACCTCGCGAATCGAGTTTGCCCTTGGCGCCAGCTACGAGCAGTTGAAGGACAATAAGAGCGCGGTGGCCGCCTATCGCCGCTCGCTCGATCTCGACCCCGACAATCTCGACACCGAGCGCGGCTTGGCCAACGCTCTGCTTGCCGATGGCCAGTTGGACGAGGCTCTGAAGGTGCTGAACGGCATCGTGGCCGCTGAGCCGCAGGACGCTCAGTCGCAAATTCGCATCTCCGAGATTCAGCGGCGGCAGGGAAACTACGAAGACGCGCTGAAGACGCTCGACAAGGCGAAGCCGCTGGCACCCGATTCGCTCGAGCTGACCTACAACGAGGCGCTGCTCTACGATTCGCTTGGCCGCTATGACGATGCGATCGGTGTTCTGACCAAGCTGGTAGCGGATACCGAGCGCGCCGATGGAAAGTACTCGGATGGAGAGAAGCAGAATCGCTCCATCTTCCTCGACCGCTTGGCGATCATCTACCGCGAAGAGAACAAGACCACGGAAGCCGTTGCCACCTACAAAAAGTTGATGGCGCTCGGTGGCGATTATCTCAAGAACGGCTACTCCGGCCAGGTGGACGCCTACCGTGACGCGCACCAGTGGAAGGAATCGACTGCTGTTGCTGCCGAAGCCGCCAAAGCGCTGCCGAACGACCACGCGGTCCAGTTGATGTATGCCGGACAACTCGCCGACACCGGCCAGGTTGATCAGGGAGTCGCGTTGGCCAAGGCGCAGCTCGCCGCCACGAAGGGCACAACCGACGAGCGCGACTCGCATCTTGCGCTGGCGACGATCTACACGCGGTTGAAGCGCTGGCAGGACGCCTCGACGGAGTTGAATGCCGCCGAAGCCCTGGCAACCAAGCCCGACGAAAGGCTCTACGTTTATTTTCTGCGCGGCTCGCTCTACGACCACCAGAAGCTTTATGACGAGGCCGAGGCGCAGTTCCACAAGGCCCTCGAGATCGATCCTCAGAATCCGACCGTGCTGAACTATCTCGGATACATGCTCGCCGATCGTGGTGTGCGTTTGCCAGAGGCGCTGGTGATGATTCGCAAGGCGGTTGAGCTCGATCCGCAGAACGGGGCATTTCTCGACTCTCTCGGCTGGGTGTACTACAAGCAAGGCCAGTACGCGCTTGCCGAAGAGAATCTGCGCAAGGCCAACGAGCGCATCAATACCGATCCCACGGTTCACGACCATCTCGGCGAGGTCTATGAGAAGACCGGCAACCTTAAGATGGCCGTTGCGCAATGGGAGCGGTCGATGACCGAGTATGCTCGCTCTTTGCCCGCCGACGCCGATCCGGGCGACGTGGCCAAGGTGCAGCATAAGCTCGAAAACGCCCGAGTGAAGCTCGCCAAGGTATCGGCTAAGTAGCTTCGCGTCCCTCCATCCGGCACTTCAACTTGCCGCTGCCGTTACACTTAAAGCTGACTATGGCATTCGATCTCCATCGATGCGCGGTCGCTGGGGACCCCGGCGATCCTCTTTTGACCCGCGTCTATCCTGCGCCGTTTCGCCCCTCGCGCACTCCCTTCCAGCGCGACCGCGAACGCGTGGTGCAGGCGCGCGCCTTCCGCCGGCTTGCGGGCAAGACGCAAGTTTTCACCAGCCGTGCGTCGGATCACTTTCGCAGCCGCCTTACTCACACCATCGAGGTTGCCGAGATCGCCCGCGCCACCGCCAGCGCGCTTCATCTCAACGAAGACCTCGCAGAGACGCTCGCACTCGTCCACGACATCGGGCATCCCCCCTTTGGCCACGCAGGCGAGCGCGCCCTCGACCGCTGTCTGAGTCGTCACGGCCGGCGCTTCGACCACAATCTCCACGCGCTCCGCATCGTCGAACACTTCGAGCAGCGGTACGCCGCGCATCGCGGACTCAATCTGACGCTTGGCGTGCGCGAGGGCATCATCAAACACTCGCGCGACTATCGGGCAGACGAGCATCCTGAGCTCGCTGAATATCTTCTCGACCAGCGGCCTCCGCTCGAAGCCCAGTTGATCGATCTCGCTGATGAGATCGCCTATCTCACGGCGGACCTCGATGACGGGGTAGAGTCCGGTCTGCTCGAGATCGGCCATATTCGCGAACATGTTCAGGTCCTCGGCCGCTGTTACCGAAAGGTCGAGCAGGAGCACGCCGGAGTCGACGAAAAGTATCTCTTCAACGAGGCGCTGCAGTTGATGCAGAACAATCTCACCGACGACCTCATCGAGACCACTGGTCGCAACGTGCTCGCCCTCGGTGCCGAGACCCTCGAAGATATCCGCCGGCATCCTGCGCGTCTGGCGCAGTTCTCTCCTCAGGTCGAGGCCGAGCGCCTGCAGGAGAAGCGCTATCTCTACGACACGCTCTACACCTGCGGTCCGCTCGAGATCGAACACGACAAGGCCGAAGAGGTAGTCACGGCGCTCTTCGATCACTGGGTAAACGACCCTGAAGAACTTCCCACCGGCCACTTCGACGAGGTACGCAACGAAGGTCTGGCCCGCGTGGTGGCTGATTACATCGCCGGCATGACCGACCAGTTCATCCTGCTGCAATACGCGCAGGTTAAGCGCGCTGTCCGAAGGTAGGGGCGATTCTCCAGCGTTTTGCCGCGAATTCGTCCGACGGAAGGCGTAGAATTCCAGCCAAATGAACTTCAGCCCGGCCAACATCACGGCGCTTATTATCGCTGCGAGCTTTGCGGCGGGACTGAATATCTATGCCACCGTCTTGACGCTCGGCATTCTCGCACGCACGCAGTGGGTTGCGCTTCCGCCGGGTCTCGACTCGCTCGGCCACACCTGGGTTCTCGTCGTCTGCGGAATCATGTTCGCGATGGAATTCGTCGCGGACAAGATTCCCGGCTTCGACGTCGTCTGGAACGCGCTCCACACCGTCATCCGCGTCCCTATCGCGGCGCTCGTGGCCTATCACGCCAGCTCGCAGTTGACGCCGCAGATGCAGATCATCGCGACGGCAATAGGCGCCGCAGTCGCACTTGCCGCTCACGGATCGAAGACCGCACTGCGAACCGCCGTCACGCCAAGTCCGGAGCCCGTCTCCAACATCGCCCTCAGCACCACCGAAGACGCCGCAGCCATCGGCCTGACGTGGTTCGCGACCCATCACCCCATCACGGCAGCGGTTATAGCCATCCTCGCGCTGCTGGGGATATTCCTCACCGCACGCTCTCTTCTGCGAGCGATCCAGCGACCACTGCGCAAACTCTTCGGCACCGAACTCGAAGAGGATAAAGCGACTCCCAAACCGCTTCCTTAGCGGCTTTGCCGAACCGGCGGCAACTTAATCTCAAACAGCTTCGCCGGATCGAGATAGCTCCCCTGCCACCGCACGCCGAGATGCAGGTGCGGTCCCGTCGCGCGTCCTGAGGCGCCGCTCAACGCAATGACCTGGCCCTTGCGAACCTTCTGTCCCGCCTTTACCTGAAACTTCGACAGATGCATATACACGCTCATCAACCCAAGTCCGTGGTCAATCACAACACAGCCGCCCTCAAAATAGAGCGGCCTCGCCAGCACAACGCGGCCCGAGTTGATCGCAGCCACCGGCGTGCTCATCTTCGCGTGATAGTCCAGCCCGCGGTGCACGCTTGCAAGCTTTCCATTGAACAGCCGCTGATTGCCAAATGAATCCGACTGTGGCGCAAGGTGAAGCGGAGGCACAAAGTTGCCGCTCCACTGCGGAGTCGTCGCCGAGTTCGCAAAGGCTTTGTCCTTCACGACCTTGTCCGCCGCAATCTTCTTCAGAGCGGCCGCATCCGGCTCGACAAATTTATCCGGCACCGTCAGCGGCACCTTTGTATAAGCCGCTTCGCCTACCGTCAAATCCTTATGCAAAGTCTGGGCCCCGCGCACGCTGCTGATTTGCACTGTCAGCGGATAAGTGCCGGGAACAACCTCGACGTCCACTCCGGCAATCGCAAACCATGTGTGGTGATCGGTGCTTGAGAAAAACTCCACCGGATGACCCTGCCAGTTGCCCGTCACTGCCGTCGCCGCCTCTTGCAGCGAGACCGTCAGAAGAAATGGAGACCCATTTTCCAACGAATCGGGAGTAACGACGATTGCCTCGGAAGCAACTTTCTGACCGCCCCACGCGAACCCGACGGTCAGCAGAAAGAGCAAAGCCGCAACTCCAACCAATCGACTTAGCCGGACAGAAGGGTGAGCCATGAGAACAGGCTAAGCCAGAAAATACTTCGCAACGAACCAAATCGCGCCACTGCTCAACACGGTAACTCCAGAAATCATCGTGGTCGCGGTGATATTCTAGCCACAATCACGCAGGAACGAGGCACTCAGTTTTTCATGTCGAACGAGAACACCCCCGAGAACAATCCCGCCGTCGAGGCCGTCGAAACAACCGAATCCACCGAATCCTTCGGCGCACTGCTCTCGCAGTTTGAGCGAACCCATTCGCGGCGAGCCGGCGAAGGCGGCAGACAGATCTCGGGAACCGTCGTTGCCGTGACCGTGGACTCCGTGCTCGTCGACATCGGCTTCAAATCCGAAGGCATTCTGCCGCTCTCTCTCTTCGAAGGCGCAGGCGAAAAGGTCGAGTCCGGCACGAAGCTTCTGGTTTCCGTGAAAGGCCGCAACGAAGAGGGCTACTACGAGCTCTCGCGTCTGCGCGAAGAGCAGCCCAAGGATTGGACCGCCCTCGAGCAGGCCTTCGCCGACAAGGCGATCATCGCCGGCACCGTCACCGCCGTCGTCAAAGGAGGCCTCAGCGTCGATGTCGGCGTGCGCGCCTTCATGCCCGGCTCGCGCAGTGGCGCCCGCGATGCAGCCGAGATGGAAAAACTCGTCGGCCAGGAGATTCGCTGCCGCATCATCAAGCTCGACGCAACCGAAGAAGATGTTGTCGTCGATCGCCGCGCCGTCGTCGAAGAAGAGCAGCGCTCCAACAAGGAACAGCGCTACTCGCAAATTCAAGAGGGCGACGTCGTCTCCGGCACCGTGCGCAGCCTTACCGACTACGGTGCCTTCATCGACATCGGCGGCGTCGACGGCCTCCTCCACATCGGCGACATCGCATGGAGCCGCGTCGAAAAACCCGCCGACATCCTCACCGTGGGCCAGCAGATCGACGCGAAGGTTCTCAAAATCGAGCCCTCCGGCAAGCGCATCTCGCTCGGCCTCAAGCAACTCCAGCCGCACCCGTGGGACGCTGTCCCCGGCAAATACACCGTCGGCGAGCGCATCCGCGGCAAAGTCACGCGCGTTACCGACTTCGGCGCCTTCGTCGAACTCGAGCCCGGCGTCGAAGGCATGGTCCATCTCTCCGAGATGTCGTGGGCCAAAAAAGTTCGCAAGCCCGGCGACATGGTGAAGGCCGGCGATGTCGTCGAAGTCATGATCCTCGGTGTTAATCCCACAGAGCGCCGCATCTCGCTCGGCCTCAAGCAGACCCTCGGCGATCCCTGGGCCGACGCATCCCAAAAGTTTCCCGCAGGCTCCGAGGTGGAAGGTCCCATCACCAGCTTCACCAAGTTCGGCGCATTCGTGCAGCTCGCCGAAGGTATTGAAGGCATGATTCATGTCAGCGAGATCAGCGCCGAGAAACGCATCGAGCGCCCACAGGATGTCCTTCGCGTCGGTCAGGTCGTCAAGGCCAAGGTCCTCGAAGTCGACAAAGAGAAGCGCCAGATCAAGCTCAGCATGAAACAACTCGTTCCCACCGGGCTCGACGAGTTCATCGCCGAACAGAAAATCGGCAAGGTCGTCAGCGGCCGTCTCGTCGAAATCTCGGGCGAGCAGGGAACTGTCGAACTCGGCGACGGCATCCACGCAATCGCGCGACTCGTCCTCGAGGGTGCTCCGCAACAGTCGCCGCAGACCAACGCAGTCGATCTGTCGTCGCTCGGTTCCATGCTGGCGGCACGCTGGAAAAACGGCCCATCGACCGCCGAATCCAAGACAGAACCTGCTCGCGTCGGCCAGGTTCGCAGCTTCCGCATCACCATGGTCGATCGCGGCGCAAAAAAGATTCGACTGCAACTCTTGTAGTCACTGCAGCTTGCCACGCACGCCGATCACCAGCGCAACTAAACTACCGCCGCGTTCGTCAAAGGCTTTAGTCCTGCGATATATTAGATTTAACATGAACCGGCCTGCCTCAAAATCGAGTTTGCACAGCCCATGGAGACTCCTGCTCTCCCTGATTTGCATCACTCTGGTTTTGGCCGTTGGCACGATTCAGGCTGTCCACGTTCACCCGACCGGGGATATCTCGCACACCGATTGCGCTCTCTGTCTTACTGCGCACGCAGCCGTTCAGGTTGCAACTCCGTCGGTTACGCTCCACGTCACTCCCGTCGTATCGTTCGTCGAGGCAGTCGTTCTGCCGGTGCGAACCCACGTCCTCTCGACATTTGCGCTCTTCACCCGACCCCCGCCTGTTGACGCCGCCTCCGCTTAGGCCATCGTCAAAAAAAAACAGGTTATTACTCAAGGGGGTTGTGTATGCACACGTCGAATCGACGGGTCATCTTCGCTTTACTCGTATCATTTCTCTTCGCAGGCGTCTCCGCTCTGTTCGCTCAATCTGCCGGCAACGGGGGCACTATCTCCGGCACAGTCACGGATCCAACTGGCGCGGTTGTGCCCGGGTCGACGATCAAAATTGAAAACCCGGTCAGCGGCTATAGCAAGTCGACCACGTCCGACAGCGCCGGCCACTTTCAGTTCACCAACATACCGCTCAATCCGTATCACCTTGTCGTTTCGGCGACCGGCTTCGCCTCTCACTCGGAGGATGTCGATGTCCGATCTACTGTCCCAGTGGCGATCAAACCCATCCTGACCGTCGGCGAGTCGTCCACGGTCGTCAACGTCACTGCCACCGATCTGCTGGAGTCCGACTCAACCTTCCACACGGACATCGATCGCGGCTCCTTCGACAAGCTGCCGCTCGAGAGCCAGTCGTCCTCGCTCAGCTCGCTCGTCACCCTCTCCTCGCCCGGTGTCGCGGCCGACTCCAACGGACTCTTCCACGGCCTCGGCGATCACGCCTCCAACTCCTTCTCCATTGACGGGCAGCCCATCACCGATCAGCAAAGCAAGGTCTTCTCCAATCAGCTTCCTTCGAACTCCGTCCAGTCGCTCGAAGTTATCTCCGGAGCGCCACCCGCCGAGTTTGGCGGCAAGACCAGCCTCGTCATCCAGGTCACCACCCGCTCCGGCCAGGGCGTGACCAAGCCCACCGGCAGCGTCACCACCTCTTACGGCACCTTCGGCTCTGCCACCGGCGCGGTTGACCTGAGCTACGGCGGACAAAACTGGGGCAACTTTATCGAAGTCGACGGCCTCAACACCGGTCGCTTCCTCGACCCGCCTGAGTTCGTCGTCTTCCACGACAAGGGTAACGAGATCAACATCTTCGATCGCATCGATCGTCAACTCAGCTCCGCTGACTCTGTTCACTTCAATCTCAACTACAGCCGCTCCTGGTTCCAGACGCCGAACGCTTACGACAACCTCAACGTCCAGAACGTCGTCAGCGGAGGCTCAGGCGCCAATCCAGTCTTTGGCAACGTAGGCAATACCGATCAGCGCTCGAAGATCGGCACCTTCAACATCGCCCCCAGCTACACCCATATCATTGGCAACGACTCAGTCTTCAACTTCGGCCTCTACGTCCGCAAAGACCAGTACAACTACTATCCCAGCAACAATCCTCTCGCCGACCTCGGACCACCGAATCTGCAGAATCAGACCATCGGGCAGGATCGCTCCCTCACCAACGCCGGGGCGCGCACTGACTTCTCTTACGTGCATGGCATCAACAACATCAAGGTGGGCGCTACCTACTCGCAGACCTTCCTTCGTGAAAACGACACGTTGAGTCTTGTCTCTAACACCTTTAACTCGCCCTGTACCGACAGCTCGGCCAATCCAGTGAACGGATTCACGGATCCTTCTCAGTGCGCGGCTGCGGGCTTTGTGCCAAATGATGGCAATCTGGCAGGGGCCCTCGGCTCCGGAACGCTACCCTTCAACCCTGTCCTCCTGCCCTACGACCTGACACGCGGCGGTGGCTACTTCAACTTCATCGGTCGTACCGATGTGAAGGAACTTGCTCTCTACGCTCAGGACCAGATCAAAACTGGAAACTGGCTCTTCAACCTCGGGATACGCGGAGACCTCTACAACGGGTTGGCGATCGCGCGTCAGGCAGAGCCGCGTGTAGGTCTTGCGTATACCGTGAAGCAGACCAACACCGTCCTGCGGGCATCGTATGCGCGAACGCTTGAGTCGCCCTTCAACGAGAACCTCGTGCTCTCCAGCCAGGGATGCCTCAACCCAGTGCTCTCTCCGCTTCTGCTCTGCACGCCCGGCGTCTCAGGCAATTTGGAGCCCGGCTTCCGCAACGAGTTTCATGCCGGCCTCCAACAGGCCTTCGGCAAGAACCTCGTGATCAGCGGCGACTACATCTGGAAGTACACCCACAACGCCTTCGACTTCAGCGTCCTCGGCAATACGCCCATCACGTTCCCCATCGACTGGCACAACTCCAAAATCCCGGGCTTCGCGCTACGTGCTGACGTCCCGAACTTCCACAACCTTTCGGCGTTCGTCGTCATGTCGTCCGTGGCGGCAAGGTTCTTTCCCCCGCAGGTCGCGGGCGCTGGCGCTACCGTTGGGCAGAGTGGATTTCCCTTCCGCATCGACCACGATGAGCGTTACAACCAGACCACGCACCTCCAGTATCAGATTCCCGGCAAGCATTCTCCGTGGGTAGGTTTCAACTGGCGGTTCGACAGCGGCCTAACCGCCGGCTCGGTGCCGTGCTACAGCAATGGTTCGGATCCAAACAGCCTGTGCATCCCGTTCTCATTCATCGATCCAGCCACTGGCCAACCAGCGATCAACGTAAGTGGCTTGACTCCTGATGAGCAGTTCCAGGCCGGCCTGACGTGCAATGGCATCAAGGCAACTCCGTTCGTTGGAATACCCGGAGGATCCTGCCTTGCCTCGCAACTCACGTCGAAGCTCGTTTCCATCCCTGCACCAAACACGGAAAACGACGATCACAATCCTCCGCGCATTGCGGAACGGAGCCTGTTCGACGCCTCTGTTGGCCAGGACAACCTGTTCAGCGGCGACCGCTACAAATGGAGCCTCCGCCTGACCGCCGTCAACATCACCAACAAGTACGCACTCTACAACTTCCTCTCCACCTTCAGCGGAACCCATTACGTCACGCCCCGCGCGATGACGGCGGAGCTGGGCTTCCACTTCTAGCCACCGAACACCAGAAAGCGCGCCAGACATAAAGATCTTATGTCGCGGCGCGCTTTGTCACGCCGTCAATGTCATGAACTGTTGCAAGTCCTCACCCGTTGCTCGACGCAACGAGGAGTCCAGCTTTGGCCCAAATTCGAGAGCTGTGTGCGGAACATCTGGATAGGGTGGGGATTGTCACCTCGACGCTGTGTTTTGTGCACTGCGTCGCAACCCCGGTTGTCCTCTCTTTGTCCGCTGTATCCTCTCACTTCCTGCCTTCGGAAGAGCATACCCACCGACTGCTCGCCGTCTTCGTGACGATCGTAGGTGCGCTGGCGACCGGCTTTGGATACCGTACGCACAGGAGGAAACGTGTGCTCGCAGCAGTGTTACTTGGGCTACTGCTGATCTGCTGCGGCGCGTACTTTGGTGATTTACTGCCTTCTCACGCGTCCGAAGTTGCGATCACCCTTGCGGGCAGCTGTTGCATGATCATCGCTCATCGCATGAACCACACGTTTTGCAGGAATTGCAAAAAATGCTCATGACTGCGCACTGATCCGCTGCCAAATCCCCGGATCGACCGGTACCCCCAGCCGCATATTCTCGTCACGAAGCTGCACCGTCTGCTCTCCCGGATACCGCACTGGTTTCCCAGGGTCTACCGGCGCCGCCTGATGAAGAAAATCGATGATCCCATCCGCAATCCGGTTCATCTCCTCCGCGCTCCCGACCGAACCGGGATCAATCGCCAGAAAAATCTGTGACGATCCCGTTTCGCGCACCGGCTCCCGCGGAATCTCGTACGTTGCCTTTCCACCCGCAAGCATCGCCGCCATCATATCCAACACGAGCGAAAGCCCCGACCCCTTCCAGTACCCAATCGGCAACGCCCGTTGCGAAGCCTCAATCGCCGCCGCATCCTTCGTCAGATTCCCAGCCGAATCAAATCCACCATCCACCGGCAACGGCTGTCCGCGTTTGCTGTAACCCTCCAGCGACCCATAAGAAAACTGCGACATCGCCATATCCAGAACCACATGTCCGTCCGCGCGAGGCACCGCAAACACCAACGGATTATTCCCCAGCGAAGGCGACTTTGCCCCCCACGCCGGAAGATTCGCCAGCGTATTCGTCCAGCAGATCGCGAACATCCCCTGCGCCGCAGCCTGCCAACCGTAACTTCCGCCGCGCATCCAGTGGTTCGTATTCGCCAGCGCCACGCCGCCGATGCCATGCGACTTCGCCAACTCCATCGCGCGTTCCATCGAAGCCCACGCATTCAAATTTCCCACGCCCGAGCGCCCATCCCACCGCTCAATCGCCCCCATCCCCGCAATCTTCACCGGCTCTGCGTCGACCTTCACGCTCCCGTTCTTCACCGTCTCGACGAATCGCGGAAACCGGTTCAGCCCATGCGTATAGACCCCGTCTCTGCGTTGTCTCCGCAAACAAACGCGCGCACAACTCCGCCCGCTCGCCCTTCAGGCCGAGCCCCTCCATCGCCCTGCGCAGCGCACCGTAAAGCTCGTCGTAAGGAACTCGCAGCGTCATTTTTTCTGCGAGCCCTCCCGCATTGCTTCCTGCGAGTGTTCAAATGCCTTCTTCGAATACTCATGCGCCTGCTGGGACAACTCATGTGCAGTCAGATGGTCGCCCTTCCCATGGGCCGTTGCTGCGGCCTGATGAGCATGAGCAGCCTTATTATGAAATTCAGCAGCACGATCGTGAACACTTTGCGGCATAGTTGTTCTCCTCTCACCTTGGATGCATCGCACCCACAAACAGAGCTACCGCCCCATCCATCCGCCATCCACCGTCAGCACGGTCCCCGTCACATAGTCGCTCGCCGGCGAACTCAAAAACAGCGCCGCCCCGGCCAAATCCTCCGGCTGACCCCACCGAGCCGCAGGAATGCGCTCCAGAATCTGCCGGTTCCTCGTCTCATCCGCCTGCAGAGCCTCCGTGTTTGTCGTCGCGAAGTACCCCGGCGCGATCGCGTTCACCTGAATCCCCTTCGGCGCCCACTCATTCGCCAGCGCCTTCGTCAGTTGTGCCACGCCGCCCTTGCTCGCCGCATAAGCCGGCACGCGAATCCCGCCCTGAAAACTCAGCAGCGAAGCGATATTCACGATCTTCCCGCAATTCACCCCAAGGCCACCGCGCGGAATCATATCGCGCGCCGCAAGCTGCGAAAGCTGAAACACGCTCGTCAGATTCACCTGCAACACCTGCTGCCAATCCGCAAGCGTCACCTCCTCTGCAGCCGCCCGCAGAATTGTCCCGGCGTTGTTGATGAGAATATCCACGCGCCCGAACTTCGCCTTGACCTGCGAAAAAAGATCCTCCGCCCCGGTAGTCGAAGAGAGATCCGCGCGAAACGCCGCCGCACTCCCGCCAATCGCCTCTGCAGTCTCCGTAGCAGCCCGCCGATTCCCATGGCAGGCCACCGCAGCCCCCGCCTGCGCCAGTCCAACCGCAATCGCGGCCCCTAAACCACTCGCCGAACCCGTAACCAGCGCAACCTTACCGTCGAGACGAAACGTATCCAGAATATTTTTAGACATGATTAGCCCACTCTACCCGCCGAACCCGTAGCAATCAAACTCGCCGCGAGCCTAAGCCTTCGCCTGCCCCTCAATCGAGATCAGAATCAGCGTCACGCTCGCATCGGTCGTTCGCTTATGCGGAGTCCCACGCGGAATCACCAGCATGTCGCCCTTGTTCAACGTCAGCGTCGTCGCACCCTCCGACTCAGGAGCCAGCCACTCGCCCGCCTTCGTGCTGTGTGCACCCTTCGGCGTTCCACCCAACTCATACTTCGTCGTCCCATCAAGAATGTGGAACACATGGTCGCGCCCCTCGTGGTACTCAAACTCCTTCCCACTCTTCTTCTCTTCCGTTGTCAGCACCACAGAAAACGGCAGCTTCTGCGACGCATACAAATTCTCATTCCCGGGCTTGACCTGAAGAGTCTTGATAAACTCTGCCAGCTTCTCGCCTCGGATCACCTCAAACGGCTCCGTCGAGTTAGTCGAGCCCTGCGCCCCAGCTCCCAAACCGGAAGCATGAAGCATCGTCTCAGCAAGCGGAAGAGTCACAGCAGCGGCCAGTGGGGCCGTGCGCAGAAAGTTGCGGCGAGATTGATCTTTGACCATGCAAAAGTCTAACCCGACTCCCGCACCTCACGCTAACTTCATCCGGCTCTATTCGGCAGTCTGGAAACCTTAGCAGGCGCAACTTTCCATTCGCCGCGGCGCCCAACACAAACTCTTCAATCGCTATACTGGAGACGCACATTTTAAGGAGAAAAGAATGCGGCTTTACCAAATGGCGGACGCAGTTCGCTACGAGATGATGAACACCGATGAACTGCGCGAAACCTTCCTTCTCGAAGGCCTCTTCCAACCCGGCGAGATCGAATTCGCCTACGTCGATCTCGACCGCACCGTCATCGGCTCCGCCGTCCCCGTCAGCGAAGAGCTCCAGCTCGAAACCGAGCCCGAACTCCGCGCCGAATACTTCCTCGAGCGCCGCGAACTCGGCGTCTTCAACGTCGGCGGCCCCGGCACCGTCGTCGTCGACGGCAAATCCTTCGACCTCGAAAAGCTCGACTGCCTCTACGTCGGACGTGGCAGCCGCGACGTCGTCTTCTCCAGCAAAGACGGAAAGAATCCCGCCAACTTCTACCTCCTCAGCTACCCCGCGCACGCCGAATACCCCACAGCGATGGTCAAATTCAAAGACCTCAAGGGCCTCGAACTCGGCAGCCTCGAAACCTGCAACAAGCGCACCATCTACAAAGCCATCTACAAGGACGGCATCAAGAGCTGCCAGCTCGTCATGGGCTTCACCCTGCTCGCGGTCGGCAGCAACTGGAACACCATGCCAGCCCCACACCCATATGCGCCGCAGCGAGGTCTACTTCTACTTCGATGTCGATCCCGCCCACCGCGTCCTGCACCTCATGGGACCACCCGACGCAACCAGCCACCTGGTCATCGCCGACAAAGAAGTAGTAGTCTCTCCCGGCTGGTCCATTCACGCAGGCGTAGGCACCAAGAACTACGGCTTCTGCTGGGGCATGGGCGGCGAAAACCAGGCCTACGACGACATGGACCCCGTCACAATCGCCGACCTCCGATAGAAACCTCAACTTTTTGGGGTCGTTAGACACGATATCTTTAGCAGCCGTCATCCTGAACGGAGTGAAGGATCCCCGCATTCCGTCGAAGCGCCTGTACCCCATCAGGAATTAGAATTTCGATCCCAGGAAGGGAAGCCCGTGACGAAAGCTACTTTTTGAAGTCGTCATCCTGAACGAAGTGAAGGATCCCCGCATTTTGCCCGGCGTGCCGACACCTCTATCCGAAACCCATTAGAATTCCATCCCCAGGAAGGGAAAGCCCGTGACGAAGTCCGCAAGCGAAAATAAGAGCCTCGTAATCCGCCCCAAAGACAAATGCAAATGGGACGAAGTCTCCCTCGGCGAAGTCATGCTCCGCCTCGATCCCGGCGACGTCCGCGTAGCCACCGCTCGCCGCTTCGACGTATGGGAGGGCGGCGGCGAGTACAACGTAGCCCGAGGCCTCCGCCGCTGCTTCGGTCTCAAGACCGCCATCGTCACCGCACTCGCCGACAACCCCATCGGCCGTCTCCTCGAAGACCTCATGCTCCAGGGCGGAGTCGACCAGTCGCACCTCGTCTGGGCCAAGTACGACGGCGTAGGCCGCACCACGCGCAACGGCCTCAACTTCACCGAGCGCGGCTTCGGCGTCCGTGCCGCCCTCGGCTGCTCCGACCGCGGCCACACCGCCGTCAGCCAGCTCAAACCCGGCCAGATCGACTGGGAAGAGATCTTCGGCAACGCAGGCGCTCGCTGGTTCCACACCGGCGGCATCTTCTGCGCCCTCTCAGAGACCACGCCTGAAGTTGCCAAAGAAGCCATGATCGCCGCACGCAAGCACGGCACCATCATCAGCTACGACCTCAACTACCGCGACTCCCTCTGGAAATCCATCGGCGGCAAAGCCCGCGCTACCGAAGTCAACCGCGAACTTGCCTCCTACGTCGACGTCATGATCGGCAACGAAGAAGACTTCACCGCCGCGCTAGGCTTTGAGGTCGAAGGCACCGAAGATCACCTCGGCGAACTCGACTCCGCCAACTTCCGCAAGATGATTGAGAAGGCCGTAGCCACCTTCCCCAACTTCAAAGTCGTCGCCACCACCCTTCGCCACGCCAAAACCGCCACAGTCAACGACTGGGGAGCTATCTGCTACTACGAAGGCAAATTCCACGAAGCCCGCCCCATGCCCGACCTCGAAATCTTCGACCGCGTAGGCGGCGGCGACTCCTTCGCCTCCGGCCTCATCTACGGCTTCCTCACCGACAAAGGCCCTGACTGGGCCGTCAACTGCGGTTGCGCCCACGGAGCCCTTGCCATGACCACCCCCGGCGACACCACAATGGCCACCTTCGACGAAGTCCAGCGCATCATGAAAGGCGGCGGTGCCCGCGTCCAACGCTAACCGCTCATCCGGCGTTTACCGCAACGCCGCCTGTCACACCGGCAGCACATGGATTACACCACCACCGTCAGAAGCCGTCATCCTGAACGAAGTGAAGGATCCCCGCATTTGTAGTTGCAGCGCCACCGGACCAAAGACCGATGAACCCCGACCAAGTCGCGTACGCCTACATCCTCGCAAGCAGCTTCAAGAAACTCTATATAGGCGTAACCACAGACCTGATGCACCGAATCACCGAACACAAATCCAAAATCAACCCCGAATCCCACACAGCAAAATACAACATCGACAAGCTCGTGTACTTCGAACGCTTCACCACCATTACTGCAGCCATCCAACGCGAAAAACAACTCAAGGGCTGGCTCCGAACAAAAAAACTCGAACTAATCATCTCCACCAATCCACTATGGCAAGACCTAAGCGAAGACTGGGGCAAACCGATAACCCCATTCCAAGAATCCGACCTAAAACCACCCACCACTTTTCGTTGATAACTATTACTCTTTAGAAGCCGTCATCCTGAACGAAGTGAAGGATCCCCGCATTTCGTTTGGACTGCCACATTTATTCAGGGAGCCCCAAAATGCAAAAACACGAAGTCCTCCAATCCCTCCAAACCATTGGCCTCGTCCCCGTCCTCCGCGCCGACTCCGTAGACAAAGCCCTGGCCATCGCCGGAGCCATAGCCGACGGCGGAGTCACCGTCCTCGAAATCACCATGACCGTCCCCGGAGCCATCGAGGTCATGCGCAAACTCAGCGAGCAGCGCCCCGACATCCTCATCGGCGCCGGCACTGTCCTCGACCCCGAGACCGCCCGCATGTGCATCCTCGAAGGAGCAAAATTCGTAGTCAGCCCCGCGCTCAACCTCAAGACCATCGAGATGTGCCATCGCTACTCCATCGCCGTTCTCCCCGGAGCCCTCACCCCCACGGAGATCGTCACCGCATGGCAGGCCGGAGCGGACGTCGTCAAAGTCTTCCCCGCAAGCGCCATGGGCGGAGCCAAGTACCTCACCGCCCTCAAAGGCCCTTTCCCACAGATCCACATGATCCCCACCGGCGGAGTCTCCCTCGGTACCGCCAAAGAGTTCCTCGAAGCCGAAGCCTTCGCGCTCGGCGTAGGCTCCGACCTCGTCAACCACAAGGCCATGGCCGAAGGAAAACCCGAGATCGTTACCGACAGCGCCCGCCAGTACCTCAAAATCGTGAACGAGCACCGCGAATCGAAGAAGAAGTAATTTGTGGAATGGTCCGTCGGCTCGACGCATTAACGAAGCACCATGCCGCAGGCGTCCGTGCTCTACGGAAGGGTTAACCTTTAGGAATCGTGCTGCAAGCCTTCCAGGGCTGTCATCGTTTTGGTAAGGATTTGATAGGGGGATAAATGACAACGCAAGAGCATCTCCACCGCGAGCGTGAGAGTCACGGACTGCTCCCCGGAGAGTGCCTGCCACATATGTTCCTGATTCGTCCGGACTTCCTCGCGTGTCATAAAGCCTGGCCTCCTGCCAGGATTAATCGACTCCAGTTAGGCGACGATTCGTGCGAAGATGGCTCCGATCAGCGATGTCGTGAGCGCCTAATTGCGAGCCGTCTTCCAGGCCCTTCGTCCCTCAGCCCTTGGCGCATATCGGCCATCGGTGAGATTTACGAACTTTTCCTTCTCTATTGGGTAAGAACTGGCACGGAACAAATTTATTCCGCGTCGCGGGATTAAATCTTTCTTCCCGCAGTTTGCTCGCTAGGAGAATTTATTCATGAAAGCTACATGTCAGTGGGACTCCGCCGGCACAAGCTGTCTCTCTGAAATGCCGATCCTTCGAGCCATGGCGGCTAACACGGTGCTGCCAAAACCTCGGACTCCGGGACCACTGGTCTCGGAAGTTCCACCTGCGGGGGCCATGAGCACGGCGCCTCAAATATTCGATGGTTTGCCTTGTGGAGTACATTCAATTCGTCTCATCTGCCTTCTCCCGCCTCAGTTTGAGAACCGGTGATAGGCGAGTCTGACGTGGCGAATGTCAGAGTGCAATTCACCGCCGCTTTTCTCCCTATAGTCAGTTCATTTCCCGCCTAGCAGTTGATGGTCAACGAGTTAGCTCCGTGCATATCGTCGAGCGATGCTCTTACGAAGATGGAATTTGCAGATGCGGATGTACCTGGTGCGTCCGCCGCGGTTGGACGGTCGCGACGTGCCAGTGGAAGATGAAGAAGTTGTTCATGGGCTTTCGAGGCTTCGCCAATTCCCTGGAGGCAATTGGGAGATGGACCCGAGCACCGGCTTACGCCACGGAGCGCTTCAAGTCTGCGCGGAGTAAAGGAGTTTCAGCTCTCGTCGCGCACGGGACGCAAGGAAACTGCTGCAAATTGCCTGGACGCGGCGCGTCTGCTTGGGGCTGGGAACAAGCGAAGCGTGCAAACGCATCATTCGCCGTGTCTTCTATGCGACTGTTTGGTCTGTGTAGTTTCCGGATCGCCTTCGAGGCAAGCATGACGAGCAGGTAACGGTTTGAAACGTATGCCGTAGCCCCAAAGATTAGCTGAGAACGCATCGCGTATCTCCCTATAGTTGAAAACCGCTTGTGGGCCAATATTGAAAGTAGACGCGATCGTAGAAGGCTCAGTGCTCCGCTCCGGCGAGCAGGTCCGCATCACCGCTCAGCTGATCCAGGTACCAGCCGACAAACACCTGTGGGCGGATAGCTATGAGGGAAACCTTAGCGATGCCTTGGCGCTCCAGAACAAGGTTGCGCGGGCTGTTGCGGAACAAATCCGGATTGAAGTGACTTCTCAGGAGCGAGCCGAGCTGAAAAGCGTGAAGAAGATAGACCCTGACGCTTACGAGGATTATCTCAAGGGGCGATACTTTTGGAACAAACGGACGGCCGACGGATTGAAGAAAGCCGTTGATTACTTCAACCAAGCGTTGTCTCAAATAAAAGAAATTTAGCAAGTGGCGAAGATGTGCCTCCAGATTTGTAGTTCGCCAGACTTCATCCTCTCGTCCGCCCGCCGCAAATTTATTGCATGAATTTTGACTTATCGTACTCATTTACTTCTGATTCCTTTACGGCACTCTATTTCTTGAAGACCTGCATCATCAGTTCTCTCTGAATCTCGTTCAGTTGCTTCAGTGTCAGCTCTAGAACCGGCCGGTCTTCGTACCAAGATTTATTGAGCATGCCTGTAAGGTGAAAGGAGATACGCTGCATCAGCGATTCGGCATCTCTCAATTTCTTACTGTCATCGGCAATGCCCGTATGGATCTTCTCTACATACCGTTGCACCAGCTTCAGGGTCTCCGAGGCTTGCTCTGAATCACCGGAATTGAGCTGCTTCCCGGCTAAGTCGGTCATCTGGCTGACGAGTTCCGCATAGAGAAAACATCTGTCTCTGGGCTGCGCTTGATCCGCTTTGGTCTGGAGCCCCGCAAGAGCCGTTGGACTGTTGTCTATGCTCGAGGCTGGGGCGTAGGCGCAAGTCAACGACAGGGCGGATATGAGTACGACAGGGACTAAGAACCGCGTCTTGCACGTCTTTTCTCCAACATTTGAGTTCGCGCCTTGAGGACCACGAGTAAACCCGGAATTGAACTCGCATTATTCGTACAAAAATCACACCTCAAGGGTTCTCGGTATCCTCGCGCTGCTGCCACTTCGAATATTTCTTCAAGTCTTGTGCAGAGCCAACTGAAGCCGCAACTTTTTTGTGGCTCGGAACAAGCTGGCCTTGATCGACGCATCGGAGGCTTTGAGGATTTCAGCGACGATTCGCATTCTCATGCCCTGGAAATGCCTCAATTCAAAAAAAGATGCGTTCACGGGGAAGCAGTTGTTGCAGAGCGACTAAAATCTGCACTCGCAACAAATGTTGCTCTGGGTGGTTAGCTGCCCTGTCGTCTGGAACTTGATCCACCAGCTTGTATTCCCCGCCCTTTTTGTCCCCCTCCACGGAGCTATTCCTTGTATGTTTTCGATTCTTCCGCAGGTGATCCAGGCACACATTGGTGACAAGACGGTAGATACAGGAAGAGAAGCATTTCTGAAGGCTTACACGAGGCTCGAGAGTTTCCGGTTTGAGTGCTACTCCATCGCTCCAGGAGCTGCGGTAGTAGCTCCGGCACCGCCTGGCGGTGGTTATGGAGCGAATCATCCTCTCCATTTGTTCCAGTCACGGACGGGCCTCACCCTGGCATTCATCGGCCCAGTAGGGCTGCTTGCGTTCTCCGGTCTGAAGCGTAGATCGATCCTTGCAGGCGGATCCCTCTTTGTTCTCCTGCTGGTAGTGGCTACAACAATTACTGGCTGCTCTTCATCCGCAACTCCGCAGCAGGCCACAACGCCAGCGTCACCCGCCGCGACGCAGGTGACGGTCAATGCAATCTCGGGGTCGATTACGCAAAGTGTCATGGTCACTTTCACTGTGCAATAACTGAGAGCACCCACCTAACCAAGTGCTGCCGAAAGGCAGCCCTTAGCGCAAAAGCGCGGAATAAATCCGTCTCATCTCAGTTTAGTCAGGTATGCGGTAGCAGACTTCGCTTCGCTGGAGGCTCGACCATGCGTTTGGGGGCGGAAAGCTATCGACCTGCTTGAGCTCACTCGTCTATGTGTTCGCAGCAGCCCTTACCACTTTTTCCTCTGCTCAACAGCCCGCCGAGCAAGCCACGGGTCAAATTGCCGGCACTGATACAAACTCCGACGCTACGATCGCGACCGGCGCCACTATCGCTATGGAAAGCCAGCTCAGCCATGAGCAGAACATATCGAAGTCTTCAACTTCACAGCACTGTCTTCAGGAGTGTTCCACGCCACCATCAGCGGACATCACGTTGACGATCCCTTCTGTGAACGTCTCCATGCAGGCTCTCTCCCAGCACGAGATCGCAGCTGAGCAGGTCAAAGTGTGAGAGGCGCAACGAATCCTCGGCGTCGTCCCCAATTACTATGCCGTCTATGACTGGAATGCAGGCCCAGTTGTTGCCAGAGCTAAAGATTTCGCTCGCCTGGAAGACTGAGCTTGATCCCTTCTCCGCTGTTGCCAGTGGTGTTATCGCCGATCGGCTCTGCTAATGCGATTTCGCGAGGCAAGAGCCCGAACTACAACATCGGCGTCATCGCACAGTCTCGCCAACAGCGGCATAGGCGTGTTTTTGTTTTGCGCAACTCCCCTGCGAACAAAAACGATCGCATCTTCCGCTAGCCTTCCGAGCACCATTTCCGGGGTCATCGGATTGCACGCCACCCACATCCGCACGTCGGTATCGGGATCCTGAGACAGCTTTTCCAATATGTCCTGGTCATCGATGTTGGCCGCCATCCACCGCAACCAATCGATCTCCTCCGCGCGCAACTCGCCAAAGGTGCGAGGCTTTTCTCGGAGCCACGCGAGAGCGTCCTCTGTGAAAAAGTGGCCTTCGTATACAGCTATAAATTCGTTGCGAATCACATCGCCCTGCCAATCCGACACACCCGATCTCCTTCTATTTCAATCGACCCTTTGTTGTTTCAAATAAGCAATCAAGTCTCGCCGCTCCTCGGCTTTGGGAACGCTAAAGCTCATGTTGTTATCCGGCACCACGATATCCGGATCGCTCAACCATTTCTCCAGCGTCGCATCGTTCCACGTCACGCCCAGGTTCTTCAAGCCAGCAGAATAAGTAAACCCAGCCACGCTCCCAGCCTTTCTGCCGAACACTCCAGCCAACCGTGGTCCCTCGCGGTCGGCCTCCAGCGCATGGCACCCCGTGCAGCGTTTCTCAAACACCGCCTTGCCGTGCACAGCATCGCCGTCTCCGGCCAAAGCTGCTTCACTTACACCCGCACTCTTGCTCAACGTCGAAAGTGTCTGTACATCGCCTTGGGAAAGCTTCGCATCCCAGTGCAGCAACCGGTACTGCAGGGGAGGCATGTCCCCACTCTTCGCCTCTTGAACAATCTTCGCAGCGAGCACCTCCTGCCGGTCCGCTGGTATCTGCTGCCATCGCGACAGGTCCATATGCTCTCGCGCCTCAACAATATCCCGCTCAATCAGCCACGACCCCGGAGCGACCCGCGCATACACCGGCCACCGCGTTTCGCTCGAGTGGCAGTCCGCGCACTTCGCCACCAACACCGCCTTCGCGTCCGCGGGCATGTTCGCGCCCTGCAGCAGCGTGCCGAGCCCCTCCGCAGGCTCGGCACGCGGATTCCCAAACGGATGCACATACCCCAGGCTCGCTACCGCGGCCACGGTGATTGCGGCTGCAATCCAAGGACGCATCAGACAGTCTCCGCCAGCTTCGAATCGACGACCGCCAGATGATTGTGTCCACGAACAACCTTGACCTTGGTCACTCCAAGCGCGCTCTCCAGCGCGCCCGCCGGAACCATCATCGGCCCCGGATTCGGAGCCGCTCCCGGTGCAGGCTGCGGAAACGCCGTCGCCATCGCAGTGTGGAAGGCAACATTCCCTTCAACCTTCTGCACGACCTGATGAATATGTCCGTTCAGCACCGTCACCGATCCAAAAGGCTTCAGCATAGCCAGCGCCTGCTCGCCGTCTTTCGTGCCCCAGCCCCACTTCTCGTACACCATCCACAGCGGAATATGCGCGAAGACCACGATCGGCGTCGAATGGCTCTGGCCCGCCAGGTCAGACTTCAGCCACTTCAACTGGTCGTCTCCCATATTGCCCATCGCATCCACCTGCACGCAGTTGTTCAGCCCCACAAAGTGAACGCCCTTGTGGTTGTAGCTGTACCAGCCATTGCCTACCGTGCCCTTTCCGAAACGCTGCTTGTACTGCTCGCCATCGTCGATAAAATCGTGCTCGCCGGGAACGTAGAACACCTCGCTCTTGAAGCCCTTGATCACCTCCGAGGCCGTATCGAACTCCGCTGCCTTCGAGTTCTGGGTAATGTCGCCGGTGTGGAGCATGAAGTCCGGAGCCTTCATGCCCGCAGGCACAAGATTGGCCCGGTCGATTGCCTTTTTCAGCGTCCCGGTCACATCCGGGTTCGCGCCCTTGTTGAATCCGATGTGGCAGTCGCTGATCTGCACGAAGGAAAAGTCCTCGAGCTTCCCGGCCCCGGCACTACCACCACCCTTCATCGTCTGCGCCAGAAGCTTCGACGTCGGCACACCGCCAACCATCGACCAAAGCAGCCCTGTGCCCGCCCATGCCATGCATCCCAGAAAATTGCGCCGGTCGATGCCGTCTCCTGCTGGTTTCGCAGCGTTTTCGTTCTCCTGCACCACTTCGTCTTCCTTAAACCGATTCATACCTAGCTCCATTTGTGTTTAGTTGCCTTCACCGGACAAAACTGACCAACCCCTGCTTTATTCCCACGCACCCGCAAATAATTTATGGAATAATCTGTCTGCGATTCGGTTTACGTTAGGGATGGTCAACGCTCAATGCCTGCCGGCCTACGCCTTAACGCCGCTAACACGCAACCTCAGACTCGCCGAGGCGCTCCGAACAATGCCGTCCGCCACCACTCGCAGCGCAGACTTTGAACAACTCGCGCTCCCGCTCTTCGCCTCGCTGTATAACCACGCCTTCTGGCTCACCCGCAATCAAGCCGAGGCCGAAGACCTGGTTCAGGAGACCTTCTCCAAGGCCCTCCGCGCCTTCGACGCCTTCCAATCCGGCACCAACTTCAAGGCCTGGATATTCCGCATCCTTCGTAACACCTTCCTCACTACGCGCACCGGCATCGCCGCCACCCGC
Organism: uncultured Acidobacteriaceae bacterium; assembly: GCA_963841335.1. Lineage (GTDB taxonomy): Bacteria > Acidobacteriota > Terriglobia > Terriglobales > Acidobacteriaceae > Edaphobacter. The sequence goes on along the minus strand of CAWJCF010000002.1, from coordinate 1,371,006 downwards.
ACTATCTTCCTCGAAGACCATCCCAACGCGCTCGACACGCCCTCCGGCGACGCCACTCCCGAACACACCCTCATCCGCCTCGACAACCAGGCCGCCCTTCACGCCGCGCTCGAGCGGCTTCAGCCACAACTCCGTGAAGCGCTCCTCCTCTGCGACGTAGAAGAGATTAAGTACAAAGACATTGCCGTGATTCTCGACGTCCCCATCGGCACCGTCATGTCGCGTATCTCTCGCGCCCGCCGCACCCTCCGCCAACTTCTGCAGTCGCAACTCGGTGAATCCCTATGAACCAGACACACCCAACCAATCATCTCAGTCCAGACCAGCTCCACGCTTTCATCGATGGCGAACTCTCACCCGCCGAGCAGCATGGAGTCGAGCAGCATCTCACCACCTGCCACGCCTGCACTCTGCGCGTCCTCTCCGCCACACAACTGAAAGCCGCCACCGCCCGCGCCGGTCAACGCTTCGCGCCACCACCCGACGTCCTCGCCCGCCTCACGGCCCAGCTCCACGCGCAACAGGCAAAGCCGGAACAGCGCCAACAGACAAATCCACAGCCGCAGGACGAGACGAAGAAAGCCGCACGCATCTACTCCATGCCATCTCTCCGCCCGGCAGCCTGGGCAGCACTCGCCGCGGCCATTCTGCTCACCATCTCGCTTCTTGGCTGGCGCCAGTTCCATCAAACCAACGCCCTCGCCGCCGAGCTCCTCGACCAGCACCTCTTCACCCTCTCCAACGCCGCGACCCCGCAGGTCATCTCCACCGACCGCCACACTGTCAAACCCTGGTTCCAGGGCCGTCTCCCCTTCAGCTTCAACCTCCCCGACGCCACTGCTCTACCCCCCGACACTACGCTCAAAGGCGCAGATCTCACCTACCTCAATGGCCAACCCGCCGCCCTGCTCCTCTTCACCATCCACAAACACGAGGTCTCCGTCTTCCTCACGCAACGGTCCACCAGTCCAACTCTCGTCACACTACCCAGCACCCGCGCAGGCTTCACCCTCCACACCGCCACCACACCCGATCTTCGCATCGTTGCTGTCAGCGACGTCAACCCAGCCGACCTCGATCTCCTCGTAGCCACCCTGGTTCGAACACAATCGCCCGCGTAAAGCGAACGGTTGATCGTGGGTCGGTGCTTGATCCGCCTTGATCGGATGGACAGGTTCTTCAAATGCTTCCCGAAGGAAGGTGTAGTGAACTCTTTTGGATTGAACAGGAAGAATGGCCAACAGACTCTGCAACTCACGGCAGACTCGGATCCCCTTTGGAAATTGCCGCCGGCCATTTGGCCGGGGACGCTCCATTTCGTCGCTCTCAGATTTTTTTTCGTTGGGGGGAATAATTTTTGCGCAACCCAGTTTGGATATGTACAGGATCTCTGACTTCAGGCCGGAGTCGTCGATCGTGCCGTCACGGCTTTGAGGATTTGAGGTCAGCGGTCAGCCCAGCTTACGTTCTGCACGCGCGTAGGCGGCTGAGATTTTGGAGGAATGCTCATGTTCATAACCCATTGGAGGAAGGTTCTCCTCTGTTTTTGCCTCTTCGCGGGATTGGCCGCGTTGGGCACGCGACTCGCCAGAGTCGCAGCGCAGTCAGCAACGATGTCTGTCGGAGCCGCATCCGAGCGGACCAAGATGGTCTTCCGGACGGGCAAGCCGCTGATCGCCACCAAGGAAGAGGTTGCCGCCGACCCCCAGGGCGCGACGGCGAACGTGCCGCTCTGCCTTTGCCCGTTGATCATCCGGGAACGCGTGCTCGGCGTCTTCGGTTTTTGCAGTTCGCGCGAGAATGCCTTTACCGAGGATGATCTTACCTTCCTCGGTCAGGTCGCAAATCAAATCGCTCTCGCCGTTGAAAATGCTCTCGCGTACGGGCAGGTTTCCGAACTCAAAGATAAACTCGCGCAGGAAAATGTCTATCTCGAATCCGAGATCCGCAGCGAGCTTCATTTTGAGGATATCGTCGGAAACAGCGAGCAGCTGCGCCGGGTTCTGAAAGAGATTGAGACGGTGGCGCCGGCAGATTCCACTGTGCTCATTTATGGAGAGACGGGCACCGGAAAAGAGTTGATCGCTCGGGCGCTGCACGATCTTAGCTCTCGGAAGCCGAACGCCTTTGTGAAGTTGAATTGTGCGGCGATTCCGACGGGGTTGCTCGAGAGCGAGCTGTTCGGCCATGAGAAAGGTGCATTCACCGGCGCCATCATGCAGCGCGTGGGCCGCTTTGAACTGGCGAATCGCGGAACCATCTTCCTGGATGAGGTTGGCGAAATCCCACTGGAACTGCAACCGAAGCTGCTACGTGTTCTGCAGGAGCGGGAGTTCGAACGCTTGGGCAGCACGCGCACCATTCGCACTGACGCACGGTTGATCGCCGCGACGAATCGCGATCTTAAGACCATGGTAGAGGAACAGAGATTCCGGTCTGATTTGTATTATCGGTTGAATGTCTTCCCCATTCGAGTGCCGTCGTTGCGGGAACGAAAGGAAGACATTCCTCTGCTTGTCCGTCACTTCGTCAAGGAATTCAGCCGTCGGAACCATCGGGTGATCGACACCATTCCATCTGAAACTATGCAGGCGCTGATCCGCTATCGCTGGCCAGGCAATATTCGAGAGCTTCAAAATGTGATTGAGCGGGCGGTGATTATTTCCCGAGGTCCCGCGTTGAATGTGGCCCTCGCCGAACTCACACCGGACGGGAGTTCTTCTCCAGTTCCTATGGTCAACAGCACTAAATCCGCCTCCCATGAGAACCTTCAGGAAATGCTGGACGAGACGGAGCGGAATCAGATTCTGTGCGCCCTGGAAAAACACGAATGGAGTGGTCGCGGGGCCGAACGGAGCCGCAGCTCGTCTGGGAGTCAAGCGTTCGACGCTCCAACTCAGAATGCAGAGGCTTGGAATCCGGCTGTCGCGAACTACCGTTGATGACCGCAAGCAAACACAGAAATGAGCAGATCAGGCGGGTCGCGCCGGAACATCCTCGCCGTCCGATCTGGGTTTCGATCGACGATATCAGGCTAAAGCGCTTAACAAAGAGAGCCCGAGTCCATTCGAGTGGGTTCCGCGAGCGCCTGTTTTCTGGGAAGAAGAATGCAACACCGGCTCAGATTTCGCTGGCTTGGTTGCTCGCGCAAAAGCCGTTCATTGTTCCGATTCCCGGCACACGAAGTGCCGATCACGCTGCACGGTGTTGGGGGAATGTGCCAATTGCAGCACACTTGTGCCAAAGGTCACGTTTCAGATCAAATCCATCGCGTGGATTGCATTATTGCGGCCAGCCGATTGTTCACGAGGACGATATCAAATGATCAAACAGCGATTGAATCAGAGTGCGTGTGCTTTTCTGAGAGAGTTCCGGGCCAAGGATTCTCTGGGTGACAGCCAGACCATGAGCGAGATTGATGATAACCGTGATGAAGTCATCCGGCTTCAATTTCGAAGTGACTTCAGGAGATCGCAAGAGGTCCCTGATTAGGTCACCTCCGTCTCGAAGCTGCTGCCGATGTACTTCAACAAAGCTTTCCCGGATACAGTCGCTTCGAAGAGCTCCGACCTCGAATTCAGCACGAAGCACGATCCAATCATGATCCGTCATCAGGTCGGCAATGGCGTCACGCATTTTTTTTAGCCGCCTCTTGTCTGAAGGCTCGTCCTTCAGTAGTGACTGGAAGACATTCAAGTGGCGCGCCTGTTCCTCACGGATTACAGCGACAAACAAATCTTCCTTCCCGTCGAAGTTGGAATACAGAGCGCCCCGGGAATATCCGGCGTCCTCCGCGATCTTCTCCGCCACAGCACCGCCAAGGCCGTAACGCAGAAAGTGCCTGCGTCCTACGGCGATCAAAGTGGCACGAGTCTGTGCTCGGCTCTCCTCGCGGGTAAGGCGCTTTCGTGGTTTTGTGGCGTTCAAAGACATTCGAATCCTTCGCTCCTCCCGAATGGTCGCTGCAGCGATTCATTGACTCCTCTAAGAAAGGTAAGGCACGCTCCCAAGTGGCACGACTCCCAGGATCGAAGTCGTGCCAACAGGATTCTGACCACAATGAACACTCTGCATCCTGATACGAGGATAGCTTATTCTCCGAAGCCACCGACGCGAAGAAGTATCGAGAGTTGCATGCCTCGAATCGACGCCAATCTGTGGTGGGTCTGAACCGTCAGCTTCATAAGCCTTCAGATCTCTAAAAACAATCGCATAACCACAGCCACTGCGGTGGCCACCATCACAATGATTGCGAAAACGACATACCACAGGTATGCCATGGGGATGTCTTCCAGGTCGTCTTTCATTTTGGTTTTCATCGCGGCTCCTTAGCCATTACTTCACGCTGCTTGAAATCGAAAGGGAGTCAGAGATGCGCCCACCCCCGGCGTGCCAGCAGTACGCCAAATCCGATGCACACAACTGCCGTTATCCGCAACGTCGGCATATAGAGCGATCCCAGCCAAGCGATGTATGGAGAAAGAGAATTCTGTTCGGGCTTGAAGTAAATCCCCCAGATCCCGAAGGCGATGCAGACGAAGCCCAAAACGAAGCAGATCCATTGCTCGATAACAACAATCCTGGCGGGTGGAGCGCCTTGTCGTTGCTCCCCTTCCTTCTCCCACGTCTTTTGTCCGGGACTCGATGGGTGTTCGGGGTCGCAGAATCCAATATCTACGCGAAGGCTGCCGGGGCCGCGATCGAAGACTTGAAGTGGATATCTGCCTTTGACCGGCAGTGTTCGGACCGCGCCTGAATGAGCCATCGTGGGACCTCCTACGCAACAACTCCTATTGACATACAATACGCTTTCAGATACAGATTGTATATATTATGAATTCAATCGGTCTTGAAATGCATTATGTATCCGTAGATCGAAATATTTTTCCTCCAGGGGGTGGTGGCGAAGGTGAGCACTAGCGAGCAATGGAAGCCGAAGGCCAACCCCTGGCTGATCGCAGCGACGGTTGCCCTGGCTGCTTTCATGGAGGTTCTCGATACCTCCATTGCTAATGTGGCCCTACCCCACATTGCCGGAGATCTCGGGGCAAGCACCGATCAGGGAACCTGGGTTCTCACCAGCTATCTCGTCTCGAACGCTATCATTCTGCCGGTTGGCGCCTGGGCGTCGAGCGTCATCGGCCGCAAGAATTTCTTTCTGCTATGCATCACGATCTTCACGGCGGCAAGTTTTCTTTGCGGTATCGCGCCAACGCTTCCGATCCTGCTAATTTCGCGTGTGATTCAAGGCGTCGGAGGTGGGGGCCTGCAGCCAATGGCGCAGGCCATCATGGCGGATTCCTTCGAAGAAAAAAAGCGTGGCCAGGCCTTCGCGCTTTACGGTCTTGTGGCAGTGCTGGCGCCCTCCCTTGGCCCGACGATCGGCGGTTGGATCACCGACAACTACTCCTGGCGATGGATCTTCTATATCAATCTGCCCGTTGGCATCCTCGCGTTTTTTCTGGTTAGCCGCCTGGTTCAGGATCCGCCCTGGATCAAAGCCGATCGTGCCAATCTCAGGAAACTGGACTACATCGGCCTCGGATTGCTCACCGTCGCCATGGGCGGGATGCAGATCATGCTCGATAAGGGAGAAGAGAACGACTGGTTTGCTTCCACGTTCATCCGAGTCTTCTGCTTTCTGTTCGTTGCGGGAATGACCGGCCTGATCTGGTGGCAGTGGCGGGCTAAGAATCCCATCATGAATTTGCGTCTGTTCAAGTACAAGAATTTCGCAATCTGTTGTTTCCTCATGATTCTGGTCGGCGGGGTCCTGAATGCTGCAACCGTACTTGAGCCACAATTCCTGCAGCAGCTGATGGGCTACACGGCGACCCGAGCCGGAGAGGCGCTCGCTGGTGGAGGACTTGCCCTGCTCGTCATTATGCCCCTGGCTGGAATAGCTACGGGCAAGTTTCCGGCGAGAAATATGGCTGCGTTCGGTTTCGCATGCTTCGCCGGGGCGTTCTATTACACCTCCACGCACTTCACGCTGACGATGACCTTCGGTTTTGCCTCCTGGTTGCGAATTCTTCAGATGTTCGCGATTCCTTTCGCCTTCATCGCTATCACTACCGCGGCTTATGTCGGACTTCCGAAAGAGGCGAGCAATCAGGTCTCGGGAATCATCAACTTCGTTCGCAACGTTGGCGGCAGCATCTTCATTGCCGTGACTGGAGCGATCGTCACCAACCGTTCTCTCTTCCACCAGGTGCGCCTGCAGGAGTCCATGCAGCCCGGCAATCCTGCCTTCGTCAACCAAGTCAACGCGCTTACCTCTTACTTTGGCGGTAGCGGCAAGGGACCCGGACCGGGCTTCATGGCACGAGCTGCTATTTATCAGCAACTCAATGAGCAGGCTGCTGCCCAGGCTTATCAGGACATCTACCGTCTGCTGTGTTGGATGGCAATGGGCATGGTGGTGTGCGCCTTCATTCTGACCAAGAACAGGCCCGGGGAGGGCGCCCCTGCGGGAGAAGCGATGCACTAACAACAGACCTCGCCATCGGGGCCAGTATTGCAAGACGAAATTGCACTGCTAAAGGCACCGGTGAGGCCATCAATCTGACGGACGTTATTTCAATCAGGAGAGAAGGTTCCATGTGCGAGAAGAAAACCAGCTCGATTGTTCGCGCTCAGCAGGCTTCTGTCGAACGAGTTGCGGAGCTTCTGACGGCAGCGGAAACGGAATTAGCCGCCTTTTACGAGGCAGTATTCAGACGATATGGGCTGAAGGAAGCGAAGAAGGCAGCGCAGGACTGGATCGAAGAATTGGAGACGATGGATTGGCCCGCTGACTGGGCTCTCCCGTACTGGCGTTATGTGACATTCGCCGCTGCCGATTGCCTTGCCTTCAGAATCATCGATCATTCTCCGAGCCGATGAGGGCAACCGACCTCCCATCAGCACTGGACGTGGATGATGGTCAATGCGGAAATTTCAGTGATCGGTGGGGGTCGGTACCGAGAAGCACCCATGCCGTGAAGAGCAACTCCAGGTCGACGACAAATCGCAGAGTCACCTGGGGTTTTCAATGTCTGAGCACGGACGCGGCGGACCAAAAGTCCGCCGAGGCGATTTTCAAAAACCCGCGTATTTCAAGGGTTTCTTGGTGCCGGTTCTGGTGCCGGTTTGTACCGTAATTTGGTGCGATTGTATGCGATTCGATGCGAAGCTTTGAAATCTACAAGTCAAACAAAAAGAACGGGCTATGCTACGACTAGCTAGTCCTTGCGGCGCTGTGCAAAACGCGGAAAAATGGACTCAAAATCCACCGAGGGCAACCTCGTGGGGCTTCGACCCCCTCCGGCACCAAAATAGAGCAATAAATTTGAAGAGATTACAGCGACGCGAGCCTCTCGACCCGAGAGGCTTTTCATGTTCAAAAAGTGCTGGTGCCGGTTCGTTCCCATTTGCTATCGTGAATTTCGGAGGATCAATCCCACGCCGAGAAAGATTGAGAAAAAGGACCGAGGAGTTTTCGAAATAAGACCCGGTTCTGACATCTGGGGATTCGTTATTACATCGACGGTCGAGAGCGGCGCGAGAAGGTGGTTTGTCGAGGCGACGCTATCAAGTTGTACAAGGTCAGGAAAACCGATGCTCTGCGCGGCGTGAAGCTGCCGACGAATATGCAGCACAAGGGCCTTCGGTTTAGGGTCATCGCCCAGGAAGCGATTGCCTGGCACATCGAGCATGGGCGAAAGGGCTTCAGGAAAGGTTACAAGTAACCCGGCACGACTAGTGGAACATAGAAATTCGCCGCTCAGACTGAATCCTGCATTGTTAACGAGAAGGTCCTCATGAATACGTCGGCGTTCAATCTCTTCCGCGATTCTTTGAGGATTGCTCGGATCAGCAAGATCAAGCTGAGAATGGTGCGCTGAACCTTTCGGCGGGTGACCAAAGAATCACAGTTTCCTCCTTTTCTTTGCTTCGACAAGGGCAAGCCTGCCGTAGTCCTCAAGAATTTAGCCGTGTTGCAGAGCGGGTGCGTGATGCTGAGCGATTTCTTAGCTCGTCTTGGTCTTGATCCACATACAGTTCTGGTTGAGGGCAGTTTGTGGTTCAGCGTCTTTTTCCAGCGGGCACGGACGTCCCTCAGTGCAATGCGCGGTTGTCTTGAACGCTGATAACCGCAAATCTCCGCCATCAGCCCGTCCAGAAGTTGTCGGCGGTCGATTCATGACATGGTCTTCCTACGATAGGAATCTACATAGCTATAGGTGGCGGAGCCATTGGCTTGTATTGCCTATACTTAATGAAGGGCGGTCGGCGATGGTTGAGGAAGTTCGATTTCTTTGGAATGCGACGCGCGGTAACCGGTTCCGGCCGTGGCGGAGTCCTTATCTTCGGTGGCGACTGGAGACTTTTACGGGGCAGCGGGCTGAGACGGTTCAGGCGCGGGATTTCTGGAATCTTTTCTGGAACGAGAGACGGCAGTTTTTCCGGTTTCTGCGGTGGACTCGTGAGATGAAGGGATATGCGGATTCTGAGAAGACAGGGTGACGGGAGGGTGTTTTCCGGTGGATTATGTTGATGGCTGTGACTTGCGAAAATTAAGGCCAGGGGCTAAAGAGGGTGCTGAAGAAGGAGCTTTTTGGTGGGGGATTGGGAGAGATCGGGAGTAGCTGTGAGAGCTGTGGTGTTGGTGTGGCGCGGTTGAACTGGCTGGGGTGGGGCTAGGCGAGCAGGGTTGCCATGCGGGTGAGGTTGTAGGTTGCGGCGGCGAGAGTGAGTTCCGGTTCAGTTTTGGATGTCCGCGGTGTCGCCGCTCGCGGTTCTTGGTAAAACTGGTCGCGTCCCATGCGCGCTCGCAGCAACTGCTCCGGTGGGATCGAGGGCCGCCCGATCTTCGAATACAGCACCTCGAACTCAGACGACATCTTCCCCAGAGCACCATCCGCAAACTCGCGGATACGGCGCAACGGATGCTTCGACGGAACTCGCTCCCCTAATCCGCCATAGCTGAACAACTCGTCCTGAAATACATCGTCTCCACGCATACCCTCTTCTAGCAAGTAAACCTGTCTAAATCCCTCGCCTTCTTCAGCACCCTCTTTAGCCCCTTGGGATGTATTGATTTTTCGTAGCGCTAATGCCTTACGCTGATCCCAAAAACCAAAACAGTCGACTAATCCATATGCAGTTTTGCCTGGCGCTTCGAATTTGAGTTTGCCGTCCATTTGTGTGGGATGAGACGGTCACGTGGTTGTGTCTTGCTTCACTTTGACACTCTGGTGACATAAGCCGTGGCCATTCTGGTTATGATGGGAAACATGAGTGAATGGATCAAGTTGAAGGCAGAGGATGGTCATGAGCTGAGCGGATACGTTGCCCGGCCCAAGGGTGAACCGATTGGCGCGCTGGTTCTGGTGCAGGAGATATTCGGTGTGAATTCGCATATTCGCAGCGTTGCGGATGGGTATGCCCGAGATGGATTTCTGGTGGTTGCTCCGGCGATCTTTGATCGTTTTGAGCGCGGGCTGGAGTTGAACTATGGGCCTGAGGATATGAAGAAGGCGTTTGCGCTTTATCCGAGCTTGATGCCCGATGTGACTTTGCTGGATGTGGCGGCGGCTTACGAGGCCGCGAAAGTGGCTGGGAAGGGAATCGGCGTGCTCGGCTTCTGCTATGGCGGGCTGGTGAGTTGGCTGGCGGCGACGCGTGGCGAGAAGTATAAGATGCGGCCTTCGTGCTGTGTTGGGTACTATGCGGGAGGCATTGGAGCGGTGGCGAAAGAGGAGCCGAGCTGCCCGGTTCTGTTGCACTTTGGCGCTGAGGATTCGCATATCGGGAAGGATCAGGTTGAGGCGGTGCGGGCTGCGCATCCCGAGGTGGAGATCTTTGTGTATGAAGGCGCGGGACATGCGTTCAACCGGGATGTTCACCCGGAGAGCTTTCATGGGCCTTCGGCGAAGCTGGCTCGAGAGCGGACGCTGGCGTTCCTGAAGAACCATATTGCGTGAGTGGCTGGCAATTTGTCTCAAATGGATTGAGTAATTTAGGGTCCGTTCGATTGCCGGGTTGCGTCTGCGATGCTATCCTAATGGGGACACTACGAGTGGACTAGAAGAATTCAGGAGTAGAAAAAGCTGTGTTGGCATCTGCTAAAAAGACAGACATTATTGCAAAGTTTCGGACGCATGACTCCGACACCGGGAGTCCTGAGGTACAGATCGCGATTTTGAGCGAGCGTATTGGCGAGTTGACGGAGCACTTCAAAGAGCACAAGAAGGATCACGGTTCGCGCCGCGGACTCTTGATGCTTGTGAGCAAGCGTCGCCGCTTGCTGGATTACCTGAAGAAGTGCGATGCAGACCGTTACCGCGAGGTTATCGGCAAACTCGGAATCCGCAAGTAAGCGCATCGTCTCCGGAGATACCGTAAAAACTATGGAAGTACAGACGACCCGTTCTCTGTCGGCTGCAACATTCGTGCAAGGTCAGGTAAGACCTTGTGGCTGGAGTTGCTGACGATGGCAGACGCGGGCGTTGTCTTCGCGGTTCTTTGCTCCGGCGAGCGCGCACCCAACCACGACTTATCCAAGTGCAGTTTTCCGGCGAGGCTTTAGCCCGCCTGAGAGCTGCGCTTTTTCGCGCCCGCACGACGGATGACGCGATTGAAAAAGCTTAAAAGAAGAGCGAGAGAGAAAAGAGAGAAAACATGAAACAAGACGTGATAGTAGAGCTTGCAGGCGGCAAGCAAATTAAATTTGAGACGGGGCGCATGGCCAAGCAGGCCTCAGGCGCAGCGTTGACTTCGAGTGGCGACAATGTGGTTTTAGCGACGGCTGTGGCTTCGCCGGACCCGAAAGAGGGGATCGACTTTTTCCCGCTGACGGTGGAGTATCGCGAGTTTACGTATGCGGGTGGACGGATTCCCGGCGGCTTCATCAAGCGTGAGGGACGGCCGAGTGAAAAAGAGATTTTGACGAGCCGTCAGATCGATCGCCCGATCCGGCCGCTGTTCCCGGAGGCGTTCCGGAATGAGACGCAGGTTGTAGCGTTTGTGTATTCGGCCGACAAGGAAAATGATCCGGATGTGCTGGGGATCAATGGTGCCAGCTGCGCGCTGGCGTTGAGCGATATTCCGTTCCATGGACCAGTGGGTGCGGTGCGGATTGGCATTGTGGATGACCAGTTTGTGGTGAATCCGACCTATGCGGAGCGGGCGAAGAGCTTGCTGAATATTATGGTCGTCGGCACGAAGGACGGCATCGTGATGATCGAGTCGGGCGCGCGGGAGATTGCGGAAGAGCGCGTTGTCGATGCGATTGAATTTGCGCATGAGCAGATCAAGAAGATCTGCGCGGCGATTGTAGACCTGGTGAGCCGCGCGGGTAAGACGAAGCGTCAGGTGAGTGCGATTGAGATTGATCAGGCGTACCTGAGCGGGCTCGAGGCGAAGATCGGCGCGCGGCTGAGGGATGCGCTGGATACGCAGAAGAATCCGAAGTTCGAGAGCTATGCGAAGGTCAAGGAGATCAAGGACGAGCTGAAGAAGGAGTTGCCGGAGGGTGACGCGGACGCTGCGAAGAAGCTGAGCAAGTACTATGAGCTGCTGCGCGAGAAGATCTTCCGCGATCAGGTGCTGCATGATCGGATTCGGCCGGATCATCGGGCGTTCGATAAGATTCGCGATCTGACGATTGAGGTTGGCGTGCTGCCGCGTGTCCATGGATCGGCGTTGTTTACGCGTGGCGAGACGCAGGCTCTTGTGAGCGCAACGCTGGGTACAACGGACGATGCGCAACGGTTGGAGAGCTACGAGGGCGAGCAGAAGCGGCGGTTCATGATGCACTATAACTTCCCGCCGTTCTCGGTTGGTGAGGTTGGGCGTATGAGCGGCGTTGGGCGGCGTGAGATTGGACACGGCGCGCTGGCTTCGCGAGCGATTGAGGCCGTGCTGCCGGCAGAGGATGAGTCTCCGTATACGCTGCGCGTGGTGTCGGACATTCTCGAGTCGAATGGATCGTCGTCGATGGCAACGGTTTGCGGAGCTTCGCTGGCTCTGATGCAGGCTGGTATTCCGATCAAGGGATCGGTTGCCGGAGTTGCGATGGGTCTGGTGAAGGAAGGCGATAACTACGCCATTCTGACGGACATTGCAGGCGCGGAAGATCACTACGGCGATATGGACTTCAAGGTGGCCGGAACGCGCAAGGGAATTACGGCGTTGCAGATGGACATCAAGATCATGGGGATCACTGCGCAGATTATGCGTGAGGCGCTGGAGCAGGCGCGGCGGGGACGGTTGTTCCTGTTGGATACGATGGATGGCGTGATTGCGAGTGCGAGCGAGGAGAAGTCGAAGTTTGCGCCGCGCATTCACACGATTCAGATTCCTACGGACAAGATTCGCGATCTGATCGGGCCGGGAGGCAAGGTGATCCGCGGGATCATCGATGCTACGGGCGTGAAGATCGATGTGGATGATTCGGGGCGCGTGAATGTGGCCTCGAGCGATGCGGATGGACTGGCGCGGGCGATCCAGATGATCAGCGACCTGACGGCGGTGCCGGAGGTTGGCAAGACTTATCTTGGTAAGGTGGTTCGGCTGGCGGAGTTCGGTGCGTTTGTCGAGATCTTCCCGGGAACGGACGGCCTGCTGCATGTGTCGGAGATTGCTGAGCATCGCGTGAAGGAAGTGAAGGACGAACTTCGCGAGGGTGATCAGATTCTTGTGAAGGTGCTGGCGATCGAAGGAAATCGGATTAAGCTTTCGAGGAAGGCGGTTCTGCGGGAGCAGCGCGCGAAACTTGGTCTGCCGGAGCCTGGGCAGGTTGGGATCGATGCGGTGGCTGCGCCTCGTTCGACTCAGAATGGCGCCGAGGTAGCGGACGTTGTGGAAGAGGAGGGTGAGGATTTCGACGATGAAGGAGAAGAGTCGGAGGAGGAGCCTAACTTCAACCGCGCTGATGGTGCGCCTGCGGTTCCGGCGGCTGCTGGTCAGCGGCCAAGTGGGCCGGGAGGACAGAGGCGGCCTGGTGGTGGTCGTCGGCGTCGTGGCGGGCGAAAGCCAGGTTCTGGCGGTGCACCGCAAGGTGGCGGCAATCGCTGATTCAATTTCATTGCTAACCATGAGGGCCGCGCAATTGCGCGGTCTTTGTGTTTGCGGGGAGGGTTGCTTATGAGGAGAGGCTTGTTGCTTGCGGCGTTGTTGCTCAGTGCCATGCGTGTCGGGCTGGCAGAGGCTGTCGGTAGTCCACAGAAAATTGCGGATGGCGTTTGGTTTCTGGTGGGGGATGCGAGCAAGGGGTATAGCAATACTGCCGTCATCGAAATGAAGGATTATCTGATTGTGGTGGATGCCAATTATCCGGGGCGAGCGAAGGAGTTGCTGGAGGCGGTGAAGGCGTTGTCGCCGAAGCCGGTGCGGTATGTTTTTGATACCCATGCGCATGGAGATCACTCGTATGGGAATTCGGTGTGGACGAAGGCCGGAGCGACGACGATGGCGTTTCGTGGGGTCGCGAATGAGATGGATCGGTGGGAGCCGACGCGGTGGCAGGCGGCGATGGCGAAGCGGGAGGATGTTCGAGCGACTGGGGAAAATAATGTTGAGCGGCCGTTGAAGGTAATTGATGAGGATAAGTTTGTGTTGGAGGATGGGCGGCGTAAGGTGGATTTTCTTTTTCTCGGGTGGGGGCATACGCCGGGGGATGGGTATGTGTGGTTGCCGAAGGAGCGCGTGCTTTGCACCGGCGATGCGGCGGTGAATGGGCCGAGGAATAAGTTACTGGATGCGAATATTTCGAACTGGCCGATGGTGCTGGATCGGGCGATGGAGTTGAGGCCGATACATGTGTTGCCTGGGCATGGTGAGGCGGGTGGGCCGGAGATTTTATCGGGGCAGGCGCTGTTCCTCCGGGATTTGTACGCGGCGGTGAAAGTGGAGAAAGATGCTGGGAAGACGCCGGCGGAGATGCATATCAAGTTGCCGGAGGGCGATCGCAATTGGGTTCCGAACAGGCCGGATGGATTGCAGCAGGATGTGGAGACTGTGTACCTTGAGTTGACTTCGGGGGCTCCGGCGGGTTCTTTGCCCCATGTATGGAAGTGATGAGTTCTGTGCGGTCTGTTCGGTGGATCGGATTTGCGGTGTTGTGCGTTTTGGCTGCGAGTTCGTGGGTGATTCCGCAGAAATCACCGAGTGTGGTGCCTTCGTTGGAGGAGCAGGGGATTCTTTTTTTCCTGATCGGATTTGTTGCCTTGCTGATTTCGCGGCGAGGAGGGTGGCGGAGGCAGAGGCTTTCGGAGTATTGGCGTTTCGGTTTGGGAAGTCTGGGATTTTTTGGGGTGCCATTGGTGGTCGCGGAGTATGCGGGGGGGAGTGTGACGGCGATTACGCGGTCGGCTCAGTTTGCTCTAGCGCCTGTGGTCGTGGTGATCGTGGTTGCCGCGGGAGATATGTCGGCTGTGGAGGAGAGAGGGGCTAGAAGGTTTCTGGTGCCGGCGTTGATTGGAGCGGGTGGATTGTTTCTGCTGCTGCCGTTGGAGATCTCGGGTTCACTGCGTGGAAGATTGATGGTGGGGTTGGTTGGTGTGGCGGTTGTTCTGGTTGGTATGACGAGCGTTTGGCTTTATCGGTTGTTGGGTGAAATTAGATGGGTGGAAGGGATTGCGCTGGCGGGCCTGATGAATGGATTGTTTTTGTTTATTTGCAGCGCTTTTCTTGAAGGGATGGTTTGGCATTGGACGAATTTTGGATTGCTTGAGTCGATTTCTTTGCTGGTGGATGGGATCGAGGTGTTGTTGATTGTTTGGCTGCTGCGAGAGATGACACCGGTGAGGTTTTCGGCGCGTTACCTGGTAATTCCCTTGTTGACTGTTCTTGAGAGCTTTGTTGTGGAGCGGCCTGACGTGACGGTGAGAATTGTTTGCGGGACGGTTTTGCTCGCGGTGGGTGCTGCGGTGCTTTTGTTCTGGAGGGCGCGGGACGAGGAGGCGGTGTTGTCGCTTCGCTGATACTTTCCGGCGGACGTTGGGCGGTTTACACTGCGAATAATGGCTGCTTCGATGTACATCGTAGTTGAGGGCGAGGACCCTGGGTTCGATATCTTTGTGAATGGGCGTTCGCTTGCGCGGCATGAGGATGCGCTGGAGCGGCTGGCGCTTCGGTTGGGTGTGCGTCCGCTGATTGAGTTTTTTTCGGCGGATGAGAATTCGATGTCGCTGTTGATTGAAGAGGGGGCGGGGAATCAGGAGCTGATGCGTCGGCTGCCGCCGCCGCAGTGGTACTCGCCTGAGGATGGGTTGCGGACGGTGCGGGCGCTGTTGATGGCGCTGGATGCTGATCCTCTACAGCTTGGGTCAGAGGGGGAGCTTGTGCTCTCGGAGCTGTTGGAGTATGCGCATGTGCTCGAGAAGACAGCGGACCGCAAGATGCGGTGGCATCTTGCGGTCAGCTGGCGTTAGCGATTGAGTCGGCATCCCGTTTAGTGGGGGTGTTCGTTGTGTGGGGCCGACTCGTGATGCTCCGAGTGTGCTGCGGGTGGGTGATTTTCGGATCTCGGGGCGGCGGGGTGGACGTAGGGATGTTCGTAGGGATGCGCGTAGACGGCGCGGTTGTAATAGTTGCGGGTCCAGGGGCGATGGTCGATGAGGATGGTGTGGCCTCTCCAGCCGAAGCCGGCGCCGTACCAACCGTAGACACCGAAGGCGGGAGCGATGACAATTGCTGGGCCGAAGCGGACTCCGGTGGTGATGACGAATCCGGGGCGGGGTGCGTAGAAGACGATTCCCGGGCTGTAGACGGGAACGTATACGTAAGCGGGGTTGACGGGCTGGATCTCGATGTATCCGTCGTTGTCGGCTACGTTGTTGTAGGGGGTTGATGTGAGATAGCCGTAGTTGTGGGCGGCCTGGCGCTGACGCTGGACGGCGTCCATGACGTCGTTGCGTTGAACGAGGACTGCGTTGCCGAGAGTGCCGGTCCACTGGGGGTCGCGGGCCATCATGTCGAGGACGGTGGGAAAGGGCAGGAGGGAGAGGACGCTGGGATCCCAGGGGAGGTTGTCGGCCTGGATGGCCGGGGCGAGGGCGTCGTTGGTGAGGTTGGAGTGGTGCTGGGCCCAAGTGGCGGCGTCCGGAATCTGCTGCCAGAAGGTTGAGGCGGTGAGGACTTGGGCCAGGAGCGGATCGGGATAGAGGGCGATGCGCTGGACTAGCTGGTCGAGCTGCTGGGGCGCAACGGGCGCGGGTGGGGCAGACTGGTCCTGCGGCTGTGCCTGCGCGTCAGCTGACGGGGACGCCGGTGGCGGTGGTGGCGGCGGGGGCGGTGGCTGATATTGTGGGTCCGCTTGTTGCTGGTCGGGCGTCGCTGGTTGGCGGACGATGGGGGCCTGGGCGAATGCGGTGCTTATGAGAGTGATCAACGCAAGGGTGCAAAAGGCTTTATTGATTCCGGTCATTTGTACGAATCTTCTCCTACTGCTGGTTGTATAAACGTAAATTCGGCTGGGAAGTTGTGGTTTTGGAGCGTTGTGGGCTGGAGGATTCTGGTGGATTGGAGGTGGTGGATTCCACTCTTTGCAGGTCGATTCCCACCTGTTGGAGCGAGTATAGGATTCGGCGGGCGTGGGTGAGTTTGACGCGGTTGTCGGCGATGGCCTGCACGACAACGGTGAGGATGTCGAGGAGTTGCTCCCGGTCAGTGGGGGTTGGGACGGAGAATTCTCGGCGAGCGATGCGCCACGCGCTGCGTGTTTCGCGGAGGGGGCGGCGCGTGGGGTGATGGTAGTAGCAGAAGTTCTCGCCGCGGAGGGCGGGTGAGGCGCAGCGGTGGGCAGGTTTGGAAGGCGTTGGGTCAAAGAGATGTGTGCAGAGGATTCGGATGTCTTTGATGTTTGGAATGGTTTCGGCGCGCAGGTTTGGATTCTGGTTCGACATTTTAGGATACCCCCTCCCCCCGGGGTTTTTGGACAAAGTCTAGTTGCGAAAAGACTTAAGAATGATATGGAGACTCACCCTAGCCCCGGATTCGGGTCTACGGCGCGGTCTGCTGGTTGATGCGAAGGCCCGGCACCCAACTCGGGTCTCGAAGTTTGTGCTTAAGTTGATTATATCGCGCGAGTCAAGGGATTTCCGGCGGGACTCGAGGTAAATGGCTGTAGCGGAACAAGTTAAATTGTTGCGGCTACGGCTTGGTTGTATGGGCAGGGGTTTTGGCTTTAGCGATTTCGCCGACGAGGAAGCGGAGGGGGAGGTCGGCGGCTTTTGAGAGGCCGATGCGTGGGGTGGTTTGGATTTTGGTGGGATGGTGGCCGTCGTCGGCGATCTGGATGGGGGAGTCGTGGGAGGTTAGGTCGAGGTCGTTCGAGTTTTTGCGGGTGATGTCGAAAGCCTGGCAGAGGCGGCCGGGGCCTCCGGTGAGGAGTTTGGGTTTGGCGTTGGGGGAGAGGCGGCGGAGGCGGGCCATGGTCTCGATGCCGCCGATGGGGGTGATGGCGCGGATGAGGACTCCGCCGGCTTCGCCGGGGAGATGGGCGGATGCGTTGACGCAGTAGTACATGCCGTAGATGAAGTAAACGTGGGTTCGGCCGGGTGGGCCGAAGAGGGGGAAGTTGTTGGGGGTGAGGCCGCGGTAGGCGTGGGAGGCGGGGTCGGTGAGGCCGAGGTACGCTTCGACTTCGATGATGCGGCCGGTGAGTCGCTCGCCGTGGAGATCGCGGATGAGGAGCTTGCCGAGGAGGGCTCGGGCTACGATCTCGGGGGAGCGGGTGTAGAAGGTTTTTCGGAGGAGTTTAGCGGGGTGATGGGTTTGTGGGGGTGCGCTCATATTTTTCGTGGAGAATTTTTGTGCACTCTTTGGCTAAGATTACATGTGTGAGGAGAGTGTAATTGGACGTTTGGCAAGGACAAACGGTTCTTCGGTACGACGGCGGTGAAGAGACTCTCGACGCTCGTGTTTTCTTAGACGAAGACTTCGACTTGAAAATTGAGATGCCAAATTTTCTTGGCATGCGCTCTTTCCTTATTGGGATGTCGGACAATACAACCTGCGAGATTTCCGGTATCGCTCAGCCGATCAGCGTGTTTTTGGGCCATACCTCGACATTGGAGACTGGCGAGCAAAAGCTTGTCTTCGTTCCGAAAAGGTCCCCGATTTGGCATAAATCTCCTGGCAGATTAGTGAAAGGGCGAGCCGCCTTGATAAACTTCGGCGGGTTCAATTCCAAACTTTATTCCTCGTCTCGAATTTCGCTGAACGCTCGCGGTTGGCTAGTCACTCTTGTTCCCGTAGGTGGGAGCCTTCTGTCCTATCCAAAACTACTTCAGTCAGATGAGCACAAGATCACCCATCAACTCGAATTTGAGCGAAACGACCTCGCTGAATTCTCAGATGACGATATGCGGCAGTTATTAGAAGACGTGTCTCTGTTTTTCTCGTTCTGCCATGGCGGTTGGGTAGCCATAGGCTTCGCCGTTGGTATGAATGAGCATGGCAATGTTATAGCCGAGGAGTGGGGAATCGGACGAATTGGTCCGCAGGACGATCCAAGTGGATTTCTAGACCCATTTCATCTTGGTGGCCTTATCGAGCTATACCCATTGTTTATGAAGAAACTCAGCGATGCTGGATGGGAGGATGTATTTTCGTATGCCGTTTACTGGTTGAGGCGAGCAAATGTAGATAATGCTGGGCCTGATGGCGGCGTGATTCTCCTTCAGACCATATTAGAACGATTCGCTTGGCATCTACTTGTGAGGCAGAGAGAAGCTCTGTCCGAAAAAGGTTTTAATGACCTTACTGCTGCAGATCAACTGGGATTGTTGATAAGTCTGTTGGACCTGCCGAAGCAGGTGCCAGAGGGGTTGACAGAGCTAGCTAAATTCGCGAAGGCAAACAGCGTGAATGCTGCAGAAGCCTTTACAAGAATCAGGAATAGAATCGCGCATCCGCCGAAGCTTCGCGCGAAGGAAGAGAAGTTACCTTATTACGACGCTTATCGTCTGGGAAGGTGGTACGTGGAGCTAGCTGTACTGGCTGCCTGTGGCTACAAGGGCGAATACAGCAATCGTACTCGGAAGGACCAATGGGTAGGGCAGGTGGAAAAGGTGCCTTGGGCGTGAGCAACCATTTCATCAGTTGAAGACCTTCGACCATCAGACCTTCCGCTATCGGCACCGAAAACCCCCGTATAGATTGCTGTATATCTTCATTATAGCGAACAGGTAGCGAAGTAATCTTTACGAAAATAGGAACTCTTTGGTGCGGAGTTCTTTTACTGTGTCGCGGAGCTTGGTGGCGGCTGCGTTAGACCTGCATGGTGGTTGAAAATGTTTGAGCGGTTGTGGTGAGTATAGACCTTCGGGGTCCTTCGACTGCGCAGATCACGATGATGCTGTGATCTGCTTCGCTCAGGATGACGGGGTTTGGGGTGGGTAGGAAAGAAGTCGAAGGCGGCGGTTTGGGTGATTGGGCTTTTGGGTGGGTGGGCAAGACAAGGCAACGGCAATAAACGCCAGCTTTATCGGTTGAAGGGTACGAGCGGAGTCGTTGGTACGGGCGGTATTGGGGTCCTTCGACTGCGCAGATTACGATGATGCTGTGATCTGCTTCGCTCAGGATGACAGAGTTTTGGGGCGGGTAGGAAAGAAGTCGAGGGCGGCGGTTTGGGTGATTGGGCTTTTGGGTGGGTGGGCAAGACAAGGCAACGGCAAAAACGCCAGCTTTATCGGTTGCAAGGTACGAGCGGAGCCGTTGATACGGCGGTATCGGGGTCCTTCGACTGCGCAGATCACGATGATGCTGTGATCTGCTTCGCTCAGGATGACGGAGTTTTGGGGCGGGTAGGAAAGAAGTCGAAGCGGCGGTTTGGGTGATTGG
Organism: uncultured Acidobacteriaceae bacterium; assembly: GCA_963841335.1. Taxonomy (GTDB): domain Bacteria; phylum Acidobacteriota; class Terriglobia; order Terriglobales; family Acidobacteriaceae; genus Edaphobacter. The sequence goes on along the minus strand of CAWJCF010000002.1, from coordinate 1,351,173 downwards.
GCTTTTGGGTGGGTGGGCAAGACAAGGCAACGGCAAAAACGCCAGCTTTATCGGTTGAAAGGTTCGATCGGAAGTCGTTGGTACGGGCGGTATCGGGGTCCTTCGACTGCTCAGATCACGATGATGCTGTGATCTGCTTCGCTCAGGATGACGGGCTTTGGGATGGGTTTAGGGGAGACAAGGGGACCGGTTGGGTGATGAGCTTTTAGGGGTTCATCCTTTCATTGGCGGTGATGAGCTTCCAGCCCCAGGTTTCGGCGAGGTCTTTGAAGTCTGGGTTTTGGGTGCGGATTAGGTTTAACTTCTTTTCGCGGCGCCAGCCTTTTAGTTGTTTCTCGCGGGCGATGGATTGGCTGATGTCTTCGTGAGATTCGTAGTAGAGGAGGCGAGTACAGCCGTACTTTTTTGCGAAGCCTTCGTATGTGCCGTTTTTGTGTTTCTGGACTCGGATGTAGATTTCGCTGGTTACACCGATGTAGAGCGTGCCGGTGGCGCTGCCTAGGATGTAGGTGTAGCCGGGTTTCATGCTGGCCCTTTGATCTCGGTAGTGGAAAGGGTTGGAGTTTTTGGTGAGTATTACGACATAAGCAAAGGCAAGATTATTATCGTTGAAAGGGTCTGGGCGGTTGTGGTGGGGCGGGAGGTATCGGGGTCCTTCGACTGTGCTACCGCTCCGCTCAGGATGACGGTGTTTGGGTGGTGTTGAAGAACAGCAAAAGCAATTAGCTTTAGCTGAAGAGAAACTCTTTGGTGCGGAGTTCTTTTACTGTGTCGCGTAGTTTGGCGGCTTTTTCGAATTCGAATTTTTTGGCGGCTTCGCGCATGTCGGATTCCAGTTTGTTGATGTAGTCGTCTAGTTCTTGCTGGGTGGTGAAGTCGGGCATGCCTTCGGCTTCGTCGGTGAGGTCGGCGTAGTCGGCGTTGAGGATGCCGGCGAGGCCCATTTCCAGGGGGCGGATGATGGATTGGGGCGTGATGCCGTTTTCTTCGTTGTAAGCTTCCTGTTTTTCGCGGCGGCGGTTGGTTTCGTCGATGGCGCGCTGCATGGAGTCGGTCATCTTGTCGGCGTAGAGGATGGCGCGGCCTTCGATGTGGCGGGCGGCTCGGCCTATGGTCTGGATGAGGGAGCCCTGGGAGCGGAGGAAGCCTTCTTTGTCGGCGTCGAGGATGGCGACGAGAGAGACTTCGGGGAGGTCGAGGCCTTCGCGGAGGAGGTTGATGCCGATGAGGACGTCGTACTCGCCTTTGCGGAGGTCACGGAGGAGTTTGATGCGTTCGAGGGTTTCGATCTCGGAGTGCATGTAGCGGCAGCGGACGCCTACTTCGGTGTAGTAGCTGGCGAGGTCTTCGGACATGCGCTTGGTGAGGGTGGTGACCAGGACGCGTTGGTTTTTTTGTGCGCGGTCGCGGATTTCGGCGAGGAGGTCGTCGATCTGGCCTTTGACGGGGCGGATTTCTACGGTGGGGTCGATGAGGCCGGTGGGGCGGATGATCTGTTCGACGACTACGCCGGCGGACTTGGTGAGTTCGTAGGGGCCGGGCGTGGCGGAGACGTAGATGATTTGGCCGGTGCGGGATTCGAACTCTTCGAAGCGGAGCGGGCGGTTGTCCATCGCGCTGGGGAGGCGGAAGCCGTAGTCGACGAGATTTTGTTTGCGGCTACGGTCGCCGTGCCACATGCCGTGGAGCTGGGGGACGGTGACGTGGGATTCGTCGATGAAGAGGAGGTAGTCGTTGGGGAAGTAGTCGAGGAGGGTTGGTGGGGGTTCGCCGGGGAGGCGGCCGGAGAAGTGGCGGGAGTAGTTTTCGATGCCGTGGCAGTAGCCTACGGATTTGATCATCTCGAGGTCGAAGCGTGTGCGCTGGTGGATGCGTTGCGATTCGACGAGGCGGCCCTGGGTTTCGAGTTCTTTTTCCCACCACTCCATCTCTTCGAGGATGGTGCCGATGGCGGTGCTCTTGCGCTCGGGTTGGACTACGTAGTGGGACTTGGGGTAGATGGGGAGGCGGGAGTATTTTTGGCGGACGGTGCCGAAGAGTGGGTCGATCTGGGAGAGTGATTCGATCTCGTCGCCGAAGAGCTCGATGCGGTAGGCGTTTTCGTCGTAGGTGGGGTAGATCTCGATGATGTCGCCGCGGACGCGGAAGGTGCCACGGCGGAAGTCGACGTCGTTGCGGTCGTAGAGGATTTCGACGAGGCGGCGGGTGATGTCTTCACGCTTGATGCGCTGGCCTTTTTCGAGGAGGAGGAGCATGCCGTAGTAGGCTTCGGGCGAGCCGAGGCCGTAGATGCAGGAGACGGAGCTGACGATGATGGCGTCGCGGCGCTCGAAGAGGCTGCGGGTTGCGGCAAGGCGGAGTTTGTCGAGCTCTTCGTTGATGGTGGATTCTTTTTCGATGAAGAGGTCGCCGGCGGGGATGTAGGCTTCGGGTTGGTAGTAGTCGTAGTAGGAGACGAAGTATTCGACGGCGTTGTGGGGAAAGAAGGATTTGAACTCGTGATAGAGCTGGGCGGCTAGGGTCTTGTTGTGCGCGAGGATGAGGGCAGGGCGCTGGAGCTCCTCGATAACCTTGGCCATGGTGAAGGTTTTGCCGGAGCCGGTTACGCCGAGTAGGACCTGGTCCTTTTCGCCGGCGTGGATGCCGGAGACCAGCTCGGAGATGGCGCGAGGTTGATCGCCCTGGGGTTTGTAGGTGGTCGCGAGCTGGAAGTCCATTTCTACAGGATACGGCACTCGGCGAATGGAAGGAGAAGAGTGCCCATCAGATTCTGAAGCCGCAATATGTGTGCGTCTCTCATCTGGCTAGTATGGTGGTAGCGATTTACGTGAGCTTTGATTGGAGGGTTCTGATGGTGCATCTGACTCCGTTCTTGTTGTTCGACGGAAACTGTGCTGAAGCCATGGAGTTTTATCACGGATGTTTGGGAGGGGATTTAGTTCTGACCAGGCTTGGGGATACACCGATGAAGGATCAGATGCCGCCGGAGCTGCATCAAAGGATAGTTAACGCACACCTCAAAAGCGGAGCCATTGAATTTTCAGCTACGGACTGGCTGCATCCAATTCAAAAACCGAAGTTGGGAAATATGGCGGCGATGTACGTAAGCGGTGATTCTTTCGATGATCTAAAACCGATCTTCGACATGCTGTTGGATGGGGCGGACAAGGAGTTTCTTGTTGAGCTGCGCGATATGCCATTCGGGGTTTATGGGCATCTGACCGATCGATATGGCGTTGGGTGGTTTTTTCGCGGGGAGAAGTCGAAAGGCTGAATGGAAAACGGCGAGCCTGTAACTGACGGTTAACAGCGGTGAATAGAATGGCGGTTACAGAGGAGAGAGCAATGAATGCAGGGACGGAGTTGTGGCTGGTGCGGCATGGAGAGACGGAGTGGAGTTTGAGTGGGGCGCATACCAGCAGGACGGATATTCCGCTGACTGAGCATGGCCGGAAGCGGGCTGACGAGCTGCGGGATTATTTGAAAGGCACGAAGTTTGATGCGGTGTTTGTGAGTCCGATGCAGCGAGCGCGGGAGACGTGCGCGATTGCGGGGTTTGGTGATGTTGCGAAGATTGATGAGAGGTTGAGGGAGTGGGACTATGGGGTCTATGAGGGGAAGACGACCAAGGAGATTCAGGAGCAGATTCCGGGGTGGTCGGTTTGGAAGAATGAGATTGTGGGTGGTGAGACGGTAGAGCATGTGGGAGAACGGGCGGATATGATGATCGCGCGGGCATTGGCTGCTGACATGTTAGTGACGCGGAAAGCGTCTGTGCCTGCCAGCGGAAAGGTGGCGTTGTTTGCTCATGCGCATATTTTGCGGATTCTGGGGGCGCGGTGGATTGGGCTGGATGCGACCGGTGGAGCTTTGCTGGCGTTGGGGACGGGGAGTGTCAGCGTGCTGGGGTGGGAGCGGGAGACCCGGGTGATTCAGAGCTGGAATCGTGGGTTTGAGGGGTAGCGCTTAGCGGTAGCGGACGTGCTCCGGCTGGAGGCCCATACCGATGAACCGCGCGGTGAGGTATCGGAAGCCTGGGAGGCTCACTACGGCGCGGAACAGGAGGGGTGGGGTGAAGGGACCTGAGCTGCGGAGGACGCGGCTGAGCATTTTGTGGGCGAAGACCTGGAAAGATTGCGTTTTGCGGACTGCGCCTTCGCGATAGTTCTGGACGGCGCGGAGATCGTGGACGGTCACTGAGCCGTCACGGAGAGATTCGGTGAGGATGTTGGCGGTGGCGACGGCATCCTGAAGAGCGATGTTGACGCCGATGCCTCCGACGGGGGACATGGCATGTGCGGCGTCGCCGATGCAGAGGAGTCCGGGGACACACCAGTCGCGGAGACGGTTGACCTGGACGGTGAGGAGCTTGATCTTGTCCCATGAATCGATCTCGCCGGTGCGGCCTTTGAGGAAGGGAACGATTCGGACGATACTTTCGTGGAAGGCATCGAGGCCGCGGGCCTGGATATCGGGGAAGGTGCCTTTGGCAATGATGTAGCCGACCTGAAAGTAGTCGACGCGGTTGATGAGGACGATCAGGCGGCCGTAGTTCACGTAGCCGAGACCGTTTTCCGGATCGGTGGGATGACGGGCGATGCGGAGCCAGAGGACGTCGATGGGGACGCCGTAGTCTACGAGCGGCAGGTGGGCGGCATCGCGCGAGATGGCGTGGCGGCCGTCGCAGCCAACGGTGAGTGTTGCCTTGATTTCGACGGGGCCATCGGGGGTGTTGGCGAGGACGCCGGTGACGGTGCCGTCAGGCTGTTGGAGGAGGCCGGTGGCCTCCCAACCCATGCGAAGGGTGAAGCTTGGGTAGTGGGAGGCTTCCTGCTGCAAGAAAGTTGAGGAAGTCCCACTGGGGCATGAGGGCGACGAACTTTGCATGAGTTGGGAGGTGGGAGAGATCGGCCATGGTGTAGGCGTGATCGCCGAAGTAGCCGGAGGGGCGAGAGATCTGGGAGTGAGGGATGGTAAGGAATTTGTCGAGCAGGCCGAGCTCGTAGAGAACCTCGAGTGTGGAGGGATGGATGGTGTCGCCGCGGAAGTCGCGGAAGAAGTCGGTGTGTTTTTCGAGGACGGTGACGGCGATGCCTGCGCGGGCGAGGAGGTAGCCAAGCATGACACCAGCGGGGCCTCCGCCGATGATGCAGCAGGTGGTGTTGGTGCGGGTTGGCATTGTGGGATGAGGGTAGCAAGGGTTTGGAGGGGCGTCAAAAGAGGCACGAAGGCAACTGCAAAAACAAAGACGAATGCGGGGGCCCTCCACTCCCCCTTCGACTCACTGCGTTCGCTCAGGGTCCGGTCGGGATGACGCGGTTTTTTGGGGACGTTGAATGACAACTACAACGGCAAAGGCAAAGGCGAAATGCGGGGGTCTCTCCACTGCGCCACGAACGATGAAACTGTTCGTGGCTTCGGTCGAGATGACGCGGTTTGGAGTGCAAGGTGACGCGATTTTGGGGAGGGCGTGCTAGATTCAACGCATCCTTATTTCGCTTTTGGAGACTACTATGGGTTTGCGTCGGGTTGTGGGCTTTGTTGCTGGAGTTTCGGTGATGAGTTGTGCGGCTCTGGCTGGACAGACGGATGGGTTTGGCTCGAAGACGGCGAGCGATGAGGCGCAGGGCAAGGTTTGGTGGGCGCATGTGCAGAAGCTGGCTGATCCTTCGATGAATGGGCGGCTGACCGGAAGTGAAGATTATCTGCGGGCTGCGGCTTATGTGGTCGAGCAGTTCAAAGCTTATGGGCTGGCGCCCGCGGGTGTGGATGGCGGGTTCTATCAGCCGGTGAAGTTTGATGTGCAGCGCGTGGATGCGAGTAAGTCTTCGATGAAGCTGGTGGTGGATGGGAAGGCGACTCCGCTGGTGCTGGGGGAGGATGCGATTCTGGGGGCGCGGTCGGCGCAGTTGAAGGCGGTGGATGCGCCGCTGGTGTTTCTTGGGTATGGGTTGCATCTGCCGGATTCGAAGTATGACGACTTTGACTCGGCTGAGGTGCCGCTGGCTTCGCTGAAGGGGAAGATTGTTGTTTATATCAATGGTGGGCCGGCGGATCTTTCGGGGCCATTGAAGTCTTACGCGCGGACGGCTCCGTTTGCGAAGGCTTTGCTTGATGCGGGTGCTGTGGGGTCGATTTCGATTCCGACTCCGAAGTCGATGGACTTTGGCTGGCAGCGGGTGGCGAGTAGCGCTTCGCAGCCGGGGATGCGGCTGGCGGTTGCTCCCGATGCGGATGCTGTGGCGGCGAAGCATCCGGCGCTGGCGGATGTGCATAGCACGATGTTTTCGGCTACGTTCAATCCGGCGCAGGCAGAGAAGTTGTTTGCGGGGACGGGGCATACGTTTGCGGAGTTGCTGGCGCTGGCGGATGCGCAGAAACCGCTGCCGCGGTTTGCGCTGGGCAAGAGTTTGATGGCGACAGTGGTGGCGGAGACGTCGCATGTGGTGTCGCCGAATATTGTGGGGGAGCTGAAGGGATCGGACCCGGTGTTGGCGAAGGAGTATGTGCTGGTGTCGGCGCATCTGGACCATCTCGGTGTGGGGGCACCGATCAATGGGAAGACGATTTATAGCGGAGCGATGGATGATGCTTCGGGTGTAGCGACTGTGCTGGAGACGGCGAAGAAGTTCAGTCAGGCGAAGAGCCGGCCGAAGCGGTCGATGCTATTTGTGATTTTTACTGCCGAGGAGAAGGGATTGTTGGGGTCGCGGTATTTTGCGGGACATCCTACGGTTCCGGAGAACGAGATCGTCGCGGATCTAAACCTGGATATGTTTATGCCGCTGTTTGCGCTGAAGAAGCTGCATGTGCAGGGACTGGATGAGTCGACGTTGGGCGATGATGCGAAGAAGGTTGGTGCGGCGCATGGGATCGTGATTGCTTCGGACCCGGAGCCTGACAGGAATTCTTTTATTCGGACGGATCAGTACAGCTTTGTGCAGGCGGGTGTGCCGGCGCTGGCGATGAAGTTTGGTTGGACGATGGGTTCGCCGGAGTACAAGGCTTGGCGGGCGTGGCTGGCGCAGCGGTATCACTCGACGGATGATGATTTGACACAGCCGGTGGATCTGGTGGCGGCCGCTCAGTTTGATGACTTCTTTGCGGATCTGGCCAGGGCTGTGGCGGATGATCCGGCTCGGCCGCGTTATTTGGGGACGAGTTTCTTTAAGAGGTTCGAGGTCGGGCAGTAGGTTCTTCTCCCCGCTCAATGGTTTGACGGCAAGAACGAAATGCAGGTCCTTCGACTATGCTGCTCGCGATGAAACCGCGAGTAGCTCCGCTCAGGATGACACCCTTCAAAACTGTTGGCTCAGGGTTGGATGTTCAGGATTTGGAGCCAGTCGGGGGGGGTGTGGGCGAGGTGGTCGGGTGGGGCGTCGGCGAGGGAGTGGGGTTTAAGCCGAAGGTGCAGCCGATGCTGCGGGCTCCGCAGTTGCGGGCGGTGAGGACGTCGATGTCGGTGTCGCCGATCATGACGGTTTCGGCGGGGTGGAGGGTGTGGCCGGCGATGCGGCCGGCTTCGTCGATGAGGGATTCGAGGCCGTGGGGATCGGGTTTCTTGGTGTGGAAGCTGTTGCCGCCGTAGTTCTGGAAGAAGAAGCGCGAGAGGCCGAAGTGGTCGCAGATGTCGCGGGAGGGTTTGACGGGCTTGTTGGTGAGGACGGCCATGAGGGTTTCGGGGCGGGCGGCGCGGATGGCTTCGAGGGATTCGACGACGCCGGGGTAGACGTAGGTGTAGTCGAGCTTGTGGATGCGGTAGTAGTCGAGGAAGAAGGTGAGGGCTTCGTTGACGTACTCTTCGTCGTGGATGTCGCCCTCGGGGTCGCCGAAGGCTCGGCGGACGAGCAGGGAGGCTCCGTCGCCGATGTAGCTGGAGATGACGGCTTCGGGGAGCTCGGGTTTGCCGAAGTGGGTGAGGGTGGCGTTGACGGAGTTGCAGAGATCGATGCGGGAGTCGATGAGGGTGCCGTCGAGATCGAAGACGAGGAGGCGTGGGGTGGGCGGGGAAGACATGGTTTAAGGGTAATCGATGCGGTTGGTATAAGCTTCTTGGCACAGGAGGATGCCATGTGCAACGTGTTGATGGGAGAGTGGAGCCGGCGGCGGTTTGTTGCGGGGTTGGGTGCGGCGGGAGTTGCTGGCGGGTTGGGATGGAGTGCGACTTCAGCGTTTGCGCAGAGCGAGATGACGGGCGAAGCTGCGCTGCGCGAACTGGCGGCGGGCAATGAACGGTTTGTTGCGGGAAAGATTACTTCTTTTGCGGAGGACCTGGAGATATTGAAGGCGAAGACGGTGAGTAAGCAGGATCCCTTTGCCGCGGTGCTTTCTTGTGCTGATTCTCGTGTGCCGGTTGAGATTCTCTTCGATCAGAGCATCAATCACGTCTTCGTGTGCCGGGTTGCGGGGAATATGGTGACCCCGGAGATCATGGCGAGTCTGGAGTATGGCGTTGCGGTGCTTGGAATCAAGGCGATTCTCGTGATGGGGCATACGAACTGCGGGGCGATCAGTGCTGCGGTGCAGGGGAAGGATGTGCCGGGGCAGATCAGCGTGCTGTATCAACACATGATGCCTGGGATTCGCGAGGCGAATGGAGATGTGGCGAAGGCGGTGGCGTTAAACGCGGCGTTTCAGGCGCGATTGTTGCGGGAGAGCTCGACCGTGATTGCAAAGGCAGTGAAGGAGAACGGGGTGAAGGTCGCGGCGGGGGTCTACGATCTGGGTACGGGGCGGGTGGCTAGCGTTAGCTAGTGTGATTCAAAAAAAACGGTGGCCTAGAGTTCGGCCACCGTCCATGTGGTGCGGTTGAGGTTACTTGACCTGAATGTCGCCGGAGCCGGTGCCAACTTTGATGGTGGGGCCGCCGCCGTTGACGACTCCGCTGACATGATGGCGGTTGAGGCTGCCCTGCATGGTGATGGGTTGAGAGACATTGATGCTGCCGGAGCCGGTTTCGGCGTCGAAGTTGAAGTGGGCGTTGCCGACAATGAGGCGGACGGAGCCGCTGCCGGTGGATAGCCTCCAGTCGGACGTGGGTTGGCCTGCGGCTTCGATGTCGCCGCTGCCGGTGCTGGCTTTGAGGGCTCCTGAGAGGCCTTGTAGATGGATGTTGCCGCTGCCGGTTTCAGCTTTGACGTCGCCGGGGCCGGTCTGGTGAAGAGTGATGTCTCCGGAGCCGGTGCCTAGCGTGGCTGCGCCTTGAATGCCGGTGGCGTCGACGTTGCCGGAGCCGGTCTGGGCCTTGAGGGTTGCGCCGACGTTCTCAATTTCGACGTTGCCGGAGCCGCTGGCGGCCATGATGTTTGAAGAGGCGGGGAAGAGTGATGTCGTAGTCGATGCTGATGTTGCGGTAGAGGTCGTTGTTGTGGCGCTCGCCGATGGTGATGTCGTTGCCGCTTTGAACGATGGGCGGGTTGTTGACGATCTGCTGGATGCGGCTGTCGACGTCGCTGCCGCCGCTCATCCAACCGTGGCTGGAGTGGAGATGGGCGACGATGTGGACCTGGTTGGCGGAGCCGGGATGGAGATGAACGTTGCCGGAGCCGGTGGAGACCGAGACGTTCGGCGCGCCGCTTACGCTGAGAGTGCGGTCGAAGGTGGCGTCGGCTGCGAAGGCGGTGGCAGCGGCGAGGGTAAGGACCGCGGCGGTTGTGGTGAAGAGTTTGATGGTCATGGCGTTTCCTCTGGTCGACTCTTATGCGATTGGATGCGTGGTGCGTTGGCTCTAATGGCGAACTGCGAAAACTGATCACTGGCCGGGGTGGTTATTGCTGAAGGATGACGGTGTCGCCGGATTTGAGGCCGGCGAGGACTTCGGTTTTGGTGCCGTTGGAGATGCCAGCCTTGATGTCGATCTTGCGGCGGCCATTTTTCTGCTTGGGGTCGGGGACTTCGACGGAGGCGTTGCGGTCCTTGTCGTAGAGGACGGCCTGCTCGGGGACGGTAAGGACGTTTTTGTGCTCTTCGAGGAGGATTTCGGCGTTGGCGGTCATGTTGGCTTTGAGTTCGCCGCCGGGGTTGTCGATGGAGACGCGGACTTCGAAGGTGGTGACGTTATCTTTTTCTACGCCGAGGGGGGCGATCTTGGTGACTTTGCCGAGGAAGGTCTTGTCTTTGAAGGATTCGACCTTGATGCGGGCGGGCTGGCCGAGATAGACGCTTGCCGATGTCGGACTCGTCGACCTTGCCCTGGACGTAGACCTGGTGGATGTCTCCGATGGTCATGATGAGGGTGGCGGTGGAGCCGAGGACGAGGATGGAGCTGACGGCGTCGCCGATTTCGACGTCGCGGGAGAGGATGACGCCGTCCATGGGCGAGGTGACGGTGGTGTAGCTGAGCTGCTCTTCAAGCTGCTTGAGAGAGGCTTCGTTCTGGGCGACCTGGGCCTGGGCCTGGCGGAGCTTGGAGTTGTCGACGCTGATCTGCGAGACGGCCTTGTCGCGGGTGTTGGCGGCGGCGAGGTACTTCTGCTGGGCGTCGTCGAGGGACTGCTGGGAGACGACACCCTCTTTGGACATCTGGAGGTTGCGCTCGTAGGTGTGCTTGTACATGGGAAGGTCGGGGGCTTCGGCGTTGACCCTGTCGTACTGGATGGAGGCTTCGGCGGCGCGGGCGTTGGATTCGGCGGCGGCGAGCTGGGCTTTCTGGGCGGCTACCTGATCGAGGATCTCCTGCTGGTCGAGCTGGGCGAGGACCTGGCCCTGCTTGACGTGATCGTTGATGTCGACGTCGAGGTCGGGTGACGATGCCGGAGGCCTTGGATTTGACCTCGACCTTGGTGATGGGCTGGACTTTGCCGGTGGCGACGACGGAACGGGCGATGTCGGCGAGTTCGGCCTTGCCAAGCTGGGAGGGCTCGAATTTGGTGGTGTTTCCGCGAGCGGCTACGGCGATGCCGAGCGCTGCTGCAATGACGAGGACAGATGAGGCCAGTCCATAGCCAGATTCTTCGTTTGTTCTTACGCTGTGTAGCCAAGGGTTGCTCCCATAAGTTCTGGTTGGTGGGTCGTCTCGGATGTGGTTACGCAAGATAGCGGTGCGCGGTTCCATAGACGGGGGAGAAAAATTGCCGCAAGGACGCAGAGTGCTGCCAGCCTCTATTTTGGACGCCCAGGGGGCCGAAAGGAATAGCTAGTTTGGGGAGTATTCGGCGTAGATTTCAGGCGTATTTGCGGAGGACGCCGAGAACTTTGCCCTGGATGCTTACGCTGGCGGCGGGGGCATAGATGGGCGACATTTCGGTGTTCGAGGGCTGGAGGCGGATCATGCTGCCCTCGCGGTAGAAACGCTTGAGGGTGGCATCGGAGCCGTCGATGAGGGCGACGATGATCTCGCCTTCGCGGGCGGTGCGGGTGCGTTCGACGAGGACGTAGTCGCCGGAGACGATGTGCTCGTCGCGCATGGAGTCGCCACGGACCTCGAGGGCGAAGACTTCGCGGTTGCCGATGATGTCGGAGAGGGAGATGCTTTCGGCGGATTCGATGGCTTCGACGGGCTGGCCGGCTGCGATTCGGCCCATGAGAGGCAGGCGATCGGCGCCTTTTTTGCTGCTGCGCGGTGGCAGGACGTCGATGGAGCGGCTGCGATTGTGGGCGCGCTGGAGGAGGCCTTTGTTCTGGAGGTTGGTGATGTGCTTGTGAACCGTGGCGAGCGAACTGAGGCCGAGGCCGCTGGCTATTTCTTCATAGGAAGGGGAGTAGCCATTCTTCTGGGTGAAGTTGGAGAGGAAGTCGATGACCTCTTTTTGCCGCCGCGTAATTGCCATGCGGATGATTGTAGCGAATAAAAAGCGAATTGCAAGTGTTTTTGTGGATGCAGGGTATGGGCCAGGGTAGCTTATATAGCAACCATGCGCAGCCTCTTGGGGATATTCTCGGCGACCTTTTCATCAGCTTCTCTTCTATTTAGGAGGAGTTGTAGCAATGGGAGTCCTCATTTTGGACAAGAGATACGACAAACCAGTTCAGCGGAAATGGGTATCGCCTTTTTTCTTTTCTGCTTGTTCGTGTCTTGCTTCCAGTCATGCATATGGAACACCATAATTCTGAGCGTCTCATTCAAGAGAAAACGGAGGTGGGAGAGCAATTAGGTTTTTGGAGGGGTCAAAGTTACGCAAAGGACGATGCCATAAGAACCGGGGACCAATTGATTTTCAAAGCGACGAAAACAACTGCGCCGACAGATACAGAGGCAAATGCAGGTCCTTCGACTCCGCGCTTCGCGCTGCGCTCAGGATGACACTCTTTTTGCGGACTCGGTGACCCTGGGAACCTGGGAAGTGATTCAGGTGGGGAAGGTATGGGATCGAATGTAGCGGGAGATTCCCATTTTGAAATTGGGCCCGCAATAATTTGCGAAGAACACTTGTCATATCTCAGGTAATGAACCAAGGTAATTACACACAGCGGAATTGGTAACGTGACTGCGGTGCTGATTGATTTCCTGCCTTGGAGAGTAACGGGATGCGAGTTTTGATTGTTGAAGATGATGCAGCGCTTGGGCTTTTTTTGCAAAAGGGACTGAAGGTTGAGGGTCATGAGGTTACCTGGGTGGGGGATGGAGAGGCGGCGCTGGTTCAGGCCGCCGAACAACGGCCGGATCTGATAGTGCTTGATTTGAGTCTCCCGCGGAAGGATGGCACCGAGGTGCTGGCGGAGCTGCGAGGCCGGTTCGATGAGACTGCGGTGCTGGTGCTGACGGGCCGGAGCCAGGTTGAGGAGCGAGTGAAGTGCCTGAACCTGGGAGCGGACGATTGTCTGCTGAAGCCTTTCAGTTTTCATGAACTGACGGCGCGTTGCCGGGCTTTGTTGCGGAGGCGGGAGCAGTTTGCTGATCCGGTGCTTCGGCATGGCGATGTTGAACTGAATCGGATGGAGCGCAGGGTGGTGCGGAATGGGCGGTTGGTGGAACTCACAGTGAAGGAGTTTTCGCTGCTTGAGTTTTTGCTGATGCGGCGGGGGCAGTGCTGCAGCAGGAGCGAGCTGCTGCGCGAGGTTTGGCAGATGTCTCCGGATGCGGGGACGAATGTTGTGGATGTGTATGTGAACTATCTGCGGAAGAAGCTTGGAGCGGCGAGTCTCGAAGGAGATGAAGGTAGCTCCATTATCGAGACGGTGCGAGGCGAGGGTTACCGGATGGGCGCCGCAAAAATTCCGGTGCGGGCGAGTGAGTATCGCGCGAGCGCGGTGTTCGCTGGTGCGTGAAGCGATCGAAGAGACGGGACGAGCGGAGTTTATCGAACGGATGGATGTGGCGCTGCATGGTCTTTGCCAGCCGTTGACGGTGTTGCAGTGCCGATTGGCGATAGGCGAGTTGATCGGCGAACCGGAGGCCATGCGGGAGGCGATTCGTGAGGGGCTGCAGGAGTGCGCCCGGTTGAACAAGACGGTCGCGACGATGCGGGGAATGTTGCAACGGATGATGCTGGATGAAGAAAAACTAGAGCTTGAGGTGATGGGATGAATAGCACGGGAGATCAGAGGCGGGAAGCATTTTTTGCGGACGGCATCTCGGAGACGGCGGCGTTGCGAACCGTTGTGCTGGCAAGCGCAGATGCAGGGTTACGGCAGAGACTGCGAACTTCGTTGACGGGCCTGCGGTGGCAGGTGCGAGAGGCGTCGGGGGGTGCGGAGGCGATGGCGCAATTGGAGGACGCGCGGTCGGAGGCGCTGCTGGTGGATAGCTGGCTGCCGGATCTTGAAGTGGGTGAGTTTGCCACGGTGGTCCGGATGCTTTATCCGGCGATGGAGTTGCTGCGCGTGGATGGCGGTGTGGATGGCGGGGCGCGGAGTCCGCGGCGGAATGAATTGCTGCATGCGTTGAGAGAGGCGCAGAGCGCTTCGTTGAACGATACTGCGGTGTGGGCGGCTGCTCCGGAGAACGTGCCGGTGGAGGAGAGTGCGCGAACGGGGTCGCGGAGGTCGGAGCAGGTTTCTTCGGTTATGCGCAAGACATTCGAGCAGGGAGATTCGCGCAACAGGGAAGAGGAGGCTCGTTTGGATTCGGCGCGGCAGGCGTTGTCGGTTCTGATGGGGAGGGGCGAGCCGGCGAGAACTGCGTTGCCGAAGGAGAGCATGCTACCGGAGATGGTCGGCGCGAGCGAGCCGATGCGGGAGCTGACACGGTTGATCCGGCTGGTGGCTCCGCGCTCGACGACGGTGCTGATTGAAGGCGAGACAGGGACAGGGAAGGAAGTTGTTGCGCGGGCTTTGCACCGGCTGAGTGAGAGAGCGGGTAAACCGTTTACGGTGCTGAATTGCGCTGCGATACCGGAGGCATTGCTGGAGGCGGAGTTGTTTGGGCATACGCGTGGGGCGTTTACCGGGGCAGTGCAGTCGCGTACTGGACGTATTGAGGCGGCGCATGGAGGCACGCTTTTTCTGGATGAGATTGGCGAGATGCCTATGGCGCTGCAGGCGAAGATGCTGCGGTTTCTGGAGTGCGGAGAGTTGCAACGAGTGGGCGACAACGAGACCATGCGGGTGGATGTGCGCGTGATTGCGGCGACACACCAGCCTTTGGAGAAACTGGCGACGAGCGTTGGAGCAGAGAGAACGTTTCGCCTGGATCTTTATCACCGGCTGGCTGTTTTTCCGGTGGAGGTGCCAGCGTTGCGGGATCGGATGGAGGATTTGAATCTGTTGGCCGAGCATTTTCTTGAACAGATGGGACAGGAGATGCCGCGGAAGAAACTGACGACGGAGGCAATGGCGAAGCTGCACGAGCATTCGTGGCCGGGCAACATTCGTGAGCTGATGCATGTGCTGGAGCGTGGTGCGATTCTGGCTGGAGAGCGGATGGAGATTGGGGCGGATGAGATACGGCTTCGGAGGGTGACGCGGGGCTGAGTCTGATTGAAGACGGAACTGGTGTTGATAAGAGCGCTCTCATCCGAGGGCGCTTTTCTTTGGTCGCCGGACTGCACTAGTGATTGCGTGGAGGTGACGCGATGCAGACGACAACGGGGATGAGCGATGCGCTGGGACAGTATCTCGACTTGACCAGCCGGCAGATGCAGTTGACGGCCAGCAATATGGCCAATGTGGATACGCCGGGCTACAAGACTCAGGGATTTGATTTTGTGCAGGAGTATGCGCAGCAGCTGAATGATGCAGGCGGCGCGGCGGCTCTTGAGGGTGTTCAGGTTGCGGGGCAGGATGTCGATGGCCTGGTATCGCGGCCTGATGGGAACAACGTTTCGATGGACCGCGAGGGAGTGCAACTGGCTAAGGCGCAGTTGCAGTTCAAGCTTGGGGAACAGCTGCTGAAACATGAGTTTTCCGGGATCATGAGTGTAATCCACATGGATGCGAAATAGCGATGAATCTTTTTGGCGTGATGGACGTGAGTGCTTCCGCGTTGCGGGCGGAACGAGTACGGGCTGAGGTTGTGGCCTCGAACATGGCGAATGCGGAGACGACGCGGACGCCGGAGGGTGGACCGTATCAGCGGCATCATGTGGTGTTTGAGGCTGAGGGTGGCGGGAGCTTTCAGGATTCGATGGCGAATCAGATGAGTAATGGCGTGAGTGGTTTTATGGGGAGCGGAGTTGGGAATGGAGTTGGGGGAATGAGCATGGGTTTTGGCGATGGCCCGGTGGAGGCGAATGGGGCTCCTGGGGGTGTTGGTGTGGCGGGTGTGATCAGCGATGAGAGCGCGCCGCTGAAACGGTATGACCCGGCGCATCCTGATGCGGGACCGGATGGGTTTGTGGCTTATCCGGACATCAATCCTCTGACGGAGATGGTGGACCTGATGGGGGCGACACGGTCTTATGGGATGAATGCTTCGGCGATTCAGGCGGAGAAGGGTATGTTCGCGACTTCGCTGGATCTTTTGAAGTAGCTGATACGCGGGTTTGAGATATCTAACGGAGTTTGTGAGGAACTATGACGGGATTGAGTAGTGGTGCGGGCTTGTTGAGTGGATTGAATACGGGGGCCGTGAGTGACGGCTTTCTGAGCGATGCGGGAGTGGTTGCGACTGGATCTGGAGCTTCGACGGGAGTGCCGTTCGCTGGGATGTTGCAGTCGATGGTGGTACAGGCGAACACGTTGGACCAGAAGGCCTCGCAGGCTGTGACGGGATTGCTGAACGGTTCCGGAGTTGAGGTTCACGACGCGATGATTGCTACGCAGAAGGCGGATATGGCGTTTGAGCTGGCGTTGCAGGTGCGTAACAAAGCTGTCGGCGCTTATCAGCAGATGATGGGCATGCAGTTTTAGAAGATTCAGATTTGTGGAAGGCATGTTGAGGCGAGATGGCAGAGACAGAACAGATTGGCGGGCCGGGGATGCAGCGGGCAGGGCAGTCCGGCGCGGTTGCAGCAAGTAGCAGTCCTGGTGCGAAGGCGTTGGCGATTGTTTCGACACTGCGCGAGCGAGTGATGGCGATGCCGGCCGGAAAGCGGACCTGGTTGCTGGCTTCAGTCGCGTTTCTTGCGGCGATGGGCGCGGGCTTGATCTGGTTTGCGGGACGGCCTGATTGGCGCGTGTTGTTTAACGGGCTGGATGGCAAGGATGTGCAGCAGGTCTCGCAGGAGTTGGCAGCTGCGGGAATTCCGTTTGAGACGACGGTGGATGGTGCGGGCATCCAGGTGCCGGCGGAGATGCTGGACAAGGCGCGCATGGAGGTGGCTGCCAAAGGAATGCCGCTGACGGGACGGCTCGGCTTTGAGCTATTCGACAAGCCGAATTGGGTGGGGAGCGAGTTCGATGAGCGAGTGAACTATCAGCGGGCGCTTGAAGGAGAGCTGGAGCACACGATTGGGACGCTGGGAGTTGTGAAGTCGGCAAGGGTGCATCTGGTGTTGCCGCAGCCCTCGCTGTTTACCTCGGAGGAGAAGGTGGCGAAGGCTTCGGTGGTGTTGAAGTTGAAGCGCGCGTCGGTCGATCCGGAGCAGGCGGACGCGATTCGGAGTCTGGTGGCGGGGTCGGTGGAGAACCTGAGCGTGGACCAGGTGACGCTGGTGGATGCCGATGGCCGCGTGAACTTCAAGCAGCGATCGAGCAATGCGGCTGAAGCGGATGCGGAAGAGGCGATGGAGGCCAAGCTGGTGGCGATGTTGGAGCCTTTGGCAGGGCGTGACAATGTTCGGGCCACGGTGAATGTGACGCTATGACGAGGGCAGCGAACAGCGGACCGATGAGGTCTACGATCCGGGCGAGGCAGCGACGCTGACGATGCAGAAGAGCGAACAGACCTCTGCGCAACGGGGACAGCCGTCGGGGGTTCCGGGAACGGCGAGCAACTCACCGGGTGGATCTCCGGCAGGGGCGGTGGCTGGTTCGGCGGCTGCGGCTGCGCCAGGAACTCCGCCGTTGCTGCAGAAGCCAGGGTTGCCGGTCTATCCGCAGCAGAGTTCAGGTGGCGGGCAGAGTATGCGGCAGGAAAATGATACTTACGGAGTTACAAAACATCTGGTTCACACCGAAGAGGGACCGGGACGGGTTCGACGTGTGTCTGCGGCGGTGGTTGTGAATGATCGCAGCGCAATGGAGGGTGTTGGCAAGCAGGAGCATGTGGTGTGGAAGCCGCGCAGTGCGGACGAGATGCATCGGCTGGAGCAGCTGGCGCAGGCTGCGGTGGGATACGATGCGCGCCGCGGAGACCAGGTGGTCATGCAGAACGTGAGCTTCAGCACGAACGCCCCGGAGTTCAAACCACCTTTGATGGACAAGGTTATGGAGGAGACGCGCGGGTTGCTTCATGCACAGCCGGAGTTGATGCGGACGGCGATGATCGGGATCTGTGGAGTGCTGTTGGTGTTGTTTGTTCTGCGGCCTGTGGCGAGGCAGGTGACGGCGACTCTGAAGGAACCACTGATGTTGCCAGCGGGAAGTGCTGTGGCCGGCGTGATCGAACGGCCTGGTGAACAACGTGAAGCGATAGACACGGTCAGGGCGGAAGAGACTTTGCTTTCACGGCCGAAGAGCAAGACGTATCAGTTGCAGCAGGGAATTTTCGAGCATGTCTCGGAGCATATTCGACGGGATCCGGCGCAGAGTACGAGGCTGCTAGAGGCCTGGATCGGTTCGTCTGGGGAGAAGAAGTAATGGGAGCGACAGCGCAGTTTTCAGGGGTAGAGGCGGTGCGGCAGAATCCGTTGCTGTTGACGCCGGAGGCAGGGTTTGTGCCGGCAGAGATGCCGGGATTGCGGAAGGCCGCGATTTTGATGGTCGCGATTGGGGACGACCTGGCGAAGACGTTGTTTCAGAGTTTGTCTGAGACGGATGTTCAGCGCGTTACGGATGAGATTACGGGACTTGGGGATGTACCGGCAGCGCAGTTGACGCAGGTGCTGACGGAGTTCTACGGGTTGCTGGAGACGCAGCAATATATGGTGCGCGGCGGTCCGGACTATGCGATGAGGTTGCTGACAGAGGCCTTTGGCGCTGCGCGCGCCGAGGAATTGCTGCAGCAGGTGAAGAAGATTCGCGAGCGCAATAGCGGAGATATGGCGAAGCTGCAGGATATGGATCCGCAGCATTTGAGCAAGTTTCTGGAGAGCGAGCACTCGCAGACGGTGGCCCTGGTGCTGGCGCATCTCGACGCGAAGCGGGCTTCGATTGTGCTGATGAATCTGCAGGGAACGATGCGAGTCGATGTCGTGCGAAGGCTTGCGGAGATGCGACAGTTCTCACCGGAGATGGCGCAGACGGTGGCGATGGCCCTGCATAAGCGGATGGAGAAGATGGGTTCGAGCGGGAGGAAATCCTACTCGGGATTCAAGGCGGTGGCGGAGCTGCTGAATCGGCTGAACCAGACAGAGAGTAAAGGGATTCTGGAGGAGATTGAACAGAGTGAACCAAAGGTTGCGATAGGCATACGGGAGCTGATGTTTGTGTTTGAGGACCTGGTGACTGTGCCGGCGGAGAGCATTCGGGAATTTGTGGGCGCTGCCGACAAGAAAGTGCTGGCGACGGCGTTGAAGGGTGCGAAGGACAACGTCAAGGCGCATCTGTTCAAAGCGATGAGCTCGCGCGCTGTCGAGATGTTGAAGGAAGACATGGAAGTGATGGGGCCGGTCCGGATGCGAGATGTCGGGTTGGCGCAGCAGGAGTTGCTGGGGCTGGCACGGCAGCTTGAAAGCGAAGGAAAGATGATTCTGAAGATGGAGGTCGATGATGACCTCACCGTCTGAGAACGTCGGGTTGAGCGAGCCGCAAGAGTCGGGGTCGGCCGAAATGCCGGTACGTTTGCCGCGAGGTGGCGGGCGGGAGGTGTCCCGGCTTCAGTTTTATCCAATCGGTGCGCAGGAGGTCGCCGTTGTAGACAACGATCCTGAAGAAGCGGATGAACTTCTAAAGGAGGAAGTCGCGGCGCTGAGCGGCAAGTTGCGTTCGCAGACGGATCAGATGTCTGTCGATATTGAAGAAGCGCGGAGTGAGGCTAAGTCTGAAGCTCGTTTTGAGTGGGCGGCGGAAGTGGAGGAAAAAATCGCGAAAGAGCGGCTTGTTGTTCTGGCGGCGTGCGAAGAGTTTCGCAAGGAACGAATTAAGTATTTCGCGGGAGTGGAAGCCGAGGTGGTGAAACTGGCGCTGGCGATTGCGGCGCGCGTCCTGCACCGGGAGGTGAAGCTGGATCCACTGCTGCTTGCCGGGACGGTTCGAGTCGCGCTCGAGAAGGTGGCGGAGGGAAGCACGGTAGTGGTGCGGGTGCCCGCGGAGGAAGTGGATAGATGGAGAGAGATTCTAGCTGAGGGGCAGGGGCATTCGTTGGAGTTGATCGGTGATGAGAGGTTACACGCGGGGGAGTGTGTGATCGATACCAGTGTGGGGCGAGTGGAACTGGGCGTGAACGCGCAACTGGAAGAGATTGAACGAGGATTCTTCGACCTGCTGCAGCAGAGGCCGATGTGATGAGTGCTGCGCAGGATCGGTTGCAACCTGACTTTGCGAGCTTGACTCCTTATCTACTGAGGTTGGCTTCGCGACCGGCATGGCGATGGAGCGGGCGCGTGGTGGAGGCGAATGGGCAGACGGTGGAGTCGGAGGGGCCGTTGTGCTCGGTAGGCGAATGCTGCGAGGTTGTTGATGGCGAAGGAGGGCGGCATCAGGCTGAGGTCATCGGATTTCGGGGGAAGCATGTGCTGGCGATGCCGTTGCAGTCGACACAGGGGATTCAGTACGGCGATGCTGTGTTGCCGACGGGGGTGACGCCCGAGATTGCAGTCGGAGCGGCGATGGAAGGGCGAGTTCTCGATGCTTTGGGTTCTCCGCTGGATAATCTGCCAGCGCCGCGGTTGGAGCGGATGTGGCCGCTCGATGGGGCGGTGCCGCTTCCGATGGAGCGTGAGTCGATTACGGAGCCTCTGCAAACGGGAATTCGAGTTTTGGATGGGATGCTGACGGTGGGTAGGGGACAGCGCGTGGGAATCTTTGGCGGATCGGGTGTGGGCAAGAGCACGCTGATTGGCATGATGACTCGGAACACGGCTGCCGACCTGACGGTAGTGGGATTGGTGGGCGAACGCGGGCGTGAGGTGAGAGAGTTTGTCGAAGACTCGCTGGGCGAGGAGGGACGGAAGAGGTCTGTTGTGCTGGTGTCCACGTCGGACCAGAGCCCGCTGTTGCGAATGAGAGCAGCGATGGCGGCGACGGCGGTTGCGGAATTTTATGCGGCGCGCGGAAGGCACGTGTTGCTGGTGCTGGATTCACTGACCAGGTATGCGATGGCCGCACGCGAGGTTGGGTTGGCTGCAGGAGAGCCGCCGGCGAGCAAGGGATATACGCCGTCTGTGTTCGCCCGTCTGGCGAAGCTGGTGGAGCGGGCGGGAAACTTTAGAAATGGAAGCATTACGGCTTTCTATACGGTGTTGATGGAGGGAGACGATCAGCAGGATCCGATTGTGGATTCGGTGAGGTCGTTGCTGGACGGGCATGTGGTGTTGTCGCGGTCAATGGCGGCTGGCGGATGGTATCCGCCGGTGAATGTGCTGGATTCTCTCAGTCGCTTAATGCCTGCGGTGACGACTCGCGAGCACAGGTCCCAGGCGGCAACGGTGAGGAAACTGTTGTCGGCGCACGCGCGATCGGAAGACCTCATTCGGATTGGTGCTTACAAAGCGGGTACAGATGAAGACCTGGACCGGGCGGTGCGGGCGATGCCTGCGCTGCGAGAGTTTCTTGAACAAGAGAGCAGCGAACGCGTGACGATGAGCGACAGCGTTGCGCGGCTGAAGGGGATCAATCTTTAGTTATGCAATCGCGACTGGAGACACTGCGTCGTCTGGCGGGCTTATATGCAGCGGTTGAGGAGATGCATGCTGCGGAGCTGCAGAGGATTGCAGGGGCTGTTATTGAGGCAAAGAACGCAATTGGCGTGGAGCACGAGGCGGCGCGACTAGCGAGGTTGGAGGGGCGCGAGGCTCTGCAGTCGGGTGATCGGGTGAATTGGATCATGTCGGAGACCAGGCAGGAGACAGCGGCGTGGAGAAGAAAAAAGCTCGAGGAGATCCGCATTCGCAGGGAGCAATTGAACGACGCGGCTCGAGAGCAGTATGTGGCGAGCCGACTGAAGCGACAACAGATCGAGCAGGTATCTGATGAAATCTCGGATCGGCTGGAGATTGAAGAAGGGCGAAGGGCGCAGGCTACCTCAGATGATCGCTACCTGGCGCGTAGACGATGGACGGATGCGCAAAACGAAATGCGGGAAGACCAAGAGATGAAGGTCTCCTAATGGAATCGCGGCGGCATTTGGAATTGGGAATGCATATTTACAGGTTGCGTGAGAGTTACGAGGGGCAGAGATGATGAGCGCGGCAATTTTACTGGCGGCAGTTGGAGAGCAGACGAAGATTCCTTCTGGCTCCCCCGATCATGGAAACGCGGATACGCCTTCGTTCGCCAGCAGCCTCGCTAAGCAATTTAAAGATTCAGGGTTGATGCAGACAGAAACAGCGTTTGTTTCCTCGCAGCCTGCAGCGAAAAATGTGCCGGGCGAAACGGAGACAAAGAAACCAGAAGAAGTTGGAGAGATGCCGACCAGACCGAAGGCGGGGGGCAGCGGGTTAGAGAGCGGCGTGACCTTCGAGGGGTTGAAGATCGCGACTTCAGAAAAAGCCGCGACTCAACCAGCGAAGACTGCGGTCGCACAATCAGCGAGGAATGTGGGAGGGGAATTGAGCGTGGGCGAGGAGGATTCGGAGTCGACTCAGATTTCGGATCGGGACGGTTTATCGGGAGTCCCTGCCGCCTCTGACGGATTCGTTGCAGCGCCTGACGAGTCACCCTCGCCTCGCGTCGAGCTCTCCGGGAATAAACCAACTTCGGGATCGCCTGCTGGCACCTTCAGCATCACTCAAAAAGTTGTGGCGCAGTTGGGGTTGGCCAAGGAGACTGTCCCCCCGGGGATTGCGAAGTCTGACAAGGCTGAGAGCGCGCAAAAGAAATCGCCGAAAGACGTCAAGAGTGACGTGGCGGGAAAGTCGAGCAACGCCGGGGTGAATATGGGGAACGTCGCGGGAGGCATAGCTTCAGTTGCGGGGGCGACGCCTGCAACCGGTGATGCCCCAGCGAATCACTCTGGCAAAGCCGTAACTCTGAATCCCGTCGAATCGCTGCCAAGAACCGAGAGAGCCGGGGCTGGAGTCGTTCCGATGAATGCAGGAGGGACAGTCCGCACTGAAGCTATGGTTGGCAAGATGGGTTTATCGGATGTTGCGCAAATGCCAGCCGGCCAGGATGTTGCGAATGGATTGCCCAAGGCCGCGACGGAAGCGGAAAAGGTGAACGCTCCGGTGGTACAGGTTAGTGACGGAGACAGAGTGCCCCAAAGTGAGCCGGGCTCGACTGTCGTGCCTGTGCATTCCGCAGTGGCGGCTGTTGAGGGTGT
This sequence comes from uncultured Acidobacteriaceae bacterium, assembly GCA_963841335.1. Classification (GTDB taxonomy): domain Bacteria; phylum Acidobacteriota; class Terriglobia; order Terriglobales; family Acidobacteriaceae; genus Edaphobacter. The sequence goes on along the minus strand of CAWJCF010000002.1, from coordinate 1,328,333 downwards.
TGTCTCTGGCGCGACTGGACTTGTTGCTGCGGGCAGCCCGTTGAGAGATTTGGTAACAGCTAAGGTTCCAGGCGAAGAGGCGAGCATTGCTTCCTCTGCTGTTCGAGTTCCATTGAGTGAGCAGCCTGGGGCGGGCATGGTGACGATGCCGATGGATGGAGCTCCTCGAATGCTGTCGGCGACACCGAACGCGCTGGAGGTGGGGATTCAAAACGGAACGAATGGATGGGTGCGAGTGCGGGCGGAGATGACCGATGGCGGGTCGGTGAATGCTTCGGTTTCGGCGGCATCGCCCCAGGGACAGGAGATGTTGCACCGTGAGCTGCCTTCGCTGACAGCGTATCTCCAGCAGGAGAAGGTCACTGTCAATTCGGTGGTGGTTCATGTTCCGGTTCAGGCGGCGGTTGAAGCGCGGGGTTCCGCTGGGTCAGACGGTGGGAACGATCAGATGGCGCAGAGAGGCAGTGAAGGAGGAGGACAGAGGCAGTCTGGGGAAGGGCTGTCGGCGAATGAGCCGGAGCGGGCGATGAAGTATCGGACGCCGAGCGTAGATGAGGATGGGTTGCCGCAGCTTGATGCACACTCGGTTGGCGGAGGTTGGTTGAGTGTGCGTGCTTGATAGGGAATTGAGAAAGACGAACTTTAATGAGGAGAAGAGATGATGGATTTGTCACAGCTTAATTCGATTACGGGAGGATCGGCGGCACAGAGGGTAGCCACTTCGTTGTCGTCGCAACGTGCCGTGCTGGCGCCGAAGGATACGTCGGGCAGCAGTTCGGCGAGCAGCAGTTCGAGCGCAGCGAGTAACTCGGCCGATATTACGTCGAATGATTTTCTTACTTTGCTGGTGAGCGAACTTCAGAACCAGGATCCAACGCAGCCGACGGATCCCAACGAGTACATTACCCAGTTAGCACAGGTGAATAGCCTCGAGCAACTGGTCTCAATCAACCAGGGCATCGGAACGCTCGATAGTTCGGTGGCCGTGGCCAGTGCGCCTCCGACCTCGGGCTCCTGATTTCTTTTTCGGGTCAGGCCTAACAACGAACGAAACTGCAACCAGAACCATAAGGAGAGACGAGGATGGGAAATTTTTCGATAGCACTGTCTGGATTAGAAGCCGATACCGTCACATTGAATACGATTGGCAATAATTTGGCTAACCTCAACACGACGGCATACAAGGGGCAGACAACCGCGTTTGAAGACTTGTTTTACCAGCAGATTGGGGAAGCAGGGTCCGGGGATCCGATTCAGGTCGGAGCGGGAACCCAGGTTTCGGGTACGAGCACCGACTTCAGTGAAGGGACGATTCTGCCAGATGCCAATCCGAACTCGAGCGATATGGCTCTGGACGGCAATGGCTTCTTTGTGGTGCAGCAGGACGGCCAGCAATCGCTGACGCGTGCGGGTAACTTTCAAGTGGCAAATAACGGAAGCCTGATCACGCAGGATGGCGCGAGCGTGCTGGGCTATCCGGTGGTGAACGAGGCGGCAAACGCGACACAGAACTTTTCCGTGACTGCGAACCTTAGTTCTACAGCAACACTGGGATCGACGTTGTCCTCTCCGGTTCAGGTCTTTGACTCGCTCGGCCATAGCCACACAGCGACGGTGACCTATACGAACACTGGAGCCAATTCGTGGAATTATTCTGTGTCGCTGCCGACGGCGGACTCGTCAGCAGCGCCCGTTACCGGGACGCTGACGTTCAGCGCGACTGGAGTCCCCACTCTGTCTCAGACAAGTATTAGCTTTGGGGGACTAGCGGATGGGGCGGCGAATCTGAACATGACGTGGAATGCGAATGGGCTGAGCAATACGACAGCGGCGTCGTTGAATGTCTCTTCCGTACAGGATGGGAATGCGGCGATGAGCGGAGTCGTGGATGTGAATGTCAACCCTCAGGCAATTACGCTTCCGGTTGGTTCCACCCAGGGAGCCCAGGCGACCCAGAATATCTCGGCGACGGTGAACTTGAACTCGAATGCCCCTATGGGCACTCCGTTTACGACACCGGTCCAGATCTTCGACTCACTTGGCCAAAGCCACCAAGCGACGATTACGTATGACAAGACCGGAACGAACACTTGGACCTATTCGATATCGCTGCCTGCTGGCGACTCTACTGGCACGCCGACGAACAATACAGGTACGCTGGTGTTCGATTCGAATGGTAACCTGACATCGCCCACCGGAACTGTCAATGGGATTACTTTTCCCGGCATGGCAGATGGAGCGAGCGACCTAACCTTTAACTGGAACTTGAACGGCAGTGGGTCGACGCCGACGATTACTCAACTGGCATCGGCGAATACGAACGGCACTGTAAACCAGGATGGGTTTCCGAGCGGAAACTATACAGGTTTCACGGTGGATCCGAGCGGTGTCATCCAGGCTCAGTTCAGCAACGGCAACACGGAGACGATCGGTCAAGTTGCCGTGGCTACGGTGGCGAATGAACAGGGACTGGTGGCGACGGGCGGAAACAACTTCCAGACGACTGCAGCCTCCGGCCAGGCGGTTGCCGGCGTGGCCGGCAGCGGAGGGCGGGGCACTGTCGATGACGGGGCGCTGGAGCAGTCCAACGTGGATATATCGACGGAATTCTCTGACCTGATCGTCGCCCAGCGGGCTTTCGAGGCGAACTCCAAGACCGTGACAACCTTTGATACGATCTCGCAGGACGTCATCGGGATGATTCGGTAGCAATCTGAAACGGTTTGAGGTGGTGTGGCGGGTAGGAACCAACGAAATGGTTCCACCGGCCCGCCACCTCGGCGGTTTTGGGAAGTCGAAACTGCGCCGAGCCTCGTTCCTGAAGATTCGCTAATGTTTTTTTCTGCAGCGGTGGCCACCGGCTTGCAGTGTGCTTAGTCATCATGGCTACCTCTCCTACAGTTCTGGTTGACAGCTCTGCTTCTCTTCAGCCCGTCGCGCTTCCGGCTACCCCAGCGGCCGGGAAGATTCCGTTGGTTCCTCTCGTGATTGCCGTTATCGTCGGCGTCTTGATCGCGACCATTGGTGTGGGTGGCGTTATGTACTACCTCGTTCGTTCTGGCCGGCTACCGATAGCGGCAGCAGGAGCAAAGAAGAAGGAAGCCGCGGTGCCGACTGTGACTCACGCGCTCGTGCTCGAACCCGTTCTGGTGAATCTGGCGAGTGCCGGGGGCACCTCGTATCTTCGTTTGGCGCTAACCCTGCGGGTGACGGACGCAGACGAAAAGAAGGACGCGAAGGCGAATAGTGAGAAAGAGGGTGGCAAGGGATCTGATGATCAGACGGCGGCGGTACGGGATACCGTTCTGACTGTGCTGGGACAAGAGACCGCGGAGGATCTGCTTGCGGCGGACGGTAAGGACCATCTGAAAGTGGCGCTGCGAGCGGCTTTCGCAGAACACAATCCCGATTTGAAAGTGACTGATGTTTTCTTCACAGACTTTCTGGTGCAGCGGTAGACATTTTGTTTTAGAGAGGAGACGACGGTGACGGGATCAGAACTGGCGACACGTAATTCAGAGGTACTCAAGGCGGGAAATGGCGATCTGGCTGGGTTGGTTCCGAAGACCCCATGGATGATGCGAATCGAGGAGCATCGGTCCTGGACGATGCTGGAGCATCTGCAAGTAAAGATTCAGGCCGGCGTCGATCTGAAGCAGTTTCGTGTGCGCGATCTGTTGGCTTTGGAACCGGGTCAGGTCTTTGAGAGCTTCTCGCCGGCGGTTGAGGGCGTACCTGTCAGGATCGGGGAGCTGCAACTGGGATGGAGCGAATTTGAGGTATTGGACCAGAGGCTGGCGTTACGGCTAACTCGGTTGGGGTAGAGCGTTGACACATAACGACGACCTTGATTGTGAGGTTCCTGCGGGAAGCAGAACGAGACAGACAGACTGAGGCGATAGAGGATGAGGATTTTCGAAGGGGTTGGACAACAAAGAGTGACGGAGCGGATAGTCACTGTCTCTGGGGCTCAAGGATTTGCCGGTTGGGCGATGGCTCTGTTGCGCGGATGGACCAGCGCACGAGCGGACCAACAAAAACAGTTGAGGTTAGTAGAGACTCTCCGACTTGGAGGGAAGACACAGTTGATGTTGGTGGCGTGCCGGGAGGAGACCTTTCTGATTGGATGTGGTCCGGAGAGTGTGGACGCCATTGTGCGAGTAGGATCTGATGCTTTGCCGAGCGGCATGGCGAAGAAGCTGGATGTGTCATGAGGATAACTCTCAAGGCGATCGGTTTGCTGTGGGTCATCGTCTGGATGGGCGGGTTGGAGCCTGTGGCCCATGCTCAGGCGCCGGTAGCGGCGATGGTTGCATCAGGAGCGGCGGGGGAGTCGTTCTGGGTGGGTGGACAGTCTGGGCGGTCTGCGACAAAGCATGAGGCGGCGACGAGCTCCTCGAAACGCGGGTCGAAGGCGCGCTCGGCTGAGGCTGCCGGTGTTGAATCGACGAACGGAGCGAAGCAAACCAACGATTCAATCGCCGCTGAGCTTGCGGGAACGAAGAGTGTGCCTTGGGCTATCGTAGTTGGACTTACGCTGCTGACTCTGCTTCCTGCGTTGCTGTTGTCGATGACGCCGCTGGTGCGGCTGTTGGTGGTATTTCATTTTCTGCGACAGGCGCTGGGGACGCAGACTGCCCCCTCGAACCAGGTGTTGATGGGGCTGGCGTTGATGATGACGTGGTTCCTGATGCAGCCCGTCTTGCTGGAGGTGGAGCATACGGCGGTTGCTCCCTATGGCGCAGGGACAATTACAGGAGAGCAGGCGCTGGATCTCGGCGTTGGTCCGGTGAAGCGCTACATGCTGCGTTACGCGAGAGAGAAAGACCTGGCGGTCTTTGCGTCGGCCGGGCTGGCCGTGCGTCCTGAGAAGAGAGAGGACCTGCCGATCCAGGTCGTTGTGCCTGCTTATATTTTGAGCGAGCTGAAGGCAGGCTTTCAGATTGGCGCGATCCTTTTTCTTCCGTTCTTGCTGGTGGATCTTGTGGTGGCGAGCGTGACGACTTCGATTGGCATGATGCAGCTGCCGCCCGTTGTCATCTCCACACCGTTGAAGATTCTTTTGTTTGTGATGGTAGATGGCTGGAATTTGCTGGCGGATCAGTTGATTAAGAGTTTCTAAGAATTGAACTTTCAAACAGGGAGAATTTGATGGGGCCGGACCAGATTGTGGAGATTATGCGGAGGGTGCTGATCGAGGCGATGCTGCTGAGCACTCCTCTGCTGGTGACGGCTTGTACGGTGAGTGTGCTGGTGAGCCTGATGCAGACGCTAACGGGCGTGCAGGAGCAGACGTTGACGGCGGTTCCGAGGCTTGCGGTGGTGTTTGTCGTCACTCTCCTGGTGCTGCCCTGGATGGTGCATCGGCTGGTTGGGTTCACTGTGCACCTCTTTACCGGCTTCCACAAGTACCTGGGATAGGAACCGTGATGAATCGTGAGGTAAGTGGACTGATTGACACCTGGCCGCAGTACCTGGCCGCAGCGGTATTGGTGATGGTGCGGCTTAGCGGATTGATGGTCTTCGCTCCGGTGTTCTCGTCGTCGGCGATAGCGCCGCGGATCAAGATGGGCTTTGTCTTCGCGATGACGATTCTACTGGCGCCAGCGATTGCCGCAGTGCCGGGCGCGAGGGCGGTGCTGGATGCGCGCGCCTTGTTAGGGGAGCTTGGGGTCGGACTTCTGTTTGGCCTTTCCCTCATGCTGCTGAATGAAGCGCTGACATTCGCAGGGACGTTGCTGGGATTGCAGTTCAGCTTTTCCCTTGTTAATTTGTTGGATCCTAACTCGATGATTGAGACCGCGGTGCTGGGGCAGATGTTGGGCTGGCTGGGCATTCTGGTCATTCTTGGATCGGGGCTCGACCGCAGCCTGTTGGCCGCAATCGTACGGAGCTTCTCGGCGGTCCCGGTGGGGCAGGCTGTGATCCAGGCGAAGACCGGCGTGGCGCTGGCGATGATGGCGAGCGGAATCTTTCTTGCCGGGCTGCAGCTGGCAGCACCCGTGATGGCTGCCGCTTTGCTTGTTGAGGTGACGGTTGCGCTGGTAGCGCGGTTGTCTCCCCAGTTGCCCGCGATGGTGGTGAGCATTCCCTTGAAGACGATGGTGTCTTATGTGGTTTTGATTGCGAGCCTGGCTGTCTGGCCGGGCTGGATCGAGCGGCACTTTACGGCGTTGCTGGATGCAGCGGCAAAGATGCTGGTGCGTGCATGAAGGATTGGTGCGATGGCCGATAAGGGGACAGAGCAGGCGACTCCACAGCGAAAGAAGAAAGCTATGGACCGGGGCGACAGGGTCCATAGCAGGGAGCTGTTGTCGGCGATGTCGATGCTGAGCGGTGTGATCATGCTGGGGGTGCTTGCGAAGGTCTTCCTTGCGCATTGGATGGATGCCTATTCGGTGAGCGTACGCGTAGCGGCGTCGAGTGTGAGCGGCGTGGACCATCAGAATGGTGAGCTGCTCCTGAATAGCGCTGTGAGGCAAATACTTTTGCCGGCGCTGTTGCCCGTGGGCTTGATCCTGGCGGCGAGTTTCACGGGGGCGCTGCTGTCCGGGGTCGCACAGAGCGGAGGCTTGCGGATCTATCCCGCCACGATGACGCTGAAATTCGAAAGGCTGAACGCGGTGACCAATTTTGGAAATCTGTTCAGCCTGCGGTCGGCTACTCGCGTTACCAAATCACTGGTACCCGCAATGGTGATGGTGGTGCTGGGGTGGAAGGGGCTGAAGGCCTTGATGATCCCTATGCCGGTGATGAGCCTGATGCGTTTGCCTGCTACGTTTTCGGGCGCGTATGGGTTGGCGGTCGAAGCTGCCTGGGTGACGCTTGCGTGGTCAGGTTTGGACTATGCGATCGAGTGGAGGAGCTGGAACCAGCGGCTGAAGATGAGCAAGCAGGAGATGCGGGAAGAGGTAAGAGATGCGATGGGGAACCCGCAGGTCAAGGCGAAGATACGGCAGATTCAACGCGCGATGCGGAAGCGCAAGGTAAAGGCCGACATGTCGCGAGCGACCGTGGTGATCACGAATCCTACACACTACGCGGTTGCACTGGAGTTCAGTTTCGAGACGATGTCGGCTCCCACAGTGCTCGCGAAGGGGAGAGACCTGCTTGCCGCGGAGATCCGGGAGGAGGCGAGGTGGGCGGGTATCCCCATTATTGAAAACCCGCCACTGGCGCGGAGTTTGTACAAGATGGTCGAGCCAGGTCAATCCATTCCGTTTGAGCTCTATGCGGCAGTTGCGGGAATTCTGGCTTATCTCTACCGACAGAAGGTGGAGGAGCGAGCTCGCCGGGACCGTCACGGCAAAGAAGCCGGGCAGAAGATGTCGCCGGGCGGGAAAGATGGCGTGGGAGCGATGGAGATTGCCGGTATACGCGGCTTTGGAGGTGGGATGTGAGTGAGCTGGTGATGAAGAAGAGCGGATTTCAGATGGCAAATCTGCAGACGGTGCTGTTGCCTGTGGCCGCGATCAGCATGGTGTTCGTGATGATCATTCCCGTGCCGGGGGTGGTGCTGGATATTTTGCTGGCGGCCTCGATTACGGCTTCGGTCATCGTGTTTCTCACGGCGGTGCAGGTGCGCCGTGCCGTGGATTTTTCGGTGTTTCCGACGTTGCTGTTGTTGCTGACACTGTTTCGGTTGTCGCTCAACCTTGCTTCGAGCCGCAGGATTCTGCTGCATGGGCAGGAAGGGACGCACGCGGCAGGCTCGGTGATTGAGGCGTTCGGTCAGTTTGTCGTCGGCGGGAATTATGTGGTCGGGCTGGTGCTGTTTATCGCGCTGATTGCGATCCAGTTCCTTGTGGTCAGTCATGGTGCTGTGAGGACGGCTGAGGTGACCGCCAGGTTTACGCTCGATGCGTTGCCGGGCAAACAGATGTCGATCGACGCCGACATGAATGCTGGGCTGATCAACGAACAGGAGGCCAGGAAGAGGCGGCAAACGATTGCGCGCGAGGCCGAATTCTATGGCGCGATGGACGGAGCTGCGAAGTTCAATCAGAGAGATTCGCTCGCGACGATTCTGATCACGGCGATCAATATTGTCGCTGGACTGTTGATTGGGGTGTTGCAGCATGGTACCGATCTGGCGACCGCCGTGAAGACTTACACGATTTTGACGGTGGGCGATGGTCTGGTCACGATGATTCCGAGCCTGCTGGTTTCGATCGCCGGCGGCATGGTGCTTACGAGAGCGTCATCGGCGGGATCGTTGGACGATGAGCTTGGAAAGCAGCTTCTGCGAGGAAGGAATACGCTCTGGATCGCTTGCGGGGTACTTCTTGGACTCGCGCTGATTCCAGGCTTGCCTAAGCTATCGTTTGTGCTTCTGGCTGTTGGGGTGGGGTTGATTGCACGCAGACTGCCCGCGCAGGAGGCTTCGCTGGCATTGGCAGAGGAAGCATCCGGAGCGGCAAAGGGCGGTAAGGCGAAGGCCGGAGAAGAAGCGAAGAGTGAAAACCTCGCTTCGCTGCTGAAGATGGACGAACTGACGCTTGAGATTGGGTTTCAATTGATTCCGATCGTGGATGAGAAGCAGGGCGGTCAGATGCTGAATCGCGTGCGGGCGCTGCGGAGGCACCTGGCGACGGAGCTTGGGTTCATTGTTCCGCCGGTTCACATTACGGATAATTTGAGGCTTAAGCCGCGAGAGTACGTCGTCAGCTTGCGTGGTATCGAGATTGCGCGCTGGCAGACGGAGCAGAATTGCCTGCTGGCGGTGAATTCAGATCCTAAGGCGAGGGTGCTGCCCGGCACGGAGACCAGAGAGCCCGCGTTTGGAGTGCAAGCTCGATGGATTCAGCCTGGACTGGAGGAGCAGGCGCTTGCTGCGGGCTATTCCGTTGTCGATCAGACGACCGTCATTGGGACGCACCTGGGCGAGTTGATTCGGAGGCATGCGCATGAATTGCTGGGTCGGCAGGAGGTCAAGCGCCTGCTCGATAGCATGAATGAATCACACCCGAAGTTGGTGGAAGAGCTTGTTCCGAAACTGATGACACTGGGTGAGGTCCAGCGCGTGCTTCAGCAACTACTGCGGGAGCAGGTATCGATTCGCGATCTTGGGACGATCCTCGAGATTCTGGTGGAGGCTTCGCAACAGTCCAAGAATGTGGTGCACCTGGTGGAGAGTGTGCGGCGGGCGTTGGGGCGAGGGCTGGTTCATCCGCTGCTGGATAGCGACGGCGGCTTGAAGGTCCTGGTGCTCGAGCACGGACTTGAGGGAGATTTACTGCATACGTTTGATCCGCAGAGTAAAGGGCTGCTGCTGGAGGACGGTGCGCGTCCGGCGGGCATGCCGTCGGACTTTTTGAAGAGGCTGGTGGAATCTGTGAAACGGCTAACCGGAGGAGGGTCGACTTCGGCACTGCCCGTGCTTCTATGTCCGAGTCCGGCGCGATATCACTTGAGGCGATGGTTGGAACCTTTTCTGCCTAAAGTGACCGTGTTGGCACCGACGGAGATCCCTCCGGATATCCGAGTTCGAAGCGTAGGAACCATTGGTTGAGCGTGAGTGTGAAGGCAGAACTTAAGAGTAAGCAGGGGAGACGATGATGAGTGCATGGGGTTCGGTTCCGGTACAGGTTTTGCCAAGATTGTCGAAGGATAATCCCGTTGGCGAGGTGGCTGTCGTTGACGATCCAAGGGCGGCGATGACCGATGTTTTTGCTCCTTTTACTGGAGCGGATGCGGCGACGCCAGGGTCGGTTGGAGATGGCAGTGCGCCCGATCGGGACCTGCTGCTGATGGAGCACCTGCCAACGGTGCGTTACCTCGCGCGGCGAATTCATGAACGCCTTCCGCAACACGTGGAACTGGATGACCTGGTCTCGGCCGGCGTGGTTGGCCTGATCGATGCGTTCTCGAAGTTCGACCATACGAAAAAGGTGCAGTTCAAGAGCTATGCGCAGTTTCGGATTCGGGGGGCGATTCTCGACTCGTTGAGGACGCTGGATTGGAGCCCGAGGGAGCTGCGGCGCAAGGGCAGGGCAGTTGAAGAGGCGATCCGCTCGGTTACGCAGCGGGTCGGACGAGCACCATCGGAGCAGGAGATTGCAAAGGAGATGGAGCTGACGCTCGCCGAGTACCAGCTTTTGCTGGGGGATTTGAAGGGCCTTGAGATCGGCAGCTTGCACATGGAGCGGTCAGAAGACTCGGGTGATGAGGAGCTGGCTTATATTCCGGGTTCGCCAGACGACGACCCGCTGTTTCGGTGTCTGAAGGGGGAGATGAAACAGCGGCTGGCGGATGCGATCGACGAGTTGCCGGAGAAGGAGCGGTTGGTGCTGACGCTCTACTACTACGAAGAGCTCACGATGAAGGAGATTGGGCTGACGCTGGGTGTAGTGGAATCGCGAGTGTCTCAGATTCATTCTTCGGCTGTGCTGAGGCTGCGAACGGCGCTTGCGAACCTGCGCGACGGAAAAGCAGAGAGCGGTAAGACACGCGGTTCGGTCCGTGGAACAACAACGAAATCCGCGGCACGATAAGAGATTTCTAACAAAAGAGAAGGGAAGGCATGGGAAAGCAGCTTGGACAGGGAGATATTGATGCGTTGTTTGCTGCAGCGGGGGCGAGCTCGTCTGCGGCTTCGGTGGAACCGGAGAGCGACGTTCTGGAACGGTACGATTTCAGCCGGGCCGGTCAGATCAGTAACGAACAGATGCGGGCGATTAGTTCGGTTAATGATCTGTTTGCGAGGAACCTGATGCATACGCTGGGAGCGTGGCTGCGAACGCCCTTCAAGATGAAGCTGGTGTCTGGTGAACAACTCCCTTTCAGTGAGTTTCTGGAACGGCTTTCCTCACCGAGCTACGTGTGTTCCATCCAGCTGGAGCCTCTGGGCGCGGTTGGGCTGATGGAGCTTGAGTTGGCTATTGCGTGCCCCATCGTGGATGTCCTGCTCGGCGGAGTGGGCAGGGCATGGCCCGCGCGGGAACTGACCGATATCGAAGAGACAATTCTGACCTCTGTCGTGCAGATGGCGGTAAAGGAGTTAAACCTGGCATGGCAATCGGTTGGCCTGGAGTTCGTCTTTGAAAAGCGGGAGGCCGAGCCGGCGATTTCCCGGATGCTGACGGCCGGAGAGAAGACGCTGTGCGTGAGCTTTGAGGCTCGCATGCCGGAAGCCCAGGGGGCGATCAATATCTGTCTACCTGCCGTGGTGCTGAACGCTATTCTACGGCGACTTATCTCCGAGGGAGACCGCCCGAAACGCAGGTCGAAGGAGGCTCGTGCCAGGGTGCGCGAGTTGATGGGAGAAGCGAAACTTGGAGCGGTTTTGCAGCTTCCTGCGATGCGCCTGCCTGCGAAGGAACTGGCAGCTTTGGCGCCCGGATATGTGTTGCGCCTTCCATTGCCGCAACACACAGTATCGGAACTTCGTGTGGCTGGATTGGAGTTTGGGCGAGCCCATCCGGTGAGAGCTGGAGAGCACAGGGGCGCTCAACTGGCGGGGAGCGTCGACCTTGACGATGGCAACCATGCATTGACGACCCAACGAATTGCCGAAACGACCAGTGTGAATTGAAAGAGGGGAATGGCGATGGACAAGGAAATGGCTTCAGGCGGAGCTGCGGCGGCGGGAGCGAACATGGAAGCGGGCATCGGTTTGCTGTGCGACATTGAACTCGATGCGACGTTGCAGTTCGGCACGCGCGATATGCCACTTCGTGAGGTGCTGGAACTCGGCCCCGGAGATGTTGTAGAGCTGGACCGGCATGTGTCGGAGCCGGTGGATCTGGTGGTGGGTGACAGGATTGTGGCACGGGGAGAGGTGGTCGTTGTAAGCGGCAACTTCGCTCTCCGAATTACCGAGGTGGCTACACCGCAACTCAGATTGGAGAACATACGATGCCTTTTCTAGCGAAGAATGCAGGACATGGCGAAGGGAGCCCGTTGGCAGTGACGATACCTGGCACGAATGACGGACAGCTTTGGGGCGATGACCGGTACAGACCGTCTGAGGGTGCGAGGGAGTTCGAAGGCTTTGGATCATCCGCGGCGCCCGTTGCAGTCCCTCAACAACGGAGGCTTTGCGGCAATGCAGAGTGCGCCGGCCGATGGACGATGCCATGGAGAAATCGGCGGAGACCTATCTTTGAGGGGCAGTGGGGTTGCAGTGGACGTTGCATGCTCGCCTTGGTGTGCGCGGCGCTACGGCGAGAACAAGGCGACGGAACTGCCGATGCGACGGCTCACCGGCATCGGGTTCCGTTGGGCCTGATGATGCTGGCACAGGGATGGATTACTCATCCGCAGTTGCAAAGGGCGCTGGCCGCACAGAGAGAAAGTGGAAGCGGACGGATAGGGGATTGGCTCATCCGTGAGTGTGGCGTGGGGGCGGACCAGGTCGCTCGTGGGTTGAGCATGCAGTGGGGATGTCCAGTGTTGACGACGGAGGGTTTTTCGCCAGAGGTGATGGCGCTGGTGATGCCGAAGATTTTCATCGAGCAATTTGAGGTTTTGCCTCTGCGTGTGGCGGGATCGCGGATCTTGTATCTCGGCTCGTCGAACCGGCTGGATGCATCGTCGGCGTTTGCTTTGGAGCAGATGGCGGAACTGAAGGTCGAGAGTGGTGTTGTAGAGGGCGGACTTTATGAATCGGCCCGTGAGAGGTTGCTCGCGTGCGAAGGAGTCGAAACCAAACTCGAGACAGTCGATGACAAAGACGCCATGGCGGCAAGGATGACGGCGATCCTGGAACAGAAACAGCCGGTTGGGTCCCGTGTTGTCCGGCTGCATCAGTACTACTGGCTTAGGTTGTGGCTGGAAGCTGGAGCCTTCGGGCGAACGGGGAGTTTACCGAAGACGGGCGAAGACCTAAAGGATTACGTCTTTGCGGTCGGGGGCGCCCGGTTGTGAAGAAGTCGGTTGCAAAGAGAGAAGGAGAGCCAGACGGCTCTCCTTCTCTAGCTTGACGCTTAGCGCGGAAGCAACTATTTGGGTAAGTACCCGGGAGCTGGAGCGGATGCGGCCGAAGTATTGGTGTCCTGGGCTGGTCCCAAGCCCAGCTTGATGATGGCTCGAGAGTCGGGGATCAGCTTGGTCTGCCAGCCGTTATCTTCCTGAAACTTCTGCATGGCGGCTTGCGTTTGCGGGTCCCAATGACCCGATGCTTCTCCCGACAGGTAGCCGGATTTAATCAAAGAGGCCTGGATCTGGCTGGCGCGATTGTCATCAATACTGCGTTGGCCGGGTGTCTTTGCGGGAGTTTTGTGTTTATTGAGTTTGGGGGAGGTCGGACCGCGACGGGAATGGCTCGATGCCGAGCATGGGAGCGCTACGGATAACAACAGGGCCGAAATCGGGAGAACCTTGGGAAACTGCATGGTCTGACAGCACCTTGAACCGAGTATTGAGCAAGATCCTCCGGACGAATCTCGCTAACGTGGCTAGAGTATCTCTAGAGTAACCGTTAAGACAACTAAAAGGTTGTCCAATTTGCATACGTCTTTTGGGTGGCGAGTTTGGGGGCCCCCTGGTGGGTTGGCAAAGAGAAGCGTGGGATCTGCTTCTCTTTGCCTTGCCAAGTTTAGGGCTACGGAAGCGTCCCGCCAACGTAGGAGTTCAGACTCTTCTGTCTGGGGTCCTGAATGACGAAGACGACGTCGTCTTTGGACTTGAGGGTCGAGACAATGGCGCGGTAACTCGCCTCGTCGGTGACCGGCTTGCGGTTGATTGCAATGATGATCTGTGTCTTGCCAAGGCCGATCTCGTCGCCGAAGGAGCCGGGGCGAACGCTGGTAATGATGACGCCGCTCTTGATGCCGGACTTGGCCGCGAGCGCGGGCGGAATGGCCGAGACGGTGATGCCCAGCTTGCCCTCACCTGCGTCTTCCTGTTGGGGGCTGGTGGGTTCGTCCTGTTGACCGGTAATATCGGCGTAAGTTTTGGCGCGGTCGCCAATGACGACGTTGGCGCTGTTCTGTTTGCCGTCCCGCAGATATCCGACCTTGACGGTCGAGCCGACGTGACGCGCCGAGATATCGTTGACCAGATCGTCGCCATCCTTGATGTTGCGACCGTCGATCGAGACGATGACGTCGCCGGCCTGAATCCCGGCTTTAGCGGCTCCGCCGTTCGGGGTAACGACACCCACGATGACGCCGCTGGTGAACCCGTACACACGACCGACCGCGGACGATTGTGCGGTCTGGAACTGAATTCCTATGGAGCCGCGAACGACCTTATGTTCTGGTCCGATGAGCATGTTGTAGATGTTGGCGATGATGTTGGACGGCATCGCGAAGCCGACGCCCTGCGATCCCATGGACTGGGTATAGATCGCGGTGTTCATGCCAACGACCTGGCCGGCCATGTCGACGAGCGGGCCGCCGGAGTTGCCGGGATTGATAGCGGCGTCGGTCTGTATGAAGCGCTGAAACTGCGTCTGAGAGACGCCGCTGGCGCTGGCCTCTTCGATGCTGCGGTTCTTGGCCGAGATGATGCCGGCCGTTACGGTCTTGGAAAGGGAGAACGGGCTGCCGATGGCGAGCACCCAATCTCCAACCTGTGCGCCGTCGGAGTTGCCGAGTTTGATGGTGGGCAGAGGCTCCTTGGTGTCGATCTTGATGACGGCAATGTCGGTATCTTTGTCGACTCCGACCACGGTGGCGGGACGGCCTGGATCTACCTCATCGTCGGGATCGCTCGAGAGCTTGACGAAGATCTTGTCGGCTTTATCGACTACGTGATTGTTGGTGATGATGTAGCCGCGGGGATCGACGATGAAGCCGGAACCGAGAGCGCGGCGTTCTCCGCCTGCTCCGTCGCCGTCATCACCGCCTTGGCCGCCGAAGAAGCGATTGAAGAAGTCCTGCATGTCGCCGGGAGTCTGCTGGCTGTTGTCGTCGTCACCGTCCGGATTATTCGGCTGCGCACGTTGGCCGCCGCGCTTGCGCTTGTTGTTGCTGACCGGTTTGGGGAGCTCTTCGGTATTGATATTGACGACGGCCGGACCGACCTGCTTGACGATCTGGGAGAAGCCGTTTGAGAGGACCACAGGCGAGGGAATGACGAGGGGTCTGGCATCGGTAGAGTCGACGCCGATCTGCTCTTTGCCGCTGACGTTGCGCGTGAGAACCGAGCCGGCGAGGATGCCTGCCGAGAGGGTCGCGAGGAGAACAAACGTCGTAGTTAGGCGGTGTCCGCGAATGCGAGAGAGCAGCGACTGACGGGTGTTGATTGGTGTGTCCATGATTCGGTCTTAGCCTCTTTAGATGGTGTTGCTGCGCGCCGGACTGTGTTCTCGGCCTGAAGATTAAGTATAGTCGTTGTTCGCGGACGGCGTTTCTTCAGGTGTAGCGGGCTTTTACATCTGGTTTAGACGCCATATTGGGGCAAAAGTATTCGCAGGTCTCAATCGGGGTGGCAGGGTAAAGGCGCGGGAGCGGAAAGCAGTTCGATTGTGGCGATTCCAGTGAGGATGAGGGCTGCGCCGAGAAGGGATCGGCGGCCCAAGCGCTCGTGGAGGACGAGGAACGAGGTCAGGCAGGCAAAGACTGGCTCGAGGGTTAAGAGGACGGCCGTGTGGGTGGCGGGGAGGTGTTGCTGGGCCCAGCTCTGGATGGTGAAGGCGGCGGCGGTGGCCAGGAGGCTGGTGATCGCGAGGGCCAGGAAGAGCCGGGGTGTCGGCGAGAGGTGAGGCCTGCCGCCTAGCGGTAGAGTGATGGCCATGACAAGAGCTGCTACACCAATTTGGAGGGTCGCTAGTTGGGCGGTCGGGACCTGCTTCGAGGTGTGGGAGAGCGCGAGGAGGTGACCCGCAAAGGCGATGGCGCAGACGAGGGTGAGGAGGTCACCATAACTGATGCTCACGAAGAGATTGCGGAAGGAGGTTCCGTTGGGAGTGGTTAACAGGAGGAGGCCGGTGAACGCGAGCAGGGCTCCGAGTGCGGTGGTCCATCGTGGTGCTGGAGTGTCGGCAGAGCGTAGGGCCGGAATCAGGGTGAAGATTGGGACGAAGACGACGACAAGACCTGTGATGAAGGCGGATTTTGCGGGCGTCGTGTGAGCGAGTCCTGCAGTTTGGAACTGATATCCGGCTGCGAGGAAGAGGCCGACGATGAATCCGGAGGATAGGGCTCTGCGGCTGATGTGGCGAAGTTGGCGGTAGTTGATAACGGCGAGCGCGACGAAGGCCAACGACATGCGCAGGAGATTGAAGAGGAGCGGCGAGGCGTCCTGGAGAGCGTCCTTGATGAGGACGAAGGTTGCGCCCCATACGAAGACGACTGCCAGGAGAAGCAGATGGGCGAGTGTCGTGGGGCTGAGTCGCTTGAGCAACTACTTCTGAGCTCCTGCGGTAAAGACGGTTTCGCCGTTGACTATGGTGCGGAGGACTTTTGTGTGGAGGAGTTGTTGAGGGGATGCTGTGGTGATGTCTCGGTCGAGGACGACGATGTCGGCGAGATAGCCGGGTTCGAGGCGCCCCTTTACTTTTTCACGGAACTCGCCGAAGGCAGAGGCCTGGGTGTAGGCGTAGATGGCTTCGTTGAGTGAGATTTTCTCCTGGGGCTGGAAGATCTGGGTGCCGGCTTCGTTTTGGCGAGTGATGGCGGAGTAAAGGCCGCGGAAGGGATTGATGAACTCGACTGGGTAGTCGGTTCCGAAGGCGAGGACTACGTGGTGGTCGAGAAAGCTCTTCCAGGCGTAAGCGTACTTGATGCGCCCGGGGCCGAGGCGGTCGGTGGCCCACTTCATGTCGGTGAGAAGGTGGGAGGGTTGCATTGAGGCGATGACGCCTTCTTTTTCGAAGCGGTCGAAGTCGTTGGGAAGCGCGACCTGGGCGTGTTCTATGCGGAAGCGGAGGGCGGCAGGGGGTGGCGGGGTTGATGTTTCCGGTGTGGTGACGATGTGGGGATCTGATCCGGGAGCCGGTGGTGATGGCGGGAGATTGGCTACCTGGTCGGCTACTCCGAAGGCATTCAGAGCCATTGCGTTGGCGCGGTCGCCGATGGCGTGGAAGCCTAGCTGGAAGCCTGCCATAGCGCGTTCGGCGGCCATCTGATTGAGCTTGTCCTGGTCGTAGCGGGGGAGACCGGAGTTGTTGGGATCGTCGGAGTAGGGCTCGTCCATTGCGGCGGTGCGGGAGCCGAGGGAGCCGTCCATGAAGCCTTTGAGCTGGGTGAGGTGGAGGCGGAGGTCGTCGCTTGGGTGACTCGCGCGGCGTTCTTTCAGGACTGCAACGGGCTGGTTGAAGTCTTGCCACTCTGCCACGCGGAGGGGGAGCTTGTTGGTGTGTTCGAGTTCTTCGAGGGCCAGGAAGTCTTCCCAGTCGGAGTTGTCCTGGACGGTGGTGACGCCGTTAGAGACGATGTCGGCGATGGCGACGGCGAGGGCCTGGCGGCGCTCTTCGAGGGTTGGTGGCGGAATTTTGCTGAAGACGAGGGCGCTGGCGGCGGCTTCGCGGAGGATGCCGGTGGGGTTGCCGGAGGGGTCACGGTCGATTTTGGCACCGGCAGGGTCGGGGGTGGCGGAGGTGATATTGGCGATGGCGAGGGCGGCAGAGTTGGCTACTGCCATGTGTCCGTCTACGCGACGGAGGATGGCCGGGTGGTTTCCGGTCACTGCGTCCAGTTCGGTGCGGGACGGGAGGGTGTTGTCGGCCCAGAGGGTTTGGTCCCAGCCTCCGCCTTGTATCCATGTGCCGGGTTTGGCGGTGGCGACGTAGGTGCGGATGCGCTGCTGCATCTCGGCGAGAGAGCGGGTGCCGACGAGGTTGACGGAGAGCCTCTGGCGTCCGGCTTCGCCGATGTGAGTGTGGGAATCGTTGAAGCCGGGCATGGCGAAGGCGCCGTGGAGGTCGATGATTTGGGTTTTGGGGTTTTTGAGTTTGAGAATATCGGCGTCGGTGCCGGCAGCGAGGATTTTTCCGTCGGTGATGGCGAGGGCAGTGACTTTTGCGGGGGTTTCGGAGGGGTCGTTGAGGCGGAGGTGGGCGCCTGTGAGGATGTTGCCGTGGATGAGGATGGTGTCGGCAGGCTGTTGCGCTGACGCGCTGAGGGTGATGAGGACGGTTGCGGCTAACGTGAGGGGTTTCACGTGCGGAGTGTAACAGAGGGGGTACCCCCCTCCCCCTATGTAGATCGTAAAATATTGCAAATACGGGAGTTAACTAAGGAGTTGGCGCTCAAAATATTGATTGCAAACGGATTAAGATGCAAAATATTGATTCTAAAAGAGTAATTTGATAAAAATACGTTTTGCGCCACTCTGTGGGGCGTAGCATGGGGTGATTTGCGGGCGTGTTTGTCAAGTACCGTGGTTATTTGCTCAGGTGCGAATGTCGAGCGAATGCCAAGCTGGTGCGGGGGGCGAAAGCGAAATGCGGGGGTCCCTCCACTCCGCTTTCGGCTCCGGTCGGGATGACGCTCCTTTATGACGCATCTATCTGACGGCTCTATGTAACTCTTCCAGATGACGCATCTATCTGATGGCTCTACGTAACGCTTCCAGCTGACGCTTCTATCTGACGGCTCTACGTGACGCTTCCAGATGACGCTTCTGTCTGACGCTTCTATTTGAAGTCATGGGGTGATATCAACTGGAGACCTGGGGGAGTCGGCGGCTAGTTGGAGGGTGTCGAGGAGGGTCAGGAGGATGCGGCGGAGGGCGGTTTCGCGGTTGGTGGGGTCGTACCATTCCTGGAGGGTATGGATGCCTCCGCCGATGCCTCCCGCACCTATGGCGATGGCGGGGATGTTGCGGGAGAGAGGGATGTTGGCGTCGGTGGAGCCGAGGCGGGGTTCGGTGCGGAGGGTGAGGTGACGGTCTACGGCGCGGAGGGTGTGGAGGAGCGGGGAGTCGTCGGGGAGGGTGGCTGCGGGGCGATTTCCGATGGATTCGATGTGGAGTTTTGCTGGTGATTTTGTGGGAATGATGTCGTCGAGGATCTGGTGGACGTGGGTTGCGGTGGCGATGAGCTGGGTGGGTTCGGTGGAGCGGATGTCGAGGAGGGCGGTGGCGGATTCGGGGATGGAGTTGATGGAGGTGCCGCCGGAGATTTGGCCAACGTTGAGGGTGGTGGCGGGATGGGTGGGAAGTTTCAGGGCGGCGATCTGGGTGAGAGCGTGGCTGAGCAGGAGGATGGGGTTGGGGGTTCCGGCGTCGATCCAGGAGTGGCCGCCGGGGCCGGTGATGGTGACGCGGAAGCGGAGACTGCCGAGGGCTCGGGTGACGACGGCGGAGTTGCCGCTGCCTTCGAGGGCGATGGCGGCTGCGATGCGAGTGCGGTAGGGGCCGCGCTCGAAGAGGTGGCGCATGCCGCGGAGGTCGCCTTCGCCTTCTTCGCCTACATTGGCGGCGAAGAGGATGGGGATAGGTGGGGTGATGTTGGCGTAGCGCAGGGCGGCGGCTATGGCGAGGAGACCGGTGAGGCCGGCGGCGTTGTCACAGATGCCGGGCGCGTGGATGATCGGCGAATCTTTTTGTTCGATGGGTTCTATCGGAGTGTTGGCAGGGAAGACGGTGTCGAGGTGCGCGGAGAGGAGAACTACTGGGGCGACCGCGGCTTGATCGGACTGGGACGGATTAAAAGCGGAATGCGGGGGTCCCTCCACTCCGCCTTCGGCTGCGGTCGGGATGACGCCTTCGGGGGGAGAATCAACTGGATCGGGGAGTAGTTCCGCCAGGGCGTTGCCTTCGTCGTCGAGGTGGATGTTCGTTAGGCCTAGTTGGTGGAAGCGGTCCAGGAACCATGCGGCTCGGGCGGATTCTCCGAAGGGTGGGGCGGGGATGCGGACGATTTCGAGTTGCCACTGGCGGAGCTGGGGTTGGTGGAGATGGAGCCAGTGGAAGGCTCGGTGGACAGCGGTGAGAGTGGCGAGGCGAGTGATGCGGCGCTGGGCTGAGGCGGTGGCGGGCATCAGTATTCGACCTCGACTAAGAAGAGGCCTCGGGCAGGGGCGGTGAAGCCTGCGGCGCTGCGGTTGCGGGCGGCTAGGATTTCGGGGATCGAGTCGACGGGGATGTGGCCGGTGGCGGTTTGGACGAAGGTGCCTACGAGACTGCGGACCATGTGGTGGAGGAAGCCGGAGCCGGTGACTCGGTAGATGAAGAGGTTTTCTTGTTGGTGCCAGGTGCTGTGGTGGATGGTTCGGATGTTGGTTCGTTGGAGCGGTGGTAGAGAAGCAGGTTTCTCCACTACGGCGGCAAGTGCGCCACCTTCGGTCGAAATGACAGCTTCTTTTTCAGGGGCATGAGTCAGGGAAGCAAGGTTCTTCGCTACGGTCGTGAGTGCGCTGCCTCCGGCTTCTTGCGTGAGGCGGGATTCGGTCTCATCCGGTAGATCGTCTTCTGATTGGTCGCGGCTGGTGAGGGCGGGGTCGGTGGCGGCGAAGGAGGTGAAGTCGTGGGTGCCGATGACATAGGTTGCGGCTTGTTGGAGTGTGGCTAGATCGAGGGGTCGCTGGAAGGCCCAGACGTAGGGGGCGAGCATGGGGGAGCAGATCTGGCTGCCGGGGAGGATGCGGTACTCGTAGGTCTTGCGGCGGGCGCTGTGGCGGGCGTGGAAGTCTGCGGGGACTTGCTCGACGGAGAGGACGCGAATACTTGGGGGGAGGATGCGATTGAGGGCTCGGTGGAGGTTGGGGCCGGGGATGGGAGTGGTGAGGGCGACGGTGGCTACTTGAGCTAGAGCGTGAACTCCGGTGTCGGTGCGGCCTGAGCCCTGGGGCAACGTGGATTCGCCGGTGATGTGGTGAATGGCGTGAGCGAGGGTGCCCTGGACGGTGGGGAGATTGGGTTGGATCTGCCAGCCGTTGTAGGGTGTTCCGTCGTAGGCAAGAATGAGCTTCCAGTGAGGCATGGGCTGATTTGGACGGTATCACGAGGGAAGGCTTAACACGGATGGGCACGGATGACACGGATTAAGAACGGGCAACGACTTATGGGAGGATGGAGTTTTGCCTTCGCCTTTCGTTGTGCCGCGAAGGATGGGCACCAGAAAGAGCCCGGGTTTTCGGAGATTTAGCTGAGGGTTCCTGCCTTGATGCTGCCTGAAGAGAGGGACGAGGCAACGGCAAGGCGTTGCTATACTTACTGCGTCGCACTCAATCGATAACTTTTTGCTTGATGGCAAGGGAACGAACCGGCGGAAGGGTGCGTATATGTGGTCAACCAAAGCATTTCTGCACGACAGGAGTGTGTAGGCTGCAGACATTCTTTAAGAGTCGTCGGGAAGGTGCTTCGCGTCATATCAAGCATTGCACATTGATTTTTCGGGCCCGGGCCGCGCGCGGTTGCGTGGGGTTTGGGCGGAACTATGAATTGCGGAGCCATTGAATTCAGATGTCCGGCGGGAGCCCAGATTGATCTGAGCCACTGGCCGGCCAAGCGCAGGAAGAGTTGGAGAACGCATCGTGAGACTAAAAGATTTGCAGGCGGCAGCGAGCGTTGCCCTGTTGTTGATGAGTGTGTGTCAGCAGAGTGGATTGGCGCAGCAGCAACCGTCTCCCGGGACACCGAACCAGACGACGCCTAGCGCGACGCAGCCGGCGCCGCCCCAGCCTGTCCAAAACGATACGACCGGGCAGCCTGGTTTGCCGCAGGCTCCTCCGCCGAGGCTGACAGACCCGTTGTACCTGCGCGGCACTGGTGTCGATTACACGAAGCCGAAGAGCCACTTCTGGAATCCGATTGCTCCGTACACACCGCTGAACTATCCGGCTCCGAGCCTGGGAAATACTCCGAAGCTGGAGCAGCTGCTGCGTGATGGGAAGATTTATCTGAGCTTGTCGGATGCGGTGATGCTCTCTATTGAAAATAACTACGACATAGCGATTGCACGGATCAATCTTGATATTGCGGACACGGATATTCTTCGTGCAAAGGCGGGGTCGTTCCTGCGCGGCGTTTCAACTGGCCTGGTGACGAATACGTTGGGCGGCACGACGCAGACGATTCTAGGTGGCGGCGGACCGGGGGCGACTTCGGCTGGAACTGGCGGCGGCGGCGCTGGTGTCGGCGGACTGGTGACGAGCACAAACGGCGGTGGACCTACGCCTGAGGCACTGGATCCGGTGGTGACGGGAACACTGTCGTATGAGGCGCAAAGCGCGCCGCAGATCAACACGCTGTTCAGCGGCGGCTTGACGGTGTTGAATACCGATACTTCGACCTACAACTTCAATTACAGTCAGGGATTTGTGACGGGCACGTCGCTCACGGTTGGTTTCAACAACACGCGCGTGACGACGAACAATCCGTTCAGCGACTATAGCCCGTCTTACACGACCGGTTTCCGGGCAACGGCGACACAGCATCTGCTGCAGGGTTTTGGGCCGGGGATTAATGCGCGGTTTATTCTGCAGGCCAAGAACGATCGACGGATTACGGACTCGTCGTTCCGCCAGCAACTGTTGTACACGGTGAATCAGGTAGAGGCGATCTATTGGGCGCTGGTGAGCGCGTACGAGGACGAACAGGCGAAGGAACGCGCTCTCGCCCAGTCGACCCAGCTGACGAAAGATAACCGGAGGCAACTGGAGATTGGAACGCTGGCACCGCTGGACGTGGTGAACTCGGACAGCGCGGTTGCGACGGACCAACAGGCGCTGGTGGCTTCGAAGACGAACCTGGAATATCAGCAACTGATCATGAAGCAGGCGATCGCGCGGAACCTGAACGATCCTCAGCTTGCGAATGCTCCGGTGATTCCGACCGATCGCATAAGCCTGGAACGGTTGGCGGAAGAGGACAGGCCGACCGAGGAGCTGGTGAAGGAAGCGTACGTGAACAATCCTCAGATTGAGCAGGCGGTTCTGAGTCTCAAGAATAACGAGATTACGATCAAGGCTTTCAAGAATGGATTGTTGCCGACCGTGGATGCGTATGCGTTTTACGGAGCGAATGCGCTAGGTGGTCACCAGAATCCGGCCGCCGTCAATTTCGAGAACAACGCCCCTTATCCTCCGGGAACTTTTCCGACGGTGGATTACGGTACAGCGTTCGGCAATTTGTTTAACAGCAGCGCTCCGGATAAGGGCGTTGGTGTGAATATCAACGTCACATTGCGGAATAGAACGGCGCAGGCGGACCAGGCGCGGTCGCAGATGGAGTACCGGCAGACGGAGATGCGAATACAACAACTGTACGATCAGATTCGCATCCAGGTGACCAATCAGCAGTATGCGCTGACCAACGACAGAGCCCAGGTGGAGGCGTCACGGGCGGCGAGGGACTATGCAGCCCAGAGCCTGGATGCCGAGCAGAAGAAGTACAAACTGGGCGCGTCGACGACGGCAAACGTGCTGCAGCAGGGGAGGAACCTGGCGATTGCGGAGAATACGCTGATTTCATCGACGGCTGCGTATGCGAAGGACCGGTCGCTGTTGCGGCAACTTCTGGCGACCACGCTGGATACTTACGGGATCAGCATACAGGGCGCGGCGGTAGGGGATCTTGGTAAGGCTCCGGTGATCCCTGGGTTGACGGCTCCGAAGCCTCCTGAGGCACCGAAGCCGATCTCGGCGACTCCGACGACTCCTCCGCAACAGTAGAGGCAGATGGTTCGTGAAAGGGTTCGGGCTTCGGCTCGGACCCTTTTTCTTTTAGGGCGGCGGGAAACGAGGATGACGATGGTCATGCGGGGCCGGATTCGGGTAGATGAGATGCGACCCGTGTGAACTACACTGATTCTCTATGAGTTCGGAACAGAATAAAGAACAGGCTGGGGAGAAGATGAACTCTTTGGCTAAGGCATCTTCTGCGTATCTGCGGTCTGCGATGCACCAGCCGGTGGAGTGGATGGAGTGGGGCGAGGCGGCATTTGCCAAGGCGAAGGAAGAGGACAAGCCGATACTGCTGGATATTGGCGCGGTGTGGTGTCACTGGTGCCATGTGATGGATCGGGAGTCGTATGAGAGCGCGGAGACGGCGCGGATTATCAACGATCAGTTTGTCGCGGTGAAGGTGGATCGGGATGAGCGGCCGGATGTGGATACGCGGTACCAGGCTGCGGTGTCGGCGATCAGTGGGCAGGGAGGGTGGCCGCTGACGGCGTTTTTGACTCCGGAGGGGAAGCCTTATTTTGGAGGGACTTATTTTCCGCCGGTGGATCAGCATGGGCGGCCGGGGTTTCCGCGGGTGCTGCTGACGATGGCAGAGGCTTTTCAGAAACGGCGGGATGAGGTGAATGAGTCGGCCGGCAGTGTGATGGCAGCGATTGAGCATAACGAGTCGTTCATGGGGAGGGCGGGGAATCCGGGGCCGGAGCTGGTGGCGAAGCTGGTGGATTCGGCGCTGAAGCAGTTCGATGCGCGGTCGGGTGGGTTTGGGTCGCAGCCGAAGTTTCCGCATTCGGGGGCGATTGATCTGCTGCTGGATGCGGCTTCGCGGGTGTCGGTTGGTGGAGCGGAAGATGTGGGTGAGGCGGCGAAGAATGCGGCGATGGTTACGCTGCAGAAGATGTCGCGGGGTGGGATCTATGACCATCTTGCGGGTGGGTTTCATCGGTACTCGGTGGATGAGCGGTGGGTGGTGCCGCACTTCGAGAAGATGTCGTATGACAACAGCGAGCTGCTGAAGAATTATGTACACGCGTTCCAGACGCTGGTGGATCCGGAGGCGGCGCGGGTGGCGAAGGAGATGATCGGGTGGATCGATGAGTGGTTGAGCGACCGCGAGCGGGGCGGGTTTTATGCTTCGCAGGATGCAGATTTTTCGCTGGATGATGATGGCGACTACTTTACGTGGACTCTCGATGAGGCTGCGAAGGTGCTGACGGCTGAAGAGATGGCGGTGGCTAGCGCTTATTACGACATTGGCGAGATTGGAGATATGCATCACAACCCGGCGAAGAATGTTCTGCATGTTCGGGGGACACTGGAGGGTGTGGCGAAGGCGAACAAGATTACGCTCGATGAGGCGAAGGTGAGGTTGGCTTCGGCGAAGGAGAAGTTGTATGCGGCGCGATTGAAGCGGCCTACTCCTTATGTAGACAAGACGGTGTATGTAGGGTGGAACGGGATGATGATCTCGGCTTACATCGAGGCCGGGAGGGTGCTGGATCTGCCTGAGGTGAGCGCGTTCGCGCTGAAGTCGCTGGACCGGGTGCTGGCCGAGGCGTGGGATGCGAAGAATGGGCTGGCGCATGTGGTGACGTACGGTGAGGCAGGTGGAGGTGGCGCTCGCGTGGCCGGGGTGCTTGATGATTATGTGTTTCTGGGACACGCGGCGTTGGATGCGTGGGAGTTGACGGGTGAGATGAAGTACTACGACGCGGCTGAGGCTCTGATGGAAGCCGCGGTGAAGCGGTTTTATGATCCTGTGGGGTGTGCGTTCTTCGATACGGAGCCTGCGGCTGAGGGTGAGGTGCGGCTTGGGGCGCTGGTGACGCGGAGGAAGCCTCTGCAGGATTCGCCTACTCCCGCGGGGAATCCTATGGCGGCGGCTTTGCTATTGCGGCTGGAGGCTTTGAACGGGCGCGAGGATTATGCGGTGAAGGCGGTTGAGACGCTGGAGACTTTTGCCGGTGTGGTCGAGCACTTTGGACTGTATGCGGCGAGCTATGGGCTGGCACTGCAGCGGATGGTGCAGCGGGCGGTGCAGGTTTGCGTGATTGGCGACGATGCGGGGGCGCGGCGGCTCGAGGCAGTGGCGCTGGCTCGGTATGCGGTGAATAAAAGCGTGATTCGTTTGCGACGGGATCAGTTGGGGGCTTTGCCGGAGGCTTTGGCGGAGACGCTGCCGCATGTGCCGGGGTTGAAGGAGCCGGGGAGTTTTGCCGTGGTCTGCAATGGGAAGGGTTGTTTGCCGCCGGTGAGCTCGGTGGATGATTTGATTGCGGCGATGAACCAGGCGCTGTGACGAGGTGTGCAGTGGAGCCCTGGGCGGTCAGGGAACGTAGACGAGGAACTCCGGCATGTCCGGCAGATCATTGATGAACGTCCCCTTCTTCTTTCCGTCGGAGGAAAAGCGTCGTATCCGCTGCTTCTTTCGCTCAGCTACGTAAAGATCGCCGTCGGGGCCGATGGCGAAGCCGGAGGGGGCGTCGAGCTTTCCGTCGATCAAGACGCGTGCCCTGACCTCCCCGCTCGGCTCCTTGGATGTCAGTTCCAACGCGAGGATACTGCCGGTGCCCGAGGCGCCGATGTAAAGCGTCTCGCCGTGCAGAATCAGGTGCACGGGCGCCTTGAGCTCCGGCCCCGTGATGCGGGCCATCAACTCGCCTGATTGCACATTGAAGACCTTCACTGCGTCGGCGGCTTCGTCCGCCACGTACAGATGGTTTCTGTGCACGATGATGCCGCGCACCGAGTGTCGTGGCATCCCTCGCTTGTCGAGCATCACCCTGAGGCCGAGAGGCGCTGGCACATCAGTCGGCGTATGGTCACCGTACTCGGGAAGGTTCCCCTGACTGGATGCGACGAGCGTGCCGGGGAGAAACTTCCCGTTGGGAAACTGTTTGAGGAGGTGCGCGGCCACCGGTGCGGGTTTTCGAGTCTCCGGCACAAGCGACACCACGGTGTTGGTGTCCTGGCATGAGATGTAAACGCGACCATCGTCGCCCAGCTCCACGTCGAAGGGGTGCACCATCGCCGCCACCTGCTCGGTCTTCACCAGCACTTCCTTGAAGCGGAAGGTGTCGCCGTGCCGGTGGTAACGCGCAATGTGGCTATCCCTGCGCCACGCGCTTGCGATGTAGAGGTCGTCGCCCACCAATGCGAAGCCGCGCGCGATGTGAAGCTGGTGCGCGGCTGGTGATGGGTCGAGGAGCAGCGGATGCTTCTTGCGCGGCGAACCGTCATCTTCGAAGACGCCGATGTTGTCGACGCCGTGCCTCGATTCCCCGCGATAGCTAATCCACCACACAGTTCTGTCCTCCTGAACACAATCGCTGCATCGCCAGAGCCGGCGCGATAACGTGCGGCTTCAACTAACAGGCAAGCTCTGGCAAGAAATTACGACCCGAGTAACTTGACCGGCATCCCGGCATTATAAGCCGGTGGGGATTGCAGAGAGTTTACGTTACCGCGATAGGCCAGCATTTACCAGGTGTCGGCGCCTGCAGGGACCCTTGGGCCAACTGTGCTGATGTCGATCTGATGAAAACCCATCTTCAATGCGGGCGATTCAGGTCGCAGGCGAAAATCGAATTTTCCAGCATTGATAAAGAGGGGGTCGGCGATGCGGGATCCCTGGTCCTGGCCGGAGGATTGCCAGTCGCTGAAGGACCTGCTCAGAAAGCGTATATCCGGGTCGCGCGGGTCGTAGTAGAGATTGTTTCGCAGGATGTAGCTTCCGTCGGTCCAATTGGCCCCGAGGACGACACCACGATCGAAGTAGACGATATTGTTTTCGAGCGTGAAGGAGAGGTGCGGCTCTCCCCGCGTGCGCATCAGCTGGTATTCGTGATTGAACGCGAAGATGTTGTTGCGCAGGATATTATCGGCGCCATAGTGCTGATGAAAGCCCGCACTCTTGCACTCGTAGACGACGTTGTCCTGAACCACGATATCGCTCGAGCCCTCGTCCAGATAGATTCCCCATCCTCCGTAGGTGTACGCCGAGATGTCGTGGATCAGATTGTTTTGGATGATTGTGCCGGGTTGTACGCCGAGGGTATAGATGCCACCCATGTCGCTCAGCATGTCCTTTCCGATTGCGTGGAGATGGTTGAACGCGATGAGGTTGCCCTTCGATTGGTTTGGCGCGTAGCCCCAGGTCCAACCCACTGAGATGGCGGTGTAGTAAAGATCGTGCACATCGTTGTGAATGATCTGATTGTTTCCGCTTTGCAATACCCATATACCGATGCCGGCGGCATACACCTGACCGAGGTTGTGAATGTGATTGTCGGCGATGAGATTGTCATAATTTTGCGCAGCATCCCTGCGCCTTGGATCTGGTTCTCCCACTTTGATTCCGCCGGCGCCGAGATCGTAGAACTCGTTTGCCACGACCTGGTTGTGCTGTGAGCCTCGGCCAAGTGCGAGCCCGTAGCCTCCAGAGTGGGCGAAGGTGCACCTTTCAACGTGGAAGTTGATGGCTCCGGTTGCTTCTACCGATGAAGATGCAGGCAATGCCGCCTGTATGTCGAAGTAACCCTTGGGGCCCTCGTTCCAATCAGCATGTGCGAACGTCAGACCACGGAAGATAACATTCCGCACTGCCTCACCCGTCTCTGGCCTGCCCTGTAGAGAGACGAGGTGTTCCAGCCCCGCTGCGACTACCTGGGCCTGCTCCATGTTTTGGCCCTTTAAGGGAATGTAGGACACCTTCTGGGTCGACCGATCCAGATACCACTGACCGGGAGCGTTGAGGGCGCTGGGCAGGTTCTCGATGAAATAGCGTGCGTCTTGTTCGTTTGCGGAGTCCTCCTGGACGCCAAATTCAACCAGATGGGATTTTGTATCGACACTTTGAATGGGACTGCGGAAATCGCTCCAGGCCATGAAGCCGACTACCTCTACGTCGGGTTGATTGGCCCATTCCGGCTTGATGTCCTTTCCGCTGAAGTGCAAGTGGAGTGGCGCATGCGGAGTACCGCTGCCGGCAAAGTGAAAGAATTTATCGTTCGGGATGCGCGGGCGGGTGGCGCGATTGCCATTGACAAAAAGTTGATGAAAGTAAGGGCCGGGAGCGTCCGCGGTCCAGGCTGCGCCGGAGGTCTTCGTCCAACCAGAGATAATGCGGCCGCCGCTGATGATGGGGTGCTCACCGTGTGCTGCCTCCCAAGTCGTGTCACTGTCTTCCGGGCCAAGTATCAGGGTTTCCGGAAGAAAATATGTTCCCGCGCGAACTGTGATCGTGATGGGGCCAGTTATGCCGGAACGACGCTGTGCGCGTGCTGCATCGCGGGCCTCGGCCAGGGTCTTGATCGGACCCTGGGGGGAGACCGTCACTGTCTGAGCTGACGCAGACGCTACAGAGAGGAACAGGATCAGAGCGAGACGAGGGATCATTCTTGAGGCACCTTCAAAGGGAGCATAAGCATTGGCTCCCTGCCGTTTGGCGCATTCAGGAGGTCCTGCCTAAGACACTATCTGATGGACGCAGATCCCTGGGTGGCCGACTACGCAAGAGTAAGTTTTGACAAAGTGGTGACGTCGACGTGGTTGGGATTAAGTTTTTTTGGAGCAAATTGCCGAGCTTGAGTTTAACCGGTGAGGGGTTGTTGTGCGGGTGGGGCGGTGGGATTTGTGGGTTGGTTGAGGGCGCGGAGGATGAGCATGTTGGCAGGATCGTTGCCTAGGGGGATGCCGTCTTTTTCGAAGGCGAGGATGATGCGGCGGCGGAGCTCGCGGAGGACGGGGTCGCGCTGGTTCGTGCGGGTGCGGATCTGGACGGGATAGGTGACGGAGCGGCCTTCGATCTTGTCGACGCCGAGGATGTTGGGGTCGGCGATGGTGATGTCTTTGTAGGCGGGGTCGTCGCGGAGGCCGCGGGCGACCTGGGTGAGGATGGCGATGACCTTGTCTGGGTTGGCGCTGGCGTCGACGGCGACCTGGAGGGTGGCGACGGCGTAGTCGCGAGAGAGGTTGGAGACGGTCGCGATCTGGCCGTTGGGGATGATGTAGAGGGTGCCGTCGGCGTCGCGGATGGTGGTGCGGCGGAGGGAGAGGTCTTCGACGGTACCTTTGAGGCCGGCGAGGACGACGACTTCGCCTACGTTGTACTGGTCTTCGACGAGGATGAAGATGCCGTTGAGCATGTCCTTGAAGATGGACTGCGCGCCGAGGCCGATGCCGATGCCTAGGACTCCGGCTGAGGCGAGGATGGGCTGGTAGGGGATGTCGAAGATATTGAGGATCTGGAGAAAGCCGATGAAGCCGAGGACTCCGATAGAGGTAGCGCGGAGGATGGAGGCCATGGTGCGGAGTTGGGCTGCGCGATGGAAATTGTGGGACTGCCGGTCGGCTCGAGTGCGCATTTTTCTTACGAAGAAGAGCACGATGCGCTGGAGGATGAATAGAACAACGAAGACGACAAAGACCTTAGGGAGCTTGGTCTGCAGAAAGGCGATGACGTCGTTGTGCCAGTCGTGTTCGACTGCCTGGAAGATGCGTTCGTCTTGCGGGACGATGGACTGGAGGAGCATGATAGCGGCGTCTCGCTTTCGAAGGAGGATTCTTAGAACAGAATGCTTGAGGCGGTTGGTAAGATGCAATTGCGGCAGTGGAGCGAGACGGATGGACCGCGCGGGAGCGGGGATTGGAGATCGCGATGAGAACACTTGGTGTGGTGATTGTGGGAATAGTTTTGCTGGCGGGAGTTCCTGGACGTGTAAGTGGAGGGCAGTTGCAGTCGACGCCTAGCCAGGCGGGGCAGATCCCAGGGGTTCAGCAGCCGAAGAGGGGGGGGATCGATCCGGAGGATCCTGACCCGATGGCTCCGCACCGGGAGCAGAAACAAGCGGAGTTGAGAAATGCCGACAGGCAGAAGCGGCTGGTGGCGGACACGGACAAGCTGTTGGCGTTGGCGACCGACCTAAAGGAGCAGGTAGATAAGTCGACGAAGGATACGCTTTCAGTGGATGTGATCAAGAAGGCGGATGAGATTGAGAAGCTGGCCCATAGTGTCAAGGAACGGATGAAGGGTTAGAGCTAAGAATTAGAAGGCTGGTTAGTAAGTTGGTTCAGTTCTCCGCGCTGACTCGAGTATTGCTTTAGGGTTATGTTTCTATTTCGTTGAAATTATTGAGTTATTGCCGAGACTGCGGTGATCTGGGGGACGGGTAAGCCCGGGGTTGGGGCGGCCGAGTTGCGCATCGCTGTGACGATTTGGTCTGCGGTCCATGTGGGGTGGGCGGCGCGGAGGAGAGCGGCGACTCCGGCAGCTAGTGGGGCGGAAGCGCTGGTTCCCATCGCCTGGACGTACTGGGAGTGGCCGAGGTTAAAGCATCCGTAGGAATGGTTTTGGTCGGTGGGGAGGCCGTCGACGGTGTTGGGTTTGCCATTGCTGCAGGCGCCTCGGATCCAGCCGCTGACTCCGGTGTCGTCGCCTGCGGGGTAGCTGCCGCCGGGAGCGGCGAGGGCGTTGAGGGGGGCTCCGAAGTCGCTGTAGTAGGCGAGGGTGACGGGGCCGGGGGCGCAGGTGGCTCCGGGAGTGGTGTTCTGGGCGCAGGCTGGGTTGGTGGAGGCGACAACGGCGAGGACGTCGCGAGATTGGGCGGGGAGCTCGACGTATTGAGGGTTGGAGAGATCGAAGCCGTCGTTTCCGGCGGAGGCGACGAGGACGATGTTGGCCTGGTCGGCGGCGTAGGTGATCTGGTTGAAGGCGGCGAGGAGGCCGGCGCCATCTCCGGTGGAGAGATCGGCGAGGGCTCCGATGGAAAGGGAGATGACGTCGGCGCGATTGGTGATGGCGTCGTCGATGCCCTGGATGACCCAACTGAGGAGGCCGCTGGCTTCTCCGGCTTCGCACTGGTCGGCGGGGCTCGAGTCTCCGGTGATTGCGGCCGGCATGCGCTGGAGGACTTTGATGTTAAGGATGGTGGCCTGGGGGGCTACTCCGACGACCTGGCCGGTGCCAGGACCGATGGCAGCGGCGGCGAGGGAGGCGGTCCAGGTGCCGTGACCGGTCTGGTCCTGCGGGGTGCCGTCGTCGCAGGGGCTGGGGTAGGCGGTCTGGTCGACTTCTGTGAGATTGAGGGCGAGATTTGGGGCGATGTCGGGGTGGGACTGGTCGACGCCGCTGTCGATGATGGCGATGCGGACGCCGCTTCCCATGGTGGTGTCCCAGGGACCGTGCGCGGGTCCTCCGGGGACGTTGTCGCCGTAGCCTCCGACCTGCTGGACGGCCCAGCCTTGCGGGGTGGTGTAGTAGGTATCGTAGGGTGGAGAAGGGACGATGACTGGCGGTTGCTTACTGAGCGGGCCGTGAGTGGGTAGACGGCCCGTCGACGTGGTTGAAGTTTGGGTGGTGGCGGTGGGAATGGTTTGCAAGACGAGGGTGTGGGCGGAGACGATGCGATCGTGGAGGACGCGATCGACGTTGGGCTGGGCGGCGAGGCGCCGTAGGGTGGTGGCGTCGTCTTCGGTGGAGGCGGATTGGACGGCGGCGATGCCGAAGTGTTCGTTGCGGCGCATGAGGCGGGTGCCGACTGCGGCGAGATGTGTCTCGGCATCAGACGGGATGGTGGCGTTGCGATAGAGGACGAGGTAGCGGTGAGGCGCGATGCTGTTGGTGTCTATCTGGGCTCCCGCGAGCCGGGCGACGACGAGGGCTAGAAGAACGATTTGGCGCAGGTGAGTGCGCCGGAAGAGAGATGCGGCGGCAGTGCTGAGAACGGATGTGCGGGGAGTGGGCTGGCTGCGGTAGAACACGGCGACACCTCGGAGTTTGGGCTGAGGTGTGCATCGGCTTAGGAGGGATTTGCACGAGGGGAAGCAGGTTAGTGTGCTATTACTTTGGTCTATCTATTTCCTGAAATGGATTCGTAGTCGTGCGGGAAGGGCGTCTCGCCATTCGCATTGGAGTGGTTGCGCCGAGGTTGTGAGAGGTGATTGACCCTGTTGGATTGCGCATGCTCTAATTGCCGCCTTTGTGAAACAAAGACAAGTTTCGCGTTCTAAATTTCAGAGGAGACCTTTTTCATGCACGTTGTTGTTAGCGCTTTGGCATTGGCCGTTCAGGAGCAGGCAGCGGAATCAACTGCTTACGTAGGGAACAATGACGGCCGGATTTATCTTTGGGTTGCGCTGGGGGTTGGGGTGCTGGCGCTGGTGGCAGCGCTGATGCTGGCGCGGGCGGTGATCGCGTCGGATACCGGGACGGCGGAGATGCGGGCGATCTCGGATGCGATTCGCGAGGGGGCAGAGGCGTTTTTGCGGCGGCAGTACAGGACCATTGGCGGGATCGCGGTGGCGCTGGCGATTGTGGTGTTCGTTGGCTACAAGATGTCGCCGCGTACAGAGCCGTTTGCGTTGAAGACGGTGATCAGCTTTCTGGTGGGTGCGACCTGTTCAGGGCTTGCAGGGTATACGGGGATGTACTGCTCGATTCGGGCAAATATTCGGACGGCTTCAGCGGCGCGGACGAGTTTGAATAGGGCGCTGCAGATGGCGTTGCGCGGGGGGGCGGTAACGGGGTTGGTGGTGGTGGCGTTGTCGCTGCTTGGAGTGGGGTCGCTGTTTTTGTTCTTTGGCGGTTTGGAGCATCCGGCCGCGGTGCCGTACCAGTTGGTTGGGTTTGGCTTTGGAGCTTCGCTGGTGGCGCTGTTTGCGCAGTTGGGTGGGGGAATTTATACGAAGGCCGCTGACGTGGGCGCAGACCTCGTGGGTAAGGTTGAGGCGGGAATTCCGGAGGATGATCCGCGGAACCCGGCGGTGATTGCGGACCTGGTGGGCGATAACGTTGGCGACTGCGCAGGGCGCGGCGCGGATATTTTTGAGTCGACGGCGGCGGAGAATGTTGGCGCTATGATTCTTGGCGCGGCGTTGTTTCCGGTGTTTGGCGTGAAGGGAATTCTGTTTCCGCTGATTGTGCTGGCTATCAATCTGATTGCGAGCATCGTCGGTGTGTTTGTGGTGCATTCGTCGGAAGAGGAAGATCCGATGCATGCGTTGAATCGGGGATTTTATGTGACGTCCGGGCTGGCGCTGCTGGGGTTTGCGGGTGCGGTGTATCTGATGCTGAATGGGCCGCAGGTGCAGTGGCTGTGGCTGCTGGGTTGTGGCGTGATCGGACTGATCACTTCGTTTCTTTTTGTGTGGATTACGGAGTACTACACGGAGTCGAGGTACAGGCCGGTGCAGTCGATTGCGGAAGCTTCGCTAACGGGGCCGGCGACGAATATCATCAGCGGGCTTGCGGTGGGAATGGAGACGCCGGCGATGCCCGTGATTGTGATCTCGGCGGCGTTGCTGCTGAGTTATTACTTTGGCGTCCAGGGGCTGGCCGGAGTTGCGGGCGTCAGTGATTACGCGAAGGGAATCTACGGCACGGCGATTGCGACGATGGGAATGCTGAGCTGTGCAGCCTACATTCTGGCGATGGATACGTTCGGGCCGATTACGGACAATGCGGGCGGGATTATCGAGATGTCGAACCAGCCGCACGCGATTCGCGAGCGGACGGATAAGTTGGATTCTGCGGGCAATACGACGAAGGCTCTGACGAAGGGGTATGCGGTCGGGTCCGCTTCGTTGGCAGCGTTTCTGCTGTTCTCGGCTTATCTGGAAGAGATCAAGGTGATTGTGACCGCGAAGGTCGCGGCGGCTGGTGGATATATGCCGACGGGATGGAGCTTCACGAACATCAACCTGGCGCAGGTTCCGGTGTTTGTCGGAGCGCTGTTGGGGGCGATGCTGACGTTCCTGTTCAGCTCGATGGCAATCAAAGCAGTGGGGCGGACGGCGCAGATGGTGGTGCAGGATGTGCGGAATCAGTTCAAAGAGAATCCCGGGATTATGGCGGGGACTTCGAAGCCAGATTATGGGCGGTGCGTTCACATTGTGACGGGAGCCGCGTTGAAAGAGATGGTGCTGCCGGGGGCGCTGGTGGTTGCTCTGCCAGTTGCGGTCGGGCTGATATTTCGGCACTTCAGCGGGAGCTATCAGGCGAATGCGGCGATCTATGCTCCGGGGACGATTTTGCCTGTGCCGGCGATTGCGGGGAAGGCCGTGAATCTGGCTGGGGCGGAGGCTGTTGCGGGATTGCTAATGGTTGGGACAATTGCTGGCGTGCTGCTGGCGATGCTGATGAATAACGGCGGCGGGGCCTGGGATAACGCGAAGAAGTATATCGAGACGGGACAGTATGGTGGTAAGAAGTCGGAGGCGCATAAGGCGGCGGTGGTCGGCGATACGGTCGGCGATCCGTTCAAGGATACGGCGGGCCCGAGTCTGCATGTGCTGATCAAGCTGTTGGCTACGATTACGCTGGTGCTGGCTCCGTTGTTTGTTTAGGTGGTCATCAAGGTGGGCCGCGGGCAGTTCTTATTAGATAAGAACTATTGATATACTGCTCGCGGAGGCTTCTCCCATGACTACGGTCACAATCTCCCTGCCGGAATCGCTGAAGGAATTCATCGACGCCGAGGTTCAGACAAAGGGTTACGGAAACGTGAGCGAGTATGTCCGTGGGTTGTTGCGAGCAGCTCAGGCCAAGGACGAAGACAGCAGGTTGGAGGCACTTTTGCTCGAAGGGCTGAGTTCGGGTAAGGACGTTGAGCTGACTCCGGACTTTTGGCGCGAACTGAAGGTTGATGCGGCCAAGATTCTCGCTAAACGGAAGCCTCGCAGGAAGGCTCGGCTTGCTGGATGAAGTTTGTTCTTCGGTCCGCCGCGCGGGAAGATATTTTGCGCCAGTATGAGTATTACCTGGCAGAAGCGGACGCGGTGATTGCAGCAAGATTTCTTACCGCGGTTCAATCTGCTATCAGCCAGATTTGTCGTCAGCCAGGCATCGGTGCGCCAAAGGTGCTGAATAGCCGAATGCTGGTGGGTTTGAGGTCCTGGCCCGTCAAAGGTTTCGCAGATATCCGGCTGTATTACCTTGTTTCGGAGGCAACGCTTCGTGTTATTCGGGTAGTGCATGGTAAGAGAGACCTGGGCCCAATTCTTGAAGAGTTATAAGGAAATTGCGGGCCGTCGGGGTGGCCATTTTTCTTGCGATTTCCAGAGTGAGCATTGGATTGGATGAACCTCTTTCTGACGAGTCAAAGGTGGGTGCGTCCCGGTACAATCTTGTGTGCGGCTGCAATAGCCGCGTTTTGAAGTAAAGGATAAGGTGCATGGCCAGACAGTCAGGTTTCAGTGTGCAGGAGAAGACGGCGGTAAAGGCGGAGGAGAGCCTGCTGTCGCGTGAACAGCTTGTGGAGTTTTACCGGCTGATGTATCTGTCGCGACGGACAGACGATCGCGAGATTGTGTTGAAACGGCAGCAGAAGATCTTCTTCCAGGTCTCGTGCGCGGGGCATGAGGCTTTGCTGGTAGCTGCCGGGATGGCGATGAAGCCGGGGTATGACTGGTTCTTCCCTTACTATCGCGATCGCGCGATCTGCCTGGCGCTGGGGAATACGGTGGAGGAGCAGTTGCTGCAGGCGGTGGGCGCGGCGGATGACACTGCGAGCGGCGGGCGGCAGATGCCTTCGCACTGGTCGAGCAAGAAGCTGAATATTGTGACGTCTTCTTCATCGACGGCGACGCAGTGCCTGCAGGCGGTTGGTTGCGCTGAGGCTGGAAGATACTTTTCCCAGCATCCTGAGGCGGCCAAGAAGCACGAGGGGGATTACAGGGAGTTCAAGGACGTCTCGTTTCATGGGGATGAGGTGGTTTATGTTTCGATCGGCGAGGGGTCGACTAGTCAGGGAGAGTTCTGGGAGTCGCTGAACTCGGCTTCGAATGGGAAGCTGCCAGTGGTGTTTGTGGTGGAGGACAACGGCTATGCGATTTCGACTCCGGTAGAGGTGAATACTCCGGGGGGAAACATCTCGAAGCTGGTGGCGAATTTTCCGAACTTCCACTTTGCCGAGGTGGATGGGACGGATCCGTTGGCAAGCTACAAGGCGATGGTGGAGGCGGTGGCTTATTGCCGTGCGGGTAATGGGCCGGCGCTGGTGCATGGGCATGTGATCCGGCCGTATTCGCACTCGCTGAGCGATGATGAGCGGCTTTACCGGTCGGCGGAGGAGTTGGAGGCGGATGCGGCGAAGGATCCGATCTCGCGTATGCAGATGTGGCTGCTGCGTGAGGGGATTCTGGATGCGGATGGGATCAACCGGCTGGAGCGGCAGGTGGACGAGGAGGTCCAGCGGGCTGCGGATCGTGCGGTGATGGCTGCGCTGCCGTCGGTGAGCTCGATTACAAAGTTTGTTTACTCGGAGGATTTGACGCCGATGGATCCGCGGTTCGATACGAAGCCTGCGGCGACCGCGGACCCTACGGAACGGACGATGGCTGATCTGATCAATTGCTGCTTGAAGGACGAGATGCGGCGGGATGAGCGGATTGTGGTGTTTGGTGAGGATGTTGCCGATGCTAGCCGCGATGAGGCTCTGCGTGCGGGTAAGGTAAAGGGCAAGGGCGGGGTATTCAAGCTGACGGCGGGATTGCAGGCGGAGTTTGGCAATGATCGCTGCTTCAACTCGCCGCTGGCGGAGGCAAATATTGTGGGCCGGGCGATCGGGATGGCAGAACGCGGGATGAAGCCGGTGGTGGAGATCCAGTTCTTCGACTATATCTGGCCGGCGATGCACCAGATGAGGAATGAGCTGCCACTGGTGCGGTGGCGGTCGAATGGGGAATTCAGTTGCCCGCTGGTGATTCGCGTGCCGATTGGCGGGTATCTGACGGGTGGGTCGATCTATCACTCGCAGTCGGGGGAGAGCATCTTTACGCATACGCCGGGTGTGCGGATTGTGATGCCATCGAATGCTCTGGATGCTAGTGGGTTGTTGCGGACGGCGATTCGGTGCGATGATCCGGTGATCTTTTTGGAGCACAAGAGGCTCTATCGCGAGACGTTCGGGCGGGCTGCTTATCCGGGGCCGGAGTATTGCATTCCGTTTGGGAAGGCTAAGACTGTGCGGCCGGGGAAGGATTTGACCGTGCTGACGTACGGCGCGGTGGTGCCGCGGGCTCTACAGGCTGCGCAGAAGCTGCATCGGGAGACGGGGATCGATGCGGAGCTGATCGATCTGCGGAGTTTGACTCCCTATGACTGGGAGGCGATTGCGGAGAGTGTGAAGAAGACGAACCGCGTGATCGTCGCGCATGAGGATATGTTGAGCTGGGGGTATGGCGCGGAGCTGGCGGCGCGGATTGGGGATGAGCTGTTCCACGATCTGGATGCGCCGGTGCGGCGGGTGGCGGCGATGGATACCTTTGTGGCATATCAGCCGGTGCTGGAGGATGCGATTCTGCCGCAGCCGGAGGATCTTTACCGAGCGATGCAGGAGCTGGCGGCGTTCTAGCAGGGTTTTACTGGTGAATTTGTCCGCAACTGCTAGCCGGTTGTTGGGTTTCCTACTGGGCAGAAGGATTTCTCTGGCTGTTTGTGGTGGAGTTGAGCTGGGGCTTGGAAGGAGTTTGGCTATGCGGCTCAGGCGAGAGACGACTGCGGTTCTGGTGAGTTCGGCGCGGGCCTTGGTGGCCGGCGTTTTGTGCGTGCTGATGGTAGAGCAGCCGATGGTGGCTTCGGCTGCGGTGACGAAGTCTTCGGCTGCTGCTTCGACGAAGGAGATTCAAGGTGAACAACGAGTGCTGCATGCGCTGAATCGGTTTACGTTTGGGCCGCGGCCGGGGGATGTTGCGGCTGTTCAGGCGATGGGGCTGAAGCGGTGGTTTGAGCAGCAGTTGAATCCTGCGAGTATTGACAATTCGGCGTTGGAGGCACGGTTGTCGGAGTTTCCTGCGATGCGGATGACGCAGGTGGAGATGATAAGGCGGTATCCGAGCCCGCAGGTGCTGCGGCAGATTATTGCGAAGGATCTTCCGTTGCCGTCGGACCCAGTGGAACATGCGATCTATGCGGATCAGATTGCGTTCTATAGGGCTCAGAAGGCGAAGCAAGAAGAGAAGAAGACTGAGGCCGCACAGGATGGCGGGAAGGGCGATGGCGAGATGATGATGTCGCCGGAGATGGCGGGGGCTAAGGAAAAGAGCGCTCTGCCTGGCGATGGCGTGGATCCAGCGGTACCGGCGATGGCGATGCATGAGGAGCAGTTTTATTCTGGGCTGGAGGCGGTGAAGATTATCAATCTGCCGCCTGAGGAGCGGATGCGCAGGATTCTGGCGATGCAGCCGGATGAGTTGGTTGCGTTTCGCAGAAGTTTGAGCCAAAGGGAACTCGCGGACGCGGCGGAGGGGTTGACGCCGATTGAGCGGGAGACCTTGGGGTCGCTGCAGGGTTCGCCGAGGATGATTGGGGCGGAGCTGCTGGCTTCGCGGATGCTGCGCGATGTGTACAGCGAACGGCAGCTTGAGGCGGTGATGACAGACTTCTGGCTGAATCACTTCAATGTGTACATCAAGAAGAATCAGAATGAGCCCTACATGCTGCCGGAGTTCGAGCGGGAGGTGATTCGGCCGCGCGCGCTGGGTAAGTTTGAAGATCTGCTGGTGGCGACGGCGAAGAGTCCGGCGATGCTGATGTATCTGGATAACTGGCAGAGCATCGGGCCGGATTCTGTGGCGGCGAAGAATGCTCCGAAGGTTGCGGCGCTCGCGAAGAACCCGCAGGTTAAGCAGGCTTTGAAGGATCGCGGGCTGAATGAGAACTACGCGCGTGAGCTGATGGAGTTGCATACGCTGGGCGTGCAGTGCGAGGTGAGCCAGGATCATCCGATGAGTGCGCTCGATCCGGCATGCGGGAAGGGATATACGCAGCAGGATGTGACTCAGGTGGCGAAGGTGCTGACGGGTTGGACAATCGATAGGCCATACTGCGGGGGCGGGTTTGATTTTGAGGAGCGGAGGCATGAGCCGGGTAACAAGACGGTGATGGGCCAGGTGATTCAAGGGGTCGATTATGTCGAACCGCGCGGGATGGGGTTTGGCGGGAGGCGGTTTGCGGGCGGTGGCGGCGGTTTTGCCGGTGGAGTTTGTGGGGCTGAGACGTTTCACGGCGATCAGGCCGGCATGCAGGAGGGATTGCGTGTGCTGCACTTGCTTGCGACTAGTCCAGCTACGGCGAAGTTTGTTTCGACGAAGCTGGCGGTCCGGTTTGTGAGCGATACGCCTCCACCGTTGATGGTGGACCGGATGTCAAAGGCGTTTCTCGCGAGCAATGGCGATATCAAGACGGTGTTGCGGACGATGTTCGATTCGCCGGAGTTCTGGTCCCCGGAGGCTTACCGGGCGAAGGTGAAGACGCCGGAGGAGTTTGTGATCTCGGCGGTGCGGGCGAGCGGGGCGGATGTAAAGAATGCGATTCCGTTGGTGCAGGCGCTCGATAAGCTAGGGATGCCGTTCTATGGGATGCAGACGCCGAATGGATATAGCTGGATGGCGGAGACGTGGGTGAATACGGGTGACCTCGTGAACCGGATGAACTTCGCGCTGGGGTTGAGCAGCGATAGGATTCCGGGGGTGCAGACGGATTGGGGACGGATTTTGGGGGAGAGCGGGTCCGGGTTGGAGCCGGTGGCTTTGACGTCGGAGTCTTCGAATGCGGCCGCGGCGAAGGAAGAGAAGCTGGAGGTTGCGCTGCTGGGTCTGAAGGTGAGCGACCGGACACGATCGACGGTGCTGCAGCAGTTCCAGGACAAGGATCTTCAGGTGCAGGCGGAGAAGAATTTTTCGATTCGACCGAGGGACCTGGAGCCTATGGCGCAGATACTGAATCCTGCCAGACCAGGGCAACAGGCTCGACCGCCGTTGGATCGTGAGGCTGCTACGATGGCTGGGCTTCTGCTGGGATCGCCTGAGTTTCAGCGGCGATAGCTGACGATACCGTTGCGCGGTAAGTGACCCAAGAGATTCAGTGACTTACGAATCAGTGGAAACTGGCGGGATTCGTTCGAGAACGACGGTGGACGACAACTTCCGGGCTCAGAGTGCGTTAGTACGGGCAGGGACTAGAACGCGGGCACGCCGGGACAGGAGCAAGCGATGATCAGCAGGCGATATTTTTCGGACTGCAGCGACTGGGGATGCGACATTCATGGGCGGGACGAAGCGGAGCGGGTAGCGAGCCGGCGCGGCTTCATGAAGGGTGGGGCTCTAGCGCTTGTGGGCACGTCGGCGATTCCGGCGTTTTTATCGCGGAGCGTTCTGGCCGAGGTGACGACAGCGGCGGCGAACAAGAAGAAACTGGTGGTGCTGTTTCAGCGCGGGGCGGTGGATGGGTTGAATGTGGTGGTTCCTTATAAGGAGAAGAACTACTACTCGATGCGGCCTTCGATTGCGATTCAGGAGAAGGATGTTCTGGATCTGAACGGATTTTTTGGGCTGCATCCTGCGATGGCGGCGATGAAGCCGCTGTATGACCAGGGACACCTGGCGGTGATTCATGCGGCGGGATCGCCGGATACGACGCGGTCGCACTTTGATGCGCAGGACTATATGGAGAGCGGGACGCCGGGTGTGAAGTCGACCGAGGATGGATGGCTGAATCGCGCACTGCAGGCTGAAGTTGTGACCGGGAAGCAGTCGGCGTTTCGCGCGGTGGCGCTGGGGACACAGGTTCCGCGGACGCTGCAGGGCAAGCTGCCGGCAGTTGCGGTGAATAATCTTGCGGATTTCTCGGTTGGGGGAAAGGGGCCAAATACTTCGCCGATCAGCAATGCGTTCCAAGCAATGTATGACGAGAGTACGGATGCGATGCTTCACGGCACGGGGCAGGAAACGTTCGAGGCGGTGAAGATGCTGAAGGCGGCGGACCCGGCGCATTATCAGCCGGCGGCGGGTGTGGTGTATCCGAACACTCCGTTTGGCAACAGCCTGAAGCAGGTGGCGCAATTGCTCAAGGCGAATCTTGGGGTGGAGGCGGCGTTCTCCGATATTGGCGGCTGGGACACGCACCAGAACCAGGGAAATGTGAACGGGCAGTTAGCAAACCGGCTGAAGGAGTTCTCCGAGACGATTGCGGCGTTCTGGCGGGACATGGGCGACGACGCGGAAAATGTGACGCTGGTGACGATGTCGGAGTTTGGCCGGACGGCTCGGCAAAACGGGACGGGCGGGACCGACCATGGTCATGCGAATGCGATGTTCGTGCTTGGCGGGCAGGTGAGGGGCGGCAAGGTATATGGCAAGTGGCCTGGGCTGGCGAACGAGCAACTGAACGAGGGCCGGGATTTGGCGGTGACGACGGACTTTCGCCGCGTGCTGGGCGAGGCGGCTTACCGGACTCTGGGGTCCCGGAACCTGGACCTGGTATTTCCCGGGGCGCAGGTCAATCCGGGGGAGTTTTTGAACTTCAGCCAAGGGTGAAGAGGATTTTTGTTGATTCTGGTGAGGTACTGCGATTATCGAGATTCTGTTTATGGAATGTAAATTCTTTCAATCTACCGAATAGTGGAAAATTTAGGACAACTTTTTGTCGGGACCCGCGTCTTATTGGGTGTACCAAGTAAACGCCGGACTAGCAATCCCCACGGTCCGGTTTCCAATATCCGCAACAAAAACTCCCCACCCAATGTGAGGCCTCCAGTGTATCGGGGGCCTTCTCTCCTTAAGCTCTGAAGGCGATCGCTTACGCGAGGTTGAGACGGCGGTCCAGGGCTACGGCGCCAGGTCCATAGAAGGTCAACATGACGGCGATGACGAAGAGCGCGAGTGAGTACTCGGAGCCCGCATAGCCGTGGTGGCGGTTGACCATGATTAGCGCGACGAGCATGTTGATCGCAACCAAGAAGGCGGCGAGGCGGGTGAGGAGACCGAGGACCAGGAGGATGCCGCCCACGAACTCAGTGAAGGCGGAGACGTAACCGAGCCATCCGGGGAAGCCAAGCGTCGCTACGAAGTGGGCGTGGTGGTCGAGTGCGCCGTGGGGAACGACTTTAGGGTAGCCGTGATAGATCATCGACGCGCCGAGGACGAGGCGCAGAAGAAGAGCGCCGAAGGGTTGCAGGCTGTTGAGCCACTTGATCATGTTTCCAGCGTAGATGCGGGGCTTGAGGATTTGGGATGGAGTCTAGCGGGCGGGTGCCGGGGAAGGTACGAGGGCGGGGATGGGGGCGGCGGGCAGGTACTGGTCGAGAAAACGTGTGAGGCTTTGGTGATATGCGAGTGCTGATGAATTGGCGAGTTCTACGGTGAGTTTTGGATCGGCTGCGGTGCGGAAGGATTGGTCGAGTTGGGTGGTGCGCGAGAGGAGGAGCTTCGGCGTGCGGAGAGTGGAAAGCGCTTGGGCGAGGGGAAAGCGCTCGTGAAAGAGGAGACGGACGGGGAGGATGGTTGCGCGCGGGTCGTGGAGAGCTGCGTCGAGGAGGTCGACGCGGGGAGTGTCCAGGATGAGGCCGGGGATTTTTTCCTGAGTTGTGGCGAGGTGCGTTGCGAGGGAGGCTCCAGTACCGAGTCCGTAGGGGATGATGCGTTCGGTGGAGATCGAGCGGGAGTTGGTGAGGTAATGCAGGGCGGCTTGGGTGTCGCGGGTCATGGTTTGTTGATTGGGGCGAACTGGGGCGCTTTGGCCGTAGCCGCGGTAGTCGATGG
Organism: uncultured Acidobacteriaceae bacterium; assembly: GCA_963841335.1. Lineage (GTDB taxonomy): Bacteria > Acidobacteriota > Terriglobia > Terriglobales > Acidobacteriaceae > Edaphobacter. Next base: position 1,285,284 of record CAWJCF010000002.1, on the reverse strand, counting down.
CGAAGATGTTGATGCCGAGGTTGTGGAGAGCGGCGAGGGTGGGGATGGAGTCGGCTAGCGAACCGTTGCCGTCGGGGAGGAAGAGGAGGGTGAGGTGGGCGTAGCGGCCGCCGGGGTCTGAGGGGATCCACCAGCCGGTGAGCTGGGGGACGGCGGAGTCGCCGGGATCGAAGCGGAGCAGTTGGTTGCTGGCGCCGGCGATGGATGTTGGAGGTGCTGAGGTGCTGGTTGGGTGCAGGATGAGCTGCCACTGTCCTTGATAGAAGAGCAGGCAGAGGGTGAGGTAGCCGCAGAAGAGTGCGGCGACGATGGTGAAGGCGATGGCTTTCATGAGCCAGATGGGGCTGACGTCTTCCTGCGAGGTGCGTTTTTCTGGCTTGGGTGCGGGGCGGGGCATGGAGGGGTTCTGTATCGACTTTAGCATCCGGCGAAGAGGAGGAATCCAGTTTGGGTCGTCTGCGGATTCTTGAGAAGAATTTCTGGTGCCTTGGGGATGTCTGCGATAGGCTGCGTCTAACAGCCGGCCACTTTCGAGTGGTTGGTTTCAGGAGGAGTTTTGACCATGAAGTTGCGCGTGTTTTTCCTTGCCGTCATTGCGGTTGTGGTTCTGGCTGGTTCGGTGGTTTCTGCCAATGCCGCCTCCCATCATCGCCATCACCGTCATCACCATCACAGATAAACTGCTTCGGCTTGCGAGAAGACCCGGTTCCCTTTGGCCGGGTCTTTTTTTGAATTTTGTGTGAATGGATTTCAAGCGCTAGCAATGCTTTCCTTCGTGGATGCTGATAGAATCTATTAAATCCACTCCAAACAGGAGAGGCAATGCAGGCAATACTGGCGCTGGAAGACGGGCGCATTTTTCGCGGCAAGAGTTTTGGCGCACGGGCGGAACGGTCCGGCGAAGTGGTCTTCAATACATCATTGACCGGCTATCAGGAGATCTTTACAGATCCTTCGTATGCGGGTCAGATTGTTGTTCTCACAAATCCCCACATTGGAAACTATGGAACGACTCCCAGTGATGCGGAGTCGAAGAAGCCGTATATCGAAGGGCTGGTGACGCGCGAGTTTTCGCCGGTGAGTTCGAACTGGCGCTCGACACAGGTGGCCGACGAGTATCTGGAGCGCTATGGCGTGCCTGTGATCGCGGAGATTGATACGCGGGCGGTGGTGCGGCATCTGCGTGCCAATGGTGTGATGCGCGGCGTGATCGCTTCGGGTGAGAATCTGGATGCCGATGCTCTGGTGGCGAAGGCGCGGGCGATTCCTAAGATGGAAGGTACGGACCTCGCCAGCGTGGTGACGACGAAGGTCGCTTACGAGTGGGATGCCAATGAGCCGAAGAATCAGACCGGCGATGCGTTCTTGAGCAAGGCCGAGGGTGGTTCGGAGCAGATGCATGTGGTTGCGTATGACTTCGGTATCAAGGAAAACATTCTGCGGATGCTGACGCGCGAGAACTGCCGGGTGACGGTGGTTCCGGCGACGACATCGGCGAAAGATGTGCTCGCGATGGAGCCGGATGGAGTGTTCTTCTCGAATGGGCCAGGTGATCCGGAGCCGCTGGAGTATGCCGTTGAGAATGTGAAGGAGTTGCAGGGGAAGAAACCGATCTTCGGGATCTGTCTTGGGCACCAGATCTTCGGGCTCGCGCTGGGCGGGAAGACTTACAAGCTGAAGTTTGGGCATCACGGCGGGAATCATCCGATCATGAATCACCAGACGGGCAAGGTGGAGATTACGGCACAGAATCATAACTTCAATGTGGATCCGGATTCTTTGCCTGCGGATGTCGAGAAGACGCATACGAATCTCAATGATCAGACGCTGGCGGGACTGCGGCATAAGACGGACCCGATGTTCAGCGTGCAATACCATCCGGAGGCTAGTCCGGGGCCGCATGACTCGCATTATCTGTTCAAGGATTTTCGGAAGATGATGGAAGAGTGGAAGAAATAGATGCTTTCACGCGGCGGCACTTTTCTTCTTGTGCTGCTGATGTTTTCGTCCTTTGCACGGGGAGAAACTAAGAGAAAAACGAAGGCGGTGTATTGCACTCGTGCGGGAAACGGGATCTGGAGTTTGCAGAGCTTCGAGCCGCTGATCAACCCGAGAGTGAAGATGGTGTTCGCAGAGATTTCGTTTGCGGGCACTTCGGTTGAGTCGGCCAGGTTGCGACGGTTTTATCCCGATCATGAGGTCGTGTTCGATTACAAGTTCGACAGCGCAGGGCGGCTGACGGGCCTGCTGGGAAGTGTGGATGTGTGGGGTCAGTGGCTGGGTGAGGCTGACCTTTATCCGGAAGCGGATGGGACAGTTGGCAAGGTGCATGTGAAGTACTATCGGGCGTCATCGCGAGATACCATCGCGCGTCCGGAAGATGCCGAGGGGTATACGGCGGAGCTGAGCAGCGTGCCTCTTTACAGAACGTCCGAATCGCTGCCGTGCGGCGGTTCGTTGCAAGAAGCGGAGAAGATGAATGCCACGCAGGAATGACATTGCGAAGATTCTGGTGATCGGCTCGGGGCCGATTGTGATTGGGCAGTCGGCGGAGTTCGATTACTCCGGTACGCAGGCGTGTAAGGCGCTGAAGGCCGAGGGATATGAGGTGGTGCTGGTGAACTCGAACCCGGCGTCGATCATGACCGATCCTGAGGTTGCCGACCGCACGTATATTGAGCCGTTGACCGCGGCCTACGTCGAAGAGATTCTTCGCGTCGAGGCGGAGATGCTGGACCCAGATGGGCTGGGTGGGAAGGGCAAGTTTGCTCTGTTGCCGACAGTAGGTGGGCAGACCGCGTTGAATCTTGCGGTGGATCTTGCGGATTCGGGTGTGCTGGATAAGCTTGGTGTTGAATTGATTGGCGCGAAGCTGGAGGCGATCAAGAAGGCTGAGGACCGGCTGCTGTTCAAGGACGCGATGACGAAGATCGGGCTGGATATGCCGCGGTCTGCGTTGATCAACAATATTCGCGATGGCCTCGAGTTTGCGGCGAAGATTGGGTTTCCGGTGGTGATTCGGCCTTCGTTCACGTTGGGTGGTTCGGGAGGCGGAATTGCGTATAACCGTGAGGAGTTGATGGAGATTCTGGCACGTGGCCTGGATCTCTCGCCGGTGCATGAGTGTTTGCTCGAGGAGAGCGTGCTTGGTTGGAAAGAGTATGAGCTGGAGGTGGTGCGTGATCTGAAGGATAACGTGATCATCATCTGCTCGATTGAGAACTTTGACCCGATGGGCGTGCATACGGGTGACTCGATTACGGTGGCTCCCGCACAGACGCTGACAGATCGCGAGTATCAGGCGATGCGCGATGCGGCGATTGCGGTGATTCGCGAGATCGGTGTTGAGACGGGTGGAAGCAATGTGCAGTTCGCGGTGAATCCGCTGAATGGGCGGATGACGGTGATCGAGATGAACCCGCGTGTTTCGCGTTCTTCGGCGCTGGCTTCGAAGGCGACGGGATTTCCGATTGCGAAGATCGCGGCTCGGCTGGCGGTCGGGTACACACTGGATGAGATTCAGAACGATATTACAAAGGCTACGCCTGCTTGTTTCGAGCCAACGATCGATTATGTCGTCGTGAAGATTCCGAAGTGGCAGTTTGAGAAGTTCCCTGGCGCGGATGAGGGCCTGGGGCCGCAGATGAAGTCGGTGGGCGAGGTGATGGCGATCGGCAGGACCTTCAAGGAAGCGATGATGAAGGCGGTGCGGTCGCTGGAGACGGGCAAGAAGGCGACGGCGGACGATATTGAGCCTCGGCGGTTGACGCAGCGGTTGGTGACGCCGCATCCGGATCGGCTGGCCTATATTCGCTATGCATTTGAGCGGCGGATGACGGTGCGCGAAGTTGCACGCATGACCTCGATGGACCCGTGGTTTCTGTACCAGATTAAGCAGATCACGGATGAGATCAAGGCTATCGGTGATGTGGCCATGGCCGATGTTACTGCGGAGCAATTGCGGACGGCGAAGCGGATGGGCATCTCCGATGAGCGACTGGCGGCAGTATGGGGACTTAAGGGTGCGGAGGGTACCGCGGCGGTTCGCGCGCTGCGCAAGAAGCTGAACGTGATGCCGGTGTACAAGCTGGTGGATACGTGCGCGGCGGAGTTTGAAAGTTATACGCCGTACCTCTACAGCTGCTATGACGAAGAGGACGAAGCGGCGCCGACGAAGAAGAAGAAGATCCTGATTCTTGGCAGCGGGCCGAATCGGATTGGGCAGGGAATTGAGTTCGATTACTGCTGCTGCCATGCGGCGTTTGCGCTGCGCGAGGACGGATACGAAACCATCATGGTGAACTGCAATCCGGAGACGGTGTCGACGGACTACGACACGAGCGACCGGTTGTACTTCGAGCCGTTGACGCTGGAAGACGTGCTTGGGGTGTATGAGCACGAGGCCAGTTCGGGTGCGGAGATCGGGATGATTGTCCAGTTTGGCGGACAGACTCCGCTGAATCTTTCGCTTCCGCTAAAGAAGGCTGGCGTGCCAATTATTGGGACTTCACCGGAGTCGATTGACCTCGCAGAAGATCGCAAGCGCTTTGGCAAGTTGATTGAAGAGTTGAAGATTCCGCAGCCTGATGGTGCGATGGCGACCAGCGTGGAAGAGGCTGTAGCCGGGGCAAATCGCGTGGGGTATCCGGTGCTGGTGCGGCCTTCGTATGTACTCGGCGGACGCGCGATGGTGATTGCATATGACGATGCTGCGGTGGTGCAGTACATGTCGACGGCGATTGAGTACTCGCAGGAGCGGCCGGTGCTGATCGATCACTTCCTCGAAGACGCGACCGAGTGCGACGTCGATGCACTGTGCGATGGCGATGATGTTCTGATCGCGGGGATTATGCAGCACATTGAAGAGGCCGGAATTCACTCTGGCGACTCGTCGTGCGTGCTGCCCTCGGTCGATCTGAGCGACCGTGTGCTGGAGACGATTCGCGAGTATACCCGCAAGCTGGCGCTGGCGCTGAGTGTGCGTGGGCTGGTCAACATTCAATTTGCAATTCAGCATGGCAAGGTTTATGTCATTGAAGTGAATCCGAGGGCTTCGCGTACTGTGCCTTATGTTTCGAAGGCGACGGGGATTCCGTTGGCGAAGGTGGCTTCGCGCATCATGGTGGGACGCAAGCTGAATGAGATGCTGCCGGAGCAGGTGGCGAGCGGCAAGGACCTGGATACGGGTTCGCACTTCTATGTGAAGTCTCCGGTGTTTCCGTGGGGCAAGTTCCAGGGTGTCGATACGGTGCTGGGGCCGGAGATGAAGTCGACCGGAGAGGTGATGGGTGTTGCCGACAACTTCGGCGAGGCCTTTGCGAAGGCGCAGATTGCGGCTGGGCAGGTCCTTCCTTTGAAGGGAACCGTATTTCTCAGCGTGAACGATCATGACAAGGAACGCACTGTGGCTCTTGCACGACAATTTGTGGAGATGGGATTCCACCTTGTGGCGACGCATGGAACGGCGGTTGTGTTGGAGCAGGCTGGACTGCAGCCTGAGCGTGTGCACAAGGTGAAAGAGGGAAGGCCGAACGTCGTGGATCTTATCAAAGGCGACCGCATTCAACTGATCATCAACACTCCGCGCGGGCAGGATACGTTCTTCGATGAGAAGGCGATTCGGCGGGCGGCTGTTCTGGCGAGGATTCCGACGATCACTACTCTGGCAGCGGCACAAGCGGCGGCGGAAGGTATTTCTGCGTTGCAGCGAGGCACGCTGAGCGTGATTGCGCTGCAGACGTTGCACTTGGATCGGTTTGCCGTTGAGACGAAGGCTGTGGCGAAGGTCTAGGTGACGCGTTGCGGGGCTTTAGGGTTCGAGTGCGAACTTCGAGCCCACCGCGTAGCCGATCATGGAGAGCGGAATCCATGTGCCGATGAACAGGCCGTCGCCGGCCATCAGGCCGCTGCCGTGGTTGAAGGTGAAAAACGTGCGCGATAGTTTTTCGACGGCGCCGCAGTTTTCGCACAAGCCGTTGCCGGTGGGAAGGTCGAGGACCCAGACACAGGTGATGGAGAAGATGACCAGGCCGGAGATCCAGATGTAGCTCGCGATGTCGTTGCGGTGCCTGCGCGCGAGGACAAAGCCGCCCAGCATGGGGACGAGGAATGCGAGGACGGTGCCTATCATTTTTGGCCCGGAGGCGTCGGGATCGGGGTGATTGAGAGCCATGACGCCGACGACGAGAACCAGCAGCAGGAATGCAATGATGGTGTGGGTGGCGAACCAGGCGGCCTCGCGGCCCAGGTCGGTCAGAGATTTGTCGTGCGAGATGTCGCCTTGACTCGGCATGGTGTTCTTGAAAAAGGGTATCGCGGATCGAATGAGGCAGATGGGGGATTCTTTTACGGCTTTCGGGGCATGTGCGCGTTAGTTAACACCTTTTCGGCCGACGTTTGTGTGGCTTCCGCTGGTTAGAATAAGAGAATGCTGCTCGATGGGCTTCAACTACCTCTGACAACGCCGTTTTATCCGGACGGCCGGCTCAATCTTCTCAAGCTGGAACACAATGTGACGCGTTACTCGAAGACTCCGGTTGCGGGCCTGGTCGCGCTAAGCGGATTTGGCGAGCCGTCGATGTTGTCGGATGACGAGACGCGGCAGGTTCTTGCCAGCGTTGCGGGAGCGGCTACGGCTGAGAAGGTTTTGATTGCGGGGATTTCACGGGACAGCGTCGTTGGGACGCTTGCTTTGGCGGAGAGCGCGGCGAAGGCCGGATATGATGCGGTGCTAGTGAAGCGGCCCTCAGCGTCTTCGGGCGTCGGCAGCAGAGGGACAAAGGATCTCGTGACCTACTTTCAGGCTGTGGCGGACCGGTCGGCGCTTCCTGTGGTGATCTACGGCTCGGGTGTTGAGGAACCATTGCCTGTCTCTGTGGTGGTCGAACTGGCGGGGCATCCGCAGATTATTGGACTGGTTGAAGGCGAACGGGAGCGGTTCGCCGCGCTGGAGTCTGGGACAGCCGGCGTGAGGCGGCAGGTTGCGGTGACGACGGTCTTCGCCGCGGTGACGAGGCGTATGCGTGTCCATGAGGAGGAGGCCGTCGGCGGGTTGATCGCGGCTGATAGTTTGACGGGTCGCGGTGTGGCGGTAGCGGTTGCGTCGGCGAGGCCCGTTGCGAAGGCTCGAACGAAACTCGTTGGATTCCAGATACTCTCGGGACGGACAGCGGGCGTGCTGGAGGGATTGCGCGCTGGGGCTGTTGGGGCGATGCCGGGATTTGCGGCTGCGGCGCCGCAGGCCTGTTACGAAGTGCTGGCTGCGTGGAAGGATGGCGACGAGGGACTGGCGGAGGAGAAGCAGGTTCGCCTCGATCGCGTGATCTGGAGGGTAGAAGAAGAGCTAGGTGTTGCGGGGATCAAGTTTGGGTGTGACCTGAATGGATACTTCGGCGGGATGCCCCGCTTGCCGTTGCTGCCGCTTACCGGCGAAGAGCGTGCGGAGACGGAAGCGCTCATGCAGGGATTACGTAACTAAAGGGGCGCGGGGCGCTACTTCGGGGTTACAGTGACGCCCATGCCGCTGAGTTTGCTGCGCGCCTGCATGGCCTCGGGAGAGTTGGGATACCGCTGGATCAGGTTGCGGAACTCCCGGACGCCGGCGTCTTTCTGATTCTGCGCGATGAGAGCCATGCCCTTGTGGAGATGCGCGACGGGGACTTTGTTGCTGTCGGGGTACTGATCGATGACGGCATCGTAGGCCTTGACGGCGGCGGCGTACTTGCCTCCGCGATAGTCGATCTCGGCCTGGTAATAGTAGGCGTTGCCTGAGAGGGGATTGTCGGGATAATTCTTCACGACGTCGCCAAACTCTGAGGAAGCAAGAGCGTACTTCGCAGCCATGTAGTCGCCTAAGGCGGTCTTGTAGAGTTCGTCAGCCGGGGGAGCACCTCCGGAGACTGGCGCGGGTGGTACCGGAACATCAGCGGGCGCAATGCCGGCGGAGGGTTTGCCTCTGCGCACAATAGGCGCTGGAGTGGGCGGATTGTCCGGTGCTGCGCTGAGGGGAGGGGACGACAGAGAAGAACTGCCGCTGGGACCGTTCTGCATGTTGGCGCTCATCGACTGTTGCTGGCTCTGGACATCCTGCACGAGCTTCTGGAGCGAGCCGATGCGGGCCTTGACCTCATCGATGGAGTCGTTGAGCGATTGAATCTGGCCGGAGATCTGGTCGGTTTTGCCGGATTGAGCTTCCTGCTGGGCCTGCATCTGTTTCTGCAAACCTTCAACGACGCCGCTCATTTTGTTAATCGAGTCGGCGCTTTGCTGGATGAGGTCCTTCATGACGCCCATGCGTTCGTCGTTGGATTGCTGCAGGCGCGCGACGGCGTCCTGGAGCTGCTGAATCTGGGTCTGCAGCTGAACCATGTCCTTGCTGACTGCGAAGGCGGGCGAACCGGCCAAGACAACGATTGCGAGGACGGCTGTGGCGACGAGAGAAGTCTTTAGACGGAGGCTAGGCTGAGGAGCGGTCTGAGGAGCGGTCATGGAAGCAGCACGCTTGGCTTTCTGTCTTCCGGCTCAGCCCTCGCGGTTTTCTGACTGAGGGCTGAGCCGGCATGAGACGGTGAGAATTAGCGATCGAGTGAGAACTGGGCTCGCCGGTTTTGTTGCCAGCAGCTTTCGGTCTCTTCGGTGCAGAACTGCTTTTCTTTGCCGTAGCTGATGACGCGGAGACGATTGGAAGCGACACCAGCCGAGACCAGTGCGGCACGGGCAGCGTTGGCGCGGTTCTCGCCGAGCGCGAGGTTGTACTCGGCCGACCCGCGATCATCGCAATAGCCGCCGATGACGACCTTGATGGAGGGATGGGCAGTCAGATAGCTGGCGGCCTGAGCGACTGATGTCGAGGCATCGGGGCGCAGGTCGAAGCTGTCGTAGTCGAAGAAGATGTCCTGGACGTTCTGGTGGAAGGCGGCCTCGCTGCCCATATCGACATTTTCGGGGGCGGGTGCTGACGGAGCGACGGGGACGCGAACGGTCACGCGAACGTTGGCCTCAGTGGTGCCGCCGTCTCCCTTCGCGGTAAGGTGAAAGTTGGTAGAGTTCGAGGGCGAAACGGTTTGAGTGCCGTTGAGGTTCACCTCGCCGATGCCGTCAATTGTGACGTTGGTGGCGTTCTGGCTGCGCCAGTTGAGGACGATGGACTGACCGAGATCAATCGACAACGGATCGGCGGTAATACTCGCGGTGGGAGCGGGAGCAGGAGGTGCGGCTGGTCCCAAGGTACTCGGGTTTACGCCGCTGGCCTTTTTATGGCAGCCAGTGGCCGCGCCGAGTACTACAAGTGTTGAAACCAAGGCCAGTGTTCTGGTAATCCACTTCTGCATCGCACTCATTCGTTATCTCCTGCAACTCTTTTAGTATGTCAAAAAACAAACTTCCCTGCGAAAACTCGTGCTTAGAGAACAACCTACTTCCAACTCCAGTTTGGCATGTCGGCGCCAGACCCGGTGAGTGCGCGCTTTTGCGTGCCATCGGCGAGCATGGTCATGATTCGCATGTGGCCGGCCTTGCCGTCGGGAGTGTTGGCGTAGACGATGTGCCTTCCATCGGGCGACCATGAAGGGAAGTCACAGCGGCCGCCATCGTGGGTGAGCTGAATCCAGCGCTTGCTCGCAATCTCCATGATGTAGATGTCCTGTCCGCCAGGAGCGCCGGGGCCGTATTTGCGGTCCCATGCGAAGGCGAGAAACTGGCCGTTGGGCGACCACGAGACGGAGGTTGCGTAGCCTCCGTCGGTCATGCGCTGGATGGCCGAGCCGTCGGTATCCATGATGTAGAGCTGAGGCAGGCCGGTGCGCCCGCTAATCCAGGCGATCTGTGAACCGGTGCGCGGGTTGAACGTCGGCGAGACATCCGGTCCGCGAAAGCTGGTAATGCGGCGGCCGAGAGCGCCGTTTGCGTCGGAGATCCATATCTCGGGATCGCCCGACCGCGACGAGGAATAGGCGATGTCTTTGCCATTCGGCGCCCACGCAGGGGTGATGTTGGTCCCGCCCGTGCCATTGAAGGCAACCATGCGGCCGAGGATGAGGGAGTACATGTGAATCTGGAAGCCGTCCTTGCCCAGCGAGGCGAAGGCCAGGCGGCTGTTGTCCGGCGAGATGCGCGGTGACAACGAGATCGTGCCGAGATGCGTTAACGGGCGCTGGTTGGCGCCGTCGTAGTCCATCTCCCAGATATCTTTGTCGGCGCCGGTAATCTTCACGTAGAAGATCTTGGATTCTGCAATGCCCTGGCTGCCGCCGCTGAGCCGGAAGATAATCTCGTCGGCGAAGCGATGTGCGATTTGGCGGGCGGAGTCTTCGCTGGCGTCCTCGTTGTATTGCTTGGCGAGGACCTGCGGGTACTGAAGATTCTTTGCGTCGAAGAGAAAACCGTTGCAGAGAATCTTGCCGCCCTGAACAGCGAAGTTGCCAAACGCGACCATGGCCGCGGACGCGGGAGCGACTGACCATTGCTGGACGTTCATGTCCGCCGGGACGCCGGGGATGGTCTGCGGGAGGAGGCTCTTGGAGACGATATCGAAGATGCCGGCGTTGGCAAGATCGGAATACAGCGTTGTGTCGAAGATGCCCTTCAGGGTGCTTGTCTGCTGGTCCGCGGAGGAGGGTTTGAAGTCCGCGACGGCGATGCGGACGTTGGTGACTCCGCTGGAGGTCTCAGTTTTGAAGGTGTCCTGCGCGCGCAGCAGAGAAACGAAGGCGAACAGAAGAAAGATGGCTCCGATGCGAGAAAACTGAGCGTGCTGAAAAAGAGGCGTTCGTCTCGGAATATGCATTCTCTAGCTATGTTAGACGCAAAAATGGCATGGATGGGTGTCCGTCTGCGGTTGCGACGGTAATCAAGGGAATACTCTAGGAGAATTAATAGGTTGTGCGATTTATTGGGGCTGGAAGTGGAAGGTGTACTCGACCGTGATGTGATCGCCCGAGGGCAGTGGCCCGAAACCGTCGACTCGCTGTACGGCATGAATTGCAGACATGTCGAGTGAGGGCGAACCGCTGCGAGTTTCGACGCGGGGGTTGGAGGGCACCCCATCGCGGTTTATGTCGAACACAATCGTGGTGCTCTTGCCGAGCGAGGCGCGTGGATCGGCCTCTCCGGTAATCCAGTTCTGAGCGACTTTGCTGGTGATGATTTTGCCGTACCAGGCAAAGCGCTCGCCGAAGGTATGGTCTTGAATCGACATGCTGGCGGTGCCGTTCTTGACCTCGAGCGTTGATTGAGCGATGCGGATGCCGGCGGTCTCGCCCGTCACTGCTTTGGTGGGGTCGGGCGTGATCGGCTGGACGTGTTTCGGAGGAGCTGGGGTGGGTTTCTCAGCGATTTTGGGAGGCTTGATCTTTTCTGGAATGGCCACGGATTCGGGAGTGGGCGCCGCCTCGGTCTTCTCTTTTTCGGTGATGGGTGCGGGGCTTGGCGCCTCGGAGGTCAGGACTCCGGTGTCGAGTGTGCGCTGCGTGGGCGGCAGGGGGATCGAAGAGACCATGGTGGCCTGGATGGCTCCGACGGTCGACGCGTTTTCGCCCCAGTTGGCGCCGCGATGGTGAAAGAAAAATGCCCAGCCAACGATGAAGGCAGCGACGAGCCCATGCAGCAGCAGCGAGCCGGCGAAGTTAACGCCGAGGCGGTCGCTATCCGGGGCTTCGTCGCGTACGTATTGGAGCTGAGCGGCTATGGAAGGCTCCTACTTCTCGAGCGGCTGGGTGACGATGCTGATGTTGGTGATGCCGGCTTGCTTGACCGCATCCATCACCGAGGCGAAGGCGCCGAAGGGTACACGCTCGTCAGCGCGCAGGTAGATGATGCGCTTGGCGTCGGGCTTGCCGGTGGTCTTCAGCAGAGAGGGAAGCTGGTGCACGTTGACCGGTTTGTCTTGCAGGAAGACATTTTGATCGCGGTCGATGGTGACGACCATCCGCTCTTCGGTGAGTTGATTGACCGTGCGTGTCTTGGGGATGGCAACCTCGACGCCGGACTGCAGCACCGGCGCGGTGAGCATGAAGATGAGCAGGAGCACGAGGACGACGTCGACCAGCGGCGTGACGTTAATCTCGGCCAGCGAGGTTTGCGTGTGTCCCCTTGTGGAGAAGGCCATGGCTAGAAGGTCCTCCTTCGCGCCTCTTCGGGTTGTGGCTGAGTGGGCGGCGGGGCCATCATGGCGGCGTTTTCGATGGCGTTCAGCAACTCGCGGCCGAAGTCATCCATGCGTGCGGCGAACTCGCGCAGCCGGGCCGTGAGTTGGTTGTAGCCGATGACGGCTGGGATAGCGACGACGAGGCCGGCAGCTGTGGTGATGAGGGCCTCTGAGATGCCCGGGGCAACGGCGCGAAGTGTTGCCGCGCCTGCGGTGCCAAGGCCATGGAAGGCGTCGATGATGCCCATGACGGTGCCGAAGAGGCCGATGAAGACTGCGATGTTGCCAATGGTCGCGAGCCAGGTCATGTGGCTCTCCATTGCGGTAAGGGTTTCGCTGGAGGCTGTCTGGGCGGCACGCTCCAGCGCGATGGGATTGCGTGGCATGCCGCGACCGCCATTCTGCCGCTGGTATTCGTCGTGGATCTCGTTGAAGACCGGAACCAGTGGGCTTGGCTTGAACTGGTCGGAAACGGCTGCGATCTCGCTCAGGCGAGTGGATTTACGGAAGGCGCGGAGGAAGCGCTGGCTCTGGGTCTGGGCCTTGCCGAAGCGGGACCACTTGGAGATCATGATGGTCCAGGAGAAGATGCTCGCGAGCAGAAGAACGATGAGCACGCCGAAGGCGACTGGGCCGCTGTTGTGGACCATCTCCACCAGGGCGCTGCCGTTGGCTGCCGCAGGGGCCGCGGCTGATGAGTCTTCCTGAAGCAGATACAGAGCGAGAATCCAGACCATAGTTGTTGTCCACCAGTGTTTAGTGTAAATCGGGATTGGGGAGAATTAGGCGGCGCATCAGCTGTGGTGCGGGCTTTCTCCGTACACAGGATGGTTCACAACGCGATTTCAATGAGTTTGCTATCCTCGCGGTACATCGTTGGATGAGGGACCTATGCTGCTGGAGTTGCGCGCGGAAAACTATGCTGTGATCGATCGTGCGGTCGCGACATTTGGGCTCGGACTGAACCTTTTGACAGGGGAGACGGGTGCAGGGAAGTCGATCCTGATCGACGCGCTGGCACTTCTGCTAGGTGGCAAGGCTTCGCCGGATGTGGTGCGGCATGGAGAAGAGAAGGCTGTGGTCAGTTGCGTCTTCGAGTTGACGCCGGGAGCGGAAGCGATTCTAGAAGCGAATGGGATTGACTCGGAATCGGACCACATTCTGCTGCGGCGCGAGATTGTGGCGAATGGGAAGGGCCGTGTCTTCATCAACAATCAGCCGGCGACTGTTGGGGTTCTGCGGCAACTCGCGCCGGAGCTTGCGTTGGTGCATTCACAGGGCGAGACGCTGAATTCGTTCGATCAGGCGCAGCAGCGTGGTCTGCTGGATCGCTTTGGAGCGATCAACACGGATGCTGTTGCGGAGGCCTTCGCGGCGTGGCGCGCCACTACCGACAAAATGAATGAGCTGCAGTCTGCCGAGCAGGATAGGCTGCGCATGGCTGACCTGTGGCGATTTCAGAGCAAGGAGATCGAACAAGCTGCTCTGACCGCGGAGGATGAAGATGTTCAGCTTGAGGCTGAGAAGCGCGTGCTGGCCAACGCGGAGAAGCTCTACACCGCGGCGATGAGCGCGCATGAGCTTCTGTATGAGTCGGAGGGGTCAGCTGAGGGCGCACTCGGCGCTGCGTTGAAGCATCTCGATGAACTGGCGCGATATGACGCGCGGTTTCAGGAGCCGGCGCAGCAGTTGGCAGCAGCGAAGGCCATCGTCGAGGATGTTGACGCCGAGGTGCGCGACTTTGCGGATAACATCAACGCGGCTCCGGGACGGCTCGAGGAGATTGAGGACCGGTTGGCCGCGCTGGACCGGCTGAAGCGGAAGTATGGGCAAACCCTCAAAGAGGTAATCGCCTTCGGAGCCGAGGCGGCGCAGCGGCTTTCTGAGGTGGAGAATCGCGACGCGCTGTTGGTAGAGCTCAAAGCGAAACAGGAACAGGACGCTGCCGCATACCAAAAGGTCGCCGCATTGCTTACCGCTGCTCGCACGGAGGCGGCGAAGCGGCTGGAGAAGTTGGCCGAGGCGCAGATTAACGATCTCGCCATGAACACCCGGTTTCACGTTCAGGTGACGGCTGAAAAGGCTTCCGAAAAATGGACGGCGCACGGCTGGGACAATGTGGACTGTCTCATTGCCACCAACGCGGGTGAGCCGCTGAAGCCTCTTCACGAGATTGCTTCGGGCGGCGAGATGTCCCGCGTGATGCTGGCATTGAAGGTCACGGTGGAAGAGGCGACGTCTGGTCCCTCTGGGCGTAAGAAGAAGACGGTTCTGCCCCGCACCCTGGTGTTCGACGAGATTGACATCGGCATCGGCGGGCGTGCGGCCGAGGCGGTCGGCAAGAAGCTGAAGACTTTGGCGAAGGGACAGCAGGTGCTGTGCATCACGCATTTGCCTCAGATTGCAGCTTTCGGCGATCAGCACTTTCTGATTGAAAAGACAGAGAAACGCGGGCGCACGCAGACCGAGATTCGTCGCATGGACGACTCCGAACGAACGCAGGAGATCGCCCGCATGTTGAGCGGCGCGAAGTTGACCGAGACCAGCCTGAAACATGCGGCGCATCTGCTCGAAACCAGCAGATAATCGGCGTCGCCGGCATCTCCCGAGAACCGGGCCGCATCCCACCACACATCAGAAGTTCCGGGGGAGGGTTTATGGCGGCCGACTCAAAGAAGTGCGCGATGGACGGGTGTCTTTGCATGGCTCCTCCGGGTCAGAAGTTCTGTTCGACCTACTGTCAGGCGGCGAAGGGTTCCATCAAGCTGCAGTGCGACTGCGGGCATCCCGCCTGTGCCGCTCAAAAACTGTAGCAACCGTGCAATGTTTCGGGATGCGCGGGGGCCGAAAAAGACTCCACTTTTCCGGGCCTAAGGCTATCTTTATCTTTCACTAAACCGCACCAAATTTGGTTCAAGAACGGATGCCTTCGCCCCGGGTACGCGGTATACTGGAGAGCGTGACCACACCGACCCTTGAGCACGTAGCCGACGTCCAATCCGGCAGCCAAACGAAAACTAAGCGGGTACTTCTCCTCAAGCCTCGGGGCTTCTGCGCCGGGGTCGTTCGCGCCATCGACATCGTTCAGATTGCGCTCGATACCTTCGGCGCCCCGATTTATGTCCGGAAGGAGATCGTCCATAACAGCTATGTTGTGAACGACCTGGCGAAAAAAGGCGCCATCTTCGTCAATGAACTGGACGAAGTTCCTGAAGGTGCGCGGGTGATCTACTCGGCCCACGGCGTGTCGCCTGCGGTCCGCAACCGGGCCAAGGAGCGCGGCCTCAAAGTAATCGACGCGACTTGTCCGCTGGTGACCAAGGTCCACGTTGAGGCCATTAAGTTCGCCAAGCAGGGTTATTCGCTCGTGCTCGTCGGCCATCGCGACCACGAAGAGGTGGAAGGGACACAGGGCGAGGCTCCCGATGTGACCCAGGTTGTCTCCACCGTAGAAGAAGTGGCTGCACTCGTGGTTCCCGATCCGAACAAGGTTGCGTACCTCACCCAGACGACGCTCTCACTTGATGAAGCGCGGTACATGATCGAGGCGCTCAAAAAGAAATTTCCCAACATTGTCGGGCCACACGCGCAGGACATCTGCTATGCCACGGAGAATCGCCAGACTGCTGTGAAGAACGTGGCGCATGGTGCGGATCTTGTGCTGGTCGTCGGTTCGCGCAACAGCTCGAACTCGAACCGGCTGGTCGAGGTCTCGAAGAACCTCGACACGAACTCGTACCTGATCGATCGCGCCGAGGCGATTCAACCGGAGTGGCTTGCTGGTGTCGATACCGTCGCAGTTACGGCTGGCGCCTCCGCGCCTGAGGTTCTGGTGAAGGATGTCGTCGAGTATCTGCAGACCATGGGGTATGGGTCGGTCGACGAGGTTGAGGTCATGCCTGAGAACGTCCGCTTCGGTCTTCCGCCTGAGATCGTTCAGGCCATTGCGTCCGCTCCAACAGCGGCAGCCAAGTAGTTTCGTAAATAGAGAGTTTGCGTTTCATGGGGACATCTTCAATCAATCCGAAGGCTACAAAACAACCGGCGCAACCGCGCTTTGGACGGATTGATCTTGGCCTCGAACCCATCCGGGAAGGCATCGGGCGGGCGAGCGACTGGCTCCTCGGCCAGCAGCACGAAGACGGCTACTGGTGCGGCGAACTTGAAGCCGACAGCATGCTCGAGTCCGACTACATCTTCATGCACACGCTGCTGGGCACGGGCGACCCTGGAAAAATGGAGCGCGCGGTCAACGAGATTCTCCGCCACCAGAACGAAGATGGTGGATGGAGCCTCTATCCCGGCGGCCCGTCGAACATCAGCTACGGGGTGAAGGCTTACCTTGCTTTGAAGATTATGGGCTGGTCGAAGAACCATCCCGTCCTGGTCAAAGCCCGCGAGTGGGTGCTGGCCAACGGCGGCGTGGTGGGGTGCAACACCTTCACCAAGATCTACCTCTGCGCGCTGGGCCAGTACGACTACGACGCCGTTCCCGCAATCCCGCCCGAGATCGTTCTCTTTCCCAACTGGTTCTACTTCAACCTGTACGAGATCTCCTCGTGGTCACGCGGCATTCTCGTTCCGCTGTCGATCATCTACGCGAAGAAGCCATTCAAGAAACTCGCGCCGGAGCAGGGAATCGACGAGCTCTTCGTGGGTGGACGCCAGAATTCGAACCTGCACCTTCGCTGGGACAAGAAGCGCCCGGTCAGCTGGCGCAACTTCTTCCTCTTCACTGACCGCATGGTTCACTGGTTTGAGCGTGTGCACATCCGGCCGCTGCGCAAGATAGCGATCAAGCGTGCGAAGGATTGGATGCTGGAGCGATTCGAAAAATCCGATGGTCTGGGCGCGATCTATCCGGCCATGCTGAACTCGATTGTTGCGCTACGCTGCCTCGACTACTCGCTGGATGACCCGCAGATGATCCGGGCGATGGACGAGTTCGAAAAGCTCGGCATCGATTGCCCTCAAGGAACGCCGGACTATCCGGTCCCGACCTTCCGGATGCAGCCCTGCTTCCCGCCCGTGTGGGATACCGCGCAGGCGATGTATGCCCTTGGCGAGGCTGGGATTCGCCGCGACGATCCACGCATGCTCAAGGCTGCCGACTGGATTCTCTCGAAAGAAGTGCGTCAGAAGGGCGACTGGGCCGAGAAAGTCAAGAATGTCGAACCCGGTGGCTGGTATTTCGAGTTTAACAATGAGTTTTACCCGGATGTCGATGATACCGGCCAGGTTCTGCTTGCGCTCAATTTCGTCGATAACCCCCGCGAGAGGTATCAGTACGAGGTTTGCCAGCGTGCTCTGAATTGGATCTGGGCGATGCAGTGCAAAAACGGAGGCTGGGCG
Source organism: uncultured Acidobacteriaceae bacterium (assembly GCA_963841335.1). Taxonomy (GTDB): domain Bacteria; phylum Acidobacteriota; class Terriglobia; order Terriglobales; family Acidobacteriaceae; genus Edaphobacter. Next base: position 1,267,790 of record CAWJCF010000002.1, on the reverse strand, counting down.
GCCTTCGACAAAGACAACACGAAGAGCATCTTCCAGTACATCCCCTTCGCAGACCACAACGCAATGCTCGACCCGCCGACGGTCGACATCACGGGCCGCATGCTCGAGATGCTCGGGCAGTATGGGTTTACCCGCAAAGATCCACGCGTCGAGAAGGCCATCCAGTTCATCCTGAAAGAGCAGGAGTCGGACGGCAGCTGGTTCGGTCGCTGGGGCGTGAATTATTTGTACGGCACGTTCCTCGTTCTTCGGGGGCTCGAAGCCATGGGTTTTTGGAACCATGAGCCCGCCGTCCAACAAGCCGCTGAGTGGATTCGAATGGTTCAGAATGCCGACGGAGGATGGGGCGAGACCTGCGGAACCTATGACGACCCCAACCAGCGCGGCATCGGGCCGAGCACACCATCGCAAACCGCATGGGCCATTCTCGGGCTGCTCGCTGCTGGCGATACCCGCTCCGACTCTGTGGCCAAAGGAGTTCGCTGGCTGATCGATCGCCAGCATGAAGACGGAAGCTGGGACGAACTGATGCCGGGCCGCAACGGCGAGAGTTATTACACCGGAACGGGCTTTCCCCGCGTTTTTTATCTTGGGTACCACCTGTATAAGCAGTATTTTCCGCTGCTCGCACTGACGACCTACGAGCGGGCGATGCAGAGCCCGGCAGAGTAAGCCGGAGCATTACAAATTTTGATGGAGGAGACACCGGATGGCAGTCCCAGTCTCGCAAGCCTGGACGGTTGCAAGTTATGTTTTGAAACAGAAGCTCAGCGGGCGCAAGCGGTATCCGCTCGTGCTGATGCTGGAGCCGTTGTTCCGCTGTAATCTGGCATGCGCCGGTTGCGGAAAGATTCAGTATCCCGCGCACATTCTTAAAGCCGAGCTCTCGCCTGAAGAGTGCTTCAAGGCGGTCGAAGAGTGCGGTGCGCCGATGGTGTCGATTCCCGGCGGAGAGCCTTTGCTCCACCCACAGATGCCGGAGATCGTGGCCGGTCTCGTCGCCCGCAAGAAGTACGTCTACATGTGCACCAACGCGCTTCTGCTCAAAGAGAAGCTGCACCTGTTCAAGCCGAGCAAGTATCTGTCGTTCTCCGTCCACGTCGACGGTCAGCGCGAGCATCATGACTTCTCGGTCTGCCGCGAAGGCGGGTACGATATCGCGATGGAAGGCGTGCGAGCCGCGGTAGCTGCGGGTTTCCGCGTCACGACCAACACGACGCTCTTCGATGGCGCCGATCCCAACAGCGTTCGCGCTCATTTTGACGAGTTGATGGCCGCGGGAGTTGAGAGCATGATGGTCTCGCCTGGCTACACCTACGACAAGGCCCCCGACCAGAACCACTTCCTCGGCAAGGCGAAGTCGCGCAGGATGTTCCGCGCCATTCTCTCCAATCGCAAGAAGAGCTGGAAGTTCAACACGCATCCGCTCTTCTCGGAATTCCTCATGGGCAAGCAGAACTTCGAGTGCACGCCATGGGGCATGCCGACCTTCTCCATCTTCGGCTGGCAGAAGCCCTGCTATCTTCTACAGGACGGCTACGCCGACACCTTCGAAGAGTTGATGACGACAACGCAATGGGACAATTACGGCGCCAAGAGCGGCAATCCGCAGTGTGCAAATTGCATGGTGCACTCCGGTCACGAAGCCAGCGCTGTCGATTACAACTTCGGCTCGTTGAAGGGCTTTCTTGTCACCGCGAAGAAGTACATGTTCCCATCGACCTATCCGGACGAGGGTGCATTGCAGCTTCTGAACGAGTGGCGGCCGGAGCACGCTGGTCCGCTGGTCCAGATTCAGGCACCTGCAAATAGCGTCGGCAACGAGCTGCAGTCGGTCTCGGGAGACTAATCGCATGGCGACAGAACAACAGGAACATCTCAAGATCGAGCAGCTGAAGCAGCACAGCGCCGACGAGCTGGAACACATCGAAGGCCGCGAGAAAGAAAATCTCGAGGGTTGGATTCCGACACTGGCCAGTGACGCCGAGATCCGCGAAGCCCTCGAGAAGGCCTTCGACTACCGTGGCGATGTGACCATCACGCGCAAGGACGGCACACAGATCGTCGGCTACCTGTTCGACCGCCGCACGGGATCTTCCCTCGCCGACTCCTTCGTTCGGATCGTCCCGTCGAACGCCCCTTCAAAGGTCAATGTGGCCTACTCCGACATCGCCGCGCTCGCCTTTACGGGCCGCGATACGGCGGCGGGCAAGACCTTTGAGGCCTGGGTGAAGAAGTACTGGGAGAAGAAGGCCGCCGGCGAGAAGAACATCCAGATCGAACCGGAGAAGCTCGACTAGGAAAGAACAGTGCGAGTATTTATCACGGGAGCGACGGGCTTCGTAGGCAGTCATGTGGCCCGGCAATATGCGGCAGAGGGTGCGAGCCTTCGATTGCTGACCCGCCAAACCAGCCGCACGGATGCTCTCGAAGGCATCAACGCAGAGATCGTCAAAGGCGACTTGCTCCAACCGGAGAATCTTCGCTCCGCACTAAAAGGCTGCGATGCGCTCGTCCACGTCGCCGCAGATTACCGCCTATGGGTGCGCGATCCCCGGCAGATGTACGGCGCGAATGTCGACGGCACACGCGAACTGCTGAAGCTGGCCCGCGAGACCGGCGTCCAACGTGTTGTCTACACTTCGAGCGTCGCCACCATGGGGTTCAAAGCCGACGGAACCATCGTGAATGAGGACAGCCCTGTCTCTCTCGCCGACATGATCGGTCATTACAAGCGGTCGAAGTTCCTCGGCGAGCAGGAGGCCATCAAAGCCGCCCGCGCAGGCCAGCATGTCATGATCCTTAATCCCACCACCCCGATCGGTCCGGATGACGCGAAGCCCACACCTACGGGCCGCATCATCGTCGACTTCCTCAATAAGAAATTCCCCGCTTACGTCGACACCGGCCTCAACCTGGTCGACGTCTCTGAAGTTGCCCGCATGCACGTTGTCGCTCTCGATCGCGGCACGCTGGGCGAACGCTACATCCTCGGCGGCGAAAACCTCACCCTCAAACAGATATTGGACCGCATGTCCGCAATCACCGGACTGCCATCGCCAACCATGAAGGTCCCGCACGCGGTCGCCATGGCCTTCGCTTTCTTCGATGAGACCATTACCGGCAAGCTGCGCGGCAGAGAACCGCGCGCCACCGTCGAAGCCGTTCGCATGGGAAAGAAGGTAATGTTTGCCTCCTCCGCCAAGGCGGAACACGATCTGGGCTTCAGGGTATTACCTGTCTACAACGCTCTACGATCGGCAATCGACTGGTTCATCGCGCACGGATACGCGCCCGCGCCATGAGAGTCGCGATCATTGCCGCATTGCCGGGCGAGTTGAAGCCTCTTGTCAGAGACTGGCGTCGCGATTCGACAAACGCAAAAGGAGTAAAGAGGTGGAGCGTCTCGAATCAAGACGACACCTGGATCGCCATCTGCGCTGGAATGGGTGCCGATGCGGTGCGAAGGGCTTACGCTGCAGCAGGTTCTGATGGACCGCTGGATATGCTCATCTCGCTCGGTTGGGCGGGGGCTCTCCATCCGGACGTTCTCCCCGGGACGGTTCATGTTCCGGCCTCCGTTATCGACGCTCAGACGGGCGAACAGTTTCGGCCTGTGGGAGAGAGCCGAAAGTGGAGCCTCGTCACCACATCCCGCGTGGCGGATGCCGCTGAAAAGAACCGTCTGTCCACCACTTATCCGGACGCTATGCTGGTGGATATGGAAGCCGCAACGGTAGCTCGCCTGGCTGCCATGCACGATATCCCCGTTCTATGCGTCAAAGGAGTGTCCGATGCCGTGGGCGCCGATCTCCCCGACCTCAACCCCTTTATCGACGCTAACGGGCAGATGCGCATGCCGAGCTTTCTGGCCCATATTGCTCTTCGGCCGCACTGTTGGCCCTCCTTGGTTCACCTTGGAAAGAACAGTGCCCGCGCGGCGGATGCCATGCGAGACTTAATCCTGAAGTTTATGAAAGAGAAAGATGTCGAACAGCTTATTCGCACCGGAAGTATCTAATCCCGCCGTCCAAGTCCCCGCAACGATGCGCGCTGCTGTCTATCGCGGCGTCAACGACGTTCGAATCGAAACCATTCCCGTTCCCGAAATCGGCTCCGGCGAAGTCCTGGTCAAAATCCATACGTGCGGAATCTGCGGCACTGACCTGAAAAAGATCCATACCGGTTCCCACTCTGTTCCCCGCATCTTCGGCCACGAGATGTCGGGTACAATCGTCAAGACCGGCGAGGGTGTCAAAGGCTTCGCCGTCGGCGATCGCGTCATGGCCTACCACCACATCCCCTGCGGGGAGTGCTACTACTGCCGCAAACATACCTACGCGCAGTGCGAGACCTACAAAAAAGTCGGCTGCACTGCAGGCTTTACGCCCTCTGGCGGAGGCTTCGCCGAGTACATCCGTGTCATGGACTGGATCGTGCGCGGCGGTCTCGTCAAGATTCCCAACGGCGTTCCCTTCGAACAGGCCTCATTCATCGAGCCTGTCAACACCTGCTACAAGGCGATTGAGATGCTGAACCTGCAGCCCGACGAGACCGCGCTTGTCATCGGCCAGGGACCCATCGGCATTCTGCTTGCTGCCCTCGCGAAGAAGACGGGCGCGACCGTCCTCACCAGCGATCTCTATCCCGAACGCCACGCCATCGCCGCCAAATTTGGACTCGACCATCCACTCGACGCAAGGAAAGACGTTGTAGCTGCGGCAAAAGCGGCTACCGCAGGCCGTGGAGCTGACGTCGCTTTACTTGCCGTCGGTGGCAATGCGTTGATCAAGGTTGCTATGGATGCTATCCGCCCCGGCGGCCGCGTCGTTCTCTTCGCCCAGACGCAGCATGGCGAAGCACCCTTCGATCCTGCCGATGTCTGCAGGGACGAGAAGACCTTGATGGGCTCCTACAGTTCCTCGGTGGCATTCAATGAGGACGTCAATCGGCTCGTCTTCGAGGGTTACCGCAGCGGACTCGATCTCACCCAGCTTATCTCGCACCGGTTCTCGCTTGAAGATGCCGTCACCGCAATCGATCTCGCCTCGCACCCGCAAGCCGATTCGATGAAGATCGTCATCCAGCCTGGAACCTAATCCCGAGCGCGCTTCTTCACTTCGATGTTGAGGCGCTTGATCTTCTGGTTCAACGTCGACAGCGGAATCTTGAAGTATTCCGCAGCCTCCGTTTGGTTCCAGTGGCAGCGCTCCAGCCGGTCGGAGATGATGCGCCGTTCGATCTCTTCCATCAGGTCGAAAAGGCTCGCATTCGGCTCATGATCCAACAAACTCGCCGAGTATGTGCTTCCCGTCAATTGTGTCGGGAGTAGCTCTGGTCCGATAATTCGCGACGTCGATAACACCACCCCGCGCTCCATTGCGTTCTCGAGCTCGCGCACATTGCCGGGCCACTCATAGTCCATGATGATGCGCATTGCTTCGGGCGAGAGCGAGCGATGTTCCGTCGAGTTCTCCTCCGCGTAGAACTTCAGAAAGTGGGCCGCAAGCAGAGGAATGTCTTCGCGTCGCGAACGCAACGGAGGCAGTTCCAGCGAGATGACGTTAAGCCGGTAGAAGAGATCTTCGCGGAAACGCCCCTCGCGCACCGCATCCTGCAGGTTGACGTTCGTCGCGGCGATGATGCGCACGTCGACCTGGATCTCCTGCGTTCCGCCGAGATGCATGAAGCGCCGGTCCTGCAGCACCCGCAGAATCTTCGCCTGCATATCGATTCCCATCGTGCCGATCTCATCGAGGAACAGCGTGCCGCCATTGGCGACTTCGAAGAGACCCTTCTTCGCCGAAACGGCCGACGTAAACGCGCCCTTCACATGGCCGAAGAGTGTCGACTCGAGCAGCTCCGAAGGCACCGCGCCCGTGTTTACGGGAACGAATGGCCGATCCTTCCGTGGAGAGTTCGCATGAATCGCCTTTGCGATCAGCTCCTTGCCAGTGCCACTCTCGCCTTGAATCAACACAGTCGAGCGGCTGGGCGCGACCTGCGCGACCAGGTCAAAGAGGCGAAGCATGGGCTCGCTCTTGCCGACAATATTTTCAAAGTTGTAGCGCTGCTTCAGGGTCCGCTTAAGCTGAACGACCTCTTCTTCGGCGCGATGGCGTCCCACGGCGGCGCGAATATCGGCAAGCAGCTTCTCGTTATCCCACGGCTTCTGGACGAAGTTCTCCGCACCTGCGCGGATCGCGTCGACAACATTGCCGACGGTGCCGAAAGCCGTGATCATAATCACAGGAAGCCCCGGCTGCACCTCCAGAATTCGCGGCAGAAGCTCGATTCCGGTCTGCCCCGGCAAAGCGAGGTCGAGCAATAGCAGATCGTATTCATTGCGTGCGAGTAGATCGAGACCTGCGGCGCCATCACCTGCCGCATCGACGGCAAATCCCTCCAGGTTCAGCAGTGTATCCAGCGACTCGCGAATTGCGTGCTCGTCGTCGATGATGAGAATTCTCGGCTCTCCGACGATCCGGGCGATTCGCTGCAGATTGGTGGATTCGACGGAAACCTCGGTTACGTCAGGCATGGATCGCCTTTCTCTCATCCGACGCTACGCTGCTCTTCTGAGTCTCCTGGTTGGTTGCGGGGCGCGCACCGGAAGACAGAAACTCCAGCTGAAAGGCCGTGCCCACTCCGGGTTCGCTCTCCACATGAATCTTGCCTGCATGCTCCTGCATGATCCCGTAGCTCACCGCAAGCCCAAGGCCTGTGCCCTTGTGCTGGCCGTCCTGCGGCTTGCTTTTCGTCGTAAAGAAGGGATCGTAGATGCGGTGCAGGTGTTCCTTTTCGATGCCGCCGCCCGAGTCCTGAATCCGCACAAACACACGCCCCGAGCCATTGAAGGTAGCAATCTTCAGCGTGGCGTTTGCGGTTCCAAACATCGCATCCTTCGCGTTCAGCATAAGGTTCAGAATCACCTGCTGCAGCTTGCCTTGGTTGCCGTGAATGCGAGCGAGTTGCGGATCGAGGTTCATTTCCACGCGAATCTGCGCCGTCTTGAACTGATGCTCCAGCAGCGTCACCGTATCGCTCAGCAGATCGTTCAGGTTCACGCTCGCGAACTCAGTCCCACTGGTACGTGAGAAGTTCAGCAGGCCATTCACAATCTCCGACGCGCGGAAGGTCTGCTGCGTAATCTTTTCGAGCACCGGAGCGAGCCGTTCGTCGTCGCGCATGTGCTTGGTCAGCATCTGCGTATAGCTGGAGATGACCGCCAGCGGCGTATTCACTTCGTGCGCTACGCCGGCAGCCAGCAGGCCAATCGAAGAAAGCTTTTCGGACTGAGTAAGCTGCGCTTCCAATTGGATCCGGTCGGTAATATCGTCCACCAGAATGATCCGCCCGACGGCGATAAAGTTCCGCGTCACCAGCGGCGCGATCGCGATATTCGCAATTCGCTCGCTGCGGTTCGGCAGAGCCAGGCGGAACTTATAAAGCGTGTGTGTGCCATGCTCGTCGCGCACGCTGTTGAACCGCGCGACAAACTCCGGCGGCAGCACGGCTGAGATTGCTTGATGCAGGACTTCGATGCGAGCCTTTCCGGACAGCTCTTCCATCTGCGTGTTCCAGCTCTCGATGCGGTCTTCGAGGTCGACTGCGAAGACGCCGATGTTGATCGACTCGACGATGTTCTCGTGAAACTCTTTCAGGCTCTCAAACTCAGTAATCTTCTGCTCCAGCCTGCGGTAGAGCTGAGCATTCTGAATTGCGATGCCGATGTAGCCGGCGAGCGACTCCAGCAACTCCATATCTTCGCTCGAGAGGAAGTCTCCATCATCGGTGCGGCCCAGCCCAATCACCGCGACGGTGCGCGTGCCGCCGCCATCACGATTGGCGACGCGGCAGGGAAGATAGTAGTTCAGATCAAGCCTTCCGGCGCTGCGGCGCTGCGCTTCGGGGAGCCGGAGAATGTGTTGCGGGTTGTCCAGAAAGATGTGATTGTTCGCGCCGGGCCGGTCGAAGTCGAGGAAGCGAACATCGAGTGCGCTCAGTTCGACGGCGCTCAGATTCGTCAGACCGTGTGAGGCTGCGAGGTCAAAGTGGCGCGGACCAGAACCCTCGCTCTCTGACGCTAGAAAGACCGCGACGCGCGTGACCAGCAATGTCTGCGGCAGCCGCTCCACGATGGAATCGAGGAGAGCCCGCAGGTCCGTCTGGGCATTGAGTCCGCGACCAAACTCCACCAGCGTCTCGCGATAATCGAATCGCTTCTGATCGAAGACCCGATCGACCCGTGCCTGAATTGCCCGCTTCAGCGGGTCGAAGACGATGCCGGTCACGATAATGGCCGCCATCAGGCCCCAGATGCCGAGGCTCTGCAGGCGGGTGTGCACGAGTTCCGCCAGTACCGCGACAACGCCAAAATAGAGGCCAACCAACGATGCGGTCGCCAACGTGTACGTCACGCCGCGCTTGAAGATCAGGTCCACGTCCATCAGGCGGTAGCGGACGATCGCCCAGCTGAACGTCAGCGGCAGAATCACCAGAGAGAGCCCTGCAAGCTTGGTCAGTGGAGCAGGAACCGACCAGTCCGCAAGATAAGGAATGACGTTGAGTAGCGTAAACGGAGTCACCGCGAGCAGCGTGCCGCGCGTCAGCCACTTCAGTTGCTGGCGCTCCAGCGCAGACTCAGCGTGGCGATAGCGGTACCGGAACACCACCGCCGCGATGACGTAATAGAGAGCAAGGTAGCCGAGTGAGATCTGGTCCAGGCGATGCAGCAGGACCTCTGTGGCCGACCAGAAACGGATCGCCGTATATTGCAGAGCGAGCAGAAGAATCCCCGGCACGTAGAGCAGGGCATAGAGGAGCCTTCGCCGGAACCGATCACCTTGCTCAGAGGAAAAATTGTCCGAGAAGCTGACAGCAAAGTGCAGAAATAGCGCCGGTTGCAACGCCTGCGCCACCATGTTGCCCCAGTCGTAGATGCCCAGCTCGCCGTTCGAACGGAAGCTGTACAGCACAAACGAGGCCAGGCAGAAGACGTAAAAATGGATTGATTTGGGCGCTGTCCAACGCCGGAACAACACGTAGATACCGATGCAGAGATACACCAGCGCGATAAACCGCAGGCCCTGGTTGATCGAACGGTCCTTCTCCCCGAGGTACACCTGGATGTCGAGCCGGGTTGCCCCATTCAGGTCGATCGATTGAGGAACGGGGCGCAAAATGGAATACGTTGCGTGGTTCCAGACGCCCGTGCGGTACATCTCCCTGCCCAACGCCGCGACTCGAGGTGTCGGCCGGTCGTCAACGCTGACCAGAATGTCGCCCGTCCGGATACCCGCCCGATGCCCCGGAGACTCCGCTGGTACCCGCTCCGCCCGCAGGCCGCCGGTTGCTTCAACCCACCAGATGCCGTCAGTTGGAACGCCTAGAGTAGTCTCGTGGTCAAAATTCAGCGCCGCCAGCACGCAGACCGCAATGGTCGCCAGTGCCAGCAGGACAACCAGAACACGGGTTTGAGCAGCATTCTTCATGAGAGCTCGACATCGATCCATGCACATCTATGACCAAAGCACTAAACACTGTGAATGCAGTGGTTAATACAATTGGCGTGGTCTATTATACGAAAAACCATAACCCATTCCGTAATTCACATATTCGCTACTGTTGATATCTGACATATCAATCCCGCTGTCGGGCATGCCAATCAGGGGTAAGACGATCCTCCGAAACGAGATTTTAAATTCTGCAGAGTCTTTCACAAAATCCTGAAAAAATTCTCACCTTAGGTGCATCAAACTTTTAACGTTCCTGTAACATAAACGTTTGCGGATTTGGGGTAACTAAGTCCCGATTCGCGAATGATTCTCTCACTTTCGAGGCGTTTACAGCAGTGATTTCAGAATATCCTCCAATTGAAGATGCCTCAGTTCTGGTGGAGGGTGCCAGAATTCACTATCACCGGGCCGGCTCCGGGCGGCCACTGTTGCTCCTACATGGCTTGGTTGGCTCGGCCAAGAACTGGCGCCGCAATATAGGCTTTCTTGCCCAGGACTCGACCGTCTTTGCTCTCGATCTGTTCAACATGGGCCAATCGGACCGCGTTCCCGGGCTGGATGCAGGCTTGGAAGCGACAGCCGACCGTTTGGCCGCCTATATGGACGTCCTTGGTCTCGACCAGGCCGACATCGCCGCGCATTCGCATGGCGGAGCCGTGGCCATGATGCTTGCCGCGCGCCATCCCCAGCGCGTCGGACGGCTCATTCTCTTCGCTCCGGCCAATCCCTACTGCAATCTGGGTGAGAACCTCATCCGCTTTTACCAGACGCCTTTCGGCATATGGTTAGCCCGGCAGATTCCGTGGGTGCCCAAAAAATTCAAGGCCATCGCCCTGGGCCGGATGTACGGAGACCCATCCCGAGTCACCGGGGATTCGCTCGAGGGATACATCGAAGGCCTCACCATTCCCGGCACTGTTGACCACGTCCTCGGCATCGTCAAGCGCTGGTCCGTGGACATGAAGATCCTCCGGGCCACTCTCTCCGGACTCGTCGCAACACCCACCCTCCTGGTCTGGGGCGACCGCGACCGCGCTGTCAGCCTCGATTCTGCACGCGTACTGCAGCACAAGCTTCCCGAATCCCGCTTGCTGGTTCTTCCCGGGGTCGGTCACATTCCCTTCGAAGAGATGCCGGACATCTGCAACCAGGCCATGCGCGATTGGCTCCTGGCGCCTTCGCTCTCCGATGTCCGCCACCCCGCTGCCTCCGCTCACCGCGCCCTCATCTCTGAGATTAGCGGCGCCGCCTAGCTCAACCCGAACTCACTCCGCAGCCACGCGCGAATCTCTTCCTGCATCTGCGCCAGCTTGGCGCCTGGCGAATCTGTCGTTCCCTGAAAGAAATGATCTGCTCCCTCGATCCACACCAACCGCTTCGGCTCTGTCGCGCGGGCAAACACAGCCTCCACAGCTTCGCGCGGACCATACTGATCATGATCACCGCTGACAAAAAGCTTCGGAACGGTGCACTTCGGCAGAAACCCATACTGATAGTCCCGCCCCTCTGCATGCACCGGCAGGCCAAGCCCAACCAGCCCCTTCACTCGGTCATCCCCGCAACAAGCCCGCATCCCTACGTTCGATCCAAACGAAAACCCCGCAAACAGTATCGGGCGGCGAAAGTTGTTCTCCAGCCAATCCAGCGCAGCCTTCACATCCTCCTGTTCGCCGAGCCCGTTGTCATGCTCGCCCTCGCTCAAGCCCACGCTGCGAAAATTAAAATCGCAGCACCGGCAGCCCAAACGACGAAAACGCCTTCATCGCGTGATACACGACCTTGTTGTGCATCGTCCCGCCGCCCATCGGATGCGGATGACAAACCAGCGCAGCATAGGGAGCCTCTTCACGGCCCGTATTCAGCAGGGCCTCCAATCGCCCGGCCGGCCCGCGTAGATCTTCAATCGAACGTATCTGGGAAGAGAAAGTCTGCGAAGAAGATTGGGAAGAAAAAATCTGCGTCATTCATCTCAGTTTATCGGGTACACGGATCATGCGCCTCTCACTGCCCATCACGTATGCTGGAACTATGGCGATCGACCCGATTCAACTCACAAAACAGCTGGTCAACATCGAGTCCACCACCTACCACGAGGCCCCCGCCGGACACTTCCTCCACGAATTCCTCACCAACCAGCGCTACGCCGTAGAAAAGATGCCCGTCGCGCAGCCCGACCGCGCCACCACGCCCGGATCAGGCACCGGCGAGCGCTTCAACGTCTACGCGGCCATGCCCGGCGTCACTCCAGACGTCGTCCTCTCCACCCACATGGACACTGTCCCGCCCTACATCCCGTTCAAGGAAGACGACGAGTTCCTCTACGGCCGCGGCACCTGCGACGCCAAGGGAATCATCGCGGCTCAAATTGCAGCCGCCGAGCGACTCCACGAAGCTGGCATCAAAGTCGGCCTCCTCTTCGTGGTCGGCGAAGAGCGCGACTCCGCCGGTGCCATCGAAGCCAACAAATCCCCCAAAGGCTCCAAATTCCTCATCAACGGCGAGCCCACCGACAACCGCCTCGCCCTGGCCTCCAAGGGCGCACTCCGCGTCGAGCTCCGCGCAAAAGGCCGCATGGCCCACTCCGCTTATCCCGAGCTCGGCGACTCCGCCATCCACAAACTCGTCGAAGCGCTCCACGACGTCCTCGCCCTGCCACTGCCTATCGAGCCCGAGATCGGCCCCTCCACCATGAACATCGGCCTCATCCACGGCGGCTACGCCCCCAACGTCATCTCCGACAAAGCCGAAGCCCACATCCTCGTCCGCCTCGTCGGCCCCTCCGACGAGACCAAAAAAATCATCCTCGCCACTGTAGGCGACCGCGCCGACATCACCTTCTCACTGGACCTCCCCTTCGTCCGCATGCGCAAGGTCGGAGACCTTCCCACCATGATCGCCAACTTCACCACCGACATTCCCGCACTCACCAACTGGGGCGAACCGCTGCTCCTCGGTCCCGGCTCCATCCACGTAGCCCACACTCCCAACGAAAAAATCGCAAAAAAAGAACTACTTGAAGCCGTCGATCTCTACGTTCAGATCGCCACCAGCCTCGTCAAAAAAAACTAACTCGAAGATATCCCCGGAATCCGAAATGCGGCCCTTTCGCAATCTTCTCTTCAACGTCGTCATCCTTCTCGCCGTCACGTTCGCCGCAGCGGCCTTCGTCGTCGAAGCGATCCCCACGCGCAACACCAACCTCACCCACTTCGACGCCATCATCGTCCTCGGCTATCCCGCCAACCCCGACGGCACCGCATCTCCCGAACAGCGCGAGCGCACCCTCGAGGGCATTCGCGAGTACAAATCCGGTGTCGCCCCCGCGCTCATCTTCACTGGAGGCCCGGCCCATAACCAGTTCGTCGAAGCCCACATCATGGCGACCCTCGCGGCCCAACAGGGAGTTCCACAGAGCGCGATCATCGAAGAAGGCCAAGCCCAGAACACCATTCAAAACATCTACTACAGCGATCTCATCATGGCTAATCAACACTGGGGCGCCGCCGAAGTGGTAAGCTCCCCCAGCCATCTCCCGCGCACCGCCCTCATTCTCCAGCACTATCCCTCAATCCAGTGGCGAACTCACGCCGCACCGTGGCCTGCCGAGTACAGCCTCTGGCAGCGCGTTGCCCACTACGCCGTCGAAGACGAGTACTGCCTCAAGCTCAAACTCTTCGGCTTTCCCAAATCAGGTTTTCTGCCATCAGTTCCGTGAGGCTCGACGGTGCTTGCGTTACATGTAACAATTGTTCTATGAAGTCCTCCATCACCCACGCGAAGAACGTCGCCGCCGATGAAAAAAAGAACGCCGCGAAAGAACGCGTTCGTAAGCACCGCGCGGTTTTGCGCGCCCGCGGACTACGTCCTGTTCAGATATGGGTTCCAGACACACGTCGCCCTCAGTTTCTATCCAGGTACAGGACACAGCTTGAGAAAATCTCTGCTCACGCTCGCACTCTTGCCAACGCGGGCCTTCTGCCTCTCACCCAAGAGGACCTGGCCGGCTGGTCCGAGTGATTAAAGATTCCAATCCAGAATTATCGAACATCGAATTCGTCCGTGGGGCGGTCATCACCGTCGCGTCGCCGGGAGATTTCGGCAAACCGCGCCCCGCACTTGTCATTCAAGGCTACTTTCCTCGAGACCCCGAACTCATCACTGTCGCACTGATCACAAGCGGTCTCCTGCGAGTGCCCAACGTGCGAGTAACCGTCAAACCAACGGCCGGTAACGGGTTAAGGAAAGACTCTGAGATCGCCATTGATAACATCCAGACATTTTCATGTCGCAGAATCGGAAACGTGATCGGAAAGATGGACTCGCTAACGATGACCAGAGTCGACGCCGCTCTCGCCATTTTTCTTGGCCTCGCATAAACCAAAAGCCTGATCGATGGGCCTTTTTTAGCCCGAAACCACCCCAAACGCAAGAGTCCCGACATTATCCTCAGCGAGCACCGCCGTTTCATTCGGATTCGCTGGGTTATACCGCACATTCACCTTCGGATCACCCTTAGCCTTCATCTCCGCCTCATGGTGCGTCATCGCCACGCTGCGCAGATACCCGCCGTAATACTCTCCATTCACCTTGAAGTGAAACCCCGCTTCAATCTGAAATGGCGTCCCCGTCCTAGCCACGTCGTCATCGGCATTCAGAACCTGCCAGTGGTTGATCTCCGCCTCTACCATCGGCCAGTTCTTCGCCAGCGCAATCTTCTTCTCGCGCCTGCTCCGACGCAGCGACCGCCGTATCCCATCGATGAGAAAGTTCCCAGCCATTTGGGTAACGATTCTAATATGCGACGCAAGAGCGATGCCGCAGCCGAACCAAGCCGAATTCTGCCCCACTTATCCTCAACTAAACCTCCTTCCCAAACGCCATAGAATAGAGACATGGCGGCAGAGTTTACTCACTTACATCTCCACACCGATTACTCCCTGCTCGACGGCGCCTGTGACGTAGACAAACTTGCCGGGCACCTCAAAAAAATCGGCCAGACCGCCGCCGCCATGACCGACCACGGCAATATGTTCGGTGCGGTCCACTTCTTCGACGCCATGCAGAAGAAGGGCTTGAAGCCCATCCTCGGCTGCGAGCTCTACATCTGCAAAAACGAAGATCACCGCGGCGCTCCCGAGGGCGACACCTACAACCACCTCCTCGTCCTCGCCGAAAACGAAGCCGGCTATCGCAACCTCGTCCGCCTCACCAGTGAGGCCGCCCTGCACGGCTTCTACCGCAAGCCACGCGTCAGCAAAAACTTCCTCGCCAAGCACTCTGAAGGACTCATCGGCTTCTCCGGCTGCCTTGCTGGTGAGGTCAACCAGCACCTGATGGCAGGGAAGTACGAAGACGCCAAACGCACCGCAGGCTTCTACCAGGACCTCTTCGGCAAAGGGAATTACTTCCTCGAAATTCAAGACCACGGCCTCGCCCCCGACAAGGCCGTCTGCGAAGCTCTCTTCAAGATGGAGCGCGACCTCGACATCCCGCTCATCGCCACCAACGACAGCCACTACGTCGCCGCAGACGACTCCCGCGCGCACGAGATCCTTCTCTGCGTCCAAACCGCCGGGAGTATGAACGACCCCAAGCGCTTCAAGTTCGACACGCAGGAGTTCTACATCAAGTCCGCTGAGGAGATGCTCCGCACCTTCTCGCAAACTCCTGAGGTCTGCACCCGCACCATGCAGTTCATCGACCGCTGCAACCTCAAGATGGCCAAGGTCGACAACCCATTCCCCGACTTCGCCGTCCCCGAAGGCGAAACCCTCGACACCTACTTCGAGCGCGTCTGCCGCGAAGGTCTCGAGATGCGACTCAACACCGCCGTCGCCCATCTCCGCCAGCGCGGCATCCTCAAAAAGACCATCCCCGAATACCACGCCCGCCTCGACCTCGAGCTCGCCGTCATCAAGCAGATGAAGTTCCCCGGCTACTTCATGATCGTCTGGGACTTCATCCGCTACGCCCGCGAACAAAATATCCCCGTGGGCCCCGGCCGTGGCTCTGCCGCTGGCTCGCTCGTCGCCTACGTCATGCAGATCACGGACATCGATCCGCTCCAGAACGAGCTCCTCTTCGAGCGCTTCCTCAATCCCGAGCGCGTGTCCATGCCCGATATCGACATCGATTTCTGCATGAACCGCCGCGGCGAGGTCATCGACTACGTCACCCGCAAATACGGCCGCGACCAGGTCGCCCAGATCATCACCTTCAACACCATGGCCGCGAAAGCCGCCATCAAAGACGTAGGCCGCGCGCTCGACATGCCCTACGGCGAAGTCGACCGCATCGCCAAGATGATCCCGACCACCATCGGCATCACCATCGAGCAGGCCCTTGAAGACTCACCGCACCTCGCCACCGCCTACGAAGATCCCAAGATCAAAGAACTCATTGACGCCGCTCTCCGCCTCGAAGGCCTCGTCCGCGGAGCCGGAGTCCACGCCGCCGGCGTCGTCATCGCGCCCAAGCCCCTCACAGAACTAGTCCCCGTCACTCGCGCAAAAAACGATGACATCGTCACCGCCTACGACATGAAGGCCGTCGAAAAAATGGGCCTTCTCAAGATGGACTTCCTCGGCCTGACGACCCTCACCGTCATCGACGACGCCCTCAAACTCATCAAGGCCGCCGGCACCGATCTCGACCTCGCGACAATCCCCCTCGACGACCACGAGACCTACGAAAAAGTCTTCCATCGCGCCCTCACCTCCGGCGTCTTCCAGTTCGAATCCGGCGGCATGCGCGACGTCCTCCGCCGCTACAAGCCCACCACCGTCGAAGACCTCACCGCCCTCAACGCCCTCTACCGCCCAGGCCCAATCCAGGGCGGCATGATCGACGACTTCATCGAGCGCAAGTGGGGCCGCCGCGCAGTCGAGTACCTCTTTCCCGAACTCGAACCCATCCTGCACGAGACCCTCGGCGTCATCGTCTACCAGGAGCAGGTCATGCAGATCAGCTCCGTCATCGGAGGCTACTCCCTCGGCGGCGCCGACCTCCTCCGCCGCGCCATGGGCAAAAAAGACCCCGCCGAGATGGCCAAGCAGCGCGACATCTTCATGGCCGGAGCAGCCCAGCGCAAGTTCTCCAAAGACAAAGCCGGCCAGCTCTTCGACCTCATGGAGCAGTTCGCCGGATACGGCTTCAACAAGTCCCACTCCGCCGCCTACGCGCTCCTCGCCTACCACACCGCCTGGCTCAAGACCCACTATCCCGTCGAGTTCATGGCCGCGCTCCTCACCAGCGAAACCTCCAAGCCCGAGAGCGTGGTCAAGTACATCTCTGAGTGCCGCGAGATGAACATCCCCGTCGTCCCGCCGAACGTCCAGGTCTCCGACGCCAACTTCACTCCCATCAATGGAGCAATCGGCTTCGGCCTGGCCGCGATCAAGAACGTCGGCCACAACGCCATCGAATCCATCCATACAGCCCGCACCGAACTCAAGGCAGCAGGGAAGCAAGGCTTCTCCAGCCTCTGGGAGTTCTGCGAAAAAGTCGACCTCCGCCTCCTCAACAAGCGAGTCCTCGAGTCCCTCATCAAAGCCGGAGCCATGGACGCCTTCGGTGGCCGCGCCCAACTCACCGCCGCCCTCGACAAAGCCATGGAGCGCGCCCAGAAAGCTCAGCGCGACGAAGCCGCCGGACAGCACGGCCTCTTCGGCATCTTCGACTCCGACATTCAAGCCTCCACCAATCACAACGGCGAAGACGCACTCCCCTCCGTAGCCGAGTGGGACGAGCACACTCGCCTGCAAAACGAAAAAGAAGTCCTCGGCTTCTTCGTCTCCGGCCACCCGATGGACAAGTACCGCGAGAAGCTTCGCAACATGAAGGTCGTCGACACGGCGACCGCCATCGAAATGAAGCCCGAACCGCAGGTCTTCCGCCGCCGTGGCGAAGAGCCCCAGAACGAAATCCAGATCGCCGGAGTCATCACCGGCCTCAAGGTCGCAAAATCCAAACGCTCCGGCGAACTCTATGCCCAGGCCGTTCTTGAAGACACCGTCGGCAAAATCGAACTCATCGCCTTCTCCACCAGCTACGAAAAACTCAAAGACAAGCTAAAGATCGACGTCCCCGTAGTCGTCCGCGGCGTCCTGCGCGGCGAAGAAGACTCTGCCCCCAAGCTCTCCCTCTCCAACATCCAGGCCCTTGAAGACGTAAAAATCAAGCTCCCTGACTCGCTCCGCATCAAGGTCCCGCTTCACAACCCCGACACCGCGCTCCTCGAAAAAATCCACGCCGTCTTTCTCGGCGCACCCGGCAAAGGCAAAGTCCTCCTCGACCTCGAAGAACCCGGCGAGTTCTGCGCCGTACTCGAACCCCACAACATCATGGTCGCAGCCGACCGCCTCTTCATCGACAACATCGAAGAGCTCGTAGGCCGAGGCAGCGTCCGCGTCCTCGAGTAAATTCACTACTGCGTAGAAACCTGCGACACGCTCGCAATCGTCACCACACCCTCGCGCACCCGGTACTGCACCGACTGCGTCACCGTCATCTCTTTTGGCGTCGTTGTATTCGCCTCGCTCGCATAGCTCACAAATCCCCTCGCATCCACCTTGCCCGCACCAAACTTTGCCGACACCTCATCCATCGTCGACCCCACCGAAGGAATCCCAAACTGAATCCCCAGGCCCACCGGCGCCGCGCCACACCCCGCCGGAGCCGTACCCGCCGGATTATCCTGCACCGCAATCTGCGTCACCTCATGGTGGTCGCCGCTCATCTCATCGTTCGACGCAAACCAGTACACCACCGAGCGCTGCTTTGCATCCCGTCCCGCATAACAGAGCCACGTCACTGCATTCGCCGCATCACCCGCCCCACGCACTACACCGCCAAACATCCGTTGCACCGCGCTAAGCGGCGTCACCTCCAGCCTCACCTCCAGAGCCCCAACCCGAACCGTTCCCACCGGTGCAGCGGATAGCGTTGGATGCACCGCCTTCGGAAGCCCCAGCGCTTTATACGGGCTCACCGGGCCAGCTGCAAACGCCGCCTCCATCGAAGCAGCAAGAGCCACAGCGATCAACCATCGATATCCCGGCGCAATCCTCATCGTCTCACTCCAGCGTTACAGGATGCGCTTGGATTAAACCACCCAAAAACATGCGAATCAAGCACAACTCGCCACTGATCCTCATTGGAAGCTGGTGGAGTTCTACACCTCTCGCCGGGCACCCAAAGTCCTTCAGCGACGGCGTCCGCATGAGTCGCTCTGGCTATCTCGTCCTGACGATGATTGTCCCCCGCACCTTGTCCAATCGCAACCGCCAATGGCTCGCAGTATACGCGCCCCGAAAATATCCTTCAGCGAATGACAGAGATAGAACTCCATTCGTGCGCCGCGCGTCTTAGATAAGAATGAGACTCTCTCACAAATCCCTGGCCTACGCCCTCCTTCGCATCGCCCTCGGCGTCAACTTCGCCGGCCACGGCCTCATCCGCATCCACAACGGAGCCGCCGCCTTCGCCCAGACCACCGCCGAACACCTCGCCAAATCCCCACTCCCGCCGAGCCTCATCTACGCCTTCAGCTACGCCATCCCCTTCATCGAAGCCATCCTCGGTCTCACGCTCATCCTCGGCGTCTTCACCCGCACCTCGCTCGCCTGCGGAGCCGTCTTTATGATGCTCCTCACCATCGGCGTCGCCGCAAACCAGCAATGGGACCTCGCCAGCCAGCAACTCCTCTATAGTGTCGTCATCTTCCTCCTCCTCTTCCTCCACGAATACAACCGGTTCGCATTGGACACCGCACTCCGCCCAACCACCGAAAATTAACAGCCGGAACATGGAACTTCGGGTAGTGGGCCAGAAGTCAATATCTGCTAATGCGCCGCAGCGATTGGAATCAACTCTGCATTCGTAGCGGTCAGGTTGACCGTGTTGTCGCCAGGCTTGAGCGTAACGGGCACGTCCCACACCAGAACCCCCTTTGTTCCGGCGACGGAACAGATCACGTAGTAGGTGCCCGGCGGGACCGGCACCGTAAGGACTACCTTGCCGGTGCTGTCAAAAGTGCCGCGACCGACGTAGTACTTGGCCATCAGCTGGTTGGGAACCGTGCAGTCCTTGGGCGGACGACAGGCATAAGCCCACGCCTGCAGCGCGTGGCCCGGAGTCGTGCCGGCCGGAATGGGCGCGCCAGCACCCCGCATCGCATTGTCGAAGCTGACAGTCATCAGCTTCACGGCCTGTCCAGCAAGCGGGTTCGCGGCGGTTGGAAAACTGCTGGTGACGTTGAGCCTCATCTCTGGAGCAGTTGTGGATGCTGCAGAGGAGACGGGTGCCGGGGCCGGGGTGGTTGGAGTGGCGGCGATTGAACTGGAGGAGGAGGTCTTCGCGGCGAAGGGGCCGATGGCGCAGGTTTCGCTGTGCGGAGTGAAGGTAATGTTGTCGCCATTCATGCCGGAGACGAGTCTGCCGTTGATAGTGGTGGATCCGGAGCCGCGTAGGGAGTTGTCGGGGGTGACGGTGAGTACGAACGGGCCGCCGCTATTCTGCACGTGGACGAGGAACTGCGTCGGGGTGTTCTCGACCGTGTAGGGCGCTTTGATGTGAGCGCGGCCGCAGTCGAGAATCACGGCGTCGCCTCCGAAATCGAGGGCCAGGCCAGAAGAACCGGAGTATTGGCCGGCCATGCGAAGGCCGGGTTCGGATGCGGGGGCGACGGTGCCCATCATGCTGGTGAGGGCGCCGAAGATTCCGGTGTCGGCAGGAGCTGCAGAGGCGGGTGGAGCCGGGGGGGGGGGGGCAAACGAGGCGATGCTGCAGCGCACGGTCTTGGGAGCGTAGTCGGGGACGCGGCTGACGGTCTGGCACGGGCCGTTGCATTGGTTCGGCGCGGCGCGATAGCCATTGATCATCTGCGTGGTGGTAACGGTGTGATAGCCAACGATGACCTGGCCTGTGACCTCGACAAGGCCGGGGCCGATGAGCGAGCCATCTGGGCGCATCGAGAGAGTGATAGGGCGCGGCTCACTCTGGAGGATGATTTGGGTGCCGGTGGGAGATTTGCGAATCGTATACGGGCTGGCGACCTCTTCCAGGTCACCGCACCGGTTGATGCCGGCGCTGTTGCTCGTGAAGTTGATGCTGGTGGTGGCGCCGGGGGTGTGATAGCTACCGCTGAGGACGACGCCGGAGAAACCGGGGCCAATCATCTCACCAAGGCCCGCGCCTCCAGTGAACAGGTCGATGATACCGCTGGTCAGGCCCTTGCCGAGGCAGGCGGTGGAGTCGCCACCGAGTTCGAGGCAGCGACGGGTGGCGACCGAGGTGGGGTCGTTGGAGGTACCGCTGACTGCGGCCCGCTGTGCGGCGACGTCTTTCTGATACTGTTCCTGCTCCTGCGCGACGTGGGCCCTCTGCCCAGCGGCGAGCGAGTTTACGGCCCCGTTGTAGGCCGCAGTGGCTTGTGGTCCGATCAGGCTCTTCTGCCAGGCAGCATTAAAGGTCTCATCCATCTCGTACTGGCCGTGGAGGCGTTCGAAGGCCTTCGCTTCGTCGGCGGTGTGGGACTTGGCATAATCCTGAGAGATCTGGGCTGCGGCTCCGCTATAGGCAGCCCTCATTTTTTCTTCGCCCGCGGTGTAAGGACCGCGCACGGTGCGAGCGTACTTGGTGCGATCGATGTACGCCTGTAGGTAATTGAAGACGGCAACCTGTCGCGCCAACGTATCCACCGGATCTTTGCCTTTGATCTCCGCTTCGACGCGAGCGACGGTAGGAAGATCGGTGGAGTAGTCGGGATTCGCTGCTTGTGCGAGCGCAAAGCCAAAAGTGAGACTAAGGAAAGTCGCGAGGACTACGAGGCGAATACTCCAGCCAAAGTTTCGCAAAGCGGAAGTTTGCATCGAACACTCTCCCATGTTGATGAAAGTGCAAGTTGGCCCGATGGTCTTATAGTAGTTTCCCGTTGCGTCCGGAACTGCTGGATACCCTGACAGATCCAGGTTGATCACCGCCGAGGGAAACTGGCGACCACCTGTCAATATCACAATACATCGAGGGCACTGCTGCCGGCACCGAGCCAGTGATTCGCATATGCCGCTCCGACGGCGCAATTCCTGATCGTCGGCCAGCCGCGAACCATCTCCTCCACCGCCGTCCGCTACAATCAATACAATGGCGGAACACGAAGCAGGCAGATCAGCGCATCCTCATCCGGCGCCGTCCCCCGAAGCCTGGGTCAAGACGGAGTTGGCACGGCACCCGCAGCGCCCTTACCCGATGGACTTCATCCAGTCAATCTTCACCGATTTCAGCGAGATTCACGGCGACCGCGCCTTTGGCGATGACGCAGCCATGGCCTGTGGCATGGCCTTCTTCCACGGCGAACCCGTCATGGCCATCGGCAACCTCAAAGGCCGCACCCTCAAGGAGCGCGTCGCCCGCAAATTCGGCTCGCCCGACCCAGAAGGCTATCGCAAGGCTCTCCGCTGCATGAAGATTGCAGAAAAGTTTGGCCACCCCATCTTCACCTTCATCGACCTCGCCGGAGCCAACCCAGGCATCGGAGCCGAAGAGCGCGGCCAGGGTGAAGCCATCGCCCGTAACCTTATCGAAATGTCCCGCCTCCGCGTTCCCACGATCGCCACCATCACCGGCGAAGGTGGATCTGGCGGAGCGCTGGCGCTGGCAGTAGCCGACCGCGTCCTCATGCTCGAGAACGCCATCTACTCCGTCATCTCGCCCGAGGGCTGCGCCTCCATCATGTGGAAGGATGCCAGCAAAAAACAGCAGGCCGCCACCGCCCTCCGTTACACCGCAGGCGACGTCAAACTCCTTGGCTGTGTCGACGACGTCCTCCTCGAACCCCGCGGAGGCACACAAAACGATCCCGAAGCCTCCATGGCCATGGTCGGCGAAAAACTTCAATACCACCTCAACGAACTCCGCGCGCTTCCCCTCGACGTCATGCTCGAGCAGCGCTACAACAAGTTCCGCAACATCGCACAGTTCTACACAACGGTCTAGAGGCGAAGGGAATCCCGCGGTCTGTTTTTCGGATTTTGGGATTAGGCGTATCGCTTTGAGCCTGAGAAACATCAAACGGAGTACGAGGGATTTTAGCCCGGGCCTTTTAGTTCAAACACGAAGGCAATTCTTGCAGTCATAGTCGCCGAGGAATCTCTCCTCCATCAAACCAACCACGGAGTACCATTCGTTGCACGCGCTCGACTCAACAACCTCACGCCGGTCCGAGCGCGCTCTGCAGCTTGCTCTCTTCCTCTCCTCCGTCTTCTGGTTCCTCGCCGCCGACGCCGTCGCCGGCCGTGCCGCACGCGGTCTCTCGGAGCACTTCTCCCTCGGGCCTATCCGCCCGCTCCTCACCTCCATCTTTCTTCTCTTTCTCCTCGCACTCGGCTTCACCGTTCTGCAAACCCTTAGCGGCCGCCGTGCGCCGCTCCGCGACATCCTCGGCCTGCCCCGGCGGCCAACCGCCGCGCGCGAGTGGTCTCTCGGAGCCGCACTGGGATGGGGCCTCGTTGTGCTCGCCGTCCTGCCCATGGCGCTCGCCCGAACCCTCAACATCCATCTCTGGGCCCAACCAAGAGCCTTCGGCTTGCTCCTGCTCAACCTCCTGACTCTCGCCGCGGCCGCCCTCGCGGAAGAAGTCGCGTTCCGTGGCTACCCCTTCCGCCGCCTCATTGAGGCCATCGGCCCTACGAGCGCAACCATCGCCCTGTCGCTCCTCTTCGGCCTTGCCCACATCCGCAATCCGGGAGTAACCGGGGCCAGTACCCTGGTCACAGTCCTCGCCGGGCTTCTCCTCTCTTTAGCTTGGCTCCGCACCCACGGCCTCTGGCTCGGCTGGGGATTCCACTTCGCCTGGAACGCCTCTATCGCCATCCTCTTCGGCCTCCCCATCAGCGGCATCACCGACTTTGCTTCCATCGTCCAGACCCGCACCTTCGGCCAATTCTGGCTCACCGGCGGAGAGTACGGCCCCGAGGGCGCCGCCTTCACGGTCATCGTCCTGCTCCTCGGAATCGCCATCCTCGTCCGCATGACCCGCGACTACGCCTGGCACTACACCTGGACCCCCATCGTCGGCGCCGGCTACCCCATGGATGCCCCACCCCCCGCCGCCCACGTCGCCATGGAACAACAAGCCCGACCGGCGCCACCCCCACCCCTCGTCCAGATCCTGCCCGCGGCCCCTCCGCCTCCACCCATCGAAGAACCTGAGCCCTGACCTTTTCCACAGAAATATTTCCAGGAAGTGGCATTTTTCTAGCGGCGAAAAGGCACCATCCAAAAACCACGCTTGCACCACAAAATCACCACAACTTCACCACAAAAAACCATCCAAAAACGATCACTTTTCTTAAAACCCCCTCGTAATAAGCCCTTTTCACCGCGTAGCAAAAAAGTTACAAAATCCAGCCTCCCAATCCGTTCTTTCTCTTGTCAAAAGCAAACAGAAAGCGCAAGCTGTTGTATATCTGAGGTGCTTCCATGGCACTGACTCTCAACAGATCGGCCTTGCTGACGGCCCTCCTTGCTACGTCTTTCGCGGCAGCGCATCCCCAGGTCTTCGTCGTAGGCGAAAAAACCGCCACCGCTGGCGTATCCACCGACTTCACCCCCACCCGCGTCCCCCTCCCCGAAGCCAAACTAGACGAACGTGGCCGCCGCGACCTCATCCGCAATCTTGAAGCAGAGCAAGGCTTTGCGCACCGCGCCCTGCCCATGGGCGCAGGGCTCGTTCTGCAAGCCAACGGGCAGGTCAAGCCCACTCCGGACGCCTACAAAAAAATGCTTTACGAGAAGGGCCAATCCGCCGCACCCGGCGACCGCGTCATTGTCACCGCACTGGATATCAAATCCGATCGCATCATCCTCGACTTCAACGGCGGCCCATACGCGAAGCACCGCTTTCTGCGCCACATCGAGCTCAACGGCTCTTCAATGCCCATGGCTGGTGATCCCGCCGAAGTCGCAACCGGTTCACGCATCACCCTCCTCTTTGAAGGCGGTGTTCCTGAAGTCTCCGGCCCGGAGGTCAAGGCGTTGCTGCAGCCGCTCGTCGACTTCGGTGTGAAGTCATCGGAGCAGGCCTATGCCGAGACGCTTCCACCTGTGTTGAAAGAAGCGATCGCCGCACATGAAGTACTCGTGGGGATGAATCACCGCATGGTTCTTGCCGCGCTAGGCGCGCCTGAAAACAAGATGCGGGAGCAGCAGAGCGGCGACCCCAACGGTGCCAAGTACGAAGAGTGGATCTACGGTCACGTGCCGCAAACCATCCGCTTCGTTCGCTTCATCGGCGATCGTGTGACGGTGGTTGAGATCGCCGAGCTCGGCAAGCCAATCGTGATCCACAACCAAGACGAGATGGGCGGCTACAACGCGCCTCCGAACACTCGTGAGGTCGCTTTAGGCGACCAGCAACAACCCAAGCAAGGCGAGGACTCGGGCTCACGACAGGCACCGTCGTTGCGTATGCCAGGTGACGCTGCACCCGCAGATGGACCGAACAAAGTTCAGTTCCCGGACGGGGATCAGAAAACGAAGGTGGCTCCGATTCCGCCGACTCCGACGGATCCAATGTCCGTGCCTCCACCGTCTCCAACTGCCCCCTCGAGCAGAACGCCTTCGATGCCAAACCCCACGACACAGCCGCAATAATCCGTTGTCGTGTAAACTTATAGAAGAGCCTCGATCGCAGTCCTTCTCAAGCCGATTCCCCCGTGGCGAGCCCCGGAAGATCTTTAAGAGAAGTTCAGGATGATTCGATTCTGCGTGCCCTTTGGGCAAGCAGTCGATCTCAAATTCCGCGCGCGAGCCGAAATTTCTGTACCAGGGAGAACAAGCATTATGGCTAAGATTGCCAAGACCGGCGACCGAAAGAAGGTCATGGATACCAACAAGAGCACCGATTGTCCGAAGTGCTCCAAACCGACCCGCATCGTCAAGCGTGTGAAGGACCGCGAGCGCGGCACGCCTGGCGGAGTTTACATTTCCTGCTCGGCTTGCGACTTCTTCGAGAAGCTCTAAGCAGAGGATTTTCTTCAGGAAGACAAAGAGAGCCCGATTGGGCTCTCTTTTCATGTAGTTGGCTATGTGAGGAGAAAGGCAAGTGGCCGGCCGTGATGAGTTCGGGACGGCGCACCAAAGTTGTACCAAGAATTTACACCGCGCCACTTGACGATCGTTGTTAGCGACGGGCAGACTCTTCCCTGGAAAGTAGGAATCCCGTCGTTATGATTACCAGTTTGCCAGCATCATCCTCTGCTTCAAACTTTGCAGCGCTTCCTCATTTCACCCGACCAACTTATCTGATGTGCCCGCCGGAGTGGTATGACGTGAACTACGTCATCAACCCGTGGATGGCGGGGAATCTGCATCAACCATCGCGTGA
Source organism: uncultured Acidobacteriaceae bacterium (assembly GCA_963841335.1). Lineage (GTDB taxonomy): Bacteria > Acidobacteriota > Terriglobia > Terriglobales > Acidobacteriaceae > Edaphobacter. The sequence goes on along the minus strand of CAWJCF010000002.1, from coordinate 1,241,888 downwards.
TGCAGCGTTTATGCAGTGGAAGAGCCTGTATCAGGCACTGCGGCAGATTGCTGATGTGCGGCTGCTGCATGCGCAGAAGGGCTCGCCGGATATGGTGTTTGTGGCACATGCGGCGCTGGTGCAGCATGGGGTTGCGGCGGGTTCGAGCTTTACCCATCCGCAGCGGCAGACGGAAGAGCGGCATATCCGTAAATGGTTGGAGGACGCGGGTTTTCTGCTTTGGGCTACACCCCGGGAGACTTCGTTTGAGGGTGAAGGAGATGCGTTGTTTGATGCGGAAGGGGCGCATCTATGGGCAGCACATGGAGTTAGGACGTGCAGGATCAGTCATCGGCACGTGGCGGACGCCTGGCATACGCCAGTGACTTCGCTGCATCTGGTGGATCCGCGGTTTTATCATCTGGACCTTTGTTTTGCTCCGCTTAGCGGAGGGTTCCTGATGTACTTTCCGGGGGCCTTCGATGCAGCTTCGTTGAGAGCAATTGAGGCGGCCTATCCGGTGGATAAGCGTATTGTTGTGAGTGAGTTGGAAGCGACCCAGTTTGCTTGCAATGTCATCAACTGCGGGCAGGATATTTTGATGGGTGTGGTGGAGTCGAACCTGACTACTCGATTGATGGCGCGGGGCTTTGAGGTGGTTCAGCTTGATTTGAGTGAGTTTCAGCGGGGGGGTGGTTCGGCGAAGGCTTTGGCGCTTCGTTTGAGCGATATGGACGTGACCCATGGTGTCACCGCGGAGGGTTTGGCTGTTTAGTTTTTTGCTTTTCTTCTGGCGTGGTGGAGGGGGCGTTTTTGCTGGGGGGGGTGCGATTTCCACAGGTTTTGTGGATGGTTTTTTGTGGTGAAGTTGTGGTGATTCGGTGGTGGAACGTGGTGTTTTGCACCACGTTTTTCTGCGCCTAAAAACATGCCACTTTTAGAAATTTATTTTTGCGGCGTGGTGAAGTTTGGCCGCAAGACAAAAAAACAAATGCGGGGATCCTTCGCTGCGCTCAGGATGACGACGGTTGGCGAGTCAAAGCTCAGTTTGCCTGAGCTGAACTGAGTTCGTGTTCGATCTCTTCGAGGATGGCGATAGCGGCGGAGGTGGGGTTGGCGGCTCGCGTGATGGGGCGGCCGACGACTAGCAGGGATGCTCCGCTGGCGATGGCCTGGGCAGGGGTGGCGATGCGCTTCTGGTCTCCGGCTGAGGAGCCGACGGGGCGGATGCCGGGGACTACGAGGAGAGTGTCGGGAGGTAGCTGTTTGCGGAGGAGGGAAGTCTCTTCGGCGGAGCAGACGAGGCCGGTGATGCCGGAGGCCTCTGCGAGGCGGGCCAGGCGGAGGACTTGATCGGCAGGGGATGCGGTGATGCCGATGCCGTTGAGTTGTTCGGTGTCCATGCTGGTGAGGACGGTGACGGCCAGGAGGCGCGGGGCGCTGGTGGATTTGGCGGCTTCGGCTGCGGCTGTCATCATGGCGGCTCCGCCGGGGGCGTGGATGGTGAGTAGCGAGGCTCCGGCTTGGGTGACGGAGTGGATGGCGGAGGCTACGGTGTTGGGGATGTCGTGGAGTTTGAGGTCGAGGAAGACGTTGAAGCCGCGGTTGCGGAGTTGTTCAACGATCTGATTGCCCTCGGCGTAGTAGAGCTCCATGCCGACCTTGAACCATTGACAGGTTTGTTCGAGCGCGTCGACTAGATGGAGTGCCTCTTTTGCGGTGGGGTAGTCGAGGGCTACGATGAGGCGGTCTTTGGATTGGGTGGGGAGCATGAGTTTAGTTTAGCTTTTTAGTCAGTTGGCATGACAAACAAACAAGTGAGCAACCACTTGGGTCATCTCTATTAGGCAACTTGCCGCGCCTCAATTCGGGAGTGCATTTGAGCTGGGAGCCGTTCCAATGAGATCCGATCAGCCCGTCCGCGAATGTACCTCGCCAGCTTAAGTAATCGTGCCCGCCGACAAACTGCTGGTAGTGGACTTCATATCCTTTGGCCAACAAGACATCGCGCATATGGCGGCTTGTTTCGAGAATCGAGCCGCCGGTTCCGTTCGAATCGAATTCGAATGAGCCTGCGTCCATGTAAAATCTGAGGGGCAGCTTAGGGCTCGCAATGAACTGCTTGGCCATCCACCCGGTCTCCGTGATCACCCCGTCCGCGACGGCAGCGGAATGATCGGGCGCCCACCAGAATGATCCAGACTGACAAAGCACGTTTCCAAAAACTTCGGAATGCCTGTACCCAGCATACGTCGCTGCCAACCCCCCGAGGCTCGAACCGGCAATCACGGTCTTTGCGGGGTTGTTCGTGACGTTGTAGTGAGCACGCATCCAAGGGATCAGCTCCTTCGCAAGAAAATCCGCGAACTTCGGGTTCGGCGGGAGTTCACTATTTCTTGTGTCCTGAGTTGGATTCGCAATTATCACTGCAATCGTTGGTGGGATTTTCGATGCAGCGATCAGATTATCCAAAATCACCGGCGCAGGGACTTTGTTTAGATAGGCGCTCCCATCAAAGATGACGGCGAGGTCATAGGGCGCAGCGGTTGGCGAATATCCCGCTGGAAGATAAATCGCCAGATCGTGCTCATTCTTAAGAATCTCGCTCTGGATTTTCTTGTTCTCGAGGGTCCCTGCTGCGATGCTGCTGTTCTTGACAATCCACGGTTGTGGAACCGCACCTGTTATTTCGCCGATGGATTGGCAATCGTATCGACTTGCGTTCACGGCGCAGCCCCACCGATGTGGATTCAATGGGTCGGCTTGCGTGGTCGCGAATCGTTCTACCTGAGGCCCGTTGAAGACGAGCGGATCATTCACCGAAAGGCCATAAGTAAACCTTGCCCCTGTTGGAAGGCGGACGGTGAGGTACCACACATCGGTGCGGGGAATTTGGTGCATCACAAAATCCAGCGGATGGCGGCCGCCTACCTGCAGAGACGAATTGAGAAGAACGTTGCGGGTCTCCGGCGTAGAGCGCCATAGGAATGTGACGAGTTGATGCTTAGGATCCTTCTCGATTGGCTCGACAAGCGGTGTGCCTTCCACAGCCACCTGCTTCCAGAAAGCCTCGATGTCAGCGTTGCCTGAGGCTGCCTGTTTTCGCAACGCCTCCATCCGCGGGCTGGGGTTGGGGTCTTGCCACGGCTTCGGTTTCAGACGCTCATCCAGGGACAATATCTGATTCAGCGTCAACTTGTAGCTGGTCGGCTGACTTGTGGGGGCAGCGACTTCTATTCGATAGGTTCCCGATAGATCCGCGATAAAGACGCAGAGGCGCTTTCCGTCTCCTGCGGGGCCGGGATAGCGCCGCAATTGGGAACCATCCGGCGCAAAGATTGTGAGATCGGTTTGACCGTGCTGGTCAATCAAACTGGCGACGTAGTCTCCTGCATTGAGCGCGATTGCATAGGACTGTGAGGCGTTCGAGGAGAGTTGGCGTTCTACTGGTTCGCCGATCTTGAGGGTCTCTTGCGCCAAGACTGTCGTGACGCAGGAAAGGACGAGGAGCAAGGCGGTTCTCATAAACGAACTCCAGTTAGGAGATCCAGTTCGAGGGAGTCCAGAGAGTGGACGCCCCTTTTGAACCACCTTTGCGCGCTAGTGTATCAAGAGGGAATCTTGCTTTAGTTTGAGTTTAGGGGCAGAATCTAATTTCCCAGTGCAAACAGGCCCGGTTCTTCTGTCGAGATTGATTCGAGGAGCTAGCTTATGAGTGGTCCAGCGGCTGTCGCCCCTTCTGTCGCACCGGCTTTGGCCCAGCATACGGGGATGGGTGCGATTCCTTATGCCGGTGGAGTTACTTTTCGCGTCTGGTCGATGTTTGCCGATGCGGTGTTTGTGGCGGGGGATTTTAATGGGTGGTCGGCGACGGCTACTCCGCTGGCTCGGGATGGCACGACGAATTACTGGTCGGTGGATGTGCCTGGGGCAGTGGTGGGGCAGGCTTATAAGTTCGTTCTCCCTTATGCGGCGAAGCCGGGGCGGAATGCGTTTCGTATGGATCCTTATGCGCGATCGATCAAACCGGATGCCAACGGAGTTCTGAATTCGATTGTTGCGAGTACGGATACGCCCTATCAGGGCGGAAGTTATTCGACGCCGCTGTGGAACGAGGCAGTGCTGTATGAACTGCATATTCCTACGTTCAATGCGACGGCGGGATCGCCGGGGACGTTCGATACGGCGATGGTGCGGCTGCCTGACGTTGCGCAGTTGGGTGTGAATGCGATTGAGATTATGCCGCTGGGACAGTTTTCCGGCAGCGCGAGTACGGGATATAACCCCGGTTACATCTTCGCGGTTGAGGATGAGTATGGCGGGCCGGATGGGTTTCGAATTTATGTGAATGCGGTGCACTCGCAGAAGATCGCGATGATTCTGGATGTTGTCTACAACCATGTCGACGGGCTGGACCTTTGGCAGTTCGATGGATGGTCGATTGAGGGGATCGAGTGTTCGTGGTGCGCCGGGCATTCGCCGCAGCCTAACTATGTGGATGGCGGGATTTATTTTTTTGAGGACAGCCGCGCGCACACGCCTTATACCCATGCGCGTTTTGATGTTGGGCGTGGTGAGGTTCAGACGTATCTGTTCGACAACGTGAAGCGGTGGCTGGAGGATCGGTTTCTGGATGGGTTGCGGTTTGATTCCATTCCGAGTATTCGGGATATTCAGGATGAGTTTGACCACTACAAGTTAGAGCAGGCTGTGCCGGAGGGGATCTCGCTGTTACGGAGTTTCAACGAGCATGTGCAGCAGAACCAGCCGTGGAAGATCATGATTGCGGAAGATCTGCAGGGCTATGGGGCGATTACGTCGCCGGTGAGTGCAGGCGGATATGGATTCAATGCGCAGTGGGATGATGATTTTTGTTGGAAGCTGAGAACGGCGGCAACTGCGGCGTCGGACAATCTGCGCAACATCGGCGATTTGGCTGGGGCGATTGTGGCGATGAATGGAGCGAATGCGTTTCAGTCGATTTTGTATAGCGAGAATCATGACAAGGATGATCCGCGGCAGGGTGGACGGTTGCCTGCGATGATTGGCAACGGGAATGCGGGTAGCTGGTTTGCGAAGAAGCAGTCGACACTGGCGGCGTGTGTGGTGTTGTCGGCGGCGGGGATTCCGATGCTGTTTATGGGGCAGGAATTTTTGGAATATCGGCCGTTTCCGAATTACGGTGCGACTCCCGATCCGATTGACTGGGGCTTGAAGGATACGTATGGCGGCATCTGGAATTTGTATCGCGACATGATTGCGCTGCGGCGGAATGTTTCAGGGAAGACGCGTGGGTTGTGTGGACAGAATGTTCATGTGTTGCCAGTGAGCGGAGATAATGTGCTGGTGTATCACCGGTGGGATCAGGGCGGGGTGGGGGATGATGTTGTGGTGGTTTGTAATTTTGCGAATCAGAAGTATGCGAATTATCAGATTGGCGTGCCGCGGAGTGGGATGTGGCGGGTGAGGTTTAATAGCGATTCGAGTTTTTATGATTCGGGATTTGAGAATTGGCCTTGTTTTGATACGGATGCGAATGGGGCCGGGTTGAATGGGATGCCCTTCGGTGCGAGTGTGAGTTTGGGGGCTTATACGTGTTTGGTTTTGTCGCAGGATTGAGGGTGGGGCTCTCAAAGTGAGGGCCCGGGCTAAAGCCCTGCGCTAATCCGAACGGCAACGGCAAAAGCCAGGGCAAAGGCAAGGGCAAAGGCAAAGGCAAAGGCAAAAACAAAATGCGGGGTCTCTCCGCTACTCGACGGACGATAAGACTGTCCGTCGCTTCGGTCGAGATGACGCTTTTTAGGGTTCGGCGGAGACCGTAGCGGAGATCCTGCAGGATGGAGTGCATCGGGTTACCTCGTGGTGGCGGCTGGATTTGTTTTAGCACCGCTGGTGAATGGTGTTGCTATTGGCTCGGGCGCGGCGGTAGGAGCAATCGCCGGGGCTGGGTTTGGCGCGGCGACCGATTTATTTCGTGGACCACTTGTCTATCGGCGGCCTGAGCCGTAGATGCCTAGTGGGCGGTGACGGTGAGATTGAGGGTGACGGTCTGGGTGAGCTGGATGCCGGTGGTGGAGCTGGCGGTGACTTGATATTGATAGGTGCCCGGGGGAGTGGTACGGATGTTGGGGTCGCCTCCGCTGCCGCAACTGGTGGAGGAGAGGGTAATGACGGTCAGAAGGAATGTCCAGAGAATGCGCGTGGAGTTCGGGCGTTTGCGGTGGAGGGTGGTCCAGAAAAATAGGAAGGACGCGGGAAGGAGGCAGAGGAAGATGTTTTGGATTTTGCGGGTATGACTCGCAGTGGCGTTGCCTGGGTTGACCGTGGTGATTGTGTTGATGGTGGCTACCGCGCTTTGCGGGGAACCGGTGAGGGTGATGCTTGAGGGCAGGAGAGAGCAGGTGGCGTATTGGCCGGGGTTGATGGGGGTGCAGTTGAGGACTACGGTGCCGGCGTAATTGTTTTGCGGGGTGAGCTGGAGATTGTAAGTGGCGGGGCGCTCGCTGGCGACGGTGGCAGAGGCGGAGGACGCGCCGTTGACGGTGAGGAGGAAAGTGCCGTTCGAGACCCCGTTGCCGGTGAGGGGAATTGTGGCGGGGGTTGTAGAGCTGTTGATGATGAGGGTGCCGTCGCGCGCGCCGAGAGCTGTGGGGGCGAAGGTGAGAGTGATCTGACAGGTTGAGTTTGGCGTGAGGGTGTTGGTGGTGCAGGGAGTGGTGACCGCGTAGTCGCCAGTTGGGGTGAGGGTGAGGTTGGTGATGGGCGCGGTGCCTGTGTTGGCTAGGGTGAGGGTGAGCGCGGCGGAGGAGCCGAGGGCGATGCTGCCGAAGTTGAGCGTGGTGGGGGTGATCGTGAGTTGAGATTGCGTTCCGGTTCCGGTGAGTGGGGCGTTGATGGGGAGCGTGGAGAGTGACGTGGCGATGGCGAGTGTTCCGGTGCGCGGGCCGGTTTGCGTTGGGGTGAAGGTGATTTGTTCGGTGCAGCTGGTGTCGGCGGCGAGGGTGGTGTTGGGTGTGGGGCAGGTGCCGGTGACCGTGTAGTCGCCGGTGGTGGTGATGCCGTTGAAGGTGGCGGCGGTGGGGCTGGTGTTGGTGATCTGGAGCGGGAGCGTGGCGGAGGAGCCAAGCTGGACTGTGCCGAAGTCGAGCGAAAGGGGCGTGAGAGTGAGGGCGGAGGGTGCGGCGTCGCCGATGAGGCTGATGAAATCGAGCGCAGAGCTCGCGTCGGAGGTGATCTCGAGGGCGCTGATCCGGGTTGGGCTGGGGTTGGAGCTGGGTTGTGGCGTGAAGGTGACGACGAGGAGGCAGCTCGCGGAGGGAAGGACGGTGTCGCAGTTACTTTGGAAGGTGAAATCCGGTGAGGCGAGGAGGCTGGTGATGTGGATGGGCACGGTGCCGGTGTTGGCGAGGGTGATGGTCTGCGGCTGGGCGGCGTTGCCTACCTGCGTTGTGGGAAAGGTAAGGGAGCTTTGCGAGGCGGTGTAGGAGACGAGTGGGGCATTGTTGCTGGGCGAACCGCTGGAGATGGCGGTGGAGGAGCCGGTGAGGTCGACGGTATCGGGGGATGAGAGGGCGTCGCTTTCGATGATGAGTGCGCCGGTGTCGGTGTTGGGTGCGGAGGCTGGTGAGCCGGTGGCCGATTGGTTGAGTGGGGTGTAGGCGAGCGTGAGGGTGCAGGATTGGGCTGGACTCGGGGTTGGGGCGAGCGTGTCGCCGCAGGTGGTGCTGGTGATGAGGAAGGGCCACTCGCTGGTGAGTCGGCGGATGGTGAGAGGAGTGGGAGACGTGTTGGTAAGGGTGAGTGTTTGGGTATTGGATTGGCCGGAGGCGGTCTGGGGGAAGTTGAGGACGGATTGATCTGGACTCAGGTCTGGGATGAGGTTGCCGGTGATCTTGAGAGAGGCTGAGCCCTGGCCGTAGCCTTCGACGTAGCCGAGGCCGTTGAGGGTGGCGGAGCCGTCGGTTGGCGTGGCCTGGGCGAAGAGGGTTCCAGTGATGTCGCCGTTGGTGAGGGGCAGGAAGGTGACGGAGAAGTTGCAGCTGGCGTTGGGCGCGAGCGCGGCGCAGGGTGCGCTGGCCAGGACGAACTGGCGTGGGAGGGCTATGTCGAGGGTGAGCGATTTGCTGGTGAGGTTATTGATGGTGAACTGGCGCGTTCCGCCTAGAGTGCCTGTGGGGGTTGGAGCGTAGTTGGCTTGCGCGGGGAGTATCTGGAGACCGGAGTCTTCCGTGGTGTAGGCGCCTGTGAGGGGGATGGTGTAGGTGGTAAGGCCGGTGTTGGGGTTGGTGACGGGGAGTTGGAGGGTGTCGGTTGTGAGGGCCGTTGTGGGAGTGAAGGTTACGGTGATGGTGCAGGTGGCGGCGGGCGCCAGGGTGGTGCAGTTTGTGGCGGAGACGAAGAAGGGTGTGGCGTTGGTGGGCGGGGAGATCTGTAGGGTTGCGGAGCCGGTGTTGGTGAGGGTGATGGTCTGTTGCGTGGAGGTTGAGCCGGGGACATTGTTGAAGATGAGGGCAGTGGGGTTGAGGGCGAGACCAGGGTCCGGGCTGCCGAAGCCTGTGAGTTGGGCGGCGACGGGCGTGGTGGTGGGGATGGTGAGGGTTCCGGTGAGCGGGCCGGTTGTGGTGGGGGAGAACTGGAGGTTGAGGAAGCAGGAGGCGTTGGGAGCGAGGGAGCCAGTGCAGGGCTGGCCGCCGGTGGGGTAGAGGGTGGGGTCGGCGAGGACGAAGTTGCCGGTGGTGGTTGGGGTCGAAAGGGTGACTGAGGAGGTTGTGAGGTTGGTGAGGGTGAAGAGGGTTGGAGCGCTGGTGCTGTTGACAGGGATGGGGCCGAAGTCCTGTGTGGTGGGGGTGAGGATCAGGCCGGTGAGGGGAAGGCCGGTTCCCGTGAGTATGACTGGGGATGGGTTGCCGGAGGCGGAGGCGAGCGTGAGCGTGGCGGTCTGGGATCCGGTAGTGGAAGGGGTGAACTGAACTCCGAGCCAGCAGTTGGTGCAGGGGCCGGTGAAGGTGCTGAGAAAGGCAGAGGCGGGTGGCGCGCCGTGGCCGTAGCCGATGTCTTCGACGAGGATGGTTTGGAAGTCAGGCGCGCTGCTGGTGGCGGTGAGGGTGGCGAAGGGTGCGGTGATTTTTTGCCAAAGGACGGTGGGCTGGCCGAGGAGGACATTGCCGAACGCGAGGGTGTCGTTGGGAGTGGTGGTGATCGCGGTTCCGGTTCCGGTGAGCGTGACGAAGGAGGGTGAGGTTCCGCTGCCGGCGGTGACGGAGAGGATGCCCTGACGGGTTCCGGATTGCGATGGGGCGAAGGTGAGGAGGACGGCGCAGGTGGAGTTGCCGGGGAGGGTGGCAGGACAGTTGGTGGTGTCGGTGAAGTCGCCGGTGAGGGCGAGGGTGAGGGCGAAGGGATTTGCGCCGGAGTTGCCGATGGTGACAGTTTGCGTCGAGGCGGAGGTGGCGGCGACGAGGACAGGTGTTGGGAAGGTGATGGTCGCGGGGGAGACGGTCAGGTTGGGGTTGACCGATTGGCCGATGCCGGTCGCGAGGGGGAGAGTGGAGCCGGTGATGAGGACTGTGAGGCCCTGGTCGAGCGTGAGGGTGGTGGTGTCGGCGGAGGGAGCGATGGGGGAGTTGTAGGTGATTTGAATTTGGCAGACGGTGTGGGGCAGGAGGGTCGTGGGGCAGCGGTCAATGAGGGTGAAGGGCGCGGGAAGGGTGACTGGCGTGTGGGTGATGGACGCGGCGGAGTTGTTCGAGAGGTAGAGATAGCGGGGGATGCGCAGGCCGGAGGTTGGCGTGGTGCCGAACTGGGTGCCGAAGTCGACCTCCGATGCGGAGAGACTGAGCGAGGCGGCCTGGGTGTAGGCGGTGAGAGCGACGGAGTGAGTTCCGATAAGCCAGTTGGATTGGATGAAGCCGTCGTCTGTTGAGTTGGGAGACGCGGCGAAGCTGAGGGCCAGGTGGCACGTGAAGTTTGCGGGGAGAGTGTAGGTGTTTTGGGCTGTGAGGGGGCAGTCGGTGGAGGATGCGGTGAAGCTATACGCGGTGACTTGATTGCCTAGAATATTTGAAGTAATGGTTTGAGGTTGGACAGTGAGGTTGGTGAGGGTCAGGGTGCGGGTTTGAGCGGGGCTGGTGGACGTGACTGCGCCAAAGTCGAGCTCTTTTGGGGTGAAGGCGATGGGGTTGGGTGTGGTGTTTGTGGTAGATAGTGCGGCGGTTTGTGTAGTGGCGTTGTCGGCTTGGGCGGTGAGGGTTCCCGAGTTGGCGGAGGGGTTGGTTAGGGCGATGTTGCATTCTCCGCCGGGTGGGAGGGTGGTGGGGCAGTTTTGTGAGAGGGTGAAGTTCGTCGCGGTGATTTGGAGATTCGTGGCAGGAGCGCTGCCGAGGTTGCGGAGGGTGATGTTGGGGTTGGCGTCGGTGGAGAGCGCGAGTGTGGGGGCGGCGGTGGTGGGGTTGAGTTTAGCGAGGTAGGCGGCTGAGCCGGCGCAGAGGCTGCCGTTGCAGGTGCCTGGGGTGAGGGCGGCTGCGCGGAGGATGTCGGGGAGTGCTGGAGTGGGGGTGTTGGTGAGGGCGAAGTCGTAGGTTTCGGTGGCGAGGAGGCTGGCGCTTGCTGTGGGGGCAGCGCTGCCAGCGAAGATAGGGTTGCCGGTGGGGTCGGTGGTGAGGGAGGTGAGGGTGATGGGTGCGCTGGCAAAGGTTGGGTTGGTGGTGGGAAGGCCGCCGACGCGGAGGGATTGGTCGATGGTGTTGTTTGCGGTTACGCGGAGGGCGTAGCTGTTGCCGATGTCGGAGAGTGGGGTGACAGGCAGGAGCCAGGCAGGAGTGCTAAGGGTGCTGGTGAGCCAGACGGCGCTGCCGGGTGCAGGGGTGAGGGTGGATTGTGTGCCGGGCGCGAGGAGGGTGGAGGCGAGAACGCTGATGCCGTCGAGCGGGAGACGGAGGAGGGTCTGGTAGGTGGTGTTGACGAGGGGAGTGGAGACGTTTGCGATGGGGAATTGGCCTAGGGCGATGGAGCCGGAGACGAGGAGGGTTTGCGCTGCAGGGTCGATGGCCAGCGAGGTGATGCCGGGGCCGGGGATGAAGGTGGAGAAGAGGAGGCCATCGGCGGCGGGGGTGAGTTTGGTGAGGAAGCCGGAGGTGGTGTTGGGGGCGTTGGGGATGATGTCTGGGATGAGGGCGTTGAGGGTGGGGTAGCCGGAGCTAGTGGTGTAGCCGGCGATGTAGGCGTTGTCTCCGGAGTCGACGGTAAGGGCAGCGGGTGCGGTATTGCCGTTGAGGCCGCTGAGGTAGGTTGCGTATATGAGGGTGGTGCCGGTTGCGTTGAAGCGCTCGACGAAGCCGTTTTGTAGGCTGCCAGAGGTAGGGGACTGAATGATGGCCGAGGGGGTGACCGGGAGTCCGGTGCCGAAGATGCTGCCGGTGACGAAGACGGCGTCGTTGGTGGCGGCGACTGCGGCGACGGAGATGCGGCTTGTGCCGGTGTAGGAGATGAAGATGGGGTTTAAGTTCTGGTCGAATTTGCCGATGAAGCCATTAGTGGTGGTGTCGGTTGCGTTGGGGAAGGCTGCGCCTGAGGTCGCAGTGATGGCGCCGGACGTTGTGGTTCCGGCGATGACGATGTTTCCGGAGGGGTCGAGCGTCATGGCGACGCCGATGTCTCCGGCTGCGCCTAGCTGGGCTTGGGCGAGGATGTTGGTGGCGGTGGGATCGGTCTTGAGGAGACGGACGCCGTCTTTTTGATCGAGGAGGAGGTAGAGGTTGCCCTGCGCGTCGGATTGGACGGCGTTGAACTGGGCGTTTTGTGAGGATGAGTTGGTGGAGGCGCGGAGGCCGGCGAAGACGAGTTGCTGCGGGCCTGTGGTTTGCGCTTCTATGACAGCGGCGGCGAGGGCCAAGGCCATGAAGCCGCAGAGACGGGCAATGAATCTTTGGAGAGAGAGCGGATTCTTCATGGGTTGTTGGCTGCGGGCGGAGCGCTGTTGCAGCCTGACCTTAACTATCCATGTGTGATGAAGCGGTTGTGGTGGAGAAGTTGCGAAAGACGTTACGGAGGTACTATAGCGTTCCGTTTTGGAACGCCGCATGACCTTCTAGTTGTAGCAGATGTTCGCGGCCGCGGCAGTGCATCTCGCGCTCGAAGGCGTTATGAGTTGTGTACTGAATCGCCTGGAGGCCGAGTGATTCGGCAGCGGCGATGTTGTCGGGCTTGTCGTCGAGGAAGAGGATGTTTTCCGGCGGGGTCTGGAGTCCGTCGACGGCGTGTCGGTAGATGGCGGGTTCGGGCTTGGCTAATTTGAGTGAGTGAGACCAGGTGTGGTGAGGGAAGTCATCGATCCAGGCGTGGCGGGTCCGGAGGCCGGTCTCGAGGTCGAGGGGCATGTTGGAGAGGATGCCGGTGAGGATGCCGGCTTGTTGCAGGCTGCGTGCCCAGGCGAGCATGGGCGGGTTGATGGTGGACCAGTAATCGACGTCGGCAGCGATGAGGGCGGTGAGTTGGCTGGGTGTGAGGACGGCGTGGGTGGGTGCAGCAGCTTGGGTCCAGAATGACTCGGCGGTGATGTCGCCGCGGTCGTAGGCGTGGCGATGAGTCCAGTATCCGTTATGGAGCTGCTCTTCGCTTAGGTTGGCGATGTCGCGCATGCGAGCCCAGGCGGTGGGGTCGGGTGGGCCGGAGAGGACCATGCCGTAGTCGAAGAGGACTGCGTGAACGGGAATCATTGATTGAAGTTTATTGCAGATGGAGCAATGTTCTATCAGGTTGTCTTCGTTACCAGGGGAAGTTGCTTTGCCGTTGGGGTGGAAGAGCCTTGCTGCTGAGATTGCGCAGTCATGTGTTCGGCGATGAGCTCGGTCTGGAAGCGGACGATGGTGTCGGGGTCGGTGATGACGGATTGTGTGTTGTTTTGCGCGACGTAGCCAGCGCCGCCGGGTTTGCCGTTGACGACGAAGGTGCCTTCGCCTGAGGTGGACCAGTTGGTGGAACCTTCGGCGGCTACGCGACCGTCGGCGACGAAGCCTTTGGTGTGGGAGATCTGGTGAGTGGCGGATTCGCCGATGACGAAGTGAGTGTTGTAAGCGGCGAGATTGTATTTTTGATCGGCGGCGAGGAGGGCTTTCTCGTGAACGCCTTTGGCCTGACTGCTGTCGAGCGTGATGAGCATGGTGACGGCGGGGTTGAGGGCCTTCTGCATGAGGAGGTTGTTGAGCTCGGAGTCGTCGAAGCCGAACATATTGAGGTAAAGCGATATGGTGACGCGAGAGAGGATGTATTTGAGGATGTCGTGGACGTCGTCTCGGCCGACGTAGAAGAGATGGACGTCTTTGCTGGCGATGGTGGAGTAGGCGGCCTCTTTGGTGTATTGGGCGAGGTCTGGGAGGGTGAAGGTCTGGAGGCTCTGGGTGGGGTCGCCGAGAACGTTGCTGGGGCTTTGCTTCGCGGGCTTGGCGTAGCTGCGCTGAACGTCCCGGATGGTGGCTGCTCCCTTGGCGACGACTTTGGGGTCCGCTTTGCGAGTGAGGAGCTGAGGGTCGACGAAGGGGCGCGCGGGTTCCCGTGGGGCGAAGGGGAGGGTGGCGTTTTTCAGGTTTGGGGTGGATTTGGCAGGAGTTTTTGTTTTGGTAGGCATGCCGTTCCTTTCTCTGCTGGCAGGTGAGCGCCGAAGACGCTGCGAAATGCTGGAGTCTGGTTCAGGTCCCCGATGCGATGACGGAAAGGATACTCCAGGGTCCTGTTAGAAAGACATTGAATTTTCTGGTTTTGGTTGACTGGCAATGGTGACGGGAGTAGGTTTTCTATGCACCCGGGCTATCTCTTCAAAATTTCTCTTCAGGAGAGTAAGAGACTTATGCGCCTTTCGCCGCCATTCAAGAAGCGTGCCTACCTGATTTCCCCTCTGGATCTGAAGACTCAGCCGAACGAGCCTGCAGCTCCTGCCGACCATTTTGTCCGCACTTCAACCAATCGTCCGCGCAGGTTGAGCGTTGCGGCGGCCCTTGTGTTCGGCCTAGTTACGGTTGTAGCGAGCGCGCAGAAATACACCTCGATTGTTGTTTTTGGCGATTCGCTTTCGGATGTCGGCAATGATGCGGACCTCTCGCAGGCGAAGTACGGGTTCCGGCTTCCTGGTCCCGCGTTTGACTACACGGATGGTCGCTTTACGGATGGTATGGATACCGTGCCGGCGGCGCATAACTACTTCGGAGTTTGGATTGAACAGCTCGCGGCAACGTTTCCGGCTAAACCTCCTATCAAGCCCTCACTCGAAGGCGGAAAAGATTATGCCTACGGGTTTGCGTTTACCGGCGCGGGCACGACGGATTTCACCTTTGGGCCCGGCGATGAGTTATCGATCACCATCGACAACGTCGGACAGCAGATTACCGACTATCTGGCGACCCATCCCAAGATTGACGACAAGACCCTGTTTGTCGTGTGGGCTGGGGCCAACGATGTTATCAACGCCACCTCGCCTAAAGTCATCATCGATGCGGCCGTCGATCAGGCAACCAACGTTCAACGACTTATTGATGCGGGCGCTACGCAGTTTATCGTCCCGAACCTGCCTAACCTGGGAGCGATTCCGCGGTTCAATGGTTCTCCGGTGACGTCGGTTCCCGCGACCAAGGCGACGGTGCTTTACAACACTGTTCTGAAGGCGGGAGCTGATGTTGTGAGCCTCTTCAATCCGGGTAAGAAGATTGTGCAGTTCGATGTCTTTGGACTGATCACGAAAGTGCTAGCCTCGCCCGCGAAGTATGGCCTGGTGGACGTCACGGATAGTTCTCAGGGCAATTACGTCATCAATCCGGATACGTATTTGTTCTGGGATGATCTGCACCCGACGACGAAAGGGCATAACATCCTCGCCCAGGCGGCCGGCAGTCTTCTGACTCCTTGCACGAACTGGGTTCAATGTGACCTGATTGCGGCAGGGGGCGGAAAGTAAAGGCACACCCATCAGCGGGGTGAACGAAGCCTGGCTAGTGTTGGGCTACGTTGTATATGGTGCTGTGGGTCGGCAGGACAGCTCCAACTACAGCGCCGATTATCCCGCCGATGCCTGCACCTATGGCTGCTCCCACTCCTTTGCCACCAGCAAACCCGTGATTTTCCCATGCCGCAGCGGTGACTCCAGCTCCAACACCGGCGCCGATTGCTGCCCCGATGAGTACGTGGCGAGGGCGGCGCTGGTGCTCGATCAATTTCACGCTCTGGACGTCCTGCTTTGCGAGGCTGTGTTCGCCGGCAGTCTCGCGGTATGCGAGGGATGTGTCGGAGGCATTCACAAAGGTTCCGGAGTGTTTCTGCGAGTTGGTTTCGACAATTTGAATCTGCTGTCCGGGATGCAGTTTGGTTAGATTGGACCAGTCTGGATTGCTTTGCGCCAGGGAGACGCAGGGCAGGGCAAGGACTCCAAGCAGGAACATGATCTTTCGCATGTGTGCTCCTCTTTTTCGGGGAGGGTGTCAGCATACCACTGCCTCATCCCATCGAACGAGACTTTCTATGCGAATCGGACGAGGCGCTGCGTAGCGGAATCTTCCGTGGCGATTAGCATGGTTGGGTGACCACACGGTTTTCGCAAAGGACAGGTTGGGATGTGAGGGAGAGCGGATTTGCGGCTGCGATCCGCGAGGCTCGTGCGGTAGGGCGGAGGCTGATCGATCTGACGGTGTCGAACCCAACTGTGTGTGGGTTTGAGTACGATGCGGAGGCGATCTTGCGGCCCCTGGCGGATGAGCGGGCGCTGGTGTATGACCCTGATCCGCGTGGGATGCGATCGGCCCGTGAGGCGGTCGCTGGATACTACCGGGACCATGGTGCGGGTGTTGATCCGGATGCGCTGGTGCTGACGACGAGCACCAGCGAGGGGTATGGGTATCTGTTCCGGCTGCTGTGCGACGCGGGCGATGAGGTGCTGGTGGCGCAACCGAGTTATCCGCTGTTTGATTTTCTCGCGGATTTGGAGGATGTGCGGTTGAAGAGCTATCCGTTGTTTTATGACCATGGGTGGTGGATCGATTTTGCGGAGTTGGAGAAGGGGATTGGGCCGCGGACGAAGGCGGTGGTGGTGGTGCATCCGAATAATCCGACGGGACATGCTACGGGCGATCAGGAACGGGAGAGGCTTGAAGAGATTTGTGAGCGGTGTGGGCTCGCGCTGATTGTGGATGAGGTGTTTCTGGATTATCCGCTGGAGGAGGGTGTCGGGCTGAGAAGCTTTGCGGTGGGACCGCATCCGGTGCTGACGTTTGTGCTGAGCGGGATGAGCAAGATTGCAGGGTTGCCGCAGATGAAGGTGGGTTGGATCGCGGGGTTTGGACCGGAGGTGGCGCGCAGGGAGGCGATGGGGCGGCTGGAGGTGGTCGCGGATACGTTTCTGTCGATGAACGCTCCGGTGCAGGGGGCGTTGCCGGGATGGCTTGCGGGGCGGAAAGGGATTCAGGGACAGATTCTGGAGCGAGTGCGGGGGAATCTTGGGCGGGCGAGGGCGAGTGGGGTGGAGGTGCTGAAGGTGGAGGCGGGGTGGAGCGCGATTCTGCGGTTGCCGCAGCGGGGTGGGGATGAGGATCCGGCAGAGCGATTGTTGAGGGAGGCGGGGGTGGTGGTGCATCCGGGGTCGTTTTACGGGATCGGTGAGGCGGGCCGAGTCGTGGTCAGTCTGCTTGGGGCGGAGGAAGATTTCCAGGAAGGGTTGAAGGAGATTGAACGGGTAACGGGTGTACCACGTTAGTTACTAGTTCATGTGGTGCTTGTAAAGTGGTGGTTTTAGTTCGTAAGCTAACTTTAGCATTTAAATAGCCTTATAGAAATGGATTTTCGAGACGTTCGTCACCTATCGTGGTTGCGGGACCATGGCCGGGGATGACTTGTACCTCGTCGGGGAGCGTCAGGAGGCGGTCGTGGATGGAGCGGAGGAGCTGGTTGGTGTTGCCTCCGGGCAGATCCGTGCGACCGACCGAGCCCGCGAAGAGGGTGTCTCCAGCGAGCAGGAGGGATTGGGCGGGGAGATAGAGGCAGACGGAGCCCTGGGTGTGACCGGGAGTGTGGAGGATGGAGCCGGTCAGGGCAGTTTCGCCAGAGCCGATGGTGATGAGCTTGCCGTCATCGAGGGTGTCGTCAGGGGCGTCGACGGTGGGGGTTGGGATACCTAGCCACTTAGCCTGCTCGTCCATCATTTTGATCTGCGCGACGTCGTTCTGGTTGACGAGGATGGGGGCTCCGGTAACTTGTTTGAGGCGGTGGGCTCCGGCGATGTGGTCGATGTGGGCGTGGGTGATGATGATCTGCTTGACGGTGAGGTTGTGTTTGGCGAGGAGGGTGAGGATGCGGGGGATGTCGTCGCCAGGGTCGACGACGATGGCCTCGCGGGAGTGCTCGTCGCCCAGGATGGAGCAATTGCACTGGAGGGGGCCTACGGGAAGGATTTCGTGGATCATGAATCTAGAATAAATCCGGACGGTGACTGCGACACGATCGAGGGCAACAGCAGGTTCCTCCCTATTCGACTTCGCTCAGGGCAGGCTGCTGCGCTCCAGAATGAGATCCAAAAAACAACGGCTAGGGCTGCTGGAGGTTGTTGATGCGGTCGTATTCGGCCTGGGTGATCTTGAGAAAGGAGCCATGGCGGAGTTTGTCGGGGAAGGCTATGCGGGCGGTGGCATCGGTCCAGGTCTGGAGATCGGGCGAGAAGAGGGCGCGGTAGTGCTGGGGTCTCAGGTAGTGGTCGTAGTAGGCAAGGTAGCCGCCGGGGACGGGAATGATGGCAGCGCCTTCTGACCAGGGCTCCGAGATGGGTGGGCTGATGTTCGACCATGGGCCTTCCATGGAGGGGCCGGTGGCGGTCTGGAGGACTTTCTTGAGTGGGGTTTTGCGTTCGTCTTTGAAGATGAGGGTGTAGCCCGAGCCGGTTTGGAGGAGGGTGGCGTCGATGACGCTGTAGCCGGGATCGAAGAAGAGTTTGGCGGGGGTGAGGGTTTTGAAGTCGGTTGTGGTGGTGGAGAAGATGCGGTGGTTGAGGTTTTTGTCGCCGGAGGTGTCGCCGGGGAAGCGGCCGGGGATGGTGGAGGACCAGAAGAGGAGCCAGTGTTTTTTTGCCGTGTCGTAGTAGAGAGCAGGAGCCCAGGCGTTGAGGGCGGCGGGTTCGTTGGCGAGGACGGACAGTTGCTCGTGGGGGCCCCAATGGATGAGGTCGGTGGAGGTGGCGTGGCCTATGGCGGTGGGGGTGTTCCAAGACCAGGTCCAGACGAGGTGAAAGGTTCCGTCGGGACCGCGTTGGAGGAACGGGTCGCGCATGAGTTCGTTGGACTGGGTTTGGTGGAAGACTGGGCGGTCCTGGTTGGCGATGATCCAGTGGTAGCCGTCAAGGCTGATGGCGTAGTACACGCCTTGCTCGCTGTTGTCTTTGAACCCGGCGAAGAGCCAAGCGGAGTTCGCTGCTGGCTGGGGTAATGCAGGTGGGGCGAGCGCGAGAAGGAGGGCGATGGCGGCGAGCTTCAGCATGGAGGAATTATCGCCGGTAGGAGCGTCTAGGGCCTAGAGCCTAGGGACTAGTCAAAAGCAAATGCGCAAGCCTTTTGGCTTGCGCATTGAATGAATCTTGAAATCTGACTACTTCTTCGCGGGGGTGGTCTGCGTCGTCTTGGTGCCCGAGAGGACTGAGGTGTTTGCGGACGAGCGCGAGAGCGCCACCGTGAGGCCGATGGAGGTAACCATGAAGATGATCGCGGACCAGGTCGTCAGTTTGGTGAGGAGGTTGGCTGCGCCGCGGGGGCCGAACGCGGTTTGGGAACCCTGGCCGCCGAAGGCTCCGGCGAGGTCTGCGGATTTGCCCTGCTGGAGGAGGACGACGCCTACGAGAAAGAGGCAAACGATGACATGCAGAATGACGAGAAGAGTAACCATCGGAGCGGCTTTAGAACCTCTTTGCCGGAAAATTATCCGGAGAATGTGTGGATTGGTGCGGAGGAGGGGACTTGAACCCCTATGCCTTGCGGCGCAAGCACCTCAAGCTTGTGCGTCTGCCAATTTCGCCACCTCCGCGCTGTGTCTCGACGCTTGGTGGGGCGCGAGTTGCGGTGAGCAATCCGAAGATAAGTATACCATCCTCCGGCGGCCCGGATGGGGTGGGTGGTTGCGGTTTGGGATACCGGGGGGACGTATACTTTCGCGATGAACAGGATGACAACTGGCTGGCGTTTTCTGGGTATGGGGCTTGTGTTGATCGCGTTGGTGTCGACGGCTGGTCGGGCGCAGACGCAGAGCTATTCGCTGGGGCCGGACTCGCAGGTGCAGGAGGGCGTGCCGAAGGGGACGGTTACAAAACACGTGCTGCCGGCGGGGAGGTTTTATCCCGGAACGCCGCACAATTATTCGGTGTATGTTCCGGCGCAGTATGACGCGTCGAAGCCGACAGCGTTCATGGTGTTTCTGGATGGCAGTGGATATTTGGGGGATGGGATTCGGATACCGGTGGTCTTCGACAATTTGATTGCGAAGCATGAGCTGCCGCCGATGATTGGAATCTTTGTGGATCCGGGAGTGCTGCCGGCTTTATCCGATGCTCAGAACCGGTATGAGCGGATCTATGAGTATGACTCGCTGAGCGACAGGTACTCGCGGTTTTTGTTGGAGGAGCTTATTCCGGCGGTGGCGAAGGATTACAACCTGTCGAAGAGTCCGGATGACCATGGGATCGCGGGAACGAGTACGGGTGCGGTGGGTGCGTTTATGGCGGCGTGGAATCGGCCGGATCAGTTTCATCGCGTGATGAGTTTTATCGGGACCTATGTTGCGATGAAGGGAGCGGATGAAATGCCGGCTCTTGTGCGCAAGACGGAGCCGAAGCCGATACGGATCTTCATGCAGGATGGGACGGCCGACCATATTGTTGCGGCGGAGCAGTATGGGACTTCGTTTGCGGGGAGTTGGCCGATCAATAACTGGGTTATGTATCAGGCACTGGAGTACTCGGGGTACGATGCGCGGCTGGAGATGGGGAGCGAAGCGCACAACATGAAGCAGGGCGGTGCGATTATGCCGGATGCGCTGCGATGGTTGTGGCGGGGGTATCCGGAGGCGATTGTGGTGCATGAGCAGCCGCAGATGAAGCAGGAGGGTTGGGATCCGCGGATGAAGGTGTACTCGACGGTGTGGGCGGATAAGCCTTGGGAGCAAGTTGGCGGAGATTATGGTGAGGTGGCGAGTCCGACGGGGGATGATTTGGGGGATTTGTTCTTTGTGGATGTGAAGGCGGACCGAATTTATAAGGCAGACGCCGACGGGAAGGTCTCGGTCTATAAGGAGAAGCCGGGTGGGGTAAGGGCATTGCGCGAAGGGCCGGGGAGCGTGTTGTATGCGTACCTGGCGGAGCGGCGGCAGATTGTGGCGTATGGGCCGGGTGGGGATATGCGCGTGGTGGCGCGCGGCGTCGATGTGAATGACATGGCGGTGACGGCGAAGTCAGAGATTTATTTTGTGGACGCGGTGAAGAAGACGATTGGGCTGGTGGATGCTTCAGGCAAGATACGGGTGGTGTATGCAGGAGGAGAGATTGCTGCTCCGAGTGGGCTGGCGCTGTCGGGCGATCAGGCGATGCTGGTGGTGAGCGATACGCAGTCGCGCTTTAGCTGGTCGTTTCAGATTGCGGCGGACGGCGGGCTGCAGAATGGAGAGCCGTTCTATCGGCTGCAGGCTCCTGAGGCCGGATGGATGAGCGGGGTGCGGGGTGTGGCGGAGGACTCGACTGGCCTGGTTTATTTTGCTACGCCGATGGGGATCCAGGTGTGCGAAGCGAACGGAAGGATGGCGGAGGTGTTGAACTCGCCGGAGATCGGCGGGGTTTCGAGCTTTGTGTTTGCGGGCGCGAAGCTGGATTGGATGATTGTGACGGAGGGCAGCAAAGTGTTTCGCAGACCGGCGAAGGTGACCGGCGTTGCGGCGGGGACTCTGGTAAAGCTGCCTAAGCCGCCGTTGTAGCAACTGGGCGATTCAAAAAAAGAGGCGGAGGTCGTCTGCCTGAAGATGCCATCCTCCGCCTCAGATTTTTGTCAGCCGCTAATTGATCCACTTCGGCGAATACTTCTGGAGGACGGCGTCGAACTGCCTTCCTGCCGGCGTTATGGTTGCTCCACCTTCGCGGACGATGGTCGTCGCCGTGATGTCTTTGCCATAGACAGACTTGTTGGCGTCGTCGTCGGTGTCGAGTCCTGCACTTGCCAGGGACGCTCCAGCGAAGAGACCGCTCTTGGCCCGAGAGTAGGTGAGGACATCGACGTTAGGGTCGTTGGCGCCGACAGCCTTGGCACCCGTGGGACCGGCAACCGCAGATGCGTCAGCACCAAGCTTCAGCTTGCCGGAGAGAATCTTCTGCGCGCCGGTCGTGGTCATGACGAGCAGCACGTAGTCGGTGGTAGAGGTGCCGAGCTGGACGCCGAGGCTGCCAGTATCGAGCTTGTACATTGCGGGAGCCGACCAGGGGCCGGTCATGTTGTTGCCGGTGCGACAAGCGATCACGCCGCGGCCATAGGACCCACCAATGCCGACCGCGACCTTCTTAACGGCGGGAAAGACGAGGACGCATCGCGACTTGTTGAGCAAGGCCATCGGTACCTCGTCAGGTTTAGAGAGGATCTGTTTCAGGACTTCGGCTGAGTTTCCCAGGCGATCGTCGATCTTGTTTTGCGCGAGGGCGGGAAATGTAATTGCAACGCTGACTAGAGCGGCTAACGCGGTCTTCTTCATTATCAGAACCTCACTTTTGGCGACGCCAGGGAATTCGAACATGATATCGCGAAGAACTCCCTCGACTGTCTTAGTTAGATAAAAAATACGCGTTACCCGGCAAGGGCGAAACTGGCAAAAATACCAGTCGGGGGTTGTGAATTACCTTTGGGCTGGAAAAGGACGCAAAATGACGGCCACCTCGAAAAGAAGTGGCCGTCGGAGTGGTTTTTACCGGGTCTATCGCTGGGAAGAGAGCCCGGTCGGTGGGACCTGGGGGTTGGTGGGCGGAGTGGCGCGCTTACGCTTCTTGACCGGCGGACCCAGGTTCGGGGGGCGCTGTTTCGCGTGGCCATTGCCGTTCTTCTTTTTGTCCTTGTCCTGGCTCTCGACGACGGCGCGCATCCAGTAATTGCCGTCGGAGTCGACCTCGATGCCGTGGACCTCGCGCTCGAACCCGGGAAAGCGCTTGCCGAACTCCTCGATGGCCAGAATGAGCTTGATGACGGGGCTCTCGGCGCTGCCGAGACGCTCTCCTGGCATGCACATGGGGATGCCGGGAGGGTAGGGAACCAGCATTACAGCGCCTATCCTGCCGGGCATCTCGGTGAAGCGGATTTTTTCGGTCTCGTTGCGGAGGAGTTTCTGATAGGTCTGCGAAGGGGTGAGGATGGGGTCGAAGTCCTCGTCGCAGGCGTCGTTGATGAGGCCGGAGAGATTGAGCTGGATCATGGCAGCGTGCATCTCGTCGGAGAGCTCTTTCAGAGTGGTGTTGCGATAACGGGTCGGATATTTGAGGACGAGTTCGGGGAGAGCCTCTTCGAGCGAGGCTTCGGAGTCGTAGAGGCGCTTGAACTCGAAGAGATTTTCGAGGAGCGCGCCCCATTTGCCCTTTGAGGTTCCGACGGAGAAGAGGACGAGGACGGTGTAGTCACCGGTGCGGGCGATCTCGACGCGGCGGCCGTCGAGGAACTCGGTGATGATGGCTGCGGGTATGCCCCAGTCGGCGACCTTGCCCTGAGCGTTGATGCCGGGCGTGAGAATGGTGACCTTGGTGGGGTCGAGCATGCAGTAGTCGTCGGCGATGTCCTCGTCCTGGAAGCCGTGCCACTCTTCGCCGGCCTTCAGGGTCCATGCGCTGGAGCGATTGGTAAGGAGGCCGTCGGCGGCTTCTTCGAGGAGGTAGGTCTGGCCGTCGAGGGGGTCGAAGACGTATTCGGGCTGATAGAGGCGGAAGAACCAGCCCTGTTCTGCGGCACGCAAGCGGTGGCCGATGGAGGACATGGCCTTGCGGAAGCTGATGGCGTCCTGGAGGGTTTCAGACATCAGCGTCGGGCCGGCGGGTTCGTCCATCATGGCGGCGGCGACGTCGAGTGACGCGATGAGCGGATAGAACGGCGAGGTGGTGCCGTGCATCATGAAGGACTCGTTGAACTGGTCGTAGTCGAGCGGAGCGCGTGGGCTGAGTTTGACGTGGATCATCGAGGCCATGGAAAAGGCGGCGAGCATCTTGTGCGTGGACTGCACGGCGAAGATCATGGGGCGATCCGGCGTGTCGTCAGGCACACCCATGGCGAAGCGGCCCTGGTAAATCTCGTGGAACTTCGCGTACGCGTACCAAGCCTCGTCGAAGTGGATGCGCGGTACGGATTTTGCGAGCTCGGTGACGACACGGTTCACGTCGTAGCAGAGGCCGTCGTAGGTGGAGTTGGTGACGACGGCGTAGGTTGGGTTCTGGTTGGCGATGCCTGTGGTCAGGGGGCTCTTGTCGATGATGCCGCGGATGAACTCCGGGGAGAAGCGCTTGATGGGAACGAGGCCGATCATGCCGTAGCCGTTGCGCGTGGGTTTCATGTAGACAGGGCGCGCGCCGGTGACGGTGAGAGAGTGGCAGATCGACTTGTGGCAGTTCGCGTCGGCGAGGACAATGTCGTCCTGCGCGATGACGCCGTGACCGACGATCTGGTTGGAGCTGGAGGAGCCGCTGAGGACGTAGAAGGTCCAATCGGCGCCGAAGATGCGCGCGGCGTTGCGTTCGGATTCGCCGGGAGGCCCAAGGTGATCGAGCCAGGAGCCGAGCGGCGAGGTAGAGATGCCGAGGTCGGAACGCATGAGGTTTTCGCCGAAGAATTTGTGGAACTCCATGCCGACGGGGTGCTTCAGGAAGGCGACGCCACCCATGTGGCCCGGTGCGTCCCAGGAGTAGGCGCCCTGGTCGTTGTACTTCTTGAGCTCGCGGAAGTATGGCGGAAGGAGTTGCTCGTGGTAACGCTCCACGGCGAAGTCGACGCGATTGGCGATGAAGGCTGGGGTGTCGCCGAAGAGATGGATGTACTCGTGGACCTGCTTGACGACTTCGAGCGGAAGTTCGCTGACGAGGGTGCGGTTGGCGATGAGGAAGATTGGAATCTTTTTATTGCGGCGGCGGACCGCACGGAGAATGGCCAGTGCCGCGCCTTCGGCAAACTGGTTTTCACCTTCAAGGTCCCAATCCAGAAGGATCGCGCTGTAGGATGGGTCGGAAGTCACGAGCGACAAGCCGTCCTCCGGCGTTGATGTACGGACAACCTCGTAGCCTTCGAGCTTAATTGCTTCGACTAGACGCTCCATGGCCCTGTCAGAGACTGAATCCGTGCCACCCACTTCACTCGCAATCAATAAAACCCAACGCCCTTCGCTCATTCCACCTCTCACTTCTGTCTCATAGTCCTTATTGATGTTACAGGGAAGTTTTGTGGGAGGTTGCCAGAGTGTGAATCTTTGGGAAATCTGATGGAGCGGCTGAGACGGGGCGGAAAAGGGTAGGCGTTTGCCCTAGTGCTAGGGATTGTTGGTGCGGCTGCTGACAGGTTCGGATTTGGCCGACGCGATGCCGAGAAAGGTTTCGCGCACGGTGTCGTAGGAGGGCCGGCCGGTGAAGAATTTGTAGGTGGCGTGAGTTTCGGTGTGTTGTCCGTCACTGGTGGGTGGACCGTCGGAGTAGCCGTCGATGGAGAAAAGACGAGCGCCGGCTGCGGCCTCCGCGGGATGCTGACGAGCGAAGAGGGTTTGGTCGCTGTCGTTGCTTTCGAGAGTGAGGCGCTGCACGAGATGGGCTTCCTCATCGAAGACCTGCGCGTAGTTGTAGACCTTGTAGTGGCCCCAGGGTTCAAGCGAGGTGAAGATGAGGACTGTTTTGCCGCCGATGGTGACGCGCTCGAGGAGATATTGCTGCAGGTGGGCAGGTGTCAGACCGCGCTTGTGCAGCTCGATCATGTGAGCGATGCCGGCGTCGCGGTTGGCCTTGTCGCCCGACTCTGCATAGGCGCGGGTGAGAAGGCCGGCCGCCTGCCAGTCGTCGGGATTTGCCTCGGCGACGGGTTTGAGGTTGTTGAGCGCGTAGGCGGTGTCACCCGTGTCGAGCGCAGCTTCGCTCGAAAACTTGAGGAGAATGGGGTCGGAGGGGAGTTCTTTGAGAAGAATTTTGTAGTGGAGGAGGGCCTCGGCGTAGTTCTGGCCGTTGAAGTTCATGGAGGCCTCATCGTACTGCTGCTTTTGCTCGGGAGTAAGGCGCGCGATCAGCTCCGAGGCAGATTCGACGTGCGACGTGGAGTCGCTGGACTGCGCGGATGAGGGAACTAAACCGAGGAGAGGCAAGAGAGCAAGGAGACTGGTTGCGGCGCTGAATCTCATGGAGGACAACTCTCCTGAAAGAGCGGCGATTGTCTGCCTTCACGGCAGTTCAGCAATTGGATGCTTTGTTGCTAAAAGAGTCTAGAAATGATCGATGAGGTCGGCAAACGCGGCGAGTTCCAGCAGATGCTGTCCCGCCGGCGGCTGATTGACGATTTCGTGCTCAAGAACCCAGGTGAAGTCGTGGGGAATGAAGATGGCATGCAGGCCTGCCGCGAGCGCGGGATTTACGTCGGAGCGCGGGCTGTTGCCGATCATCCAGGTGTTGCAGGCTTCGCAGCCGTGATGGCCGGCCAGAGCGCGGTAGGCGTCCTGATGCTTCTCCGGCAGCACCTCGACGGCGCTGAAGTACGAGGAGAGCCCGGAGCGGCGCAACTTGTCGGTCTGCTCGACGTGGTCTCCCTTTGTCACCATGATTAGGCGGTGGCGCTTCGCGAGGTCGGCTAGGGTTGGCTCGACGTTGGGGAGGAGTTCGATCTCCTGATCGGCGATGGAGCGCGCGAAGCTTTCGATACGGCGATGCTTCTCGTCAGTGAGTGGGACGTCGGTGAGCTGCTCGAAGCAGGTAACGAGCGACTCCCGGAAGCTGTGCAGACCATAACCTCGGGTAAGGATGGTGGCGTGCTCGACGCGGTTGAGGTGGCTGCGAACCTCTTCGGCGGTGTGGATGCGGTGGTCCAGATAAGAGATGAAGCTGGTAATCGCCCGCTCAAAGTAGATGTTGTTCTCCCAAAGGGTGTCGTCGGCGTCGATGAGGAGCGTCTGGTTGGCCAGGCGACGGGCGGTAGAAGCGCGGTTGGAACTCTTGGAGGTCACAGTCTGATTATAAGTCGGTTACGTGTGAGCTGGTTACCGGCGGTCGACGGTCATGCCACCGTTGGGGGATGTTTGGGCACTATCGCGATGTGACAGATTGGAGGCAATGATTACGCGCGAACCAGTACGACGAGAACGAATCAGTGGAAAGAAAGCAACCCATGATCGCAGACCTGCAGCCGATGTTGGCTACAAGGTTTGGAATACGTTTGAAGCGGAGCTGCGAACGGACGCGGGAGGGCGTCGCGATGAAGTAGCCAAAACCTTTAAGCACACTCTCGAACTGGTCAAGCGATAACCCAACGACAAGAACGACAGAAGGCGAATCGGCAGTATGGTTCCTGAGGTTGGCCAGAGGTTCGGGCCTTACGAAATCCTGGGGAAACTGGGCAGCGGAGGTATGGGCCTCGTCTTCCGCGCATGGGACGGGCGCCTGCATCGCGAGGTCGCGATCAAGCTGCTGCACGAGGACTACACGATGCCCGGAATGCGGGAGCGGTTCCTGCAGGAGGCCCGCGCGGCGTCTGCGCTGAACCACCCCAATCTCTGCACGGTCTTCGACATCGGCGAGCAGGACCACAATCCCTATCTGGTCATGGAACTGCTTTCAGGCGAGACCTTGAAAGACCGTATCGCGCGCCGGGCGTTGCCGGTAGAAGAGATCGTGCGCTACACGATGGAGATAACGGATGCGCTGACGGTTGCGCATGCCAGGGGGGTGGTGCACCGGGACATCAAGCCTGCAAATATCTTCCTGGTTCCAATGCCGAACGGAAAGTGCCAGGCAAAGGTGCTGGACTTTGGTTTGGCGAAGATTGAGTTGGAGGAGCGCGGCGGCTGGGAGTCCAGGACCTTGGATATGACCATCGCTGGCTCGACCGTGGGAACGCTCTCGTACATGTCTCCCGAGCAGGCCAGAGGCGAGTCGCTGGATCTTCGGACCGATCTCTTCTCGCTGGGCGTTGTGATGTACGAGATGGCCACCCGGCAGGTGCCGTTCAAGGGAGCGACCAGCGCCATGATGATGGCGCAACTGTTTCGCCATGAACCGGAAAAAGTGACCAACTGGAATGACCGGATTCCTCAGGATCTCGAGAAGGCAATTTTGAAGCTGCTGGCAAAGGATCGCAGGAGCCGCTTCCAGACTGCGAAGGAGTTGCACGACGCGCTCGAAAAGATCGCTGAAAAGATGGGACGTGGAGGATGGCTCACCAAGGTGACGACCCCGACAGTACCTCTGGTACGGGCAAACGATCCTGTGGCGAGACGCAAGACGCCGAAGCGCAGAACGAATAGCGAATCAGAAGAGTCCCGAGGGCCGCGGCGGCCGATTGCCGAGGGTCCCTGGGGCGGCAATGATGGGGTGATCCGCCCCACGCATGTGCACGGAAGAGGTTTCAGCGATGTTGAGCGTCTCTCCCTTCAAGGGCAGCAGCAGGGTGGTTCTGTGGCCGTCGCCAGCGGGCCCAGATGGTCAGAGACACATTCGATTCACGGTGCCGCGTCGATGGTTGATGCTGGAGGGATTGACACTGAGATAGATTCGAGAGATGAATTTCTCGCGGGAGGAGCGGCGCGGAGTGGGGTGAGCGCGCAATCCTTGCACCGGCGTACTACCACCTACGGGTTCCTCGCCGAAAACGCCGAACCGATAGGTGATCGCGAGGAGGACAGACTTGATGAATTGATCTCCGCATCGTCGGCTGTTGGAGCGCGGGTACGGGTTCGAATGATCATCGCGGCCGGCATGATTCTTTCGGGAGTCGTGCTGGCTGCCATGGTCCACAATGGAGTCTTTCGACCGCTCGTGCTAGGGGCGAACGATCGTCTGCTGCTAACTGTGATTCAGAACAAGACCGGCGACAAAATACTGGATGGCGCTGTGATGCAGGGGCTTGAGCTCGCCTTGAGGCAATCGCGCTCCTTGAATCTTCTGGGAGGCGAGGCCTATTTTGCGGGGCAGCGGCAGGTCATGGCCGACAGTAGCGACACCAAACCTGCACCCGCGCAGGAGGTGGCGCAGAAGCTTGGCTCGAGAGCTTATGTCTACGGCGAGATCAAGAGAGCCGGCACTGCCTACGCTATCGAAGTCGAGGTTCTCAAGACGGACACGAACGATAAGGTGGCAACGTTCGAGGAGACGGCCCGAAGTAGCGAAGAGCTTCCTGCGGCGATTGGCCGAATGGCCAACGATATTCGTGCCGAGCTCACGGAGGACAACAAAGGCGAGTTACAAACCAGCACGCCTCTCGAGGGAGACGCGACCACGGAGGTAGAGGCGCTGCATGCGTTTGCCGTGGGGGAGGCAGCCTCTCAAAGTGGGCATACAACTGAGGCGATGGAGGCATATCAGCACGCCGTCGAGGTCGATCCGAAGTTCGTTCAGGCCCAGATGGAGCTGGCATGGCTTTATCGGGATGAGAAGGCGGAGGTCGCGGCGGCAAACGCAGCCACGCTGGCCCGCAACTCTTCGGGAAATGCAAGCGATAGGGTGAAGCAACTTGCTTTGTTCTGTTACCAGATGAATGTCACGGCAGACTACGCACACGCCGCGGAGACGATTCGCAACTTTGCGACACGATATCCGCTCGACCCTGAGGCGATGAAGGGGCTTGCGCGCGCTTTGATGGCTCAGGGCCTCTTGCCGGAGGCGCTGATGGCGGCCCAGCAGGGCATCAGCCAGTATCCGCTCGATGCGGAGATGTATGTGGAAGCGCAGCTCGCGCTGATCGGCATGGACCGCTACGAGAATGCGCGTCAGATGCAGGTGCAAGCGGAGCGTGCGGGCGTGGCGATGGACCAGGGCACCCTGGTTATGGCTTATCTGGCCGACAGAGAAGGCGCTGCTGCGACAGAACAACCAGTTATTGATAAGGTCGCTCACGGTCTCTCGCAGATGAACTTCGGATCGCTCTACGACTACGGCAATTACCTGGACGACACCGGAAAAAGGAGCGCAGGAGCAGCGGTCTGGATAACCGCGGCAGCTCGCGCTGCGTCCATTCACGGGCTGACTTCGGCGGAAGCCGCGATGCTCGCACAAGGAGCTTTGAATCGCGCGCTGACCGAGGACTGTACGACAGCCCTTGATCTGGTCAACCAGGCAAAACCTCTGCCGATGGGACCTGTGGCGAGCTTCCATGCGGGAATGGCAGCTGCCCTTTGCGGCGATCAGCCCTACGCGGACAAGATTGCCGCCGATATTCAGTATGCCTATCCGCAAAGCAACGTGGTGACACAGTTGTACGTGCCGCTCCTTCATGCAACCGCGCAACTCGGCATCAACGAACCCGTGAAAGCGCTGCAACAACTTTCGACCCTGAGCGCGAACGATGCTGTGCCGATCGAGCCCTACCTTCGCGGAATGGCCCATGCAGCTTTGGGCGACGCGCAGAACGCGATTCTCGACTTCCAGGCAGTGCAAGTGCATCGCGGTACCGCACAGCTCTGGGGAGGGCCTGTCTACGCTATGGCGGGGATTGACATTGCCCGTGCCTATGCTCTGGAACGCAACAAGCAGAGTAGCCTAGCGACGTACGAACAATTTCTTTCTGTTTGGAAAGAAGCGGACCGCGAACAGCCGTTGTTAGTGGAAGCGTTGGCAAAGACCCCGGGTCACTAGGGTCTCGGGTTCTCAGACCGGACAGCGTGAGTCGATTTGCTAAAAGCCTGTTCCGATCATCAAAGGGGATTTTAGTCAGCCGAGACCAAGCGCTCACGAATAGCCAGACGAAGCAGCTCCAGGTTATTGTGCAGTTCAAAATCGCGCATGATTTTGTACTTATGGAAGGCTATGGTTCGCGTCGTCAGCTTTAGGATCTCTCCGGTCTGTTTCATGGTTCTACCTTCCGCGAGGAGCTTTAGTACCTCCCGTTGCCGCTGGGTAAGTTCCCTCGAAGCGGCTGCATCGTGGCTGCCCAGGAATGTGTACTTTGAGCGCGGAGCCGTTTCGGCTGCTTTATACGCGCGTTCTACCAGCAACTCGTTGAGGACGTCGACAAGGTTGGCGCTCGTAGTTCTCTTTACAGCAAAACCATGAACGCGTGTCGGAAGAGGACTCGGTGGCGAGCCGGGATCGTCCAGAGAAACAAGCAACACGCTGGTCGTCGGTATGAGCTGCTTAAGTTTCCGTTTGAGAGTCGGATCGTTCCACAAAGGAAGATCCGGAGTCCCGACAATCAACTCGGGCTCAGCGGTTAAGCCTTTAGCCAGGAGATTCCTGTAATCGGAGACCAACCCAACAACCTCAAACTCCGCGTCCAGCGATTTGCGGAGCGCAGCCAGCGAAGACGTGCGATAGGACGCCAAGAGTATGCGTGGCCGCTTCATCTTATTTCGCTCCCGGTTGAGCTCCGGCTTGGCCAGCACTATGGAGGATTAGCGAAAACAGGGCTAGGAAATCCTGATATCCATTCACTTTGGACAAACCTCTAACACTCTGTTTTGGGAGATTAGCGCACCGCGAACCATCAACAAACTGTCAAAACTAGCAGGCTGTACCAAGACGCGCTGTTTCGGGTCCCGGTCCCGCTGCATCCGAGACTCTGTATTTTCTGGCAGTTGCAGATTGGGGAAGCTGAGTTTCCTTCCCAAGTTTATTGAGTCGGATTTGGTGAAGGGATATTGGCCATAGCAGTGATCACCGTTCCTCTACCCGGCTGGGACGCAATCGACAGCTCTCCCCGGATGATTCGAAGCCGTTCCTGCATTGTTGACAACCCAAGGCCCGCACCTGAATCCGTGAGTTTGAACCCGCTGCCGAAATCCCTCACTTGCATCTGTAGCCTGCCTGGCTCCTCCGTGAGAATCAACTCGGCATTATCCGTACCGCTGTGCTTGATGACGTTGTTCAGCGCTTCTTGTGCCACCCGGTAAAAGCAAAGTGAGACGTCCTGAGGAAGTCTCACGGAGCCCTGATCGATATTGAACTCAATCGGTAACTCGTGGCGCTCCGACATCTGTTGGCAAAGCTCTCTGAGAGCGAAACGCAGACCAAGATGTTCGAGCTTGGATGAGTGCAACTGATGAGACAGATTGTGAACATCGGTAACCAGAGCATCGACATCGCGAACTGAATCACTCAGTTCCGCGGAGACTTGTTCACCATTCTCCAAGAGCTGATTGAGGTGCACACCGAGTTGAATCGAGATCAACGACAGGCGTTGTCCGATGTCGTCGTGCAGTTCGCGCGCGATGCGCCTGCGCTCCTGTTCGGTCCCGCTGATGATTCGCCTCGTTAGCCGACTTACGGCTTGCTCCGATCGCCGTCGACGCCTCGTCTGCACGATCAACAGCAGCACCACAACTGTCATCAAAACAGCGGACAGACTCAACAGATAGAGAGGGAGGATCAGGGAGTGTGCGCCCAAGGATGGCTGGCCGTATAGAACAGCTCCTGCCCAAACAAAAGAACCGCGCTCCTGTGCGGAAGCCGCCAGGGAACGAGTGGTCCATTTAGCAAGCATCCCAGCTATTGGCCAAGTGTTCATGAGCACCAGACTACACGCGGTTCAGAAAGCGACGAAACAACGAATCGTTGTCTCTGGTCCCGAATAAACGCACCATATCCATCTCGTTTCGACCGAGCAGACGCCAACCAGGCGGACTGGCAGTTTTATCAGTTTACAACCCGGTGGGTGAAGGGAATCATTCGCAATTAACCGGGCCTGAGCGAAGGAGTAACGCGCCTGGGCAAAAATTCAACAGCTTTTGTGGCTAGGGAGTTTAAAGCGACACACTTTCCAACCAACTTCATAATCAATTCCTCCTCCCGAAAGAAGCGAAGCGATTCGCAATACGGGGTAAGTCTAAGGAAGATACCGGACTTTAGCCACGTTCCTTCCTGAGTCGATCTTTCTTCTTGGGTTCGGGAGCGAAATCATTGGGAGAAGAAAAGATGCAACGGTTCCGCGCCTCAATGCGGGTCACTCATATGCTGACTCGTTACCTCATCTTTGTGTGCTTGATGACAGCATCTCTTCATGCGCAACGGCGAGATCTAGTGGTTATGAAGAATGGCGATCAGCTGACGGGCGAATTGAAGAAGCTTGAAAATGGAATCCTGTTCTTCAAGCCTCCGTATGTCACCGACTCCATCCAGCTGGATTGGCTACAAGTCAAGACAGTCCAGAGTTCAGCGAACTTTCAAATTGTGCTCGAGAACGGGCAGCATTTGGTCGGCATGATATCCAGCAATACGGAGCTACCGGACGGCAATTTTGAACTCAAGGTAGGTAATCGCGAGCTACGTGTTACCTCTCGAGAGGTAATCAACATGCAATCGAGCAAGCAGAATTTCTGGAGACAGCTTACGGGCTCCATTGACTTTGGTTATGACTTTACCAGCGGCAACAGTCAAACCTCCCTAAATTCCGATGCGAGTGCGAATTACCTGTCGAAGAGCTGGATGGCAGGAGCTTCGTTCACTTCTTCGTTTAGCGGTCAATCTCCCGGGACTAAGAGCAATCTGCTCGACCTGCAGGGAGTAGGCGAGGCTTTTATGAGCAGGAACTCCTCTATTTTAGGGCTCGCCGATTTTCTGCATAGCTCGCAACAAGATCTGGAGCTCCGCGAGACGCTTGGCGGCGGATATAGCAGGTATTTGATTCGCACCAATGAAAACAACCTCTTTTGGGTCGCTGGCGCTGTGTTCAACCGCGAGACCTTTGACGCCACTTCAAGTCAGCCTACCGACAACAATGTGGAGGGACTGCTGGGAGTGCAGTATCTACTCAAGAAATTTAACCTGTACGATTTGAATTCCCAGTTGTTTGTCTTTCCAGGCCTCTCGGATGCGGGACGTGTCAGGGCAACGACGAAGACAACCTTCAACGTAAAACTCTCAAATAACTTTTATACGAACGTATCTTTCTGGGATAACTTCGACAGCCGCCCGCCAGTGAATGCAAAGAAGAACCAGCTGGGAATCAGCAGCGGTTTGGGATGGTCTTTCTGAATTCTTGTTGGCTCGCACGAGTGCCTCGTCTGTTAGAAGGCCGCAATTAAATGCTCCCTCATGGCCAGTTTCAGCAATTCGGAGTTGCTGCGCATTCCAAAGTCCTCCATGATCCGATACTTGTGGAACGCGATGGTTCGGGTCGTCAGGCTCAGAATGTCGGCTGCTTCCTTCATGGTGCGGCCCTCCGCCAACAACTGCAAAACTTCTCTCTGACGCTGCGTCAGCAGTTTCATGCACTGCAAATCTGGATCGCGAATGAAGTCCTGCGCTATTTTTTGCGCCATGATCGGCGTCACATAAGATCTGCCCTTCTGTAACTCGCGAAGCGCATGGGTAAGTTCTGTGCCACTCGATTTCTTTAGGAGATATCCAGACGCCCACTGTCGAAGAACTTCTCTGGCCACCGCTGAATCCTCATTGACGGTAACCACGAGTATCTTGATTCGAGGCAAAAGTCTCTTGAGTTCGCGTCCCGCGTCGATACCGTTCAAGCGAGGAAGGCCCAGATCGACTACAGCTAAATCTGGATATACCTTCGGCGCCTGCTCAATCAGTTCTCGACCGTCCCCAGCCGTTCCCACAATCTCAAACTCGGGTTCAAGCAATTTTCGGAAGGCATCGACCAGCAAAGTGTGGTCATCGGCTATAAACACTCGTAACTTTGGCATCTTCGGCGCTCCCGCTCCACAGACTTACAGAGACCCAAAAAAACAGTCGCAAACATGCTGTGATTTCTTTACGAAAAAATGAATAGAGCCCGATAGAACAGAGACGGATTATAACCTTTTTGCGCAACGCGTCTCGCTGTTAGAACTATCAGTCTCGTCACGATCACGACATGATAGTTTTTACAGTGACCGCGATCCTGCCGAGCAGGCTTTGAATTCAAGTAGTTGAGAAGGCAAACGGGTGCGGCAAACGCCGCAGATGCTTTTGATATGGTCGTAATATCTGATGGCCACACCATTCCCGTTTGTAGGCGGGGCGGCACCTTTTTGCAGGGCGCAAGTGTTAGTCCATCGCATCCTCATTTTTTAAGAGCGATTGTACTTCTGACAGTGGACGCAATTGGGACTGTGATTTTTGCCAGTTGAAATTCCGGGGCTTACAAATATCCTCATTGTCAACTCACCTAAGGCAAGTGAGAGCACAATTTCGACCGCGCATCCTCCGTTGGTCGTGCGTTGGTCGTCGTGAAAAGCGCTGGACGAAGCCACAAGAAGACATCGGGCGGTCGTCGACTGGAAACAGGACTGGAAGCTCATTGGAGGAACAGATGGATCAGGGTGCCAGGCCTACAACTCGACCTTTCTTGCTGATAGAGGGAGGACCGCTATACCGGATAGAACAGCGGATCGGGTTAGCTGGAAGACGGGCCCACGCCATCGCAAGAATCTCGTCCATTCTTCCTCTGATCACATGGCTGCCTCTCCTCGTCCTGACCCTAATCAAAGGAACAGCATTCGGTAATACCGTCGAGTTACCTTTCCTGAAAGATTTCGGCGCTTACACTCGATTTCTCATCGCTATTCCACTTTTTCTCTTGGCCGGGAATGTGATCGGCCCGCTCATCGCGGAGGCAGCCGAACACTTCATCGTTTCGGGAGTCATCGGAGAGAAAGACTATCCGGCATTTGACCGCGCAGTGGAGGAGGGGCTCCGATCACGTGAATCTGTCGTAGCTGAAATCTTCATTATGCTTATCGCTTATGCCGTGGCCTTTTCGTTCTTCTTCGTGAGAGCCGTTCATGTTTCCACCTGGTATGCCACGCGCACCGGCAGCAGCGTCACTCCAACGCTGGCAGGGTGGTGGCTGCTACTGTTCTGCATGCCACTGCTCCAGTTCCTGCTTTTGCGTTGGATATGGCGCATCTTTCTTTGGTTTCAGTTCCTCAATCGGGTCAGCAAGCTAGATCTGAATCTTTATCCCACCCATCCGGATCAGGCCGGTGGCTTGGGTTTTGTAGGCGAAACGCAGCGTCTCTTCTCTATTCTGCTATTCGCCTATTCCACGGGTGCTGCCGGGGTTATCGCAAATGAAATTCTGTACGACCACGCTACTTTGAAGCATTACGTGCCCATGATCGCAGCGTATGTTCTGTTCGCCCTGATTATTATCCTCGGCCCCCTGGCGGTATTTACTCGAAGACTATTGATGACAAGGCTCCGCGGCCTTCACGATTACGGGACTCTCGCAACCAGCTACACCGGAGCCTTCCAGAAAAAATGGATTGCCCCCGTCCCGCCAGATGGAGAGCCGCTGCTCGGCAGCAGCGACATCCAATCTCTCGCGGATCTCGGCAATAGTTATTCCTTTGTCGAGCGGATGAACGCCTTCCCAATTAGTCCGCGTACGCCAATCCAACTGACTATCGCCGCACTTCTTCCGATGACCCCCCTGCTGCTCACTGTCATGCCTGCGAAAGAAGTCTTCAAGCTGCTCTTCAAAATGATCATGTAGGAGCCGTACGGCCCTCTTGACAAATGCATGACCGCGATGTGAAGTAAGAAGCAGATGGTTAGCGGGTGAAGGAGTTCGCCCTTAACTGCTGTCCTCCTTTGGGGTACAGATGATGACTCCTCGCAGGGATTCCTGCTGGAGGAGTATCTGCCCCAGCACAATCCCTCAATTTGATTTTTGTTCCACCGCCGGTACTCGCCGCATGGTGGGACCCGACGTTGTGACTAAGAGGAAGCCCTTGAGCTCTTTTGGAAAAACACGGACTCTAACGATGATTCGTAAGATTATCTCTCCACGGAGAGGAGCCTGAACTTGCAGAGATATCTTTTCATCGCCATTGGAGGAGCCTTGGGTTCCGTTGCCCGCTTCTGGATCGGAACCACGGTCGCCGGCCGAATGGGCACCCGCTTTCCCTTCGGCACGCTCGTCATCAACATCACCGCCTGCTTCATCATCGGGCTCTCCCTCGAGATCCTCAATCGCCATACCAGCCTCAATCCTTCCTGGCGATTTCTGATTCCCATCGGGTTCATCGGCGCCTACTCCACCTTTTCAACCTATGAGTGGGAGATCTACTCCAACCTGATGCAGGGTGCGTTTTGGATAGCAATCCTCTATCTCACGGTCAGCCTCGTCGCCGGACTCATCGCAGTAGCCGTCGGCGTCTCCCTGGCCAAGTTGATCTTTTGAATTTCAAAGCAGGCCTTCAGACAGCCGCGACCGCGAAGAGATAGTATCCCCACGCCGGCAGATCCACGTAGAGCCCACGACTCGCGAGGTCCCCTCCTTGCCGTTCGAAATCGGTATCCCCCATTTGGTCCGTCAATCGCCAGGTTTGGGCCTCTATCCCCGTCCAGAGCAACTCGACGAAACACTGACTCTGATGATCGGAGTAATTCACCACCACCAGCCGCCGCTCGTCACTCGCTCCCGTCCAACTGAACGCCACAAACGAGTCAGAGGTCCAATTTCCATCCCACGCCGCACGGCAATTTAACAGTTGCCAGCTCCCCTCTTTCACCACCTGGCCGCGCAACTCAGCGAGCAACGCCGTATAGAACTCTGCAATCTCCTTATCGACCGGCTCCTTTGGCCCCCGCGCCAGATGCATCGAGATCCGCACCTTCTTTCCTTCCAACTGTCCTTGATGGAAGAACCGAAGCCCCGGCGTTAGAAACGTGATCATCGCCGCCGCTTTTTGGATTTCATCAGGGAATGTAGCGGCCGCCCGAGGTTCATCGTGATTTTCCAGAAAGCGAACGAGCTTATCCTGATAGTCGAGCTCAGCCTTCAGGTGCTCGCGAACAGGACGCGCCACCCGGTCCTTCAAGCGGTCATACAGTCGCTTGTCATAGGTGTAATTAAACCCCTGCTGCTGCAGGGTCCACTCCAACCCCCAATAAACTTCTGCCATGAAGAGAAACTCCGGGTACTTTTGCCGCACGGCTTCTATGGCTTTAGGCCAGAATGCCTCTGACTTTATGCCCCAGGTTCGTTCCAGCACCTCCGGAAGCTCCAACATCGCCATGTCGCAACGAACCCCGT
Source organism: uncultured Acidobacteriaceae bacterium (assembly GCA_963841335.1). Taxonomy (GTDB): domain Bacteria; phylum Acidobacteriota; class Terriglobia; order Terriglobales; family Acidobacteriaceae; genus Edaphobacter. The sequence goes on along the minus strand of CAWJCF010000002.1, from coordinate 1,204,740 downwards.
CGCACTGCGCAGCAATCCGCCTCAGTTCTCCCAGCATCGCCAGCTGCAATGCAGGATTCCCGTAGTTCAACTGCAGCGTATCCGGCCATCCGGAATAGTACGGATCACGTCCGTAAGCAAGAATCCGCTCCCCATCCCCGATCTGCATCCGAATATAGTTCTGGGGCTGACTCGCCAGCTGTTCTTCCGTCCCCGTCACATAGTAGTCGGGGTGTTCCATCACCCACGGATGATCGAGTGCCGTATGATTCGGAACGAAATCCAGCATCAATCGCATGCCGCGGCTCGCAAGCCGCTGCCGCAGACGCGCCAGAGCCGCATCGCCACCGAAATCCCGGTTCACACGGTACTCATTCACGGCAAAGACCGAGCTGGAGATGTCGTAATCCTGGCAGTCGGCTAGCGTTGCATGATATTCACGCTGCCAGTCCGGATTCGAAAGCGATACCTTGAGGCCGGCCGGGCCGGTCTGCCAGACTCCAAGCAGCCACACAATATCGAAACCGCTTTTCGCAAGGCCATCGAGTTCGACGTCCGGCAGATCATCGAGCGTGCCTGGTCGCCCAACGACGGAAGCGATCTCCCGCAGCCGGACGGTGGTGTTGAGCTGATACAGCGAAGGATAGCGAGGCAAGCTCTGCGCCATGGTCCGCATTGACCTCCGCGCCTCCGCCAAGTCTTCCGGACGCGCGTTCTCTTGTAAACACTACTACGAGAGATACATCGCCGCGCAAATCGCCTTCTCGAGCAACCATTCGCCTATCGCCCGATCCCACATACCGGCTCGACACCCATGCGTAGATCAAAGCCGTATTCGTCCGCCAGCACCTCGTTGCGCTCACGGCAGATGGCGTGTCCCATTTCGTGGGTAGCGGCGTAATCGAGAAGATCACCCGGCAGTTGCCCATAACGTTGGGCAAGCCTTGTCCTACGAGAATCCGCAGTCTCAAACAACGTATCCTCGAGGACCGTCACCCGAGCTACGAGTTCGCTAAATGCGGGAGACTCCGGATCCCGTTTGAGCGACCTGACGAGCTGCTTCCAGTGCTCAGAGTCTGCCAGGACAAAATTCCAGTCTCCCAGCCGCGTCGTCGGATATTTGCGGAGCACCCTAACCAATTCATTTGCATTCGTCAGGCATTGGGCCGGACTGTAGTTGGTCGTGCAGGAGATGGTTACCTGACCAGAAAGTGTGGATGACAGATTGTTGCGCCGAACGTCCGTCACTTTGAGCAATGAGGTCTGTGCATTGAGGTTGGAAAGGCACAACAGTATGGCAACAATTACAGTTTTCACGGCGAACACCTCCCTGGTGCCGCCTACACTGACCTATCCAACCAGCTACCTCAATGCCAGCCGCGTCCAAAGCACCTCGCAGAAACGTCACCGGCAAAATCGCGCGGCGACAATGAGATAGCGCGATGTATTAATTTCAAGGAACGAAGGGCCGCCGTCGCACGTATCTCATTTCCTGGCAAGGAGTGCGCAAATGGAAGCGTCTCGCACGCCCACATCGACCATCCGGTTCGGTGACTTCGAACTTCTCCCTGACTCGGGCGAGTTGAAGAAGGCAGGCTCGCGGGTTCGGCTTTCCGGTCAGGCTTTCGAGACGCTCGTCCTGTTGATTGAGGCCAGAGGAAAGATCGTCTCCCGCGAAGAACTGCAGAAGGCACTATGGGCGACCAGCTCCTTTGGCGATTTCGAGCACGGATTGAACGCCGCAATCAACCGCCTCCGTGGCGCACTCGGCGACTCCGCCATTGACTCGAGGTTCGTCGAGACGGTCCCACGCCGGGGATACAGGTTCTTCCATCCCCTGATCGAAGAGACGACGGCCGAAGAAATACGCACGCCACCCCCGGCAGAATCGATACTGTATGACCCTCCGCTCCATCTCGCGCCAGAGCGCAAGGCCCCCCGCCTCCTATGGATCGCTGCCGTCTCCGCTCTGTTCATCATTGGCGCAGCCATGTGGATATACCTCGCCCGCCGCCCATCCAGCAACTTCGCTGACTTGAAGGAGACTCCCCTCACAACCCTGCCCGGCTCTGAGATCAGCCCGACCTTCTCCCCCGACGGCAGTCAGATCGCCTTTGGCTGGGACGGCGAGAACAACGGCGCTGGGTTCGATCTCTATGTTCAAACCGTAGGCTCCGAGAATCCTCACCGTCTTACCCATAACCCTACCCACCCGTGGTTCACCGCGGCGTGGTCGCCCGATGGACGCTTCATCGCCATCCGCTCCGAGCAGCGAGGTTCCGGGATGATCGAACTGGTTCCCGCAACCGGCGGCCCACCCCGCCCCTTGCTTACCGTTCATGGAGGGATCGACGGCGGCTTGCTGACCTGGTCTCCCGATTCCAAAACCATCGTCTTTGCGGAAGATTCTATGAGGCCTCACGTCGAAGTGGTTCGAACCGGACTCTACTTCCTGCCTCTCGACACCCTGCAGCCAAGATTTGTCGAAACAAATTGCTCCGCACCGGTCCTGCCCAAGTTCAATCCGAAACAGAACTCCATCGCCTTTGGTTGCATCGACCGCATGGACAGGACGTCGATCAATGTTCTCGAAATTGGCAGTGGCAGAGTCGACGAGTTGCTTACCGTGAAGGGTTCGATGAAAGAACAGGGCCTTGACTGGTCCACCGACGGACACTTCCTCTTCTACTCCTACACCGACTTCACCGATCCCGATGGCGGACGATTCATCTGGGAGATGGAGGCCGCGCACCCTGAACATCGCCGGAGGCTTCCTCTTGCGCACGACGCCGGCGATCTCGCCGTCAGCAGCACCGGCAGCCTCGCCTACGTACAGTCTTCTCTCTCAGCCAACATCTGGAAGCTGAATCTGACGGGAGAGCCCCTCGCACAGATGCTCATCGCATCCACTCGCATCCAAAACAATCCTGCTGTCTCACCCGATGGCTCAAAGATCGCCTTCGAGTCCGACCGCACCGGATCGCACGAGGTCTGGATCTCTGACTCCGACGGTCACAACATCCAGCAGATCACCCATTTTGATGCGCTCACAGGAACCCCATCCTGGTCTCCGGACAGCAAGTTGCTGGCCTTCGACTCCCGCGTCGAAGGGGAGGCGAACCTCTACGTCTACAACACCGCCGGAGGCGACCTTCGCAAGATCTCTGCATCCACGCGCGCCAACAGCCTTCCTTCCTGGTCGAAGGACGGTCGATTCCTCTTCTACGCAAGCGGTAACGACGGCGGCACGCCTTCTGTCTGGCGCGTCCCAGTCGAGGGAGGGACGGCAACTAAGATCACCGCGGACGGCGATCTTCCAGTCATATCTCCCGATGGAACGCACCTCTTCTTCAGAAGGCTAGGGCCCAGCTCCGTTCATATCATGAGTGCTCGGCTCGACGGATCGGATCTTCAGACAATCGATGTCTTACCGGTCGCAGATAGTTCTGTAGCCTGGTGGCCATCGGGAGACGGCCTGTACATCATCAGCGCGCCTGCGGCGAGTAGTCAGATTGAATATCTGGATATCGCCACCGGAAAACGGAGGTTGGTCTACACTCTGCCAAAACACGCTCTCGACTGGATTGGTGGCCTCGCCGTCTCTTCCGATGGCAAGTGGCTCCTATTCACACAAGTCGACGAGCAAAAGGCCGACCTATACCTGCTCACAGGATTGAACTCAGCCGCCAGGCGGTCTCCGAGCTTGTGACATAGTAAAACCATCGTGATTTAAGCGGCATCGAACATCATAGAAGCTGATGCAGCGGTTGCCAGTTATGTCACTGTCCGTTTTAGGAGTTAAAATATCTCGCGCTGTAGTTTGAGGTGCGGTGTAACATCACACTTGGATGCGACTTTATAAAGCTCGAATCTGTGGTGATCAATCTCGCCCTTTCTGAAACACCCAATAACTTGCGCTGCGCCTCGGAGCAAAGCCTTTGATGCTTACCCACGATCGGGATATTGACGCCACTCGCGGTAGAAGCGATTGGAAATGGTCGATACTCTGTGGCGCGGCTCTGTTGATTGCTGTTTTCTTGATCAACCCGGTGGCCGAAATGGCGACGACCGACGATTGGTCCTATGCGAGAACCGCTCAACTCTTTGCTGACTCGGGGCACTTCGTTTACAACGGTTGGGCGACGGCGATGCTTGGCTGGCAGGTAATATGGGGCGCACTCTTCGTAAAGCTGTGCGGATTCTCCTTTCTCGCCCTGCGAACTTCAACGATTCTGCTCGGGACCACTTCGGCCATCCTGCTTCATCGCATCTTGCTGCGATTCGGGATCTGCCCTTCTCATGCCGCTTTCGGAACGCTGATCGTCGTCCTGTGTCCACAATTTCTCGCCGAAACGGTCAGCTTCATGACCGATATCCCAGGCTTTCTGTGTATCCTCCTTTGTATCTATGGCTGTCAGCGAGCTCTCGCGGCCAGCAGCGATCGCAGTGCACTCTTGTGGCTCTGTTTTTCCGCGGCCCTCAATATAGTGGGCGGCACGGTACGTCAGATTGTTTGGCTCGGTGCGTTGGTGCTCGTGCCCTCCGCGTTTTGGCTGCTTAGAAGACGTCGCGGTTTTCCGGCAATTGGAGTCTCGCTCTGGGTGTTTAGCTGTTTCTGTATATTTTTGTTTCTGCGATGGTTCCAACATCAACCCTACACCGTTCCCGAAGGACTTATCGATGGAAAGATCGATAAGGACACCTTCAAGCACTTCTTAGCCGGACTCATCTTTATTCCGCTCGATTCCTTGATTTTCACGCTTCCGATTCTTGTGGCATGGCTGCCGGATCTGCGCCGGCTTCGTCGTATTGCTCTATTCATTCTTTTGACGTGCATAGCCTGTGTCGCGTACGCGCTATGGAGGCGAGATTATCTGCCTCCTTGGATAGGCGGCGTGGCGACAATAGAGGGAATCTTTCGAACCGGGCCACTGCTTGGCGGAGGGCCTACGGTTCTGCCTAATTGGTTGCGCCTCAGCTGCCTGGCCCTACTACTCGGTTCACTGAGCGGATTCCTGATCTCGGTCAAAAGGACAACAACGAGATCTTATGCGGCGCTCGCCCATGACGCCCTGACATGGACGGAAACCCTGACTCTTTTGATACCGTTCTCCATGGTGTATATGGCCCTCCTTCTGCCGCGAGCCGCCTTTTCTATTCATCTTTTCAATATCTTTGATCGCTATTTCATCCCTTTGATCACCATAATCGTCATTCTTCTTTTGCGGCTGTTTAGCGAGCGACAAGGAGATCGCCTCCCTGCAATATGTCTCGTGACCCTTCTGTTTTTTGTCTTGTTCGGAGTCGCCGGTACCCATGATCTGTTTGCGGCGGATCGAGCCATTTTGCGCGCGATCGACGAATTGGTTGTCGCAGGTGTACCTGCGGTGTCCATAGATGCAGGGTGGACATCGGATGGATGGAACCAGATTGTGCTTTACGGCTACGTCAACCAACCCCGTCTTAAGAATCCTCCGGGGGCATATCATCCGACCTTGGGCGGTCCGCTTGTAGACTGTGGCTTTGGGGATGGCTCACTATTTCCAGGGCTGCATCCACGTTACGTTTTGGTCTTTATTCCGCGTAATTGCCTGGAACTCTCAATGTTCGAGCCAGTTTCCTATACGACCTGGCTTCCTCCAAACAAGCGAACCGTGTATATCGAGCGCAACCCATCCGAACCATAACAAAAATACTTGGTCTCAACTGCCTTTGCGCCTCCAACCCTTATCACCATAGGTGGGAGATATTCTCCACATGCCGCCTGCATTTCTACCAGAGCAACTTCAAGGCGAATTGGACCTGCCTCGAGGTCGTCGAAGTGCTGGTGATTGCCCCTGCGGTTCCTGAAACACCGGTGGGTGTGAAGACGATGAGGTTGGGCGTATTGAAATTTGCTCGGTTCAGCAGGTTGAAAATTTCGGCGCGAAATTGGAGAGTGAATCGCTCGCTAACGGAGGTGTTCTTGATCGTGGAAAAGTCCCACGTTGCCAACCCGGGGCCATTGATAGAATCCCTGGCGAGGTTTCCGTAGAACCCGCTGTTGGCTGGAGGTTGCAAGAATGCCGCCGGATTGAACCACTGCGTCGGGTTGCCGGTAACGATATGCCCGGTAAAGTTCGGGTTTACGAATGGCCTCACGGGATTGCGAGTATCTCCGTTGTTTGAGGGGTTGTAGCTAAGCTGCGGCGTAAGCGGGAATCCGGACTGTAATGTAACGATGCTGGTTACAGACCATCCGCTGGCGAATCCGTTGGCCAAACCGGACAGATCATTTGCAAAGGCTTTCCCGCGCCCGAAGGGCAACTCGTAAATCGTATTGATTACACCCACGTTTGTGGCGTTATATGTCGCGCGTCCCCAATCTGCCTGTAGGTTGTAGGGGTTTGACGCCAAGGCTGGTGCGTTTGCTGAAGTCGTCGCGTTCAATGAATCCCCATCATCCAGGGCTTTTGAGTATGTATAAACACCGCGAAGGGAAAGACCGTGGCTAAAGCGATGGTTGAGGTCTACCTGAAGCGAGTTATAGCTGCTGTTACCGACGGCAAACCAGGTCCAGGTATTTGCGAGCGTCGTATTGGCCTTTGGAGTTCCGGCAGGAATGTAATAAGATCCTGCCGGAACGGGTGTGCCCGCGAGCGCTGCCGGAAAGGTAGCCGGATAGACTGCCGGGCAGGGCGAGTTGGGACAGATCGTCGGGACCGGCTCATTCGCATCGATCCCGATCAGTTCGTGATAACCGTGTGAGCCTACGTATCCCACGGTCAACGATGTATTTTTATCGAGCGCCTGTTCCACTCTCAATGAGTAAGAGATCAGCGTTGGCATCTTCGCATTGGGCTGAACGCCTCCGGGTACCAGAAGGGCATTTTTCGGGACTGGAGCTTGTGGGGAGATGGGAAGCTGTGAGACGTTCAAAGCGGCGATACTGTAGGTGGGATTAAACGGAGCGTTCTGATCCATGCGGTATCCGAGCGCGTCCAGGAGTTCGTTGTACATTCCGAATCCAGCGCGGACAACCGTCTTGTCGAGATGAGGGCTCCACGCAACGCCAATTCGCGGCTCCGGCAAAAACTTTGCGTTATTTGTCGTGAAAGTATTGCTTCCGATGTGTGGCAGATTGGAGATGACGCCATTGGAGAAGGTATAATTGGCTGCACGTCCATGAGCTTCATTCCAGCCGGTCGAGAATTCAGCACGAAAACCGAGGCTCAGCGTCAATGTTGGTTTCAATCGAATTACGTCCTGAGCGTATCCCGCACCGAACAGAGACCGCCAGTTCATCCTCAGTTGGCGCGGGATCATAAAGGAACGTGCTTGTGACTCCCGTCAGGAATGTCTGAAGGCTGGTAAAAGTAGCCTGTCCATATTGGCTGAGGGCAATGTTCTCGTTCGATTGGAACTGCTGGAACCAGGCTCCGAAGCTTAACTGGTGAATGGCCGCGCGTCAGCGTTACGCGATCTTCGTAGGTGTATAGATTTCTGGCAATCGTTAAATTGCTTCCGTTGTTACTTCCTGCGAGACCAATCTGGGCTTGCGGATTTGATGCGGCGCTTCCTCCCACTACGACCGCACCTACCGGAAGCCCGGCGAGGAAGCCCGGAACGCTGGCTGCAGGCGTGCCCGGGGTTGGCTGCCCAGTGAAGAAGTAACCGGCACGCGAGAATCCAAATCGAGCCACGTTCAGCAAAGAAGGCGAGAAGACGTGGGTCTCATCCAGACTGACGACCTGTTCCCGGAGATTCAGAATGTCGGAGCTGTACGGATCGACCGTTGTCGGCGTGAAATCGCTGCCATCGTCGATGGTGTAGATTCCCGAAAAAGTATCCTTCGGCGAGAAGACCTGATCGAAGCGGGCAGTTCCAAAGTTCTCCTCGATAGTCTGCAATGGAGTGCTGTAGACTTGCGCGATTCCGCTGAAGTCAGGATCGGTTGCTGTAGGGGTTGGCCATAAATTTAGCAGGGGCTTCACACTCGCAACGGCCGCTGCACGGGATGCCAAGTCGGGTACAAAAGCCAGCGAGGTTTGGTGCAGGTGCTGCCGAAATCCTTCGTAATTTGCGAATAAGAAGGTTTTATTCTTTCTTAGACGGACCACCAGACGCCGCTCCAAATTGATTTCGCTGAAACAGCGGCGCTCCGGCCAGGTCAAAGTAATTGGGTGCGTCCAGTGCATTGTTGCGGAGGAATTCATAGATAGAGCCGTGCCACTGGTTGGTTCCTGATTGAGTGACGATAATCACCTGTCCGCCGGGCCGCTTTCCGTATTCGGCGCCGTAGTTGTCGCGAAGCACATTGAACTCACGGACTCCTTCGACGCCGAGGAGTTCCTGGCTGGGGCCACCCGGTTGCATGTTATTTTCTGCAGCGCCTGTAAACTCGACGCCATTGAGCAGGAAGAGATTTTGCTGAGGGCGGTTCCCCGATATCGCAAAGTTATTGCCGGTAGTCGAATTCGAGACTCCGATGCCGCCTGTCTTCTGCGAAGTGAAGTTTACGACTCCGGGGTTGAGCGTCAGAAGCAGATCATAGCTTCGTCCATTCAACGGCAACTCCTTCACTTGCTTTTCACCTACCAACCCGGAGATATCCTGGGTGCTGACATTGACGATAGGTGCGTCTTCAGAGACGGTTACTTGTTCTCTTACTTCGCCAACCTTCAGAACCAAATCGGCAGTGGCGTCCTGTCCCACAACCAGGATGACTCCGGTTCGTATCTGCTCGGCGTAACCCTGCTTTGTGGCGCGGACCTCATAGCGTCCGAGAGGAAGCGCAACCATCTCATATTGCCCTGTCTGGCTCGTAACCACTGTTCGCGACATTCCCGTATCAAGGTCGTTTGCCGTCACAGTCGCTGCTGCAACGGCGCCCCCAGTAGAATCGGTGACTCTACCGGACAAAGTCGCAGACACCTGCGCTCCTGCTGAAGCAGACAACAGCCAAAGGCATGTAAATATCACTGATAAGCGGAAGAATATTCGCATCATTGCGGCCTCGTTGGGTTTGGATGCACTGGTCTGGATTTTGGCTCCGTGACGCTCTTGCGTGCTGGACACGATCAGCACGTGGAGTCCACTCTTGAATGACGAGAAGTCCGGAGCGTGAAATTGTAGCTTCTCTCCTTGCGCAGAGAAGGCAAAAGGTGGCCTAAGTATCTCGCCTCAGCAGCAAGGCACACTACGATTGGAACCGTATTAAACCGTTATTGTCAAATTGCGGTTAGTAGGACAAAACGATTCTCCAGCGACCCTTCTTCCAGGGTGCGGGGATCGGGTCCAACGGCATTTACTTCAATTTAGCGTGGTGGCGCTTCTATCACCGGCTGATCGCGTTTGTACGACGAAGACACTATCGAATCTATCGGGGCCACACTGATTGGTGATAGCCGCATTCACACTAACCCAACTTGACGATTTCGTTCTTAATGCTCGCGGCGATCTCTCGATACTTGCGCTGCAACTCTCTCAGTTTCAGAAGTTCACCTGAGGTTTCTGGCGGGTTGTAAGAGATGTAACTGCTGATCGTTTCGATGTCCTGTTCGACATCCTTAAGCTGCTGTGCGAGGAACATCCGCAAAGATTCCGTGGTATCTATGCTCATACCCTGTAGACCTCAGCTTTTCTCGACCAGACGCCCTGGCACCTTTCTGAAAGCCTTGTTGTAAATTTCATGCGCGTGATCCACTGATTCGTTAATGACGTTCGACGCAGGAATGCAGACAAGGATTCATACCATGGATTCGTTTAACCTGCGCTTGACCGCGGAGTCGTCGAGGCGGCAGAAATTTATAAGCGATCAATTGAAGAGTTCTTGGCTGGCTGCTCCAAGGTCTATGCAGAGGAGCAGTCAGATTCACGCGCAAATTCATGCCGATCTCCCAAAAGAGTATCAGCGTCGGTCTCATCTATGTCCAAGTTTTTGATTGTAAAGCGTCGCAGAGACGGGATTCATATCGATCTGCAAGCAATTTATTATCGATATATTACTGACAAGAAGTTACAAAGTATCCCAAAATCTACCCCCTCGAACCATGGCTAGGGATATGGCACCGCATTCTGGCGATCCTGCGAGGGCTAGCCGGTCTTGCGTCTGCATGGTTGAGCGAAACGCTGAAACCGGGCTGGCCCTCCACCTCCCTTGCTCGAGCCTGCGTAGCTCAGTCTTTGTCGTCGGACTCCTTGACCGGCATCGCCAGGTAGGTGTGAGATTCACTGCGGTTGCTTTTCAAAACCGCAAACCCGATGATCTCGCCTTTGGCGTTGATGGAGCATGCGGACTGCAGGTACAAAGCGGTGTTTTGAGGAACGAGAGTATTCATATCGGTTGCGGTTCCGTTGCGCCACAGGGCGGCCTTCGGGTTGAAACTCGCGTCGAGGGAAATTCCAAGCACCATGCCGCTGTTGCTGATGGCGACGGCTGCGCTGAACGAGTCACCGGCCACAGTTCCAAGATCGGTGATGTGCCCCTGCTGCCAAAGAAAGGCATGAAAGCTCTGGTCGTGGGCAGTGTCGGAAGTTCCCACAACCTGCCCAAGATCGTTGAGGCCTTCGGCGAAGATTCCGAAAAACATTCCGTCTCCGCCTAGATTGCCTAGGTCAATCGCTTTGTTGTTTTGCCACAGAACAGCATGGATCGCTGTGAGATTGTTCTGGAAAAGCACATTGAACGGTCCGCAAGGTCCGCTGGCGCCCACAGCCTGGCGGAGATCATTGATCGCAAAGGCAATGCCGTCGGAATCGTCGTTAACCGTGGGAAGCTCCTGGAGTTGCGCCTGCGATAAAGGAAAGGGTTTTGTCCAGATGACCGGCTTGAACTGTATGGTCTGCGGCGAAATGGACGCGCCTGGACAAGTCGAGTCCCTCTCGCCGTTTTCCGCCGTTCCGGCTACCATGCCGAAGTTGTTGTTCTGGCGCGCAAAGCCGTTATTGCCTTCCGTGCCCGCTTGATTCCGCAGCCTCGGCAGCTCGACCATCGTGCCGTTTTGCCACTGACCTCCGTTGGCTCGCAGGACCGCACCGTGTGGATGCACGACAAGGATGGAGACCACCAGATCTCCTCCGTCTCCTCTCTTCCGACGGTCGCAGTCTCTACTTCCTGATGTCCAACGGCCAGACGCATGGCGAGGAGCTGTGGATTAAGGACCTGGGCACCGGAAAGGTGGAGAGGGTCCTGCCGGGTTACCCGATGCAGGACTACTCAGTTTCGCGAGACGGGAAAGAGGTTGCTTTTACCATGAGCGACCAGGGCAGCCGTTCGAACATATGGGTTGCCCCGACCAGCCGTCGCTCGTCCCCCATACGCATCTCCTCTGCTGTTGCCGAAGACGCCCCATTGTTGCTGCCCGACGGCGACCTGGTCTTCCGTGCAACCGAAGGCGGCGTGAACTTCCTGTATCGCATGAAAACCGATGGCAGTGCCCGCCGAAAGATATCTCCGGAACGAGTTTTTGATATCTACTCGATCTCCCCCGACGGTCGGTGGGTTACTGCCGAGACGCCAGGCTCCGGCGACGAAGAGCATATTTTGCTGGGCGCAACCAAAGCGTTTGCAGTGGATGGAACTACGACGGTAACCTTGTGCACCGGAAACTGCCTGATGAGTTGGGACACGAGCGGAGGATTCGTCTACTTCCGCTTCCCGCAGGTGAAGGAAGGCTCCTACGCGTTGCCGGCGAGGCGTGACTCCGGGCTTCCCAGTATTTCACCTGCAATCACAGGCATCGAAGACATAACGAACCTGAAGACGATCACCGCAATCCCTTGGGAGGTGGAGTCAGCCGTGAATCCTTCGGCCTACGCCTATACCCGGCTGAATACCCGCCGCAACCTCTACCGGATCCAGACTTGGTGATGGACTTAAAGGCCATTGAAACGAATGGTTGCTGCTGCAGGCGGCCAGTCCCATCGAACTGGGAAAACGCCACCGCCTCACGAATGCCTGCATGTACCCGGTATATATGCGCGGTGAGGCGTATTTTGGGGTCCACCACTGCAGCCTGGTAGCGGCGAGTTTCAGAAATACATCGATCATTTCGGCTTGGTGAGGAACTCGCCCATCGAGATGCTGTAAACGGTGGGGTGAATTCCAGCGCTTACCCTGTTTGGGGTTAGTCCGCGACTTGTACGGTTTTCGAGCGATTGGCCCGCGGTATGCGCGAGATGCGCCGGTTCAAAGCGATGCCCAGCAGCAGTCCCACCACGAACACAACGAAGACAAACAAAAGCTCCCGCGTCCTGCCTCGGGCATATTCAAACCAAAGCTCTCGAATCTGGCCTAAGGCATCGGGTTTGGCCGCGGAGTATTGAGTTCGCTCACCTATGGGAACGCCTTCCGGGATACGCTCATAAGTGTTTGGCCAGTCGGCCAGGATTCTATGTAGCACAGTCGACCCGCAACGCCACGCCGACTCCGCTGCCATTCGGCCGTTGGAATACGACCTGGTCAGCGACTGAACGGCATCATGCCCAGGCGGCTGCATCGAGTAGTTTGACGCGGCCCGCAATACCATCACTCGCTGCGGATCGACGCGGTGCATTCGGCCGAGCCGCTCAAACGCCGCCATAAAGCCGGCGTCATCCATATCGGTCATGGCGAAGATACCTTTGCCGTCAGTCCACAGGTGTACCCAGTCTTCAGCAAACTGAGTCATGATCCTGCCGTGCCAGAAGACGTCTGAGGCGAACGTGTCGCCCAGGGCGACAAAAGGCGGCCTCTGAGCGTTGGGAAAGCCGACGTACTCCGCGCGGAACGCCTTCAACTCTGTGTCATCGCCCAGATTGATTTCCCTGGTCTGCTCGTAAGCCCAGTTCGCGAGTTTCTCGTTCAGCGGATAGAGATCGGAGAGGTCGCCCTGGCGCGGCGCACGCGGATTACGCTGATTTGGCTCGCGCGCCCAAATTGGGAGCCAGCCATACAACCACTCCTTGGGCATCTCGCGCGCATCTATCTCGCGAGCCACATCGCTGAGGACGTAGCGGGCCCATGCAGCGGATCCAATCGAGCCCCAACTCGGATCGACGCCCGCGGCGCCGTTGATCAGAATGTATGCATGACTCAAGTCGAAGCGTGGATCGAGCCCAAGCAACATCGTGCTCGCGGTCGCATTGGCCAGGGTTGCGCCGCTCAGCATCCCGAGAATGGTGTGGTCCTCGTTCGTGCGCAACGGATGTTGCCCCTCCGGCAGGTTCGGGCCGCCAGGGAATTCGAGCACCTCACCCAGATGCTCTCGCTCAACCCAGAACTGGTACTCGCCCGGAGTATCGCCAGTGTCTTTGCCGACTTCGGACGTCACGATCACCACTGCGCGGATCAGCCAAGGCTTCACAGGAGTCTGAGCGCAAACGGTGGTCGCGAATATCGCGAGCAAGACTGAAAGACAAAGACTCGGGGCGCACTTAACGTTTTTCATTTGAATCCGAAGGAAGCAGGCTGAGAGATTCTTTCTAGTACAACTGCTTCCGCAGGTAACTATTCCCAAAGCCCAACTCTTTTTTTTCAAGGGGCAGACCTCTGACACTTGAAAAGCAGCTTGTCTCGCAGTCCCATTCCGCACTATGTCGGTCACATGGTGGGGTGGGCAGAGAGAATTGTTGGGCTTGTCCTTTAAGGACAGAGGAGAGGGCAAGCACCAAGCGAACGAAGAGATGCACCTAATGAAGAAACTCGACGAAGACTTCATTGATCCTTGAGTACGTTAGATCGATTAGCTGGTAAGACACTCGCCTCGCCAAAAGCTGCGGGGCATTGCGCATCTGAATTGCCGCCATGCATTGACACAACGAAATGCATAGCGGCGAGTACAGTCGCTGGGTTCGGGGAATCATCAGTACATCGGGGGTGCTGAAATGCTCCTAAGCTTAACCTGATACCAGAGGCAAGATGTCACCTAAATGTCGTTAGTCATCGAAGGGAATATGCTGCGGGCGCTTTGAGTCGATAGCGTATCCGTTCACCTGCTCTCCTCGACGACAGCCCCTATGAATGACCTTTCCATGACAACTTGGGTACTCCGCATCGAATAAAGTTCATTAACTCCCGCTAACGATACCTCAGGGATGCAGGCGAGAACTGGCGCAACCATCTTCGCTAAAAGACGTTCAGGGGCTTTACTGTGAAAAGCGAAAACAACCCGGTCTTGAGTCTCCCTCGCGTCGCAAACGACAAAAGACTTGCGGCTGTCCTCACGTTTGCCTTCGCATGTATTTTCACAGTGGCATGCGCGACCTGGCCAGACATCTATGGCTTTGCCCGCACGTCTCAGCCTGGAGCGCCGCGACATCTCCTCACCTCGCCCGTTCGCCTCTCCGACGACGTTATGATCTCCCTCAGATCCAGCTATATCCTCCTTGAGCGAGGTATACCAGCGTTCAACCGGATTGATGTAGCTCAGCCATCAACGTCCTATATCGCTCCATATCTGTTTGCCTCTTTGTTGAAGTTGCTTCGACCAAACGTCGCCATTGTTTTCTATGCATTGTTAGGCCTCTTTTCTGTCGCGGGTACAGCGGCGGTCATCGTCTGGTATTCAAGATCCACCACCAACGCATTGCTTCTCGTGTTGCTGCTCCTGTCTACCTCGACCCACCTCACGTTCGCTCTCAACGGCTGGGATCACCTTTTCCAGGGATTCTCCCTGGCATTCGCAACCGCCTTGTCCTTGAAACCCGGAATGACCTCCCGCAGAATGTTCGCCGTGTCCTTTCTTCTGGTTCTCGGCACGTTGTTCCGGCCAGACGGCCTCATCATTTCGCTTGGAATTCTCGCGGTCGTTTTCTTGTCGTCCTCGAGGACCCGCCAATTCATCCTCTTCGGAGCAGCCCCGTACATTCTGCTGGCAGGTGCCGCGTTTGCCCTCAATCTCCACCAGTTTGGCCATCTCACACCGACGACCGCGAGACTCAAGTTCGGCGCCGCACCCTCACTTGGCTACATCCTCAAATACATCGTTGCGAATGGAATCCTCTCCTACAGCGCTCTGACGCTCCTGGTGATGTTGACCGTCTTCTATTTCGCATTCTCACGCACGATGCCTGGGGCAAAAGGCCTCATCGTTATCACTTGCTGCCTGGTTACGACGGCCATCGCCTTGTATAACAGTGACTATCTCAGCGGCGCGCGAATGATTTGGTCGCCAGTATGCGGAGTGGCTGCCCTGATCGCCGTTTCATCCCCCCCGTTGTTCTCCTCTTCCAAACATGGGCTGAAAGAACTGCTGGAAATCGCCCCCATCTACAGCAGTCAGCCTTCAGCTTCGCCCTCTCCGTACGCAACGACGGGATTTCGCGCTCTCCTGGCCTTCATGGCGGTAGTCGTCGTAGGCAGTTTCGCTTCTCTGATTGCGCAACGCCACGAGAGTGCTGTCATCTCGCAGAATTCGTTCTATGAGTCAAAGTTCGCGCAACAATTTTTCATTTCGCAATGGATTGCAAGCAATCTGGCGCCCTCGGACGGCTCCATCGGATTCTTTGTTCTCGGCGTGAGCTACGATCTGCCTCGATTCGAAATCGCCGACTTCGATGGGGTAGCGGATGAATCGATTGCAACGCTCAAAGTCAAGAGCGGAATGCCTGGGCACAACAAATGGGACGTCAACAAAACCCTGGATAAGTGGAATCCGCAAGCGATCGTCCCAGGCGGTCCAATCGACCCCACTCGCCCGGAGACAAGAGCGAATTCCCTAAGCCATATTCCCTATCTTTTATCCAATAGCAAAATAACGGGGGAGTATGCCTACTGCTATGTGCCGGATTCTGATGTCGGTATGCCGGACAAATGGGGTTTCTACCTTCGAAGAGACATCGCAACGCGCCACCTGGATCAACTGAGATGTCCAACGGAATGAGAATCTACTTCATTCATCGCGCACGTTGCGATGAGTTGACATGACACCTAGGAGCACACTCGACGCTTCATTATCCGATCTTCCCTCCACCAGGCCGTCTCTGCTTTGCAGCGTGACGACCTGGTGCCGGGTAGCAATCTCGCTGAACCTTTCGCGGGATCTAGGCTTAGGGATCGCCGTCATGACGATGGTCCGCAGCTTTTCGAAAGCCAATTAGCGCGGATCTAGTGTCTTCTCGACAAGCGGCGAGTCATCACTTGGCGACCTTTACGTTGAAGGTCACCGTATTGGTGCCGCCGGCGTTCTTGATGACAAACTTGTACTGCCCATCCTGCTCCGGCGTGAACTTAACCGAACACTTAGGTCCGGACGAGTCGTCCTTAGCGACTTCCGCGCCGGTGGAGTCGTAGACGAAAAGGTGCACGTCGGTATTCTTCACGCCGTCCGTGGTGGCCTCGAACTCTTTCCCCGCCGTGAAAGACAGGAGGTAAGCGACCGTTCCGTTGTCCTTCATCTCGAGCTTCTTGCCATTGAACGCCGACCCATTGCCCAGGTCCTTCGGCTTGGCGTCCTGCGCGGGACACAGTACGGCGACCGTTAACATAACTGCCACCACTGCTGTGACAAAACGAGTGATCGATTTCATTGCTACTTCCTCCAGAGTCGGATCAGGTCCGTACTTCTCACCCCAGTAAACTCTGAAACATGTAAAGAAGGTATATGTGTTGCCTTTGAGAATTATTTGGCGTAAATCTTTGAGCGATAAATGGCGTAATGAACGTCTTAAGACTGAGAGCTGAGCCGACGCCGAAAACGGCTCCATTGCTGTTTACCACTCAGGATGAGTCCGCTATTTGACAACGAGTTTACGGCCGGATCGGAATCGACAATAAATCTGAACGCCTGTTGCAACGGCCGACACTCTTAGCCGAGCGGCGATCTGATGTCTAGGCTCACACCGGCTTGGCGCGGCGTTGGTGAAGCAAAACGCGACATCTCCCACACGCGCCGGGACCCTTTGAGGTAACGCAGATTGTAGACGCCGTCCGTCAGGAGACGGACACGTAACTTCAGGCGACAACGGGGGGATTTCATTTCGATTTCTCCTGAAAGGAAATACCGATCAGGAGCGAACGATCCCCATTATCCGTAGCCCGATGCGCAGCCAGGCATGTAAGTTATTGATTATAAATGTGTGGCGGAGAGACAGGGATTCGAACCCTGGATACCTTGCGGTATACACGCTTTCCAAGCGTGCGCCTTCAGCCACTCGGCCATCTCTCCGTGGTATTGCGGGCCTTTTTGAATCTAACACAATTCAGCCCTCGCCCGAAGGCCGCCCCTAAGGGCTCTGCGCCTCGACATTCTGCTTCACCACCGCGGAAGACTTCAGCTCCAGCGGAACACCCTGCATCAAATATCGCCGCAGCGTCGACGCATCACCCCAGTTCACACCCCACCCATGGTCGATCCCCATAAGGATGTACTGTCCCGGGATGACGTTCGCAATATCGAAGCTCCCATCCGTATTTGTCTGGTCCTGCCGCAGCACCGTAATCGAATTCGGATCTTCGATCGTCACCGGCACCAGCAGCACCATCGCGCCGACCGCCGCCTTGCCATCCATCCTCGCAAACCCACTCACACTCGCGCGCCCGCTAGCCGTATGCACCGTCAGCGCGGACTCCCCGGCACCCACCGTCACATACCGTCCCGCCGTCTCCGCGCCCTTGGCCGCAAGCCCCGTAAGAAAAACATTTCCGCGTCCCTGCAGCACAACCTCATATCGTCCCGGCGGAGCCTCAATCACGCGATCCGCATTCGGATCCCTCTGCCCCGGCCGTCCTCCGTTCATCGGCCCTTGACCGGTCATCGTAGAAAAGCTCCCACGCCGCGTATCCACATCAATCAGCGAAACCTGCACTCCGAAGTTCCGCCCTCGTCCCTCTCCCTCGCTCGGCTCATCGGCCGGGTCCGCGGCCGAGCCATCCACATGCACCGTAATCCGCGCCATATCCCGCGACGGCGCGCTCATATCCACCGTGCGCACCGAGTTCGCAGTTACCTCCACCAACGCCGTCCGTCCATCCTGATTCGGCCCCATCAGCCTCACCTGGTAAGTCCCCGGCGTCAGCCCACCCACATCCACCTGGCCATCCGAGTCGAAGCGCGCACTCGTCTGCACGAATCCGCCCCCAAAAGCCCCCGGACTCAATCTCTGCACCATTGGCACCTGTATCGGAGCGGGCGGTGGTGGTCCACTCTGCGAACCGGCAGCAGTATTCACCACCGTCTGCACCCGCGGCGGCACCAATATCCGCAAATGAATCGACGGAATCGGAATCATGTTGAAATCTGCTTCGCGCGTATCACCAGCATGCAGCTTGATCACCTCAGCTCGCGCCGGATCATCCACTCCCGGGAACCACGTCTGCGCATACGTAAAATCCAGGGAAGGATCTAGCCCCGAAGTGTCGGTGGTCGCCCCTACCCGCTGAACCTGTGCCACCGCCGCATACCACGGCTGCGCCGTCACACTCAGCCGGTAGTCTCCCGGCGCAAGATTCGACAGCTCATATCTTCCACGGTCATCCGTCCGCCCCGCGCCGCGCATCGCACCCGCTGGCTGGACCCCACCCGCCACCTGCGTCGGAACCGATTGCAGCATAATCTGCGCATTCCGAACCGCCTCGCCTGCCTCATCCAGCACCACGCCCGTAATCGTCGCCTCCGGACTCAGCCGAAACACAAGCTCCTTCGCAGGAGCGTCCGCCGTTAACACAACCGCCGACGAAAACTGATCATGCTGGTCATACGCAGCGCCCACAAATCCCCGCGCACTTGCCATTAACCGCCACGCCCCCGCCGAAGGCACCGTCACCGTAAACCGTCCACGATCGTCGCAATCAATTCCATCATTCGACGGGGCAGGGAACTGGCGGTTCCCGCCAAACCTACCCACCGCCCCCGGCTGGCCAACCGAACTCGCCGTCATACGGCAGTGGCCCACAGGACTCCCGTTCACGCTATTCACCACCACTCCCGTAATCTCATACCGCACGCCGGACGCGAGCTTCGCCTCGCGCTTGTTCTGATTCGGAGGAGCCGTCTGCGCCCAACCCACCCCGCAACAAACCGCTGCAACCCAGATCCACCCAAGCCGCCTCACGGAGTCACCTCCGTCACCGGCACCGCATCCAGATTCAGCGTAGGTTTATCTCCCGCATTCACCGTCAGCGAATGAACGTAGCTACTATAAGCAGCCAGACTCGCCGGGTCCCGGTAATTCACCGAATGCCTTCGTTCAAACGCCACCACCTGGTAGCTTCCCGGAGGCAGATGCGCAGCCGTATAACTCCCCGAAGACCCACTACGCAAGCTCATCACCGCCTGCACACTCGGTCCCGTCGGCACCACGTAGATCCACGCCGACGAAGGGTTCCCCTTCAAATTCACCGTCCCCTGCAAACTCCCAGTAGCATTACTCACCGTTACGCGGATCGGACTTCCTCCAGCACCCGGCACCACCACCAGCTCTTGCCGCAGCAGATCCGAGTCCCCATACGAGGCACCTTTAATAAACCAGGTCCCCGTATCCCGCCCCTCCAGCCGATAGGTCCCCGGAGGTGCGGTAAACACATAGCTCTGGTCCTTCCGCGGCATCATCCGAATCATCGAATCGCCTCGTTCCGGATCCTGTTGATCGCTCTGCAAGGTCAACCCAAATTGAGTGAGGCTAGGCGCAAGCACATTATCAGACGTACTGGAACTCTCCACAATCAACTCCACGGGAATCGAAGACACCGGCGCAAACTGGAGCACCACCCCCGAAATATCGTGATCCTGCACCGTCACCCGAGTCTCCGCCTCCTCCTGCGTATCGCCGTTCCCGCGCGTCGCCGTCAGGGTAAACGTCCCCTGGGGAAGCTGAATCTTTGTCTCTCCCGTCCCGCCGTTTCGCTGCGGATTCACCTGCAGCAGACTCCCATCGCTGGCTCTCGCCGAAATCCTCACAAAATCGCCACCCCCACCCCCAAATCCAGTAGAAGCCGTCACAAAATGGGTCGGACTCACCGTCGGCCGCAGCTCAAAGTGCCGCTCCTCACCGCTCCTCACCCGAAACGCCTCTGAAGTACCAGGCGAACCATCGCCTGTAATCATCACAGGCAACACGGCTTCTCCCGTAGTCCGATCGAGCGGCGTATACCGCGTCTGAATCCGATACTCCCCACCTTGCACAGGTATCCGGAAGTTTCCATGCGCGTCCGTCTGATCCTGGCCAACCTGCATCCAACGAGGTCCCATCTCGTCGTAGTACTTCCGCTGCGCATTCACCGCAATCCTCGACAGCGGCACCCCGTCCGGCCCCAGCACCGTCCCGGTCAGGATCGCCTCTGGATACAACCGAAGCTCCAAGGGGACTCCCAATTGCACCCCCTGCAGGTAAAGATTCTCCGAGTCCTGCATCTCAAGCCCGGCATAATAACCTGGTTTATTAACCATTACATTCGCCGAGGAGTTCACGTTTTGGTCGAATCTAAAGTTACCATCATGGTCCGTCAGAACCGCCCGGTCATTCAGTCGCACCAACGCCCGGGAAACCGGCCCCCCGGTAACCGCATTCTTCACCACGCCGGTCACTGTGCTCGGCACAACCGTCGAAGTCGCCGCCGACCCCCCAGAGATATTGGTCGAAGTCGAAGATTGCGCCTGCGCGGTCAAACATGCGCCACCCACAAGTAGCGCCGCGGAAATCCATCTCACAACTGCAATAAGAAGGGAAGAAAGCCGCATTTCGGCCAAGAGAGTCCTCGGAAACCACGATTGCTGAAGGAAGCGGAGGACCCAGGCTCGCAACACGAACAAATACCTCACTCTGACTTATCAGAGAATAAGACGACTCCTACCCATATTAGTAAGAGGAAATGCGTCGCCGCCCGAAAACTCGAACAAATTGCCTCGATTACGCAACGTCCGATTCTAGGTAGTTAGGGCGATCTGTTGCGCAACTAACCTACGCTAATGCAGCCAGTTATTCTGTCTTATGCCGTCGCGCCTGCTGCGCGCGCGAAACAGGCGTTTTTGTTGCGCCGATTTTCAACCGTGACGCAACACCCCGACACCCAGCGTGGAGCCAGACGACGGGAGCGCTATGCCCACCCATCCGATGGACTTGATTGATTGGGTGTCTTTAGCCGCGAATCGGTATACAAAACCCCTAACCCTGACAACTGCCTACAAGATGCAGAAACGAAATGCCTTGAGCCTCTGTCATGGAGGTTCCGTTCAAAGGGCCCTTTTTCTTTTCGGTTGGGGCTTGAAAATCATGAAAAACATGAATATCATGATAAATGTGAACTGCACGGAGGTGGCTATGACATCCAACCTGAGCGCCGAGATGATTCTTTCAACCGGGCACGCAACGACGCCAGTCGAAAAGGCAATTGGTACGGTGAAGGACGTTCTATGCAAACCGCATGGGAGCAAGAATGTCTATGGAGTGATCCTTCGGGCTAAACATAGATCATCCCATCAGCCCGATCATTTGTCCGTGATGAACTCTGTGATTGTTGCCGCGAGGAAGAGTTGGCATGAAATGAGTAAAACCTCGATCAGACGAAGAGTTGGGTCAAACGCTGAGAAAGCCCAAACGATACGATTCGTCGATACAAATGGCATTCGGTTTTATCGAGGATGTACCAGTATGGAGCAGTTTCAAAATAGCTTCGTTCCGGAGGAAGGCATTTATCTCTTCCTGTCTCACTTTCAACTCGATACGGTTACGGGATTGGGGCTTGAGCCTCTTCCGAAAGAGGTACGTGAACTTCCACTCGTAGCGCGAGTCGGTATTGGGACTGAGCCAGTAGAGAAGGAGCATTCTCTTGAGGGGATAGACCGCGAATCTCGTGCTTGGCGAGAGAAATTTATCGAGCGATACGGGGGACTTTCCGCACCTCAAGTTGCTGATGAAGTAGGGAATTCTGCGAAGAATCGATCTGCCATTGCATCACGATGGACAAACGAAAAAAAGATCTTTGCAGTTCGGTTTCAAAATCAGACGCTGTATCCACGATTCCAATTCAAGGATGGGGAGCCAATACCTGCGATTGCTGACATTTTGAAAGAGATGCCTTCTTCATTCACAGGATGGGATCTTGCTTTCTTCTTTACGAGTCCGAACACGTATTTGGATGGGAAGCTTCCGGTGGATCTTCTCAAATCGAAACCCGAACGTGTGGTCTCTCTAGCCCACGCTTTCGCACACCCGGCCGATGCCTTCTAAGAGAGTCTGTCCGAGTGCCCCTGGATCACCGAAAGGGGCACTTCCTCAACCCGAAGTAATTCCGGCCGGAACGCTGCTGACGCGATTCCGTGGCATAACCGTTCCTCCTGCGATAGTGTATCCGCCGAACTCATTCAATCCGAACTTCGGCAAAGACTGGACCATCGACAAGGATGGAGCCCGCTTCAATCCATTCCCGGATAATTCTGGCGACAACGTCCCGACGATTTATGCCGCGACCTCGTACGAGGCAGCGGCTCTAGAGAGCGTCTTCCACGCGGTACCTCACGTTCAGACTCCGGAAATCATGAGATCGCAAGTTGAGACGTGGGAGTATTTTGAACTGCGAACGCTTCGCGATATCAAGCTCGTGCGCCTCACGAACCCGAAGCTGCGTCAGCTCAAAGTATCAGGGCGCACCGAATCGCTTCGGGAAGACGAACTCATTCACTCGCCTGGCTCGCAGTACCCAGCAACTCGCACTTGGGCGAAGTTACTCCACGACCCAAGCCGTCGGTCACCATGGCACGTCTTGACTCGATTTCAGCGCATACATCGTCAATATGCCGAACAATTGCGGCCTGTTCATCGACGGAGAGAAATGCATCTCCCGTCCGGACTGAGGCGTACTTGTCGACCTTGGGAAGCGGCAACTGCGAGACCAGGTCGCTCCATTGAGGTTGCCAGCATCCAATGTGAACCTCGCACATATAGGTAAGGAGGCTCTTGAGTGAGGCTAGTTGAGCATAGCTAAATCCGGTTGAGTAGCATTGTTTCCATTCTGATCTAACATCATGAGGTTTGCAGGTCAAAAGGCGAATGAGCCGATCAGCCGGAAGTGAACTAATCCTGTGGAAGTAATACTCGGTCGAGATGGGGGACAAATGTGCCAATATGGCAGAGCACCAAACCTTGATCAGATCTCGCAAGTTGACGTCAATGTCGAGAAAATCTAAAGATACGCACCGGCCATCAAAAGAAAGTTGCCATCGGTCGGAAGTTCCCGCGTGCGTCACCTCGCCGTAGGAGTCGGAAAAATCATCGTAGTAGTGCACGACCGCAGGTGCCGGAGGAATATTCGTCAAAATTGCTTCAAGAGATTTGCGTTGTTGCCTGGCTTTCATTTGAGCCTCGTCGGCAGGTTTCTGAGGACCTCTATCTGCTCATCGAAGCTATCGTTCCACACTGAGGCGAGGCGATCTTCGAATACCGTACGAGCGTATCGCAACGGCTCATCGGAATCGCGAACCCATCCAAAAAAAGGACGTATTCGTTCCAGAGCATCGGTCATTTCAACGCCGGAGGCGAGTAACTGGTTGAGCCTAACGACTGCGCAGGTGTGGCGGAGATGATGAGCACTAATGGAGTCTTCTCCTGTCATATCCACAAGGAGCCTCCGCAGATGCTTGGGCAGGGAAGCAGTGATCTTCTGAAACATCTTCGTGATCCCCTCGGCCGAGAGTGGTCTCCGGTTTCTCGAACTGATCAAGAACGAGTGGTCCTGCTTTCCGCGGTAGCTCATCACGTATTCTTGAACGAGCAGCGCGGTTGGCTTGCTCACAGGTATCTGGCGAATAGAGGGAGCATTCTTTATACGCGGTGTCGAGTATCGTGGGTCTTCATCTTCGTACTGGTTGTACCGAACGTCCATCCAGTAACGAACTCGCTGTTGCTTACGGTCGAAGGCACTCTTAATACAGTCCACAGGGAAAATTAGAAGTTCTGCTCGACGTAAACCTTGATGCAACAGCAGCATGAAGATCGTGAACACGCGCCAGCGTGAAGACGCACCTACGAATGGGTTGGATGGAGATTCTGGATCGAGCATTTCATATAGAGCCTCGACAACTTCGGCCGGTAGCGACCGGATACGCTCGGGCCTGGGTCTCTTTCCGATGTGAAGGTGGGAATTCAGCAGTTGAACATTCAGCAGCGGTCACGTAACGAGTCCAGCTGCTGCATCGCGAGCGAGGAGCGTGTGAGACGTTGAACTGTTTCAATCACGAACTGGAGGGCAGCTTGCCACCGTTCTTCGGTGGCCGGAGTGACGTTGGCCCGGTTCCTCAGGCTGAGATAATAAGCTTCTAGCGCGCTACACAGCGCTTCCACATTCAGGTCAGCAAGCGCACCATCGAGCCCTCCAAGACCCAACAAATGGTCGGATTGCCGATAGAAGCTATCGAGATGGGTTAGCTTCTTGCCCAAGGTTGAGGGTGCAAGGTCGGCCGGAAGGAACGACGCCCAAACGGTGGCCCAGTACCTTGGGACACCCAAAGGATCGACCAACATCGAGCCGCCAAAGGCTGGAAAGGCGGTGGCGCGCACCTTGGTGAGCATGGAGATCCTCTCACAGTGGCCGAAACTCACATGATTTTTGCGAAAACACGATTTTGCCGGAAAAGCGGGCTGTGGAAAAGACGCATGGTGGGAAAAGTCCAAAAGCGGACTTTTCCCACCATGCTTGGAAATCCCGCAAAGAGCGCGGGATTCCCACTTTCCCCCAGCCCCGGCGACGACTACTCATCCAAACAGAAGAAAGGACTTGTGTTGCTGTGCTAAAGGTACTTGGAGCTATTGAGAAGCAACAGCACGCTAACTACCTCCGTGTCCGATAACACATATTATGTATAGTCGCGCCAGGACAAGCATCGCAACCTCGTGAACCCCGTCCGTTCAACTAAATGATTGTCCAGCATCCACATTGAACCCCTACAAACAACATGAAGATTCACGGGCATCCGACGGTTGCCGAACCACTTACTGCACTCCGCCACCAACAAAGTGCACTACCTCCAGCCGGTCCCCCTCACCCACCATCGTCCCGGCCCAAAGCGCCCGTGGAACAATCTCCCCATTCCGTTCCACCGCCACTCGGTCACCCTTCACCCCAAGCTCCCCCAGTAACTCTTCCAGGCTGGCCAAACTCTCCAGCCCCTCAAACTCCCTTGTCTGCCCATTCAAAACCAGCCGAAGTGCCATACCTCAAGCCTAGCAGGAACCCCATAACTACGGTTTTCCCGATTATCAGACGTGCGCCGCTACCTTCTCCACTGCCCTTACCGTTCGCTCGACAACCCAATCCTCGAGTCGCCGCCTCACCGACGGCCGCGCCGCATACTCCTCAAACACCGCCCGGCTCGCCGCCATCAAAAGGTGAACCGCCTCCGCATCCCCATGCATCTTCCGCGTCGAATATCTCTGCGAGTTAGCCAGGTGCTCCGCCGCATGACCCAGCGTCAGTAGAGTTCTCCCATGGTGCGTTTCTGTAATCCGATGGATCGTCAGGTCCCCAACACTTGAGACCGCCCTACCCGCTGACAGGCTCGGAAAGTGCTTCGACTTGCGGTGCGGAACCAGAATCGGCTGGGGAGTCAAAGGAGTACCCGGAAACACTGCTGTAGCCATGAACGTTAAATCCTCCGTCCACCTCCCTATCGGCTACCGCGCGATCAGCATCACCCAAAAGTCGCAGCCCACCCACACCAGCGGCCGCAATCTGCACTCCTCTTACTTCTCCCGCAGCGGCCAAAGATGATTCACCGGCCCCAGTCCCCTCCCCACCGACTCCGCCGCCCGAATCGCCCCCGCCACATACTCCTT
The DNA here is from genome assembly GCA_963841335.1 of uncultured Acidobacteriaceae bacterium. GTDB lineage: Bacteria > Acidobacteriota > Terriglobia > Terriglobales > Acidobacteriaceae > Edaphobacter. The sequence goes on along the minus strand of CAWJCF010000002.1, from coordinate 1,179,036 downwards.
CGCCCGCCGCGCCGCATCCACCTCCGAATCCCCCAGCACCAACCGGCTCAGCAGCGCACTCGAAAACGCACACCCCGTCCCATGCGTCGCGCGACTCACAATCTGCTCCCCCTCCAGCCACACCGCCTCATCGCTCACAAGCACGAGATCATCCGGCGGAATCAGATGTCCCCCCGTCGCCACCACATTCACGCCCGCACCCATCTCCGCCAACACCCGCGCCGCCTCCAGCACATCCTCCTTCCGCCTCACCACCCGCCCAGTCAACACTCCGAGCTCCTCCAGGTTCGGAGTCACCCAGTCCACCACCGGAAGCAACTGCTTCCGCATCGCCCCCACTCCATCCGCATCCAGCAGATCCCTGCCCGAGCTCGATCGCAACACCGGATCCAACACCACCGGCACGCCTCGCCCGCCATCACCCCGCAACCTCGCAACGAACTCCGCCACCACCTCCACCGTCGCTCCCGTAGTCAGCATCCCGATCTTCACCCCCACCGGCGGCAGATCACCCACCAGACACTCCAGCGTCTCCTTCACCCACGCCGCGCCCACCTCCGCCGAACCCCGCACCCCAACCGTCGACTGCACCGTCAGTCCCGTAATGCACGAAGTCCCGAACAGCCCATGCGCCGCAAACACCATCAGGTCCGCCGTCACTCCCGCACCCGACGACGGATCGAACCCCGCAATCGTCAACACCGTTTGCATAAGTCCCGCCTCACTTCGGATGCGCCGCCAGGTATTTCTTGTACTCCTCTTCCAAAGTCACGATCTGCGACTCAACGTACGTCAACTGCCCCTGCAGCACCTCGAAGTGCTCCTTAGCCCGGACAGCCTCTTCTCCAGTCGGATTCGCCGCATCCTTTTCCAAATTCAAAAACGGCCCAACCGCAATCACCGTATCCCTCACCGCCTGCTGCTCGGCGAGGTAAATCTCGTACTGGTCATCGTAGATGTTCGAGTACTCATGCGCCTGTTCGTAGTCCATATACCCCAGCGCCCCAGTCGACTGGGCCGTCCTCCAGCTCACATCATCGAACGTCCTGATTCGAAAGCTCACGGTCACTTCTTCACGGTTCGGCATCTTCGGATTGGCAATGATCCGGTTCATCACCTCAACATCTTTCTTGAGCGCCTCTTTCTCCTTTTGAATATCATTGCGCGCCCCGTCTGTCTTATCCGAATTCGTTCGGATCTCCCCCTGCAGACTCGTCGTCGCCTCACGGACAAGCTGCCGGTGATGCCGCCACTCGACGCATCCTTCCATGCTCAATGCAATCATGAGTCCGATCGTGATCGTCAGCAGGTGCAAAAGAAAGTCCCGCCAGCCGTGCACGGGTTCCGTAGGGGGATGTACATCAATCACACTTCTCTCCCTTCATCGACACTCGCTAGCCTACCAAACCCGTTTCGCATGCCATCCCGCGGCGCATCAAACTCGGCGCAAATTTTCCTTGCCCCACCCAAACCCAGGAGTATCGTGAAGCAAAGCATCCAATGAATCCATGAAGCCGCTCCTGCCAATCCTCGCGAGCCTCGCCATCACGATCGTGCTCCCTGCCCAGCCCACCGCTGCTCAATCCGACGTGGCCTCCGATCCCGTAGCCTTCCAGCTCACCACCCTCCGCGACGCCTTCGCCGCCAAGCTCTCTGCCGCTGGAGTCGCCTGCCCCATCCCTCCGCCCAAACTCATCCTGCAAAACGTAAAATCGTGGGGCAACTACGACTCCCAGGCCAACACCCTCACCACACCTCTCTGGCAGCAGTTATCCCCACAGGAACAATCCTCCTTCTACCGCATCGCCGGCCCCAACCCCACCCGCGAGGACGAGCGCCGCGAGTTCGAATCCGGCATCCACCATTGGGTCTTCATCCACGAGCTCAGCCACTGGGCCCAGGTCTGCCTCCACCAGTTCGAAGACCGCATGCCCTACGACCTCGAATACGGCGCCAACCGCATCGCCCTCGCCTACTGGCGCGAAACCGACAACAAACTCGCCAATCACCTCGTCGAGCACTTCGAAGACATCCAGAAGTTCGAGACCATTCCCCTGCCCCAGGGTCAGGACCTCGAAGAGTACTTCAACACCAACTACGACAAGCTCGCCCCCACCCCCGCCTACGCCTGGTTCCAGTCCCAGATGATCACCGACCTCGCCGAAAAGCGCCCCAAGCCCACCTTCAAAGAGTCCCTCCAACTCGCCGTCTACCAACCCTAACCAGTCGCCTCTTTGATCTGCGAACAGCGTTCCGCAATCGCATCAGCCAGTTCTCACGTAAAATGCGATTGCCGCTGGATATCGAAGAGGGACCATCATGAGCACACGCCCCCCGCATCGTTACAGTTGGATTCCGGGCCATAAACCCAGCTTTGCGTGGCTCTCCAGCGCAAACTCCACTCTCGTCAAACGGGCCGTCGTCTTCGTACACGGCTTCAGCGGAAAAGCGGCCGACACATGGCGGGATTTTTATCGCCTCATCGACAACCCCGCGGCCGCCAGCGCCTGGTGGGAGACCGTAGACCTCTACTTCTTCGATTACGAACGCCAGTCCATCTTTTCGCAGATCTCGCGCAACACCCTCACCCTGATGAATTTTCTCGACTTCATCTGGCCCAAACCCGACCCCGCCATGGCATCCATACTCACCGGCCTGCAAAGACCCGACGACTTCGAGTACGAAGACATCACCCTCGTCGGTCACTCCGAAGGCGGACTCCTCATCCGCAAAGTCATCCTCGAAACCGCTCGCCACAATCAGGACATCGAGAACTATCGCCTCCTCCACGATCGCACCGGCAAATCCGAACCCGTAGCAAAAGGCCTTCTCAGAGCCGACCTCCGCCTCTTCGCTCCCGCCATCGCGGGCGAATCCATCAGCGGCATCCTGGGCCTGATCTCTGCGCTCCCGTTCATCAAACCGATCACCGGGATCAGCGCCGCCAAGCTCGGTCTTGCACCTATCGCCACCCCCGTCACGTCCGCCAGAAAAGCCACCGACGACTACACCGAGTACCTCTCCATGGGCTGCTTCCGCGCTCACATCCTCTGGGCCGACGACGAAAAAATCGTCACCTCAGAGCCTTACCAGCGCGATCACTCCTGCAAAAATCTCCCCGCTGGTACCGACCACAGCGGCGTCTGCAAACCGAAGTTGTTATACCCACTCCCGCTCTCCTTCGTCGAGAAAGGAGTCGTCAATGGACAATGTAGATAACGAAGTCCTCCAGACCTTCGCGCTCAATCAGTTCCTCCATTACGGCATGGGTCGCAACTTAGTCACCAGCACGGAAGGCCAGCCCGTCTTCATAACCGTCAACGAATTCCCCGACATGAGCCCCGACAATCGCCTCGCCTCCTGCGAGAGCTACGCATGGCTTCGAACAGGCATGGACGTCGGCTACTTCCCTGCCTCCGACCCATACTCGCGCGACGACCAACAAATATGGTCGAACGCGATCCGCAAATCCAAATCCACCTGGTCAAGCGAGTTCTACGACCTGATCGCTGGGTTTCTCACAAAAGAATATTTCGTCATCGTTCAGGACGAGCGCGCCTTTCCGGCTCAGGACAGCTTTCAGGCTGCATTGCTCGCCCACCAGTCCTTCGAGCACCCTCTCATCGAACCGCTCCTCCGCGAACTCCGCACCCCGGAAGCCTCCATCCTCGATGAAGAACACAAGCGTCTCGACCTCACACAACTCTATGAAGCCTTCGACACCCTTCCTGAAAACCCAACAATAGAATCCCTCGCCGCCGGCTTCATGCGATTGAGCGACACCATGCAGATGTTCACCGATCTCTTCCCTTTCGAGAAACACCCGCCCCCTCTTTACGGAGCCGAATTCACCATCGAGGATGCCATTGGCGCACTCGCTTCTTCTCGTCTCGACCTCTTCGCCAAGAAAGCCGCAGACCGCTTCATGCGCCTGAGAGATCTTTTCTTTCAAACCCTCGACCGGATCAGAAGACAAGCTCTCCTTGTGACATGGTCGCAGCCTGCCACCGTCGCCAGCTTCAACATGCTTCTCGGCCAGTGGCTCGTCTTCTCGGGCGCAAGAAAATTCCAGCCCCATCCCGATCCTTCCGATCCTTTCTCTCTCCGCACCAGGAAAGGCGTCCTGCTCTACGACCTCGACCTCAACGAGTGGAAGATCTCAGAGCAACGCAAAATCTTTTAGCAACTCGCTTTCTGAGGCGGGATAAACCGCCGCGAGCGGAGCCTGGGTCTGCAAATCTATGCGCCGCAGAAGGCTTTGGAATCGCGGATCAGAACGCAGGCCGTCAAGCGCAAAGTCGGTTTGTAGGAACAAGGTAATGTCTAAAGACTTTCCGGAGCAAGCTTTCTCAAGGAACTCGAGAGACTTGTCGTTTTCGCCGAGGAGGGCGTACACGGTTGCCATCGTGTACGGCGAGGCGGATGTTTTTTTGTGCCCCAAATCGCGAAGAATCTTCTCCGCTTCGGCTTTTTTGCCTAATGCTGAATCGGCATGCGCCAGCGCGACGGCGGCGAGATCAAAACCGGATGAGATCTCAATTGCCTTCTTGTACTCAGGAATCGCTTGCTGAAGATCGCCCACACCTTCATAACCGACACCGAGAAGATAATGTTGAAACGAATCCCGCGAGTCCAAAATCAGTCCCCTCTTGCTTGCTTCGATCAGGCGAGGATAATCCCGCAGCGCATAATAGGTTATTGACTCGACGCTAGCGGAGCTGGAACCGTAGTCGAGTTGGTCGATCTTCTTGATCTCGTCCAGAGCTTCGGCGCGCCGGCCTCTAAAAGCCAGAAAAATTGCGCGATCTTCGTGCGCGCAACTGTAGCTCGGTGACAGGGCGATAGCACGGTCGAACTCTCGTTCGGCAGTGTCCCAGTCCCAGTCAAAGCGCCAACTCAGCACGCCCAGTGTGTCGTGGGCTTCGCCGATGGTATCGTCCAGTTCCAGTGCTTTGGCTAATGCTTCCCTGGCAGACTTGTAGGCCTGATCTTTTTGCAAAGCTCCTGCAAACGCCAGGTAGACGTAAGTATCTGCGAGCCCCGCGTAAGCAAGAGCGAACTTGGGATCTTTCTGGATGGACTCTTCAAAGTAGCGTTGTGCCTTCTTGAGTGAATCAGGTTTGGTGAACTCGTTGACAAAGTAAAGACGCCCTTTGAGATAGGCGTCGTATGCCGCTGGGTCGACCGCCGCGGCCCGGCGAATCAAAGCCTGCTGCGTTGGAGTGAGTTGTGCGCGGACTTGCCCCGCTATGGCATTCGCCACCTCACCTTGTAGCTTCAGGATGTCGCCGAGATCCCGGTCGTATGTCTCTGCCCATAGGTGATGGTCCGTACGTGCTTGAACGAGTTGGGCGGTAACACGCACTCGTTGACCAGAACGGATCACCGAACCTTCAACGATTGCGTCGACGTTCAATTCGCGTGCAATTTCGGGCAGACCCTTTCTCGTGCCTTTGTATTGCATGACGGAAGTTCTCGAGATGACACGTAGCGAGCCGACCTTGGCGAGGTCAGTAATCAATTGGTCGGTCATGCCATCCGCAAAAAATTCCTGGGACGGGTCGCCGGAAAGATTGTCGAGGGGCAGAACGGCTATGGAATTCAAGCGAGAAGCAGCGCTGGTAGAAGCACCACCAGCGCGCGCCAGCCAGATGACAATGCTAATAACGAGGACGGCGAAGACCGTGGCGAGCAGGAGGGCATGAGACTTGATAAGCCGCAGGTGGCCTGGCAGGCCGGCGGGCGGCGCGGAATCGGCAACGCCAGAGGGGGCCGGAAGGTCTCCTGCATCCACCGGCGCGATAAACCGGTATCCGCGGCGAGGCAGCGTCTCAATGTAGCGGGGCCTTTCAGCGGAGTCGGCGAGCACCTCGCGAATGCGCGCAACCGCGTTGTGCAGGCTATGGTCGAAGTCGACAAAAGTATCGGTGGTCCAAATCAGCGCTCGCAGCTCCTCGCGAGTGACCACATCGCCGGCGCGCTCGAGCAGAGCGGCCAGGACTTGCAGAGGCTGACCTTGAAGCCGCAGTCGTACCCCCTGTTTGCGCAACTCTCCAGTGCGGAGGTCCAACTCGAAATTATCGAAACGCAATAAGCGCACGCCAGACTGGGAGGTAGGCATAGCAAACATCCGCCCGGGTTGAGCAAGGTGAGCAAGTCTAGCACGCATCGACCACACCTAGCCTTGGTTCGAACCCAATCCCCCGCATTCGCAACCGTTTAGCAATGGAGGAAACTTTGGGGAAAGATGGAGGCCGCGAGGATTGCATCCTTGGCAGGAACCAACGACAGTGAGGACGTTCTTGCGAGAGCTCACGCTTCGGACCATGCCCCAGCCGGCCGCTGGTGAGCCATTTCCAGCAAGCACCAAGGAGAATCACAACATGAAGAAACGATTGCATCTCACAATGCTTTTGGCAGCCCTACTCGCCCTTACATCGTTCCCTCTGGCGCAGGGACAGGTGGTCCAGGACAAACTCGTCGGGATTGTTCGAAGTGCCACCGCGCAGTACGTGGATAACGTCAGCGCAGCCACTGCCGCTGGATACAGTCCTGCCCTCGGCTGCGTAAGCGGCCCCGACCATGGAGCCATGGGAATCCACTACGTCAACGGCAGTCTGGTGAACGGACCCATTGACCCAATGCATCCGCAGGCGCTGATCTATGAGCCGCAACCGAATGGTGGGCTGAAGCTGGTTGGCGTCGAATTCATAATCCTCGCGAGCGCCCTTCCCCCAAACTCCGCTCCGCAGGTGGAGGGTCACCTGATGGTGTACGTTGACGGCCCGAACCGTTACGGCCTGCCGCCGTTCTTCGAAATGCACGTTTGGGCGTGGCGGGACAACCCTCAGGGGCCCTTCGTGGACTGGAACGATCACGTGAGCTGCGCCGCGGAAAAATAGATTGCCCGGGAGGCTGTGCGTTTCGTGTTGAAGGTCCTGCCCCATAAGGGTCCCGCATTGTGGCTGGATAGTCGGCAAACCGGAAGTTGCCGTGCTTCAACTCAGTTGTTGTTAAAATCGCCAACGCAGTTCTTGAGCGCATCAGCTGGCGGGAACTCGATCATTGGGTATAAAGCCGATACCTCACCCAGTAGGTCCCGTTATCCCAATTGATCCGGTTCCCATCGCGGGAAAGGGTTCCATGAATCACAGTCCCCTGCCAGTTCGTCGCAATCGAAAATTTCCCATTGAACGAACCCGAAGCCCTCTGTCCACTCTCGTTCTGCAGCATCAGGCTTCCACGCCGATCCTGAATCGAGCACTGCAGCGATCGGTTCCCATTCGGATACCAGTTCCCATTCAAGCTCACACGGTGTCCATAACCAGGCGTCGGACACCGCGCCCAGAAGGTCCCATTCGACCAATTGATCTGCGTCCCATTCCTGCCTAAAGTCCCCGTTACAAACTGCCACCCCGGAGCCTGAATCTGATTGTTCCCTTGCAGATTCCCAATTGAAGTGTCGCCGCTCTCATTCCTCAGATTGAAGAACGCACCGTCGTAGCTGATCGAAGTCTGCTTTGTCGGATCTCCCTGCGCGCACCACGCACCCACAAATCCCATGCCGCCGGCATTGTTGTTCCCCTGCCCTTGTGATTGCTTCTGCTGGGATGTATCCGCTGGTGGCCCACTACTGTCTCCCGGCGAAGGCATCGGAGGCATCGGTGGTCCCGAAGGCACAGGCGGAGCCGAAGGAACCGGAGGCATCGTAGGCGGCGGAGGCATCAACTGCGCTCCCGCAACCCCAACCAACAAACCCACCACAACAACCACGCCCCTCAAACCGCGGCCAACTCGCATGACCGGACCTCCAACATAAGGATGCCAGTCATTATCCACCCATTGCGAAGTCTTCGTCAGAATGTCATGCCACACCCAAAGCGGCCCTCTCCCGCTTCGACATGGGAGAGGGCCCGGGGAATATTTCAACATCCGCTGAAAGATACGAAAGCTCCAAGCGGATTGGGTAGGGTCGGAGTAAAAGGTTGGAACGGGAACGCTTGCGAGGTATCGAACCCGGCAGCTTTGGCTGCTGCCAAGCTCACAAAAGGTGTGAGTGCAGTCAACGCTTGATCGATCGACGTCCAGCAAAGTGTTCTCTCGTAGCCGTTATTGTTCGGTGGGGCGCAGCTCTCTGCAACTCCTTGAATGCCCGTGATGGATTGAATCGGGCCGCCAAATGCCGAAGTCACATCAGGGCCCACGACACGAGCCAGCGTGCGATGATCGCTTTCAATGCCCATGATGCGTGCTGCAGTCACGCGCAGATTGCGCGTGGTGAAGTTCCGCACTCCCACAAGATAAGCTGCGATAAATGCATCTTCAAGCGTCACCAGAACGTTGAGCGTGGTTTGGGCATCGGAGAACATCTTCGGAGGATAGAAAAACTGCGTGAAAGGCGTGGACTCGTCGGTAACGGACTGCTCAAGAAGATAATGCGACATCTCTTCCTGGCGGGCGGCGATCAGATAACCCTGGTCGTCCGACGGAATCTGCTGAAAGAACGGAGCGATGTCGATGATGTTGGAGTAAGTGGTGACCGCCAGAGCCTCGGCAATCTCAGCAGCAACCAGAATGTCCCGATCGCTCTTCTTCAAATGATCGTGCTCATACTTCATGCTCTCCGTGTCTTCATCGGGCTGCCCGGCCGAGGCCACAGCAGAGAGCCCTCCAAGTGCAGCGAGCGTGCTCGCTCCCGTAAACGCGGCACCTTTGAGGAACGTACGTCTCGAGGAGCCCGGCTGGTTCTCTTCGGGCACAGGAATGGCTTGGACTTCGTTAGATAGATTCACGTCACTTCTCCTGGTTTGATTTCCGGAGAGCCATCTTGTCGATGCTGATTGGGGGAAGGGGCCTGGTGCTCTCCCGGTTGGATTTGTTACGCCACAGGTCTAATAGCGGATTGCAGAAGACATTCTTTTTACAAATCCCGCATTTCAGAAGCGACCTCTAGCCGAACCGCTCAGCCAAAAATAAATCCAAAAAAAGTGGCTGGATTTTAGCGCCGGAAATTCACCATCCAAAAAACCACATCCTCACCACAGAACCACCACAACCTCTCCACAAAAAACCATCACAAGAAACGCACTTCACCCAAAACCCCCATGAAAAAAGCCAGCTAATCCGCACCCTCAACCCGGCTTTGCTGTCGAAGTAAAAACTCCCAAAAAACTATCGCCGACCCACCACCACCGACACCGGCACCTGCTCCACAATCTCAATCCCAAACCCTTGCAACGCAGGCACATGCGTAGGAGTGTTCGTCAGCAACCGAATCTTGTGAATCCCAAGATCCGAAAGAATCTGCCCCCCCAACCCCACCTGCCGCAACGTCCGATGAGCCCGCTCATCGCACCCCTCCTTCGCCCGCTGCTCCCGGTGAAACACCACACGGGAAGGCGCAACCCCTTTATCTACACCAAATCCAGCCGACCCGTTATGCAAATAAACCAGCGCCCCCCGCCCCGCCGCCGCAATCATCCGCAGCGACTCCTCCACCACAGCCCTGCAGTCGCAAAGCGTAGTTCCAAACACATCTCCCGCCAGGCAATGCGTATGCACCCTCACCGTAACTGGCGCATTTCCAGTCACATCCCCGTACACCAGAGCCACATGCGACTCCCCGCCCTCCACCTCGCTCTCATAAGCGATCATCCGAAAATCGCCATGCGCCGTAGGCATCACCGACTCCGCCACCCGATGGATATACCTCTCATTCTGCAGGCGATAGCGAATCAAATCCGCCACCGTCACCATCTTCAACCCATGCAATTCACAGAATTTAACCAGGTCCGGCACTCGAGCCATCGTCCCGTCATCATTCATGATCTCGCAGATCACGCCTGTCGGAATAAGTCCTGCCATACGAGCAAGATCCACCGAAGCCTCCGTCTGTCCCGCCCGCACCAAAACCCCACCCTTGCGAGCCCGCAGCGGAAACACATGTCCCGGCCGCGCCAGATCGTTCGCCGTCGATTGCGGATCGATCGCCACCTTGATCGTATGTGCTCTATCTGCAGCAGATATCCCCGTCGTCACACCCTCTCTGGCCTCAATCGACTCCGTAAACGCCGTCCCAAACCGCGAAGTATTCTCCTGCGTCATCGGCCCCAGCCGCAGATAATCCGCCCGTTCCTCCGTCAGCGTAAGACAGATCAACCCGCGGCCATACTTCGCCATAAAATTGATCGCCTCTGGAGTCACAAACTCGGCAGCCAGCGTCAAATCTCCTTCATTTTCGCGGTCTTCGTCATCGACCACGATCACCATCCGCCCGGCCTTAATCTCCGCCACTGCCTCGGTCACATCAGCAAACATAATCCGCCCTTCACCAGCATCTCTTTGACACATCCCATCCTACGCGGGTCGCAAAAAAACTAGCGTTTACCGCGCAAAACCTGGCAATAAAAAGAAACGCCGCCATCACAGGCGGCGTCTCCGATCCACTCAGAAAAATTAGAGTGTGGACTCTATCTCAAAACCCCAGGCCTCGAGCAGCGCCTCAGGAATATATTTCGAATTCTTGTTTCGTCTTGCCCACTCACGAAGGCGGGTCGAACGAATGTACTGGTCAGGTGTCAGCTTGAACTCCTTTACCACCTGTTCGAACGATGTGACCGTCGGTACCACCGGTCCTATCGGCTCAGGCTTGCCCCAGTTGGGGTTTCCACGACGCTTTGCCATAGGCTATACGTACCTCTTTTTGGATTGACTTCTTACTCTTGTTTCACGAACACTGGGAAAACACAGCAACCTTCATTCTAAGGCATTTAGGCAGGAAACACAAGCGTGCGGCCGGTCAAAAATAACCCCGGCCGCACCTCGCATTTTTCCTTGATCTAGCGCTGCTCGGCTGTGGCGTAGAACTTCGCCATATCCGCCTTCAACTCCTTCAGCGCTTCCACGTTCAGATAAACCATGTGACCGGCCGGGTAGTACCCAAACTGCACATTCCCCACCAGATTCGCCGGCAGGTCCATGTGGCTCAGGTCATACTCCGTCAGGAAAAACGGCGTCGCAAGATCAAAATACCCATTCGCTGAGAAGACCTTCAGATGCGGATTCTTTCGCATCGCGTCCGACAGGTCGAGAGCGACATCCGGCGCAGTCTCCTCGCCGCCGCGACCGGCGCCGTTCCTCGGCACACCAGAAGGCCGGTGGTGAAAGTCCCAGTTCAACCCTTCTCCATGGAGGTCATACGTATCCTGGCTCGTATACTTCAGCTCCTTCACGATGTAATCGTGGAAGGCGCCCACATACGCTCCGCTGATCCCGGTGTCCGAAGGATCATAGCCAGGATTCTCGCCGGCAGACTCCGCATCCCAGCCCTCGAATCGAGCATCGTAACGGCCCAGGATCCGCTCGTCGCCGCGCATCAGTTCCTTGCGAAAACGCGTAGCCGAGATCTGCAGCTTCGCATCCTTCACATACTGCACATTCAGCCCGGTGAACGCCGCCACTTTCGTCGCGATCGCATCGAACTCCGCGGGCGACAGCTTATCTCCCTGGAACAGAGCCTCGGCGTAAGGCCCGCGGGCAAACTTTCTCGCCTGCTCCACCCACTCCGCCATGCTCCCGGTCGCCTTCACCTTCTTGTGGTAGTAGGCAATCGCCGCGTAAGAAGGCAGATACCCAATCGATTGAATATCAATTCCCGGCACCTGCCGGTTGTAGTTCAGAATCGACGACAGCAGCGTCACACCATTGAACTCGATGCCGTCGTTCTGCAACGCCGCCACCAGACCGGCAGAGCGCGTCGTTCCATACGACTCGCCGAATAGGAACTTCGGTGAATTCCACCTCTGGTTCACCGTAATATACCGTTCAATAAACTTCAGGAACGCTGAAATATCCTGATCGACCCCAGCAACATCCTTCGCTGTTCCCTTGCCTACGGCGCGCGAGAAACCCGTCATCGGCGCATCGATAAAGACCAGATCGCTTCGATCGATCAGGCTGTACTCATTCGGCACAATCGAGAACGGTGCCGGACCCGTCGCCTCCGGGCTTGACGTCACCACGCGCACCGGCCCGAGCGAGCCCATGTGCAGCCAGATCGTCGCTGACCCGGGACCGCCGTTATAAAAGAACGTCACCGGCCGCGATTTCGAATCGACCCCGTCCTCCGTGTAAGCCGCATAGAAGATGCTCGCATAGGGCTTGTTGTCATCATTCCGAATCAGCAGGTTTCCCGCAGTCGCCGTGTAATGTACCGTCCGTCCGCCGGCGGTCCAATCATGCTTCGTCACAGAATTCGTCTCGGGAGGAATCGGCAGTCCCTGATCTTCTCTTACCGCCGCCCCTTCTCCCGCCCCACGTTGTTGACGGCCCTCGGGCGCCTGCGCAAACGCCATCGTTCCTGCCAGCCCAGCGATCAACCCAACACTTGATATCCGAGATATCAGCGGATACTTCAACACAATAGACAGACCCATTCCCTCTCCCTCAATTCCCTCATTAAATTTTGGAAAACGTGTTTGCAGATAAGCCCATCATATCCCCGGATTTGCTGGATATTCTCTACTTTTTAACGTGCGTCTTTTCCTTCGACTCACTCGTCTAGATATGGTTTGGCCAGTACATTTCTCCGTCGCAACTTCAACTCATCTTGAGGTTCGACATGAGCGTTCCCTACCTGCGCCGACATCCCCTCGAAGACATCGCTTCTCCGGAACCACCGGATCAGCAGACTTCTACGTCGACGCTACTTCCCATCGCCGTCGACAAAATCAGAAACGCGTATCTTGCGCATCCCTGCCCGTCCCTATATCCTCCCATCCAACCACGGAACAATATAGCGGAGGGCAGGATGAGCAACATTCGTCTCAACTGGGTAGCGATTCTCGTCGCCGCCATCGCCTCATTTCTCTTCGAAGCGCTCTGGTTCAGCGTCTTCATGAAAGAGTGGCTCATCGGAATCGGCCGCACCATGGAATGGTTGATGAGTTCAGGCCTCAACCCCGCCATTCAATACGCGGTCGCCATCCTCTGCTCCGTCATCGTCGCCACCGTCCTCAGTATCTGCATCCAGGCCTCAGGCGAGCAGACCGCCCGCCGCGGCGTCATCGTCGCAGCCGTCCTATGGTTCGGTTTCATCGCCACCAGCTGGGCCAAAGAATACATCTTCGAGGTCCGCACGCTCCAGATCTACGCCATCAACGTCGGCTACGCCCTCTTCGACCTCATGATCATCGGAGCCATCGTCGGCGCGTGGAAGAAAAAATCCTCACACGCACTTGCCTGAGGCTCTCTAAACCGCGGTGTCCAGATGAAAGGGCTTGTCATACCGCTCTACCGGATAGCCCTTCGCCTTCCACTCAGCCAGCCCGCCCTTAAGAAACTTGATCCGTGTGAAGTTCAGCTTCAGCGCACTCTCGAGAACCATCCTGCTCGTCTTTTCACTCACGCACGTGCAGTAGAGCACCGAATCTTTGTCCTTCGGAATCAGCGCAGCCTGCTCCATCACATCCTTCGGCGGAACTCTCACCGCGCCCGGAATGATCTCCGAGTGCGCCAGCAAATCGAGCGGCTGCCGGACATCTACCACAACAATGTCGTTCTTCGACTCCAGCAGCGCATGAAGCTGGTCGGCATCAATACTGTGCTGCTCCAGTTCCCTGTGACGCCGCAAGTGCCGCATCCTCAACAGGCCAAAGATCAGGACGCAAGCCGCAACCACGAAAATCGCAACCAGGTACATAGGCTCTCCGTTCTTCCATCTATCAGATTGATCAGACCATCATAAAGATTCCATTCCACACTACTCCTAGATGAACCTCGAAACCCTCCCATTCGTCGCGGCGATACAAATTCTAATCCACATCGAAAATTCGCCGTGATAGCCTTCCCATAAGCATCGGGAGAACAGCGCCATGACCACATTCTCCATGATTCGCACGGCAATCCTCATCATCGGATGGACAGCCGCGCCGATCGCCGCTCAACAGCAGTCCAACCTCCCATCAGCACCCACACCGCAAAAGGAGGTCGAGACAAATCCGGACTCGGAAGGCATCTACCATTTCGGCAAAGAAGTCACGGCTCCTAAGCTCATATTCTCCGTCGAGCCCGAATTCAGCGAACCGGCGAGAAAACGGAAGCTCTCGGGAGATACGACCGTAAAGTTCATCGTCAACGCTGACGGCACCGTCCGTGATCCCCATGTCACGCAGTCGGCAGCCGAACGCTTACACCAACAATAAAGATCGCGCCGCTGCGGCGAGCCTCGACGAAAAAGCACTCGAGGCCGTCAGCAAATACCGCTTCGAGCCGGCCAGATTTCAAGGCAAACCTGTTCCCTGCTGGCTGACAACCGTGGTTGACTTCCAGATATTCTAAGTTCCAACCGCAATACCAAGTACCTCTTCTTATTCCTCGAAGCCGCTCCGCTCATCCTCAGGCAAACAATATGCGAAGATGAGCGCAGGCCTCATGAACTCCGTTGATCTCACCTCCCTCCTCCACCAGACCTTCGGCTTCAAAGAATTTCGCGCAAACCAGGAGGCCGTCTGCCAAGCCGCTACCAACGGTCGCGACGTCCTGCTCGTCATGCCCACGGGAGCAGGAAAATCTCTCTGCTACCAACTCCCCGCCATCGCCCGCGGCGGCACCGCCCTCGTCATCTCTCCGCTCATCGCCCTCATGGACGACCAGGCCACCAAGCTCACCGCCCTCGGCCTCAGCGTAGCCCGCATCCACTCCGGCCTCTCCCGCGACGAAGCCCGTCAGGCCTGCCGCGACTACCTCGACGGCACCCTCCAGTTCCTCTTCATCGCACCAGAGCGCATGCGCGTCCCCAACTTCCCCGCAATGCTCGCCCGCCGCAAGCCCTCCCTCATCGCCATCGACGAAGCCCACTGCATCTCCGCATGGGGCCACGACTTTCGCCCCGACTACCGCACCCTCGGCGACTTCCTCCCCGCACTCCGCCCCGCGCCCGTCATCGCCCTCACCGCAACCGCCACCCCGACAGTCCAAAAAGACATCATCACCCAACTCCAGCTCGAACAACCCAAACTCTTCATCCACGGCTTCCGCCGTCACAACCTTGCCATCGAAGTCGTCGAACTCTCCAAACCTCGCCGCAACGAATTCACCTCAAACCTTCTCAAAGAAAAATCCAACCGCCCTGCCATCGTCTACGCCCCGTCACGAAAAACCGCCGAAGAGCTAGCCTCGACACTAGGCAGCAGCGCCGCCGCGTACCACGCAGGACTCGACCCCGCCACACGCGAGCGCGTCCAGCGCCACTTCCTCGCCGGCAAACTCGAAGTCGTCGTCGCCACCATCGCCTTCGGCATGGGCATCGATAAAGCCGACGTCCGCATCGTCGTCCACACCGCACTCCCCGGTTCTGTCGAGCAGTACTACCAGGAGATCGGCCGCGCCGGACGCGACGGCCACCCCTCCCGCACCGTCCTCCTCCACTCTTTCGCCGACCGCAAGATGCACGACTTCTTCCTCGAGCGCGACTACCCCGCCATCACCGAACTCACGCGAATCGCTGCACTCCTGACCAGCGACTACCAGATGCCCGATCTCCTCCGTCAACGCCTCAAGATGGACGCCGAGACCTTCGACAAAGCCGTAGCAAAACTCATTGCCCAGGGCGCCGCCACCATCGACATGGCCGGCAACGTTCGCGCCACCGAGGACGCACCCACGCGAGCAGCATGGCGCAAAGGCTACGACGAACAACTCACCTTCCGCCGCGACCAGATCGACCGCATGGTCCAGTTCGCCGAAACCCCGCAGTGCCGAATGTCCGCTCTCATCCAGCACTTCGGCGACACTGCCGACGGCCTCCGCCCCTGCGGCCACTGCGACTTCTGCGCCCCGCATCAAGCGACAGCCCAAACCTTTCGCGCCCCCACCGAAGAAGAAGAGGATCAACTCCGCGCCATCCTTCGCGCCCTCGAAAACTCACCGGGCCAATCCCGCTCCACTGGCAAGCTCCACACCGAGCTCTCCACCACCGCCCTCCGCAACACCCCCGCCGCGGACCGCAAAATCTTCGACACCCTCCTCACCGCTCTAACTCGCTCTGGCCTCATCGCACTCAATCAAGAGCAGTGGACCAACCCCGAAGGCAACCTCATCACCTTCAAAAAAGCCTCACTAACCCACGAAGGCCGCAACTTCACCGACCCCCTCCCGCCCGACCTCCTCCTCAAAGACATTTGCAACGCAATCCGCGGCATCCGGGACGAAAGCTCAAACTCCTAGGCGAAAGACCGACTTCAACCTCCCGCAAGGCCGATCGCGAATCATAACAACCGCCGCCTATACCTCTGAACAAAAAAATCTGGAAACCAACCTCCGGAATGGCGAAAATCCGAAGCCGCAAAGACCGGCAAGCCCGCTTTTTTCGTCTTCAGCTTCGTCCTGCACGCAATCGTCCTCGCCCGCCCAAACCATAATCAATCCCTCCTGCAAATTTCCGGCATCGGTCCCCGCATCGCCGACACCTATGGCGCGGACATCGTCGCCATCTGCCGCTCCGAAGTCTCCTCGTCGTTGCGGCGCCGGATAAAAAAGTCGTTGTTTCACCGCAGAAAACAGCCACTGCTTCACGGGACAAAAAAGAAGCGTCATCTCGACCGAAGGCGGCGTTTTCTGCCGCCGCCGTGGAGAGACCCCCGCATTTAGTCCGGACCACCTCAAATTCATCGTCCGCCCCCGGAGTCGCCGTGGCTTCTAGGTACCCCAAGGCTTCAGTCTTGGGTCTCTCAACCGGCGAAGAAAAAGGGGCTTTAGCCCCTGGGATAAGATCTCGGGCTCCGGAAACCTTCACAGCTCTCGCGGCCCGCACGAACCTATCGAACCCCTCACCCCCGATCAACAAGCCCTCGATCAGCGCCTCCGCGAATGGCGCCAAGCCGAATCCGAAAGACTCAATCTCCCTCTCTTCTTCGTTCTTGCCTCCACAACCCTCCGCAGCATCGTCCTCACTCGTCCGCAAAACCTGTCGGAACTGAAATCCATCCACGGCCTCGGCCACGACAAAATTGAAAAATTCGGCCCCGGCATCCTCGAAATCTGCGCCAGCTAGTCCCCCAGCTCCAAAAATGAATCACTATTCATTCCCATCCAAATTGTGCTAACGTCCAATCCAGACGCCATGCAGACACCTGACTCCACCCGCCATACCCCACCCTCGATGGACACCATCCCCACCATCGACGAGCGCGCCAACCACTGCTTCGGCTGCGGCCCTGCCAACCCGCAAGGCCTCCATCTCGTCTTCATCACCGACACCTCCAATCCCGAAGCCATCACCGCTACGGCACAAGTCCAGCTCGACCGCATGCACGAGGGCCCTCCCGGCCACATCCACGGCGGAATCGTCGCTGCACTCCTCGACGAAGCTATGAGCAAGCTCAACCGCCCACTCAACGTCCTGGCCATGACCCGTCACATGGAGGTCGACTACCTCAAACCCGCGCCCCTTTACCAGCCCTTAGTCCTGGTAGCTCGTCACCTCAACCGAGCCACCAAACCCGACGGCACGCCCGACCGCAAAATCTTCCACCAGGCAGAACTTCAACGCCCCGACGGCACCGTCTTGGCACGCAGCAAAGGCCTCTTCATCGCCCTCGACGAGCGCATCCTCGCCGCCGCCGGCTTCACCGCCCCGCAACCCTAAGAGCAGTGTTCTCCCGCTTCTACCGCTGAAACATGACGCACTGACCCTTGTAATTGATCTGAACACTCACAAACGATCGAAGGACATCTTGACCGACAATTCCTCCGATCTTCCTGCCATAAATCTTCGATAGAAGATGCAGATCGGCAACTTCAATTGCGTGCTGCTTCCACGCTTCGTCACCGATCTCGAAATCCGCGGATCGCCACACAACATCTGCATCGAGCCCCAGGCCTCGACCTTTCATTCGTGCCGCTTGGAGTTGCATCTCCGACAAACCAAACACGCTGGCATCGAACATCGAATGACTGGCGCCCGTATCAAGAATCATGACGACCGGTTGCCCGTTCACCGACGCATCCACAAGAATTGTCCCGGTACTTTTATCCGAGATAAGCCGCACACCAGTACTCCCCTTGAGAAGATCCTCGGCAGCAAGAATGTTGGAAGAGAAACCCACAATCGAAGTGAGAAGCAACAGCACGGCGAAGTTTTTTGGTCGCATCTCTGCCTTTCCTACGGGCGCAAAACAGTCAACGATCGACGAGCACTTACAAGGTCAAGTTGCTCCGACTGTCGTGTTCCTTGCAACGTAGTTTATCAAGCAGAGCTTGCTTCAATCCGGGCCTCAACCAGCCTCACCCCAATACCCCTGGTCCTCGAGGAAATACTCCTCATCCCACGTATGCAGCATCGTCTTGAAGAACATCCACACCATCCGCCAGTGCCCCAGTTTCTGAAACCGCCGGTTCGTCGTCAGCACCCGCCCGCGCACAATCCGAAACCGTATCCGCGCCACACCCTTCGACAGCAAATAATCCTCCGCAAATAGCGCCTGTTCATTGAACCCCCCCAGCGCCCAGAAGACCTCGCGATCAAACAGCATAAACATCCCCGTAGCAAACGGCTTCGTCACCGACCCAATCCGCTGCATAAAATTACTTCCCGCATACAGCACATCATCAAAAAAACTACCCTGCCGGCAAGCAATATTCGTAGTAGCCAGATGCAATCTCCGCCGTCTCATCCGCCACATCGCCCGCCGCAGCAGAGTAGGCTCCGGCAGCTCCACATCCGCATCCAGAAAAAGCACATACTTCGTCGTCGCCAGCCGAGCCCCCGCATTCCGCCCCACCGAAGGCAGTCCACCTGGCACTACCTCCACCTTCAGTCGATCGCAAAACCCCAGCGCAATCTCCCGAGTCCCATCCGTCGATCCCGCATCCGCCACCAGCACCCGCGTCTCCGCCATCCCCTCATAATCCTGCCGGCACAAAGACTCCAGCAGTCGCGGCAACATCGCAGACTCGTTCTTCGCAGGAATCACAATCGTCAGTTCAGCGCCCATTGTCCCTCGCAGTCTCAGGGGGCAGACACACCACCCTCTACGCGAAGCATGAACCCCCAACCCACCATCGCAAGTCAACCCAAGTTGAATTTCCAACAAATTCCGCCGCCACGACTCAATCTGGCCAACACCGCAGACCGGACTAACATGAGTCCTATGCCAGCTCCCTCAACCGTGAATCTGAATCTCTGGAAGAAGCAACTCGGCCATGTCCCCGACTCCGTGTGGCAACAATCCGATCTTGAGACCCTGATCCTCGCCGACAACAACCTAACCGAAGTGTCCGGCCAAATCGGAGGTTTGAAAAAGCTCCGCACGCTCGACCTCGGCCACAACCAGCTAACTCACCTACCCACTGAAATTGGCCACCTCCCCAACCTCACAAACTTCCTCTACCTTCACGACAACCGGCTCACTTCCCTGCCGTCATCCTTCGAAAATCTGACCCGCCTGCGCTATCTCAACATCAGCGAAAACGAATTCGAGGTATTTCCCGAATGCATCTCCAAAATGTCCGGCCTGCTAGAACTCCGCATCACCGATAACCAACTCCAATCATTGCCTGCCTCCATCGGTCAACTCTCTCGCCTGCGAGAGCTGCACCTCAGAAATAACAGTCTGACAACCTTGCCCAGCTCCATCGAAGCCATGCAAGAGCTGCGCCAAATCGACCTCCGAAGCAATCCCGTGATGGATCTACCCGCAACCATCGCCACACTCCCACGACTGGAAAAACTAGACCTGAGATGGGTCACAACGCTGAAACTTCCGCCGTGGATCGCGGACCTCGAAGCCAGGGGATGCTCCGTATACGTTTGAAGCCCACTCAAGCGAAGCGCATCAATCAGTCACAAAACTGCTAAACTTAAAAGTCTCGCGGAACCCAAGCACCACCGTGCGCCCGCCGCCGCGCACCACAAAGAAATTAGGAGAACCCCATGGCAGACCACACCCAGAACGGCAACTTCGGCACCTCGTCCCTCCGCCTCAAACTCGGCCTCGCCGAGATGCTCAAGGGCGGCGTCATCATGGACGTCATGAACGTCGAGCAGGCCCGCATCGCCGAAGAAGCCGGAGCCATCTCCGTCATGGCCCTCGAGCGCGTCCCCGCCATGATCCGCGCCGAAGGCGGCGTAGCCCGCATGGCCAATCCAAAGCTCATCAAAGAGATCATGGCCACCGTCACCATCCCCGTCATGGCCAAGGCCCGCATCGGCCACTTCGCCGAAGCGCAAGTCCTGCAAGAGATCGGCGTAGACTTCATCGACGAATCCGAAGTCCTCACCCCCGCCGACGAGACCTACCACATCGACAAGCACGCCTTCACCACTCCTTTTGTCTGCGGCGCACGTAACCTCGGCGAAGCCCTCCGGCGCATCGCCGAAGGCGCAGCCTTGATCCGCACCAAAGGCGAACCCGGCACCGGCGACGTAGTCCACGCCGTCCAGCACATGCGTCAGATCGTTCGCGAGATCAAAGCCCTCACCGTCCTCGGCGACGAAGAGCTCTACAACGCGGCCAAGGTTCACGGCGCCCCATACGAACTAGTCAAACTAGTCGCAAAATCCGGCAAGCTCCCCGTCCCCAACTTCTCTGCAGGCGGCATCGCTACACCCGCCGACGCCGCCCTGATGATGCAGCTAGGCGCCGAGACCATCTTCGTAGGCTCCGGCATCTTCATGAAGGAGCGCGCCACCCCGCTCGACGTCGAGCTCTGGACCAAGGACGATGCAGCCGTAGGCCTCTGCGCCCCGCAGGACATCGGCACGCACCGCAACCCCGAAGAGCGCGCGGAAGCCGTCTCCCGCGCCCGCGCCATCGTCATCGCCACCACCCACTTCAACGACCCCAAAATCGTAGCCGAAGCCAGCGAGTCCATCACCGGAACCATGAAGGGCCTAGCCGCCGCAGCCATCGAAGAGCAGCACCTCATGCAAACCCGCGGCTGGTAGCAGGGATTCCTGGCAGAATCCCGATTGCGCAGCGTTGGAACAATCCGACGCTGCGCTGTCCAAAAAAATCGTGGTCCAGCGAAACGGTTTCCTGGCATCGCAATCGCCCTCGTCCGATCTTCAAACGAGGCAGAGACACCGACTTTTACTTTACCCATTCGGCTCTCGATCAGAATGCGCCATACGGGCAACAACAAAAACCCAGGCAAGATCGCGAACATAACAATAGAGGAAGCGGAGAAGAAGCCAGTATGAGTACTCAGGCTGTCGCGAAGCGAGCAATAAATCCGGCCAGTACAACCGCAGAACGAACCATGTTCCGCGTCCTCGCAGCCGTCAGCTTCTGCCACGTCCTCAACGACATGATGCAGTCGCTTCTGCCTTCCATCTATCCCATCCTCAAATCGTCCTTCCATCTCAACTTTACGCAGATCGGCTTCATCACCCTCACGTTCCAGATCACAGCGTCCCTCCTGCAACCCGTCATCGGGCAATACACCGATCACAAGCCGATGCCCTACTCGCTCCCTATCGGCATGTTCTTCACCCTCATAGGCCTGCTGCTGCTTGCGATCGCGCACACCTTCCCGTTACTCCTTCTCGCCGCCGCACTCATCGGCATAGGCTCGGCCGTCTTCCATCCCGAGTCATCACGCGTAGCCAGAATGGCCTCAGGTGGAAAACACGGATTCGCCCAATCGTTCTTCCAGGTTGGAGGCAACACCGGCTCCGCCATCGGGCCGCTCCTCGCAGTCTTCATCATCCTTCCCCACGGACAAATCGGCTCTGCATGGTTTTCCCTCGCCGCGCTTCTAGGCATCTTCATCCTGATCCGAGTCAGCCGCTGGTACAAAGCTCACCTCGCCCATCTGCAAAGCAAACCCGCAAAACACGCAGAAGAATCTGCCGGACTGCCGCGAAAACAGGTGATCAGAGCCATCGCCGTCTTAATCGCGCTCATCTTCTCGAAGTACTTCTACCTCGCCGCTCTTACCAGCTACTACACCTTTTACCTAATCAGCAAGTTTCACGTCACCGTTCAGAGTTCGCAGCTACATCTCTTCGCCTTCCTCGCCGCGGTAGCCGCTGGAACCTTAGTCGGTGGCCCGGTCGGCGACCGCGTCGGACGAAAATCAGTCATCTGGTGTTCGATCCTCGGTGTCCTGCCCTTCACGCTCATGTTGCCTTACGCAAATCTTTTTTGGACCGGCGTGCTCAGCCTCATCATCGGCTTCGTCATCGCATCGGCCTTCTCCGCCATCCTCGTCTACGCGCAGGACCTCGTCCCCGGACGAGTCGGAATGATCTCCGGACTCTTCTTCGGATTTGCCTTTGGCATGGGCGGCATCGGCGCCGCAGTCCTCGGCAAGCTGGCCGACATGACCAGCATCATCTTCGTCTACAAAGTTTGCGCGTACCTTCCAGCAATCGGCCTGCTGACCGGCCTCCTGCCAAACTCCCCAAAGCTACATCACAAAGTAAAAACCGCATAATCTCCCATCATTCCCACACACCAACCAGCTTGGCGGAACGAATAAGGTACATTCGTTTCATCTTCCTGTTTGGGTGCCCTCATGAAACGTATCGCGCTGCTCCTCGCCTTCGCTCTCTGCCTTCCTCTCACCGCTCACGCTGACGAAGCCTCCCGCCGCGTCAAGGCGCAGGAGATGCTCAATCTCATGCATCTCGATCGCCTGATGGACCAAATGATGGACACCATGCTGCAGCAAATGTCCGCCATCAGAAGTCAGCTCGGTGGAAACACCGTCAAGCCGGAGGATCAGGCGAAACTCGACGAATTTCAACAGAAAGCTGTCGAACTCATCAAGTCGCAGATGGGCTGGAAGGCCATCGAGCCCGACTACGTCGACATCTACGCCAAAAACTTCACCGACGAGCAGCTCGATGCCATCCTCGTCTTCTACAGATCACCGGCCGGTATCGCTCTCGTCGACAAGCTGCCCACACTCACCGCCGAAGGCTCGCAACTCGCTCAGGCAAAGATGACAGCGCTCCAACCTCAGCTGCGGCAGCTCATCCAGGACTATTCAAAGAGCATGACCACGCACGGGACCACACCCCAATAAGCCGAACTTTACCTCGACAGCAACCATCTCCGCGTCTGTGGACAACCCCCAGCCACGCCCGAGGCCGCGCGCCTTGCGGAGAATCGTTGGCACAAAGCCAATCAGGAGTATGCTGGTTCCACTCCCGGCCAATTCCGTCAAAAGTTCTCATCAGGAGCAGGAACATGAGCGCCGACGCGAAGCCACAACAGCAACTCCCCTTCAACCTAATTCCAACCGGCCTGGAAGGCGTTCACAGTTTTGTTCCTCCTCCTAAGGGCACCGATCTCACCAAGGCGGATCGAGGAACTCTGCTAAAGCACGGACTATGGATGCGGCGCCCCGATCCTGACCGAGAACCAAGACTCTTCGCAATGTGGCACAGATACGTGACGGAAATCTGGACCGAGGAGAACTTCATCCCACCCGTCTTTCAAGTAACCAAGGACACCCCGCACAACCTGAAACGAGGGCTCCGCCAGCCCGAGGGCAACCCGATTACGAGCTTAGGCTGGAGCGGCGTCGTGGTCGTCGGCCAATGGGTAGGCGCCATGGGAATGTGGCAGGTGCCAAGAGTTCTTCCGCCCAAAAACCCAGTGCCCCCAAGCGGCGTTTGGCAGTCTTCATCCTGGGTGGGTCTGGACGGAGCCGGAGGCCTGGTCCCCGGCACCACCACCACCGACGTGTTGCAGACGGGCGTATCACAAAACGTCGGCGGTCATGGTCGATACAAGGACGTCCCCGCATACTATCCGTGGTTCGAGTGGTTTGTGACAGATTATGACGCAGTCTCGGTTGAGTTTCCCTATGTCTACCCCATCATCATCAACACCCCGGAGGGTGTGTTTCGACCTATAGTTCGTCACGGAGACGAGGTCAGCGCCATCGTTCAATATGTCAAGTACAAGGGAGACGATATCGCGAATCCTGATCCTGGACCCGGCCCTTATCACTTTGGGGGCGTGATGCTGACGAACGTTACAACTGGCAAGCCCATCTGCAATGTTCACCTGAAACCTCCGACTGGCGCATTGTTCGCAGGCGAGAGCGCGGAGTGGATCATGGAGTGCCCCAATGGAGGCGATCAAGGCACCTTACCCGTTTTCTCCAGCGTAACCTTCCGTAACGCCGGCGCCTGTAACGTCAACGACGCTCCTCTTGCTGGTGACCCCGGAGTCGCCCTCGGGAACGCGCCTCAGGTTGTCTTCCAGGATTTTCAGGGTAATGTTGAGACCAACGTGAGCGCCAGTTTAGCCACTGTAACCATCAATTATCAAAGCTGAATTCTTATACGCCCGATTTCAGGCTCGCACATTTGTTTAGCAATTGCGCGCACCTTCGGTAGTGGGTCCGTTATCTCAAAGCAGACCGCGCACTACCGTAGAGTTGATACTTCACGGAGAGCAGAAATTGATGAGCCATAGAGACTGCGGCTGCACCGTCTCCCGCTGCTGCCGCACACCTTTTCGTAGAGTTATGGCGGACATCTCCGGCAGCAAACAGGCCCGGAATGCTTGATTCCATGAAGAGTGGTGCTCGACCATCTGCCCACATCTCTGCCGATAGGCTCGACCGGTCGAGATCCGGCCCCGTCAGAATGTAGCCCGCCGGGTCGCAATGCAGCACTCCAGGCTTTGCCCATTCGAGGCGAGGCCTGCCTCCGATACAAACGAAGACGCTATGCGTCTCGATGGATGCAGTCTTGCCAGAAATCGCATCGCGATACGTAATTCTCTCCAGCGCATCATCCCCTTCGAGTTCAATCAGCGTAGTCCTCGTCATCACCGTAATCGACGACGTGTCTTCAATACGCTCCAGGAGGTATGTCGAAAGCGTAGTCTTCAAGCACTCCCCTCGCACAAGCATTGTTACCCGTGTCTTCCGCGCGAAGTTCAACGCAGCCTGGCCAGCAGAGTTTCCACCACCCACAATCACCACATGCCCCTTGCAGATCTCAGCTTCGCTGGAGCCGGCACCATAGTAGAGACCGCGATTCAGAAAATGATCCTCCCGTTCGAGCCCAAGTCGTGTGTACTCCACGCCAGTGGCGCAGATCGTGGCTTTCGAAGCGATCCGCTCGCCGCTGGCGAACCAGCTTAACTGCCAGCCGTCCCGATGCTCTCCAGCCACTCCCTCGATGCCTACGATGATCTCTGCTCCCAGTCGTAGTGCTTGCAGACGTGCCCTGCTTGCAAGCTCCCATCCGCTGATCCCGTCCGGAAACCCCATATAGTTCTCAATCTTCGAGGTGCTGCCGGCCTGCCCACCGACGGCGGTCTTCTCGAAAAGTATCGTGCGTAGTCCTTCAGACGCCCCATAAAGAGCTGCACTCAGACCTGCCGGTCCCGCCCCAAAAATCGCCAGATCGTAGAATTCGTACTTCGGTCCTTGGAACCACTCCAGAGCCGTCGCTAACTGGCGCAGACTAGGACAATAGAGTCTCGAACTCTCGCTAAGCACGCAGAGAGGAAGTCGAGAGTCTGTAAGTCCCGAGACTCCTGCCAGCCTCTGGGCCTCCTCGTCCGTATTCAATTCGACCCAGTCATACTCACAGCAGTTACGCGTCAGGAAGTCGCGTACTTCGTAACCCGCGGCAGAATTCGCACGCCCATAGATGACTATTCTGCCGTTCAACATCTCTTCTTCTCCTTGAAACCCGGATCCATTGAGTTCCTCCTTCGATTCCCCCTTTGAGCCAGGAGCAAAACGAAAGCTTCGGCAGAATTTCCTGGCGCTCTGTCTTAATTACTCCGATCACCGGCAACTCGATTTACGCCAGAAGCGCGCCGACAAATCTATTGGACGAACGTATCGACCGATACCAAGGTGGTGCTGGTTGGAAACATTAGGCGACGGTCTGCGCCCTGCACGAAGCAAGGCAGCCACACGAAAGCCGCAATGCGAATCATGGCTCATATATACCATGCAGCTGCGCCATGATTAGCCAGGATCGGCGAACGGTTCTTCTTGATCGCCCAATAATCTCAATCTTCAGCGTGCTTCCCTCAAAACGGGTTTTCGGCAACTTTCGCTCGTTCCGGAAACTGAGTTGACCCACGACCGCATCTTCAGCTTGATTGACAAATCTATAATGGAAAACAGGTGGCAAGTTTGCCAAAACACCGCCCTCTCTACAACGAGAAGCTGGAGTCCCTGCAAACTCAAAACGCTAAGTCCGGACTTAACATTTCTCTTATGAATACTTTGCGCAAAATCGAGGGGGAGGGGGGAGCCACCCGGACTGACCCCCAAGCCAAACCCCTAACCATCGGCGTCCTTGCCCTGCAGGGAGCCTTCGGGGCCCACGCCAAAGCCCTCACCGCTCTCGGCGTCACCGCCAGACTCATCCGCACCCCAGCCGAGCTAAAAGATCTCGACGGCCTCATCATCCCCGGCGGTGAGTCCACCACCTTCCTCAAATTCCTCGAGCGAGGCGGCTTCCTCGACACCCTCCAGACCTTCGTCCAGACCACCCCGACCTTCGGCACCTGCGCCGGCGCCATCCTCCTTGCCAAAGACGTCCAGAACCCTCCGCAACCCTCACTCGCCGCCCTCGACATCACCGTAGAGCGTAACGCCTACGGACGCCAGATCGACTCCGCCATTCTCACCGCCCCCACGAAACTTCCCGGCGGCCCGTTAGAGATGGTCTTCATCCGCGCCCCACGCATCACCCACACCGGACCCAAAGTCGAAACCCTCGCCACCCGCGACGGCTTCCCCGTCCTCGTCCGCGAAGCCCATCTCCTCGCCGCCACCTTCCACCCCGAACTCAGCAATGACCCCCGCGTCCACCAGCTATTCCTCGACATCGTTCATCAAAATCTAGCCCGTCAAAAAAATGCCCGCTAACCCCACCGCGTCGCTGGCAACGTTTTCATGGCCCCTCCCGGCCGATGCCAGCGCACACGGACCCGCACTCGACCATCACCTCCTCCTCAATCTCTGGATAGCCCTGGCCCTCGCTGCCGTGGCCCACCTGATCCTCCTCATTGGCCTCATCCTCCGTCGCCGCACCGAAGCAACAAACCTTCTCAGCGTCGAGTACATCCCGCTCGCCGCCCTCGCCATTCTCTTCGCCGCCCTCACGATCAAGGCCGAGCGCCTCTGGGCAGCCACCCGCTACACCGGAGCCTCACTAACCGCCCTCCAGGTAGAAGTCACTGGCGTCCAGTTCGCCTGGTACATCCGCTACCCTGGCACCGACGCCACCTTCGGCATCACTCGCCCCCAACTCATAGCCCCCGGCGAAGGCAACCCCCTAGGCCTCGACCCCACCGACCCCCACTCCGCCGATGACGTAGTCACCTCCGAGTTAGTCCTTCCAGCCAACCGCGAGGTCGACCTTCGCCTCAACGCCCAGGACGTCATTCACGGCTTCTCCATCCCCGAACTCCGCCTCAAGCAGGACGCCGTCCCCGGCCAGACCATCCACATCCACTTCACCCCCACCACCCCCGGCACCTACGCCATTCTCTGCACCCAACTCTGCGGTCTAGGCCACTACCGCATGAACGCCACCCTCCGAGTCATCCCCTCAGACGAATTCCTCACATGGCTGACTTCGAAAGAGAAGGCGGCCAATCCATGAAACCAGACCTCAACCGGCAGCCCGCGACTCCCAACGCACCCGCAGTTGCCCCAAACCTCCAACACTCTCGTCTCTTCTCCACCGATCACCGCATCATCGGCATCCAGTACCTCATCCTCGCGCTCATCTCCGTCGCTATCGGAACCCTCCTCTCACTCCTGATGCGCGTCCACCTCGTCTGGCCCAACTGGTCCCTCCCGCTCCACGGCCCGGTCCTGCCCGAAGACTATCTCGCCCTGGTCACCCTTCACGGCACGATCATGCTCTTCTTTGTTCTCACCACCGCTCCGCAAGCCGGATTCGGCAATCTGATCCTCCCCGCCCAAATCGGCGCGCACCGCATGGCTTTCCCCGCCCTCAACGCCGCAAGCTTCTGGCTGACCGCGGTAGCGCTCCTCACTCTCCTAAGCTCCACCTTCGTTTCAGGAGGCGCTGCCATCTCCGGCTGGACCGCCTACCCTCCCCTAAGCGCCATCGCCAACTCCGGCCCCGGTCAGGCTCTCGGCATGGACCTCTGGCTCATCTCTATCGCCATCTTCGCCATCGCCTCCACCGCAAGCTCCATCAACACCCTCACCACAATTCTCCGCCTCCGCTGCCCCGGCATGACGTGGGAGCGCCTACCCCTTACCGTCTGGGGATGGTTCACCGCCGCCCTCCTTAGCATCATCGCCTTCTCCGTCCTACTGGCCGCAATCCTGCTGCTGCTCTGCGACCGCCACGCCGGAACCAGCTTCTTCCTACCCATCGGCGACGCGGTCAATGGCGTAGTCCACCAAGGAGGCAACGGCTCCCCACTCCTCTGGCTCCATCTCTTCTGGTTCTTCGGACACCCCGAGGTCTACATCGCCATCCTTCCCGGCATGGGCCTCACCTCCATGCTCCTCGCCAACTTCACCCACCGCAAAGTCTTCGCCTACCGCACCATGATCACCACCACCCTCCTCATCGGCTTCCTCGGCATCCTCCTCTGGGGACACCACATGTTCGTCGCCGGTCTCAATCCCTTCGCGAGCTCCGCCTTCTCCGTTTCCACCATGGCAATCGCGCTCCCAGCCTCCGCCAAAGTCCTAAGCTGGCTAGCCACCATCTGGCGCTCAAAGCCCGAGTACACCACAGCCATGCTCTTCGCCCTAGGCTTCGTCAGCCTCTTCATCACGGGAGGCCTCACCGGCCCCATCCTCGCCCAACCGATCCTCGACGAGTATCTCCACAACACATTCTTCGTCGTCGCTCACTTCCACCTCATCATGGCCATGGCCGGAGTCTTCGGACTCTTCGCCGCCACCTACTACTGGTTCCCTCTCCTCACCGCCACCCGCGAACACCCGGGCCGCCTTCTCTCCGAAGCCCTCGGCCGCTGGCACTTCTGGCTCACCCTCATCGGAGCGTACGCGGTCTTTCTCCCCATGCACCTCACCGGACTCATGGGCGAACCCCGCCACTACTCCCAACTCACCGGCATCCCCGGCCCCTCCGGCCACATGAGCCCCGCCGGCCAGCTCCTCTCCCAAACCACCCCCCTCAATCTCCAGATCACCTACGCCGCTATCTTCCTCGCCTCAGCCCAACTCCTCTTTCTCATCAACCTCGTCCGGACCCTCCGCCACGGCAAACCCGCCCCCGAAAACCCATGGCAAGCCACGACCCTGGAGTGGCACCCAGCCCTGAATCCCTTCCAAAGCGAACCTGAATCCGTGACCGCACCGATCACCGTCCACCGCCCTCCCTGCCAATACTCAGGCTCAACCGGAGAATTTCTGCCACAATGGGCCCCCGACAGCGTCCAATCATCAGTCGACCACACGCCAGACACAAAACCGGAGTAGTCTGTCAAAGCGTGCTTCTCGTGAGGGACCCCAATGCCGGCCACCATCACGCCAAATAAGTCTGACCTCGACAGAAAACGTCGCCTCGAAGACCACGACAACGGTTCAGGCCGGCGTCCGCCAAACGACAAGCGTACCGGCGGAGGCGGCGATGGCGAAAACTGGAACGAGCGTTCCCACGGCCGCCGCGGCCCCTACGAGCGCCTCCACCGCTATCGACTCGGCATCTTCTTCGCTCTCGCCAGCGACCTCATGTTCTTCGTCGCCATCGTCAGCACCTTCTTCGTCAATCAATCCGCCGGCCACATCAATGCCTACAACCATTACGTCAACGAGTGGGTCCCCACCGCCATCCCCCGTATCCTCTGGCTCAACACCGCGATCCTCCTACTCTCTACCGCCACAATGGAAATGGCCCGCCGCCAGATGTTCCGCGAAAACGACGTCATGGACGAGTGGCTCGGCATCGGCAAACCCATCACCCGCCGCGCACTCCCCTGGCTCTCCGCCACCATTGCTCTCGGCCTCATCTTCCTCGCCGGCCAGTGGATCGCCTGGCGCAAACTCGCCGCCCAGCATATCTTCTTCCGCACCAATCAGAGCAGCCACTTCTTCTACCTCATCACCGGCGTCCACGCCGTCCACCTCTTTCTCGGAATCACCGCACTCCTCGCCGCCTTCACCGCCCTTTACGTCTCCCGGCAGCTCGAAAACCGCCAAATTCTCGTCGATGGCGCCGCCTGGTACTGGCACGCCATGGGCATCCTCTGGCTCTTCCTCTTCGCCCTACTCGCCTTCTTCCAATAACCCCCAAATCAGGAAGCCGTCATTTCGACCGGAGCGCAGCGAAGTGGAGAAACCTGCTTTTCTACCCAATCAGCAAATGCCCCCACAACGAAGATTTCTTCTTCTCGCCGCGACCGCTCTCTTTACCGCCCTAACCTTCGCCCCGCCGCTCCACGCACAAGGCTGCGCGCAGTGCCAGGACAACACCGCCGCCACACCACCCAAAACCCAGGCCGCCTATCGCCACGCCATCATCTTGATGACCGTCACCGCAGGCGGGCTCTTCGTCGGAACCCTGTTTCTCTTCCGCCGCTCCCGCTAGCACTCCAAGCTTCAATCTTCCACAAACGCCCGTAGCCGCACGAGCGCCCCATCCCACTGTGCCGAGACGAACTTCAGATACTCCTTCATATCCGCAAACGGCCGGGGATCAAACTCAAACCGACTCTCCCGCCCCGACCGAACGCAGCGCACGATCCCAACCTTCTCCAGCACCCGAAGATGTTTCGTCACCGCCTGCCGGGTCAGCTTCGACCCCGCAGTCAGCTCAGAGATCGACCGCGCCTCGCCGCCGCACAGCTTCCTCACCAGCGACAGCCGCGTCTCATCCCCCAATGCCGCAAACACCAAAGCCTGCGCTCGCGGGCTCCCTTTACGAGCTTTGCGCGACATAGCTTTCGATGTTCTTAGTCTGTTGAGCCCAGCCACCATCGTTCATACGAAACGCCTCAGCCCGCCGCGAACTCGGAACCTTATCAAAACCAGACTCAGTCACCGTAAGCAACGTTCCCTTGTCCGTCGGCTCCAGCCGAAACTCCACCAGCGTAGGAATCTCACCCGAATAATCCACCTTCGGATCGATCGCGTAAGGATGCCAGGTATAGGAAAACAGCCGCTCCGGTTCAATCTTCTGCACCGCAACTTCCATTTGCAGATGCTCATACCCTGGATGCGTGATATTCCCGCGCGAAACCTTCCCCGCAACAAAGGGTCCCTCCAACTTCACCTTGAACCACTCCCCAAACTCACGATAATCCGTCAGCGCCCGCCACACCCGCGATACCGGAGCCTTCAACTCAATCTGCTTTTCAATACGATCCGGCATAATAGGCAACCTCCAGGTTGCATAATACACCAACCCAAATCCTCAGGCCGTTCCACCATCGGTTGTCGCTCCCTGAAACACAATTCACAAATAAACGGTGTTCGTTCGATCTTCAAAGAGGATTGAATTGACCCCGCTTAATACCCAGCGTAAAATTTGCTCGTCGCTTCAGTAATTCTTCCCCTGCGACGTCCGTCGGTCCTGATCCCTCCATAAAATCTATCGACCCCCCAAGGCCTCCCAGGAAGTTCTCCGGCCACCTGATTCATTCCAACTAAACCGGCGCATTATCGAGGGCTCTCGTTTCGCTCTCGAAAAGTTCTATGGAGCACGCCGCATCCGGGTAAAAGGGGGCTCTGAAACAAAAATCAGGTCATCCGTTCTGCAAGCTCTCGACTATCTCCCCTGTGGTTGCTATGTCGGCTCCGGGCCTCTCGAGAAATCACTTTCAGCAGCAACGAATTTCATCAAAATTGGAGAATACACAATGAAACGTAGAGACTTCCTGAAAACCACCGCTGTCGCGGCAGCGGGCGCCAGTGTCGCAAGTCGCCTTGGTTTCTCTCAAAACATCGTCGAACCAGGAACAAAACCTAACGTCATCTTCATCCTCGTCGACGAGTTGCGATGGCCCTCCGTCTTCCCCGTCGGCATCAACAACGCAGAACAATACTTCAAAGCCTTCATGCCGAACCTCTACAAACGCGTCTGGAAGGGCGGCGTAAAGTTCTCCAACTACCATACTGCGGCCTGCGCCTGCACACCGGCTCGCGGCACAATCATCACTGGCCTCTACTCCCATCAGAGCTGGCTCATAGGCACCATTACCACGAATCCCAACGTTCCGGTCCTCAATCCTGCTTATCCCACCTTCGGTAAGCTCCTTTGCGCAGCCGGCTATACCACGCCATACTTCGGCAAGTGGCACGTCTCCGTCCCCAGCAACGCCACTGACACCGAACCCTACGGATTCGCCTGGGACAGCCCACCCGACCCGACCGGGTACAACCTGCAGGGAACCTACGGCGACCAAACTCCCCCCGCGCCCGGCCAAAACCCAGCGTTCCCACCCCCGTATAACAACGACGCCTACACCACTGGCCAGGCCATCGACTACCTGAAAACCCGCAAGACCAACGATGCCCCATGGTTCCTGACCGTCGGTTACGTCAACCCGCACGACCGCGAGTTCTTCCCCGCCGGCACCGAGTTCCTCACCTACACCAACCTTTTCGCGAACTACAACCAAAACCACCCAAACGCCCCGCTCAATCAGAACCAGGATTATACGAAAGGTCCTCCGACCGTGAACTGGAACACCAACAGGCTCAAATCTCCACCGCCCTTCGGCAATCCCTTTCTTCCCCCCAACTGGCAGGACCCCCGTAACTATGCTGCAACCGGCAAACCCACAACCCATGCCTACTTTCAGAAGATTTCAGCGCTTGTCTGGGGAGACATCACCCCGAACCCGTTTCAGTTGGGATTCCAGGTCGTTCCTTACCCTGACGGACCCGACGGAAGCACCGGTTTCGGCATAGGCAACGCACCCTTCTACTACTGGCAGCGCGGGCTCGACAGCTACAACCAGATCACCAGGATCATCGATAAAGAGATTGGAGATCTCCTCGATCAGCTCAACAAACTGCCGCAGAGCGTCGTCGACAACACCATCATCATCTTCGCCTCCGACCATGGTGAATATAACGGCGCCCATGGCTTCGTTCAGGGCAAAATCGGCACCGTCTATGACGAGGGCACCCACATCCCACTCATCGTCATGGATCCCAGCGGCCGCTTCACAGGCGACACCAACGTCATACGCACCGGAGCCTGTTCCTCCGTCGACCTGCTGAACATGTTCGTCACCCTCGGCAACAAAGGCGACACAACCTGGCTAACGCAGACCCCCTACAACCAGATCTACAACAACCGGCACGATATGTACTCCATGCTCAAGTCGCGCTTCGCCCCCGGCCGAGACTATCTCCTCTTTGCCACCGACGAGATCGCCCCCGGCTTCTTCAACTTCAACGGAGCCCCAACCAACATCCTCGCCCTCACCACCACCGACACCAAGGTTGGTGTCTACTCCGACTGGTTGCCTCTCAGTACCACCATCGACCCCTCCACGAAACAGCTCGAGTTCTATGACTACTCCACCAAGGCCGGCCAGCTCGAGCTAATCAGCAACCCCCACGACCCACGCGCCGAACAAGGCTACGACGCGCTCGTCAATAACTACATTCCCAATGAGCTCGCCGCGCCGCTGCCCGGCAACCCCCTCGATCCCAATTCGCTCCGCTTCCAGCAGATCAAGTCGGAGATCGCCCACGTCGCATTCCGTGACCTGATCAAGAACCAATCACAGTCCACCTGGCGAACCGGCGACGGACTGCGCGAGTTCCTCGGCTACGGCGGCCAATTCTAACGAATCGCCCAACCCCAAAAAACTCAAGGGAGGCGCTCATTCCGCGCCTCCCTTGAGTTTCCCGTTGATACCGAGTGCTCCCAACCAATAGTCCAGACCAGTAAATCCGGAATCTATCGCCTCTTCTTCCCCGCGTTCTTCGCTGCTTTCCCGTTCTTGGCAGGAGCCGCCTTCTTCACAGCTTTCTTTGCCGCAGCTGGTTTCTTCGCAGCTTTTTTCGCCGGAGCCTTCTTGGCCACGACCTTCTTGGCAGCCTTCTTAGCCGGCACAGCTTTCTTGGATACCGCTTTCTTCGCCGCAATCTTCACGGGGGGCTTCTTCGACGCAGCCTTGGCCGGCACAGCCTTCTTTGCCGGAACCTTGGCCTCAACCTTGCCCTTCACCGGAACCGCCTTTACAGGAGCAGGCGCTTTTTTCGCTTCAACCTTCGCAGGAACCGCCTTAGCAGCAGTTCCCTTACCCGCCTTCTCAGGCACTAGCGTCGATGCCTTGTCGCCCCCGGCAGCTGAAGCAGCTGCCGCAGCGTCTGTTGATCCGCCCTCAACCGCGGCTACAGCCTTCTTCCGGCTCTTCGGCGGCTTCGCATCCTTCTTCACCGCACGCGGACGCCGCAAGTGCACCGGAGGAGGAGGCGCCGGAGGCGAGTAAGGCTCCAGATAGGCCTTCATCTCCTCGGGGGTCGCCAGCTTTCCGTCCATCAACTCGAAGAACAACTTGTCCAGCAACTCGTCATACCCCGGCAGCTCAGGGGTAATCCGCATCTCCTGCATCATGACGTAAGGAATCTTCTGCTTCGCCTGCGCCCACTCGGTAAAGAACCCCTTGAACTTCGCCTGAATCCCCGAGTTCTTCGAAGTGTGCGCCACCCAAAGAATCGCCTCCGGCTTAGCCGAGTGCAACATCTTCCAGGCCTGCGAAGGCGTCGCAGCGGTCTTGCCTGAGAACTCCGCGGCAAAGGCCTTGGCATCCGCCTCGAGCGCCGCAATCTCGTGAACAAAACCCTGCCGCGCAAAGCTCTTCTTCAGCGCCGCCACATCTTTGGGAGGCATCTTCGCCGTCAGGAAGGGGAAGTTCGCCGCCGAAGTCACAGGATGGATTCCCTGTACTTCAAGCTGCATCTGGCTCTCCCGCAGCCGCTCCAGCTCCGCCACGTTCGCCTTCGAGGACGAAAGCGCCGGAAACAGGTGCTTGATCCAACCCTCAGCCTCCAGCCGCCTCAGCACCCTCAGAGGGTCTTCCTCGTGGAAGATCTCCTCGGTCTCATACCCCCGCTGAAACGCATCCAGAGCGGAGATGTACCCCTCCGCCTTCCCGGTCTCATATCGCTGCTGGGTCTTCTCGTCCATATGCCAACCCAGCCGAGCCATCAGTCTCGCCGCCCGGATCATCCGCACCGGATCTTCGATGAACCCATAGTTGCTGACGAGCCGCAGCTCGCGGTTCTCGATATCCGCCACACCATTCAGCGGGTCCATCAGCAGCCCAAAAGATCCATCGTTGAGCGATAACGCCATCGCGTTCGCCGTAAAGTCCCTCCGCCGCAGATCTTCCAAAATAGTCGCCGGCTTGGTAACAGGCTTGCCCGGTTTCGGAAAACTGACCGACAAAGTGCTACCAATTGCCATCCGAATACCACCAGGAAACCGCGCAAATACCACCTGGAACGTCTCATTCTCGCCGGCGATCTCGCCCTTGACTTTCTCTATGTCTTTCTTCAGCTTGAGCGCATTTCCCTGAACCACTACATCCAGATCCCGCACTGGAGAGCCGCTCGTCATATCGCGCACCGCTCCCCCAACGAGGAATACGGTAAGCCCTTTAGTCCGAGCAACTTGGCGAACTGCCGACAAGGCAGCCTGCTGCGCCTGAGAAAGTCGATTCTCCAGCAAATAAATGTAATCTGCCATACAGGTAGGTTTACTCCAGCCCGCTCAAAATTCCACCTAAGCTACAGTGAATCAAGCGTTTATCAAGATCAAGTCACGTAGGCACAAAACGCAAGTCTAACATGCGGCCCTACAATTGACCACCCGAAAACCGTATATTTTCGCATTTCCCATGCCACTCATGCGACAATCCCCAAACCAATGTCCTCTGCGCACAAGAAGGTTATCGTCCGTCGCCTCACAGAAGAAACGATTCCCGGCTATCTGCCACTTTCCGGATTCATCCGCAACCGCGCCCTCGACCTCCTGGATCTATCCGGACGAGTCATCTCCTTATCGATCAACGACGTAAAACACGTCTGCTACGTTCGCGAATTCAACCTCCAGGACAACATCAATCCCGAACGCCTCAACCGGCGAAACTTCCTCGCAAAACCGCGCACCGAGGGCCTCTGGCTCCGCATGACCTTTCGCAACGGCGATCTCCTCGAAGGCCTTGCACCGCTCGATATCGCTTTGATGGACGACGTCCTTCAAGACGAAGGCCTCCACGTCAGCCCGCCGGATATTCGCTCCAACACCCAGCGGGTCTACGTCCCCCGAGTCGCGCTCAAAGACCTCCAACTCTTGGCTGTCATCACAACCCCCTCCCGCAAGAAACCCTTGCCTGCCTCATCCGTACCTTCCCTGCAGGAAGACCTCTTCCGTAACCTCATCCCGCCGAGCAATCGTCCGAACTAAACCTTTACAATCCGCCCATGGACTCAAGTTCCAAGACCCTCACGCTAGGCGAACTCGCCACCTCGCTGAACTGCACTCTCCACGGAGATCCCTCCATCCCGATCACTCGAGTAACCGGGATTGAAACTGCCGGCATTGGCGATCTCTCCTTCGTCTCGAACCCCAAATACGCATCGTTGGCTCACAAAACCCAGGCATCGGCAGTTTTGGTCGAGCCGGACTTTCCGGAAATCGCCGCCGCTACTCTTCGAATTCATAATCCGTACCTAGCGTTCGCCCGCGCGATTGAGCTCTTCTACACCGCCCCCGCCTATCCACCCGGAGTCCACCCCACCGCCGCAATCGCACCCACAGCCCGCATCGGAGACAATGCCCACATAGGCGCCTACGCTGTCATCGGAGACGACGTAACCATCGGCGACAACGCCGTAATCCTGCCTCACGTCGTCTTCTATCCCCACTCCAGCGCCGGCCACAACCTCCTTGCCCACGCCCACTCAGTTGTCCGGGAACACTGCAGGCTCGGGGATAACGTCGTCTTGCAGAACGGAGCCGTCATAGGAGCAGACGGCTTCGGCTTCGCTCGCCAGTCCGACGGGCGATGGTACAAGATCGTTCAATCCGGCCAAACCGTTCTCGAGGATGCCGTCGAAGTGCAGGCGAACGCGTGCGTCGACCGCGCTTCCATCGGCGAGACCCGCATCGGAGCAGGCGCGAAGGTCGATAACCTGGTTCAAGTCGGCCACGGATCGACGGTAGGCGCCGACACTCTGCTATGCGCTCAGGTAGGACTAGCAGGATCAACCGTAGTTGGAAAGCGCGTGATCCTGGCTGGTCAAGTCGGAGTCGCAGGCCACTGTACGGTCGGTGATGGAGTCGTTGCGACAGCTCAAAGTGGAATTCCCGGTGATGTCGCACCCGGAAAAGTCGTGAGTGGTTATCCGGCTATCGATAATCGACAATGGCTTCGGTCAGTTGCTCTCTTCAATCGTCTTCCCGAATTGATAAGAGATTTGAAATTAAAACTAAAATAATCAATTCGCTGGTTACTATAGTCGTATTGAGGAGCATCCTAAGGGGGAGAATATGGTTGAGCCTCCGGAAACCTTTTCTAACATGCAGCAACGCACCGCCAGCGGGTTGATTCAGCCAATCCGGGTCTTGTTGCTGGATGACGAGCCGGACAATCTCCATCTCCGCACTGCCATTCTGCGCCAGCACGGCTACGAGTGCGTTCCCGCCTCGACCATCGAAGAGGCCACCCAGTCTTTCAACGCCATTGACATCGCCGTTCTCGACTATCACCTTGGAGCTGGCCAGTTCGGCACCGAGGTAGCGGCGCTGCTTCGACGGCAGCGGCCGCATGTCCCTATCATCATTCTGTCGGCCACTCTCGATCGCTACTTTGGCGGCGTCGAGGACATGCATCTGCTCAAGGGCCACAGCTCTGTCGACGATCTCCTCGATGCCCTAAGCTCCCTTGGTGCGAAGCGCCGCGGCGCTCCCGTGGTTGTCGACGCTCGTGACTTTTTCTACTCTCGAATTTCCCTGAGCATCGGCTCGGACGTTCTGGTCCAGATCTTCGATGAACGAGGCATCTGGCAATACTGCAACGACACCGCCTCGGATTATCTAGGCCATCCCCGTGAGTGGTTCATCGGCCGTTGCGTGTTTCAAGAGATGGAGCCTCACATGCGCGACTGGCGTGAGGTCATCCAGACCGTTTGCCACAGCCGCGAGACCTACATCGATCGCACTCGCCATGGTCTGCTGAGCCAGCCAAGGGCCGAAGAGCAGCAATTTACCTGGAGCGTTCTGGCATTCCCCATCACCCTTCACGATGGCCGCAGCGGAGCTGTTCTCACCGCTCGCGTTCTTGAAAAGAATCGCAACTCCGACTTTCTCCCCTTTCTCTAAACTCCGATACGTCAGCGAGCAGTCCTGATACGCTTAACTCTCATGCGTTGGTCTATCGCTCTAATCACGATTGCTTGTTTATGCGCTCTGGCAGGCTGCCACTCTCCCTACGTCGTCGCGACGATAAGCAATCACACCGCTCAGCGAATTGAACTCCTGGAAGTTGACTATCCCAGCGCCAGCTTCGGAGTTCAGGCCCTCGCCCCCGGCTCCGACTTCCACTACCGCTTCAAGGTTCTTGGATCCGGCGATATGAAATTGATCTACACGGATGACGCACATCAGAGTCATACGGTGAACGGTCCGTTTCTCAAGGAAGGTGCTGAGGGTCCCCTTGGAATCATCATCACTCCTGCGGGTGTCTCATGGCTCCCCGGGTCTGGTCTCACAACAGGCAAATAACGTCGTACTGTCACGCGGTAAACTAAAGCGATGCCGCGTGGATATTTCATTACTTTTGAGGGCCTTGACGGGTCCGGCAAGACCACCCAGATAGGTCGTCTCACGACGACGCTGGAGGCGGAAGGCCACAAGGTCGTCGGGTTGAGGCAGCCCGGAGGAACAGCCCTTGGAGACCGAATCCGCTCCATCCTTCTGGACTCGAAATCCGAAGCCACCTTCGGACCGATTGCCCCGGCTGCCGAGATGGCGCTTATGTTCGCCGACCGTGCCCAATCCATCGCCGAGATCATTCTTCCGGCACTCGACGCGGGATCGATCGTCCTCTGCGACCGTTACACCGACTCTTCCGAGGCATATCAGGGAGGCGGGCGCCAGCTTGGCAGCGAGCGCATCCTCGCGATGCACGCCGCCGCATGCGGCAACCTTCAACCTGACCTGACGATTCTGCTGCTTCCTCCTCTCGATATCTCTCTTCGCCGCGCCCGGCTCCGCAACCGCCGCGAGGTAAAGCGCCAGGGCACGGACGAAAACAGGTTCGAGCGTGAATCTGACGATTTTTACCGACGCATCTACGAAAAGTACGAGGAGATTGCCGCTCGTGAACCTCAGCGCGTTGTCGTGATTCGCGACGATGCCACTCTCGACGAGATCCAGACACGCATTTGGAGTGTCGTATCCTCTCGTCTGACCGTTACTACCCCATAGCCTCGGGCTTAGTGAGGGGGTACCCCCCCCTCCCCCTATGTAGACCGTAAATTACTAAAACTAAGCCACTTAGTATCTTTGGATACCCCTAAAATATTCATCCCAAAGGGGTTAAGTGTCAAAATATTGATAATCAAAGACTTATGGTGCTTTCTTTGGTTGGAATTCGGTCCTCCCATCATTTTCTGCCCCCTATTTTTAAGGATACCTGTTTGAGGCTAACTAAAATGCCACTTGGATGTCTTTGAGTTATAAGGGGTTAGATGGTTTTGGGACTTGACATCCGTTTTTTGGGCTGAAAACGTGAAAAATAATTTCGGCGGCCAATAGAGGGTTTGAAATCAGCTTCTTGCGGGAAGCGTTCAGACAGGGTTGAAATTATCGTCATTTTCGCTGTCGCGAAAAAGGGCACCCGATTATGTGGTCCGGTCAGATGTGGGCCACCTGTCCTAATTTCACCTGCCCAAGCTCGGTCCATAATGCTTATCCCGAATTAGTCGTCGCCGGATTCTGCGTCTCGTTCTTTGCCGCTGAGCTTGAAGGTCAGAAGGAAAATCCAGGCGGTTCCACACTTAGACGAGGTCGCGCAACGTTGAGAATATAGCGTCCTTCATGAAGGTGAACTCAACAATATATCGCAGAGGCAAGTTGAGGAATCATCAAGGCTAAGAACAACAATGAACGTGAAAATGAGCTCGTTTATTCACCGCCCCTTTGAAACTCCACTAGATTTCGGTAACTACCTGGCCCAAGGAACACATCAAGTCCAATACTTTTTTACGAAGTTCGCGAGCATTATGAAAACGATTGAGGCCAGTAACTCCTGAACCCTCCCCGTATACAAACCACTCAACACAAGGATGATCGCTAAGGACAGAAAAAGCGCGGCCCATGCGTTTGCCTTATTGCTTCCCATTCTGTACACCCTCCCGCTATTCCCGAGCGGCAAACGTCGGGAGGAGTGTGGCCGGATGTTGCCCAGTCAGCAACTTTAAAACCACTTGAAATATGATGAGCTTCACCCCTAAAGTCGCCAATGTTTCTCGTCAACGCACGACTTTCGGCCTCAAAATTACCCCTCCTACCTTTGTCATCACTTTCGGCGACAACTCGATCCCCATCGAGTACTCTCCATTTTGTTTCGAGTAAGGGCTCCCATTTACAGTGGGGACCGTTCTCTTGAGTCAAACTGGAGGAGATGGCTACTTCTCATCCAAGCCGTGATGCTTTGCCGGAAGAGGCGATTCCTGTTGGCAGTAAGGAAGGCTGGCGTATGCCGCCTGGGCTGAAGCGTTCGCTTCCCTTCTACGCGTTCAAACCCTGGGTCAAACTCGGCCATCCGATTCGTCTGTTTGAGCATTTGCTGAAGACCTATGGGAACATCGCCTGCTACCGGTTCATGGGAACACCGATCGTCTTCGTGAATGATCCTGCCTACATTCGCGAGATTCTGGTCACGCAGGCCTCTGCGTTCGTCAAGGAACGAACGGTGCGGCGGATGAAGATTCTGCTGGGTGAAGGCCTGATCACCTCTGACGATCCGATTCACATGCGGCAGCGCAAGATCGTTGCACCGGCTTTTCATCGCCAACGCATCAACGCCTATGCGGACCAGATTGTGGGCTGCGCCGCAGCGCAACGGGAGGCATGGCAAGCCGGACAGCCGATTGATATTGCGGCTGCGAGTATGCAGTTGTCGCTCGAGATTGTTGCCCGCACCCTCTTCGACACCGAGGTGACTGCCGATATCCGCAGCATCAACGATGAGGTCAACACGATCATGGGGATCTACAACTTCATCGTTGCCTTCCCGCGATTGAACGACGTTCTCCATCTTCCGATTCCCGGCATCATGAAGTTCCGAAAGTCGAAAGCCCGGCTGGACGCCATCGTGGACCGGCTCATCAGGGAGCACCGCGAGGCTGGGCTGGACAAGGGCGACCTGCTTTCGATGCTGCTGGCGAGCACGTATGAGCCGGAGGCAGGCTCGGGCGCTCCGACGCGGATGTCAGACGAGCAGGCACGTGACGAGGTGCTGACGATCTTTCTGGCCGGGTACGAGACTGTGGCTAATGGGCTGACGTGGACGTGGTACCTACTCTCGCAGAACCCTGAGATCGAAGCGAAGCTTCACCGCGAACTTGATGCGGTCCTGGGCGCGGGAGAGAGAGGCAGGCTTCCTACCCTCGCCGACTATCCCAACCTGCGGTACACCGAGCAGGTCTTCGCCGAAGCCATGCGGCTCTACCCGCCTGCGTGGGCGATGGGCCGCATGTCGACGAGGCCGGTAACGCTCGGCCCTTATCGGATTCCGCCGGGCGCGCACTTTTTCTTCAGTCAGTACATGATGGGACGCGACCCGCAGTACTTTCCGGATCCTCTGCAGTTCGACCCGGAGCGCTTTTCTCCTGAGGCCAAAGCGGCGCGTTCGAAGTTTGTTTACTTTCCCTTTGGCGGAGGCAATCGTCAGTGCATCGGCGAGAGCTTTGCCTGGATGGAGGGAGTTTTCTCCATTGCCACGATCGCCCAACAGTGGCGCATGAATTATGTGGGGACATCTGCGCCCGTTCCTCAGGCGAAGATCACGCTGCGTCCGCGCGATCCTGTGATGATGAGTCTCGTTCTCCGGTAAGCGGCGTCGTTCTAAATAGAGGGATGCTTACGGAACGCGGAAGACTAACCCGGTGCTGATGGAGAGCACTCTCGACGTGGGAAACGAGACGGTGCCGTTGAAGTTTCCGCTGTTGATCGTATCGACTGAACCATAGCCGATTTCGAAGGCGCGAAAATCAACGTGTTTGGCTAGCGTGTAGTCGAGACCGCCGAAGATACCGTACTGGAAGCGAGTGAGCTTAATCGGGCTCGTAGGTGGTTTTGACGTGCCGGCGCCGATGGAGAGCTGGAGATATGGCTTGAAGGATTCCGCGATCGGTTTGGCGATGAAACGGGCTCCTACGAGGAAGCTGTTCAGGCGAGCGTTGTTACCGGTGACGATTGCATCGCGGATATCAATGCCTGCGTCGTACCCATGAGCGTGATAGAAGTTCACGTAGCCACCGAAGTCGGCGCCCCAGAACGTCCGTGAAGTTACGTTGTTGCCAAGAAAGGCGAATGTGCCTGTGTCTGGTTGCGAATTGGTAATGTGATTGGCTACTGGATTGACGTAAAGTCCTACGTCCCCCGGTCCGACTCCTGTGGTACTGGCATTCGAAGGGCTGACTGGAGACGGATTGTCCTGGGCATGGGTGGTAAGGGTCGAAAGAGCCAGCGGGAGACATAGAACGAGGGACCACAACTTCATAGATAAAAATCCTTTTGACTTTCAGAAAAGAACGGGGAGCCAATCGAGGCCCACTTGCAAGTCTATCTTGCTTGCGTTCTTTTCAGTCTAATGGAACCTATGGGGGAACGCCGGAACCACGGCGAGATCGCACGCAATTCGGGAGGACAGGGAGCTTGATAGAGTAAGACCATGGAGAGTGAGCAGATGATCGAGTTGGAGGAACTGCCGCGAGGGTTTCGGTGGGGCGCGGTGAAGGCGGGAATCAAGGCGAGCGGAAGGCTGGATCTGGCGGCGGTAGTGACAGCAAAGGGGACGAACGGTGCGGCGATGTTTACCAGCAACCAGCTGGTGGCGGCTCCGGTGACGGTGGGACGCAGGCAGCTGGCGGCTACGGGAGGACGCGTGGGGGCGGTTCTGGTGAATGCAGGGAATGCGAACTGCGCGACAGGACAACCGGGGATCGATGCCTGCGTTCGGACATGCGCGGCTGCGGCGGAAGGCTTTGGATGTATTTTTGACGAGGTGTTTCCTTCGTCGACAGGGATTATCGGCGTGCCGTTTCCGGAGGAGAAAGTGATTGCGGCTTTGCCCGCGCTGACGGCGGCGCTGGGGGATAGTCCGGCGCATGCGGAGATGTTTGCGCGGGCGATCATGACGACGGATACGAAGATGAAAGTGGCGCAGGCTACGGTGGACGTGGGCGGTGTGCAGGTTCGGATCTTTGGTGCTGGGAAGGGTGCGGGGATGATTCATCCGCAACTGGGGCCTCCGCATGCCACGATGCTGGTGTATTTGTTTACGGATATTGCGGCGGAGAGTGAGATGCTGCGCGGGGTGCTGGGGCCGGCGGTGGAGGTGAGCTTCAACTCGATCTCGATCGATGGGGATACTTCTACGAACGATACGGTGCTGCTGCTTGCCAGCGGCGCGAGTGGAGTGAGGCTGGAGGAGAAGAGTCGCGAGGCGTTCTCGGATGCGCTGCTGCGGGTATGTGCTTCGCTGGCGCACCAGATTGTGGATGACGGCGAGGGCGTTGGGCATGTGGTTACGTTGCATGTGACGGGGGCTCGGACAGGGGCAGAGGCGAAGCAGATCGCTAAGACAATAGCGCATTCTCCATTGTGTAAGACGGCTTGGTCGAGCGGCGATCCGAACTGGGGACGGTTGCTGGCGGCGGCGGGATATAGCGGGGTGGCGTTTGATCCTGCGCTGGTGAGGATCGCGATTGGGAATGAGCCTGTGTTCGAGCTGGGTGTGCGTTCGCCGAGGTTTGATAAGGCTGCGGCACACGCTGCGATGACGAATCGGGAGTATACGATTCGGCTGGAGATGGGGCTTGGGGAGGCGGAGTGCCGTTTTTTGACCTGCGACCTGACTGAGGAGTATGTGCGGATCAATGCGGATTATTCGAGTTAGTAGAGACTGATGATGTCCTGCCGGACGGGCCCACTGCGCGTGGCGCGGCCACTTCGTGGCGTGTGTACCGGTTTCGGTGATACTTGCCGCGTGGGGCCTCGCGTTGCTCGGCTTGTGATTTCGTCTCCAGATGACGTTTTCGCGTAAGCCTTATATCGTTATAAGTGTGGTCGATTGCGCGTCACGATGATGGCGTAGCGATCTATTTGATTGGAGTGCTCCCAAAGATTATGACGACGAAACTGGAAGAAGCCGCCAAACAGGACTTTCGCGCTGAGGTTGCTGA
Source organism: uncultured Acidobacteriaceae bacterium (assembly GCA_963841335.1). Classification (GTDB taxonomy): domain Bacteria; phylum Acidobacteriota; class Terriglobia; order Terriglobales; family Acidobacteriaceae; genus Edaphobacter. Next base: position 1,134,648 of record CAWJCF010000002.1, on the reverse strand, counting down.
GTGGATTGAGGCGTTTGACGACGTAGTTGCGCAGGACTGGGAGCAGGGGGCGGAGTTGCTGGGGGAGCTGCGGCGACGAGCGCGCGAGGCGGGTGTGCCGACGCCGAGCGAGATGACCACGCCGTACCGGAACACGATTCCGAAGCATGATGAAGTGCCGTATCCGGGCGACAGAAAGCTGGAGAAGCGGGTGGAGTCGTTGCTTCGGTGGAATGCGTTGGCGATGGTGCATGGACAGAACAAGAAAGATCCCGGGATTGGCGGCCATATTTCGACTTATTCGTCGCTGGCTACGCTGCTGGAAGTGGGTTTCAATCATTTTTTCCGCGCGCAGTATGGCGACCAGCCCGGAGACTTCATTTATTTTCAGGGGCACGCTTCGCCGGGAGTGTATGCACGGGCTTATCTGGAGGGGCGATTCGATGAGGCGCGGCTGAAGAACTTCCGGCATGAGTTGCGGGACACGCCGGGACTGAGCTCGTATCCGCACCCTTGGTTGATGCCGGATTTCTGGAATTTTCCTACGGTGTCGATGGGGATCGGGCCTCTGAATGCGATCTATCAGGCACGGTTCATGCGCTATCTGGAGAACCGGAAGCTGATTCAGCCAACAGAGCGCAAGGTTTGGGCGTTTCTGGGGGATGGCGAGACGGACGAGGTGGATTCGCTGGGTGCGATCTCGCTGGGAGCGCGGGAGAAGCTGGACAACCTGATCTTTGTGGTGAACTGCAATCTGCAGCGGCTGGATGGGCCTGTGCGCGGGAACAAGCGGATCATCGATGAGTTGGAAGGCGTGTTCCGTGGGGCCGGCTGGAACGTCATCAAAGTGATCTGGGGTTCGGATTGGGATGCGCTGTTTGAACGCGACCATACGGGGCTGCTGCTGCGGCGCATGGAAGAGTGCGTCGATGGCGACTTCCAGACCTTCAAGGCGAAGGACGGGGCTTTCCTGCGGAGCCACTTCTTTGGGAAGTATCCGGAGTTGCTTGAGCTGGTGAAGGACTACTCCGATGAACAATTGTTGAGGCTGCATCGGGGTGGGCACGATCCGGCGAAGATCTACAACGCTTACAAGAGGGCGATGGAGCATAAGGGTGGCCCGACGGTGATTCTTGCCAAGACGGTGAAGGGTTATGGGATGGGGACTTCGCAGTCTCGCAATGCGACGCATAACGAGAAGAAACTGACGGACGAGGGCCTGGCGGCGTTCGTGAAGCAGTTCGATATTCCGATTCCGGAGCAGTCGGCGAAGGACGGGTCTTTCTATCGGCCGGCGCCAGATTCGGCGGAGCTGGTTTACATGCAGGAGCGGCGAAAGGCGCTGGGCGGATATCTGCCGGTGCGCGAGGTGCGTGCGAGCGACTTCAAGGCGCCGGGCCTGGACGTGTTCCGCGAATGGACGGCGGGATCGAACAATCGCGCGGTATCGACGACGATGGGGTTTGTGAGCATTCTGCGCCACCTGATGAAGGACCCGAAGATCGGCAAGCTGATTGTGCCGATTGTGCCGGATGAAGGAAGAACGTTCGGGCTGGAGTCGGCGATCAAGCAGGTTGGGATCTATGCTCCCGAGGGCCAGAAGTATGAGCCTCATGACAAGGACATGCTGCTGAGCTATCGCGAGGAGCAGGATGGGCAGATTCTCGAGGAGGGGATTACCGAAGCGGGATCGATGGCGTCGTTTACCGCTGCGGGGACGGCCTATGCGAACTATGGGGTGTCGACGATTCCCTTCTACATGTACTACTCGATGTTTGGATTTCAGCGCATTGGGGACATGGTGTGGGCATTCGCAGACTCGCGTGGCAAGGGCTTTTTGATGGGCGGGACGGCAGGCCGGACGACGATGCTGGGGGAGGGTCTGCAGCATCAGGACGGCCACAGTGTCGTTCTGGCGAGCACCGTGCCAACCTGCAAAACCTACGATCCTGCGTATGTATATGAGATGGCGGTGGTGATTCAGGATGGAATCCGCCGGATGTATGAGAAGGGCGAAGACTGCTTCTACTACATCATGATGTACAACGAGGATTATGCGATGCCGGCGATGCCCGAGGGCTCGGCCGAAGGGATTCTGCGCGGCATCTATAAGCTGAAGCCTGCGGCTGGCGAGGCTGTGGCGCAGTTGTTTGGCAGCGGTCCGATTTTGAATGAAGTGCTTCGCGCGCAGGAGATTCTGGGTTCGAAGTATGGGGTTCACGCTGATGTTTGGAGCGTGACGAGCTATACGGAGTTGAGGCGCGATGCTTTGGCGGTCGAGCGTTGGAACCGGATGCATCCGGCAGAGAAGGAACAGACACCTTATGTGCTGGCGACGCTCGGAGGCGCCAAGGGACCGGTGATCGCGGCGAGCGACTATATGAAGTCGGTTCCGGATATGTTGTCGCCGTGGCTGCCATCGCGTCTGGTCGCGTTGGGAACCGATGGTTTTGGACGAAGCGACAATCGCCAACATTTGAGGCAGCACTTTGAGGTGAATGCCGAGTCGATCGTGGGCGCTACGCTCTCGAAGCTGGCAAGGGACGGCAAGTTCGATGCAAAGACGGCTCAGAGTGCGATGGCTGAACTGGGGTTGAATGTGGAAGGGCCGGATCCGTCCAAAGCCTAGAGCGATTCTGGATTGATTGGGAGAAGGGTTCCTTTTGGAACCCTCTCTTTTTGGGCAAGTATCGGAACATAGCCTGTTTAACAGGTTTAGGACAAGGGAGGGCTGGTTGAGCAAAACGGAGCTGCATGAGAATCCACTGGTGCCGAATAAAAAGCTGCGACAGATGTATCTGGCGATGGCCGAAGCGAGAGCGCTGGATGACTACATTGTGAAGTTGCAGCGAAACGCGAAGGGCCGGACGAGGCTGCATTCGACGCGCGGAGAGGAGGCCTTGAGGGTAAGCACAGCGATTGATCTTGAGCCGGGTGACCTTATCAGCGATTCCCAGTTGGGAGTTGTGATGGAGTTGCTTCTGGGAGAGAAGATCAATTCCCTGCTGCAACGTGCAGCCCAGCTTCGTTCCGGGAAGAAGGTAAAGGAAACGAAGATGGCGGGGGCCTCGGGACGGTTGTTGCCGTGGATTGACGACGCGGGCGAGCGATTACGGCTGGCGATGGGAGCTGCGCTTTCCTTCAAAACACTGGGGCGGCCCAACGTTGTCATCGCTTACGCATGGCGTGACAGTTTGTCGAAAAAAGATTGGACGCGCTTTCTTTCGCTTGCCTCGAAGCTAGAACTGCCAATGATTTTTGTGGCGCTCCCTTCAGTGAAGAGCAGCGGAAAGAAGAAGAAGGAGAGCCTCAGCGAGGATGCGCGGCGGGCGGGAGTTCCTGGTATCCCCGTGGATGCCGGAGATGCCGTGGCGCTGTACCGTGCGACACAGGAGTCGATTGGAAGGATTCGTGGGGGCGATGGTCCGGTGCTGATTGAGTGTTTGCAGTTTGCCAGCCGGGGCGAAGATGGCTTCCGGCCGGTCGATCCCTTGCTTCAACTGGGAGGGTTTTTGCTGCAGCGGAAGATTTGCAAGGACGTCTGGTTGAGGGATGCAGGGAAGCATTTCCGGCGCCGGATTGAAGGAGCGAAACGCTAAGTCGTTATGGCGAGGAGGGATCGGATTGGAATTCACTGCGGACCTATCGGCAATTACACTGTAGGTTGGAGTTCAGGACCGGTTTTGAGGTGCGAGTGCGGACTAAGGGCTTTTTTTATCTTGCGGCGTTTCTAGTTTGCTCCACATGGACTGTTATCGCCCAGGCGCCCAATCAGAATCCCGCTCCGGGGGCTGCACCCATCCCAACTCCCACGCCGGACGCGAGCCCTGTTGTCCCGGGGTATTCTGCTCAACCACCGCAGCAACCGCAGCCGTCGGCACCCGCTCCCGAAAAGAAGGGGCCGCCGGTTGTTCCACCGGAGCCGACTAGTCCCGAGTCTCCGTTTGTCGCCCTCTCACCCTACGCCCCCAGTCCAGAAAAGCCGCCGATCGACCGACTAGGGTCGGTTTACATTCCTGTGGATAGCTGGGTTTATCCGGCGCTGACGCGTTTGTATGGGATGGGATTCGTCAACACGATGTACCTGAGCATGCGACCGTATACGCGCCGAAGCGTGCTGCACATGCTGCTGGCCTCAAAAGAAGCGATTTTGAGCAGCGACAACGAGCAGGCCCAGGATATTTTTTTGAAGATCCTGGCGTATCTTCGCTCAGAGGTGCCGGATGACAGAGCCGACCGAGGTCTGGTGTATGGGTTGGAGTCCAACTACACCCGCTTTCTTGGTATAGACGGGCCGATACTTCGAGACAGCTACCACCTGGGCCAGACGATCGCCAATGACTACGGGCGACCCTACCAGTCAGGTTTCAACGCGATTGCAGGGACTTCGACCGTTGAGGAGTGGGGGCCATTTTCGTTATATGTCAGGGGAGAGTATCAACATTCGCCTTCTGCCGAAGGGTACTCTGCCGCGTTGGCGAGGCAGCTCTCCGACATCGATGAGATCTCTTATACCGGGCCGCAGGACACGATCCCCCAGGGTCCGATTGGCGCGCAAAATCCTTTTCGACTGGTGGAGGCTTATGCCTCCGTCCATGTGCTTGGCCATGAGATATCCGGGGGGAAGACGGATGCGTGGTTGGGACCGGCGACGGGGAGCGCGATGGCATGGTCGAACAATGCCGAAGATGGGTATACCCTTCGAGTGAATCGAGTGGAGCCGCTTAACATCAAGTGGCTATCGAAGCTGCTGGGCCCTGTCCGGTACGACTTTTTTGTGGGCAGCCTGAAGGGGCACATGGTTCCGCGATCACCATGGCTGCATATGGAGATGTTCTCGTTCCGGCCGACGGTTAACTTTGAGTTCGCCTTCCAGAGGACGGTCATCTGGGGTGGTGAGGGACACGCACCTATCACGCTCGGCACGTTCTGGCACAGCTTCTACGACACTAATGACACGGCTGGGGATGAAAAGAACTCGCGCAATGACCCGGGGGCGCGATTCAGCGACTTTAACGCTTCGTACCGCCTGCCGGGTCTGCGGAAATACGTTACGTTCTATCTCGACTCGATCACCCACGACGACGTCACTCCAATCAGTGCGCCGCGCCGGGCGTCGTTTCGGACAGGCCTGTACGTCTCACAGATTCCCAAGCTAAACAAGTTTGATTTCCGGGTCGAGGCAGTATCGACCGATCCCGGAGTTGAACCCGCGCATGCGGGTCAATTTGCTTATTGGGAGGCCGTCCAACTGCAGGGATATACGGCCAAGGGCTTCATCATGGGCGACTGGATTGGTCGAGAGGCCAAGGGGGGGCAGGCGTGGCTGACGTATCATTTTTCGCCAAATGAATGGGCACAATTCGAGTATCTGAACAAGAAGACGCCGTTCAACTTCATTCCGGGCGGCACGACACAGAACCAATTCAAAGGCAGCATCGTGAAGCGTCTCAGGCCAGAGATCGAATTGAACTCCTGGGTGCAATACGAAGGATGGAAGGCACCGATCTACAAGCCGGGACTGCAGAAAAATACCTCTATTGCGTTTGGACTTACCTGGTATCCACAACTGCGCAACCGGCCCGAGTTGCCCTGATCGCCACCGGCATGCAGATTATTTTGCGAAGGATTCGAAGTATTCGAGCGTTTTTTTCAATCCTTCGCGCAGCTTAATCTTCGGTTCCCAACCCAGGAGCGCCCGGGCACGGCCGATATCAGGCCGGCGGCGGACAGGATCATCTTCGGGAAGGGGCTGGAATAATATTTCGGATTTTGATCCCGTGACCGCAATCACCTCGCGGGCGCATTCGAGGATGGTCCACTCGTCAGGATTGCCAATATTGACCGGATAGTGCTCGTCCGAACGCGACAGGAGGAGGATGCCGTCGATGAGATCCGAGACATAGCAGAAGCTGCGTGTCTGAGAGCCGTCGCCATAGATGGTCATGGGGGCGGACTGAAGCGCCTGGATCATGAAGTTCGATATCACCCGGCCGTCGCTGGGTTGAAGCCTGGGACCATAGGTATTGAAGATGCGCACGAGGTGGGTGTTGACGCCGTAGTAGCGGTGATAAGCCATGACGGCGGCTTCAGAGAATCGCTTGGCTTCGTCGTAAACGGAGCGGGGGCCGACCGGGTTGACGTGTCCCCAATAGGATTCGACCTGCGGATGGACTTCGGGATCGCCGTAGCACTCAGATGTAGAGGCATGGAGGAAGCCGGCACCATATTTTCGGGCGATGTCGAGTGTGTTGATGGTTCCCGCTGAACCGACGAGGAGGGTTTCGACGCCAAGCCGAGCATAGTCGACCGGGCTTGCGGGTGATGCGAAGTTGAAGACGAAATCAACGCGGCCGGGATCAAAGGGCTTGCAGATATCCTGCTCGATCAGGCTGAAACGGCTCTCTCGCCGAAGGTGTTCGAGGTTCGCCGTTCTGCCCGTACTTAGATTGTCGGCGCCAATGACCGAATGGCCCAACGCGAGCAACGAGTCACAAAGATGGGAGCCAAGGAAACCGGCAGCCCCAGTGACCAGAAAAGTTCGAGACGTCATCCACTACCTTTCTTCGGCAGACCTTGACCAGTTGCCGCTCTCTTCGTTTTTAAATCAGAAGGCCCGGAGACTGAGAGAATATCTCAATTGTTAGCCACGGGTGTTAGATGTTGGGGGACCCTGCAGAGAGGCCCGCACCGGATGAGCCGCGGGTCGTCCTACACTTATATACGTAAAGCCTCGTTGGGTCATGATATCTGGATCATAAAGGTTTCGGCCGTCAATAACGATCGGATAGCGAAGAGTCTTATAAAGGCGATCAAGATCGAGGGTACCGAATTCCTTCCAGTCTGTCAGAATGAGCAGAGCATCTGCATCTCGCGCGGCGGCGTAGGCATCGTCCGCGAAGTTGAACTGTGGCCCGGACGGAATGACTTCCTGAGCTCGTTTCATCGCGGCAGGGTCAAAGGCGGCGATGGTGCAGCCTTCGGCGAGCAGCGCTTCGATAATCTCAATCGCCGGTGACTCTCGAATGTCATCGGTCCCGCCCTTGAATGCCAACCCCAAAACCCCGATGCGCTTTCCTCTCAAAGTCCACAAAGCAGAACGAACCTTCCCGAGGAATCGCTTCTTCTGCTCGGTATTGATCTTTTCAACTTCAGCAAGGAGCTTGAAATCGATGCCTAGCTGCTCGGCCACTGACCGAAAAGCGGCGATATCCTTAGGAAAACAGGAGCCACCGTAACCAACACCGGGACGCAGGAATTTCGGTCCGATACGTCTGTCGAGACCCATGCCGCTGGCTACCTGTTCCACGTTGGCATCCGCGGCCTCGCACAAATTTGCGACTGCATTGATGAACGATATCTTCATCGCGAGGAAGGCGTTGGAAGCATGCTTGATGATCTCAGCACTCTTGGTGGAAGTGAGGACCAATGGAGGCACAGAGGCGCTGTTGCGGTGTCCGGCAACGGCGTCGGTCTTCCGGTAATAGCTGCCACCGGTCATTGGGAGATAGATCCGCTTGAGGACGGCGGCGGCTCGATCACTATCCGCGCCGACGACGATGCGGTCAGGGTGAAGGAAATCGGAGACGGCGGTTCCCTCTCGCAGAAACTCGGGGTTGGAGACGACGTCAAACAGTTGACGATCTGCGCCATTGCGCTCCATCGAGCGGGTCACCCACTCATTCGTGTAGACGGGGACCGTGCTCTTTTCGACGATTACCTTATAGCAGGTGAGCGACCGGGCGATTTCGCAGGCGACGGCTTCGACAAAGGATAGATCTGCGTCTCCACCCTCGCTTTGGGGGGTCCCGACAGCTATAAAGATGGCTTCGCTCTCGCGTGTTGCATGTGCGAGATCCGTCGTGAAACGTACCTTCGCATTGCCGTACTTCGCCAGCAATTCCGGAAGAAAGTCTTCGTGGATGGGGCAGTCACCGGCCTCAAGGGCTGCGACCTTGCGTTCGTCATTGTCTACGCAGATCACATCGTGACCCATCTCCGCGAAGCAGACCGCTGCGACCAAGCCAACATATCCCGATCCAACAACCGCAATCCTGACGTTTTCGCTCATTTTAGTGCGTATAAGTCCTCTTAACGCAGCATAACCTATGTTGAAGTCCCCACCTGGGTCGCATGGCGCTTTCTCTTTTCTTCCGTTGTGTTTGCGCTCTGGAGTCTAGTCTTCCTTCCGCAAGGACCCTCGGGTAGACTAAGTGCAATGGGTTCCCAAACTACGCAACCGCCGGTCACGGGTGTACCGGAGACTAATCAGAGCGGGTTCAGTACGACGGTTACAGATACTACGCTGTCTGAAGCGCTCATTGTGCTACGGAAACGGCGATGGGTCTTGATTATCGCCGTGCTACTGGGCCTTGCTTACGGAGTCTTCAAGGCAGAATCTCAGCCAAAGCTTTACGACGCTTATGGACGGATTCAGGTTCGGTCGGGAGCATCGAACGAGTATAGGGTCAGCGCTGTGCAGGGATACGGCGGAGACACAAGTTCCAAAATGTTGACAGAGATTGAGATTCTCAAGAGCGACTCGCTGATGTTGAAGGTGTGTCGCGAGCTTGACCTGTCGAACAATGCCGACTTTCTTGAAAGGAAGGGCCCGGTACCCCACACCTCACTGGACGATGGTGTGGTGAGACAAAACACAGTTCACCGGCTGCAGAGCAACCTGCATGTGGCACAGGTTCCGAAGACAGACATCATCCGCATCAGCTACAGCAGCCTGAATCCAAAGCTGTCAGCCGATATCGTCAACAAAGTAATTTCGGACTACATACATCGCAGCTATCAGACGCGATACGAGTCTTCGCAATATGCTTCCGACTTTCTCTCAGGCACGCTGGAGGGCCTGAAACAAGAGGTGGAACAGTCGCAAGAGAAGATGATGGACATGCAGCGGCGGCTTGGTATCCTTGGCTTCGATCCGACGCACAATCAAATCAGCAGCTCACTCGATGATCTGGCTAAAGCGGCCGCCTCGGCGAAACTGGCGCGGATTATTGCGGAAGCACGCTACCGCGTGGTGAGCGGAATGGACCCGGACTCGATTGAAAGTGCGCTCGAGTTGACTCCGGGAACGGCGCCCGGGGAGTTGAATCAGCTGCGAGGGCAGCTTGCCACCTCCCGATCGACTTACGCCCAGCTGGAATCATCCCTTGGGCCGAACCATCCTCAGGCTAAGGCGCTCAAGGCCCAGATCGACGAACTCAACAAAGAAATCAATACCGAGCAGAATCGTCTTCTGTTGCAAGCGAAGCAGAACTACATCGTCGCGCGGGCGAATGAAGACCAAACCACGGCTGCCCTGGAAGCCCAGAAGACCGACGCCTATAAACTGCGAGATCAACTTGTTGAGTACACGTTACGCCAGCGCGAGTTTGAAGCGAACCGTACTTTATATGACAGTCTGCAGCAACGTCTAAGGACTGCGAGCGTCCAGTCGGGACTGGAGTCCCTGGAGATCGACGTTGTCGACCCAGCGTTACCTCCCGCAAGCCCGTTGCTGCGCCCGCAATCGACCGTGATTCTTACCGCTCTGGTCTTTAGTCTTCTGGGTGGAATAGTCATCGCATTCCTTATGGAGAGCCTGGATACGGGGCTACGCAGTATCGCTGAGATCGAGAGCATCACCGAATTGCCATCGCTTGCGATCATTCCGCGGGCACGACGCTCCTCTGTCGATCAGGCAGGAACACTGACTACGGCACAGCGCAATATCGGGATATTGACACAGCCGAAGTCGCAATTCGCCGAGGCCTTCCGTTCGCTTCGAACCTCTCTTCTGCTGTCGACGGCCGGCCATCCTCCGAAGATTATCGTGTTGACGAGCGCAACGCCGTCAGAGGGTAAGACGACCGCAGCGAGTAACCTTGCGGCGATTCTTGCTCAACGCGATACGCGGGTTCTGTTGATTGACGGCGACCTCCGTCGGCCTAACATTCATCACCGTTTCGGATTGAACGGCAAGATTGGCCTCACGACGGTGTTGACCGGAGCGACGACGCTCGAAGATACGGTCCAAAATGTACGCGAGATTCCGAATCTCGACATCCTGCCAAGCGGACCAGTTCCGCCATTCCCGACGGAGATGCTTAGTTCTGGCGCGATGGAGGCTATCCTTAAACGCTGCATGGAGCTCTATGACTATATTGTCATCGACTCCCCTCCGATTCTCTCCGTAACAGACGGTGTCATTCTCGCTCGGCAAGCAGACGCGGTTGCTCTCGTTGTGCGGCACGGCAAGTCCAGCAAACACGTCGTGCGACGCGCCAGAGATATCCTGCTCCGCTCAGGTGCAGGGATAACCGGTATCGTCTTGAATGCGGTCGACCTTAATTCGCCGGAGTACTACGGATACTATGGGTATTCGGGTTACTCCTACTCGAGCGTGGATAGCGATAGCTGGGAATCGCACAAGCCGTCTGGCGAAGAAACCCATGAAGTAGGGGAGCCAAAGCGATGAAACAGGCGCGAAATACTCTCCGGACCGAACGTTTGCTGCAGTCCAGGAAGAGCACGTGGTTTTTTAGCATCAGTCTCTCTCTTGTGCTGATGTGCTGCAGCGCTGCGTCTATGGCTCAGTTCAGTGGCCCGGCGCCCGGCATATCCACGCCTGTCAACCCTCCGGTCGTCATCACAACGGACCCGGCAATCTTGTATCCAGCAAACCGTGATATCTATCTGGGAAGAGAAGACCTCTTGACTGTGCACCTCTACGGCAGCCCAGACTATACTCCGATAGTGCGGGTCGGAATTGATGGAACCATTCAACTTCCTCTCGTTGGCTCTTTGCAGGTGGAGGGTCTCACGTTGCATCAAGCGCAGGATCTACTTGCGCAAAAGCTGATTGCAGCCGGCATGTATCGCGATCCGCAGGTGTCGATTCAAGTCACCGAATCGCCGAATCAGATCGCCACCGTAATCGGCGAAGTCCATGGAATTGTGCCTATCATCGGCGAAAGACACCTTTACGACGTCCTGTCGGCGGCCAGCGGAGGCGGCTTACCGAACACGACGACAACGGTAGTCGTCGGGGGTGCCGGCCTCCCTGTTTCTGCCAGCCACATCATCACGATCAACCGATATGGTCAAAAGGACCCTATTACGGTGGACTTAGGAACTGACCCGGCCAAGAGCGTTGCCGCAAATATCCCGATATTTCCCCGGGACACGATCATCGTTCCTCGAGTAGGAGTGGTCTATGTTCTCGGCGCTTTCAAGATCCAAGGCGCTATTCCACTTCAACAAAACTCCCCAATGACATTGATGAAATTGGCAGCGCTCGCGGGTGGCCCTGGATTTGAAGGTCAGGAGAACGATCTGAGAATCATCCGCTCCGTTGGAGTCGATCGCCAGGTGGTACGTGTCGACATTAAGAAGGTCATCCAGGGGAAAGCGCCAGACCCGGTGCTGGAGCCGGAAGATATTGTCTTCCTGCCTACCAACCAGATGAAGGCGGCGATCAAGTCTGGAGGAATCTCAACCTTGCTGGGTATCGCGTCCATCCTGCTTATTGCAATTCAACAGTAGCCGTATGGCGCCAGCGGAGTTCGACGGAGCCAGGCGAAAACGATCTTATTTACGCCAGATATGGGGAATCGATTGAAGAATAAGGTGAGGTTGGCGTATCTGGTGAGCCACCCCATTCAGTATCAGGCGCCCCTGTTGCGGCGGATCTCGCAAGAGCCAGACATCGATCTGACGGTGTTGTTCGGTTCGGATTTTTCTGTACGAGGTTATGAGGATAAGGGATTTGGCGTAGGCGTGAAGTGGGACGTACCTCTGCTCGAAGGTTATCGCTACGAGTTTCTGCCGCTAGCGCGCGATACCACCAATCCTGGAGCACTGAGCCCGCTCAACCACGGAATCTTCAGCCGTCTTCGCGGACGCCATACATCTGTGGGCTTCGATGTGCTGTGGGTCCATGGATACTCCTCCGTAAACTCGCTGCAGGGAATGGTGGCCGCAAAACTACTCGGCATTCCTGTGATTGTTCGGGCAGAGCCGTGGCTGGGGGATCGTGACCGAAGCGCCTTTACGCTCGCGGCGAAGCGGTTGTACTTTAGATTGCTCCGTGGCCTGATCGATGCTGCGCTACCCATTGGAACACTGAACGCAGAGTATTGGCGTCATTATCTGGGAGATGATTTTCCGCTGTATGCGATGCCCTACGCGGTCGACAACGATTATTTTCAAATCAAGGGCGAAGAGGCTCGTGGGGGACGCGCAGCTTTACAGAACGAACTCTCGCTTGATCCATCCCGCCCGGTGATCTTATTCGCGTCGAAGTTACAAAACCGCAAGCGGTGTGCGGACCTCGTCGAAGCATACAAGCTTCTTTTGTCGATTCCCGGTATGAGTCCCTCTCCTTATCTCGTCATCGTCGGAGACGGCGAGGAACGCGCCGTCTTGGAATCTCAGGTGGCGCAATACGGATTAGAAGGAGTTCGGTTTTGCGGATTCAGGAATCAATCGGAACTTCCGCGGTTCTTCGATATCGCCACGGTCTTCGTACTGCCTTCGCGACACGAGCCATGGGGATTAATCGTGAACGAGGTAATGAACGCGGGGCGGGCCGTCGTCATTTCTGATGAAGTGGGATGCCAGCCCGATCTTGTCCATGACGGTGTAGAAGGCTGCGTCTTTCCTGCGGGAGATGTGCAGGCTCTCACCGACGCTATTCGACAGGTCCTGATGCCGCCGGAGGCTGGGGTTGCGATGGGGCAGCGCGCGTTGGCAAGAATTAGAACGTGGAACTTCGAGCAGGATGTGCAGGGTTTGAGGCGCGCCGTGGCACAGGTAACGCGGAAGATAACAGCCTCTTGACGACACGACTAGATACCCTTTTCGACAACAACCGTGCTGGTATTCTGAGAGTAACGAAATAAGGCAGATGCGGATTCTCCACATTATCGGAACATTGGATCCCGCGGCGGGTGGCCCCACTGAGTCGGTACGGGTGCTCCTCAGTTACGGCCCCATCGGGTATACGGGCGAAGTAGTGACGCTCGACGATCCATCCGCACCCTACCTGAGCGATATCGGATTTCCAGTCCACGCCCTTGGTCCGACCAATACCAAGTATGGCTTTAACTCGAAGCTGCTTCCCTGGCTAAGAGACAATCGACATCGTTTCGATGGCGTCGTTGTCAACGGACTGTGGCAGTACTGCGGATACGCGGCCTGGCGAACGCTTGCCGGGAACACTCCCTATGTGGTGTTCACGCATGGCATGTTGGATCCGTATTTCAAGCACGCATTTCCGCTTAAACATATTAAGAAGTGGCTGTACTGGGTTCCTGCTGAATATTGGATTCTGCGCGGTGCGTATCGCGTGCTCTTTACATCCAAGGCAGAGAAGAGGCTGGCGGAACAAAGTTTTTGGATGCATCGTTGGAATGCTTATGTCGTGCCGTACGGCGCCAGCGGGCCGTCGGGCGATCCAGAGCTGCAAAAGCGAGCTTTCTTTGCTAAGTGCCCAGAGGCTGAGGGCAAACGATATCTGCTGTTTCTCGGGCGCATCCACCGCAAGAAAGGGTGCGATCTGTTGATCGATGCGTTCGCGAAGGTCGCAGCCGACGATCCCGATCTTTACCTTGTGATGGCTGGGCCGGACCAACAACAGTGGAGCGCAAAGCTGAAAGCTTCCGCCGCAAGTGCGGGGATTCAAGAACGCGTCTTCTGGCCGGGAATGGTGACTGGAGATGCGAAGTGGGGCGCATTCTTTGGGTCTGAAGCATTCATTTTGCCTTCGCACCAGGAGAACTTCGGAATTGCGGTTGCAGAGGCTCTGGCGTGCGGAAAACCGGTCTTGTTGGCCGATAAAGTTAACATCGCCGAAGATATTGCTGCGGACGGTGCAGGACTGATGGAGTTGGACACGGCCGAGGGCACATTGCGCCTTCTGCAACGATGGATTGGAATGACGATCCCGGAGCGGCGGCGGATGGCGGAGCTTGCCTTTCGATGCTTTCATCGCCGGTACGATATGCGAGAGAATGCAAAGGCGATTATCCGGCTGTTTGGAACGGCTACGGTTCTCACTCCCACTTCCGTCGATTCGGAATAGGTTACTTCCCTCATGCCGAAACAGATTCACTACAACGCGGCGGAACATATCTCGCCCGACACCGCGGCTGATCCTTACCTGCGGCCGGCCTTTTCGTTGCGAAACCGTTTGCGACGGCTCAATTGGAACATTTGCTGGCTCTTTTTCTACAGAACGTCACCGCGACCGTTACATTCCTGGAGATCGTTCCTTCTGCGGCTGTTTGGAGCGACGATGGGAACGAACTGCCATTTCTATCCGCGATCTAAGGTCTGGGCGCCTTGGAATTTAATCTGTGCCGATCAAGTGACAGCAGGGGATGGCGTCGAGATCTATAATCCGGCGCCGGTACGACTGGGGTCGCATGCGATTCTGTCGCAAGATGCGTACCTTTGCGGGGCCACGCATGACTATGACGACCCTGGATTCCCGCTAATTGCCTATGCGATGGAGATTGGCGAGTACGCCTGGGTTTGCGCTCGCGCGTCGGTTGCCCCTGGAGTGAATGTCGGTAGAGGTGCGGTGCTCGGGCTGGGATCGGTTGCGACGCGAAACCTGGACGCCTGGACCGTCTATGCTGGTGTGCCTGCAGTCAAGGTGAAAGAGAGACGGCAGTTTGACGCTGGCTCGCCTGAACGAGTCTGACCTCTGTCAATGGCAGAAGCAATTCTTGCCGGTCTTTTCTTTACGAACGTCTTCTTACGCACGTCTCACGCACGCAATCGATTTAGCCGCGCAGCTTTGCGAGCAGATCGGTGGGATGGACCGGTTTGGCTAGAATCTCAAATTCGTGCCCTTGCGCCCGGGCCTTTTCCAGAAGGTCCGCCGTGGCGGCTTGCCCGGAGAACAGCAGGATCTTGCATTTCGGCAGTTTGCTGCGGGTAATGATGGCGGCTTCGATGCCGGTCATGCCAGTCATAATGACATCACTGATGAGCATATCCGGCTGAAAACTCTCGAGCGACTCTACGGCCTTCTCTCCGCTGAAGACTGCGCGCGCGTCGAATCCTGCCTGGTTCAGAATGATTGCGAGTGTATTGGCAATCACCTGTTCATCATCTGCTACGAGCACCCGAGGTTTTGGTGGAGCGGCGATTGTTGGATCTGCCATGCTTAGTTTCCCCAAATTTGAAGATCAATTAATACAATTTGAATATCACGTTCGGAAGCATCAGGTTTCCCCATCGCCCACCTAGTAATGATACGCTGACCGAAGAGCCGGTTGGCGAACAAACCGTCACAATTCAACACAGAACTCAGCTTTATTACGAAATCCTATGCAGCCAGCCATCATACGCGCCGAACGGGTCGAGAAATACTACGCTCAGCCAAGCGAGAACCGGATTCAGGTTATTTCCCCCACGGATCTCTCCATTACGGCGGGAGAGATAGTGGCTTTGCTGGGGCCGTCCGGCTCTGGAAAATCCACGCTGCTCCGCATGTTGACTGGGCTTTCGAAACCTTCAGCCGGAGTGGTGTATTGGCATGAGCAGCCGATCGCAACGGCCAATGTGAATGTGTCGATTGTGTTTCAGAGTTTCGCGTTGTTTCCCTGGCTTACCGTTCTTGAGAACGTGGAAGCCCCTTTGAAGGCACAGGGGATGGAGCCTGCCGAGAGGCGGCGGCGGAGCTTGAAGATTCTCGATACTGTGGGTTTGGACGGTTTTCAAGCCGCGTATCCAAAAGAACTCTCTGGCGGGATGCGGCAGCGTGTGGGCTTTGCCCGCGCCCTGGTGGTTGAGCCAGAGGTCCTGTTCATGGACGAGCCATTCTCTGCGCTGGATGTATTGACGGCGGAGAACCTGCGCAGTGAACTGCTTGAGCTTTGGCAGAAGAAGACTATTCCCACTCAGGCGATCTTCCTCGTTACGCACAATATTGAAGAGGCGGTTCTGCTTGCGGACCGCATCATCGTGCTCGGCCGCAATCCGGGCCACGTTCGAACCGATTTCCGGGTGGCGATTCCGCATCCGAGAGATCGGAAGGCGACCGCGTTTACGCAACTGGTGGACTATATCTACAAGGTACTGACGCAGCCGGATGCGCAACCGCCGGACTTGCCTCAGACCGCAACCGGAAAGCCGGTTCGGGACCAGCGGCAGATGCACTACCAGATGCTGCCCCATGCCCGCCCCGGAGGGATTGCAGGACTTCTGGAGCTGTTGCTGGATCATAACGGCAAAGACGATATCTATCGGCTTGCGGGTGATCTCTCGTTCGAGATCGACGACCTTTTGCCGATCGTGGATGCGGCACAATTGCTCGGCTTCCTCAAAGTGACGGAGGGAGATGCCGAGATTACGCCGACCGGGCGGGAATATGCCAATTCGGAGATCCTCCACCAGAAAGAGCTCTTTCGGACTGCTGCGGTGGAGAACGTTCTGCTGCTCCGGCAGATTGTGCGTGCGATCGAATCTAAGAGCGACCGCAGCGTGCCGGAGGAGTTTTTCCACGACGTTCTGGATGAGCAATTCAGCGAGGAAGAAACCCTGCGGCAACTCGAGACTGCGATCAACTGGGGCAGGTATGCTGAGCTGTTCGACTACGACGCTTCGCGACGCCGGTTTATCCAATCGGAGAAGCTGCATCATGAGGTGGAGGTGAAGCCGAACGTGGAGATGGATGCATGATGCGGTTTCCGGAGAGCTTCAGTAACATTCCCGGGCGGGAGACGCTGGCGCGTTCGCAGGTTTTACAGCGGAGTTGGCCGTTTTTGCTGGATCTATGCGTGGCCGGAATTGGGCTGGCGTGCTTTTATGGAGTTGTCTTCATCGCGAGGTATTGGTTCGGACATCCGGAACCGGAGATCGTTATTTCGCAGAGCCCGCGGGCGCTGCCGCTCTACGCGTTTTATTCGGTTGTGCGGATTGGCCTGGCTTATTTGCTGAGTCTGGTATTTGCCATCGGTTATGGATACGTGGCAGCTTACAACAAGCGTATCGAGGCGTTGATGATTGCGGGACTGGATATTCTGCAGTCGATTCCAGTACTGAGTTTTCTGCCTGGCGTGATGCTGGCGATGGTGGCGCTGTTTCCGACTCGGCAGATTGGAGTGGAGATGGGCGCCATCGTGTTGATCTTCACGGGCCAGGTGTGGAATATGGCCTTCAGTTTTTATTCGTCGATCAAAAGCATTCCGCGAGAGCTTTCGGAAGCGGCCAGCATCTATAAGTTTTCGCGACTGCAAAGGCTGATGCAGCTCGAGCTTCCCTACGCTGCGATTGGCCTTGTGTGGAATTCGATGGTATCGGTCGCGGGTGGCTGGTTCTTTCTGATGGCCTGCGAGATGTTCGTTCTCGGGACACGCGACTTTCGGCTTCCGGGGTTAGGTTCGTATCTGCAAACAGCGGCTGGAACCGGTAACTACCCGGCTATTACGTGGGGACTGCTGACGATGGTCGCGATTATTGTAGCGACGGATCAGCTTGTCTGGAGGCCAGTCATTGCATGGAGCGACAAGTTCAAGTTCGAACAAGTCGAGAGTGGAACACGAGTACGTTCTCCATTGCTTCATTTGCTCCAGCATTCACGAGGGCTTCGGTCGCTGCGAGACCATACGGTTGCTCCGCTGAGTGAACGGCTGTACAGGGAACTTGCTCGGAACAACGTCGAAACAGCGGTCGCGACCTCGGAGCGGGCTAAGGCTATCCACACGAGGAACGCGAGAATATCAACGTGGTTAAGATGGGTTGTGCTTGTAGTCGCCATCGTTGCCGTTCTCTACGCCGCGTGGCAGGCGCTGACCTTGCTTCGCCAGGTTCAAGGAAACCAGTTTGTTGAAATTATGAAAGGGGCGCTGGCCACATTCCTGAGAGTAAATGTGGCACTCGTCATTGCAGCAGCATGGACGATTCCAGCGGGCGTCGCGATCGGATTTCATCCGCGGCTGGCGCGTATCGCCCAGCCCATCGCGCAGATCGCAGCATCGGTCCCCGCTACGGCGCTCTTCCCTGTTCTTCTGTTGGCGCTGGTACGTATGGGAGGCGGGATGGGGATCGGCTCGGTTGCGCTGATGCTGCTTGGGACTCAGTGGTACATCCTGTTCAACGTCATCGCGGGCGCCATGGCAATTCCCTCCGATCTCAAAGAAGTAGCCACGCTATTTCATTTCACGACGCTGCAGCGATGGAAAACGGTCATTCTACCGGGGATCTTTCCGTTCCTCATTACCGGATTGGTTACGGCTTCGGGTGGTGCGTGGAATGCGAGCATCGTCGCGGAGTATTTCCATTTGAAAAACCAGACGCTGCAGACAACTGGGCTCGGCGCAACGATCAGCGCTGCGACCGATAGCGGGCAGTTTCAGATTTTGCTGCTGGCTACAATTGTGATGGCAATGATGGTGGTTACGATCAATCGCCTGGTGTGGCGGCCACTTTATCGATTGGCAGAGACGCGGTACAAACTCGGATAAGCTACGGCGCCGGTGGTGGCGAGGGCTTGCGGAAGGCAAAGATTACTGCCAGTAACGGCGGTGCCAGCAGGACTCCCCAGAACGGAATCAGGATGCCGAGAATGATGGGGCCGAAGAAGGCAGCCCACCAGGGAATCTTCGTCGTGCGGTGCAGCACGTAAGGGCCGATAACTAGCCCTTCGAGGATGACGATGAGACCGTAGAGGCCGAGCACCAGTCCGAGACGCCACTCGTCGTGTCCGCTAAAAGCTACCGCGAGAACCGGGCCGATGAGAGCGATCATGCCTCCGAAGGTCGGGATGATTTGGAGCAGTCCTCCGAGGATCGCCCAGAACGGCGCCCATGGAACACGAATAAGCTCCAAGCCGATAAGCCAGAGAATACCGACGATGAGCGCGTCGAGCGTGGCAGCCCGCCACCAGCCGACCAGCGCGCTGCCGGCGGTTTTGAGATGTGTGGTCGCGTTGTTGTTTCGGATGTCCATTCCAACCTGACTTCGCCTATCGGCATCACACCTGTTGAAGAACTATACCGTAAGGTTTCCCTTTCAATGCCAATTTGGCATATCGAGACTGGTGACGCGACCGTTCGCGAATGGAGAATTGTGCGATGGCAGTGATGATGCAGGCGTTCTATTGGGACTCACCGCAACAGGACAAGCAGGAGCACAACTGGTGGAACTTCGTCGCAGAAAAAGTGGAAGATCTGGGAAAAGCGGGTTTTAACGCTTTATGGCTGCCACCAGTTTCGAAGGCCTCGGATCATACTTCTATGGGATACGACCCGTATGACTACTTTGATCTTGGTGACTTCGACCAGAAAGGCGGGGTGAAAACGCTGTTTGGCAATCGCGCCGAGTTGGAAGCGCTGATCGCGAAAGCTCATGCGCATGGAATTGGGCTCTATGCTGACATGGTTTTGAACCACAACTCCGGAGGTGATGAGGAGGAGGTGAATCCTTTAGACGGCCAGAAGCGATGGACAAAATTCACACCGAAGAGTGGCAGGTTTCCGCGCGATTGGAACTGCTTTCATCCGAGCCGCTATGAGCAGGTAATGATGGAGGGCGAAAATTTCGCCGGGTTTCCACATTTATGTCATCGGAATCCTGTCGTCTATACGGCGATGTTCGAATATTCGAGGATGTTGATCGAAGAGTTGGGTTTCGATGGTTTCCGGTTCGACTTCGTCAAAGGTTTTGGCGCCTGGATGATCGGACTGTTGGCGAAGTATCGTTATGTTAAGGACGGCAAGGAGTTCACTCCCTATGTTGTCGGTGAATACTGGTCTGGCGGCGAGGACATTGAAACATGGCTGGAACGAGTGAACAAACTGACCGACACGCAGATTGCCGCATTTGACTTTCCGCTGCGTTACAAGTTGAAGGACGTCTGCGATACGCCTAACTATGACCTCCGCAACTTGACGGACGGAGGCGCCGTTGTGATGAAGCGCCCGTTGCATGCTGCCACGTTCGTGGACAATCACGACATGGGCGATAACACCATTGTGAATGACAAAATGATGGCCTACTCGTTCATCATGGTGCATGAGGGATATCCGAGCATTTTCTGGTATGACTACTACAACAATGGGCTCGCGCGGCCGGGCACACCGAACGGGATCGATGCGCTTATCATCGCGCACCACAAGTATGCGGGTGGCGACTCACAGATACTGCACGCTGATCCTGATCTCTACATCATGCAGCGGGTTGGATTTAAGGACGACAGCGTGGACCAGCCGGGCCTCATCTATGTCCTCAACAACCTCGGGGACAAATGGTCAGGGACTTCGGTCAAGACGAAGTGGCCGAACCAGAAATTTGCTCCGATTGCCTGGGACGGGCATGACACGGCACATCCGGATGAACGTACGACCGATGCTGAAGGCAATTCCGAGTTTCCTGCTCCGCCGCGTGGATTTGCGATCTATGCCCCGGTTTAGAAATTTCACGCTAACGGTTTCCCCAGATCACGAGTGCTATCCTTAAGTCATGAAGTTCGGCGTTCTCGTATTTCCCGGCTCTAATTGCGATCACGACACTTACAACGTGATCGATGCGCTGGTGGGTCGTCCAGTGACCTATCTTTGGCATGCGTCGGAGGACCTCGAGGGTTGCGATGCGATTCTCGTGCCAGGCGGATTCGCCTATGGTGATTATCTGCGGACGGGCGCTATTGCGAAGTTCGCTCCTGTGATGCAGTCTGTTGCGAAGTTTGCGAAGTCTGGCGGATTGGTGATGGGCATCTGCAACGGCTTCCAGATACTCTGCGAGGCTGGGCTGCTGCCTGGCGCGCTGATGCGCAATGCCAGCCAGCACTACATCTGCAAACAGACCTTTCTGCGAACCGAGACGGTTGATTCTCCCTTTACGAACGGGCTCTCCAAGGGCAAGGTTCTGCAGATGCCGATCGGACACATGGAAGGCAACTACTTCTGCGATGCTGAGACGCTTGCGACCCTGAATAGGGAGGAGCGTATCGCGTTCCGGTATTCCACTGCGAAGGGCGAGGTGACGGCGGAGGTGAATCCGAACGGTTCGCTTGAGAACATCGCCGGGGTGCTGAGCGAAGGGCGAAACGTTCTTGGGCTCATGCCGCATCCTGATCGCTCCAGCGAGTCTCTGTTGGGTTCGGCCGACGGTTTGATGCTCTTCCGTGCCATGGCCGAGTCTTTGGCTGCGGCGCAGTAATCTGGCCATGATTGATATTCATCATCATCTGCTGTGGGGGCTGGACGATGGTGCTTCGAGTGTAGAGACCTCGATTTTGATGGCGAGAGGCGCAGAAGAAGAAGGCATCACTCACATCGTTTGTTCTCCGCATGCGAATGGGACTTACGCTTTCGAGCCTTACCTGATATCCGAAAAGATCGATACTCTACAGCGGCTGCTCGATCGGGAAGGTATCGCGGTCAAGCTTGGCCGTGGATGCGATTTCCATATGTCTTACGAAAATATCCAGGAGGCCAAGCTTGATCCGGCAAAGTTCAGCATCAACGGACTGGGCTACCTCCTTGTGGAGATTCCCGACTATGGAATCTCGCGTGGCCTGACGGAGATCTTCTATCAACTGCAGCTCGCTGGACTGACTCCCATCCTGACGCATCCGGAGAGGAATCCGACCTTGCAGAGCGATCCGGAGCGGCTCGAGGATTGGCTGCGCGGGGGCGTTCTGATCCAGGTTACGGCGGGTTCGGTTCTTGGCCGGATGGGAAAGCGTGCTGAACGAATGGCGCACGATCTCCTCAGCGACCGATGGGTTCACTTTCTGGCGACGGATGCTCATAATACGACTTCGCGTCCGCCGAAGATGCAGCAGGCGTTTGAACTCGTGGCCGAGAAGTACGGGCCTGATTACGCGCATCTGCTTTGCATGTCGAATCCGCTGGCGGCGTTTATGGGCAAGCCGCTGGGACCGCAGCTCGAGCCGATTCATCTCTACGACAATCTTGAGAAAAAGAGCTGGTGGCAGAGGTTGACCGGGCGGTAGGTTCTGACTTCACAGACCCAGGCCACCATCGACCGCCAGAATCTGGCCGGTGATGAAGTGGGGGGCGGTGGCGAAGAAGACTGCGGCGGTGGCGACGTCGTAGGCGGTGCCGTTGCGCTGCATCGGGGTTTTGCGGGCGAAGTGCTCGTAGGCGTCGTCGACTTCGCCCTGGACGATCATGCCGGGGGCGATGCAGTTGACGCTGATCTCAGGCGCCCACGCCTTGGCCATCGTTTGCGAGAGCATGTGCAGGGCGGCCTTGGAGGTGCAGTAGTGGCCGTGTGTGGCCCAGGGGTGCAGGCCTCCGAGGGAGCCGATGTTGAGGATGCGTCCCTTGGCGGCTCGCAGGTGCGGATGAGAGGCTTTCGACATCAGGAACGGGGCTCGCGTGTTGGTGGCGAACATCCCGTCCCACTGATCCACGGAGATATTCTCCAGGGCGACCGACTCGAAGATACCAGCGTTGTTGATGAGGATGTCGAGCTGGCCGAATTCGTCCATGACCTCGGCTACGGTCTGCTCGATGCTCTCGGGATCGCGCAGGTTGCAGCGGATGGCCGATGCGTCGACGTCGTGAGCTGCGAGGGCGCGTACGGTTTCGACTGCCTTTGGCTGCGAGGCGAGGTACGTGATGGCCACGTTCGCTCCACGCTCTGCCAGGGCGAGTGCGATGGCGCGGCCGATACGTTGCGCCGCTCCGGTCACGAGCACGGTCTTTCCCTTGAGCGGCTTATCCATTTGGCGAGTCGTGCTCCGATTTATTGCTTTGGCGTTGTGTCTGAAGCGCTGGAAGACTGTGGCGGGGTCGGCGGCGTAGACGGCTTTGCCGGCGTGGTGGCCGGGTTTGTCGGGCGGATGGGCTCCTGTACGCCTGGTTTCAGGGTCGACGACTTGCCATCGTTGTCCACGTAGGAGGAGACCTGTTCCTTGGGACGAAGCATGGCGATCGAGATGGTGCGGCTGGGTTCGCTGACGACGTAGTCGTCGGCATAGGTCGCAAATCCGGTGGCGATGACCTGGACGCGCACGCTGCTACCGGTGGGAATGACGTCGATGGTGGCTTTGCCGTCGGGATCGGTCTTTACCTCCAGATTGCCCTCCTCCTTGCCGTCGAGCGACGAGGTGAAGATGACGGCAGCGTTGCTGATTGGCTTTCCATTGGCCTTCTTAACCACCGTGACCTCAATGTGAGAGGTGGGGGGTGGCGCTTTGTACTTCCGGCCACGCTTGGCGGTGGTGTCCTGAGCGAGTACAGCGATATTGAGACCGAAGGCCAACAGAAGACAGAGACCGATGAGACGATTGCTACGCATCCCTCCATTCTACGACGCAGATAGGGGTTTTGATGAGGTGTTCTCTGCCTGCGTTGATGCGATCCGCGGAGAAAGGCCCGGGGCTAAAGCCCCTTATTGGTCGTTCGCTTTTCGTGGGGCTAAAGCCCCACGCTTAATCCCAAAAACGGCGGCTGTTGTGGAACCTACTTTTCGTCAGTGTTCGTGGGTTTGTCCCATGGGTCGGTGTAGTTTTCGTCTTCGTCCTCATCGTCCTCGTCGTCTTCGTCGATGGGGTCCCAGGTTAGGAGGAGTTCGGGTTCTTCTTCGAGGAGTTGGGGTTCGGCGAGGTCGAGGCCTTCGGGGGAGGGTTCGATGGTGCGGACGGTGGCGGAGGGCTCGGTGCGCAGGTTGGCGGCGTTGTTGGAGGCGAGTTGGAGGCCGTAGAGGAGGGCGGTGGCGCGTTTGGTCTCGAGGCGTCCGGTGGCCAGGGCGTTGATGACGCAGGAGAGGGCCAGTTGAACGGATTCGCGGTCTTCGAGGGTGGTGAGCTCGATGTGCTGGCCGGGGATGAGGTAGCCGCGGGTGGCTTCGGTGTGGCGGTAGGTTTTGTGGCGGTCGTGGAGGCGGTGGTGGAAGTAGCACCACTTCTCTGCGGTGAGGGATGGGGATTTGCAGCGGGTTCCGTTGGTGCGGATGTGGCGGCATAAGGTGAGTGGCATGTCGACTCCTTGGGGGTACCCCCCCTGGGGGCTATGTAGCGCGTAGTTGATTGATTTGCAATGGTTTAGCTTCGCGATGCTGGCTAAAATATTGCAAATAAAGCGGTTAGATATCAAAATATTGATTTCTAAGGGCTTATCGGTTAAATGCGAGAGCCCCGGCTTGTGGCCAGGGCTCTTTTTCGATCTATAAGTTAATTGTACCGGGTTGGAGGTAACTAAAATGCCACTTGGAAGTTGTTGGTTCGGAATCGGTTATGGGGTTTTTGGGCTTGACATGCGATTTTTGGGCTGTTTTTGGCAAAAATAATTTTGCAGGGTTGGAAAGTATTGATAAAAAGCAGGTTTCTCCACTCCGCCGCTCGCGACTGTGCGAGCGGCTCCTGTCGAAATGACGGTTTTTTGGTGGACGGGCAGACAAAGGCAACCGCAGATTCCTCCGCTGCGCTGCGGAATGACAAACAAGGGGGCAACTGCAAGAACGACGGCAAAAGCAAAAAACAGGCAAAAGCAGATTCCTCCGCGGTGCTGCGGAGTGGCAAACAAGGGGGTCTGCAGAATTGACAAAGGACCGGGAGATCAAGAGATTCAATCTTGCGTGAGTTTCACTCAGATTTAACACTTTTGGATTTGACAAGCTCCCGGTGGCTAGCTATCGTTAGCAATCGGGAGGCTAGAGTGCTAATAGCGGTCCGGGCCCTGGACCGTGGTGCTTGAGTCGATTACCCCATCCATTTGCGGCATCGGCTAGTTGGCTGGGTCGCTTAATACAACGCGAACGGAGTTCCGTTCGCCCAAAAAACGCAACAGCACTTCAGAAACAAGGAGATGTAAAGCAATGGCGAAGACATCGTTTACACCGCTGCACGACCGCATCCTGGTCCGTCGCATTGAAGAAGGCGAGAGCAAAGTTGGCGGGATCATCATCCCGGACTCGGCGAAAGAGAAGCCGCAGCAGGGCGAGGTGATCTCGGTTGGCAAGGGCAAGTCGAACGACGAGGGCAAGGTATTCCCTCTGGACGTGAAGGCTGGCGACACCATTCTGTTTGGCAAGTACTCGGGCACTGAGATCAAGCTCGATGCTGAAGAGTATCTGATCATGCGCGAGGAAGAAGTTCTCGGCATCATCAAGAAATAGGCACTGCCATATACCGCGGCTTGACGCATCATCGGCGCTTCGGGCGCCTCATTCAAACAAATCTGATCGGTTGATAGACCGAGAAACAGGAGCAACACAATGGCAAAGCAGATTCTGCACGGAGAAGATTCGCGACAGGCGATTCTTCGCGGCGTCAACATTCTGGCTGACGCAGTGAAGGTGACGCTGGGACCGAAGGGTCGCAACGTCGTTATCGAGAAGAAGTTTGGTTCGCCGACGATCACCAAGGACGGTGTGACGGTGGCGAAGGAGATCGAGCTGTCGAACGCGCTGGAGAACATGGGCGCGCAGATGGTTCGCGAGGTTGCGTCGAAGACCTCGGATGTTGCCGGTGACGGCACCACGACTGCTACGGTTCTCGCTCAGGCGATCTACCGTGAGGGCGTGAAGACTGTGGCCGCGGGTGCAAACCCGATGGCGCTGAAGCGTGGCATCGACAAGGCTGTTGAGGCCATCGTCGGCAAGCGCGATGAGAATGGCGTTGCGCAGGGCGGCGCGTTGAGCAAGTTCTCGAAGCCGGTTTCGGGCGACATGATTGCCCAGGTCGGAACGATCTCGGCCAACTCGGACTCGCAGATCGGCACCATCATTGCGGAAGCGATGAAGAAGGTCGGCAAGGACGGCGTCATCACCGTTGAAGAGTCGCGCACGATGGAGACGCAGCTGGATGTGGTCGAGGGTATGCAGTTCGACCGCGGCTATCTGTCGCCTTACTTCGTGACCGATGCAGAGCGGATGGAAGTTGCTCTCGAGAATCCTTACATCCTGATCTATGAGAAGAAGATCTCGTCGATGAAGGATCTGCTTCCTTTGCTCGAGTCGATTGCACGGACGGCGAAGCCGCTCGTCATCATTGCTGAGGATGTGGACGGTGAGGCGCTGGCGACTCTCGTGGTGAACAAGCTGCGTGGGACGTTGAATGTGGCTGCCGTGAAGGCTCCTGGCTTCGGCGATCGTCGCAAGGCGATGCTGCAGGACATTGCGATTCTGACCGGCGGCAAGGCGATCACGGAAGACCTCGGCATCAAGCTCGAGGGCGTGAAGATCGAGGACCTTGGCACTGCGAAGCGCGTGACGATCGACAAGGACAACACGACGATCGTTGACGGCGGCGGCAAGGATGGCGACGTCGAGGGCCGCGTGAAGGAGATTCGCGCGCAGATCGACAAGACCACTTCGGACTACGACCGTGAGAAGCTGCAGGAGCGTTTGGCCAAGCTGGTTGGCGGCGTTGCTGTGATCAAGGTTGGCGCTGCGACCGAGACCGAGATGAAGGAAAAGAAGGCTCGTGTTGAGGATGCGATGCATGCGACACGCGCTGCGGTTGAGGAAGGCATTGTTCCGGGCGGCGGTGTGGCTCTGGTTCGCTGCGCGGCTGCTGTGGAAGATGTGATCAAGGGCCTCGAGGGCGATGAGAAGATCGGTGCAAACATCATCCGTCGCGCACTTGAGGAGCCGTTGCGCATGATCGTCTCGAATGCAGGCGAAGAGGGCGCAGTGGTGATCGGCAAGATCCACGAGTCGAAGGACAACAACTACGGCTACAACGCCGGAACGAATGTCTACGAGGACCTGGTGAAGGCTGGCGTTATCGATCCGACGAAGGTGACGCGGACTGCTCTGCAGAATGCGGCTTCGATTGCCGGGTTGATGCTGACGACAGAGGCTATGATCTCGGAGATTCCTGAGAAGAAGGAGCCTGCGGGCGGCGGTCATCAGCATGGCGGCGGCATGGACGGCATGTACTAAGCTGTCTGTTTGTTTGAAAGAAAGACCCCGGGGCGCAGGTCGCTCCGGGGTTTTCCTTTGCCGGGGGGTACAATCAGCAGCGGATCTAACTGCAGGCGTTGCGCGAGGCGATTCCATGAGAGCGTCGGGATCAGTGATGGGGGTGGCTGAGGTGTCCTCGCGCGGTGTAGAAAAAGTGGGTGGGCTGCGTCTGGCTTCGATCGACATCTTCCGTGGTTTGACGATGGTGGTGATGATCTTCGTCAATGACCTGGCGAGTGTGCGTGGGCTGCCTTGGTGGACGCATCACGTAAAGGCCAATGTCGATGTGATGACTTATGTCGATATGGTCTTTCCTTTTTTTCTTTTTATTGTGGGGCTTTCGCTGCCGTTGGCTATTCGGCAGAGATGGAAGAAGAGACCGTCGATGACTGCACTCTGGGGACACGTGCTGGTTCGGTCGGTGAGCCTTGTGGTGCTTGGCCTGATTCTGGCTAATGCGGAGGGCGGCGATAGAGCGTTAATGCACATCGACACGAATCTGTGGGCGATTCTTGCGGTGCTGGGTGCGGCGCTCTTTCTGAGTGTCTACGATGAGCGGGGCCGCAATGTGAGGTTGCACCTCTGGCTGCGTTTGTTTGGTCTTGCGTTGGTGGTTGCGATGTTCGCGATCTTTCGACGCGTGACTCCTGACGGACGAGTGGCGTGGATCGATGTTTCTTACGTGGAGATTCTTGGACTGATTGGGTTTTCTTATCTGGCGGTGTCGATTCTTTATCTTCCGACGCGACGGTGGCTATGGGCTCCGTTGGGGTGGTTCGTTGCGCTGGCGGCTTTCAATGCACTCTGCGCGGCGAAGTGGATCACGTTCGAGCAGCGCGTTCCGCTCTTCTTCTGGCCGTTCGGCAATGGAGCTATGCCTTGCATCACGATGGCGGGCGTAGTGACGTCTGTCATCTTTCTGGGCGAACATCGGTGGCGGACGCTTCGGCAAAGAATTTTTTTGGGAGTTGGGTTCGGTGTGTCGACGCTGGTGGCGGGTTGGATGCTCACCCCATTGGGGATTTCGAAGATAAGGGCTACGCCTACGTGGAGTCTTTATAGCGTGGGCGCGGCTGTGCTGGTTTTCACTGCACTCTATTGGATATGTGATGTGAAACAGAAGACTGGATGGGCTTTCTTCGCGCGGCCTGCTGGCGCAAATACGCTGCTGACGTATTTGCTGCCGGACTTTTACTATTTCATCGTGTCGTGGGTGGGTTTCTCGTATTTTGAGACGCACTTAAACTACGGCTGGCCGGGGGTTGTGCGATCGGTTGTGTTCACGGCGTTCATTCTCCTGGTAGCCGCGGGCCTCACGAGGTTGAAGGTGCGGTTGCGGCTTTAGAGGGCGCTGAAATAGTGTTCTACGGATGAATGGAAAAGGGCCTGGGGCTAAAGCCCCATTTAAACATTGAACTTTTCGTAGGGCTAAAGCCCTACGCTTCCTCCGAAAAACAACGACACCGACTTTTCGCCATTTTTCTAAATTTGAGCGGGGTACTGTAGCTAGTTGTGCGTGGCTGAGAGTTTTCCTGGCCCCAGCAACGCTTGTCCTGGGAAGACGTTGGGGACGATTTTGCCTTCGTCGATGATGATGGCTCCGGCGACTACGAGGAAGTGGACGCCGGTGCTTGGCTCCATTGGTTTGTCGAAGGTGGCGCGGTCGGTGATGGTGGCGGGATCGAAGATGACGACGTCGGCGTCTGCGCCTTCCTGTAGTCTGCCTTTTTGACGAGCGGCGGATGTGGAGCGCTCGAGCATCTCGGCGGGCATGAAGCTCATCTTGCGGAGGGCGTTCATGAGGGTGATGGTTTGTTTTTCGCGGACGTATTGGGCGAGGACGCGGGAGTAGGTTCCGGCGTTACGGGGATGGCCTTCGGCGCCGTCGCTGGCGATCATGATGAGAGGATGCGGGATGACTTTATCGACAATCTCCTGCGAGTTGCCGAAGACTACGACCCAGTGTTCGGTGGTGGAGTTGTGGAGGGAGTCGAAGCGGTCTTTGGTGAGGCGCTCTCCGGTTTCGGGGAGCAGGAGGTCGCTGTAGGTGATGCCCATGCGCTCCTGCCAGCCGGGGCTGAAGACGGCGGAGTTTACGGCGGTCATGCCGGCGATGTAGGGATAGGCTTCGGTGGTGACGTCGAGGCCGCGTGCGCGGGCACCTTCGACCATGGAGAGGCACTCGAGAGAGTCGCGGAGGCAGGAGCTGTTGATGTGGACGATGTGGAGGGAGGCTCCGGTGATGGCGGCGGCTCCGATGACTTCGCCGATGGATTCGATGGAGGAGCCGGGCTCGACGCGGCCGGCGCTGCGGATGTGGGTGTAGACGGGAAGGCGGCGTTCGGCGGCGAGATGGAAGATGTCGAGGACTTCGGAGCGGGTGGCTCCAGGGGTGTACTGGATGCCCATGCCGATGGCGAGGCCGCCGGCGTCGAGTTCGGTGCGGAGGCGTTGAAGGATGGCGGCGATTTGTTCGGGCGTGGCGTGTTGATCGGTTGCGGGGCCGGTTTTGGGGAGGATGGTGCCGGCTGGTAGCGGGGCGCCGAAAACCAGAGAGCGGGCTGCGACGTAGCTGGCGGCGGTGCCGTAGTGGATGAGCGAGTGGCCTTCTTTTGCTTTTAGAAACTGGGCGACGTCAGGGGCGCCGATCTCCATCTCGAGGGCGGTGGTGACGCCGTCGAATGCTTTGACGCGCTGGCTTGCGAGGTCCTGGGCGTGCTGGTGGAGGTCGATGAAGCCGGGAGCTACGACGAGGCCCGTTGCATGGATGGTGCGGCGGGCGGCAAGGGGTTCGGAGGAGATGCGGGCGATCTTGCCTTCGCGGATGCCGACGTTGCGGATGGCGTCGAGGCCTGTTTCTGGGTCCATGACGCGGCCGCCTTCGAGGACGAGATCATATTGCTGGGCGGAGACGAAGGTGGCTGCGAATAGGAGGAGAGAAAAGATCAGCTTGCGCAATGGTTGCTCCGTGGGACGGAGCGATGATATCAGGATGAAGGCTTCTTGTTTTCGTTCCTATGGGTCATTGCTTTCGTTCTGGTCTCCCGGATGTTAGAGTCGGCCACATGATCATGGACAAGCCGACTCGCCGTGAGGTTCTCTCGGGCATTGCCGCGGCCTCTCTTTTCCCCGGTGGATCTCTTGCTGGCGAGTCCTCGAGTTCCCCGCTGTGTTTTACCAGCGCGGTTGAGATGGCTGAACTCATTCGTGCGAAGAAACTATCTGCCCGCGAAGTGCTTGCGGAGCACCTCAAGCAGATCGGCCGCGTCAATCCCAAGGTGAATGCGATCGTTACGCTGGTCGCGGAGATGGCTACCGAAGCCGCGGCGAAGGCTGATGAGATGCAGGCGCGGGGTGAGAAGCTTGGTCCGTTGCACGGTCTACCCGTGGCCCACAAAGATCTCATTGACACGCGGGGCATCCGCACCACGTTCGGATCGCCGCTCTTCAAGAACTATGTTCCCGCCCAGGACAACCTCCTGGTTGAGCGCATGAGGCTTGCGGGCGCAATCATCGTGGGCAAGACCAACACACCGGAGTTCGGCGCTGGGTCGCAGACCTTCAATACTATTTTTGGTGCGACTCGCAATCCGTATGACCTGACGAAGACCTGCGGCGGATCTTCGGGCGGCGCAGCTGTTGCGCTGGCCTGCGGCATGGTGCCTGTCGCCTCCGGGTCGGACACTGGCGGCTCGCTGCGTAATCCTGCGGCCTTTTGTAACGTTGTTGGCTTCCGGCCCTCCATTGGCCGTGTGCCTAATCCCAAGGTTGGAATGGCCTGGTCGACCCTCAGCAGCAATGGATGTCTTGGGCGGTCTACCGGCGACCTTGCGCTTGCGCTGAGCACGATTGCGGGCCCGGATCGCAACACGCCACTCTCCATCGACGAGCCGGGGGAGCTCTTCGCGCGGCCACTGGATCGTAGCTTCAAAGGCGTGCGGATTGCATGGTTCAAGGACCTCGGCGGTGTGCCGTTCGACCCTCGTGTTCGCGCGGTCGTTGACGCGCATCGCGCTACGTTCGAATCTCTTGGATGCATCGTTGAGCAGGCTGAGCCTGACTTCTCGGCTGCCGAAATATCTTTCCGCATCCTGCGTGCGTGGACGGACGCCGCCAACTACGGCAAGATGCTGGAGCTAAACCCTGATTCCTTCAAGGACACGCTAAAAGACGAAATTGAGAGAGGCATGAAGCTTACGGGCCAGGACATTGCGCGCGCCGAGGTTGCCCATACGCTCATGTGGCGCCGCTTTCAGGCTTTTCTGGAGAAGTATGAATACTTCATCCTGCCTACGACGCAATTGCCGCCGTTCGACGTGGACATGCCCTATCCGACTGAGATTGCGGGAGTGCATTTCGATAACTACATCGACTGGATGAAGTCGTGCTGGTATATCTCTGCCACGGGGAATCCTGCGGCATCGGTGCCTGCGGGTTTTACGGCTGAAGGTCTTCCGGTAGGCTTGCAGATCGTTGGGCGTGACAAGCAGGATTTCAGCGTGCTGCAGCTTGCGCACGCATTTGAAGAGGCGACGGGATTCGGGAAGAGGCGTCCGGCGATTGCTTAGAGGAACTTTGATTGAGGGGGAGGCTGATGATGATTTCACGGAGGGAGTTTTCGCGGCTGGGGGCTATGGGGCTGGCGGCCCGGATGGTGCCTTCGGTTGGGATGGCGCAAAGCGGGCGGAAGGTTGGGTATGCGGTGATCGGGCTGGGGACGATTGCGGATCATTTTATGCGTGGGGTGCAGAGTAGTGCGAACTCGCAGATTACCGGGTTGGTGAGCGGGCATCGGGATAAGGCGGAGAGGATTGCCGCGCAGTATGGAGTGCCGAAGGATTCGATTTACAGCTACGAGGATATGGATCGGTTTCGGGAGAACAAGGCGATTGATGCGGTTTATGTCGCGCTGCCGAATAGTATGCATGCGGAGTATACGATCCGGTCGGCGAAGGCGGGGAAACACGTGCTTTGCGAGAAGCCGATGTCGACGACTGTGAAGGAAGCGGAGGAGATGATTGCGGTTTGCAAGGCCGCGAATGTGAAGCTGATGATTGCTTACCGGCTGCATTATGAGCCGCTGCATTTGAAGGCGGTGAAGCTGCTTCGCGATGGTGCGTTGGGGAAAGTGGGGACGATCAATGGGGCGTTTGGGTTTGATGCGCAGGCGGGGGCCTGGCGATTGAACAAGGCCCTTGCGGGCGGCGGGTCGTTGTTCGATGTGGGGATCTATGTGCTGAATGCTTCGCGTTACCTGACGGGAGAGGAGCCGGTGGGATTTACGGCTGTGGCTTCGACGATGGATAAGGATGGGCGTTTCAGCACGGTGGAGGAGAATGTCTCGTGGACGACGAAGTTTCCTTCGGGTGCGCTTGCGACGGGGAGTTGCACGTATGGGACGCAGATGCCTGGGTACTTCAAGGTGTTTACGACGAAGGGATGGATAGAGATGGCGCCGGCGTTTAACTACGATGGGCTGCGGCTGAGGGCGCAGGGGCCGGGGTTGAATGTCGATGAGGTGAATCCGGAGAAGGACCCGACGGAGTTTACTCGTGAGGCGGATCATTTTTCGGAGTGTGTGATGGAGGGGAAGACTCCTCGGAGCCCTGGGGAGGAGGGGTTGCGGGATATGCGGTATATCTTTGAGATTTATGGGGCGGCGGGGGTGAAGTTGTGAGCGTGGGGTGTTGTCCTTCGGCTCCGCTCGCGTTGCGGAACGATTGAGAATCAGTGCTTTACGTTTGGGTTTGCGGGGGCTATGATGGCCGCCATCGTCGCAATTTTAACGGGGCCTAAGGACCGCGGAGTTTTGGGCTCCCGCGGAATTTTTCTTTCACGGTGGCTGCCATGCCTCAGACTCTGTCTGCTCCCTCCGGGAGGGCGGGCTTGATTCTTTCTCCTCGGTTGATTCGAATCGTTGTTGTGGCGCTGCTGGCGGTTTTTGCGGGGTTGCTTTATTTCTCCGTGAGGCAGGAGTCGCAGACGTTCGACGAGGCGGATCATCTGTTTGCGGGGTTTGAATATTGGAAGCATGGGGACTTCGGTAGAAATCCTGAACATCCTCCGCTTGCCAAACTGGCGGCTTCGCTGCCGATTTTGTCAATGGGGTTGAAGGAACCGGCTCCTTTACCTATTCCGTTTTTCAAGGCGCAGGACTTTTTCAATAGCGCACAGTTCCTTTACAGCGGAGATGCGGATGCAGCGCTGCTTCGGGGCAGGATGGTGATTGCGCTGTTCAGCCTTTCGCTTGGGGTGCTGTTGTTTTTCGCGGGGCGGGAGATGTTTGGCGAGCTGGCGGGGATTCTGGCCCTGGGGTTGTTCGTATTTGAGCCGGTGTTGCTGGCGAACGGGGCTCTGGTGACGACGGACGTGCCGCTGGCTTGTCTGTATTTTGCTTCGGTGTATGGTTTTTATCGCTATGTGAAGAGGCCGACGGTTTTGCGGCTGGGGTTGTTTGCTGTGGCGGTTGCGCTGGGGGTGGCGACGAAGCACTCGGGATTTCTGATCCTACCGACTCTCGTGATTGTGGCGCTTGTGGATGTGCTGGTTGTGCCGGAGGGGGTTGGCAGAGGGCGGCGTTTGTTGCGACTGGGAGTAGCGCTGCTGGCGATTGCGGGGGTGAGCTACTTTGGGTTGTGGGCGGTGTATGGTTTTCGCTACGCCGCGCGTCCGGGAGGGTTGGAGATTGTGCCGCCGATGGTTGCTTATATTGCCGGTATCCCCCATGCGTGGCAGGGCAGCGTGCTGCTGTTTCTGGCTCGGCATCATCTATTTCCGCAGGCCTATCTGTATGGGTGGGCAGATATTTTGCGGATTCCCGGCACGCGGGGGACGTTTGTTCTGGGGCGACATTATGCTTTAGGGACGCTGGTGTTTTTTCCTGCTGTGTTTGTGATCAAGACGACGCTGGCGGTGATGCTGCTGGTTCTGCTTGCTCCGTGGGCGGGGATTCGCGGGCGGCGGCGGGAGTTTCTGTTTTTGGCGCTGCCGGTTTTTATTTTCGGGGCGGTTGCCGTGTTCTCGAAGCTGAACATGGGTGTTCGTCACCTGATGCCTCTTTATCCGTTCTGCATGGTGATTGCAGGAGCTACGGCGGCGGCGCTGGCGGTTCGGTCGATGTGGGCCAGGGTTGCGGTCGCGGGGTTGCTTCTGTTCGATGTGGTGTCTTCGCTGCACTCGTTTCCTGACTATCTGGCGTATTCGAACGAGTTTGCTGGTGGGCCGGCGCGGACGTATCGGCTGGTGGGGGACTCGAACGATGACTGGGGCCAGGGGCTGAAGTGGACGAAGGCGTATCTGGATAAGCATCCGGCGTCAGAGTGCTGGATTGCTCATATGAATCCGATTGTGAATCCGAGGTACTACGGGATTTCGTGCAAGCCGCTGCCTTCGGGATTCGCTCACTTGGTTGGTATGCCTTTGGCGCAGGTGCCACCAGTGATCTCGGGAACCGTGTTCGTCAGTTCGACCGAGGTGGTGGGATATCTTTGGGGGCCGGATTCGCTGAACCCATATGAGGGTTTCCGGTTGCGCGAGCCTGATGACAAGGTGGGCAATGTTGAGTTGGTGTATCGCGGGAGTTTTTCTGTGCCGCTGATTGCGGCGGAGACGGAGGCTTCGCAGGCGAGTCTGCTGATGAGTCAGCATCGGGTTCCGGAGGCTTTGGCATTGGCGCAGGACGCGGCAATGCTGGCGCCGGATTCGGCTGATGTGACGCATGTGCTTGCGCAGGCGTTGACGGCTGCAGGGGAGACCGAGGAGGCCGGACAAGCCGCCGCCAGGACGAGAGAGCTTGCCCGGACAATCCATCCGGAGTTGCAGAAATCTCTGCAGAAGTAGAACTTTTGGCGGGCGATCGGACGAAGACAGGCGAGGGATGGACCCCATCCTGCACTATGAAGCCGTGAAGGATGGGTCACCTGATTTGTTGGTTATTGAGAGAGGACGACGGTTCCGGGGCGGACCTCATCGGGGCCGCGGAGTTTGGTTTTGGGCAGCGTGGTGGCGAGCTTGAGAGCGACCATCTTTTTGTTGCCGTCGACCGGGAAGGTTGCGACGTAGGTTTCGGCAAGGGCGGCCTTGAACTGGTTGAGGAAGGGCGCGAGAGAGACGGGGTTGCCGGTACCGAGGTAAAAGGCGGTTCCGCCGGTGCCGTCGGCGAGTTGTTGGAGGTAGCTCTGGCCGCTGAAGCTGCCGCGTCCGCCGCGGAATCCGGCATCGCTGAAGTAGATGGAATAGACGGGGACGCCGGCTCGCTGGGCGTCTGTGACGGCGGCGGCGACGTAGGGGCTGTCCTGGTTGAGGATGCTGGTGCTGCCGTTGTAGGGGTCGACCCCGTTGGTGATCATGAGGACGATACGGGCTTTGCGGGTGGGCTGCTGCTGCGAGGTGGATGCGCCTTCAACAGTGCCGGGCCAGTTTTTGACGAAGTCGGAGAGGCAGAAGTAGGGGCTGGCGCTGATTCCGGGGATCCCGGTAGGGATGCGTAGGCCCTGTGCGGCGGCGGCGTGGTCGGTGGTGAAGCCTTCGAGATCGCCGGCAGGGATGACGCGACCGTTTGCCATATAGCCCACGAAGACCTCAGTACCTTGCGGGAGACTGGTTACGAAAGCACGGAGGTTGTTGAGCTCGCGGCCGACGCTGGTGCGGAGGCCGTCGTCGATGAGGAGGGCTACCTGGGCCTGGTTGGCGCGGATAGGGGCGAGGGTGGTAACGGCGGCGTTGCGGTTGTCGACTTTGAGAGCGACGTTGGCGGAAGTGAGGGCAACGGGGGTTTTGGAACTGTAGGCGATGAGGGCCTGAGTGGGAGTTCCAGGTTCCTGTTGAGCAAACGCTTGTATGCCGGGGAGAGTCAGCGCGCAAAGTGTAAGTGTAAGGATGTGTTTCGTCATTTAGTGTCTTACCTGCCTTCTACACGATTAGACGCGGTGAGGCTCGGCCACGGCTCACGCAGGTTACGGAAAAGAAACATACTTTCGTATGGTTGCAGTTGCCTGCGGGTTAAACACGGATTCTTCCTTTTTGGTGCGGTGTTGCGGTTTTGCCCGGTTTTTCGCGCTCCACTCGTAATGATTAGTCGCCGAAGAGGCGGATTTTCAGGCCTGCGCGGATGGTAAAGGGTAGGCCGGGGTAGCCGATGGGGCCGATGTGTTGGTCGTTGAGGAGGTTATCGAGCTGAGTGAAGACTTTGACGCGGCTGGTGGCGTTGTAGATGAGGTTGAGGTCGAGTTTGGCGTAGGCGAAGTCGAGGTTGCGGTTGGGGAGGAGGAGAGTGTTGCCGTGGTTCAGGTCGTTGTTGAGCTGGAAGGTGGAGTCGTCGCTGCGGGTGGCGAGGGCGCCCTTGATGGAGGCAGAGAATTTGGTCGCGGTGTACTCGACGGCGAAGAAACCGAATTGGGGTGGGAGGCGGAAGGGACGTTGGCCGACGAGTGGCGAGAGAGCTCCGATGGGGATGGTTGGGAAGTTCGGGTTGAAGATGGGCCGGACGTTGTCGGAGGAGAAAGACTGCTGGACGGAGGAGTCGAGGTAGGTGTAGCCACCGCGGACGAAGAGACGGGTGAGGGGTCGGTACTCGAGCTCGGCTTCGATGCCCTGGGTGGCATAAGCGAGGGAGTTGGTGGAGGCGGCGGGAATTTGAAGAGCGATCGAGGTGGGGATGTTGAAGTAGCGGATGAGGCCGTTGGGGGCGATGAATTCTAGCTGATGGTTGAACTCGTTGTGAAAGTAGTCGGCTTTGAGGATGAGTTTCTGGTTGAGGATGTTCTGGTCGACGCCGATGTCGTAGGTGCGCGAGCGCTCGGCGGTGATTGGCGTGGTGGTGTAGGTTGATGCGCCGATTTGCTGAAGGAGGGTGTAGAGGCTGGTGAGCTGGTCGAGGGTGGAGGGTTCCTGCAGGCCGGTGGCGGCGTTGGCTCGGAGGAGAGTGCCGTGGAAGGGTAGAGCGCCGGGATGGAGGATGTCCCAGGTGAGACCGATGCGGGGATTGCCGTTGGTTCCGGTGAGCTCGTTTCTGGTGATGGAGCCACCGAAGGAGTAGGTGACGCGGTGGAAGATGTCGCCCTGGAGCTGGAGCGTGTAGAGGTAGTTGGCTCGCTTGATGATGCTGCCGGAGGGATAGGCGGGGTCGAGGAGACGGCCGCGCTCGTTGTCGTAGTGGAAGGAAAAGAGTACGGCGATGTGAAGGGGAAATTGATAGTTCGATTGGTAGTAGAGCTGATCGCAGATTTGAGACGTTGTCGTAGGTGGGGAGGATGAAAGCGGCTTGGCCGGAGATAGTGTATCCATTCGCTCCGCGGAGGGTGATGGGGTTGCCATAGTAGGTTGTGGTTTGGGTGATGGGGTTAGTGACGGGCTGGCCAGTGGGAGTGAATTGCTGGACCTGTTCGCGATTGCGGGCTATGTCGTAGCGAACGAGGTTGTGCCAGTTCCCTGCCCAGACGTTTTCGACCGTAAGGCCGGAGTAGAGATTCTGGTTGGATTGCTTGCTATCGGAGGAGAGGCCGTAGATGTCGTGCGCGCTGGGAAGGCCGGTGGCTGTGGTGGTGTTGCGGAGGGTGAAGCGCGCGGTGGTATTGGTGAAGATGGCGTAGCCGACGTTGGCGGCTTCGTTGATGGTGTGGTAGCGGTCGAGCGAGAGGGCGTTGGAGGTGTCGAGGCGGCTGAAGGCGGCGAGGTAGTCGAGCGGGTTGAGTGATCCGGAGAGGATGGCCTCGTTGCGGTAGGTGGTGAAGTTGCCGCCGTCGCCGGTGTAGTTCACGGTGGGGCTGAGAGTGGCTGTGCTGCGTGTGGTGGCAAGGGCGAGCGTGGAGGCTTCGGCTCCGGTGCCCTGGAGGGCGGAGTTGGCTCCGCGATAGAGTTCGGGGCCTTGGAGGGCTGTAGTGGAGGTGTGCGAGAGGTCGAAGTAGCCGCCGATGTTGGTGGAGGGAGTGGAGTCGGTGAGGATTGCGTTGGTGGTGGGTGCGCCGCCGCGGACGTAGAGGGCGATGGGGCCTCCGGTTTGGCCGGTCTGGATGGTGTTGGTGCCGGGGATCTGGCGGAGGGGGTTGAGGAGGTTGATTTCGGTGGTGAGCGCGCGTTCGGGGATGAGAGTGATGGCGGCGGGGACTTGCTGGAGAGGTGTGGGGATGGCGCTGGAGGTGGTGGCGAGTTGCGGCGTGATGGTATTGGGCTGCATGACGATGTTGCGGATGATGACGGCTGTGGCGGCGCCGTAGAAATCCTGACCTACGCTCGGAGTGTATGGGGCGGCGGCGGTGAGGAGGACGAAACGGCCGTTGGAGGCGCTGCGGATCTCGTAGGTACCGTCGGGGAGAGAGATGGCAAAGGCGGTGACTCTTTTGCCCTGAACGAGCTCGACCTTGGCGTTGCCGATGGGGACTCCGTAGGGAGTGGTGACGGTGCCTCGGACTATGACGGCGTGGGCGGGCAGGGATAGAAGGGCCGCGGCGACGAGGGTTTGGAGGAGTGTCGTCGCTTTGCGGTGGTGCGGGTGGGGCATGGGTTCGATTGTACGGGTGGGGCTGGGAGAAACGGACAACGGCAAAAGCAACCGCAGGTCCTTCGACTGCGTCGTTCGCAAAGTGCGCGAACGACTCCGCTCAGGATGACACATGTGTAAGATGGCACGTTTGTTAATGCGAGCGTTCAGGGGATGAGGAGGAGTTTGCCGGTGGTTTTGCGGGACTCGAGATCTCGGTGGGCCTGGGCGGCTTCGGCGAGGGGGTAGATGTGTTCGGCGCGAAGTTTTAGAGTGCCATTGGCTATGGCGTCGAAGATGTCTTTGGTGCGGGCGCGGAGATCGGCGGTGGTGGCGATGTAGTCCTTCATGGTGGGGCGGGTGACGTAGAGGGAGCCCATGGTGGAGAGGCGGATGAGGTCGAAGGGTGGGACGGCTCCGCTGGATCCGCCGAAGAGGACCATGAGGCCGCGGGGACGAAGGCACTGGAGGGACTGCTCGAAGGTGGTCTTGCCGA
Organism: uncultured Acidobacteriaceae bacterium; assembly: GCA_963841335.1. Classification (GTDB taxonomy): domain Bacteria; phylum Acidobacteriota; class Terriglobia; order Terriglobales; family Acidobacteriaceae; genus Edaphobacter. The sequence goes on along the minus strand of CAWJCF010000002.1, from coordinate 1,095,808 downwards.
CGGAGTCGTAGACGACGGGAAGGCCGCGGTTGCTGGTGAGCTGTTTGACGCGGACGGCGAAGTCTTCTTTGGTGTAGAGGATGATCTCGTCCGCTCCTGCGGCGCGTGCGAGAGCGGCTTTTTCTTCGGTGGAGACAGTGGTGATGACGCGGGCTCCGAGGGTCTTGGCCATCTGGATGAAGAGGAGGCCGGTGCCGCCTGCTCCGGCGTGGATGAGGACTTCGTCGCCGGGTTCGATGGCGTAGGTGGAGTGAGTCAGGTAGTGGGCGGTGATGCCTTGAGTGAGCGCTGCGGCTGCGTCGTTGAAGGAGACGCCTTCGGGGATGGGGACGAGGCGTGCGGCTGGAGCTATGGCGAATCGGGCGTAGGTGCCGGGAATTCCGCACCATGCTACGCGGTCGCCGGGCTTGACGTCGGTGACATCGGCGGCGACTGATTCGACAATGCCGGCTGCTTCCTGGCCTAGGGTGTAGGGCAGTTTGGCGGGGTAACGGCCCTCGCGGAAGTAGGTGTCAATGAAGTTGACGCCGGAGGCTTCGATGCGGATGAGGGCTTCGCCGGGTCCGGGCGTTGGGGTGGGGAGGTCGCGGAGGGTGAGGACATCGGCGGAGCCAGTGGTGAGGATTTGGATGGCTTGCATATTTGTCAGGGTACAACAGGGCGCGAGATGTCTGTTGGATTGGGATGAGGCAACTGGAAGCAGAGGAATTCTCTCGCCGCGCAGGTTGGCGATGCATCGTCACTCAATATGAGCGAGGCGTCCAGGTGCTTACGACTTTGCCTTCGACTTCCGTCAGGTCGAATCGACCAGTTGATGCGGCTTTAGATTTAGTTTGTCGTTGAGCAGACTGGGTACTCTTACTCGCCTTCGCCTTCGTTTTTTTGCCGACTGGCTTTGGTTTCTCTTTAGGTATACGCGGGAGTTTACGCCGGGACTTCTGACATTGCCAGATGTGGGGAGAAAATGAAACGTATGGGGGCTTCGATTCGTCTAAACTTGAGATATCAGATTTCATTTTTGGTTAGTAGCTTTGAGATTTTGAGATGATTGTTTGTGGGTAGCCAAGGAGCGTTTATGTCCCGTCAGGATTTGCCGATCGCGATTTATTATGAGCAGCCGAACTGGTTCAAGCCTTTGTTTGCGGAGCTGGACCGGCGCGGGACGAACTATGTGAAGCTGAATGCGGTGGAGCATAGCTATGGCCCGGCCGATAAGCCCGAGGAGAAGTATGCCCTGGTGCTGAACAAGATGAGCCCTTCGGCGTGGAATCGCGGGCATGGGGATCAGATTTTTTACACAATGGGATTTCTGGAGCATCTGGAACATCGCGGGGTTCGGGTGGTGAATGGGGCGAAGGCTTTCCAGAGTGAGTTGTCGAAGGCTACGCAGTTGTCGATGCTGGAGGGGTTGGGATTGGGGTATCCGAAGGCTCGGGTGATTCATCGGGCTTCGCAGGCGAGTGAGGCGGCGGAGGGGCTGCGCTTCCCTGTTGTGGTGAAGCCGAATATTGGCGGGAGCGGCAGTCGGGGTGGTGAAGTTTTCGACGAAGGAGCATCTGGCGGAGGCTTCGGCGGCGGAGGGCGGGATTACGCTGGGGATGGATTCGACTGGGCTGGTGCAGGAGTTTGTTCCGGCGCGGGGGTCGTACATCGTTCGCGTGGAAGTGCTGGATGGGAAGTATCTGTACGCGATTAAGATACATATTACGGGCGAGACGTTTGATCTTTGCCCGGCGGACATCTGCAAGATGCCTACGGGACAGGAGTTGAACCGTACTGCGTGCCCCATTGGATGCTCCCAAGACGGGCTTGACGGTTGAGGCTTTCGATACTCCGGCGGAGGTGATTGAAGAGGTGGAGCGGTTGATGGCTGCTGCGGGGATTGAGCTGGGCGGCGTGGAGTTTATGGTGGATGACCGTGATGGTGTGAGGAATTATTACGACATCAATGCGCTGTCGAACTTTGTGGCGGATGGGCCGAAGGTGGTGGGATTCGATCCGTTTGCGCGGCTGGCGGATTGGCTGGAGGCGGAGGCGAAGATTGTGAATGACCGGCGCGCTGGCGTGGGTGAGTTGGCGGGAGTGCGCTAGATGCGATACGGATTCTGGTTGCCGGTGTTCGGCGGATGGCTGCGCAATGTCGATGACGAAGGGATGGAGGCAAGCTGGGAGTATGTTCGCGACCTGACGCAACGGGCGGAGAAGATTGGGTATGACCTGACGCTGATTGCGGAACTGAATCTGAATGACATTAAGGGTGTGGAGGCTCCTTCGCTCGATGCGTGGTCGACTACGGCTGCTCTGGCTGCGGTTACAGAGAAGCTGGAACTGATGGTTGCTGTGCGGCCTACGTTTCATAATCCGGCGCTGCTGGCGAAGCAGGCTGCGAGCATTGATGTGATGTCGGGTGGGCGGCTTACGCTGAATGTGGTCTCGAGTTGGTGGAAGGATGAGGCCACGAAGTACGGGGTTCACTTCGATGAGCATGATGACAGGTATGCTCGGACTTCGGAGTGGCTGGATGTGGTGGATGGGTGCTGGAAGCAGCAGGGGTTTTCGTACAAAGGCAGCTACTACGATGTGCGGGAGAATGTGCTTTCTCCGAAGCCGGTGAGCAAGCCTCGGCCGGTGCTGTATGCGGGGGGTGAGTCGGAGACGGCGAAGAATCTGATTGCAGCGAAGTGCGATGCTTACCTGATGCATGGGGACGCTCCGGCGGCTGTCGGCGCGAAGATTGCGGACATGCGGGCTCGGCGGGAGAAGCTTGGGCTGGGGCCGATGACGTTTGGGGTGGCGGGGTATGCGATTGTGCGGGACTCGGATGCAGAGGCGCTGCGCGAGGTGGAGCGGATTACGGATGTGAAGCAGTCGGCGCGTGGGTATGCGAACTATGAGCAGTGGGTGACGGGGTCGAATCTGCAGACGGAGATTTCGCTGAAGGATTATTCGGTTTCGAATCGTGGATTGAGGAGTGGGTTTGTGGGGACTCCGGAACATGTTGCGGAGCGGTTGGAGGAGTTCGCCGCGGTTGGGGTGGATCTGGTGCTGCTGCAGTCGAGTCCGCAGGCTGAGGAGATGGAGCGGTTTGGGGCTCAGGTGATTCGGAGCGGGGCTACGGTCTAGGCGGCGGGGTATCTGGACGGTTAATTTGTTGTGGAACGCGAGTGAGCGTGGCGGCGTTATGCTTTGCCATGCTGATTCGTGTGATTTTGTTGATGCTTCTGTTTGCCGGTAGAGTTTTTGCGCAGAATAATCCGGACTGGACCACTCCCCATGCGCCGTTTCGGATTGTGGGGAATGTTTATTACGTAGGGAGCAAGGATTTGGCTTCGTATTTGATTACGACGCCGCAGGGACTCATCCTCATCAACAGCAATTTGACTACGAGCGTTCCGCAGATTGAGAAAAGTGTGGAGTCGCTGGGCTTTCACTTTAAGGATGTGAAGATCCTGCTGATCAGCCATGGGCATTGGGATCATGCGGCGGGAAGTGCTGCGGTAATCAAGGCCACGGGTGCGAAGTACATGGTGATGGATGGGGATGTTGGGGTGGTGGAGTCGGGTGGGAAGACTGATTTTCAGTATGGGAGTGAGGCCGGGAGTCAGTTTCCGCCCGCGAAGGTGAGTCGCGTGCTGCATGACGGCGATGAGGTGAAGCTGGGTGGGACGGTCCTTGTCGCGCATAAGACTGCGGGGCATACCAAGGGGTGCACAACCTGGACCATGAAGGTGACGGACGGCGGGAAGACGTATGACGTGGTGATTGTTGGGAGCCCAAATGTGAACACGGGGTACAAGCTGGTGAAGAATGCAGCCTATCCGGGGATCGCTCAGGATTATGAGGCGACGTTTCTGACGTTGAAGGCGCTGCCGTGCGATGTGTTTCTGGGAGCGCATGGAGGGTACTTTGGGATGGAGGCTAAGTACTTGCGGATGAAGGCGGGCGGGGCGAATCCGTTTGTCGATCCGGAGGGGTACAAGAGCTACATTGCGGAGCGGGAACAGACTTTTGAGAAAGAACTGGCGAAGCAGTCTGGGGGGTGATTTGTTGTTTACGAATGAGATTGTAGTGGGATGTTGTTATTGCGGGAAAGAATGTTAGTCTTATGAAAATTTTGCTTTGCTTTTGCTGAGATTACTCATCCGCGATAGACGAGGGTGCTCATTGAAGAGAGGGGATTCACAGAAAAAGCGGAGAGCGATAGGTCATGGGCTCTCGGTGATAGGGCTGCTGGTTTTGGCTGCCGGATGCCATGGGCATGATGCCAGGGAGAAGGATGCCCCTCCAAAACCTGATGAGATTGCAACCAGGGGCCGGGCGGAGATTGTGGAGGAGTGTGGGAAGCAATCCTACGACTTGGTGAGCAAAGGTTTAATTGTGAGCGAGACGGGACTGCATGAGGATGTTTTTGTGCTGCGGGACCGGGTGACCTTCGGGGGAATCGGTTATTCGTTGGCAGAGGGTTTGCGGCTGGAGTCGGAGTTGCGCGCTGAGGCGAAAGGGGGGGCGCATCCGGCGGAGCAGTCGGAGTGCATTGCGAGGTTTGCAAACCACCTGGAGGGCTTGAGCGATCCGTTGGTGGAGGCAGACGAGAGGTTGAAGGAGTTGGACGCGTCGGCGTTTACCAACGCGGCGAAAGAGGCTGAAAAGCAGGCAGAGAAACAGCTGCGGGGACCCGAAAAGCCGCAAGAAGCTGAGGCACAGCGCCAGGAACCGAACGACTACTGAAGGAGACTTTCTTCGGAGCGCAGGCGGAGGATTCTGTCGACCGCGTAGGGTGCGCGGTGAGATGCGGTGTAGAAGTGGCGCACCTGGAGTTCGCCGAGGAGACCGATTCCCATCATCTGGATGCCGGCGAGGATGAGAATCCCGGCGATGACGAAGATCGGTCCATGCAGCTCCATAACGTGCTGGCCGGTGAGGATTTTGAGGATCAGGAGCCAGACGGCCAAGCCCATTCCGGTACCCATGCTGAGGGCGCCGAAGGTCCCGAAGAAGTGCAGCGGGCGGGTCATATAGCGGAGAAGGAAACGGATGGTGAGCAGGTCGAAGAAGACGCGGATGGTGCGCGAGAGACCGTAGTGGGACTTCCCTGCTGTGCGGGCTGGGTTGGAGATGGGCACCTCGCAGATGCTGGCACCGAACCAGGAGGCGAGGGCGGGGATGAATCGATGCATCTCGCCGTAGAGGGGAATGTTCTGGATAACTTCGCGGCGATAGGCCTTGAAGGTGGTGCCGAAGTCGTGGATGTCGACTCCGCTGAGAATTGCCATGAGCCAGTTGGCTGCGCGTGACGGGATACGACGAAAGAGGAAGTTGTCACCACGCTGTGCCCGCCAGCCACTGACGACGTCGTAGCCTTCTTCGAGTTTGGCGAGGAAGGTAGGGATCTCGTCGGGATCGTGCTGGAGGTCGCCATCCATCGCGAGGATGTAATCTCCCTGAGAGTGATCGAAGCCGGCGGCGAGGGCCGAGGTCTGGCCGAAGTTGCGGCGGAGCTTGATGACGAGAACGCGAGAGTCCACTGCGGCGATCTCTTCGAGGAGGCGGTAGGTGCGATCGCGGGAGCCATCGTCGACGAAGACGAGTTCGAAGGTGTCGCCGACCTGCTCCATGACGGCCTTGAGGCGGTCGTAGAGGGTGGTGACGTTCTCCTCCTCGTTATGGAAAGGAACGACGATGGAATATTTCGGCACGAGTTGATGATACTCCTGTGGACCAAATGTTTGACGCAGATGCGAGCGGCGAAGATTCGCGCAGGGCTATGATTTGAACCGACTCGGGAGAGAAGCGGTGAGGCGGAGTGGCTAGATAGTAACGGGCGGCGGTGGGTTTTTGGCGCTGTTTCAGCAGGTTGGGGTGATGATAAAGACAATGAGAACGGCGGGTAAGGTTGTTTTTATGATGGAGTTCCGGGGATGAGTGCACCGTTGCTCCTGCAACCAGGGAAGGAATGATGGGACGACGCGGTATCTTTATCGTGCTGTTGCTGGTGGTGGCGCTATTTCTCTACCTCGGCTATACCTCTTACGATTCCAAACGCGCGGGGGTAAGCGGTGACGTGTATCCGGCCACGGGCAGGGCGAAGGTTGAGCCGGTTGTAACGGCTCCCGTACCGGAGCAGACGGAGGTCAATGCGCCTTCTGCGACCGGCGCCCAGCAGGCGATGCCAGTGACTCCTGAGACGGCACAGGGCGGAGTTGCCGGTGGTGATATGGTCAATCCGAATCCGCCGAACGGGATGAGGTTCTCCGGGTCGGGCAGGTATCAGCTTTACCGGCAAGGAAATATTACGTGGCGGCTGGATACGACGACGGGAAAGACCTGCATCGTGTTCGCGACGGAAGAAGAGTGGAAGAAACCGCTGGTTTATCGCAACGGCTGTGGGAAGCGATAGGTCGGGTGGCCGGCAGGTTGCTTAGAAGCGCAGGGTGACGACGTAGTTCATCAGGACCGGCTTGCCGAAGAAATATCCGGGGGTGAACTCAGCCTGCTGAACGGCAAGGGTGGCGGCGTCGACAAGGACTGCATCGCCTATTTCGGCGCGGATGTCACCGGGTTTGCCATTCTCGAGAACATCGACGATGAGCCGGACTTCGCCGTGGCTTCCGTGGCATGGCTTCCCTGCTCTGCAGTCCGGGGTGGGAAGACTGATAAGCCGGGGAGGCAGAACAGGTGGGCGTTGCGCACTCAAGGGGGTCAGCGGCGCTATGAGAGATAGCACGAGAGCTGCGGTGAGCTTGCGCATGGGCTAATGTTCTCATGGTTTGGGTTGTATGCAGCATGATTTTTCTGTTGGCGGGGTTCCGGCGAGCTTCCCACCGTCGACGATCAGATACTCCTCGCGGATGGGACGACCTTTGAACCGGCACTCCAGAATCTCGCGCGTGCCTGCCGCATGACGGGGTTGCGCGGAGAGCGAGGGGCCCGAGATGTGCGACGTCATCCCGTGATGAGGCATCATTCGCCACGGATGGTCCTTTCGTGCAGGCTGCGGATCCGGCAACATGGCACCATCCGAGACCATACTTTCCGCACAGAATTTCTCATTGCGGGCGTACTCCTTCACCTTCGGCTGAAACATCCGTCCAACTATCGCGAACGTACTTATAGAGGGAAGCACTATGACAAACAATCAGCGAGAGCAATCACAACGTCCCAACACGGACGACATCTCCACACATCGCCCTACCCGTCGCGCCTTCCTCTTCACCGCGGCCAGCGCCTGTGGTATCGCGGCCCTAGCGGCATGGCGGCATTCCTTCGCAGCCGCAATGGGTGGCGGAGCCGGAGCACCGAGCACTGTCACCATCGTCCAGTTCTCTGACGTTGGAAAGCCTGTCGGCAAGATCACCGTTCCGCGCGTCGTCAAATCTGAAGCTGAGTGGAAACAGAAGCTTTCGCCTGTCTCATTTGAGGTGACGCGCCAGGAGGGTACCGAACGTGCCTATTCAGGCAGCACCTGGAACGATCACGATCATGGATTTTATCGCTGCATATGCTGCGACAACGCGCTCTTCAGCTCGGAGACAAAATTTGAATCTGGCACTGGCTGGCCCAGCTTCTGGCAGCCTATCGCAAAGGAGAACATCGTTGAGGCAGGCGATATGAGTTTAGGGATTGAGCGGACGGCTGTCTCCTGCCGCGAGTGCGATGCTCATCTTGGCCACGTCTTCGATGACGGTCCGCGCCCGACAGGTCTCCGCTACTGCATGAACTCGGCTGCGATGCGTTTCGTGAAGACCGCTTAAGCCGTCCATCGATTGATTCGCCCAGCCTTCTCATGGAAGTTGCCGACCATTCGGGAGTTAGGTGACGAGAATGGCGCCCAGGGCTGATCACCGGGATGTGGAACTGTAATGCCCAGCCGGCGGGGCTCTGATCAAGTCTGGACTACGCTTAGGGAAAGAAGCATAATGTCGTGGTCAAGAAGGCAGGCGCGATGACCCCGTTGAAAGCCCGTGTCCTTGAGATGGCCGATTCAATTCTTCGCAGAGGATATTGGAACGATCAGGATGCTGACGCTGCCAAAGGCTCATTCGCAGGCGCGACGTTTGAACATGGAGGTCAAGAGCCATGGAATATAAAGTGAAACGTATTTCGACAGCTGGGATTGCTGAGGCCATCTCGAAGGCTGAACTCTATCGCTCGCTCGACGAACCGGAAGAAGCAGAGTCGATTTGCCGCGATATCCTGGCCATCGAACCGCAGCATCAGCTCGCATTGCGTTTACTTGGTCTCGCCCTTACAGATCAGTTCACCGGCGGTGGGCCTGATCGTTACCGGGAAGCCGAAGAGATCTTCGGGCAACTCAAGGACCCGTACGAGCGCCTTTACTACACTGGGATTCTGCACGAGCGACGCGCAAAAGCCCAGCTCAACGCCGGGCAACTGCCTCGCTCGCTAGTGGCGCTTTTCGACCATGCTTTGCACCATTTTGCAGAGGCTGAGAAAATCCGCCCGGCGGGGAACGACGATGCCATCCTGCGCTGGAATCGCTGCGTGCGGCTACTTCAAAATCCAGCGTACGAATGGGGAGAATTGGAACAGGAATTGGTCCCCTTTGATGTCCAGGACGCTCGCCCGAGATAGCAAATCTCCCCGGTGCTGGGAGAAATGAGTTTCAGTTAGAGGATGCGGAACAGCCGCTTCAGGGGATCGAAGTAACGGTCCACGACGCGCTCTTTGAGCGGGATAATCGCGTTTTCTGTAATCGTGATCGACTCGGGGCAGACCTGCCGGCAACACGTCGTGATGTTGCAGTAACCGATGTTGTGCTTGTGCCTCAAATCGCTGACCCGATCTTCGGTGTCAAGCGGATGCATTTCGAGTGCGGCAGCATAGACGAGCAGACGCGGACCGATAAATTCTTCGAACTTGTGGTGTTCCCGCAGAACGTGGCACACGTCCTGGCAGAGAAAACACTCGACGCACTTGCGAAATTCCTGCACGCGCTCGACGTCGGCTTGCTGGATGCGCCATGTTCCATCGGCCGCGTCGGGTGGGCGGGGCTTGAATTGCTTAATCGTCTTCTTGGCCTGGAAATTCCACGAGACATCCGTGACCAGATCTCGTATGACCGGAAACGCGTGCATTGGCTCCACGATGACCGGCATATTCAGGTCGATGGCACTCAGCCGGGTCATGCACATGAGCCGAGGCATGCCGTTGATTTCGGCGGAGCACGATCCACACTTGCCGGCCTTGCAGTTCCATCTCACCGCCATGTCTGGTGCTTGCTGCGCCTGGATGCGGTGCACCGCGTCCAGAACAACCATGCCCTCCTCCACGGGTGTTGTGTAATCCTGGAATGCGCCGCCCGCGCGGTCTCCGCGCCAGATGCGAAATGTCGCTGGTGTGGCCATCTTTTTCGTCTCCCGCTATTTCATCTCTTCAATCACTTTCTTCAACTCATCCGGCATCGGCGTAAGTGCGCGCTTCTCGACTTGCATCTCTCCGTCTGCGCCGCGACTAATGACGATGTTGTATTTTCCCCACTCCGAGTCCTTGTTGGGGAAGTCTTCGCGGAACTGCGCGCCACGACTTTCTTTTCGCAGTAGCGCAGCACGGGTAATTGCTTGAGACACGATCATCATGTTTCCGATATCGATCGTTGTGTGCCAGCCGTTGTTGTACTCGCGATTGCCTGCTATGCCTGTTCGCTCTGCTCGCGTGTGTAATTGTCCGATCGCGTCGAGCGCCTGTTGCATTTCACTTTCGACTCGCACGATCCCGACGAGGTTCTGCATGGTTTCCTGCAGATCGTATTGAATCTGATATGGATTCTCGCCGGCAGGGCCACGATCAAAGGGAGCGAGGGCCGATGTTGCGGTGGTCTGAAGCTGTGCCTCGTCGATCGTTACCGGGCCGTTGGCATTGGCGAATTCTGCGGCGAAGCGCCCCGCACGCCTTCCGAATACAACGAGATCAGACAGGGAATTTCCGCCCAGCCGATTCGCGCCATGCAATCCTGCTGCCGCCTCCCCCGCGGCGAAAAGCCCAGGCACATTGGACATCTGCGAATCACCATCGACGCGAATTCCGCCCATCATGTAGTGAGTCGTTGGACCGACTTCCATCGGTTCTTTCGTGATGTCAAGATCGGCAAGCTGCTTGAATTGGTGATACATGCTGGGGAGCTTGCGTTTGATATGCTCCTCTGATTTCGGCATGCGCTCCTTGATCCAGGAAATATCGAGGAAGACACCGCCGTGCGGCGAGCCCCGACCTGCCTTGACTTCGCGATTGATGCACCGCGCAACATGATCCCTGGTAAGCAGTTCAGGCGGACGGCGCGCGTTCTTATCGCCTTGCGTATACCGCCAGCCTTCTTCTTCAGAGTCCGCAGTCTGCTCCTTATACAGGTCAGGGATGTCGTCGAACATGAATCGGCGGCCTTCGCTGTTGCGCAAGACGCCGCCTTCGCCGCGGACACCTTCGGTTACGAGAATGCCGCTCACGCTGATCGGCCAGACCATGCCGGTGGGGTGAAACTGAACGAATTCCATGTCCTGGAGTTCGGCTCCGGCTCGATACGCCAATGCAAGGCCGTCGCCTGTGTATTCCCAACTGTTGCTGGTCACTTTGAAGGCACGCCCGATTCCGCCGGTGGCCATGACCACTGCCTTCGCCTCCCACAACTGGAAGCGGCCCTTCTCGCGGTCGTATCCGCAGGCTCCCGCGATGCGATTTCCGTCGAGCAGCAGGCTGAGTACCGTGCACTCCATGTGGACTTCCATCCCAGTATGGATGCCGTGGTCCTGGAGTGTGCGTATCATCTCCAGGCCGGTGCGGTCGCCGACGTGGGCCAGCCGGGGGTATCGGTGTCCGCCGAAGTTTCGTTGAAGAATCCTGCCGTCCGCCGTGCGATCGAAAAGCGCACCCCATGCCTCGAGTTCGAGGACGCATTCCGGAGCTTCTTTAGCGTGGAGTTCGGCCATGCGCCAGTTGTTCAGATACTGACCGCCGCGCATCGTATCGGCGAAATGAACCCGCCAGTTATCGCGATCATCGACATTCCCGAGTGCTGCCGCGATGCCTCCTTCGGCCATTACGGTGTGGGCTTTGCCGAGTAGCGATTTGCAGACCACCCCCACTTTCGCACCGGCGGCTCCAGCTTCGATGGCGGCACGCAGGCCTGCTCCGCCAGCTCCAATCACCAGTACGTCGTAGGAGAACCGTTGGAATTCCGGCATCTAGAGAATTCTCCAGTCATGCCAGATGCCCATGGAACAGAGACGAATGTAAATGTCGGAAAAAGCAACCCAAAGAAGGCTCGCCCATGCCCACTTCTTATGGCCCGCGTTCAGTCGGCTTACGAAGTTGTAGATTTTGTGGCGAATGGGGTGGTCTGAGATCTGGTTAAATGCTCCGCCGATCAGGTGTCGGAATGCATGACACCCGAATATGTATCCGGCCAGGAGCACGACGTTCACGACCAAAACGAGGCTCCCAATGCCGATCCCAAATCCCTCAGGAAAAAAGAAAGCCCTCAGCGCATCGTAGACCAGAAAGCCCCAGACAATGTACGAGAGCCTGAGAAAATAGCGATGAAAATTCTGCATGATGAGCGGAAAGGTTCTTTCCCCCAGATAACTTTTCCGGGGCTCACTCACTGCACATGCCGGAGGATCGGCCCAGAATGATTTGTAATACGCGCCGCGGTAGTAGTAGCAGGTCAAGCGGAACAGGCCTGGAATCCAGAGAATGAACAGCGCCGGAGAAAAGGGCAGAAAGCTCGGATACCATCCCGGTTTCGGGCCAAACAAGGCGTGTGGGGAGCTGCCGAAGAGCTCGGGTGAATAAAACGGCGAGATATACGGACCAAAGGTGTAATGGCTGTTCTGGAATGCTGCCCAGTTGGCGTAGACGAGAAACGCGCCGAAGCCCACGAGGATTGCTGTTGGTGAAAGCCACCATGCGTCGCGGCGCGATGTTTGGCCGAACCTGCCATCTTTCCAGACGATATCGGGAGCTGACACAAGTCCCTCCACGGCAGAGGGCATTCGCAGACTGCGCCCTTCCCTCCCCAATGGCATCGGATTGTATAGCAAGGACTCTACCGTCAGCCACCTGCGGCTGGGGCATCTCCTTTGAAGCCAACCAACACCCATGGCGGCTGAGGAAGATGGTGGGCAGTGAGGGACTCGAACCCCCGACATCCTGCTTGTAAGGCAGGCGCTCTAACCAACTGAGCTAACCGCCCGTTCTAGTGTCTCGGGACCAGTACTTAGTGTATGGGAGCGGGTGCGGGGATGCAATGATGCGGGCGAGATTGAGCAGAATTCAGGTTGTGCGTGGGAAAGGAGTAAGCTTGTTTAATACCCCTGGGGGGTATTTGCATTGGAGGTGCTGGATGGAGCGCGAGGATTTGAAGTTGTCGATTGAGGGGATGCATTGTGATGGCTGCGTTCGGCGGGTGACCGTGGCCCTTGCGGGTGTAGCAGGGGTTGAAGTGGGTTCGGTGGAGGTGGGGTCGGCTGAAGTGACGTTTGATCCTGGGCAGTGGAACGCCGGCGAAATTGCGGGCGCGGTCGATCGCATCGGCTTCGCGGCGCGCGTTGAGAGATTTTGAGAGATGGTGGTGGCTGTGAAGGTTGAATCTCAGAGGTCGAGTGTAGAAGCGGATACGTCATTAGAGCGGGTCATGATTCCTGTTACGGGGATGACGTGTGCGGCTTGTCAGTCCTTTGTGCAGCGGACTTTGACGGGACAGGCTGGAGTGCAGGATGCGAATGTGAGCCTGATGTTGAATAACGCGGCCGTGACATTCGATCCGGTAAAGACATCGGTGCCTACGCTGGTGGAGGCGATTCGAAGTACGGGCTATGGGGCGGAGATGCCTGCGGTGCATGAGTCAGCGGTTGCGGAACAGGCGGCGCTTGATGAAGAGCAGTTGAGTGAGTACAAGCGGTTGCGGAGCATGGCTGCGGTGAGCCTGGCGGCTGGTGTGGTTGCGATGGTGCTCTCTATGCCGCTGATGACTGACGGTGCGGGAGGGATGGAGCGGATGAAGGATCCGCTGATGAACTGGTCGGCGCGTGTGCTTGATCCTCTGTTGCGCAAAGTGCTTCCGTGGATGTTCCAACTGAGTGGCGATGCGATCCGTTGGTTTCTCTTCGTGTTGGCGACGTTCATTTTAGGTTGGGCTGGGCGGAGATTTTATGTGAAGGCGTGGTCCGCTCTAAGACACAGGACCGCGGATATGAATACGCTGGTGGCGCTGGGGACGGGAGCCGCATTTCTGTATTCTGGGGCGAGCACGTTGGCGCCTCGATTCTTTATTGCGCACGGGATTGCGCCGGATGTTTATTTTGAGGCAGCGATTCTGATTGTGGGGCTGGTTTTGACAGGAAATGCGCTGGAGAGCAGGGCCAAGGCGCGAACTGCGAGTGCGCTGCGGAAGCTAGTGCAGTTGCAGCCGCAGACGGCGACTGTAATTCGGGGAGGAGTGGAACGCGAGCTGCCAATTGGGGACATTCACGAAGGGGATGTGGTTCGGGTGAGGCCGGGTGCGCGTGTTCCGACGGATGGGAGAGTGATCTCGGGCAGGAGCAGCGTGGATGAGTCGATGATTACGGGCGAGCCGCTGCCGGTGGAGAAGACGGCAGAGGACAGAGTGACGGGAGGGACGCTTAACCAGAGGGGATCGTTTGAGTACAGTGCGAGCGGGTTGGGAGAAGATGGAACGCTGGCACAGATTGTGAAGCTGCTGCGGCAGGCGCAGGGGTCGCGGGCTCCAATTCAGCGCGTAGCGGATCGGGTGAGCGCGATCTTCGTACCGGTAGTGTTGGGGATTGCGGTCGTGACGTTTGCGGCGTGGAGATTATGTGCGCCGGATGCGGGAGTGATGCAGGCATTTGCAGCGGCTGTGACAGTGCTGGTGATTGCCTGTCCGTGCGCGATGGGTCTGGCAGTGCCTACGGCGGTGATGGTCGCGACCGGGCGAGGGGCAAGCGAGGGAATCCTCATCAAGGGTGGAGAGGCACTGCAGCGGATGGAGAGGATCGATACAGTCGTGCTGGATAAGACGGGCACGATTACGGAAGGGCGTCCGCGGGTGACGGGAGTTTTGGTTGCTTCTGGGAGTGAAGAGGAGATGGTTCGCGTGGCGGCAGCGCTGGAGCGAGCCAGCGAACATCCTTTGGCGGAGGCGGTGGTTCGTTATGCGCAGGAGCGCGGCCTGGAGTTTGCCTCTGTGCAGGAGTTTGAGTCGCTCACCGGCGAGGGTGTTGTGGGGATGGTTGACGGTGAGCGCGTGCTGATTGGAAACACTGGGTTGATGAGGAGATTTGGCGTTGCGACCGGAGCAATGGAGGACTATGCGGCGAGGATGGCGGAGGAAGGGCGGACGCCGCTTTGGATTGCGATGGGTGGCGAGCTGACTGGGGTGATCGCAGTGTCAGACGCGATCAAGGCGACCTCGGCTGATGCGATTCGCCGATTGCATGCTGAGGGTCTGCGAGTGGTGATGGTAACTGGCGATAACGAACGCACGGCCGCAGCGATTGCGCGTGAAGCTGGAGTGGATGTTGTGATTGCGGGAGTGTTGCCGGCGGGAAAGGTTGAGGCCATCCGGCGTCTGCAAGCAGAGCACCGCGTGGTGGCCATGGTTGGAGATGGAATTAACGATGCTCCTGCATTGGCGCAGGCGGATGTTGGGATGACCATGGCGACTGGTTCGGATATTGCGATGGAGGCCGGCGATGTGACGTTGATGCGGAGCGATTTGACGGGCGTGGCGGCGGCGATTGCGTTGTCGCGCGGCACGATGCGAGTGATGCGGCAGAATTTGTTCTGGGCTTTTTTGTATAACGTCATTGGGATTCCTCTGGCAGCCGGAGTCTTGTATCCGGTCTTCGGGTTGCTGTTGAGTCCGGTGATTGCCAGTGCCGCGATGGCGTTGAGTTCCTTCAGCGTGGTGACGAACAGCCTGCGGTTGCGACGGCTGAGGCTTTCCTGAATTTTGTGAGAGAAGAGATGACTAGAAAAAAAGATATTCACGCAACTATTTCGGAAGCAATGGGACGGAAGGCGGTAGGCGTCGATTCTGCGATCAAGGCGTCGAACGTGCGGCGGCTGCGGCGGATCGAAGGACAGGTGCGTGGACTACAGCGCATGGTCGAAGAAGACCGCTATTGCGCTGATATTTTGACGCAGGTGTCATCGACTCAGGAGGCGCTGCGGGCGGTGGCACGCGAGCTGATGCGGAATCATCTCGCGCATTGTGCAACCCATGCCATTCGAACGGGATCGGATGAGGAGAGACAGGCGATGTATGACGAGTTGCTGGGAATGATCTATAAAAATGCTCGTTAGGCTGTAGACCTGCTTCGATTCCGTTTCGCCAGTGGTAATCAACGAGATAGAAAAAGGTAATCATCGGGCCGGATAACCCAGTGCTGTTCGCCCAATCGAAACAAACATCCGACCGGAACGACTATCATGAGTCAGACAGTGGTGGGATGGAGATGCTTTCCACTTGGGGCTATTTCTATGCAGGTTGAAAGAATTTCTTCGATGAAGATTGAGAAATACCTTATGTGGGTGCTGATTCTTTTCGTCCTGCTTGTTCTAGGGACGGCTTTGCGCAAATTTTGGGTTTGACCTGGACGAGAGTTAGTGGGTAATTATCGGACTGGCGAGGCGTAGGGGGTAACCTTCGCGGGGGTTGCATCGGGTTCGACGAGCCAGACGGTGCGGTCCTTGTGGTAGTAAGTAAGGTTTTGGTTGGCGGCGTCATCCATATCCCACGCCCAGACGATCTTTGCGTTGTCGAGGTCGGCGGCGTTATAGACCCATTCGACCTGAGGATTGTGGCCGGGGGCGTACCTGACAATCGCAAGCTGTTTTCCAGGTATCTGTTTGAGGGCCGCCTCCGTTTTGGCGCGCTCAATTCCGGATAAGCTGCTGAAGCCGAACCATTCAGCTGCTTCGGTAGTCGGCCAGCGGGGCAGGGCGAAGTGGAGAGGCTCGGCTACGACACGCAATGCGGCCATCAAGACACAAATTGTTATAACTGACCGCTGCAAAGTTAGGCCTACTGCGTGTCCTCCTGGCTTCCATAATCGCAGATGACGCATGGCCTGAAGGCCGATGGCATAAAAGACGGCCGTATAGGCGGCGAGATAGTGAGGGAGGAGAAAGACCTCGATGAGCTGGCCTGCGATTAGTACTGGAAGGCAGAGGATGAGGAAGCGAAGACGACGATCGAGAAGGACTCGCCGCACCATAATCAGTGGGATGAGCAGACTGATACCGGCGTAGAAGAGGAATGCGCGCGCGACCTTGAGGAGCGTCTCGGGGATGAAACCCGAGAGACTGTGGATTGCGTTGAAGTTGTTGAGCTCGTCCTGGTAGTAGAAATCTCGAATTACGTTGTGCCGGTAGTTGGGTTCGGGACGCTTCGATTGCCAGATGAAGTAAGGGGCGAGTGCGTACTGCGCGCGGTTGACGGAATAGGGCAGCGTGAGCGGATTTCCGAAGACGCGATAGTCGTAGTAGGCCATCCACGCGCCGGCTGCCATGATTAATGCGAGAGGAAGTGCCGTGCGGCGGAGGAGCAATGCCGGCGAGGGACGATTCTTGCCACGGAATATCCACCTTCCGAGATAAACGACCACTGGGAGACACAGCAAGAGGCCATCGTACGGGCGACAGATTCCAAGGAGGGCGACACCGGTCGCCATAAGGAGAGCATCGCGAAAGCGTGTGTGTTTGATGAAGCGTGGAAGAGCTCCGAGGACGAGCGCACCACCGAGAGCGACGATGGAGCCGGCGCCGGAGTAGGTGTTGATCCAGTAGCTGAACAGACCCAGTCGCAGGACGGCGAGGAGTCCGCCTAGAAGAGCCCAGGAAGGCGGGAGCCATGCCTGGAGCATCCAGCAGATGGCTGCGCACATGAGCGCCGTCATGACGAGAATCCCGCACCATGGATGGCCCGTCAGTACTTTGCCTGCAGCCAGGACCAATCCCTGGGCAGGAAAGTACATGGACATGTAAGTGGGCTTCATGGTGACGTGGATGCTTTCGAGATTGACCCACATCGCAGGGGTTGGATTGGTGAGCCTGCCGGAGGCGAACGTGTCGGCGGCCAGGAGGAAACTGAAGTCATCGGTGAGGAACGGAAACGGAATGGGACAGAATGGAAGGACAGCGATACGCAGAACAAAAGCTGCGACTCCGACGAGCGCTACGGATAGAGATTTTCGTCGCGCGAGCTGATTGAAGCCGCGCTCGATTCGGCTGAACCAGAGAGAACCCAATCCGGGTAGACCAAATGAGACAGCCAATGCGAGTACGGCGAGGCCGCCTTCGATGAGGACCGGGGAAGGACCGTTTGCCGGGGCCTGAGACAAGACCATATCCTAACGAAGAGCCTCTCTTGCGTCTTGAACTGCGGTCGGTGTGAAGCGAGCCGCGATGGTTAGGCGACTCCTGAGTAATACTTGAAGGTTACTTTTCTGCCTGTGGTATCGAAGAGCGGCAATTTTACGATGCCGGCTTTGTGAGCGACGAAACATGCTGTGGTGGCGAGCACGCCAAAGCCATACTTCACGCTGCGCCGAAAGTTGATGGACGAGGCTTCCTCAAAGTAGCTGGTGGGGCAGGAGATTTCGCCGATGCGAAAACCAAACATGACGGCCTGGGCGATCATTTGATTGTCGAAGACGAAGTCATCGGAGTTTTCGAGCAGCGGAAGAGTCTGGAGTACATCGCGCGAAAAGGCGCGAAAGCCAGTGTGGTATTCGGAGAGTTTGACTCCGAGGAATAGGTTCTGGAAGGCGGTAAGAAAGCGGTTAGCGATGTATTTGTAGCGCGGCATGCCACCTTTGAGAGCTCCTCCTCCGATGATGCGGGAGCCAAGTACGACGTCGTAGACTCCGCTGGCGACCATGTCTGCCATGGCGGAGACGAGGGCGGGATTGTACTGGTAGTCGGGGTGGACCATGACGACGATGTCGGCGCCAGCGGCGAGGGCTTCGCGGTAACAGGTTTGCTGGTTGCGTCCGTAGCCGTAGTTCGAGTCGTGGATGAAGGTTTGAACACCGAGTTCTTCCGATAGTCGGGCGGTGTTGTCGTTGCTGGAATCGTCGACGAGGATTTTGATGTCAACGCTGGCGGGAAGCGCGCGTACAGTCTTTTCCAACGTTTTTTCCGCGTTGTAAGCCGGCATCACAACCGCTATGTGTTTTCCGTCGATCACGTTCATCTCTTCTAAATGAAAGTAAGGCGCAGTCTGTCGACGGACCAAGAGGGGACGACGCGCTGCCGGCGCGATGTCCAACAGCGTTTGTGCCCTATGATCTGAAGTTGCGCGGTGCAAAGTGGTACAACGCAAACGCTACGTGATGTAGCTGCTAAGTGTGGTGCCGACACTGAGAAATGCATTGTTGATGGAGGCAGCCAAAGAGGACATTCCGGCCGTTGCCGCAAAGGCGATTAGAGCAACGACCAGGGCGTACTCTATGAGATCCTGCCCCTCTTCGTTCAGAAGGGTTCGCAAACGAAACGCTAGCTTGAACCGGTTAGTGATCATTGGAGTTTCCTCCGTTCGCAGCATTAGATGCTGCTTGTCCTATAGGACACCGAAGACAGCAGAGCCGATTTTTTGCAGCTCTTGCCGTCCCTCGGTCAATGAACTAGGTAATGTAGCTGCTAAGCGTGGTGCCGACTTGAAGAAAGGCGGCGTTGATGGAAGACGCCAGCGACTTCATTCCAGCTGTTGCCGAGAAAGCGATTAGAGCTACAACGAGGGCATACTCGATGAGGTCCTGGCCCTCTTCATTCATCAGCAACGCTTGCAATTTCGCCGAGAGCTGCATCAATTTGTCTTTCATTTGGGTTCTTCTCCTGGTTCGGATTATCCAGCCACAGACTGGGAGTGACATAGAGAGTGGCAAGCGAAGGGCCATTTTCCTTTAAGAGTTATCCACTGATAAACAGACAACTTAGCTCCCTTTGACCCACAGCGGTGTGAACGGTTGTATACATCGATTGCGGGATTTAATCCCTCGGGTATACATGCGCAGCAAAATGCGCATCGCGGGCCGTTACGAGGGCCAAAAGCCAGGTTTAGAAGGGGTTTTAGGACGGCGGTTTAGGAGAATTTCTCCAGACTGGATGCCTCAAGAGTTTGAGGATGGCGTAACAGCGTCGGCGGCCGAGAACTCCAGTTGATCTCCCTGGCTGGTCTTGCTTGCCAGGACCGACCCCGCGGCGAGTTCGATGACCGAATGCGCGAGGAAGCACATGGAGATCCTCCATGGGGGGACGTTGGTTCTCACCTTCCTGACCTTTTTGGAGCGGTCGAGATAGACGACGTCGATGGAAAACCTCATAAAAAAGGTGTGGACCGACTCGCATGGAACGATCCAGAGGGCTTCGCCCGCGGGAAGGTGGGTGCGCCCAAGAAGGCCTTTGCGGCGGGTGGTGGCCCGGTCGGCAACTTCGACCATGTCTGCGAGAACCGTTTCGCGGGTGAGATTCCGAACCTTCATTTTTGAGGTACTTTGCTTCAGTTTGGCATTGAAAACAGACGTTATTGTCGGGGCGGGAGATGCGGAGAACTCCCATTCACACTGGCGTAAACCCTGGCGACTGCCATTGCGAGAACGGCGATGAGGACTCCGGCGATTACGTCGACAAAATAGTGCCAGCCGGTGGTGAGGGTCGAGAGAACGATGAGCAGAGTCAGCAAAGCAACCGGGATCCGGACAGGCCGGAATCCCCAAAGAGCTGCCGCGCAAAGAATGGCCCAGATGACATGGAAGGATGGAAAGCAGACGAGGCCGACCGCCTGCCCGTGGAAGAGGTACGGGCCGGGAAGGCGAAGTTCGCGAAGCATGTCCCAGCAAATGGCCTGATCGAGCGGTGGGACCAGGTGATAGTAGTACCAGGGAGCGACGGCAGGGATTAGCGCAAAAAGCGGCAATCCAATGGCAAACGCAATCAGATTGGCAAGGAGAAACTCTCTTGCTTCCCTCGTCTTGCCCAGAATGGGGGGCAAAAGGGCGGCGGCTACAAGAAAAGGCATAACGTACGGGTAGGTGGCGTTGATAAGGTTTCCGAGCCAGTGGTGACTGGCCCAGGCCATGATGGCCGGTACGCTGACCCCCAAGGACTGATCGATTCGTCCCAGGAGGGCGTCCTGCAAGGGCATCCGACATCGCGCGGCGATGAGGACGGGAAACGGGACAGCCGCGATCACGATCAACTCCCACGGCAGCACGAGGGTGGATTCCCGCAGGATTGCCCTTCCCTTCTCGTGCCAGTAGAGCGGGAGTGGGGCAACCATCGCGAAGAGAGCCAAGAGAGCGATGACTCGACCGTCTATTTGCACATGAATCGATGCCAGTCTGCAGCCAATGACCGAGATGGAAAGCATAAGGCCGACGAGCAGGGCCATGCGCAGGTGAAACTTCGCATCGGGACCAAGTTGGCTGAGCCGGGAGGGATGTCTGGCTGATTCGGTACGCGTGGCGATTGAGGCACGCAAAGAGAGACTGAGGGCTTCGAGGTCGGAACTCGACATAGCACCGTCTCGTGTGTCGACTCGGGCCGAGACGGTGGGGGGAGGATTCATCAGATCTGGGTCGGTTCTCATAGGTTTACCGCCGCCGTCTCCGGTGTTCGGACGAAGCGACCGTTGTTCGGAAAGGAAGGCCCGAGCGGTCACGGGATAGAGCCTTGTGTTCGGCAAGTTTCACTAGAACGCTCATCACAATGCACCTCTTCTACTGAGGTGGGGTCGGCGTGGTCGACATGCCTGTACCCATACCTGCACCTGCGCCTGCACCTGCACCTGTGCCGTAGCCACCTGTGGAGTAAGAACCTTCAATGACAAGGTCCTTCTCAGGTTGCATGCTTTTTACCAGCTTCTCGACGGGGATTGGCGGCACTGCAGGCCCTGGAGGAGCTGTTCCGGCCGCAATACCGGTGGGAGTGTTCATGGGGATCTTGGAATTTGGAGGCAGGAACTTCTCGGGATAGTTCAATTGTGGCAGCGGTTGTCCCTTGTCGATTGGTTGAACGATCTCGGGGGTTACGATCACGATGAGTTCCGTGTTGGTGCGCGACTTCTGGATGGACTGGAAGAACTTACCCAGGATAGGAATGCTTCCGATGAATGGAATCTTCTGGAATGTCTGGGTCTCGCGGTTATCGAGGAGTCCGCCGATAGCGAAGCTCTGCCCCTCGCCGAGTTCCACCTCGGTCTTCACTCTGCGAACATCGATTCCGGGGACGGTGAATCCGGAGATACTAATGCCGTTCGTGAAATCCAACGAGCTGACTTCGGGAGCAACCTGGAGACGGATTGTGCCTCGCGGTGTAATGGTGGGGATGAAATTGAGGCGAATGCCGAATTCCTTGAATTGGAGCGAGACCGTGCCTGATCCTCCGCTCGTTCCTTGAACAACGGGGTAGGGATATTCTCCGCCGGCAAGGAAGCTGGCTTGTTTGCCGTCCTGGGCGAGCATATTCGGCTCAGCGAGCACCTCAACGACCCCTTGAGTCTCAAGTGCCTGGATGGTTGCACCCAAGTTGATGTCGGGACGGAAGAAGAAGAGATTGAGGGCATTCGCTATGGTGGCAGCTGGGGAAGTCCCTGTGCCGCTACCGGGGAGACTCACGGAGGGCGGTTGGAACTGTCCTGTGGTGATAGCACCAATGGTGTTGGTCGCGCCGGTGCTGAAGATATTGATGCCGAGCTGCTTTTCGAGGCTTCGATCCACGCTGGCGAAACGAACCTTGAGAAGAATCTGCGGCGGCGTTGGCGGGACATCTACGTACATGAGATTAACGACTTTGCCAGCGGTGGTGGCTATCTGAACGGCGCGGTCGGAGTCGGTGAGGTCTCTTACCGTTCCGCGGAGGACGATGAGATTGTTTTCAGAGGCGACGTTGATATTTTCCGCGGGCAAGGCCAGCTTGAGCTCACGGCGTATCGACGCGATGTTGTCTTCGGCTGCAGCCCGGCTGGGATGAACGATAACGTTGAAAAACTGACGCTCGCCGCCTTGCTGCCATACGATGAGGCTGGTGTTACCTGGGGCTTTGCCGTTGACCATGACCTCGGATGGGCTGACCGCGGTGGCTTCTGCGATCTCTCCCATGCCGATGGCGATGCGCGTGATTGGTTTGGTAAAGTCCACGAGAGCTGATTTCCCTACAGTGACGGAAAGATCGTTCGAAGTGTCGTTCGCGCTTTCGGTGGGCTGAGGCGCGGGAGTCTGAGCCTGAAGAATGGAATGTGTGCCAAAAAAAAACGAAAGGGCACAGAATGAGGTTCTAGCTATCAGCGTTCCAGAGTTCACTGTTTTTCCTCGCCAGAGGCAAATTTTGCCTCACTTCTCTTTGATCCGTTGAAGACTTCGACCAGGTATGAATGTGAGGGCGCTTTTGCGGTTGGTGCGGCATGAGAGACGGGAACCGCCTTCGGCGTGGGTCCACCGGAGAAGAGATTGGCTACGGCGGTGCCAGTGGGTTGGGCTACGTCGTTGTCGAGAGGATTCCGCAGGACGAGTTGGATGTGGGTTTCATTGCTTGCCAGACTGAGGGCCTCAGCCTGATCCGGAGTAACGAGCAGATTGACTACCTGAACCTGCTGCGGTTTTCCTTCAGCGTCTCTCTGTATATCGGTGCCGGCGGAGAGGACTTCGATGTTCTGGAGAAGCGTCTTTACTCGCGGTCCTTCGGCCGCATTAGTGACTCCGGGAGGGTTTCCGGAGATCAGAATATCCACGTGCATCCCGGGTGTGACGAATCCCGCTACGCCGACGACGTCATTCACCTTGACGGCGGCCGCTCTCATGCCCGTGGGGATGGTGGCGGCGAGTCCTCCGCCGGAACCGGGAGGGGCGAGTCGGTTTTCGAGGATAGGCTCACCAAGGTAGAGGTTGGAGATCACACCCCGGCCTATTGCATCTTCCGGTTTAAGAATGGCACCCTTCGGCAAAGTTCCGACGATGTCGACTGTCGTGAGATCGGTATTGCGCAAGACGCTTCCGAGCTTGACGTCGCCGGCGGCAGCGACGACCCGCGTGGTTGTCACATGCGGGGCGGAGATTCGGTTGCCGATCAGACGGAAGACGACATAACTGCATCCGGCCGCGATCACAAAAGCGATCAAGAGAATATTGAGTAGTCTTCGGTTCATTCAGCAATCCCCCGGAATCGACTGGGCGGGCGGTTCCGAACTTCTAACGTTCTATGGCAATTGATGTGCCAAAGGCGGAGTCTCGTTTTTATTGAGAATCAGGAGCTTAGCTGGCAGATTCGGTCCGAAGTGTGAACACGTGTATACCACGAGCCCGTTGTGCTGTAGCTGAGTAGACACCTAACTCGAGCGCAGCTACAGGTTCACAGGCCTTTGCAGAGCGAATGATGAATGGTCTGGAAATTGCAGCAAATCGAATTTAGCGAGTAATTCAGGACAGGACTGTCTATTGGGCTTTACAGTTACTCAAGGGCTAATAGTCGGGAAGTAAGCAGCGGAAACGTTGAATCGATTATGAGGTCTTCATCCATCATTTCGCTGTTCGGGGAGACTGTGCCCACGAGGAGGGGTCCATCCTCTTTTGTCGTCTCTGTGCTGGTGCACACGGTTGCGTTTGCCCTGTTGCTTCTCGGACTGAATCAGCCGAAGAAGGTAGATGTTTCCGACGTAGCCCGAAGATATACGGTGCGGACTATGGAGTTGCATCAACCGGAGCCGAAGATTCACCAGTACGTTCCGAGGGAACCGGCCGAGACGGGGCAGACGGCGAAGGTCAGAATGGCTGCTCCGGGGAATAGCGCGCCGACCGCGCCTGCGCAGAGGGTTCCGATTAATCTTCTGGCGCAGAAACAAGTTGTTCAGACCCTGGTGCAACCGGACGTAAACAACAATCTGCTGATCCAAAAGGAAGTGCCGCTCCCTCAGGTGACGGTGTGGAGTTCACGAGACATGACGATCCGGACCATGGTTCCGGCGTCCCAGCAGACGGAGGCAAAGATTGAGGTGCAACCCTCGCTGGAGCCGCCGAATCAGGCGGTGCATATCGCCGACGTGAGGATCGCGCCTGGCCCCTCCGAGACGAAGGCTCCGCTGCCTGAACCAAGCAAGACATCACCAGTCACTGCGCAAGGGCCAGCCCCT
Source organism: uncultured Acidobacteriaceae bacterium (assembly GCA_963841335.1). GTDB lineage: Bacteria > Acidobacteriota > Terriglobia > Terriglobales > Acidobacteriaceae > Edaphobacter. The sequence continues at coordinate 1,071,669 of CAWJCF010000002.1, read as the reverse complement.
GCGCAGAAGATTCCAGAGACGGCGTCGTCCAGGGCTTCGGGACAGCCTTCTTCGGGCAGCGTTATCTCCATGTCGGATGTGCAGATGAAAGAAGGCACAGCGACTTTGCCGATGGTCAACCAGGTTGCGCCGACGACGCAGACAGGATCGCTTTCGCAAGGGCAGCCGAAGAGCACATCGCCGACGGGTTCCGGCAAAGTTGAAAACAAGCAGAATGGAGCGAGCGCGGGGCAGACGCCGGGTCAGATGGCTGCGAACAAGGCTGGTAGTGGCGTTGGGCTGGGGAATAGCACGTTGGGTGACACCGTTGGTACGGAGGGTGCGGACACGGGTGGTGGATTGCGGTCGTTGACGCATCTTTCGATGCCGAGAGACGGGACGTTTGGGATGGTGGTAGTAGGGACTTCGGCGGCGGATGAGTATCCTGAGGCGGCGAACACGTGGAGCGGCAAACTCGCCTATACCGTTTATTTGCACCTGGGTACGCGCAAGAACTGGATTATGCAGTACTCAGTTCCGCGGACGCAGGATATTGCCAGGGCGGGAAGTCCGGCTCGTCCGGAGGCTCCGTGGCCGTACGATATTACACGGCCGAGCATCGATACTGACACTGGCGCGGACGCGATTATTGTTCACGGGTATGTGAATGCAACCGGGCACTTTGAGCGGCTGGCGGTGGTCTTTCCGACGGAGCTTGCGGAGGCAAAGTTTCTGCTGCACGCGTTGCAACAGTGGCAGTTCCGGCCTGCGATGCAAAATGGGAAGGAAACCCTGGTCGAAGTGCTGCTGATTATTCCTGACGATACTGAGTAGCTGCGGTATTTTTTTTGGGTGGTGGTTTTGGGTGGGGTTTTGCGATTTTCGGGTGAAACCTGACGGTTTTTTGTGGTCAAGTTGTGGTTTTTTGATGGTGAGTTGTGGTGATTTGTGTGGCGTTTTTGTGGTGGTCGATTTTGTGCCACTTCTTGGAAATATTTCTGTGGATTTTTTCGATCAGGTATCAGGTGGAAGGGTTCCAAGCTACTGGGCAATGATCATAGCGGCGCTGCTGGACATGGCGTACGTGTGGGACGGAATGAAGGGCACCATGAGGGGAAAGCTATATGTAACCGTCACGGTAACCTGATTCCCCGGGTTGTTGCAGTTCGCTGACGGAGTGCAGGGTGTTCCGGAGGGGTAGCCTGCATTCGAGACACTTACTGTCATGTTGTCAGGGTTTATTCCGGGGAACCCCAGGTTCTTCACGTAACTCTCTATCTGGGCGGGCGTTGCGCTGCATGCGGCTGAGGTATAGCTCGAACATGTGGGTCCTGCGGAGTTGCCGCGGACGATAGCATAGCGAGTTCCCTCTCGCGCAGCGTCGGAGATGAAGTGATAGGAGTAGACGGCGAAGGCCCCCTCCATCACTGCGAAGAGCATCGTCAGCAGCATGGCGATGGACATCGCGGTTTCGACGATTGCCGAACCCTCTTCGCGGGAACTGATTCGCCGTAACTTTGCCGAGGCCGTCATTACTGTTGGACCCTCATGATGGCATAGCCGCGGAGCGTCATCGTGGCTGGTATGCCTGGAAAGTGAAACAACGTCGCCACCGGCGCAGTTGTCTGGACCTGCACGTATTGAATGATGCGGGACGGGCTGGGACAGGAAACGAGGTTGGTGATTGCATTGTTGCAACTGCTGAACGCAGTGATGACGCCGGCGGAACTCTCACAGGAGCAGGCCCGGGTTGCCAATGCTGAGAGCGAGGTTATATTTGGAGCGTCCTGGGTTGCAGCCAGTTGTATGTTGGTTGTGTCAGCGGCAGTGGCGCTCGATTGCGCCGCATACGAGACTCCAGCTCGGGCCGCATTGGAGACTTCAACGCTGGCGTAGGCGAGCCGGCCAACTTCAACCGCTCCAACGAGCAAAAGAATAAATACTGGAAATACCAAGGCGAGTTCAACAAACGCCTGGCCTCTGTCTTGCCATCTGCGGTGTCGAAGCATCAGGATTGTCCTCCTCCTTTCGGCTCGATAATTTCAGCCGTCACAGCGCACGAGCTTCACTCGACCAGCCTTACCGAGTGGAGTGGCGAGTTGGCATTCACTGCGGCATAGCTGAGCAGGTTCGTGCCTCCACTGAGCGCCACTGAGCTTACGACCAAGTCCGTGTAGAGGGTTGAGCCCGCTCCACCACTCATTGCGAGAGATGCGCTCGGCGCATAGATGACTCCCTGAAGAGTGGAGCTGGCGCCACCGCTCATCGACAGCAGTTGTCCGTCTCCCTGGGCTTGCCAAAACAAGAGACCATTGTAAGTTCCGGATGTCGGAGCTGTGAGGTTCAGATTTACGCCTCCGCTTAGGTTGAAAGAGCCTGTAGGACCAGCGGCATAAAACGTAACGCCGGTTCCACTGGCTGTATTTCCTCCGGATGCGGAAAATTGCCCGGTTATGTAATAAAGGCCGGCGCCGAAATTAACCGTTGAACCGCCGGACATATCGATCCCGCCATTGATCACGATGACACCAGGGTTCGTTATGTTGAGGGTAGATCCTCCGCTGACTGAAATTCCGTTGTAACAAGCGGGAGCGCCTGATGGCGCCACTGTTTGAGTGTGACCGCCGCTGACATTGAGCGCGTTGGCACAAGAGAGGCTCGATGTGTTGTAACTGGGTGCCGACGCCTGGAGGTAAAGAAGAGGGTCACTCACGGGAGTGATGTTGAAGACCGGGGCCGGAGTAACACCGGCGCCACCAGACACGCTGTCACCGGACGCTACCACACCGATTGATTTAACACTGATCGTTGCGCCGCCAGAGAGACTCAGACCATTATTGCTGGACGAGTCTATCGTGACCCCGCATGATGGGTCCGAGAGCGTGGCGCCACCGCTGGCGGAGATGCCCGCCGAGGAACCCAGCGTGTAAATGCACCCGTTACTAGGACCAGTGGTAGCCACCGCCCTGGCGGCTACGGTCATCGCACTTCTGCCGAAGAACCCCATAAAAAGAGTGGGCTGATTTTGGGCGACAATGACTTCCACATAACCCGGCTGGTTGGCATAGGCCCCGTAGAGAGCCGTGGGGTTGACCGTAACGGTAGCTCCATTCGATCCGTTGGCGAAGCCATTCTGCGCTGCCGCGGCATTGGCTGAGGTCGTAGCGTTTCCATAGTCATAGTCTGCAGCTCCGGCGATCGCGGCGCTGTCGGCGGCGATCTGGACGAGCCGTTTCTCTCTCAACATGATGCCGACGTCTGCGGCCAGGGCCACGAATCCGAAGAGACAGGTCGTGCAGAGGGCCGTGATGATCAACGACTGGCCACTCTGATCGGCCAGGAGGATGGCTAATTTTTTGCGCTTTTGAGCCGTTGCATTTCGTCCGGACGGAATGTGGACGGCGGCCGACTTGACGGCGAGGTCGGCCTCGGCAGCAAGCTGCTGGAGGAATCTTGCGATTGCTTTTCTGCCCGCGGGCTTCCCCGGATCCTGCGGCTGATCTGAATCTTTTGGTTCCTGCGGGAGAAACGCAAAGCCGACGCCGTCCTCGCCCTGCCGGATGACGATCGACATCACCGAGAGGTGGGGGGTGGAAGCAGAGTCCTTGTTTTTGGGGGAGGATCGCTGCAGTGTCATGGTGATGACGGTTCCCGGCCGCATGCGTTCTTCGGTAAGGAGATAGAATCCCTTCGAGCTGACATTGCGAATGGGGTGAGCGTTTGGGGTGGCGCCGTCCCAGTAATAGGCGACCAACATGGGCGCATCCAACCGCTGAGCCTTGCGGTTGTCGAATACCGTCATTTTTCTGAAGACATTGTCGAGAAAGCTCATCTCGTCGCTCCGCACACCTTGGAAGGAACTGCGACACTCACGATGCTGCTTGTTGCATCGGTCTCGATCGGCGTCAGGAGCGATTGTTTGGCGTTACAGCCTTGAGACAGCCTTCGACTCCCTGAGAACTCATGGCCTGGAAGAGATCGAGCAGTGTTGCGAAAAATCATACAGCAAATCAGGTTCCGACTTTTTGACTCGGGGTATCGATGGGGACGGAATTGACTTTGTTGAAGCGCCTACCCATCTCTTCGATGGTGCAGATGACCAACTGGTCTCCTGGCTGGGTCTGGGAGGTATAGATGGTGTGGATGGGGAGCTCGAGGACGCTGGCAGCCTGGGTTTTTATGGGCGAGATGCGGAAGCTGGGAAAGTGCTCGACGACGTCGACGACGTGATGTTTTTCGTCCACGTAGATGAGATCCAGAGGGAAGAAGACGCCAAAGGTGTGAATTCCACACGACGGAAAGACCCAGAGTCCTTCGTCGACCCGGAGCCTGAGCTTACCGATCAGGCCTTTGAGACGCGCGAAGGTTGTATCGGCCGGAAGGACGCCGAGGCTAAGGAAGCACTCCCGTGTTTGGTTGTATACGCAATAAGTTCGTTTCTTCATCTCTCTATCTCTATGACTGGATCAATGGGTATCGAGCGTTAATTGCCTCCTATATGGGCAAATCGGGTTGGGTACGCGTTTCCTTTCGTTGATGTTTCACCAAGGCATTTAAACAGGGTGCTTCTTCGGAGCTGAGAAGAATGGAATTTGCCATCCGATCGAGTTCGAAAGAAGCACCCTCAAGAACCGGGCCGATTCTATCCTCCCTTTCAGGATGGCCCGGAAAAACGTGCTAGTTGAGTGTTGCGACTGGGGTGAGATTTCCCGCCTTCGTTCAAAGGGGGAAAAGACTACTCAACCCGCTTGCGTCGGCGCTGGATAAGGATGACCAGCACAACGACCGCAAGGACAGCAGCAACGACTCGAATAATAGTTACATTGTCCATGCCTATTCTCCCTTCTAATGAATGAGGTACTTGTTAAAGTTCTCCATTACGGTAATGACCGCAGGACCCAAGGTGACAAGGAAGAGCGAAGGAAAGATGAAGAGGACAAGCGGGAAGACAAGTTTGACGGTTGTCTTGGCTGCCTGCTCCTCGATCTTCTGGCGACGCTGGGTTCTGAGGGTGTCCGAATGAACTCGTAAAGTCTTGGCTATGCTGGTGCCGAATTTTTCCGATTGAATGAGCACCGAGCAGAGGTTGCGCACGCTCTCGACATTGGTGCGATCAGCAAAGTTTCTCCACGCATTTGCGCGAGGCAGTCCGGCTCTTTGCTCGAGGACGACGATGCCGAGTTCGTCGCAGATGGCCGGCTGCGCCATCTGCAATTCCTCTGAGGTGCGCGAGGTGGCCTGATCGAGGCTTAAGCCGGCTTCAATGCAAATCACAAGCAGGTCAAGAACGTCGGGAAGGCCGCGGCGGATGCTTGCCTGGCGGGCAGACATGCGGTTGCTGAGCCAGAAGTCGGGGAGCAGGAAGCCCAGGCCGAGTGCGACCATGTAGACGAAGAAGGGGCTGTAGCGCCAGACTCCGCTGACGAAGGCGAGAATGCAGAGGAGTGCGGGGACAGCAAACTTCGCGCCGTAGAAGAGCTTGATGGCCGACTCGTTACGATAGCCTGCGCGGACGAGGCGCTGCTGGATGACGGACATTTCGGCTTTGGACTTGGGGATGACGCGCTCAAACTGCTCGACCATCGTTCCGAGGGTGAACCCGGTGAGCTCGAGTTTTCCGCGGATGCTTGGCTGCTTCGGGCGGGGAGCGATGACAGACGAGATCCGCTGGATCATGGCCTGGCGATAGAAGAGGATGAGCCCCCCGCTGGTGATGAGGAGGAAGACAAAGACGAAAGTGAGGAGTGCGTATCCCATAAGTTTTTCTTACACGTCCATGTTGACGATCTTGCGGATAATCAATGCTCCTGTGACGGTCATCCCGGCGGAGAGATAGAGCAGCTTGACGCCGATGGGGCGCGTCCAAAGGAGGCTCATGCTCTCGGGGTTGATGAGATAGAGAAGGATTCCGAGGACGATCGGAAGAAGGGAAAGAATCCATCCGGTGAGGCGTCCCTGGGCAGTGTGCACGCGCACCTGGCGTTTGAGGCGGAAGCGCTCGCGGATGACATAGGCGGTTTTGTCGAAGACCTCGGCGAGGTTTCCTCCGCTCTCTTTTTGAATGAGGATGGCAGTGATGACAATCTTGAGATCCTGCAAGGGGACGCGTGCGGCAAGGTTGTTCATGGCGGACTTGAGTTCGAGGCCGTAGTTCTGCTCGTCGAAGGTGATGCGGAACTCCTGACCGATGGGGTCGGGAGATTCATTGGCGGCGAGATTGAGAGCGGAGACGAGGCTGTGGCCGGCGCGGAGAGCGCTGACCATGAGATCGAGGGTCTCGGGCAGTTCCTGCTCGAATTTGTCGAACCGCTGTTTCCGTTTGTTGATGACATAGACGAACGGTGCAGCACCCAACATCAGACCCAGCAGCAGAGAGAGGATGACCGCACCGGTGCGGAGATAGATGAGATAGGCGGGGATGAGGAAGCATGCGGCAGACATCAGGATGAGGCCGCCGGCGGTCCACTTGATGTCGGCCTGATAGAGCAGCGTGCGGAGACGGGGCGCCAGTTCGAGCTTGAGGAGCCAGCGATTGAGCCAGGGAACGGCGCTGAGAAGCTCCACTTTGTGGAGGTCGACGGCCTGATCCGCGGGAGCGAGTTTTGTGGTGGAGAGCGCTGAGCGCAGGACGGCGAGGGTGCGCTCGGCGTACTTGGAAGAGTCTCCCCTGCTCGCCACCATGAGGAGAGTGGAGATGATGAAGATCGCGACGAACACAATGGAGAGCACCAGAAGCATAGTGCGAATCCTCGACTTTCAGTTAACTTCCTGCGCCTGCTCGAACATGCTTCCGGGCAGCATGATTCCCGAGATACGAAGCTGCTCGAGGAATTTGGGACGGATGCGACTTGGCTGGAAGACTCCGGTGACGCGGCCGTCGGGACCGATGCCCTTCCTTTCGAAGTTGAAGATCTCGTGCATGCTGATGATGTTTTCTTCCATGCCAGTGATCTCGGAGATATTGACGACCTTGCGGGTGCCGTCGCTGAGACGGGAGACTTGAACGACGATGGCGATGGCTGAGGCCATCTGCTGGCGCACGGTTCTCTCGGGAAGGTTGAGGTTGGTCATCGCGACCATGGATTCGAGTCTGGAGAGTGCGTCGCGCGTGGTGTTGGCGTGAATGGTTGCCATTGAACCTTCGTGGCCGGTGTTCATGGCTTGCAGCATGTCGAAGGCTTCTTCTCCGCGAACCTCGCCGATGATGATGCGGTCGGGGCGCATGCGGAGGCTGTTGATGAGGAGTTGGCGCTGGCGAATGGCTCCCTGCCCTTCGACGTTGGGCGGCCGGGTCTCGAGGCGCACTATGTTTTCCTGGGCGAGTTGGAGTTCGGCGGCGTCCTCGATCGTGACGAGTCGCTCGTGCCTGGGAATGTACTGCGAGAGGATGTTGAGCAGGGTGGTCTTCCCTGCCCCGGTGCCTCCGGAGATGAGGATGCTGATGCGGGCGCGAACTGCGGCGGCGAGCATGTCCATCATCTCCTGCGAGATGCTCTTCAGAGCCACGAGTTGATTGGCGACTAGCGGGCCTGTGCCGAAGCGGCGGATGGAGAGCGCGGGACCATCGAGCGCTAGCGGCGGAATGATGGCGTTGACGCGGGAGCCGTCCGGCAGACGGGCATCGACCATCGGCGAGGACTCGTCCACGCGGCGGCCCACGCGCGAGACGATGCGATCGATGATCTGCATAAGGTGACGGTCGTCGCGGAAGGTGGTGTTGATGCGTTTGAGGATGCCGCCCTTTTCGATGAAGACGTGATCTTTGCCGTTGACCAGGATGTCGGAGATCTCGAGGTCCCGCAGGAGGGGTTCCAAGGGACCGAGACCGAAGACTTCGTCGAGAAGGTCGGATTGAACTTTCTCCTGCTCGGCGAGGCTGAGCGGGACACCCTGAGTGCCGATAATCTCGCCGATCATTCTGGCAACGGCGTGACGCGCCTGAGAGCTTTCGGCGCGGGAGAGCTTCTCCAGATCCAGTTTGGGGATCAGGGTTCGGTGAATTTCGGCTTTGTACTGCTCGAGATTGAGTTGTTCCACGTTTTCATCCCTGCCAAGCGTTGCGAAGCACTATTTCGATCGACCAAAACTGAAGCGTTTTTTCTTTTCTGCAATCGCCGGCAGACCACAGGCGGTTCTGGCCATCTGGCGAAGGACTGCAGTGATGGCCGACTCTCCGAGCGCGAGCGGAGTGGCGGTGTTCTGTGCGCGCTGCACCGTACCGTAGTCGCTGGGAATCCTCCAGGTGGCCGGCCTGGTGAGCGCCTTGGTGATGTTCTCCTCGTCGATTCCCAGAGGGTTCTGAGTAAAGCGGTTGAGCACGATCTCGAGCTTGGGAGTCGGCAGCGTGAAGAACTCCGAGATGATCCGATTGGAGTTGCGAAGTTCGGAGATGCCGACCTGAGCGACGAGATAGGCGATCGTGGCGGACTCCAGAAGAGTTTTGTAGGTGGATCCCATGCTTGATCCGGCGTCAATCACCACGTAATCGAAGTCCTGACGGGCGACGGCGAGGAGCTTTGCGATCGCTTCGTTGGATACGTGGAGCGGGGTGTATCTGTCGGGAGCTGAGAGCACCATCAAGCCGGAGCTGTGCTTGGTGAGGAGCTTGGAGAGAAAGGTGGAGTCGAGTCGACTGATATTTTGAAGCGCATTCGCGGTCGAGAATTCGGTGGTGATGCCGAGGTCGAGAGCCGCGGCACCTAGCGGCAGATCGAGGTCGACAAGCACCGTGTTCTGGTGGGACTCCTGCGCGAGGAGGATGGCGAAGTTACTGGCGACGGTGCTGACACCGGAGCCGCCTTTGGCTCCCGCGAAGACGAGGACCTTGCCGAGCGCCTTCTTTTGGGTTCGAACTGTGGGACGCCGGACAGAGGCACGAACCAAGGCCTCAGCGATGGTTGCCGGCGCGATGGGCTGAGTGAGAAATTCCCGCGCTCCCGCCCTCATGCAACGGACCAGCAACTCCGGATCGGAGTGCGAGGAGTACACCATGACAGTGATGGAGCTGCCACCGCAGATACTCTCGACCAGGTCGAGAGCGAACTCGGGGTCGCTGTCGAGGTCCACGATGATGACTTCATAACCGGATTCGAGGAGTTGAGGGACGTCATCCAGGCCGGGATAGTTGGCGAACTCGCGAGTGATCTTCGCCTGCGAACCGGCGATTGCAGTGGCGACGGCGCGGCGACGCTGTTCGTTCGGTCCAATTAAGGCGACCGACAAAACGCGAATGTCGAGTGCGTCCGAACCCTGGGTAAACGTTGACATCACGAAATCGCTACTCCCTCGTTCGTGCGACGTTCCGGTGGGTGTATTTGAAATTGCCATATTTTTGCCGATGTAGCCATAGTGCAAACATCAAACCTCAACGAGCAAAGAAAGAAATAATTGTTCCGATCGCAATTGCCGGCGCGTACGGCATCTTGCGGGCTGATGGATTGGAGAGCGTGTGCGCCGGATCAGGGCGCAGACCGCGCTTTCCAAACCCAAAGAGGAGGTCGCCGGTTCCCTGAAAGAGCTCACCAAGAAAGCCTCCGGCTGCGGCCCAGCAGAGTGCCATCACGCCACCTGCCATGCTGGTGATGACAAGCGCCAGAATTAACTGCTTTGGGCCAACCCAAGCTCCAATGGCAGCGCAGAGCTTGAGATCTCCCATTCCCATGCCCCCCAGCCAGTAGAGGAGGCCGAAGAGGGCCGCTCCGAGAGCCAATCCGGAGAGGCTGTGGCGGATTCCTTCCCAACCGTGAAGCCAACCTGAAACGCAGATTCCCGCAACCATGAAGGGCAATACGAGCCAATTCGGGATGCGCCGACTGTGAAGATCGGTGAACGTCGCTATCGCGAGAACAATGACAGTCGGCCACCAAGCGACGGAATTCATTCGATTTCTCTTTCTCCCGTGACTCAGGGCGCGACTATGGGAGAGCAATTGGCCATCCAAATCACTTTTGCATGGAAAGACTTGAATCTTTAGGTGTAATCGCCGTCGGGGAGACCGCGGTGTGAACGGTTGTTTACAGGCACGATTCTTTAGTGAAGCGGTACATACACACCTTGTTGGGGCGCTGAAACGACGTCAGGAAAGAGCAAATGCAGGTCGGAAGTTGAACCGCTTATGTATTCCTTGCCTTCGATCACGTCGCGGTGCAGATTCTGCGCGGGGACCTTGTCTGTAAGTTTATGTAAGAAATCACGATAGGCGTCGCCTTCGGGGAGCGGAAAGAAGATAAAACGGCGATAGGGACCGGCTGGAAGGTGGACAACCAGCTGGGTGTCACGTTGATACATGGTGAAGACGCGCGGACCTTCCGGGAGCCTGACTTCAGGGTATTCGACCGTCAGGTAGTCGGGGAGATAGTACCCGGCGTGGCGAAATCCATTGAAATGAGAGTCGACGCCCAAGATGAGAGTGTCCTGCGGCGAGCCCAGTTTTGCGATGGCCTCCTTTGCCGCTTCGAGGCCGGCCTCGAAGCGGCGTACCTGACGGTAGGAGCAGTAGAACGGCGAGGCGAGGAAGATGAGGCTGTTCAACACGGCCGATGCGCCGATGATTGTTAGCTTGAACGATCGGGGCCATGCGAATGTCTGGTACCACTCGGATAGCCACAGACCGAGCCAGAGGCATGCAGGAGCCATGAGCAACAGGAGATAGCCGCTGTTCACAAATTTGAGATAGGCGAAGGTGAAAAAACAGAGAGCAGGCAGTACCCAGATGATGGTGAAGTTTCTCTTTTGGCGGTCAACCGGGATGGTCCGAAGCATTGGGATGAGCGGAGCGAGTGAAGCTACTCCGAAGCAGAGGAAGTAGATGAAGACGATGGTGCAGGCGCGTGCGATGGAGGTAGCGGGTGAAGAGTTCCAGGCGGTCTCTTTCGCGGGCACGGTTCGCCAGAGAAAGGTCAGCGCGTTGAAGTAGACTTTGAGCCCGCCGGCAGCGGCGATCATGGGCACGAACCATGCGGTGAGTGTTGCCGCCAACGCTGCGAGGCCTATGAACTTTTGTCGGGGCGCTGTCTTCCGCAAGGAAAAGAGAAAGAGCGGCGCGAGGAAGAGGAGGGACGATGGCCTGACTCCAGCCGATAGTCCGAGAACGACGGCCGCAGAAACAGCCGAGCGTTGGTTGCCTGCGACGATGCGCCAGCAAAGGTAGCCGACGAGGCCGGAGAAAAATGCCTCGACGATATAGGTGAGTGCGACCGTTCCGTGGAACCAGGTGAGCGGAGAGAAGAGGAAGAGGACGCCTGCAAACTTTGCGGCGGTGGGGCCAAACCATTCCAAGGCGAGCGAAAAGGTGACGACTAATGCGGCGCAACTTGCAAGAATGCTGATGACGACGAGTGCCAGATTTGCGTCGTGACAAAAAATGTTGAAGAGGCGTCCGAGGCAAATGTACAGAAAGTAACCTGGTGGATGGGGCTGGTGGACGTAGGGATCGAAACGCTTCATTGCCAACGCGAAGTTGACGGAATCCAGATCGTACAAATACCGGCTCCGAAACACCCACCGGGTGAGAGCAACCATCACGATCAAAATGGTTAATGGCAGTTTTTGCCTGGGAATCACGAGGATTATTGAGCAACTCCTGTGCCAAAGGTTGGCATGGTAGTTAAGTAACCAAACTCGGGGGTAACGAGGTTACCTAAATTACGCTGGTGCAAGTCTTTCGTAGAATAACCATATTTCTATGGACAAGCATTCTTGATATTGGTATTACTACAACCCGACCCAAGTTTGAGCAGGTTTTTCCACAAAGCAAACGGTAGTTGCAGCACAGAAATTTTCGACTCCTCCCCAAGGTGTAAATCGCTCGGCGGCCCATCCGCAGAGTTCGAGGAGATCATTGCGATGCTACGGATTGGTTTGTATTCCGAAGGTGCGAAACTACAACAGATACTCTCCTCTGTTTTAGGGAAGGATTTTCAGGTTCTTCTCGAATCGACTGAAGCTGGGATTAAATCGTCTGCTCGCGGCGGGGGGCTGCGACGTGATGATTCTGGACCTGGATTCGAACCAGGAGTCGCTGCAGGAACGACTTGCATGCTGCCGACGGATCGTTGGGAGTCGGGTCTCTTCAATTGTGATGGCGGATGATGTCCTTCGGGCGACCGCGGCTGAGCTTGTCAGGCTGGGGGCGCATAGCTATTGCCGCAAACCGCCATCGATTCGGGATTTGAAGGCTCTGCTGCACCGGGCGAATGAGAGTGTTGTTCAACGGCCGGGCGCTGCGGCTCGTAGCCGGTGCGTTGAGGTGAGTTCGTGCGATCAGATGATCGGGTCGAGCTTGCAGATGCAGAACATTTATGACCTTGTGCATCGCGTCGCCAATTTGAATGCCTCGGTTCTTGTTACTGGCGAAAGCGGCACAGGCAAAGAGCTGATCGCGAGAGCAATCCACAATCTTGGCTCTCGTGCAGGGCGGCCCTTTGTGGCTCTGTCATGCGGCGCGATTCCAGAGACGCTTATCGAAGCGGAGTTATTTGGTCATGAAAAGGGGGCCTTCACGGGCACGGTTGGCGCTCGAGAGGGGTATCTGGAACAAGCAGGCGAGGGTACTCTTCTGCTGGACGAGATCGGCGAATTGAGCCAGGCGACGCAGGTGAAGCTGCTCCGAGTTTTGCAGCAGCGCGAGTTCAGCCGGCTGGGAAGCACCCGGATTATTCCGCTGCGGGCTCGTCTGATCTTCGCGACCCACGCGGACCTTGGGGAGTTGGTAGCGCAAGGAAAGTTCCGGCTCGATCTTTATTACCGAATCAATGTGATGAAGATTACGGCTCCGTCGCTGCAGGAACGAGTCGAAGATATTCCTCAGATCGCGCTGCATTTTCTGCAGCAGTATTCGGAGCAGTATCAGAAACGCGTGGACGATATCGCACCGGGAGCGATGGCGGTGCTCCAGAGCTATTCGTGGCCGGGGAATATTCGCGAGTTGGAGAACGTCATTCAAAGAGCAATTATCGTCGCTACTGACGAGACGATACGGGAGCAAGATCTTCCGCTGAATATTCAAAGCGAGAGCGTGGTGAATATTGCGGATTATCAACCTGCAAATTCTTTTGAGCGGCAACTTCGCAACTACAAGATCAAGTTGGCCGAGGCTGCGGTTCGAGATAACCAGGGAAATAAGACGCTCGCTGCGCGAAGCTTGAATATTTCACGGGCGTATCTGCACCGCTTGCTTCGTCTGGCCGAGCATGAACCGCTGATCGAGCAGGAGAGCTTTGAAGACCTGGAGTCGGCTTGATCTCTTTGCCTGGGGCCGAAGTTAGCAGTGACCTTACAGTACATCCGAATGTTTTGCGGCGAATCTTCTCGTTTCCACTGATGCTCGTGAGCCTGTTGGCGATGCTGGCCGCACTCACGGTTCGAGCGCGCTTCAATGACCTGGATATGTGGTGGCATCTGAAGACGGGCGAGGTCATCTGGACCACCCATTCCATTCCGACAACCGATATTTTTTCTTATACGACGAATCAGCATGCGTGGGTTCCGCATGAGTGGCTAGCCCAGATATTGATCTATGGAGCATACCGATGGGACGGCTACACGGGGCTGATGCTCTGGTTCTTGTTCTTCGCTGTTGCGCTGATCGTTGCGGGGTATGTGCTTTGCTGGGTCTATTCAGGAAACCCTAAGGCTGCTTTTTTGGGAGGGCTGATTGTCTGGTTCTTTTCGACGACGGTTCTTGCGATTCGACCTCAGTTGATTGGCTACCTGCTTTTGACGCTTGAATTTATATTGCTGCATCTGGGAAGCACGCGTAGCGCGAAGTGGTTTTTCGGATTGCCTCCACTCTTCGCGGTGTGGGTGAACTGTCACGGATCCTTTTTGTTCGGGCTTTTGACTGTGGGAGTATTTCTTCTGTGCTCGTGCTTCGAATTTCAGATGGGCTCGCTGGTGTGCGTGCGCTGGGATAGGGAGCGCCGACGAATGTTGTTGCTGGCTCTCTTGCTTTCATCAGCTGCCCTGTTTCTCAATCCGGTTGGGCTAAGGCAGATTTTTTATCCGCTGAACACCGTATTGCAGCAGCACATCGTCGTCAGCCAGATCGAAGAGTGGCAGCCGCTGGGAATCGGCGACCCCCGCGGATTTGCTCTGTTGGCGATTGTTGGAGGCATCCTCGTCTTTGTGATCGTTCGACGGACCGAGTTGTCTTTGACCGAGTTGTTGATGCTGGTTACCAGCGCGGTGTTCGCTCTGAGTCATCAACGGATGGCCGTTGTCTTTGGCATCGTTGCCGCGCCGATTGTGTCTCGTCTGTTTTCGAGCGTTTGGGATAACTACGACATGAGACGAGATCTCCCGGTTGCCAATGCGGGATTGATGGTGCTTGCGATGCTGGTTATGTTGTTCACATTTCCGAGCGGTCGAAATCTTGCGGAGCAGGTCGAGAGAGGGAATCCGGTTAAGGCGGTGCAGTTCATCAGGAATGCGCAGCTCTCGGGACCTATGCTGAATGCCTTCGACTATGGAGGGTATGTTATCTGGGCTCTTCCTGAGCATCCGGATTTTGTCGACGGCCGCGCAGATGTCTTCGAATGGTCAGGAGTGCTTGAGGAATTCTCGCGATGGGCGACGCTGCAGAGCGACCCGAATACGCTTCTCAGTAAGTACGGGGTGAATTTCTGCTTGTTGGAGCGCCGGTCGGCGATTGCGCATGTTATTCCACTGATGCGCGATTGGAAGCTCGTATATTCCGATGACGACTCCGTGGTGTTTGTGCGCTCGACACCTTGAAGCGGCACGATCATTCTGTGTTGGATAGATTGGATAGAAAAATGCTTTGCGACGGAACAGATATCGACACCGTTGGGCGAAGTTCTGCTAAACTCAATAGTGTTGTTGTTGGGTTGGCAGGTCCTGAGTGGATCGAACGTGAATCCAAAAACAGCGAGATGGTAGGGCAGAACGAACATCACGGTGTTGGGTTCGGCTGTTCTATGTGACATGAGCCAAGTTGTTGCGAAGCAACCTGGGGACGTAGCTCAGTTGGTTAGAGCGCTGCCTTCTAACAGTCACTAAGAAAATAAAGACTTTACCTTCTTGGTGTCTATGTTGGTGTCTGCTCTGATAGGCTAATGGCCTTACGAGGAGGAGATTCCAATGCCTGCTCTGATGCCCCGCAACCCCCATCGCAACGCTCCCGAATACGCGGACCGCGTTAACCTCATCAAGAAAATCAAAATCGGCAA
Organism: uncultured Acidobacteriaceae bacterium; assembly: GCA_963841335.1. Classification (GTDB taxonomy): domain Bacteria; phylum Acidobacteriota; class Terriglobia; order Terriglobales; family Acidobacteriaceae; genus Edaphobacter. Next base: position 1,056,502 of record CAWJCF010000002.1, on the reverse strand, counting down.
AGACTGGCGCTTTGCTCCTGTAGTTCCCGAAGCCAACGGACGGCTCAAGGACAAGGTGCGCGTCAATGGCGAAGTCGAAGTACACAGCGAAGGCTCTTACTACATCGAGTGGTGGGTGTCGGGACGCCGCTTCCGCGAGGCCACGACGCGCGAAGATGCCATCGAGTGCGCCCGCCACAAAACGGTCGAGCTTCGCGCCATCCGTGCGGGATTGATTGCCTCACCCGAACCCCAACCAGAGGCCGAAGCGAAGACGCTTATCGGAGACGCCATCGACGACTATCTGAAGTACGTCAAGATGCAGCGGAAGAGTCGGACCTTCCTTACCTATCGCTACACCCTCGACGTTCTCCTGCGGGCTTCCTACAAGAGAAAGTACGTGGAGGATGCCACGCGGCAAGATGCTATCGACTTTATGACGTACTGCTATGAGCAGGGGTTGGGAGCGCGTACCGTCTATGACAAAGTGGTGACGGTACTCCAACTCTTCAAGCGTCATGGACGCGAGAAGCTGCTGGAAAAGGGCGACTGGCCCAGCTACGTCGATACCATCCGCCCCATCTATGAGCCGGAGGAGCTGACGGCGATGTTCAAGGTTGCGACCGAAGACGAAGCAGACATGCTCAAGTTCATTCTTGGCTCCGGGTTCCGCGACCAGGAGATTCGCTACGTCGAATATCTTGATCTCGACCCCAACCACGATCTTGTGCGCGTCACGGCAAAGAAGGAATGGGACTTCACGCCGAAGAACTGGGAGGAGCGTGTTGTGCCCTTGCCTCATGTATTGGTCGAACGGTTGAAGAAGAGGAAGGAACGGAAGAATGCCCGGCCTCACGATCTCATCTTCGGCAACACCAGAAGCAATCCCGATAGCGAGATGGATATGGTCGTGAAGCGCGTCGCGCGAGCGTGCGGGATTGAACTGTGGCCGATGCGTGACCGAGCATGGCAATAAGTGTGTGGAAGGGCCGTATTGCATGAACTTCTTCCTCCACAAGTTCCGGCACACCTTCGCAACGAACCATCTCCGTGACGGCGTGGACATCCGCACCGTACAGGCATGGCTTAGGACACCGCGACATCAACTCCACGATGGTCTACCTCAAGGGCATCCGTTCCAAAGATGCCGCCCATAAGGTTAACAGTGGCGAGCTTGCAGGGCTGGTTGCGTGATGCTATCGATTTGGGGACGAAGCGTCGCTAGCGAAAAGCTCTGCGGAGGAGCTTCACGATTTTCGGTTTGAGCTGCGCTTCGTCAACCTCACCCAAAAACAGTTGATGGCAGAGCTCACTCAAAGTCATCAGCAGCAGAACAAGAAGCCCTGAGGTCTCTCCATCTGCAAACTTGAAACTCTCTAAAAGATGGTCGTCATAGAAGACCATCGTCGGAGTGCGATCTTCGGCTGATGGTCTAGTAACGCGAGAGACCGACACACCTCGTTCTGCATCAGGCACGGCACTGCGCATGTCTGGGGGTAAGTCATCGACATGTGTGATGACGATTTGTACTTCTTGCTTAGGCGTCTCTATGCCAGCGAGCAACTCGTCTTTCAATTCACTCTCGAAACGCCACAGAAATAACGCGAGAGCAACCGCGAGAAGGCAGCTGGATGGACGATCATCAATGACGGTTATGGAAAGCAGCAGCGGATAGCCGTTGCGTAGAGAGATGACCCAGTGAGCGGCTCCATCGGAGCGCGGTCGGAAAGACAATGCTTCTACGTGACTGCTGACTACTTCGCTCGCTTCGACGATAGGTCGCATCGCCAGATGCTCAAGCGGGATCGTCACAAAGAGAGATAGCATCGCCATTGCTCTCAGCTGGTCTATCTCGGTAGAAGATGCGATGCCTAGAATGCGTTCGAAAAGAATTCCTAGAGACCGAGCATCCAGGCGTTCAGAAGGCAGTGCTAGGTGGAGTCCGGTTAGCTCTAAGAGATGGCCGCCTCCAGAAAGTTTGAGGAGTGCGTCATAACCTTTCAAAATGATGCCGACGCTGTCTGCTGACTCCTCGGCCTTACCGCCGGCTTTCTCTACAAGACGAAGCACAGCGGCCATGTACTTGTTCCCGTCGGACGACGCGCTGAGGTGCAAAAAAAGCAGGCGAGAGCCCGGTATGCCAAGGTAGTGAGATTTCCAAAAGGCCGCACCGTAGGCATCAGCTGCGGCCTCATGGTCGCGCAACTCAATCTGCACGTCCCCTAATTGTTCCAAGGCGTCGATACTGGCTTCTACTGCAGTAGTGCCATCGACACGAGCGACCGCATATTGCGCGCTCGCTAGTGCCGCCTGGGGGTCACCACCATCGAGGAAGGCAGCGGAGGCCAGTCTGGACGCCTGCGCTTCCATATGCCGGTCTCCAACGTCTGCCCCGGCTTTGCAGGCTGCGAGGTACTCCTTGACGGCATCTTTGGGTCGATCTTGGTCCCGACGAACGTTCCCAAGATTGATTCTGTTCAGTGCGACAAGGCGAGCATCGCCCAACTTTTCGGCTATCTCAATCGCCTCCGCCGCGTATGCAGAGGCTTGTTCCAGTTGGCCGGCTAACCTGCATTGCCGTGTTCGAAGATTGCAAAACCAAGCTCGGTCTCTGACCGAATCGGTTTCAACGCGATATTCTTCGAGCTCTCTGGACAGTTTTTCGATTTCAAGAGAGTTTCCATTTCCCTTCGTGAGAGCAGTCACAAGGTTTTTCTTCGCTGTGGCTTCGCCGTATTCATCCTCCACCACACGGAAAAGTTCGAGGGCTTCCCGTGCTCGCTTCGCTGCCTGTTCATGCTGGTACAGGTGCATGTACAGAGCACTCAAATCCACGGAGAACCGGGCTCGAATGAATGGTTCCTTGATGGGATCGACGGAGTCCACAATATCTTCGAGAGCCAATAGATCTTCCTGTCGCAAGGACCTGTAAATCGCCTCATAGAGTTCCAAAAACCTCACGTCTCGCGTTAACTCTGTTGTGCCGCTTTCTTGCGCAGCGGTTTTGGCCTTTTCGAGCGATATGGCTGCTTCGTCGTCGTCACCCGCTTGCCGCTCTGCCATCGACTTTGTGAGCAGGAGCGCAACACGCTCGTTCGGTTCAATATTTTTCTCTGCTGACAAACGCCTATTGGCAATTCTTAGGATCGACTTGTTGTCTCCGCCTACAGCCGCCTCGAAGAGTGCGGCTGGTGCAAAACGAAGCGCCGCAGGATCTCCGAACGCTTCGAGTAACTGAAACGCTCGGAGAGGCGACTGCCGTTTGTTTAGCGCTCGTGCAAGCCGTCGCTGCAAATACTTCCGCCGGACAGGTTGTTGAGTGAGAACGGCCTGAAGCACTTCTCTTTGATAAGGATGGCGAAGCTGGAATCCGGTTTCGGTCTGTCTAAGGAAATGGCTCCCGGAATTACCTGCTTTCAACACATTCGATGGCTTCCAACCGGTAGCCAAAGTCGCCTCGGCGAGTTGCAGCTTGCCCTCTCCTAGAGCAACATATGAAATAAGTTCCTGTACGTCTTCCCGTAAGCCGTTGAATATCTGTGTGTCGATTTCGTCCACGTTCTTGCAAGACCGCAACTGAGGGTTACTGCACAAGTATTGAAGAAACAGCGGATTTCCAAGCGACTCCTGCTCCTCAAATACTGCTTTGGGGAAGAACTCAGCTGGCAGACAGTGTTGAAGGTACTTCTGAGCAAGTACCGGATCGACGCTGCCGAGTTCGATTTCTTGAAATCCCTCACGATGTGTCTGATCCACAGACGTCGTTACGAGGGACCGTGAAGGGCCGATCGGCTTTCCCTCACGGAGGATGCGAGATAGAAACAGCTCATCATCAACATCGTCTAAAAGGAAGGATGTGTTCACATCATCGTCGTTCCAAAGATTAAGCAATGTAGCGAAGCTATCGTCTGGTGAGATGAAGTATTCGGGATTGAGATTGAGTCGTTGGCGAACTGTGTTGACCATAACGGATGCGAGGAGGTGACGATCATATCCTCGGCCAGCAACATAGAAACCATTGAGTTTCTGTGCGACGTCGAGAAGCTGGTATGTCTTACCCGCCCCTTGTTCCCCGTATAAATTGACCGGTGCCGCCGCTTGGAGCTCTGCGATGTGTGCCGTCAAACCAGGACGCAGTTCAACATCTTTGGGACTTCCAAGAGAGTTGGCGACATCAGCACTTTCGAGAAGGCCCTCGCTTACACGGTCTGAGCGATGGAATACCCCTGCTACAACGGCTTCTATATCGTCGCGAATCCGATCAAACAGCTCTGTCGAATCGTCAAAATAGCTGAAGGTCACTTCTTCTTCCGAACTCTTCAGCATTTCAATAAGTCGTGGATCGCGCGCCTTCCCATCTCGCGCTATATAAAACAGGCGTCGCATTCCACGCTTCCGAGCGCGTTGGAACTCCAGATCAAGCCCGGATTGCGTCGCCGATGGTGCCACCCATCCGTAGCTGTCCTTGTAAATGCCAACAAAGATGTGTGCTTCATCGAGCTTTGTAAAGAACAACTCTGGCGGAGGATAGGGGCGAGCCCCCGCAGTCTCGAAGAGAAATGGCTGATGATTCAGTGAGGTAATCGCCTCTTTTGCCACTTTCCGTTCGGCGGAGCATTCCGTGATTGTGGAACTGACGAACACTCGGAGTTTTTCTTCGAGCACGGGCTGCTTATCCATTCAGCACCCCCAAATGCGCGAGCTGTGCGGCGCATTCGAAGAGTGTCGATGCAGGCTCCATGTGCGGGTCGAACCTTTGGATTAGGTATCGAGCGTCAGATATCAACTGCTCTTCAATTTGATTGGGATCGACGAGCGCGAGAGGCGTCAAGACATCTTCGAAACGGGAAGTAAGAACAGCCAGCGGGGCATCCTCTTCCTCCCGATCAACATGGGTGAGCGCATATTTATGGCAAAGATCGAAAATCTGACTGTTGCATATGGCTTGATCGACTTGCCATTCACGAATCCCTTTCGACGTGAGTGTTCGCTTAAGTGCCATCAGAGAGGGCGTGCATTGAATGCGATGAATCGTCACAGGAAAGCATTGCTTCAGCATTCTTGATCGAGCTACTGAGATCTGCGACGGCGTAGGGTGGTTGGTTGTAGCGGGTTTCTTGTCAATTCGATCTTCTGGGGCATTAGGGCCATCGATAAGCGAGCTCATGAACGGATCGCTTCTCGCGTCCGCTTCTGCAGTTACTTTCAACTCGTATTTGACAAGTTCTGGACAGCCGACAATCTGTCGGAGGTCCATGTTCTGAGTTGGTTCACGTGCAGCGGTCACGGCGGCGCTGAACACGACCGGAGAGATCGTCAATTGCTTGTAGTCCCGCAAGTCGAACAGCCCCTTGCTCACCGTGTCTAATTTCTTTACGTACGTGTACCCCATTGTGATCGCTTCGTATAGAGAGCCATATCCAGCCAACCTCACCATTGAGCGGTTGGGTTCTGGGCCGATCAACAGGAGATATCCGCCGGCCGAGAGAATCACGATCTCGACTTTCACGCAATCTGCATCGATGGCGTCTTCCCAAAGCTTGAAAACTTCGAAAGCTTGCCGCGCAGGAGCTTCGTTCTGGACTACCAAGGATAGGAGCCTCATGGGGACATTGTGGTCCGTAGAAGGCATGAAGCCATAGGCACATCCAACGACCTTCGCTTCATACAGCAAATTGAGAAATGCTGTATCAATAGCTAGAAGAGCCCGCGCGGAAATGCCATAGTCGTACCCAAAGCGCGTTGTTATCGAGCGTCTAGGCAATAAGCGGTTTGGGTCAAGAGTGCGGTCGGGCATGGGTTCGATGGTAGATTTTTCGGTTAGGGCGCAAGTACATTGTTGCAAATTCGCCTAATGTTCGCCGAGAATCGGTTTGATTCTAAAGCCCCATTCGGCGAAAAACTTACCTGCAACGCTACACGTATATTTATAGATTGACAAATCTTGACATATCGTACATATATAGATATATGATACGTCTCAGCCCGTGCATCTATAGATCTACGACGTAGAGGACTTTATGAAAGAAAATTTCCGACAATTACGCGCGCAGCAGCTTGATCGAATGGTGGAACCCCTCCGAGCCCTGAAGCTGCCGCGCCCGCAGAAAGGCTGGATTCGAGCCTTTCGCGAGGCCACGGGAGTTTCCTACACCGAGTTTGGGCAAAGGCTACAAGCGAGCCGTACCCTTGCCGCTCAACAGGAAAAAGCAGAGGTTGACGACCGCATCACTCTCAAGAGCCTGCGCGCATGTGCAAGTGCCCTCGACTGCGATCTTGTCTATGCCTTTGTCCCTCGCGGGGTGTCCGTCGAGGAAACACTTGCTGCGCGCGCGCGCACAGCAGCATCGCAAACAGTCAGGCGCGTCGAGCATTCTATGGCGCTCGAAGACCAAGCGAGCGGTAACGTAGACCAAGCTATCGACGCGCAAACACGGCGCGTCAGGCAGAGCGATAAGAAGCGATGACTCTCTTCACTACTGGCGAAGGCAATACGCCTCTCACTCCAGACGAACAGGCCGACCTTATTCCCAATCTTGCGACCAAAGAAGAGTTGAACCAATGGGAGCGAGAGAACATCCTTGTCGCGTATTCCTGGGCTCTCAATCCGAGAACCCTTGTACGCGAGAACGCATTGTCGGAACCCTACCTCCGCTCATTGCATCAACAGATGTTCGATGAGACGTGGAAATGGGCCGGCCTGTATCGCACGAGCGAGAAGAACATTGGCGTGCCTCATCATCAGATTCGAGAGCAACTGGCAATCCTCATCGGAGACACGAGCTACTGGATTGAGAACGCCACGTTCCCGCCCGATGAGATCGCGATACGCTTTCATCATCGGCTCGTCTTCATACATCCATTCGCGAACGGGAACGGACGGCACGCACGCCTCATGGCCGATGTTCTTGCCAAACTACAAGGCCGCCCCGAGTTCACGTGGGGCGGCGCTGATATTGTTGCTCAGGGGAACATCCGGCGAGGCTATATCGAAGCTCTGCAAGCCGCAGACAGAAATAACATTGAGCCATTACTGAAGTTTGCGAGATCTTAAATCGCTGTCAATGCCTTAGCATGGGCCGTCAAGGCAGCCAGTATCAAAAGGTCATCAATTATTGACAGGTGATGACCTTTCGCAACAAACGAATCGTTAGACTATGCAATGCGTTGACCAACGCCACGAGAAGGGCCGACGCGCTCGGGCGGTCTTCTGCCAGTGGCATCCTCCGGCCCGTACTTCAGCCGAAGCCACTTGGCGACCTCCTGCGGATCGAAGCGAATTGCGCCCCCAACACGGAAACTCGGAAGCTGGCCTCGTGCTGCCATGCGGTAGATATGTTTGTCGTCCACTCCCAGGAGTTCGGTCAACTCGCAGACTTTCATCGCGCCGTGCCGGGATTCGAGTTCTTGTATCAAGTTGAGACTCACACTGCCCTCCGGTTTAGCTCTTGTCCATTGCCTGTTCGTAGAGCTTTAGCCAAAACAGGAGCACCAGTCCAATACTTTCTTGCGATGGATGGTCATGCTTAAACGAGATGGGGTTCATCTGCGTCTCAATAACGTGTCGCAATAGGGTTGCCTATTGACGCACAACTTTTGTTGCTTATTTTGGTTCTAATTGAAGTGAAAGAAGTTGCGGGACGATTGTGTCCTGTGAAGGCAGCACCACCGCACAGTAGAGTTTCGGGGGGCATGTCCATGAGTGTCTACGATTACCTTGAATTCAAGCACCTCAAGAGCATTATTGCCATCGCGGAAGAGGGCACAATCACGGCGGCTTCGACGCGCATTGCTCTTGCTCAGTCTGCTCTTAGCCGTCAGATCAACGACCTTGAAGAAGCGCTTCATATCCAGATTTTCGAGCGCGACCGTGTAGGCATGACACTCACTCCTGCAGGCGAATCCCTTGTCCGATTCGATCGCGAAATGCTCCAGACTCGAATAGAAGTAGTGACGGCGGTACAAGCGATCCATCAGGCCACCATGCGACCATTTCGACTCGGGTTCACGCCGTTCATCGAGCACCAGGTAATTGCGACGGTCTGCGATGCCTATCGGGACCTGTTTCCGAAAGGCACGATCCTTCCCGAGAATGGGGACACGGAAGACATAATCGACCGCCTCATGGGGGCTGAATTGGACGCCGCCTTGGTTACTCTGCCGGTGCTCTCGGATGGTTACCGGGTCCAGCCGGTGATGCACGAACCCCTCGTCGTATGCCTCCGCAAAGACGATCCTCTGGCCGAGGAAGACGAGCTACCGGCGGAGTCCCTCAATGGGCGACTCGCTACGTTCAGCGATCTGAGACACCATCCCAGAGCCCATGCAAGGCTCTTGGAGATGCTCGCAGGGCAAGGCATAAAACCCAAGTTGTCCAACCCGACATTCAACTCGGAGCATGTTCAATGGATGGTGAGAGAACGGGTTTGCATCGCATTGATACGCAAGAGTGAATCGTTGCACGAAGAGCTTACGACCAGGCCAATTCAAGGAGTGAATTGGACCATCGATTCGGCGATTGCCTATCGCGACGAACACGACCAACAAGCACTGCCGTTATTGCTACGCGATCTTGAGAAGCGGTTCTCTTTTGCGGAGCCGAGTCTGCAAAAGAGACCCCCGCAGCGCGCCACCGAGAAGCGCGAACAGCAACGGTTCTCCTTTGGCGGCAACACCGAAAAATCCTGAAGACTCTCCGCAGTGTGGACATCTGGCAAACAGCGTTCTCATTTAAGCATCGTCAGCCATCGCAACAAAGTATTGGACGACACGGACGATCACGCCTAATGTCTCGGCATATCACGACTGATTCACCGGTCGTTGGAGGTGCCGATGTCTCGCAACATCCGAGTTGTAATTCCGCTGAAGACGGCACAGGCAGTTCGCAGATGGATTCATCCATTCGCATTGCTTGCCGCCGTATGCCTTTTCCTCCCCATCGCCGCGTATGCACAATCTGGTTCGCCGTTCGACAGCGGACTCACTTCACTTCAAAACCTCTTCACCGGCACGGTCGCAAAGGTCGCCAGTTTGATCGCGATTGTGATCGGTGGCTATGGCTTCGCGCATGGAGAACCTGGCGCGAAGAAGACGCTCGCCGGTGTCGCCGCAGGCACCGGAATTGCAGTGCTCGCCACGAATGTACTGAGCTGGCTTTGGGGAACCTAATCGGCTCCGCTCGCCATCTCTCGACCGCTACGCGCCAACTTCTCAAGTGTGAGGGGCAGATATGCAGACACACACCACAAGCCGCCGGATCAACCGGGTCTTCAAGAGCCTGCATAAGCCCCTCACGTATTTGGGTGTCGAGCGCACGCTGTTCTACTTCGTCTGCGTTGGCGCGGTGGGCACGTTCAACATCTTCAATTCGATCCTCGCTGGCATCGCCGTCTTCATCGGAGGCTACGCCTTCGGTCATTGGGTCACGGCAAGCGATCCGGCATTCCTTCGCATTCTCGCCAAATCCGAGAAATACAAGCTCCGCTATGACGCAGCCAAGCAGGGCGTCCCGCGCGTGGAGGTGGTCTGATGCTACGCCTCGACAAAGCAATCAAGCCGTGGAAGGAAAGTGCGTCTCTCAACGACCACATCAACCTCTATGGATTCTGGAACGAGACGACATTCCTTACGAAGGCCGGCGATCTTGGAATTGTGTTGCGCGTCCCCGGCGTGGACTATGAGAGCCTTGACCATTCGGAGCAGGAGTACGCAGTCAAGCGCCTGGAAGCCGCGTTGAAGGCATTTAGTCCCGGCTTCCACATCTACCAATATCTCTTCAAACATAATCGGCCCGAGATCCCGTTCGCCTCGTATGAGGACGCCGTTGTGGAAACTGCCATAGACCAGCGGCGACAGTTCTTTGAAGCCAAACGCGACCATCTCTATCAGGTAGAAATCTTCTATTGCATCGTCCTTGAAGGAGCGCGGTCGAAGACTGGCATAGGTGTGGCGCTCGCACGTCTCTTCCGCGATCCCGCTGGCGCGATCGCTGAACTACGGGCACAGTTCACTAATAACAACATGAAGACTTTGCTGCGGACGCAGATCGAGTCCGACCTTGCGCGGCTTGAGCAGCGCGTTCAGGCATTCGTCAGGCACCTCGCGGATTTTATGCAGATCGAGGTTCTCAACCAGCAGGGACAGCTCCGCTTCTTTCGTCGGCTGCTGAATTTCGATGAGCTGCAGATTGCGGGCAGGCCGCAGTCTACGCAGTTTCTCGACTACCAAGTGGTGAACTCGAATATCGAGGCCGAGCGGGATCATCTGCGCGTTGGCGACCATGCTGTCCGCGTGCTGACCATGAAGGAGGCCATCACCGAGACCCGGCCTTTAGTATTGGACTCACTGTTGAAGATCGCTGGCAACTTCTATGTCGTGACCGAATGGACGCCGCTCGCAGCGGACAAGGCCCGAAAGGAAGTCACCAAGCGCCGCCGCCACTTCAATATGTCGAAGACTGGTTTCGTGTCGCAGATGGGTAACGATGCGACGAAAACAAATCCGCGCGATGTACTCGTAGATGAGTCAAAACAGGCGGACATTGAGAATCTGGGCGATTGCCTCCGTGCTCTGGGCGACGGCCAATCGTTGGGCGATTTCTCGCTCACGATTGTCCTGTACGGAAAGGAAAAGCCCGAGCTCGACCAGCTCGTAGGTGAGTTCACCGGCGCCTTCACCAACGCCGACGGCAATCTCTTCGTCGAGACCTACAACCAGCTCAACGCCTACTTCGCCGCCGTGCCCGGCAACTATGCTCTCAATCTCCGCAAACTCTATCTGTTGAACACCAACTATGCCGATCTCTCGTTTCTCTTTACGATCCTGCCGGGTGAAAAGACAAACGCGTATCTCGGCACGGAGTACCTTGCCGCGCTCGAAACTGACAACAGCACACCTTACTTCCTGAATCTTCACAACGGCGAAGTAGCCCATACACTCATCCTCGGAATGACCGGATCGGGGAAGAGCTACTTTTGCAACTTTATCTTGCAAAACGCGCAAAAATACGCGCCACTGACCTTCATCTTCGACATCGGCGGGAGTTTCCAGTCGCTCACAACGATCTTCGGAGGGAGCTATTTGAATGTGGGCCAGGAGGCGCGCGACTTCACTATCAATCCGTTCTCGCTTCCCTATGGCAAGGAGAACCTGCAATTTCTCTTCAGCTTTTTTCGTGTGCTCATTGAGGGGACGGAACAGCGTTACCGGCTCGACTTCAAGGAGGAACGCAAGCTGTGGGACGGGATCGAGCGGATGTACATGCTGGAGCCGGACCAGCGCACCGTCTCCAACTTCGGCAACATCATCGGCGAATTGAAGGAACGTCTGCACCGCTGGACACGCGGCGGTCAATACGGGTTTCTGTTCGATAACCCGGAAGACACACTTTCGTTCACCCGTTTTCAGACCTTCAACTTCGTCGGCTGGGGCGATGCGCCGGAGGTATTGGAGCCGCTATTGTTTTACGTTCTGCACCGGGCCAGCAACGAGATCGCTGACCCGAAGAAACTGGCGACCTTCAAGATGTTCCTGTTGGACGAGGCTTGGCTTTTCATTAAAAACGAAACGATCAGAAACTACGTTGTCCAGGCACAAAAGACGTGGCGCAAACATAACGCCGCGATGATTCTCGCCACGCAGTCCATTAAGGAGCTTGAAGAGTCGGGCATGTTGCAGATCGTCTCCGAGAGCTGCCCCACGAAAATCTTTCTCGCAAACCCTGAGATGGATCGCGACGTTTACCGCGAGGCGTTCCATTTGAATGACACGGAACTTGATCTCATTAGCGGCCTCGTTCCGCCTGGGCAGATGCTCATTCGTAAGGCTCAGTCGAGCAAGAAGGTTCAATTGAATGTCGATTCCGTCTCGCATTGGATGGCGACTAACAACGCCCGCGACAACCTCAAAAAGCGCGATTACTTCGCGCGCTTTGGCATCGCAGATGGATTGCGCCGTCTCGCCGACGACTTTCCTTTCCGGCCTCGCACGGTGGCCGATTCTGTCACCCACAACCACAAAGGAGTAACCGCATGAAGCGCACCCTCATCCTCATTGCTGGGATCGCCCTGGCCCTCCCGCTCGCTGTGGCCGTCGCACAAGAGGCGACGGCGCGTACCGTTCAATATCATTCACAGGACATTATTCCCATCCGCGCCAAGCTAAAGTACACCACCCTCATCCAAGTACCGCCGACGGAGAAGATTATGGAGGCAGCAACCGGCGACAAGGACTTCTGGGTTGTGGACGTGGTTGGTAACTTCTGCTTTGTCCATCCGGCCAAAGCCGGCATCGCCACCAACCTTAATCTGATTACCGACAAGGGCAACATTTATTCGTTCACGCTGCAGGATGTCTCCGGCACATCGGAGGCGCCGGATCTCAAAGTGCTCGTCCAGCCCGCCGACCAGTCCTCCATCGTCGCAGCCAGCGGACCTCCTCAGTTCGTCCCCGCCGCGCAGCTTGAGCAGTCGAAGGAACAACTCGCCGCGCTCCGATCCCATGTGGGCCAGGCGGTCGATGAGTACAAGAGCGCGTACCCGATGCAGTTGAAGTTCGATTACAACTACAAAGCCAACGAAGCGCCCTTCGATATTCAGTCGATTTATCACGACGATAGTGATGCGCGATGACGAGGACGTGATCTCCTACCGCCATCGTATGCGCGAACTCCCAATAATCTCGTTGGGACGCCTCAATATCCGTTGCCGCCACGTCCGTGAGATCACCGGGAGGGTTGAGGAAGTCTAATCCTATGAACCCGGCTGCAAGACTCTGGGCCGTATGCTTTAGGGCATTGCTTGCATCGTCGGGGTGTAGTTGCATCCGCCAAAACGCCATAGGCTCTCCGTTTACGTGCTGATTACGTTCCAACCATGCTAAATGGGATCGTCAGCTACTACGACGACACTCCAAAATCATCAGTTCTACGACGGCCACGCTCAGCCGATAGCGAAGAAACACGCTTTAGAATGCGCTGGGCACCTCACACGGTGGGTCAACGAAATCTCTCAAGCTTAAGCCGTCGTTAAGGGCACTGTCGGCACCGATCAGGGATTGAGCCTGTGATTCATCGGCACGCTCAACCACCCGAAGGCGAGTCGGTAGAGAACAGCCGATCCACGGATTCTCGGATACAAGTATGTCAAGTTTTGTCGCAAAAAAACTTGACAAAATGGCATGAGCGGCACAGAGTAAAGGAGATGTCGAAGGCCGCCAAAACCCGCAGCACCGCCAGCTCCATCCGCCTACAGATTGAAGGCGGCGGCGAGAAGCTATGGCGTCACAACGACTTCCGGGATGAGCCCTTTCCTGCCGTCGCCCAGACGCTCTCACGCCTGACCCGCAACGGCACATTGCAGCGGTTGAGCAAAGGCGTCTACTACCGCCCCCGGACAACTGCTCTCGGGCCGAGCCGCCCCAGCCCCACGGCAATCAAGAAACTGGCAGAGAGAACCAAAACGATCTTCCCGTCTGGCACCGCTGCCGCCAATCTACTAGGTTTCAGCACGCAAACACCGCGCCGAAGCGAGTTGGCAACAAGTTCACTCAGTCTCCCCAGGAAACTCATCGGTGCCGAGACCCGCGTTCATGCACGGAGGCCGGAAGCATGGAAGAACCTGTCTGCGACAGAGGCAGCTCTCCTCGACTTTTTACGCAAGGGCGGGAGCACAAGCGAACTGTCTGCCGAACGCACCATTCAGAAGACTTTGGCCTTACTGGCAAAGGATCGTCACCTCGAACGACTGCTCAAGGTGGCTGATTCGGAGCCGCCACGGGTTCGCGCTCTACTGGGCGCACTTGCGGAAGAGCTTGAGCGAGATTCCTCCGCACGAGCACGTCTGCGCGCCTCCTTGAATCCGCTCTCCCGGTTCGACTTTGGACAATTCACATCCCTGACGCACGCGCGCGAGTGGCAGGCCAAGGAAAGGCCCAAAACGTGAGACTGTTTGAACATTCTGACTTCGATCAGGTGATCCTCCAGGCGGCAGAGCACTTTCAACTCCGCCCAGGGATCATCGAAAAGGACTACTACGTCACCGAAGTGCTGCGAATCATCGCCGCTACGGCCGGCGACAAAGTTATCTTCAAAGGTGGAACCAGCCTGTCGAAAGGTTGGAACTTGATTCAGCGGTTTTCAGAGGACATTGACATCTTCCTCGACCCGCTGGCCTTCGAGCCGCCCTTGACCAAGCGCGGCATCGACCGCGAACTAAAGAGCCTGCGCGATGCCGTGGCCGCGCATCCGGCTCTTCAGTTCGTTCCCGAGGAGAGCCAAACCATAGGAGGCTTCGGGCGCAATGACCGGTTCTCTTATCAGCAGTTCCACGGCGGTCCAGGTGAAGTCGTCAACCGTGTGCTCCTTGAAGCAGGAGCAGCCAGCGGTCGGGAACCCACCGAGAATGTCGAGCTGCGCTCCTATCTCGCTCAGTTCTTGCAGGAAAAAGGAGCCACGCTCGGGGCAGAGGACGAAAGCTCGTTCTCAATGCGCTTGCTTCATTTCAGGCGGACCTTCGTGGAGAAGATGTTTGCCATTCACAGTAAAGTGGAAATCCTCAAACGGGATGGACGTGCTCTGGGCACGTACGCTCGGCACTACTACGACCTGTTTCAACTTGCATCACGCCCCGAAATTTTAGAAATGCTGCAATCTGCCGAGTATGGCGAGATCAAGCAAGACTACGACCTCATCAGTCGCACACACTTTCCCGGAAGCTACTTCTATCCGGATCAAATGAGCTTTGCCAACAGCGACGCGCTCTTTGCGACGGGAGACCTGTCTGCCGCGATTGGCCGCGAATACAAGGGCCAGTGCGAGATTCTCTGTTTCGGCTCCCACCCATCCTGGGAGATCGTGCAAGCCCGTTTCATGGAGCTTCGCAATCTGCTGTAGAACACGAATGCGCTCCTGGACAGGTGTCAATGAGAGATTTACTCGTGACACAGATCGGTCACGGACATTTCTTCCCTCTGATAGCTCGATAAGAACTGCAGGCGTTGATCCACGGTTCGAGTCTCTTTCCAAGGCATAAACGCATCTTCATGCGCCAAGCCAAAGCTCGGAAAGCCAACTGTTCTCCGCCATGGTGTAAACCATGTCTCCGGTCCGTTTTGTAAAGCATCTCCCCGGTATGCTCAGGAGCTCCGCCCCTCGCGCCCGCAAGGGTGTCCCCAGGCTTCCGCGCTGCGCTTGTGCAGCCCTCCGCTTCGCTACGCCCTTTCCACTTTCGCTGCGCTTCGTTTCAAGGGTGGGAGATCCCCCTCCCCTTGCAGTTGCTACCCCCCGCCTTCGCCAGGAGGCGTTCGGCATGTAGGTACATGCCACGCATGGCATGAAAAGCAACGGCCAAGGCCAAGGAGGAAACACCCATGAACACCATCGCCACCACCACCAGCGTCACCCAGTCCACCCCAAACCCCAAACAGCCGCAGCAACGGCAGACCGCCAAAGAAGTCATCGCCGCCAACGTCAAGGAGCTTATCGCGCAGTTGGAGGCAGGTCACAGCAACGCGCTTACGGCGTACCTCGACGCCATGAGCCGCTTTCACAATTACAGCTTTGGCAACGTCCTCGAAATCGCACGACAGAGGCCGGACGCAACGCGCGTTGCGGGGCTGTACGCATGGAACCAGCTTGGCCGCAAAGTGAGGAAGGGAGAGAAGGGTATTCGCATTCTTGCTCCCATCATCGGCATTCGCCGCAAGACAGAGAAGGAAGCCGAGAAAGACCCTGCCTACCAGAACAAACCCGTTTTGGTTGGATTCCGTAATGCTTACGTTTTCGATGTCTCGCAGACTGAGGGTGCGGAGCTTCCCACCATGCACGAGGTACACGGCGACGTGGGCGAGAACCGCGACCGTCTTGTTTCATACATCGAGCGGCAGAGCATCGAGCTTGTCTTTACCGAAAACATCGCTCCCGCGTTAGGTGTCAGCTACGGCGGCAGGATTGCCATTCTCCCCGGCCAATCGGAAGCCGAGGAATTTTCCACGCTTGTCCATGAACTCGCGCACGAGATGTTGCACAAGGCCGAGCGCCGCACCACGACCACCAAGGTTGTGAAGGAGACGGAGGCAGAGGCCGTCGCGTTTGTGGTCGGCAAGGCCGTAGGTCTGAAAGCAGGAACCGCATCGGCTGACTACATCCACCTGTACCACGGCAACGCTTCGCTTTTGGCCGAGAGCTTGGAAGTGATACAGCAGACCGCCGCTGTCATCCTTGCCGCCTTGCATCCGCCGACCGAAGAGCAAGCGGCGATGCCCGATGCAGAACTGGCGAAGGTGGCGTGATGAACACCATCCTTCAAATCCTCAAACTGGCCGGAGGATGGCACCACGGCCTTTACCTCAAGATTGAGAACCCGCCCTTTATGGCGTTGGTGATCGAATCCACCGATGAGTCCGGCCCGTGTGGATTCCCCGCTATCTCCGTCGCTCACTACGGCGAACAGAACGGCGACCTCATGCGCGACCCGGAGATGTGTTTCGAGCTTGGGTTTGCGGTAGGAGCGCACCTTACTCCGTTCTACTTCCGCAACGACTATCTCGGAATCGAGCAGTTCTCCCGCACGACCGAGGGCGACAACTACGTTTTTGACCGCGACCTCTACGACCAGCACGAAAAGTTCGCTGCGTTGTGGGACAAGAACCTTTCCCGGCAGGGCTTTATCGAAGCCCTCGCCCGGAGAGGCACACGAAGCTAATCGCTTTCCTGTCATGGGCGGGCGAAGCAAGTGTGTCCGCTCCCGTTTACCCACCGAATATCCAACCGCTCGAAAGGAGCAATCGCCATGAATACCGCCATCAACAACGCCACCGAGTACCGCGATCTTCCCCTCGCGTTGCTTACTGAATCCAAAACCAACCCGCGCCGCACCTTCGAGGACGATGCCTTGAAGGAACTGGCCGAGAGCATCCGCACCCAGGGCATTCTCTCACCCTTGCTTGTGCGGCCAATGACCGAGCAGGGCTTTGAGATCGTCTTCGGAGCGAGGCGTTACCGCGCCGCGCAGATGGCCGAAGCCGCCACCGTCCCCGTCCGCATCAAGAACCTCACCGATGCCGAAGCGTTGGAGGCGCAGTTGATTGAAAACCTCCAGCGCCGCGACGTTCACCCGATGGAGGAAGCCAACGGCTTCCGCGCTCTGCTGAACTTGGAAGAGCCGAAATACTCCATCGAGCAGATCGCAGCGAAGACGGGCAAATCGCCCGCCTATGTGGCTGGCAGGTTGAAGCTGACCGAGCTTGCTCCCGTCGTGGTCGAAGCCTTCTACCGCGAGGAGATCGGCGTCGGCCATGCGCTCTTGCTGGCGAAGCTCCAGCCCGACCAGCAGGAACAGGCGCTCGCCGCTTGCTTCAAAGAGGATTGGAGCAACGGCGGGCGGAAGGCGAAGCGCATCCTTCTCCCTGTCCGCAATCTCCAGTTCTGGATTGAGAGCAACATCCTCCTCATCCTCAAACTCGCTCCGTTCGACAAGCGGGACGCGCAGCTTGTACCGGCAGCGGGGAGTTGCGTCGATTGCCCGAAGCGGACGGGGCACAACAAGCTCCTGTTTGCGGATGTGCGGCAGGACGCTTGCACCGACCCGACCTGCTATCACGCGAAGGTCGATGCCCATGTTGCCAAGACCGTTGCGGCAAAGCCGAAGCTCGTGCAAATCAGCACGGCCTACGGCCAGCAGCAGGAAGGCAGCGCGACATTGCCGCGCAACAAGTACACCGAAATCCGGCCAGAGAAGCCCACGACCAAAGAAGAGGCCGACGCGACCGGAGTTCAAAACCTGCAAGTACACCACCGAAGCCATCGTCTCGGACGGCATCGACAAGGGCGAACTGCGCAAGGTTTGCACTGAGCCAACCTGCCCGGTGCATCACCCGAAGAAGCGGTCCGCACAGCGCGGACGATGCGAAGTGGAAGGCCGAGCAGGAGAAGCAGCGCAAGGAGGCTGCGATTGCCAACACGACCGGCATCCGCATCCTCGCCGCCATCACCGCAGCCGTTCCGGTGCGGCTGATGAAACGCGACCTGCTTTTTGTGGTGGAGCGGTTGGCATCGTTGCTGGACGAAAACCGTCTGGTAGTCGTCGCCCGTCAACACGGCATCAAGAAGGCGAAGGACAGCGACTCCATCGGGAAGCTGTTTGCCGCCTACCTCCGCCGTGCCGAGGAAAGCGCACTCGGCGGCCTACTGGTAGAGATAACCATCCTCCATGCGGCCATGCGGCAGAACGCAGCACAGGTTCTGCGTGATGCCGCAAGCTGCGTACAAGGTGGATGTGGATGCCATCGGCCTCAAGGTCAAACAGGAATTCGCCGCGAAGGAGAAGGCAAAGGTCGGAAAGAAGACTATACCCAAACTTCCGGCCAAAGCGATAAGAAGGGCAGCAGCGGCATAAGCTCGGCTAAATTTCACACGGAGCCTGTACCAACAGGCTCCGTAACTATCTCAGCTACACCGGGAGGGAGCGATGCAAGTCAAAACGCTGGTTCAAAAACTTTGTGATACGCCACACTACATCCACTTAGCTGCGCTTGGGGCACCAACACTGGACGTTCCAGTCCGGTTTGCCGACGAAGCAGCAGACCTCTTTTCGGCCTATCGAGACAAGTATGGGTTCGGAGCCTCGGAGATGGAAGCTGAATGTGGAAGAATTTACGATTGCCAAAACCGCACGGTGGGACGCATTTCTTACAATGGGCGAATTTGGGATGCGAACGGCAACCCTGTTGAATGAGGGTTCCGGCATACACGGAATTGCGCGCGCTTTCCATTTATCGTGCGCCCGTCTTCCCACCCTGGGCGCTGCTCCTGCACGGCAGGAGCGACTATGCCCGCCCACCCGACGGGCTTGAACACGGAGGATTCGATTCGTACCGTTCCGCATTTCACAGGGCGATTCGAGGGTAACCCACTGTTCGGAACGTTAGTCGCCAACAGCGTGTTTCCCCCTACCAATGACCATATGCCTTCAGGCAACGCTAACTGCATAGCTTACATCCAAATTGCGTCTACGAACGAAAAGAGCGAGTTGTACGGCAGCGTCAGCCGGGGGGTGCGTACTTGACTGTAGGGATCGAGAAGCGAAGACGAGTTTTGATTGTCGACGATGAGCGAGTGATTACCGATACGCTCGTGACGATCTTCTCCCAACGCGGCTACGAAACCAAAGGCGTTTACTCCGCCGAACAGGCACTTGTCTTCTTGGAAGACTGGCATCCCGACTTGGTAGTGATTGATGTGTTGCTCCCAGCGATGAATGGCATAGATTTGGCCATTCGTATCAGGTCCCAATGGCCGGAGTGCCACACATCCCTGTTTTCTGGTCAGGCGGCGACAGCCGATCTACTCGAATCGGCCACCAAGAACGGACACACATTCGAGGTCGTTGCGAAGCCAGTACATCCGTCTGAATTGCTCGAAATGGCCGGGAGACTACTTGGCCAGCCACCCACTTGCATCGCATACGAAAGTTGATGGATTCTCGGAGACTGGACAGCCGGAACGAGCTTAAAGCATTCCGAATTGTGTCAACTTCTCGTACAGTAGGCGTCGGTGGATTCCGAGTCGGCGAGCTGCATCCGACTTGTTGCCGTGGGCAGCCTTCATTCCCTGCTCGATGAGATAGCGCTCCCAGTTTGCGACCGCATCATGAAATGGCATCCCGATCGCTGCCTGAGTGTCGAATGCGCTCGGTGAGGCACTCTTTGCTTTGGTCAATTCCTCTCGGATCTGTTCGGCAGTGATGGCCCGCCCCCCGGCCTTGACGGCAGCTCGTTCGATCAGATGCTCCAGTTCTCGCACATTGCCTGGGAACGGATAGCTTTGCAGGGCCACGATGGCGTCGGCGGCGAGTCCTGGGGCGGAGATCTGATTGCGTTTGGCGTAGCGGGCAAGAAAATATTCCGTCAACGGGAGTATGTCGGACTGACGTTCGCGCAGCGGTGGGAGACCAACCGCAAAGATATTGAGACGGTAGAACAGGTCGGCACGAAAAGTCTTCTGTTCCACGTCGTCTTCCAATGGACGGTTCGTAGCGGCGATCACCCGAACATCGGTATGTATGGAAGTCGTTCCGCCGACGCGCTCGAAGGTGTGCTCTTGCAGGACACGCAGAAGCTTGGGCTGAAGCGATAGCGGCAATTCGCCGATCTCATCCAGAAAGATCGTGCCTCCATTCGCAGCCTCAAACTTCCCACTTTTCTGGGCGATTGCTCCGGTGAATGCCCCGCGTTCATGTCCGAAGAGTTCAGATTCCAAGAGCTCAGGCGACAACGCCGCACAGTTGAGGATGATGAAGGGACGACGACTCCTCGCGCTATTTTCATGGATTGCGCGGGCAACAACTTCCTTGCCTGTGCCCGATTCTCCGAGAAGCAAAACTCCTACGTTGGTGGCAGCAACCTTGCCGATGTTCTTGAAGACCTCAATCCACGCTGGCGAGTTGCCGATGAGCTGGGGTTTCAGGCCTTCATCCGATATGCTGACACCTTCAAGAGAGCGATCTCTGAACCTCTGTTGTCGCAACAGTTCGACTTCGCGCTGCAATTCCATGTGCCGGATAGCGCGTGCAACGGTCGCAAGAGCCTGGTCGATGTCGAGGGGCTTTGTGATGAAGTCGTAGGCTCCAAGTTGCATCGCCTGCATTGCATTCGGCCCTGTACCGTGAGCGGTGAGAATGATGACAGGCATGGTGGTCAGTAGCCCTTCAGATTGTAGGCTCTTGAGAAACTCCTCGCCGCCCCCGCCAGGCATCTTCCAATCACACAGCGTGAGTTCAGGAGTCGAGATCTGAAGTAAGGCGATTGCTTCTTCAGCATTCGTAGCGACAAGGGTCTGGTAACCTGCATCCGACAGCAGTTCCCGGAGGGTCTCCCGAAAGTTGTGGTCGTCGTCGACGATGAGCACTTCAGACATTTCGCCTTGCCTCTTCATCCACCCTTCTTAGGGTATCGCGTTCATCATTGTTCAGCGGCAATAGGAGCGAAGCCACTGCACCGCCCGCCTCCCGGTTAGCAAGTCGCAACTCGCCTCCGTGAGCTTGAAGAATCTCGAAAGAGATGGAGAAGCCGAGCCCTGTTCCGTTGTCTTTCGTCGTGTAGAACGGGTCCATTGCGTGACGCAAGGCCGCCGGAGTGAATCCTCGCCCGTCGTCTTGGATGTCGATGCGGGCGAAGTTAGCTTCGTGCGCCGTGCTGATCGTTACGACTCCACCTTGCAGGGTGGAATGCGAAGCTGAATGCACAGCGTTCTCCATGAGGTTGTCAAGCACCTGAAGAAGTCGGCCTCGGTCCGCCGTGACAACACTCTGGGATGCGGCTTTGCAGAGTATCTGAACACCCCTGGTCGCTTCTTTCTCCGTCCACGTCGAGGCCGTGGCCGCGCATAGATCATCTAGCGAAACCAGTTGAAGTTGAAGCTGAATGGGTCTGGCAAAGTAGAGGAGACGATTGATGATGGTGTCCAAGCGGTCTATCTCTTCGAGGATCACCACGCTGCTACGCTTGGCCGCTTCAGGATCGCTGGAACGCTGCCACATCTGCGTGCGCATCCTGATCGTTCCCAGCGGATTTCGCAACTCATGTGCGATACCGGCCGCAAACTGGCCCAACGCAGAAAGCCTTTCGTTGTGGCGGATCTGCGATTCCAGTGTCCGTTCGTTCTCGATTCTTTCCTGTAAGGCGAGGGCTAGCGAGTCGATGCCGTGGAGAACACGGTCGAACTCTTCCAGCGGCGGACGGGCTGCCATATGCTGACTAGCTGCCGGCAGGCCACCCTCCATCGAACCCAATCGTTGGAGAACGCTGTTGACTCCACTCCGAATCTCCGTCGTAACAAACACCGCAAGCAACGCAGTCATCAGGGCAGCAATGCCAAACCCGATGCTGCCAAATAGCAGTTGGCGGCTCTGTCCGCCTTCGATTCCGGGAAGACGCTCCATCAGCCACGCAGCGCCCGTGACTTCATCCGCAGCCCCAGTGGCCTGAGTTCCGATGGACTGCTCATGGATTGGAACCGCTACAAAGAGTATTGCGTCGTGCGGTCCTTCGAAGCGAAATGTCTTGACGGCGTTTGCTGCGACGGCTTCACGCGCAAGATTCTCAATCGTGGGCCGTTCGCGGTCTGGCATACCCTTCTCTGGCCCTGGCCCCTCATGGGTTGGAAAGGCGTATCCAATAAGAGCGTCGGCTCGGGCAGCATAGAAGCCACCCTCGATCCCATCCTCTTGCCGCAATGTTTCTACAGTGATCTCCTTGAGGAGATCGGGCTTGGGGTGGGGCGGCCCATCGCGCTGAGGGCGCGGTGGCGGCGGTGGCTGCACAGCGGGGGGAGGTGGTGGAGGCGGAGGACCCGGCTCAATCGTGAGCAGCGAATTAGCAGAGGTCCGGTGATCGGTATAGTTCCGAGCGAGATTGGAGACCACGCTGACGAGATGATGCTCGGTCAAGGAAAGCGTCTCCGCATGGTGGTTGCGAAGGAATGTAAACAGGCTGATTGCCGCTGCTGCGAGGAAGAGAAACGTCAGGACGACAAGTAGCAGGATGCGCGAACGCAGGCTTCTCCAAAAGTTCTTCGGCATTCGGCTCCTTCCTTGGTCATCCTCTGATGCAGCTTTTATCGAGCACCTATCCCTATGGTAAGCAAATCGGCGGCCATTGGTGAGCGTGCCCTATATTGACGCCTGTTACGGGATCACAGGCTCACAGCCGCACGAGACGATGGAATGCACCTGTACGCAATCCGCACATAAGGTGAGGGGATTGCGGTCAGAGGAAAGACGCTGTCGATAATCTCGAACCGCAAAGATGCTGCGATTGAAGGACTTTTTCGGTTTCGATGAATGGCACGCCGCTTGCCTTATTACAGGCAGAGGTATCGCCGATGAACATTCCAGCTTCCCTACGAATCGCCGCTCTTGGGCTCGCACTTACCTCCGTGGCGTTTGCCCAGACCCCTCCTCCCTCACCACCAACTCCACCCGCAGATGGTCCGCCGAGTCTGCCTGTTGCATCCGCGGCGGCTTCACAACTCCCCATTGTCACTCAGTCCTCTCGTGTCCGCGCCTTCAATCCAGGACCAAGCGGAGAGGTACGCAGTCTGTACCTTCAGAATGGCAGTGTGGTTGACGTGACGCCTTCGCTCGGCGGACAACTAGGCGCTGCGGTTCGCAAAGGCGAAAAGATCACTGTGACCGGAACGCAATCGGAGATCAACGGGCAGTCCCTTCTTGAAGCAGCGAGCATCCGAGTGAACGACAAGACGTTCTCTGCGAACGCGCCCCTTGCAATCCCTTCCGGCCCTGGCATACTTGCTGAAGCTGCGGTGCCCCCACCCCCAGGCGCATCCCAAGCACCCCCGCCTCCATCCTCAAAACGACGCAAAAACAAGGCCGCTACACCCGCTCCGTGCAGCGTTTCGGATGACGCACTTCCACCCCCGCCTGACTTTGGTGGCCCTCCGCCGCCATCTCCAGACGGAATGGGGCCTCCTCCACCGCCGCCCGATGGAATGGGACCGCCGCCACCTCCTCCTGACGGGATGGCGCCGCCTCCGCCCCAAAACTGAGGAGCCACTGCGATGCGTATGCGTGTGAGTCTTCCAGCGGCCATATTGCTCTTGACCGGATGTGCGGGCCCTATAAGTCCGCCATTCGGTTCGAGGCCAGAAGCCGATTCCATGTTCGGAATCCTCGTGCTCCTCCTGTTCGGGGGTCTTCTCTACCGCATGGTAAAGAGACAAGACCCCAAACACCCAGAGTCTCCTGCCATTCACATCCTGCGAGAGAGATATGCACGAGGCGAATTGACGCGAGAGCAATTCCAGAACATGATGCGCGACTTGTCCGCGTCCTAAACGGCATCGAATAGTGCGAAGCGAGAAAGAAGAGCGTCGCTGCCGTCCTTAGCCCGTGGCTTGGAAAGCGCCTGCCTCACGTTCGAGTTGAAGAAGGGACTATGAAATCCAACTCCACCATCGCATCTGAGAAGAGGGAAAGTGTTTACGCTCTCGAAGCGACGAACTTCTTTCTCGCCGATGTGCAGACCGGCCTCGGTCCCTTTCTCGCGGCGTATCTGGCTGGGGCGGGATGGGAGCCGAGTCGCGTCGGGATGGCACTCACCATTGGCGGCATCATTACGGTTGTCCTGCAGGCTCCGGCTGGTGCCCTCGTCGATCAGCTCAGGTCGAAAAGGTTGGTTCTCATTCTCGCCTCTGCCGTCCTCGCGCTGGGAGCCATTCTGCTTAGTGCGACGGCCGCTCCCCGGGCGGTATACACGTCTCAAGTCTTGATCGGAGGAGCAGGCCCATTTCTAGGTCCAACACTCGCAGCAGTCACAATGGGGATCGTCGGCGTCACGTTCTTCGATCGCCAGTTTGGCAAAAACCAGTCCTTCAACTCCGCCGGCAACGTGGCTTGTGCGCTGCTGATTGCGGGCGTGAGCCACCTGTTCGGGAACCGGGCCATCTTTATCACGGCGGCGGTGTTGACTATACCCACGGTACTTGCCATCCGGGCGATCAAGAGCAAGGACATCGACTATGACCTTGCGCGCGGCGGCGCTAAACAGATAGATGGCGTAGAAGTTCCGACGAGAGCCTCCGTTTTGAAAACGCTCTTTAGGGACCGGGTTCTACTCGTCTTTCTGGTTTGCGCCTTCCTCTTTCACTTCGCGAATGCCGCCATGTTGCCCCAGCTTGGGGAGATGCTTTCGCACGGTGCGCGATCCACTGCGGCTCCCTTTATGTCGGCCTGCATCATCGTCACGCAAGTCGTCATCATGTGCTTCGCCCCCGCCATTGGACGGTTCGCCAACCTGCATGGCCGGAAGCCATTGCTTATGGTCGGCTTTGGAGTGCTTCCGATCCGCGCACTTCTCTACACCCTGACCTACAACACCGAGAGCCTGATCGCTATACAAATACTGGACGGCGTTGCGAACGCAATTTTTGGTGTCGTCTCGATCCTCGTGGTAGCAGACAGGACCCGCGCAACGGGCCGGTTCAACCTCGTTCAAGGCAGTCTCGCAACAGCGGTCGGGATCGGCGCAGCTCTCAGCACGACCTTCGGCGGAAAACTGATTCAGTATTTCAGCTATCGCATATCCTTTTTGTCTCTCGGAGCCATCGCCGTACTTGCATTTGTCCTGTTGTGGACGGCGATTCCTGAGACGCTCCCGGAGCGCCACGAACCTGATAGCGATCCCTCTTCCCCAGCCATTACCCAGGAGCTTCCAGTATGAAAACTCTCGCATCGAGCAATTCTTTTCAACCCCAATCACCCGACGCTGCTGGAGTTATTAGCTGGATCCATCTTGGCGATCTCCACATGACCAAGGCCGGCGAGCAAAACCATCTCGACTTGGCGGAGATTGTGAATGAGGTCAATCGAACATTTGCCGGTTCGGTGAGCTTTGTCTTTTTACCCGGAGATATCGCCGACGACGGCAGCCGGGCTGCCTACGCGGTGGTGTGCGGAGAACTCGACCGCCTCAATGTACCGTGGTGCGCCATCATCGGCGACCACGATGTTCATGAGAAGAGCTTCGCAAACTTTCTGGAGGCAATGTCGGAACGAACTCACTATGCGTTCACGGTCGGCTCGGTTAGGTTCGTGGCTATGAATGCGTTCGATGTGCCGCACCCAGGATCGTTCGCTGCAAGCGCGGAACAGCTGACTTGGGTGAAGGACGAGTTGCAAACAGCGACCGATGCGAGACAGACAAAGGTTCTCCTGCTCCACTGCTACCCCAGCGATCTGAAGGTAGGCAGTTACGAACTCATGGAACTCCTTCGTAACTTCGATGTGAGTCTCATCGACATGGGACACACGCACTATAACGAGATCGCCAACGACGGACGGACTCTCTACTCCGCTACCCGATCCACTGGACAGATTGAAGAGGGTCCGGTTGGCTACTCCATCACCAACATCGACGGCGGTGTTGTGAGCTGGCGATTTGTAGAATTGAGTAAGCTGCCAGTCGTGATAATTACCTCACCAAGCGATGAGCGCCTATTGACGAATACGAGCGAAACACCGCGTGGAAATCTGCGGGTTCGAGCGAAGTTCTGGGGCGAGGTGGAGGCATTGCGAGCAACCGCTCATCTCGACGGACACGATGTGCCTATGGAGCGAGTAGAAAAAAGCCAAGTCTGGGAGGCACATTTGCCCATTCCCCACGAGGGCGACTATTCCTTGGTGGTTTCAGTCGAGGATTCGCATGGGAAAGTCGCAACCGATGAGATTCGTGTTGTGAGCGGCGATCCAGCGAAGCGGGAGCGCGTTGAACGCGATCAGGACAACGCACTGGCGGCTTGGCCGGAACATGGGCTGCTCGGTACTCAACTCGGGCCAAACAAAAACGGAAAGAAGTGGTGATGATCCCGACAGAGATCGCGCACGTTGTTCTGCCTTTGATTGTCGCCGTAAGCATTGCACTGATGCTGACGCGCCCACGCGGAATCCCCGAAGTGTGGTGGATCTCAGGCGGAGCGCTTCTCTTGATCACGCTGCGGCTGGTGCCACTCAAGTTGGCAGGTCAAGCCGTGGCCAAGGGCAGCGATGTTTACTTCTTCCTGATCGGCATGATGCTTCTGAGCGAATTAGCGCGGGAACAAGGTGTCTTCGATTGGGTGGCGTCGGTAGCAGTACGCGGGGCGAACGGCAGTTGCTCGCGTCTGTTCTTGCTGGTCTACGGGGTGGGAACTCTCGTGACCATCTTCATGTCGAACGACGCGACGGCGGTCGTGTTGACGCCGGCGATTCTGACGGCTGTTCGGAAAGCGAAAGTCTCCCCACTCCCATACTTATTCGTATGTGCGTTGATCGCCAACGCGGCGAGCTTCGTGTTGCCGATCTCAAACCCCGCGAACCTGGTCGTCTTCCATACAGGAATGCCGCCGCTGGGGCGCTGGCTCGCCGACTTTGGTGTTCCGTCACTACTTTCTATCATTGCAACTTTCCTTGTGATGCGGATTTTGTTCCGGGATGAACTTTGCAAGAGCATCGACTGTGAGGTTGACGACGTGCAACTGAGCGGCAACGGGAAACTGGTACTCGCGGGTCTCGCCTTGATGATTGCCGTCCTTCTGACGGCTTCCGCTATGAAGAAAGACCTGGGGCTGCCAACCTGCCTCGCGGCACTGGCGATAACAGCCGTAGTCTCCCTTAAGGCGAGAAGCAATCCGATCAATCTTGCCCGCGAGATTAGTTGGGCGACACTGCTGCTGGTCGCAGGATTGTTTGTCATGGTCGATGCTGTCGAAAGTCAGGGAGCCTTGAATCTGACGCAACAGTGGCTCGCTTGGGCATCGGGTCTCGGCCAGAACACGGGAGCAATGGTTGTCGGCTTCGCCGTCGGGATCGCGAACAACATCGTGAACAACCTCCCCTTGGGACTGATAGCGGGTGGAACAATCCAGGCCGCCCATACGAAGGGGCTGATGGCCAACGCGGTTCTTATTGGCGTAGACCTGGGACCCAATCTCTCCGTCACCGGGTCGCTGGCTACGATCCTCTGGCTACTGGCGCTTCGCAAGGATTCCGCCGAGGGCACAGTCGGAGAGAAGCTCGGCGTGAGCTTTTGGAAATTCTTGAAAGTCGGTGCCGTCGCAATGCCAGTGGCGCTCTTTGCCGCGCTAGGCGGAGCAATCTTGATGCAGATGCTGGTTGGGCAACGCTAGATGCAAAGGAGAACTTTATGAACGCCGGATGGATTATCCCTTTCATCATCTTTGGAGGCGCTCTACAGAGTTGTGGTGCTGCTATGAATGGTCAACTTAATAAGTATGTCGTAAATCCATTGCTGGCGTCGGCTATCTCGTTTGCGTTGATTACCTTCTTCTTCGCGGGGGCGACGTTGATTCATCCCAGTCCCTTGCCGAATCAAAGAGAATTGGCTGCGATGCCCTGGTGGGCTGTAGTTGGTGGATTAGTTGGCGCGGTGCAGGTGTACGCGGGTCTCACATTGGTCAACAAGGTTGGGGCCGGCCCATTCGTCGGCTTTACTGTGACTGCCGCACTCATCACCTCATTGCTCATCGACCACTTCGGCTGGTTCAGAATGCAAGCGCATCCGTTGACCGCTGGGCGCATCGTCGGAGGCTTACTGTTGATTGGCGGCATCACACTGGTGGCTAAGTCTTGAGAATCCTCTAGCCGTTCCCTGCAACCGATGGCGGATCGACGCTAGAGGGCGTCTTCGACCGGTCGCACATGAAACGCCGCCGTCTCGCTGCCAAAGTAGCGGCGCCGCATCCAGAACGCGACGTTGACCAAGCCGATTAGTGCGGGCACTTCGATCAACGGACCCACGACCCCTACAAAAGCCTCTCCCGAGTTCAAGCCGAAGACGGCCACGGCAACAGCAATCGCCAGCTCGAAGTTGTTTCCGGCAGCCGTGAAGGAAAGCGTGGCGGATTGAGCATAGTTCGCCCCCAACTTCTTGCCCATCCAGAAACTTACAAGGAACATGATGAGGAAATAGATGACGAGTGGGATAGCGATCTTCACCACATCGAGCGGCAGCCGCACGATCAGGTCGCCCTTCAACGAGAACATGACGAGGATGGTGAATAGCAAAGCAATAAGAGTAAGCGGGCTGACGCGAGGGATGAAGCGTGTGCGATACCACTCCTCACCCTTGAGCCTGATAAGAAAGAATCGGGTTATAAAACCAGCGACGAACGGAACCCCCAGGTAAAGGCCGACACTCTTAGCGATTTGGCCAATGCCGATCTGGACGACACTTCCTTCCAAACCAAACCACTTCGGTAAAACCGTCAAAAATGCCCAGGCATAAAGGCTGTAGAAGAGCACCTGAAAGACACTGTTGATGGCCACAAGGCCAGCAACGTAATCCGTATCGCCCTCTGCCAGTTCATTCCAGACCAGCACCATCGCAATGCAACGTGCAATGCCGATGAGGATCAGGCCGCGCATATAAGCAGGCTCGCCGTGTAGAAAGACAATCGCAAGGAGAAACATCAGCACCGGCCCGATAATCCAGTTCTGAGCCAATGACAGGCCAAGTATGCGTTTGTTGCGGAAAACCTCTCCGAGCTTTTCATAACGAACCTTCGCCAACGGCGGGAACATCATGATGATTAGGCCAATGGCTATGGGGATGTTCGTCGTACCCGTCTGAAAGCGATTGACGAGACCAGAAGTTGACGGAACAAAGTGTCCGATCGCGACGCCGATCGCCATCGCAAAAAAGATCCACAGAGTCAGGAAGCGATCAAGAAATGACAGCTTCTTTCTAGCGGCAGGAGCGCATACACTGCCTTGAGTCGCGGGAATCGACATTAACACGCCTCGCAGGACGATTTAC
The DNA here is from genome assembly GCA_963841335.1 of uncultured Acidobacteriaceae bacterium. GTDB lineage: Bacteria > Acidobacteriota > Terriglobia > Terriglobales > Acidobacteriaceae > Edaphobacter. Next base: position 1,027,198 of record CAWJCF010000002.1, on the reverse strand, counting down.
CAACCGTCATCGGTGCTGGTGCGCCTTCGAGAAGGGCATACTTTGCCGGTGAGCAGCAAGCCTTCGTAAGCCGTGCTTTGTCCGCCAGCATCGCCTTTTCGTCCTTCAGCCAGTCGAGTGTCTGCTTTAGAACTTGCGTTGCACCGATGTTTGGAGGCATGACGATCCGGTAGTGCATCCACTTACCCTCCCGTCGAGCTGAAACGATACCCGCATTGCGGAGATATGCCAGATGCCGTGAAATCTTCGGTTGGGGTCCACCCAGAATCTCAACGAAATAGCAAACGCATATCTCCTGGTCGCCCATGAGGTTGAGGAGCCGGAGCCGCGTATTGTCTCCAAGGGCCTGAAAGAAGCGCTCCATATCGAACGGTGGTGTTCTCGTTGCCATTCCTTACTTATACGCATTGACGAATGTGTTGGCAATAGATATAGTCGCCAAAGCAAATATGTTTGTGGAGGTGGTCATGGCAGAGCAGGTATTGGTATTGGATTCAGTTCGATCAAAGTATGGGTCGGTCGCCGAAAGCAATCTTTCCAACGACGATGCGGGCGTAAAGGCAGTTGCGGAAGCCTTCGGCTATTCCACCGAGGAGTTGACTTCAATCCCGGCTGGCGCCAACATGGGACTTTCTTGCGGCAATCCCACCGCGACCGCTCACATCAGGGCAGGGGAAGTTGTCGTCGATTTGGGTTCAGGTGGGGGACTGGACGTATTTCTGGCGTCGAAAATGGTCGGCCCGTCGGGTCGCGCCATTGGTATCGACATGACACCAGCCATGATTGAGAGAGCGCGGACGAACGCCCAGGCTGCCGGGTATACGAATGTGGAGTTTTACCAGTCCACCATCGACCAGATTCCGTTGCCGGACTCTTCGGTCGATTGCGTCATCTCGAACTGTGTGCTCAACCTTGCTCCCGACAAGCTCGCCGTCTTCCGCGAGATCGCGCGCGTTCTCAAGCCCGGTGGCCGAATGGCCGTGAGTGACATCGCTCTCAAGGGTGAGCTCCCTGAAGCCGTGGCAAAGAGCATGGCAGCCTATGTAGGCTGCATCGGCGGAGCCATCTTGATTGACGACTACCGCTCAGGCCTAAGTGCCGCGGGCCTCGAACACATTCAGATCGTCGATAGTGGCGCGGATTTGAACGCATACGCCAAGGTGGAGAACCAAGCCGGTTGCTGCTCACCCAGAATGGAGACGGGGAGCCCATTGCACTTGATGGAGGAGCCTTGCTGCACTCCCACCACCAACCCATCGCCATCGCTTCATGAAGAGCTTACGACGCTGCTTTCGCAGTTCGACATCAACGCAGCAGCCGCCAGCGTGAAGGTCTATGCGGTAAAACCAAAAACCGCCGAGTCCGCTGCCTGTTGCGGCCCGTCGTGCTGCGCGTAGGAGAGGCGATGCCACACTACAACGTCATGTTCCTCTGCACTGGCAACTCCGCCCGTTCCATCATGGCGGAAGCAATTATGAATCGAAAAGGCCGTGAACACTTCACGGCCTACAGCGCGGGAAGTCATCCGACCGGGCAAGTCCGGCCCGAGGCTCTAAAGCAGATCGAGAAGGCCGGATTGAGTACAGCTAACGCACGTAGCAAGTCGTGGGACGAGTTCTCCAAACCAGACTCGCCGCCGCTCCACTTTGTTTTTACCGTCTGCGACAACGCGGCGAGTGAAGTCTGTCCCCTTTGGCCGGGTCAGCCCCTTACTGCGCATTGGGGCATCCCCGATCCCGCCGCAATTTCAGGCACAACGGAAGAGGTTGAGCGAGCTTTCAGCCAAGCATTTGCTTCGCTGGATCGCCGAATCAGCCTATTTCTGAGTCTTCCAATTGCGACGCTCGATGCCTTTGCACTCCAGCGCGAACTCGACAGTATCGGAAAGAAGTAGAGGTCAAAGGAACCAAGATGCACAGAGTCATTTTCGCTTGCGTTCACAATGCCGGTCGCTCACAAATGGCCGCAGCTTTCTATAACCAACTTGCCGACAGATCGAAGGCAGAGGCCATCTCTGCCGGGACAGAACCGGGCTTGCGGGTACATCCAGAGGTCCTGACAGCGATGCAAGAGGTAGGGATCGACCTGAGCCACGCCGAACCGCAGAAGCTCACCGAAGAACTTGCCCGAGGAGTTGCGCTTCTCATCACAATGGGCTGCGGGGACAAGTGCCCTTATGTGCCAGGGCTGCGCCGCGATGATTGGCCGCTCAAAGACCCCAAAGGCTTGCCGATGGAGGAGGTCCGAGCTATACGAGACGACATTCGTCTGAGAGTCACACACCTTCTCAAAGCAGAACGTGTGAGTAAGGAGTGACGTCATAGAAACGAAACTTTTGCTCCAATGATCGGGAAACGTGGACACCAAAACGGTCACTTCTGATAGACTTGATCTTGTCGTTGCGGTGCTGGTTTTGGTGTCTGTTTGGTGTCTATAGAAGCCCAAAATTGAGTCCACAGCAGCGACAAGGTAGAAAAGAGCGAAAATAGCGAAAGCTGCGAAACGCTTGATTCTATGTGACATATTCCAAGTGTCTGAAAAGACTCGTGGGGACGTAGCTCAGTTGGTTAGAGCGCTGCCCTGTCACGGCAGAGGTCGCGGGTTCGAGCCCCGTCGTCCCCGCCATAAACCGATAAGAATCATAGGTTTATGGCATCCTTAGTGACAATCCCAAAAACAGATCCGGTACACAAGGGTACGGAGGTTTTGTACTGTCATTGCTTCCCTGCCAGGCCGTGTCGCTGCCGCAATGGCAGCTTCCAAAGCCACCAGGCAAACCACCGGCCCATCTTGCACCGGCAGAATCCGCCGTATGGCGCGAACTGATGAAGCGGACACCTCGTGGCTATCTCCAGAGCAGTGATCGCTTCTTCGTTGAAGCCGCTTGCAGGTTGATCACTCGCATCAGGGCAGGCGAGGTCAAGGCTTCCGAACTTAACGCGGTGATGAACGTTCTGTCCAAATTGGGACTCAATCCCGTAGACCGCGCCAAACTGAACTTAGTGCCTGCTCGTCCCTCCGGGAAATCGGAAGAGGGCAAGTGATGGGCAAAGCTTGATCAGGTTGGCGAACTCATGAGTGCGATTAGAGAGGTCTGTCAGCCCAGATAGAGACGAACGCAAGAAGGAGTATTACGATTTCGGTGATCGCTGTCCGCACGGCGCTCCTCCTTTTCGCTACATTATTTGATCTCGATTCATCCGAAACGCTCCGCGCTGGAGTGCTACATATTTATGTCGCACTCCATAAAACTTTTGAGCCTCTTCGGAGCAAAAACACGCACAGAAGGACGTGAGTATGCAATTAAATCCCCCTCGGGCTGACCGCGCCAAGCTGAACCTTCCTCCTGCTTCACCCGTCAAGAAATCAGAGCAGGACAAGTTCTGGGACTCGCTTGACTAACGCAGCCCCTGAGGTCTGTGAGTCCACATACCGGCGAGGGCAACTAGAAGTATTGCGAGTTTGGCAATCTCTGCCGGCACGGTGATTGCTCCTTTCTTACTACTGTGCCACCAACCAATTCCCATCAGGAACTAGTGGAACTTGTAGTTAGGTGACTACATTTTTGCCTGCATGAAAAACAACAGATGTACCCGTTCTCGGGCCCGGAATCGAACACGCATTAGAGTTTTCCCTGGCAATCAAGGGCAGCAAAGAACGAAAACGAGACGGGCTAGAAGTTCAGGGTGTTGGACTCGGCAATCTGTCCGCAATCTGGTTGTTTCTAAATGGTGGCAGCCGATTCAATGAGCCCGACGAAGTTGTGAATGATGCGAGCTCACTCTCGAATCAGAATTGCAAACTGCGCTTCTTGTCAGCGACCAGTTGGGGAGAATACGCGGATCTTTGGGAGGGTCGGTGGATGACCGTCCTGCGCATAAATGAAATGCTTGATTTCGACAGGCTGGATAGCATAGCCAAGCACCTGATCCTCAATCTCACGATCAGCAACGGTAAAACGGTCGTGCTGTCGCTGATGTTCGGCCCAGGTATCGACATTAAATGTCTCAATGTAGATATTCGGATTTTCCGTATCGACGAAGACTCCCCAACTCGTCGCACCATCGCGGCGACGAACCCGCTGATATTGATGGATTAGATGGAGAAACCCCGAAGCCTTCATTGGATCGATTACGTATTTCACCGTCACAAGGACTGGTCCCTGGACTAGATCGGGCTCGGCAAATGTCCCCAGTTTGCCCCAATGATTCCAGGTACTGAGATCGGCCGGCACAGCCGGAAGCTGGAACAGAAACTGTAGCGACAAACACCCTGCAGTTCCGACTGCGGCGAACACCAGGGCTCGATGAACATTCGTGTGCAAGGCGATATATCCCCAGAGAGTGCTGGCCATGGCAACACTTCCTTGAAATACGAAGAGATAGACGGCAAGCACACGTGCGCGAACCCAATCGGGCGCGAGTTCCTGCACCATGATATTGAAAAGGGACATGACCGCCGTCCACGAGGCACCACCCAAGAGCATCAAGAGGCAGAGGATGACGGGGGAGCGCAGGAGCGCCAGGCTTAAGATGACTCCGGCGAAGGTCGCCGTGGCAACAGACAACAAGGTCTCTGAGGAAACCCTCGAACGGGTCCGTTGGAGCACCATGGCGCCCAAGACTGCGCCTACTCCGAAGAACCCAAGTAAAAAACCATAAGTAATCGGATTGTTGCTTATCTCCTTTGCCGCTGTTGGCAAGAGCGCCCAAAAGGAGCTGGTGAAGAAGATGAGGGCTGCCGATCGAATCAGAAGCGTACGAATACCGGGGGAGTACCGGACATAGCGGATGGCGGCGGACGTTGCTCCTCGGAAGGTCTCCAATGGCAAGGTGCTCTTCCGGACAGGCCTCTTCCATTTCGCGACGACGGCAATCACGCCCAAAAACGAAAAGGCGTTGAAAGCGAACGCGGCCCCCACCCCTATGGCAGCAACGATGAAACCGCCCAGTCCCGGACCTAGCGCCCGAGCGAGGTTGAACTCAATCCCGTTCAGAGCCAGAGCGGCAGGCAGATCCTCCTTCTTTACCAACTCAGGGAAAATTGCCCGCCACGAGGGAGATTCGACAGCATCCCCTATCGATAACCCAAGCGTAAGGAGTAGCAACAGCCAGGGGGTCATCACTCCGGACACTGTTACCACGGTCAGCACAACCGCGACTACGAGCATCCAGATCTCCGTGATTAGGATCAGCTTTCGGCGATCGAAGATATCTCCGATTGAGCCGGCAGGAAGAGCCAACAAGAAAAAGGGTAGAGCGGTCGCTGTCTGAATCAGAGCGATGTACAGAGGATTATTGGTAAGCGAGGTCATCAGCCACGCAGCACCGACACTCTGCATGAACGCTCCAATGTCCGAAACGAGATTGGATGCAAGCAGGTCTCGAAAGGTCGCGTTACGGAGAGGCCGCCATGGACCTGGCGGAGCCGCGCCCGATTGAGGGACTTGGGTCATTGTTTTGTGACTTTACATCATGGATTACGAGACAACCAGTCCCCAATAGCTGTTACTGAGAAGCCTGTACGCTACCAATCTACCGCGGTGGGGACTCATCTCAAATAACTGCGGTTTCTTGACCGTCACAGAGCTCTCCTCTGTTGCGCTGGGGTTTATGCCATCGATTGTTTACCCGCTCGGTCTTGAAGTAAAGCCCTCGACGTGTGCCATCGCACACACAATTGCTGATGGTTACATCCCGCACTCCGCCGGCAGTTTCGCTGCCAAACCCGGCGCCGCACTGCCCAAACCCAAACACGCAGTTCGTGATGGTCACATCCTGCGTTGGCACAAGTGTCTTGCCTTCAACATACTTATACCCTGAATTCAAAATGATGCAATCATCGCCGGTGCTGATGTAGCAGTTTGCGATCCGCACCCGTTTGCAGCTTTCTGGGTCAATCCCATCGGTGTTCAGCGAGTCCTTCGGGCTCACAATCGTCACACCATCTATATTGATATTTTCGCAAAGCAGTATTGACAGATGGCATTCACCTCCTGCGCGCAAATGCACATATCGATTTAGTCGGGACGCACTTTGGACCATAATCCAGATCTGTTCTTCGGTTCTGAACGCGAGATGACACTGCGATGACAAAGGAGTGACAAACTTTGCTTTTCTGCTCGCTATGCTTGGCAGAGTCTTCGGCTTGCAATCTTCACCACTGGGGTTAATGGAAGCGAGGCGGCGATCTCGATGGTGAATTCGGATGGCGAGCGCATTAGAGGATCATTGCATGTCACGTTTTGGAAGCCTGCTGAAGCGAGTGATCTTAGAGAAACATCTCTCGCCATCGCTGATTCGACGACCCCCTTTCGTGAACGAATTAGGGGTTCGCGAAGACGATCGCCTGCGGGCCTCGACCTGTGCAACCGAACCCGTGACCAGTTCTCTCGACGAGGAATTAGCGAGGACGATGCTTCGTGGATTGCCACAGACACGCCTGCTCGATGCAGGTTGCGGCATTGGGTGGCGTATCCAGAATATTCCTAATGCTGTCGGCATGGATCTAAGTCCCGAGATGCTTGCCGCAGGCCGGGCTCGCAATGTGGTGGCAGGCGATATACGGGCTATGCCTTTCGAGTCAAATTGCTTCGACATGGTCTGGTGTCGACTGGTGCTGGGTTACCTTCCCAATCCTCTGCTCGCTTATGATGAGATGTTTCGTGTTTGCAGGCCGGGCGGATATGTCTTTGCAACAGACTTTCATCCAGATGCTGCCGCAGCGGGGCATCGCCGTACGTTTACCGATCAAGCGGGTACCGTCCACGCGATCGAACACTATGTTCATGGCGATCACGTGCAGTTCGCTGTTGAGGCGGGCCTCTCCTTCGTCGCCTACTGCGACGGCGTGGTTGGCCCTTCGGTTCGCGATTTCTATATCCGTGGCATAGGTTTAAAGGCGTACAAAAGAGACGTCGGCCTTAAGCTGGTGGGCGCCTTCCTGTTTCGCAAACCGGTCGCTTGAAGCCTTGCCACAGCTAATCCGGAATGATGAGATTCTCAAACCAAGGGTCGCTCGGCAACCCAACAATACCTTGACAATTACGTGACCACGAGATGACATCCGTCCTCATGAATCTAGCTAATCTCAGCACACAGGCCCCTCCTTCAGCGCATCCCGGTCAACACTCAATATGTGCTGAGAGGCTAGCCGAGAGATCAGGAGGGACGGTATGACCCAGCTTTCAAGTCGCGGATTCGTGCGCCAAGCTGAGGCCCAACATCAATATATGTCCTCCATCGCGGACCAGGCACACATTTCGACCACTTCGATCAGCGTGGGTGATGCTAACAAAGCAATAAAGCGCCTAAGCCGAGAGCAGAGGATACACGAGGCTATCCTACTGATCTTTTCCGACAAGGTTCCAGATCAGATCGAATTGCTGCTTGCCCTCTCGCCCGCGGAATGGCGAAGACTGCTCAATTGGCTGGACGTTAGTGGTCTTGCCCTGTACTTTCTGGATCGATTGGTTCAACTCGGACTGCGCGATACCCTTCCCGAAACAGCCGCCAACCGCTTGCAGCAGAACATGGATAACAATACCAAGCGAACATACGGAATGGTTGAGGAGTCAGTTGCAATCCAACGGGAATTTCAAGATGCCGGCCTTTCTTACGCGGTGGTGAAGGGTTTATCGCTCTCCCCGGAATCTGCCCCTCGTCCGGAACTAAGACATCAGTTTGACCTGGACTATCTCATCTCGGAGAAAAGCGCACCCGAGGCTCGTTTGATTCTTGAGCGAAGAGGATATCGTTTGCGTGGGTTCAGCAGAAAGACGTGGGAGTTCAAAATAAACGAGACTCCCTACGTTTCCGTCAAGGATCTTTATAAGGATCTGCCATACCGCGCGGTCGAGCTGCATCTGGAGGCCGATATGCCCGGCCAGGATTCGCGGCTAGATCGATCGACAACTCGTGAGATGTTCGGGATCAGCATGCCCATGCTTTCACCCGTCGACATCTTCCGGGGTCAGGCAATGCATATCTTTAAAGATGTATGTTGCGGGTTTTTCCGGACTGCACACCTTCTTGAGTTCTACCGGCACGTGCTCTCCCGTCGTGATGATGATGCATTCTGGCGGGAGCTTCGCGGCAGAGCGGAAGAGGACCGGAGTACGTGCCTCGGAATCGGGGTGGTCGCATATCTTGTTGCTTCGATCCTTGGTGATTTTGCTCCAAAAGCGCTGACTTCCTGGACAGTCGAAATATTGCCTCCCTCCGTGTGTCTTTGGGTCGATCGGTATGGTCGTTACACCGTTTTTAGCAATCATCCAGGCACCAAATTCTTTCTTCTGTTGCAAAAGGAGCTTGAGAGTGCGGGTGTTTCGGCAAAAAGCGGAGTGAAGAAGCCGTTATGGCCGTCGCGGCTGCCACCAGTCGTGATTCAAGGTTCCTCTGGAGAACCCTTCTCGACGCGAATCGCGCGGTATCGCGTTCAGATTCGTTTTGTTCTCGAACGCCTTCGCTTTCACATCGTGGAAGGAGTTCGCTACACGCTGGAATCATACCGCTGGCGTCAGCACCTGGATCGGCTTTCATCATGACTACGTCTTTGCGTCCCGCAGCCCTTGCTTTCGATACAGTTGCACCAACGTTCGATTCGCGGTTTAGCGCCTGGTCCAGCGTAGCGGCACAGCGACGTATGGTGCGCGCTGCACTGCTTCAGAGATTCCCATCCTGCGGTCGAGTACTGGAAGTTGGCGGAGGCACCGGCGAAGATGCAACGTTCCTGGCTGAACGCGGATTCGAGGTCCTCTTGACGGACCCCTCCCCCACGATGGTGAAGCTGGCCCAGGAGAAACTGGCTCCTCTCGGATCTACGGCAGAGATCAGTGCGGGAGAAGAGATGGAGGACTTTGCCGAGCGCTATCTCGCCACGAAGCGACCGTTATTCGATGGCGCCTTCTCGAACTTCGCGCCGCTCAACTGCGTCATTGATCTAAAGCCCGTGGCGAGCGGTCTGGCCCGGTTACTAAAGCCGGGAACCGCTGCCATGCTCGTATTATTCGGCACATGCTGCCCAGGCGAGATGGTGGTCGAGACACTTCGCGGCAGACCCTCTCAGGCGCTCAGACGCCGGAAATCTGGCAGCGTGCCGGCGAGATTGGCCAAACGCGACTTTGAGGTCGTCTATCACCGAAATTCGGAGGTCGTGCGTGCTTTTTCCCCTTGGTTTGTGCTCGAGAAGCAGATTGGTATTGGTGTAGCGATACCACCTAGCGCTGCTGAGCCGTGGATTTCACGCCAACCACGACTGCTCGCTGCGATGGAAAAGATCGACCGCATTCTTGCCGGGCCCTTGGCAATGTTGGGCGATCATGTGCTCTACCAGTTTCGCCGCACGGAGACCTAAGCCCTCCCCAGGCACGACAACGCGTTGTTTTGCGATGCATCGTTACTGTGGTCTCGATTTCATAATTGTTCGAAAGACTTGTAAGTAGATTCCAGCGTGTCTGGACGTCCCGCACAAGGTTTCGACAATGTGATGACGATAACGAGACATTCCGACGACACATTACCTCCAGCAACTTCATAGACTTGCTGGAAGTAATGTTGTCGTCAAAGCCAGAGAATTACAGGACAAACATATTGACCGCACTGAGAAAAATCGCTGATGTCGATTTCCCGACACATTGGGCTCATTTCCGCTTACTAGGTTTCGAGAAGGTGAACGAGGAGGGGACAGCCGAGATCAAGCATCGGGAGAGCGCGCTGGCTCTCGTGCTTGGCGATATCCACAGTTCGCCCCCGATGGTCCGCATTCATTCACAGTGCACCACGGGAGATGTTTTTCATTCGTTGCGCTGTGACTGTCGCGATCAACTCCACTTGGCTTTGCGAGTTATCGCAGAGGAAGGCACAGGAATATTGCTTTACGAGCATCAGGAAGGGCGCGGCATCGGGCTAATGGAAAAGCTGCGTGCGTATGCTCTGCAGGACCAGGGGCTCGACACGATCGAAGCAAACCTGCAACTCGGACACGCCGTCGACTTGCGTGATTATCAGCTGGCTGTAGATATCCTCCATTTCCTCAAAGTTCCATCATTACGTTTGATGACGAACAATCCGGAGAAGGTCAATGCAGTACTTAATTCAGGAATCGAGATTGTCGAACGAATAAACGCCGACGTGCCTGGCAGTCCTCACTCTGCCCGCTATCTCGAGATCAAACGTGAAAAGTTGGGTCATTTTTCGGGTGGAAAGACACGAACTCCAGAGGCACCTTTCGTCTCGGATCGTGTTGCCCTTGCTGGCGACTGAGTCGACAGTTTCGAGCGATAGACGCCTCCACTGGCCGAGCAAAAAGGATGACATTGAGTTGACATTCCTGAGACAAGTACCCCGCAAGGCAAGGCTACGCTAACTCTATGAAGCGGCGAACCCGCATCGCAAACAGTTCTCCGCGGCGTTCGCCCTTTTCAGCCGGCCGGAGGGCAATCATCGGGGTGGACCTTGTCTGATGTCTTATTGACGCATTCGTATCACCTTCCGTATGACGCGAAACAGTTGCGCAAAATGCAGCCGTATACGCCCATCGGAACACTTTACGCAGCCACCGCACTGCGCGATCACGGCATCTCGGTAGCGGTCTTCGATTCGATGTTGGAACCGCCGGCCGAAACATTTCGGGCAATGCTGCAACAGCAGCAGCCAAAGATAGTCGCCGTCTATGAAGACGACTTCAACTTTCTTTCGAAGATGTGCCTGACCCGCATGAGGGAGGTAGCGTGGGAGATAGCGAAAGCCTCCCGGGAGATCGGCGCTGTCGTTGTCGTTCACGGCTCCGACTCTACGGATAATCCTGATCTCTTTCTCGCGAATTGTTTTGATTACGTGCTTTGCGGTGAAGCCGAGAACGTTCTCGTGAGCCTTTGCGAGTCGATCCTTCAAGGAACAGAAATCGCGGTGTTTGACGGTCTTGTTAAGCTGGACGAGTATGGGCAAATCGTCAGAAGTCCTCAACGACTTGCGAAGAATCCTGCATGGGCGCAACTTTCACTCCCGGCTCGCGACCTGATCGATTTGGAGCCCTATCGTGCTGCCTGGAGTGAATCGCATGGATACTTCTCGACGAATATGGCAGCCAGTCGCGGGTGCCCTTTCCACTGTAACTGGTGCGCGAAGCCAATTTCAGGCAATCGATTTCATCTACGTGCCGCTTCGGCAGTAGCCGAAGAGATGGCGTTGTTGAAACGAGCGGGAGTGGAACACATCTGGTTCGGCGACGATGTATTTGCGCTCAACCATCACTGGGTGGGAGAGTTCGCCGAGGAAGTCACAAAGCGGGGCGCGGCTATACCCTTCAAGGTGCAATCACGCGCCGACCTGATGCGCGAAGAGACAGTGCTCCATTTGAAGGCGGCAGGATGTGCTGAGGTGTGGATGGGAGTCGAATCTGGCTCACAGGCGATACTGGACGCCATGGATAAAGGAATTACTCTCGATACGGTCATGATTGCGCGCGATCGGCTTAGAGACGCCGGCATTCGCGCATGCTTCTTCCTGCAATTCGGTTACCCCGGTGAGACATGGACCGAACTCCAGGAGACGATTGCGTTGGTGCGGAAGCTGCGGCCGGATGATATCGGGATATCCTTTTCCTATCCCTTGCCGGGCACTGTCTTCTATGAACGTGTACGGACGCAAATTGGGACGAAGCGCAATTGGACCGACAGCGATGATCTTTGCATTATGTTCAAGGCCGCTTACTCGACTGATTTCTATCGGGCAGTGCGTGAAGCCTTGCATGCGGAGGTTGACTCCTGGCATCAATCAAATGGCCACCAGGAACTTGGGGCTCGCGTCACCGCACTTTGGCGAACAGTTCATGAGTTAGAGCCCATCAGCCGGCTTCCGGAAGCGTTCACATTCCCCGAATCCATCAATATCATCGCCTCCTCTTCGATAGTTCCAGTGGAGCAATTGACGTCGCTCAGGAAATTGTAGATGCAGTCACTTTCCCTTTCACACGGAGAGGTTAGTGTGCACATTGAGGGTGGCAATGCAATGAATCCTGCCTCTCATCTTGGTGTCTATTTGCAGTGTCCTCGCTGCAAAACTCGGATCGATGAGCTTAACTGTTCGGAATGTGCATTCCGAATGAAGATTCATAACGGAATCGTGCATGCTTTGCCTCCGGAACGAGCAGCGTACTACGCCCGCTTCATCTCCGAGTATGAACAGATCCGCGCGGCAGAGGGCCGTGGAAGTCAGAGCGAAGAGTTTTACTTCGCTTTGCCGTACAAAGACTTGAGTGGCAAGAATGGCCGGCAATGGAAGATCAGGTCGAGAAGCTATGATTATCTGGTCACTCGCTTGCTGAAGCCATGGCATGATCGCGGATCAATCCTGGACCTTGGTGCGGGCAACTGCTGGATGAGTTTTCGCTTATCGCTTCTCGGATATGATCCGGTCGCTGCTGATCTGCTTACAAACGAGCATGACGGGCTCGGCGCCGCAGTGCACTTTGATACGCGCTTACCGAGCCCCATCCCTCGCTTTCAAGCGGAGGCCACGCACCTACCCTTTCATGATGAACAGTTTGACACGATCATCTTCAATGCGTCCTTCCACTACTCGGAGGACTATGAGGCGACACTGCGGGAGGCTCTTCGCTGTCTGAAGCCGGCAGGGATGATAATCATCAGCGATACTCCGTGGTATTCCCGCGACGAGAGTGGAAGACAGATGGTCGCGGAACGGCACACCCTATTTCGTCAGCGGTTTGGTACGGCATCGGATTCTGTTAATAGCCTTGAGTACCTGACTGACGAGCGACTGCGAGTTATTGAAAAGAACCTGTCAATTCAGTGGACAGTCCATTCTCCCTGGTACGGGTGGAAGTGGGCCATGCGGCCGTGGATCGCAAAGCTGCGCGGCCAGCGAGAGCCGTCTCGATTTCGCATTTATGTAGCGAGAAAACATGCGTGATCCTGTCGCCCTGCCGAATCCCTATGATGGCGCGATTTGGCTACATGGAGCGCGTTGCGCCATTGGACCACGGGAGAATCCGCCAGCTTCCATTGAGGTTGCTGGCGGTCGCCTCACGCAGGTTGTCGTCGACGGGCCACCACCATCTGAACGCGATCAAACTCAGATTGATCTCGACGGTTTTTTAGTACTGCCTGGGTTCATAAACGCACATGATCATTTGCAGTTCTCTCTGTTCCCGAAGCTGGCGAATCCTCCATATCGGAATTACATCGATTGGGGCGAAGATATACACGTCACTTTTCCTGACGTCATCGCAAAACACAAGTCTGTTTCAAAGGACGTCCGTCTTTGGTGGGGTGGAATACGGAACCTTCTCTGCGGAGTTACGACCGTCTGCCACCACGATGCTCAGTGGCCCGAGTTGCAGAAGGAAGAATTCCCAGTCAAGGTAATGCAAAAGTTTGGATGGGCGCATTCTCTTACCCTCGGTGGAGACGTACTCAAAGCACGTTCTGCAACGCCGCCGGGATGCGTCTTCGTCATGCATGCTTGCGAAGGAATTGACGATCGGTCGAGAGAGGAGCTCTTCGAACTGGACCGCCTCGGCCTTCTGGATGCGGACACCGTACTCGTGCATGGTTTGGCCATCGATCAGGCAGGCATAGCGCTTATGCAACGGCGCCGCGCTTCTCTGATTGTGTGTCCATCCTCGAATCAGTTCCTCTTCGAATGTCTTCCGAAGATAACCACGCTCAAAACGATCGGGAATATCTGTGTCGGAAGCGATTCCCCTTTGACGGGCACTGGCGATCTACTGGATGAGATTCGTTTCGCGATGACGCACTGCAAGCTCACCTCTGATTTGGCCTACCATTTGCTAACGGAAGCTCCTGCCGGGATCCTTCGCTTTCAAGAGGGCGAAGGGACGATCCGGGCATCCGGTCCGGCAGATTTGATTGCTCTACGCGACACCGGTCAGGACGCCGCAGACAGACTCCTCACGCTTTCTCTGACTGATGTTGAGTTCGTCATGATTCGAGGCCGTGTTCAACTTGCCTCCTCGGCAATCCTCGAACGGTTGTCAATACCCATGCGGCAAGGACTGGAGCCGCTGTGGATCGATGGCACAATTCGATGGTTGCGTGCTCCGGTGAATGAACTTTTACAGAGCGCGGAAGCCATTCTGGGTTCGGGCGAGGTTCGACTGGGAGGTAAACCAATCCGCAGAGTGCAATCGGTTGAGGCTGAAGATCATTACGGCGCGGCCTAACGAACGTCGTCTCAGTGCACCAATTTAAATTATTGGGGAAAGTCGAAATGCGACATTTTGGGGTGTTGTCATACAAAGGAATCGGACATCTCAATCCCCTGATCGCCTTATCACGGCAATTAGTGGCTCGGGGGCACAGGGTAACGCTGTTTCAGCATCCTGAGCTGGAGCAGCATGTGCGTGCGCGGGGACTGGAATTTTACTCGATCGATGTACCTGGCTCGTCGTCCGCTGGACAGCATCGCGGCACGAACCAACGCAAACCGCGGACGCGGATCGGGGAGATAGCCTACAGGTTGCGACGCATTGAGGAAGATATGGAAGCCTTCCTGCGCGAATACCCCGCAGCCATTCGAGATGCCGGAGTAGACACGCTCATCATGGGCGAGATTTCGTTGTCCGGCCCTACTCTGGCGGAGATGCTGCGTCTGCCCTACTTCATCGTATCCACCTCCATTCCCCATAACTTCGGATGGGACGCTCCTCGATCCATAGCGGATCCAGGTTCATACTTGGATCGTTTGCAGAAAGAGATTCTTGAGGTCTCCGTGCTCCGTATGAGAGGCCCAGTACGACGCGGCCTGGACCGGTACAGGAGAAAAGCTGGCCTGGAATCGATTAGGAATATCGGGAAGACCTTTCCAGAACTCGCGCACATCACCCAGTGGCCACAGTGCCTCGATATACCCCGCTCCGAGTTGCCCCCCAATTTCTTTTACACCGGACCTTTCGTCGATGAAGCAGGGAGAGCCTCTGTGGAGTTTCCCTGGAGCCGCCTTGACGGCCGGCCCTTAGTCTATGCCTCGTTGGGAACGACGCGGAAAAGTGGGACTGCAATCTTCCATCGGATCGCCGCGGCGTGTAGCGGGCTGGACTTGCAATTGGTTATCTCGCTAGGCGGCCGTCGCGATCCGGCGATGTTCTCCGATCTACCAGGCAACCCGTTGGTCGTGGGAAACGCTCCCCAGCTTGAACTTCTGAAGCGAGCCCAAATTGTGATTTCGCATGCAGGCCCTAATACTGTTATGGAGACCCTGATGCAGGGGAAGCCTCTGCTTGCTCTGCCAGTGGCTCTGGATCAACCTGCGGTTGCCGCGCGCCTCGCGGCATTGGGAGTTGCTGAGGTGCTTCCAGCAGAGAACCGCTCGACCGAGCAGCTTCGCACAGCGTTGTTGAAGGTGCTGAATGATCCCGCCTACCGGAACGCCGCCCAGAAACTGCAATCGCAGATGCAGTCCCTCCGTGGTCTTGAGCGAGCTGCTGACATCATTGAAGAAGCATTGTCTAAGCGTCAGGATAGCGCACTGTCCAGGCGACACTTGATGACTTTCCTCTGACAACTAAGTGACAAGTGAGCGACCAGCGCGTCGATACGCTGAGGTGTGGCTGCCCCGTCTAATCTTACGATCGTCGATTGGCTAGAGCGCATTGTACTAAGCGCTGCCGTTTTGTTTCTCTGTGTGCACAATCTACCACGCGCATGGCGAACCCTGAACACCGACTTTCCTAATTACTACATGTCCGCGCGGTTGGCGCACGACGGATATGACACCTCTCGAATGTACGAGTGGTCATGGATCGAACGCGAAAAAGACCATCGGAACGTTGACATCCGGATCATCGGCCTGCTCCCACTAACACCATTTTCTACCTTGGTTATGTGGCCTCTGGCTAGCCTGACCCCGCTCGCCGCGAAACACGTCTGGATCCTGGTGAATCTCGCTTTTCTTGTCCCAATCAGTTGGATATTACGGAGCATGACAGGATTAAGCTATCGGCGAATCGCGCTGGTGATATTTCTTAGCTTCCCACTGCATCGCAACCTGCTGTATGGGCAATTCTATGTGCTGCTGTTATTGCTGATTACCGCAGGGTGTTTAAGTTATGTGCGGGGATACAGGGTTCTCGCCGGTGCCTTGGTGGCTATTGCCGCAATGTGCAAAGTCTTCCCGTTGCTCTTGCTTATATTCTTCCTCCAACGCAGAGATTGGCGTGCGCTTGCTTCTGGAGTGATCACCAGCGTTCTCTCTGTCGCTGTCTCGATCGCCGTATTTGGCTTGAATGTCCACCGTACCTGGCTGCGGGAGATTCTGCCATGGGTGATGCACGGAGAAGATAAAGGCACTTATACGACAACCGCCTCCATCACTGGAGTACTGCATTGCCTCTTTCTTTCCGAACCTCAGTGGAACCCGCACCCATGGCACTATTCTCCACTAGCTTATGCGCTGCTGGCGCCCTCGTTGCAGATATTGGTGCTGGCACCAGCTATTCTGCTCATTCGCAGGAATGATGACAGTAATCAGCGAATTCTTCTGGAATGGTCGGCACTATTGACAGCGTCTCTTGCAGTATCCACGGAGCCAGCCTCCTACAACTTCGTGCTGATGGCCTTTCCGGTGTGCGTACTTGCAGCAAGATTGCTTCGAACTCGCAGCTATGGATGGCTGACGGCGCTGATGCTTGCATATCTTGGTATCGGCTTCCCTCTTCCAGTACCAGACAAACCGGCAGGCCTCGCCCTGCTGCTATACGTTCCACGCCTGCCACTAATGATAGCGGTGCTTTTCGGCATCTACGCAATCTTATGGCGTGACAGCCGGGACAGAAGCTTGACCCCGGACTGGAGCCGCTATGCGTGGGCAACAGCGATGGCTGTATCCG
Source organism: uncultured Acidobacteriaceae bacterium (assembly GCA_963841335.1). Lineage (GTDB taxonomy): Bacteria > Acidobacteriota > Terriglobia > Terriglobales > Acidobacteriaceae > Edaphobacter. Next base: position 1,010,329 of record CAWJCF010000002.1, on the reverse strand, counting down.
TTATCTTCAGCATGCGGTCAACGCTTCACCTTGAACGCGCCGAGCGTGAGGAATACTTATACCGTCTGCCTCTGCAAACGCAGGGCTTCGTCAACTCGAGCCCACAATCTACAGGTGATGGCGTTCGCTATTCTGCATTTACCTTCACGGGATACCACCTGGTTACTCAGGGGCGGAGTGAAGTTGAGTTGGATCCGAATACAGATGCTGCATATGACGATCTTTCCTTTACCAGTGGGTTTGGACATACGTTAGTGGAACGTGCCTCCAGCCCGCACTCGCGAATTGTGGACCTTCAAAACCCTACAAAAACTCTTGTCGACGATGCGCGTGATCCGATGCTCTCCTCCGATGGTAAGGACCTTGCGTTCCTGCGCAACGATCACGGTCGAGGTCAGATCATGCTCCGTCGGACATTTCAAGTGAGCACGACCGAAACTCCGCTTACGCCTCCGCAGTTGAACGTATACGAAGCGTCGTTCCTTTCCAACGGAAAATACGCTTTTTCAGCCGATAAGAATGGCAGTTCCCCGAAAATCTTTCTGACGGACGTCACCCACAGCAATACGCCAATTGTGATGGCGGACTCTCGGTATCCGGCCCTCTCGCCGGATGGGCGATGGATGGCATATAGCCGGCTCGATCATGGTGTCTGGAATCTTTGGCTGCGGGACGAAGACAGCGGCTTGTCGCGCCGCATCGCCGACGTGCCATGCAATCAGGTTCAGCCATCATGGGAGAGCGACTCAAAAACCCTACTTTATGGCACCGACTGCGGCAGAAGCGTATGGTTTACTGCCATCGCCCGCAGGAAGGTCTTGCCCTGATGCGTTTTCTTCCGTGGATTCGGTAAGCCGCTAGAGGGAGTCCGTTAAGAGTGCGAGTTTCTCGATCGCCTGATCCAGCTCGCAATACTGAAGCTCAAACGTTGGAATGCTCGCAAATTTTTCCAGGACCTTTTCGTGCTTCGTGCGAATATCTCCAGCCGAATAAAGCTCCTTGCGCATGCGCGCAGTCGCCGTGCCCTCTGGCAACGGGATTAATGCTGCCTTTGCCCCAGAATAACGGTTGAGATACACAATGGAAGACACTGTGGCTTCAGGTGCCGCGTCAATCGTGGGAAGTTCGCGCATCGGGACCTCGATCGAGGCTTTACCCTCCATGCGTGGTGTTATCTCCCTGTGATCCAGTTCTGGAAAGAGCTCTCTGGCGGGGGGCCGAAACCGCACGCGGTGAGCATGCCCAATGACGCGCGGCACGCTCGAGCGATTGATCAGGTAACTTGTGTCGTCCGATGTAAAGGTCCATCCGGCACGCGCGCAGGCATAAGACAGTGTTGTTTTTCCTGCCCCCGAATCACCGCACAGAAGGATTCCCCTCCCATTCTTACTGACGCAGCCGGCGTGTAAGTCAGTAACCACGGATGCTCCGAGTAGGAGGTACACGACTTTTTCAAGAAAGTTATGCCGAAGGTAAAGTCGATTCTTTAGTGCACTCCTGTTCAGCCAGACGAAGTTTGTATGGGTGCGCAAATCCAGCAACGCCTGATTTTCTGTGTCCGCCACGAGTGAATATAAGTGGTTGTACTCGCGGCGCATCGGCTCTGGCGGACATTGCGCGCCCCCATTCCCGGCAACCCCAACGCGTATCTGTAACCCTGCGGATCCATGTCGCAAACGCCGGTGACCAAAACTTTCGTCTGCCGCGCAGAGCACCTCGGGGTCGTTCGTAATAATCTCGATGGCAAAGCCGAGCGGATAGAATGTCTGGCGGAGAGGCAGATCCATATCGCAGAGAAGTTCATTCTGAGGTTTGCCCAACGCGGGCTGAAAGGCACTATGGTCAATTTTTCGCCCGCTCAGATTGCGACTCATAATATTGTCTTCCGGCTGCTTAGCAGAAACCGGCTGCTCTCCTCGAATGACCAAATCGTCCATCCCAATACCCACAATTTCCGCACAAGCTCACATCAATGAATTAGCTATGTGGAGCTTAGCGGACCGGAAAACCAGGGTTGTCATCCATGGGTCATCGAATTGTCACCGTCTCTTTGGCTGTGGTGCCTGGTACCTGCTTAGGAGACCAACGATAGAGCGTCTGGACATCTATGGCGTGACAATTAAGTGACAAAGAGCAGACGACCGATGGACACCTCGAAACCCTGGTCTCGCTATTGTGGCTATAGTCCGCTACGACGTCTCGACGCGGTGGAGGTGATTTCGAGTGAAAGCTTTCCATGAACTTCATGCAGGTGATCTCCAGCCTGGCAAGCTGCAGGAGGAGATCGATTCGAAAGGTTATGTGCTGATCCGTGAGCTCCTGCCACGGGATGCCGTCCAATCCGTGCTGACTGATGTAACCGGTATCCTTTCTGCCGAAAGTTGGCTTGCGCCGGAATCCAACCCATTGGAGCGCATTCCCAGGCCCGGAGCGGCCTTCGGCGATCCTGACCCCATCTTCAAAAGCGTCTATCAGCAGGTCTTCAACCTCGAATCGTTTCACGCGCTGCCGCACCAGCCCGCATTAAGAAATGTAATGAAGATGCTGGTCGGTGACCAGGTACTGGTCCATCCTAAGCCGATTGGCCGGCTGATCTTTCCCAACTGTGATCGCCTCGTCGTCCACGCTCACCAGGATTACGAATTCATGGGGGGAGATCCCGAGTTCTTCACGGTCTGGATTCCGGTGCACGACTGCCCGGTCCACATGGGACCACTACGGATCCTCCAAGGCTCACATCGTTTCGGTGTGCAGCAGCACCGGAGGGAGAATCTCCACGTTCCTGAGATCCCGATTGATGCCGCTGCTGGTGACGATTGGGTCGGTGGTCGTGTTAACGCTGGAGACGTGCTGATCTTCCACAGCCTGACTGTTCATGCGGCTTCTCCGAACGCGTCAGATCGTATGCGCATCTCTTTGGATTGCAGGTTTCAGGATGCTCAACGCGTCCTAAACCCTTCTAACCTGGTATTCTCCGGCGAGTCCGGGAAATCTTGGGAAAAAACCTACGCCGGCTGGCAGTCAGACAATTGGAAATTTTATTGGAAGAACATACCTCTGACCCTCAACCCGTCTAAGGCAGACTTGGAACACCTGGCAGAGACGGCCGAATCTCCATCGGCGCGCGCAAAGTATGCTCGAATGGTCAGCCAACTCGCATAATCGGGAAACTTACGCTATCCGAAGCCACCGGCAGGTATAGCGCGATTCACATCTGTCACATGCGACGCCATCTGCCTTCGACATCTCCTTTGCAGAGTTCCGAGGCAATGGCGGTTGTGCATCTCCTTGTGCTACTCGACTCAGTCTCGCAAAGTTACGATCAAAACGCGCTCAATAGAGGCGCTTCCGTTGGTACTTCGGCTTGCATATTGATGTCGTCATCCGGTGCCAATCGAACACACTCGACAATCTCCAGGTTGAATCCATGCAGAGCAGGAACGTACTTTGGTGTGTTCGTCAGCAAGCGAATCTTCTGGATACCAAGATCGCTCAGAATTTGGCTACCGAGTCCTACTTGCCGGAGCGTTCTCTCGGTGCCTCCGCTCCGTTCCGCCGCGGGCGCTGTATGGCAGCCCTCTCCGGACCGGTTCAGGTATATCAGTGCGCCTCTTCCCTTCTGCGCAATAGCTTGCAGACTTTGGTCGATGAGCCGCCGGCAGTCACATGATGTGCTGCCAAAGACGTCCCCATTAAAGCAATGGGAGTGGATACGCACGAGAACCGGTGAGCCACTGGTAACATCTCCTAACACCAGCGCAGTATGCGCCTGTCCTCGGTCGATCTCGCTTTCGTAGCCGATCATGCGGAAATCTGCAAATCGTGTGGCCAATATGCTCTCTGACACACGCTGGATATGGCGTTCGGTTTGGAGCCGATGGCGAATCAGTTCAGCGACGGTAAGCATTTTCAGACCGTGCTTGCCGCAAAACTCGATGAGGTCTGGCACTCGCGCCATGGTGCCGTCGTCCTTCATGATCTCGCAGATGACACCTGCAGGTTTCAGGCCGGCCATCAAGGCCAGGTCCACAGAGGCTTCTGTCTGTCCCGCTCGCACGAGGACACCGCCCTTACGTGCCCGAAGTGGGAATACATGCCCAGGTCGCGCAAGGTCCTGGGAGGTCGAGCGAGGATCGATGGCGACACGAATCGTATGGGCGCGATCATGCGCGGAGATTCCTGTCGTCACCCCCTCTTTTGCCTCGATGCTCTCGGTAAACGCAGTGCCAAAACGCGAAGTATTTGACTGGGTCATCGGGCCGAGACGGAGATAATTGGCGCGATCTTCGGTTAGGCTAAGGCAGATAAGCCCTCGGCCGTATTTCGCCATGAAGTTGATCGCCTCAGGTGTGACGAACTCCGCGGCGAGCGTGAGATCACCTTCATTCTCGCGGTCCTCATCGTCCACCACGATGATCATGCGACCTTGAGCAAAATCCTCAAGCGCCTCTGGCACAGTTGCAAATGGCGTTGGCATACCTGTTCCTTCCCTTGGTCCGGCTCCCCGTTGTCGCATTTCAATATGCTTCCAAAGCGAGCGCACGCGGCGGACCTGATCACATCATGGTTTCGATGCCCAGTCGGAGTTGTCATCGATTTGTCGTTCTTTTGCCTCAATGTCTCCGCAAGAGATGAGGCCGTCCTGATGTGCAGTAAGACGAATTGGCTTCCCACAAGTCGCCGACCTGTCTTGAAAACTCCATCGCCACAAGCAGTTCGACATGATCTCCCCCACTTCCTCTGCCGTCCATCCAAGGCTTCCCATTACAATCTACTGACATTTGCCGGACGCAGCACTGACAATCGGGCTATACGTACCTTGTAGCGTCGGTCTATGGTGAGACGACCCTATCGAGGTTCAGGCAATCACGTGAGGGGGGTGCACGGGACTGGCCACTGGGACGAATACTTGTTGCTCGCCTATCGTCGGGCTTCAAGTGGAGAGCGGCTTCGGCTCATCTGGTTAACAGGATTGCGCATTTTTGTCGGACTCTGCGATCTGCTGCTTGCGGCTGCAATGTATGCTTTGTTCGTCCTGCTACAAGGGCGCACGCCGGCGCATCATTTTTGGTGGCTCCCACGGACCACACTGGCAGCCGCTCTTGCCGCCTCGGTTCTTGTTGTCCTTCGATCCTGCCTGGAGATCATTTCCATACGATCTGTGGTGGAGTACACTCAGGGTCTTTATACGAACCTGCTTCTCCGCCTGACCCGTGGCTACACCGAGATGCGATGGGATCGGTTTGTCGAATGCAATCGTAGCGAGGTCTTAAACCACACCGTCAATACTGCACGCGAAGCATCCCACTTCTATCATCTCAGCATTGAGCTTGCCGCCGCGATTACCGTTGTTGCAGCGATGACATGCGCTCTCGTTTACCAAAGCCCTCTGGCAGCAAGTGGTCTTGTTCTGGCGGCATGTGTGTTCTACGGGATACACCGATTCTTCATCCGCGGAAGGCTCAGGGAGGCGGGGGCGAAGAAGGAGGATTCGTCGCGGCACCTGCAGCGAACCCTGGCGGATATGTTCTCCTCCGGCAAGGAACTCCGAACGTATTCGAATCAGGGCTTCTTTTATGAACGGGTGAAAACACAGGCACGTTCTATAGCAAACGAGACACTGAGCCTCATGGTGCTTCCTCAGGTAGCGAAGATCCTTTCCGATCAAGGTGTCGTGTTTGTCTTTCTAGCGATGGTGGTAGCTGTAGAGTTGCGGCATGGTGATGTTCGCCAGATGCTGTCGATCCTGGTGTTCTATTTTGTACTTTCTCGCAGGCTGCTCCCTTTGATCAGCCAGATCACGTTTATGGCGGGCCAGATGGAGGGCTCATTCCAGAGCGTCTTGGTCGTCGACAAACAGCTATACGAATGTGAAAAGAATTTCTCTCCTCCGCTTCCGAAGCAGTTGCCGAACACCGGCTTCGTACTCGAACTCGAGAACATAAACTTCAGGTTCGATCAGAATGTCGCGCTCCTGCGAAATCTGCATCTGCGTCAGCGTGTGGGAGAGATCGTAGTAATCCGCGGTCTTTCAGGGAGCGGCAAGAGCTCCTTATTGAATCTGATCGCAGGAGTTTCACAGCTCGCCTCCGGGATGATCCGAGTCGACCGCGACAAAATCGCATACGTACCGCAGGAGATTGTGCTTCTCGACGATTCAATCCGAAACAATTTGCTGTTCGGAATGAGTGATAGGAGCGATGCGGACTTGATGAAGGCACTGGCTACAGCAAAACTCGATGAATTCGTCGCTGCACAGCCAATGGGGCTTGGTACCCGGGTCGGCGACAACGGGATACTGTTCTCTGGCGGGCAAAGACAACGATTGGGCATAGCGAGAGCTATTCTTCGCGGAGTTACCCTGCTGTTATTGGACGAGGCAACGTCGGCGCTAGACGTGCAGAGCGAAACCCTCATACTTGAGAATTTAAAACAGCATGAATTTGCCGTGATCCTTGTTACACATCGGAGTCATACGCGCCGTTTTGGGGATCGTGAATTTCACCTTGAAGCCGGTCAACTGATAGAGCAAGAGAGATCGTCTGCGGGGACACAGAACAAAAGCGCTATCCAGGCAGTTTGCGGCTAACAATGGCATGCCTGTTCCGATTCCGCGCCCTACGCCATCCCAATCGGCGTCGACGGCGTAACAAGACCCCGTTCATGCGCTTAGCCCAAGCAGTTAAAGCAATAACCTGACGGGCGATGACGGAATCGACCGTTGCCGGGAATGCAAGTAAGCCCACGCAGTCCAGATCGTAAAGACCCTTCCCTGACGTGGGCTTACCCAAGCTTCTCTCTAAGGAGTCGAGCCTCTCTATGGATTGAAGAAACGAAGCAGCTCTTCTGCGTCGTGTTGGCTTAGTCCCGCGCGCACTCGCATGTGGCGAACGACGGTGCCGGAAATACGAGAAGAAAAGCCATCCGGGGCATTATGGCAGCGCGAGCAGTTCTGAGCGAAGACCCGTTCCTCATCGTTAGAAGACTGGCCCGTCTTTTGGGCCACGGTCTGGGTCTTCGGTGTCGTATGGACAGCTGATTGTTGTGCAGGCGTAGCCTGGGCCTGAACAGCAGCGACAAGAGCTATGAAAAGCCCTCCAAGGCCAAGTGCGGATCCCAGAACCTGTTTCGGAGTCATATTATTTTCCTTTCCACGTTGGGAAGAGGAAGCGGTAAACGATTCCAGTCTCCCATCTGTTTTCGTTGCCTGCCGAAGAAAACTGGCGTGAGTAGCTGGTGAGAATTCTTGTGTTGTGCGGCAGGTTATAGTCCAACCCAAAGTCGGCGCGCTGTGTATTCACGGCCGGTAGACTATCGCTGGCAATAGTGTCAATGCGGAACGTCTGCTGCATGCGAAATACAGGCTCGATACGTCCAATCCAGCTATCTAAACCGCCAAAGGCCTGTGTGCGATAGTCCGCCTCAATCCAGTAGCCCTGCCCATGGGCACCGCGGGCGTACTCCGAACGAAGCCGGAAGGCGGTATTTTTGGGTTCCCACCAGACATGCGTGCCATAGAAGTTCTCCTGGGTTCCTTGCAACAATCGCCCATAGGATGCGCCCACTTCAAGACCCATCTCTGGCAGATACAGGTCCACGCGACCGCCTGCGGAGCGATCTGAGTTAAATTGCTGGTTGCTACTGCTCGCCGAGAAATATCCCACATAATCGATCGAGTATTTGCGCCGCGAGATAGCATTGCCACGGAGCTCTCCTCCAAGGCCGGTGCCTGTCCCCATCGCGCCGACTCCGGCGATCAGCGGTCCGTCCTGAAAATTTCCAATCCAGATCGGCGACAGACGCTCGTTGTATGTGCCGAAGGGAGTGAGAAAGCTACCGCCCACAACTGTCAGGTGCGGTGTAACGATGTAGTCACCTTGCAGATAGATCAATGAAATGAAGTGACTGTGATCATATCCAGACTGTCCGCCTCCTTTGGGAAAAAAGTCTTCGCTCAGAATTGCTCGAGACTCGATGAGTAAATGATTTCCGATCGGTGCAGCAAGCAGGGGTTGAATCTGTGGATTGTAGCTAGTGCTCCCTCCAGGGGTGCTCGTAAAGAAACCAACACCTCCGGAGAGCAAAGGCGTGTCTTGTGCGGCGCCATACCGCACGGCGCAGAGCGCCGCCACAATCAAGGCAACGCGCCTTGTTGATCGTGTCATTTGAGAGATTAGGAACCGCAAATTGGAAGGCCGCATATCGACAAACTAGCGGCATGCGTTCTTCGGGGTGTCTTAGGATCGTCTGTCACTTGTCAATTCATTGTCACTTTGGGCTAGGCACAATTCCGTCTTGCCTCATGGCCGAATGAACTGCAGGAGAACGTCGCCTGGAATCGATTCGGAATACGCGACCTGTCAGGTTTGGAGAGAGCGCGCTACAAAAGAATGACAATTCACTGACGCACCTATGACACCGCGATTGTTCTCGTTCTCTAGGGTCAATGATGAAGAGCAAGCTGCCAGGATGGCAGACCGCTTCACTATTGTGACCCATATGATCATAAGGCAACACGCGTATCTGAATAACTATCTCCCACGGGCTTGCCGGACGGCTTTGCTTGCTCTTCTAAGCGTCTCCGGCACGTCGATTTTCTTCGTCGGCAGTGGAAGAGCTCAGATGCCGCTCGGTCCGGATTCGACCCAGACTACAGCGCAGCAACCTTCGACAGATCAAAACACCAGCGCCGCCGCATTGGCCTTTGGTGGGACTCAGGATTCTGGTAATGACCGCGGTTCCACCTCAACCATGAGCAACCTGGACGCTCCCGTAGCACCGCTTCCCGCTGATCAAATCATCCAGATACTTCAACAAAATCCCGATCTGTTGATGGAAGTGAAGAACCAGGTTGCCGACTACATGCAGCAACAGGGCACGCAAGTCAGCGCGAGCGATATCACGGACGAAATGCTTTACAACCAGATACAGACGAACGCGAGCGTGCGCGCAAATATTACGATCTTCCTGCAGTCGCGAGGGTATATCCCTCAAGGTGGTCTCCAGTCCACGAGCCCCGGACTCCGCCAGGATGATTTGTCGGGTACTCAGCCGAGTTTACCTTCATCCGGCAACACAAGCTCAACAGGGCTGTCTGCGCAGACAGGCTTGGATATGAGCGGCGCGAATGTTAATCGTGACGGAACACAGCAGACTCGCACGGGCATGGGGCAAAACCGTCAAAACAACCCGGCGAACCGAGGCCGCGAGGAGACGAATGCGTCTACCGATACTCCAAAGGTCATTCACCAGCCCACTCCCTACAACCTGCGCTCCATGCATGACTTGTACACGCAGATTCCAGAGCAGACGGTACCGCTAAAACGTTTCGGTTCGGAAGTGTTCGTAGACCGTGGCTCCTCTATGGCGCGCGGCAGCGCAAGTTCCGACACGCCGCTAGATGTGCCTCTTGGGCCGGATTATGTCGTCGGCCCGGGAGACACACTCACAATCAATTTGTGGGGTGGTATGACCCAGAGTATGGTCCGTGTTATCGGCCGTGACGGTCAGATTCTTCTGCCCGAGGCCGGATCGCTCCAGGTTGCCGGCCTCCCGCTCCAACGAGCAGAGGACCTGATTGGAGGCGCGCTGAAGCAGCAATATCGCAATGCTCAAGTCTCCGTAACGGTCTCCCGTCTGCGCTCCGTTCGTGTCTATGTGGTCGGAGATGTGCAACGACCTGGTGGATACGACATCAGCTCATTAGCTACTCCCGTCAGTGCCCTCTATGCAGCCGGAGGCCCAACAGCTGTTGGTTCTCTACGCATCGCCCGGCATTATCGCGGCCAGAAACTGATCGAGGACGTTGACCTCTACGACTTCCTTCTCCACGGAGTGCAGAAGAACAGCGCCCATTTCGAGAGCGGAGATACGCTGCAGGTGCCTCCTGCAGGCCCCCAGGTTGCCGTTTCTGGAGCAGTAAAACGGCCCGCCATCTATGAAATGAAGCCCGGGGAATCGACGCTAACTTCTGTTCTTGACGACGCGGGCGGAGTCACGGTTGCAGCATCCCTCAGCCACATCACGATCGAACGCATCGATGCAAACCGACAGCGCGAAACGGTGACACTCAAGACCGCAGGAGGGCAGGATCCTCAAGCTGACCGCGCCGCCATCGATGCATTTGCTGTTAAAGATGGAGACCGCATTCATATCTCTCCGATTCTTCCCTACAGCGAACGCGCCATCTATCTTCAAGGACACGTCGTTCGGCCAGGCCGCCTGTCCTATACCGATGGTATGAAGCTCAACGATGTGCTGCGCAGCTACCAGGACATGTTGCCTGAGCCATCAGTTCACGGCGAGATCGTGCGCCTCATGCCGCCGGACTTCCACGCCGAAACGATCGCCTTCAATGTGCCTGAAGTGCTCATCGGAAACTCAAATCTGACACTTCAACCCTTTGACACGATCCGCATCTTTGGACGCTATGAGGTGGATTCACCTAAAGTCACGATCCATGGAGAAGTGCTCCGGGCAGGAACTTATCCGCTGTCGAAGGGCATGACAGCCGCTCAACTTGTGCAGATGGCGGGAGGATTTAAACGTGATGCGCTTCTCAGCAGCGCCGATCTGACAAGCTATCTCATCGAAGGCGGCAATCGGGTTGAAGGACAACTCGCCGCCATCCACATCGGAGCTGCGGTCAATGGGACAGAACCGAACGCAGACGTCCAACTTAAACCGGGAGACATACTCACAATTCACCAGATCACCGGATGGAATGAGATAGGCCAATCGGTAACGATCAAGGGTCAGGTTAAATTTCCCGGCAGCTATGGCTTCCAGGAGGGTGAACGCCTTAGCTCAGTGCTTCGCCGAGCCGGCGGAATGCGCGACACCGCCTATCCAGAGGGCGCGGTCTTGATCCGGGAGCAAGTGCGCGAGGTGGAAGAGAACAGTCGGCAGGAACTCATCCGGCAAATCCAAACGAACTCTGCAGCGGCACGCCTCGGCCCTGCGATTGGCACCGGGGGGGATACCGGCGGCACACTGCGGCTGATCCAGGCGCAACAAGAACAGGCCGTATCAGAGCTCAAGAGCCATCCCCCAACCGGCCGCATGGTAATCCACATCTCTGCCGACATGAACAGTTGGGCCAATACACCGGCGGATCCCGAGCTGCGTCAGGGCGATGTGCTGACGATTCCGAAGCGTCCGGGGTTTGTACTCGTTACGGGCCAGGTCTACAACGCTACCGCCCTCACATTCGCTCCGGGTAAAACGGCAGCTTGGTATTTGAGCCATGCGGGCGGAACAAATGGCACCGCCGATCGGAAAGAGATCTTTGTCATCCGCGCTAATGGCTCGGTGGTTGGCCGCCATTCCGGTGGATGGTTTGACCCGGATGTTCTTTCTACCAGGTTGGATCCCGGCGATGTGGTAGTGGTTCCCCAGAAGATCATCGGCGCTTCGCTCTTCTGGAAGAATCTGCTTGCGACCGCACAACTTGCCTCTTCTATCGCCATCACCGCCGGAATTGCGAATCTGTAGGTGCAATGTCGAAATCTTTTACGTTTTCGGTGATTCTCATGAGCTTTCTGTTTTTTTCGACTCGACACGCGACAGGGTATCCGGGACCACAGGACTCGTCGCAGCGCAATGTCGCGAACATGGCGTCGCCTTATGTCCCGGTCGAAAGCTGGGTCTATCCGGCCTTCGCACTTCTGGCGGCGAATGGCTATGTCCAAAGCGCATTCTTCGACCTGCGCCCATGGACTCGCCTCGACTGCGCCCGTCTGATCGAAGAAGCTGACGACCTCACGGCGGACCAGTCCATCAGCAACGAGGTCGCCACCACATTGCGAAGCCTCAAACAGGAGTTTGCCTGGGAGCTCCAAAGGCGTGCTGGCGAACGCAATACTGACCTCCGCGTCGAATCAGTGGACCAACGCATTACATCAATCGCAGGGAGACCGTTGACTGACGGTTACCACTTCGCCGAAACGCTTGTCGATGATGATGGTCGGCCTTTCGGCCAGGGCGCAAACCTTTATTCAGGGGGTTCGGTTCGAGCGGCCGCCGGTCCTTTCGCTGCTTACGTCAGCGGCGAGGTTCAGCGCGTTCCTGGCGCACCCACTCCGAGCGCTCAGGCTCAGCAGCAGATTGCCATTGCGGACTTCACCCCGGAGGGAGCGGCCGGACCACCATCAAACTTCCTTCGTGGGCGGCTGCTGGACACATACGCCTCGTTAGCATTTGCAAACAATCAATTCACCTTCGGGAAACAAACCCTTTGGTGGGGACCCGCGCGGAGCGGCTCAACTCTATTCAGCAACAACGCTGAACCAATCACAATGCTTCGCTATGACCGCGTCAGGCCATTCGAGTTGCCCAGCTTTCTGAAATTGCTCGGCCCGATTCGTGCGGAGTTTCTCGTGGGCCGCCTCTCGGGCGCGCAATTTGTTCACACTGCACATACGACATTCGGAAGTCCCGGCGTTGCTCTTCATAACCAACCCTGGATTAACGGCGGAAAATTCACCTTTGAGCCAACTCCCAACTTTCAGTTCGGCGTCTCGCTCACGGTACTCTATGCCGGCCAAGGCGCGCCGCTGACTACGAAAACCTTTCTGCGAAGTATCTTTTCCGCTGGAACGGGGAACGAAGGAAACGACCCAGGCGACCGACGCGTCGCCGTCGATGCGGAGTATCGAATTCCGGGACTTCGTAAGTGCTTGAGCGGATACTTCGATGGCTTCACTGAAGATGAACCGTTCCCACTGCTTTATCCGAGGCGCAGTACATGGATCTTGGGAACCGCTTTTCGTTGCGCCCCGCGATTACCACGCATGACGATCCGCGCGGAAGGTTTGGTCTCCCCGCATCGCAATGAATTCCCCGGCTACTACTACTTCAATGTCCATTACCTAAGCGGTTACACCAACAACCGTCAGTTGATTGGCAGCTGGATCGGCAGAGAGGGCCAGGGTGAGCAATTGTGGGCTACCTGGCAAGCCTCGCCGCGTTCCTCAATCGAGGTAAGCGGGCGCAGCATGAATGTCAGCAGGGAGTTTCTGGGCGGAGGTTCCCTGCGGGATCTCAACTTCGTTGCGAATCTCACTATTCATCACGATTGGCAATTGCTCCTGGACGATCAGGTGGAGTGGTGGCAATTCCCTCTTCTCTCCTCGCGACCACAAAGAGATAACGCATTCACTCTTCAGCTTTCCTACAGGCCGATTGGGGGAACAAAATGAACACCAGCACTTCCAGGCTCGCGTCTGTCGAAAATAATCAACGAATTCCGGCAAATTGGGCCGTTCGCGCAACCTTGCTCTGGCGCCACCGAAAGATGCTGACCCGAGTCGCGATAGTCTCGCTCGTGCTGAGTCTGACGATTGCCTTTATCATCCCAAAACAATACAAGGCCACCGCAAGCATCATGCCGCCGGATCAGCAGAGCTCGGGAACAATGATGCTAGCGGCTCTAATGGGCCGTGGAGGAGGACTGGGCTCTCTCGGCAGCCTTGCCAGCGGTTTGTTAGGTGGACACACGTCGACGGCATTATTCGTCAATCTCCTGGAAAGCGGAACGGTCGGTGGACATCTGATCGACCGCTTCAACCTCCAGCATGTCTACCACACACGCTACCGGATAACGACCGCCAAGCACCTTGCTCACAGCACGAAGATCACCGACGACAAAAAGAGCGGTGTCATCACAATCGAAGTAGAGGACACGGACCCTGTCAGAGCACGCGACCTGGCGCAGGCCTATCTCGATGAGTTGAACAAGATCCTCAACCAGACAAGCACCTCAACCGCGCGTCAGGAACGCATCTTCATCGAACACCGGCTAAATGGGGTGCAAAACGATCTCGAACGCGCACAGCTTGAGCTGAGTGAGTTTTCGAGCAAAAACAGCACCGTCGATATCAAGGAACAGACACGCGCAATGGTCGATACCGGTGCTCGTGTCGAGGCGGAGCTGCTTGTTGAGCAGTCCGGCTTGCAATCCCTCCGCCAGATCTATGGCGACAACAATATGCGAGTAAGAGAAACCGAAGCACGCATAGCTTCGCTACAGCGAGACCTCGTAAAGATGACCGGTTCATCGGCCCCTCTGCCAGGAATCGTCTCCGATGGAACAGGCTCATCCGATTCCGGCGATAAAGGGGAGCTCTATCCTCCCTTGCGCCAACTGCCTCGCCTCGCCGTTCCATATGCAGATCTCTATCGGCGCGTGAAGGTGCAAGAGGCAATCTTCGAGCTGCTCACACAGCAATACGAAATGGCGCGGATCCAGGAGGCTAAAGACACTCCAGTCGTGAATGTTATCGATGCCCCGGGAATCCCCGAGAAAAAGTCCTTCCCGCCACGTCTTATTCTCACGCTCCTGCTGACATTGTTTTCTGTCACTGTAGCGTCCGCACTGATTATCTTCCGCGAGGGATGGTCGAAGCTCAATCCCAACGATCCTCGCAAGACGCTTGCCGGTGAAGTTGTTCCTGCCATTCGCGGGCGGTGGCATTCCATTGTCTCCGCCCGAAAGGACGCCGCGTGAAGAGGCATATCACCAATGCCATGTACGGCGCGCTGGACTACGCTTCTTACCCTTTAGGAATGCTGGTCGCAGCTCCCATCATCCTGCGCAGACTGGGTGCGGCGGAGTACGGCTTGTGGATGGTCTCAACCGCTGTCGTAAGTGCAGGCGGCATTATCGCCTCTGGCTTCTCTGACGCCGGGATTCAACGCACAGCCAGGCTGCATGGCGCAAGTGAAACTGAGCCGATGCTGGACACAATACGCACCATGTTTGCGATCAATCTTGCGCTCGGATTCGCAATCGCAGTGCTGGCCTGGATCGCAGCACCTTATGCCGCTCGCCATATCGCCGTTTCGCGTGAGATCCCACTGAGGGAAACTCTTACCTGCCTTCGCATCGCGAGTGTCTTGATTCTGGTACGCGCAATCGAAGCTGTCAGTGTCACTACGCAGCGGGCATTCCAGCAGTATCGGGGAACCGTGCAGATCAGCACGGCGATCCGCATTCTGACGCTGAGCGGCGCCATAGTGCTCGCTTTGGTGGGCAGCGGTACCCAAAGCATCATGATCGCCACCGCGCTATTTCTTACCGCGGGCACGTGCTTTCAGTTCTGGTATCTTCGAACACTTCTGGGCACCGTCTCCCTCTGGCCCGCGTTTCATCCTCAGCACACCCGCAGCCTATTGGCCTCCGGCGTCTTCGTTTGGCTTCAGGCCGCCGGCAGCGTCACCTTTCGACAGTTTGATCGAATACTGCTCGGCATCTCTCTCGGAGCAATGGCAGTCGCTCCCTATTCGGTCTGCATTCAGGTCGCGGAACCGCTCTTCGGGCTCACCGCGTCCGGCCTCAGTTTTTTCTTTCCTTACCTGTCAGGACGGGCAGGTACGATTTCGCGCGCCGCACTTCGTCGCTCAGTTCTCAAGGTCCTGGGATGCAATCTGCTTCTGGTCCTATCTGGCACAGCCCTTCTGCTTATCTTCGGAAACCACTTCCTGCGGATTTGGGCCGGTGCTGCAGTCGCCAATAATGCTGCTCCAATCTTTCCGTTGATTGTCACGGGTTCAGCATTGTCGGGATTCAGCGTCACCGGGACCTACGCCGCGCAGGCACTTGGCCTGTTCCGCCTGGTGGCCTTTATCAGCCTCGGCAGTAGATGCGCATTGTTGCTGTTGATGCTTTACCTGCTTCATCACCTAGGTCTTCAAGGGTTGGCGATCGCCCGCGTGTGCTATGGCGCTGCTTCGCTACTGGTCTATCTGCCTCTTATTCGCCACCTTGGTCTTTCGAGACAGACCGGGAGTGCAATCCCTTCCCTGCCTATCGGCGCCGAGTTTCAGGAAGGAGCGCAGCCGTGAATGTTCTGCTGACTGCCGCTCAGTTTTCGTCCAATATCTCCGGGGTGCAGCGTCATGCGTTCAATGTGGTGCGTTGCCTCCTGAAGCAACGGCAAGTCTCATCGGTGCATTTTGTCATCGCTCCATGGCAACGTGAGCTCGTGCGGAACGCCGGCCTCCATTCCGTGGACCGAGTCACACTCCATGTCGCCGACATGGACCGAAGCCCCTTAAGCCGGAACCTTTGGTACTACCGTCACCTGCCCAGCCTCGCTGCACAGATCCAGCCTGATGTCATTCATCTTTCCTACCCGGTTCCCATAGATTCTTCTGCGATTTCCCGTCCCACCGTACTGACGTTACATGATCTGTATCCCTATGAGATCCCGGGGAACTTTGGTTTCCCGAAGGTATTCTTCAATCGTTTCATCTTGCAGCAATGCCTGCGCAGCGTTGATGCAGTCGTGTGTGTGTCCGACGCCACGGTTCTTCGGATGAAGCAATATACGCCGCAGTCGATATGGGGGAAGGCTACTCGGATTTACAACTGCGTCGAAACGGAGCCGACGCATGCGGAGCAATCGCCGATACCGGACTGGCACGGCGAGCCATTCCTACTCTCGGTTTCACAACATCGCAAAAACAAAAACATCCCTCTTCTTATCCGCGTATTTCATCGCTTGCTTCATCGTCGCTTGATTCACGAGAGTACAAGATTGGTGGTCATCGGTATCGTCGGACCGGAGACGACCCGCATACGTCAGCTTACCTCTGAGCTGCGACTAGATGAGCGGGTGCTCTTTCTGCAAGGTCTTACTGAGCCTGAGTTGCAGTGGTGCTATACGCATTGCGAGGCCCTCGTAGCTCCTTCAGAAACAGAGGGCTTTGGCCTTCCCGTGGCGGAGGCCCTCCTTGCCGGCTGTCGAGTTATTTGCTCCGACATCCCTTCCTTTCGCGAGATCGATAAGAAACACTGCAGTTTTGTTGCACTGGGTCCTGGCGCAGAAGGGAGATTCGAAGAGGCCATCGTAGCCAGCCTCAAACAACCTCCAACATCTCCGATCTCTCTTCCACAGTTTTCTTCCGATGTGTTGGGAGCTCAGTACCTGAAACTCTATCGTCGGCTGTCGCCATCCACGAACCACCTGCACGCCGCTCAAGGTGCGCCTGCGGTTCAGATGCCAACACAAAGGCAATCGTTATGACCGAGGCAAACAAACCTTTCCCGGAGAGGAGGGGAAATGAACGTAATTACGTCTGATTCCTATGTCTCAAAAATGCTCGCAGAACCGCGGTTAGCCTCTGGCGTCGGGCAGCATCACAGAATTTCAAGATGGCCGTTCCTGTATGTTCTCGCAGCGTGCGAATTCGCAGCCGACTTTCTCACCTGTGCTGCCGTGATGCTCGCGGCATACTGGCTGCAGGTCCATATCGGAAGTTCAGCTATATATCCTCTCCATAAGGCACTGGGCATCAGCGCCTTCACCGGGCTGTTTGCAGCTGTTCTGTTGCGCCAAAATCGCATTTACAGCGAATGGACCAGCATCCACCCAGTCCTTGAGACTATGGGCGCAGTCCGCATGTCGCTTCAGGCTTTGGCCATTATCCTGCCGGCGAGCTTACTCCTGAAGTTCGGCCTGCCGCCATGTGCAACCGTTCTTGCGTTTGTGCTGATGCCACCATTGCTGGTACTCCAAAAGCAGCTCTTCGCTTCTGCAGTCAGAAGATTGCATAACAGGCGCCACGCAACTGAACGCGTTGTGATTTACGGAGCGGGGGAGACAGGTCGACGCATCGCCTCGGCGCTTTTGTCATCACCTAGTCTGGCATTCAGGCCTATAGCGATTGTTGATGAAGAGCCGGATTTGATCGATGACTGCAAATTAGAGCTTGCATATCGCGAATGTCCCGAGATCGCCGTTCACTGCAATCGGATGACCATCGAGTTTCTGAAGTCGCTTCAGTGTGATCTGCTGGTTATAGCGACCGCAAGCCTCTCAGCAGACCAGGGAGACAAGCTAAGGGCTGTTGCGGAACAAGCTGGATCGCGAATCGCGCATCTCTCTGAACCTCTTGTGGAGTTAGGGCAATCGAAACGATCGATTGAGATCGATGGACTGCTGTTGACTTATGAGCGGGCGACGATAGTCCCCTGGCCCTATGCCTTCGGCAAGCGGATGGTCGACGTCATCGTGTCCTCCATTCTTTTAGTGTTGCTTTCACCTCTATTCCTCTTGGTAGCCCTCCTCATTCGAGTCAGCTCAAACGGCCCAGCATTTTTCGTGCAGAAACGAGTAGGCCGAGACGGGTCGCTGTTCAAGATGTACAAATTTCGGTCGATGTCCCGTCATGCACGGAGATATGAGCGCTCCCCAAAGTCGTCCAGTGACCCGCGAATCACCAGGATAGGCAGGTTTCTGCGGCGGACCAGTCTCGATGAACTTCCCCAATTGGTCAATGTGTTCCTCGGACAGATGTCTCTGGTGGGGCCACGACCGGAGATGCCGTTCATCGTGCGCCGGTACAACGCGCGCCAGCGGCTAAGACTTCAAGTTATCCCAGGAATTACCGGCCTATGGCAATTAAGCCCGGACAGAGCATACCCGATCCACGAAAACCTCCATCACGACCTCTCTTACATCAGGTACCGGACATTGTCCATGGACATGGCAATTCTTATTCACACGTTGTTTTTTGCGATGCGCGGAGGAGTATGAAGAAGCAGCCTCAGCTCGTATCTGCTGTGAGCGATTCAACCGCGCGGATTCGCTGTAACGGATGTTCCAACGTCGCCTCCACTTCTGGCTCTCTCTATGCCAACGAATGTGCTGACGTCCTCGGCGTAAGAGTCTCCGCAATCAACATGAGCTGCGCGGTTGATACAGCGGATCGATGGATCAGTGCCGGGCAACCCGGCTACATCTGCGTAACCGGCGTGCATGGAGTGATGGAGGCCCAGAAAAACCACGAATTTCGCAAGATATTGAACCGCGCGATGATGAATACCCCAGACGGAATGCCGATGTCATGGGTTGGACACCTCCAGGGGTTTGATGACATGGACCGTGTCTTTGGTCCGGACTTCATGTCCGCGATGTGCCACCTCTCTCTCGAGCGAGGTTTTCGTCACTTCTTATATGGAGGTCGACCAGGTGTCGCGGAGAAATTGAAACAGGCGCTTGAGAAAAAGTTCCCGGGCTTGCAGGTAGTTGGCACATATACACCCCCATTCAGAGATCTGAATGCCGACGAAGAAGACGCCCTGCTGGCTCAAGTGCGCGATACCCGGCCGCACGTCCTCTGGGTCGGACTGAGCACACCAAAGCAGGAGATTTTCATGGCGCAATATGTAGATCGGCTACAGGTGCCTCTGTTGGTGGGCGTCGGAGCAGCGTTTGATTATCACACGGGCCTTATTCGGGATTGTTCGGCCTGGATCAAGCGTGCCGGGCTCCAGTGGCTGCACCGATTGGCGCAAGACCCCCGGCGGCTATGGCGACGCTATCTCCGCAACAATCCTGCGTTTGTCTGGAATATCGCCCTTCAATTACTGAAGCTCCGCCATTATCCCGGAATCTCGGATATGCCTGTGCCCGAGGAAAAAAACCTGGTGGTCCGCACACCGCCGCGCACGTCGCAATGATCCGTGCCCGCCAACGACGCATCAGACAATCTCATGACAATTGATTAACTTCGGTATGACAACCACCTTCCGGTGAATCGCTAACTTGAGTATGAGCGGCGGATACGGTCCAAGTCGCAGCTGTGATAAATATTTGTCCAAGAGGAGTCTTCATGAAAACGAAGTTCATGTTGCAGGTTTTGTGTGTGGGGATGATCGCCGCGGGCGTCTTTTCCACTCGTACCGTCCGCGCCCAGGATTCGCCAAAGCGAATCGAGGTAACGGCCAAGCGCTTCACATACGAGCCGGCTGATATTACCGTGAAGAAAGGCGAGCCCGTCGTCCTCGTCATCAAGAGCGCCGACGTAGCCCATGGCCTGCGTTTTCGCGAGCTTGATCTTAACGCCAAGATTGACAAAGGCGGTACCGCGGAACTGAAGTTCACGCCGGACAAGACGGGTGATTTTGTCGGTCATTGCTCGGTATTCTGTGGCTCCGGGCATGGCGAGATGACCTTGACACTTCACGTAGTGAACTAGCGATGCGTCTTCCCATCGCAACAGTCGCGGCAGTTTGTGTAGTGGGGCTGGCCGGTTGTAAGGCCGCCCCACCGAGCAAGATGGAGTCGAAGACGATCATCTTCGCCAAGCATCATTTTTTTGTGGGCAACAAAAAGCAGAAGAGCCCCCTGCCCTACACCCACGAAAACTGGGAGGACGGGAAGGAAGCGTTCTCGCATTACTGCGTCGCCTGCCATGGTATGGACGGACAGAACACCGGCGTCCCGTTCATCGATCACGTCTCTCCACCCATCCCGTCACTGGCCTCCGAGGACGTGCAGAGTTATACCGACGGCCAGCTTAAATGGATTCTGGATAACGGAATCCGACCGTCCGGAATGCCCGGTTCTAAAGGTATTTTAAGTGATGATGAACTCTGGTCGATCGTCGTATTTCTACGTCATCTTCCACCCGCTGGCAGTCAGGGTGTTCCAGACATATACACACACTGAGGTTACAATCGCCGCCATCTCTGGCAGTCGCGAGCATATATGACTTCGGAGCTTACTCATTTCGTCGAAAGACCGACGGCATTGACCGCCGATACGGGAATTCCCTTCCTCGTTGGACTCTTCTTTTCGTTTCGGCTCTTCGTCATGCTCCTTTCCGTGCGCCTCTTCGGAACCGATCCGCAGACGGGATCCGAAGTAAGCCTGATGCTGAATTACCTGCTGCTGATTGCTGTCGCCCTCGTGTCCCTGGGGGCAGCAAAACGCACATTCGGAAGTATGTTGCGTCTTCCCAGTATTCGCTGGGTGATGCTCTACGTCATTTTCTCCGGTTGCAGTCTGCTCTGGACTGTCGCCGTATCTTTGCCGGCGGCTATCGCATACTGGTGTGGGATGGTCGCCGATGTGGCGATTGTAGTGATGCTGTTTCGCGCTGAACCGACGCGGGAATCCATCCACGCCGTGATCAAAGGGTACGTATGGGGTGCATGTGCTGTTGCCGTTATCGCATGGCTGTTGCCTGCCCAGTCGGATCTCAGACTCGGCGATGAAGATCTGCTCGGAGCCAATCAGATTGGCTATTTATGCGCATTCGCCTTCTTCTTTGCCCAGTATCTGATTCAGCAGAAAGCAGGAAAGTGGGGCGTTGCCGCGATCCTGCTTGGAGTAACGCTTCTCAGGAGTCTCAGCAAGACAACAATTGCCGCTTTCCTTTTGGCAGAAGCGTTTCTGCTCATGCGAGACAAATCCATGAGCCGTAAAACCAAGCTTCTCCTTGTCACCGCCGCGGTTCTGATTGTCGCTGCATTTTCGAGCCTCCTGCTTTCCTACTTCGATATCTACTCAAATACTGGGAACAGTCCCGAAACACTTACCGGACGCCTCGGCATCTGGGCGCTCGTCCTTGACGAAGCGATCACCCAGCCATGGATCGGCCATGGCTTTCATTCCGTCTGGAAGGTCATCCCTCCTTTCGGTGAATTTGAGGCCCGCCACGCCCATAACGAACTGCTACAGCAGTTTTATGCCTACGGAGCCGTCGGAATCTGTATGATGGCCGGCCTTTACGGCAGTTTCTATCGGCAAATTCGCCGCTTTGCCACCGGCTCCCTTAGAACCTTCTGCTTCGCTTTGCTGCTTTTCGTCCTGATACGTGGATTTGCCGATACAGAGGTGTTCGACTTCTCGTTTCCGTTATGGGCGATCGTCATGTTCAGTCTCTTGCTGGAGCTGGCAGACGCAACCCCCGGCGGACCCGCCGATGCTCTTTCGGTTGAGCACTCTGAAGTGCCCAACCCGCCTTTTGGAATCCAGCCGGTCATCGCAAGCGATCTGATACCAGAGCATTAGGAGGCAGTCAGCCCCGTTTTCGGCTATTTGCCAGGTGCCCGCCGAATCGGTGGGGCGGATCGAAATGTCACTTGATTGTCATTTGTGGGTGTTGGGGTACTCTTGTTAGGACGGATCGACCAGAATAGTAGAGAGGTCCAAATATCATGGTCATGGATACAGATTTGATGGAAGATGGGTTGGAAATCGCACTGGCGCCGTCGATGAGCCGCGGTACCATTCTGGTCATCGAAGATGATCCACGCATGCAGAAAGTGCTTCGCCGGAGCTTCGCCACGGAACAATATGCCGTCATTGTTGCGGCCGACGGCCAAAAAGGGCTCGACCTATTCCGCAGCGAACGACCGGTAGCCGTCATTCTGGATCTTATTCTTCCTGGAATCTCCGGGCGCGAACTCTGTCAGACCTTCAAGAGTCTATCCAGTGAGACGCCGGTGATCGTTCTAAGCGCCATCAGTGAAGTCGTTGACAAGGTTTTGCTGCTGGAACTTGGCGCCGACGACTACGTCACAAAGCCATACAGCCCCCGAGAGCTT
Organism: uncultured Acidobacteriaceae bacterium; assembly: GCA_963841335.1. Taxonomy (GTDB): domain Bacteria; phylum Acidobacteriota; class Terriglobia; order Terriglobales; family Acidobacteriaceae; genus Edaphobacter. The sequence continues at coordinate 987,990 of CAWJCF010000002.1, read as the reverse complement.
ATCGCTCGCGTTCAGGCCGCGATTCGCAGACAGCGTAAGCCCGCCGGCTCTACAGTCTTTCGCTTCGGCGACTGTGACATCGACTTCAAGAGCATGACGGCACGCAAGGACAATGTTCCAGTTGTGCTCACCGCTCTCGAGTTTAAGCTGCTAAAGTTCTTTACGGACAATGTGGACCGCGTGCTGACGCGCGAACTGCTTCTTAACGAGGTCTGGGGATACAATGCTTATCCAACAACAAGGACTGTAGATAATCAGATCCTGAAGTTACGGCAGAAGCTCGAGCCCGATCCAGCTAATCCGAAGCATCTGCTCACAATTTACGGTGCAGGGTACAAATTTGTCCCATGATTCGCAATCCGTCTCATCTTCAGAGCACGGAAGTTCCCCGCCGGTGACCTCGAGTCATCGGAAGCCAGCGATTCGAACCCATATTCTGCTTGTCCTCGCAATGACGTTGGTGATTGTCATTGTCACCTCGTTGTTCCTCGTTTTGTTGAGGCACAGACTGCGCGCTCAGGTCACGGACGATCTATCTCAAGACCTGAATCACTCCGTTATCACCTTCGAGAACCTTCAGGCTGAGCGCTTGGCAGCGCTTGATCGCGAGAATGCGCTTCTGGCCGAACTTCCGACGCTCAAAGCGCTGATGACCAGCGGCGACGATCTTACTATTCAGGATGGCGCTGTGGAGTTCTGGCAGCTCAGCGGCGACGACTTGTTCGCCCTCGCCGACACAACCGGAAGAATCGTCGCAGTATATGCAAAGAATGCTTCGTCCGGTTCCTCTCTGCGCCGAGCCTTGAAGAGCCTCCTCGTTTCTCCAGATAAACACTACCTCATTGATGGCAGGTCGCTGTATGCCTGTTCGCTCCGTCCCATCTACTTTGGGAATTCTGAAGATGGCACATTGCTCGGCTACGTTGTCAGCGGTATTTCGATCGAACGGACCGTACGCCAGATTAGCCAGCCAACCGGTGTAGAAGCAACATTCCTCAGCGACGGAAACGTTGTAGCCAGCACGCTTGCCGCCACAAAACAGGCGGGTCTCTCAAATCCCGTATTGCTCTCAGCTACTCCCAGTGCTCCTGCGCAGGTAAAGCTCGGAGACACACGTTTTCTTGCTGCTACGGAGAATCTCTCAAATACCGCAACCTCTCCACTACAGTTAGTGCTCTTGAAATCATTCGAGCCCGCCGAGCTCTGGATCAGCCGCATCGATCGGATGATCTTGAGCACTGGGCTTCTGGCGCTTCTGTCGGGAACAGCGCTTATGATTGCTCTTGCGCGCTTATTGACACGCCCACTCGAAGAACTCTCTGACAGTGTCCGGGCCTTTGCTATGGGCGACAGCCGACACAGCATCCCAGCTCACGGCACCCAGGAAGTCCGCCAATTGAGCGAGGCATTTGAGAGCATGCGCGATGAGATCCAACAGAAGAACCGGGAGCTGATCGAATCCGAACGCCTGGCTACGATCGGTCGCATGGCTAGTTCTGTTTCGCACGACCTTCGCCACTATCTCGCAGCCATATACGCCAACTCGGAATTCCTTGCCTCCAGCCGTCTCTCTGAGGAGGAGCGCAACGAAATATTCGGAGATATTCGCTCCGCTGTGCACGGAACGACGGACATGATCGAATCCCTCCTCATCTTCAGTCGAAGCGGTGTGAGCATGAGAAGATCACCGGAACTTATGTCGACCTTGATCGACCGTGCGGTTGCGCTCATGCGTGCACATCCTGATGCGGAAGGCGTCAAGCTCGTGATCGATTATGGCGATCCTGCAGAAACAGTCGCGGAGGTGGACGGCAAGCGAATCGAGCGTGCCCTGTACAACCTGTTGCTCAACGCCTTTCAGGCGGCGCGCATGAATGCATCCGACGCCAGCGTCACGATCACGCTCAATGCCCGGGAGAAGGACATAGTCGTAAATGTCATCGATAATGGCTTCGGAGTTCCGGCAGGCATTCGCAACAGCCTCTTTGAACCATTCGTGAGTGAAGGAAAGCAGAAAGGAACGGGGCTCGGTCTTACCCTCGCCTACTGTATTGCAGAAGAGCATGGCGGAGAAGTCGCTCTCGCCAGTAGCCGCCCCGGTGAAACGATCTTTCAGATGCGGGTGATGCGGGAGCTACGGACAGTGAACGAGCCTCCCAGGTCTGAACCGAAACGCTCCGATAAGGTCAACGCACATGAGAAGGTATGGAAATAGACACAGATGGAATTCCCATGACGCATTCCGCAGTCTTTGGCTGCTCGTACCGCTATTCGCGGTAATGCGCCCAGACGTAGCTCGAGCCCAGGCAGATACTCAAAGCAGCGTTGCCCAGCAGTTTCAGCAGTTGAATGACGCTATGGCGAAGGCCCAGGCTCAAATCGAAGAATCGCAGCGTCAACTCAGCGAAATGCGTCGCCAGTTAGCCGCCTTGCAAGGACAAGTGGCAGGGAGTCAATCAAATACTGAGACTCTGCCCTCGAACTCTTCAGGTGCACTATCGCCGGCATCCGCGAACAACTCGACTGCGACGTATGCAGCAGAGATTCAGGACATTCGTGAGCGTCAGTCAATTCAGGAGTCGCAGATCGCCACACAGGAGCAGACAAAAGTTGAGAGCAAGTCGAAATATCCGGTCAAGATTACTGGTTTGCTGCTTTTCAACGGATTTGTGAATACGAACGCAGTCGATATTCCAGCAACACCGACCGCTGCAATTCCCGGCTCCGGTACTACAGGAGCTTCGGTCCGTCAGACGGTGCTTGGCTTCGATGCTCACGGCCCCCATTTATTCGGCGCTCACAGCTACGCCGATCTGCGGGTCGATTTCGATGGAAGCCCGCAGTATGCCCCCGTAGCGGGAATTTACACCGGCTATAACAACAGCGGTACGACGCTGCTGCGGCTGCGCACAGCGCACGCCGGTCTGCAGTGGGACCATACCGAAGCCTACTTTTCATACGATCGACCGATCTTAAGCCCCGATTCACCAACTTCCCTGACAGCCGTCGCTGTACCTGCGCTCGCCTGGTCGGGAAATCTGTGGACATGGAATCCTCAACTCGGCGTAACCCATGATCTCGCATTAGCCGGTGCCCGTGATCTCAGACTCCAGGCTGCGTTGATCGACGTAGAAGACGCGCCTCTGACACCGGTTGTCCCTTCTACGACGACCCCCGTCGTCATGCCTCCCAGTACAGCAGAACAAAGCCGTTGGCCCGGTGTTGAAGCACGTATAGCCATGCTCGGTTCAAAGACCCGCGAAGACGGCAATCATTTCGGTATCGGCGGATACTTCGCTCCGCACCTTACTCCGTTTGCTAAGCGCTTCGATTCATGGGCAGGGACAGTGGATGCGCGGCTGGTTTTGCCGGCGCACCTTGAATTCTCAGGAAGCGCCTATCGCGGCCTTGGACTGGGTGGCCTTGGAGCTGGGGGATATAAGGATTTCGTGTACAGGATGGATCCCGACACGAAAGCATATTACGTCCGGCCACTTGACGACATAGGCGGATGGGCGCAACTGAAAGAGAAGCTCACCGAACGTATTGAGTTAAACGCCGCTTTTGGCATGGATAACGTCTTCGCAGGGGAGCTTCGGCGTTACGTTATTCCCGCTGGAACCGTGTATCAGAATCTAGCGAGGAACCGCACCTATACAGCCAACGTGATCTATAGCCCCACCGCCTATCTGCTCTTTTCTCTCGAGTATCGACATCTGGACAGCTCTCCTATCCTCGGGACATCTGTTGGGGCAAACGTCATCGGGTTGGCCGCGGGATACAAGTTCTGATGAATCCACAGCGACTTCCTCTATGGCTCTTTTGCGGATTCATCCTGATCACGCTGCCCCTTTGCGGCCAACAGTCTGCGACGGGGAGGAGGGGCGAACTGCGCCTTCGTATTGTGTCAACGCAACAGGACAAGCACCGCACGGTCCCGGCGGTAGCGTGGCTTGAACCAGTTGCAGGCACTCCCTCGCTTCCCTTTACGCCTCAGGGGCACTACTCGCTCATGCAGAAAAATCGCACCTTCATCCCCCATCTGCAAGTCGTTCCCGTTGGCAGCGTCGTTCAGTTTCCCAACGCAGATCCCTTCTTCCATAATGTTTTCTCGCTCTTCGACGGCAAACGCTTTGATCTTGGGCTTTATGAGGCGGGCTCCAGCAAAGCGGTGACGTTTTCACGCGAAGGCATCTCTTATATCTTCTGCAATATCCACCCGGAGATGAGTGCGGTCGTTATAAGCCTCTCCACACCGCTCTATGCCATTGCCGACGCTGACGACTCACTTCAACTCCACAATATTCCGACCGGTGATTACAGGCTGCAACTATGGGTTGAGGGCGTGCCGCAATCGATCCTTGCAGGGTTGAGCCGCCGAATCCACATCACTGAGGCAACATCAGACATTGGCGATATAAAAGTTCCGCTAGGGTCCAGCCCGCCTCATGCCAACAAGTTCGGAAATCCTTACGATCAGGATCCAAAATCGCCCTATTAGACCGGCGGTGATGTGCGAAGCCCATGCCACCGGCCTTTTGTTCTTAGGTGAGTCCGCACAATCGGTCGGGCGACGCTCTGATTGACCGAAGCCTGAAGTTGTATTCCCAAAATGGAACTCAGCCAAAATAAATATCCATAGACTGGCATTTTTTTGGCTCCCAAAAACCACCAGCCAACTCACCACGAATCACCATCAAATCACCACAACTTCACCACAAAAAACCACACCAAAAACACACACATTTCACCAGACCCCACGAAAAAACGCCCGCAAAACCGAGGCAATCGGCATTTCCGGGCGTCCAAACTTTTTTGCAAAAAATCCTGAAAATCTACCGCGGATAGTAATACGCCGGATAGGGATACGCGTAGCCCGGAGGAGGAGGCGGATAGCGCTGATTCTGCTGCGGCACCTGCGGAATCCCCGCACCCAGCCGGTTCAGCTCCGCCTGCGACACCGTCGTAACATCTGCCGGCTGAGTCAGATGGAACGTCACGATCGCTTCGGACGGCAGCGAAGCCTCACCCACCTTCGAAGCCGAAGACACTCCCAGCCCCGCCACACCACCTACTCCAGCACCAACCGCGGCACCCACACCACCGCCTGCGATACCGCCAATCACGGCGCCAAGACCCGCCAGACCCACCGTGTTCCCAACCGTATTCGCCGTCTTGCTGGGACCCTGGTGCCACCAGAAGTCCGTGGCAAGCGGGTAAGTCTTGCCTCCAAACGTCACATTCGTAAGCTGTAGCTTTAACTCACCTTTACCGGACAACTGAGCAGCAGGATGAGCGTCTGCCACAATGCCCTGGAAGGTGGCTCCGCGCGGAATCGCAATCTGATTCGCGGCATAAATATTGCTCAAAACCACTCCATCAAACGTACTTCCCTGCACCGCATTCCTGCTGCTCATGGCCTGATTGATTCGGACCCGCAAAATTGTGCCGCTTGGCACCACCACCGCATCCCCACCCTTTTGAGGGACATACGGCGGCTGATACTGCGGAGGATAAGGCTGCCCATACTGTGGAGGGTACTGCCCCGGCTGAGCCGGATAAGGTGGAGGATACTGCCCCGCCTGAGAGGGGTACGGCTGTGGATACTGTCCCGGCTGCGATGGATACGACTGCGGATATTGCCCCTGCTGCGGCGGATACGACTGCGGATACTGACCGCCCTGTGGCGGCGGGGGAGGATACTGGCTCGACGGAGCAGGTGCAGTCTGGGCGCTACCCTGCGGCGGAGCCATGGTCCCATCCGACTGCAGATTCGGGTTCGATGCGCCCTGCTGCGCGTCGCTCGAAACCGCAGCAGGCGATGCGCTGACTACCAACTGATCGACAACCTTCTGCACTCCCGCCGTATTCGCTACCAGATGTTCCGCCAGATCCCGCAAAGGCTCATCCCGCACCGTTCCATTCAGCGTTACCACGCCATACACCGTGGTCGATGTGATCGACTGATCCGCCAGCTCCGGCGCACCGGCCAATGCCTTCAACACGTTGGCTTCAATCTGCGCATCCGGCATCGTCGCCGGCTTCGTCTGCGCGTGCGAAACGCCGCTCCACAACAGCCCTGCGGACAAAAGAACTGCAGCTGGCGTCTTCCAAAATCCATGAAACTGACTCATACTATCCCTCCAGCAACACCGGCGGAAGATGCGAATCCTCTTCACAACCATCCTATAAATGCAGACTCGCTTTTTCGAAAAAAGTTACGCTCCCGCGCCTTATCAGACAAGCCCGAACATCATCTCAATATGACGCTTACCCGCAATTGACCTGACTCTCTAATAGCGATATATTCATAGAGCGGGGTGGAGCAGCCCGGTAGCTCGTTGGGCTCATAACCCAAAGGTCGTAGGTTCAAATCCTACCCCCGCAACCAAAGAATCCACTGATATCCAAAGGCTTAGGAGATAGTGGCTCTTGGGCCTTTTTCTTCAATCGCCAATAAGCTGCCAACAAGAGCGGAACTGCGTTCGTTTTCGAGCTTGCTCACGGCCTTCTCTATCTCCGAACCTGCCAAGCGTCCGGCTTCAAGATTCCGTTCCATTCGGGCGATCCGCCGTAGACGTCCAATGTGAATACGCCAGCGAGAGCGTGACCCGCTCTCTCCTGAATCGTCTTCAGCGGAACGCGCAATGCGTCTAGCAGTGAAACCAGGAAGTTCACGGACTCACCCCATTTAGGCTTCTTATTGACGAACTCCTGAATGCCTAACCGGGAGAGCTCGCGACTGTAGCCCGAATGCTTTACACCGCCGAATGGTGTTGCGTGTTTTCTCGAAGAGCTTCAGTGGAGTAAGGCCTTACAGGCCCACCATCTGCAGGCCCTTTGCGTCGTAGCGTTCGCCATGCACTTCCAGTGTTCCCGCCACAGCATCGATCTGCGCTAGATCATCGGCTGATAGATCGACTTTGCCTGAGCCGATGTTTTCCTCCAGGCGTGTCAACCGTCGAGTTCCTGGAATCGGAACGATCCAAGGCTTTTGTGCGAGCAACCAAGCGAGCACGACTTGTGATGTCGTCGCACCTTTCTGCTTTGCTACTTTCTCCAACAGATCAACCAGCGCCTGATTCGCTTCACGCGCAGCTTCTGTGAAACGCGGATTGGTACTCCTGAAATCGGAGGCATGAAATGAGGTTGTTTTGTCAATGGCTCCAGTGAGAAAGCCGCGCCCAAGCGGGCTGTAAGCAATGAAGCCGATGCCAAGCTCTTCCAGAGTGGGAAGCACCTGATCTTCTACGTCTCGCGTCCAGAGAGAATACTCCGTCTGAACCGCAGTCACGGGCTGTATCTTGTGCGCACGCCGAATAGTTTCAGCGCTCGCCTCTGAAAGCCCGAAATGTTTCACTTTGCCTTCCCAAATCAAGTCTTGAACTGTCCCAGCAACGTCTTCGATAGGGACATTGGGATCGACGCGATGTTGAAAGAGAATGTCGATCGCGTCCACCTTCAGTCTCCGCAGCGACGCCTCGGCAACCGATCTGATATGCTCCGGCCTACTGTCGACACCGACAGGGCGCGGGCCCCCATTGGGGTCCAACTTATAGCCGAACTTCGTCGCGATCACGACGAGATCCCGGAAAGGAAACAGGGCTTCACCAAGTAGCTCTTCATTCGTGAACGGTCCGTAGACTTCCGCGGTGTCGAAGAAGGTGACACCGTAATCGACCGCCGAACGCAGCAGTGCGATCATTTCGTTTTTGTCGGGCGCCGGACCGTAAGCCCAACTCATTCCCATGCAGCCCAGCCCAATGGCTGATAGTTTCAAACCGTTGCTTATTCCGAGGACGCGGTTTTCCATTGCTCTCCTGTTCACTGGGCGCAGCACGTCATGCCCATGCAGCTTTGTATGAGTGGAACAACTTGGTTGCTTCTCCGAGTTCAGATTGCGGAGACTCAGGTCACGCGAAGAAGTCTTCAGCGTTGCGTGTTGGAGACCAACGATCGAAGAGCGGAGGCCAGAGTGGTCGTGCCTTTTCTTGAGCCTTCTTGCCCAGATTCAAATTCGATCCAGCCTTCGTTGAAGCCATCCACCATTCGTATACGAAGAATTGGGTTCTTCATTCCTTGCGAGCGGAACAGCTCTTCCCAGCTTGCGCGAGGAACAATCTCATTGCGCACGGGGTTTCCCAGAGCGCCTGCAAGTGCGGCCGCCACATCGTTGGCAGAGTAACGTTCAGGGCCTTCCAACTCAGTAATGCGCACACCCTCCCACGTCTCAGTCAGGAGGTCAACTGCCGCCTGGGCAATGTCTTCCGTCGCCACCATCGGAATCCGGTGATCGAGCGGCTGCAGAAAGCTGTGTACTACTCCCGTCTTCGCGCTATCAATGTCCCACGCTGCGTTCTCCATAAACCATGCCGCTCGCAGAAACGCCACCGGTACGGAGACGGTGCGAAGCATGGCTTCGGTCATCCCAGAGTTGTTCAGCAGGTTCGGCTCAGCGACTTGCGCGCCAACGGTTGAAAGGAAGATGACCTTTTTCGGGTGCCCCTCTTCGATAGAGTGACGAATCGCTGCCGCATTCCGCTGCGTATCCGGAAAGCCGATCTCGGGATCGTAGTTGGGCGGTGTCATGAGGAACACACCTTCCGTACCGCGAAACGCCTCAGCCAACGCCGCCGCGTCGTCAATGCTAGCGATTGCAACCTCGCAGCCCAGGGCTGCCCATTCTTCTCCTCTTGCAGGAGTACGTACGATGGCCCGGACCTTGTGTCCTTTTGCAAGAAGCCCGTGGGCGACCTGGCTTCCTACTTTTCCCGTAATGCCGGTAACTGCAAACATGATTCCTCCTTGGCGAGCGAAAGCTCAGCAACTGAATATCTGACGCTTGCGCCTATTGTGGAGGTTCCCGCATAAGTGGCATATTAGTAATGCGGCAAAAGCGATAATCATGAACTCAGACGAGCAAACACTCAGCGACGCAAACATCTTCGCTGCGGTTGTGCGATGCGGAAACTTTGCCGGCGCGGCAAGATCCATGAACCTTTCTCAATCGGTGGCGAGTCGCGCCGTCGCGCGTCTGGAGAAACGTCTCGGTGTGCGGGTCTTTGACCGAACGACGCGGTCCGTTGCGCTGACCGACGAAGGCCGGGCACTCTTCGAGCGGCTGGAACCGCTGTTGCATGGCTTCGAAGAGGCTTTTGCCTCGGTAGCCGAAGAGCAGTCCAGAGTGCGTGGCAGATTACGGGTGAAGATGCATCCCCTGCTGTCCCATGTGATTCCCGGCCAGCAACTCAAGGCTTTCCTCAATACATATCCAGAGCTTTCGATAGAACTCATCAGCAGCGACAAGGTGGGAGACCTCGTCAGCGAGGGCATCGATATCGCTCTCACCGTAGGTGACCTGCCCTCCTCCCGTTTCATTGCGAAGAGGCTCCTGAGCACGCGAGTCATCACCGTTGCATCCCCCGATTACCTCGCGCATCACGGAAAGATTACTCATCCCCGCGATCTTCTCAACGAAGGGCACACACTTATCGACTATAGAAATCCGGAGACCGGAAGACCGTTCCAATGGGAATACCATCGCGGCCGGAAAATAGCGAAGATTGCCACGCTGGGAAGACTGATTGTCAGCGACATCGTCACCTTCCATGGCATCTGCATGGCCGGATGGGGCATCGCGCAGGTCCTGGATATCGCTGTCAAACCCATGCTCGCGTCAGGGGCATTGGTTGAGCTGCTGCCTGAATGGGGCGACGAGCGCTTTCCCATCCACGCCATCTACCCCTCTCGCAACTACGTTCCTCCCAGAACGCGCGTCTTTCTGGATTTCGTTTCATCTGCTGTCACTGCCGGGTCATAGATGGCGGCAAATGCGAATCTCGTTATCTGGTGTATACACGTGAATCACTCCAGCGAAACTTGCTGGATATTCAACCGAAGATGATGAGACGATTTCCTCGCGAGCGTCAGGAAATTGTTGTTTATGGCCTATATCCAAGATGATGGTTCTGGACGATCTTGTTCCTGCCGATCACATGTGCCGTGTGATCGCCGTATTTGTCGGGCAGTTCGATATAGAGATGCGTGGCTTCGAGCGGGCTCCTCGAGCCGGCCCGATTCTGGATTGAAGAGGGCCGAATCAGCGCTTGCAAATGTAGTGGTTGCCAACATGGAGGTCACCTCAGGTACTCTAATCGTAGGAGCTATGGGTGAACGGATACAAGACTCTGGGGACGCCTGACCGAGTGGTAAAGGGTAAGGTCATCCCTGGCCGACCGCCGCGGGATGCCAGTAAGAAGACGAAGACACATCTGAAGTGGATTGCGCACCTTATGTTCGAGTGCGCAATCAAGTCGGGACGCTTGCCCCTGCAGCGCAACCCTGTGCTCCTCGTCAATGTGAAAGGCAAAGCGGGGCGGAAGGTCGTTGAAATGTTGAGCAAAAGAGCGTGACGAGGTGCCCCGCATTGCCGAGAAGTAAAGCGAGTGAATGTGAAAAATAGAGGATATATCCCAGGACTTGATGGGTTGCGGGCCTTCAGCGCGGTCGGCGTTGCCCTTCACCACCTAAACGTATTTCCCCTCGGCTGGATCGGAGTTCAGGTCTTCTATGTCCTTTCGGGCTTCCTGATAACCGGAATCCTAATCGAGGCAAAGGACAGCTCTCCGACACTTGGAGCCTTACTCAAACGCTTCTACTATCGTCGGTCGCTCCGCATCTTCCCACTGTATTTCGCCTATCTGCTGTTCGTCGTCGCGGCGTCGTATCTGATTCCCAACGCAAGCGATCAGCGAACTTCGTTCCCCTGGCTAGCCACTTACACCTACAATTTCTATCGCGTCCTGCATCCATCGTCCACGATTGGCCTCGGCACGCATCTCTGGTCGCTCTCGATAGAGGAGCAGTTCTACCTGGCATGGCCTCTCTTCGTTTTTTTCCTGACCGGCAAGCACTTTCGCATCTTCGCCACGTTGGTCATCGTTCTCTCGCCCCTTCTCAGGGCCTCGCTTCTACTGACGAGCCGCGATCCGGCCTTGGCTGCATACTTCCTCACGCCTTATCAGCTCGACGGATTTGCGGCTGGTGCCGTCTTGTCCACCCTATCTGTTCGTCAACTGACAGCCCTGCGTAAGCCTCTCTCAGCGTTTCTTATCCTCTACGCTCTTTTTGTCGCCATCATCTGGAATAGGCACGAGCACTCGTTCGGCCTGCTGTGGCCAATGCACGAAGGATATGGCACATGGATATGGGGATACACACTCATCAATCTGTGCGCGGCGGCTTTGGTCGTGGGCTGTATCTGCCGTTCGCCACTAAGCCATCTCCTCGAGTGGTCCCCAATCCGCTATCTGGGGCGCATCTCATACGGTTTTTACGTCTGGCACGTTGCAAGCGTTATTCTCTTCGCGCATCTCTTTCAGTACCTGCACCTCACCCGCTGGCGTAGTCCTTTAGGGCTTTTGCTTCTCATCGGGTTCCTTACATTCAACACGCTCGTCTCTGCACTCAGTTTCCGTTTTCTGGAGTATCCCTTTATGCGCTTCAGACATCGTGTTTTCGCAGAATCCAGCCTCGTACAGGCGGTCACGAAATGAGGAGAAAGAAGGTTCTCGTCCTTCGTTACATGCGAGGCACCCAAAACTGGAGGAAGGTGTAGGATCGACCGCATCGCCACAGCATGCGACTACGAAAGTCGGCAACGCCACGAAGAGGCGCGCCAAGGACGTTGGTCATGGAACCAAGGTCGCGGCCAAAGATACCCGAAAAGATATCATTGCATCTTGCTAAGGTCATTGAAGGTGATCTTGCCTGGCCTTAGAAGCAGCATTAGGAGGAGATAAACAATCACCACCCACACGATGAGGATGAATCCATCCGACGTTGCCAGTGTGTAGGCCTGCGCCCGCACTTGCAGGCCGAGAATCGTGGCTGCGCGTTGCTGTGCCTCTTGCTGCCCCGTGGATTCCGGCAGCAATCCGCCCGTCAGCATTCGCAGTCGGTGATCGGTAAGCCAACTGCCCCTTTGTACATAGAGCCCCAGCATGTTGGAGTGAAACTGCTCCCGCACGGCAATGAAGCGGGTTATAGCAGCTACGCCGATCTGGCCGCCGAAGAGTCGCATAAGGTGCATAAATCCGGAGAATGTTGCGGCGTTGGCGGCGCTTGTCAGAGCGCCCGCTTCGAGCGCCTCCAGTACGATGCTGCCCACCAATCCGATGTATGCGCATGCTAATCCGAGAGACAGCAGAAGTTCCACTATTTCGAAGCTATTCCCTGACCAGGAAGAATCCACGTGTGCCCAACGCAAACAGCATATCGCTCCCACGGTAAGGCCAAGGGCCAGGACCAGCCGCGAGTTCACGTAGATGATGAGTGTGGCCACCAACCACACCACCGCGAACATCGGGAGGGCCACCCAGGCAAGCGTGTGTCCGGTCTCCAACGGCCGGTAGTGTTGAATGTTGGCGAGGAAGCCTGGCACAAGCACAATCGCGGACAGGTGCATGAACTTGAACACGAAGATGGATGTGGCCAGGATGATGATGTTCCGAGTGTTCAGAAACTTGAGGTTCACGACTGGATTGGGCTGGACGAGGCGTCTCACGATGGTCGCCCCAAGCAGAAAGAGTCCCGAGACGAGCATCGCGACGATAGTACTGGAGTTCAGCCAGTCCAGCCGCTGTCCTTGATCCAGAGCCCCGTATAAAAGAGCAAGGCTCAAACTGAAGTAAGTGAACCCGAGCCAACTTGGCTTGGGTTCAGGATTGGTCCGGCGCGGAATTCCGAAATGGATGCAGACCATCATCAATGGGGTAAACAGTGCGGCAGTCCAGAAGATCCAGCGCCAGGAAAGATGCTCGATGTACCATCCCTCCTGCAAAGACGCAATGTTACTGACGAAGACGATGTCGGCTGCATACGCCGCGATCCCGAAGATGATCAGCCGCTTCGGAAGATTGGTTAACACGAAGGTCATCGTAAGCGAGTAGAAGGTTCCTGACGCGAGACCTGCGAGGATCACCAGCGCCATCATCACCTGGTAGTTCGGCGCAAACGGCAGCAGGAACGATGCGACCGTGAAAATCCCGGCGGCCGGTAGGAGAATTCTACGCGGACCCAAAAAGGCGTTCACGAACACGACAAATACGCCACTGAACATCGTCGCCATGTTGAACGCGGTTGGAAGCCAGGATGCATCATCGAAACTGATGCCGAGGGCGCCTCGCAGATCGGGGAGACCTACGCTAAGTAACCGGCTGCTCAGCGTAGCGAGCCCGGCGCCCATGAAGACAGCCAAAATTCCCACGTATGGGTTTGTGGTGGATTGGGGCTGAACGGATTGTGCGGGTGAGGATTGACCTGTGGTTTCCGAGGTCGTCATTTAGGAAGTCTCCGTGGCGGATCAACTCCATTTTACGGACATTTGCAATCTCTATATCCAGGTGCAGTCGCTTCGACCCTTAGATTGTTCATCCGGTCCCTTTCTTTGCACCTTCACACGATGGAAGTCGCAGGTTCGAACCCTACCGTGCCCATCACATAGCGTCTAGTGTCCCGCCTGGTCTCAAGAGAGACCGTACCTTCTTGAGTAATCGCGGTGTGAAGGGTCATTTGTATGAGTCCTATCGGGTCGGGTCATAAGGATGAATTCGGATTCCGCGCCAATCACGGAAAACGACGGTGTCACATGACGTTGCAGGCTTGTCGTGATGTTAGTCATTAGCTTGAGAGCCGCCAATTACATAAAGCTGGTATCGCACCGCTATATTCTTGGTAATAAAGTTTCGTTAAGAAACGTTTTAGGCGGTATCTGGCGCTAGCGGCGCGCCATCTATGGCCTTTCCACCATTGGTAGTGCACACGACTGGCCCACCAAGGCTCGGACATTCGTAGACATACTCCTTCAGGGCTCCCGCCCCGATCAGACGCCCTTCTCGCAGTAGTGGCCCTGGCTATGCGTACACCACTATTACGCCTCGACCCGTACGTTAGGAGGACACAGGGCATGTGATGCCCTGCTAATCTGAGTTACTGAAAAGAAGGCTTGAGTCAATAACGAAACGGAATCGATGGGCAGGTCGCGCGGCCGCGTTCTATGTCACTTGGCATCCTGTTTATTTCAGCATGATGTTGAGCTGACGGCGGAGATTTGCGACTCCAAAAAGCGACGGCACCCTCGACTTTATTAATATAAAATGCGAGGATGCCCTCGACGGGGTCAAATTCTGCCCGAGTGGAGCCGCAGCAGGAGCGTGCAACACGGCGGCTTGCGAACTTTCTGGATGTTGCAGAGGTGCTCTTCGCAAAAATCGGCTATGAGGCCACAACGATGACTGCTATCGCCGAGCGTAGCGGTTCCGGCATTGGCACGCTTTATCACTATTTCCCAGACAAGCAATCCATGGCCTTCGCTCTTTTTGACCAATACACACAGAAGGTCGAGGCTTATTGGAAGCCTTTGATAGAACAGGCGGTGACACTGTCCCACACCGCATTTGCGGAGACGTTCCTGGAACGCGTCATCGAATTCCTAAGGGAACGTCCCGCTTATCTGCAGTTACTGGCCGCGCCGATTCGGTTTTCTCGTGATCCCGCTGCGCGCAGGGCTTTGCGCGTTGCTATCGCGAACGCTTTTAGAGCGAAGAACCCATCGCTCACCAGCGAAAAGGCTATGTTGGCCGCAAACATCACTCTCCAGATGGTCAAAGGCATGACAACGCTCTACACGGAAGCAGGTCCGAGGGAGAAGCCTCTGATCATCGCAGAATATAAGAAGGCCCTGACGCTTTACCTGGGAAGCGTCCTGGGATGAGCGACCAAACTGGATGGAGCACGGTAAAAACAAGGCGGTTTCTCCACACCGCACGGTAAGCGTTGAGGCTCTCCCGATTGGTCGTTATCCTACATCGGAAGCTGCAAGGCGTTTACGACAGAGTCGACGATGACGCTGAACAGGATGTGAGGGTTACCTAATGCTGCCGTAGCGTGACTGCGAAAGCCTCTCTGATCGTGGAACTGCGGCTTACAGTGGGCTGAAGCGAGGTAACTCGATGCGAACACATGTCACTCCTCCTTCTCGTCGAATAGCTTCGAGCGTGCCCCCTTGCGCCGCGATGATGGAACGACTGATGGCGAGGGCCACGACTGTTGATTCATCCGCGACGACCGCTTGAAGCATATGTTCCACACTTGTGGTACAACCACCGTCGTTTTCGACTTCGAGGCTAACGTGATCGTCGGTGAAGTCAGTCCTCAGCGTTAGCTTCTTCGGTTCCTCAAATCGATACAGGGCTTCGCAGGCGTCCACCACCAAATTGAAGAGCACCTGCTGAATCTGGGCGGCATCTGCGAAGGCGGCCGGAAGTTCAGGATTCAGTTCACAATCAATTTCAATTCCCTTGTCGCGAACGTCTGGGGCCTGAAGGCTTATTACCTGCTCAACCAAAGTATTCACGTCCATTGCCCGTGGCTCGGGCCGACGATGATCGAAGTGTTGGCGCATCTCGTGCACGATATTGCCAGCAAACATTCCATCTCGAATCACCCCTTCGAGTGCTGCATTTGCCTGTGAGATGTTGAGGTTGCCCGAGGAAAGCCAATTCAGTGCTGCTCGCGCGTTGGCTACGACAGCCGCTAATGGCTGCACAATCCTGTCAGAGAGGGACGCAGAGAGTTCGGCAATCGCTGCGGACTGTGTAGCACGACCAATTCGCTCTCGTGCTGCGTCGAGAGCCTCGCTGGCTCGTTTCTTGTTATCGATGTCGATGTTCACGCCAACCCAATACCTAACTTCACCATCCGAGCCCCTGAGAGGCTCTCCTCGCGTAAGAAACCAACGGTATTTTCCATCGGCTCCCAGTACTCGGAACTGGTCATCTCGCGGGTGCCCCGTTCGAATTTGTTCTGCCCAATTCCTGCTCGAGGTGGGCTGGTCCTCAGGATGCAGGAAGACCAAATGGGCATCCCATGGTGCTTCGAAATCTGCACCAAACCGAAGCGGGTGATCTGATGGAAGTCCTAGGTAGTCCGCTGTAGCCCTATTGACGAACGCCAGCCCCCTCGATGCACGGGCGTACCACGCTTGAGTCGGAAGAGCGTTAAGGGTCATTCGAAGATTCGCCTCGACAGGCGAAAGCGCTTTGCCCGACCGTGTTGAGACAACGGCGGTAAAGAGCCACACTTCTGAGCCGTCGGGGACAATATGTCCGGTTCCGACGGCATCTACTGCACTTCCTCGTGCAGAATCCCTGGTTCCGAGAAAGAATCGAGCGCGATAGACCTGATGATGTATCCGCGCTTCCTGCCACAGAGTGGAAGACATTTGTCTGTCTTCTTCCGCAACAAGTTCCAGCCAATTCAAGTCCCCGAGTTGAGCAGCACTTAGGGCCGTGATTTCTCTCAGCTCTTGATTTGCGTAGACACACCGGCCGTCGGAATCTGCCAACCAAGTGGGATTCGGAGAGTACTCAAGGAAGGCAGCCAGAACAGTCGTATCCATCATTTCCGCCACGCGTCGGGTTAATCCAGAGCAAGAATCTCACGGCAAGAGTTGTCAAGGTTGTTTGCGTGAGTATCTTCCGTCTTGTTGTTGTTGAGCGTAATACGGAAGAGAATACAAGGGACATTCCATGTTTATGTTAGCGGGCGAATTTCTACTTTGAGCACGCCGACACTCCACATAAAGTTCGCGCCCCCTTGCCACATAAACATGTACTAGCGCGACGGAGTTATAGCCGTTATGTTGCACAAAGGGCTAAGCCGAATTTGCATTTGTCATCAGTGAGAGAGGAACGAACATTCCTGAGGACAGGTCTCCAGTGCCTCGAGAGCGGCCGCGCCGGAATCGAGTCCTCACTGTTTGTCGAAAAACCCTCACCGAATCATACAGGCCGCGGGTTGTCGATTTAGCGCAAGACGCTGCCGCAAACCACACAGAGGTTCCATGAACTGGAAGGTCAAGACGATCGCCAATCGGGACAACAGAAAACGCAGGTTGGAGGGAAAGCCGCCAGCCCGAATAACGCTGGTCAAAGGTGCGCTTGAGCACAATAAACCGGAAACCGAAGGAGTCGACATCGGCTGTATGGAGGATGAGATCGCTTCGAGTTTCGTGGTTGCGATACAGGCAGCGCGAGGCAGCGACGGCCTACGAGACGGTCTTACGGAGGCGGCCGCCCGTGACTTCTCAGTAAATCTGTTGCCACTTCACGAGTTGATCGCGCGAGTTTGCACCGAGTTGAAGCGGGATCATGTCTCCAATAAGGAAGACATTCTATTCCGTGTCGGGGATTTGCATCTTGATACTTCGAAGCACCTGGTACAGAAGAGAGGCCGCCCTCTCCACTTGACTCCGAAGGAGTTCGCACTTCTCCACAACCTGATGATGAATGCGGGGAAGCCGGTCTCCCACAAGAAATTACTACGTTCAGTGTGGGGATCGCAGTACGGGTGTGATCGCGAGTACTTGCGAATCTTCGTCAGGCAGTTGCGCGTGAAGATTGAAGACAACCCGGCAAATCCAAAGTATCTCTTGACAGAGCCAAGTATCGGCTATCGCTTCGCAGAATCGGTGTAAGGAGATTTTGTTATTCCTTTGAGCGATTGACGAAACGGTCTAGGTTTTCGTACGCGTACACCAGCTGCCTCAATACCTGAGGTCGTCAGAACGTCTCCTGCTTTTCGATCCGCTGTTAGCAGGAACATGTAATTTCGATGATTTCGCCTAATTGCTACTATCACGCTGTCAGTCGTAGCGCATTGATAGAAGACCAACGATTACGTAGGGGCATTCAGATCGTAGATGTCGAGACATCTGTGGTGGAGGGGGTATCAAAAGATGCAGACGCGCCGTGCGCAACGTCTGATTCGCGGTAGTAGTGCCGCAGCCTGGCTCGTTCTTATGAGACCCATGCTGACAGCACAAGGGACGACCCCATCCACGCTTGCTCCCGCATCAACACCCGCGCATCAGATTTTTGATCTGTCGGTCTTTGTCGTCGCAATTACCGGGGGAATATTCCTGGTAGTAGGCGGGTTACTCGCGGTTGCCCTTTATCGGTTCCGGGCACGGAAGACCGATCCCCTGGGCGAGCCGGCTCAAATCTACGGCAGCACGCAAATTGAATTGGCGTGGACTGTGATCCCCGTCCTGATCGTGGTTGTTCTGTTCCTTACGACGGCACGCATCATCTTCGCGATTCAAGATGCGCCAAAGCCAAAGACGGCTCTCGATGTAACAGTGATCGGACATCAGTTCTGGTGGGAGTTTCGATACCCAAAATACGGCGTAGTCACCGCAAATGAGCTCCACATCCCAGTCAGTTCCGACGCTGCGCCCGCAGCGACCTTCCTCAAGTTGGCTTCTGCAGACGTCAACCACAGCTTCTGGATTCCTCAACTGGCTGGAAAGACAGATTTAATCGCTAATCAAGTGAACACAATGTGGATGGATCCTCAGAAGCCGGGGCTCTATCTCGGCCAGTGCGCTCAGTTCTGCGGTTCGCAGCACGCGATGATGTTGCTGCGCGTCTATGTCGACACGCCAGAGCAGTTCGGTACCTGGATCAGGAATCAGCAGCTACCCGCCTCGCAAAACTCGGCCGTAGAAGCAGGAAGAGCGGTCTTCGAAAGGCAGGCGTGCATGAACTGCCACACAGTCTCAGGCACAGCGGCGACTGGCCGTTTCGGACCCGACCTCACACATCTCATGAGCCGGGCGACTCTGGCCTCCGGTGCAATGGATAACACCCCGGCGAATCTCCGCCAATGGATCAAATCGCCAGACACTTTCAAGCGCGGCGCGTTGATGCCCGCGATGCAGCTTAATGATGAGCAGTTGGATCAAGTCACTGCCTATCTCGAAACCCTGAAATGACGACAGGATTCTGATATGAGCGTTTACCCACTACCAGTCAGCCAGGTGATCGACCCTAGTATTTCCGCATCGGAGCGGGGCACTTTCCTCGAGAAACTACACGGATGGGTAGTGACGGTCGACCATAAACGCCTTGGGATTCTTTACATTTTGTACTCGATTTTCTTCCTGCTTGTCGCCGGGGCCGAGGCGCTGATGATTCGCATTCAGCTCGCCTATCCCCACAATCACGTTTTGAGTGCTCAGGTCTACAACCGCTTCTTCACGATGCACGGCACGACGATGGTGTTCCTGGTGGGAATGCCATTCCTCTTTGGATTTGCAAATTACATCGTGCCGCTCCAGATTGGAGCTCGTGATATGGCCTTTCCCAGACTGAATGCCTTTACCTTCTGGCTGACGGCTTTCGGTGGGTTACTGCTGTACTACAGCTTTCTTGGGGGAGCCGGGCTCTACGGAGTCGGAAACGCCCCAGACGTCGGTTGGTTTGCCTACGCTCCCCTCACTGAGCGATCCTTCTCTCCCGGACACGCGACTGATTATTGGGCACTCGCACTAATCGTTAGTGGGTTCGGAACGCTCGGCACCGCTATCAACATAATCGCAACTATCATCTCGATGCGCTGCAAAGGGATGACTCTCATGAGGATGCCTCTGTTCACCTGGTTGTTCCTCGTGGTGAGCATGCTGACGTTGGTTACGATCACTCCGCTTACCGCTGCGCAGTTCATGTTGCTTATCGATCGCTATCTGGGTGGCCACTTCTTTGATACACAAGCTGGCGGTTCATCGTTGATCTGGATCCATTTCTTCTGGATCTTCGGTCATCCCGAAGTCTACGTCCTGGTGCTTCCGGCATTTGCGATTGCAAATGAGATCATCCCGGTGTTTTGCCGCAAGGCGATCTTCGGCTACCCAGCGATGGTTGCGGCCTCGGTCGCAATCATGTTTGTCAGTCTCAGCGTGTGGGCGCACCACATGTTCACTGTTGGCATGACCTCAGTCTCGAATGCCTTTTTCACTCTTTCGACGATGCTTGTCGGTGTCCCAACCGGAATCAAGATATTCAATTGGATCGCTACTCTATGGGGCGGTCGAATACGCTTCACAACACCGATGCTGTTCTGCATTGGCTTCCTCTTTCAATTCCTGATCGCGGGATTGACCGGGATCATGCTCTCGGTGGCGCCGTGGGACTGGCAGCTCCATAACTCGTATTTCGTGATCGCGCATTTTCACTATGTACTTGTCGGCGGTATCGTGTTCTGCATCTTTGCGGCTCTCTATTACTGGTACCCCAAAGCTACCGGACGATTGATGAACGAGGCGCTCGGCAAATGGCACTTTTGGTTGTTTGTCATTGGCTTTCACATTTCGTTCGACACGATGCACTTCCTCGGTCTCCTGGGAATGCCGCGGTCAATCTATACCTATCAACCTGACCGTGGATGGAACTTCCTCAATCTTGTCGTTTCCATCGGAGGGCTGATCCAGGGAATTGCGGTCCTGATCTTTGCGTACAACTTCATCGCTTCGTACTGGCGTGGCGAAGTCGCAGGCGACGATCCCTGGGACGCCTGGACATTGGAATGGACCACATCCTCGCCGCCTCCTGTCTACAACTTTGAAGAAGAACCCGAGGTGCATAGCCGCCGGCCCCTCTGGGATCTGAAGCACCCAGATGATCCAGATTGGGAGTACGAGTCATGAGTTCTATGCCCGTCAGTCATCCAGAACGAACTGTCGAGTGGCATCTTCCCAGCAAACGCCGAGTAGGTATGACGGCGTTGATTGTCGGGGAGAGCGCCATC
The DNA here is from genome assembly GCA_963841335.1 of uncultured Acidobacteriaceae bacterium. GTDB lineage: Bacteria > Acidobacteriota > Terriglobia > Terriglobales > Acidobacteriaceae > Edaphobacter. The sequence goes on along the minus strand of CAWJCF010000002.1, from coordinate 967,344 downwards.
TTCACTATCTTCGTAGTTGCCTATGTCTTCTATATGGGCAAGAGCCTCTCGGGGCCGACACCTGCGCAGGTATTGGAAGTTCCGATTCTTGCCACGATCTGCCTGTTGTCCAGCAGCCTTACGATCTGGCGCGCAGAAAAAGCTATCGAAGACGACCGAATGGGGAGCTTCACCGTTTGGCTGGGAGCCACAATCGCACTTGGGGCGGTCTTCCTAACAGGTACGGCGCTTGAATGGAAGAAGCTGATCTATCAGGATGGGCTAACCGTCAGTACAAACCTCTTTGGCACGACGTTCTACTCTCTGGTGGGACTTCACGCAACCCACGTCGTAGTCGGGCTGTCTCTTCTTACGTCGATCTTCATCTTCTCTCTGTTGGGTTGGGTTGACTCGAGGCAGAGTGAGCGCTTCGGAGTTGTCGCCCTTTATTGGCACTTTGTCGATGCAGTGTGGATCGTGGTGTTTACAGTCGTTTACCTGATCGGACGGTGACTTTTGATGAATGACGGCAGGCCAGAACAACGTCAAAGAGAGCCGATCGAGATGCCGGCAAGTACGGCGTGGCCGATTCTTCTCGCGTTCGGCGTCACACTCTGCTTCGCAAGTCTTGTGACGAGTGTTGGAGTCGGCATTGCAGGTCTTCTTCTTGTCTGCTGTGGCGTTGTCGGATGGGCAAAGCAGGTGCTTCCCGAGGAACACCACGAGCTGATCCCGGTTACGGCAAGACAGTTCACGCCATCAAGCGTGAGGACCCAGGTGGCGCATATCGAGGTCAGCGAAGTCCACCGGGCGTTCCTTCCGGTTGAAAGTTATGCCGTGACCTCCGGATTGCGTGGAGGAATAGCAGGCGGAATCGTGATGATCTTCCCCGCTCTCCTTTACGGATATCTGACTCAGCACAGTATCTGGTATGCGGTTAATTTGCTTGGAGGCGCGGGCGTTGCACACTGGGCAAACGCGACGACTGCTGACATCGCGGCCTTTCACTGGAATGGTTTGATTACAGCAACGATCATTCATGCTGCAGTTTGCACGCTGATTGGACTGCTCTATGGAGCCATGCTGCCAATGTGGCCTCGGCGGCCGATCCTTCTTGGCGGAATCATCGCTCCGCTCCTTTGGACTGGCCTTCTTCACTCGATCCTCGGATTTGTGAATCCGGCGTTCAATGCCAGAATCGCGTGGGGTTGGTTCGCTCTCTCCGAGATTGTCTTCGGAATCGTAGCCGGCATCGTCGTTACGAGATCGGGAAAAATCAGAACTCATCAAACCCTGCCGTTCATTCTTCGTATGGGAATCGAGGCCAAAGAGTTCGAAGGCCCGAAGGGAGATGTGCGATGAAGTTTATTGCAAGAGCAACATTGTCGATTGTTTCCGTCGCCCTGCTTGTAAGCAGTATGGGATGCGATCGTAAGATCGGGTCACCCAACGATCAGGAAGAGCTGAAGCGTCCCGAAAATATAACGTCGTTTGACCGCTTGTACAAACAGAACTGCTCGGCTTGCCATGGAGAAAACGGTTCTGGGGGACCCGCTCTCGATCTCGCGAATCCGAAGTATCAGGCGCTTGTTGATGACGCGTCATTGAGGCGCTGGATCACGTCCGGGATGCCGGGAACCCAAATGCCCGCCTTTGGCGAATCAGCCGGCGGCTTCCTTACTACACAGCAGGTTGACGTGCTGATTGCGGGCATGCGTGCGCGGTGGAGTCACAAGGACCACAGTCCGGCAGACATGCCTCCCTATTCTTCATCCATCTTAGGTAATGCCGAACACGGACAGGTCATCTTCCGGGTGAGTTGCACTTCCTGCCATCAGCAAGAGACGCAGAAGATTACCGACGCCAGCTATTTGTCGCTCGTAAGCGATCAGAGTCTGCGGAGCATCGTCATCGCTGGGCGTCCTGACCTTGGCCACCCGGATTGGAACCAGGTCCGGCATGGCCAGCCCTTGACGGATCAGGACGTGAGCGACGTCATTGCGTATCTCCATTCGTTGCGAAGCGATACTCCGGGCCAGCCATATCCCGAGACAAGCATCAAGAGGTGATTTGTGAGTGAAGAGAAACTGCCCGTCGGACAACACGAAGAAGAACAGACGCCGGTTGACCCGCTGACGGTGTCGCGGCGGTGGTTGTTACTGAAGATGGGTGCGCTCTTCAATGCGGTAGTTGGCGTTGCTGTTGCGGTGCCCGTAGTGAAATATCTCCTCTCGCCAGTAAAGTCTGACGACGCGTACAAGTCATGGGTACCACTGGGGGCTGTCGATACATTCCCTGTCGGTGAGACACGTCTCGCGAAGTTCACGAATCCGGTGAGCCGTACATGGGATGGCGAAACCGATCGAGTCGCCTGCTGGGTACGTCGTATCACCGAAAAAGAATTTCAGGTGTTCGCCATCAATTGTGCCCACCTGGGGTGCCCGGTTCGCTGGTTTCCGCAATCGGGCTTGTTCATGTGCCCTTGCCACGGCGGCGCCTACTATGCGGACGGAACCAGAGCCTCCGGTCCACCGGAGCGAGGCTTATTCACCTACGACAACAAGATCGTTGATGGCGCCCTTCAGATCAACGCCGGTCAAATGCCAACTCTCTCCAACACAGCCAAGCTGGTTCAGATTGAAAATGCTCAGGGAGGATCGCCATGCGCCGGTTGAAGACTCTCTACACATGGTTCGATAGCCGTCTGCAGCTCGGCGAGCCCATCAAAGAGATGGCTCTTCACCCTGTCCCAAACAAGACCGCCAGTTGGTTTTACGTCTTCGGCAGTGCTGCCTTTGCCCTGCTGATGCTTCAGATTGTGACAGGAATCCTGCTTGCGTTGGTGTATGTACCATCTGCCGGGCAGGCATGGAGCAGCTTGAACGTTCTGAATCACCAATTGACTCTTGGCTGGTTCCTGCGCGCGATGCACGGTTGGGGATCGAACTTTATGGTCGCCGTTGTGTTGATCCACATGGCTCAGGTCTTCCTCTTCGGTGCATATAAATTCCCCAGAGAGCTCACATGGATTCTCGGCGTCTTCCTGCTGCTGATGACACTCGGCATGGCATTTACCGGCCAGGTTCTGCGCTTTGATCAGGACGCCTACTGGGGTCTCGGCATTGGAGCATCCATTGCGAGCCGTGTGCCGTTCATCGGCAGTACAGCGGTCCACATGATGTTAGGCGGTCCTATCATCGCCGGCGCAACACTTTCCCGGTTCTTTGCATTTCATGTCTTCGTTATTCCAGGAATGCTGTTGGCGTTCGCGTGTCTTCACGTGTGGATGGTCGTCAAGCTCGGCATCAACGAATGGCCGATGCCTGGCCGCATCGTTCGTCGCGGTACGTACCTCACGGAATACCACGAACTGACGAAGAAGGATGGTCGGCCATTCGTACCCGGAGCTGTGTGGAAGGACGCCTTCTTCTCAGCGGCCATCCTCGCCGCGGTCGCCGTTTGCGCAGCCGTGCTCGGTCCCTACGGACCTGGAGGTCAACCGGATCCTACGATCATTCAGACTGCCCCAAAACCCGATTTCTTTTTCCTCTGGCTCTACGCAGTATTGTCTTATCTTCCTCCCAGCCTGGAGACACCCTTTCTCCTGATCGCCCCAGTGCTGGGAATCGCAGGACTTGTGGCCCTTCCGTTTTACGCGGGTGAAGGTGAGAAGAGCTGGCATAAGCGACCGATTGCAATCATCATGTTGACGACGATCGCCCTCGCATGGGGCGTGCTAACGCACCTTGGGACCTTCACTCCCTGGAGCCCGAAGATGAATGCATGGAGCGGCGGCCCCCCTATCCCCGCCCGTTACACGCACGATCTCAGCCCGTTCCAACGACAAGGCGCTATCCTCTTTCAGTCGAAACAATGCCGTAATTGCCACTCGATTGCGGGTGTCGGTGGAATGCGGGGCCCCGCTTTGGATCTGGTCGCGACGCGCCTCACGGAGGACCAACTGATCCGGCAGGTCCTTCAGGGCGGAGGCAACATGCCGGCGTATGGCAAGAACCTAAGCCCCTCCGAGACCACGGCACTGGTTCAGTTTCTGGGAACCCTGCATCCCCTCAATCAACCAGCGGCCGCAGATGGATCTCGTCAGGCAGCCATGGCAGAGCCCGCTCCCAAACCGTAAGGGAGGTTAGTTGAATACTTCCTGGCTGAGTCTAATTACCGATTGGGACATCCCTCCCGCAGTCACGGGCACCCTCGTGGCTGTGGGCTTCATTTATGTGCGAGGATGGCTTGCCCTTAGGCGCACTCGACCAGAGCTGGTCTCTGAGTGGCGGCTCATCTCCTTCCTTACGGGACTATTCGCCATTTTCCTGGCGGTTTCTTCGTCGCTCGATACTTACAGCGAAACATTGCTCTTCATGCACATGGCTCAACACTTCGTGCTGATGTCGGTGGCTCCTCCGCTCATTGTGTTAGGGTGCCCGTTCGTCCCAATGCTGCGCGGGCTACCGAGACCGATCGTTCGTTCGATCGGCGGACCCATCTTTCGGTCTTCGGTCACGCACGGCGTTCAGGAACTCTTTTCCCGCCTGCCAATTGCGTGGCTCGCGATGAACCTCACTTATGTTGGCTGGCATATTCCGAAAGCCTACGAATTCGCATTGGCCTCGGAAAACTGGCACAACTTCGAGCATTTCTGCTTCTTTGCCACGAGTCTCATCTATTGGTGGCCCATCATGCAACCCTGGCCGGCACAACGCCGATTGAACTCTTGGATGATCATTCCATACCTTTTGACCGCGGATTTTGTAAACACTGGCGTGTCAGCATTCCTGTGTTTTTCCGGGCGGTTGCTCTACCCAAGCTATGGAGCTGTCGAACGGCCCTTCGGAATCGACGCGATAAAGGACCAGATCGCAGCGGGTGCTTTCATGTGGGTATTTGGGTCTTTAGTGTTTCTTGTTCCCGCGATCTACCTGACTACTCGATTCTTGACGAACGCTCGATTCGTGAACGAGAAGACGGGACTGGAGAAGGTACGCGCGCTGGCTCAGTAAATTATTCGAGGTCCATCCGATTTCGCGGTTCCGACTCGTTCACCCATCGCCTTTGGCGAGCAGTGCATTTGCCTTCTCGATTGTCATATAGAAGCCCTTCGATTGACTTAACTCCCCGACCGCTGGCGGATGATCAGCCGAGCACCGCGCTTGCCGCTCAGATAGGTCCATATCCATTGCAGGAAGACGCTGAACCTCAAGCTGCCCTCCGCCAGGAATTGAATGTGGATGAGAGACCACACGAGCCAGGCCATAAATCCACTGAGTTGAATTCCGGCGCTCTGCAGCACTGCGAAATTCTTGCCAACAACGGCAAGGTTGCCTTTATCGAAATAACGAAATGGTGGCGAGGGAGGATGGCCCATCACCTTGCGGAAGATGGACAAGCCAGCATACTTCCCTTGCTGCATCGCAACCTGCGCGACTCCAGGGAGTGGCCGCCCGTCCTGATCGAGCGATGCAGTATCTCCAACAACAAAAACGTCCGGATGATCGGGAATACTAAGGTCGGGCTGAATTCGAACGCGGCCCGCGCGGTCCACTCCACATCCCAGCCATTTTCCCGCCGGCGAAGGAGCAACGCCGGCCGTCCACACTACCGTCTTTGCTTGAATGCGCTCGTCCCCAATCACTACACCGTCTCCGTCGATTGCCTGGACCGGCTGTCCAAGACGGACATCGACACCGAGCGCCACCAACCGCTGCCGCGCAGCCTCAGACAGCTTCTCGGAAAAGGTGCCGAGTGGACGCGACGCCATATCCGCAAGAACGATGTGGGCTGCCTCCGGAGCGATTCGACGGAAGTCTTTTCGTAATGTGGATTCAGTCATGACTGCAATCGCGCTCGCCATCTCGACACCGGTCGGTCCTGCGCCGACCATCACAAAGGTCATCAGAGCCCTGCGCCGATCTGGATCGTCTTCGATCTCAGCTTTCTCAAAGACTTCCAGTAAATGGTTCCGGAGAGATTCAGCGTCCGACAGGGTCTTGAGTCCCGACGCGAACGCGGCGAATTCGTCATGGCCGAAGTAGCTGTAAGTCGCCCCAGTCGCAAGAATCAGATAGTCATAGCTGATCCGGATTCCGACCTTGTCGTCGGCATCCACGATGACCTGCTTTGAAGCTGCATCGACCCCGGTCACGCTGCCGAGCATGACCGATGCGTTTGCCTGCTCAGCCAGGAGGCTGCGGATGGGCGATGCAATCTGACCGGAGGCCAGTACCGAAGTTGCCACCTGATATAGAAGGGGCTGGAAGACGTGATGATTGGAGCGATCGATGAGCAGCACGTCGACCGGCGAGCACTTTAAATTCTTTGCTGCAGCTAGCCCGCCAAATCCACCGCCAACAATAACTACAACAGGTGCTTTCGTCGTCATCTATTCGCTCCCAAATCTTCAATCTTGAGACAGTAACTTCACTTCGAAATGCGCAGAGTCCACGCGCGCTCGACTTGTCAATCACTCCCAGGTTCAGGAAGGCAGGCGGTGCGAAATCTATCAGCCAAAGAGTAGCAATCACATCCCGGCAAAACAATCACATGTTCCTGTAGTACCGCCGCTCTTCCGTCGCATCGCCAATCGCTAAATGCCACAGGCGATGGTCGCGTGGGATAGGTACGGTCGGAGAACAGTCGCTGTGCGTGAAAATGCGATGTAGCGGTTTCTGATTGCGATCAGCCTTTTCCAGCCTGCGAGGAAGTCGATCAGGAGACGATTGATCTCCTCAGGCTTCTCCTCATGAGGGAGATGCCCGCATTCAGGAATGGCGTGAGTGACGAGATTGCTTGCCATCTCCGCCCACACACGAGGCATATCGAACATCTCGCCGACTAATTTCAAATCGCGCCCCCAAAGCGACATTACCGGGCAAGCGATCTTAACTGAAGCATCGGCGTTATCCTGAGCGACATCGAAAGCGTTGGCGCGATAGTCCTCCATGGCGCCGCGTATCGCGCCAGGTGCCCGATACGCTTTGACATACGTCTCAAACGCCTCGCCCTGAATTGTCAGTGGGTCATAGCTCTCGGCATTCGTCTCGCAGACTCAGATTCCGTCGGAGAACCCACTCAGAACCTTGCCGAGCGAACCATCGCATCCAGCAAAGCCGATCAGATCCCATTGAACCGCCCACCAGTAGAAGAAGTGCTGCGATTCCCCATCCCGCAATCAACAACTCTCCACCGATTTAATGAAATCACCGTCGTCTACCTGCCCGCTCCCCAACGCGCTCATGCCAGCGCAAAAGTCTCCATCGAAAGCTTCGGCTTCATCTTCTCTTGAATGTCGGCAGACGGGATAAGGACGGCGCGTTAACCGTTCTGTTCTCTTCGTCGGTCAGCTTTGAAGTTGGACTCATAAACCTTTAAAATAAGCCTACATCTTCTTGAAGGCAAAGACGTACACTGCCTCACAGACTAATATCAGTCCCAGTAGACACATTACCGTGCGGAGTCCCTTTGTGTCCTTCTCTCTTTTTAACATGATCGCCTTAAATGGGTCTTCTGACGCTGTAGATACGGTGCGATTGTCGCTTGAATCGGCAAGCTCGTGGTGGTTTTCTGTGGTGAAATATGCCGGATATGCCGTAGCAGCGGGATGCGCTATGGAGGCACCTGAAACATTCGTCACGATCAAACGGTGGTGGTTACTGAAATTTCGAGATGTAGAAAAAGAAGAGACCACTGAGGAGAAGAAGAGTTGGATTGTTCCCCTGGCTACGGTGGGTTTGTTCATCATTGTTGTCGGCATTGTTATCGAGACATTTGCCGAAGTAAAAGTATCAGATGCGGATGCTTTGCTCCGAGCACACGAATCAGACCAAATCACCGCAGCGGAAAACAATGCTGCTTCAGCCATACGCGAAGCAGGGAATGCAAAAGATTCTGCTAAGGAAGCAGCGAAATCTTCAACCTCAGCAACGGGATCGGCCACTAATGCCGTGAATCTTGCCAGTGGCGCGAGAAAAGAAGCTGACTCTCTTGAGTCGGATATCGTATCTGCCAAGAAGCAAGCCGCAGATGCGGTATCACGACTGGCTGATGCTGAGCAACGCTTGGCAGACTCGACACAGCGAGAAGCCGTAGCAGAGGCTAAACTTAGTGCCATCAAGACACCGCGATCACTTGTCCAGACTAATGAACTAATCGCCGCACTTATTCCGTTCAAGGGAACGGAATACACTGTCAGCGTTTCCCAAGAAGACGAGTCCATCCAGTTCACAAAAGTGGTCGATGGGATCTTGCAAAAGGCTGGCTGGATTAGAAAACAACCCGCATCACACAATCTGGGAATCACGTACTTTTAACGTTTTTAGCCAAGACCGCAAGGACGCCGTGCCTGTATGCGTACGCACAGGAATCGAGGTGGGTGCCAAGTCAAACCAAGCATTGGAAGTTTTACGCTCTACACCTACCCAAAGCCTGCCAAAAACCATGCAGGCCGCTGGCGCGTTGATACTCAATCTCCCCTCTAAGATATTGCCCGCCGATGAACATGGCGTTAGCGGGGTTTCAGTTGATCCGGGGCCGGAGGATAGTCCGGTCTCTATCTGCGTAGGTACCAAGCCCTGAGTAGGAATGGATAAAGCGAGCCAAACAGCGCCAATACTCAAATAGATGCACCACTGCACTGCCCTGTCACGGCAAGTCCAGCGTACCTTATGTGAGGAACCCTTGCTCAACCAAACGACTCATTCTATTGACGTTATCGTCGCCGTAATTTTCTTTTGCCATTTTCTGCCCAAAAATCGCTTGTCAAGCCCAGAAATGACCTAACTCCAACAAACCGCAATAGATCCAAGTGGCATTTTAGTTTCATTCAACCCGATATAATTAACTTATAAGATCAGAAAAAAGGAAAGCCCCGGCCACCCGCCGGGGCTAACTCATTTAGAAACAATATTTTGAGGCTTAACCCATTTGTTATGAATATTTTACCCAATATCTCGACACATAAACCATTACGAATCAATAATTTGCCCGCTACATAGGTGAGGGGGGGTACCCCCCCTTTCAAAACGCCAATACAACCCCAAAGACATTCCCCTGAAAGGAGTAATTCCGGCTGAACTTAGTCCCAAACTGCGTCTTGTATCCATCCAGCCCCTCGCGAGTCACGGCAGGGGTAGAGATCGAGCAATTCGAATCCGGAGACGCGAGTTTGCTCTTCCATCCGCCGGCGATCATGTTGCAAAGTTCCCCAATCGCATCGTCGACCATCGGGTCGTGCGGCTCCGACGGAGTTCCCAGCAGCGCCTCAGCCGTAATCGAAGCCGTCGCCTGGCTCGCATACAGCAGGCATTCACCGGCCACAGCGCCCGTAAACTGGATCCTCGCCACGATCTTTCCTTCAACCGTGTCCACCTCGCCCTCCATCGGGTCGCAGCTTCGCTCCAGCATCGTCTCAAACACCTCCGAGACCGCGGAATCGAGCCGGTTCATTGCCTCATCCTGCACGTTCGTCACACCAACCTCTTCCCGCTCCAAATTTGAAATCCAAGAATGCAACCGCGAATCAGCTAAGCCACACGCAGCAACGGCAACACACGAGCCTTCACCTGCTCCGCAGTAAACGGCTTGCAGATGTAACCTTGAGCGCCCGCGGCAATGGCCCGCAGCACAAACGACTCGTTACCTTCAGTCGTAATCATCACAACCGGAACTCCCTGAGCAAGGTTCTCCTGCCGCCTCGTCTCCAGAAACTGCAATCCGTCCATCACCGGCATATTGATGTCGCTCAGAATCAGCGACAGCGGAGCAGATTCGCCTTGACTCCCACGCAGAAGCTGCAACGCCTCCTCGCCGTTCGAGGCCTGCAACACTTCACTAAGCTCGAGTCCCGCCTGTCGCAGCGCGCGCTCGATCACCTTCCTCATCACCGCCGAATCATCCACTATGAGTGCTCGCAACCCGATCCTCCCAAACTCAGCATCCCGACCGCATCCGGTCTGAGTTCCCTATCGGCAGCGCTCCTCCCAACCTTGAGCCGCTTCCGCCTTAGCATCCTCTAACCCGCACCTCGCCGACTTCGGCCACCCAACTGCATAAACCTCCGGCATGGACAGCGGACTCTACGCAGCATATACAGGACTCCTGTCGCGCACTCAGGCGCTCGACACCGCGGCCAACAACCTGGCCAACGCGGGAACCGCAGGCTTCCGCGCCCAGCGCGACTACTTCAGTGGAGTCCTTGCCGGAGGCATCGATCAGGACCCCGAAACCGCCTCCCAGGTCGGACAGTCCGTCAACGGCTTCGGCGTCCTCGGCGGCAACACCCTCGACCTCGGACAAGGAGAGATCAAGTCCACAGGCAATCCCCTCGACCTCGCCCTTCAGGGCCAGGGGTTCTTCGCCATCCAGACCGCGAACGGCATCCGCTACACCCGCGACGGCGCCTTCTCCCGCTCCTCCACCGGAGTCCTCCAGACGGCTCAGGGCGAGCCCGTCCTCGACCCCAACCAGAGACCCATCACCATTCCCACCGGCTCCGTATACGTCTCGCCAGACGGCAGCATCTCCGTATCTACAGCCGATGGCAACGCCGTCGTAGGCCGGGTAGGCACCTTCGACTTCCCCGAAAAATCAGTTCTCACCGCAGAAGGCGCGAATCGCTTCTCCGCAAACGGAGCAAAACCAGTTCCCGCAAACGCTTCGGTCGAACAAGGCTCAGTCGAAGGCGCGAACGAAGACGCAATTCACGGAACGATGCAATTGGTCCTTGTTCAACGACAAGCCGAGATGATGCAGAAAGCGCTAAGCGTCTTCAACAACGACTTCGACAAGACAGCTTCCGAAGACATTCCCAGAGTCTGAGCAATCATCGCCCAACTCTCGCACATCCACCTGAAAAGGAGCACGAAATGATCCGAGCGTTATACACAGCAGCAAGCGGAATGGCCGCACAACAGACCAATCTCGACACCATCGCGAACAACCTCGCCAATTCAGCAACCGCAGGATTTCGTCAGCGCCAGGTTCAGTTCGAGGACATGATCTACCAGAACCTCATTACTCCCGGCTCCGCGCAGACTCAGCAGACGCTCTCCGCTGGCCTTCAGGTCGGTCTCGGAACTAAGTCAGCAGCCAGCGAAGTCATCATGACGCAAGGCGACTTCAACCAGACCGGAAACACGCTCGACATCGCCATCCAAGGCGCAGGCTTCTTCCAGGTATCCAGACCCGACGGAACAATCGCCTACACGCGAGCAGGCAACTTCCACATGAACAATCAGGGAACAATCGTCACCGCCGACGGAGACACAATCCTCCCCGCGATCACCATCCCCTCAAACGCAACCTCAATCACCATCTCTCAATACGGAGTCATTACAGCGACACTTCCGGGACAAACAAACCCAGCCCAACTCGGCACGATGCAGCTCGCCACATTCGCCAATCCCGGAGGCTTGAACTCCGTCGGCAGCAACCTCCTCGAACAGACCGCTTCCTCCGGCAATCCCATCACCGATGCTCCAGGTGGAACGAGCGGAATGGGCACTCTGCAGCAAGGCTATCTGGAGAACTCCAACGTAGACGTCACTGCCGAGTTCGTGCAGATGATCCTCGCCCAACGCGCCTACGAGAGTAACTCCAAGGTGATCCACGTAGCCGACGACATGTACTCCCAGATCAACGGCCTGGTCCGGTAAGGGCGAATGAAGAGCCATACCTGCTTGCTCCTCAGATATCTCGGCTCATTCCTCTGCGTGGGAACGATGACCAGTTCCGCTCAACAGGATCACGCGTCTGCCTCTCTGAGCGCAGCCCAAAGCGACCTTAGTGCCTATCGTGTATCAAGTATCCAGTCAGACCCAGTACTTGGAAAGAGATGGGCGATGTTGATCAGTTGTGAGCATTCGGAATGGCCAGTCATTGCCCTCCCCGTCGACAACACCGGGACGTTCCAGTGGCCTCAATGTCCAGGACGAGTCTCCAGCACCGACGCTCCATTAAAGCCAACGGTGCACATCGGTGAAACGATACGCGCTTGGAAGAACGAGAACCTCTTGCGTATCGAAGTTGCAGGAGTCGCCGAGGAAGATGGCGCGCTCGGTCAAAAGATACGAGTGCGGATCTTGCGGCCGGCGTATAGCAATGCCTCACCCCCCGAACATCTCTCAGGAACGGTTCGTGGACCTGGAAACGTGGAGATACAACCATGACAGAGTCATTGGCAGTGCGTTCGTCTATCATAAAGCTCCTTGCCGTCGCTCTGGCGATGCCCGGTAGCTCGTCGGCTCTTCACGCCCAATCGAACCCTATCCGCAAGCTAACAGAATCAAAGCCAAACGTTGCCGCGGCATCCCTCTCTTCTTATCTAGAAAGAGTGCGGGCCGAGAACTCCAATATTCAGGCTGCTCCTGGATCTATATGGACGGACAGTGGACGGCTCACACGCATGACAACGGATGTTCGCGCTATGCGACCTCACGATCTCATCTCAGTTGTTGTCTCTGAGAGCCTGGCCGCGTCTACCGATGGAACCGTCAAAAATTCGCGCGCTTCGAACGCGAGTTCCTCAATCTCAGCCCTGATGGGAACTTTGCACCCGGGGAATGCCTTGCAAAATTTGATTAACCAAACTTCATCGGCTGCGCTAAATGCACAGGGTACGAGCGCCACCAATTCGAGTTTGAGCACAACCTTCGGAGGGCAAGTCATTGAAGTGCTTCCAAACGGAATGCTGGTAGTCGAAGCTGCCAGACAAGTGGAATTCAGCCAGCAAACTCAGACAATCGTTTTGCGTGGGTTAGTTCGTCCTGAAGACATCTCTCAGCAAAATCAAGTCCTATCGACCGCCATCTCAAGTCTTGAGCTGGAAGTACGCGGTAAGGGAATCATTAACGATTACACCCATCGCCAAAATGCTCTGGTTCGCCTACTTCAAAAGATACTGATTTTCTAGTGGAGAGTTATGCACTTTGAAGTAAAAAAATCGGGAGCATCGAAAGCAATTATGCTCACCAGCAACTCGCGCGTTCGTGATGTACTTATTCTTGTAACGCTGGCCACTTTTACCCTCAGTGTTTGTGCTTCGGATCCTCCCATTGTGGCGAGGCAAGCGCGCATCAAGGATATCTCCTCGATCGAGGGCATCCGAGACAACCAATTAGTTGGCTACGGAATTGTTGTCGGCCTGCAAGGCACAGGCGATAGCCAACAAACAACCTTTCCTATCCAGACACTAGCGGCAACGCTACTGCGAATGGGAGTGAGTGTTCCCGCGTCTTCGATCCGCGTCCAGAACTTGGCGGCGGTTTTTGTCTCCGCAACGTTGCCGCCTTTCGCGAGGTCCGGCACAAAGCTAGACATAACAGTGTCATCTGCGGGCGACGCCAGGAGCCTTGAGGGCGGGTTGCTGTTGATGACTCCGCTCTATGGAGCAGACGGAAATATCTATGCGCAGGCACAGGGCTCGCTCGTTGTGGGCGGTTATTCGGTTACAGCGAACGGAAATGTGAAGCAATTCAACCATCCCAACACGGCCAGGGTTCCATTTGGAGCGATCGTGGAACATGGAGTCCCCCTCGAGTTGGAAGGCAAGAATCAATTCTCTCTCCTCCTTGACGATGCTGACTTTCGAAGCGCTGAAGCTTTAGCGCTCGCAGTCAATCAGACGCTGGGGCGCAAGGTTGCACACGTTCTCGACAGCCGGCGGATCGAGCTATCCGTCGCCAACGGCGAGGATGTCCCCGCTTTCCTGGCAGAGGTTGAGTCGATCGAGGTTCCGGTTTTCCCCCGGGCGAAGGTTGTGGTGAACGAACGGACTGGAACTGTTGTCATCGGGGGAACAGTTGTCCTGCAGCCGGTTTCGATCCTGCATGGAGGGCTTGCGGTCAATGTCGTTAGCGAATTCCAGGTCTCGCAGCCGAATGCTTTCTCGTCTAGCGGAACCACACAGGTCGTTCAGCAGACGAGGATCGAGGCGCAGGATAAGCCGGTGAATCGGATCGAGCTGAAGCAGGGTGCAACGGTGGATGATCTCGTGCGCAGTCTTCAGACAATCGGTGCTTCGGCGCGGGATGTTATCTCGATCCTCCAGGCCATGAAGTCGGCTGGTGCGCTGGAAGCAGAGATTGAGGTGCTATGAGAATCAGCTCGGATATTGCGGGCCAGACAATGACTGCTTTGGATGAAGCGAAGCAGGCCAAGCTGGTCGATGCAGCTCAGCAGTTTGAGGCCACGATGTTGCAGGAGTTGTTGAAGCCGATGCAACATGGCCAGAACAGTTGGGGCGAAGATGAGAAGAGCGATGACTCTTCGACAGATTCGATCAGTAGCTTCGGCACCGAGGCAGTCGCGAAGGCGATCTCGAAGGGGGGCGGTTTCGGGATTGCAAAGCAGATTGTGTCGAAGGTAACGCTCGAACAGGAAAGAAATTCCGAAAAGAAAACCTCAAGTACTAAAGTTCGGGAATCCGAGGCCGATAGAGTCAAGTAGACGGAGGTTCACCATGAGTTATACAAGCGGAATCGGCAGTCTGCAGGCGGCGGTGAATTCGATCTCGTTATCTGAGTCGAAGCCGGCGGCACCCACCAGCACACCCGACGTCAGTGGATCTGCCGCAAGTGTGGATCGTGCTGACGAAGCGAGCCTTAGTTCCGCCGGCGGCATAGTTGCCCAGGCTCTTGAGGGTTCGGATGTAAGGACTACCAAGGTCGCAGCCTTGCAACAGGCGATCGCTGAAGGCAGCTACAACGTTTCGTCGTCCGATGTGGCGGAAAAGATAATCCAGTCACTTCTGGATTGAGCTTCTCTATCGCTCGCTAAAGGTTTCTTGAATTTGTCTTTCGAACGGTCAGGTTGATCGTGATGCATCTTTACGTCTTCTTTCATGAAGTTTGAGGAATCTATGGGAACAATTACGTCGTTGTTGGATATTGCCAGTCAGGCCTTGCTGGCTGATCAGGAGGCCCTGAACGTGACATCGAATAACGTCGCGAACCAGAACACGGCAGGGTATACGCGCGAGGTCGTGAACTTTCAGGCCGCCGATGAAGTGACGCTTAGCGGTGGCAGCGTCGGGGACGGCGTTACGGCAACGGCCAGCTCGCAGAGGAGCCTGGTCCTGGACCAGCAGGTGCAGCAACAGACTCAGGTGCAGGCCCAGTCCGGCGCGCTTGAATCGGCATTGCAACAGATTCAGAACATCTTTGGTCTGAGTTCGACGGCGAGTTCTGCCAGTTCGACCGATGTGGGTACGGCTATCAACTCTTTTTTCAGCGCACTCTCTTCTCTGACCAGCAATCCTTCCGATACTTCGACCCGCCAGAATGTTCTGGCGGCGGCCAACACGCTTGCCAGCGTCTTCAATTCGGCATCGAGTCAACTCACGCAGGTGTCTTCTAACCTCAATCAGCAGGTCTCCGGCGACGTCAGCCAGGTGAACGCGCTGACGACGACGATCGCGTCGCTCAATGCGCAGATCACGAGTCTGAGCCCGAACTCCGATGCGGGCACACTCGAGGACCAGCGGCAGTTGGCGATCACGCAGTTGTCGCAGCTGGTAGGTCTGGATCAGATTTCGAACCAGCAGAACGGCATCACCCTTACGACTACCGGCGGCGCAGTGCTGGTCAGCGGCGGCCAGTCGTTTGCGCTTGGCACGACGCAGGTGGCCGGAGCTACCCACATCCTGGCCGGTGGGCAGGATATTACTTCGACTACCTCGGGCGGCGATCTGGGCGGAGCGCTACAGGTTCGTGACCAGATACTGCCTGGTTACCAGAGTTCGCTCGACAGTCTCGCCAGCGACATCGGCACGCAGGTGAACCAGCAGAATGCCCTGGGACTTGATGGCAACGGTAATGTTGGCGGTGCACTGTTCAGCTTTTCCCCAGCTTCGGGTGGCGGTGCTGCAGCGCAGATCCAGGTTGCGACGACGGACCCGAATGCGGTAGCGGCGGCCGGTCCCGGCGAGGGGTCTGCGGGGAACACCAATGCGCTGGCGCTGGCGAACCTGGGGACGGCGGCGATTGCGGGCGGACAGACGGCTTCGGGTTTTCTGGCCTCCTTCCTTGACCAGATCGGCGGTGACACGGCGGCGGCGACGAGCGATAACACTGCGCAGCAGGCGACGCTGACGCAACTGACGACACAGCAGGATTCACTTTCCGGGGTTTCGCTGGACGAGGAAGCGTCCAACTTGACCCAGTATCAGCGTGCTTATCAGGCCGCGGCTCAGGTCTTCAACATTGGCAACTCCGTCTTTGCCAGCGCTCTGAATCTTGGGGTAGAGACGACTGTGACCTAGACGATGAACCAACTTCGAATTCCAAGATTGAAACTAAGGAGCACCATCATGCGAGTGGATCCGAACTATGTTGCGAATTTGACCTCCGCGCTTGACCAGTCGTCGAGCGCGGAAGATACCCTGACCTCCGAGTTGTCGAGCGGGCTGCGAGTTGCGACGCTCTCGGATGATCCGGTTGCTGCAGCACAGAGCACC
The DNA here is from genome assembly GCA_963841335.1 of uncultured Acidobacteriaceae bacterium. Classification (GTDB taxonomy): domain Bacteria; phylum Acidobacteriota; class Terriglobia; order Terriglobales; family Acidobacteriaceae; genus Edaphobacter. Next base: position 950,903 of record CAWJCF010000002.1, on the reverse strand, counting down.
CTGCTCGGCAGCTCGATTGCCGCGGACGATACGTTTGTGCAGACGTCCTCGGGCGAGATCTCGCAGCTGCAGGTTGCCGACTCGACGCTGGGCGATGTGGTGACGCAGGTGACAACGGCTCTTTCGGTTGCGGTCTCTGGCAACAACGGGGCGACGTTGAATGCGAGCGATATCGCCAGCATCGCGCAACAGCTGAGCGGAATACGCGATCAGGTGCTTTCGCTGGCGAATACGAGCTTCCAGGGCCAGTTTTTGTTTGGGGGAAGCGTTGGTTCTACTCCTCCTTTTACTTTGAACAGTGCGACCAATCCCGCTACAGCGGTCTACAACGGCGACAACAACCTGCAGTTCGTGGAGACGCCCACGGGACAGAAGATTCAGGTGAATCTTCCGGGGTCGGCTGTTTTCGGTACGGCCGGCGGGGGAGTGCTGGGCGCTCTCAACCAACTCATCTCGGATTTTTCCGGGGGTGCGGCGTCGGCCACCCTTACTGCCGATACATCATCCCTGACTACGGCACTGGGACAACTCTCGACGCAACGCAGCACGTTGGATAACTCTCTCAGCCGGCTCCAGTCGACCAATTCCTTTGCGCAGACCGACGAAGGGCAATTGCAGATAGCCCAGGGGAATCTGGTCTCCGCCGATCCGGCCACGGTGGCGAGTCAGCTTTCGCAGGCGGAGACTCAACATCAGGCTTTGCTGAGCGTCATCAACACCCTGGGGGGGACTGATCTGTTTAGTCTGATGAGGTAAGAGCTCCATTAACTTACAGGGGGTACCCCCCTCCCCCTATGTAGCGCGTAATTGATTGATTGGCAATGGTTTATTGAATCGATCTCGGTCAAAATATTCATAACAAATGGGTTAATCCTCAAAATATTGTTTCTAAAGGAGTTAGCCCCGGAGAATGTCCGGGGCTTTCCTTGTCTCTGATCTATAAGTTAAGTATATCGGGTTGAGTGTAACTAAAATGCCACTTGGATGTCTTTGATTCAGATAGGGTTAGGTGGGATTAGTGCTTGACAAGCGGCTTTTGGGTTGTTTTTGGAGAAAAAAGTTGTAAGTGATTGATGTGGGACGAGTTTTGGGAATAACTTATTGGCAAGTGTTACGCTTGGCTTGCCAAACGACAAAAACAAATGCAGATTGCTTCGACAGGCTCAGGACGAGCTCTTCGACTTCGCTGCGCTTCGCTCAGGATGACACTTTTTAGAGTTGAGGCGAAACCGGTATCGGTTCGTGATGCTGTTGAAGGAGTTTGAAAGGTTCCGTAGGTCTGGCGCGGTGGCGAGGGAGGGGTTCATCTCAGCTCACCCCATGGCCGGGTCATCCTCGCCCTGCCGCAGCAGCCTTTGCGCGAGTTAGCACACAGAGCTGAAACGGGCGGAAGGGAGGATACGCGCGAAGGAGTTTCATAACGGCAGCCTTGATTGGGTTTCCAACTTTGTTGTGAACCCAATCGAAGTAAGAGTGACTGGCGCAGGTCAGTCCGACGTTGTAGGCGATTTCCCGGAGTTCCTGCTGCGTGTATTCCCTAACGTGTCCCGGATTATTTGCATAAAGCCGGAGGCGTTCGTAGGGGTTGCGACCGAATGCCAGCCGGAGACGCTTGGCAAGGTCAGCCGCGTTGGGAGCTGTGCAGATGAGAACACCGTCTTCTGCAAGTAAAGAGCGAAGGAGGGCGAGTATAAACTCCGGAGCCACATAGAGGTGCTCGATCACCTCTGAGAAGACGATCAGATCGAAGGTGCCGCAGTCGGGCCAGCGGGAGACGTTATGCGAATCGAGAAGATCAAAGGTGATGTGGGGGACGGAGTCCATTGCACTGACTTCGCGATGGCCGCCGTCATCGATTGAAGGATCGAGCCCCAGGGTGTGGACGTTGCGATAGTGATTGAGGAGGTTCGCAGTCAGCTCACTTCTTCCGATGTCGAGTACGCGGGCGGATGGGTCGGGAACATAGGTCCGGCATACCTGCAGGATCTCCGCAAACCGGGCTTTGTGCATGTCGAAGTAAGTTTGCCTGGATTCCTGTCCGCACGTCGTCGCCTTTTCGGCTTCAAGGAGCTGGGTCAACATATGCTCGGCATTTTCTGTAGACGACAGGCTTCTTCCTTTCACTGACTCGCTGCCCTGTGCTTCCGATACAGGACTGGTATGGGCCTGAACAATCACAGGTACAAGGCAAGTTTAAGGCTCACCAAGCTGAGGAGATGTCATCAGCTTGTCAGTCAGATGTTCATCTTCTGTTGGGATAACAGTTTCTGTGTGGCGGTCAAAACGATCCCTCCGGTCCTATCCCGGCTGGTGAATCGCAGGGGTAGGGCGTTTTGATTTCTGGGACAGATTTCTTGGCAAGTTGTGGACGCGTGACACGCCGACGGGCAAAAGCAAATGCATATCCTTCGACTTCGCTGCGCTTCGCTCAGGATGACACTTTTTTAAGGGTATGGGAATGACTTTGGGGGCAAAAGCCAGGGCAGAGGACGTGATCGCGAGGGCAAAGGCAGCCCACCCTTCACGATGAGACTGTGAAGGATGGGCCACCCGATGGAGTGACTGAGGCGACGAGCTGGTGTCAGTTGGTGATGCTGTTGAAGAAGAGTTTGAAGGTTCCGTAGGTCTGGGCCCGGTGCTGGGCTCGGAAGCCTATGAGGATGACTTTGCCTTTGCCCATCTCGGCGGAGATCATGGCCGCTTTGCCGGTGATGTTGCCTTCGCCGACGAGCCAGCCGCTCTGCAGGATGTCGCGATTTCCGTAGTTGACTACGACGGAGTAGCGCTCGTTGTTGTTGGTTGGGGTGATCTGGAAGACGGGGTCGCCCTGAAGGTAGAGCGCGAGGCTCTCTTTGGGCATGCCGTAACCGAGAGGGTTGGTGGGGTCGACATCGACTTTGAGCGTTGATCCCGGGCACCAGAACTGCTTGGTGGGGAGTTCGCCTACGATGTTGCGCGCGTGGACGCCGAGCTTGTCGATGGCGAAATCGCTCGCCGTGCCGAGGGTGACGATGGTGCCGCCCTTCTGGACGAAGTCTCGAAGCGCCTTGACACCTTCTTCGCCGAAGCCGCTGCGATACTCGGGCGCGTAGTCCGTGGGGTTGCGCCCGAAGCCCTCGCCGCCGCCGCCACCGCCGCGACGTGCGCCGCCGGCGGCAGCAGGTTCGCCGGTGAGGGTGGAGGTGGAGTCATCCGGGATGATGATGACGTCGAATTTTGCGTTGAGATCGCCCTTCTTGAGTTCGGGATCGAGGAGGCTGGTTGGGTTGTAACCCCACTGCTCGAGCAGCCAGCGGGTCCAACCTTCATCGACGTTTCCGCCGTAGTAGTGCTGGTAGAGGCCGACGCGCTTGGATTTGAGTGCGGCGGTGCTGTCCGCGGGGATGGCTGGCGCGGGTGCGAAGTCGACGCCAACGGTCTTGGCAATCGTGGTCAGATCAGACTCCGAGCCTTTGGCTACTACGAAATCGCCGAGCGCGGTTCCGTCGACCGGCTTGACTACTCGGCTGATGGCGACCCCTTTTGCCTGGAGTAGATTGACGGCCTTGTAGGAGGCGTCAAGTTTGCCGCTGAGAAGATAACCGGACGAACCTGCTGCGACTTTGCCAGGTGTGGTTGGGGCTTCGGTGATGAGTTTGGTTTCGACGTTGAGCGGGCCGGTTACATGGTCGACGCGGACGCCCATGAACTCGGCAACGTCATCGGTAGAGAGATCGTAGGGGCGGATGGGATTGCCTTCTTTATCGCGAGTCCAGTCGTTATCGGGGAAGAAGTTGCGATCGAGAAGGTTGCGGATGAGGCCCATCTTGGGTTGGGCGAGGGAGATGATGTAGGAGCCAGCGTCATAGGATTGTCCGTTGGCCGCGATGAAGGGTTTGGTGGCTTGCTTGATGTCGATGCCCTGGACCAGCAGCTTCTGGACGAGGAAGTTGGCGGTGATGGGATCGTACTGCAGCGTGGGGATGACGTAGTTGGGGGTGTCGGCCGCTGCGCCGCGAGCGGTCTGGTTTTTGGCTTTCTGGTAGGCGTTCCAGAGCACGGTTTCGTGATTGCGGGCGGCGAGGTCGAGGGCGGCCCAGGCTGCGGTCTTCTGCATGTTCACGATGTCGCGGAGGTGCCACCATCCGCCCGGCCATGGGTCGGGGAAGATAGTCTCGGCTTCGTACTTGGGCAGGTTGCGCGCGCCGCCCTGAAGTTGCTCGGGCAGGATGTAGAGGGGAGTTGCGAGCTTGGCGGAAGCGGACTCGGTGAGCATGCCGTCGATGTTGTGGAAGGGTGTGATCCAGTGGAAGCCGAAGTGTCCCCAGCCGGAGTAGATAGCGTTGTTGATGGCTCCGGTGTAGCCGTTTTCGGTTTCCTTGTAGGCCATCTGGGAGCCGTACCAGGCGATCTCGCGCCACATGATGGGGTCGCCGTAGGGGCGGATGGGTTCGGCGTAGGGCGGGAGCGAGATGCGCGCGCCGTAGCTGCCCTGGTGGTGATGGTCGACGTAGACCTCGGGGCGCCAGTCGGTGAAGAGAAGCTTGGCCATGTACTGGCTCTCGTTCATGGAGGTGAGGAGAGCGTCGCGGTTGTCGTCGTGGCCGATGTATTTGGCGTAGAGGGAGGGATAGTTGGAGCCCTCGTAGGGAGTGCCGAGGGTGGAGTTGTAGTAGTCGGTGACCATGATCTCGCCGTCGGGATTGAAGCAGGGGACTTCGATCAGGACAGTGTTGTCGAGGATGCGCTGGGCCTCCTCGTCGGTGCGGGTGATGAGGTCGTAGGCGAGTTCGGGGGCCATCTGGGTGCCGCCGATTTCTGTGGCGTGCATGCTCATGGACTGGACTTCGATGACCTTTCCCGTGGCGACGAGTTTTTTAATCTCGGCTTCGGGAGTTGTGCCGGGATGGACGATGGTGAGGTTGTTTTTTCTGATGGTGTCGATGTTGGCGAGATTTTTGGGCGAAGTGATGATGACCATGAGGAAGGGATTGCCGTTCATGGTGGGGCCCATGTTGATGACCTTCATCTTGCCGCCGCTCTGCTTTTCGATGAGGTTGTAGTACTCGACGATTTTGTCCCAGCGGGCCATCTTGCGGTCGGCGCCGAGTTGGAAGCCGAAGAATTTTTCGGGGGTGGTGACGGTGGACTGGGCGAGCAGGGTGGAGGTGAGGGTCAGGAAAAGAGCGACGAACGTACAGCCGGAACGGAAACGGCGCATAGGCGGCAGAGCCTCCAGATTCGGTGAGAGTTCAAGGGTTGACGAACAATGCAGGTTTTATGTCTCAAAAAAAGCCCGGACAGGCATTTTTGTGAAACAAGATCTTGATAGAGAAAGACCAGGCCGCGTGGTTTAGGCGCGTGCCGGTGTCTGCCGTGCGATGGAGCGTTTAAGTTGTGTGGGTACGCGGCAAGTGTAACCGCAGAGGGGATCGAAGTCCAGATAGGAGTGCGGCAAGGCAAAATAAAACGCCCGATTCTTCGCTTTGACTGCGGAGAACCGGGCGTTGCTTGAGACGCTTGTCTGCGGTGCGTTACTTGACGACAGACTGGAAGAGCGGCGAGGTGAGGAGGCTGGCGAACTGGCTGTCGGAGGAGGAGTAGGCGACGGTGAGTACGCCTGCGTTTGAGTCGATGGTGGTCGAATCGAGCGCGGACTTTTCGAGCGGGGAGCCGGAGGTCTTGCGCATGAGGGCGACTCCCTTCATCAGAGTGGCTGCGGTGGCGGCGGTGAGGGTGTCGGACATGACGACGGCCATGTCGAACTTGACGCCATTCTGGAAGTCCATGGTGTAGCGGCTGCTCTTCATGCGGGCCTTGACGGTGTCGTAGTCGGCGAGCTGAGCGGCGTCGCCGAGGACTCCACGCATCATGGTCTGGGTGCCGTGGGAGTCGAGGAGGCTCCAGACGGCCTTGGTATCAACCTGACCCATCTCGCTGACCATGTCGCTGTTGGAGAGGAAGTCGGGGGAGAGGCCGTCACGGGCGTCCATGGCTTCGTGGACTGCTTCCCTGTCGCCGAAGACCATCGTGGTCTGGTTAAGGAAGACGACGCTCATGCCGCTCGATCCCATGGGATATATGCTGTAGTTGCGGAAGGCTTCGGCCTTGGTCTTGTTCTTGGTGAAGTTTGCCAGGATGTCGCGAGTGTGGAACTGGCCCTGGGCGATGCCGACGATGCGGGTTCCCTGCCCTTTGGGGTCGCGGAACGCGGCGAAGCAGAGGACGTCAGCGTCCTGGTCGACCTTGAGGCCGGAGGTCTTGAGGGCAGTCTCGAGGCGCTTGAGCTCGGGGGGAAGGACGCGGTCCTTGAGCTCCATGGCTGTGGGGGAGTTTTGCATGGCGCGGTAGTCGACGACGATGACCTGCTGAACGTCTTTGGGGATCGACGACTTGGCGTCGTTGGAAAGCTGGGCGGCGCTGGCGAAGATGGGCGCCATGAGGGTCGTGAGAGCGACGGCCGCGGCGAAGATGTTCTGCTTGGTGGTTTTCATTGTTTCCTTTGCTCCTTGAGCTACTTCCTACTGTAGCGTCATTCCCTTATTGTTCCGTGAATAGGCCGTAGTTGCAAGACGACTCAAGGCAGGTTCTGTTAGCTAGGCTGCTACCTTTGTGGTAGACGAAGTTGATACAGGGGTTAGAGTTCAGGCCATGCGATGGGTGCGTGGAGTCTGCGCTCGAGGACTTTGGCGTCAGGATCGAAGCCTGTTATTTGACGAGCCCAATCGGAATCGGGCTCGTAGGCGGCCTGGGGGATGAGGCCGATGAGTTCGGCGTCGTCGATGAGGACTCCGTGGCGCTGGGCCAGATGCTGGATGGTGGCGTGGACGTGGCGCATAGGAGTGATGTTGAAGTCGGTGATGTTCATTGTCACTTGAGCGCGGCCGTTGGCGAGGACGCCGAGGGCTTTGACGCCGTGGAGGCCACCGTTGGCAGCGCGGATGTCGCGGGCGATGGCGCGGGCGGCGGTGACGTCGGCTTGTTTGAGGTGAACGTTGTAGGCGATGAGGAAGCTGCGCGCTCCGACGGCACTGGCTCCGGCGGTTTCGTGGAGTTCGGGGCCGCCGATGTCGGGGCGACGAGCGGCGTCGCGGCGGGAAGCGTCGCGGAGACCTTCGAACTGGCCCTTGCGGACGTCTTCGAGCTGAACGCGGTCGGGACGGGCGGCGGCAGCTCCGTAGAAGTAGACAGGGACGCCGTAGCGGCGCCAGATGAGGAGGCCGGCCTGACGGGCGAGGACGGCGCAGTCGGCGAGGGATGCTCCGCTGACGGGGATGAAGGGGATGACGTCGGCGGCTCCGATGCGCGGGTGGACGCCGTTCTGCTTGGTGAGGTCGATGAGTTCGGCGGCTTTGCCTGCAGCGCTGACAGCGGCTTCGACGATTCCAGCGGGAGTGCCGGCGATGGTGACGACGGAGCGGTTGTGTGCGGTGTCGAGGGACCAGTCAAGAAGGCGAACGCCTTCGACCTGCATGGCGGCCACGATCTGCTGGACCTTGGTTGCGTCGGTTCCTTCAGAGAAGTTTGGGACGCATTCGATGATGGCTTCGGGATTCATTTTGAAACGAGGTCTTCCACTAGTTTACGAGCGATTTATTTCCACCATGTGTATCCGAGAGAGAACTGGACGCTGGCGTTGACGCCTGGGTTGCGGTCTCCTAGCGAGGCGCTGGAGATGTGGACGGCGTTGGCTCCAAAGTCGATGGAGCGGCGGGGGCGCAAGAAGTAGTGAACGCCTACTCCGCCCTGTGGGGTGAAGTTCCAGACGCTGGCGTCGGCGTTGGGGCCGTCATTTTGTTCGTTGTAGGGTGGGCCACCGAAGGCCGGGTATTTGTGATTGGTCCAGAGGAGACCTCCGGCACCCTGTCCCCAGAAGGAGAAGTGGCGTGTACCGGCGATGTTCCAGCGAAGGATGATGGGGGTGATGGAGGCACCGGTGAAGGTTCCGCCTACGGTGTAGAGGGGGCTGCAGACGGGTGGAGTGCCGGGCGGGTTGGTGCAGAGGGCACGCTGGAATTTGGGTATGTACGACTGCCAGAAGGGAAAGACTTCGACGGCGTACTCGAAGTTGCTGCGGAAGGCGCTGTGGCCGTGTGTGGTGGCGAGAACTTTGCCGGCGTGGACGCCCACCATGAAGAACTTGAAGTCGTTGCGGTCTTCGGTGACGCCGAAGCCTCCTTGCGTGAGGACGCCGTACTCGAAGGGGAGGCTGGTGGAGTCTTCGTGAAAGGGAGTTATGTCGCTGGTGGCGACGGCCTGTGCGGAGGCGATGCGGGCGATGAGCAGGAGAGCGAGGGCCCAAAGGGGCAATGTTCTGGTGCAGCGCGAGTTTTGGGTCAAGCTTGGCTCCTGCTTGCAGAAGAAGGCCGCCGTTGAACGGCGGCCGATGGGTTCAGCTACCGTTTTGATTACTGTGCGGCTACCGCGGCTTCATCGAAGTCGAAGTTGGAGTAGACATTTTGTGTGTCGTCGAGGTCTTCGATGACTTCGAGGAGGCGGATCATGGCGTTGGCCTGGGTGCCCTCGAGTTTGGTGTAGGTGGAGGCGATCTTGGTGACTTCGGCTGTCTCGGGGGTGATCTTGGCGGCCTTGAGGGCTTCGGTTACCGCTTCGAAGTCCTTGGGGTCGGTGACGACCTCCCAGTTTTCGCCCTGGTCAGAGAGGTCTTCGGCTCCTGCGTCAAGGACGATCTCGGTGAGCTTGTCTTCGCTGGCGGCGGACTTGGCGATGGTGATGATGCCCTTTTTGGTGAACATCCAGGCGACTGCGCCTTCAGCGCCGAGGTTGCCGCCGTTTTTCGAGAAAGCGTGACGGACTTCGCTGACTGCGCGATTTTTGTTGTCCGTAAGGACTTCGACGATGATGGCTACACCACCGGGGCCGTAGCCCTCGTAGGTGATCTCCTCGTAGGAGACGCCTTCGAGTTCGCCGGTGCCGCGCTGGATGGCTCGCTTGATGTTTTCGGCGGGCATGTTTTCAGCCTTGGCGGCTGCGATGGCTCCGCGGAGACGGGGGTTGCCGTCGGGGTCTCCTCCGCCCTGCTTGGCGGCGATGGTGATTTCTTTGATCAGGCGGGTGAAGATCTTGCCGCGCTTGGCGTCAAGGGCGCCCTTTTTGTGCTTGATTGTCGCCCATTTTGAGTGGCCGGACATGAATTACCTCGGTGCAGATTTTCGGTTTTGCGGCGTGCGCAACCTTGTGAGTTTAGCACGTTTGAGTGTGGTCGCGCTTGTCCTGCGGTTCCCTCCCCCTACGCGGCAAAAGTGCGCAAAGTCTTCGAAGGAAATACTTTAGGTCTTGACTTCGGTGCACGGTCCTCTTGCTGATGCCCGACGCGCGGAACGATGTTTGTCAAGCGCCGGGGAGACCCAGAAAGTGGAAGGGTTCGGAGGGTTTGAAGTCTTTGAAGGTATTGCCGGAGAAGACGTTTCGCTGGTTGGCACTGAGGTCGAGCTTCATGACCTTGCCGGTCTCGTGGGAGAAGTCGACTTGTTTGAGATCGACCCAGAAGGTGTTCGGGGTCAAGGCGCCGGAGAGGTGACTGCTTCCCGACGGACGACTGTAACCTGGGATAGGATGGCGTGTCTTACAGAGAGTTTCAGCAAATCGGCGCGGACTGCGTTGTGGGGTGGGAATGAGAGGGACGCCGGGACAAAGCATCGCCGTAATTTGCACGGGCCTGATCCTGTTCGGAGCTATTGCATGCACGCGCGCGCAGAGCCCGGACCCGCCTTCGGGACGTGGCGGTGGCTGGAGGAATGAGCCAGTGGTCGGCTCGCAGAGCTTTGCTATGGGTGGGGCGACGATTCAGGTAGATTTCGCTGCAGGAGACCTCGATCTCACGCAGTCCGAGGTGGTTCGGTGGGTGCAGGGCGCTGCCCGCTCGGTGTCGATGTACTACGGCAGATTTCCGGTGTCGAAGGCGCGGGTTTTGATTGAGCCAGTGGCCACGGGCTCGGAGTCGATCCATGGTACGACCTGGGGTGGAGTGGAAGGATTTCCGGCTGTTACTCGGATCCGGCTAGGACAGCATGTGACCGAGAAGGATCTGCAGGAGGATTGGGTGATGACTCATGAGTTTGTGCACACTGCGCTTCCGGATCTCAAAGATGATCAACACTGGATGGAAGAGGGTCTGGCGACCTATATCGAACCAATCGCTCGCGCAGGGGCAGGCCGGCTGACTGAGGCGAAGGTCTGGGGCGAGTTTCTGCATGAGATGCGGTATGGGGAGCCGGAACGAGGCGATCGAGGATTGAACGAGACGCATACGTGGGGACGCACGTATTGGGGTGGAGCGATGTTCTGTCTCGTGGCCGATGTGACGATTCGCGAACAGACCGGCAATCGCAAAGGGCTCCAGGATGCGTTGCGCGCCATTGTAGAGAGCGGCGGCGGCATCGATAAAGACTGGTCACTTGAGCGCACACTGAAGATTGGCGATCGCGCGACGGGAACGACGGTGCTCAGTGATATGTATGCGAAGTGGAGCGAGACGCCGGTGCAGGTGGACCTGCCGTCGCTGTGGAGACAGCTTGGGGTGAGCGAGGATAAGGATGGAGTAAAGCTCGACGCTGCTGCGCCACTCGCAGCGATTCGCGAGGCAATTACGTCGCCGAAGAAGACCTTGCAGGGGCAAGCGGCGCTAAAGAATTCCGGGGCAACAGTGTCACGCATGGTCTCGCGGCGGCGGATTAGTTTTGCAGATTAGCCTTTGATGTGGGACTTCGGCGGACGGGTTCGGATGTTGTAGTTTCAGGTTTTGGTTTTAGGTATCGGGTATATCGGGTATCGGGTGGTGAGGTGAAAGAGGCACGGGTCGAAGACGTCCGTGACTTCACTGCACGCGATGGTCCTCTAACCGGAACTCTTGCTGTCTTCGGGCGGTGTCGATTGGATCCGGCCGGAAGAGAAGCCAGGCAATCAATCCCAACGGGAAAGAACAGAGGACAATCGCGCAAACTAGAAGGGGAGACTTCCCGCGTCGCCTGGCATCGTTGGAACACACTCTGACGGTAATTCCGAGTGTGACGAGGAAGATGGTCAGCAAAAAGAGCCTGTTCAGGTAGTCGTGCAAGTTCCCCTCCCGGTGCGAGCATAGTACATGCAGCTGGGGGTCAAAGCTACGGTATTGAGCCGATCAGAGAATTTCGGGGGCCAGAAGGTCTTTCAGGGTTTCGCGGCGGCGGATTAGTTTTGCGGATTTGCCTTCGATGAGAACTTCGGCGGGGCGGGTTCGGGTGTTGTAGTTGGAGGTCTGGGACATGCCGTAGGCTCCGGCGTCGAGGAGGACCACGAGGTCGTTAGGTTTGAGGGTGGGCAGGACACGGTCGCGGGCGAAGAAGTCTCCAGACTCGCAGACTGGGCCTACTACGTCAGCTACCAGCGAGGACTTCCCTGCTGGTTGTTTTACGGGGATGATCTCGTGATGGGCGTGGTACAGGGCCGGGCGGATGAGGTCGTTCATGGCGGCGTCGGTGATGACGAAGGTCTTCGAGCCGTTTTTCTTGACGTAGAGGACTCGGGTGAGGAGGGCTCCTGCCTGGGCTACGATGAAACGGCCGGGTTCGAGGAGGAGATGCGCGGGTTCGGTGGCGAGGCCTTCTGCTAAGGCTTCCGCGTACTTTTCTACTTGTTTGTCGGGGTCGAAGTAGTGGGTGCCATAGTCTATGCCGAGGCCGCCGCCGGCGTCGACGTAGCGGATGTTGTGGCCGTCTTTGCGCAGGTCGGCGATGAGGGCTGTGACGCGGGCGAGGGCGGCGGCGAAGGGGTCGACTTTGCGGATCTGGGAGCCGATGTGGACGGAGACTCCAGCGGGGTCAAGGCTTTTGTATTTTTTTGCGGCGCGGTAGATGGCGCGAGCGGCCTTGATGTCGATGCCGAATTTGTGTTCGCTGAGACCGGTGGAGATGTAGGGATGGGTTTCGGCGAAGACGTCGGGGTTGACGCGGAGGGCGAAGCGGGCGATTTTGCCAAGGGCTGCGGCGCGGGCGGCGAGGAGGTGGAGTTCGGCTTCGGATTCGACGTTGAAGAGGAGGATGTTGGCGCGGAGGGCGAGGTCGATCTCCCAGGTTTGTTTGCCTACTCCGGAGAAGACTACCTTTTTTAGGGCGGGTGCGTGGGCTTTGCGGACGCGCTCGAGTTCGCCGCCGGAGACGATGTCGAAGCCTGCTCCCTGCTGGGCTAAGAAGCGGAGAATGGCGAGGGAGGAGTTGGCTTTGACGGCGTAGCAGATGGTGTGAGGGCGCGCGGCAAAAGCTTGCTGGAAGAGTTGGAAGCGGTGGGCGATTTGATCTGCGGAGTAGACGTAGAGGGGCGTACCGAATTTTTCGGCGAGGGTGGTGAGGCTGGCTCCGTCGCAGTGGAGGGTGCGGTTGCGGTAGGTGAAGGGGCGGGGATTGCTGGCGATTGTTTTAGGCAAAACTCAGCTCTTTACGGGGAGGGTGTAAGGGGCTTCCGGGATGATTAGCCAGGCGATGAGGTAGGCTACGGCTCCGACGCCGGTGAAGAGGGCTAGAAGCGCAGTGAGGACGCGGACGAGAGTGAGGTCCCAGCCGTAGTGGAGGGAGAGGCCGGCGCAGACTCCGGCGATGACCCGGTTGTTGCGCGGGCGGGTGAGTTGGCCGGGAGCAGGGTATGCGCCGGGCGGGGGGGCGGCGGAAAAGGTGGCTCCGCAAGCGGAGCAGAAGCGGGAGGCTGGGTCGAGTTGCTTGCCGCATTGCGTGCAGTACATTGGCGGAATCTCCGGAACGATTCTATTTTGCCATAGGGCTGTACGTGGGGTGTGGGTTAGTTGTTCCGTGGGGTGAGTGAAGGGGAAAAGCAAGGGCAACGGCAAAAGCAAGGACAAAGGCGAAATGCGAGGATCCTTCGCTCCGCTCAGGATGACGACATCATGGCGCGAAGACAGCGCCGCGAATCAGCCGTCAGGCTCAAGACATCAGGCTCGGCTTTTTTTCACGCTCTCTATTCGTGGCGGAGGGCTTCCATGGGTTCGACGCGTGAGGCGCGGAGAGCGGGGATCCAGGCAGCGAGGAGCGCGATGGTGATGAGAAGCAGGGCTGCGGCGGCGAAAGATGTCGGGTCGGTGGCGGTGAGGCCGTAGAGCATGGATTTGACGAGTTGGGCGAGGGCGAAGGCTGCGGCTAGTCCGGCGATGACGCCGAGGATGGTGAGGCGGCTGGCTTCGCTGAGGATCATGCTTCGGACTTGTGCGCGTTCGGCACCGAGGGCGAGGCGGATGCCGATCTCGTTGGTGCGCTGGGAGACGGTGTAGGCCATGATTCCGTAGATGCCGACGCAGGCGAGGGCGAGAGCGAGGAGTCCAAAGCCGGCGGTGAGCGAGGCGAACATGCGCTCCTGCTGAGTGGTGGCGTCGATTTGTTGCTGCTGCGTGCGGATATCCATCAACGGGAGATCGCGGTCGATTCGCTGGATGGCGGCGCGGAGTGATGGTGTGATGGCTTCGGGCGCCATCTGGGTGCGAACGATGTAGGTGACGCCTCCAATCTCGGGAAGCTGGTTGTAGAGATCGAAGTGAATGGGCGGCGGCTCTTCTTTAAGAGTGGAGTAACGAGTATCGCCGACGATGCCTACGATCTCGATCCACTGCTGCTTTTCGGGGTGGTCGTCGTCCAGGGAGAAGCGCTTGCCGATGGGATTGTCGTGGGGAAAGAACTGGCGGACGAGCGCCTGATTGACGACGGCGACACGCTGGGGAGAGTTGATGTCCTGCGGGGTGAATCCGCGGCCGGCGATGATGGGAATACCCATGACGGAGAGGAAGTCGTGGCCAACGTCATCCATGTCTGCGTTTCTGCTGTTGTCTCCGCGTTTGTGCTCGACTTTGGGGGCCCCCTCGATGATGAAGTCGGAGTTCGACATGTCGTTGGCGACGAGGGGATTGTCGATGAGGGTGACGGACTGCACGCCGGGAACGGTGCGCAGAGCCTGCTTCGAGCTGGGCGTGGAGGGCGACGTCTTTCGGCGCGGGATATTGCTTGCTGGGCGGCTGGATGTCGAAGAGAAGAAGGTGGTCGGCGCGGAAGCCGGGGTCGATGGAGCTGAGATTGATGAGGGTTCGGATGAAGAGTGCGGAGCCGACGACGAGCATGGTGGAGAGAGCGACCTGAAAGGCGACGATGGACTTGCCGCTCCAGGCTTTGCGATGCCTGGTTGCGGTTTTGCCGGCTTCTTTGAGGGCTGTGCCTACTTCGGCTTTAGTGGCGGACCAGGCGGGAGCGAGGCCGAAGAGGATTCCGGTGAGGATGGTGACCGCAGCGGTGAAGGCGTAGACGCGCCAGTGGAAGGGGAGGATGAGATCGGGCTGCTCCCATGCATTGATGAAGAGCTTCGGGATGTGAGGAGCGGCCCATGAAGTAGAGAAAGATTCCGAAGAAGCCGCCCATGAGAGAGATCATTAGGCTTTCGGTGAGGACCTGGCGGAGGATGCGGGAGCGGCCCGCTCCGAGGGCAAGGCGGACACTCATCTCTCGTTGACGGGCGGAGGCTCGGGCAAGCATGAGGTTGGCGATGTTGGCGCAGGCGAGGAGAAGGACGAATCCTACGAGCGCGAGCAGGACGTAGAGGGGCTTCGCGAATTCACGTGCGGTGAAGTTGAGGCCTCGGCTGCCATCGCTAAGAGTTGAGCTCCGGCATCGTATCCTCTTTTTTGACTGTCATCGTGGCGCGGATGGCTGCGGTTACGGCGAGGTTGAGGGCAGTCTGAGCCTGGGTGACAGGGACTTCGGGCTTGGTGCGGGCCATCAACTGGACCCAGAACAATCTTGTGCTCGACAAGATGGGGCCGTCGCGACCTATCTCGGCATGAAGCAGACGGGATCATTGAGAGAGGCATGAAGAGTTCGGGTGAACTCTGGACGCTCTTGGCGCCGGTGAAGCCGCGAGGGTTGACGCCGATGATGGTGACGGGGATGGTGTTGACGTTGATGACTTTGCCGATCACGTTGGGCGAGCGGCCAAAGCTGCGCTGCCAGAATCCTTCGCTGATGACGGCGACGGCCCCGGCTGCTGGGAACGCTGTCGTCTGAGGGAAGAATCGCGCGGCCGAGAGCGGGAGTGACCTGCATCTGCTCGTAGAAGTTTCCGGAGACGAGTTCGAGCTGAACGGCCTGGGCGTTGCCGTCGACGGTGACGTTGGCGCGACCGATGTCTTTGAAGGCGAAGATGTCCTGGAGTACGCGATTATCTTTTCTGAGCTGCTGGTAGATGGGATAGGTGAAGGAGTCGAAGGAGATTCTTCCGCCGGACAGGCGATCCCAGTCTCCCCATGAGGAGTGGACGGCTACGTTGTTGTCGCCGATGAGGGTAAAGAGACGGAGCTTGTTCGGCATGCGGGACGGCGAGGCGCTCGTAGAGCATCTCGTTGGCGATGGAGAAGATGGTGGTGTTGGCTCCGATGGCGAGGGCGAGAGAGCCTACGGCGATGGCGGTGAAGCCGGGGCTCTTGCGGAGGATGCGGGCGGCGTAGCGGAGGTCGCACCAGAGATCGTCTGCCCAGCGCAGGCCGAGCGAGGTCCGCATGCCGTCTTTGTGAGAGGCGATGGCGCCGAACTCGAGGCGCGCGCGGCGTTTTGCTTCTTCGGGAGCGAGGCCGTTGCGAATGAGGTCGGCGGCACGGGCGTCGATGTGGAACTGGACTTCTTCTTCCATGTTTTCTTCGAGGCGGCGGCGGTGGAGGCTGGAACGGAGCCAGGAGGTCAGGCGAGATTTCAGGCGGCCGATCATGATTCGACCTCGGTCAAGTTGAGGATGGTGCCGATGATGCCTGTCATACGATTCCACTTTTCTGCTTCTGCTACTAGTTGTTTACGGCCAGCGGGAGTGAGGGAGTAGTACTTGGCGCGGCGATTGTTCTCGCTTTCGCCCCATTCGCTCTTGATGGCGCCTTCGTGTTCGAGGCGGTAGAGCGCGGGATAGAGAGAGCCCTGCTGGATGACCAGCTGCTCGCCGCTGATCTGCTGGATGCGCAGGAGGACGCCGTAGCCGTGAAGCTTGCCGAGGGAGACGGCTTTGAGGATAAGCATCTCGAGGGTTCCCTGCATGAGGTCGACTTGTTTGGGCAAAGGTCTCTCCTTGGTTGTCTAGGAGAATTGTGGAGGGGCTCTCCTAGTTTGTCAAGGAGAGTTTTATGGGGGATTTTAGAAGAATTACAAAAGCAGATTCGTCGCTCCGCTGTGGGATTACGACGAGATGCAACCGCAAGAACAACGACAACTGCAGGTCCTTCGACTCCGCAGTTCGCAAAAGCGCGAACTGCTTCGCTCAGGATGACACTTTGTTGTTTGAGTGGCGAAGGGCTCTCCTTGGCTGTCTATCTTGTCAGTTGCTGGGTGAAGAAATTCGACATGATGGCGTAGGCTTCTTTGGTCTCGGGAAGGCTGATGTCGTTCCAAAAGGCGTGAGGAAGTGCTTCGAAGACGACGAGGCGCGCGTCGACGCCACTCGAGAGAAATTGGCGATGGAGGATGGTGGTTCCGCTGAGCAGGAGGTCGCGAGTGCTGGTGATAAATAGGGTGGGAGGCATTCCTCCCAGGTCTGCGTAGACGGGCGAGAGGACGGGGTCCTTCGGGTTGGCAGTGCCGACGTATTCGCTGTCGTGAGGTTTTTTGTCGTCAGGAATAGGAAGCGAACCGGTGAGGCCGTTCAGGTTGTACATGGACATGGAGTCGGCGGTGCGGCTGAAGTCGCCCATTCCTGAAAAGACGCCCAGGGCAGCGGGCATGGGCAGGTTGAGTTGGCGGAGGCGAACGGCGACCTCGGCTGTGAGGATCGCACCTGCCGACGTTCCGTAGATGCCGATCCGCTTAGGTTGGTAGATCTTGAGCAGTTCGCGATAGACGGCGATTGCGTCGTCGACGGCTGCGGGAAAGGGATGTTCCGGTGCTAGACGGTAGAGGACAGAGACGACTCGAATGTGCGTGAGGTTGGCGATCGGGATGGACTCTGTGAAGGAGCCGGAGTCAGAGGTGAAGCCGCCGCCGTGGAGATTGATGAGGACGGAGTCGGGATGCGGCGACGGATCGATTGGAGTGATGTTGCGGACCGGAACGCCGGCGATTGTGAGGGATTCGATGTTGACGGGATAGGCCGCGCGAGAGGACTTCCCTGCACCGGTCTGCCAGGTATCCGTCCGGCTGCGGCGCTCCTCGAGTGTGGCCGCGCCGTCGGAATCATGACGGCGTAGCGAGGCTTGCGCCTCGGGACTGATGGTGGTTGGAACAGGGATGACGCGAGTGATGTGGGCGGCGCCGTTGGCGTCGAGGACGCTTGAGTTCCTTTGGGGGCATCGCGATTGCACGAAGAAGACGGTGGCTACGACCAGTAGTGCAGCCAGAAGGATGTGCGATGCCTTGAGACTTTTGATGGACATCATCGGGCAAGTATTCCACGAGTCAATGTCCGCTAGTCCGGGTTTTCTGCTTTGGCTTGGGCGAAGTGGCTATTTTCCGGTGTAGGGGGTTTTGAGGTAGCGGTGGGCTGCGTCGGATTGGGATTGGTCACCTCCTGCGGCGGAGGCTAGTTGGTATTGCTGGACGGCTTTATCACGCTGGTGGAGGAGGTCGAACATCTGGCCGGCGTTGAGCTGGGCCCGGCGGCGTAGCCAGTCGGAGCAGGAGGGCTCGGAGGCGGCGAGGAGGTAGTTTTGTGCGGCTTCGGCGATCTGGTTTTGACCGCGCTGCGTGTCGGCGAGGCCCCAGTAGGCCATGTGGAGGCGAGGCTCGACGAAGTAGCCGGGCTTTTTGGCGTCGGCGATGACCTCTTGATAGAGGGAGATGGCACCGGGGCCGTTGCCGGAGTCCTTGGTGAGGTTGGCGACTTCCAGGCAGAAGATGTAGTCGTGTGGGTACTGGTCGGCGAGGCCCTTCTGGACGACGATGGCTTCCTGATAGCGGCCGTCGTGACGCAGGAAGAGGGAGAGCGCGGTGCGGGATTCGATGGGTGTGACTATGCCATGGGCAGCGGAGTCGCGGAGGAGGGCGAGACCTTTTTCCTTGTTGCCGCCTACGCCGGCCATGCCAACGACGATGCGAATGAAGCGCGGGAGGCTGGCGACGGCGAACTGCTGGATGCCGACGGCCATCTTGGCATCGGCGTAGTTGGGATCGATGCGGAGGGCCTGCTCGCTGTCGTTGCGGGAGGCGAGGCCCTGGCGGGCGGCGGTGACGTAGCTGTGGTCGACGAGGGTGATGAAGGCGGCGTGCATGCCGCGAGCGTAACCGCGTGCGAAGTAGGCGTTGGCGTCGTTGGGATTGGCTTTGATCTGCTGGTCGGCGAGAGCGACGGCGGAGTTGGTGAGGGATTCGATGCGGTCGCGCGTGGCCTGGGGGACGTTGACGGGGCGCTTGTTGGTGAGGAAGGAGTCGTGCGCGTAGTAGGTGGTGTCGAGGAGATCCTGACGGTAGAGCTCGCGGAAGATGAGCGTCATGAGGATGTAGCCGGTGGCGATGACGCTTTGTGGATGGGCCTTCTGGAGGGTTTCGAAGCGGGAGAGGGCTCCGTCGAAGTCAAGGATGTAGAAGTGGTCGCGTGCGTCGCGGAGTTCGGGAAGGAAGTTGATGGGGTCGGTGTGGGCGGCGGGGTCGTAGGTCTGGGCGCTGGCGGTAAAGGTCAACGAGAGGGCGAGGACGAAGGGGAGGATTTTGAGGCAGCGTTTTATGGTTCTTCTCCAGGGCTCGCGAGGAAATTGTTTCTGCACGGCTGCAGGGCTTTTAACAAGATGATACTTCGTGGGGGACGGGCACAATCTATTGGACGCATTCGGCGGGAGACTATACCCTTTGGTTGCTCGACTTTTGCTCAGGGTGAACGAATTTTATGACACGGGTTGAACTGTTACTGCTTCTGATTGGGCAAGCACGGAACAATGGATTCGAGTTTCGGAAGTGGTATGTGACGAAGATGGGTTTGCCGTGGGAGAATGCGCGGCACGCGGTGGAGACGCTGGCGTTGCAGCGGAGGTACTATGCCCTGCTCTTCTCGCATCAGTTCGCTTCGACGTTCTGGAAGCCGGGCGAGGTGATGACGTTCCAGGTGCCGATGCAGACGTTTACGCGAAGGATGAAGGATGGAACGATCGGCACGGTGAAGCGAAAGGGATATACGCGACGCAGCGCCCGGGAGGACGCTTGGCTCTATCACCTGAAGGAGCTGGCGGCTGCTGAGGAGCCTTTGCGGTATATGCGACGATATCTGCGGGTGGAGGATGATCTGTTGGAGGAAGATAGCGCGGCTGAACTTGAAGCGTGATCGGGAGGCTTCAGAGTTTGTTGGCTTGGCGGATGGCGGCGATTTGTCTGAGATGATGGCGGCCGTGGGCTAGTTGAAATTTGCGCCATTGGTTGACGTTGAGCGGGCCGAGGACGTTGTGGGCCGCGAATTGCAGGGTGCCGAAACGTTGTTCGCATTCGTTGCAGAGGATGTCGAGGTGGTCGAGGTGGTCGTGGGTGGCGGTGCTGAGTTCTGCGCCTGAGAGCGGGTGAGTTGTGGGCGGAGGGGTGACCATGTCGGGAGCCTTGCGGCCGTGGGGAAGGTATCCGAAGTTGCAGACGGCGAACTGCTGAATACGCTGGAGGGCGTTGGATTTGGCCTGGGTGGGACGGCCTTTGGTGAGGCGGGCGTTGAGGGCCGTCTCCGACATGGTGTAGGTGAGGAGTAGGTGCTCGATGATCTGCTGAGTGCTCCACTTGCCGGGCGCGGAGGGGCGGAGTTGGGTCTGGTCGGAGCTCAGGCCATGGAGGGACGAGGCGATCTCGCGCTGAAGCTGGCTGAGAACGGTGTTCATGGCGGCAGGATTACGTTACACGTCTGGAAGAGTGTGGGCTAGTTTTTTCGGGCGGAGGGATTTTAGGCTATTTGAGTTCTGCGATGGCTTGTTTTGCGGCTTTGGCCTTTTCGCCTTCGGGGTCCAGCTTGAGGTAGAGCTGATATTCGGCGATGGCTTCGTCCTTCTTCTTCAGCTTTGCCGCAACCTGCGCGAGGGTGAAGTGGGCCAGGGAGTAGTCGGGTTGGACGGAGACGGCGTCTTTGGCGCGGAGATAGGCGCCCTGGTAGTTTTCGTCGTTCATGTAGAACTTTGCGACGTAGATGTCTTCGTCGACACGCTCGTCGTCGGTTTGGACTTTTTTGACTTTGGGGAGTTTGTGGCGGGTGGGATGAACTGTGTCATCGCCGGTAGGGGGTGTCGCGTCCGGGTCGTCGTTGCTGGAGCTGCTGCTGGAGTCGTCGCCGGGGAGTTTGGGGGGTGGGGTGGTGGGGAATGGATGCTGTGCGGCGGCGTCAGATGGGGTGGTTGATGGGGCGGGGCTATCGGGCGGCGGGGTTGCGGGTTTGGCTGGTTCGCCGGGGAATGGGAACTGTTCGCCGGTGGATTTGGGGTGAGCCGGCGGGGTGCAGGGTTTGGCGGCCTGATCCTGCGGCTGGTTCGGGGTTGAGGCTGGGCAGGGTGCGGGGGGAGGATTTTGCGGTGGCGCGGATTGGGCAAGGCAGGCGGCGGTGAGGAAGAGAGTGCCGAGGATCGCTCGAGTTGTGGAGTGGATTGGCACTGGTCTTTGGACGTTTTCCTAAGGTTGTTTGTTATAGTCTGCAGACTCAGGCGGTTTCGCTGTTTTGTCGCGAAGTCGCCTGCACATATCTTATTGGATGGAAGTTTTCTGACTATGGTTGATGGACTGGTGATTCGCTCTTCGTCGATTCATGCGGCGGGGTGTTATACGACGAGACCTATCAAAAAGGGCGCGCGCGTAGTGGAGTATGACGGACCTCGGTTTACGAAAGCTGAGGCGGATGAACGATATGCGGACCGTGATATCACCTACTTGTTTAGTACGGGGGAGAACGGGACCGTGATTGACGGGTTCGGGACGGCGATGTTTATCAATCACTCGTGCGACCCGAATTGTGAGTCGGACAATATTGGCGGGCGGGTGTTTATTGTGGCGATTCGGGATATCGCGGCGGGTGAGGAGTTGACGTACGAGTACAACCTGCATGACAGCGATGATGACGATGCGGATTGCTATTGTGGTGCGACGAAGTGCCGGGGGACGATGTTCAGCGAGGATGAGGTGAAGCGGCGGGCCCGGCGGGCAAAGCAAGCTGCGGCGGGGAAGCTGAAAAACTAAGGCGTGCTGCGCGCACGGCGCGATCTGCCATCGAGGCTGACGCGCCTTCGGCGCCTACGAACGAGGCCTCGCGTTGGGCGATACAATAGGGCTGTGGTCCCGCTCGATTGAGTAAATCGTACGGGCGATTTTCTTTTATTTTTCTTATATGGCATATCAGGTTCTTGCACGGAAATATCGGCCACAGCGCTTCGCGGATGTTGCGGGGCAGGAGCATGTGACCGTGACGTTGATGAATGCGTTGACGCAGGGGCGGATTGCGCACGGGTACATCTTCAGCGGGCATCGCGGGATTGGGAAGACGACGATTGCTCGCATTTTGGCGATGGCGCTGAACTGCAGGAATGCGATCGGATCGGCGGCGCGGCCTACGGCGGAGCCATGCGAGGTTTGTGAGAGTTGCACGGAGATTCGTGCGGGGAATGCTGTCGATGTGATCGAAATTGATGCGGCGACGAATCGTGGGATCGATGAGATTCGTGAGCTGCGGGATGCGGCACGGTATAGACCTGCGAGAGACAAGTACAAGATTTACATTCTGGATGAGGCGCACCAGATTACGGATGCGGCGTTCAATGCGCTGCTGAAGACGCTCGAGGAGCCGCCGGAACATATTGTGTTCATGATGGCGACGACGCAGCCGGAGGATATTCCGCAGACGGTTCGGTCGCGGTGCCAGCATTTTAGTTTTCATGCGGTGAAGCTGGTGGATATTCTGGGTGAGTTGCGCGGGATCGCGGAACGCGAGGGTGTGGATGCGGATGATGCTGCGCTGAGTCTGCTGGCGGAGGCGGGCGATGGGTCGATGCGGGATGCGCTGTCGATCATGGATCAGGCGATTGCGAGCGCTCCGGTGGAGGATGGGCGGGCGCGGCTGGATGTGGGGCAGATTCGGGAGCTGATGGGGACGGTTCCAAATGCGGTGTTTGAGAAGATTCTTGAGGCCGTGGACGGGAATCGCAGCGCCGAGGTGATTACGGTTGCGAATGAGCTGCTCGATGCGGGGAATTCTCCGGCGCAGCTGGCTCGGCAGTTTGTGCGGTATCTGCGGAATTGTGTGATCGCGAAGATTGTGGGTGTTGGAGCGGATGGGTCAGGGCTGGATGGAGCGGCTGCGGAGTTGCTGCAGATCTCGGCGGATGAGCAGAGGCGTGCGGGGCGGTCTGCTGCTCTGTTTGGCGAGGAAGAGCTTTCGCGTTTTTTGCAGGTGATGCTGCGGACTTTTGATGAGCTGGGGTATCGACAGGAGCAGAGATTTCATTTTGAGTTGGGGCTGCTGAAGCTGGTGCATCTGCGGCGGCTGTTGCCGGTGGAAGAGTTGTTGAGCCAGTTCCCGGCTGGTGCGGGTTCGGTGCGTATTGGGGGTGGCGCGGCAAAGCCGGCGGGTTCTGGAGCGGTAACTGCGACGGGGGTAGCGAAGATTTCTGCTGTGAGTACGCCTGCGGTGGCGAGCAAGCCAGCTTTTTCTCCGTTTGAGCAGGATCGGAAACGGTTTGATGAGCGGGGTTCGACGAGTTCGGCTGTCGTGCGGATGGAGTCGGCGGCTCCGGTGCCTGTGTTTGCTCCGGTGAAGGCTCCGGTTTCGGTGAGTTTGCCTGAAGAGAGGCTATCGACGGATGGGAATGCGCTACGGGTGGAGGTGCCTACGCTGGTCGAGATTCACGCAGCGGCAGAACCTGCTGTGGATTTGAAACCTTCGGCGTTACATTCTGCGGAGGGGTTGCAGAAGGCTTCGGTTGCGGCTTTGATTTCGGCGAAGAGCCAGGAGACGGCGGCGGATGCGATGGCCGATGCGGAGTGGGTGGTGACGGAGGGTGAGGTTCGGGTTCAGACGGAGATTTCGAAGACGATGCTGCCTATGGTGATCAATGCTGAGGCGGAGAAGTTGATCAGGAATACTCTGCGGAATGCCGGGGCGGGGGCTTTGAAGCTGGTGCTGCTGCCGGGAGCGAAGAAGGCTGAAGGGGAGAAGAAGATGCGGGCTCCGAAGAGCGGTAGCGCGCAGGCTAAGGCGATGGAGCATCCGATTGTGCAGCGTGCGCAGACGTTGTTCAACGCGGAGATTCGTACAGTGATTGATCTGCGAGAGAACGATTGAGGAAGACGGCCGGTAGAGTGGTTGGCGAGGTGTAGCGATGGATTTTTCTGATCTCGGCAAGATGAAAGAGATGATGGGGCAGGCGAAGCAGATGCAGGAGCAGATGGAGAAGAAGCTCGCTGCGACGGTGGTGGAGGCTTCGAGCGGCGGTGGGGTGGTGACGGTGAAGATGAATGGGAAGAAAGAAGTCCTGCGCATCAAGATTGAACCTACGGCATTGGGGAGTTCGGCGAGCGACCTGGAGTTGCTGGAGGATTTGATTGCGGCGGCGGTGAATGAGGCGGGACGGCGCGCGGATGAAGCCATCAAGTCCAGTATGGCGGGGATGATGAGCGGGCTGGGGCTGCCCGATTTGCCGGGGTTGCGATAGGTGGCGTTTACGTCGGGCTCGAGCCGATTTGCGGAGCCGATGGCTCGGTTGATTGAGGAGCTGCGGAAGCTGCCGGGGATTGGGACGAAGAGCGCGCAGAGGCTGGCGTTTCATGTGCTTCGGTCTTCGAGTGAAGATGCAGATTCACTGTCGGCGGCGATTCGCGAGGTGAAGCTGCATCTGCGGTTGTGTTCGGTTTGCAACAATATTACGGATGTCGATCCTTGTGTTTATTGCACGAATCCGGTGCGTAACCAGCGGCTCGTCTGTGTGGTGGAGGAGCCTACGAATATTGCGACGATTGAAAAGACGCGGAGCTATAACGGGGTTTATCACGTGCTGCATGGGACGCTGTCGCCGATCGGCGGGGTGGGGCCCGAGCAGTTGCGGATTGCGAATCTGCTGACCCGGCTGCCGGAGGTGGATGAGGTGATTCTGGCTACTTCGCCGACGACGGAGGGTGAGGCTACGGCGGCGTATCTGGCGCAGGAGCTGCATGGGGCGAAGGGGGATCTGCGGGTGACGCGGATTGCTACGGGGGTTCCGGCGGGGAGCGATATTGAGTATGCGGATGAGGTGACGATGACTCGGGCGATGGAAGGGCGGCGGGAGTTTTAGGTGGCTGATACTCCAGAAGACAATTCGCTAACATCGTGACTGAATCTTCGTGATCACCGAACGAGCCTCAATTGGCCCCAACGGGATAAATGCATATCCCAGGGGCTAAAGCCCCTAGCTTTTAGGGCGCTGAGAGACCCAAGGCTGAAGCCTTGGGTTACCTAGAAGCAACGACAAGAAATATGTGCAGACGGACCCGCGGGTTTTATTATTTTCCTTGCTGCGACCTTGGCTCGCATGGGATCGTCTATTGGTTTGAGGACGATCGATGAGTTTGAATGAGGTTTCGCGGCGGCGGTTTTTGCGGCAGAGTTTTGCGTTTAGTGCGTTGGCGGGATTGGGTGGGTGGCCGGCGTTGGCGGGGGCGAAGACTCCGGATGCTGCAGGGTCACGGCTGTTGATGGTGGGCGATTGGGGGTATGAGGACTTTGCGGCTCAGAGCCGTGTGGCGCAGGCAATGCAAGCTTACGTGAAGGGTCAGGGCTTTAAGACCGAGGCGCTGTTTATGCTTGGGGATAACTGGTATGGGCCGCTGCCGGGTGGGGTGAAGGATAAGCGTTGGCAGACGCAGTTTGAGGAGATGTATCCGAAGAGTGTGTTTGACTGTCCGGCTTATGCGATTCCGGGCAACCATGATTATCAACGGATGCCGGAGAGCAAGGTGGCGGCGGAGTTGGAGTATGCGAAAGCGGGTGGGACGCGGTGGACGATGCCTTCGCTTTGGTACAGCTTTCAGTTCCCAGCTAAGAAGCCCCTGGTGACGGTGATTGCGCTGGATAGCAATATGCCTTCTGCCGAAGGCAAGTGGGATCGAGGGACGGACTTCACGTTGAAGCCGGAGCAGGCTGCGGAACAAGTGGCATGGCTGAAGGCGGAGTTGGAGAAGCCGCGGACGACTCCGTTCACGATTGCGATGGGGCATCATCCAATCTTTTCGAATGGTCCGCATGGGGATCATAAGATGCTGATTCGGGATTGGGAGCCTTTGCTGAGGGAGCATAAGGTTCATATGTATCTCGCGGGGCATGACCACGATATGCAGCACCTGGAGTTTGATGGGCATCCGACTTCGTTTGTGTTGTCGGGTGGGGGTGGTGCGGATTTGTACAACCTGAAGATCGCGCAGGCGCAGCGTGGGCCTATGGCGGAGAAGGTTTATGGATTTAGTGAATTGGTGGTGGCTCCGGAGATGTTGACTCTGCGGCACATGGATGAACAGGGGCACCTGATTCATTCGTTCAGCAAGAGGCCGGATGGGACGGTGAGTGTGCTGGGGTGACGTGCGGAGGCGATCCGTCTACTTGGCGTGCAACTCCTGCGCGGTTGTATGGTCGAAGACGAGCGTCTCTGCCACCTGCACGATTGCGCCGTTGATGGCAGCCATCTCCTTTGTGACTCGGCGAATTTCGTATTCGGGTATTCCGCTTTCGCGGAGCACACCGAGAGCGATATTCAGATTAGGGAACTCCTGAGGGTCGGGCCCTGCTTTGCAATCGTGGGTCGAGATGTAGGTCGTCTCGTCTGCCGAGTTTCTATAGATCCGATAACGGGTCAAAACGCCCTCCCTTCTCGTGCCGGCACTCCTCGGATTTGGAGGCATCTGTACTGACTCTATCGGCGGTTCTGCGGCGAAGATGAGTGCTTCACCTAAAAAAACTTCGCGGCGGAGGCGACCAGCAGCCAAACTCATCGATATCTTACGGCCAATTCGAGGGCGGTGGCCTCGTCTTCTTCGTCGGAGATGATCTGCTGTGGCTTCTGCGGGGCAGTATCAAGCACTGCGTCAGACACAACGTTGAGAGTGACGCCGGCAATCCAGCGTTCCACATATCTGCTGGCATGGGCCCGTCCGCAGAAGTGCCGCGTGCGGCGCAACATCTTTGCATCCCACTTTGGCAGAATGACGAGGGTGCCGTTTCTTTCGTACAACATTACCCAGTGGTTTGCGAACGACTTCTGCATTTCGCACTCTTCGCACTTACAGGTTTGGATCAGAGACATCGATCTTGTCCTTTCGCCGATTCAGCAGGCTTACGCACTGCTGCTCCCCTTATCGGCGGCAGGGTTTTTTTCGCTATGGTGCGGCGGATGTTCTGCGGGAGGCCTTTTCAAAGAACAGACAACAGCAAGAACAACAGCGAAATGCGGGGGTCCCTCCACCGCGGCGGCAAAAAGCGCCGCCTCGGTCGGGATGACGCCTTCGTGGACGTTGGCGTTGACTCCACAGTTTCGGCGGCTAGGTGTTACGGAGGTTGCCACCAGTCATCTGATTGGGTTGGTCGAGGTTCAGGAGCGACAGGATAGTGGGAGAGATGTCGCGTAGGCTGCCGCCTTCGCGGAGGGTGGGTTTGTTGCCCTCTTCGGTGATGTAGAGGAAGGGGACGGGGTTGGTGGTGTGGGCGGTGTGGGGGCCTCCGGTGGCCGGGTCGATGAGCATCTCGGCGTTGCCGTGGTCGGCGGTGACGAGGAGGCTGCCGCCGCGTTGCTGGATGGCCTGGTAGATTCGGCCTAGCTGGGTGTCTACGGTTTCGACCGCTCGGATGGTGGGCTCCATCTTGCCGGAGTGGCCGACCATGTCGGCGTTGGCGAAGTTGACGATGATGACGTCGAAGGCGGTGTCGGTGACGGCCTTGATGACGGCGTCGGCGATGCCTGCGGCGGACATCTCGGGGGCGAGGTCGTAGGTGGCTACTTTTTGCGATGGGACGAGAGAGCGGTCTTCGCCGGGGAAGGGTTTCTCGATGCCGCCGTTGAAGAAGTAGGTGACGTGGGCGTATTTTTCGGTCTCGGCTACGCGGAGGTTGCGGAGGTTGGCCTGGGCCATCAGGTTGGCGAGGAGATTGTCCATCGATTCGGGCGGGATGACGATGGGGAGTGCGAAGTTTTTGTCGTACTGGGTCATGCAGACGTAGTGGAGGTTGGCGGGGACGTCGGAGATGGGGATTTCGGTGTCGAGTTCGGCGGCCTTGGGGAGGTTGAGGCCCTGGCTGCCTACGGGGTCGTTGGTGAGACCGGAGCGGCGGGTGAGGACGCGGGTGATCTGACGGACGCGGTCGGCGCGGTAGTTGAAGTTGATGACTACGTCGTGGTCGCGGATGGAGCCGATGGTGTCGCCCTGCGGGTTGATGCAGGTGAAGGGCGGGATGAACTCGTCGGTGATGCCGTTGTTGTAGAGCTCTTTGACACGCTCTGTGGGGTCGTTGTAGGTTCCGCCCTCGGGATGGCCGGTGACCATGGCGTCGAAGGCTTGTCTTTCTTTTTCCCAGCGAAGGTCGCGGTCCATGGCGTAGTATCGGCCGCTGATGGAGGCGACCTGGCCTACCCCGGCTTCGCGGAGGGTTTGCTGGAGTTGTTCGAGGTAGCCGAGGCCGCTGGTGGGCATGGTGTCGCGGCCGTCCATGAAGGCGTGGATGAAGACGCGGGTGAGATGGCGCTGGGCGGCCATGCGGATGAGGGCGTCGAGGTGGCGCTGGTGGGAGTGGACTCCGCCGTCGGAGAGGAGGCCGATGAGATGGAGGGCTCTTCCCTTCTGGGCGGCGAGTTCGTAGGCACGGACGAGGGTGGGGTCGGTGTAGAGGGAGCCGTCGAGGATGGCGGTGTCGATGCGGGTCATGTCCATGCGGACGATGCGGCCAGCGCCGAGGTTGAGATGGCCGACCTCGGAGTTGCCCATTTGACCGTCCGGGAGCCCTACGAAGTGCTCACTTGCGCGGAGGAGAGTGTTGGGGTACTCGCGAAGGAGCTTGTCGTAGATGGGTTTGCGGGCTTGTGCGATGGCGTTGCCGTGGGTTTCCTGGCGGTAACCCCAGCCGTCAAGGATGGTAAGGACAATCGGTTTTGACATGCTTCTTCAGCATATCAAGTAGCGCCAAGGTTTGAACCCGGCGTAGCCGAACAGCGCAAGGCAGCGGCAGAAGCGGGTTTCTCCACTCCACTACGCTTCGGTCGCAATGACAACGGTTTCTTAGGAGCGGGGAGGTGTGGAGTTCTTTGGACGGGGGTAGGTGGCTTCGACGATGGTCGAGATGCCTCCGCGGGGACGGAAATCTCCGATGACCTTGGCCCAGATGGGGTCGGCGGCTTTGACGACGTCGTCGAGGACCTGGTTGACGATGTTTTCCTGAAAGATGCCTAGATTGCGGTAGGTGAAGAGGTACTCTTTGAGGGATTTGAGCTCGAGGCACTTCTCGCGAGGCATGTAGCGGATGAGGAGGCGGCCGAAGTCGGGGAGGCCAGTTTTGGGGCAGACGCTGGTGAACTCGGGGTCGTCGACGAGGATCTCGTAGGCGCGGAACTGGTTGCGCCAGGTTTCGATTTCGGGGAACTTGATGTCGAGGCCGGCTTTGGCGTGGTCGTCGGTGTAGCCGGTGGTGTGCTTCTTGTTCTTTTTGGGCATGTCTCTATTTTATCGGGTTTGGCGAGGGAGGCTTAACACGGATTGACGCGGATTTCACGGATTAAACGCGCCGACCGCGGACCCTTTAGATGGAACGGTTGAAGACTCCTCCGTTTCGTCTAATTTTGCCCGCGGCAGGTAATTCTTTCAGCTTCGCTCAGCTAACTAGTTGCGGCGTCCCAAGGTTGGTTGGTCGCTGGTGCTGTTGGCTGGGTTATTCGAGTTATTCGGGTTGTTGGGATCGTTGTTGCTGCTGCCGCTGCTGGCGCGACGCAGGGTGGGCTTGTTGCCGTCCTTGCCGTTGTTGATCTTGCGCTTGTTTTCGAGGCGGGCAAGGCGGGCCTTGATGTCGTCGAACTCGCTGGTGGTGACCATGTAGTCCGGACGGGCCGGCATGATGGTGGCAATCTCTTCCTCAGAGTGGAGGATGCGGTCGGGGGTCTGGGGGTGATCGGCGAAGACCTTGGCTAGAGTGCCGGGTTTGTGCTTCTCGAGGGCGTCGATCTTTTCAAAGAACTGAATGAAGGCTTGCGGGTCGTAGCCAGCTTTGTACATGTATTGCAGGCCCAGCCAGTCGGCTTCTGCTTCGAAGCTGCGGGAGAACTGGAGGAAGGTGATGGGGATGGCGAGTTGCGCGGCCTCGTAGATGCCGTAGCCGGTCCAGCTTCCCTGGGTGAAGATGATGAGCGGGATGGAGCCGATCTGCGCATAGTTCATGCGGGTCATCTCGCGAGCGGCGTGGTGGGCGCAGACGTGGGCGGTCTCGTGGGCCATGACGCCGGCGAGTTCGGCCTCTTCGTCGGCGGCCATGATGAGGCCGGAGTTGACGTAGAAGAAGCCGCCGGGAAGGGCCATGGCGTTGATCTCGTCAGAGTCGATGACCTTGATGGTGAAGGGGACCTTGCAGTCGGAGTTCTTTACGATGTTCTGGCCGACGCGATTGACGTATTCCACGATGACCGGGTCGGTGACGAGATGGGCGGACTTCTCGATCTCCATGGAGTAGGACTTGCCGGTGCGGATCTCCCAGTCGGTGGAGTACCAGTTGCCGGCGCCGCGTCCGCCGATGTTGCGCGTGCCTACGGCGTTGACGTCGTCTTCGCTGCCGGGCTTGATGTGGGGATCGAGAGCTTCACCGGGGGATGGGAGCGAGTCGGACTTAGTTTGCGCGTTTGCCTGCTGCTTGGAGGCTTCCTTGAGTTCCTTCTTGGTGGCCTTGGGGTCGGCGGTGGTGGGCTTATCGGCTGGCGCATCGGAGGAGACCTGGGCAGTGGGTGGGGTCTGATCTGCCGTGGTGGCGCCCGGGGTCTGGGCCGGAGATTGGGCTTGCGTCTGAGTTGGGGCCGGAGTCTGGGGCGCGGCGGTCGGGGATTGAGGCTGCGGTGTCGTCTGAGTGGAAGCCGGGGTCTGAGCGTAGGCGGCGGCGGAGAGCGTGAAGGCGGCGGCTAAGCCGAGGTGCGTCAAGGAACGCATAGGGGGTCTCCTGCGGGCCGCTTCCGTGCTGGATGGACGCAGCTCGACGTTGTCTTAGACGCTAGTATGCGCCTTTTTGTTAGCAATGGCGAGAGAGACTGGGGACTCGAAAGGCTAAGACTGGTTGGGCTGCTTACCAGGTGGAGTAGGAGGTTCCGTCGGAGCCCGTGAGTTGGGAGCCGCTGTGAACGTCGTTGATGCCGGACTCGGTCTGGTCGATGGACTGGAGGGTGTCGTCCTGGGCGGCCATCCAGGTGTCGGTGCGGAGGGTGAAGGGGTCTTTGGGGATGGCTTTGAGATAGCCGCCCTGGACGAGGTCGTCGAGGGATTGGGGGGCCTTCTGCTTGTCGACGGTGTAGGCGTCGATGGCCTGGCGCATGACGTGGAGGTCTTCTTTGAGGACGGCTTCGCGGGCGTTGCGGATGTTGCTGGTGTAGGCGGGGATGGCGATGGCGGCGAGAAGGCTGATGATGACCATGACGATCATGAGCTCGAGAAGGGTGAAACCCTGGTCGCGGTCCTTCGTCCGAATTGGCTGTGCGGTTACCATGTGGAGTATTTTGTGCCGTCGAGGGCGGTGCCGGTGCTCTTGGAGTGGACGTCGAAGACGTTCTGGCCGCCGAAGGAGTCGGAGTCGGCGTCGTCCTGATTGGAGCGGAGGCCCCATTCGGCGGTACCGGTCATCGGGTCAGTAGGGATTTTGCGGAGGAATTTAACCTTTTTGTCCTGGATGTCGACTCCGTTGACGAGGGTTTCGAGATCAGGGGGATAACCGAGGCTGTCCGCTTTGACTTGCATGGCTCCCTTGTCGGCGGCGTCCTTATAGCGATCGATGGCGTCGCGCATCTCCCAGAGGTCGCGGCGGAGTTCTCGCTCCTTTTCCCGTTTGACTCGGAACCGGGCGAGGGGGAGAGCGGCAGAAGCGAGGACGGCGACGATGGTGATGCAGATGATGAGTTCGACCAGGGTGAGGCCGGACTCGGGGTTGGATTTTGACCTCCCTGGCGGCAGTGGAACCCATTTCCCAGAATCGGGACCCTTCGGCAAGCTCAGCGCATGCTGCAGGGCAACCGAGTTAGTGCAAATACTCACTTGACATGTACCACGGCCTGCGAACCGACGGCCGGAAGATTGGCCTGCGTACTGGTGCGGGCCCCGACCTTGACGAGGGTGAGATCGGAGTCTCCGGCGGCGATGGCCTTGAAGGTAAGGGTGCAAACGCTTCCCCCTCCGCTGATGCCGGATGAGTTGGGCGGACGATCTGTTGCGATGGCGACGAGACCGTTGCCGTCGTCACGGTGGGTGATGGAGATGACCTGACTGTCGCGGCTGAGGAAGTCTCCAGAGTCGACGTTGACGAGTTGGAGGACGGCCGAGTTGAACTTGAGCTGGAGAGGCAAGGAGACGACGTCATGTGCATTCGAGAGCATGACGGCAACCTGGAAGGTGCTGCCTACCCCTTGGTTTGAAGACGGTGGAACGACGGTGAAGCTGACCGGCGGGCCTGAGCCTACTGGGGTCTGAGGATTGGATTGGTCGGGAACGGGGGGCTTGGGCGGCTCTGCCTGCTGGCCGAGCTGCTGGGCCATGGCTGAGGCGGCGTTGGCCGCAGAGGTCGGCTGGACGGGATGCGGACGAGCGCCGGAGCCGATGGGTTGGGAGTCGTTTGCGCCGGCGGCGACGTCGCGGCGAAGCTCAAAGGAGCCGCCGGTGCCAGTGTCGATGGGACGGACGTTGGCGCGGGTAAGGACGGACTCGCGGACGATGTGGGGGACGATGATGAAGACAATCTCGGTCTTGTCGTTGATTTTGTCGCGCGAGGTGAAGAAGTATTTGAAGAACGGGAGCTCGCCGATGCCGGGAGTGCCGTTGATGTTGAGGGAGTCGCTCTTGGTGATGATGCCGGAGAGGAGGCTGGGTTCGCCGTCCCTGAGGGTGATGACCTGCTCGGAGGAACGCTGACCGATGACGGGCTCGGAGACTCCGCTGATGGTGACGGTATTGATCTGGGAGAGCACCTCAATCTTCATCTTGAGGGTGACCTCGCGGTCATAGTGAACCGTGGGGGTCATATCGATGTTGACGCCGATGTCGATGTAGGTGAACTGGGTCTGCACGCCGATGCTGGCGACACCGGTGGAGACGCCGGCGTTATAGGAACCGGTGGCTACGGGGATCTTCGATCCGATCTTCATGACCGCGTGCTGGCCGTCGGTGGCGCGGATACTGGGGTTTTGAAGGACGCGGGTGTCGGCGTCGCTGAGAAGCGCGTTGACGGTTGCGGGGCCGATGCCGACAGCGAAGTTGTTGGCATTCAAGTGGGCGAGGGTGTTGAGGGTGAAGTTGGATGGGGTGGTGGTGGTGCCGGTGCCGGTGCCTGAACTGCCGCTGGAGGTTGTCGTGGTGAGGGGACTAGCCTGCGGGGTGATGGTCACCTGTTGGGGCAGAGTGATGCCGAGATTGCGCTCAACATTCTTGTTAACTTCGAGGACTGCTACGTCGACGACGACTTCGGGGTGGGCGCGGTCGAGGTCGTTGAGGACCTTCTGGGCGAAGAGGAGCTCGTCGGGAGTGGCGCGCATGACGATGGCGTTCTGGCTGGGGACGAGGTAGATCTTGACGCTGGGGTCGAGCAGGTTGCGGATGGCCACGACGACTTCGTTGGCGTCGGCCTGCTGGCTGGCATTGGTGAGATAGAAGGTCTGGACGGCCTGCTCGTCAAGGTCCGTGCGCTTTTGCCGGGTGTTCTGAGCGACGAAGATGGTGTTCGAGGTAACGGGCTTGTAGAAGGTTCCGGCGAGAGCGCCGACGATGCGCAGAGCATCAGCCCAACTGACGTTATTGAGATCGACGGGTATACGCTTAGAGGTGTATTCGGGGTCGAAGAGGACATTGAAACCGGCGGCTTTGCCGATGGCCTGGTAGATGACTTTGACGTCCTCGACCATGTGGATTGCTGGGATGGGATCGTTGGAGAGCGGTTTGAGTTCGATGGGGCCGGAGAGGCCGCCGATGGTGGAGAGTATTTCATTCTGGCGGGACATCTGCTCGGTGAGTGGTGGCGGAGCGCCGGGCTGCGGAGTGCCGGGTTGAGACTGCATTTCCTTCTGGACCTGGTTGATCTCCTGCTGGGCGACCTCATAGCCGGGATTGATCTGGAGGGCGCGGGTGAACTGGGCGAGGGCGCCGTTCAGGTCGCCGCTCTGGCGGAGGACGCGGCCGCGGTCTACGTGCTGGGCTGCGGCGAGAAAGCGTGTGCGGTCGAAGTGCGTCTGGTAGACGAGGTCGGTGGGTTTTAGCTTGACGGCGTTCTGGTAGTCCGTAAAGGCGGTGTCGTAGTCCTGGCGCGCCTCGGCGGCCTGACCGCGCTTGTCCCAGGTCTTTGCGGACTGAGCGTTCGCCCGGGGTGAGCCGAAGGCGGCGAGGCAGCCCATCAGCAAAAGAGGAAGCGTTCTCAGAGAAATTGCTGAAAGTTTGCCGATTGATTTGTACCCAGGACCCATGCTGCTTCCGTTTTCGTCCTTTTTGCTTTTGCCGGAGTACGTGCCTGCCGGGAAGGAAATGATGTTGTGCGAGGCGGTGCCTGGCAGGCTGTTACGCTCGGGTGAGTATAGCATTCTGGAAACGTTCGACCTCGCGGAAAGAGTAGCCTGATTGGTTCCTGGACGCTCGCGAGGTACGGTCTGCGCACAGGGTTGGGGCGGCCTCCGGTTTTTTCTTCAGAACTACCGGGAGTTGGTGGTTAGACGTGCTGTCCGCGGATGCGTGAGATCAGCATGTGGGACTTAAGTTGCACACGTGTTAAAGTTAAAGGTTCGTGGCACGCTCACTTTCCAATCCGACGACGGCTCACCAGGCGAAGCCTGTGGTGAAAGAGAAGGAACGCGATCCGGTGGCTGCGGGAAAGCGCGATGCCGCGTTCAATCGGTCGGCGAGCTTCAACTATTTTCTGTCGGACAAGTTTGAGGCGGGGGTTGCGCTGCGCGGGACCGAGGTGAAGTCGATCCGCGAGGGCAAGGCAAACCTGAAGGACGCTTATGGTCTGCTGAAAGACGGCGAGGCGTTTCTGTTGAATGCGCACATCGGGCCGTTTTCGCATGGGAACGCGATGAATCATGATTCATTAAGGACGCGGAAGTTGCTGCTGCATAAGAGCGAGGTGCGTAAGCTGGAAGGTATGACTCGGCAGAAAGGCTATACGCTGATTCCGACGCGGCTGTATTTTCGCAATGGGCGGGTGAAGTGCGAGCTGGCGCTGGCGAAAGGCAAGCAGGAGTGGGACAAGCGGGCGACGGAGCGGAAGCGCGAGGCGGACAACGAAGCAAAGGCAGCGGTGGCGCGGAGTCAGCGGCAGTAGAGTTGATTGTTTGCAGATTCGGTGGCGGGCTGAGACGGGAGCCGCTACGATAGAAAACATGGAAACGAAGCTTCTCTTTCAGGACGCGGTGGGATTTGGGACGCCGATGCTGGCGGTCTTTGCGGTGGATATTGCGACGGGTAAAGATGTGGATCCATTGCCGGTCTTGCTGACCACCTCAAATGCGTTGTCAAATGCGGCTGCGAAGGTGCTGGCTTCGGGGGAGTACAAGGCGACACTGGGAGAGACTTTGTTGTTGCACGGTCCGAGCGGGTTGAAGGCGGAGCGGCTGCTGGTCGTCGGGTTGGGGAAGGCCAAGGAACTGTCGGTCGATGAGGTGAGAAAGGGCGCGGGGACTGCGGTGCGGGCGGCCAAGCCTCTGGGCGTGCGGGAGGTGGCGATCGCGTTTCCGGAAGATCGCGCACTGGACGATGAGCATTTGGATGCGTTGCCCTGCAAACTGATGTCGCGCGTGCTGGTGGAGGGTGCGGAACTGGCGGAGATGGATTGGGATACGTACCGGAGCGATCGAAAAGACCGGTCGGTGCGGGAGCTGTCGGTGTTGGTCCATGAGGAAGAGAAGTCGACACGGGAGGAGATCCAGCAGGGATTTGATGAGGGGCTGATTGTTGCCCAAGCGCAGAATTTCACGCGCACGCTGGTGAATGAGCCGGGCAATGTACTGACGCCGACGGAGCTGGGGAAACGCGCGGCGGCGATGTGCGCGGAGGTGGGGCTGAAGTGCGAGGTGCACTCGACGAAGAAGCTGCATGAGTTGAAGATGGGGGCCTTCTGGGCGGTGGCGCAGGGGTCGGAGGAGCCGCCGGCGCTGATTGTGATGACGTATGAGCCGGAGTTGGGCAAGGGACAGGTGGCGGCGAAGGATGCTCCGGTGATGGGGCTGGTGGGCAAAGGGATTACGTTCGATACGGGCGGGATTTCGATCAAGCCGGCGGACGGCATGGAGAAGATGAAGTACGACATGGCGGGCGCGGGCGCGATGATTGGCGCGATGCGGGCGATTGCGCAACTGAAGCCGAAGGTGAAGGTGATCGCGGTGGTGTGCTCGGCGGAGAACATGCCGGACGGGAAGGCGTTCAAGCCGGGCGATGTGGTGACGGCGATGTCGGGCAAGACGATTGAGGTGGTGAATACGGATGCCGAGGGCAGGCTGGTGCTGGCCGATGGGCTGCACTATGCGAAGACGCTGGGGTGTACGCATCTGATCAATGCAGCGACGCTGACGGGCGCTTGTGTGGTGGCGCTGGGGATATTGAATGCGGGGCTCTTCACGAACGATGAGGCGACCTGGGAGAAGTTTCAGGGAGCGACGAAGATTTCGGGGGAGAATTTCTGGCGGCTTCCCTGCACCGACGATTACAAGGAACAGATCAAGAGCCAGATTGCGGACATGATGAATACAGGCAAGAATCGGTGGGGCGGGGCGATCTCGGCGGCGATGTTTTTGAAGGAGTTTGTGGGGGATACTCCGTGGGTGCATCTGGATATTGCTGGGTGTGCGTGGAACGATGAGAATAAACCTTGGATTGCGAATGGGCCTAGTGGGATTGCGGTGCGGTCGATTCTGGAGTGGGTGCGAGGGTATTCGGTCTGACGCCTCGACTGCATTTGATTATTCGCTTAGAAGAATGGCTCCGAGCACAAGTAGCGCAGCAATTCTCCGGCGCGTCGTAAACGGTTCGGAGAAGACGGCGAAAGACAGAAATAGGCTAACGGCGAGCTGGAGGGCATTCCAAGTGATAGTGACCCATCCCCACTGTTGGGCTTTA
Source organism: uncultured Acidobacteriaceae bacterium (assembly GCA_963841335.1). Classification (GTDB taxonomy): domain Bacteria; phylum Acidobacteriota; class Terriglobia; order Terriglobales; family Acidobacteriaceae; genus Edaphobacter. The sequence continues at coordinate 914,679 of CAWJCF010000002.1, read as the reverse complement.
AATGCTCTTAGAGCGAAGAAACTAGTTGAGGCATACAGAGCCGTTCCAAACATAAACTTCCATGTAGATACAGACTTTGCAGTTTTTATGACAGCGTCGCCATAGGTCGCCACAGCGACCCATGCTAAAACCAGAAGCAAAGTGGGGATTTTGGATTTCAGATAGGTCCTCGTGGTGGTTAAGACTTTTCACGGTACGTTAGATACATTTGCTCTGTTTTTGTTACATGACGGGTGGGGCTTCGATGCCGAGGTAGCCGAGGGCGCGGGTCATCTCGCGTTGGGCTACGGCTGCGGTGGCGAGTAAGAGGGCTTTGCGGGTGGGGTCGGTTTCGTTGAGGACGTGGTGGCGGTGGTAGAAGTTGTTGAACTGCTGGGCGAGCTGGAAGGCGTATTTGGCGAGGTAGGCTGGCTCGGTAGTGGCGATGCATTGCTCGATTAACAAAGTTAGTTTGGAGGCCAGGAGCCAGGTCTCCCAGAGGCTGCTTCCCTCTTCGCTGTCGAGGAGGTTCGAGAGGTCGAGGGTTGCGATGGCGGCGAGGGATTCGGTTTCGGTGGTGTTGGCCTTGCGGAAGATGTTGGCGGCGCGGACGATGGCGTACTGGACGTAGGAGCCGGTCTCGCCTTCGAAGCTGAGGGCGTCTTTGAAGTCGAAGGCGATGACGGTGTTGCGGGTGAAGCGGAGCATGAAGTAACGGAGAGCGCCTACGGCGATTTGCGTGGCGATGGTGAGGCGCTCGGCGGCTTCTATTTCGGGGTGGCGGGTGTCGACTTCGGATTTCGCGGCGGCGATGAGTTGGTCGAGGAGGTCGTCGGCCTTTACGCCGAAGCCCTTGCGGCCACTGACTTCGATGTAGCTCTTGCCGCGGTCTTCGTCGCTGAGGGTGTAGCCGAGTTCGATGGCGCAGCGTGGCGTTAGGGCGACCATCTCGTAGGAGAAGTGAGTGTAGTTGCCGGCGGCCTCGGTGTAGCCCATGCCGCGAAGGGCGGCGATGACGTTGTTCTGCGGATCGTTCTGGCGGGAGTCGATGACGTTGTAGATGTGGTCGGCGTGGCCGAAGAAGGGGTGCGGGGCTTCGCCGTTGGTGGTGGAGATCCAGCAGGTATGCGTCGGGTACTCGTGGAATTTTGCGTAGCCGAAGTCTTTGCCTGGGAGGAGGCCGAACTTCCAGAGGTGGTAAGCGATGTCCTTGCCGACGTAGGTGACGGTGCCGTTGGAGCGGACGATGATCTTGGCGTCTTCATCGGGGCTGTCTCCCTGTCCGTTTCCTTGACCGGCTTCGGAGCCGGCTCTGCGCATGACCCAACAGCCCTTGTTTTTGCCTTCGGTTTCTTCGTAGAGGACGCCGCGCTCGATCATGAGGCTGCGGGCTGCGTCCCAGAAGTGGAGGGAGAGGATTTCGCTTTCGCGGGGGAGGAAGTCGTACTCGATGCTGAGGCGCTGCATGGTTTCGAGATGACGGTGGAGGATGGCGGTGGCGATGAGGTCGGCGATCTCGGCGGTTTCGTTGTCGCCGGCTTCGAGGGCGTGGAGGGTGTCGAGGCGGATTTGTTTGCGGGCGGCTGTCTGCTCTGGATCGGCGGTGTACCACTGGGAGACGCGGGCGTAGAGGTCCCAGCAGTAGAAGTCGATGCGCTGGTTGGTCTCGAGGAGTCCGGTGAGGAGTTCGCGGGTGGCGGCGAGATTTCTTCCTTCGAGGTGGACGAGGCCTACGACTACGTCTGCGACCTGGACGCCGGTGTTGTCGATGTAGTTTTGTACGCCTACTTCGTAGCCGCGTTTGTAGTTGTCGGGACGGAGGAGGCGCTGGAAGGTGTCGCCGAGGATGGCGTTGCGAAGGTGGCCGATGTGGGCGGCTTTGTTGGGGTTGATGCTGGTGTGTTCGACGAGGCGGAAGCCCGGGCCGCCGATGTCGGCGTGCTGGTCGGCGGCGATGCGGCGAACGGCGGCGGTGCGGTCGAGGCGGATGTTGAGGTAGCCGGCGCCGGCGACTTCGACGCTGGTGACGCCTTCCAGTTCAGGCTCTCCTGATGCAAGCGCGGCGGTTAGTTCGCCTGCGAGTTCGGTTGCGATGGCTCGGGGGGCTTTGCGGAGGCGCTTGGCCAGTTCGAAGGCTACGGGCAGGGCTAGTTCGCCGAGGGCGATGCTGGGGGGCTGCTCGACGACGAGGTTCGTCAGCGTGACGTCGTACTTCGCTAGGAGGATGGCCTGGATGCGGGCCAACAGGGACTGCTGGATTGTGCGATACATGCTTTTGGGTTCACCCGGTGTGGAGTGGTTTCAGTTTACTAGACGATGATGTCCCGCCGGACGGGCCCGCTGCGCTTGGCCACCCCACAAACGAAGACCTGTTTGTGGGGACCCCGGTTCGGACGACCACTTCGTGGTGGGTGTACCGCTCTTGGTGACGCGGACGGCTTGGGGCCTCGCTTTGCTCGGCGCGTGTATTGCTATGGGAGTTCGGTGGGGAGTTGATCGATTTCGACGAAGAGCGGCTTGTGGTTGTGGATGCGGATGCGGTGGATAAGGAAGATGAGGCCGCCTGCTCCAGTGACGGAGATGAGCATCCACGCGTGGATAGCCAGGCCGAACACGGCAGCCTGAGAGACAGAGGCTCCGTGATTGGCTAGGGAGGTCTTGACGGCTAGTTCGAAGGGGCCGATGGCTCCTGGGGAGCTGGGGATCAAGTAGGAGAGATTGGCAAAGGAGACAGCAAGCCAGGGGGCGATGCGATCCACGGGAATACCGAGGAGATTGAGGGCCGAGGCGAAGATCATACCCTCGCAGGTCCAGATGATGACGGTCTGGAGAAGAAGCAGGAGTGAGCCGGAGACCCCGAGGCGGCCGGTGGCGTCGAGCGCCAGGGTTATCCAGTGTTCGACTTTGACGAGTTTGGGGTTTGCGGGCAGGCCGGTGAACAGGCGTTGGATGCGGGGCTGCAAGCTGCGCGCGGCGACGAGCAAGATGAGAAGGCCGATTGCGGAGATGCCGAGTGAGATGTCGGCGATGAGGCGGAGGCGCGGCGTTGCGAGGCGGCCGACAGTGGCGACGAAGAGCAGGACGAGGACGAAGATGTCGAGGAGTTTTTCGAGGATGACGGTCGAGAGGATGACGGAGGGTGAAGTGCCGAGGTCCCCCGAGTAGGTGAAGACACGCATTATGTCGCCGATGCGGAGGGGCAGGATATTGTTGGCGGCGAGCGAGGTCATGAGGACACGGGCGCAGACCTTGAAGTGATCCTGGGGGGAGCGCGTGGCGCGAGGCATCATCTGGGTCCAGCGAAGGCAGCGGAGGGTGTAGCCGGCGAGAGTGAAGCCGAGGACACCGAGGATCCAGCCGGGGTGGACGATGCGGAGGGCAACGATCTGATTGAAGGAGATTCCGCGGAAGGTGTACCAGAGGAAAAAGGCGCTGATGAGCAGGCCGGGGATGGTCTTGTAGAGATTTCTCGACTTAGGAGGGGCCATCGCGGTTGTGGTCATTGAGACACCGGCCCGAGACCGCCAAAGCGGGAGCAAAAGAGAGACGCCATGGAGAAAAACTGGTGGGGGACGAGAAAAAACATGCCTCTTCGATTGTATCGTCTGGAAGTGCGTAGCTTGGCGTTTTGATGGTCGCTCGGCGAGCCGAGAGGAAGATTGCGGGGAACGCAACATTCGGGCGGCGGCGGCGGTCTAAGCTGCTGTAGGGTTGAAAGAAGACGGTCGCAGTGGGAGTGATTCTTTCAGGGCGGGAGTAAGAGGTATTTGGCTACTTCGTTAGCATCACCGATCGCTTCGGAACAACTGAGGCAGGAGGAGTACCGGCGGGAACGGGAGTTCGCGGCGGTGCTGGTGACAGGGCTGACGATTTTTGCGGTCTTGGTGAATGGATACCATCCCTATGCGGAGGACGGGGGGGTTTATCTACCTGAGATCAAGCGACTGCTGGATCCGTCGCTTTATCCGCGTGGGAGTGAGTTTGTGGTGGGGCATCTGCGATACTCGCTGTTCGCTCCGGTAATGGCGGAGCTAGTGCGGGCGACCCATGCAGGCCTCGGAACGGTGTTGCTCGCGGTGCATCTGGCGAGCTATTGGGTGACGTTGTTTGCAGCGTGGCTGCTAGCGGCGAGATGCTACGAATCTCGGGCGGCTCGGGGTGGAGCGGTAACGCTGTTGGCGGTGTGGATGACGCTGCCGATTGCGGGGACCTCGCTGATGTTGATGGATCCGTATGTGACGGCGCGGAGTTTGTCGACTCCGTGTGCGTTGCTTGCCTTGGTGGGGGCGATGGAGTTTCTGCGGCCTCGGTTTGGAGCGGAAGACGGAGAGAGGCGGTGGCATGGGTTGGTGATTTGTTGCGCGGCTCTGGCGGGGGCCTGCGCGATGCACCCTTTGATGGGGGCTTACGCCTTAGGGCCGGTGATAGTAATGGGGGTGTTGCTGGCGGAGAGCAGGGTGGTGAGGGTATGGGGGACGGTGGGGTTGGGGTTGACTGCGGTGGCGATGGCTGGGGGGATGCAACTGGCGGCTGCTCCGGAGAGTGGGGCGTACCAGCGGATTATGCTGACGCGAGACTACTGGTTTTTGAGTGAGTGGCATTGGTATGAGTGGATTGGGTTGGCGGCTCCATTGATGATTCTGGCGGTGGTGGCGTGGAGATCCGGAGCGGAGGACGATGAGGCTCGGGTGGGATTGGCCCGGACGGCTGTGGTGAGTGGGATAACGGCGATTGTGGTGGCAGGGCTGTTTGCACGTGCAGGTATGGCGGTGCATGTGGTGGCGCGGATGCAGCCGTTGCGAGTGTTTCAACTGGTGTATGTGGTGATGACGCTGGTGGTGGGGGCAGAGTTTGGGGAGCGGGTGCTACAGCGGCGGCCATTGCGGTGGGTGGCGACGTTTGCGCTGCTTGTGGGAGTGATGGTGATGGCGGAGAGGCGAACTTTTCCTGCTTCGCGGCATCTTGAACTGCCCGGGATGACTGAAGAGGGAGGTAATGCGTGGCAGCGTGCCTTTATGTGGATCAGCAGAAGCACCCCGAAGGATGCGCTGCTGGCATTGGACGCGCAATACATTACTGCGCCGGGAGAGGATGCGCAGGGGTTTCGGGCGATTGCGGAGAGGAGCGCTCTGCCGGATTATTCGAAGGATGGCGGGATGGTGACGAACAGGCCGGAGTTGGCGGATGCGTGGGTTGCGGGGCAGGTTGCGCAAGCTGGACTTAATGCCGAGGAGGATGCGCGAAGGGTCGCGAGGTTGGAGCCGCTAGGGGTTTCGTGGGTGGTGCTCGAGCGCGGAGCTGTGACTGCGTTTGTCTGTGAGTATGCGAATGAGGCGGTGAAGGTTTGCCGCCTGCCTTAAGGGGCAGGCGGCTTCGATTGATGTCAGTTCCCTGCTGGTTTGGCGGTGGCGCCGGCTGTGGTTAGGACTACGTTTTCCTGGTCCTTGGTTTCCATTTTGGAGTAGAAGGTTCGGAGGGCGGGGTACTGTTTTACGTCAAATAGAAGGTCGCCGAGGGCGTAGGTGCGACGTACGGTGAAGGTGCGGGGGGTGGATTCGGAAGAGTAGCTGTAGGCGACGGCTTTCTCGTAACTTTCTTTGTTGCTGGCCGGGAGCGACTCGACGGAGAGGGTGGAGGGGAAGGTGACGCGAACGGCGTCCTGGGTGATGCGGGTGAATTCGAAGTAGACGGGAATCTCGCGCTTTTCGTGCGGGAAGGCGGGCTTGACGTTGGCTTCGAAGATGTCGCCGGGAAGAAGAATTCGTTTGCCGGTTGAGGAGCCGAGCGAACCCTTTACCTCAAGGTTGGCAATGAGGGGCTCCTCGTAGTCTTCGAGTTTGTCGATGGATGCGACTTTGACTTCGACCCCGGTGGGTACGAGTCGCTCGACGCTGGTGCGAATCTCGCGCTCGAGACTGGCTGAGTCGCCTTCGAGGGAGCGGTGCCGCCAGCGGAGTGCGGGATCGCCGCTATAGATCATCTTGATGGTGCCGGAGAGTGCACCTTCCGGGGTGAGGTTAAGGTCGGCGATGCGCTGCACGCGGGAGAAGGTGTAGGACTCTCCTGAGGTGGCAAAGAAGTCGCTGCCGGTTTCTGTCTGGCGAATTCCCTGCGCGATGGTGTGGGCCCAGGAGAGATGACCGTAAGGGCAAAAGCGAGCCCCGGGATCGAAGAACTGATCCTTACCGTCGATGTTGACGATGGCGATGGAGTCGTCGAACTGGGAGAAGCTGGGAAGGGTTTTGGTGAAGATGCTGCGATCGCGACTGGTAATGCGGCCGAGGTAGGCCTTGAATCCGGCGGCTCGGGCCAGAGAGACGAAGACGCCGGTGATCTGGTCGTCGGTGCCGCGCTTGCGGGTCCAGATGTCGTCGGCGGTGCGGACCTCCTTGAAGCCCTCGGCTTTCTCTTCGGCGCTGGAGTGCTGACGGGTGAACCGGGTGTTTTCGAGCTTCATGACAGCCGCGTAGAGTTTTCGCAGCTTTTGATCGGGCGAATCAGAGGGAGTGACGATGTCTTTGACGGCCGCGGTGATGACGGGTCCGGGGCCGATGAACTTGTCCTGATTCTTCGCCCAGAACTTACCTTCGTTTTTCCAGAACTCATCAGCGGAGCGATACGCTGTGAAGTAGAAGAGAACGCGGAAAGTGAAGCTGCCAAGAGGCGGCATGTACTCTTCTTCCGGTTCCGGAGGGATGTCGTGAATGTTGAGTTCCATGATCGACTGATCCGTTCCGGGAACCTTGGATTGGGCGACGCTTTCGCCGTTGGGCAGAACGGTGGACCAGGCGATGATGTTCGTGGACTGGCCGCGGGAGTTGGTGAGATTGGTCCAGCCGCTGCTGAGATCGATGGGCCTCCAGAGGTAGTGGGCTTTTCGAGTCCAAAGGTCAGACTGAACGTACCAGGAGGGCGCCTCGACGTACATGTCGTCGTAGCGCAGTTTGTAACGGTATTCGAGGATGCTGCCGACCGTGACGTCGGGCATGCTGAAAACTTTGGACATGATTTTGATGCCCTGGGTCTTTTCGACGAGTTTCTCGTATGGCTTGCCAGTGAATGGGATGATGGTGCCGTCGGGGTGAATTGTCCTGCCCTCAATGCTGTCGATGGTGAAGCCGCCTCCTCCCCGGCCCTCGGCAAAGTGAAGCTCGACGTTGCCGAACTCTTTGCCGCGCTCGTTGAGGACCTTGAGGCGGACGTAGATGCTGAACATGCGGAGCTTGTCGTCGGTGGTCTCGTCGCGGTTGAGGTAGACGGCGGAGGCTCCGGGGACCTGAGGCTGCGAGGTCATGGAGAGCTCTTCGGGCGTGGGTGGAGTCCATTGCTGGTCCGCGTGAGCGACGGCGGCGGTGAGAGAGATCAAGGCAGAGAGAAGAGAGAGGCGGAAGAGACTGCGGCCGGAGTGATTCATGATTGGTGTTCCTTTGGTGCGCGTTCGAGAGGACGTTTCCGGTTGTGAGGCGGACCGATGGATGAATTTACTGCTTTTTGAGGACTGCGCTTCTTTGTTCGTCAGCGCCGATGACTCCGGCGAGCTTCTGGACGTCGGAATACTTGTCGGCGGGGAGGGTGACCTCGCGAACGGTGTAGGTGCGGGTGTAGTGGAGGACGTTGTCTTTGACGGTGCTGGAGCTTTCGTAAGATGCGAAACCGAGGTCCAGCTTGATGGGGTCTGGTATTTCATCGACTTTGTAACCCGGGGGTAGCTCGATGGAGTAATCGTCCTGGGCCTGCATCGACTCCCTGAGGTCAATGGGGACTTCGTGGCGCTTTTTGTGGTCGACGTAGAGGTCTTCGCTGCCGAGGACGCGGGGGCGGATCATGAGCAGCGGGCCCATGGGCTTGCCGAAGCGGTCGGCGGTGAGCGCGTACGTGGTGGTGAGGTCTTTGTTGAGCGCTTCAACGTTTTCGACTTTGACGTCGGAGACGGTGAAGCTGATGAAGTCCTGGCCGAGGACGTGGTCGCGGTACTCGCTTTGCTGCTTCGCGTCGGCCATTGTGTAGAGATAGCGGTCGTCTTCGGAGATGTCGCCGAAGCGCTTCTCGGTGACGGTGCCCTTGAGGGAGCCGTCCGGCTGGAGCTGGAAGGTCGCGGTGCGGCGGATGGTGTTGAGTTCGGGGGAAAGAACCGGGAACTGGATGATCTGGCTGTCGGGGCCTTCGATGAGCAAGCCGAAGCTGCTCTGGAGATTATGTTCGAGCTGTCCGAAGGCGGTTTTTTCCCACGTTGGATCGAAGATGAGGTATTGACGGCCGGTCTTTGTAGTGACGACGCTGCGGAGCTTGGGCGAAGTGTATCCCTTTGGTATTTCTATCGCCGCGATCATGTGGTCGCCGACGATCGAGGGCGCGTCGGGATCGATTGCGCCGCGCCGGTGATCCACCAGAACGAGCGTTCCATGGACTCCGACGGTGGAGAGCATGGCCGTCAGCAGGGTGGCCTTGTCCTTGCAGTCGCCATAGCGGTTATGGAAGATGTCGGCGGCGAAATGTGGTTGCCATCCACCTACGCCCATCTCGATGGCGAAGTAGCGGACTTGCTTCTGAACGAACTCAGCGATGGCTTCTGTCTTGTCGTAAAAGTCGGTTTTCCCGGCGGCAAGTTCGGATGCTTTGGCGGCGATCTCTGGCGTGGACGCGAGTCGGTCCTTGACGATGCTTTGGTACCACTCGCCGACGCTCTTCCAGGTGCCTTCCGTGGGAGAGGTGATGCCGGGGCCAGCGTAGTGGACGGTCATGCGACCTTCGAGTGAGGCGACCGAGGGACGGAGACGGACGTCTCTGAGATCAATGGCGGAGGTGTCGTTCATGACCCAACGCCAGCGTTGTTTCTCAAGGTCGACAGGGGCGGTCTGTTTGGCGTGTGCCCATACAGTGCCGTAGGTGAAGCTGGGCGGGAGCTCGAGGGTGAAGGTCTGGTTGAGGTGGGGGATGTCGTCCTGGAAGAACCAGGTTTTCTCGGTGAGGTAGGGATGAGAGCGCTGTTCGTACTCGTAGGCGACGATTCCGCCTGGGTCGCGTCCGGGAGCTTCGGCGACGCGGACTTTATCGTCCGCGAAGAGATTTCCGACACCGTAGCCGTGTTCGGTCATCTCGTTGTCCTTGACGGCGTACTCGTGGCCGTCGGGGCCGATGCTCCAGACGTGCATGGAGAGGATTTTGGTGTCTTTGTCGAAGGGGACCGCTACGATGGCTTCCCTTCTCCCCTGGGGCCGGAGAATTTTGATGACATTGCGATGATGCTCTACGGCGCTGCCGTCAGGGGCGACGGTGTAGGTGGTGTCGTCGAGGAGGACGACTGCGTTGGTCTCGTTGGAATACTCGGGGAGTTTTTGCTGGGCGGCAGTGCGGACCCAATCGGGGACTGAGTCGGACTTCGAGGCGAGAGCGGGGATAGCGGTGAGGAGGACGAAGGCGGTGAGGTGCCTTGAGGTGCGGCGGAGATGCTCTGCTGGCGAAGTCGTTCTGTCGGTCATATGGCCTTTGATACACCTCTCACGCACCTCGGCTATAAGGCGTAATCCAAAGTTCGAGTGCGGGGTACCGCCAAGTTATACGTGGGGGCTGAGGGCATTTCAAGAGAATTAACGCTGCGAGTGTTACCCGAATGGGTGATGCGTGAATCGATCTTGCGGGGGCGAACGATGAGGCGATGACCGCGCTATGGAACGCGGAGGGCGCGAGTACCGGCGACCGGAAAGAAGCCCGTCGGGTAGTCGTCAGTAGGGTACTGGGACTTGAAGAGGTAGCGGACGAAGAAGCCGCCGGCGACGTTGTTGTAGTTGTTGGTGTTGTTGGCGGAGAGGAAGGCTCCGATGAACCAGTGCTCGTTGAAGTGGTATGAGGCCTGCGAGTTGAGGGCGTAGTTGAGAGCGGTGTTGCTGACGGTTGGAGTGAAGGCATTGCCGGAGTCGGTCTCGAGCGGCAGATCGATCGGATAGTAGGGGGCTTTATTTTCCTGGAAGCTTCGCACCCCTGCGGCGCCGGTGAGGCTGTAGTGGAAGTTGTTTTTGTAGTAGCCGGTGTAAGTGATGGGTACGGAGGCCAGGAAGTAGACGTTGGGGCTGAAATATCCTCCCTGACCATAGGTCATGCTCTGCTCGTTGTAGTCGTAGTGCATGGCGAAGAAGTCGCCACCGATTTTGAGGCTGCCGTGTCCGGGCCACCGGTGGACATTGAAGTAGGCTCCCATTTGACCGTTGTAGCGACGGTTTTCGAGGACATGGGTTCCGGTCAACTCGGCTCCTCCGCCGGATACGTAGAGGGCGGCTTTGGAGGTGGTGATATCGAGCCGGACGCCGCCGCCTGTGGAGACGACTCCACCCCAGATATTGCCGGCGGAGAACAGAGTTGCGGAGCCGGGATCGCGCATGCCGGCGTAGGAGAGTTGGGTGTCCTTGACGGAGTCGCGGTCACCGTAGAAGGTGACGTGTCCTCCCAGGGTGCGCCACTGGGCGCGGCCGATGACGTTGCCGACGAGGAAGTCGTAGGGAGTGTATCCGAGCGCGAGGCCGAAGTTGGTGGAGGCGAGTTGGAGTTCTCCCCCGACTCCGCTGGCGAACTGCGGTTGGGGAGCGACCAGGACGTTGCCCGGTAGAGTGCCGAGGACTGGGATCGTCCCGCCGGAGTTTTGATAGTAGGTGTTGTTGATTTCGCCGTTATTGAGGAAGACTGGTCCGGCAACGATAGTTGCGCGAATGGTCTTGTTGAGGACGGCGGAGGCCTCGAAAGGAGATTCGAGGTCAGTGAGGCGGTCGAAGCCGGGCGTGCCGCTGCGATATCGGGCGTAGCCTGTGCCGCCGAGCCAATCGCTGAAGGAGGCTTCGAGTGCATTCAGTTCGCGCTCGGTGTTGGCGCGCTGAAGGAGCGGGGGCTCGCCGGCGGGAAGGTTGGGATCGTGGAAGCCAAGAGCAGGAGAGCCGTTCGCTTCGAGGTCGTCGCCCTTAGGAGATCCGTCTTGATGTTCGGGTGGGGTGACGTTGTTGTTGATGATGATTGTGGTGCCGAAGTCGACTGAGGGCTTGGGCGGGTTGGGGTTGCCTGCCAGTGAAGAGGAGGACGCCGCAGAGTTTGGGGTGCTGGTTCTTGTGCGCGTGATTGTCTTGGATTGAAGTGGACGACGCTGCAGGGTCTTGGAATTACCGGTTCCTTCGGGCTGAGGGTATTGCTGACCGTAGGTGAGGCCGGAGGTTTGCGGATACTGATTTTGCGGACTGTAGAGAACGTTTTGCGTCGTCAGGGTGGTGTCGTTGCCTTGGTCTTGCGGAGATGTGGTGGAGAAGAGTGGGTGGTCGACTGTGCGGGCTATCTGGACGTTTTGGGCGTTCGGAACGTAACTGGCTCTGGGCAGGACGTCGACGACTTCGGGCTGCGGCGGGAGATTTGCGGGAGTGGTGTCGGCGAGTTGAACAGAGACAAGAGACGAGGCGCGTGCTGGCGTGGCGGGTATATAGGGAACGTAGGGGCCGTAGACCTCTTGACGCTGCGTGGTGAGGGGCTGCGAGGTGTGAGGGTTGGGGTTCGCGCTGTCGGATGGAGTTGGATGGGATGAGACTGAGTAGGATGACTGGATCAGGGTGGCACTACTCTGGATGTTGGCGTTGTTGACGGCGCTACTTTCGTTGGCGAGGGTCGGTTTTGCGGGTCCTATGGAGGACGCAACGACATTGGAGCTGACGGGGGTTGAGTCAGGAGTGCCGAGAAGGGTAACGAGGTCCTGTGGGTGAGCGTTGGGCAGCCCGGTTATGGACTGGCGGTCGCTGAGTTCGGCTACCAGTTCGACGCCCGGGTCGCTGGGAGGAAGCGCGGCGAGAGAGGCGCGGTAGTAGTCGACGGCGCGATTGGTGTTGCCACGGGCCTGCTCGAATTTGGCGGCGAGATGAAGAACTTCGGCGTCTTTGGGGTACTCCTCGAGAGCACAGTGGAGCCAGGTCTGGGCGATTTTGAGGTCGTCCGCTGCGAGGGCTGCGCCTATGGCTGCATGGTAGTCGGAGGCGGTCGCGGCGGTCATGTTCTGCAACTTGAATATGGCGACGGCGTTTTTGGGAAGGCCGGCACTGGCGTAGGCGGAGGCCAGTGCGCGCTGGACGCCGGAGTTCTCTGGGTAGGAACGCGAGGCGGCGTCGAGGATGGCGAAGGAACGTTTGATGTTGCCGGATGCTGCGGACTGGTTGGCGCGGCGTACGGCCCATTTGGCCCAGATGGTCTGGACGATATGGTGCTGCTCGTCGTTCAGGTCAGAGCGTGTGCCGAGATGCGTGAGCTGGCGATAGAGATCGGTGTCGTCGCCTGCGTTGAAGAAGAGCGAGGCGTCCAGAACTTCGGTGCCGGCGGGTGGAATGGTGTGGTTTGTGGTGTAGTGCTGCAGGGCGCGCTGTGCGTCGACGGCGGCTTCTCGCGGCTGGCCGAGGGCGCTGTAGAGCGTGGCGAGGGTTTGAAGATATTCGGGATCGTCTTCAAGCTGGTGACGGACAGCTGCCGGGATCTGCTGGCTCTGCTCGAGGGCAACCTGATCGTGGCCGGAGGTGTGGAGGACGGTCAGGAGGCCTTTCCACGCGTCGGGATAATCAGGATCTTCCGTGAGGATTTCGCGATAGATTGGCAGGGCATGCCGGACATCGTTGCGTGCGACATAGATGCTGGCGAGTTCAAGTAGGACGGTGGTGGATGGCTTTTGTCCGGTGGCTTGCTGGTGGGCGATGGATTTTTCGAGGAGATCCTGGGCGAGGTCGAGCTTGTTCTGAGTGCGATAGATGGAGGCTACGGTGATCTGGAAGGCGGGATCGCGCATGGCGACGTCGTAGGTCGCGGGCGGCATCGCTTGAAGAGACTGGAGCGCTTGAGGATCTTCGCTTAACGCGTGCTGGATACGGATGTGGCCTTGCCACGCGGCGGCGTTGGAGAGGTCCGCGGCGAGAGCTTGATTGAATAGCCCAGCGGCCTGATCGAGTTGGTTAGCCTGCAGAAGGAGGGTGGCGTACTGGACTTGAATTTGGGTTTGCAGGCCCCTGGCTTCGGGGGCGAATGGAAGCGCGAGAGCCGTGCGGAGGACTTTTTGGGCGTCTGCTTCTCGGCCTGCCGTGGCGTCGACTGAGGCTAGAGCGCTCAGGAACTCAGGGTCGTGCATGAGGCGGGTGCGGACGGCGGGCGGAAGGCGACGTTCGGTATTGAGGGCTTCGCTAGTCCTGCCCGATTTGGACTGGGCTATGAAGAGATCGCGCCATGCTGTTTCGGAAGCGGGATTGGTTTTGATGGAGCGCGTACTGACGTCTTCGGGGGGGACGGGGCTGGGGTTGTTGGATTTGATGGTGAGAAGGCGATCGAGATAGACCTTTGCGAGGGCGGGGTTGCCACTGGCCTTGGCGGAATGGGCGAGGCCTGCAAGGGCTTCGGTGTTGTTGGAGTCGGCGAGGAGAACCTGTTGCCAGATTTGAGCGGCGGAATCCAGGCGCCCGCTAAGCTCAAGGGCATGAGCATGGTCGAGGAGAGATCGCGTGTTCGTATCAAGTGTTTGATCAGCGGTCTGGGTGGATTGAATCTGGGCAGGTAAAGTCTGGGCTAATAGTGAATGTGCATTCAAGATAACGCCGGTGACGAACACGAGCATCTTGGCAAAAGGGCGGATTGAGGGAATGTCGTTCATAGCATTCGTTCTCATTCGTTCGGGAACCGATGCTTCCTGGGCAAGTCAGTGACACGGCGCGGCATCGCCATTTCTAGCGACATTTCGCAGATTACCTGTTTTTTCAGGCTTTTCTATGGTTTGTTGGGGGGATTTACTGGTTTGCTACTGACGATCTGGCGTCCCTGGACGGATACTAGCCGTTGCCCTGCAGGCGGGCGCGGGCTTTTCTGCGCAGGATGGAGCGAATGACGATGGCCATGAGGAAGCAGGCGACGAGAGTGGAGATGACCATCAGCCATTGATAGTTCTGAAAGAGAATGTTGAGCCAAATCCACCAGGAAAGCGAGCCAACGTGGTAGACGTCGTCGCCGATACGGTAGGAATTGAAGCGCGATCCGTGGAGGACGCTGACGGATTGCGAGATGTCGGAGGACTGCGAGATCTTCAGAAAGACGTTGAGAAAGTTGGGGATGACGCTCTTGTCGCGCAGGGCGATGACAACGACCGACTTGCTGGAGTCACGGGGCCACTCGACCCCTTCGATGAGTGCGTCGGGAAGGCCACCTGCGGTTTCGAGTTGTCCGGACTGGATGCGGTCGGAGCTGCGGACCTTCCACCAGGCGTGCTGGAGTTGCGCGAAGAAGCCCTGCGTGTCCTGGATGTGGAGGCCGCTGCCGTCGACGCCTACGGGAAGCGAGGGGTTGAGGGTACTGATGGCCGCTTGATCGTCTACGGTGCCGAGGACGAGGTAGTCCTTGCGGCGATCGGATTTCATGCCGTCGACGTTGGTGACGGTGACGTTTAGGACGGGATAGCCGGTTTGTGCGCCGAAGTGTCCCATGAGGGTGAGGTAGAGTTCGATCTCTTCGGCGGCGGGAGCGTCAGGGAGGACGACGGTTGTGTCGGCAAGATCAGCAAGACGCGTGAAGGGATAGCCGGCGTTGGCGAAGATTTCGAGATTAGGAAGGGCAGTCCAATGGGGGATGTCCTGGATGTCGAGATAAGAGTCTTTGAGGATGGCTCCCATGAGGTTGTCGGCCGCGGCGTCCTGGCAATCCCCTCTTTTTGCGAGGAGAAACGCGAAGCGCATGAGGAGCGAGTTGGAGAAAGGGCGCAGATCGGAGATGGGAACAGGGACGACGGTTTCGAGCTGAGCGGAGGCTTTATCGGTGTGCGGCAAAGGAGTGGAGCTGATGAAGGAGTCGTTCAGCGAGACCTGAAGAGTGCTGTCGTTGGAGAGCGGAATTCCGTTGTAGCGATAGTTGAGGTGGAAGCCGAGGTTCTGCTGGGCGCGCGGTGGGTATAGGTCAGGCGGCAGGCGCATGTAGACGGCTACGGGAGCGCCGCCGTCGGTGTCGAAGTTGCCTGGATGCGGGATGTCGCCGATACGGGTTATCTTTTCGGTGCTGAGCCAGCGTGGGGCGTCGTCGGGCTGGCGGGCAGCTGGCATTTTGATGGAGGATACGCGGACGGAGGGGCCTTCGAGGAGGTCACGTTGGAGGGTGAAGGCCAGCGCGGCCGTGAGCACGTCGTCGGCCGAGTTGCCGGAGAGGACGAGGACCTTTGAGTAGGGATCAGAGGGGTTCAATCGCATGGCGATGGTCGGGCCGGAGACGGCCTCCATCTGGAGCGAGGCTGGAAGATTGGCTCCGCTCTCGGCGATGACGATGGCGTTGCCGGAGGGGATGGTGCCTACGGAGACGGGAAAGCGCACGGGGCGGGAGTCGGCGAGGATGCCAAACCAAGAGGCGATGATGCCGGCGGCTTGCAGGGCTTTGGGCGAGGGCTGGCTGAGGAAGACGATGGGGACTACGGGGCGCAGGTTGACCATGCTGTCATAGAACGGCGCGGGGAGGAGCTTGAGCTCGTCAGGCAGCGGAATGAGAGAGCCGGAGAACTCCAGGGTGGAGTTGGTGTCGACGTGGCTCCAGAGTGTGGAGTTGGATGGATCTTCGCACTTGAGGGCGTAGTGGCCGACGAACTCAAAGGTGAGTTCGTTCTCGCGGGCTAGTAAATCGGCGGGGAAGATGAGGGTGGACTCGAGTAGCTCGGTGTTTTCGTTGCGGATGCTGTTGGCCTGGGGATCCGTGGACTGACCGACCTCGGCTGGTTGCGTCGTGACCGGAAGGGTGGCGAAGAGAGTTCCGTTGAGACTTACTTTGAGATGGCTCAGCGAAGGTATAAGGCCGGGTGAGAAGTGATAGCGAAGATGCAGGGTTGCGGTCTTGACGACCTGATTCTGCGGGAGGGCAAAGCGGACGCTGTTGTAGCTGTCCGTGCCGTGAAGGACGATGGTGTCGGCTACTCCGAGATCGGAGAGGGTGAGAACGGAGTTGAAGGTGGCGGCTGCAGGGGCGGGGTTTCCCAGGACGGGAGGTGTGGAGGCAATCTGTGGTGACGTTCTGCCGGAGAGAGCAGGGCGGATTTGAGCAGAGACGCTTGCGGTGGAGAAGAGGACCGCGAGAAGCAGGAAAGGAATGATGCTGGTGGCGAGCTTTCCTTCTGGATTAGTTTTTTTTTGCTTCATCATGGCGTGCAGGGTCTGCTCGAAGCCGTGCAGCGCGAGGTTGAAGATGCGGGCGAGGCTCTTGAGGGGCCTGTCGGCGTCGCGAGTCTCGCCCCAGCCGAGCCATGTGTCGGCGCGAGAGTAGAGGACCATGGTGAGGGCCTCTTCTTCCTGCATGGTGAGCGGATCGAACTGGGCACGGAGGATGTTGCCGCTGACTCCGACGAGCGTGGCGGGGAGGGTTGCGTTGCCGTCGAGGACCGGAAGGGTGAGTTTGACGGCGTCTCCCGGGGCGGCGCTCGAGTCGTGCTCCATGCGGATCTGGAGACCTCCGCTGGAGACGTCGGTGGTAACGCCGTGAATGATGCTTCCGTTGGGGAGGTGAACGTCGGCGGGGACAGACATGGCGACACGGACGGTCTGGCGGCGCTGGCGGCTCTCCCATGCGACTGAGGTGGCGACACAGAGGATGACCAGGTTAAAGCAGACCCAGAGGAGATTCATGACGATGGTGCCAACATGATTGCCGTCGTACATTCGGGCGAGGACGTTCAAGGGAAAGCTCAGATCCGCACCAGGAAACTGGAAGAAGCGCGGGATGGCGCAGAGGATGCCAAGGAGGTTCATCGCGATCATCAAAAGAAAGGGTTGCGCGATGCGGAGGTCGAAGAATTCGCGGTTGATGACTCCACCCTTGGCCGTGACGTTGAAGCTGCCGAATTTAGGGTTGATAAACGCGAGCATGGTGGGAAGGAAGAGGTACGGAGCGAGGACGGTCTCGTAAATCTCGTTCCAGAAAGAGTGACGGTGCTGCCCCTGGATGCGCGAGTTGGCGATGTTGAAGAGAACGAGGTGCGGGAAGGCGTAGGCGAGGATGGCCGCCCAGAATCCAGGGATGTTGACGTGGCCGAAGACGAGGTAGACGAGCGGCGCGGTAAGGAAGATGAGGCGCGGGAGAGCGTAGAGAAAGTGCGTCATCGCGTTGAAGTAGCAGAGACGCTGTGCCGCTGAGAGGCCGCGCGCAAAGAGGGGGTTATCGATGCGCATGATCTGGATCATGCCGCGGGCCCATCGAATGCGCTGTTTGACGTGGCCGCTTAGTCGCTCTGTGGCGAGTCCTGCCGCCTGGGGAATATTGATGTAAGCGGTGTTCCAGCCGTTCATCTGCATGCGCAACGAGGTGTGGGCATCTTCGGTGACGGTTTCGACGGCGATGCCGCCGATCTCGTCGAGCGCGGTGCGGCGAAGAATAGCGCAGGAGCCGCAGAAGAACGTGGCGTTCCAGAAATCGTTGCCATCCTGGACGATCCCGTAGAAGAGCTCGCCCTCGTTGGGGATCGTGCGGAACTGATTGAGATTGCGCTCGAAGGGATCGGGCGAATAGAAGTGGTGTGGCGTCTGGAGCATAGCCAGTTTCGAATCGCGCAGGAACCAGCCGAGGGTGACTTGCATGAAGCTGCGGGTGGGGACGTGGTCGCAGTCGAAGACGGCGACGTAAGGAGAGTCGAGACGGGCGAGGGCGCAGTTGATGTTGCCTGCCTTGGCATGCTTGTTGTCATCGCGCGTCATGTAGCCGATGCCGGCTTCTTCTGCGAAATGGCGGAACTCTTCGCGCTTGCCGTCGTCCAGGATGTAGACGTTGAGCTTGTCGGCGGGCCAGTCGATGTTCATGGCAGCGAGCGCGGTGTACTTCACGACGCTCAGGGGCTCGTTGTAAGTCGGAATGAGGAGATCGATTGCGGGCCATAGTGCGGGATCGTCGGGGAGAGGGACGGGCGTTCGGCGCAGGGGCCACAGCGTCTGGAGATAGCCGAGGAACAGGATCACGAATGCGTAGGTTTCGGCGAAGAGAAGAAGGAGGATGAAGAAGGCGTCGAGAAGACCAACCGCCGAGCCTGGATCGTGAAAAAATTTCACGGTGGTAGCGATTCTCCAATAGCCGTAACGGAAGGTGGAGAACGTAGAGATCAGAAGAAGCGTGAGCGTGACGAGATAAGAGCTCGAGCTGCGGTCGAGCCAAACGACGAGCGCGACGGTGAGGATGCCGAGGACGATCTGCTGGGGCCAGGTGAGGTCGAGGATGCCGGTGAAGACGAGCAGAAGGATGCCACCGGCCAGGGTGATGAATCGAAGTACCTTGAAGAAGAGATTCTCGCCCGATTCAAATTGCTTGAACAGGGGCGAAGCGGTCATCTCTCGCTCCATCGCATGTTGCGGAAGCCTGCGGTGGCCGGTGCCGCCACGGTGCGGAGCCATGTAGCCAGATTGAGATAGTCTTCGGCGACCGGAGCGTCGGGGGCGTAATCAACTACGGTCATGCCTTCGGCGAGGGCCTCGCTGACCGAGGGTGCGCGGCGGATGACGAACGGGAGGAGACGATCGCCGAGCTGGCGGCGCATGACTTCGCGGACGTCGAGGTGGAGCGGAAGTGAGGTGTCGAACTGGTTGAGGACGTAGAAGGGCTGGAGCGGGCGGCCGTCGCCGTCGTTGACTCCGGCGAAGAACTTTTCGACCATCTGCAGGCTGATGACGGAGTTCATGTCGGGCGCGACGGGAACGAGGATGGTCGGATTCAAGCGCGACATGCGGCGAACGATCCAACTGGAGGTGGAGGTGAGATCGAGAAGAATGCGGTGCATCCCGCGGCTGTTGCTGATGATTTCGTCCGTAAGTTGCTCGTGCGCGGTGTCGTCGCTTCCCTTCTGGTCGATGTCGTAGCTGACGAGGTAGATGGGTGCGTCGGTACTGCCGCTCGGGGGCGAAAAGGTGCGGACTGTTCCCTGGCGGAGCTCGCTGGCGCCGAAATAGTACGGGAGCAAGCCGTGAGAGGTAGTGTCGGTAAGGAGAACTTTCTCTCCCATGGAGGAGAGAGCGCGGCCGACGGTGGCTACGAGGCTGGTCTTGCCGACGCCTCCGGCGAGCGAGAAGACGGCGAGGACTGGCGTTCGCGTTTCTTTTTGACGAACGGGCGCGGCCTCCTGCTGATCCGGGCTCGGTTGATCGAAGACTCCCTTGAGAGCGAACCAGCGGGCGGCGACGCGCTCGCGAGAGTGCTGGAGGGTGTCGGCTACGGAAGACTGGACCTGGGGCTGCTGCGGGACAACGGGTTTCTGCTGTGTCTGCGCGGCTGGCGGGGCGTAGAGCCATGCAGGCCCGGCGGGTTCGGCGGGGTGCGCGGGACGCTGTGCGGAGAGGTTCGATGGGTCTTCTGCCGACGTGCGGCGCTCGGGGAATCCCTGAGATTGCTGGTAGTCGAAGTCGTCCTGGGCGCGGCGGCCGCGAGTGGAGTCCGATGGGACTAGCGCCTGCGAGAACGGAGATAGGGGCCGCGGAGAAGCAGCGGCAGGAGAGATGCGGGAAGACACTGGCCGTATGGCGGAGGGTCTAGAGGATGGCAGGCCGCTGTGAGGCTCGCGATTGGCTGGCGAAGGGTCTGTGATTGGCTGCATGCGCTCTGCGCTCGGAGGCCATGGGCTGATGGGAGCAGTAGCTGAGGTCGTTGCCGCGTCGCTCTGGGATGGGCGAACGGCGGAGGTTGGGGGATCGTCGTGACGTTGACCCATAAACGAGGCCTGACTTTCATTGACGCTGGAAGTTAGAGGTGCAGGAGGAACGGATTTGGTTACTGGCTCTATTGGCCGGAAGGTTGAAGTTGGGTGGGAGGATTGGCTATCTGGCCGCGCGGAGTGGCGAGCCGAAATGGACGAGGAGTATTCGGTCTGGAAGGCATCGTAGTCGGGGCCGCGGTAGATCTGGCGGACGCCCGATGCGTCTTCGGGATGGTAGCCCTGGGGACGGCGAGAGATTGGCTGGTTGTGCGAGGCACCCCGCTCGGGCTGAGTGAGTGCGGCTGGCGAGTATTGCCGCCGATCGCGATCACTGATGTGGGATTCGGCAACCTGGGCGACACGTGGAGCTATGTTCTGCTCGGGTCGCAGGAGCGGCTGCGAGTGGACAGGGGGCTGGGTGAGGGAATGCAGCGTGTACGGGTCGTCGATCTTGCCCGGAATCTCTGACGTGACTTGATGCGAGGCGGATGTCTTGCGTCGAATCTCGGAGTCGGCGTAGCGGGCTGCCTGACGCTGCGCTGAGGCATGGGCTTCGGCAATCTCGCGCTCTTCGCGACGAGCGGCGGCTTCGGCGACTGCGGCGGCTTCGGCGCGGCGTGCTGCTTCGACACGCTCGGCAGCCGCGGTACGGGCTGCTTCTTCGGCTTCGCGGAGGGCGCGGCGCATGGCGGAGTCAGCATCCTCAGCCCGATGGGTGCGCGCGGCTTCGGCTGCGTGACGTGCTGCAGAGTCGGCGGCGGCCGCAGCAGTTTCCGCTTCCGCTTTGGCAAGAAGTGCCTGCTCACGGACCTGCTCGGCGGCGCGATGTCTGAGCTGTGCGCGATACTCACGTCGGGACGCAGAGAAATCGCGATACTTTGCGCCATGAAGATTAGCCCAGGAGTAAAGAACCGCGACGTCTTCCGGGGTCTCGGCTGCGGCGGGATCGTCGCCCCTGTCCATCTTTCGTGAATCCATTGTTCCGTTCCTGAAGTTACGATTGCGTGTTGGTTTTCTGTATTGTGCCTGTTGTCTGCCAGTTGAAAACGTGGGTTTTACACCTGTTCCTGCAATAGCCTGAGGCTAATGTGGGCGCTACCTCAAGTCAATGAAACCCTTGTGCGACTTAAGTGTGACCGTATAAGGGGATTGGGTGATTTGCCGCGCGTCAATTGAGGTCAAGGGACAAGAGACCATGGAGACTGGATGGCGTCGTATCGCGCGAATCATGACATTTCGAGATGCGTAGCGAACCTGTGGCCTGTGTTTTCTTCTCGGGGCGATTGCTCGATCAACGAGGATGTTGAAGGGCTGCGTTGGCCATCGGTTGCGGGCGAATTCCCTCGTCTGAATGTGCTAACTTGGTAGTGTGGTTTGAGAGCGTAGCTCAGTTGGTAGAGCATCGCCCTTTTAAGGCGTTGGTCCTGGGTTCGAGCCCCAGCGCTCTCACCATAAAAACCCAATAAAAACGCGGGTTTTAGAGATATCCACCAAAACACCACTGAAGCAAGCACCCGGTAAAGTGATACAAAAGTGATACTTTTTTCGGGTACCCCTTGCGATCCCTTGCAAGGAATCATGTCCTTAGGTGGTGTGACCAGGTTTGGAGAAAACGGAACTTTTAGATCGCGCTGCAGCAGCTTTTATCAACCTGCGGTCCCTGATCTTCGTCCTCACCCTCCTCCTGATCACACAGCACCCGCCCACGCCACAGTCCCCTTCTACTCGTCCTTCGCCGCTACTTGGCCGCCCCCACGGAGTGCCCGGCGGCGTCAGCCATCTGACACCCCTGATCGCTGAACTCCACGGGCCCATCGACTGGACCTGGATTATCGCGTGTGACAAGGCAGCCAGGCACCGGAGATGCATACCGGCCAGGCGAATGTCAGTGGCAAGATCCTTGGCCTGACCGATCCCCAGACCCTCCTTCAACCTGCCCTAAGATCACTCACTTCACTGTGGAGATCAAGCGGCGGACCATCTCAAACGGGGTTTTGGGAAACATCTCTGCAACGCACAAAAAAGGCCGCCTCTCCCGGGCGGCCTTTCTGGTGTTCATTCTTGTTCTCGCGAGAACAAGATGTGAACAGTTTCTAACTGTAAACATTCTCAATATGCAAACTGAACGCCAAAATTTGGAAAGCCTTTCGTCACAGAACATCTCTTACTTTGAGAACCAGAATCGTCGCAGCACCCGCGTTCATCAAACCCTCAGTAGGACTGGGAGAGTGAATAATATGGCGGCTTTTTGTGCATGTTGCGGAGCACAGATAACGTTGAAAGGCGGGCCCTGCCCACGTTGTGGCAGTCCTCAACACGGAATGTCTCAACGTGAACCTTCGCCCTCGGTGAATTCTCCGAGCGACCCAAAACGCAAGAACGCCAGCCACTAGCCTGGAGCCATCCCAAACAATCGCGCTTCGTTTCAGATCATTGAACTTGAATTGGGCGTTTGCCTTCAAGGATCACATCCCTGCAAGCCTTCTTCCGGTGGGGGTATATTTGGGGGTTGCTTGTAGCGGCTGCGAGGATATCTTACTGATTCTAGGAATGTTGGTGGCGGTGTGTGGTTGGTGCCTCACCGTAGATTGCTTATCCAGTCGAGGATGGTAAACCGAGGCCGATGAGTGCGTCGGCCTGTTACCTCCAGCCGAAACTCCAACGTTACTGGCGGATAAACGCAAGCCGAAATTCTCAGGACCGACAGTAACTGGGCGTTCGCTTATGGCGAGTGTCATGCCGACCCGGTCGAGGACAGACCGGAGAGGGCCATGATTTCTAGCCAGTTATGTGGGCTATCGGCAACAACCCTTTATCCATCTGAAACTGAGCTTTGTCTTGCCAGTCGCACATTCGCATGTTAGAAACTTGCTAGCCGTCGCGACCTTATCACCCATCTTCCGCAGAAAATGAACGCCCTGGCGGTTCTTTGGATTATCCCTTGTCCTCTTGTCTCTTCTGCCGAAAATACGTGCTCCAGGCGATCTCCGCAGTGGTGTTTATTACCCCTCTGCACCCACAGATAAGTTCGGCACCTCTCTCGACGCCCATCCTGAACACTTCAGCCCCCACGCCGGAGATCGGTGTACCCGTCTTCCAGGGTCACTCCTTCAAAGAATTCAAAGACGTAGGCCAAATCTGGACCATCCTGCAGGATAAGCGCGGCATCATGTACTTCGGCGACTCGGGCGGGGACATTCTCGAATATGATGGCGCAACCTGGCGCAGGATCACGACGAATATGTCCGTCGTACGATCACTTGCGATGGATGATTCGGGCAAGGTGTGGGTGGGCGGAAATGGCAGCTTCGGCTACCTCGCCCCCGACGAAACGGGCGCCACACACTACGTCCCGATGGTCGACAAGATCGATCCGAAAGATCGCAGCTTCACCGACGTCTGGCAGATCGCCATTACCCCCCAAGGTAATTACTTCCGCTCCTATGGGGAGGTTCTCCGCTGGGACGGCAAAGCGGTCCACGCCTGGCATGCGGACGGTCCGGCTATCTTTCAGGCACTCACCCGGATCGGCGACCACACCTATACCGCCCAGACTGGCGTAGGACTTGAAGAAATCGTCGGCGACGACCTGCTTCCACTTCCAGGCGGCGACGCCTGGCGGACCAGCCGCAAACTCTTTCTCTATCCTTACGACAACGGTCGCATCCTCGTCACTGCCCGCGGCCAGTTGCTCAACCTCTACGACGGTCAGAAGCAGGTCCCATTTCCCACCGGCGCAGACGACTTCTTTAAACAACACCCTGTCTACAGCTCCTCCATGCTCACCGACGGCGGCATTTGCATCAACACGCTCGACGGCGGCGCAGTCATCCTCGAACACGACGGTAGGCTACGTCAGATCATCGGCAAGGAGGACGGACTGCTCGACGACGGAGTTCTCAGTTCCTTTATGGATCGAGACCGCGCACTCTGGCTAGGAACGGGCTATGGCATCACGAGGGTGGAGATCGGTTCGCCTCTCTCCGTTTTCTCCACCTATCCCATCCAAAATGCTATTCGCTTCGACGGCTCGATCTACAGCGCGTCGGCCACCGGCACAGATTCCATTGCCAAGCTGGTCCCGGATCCGCTGACCAAGCGGCCCAAATTCGTCAAGATTCCGGGCACCACCCAGGCATTCCGCATGCGGCCCTTCAAGGACCCATTCGGGGGTCCGAGCCAGCTCTTGATCGCGACCTCGGACGGGGTTATGCGGCTTGCCGGCGACAAGCTCGTCCCGGCCATGCCCGCAACCTCTGGTCCGACTGAGCAGACTTACACGATCCGACAGTCCGTCAAAAATCCCGCACGAGTCTACATTGGTCACGGCGATGGCGTCGGATCCATGCGCTGGGACGGCCACCAGTGGATCGATGAAGGCAGACTGCCCCTCATCTACGAAGCCCGCATTCTTGCTGAAGACACGGACGGTTCTTTGTGGGTGGGCGGTTCTCCCACCCGTCTCCTCCACATTCAGGTGCAGCCCGATGGCCTACGCGATGCGACTTACGCGAGCGTCACTCAAAAAGAGGGAGTTCCCGAGGGCGGTCTCACTCCCACCTTGATCGACGGAACGATCTACGGCAATCCGGGCGGCACCACCAAGGGACTTTACCGCTGGGATCGAGCCACCCAGAAGTTCGTCATCGACAATCGCTTTCTGCTCCCGATCGACGCTCCTGACGCGGGATCCGGTATAGTCCAGAACGACGACGGCAGTGTCTTCAGCAACACGTCCAACACCGATCAGTTCCGGCTTGGACGTTTTTTCAAGCAGCCCGACGGCTCGTGGAAGCTTGACGAAGATACCTACCGTCCACTGACTCATTATCGTGTCGGCGGCGGCGGCTTTGTCGACGGCGACTATGTCTGGGCCTATGGCGAAGTGCTGCTCCGCCTCGACACGCGGATCAAACCCCGAGCCCTTGACCTCACTCCGCCTCTCATTCGCCAGGTCTCTTCCGGACCGAAGGTTCTCTTTGGTGGCAATCCGCTTCCCGGCCAGACCGACCTTCGCCTCCCGCCCGCGACTCGCGCACTCAGCTTTCAGTTCGCCACCCTCGCCTACGGCGCGACGGAGAGCACCAACTATCAGTACCTTCTCGAAGGAGCAGACAAAGACTGGTCTGCCTGGGGCAGACAGAAGGAAGCAAACTTTAGCGGCCTCGGCCCGGGAAAGTATCGCTTCCGCGTTCGCTCGCAGGGGGAAGACGGCCGTGTCAGCCCCGAAGGCGTCTATACCTTCTCGATCACGCCTCCCTGGTATCGCACGAACCTCGCGTATCTGCTCTACCTTTTGCTCTTTTTGCTGATCACCTACCTCGCGTGGAAGCTGATCACCGAGCACGAGCGCAAGAAGGCGCGTCGCAAGACCGAAGAGCTCGAAGCGCAGGCCCGTATCCTTGAGGCCACCGTCGCCGAACGCACGCAGGAGATCACGGCACAGGCCTCAGAGATCGCCGCCCAGAAGGACAGCATCGAACTGCTCAGCGACATTGGCAAAGAGATCACCGCCTCGCTCGACCTCAACACGATCCTCTTCAAGCTTTACGAACGCGTCAATCAGATCGTAGACGCCAGCGTCTTCGGAGTAGGGCTTTACCGGCCTGAAAAGCACCTCATCGAGTACAGCCTCGCCATCGAACGTGGCAAACGTTACGCTCCCTACACCCGCAGCACCGACGACAAGAATCAGTTCCCGGTCTGGTGCATTGACCACCGCCAACCGATTCTCATGAACGATGTCGCCGCCGAATCGACAAAGTACATCGCCGACTATGTGCACAGCGGCGGTGAGCTCGAAGATGGTACGAGCGCTCAGCCTCCTGCGTCCATGATCTACCTTCCGCTGATCGCGCAGGAGCGTGTGCTCGGCGTCCTGAGCATCCAGAGCTTCAAGAAGAACTCCTACACCGAGCAGCATCTCAGCCTGCTCGAAAACTTGGCTGCCTACACCACAATCGCACTCGACAATGCTAACGCCTACCAGGTCATAAACCAGCGCGAGCACGAGGTTCGCGAGCGCGCCGCCGAGCTCGTCACCATCAACTCCATCACCCAGGCCCTCGCCTCGCAGCTTGACCGCGAAAGCCTCATCCAGCTTGTCGGCGACCAGGTCCGCGACCTCTTCAGAGCTCCCGTCGTCTACGTCTCGCTGCTTGACCGGGCCCGCATGGTGCTCGAGTTTCCCTACACTTTTGGCGAGACCGCGGAGTCGCGGCCCTTCGGCTCCGGTCTTACCTCGCAGATCATCCGTACCGGTCAGCCCCTGCTCATTAACGAGGACATGGAACGCACCCGGTCAAAGATGGGAATTCAGCCGATGGGCATCACCACTGCTTCCTATCTCGGCGTCCCGATCCCATCGGGCGGCCAGATGATCGGCGTCATCAGCGTCCAGTCCACCGACCAGGAAGGCCGTTTCACCGAAGCTGATCAGCGCCTGCTTTCAACCATCGCATCCGCCGTCGGCGTCGCCTTCCATAACGCCAACCTCTACGAAGAGGCCAGTGACGCCCGGGCCGCCGCGGAACAGGCCGACGCCGCCAAGAGCTCATTCCTTTCTACCGTGTCGCACGAGCTCCGCACCCCACTCACCTCCGTCCTCGGTTTCGCCAAGATCATCCGCCGCCGCCTTGAGGAGCGCCTCTTCCCGCTCATCCCCGAAGACGACCGCCGGATTCAGCAGACGAAGGCCCAGGTCATGGAGAACCTGAAAGTCGTCGTCAGTGAAGGTGAACGCCTCACCAAGCTCATCGATGACGTCCTCGACCTCGCCAAGATCGAGGCCGGCAAGTTCGCCTGGAACATGGGCGAAGTCTCCGTCGGCGAAGTCATCGATCGAGCTGTTGCTGCTACCGCCTCGCTCTTCGACGCCAAGAGCCTCAAGCTCATGCGCAACGTCGACCCAGACCTGCCCACCGTCACTGGCGACGAAGACCGGCTCATCCAGGTCGTCATCAACCTCATCTCGAACGCGGTAAAATTCACCGATTCCGGCTCCATCACCTGTTCGGCTCGCCTCGAAGGCGGCGCTCTCGTCGTCGGCGTCAAAGACTCCGGAATCGGCATCGCGCCCGCAGATCAGTCCAAGGTTTTCGAAAAATTCAAGCAGGTCGGCGACACCCTCACTGACAAACCCAAGGGCACCGGACTTGGCCTTCCCATTTGCAAGGAGATCGTCGAATATCATGGCGGTCAGATCTGGGTTGAAAGCCAGTCCGGCGAAGGAAGCACCTTCTGCTTCACGCTACCCGTCACCGCCAAGCAGGCCCTGCTTGACCTCGAGCCCGTCCGTCACTCGAAGGACATCGAGTCTATTGTCCGCCAGTTGCGCGAGCGTGTCGCGACCCATCAGTCCCACGACAAATCCATCCTCGTCGTCGACGACGACCCCAACATTCGCTCGCTCCTGCAACAGGAGCTTACCGAAGCCGGCTACTCCGTGCGCCTCGCCGAGGACGGCCGCAAAGCCCTTACCCTCATCCGCAAAGAGATCCCCGGCCTCATTATCCTCGACGTAATGATGCCCGAGATGAACGGCTTCGACGTCGCCGCTGTCCTCAAAAACGACCCGTCCACCATGGACATCCCCATCATTATCCTGTCCATCGTCGAAGATAAGGAGCGCGGCTTCCGCCTTGGCGTTGACCGCTATCTCACCAAGCCCATCGATACCGTCAGTCTCTTCCACGAAGTCGACACCTTGCTCGACCAAGGCAAATCGAAGAAGAAAGTCATGGTCGTCGATCAGGATGCCTCCACCATCCGCACCCTCACCGACGCCCTCGAAACCCGCGGCTACCAGGTCGTCGAATCGAACGGGAATGAACTCGTCTCGCAGGCTGTCCTCTCAAAGCCAGACATCATCATCCTCAACTCGATCCTCTCAAGCGACGAAGCAGTCCGCGCCCTGCGGTTTGAAAAAGGCATGGAGAACGTCCTCTTCCTGATCTACCAGTGAGCCCTATGAAAATCCTCATCGTTGACGACGAACCACATCTCCGCACCCTCATCCAGCAGACCCTCGAAGACCTCGAGGACGAAGGCGTCGAGCTGCTCACCGCCACCAACGGCGAAGAGGCCCTCGCGACCATTCGCGAGGAAGTACCGAACCTCGTCTTTCTCGACGTCATGATGCCCAAGGTCAACGGCTTCGACGTTTGCAACGCCGTCAAGCACGAGTTGGGCCTCAGCCACATTCACATCATCCTGCTTACGGCGAAGGGGCAGGAGTTCGACCGGCAGCGCGGCCAGGAGGTCGGCGCGGACCTCTACATGACTAAGCCCTTCGACCCCGACGCCCTCATCGCCAAGGCCCGCTCCGTCCTCGGCCTCACCGTCACAAACTGACGAGCTTCCATGCCTTCGCTTAAACTCAAAGCCATAGCCGGTCCACGCTCTGCGAGCTTTCAAACCCTCGCAGCCTTGTGCTCCGCGCTGGCGCCCGGCGCCCTGTGCATCACCGACCTCAACAGCAAGCCCTTTCTCGGCACCATCGCCGAGGAATTTCTCTCCACTCATACCCGCGTCCCCGTCACGATCGACGATGAAACCATCGGCTTCGTCATTGGGCCCGCGGCTGCAGCAGGCTCCGTCGCCCTGCTGCTCAATCACCTCGCGGCCCGCGAGCGCGAAGGCCGTGCCCTCGCTGCCGAGGTGCTCCACCTCTACCGCGAGGTCCATCTCATCGAACAGCTTTCCGAGCAACTCGCCGCGCTGCTCGACGTTGATGCCGTTAGCGAAGCCGCGCTTGCCCAGGCGAGACGTCTCATCACCGCTACCCATGGATGCATCCTGGTGCAAAGCGAAGCCGCCGATACCCTGCGTACCTCCGTCTCCTTTGGTCCTTCACCGGAAAGCCTGGGCCCGCTAGCTGCCGGCTCGCAGTTCGTGATCTCCATCCTTGAACGCGGTATCGCCGAAATCGTCAATGATTGTCACGCCGATGTACGATCTCTCGAATCCGAGCGCGCCCTCAACGCCTTAATCTGCGCCCCGCTCCGCGCCGGCCAGCGCTCGGTCGGCGTCATCGCCCTCGCCAACGCAAACCCAGGAGCCACCTACTCCGCTGCCGACCTCAAGCTGCTCAACACCATCGCCCTGCAGACCGCCGCCGCCATTGAAAACTCCTTCCTCGCCGCGGAGATGGTCGACGCCGTCCGCGACCGCGAGAAACTGGTCGCTCTCGAACAGGAACTCGACACCGCCCGTACCATCCAGCACCTTCTCGTCCCCCGCATTTTCCCCCCGTTCCCCGAGCGCACCGAGTTCGATCTGCATGCGCAGATGACTTCTGCCCGTGCTGTCGGTGGGGATTTCTTTGACTTCTTCCTCGTCGATGAAGACCACATCGGCGTCGTCATCGGCGACGTCTCCGGCAAAGGCATCCCCGCCGCCCTTTACATGGCACTCTCTCGTATGCAGGTCAAAACGACGGCCATCCAGGGCATGTCGCCCGCTGCCTGCTTCCTCGACGTCAACCGGGTCCTCGTTCGCGAGCGCGTCAATGCCATGTTCGCAACCTGCTTCTATGGCCTGCTCAATCTCCGTACCGGAGAACTTCGTTACTGTAGTGCCGGTCATAACCCGCCCTACATCATCCGTGCCGACGGCCGCGTGGTCGAGCCACTCTCCGAAGTCGGCGGCATCCCGCTTGGCCTCTTCGACGGCATGGGCTATCTCGACAGCATCGCCCATCTCCACCCCGGCGATGTCCTCTTCCTCTACACCGACGGCGTCTCTGAAGCACAAAACATTGCAAAAGACGACTTCTCCGACGACCGCGTCATCGCCTCCCTCATCCACAGCCCCAACGCCACCTGCCGGGAGCTCATTGCCGACATGACCCTCCAGGTAGCTGCATTCACCGACGGAGCGCCCCAGTCCGACGACATCACTATGCTCACTCTGCGCCGCCTCTAAAAGGCGTCCGAGCATCCGGCGCTAGCAGAATCGCTCCTCTCAATGTGGCAAGAGACCGATGTCGGTACCCTGTGCGATGTTCATGGCTAGTGTTCTGTAATAGTCAGTGACGAACGGTAATCAGATGACATTGTCTCCTGAGGACGCCGAGTCCTGAAGCAACTGTTTCGATACATGGACGAAGGTCCTGATGGTACAACACTCAGTTCCAAAGATTACGCAACTCAGGTCCATCGTTTCGGACGTTTTCTTGGCTTCGGATTTGACCATGCAGCTCCAACGCTCCCGACTCAACCGGTCGCAGCGAATCGAGTGTCAATGTTCTGGTGAGTCACAGTTTGCCGTTGGCACTGAAAACGCGCTCCTCGTCAGTGATCCGCTTTGTATCCTCAGTTGACGCTAAATCGCCATATCACTTGTCGAGGTGTGCTCAATGAGTGCATTGCCCTGTTATCGACAGTTGAGTACGCCCTGGGCGCATCGCTTCTGAGAAGCCGACTTCCCGTTACTAATCTCTCGCTCAAAAAGGTGCATCATCGATTAATTGTCGAGAATGAGCCTTCTAGCCGTAAAACTTATTCGCGTGGCTCACAACCGAATTAAGCTCAAAGTAATGGCCCGTTTACGAGAAACCGCAGTGTGAAAGCTCGAATGTCGTTCAGATTTACGAACCCGAATTCGCTATGGAAAGAGCACGGTGAGAATGCCTCATTTCGGCGACTATCAAACTGAGATCTACTTCAAAGGCCTCCGCGGCGTGCTTCCCAGCCTCCCCGCCGACTTCAAGCTCCTGGAGCAGAGGGCACAAGCAGCTATGCCTCCCTCTGTTCTGTCTTACGTTCAGGGGGGCTGCGGTGACGAGTTCACGCAAACTCAAAATGCGAACGCCTTTCATCATTGGGGGCTTGTCCCTCGCATGTTGGTGGACTGCTCCACCCGCGACCTCACCGTTGACCTCTTGGGTCTCAAGCTCCGCACTCCAATTTTTCTCAGCCCCATCGGTGTCCTTGGCATCTGTACTCCGGATGGCCACGGCGACCTCGCCGTCGCACGCGCATCAGCCGCAACCGGCGTACCCATGATTGCGTCAACGTTGTCTAACGATACGCTTGAGGCGGTCGCTGAAAGTCTCGGCGACACTCCTGGATTTTTCCAGCTTTACACCCCGAAGGACGAAGCCCTCACCGAAAGCCTCATCCATCGCGCCGAGGCCGCGGGTTTCAAAGCAATCGTCGTCACACTCGACACCTGGCTTCTCGGATGGCGACCGCGAGACCTCAACGCCGCGAACTTCCCGCAGCTGCGCGGGGCCGCACTTCAGAACTACTTTACGGATCCCTGCTTTCTCCGCTCACTCGAGAAGCCTCCCGAAGAGGATCTCTCCGCCGCGGTCATGCAGTGGACTCGAAACATTGGCAACCCCCTTACATGGAAGCATCTTCCATGGCTGCGTTCTCTCACCAAACTGCCTCTCATCCTCAAGGGCATCTGTCATCCCGACGACGCCAGACGCGCCATCGACGCTGGGATCGAAGGAATCTACTGTTCGAATCACGGAGGACGCCAGGCCAACGGCGGCGTCCCCGCGATCGATATGCTCCCCGGCATCGTAGAGGTCTGTGGCACGACCCCGGTTCTGTTCGATTCTGGGGTTCGATCCGGCAGCGATGTCGTCAAGGCTTTAGCGATGGGGGCAGCTGCTGTCGGAATTGGACGTCCGTACGTCTATGGTCTCGCCCTTGCTGGAACGGAGGGAGTGACTCATGTTCTGAAGAGTTTTCTGGCCGAGGCCGACCTGCTGATGGCCATCGACGGCTTCCCCACTCTCACTGCTCTACGGCAGGCCGGCGTTGTCCGCTTATAACTATTTGGAAATGGTGACTGCTCTCCCCAAACCCGCATGAAGATTCGCTCTGTCCACCGATACAACAAACTAGTGAGCTCACCCTCATTCAAACCTGATCCATTCAGACGCGAGGCGCCGTTCATATCTTTCACGTCGAGATTGGCAGCTTAGTAGAGAGCTCGGGCATTTCAGGTTCGTAGACAGAGACATTGGTACCCAGAAACGCGCTTCTCGTGGGTGGTACATGTTGATTAGTGCCAAATCGCCAATGCGCTCACTGAGAGGGGAGTTGGGTACCAGCGAGCCTCGAGATTGGCAAGGAATACACTGCTTCACGGTTTAGGACTGAAGTGAAAAGAAATACCCGCTGCGAGCCTAAGATCGTCCTGGACGTTTCCTGCGTTGTTGGGCAAGGTGGAGCGCACGTAGTCAGCCTCTACTGCGCGAATACCAAGATGCCTGGCAAAGCGAAGGTCCATACCGCCGCCAAACTGCATTGCGAAGGAATTTGCCACACCTGCTGTTCCCGTGGAAGAAGGAAAGGCCGTGTTGAAGCCATGAATGCCGCCAAACAGACCTTCGCCGAAGAGGGCCATTCGATTCTTCTCACCAATGTGAAGTTTCGGACTGTAGGTATAGCGCGGCCCCGTCGCGAACATGACTTTATCGAGATCGATCCCCGTTCCGATGTTAGAGGCATGCTCGCCGGTTAGATTGGCTGCGACTCCAAAACCGTGAAAGAGAGTGATGGCGACGTTGCCGCTTCCGCCGTTCAGCCAAAAGCATCCGCAGTCGACAGAAGCCAGCTTTGCTCGTTCCGCTACGTATGTAATTGCTATGTCGACATCGGTCGTATATGTCGATGCCGGTTTTTGCTGCGCCTGTGCCACCAGGTCCATTGAAAGTACTGCGCCAAGCAGCAGTACACCATCACGAATTATTGCTGACATTTTTTTGTGCCTTTACTGGACGGTTAGAGTAACCGAAGTGGAATGAGACAAGGAGCCTGAGCTCGCGGTGATCAACACGGTGTAGGTCTTTTCGCCTTGTCCGAAGAAGCCACTGTTTGTTCCACAGCCGCTCAGTCCGACCATCGCGGATGCTCCGGCCACCAACAGGAAAAGGGTCAAGATTGTCCGTCCCAGTGTCTTCCCGAGGCGACGCCGCATCCCTACAAGCGGGAGCAGAAGAAGTCCAAGGGCAACCGGAGGCAACGTGCGGTGGAGCCCGGTTCCAGGCTCAAGCCGCGCAACTGTGGATGGAGTCTGGATGGCCAACGTGACTGAGGGCAATGCGACATTCGCCGGGAACGACCAGGTGGTAGCGGTGAGCTGGGACCATGTCGCCGGAGCAATGGTTGCGGTTGCTCCGGAGGGGAGGCCGGTTATGGACAAGGTGATCGGAGCGGGAAAGATCGTTCCGTTGGTGGGCAGAAGGGTGAGCGGATAGTTCGCAGTGCCTCCGGGAGCCACAGTCTGCGAGGGGGTGGTTCCTGATCCCGACCCACCGACATTGTTCAGGCTGAAGTCGAGGACTGTTTCCGAGAGCGCGCCACTTGTCCCTGCGCTGAAGTTGGCATCGCCGCTGTACACCGCGGTAATGGTATGGTTGCCCGCGGACAGTGAGGAGGTGCTGAGGACCGCCACACCATTGGACAGAGTTCCCTCACCGAGCGGCGTGGTGCCATCCAGGAAGCTCACGGTACCCGTGGGGGTCGTTGTGGTTGACGAGACAGTTGTGGTGAAAAGAAGTGGATTGGTGAGGATCACAGAGCTGGCGTTGCTGGTGAGAGTCACCGTTGGGGTGGCATGACCGATGCTTAGTGAAATCGTGGTCGCGGTTGAGGGGACGGCGTAGTTGCTGTCGCCGCTATAGGTAATGCTGACGGTATAGCTGCCCGGCGCCAGGGTGTTGGGGAAGGGTACGGTTGCGGTCGAGCCGCTGTTTCCCATCGCCAGCGGCAGGTTTCCCGTGGCAACGCTGGTGCCGGAGGCGCTGAGGATGCTGTAGCTGATGCTTCCCGAGGGGGCCGCTATAGACGTAGAGGAGGCGGTCACGGTAATCGTAGCCGAACCCGACTGGCCCGGCGACAGGGAGACCGGTTGCGCGGGACCGGCCACTATGACGGAGGCTTTGCCCACCATGACGGTCGCGGAGCCACTGCTGGTCGTATACTGCCCCTCGCTGCCTGAGTAGTTCGCGGTGATGGTATGAGTGCCGACTCCGTTGAGTACGACACCGTTCAGACTCGCGGTTTTATTGGTGAGGTTCACCGACGCGCCATTATTCAGCGAGGTGATGGTTGAACCGACGGTATCGATGAAGTTGACCGAGCCGGACGGAGAGTTAGATGTGTCACCGGCTGCGGTATCCGCCACCGTTGCCGTGATCGTCATGGATTGGCCACTGACCACTGAAGTCGGACTAACGGCTACCGTCGTTGCTGTGCTGTCGCTCACGTTCAGGCCGGTTCCAGTTACTGAGACCTGCTCGGTGCTGCCGGGAACGTTGAAAGTGTTGTTGGCGACGTTAATACCGGCGATCCGGCCGCCCGCCGACTGCGGCGTGAAGTTCACCGAGACGTCGCACGCCGTTCCAGGCGACAACGAGGTAGAAGAAGTGCAGAGATTGGTATCGTTGCCATTGCTGGAGAAGTCCGCCGTGTAGGTGGGATCAGCGGAAAAGACCAGGGGCTGGTTTCCGAGGTTGGTCACCGTTGCCGTTTGAGGACCGTCCGCCGTGTCGGTCGTCCCTACACCCGTTGAGGTGGGGAACGTCAGCGGCGCACCAGAGACGTTGATGAAGAGGAGGCGGTTGTTGCCTGAATCCGGAATGTACAGATTCCCAAGCGGATCCACCGTGACCCCAAATGGGGAGCCCAGTGTTTGCGGAGCTGGCAGGCCGCTCACTTGCAACACCGAGGCAACGCCTGCTGCGGTGATTTTGACGATGCGGTTGTTGCCGGCATCGGCGACATAGATATTGCCCATAGCGTCTGCGCCGACGCCTTCAGGACGACTAAAAGTAATTCCGGTTGGAGTGAGCAGCGATACCACCCCGGCTGCCGTGACCTTAATGATGCGGCTGGGATCGGAGCCAGCGTACCCGTCTGGAATGTATATGTTTCCCATCGAGTCGACCGCTACGCCAGTATTTCCTTCTGAACTGGTGATGTAACTTCCTGTACCGACCACCGTTCCAATCCCCGTCGAGGTCGATCCTGTCACCTGGATCGAAGACACCTCGACAGTCCGACCACTGCCATAATCCGATATATAAAGCGTTCCGGAAGCATCGAAGGCCAGCGCCGTGGGGAGGTTCAGCATCGGGGACAGGCCCGTGATGTTCAGCACCGAGACAACTCCGCCCGGCGTTATCACTAGGATGCGGTTATTGTTATGGTCGCTGACGAACAAATTGCCGGCACCATCGAGAGCAACGCCCGTGACTTCGCTGCCGAAGGTGTAACCGGTGGGGGACACCACCGATGCACTGCCTCCGCCAGCGGGAATCCTGACCAGATTGCCGCCATTATTGGCGTCATAGATGTTTCCCGCACCATCCAGAGCAATTTGGAAGGGAAAATTCAGGGGTACCCCGCCGGTACTGATCAGACTACCTGTGTTAGGAGATAGAGCCGCGATCGGCGCATCGCCAAATCCGTATAGAGGAACGGTCAGGACAGGATTCAAAGCCGCATCATAAAGCACCAGCGCCCCGTTGCGCAGGCCGGGAGCTGTGGGGAGAAAACTGACCTGCACCGTGCAATAGGTAGCCGATGGCGCACCGCTGCAGGTGGTATTTGCACCACTGACAATCTGAAAATCAAGATTCTGCGTGCCAGCGGTAAACGCGTTCACGCTCCCCAGGCTCTCGACGGGAAATCCCACGGAGAAATTCAGGATGAACGAAGTTGGAGTCGAAGAACCGAGGCTGATATGGCCAAACCCGACCACCGTCTTGTTCAACGATGAGGAGCTATCCACGCCTATAGATGGATCCACAACCAGGGCTCGGCTGTCGCCAGTATCGGCAACGTAAACCCCGCCGAAGACGTCTACGGCAACTCCCAGAGGCCCGGTGAGTGTCGTGCCCTGGAGAAAAACCGAGTTCAGCAGCACATCGCCATTGCCCCCTGTGTCGACTGTGACGATCCGGCCGTTGCTCGTATCAGCGATAAAGACGTTTCCGACGCGATCCACGGCTACGCCGTTCGGATTTATTAGGGGATCCAAAGCGCCTATGCTGAAGACCACACCCGTCGTGCTTCCCGGTGCAACCGTCACGATGCGATTATTCCCCGAATCGGCAATATAGAGCTTTCCGGATACATCCACCGCCAGGCCCTTCGTAGAGTTAAGCGTAGAGGCTCCCGAGGAAACGGTGATCGCGAGAGCGGCCGCAGCACCTCCGGAGGTCACCTCCACAATCTGGCTGCTGCCGCCTGTGCCGTCGGAGATAAAGAGATCCCCGGACTGGTCCACGGCTACGCCGTACGGAGCGGTCAGCGTCACGGCTCCGGTGCTGATTACGGAGCCGGCCCCCGAGGAGGTAACCTTCACGACCTGCGTGTTGCTCGTATCCGCGATATAGAGGTTGCCCGAGCCGTCGATCGCAATGCCGGACACCGAACCCAGTGCCGGGCTCAACCCGCTGATCGTAAGCACCGATGCGGTACCCTGTGCATTCACTTCCACAATTCGCCCGGTTCCGTTGAGCGTATCGGCAATGAATGTGTCGCCTGCGGAATCCACCACGATACCGGAAGGAGAGCTCAGGGTAATACTTCCACCAGTGTTGATCGTTTGCACAGTCCCTTGAAAGGTCAGGCTGAACGTTGCATGGGCAACTTGTGCCGCGGTGAGAAGAAACAGACAAGCCAGAGCCGACGCAAAGCTGCGTAGTCGCAAACCTAAGAACAACATGGAGTTAGCCTTCGGGCGGAGTCAGATCCGCAAAAAATAAGTTGTGACGTTTCGTTTATATCGGCGCCCTAACGCTCTTAGCATGACCCATAAGTTGTAGAAGGCTGTATCGTGGCAATTCCTTACCCATTTCGGGAAATGAAGGCCAAGTCGCGATCCACCATGAACCTGGGATTCGATTGTCGCGCTCGAGATTCGCCGCTTCATCAAGGACGTGCCGAGAACGACCTTCGATAGGTGTACTCAATTGTTGGCAAATCGCCAATGCACTCATCGACAAATGAGATCAATGCAAGTTGCCGAATAGTCGCCATCTCGTACAGTTGGGAGCCATGAACTACATCACAAGCACTTCAACGGATAGCCGGTTATACGGCAAACTTGCCAGAGGCAAAGCCGATCCGACCGGGTGAATGAGTGACTTGGCCTTTTGGGGCCAATGAGAGTTCGCTGGACACTGGCGACTAGAACGAAGCCGCAGGCGCCGCATCATGGGCCTCCGAGTAGTCTCTCTGCCGGTATAAGGTGTGGGTCACAAGGAGATCCTTGTGACCCATTTACGCAGGAGAACAGTCTCCATTACCTTCAAATGGTTCGGCGACAGTTACCCTGCCCTCAACGATCAACCCCCGCCATGATTTTTTCGTTGTAGCGCGATCCGGACACAGCTTCAGGGCGTAATGCGGCCTCCAGGCGAGCCACGTCGTTGTCGCTGAGTTTGAGATCCACGGCGCCGGCATTCTCCTCAAGGTAGACGCGGCGTTTCGTACCGGGAATCGGCACGATGAAATCGCCTTTGCTCAACAGCCAGGCGAGGGCCACCTGGCTTGGCTTGACGCCGATGGCCTCGGCGACGTTCCGCACGATCTCAACCGCTTTCCTATTGGCCTCGAAATTCTCGCCATGGAAACGGGGATCGAATTGGCGGTGGTCCTTCGCCGTATATTTCTCCGCGCGCCTGACACTACCCGTCAAGAACCCCCGGCCAAGCGGGCAGAAGGGAACAAGACCGATCCCGAGTTCCTGTAACACGGGAATTATCTCGCTCTCCAGATTGCGCTCCCACGGCGAATATTCGCTCTGCAGCGCACTGATGGGATGGACGGCATGGGCTCGGCGAATGTTTTCAACGCCCGCTTCGGACAGACCGAAGAAGCGTACTTTGCCTTCACGCACGAGATCGCCGACGGCCCCGGCGACATCCTCCATCGGCACGGCCCGGTCTACCCGATGCTGGTAGAACAGATCGATGTGATCGATGCCGAGCCGGAGAAGCGATGCGTCGGCGACCTCACGGATGTGTTCGGGCCGACTATTGGTTCCGCCGATCGCGGCCCCCGAAAGGTCGATACCAAATTTCGTCGCGACAATGGCGTTGTCCCGGCGCCCTTTGAGCGCCCGACCGAGGAGTTCCTCGTTGACCTAAGGGCCGTATACCTCCGCCGTGTCGAAGAAGTTGATACCGAGATCAAGTGCGCGGTGGATTGTGGCGATCGACCCCGCCTCATTCGCTTCTTCGCCGTAATACTCGCTCATTCCCATGCAGCCGAGGCCGAGAGCCGAAACTTCCAGGCCGCTATTTCCAAGTTTGCGCTTCTGCATTGTTTCTCCTTTGGGGGTGTTTCTCTCATCTCCAAGGCTAAGGTCGAGCGACGTGGAACCGGTATCCTGATCCTTCCGATTCATTGCCTATTCCTGTCGCTGTTTACGATTTCGCGCCGATCTATTGGCGATTCAGCGCTATTCTTGATTCACAAAGGAGCACTTCGTGATACGTGCGGGAATCAGAAGATTACAAACAGAGTTGCAGCTCCAGCACAAGTGGACACATCTCTGGCGGGTCGTAGGAAAGTACACGAACATAAGCATATTCAACGTTGAAAGTCCTGCCGAACTCCACGAGATTCTCAATTCGCTGCCTCTCTATCCGTTTATGGAGATCGAAGTAACCGCGCTCTGCCAGCATCCGGGTTCGCTGGAACTGACCGAATAGATGAGCGAGTAGTCCGGGGACGTAGACGTCGGAAACGCGGTACATGCTCAATTCGTTGTGCACGATAAGGAGATCAGAACAATGTCGGAACAGAACGCAAAAATTGCGATTGCTTTCTACGAGGAGTTGATCAACGAATTTGATCCTGAGAGCGCATTTCGCACAATACGGCGGCGAAACCTATACACAACATACTCCAGTAATCGAGGACGGCCGGGAGGGTGTCACCAAGTTTATCTCCTGGCTTCGCAGC
Organism: uncultured Acidobacteriaceae bacterium; assembly: GCA_963841335.1. Classification (GTDB taxonomy): domain Bacteria; phylum Acidobacteriota; class Terriglobia; order Terriglobales; family Acidobacteriaceae; genus Edaphobacter. The sequence goes on along the minus strand of CAWJCF010000002.1, from coordinate 876,078 downwards.
ACCTACCCCGGCTCTCACATGGAGATCAAGCGAGCGTTTTCCGATGGAGACATGGTGATCCTTCATTGCCACTGGGTGCGTAGCCTGGGTGAGTTGGGTAATGCCGTGGTCGATTTTTTCCACGTGCAAAATGGCAAGGTTGTAGAGCACTGGGACGTAATTCAACCTATTCCTGCGACGGCTGCAAACAGCAACACGATGTTCTAGCAACCTGACCCAAGATCCCTACGAGATATTTCGCGACTAACCATCGAAGCCCCGTTTGATAGCGAAGGTTAGCGAGAGCCGGAACTCGACTGCCTCCGGGAACCCTTCCCCGCGATAATCGGGGTCGTGGGCCCTCTTTGGGTATTAGCTGTCATGACGCCGAATAGCACGCTATCGCATCCAGCCGCACCCAGACTCCTATCCTCGCGCGAGGAAGCGGCCTACCAGCTCTCCATCTCGGTGAGGGCGCTCGATTACATGATTGCAAGTAAGAAGATCGCCACGCAGAGGATAGGGTCCCGCATTCTGATCCCCCACACGGAGCTCGTAAGGTTGGCCACCACCGCTCAGATCAAGTCGGTCCTCTAGCTCACCCAGTTGAGGACCTCCATCGCGTCCACGACCTGGGCGGGAGCGAAGTGGGCATACCGCATCGTCGACGCGATCGAGGCGTGACCTGCGGCCTCCTGAACGATCTTGAGGTGCACTCCGGCCTGAACCAGTCTGCTGCAGAAGGTGTGCCGATTATCGTGCCACCTGTAGTTCTCGATACCGGCATCCTCCAGCGCCGCCGCCCACCACTTCTTGTTCTCCACCTTTGAGAACACCAAGTCGTCAGTCTTATCCTTCCCTGCCCTCTGGTTCACGTTTAGATCTCTCAACTTGAGCAACGACTTCTTCACGTCCTCGATGATGAAGGCGTTGCGTGGCTTCCCGTTCTTCGTCATGCGAAGCCTCATGACCTTACGATCGAACTCCACGTCCGGCCAGCGCAGGTTGTACTGCTCGCTCCTTCTCATCCCCGATCGAATCGACACGTCGAACTCGATCATCCGCTCGATCGCTTGTTTGAGCAGCTCGGGGTGTTTCTCCGGGTCACACGCCTCGATCTTCCGGGTGAGCACTGCCCGCAGACTCCGCTCCTCCTCCATCGCCAGGAACCTCTCTGTGCCGTTGCCGGTGTCCTTGAGGGGGACATTCTCGGCGGGATTCACGTTGACTAGGCCCTTCCGTTTTCCATGCTTGTAGAGCATCGAGAAAGTACCGCGCAGCTTGTTGATGGTCGCGTTGGCCAGTTCGCGATCCTCCTGCACACCCGCCAGCCAGTCTTCGATCTCCGGCGCTGTGACCTCGGCAGCCGCCCTTCCCTCGAACGCCTTGCCGATCTCCTCGATGCGGCGGGGTGGGTTCTTTTGATCCCGGTACTCTTCCGGGTGACTCTTGACGTAGGCCAGAAACGCGCTGCAGAGGGTCGCCACGGTCACGACCTCGTCTTTTTGGACCTTCTTCCGCTTCGCGCTGCTGGGTAGCGTCCCTGCGCGTCTGAGCACCCGCGCCTCATCGACCCAGTCGACAGCCGCCCGGCGGTCCAGTCCAAAACTCTTTCGTACCAGCTTCCCATCGGGGCCCCGGTACCGGCCACACCAGTTACCCGGCTCACGTTCGTAAACACCCACTACCTTTTTTGGTTTTGGCGGCACTCTACACTTCTTCCGGAGCCTGATGCTCCAGTCCCAGCATATATGCCATAAACCTCAAAGTGATACTTTTGTGATATTTTTTTCCGGTACCCCTTGCGATCCATTGCGACGGATCCTTCTCTTCAGTGCCGCACTATCCCTGCAAACATTAGACTTACAGCGTACCTTGCAAACTGTTGCGACTTGGTGCAAACCATAAAAAACGCCTGTTAAGGCGTTGGTCCTGGGTTCGAGCCCCAGCGCTCTCACCATTTCCCTTCCCAAGCGATTCTATTTTCACTACTTATGACCATCTGTTGTCTAAGTAGACGACCCCAAGAAAACCTGTCTCCAGCCCCGTTGCCTCAAAATCGACGGCTCACGCGGTGGGTCTGTCCGGAGCCGGCAATACGGCGCAGAATTCGGCCAGGAAACGGATACTGTATTCCTGCACGAGAGTTTCGATCCGTTCGGCCGAATCCGCGCAAACGATGAGGCCCGCGTGGTGGGACTTGTCGAGGCGGCGCACGATCTCGGGTGCCTTGTAGCCACTGGTGTCGGGCCGCTCCTGGCGCGCAAGACAGATAACGCTTCCGGCGTAAAGCTGCTTCAGTGTGGGCAGTGCGTACTCCATGTGGAAGAGGGCAGCGACTTCAATTCTTGCCCACTCAACCCAGGGATTGATTCCGTAGGCGAACTCGACGACTTCGGCGATGTGCGCGCCACCCACTCGGGCCGCAGTTTCGAGGAAGTAGAATCTCCCGTCGGAGTCCGCCCTGATGAACTCCGTATGCGTAACGCCGGCGATGAGGCCGAGCGACTCGATCACATGGGTATGCATTCCGATAAGGCCGAGAGCTTCGTTCGAGTCCCTGTCGAGCGCTTGTGTGGTGAAGACACCTCCCTCGTGCATCGTCTGCATGGGAGGCTTGCCGTATTTATATGCCGAGCCGAGGAGAGCCTTGCCGTTCCAGGTGATGCCCTCGACGTGAAAGATCTCTCCGGGAATGAATCGCTCGAGCAGGTAGTGCGACTGCAGATCGCCGAGTTCGTCGAGAATAGGCCAGAGCGCGTCGGGTGTTTCGACCTTGCGAATGCCGATCGCTGAAGCATTCATGCGTGGCTTCAGTAACCATGGGCCGGGAACGTGGCTCATAAATTTGCGGAGGCTCTTGTAGTTGAAGACCGAAGTGAACTCCGGAACGTGAACACCACACTGCTTGGCGCGGACACGCATGGCGAGCTTGTCGCGGAAATGGCGGGTAAGCGATTCGCCCATGCCGGGCAGGCGCATGTGTTCGCGCAGCAGTGCAGCCACTTCGAGATCGAATTCATCGAGGGCGACGATTCGGTCGAAGCGAATTTCGCGAGCGAGATAGCTTACGGTATTGAGGACTTGAGCCGGAGTGAGGTTCTCCGGCATGGTGACGAGTTTTGCGAGTGACTCGCGAGGCCAATTGGCGTGCTCGAGCTTGTCTACGGTGAGAAGAACGACCTGCACGCCGAGGCGGGCGAGCTCTTCGAGGAAGAGCTGGCCTTTCTCATAGGTGCTGATGCAGAGAATCGTGGGCTTCTGTTGGTTGTCCGTCACGCTGGCTCCTCTTCGCGGCAAGGAACTTTCATGATGGAGGGTATATCAGGAGACGGGCTCTTCCGCGAAGGTTTGTTTGACGCCTTCTTCCAGCGAGGTGAAGGGGGCCGTGTAACCGGCGCCGCGGAGGCCAGCGATGTCGGCCTGGGTGTAGTGCTGGTAGCGGTTCTTGAGGTCGCCGGGCATGGGGATGTATTCGATCTTGCCGGGACCATGGACCTGCATGAGGGCTTCGGCAACCGCCTTGAAGGTGCGGGCTTCGCCAGTACCGGCGTTCACCACGGCGTTGAAATGCTTATGTGGCCCCTGTGGCAGTAGACAGGCGAAGAACATGTTGATGCGGCAGAGGTCGTCGACGAAGACGAAGTCACGGCGTTGTTCGCCGTCAGCGTAGCCTCCTGAGCCCTCGAACATGCAGATGGTTCCGGTTTCTTTGAGTTGCCGGGTGAAGTGGTGGATGACGCTGGCCATGCGGCCTTTGTGCTGTTCGCGTGGGCCAAAGACGTTGAAGTAGCGAAGACCGACGACGGTGCTTTTCATCTCGGGGATTAGGCGGCGGACGTAGTTGTCGAAGACGAGTTTGGAGTAGCCGTAGACGTTGAGGGGGCGCTCGTTGGCCGAGACTTCGGTGAAGTTGGTGCTGGCTCCGTAGACGGCGGCGGTGGAGGCGTAGACGAGGGGGATTTTACGGTCGAGGGCGAAGTGGAGGAGCTCCTTCGAGTAGGTGAAGTTGTTGTCCATCATGTAGCGCCCGTCGTCCTCGAGGGTGTTGGAGCACGCGCCTTGATGGAGGATGGCGCGAATCTTTGAGTTCTCGAAGTAGCCGGCTTTGAGGGCGGCGCGAAATTCGCGCTTGTCCATGTAGTCGGAGTACTCGGCTCCGGCTAAATTGAGGAATTTTGGGCCGGTGAGATTGGGCGCGGGCGCGAAGTTTTCGACGAGGAGGATGTCGCGCTCGCCGGCGCGATTGAGCTGATGGATGAGGTTGCTGCCGATGAAGCCTGCGCCTCCGGTGACGATAATCACTGATGAATCTCCTGCGTGGGGGCTGTTGCGGTGAGTTTCTTGACGATGTTTGTCGTGGAGAAGCCTTCGACGGTGGGGATGATTTCGACGCGGCCGCCATTGGCCAGGACGTCTTCGTGGCCGACGACGGTTTCGATGGTGTAGTCGCCGCCTTTGACGAGAACGTTGGGCTTGAGCGCGCGAATGAGTTCGAGTGGGGTGTCTTCTTCAAAGAGAACGACAGCGTCGACTGCGGCGAGGGCGGCCATGACGCGGGCGCGCTCGCGCTCGGAGACGATGGGACGGGTGGGGCCTTTGAGGCGGCATACGGAGGCATCCGCGTTGAGGCCGAGGACGAGTTTCGAGCCGAAGCGGCGGCAGTCTTCGAGGAGGGTGATGTGGCCGACGTGGAGGAGGTCGAAGCAGCCGTTGGTGAAGACGATGGTTTCGCCGCTAGCGCGCCACTCGGCTACGCGAAGCTTGATGCGCTCGAGGTCGAGGATCTTTTCTCCGGCGGTGATGTTTGAGCTCGGAGTAAGGGCGCCTACAAGTTCGTTGCGAGCGATGGGGACAGTGCCGACTTTGCTGACGACGATTCCGGCGGCGAGGTTGGCGAGTTCGACCGCTGTTTCGATCTGGAGGCCCGCGGCGAGGCTGGCGGCGAGGGTTGCTATGACGGTGTCGCCGGCTCCGGATACGTCGAAGACCTCGCGGGCGCGGGCGGGTGAATGGTAGATGCCGGTATTTCCTGCGGCGGCGGGGCGAAGAACGCTGATTCCCTTCTCGCTCATGGTGACAGTGAGGAATTTGAAGTCGTGCTCAGGCACAAGAGCCTGGCCTGCGGCGAGGAGATCATCGATTCGGTGAGCCGGAATGCCGGTTGCGGCGGAGAGCTCGCCCAGGTTTGGACAGACAGTGGTAGCGCCGTTGTACTTGCTAAAGTCGGGGGTTTTCGGGTCGGCGAGGATGGGAATGTTGGCAGAGCGCGCAGCACGGATGACGGCTTCGCAGAGAGCAGCGGTGAGCGCGCCTTTGGCATAGTCGGAGAGGATGACGGCGTGGACCTTGGCAACTAGATCGGTGGCGCGCTGCTGGAGGTCGGAGGCTTCGGCGGCGGGCGGGGTGTCGCGGCTCTCGATATCGAGGCGGAGGAGCTGCTGGGTGCGGCCTACGATGCGGGTCTTCGAGATGGTGGGGAGAGAACTGGTGACGACTCCTACTGTGTCGATATTGGCGCGGCTCAGGATGGCGGCGAGTTCGGCTTGCTCTGCGTCGTTGCCCCAGAAGCCGGAGAGGATGGCCTGGCAGCCGAGGCCGGCGAGGTTCATGGCTACGTTGGCGGCGCCGCCCGCGCGCTCGTAACGGCGGGCGTGGCGAAGGACGGGAACGGGTGCTTCGGGCGAGATGCGCTCGACGTCGCCGTGGATGTAGCGGTCGAGCATGATGTCACCGATAACGAGGACTTTCAGTTGACTGAAGCCGCCTTCGAGCAGGTTCAGAATGGAGTGAAGTTCCGGCAGCATGCGTGAGGCAATCTCCTGAGACCATCATCGCATCTTCTCCCGGATGGCCGAACTCTAGATCAGTCGAGCAGGGTGCGAACCTCGGCGATCACCTCGTCGACGGTGATGGATGTGAGGCATTTTTTCTTTTCGATGACGCAGGTCTCTAGGCCGCAGCCCCAGCAGTCCGTCTGGTGATAGAGGACGCGATGCTGTTTGCCGTAGGGGAACCAGACGCGGGGTTTGTTCCGCGCGGCGAAGATAGCAACGCAAGGGGTTTGGACGGCGGCGGCGAGGTGCATGGGACCGCTGTCATGCCCTAGAAAGGCTCGGGCGTGGGAGATGACGGCGGCGCTCTCGCGGGGGGTAAGGCGGCCACAGAGATTGATGACGGGGCTGGGAGAGTTTTCGCGCCAGCCCGCAGCGGCGAAATCACTGGATTCGTTTTCTTCTGTGGCTCCGCATAGGGCGATGGCGAAGTTTGGGTAGAGGGTGGCAAGACGATTCAGGAGTGTACGCCAGTTATTGCGGCCCCAATCTTTGGATTGAACTTTGGTGCCGACGCTGACGGCGAGGATGGGATGACCGGCGGCGAGTGTGAGCACTTCCCTTGCCCGGGCTTTCTCGGCCTCGGTGAGATGGAGGTTCCAGCTTGCGGGGTCTTCGAGGCGGGCTTCGCCTAGCTCCGCCAAGTTGCGCGTGAGGCGGGATGCTTCCGGCTCAAAAACCTGGGCGGAGTTCTCCCAGCGGTTTTGCTGCATGTCTTCGGCGATAGGCACGCCGATGAGGCGAGAGATGCCACAGAGACGGAAGAACTTTGAATCGCGGAGAGCGGATTCTACTCCGCGGGCCGACCCCATGTAGACGAGTACTTGCGGACGCCAGCGGAGGAGTTGCCACCATAGGCTGAGAAGCTCCCAGGGGTTGCGGGTGCCGACTGCATATGGGATGTAGCCGTGAATAAGGCCAGTGTTTTCAAGAATGGCGGCGGCAGGCGGAGCTTTGGCGTTAACGGGGAAGTTGGTGAGAAGGCGGCGTTCGGCGTCAGGGAAGGCGCGGGCTGCCAGATGGAGGGCCGGAAGTGCGATCAGCGTATCGCCGAGGCTGCCCAGCCGATAAATAAGGACCCGTTTTGTCGCGCTTCCCATGGACTGACTTTAGTCTGCTTGGTTTTGAGTGTTCGAGCAAGCGGAGGCGGCCACTAGAATAGGTGCGGAGAATGATGACCGTATGCTGGATGCTCTTTTGATCGCGAGAATGCAGGACGAGATGACGGCGGCCCTGCACACCACCGATGGTGAACTTGAGATTGAATCGGTCGCGGATGGTTTGATGGCGTTGGCGATGGCGCAGCACCGGGCGAACTTCGAACTGTGGCACGAAGAGGATAAAGCTCGGGCGCCAGAGGCAACCGACGCTGAGATTGCGCGGGTAAAGCGGGCAATTGATGGCCTGAACCAGCGGCGGAACGATCTTGTGGAAAAGATGGACGGGTGGCTTATGGAGCGGCTGGAGCAAAATGACGCTGCGCCGTTGCATTCGGAGACACCGGGACTGATGATCGACCGGCTATCTATCCTGGCGCTGAAGATTTATCACACGCGCGAGGAATCGCACCGTGCCAGCGCGGGGGAGGCGCATCGGGTGCGGAATAAGGAACGGCTGGCGCTACTTGTGGAGCAGCGGGAAGACCTGGCCGGATGCCTGGATTCGCTGTGGGCTGAGGTTCTGGGCGGGACGCGGAGGTTCAAGCTCTACAGGCAGATGAAGATGTATAACGATCCCGAACTGAATCCTGCGGTGTACCGGGGAAGGCTGCGGACAACCGCAGGGGGAAGTTGACAGTTGACCAGACAGGCTTGCCTGCGTATAAAACCGAGACGAGAAGAAACATGAGTAGCTCCCGTTAGAATGAGGAAGCTCAGAACAACCAGGCGACAGGAAAACCATGGCTCAAACGAAGACAGCAAGTACTCCGGCAGCGAAACGAAGTTCGAAGACACTGGCAGGAACCTCTCCTACCACCGATCATGCACGCGCTCAGATCATCACCCAGTACGAAGCGGCGCTGCGGTTGATGCAGGAGGGCAAGTTCGACAAGGCGCAGGCCGCGTTCGACAGAATGCTCGCAGCAGGTGCGGGAGACCTGAGCGATCGCGCCAGGATGTATAGCACCGCCTGCCTGCAACAGGGCACGAAGAAGAAAAACACCTTCGCGAACCCCGAAGAACACTACGACTACGCCGTCTCCCTGCTGAATGATGGGCACTACGAGGACGCGCGCGAGCAGTTCAACCAGATTCTGAAGGAAAATGACAAAGCCGATTATGCTCTATACGGATTGGCCGTGCTTTCGAGCATGACGGGCGATTCGCATCGCTGCCTGGAGCATCTGACGGAGGCAATCCGGCAGAATCCGCGGAACCGTATCCAGGCACGGGCGGATTCGGATTTTCAGGATATGGCTGACGATCCGCGGTTCACCGAGCTGCTCTATCCCGAGGTTTGATCGCCCTCTGACATCCAAGCTGAGAGACGTCATTTAGGCTTGGGTAGGAGACCGCGTATGTCGTTGCCAAATTCAACCGAACGAAAAGAGAAAGAGCTTCGCGTTGTCGCGATTGGCGGCGGCACGGGATTATCCACGCTGCTGAGGGGACTGAAGCGCTATGTTGCGACTCCGGATCGGAGGCGCGGAATTCGGCTGGCGCGCGCACCCGAGGCGGATGCCGCTCCCACTCCACCCTGTCCGTCTCCGCGCTGCATTGTGCGGGAACTCTCGGCCGTGGTGACAGTGACGGATGACGGAGGGTCGTCGGGCCGGCTGCGGGAAGACATGCAGATGCTGCCGCCGGGGGACATTCGAAATTGCATGGTGGCGTTGTCGGAAGATGAACACCTGCTGTCGAAGCTGTTTCAGTTCCGCTTTGAGCACGGCGACCTGGAAGGACATAGCTTCGGGAATCTTTTTGTCGCAGCGCTGTCACATATTACGGGAGACTTCGCGCAGGCAGTTCAGATGTCGTCACAAATTCTGGCGACTCGGGGAAGAATTTTTCCTGCGACTAATACGAACGTCAATTTGGCGGCCGAGATGGACGACGGCTCCATTGTGCGGGGGGAGACCAACATTACGGCAAGCAGGCGGAGCATTGTCGAGCTGCGGCTGGAGCCTTCGACGGCTGACCCGTTACCGGAGACGCTGGAGGCGATTGCGAACGCGGATTTAATCACTCTGGGGCCCGGTTCGCTGTACACGTCGCTGATTACAAATTTGCTGGTGCGGGGCATTCCTGAGGCGTTGGCGGCTTCGCGCGCGACCAGGGTTTATGTGTGCAATCTGATGACGCAGGCGAACGAGTCGCTGGGGTTGACAGCATCACAGCACATCGAAAAGATCATGCAACACGCGGCGAGTGCGGATTCGCCGATCTTCGACTACGCGCTGATCAATACGGGGCCGATCTCGACTGAGCGTCTTGCGCAGTATGCGCGCGAAGGCCAGGAGCCGATTGTGGCCGATCTGGAGCGTGTGCGGGCGCTTGGCGTGGAGCCGGTGACAGGGAATTTCGTGCATGAAGGCGACGTACTGCGTCATGATTATGACCGCGTGGCTGAAACGCTGCTCTCGCTGGGTTTGGAGCGGATGGCGCCCGTGCTGACCCAGTGATGTAGAACTACACAGTTGCAGGAGCGATGGCCACCAGGTGGTCAGGCGACGTTGTCTCCACCGTTCGTTTGAGTTGGCCGCAGGCTGCGTAGATGTCCCGGCCACGAGGGCGACGGATGTAGGCGGGCATGCCGCCTTCGATGAGCAGCTTTTGGAACGTGTCTACATCTTCAGGTTTGGGCTGGGTGTAGGCAATACCTGGGCCTGGGTTCCAGACGATCAGATTAACCTTGGCCTTCATGCCGCGGAGCAGGTCGAGGACCTCGTGGGCGTGTTGGGGCTGGTCGTTGATGCCACCGAGCAGGACATACTCAAAGGTGACCCATTCGCGTTTGCCGAGCGGGAGGGTTTTGACGGCTTCGAGGAGAGTGGCGATGTTCCATTTGCGGGTGATCGGCATGACCTGCTCGCGAACCTGGTCGTTGGAAGCGTTGAGGCTGAGGGCCAGCTTGGGGCGCAGGGGCTCATTGGCGAAGCGGCGGATGGAAGGTTCGATGCCGCTGGTTGAGACGGTCATTCTCGATTCGGGGATTCCGATGGATTTGACGAGGAGGTGGACGCTTCGAATGAACTCGTCATAGTTGAGAAAGGGCTCGCCCATGCCCATGAAGACGAGATTGATGCGGTCGGCGCCGATTTTGACTCCGTGGCGGTTGAGAACCGCGACGACCTGGCCGGCGATCTCCCCGGCAGTGAGGTTGCGCTTGATGCCTAACTTGGCGGTGAGGCAGAACTGGCAGTTGACGGCGCAACCGATCTGACTGGAGATGCAGATGGTAGCGCGCGTGTAGCCGTTGCGCTCCAGGGCACCGAGGTTGCGGAGATCTTTTCGGGGCGCGGAGGACTGGGTGTTGCCTTCCAGGCCTTCCGTGGCCTCTTCTTCGGCTGCAGCTTCGCTTCCATCGCCACGCTCGCCCCCATCGCCATCAGGCATCCAGACGGTTTCAACGGTCTCGCCGTCCGCCATGCGGATGAGGTAGCGTTCGGTGCCGTCGATGGAACGGGCGGTCTGGAGGATTTCCGGCAGACCAATGGTGTATCCCTCTGCGGCGAGGGAGTCGCGGAGGGGCTGGGGAAGGGTGGTTATCTGGTCGAGGGAGGTGAGGCGTTGACGGTAAAGGGCTTCGTGGAGCTGCGTGGCGCGGTATGGCTTCTGGCCGAGGCGGGCCATCAGGGCGGTTAGCTCCGGCAGGGTAAGGCCGAAGAGCGACTTTACTTCAACTTCTGGTTTTTGATATTGATCTAATGCATTCATAATATGATAGTTAATGCGTCGTCGCTTCCTCCTTTCGAAAGTGCGCCGCGGGAGCATAAGATGCTTGGGTAAGCACCCTTCCAGTCTACTCTGGCGGCCCGGTGTTAGCCGGACACTGTGAAACAATGGAGGGGAAGGAGCCTCATGTCTGTCTCGTTGATCGAAGAAATTCCTGTAGCTGGAAATGCCTCCCGCAATATCCGCAAGACGGTTCTGCCGAACGGTCTGCTGGTGCTGACCGAGCGGATGCCGCACCTGCGGAGCGTGTCGATGGGGGCCTGGGTGGGGTCTGGGTCGCGGGATGAGGCCGCCGAGGTGAACGGGATCTCGCACTTTGTCGAGCACATGGTGTTCAAGGGGACGACGACGCGGTCGGCGCAGCAGATAGCGCGTGAGGTGGACACGATCGGCGGGAATCTGGATGCCTTCACGAGCAAAGAGATGGTGTGCTTCAACATCAAGGTGTTGGATGAAAACGTCGGACCTGCGCTGGAGGTTCTTGCGGACCTGGTGCTGCATCCGACGTTTGCGCCCGAGGATCTGGCGCGGGAGAAGGGCGTGATCCTCGAGGAGATCAAGATGGATGAGGACAATCCCGATTACCTGGTGAATGAGGTGTGGACGCAGAACTTCTGGAAGGGCGATGCACTGGGTCGGCCGATTCTGGGAACGGCTAAGACGGTGACGACCTTCGATCAGCGGGTGCTGTTCGACTTCTATGCGGGACGGTTTACGACACGGAACATGGTGTTCTCTGCGGCGGGAAATCTGGATCATGATGCGTTTGTGGCGCAGGTGGAGCGTGAGTTTGGATCGCTGACAGATGGGGGCAGTTCGTATGCGGCGAAGTTCGAGGCTCCTAGAGCGACTCCGCATATTACGCTCAGACGGAAGAAGTCGCTGGAACAGGTGCAGTTCTGCTTGGGAGTTCCTGCTCCTCCTGTGAATGACCGTCGGAGATATGGGGTTTACCTGCTGAATACGATTCTGGGTGGTGGAATGAGTTCGCGGCTGTTCCAGACGATTCGGGAGGATCAAGGTTTGGCTTACTCGATCTTCTCGGAGATGAATCCGTTCCGCGATACTGGATCGCTGTGCGTGTATGCGGGGACGTCGGTGGACAAGACTCGGTTGGTGCTGGAGCTTACTCTCAAGGAGTTGAGACGTCTGAAGGATGAGACGGTTAGTGAAGCGGAGTTGAAGCGGGCGAAGGACCAGTTGAAGAGCAACATGGTGATTGGGCTGGAGAGTTCGGGAAGCAGGATGTCGAACCTGGCTCGGCAGCAGATGTACTTTGGGCGGTTCTTCGGCGTTGACGAGATGATGGAGCAGATCGACGCGGTTCGGACGGATGAGATTCAGGAGCTGGCGCGGGAGCTGTTTCAGCCGGAGGCGATGGCGCTGACGTTGCTGGGAAATCTTGGGGCGATGAAGATTGAGCGTGGAGATTTGGCCTGTTAGGACGATGCTGATAGAGTTTTGTTCGGAGTAGAAAGAACAGGGCCGACCAAGGATGAGTGAGACGATGAACGCACTGAAGCGGATACAAGCGAAGCAGCAGAACGAAGAGGGATTTACGCTGATCGAGCTGCTGATTGTGATGTCGGTGATGCTGATTATCATGACGTTTGCTGTTCCGCAGCTTTTGAAGTTAAGAAAACAGTCGCAGGAACTGTCGGCGGTGCAGTCGCTGCGGGCGATTGGACAGGCTGAGTTGCAGTACAACTCGCAGTATCCGGCGAACGGGTTCTCTTGCTCGCTGGCCACCCTGGGAGGCGATCCGAAGACTGGTGCGCCGTCGCCGCAGTCTGCGCAGTTGATTGCGCCTGACCTGGCTGGCGGCCAAAAGGCGGGTTATACGTTTGCGATCACCAATTGCACCAAGGTGACGGTGAATAATCAGGACATGTACACCTCCTACGAGATTACGGCGGTGCCGCAGGCGGTTGGTAAGACTGGCGACAACGGCTACTGCGCGGACGAGAACAACACGATCCGCAAGGATCCTGCGGGTGGAACCAACTGCACTCAACCCATTCAGTAATGCTGACTAAGGTCGCTCTGCTGCTGGTGGTCTGTTCGCCTGTTTGCGTGCTGGCGCAGGGTCAGGATGCGATCGTTCGCAAGGTTGATGAACATTACAACCATCTCAGTTCCCTGCGCGCTCATTACTCGGAGCGCTATTCCGGGATGGGGATGGACCGGACGGAAGAGGGTACGCTGCTCCTGAAGAAGCCGGGGCGGATGCGGTGGAGCTATGCGGCTCCGGTGGGCAAGGTGTTTGTGCTCGACGGAAAATTCGGGTGGTTCTATACGCCAGGGGACGCGCAGGCGACGCGGGTTCGGGCGAAGGAGTTGGATGATCTGCGGTCTCCGCTGCGGTTTCTGCTGGGGCATACCCAGTTGGCGAAGGAACTTGATAACTTGACCGTGGCGCCGAACGGGTCGGGATTTCGGATATCGGGTGTGCCGAAGGGGATGGCGCAGAGGGTGAAGGTGCTGTCGCTCTGGGTGACTGCGGTTGGGGCGATTGAACGGATGCGGCTTGAAGAGGTGGATGGCGCGGTGACGGAGTTTGCGTTCTCGGAGATTGAGGAGAACGTTCCGGTGAAGGACACGGACTTTGGCTTTGTGCCGCCGGCCGGGGTGACCGTGGTGCAGGGGTTGGCGCCAATGTGAAGGGGTACCCCCTCCCCATATCCCTGGACGTAAAGTATTGGTACATAAAGGGTTACGGTCGTAGATTGGATGCAAAATATTCATAACAAAGGGGTTAAGACTCAAAATATTGTTTCTAAACGAGTTAGCCCCGGATGTTTCTCCGGGGCTAACTCGTTTTCGACTATATATTCAGTATAGCGGTTCGGTTGAAACTAAAATGCCACTTGGATATCGTTGATTTTGATTGGGTTAGTTCGCTTTGAGACTTGACATGCGTTTTTTGGGCTGTTTTTGAAGAAAAAAGTTGTAAGTGGTTGGTGGGATTTGGCTTGTGAACGAACTTTTCTGCTTTTGTGGCGGAAAGCCACAAGCAACTGCAACCGCATCTGCAGGTCCTTCGACTCGGCGCTGCGCGCCTCGCTCAGGATGACACTTCTTGGGGGAGGGCTGGATAAAGAAGGGTAACGGCATCCTCAGGTTCTATGACTTCGCGCTGCTCCCTTCGCTCAGGGTGACATTTCTTTGGGAAGGGCTGGATAAAAGACACGCAACGGTAACCGCTGGAGAGGTCCTGGAACCCCTTTCGGATGAGATTTCTTGAGAATGTTACGTGTTTTTGTTGGTGGTTGGGGAACGGGTAGGATAAGACAGACATGCAGGATAAGAGCACGCGGGATGGCCGCGTAGAAAAGTCGAGTGGATTTTGTGAGTGAAGCAGTTGCAGTGAGCCGATTGAATACAGAAGAGTTTCATGGTGCCGTTCGTGCGTTGGCGCCCGCGGTGGCGGTGTTTGATTGCGATGGGACGCTGTGGTCGGGGGATGCAGGATCCGGGTTCATGCTCTGGTCGCTCGAGATGGGCATGGTGTCGCGGGAGATGGCGGACTGGATCGATGGACGGTATCGCGGGTACCTGAAGGGCGAGGTTTCGGAGGTCGCGATCTGTGGGGAGATGGTGCAGATGTACGAGCGGCTTCGCGAGGAGGAGCTGCGGCGGGCGGCGGGCGTGTTCTTCGCAGAACGGATTGAACGAAATATCTTCCCCGAGATGAGGCAGGTGGTGGATGAGCTTCGCGGAAAAGGCGTGGAGATTTGGGCGGTGAGTTCGACCAACAACTGGGTGGTTGAAGAGGGTGTGCGGCGATTTGGAATTCCGGCGGAGCGGGTGCTGGCGGCGCGGGTGGAAGTGCGGGAGGGCGTGGTGTCGGACAGGATCGTCGATGTGCCCACGGATGAGGGTAAGGTTGCGGCGTTGCGGCGGGCCGGCGTTTTAAAGCCGGATGCGGTCTTTGGTAATTCGGTGCACGATGCGGCGATGTTGGAGATTGCGCGGCGTGCGTTTCCGGTGAATCCGACGCCGGCTCTGTTGGAGCGGAGTGCGCAGGAGGGGTGGCCGGTTTACCTCCCGGCTTCGGTGATGGTGAAGTAAGTCTTGGTAAATGGCGCTTTTATGGCTGGGCGTCGTCTAATGTAGAGTCAGATGCGAGAGCCCATCCGTAAACTCGATCAAAATGAGGCAACCAAGGTGGTGAGACCAGTGCGACTGGTGGTGGCGGCGCTGATTTTGCGGGGTAATGGGACTGGGTTGGAAGTGTTGATCTGTCAACGGAAAGCGGATCAGCCTATGAGCCTGAAATGGGAGTTTCCAGGGGGAAAGATCGAGTCGGGGGAGAGTGCGGAGCGGGCGCTGGCGCGGGAGTTGGATGAAGAGCTGGGTATTGACGCTGTGATCGGCAAGAGGGTGGCGCGGGTTCGGCATAAATACCGGAATGGCGGGACGATCGACCTGCAGTTTTTTACGGTTCGGGAGTTTCAGGGTGAGTTGGAGAACCGGATCTTCAACGATGTGCGGTGGGCTTTACTGACGGAGTTGCCAGGGTATGACTTTCTCGCGGCGGACCTGGGGCTGATTCGGGATTTGTCTGAGGGGAAGTTGCTTTAGTCCTTTGTTGCCGGTTCTCACTCCCATTCTCAGCAACTGTCGGCGTTCCATCACAACTTCTGCGGTAAGTTGCGGTTCTCGCTGGAGCAGATGTGGCCCTTGGATGGCTGTGACAACGGTTTGCGGTTTCACTCGCCGTCTCTTCAAGGTGATGCCTTTACCAACGATCCTGTTTTGCTTGTAGGTAGAGGATGGGCACAGCAACTTCTTTCAGGTCTGCACGACATCGCAGGTGAGGCGGCACCGAGTCTGGCGACAGTACATTCGGCTTTACCGACGAGATCGCCGCCCGCACTGCTCCAGCAGCATCGGCGACGCGGTCGGTCCAACGAGCCTATCTCGCCCCGATTCTGGCAGTCTGGCCCTTTATCGGCGATAGTCAGCCCACGCGGCGAGCCAGCCTTCTAGCGGGCTTGTAGCGTCCTGCGCATAGTACTATGCCCTTCAGATTTTGCGGATTTGTTGCCGCCAATTGGATTACCAGCGGCGTTGAGATGATTCGGCAACAAGCACGAACGGCTTGGAGGCCGGAAAGACGGACCGCGTTTGCGGCATCAGTTGTTCATAAGACAGAAAGCGGTCGGGGGGATAGCGCAGTACTTCCGCCTCGATTCCATCTGAAGGATCTTATGAGTCGGCGATAATTCACCGGTACCATCCATCCAGGCAGCAGTGAGTTGGGACGTGAGACCCATGGATGTCCCATGATATCGCTAGTGGGGCAGGCGCCGGTGGCCGAGTATGGGAGGCAGAGTAAAAGCAGTCCTCCGCCTCGCGCGAATGACAAACAAAAAAACAGGCAAGTACAAGTGCAACGCAGAAGAAAACCGACAAAAGCAAAATGCGGGGGTCTCTCCACTGCGGCGGCAAAAGCGCCGCCTTCGGTCGAGATGACGCATTCTTTGGGGACGGGATAAGGAAAACAAAACCGGCGGCCTAGCCGTGGATGGTGTTCCAAACCAGGACGAGGGAGAGCCCGGTAACGATGATCGCTGTGGCCCAGGCGATGATGTTGAGCCAGAGGTTGTTGGTGTACTTTCCCATCAGGTCGTGTTTGTTGATGAGTTTGAGCATGAAGACCAGGACCAGTGGGAGCAGGATGCCGTTGAGGACTTGGGAGAGGATGCTGAATTTGACGAGCGGGAAGTTGGGGATGAGAACGACGGCGGCTCCGGCGAAGAGGAGCAGGCTGTAGAGCCAGTAGAAGAATTTGGCTTCGCGGAAACCTTTGTCCAGGCCGCTCTCGAAGCCGAGGCCTTCGCAGACGGTGTAGGCGGTGGAGAGCGGCAGGATGGATGCGGCGAAGAGTGAGGCGTTGAAGAGCCCGGCGGCGAAGAGGATGAAGGCGTAGTCGCCGGCGAGGGGCTTCATGGCCTGGGCTGCGTCGGAGGGGTCGACGATGTTGCGCATGCCGTGGGTGAAGAGCGTGGCGGCGCAGGCTACGACGATGAACCAGGCGACGATGTCGGTAAAGATGGAGCCGACGATGACATCGAGGCGGGAGGCTTTGTACTGGCGGACGCTGACACCTTTTTCTACGATGGAGGACTGCAGGTAGAACTGCATCCATGGCGTGATGGTGGTGCCGATAACGCCGACGGTCATGTAGATGTAGGCCTTGTCGGACCAGACGCTGCGCGGAGGGAGCTTCACGGTTTCGACGAGGGCGAGGTGCCAGTCAGGGCGGCTGAGGACTCCGGCGATGATGTAGGCGATGTAGAAGACGCTGGCGATGAGGAAGATCTTTTCGACGCTTTTGTAGTCGCCTTTGACGACGAGCGCCCAGACGATGAGAGAGCAGATAGGGACGCTGATGTATTTGCTGACATGGAAGAGCTGCATGGAGCCGGCGATGCCGGAGAACTCGGTGATGACGTTGGTGAAGTTGACGACGACGAGGAGGGCCATGATGAAGAACGTCATGCGCAGGCCGAACTCTTCGCGGATAAGGTCGCTGAGGCCCTTGCCAGTGACGACGCCCATGCGGGCGCACATCTCCTGCACGACGATGAGGGCGAGGGTGATGGGGATCATCGTCCAGAGGAGCGTGTAGCCGTACTGGGCTCCGGCCTGGGAGTAGGTGAGGATGCCGCCGGCATCGTTGTCGACGTTGGCAGTGATGAAGCCTGGACCGAGGACGGCGAGGACGAGGATGATCCGGGTTCTCCAGTTGCGCCAGGTCATTGCATTGCTTCCTTTTCGCTGGGTGGGAGAACTCGTCGGATCGCCTGTCTCAGGCTAAATCAATTTTTGTTAGGTGCGGGATGTTTGGAGTTGGTGGATGAGGTTCGGTTCGGAGTGGATGAGGTGATAGAGCTGGCGTGCTGGGGCTTCGAGGGTGGGGTCGGCTGCGGTGCGGGCGTTGGCCTGGATGTGGTGGTGATTTTTGGATGAGACGAGGAGGATGCTCGCGGGGTTTATGACGAGGGCGGACTTGAGCATGAGGTTGGCGAGGGCTTCTGCGTGGGTGAGGTCGGTGTTGGTGGATTCGGACCAGTGGCGGCAGAGCGGTTGGTTTGTGATGAGGGCCTTGTGGAGGGCTTGGAAGTTTTTGGTGAGGGTGCTGTGGTGGATGCGGAACGGGTGTGTTTCTGGATGCGTGGGTGGGGATTGCAGGATGGACCATTCGTATTGGAGGGTGCGGCAGTAGGCCGGGCGTTCGGTGAGGAGCGCGGGGATTTTTGCGGCAGCGCTGCCGATGCCGAAGGAGCCGATGGTTCCCTGCTGGACTTCGTGTTCGAGGAGGGTGAGGAGCGCTTCGTCGGCGAGTTCGTGGGCTTCGGGTTCGTGTAGAAGGAAGAGGTCGATGTGAGTTGTGCGTAGGGCTTGGAGGCTGCGGTCGAGGGAGGCTTTGGCTTCGGCGGCAGTGAAGCGGGTTTGGACTTTGGGGCGGGTGGCTGCGGTGGCCGCCCGGGTTAGGGATTTCTTCAGGCTGGGGATTTGGCGGGCGATTGGGTCGGCGATGCAGCGGGCGACTTTGAGTAGCGTGGAGTGGTTGGGTGGGGCGATGCCGAATTTTGTGGTGACGGTGAGTTCGCCGGGGTGACGTTGGAGGAATTCGCCGAGGCAGGCTTCTGCGTGGCCGTAGCCGTACATGGGGGCGACATCGAAGTGGCGAATGCCGGCTTCGTAGGCTGACTCGAGGAGCTTGAGGGAGTCGCGGAGGTTGGTGGCTCCCATGAGGCTGGAGCAGCCGTAGCCGAGGCGAGTGGTGTGACGGCCCGTGTCGGCGAGAGGGAGGGTTTGCATGCTGGGTTTGAGTTTAGCCGCCGGGTCAGTTGGTGAGGTGGTCGGATAGGCGAAGTGCTAGGGCGAGGACGGTGTGGGTGGGGTTGGAGAAGCCGGAGGTGGGGAAGACGGCGCTTGAGCAGATGTGAACGTTGGTGGTGCCGTAGAGGCGGAGGTTGGGGTCGACTACGCCGGTGGCGTCGGAGGGGGACATGCGCATGCCGCCCATGTGGTGATTGCTGTCGTCGCAGCGGGTGAGGAAGTTTGGGCTGCCGGAGATGAGGTCTTCGTCGGGGATGATGTTGGCGATGCCTGCGAGGGCGCGCTGGGCTACGAGTACGTATTGGCGGATGGTTGCGAGTTCGCGGTCGGAGATCTGCCAGTCGAAACGGACGCGGAAGAGGCCGAGGGGGTCGCGCTGGTCGGTGAGGGCGATGCTGCTGCGGGAGGTGGGTTCCTGCTCGCAGTGGATGCGGAGGAAGATGCGGACGGAGGGTGGGGCGTAGGCTCGGCGCTGGATGTAGTAGCGCCAGGCCTGGCTGAAGAGCATGGGGACGTGGCGGGCCGTGTGGGTGAGGTTGTCGCGGGTGACTTCGTTGAAGCGGCCGCGCATGAGGTTGCGGATTGTGTTCTTGGCCTGCATGCGGGCTTTGCCGGTGTCTTCGAAGCCCATGGTGGAGCCTACGCTGAGTGTGCCGAGTTGCGATTGGAGATGCGGCGGGAGGCGGAGCTTGGGGAGGTATTTGAAGCCGCGGGAGAAGATGGGGTCGAAGGTGTCGTGGAAGGCGGCGAGGTTGTGGGGTTCGACGCGGGCGGCGTTGCAGTCGATGTGGTCCTGGAAGTGTCGGCCGAGGAGGCCGCTGCGATTCCAGGGGTGGCCGCCTTCGCGGGGTTGGAGGAAGAAGCGGGAGCTTTCGATGCCGCCCAGGGCGAAGATGTAGTGGCGGGCTTGGAAGATGGTTTCTATGCCGGTGAGGGTTCGACAGCGGATGCCTTGGGCGGTTTCGTTTTCGAGGAGGAGTTCGACGGCGCTGGCGTGGAGCCAGAGGTGGATGTTGGGGTGGGTGGTGAGGGTTTTGTGGTGGAGACGGGCGAAGTTGGGCTCTGGGCACCAGCGGGAGAGGTAGGATTCGAGGTTTTCGAACTGGGTAAAGGGGAGGTTCATATTGCGCCAGACGGCGGCGTCGTCGCGCTGTACGTTGGCGAGGCCTTCGAGGGTGAGAGCTTGCTCGTAGAAGCTGGTGAGTTCGGTTTTGGGGAAGGGCCAGCCGCTTTCGGGGATGCCGGGGCGGAGGGTGAAGTCTTGGGAGCCGAGTTCGAGGATCTGGCCGCCCCAGCGGACCGTGGTGCCGCCTTTGACCCGGATGCGACCGGTGTGGATGCCGCGATGCGGAAGGCCTGCTATTTCGCTATCGTAGATGGCCTGGGAGGAGTCTTCACGGACGGCGCCGCCGCCTTCGAGGAGGAGGACGGTTTTGCCTTTGCGGGCGAACTCGACGGCGAGGGTGATGCCGGCGGCTCCCGCTCCGGCGATGCAGATGTCTGCGTGGAAGCCGGGGGATGGAGTGCCGGTGAGGAGGTCGTGGATCACGGGCGGGCCGCGAGAGCCGGGTTCGCGGATGGGCTGCGATGCGACGCGATGGTCTGGATCCGTTCGAGGATGAGGCTTACCTGGCGGTCGTTGTGGTAGCCGTCGCGGGCGGCGCGGAGGTTTCCGGCGTGGGCGATGCGGCGGCGTGCGGCTTCGTCGGGGAGATAACGGCGGATCTTTGCGGCGAGTTCGTCGAAGCCGGTGAAGAAGACCGCCTCTTTGTCTTCTTTGAAGCGCTGTAGGTGTCCGGCAGAACGCTCGGCGAGGAGGAAGCCGCCGCAGCCGGCGATTTCGAAGCTTTTGTGGACGAATTCGTCCTGATTGGAGTGGGTGAGGAAGCTGAGGTTGATGCGGGAGCGCCAGATGGCTTCGCGATATTCGGTGCGATAGAGTTCGCCGGTGCGGAAGGTGGCCTTGAAGACATCGGGTTGCATGGCGCGGCCCCAGAGTTTGGCGCTGCCGGAGACGGCTACTGATAGGCCGCATTCGCGCCAGAGGCGGCCGAGGATTTCGGCGCGGTTGTCGTAAGGAGTGCCGATGAAGGAGACGTCACGGTTGCAGTCAGCGTTGGACCATGTGGGTGGCGGTGGGAAATGGAGTGTAGGTTCGTAGGCGGTCTGGATTTTGATGACGTCGCGGGCGCCGCGCACGGTGTAGTCGGCGATGTTTTTGTCGCGCTGGACGACGTGGAGGTCGTAGTGCGGGATGTTTTTCATGTAGAGCCGCCAGCCGGGGTCGCGGCGCGGGCCGAAGGGATTGTCGATCATGTAGCTGACGGTGGCGATCCTCATGGCGCGGAGACGGTCAATGGTGCGAGAACGCATCGTAAGTAACTTATCGGCCCAAAAGAGATCAGGTTTATCGGCTTCCGCGATGCGCAGGAGGTCGCGGTTGAGGCGATCGATGGATGGTCCGACGGAGAGACGATGGGTGGCGCTGCGGACGAGGCGATTTCGGGGCTGGTAGTCGAAGGTGTTGAAGGGGATGACCTGATGACCGAGGCGCTCGAGGGCCCAGAGGCGGTAGAGGGAGGACTCTTCTGGCGACATGCCGGCGGCGTACAGAATCTTCATGGGGTGGTGCGGTTCCTTAAGTCTGATTCCGGCTTTGAAGACGGAAGACCCGGGGCTAAAGCCCCTTTTGTTGGTTGGCGTTTTCGCAGGGCTAAAGCCCTGCGCTATCTCAAAAGCAACGGCAACGACTATTTTCGCAGGGCTGGTTGACGTTTTCGCTGAGCCTAAAGCCCTGCGCTATCCCAAAAGCGACCGCAACGACTATTTTCGCAGGGCTTTTCTTCCTGGTGAAGATGCATTTATCGGCCCGCCCGTAAGAGGGCTATGACCTGTTCGGCGTGGACGACCCCGACCATGCGCCTGTCGTGATCGACGACGGGGAGGGAGCGGAGGTTGTATTTGTCGAAAAGCTCGGCTACTTTGCGGCCGTTGGCGTCTACGTTGCAACTGACCAGGTGGCCTTCCGGCAGAGATGTCAGCGCTGCGCCTGAATTTGCCAGCAGGAGTTGGACGATGGGGGTGAGCCCGGTGATGTGCCCTTCTTCGTCGAGCAGGTAGATGTCGGTGATGGTTTCGAGGTCGCCTTCGAAGTCGCGGAGGGCATTGATCGCGTTTGCGACGGTGGCGGTTGCGGGCAGGGCGATGTACTCGGTGGTCATGCGGCCGGCGGCGGAGTCTCCGGAGAACTCGAGGAGGTCTTCGACCTCCTGACGCTCCTCGGGATCCATCTCTTCGAGGATGGCCTCGGAGCGCTCGTCGGATAGCTCGGCGAGGAGATCGGCGGCGGCGCCGGGGTCCATCTCTTCGACGATGGCGGCGACCTCTCCGGAGTCTAGCGATTCGATGAGGGACTGCTGCATCTTCGGTTTGATTTCTTCGAGAGCCTCGGCGGCGACTTCTTCGTCAAGTGAGTCGAAGAGGGCTTGCCGCTCGGCTGGGGCGAGTTCCTCGAGGATGTCGGCGATGTCCGAGGGGTGCATCGCGGAGAGACGGTCCTGCTCGATGTTGAGCTTGACGCGGCGGGCGGGATCGCGGTCGATGAGATCGACGAAGTCCCAGGGGATGACGCTGGCGCTGAAGCGACCGGCGATGCGGTGGACAGGTTTTTCGGGGAGCCCCTTGAGGAGGCGGCGAACAGCGCCGCGCATCCCTACCTCGACTTCACAGATGCGGAGCGCAAGGTCTAGGCCATTTTCAGGTTGACAGTTCTCCCAAACCAGGTCCACGTCGTTGACACGAACGACCTTGTGGCCGTGGATGTCGATGATCTGCTGGTCGAGGAGGTCGCGTTCGAGCAGGAGAAAGCTGTCGTCGTCGGGCAGAGCTTCGGGCTGAGCGGTTTCGCGGAGCTGGAGTGCGCCTGCGGGCGTGAATTGGAGATGAGTGACGGGAACGAGTGTGTGGCGTTCGCCGCGTTTCGCCAAGGGGCGTTTGAGGACAATGCCATGGACGTGTGCGGAGTCGACGGAGGGAGCTACGGCAATCTCGCGGACGTGACCGAAGGTGGCGCCGTGGGCGTCGATTACGGCTGATCCCATGAGAGCGGAGACGCTTGTCCTTTGATTTCCGTGTTTTGTCATCGACCGCCGGGCCTCGGGTGAAATGGTTGATCGGCCTGGAGAAAGCGTAGCTCCAGCCCTTGAAAAAATTGATCTGTGGCTCCGGAATAGAAAAACCCCGGGGCTAAAGCCCCTTATGAGTCCGATTTTTCGCAGGGCTAAAGCCCTGCGCTTCCTCCGAAAGACACCAACTGTTTTGTCGTCCTCATCAGCCTTATCGCGAACCAGGCACTCTATCTACTATCCGCATGTTAGCCCAACTTAGTGCCTGGAGGAGGGGGGTGGACCGGTGTGGTCAACGGTCCGGAAGTGGGGAGGATGCGAGGGAAATCTTGACATTCGAGAAATCCACAAGCACACTGCCATCAATGCGTAATTCGGGGTCGACGACCGGATACCGGGAAAGATAAGGATATTTTTGGCCGACTCTACTTCAAGCCGTGTCAGCTTCACCCTTGATTCGTCTCTCGATAGTGTTAACAAAATTGAGTTGACTGCGGAGCAGGTCGCGCAACGGGCCGGATTCGACGAAGACACCGTTCCTCATATCGCCATGGCGGTGCGGGAAGCAGCCGTGAATGCGGTGCTGCACGGCAACTCGTATGACACAAACAAGCTGATCAAGGCCTCGTTTGAGACGACATCGGACTCGCTGATTATTCGGATCTCCGATCAGGGCCCCGGGCTCGATCCAGACAAGATTCCCGACCCGCTGGCTCCGGAAAATATTCTTCGCGGCTCAGGGCGAGGCATCTTTCTTATCAAGGCTTTCATGGATGAGGTAAACTTTCGGCAGTTACATCCCGGCACAGAACTTACACTGATCAAACACAGAACACCCGCGCAACCTGGAACCTAAGGAAATCGGGGACGACCTTTAAGGAGAAGACGACACATGAGCATGAAAGTACAAACACGCCAGGTGGACGGAGTTACCATCCTGGACCTCAGCGGCCGTATTACCCTCGGCGAAGGTAGCGTGACGATTCGCGATGCCGTTCGCGATGTGCTGGCGAAGGGTCAGAAGAAGATTCTGCTGAACCTGGGAGACATCAGCTACATTGACAGCTCGGGCATCGGCGAGCTGGTCAGCGCCTTTACTACGGTCAAGAACAGCGGCGGCGAACTAAAGCTGCTAAACCTGACCAAGAAGGTGCACGACCTGCTGCAGATCACGAAGCTTTATACCGTCTTCGACATCAAGGACGACGAGGCAAGCGCAATCTCTGCGTTCACGAAGTAAAACGCTTCGGGCAATTCAAGCCAAATTAAGTTTAAACCCAATAAAAAAGCCGCCGCTTATGCGACGGCTTTTTTATTGGGCCGGGTCAGTTCGCTTCGTCTACTTTGAGAAGTCGACCTTCGGCGCCACGCTGTTTTCGGGATTGCCCTTGTAGTACTCGTCCCGAACATGAAAACCTGCCATGTTGGCCCAGATGCTGGCCGGAAACTGCTGCACGTAGGTGTTGTAATCCTGAAGCGTGGTGTTGTAACGCTGACGTGCAACTGCGATACGATTCTCCGTCCCGGCGAGCTCATCCGTCAAGCGCATGAACTGTTGATTGCCCTTGAGGTCGGGATACTGCTCCTGGAGGCGGAAGAATGGACCCAGGGCTACGTCGAGCTTGGAGTTTGCGTTGATGCTGCTGGCGTGGTCTCCGCCCGCGGCGAGGACGCCGGCGCGAGCGTTGGCAATGTTGGTAAGAATTGTTGATTCTTCTGCGACGTAGCCTTTTACCGAGGCGACGAGGTTAGGGATGAGGTCGAGACGGCGTTGCTGGAGTACATCGATCTGCGAGTAAGCGGTATTTACAGCTTGATTCTTAGCCACCAAAGTGTTTTTCGCGCCGATGTAACTGCCTCCGACGACGAGCAGTCCGACAATAAGGAGAGCGACTAAACCAAGCCCAATCCATAAACCTTTCATGATTCCTCGATTCCCTTCATTTAGTTTGAATGCTGTTTGTGGCTGGCCTGTTCGGGTGTACTTTATCATCGATTGCCGAACGGGAGGCCCTTCTTTCCTGCGAAGAAACTCACATTCCGATACTCTCAATAATCGCCGCTGGCCCCTCCTCCTCCGGAACCGCCGCCGCCGAATCCACCAAAACCACCTCCGCCGCCGTCCCGTCCGCCGCGACCGCCACGGTATCCGCCTCCGCCGCCACCCATAAGGTTGCCGAGGAGGAAGAAGATGAGTCCGGTGTTGCCAGTTTTTACGAGGAAGAACAGAATCAGCAGGATAACGCCGCCGCCAAGAAGCAACTCCCCGAGGCTGAGCTGAACGGGAGCGGGCTCGCGATGATACTGGTGGACTGGCTGTGCCTGGGTGAGGGTGACGCCGGCGTCTGCGGCGATGACCCTGGCGAGCTGGCGGACGCCTATGGGAATGGCGGTGTTGTAGTCGTTCTGGCTGAGGGCAGGCACCATGGCACGGCCGATGTCGCCGACTTTGGCGTCGTTGAGGATGCCTTCGAGACCGTAGCCCACTTCGATGCGATATTTGCGGGGCGTGATGGAGACGATCAGGAGGACGCCACGGTCTGTGCCCTTGGGACCTACCTTCCACTTGTCTTCGAGGGCGGTGGCGAACTCGTCGATGGACTGGTCGTTGTCGAGGGACTTGATAGTGACGACGGCGATCTGGGCGTGGGCCTGGCGATCGACCTGGGTGCAGAGGTCTTCAAGACTGGCTTTGGTTGCGGGAGTCAGGACTCCGGCGAAGTCGTTGACATAGCCAGTTGGTGTGGGAAGGTTGCCGACCGTTTCGGCGGTTAAAACAGTCGCAGGAGCAACGAGTAGCAGGACGATCGCGAGCCAGCGTGAGAGATGGTTCATCGATGCTCATTCTACGCTTCGCGTGTTGCGAAAGTTCCCTTGCGGCTCCTACGGGCTGGGGGTAGGAGCGGGGTGTTTGTTGTGTGGGGGCACGGGAATGCCCTTTGCGCGGGCGAGTTTATCGACCTCAACGGTGTGGTCGTGAATGACGCTCTCGTCTTTGACCACAACATCGTGCAGGCCGGCGTCGGCCCTGCTGTTTGCCGCTTCGACGCGAAATTCGTGGAGATCCTTGTGGTGGTCCTTCACCATATACGTCAGGTACTCGATGTCGAAGTCATTTCCTGAGAGGCCTTTCAGTTTGTCGTACTCGGCCTGATCGTCTTTGTTCATTGTTTTGGGGAGCATGACTCCCATGGTGTCGGCGAGCTGGGCCATGTCGTTGTTCATCCTGGTGTGGTCGTCGACCATCTTCTGCGCGAAGGCCTTTACCTCGTCGCTGCTTGCTTTCTGCAGGGCGAGCTGCGCGAGTTTTACTTCGGCGATGCCGCCCTCCGCTGCGCTGCGCAGGAACATCTTGTCCTGCATGACCTGGCCGACGTCGCCGGCGTTGGGGCCCGAGTCCTGCGTGGCGGGCGAGGGTGTGCTCTGGGGGACTCGGCCGGGTTGGCTTTGCGGTGTGGAGTCGAACTGCGCAACGAGGAGGCCGGGGGAGGCAATCACCGTACCGAGGAGAAAAGAGCAGGTGCGAGCAAACGTCATGGATGACTCCTGTGGCTGACGGCTAAGTCGCTGCCGTTTGCCTATGGTCATACACCAATTTGGTGTACGAGCATACCTTATGGTTGCCTTCGGAGCTAGTGGGAACACTGTATCCTGTGAGTTGGAGCCTAAAGAATGACGGATAGTACGACCCCGCCGCACGCCCGCCGCGAACCGACGCCAACCACATTGCATGGACAGACTCTGGAGGACGATTACCGCTGGATGCGAGATAAATCGTCGTCGGAGACGTTGAGTTATCTTGAGGCGGAGAACGCTTACACGGACGCCATGATGAAGGCGACGGAGCCGCTGCAAAAGAGGCTCTATGAGGAGATGCTGTCGCATATCAAAGAGACCGATGTGTCGGTTCCCTATCGCGACCGCGGATGGTTTTATTATGTGCGGACGGTGGAGGGGAGCCAGTACCCGATTCATTGCCGGCGGCTGGCGACGGGGGCGAAGGTCGATGATTCGCAGCCGGAGGTCGTGCTGCTGGATGTGAACAAGCTGGCCGAGGGGCAGGCGTTCATGGCGCTGGGAGCGATGGCAGTGAGCCCGGATGGGTGGAAGCTGGCTTACTCCACCGACAATACCGGATTTCGGCAGTACACGATGCATGTGCGCGATCTGCGGACGGGTGAAGATTTACCAGACACGGCTGAACGGACGGGATCGATTGCGTGGGCTGCGGATTCGCACACGCTCTTCTATACAACCGAGGATGAGGTGACGAAGCGGCATGATCATCTTTTCCGGCATCGGCTGGGCGATGCGGTGGGCGACGATGCGGTGATTTATGAAGAGAGAGATGAACGATTCAACCTGGGGGTGGGAAAGACGCGGGATGGGAAGTATCTGCTGATGGAGGCGGGGAGCCACACGACGAATGAGTGCAGCTATCTGGATGCCGAGACTCCGGGTGGAATGTTTCTGGTGATTGCGCCTCGTGTGGATGAGCAGGAGTATCACGTGGAGCATCGGGAAGGGCTGTTCTATATCCGGACGAATGACGGGGGAAAGAATTTTCGCGTTGTGACGGTTCCGGTGGATGGCGGTGGGCGGGAGTCGTGGGTGGAGTTGATTGCGGAGGATAAGGATGCGCCGCTGGAGGACTTTGATCTGTTCGCGAGGTTCTGTGTGAGTTCGCGCAGGAGGCTTGGACTGCCGACGCTTACGGTGATTCGGATTGGTGAAGATGGGCGGCTTGGGGGTGGGCAGGAGATTGAGTTTCCTGAGCCGGTTTATTCGGCGGGAGGGCATGCGAATCCGGAGTTTGAGACGGAGGCGTTTCGGTATAGCTACCAATCGCTGGTGTCGCCGGCTTCGGTGTATGAGTACGACGTAAAGGACGGGACTTCGACGCTTTTGAAGCAGCAGGAAGTGCCGGGAGGGTTTGATTCTTCGCGTTATGCTTCGGAGCGGGTTTGGGTAGAGGCTGCGGATGGAGTCAGGGTGCCGGTTTCGGTGGTTTACCGGCGGGATTCTTTCAAGCGTGACTCGAAGAATCCGCTTTATCTGTATGGATATGGGTCATATGGATATCCTCTGCCGATAGGGTTTAGTGCAAGCCGGTTGTCGCTGCTGGACCGCGGGGTGGTGGTTGCCTATGCGCATATTCGCGGTGGTGGAGAGATGGGAGATGTGTGGCACGACGCTGGAAAGATGATGGTGAAACGCAACACTTTTTCGGACTTCATTGCGGCAGCGGAGCAGTTGGTCGCCAAAGGCTACGGCGCTACGGGCAGGGTTGCGATTGAGGGTGGAAGCGCGGGCGGGTTGCTGATGGGGGCGGTGGTGAATGAGCGGCCGGATCTGTTTGGGGTGGTGCTGTCGCATGTGCCGTTTGTGGATGTGATGAATACGATGCTGGACGCTTCCCTGCCCCTGACGGTGGCGGAGTATGAGGAGTGGGGAAATCCGAATGAGGCGGAGGCGTTTGCGTATATGCGGTCGTACTCGCCTTACGACAATTTGAAGGCGGGACCGTATCCGGCGATGCTGGTGAAGACGAGCTTGAACGACTCACAGGTGATGTATTGGGAGCCGGCGAAGTATGTGGCGAAGCTGCGGACGTTGAAGACGAACGAGACACCTCTGCTGCTTCACATCAACATGGATGCCGGGCATGGCGGGGCTTCGGGACGGTATGACTACCTGAAGGAGATCGCGTTCGACTACGCGTTTCTGCTGACGCAGTTGGGCGTGGAGGTTTAGGTACCCACGTTTCTCGATCGAGAACGGTTTGGCGAGTGCTGCGGGGTTCTTCACTCTGTGTTGCGCACGTAGTAATTCCCACCAAAGTCGTAGGCGCAGGAAGAGAAATGATTCGAATGAATTAGAGGTTGCGGATATCCTCGCGGTTGGGACTCTAAGGAGAGCCTGACGCGCTACGACCGGGCGTGTAGAGCAGACAGAGACGGAGGATGATTCCAATGACGCGGACAAGTACTGCATCGTTTTCCGGATTGCTTGGATTTGCATTGTTAGCTACGTCATCCGGGCGGATATTCGCGCAGGAGACTCAGCCTGTGGCATCTTCCGCACCGCAATCAGCGCTGCCGGCCTCTTCGGCGGATGCCTCTCAGCCTACGAAAGAGCGCGGGCCAACCGATCAGCCAATGGAAGACAAGAAGGATGTGTCGCCAGCGACGCCTTCTGCGGCGGTCGTGACGAATACAGCGGTGACGAAGGGTAAGAAGGGCAAGCAGGAGTATACGGGTCCGATGACTCTGGTTGAGTTGCCGCCGGCGCCTATGCTCGACGAGGAGAAAAAGCAACGGCTGGATCCGGATGGCAAGCCGATGTTCTATCCGCCGGTCAAGCAGCAGCGTGATAAATACGGACACCCGCTTTTCGACGCAAAGAACATGCCGGTGATGCAGACGAAAGACAATCTCGGATACGACGAGAACGGGAAGAAGCTGCATGCTCCGAAGGAGAAGCCGCCAAAGACGGTTTCGGTCTCGATCAGCCGGGGGGTACTCACGGTCGACGGGATGACAGTCAAGGCGGCGCTTAACTACGAGATCAAGGACCTGAAATACGTTTACGTTTACGTGCCTGGGTTGGGTACGATCGTGGTTTCGAACGATCCGTTTCCGGCCGCAGTCGAGCAGAAGCATGCCTTCGACGACAAGACTCTGACTGTGACTGTGAGCGAGCATACTGTTCAGTTGACTTCGGAGAATCGCTTGTTGGGCAAGACGCCTGAGTCTGCTTTTGTGCTTGTGGATAAGAGTTTCTCGATGCCGACCAAGTTTCCGGTGATGGGTTACGGCCCGATCAGGGTGGCTCCCTATGCATGGCCGGGCTCGAAGCTCAACGACGAATTGAAGAGTGTCGCCGAAGCGCCTCCGCTACCGGTGGATCTGCGGCCGGCGCCGCTTCTGCAGCCTTGTCCGGCAGGCCAGATGCGAACGGCTGCGCTGCCTGGGGAGTCGGCTACTGCTCCGCATCCGTGTGTTCCTATCGCGCTCGTGGAGGCAGCTGCGGCGAGGGCAAATCAGGCAGCTCTTCCAGCTAACACGCAGGCTAAGAAGCAGACGGGCACGGAACAGCAACTCCAGCCCTGATCGGAGACAATTATCCTCACGCCACTGCTGCTGTCGATTAAGATAGCGGCAGGTTGAGGGTGGGAGCTATGGGCGTTGTTCCGGTGATTCGCTGCTCGGATATGGCGCGTTCGCTGGCGTTTTATACGGGTGTGTTGGATTTTCGCTTGAAGTATCCAGGGCAATCGCATGAAGACGTTGTCATCGACGTTGTGAATGACGTGGCGGAGTTGCAGCTTTCGGTGCTTCGAGGCGATGGGGCATTTGGCTCGGCGACGAATATCGGCGTCATGGATGTTGATGGGTTGTTCAAGATGTATGTGGCTCGTGGGCTGGATGTCTCGAAGAAGCCTGATTCGCCAGTGCACCAGGGACCTGTGGATCAGACGTGGGGCAAACGCGAGTTTTACGTCACGGACCCGGATGGGAACACGCTGCGGTTTGGGCAGGTGATCGGGTGAACGCAGCCCGGTTCGACGGGAGTGCGCGTTTCACACTTCTTCTTTGCCGAAAGCTGCGCGATGGCCTAGATTGCTTGTATGGCACTGAACGATCGTCGCTCCTTCCTCAAGATGACGGCGCTTGCTGGCGCGTTTTCTACGAACAGCCTGTTCCGGCAGGCGCACGCAGCAGACTGGAATGATGCCTCTGCTGCGGTGAGCCATCTGGACGCTGGGGCGGTTGCGCAGAATGAGGACTACTGGAGCGTGATTCAGCGAGCGTTCTCGGTGAGTCCTCAGATCATCAACCTTAATAACGGCGGAGTCTCTCCGGCGCCGATTGTCGTCCAGCAGGCCGTGGAGCGCTACAACCAGATGACGAACGAAGGCCCTTCGTACTTCATGTGGCAGATTCTTGATGAGGGGCGCGAACCGCTGCGACAGAAGCTGGCTAACTTGGCTGGCGTGTCGCCCGAGGAGATTGCGATCAATCGCAACTCAACCGAGGCTTTGAACACGATCATCTACGGGCTGCCGTTGAAGGCGGGCGACGAGGTCGTTGGGACAAAGCAGGACTATCCGAACATGATGAACGCGTACCGGCAGAGAGCCGAGCGCGACGGTATCGTTTACAAGCAGATCAGCTTTGACTATCCCATCGAGAATGTCGACATGATGGTGAAAGCCTATG
Source organism: uncultured Acidobacteriaceae bacterium (assembly GCA_963841335.1). Lineage (GTDB taxonomy): Bacteria > Acidobacteriota > Terriglobia > Terriglobales > Acidobacteriaceae > Edaphobacter. The sequence continues at coordinate 845,170 of CAWJCF010000002.1, read as the reverse complement.
AGGCGGCCATCACACCGCGCACGAAAGTGGTGCATATTACGCACATGGTCAACTGGGTCGGCCAGTTGGTGCCTGTGCAGCCAATCGCCGATATGGCGCATGCGCATGGCTGCGAGGTGATCGTTGATGGGGCGCATTCGTTTGGGCTGCTGGACTTCAAGATTCCTGACCTGCACTGCGATTACTTCGGCACGAGCCTGCATAAGTTCCTGTCGGCGCCGATCGGCTCAGGCATGATGTGGGTGAAGAGGGACAAGATTGAAAAGATCTGGCCGCTGACTTGCTACGGAGATCCGCATAGCGCCGACATTCGCAAGTTTGAGGCGCTGGGCACGCGCAGTTTTCCGATCGAGCAAGGCATCGGTGAGGCGATCAACTTTCACGAGGCTATCGGGTCGAAGCGCAAGCAGGAGCGGATCTTCTATCTGAAGAACTACTGGGCGACGAGGGTGCGCGAGATGCCTGGGGTGAAGCTGCATACTTCGCTCGATCCGAGATATTCGTGCGCGATTTGCGGCGTGAGCGTTGATGGTGTCGCGCCGCGTGATCTGATGAACACGCTGTTCGATCGCTACAAAATCCACACGGTCTCGATTGATTACGAGAAGATTCACTGCGTCCGCGTGACCCCGCACGTTTATACGACCATTGCGGACCTGGATAAGTTTGTGGGGGCGATGGGCGAGATTTCGGCTGGTAAGAAAGCTTAGATGGAGACTGATCGACTATACCTTTGAGGTCTCTGTTTCTTCGACCTGGTCGCCTTCGCCGGGGGCGAGGAACAGGTTGGATTCGAGGCCGTGCTGGCGGGTGTAGAGGTCGTAGTAGCGGCCACTGAGGGCGTAGAGGGTGTCGTGGGTGCCGCGTTCGACGATCTCGCCCTGCTCGACGACGAGGATCTGGTCGGCGCGGCGGATGGTCGAGAGACGGTGGGCGATGACGAAGGTGGTGCGGCCCTGCATGAGGAAGCTGAGACCGTTCTGGATCATGGCTTCGGACTCGGAGTCGAGGGAGCTGGTGGCCTCGTCGAGGATGAGGATGCGCGGGTCGGCGAGGATAGCGCGGGCGATGGAGAGGCGCTGACGCTGGCCGCCGGAGAGCTTGACGCCACGCTCGCCGACGATGGTGTCGTACTTTTCGGGAAAGCGCTCGGCGAACTCGTCGACGCGGGCGATGCGGCAGGCTTCCATGAGCTGCTCTTCGGTGGCGTTGGGACGGGAGAAGAGGATGTTCTCGCGGATGGTGCCGTCGAAGAGGAAGGTCTCCTGCAGGACTACGCCTAGCTGGTGCGCGGTAGCTGCGAGAGCCGGATGGTGGCGAGGTCGACGCCGTCGATGAGGACCTGGCCGCTGTCGGCGGTGTGGAAGGCGCAGATGAGCGAGATGATGGTGGACTTGCCGGAGCCGGAGGAGCCGACGAGCGCGGTGACGGTGCCGGGTTTGGACTCGAAGCTGATGCCGTGGAGGACGGGCTTGTCGGGCTCGTAGCTGAAGGTGACGTCGCGGAAGGCGACGTCGCCGCGGATGGGGGGCATGAGGACGGTGCGCTGGGGCTCGGAGTCTTCTTCGTGCTCGTTGAGGATCTCGGTGGTGCGGTCGAGGCCGGCGAGCGGCTTCAGTGAGCTGGGTGCCGATGGAGACTAGCTGGACGATCGGGGCGATCATGAAGCGCGAGGAACATGACGTAGGTGACGTAGCCGCCGGTGGTGAGGCGGCCGGTGACGACCTGGTGGGCTCCGAGGTACATGATGAGCGCGCCGACGACTCCGAGGACGGCGGTGGAGGCGAGCGACATGAGGGACTGCGCGGTGAGCGAGGAGATGACGTTCTGGAGGAGGCGGTTGGCGCCGGTGGCGAAGACGTTGGCCTCGCTGTCTTCGGCGTGGTAGCCCTTGACGACGCGGACGCCGCCGAGGGATTCGGTGAGGCGGCCGGTGACTTCGGCGTTGATTTTGGCGCGCTCGCGGAAGATGGGGCGGATGGTCTTGAAGGCGCGCTGGAGGATGAGGCCGAAGATGACGAGGATGACGAAGGTGACGAGCGTCATCTGGACGCTGAGCTTGATGAGGTAGATGAAGGCGAAGAGGGCGGTGAGGAGTGCCGCCGAAGAAGTCGATGACGCCGGTGCCGATGAGATTGCGGACGCCTTCGACGTCGGTCATGATGCGGGCGACGAGGGTGCCGGTGCGGTTTTCGTCGTAGAAGGCTACGGGGAGACGGCCAATGTGGGACTGGACCTGCATGCGTAGCTCGGTGATGAGGCGCTGGCCCGCTTTAGAGAGGAGTTGCGTGAGGGTGTAGGAGGTGATGCCCTGAATGATGGTGGCGAGTGCGACGACTCCGACGATGATGGGGAGCAGGTTGAGTTGATGCTTGCCCATCACGTTGTCGATCAGATAACGAGTGGAAGCGGGCAGGATGAGGCCGCTGGCTCGATTGATGATCATCAGGAGGAAGCTGCCGCCGAGGAGCAGACGGCGGGGCTTGATGAGCTTCCAGACCTCGGGGAGAACCTTTTTGAGGCTGGGCTTGGGGCGGGAGGCGGTGAGTTGCGCGGAGGCAGCTGCTCCGCCGCGCGTGGGGCGGTCTACTGATTTCATGCCGCCTCCGAATTTGGATGGGCCATAGGATGCCATTCGTGGTCGATTTTACGCTGATTGGCCTTTCTGGACCCTATGTTGATGATGCTGCGGTGGCTTACGATGCAATATCAGGCGAGACGGCTGCGGCGGGCGTTGATGAAGGAGCGGACGCAGAAGAGGACGTAGAGGAGGCTGAAGAGGCCGAGGACGGCTTTGTCTTCGGCGGCTATGGCTGCGTCGTGGGAGAGGTAGGCGCCGCGGCTGTACTGAATGACGTGGATCATGGCGGGAATCATGCCGAGAAAGACCAGCAGGGCTGCGGTGACGGAGATGTGCATCCAGAGCATGCGCTTCTTGGAGTCTTCGGTATTGGCCATGAAGCCGAAGAGAACGAAGAGGAGGCCGATCCAGACGGGGATCAAGGCTGTGGGGTGGACGCTGCCGGTGGCGACGTAACCGAAGATGCCGAGTATGACGAGCAAGACGCCGAAGCCGATGGTCAGTTTTGCCATGATGAAGGTTCCTCTTTGGGATGCAGCTTCAGGATACCCCTCCCCGCTAAAAGTGTGCAAAGTATTCGAAGGATGTGGGTTAGGCCTGGACTTCTGTGTGATGAAAAGTCACGAAGCCCGGCTGTGGACCGGGCTTCGCGTGGTTGGGATTTACTGTTAGGCCGAGGCGATTGTCAAGTGCCACGCCTGTTTAGTAGATGACCTTGAGGCCGAATTGGAGGACGCGCGGCTCGAAGGTGCTGGTGATCTGGCCGCCCCCGTTGGGAATGCCGCCGACGATGGCGCTGGTGGGAGCGCTTCCACCGGTGCCGAGCGTGTTCGCCGGGGATGGTGCCCTGGGTTCCGCTGATGGTGCCGGGAAGGTAGAGGTTGGTGTGGTTGAAGATGTTGTAGAACTCGGTGCGGAACTCCACCTTCAGGCCCTCGATCGGCGTCGCTGAACTTCTTGTTGAGCGCGAGGTCGGTCTGGTAGAAGGCGGGTGTGCGGCCGGGATTGCGGCTGGCGTTGCCGAAGGGGCTCAGCACATTGCCGGCGGCGTCCTTGATGGGAGGCAGGACGAAGGCGTTGAAGTTGATGTAGTTGACGTAGCCGGTGTTGGCGGCGCGGTTGGAGCGGCCCTGGGTGATCTTCTGGCCGGGGACGTTGTTGGGGCGATACTCGTTGGCTCCGCGGTAGGTCGCGGAGATCTGCGGCGAGACTGCCTGGCTGGACCGTTGGGGCTGTAGGTGATGTTGAAGGGTGTGCCGGCCTGCATGGTGTTGATGCGCGCTGACCTGCCATCCGCCGACCAGTGCGTTGGTGAAGCCATTGCTGTAGTTGAGCGAATGTGCGGCCGCGGCCGAAGGGCAACTCGTAGACGAGGCTGGTGATGTTGGCGATGGGCAGGTTGTAGTCCGACTGGGCGTAGTCGGCGCGGATGTTGTTGCCGTCCTGCGGCGAGGGCGTGTTGCCTTCGAGCGAGGCGCTGGCGTTGTCGAGCGAGTGCTCCCACGCGAAGGAGTTGAGGAGGGTGAGGCCGCCGGTGAATTGCTGCTCGTACTTGACCTGGAGCGAGTTGAAGTTGGAGTAGAACTCGTTCAGGGCAGCGGTGATGTCCGATGGCCAGTTGGCGTAGGGACGGGCGAAGCCCGGCGGTGGGGTTCTTCTGGTTGGCGTTGAGGAAGCCCTGCAGCTTGACGCCGTGATTGCCGACGTAGGCGATGTCGAGCAGGGAGTTCTTGACCAGGGTGCGCTGGACGCTGAGGAAGTAGCTCTCGACGTAGCTGTCCTTGGTGTTCTTGGGGATGTAGGTGATGTTGTCGGTGGCTGTGTTGAAGCTGGTGACGAGGCCGCTGGGATAGCCCTGATCGGAAGTGGCGAAGCAGGACGGCGTGGTGCCACCGATGGGAATGATCTGCGCCGGCAGCGGCGTGGAGCAGTGGTTGGTGGTGCGTTGGGGCGATCTGGGTGACGGAGGCGAACTGCGCCTGCGGAGCGTTGATGGCGAGGATGTCGCCGGAGCCGGCGCGGGTGTAGTGGACGTAGCTCATGCCGAATCCGCCACGAAGCACGGTCTTGGGATCGACCGAATAAGCGAAGCCGACGCGCGGGCCGAAGTCGGTGTAGTCGGGATTGACCAGGGTCTTGCCGTAGGTTCCGCCGAAGGAGACCGGAGTGATGCCGTTGCCGGCGACGGCTCCGGGCGTGGTGGTGAGGACGGTCTGCGTAGCCGGGATCGAAGTTGGAGATGCGGTTGTAGAGGTCGGCGTAGGGTGAGCCGTACTCCCAGCGCAGGCCGAGGTTGAGGGTCAGCTTGGTGAAGGCCTTCCAGTCGTCCTGCGCGTAGAGGTTGTGCATGTTCTGGGTGAGGTGAGCGACGTAGTAGTTGGCGAGCGAGTAGTTGTTGGTGGTGCCGAAGAGGAAGTCGGCCCAGTAGGTGTCGCTGACGGTCGAGCCGCCGGCGTTGGAGTAGCCGCCGCCGTAGGTGAAGGAGCCGTAGAGCGGGTTGTTGTCGTTGACGGCCATCCAGATGTGCTCGTACTCGTAGCCGAACTTCAGGGAGTGCTTGCCCTTGACCCAGGTGAAGTTGACCTTGGGGTCGAGCAGGGCGGGGTCCTGCCACTGGGGATTGGTGCTCTGACGGCCGAAGCCGGTGAAGCCGGTGATGCCGATGGAGGGCAGACCGCCGGCGACGACGGCGTTGCTGGATCGGGCAGGCCGGGGATGTTGTTGAAGGCGGTGTTGCCGATGGAGAGGTTGATATTTGCCGGCCTTGGTGCGGTCGAGGCCGAGGCGCACGTCGAGGACCTTGTTCGACGCCGAATGAGGTGAGTGTAGCCGAGGGCGATCTGCTGGTCGAGGATGCGGATGTTGCCGTTGGTCTGGCCGTCGAGCGGGATAGGAATGCTGGGATAGTTGACGCCGTTCTCCTTGCGGTCGCTGATGCGGAGGAAGGCGGAGCTGTTGGGGTTGATCTGCCAGTCGAGGCGGAGGTCGCCCTTGTCGGCGTTGTCGGTGAAGGGGACCTGAACGGCGTAGTCGTTGGAGGCGAGGCCGGTGGTGGCGAGGCCGGCCAGCGGAAGCGCGCACGCGGTGTTGGTGCTGCCAGGCAGGAGCTTCGGACAGAGCTGCTTCGAACTGAGTTACGATCTGCTGCGAGAGCGGATTGATCGCGCGGTCGGAATGGCGGTGACGCCAGTCGCGGGATTGACCGCGTAGGCGGCTCCGGTGACGGGATTCTTGACGGGTACGACGAGATTGCCGTTGAGCTCGTTCTGCGTGGGCAGCGTGAGCACGCTGAGGGGCTTGAGGACCTGGCGGAAGCCTTCGTAGTCGAGGAAGAAGAAGAGCTTGTCCTTGATGATGGGGCCGCCGAAGTTGATGCCGAACTGGTTGCGGTTGAAGGTGGGCTTCTTGAAGGGCGTGGTGATGCCGGTGCTGCCGACGATGGTGGCTTGAAGAAGCCGGCGGCGTTGAGGTCGGTGTTGCGGATGAACTCGTAGACCGTTGCGTGGAAGCGGTTGGTTCCGCTCTGCGAGGCGACGTTGATGGTGGCGCCGGAGGAGCGGCCGTACTCGGCGCTCTCGTTGTTGGTGACGACCTGGAACTGCGCGACGGAGTCGGGCGGGACGGCGATGATCTGGTTGTCGAATCCCTGGTTGCTCTCGCCGTAGGCGTTGTTGTCGAGGCCGTCGAGCAGGAAGTTGTTGAACATGCTGCGCTGGCCGTTGACGTTGTAAGCGCCGGCGCGGACCAGTGAGTTGATGGAGCTGGTTGTGGCGGCGGTCGGGGCCTGGCGCGAGCCGGGGATTAGGCCGAGGAGGTCAGAGTAGTTGCGGGTGACGAGCGGGAGGGCTTCGCTCTGATAGTTGGTGATGATCTGGCCGCGTTCGCTGGTCTCGGTTTCGAGTTGGAGGGCGACGTCGGAGACTTCGACGGTGGTGGAGGTTGCGCCTACTTTGAGGGACAGGTCGATGCGCTGGCGTCCGCCGACCGAGACGGTGATGTTGTTGGCGACGGCTTCGGTGAAGCCAGTGGCAGTGGCGGAGATGGTGTAGACACCGACGTGGACGGACGGGACCTCATAGTCTCCATCGCCGTTGGCCGTTGTCTTGGTGGCGACCGCGGTGGCGTTGTTGGTGACGGTGACCACTGCGCCGGAGATTGCCGCTCCGCTGGCGTCGCGGATGGTTCCGACGACGCTTCCGTTTTCGTATTGAGCGTGAAGGAGAGAGGTTACGAAGAAAAACAGGAAGGCCGCCAGAAGTCGTGGTGCTGATGAAAATTTATTGTCTCGCATACCCGTGAAGGTAATGTGCGGGCGATTACGTGACGGTAAACAGGAAATGAAGGCGGCGTTACATTCGCGTTGTGATTTCCACCGGATTTAAATAAAACACCCGGCCATAGCGACCGGGTGTATTTGAGAGCAGGTTTATCGATCAGTGCGGCTGGTTGGCCACCATGAGGTGATCCATGGCTGCGTCGTAGCCTTGACGGAAGCCTTCGCGATAGTCGGCCTTTGCGCTGTCAGGGACGTGCGGCTTGCGGTACTCGTCGCGATCGTTGACATCGGGACGGCGATGCTTGTCGTAGTCTTTGCGGGCACCCTCGATGCCGTCGTGGTAACCCTGCCGTTGGATGTCACGGAACTCTTTGGGAGGCGTGTCCCACGACGGCTCCTGCGCAAACATGGGAACGGGAGCAGGGGGGAGAGCAACGGCAAGACCTGGGGTTGTTAATGCAATTGCTAGAAGGGGAGCTGCAAATTTATTTCGCGTCATTGTGATATCCTCCGCGCGCTTTTCTCCTCGCGCACAGAGAATTGTGATGGCTGGAGTGGTGCGTCTGTTGTCTAAAATTTTTTCTGCGATGCTAGGCAACGTTTTTTCGGATGGTGGCAACGACGTCGTCGGGCTGCCACTCGTTCGTGGGATACCACTGGATGACCTTGCCGTCCTTACCGATGAGCACGGTGGAGAGCGAGTGCGTGAGGGATTTGCTGTCGCCGGGAGTTACGCCTAGATCGAAATATTGTGTCACCGCGGGGAGATCCTTCTCGGTGGGTGCGGCGAAGTCCCAGTGGGCGAACTTCTCGTTGGTGTAGTTGCCGGTGTAGGCTCCGCCATAGCTGCGGAGGACTTTGGGTGTGTCGTAGGCGGGATCGAAGCTGATGCTAAGGAGGTGGGTTTGTTTGTAGAGGGCCGGGTCGGCGGCGAGGGCCTTGTCGACGTCGGCGAAGTTGCGGCTCATGCGGGGGCAGAAGTCGGCGAGCTGGCAGCGAGTGTAGATGAAGGTGAGGAGGACGAGCTTGCCACGGAACTGATCGAGCTGGATGGTGCGGCCGGACTGGTTGAGGAGTTTGAAGTTGGGGACCTGGTCGCCTGGAGTGGGGACGTGGTAGGAGACGGGAGGCTTGTAGTCGGGGCGAGCCTGCGCGATGACGACGATGTCGTCGAGACGGATGTTGGTGTAGCCTTCGTCACTTTTGTCGGCGAGGACTTTCGCGGTGATGCGGTCGCCGGGGTGGAGTTCGCTGGCGATGCTGGGGTCTTTGAGCTTGTAGTCCATGGTCATGGCTTCCATGAAGCCGGGGACGTCTTCGCCGTCGAGCGTGACCGCGGCTCCTTTGACGGCGAGGATTTTGCCGCGGATGGTGAAGGTTTTCGGAGGCGTGGAGGCGGCGGTGGTCTGCGGAGTCTGATGGCAGCCGGCGAGAAGGATGACGAGGGCGAAGAGAGATAACAGCTTGCGCGGCACGGAAAGCTCCTGTGTCCATGATAATGGCAGGTGCGATGAGTTTGCGGCGGGGGTGCGATTGACGGGACGAAGCAGGACAGCGGCGCCATCTCTGGGGTTGATGCACTTTGGATTGATGCTGGCGGGCCTAGGGACGGCGATGCTGGGGCCGATTCTGCCTTTGCTGGCGCGGCAGTGGGGGATGCTGGACTCGCAGAGCGGGTTGTTGATGATGGCGAAGTTCTGCGGGGCGTTTCTTGGTGGAGTGACGGTGTCGCGCAGGCTGCGGCGGAGTTTGCTGGTTGGATTGGCTGCGGGGGCTGTGGGGTTTGGCGGGTTTGCGATTGCGCCAACGATGGGCTTGGGGTGCGTTGTGTTTGTTTGTGGGGGGATTTGGGTTGGGGCAGATTATTACTTCGGTGAATATTCTTGCGGGGAGGAGATTTACGGCGCATCGCGGGTCGGCGCTGGCGCTGCTGAATTTTTCTTTCAGCTTGGGGGCGATGTTGTCGGCGCTGTTGGCCGCCTGGCTGCTGCCGCGATTTGCTCTGCGCGGTGTGCTGGTGGGGTTTGCGGGGCTGTTTGTCCTGGGAGTGGCTCGGGTTGGTGGTGGAAATGAGTCGGAATGATGTCGCGGAGGAGGAGTTTGAGGGGGCGGATCGAGGAGGGCGATCCGCAGAGGGGTTTGAGTGGTGGTGTGTACGTTTATTTTGCGGTGTTGCTGGTGCTTTATGGGGGGCTCGAGACTTGTTTGAGTGGGTGGCTGACGACGTATGCGCTGCGGTATGGCGACAAGACGCTGGCGGTGAGCGAATACACGACGCTGTTGCTTTGGATGTCGCTGACTGCGGGGCGGGCGGGGGCTTCGGCGTTGATGCTGCGGGTGGGTGAGAAGACGGTGCAGCGTTGGGGGATGGTGTTGGCAGCGGTGTTTACGGCAGGGTTGGCGACGGCGCATACCGCGGTAACGATTGCGGGGTTTGCGGTACTGCTGGGGCTTAGCCTGGCGCCGTTCTTTCCGGCTACGTGGGCTCTGCTGATGGCGGACAGGCCGACGGCACGGCAGGCTGGGGTTGTACTGGCGGTCTCGGGACTCGGCGCGGCGGCGTTGCCGTGGCTGATGGGAGTGGTATCGACGCGGGCGGGATCGCTGCAGGTGGCGCTGGCTCTGCCTTTTGCGGCGGCGCTGGGGTTGTTGGCGATGAGCTTGTGGGCGCGGAAGGTTCCGGTTGCGAACGACTGATTTTCCAGCGGCGTCGAGCGTATAACCGAGATATGGATCGTGCAGAGCTGCTGCAAGGGGTGATCGTCGACGCGGTTGGGCGTGGGGCGGTGGTGGTTACAGGAAATCAGCGGGCGGCGCGGAGCCTGCGAAGGGCGTTCGACCAGCGCAATCGGGCGATGGCGCTGAGGAGCTGGGCGCCCGCGAAGGTGCTGGCTTGGGATGCCTGGACGGCCTTGTTGTGGCGGGAACTGCTGGTCGAAGGACATGCGACGGAGCTGCTGCTGAACCGGACGCAGGAGCACGCGGTGTGGCGGCGAATTCTGGAGCTGGATGAGGAGTTGGCGAGTTTGCGATCGGTGGACTCGCTGGCGGATATTGCAGCTGAGGCTTGGCGACTGCTATCGAGTTATGAGGGACGCGAGAGGCTGCGTGGGACAGCAGGGCGTACAGATACGCGGGCGTTTCAGCGGTGGGCGCGAGCCTTCGAGCGGCGATGCGGTGCGGAGGGGTTTGTTGCCGAGGCGCAGTTGGAGGAGAGACTGAGTGACGCGTTGCGGAAGGGAGTTTTGAGACCTCCTGCGGGTGGTGTTGTGTTGGTGGGCTTCGATGGAATGACTCCGGCGCAGACGAGACTGGTGGAGGCGCTACGGTCGGCTGGCGTTGGGGTCGAAGACCTTTCGACGGGACTGAAGGTGGCGCGGCGAATACTGGTCGCAGCCACGAACGAACGTGAAGAGATGGAGGGGGCGGCGCGGTGGATTCGCGGGACTCTTGAGTCGATGCCAGAAGCGAAGATCGCTGTGATTGTGCCGAGGCTGGAGACGCAGCGCAGCGAGATTGACCGCGTCTTTCGCGAGGTGCTGGCGCCGGAAGCGGGCGATATTCGGGTGGGGAATGATGCGGCTCCGTATGAGTTTTCGCTTGGCGCTCGGCTGGCCGAGACTTCGATGGTTGCGGCGGCGCTCGACCTGTTGCGCTGGACGACCGGGCCGTTGCCGCTTGAGCGTGTGAGTGCGTTGCTGCTGTCGCCTTATTTTGCGAAGGCGGCCGATGAGCGGACGGCGCGTGCCGCGTTGGATGCGTTTGATCTGCGCAAGGCAGGGATGTTGCGGCCTGAGGTTTCGTTGGAGGATTTGTCAACGATTGTTGGGGGCTCGAAACGCAGAGGCAGGCTGCCGGTGTTCGCGGCTGTCCTGCGTACGTTCCGGTTTAGCGCGGGCCGGGTGCAGGGGATGAATTCGCGCTCGCATGAAGAGTGGGCGCAGGAGATGCGCAAATTGCTGGAGGATGCGGCTTGGGGCGCGGGTTCGGGCGAGACGAGCTTTGAGTTTCAGATGCGGCGGAAGTGGGAGAGCGCGCTGGATGAGCTGGCCACGCTGGACTTCGATGGAGCGGCGGTGGAGTTTGAGCAGGCTTTGATTGGTCTTGAGCGGATCGCGCGGCAGACGATGTTTGCGCCGGAGTCGCGGGAGGCGCCGGTGCAGGTGATGGGGCCTCTGGAAGCTGCCGGGGGAACGTTTGACGCGATGTGGTTTCTGCGTGCGGGCGAGTTGAGTTGGCCGATGCAGACGGCCACCAGTTCCCTGCTGCCCTGGGCGCTGCAGCGCGAGCTCGGAATGCCTGGTGCCGACGTCGCGCGGGATACGGAGCATGCGCGGAGCGTGACGGAGCGACTCGCGAGGTGCGCGGAGACGGTGATTTTCAGCTATGCACGAGAGTCCGCGAAGGGAGAGCAACGGCCTTCGCCTGTGTTGGCGGGGCTTGTGCTGGAGGACGTTGACGTGGTGGAGTTGGCTGGACCGGCGGTGGAACGCGCTGTGGTGCGGTTGGAAGAGATCGATGATGTGGAACGCATCAGAACGCCGCCTGATGAGGTGATGCGCGGCGGGGCGCGGATTCTCGAGTTGCAGGCGGCCTGCGGGTTTCGAGCATTTGGTGAGCAGCGGCTTTGGGCGACGGAGCTCGAGCGGGTAACGCCAGGATTGGATGCGCGAGCGAGTGGCGTGGTGGTGCATGATGTGCTGAAGCGGTTCTGGGATGCGGTACACACACAGAAGAGACTGCGTGAGATGACTCTCAAGGAGCGCGACGCTACGCTGATGATGTGCATCGACGAGGCGCTGGAAGATGAGACGGCTTCAGGCGCGACGCCTTGGGACACGGCTTACCTGCAGGTGCTTCGTGACAGGTTGCAGAGCTTGCTGTCGGGTTGGCTTGAGCTTGAGAGGAATCGAAGCATGCCGTTCGAAGTGAGGCTAAGCGAAAAGGACTTCAAGGGTGTGCAGGTGGGACCTCTGCGGTTGGATGTGCGGATGGACCGTATCGATGAGGTCGAAGGTGGCGAGGTGCTGATCGACTACAAGACGGGAGCTGCGGAGCCCAAACAGTGGCTTACTGAGCGACCAGATGCGCCGCAACTTCCTTTGTATGCGATCGTGCCGCGGGAGGAGCAGTTACAGGGCGTGGCGTTTGCGCTGGTGCGTCCGGGGAAGCTGGGCGGGATGAAGGGTTTCGAGGCGAGCCCGGGTGTGCTGCCATCGACGGCGAAGATGAAAGAAGCGGCGACGCTCGAGGAGCAAGTAGACAGGTGGAGGCTGGTGTTGACGGAGCTGGCGTGGGAGTTTTATCGCGGCGACGCGCGGGTGCAGCCGAAGAACTATCCTTCGACGTGCGCGCACTGCGGCCAGAGAGTGTTGTGCCGACTGGATGTTTCGCTGCTGGAGGAAGAGGACGCGGAAGACGCGGGGGCGGAGGGTGATCGTGGGTGAGTTGCTGGACTTTGGGAGGGATTTAGGGAGAGCGGAAGAGAGCCGGCCGCCGGATTGGGAGGCGCGAGCACAGGCGCTTGATGTCAGACGCTCGTGGATTGTTGAGGCACCCGCGGGGTCAGGTAAGACGGGGCTGCTGATTCAGCGGTATCTGAAGCTGCTTGCGGATGAGAGCGTGGACGAGCCGGAGCAGGTGCTGGCAATCACGTTTACCGTGAAGGCCACCGAAGAGATGCGCGATCGCGTGATGGCGCAGTTGGAGATGGCTCGATTGGGAACCGCTCCGGTTGCGGAGTTTGAACGGGAGACGCGAGCGCTGGCGGATGCGGTGCTGCATCGCGATGCGCAGCGGGGTTGGGGACTGCTTGAGCATCCGCATCGGCTGCGATTTCGGACGATCGATTCGGTGTGTGGCGAGATTGCGCGGATGCTGCCTGTGCTGTCAGGCGGCGGAGGCGCGCATGCTCCGGTGGAAGATGCGACGACGATGTATCGCGAAGCCGCACGGCTGACGCTGATGCAGCTTGGCGGCGGCGATGCTGAGTTGGATGAGGCACTCCGCACGGTCTTGCTGCATCGCGATGGGAGCCTGGCGGATTGCGAGAAGCTGTTGATGGAGATGCTTCCGCTACGCAATCAGTGGGGTGAACTGGTGCCGCTGATGGGGGAGGAGCTCGATGATGAATTTCTCGACGGAACGGTGCTGCCGCGGATCGAGCGGGCGTTAGAGGAAGCCATTGGGGCGGGCTTGGCACGTCTCTCTGACTGCGTGCCGAAGGACATCCTGTCCGATCTTTCGTTGCTGGCCGGGGAGATGGGTCAATCGGATGGCTATAAGGGAGCGGCTTCTCCGATTGCTGTGTGGGCAGGTGTCTACGATACTCCCGAAGAGATAGCGGCCGACCTGGAACGCTGGCAAGGATTAATTCATCTGGTAACGACAAAGGATGGAGGCTGGCGGCGCAGCTTTCAGAAGCGTTATCTGAACTTTGAGGCGGAGAAGAGTCATGTTCAGCGTCTCGCGGACCTTGTGCAAGAGCTGCAGGACCATCGCGGAGTCCTTGATGAGATCAAACAGGTGAAGATTCTTCCGCCTGCGAAGTATCCGCCAGAGCAGTGGAAAGTTGCGAAGGCTTTATTTCGGGTGTTGCGCCGTGCGCTGGTCGAACTGCAATTGGTGTTTGCGCGGCGGGGCGAGTGCGACTTCGCCGAGCATGCGCTCTTGGCGAAGACGGCGTTGGAACACGGCGGCGCACGCGATCTGCCGGAGGCTCTGGGGGTGGAGCTGCGGCATCTGCTGGTAGACGAAGTGCAGGATACGTCGACGAGTCAGTATCGATTGATTGAATTGTTGACACAGGGTTGGGATGGGCAGAGCCAGACGGTATTCCTTGTTGGCGATCCGAAGCAGTCGATTTATATCTTCCGGCAGGCGCGGGTTGAGCGGTTTGTGCGAACGATGCAGACCCATACGCTGGGCGAGCTTCCGCTGGGGAGTTTGCAGCTGACGGCAAACTTCCGTTCGCAAAGCGGCCTGGTAAAGGCTTTCAATGATGATTTTTCTGCGTTGTTTCCCGACGAGGGGCATTCGAACCACGGAGGAGGTGCCGTACGTGGAAGCGCGACCGGTACGCGGACCGTCGGAGGCTGGGGCGCAGGACGTGGTTTGGCATACGGCGGTGCTGGATCCGGACGCGGATGCAAAGAAGGAGCGACGGAGACAGGCGCGCATCGAAGCCCAACAGGTGCGGAAGATCATCGAGGAGTGGAGGAAGCGTCCATTGCCCGCGAAACGCCGTCATCCAGAGCAGCCGTGGAAGATTGCGGTACTTGTGCGGAGCCGAAATGTGTTGGGCGAGATTGTTGCGGACTTGAAGGACGAGACGAAGGGTGCGATTCCCTTTCGTGCGTTGAAGATTGAGCAGCTGGGGGAGAGGCAAGAGGTGCTCGACCTGTTTGCGCTGACGCGGGCGCTGCTGCATCCGGCGGACCGGGTTGCCTGGTTTGCGGTGCTGCATGCACCTTGGTGCGGACTGGGGTTGAGCGAGTTGCATGTGCTTGCGGGACAGGATGACCGGGATTTTGCTGAGTGGTGTGTTGAGGATTTAATTCGTGTGCGCGGCGAGTTGCTGAGCCCGGAGAGCTGCGTGCGTCTGGAGAGAGTGTGGAACGTGATGCAGGCGGCGATGCGGCATCGCACGGGGCTGACGGGATCGCAGTGGGTGGAGCGGACATGGCGTTCGCTGGGTGGGGATGCCTATTTGACGCCGGAGGAGATGGCGAATGCCCGGAGGTATCTGCAACTGCTCGATGAGGTGGAGGAGCAGACGGGGGCGATCGAGCTGGATTTGTTGAAGAGGCGGCAGCATGATTTGTATGCGGAGCCTGGGATTGCCGAAGGCGCGGTGGACCTTATGACAATCCACGGGGCGAAGGGTCTGGAATGGGATGTCGTGATTGTGCCGGGGCTGGAGCGGCGCGAACAGGTGAACCGGGATAAGCTGCTGACGTGGGATGAGCTTGACCAGCAGGATGAAGAGGCTGCTTCGATTGTTCTGGCTCCGATTGCGGGACGCGGCGAGGACTCGCAGGAGTTGAATTGCTGGTTGCGGGGCATCGCGAAGAGACGGGCGGAGGCAGAGCGGAAGCGGCTGTTCTATGTGGCGTGCACACGAGCGCGCGAGGAACTGCATCTGTTCGCTTCGCCGCAGAGAACAGCGAGGGGAGGGATTCAACGCGCACCCGGCAGTCTGCTTGAGACAGCATGGGCTGTAGCGGAGAGACACTTCGCCACGGACATGCCGGGTGTCGCGAGCGTTTTGGAGATGCCAGCGATCGCGGAGCCGGAAGATGCGGAGGAGTTCGTTGGTGATCTTGCTGCGGCGGCAGAACAGGTGCGGCCTGCCAGATTACGGAGGCTTCCTTCAGGCTTTGAACCGCAGACTCGGTTTGAAGATATGCGCAGGCTGTTCTACGGGCAGGCGGCGGTTGCTTCTATGGAGTTCGAACGGCCCGAGGGTTCGTTTGAGGCGCGAGCTTTTGGCAATGCGATGCACGCTTTTATCGAAGTGCTGGCGCGGAGGACTGCGGACGGGACGGAGCTCGATGCGTTGACGCGGGAGATGATGACTTGGACGCCACGGATCTCTACTGCGCTGCGCGGAGAAGGACTGGCTCCAGCCGTTGTTTCGCGGCTGGCTGCGCAAGTTGCGGGTGCGCTTGGCGCGATGCTAAAGGACCCCGTGGGGCAGTGGATTCTTAACAGAAATGAAGGTGCTACAAGCGAGCTTGCATTAACCTCCTGGGAGGAACGGCGCAGCAGCCTGCGGCTGGATCGGGTATTTTTTGGCGGCAACGAGCCTCTGGCCATAGGCAGCGACCATCTGTGGATCGTCGACTACAAGACCGCGACACATGGACGTGGGGGCGTGGAGGAGTTTCTTGCTGAGGAGCGGGCAAAGTATGGGGCGCAGATGAATGCTTACGCGCGGATGATGGCGGACCGGGCTCCGGAAGGACGGTTGCGGGTTGGGCTTTATTATCCGGTGCTGTCGCGGCTGGTGTGGTGGACGCCGGAGATCATTGGCTAGGTTGTGAGGCTCCGCTGTGATGGCGAACGTCTGCGCCGCGAACCCAGAAGATGACGTCCTCGGCGATGTTGGTGGCGTGGTCGCCGACGCGTTCCAGATTGCGCGAGATGATGAGAGCGTTGAGAGACTGCGGGGTCAGTTCGGGTTTTTCCTTGATGAGGGTGCTGAGCGAGTAGAAGGCCGCATCGTTCATCTCATCGACCTGGTCGTCGAGGGTGAGGACGGTGTCGGCGAGATCGGCGTCGGCCTCGATGAAGGCCTGCATGGCCTTGCGCACCATCGCGGAAGAGAGCGAGGCGAGCTTGGGGATGTCGACGGGAAGATCGATGTTGGCGAAGGCACCCATCTCACGAACGCGGACGGCGATGTTGACGGCCTGGTCACCGACGCGCTCGAGGTCGGCGTTAATGCGGATGACGGCGAGGATGAAGCGGAGGTCAATGGCCATGGGCTGCTCCATGGCGAGGAGGTCGAGGGCCATCTGGTCAATCTCGCGCTCGAGGCGATTGATGGAGGGCTCGGCGCGGAGGACGAGTTCGCAGATGGAGAGGTCGCGGGTGCGGTAAGCCTCGATAGAGCGCTGGATCGCCTGCTCGGCCATGCCGGCCATGATGAGCAGTTTTTCCTTGAGGTCGTCGAGGTTCTGGTGGAATTTTACGCGCATCAACCGAACCTCCCCGTGATGTAATCCTCTGTCCGCTTGTCTTTGGGATTAGTGAATATCTTGTGGGTTGAATCGAACTCGACCATCTTACCGTTGAGGAAGAAGCCGGTATTCTCCGCCACGCGCGCGGCCTGCTGCATGTTGTGCGTCACGATGACGATGGTGTACTGGCTCTTGAGCTGGAAGATGAGGTCTTCGATCTTCGAGGTGGATACGGGGTCGAGAGCGCTGGCGGGCTCGTCCATCAGGAGAACTTCGGGGTCGACGGCGAGTGCGCGGGCGATGCACATGCGCTGCTGCTGTCCGCCGGAGAGGGATGCGCCGGATTTTTTCTTGAGGTCGTCTTTCACCTCTTCCCAGAGCGCAGCCTGCTTGAGTGAACGCTCGACTGTCTCGTCGAGGACGCGGCGGTTGCGGAAGCCGTTGAGCTTGAGGCCGCTGACGACGTTGTCGTAAATCGACATCGTCGGGAAGGGATTGGGGCGCTGGAAGACCATGCCGACGCGACGGCGAATTTCGACCGGGGATGCGTCGCTGTAGATATTGATGTCGCCCATCTTGACGACGCCGGTGGCGCGGGCGATGGGGTTGGTCTCGTGCATGCGGTTCAGGCAGCGCACGAAGGTCGATTTGCCGCAGCCCGACGGGCCGATGAGTGCGGTGGCGTGATTGGCCGGAATGTGCAGGTTGATGTCCTGCAGGGTGTGGTTCGTACCGTACCACGCGTTCAGATCTTCAACTAGAATGCCTACTCCCACTAGCTTCCTCCCTTGAGTACGCCGCGGTTGGCAACGATACGAACGAGCGTGACGGATACCATAATCATAGCGATAAGAACGAGCGAACCAGCCCACGCCAGGCGGTGCCATTCGTCATAAGGGCCGGTGGCGTAGACGAAGATCTGGAGCGGCAATGCTGCGATTGGTTCGTTGAGCTTGAAACTCCAAAACGAGTTACCGAAGGCCGTGAAGAGCAGAGGCGCCGTCTCTCCGGCGACGCGGGCGAAGGCCAGCATGCAGCCGGTGATGATGCCCGGCGAGGCGGTGCGCAAGCTGACCGAGAGGGCAGTGCGCCACTTGGGAACACCGAGTCCCAAGGCGGCTTCCCTGATCGCATGGGGGACTGTGGCCAGCATCTCTTCTGTGGTGCGGGTGATGGTGGGAACCATCATGATGGCCAGAGCGACACCGCCCGCGAATGCTGAGAAGTGCCGCCCCTGCACGAGGAGCGCGAAGACCGCGATGCCCATGACGATTGAGGGTACCCCGTTGAGCACGTCGGCGGTGAAGCGCACCGCTGTGCCGATTGCCTTGCCGCGAGCAAATTCCGCGAGATAGACACCGGCGGCAATGCCAACAGGAATGCCCATGAGACTCGCAATGCCCAGAATGATGCCCGAGCCGACGATCGCATTCGCCACGCCGCCGCCGGACTCGCCCACCGGCGCTGGGATTTTGGTGAAGAAGTTGAGATTCAGCGAGCTTGCACCCATGTAGACGAGGTAGAAGAGGATCGCTATCAGAGGGACGATCACAATGATCGTCGCCAGAATCGACAGACTACCGATGAAGTAGTTTGTCGCATTGCGGCGCGCCTTGTTCAGACGCATGGAGCGGCTCTGAAAGTCCATGGGACGGGGCTGGTTGTTGAGTGGTTGTGTGCTCATGCTAGTGCACCTGCGCCGGAGCGTTACGCGTCACCGCCCAGACCATCAGGCGGGCGATTGCGTTGACGACGATGGTGACGAGGAAGAGTGCGAGGCCGATCTCGATCAGGGCGCTGAGATAGAGGTTACTGGTGGCCTCGGAGAACTCGCCCGCGATGACGCTGGCCAGGGTATTGGCAGGGGAAAAGAGCGATTTGCTAATGTTGGGGTGGTTGCCGATGACCATGGTGACGGCCATCGTCTCGCCGAGCGCGCGGCCCAGACCGAGCATGATTGCGCCGACTATGCCGATGCGAGAGTTGCGCAGGACGCCGATGCGGATCATCTCCCATCGCGTTGCTCCCAGCGCGAGCACGGCCTCACGCTGGCTGTTCGGGACCGCAGTCATGATGTCGCGTGTCAGCGAAGAGATGATGGGCAGAATCATGATGGCAAGGATGATGCTCGCGGTGAGCAGACCGACGCCGAAGTTCGCCCCCTCAAACAATCCCGTCCAGCCGAAATATTTTACGAGGAAGGGGCCCAGCTGATCGCGCATGATGGGCACGAGGACGAAGACCGCCCAGAGTCCGTAGACGACCGAGGGAATCGCGGCCAGGAGCTCCGTGAGGAACGAGATAGGGGCTCGGAGCGGGCGCGGGCAGAGCTCGGTGAGGAAGATAGCGACGCCAAGGGCGAGAGGCACAGCCATGCAGAGCGCAAGCAGCGAGGTTGCGAGCGTGCCGAAGATGAAGGGCAACGCGCCGAAATCACCTGAGACCGGGTCCCACGCGTCCCGGGTGAAGAACTTCCAGCCAAAGGCCGCGAGGCTGGGACGCGAGTGCAGGACAAGAATGCCTAAGATGAACAGGACGATGGCAAAGATGCTGAATGCACATAGCATCATTAGAGCGGCGAAGGTGTTGTCGGCGACTGCACCGCTTCCTCGTTTGTTGAGAAAGTCGCGGATGACTGATGGAGCCGAGTCCGCTACCGCTGGCGATGTGGATACGACAGGGTCCTGCGCAGGGTTGGCAGATGCGCTGGCCAAATTTGGCAATGGCGGGGGCACAGGCTGGGACGACCTCGAGTCTCGTTCGTCAGTCATACGCGTCGTGGACACAATCCGGGTTCCTGTCTACTCATTTGGTAGTCGATTGTATCCGGCGTGGAGCTCTGGGCCGGGATGTAAAAAAAGCACCGCACGGATCTGAAGGGTTCAACAAATCCGTGCGGCGGAACAACCTACTTGATGTTCGAG
Source organism: uncultured Acidobacteriaceae bacterium (assembly GCA_963841335.1). GTDB lineage: Bacteria > Acidobacteriota > Terriglobia > Terriglobales > Acidobacteriaceae > Edaphobacter. Next base: position 825,706 of record CAWJCF010000002.1, on the reverse strand, counting down.
GCGCTCTTGCGAACCATATCCTGAACCTGCTTGGGCAGCGGAGCGTAGCTCAGAGCAGCCGCTTCGCTTTGTCCGTGATCGAGCATCCACCCCATGAAGTCGGCGAGTACCTTGGCCTTGGCAGGATCAGCGGAGTGGGTCGGGATCAAGAGCCAGGTAAAGCTGGAGATCGGATAAGAATCCGGACCCGGCGCGTTGGTGATGGAGATGCGGTAGTCGGGGGGCATGTTCTTCGCGGCGCCGGCGGCAGCAGCTGTGACACCAGCGGTCGATGCCTGTACGAATTTGCCGGCGGAGTTGCGGACTGCACCGAATTCCATCTTGTTCTGGATTGCGTAGATCAACTCGACATAGCCAATGGAGTTAGGGGCCTGACGAACCATGCCGGCGATGCCTTCGTTTCCTTTTTGGCCGATGCCTGTAGGCCATTTGATGGAAGCACCCTTGCCGACTTTGCTGTTCCAGTCCGGGCTGACCTTGGCGAGAAAATCCGTAAAGATGAAGGTTGTTCCACTTCCGTCCGAGCGATAGACGGGGAGAATTGCTTTGTCCGGAAGGCTGACGCCAGGGTTGTCCTTTGCCAGGCGGGGGTCATTCCACTTGCTGATTTTGCCGAGATAGATGTCGGCAATGACATCGCCGGAGAAGTTGAGGGGCTTATTGACTCCCGGGAGGTTGTATACCGGAACGACCGCTCCGAGGACGGTGGGGAGCGCCACGACTTTGACTTTGGCCTGAGCAAGCTGCTCGTCGGTCATGGTGACGTCGCTGGCGCCGAAGTCGACGGTGCCGTCAGTGACCTGGCGGATGCCGCCGCCGGAGCCTATGGGCTGATAGTTGATATGAACATTGGAATGCTGCTGGCTATATTCGCTAAACCACTTGGAGTAAATCGGATTCGGAAAGGTGGCTCCCGCTCCGTTGATGTTCTGAGCGCCGGCAACCGCTGTGACCAGAGCCAGGGTACCTGCTGCAATGATGTTCAGTTTCACTCATCCCCCTCGGAATAAAAAAGCATCGATTCTTTGTTTGATTCATACATCTTCTTTTCAGTGTGCTGGGGGATTGTTACTGGGAGGTTACACGTTCATAAATACGGCATTATTCCACAGAAGACAAAGCCTTAGGCAAGGTAAACAGGAACGTGCTTCCCATATTCTAATTCGCTTTCGGCACGAATGGTGCCGCCGTGCGAATGCACCATATGGTATGCAATCGCGAGCCCAAGGCCAGTGCCCCCCGACTCCCGGGAGCGGGCTTTGTCGACACGGTAGAAACGCTCGAAGATGCGTGAGAGATGTTCGGAGGCGATGCCGGGACCAAAGTCGCGGACGCTGAACTCGACGGCTTCGACGGGCTCGGAGACCTCTCGCGCGCTGACGATGATTCGAGGAAAGGGCTCGTTGCGGGATTGACCGTATTTAATGCCGTTTTCGATAAGGTTGCTGAGCACCTGGAGGATGGCGTCGGTGTCGGCGACGACCTCGGCGCTCGTGACCTCGCCGACCTGGAGGACGGCGTCGGTGTCCTGTACGAGACCGCTCATGGCCAGCACGGCATCGCGCACCAATACGTCGGCCGGGATGGGAGCGGGGTGGAGTTCCTGCTCGGAGGACTCGACTCGCGCCATGACGAGGAGGTCTTCGGTCAGACGATTCATTCGCGTCGCGTTCTTCAGGATGGTGGTGAGAAACTCGCGAGCCTGGGGGCTGAGCGATCGCTCATGGTCGAGGAGCGTCTCGACGTAGCCGCTGATCGAGGTGAGCGGCGTGCGCAGCTCGTGGGAGACATTAGCTACGAAGTCGCGTTGCGTGCGCTCTACCTGCTCGATGCGGGTTATGTCGTGCAGCACAGCTACCGCGCCGCCGCCGGGCATGGGTGAGACGGTTATTTCATAGATGCGTCCGGGGACGAGCGAGGTCGAGCGGCCTTCGCTGATGGTGCGTTGCTCGAGCGTGCTGCGGACGCAGTCGAGGACACTTGGGTCGCGGATGGTTTGGACGAGAGCGTGTCCTGTGCGCACGGCGCTGCTGGAGGACGCATCGGGAAAGAGCCGTTGCATGCGCTGGTTGCTCCACTGAATGCGGCCGGCGGAGTCTACCGCGACGACGGCGTTCTGCATGCTGTCGATCATCGCCTCGAGTTCGCGACGGCTCTCCGCGGCGGCGTTCAGAGCGTGTTCGACATGATCGGAGGCAAGTGAGATGGAGCGGGCTAGTCCGTTGAAGTCGTTGTAAGTGGTCTCGATGACGCCGACATGGCGCTGCGGCATTGCGTCGGTGGAGTCCTGCAACAGCTCGATGTTGCGGCGCACCGCATGCGTCAGCAAAAAGGCATTTAGGGCGGCCCAGGCGACGACCAGCACCGCACCCAGGATCCAGCCGCGGGGGGTGAGCCACATCCGCAGAAGGGCAACCAGGGCCAGCGCGATGGTTATGCGGATGAAAAACGAGAAGAAAAGACTACGGGTCACAGTCCGCCCCCGGGCCTAAGCCGGCACTCCCTTGGGGATCTCGAAGCGATATCCGGCTCCACGCATGGTCTTAAGATAGCGCGGCGTCTCTGCGTCCGCCTCGATCTTTTCGCGGATGCGGCGCACGTAGACGTCGACCGACCGGGGAGTGACGAAGCGGGCGTCACCCCAGACAGCGTCGAGGAGATGGTCGCGGCTGAAGACCCTTCCCGGGTGCCGGGCGAGGTAGTCGAGCAGGCGGAACTCAGTGGCCGTGGTGGTGACGAGTTCCCCGTCGACCCGAAGCTGCATGGCGCCGGCATCGATTTCGACATTCTCGAACTTGAGGACGGAAGGCGAGCTGGGCCTTTCGAAGCGGCGCAGCACAGCTTTTACCCTCGCCACCAGTTCGCGGGTCCCGAAGGGCTTGGTGATGTAGTCATCGGCGCCCATATCGAGGCCGTGGACACGGTCATTTTCCGCGGCGCGGGCGGTCAGGAAGATGATGGGCACGACGCTGAGAGTGGGGTTCTGGCGGAGCCTCCGGCAAAGGTCGAGGCCGTCGCCGCCGGGGACCATGATGTCGAGCAGAAATAGCGCGGGCGGCTGGCGTTCGGCGTCGCTAAGTATCTGGTTGATTGCTAGATAGGGACGAACGGTGAAGCCGGCGCTCTCCAGATGATATTGCACGAGGCGGGAGATATCCGCATCATCTTCCAACACGAAAATCGTCTGACTCAATTCGTAAACCTCGATTTCATTAACGTCAGGTTAGCGCACGGCCACCAGAAGAATTGCGAACGTACGATGAATCGTAATCAGGACTCCAGAAATAGGCCGCACGTATTATTCTAGGGTAACTCCACGTGCTAGCTCCGTGGCCGGACCCGATGAACGAAAGCCATAACCTCGTACTTTGCGTGGACGATGAACAGATTGGGTTGCGGGTTCGCAAGATCCTGCTGGAGAGAGCAGGCTACCGTGTCCTGACGGCCCCGGACGGCCGGTCGGCTCTGGAGATTTTTTCCGCCGAGCCGGTTGAAGCCGTGGTCCTCGACTATTCCATGCCGGGCATGGATGGCGGTGAGGTCGCGGTCAGAATGCGCGAGACCAAGCCGGCCGTCCCAATCCTTTTGCTTTCTGCCTACCTGGATCTTCCCCCCGAGGTAACCTGTCTGGTCGCGCTCTATATGACCAAAGGGGAGGGCGCCCCAGCACTTCTTACAAATCTAAGCAACCTGCTTCAGCCGGTAAGTGCATCCCAATAAATAGTTAGAGGCGGATACGGGGCTAGAAGCTTGTGAATCTTAGTCAGTTCAACAAAATATTGAGGCAGGTTTTTCTCCTGCCAGTTCTCGCGCTGCTGGTAGTGGCGGGAGCTCTCTACGTCCAGATCAGCGGCGCGAACGCGACCGTGAACCTGATTCAGGATGCCGACGCGCGCATCTCTCAGGCTACGCTGGTGGCGAAACTGGTCGCCGACGAAGAGTCCGGGTTGCGGGGCTACGAGACTACTGGAGATCTCCGGTTCCTACAGCCCTTTACCGATGCCGATTCGCAGTTACAGCAGGAGATCGCGAATCTGGACAGCATCGCGGGCTCTGACGCGGAACAGAGGCGCGACATCGTCGACCTGCGGAGTGAACTCCAGACCTGGCACGACGGCTTTGCCCTGCCGGTGATCGCTACCGTTCGCGGCGGCGGTAAGACTGACGCAGTCGACCTCAATCTCCACGGCAAACAGTTGATGGACGAGGTCCGCCATGACCTCGGCGATATCATCCAGAAGGCAGAACAGAGCCGCACGAGGCGGATCGAACGGTGGCACCGGCAAGTCCATACCATGCTGATGGTGCTGTTGGGGCTTGCACTGGTGGTGGGTGTCCTCATCGGGCTCTTTACGCGTAACCGCTTGCATGCGGTCTCGGCAGCGTACCGCCTGTCACTTGAAGTCCTGGGCCGCCGCGCTGAGGAGCTCTACCGTTCTGAGCAGCAGCTGCGCACGACGCTCGATTCGATTGCCGACGGAGTTATCACCTGCGACGCCAAGGGCCGCATACAAATGATGAATCCCGTGGCCAGAGAGCTGACGGGATGGGGTCTAACCGATGCCAACGGACAGCCACTCGAAAAGGTCTTCTGCATCATCAACGAGGTGAGTCGCGAGCCCATCGAGACGCCGGTCGCAAAGGTGAAACGGCTGGACCGCGTGGTCGGCATTGCAAACCACACAACACTCATCCGCAAAGACGGCACCGAGCTGAGCATCGCCGACAGCGGCGCTCCGCTTCGCGATCAGAAGGGCGAGATTACCGGTATCGTCCTCGTCTTCCGCGACATTACGATGGAGCGCAAGACCCAGGAGGCGCTGATCGCCAATGAAAAACTTGCCGTCGCTGGACGTCTGGCGGCGACGATCGCGCATGAGATTCACAACCCGCTCGACTCTGTCTCTAATCTTCTGTACCTCATGCGTCACGGCGCGACCGCGGAGGAGCAGGCCCAGTTCATGGACATGGCCGAGCAGGAGTTGACGCGAGTGACACAGATCAGCCGCGCGATGCTTGGGCTGTATCGCGAGTCAAAGGCTCCTGTGGTGGTGGACCTGAAGGGGATGCTGCAGGAGATTCTTCTATTGCTGGAGAGGCGGCTCTCTGAACTGGGGGTGACGGTGACCTCGGAGATCCCAAGGCCTGTTTCGGTCGCCGCCTTTCCGGCCGAGCTACGTCAGGTCTTCACGAACCTCATCACCAATGCCGCCGAGGCCACGGGCCCCGGGGGCGCGGTGAAGATAGGCATCGCACCGCAGACCGCCGGAGTGGACGGGGCGGGACAGAAACTGGCTGCTGGCGCCGTGGTTACGATTGCAGACGACGGCCCCGGCATCGCGGAAGAAGTCCGTCCCCACCTCTTCCAGCCGTTCTTCACGACCAAGGGGGAACGCGGAACCGGCCTGGGCCTTTGGGTGAGCCGCGGCATTATCAACAAACACGGCGGAACTCTCACACTCGAGAGCGACACCAACAATTGCGCACACGGTACTGTTGCGCGGGTCTTCCTCGCGACGAATCCAGTGGTCAATGCGGGTGGCGACTGAGACTAGGCCGTCACGAGATCCGACACGGCCTTCAACTGCTCCGAGACGATTGTAGCTGCCTTCTCGCACGTCTTGCGGTCGACGTCGTAGTGGGTCACAAACCGTATCGCGTGGGGACCAATTGAGCTCACGAGCACGCCCTTCTGCTTCAACGCGGCTGAAAATGCCGGGGCGTCACCGCTGTTCGTGCCATCTTTGCCCCTCAATTTGAAGATTACGATGTTCGTCTGCACGGTATTGAGGTCGATCTCCGCCACTTCGGGATGTGCCGCAACCGCATCGGCAAGCAGGCGCGCGTTTGCATGGTCCTCGGCGAGGCGGTTCGGCATCTCGTGGAGCGCGATTAATCCTGCGGCCGCAAGAATCCCCGCCTGCCGCATTCCTCCGCCTAGCGCCTTGCGATGCACCCGCGCCTGCTCGATCGCCTGCCTGCTGCCGACAAGCATCGAGCCCACCGGCGCGCCGAGCCCCTTGGAGAGACAGAACATGACGGTGTCGAAACCGCTTGTGAGCTTCGCAACAGTGATGCCCAGCGCAGTGGCTGCGTTGAACACCCGCGCTCCATCGAGATGCACTGGCAAACCAGCCTCTCGGGCGCCCGCCCAGACCTCTTCCATCACCGCCAGAGGCGTCACCGTTCCGCCCGCCATGTTGTGCGTGTTCTCGAGTGACACCAAAGCGGTCTGTGCGCGATAGTAGATCTTCGCGCCGATGGCCGGCTGGATGTGGTCCCACGTGAGGATGCCGCGCTCTGCGGCGACCGTGCGCACCTGGCAGCCGGAGAATGCTGCCGTCATCGCCATCTCCCAATCCAGGATGTGTGAGCGCGCTTCGCAGATGACCTCCTGGCCGTGTTGCGTGTGGAGGCGAATCGCTATCTGGTTTCCCATCGTGCCGGTGGGGACGAAGATAGCGGCTTCGCGCCCGAAGACCTCGGCGGCATCTCTCTCCAGCCGGTTGACTGTGGGGTCTTCACTGTAGACATCGTCGCCGACCTCCGCCGAGGCCATAGCCTCACGCATCGCTGGAGTGGGTTTCGTGACGGTGTCGCTGCGCAGGTCGATCATGATGCTGTTTTCTCCTTGAGACTCTGTTTGAATTTTCTATGCCACCGAGGGCAGTAGCAATCGGCTGAAGACCTCGTTCGAGAGTACGCGGCCACGCGGGGTCAGGCGCATGCGGCTCAGACTCAGCTCGAGGAGCCCGGCGTCGCGGACCTCGTGGAGTGCTGGCATTGCGCCCTCCAGCATCGCATTGCCGAAGTCGCCTCGCAGGAGGTTGAGATCGACTCCCTCGTTCAATCGCAGGCCAAGGAACAGCGACTCCTCAAACGCCGCGCCGCGCCCAATTCTATCGACCACGGGAGCAGCAGAATTCTCCCTAGCCGCGAGCACGGGCAGCGGCGCCAGTGTTGCGTTGCAGAGATACTCGTCGAGCTCACTTGTGTTGGCGAACCTGGCCGCGTCCTCACCACAACGGAGCATCGAATGGGCGTCGAGGCCGAATCCCCGGTAAGGATCGCGCCGCCAATACTTCAGGTTGTGCCTCGAGCGATGCCCGCGCCGAGCGAAATTTGATATCTCGTACTGATGCAGGCCCGCAGCATCGAACTTCTCGCACGCCTGCTGGTACCACTCCGCGGCCGCGTCTTCGCTGGGCACATCGGCAGCGCCGTAGCGAGTTCCCTGCTCGAGAATCTCGCGCCCCAGCCGTGACTCGTCGTCCACTTCCAACAGATAGACGCTGAGGTGTGGAGCGCCGCTCGCGATGGCCTGCTCCAAGGAATGGCCCCAGGTCGCCTGCGTCTGATGCGGGAGCCCCGCGATCAGATCGAGGTTGATCTCGTCGACGCCTGCCGCCCGAACACGAGCAATCTCCGTCTCGCATTGTTCTCCTGTGTGCAGGCGGCCCACGGCAGCACTCTCACGATCAACGAACGACTGCACGCCGAAGCTGATGCGGTTTATTCCCTGTCGTATCAGTTCGTCCAGCGTTTCATCCGTAAGCTGGCCCGGCGCGCACTCAAGCGTAATCTCAGCTTCTGCGGCGACGTCGAACTCACGGTGCAGTTCGTCGAAAATTCGGCGAAACTGCTGGGCGGAGAGCAAACTCGGCGTCCCGCCGCCGAAGTAAATCGTGTCCACAGCACGCGGGAGGATTGCCGTTATGGCATCGGCCGCGGCGCGCGCGGCGCCAATCTCTTCGCAGAGCCGGTCCACGTAATGCTGCATCCGTTCCGAGCCGAAGGCGCCCGAGGCAAAGTTGCAGAACGTGCACTTCGCCTTGCAAAACGGGACCGAAATATAAACACCAACCGTCTCTGTCATCTGAAATAATGATCCCCAAGCACATTGTTTCACGGGAATGTTTCCAGGTTGTAACTTCTGGCCATCCGGCGAGTCTCACTGCCACGGAGGATGACACCATGCATCATTTCCACGCGTTTGCCGTCGCTGCACTCTCGGCAGCGATCATCGTAGCTCCGGCCGCGGCGCAACCCGCTTCAACTGGCCGCACCCCGGTCCTGGTGGAGCTCTTTACTTCCGAGGGCTGCTCAAGTTGCCCGCCCGCCGATGCCCTTTTGGCGAAACTCGACCAGGTTCAGCCGGTAGCCAACGCAGAGATCATCGTCCTCGGCGAACATGTCGATTACTGGGACGAGCTCGGTTGGCACGATCGCTTCTCCTCGCACCAGTACACCGACCGGCAGAGCGCTTATTGCGCTCGCTTCAACGTGAACGGCCCTTTCACGCCGCAGATGGTCGTGAATGGGACCGATCAGTTCGTAGGGAACGACGCGGCTCGCGCGCTCACGGCAATCCAACACGCCGCCGTTGGCGCGAAGCTGCAGCTCAAGCTATCTCAACCTACGGTTGATGGTCGCAAAGTCTCGGCATCAGTAACAGCTCTTGCTCCTACCGATGCAAAACCGCAGACCACGCTTTACGCCGCCCTGGTCGACCCCACGGATACGACAGACGTTCGCAGCGGAGAGAATGGCGGCCACCAGCTTAAGCATGTCGGCGTCGTTCGCACACTGGAACGCGTCGGCACCGTCAAGGATCTGAACGCGGGACCGGTCTCGTTTCACCTTACTGCCCCCGCGGACGCAAAACCATCTACCATGCGGGTCGTGGTGTTTGCTCAGCAAAACGGTCCGGGCGCAGTGTTGGGGGCGGATTCGATCAGCGTAACCCCTTAGTTCCATAGGGAGTCCGAATCCATACGTGGCCGAAGCCATCTAAAATGGACATTGCGTATGGCCGACGACCGGAAACCGAAGGACTCCAAGGAGCCCGCTAAAAAAGCTGCACAAGACGACGAGGTTGTCGGCAAGGTGTACGACCGGCATCTCATGCGGCGTCTGCTGACATATCTTCGCCCCTACCGGATCCAGACTGCTCTGGCCGCGATCTCCATCATCTTCAAGGCCGGCAGCGACGTCATGGGGCCGTACCTCGTCAAGGTCGCAGTTGACACCTATATGTCGGATACGCCGCCCGCGCAGCTCTCGTGGCTCGCCCGGCATCTCAGTCCGCAGCCGATGAACGGCATCACGCAGATTGGGCTGCTCTATCTGGGCGCGCTGCTCGTCACCTACCTGCTCGAGTTTCTCCAGACCTACACCATGCAGTGGACCGGGCAGAAGATCATGTTCGACCTGCGCAGCCAGATCTTCCGCCACCTGCAACGGATGTCGCCCGCCTTCTTTGACCACAATCCCGTTGGCCGCCTCGTCACGCGCGTCACCTCTGATGTTGACGCGCTCAACGAGATGTTTACCTCGGGCGTGCTCGCCATCTTTGAGGATGTCTTCGTCCTCGCGTTCATCGTCATCATCATGCTGCGGATGAGTTGGCCGTTGGCGCTGCTTGCCATCTCGGTCATTCCGGCAATCCTTTACGTCACGCGTATCTTCCGCCGGCATGTTCGTGATAGCTACCGCCGCCAGCGCCACGCGACCGCGCGTATCAACTCCTTTACGCAGGAGTACGTCTCGGGCATGTCCATCGTGCAGCTCTTCAACCGTGAGCGCCGGGCCTTCAACGACTACTCCGCCGTCAACGCCGAAAATAAGAAGGCATGGTCGGACGCTATCTTCGCTTACGCGCTCTACTATCCCATCGTCGAGTTCCTCAGTTCCATCGCAATCGCGCTCGTGATCTGGTTTGGCGGCGATGCGGTCCTGCGCAACACCGCATATGGCAACGGCCTGCGCCACTCGATCTTCGGCGGCGTCACGCTTGGCATCCTCATTGCGTTCATCCAGTATGCGCAGCGCTTCTTCCGTCCTATTCAAGACCTTAGCGACAAGTACAACATCCTGCAGGCCGCCATGGCCGCCAGCGAGCGCGTCTTCAAGCTGCTCGACACGGAGCCGACCATCGTCTCGCCTGCTCATCCCGTTGCAGGCGAAAACTCCGGGCGCGTCGAGTTCCGCAATGTCTGGTTCACCTATCAAAAACTGGATGAAGCGCAAATAAAGCGTATTGCCACTGCAAGCGACGAAGACCTCAATACCTTTGCCGACATCGAATGGATTCTGCGCGGCGTAAGTTTTGTCATCGAACCCGACGAGACCGCGGCCATCGTCGGCCACACCGGCGCAGGCAAGACCACCATCACCAGCCTGATGATGCGCTTTTACGACATCCAGCGCGGATCGATCCTCATCGATGACGTCGACGTGCGCGAGCAGGACCTCAAGAAACTTCGCCAACGCTTCGGCGTCGTACTGCAGGACCCCTTCTTATTTACCGGCACCATCGCGGACAATGTTCGCCTCGGGTCCAAATGGATCACCGACGAGCGCCTCCAACGCGCCTGCGATGAGGTCAACGTTGGCGACTTCATCCGTACGCTTCCCAAGCAGTTCGCAGAACCCGTCCGTGAACGTGGCGCCACGCTCTCCACTGGCCAGAAGCAGCTCATCAGCTTCGCCCGCGCTCTTGCGCACGATCCCGGCATCCTCATCCTCGACGAGGCAACCAGCTCCGTAGATACCGACACGGAACTCCGCGTGCGCCTCGCCCTCTCGCGCATGATTACAGGGCGCACCTCCATCCTTATTGCGCACCGACTCTCTACCATCCAGCGCGCCGACACCATCCTGGTCATGCACAAGGGCCAGCTTCGCGAGCGCGGCACCCACCAGGAACTCCTCGTTCACCGAGGCCTTTACTGGAAGCTCTACCAGCTGCAGTATAAAGACCAAGAACTTGGCACCGGGAGCGATACCCCCGCACCGCTCGAGCCCCTGAGCGCCGACTAGCTCACCATCCGCGTTCTCTCCGAAATCACCTGCGCCGACCGCTCCTTCACCCAATCGGCGACCGGCTGCCAATACTCTTCTGTCGCCGCGAAGATCGGCGCATTGTGCGAGACTCCGGGAATGACCAGCAACTTTCCGTGCGCCCGGCAGGCTTCCGCAACACGCTCTGCCATCGGCAGCGGAAATAGACCATCTTCATCGCTATGAACCACCAGCACCGGGAGCTTAAGTTCGCCCACGCGATGAACCGTTTTCCAAACATCAGGCACGCCGCGCGTCATCCATCGCGGAAACCCCATCGCCACGCCTGCCTCACGCAGCGAGGAGAAACCTTCGCATAAAACCAGCCCATCGACATTCATGCGCGAAGCCACCGCGCAACCTACCCCGGTCCCCATCGAAAAGCCCAATAGAATAATCGACCGATGCCCTCGGTCGGCAAGCTTCTGGTACGCAGTCATCGCATCTTCTTCACAGTTTGCCACGGTGACCCTGCCGGTGCTCTCGCCATAGCCGGAGTAATTGAACACCAGCGACGCGACGCCCGTTCTTTTTAGAAGATCCTGCACATCACTCCAGTACTCCACCCGTTCGCCGATGCCGTGGCAGATCAGAACTGCCGGAGCATCCTTCCCTGCCTCTACATAAACCGCGGACAGCTTTCTCCAGCCACTCGAGATCACCAGTCGTTCCTTTTCGAATGCAAACCTGTCGAGCATTCGCCTCATTCTTCCGCTGAGCCGGTCGTCGCGCAGAATCAGCCTGCTGATCGCGGTCAACAAAACCGAAAGCGCTCCCTGTCTCATCGGTTCGCCACCTTCAAACAATCGTCCACCACCTTGTTGACGCGCTTTTGCCGCGCCTCGGGGCTTTGATAGTAGAACACGGCCATCAGATTCATTCGCCGCTGCGCCGCGGTCATCGCCTCCCATCCTTTGCGTGCGGCAGGCACTCTGCGAAACGCAACGTCGATCACCGGTGGCAACTCCTTCTCTCCCTCCATCGTGCCCATCAGGCGCTCGGCCCACAGTTCGGCACGCCGCTCTCTCGCCTCCGCACCTTTCACCGCGTCGATGTTTTTGCCAATTTCCCGCCGCATATTCTCGCTCACCTTCGGATACCACTTCGCCAGCACCTTCTCCTGCTTCAGTAGCTTCTCCAATTCAACCGGAACCGAGGCCTCGCGCTCTTCGAGATCAGGTTCCACCGCCAGGTCAATCATCCCTCCCAGCTTCACTCCTGCGGCCTTCTGCATCTTTTTGTTCACCAATACGAAATGCCCGCGGTGGGCGCTGTCGGCAAACAACGAAGTGCGAAAGACCTCACCTGCAATCTCTACCTTCACCCGCAGGCGAACCATCTTTGTCCAAGTGGTCGCGACATCGAACGGGATACGTGCTACGGTCCAGCCCAATCCCCCGCCGAGCTGCTCCAGCACTGCACGAAAACGCCTTGCTCCTGTCTTCGTCATGCAGCCAATTTACACTGGTTGCATCGCGAACCCATCCAATCCGAAGATCTTCCTCTCGGCCGGCGAGGCCAGCGGCGACCACTACGGCGCCCAACTAATCGCCGAACTCCGCGATCGCCACCCTGCTGCAACCTTCTTCGGCCTCGGAGGCCGCGAGATGGAAGCCGCTGGTCAGGAACGCATCATCCGGGCTGAAGACGTTGCCCACATGGGCATCACCGAGGTCATTCGCCACGCGCCGCGGGTCTACGGCTCCTACCGGCGTCTCGTTGCCTCCATCAAACAACGCCGTCCGGATCTCGCCATCCTCATCGACTTCCCCGACGTCAACTTTCGCCTCGCCCGCGAACTCAAAAAACTCTCGATTCCGGTTGTCTATTTTGTCAGTCCGCAGCTCTGGGCCTGGAAGCGCCGCCGACTACGCTGGGTGCAGCAGCGCGTCGACCGCATGATGGTTATCTTCCCATTCGAGGAACGCTTCTACAAAGCTCGCGGCGTGGACGCGAAGTTCGTTGGCCATCCCCTTGCCGAATTACCGCTGTCAACCACATCACGGGAAGAATATGCCACAGTACATGGCCTCGACCCGGGAAAGACATGGATTGCCCTTCTTCCTGGCAGCCGTTGGAAAGAGATTAGGAGCAATCTTGATCCAATGCTCGATCTCGCCACTTGGTCCGCCATGCCTGATGACGGCTATCTGCTCGAGTTCTCCGGTTCAATGGATAGGTCACTCGGCTCCTTCCGCGAGTTTGGCGCCTATGAATTTCTCCTGCCTGTGGCCTCGACTATCTCCAAGCCGAAATTGCAAAGTCTTATCAACCAAGTGAACAGGGGTTGGCTTGCCCACGGAAAAGTCACTGCTTCCGATCTTCGACTTCATCTAGTCCCGGACGCTCGCGAAGCCCTCACCCACGCCCGCGCGTCCGTCGTAGCCAGCGGAACCGCCACGGTCCAGGCCGCAGTCATCGGCAATCCCTTCATCGTCGTCTACAAGGTTTCCCCCCTGACCTTCCGACTGGCCAAAAAACTCGTCCACTACCCCCCGGAAATCTGGGCCGCCGGCCCCGACCAAGATGGCAACCTGCCGATCGGCATGGTCAACCTAATCGCTGGCCACTGCATCGTCCCCGAGCTGATTCAGGACCGCTTCACCGCGGCCAATGTCGCCTCGGCCCTGCGCCCCTTGCTCGCCGACACCCCCGAGCGAGCACGAATGATCGCCGACCTCGCCCAGGTCCGCCAATCCCTTCAGCCGTCGACCGGAACTGATTCTATCCAACAGGTTTGTGACGCCGTCGACGCTCTCCTTGTCAAAAACCAGTCCGTGCGTGGCCCAAAATCCCCGGCCACCGTCTAACTCGAAGATGGCTGTACCATGATGTCTTGAGGAACTTTGGCTGCATGTGCGCTTTCCGAATCTTTCAATCGGCGATCTTCCTTTCTTTCCCATTGCTTGCGGCAACGGCGTGGTCAGCGCCGGTGAAACCGCAGCTTCAGATCAACGGCTACGTGATTTCGGCCGACCTCGATCCCTCGGTCAATCGCCTTACGGCCTCGGTCGATGTCAATTTCACGGCGCTTGAGGACCTCACCAGCCCCACCTTTGAGCTCAACAACGGCCTTCAGATCACCAAGGCCACCGACGCCAAGGGCCAACCGCTGGAGTCGGAACGCCTGACCAACAACAACACGGTCCGCTTCACTCTAGCGAATCCATTGCCCAAAGGCGCCACCACCACCTACCACATCGAGTACGCCGGCACCCTGAAAGGCGCCGACACCAGCCCCGTCGAGGGCATCAAGCTCGCGTCGGTTGAAGACCCCATCAGCATCCTGCTCTATCCGGGCCGCTGGTTCCCGATGACGGGCCTGTTCACCAACCGCTTCACCGCCGAGATGCATATCCGCGTGCCCGGCGATGAGCGCGTCGTCGGCTCCGGATCTGGAGTCGCGGCCGCGAAGAGCATCCCTGGCAACCGCACCGAGTACACCTTCAAGTGGGCCAAGCCCGGCTTCCCCGGAACCATCATCGCCGGGAAGTTTCTCGATCCCATCAATGTCGCGAATATGCGCGTCTACGTCACCGAGCCGCACAAAGAGGCCGCGCACGACTTCGCGAGCCAGGCCGAGCGCGAATATCTCTACATGGCTGGCGCCTTCGGCCAGCCCGACTCCAACCGCATGAACCTGGTCGAGCTGCCGGACGACGCCGTCTCCGCCGCATGGGCACCCGAGATCGCCGCCATCGCCGGCAACCGCATCACCGCGCGTAATGAGCAGCGCCTGCTGTCGAATACGCTCGCCCATCAGTGGTGGGGCAACCAGGTCTCGCCTGCCACCATGAATGACGCCTGGATCACCAACGGCATGTCGCGTTACGCCGAGCTGATGTACCTCGAAGACTCCGCCGGCAAGACCGCCTTCCAGCAGGCCGTCGTCGACATTTCCGCAGGCGCTCTCGCCTACGATACCGAGCCGTTGACCACCATCGGCCGCCTCGACCCCTTCTCGCCGCAGTTCCAGTCCATGACGCTCGAAAAGGGAGCAATGGTCTTCCACATGCTCCGTTGGGAGATGGGCGATGAAGTCTTCCTCAAGTTCCTGCGTGGTCTGCTCACGCAGTATTTAGACAAGCCCATTCGCACCTCCAACGTTGAAAGCCTTGCCGAATCCACCTCTAACCTTCAGCTCCAGGCCTTCTTCGCGCAATGGCTCGACGGCACCGGCGCTCCGGCATTCGCGAATAAATACTCCGTCTTCCGGCTCGGCGATAACAAGGGCTTCCGCACCGTCGGCGGCATCGACCAGGACCTCGACCTGTTCCGCATGCCCGTCGAGCTGCGCATCGAGACCGACGGTAAAACCGAAATCCGCCGCGTTGACGTCTCTGGCACCGACTCGCACTACTCCGTTGAGACCTTCGGTCGCCCGCGCCGCATCAGCATCGATCCCGACAATTGGCTGCTCAAGAGCACGCCCGACCTGGCCGTCAAGGTCGCCGTCCTGCGCGGTCAGCAACAAGTGGCCCAGGGAGACCTGACCGCCGCGCTCGTCGAATACCAGAAGGCCCTCGACGCCAACAAGAACAGCTCGCTCGCCGCTTACCGCATTGGGGAGATCTTCTTCATGCAGCGTAATTATCAGTCTGCGGCGAACTCCTTCCGCGACGCGCTCCGCGGCGACAACGACCCGAAGTGGGTTGAGGTCTGGAGCCACATCGAACTGGCCCGCATCTTCGATTGCACCGGCCAGCGCGACCGAGCCGTCAACGAGTACCGCCTCGCCGTGCAGACGAACGACAACACTCAGGGAGCCATCAACGAAGCCCGCGCCTCGATGCAGACTCCGTATAGCTGCAAGCGGTCCGACAACTAGGTTTGTGCTGGATGTTGCGCGCGTGTATAAGGTTCAGCCATGAACTACCCACGCATCCTGCTCGCGTCTTTCTGCGCCTTCGTTACCTATTTCATCTATGGCGGCATCCTCTTCGGTGCCCTTCCCTGGCTTCGAACTGAGTTCGCCAAATATCCCGCCGTCTATCGTTCGCAGGATGGCATGAAGAGGACGATGGCGTTCGGCATGCTCGCCATGTTCGTCGCGCTCGTCGCCATCACCGTGCTCTACGCGATGCTCTGCTCCACCAGGTCTGGCATCGCCGAAGGGGCTCGCTTTGGCGCACTCGTCGGCATCTTCGCGATCGGGTCGTTCGTGATCCACAACTACGTCAACCTGAACATCGGTCTCAAACTGACCATTCAACAGTCGATCGCTTATTTTGTGCAATGGGTTCTTGTTGGAATTGTCATCGGCCTGGTTTATAAGCCCGCCATCCAACCTTAGCCTTACTCGTACCGAAGGGCCTCAATCGGGTCCAGACTGGCGGCCTTCATCGCCGGAATCATTCCGCTCACGGTCCCCACGATCACCAGAATCACGGTGGCCACCAGGACACTGTTAGGCGAGATGATCAGATGGATATCGCCCGCATCCGCGTGTGAGGCCAGTGCGCTGTAAAACGTGATTTTCCCAATTGACTTTGCCACCGCGTACGCCAGCGCGATCCCACCCACGCCGCCGACTCCCGAGATTACCAATGCTTCCGCGAGAAACTGCAGCAGAATGTGCCGTTTCCTCGCTCCCAGAGCCTTCTCCACTCCGATCTCGCGCGTTCTCTGCTGCACGCTCACCAACATGATGTTCATCAGGCCGATGCCAGCAATCCCCAGCGTCAGTGCGCCAATAAACATCAGGAGCACCTGCAGCCCGAGCGAGATGATCCGGAACTGAGTCAGTTGCTCCATAATGTTTGCTACAAAGACGGCACGTCGGTCCGAAGCGCGGTAGTTATGCGCTGCGGCCAGAGACTTGCGCAACGCCGCCTCGACCATCTTCGGATCGCCCTTGTAGTCCATCCAGATGCCATCGAGATACTTCGTATCCTTAATGTCGCTCATCGTCGTGAACGGCACGTTGACCCCGCGATTGGTGTCGTTGTCGTCGCCCTCCTGCATCTTGGGCGTTAGCACTCCAATCACCTCAAAGGCCACGCCGTTCAACCGTATCTTCTCCCCAATCGGATACATTCCCGAAAACAGCTTTGTCTTCGCCTCCGATCCGATCACCGCGAAGTGCGCCCGTTGCTGCACATCCGCCTCCGTCAGCAACCGTCCCTCGGCCAGTTCCATCTTCTGGATCGATTGCAACTCGGGCGTAATCCCTGTGACGTCCCACGAATAGCTGTGCAGGTCGTTCTGAACCGGGACTGTCTTATCCACGAAGGGAGAGACGCGCAATACCCCCGGCACCGTCTCCTGGATCCGCTCCACATCGTCCTGGGTAAATTGCACTTTTACGCCAGCCTTCTCACCACCAGCCTGTTCGCTCGTGCGTCCGGGAAACACGCCGATCATGTTCGTTCCCCATTGCGCGAAGATGTTCTCAAACGCCTGGCCGAACCCCGCCCCATAGGCCAGCAGCAGCACCACGGTCGCAATCCCCCACGCCATCCCGATCACGGTGATCAGCGTGCGTCGGCGATTGTGCTTCATCGCGTCCATCGCCTGTCCAAAAATATCGCTCAGCATCGTCCGTCAATCCTTCCTGAGTGCTTCAACAGGCTCCATCTGGGCCGCCTGTCGCGCCGGATACAGTCCCGCGACAATTCCGCACAGCATCAGCGAACCCATCGCCATCGCCGCCGACCATGGCACCAACCGCGGAGGATCGAATCCCATATCGTTATTGCCCACCACCGCCCCCAAAGCTCCCATCAATGCTGCGGCACCGCATATCCCGATCAGTCCGCTCAACCCCGTAAGCGTCAGCCCCTCAAGGAAGAACTGAAACAGGATGCTGCGGTTGGTTGCGCCAAGAGCTTTCCGCAACCCAATCTCCTTCGTCCTCTCGCTTACCGTCACCAGCATGATGTTAATGATCCCCACAGCGCCCAGCGCCAGCGTCACAATCCCGACCCCCCCGAGAAAAATATCCATCGCGGTAAAGATCAGCCCAACCATCCGGTTCGACTTGATCGTGTCCCACTCCTCAAACGCCTCTTTCGCCTTCGGATCGAACCCGTGCCGTGCCGCAATAATCTTGTGCACCTCGGCTTTGGCCGTCTCGTTCAGATCCTCCGTCCGCGGTTGATATTGAATCGAAGTAATCGAATCTGCCGGAATGTTGTCCCCGGTAATCGGAAAGAACTCCAGCATCGTCGGCAGCGGGATGTAAATCCTCTGGTTGTCCCCGTCATTGTTGCCCCTCCCGATCTTCTCCGCCACGCCGATCACCAGGAACCGGTACCCGTTCAGAGTGATAAACGCACCCAGCGAAGGCCGCCCGGGAAACAACAGCTTCTCCATCTTCTGGCCCAGCACCACCACCTGTGCGCGATGCGCGATGTCATCCTGGTTCAGAAATCGGCCCTGTGCGATGGGCAGATTCCGTATCTGGGGATAATTCAACTCAACACCGAACACTTGTCCGCCCGCGCTTGAAAACTCACTCACCTGCTTCAGATCGCTGCGCTGAATGATCGCCGTAGCATTGCGCACATCCGGCGCCCCTGCGCGAATCGCGTTCGTATCGCTGACCGTCAGCTTGTACGGGTGCATCCCCACATGCTGTTCCGGCAGCACAGGGATATTCCCACCCCAGATCATGATGACGTCCGTGCCCAGCTCCGCGAGGCCCCTCCGCTGGCCCGAGCGGAACCCCTCGCCCAGCCCAACCAGCAGCAGCAGCGAGGCCACTCCCCACGCAATCCCGAACATCGTCAGGAACGACCGCAGCTTATTTGCCCCGATCGAACGAAACACCTGGGCAAGAATGTTGAAGAGAGCGCGCATATCAGTCCTTGGACGAAACCGTTCCATTGTTTGTTACGCAAACTCGCCGCTTGTAGTTCCCTTAGTGTCAATGGTTTCGGCTGTCCCGAAAATCCCCCAATCGTCCCTGATTGGGCCCGTTCAATCATCGCTTGCTTGTGCTTTCAGGAACAACGTACAATCCCTGCCCATCAGAACGTTTCACTTGTGCCGGGGCGGCTATGCGGATTGGCCTTTGGCCGGGAGAGGGATTCCTATGAGGCAGTCTTTCACCGTGGGTATCGGAGGCGCTGCCGGTCAGGGAGTAGCAACGCCCGGCGATATCTTTGCGAAGATCTTCAGCCGCCGTGGCCTGCACGTAAATGCTTACAACGCCTACCAGTCTATCATCCGCGGTGGCCACACCTTCCTGATGATCCGCACCGGCCCAGACCCCGTCACCAACATGGGAGACCGTCTCGACCTGCTGATTGCGCTCAACCAGGACACGATGGACCGCCACCTCGGTCTCCTCACTGCGGGGGGCGCGTGTCTCTATAACGCCGACCAAATTAAACCCGGCACCGCCGCACCCGGAGTCCAACTCTGTCCGATCCCTGTCTCCACGCTTGCGGACATTTCTAAGAACAAAGTCGCTCAGAATACGCTGGCCCTCGGCGCGGCCCTCAGCATGATGGGCATCGGCTTCCCCGCTCTCGAAGTTGCGCTCGCAGAGCAGTTCGGCAAGAAAGACCAGACCGTCATCGACGAGAACGTCAACGTCGCCCGCGCCGGCTACGACTACGCCAGCAAGAACTTCAAGCCGTTCGCCTGGCCGCTCCCCATGACCGACACCAAATACGCCGTCCTCAGTGGCAATAGCGCCCTCGCGATGGGTGGCGCGGCGGCCGGCGTCAAGTTCTATTGCGCCTACCCGATGAGCCCCTCTACCGGTGTGCTGCATTGGATGGCTTCGCACGCGCGCAAGGCCGGAATCGTGGTGCGTCAGGTGGAAGACGAGATCGGCGTCATTAACATGGCCATCGGCGCCGCACAGGCCGGCGTTCGATCTATGTGTGCGACCTCCGGCGGAGGCTTCGCGCTGATGAGCGAAGGGCTCGGTCTCTCGGCGCAGGCCGAAATTCCCGTGGTCGTCATCGACTGCCAGCGCGCCGGCCCATCCACTGGCGTGCCCACCAAAACAGAGCAGGGCGATCTCTGGCAGATGCTCGGCGCAGCCTTCGGCGATTATCCGAGAGTCATAGCCGCCCCGCTCGACATCGGCGACTGCTTCAAACTCATGCCCGAGATCTTCAACGTTGTCGATCGATTCCAGTGCCCGGGCATCGTCCTCTGCGATCTGCTGCTCTCCGAAGGAAGACTCAGCGTCGACCCACAGGACCTCAATTTTCAGCCCTTCGTCGATCGCGGCGATCTCATCACCTCCAACGGCGAGGTGCACGAAGAGTACAAGCGTTACCTCATCACCGAGAGCGGCGTCTCGCCTCGCGCTATCCCCGGAATCCCTGGCTTCACCCATGTCGTCTCCAGCGACGAGCACGACGAGAACGGCGTTCTCATCAGCGACGAATACACCAACGCCACAAAGCGCCGCGCCATGATGGAAAAGCGGATGCGCAAGGTCGATGGAATCGAAAAATCCGTTCCTCCTCCTCAACTCGTCGGTCCAGCTGACGCCGACGTCACCCTGATCGGCTGGGGTTCGACCTGGGGAGTTATCGAGGAGGCTATTGAACTCCTCCGCGACGAGGGAATCTCGGCCAACCAACTTCAGATTCGTTGGCTGGTTCCACTTCACGGCGATGCCATCGTCGAAATCCTCAAGAATGCGCGCCACACCATCATCGTCGAGAACAACTTCAGCGGCCAGTTCGCCCGCTATCTACGCAGCGAAACCAGCTTCGTTCCCAACGGCCACATTCGCAAGTACGACGGCGAACCCTTCATGCCCCATCACATCGTTGAGGCCGTCAAAGAACAGCTTGCCGGTAACACAACCCTTTCTGTACCGACGCACGAAATCATGGTTTGAGAACTCTCATCTGAGCGAACAGGAATATCCCAAGGAGCTTCCCGAATGGCGACTGACGTAATCACTCCCAAGCAGATGGTGATGGCCGATCTTAAGGGCAAAGTCGACCCCGACTGGTGCCCGGGATGCGGGGACTTCGGTGTCCTCGCCGCCGTGCAGAAGGCTCTGGTCGAGCTACAGATCCCTAAACATGAGGTCATGACCATCAGCGGCATCGGCTGCTCCTCCAACTTCCCAGGCTTCATCGACACGTATGGTATGCACACGCTTCACGGACGTTCGCTTCCGGTCGCCAGCGGCATGAAACTCGCCAACCATGGCATGACGGTCCTCGTCACCGGCGGTGACGGTGACGGCTTCGGCATTGGCTGCGGCCACTTTGTCCACACGATGCGTCGGAACCTTGATCTCACCTACTTGGTGATGGATAACCAGATCTACGGCCTCACCACCGGGCAAACCTCGCCCACCAGCCGCGTGGGGATGAAGACCAAGAGCATGCCCTTCGGCAATGTCGACGCTCCCCTGAACCCCGTCTCCTTAGCCCTCTCCGCTGGCGCAACTTTCGTCGCACGCGGTTTTAGCGCCGACCAGAAGCATCTCACCGAACTCATCAAACGAGGTATCCAACATAAAGGCTTTTCCTTCATCGACATCTTCAGCCCCTGCGTCACCTACAACCACGACAACACCTTTCAGTGGTTCCGCCCGCGCGTGAAAAAGCTCGAAGACAACCCCGGCTACGACACCGCTAACTGGGTAGAGGCGATGGAAAAGTCCCTCCTCTGGGGCGACGAGATTCCCATCGGACTCTTCTTTGAGCGCACCGATATTCCTACAGCACACGACGCAGACCCGGTCCTGAAGTCGGGACCACTCGTCCAGCAGAGCTCTCGCATTCCTGCCGACGTCGCCAAATCCTTCATCGACGAACTGATGTAAGTTTGCGCTAAATCACCACGTTCTTCATCAACGCTGGCACATCCGGATCAGTCTCGCACCGCGCGTCCAGCCCCAGCTTGCGCAGAAAAATGCGCACCGCAGTTAGCGTCTCCGCGGCGGCCTCAGCAGGATGCAGCAACCGAACTACGCTCCCGCCAACCAATTCCCCCCGAACAGCCACGCATCGCTGTGGCCGATACACACACGAAGCCAGATCCGTAATGCTTAGCGCATAACTCGGCGTGCAAAGAATCGTCTTCGGCGGAGCCATCCTGTCGATCATGCTGAATATCTCGAGCTTCGACTCCAGCTCATCCGGCACAAAATCCACCGCGATATCCGCCTCGCGCACGGCATCCTCGACGGTCGTCGCCAGCCGCAGTCGACCGGACACCCGCAGGTCTGCATACTCCGTCTCAGCCTTGCGCAGCTTCGCGGGCATCACGTCTTCCAGCACGACGTCGAAGCCCGCCGCGGCACATGCCAAAGCGAATCCTCGTCCCGCCACGCCAGCCCCGATCACCGCGACTGTACGAATCTCAAAAGAAGACGGCCCGCGCTCGAGCCCGTCCTTCACTTCTTTCCCGAAACCGCCGTAATCACCGACTCGTAGCTCGGCTCCGCGGACTTAATGTGGGCCGCCACGCGCTGGCGTTCGTCCTCGGTCAACGACGGCAGTACAGCAAGAATCCGGCGCAGCGTTACTGAGATATCGTCGACGTAGTTCATGGTGCGGATGGCTTCGCCAGAGAGAGGCATGTCTTCTTGCTCCTGAAATCAAAAGTTCCTGAAGAGTTATTTCTTCCTCTCTAGTCTAAACGTTCGTGCCGTGCTCTGCCCGCTTCGACGCCGCTTCCATCGGTTTACCCGCATCCTCCCCCTCCAGCGGCTTCTCCCACCCATCCCTGTCCGTCATCTCCATCAGCGCGGCCAGCTGCACCGCAAAGTCCGCATGCACCGCATCGTGCCCATATCGCCACGTCCAGTTTCCCGCCCCGGCTGATGGAGTATTCATCCGTGCCTCGCTTCCCAGGTGCAGGACATCCTGCATCGGAAAGATACAAAGGTTCGCCACGGACCCCGCCGCCGCCCGCATCATCGCCCATACGATGTCGTCAGCGACCTTGATGGGCTGCAGATAAGTCTGCGCGTGCATCTTCTCTGCTTCCGTCGCATCCTCCTTCCACCATCCCAGCGTCGTATTGTTGTCATGCGTGCCCGTGTAGGCCACCGTGTTCGGCACATAACGGTGCGGAAGGTACAGGTGCGAGCCGCGATCCGTAAATCCAAACTGCAGAATCCGCATCCCCGGCATCCCAAAGTGCTCCCTAAGCTCATCCACCTCCGGGGTAATCAGCCCAAGGTCCTCCGCCACAAACGGCAGGTTCCCAAACACCTCCTTCAGCCGCTTGAACAGTTCCTGCCCCGGAGCCTTCACCCACTGCCCGTTGACCGCCGTAGGCTCATCCGCCGGAATCGACCAATAAGCCTCGAACCCCCTGAAGTGATCCAGCCGAATCATGTCATACAGCGTCAGCGCCCGGCGAATCCGCGCCACCCACCAGTCAAACCCGCGCTCCTTCAACAATCCCCACTTATAAAGTGGATTCCCCCACCGCTGCCCGGTCGCCGAAAAATAATCCGGCGGCACACCGGACACCCGCACCGGCTTCAGACAATCATCGAGCTCAAACAACTCCGGATGCGTCCACACATCCGCGCTATCCATATTCACAAAGATCGCCACATCGCCCAGAATCCGCACCTTCCGTTCCGCGCAATAGCCACGCAGGGCACACCATTGTTCGTTGAAGAAGAACTGAATCACCTCTTCCACAGCTAGCGCGCGGCCTTGTTCGTTCATCACGCGCGTCATCGCGTCTTGCTTGCGTCGCGCATATTCAGCGGGCCACTCGTTCCAGCTTGCGTAGCCGTACTGACGGCGCAGTACATTAAACAACGCATAATCCGACAGCCACGAAATATTGTCCTTGCAAAACTTCTGAAACCTCGCCCTTTTATCATCCGGCGCACGATCGAGAAAATTCCCCGCTGCCTCTTCAATCAGAGGCAGCTTACGTTTGTTTGCCGCCACAAAATCCACCGGCCCATCATGCCCTGACAATCCGGCAATCCGTTCCCCCGCAATCCACCCATCGCGCACCAGAAACTCCAAACTGATCAGCAATGGGTTCCCGGCAAACGCCGACAACGCCGAATAGGGTGAGCTCCCATATCCTGTCGGACTCAGCGGCAATACCTGCCAGACCCGTTGCTTCGCCGCCGCCAGAAAATCCACAAACGCATAAGCAGCCGGGCCAAAGTCCCCGACGCCGCCATACGAAGGCAGCGACGTCACATGCAGCAAAACCCCAGACATCCGCTCCTGGTTGCTCGCTTCCCCACTCATCTTGCCCCCTTTACCTTATGCCACCTATGATGCCCAAATCATACGTCGTCGCAACCAAAGCGCGGAGTGGTTCAGCCCTATCCATGTCCCGGCCAGTCCACCCTTACGCGTAATTCACCTCTGGCGAGTAGACTAAACCAACCTAAATTACCGTTCCGCAGGAGAACCAGATGAATATTCATGTCAACAGCGACAAGACGATCGACGTGGACGCCAACCTGACGCAACTCGTCGAAAGTGACGTGAGCCGCGTTTTGGATCGGTTCGTCAAAAAACTGACACGAGTAGAAATCCATCTCAGCGACATCGATAACAAGAAAACCGGCCAAGCTGACAAACGCTGTCTCATTGAAGTACGCCCAACAGGAGCCCGCCCCCTGACCGCAAGCGCAACCTCTACGAAAACAGAGTTGGCCGTCTCCGAAGCGCTAGGCAAAATGCAACGTTCACTCACCACCTTCTTCGGCCGAAAGGGAAGGCCCGCGGTCGAACTCACAGCGGCCATTCCTGCCCCCAAGAAGGCAGCGGTCATCAAAGCCATCACGGAGAAGAAGGGTGCAAAGAAGAGGACCGTCGCAAAGAAAGCCGCAGTTGCGAAGGCGAAAAAGCTCAGCCCACGAGGCCCAAAGAAAAAAATGATCTATCAGGCCCGACGAAAGTCCCGCACGGCCAGATAGCTCAGGTTAGCCGGCCAGCCAGCCGCTGCAGAACCACAAAAAAATACCCTAAGGCCGAAGCCTCAGGGTATTTTGCTAACTCGCTAATTGGCTGACCAACTAATTCCCAACGGGCAACCCAGGTTCAGCCGCTTTCTTCGAGTACCGAACCGCGCCGCCCTTCTCATACTTCTGCGTCAGTTCGCCAATGTAGACCCGGAAGATCTCGTCGCGCTGCTGATTCAACAAGCCCTCCCGCGTTACGTTGAAGTTCTTCGCGATGTCTTCCGCTGTCGGCTCCTGCTTGTCGACAACGCTCAGCACAACACCCGAGCGGCCCGTGTTGATCGGCCCCGAGATCGCACCCTTCGCCAGCGTGAACGCAACCGCGCCCGGTCCGCTCATCGAGCCCAGATCCGGCACCTGACCATCCTTGCCCACCAGGTCGCTCGTCTTCACCGGCAGATTCATCTCCTTCGCAGCCTTCTGCAGGTCGTTCAGCACCTTTGCCCGATCCCCCAATTTGTTCAGCTCCGCATTCATCAACTGCGGAACCTGCTGTTCGCGATAGTCCTCGAGAATATGCGCCTTGTAGGTCGCAAAGTCCGGGGCATGCGCCGGCTTCACATCGACCACCTGAAACACCGCATAGCCTTCACCGGTCGAAACCGAAGCTGGGTCCGCTCCCTTCACTACCGCAAATGCCTGCGTCAGCATCGCTGCCCCATCCGGGAGGCCGGCGATCACGCCATCCTTCGCCAGATAATCCGTCGTCACCACATGCAGCCCCTTGGCCGCGGCAGCCTTCTCCAGACCATTCTTCTTCGCATCCGCAGCCAGCGTCGAAGCGAAGGTCTGTTCCGCCGCACCTGCGCGCTGCTGCTCGAGCAAAGGCACAATGTCCGCCTTCACCTCTGCCAGAGGCTTCACATGCGCTGGCTGCTTCTCTTCTGTCTGAATAATGTGGTACCCAAACTGGGACTTCACGACATCCGACGTCTGCCCCGGATTCAACGCCATGGCCGCCTTCGCATACGCCGGGTCCAGCCCGCTCGTCGGATACATCGGCAACTCGCCGCCCTGGGTCTTGCTGCCGGGGTCGTCCGAATTCTTGCTCGCCAGGTCGGCAAAGTTCGCGCCTGCCTTAATCTGCTTCAGCAGATCCTGAGCCTTCGCCTTCGCCGCCGAATCCGTCTTCGCATCCGCACCTGCCGGAACTGCAATCAGAATGTGCCGCGTCTTCACCTGCTCCTTCACCGAATACTGGTCCTTATGCGCGTTGTAATAAGTCAGCACATCCGCGTCGGAAACCTGCGGCTTTCCGCCCGGCAGGTTCGAAGCGTCAAACGATGCATACTCAATCTTCCGCGTCTCCGGAACCGCGGTCGCATACCGCGCCGCATTAGACTTGAAGAACGTCTCCAACTCCGCATCCGAAGGATTGATGCTCTTTCGCACATCGTCGGCCGAAACCACGACATAGTCAAACTTCACCTTTGTGCCGTCCTTCAGATAAGCAGCCTTCACTGCACTGTCCGAAACCGAGACGCCACCGGTAATCAGAGCTTGCAGCCGGTTCAGCTCCATGTCGCTCTTTACCTGCGATTCGAACTCCGCCCGGCTCAACTGGCCGCCAAACGCATTCTGCACAAAGTTGATGTACGCGTCGTCGCCAATGTAATTGCCGTTCGGAAACAGATACTGTGCAAACACGCCCGTCCGCAGTTCGTTGCGCAGATCGTCGTCGCTCACCTGCAGATTCAGCCGGTCGGCCTCATGCTTCAGAATGGCCCGCTGCACCAGGATCTGCCCCGCGCGCGGGACCAGGTAGGGCAAAAACTGCTCCGGCAGATGCTGCTGCTGCAGTTGACGCGATGCCATCTGGTTCACTTCCACCGTCCGGATCGGCGTGCTCTCCCCAAAGGCCCGGCCAAAGGGACCGGGCTCTTTCACGGTGGCAAAGACCGTCGCATCGTTCGTGCTGGCGTTGTCGAAGATGCCCGGCACCAGGGTAATCACCATCGTTATGGCGGCGAATCCAATAATCACCGCAAACAACCACTTCATCAGGCGGGAGTCTTTCTGCAGAAGACGAATCATGCGTTGTTTAGAACCTTCACTTTACGTTAGGGCCGTCCCCCTGGCGGAAGACCGGCACATGCCCGGGATTTTGCATAACCGCGCAGGCAGCGTCTTCTGATAGACGCACACCAAGCCGATTGGCAGGGCAAGCAACAAGTATAAATCACCCGCCCGCCAATCCATCATCCAAACCGTGCATGCCCCCTTATCAAGGCCTTGCGGGGCAGGCCCCAGCAGAAAACCCGGCTCCCCCGGCATTTTTGCTTCTATTCCAAACCCGCCAAGCCTAGAATGCCCGAGACACCCTCCACAGCAGTAAAACGGTGGACAAAACGCATACGCCGGTCCAGGTGAACGAATGAACGTCGTCTCTTCGCAGACCTCTCCCTCTCAGGCACTCGCTTCCAATTCCACCAAATCCGACGCTCTCTCGTTCTACTACCTTCTCTTTTTCCTGTCCGGGTTTCCAGCTCTCCTTTATCAGATCGTCTGGCAGCGCGCCTTGTTCACGTTGTACGGCGTCAATGTCGAATCGGTCACCATGATTGTCACCGTCTTCATGCTCGGCCTCGGCCTGGGGAGTCTGGCTGGGGGACGGCTTTCCACTCTTAGGAAGATCAAGCCACTACTCGCATTCGGCCTCATCGAGGTTTCGATTGGAACCTTTGGTGCCGCATCCCTCTGGATATTCCATCGCATGGGGGCGCTCACAGCCGGGCACTCGACAGCTGTAACAGGTTTGATTGCATTCGCCTTGCTGCTCTTCCCAACCCTGCTCATGGGTAGTACGCTCCCACTCCTGGTCGAGCACATAGTCCGCCGCACTGGCAACGTGGGAGAGTCAGTCGGCTCGCTCTATTCTGTCAACACCTTTGGCTCTGGCGTCGCCTGTCTCGCTGCCGCGCAAGAGCTGGCAACCTATGAAATCGATGGCCACCCCGTCTTCGATCTTTCGAATTCCGTTCAGCGGAAACGGTTCGAGGAAGTCCTGCAGCAACCCGACGAGTCCAATGGTCCAAACGGAATCTACGAATCCCGCGACAGCATGTTGAAGCGCCTGGCCAACGCACCGCTCATCACCGACGACAACATGGGAACCGAGTGGAAGTAGCGAAAAATAATAGACCCCTCCCCGCGGTATTGCGACCGCGGCTTCTCCAGTGCGTCCTTTTCCTGAGCGTCACCACAACCCCTTACGCCGAGCAGTCCTCCACGCCCCAACGGACCGCCAGCATTAGCGGAACCGTCCTCGACATCAACGAAGGCCCCGTCCCTTACGCGCAAATCGCACTCGAACCCCAGACCGGCATCGCCACTCAAGTCGCAACAGCAGACACCACTGGCTCCTTCACCTTCACAAATCTTCCCGCCGGAATCTTTAAGGTCAAAATTACCGCGCCGGGCCTCGAACCCTTCGAATCCTACGAGATCACACTTCACGACGGAGAAAGATACAGGTTCCCCAAGATCGCTCTCCCTATAGCCGTAGCTAAAGTCGAACTCGACGTCACCGTTACCGAAGAACAACTCGCCGAAGAACAGGTCAACGCTCAGATCAAGCAGCGCATCGTCGGGATCTTCCCAAACTTCTACACCAGCTTCATCTGGAACGCTGCGCCCCTCACACCCCGGCAAAAATTCCGCCTCGCCTTTCGCTCCGCGACGGACATCGACTCTTTCTTCAACGCGGGAGTGCTCGCGGCCATCCAGCATGCCAACAATTCCTATGCCGGCTATGGACAGGGCGCTCAGGGATACGCCAAACGCTACGGTGCCGACTACGGCGACCTCTTCGTCGGCCACATGATCGGCGGGGCGACCCTCCCCGCACTGTTTCATCAGGACCCGCGCTACTTCTATCAAGGCAGCGGAACCATCCGCTCCCGCGCCTGGCACGCCATCTCCTCAGCAGTCGTGTGTCGTGGCGATCACGGCCGGCTTCAATTCAATTACTCCCACATCCTCGGGAATCTCGCGGCCGGAGCCATCTCCAACCTCTATCGCCCCGATGAAGACCGCGGCGCCGTCCTTGTCATCGACAACGCCCTCCTCCACACAGCCGCCCTGGCCGGAGCAAACCTCGCCCGCGAGTTCGCCTTTCGCCGCATTACCACCAAGGTCCCGGCCTACGGTACGGGCAAGCCACAACGCGCCGGGTCCAGCCCTTAGCCCCGATTTGAATCGAGCGACCGTATTCCTCCAAAGCAGATCCTACGAAGCGGCTTTCGCCCGCTGTATCCCTCTCCAGTGGGCCGGTGGAATCCCCTCCCACCCACGAAACGCCCGCACAAACGAGTTCGAGTCCTCAAATCCCAGCAGATAAGCCGTCTCATTCAACTCCAGCAGCGAGTTGGTCAGATAGTGCCGAGCCAACTGATGCCGCGCCTCTTCCAGCAACTGTTGAAAGCTATACCCTGCCTCCTGCAGCCGCCGCTGGAGAGTTCGTGAGCTGATGTGCAGCTCACGCGCGATATCGTGCATCTTCGGTCTTCGCCCTGCGAGTTTCTTCTGAATCGTCGCACGCACGCGCTCGGGAAAACTCTCCTGTCCGCGAAACTGTTTAAGCTCTTCCTCCAGCTGCGGGGCCAGCATCGACAGCAGCTCCGCATTGCGGGTCACAAACGGCCGCTTCGCGTCCGCCTCACGGAATACAATCGCATTCCGCGCCACACCAAACACAACCGGACACCCAAAATGCCGCTCCAGCGTCTTCGCATAATCGCGCTGCCGTACAAGTTCCAGTCGAAGCGGCGACAGACGCATGCCCGTCCCAAGCCGCGCAATCGACAGCATCCACGCAAAGCAGAGATCCGTCAGCGCATCCGGCTCCTCAACCTGCGCAAGCAGCCAGCGAAAATGAATGCTCCACTCATCGCCTTCGGGCCCATGAACAATCTCTTCCGGACAAGACAGTAGCTTGTACCGAGCGATCTGATGGACCGCGGCGCCGAAGTTGTCAGCCGACAGAGCAGCCAGCGCAATCGGATCAAAATGCTCCGGCTTGCTCTCCGTTCCTAACAACAATCCAATTGCAGGATCCCCGCTCAACTCGCCAATCCCGCGCCATAGCGCAAAAAACTCCTCCGTCGTGACCAGCACCCGCGGCTGCTCGAAGAGACTGCCTGGGAGTCCGGCGCTGCGCAAAACCGCAGACACGCGGACCCCCAACTCCTCCAGCTTCGCCGGCAGACGGCTCGGAATCCGAAAGTGTTTGCTCATCGTCGAAACTATTCCGCCTTCAACGAAGCCATGTCGATCGAAAACCGGTACTTCACGTCGGCCTTCAGCAATCGGTCATACGCCTCGTTCACCTTCTGGATCGGAATCACTTCGACGTCTGCCGTGATGTTGTTCTTGCCGCAGAAGTCCAGCATCTCCTGCGTCTCGGCAATCCCGCCAATCGGCGAACCCGACAGACTCCGTCTCCCAAAAAGAAGGTTGAACGCAGAAACCGCCATCGGCTTCTCCGGCGCGCCCACCAGCGTGAGGTTTCCATCGCGTCCCAGCAGGCCGAGCAGCGCATTGATGTCATGGTCGGCCGAGACGCAGTCCAGGATAAAGTCGAAGCTTCCTGCATGCTTCGCCATCTGATTCGCATCGCGCGAAACAACCACCTCATCCGCGCCCAGCCGCAGGGCATCATCCTTCTTATTCGGCGAAGTAGTGAACAGAACCACGTGCGCCCCAAGCGCATGAGCAAACTTCACGCCCATATGTCCAAGGCCTCCCAACCCCACAATTCCAACCTTCTTACCCTTCGTCACACCCCAGTGATGCAGCGGCGAAAACGTCGTGATCCCCGCACAAAGCAGAGGCGCTGTTCCAGCCAGATCGAGGTTACTCGGAACCTTCAGCACGAACCGCTCTGTCACCACAATGCTGTCCGAATATCCGCCGTAGGTAACTCCGCCCGAACGTTTGTCAGGAAAGTTGTAAGTCAGCGTGAAGTTCGGGCAGAACTGCTCCAGACCCTCCTTGCACTCCGGACAGGTCCCATCCGAATCGACCATACAGCCCACCGCAGCAATATCTCCTACTTTGAACTTCGTGACCCCTGGGCCAACTTTCGTCACGCGCCCAACAATCTCATGTCCGGGCACGCACGGATACACCGTAGGCATCACCCCGCTCCATTCATTGCGGGCCTGATGCAGATCAGAGTGACAGATGCCGCAGAACAAAATCTCAATCTGCACATCCTTCTCGGTTGGATCGCGCCGCGCGATCGTAGTGGATGCAAGCGGCGAAGTCTGGCTGGCAGCGGAGTAAGCTTTTGCGTTATACATGGCTCAAATCTAGCCCTCCAATGTTAACGGCGCCATGCAAAACACGCCATTCTCCATGCAGAATACGCCATCCGCTTCACGTCTTTCATTTACCGGCACTTTGTTTCAGATAAGCAATCAGGTCTCTGCGTTCTTCCGGTCTGGTCATTAGAAAGTCCATATCGTTGCCCGGCACAAAAGCATCAGGGTCGGTCAGCCATCGCTCCAGAGTTTGTTCGTCCCACACAAGATGAGCATTCTTCAGCGCAGCCGAATATGGAAATCCCTCTATCGCCCCCGCGGAGCGTCCAGACACCGTCCGCAACCTAGGCCCTCTTCGGTCCGTACTTCAGTTCCTGGGGTTGGGCTACCGCGGTCGTCATGCTTCTTCTCTTTGCAACCCTGTTTCTCGTTCAGCGCAACACTCAGAGAGCGTCGGCCAATGCGGCCCTCACCGGCGAAGTTGCCGATCTCCACATCGCCACGCTGGCCGCAAACGCGCCTCCGGAGGTCATCTCGTCGGACCGCCACACCGTGAAGCCCTGGTTTCAGGGCAAGATTCCCTTCAGCTTCAACCTGCCGACAAATCTTCCCGCAGACACCACGCTCGACGGCGCCAATCTCACCTACCTCCGCAACCAGCCCACCGCTCAACTGATCTCCAGTATCGGCAGGCACCGCGTCTCCGTCTTTTTGCAGCAAACAACAAAATCGCCACTGGCAACCCGACTACTGGCAGATCACTCCGGCTTCCACGTAGCCGAATTCCGCACAGGGGACCTGGACGCGGTCGCCATCAGTGACGTCGGCCCATCCCGCCTCACTAGCCTCGCCGAACTCATCGCCCAGGCCCAGACAGCGCAAACCCAGACAACAACTCAGGAGCCAAAGTAGTGCGCTGGAATCGCCCGTGTCACACCAACGTATACTTTGCAGACGTTACGCCATAGCGACTCCTATGTCCCAAAGCCTCAGAACCAAAGCAGTGCTCTTCAGCCTCTGCATTCTCTCGCGGCTCGCTATGGGCCAGGGACTAAGCCCAAGAGCCTACGTCATCTCGCCCATCCACTTCAACGCCGTCACCCTCACCTACACCCTTCAGGATGGAAACGTAGTCTTCGACGCAGCTGTCCCCGTCACTGGCTCCAAAGGCAGAATCGGAACCGAAACCGCTACTCTCTTTCACTCCTTCAACTTCTTCAGCCGCTCTGCCAACATCAACATCTCCCTCCCCTATTCCGTCGGCCACTTCCAAGCCACCGTCAACGACGAACCAATCAAGCTCTATCGCTCTGGCCTGGACTCTACGACCATCCGCCTCTCCACCAACCTCTTCGGTGCCCCCGCCATGACACAAGGCGAATTCGGCAAGTGGCATCAAAAACTCATCGTCGGAGCCAGCATCACTGTAGCCACCGAAACCGGTCAGTACGACGGAACGCGTCTCATCAATATCGGAAACAATCGCTGGGCCTTCAAGCCGGAGATCGGCCTCTCCCGCCGATGGAACAAGTGGGTCCTCGACGCCTATGGCGCCGTCTGGTTCTTCACCCCGAACGATAACTTCTATTCCAACGCACCCGGCTCCGCAGGACCCAACCGGCAAATACAGAAGCCGATGGGCGCTGTCGAGGCCCACCTAAGCTATGACGTCAAGCCGCGGCTCTGGTTCTCCCTCGATGGCAACTACTGGCACGGAGGAGAGACCAGCCTCAACGGTGTCCCCACTCCCACCAGCCTCCAGGCAAACTCACGCATCGGAGCCACCGCCTCCGTTCCTATCGGCAAGCATCAATCCCTCAAATTCAGTTACAGCGCCGGCACCTACACCACCTTCGGCGGAGACTTCCAAACCGTCTCCGCCGCCTGGCAATACTCCTGGCTAGGCCGCCCAAATTAACACCATGTCACAGGCTATCCGCGAAACACATCGCGCGTCTTCGACATAGGCTTGTGCCCATGGCCTGCGTTGAGCCGCTGGACCGCCCTGAATCTACTGGGTTGCTTTGGTTGATTTGAGCCTGGGAGGTCGCCCTCCTAAGGCTGCCGTGATCTCGGTGGTCGCCTTCCGAAGCGCTGTGATGACGGCCGCGGAAGATGTCTCCGTTCCACTGTATTGAATGTAGGGGACAGTGAGGGCGCCAAGGGCTGAGCCGCGGTCATCGAAGATGGGATAGCTGATGTTGACGATACCCTTAACGAGATAGCTCGCCCGTTTCTCATAACCGGCTTTGCGAATACGCGCAAGATGCACGTCAAGATCGCGCGGCAATTTCTTTCCAGTCTCGCGAACCCACTCCGATAGAATTCGTTCGCGCTGCTCGTCTTCCAGATGCGAGAGGATGACGTAGCCGCTGGCTGCCTCCATGATGTCTACCGTCGATCCCAACTTGACGTAGAAGCCGACGTTCGATGGTGAGTTGACCTGCGCGAGGATCGTTACCCGGCTGCCTTCGACTACCCCCATGTGGCAGGATTGCACCGTCTCGTGGGCGAGGCGGTGCATGACGGGAAGAGCATCCGCGACGAGGCGCTCCGTGCGAGGGTGCTCCTGGACCAGTTTGAAGAGCTTGAGCGTCAGGGAATACCGCTCGTCCGACAGCTGCGCGATGTAGCCGCGACGTTCCAGACACAGGAGCATGCGAAAAATCTCTGAGACGGTGCGGTCCAGCTCCCGTGCCATCTGACTCTTTGTCAATCCGGCAGGCTGGTGGGCCAAAAGCTCGAGGACGTCTAATCCCTTCTCGAGAGCCGGTGTTGCGTAGTTGAGCACTTCACCTTGTTTGGTCGCTGAGTCGGCGTTTTTCTTTCCGGCCATATCCATCCATTTCCGTCAATTGGTTTCGCAACAGAGTATAGGATAACGGCAATCATTGCCCAGACATGAGGCAGGGGTTGCGCAGAAGGTTACGCCAAGACAGAGGCTGAGGAAGCGGCGGTAGTCTCTCGATGTACATTCTCAAATGCAAAAGTTTTTTCATTGACGAAAAAGTTTTCCCAGCGATACAATTTTTTGTCGGCTCGAAACGTGCTCGCACTCATATAGACACGGTGACCCGGTCTCGCGATTTGACACTTTATACCTGTCGAGGAAGCTTTGGTATCCATTCGCATTACCCAAGTTCGTATTATTGATCTTCGTTTTCCGACCTCGCGGGAGCATATCGGTTCGGACGCGGTCAATAAAGACCCGGATTACTCGGCGGCATACTGCATTCTGGGGACTGATGGGGTTCTCGAGGGTCATGGCCTGACTTTTACCCTTGGCCGTGGTACGGATCTCGTCGTTCGTGCACTCGAATATCTGTCGGGCTTTGTTCGGAATCGCACGCTTGAGTCGATCACACGAGACTTTAACGCCTTCTATCTGCAATTAACCGGAGACACGCAATTTCGCTGGCTGGGACCGGAAAAGGGCGTCATCCATTTGGCGTGTGCTGCGCTCCTCAATGCCGTGTGGGACCTCTATGCGAAGGCTGAGGGCAAACCTGTTTGGAAGCTTCTCGCCGACATGTCCCCGGAACAGATCGTATCCGCGATTGATTTTCGCTACATCTCCGACGCGATAACACGAGAAGAAGCGATTGAGATGTTGGGCCAGGGCAAGGAGGGTCAAGCCGCTCGTCTGGCGGAATTGGAAACGCACGGCTATGCGGCTTACACGACCTCAGCGGGGTGGTTCGGCTTCAGCGATGAGAAGATTCGCAGGCTGTGCCGCGAAGGTATTGCCCAGGGGTGGACCTATTTTAAGTTGAAGGTGGGGGGGGAGGCTGCTGATGACCTGCGGCGAGGTCACATCATGCGGGAGGAAATTGGGTGGGACAACCGCCTGATGCTGGACGCAAATCAGAAGTGGGGAGTGGACGAAGCGATCCGCCGCACGCGACATCTGGCAGAGCTTGATCCCTGGTGGATGGAAGAGCCAACGAGCCCAGATGACATTCTGGGACACGCACGCATTCGCCGAGAGTCTTCGCCCGTGCGGATCGCAACTGGGGAACACTGTCAGAACAGCGTGATGTTTAAGCAACTGATGCAAGCTGGGTCGATTGATGTATGCCAGATCGATAGCTGTCGCGTAGCGGGCATCAACGAAAACCTCGCCATTTTATTAATGGCTGCGAAATTCCAGATACCTGTCTGCCCGCATGCTGGCGGAGTGGGATTGTGCGAATACGTGCAGCATCTTTCGATCTTCGATTATCTCTGCGTTTCGTGCACGATGGAGAATCGGGTTGTCGAGTACGTGGATCACCTGCATGAACATTTCGTCGATCCTGTCACGATTCGTAACGGGCGTTATCTGGTGCCGCACAACCCCGGCTACTCCGGGGAGATTTTGGCGGCTTCCCTCTCTCAGTACAGTTTTCCTGATGGAGAGGTTTGGAGAGAGTTGGAGCGCGAAGATCGACTGGTGCGCGCGTAACAGGCGACTCAAATCGTTCGCGATCAGACTGTTGTTGGGTGTGGTGGCCCGGGCAGGAGTCCAACCTGCGACCTTCGCGTTAGGAGTGCGCTGCTCTATGCAACTGAGCTACCGGGCCTTCTGGGGTAGTGTATCGCGTGGGTTGCGGACGCTTGCGATGGTAAACTTGGGAGTGGAGAGTTTATGCCAGAGATAGTGCGTCGACGTGCGGTAACGGTGAATATTGGTGGGGTTCGCGTGGGTTCGGATGCTCCGGTTGTGGTGCAGTCGATGACCAATACCGACACGGCAGATGTCGAGAGCACGGTGCAGCAGGTTGCGGCGCTCGCGCGAGCTGGGTCCGAGATGGTTCGGGTGACGGTGAACAACGATGAGGCGGCGAAGGCTGTTCCAGCCATTGTCGAGGCGTTGGAGAAGAAGGGTTGGACTACGCCGATCATTGGGGACTTTCACTACAACGGGCATCTGCTGCTGAAGAAGTATCCGGAGACGGCGAAGGCGCTGGCGAAGTACCGGATCAATCCGGGCAATGTGTCGATCGGACGGAAAGATGATGACAACTTCCGGACGATGGTTGAGGTTGCGGTGGAGCATCAGAAGCCGGTGCGAATTGGAGTGAACTGGGGTTCGCTCGATCAAGCGCTGCTGACGAAGATGATGGATGAAAATTCGAAGGCAGCCGATCCCCTTCCCGCTCGTGACGTGATGATGGAGGCGATGGTGGTGTCGGCTCTGGATAACGCTGCGGCCGCGGAGCAGTATGGGCTGCGTCGCGACCAGATTATTTTGTCGGCGAAGGTGTCCGGGGTTCGCGATTTGATTGACGTTTATACCGAACTGGCGCGGCGGTGCGACTATGCGCTGCATCTTGGGTTGACTGAGGCCGGCATGGGGATGAAGGGCGTTGTAGCCTCGACGGCTGGGCTTTCTCCGCTGTTGCTTTCGGGGATCGGAGATACGATCCGAGTGAGTCTGACGCCTACCCCGGGTGGGGACCGGAGTGAGGAAGTGCGCTGCGGGCAGCAGATTTTGCAGTCGCTGGGGATTCGGAGCTTTATGCCGCAGGTGACGAGTTGCCCCGGGTGCGGACGGACTACTTCGACCTACTTCCAGGAACTGGCGGAGCGGATTCAGGGATACCTTGTTGAGCAGATGCCGGAGTGGAAGAAGCAATATGCCGGTGTTGAGGAGTTGAAGCTGGCCGTGATGGGCTGCATTGTGAATGGGCCGGGTGAGTCGAAGCATGCCAATATCGGAATTTCCCTGCCGGGGACGTTTGAGGAGCCCAAGGCTCCGGTTTATGTCGATGGGAAGCTCTTCACGACCCTGAAAGGCGACCGGATCGTGGAGGAGTTCCAGGAGATTCTGAACGAGTATGTCGAGCGTCGGTATGGGCGGGTTTTGGTTGGAGCCTGAGGGGTTGCGGTAAGACTTTGGATATCCCCCATCCCGGCACTTTTTGTGCAAAGTATTCGAACGAGAGACTTTAGATCTGGACTTGTACGGTAATGTCAGCAATCTAAGGTTCCTCTCGCGCAAAGTATTGATTCCGTTACGATTAGCAATCGCATTCATGAGAAAAGCCCCGATGACATGCATCGGGGCTTTCCTTTTGTTTCTATATCTCTATTATAACGGATCGAATGGGGTAAACATGCCACGGCGATGTCGTTTTGTTTGAGTCTGTTAGGTCCTTTTGGGGCTTGACATGCGTTTTTTGGGCAGAAAACAGCAAAAGAAAGTTGTCGAGGCCGTAACGAGCCGGGATTTGTACTTTTGTCAGGGACGTTTGTAGACGGACTTTCCTTCCTTGATGGTCTCGACGACTTTGATGTTTTTGATTTCGTCACCCTGGGTTGTGAGCGGATTGCCGGAGAGGATAACCAGGTCGGCCAGTTTGCCCGGCTCGATGGAGCCCTTGGACTTCTCTTCCATGTATTCGTAGGCAGACTCGATCGTGATGGCCTTCAGGGCCTGCATGGCCGTCAAGCGCTCGTCGGGGCCTAAGAGAACGCCTGTGCGGGTTGTGCGGCTCATCGCCGTCCACATGATCAACATGGGGTCGAGCGGGAGGATATTGAAGTCTGAGTGCAGCGTGACGTGAAGGCCTTTTTTGATTGCACTTCCCGTGGGGCTCATGAAGCTGGCGCGGTCCATGCCCAGATTCTTGATGTGCACATCGCCGAAGAAATAGGTGTGCATCGGATACATGGATGGGACGATTCCAAGATTGACGTAGCGGTCAAGCTGATCGGCACGCACAAACTGGGAGTGGATGACGACGGGGCGCAACTCCGCTTTGCCGCCAAGCTTCTGATGCACGTCGAGGAACATATCGACTGCGGCGTCTCCGTTGACATGGTTGAACGTTCTGAGATTGTTGTCGTAGACAGGCTGCATGTACTTCGTGAAGACCTCTTCGGAGAATCCAGGTTCGCCACGCCAGTTCTTCTCGCCCGCTGGACCGCCGGTCAAGTAGGGCTTGGTGAAGTATGCGGTCTTGCCCTGGGGGGAGCCGTCCCATACTGTTTTCACTCCTCCGAGCTTCAGACGATTGTTGTATGTGCCCCAGGAAGCAGCAGGGTGGTTCGCGAGAACCGCTGGAAGATCAATGAACAGGGGCAGAGAAACGATGTCGAGATACAAGAGGTTCTGGCTCGCTGCTTTTTCGAGGAATTCGACATCGTGAGCGTGGGTTGCTCCTTCCTGAAGTGTGGTGTAGCCGTTGCCTGCATAAATTTGTTGTGCTGCATTCAGGCGGCCGAGCATCTCCGCCTCGGTCGGCTTTGGCATCTGCGAGAACACAGGCAGATATGCCGTTTCCATCAGCAAACCAGCGGGCTCCTGCGAGCCGGGCTTGCGAAGGATGACTCCTCCGGGGGGCGTGGGCGTCTTCGCTGTGATATTGAACTTCTTGAGCGCCGCGGAGTTCAGCACGGCTCCGTGACCAGAGACGTGAATCAGGATCACTGGGTTGTCGGGAAAAGCCGGGTCGAGATCATCGCGCGTGGCCTCCCGCTTTTCGGCAAGCTCGTTTCCGTCGTATCCCCATCCGACAATCCATTCTCCTTTTTGGATATTCCGCCGCTGCTGGGTTTCCTTGAGAGCGGCGATGATGTCAGGGATGGATTTAACCGGGCCGACAGGCGGTGGGGAAACGTTCGCCTGAGTAGGCATATCGAGCGCGAACATGAAATGGCTATGAGCATCGATAAAACCAGGCAGCAGGGTCTTTCCGCCGAGATCGACCATCTGCGTTTTGTCGCCTTTGTGATTGCTCTCGATGTCGGCGCGCGTGCCGACCATCAGGATTTTGCCATCTTTTATGGCAACAGCTTCGGCGTTCGGCTGCGCGTCGTTAACCGTGACGATGGGGCCACCAAAGTAGATGACATCTGCGGGATTTGCCGGGTTTGATTTGCAGCCAACAAGCATCGAAAGCGAAGAAACGATGCAAAGGCACAGAAAGAAAACGGTTCGCGAGCGAAGAGCAAATTGCAGAGCCATTTGCACGATCTTTCTGGCTACTTGAATTTTTTGGGGATGCGACTGGGCCTGCGTCCAACAATTCGAGGGGGGACGTATGGCTAGAGTGTACTGGGAAAAGTCATGGTTGATTCGGTTTTGCCGGGTTGATTTTGAATTTTTTCTAGACAGACCAAAAGTTGCAATGCGATTGCCGATCGCTTCGCTAAGGGAGCGGCGCGGAGTTTTTGCGAAGTTCGGCGAGAGAGTAGAAGGTGCCTCGCCAACGAACGCCTCCTTGCCAAAGGGTCGTCCAGATAGAGGAGAGGACGGAGTAAAGCATAAGTGCACCGCCGACTGGAAAAAGCAGGGCGTACCAAGGGGAGACTTTTGAGTGGCGGCTTGACAGTACGTAGAGAACGGCGACGGCAAGGAATGTGAGGATGGCGGGGGTTCGTGTGGCGGGGAGGAAGAGGAAGCCGGGGGGAGCCAGGCAGAAGAGTATTAGCCCGAGACAGAAGAGGAGGCCCAGGACGGTACGGAACTGGAAGACGGCGAATAGATTCTTTCTCATGCCGTTGACAATACCGATGGCTCCGCTAGCCCAATGCAGGGTAACCATACCCGGGGCAACCGCGACCCGTTGGCGGAGGCCGGCTAGTTTGACTTTTCGGGCGAAGGTGAGGTCTTCGAGGATCTGCATGCGGAGGGCGTCGAAGCCTCCGAGCTGCTGGTAGGCGGGGGTACGGAGGAGGTTGAAGGCTCCGATGCCGATGGAGTCGCGGATGGCTTTGGGGTTTGAGGCTCGCCAGGGGCGGGTGGCCCAGAGACCCATGATGCCGAGGTAACCGAGGAGCGTGCCTTCGCCGATGGTTTTGACCAGGGGGGTGGGGAAGGTGACGAAGTGGTCGGCCTGGGTGGCGACGGCTTGGGCGAGGGAGCGGCGGAGGATGGTGGGCTCGAAGAGGACGTCGGCGTCGGTGAAGAGGAGATAGTCGGGGTGGTTGATGGTGATGGCGTGGCGGGCGGCCAGGGCAAGGGCGTGGGTTTTGCCTAGCCAGCCGGCGGGGAGTTCGGCGATGTGGATGGCGCGGAGGCGTGTGGGGTGTTGGGAGACGAGGGTGTCGATGATGGCGCCGGTCTGGTCGCTGGAGCGGTCATTGACGGCTAGGATCTGGAGCTTGGGGTAGTCCTGGTTGAGGAGGGATTGGAGTGTCGGCGGCGATGTTGGCGGCCTCGTCGCGGGCGGGGACGATGACGGTAAGGGATGGGGTGGATAGTGGAGAGACGTTGTACTGCGGAAGGGCGAGGTTGGGGAGTCGCGGCATGCCGATGGCTGCAGTGATGGCCTTCCAGAGCCAAGCAAGGGCGATGAGCCAGGCGGTGAGTTGAGCTGTGTGTTTGAGGGCCTGCATCATGCGGTTACGGGGGATACTTCGTGATGCAGCGGCGGGGCGTAGCGGGAGCCGATGTAGAAGATGATGGAGGCGAGAAGCATGGTGACTAGGGTGGAGCCGAGGCCGAGGTTGAGGGTGGAGCGGTCGCTGACGGCTCCTATGATGGGGGGCGAGATGGCGTCGCCGAGGGCGTGGATGGCGAAGAGCTGGCCGGCCATGGCGGTGGCGCGGATCTCGGGGCGGACGGCGTTGAGTGTGGCGGCGTTGACGGGGCCGGTGCCGAGAGAGATGAAGAAGATGGCGACGCCGAGGCCGTAGAGGGTGAGAGAGTGTGGGCCGAAG
This sequence comes from uncultured Acidobacteriaceae bacterium, assembly GCA_963841335.1. Lineage (GTDB taxonomy): Bacteria > Acidobacteriota > Terriglobia > Terriglobales > Acidobacteriaceae > Edaphobacter. The sequence goes on along the minus strand of CAWJCF010000002.1, from coordinate 785,068 downwards.
AAGCAGAGGAGCGCGGGAGGGACGGCGAGTGCGGCGCTGATGGCGGGTACGAGGTAGAGGGCCTTTGAGGTCTTGCGGGACCAGCGTTGGGCGACGATGCCTCCGGTGACGGTGCCGCTTAGGCCGGCGACTACGGTGATAGCTCCCATGGTGAAACCGGCTGATGATTCGGTGAGGCCGATTACGCGATGGAGGAAGGAGGGCATCCACCAGGAGATGCCGCCGAGCGAGAAGGTGACGGCTGCGTAGCCTAGGATGGATGCGAGGTAGGCTTTGTTCTTCAGGAGGGAGAGGACAGTTCCCTTCTCGAGTTTGGCCTTGTCTTGCTGGCTGGCTCCGCGGGCTGGTTCCTTCATGAAGATGGCGATGAGGATGGCGATGATGACGCCGGGGATGGCGGAGACGATGAAGGAGTGGCGCCAACCGAAGCGTTCTCCTACTACGCCGCCGATGAGGTAGCCGAGGGCTGCTCCTACGAAGAGGGCGATGTTGAAGATGGTGAGGACTCGGTTGCGCTGGTCTTCGGGGTAGAAGTCAGAGAGGATTGCGGGGGCGAAGATGCCGAAGCTGGCTTCGCCGATGCCGAGGGCGGCGTGGCGGATCAGCAGCGAGTCATAGGAGTGTACGCTGGCGGTGAAGAAGTTGATGCCGGACCAGAAGAGGGCGGCGATGACGATCATGGGCTTGCGGGGGAAGCGGTCGCCGAGCCATCCGGTGAAGGGCGAGGTGGCCATGTAGGCGATCATGAACCAGAAGGTGAGGGCTCCGATGTGCTGGTCGGAGAGGTGGAACTCTCCTTTGATTTGCTCCTGAACGCCGGGGAGGATGTAGCGGTCGATGTAGTTGACGAAGTTTAGTGCGGTGAGCAGGACGAGCGCGGTGGTGGCTCCTGCGACGGAGACGACGTTGCGCTGGGGTTTCGCTGCGGAGGCCATCGGTGGGGAAAGGATAGCAGGATGAGGTGTCTGGTTGGGGAAGAGTGGAGGTGGAGAAGGAGGTTTCTCCACTGCAGCGGCAAGTGCGCCGCCTCCGGTCGAAATGACAGCTTTTATCCCTATTTGTTGGGACCGGTGAGGGCAACGACAGTGACAAATGCGGGTCCTTCGACTTCCCCTTCGACTCGCTCTGCTCGCTCAGGGTTCGCTCAGGGTTCGCTCAGGATGACACTTTTTTCTTATAGCCAGGCTGATTTTTTCCTTACGAATCGAGGTGTCTGCGGTGGCCTGAAGGGTGGGGAGGGTCGTTGGTTGGGGTGGTGCGGTTTCTTGTTTGGAGCTTTTCATCATCTGCTCCAAGAGGAGGCCGATGGCGCTCTTTGGGTTGATGGGGATTTCGTCGATGTCGGTTTTTGGCGCGAGGATTGCGTTTACGCCGAAAAGAACCGAAGTAGTGTTCAGGGCGAAGAACGTTGCCGTATTTATCCTGAAAAATCTTATTAGCGGAGCAGAACATCGCTTTGTTGCCAAGAAGCCCTGAGAAAGAAAAACGGCTGGTTTCTGGTGTGCCTTTGCCCGGTTCGCGAATCCTGATTACGCGCTCGTTAATAGCGCGATCTAGCTGCTCGGCAATGGGTTGTTCGAATGATCGTAATTATCTGGTTTGGGACGGTGTGGACTATGTTCCACGTCGTTTGATCTATGGCTTCTTCTATCAAATCGACACAGTGGTGGCGTTTTTGGATGTCGTCTTACCGTAAGCGTCGCAGACTTTCGACGGAAGGGCACGAAGTAATAGGAGCCGGTCAACGGCTGGGTGTAGCGTGTGAGCGCATCGCGCTGTGCCGTTGACGAGGCCTGCCATGCTGTCGAGCATTCTGGAGAGCCGCTTCTGGTCTGCGCTGAATCCGACGAAGACGGTGCCGTGGTCGTCGACGTCTCCGTAGGGCATGTTGCGGCGAAAGATGTTGCCGAACTCGTCCTGATCGGTGCGAGCGACATGCGAGTCCGATGGCTTGTTCTCGAGTTCGATGCTGTCGGGCTTGGTGCGTCCCATGATGAGCTCCTGCTGATGGACCGGCAGAGCTTCCCACTCAGCTACCTTGTGCTTCCACTTTTGCAGCAACAGGACTGAGCCGGCGGCACCGGGAACTCCTTCGGGCAAGAGTGCTCTGCATGGGAGCGTCGAGCAGCGTCGGATTCTCCGAGCCATCGATGAAGCCGGTGAGATCGCGATCGTGGCGGTAAGCCCAGCTCGAGGTCTCTTCGCCGAGCGAGGCCAGGCCTGCGAGGTCGTGGATGACCGAGCGGGCCATATCGAAGATGACGTCATACGCGCTGCCGGAGAGCCAGACCAGCGCATCATGTTGCGTGGCAGGCATGACGAATCCTTCTGTGCCCTGGATCTCTTTGTTGAAGCCCTCCACGCCGGGAGGGGCGTCGTCTGGAAGAATTTTGCGCCAGAGCTCAGGCCGAAAGCCGATGACGAAGTTCACTCCTCCGGTGGTGGTTCGTGGTTCACGGATGGCGGAGATGGTAGAGGCGAACTCTTTGAATTTCTTCGCATCGAGAATGTCGAACTCCAGGTACGCATGAGAGGACGTTCCGAGAGCGAAGATTCCAGCCTGAGGCGTGTACATGCCGGAATTATAACGATGGTTAGACAGCACCGGCGGGGGACTCGAGGGCGCACTCGGTGCCTTCGAGCCAGTAGATGATGGCGTGGGCTATTTCGTGAACCTGCGCGGCGATTTGTTGCGAGGTGTTTACAACTTTTTGCCGGTCACTTTTCCCACGGATAGATCTGCTTCCAGTCGTTCTTCATGCTGATGACGATCCAGGCGTTTTTTGTTGCTTCGGTCAAGAGCTCGGGGGAGAAGGTGCCGACGTGCGTGTCGGGGAGATTTGCTGCAGGGCCATAGGCGTATTCGCGCTTGGCGTCATCGTGGAGGACGAGCATCATCAGGCGCGCTCCGTCGCCAGCCTGGGTCCATTCGAGCATCTGGGCGTCGCCTGACTTGCGATCGGCGCTGCCGGAGTTGCCAAAGGCAGCGTGGGGCCGCTTGCCAATGAACATGTTGATGCCGATTGCCTTGCCGGGGCCATCGTCGATGAAGAATGGCTTGGGCTCGCGCATGAGGACCGGCTTGCCATTTTTGTCGTCGTATGTCGTGACGATGCTCGATCCGACGACGTGCTCCGGCGGGACTCCATAAACCCGTTCGCTGTAGGCGCGTACAAACTCCTGACCTCCGCCGGTCACGATGTATGTGCGGTAGCCGTTGGCGCGCAGGTACTGCATCACCTCTAACATTGGTTGATAGATGAGATCGGTATAGAGCCGGTCGAAGCGGGGGGCTTTGGCTGTGGTGATCCAGTTCTTCACGAGTTCCTGGAACGCTTCGTTGCTCATCCCTGTGTGGGTGACGGCGAGGATCTGCATCCAGTCGGTCTCGGTGAATTTGCTTAGCGCTGCGTTGTCATGCGCGAGGACAGACTTGAAGGGCTCCTTCTGTTTCCACTCGGGGTGGTTCGGCGCCATCTCGCCGACGCGCGCGAGGGCAAACATGGCCTGGCCGTACAAGGGATGTTCCGTCCAAAGCGTGCCGTCCTGATCGAAGGTTGCGATGCGATCGGCGGGCTCAACATATTTGGGGCTGGATTTTTCGGTAGTGTCTTTTACGAAGGCAACGATTGCATCCTTTGCGGGGCCAGCGTTCCAGGCGGGAAGCGGATTGGTTTCGGTCTGGCCGATCGATGATTCTTCGGCGCTTGCCATTCCGACATGGGCAGAGAGGAGGGCGGCTGCGCCTGTCGAAACAAACGACCGGCGGCTTATATTTCTGAAAGGATTTTGTAATGAATCATCTTTCATAGGATCCTCGCGTCTGATGGTGAATGAGGCGAGTGCAAACACTCTCCCGCCTGTCGCTGCGTGGTCAGTGCATAGTGTGAAGAGGGTAGAACAAGCTATCGGCGACAACTAGTGGCAGAAATACCAGTCTGCGTGTTCGCTATTAGTTCCGTTTTTGATTGAGTAAATAAGTGATTTTTCTTCAAGCGAAGGCCACCGGGCTACCAGAACTGACAGTTGTTCGGTCAGGTACCAGCGGCTACCGTTTACTTAGAGACTAAGAATCAGGATTGTCTACAAAATGAACCGGCAAATCCGCCCTGGCGAACTCATTCAGGGGACAGATCGTCAGACGACAACCGAAGCACGAGTAGAGCAACATCGAGGGACAAATGGCGAAATCGAACGCGCAACCGATCACAACCCCTAAGCCTGCCGCTACTGGAACACCCAACGTCCTGCCTCGTCCCGACTTTCATTTTCCCGGCGAGGTCGGCCGCACCTATCTCGACTCCGATCCAGCGAAATTCCCGCAACCCGTGAAAGCTCCCGAAGGCGCGCCAAACGTCCTTCTCATCCTCATTGATGACTGCGGCTTCGGCCAGTACGGCACCTTCGGCGGAGGGATTCCCTCGCCTACGATGGATCGCCTCGCTGCCGAAGGCCTTCGCTACAACTGCTTCCACACTACCGCTCTCTGTAGCCCCACGCGTGCCGCGCTTATTACTGGACGAAATCATCACTCCGCTGCCTTCGCCGGCATCACCGAACTCGCCACGGGATACGACGGCTACACCTGCATTCTCCCGAAGAGCTGCGGCACCGTCGGCGAAGTCCTGCGCCAGAACGGATACATGACCGCCTGGATTGGCAAGAACCACAACACTCCCACATGGGAGACCAGCGCCGCCGGCCCATTCGACCACTGGGCCAACGGCCTAGGCTTTGACTATTTCTACGGCTTCAATGCCGGCGACATGAACCACTGGGATCCCATCCTCTACGAGAACCGAAATCTCGTCCCGCGCTCCAACGACCCCAACTATCACCTCACCACCGACATCGCCGACAAATCCATCGCATGGGTCCGGCAGGCCACCAGCATCGCGCCAACAAGTCCCTTCTTCCTCTACGTCGCTACCGGAGCCACCCACGCTCCACACCACGCCCCGAAAGAGTGGATCGATAAATTCAAAGGCAAATTCGACGAGGGCTGGGACAAGTATCGCGAAGTCACACTCGAGCGCCAGAAAAAACTCGGCGTCGTTCCCAAAGACACGAAGCTCACTGAGCGTTCCAAGGGCCTGCCCGCGTGGAACTCCCTCAACGCCGATCAGAAACGTCTCTACGCGCGCATGATGGAGGTCTTCGCCGGATACGGCGCGCAGTGCGACTATGAGCTCGGCCGTGTCGTCGATGCCGTCAAGCAACTTCCAGGAAGCGACAACACCCTCATCATCTATATCGCCGGCGACAACGGAGCAAGCGCCGAAGGCGGCCTCGAAGGGTCACTCTGCGAAAACATGTTCTTCAACGGGTTCGCGGAGAAATGGCAGGACAATATCAAAGCCATCGACGATCTTGGCGGCCCGAAGCACTTCAACCACTTTCCGTCCTCATGGGCGCACGCCATGAACGCGCCCTTCCAATGGACCAAGCAGGTCGCCAGCCACTTCGGCGGCACGCGCAATCCCATGATCGTCTCCTGGCCCGCGCGCATCATGGACAAAGGCGGCCTGCGCTCGCAGTTCCTCCACGTCATCGACATCGTTCCCGACCCTCTATGAACTCTGCGGCATCACCGCGCCCAGCGAACTGAATGGAGTGCAGCAGAAGCCGATCGAAGGCACCAGCTTCGCCTTTACCTTCGACGACGCCAAAGCCCCCAGCCATCGCAAGACCCAGTACTTCGAGCTCGTCTGCAACCGCGGACTGTATCACGACGGCTGGATGGCATCGTCACCCTCCTTCGTTCCGTGGGACCCGAATCGCGGTGATTGGGACCCGGACAAAGCTCCATGGGAGCTCTACAAAATTGACGAGGATTTCTCACAGGCGAATGATCTCGCCAAAAAGTATCCCGAAAAACTCAGGCAGCTTCAGGATCTTTGGTGGGTGGAAGCAGCAAAATACAGCGTCCTTCCAATTGACTGGCGCGGTGCCATTCGCTTGAACGCCGAAGCCATGGGCCGTCCCAGCCTCATCGCCGGTCGCACGAAGATGACATACTACCCGGGCACCATCGGACTTCCCGACGCTGCCTCTCCACCAATGCTCAACAAATCCTGGACCATCACCGCCGACATCGAACTCACCAGCGACAAGACCAGCGGCATGGTCGTCACTCACGGCGGACTCGAAGGCGGTTACGGCCTTTACCTCCGCGACAACAAGCCAACCTTCGTCTATAATTTCCTCTCCATCGACCGGCCCACCTTCACCGCGAAGGACCCGCTGCCCAAAGGCAAAATGAAACTCGTAGTCGATTTCGCCTACGACGGCGGCGGCATGGGCAAGGGAGGCAAGATCACCATGTCGGCCAACGGCAAGAAGATCGCTGAAGGCCGTCTCGAAAAGTCGATCCCCATCCAGTTCTCCCTGGGCGAAGGACTCGACCTAGGCTGCGACATCGGCTCGCCCATCGACTTCACCTACGAAATGCCCTTCGTCTTCACCGGCAAGATCGATAAAGTCACCATCGAACTCAAACCCAAAGCATCCAGCAAGAAATCAACACCGTAACGAAGGGCTACTCGGAAGCAGCAAGCTTCTCTGTACATAACCTCGGCGCAGGCTATTCGTCAGAGGCCGGCGGCGGTGGCTACTGGTTCGGTTTCCGGGTGGAGGGAGCGGGCTTTTACATCCCAGGCGAGGCCGAAGAAGCGAAGAGCCGAGATTCCGTACCAGTTGGGGTCGAACTCATACCAGGCCAGGCCGTGACGTGAGGATTGCGGGTGGGCGTGGTGGTTGTTGTGCCAGCCTTCGCCAAAGGTGAGGAGAGCTACCCAGAGGCTGTTGCGGGAGGTGTCCTGGGTGGGGAATCTGCGTGAGCCCCACATGTGGGTTGCGGAGTTGACGAGCCAGGTGGAGTGAAGTCCGAGGACGGTGCGGAAGAAGATGCCCCAGAAGAGATAGGGCCATCCACCGACGACGAGAAGCGCGAGGCCGAGGGTGGTGATGGGGATCCAATGCCACTTGCTGATCCAGACGTGGAACTTGTCTTTGCGGAGGTCGGGGACGTAGGGGAGGAGTTCGGCGGCGTTGTTGTGCATGGTTTCGCCGGTGATGAGCCAGCCGACGTGGGCCCAGAGAGCGCCTTCGCCAGGTGAGTGCGGGTCGCCTTCCTTGTCTGTGTTCTGGTGATGCTGGCGGTGGGTGGCTACCCAGAAGATGGGGCCGCCTTCGAGAGTGAGGGTGGCGCAGATGGTGAGGAGGTACTCCATCCAGCGAGGGGTTTTGTAGCCGCGATGGGTGAGGAGGCGGTGATAGCCCATGCCGATGCCGAAGCCTCCAGCGAGCCACCAGAGGAGCATGGCGACGAGGAAGGGTTTCCAGTGGAACATGAAGAGCGCGGCGATGGCGCCGAGATGGAACGCGATCATGATGAGGAACGTCAGCCATACGATGGGCTGTGTGAAGGTGCGATCGGGTCCAAATAAGTGTGGCTGTTGCATAAGTTAATTGGACTACCAAGCGCGGTTAAATTGGGGGCCGGAGGGTAATAGTTGTGTAAGGAATGGGCGGCGTTGAAGGTTGCGGGGTGTGAGTTGTAGAGTTGCGGGTGGGCGGCGAGGAGTGTGCGATGGGGATTGTGAAAGCGGGATGGATGGGAGTGATGGTGGCTGGGTTGGCCGCGGCGGGGATGGGAGCTAAACCGCATAAATCGGATTTGACAGGGACTTCGTGGCGGCTGGTGGAGTTCAAAGGCAGCGACGGGGTGGTGCTGAAGCCTAAGGACAAGAATAAGTACACGGTGGTGTTCGGCGATGGGGGGCGGCTGAGTGCGGTTGTGGATTGCAATCAGGGGCATGGGAGTTGGGATTCGGATGGCCCGGGGCATTTGACGTTTGGGGCGCTGGGGTTGACGCGGATGATGTGTCCGGAGGAAGGGGCGAAGCTGGACGGGAATCTGGAGACGGAGTGGGAGAATGTCACTTCTTATGTGCTGAAGGGAGGGCGCTTGTTTCTTTCGCTGAAGACGGATGCAGGGACTTATGAGTTTGAGCAGGTTAAGGGGGCGCGTGGCGGGGCTGTCGTGGCTTCGCCGGATGCGGCACTAACGGATTTCGACAGCCGGATAAGCTTCGATGTATTCCTCGCCATTGCAACCGAAGTAGGCGACAGTGCGGGCACCGAAATCCACGTTATAGCTAACAACTCCCGCACGCCAACTTGCCTGGAGAAACTCGGGAAATGTGCTTTCTCCGGCTCGATCGATTCGCAACGCTGCGATCAAAGCATCCCGGTCGAATGCTGGTACGTCCAGAGCACCAGATACCAAGGGTACGCCCTGCATCACGACTGGCCCCTCGCTGGTGAAGAACAGGCTCTGACACGCGGGTAGAGACCAGAGATTGCGGGTCACTCCGGCACGTCGCAGGCTCTCGGCAAGATAGGGAAACCCTCCCACCTTCGGGCGGATAGCGGCCGCCTGCTCCATCACCTTCACTAAGTTATCAACTGCTTTGCTCATGAGATTTGCTTCCTTTCGGGAAAAGTGTTGTTTGGAATTTAGTGAGGTTTCATCCGGTGCATGTCAATCGACCGGAACATCCCGGATCTGATGATGCTCTGCCACTTTCGAAAGCAGACGGCGCAGAGCAGATCTTTCGTCGCCATCGAGACACGCAAAGAACTGCTCGTCGTTCTGATCAGCGATCTCAGCCAGCTCAGGAAGATTGCGTTTCCCCACGGGTGTCAATGAGAGTATTTGGCCTCGGCTGTCTTTCGGGTTGACTCTGCTCTTGATCCAACCTTTCGCCTGGAGCTTGTCGACGATCTTCGAGATTGCGCCACGAGTCATTGTCGAGGCTTCTGCCAGGTCGCCTGGGGTTGCTTGTTGTCGCTCATAGAGATGACGTAACAAGACCCACTCGGCGACGGATGTTTGTCTCACATGCAGGGACTGGGCGAATTGACCCGAGACCGAGTTGGAAACCCGTCGCAGACAATATCCCAGATGGCTTTCAAGCTCAGAGATAGAGCGCTTGGCGCGCATGATGCTTTCCATGGAAACTATTATGATTTCCATGGAAACTAATGTCAAGTAGTTTTGAAAGGAAATTTACAAATACCATTTGGTTGATTTGAGTGAAGATTGGGGTGAGCCGATCGCGCCTTATTCTGGGCCTTAGCGGTGAAAATGCAGGTCCTTCGACTGCGCGCTCCGCGCTTCGCTCAGGATGACAATTTCTATTTATGTATCTTAAGTGTTTGCTGGATTTGGAGAAAGTTGAATGAGGGATCGGATTTACTACGCTTATATTGTTGCGAGTCGAAGTTTGAATTTTTATGTTGGGATGACTAACGACATGTTTGTGCGTATCGTTCAGCATCGCGAGGGTCGATTTGATGGGTATTCCAAGCAGTACAACTGCAATCGCCTGGTCTGGTTCGAGCGGTTTACGTATGTTGAAGATGCTATCGCTCGCGAGAAGCAGGTCAAGGGGTGGCCTCGGGCTAAGAAGATCGCGTTGATCAGGCGTGAGAATCCGACTTGGGTTGATTTGAGTGAAGATTGGGGTAAAGCCGATCGCGCCTTATTCTGGGCCTTAGCGGTGAAAATGCAGGTCCTTCGACTGCGCGCTACGCGCTTCGCTCAGGATGACACCTTTTTCTATCGGACATGAAACAGAGATTGGTGTTCGCCGTGAAAATGCAGGTCCTTCGACTGCGTCCGTTCGACTCGCCTTCGGCTCGCTCAGGGGCTCCGCTCAGGATGACACTTTTCTTACTATCGCCGAAGTGAGAGCTTTCGGAGACTGGCGCTTCGACCCTGCGCTTTGCTTTCCGCTCCAGATCACACTTTTAGATTTTCTGCGGCCCCGGGTTGTTTGTGGGATAGTGCGGCCCGGTGGCGATGAGGTGGTTGATGTCTTTGAGGGGGTGGATGCCTCCGCGAGCTCCGACGGCGGTGCAGTTGAGGGCGGCGGCGGCGCAGGCGAACTCGAGCTGGCGGTCGAGGGGCCAGTCCTGGAGGAGTGCGTAGATGAAGCCGGCGTGGAAGATGTCGCCGGCGCCGGTGGTGTCGACTACGGGGACGCGGAAGGCGGGGATGTGGAGGAGATGGTGGCCGTCGAAGGCGAGGACTCCTTCGGGGCCGAGGGTGGCGGCGGTGAGGCGGGAGTCGTAGCGGCGGTGGAGGGTGCGGAGGGCCTGCTCGAGCGTGGGTTCGGCGGTGAGGCGGGTGGGAAAGTCGCGGCTGACGATGAGGTAGTCGACGTTATCCATTAGGGATTCGATGTTGGGGTAGAGTTCGTCGAGGTCGGCGATGACGGGGACGTTCGCGGTGCGGGCCCATGAGGCGGCCTGGATGGCGGCTTCGGTGTCGTGGCCGTCGACATGGAGGGCGCGGGCGTTGGTGATCCATTCGCGTTGAAGGTCTGCCGGGTGGAGGATGATGCGCTCGTCGCGGCGGCAGAGGACGGTGCGCTCGCCCTGGGCGTCGACGAGGATGAGGGATTGGGCGCTGGGAACTCCGGGAGCTGTGATGATGTGGGCTTCGACGCCGGCGTGGGAGAAGGCTTCGCGATGAAGTGTAGCGGCGAGGTCGTCGCCGAGTTTGCCGATGTAGCGGGTGCGGAGTCCCCATTGCGAGCAGGCAACGACCGTGGTGGCGACCTGGCCGCCGGGGAGGGTGCTGACGGTGGAGTATTCGGTTTTGGAGCCGCGAGCGGGATAGGTGGAGAGAGGGATGACGGTATCGGTGGCGTTGAGGCCTACGCCGACGAGGTCAATCTTCGACTGCTTCTCCATAGATTAACTGTAAATGAGTTGGGAGTGGGTTGAACCCATGTCCCAGAATCGGGACCCTTCGACAGGCTCAGGGCAGGCTATGGGGCACCCGGCTATGCGGGGTTGAGGGATTCGGCGATTTGCGGGAGGGCTTCGGTGGCGGGCTTGAGGATGATTTCGTTGAAGGCTTCGCGGTTGAGGGGTTCTTCGGGGCCGATGTAGATGGTGCGGATGTCGCGTTGGTTAGCGATGTCGACGAAGCCGGCGGCGGGATAGACGGAGCCGGAGGTGCCTACGACGAGGAGGACGGTGGCGCGGTCGAGCTCGCGGTAGATGGTGTCCATTTCGAGAGGGATCTCGCCGAACCAGACGATGTGTGGACGGATGGTGGCGTGGCAGGTTTTGCAGACGGGGAGGTGTTTGGGGTTTTCGTAGAAGGAGTGGTCGGAGAAGCACTCGCCGGTGCGGGTGCAGCGGGATTGGAAGAGGGTGCCGTGCATGTGGTGGATGCGGTGAGAGCCAGCGCGCTCGTGGAGGTCGTCGACGTTTTGGGTGCAGAGGTAGAAGTGGTCGGGATTTATTTTGGCGAGGTGTTGTTCGATCCGGGCGAGAGCTTTGTGCGCGGCGTTGGGTTGGGCGGCGAGGGCGTCGCGGCGGCGCTGGGAGTAGAAACGCCAGACGAGTTCGGGGTTGGCTTGCCAGGCTTCAGGGGTGGCGACCTCTTCGACGCGATGGCCGTTCCAGAGGCCCCCAGAGCCGCGGAAGGTGGCGAGGCCTGATTCCGCGGAGATGCCGGCGCCGGTGAGGACGAAAAGACGGTCTTGTGGAGTGAGGTGCATGGTTAGTAGGTCCTCATGGGATGATACGGGAATGATGCTTGCGCGCCTCCTGATGGTTTGTTGGACGCTGTGCGTTGCTTCCTGGGCACAGGATAGTCCCTTGCGAAAGCCACAGGAAGAGTGGGAGAGTACGGCGAAGCTGATTGGCGCTGAGCATGAGATGGTTGAACTGCGCGGCCTGCTGCAGAAGGGCGACGCCGATCGATGGCGCGTTCTTTGGCTGCATCAGCGGATTACGGAGCGGGTGATGGCGGCTTCGCTCGAGGTGGACGCGACGACGGCGCAGATCGACAACGAGATTGCGCGGGCGAATGAGGTACGGGGATTTCTGGGGGACAAGCGCGACCGGCGGGTGACGCGGGCAAATCTCTGGAGCGTGATTATCGGGGGCGGGCTGGGGGCAACGAGTTCGGGCCTGCAGCTGTCGTCGACACTGGATAAGCCTGCAGCGGCGGTGGGGATTGGCGCGGGTGCGGCGTCGGCCGGGTTGGCGCTGGCGGGGATTCATGCGCAGAAGGGCGGCACGGAGGTGTTCGACTTTAGCTCGAATATGCTGGCGGAGTTTTTCGACAGGCCGATGCTGTCGGATAGTCACTATCCGGCGACGGTGTGGACGTTTTTGAATGCGGTTCCTACCGCGGGGACGAATGGCACGACGCGAAGAGAGGAGTTGGTACAGACCTGGGTGAGGCTGAAGCGGATCGATTCGTTGCAGAGTAAAGAGAAGATCGATCACCTGAGCAGTGAGCCGTCGGACCGATTGCTGCTGACGATTGATGACTATGAAGATCGTGCGGCGATGCTGCAGGATGTTCGGGCCCGGGTGTCGTTTTTGAAGAGGGATCTGGGGGTTTTGCTGCGTGCGCTGCCGGTGGTGGATGAGTAGGGTGAGCCGCTTAGCGGGCCGTTGAGAACGAGAGATATTCTTGGGGTAACGTCTTTTCGGGTGTGATTGGAAAGAAAAGCAACAGCAAAAAACGAAATGCGGGGGTCCCTCCACTGCCCCTCGACTGCGCTCGGGGTTCGGTCGGGATGACGCAGTTTTTAGCGGATGTTAGAAGTTGGAAGAACGGGCACACCAAAAACAACGGCGCCTCCATTGCCGGATCAGGGTAATGGGTGGAGGGTGGTGTTGAAGAGGAATGGGTCGTCGAAGTCGGTGCGGTCACCGGGCTTTTTGTCGGGGATGGGTTGGAGGCGGGCGGAGAGAGGCTTGTTCCACTTGACCGCGAGTGAAGCTACGTCGGAGAAGATGCGGTTGAGCTGGTCGGCGGAGACGTCGCCGGGGAGTGGGATGGTGTCGAGGCCAGTGCCGCAGACGGAGGAATAGGCGAGGAGGTCGTCGATGTTGTAGGCAGACTCGGCCCAGCGCTGGGCTAGGAGTTTGTCTTCCATGACGGGAACCATGAGGCCGGAGTAGCCGATTTGTTTCACGGGGACGGCTTTGACGGCGGCGGTGATGATGCGGGAGGCGGTGAGGGTTCCGCTGGAGCCGAAGCGGGCTCCGGTGAAGGCTTCGATGGCGGCGCCGATTGAGACGTCGCCGAGGGGCGCGGGGGTGGGATCGACGCCCATGTAGGTCCAGTGAGTGGCGGCGGCGATTTTGTTGCCGATGGTGTCGGCTACTTTGGCGTGGATGGTGAGGGCTGCGGTGAGATCGCGAGTTGCGGCTTCCGCGTTGCCTTTGTCTTTGGCGAAGACGTCGCGGACTACGTTGGCGCCTTCGAAGCCGATGGCGAATTGGCCGCCGGGGCCGTCGTGCCAGGAGCCGGGGAAGAACGGGCCGTAGGGTTTGAGCATCGCGGTGGCTGTGAAGTTGAAGGTGCCCTGCGCGTGTGGGCTGTGGGCGGCGACGTATTGAACGAGCTCGGTGGTGCGGGCGATGGCTTTCCAGTGGATGCCGGAGTCGTCGGCGATGATGGCGCTGGCGTCGAGGTGAGGGAGGGTGGAGAGAGCTCGTTCGAGGAGGTGCATGGTGGCGGGATTGTCGTCGTCGTGGACCATGGCAGGGCCGATGTTGCCGCGTACATTCTCTTTTACTGAAAGCTGGTCGAGTTTCGCGAGGAAGGCGAGGGCCTGGTCTTCCGACATGCCGGAGGTTAGTTCGGCAAGGGGCTGTGTGGTGAAGCGGATGGTTTCGACTTCGTAGCCCTGGGATTTGAATTCCACTTCGGTTTTGTGCAGGACGGTGAGCGCGTCAGCAAGCTGGTGTTCGTAGTTTTGAGGGTCGAGGCGAACGAAGGCGGTGATGGCTCGGACTTTTGGCTTGGCGGTTTGGGAGTGAAGCGTGAGGCAGGAAAAGGCGAGGATCGCAGCTGCGATGGGGCGCTTCATTGGAGGGCTCCGGTGAAGGATGGAATGAGGAAGTATAGCTTGGGGACGGATTGGTGACGTAGAAACAAAAGCAAGTACAGAAGCAAAATGCGGGGGTCCCTCCACTGCGCTTCGCTCCGGTCGGGATGACGCAGTATGTATGTGGGTCCGAGTTTATTTTGGTGCTTCTTTGTAGGGCTCGATTGGTTTGCCCCAATCTGCGCTCAAGTCCTGCCATGTTGGGTTTTGCGCGACGATAAGACGGAGCTTCTTAATGCGTGACCAGTTTTTGAGTTGTTTCTCGCGAGCGATGGCTTCTGGGACCATGGCGAAGCGTTCGAAGTAGACGAGCTTATTAATTTTGTAACGGCTGGTGAAGCTGTTTGGAAATGCTCCGTTTTTATGTTGGCTCACGCGTACTTCTATTTCTGTTGTGATCCCGATGTAGAGTTTTTGAAAGCTGCTGGCCATGATGTAGACGTAGGCTTGGTCGGGCATGGTGCGTTCTTTTTTGGCAGGTTGAAGGTGGAAGAACAAGCAACTGCAAAGGCAAAAGCGAAATGCGGGGGTCCCTCCACTGCGCCGCTCACGATGAGACCGTGAGCGGCTTCGGTCGGGATGACGCAGTTTTTAACAGGCGCTGAAGGTTGAAGGACAAGCAACCGCAACAACGGTTCTAATTGCAACTGCAAAAGTGCTATTCGCCGAAGTTTACGGATTCGATTCCGAGGAATTCGGCGGATTGGCCTAGCTCTTCTTCGATTCGGAGGAGCTGGTTGTATTTGGCGATGCGATCGGTGCGGCTTGCGCTGCCGGTTTTGATCTGGCCAGCTCCGGTGCCTACTGCGAGGTCGGCGATGAAGGTGTCTTCGGTTTCGCCGCTGCGGTGGCTGATGATGCGAGGTGTAGCCGAAACGTCGGGCTAGTTCGATGGCTTCGAGGGTTTCGGTTACGGTGCCGATCTGATTGACCTTAATCAGGATGGAGTTGGCGACCTTTTGTTCGATTCCCTGCTGGAGGCGCTTGGTGTTGGTGACGAAGAGGTCGTCGCCTACGAGTTGGACTTTGTCGCCGATGAGTTCGGTGAGGTGCTTCCAGCCTGCCCAGTCGTCTTCGGCGAGGCCGTCTTCGATGGAGACGATGGGATATTTGTTAACCCAGTTTTCCCAGAAGGCGGACATCTGTTCGGAGGAGAGCTCGCGCTTGTCGGATTTCTTGAAGACGTATTTGCTTGTTTTTTTGTCGAAGAACTCGCTGGAGGCGGGGTCGAGGGCGATGGAGATTTGTTCGCCAGGAGTGTAGCCGGCGAGCTGGATGGCTTCGATGATGAGATCGAGGGCTTCGTCGTTGGATTTGAGCGAGGGGGCGAATCCGCCTTCGTCGCCTACGGCGGTGTTGTAGCCCTTTTTCTTGAGGACGCCTTTGAGGGTGTGGAAGACTTCGGTGCCCCAGCGGAGGGCGTCGGAGAATGTTTCGGCCCCGGTGGGCATGACCATGAACTCCTGGAAGTCGACGTTGGAGTCGGCGTGGGAGCCGCCGTTGAGGATGTTCATCATGGGCGTGGGTAGGAGGCAGGCGTTGATGCCGCCGATGTAACGGTAGAGCGGGAGCTTGAGCGCGGTGGCGGAGGCGCGGGCGACGGCCATGGAGACGGCGAGGATGGCGTTGGCTCCGAGTTTGGACTTGTTTTCGGTGCCGTCGATGTTGATCATGGTGGCGTCGATGAGGCGCTGGTTGGAGGCGTCCATGCCGGTGAGTTCGGGGCCGAGGATGGATTCGACGTTTTCTACGGCGTGGAGAACGCCTTTGCCGAGGTAGTGCTCTTTGTCGCCGTCGCGGAGCTCGACGGCCTCGTGCTCTCCGGTGGAGGCTCCGCTGGGAACGGCGGCGCGGCCTTTGGCTCCTCCGTCGAGGGTGACGTCGGCTTCGACGGTAGGATTGCCGCGGGAGTCGAGGATTTCGCGTGCGTGGATAGAGACGATCTCGGTCATGTTGCTCCTGTAGTTGGATTGGGTCAGGGTTTCAGGATGTTGGGCTACGACTCGATGGTTCAAGCGCTCGTTTAACTTTGGGCGGCGGTCTACGGGGAGGGTTTGGCCGCTCGCGAGAGAGATGGATTGCACGAAATCTGCGCCGGAGGGACTCACTTATTGGATTTTAGCAAACGGCTTGGGAGTCGCATGGGGGAGGCCTGTAAAGAGATGACGAGAGGGAGGTGACTACAACGACAAGAAAGAAGGCAAATGCGGGGGTCCCTCCACTCCGCTGCGCTCCGGTCGGGATGACGCTTCTTTTGGGGACAACCAAAATGGGCGTTGAAGGTCTTATTAGCAGGGTCGGTTCCCTGCTGGGGATTTTGTGGAGAGCGTGAGGCGGGGGTCCTAATCTTAAGAGACAGCGCAGTTGTTGTGCGCTGGAGGAATTTTGTGAGGTGTCCTATGACGTGGAAGATTTCGACCGCTGCTCTTGTTTTTGCTGCTGCTCCTTTGTTTGCTCAGATGAGTGGGGTTTCGAATCCCGATCCTGCGGTGATTCAGAGCGATGATGCGGCTCCGGTGGTGAAGCCTCTGACGCCGCGGCCGAGTGCGGCAGTGCCCCCTCCGGCGGCTACGCAGACTGAGGTGTATGGGCCTTATGTCCCCTACACGGGACCGAAGTTGCCTGGTTCGCATCTGGCCAGCTCGAGTGCGGCTTCGGTGATGGCTCCTGCTGAGGACCCGGCCGACGCGATGATTGTTGTGGATGTTCCGGAGCGTGAGGGTGAACTGCGGCAAGGAACGATTTTGAAGACGAAGATGCTGGATACGCTTTCGACGAGTTCGACGTTGCCGGGGGCTCGGTTTACGGCGGAGGTGACGGAACCGATCGAGCGGAATGGGAGAGTTATTATTCCGGTGGGATCGGTGCTGGAGGGTCAGGTGACCGAGGTGCATGGCGGGCGGCGGATCTCGGGTGCGGCTTCGATGCACCTGGAGACGCGGAATGTGTTGCTGCCGGATGGGACGCACTATGTTGTGCATGCGCAGCTTGTTGGTCTGGGCGGTAAGGAGTTCAAGATTTCTGATGAAGGGACTTTGAAGCGCAAGGATCATCCGAAGGAGATGTTGGCCGTGGCGGGTGGTGTAACCGGTGCTGGTGCGGTTGCGGGAGCAATGATCGGCGGCGGGGTGGGAGCGATTGTTGGCGCGAGTATTGGCGCGGGCGTGAGTACGGTGATCTGGTTGAAGCAGGACCGGCAGGCTACGCTCGATAAAGATGTGCCGATGACTTTTAGTTTGACTACGCCGATGATTTTGACGCCGCTGGGTGGGACTACGGTGAGTGGCTTGGGGACGCGTGGCGCGGCTCAGTAGAGATTAAGTTGCAGTGGTTTGAGGCCGGAGCTTTTGCTCCGGCCTTTTTTTGGGTGAGGCGGATAGAACTGCAGGTCCTTCGACTCCGCGCTTCGCTCTCCGCTCAGGATGACACCTTTCTAGTCAGCCTCCGACCCGAACGTAGCTAGTCGCGGATTTGGGCGAGGAGGCGCTTCCAGTTTTTCTGGTTGCGGCGGTAGGATTTTTTCAGGTCTTCGAGGATGCGTTCGAAGTCGCCGTGGCCCTGGAGGTTGCGCCAGGCTGGGTTTTTGGTGAACCAGGGGTAGTTTTCGTTGCCGAGGTAGATGGCGCGGCGGAGCCAGTGGAGGGCTTCGGACTCGTCGCCTTCTACGGCGAAGTAGGTGGCAAGGCGGTAGGCCATTTCGCTGTCGGCTTCGGCGGCAGAGAGGGTTTCGTCGACGATGAAGGTGGAGGCTTTTTCGCGCTCGCCTAGCTGGACGTAGCAGAGGGCGATAGTGGGGTAGACGATGCGTAGGCTGGCGTCGTCGCGGATGACGTTTTCGAGGGTCTCAATGGCTTTGGAGAGGTCGCCGGTGCGCATCTGCTGGTAGCCGAGTGAGGTGCGGAGGAGGGGCTGGCGCGGTTCGAGGGTGAGGCCTTTTTCTATCTCGTCGGCGGCTAGTTCCATCTGGTTTTGGTACTGGTAGACGCGGGCGCGGTGGTTGTAGATCATGGGCGCGTTCGCGGGGTTCATGCGGAGGGAGGCGTTGAACTGCTCGAGGGCCTCGTCGTACATGCCGTCGATGCGGAGGGTCTGGCCAGCGACGAGGCGGACGTTCCAGTCGTTACCGGCGGTCTGGAGGAGGTTTTCGATGCCGTGGCGGGCGGACTCTTTTTCGCCGCGTGAGAGAAGCATGTAGACGCGGTAGAGGTTGGCTTCGACGGAGCCCGGGTCGAGTGCGAGAGCTTTGTCGAAGGCGCGGCGGGCTTCGAGCACGTGCATCTGGCCGCCGAGACCGTGGCGGGCGTACTGGAGGTGGGTGATGCCAAGGCCGGACCAGCCGGGGGCGTACTTTTCGTCTTGATTGACGACGGAGGCGAAGAGTTGGCGGGCACGATCGAGGTCTTCGCGGCTGCCGGTGCGGGTCATGAAAGAGGAGAGGACGGCTCGGGCCTGGAGGTACTCTTCGGAGAGGTCGGAGGAGAGCGAGGGGGCGCGGTGGTTTTCCTGCGGGGGCTGGAGGTCGCCGAAGCCCTGGAGAGTGGAGAAGACTTCGTTGCAAATTTCGGACTGGACGCTGACGAGGTCGAAGGAGGCTACGTTGATGGAGCCGCCGGCGCGGACGCTCTGGCCGGGGACGTCGAGGAGCTGCCAGTTGAGGTCGAAGCCTTTTTCGGAGCGGAGGAAGTTGCCGGCGAGGACGAAGTTGACGAGGAGTTTTTTGCCGACGCTGAGGGGATCGAGCTGCGCGGCGGGGATGGTCATTAAAGAGGATGAGGGGCGGACGACAAGTGTCGTGACGCGGGTGAGGCGGGTGGCGATGGCGTCGGCCAGGGCATAGCCGTAGAGCGGGGCGACATCGGCGGGACCGAAGTTGACGAAGGGGAGGACGACGATACTGTTCTGGTTGGTGTTGGAGGCGGCGGCGGGCTCGCGGAAGCGCTCGGCGAGCATGGAGAGGATGCCGGTGGTGCGTTTTTCTTCTTCGGGGGTATCGAAGGCGAGGCGGTTTTGGGTGGGGCGGAGAGAAATGTTGTCGCCGGGAAGGAGGATGGAGTCGAGCTGCATGGCCATCATGATGGTCTTGAGGGCTTCGCGGACTTCGGCGGCGGAGGCGAAGCGTGCGGAGGGTTGTTTTTCGAGGCAGCGAAGGATGACGGACTCGAGCTCGATGGGGAGGTTAGGGGCTATTTCGCGGATGGCGGGCGGGTCGGCGAACTGGATGGCGCGGATGGACTGGAACTCGGGGGCGTCGGGGCGGTGGAAGGGGTGGCGGCCGGTGGCGAGCTCGTAGAGGATGAGGCCGAGGGCGAAGATGTCGGACTGGACGGAGGATTGTCCGGTGACGAACTGCTCAGGCGCCATGTAGGCGATGGTGCCGCCGCGGGCGGTGTAGGTGGGACCGGGGACGGCTTGTGGTGAGCCGACTTTGCGCTTATTGGTGGGGCCGGTGGGGTCGAAATCGGCCTGGTCGGGCCGGAGGCGGCGGGCGAGGCCGAAGTCGAGGATCTTGATGAGGCCGCCGTCGGTGAGCATGACGTTGGCTGGCTTGAGGTCGCGATGGAAGATGCCGAGGTTGTGGGCAGCGGAGAGGCCGTCGGCGGTCTGGGTTCCGGCTGAGAGGACGAGCTGGAGGCTGGCTGGGCCTTCGGCGATGAGCTTGTCGAGGGATTTGCCGGGGATGTACTGCATGACGATGTAGGCTTCTTCGCCGTTGCCGTCTTCTGCGGGGGCTTCGCCTACGTCGTAGATGGCGCAGACGTTGGGGTGGTCGATGGCGGATGCGAGACGGGCTTCGCGGAGCTGAGTGACGCGCATCTGCTCTGTGGTGAGGTTGCCGCGCTTGAGAAGCTTGAGGACGACGGGGCGCTGGAGGAGGGTGTCGTTGGCCAAGTAGACGACTCCGCTGCCGCCGGTGCCGATCTTGCGGACGAACTCGTACTGCTTGATCTCGCGTCGCTTCATTGATTCATTATTGCAAGGATGGGTGTGGGGATTATTACGGACGAGGAGAGGATGAATGCCTGAACCTTTAATAGGAAACGCCTCAGGCTTTGTGTGAAACAAAGCCTGAGGCGGAGGTTGGAGTACGTGTCGTTGTTGATTTCGCTGCGTGGCTGGTTATGCGTTGAGGCGGCGACGAATCATTCCAGCTGCACCGAGGAGACCGGTGCCGAGGAGCGAGAGGGTACCGGGTTCAGGGACGGCGGGGGTCGGGTCGGGAGGTACGCCAACGAGTCCCTGCAGCGTCTCCGTCCTCTGGCCTTCTTTACCGTTGCCTACGGTGTCTGTGGGGGAGATCCAGTCGAGCTCGGCGATGAGGGATGAGTTTACCTGTCCACCGTTGATGGCGGCGTTGAGCGCGTTGATATCGGTGGTCATGTCGGAGGAGAGGTTGGTGAGACTACCCGAGTTGGAGCCGAGCGAGAAAGCACTACCGTATTCCTCTTTCCAGATGGCAGCCTGCAAGGCGTCTTCTTGAACGGAGGTAGTGGCGGTGATCTTGAGCAGCAGCCAGGCGATATCCTGTGCGTTGTTCACTACGCTGCCGTTGACGGTTGCGGTGGTGCTGTTGGTCACGAAGGTCGCGTTGAAGGGGCCTTGACTGGGATTGATGTCGTGGTTGAGATCGACGCAATAGACTGCAGAGAAGTCGACTGTCTTGCCGCCGATGACAGCCGAGGAGTTGGCGTAGTTGCCGCCGTTACCCTCCTGGTGTCCGTTGAAGTTGAAGTTAAACGGAGTGGGGCCGGAGCCGAGGGTAAGGGAATCTGCATGGGCAGCTGCTCCTCCGAAGGTGAGCGTTCCCGCAACCGCGAGCAGAGAGAGTTTCGAAAGAGACATTAATCCTCCAGGGTAGGTAAGGGCAAAGGTTATGTTGCAGTGCTGCTTCACTTAGTAGCAACTGGAGGGCCAATATGGGGGGAGGGAAATACGGCAAAATTCAGGGAAAAATCGATTGTCCCTGAGGGTTCGCAGGGCGGGGATGGGAAAGTGGCAAATATTTGCACAGTTGCAATCCATTGTTTTTCCCTTGCAGATGGATGACATGGCAGGAAATTCCGCAAACCTTTGCGCAGTAACCGAGAGCAATGTTCCTGGGGGGGAAGTTTGCGTACGCCTATTTGCAGCAGGAGATTGGGTGTTTGGTGACCTGCAGGGCGGGTCAGTCTCGCTTGTGACGGGAATGGCGAGTTGCGAGGCGCCTTAGTGGCGGGGAGGGGCGTTTTTCTCCCAGGGGCGGGGGTCGACGGGGTCGTCCTGCCACTTTTGGCGGCGGCCTACGAGGAACATGATGAGGCCGAAGACGAACATGATGGCTCCCCAAGTGAGATTGAGGTTGATGCCCATGGATTTTTCGTAGACGTCTGCGGCGTTGCGGGTGATGAGACCGTAGATGGACATGAGGCCTCCGATGAAGAGGAAGATGAGGCCGAGGGGGATGCGGATGTCGAGTCCCATGGGTGCTCCTTTCAGTCGCAGCCTTTAGCTTGTTAGCTTGTTAGCTTGTTAGCTAGTTAGCTAGTTGGCTAGTTAGCTAGTTGGCTAGTTAGCTAGTTGGCGGTTGACTGTTGGCATGTTTGCAACTTTGAGGCTAACAAGCTAACGACTAACTAGCTAACAAGCTGCTTTTACGCGAAGACGAGGTTGAGGACGATGAGGATAGCCAGAACCGCGACGGCGAGGGTCGCGGGCTTTTGGTGCCAGCTCAGGTGGGTTTCTACGGGTTTGGGGGTTAGGGAGTAGACGAGGCCTACTAGTTCTGGTTCAGGGCGCGGGGTGGTCACGAGGCTGATGGCAATGGTGACGAGAAAGTTGACGGAGAAGGCGAAGATGGCGGTCCAGAAATTCTGGGCCATGTCGCTGGGGTAGGTGTGGATGACGTGGATCCAGCCGCCGTGGATTCCAGGTGTGGCGTCGGCGGGGATAGTGAGGCCGTGATGGAGAAGCGCAGCAGCAGTGCCGGAGAGCAGACCGGTGAAGGCGGCGTGACCGGTGGTTTTTTTCCAGAACATGCCGAGGAGGAAGGTGGCGAAGAGTGGGGCGTTGACGATGGAGAAGACTAGCTGGAGCGCGTCCATGATGTTGTTGAAGTTGGTGACGAGGTAGGCGGCGCCGATGGATAAAGCTACGCCTCCTATAGTCGCCATCCGGCCCATCCAGAGGTAGTGGGCGTCGGTGGCGCGCTTGTTGATGTAGGCCTGATAGATGTCGTAGGTCCAGACGGTGTTGAATGCGGTGACGTTGCCCGCCATTCCGGACATGAAGCTGGCGAGGAGTGCGGTGAGGCCGAGGCCGAGGATTCCTGTGGGAAAGAAGTGGAGGAGCATGACGGGGATGGCGAGGTCGTAGTTATAGACGGGGGTGCCGTCGGCGTTGAGGACGGGTTGGCCATTTACTGGATCGATTTTGACCGGGATGATGCCGTGAGGGTGGGCGTCGTCGAGAGGTAGTTTCGTGGCCGGCTGGGTCGGGGACGAAGACAACCGAAGGTCCTTCGACTCCGCCCCGTTCGACTCGCCTCCGGCTCGCTCAGGGGCTCCGCTCAGGATGACACCGTTTTTTTCTTGCGCTGAGCCAGCTCCGGCCATGTGCGAGGTCACGCTGACGGCGATGAGGCCGGGCAGGATGACGAGGAAGGGAAAGAACATTTTGGGTACGGCGGCGATGAGGGGGACTTTGCGGGCGGAGGTCTCGGAGTCGGCGGCCATGGCTCGCTGGATGACGAGGAAGTCGGTGCACCAGTAGCCGAAGGAGAGGACGAAGCCGAGGCCCATGGCTAGACCGAACCACTCGACGCCTAGCGTGTTGGTGGAGGCGTGGGCCATGCCTTGCCAGGAGTGGGTCATGTTGGCGGGGAGGGTGTGCTTGATTCCCTGCCAGCCCCCTACGTTGCGGAGACCAATCCAGACGAGAGGGGTGAAGCCGGCGACGATGAGGAAGAATTGGAGAACTTCGTTGTAGATCGCGCTGGTGAGGCCGCCGAGGAAGATGTAGCCGAGGACGATGATGGCGGAGAGGAAGACGGAGACATGAAAGATCCATGCGTCGGGAACGATCCCGTGGAGGAGCCCGAGGGTCTGGATCAAAAGGGCCATCGCGTACATGGAGATTCCGGAGGAGAGCACGGTCATGCAGGCGAAGGAGAAGGCGTTGACGGCGCGGGTTTTTTCGTCGAATCGGAGTCGGAGATACTCAGGTACGCTGCGGGCCTTGGAGCCGTAGTAGAAGGGCATCATGAAGACGCCGACGAAGATCATGGCGGGGATGGCGCCGATCCAATAGAAGTGGCTGGTGATGATGCCGTATTTCGCGCCTGAAGCACCCATGCCGATGACTTCCTGGGCTCCGAGGTTGGCGGAGATAAAGGCGAGGCCGCAGACCCACGCGGGGATGGATCGGCCTGCGAGGAAGAAGTCGTTGGAGGTGTGCATGTAGCGCTTGAGAGCAAAGCCGATGCCCAGGACAAAGATGAAGTAGACCAGCATGATGAGCCAGTCGATGATGGAAAGATTCACAGTTTCCCTTTTCCGGTTTGGTTCGGTGGGGATGAAATGGAGCTAAATCGTTATGGTACTGGGGGAAACTGTACCTTGTTCGAAGGTTGCGCGTCCAGATGGAAGGACTGATCTTGTGGCACTTGGATTGCGAGGGTAAATGGGTGATTGTGTTTTATGTTGCAAGATGAAACAAATAGTGGAAAGAAATTGCCCACTTTGCCAACGTATCGGAAAAAAAGGGCATCGTATTTGATTAACAATCCTCTGGATTGCCTCGTCACGACAAAGATGCAGATGTAGAGGTTATGAACATGAACAATGTTGCGCTTTCTCCCTTGGAGCCCTTGGTTGCCCGCATGACAGCTAATCTTCTTCTGATTGACGATAACGCTGTGCAGGCGGCGACCCGGCAGACAATTCTTCGACGTGCGGGCTATTTCGTGATTGCGGCGCTGAACCCGGGAAGGGCTCTGGAACAGCTTCGGGATCAGGAATTCCCTGCTCCGATTCAACTGGTGATTACCGACCACCTGATGCCGGGAATGAGCGGCGCGGAGTTCGTGCGGCGGCTCCGCAGGACGCATCCGGCGATGCCAGTACTGGTTATCAGCGGGATGGTGGAGGCGGAGCAGGAGTATTCGGGACTGAATGTGACGTTCCGGATGAAACCTTTGCTTCCGGAGCACCTGCTGGAAACCGTGCGCGGCCTGGTGAATGAGAGTGGCGCTCTTAATCTGGAAAAGTAGGGTTGCGGATCTGACCTCGAATGAGGGGCCAGAACTAAATGCAGGTCCTTCGACTCCGCTGCGCTTCGCTCAGGATGACACTTTCGTTCCTACTGGCTTGTCCGAATAACGTCGTGTGATTGCTGATAGAGGCCTGCCCTTGAGAGAATGGGGAGAGGCTCTCTCATGCAATTGCACCCTATGCCGGAGTTTGGAAGTTTTACGCTGCTGCTTGCTCTGGCGCTGAGTGTTTATACGCTGGTGATGGGTGGGGTGGCGCTGTGGCGGACGCGTGGCGCGAAGGATGGGGCGGCCAGCAGGCTGGGGGAGACGGCTCGCCGGGCGGGGATTGCCAGTTTTGTGGCTTTGAGTTGCGCGGCGTTTGCGCTGGTTTGGGCTTCGTTTACGAATGATTACTCGGTTTCGTACATACTGCACCATACGAATCGCGATCTGAATACGGCTTATAAGTTTTCGGCGCTTTGGAGCGGGCAGGAAGGATCTCTGCTGCTCTGGGCGTGGTTGCTGAGCGCTTATGGGTTCGTGCTGCGGGTGCGGCATAAGGTGGATGTGCGGTTGACGGCGTTTGCTTCGACGATTCTGGCGGGAGTGCAGATTTTCTTTTTGCTGCTGCTGAACTTTGCTGCTCCTCCGTTTGCGATTCAGCCGGGGCCGGTGGCGGCGGATGGGTTTGGGCTGAATCCGCTGCTGCAGTATCCGGAGATGGTGATTCATCCGCCGATGCTTTATCTGGGGTATGTGGGTTTCTCGGTGCCGTTTGCGTTTGCGCTGGGGGCGCTGATGATGCGGTATCCGGGAGAGAAGTGGATTCACATTACGCGGCGATGGACGATGGTGACGTGGCTGTTTTTGACGTGCGGGATTTTTCTGGGGGCGCACTGGGCTTATAGCGTGCTGGGTTGGGGCGGATACTGGGGTTGGGATCCGGTGGAGAATGCTTCGCTGATGCCTTGGCTGACGGGAACGGCGTTTCTGCATTCGGTGATGATGCAGGAGAAGCGCGGGATGATGAAGAGCTGGAACGTGTGGCTGATCTTCTCGACGTTTCTGCTGACGATTCTGGGGACGCTGCTGACGCGGTCGGGGATTGTTAGTTCGGTGCATGCGTTTGCGCAGTCGAATATTGGTTATTGGTTTTATGCGTTCATCCTGATTGTGTTTGCGGTTTGCTTGTTTACTTTCTTCCGGCAGCGGGATCATTTGAAGAGCGAGAACCGGCTGGAGTCGCTGGTGAGCCGCGAATCTAGTTTTCTGTTCAATAATCTTATTTTGCTGGCGGCTTGTTTTACCGTGCTGTGGGGAACGCTGTTTCCGATTTTGAGTGAGTATGTGCAGGGCACGAAGGTGACGATGGGGGCTCCGTTTTATAACCGGGTGGAGCTGCCGGTCGGGTTGTTTCTTCTGTTTCTGACGGGGATTGGGCCGCTGCTGGCCTGGCGGTCGACTTCGCTGCGGGCGATTCGAAGGAACTTTGTGCTGCCGGGGATTGCAATGGGTGTGGCGCTGGTGGTGTTGGTGGCGGTGGGCGTGCGGCCTTGGAAGGCTGGGGATGATTGGCAGTCGACGCTGTTTTCGCTGGTGACGTTTACGCTGGCGGCGGGTGTGATCACGGCGATTGCGGCAGAGTTTTTGCGCGGGGCTGCGGTGGTGGCTGCGCAGACGGGGAAGAATCTGTTGGCTTCGACGGTGCTGCTGGTGCGACGGAATACTCGGCGGTATGGCGGGTATATTGTGCACTTCGGAATTGTGGTGATGTTTATCGGGATCGCGGGTGGGGCGTTCAACCGGTCGAGTGAGCAGGAGATGGGGTTTGGCGATGCGATGACGCTGGGGCAGTACAGGCTGGTGTGCCAGAGCTACTCGCAGGACTCGAATAGGAACTACGATACGGAGTTTGCGCTGCTGGATGTTTATAAGGGCGGGAAGAAGATTACGCAGCTTGCTCCGGAGCGACGGTTTTATCAGGCTAGCCAGACGACGTCGACGATGGTGGCACTTCACTCAACGCTGGCGAGCGACCTTTATGTGATTTATGAGGGGAAGAACCCGGATTCGGATAAGCCGATCATTAAGGTGTTTCTGAATCCGCTGATGAACTGGATCTGGATTGGGGTATTGATTGTGGTGGCGGGTACGGGGCTTGCACTGGTGCCTAGTTTGACGCGGGCTCCGGTGCGGGTTGCGGTTGCGGAGCCTGCGCTTGCAGTGGCGGAGGTTCATCATGCTTAGGCGGATTTTGATGAACCGGGGGGAAAAGGGCATACCCCAGGGGGTAAGACCTCTTTTCGTTGGCGAATCCAAGAATGCCAAGGCTGATGCCTTGGGGTACCTAGAGGCGAAAACGAGCAACGGCAGAGGCAGCGGGCCTTCGATGCGTCGGTGGGTGCAGGCCTGTCTGGTTTGTATGCTGGCGGTGGTGATGCTGGGGGCCGATCCTTCGTCGCGGTTCAATAAGGTGGGGCACGAGATGATCTGTACGTGCGGGTGCGGGCAGGTTCTGCTGGAGTGCAACCATGTGGGATGTCCGGTTTCGCCGGTCATGATTAAGGAATTGCACACGCTGATGGATGGTGGCGAGTCGGATACTTCGATACTGAATTGGTTTGCAGCGAAGTATGGAGCCACGGTGCTGGCGTCGCCAATTCGTGGTGGATTCGATAACGTCGCGTGGATTGCGCCGATGGCCGTTTTTCTGCTGGCCACAGTCGGAGTGGGATTTTTGATTCGGATGTGGACGCGGCGGCGGGTCCCGGTGAGTGCTGCGGGGCCTGATGTTGGCGGGGACGCGTTGCGGGAGCGGATTCGGCGGGAGACGGAGTACTGACGATGGGGATGATTGCAGGGGTTGTGCTGACGCTGATGGTGTTCGGGTATATGTTTTGGCCGGAGAAAACCCCTTTTGTGCAGGCGGATAAGACACGGGTGGACTATCTGCGGGAGCGGAAGGATGTTATCTACGAGAATCTGCGGGATTTGAACTTTGAGTATCAGGCTGGGAAGTATCCCGAGCAGGATTATGCGGAGCAGCGTACAGGGCTGGAGGATGAAGCGGCTCGGGTGATTGCGGAGATGGAGGCGCTGGAGGCAAGGGGCGTGGTCGGACGGAGAAGGAACACTTAAGGTTACTCATAAAACAACAGTTTTTGAAATTTGAGGGAAAAGACTGGTCCGGCTGGCATATTATGGCCGGGAAAGATGGAGCACAAGGGCTCAATTTAAGAAAATTGAAAGACTACTTGAGATCCGCAAGCGCCGCGCTCGGCGTCACTACAATCTATTTGCTTTGGTTGATGGGTCCACTCATTAGCTCGACCCACGACTCGATCTATCACTGGGATGGATCGCCGTTCCAGCTCTTCCTGGCCCCCATTTTAGATTTCTGCGTTTTTTGGCTGCTGCTGACGGCGGTTTTGATTCTTGCGCGCGGGAGGCTGCGGATCGCGGTATGGTGCGCGATCATCGGCTTGGCGCCGTGGGTGCAGGTCAAAAACTGGTATTTCGTGAAGCACACTTCTATCCCTCACGGGGTGAGCGTTTTGGTATTGGGTCTGGGGCTGTCTGTGTTTCCAGTCCTGCTGGTGCTGTGGCGGTCGGAGTTCGAACGGAAGTTTGAACAGGTTGAAGAGCTTGCTACGACTCTGTTTTTGTTCTCGGGTTTTTATGGGCTCGCGATTCTGTCTCAATACGGATGGCTGAGTTGGCAGGCACGCTCGCTCAACGAGAGGCCGGTGCTGGCTGCGATGCAAGACCAGCGGGCGCCGGCGGGCAGACCGAGGGTCATCTGGATCCTGTTTGATGAGTTGTCTTATATGCAGGTGTACGAACACCGATTTCCGGGGCTTCAACTGCCTGCGTTCGATGCGTTGGCTGCGCAGGCGACGGTCTTCACTCATACGATTCCGGCGGGGATCCGGACCGAGATGGTTTTACCGGCGTTGCTTACGGGCGCGGCTGTGGATGAGATTCGTCCATCGTCGAATGGGAGAGAACTCTCGCTTCATGATCCTCGCACGGGGACGTGGCATGGGCTTGACGAGCATGACACTGTCTTTCAGGACGCGCTGAATCTGAACTACCGCACTGCGGTCGCGGGTTGGTATAACCCTTATTGCCGCATCCTGCCTCATGTGGTGGATCGCTGCTTCTGGACGTATGGCTACTCAGCCGAAAACGGGATGGTGCCTGGGGCTCCGCTGCAGTCCAATATGATGAGACCCTGGATGCGCTTCTTCGGCTCTGGAATGGGGGTTCACGTTGCCTCTTTGTTTCCGGAGTCCGTGAGGCTGGACGATGACGATCTCGATACGCGACAGCATCTTTCCGACTACCTGGCTCTCGCGGATGCCGCAGACCGGATGCTGGAGGACAAGACGGCCGGCTTCGTTCTGATTCATATGCCAATTCCTCATCCTTACGGGATCTACGATCGAAAGAAGCAGCAGTTTTCGGTGACGCATTCCGACTATTTGGATAATCTTGCGCTCGCGGATGTCTATCTGAAACACGTGCGGTCGAAGCTGGAGGAGAACGGAGAATGGGACTCCTCCACGATTGTTGTGATGGCGGACCACTCGTGGCGCACGAAGTTGTTGTGGGAGGATGCTCCGGAGTGGACGAAGGAGGAAGAGGTAGCCAGCGGAGGCGGACAGTTCGATGAACGTCCGGCGTATGTTGTGAAGCTGCCCGAGCAGCATACGGGGGCCCGGATTGATGCGCCGTTTTCCGCTGTGAATACGAGGAGTCTGCTGGATGCCTTCCTGGCGCAGAAGATCCGGTCGAAGGAAGAGTTATCTGCGTGGGCGATGCAGACCGGGCGGTGACGGGTGCAGTGCTTGCAGCGCGATACAGATTCTGCCTATCGAGAGCGAGGCGTGGATTGCACTGTTCTGAGCTCATTTGACGTAGACTTAATGGGTGAACCTCTTCCCTTTTTCTCTTCGACGTGTTGGTTTTGCTGCTGCTTTGGCGGTGGTTTGTTCGGGTTTTGCTTTTGCGGATTCGATTACGGGCGTTGTTACGAATAAGACGACGAACAAGCCTTCGGCGGGCGATGATGTGGTGCTGATTAAGCTGCAGCAGGGGATGCAGGAGGCGGCGCGGACGAAGACGGATGCGCGGGGACGGTTCAAGCTGGAGATCCCGGCGGGGGATAGCGGGATTCACCTGGTGCGGGTGACACACGATAAGGCTAATTATTTTCGGCCTGCGCCTCCGGGGACGGAGTCGGTTGAGGTTGAGGTGTTTAATGCCGCGGCGAAGGTGAAGGGTGTGAGCACCGAGGCCGATGTGATGCACATGCAGACCGATGAGAGTGGGAAAGTTCTGCATGTCGTCGAGAATTTCTTTGTGAAGAACGAGTCGAACCCTCCATTGACGCAGTTCAGCGATAGGCCGTTTGAGTTTTATCTGCCGGACGGCGCGGTGGTAGAGGGGTCGGCGGCGTTGGCTCCGGGTGGGATGCCGGTGCAGGCTTCGCCGGTGCCGCTGGGAGATGCAAATCACTACGCATTTATTTTTCCGATACGGCCGGGAGAGACGCGGTTTCAGATTTCGTTCAGGCTGCCTTACAGCGGGAACATCAAGTTTTCTCCGCGGATGACGACGGCGACGGACACGATTGCCGTGATGATGCCGAAGAGCATGACTTTAATCCGGGGACTTCTTCTCCCTATACCCCGGTAACGGAAGATACGACTGCGCAGACTTTTGTGGCGCGGAATGTCGCGCCTTCGCAGCCGGTGGACTTTACGGTTTCCGGTGTGGGGCAGTTGCCAAGGGACACGGGCGCGGCGGCTGCGGCGAGTGACGGTGGGGCAACGGCTGGTGCTCCAGCTGCGGGGGCCGCGGGTTCGGCGGCTACGGATACGCGGCCGGGCGGTGGTTTGGGAACTCCGATTGATCCGGAGGGGACGAACGATCCGTGGGCGAAGTATAAGTGGTGGATTCTGGGTGGGCTTGGCTTGGCGATGGCTGTGGGCGCGGGGATTATGTTGAGGAATGGGCCTGCTCCGGCTGTGGCGGTTGCTTCTTCGGCTGGTGGTTATGCGGGCGGAGGCGTTGTGACGCCTGGGGGCGATTCCCTGCTGGCAGCGATGAAGGAAGAACTATTTGCTTTGGAGACGGACAGGCTGCAGGACAAATTGAGTGAAAGCGAGTACTTGGAGCAAAAGGCTGCGCTGGAGGTAGTATTGCGGCGAGCCTTGCAGCGCGGCGGACGCGCAGTCGAGGAGTCTAAAACAGTGGGCCCGATTGCGTGATGATTTGCGTGAGGTGCTGCAATGAATACGTTCAAATCGACTTTGCTGCTGGTTGGGTTGACGTTGCTGTTGATTCTGATTGGGGGTTACTTCGGCGGGCAGAACGGGATGGTTCTGGCGTTCCTGATTTCGGTTGCGTTTAATTTTGGGACCTACTTCTTCTCCGACAAGATCGCGTTGAAGATGTATAGCGCGCAGGCGGTGACGCGGGAGGAATTGCCGCGGGCTTATGCGGCGGTGGAGCGGCTGACGGCGAAGCAGGGGTTGCCGATGCCGAAGATGTATGTGCTGCCGACGGAGTCCCCGAATGCGTTTGCTACGGGAAGGAATCCGCAGCATGCATCGGTGGCGATGACGCAGGGGATTCTTGAGTTGCTGGATGATGAGGAGTTGGAAGGTGTGCTGGCGCATGAGTTGGGGCATGTGAAGAACCGGGACATTCTGACGAGCTCGATTGCGGCTACGCTGGCGGGGGCGATTACGATGGTGGCGCGGATGGGGTATTGGGCTTCGCTGTTTGGGGGAGGCGGAGGGGGAGGACGCAGCAGGGAGCGTGGCGGTGGAGGGTTGGGAGCGCTGCTGATGATTATTGTGGCTCCGATTGCTGCTTCGCTTATTCAGCTGGCGATCTCGCGTTCGCGGGAGTATGAGGCGGATGCTACGGGCGCGGCGACGACGGGGAATCCTTATGCGCTGGCGCGGGCGCTACAGAAGCTGGATGCTTATTCGAAGCGGATTCCGATGGAGGCTTCGCCGTCGAATGCGCACCTGTTTATTGTGGCTCCGCTGCTGGGGAGTGGAGGGATTGCGAGTTTATTTTCGACGCATCCTCCGATGAAGGAACGGATTCGGCGGTTGATCGGGAGGGATTCGGTTTAGGATGCAGACCTTGGTGCGGGCTTTGCGGCTGTATGCGATGGTGGCGTGGGTTGGCGGTTTGGCGTTCTTTGCTTTTGTGGTGGCGCCGGTGGCGTTTGGGAGTTTGGCTAGCGCGCATGAGGCGGGGTTGGTGGTGGGCGGGACGTTGCGCGTGCTGCACTGGATTGGGTTGGTGGGGGGCGTGGTCTTTTGTTTGGGGACGGGATGGTTGTGGACGCGGGCTGAGGATTCGGCGCGGGTGGGGCTTCGGCAGGGATTGGTGCTGACGGGGCTGATGCTGGTGGTGACGGCTTACTCGCAGTTTCGCGTGCTGCCGGCGATGGAGGTGGATCGTGCGCTGGCGGGTGGCGAGGTGGAGACGGCTTCGCTGGAGAATCCGGGGCGCGTAGATTTTGAGCGGCTGCACAGGTTGTCGGAGCGGCTGGAGGGATTTGTGCTGCTGTGCGGGCTGGGGGTGGTGTTCCTGCTGTCGCGAGAGAGCCGAGGGGCGGAGACGGGTGAGGCGAAGCCGGATAGAATCGTTAGACGATGAAGAAAATGAGTGGGTTTGTGGATGGCAGCGAGTGGTTTGTTCGTGAGTTGACGTTGCGGCGGAGGGGTTAGCCAATGTCTGCATTATGGCTGAGCCTGACGCTGGGGCTGGTGGCGGGACTGGCGGATTATCTGGGTGGATTTCTGCTGGTGAAGAGGTCGCCTTCAGCGAAGGCGCTGCGATATTTTGTGGCGCTGGGCGCCGGTTTTATGCTGTCGGCGGCGCTGGTGGAGATGGTGCCCGAGGGAATGCAGGTGAATCCGCGATGGGCGGCGCTGCTGATGCTGGTGGGGTACTGCGGGGTGCATCTGCTGGAACATACGCTGGTGCCGCACTTTCATTTTGGCGAAGAGACGCATGACCATGAGTTTCTTTCGGCGAAGACGAGTTATTCGGTGTTGCTGGGGCTGGCTACCCATACTTTTTTTGATGGAGTGGCGATTGGGTCCGGATTCGTGCTTTCGAATTGGCTTGGGTGGGTGCTGTTCTTTGCGGTGTTTCTGCATAAGGTTCCGGAGGGATTTACGATGGCGAGCGTAATGCTCGCAGGGGGGCGGGGTGCGAAGGCGGCGCTGAACTCGGCGCTATTTCTGGGGGCGATGACAGTGCTTGGAGTGCTGGTGATTAACCTGGAGCCTGGCTGGGTGAAGGTGGGGCTGCCTGTGTCGGCCGGGGTGACGTTTTATGTGGCAGCGACGGATCTGGTACCGGAGGTGAACCGGGAGCCTGGGATTCGAATGGCACTCGTGTTTTTTGTGGGGGTGGTGGTGTTTTTTCTGTTGCGGATGTTGGGACCGGGATAGGGTTGCCGATTCTCCGCTGCGCTGCTCACGATAAGACTGTGTGCTTTGATCCAGTTGACAGCGTTCTTCCAGAGTACAGAGACTACTGCGTCTGTTCGAGGAGGAGGGTTACGGTTGCGGTGTGCTGGAGGATTGTTCCGGCTGCTGTTGTGGCGGTGCCGGTTACGGTGATGGTGTAGGGTTTGGCGGATAGTGCTTCGGCGTCGGCGGTGTTGATGCGGTCTCCACAACCGTTCGCCAACATAAGAGTGGCGCTGAGCAGGGTTAGGGACAGGAGCTTGGTCGCTTTGCGTGAGCGCTTCGCGAGGAGCGCCAGCGGACTGAGGAGGAGCGCCCAGAGTATGGGTTGAGTTTTTGGGGACTGGTATCTTGCGACGGTGTTAGGGGTGGCGATCGTGAGGGTGAAGGTGGGGTTGGTGGTGCCGGGCGGAATGACAGGTGGGTTGAATGAGGCAGTTGCCAGGTTGGGAAGGCCAGTAGCGGCCAGGGTGATTGGGCTCGACAGGTTGCCTTGAAATGCGGCCGTGAAGGTAAAGCTGGCGGAACTGCCGGAGAGGATGGTCTGCGAGGTGGTTCCGGCGGGGGCGAGGGTGAAGTCGGGTGTGGGGCCGGTGGGGCCTGCGGTGATGAGTTGAGGAGTAGAGACGCTGGAGGCGAAGTTAGTGCTGCCGGCGAATTGGGCGGTGTAGGAGTGGGAGCCCTGGGTGAGGGATGAGATGGTGAAGATCGCGACGTCATTGTTGAGGGGTTGCGTGGAGATGGGAGTTCCGTTGTCGAGAATCGTGATGGAGCCGGTGGGATTTGGAGCGGTGGAGCTGGTGACTGTGGCGGTGAACGTGACGGAGGAGCCGGTAGCGGCGTTGGGGATGAGGTTGTCGGTTAGCGTGACGCCGGTGGGCGCGGGGTTGATGGTCAGGGTGGCGGAGATGGGTGCGAGGGCGTAGTTCCCTGCTGCGGAACCGGTGAGAACGGCGGTAATGGGATAGGTTCCGGCGGAGGCAAGGGTGGTGGCTGGGGTGGTAAAGGCGGCGGTGAGGCTGGCGGTGTCTTGCGGCAGGACTCCGTTGAGAGTGGCTGTGATGGTGGGGATCGGTTGGCCGTAGAAGAGAGTGCTGGAAGCGAGGTTTGCGGTGAGTTGCTTCGGGGCGATGGTGAGGGGGAGTGTGAGAGCTTGTGCGGCGAGGTGTGTCTGGTCGCCGGCGTAGGTGGCGGTGATGCTGTAAATGCCGGCGGGGAGGGTGGCGGTAGAGATTGTAGAGGCGTTAGAGGCGAGAGGTGCTGTGCCGAGGGTGGAGGTGGTGTCGAAGAAAGTGATGGATCCGGTGGCTGAGGTGGCGGAGGCGAGCGTGGCGGTGAGTTGGCCGGTTCCGTAGCCGATGACGGAGGGGGCGGTGAGGGTAAGGGCTCCTGGGATGGTGACACCGATGCCGGCGATGGTCTGGATGGTCGTGGCTGGGGCTGGGCCGGCGGTGAGTTGACGGATGCGCTGGTTGTTGGTGTCGGCGAGGGTGACGAGGGTGGAGGGAGAGAGGGCGGTGCTGCGGGGCGAGTCGAGCGATGCGGTGGTTGCGGGGGCGTTGTCGCCGGCGAAGGTCTGGGTGCCGTTGCCGGCGATGGTGGTGATGATGCCGGTGGTGGCATCGATGCGGCGGATGCGGTGGTTGGCAGTGTCGGCTAGGTAGAGATTGCCCGCGGCGTCGATGGTGAGGCCGTGTGGGAGGGCAAGGGTTGCGGTAGTTGCGGCTGCGGTATCGCCGGAGAAGCCGGGGGTGCCTGTGCCGGCTATGGTGGTGATGATGCCGGTGGTGGCGTCGATGCGGCGAATGCGGTGGTTGTGGGTGTCGGCGAGATAGAGGTTGCTGGTGGAATCGAGGGCGAGGCCGGTAGGGGAGTCAATGGCGGCCGCGATGGCTAGGCCTGTGTCTCCGGAGAATCCTTGCGTGCCGCTGCCGGCGAGGGTGGTGATGACGTTGGTGGAGGCGGAAATTTTGCGGATGCGATGATTGCCCGTGTCGGCGACGTAGAGATTGTTGTTGCTGTCGAATGCGAGTGCAGTGGGGAGGTTGATCCGGGCCGCGATGGCGGCTGCGTTGTCTCCAGAGAAACCAGGTGTGCCGGTGCCCGCGATGGTTGTGATGATGCCAGTGGTGGCGTCGATGCGACGGATTCGGTGGTTATGGGTGTCGGCGACGTAAAGGTTGCCGACGAAGTCTAGCGTTAGCCCCTGGGGCGAGTCGAGGGCGGCGGTGGTGGCAGGGCCGTTGTCGCCGGAGAAGCCCTGGGTTCCGGTCCCGGCGATGGTGGTGATCTGGCCGGTAGTGTCGACTTTTCTAATGAGGTGGCTGGCGGTTTCGGCGAGGTAGAGATTGCCTGCGTTGTCGAAGACGATGGCGGAAGGAAGAAGGATGGGGACGGTGAGAGCGGACGTTTGAGCGGTTGCGCCTTGTAGCGAGACGAGAAAGAGCAGGAGCGCGAGTGGGCGCAAGAGGCAAGTGGTGCGAAGGAGGGGTGAAGAGCTCTGCGTACCCATGAGGAAGTTGGCCGGGGTTCGAGATGCGAGCCACGAACCTGTTTCTAACTTTACCTCATGAGTTTTCGCTGACGGGCTGCCACTTTCGATGCCGGGAAGACCGGGCGAAAGATGGCGATTGCGATTGGCGATGATAGTCTTCGAAAGGACCGCGGCTGCGGAGCGGTTGCAAGATAAGTCTGTGGAGGGACGATGCCACGTCATTGCTTAACGCTGGACTTGAAGGACGATGCGACAGCGATTGCGGAGTACAAACGCTATCACGTGAAGATATGGCCGGAGGTGAAGCAGAGCCTGCTCGACGCTGGTGTGGTTGAGATGGAGATCTATCTGCTGGGAACGAGGATGTTCATGATTATGGATGTGAATGATTCGTTTTCGATGTCGACCAAGGCGGCGAAGGATCTGGCGAATGCGAAGGTGCAGGAGTGGGAGGCGATCATGCACGGATTTCAAAAGCAGCTTCCGGGAACGGAGTCGCGCCAATACTGGTGGATGGAGATGGAGAGGGTGTTCAGCCTGGAGAAACAGTAGAAAGGGCTCAAGGGATCGAGCTAAGCTTGGCGACATCTTTTGAGAACATGAAAAAGCCCCGGAGAGTGATGCTCTCCGGGGCTGATTGTTGATGGATCGCTTAGGGGATGCTCTGGAAACGGCCGTTCAACAAACCAACCGCGACTGGAGTAAAGACGGGAACCGATTCGCCGACGATTTCGGTGATGAAGCCGTTGCCGTCGCCGCCGATCCAGACGTTTCCAGCCTGATCGATCGCCAGGACGCGACCTGAGTTCAGGTAAGTAGAGCCCTTCTGGAAGCCAGTGGAGGGAGAGAGCGGATTGGGGTTACCGGTGATCTCGCTGACACTCCCGGTCGAAGTACCGTTTGTGTTGTTCGGGAGCCAGGTGTTATTCCGAGGGTCCGTGGAGATAAACGTCGGGCTGGAGATTCCGGCTGTGGAAGCCGTATAGGGCCAATTGTTCGCGGTAGTCCACGACGAAGTGCCGTCGAAAGCGAGTTGATTGACTTCCCCGGTATCACTTGCAGCGACGAAGACGTTGTTCCCTTTGTTCATGGACAGGCCGTAGGAAGATCCGCTAGAGAACACCGTGTGCGGTGTCGTGATGAAGCCGTTCAGGGAACCCGATCCGGTCCCGGCGCCGACCTGAGCGACGGTAGTCGAACCAGAGGTGACCCAGATATTTCCCAGAGCCGCTTTACCTTTGGTGATGTCAGGCATCGCGCGGGCTGGGTTGGTGCCGACGAGGTTGGAGATCTGAAGCGGAGTGACTGTGGATGCGGAGGTAGCTGCACCCGCAAGTTGATAGAGAGAACCGACGGTGCCGGCGACACTGGTGAAGTAGACGTTCCCCACACCATCGGCTGTTGTTGTCAGAGGTGTCCCGACCGCCGGAAATGCGAGGGTGCCTGCCGCCAATCCCTGATTGTTGCTAAGACCGCCGGGGGTATAGCGGTACATCGTCGATCCTGCAGCAACCCAGACACCATAATTCGAGTCTAGTGTGATAGCCGAACCAGCACCGGAATCGAGATTGACGCAGGTTGCGGGTTCTCCGTTAGAGGCGAGTTCAGAGAGATTTCCGGCATTCTGTGAGTTGATGAACCAGACGTTGTTGAAGGAGTCGATAGCTATGTCCTTCGGCGAGCTTATGAATGCACCGGTTCCGCCAGATCCTGTTCCGCAGGTGCTGGTGCTGGAATAAGCGATGCTGAGGGTCCAGTCAGTGGGAGCGGGACTGAGAGAAGGGACGTAAGGAGCGCCGACGCCACCAGCGAGACCGAAGAGCGTATTGATGTTTGTTGTGGTGAGAGAGCTGGCGGAGGTGGAACTTGTTGGGTTGGTGAACATGTAATAGAGCGCCTGGAGGGTGTCGGTCGGTGCAGGCATGCTGCTATTGAATGAGGTGACATTTGTAGCCGGGGGCGGCACAGCAGCTCCAAAGAGCGTGGTGCATGGGGTCGCCGTCGAGCTGGCAGCGTTAATGCAGGCGGAGATAATGTTCGCGATCAGGTTGAGCTTGCTCACTTCCGGGGTCGCCGTGACTGTGACCGTGGAATTGATGTTGACGTTGTGATTCGCGGTGGTGCTGTTTGCAGTCCCCAAGTTCGTGAAACCGACGGCTTGGCCGGTTGCCGCACTCGCAAGAAGGGCGATCGTGTTGGGAATGTTGCTGACAATTACCGCCTGCTGGCCAGTGCCGTCAGCCGAAAAGGTCTCGGCAACAGGATTGAAGAACTGCTGCATCGCGGCCATCGTAGCGGTGGTTGTGACCTCGCTCAGATAGACGAAGTTCGAGGGACCGAGGTCGGTGCAGGTGCCGTAGATCCCCACGAAGGCGGCGGCGCTGTTGGTCTGGGAGGGGTTGTTGGGCTGCGTGTTGCCGCCCTTGGCTACGACGTAGACCAGCGGATTGGGCGACTTAGGGCAGGAATAGGTATTGCCGGTCGTTGTATCGCCAGGGGTGAGATCGCGGATGAAGGAAAAGGAGCCTGTGCTGTCGGTTGTGGTAGTGGCCGCCGGGGTTGGGGCGAAGGTCGGCGAACCATTCTGGCCGGCGTACCAGAGAGTGACAGTGGCACCAAACACCGGCTGATTTCCGCCGTGGATTTTTCCGCTGAGGGTCGCAGCTGTGGCGAGGGGGTTGGACGCGGGGGCCGTGGTCGACATATTCGCGCAGCCTGCGGAAAATATGACGCTCGAAGCCAGCAGCGCGAGCAGATTTCGCTTGGAGCCCGTCAGGCGGGCGGAATAGTTGCCAATCATGGGTGTTCCCTCCGAAAGGTTATGGTTCGGTTTGCTATTCAAGGTAGATACCGGTGCGACAGGTTGAGGTGACCAGGGGGAGATCGCAGTCGTAACGACTCGACAGAGTTCGGGAAATAGTACCTGATTGCAAGTCGATTGCAGAAGACCGAGAAGGCATCGAAATCATCAAGCTTACAGAATCCTGTTGGAGGCTAATCGCCCTCTGAGAGGAAGATAACGTAGAAGTGAGCTGAAAGAACATCTCATGATGGAGCATAACCGAGGTTGGCGATTCTGTTGCTTAATTGCTCGTGATACTTTTGGGTCATTCATAGGGGCAAAAACTTCTGTACGGCGAGGTGCGACCGGTTGGACGTTACCGGGCGGATCATTTTGCGTATCGAGGCGGTTTGGCGGTTGTAACTACGGATTCTGCTTTGTTTAGGTGGCATTGGCCGGTGCAGGGCGACGAATCGGCTGCGTCATTGGGCTGATCAAGCAGGTTCGACCGCAGTGGTGCTGCGGGATGAAATCATTTTGGTTTCATGAAGCAGCTGTTATTCAACTTTGTTCGGGGCTGTGGATTTCTTTGGAAATATCCTCTTCGCTGAGGCGACCGGAAGGTGGGTTGCGGTTGCGGAAGACTACACGATGCGAGTAGATTGTTTTCAATCGAAACTACACAAGGAGAGAGTCGTCATGCGCTTGGGGTCCTTGTCGTTTACCGCAGGTATTGTTTTTTCAGCAACGTTGTTTTTGGGCGGGTGCAAGAGTTCAACACCCGCATCGGCTCCGGCCGCTTCACCGACTGCGAGCGCGAGTCCGGATGCAGCGGCACCAGCGGCAGCTCCTGCACCAGCAGCGGCTCCGGCGGGTTCTCCGGCTACGGCACCAGCGCCTGGGATGGCCTCGAATGCGGCTCCAGCTACGGCTCCCATGCCGGCACCGGTGGCAGCCCCAGTTGCGATGCCGGCTCCTCCTCCCCCACCGCCCGAGCCAGTGAAGATTACGGCAACTGCGGGCACTCCGGTGGTGGTAACCATCACTGAGGAGTTGAGAGCGAGCAGGAATAGTGTAGGAGACCCGTTTACGGGAGTGTTATACCAGTCCGTGAAGGGTTCTCACGGTGCCGTTATCTTCCCGCGGGGAGCGCACGTGGCGGGGACGGTGGTCGCTTCGAAGGGCCAAGGCAGGTTCAAGGGATCGGGCGCGTTGGGGATCCAGGTGACTGAGATCTCCGGAATGCGAGTGAGTGTGTCCGAGTATGAGAAGGAACAGTCCGGCAAGGGCAAACGCACCGCCGGGTTCATCGGTGGCGGAGCTGGCGGCGGAGCGCTTATCGGCGGCCTGGCGGGCGGCGGCAAGGGTGCCTTGATCGGCGGCCTGATTGGAGCGGGTGCCGGTACTGCGGGAGCAGCGTTCACCGGAAATAAGGACGTCGTGATTCCTTCGGAGTCGACCATAAGCTTTCACCTGACCGCCCCGGTTTCGATTACGGTAACGCCTAATGTAGTGCCCGCAGATGCAGCTCCTGCTGCGCCTCCACAATAAGCTTGACGCGGTGCGGCACCTGCTCGTTCGTACAAGGGTAGGTGCCTTTTTTTGCCCCAAAAGCTGAACGGGGGCAGAAACGTGCGGACAGGTAGACTGGGTTCATGCGGCTGAATCCAGTTTTTTTGTTATCTGCGACGGATGTTGCGCACTTCCCTGCCGAAGCGAAGACGTTTGGCGCACCTGAGGTGGCGTTTCTGGGGCGTTCGAATGTTGGTAAGTCTTCGCTGATCAATTCCCTGCTGGGGTCGCGTGAGGCGAAGGTGTCGTCGACCCCGGGCAGGACAAGGGCGATCAATTTTTTTGCACTGCATGAGGGCGCGGGCGAAAAGATGAAGGTCAGGCCGACGTTGATCTTTGCGGATTTGCCTGGGTATGGGTATGCGAAGATCTCGAAGTCAATCTCGGCGGAGTGGCCTAAGTTTATTGAGCCTTATCTGGCAGAGCGGGAGAC
This sequence comes from uncultured Acidobacteriaceae bacterium, assembly GCA_963841335.1. Classification (GTDB taxonomy): domain Bacteria; phylum Acidobacteriota; class Terriglobia; order Terriglobales; family Acidobacteriaceae; genus Edaphobacter. The sequence goes on along the minus strand of CAWJCF010000002.1, from coordinate 745,121 downwards.
TCTGGCGCTCTGCGTGTGCCTGGTGGATACGAATATTCCTCCGCAGGAGAATGATAGTCAGTTGATTACTTACTTGAAGCAGACGCAACGGCCGTTTCTGGTGGTGGGGACGAAGGCGGATCGGCTATCGAATAATCAACTGGCCAAATCGGTGGCTGCGCTGAAGAAGGCGCATGGGGTGGACGATGTGCTGGCAGTTTCGGCGAAGACCGACGCGGGTACGAAAGGGCTGTGGGCGAAGCTGATGGAGGTCGTGGAGTAGACTGCACCCAGCAAATCCACAGTCGCGAGGATCGTCTTGCTTCTGCAGCACACCATCGACAGCGTCACCTATATCTTCCGCGATCTTAAGGATCTGCTTGCGAAGGCGACTCCCGCGCGCTCCGGCGATGAGTTGGCAGGCGTCGCCGCAAAGAGCGCGGTTGAGCGCGTGGCGGCACAGATGGCTCTTGCGGATCTTCCGCTGTCAGTTTTTTTGGCTGAAGCGATTGTTCCTTATGAGAGCGATGAGGTGACGCGGCTTATCGTCGACACTCACGATGCAACTGCGTTTGCGCCGATTGCGAGCCTCACGGTTGGCGGCTTTCGCGATTGGCTGCTCTCGGACGAGGCGACCACTGAAGTTTTGTCTGCGGTCTGTCCTGGATTGACGCCCGAGATGGTGGCGGCGGTTTCGAAGCTGATGCGGGTGCAGGATCTCGTTGCTGTCGCGCGGAAGATCTCTGTCGTTACGCGTTTTCGCACGACCGTCGGTTTGACTGGAAGACTTTCGACTCGGTTGCAGCCAAACCATCCGACGGACGATCCGGTCGGCATCGCTGCTGCGATTATCGATGGACTGCTGCTCGGTTCTGGTGATGCCGTGATTGGAATTAATCCTGCGGGGGATAGCGTTTCGAGCACGATCAACTTGCTTCGACTGATCGATATGATTCGTGAACGGTATTCGATACCGACGCAGAGCTGTGTGCTGGCGCATGTTACGACGCAGCTTGCTGCTCTTGAACAGGGTGCGCCGGTGGATTTGGTGTTCCAGTCAATTGCGGGTACGGAACTTGCGAATAGTTCGTTTGGGGTAAGCCTTGCGCTGCTGGATGAAGCTCATTGTGCGGCGCGTGAGTTGCGACGAAGCACCGTGGGAGAAAACGTGATGTACTTCGAGACCGGTCAGGGTAGTGCGCTTTCGGCTAATGCGCATCATGGAGTGGACCAGCAGACTTGCGAGGCTCGGGCCTATGCGGTGGCGCGGAGGTTTTCTCCGATGCTGGTGAATACCGTTGTGGGGTTTATCGGACCTGAGTATCTATATGATGGCAAGCAGATTTTGCGGGCGGGGCTGGAAGATCACTTCTGCGGGAAGCTGCTGGGGCTGCCGATGGGTTGCGATGTTTGCTATACGAATCATGCGGAGGCGGACCAGGATGATATGGACACGCTTCTGACTTTGCTGGGGGTGGCGGGCGTCAACTACATCATGGGGGTTCCGGGCGCGGATGATGTGATGCTTCAGTACCAGAGCACTTCGTTTCATGACGCGCTGTACCTTCGTTCGGTGCTTGGGCTGCGTCCGGCGCCGGAGTTTGAAGAGTGGTTGCGGAGCGATATTCCGCGGCGACTCGAATTGCCGACACACCTGCTGCTTCGGCGTGAGGGCTAACGCGCATGGCGAATCTGATTCGGAGTTCAGGGTTCAATCTGCGTGATTACACTCCCGCACGGGTCTCGTTGCCGACAACTGGCCATAGCCTTGCGACGGGCGAGGTGCTCAGCTTTCAACTTGCGCATGCTCAGGCTCGCGATGCGGTGCGTGCGGAGCTGCATCTGGCTTCGTTTGAGCAACGCATGCGGGATGAGTTGCCGGTGATGGTTGAAGCTGGAATCTCTGTGGTGCAGCTTGAGACGATGGCAACGGACAGGACAACTTATTTGCGTAGGCCGGATCTTGGGCGGGCTCTCGCTGCGGATTCGGTTGCGCGGCTTCGGGTTGGGTCCTACGATTTGTCGATTGTGGTTGCGGATGGACTTTCAGCTCTGGCGATCGAACGTCATGCGATTCCTTTATTGCATGAGCTTCTGCCTTTGCTGCTTTCGGCGGGATGGACGATGGGGCCGCTGGCGTCGGTGCGACATGGCAGAGTCGCGATCGGCGATGCGATTGGGGATCTTCTTGGGGCTCGTTTGAGCCTTGTCCTGATTGGTGAGCGGCCGGGACTTTCTTCGCCGGCGAGCCTTGGGGCTTATATCACTTGGGGCCCACGTGCCGACCGGACGGATGCTGACCGGAACTGTGTTTCGAATATCGGCGCGGGTGGGCTTTCGCCGGATGCGGCAGCGGCGAAGATCTTCTGGTATTTGCAGGCGGGTCGCGCGAAGCGAATTACCGGTGTCTCGTTGAAAGATGGGTCGCTCGATCTGCCTTGAATGTTTTGTCGGGAGGGAGGACCGGGGCAATACAATCGGCTCATGCGATTTTTACTGGTTCTATTTTTTTCTGTGATGGCTTTTGCGCAGGACAGGATTGTTCTGCAGACGAATGTTCTTCTTGACGGCAAGGGTGGGGTGCTCAAGAACCAGCAGATTGTGATTGAGGGTGGGCGGATTATTTCTGTAGGGCCGGGGAAGGCCAAGGTTGACTACGATCTGACCGGGCTGACGGTGATGCCGGGATGGATCGATACGCATGTGCACCTGGAGTGGCACATGGATGCGAACAATAAATCTGTCGCTTCAGGTAAGCCTGAGGATAGCGTCTTGTACGACGCGGCAGATGCGTGGATGGAGTTGCAGGATGGTTTTACCACGGTGCAAAGCGTGGGGTCTGCGCCGGATGGGCCGGTGCGTGATCGGATTAACCAGGGAGAGCTACCGGGGCCACGAGTGCTGACTTCGCTGAACCAGATTCGTGGGGTGGTTGGTGAAGGTGAGAAGCAGAAGACGTTTACCGTTGATGAGCTGCGGGAGATGGTGCAGAAGAATAAGGCCGATGGCGCGGACCTTATCAAGCTGTTTGCCACTTCGGGGTTGGGTGCAGGAGGTGGGCAGATTACGACCGACGAGCAGATTCAGGCAGTGTGCTCGGAGGCGAAGGCCGTGGGGCTGCGGACGATCGTTCATGCGATTGGCGATGCGGGGGCGAGGGCTTCGGTGGTGGCGGGATGCACTTCGATTGAGCATGGGACATTTTTGAAAGACGAGACGCTGGACTTGATGGTGAAGCGTGGGACTTACTTCGATCCGAATCTGCTGGTGCTGCATAACTATCTGGACAAGCGGGAGAGTTTTACGTTTACGGATGCGCAGTTGAAGACGATTGAGAATGGGCTTGCGCCGACGATCGATGTGCTGAAGCGGGCGCGGGCTAATGGCGTGAAGATTGTGTTTGGGACGGATGCAGTGGCTGGGGCGCATGGACGGAATGCTGAGGAGTTTGTGTATCGGGTGCAGGAGGGTGGAGAGAAGCCGATGGATGCAATTGTGAGTGCGACTTCGGTGTCGGCGGAGTCGCTCGGGCTTGGCAAAGAGATCGGGACGATTGCGCCCGGATATCAGGCGGATTTCGTTGCGGTGGAGGGTGATCCGCTGGTGGATATCACGGCCGTGCGGAAGGTGAAGTTCGTGATGAAGGGTGGGAAGGTTTACAAGAATCTTGCCCCCTGATGGCTCATTTGCATTTGAATAGCGTTTGAACGCTGCCGGGCAATACCGTGATAACTCCGTCAATCTGGTATTTCTGCCAGTGGCCGAGTTTGATGATCCGGGTTTTCATTGAAGGTGAGTGAGAGGAATGGTTTTGCTGCGGGCAGGGCTGGCCTGCGGGGGAAATCTTCTCATGTGAGGTCCGGTCGAGACCGGCACCTCACCGAATCTGTGCGACTAAGGAGAGTCCCGTGATTAAGAAAAAGCTTTTGGCGATGAGCGTGGCAGCGGTTCTGGTTTTGAGCAGTGGCGCACGAGGTCAGAGTTCAACGCAAACGACTCCGGCGGCGCAGGGATCGGTTGATCAGGATGTCGACCTGATGAGAAAAGATATCCGGTCGCAGAAGAAGCAGATCATTGCTGCCAATCTGCAGCTTACGGACACCGAGGCGACGAAGTTTTGGCCGATTTATGACCAGTACACGGCGGAACTGGTGAAGGTGAATGATGCGAAGTATAGCGCTATTAAGGAATATGCCGCTAACTACAGCACACTCACTGACGATCATGCCTTGGGATTGACCCGTAACCTGTTGACCGTCGATCAGCAGGTGGCGCAGTTGCGGCTGAAGTACATTCCGATTGTCAGCGGCGTGCTCTCCGGCAAGAAGACGGCGTTGTTTTTCCAGTTGGATCGGCGGCTGGTTATGTTGATTGATCTGCAGCTGGCCGCGGCGATTCCGATGGTCCAGCCTTAGCGTTTGGGATTCTATTCATAGAGATCTTCTCGAACGAAGACAACGGCTGCGAGATTGTGACTCGCAGCCGTTGTTCATGCTGAAGCTGGCGAATTAATTTACTCGCCGTAGTAGTCGAGGCCCAGGTGAGTGATGAGGCTTTCGCCCATGATGTGGCGGAGGGTGTTTTTGAGTTTCATGTGCTGGATGAAGAGGTCGTGTTCAGGGTAGACGCCGGGGGCGGAGTCAGGGTCTTTGAAGTAGAAGCTTAGCCACTCCTGGATTCCGAGGCCGCGCAAGCTTGGTGTGCGGGCGGCGAGATCCATGAAGAGGACGAGGTCGAGAGCGAGCGGCGCGGCGAGGATGGAGTCGCGGCAGAGGAAGTCGACCTTGAGTTGCATGGGGTACCCGAGCCAGCCGAAGATGTCGATGTTGTCCCAGCCCTCTTTGTTGTCACCGCGCGGCGGGTAATAGTTGATGCGGACTTTGTGGTAGAGGTCTTTGTAGAGGTCGGGGTGGAGCTCGGGCTGGAAGATGTGCTCGAGGACGCCGAGCTTGGAGACTTCCTTGGTCTTGAAGGAGTCGGGGTCGTCGAGGACTTCGCCGTCGCGGTTGCCGAGGATGTTGGTGGAGTACCAGCCGGAGACACCGAGGTTGCGGACCTTGAAGGCTGGCGCGAGAACGGTCTTGATGAAGGTCTGGCCGGTCTTGAAGTCCTTGCCGCAGATGGGCGCGTTCATCTTGCGGGAGAGTTCGTTGAGCGCAGGGATGTCGACGGTGAGGTTGGGGGCTCCGTTGATGAAGGGGATGCCTTCTTTGAGGGCGGCCCAGGCGTAGAGCATGGACGGTGTGATGGAGGGGTCGTCTTCGACGAGGCCTTTTTCGAATGCGGCCAGGGTCTGGTGGACGGGGGCCTGCTCCATGTAGATCTCGGTGGAACCGCACCAGATCATGACCTGGCGGTCGGTTTTGGTTTTGAACTCGGCGATGTCGTTGCGGATCTGGTTGGCTAGGTCGCACTTGTTCTTGCCGGTCTTGGAATTTTTGGCCGTGAGGCGCTTGACGTAGTGCTGGTCGAAGGCGGCGGGCATGGGCTCGATGGACTGGAGGAACGGCCTGATCTGCTCGAGCTGGTCGCGGTCGAGGACCTGGGCGGTTTTGGCGGCGTCGTAGAGGTTGCCGCCGAAGATGTCCCAGCCGGTGAAGACGAGGTCGTCGAGCTTGGCGATGGGGACGAAGTCCTTGATGAGGGGAGTGCGGTTGTCGGTGCGCTTGCCGAGGCGGATGGTGCTCATCTGCGAGGTGGAACCGATGGGTTTGGCGAGGCCGCGGCGGATAGCTTCTACGCCTGCAATAAGTGTGGTGGCGACGGCTCCCATGCCGGGGATCATGACGCCTAGTTTTCCTGTGGCTGGCTTGATGTTGGCCGCTTCGTTGGCTGCGGCTTCTCGTGTCGACATTCTGCGCGGTACCCTTCTATGCTGCGATTTTTCCGTAAGGCGGAAAGTTAAGTATCTCTTATGGGACAGGCTGGGAGCAAATAGGGGTCGTGCCGTAGGAAGAGCGACATCCTCAGGTTTATTTCAAACATCCAAATAGCAGATTGCCTTATCCATGATTCAGAGGAGAACAAATTGACCAACGTAAATCGCCATTTTCGAAGAGCTGTTGTGGTATCCATCCTCGCGTTGGCATCAATGGCCGCGCAGGCCGCCACCGTGAATCTGAAAGCAACTTTAAAGGGGTCTTTTGAAGTTCCGCCGAATACGAGCGGTGGAACTGGAATGCTGACCGCAACGCTGGATACAACTACCAATGAGTTCAGATATCACGTGACCTTTGACGGGTTGACTGGTGCAGCTACTGCGGCGCATTTTCATGGTCCCGCAGCGCCCGGAGCAAATGGCGCGCCGCAGCTTCCAGTAAAGATGAGTTCGATCGTCAGCCCGATCGACGGAACGGCAACGCTGACTCCGGCACAGACGAAGGAACTTTTGGCCGGGAGGTGGTACATCAACATCCATACGAAGGCGAATCCCGGTGGAGAGATTCGAGGCCAGTTGGAGATCAGCAAGTAAGGATGGACGTTCTGAGGTCTTCGAGAGTTGAAGACCTGAAGGCGTAAGGCCGTTTACAGGAAGAGAGTGACAGTTCGCGCGAGCACGTCATCGAGTATCTCCGATGGCAGCGACTCTACTTTCTTACCGGCGCGCGCGTGGAGATCGAGAACTCGCGGTTGATCGCAGCGGACCACACCGGTTGTTCGGGTACCAGTGAGAGGGACGGCGAATCCGATTCGCCGGGCAAACTCTCCGCCACTGGTGATCGGGAGGACGACAGGTAGTTTTGTGGCGAGATTGAAAGCAGTGGGAGAGATGACCAGCACCGGTCGATGGCCGCGCTGCTCATGCCCGTGAGTGGGGTCGAGCGACACCATGTAGATATCGCCGCGATTCATAGCAGCTCATTGCCAGCCGCAGGAGCGTCGATCCATTCCCTATCTTCCGAGGTTGGCGGATGGGAATAATCGGAGGACTTCAACAACTCGGCAAGAGTGTAGTGAGGCTTGACATTGGGATCGATGATCAGGCGGTCTCCATCAACCGCCAGCCCCACGGTCGCGCCGACCTCAAGATGGAGCAAGTCGAGAATGGCAGGTGGGACGGCGAGCATGATCGAGCCGCCGACTTTGCGAAGATTCGTTGTGTGCATGGCGATCCCTCTAGTTATATAAAAGTATAACATGGCAACACCTTCTTTGGGCTTACTTATCTACCCAGTCTGGGTGTTCGGCAAGGTATCGTGCACGAGCAGCTTTAATCTGCGGTTTGTAGACCGCATAAACTTTGGCCAATACTTCCTGCGTCTTTGCAAGTTTTAGTTTGTCTATGGCTGGCATCATCGCCAATTGTGCATCGCCCAACTTGAAGCATGCGGGTGATCCTTGAAAATGTGCGGTGCCCAGCGTTCGGTAAGTATCAATAACCTTCTGCATTAATTCCTTTGAGACGCCGTGCTGATACACCGTGATGAACATCGGCATGAGATCAGTCTTCTGCATCTCTGCTTTGATGGCTGTCCAGAATGACTCCGGCCAATAGGGTTCGCCGATGGAACGGTTTTCATCTACAGCGGCGATCCAGCGAAGCCGGAAAGAATCTAGGTCTCCGCTAAGCCGGAGATATTCGTGGATCTGTTCTTCAGTCGCGGGATTCTGAAGTGGAGGAAGCGAAGGGGAATTAGCGGAAGAGGCTGGCACTATAGAAACTTGAACAGACGGGGCCGATTGTTTGTTTTGTGCACATGCTGTGTTCACGATCCCCGCAATCGCGAGGAGAATCAAACGATAAGATAAGAGTTTATTCATGACTTCAGCCCCCTAATCTTTTTATCGAGCATAATTCTCAAACGGCTTCGGTGCGGATGCGGTTTTTCCAGTGGGAGATGACGAACCAGAGGAACCCGGCGACCAGGACGAGTTCGACCGCGAGGTGGAAGCGGTGGAAGATTTCTTTGAAACGTGGGTCGGAGTTCCAGGTTGCGCCTAGCTTCATGCCGACCCAGGCGAGCGCGTAGCACCAGGGCCAGGAGCCGATGAAGGTGTAGATGTGGAACTTCCACTGGTTCATCTTTGCGACGCCTGCGGGGAAGGCGATGAAGGTGCGGATGATGGGGAGCATGCGGCCGATGAGGACGGCTATGGAGCCGAAGCGGTCGAAGAAGTGATCGACGCGGTCGAGGTCGTGGCGGCTGAGGAGGAGATAGCTGCCGTAGCGCTCGACCATGGGGCGTCCACCGCGTGCTCCGACCCAGTAGGCGGGGATGGAGCCGAGGTTGGAGGCTAGTGACGCGACTGTTGCTAGGAGGATGAGGTCCCACTGGTTGTGGGCCAGAGCGTCGCCGGCCAGGGGCATGATGACTTCGGAGGGGATGGGGATGCAGGCGGACTGGATCGCCATGAGAAGGATGACTGCGGGGTATCCACCGGCGGTGATGGCACCAATGAGGAGGGCTATGAGTTTTTCTGACATGCAAGGGTTAAGTATATAAGGCGTAACGGTGATACAAGGGATAAGAGATGATAAAGGCTGATAAGACAAGTGACGGCGGATGACTGGGATTAAGACGGATAAGAAAGTGGGAAAGACTGTTAGGGCGACTTCGCCTGCGCGGGTGGCGGCGATTCTGGAGATTCTGGCGCGGACTTATCCGGGGGTGGTCTGCGCGTTGACTCATAAGAATGCGTGGGAGTTGACGGTAGCTACGATTTTGAGCGCGCAGTGTACGGATGTGCGAGTGAACCTGGTGACTCCGGCGCTGTTCAAGGCGTTTCCAACGCCGAAGGCCATGGCTGCGGCTTCGCTGCCGGAGCTTGAGGAGTTGATTCGGACTACGGGATTTTTTCGGAACAAGGCGAAGTCGATCAAGGGCGCGGCGCGGGTGGTGATGGAGAGCTTCGGCGGGAAGGTTCCGCAGACGATGGAAGAGATTCTTACGCTGCCGGGCGTGGCTCGGAAGACGGGGAATGTGGTGTTGGGGTCGTGGTATGGGATTGCCGTGGGTGTGGTGGTCGATACGCATGTGATGCGGCTATCGGGGCGGCTCGAGTTGACGAAGGAGACGACTCCGGAGAAGGTGGAGCGGGATTTGATGAAGATTATTCCGGAGGACCGTTGGATCGCGTTTTCGCATGAGCTGATTCATCATGGGCGGAAGGTTTGTGTGGCTCGGAAGCCGCGGTGTGCGGATTGCACGCTGGAGAAGCTGTGCAACTCGAAGGATAAGACCTGGAGTTCGCACTGAGGGGTCTTTAGGTGCTGCGGAAGTGCATGGCCAGGGATTGGATGAGGGCGGGGATGGTGGACTCGGGGGCTTCGATGGTGGGAGGGTGGCCGAGTTCGCGGAGGGTCTCGCTGGTGATGGGGCCTATTGAGGCGAGCGCGATGGCCGCGGGCAGAGTGAGTTTCGCAGCTTCAAGGAGGGCGAAGAGGTTGCGGGCGGTGGAGGCACTGGTAAAGGTGATGGCGTCGGGGTAGTTTTCCGGTGAAGAGAAGATGTGCTGGAGAGCGGGGATAGAGGTTGGGGGGATCTGGTTGCGATAGGCTTCGGCGATGGTGACGGTGGCACCGGCGGCGGCGAGGGTCTCGGGGAGGTGGTCGCGGGCTTCGGCGGCGCGGACGAGGAGAAAGGACTTTCCGGGGGCCTCAGGGATAAGAGATTCGGCGAGGGATTCGGCGAGGTAGCGCGAGGGGACCAGGTCGACTGTGAGGCCGATGGCATTGGCGGCGGTGAGGGTGGCTGGCCCGATGACGGCGATTTTTTTGGGGAGCTGGTTGAGGCGGTGGAACTGGGCGCGGCGGTGGAAGGCTTCGACGGCGTTGGCGCTCGTGAAGAGGAGCCAATCGTAGGTGCGGAGACAAGTGAGGGCGGCGTCGAGGGCGGTGAAGGAGCCGGGTGGGACGATTTCGATAGTTGGGATTAGGATCGGGGTCGCTCCAAGGGCTTCGAGCTGGGCGGCGAGTTCCGAGGCCTGATGGCGGGTTCTGGTGATGAGAATTCGCCTTGAGTGGAGAGAGGACATTCAGCGATTCTAGACGGCAGATTTTGCGGCCTTCAGAAGTGCAAGCGATTGCCAAACTCATGACCGCTCCGAATACACCGTGTGCCTAGCAAACCAGGGACGACGGTTCGGAAATTTCGAGCAAATAGGCAAAGATTCGAGCGAATAAAAGACGAACCATGACGCAGGGCTACTTGCCTTAGGAGTGTGAAAATGTTTTCACACTCCTGGGGAAACAGCCAACGATGCGCCAAGGGAGGAAACGGGAGAGTCGTTGATAAATAAGGCTACTTCATCACATACGCGGACCTGGCATCCCACTTGCAACTATGCAAAATGTAGCACAGTTGGAAAAATTACTAATTCGAGGAAAGGAGGCAGGATATGGCAGCAACTTCATTGTTCACCTGTACTTGCGGGATTCAGAAGAAGACTAGCAACCATTGGGTACTTGCCAAGCTTACGCCTCGTGGTATCAGTTTTATGCCTTGGGACACGGATCTTGCGTTTGATAAGGACATCATCGTTTTGTGCGGGGAGGGGTGTGCATCCGCTCTCCTAAGCCGATGCATGGGCGAGTGGAAGCACCCAGGGGTCAGTACCACGCGGCACGAGCCGGAACTGGCAGTGGCTTAGCTGATTTGCGAAAGCGAGCTTCTCAGAGATTACTGGAGCCGCTTTAGAAAGATGCTGCGGTATTCGATCCTCATCGGTGGTCCCACCTGGACCTGAACTCCGATGAGACCGTCGAATTTGCGATTGACGGTGTCGTGGTCGATGACTTCCGACATGGAAGATTCCAGAGTCTATTGGATCAGGCTACAGGAGTTTGGAGGAGGTCGAGAGCTCCCTTGGAGATGAGATCGTCTGCGACCCAGCGGCCGAGGGCTTCGGGGGTAGTTGAGTGGGCAGCCTCGGTGTCGATCTGGATCATGGTTTCTCCGTCAGGAGAGACGACCTGCGCGATCATGCGCCACTTCCCTGCTTCGATGGCGGGTGGGATGCAGTGGGCTCCGATGGGAAGCGAGCAGCCGCCACCGAGGTGGTCCAGTGTGATGCGTTCGGCCGTAGTGGCAAAGCGGGTGTGTGGATGGTCGAGGAAGGCGACAGCGCAACGGATGGCTGCGTCGCGGGCTTCGTCGGGTTTCAGAGTTGCGGGGCGGTTTGGGCTTCGGGTTTCGAGGGCTAGGGCTCCCTGGCCTGGGGCCGGACAGATTTCCTCAGGGGCGAAGCGCTGGTGGACGGACTCAGTGCGGTGGAGACGATCCAGGCCGGCGGCGGCCAGAACGAGGGCGTCGCAATAACCCTGATCCAGTTTGCGGAGGCGAGTGTCGATGTTGCCGCGAATTTCGACGAAGCTGACATCGGGACGAAGGGCGAGGATCTGAGCTCGGCGGCGAGGGCTGGTGGTGCCGATGCGGCCTCCGGTGGGGAGGGTGTGAAGTGCCCAGTAGGGCTCGCAGACCCAGACGTCGCGGGCGTCGGCGCGTTTGGGAATGGCAGCGAGGGTGAACTGCGGGGCGAGTTTGGTGGGAAGGTCCTTGAGAGAGTGGACGGCTAGGTCGATGCGACCCTCTTCGAGGGCTTCTTCGATTTCTTTGATGAAGACGCCCTTGCCGTCGAGATTTGGCGGCGGTACAAATCCTGGTTGCTGCATGCGATCGCCGGTGGTGCGGATGATCTCAATTTCGGCGCAGTGGCCGGCTTCGCGCAGTGCGTCGAGGATGTGATTCGCCTGCCAGAGGGCGAGTTGGGATCCCCGGCTGCCGATGCGGATGGGGCGATTTGGATGGAGAAACTCTGAACTCATATCCTGTATAGGATACGGGATGAGTTGAGTTTTGTTCCCGGAAGAAGTTATCAGGAGATAGTGACGACGACCTTACCGTAGCCCCGCTTATTCTCTACTTTTCTTGCATAGGCGAGTGGCGCTTCGTCGAAGGGAACGGCGGCGTTGACAAATGTTTTGAGTTTGCCAGCATCGATCAGGTTTGCCACTTCGAAGAGTTGTTTCTGGTTGGGTTCCACGATGAAGTAGTTGTTTTTTATGCGGGGATCGGAACTGCTTTCGCCGTCTGCGGCTAATGACTGGTCGGATACCTGTCGAGCTCGGTCGGAGGAACTCCTACGGCGTGGACGCGAACAAGGACCTCGGCGGCGCCCGGTATTGGCTGGGGAACCTGCGCGAGGCTAAGCGTTTGATCTTGCGTGGTGATTTTTGACTTGCATCGCTTTCATGGTGCGTTTTCTTTCCCTTCCTACCGTCATGTTGGCGGGCCTAGGAGAAAGATTCACTATGCGAAGAGACAGGTGCATGATTTTTGTGATCTGAGTTGCTGTTCGTTTTCGGACAGGAGTCGATCTCAAAAAAAGTTTACTAACCGTGAAATGAATTCCCTGTCTAAACGTTGAACAGGGAACGATCTTCGATATCCGTTCCGATCTGAAAATTCTCAATCTTATCGGGCCTACATTTCCGCAGCTTCCGTGGTACAGTCGAATACTACATAGGTACAGTCGCATGCTATATAGGTATGTTTTCTTGTGGCTCATACTTCTCTTTGCCAGTACCGTTGCCGCCGTGGGACAAAATGTTGGCGGATTGCGTGGGCAAGTACTCGACCCGAGCGGGGCGATTGTTCCAGGCGCTTCCGCCTCGCTGGCTGCGGGCAAGAATGTCTATACGACGAAGTCCGGCCAGGATGGGGCTTATAACTTTCGCGAGATTTCCCCTGGCATTTACACGCTCACGGTCACTGCGGATGGTTTTGCGACTTCAACGCGGAACAATGTGTCGATTGTTGCCGGACAGGCCCGACAGATGGATGTTTCGATCAAGATCGCGGAACAGCAGCAGGATGTTACGGTGACGGAAAAGACCAATGGCGTGAGCGTGAATCCTGACGAGAATGGCGGGGCGATTGTGTTGAATGGCAGCGATCTGGATGCGCTGTCGGATGATCCCGATCAACTGCAGAATGAGTTGCAAGCGTTGGCGGGGCCGGCTGCGGGACCGAATGGCGGCCAGATTTACATCGACGGTTTTGAGGGTGGGCAACTTCCGCCGAAGTCTTCGATTCGCGAGATTCGTATTAATCAGAATCCGTTTTCCGCAGAGTTCAATCGGATTGGTTATGGACGAATCGAGATTCTTACTAAGCCGGGTTCGGATAAATTCTCCGGACACGTCTCTTCGTTTGGCTCTACATCGGCGCTCAATACAGCTAATCCATTGGTGCAGGAGCAACCGAGCTATTATCTGGTCTCGGGTCAGGGCGATGTGAATGGACCGCTCTCGAAGACTGCCTCAGCCTTCTTCAATGCGTTCTTTATGCAGCGGCAGAACCAGAGCATCATCAATGCAGTGAATCCGAATGACACGACGACGATCATTCAACAGGCGCTGCCCAACCCCTCTTCCTACCTGTACCTGAATCCGCGTGTGGATCTGCAGCTTGGCAAGAGTAATACGCTGACGATTCGGGAGTCGTTTTCGCGTTCGGTGGCGACGGGCAATGGTCCGGGTGGGCTGAGCCTTGCTGAACAGGCATACAACAGTAACGGCATACAGAATGGTCTGCAGATCGGCGACTCGGTGGTCGTCAATTCCCACTTGATTAATGAGACACGATTCCTTTGGCAAAGAATTCGCAACAGCCAGACGCCAGATTTTCTGACGCCTACGATTACGGTTCAGGGAGCTTTCATCACGGGCGGCAGCAACTCCAGTGTGGTGCAAGATCATCAGGACGTGTTCGAACTGCAGAACTATAGTACGGCGACTGCAGGATTGCATACGATGAGATTTGGGGCACGGCTACATGCTATTCGCGATGCGAACTATTCAACGTCAGGGGAAAATGGGAATTACGTCTTTCAGTCGATAGATCACTATCTGGCGGGGACTCCGGATCAGTATCACGTGACCGTTGTGAACAATCCGCTGGCCAGAGCAACTCTTTTTGACGGGGCTCTGTTCTTTCAGGATGACTGGCGGGTGAAGCCGAATTTGACGTTGAGTGCGGGGCTTCGCTTTGAGGGGCAGAACTGGATCCATAATCATGCGGACTGGGGGCCGCGGCTGGCGTTCGCGTGGGCTCCGGGGCAAACGGGCAAAGGGCCGGCAAAAACCGTTGTGCGTGCGGGATATGGATGGTTCTATGACCGGTTCAACGTGCCTGGTTCGTTGAATTCTCCCGGGGCTACGCCTTATGTGATTCAGACGATTCACCAGAATGGAATTAATCAACAGAGCTATGTCGTGAATAATCCGGATTTCTATAATCCGAATGGGCCGGTCTTGCCTAGGCAAGTGGGAGCGTCAACTAGCACGCCGACTTTCTACAACATTGATCCGCACTTCCACGCCGCGCTGAATATGCAGGGTGGAGTTGGCGTGGACCGGCAAGTGGGCAAGGCGACGTTCAATGCGACATATTTGTTTACGCGGGGGATTCATCAATATCTAACGAACAATGTGACCGCGCCTACGTTCAATACGGCGACCTACACGGTTACGGGACCATTGCCGAATGCCTACGACTATCAATTTCAGTCGGGAGGTGTCTTCAATCAGCGGCAGATTATTACGACGGCCAATCTTCGGTTTCGAAGGATCTCGCTGACGAGTTCTTATACGTACAGTTACGCGAACAGCGATACGCAGGGCGCGAACTATTTCCCATCGGTCGCTCAGAATCCCGGATTTGACTATGGACGGGCTTCGTTCGGGATTCATAATCGTTTCTTTCTGCTGACAACCTACACCGCGCCGCACGGAGTGATTATTGCGCCGCTGCTGTCGGCGCAGTCAGGCACGCCGTATAACATTTCGATTGGCAGCGATCTCACAGGAAACAATCAGTTCAATGCCCGGCCTACCTACGGAACGTGCGGGGCGGCTGATGTGGTGTCCACGGCGTTTGGGTGCCTGGACAGCAATCCGACGGGAAAGGGAGAGACGATTGTGCCCTTCAACCGTGGGACAGGGCCTGCGAATGTGATCTTCCACTTGCGCGTCAGCAAGGTGATCGGGATTGGACCGAAGAAGGAGGGATCGAGCGGCGCAGGCGGTCCCGGCCAGAACACGAGTGTGAGCGGGCGCGGATTGAGCGGAGGGTCGGCGGGGCCGAAGCTGGACGCGACCGTGCCCCGGAAGTACAGTCTGACGTTGGTCGTGGCCGCGCTCAACCTATTCAATATTGTGAATCGGGGTCCGGAGAATGGAGTGATGAATTCGTCGCTTTTTGGACAGTCGCAGACTTTGGCCGGCGGACCTTACGGCTCGCCGACGCCCGGTAACCGGACTATTTTTTTCTCTGCGAATTTCTCTTTCTAAAAAGAACCGTCCAGCCGGCCGTTTCGTTGGCGGGCTGGACGGATTTTGCGGACTGCGGGTTAGCGACGACCGCCGCCACCGCCACCACGGAAGCCCCCGAAGCCCCCCTCGGCAGCGGGTCCGGCGTGAGCAGAAGCCACGCTTCCCCTGTAGGCGTAGCCGGGACGGCCGTAGAATCCACGACCGTAGACGAAGCCTCCTCCGTAGAGGTAGTAGGGGGAATAAAAGCCGTAGCCGAATGGATTCCAGAAGAGTCCGGCTCCTGGCAGCCAGGTATAACCGAACGGTCCGCCAGCCCAATACCAGCCAGGATAGAAACCAGAATAGCCAGCGTACTCTTCGGCCAGACCGAGGTTGGCTTCGCCGAGATAGTTTGAGCGGAGGCTGCTCCATTTAAAGAGAGGATCCGCTTGGGCTACGTCTTTGTTGAAACGCTGCGGTTTGAGAGGTTCTCCGCTGAGGGCGAGTTGATGACCACCTTTTACGTCGATGGGTTTGACCTTGGCCAGGAGATCGGCTCCAGGATAGACGGCTGCCTGCCCGTCAAAGACACGAACGGTCGAGTTGTCGGCATCGAACGAATAGAGGCCAGTCTTGAGCAGCTGGGTCTGACCGTTCTTGAGGTCAACAAGAATCGTGTTTTGCGCGTAGATCTGGTCGACCTCGACGTTTGCGTGGCCGCGGTCGAGACGAATCTCAGTATGAGTGAGATCGGGCGAAACCATCTGGACGGTGCTATTGTCGCCGAGCCGCACAAAGATTCCGGGCGTGAGCAGAAATTCGGTTTTACCGTTGGCGGTGGCAAGAACCTGTGCGGCTTGAAGTGTGGTGTTACCTGCAGAACTGGGATTGAGTTGGCGGCCTTCGATCGAGGCCTGTCCTTCCACATAATTGATAGTTCCCGGGGGGGCCGGGTTCGCGTTCTGCGCGAAGGCAGTCGCGCAGAACGTCACCAGAGAGAGCCCAACAGTTAGCGCTTTGAAGCTTGGCATGATCATTACAACCTCTGTCCCTTTAGATGCGATGAAGTGCGAAAGGTAACAGGCGCAAAGCCGCGTCAATACAGGGGTTTTGCGCATTTCGGTTATGCGCAACTAAAGATTGCTTCCTGGGTTTAAGATCGGTGTCGCAACGGTGAAATCCGGTTTTAGTCTGTCTTTTTTTGTCGGGTGGATTCGCGGAGAGCGGTGAGTTGGGGGTGGAGAAGTTTTGCGGTGAGGGAGCGGGTGAGCGCTTCGACGGCTTCGCGTTGTTCGGGCGTGAGCGCGGCTAGTTTCGATTGAGAGCGCGCTAGTTCGGCCTGGCGGAGTTCTTCGGCTTGCTGCTGGAGAGCCTTGATGGCGGGGACGGCGTCGCGGGATTGGAGACGCTCGTGGTATTTTTCGACTTCCCTGCTGACGATGGTCTCGGCAGCCTGGGCTTCGCGGCTGCGGTCGGCGAGGTTTGCGGCGGCGACCTGCTGGAGATCATCGATGTCGTAGACGAAGCAGCCCTCGACCTCGTTCATGCGTGGATCGACGTCGCGGGGAACGGCGATGTCGATGAAGAACATGGGGCGATTGCGCCGGCTTTGCAGGAAGTGCTGGCCGTGGGAGCGGCCGAAGATTTTTTGCGGCGCGCCGGTGGAGGTGATGACGATGTCGGCCCGGGGAGTCTGCGCGTAGAGATCGTCGAAAGACACGGCCTCGGTATGGACGGTGGGGCTGGCGAAGTCGGCTGCCAGCTTTTCGGCTCGAGATTCGGTGCGGTTGGCGACGAGGATGGCGGAGGCACCGTGTTCGATGAGATGACGGGCGGCGAGCTCGGACATTTTGCCTGCGCCTACGAGGAGAACTGTCTTGCCGTAGAGAGAGCCGAAGATCTTGCGGGCAAGGTCGACGGCGACTGAGGCGATGGAGACGGAGCTGGAGCCGATCTGGGTTTCGCTGCGGATTTTTTTGGCGACAGTGAACGTGCGCTGGAGGAGAGCTTCGAGGTGGGTCGAGACGGCGCCGGTCTCGCGGGCGATGGTGTAGGCCTCTTTGACCTGGCCGAGGATCTGGGGCTCACCGACGACCATGCTGTCGAGGGAGCTGGCGACGCGGAAGAGATGGCGGACCGCTTCGCGCTCGCGGAATTCGTAGAGGTGGGGCTGAAGGTCATCGGGGGGCACGGCCAAGTATTCGTGGAGGAAGCGAAGGAGACTGGTTCGGGCTTGCGGCTGGGTTGCGTCCGCGCTGTCGCTGGTTTCGTCCTGGAGCGTGAGGAGTTCGACGCGATTACAGGTGGAGAGGATGAGGCCTTCGCGGATGCCGGGTTGGTGAAGGAGCGAGAGAGTGGCTTCGGCGAGGCGGGATGCTGGGATGGCGAGGCGCTCGCGAACCTCGATGGGCGCGGTGTTGTGATTGATGCCGAGGAGGACTAGGCGTCCCTGGGTTGTCGTGCTCATGGCGCGGTGAACCTGTGGACGGAGGAGAACTGGTTGGCAGCCCATACGGCAAGGACGATGAGGAAGACGAAGCTCGATAGATAGACGGCGCGCCGACCGCGAAGACCGGAGTGACGGCGGATGTAGATCATCAGGACGTAGACGAGCCACATGGCGAAGGCGAGGAGGATCTTGGGGTCGCGGAAGTAGGATGGGCCCACGGTGGCCTGGGCGATGAGCGAGCCGATAAGCAGGCCTGCGGTCATGCATGGCAAGCCGAAGAGGAGAGCCTTGAGAGCGATCTGGTCTGTGGTTTCGAGTGGCGGAAGCGAAGCGAGGGTGGGGGATTTTTGTTTGAGGCGTCGCTCCTGGATGAGGTAGAGCAGAGAGGCAAGGAGCGAGAGCAAAAGAGCGGCGTAGGCGGCGAGAAGCAGGACGACGTGAAGGAAGATCCAGCCGGTGTGGATCATGGGGAATGCGGTGTTCTCCTCGCCGGGGTGAAAGGCTGGAACAAGACCGAGGAGGAAACAGATGGGGAGGAGGACGATTCCGAGGGAGACGGTTTTGTAGCGCCAATAGACGAGGAGAAAGGCGAGCGCGAGGAGGAGGCCGAGGAGCGTCTGGGTTTCGTGGGTGTCGACTGGCAGGCGGTGGTGGGCGGTGTTGAGCATCTCGGCGAGCGAGACGAAGTGAAAGAAGACCGCGGCGATGGTGGACGGGATGGCGATGTGGCGCCAGCGGGGACGGTCGTAGAGCGCCGCGGGGAGAACCGCGAGCGCGGCGATGCCGTAAAGGACGACTGCGACTTTGAGCCAGAGGAGAGACATCGATAAGGGCTTCGCCAGCGGCTAAACTCGCGAATCTTCAGTATATCGGGTCTGATGACGGGCGTGGGCGAATGGATTCACGCGATTGCGTTGCAATTAGGCAGGATAGGTTGAGCAGGGTGCGTTGCCACCTGTTTTGAACAGGGGAAGAATCCGAGTGGGGGCGGGTACGGTATTCTGCGGTTCTGCGATGGCGAATGAGACGGCAGTGACTTTGGCGGGGGAGTCGGCGCATCTGACGCCGGTGATGCGGCAGTACTTTGCGGCGAAGGAGCAGTATCCGGATTGTCTGATGTTCTGCCGGATTGGGGATTTCTACGAGCTGTTTTATGAGGATGCGATTTTGGTGTCGCGGGAGCTGCAGCTTACGCTGACGGCTCGGGACAGAGAGAAGAAGCAGCCGATGTGTGGGGTTCCGTACCATGCGGCTGAGGCTTATGTGCAACGGCTGTTGCGTAAGGGCTACAAGATTGCGCTTTGCGAGCAGATGGAGGACCCGAAGCAGACAAAGACGATCGTGCGGCGGGAGGTGACGAGGGTTCTGACGCCCGGGACGGCGCTCGATCCGGCGATGGGGGCGGAACAGAGTAATTATCTGGCTAGTGTGGGCGTGTCTGGAAACGGTGCAGGAACGGTTTGCGGGTTGGCTCTACTGGATCTTTCTACGGGAGAGTTTCGGGCTACAGAGTTTTCGGGGGACGGCGCGTGGGCTGCTCTAGTCGATGAATTGGGGCGTGTTCGGCCAGTGGAATTGTTGTATGGTAATGGGTTGCTGGGTGGGGTGAATCTGGCTGGAGAGGAATCGTCGCAGGCAGCAGGGTTCGATGGGATTCGGACGAAGACGGCGCTGGAAGAGTGGGTGTTTACCGCGGAGTATGCGCTGCCGCTGGTAAGGAATCACTTTAAAGTGCATTCGCTCGATGGCATGGGGCTGGGCGGACATGAAGCGGCGGCCACGGCTGCAGGAGCGCTGCTGCATTACATGCGGCAGACCAAGCAGGGCGGTCTGGAGCACGTGGATGGGCTGCGGTTTTATGAACGGTCGAATTGTTTAGAACTCGATGCTGTGAGCGTGCGGAATCTGGAGCTTGTTGAGCCGTTGTTCTCGGGTGAGTCGGCGCAGACTACTTTGTTCTACACGATGGATGCTTGTTGCACACCAATGGGGAAACGGTTGCTACGGGCTTCCCTGCTTCGGCCGTTCAGCAGAGTGGGGGAGATCGAGGCGCGACTGGAGGCAGTGGGCGAGGCTGCGGGGGACCTTCGACGGCGTGAGGGGTTGCGGCGGTCGATGGATGGAGTGCTTGATCTGGAGCGGCTGCTTGGGAGGGTCGCGCTCGATTCGGCTGGTCCGCGCGAGGTGATGGCGCTCGCGAAGACGCTGGGGTGTCTGCCGGGAGTGGTCGAGGCGGTAAGGATGTTTGAGGCGTCGAAGTGGCGTGAGTTTGGCGACAGCGTTGATCCTTTGGAGGACCTGCACGAGATGATTGTGCGGACGATTGCGGAGGAGCCTCCGGTGTCACTCGGGGATGGAGGAGCGATTCGCGAGGGTGTGGATGCGGAGTTGGATGAGCTGCGGGAGTTAAGCCGAAGCGGGCGACAGGCTCTGGCGTCGATTGAGGAACGTGAACGGGCGCGGACCGGGATAGGGTCGTTGAAGGTGCGGTTCAACAGCGTGTTTGGGTACTACCTCGAGGTGACGAAGGCGAATGCTAAGTCGGTGCCGGCGGATTATGAGCGAAAGCAGACGCTGGTGAATGCAGAGCGGTTTACGACGCCGGAGTTGAAGGAGTATGAGGCGAAGATTTTGACTGCGCAGGAGCGCAGCGGCGAGATTGAGCGGAGAATCTTTGCCGAGTTGAGGCGGCAGCTTCTTGACGCTGCGGGACGTCTGCGTGATACGGCGCGCAAGGTGGCGGAGATCGATCTGCTGGCGTGTTTTGCGCACTTGGCGGCTCTGCGTGGATGGGTTCGGCCGCAGGTGGAAGAGTCTGGTGTGCTGGAGTTCGTGCAGGCGCGGCATCCGGTGGTGGAACGGCGACTGGAGGAGTCGGGTGGTGGGCGGTTTGTGCCGAACTCGGTTCATCTGGATGCTGATGCGGGACCTGCAGTGTTGCTGATTACGGGGCCGAACATGGGTGGCAAGAGCACCTATCTGCGGATGGCTGCGCTGCTGGTAGTGATGGCGCAGATGGGGTGTTTTGTTCCGGCGGAGCGGATGCGGCTGGGCTTGGTGGATCGGATTTATACGCGGATCGGGGCGAGCGATAACGTCGCTCGGGGGCGGTCGACGTTCATGGTGGAGATGACGGAGACTGCGGCGATTTTGAATACGGCGACGAACCGGTCGCTGGTGTTGCTGGATGAGATGGGACGTGGAACGGCTACTTATGATGGGTTGAGTCTGGCCTGGGCTACGGTGGAATATCTGCATGACCGGATCGGAGCACGGACTCTGTTTGCGACGCACTACCATGAGCTGACACTGCTTGCGGAACAGTTGGCGCGGCTGACGAATCTGCGTGTGACCGTAAAAGAAACTTCGACTGGAATTGTGTTTCTGCATACGGTCGAGGCGGGACCAGCCAGTAAGAGCTATGGGATTGAAGTAGCGAAGCTCGCGGGGCTGCCGGGAGGCGTCATTGCTCGGGCGCGCGAGGTGCTGAAGTTGCACGAGCGAGCGGAGACACAGCAGGTGCGAGAGGCTTCGCCCGTGGCAGCGCAGATGCAGATGACAATGTTTACGCCGCTGTCGCAACGGATTGTGGATAGGCTGGCGGAGGCGGATGTGGATGGCTTGACGCCGCGCGAGGCGTTGAATCTTTTGGCGGAGTTGCAGAGGGAGCTCAAGGGATGACGGCGAAGAGCATGGTGGTGGCGGGAGTGATGAGCGGAACCTCGGCGGATGGGGTTGATGTCGCGGTGTGCAGGATCTCACCTTCTCGATCTAAGGGTGGGACGCCGGTTGTCGAGCTGATTGGACATGTGGGGACCGCTTTTCCGAAGACCGTCCGGGCGGCTGTACTTGGTGCAATGGATGCAGATGCTATTCCGGTTTCGGAGCTGGCCCGGTTGAACTGGCGGCTGGGCGAAGTGTATGCGGATGCGATAGAGCAGACGCAGAGCTCACTTGGTGTGAAAGCGGAGTTGGTCGGGTGTCATGGCCAGACGGTGTATCACCAGGGAACGTCGGAGAAGTATCTGGGGAAGGCGACCCGGGCTACCTGGCAGATGGGCGAGTCGTCAGTGATTGCGCAGAGGTTGGGCGTGCCTGTGGTGAGCGATTTTCGGCCTGCGGATGTGGCTGCGGGAGGCCAAGGGGCTCCGCTGGTGCCGATGCTGGACTACTGCATGTTTCGTTCGTTGACGGTGAGCCGCGTGCTGTTGAACCTGGGTGGAATTGCGAACGTGGCGGCGGTTCCTACCGGCGCGAAGGTCGATCAAGTGATGGCGTTCGATACGGGGCCGGGAAATATGGTGATCGATGGATGCATGCGGCGGCTGTATGGGCGGGAGTTCGATCGAGATGGAGCGGTGGCGAAGAAGGGTCGAGTGTTGCAGGAGGTGGTGGATGAGATTTTGAAGGAGGGATACTTCTCTTCCCTGCCGCCGAAGTCCTCGGGGCGGGAGCAGTTTGGCGAGGCATTCGTCTCGCGGTTTATCGCACTGTGCAGGAGGGTGGGGGACAGCGTTCTCGATGAAGATGTAGTGTCCACGGCCACGGCTCTGACCTCGGCTTCTGTGGTGGATGCTTACCGCCGGTTTGCTTCGAAGCATCTTGGGTCGACGGCTCCATCGTCGCCAGTGGAACTTGTGGTGGCCGGAGGTGGTGCTAAGAATGATGTTCTAGTGAAGATGTTGATGGATGCGCTGGAGCCTTTGAAGGTAAAGGTGAGGATGGTGGATGAGTTGGGAGTTCCGGCGCAGGCGAAGGAAGCGGTGGCGTTTGCGCTGCTTGCGTGGCTGAGTTGGCATGGGTTGCCAGGAAACGTTCCCTCGGCTACGGGGGCGAAGAGAGCTGTGGTGTTGGGGAAATTAAGTCACGGATGATTTTCGCGCGCAAGTGGAGAAAGGCGGATCGCTTCGCGATTGCTCACCTTAGCGCAAAAGCCGCGCGAAGATGGGGCACCCGGATTTGTGGCGCCGCTTTAATGTGGGCTTGTATGAGCCTAGGTGGATGCAATGCGAGGGTGGAAGCGCCGGGGTCGGTGGTGATGATTATTGAGAGCAGTCCCAATAATCTTGACCTGCGACAAGGGACGGATGCGCAGTCGGAGCGCGTGGGTGGGTTGATCTTCGACGCCCTCGTGAAGAAGGATGAGCATTATGAGTTGCAGCCGTGGCTGGCTACGAGTTGGGAGCAGCCGGATGCTCTGACCTGGGTGTTTCATCTGCGGGATGGCGTGCGGTTCCATGATGGGCGGCCGCTTGAGGCTGAGGACGTGGCTTATACGATTCGCAGTTTGATTGATGGATCGCTCGTCACGGCGAAGGGGGGGAATTTCGCTGCGATCGATCGGGTGGAAGTTCCAGACAGGCTGACAGTGGTGGTGTGGACGAAACAGCCGGATGCGGGGCTGCTGTTCAACATGAGCGATGGGTTGTTTGGGGTGGTGCCGAGGGGTTCTGGGAGAGACTTTGGCCTGCATCCAGTCGGGTCGGGGCCGTTCCGGTTTGTGAGTGCGGTGCAGGATAAAGAAGTGGTGGTGGAGAGAAACCACGATTACTGGGCTGGAATGCCGGCTGTCTCGGCGGGAGTGCAGAGGATTGAGCGGATACGGTTCGAGGTGGTTCCGGATACGATCACGAGCGCGTTGGAGTTGGAGAAGGGATCGGCGGATCTGGCGAGCAATGTGGTGACGCTTGATATGGTTCACAGGCTTGAGAGCAGGCCGAACCTGAAGGTGGAATCTGGATCCGGGTCTCCGGTGATTTATGTAACGTTCAATGTTACCGATTCGCTCCTGCGCGATAAGCGAGTGCGACAGGCTGTGGCGTTAGGGATCGACCGGCAGGCGATTGTGTATGCGATATGGAGAGGGCAGGCTCGACTCGCAAGTACGTTGCTTCCGGCAGAACATTGGGCAGCGGCAACGGATGCGGAACTGGCTCAGTATCCGCATGATGTTGCTCGGGCGCGGAGACTACTGGATGATGCGGGCTTTCCGGCTGGGAGAGATGGCGTGCGGATGCGGTTGACGATGAAGACCAGCACCGATGAGACGACTCGATTGATGGCTGCGGTGTTACAGCAACAACTGAGGGACGTTGGAATCAAGCTGGAGATACGGTCGGCCGAGTTTGGAACGTTTTATGCAGATGTGACGAAGGGGGCGTTTCAGATTTATGCGCTGCGGTGGATTGGGAGCAATGAGGACCCAGACATCTTTCGCTATGCGTATGGGTCTGGGAGTTTTCCTCCGAAGGGTGGGAACCGAGGGCGTTACTCCAATGCACGCGTGGATGCGCTGCTTGCAGAGGCCGCGGCTTCCGAGGATCGCATTGTAAGAAAGGCAGACTACGTGGAGGTGCAACGGATTCTGGCGGACGAGCTTCCGTCGATTCCTATGTGGTATCCGAACAACGAAGTGGTGCATACGCGACGGATTACGAATGTGCAGCCGCATGCCTCCGGCTCCTTCGACTTCCTTACGGAAGCGGAGATTGCCGGGGGCACAGGTCGTTGAGAGGCGCGGTTACGAAGATGGGAAGAGGCGCTCGAGTCGATTGAGGCAGCCGTTCCAGCCTTCGTTGTGCTTGTTGCGAGTTTCGACGTCGAGGAACTGATCGTGCGTGATGGTGACCTCGGTGGAGTCGCCGCGCGGAGTGAAATCGACGGTGACGAGGGTGTCGGTTTCGGGACCTCCCTCCCACCGCCAGGTGTAGACGAGTTTGCGCGGTGGGTCGATGAGGCGGTAGGTCCCGAGGACGTTGTGGATGTTGCCGCCTTTGTGGGCGATGGAGATGCGATACTCGTGGCCGACGCGGAGGTCGACGGTGGCTTTGGTGGTGTAGTCGTCGGTAGGGGCGAACCACTGGCCGAGCTGGTTGGCATCGGTCCACGCCTTGAAGACGCGTTCGACTGGGGCGGGGTAAGTGCGGGAGATTACGAGCGACGGAGGGGCTTGGATGGCTGTTTGCGACATGCTTGGTTCTCCTTCGGGTTGGGTTTGGGGTTAGTTTGCTCAAGAAATCTGCCGAGGTTGTCGAGTTGGTTCTCCCAGAAGACGCGATACATGGAGAGCCAGTCGGCGGCTTGCTGCATGGGGGCTACGGTGAGACGGCACATGCGGACACGGCCTGTTTTTTTCTGCTCGATGAGGCCTGCCTGCTCGAGGACGTGGAGGTGCTTGAGAATGGCGGGCATGGAAATGTCGTGCGGGCGGGCTAGCTCAGTGACGGAGGCGTGGCCGCGCTGGAGGGCCGTGAGGATGGTCCGACGCGTGGGGTCGCTGAGGGCGGAGAAGGTGGCGTCGAGATTGACTGAATACTTAACCATGCGGTTATGTATTAGACCAGATGGTTGGGGATGTCAAGAGGTCGCATTTTTTTGAAGGACGGTCGTTTCAGGCGGTTTGCGTCACCGGGTCGTGCGTTGGTTGCCCCCCAGGGATTCGAACCCCGATTGATCGGTTCAGAGCCGACTGTCCTACCATTGAACGAGGGGGCAACAGATTGAAGGAGCCGCGATTTGGGTTCGCTGACTGCCTCGTTAGAGTGTACGGGGTTGGGAGAGATTCGGTCAACGTTGCGGGACGCCGGCATGTTGCGTGAGGCTCTGGGTTACAATTCTCGGCACTTCTGAAATGTCATATCGGGCCACCGTAATTCCAGACTTTGCAGGAACGAGGGGGGAAGAATGACGGGTAAATTCGAAATCAAGAAGGCGAAGGATGATGAGTTTTATTTCCATCTGAGAGCAGGAAATGAGCAGATTATCCTTGCCAGTCAGCGGTATAAGTCGAAGGTCTCGGCAGAGCACGGGATCACCTCTGTGAAGGCGAATGCAACCGATGATAGCCGCTACGAAAAGAAGGACTCACACAACGGCGAGTTTATGTTCAACCTGAAAGCAGCGAACCACGAGGTGATTGGGACGAGCCAGATGTACACGACGGCTTCTGCGCGTGACCATGGCATCGCTTCGGTGAAGGAGAATGCGCCGAAGGCTCCGGTCACGGATCTTACGGCTTAGACTTTTTACCTTTGAGAGACCGGAAATGCCGATGACGTCAGTGTTCGGCCGGTGCGCGTTCTAAAATGCAGAGATGCAAAGCACAGAGAACAAAATTACTGCAAATTTTCTGGATGTTTCGTGTCGCAGGCTGGGACAGATGACGGAGTATCTGGTGGCTTGCTTGAAAAGGCTGCCGGATACGCAGATATGGGAGCGGCAGGGGCCGTATGAGAATTCGGTGGGGAATTTGGTGCTGCATCTTTGCGGGAATGCGCGGCAATGGGTGATTGGTGGGGTGGGTGGAGCGCCGGATGTCCGTGTTCGGGACAAGGAGTTTAGTGCAGATGGCGGGATGAGCGGCGCGGAGTTGATTGCGCTGTTCGAATCAACCATGGATGAGGTGAAGCGAGTGATTGCCGCGGTTCCGGCGGAGAGGATGACGGAGCGGATTCACCCGCAGGGACGCGATGTCAGTGTGCTGGAGGCGATCTACCAGGTCGTGGGGCACGTGCAGCAGCATGTGGGGCAGATTATTTTGCTGACCAAGCAGAAGGTTGCGGGAGATCTGGATCTGACGATGCCTCGTCCTCGGTAGTTTGGGTTTTTGGGAGCTGGATCAGGTGGGGGTGGCGGGGGTGTAGGTCAGGGTGCGTGGCTGCGGCTATGCAGGCGAGGCCTTCGAGGAGGGTGGGGGCTGGGGTGTTGAGGTAGTGGTCGGGGATGCAATAGACCTGGCGGTTGCGGACGGCCTTGAGGTGGTGCCAGTTGCGCTGGGTGATGACGCGGTCAAGGGGGACTCGGTTCCCTGCTCCGCACCAGGCGAAGAGGAGGATGTCGGGGTCTGCGGCGGCGATGGCTTCGGGGGTGGTTTTGGCGCCGGGAGTGCCTAGATATTGGCCTCCGGAGGCTTCTACCAGCTCCGCTATCCAGGGTTGGGAGTGGATGAGGGGGTTGCCCCACTCTTCGCAGTAGACGGCGGGTTTTTGGGTGAGGTGGGCGCTGCGTTGGCGGGTGGATTCGATGGTGGACTGCATCGCGGCGATGAGGGTTTCGGCTTCGGGTTGCGCAGAAACGATGGCGGCGATGAGCCGGATGTCTTTGTAGATGTCTGCCAGGGTGTGCGGGGCAAGAGTGAGGATCGGGAGGCCGGATTTGAGGATCGCGGCGAGGGATTCCATGCGGTAGGGGACGCTGGCTATGACGAGATCGGGTTGAGTGTTGCGGATTTCTTCGGTGTCGGCGGACCAACTGTCGTGGAGAATCTGGAGGTTGCGGGTGGCTAATTCCGGGAGGGCTTCCAGGCAATATTTTGTGCAGGCGCAGAGGGTGTCGAGGCGGTTCAGGGCGGCCAGGGTGATGGTAATGGAGGGTTGGAGGGAGGCTATACGCATGAGATTGGAGTATCGCATTCTGGCGGGGACTGATTTGTCAGGGAGATGTCCCCCCTCCCCCCATGAAAAGTGCGCAAAGTATTCGAACGAGAGACTTTAGATCTGGACTTAGCTTAGGTTGGTTTGGACTTTGGGAGCAGGCATGTACTGGGGGATAGGGATCTCCTGCACTGGCGATTTGTCAAGATGAGGCTCTTTCCATTTGGCACGCACATTTTCCAACTGCCTTTGTAAAAATCTTCTTTCCGGCTCCGCGCAATCACATTCCAGTGCAGCGGAGAATTCTGCCTCTGCTTCAGCAAGCCGTCCCAGTTCCGCCAGCACACGTCCACGTACGGCAGGAAGCAGATGATAGCCACGCATGACGGCCTGGCCTTCCAGCGGAGCAAGCGCAGCCAACGCCGGCTCGGCGCCGTGCACCTTTACCATCACCACGGCACGATTGAGCGCTACTACGGGAGAGGCCGTCATCTTGAGCAACTGGTCGTAGTGTCCGAGGATTGCCGGCCAGTCAATCGCCTCTGTACTCTTAGCCTTCGCATAGGTCGCTGCAATCGCAGCCTGCACATGCCACTCGGAGATCTCCTCACCTGCGATCGACCGATTGAAGTAGTGATACCCGAGCGTGATCAACTCGTCATCCCAGAGGCTGTGATCCTGTTCCTCGAGCAGAACCAGATCTCCGGCCGAATCCGTACGCGCAGGCAAGCGCGACGCCTGCAGTGCCATCAGCGCCACCAGGGCATCGACTTGCGGAGCGGCCATCGAAGAGTCGGCCACCAACCGTCCCAATCGCAGTGCTTCCAGACAGACATCGCGGCGAATCAGATCCTCTCCGGTATGCGTCGCATAGCCACCACTGAACATCAGGTAAATCACCTCCAGCACGGAGTTGAGCCGCTCCGGCAACTCCACATTGTGCGGCATCAATAATGGCAATCTTCGCTCACGGATCATTCGCTTCGCCCGCACCAGCCGTTGTGCGATCGTGTTCTGCTCTGCCATGAATATCCGTGCAATCTCATCGACACTAAAGCCGCTTACCAACTTCAGGCTCAAGGCAACACGTGCATCCGGCGTCAGCTCCGGATGGCAGCACATAAAGATCATGCGCAACTCATCGTCGCGCAGGTTCTGCTCTATATCGACATTCTCAACAGACTGAGTTCTGGCTTCGAGCGCCGCGATCAACTCGCCCGTCTTGCTTTCAAAACGCGTGCTCCGTCGCAGCACGGAGATCGCATGGTTATACGCCACCTGAAAGAGCCACGCCTCTGGTTTTTCCGGAACGCCATGAAACGGCCACGCCTGCAAGGCACGTAACATGGCCTCCTGGACAGCATCTTCGGCCAGTTGCAGATGCTCGAAGCCGAGCAGCCCAGCCAGGCAGGAGACGGTCCTTCCTGCCTGCCTGCGAAACAGGTGTTCCAGCAATACCGGGCTGCTCAACTCATTCATCGGATCATTCATGAGGTGGCTTATCCGTTACGCTGCCCGATGGGCGACTTCGCGAATCTCGATCGTTCCGAAGTTCACATGTGGGTTGTCGGCCGCGAGTTTGACCGCCTCATCGAAGCTGGCTGCTTCAATCGTGTAGTAACCGCCCATCACCTCTTTTGACTCGCTGTATGGTCCGGCAGTCACGCTCACGCTGCCGTTCTTCTTCTGCACCACACGCCCGGTCTTCTCCATCAATCCGGCGCCGTCTACCACAAAAGGCTTGTTTCGCCAGGCGTAATACTTCTCAATCGTTTTCTGCATCTCCTCCGGGCCCAGTTTCCCGAACAGCTCCCGGTCATCGCGTAATAGAAGCATGTATTTTGGCATCGAACTCTCCTCTTTTCCCTCGTTGGGAATCTTTCTACGCCAAAGACGAACAAGGCCGCAAATAATCGACGGGTTAGCGATCTTTTTTGAAAAAAATATTCGACGAAGCTTCAGCGTAGTTCCCTGCCGGTAAATCACCGGCATAGAAAATACTTCTGTTCTCGCCCATGCCAGCCATGCTAACCCAAGCTAGCAGGGCATCTTCCCACCCTTCGCAAAAGCGCGAAGGATGGGCGCCCGGTCGGTAATGCCGAGGTAAAGAGGACAGGCAACAGCAACTGCAAAGACAAAATGCGGGGGTCTCTCCACTACGCACCGGACGGTGAGACTGTCCGTTGCTCCGGTCGAGATGACGCTTCAGTGGAGGGGCGGCGTAAGAATAGGCAACGACAACAGCAGGTCACCCTTCGGGGATGTCAAGCGCGAAAAGCAACTGCAACTGCAACCGCAAAAGCAACTGCAACCGCAAAAGCAACTGCAACCGCAAAAGCAACTGCAACCGCAAAAGCAACTGCAACCGCAAAAGCAACTGCAACCGCAAAAGCAACTGCAGGTCCTTCGACTCCGCTACTCGCAAAGTACGCGAGTAGCTGCGCTCAGGATGACACTTTTTTCCTCCTCGACTTTTTGCCCTACTCGACTTTTTGCCCTACTCGACTTTTTGCCCTACTCGATTTTTTCCCCTACTCGATTTTTTCCCCTACTCGATTTTTTCCCCTTTCGGCCTCTTCCCTATTCGGCTTCTTCCGTACTCGACTTTTGCCCTACTCGACGGGGAGTTTGGCGTTGTAGCCGTCGCGGGCGATGATGCTGTACTTCTGTGGTTTGCCTTTTTCGTCCTGCATACGGAGGGGGTGGCCTTCGTTGTCGACGAGCAGGACTTTTACGTGGCGGTAACTGCCGTCGTTTTTGTTGTTGGTGGGGCGGTAGGTGAGGATGTACTGGTTGCGAATGGAATCGTTGATCTGGGCAAAGATGTCGGGGAGTGCGCCCTGGAACAACGGGGCGAAGTAGAGGCCTCCGGTCATGGAGGCGAAGGTTTTGAGCTGGTTCTGGGCCTGGAGGTAGTTCATTTCGCGGATGCCGGCACCCATGCTGCCGCCTGCGTTCATTTCGTTGATGAGGGCGCCGGTGCCGATGGTGAAGATGGTGGTGTTCTGGCTGGCCTTGACCCGGGCGAGGATTTTGTCGAGGGTGAGTTTGGAGAAGGTGTCGCGGCCGCTGCCGATGAGGATGATGTATTTGCGGCCCTCGATGCGGGAGACGCGGTCGAGTGTCTCGTAGAGGGCGTCGAAGAGGTTGGTGTCGGAGAAGCCGGGGATGATGAGGGATTGGATGGACTGGGCGACAGTGTCCTTGTTGTTCGTGAAGTCGCAGAGGATATGGGTGCGGAGGTCGTAGGTCATAACGGCTATGTAGTCATCTTTGCGCAGAGTCCGGAAGAAGTAGTACGCGGAGGTCTGCATGTCGTTGATGAGGTAGTAGCTGTTGGAGGCGAACTCGAGGAGCATGACGGCGGTGATGGGGGTCTGCGCGAGGCGGACGTTGGTAACGGTCTGGGGAACGCCGTCTTCGAGGACGAGGAAGTTGTTGGCGTTGAGGCCGGGGACGAACTGGTGGGTCTTGTCGAGGATGACACTTGCGTCGATGTTGACGATGGGGACGTCGACGCGGAGGGAGTAGGTATCGCCGTTGGGATTCTTGACTTTAGGCTCGGCCGGGGCAGCGGGGGCCGGCGCAGGCTCGTCGGCTGCGTCCTTCTTTTTCTTGAGGACGATGGTCGGGTTGTCGATGGCAGGGCCGGCGTCGTCGGGGGTGGGCTCCTGAGTGGCGGGCTTCTGTTGAGGCGGGGGCGGGGTGGTCTGGGCGTAAGTGACCAGGGACGGGAGGAAGAAGGTACAGGCGGCGAAGAGGAGGATGCGGGCCGGATGGCGAGGGCGAATGGTCATCATCTGAAACTTTACTCCGAGTGTTGGACGAGTTTCGAGGGCGAGGGTGAGAATTGACAAATTGTGCTGCCCAAACGCCGGTTCTAGTAGTCTGTAAGACGTGATCTCCGGGACAAAGATTCGGTCGACGGGCTTGTGCCTTGCCTTGGCCGGGCTGACGGGTGGGGTGTGGGCGCAGACGCAGGTAGCGACGACGGTTGCGAGTGCGATGCCTCCGTGGACGCCGATTGCGATGCCTGCAACTGCTCCGGCAGTGACGAAATTCTTCCCTTTGTCGGAGGTAAGGCGGGGAATGAAGGGCGTGGCTTACACCGTGTTCGAAGGGGTGAACCCGGAGCCGATGCAGGTGGAGATTCTGGGGGTGTTGAAGGATGCCCTGGGGCCTGGGCAGGACATGATTCTGGCGCGGCTGCACGGGGATAAGCCGGAGTACACGGGCGTGGTGGCGGGGATGAGCGGGAGCCCGGTGTATATCGACGGGCGGCTGGTGGGGGCGCTGAGTTACCGGATTGGGCAGTTTACGAAGGAGCCGATCTGCGGGATAACGCCGATTGAGTCGATGCTGCAGGTGCGGGATGGAGGCGGGTCTTCGGCGCCGGGGATGCAGCGGGCGGAGACCAAGTCGACGGGCGTCGAGGGACAGGGCGAGATGCGGCCGATGGAGACTCCGCTGGTGTTTGGGGGGTTCAGCCAGGAGACGGTGGATCGGTTTGGGGATCGGTTTCGAGCGATGGGTTTGACGCCGGTGGCGGGGCTGGGTGGAGCGAATCCGACGGCGGTGCAGCCGGAGCCGCTGGTGCCGGGGAGCGCGGTGAGCGCGGTGCTGGTGCGGGGGGATTTGTCGATGGCGGGGACTTGTACGGTGACGTATGTCGACGCGAAGAGGCTGTTGGCTTGCGGGCATCCGATTACACAGTATGGGCCGGTGCAGATGCCGATGACGAAGGCGGAGGTGCTGGCTTCGCTGGCGTCACCGCTGAACTCGTTCAAGATTATTAATACGACGGAGACGGTGGGGGCGTTTACGGAGGACCGGGCTTCGGCGATTATGGGGCAGTTTGGGACGCTGGCGCGGATGATTCCTGTCGCGGTGGAGGTGGTGCCTCCGGTTGGGGAATCCAAGACACTGCACTTTGAGGTGCTGGATAACCGGCAACTGACGCCTTCGGCGATGCTGATGTCGGTGTATCAGAGTTTGCAGACAAATAATGTTTCGGCTGAAGAGATGAGCTACCGGCTGACGGGAGAGATCGGCGTGAAGGGACAGGCGCCGGTTCGCATGCAGGGGATCATGGCGCAGAATGAGTTCTTCCCGGGGACGATTAATACGGCGCTGCTGGTGAACGACCGGTTTAGCAAGGTGTATGAGAATGCTTTGGACCAGCCGGAGGTGACGGGGGTGAAGCTGAAGGTGGAGGCGCTGCCGGCGCGGATGACAGCGGTGCTGGAGTCGGCGACGGTGAGCCGGATGGAGGCGCGCGCGGGCGACGAGATTGAAGTGGAGGCGATGCTGCATCCTTATCAGGCTGAGGCCCGGATGGTGCGGGTGAAGGTGAAGCTGCCGGCGGAGTTGAGCCCGGGGCCGATGCGGGTTCTGGTGAGCGATGGAGCGACGGTGGATAAGCTGATGACGCATGGGCCGTCACAGCAGCAGGTGGGGTTGAGCGATACGGTGGGCGCGCTGAACAGATTGCATCCGAACGACCGCGTGTATGTGACGCTGCTGGACCATGCAGCGCAGGCAGTTGTGGAGGGTGAGGCACTGCCGGTTGTTCCGCTTTCGATGGCGAATGTTCTGGAGCCGTTGAAGGACGCGCAGAAGATGCAGTTGACGGGTGAGAGCGCGGTAGAGGCGGGTTCGGTCGAGGCCGGTTACGCGGTGAGCGGGTCGCAGGTGCTGAGTCTTCTGGTGAAGTAGCTGGGGTTGCGGGATTTCATAACAATTGAGTGAATTTTGTTCCGGGGAATCAAAGCAAGCAGTTCCCTGAGGGTGTGATTTTCTCCCTGACTGGGTGTTGTAGCATCAAGAGGAGCGCGGCGAGATGTTAGCGCATAAGGGAATTGAGACGAATGAGTGAGATTCATGGTTTTGGCGTGCACGCGGCCGGTGCACAGTTGGTGGCGTACAAATATGATCCGGGAGCGCTGGGTGCGAATGAGGTGGAGATTAAGATCTCGCATTGCGGGGTGTGCCATAGCGATGTGCACCTGATCGACAATGACTGGGGGATCAGCAAGTATCCGTTTATTCCAGGCCACGAGATTGTGGGGACTGTGGTGGGCGTGGGTTCGGCGGTGAAAGACCGCACGATGGGTGAGCGGGTCGGTGTGGGATGGCAGGCGAATAGCTGCGGGATCTGCGAGTGGTGCAGGCAGGGTGAGGAGCAGTTGTGTGCGAAGGCTCAGCCGACTTGCGTGGGACGGAATGGCGGGTTTGCCGATAAGATTCGGGTGAACTCGCGGTTTGCGGTGCCGATTCCTGCGGCGCTGGAGAGTGAGAATGCGGCTCCTTTGCTTTGTGCAGGGATTACGGTTTACAGCCCGCTGCGGAACCATGGGGTGAGGCCGTCGTCGCGGGTGGGAGTTATTGGGATTGGCGGGCTGGGACATCTGGGGATTCAGTTTGCGAAGGCCTTTGGTGCCGAGGTGACGGCGTTTTCGACCTCGAAGGATAAAGAGGCAGAGGCGAAGGAGCTGGGAGCACACAATTTTGTGAATACGCGGGATACGGGGGCGCTGAAGAAGGTGGCGGGGGCGTTCGATCTGCTGCTGTCGACTGTGAGCGCGGACCAGGACTGGCAGGCTTATGTGGCTGCGCTGCGGCCTAAGGGGATGCTTTGCATTGTTGGGGCTTCGGCTACGCCGATGCAGATCGCGGGCCCTTCGCTGATTAGTTTAGAGAAGGCGGTTTCTGGGAGTAATACGGGGAGTCCGCAGGACCTGGTTGAGATGCTGGATGTGGCGGCTCGGCATGGGGTGAAGGCGGTGACGGAGAAGTTTGCGATGGCCAAGGCAAATGAGGCTGTGGCGAAGGTGAAGAAGAATCAGGTAAGGTATCGGGCGGTCCTGGCGAATTAGGCTGGCGGCCTGACGCTTGAAAAAGGCGTAACAGTGATAAGACGGATAAAGACTGACAAGAGCGGATCGAACGCTGCTTTTATCAGTCTTTATCATTTTGATCGCTATCACGCCTTCGTCATTTTCCCGCTTGAGTGGATTAGCGGTGGGGTGGTTGCTTTAGACTCGAAAACAAGATGATGCGACGAGTGTTGGTGATGGGTTTGGTGGTGGCGACCGGGTTGCTACCGGGATTGGTGAGCGCGCAGGGCACAAAGCTTTGGAGCGTTGGGCGCTACGACGAGATGGAGAAGGGCTCGACGGAGGGCGTGGCGATTCGCAGCGACGGGCGGCTGGAGGCGGGACCGGCGACTTCCCTGCTCTATGCGACGGGCAAGAGTTATGTGTGGTCGATGGCTAGCGATGCCGGCGGGAATGGATACCTGGGACTGGGGGGGACGACGGCTGGTTCGGCAGTGGTGATGAAGGTGTCGCCTGAGGGAAAGGCTTCGCAGTTCTTCGAGGGTAAGGAGCTTGCGGTGCAGGCGCTGAAGGTGGCGGGCGATGGGAGTTTGCTGGTGGCGACTTCGCCGGATGGGAAGGTTTATCGGGTGCCTGCTGGCGGTGGCGCCGCGACTGTGGTGTTTGATCCGGGAACGACGGAGGAGAAGCCGAAGTATCTTTGGGATCTGGCTGTGGGCAAGGGTGGGGAGATTTACGTCGCGGCGGGGGCGCCGGCTGTGGTGTACCGGGTGCCTGCGGGCGGGGGTAAGGCGGAGGTTTTGTTCAAGACGGCGGATCAGCATATTCGTTGTCTGCTGATGGGGCCGGATGGGACGCTTTGGGCGGGGTCGGATGGGTCGGGTGTGATCTATAAAATTGCGCCGTGGACGGCGGGGGCGAAGCCGTTTGCGGTGTATGCGGCGGCGCGGCGAGAGATTACCGCGCTTGCGATGGATGCTGCGGGAAATGTTTATGCCGCGGGAGTGGGGACGAAGGGGCACACCTCCTTGCCTCCGCTGCCGGTGACGGGGAATGTGGGGGTGTCGATTACGTTTGTGCCGCCGGGGTCTTCGACGGCTGCGGGGTCGAATGCGCTGGTGCCGGATGGGTCCGAGGTTTATCGGATTGCGGTGGATGGGTCTGCGTTGAAGCTTGTGACGTTGAAGGATGATGTGGTGTATGGGCTGGCGGTGCGGAACGGGAGTTTGCTGGCAGCTACGGGGAACCGGGGACGGGTGTATCGGTTGAACACGAATGAGCCTGGGGATTTCTCAGATGTGGCGCACCTGGAGGCGGCGCAGGGGATGGCGTTTGCTCCGGTGAAGGATGGGGTACTCGTGGCGACTAGCAACAGCGGGAAGGTCTTCCGGCTGGGGGACGGGGTTGCAGCGAATGCGACCTACACGAGTGATGTGTTTGATGCGCAGGGCTACACGCAGTGGGGGCGCGCGGAGGTACGGGCGGGGGTTGCGACGGGGTTTGATCTGTTCGTGCGAAGTGGGAATGTAGAGAGCCCGCTGATGGGTTGGAGTGAGTGGGCGAAGGTTGGGCCGGATGGTGCTTTCAGCGTGCCGTCGGGAAGATATGTGCAGTGGAAGGCGGTGTTGCGCGCGAGTGGGATGGTCGATTCGGTCGGGTTGAATTATCTCGAGAAGAATGTGGCTCCGGTGGTGGATGAGATTGTGGTCCAGCCAGGTGCGCGGGTGACGGCGAATCAAGCGATGCCGGCTGGGGCTACGGTGCAGGTGAGTTTTCCTGCGGCTGCGGGCGCGAACCCTGCGGTGACGTTTACGCCGGATGCGGGCTCGCAGCCTCTGACGGCGCAGAAGGACAAGACGGCGGTGACGGTGCGGTGGATGGCGCATGACGATAACGGCGATGATCTGATGTTTTCGGTGTGGTATCGGGGAGTGGGCGAGGCGAACTGGCGGATGCTGAAAGACAAGATTTCGGAGCGCGCGTACAGCTTCGATTCGGCGCTGCTGCCGGATGGAAGCTATGAGTTGAAGGTGGTGGCGAGCGATGCTCCGGTGCATACGGATGCAGAGGCGCTGATGGGTGAGAAGGTGAGCGAGGTGTTTGTGCTGGATACGACGCCGCCGGTGCCTGGCGCGTTGGCGGCACAGATGGTTCATGTTGTCACAAAGAGTGGGGCCGGGCCGGCGAATGAATATGCGCACGACATGATTCATGCAGCGTTGGAGGTGCGGGATGCTACTTCGCCGATCTCGCATGCGGAGTACTCCGTGGACGCTGGACCGTGGCAGTATCTCGAGCCGGTGGGTAAGGTGTCGGACTCGTTGATGGAGCGGTATGACTTTGCGGCTGAGGTGCCGGTCGCCACTGCAACGGTGGCCAATGCAAAGGAGCACGTACTGGCGGTGCGGGTTTACGACCGGTACGAAAATATGGTGGCGGTGAAGGCGGTGGTTCGATGATGATGAATGGCTCGCAGGACGGTGGGGTCAGCGCGCTCTGGGTGCTGGCCAATATTTGTTATGCGGGAATGAGGGCCCAGGGGCATCCGAGTAGAGTTTGGCGGGTGTTGTCGTTTCTGTTTGGGTTGCCAGGAACGCTGCTTTCCTGGTTCGTCGTGACAGAAGGCAGCAATCGGGCCTATGGGATCAACCTTCCGCCACGCCGGGATAATGAACGACCTTGATGAAACTCCGAAACAAGAGAGTCAACGACCGAACACACTATGAGTGACGAGAATGTTCCGTTGAAACAGAAGGCCGGGCGGTCGACCTCGTTGTTTCCGAAGTATCGCCAGGACTTGCTGCTGCTGGTAATTGACCTGATTGGGACGTTTGTATTTGCGGTGGAGGGTGCGCTTGGCGGGATGTATGCGGGGTTTGATGTGTTTGGGTTGCTGGTGTTGTCGTTTGTGACGGCGCTGGGGGGTGGGACGATTCGCGATGTGTTGATTGGAGCGATTCCGCCTAATAGCATTCGCGATTGGCGTTATGCCGCGACGGCGTTTGCGGGTGGTGGTGCGGTGTTCTTCTTTCATCCGCTGATTGAGAAGGTACCCGGGCATCTGATGATTACGCTTGATGCGGCGGGGCTGGCGCTGTTTGCTGTGGCAGGTGTGGGGAAGGCGCTGGAGTATGGGATTACTCCGCTTCTGGCGATCATGATGGGTGCGGTGACGGGGGCGGGCGGTGGGACGGTGCGGGATGTGCTGCTGGCGCAGGTTCCGGGGGTGTTGCACTCGGATGTGTATGCGGCGGCTGCGCTGGCGGGTGCGGTGGTGATGGTGTTGGCGATGAAGTTGAAGCTGCCGCGTGGGACGGCGATGTGTCTGGGCGCGGCTGGTTGTTTTGCTTTGCGGATGGTGGCGGCTTGGCGGCATTGGAATCTGCCGAAGGTGATGGGGCATTAAGAGCAGGGACTAGGGACCAGGGCCTAGGGAATAGCGAACAAAGCGACTGGCTCGGGTCAGTCGTCGTCGTAGGGAAGATCGTCGGGGTCGATGTCGAGGTAGTCCGGTTCGGGGTCGTGGAGGAAAAGCACGGCTTCGATGTCGCTGAGACCTTCGAGGAGGGCCTTGCAGATTCGGTGCATGCCGTCCATGACACGGCCGTCGCTGGAGAGGATGACAGGAAAACTGAAGTCGCTATCGCGGATGAGGCGTGCGTGCTCGGCGATCTGGCGGCAGGTGATCGATTGTGCGGGGTCGCCGGACCAGTAGGGCTCGTCCAGTTCGCGGATGGCGGAGAGAGGGACGCGCTCTCGCGGCAGGGTGGAAGAGATTTCGACGAGACGTTGGATATTCCAGGCGCGGAGACCCTGGGGCGATTGGCGAAAATGATATTGGGATCGCATTGTTTTCCTGTGGTGAATAGTAAGCTGGGATTCGATGCGATTTGAACTTTTTGTGGCGGCGCGGTATCTGCGGGCGAAGCGGCGGCAGGCCGTGGTGGGCGTGATTACCGCGATCTCGGTGATTGGCGTGGCTGCGGGTGTGGCTTCGCTG
This sequence comes from uncultured Acidobacteriaceae bacterium, assembly GCA_963841335.1. Lineage (GTDB taxonomy): Bacteria > Acidobacteriota > Terriglobia > Terriglobales > Acidobacteriaceae > Edaphobacter. The sequence goes on along the minus strand of CAWJCF010000002.1, from coordinate 707,233 downwards.
ATTATTGCGCTGGCGATTACCAATGGTATGCGAAAGGATTTGCAGGAACGGCTGGTGGGGTCGACTTCGCATGTGGACTTGATGCGGATTGCTGGGGACGGGATCAAGGATTGGCGGCCTTTGCTGGAGCGGCTTCGCAAAGTGCCGCATGTGGTAGCCGCGGCTCCGGGGCTGTATGAGCAGGTGCTGGTGTCGCGGGCACAGCGATCTGCGGGGGCGTTGGTGAAGGGGATCATTCCGGCGGATGAGAGGACGGTTGGGGATCTGTTGCAGCATCTGGTGGCGGGGTCGGCGGAGGCTTTGGAGCCTAACGGCAGCGAGTCAGCCAGTCAGCTAATCAGCGAAAGTGGCGGGCAGGCGATTCCGCCTATTGTGATTGGGCAGGATATGGCGGAGACGCTGGGGGTTAAGGTTGGGGATGCGGTGCAGGTGATTAGTCCGCAGGGCGAATTGACCCCGCTTGGGATGATGCCTCGATATCAGAAGTTTCAGGTGATGGGGATTTTTAAGTCGGGCTTTTATCAGTACGACTCGAGCTATGCGTTTATTCGGTTGAAGGACGCGCAGAGTTTGTTCAGCGAGCCGGACTGGATTTCGATTATCAGCTTCAAGGTGGATGATCTTTATCATGCGGATCGGGTAGGGCGTGCGATTGAGGCGGAGGCGGGGCAGGGTTTTCAGACGACGAACTGGATGGAACAGAATCGTGAGCTGTTTCGTGCTCTGAAGCTGGAGCAGATTGTGACGTTTATTGTACTGGCTCTGATTGTTTGTGTTGCGGCGCTGAATATTCTGATTGCGCTGACCATGATGGTGATGGAGAAGACTCGGGATATTGCGGTGCTGATGAGTTTCGGGGTGACGGATGCGCAGGTGCGGAAGATTTTTCTGATGCAGGGATTGTTGATCTCGGTGATTGGGACAGTGCTGGGGTTGATTTTGGGGTTTGGGTTGAGTTGGGTGGGTGGGCACTATCGGTTCCCGCTGGATGCTTCGGTGTATTCGATTGATTATCTGCCGTTCGCGCCGCGGATTTGGGATGGGGTGATTGTGGCGGTAGTTTCGTTAGGGGTTAGTTTGATTGCTACGATTTATCCGAGTCGGAGTGCGGCAAAGGTTTTGCCTGCGGAGGCTTTGCGGTATGAGTGAACCACGATTGAAGTATGGGCAGTTGGCGCCGGAAGGCTTGGCGCATATGCGGGAGTTGGAGCATTACCTGAATAATGGAGCGGGGATTGATGCTTCGCTGCGGGAATTGGTTAGGCTGCGGGCTTCGTTGATGAATGGGTGTGAGTATTGTGTGGGGCTGCATACGATGGAGTTGAAGAAGGCGGGTGAATCGGAGGAGCGGATCGCTTCGGTGGCGGATTGGCGGAGTTCGCAGCTTTATACGAAGCGGGAGCGGGCGGCGTTGGCCTGGGCGGAGGCGGTGACGAATATTCAGGATGGACATGCGGCGGATGCGGTTTATGACGAGGTTCGGGCGGAGTTCGATGAGGTGGAGACGGTGAATCTGACGCTGGTAATTTCGACGATCAACGCGTGGAATCGGATTTCTATTGGCTTGGGGAGGCATTCCGAGCATGGGGTTGCGAAAGTCTCGGGGGAGATGTGATGGGCAGGACAGAAAAAATGCGGGGGTCCCTCCACTGCGGCAAAAGCGCCGCCTCCGGTCGGGATGACGCTTCTTTTGGGAGGGATGGATGGATGAGGTGCAGGATTGAAGGAATCTAACGAGTCTATGGAGTCGAACGAGAGTTATGACTCGCTGGAGCCGTTGCCGGGGTTTCGGGAGCGGGTGGTGGTGATGCGTGCGGTGGGGTTGACGAAGATTTATCCGGCGGTCGCGGAGAAAGGTGGCGCGGGGCGTGGGGCGCTGGAGCTGTTTCGCGGGCTGGATTTGAAGGTGCATGCAGGGGAGATGGTCGCGATTGTGGGGGAGAGTGGTGCGGGCAAGAGTACGCTGCTGCATCTGCTGGCTGCGCTGGATACTCCTACGGCCGGGGAGGTTTGGTGCGGGGAAAACCGGCTGAGTGGGTTTTCGGCGAGGCAGGCGGCGGAGTACAGGAACCGGGATGTGGGGTATGTTTGGCAGTTTCATTATTTGTTGCCAGAGTTTTCGGCGCTGGAGAATGTGGCTATGCCTCTGCTGGCCCGGGGAGTGGGGCGGGCGGCGGCGATGGAGAAGGCGGCGTTCTGGCTTGGTGAGGTGGGGTTGGCGGATCGGACGGCGAACCGGTCGGGGGAGTTGAGTGGTGGGGAGCAGCAGCGGGTGAGTTTGGCGCGGGCTCTAGTGACGGAGCCGAAGATTTTGTTGGCGGATGAGCCTACGGGTGATCTGGATGACCGGACGGCGGAAGCGGTGTTCGGGTTGATCCAGCGGTTGCATGGGGCGCATGGGCTGACGAGTGTGCTAGTGACGCACAATCTGGAATTTGCTCGGCGGTGCGACCGGGTTTTGCGGTTACGGAAGGGATTGCTGGCGGAAGAAGCATCGACCCCAGGTTAGCGCGGATAACGGCGGGTCTAAGGTATTTGTTTTGTTGGGCTCGGCGTGGTGGGTGAAACGATTGGTTTGGATTCGGGTCTATTCGGTCAGGCTCGCAATTTTGTGGATTGATATGGTGAAACTGGGGCCTGCACCTAGTTTGGTGCGAGATTTGCACAGGTAGCATCTAAAAGAGTGCTAAGTTAGGCGTAACTTTTGAGGGATTTCGAATATTTGCTGAGGACGACTACACTGTAGGAGTGGAATGGGTGCTTTGTAACTTGAAGTGGCCTGGTTAGTCCCTTAGGTGGAGCGATACGGGGACGGTTGTTGGGACCAAGGTTGCTATTCGGCCTTCGGGCTGCGTGGTAACCGGCTTGAAGGGGATAACATGTTCGAACGCTATACGGAGAAGGCGCGGCGGGTGATCTTTTTTGCTCGCTATGAGGCAAGTCAGTTCGGGTCGCCTTACATCGAGACTGAGCACTTGCTGCTTGGGCTGTTGCGTGAGGACAAGGCGTTGACGAACCGCTTTTTGCGGTCGCATGCGTCGGTGGAATCGATACGCAAGCAGATTGAAGGGCATACGACGATTCGGGAGAAGGTGTCGACTTCGGTCGATCTGCCGCTGTCGAATGAGTGCAAGCGGGTGCTGGCGTATGCGGCAGAGGAGGCTGAGCGGCTTTCGCACAAACATATTGGGACGGAGCATCTGCTGCTGGGATTGCTGCGCGAAGAGAAGTGTTTTGCGGCGGAGATTCTGCAGGAGCGTGGGTTGCGCCTGCCGGCGATTCGCGAGGAGTTGCAGCGGACGACTCAGGAGAAGGCTCCGTCGTCGCAGTCGAGCAAGGCGCAGCGCGGCGAGCAGAGCATGCTGGCGGAGTTTTCGCGCGACCTGACGCAGTCTGCGATGGATCAGCAATTGGATCCGCTGGTTGGGCGGGATTCTGAGGTTGATCGCGTTATTCAGATTCTTTGCCGGCGAACGAAGAACAATCCGGTGCTGATTGGCGAGCCTGGTGTGGGTAAGACGGCGATTGTTGAGGGGCTGGCGCAGAAGATTGCGGATGGCGAGGTGCCGAGTTTTCTCGCGGACAAGCGAGTGCTGGCTCTGGATCTTTCGCTGATTGTGGCCGGCACGAAGTATCGCGGACAGTTCGAAGAGCGGCTGAAGACGATCATGAAGGAGCTGATGGAAAATCAGAACTCCATCGTGTTCATCGACGAGTTGCATACGCTGGTTGGCGCTGGTTCGGCGGAAGGGTCGCTTGATGCGGCGAATATTCTGAAGCCAGCTTTGAGCCGCGGTGAGATTCAGTGCATCGGCGCGACGACTCCTGCGGAGTACCGGAAGTCGATTGAGAAGGACCGCTCGCTTGAGCGCAGATTCCAGGCAGTGAAGGTGCCTCCGCCTAGTGAAGAAGATGCAATCAAGATCATCATGGGGATCAAGGAGAAGTATGAGAAGTTTCATGCTGTCTCTTACACGGATGATGCGATTACTTTTTCAGTGTCGCACTCGAGCCGGTATATTCCGGATCGTTTTCTTCCAGACAAGGCTATCGATTTGATCGATGAAGCTGGCGCACGGGTGAAGCTGCGGCAGACTTCGATGCCTGAGGAACTGACCGAGGTTCAGAAGCGGATCAAGTTCATCGTGCACCGGATGGAGAACGCGATTGCGAATCATGAGTTCGAGAAGGCGCGGTTCTACTCGGACGAAGAGCGCAAGGAGCGGGAGAATCTGCGGGCTTTGCGGGATAAGTATCACCTGGATGATTCTTCGGCGGGGATTGTGACGCGTGGGGACATCGAGGATGTGGTGAGCCGCTGGACAGGCGTACCGATTACTTCGTTGAAGGAAGAAGAGACGCAGCGGTTGTTGCGCGTCGAAGAAGAGTTGCACAAGCGCGTAATCTCGCAGGACAAGGCGATTGGCGCGCTGGCGAGGGCGATTCGGCGGTCTCGTGCGGGTTTGAAGAATCCGGCGCGGCCAATTGGGAGCTTCCTGTTCCTTGGACCTACGGGCGTGGGTAAGACGGAGATGGCGCGCACTCTGGCGCAGTTTCTTTTTGGTTCGGAGAAAGCGCTGATCCGGTTCGATATGTCGGAGTTCATGGAGAAGCATTCGGTCAGCAAGTTGATCGGTTCGCCTCCGGGATATGTCGGGTATGAAGAGGGCGGTCAGCTTACTGAGCGTGTGAAGCGCAATCCTTACTGCGTGGTGTTGCTCGACGAGATCGAGAAGGCGCATCCGGATGTGTTCAATCTGCTGTTGCAGGTGTTTGAAGATGGGCAGTTGACGGATGGTCTGGGCAATACGGTCGATTACAAGAATTGCATCATCATCATGACCTCGAACATTGGGGCGAAGCACCTGCAGAAGCGGCAGGGGCTGGGCTTCCAGAGCGAGAAGGAAGACATGGTGATGGACAAGATGGAGGAGTTGGTTCGCGGCGAAGTAAAGCGGACGTTCAATCCGGAGTTCCTGAACCGGCTGGACGAGATCATCATCTTCACTTCCCTGTCGGATTCGGACCTGATGCAGATTCTCGAGCTTCTGGTGCAGCAGTTGAATGTGAACCTGGTGCACAAGGCGATCACGATCTCTGTGACCGACGATGCGAAGAAGTGGATTATCGAGAAGACCGCGTCAGACCGGACGTATGGTGCGCGGCCTTTGCGGCGTGCGCTGCAGCGGTTTGTTGAGGATCCTCTGTCGGAGGCGTTGATCGGTGGCGGCATCGCTGAGCGGCCGGCGTTTCTTGAGGTGTATATGGAGAATAACCAGCTGTTCTATCGTCCGGTGTCGGCCGATGGCGAGGAGAAGATGGCTGGAATGGCTCTTACGGCAGTTTAGCGACTGCGGAAACGGAATCTTTGCGTCCCGGTCGATGGCCGGGACGTATTGTTTTGTGTGGAGGGTTTTGCGTATGGATCGACGTGAGTTTGCTGCGTTGTTGCCGGGGTTGCTAGCTGCCGTAGCGGTATTGCCTGAGAGTGTCGACGGCCAGAGTTCGGCATTACCTGTCATTGAGTCCGGAGTCTTCAAGCCTTCGGCGTGGAAGGACGGATCGCAGGCGGGACATTCGTCGGCGCGGTATCTGGCGGGGATGTTGAAGGCTGGAAATATCCGGCTGGAGATGCATGAGTCGACGATTCAGCCGGGAGCGGAGCATGAACCCGTGGGGACTCATCTGCACAGCGAGATTTGGCTTGTGCGGGAGGGGACGGCGGAGCTGACTACGAATGGAATGGCACGGACGATGGTGGCGGGGGATGTGGGGATTTGTTGTGCGGGGGATAAGCACTTCATCTCGAATACGAGCGAAAAGCCGGTGACTTATTTCGTGGTGACGGTGGGGCCGCCGGAGTAGGGTGGCTCAGGCGATGGCGGGTGATTCTTTGGATTTGCGAGTGAGGAAGTAGGCGAGCAGGATTGCACCGCCGATAGCTCCTACGACAGCGTCTGTGCCAGCCAGACCGCGGGCTCCCCAGAGTTTTGCGCCGTGGCCATCGACGGTGGTCATGTAAACGACCGGTACGTTGCCGATGGAGTTGATGATGGAGTAGCGTCCGCTGCCGCTCTTGCCGGAGTGGCCGAGGAACTCGAGCACCACGGCAGTGAACATGGCGTAGCAAGTGCCGATGGTGAAGAGGTAGAGCGTGGATCCGATGACATAGGTGGTTGGGCTGGCAGGGCAGAGCCATAAGACCAACAGGGTCGCCTCATTGATGAGGCAGACACAGAGGTAGGCTACGGAAGCGCTGATCCGGGTGGGGATAAAGGTGGCAGCGAGCGCACCGGCGGCGGTGAGGAAGGCTCCAGCGAGACCGTTCATCCAAGCCATGTTCTGGCCGCTGACGTGATAGTCCTGAGCGATGCCGGGGAGAAGGCCTATGGCAGCTCCTGATCCCATGGGAAAGAGCAACAAGAGGGTGTATGGGAGTGCTCGCCAGCGGAAGAAGGTCGCCTTGACCTCATGCCAGATGGTGGAGAGCGTGCGTTTGATTTCCTGCCCTGATTGGCGGGTCTGTTTTGGCGTTACGAGGGCGACGAAGGCCGGGAGAGCAATGAGCGCTGCGGCAATCCATCCGAGCGAACCCATGCTTACCCTCTGGGCCAACGAAGCCATGACCAAGATCGCGACGGCACCGAACGCGAGGCTTCCTGCCTGGTAAAAGCTGCTGGCTTTGCGCCGGGCGGCTTCGCTGTGGAGGGTGCCCATCATGCCTCCGCAACTGGCGACAACCAACTGGCAGAAGCAGGCGCTGAGGAACATTAGCGTGACCGCTGTCCTGGTATCGAGCCTTGGGCTGTGGAAGGCAGCGGCCATGATGAGACCGGCGGCGACGGCTCCGGTGATAAGCCAGGCGCGGCGGGTGATCCAGAAATCGGTGATGGGGCTCCACAGAAAATAGATCGTGGTGGGCAGGATGAGAAGCGATATGATCTCGGAGCTTCGGTCTATGCTGATTCCCTGCTGGCGGAATAGGTAAGACAGAGCCCCCTGAACGATGCCGTTCGCGACCACCGCCGATGGGGCGACGAGAAGTCCGAAGAGCCAGGGACGTTCTTTTGTGGTGGGGAGATTCAGGCCTGCTGCTTCCTCCAGGTCGACTTCTGGCATGGGTTTGACGTTAGCACGGAGGAACGGTTTTCGAGTTCGGAATTTAAAGAAGAAAACCCCGCGGTTCGCGGGGGTCTTCAAGATAGGGAGGGACTAGACGAGGGATTGGGCGGATTTGACTGCGCTTTGAACGGCGTCATTCGCCTTATCAACGACGTTATCGACGTGTCCTTTTGTGCGCTTCACGGCCTTTTCGGCCTCTTTGCTGAGGCGCTCGGCTTGCTCCTTGAGGTAGTTCGCGGCGTCTTCGAGATAGTCTCCGGCGTCCTCCACTCCCTTGCGGAGCTGCTTGCGTGTTTTTACGCCGGTCTGGGGAGCGTAGAGAAGAGCGATGGCGGCGCCAGCACTGACGCCGATCCCGAATGCAAGCCAGTAGTTTTTTGCGCTCATGTTGGAGGTGACCTCGTTCGTTATTTGATTATCTTTCGGTTTGGATTCCAGTGGATAGCGATTGGTTGGTTTTTTTCCGCTTTTGTTCGCGCAGCTTAATGGAATTGCGACGGGAGAATCGCTTGTGGTAATGGCGCGAACAGTTCCCCGGGCGAGGAATCTGCCCAACAATGCTGAAGCTGCCGCTAACGTTGCGGATGAGGGGTGTGCTTGAAGGACTTGATTGTGCTGATCGGCTTTATTGTGATGCTTGTAGGGCCTGCGTTCGCGGCTTTGAATATTTTCGTGGAGAAGAACCGACTTTAGGTGTCCAAACCTGCCAGTTCCCTTGCCCGGAGAAAGATTCTGGTGAACATGGTGCGGTTGAGTCGGCCGGTGTTCGTGTTTCTGAGTGACGGGTGATAGGTGGCGAGCAGGTGGAGGCGGTTCGGAAGCTCGTAGAGTGCTCCGTGGGTGAAGCGGTAGTCCGATTTGCGAGTGATGACGCCGGTTTGGAGCAGGTAGGCGAGATAGCCGTCGAAGGCAATCTTTCCGAGGGAAACGACGACGCGGATTCGCGGCAGAGACTGGATTTCGCTGGCCAGGTGGGAGGCGCAGTTGCGGAGCTCTTCGGGGGAGGGTTTGTCTCCTGGAGGAGCGCAGCGGACGACGGAGGCGATCCAGGCGTGGCGGAGCTTGAGGCCGTCGTCGCGGGCGATGGCCTGGGGTTTGGACGCGAGACCGAGTTCGTGGAGGACCGGGTACATGAAGTCGCCGGAGCCGTCGCCGGTGAAAGGGCGGCCGGTGCGGTTGGCTCCGTGGGCGCCGGGTGCGAGGCCGAGGATGAGGATGCGGGCTCGGGGGTCTCCGAAACCGGGAACGGGACGGCCCCAGTAGGTCTGGTCCTGGTAGGCGCGGCGTTTGGTCTCGGCGATGCCCTGGCAGTAGGTGCGGAGACGGGGACAGCGCTCACAGGTGATTATCGACTGATGAATCTGCTGGAGGATGGGAGACGTAATCTGTGCGCGGGATGGTTTCACTGCATCCCATGATAGTAGGAGTGAGGCTCGCCGTTGCTGGGGTAGTCTTGAGCTTACATAGAATGAATATTCGGCAGCAGGAAGGATAAGGGGTCAGTTGGAAGATCCGAGACTTAGCAGGATGTATTGGGCGCTGGCGAAGCAAGGCTTCGGCAACTGGCGCCGCAATCTATGGCGTGCGGCGGTGATGCGGTCGGGCCTGCTGACGATCATGGTGCTGACAATTTTGCTGGTGGGGTTGGCGTTTGGATGGCGCGAACACAGGCTGGGACAGTTTTCGCAGCTGAAGAAAGGGTTGAACAAACCTCCACCGGATGTCTCGGTGAAGCCGGGCGGTCAGGATGTGGTTCGGCTGGAGCGCACGCAGATGATGGGCGGGACCGGACCGGAGTTTCTTTCGGCGACGCTGCTTCCCGGGCGCGGGATGAATCTGCTGCAGATCAAGGCGTATCTTCCGCAGAAGGGTGAGGTCAATCTGCTGGCGTCGCCTTCGCTGGACGACGCGGCGAAGGAGTTGACCGGAACTGGCCCTGATGCGACGGGCGCGAAGAGCCTGGCAATGGGAGCCGCGATTGAGTTGCCTTGGGCGAACCGCATCTCGGGAGTTGCGATGCCAGACGGAAGCCTCGCGACGACGTGGCGCGGAACACGGCTGGAGATTCCAACCGATGTCAAGGACAGCGGAGTGGGCGGTGCGATGGCGGCGGGCGGCATGTTGCTGAAACAGGCATCGGAGTCGGTGACCACCAACGTGATGCCGGATGGTGGTGAGGTGCGGGCGGTATTCCATCCGGGGAATTTTGACGGGCACTGGCCGTCGCAGACCGAGGTGACGGTTACAGTTATCATGAGCGGGAAGACTCTCGATTTGAAGGTGGTAGCCCGCAATACCGGCAACACCGCAGAGCCGATCGGGATTGGATGGCATCCGCGATTTGCGATTTTGAATGGCCATCGCGGTCAGATGATGCTGCGTCTGCCGCAGGGCCAGCGAGTCGAGGTGAAGGACCGCCGCACCGGCCAGTTGAGTGGCAGGCTTTTGCCGGTCGAAGGGACGGAATACGACTTCACGGCACGGGAGGGGGCGCATCTGGGAGCGTTGAATCTGGATGACAGCTTCGTGCATCTGCGGACGGGGCTGATGGAGGATGGGCCCTTGGCGGAGCTGCGCGATCCTGAGAATGGATATGGACTGCGGCTGATTGCGATGAGCCCGACGATCAAGGCGATGCGAGTGTATGCTCCGCTCGATGGGTCGTTTATCTCGATTGAGCCACAGTTCAACTTCGACGACCCGTTTGGACATGAGTGGGTGCACGAGGAGGATACGGGGATGGTAGTGCTGCAGCCGGGCCAGTCGACGCAATGGAAGGTGAGGATGGAGATCTTTGGGCTCAACTCGACAGAAACGGGGCGTTTGTAGAGAGCGCAGGAGGGAGTTTGGCCGACGATCCCTCGCGAGAATGCTTTGAGGTCAACAAGAAGCGGGTGCGGTGGTTTGACCCTGTCTGGCGAAGGCTCGTACAGTAGTAAAGAGCGTAGACCGCGGCCGTTGGCAAAGTGAGACCGGCCCGGCAGACAAACGCTTTGGAAGGCATGGAATTGACTACGACTGAGATGACAGAGACAAATGAAACTGCGGAGCCGCAGTCTGAATTGACGCAAACACACGAACACGATCATGGCCATGAGCATGACCACGATCATGAGCACGCGCACCAGCACGCTCCTGCGATGAATCCGGAGCTGACTCGCGAGATTGAAGTGGAGGCTACCGCCGACGAGGTTTCGAAGAGCTTCCGCACGGTGATAAAGAAGTATCAGAAGCTGGCACGCATTCCAGGCTTCCGTGCGGGCAAGGTGCCGGAGACACTGATCCGATCGAAGTTCGCGAAGGAGGTCCGCCAAGAGGTTCTGGAGGGTCTGGTCTCGGAAAAGTTTCGCAGTGCGATTGACGAGCAGAAACTGAGCCCGGTCTCAGAGCCGCAACTCCGCGAGCTGCAGTTGTTCGACGGGCAGCCACTGAAGTTCAAGGCGGCGTTTGAAGTTGCGCCCGTGATCGATATCTCTGGCTACGACGGCGTTCATACAGCAAAGCCCGATACCACGTTGACCGCGGACGAGTACGAGGCGGAGTTGAATCGTGTGCTCGAGAGCCATGCCACGGTGGAGCCGGTGGATGAGGATCGCGCGCTTGTTGATGGCGACTGGGCCGAGATCGAGTTTCGCGGCGAAGTGAAGGATCTTGCACAGACTGTGACAGAAGATGGTGTGGCGAACGCTTCGACGCAGCCTCCGATTACTGGCGAGGCTGTGCTGATCGAGATTGGCGGGAAGAACACGCTGCCGGCCTTCAACGAGGCGCTGCGCGGGACGAAGCCTGGCCAGGAGTTGAAGTTCGAGGTCGATTATCCGGCGAATTTCGACGAGAGGCGTCTTGCGGGACAGACCGTCAGCTATGACGTGACCGTGAAGGGCATCAAGCACAAGAGCTATCCGGAGCACGATGCGGAGTTCGCCAAGCAGCTTGGGAACTACGAGAGCTGGGGCGACTTCGAGTCGAAACTGCGCGAGCATGCTGGCGGCAGGAAAAAGGATGCACTGGAGAATCAGGCCAAGGACAGGCTGATCGGCGAGCTGATTCAGCGGCATCAGTTCCCTGTTCCTGAGTCGTTTGTGCAGCGGCAGATTGAGGCGCGGCTGGATCGTGGGCTGCGTGCGCTGGCTCAGCAAGGTATGACGGTGGATGCTATGCGCAAGCTTGACTTCGCTCAGCTTCGCGAGGCACAGCGCGACCAAGCGGTCAATGAGGTGAAGGCGTCGTTGCTCCTCGACCGTATCGCTGAAGCTGAGGGCGTGACGGTGAGCGATGAGGATCTGGACCGCGAACTGCTGATGCTTTCCATCCAGTCGCGAGAGCCGCTGGAGGCCCTGCGGGAGAGGTTGTCGCATGACGGCGGGCTGGACAGGATTCGCGAGCAAATGCGGCGCGAAAAGACGGGAAGCGTGCTCTACGAGAAGCTGGCTTCGTAGAGTGTAAGTGTGGGGCTCGACAACGAAGACAAGAAAGAGAGTGTTATGGGATTAGTACCGATGGTGATCGAGCAGACGAGCCGGGGCGAACGCGCCTACGACATCTACAGCCGTCTGCTGCGGGACAACATCATTTTTCTGGGTACACCGATCGATGACAACATCGCCAATGTGATCATTGCGCAGATGCTGTTTCTGAGCGGCGAGGACCCGGAGAAGGACATCCAGCTCTACATCAACTCGCCGGGCGGTTCGATTACGGCGGGGTTGGCGATCTACGACACGATGCAGTACATCAAGAACGATGTGGTGACGTTCTGCATCGGGCAGGCAGCGAGCATGGGCGCGTTTTTGTTGATGGCGGGCAAGAAGGGCAAGCGGTTTGCCCTGCCGAACTCGCGCATTTTGATCCATCAGCCGTCGATGGGTGGACTGAGCGGACAGGCGACGGACATCGATATTCATGCACGTGAGATCCTGCGCATTCGCGAGATTACGAATAAGCTGATGAGCGCCAGCACGGGGCAGACGCTGGAGCGGATCGAGCGGGACGTGGAGCGCGACTTCATCATGACGGCCGCGCAGTCGAAGGAATACGGCATCATCGACGATATTATCGATCGACCACGGACATAGAATCAGCGTTGAGGCGCACACAAAGACCCGAGCCCGTTGGTTCGGGTCTTTGTGTATCCGGGTGTATACACTTTTGCATATATGCACGTGGATGACCATTTGCGTTGACCCTTTCGAGGTACAGGTACGGATACCTGTACCTCGTTTTGCACGATGAATCGGGTGTAAAATTTAACTTGTAGCTGTGTTGGTTGACCTCAGGAGCTGTCGTACCTATGAAAACGTCGCGGGGCTCAGACGAATCACTTCGTTGCTCTTTCTGCCATAAATCGCAGGATGCCGTTGCCAAGTTAATTTCTTCGCCATCGGATTATCCGCGGGCGTACATCTGCGATGAATGCGTGGCAGTCTGCAACTCAATCCTCGAAGATGATCGAACTGAGACTCAGCCTGGCGGCGCGCCGTCTCATCTTCCGAAGCCACAGGAGGTCAAGACGTTTCTTGACGAGTATGTGATTGGGCAAGACCAGACGAAGAAGAAGCTCGCTGTGGCGGTCTACAACCACTACAAGCGAATTCAGATGAACAAGACGCGCGGCAACGAGGTGGAGTTGTCGAAGTCGAATATTCTGCTGGTTGGCCCGACGGGCTCCGGCAAAACATTGCTTGCACAGACAATGGCGAAGATGCTTGATGTGCCGTTTGCGATTGTCGATGCGACCACGCTGACAGAGGCCGGTTATGTCGGCGAGGATGTCGAGAACATCATTCTGAAACTGCTGCAGGCTGCGGATGGCGATGTGCAGCGTGCGCAGAGCGGAATTATCTATATCGACGAGATCGACAAGATTGGGCGCAAGGATGAGAACCCTTCAATTACGCGCGACGTTTCGGGTGAAGGCGTGCAGCAAGCGCTGCTAAAGCTGCTGGAAGGCACTGTGGCCAATGTTCCGCCTCAGGGTGGACGCAAACACCCGCACCAGGAGTTTACGGCGGTCGACACGACGAACATTCTCTTCATCTGCGGCGGAGCCTTTGTGGGGCTTGAGAAGGTGATCGGGCGACGCATTGGCAAGAAGGCGCTGGGTTTCAAGGCGATTGCTGACGCGGATGCTAAGGACGGCGACGTAACCCCAATTCGGGCTCAGCGCGACGCCGAACTGCTGCGCCAGGCGGAGCCACAGGATCTGCTGAAGTATGGGCTGATTCCGGAGTTTGTTGGACGGCTGCCTGTGATGGGGATTCTGGACGAGTTGGATGAAGCTGCGCTGATCGAGATTCTGACCAAGCCGCGCAATGCGATCCTGAAGCAGTATGCGAAACTCTTCGAATTTGAGGGCGTGAAAGTCACGTTCACTGAGGAGGCTACGCGTGAGATTGCGCGTGAGGCGCTGCAGCGGAAGGTTGGAGCGCGTGGCCTGCGGATGATTCTCGAGGAACTGATGCTGGACCTTATGTACTTTGTCCCCGGCAACAAGAAGGTCAAGGACCTGGCAATTACGGCGGAGATGGTGAAGAAGCACAGTCTCACCTTGCCGATGCTGCTGGAAAAGGCGGGCTAGGGCAATCCGCGGGCCACTGAGTTGCGTTAGCGGTTCGCCCTGTTCCAGTTAGCCGCAACCCGGTTTCCAGCGCGTCGAAAACGTTGTCCTTTTCTTCCCCAATTGGACCCTGCAATTCCACAGACGATGCAGTTTGGCTGGTGCGTAGCGCGGCCCGAAGCATTACAATCACTTGAGCCGCGACCGGTGCATCGTAATTGCCGGTAAAACGTCTAATTGGAGAGTGATGACAAACCAACCCAAAAAAGCGCCGAGCGGCGATGTTCGCAAGCTTCCCATGATGCCCATTCGTGACATGGTCATCTTCCCGCATATGATGACCCCGTTCGTGGTGGGACGCGAGTCGAGCGTGCGCGCCCTGGAAGAGGCACTCTCGGCCGACCGCAAGATCTTTCTGGCCACACAGCATGATGCTTCGGTCGACGAGCCGAACGCGGATGACATCTACGACACAGGCACGATCGGGAACATCGTACAAAGCGTCAAGATGCCCGACGGCAATATTAAGGTTTTGGTCGAGGGAGTGGAGCGGGCCCGCGCCACGGAAGTCAACGATATCGATGGGTTCTTTGTCGCAACGGTCAGGACTGGCCCTACTCAACTGGAGATGACCCCGCAGGTGGAGCAGTTGATGCAGCGGGTGCACTCTCTGTTTGAGCAGTATGTGAAGCTGCAACAGTCGCTGAACTACGAGACGATGGCGGCTAGCGTCCGCTCCGATGAGCCGGCCAAGCTGGCTGACACGATCGCCGCGAATCTGCAGCTGACGATCGAGGAAAAGCAGCAGTTGCTTGAGGTTTTCGACCCTGAGGACCGTCTGTCAAAGGTCGCCGACGTGTTGGATGTGGCCATCGAGAAGCTGAATATGGATCGCACCATTCAGTCGCGGGTGAAGCGGCAGATGGAGAAGGCGCAGAAGGAGTACTACCTCAACGAAAAGATCAAAGCCATTCAGAAGGAACTGGGCCGCGGTGAGAAGTCCGAGTTCGACGAGCTGAAGAAGAAGATTGAAGCGGCGGGCATGCCAAAGGAAGTGCTCGACAAGTCGCTGCAGGAGTTGAAGAAGCTGGAGGCGATGCCTCCGATGTCGGCTGAGTCGACCGTGTCGCGAAATTATCTGGACTGGTTGCTGGCGGTGCCGTGGAAGAAGCGCTCGAAGGAGATTCGCTCGATCGAGCACGCGGAACAGATTCTGAACCAGGATCACTATGGGCTAGAAAAGATTAAGGAACGCATTCTTGAGTTTCTCGCGGTGAGACAGCTGGTGAAGAATCCGAAGGGCTCGATCCTCTGCTTTGTCGGGCCTCCGGGTGTGGGCAAGACCTCGTTGGGAATGTCGATTGCGAAGGCTACGGGGCGGAAGTTCGTGCGGATGTCGCTGGGTGGCGTGCGAGATGAAGCGGAGATTCGCGGACACCGGCGGACCTATATCGGAGCGCTTCCGGGACAGATTATCCAGTCGATGAAGAAGGCTGGGACGAAGAACCCGGTGTTCATGCTGGATGAGATCGATAAGATGGCTTCGGATTTCAGGGGCGATCCTGCGAGCGCACTGCTTGAGGTACTGGATCCGGAGCAGAATACTTCGTTCCAGGACCATTATCTGGATGTCGAGTATGACCTTTCGCAGGTGCTGTTTGTGGCGACGGCGAACGTTCTACACACGATACCGGGGCCGCTGCAGGATCGGATGGAGATCCTCCGGCTGCATGGTTATACGGAGCTCGAAAAGCTGGAGATCGCCAAGCAGTACCTGGTGAAGAAGCAGCGCGAGGCAACGGGGCTGACCGACGAGCAGATTGTCTTCGAGGATGATGCGATTCGGCAGATCATTCGCAACTACACGCGCGAGGCCGGCGTGAGAAATCTGGAGCGCGAGATCGGCAATGTTTGCCGGAAGGTGGCGCGACGAGTGGTCAGGAACGGCGCGGAGCACAAGGAAGCGATCACGGGCGAGAATCTCGGCGAGATTCTTGGCGTGGCGAAGTTCCGCGACTCGCAGGCGCATGAGAAGAGCGAGGTCGGCCTTGTCACGGGTCTTGCCTGGACCGAGATGGGCGGAACGATTTTGCAGACCGAAGTCCAAGTGCTCGACGGCAAGGGCAAGATGACCGCAACGGGCCAGTTGGGCGACGTGATGCAGGAGTCGGCTCAGGCTGCGCTGACGTATATTCGTTCGCGCTCGCATCATCTTGGGCTTGCAAAGGATTTTTATAAGAACGTCGATATTCACGTGCATGTGCCGGAAGGCGCCATTCCGAAGGACGGCCCATCGGCGGGGATTACGCTGGCGACCGGGCTTGCGAGCGCGCTGACCAAGATCAAGGTGCGGCGCGATATCGCGATGACGGGCGAGATTACGCTGCGCGGCAAGGTGCTTCCGATTGGCGGCTTGAAGGAGAAGCTGCTGGCGGCGCATCGTGCGGGTATCTTCGAGGCGATTGTGCCTGAAGAAAATCGCAAGGACCTGGCGGATCTTCCTGAGCTGCTGAAGACGAGCATGAAGCTCTACTTCGTCGAGGAGATGGACCAGGTGCTTAAGCTGGCGCTCGAAGGCAACCTGCCGGAGCTGCGGGAAGAGACTCCCGAGGCGCTGGCGGCTGTACTGCCGGGATCGGCGATCGAGATGCCTCAGCCGGTGGCGCACCAGTAGATAGTTCGAGAGACGACGAAGGCCGAACCCCGATGGGTTCGGCCTTTTGTGTGCTCGTGAATTTGCCTAAACTGCCCGTCTCCCACCTACAAAGTTCATGATGATGGAGATCAGTGCGAAGAGCAGCAGAAGGTGGATGAGGAAGCTGCTGACGTGGAAGATGAAAAATCCGCCCAGCCACAGGAGAACCAAAACCACAGCGAGGATCAGAAACATGGGTAACCTTCTTTCGTCCTACGGATTGCCGCGCCTGGCGGAGTGCATCTTGTCATAAGAGCGGGAGCGCTCCGGAATCGTTGCTCGCCAAGTGGAAGATGACCCTTGATTTTGGCCGGAAAATCGCAAAAACAACTAATCGTGAAGATAACTCGCTTGGAATGAGTGCTTTTTTTCTGGACTCGGCCTCAGAATTCGATAACAGCCTTCCCGGTGGCGCCTGCTTCGACGAGGTCGTATGCTGCGCCGATTTCAGATTCTGAAAAGTGCTGGGTGCTGAGGAGGGGTCTCAACTTCCCTGCCTCGGCGAGGGCTGCGGCGTGAGTGAG
Organism: uncultured Acidobacteriaceae bacterium; assembly: GCA_963841335.1. Lineage (GTDB taxonomy): Bacteria > Acidobacteriota > Terriglobia > Terriglobales > Acidobacteriaceae > Edaphobacter. The sequence goes on along the minus strand of CAWJCF010000002.1, from coordinate 690,336 downwards.
GATTTGGCCGTGGTGGTCGCGGGCCTCTCCAGTGATGAGGGGGAGCAGAGTGAAGACGCCTGAGTAGGTGGCTCCGCGGAACGAGAGCGGGGCGAGAGAGTGCGATCCCCAGCCGAGGCTGCTGAGGACGTGGCCGGCGTAGCGTTTGACTGCGACGAAGGAGGCGTCGAGGGTGGCGCCGCCTACGGTGTCGTAGACGATGTCGAAACCTTGGCCTCCTGTGTTTGCCGCGACGTAATCTTCGACGGAGGCGGTGCGGTAGTCGATCGGGGTGGCACCGAAGCCTTCGACGATACTCTTTTTTTCTGGCGAGACGGTGGCAAAGACCTGGGCACCAAAGGCTCGGGCGATCTGGATGGCGATGTGGCCGATGCCTCCGGCGCCTGCGTGGATGAGCACAGTTTGGCCGGCGCGGACGGTAGCGCGATCGACCAGGCCTTCCCAGGCGGTGATGGTGATCAACGGAAGCGCGGCAGCTTCGCGCATGGAGAGGTTGGTGGGTTTGTGTGCAAGCAGGTCGGCATCGGCCGAGACGAACTCCGCGAGCGTTCCCTGCAGGCCGCCGACGCCTCCGACCATGCCATAGACCTCGTCGCCCGGCTTGAAGGCGGTGACCCCAGGCGCTACGTCTTCGACGATGCCGGCCATGTCTAGCCCGAGGACTGCGGGGAGTGGCTGTTGAGCGTGGGCCGCTTTGCCGGCGCGGATTTTGGTGTCGAGTGGATTGATGCCACTGGCGCGGACCCTGACGAGCACATGGTTCGGTTTGAGAGTGAGTCTCGGAAGATCGATCTTGCGAAAGACTCCTCCGGGTTCTTCAACGATATATGCCTGCACAAATCTCACCTAACGACGGCCGACTTCACTTCCTCGATTGATGACATCTTATTCAATGAGGATTCCTTTGTTTGTTCAAACTCCGCGAAAAGACCTCTTTTAGGCACAAAAAGGTGGGGTCGGCAGGAATCTACTTGACATACTATGCCCAGTATACTACATAGGTCTAGGAAAAACCTATGCTCGAACTTCGCAGTGTGTGCAAACACTATTCCAGTATTCCTGCCGTAGAGGACGTGAGTTTCTATGCTCGGGCCGGCGAAGTGACGGGCTATCTTGGTCCGAATGGCTCGGGCAAGTCCACCACGATGAAGATGATCACCGGGCTGATCGAGATGAGTTCGGGATCGATCCTCTTTCAAGGGACTCCGATTCAGGACGACCTGATGGCGTACAAGCAGCGCATGGGCTATGTGCCGGAAGAGCCGCACCTGTACGCCCATCTCAGCGGCGTTGAGTACCTGGTCATGGTCGGGCAACTGAGGGACATCGCCCGGCGGGTGGCTTCCGAACGCATCGATGGATTGCTGCGCTCCTTTGCGCTATACGACGACCGGCATGTGCCGATCACGGCGTATTCCAAAGGGATGCGCCAAAAGGTCTTACTAGCCGCAGCCCTGTTGCACAATCCCGAGCTTATTCTGCTGGACGAACCGTTTTCAGGGCTCGATGTCGGTTCGGCCCTCATTCTGCGAAGTTTGATCGAGGAACTCGCAAGCCGGGGAAAGGTGGTTCTGTTCAGTTCGCATGAGCTTGAAACAGTGGAGCGCCTCTGTTCGCATATTGTGATTCTGCATCGGGGTCGGGTTGTGGCCGACGACTCAATAGAACATTTGAGGACGTTGATGTCGCTACCTACCCTTGAAGGTATTTTTTCGCAACTCGCCGTTGAGCAGGACACCGTGGCGATTTCGAAACAGATTGCGGACCTCATCGATGCGTAAGCCCTACCACCGTAGGCCTTACGACAGGGAGAAGCGCCAGTTTCTCGTGCTGTATCGATCGTTCCTGATGCGGGTTATCGACCTGGAGCTTCTCTCCGCCGATGCGGACACGGCCAGATTACTTGGCCAATTTGCGGCGTTGTTTGCCGGATTGAGCTACCTGTTCACGTTCTGGCTGATTGCCGCCGGGAGACTTCCGAGATCCTTTCTTTGGACTATGGAACACTTTCTGATTGCGACGACGATGGTGGTCGTCAGCCTTTTCTCGGTCTTGTGCTGGGATTCCATCTTTCCCGACAAGCGCGATGTCCTGGTTCTGGCTCCGTTGCCGATTCGCGCCGATACGGTCTTTCGCGCGAAACTGGCAGCCCTGATTGCAGCGCTGAGTCTGTCGGTGGTTTCTCTGAACATCTTCTCGGGTCTTGTCTGGCCTTTTCTGTTTTCTGCCACGAACGGCGGTGGTTTTTCAGGCATGACCAGATCACTGGCCGCGTATTGGATCACGATGGTGCTGGCCGGGCTCTTTATGTTCTGCTCTGTCCTTGGAGTTCAGGGAGTGACCTCCCTGGTGTTGCCGCGACAGCAGTTTTTGCGTCTGTCGGCGGTGTTACAGGCGGGCGCGTTCTTCCTCGTCTTTGGCGGCTATATTCTTGAACCTTCGCTCGAGGCGCCAAAGGCTATGGCCGCACCAGAGAACCAGAGACTACTATTTTGCCTGCCTTCGTACTGGTTCTTCGGATTGTTTCAACAGCTCAACGGATCGATGGTCCGAGAGTTTGCACCTATGGCGAGGAGAGCGTGGGAAGGTCTTGCGGTTGCAATATGCGCCGGTATGGCGTCAGTGTTGCTGGCTTACTTTCGAACGATGGGAAAGACAGTGGAGGAGCCGGATATCGTGCCCGGCGCTCCTCGAGGTGAGTGGCCAGCACGCCTTGGGTCCTTATTGCAAACCTGCGTGGCGATATTCAGCATCCGCATGTTGACGCGCAGCCGCCAGCATCGAATATTGCTGTGCTTTTACCTGGGTACTGGATTCGCGATCATACTCGCTTGCGTGCAGACACCTCTCGGACAGCGGGGATTTCTACATGGACCCCGCGGCGGTTCGGTGGATCTTGCGTTTCTTGTGGCAAGTATCTGGGCAATCTGTTTTGGCGTGATCGGTGTTCGAATGGTGATCGCGTTGCCGTATACATTACGGGCTAACTGGATTTTTCGCATGACTGAGACTCGGGAGGCAGTGAAATATCTGGCAGCGGTTCGACGATCGCTGTGGGTGATCGCGCTCGCGCCGGTTTGGCTGCTCCTGGCCGCACTATTACTTTTTCGTTGGCCCACCTGGCAGGTAGCTGGCCATCTCGTTGTGCTTGCTCTGGTGGGTGTGATTGTTGGAGAGCTCTGTTTGCATGGCTTCCACAAATTTCCCTTCGCTTGCTCCTACCTGCCTGGCCAACCGAAGGTCCATGTCGTTTTCTGGGGCCTGCTTCTTGTGCTGGTACCGTTTAGCGCGGCTCGAACCGAGAGGGTGATGTTGAACCGGCCATTCAGCTTCCTCTGCATGGTCGCTCTGCTCGCCACGATTGCAGCAATCGCTCGATGGCGGACTGCCGCTTCCACAAGGTCGGCGGAGGGGTTAGTGTTCGAGGAGGAGTATCCTGCTGAGCTTCTAGCTCTGGGATTGGACAGAAACTAAGCAGGTGCGCCCGTGTGGCTGGGTTGCAGTTCGTCAGTGTTCGCTGCGCTAGCGGCAGCCGCCGGCGATGGAGGGGATGAGCATGATCTCGTCGCCGTCCTGGAAGGCGTAGGTCTCGCCACCGAGGAAGCGGATGTCTTCGTCGTTGACGTAGATGTTGATGAAGCGGCGGAGCTTGCCGTCTTCGCCTTTGATCTGCGTGGAGAGCGCGGGGAAGGTCTGATCGATGTCGGTGAGCAAGCCCGGAAGATCTTGCGCGGCGGAGTCGAAGTGTTTGCGCCCGTCGGTGTGGCGGGTGAAGGCGGTGGGTAGGGTGACTTTGATCGACATTATTTGGCTCCTGCGATGGCGAGTTCGGGTTCTGCGATGCCGTCGAGTTCGCGGAGATAGGCGCCGAAGTCGGCGAGGCGCGGACGGACGGCGCGCTCTTGCTGGTAGTGACCGACGAGTGCGTCGGTGGTTTTGAGGCCGTTGCCGGTGATGCAGGTTACCGTTGTCTGGTCGCGGCGGATGCGGCCATCGGCGTAGAGGCGCGCGGTGACGGCTGTGGTGACGCCGCCTGCGGTCTCGGTGAAAATGCCTTCGGTTTCGGCGAGTTCCTGGATGCCGGAGACAATCTCGACGTCGGAGACATCTTCGGCCCATCCGCCTGAGTCACGGATCATGCGGGAGGCGGCGGGGCCGTCGGCGGGGTTGCCGATGGCGAGGGAGCGGGCGATTGTGTTGGGGCGCTGCGGAATGACTTCGTCGGTTCCCTGCTTGACGGCGACGGAGATGGGCGAGCAGCCGGTGGCCTGGGCTCCGAAGAAGCGGACTGGCTTGTCTTCGACGAGGCCGAGGTAGATGAGTTCGTTGAAGGCTTTCCGGATTTTGCGGATGAGCGATCCGCCTGCCATAGGGACGACGACGTTGTCGGGCAAGCGCCAGCCGAGTTGTTCGGCGATCTCGTAGCCTACGGTCTTGGAGCCTTCGGCGTAGTACGGGCGGAGGTTCACGTTGACGAAGCCCCAGTTGTACTCGTCGGCGATCTGGGTGCAGAGGCGGTTGACGTGGTCGTAGTTGCCGTCGATGCGGACGAGGCGGGCGCCGTAGATCTGGGTGTTGAGGATCTTGGCGGGCTCGAGGTCGGCCGGGACGAGGATGGTGGCCTTGAGGCCCAGGCGGGCGGCCTGGGCGGCGACGGAGTTGGCGAGGTTGCCGGTGGAGGAGCAGCCGACGGTGTCGAAGCCGAACTTGCGCGCGTTCGCGAGAGCGACGGAGACTACGCGATCTTTGAAGCTGAGCGTAGGGAAGCAAACGGCGTCGTTCTTGACGAAGAGATTGGTGGCTCCGATGCGCTTGCCGAGATTGGTTGCGCGGACCAGCGGGGTGAAGCCTACAGGGAGGTCGGGCTGGAAGCCTTCGGGGATGGGCAGGAGGGCGGCGTAACGCCAGATGTTTGCCGGGCCGGCGGCGATGTTTTCTTTGGTGAAGATGCCGCGGACGGCGTCGAGGTCATAGGCGAGCTCGAGGGGATAGAGGCAGTCGGGGCAGGCGGAGAGAGGCTGGTTGCCGAAGGTCTTTCCGCACTCGTTGCACTTCAGCTCATAGCGGCTACAGGAATAATTCATGATGCTCTTTCCGAGTAGGAAGAGCGATGAGCTTTTTGACTTTTCTTCTGGGAGGCCTGCCGGGAAACTGAAATACGGGGCGGCCTTTTGGGCTGGATGCTCCGAATCTCATGTTCCCTGCGGTTTCGCAGGAGAGAGTTGACACCGGTACGCCTTTGTTCTGTCCGGTTGTCGTGGCGTCAAAGGGCTCGTCCCTCAACCACTCTGCATGAAATTCAAATCTGCCGAAGCAGACTGGAATAGTTAAGGTTGTATCACAGCAGGTTGAGGTCCGCAACTGAGGGGGTGATTGGTGCGGAAGTTGTATCGACCGGACCGCGCCGCTGCAGGTGTACTGTACGGGCGACGGAGGGTTCGATGAAGAACTATCTGAAGTTTGCCGCGAGCTTCTGGATTGGCGCGTTCCTGATGGCTGGATCGATACCCTCTGCTCGGAGTGGGGCAAAGGCGAAGCCGCTGGCTGCAGATGCGACGGCCGGCGCAGACGAGTCGAGAGTGCCTGCGTAGTTGAGGTGAGGGTCAGGCGCCGGGCAGCACTATGTCGCGGACGCCCTGAGCGAAGGCGGCGGGATCGAATTCAGTGCGGAGAATTTCGTCGGGGCAGTCGGTCAGCAGGGCGACGCGCCAGTTGCAGACGAAGGCTACGGTCTGTTCGGGTTGAGCGGTCTTGATCTCGGAGCAAAGGTGCTCGGCATCGCGGATACCGGTTTCACCTTCGACATCGACGAGGATGAGATCGTACTGGCGGCCCCAGAACATGGAGAGGCCTTCGGTATAGCTGAGGGTGGAGTCAACCTCAAACCCTTGAAGGGTAAGGATACGATCGCGCAGGGGGCGGATCGTTTCGCGGGTACAGATGTGAAGAATCGTTCGGGTATTGCCTGTGCCTATTGGCGTTTCCATTCCTCGTCCAACTTTCGCCTGAGACCCTGATCGCTGCCGTAGCCTCTGAAAATGTCCGCGGCGGCGAGCCGGGGATGTGTCTTTGTAGCATTTTCTTAGATAGCTCGGCCGATTGTTCCGGTTGTCCGCCGTTGTTCACTGATTTTGCGCGACTTATCTTTCGGCGGCGGGGTCGTAGTTGAGGTTTTGGCCGACCCAGCGCTCAACCTCCGCGACCGTCATTCCTTTGCGCTTGTAATAGTCATTGACCTGATCGCGGTCGATCTTTCCGAGTGAGAAATATCGCGATTCCGGATGGGCGAAGTAGAGCCCGCTAACGCTCGAGCCGGGCCACATGGCGAAGGACTCGGTGATCTGCATGCCGGTGTTGGCCTCGACGTCGAGCAAATGCCAGAGCGGGCCTTTTTCGGTGTGGTCGGGGCAGGCAGGGTAGCCGGGAGCGGGTCGAATGCCGCGGTATTTCTCCTGGATGAGTTCTTCTGGGGTGAAGCTTTCTGCGCAGCCGTAGCCCCATTCGTCACGGACGCGTTTGTGGAGGCACTCAGCGAAGGCTTCGGCGAGGCGGTCGGCGATGGCTTCCGCCATGATTGCGTTGTAGTCGTCGTTTTCGGCACGGAAGCTGTCGCAGAGCTTCTTAAGGCCTATGCCGCTGGTAACGGCGAAGGCTCCGATGTGATCGGGAAGGGTGGTTTCGGTAGGGGCGATGAAGTCGGAGAGCGAGCGGCATGGCTCGCTGCCTTCGCGGTTTGCCTGCTGACGGAGGAAATGGAAACGCGTGAGTTCTTTGGTCCGCGTGTTGTCGGTATAGAGGGCTACGTCGTCGCCGACGGCATTGGCGGGGAAGAAGCCGTAGACGCCTCGCGCGGTGATGAGATTTTTTTCGATGATGCGGTCGAGGAGTATGTTGGCCTCGGTGTAGATCTGGCGTGCCTGCGCGCCTTGTTCGGGATGATCAAGTATGCGCGGGTAGATGCCTTTGAGGCCCCAGGTGTGGAAGAACGGTGACCAGTCGATGTACTCGCGCAGAGTGGCGAGGGGGAAGTTGTCGAGGACGCGAATGCCGGTGAAGATAGGGGTGGGGATGTCTTCTGCACGCCACTCGATCGGTGTGCGGCGGGCGCGGGCTGCTTCGAGAGAGACGACTTGCTGACGCGGGGCTGCGTGGGCTTTGCGGAGGGCCTCGTAGTCGGCGCGATGCTGGATCACGAAGTCTGACTTGCCGTCGTCGCTGAGAAGGGTGGTGGTGACGGGCACGGCCCGGCTGGCGTCGAGTACGTGGACGACCGGCTCGCTGTAGTGTGGGGCAATCTTCACGGCGGTGTGGGCACGGCTTGTTGTCGCTCCGCCTATGAGCAGCGGCACCTTGAAGCCCTGACGCTCCATTTCTTTGGCAACGTGCACCATCTCGTCGAGCGAAGGGGTGATGAGGCCGCTGAGGCCGATCAGGTCGGCCTTCTCACTCTTGGCGCGTTCGAGGATTTTCTCGCAGGAGACCATGACGCCGAGGTCTATGACGTCGTAGTTGTTGCAGGCAAGGACTACGCCGACGATGTTCTTGCCGATGTCGTGCACATCGCCTTTTACAGTGGCGAGGAGGATCTTGCCTTGTGCCTTGACGACTTCGCCGGCGGCTACCATGGCCGCCTTTTCGGCCTCCATGAAGGGCGTCAGATGCGCTACTGCTTTTTTCATGACGCGGGCAGATTTGACGACCTGGGGGAGAAACATCTTTCCGGCTCCGAAGAGATCGCCAACGACGCTCATACCGGCCATCAAGGGGCCTTCGATGACAAGTAGAGGGCGGCCGAGCTTGACGCGAGCTTCCTCGGCGTCGATCTCGATGTAGGAGTCGATTCCCTTCACCAGCGCGTGCGAGAGGCGCTCTTCGACTGTGCCGTTACGCCACTCCTCGGCCTTCTTTTCACTCACTGCCGCGCCAACATGCTTCAGCGTTTCGCCGTAATCCACCAGGCGCTCTGTCGCGTCGGAACGGCGGTTGAGCAGCACGTCCTCAACCATCACCTTCAGCTCGGGTTCGATCTCTTCGTAGACCTCGAGCATTCCAGCATTGACGATGCCCATGTCCATACCGGCAGCGATGGCGTGGTAGAGAAAGGCTGAGTGCATGGCCTCGCGAACCTTGTTGTTTCCGCGAAAGCTGAAGGAGATGTTCGAGACGCCGCCGGATACCTTGGCATGCGGGAGGTTGGCCTTGATCCAGCGCGTTGCGTTGATGAAGTCCACTGCGTAGTTGTTGTGCTCTTCCATGCCAGTAGCGACGGTGAGGATGTTGGGATCGAAGATGATGTCCTCGGGCGGGAAGCCGACCTGGTCGACGAGGATGCGATAGGCGCGTTCGCAGATGCGGATCTTTTCGTCGTAGGTGGCGGCCTGCCCTTGTTCGTCGAAGGCCATGACGACTACGGCGGCGCCGTATTTGAGAACCGTTGCGGCATTGTGACGGAACTTGTCTTCGCCTTCCTTCAGCGAGATGGAGTTGACGATTCCCTTGCCCTGAAGGCACTTCAAGCCGGCTTCGATGACCTCCCACTTGGAGGAATCGACCATGAAAGGAACTTTTGCGACTTCGGGCTCGCTGGCCAGGAGCTGCAGATAGCGGGTCATGGCGGCGACACCGTCGATCATTCCCTCATCCATGCAGATGTCGATGACGTTGGCGCCATTTTCGACCTGCTGGCGCGCTACGCTAACGGCTTCTTCGAATTTGCCTTCCTTGACGAGCTTTGCGAACTTCGGCGAACCAGCGACGTTGGTGCGTTCGCCGATCATGATGTAAACCCCGGATTGCTGGGTGAAGGGTTGCGATCCTGATAGACGGAGTGGCTTCGTCTCCGTGGCCGTAGTTTCGGTTCCGCTCACGCTGCAACCTCGATCCGTTCGAGTTTGCGCGGAGCCTGACCCTCGAGCGCTTTGGCAATTGCGGCGATGTGTTCGGGCGTGTTGCCGCAGCAGCCTCCGGCGATGTTGATGAGGCCGTCTTTTGCGAAGCCGCCGAGAAATCGAGCCATGTCTGCTGGACCTAGGTCGAATCCGGTCTCGGAGAGCGGGTTGGGCAGGCCAGCGTTCGGGTAGCAGGAAATCGCTACGTCGGCTTTCTCGGAAAGTTCTTCGAGGAAGGGATACATGAGGTCGGGTCCGAGAGAGCAGTTGAGTCCGACCGAGAGCGGCTTCACATGCTTGACCGCGTTCCAGAAGGCCTCGGTGGTCTGGGCGGAGATCAACGTCTCGCCACCGCGGCCGACTGCTGCAGAGATCATTACCGGCAGCTGTTTCTTGTCCTCGTCGAAGACTTCGCGGATGGCGACGAGGGCTGCCTTGGCGTTAAGCGAGTCGAAGATGGTTTCGACGAGGAGCAGGTCTGAACCGCCGGCGATGAGAGCGCGCACCTGATGTGCGTAAGCGGCCTTCACCTGATCGAAGGTGACGACGCGAAAGCCAGCGTCCTCGGCGTCGGGGGAGTTTGAGAGAGAGACGGTGAGCGGCCCGATGGCTCCTGCAACAAAACGTTGACGGCCTGTGTCGTTGGCGACGCGATCGGCCCACTCGCGGCACTGCTGGGACGATTTTTCATTGATCTCCCAGGCGAGGTCGTTGAGCATCGGGTCGTCGATGATTTTTTGGTAGAAGGCGGGGTCTTTGCGGCCGCCGTGCTCGCGCGGGTCGTCGACGAAGAACTCGCTCTGGGTGATGCTGGTGGCGCCGAAGGTGTTGGTCTCGATGATATCCGCGCCGGCCTCGAGAAAGCGGCGGTGAATGTCGCAGATCATCTCCGGCTGAGTGAGGGAGAAGAGGTCGCCGTTGTTGAGCAGGTCTTTGGTTGAGTTCTTGAATCGCTCACTGCGCATGTCGGCTTCTTTTTTGCCGTAGGTGCGGATGGTCGTGCCCATCGCTCCATCGATGATGGCGATGCGGTTCTCGAGAATCTTTTCAAGAGGATGCTGGCGGGCTGTGGTCATTTTCATTTGATGTCCTCCTCCGTTGCGCGGTGCAGATCGCGTCCATCGTAGTGCGGCGAGCCATCAAGGCTCGCCGGTGGTTTCCACGCTTCCTTTGAAACTTCAGGCGAGGATTTCGGCCTTGTCCTTGTCCGAGAGGATGTCGTCGGGAAGCTGTTGCATGGGCACCAGCAGGTCTTCCTTACGCATGACGAGACTGGTGGCGTTGAGGCTGGCGAGTTCGAAGCCGTGACCGTGGGTGATGGCGTCGGTGGGGCAGGCTTCGACACAGTAGCCACAGAAGATGCAGCGGTTGTAGTCGATGTTGTAGACCTTGGCGTAGCGCTCGGCTGAGGAGATGCGCTTCTCGGCTGTGTTTTCGGCGGCTTCGATGTAGATGCAGTTCGAGGGGCAGGCGGCCGCGCAGAGGAAGCAGGCGACGCACTTTTCGAGGCCGTTTTCGTCACGTTGGAGCTGGTGTTTTCCGCGGAAGCGCTCCTGGAACTTGGCGCCACGCATGGGTCCCTTGCCGTCGGGATAGTTCTCGACCTCGGTGGGCTGAAAGACTTCCTTGAGCGTGATGCTCATACCCTTGGCTATGGCGGCTGCGTCGCGGACGATAGACATATCTTGAGTATACGACGTGGGCGCGGTAGGCTGAAACCCATGAGAACCTCCACCGCTTCCCTCTTTTGCCTGATTGGCCTGTCAATCGCTGGATTCGCGCCTATACGCGGAGGGGCGCAGACTGCTCCCATGGCAGGGATGGAGCATGCCCATGCGGCTCCTTCGACCAACCTGACGCTGACTGTAGATGGCAAAGCGACGACTCTGAGCGTAGCGGAGTTACAGGCGATGCCGCAGACGACTGTCACGGTTCACAACGAACATACGAAGGTGGATGAGACTTATTCGGGCGTTCTGCTGGGCGATCTGCTGGCAAAGTATGGATTGCCCGTCGACAAGACAACCCACCAGAAGATGCTGCGCAGTTATCTGACTGCTCAGGGGACGGATAAATATTGGGTGCTTTATTCGGTGACGGAGATTGAAGGGTCGGAGCACAATGCGCAGGTGATTGTGGCTACGAGTATGGGTGGCAAGCCGCTCGGCGACGATGGGCAGTTGAAGCTTGTGGATAGCGGCGATAAAAAGCCGCAGCGGTGGGTGCGGAATTTGAACGCGATTACGGTGAAGAGCGCGGAGTAAAGCTAGCGGCTACCGGCCGAAGGTATAAGTGAACTTGAAGAGTCCGCTGTCGACGCCATAGTTCGTTTGGGCGGTGTAAGCATTCGAAAAATGCTGGAGCTGATACTCGAGCCGCATGGATTGGGTCGATGTCCGGAAGTACTCGACACCCGCACCTACCTGAAACATGAAGTTGAAGGAACCGCCTGTGTCTATGGGGATTTTCTTTGCTGAGAGCAGAAGACCCGTCAGGATACTGCCTGTAGGCTGCCATCGTTTTCGTGGTAGAAGATTAATCCTTGTGCCCAGGGGGGAGAGGCCTTCGACATAGGTCCATCGGCGTCCACACTCAATTGCGGTAGTTCCTGCATACAAAACTCCGTTAACTGGGACGGAAAAATTGAACGACGAGGGCGAGCATCGCGGTGTGGCTGTTGGAGTCGTGACGAACGTAATTGTTGGAGGCGGTGAGGTCTGGACGACGGTTTCGAAGGTTGTTAGGTCACCCTCCGCGATCAGCGGGCGAAATTCTCCCGTGTATTTCCAAACGAGGTTACGCGTAACTATGAGACGGCGTTCATATTGGAAGCCGAGTTCAGTGAATTTGCGGCCTTCCGCGCTTCCCAGAACGATGTGGCTCGAGTCGTTGGAGTAATCGACAAAGACGCCGAAGGTGTTCTTGCTACCGTAAGTAGCCGAGTCCTGAAGTTGAGCTAACGCTGCTGGAACAAAGGCTAGAAATACTGCAAGAACTGCAACCGCTACTGGCTTCATTCGGTCCCCGTAAATCTCAGGTCAATTCGTACAGGTTCATCGTTTCAAATAGATTATGGGATTTTATTCGATGCCTAGCTTTTTCCAGATGGCGTCGATCTTTGTTTTGACTTGTTGATCCATGGTGAGCATCTGGGGCCAGGGGCGGGTAAAGCCTTCGGCGGCCCACTTGCGCGTGGCGTCGATGCCCATCTTGCTGCCGTAGTTGGGGAGGCGCGATGCGTGATCGAGGGAGTCAATGGGGCCGAGGGTGAACTGGATGTCGCGCTCCGGGTCGATGTTGTTGGTGGTGCGGAGGGTGACTTCGGCGAGATCCTGCACGTCGCAGTCTTCGTCGACGACGACGATGCACTTGGTGAACATGGCCTGCCCCATGGCCCAGATGCCGTTCATGACTTTGCGCGCGTGGCCGGCGTAGGACTTTTTGATCGCGACGATCATCAGGTTGTGAAAGACACCCTCCGGGGGGAGATTGACGTCGACGATCTCGGGAAGGGTGAGTTGCATGAGGGGGAGGAAGATGCGCTCTACGGCTTTGCCCATCCAGGCGTCTTCCATGGGGGGCTTGCCAACGATCGTGGCGGCGTAGATGGGGTCTTTGCGGTGGGTGATGCAGGTGATGTGGAAGACGGGGTAGTCGTCCTGCATGGTGTAGAAGCCGGTGTGGTCGCCGAAGGGGCCTTCGGTGCGGAGTTCGCCGAGTTGGACGTAGCCTTCGAGGATGTACTCGGCGTTGGCGGGAACTTCGAGGTCGACGGTTTCGGCTTTGACGAGTTCGAGGGGTTTCTGACGGAGGAAGCCGGAGATTAAATATTCTTCCACGTCAGGGGGGGCCGGGACTATGGCGGAAAACGTTGTGGCAGGGTCAGTGCCTATGGCTACGGCTACCTCCATGCGGTCTTCGCGGATACGGGTGATGGTGGTCTGGCTGAGAGAGGCCAGCGAAGACGCTGCGGTGGTGCCTCCGGCGGTGAGGGCCATGAGGTCTACGTTGCCGGTGGCGTCGGGCGTGGTGGCGCGGAGGCGTTCGCGCATGTGCTCGGCGGCTACCTTCTGGCGCTGCCAGTGCATGCCGGTGGTTTTGGCGTCGTAGACCTGCATGCGGTACATGCCTACGTTGCGCTTGCCCGATTTGGGGTCGCGAGTGATGACGCATGGCAATGTGATGAATGGACCGCCATCCTGCGGCCAGGTCTTGAGGACCGGGAGATCCAGGAGATTGACGTCTGCGCCGCGCTTGATGATCTCTTTACAAGGGGCGTCTTTGGCAGAGACGACTTTGGGGAAGAAGTTGCCGACCTCTGCGAGCATAGGGAGCAACTTCATCTTGTCCATGAAGCTGGTGGGGATTTGGGGTTTGAGGAGAGCGCGGATGCGGTTGGCTATCTCGTCGAGCGAGTCGGTTTCAAGGGCCAGGTGCATGCGGCGGAGGCTGCCGAACTGGTTCATCAGAACACGGGCGCCGGGGTGGCCTTTGACGTTTTCGAAGAGGAGGGCCGGGCCTCCGGCTTTGGCTGTGCCGCGACCTAGCTTGGCGGTGCGGTCGGCTATCTCGGCCATTTCGAGGTCGGGGGAGACTTCTGCGGTGATGCGCTTGAGTTCGCCGGATTTCTCAAGTGTCTTGATCCAGTCGCGTAGGTCGGTGTAGGCCAATTCTTGCTCCCTGGGGTGGGTACCCCCTCCCCCGTCAAAAAGTGTGCAAAGTATTCGATTGAGATACTTTAGGTCCGGACTTCGGTTTCGGACATTTGTCAGGTCTCGATTAGTTTAGCTGTTGGGGAGAGGGTTTGTGTCAAGGTAAGCGGTTCGGTCTCTGTTTTGCGAAAAGGCAAAAACTCAACACGGATAAAAATGGATTGAACGGATAAAGGCGGATAGAGATGGCCAAATCCTGATCACTAACGTCAGGCCTTCGTGTTACTCAGATTTTGACGAAGATGCGTTTGCGGTAGAGGAGCCAGTTTGGGATGAAGCAGACGGCTACGAAGGCGATGGCGAAGGCAAGGGACGTGACATCGGTGCTTCCGTTGAAGGCGAAGAGGTTGTGATACGCCCAGAACCAGGCGGAGACGGGTTGGCCGTTTGGACCGATGGAGTGAGGGATCTTGATCCAGGTCAGATTGATGACGAGGAACTCGGAGACGCAGTAGGCGACGATGGCGTTGGAGCCGAAGACGAGCCACGGGAAGGTGAGCCACTTCCCTGCTTTGGTTTCGTTGAAGTGGCGGGTATCGATGAGCCAGTAGAGCGTTGCGAGGGCGAGGAGGGCCAAGCCGGCTGCGAGGAGAACGTAGGAACTGGTCCAGAGATTTTTGTTGATCGGGAATGAGAGATTCCAGAGAAGGCCTGCGGCTACGCTGAGAATTCCTGTGAGGAAAAGGCCCGTTAGGCATTGGCTGGGGGAGATTGCAGCGGTGCGAGCGAAATGCAGGGGTCCCTCCACTGCGGCGGCAAAAGACGCCGCCTCCGGTCGGGATGACGCTTCTTTTTGCGCATCCGAATTAACTCTTCGGAGCCAGAGGGCGGTGACTGCACCGAGAAGTGTCGTTGCGACGGCGGGAAGGGTGCTCAAAACACCCTCAGGGTCGCGGGTTTGGTTGTAGAGGCGACCGGTGTGGAGGGTTCGCTGGAGGAGGTCAACGACGTGGCGGTCGAGCCAGGCGGCGAGATTGCGGTCGGGGTCGAGGAAGGGCATGTCGTGCGTCGGGATGCCGAATCCGGGAACGGGGACGAAGCGCAGGAGCGCCCAGTAACCGATGAGCAGGGCGGCGGCGATGGCGAGGAGAGTGCGGGCGCGTTGGGTCGCGAGGCAGATGAGGCCCGCGACGAGGTAGCAGACGGCAATTCGGGTGAGGACTCCGAAGATGCGGAGGTGGCTGTAGTGGAAGTGCGGGTAGAGGCCGAAGAAGAGATCGAGAGCGAAGATGATGGCGCTGCGGCGGATGATGTGAAGAGCGAGGGTGCGGCGATCTTCTCCCCGGCGGAGGCGGGCCTGCATGGAGAAGATGATGGAGGCGCCGACCATGAAGAGAAAGTTGGGGAAGACGAGATCGGTGAGGGTAAAGCCGTTCCATTTGGCGTGGTCGAGTTGGGCGTAAGTGTGGGCCCAGTCGCCGGGGTCGTTGACCAGGATCATGAGGGCGATGGTAAGGCCGCGGAGGACGTCGATGGAGAGGACGCGATTGGAGGGTGCGGCGGAGGTGCTCGCGGGGATAGCGGACCGAGATGCAAGGGTGCTTTGCATTGCAATCATCTTCGCTCAAATACTTGTCGAGCGAGCAGTTATTTGGCGGATGCCGGGCCAAAACATTCCGTGCCGGTTGATGGGCTGCGCGGCGTAGCGAGAGTAGAACGCACCGATGTTCAGTTACATAAGGTGGGAACATCGCTGCGGATTCGGTGTCTAACGAAGTAGATGGACGCGTTCCTCGCTGGACGCACCTCGAGATCGATTTCGGAGGGTGCTTCTATGTTTGAGGATAGTCTGGTCGAGTCGCGGGTTGCGGTGGTTTCGGCGGAGAAGCGGTGGACGGCGGTGGCTTCGGCTGCGGTGCAGCTCTCACTGGCTGTGGTAGTGATTGCGCTTCCCTTGCTGCATCCGGAGGCGTTGCCCTTTCACTTGGACGCGCCGAAGGTTTTGATGCCCGTGATACCGAAGCCGCCTGTGCCGGTGGTAGTGGAGACGGAGCGGACATCTTCGGGCTCTACATCCAATTTTGCTGTTCCGGTTGAGAATCGACGGCTCATCTTTACTCAGACAGCAGGAAGCGAGACAGCGACGAATGATGCGCCTGCGCTCGCTCCGATTGGCAGTGAGATGGTTGGAACGACAGGAATGCCGGATGGGCTTGGCATCAGCGAAGGACATGGGCCGGCGGTATCGGTTGTGACGCCAAAACCTGCTGCGGGGCCGCTGAGAATTTCGGGCCTTTCGGAGGGGATGCTGCTGGCGCCGATTCGTCCGGTGTATCCCGCGATAGCGCGGGCAGCGGGAGTGCAGGGATCGGTGATAGTCGAGGCGGTGATCTCGAAGACCGGAACCATTGAGAGCCTGCATGTGGTGAGCGGGTCGATGATGCTGCAGAATGCGGCGTTGGAGGCGATACGCGAGGCGCGGTATCGGCCCTACCGGCTGAATGGCGAGACGGTGGAAGTGCAGACCACGATTACGGTGAATTTTCGAATTGGAGGATGAGGACCAGTGGTCAGTTCTCAGTTGACCGTTCTCAGTTGCTGATGGATCAGGTTGACCGAGAAAGGATCACTTGGAATTTGTCGTTTAGACCAACGGGATCGCTGTGCCAGGACCTGAGTTAACGGGGAGGATCTGCTGGACGACTTCTGTGCTGGGCGTGTCGGTGACGTAGTCGACCAGCGGATAGCCGGCCTGCTTCCAGCCGTCGAAGCCTCCGCGCAGAGGGCGCACCCGGTAGATGCCCATCTTGTGAAGTTGGAGGGCAAGCTTGGCGCTGGTCTCTTCGCTGGGGCAGGTGCAGTAGAGAATGACGTCGCGATCGCGCGGGATGATCTCGCTGTGTTGCTTGATCTCGTTGGGACCGACGCGGAGGGCACCGGGGAGGACGCGCGGGTCAGGCAGGTAGTCGAGCGGGTGGCGCAGATCGACGATGAAGGGCGGCGGGGTGCCGTTCTTATCGGCGATATCGAGCATCTCTTTGAGCTCGGCAGGCTCGAGGCGCATCTCGCGAACCTGCTGGAGGAACTTGCGCTGCTTCCAGACACGATGCGCGACGAATCCAAGCACCATGGCGGCGAAGATGAAGATGGCGAAGTGTCCGAGCCAAGCGAAGAAGGGCGCGCTCTTTTTGGCGAGGTCTCCGAAGAAGTAGCCGGCGAGGATGAAGGTCTCGCCCCAGATGAGCGAGCCGCCGAGGTCCCAGGCAAGGAATCGCGGGTAGGACATGCCAGTCTGACCTGCGATGGGTGCAGCGACGGTGCTGAGGCCGGGAACGAACTTCGCGAAGAGCAGGGTGACGGAGCCGCGGCGGCTGAAGTAGCCCTCGGTCTTCGAGACGCAGGTAGAGGCTTCGAACGAGAGGCGGCAAAGAAGTTTGAGGACGCTGTTGCCGTAGCGCCGGCCGAGAGAGTACCAGATGGAATCCGAGATCAGGCAAGCCGTCAGCATGGCGAGCGTGATGTAGAAGAAATTCACGCGGTGAGTTGCGCTGAGCGTGCCCGCGGTGAGCAGTACCGGAATGCTGGGGATGGGAATGCCAATCTGCTCCACCAGAACCCAGAGGAAGATGAGCAGGTACGCGTAATGGATAAAAAAAACGATCGCGATTGGCATGGGAGTTAACTAACCAACGTTATAGATGACCGGGGACTGGGGTTGGATGCGGCCCCGCCCTTAAAGATACACAGACCCGACCTCTCTTGCGCCGGGTCTGTGTTGGTTTGAGCTAAACCTTTTGATTTGCTTACTTGTCGTCGAGGATCAGAGGCATCTCCACGAGGTGCTGGCTGAGGAACCAGGACTGCAACTCGTTGGGGCGGAGGATGTCGCTGACGGCGAGATCGTTGGTGCCCTGATCGCCGGCTTTGCTGGCGGCGTCGGCGATGTCGAGGCAGCTTTTGATGATGATTTTGTGGGCCTCGAGGAGGCGGGATATCTGGACGGGAACCTCTTCCCTGCCGCGCGGCGGGCGCGGGATGCGGGTGGTCTCGCCGGCATCGATGCCCATCGCAACGGTCACGCCGCCGAGGAGCTGGATGCGTTCGCCGATGGTGTCGACCATCTCGAGCTGCTCATCGAAGTGTTTGTCGAAGAGGAGGTGAAGCTGGTAAAAGGTCGGCCCGGCGACCTGCCAGTGGTGCTTCTTATACATGTCGCGCAGAGTGATGGAATCTGCGAGAAGCTGATTCAGCTTGGCGACCATGTCGGCGCGGACTTCGGCGCTCAAGGGATGCGGCATATCCTGGATGACCGAGCCGAACTTCTGGATTTCCTTTGCGTGTGCGTGCCAGTGCGGCGCTACGTTTGCGTTGTTGTCGGACTTCTTGATTGCGACTGCCATCTTTTAACTCTCCTTGTCTTTAATGGTGAGATGCTGCGAAAGGAGGACCGGTTTCTCACATTAATCAGAAGACGATTCTTTCGATAATCAAGAGACGATTTCTCTTATTTTTTTATTTGACCTCGACGTCCGGGGTGACAGACATGCCAGGGCGCAGGGCGAGATCCCCATTCTCATGATCGAGGTTGGTGAAATCGATGCGGACGGGGATGCGCTGGACGACCTTGACGTAGTTGCCGGTGGCGTTCTCGGGCGGGAAGAGCGAGAGACGGGAGCCAGTGGCTCCGCCTATCTGGGTTACGGTGCCGTGGAACTGACGGCCACCGAGGGCGTCGACCTTCAAGGTGACTTCCTGGCCCTGGTGCATCCTCGAAAGCTGGGTCTCCTTGAAGTTGGCGGTGACCCAGAGGTTGGTGAGGGGGATGATCGTCAGGAGGTCCTGGCCGATGCTGAGGTTGGCGCCCACCTGAACGTTCTTTTTGTTGACGATGCCGGTGGTGGGGGCGGTGATGTGGGTGTAACTGAGGTTGAGCAGGGCCTGATCGACCTTGGCCTGGGCCTGCTTGACGTCAGCCATGGCGGCGTTTGCCTTGGCCTGCTGGGCGCGGACCTGGTCGGGGCCGGTCTTGATCGATTGGGCGGACTGATAACGCGACTGCGAGAGCTTCTGCAGGTTCTGGGTGACCTGCGCCTGGCTGGCGATGACGTTGGCCTCTGCCTCGAGAACGGCGGCCTGGTTGGAGGCGTCGGTAGCGACGGCAGCGTCGTACTGCTGCTTGGAGATGACGTCCTTCTGGACGAGCGGGGTATAGCGCTCGACGTCCAGACGAGACTTGACGGCGTTGGCCTTGGCGGCGGCGACGCGGGCTTCGGCGGCCTGCTCCTGCTTGCGGGCCTGATCGACAGCCGCGGCTGACCCTTGGACGTCGGAGCCGGTGGTGTCGACGCTGGTGTTGACGTTGACATTGGTGATGGGTACGTTCACTGTCTGCTGGATAGCAGACGCCTGAGCGCTGGCAAGGTTGGCCTGTGCCTGCTCAACCGCAACCTGGTAGTCCTTGGGGTCGATCTCGGCGATGGGATCACCGACCTGGATGCGCTGGTTGTCCTCGACGTAGACCTTGATGACCTGCCCGGTGACACGGGAGCTGACCTGGTAGAGGTCGCCGTCCACCTGGGCGTCGTCGGTGCTCTCGGTGAAGGTGGAGCGCCAGTAGAAGAGGCCCCCGCCGATGACGAGCAGAAGGATGACGGCGATCACGATAAACTTGCGGCCGGACTTCTGCGGCGCCTCTTCCTGTACCGCAGTCGTGGTCGCTGTGGTCGGGGTGTCTGTGTGTTCCAATTGCTCTGCCAAGTTACTTTCCTCCGAGATAATCTTTGTAGTTGGTCTGGGCGGCGCCCATCGCACGGGCAAGCGCGAGCTTGGCGATGTTGTGCTGATAGAGCGCGCTGATGTACTGGTCGTTGGCCTGTTCCGTCTGGGACTGCGCCTGGGAGACGGGAAGGTTGTCGGAGACACCTTCGTGGAAGCGCTGCTGCGCCTCGCTCAGGGCCTCGTTCGCAAGATCGACATTCGAGTGGGTTGATTCGACCAGTTTTGCTGCGGACTGGATGTCGAGCAGGCTGTCGTGGATATCCTGGTTGACCTGCTGGATCTGGTCAGAGAGCTTGTCTTTGGCCTGCTCAAGTTGCGCATCTGCGACTTCAATCTGGCCTTTGGTTTTGGCGACCTGCAGGACGGGGACGCTAACCTGGCCGGTTGCGGAGAAGGTTCCGTGGGAGTGGCCGGGGGTCGTGCCGATGTCGCCGTAGTCGCCCGCTGCGCTGACGACGGGATATCGGTAAGCCTTGGCGGAGGACTTTTCCGCCTCGGAGTTCTGCACCTGCTCGGCGGAGGCGGCGAGGTCTTTGCGGGCCTTCAGCGCCTGCTGGAAGGCGACATTGGGATCGATGTTATCGAGCGCTTTGAAGGGTGCGAGGTCGGTCAGTCGGAAGACCTGATCGAGCGGAAGGCCGATGGTGCGGGCCAGCGCGAGTTTGTCCTTCTCGAGGTTGTTTTTTGCGGAGATCAGGCTCTGCTGCTCGTTCTGGTAGTCCACCTGGGCGCGCAAAACATCCAGTCTGGGGCTGGTGCCGGCATCGTGAGCGGCGATGGCCTGATCGAGGGAGACCTTGGAGGTAGCCAACTCGGCGTTGACGGCTTCGATGCGGGCGGCGTCCGCGATGCAGAGCAAATAAGCGTTTCCTACGGTGAGCACCACGAGGTCGCGAGCATCTTCGGCGGTCAGCTTCGCGCCTTCGAAGTTATGTTTTGCGGCGATGTAGTTTTTGAGCGCCGAGACATTGACGAGGTTTTGAGTGAGGTAGGCGCGGAAGTCGATGACCTGAAACGGCCCGATGATGGGATTGAACCCGGGAAACTTCAAGCCGTAGGCGGCGAGGTTGATTTGCTGGACCTCGATACTGGCGTCAGCAGTGACGGTGGGGAGAAGCGCCTGCAGCTCTTCGAGCCGTTGTCCGTTGGCATTCTTCACGGACGAGGTCTGCAGGATCAGGCCCAGGTTCTGTCGCAGACCACGCTGCATCGCGTCGTCGAGCGAGAGGTCCATGACGCCGTCGGTCGCCTTGCCGGTAACGACGGAGCCGTGGAAGGAGTCCTGAGTGGGTTGCGCGCCGTTCTGACCGGAGGCGTTGTAGAGGTTCTGTTGCGCATTCGCAGCCGGAGAGCTGTAGGCGGCTGTTCCCGGTCCGCTGGGCTCCTTCTGCTGCGTCGGGCCGGCTGCCTGTCCGTATCCCCGTGCCTGCCCTGCCGCCAGGAACAGGCACACACCCACAGCCTGAAGCATCGCTTGGACACGATGCGCTGTTTTACTTTTACTCATAGTCTTAACCTTAACCTGCATTATGAGGAGAACTTCGACTAGTTTATTGGAAAGTGCGGTACAAAAAGGAGCGTATCCGCTTTGCCATAAATGTCTTGCCACAAGAGTGGATGCGCCAGTTTGTCGAAAATCTTCAAAAGTTGTGTTGGTTACACTCAAAGTTCACCCGGATTGCCGGAATTTGATGTTGTGAGGGCTGAAAGATGCTGTTAGGAATCGATGTCGGGACCGGGGGGACGCGGGCGGTCCTGATTGACCGGGCGGGCAAGGTGCTGGCCTCGTTCGCCAGCGAACATGCGCCTATTCACTCCGAACATATCGGATGGGCGGAGCAGGCCCCTGAGGATTGGTGGCGTGCCGCACGGGAGGCCATTGCAGGAGCCATGGCCGCTACCGAGTTGACTGGCGCCGAGATTGAAGCGGTGGGGTTAACCGGTCAGATGCATGGCTGCGTAATGCTCGACGCTGACGGCAAAGTGCTGCGTCCCGCGCTGATCTGGTGTGATCAGAGGACGCAGCCGCAATGCGACTGGTTGACGGAGAAAATTGGCTTCGAGCGGCTGATCGAGCTAACCTGCAACCCTGCGCTGCCGAACTTTACCCTGACGAAGCTGCTGTGGGTCCGAGACCATGAGCCTGAGATCTTCGCGAAGATCGCGCATGTTCTCTGCCCGAAGGACTATGTTCGCTACCGGCTGACCGGCGAGTTCGCGATGGATATGCAGGAGGCGAGCGGTACGCTGCTTCTTGACGTCACCCACCGGCGCTGGTCGGCGGAGGTCGCAGAGGCGGTGGGTATTCCGATGAACTGGCTGCCGCGACTGTTCGAAGGGCCGGAGATCTGTGCTCGCATCAGCGCGGCGGGGGCTGGTGCCACTGGGCTTGCGCAAGGAACTCCCGTAGCGGCTGGTGCGGGCGACCAGGGGGCGGGAGCGGTGGGGATGGGGATACTCGCGCCCGGTTCGGTCTCTGCGACGATTGGAACGAGTGGCGTGGTGTTTGCTGCGACGGATACGCCTACGAAGGATCGGCTTGGGCGTCTCCACACCTTTTGCCACGCGGCACCGGGGGTGTGGCATGTAATGGGCGTGACGAATGGAGCGGGGCTGAGCCTTCGCTACTTCCGCGATACTTTTGCGCCGGGCACGAGCTACGAGCAACTGACTGCGCGCGCCGCAGAGGTTCCAGCTGGCTCCGATGGGCTGATGTGGGCGCCCTACCTTTTTGGTGAGCGGACACCGCATCTCGATCCGGAGGCTCGCGCAGCGTTTGTAGGCATCACAGCATCCCACATACAGGGGCATTTTGTCCGCGCGATACTTGAGGGAGTGGCTTACAGTCTGCGAGATACGTTTACGCTGTTCGAGGAGCTTGGCGTGCCGATCAAGGCGATTCGGCTGGGTGGCGGCGGAGCGCGCGGACCGCTCTGGCGGCAGATTCAGGCAGACGTGTATGGGCATCCGGTGGAGTTGCTGGAGGCTGAGGAGGGTGGCGCGTTCGGCGCTGCCCTGCTGGCAGGAACTGGAATTGGAGTGTGGCCTTCGGTCGAGGCAGCCTGTGCCGCAACTGTGCGGGTGGCCGAGACGATAACGCCAAAGCACGCCGATGTTATGAACGAAGGGTACAAAAAATATCGCCGGATCTATCCGGCACTACGGGAAATCGCGAGGGGTTGATGAGTCAGGAGATTGGGGTTGCAGTTATTGGATTTGGGCTTGCAGGGCAGGTCTTTCATGCACCGTTTGTCAGTGCGGTACCGGGGCTGAAGCTTGAGGCGATTGTTCAGCGCAAAGGCGACCGGGCCGCGAAGGCTTATCCTTCGGCGCGAATTTTGCGCACGGTCGACGAGGCGCTGAGAGATTCGGCAGTTCAGATGGTTGTGGTCGGCACGCCGAACGAGACGCATTTTGCGCTGGCGAAGATGGCTCTGCAGGCGGGCAAACATGTGGTCATCGACAAGCCGTTTGCAGCGACGAGCGAAGAGGCGCTGGAGTTGAAAGAACTCGCAGAGAGACAGGGTGTGGTGCTGGCTCCGTTTCACAATCGCCGGTGGGACGGCGACTTTCGCACGGTGGAACGGCTGATCGCTGAGGAGGCTGTGGGCCGGCTTGTGACGTATGAGTCGCACTTCGACCGCTTCCGGCCGCTGCCGCGCGAGAATACGTGGAAAGAGGGTGCGAACGCTGCCAATGGCCTCCTGATGGACCTCGGTCCGCACCTCGTGGACCAGGCGTTGGCGCTGTTCGGGCCGCCCACGGGGATTACGGCGAGCGTTCGCCGCGATCGCGATTTGACGGAGATTGAAGACGCTTTCGACATTACGCTCGAATATCCGAGGCTGAGGGCGCACTGCAGGTCGAGCATGCTGGCTGCGGATGCAGCGCCGCGATTTTTGCTGCACGGGACGCGCGGGAGCTACAAGAAATACGGGCTCGATCCGCAGGAGCCGGCGCTGTTGGGCGGAGCCAACGTGCCGCGGATGGGCGAAGGGGAGTGGCTTGCCGAACCGGAGTCGCAATGGGGTACTTTGACGGTTGCGCCTGTGCCGGCGGAGCCGATGAACTTGAAGCAGACCAAAGTTCCAACGGAGTTGGGCGACTACCGGCTCTACTATGCCAATGTTCGCGACGCGATCAATGGGACGGCGAAGCTTGCGGTCACTCCGGAGGATGGTTACCGGACGATCAAAGTGCTGGAGATGGCTCGCCAGAGCACTGCGGAGCGGCGAACCATACCGGTTTCGTTCTAAACTCAAGCGGCGCGGCTATGGAGCCTCGGCTCCCGCACGGAGATACGTCATGCTGCTCAAAGAATTGCGCAAATCAGTCCTCGAAGCCAATCTGGAGCTCGTCAAGCGCGGGCTTGTTCTCTACACCTTCGGCAATGCGAGTGGCGTGGATCGCGAACAGGGGCTGGTTGTGATCAAGCCGTCTGGGGTCGACTACGGCGAGCTGACACCGGAACTGATGGTTGTAACCGACCTGCACGGCAGACAAGTCGACGGGAAGCTGAAGCCGTCGTCCGATCTCGATACGCATACGCTGCTCTATCGCGAGTTCCCTGCGATTGGCGCGGTAGTGCATACGCACTCGGAGTTTGCGACGAGCTTCGCGCAGGCGGGGCTGGCGATTCCGCCGCTGGGGACGACGCATGCAGATTACTTTCATGGGCCGGTGCCTGTGACTGCGCCGCTGACCGACGAGGCCATCGACGGGCGTTATGTGCATGAGACTGGATTGGCCATTGTGCGGCACTTCAAGGAGTACGGAATCGATCCGCTTGCGGTTCCGGCTTGTCTGGTCAACGGGCATGCTCCGTTCTGCTGGGGCAGTGATCCATACCACGCCGCGCATAATGCGGTTGTGCTTGAGGCCGTTGCGCGCATGGCTTACCGGACGCTGACGCTGAATGCGGAGTGCGGCGGAGTTTCGCAGGCGCTGCTCAATCGGCACTATCATCGCAAGCACGGGTCAAATGCGACGTATGGACAGTGATGTTCGCAGCTTGCTGAAGACGTATCATAGTTAGGTGCCTCCGCTTCCCACTACGTTTAATGACTTTCTAGGCAACGGCGCTGCCATCGAGCATCTGCGCACGGCGATTTCGGCTGGGCGGTTGCCGCATTCGCTGATTCTTGCGGGACCGAATGGTGCGGGAAAATATACGCTGGCACTGATGCTTGCGATGGCAGTGGAGTGTGAGCGGCAGCCGCGGGATCTGTGGTCGAATGGGCAGTCGCTCGCGAGCTTCTGCGGAGTGTGCCGCAACTGCACGCGGATTGCTTCCGCGGCGAATCTTGATGAAGAAGTCGATAAGGCTGTCGCTGCGCGGGAGGAGTTGCGCGAGACGGATAAGAAAGATACGCGGGTTCTGATTCAGCCGCATCCCGATGTGCTCATCGTCCCACCGGACCCTCCGCAGTTGCTGATCAAGCTGGGGCAGGTGCGGACGTTGATTCAGAGCTCGCATTACTTGCCGGCGGAGGCGCCGAAGAAGATTTTTATTCTGACGGCGGCGAGTTTTATGAAAGAAGCGGCGAACTCGCTGCTGAAGGTGCTGGAAGAGCCGCCGGATACGGTGCATTTGATTTTGCTGGCGGAGAATCCTGGTGAGTTGCTGCCTACGATTCGCTCGCGGTGTGCGATGGTGCGGCTGGGGGCGCTGCCTGTGGAAGAGATTGAGATGCTGCTGGCGGATCGGCGGCCGGATGTTCCCCCGGCGCAGCGCACGTTGATTGCGCGGCTGGCGCAGGGAGCGGCGGGTAAGGCGCTGGGATTTGATTTGGCGGCTTATACGGCGGCGCGGGCGGATGCTCTGTTGATGATTCGGAATGCGGCGCAGGAGCCGGACCATACGGCGCTATTCAAGATGACGGAGACGTATCGCGCTGGAGCCGAGGGGCAGCAGAAGACTTCGGCGCTGCTGCGGAGTCTGGCGCTGCTGCTCGAGGATCTGTTGCTGCTGGGAGCGGGCACGCCGGAGCTGGTTCGGAATACGGACCTTCGGGCGGAGTTGGAACGGTTGGGTTCCGTCCTGAGTTTTCAGTGGATTGAGGGGGCTTCGCGGGGACTCGACCAGGTGCAGAGCGGGATGCGACGGAATCTTCTGCGGTCGCTGTCGCTGGATGCGTTTGCGGGGCAGTTGGCGACCTCGGGGCGGTAATCAACGACGGAATGGTTTATTTGGCGCGGGCCGCTTTGCGGAGGCGGTCGCGCAAGGCGAGGCCTACTCCGTCCTCGGGGGGGAGTGGGCAGAGGATGATGTCGACTCCGACCTCGTCGAGGGCTCGCATTCCGGCGAAGAGGCGGCGGGCGAGGATATCTTTGTCGTCCCATGCGCCCCAGAAGAACGCGTGGGCGTCGTCCGAGGCGTACCAGCCATCCGGGAGCATGAGACCAAGGTTGTCGGTCGGGAGATTCAAAGAGCCGACGGCATTTCGGAGTGTCTCTCGGGGGTCAGTGCCGGGGGTGACGTCGATGAGGATCAGGCGGGCTCGGGGAGCGTAGTGGCGGAGGCCGACTCCGGGGGATGGGAGGCTTTCAGGAGAGGTTGCGGCGCTGGGTTGAGGGGTGGTGTCCTGAAAGACTTGCACTTCGCCTGCGACGGCGGCGATCATCTCGGCAGTAACTGCGCCAGGACGGAAGATGGTCATGGAGGTGACATCGAGGACGGTGGATTCGACTCCGACCGAAGTGGCGCCACCATCAAGTATTGCGTCTATTTTTCCGTTCAAATCATTCAAAACATGGTCTTTTTTCGTAGGGCTGATCTCGCCAAAGCGGTTGGCGCTGGGGGCGGCAATCGGGACGCCGGAGCGGCGGATTATTTCAAGGGCCAGAGGGTGGGCGGGCATGCGGACTCCCACCAGCGGCCTTCCGGCGGTGACGGAGTCGGGGACGGCGGCAGTTCTCGGCAGGAGGAGAGTGAGCGGTCCGGGCCAGAATGCGGCGATGAGGGCTTCGGTTCTTTCGGCGAGGGCTGGCGAGATGTCGGCGACCTGATTCAGCATGGTGCGATCGCAAATGTGGACGATGACCGGGTCCCAGGATGGGCGCTCTTTTGCGCTGAAGATCTTCGCAACTGCTTCGGGATCAAGCGCGTTGGCCCCGAGGCCGTAGACGGTCTCGGTGGGAAAGGCGACCGTACCCCCGTTTCGCAGCAGCTCTGCGGCGCGCTGGAGGCCGGCTTCGCCCGATAATTGTTCCGTTTTTCCACCAAACATATCTTTCCATCCTACCGTTCCGGGCCGCGTTTGACGCCGTATACTTCCTCCCATGCAGGCTCCCGAAATTGAACTCAAGTTTCCCGTCAACGATCCAAAGTCTCTTCAAAATCTCCTCCCTACCCTCGGGTTTCATCTGGTGACAGCGCGTACGTTTGAGCAGAACACTCTGTACGACACGCCTGACCGTGAGTTGCGCCAGCGCCGCGAGATTCTTCGCATCCGGCAGTATGGCCATCTCTGCACTGTGACTCACAAGCGCTTGTCGAACCAGGAACCTGTCGACACGACACGCTACAAGATACGCATCGAGACCGAGACGATTGTCGCCGAGGGCGCGGCGCTGGCGGAGATCTTTCACCAGATCGGCTACGATCCGGTCTTCGTCTATGAAAAGTACCGCACGGAGTGGTCGTTTACCTTGGAGGATGGCGCGACGGCGCACCTGGTCATCGATGAGACGCCTATTGGGAACTACGCGGAGCTGGAAGGTCCGACGGATTGGATCGATCGCACGCTCGCGCTGCTGGACGTGGGTCACGCTGTTTGCCTGACGGATAGTTATGGGAAGCTGTTTCTGGACTGGAAGCAGCGGACGGGGAGTTCGGCGGAGAATCTTACGTTTGCCGAGATTGGGGCGCCGGTGTTGGCCCAGGGGTGAGATCCTGGGCTCTCGAAATGAAGACCCGTGGCTAAAGCACTGTGTATTCTTTTGATTTTTCGCAGGGCTAAAGCCCCGCGCTAATCCAGAAAATTATGGCCGGAGTTTTCCGCAGGCAGTTAAGCCGTGCGCGCCGGCAAACCCAACGAGTATGGGTGGCTAAAGGGTGTAGTGGATGGGCCGATAGAGCCTCTGTATCCCGGAGGTTTCCCTTGGCAATCCAACTTCGCTGCTCGCGTCCTCTTCTTCTTGCCGGAAGCGTTGCTCTCTGTGTCAGCGCGGCGTCTGCAGCCAGCAACGTTCAACGGGCCATCGTCTCGCGCGTTGCGCCAACGTATCCGGAGCTGGCCCGGCGCATGCACGTTGGCGGCAAGGTGGTTCTGCTGGTGACGATTCAGCCGGATGGTTCGGTCTCTTCAACCAAGGTGAAGTCGGGTCATGCGCTGTTGGTTCCCTCCGCACAGGAAGCGGTCACGCACTGGCGTTTTGCGCCGACTCCGGAGCCTTCGGAGACCGAGGTCGAAGTTTAACTTCAACGTCGAACAATAATCTCGCGATTCCGCGCCCTATTATTCCAATCTGATTCTTTGAGGTCCCAATGCAACTGCAAACGAAGATGTTTCTGCAGACCGGCGCGATTGTCGCCACGCTGATGCTCAGCGCGAGCATCGCCCACCGCTACATAGGAGAGGCGAATAGCCTTTCAAACACGGTTACGGAGAACCGGATTCCGGTAATCCTGGCGAGCGGCGACGCGCACTCTCACTTCACCGACACGATTCGCTCGCTCGAGTCCTACATGCTCTTCGGCATCGATCCGAGCACGTCGGTGGCCTTCCGGGCGGCGCGCCACGCGCAGTTTGAGCAGGCGGAAGCCTCGGTGGCGAGACTGCGCCAGGAGAGCGCGCGCTTTGACCTTGGGCCCGACGCCGCGCGGCTGAACTCGCTCGAGGGCGATCTGGCGAAGCTGAAGATGCTTGAAGAGAGGGTCGAGACGCTGAATGAGTCGAAGACTTCGCAGGGATCGGCGCAGGCATACGACACGCTGCAAAACCAGATTCTGCCGCTCGCCAAGACGCTGATTGACACGACGAGCGACATGGCGCAGTCGCAGACGCAGCTCGCGAACCAGGAGCAGGAACAGCTTCGCGCGGCGAACCATCACACGCTATGGGTTCTGTGGCTGGGGACCCTCTTCGCTTCTCTGATCGGCATCTCGGTTTCGGTTTATCTGGGACGGCGGGTGAGTTATGCGCTGGGGCTGGTGATGCACCGCGCCGATGCGATTGCGGCGGGCGACCTGAGTGGGCAGCCGCTGGAGTTGCATACGAATGACCAGACCGGCGCACTGGCCAGCGCGATGGAGAAGATGCAGGCGAATCTTTCGGGGATCATTGGCACCGTGGTGCATACGGCGAGTTCGCTGACGGGCAGCGCGGCGTCTATGCAGACCGCGGGCGACCAGATTCATCGGCGGATGGACCAGCAGAGCCAGCAGACTCAGCAGGCGGCGACCGCGATGCAGGAGATGTCGGCGTCGATTGCGGAGGTTTCTCGGCATACGCAGTCGGCTGCGGAGACTGCGCGCTCTGCGGCGGAGACGGCACGCGAGGGCGGCACGATTGTGAAGCAGGTGCTGGGCAGCATGCACTCGATTGCCACGGCGGTGAGCGAGACTTCGGCTACGGTTGGACTGTTGGGCAATGATTCGCGGCGCATCTCGCAGATCGTTACGGTGATTGATGAGATTGCCCGGAAGACAAACCTGCTGGCCCTGAATGCGGCGATTGAAGCTGCGCGGGCCGGGGACCAGGGTCGGGGATTCGCCGTGGTGGCGGGCGAGGTGCGACGGCTGGCTGAGTCGACCGCGCAGGCAACAGGTGAGATTGCGACGATGATCCAGGGGATTCAGGACCGCACCCGCACGGCGATTGCGAGCATGCAGAGCGGTACCGGAACAGTGGAGCAGGGCGTGGTCACGACGAACCAGGCAGGCGAGGCTCTGGAGCGGATTATCGGGATGGCAGAGCGGGTAGACCGGATGATCGCTCAGATTGCGATTGCGGCGTCGCAGCAGGCTGCGGCGGCGGATCAGTCAAGCGCGAGTCTGGACTCCATCCACTCGTTGAGCCACGAGAACCTGACCGAGATGGCGACTACGGCAGCGGGAATCGAGTCGCTGAGAACGACGGCGGTGACGCTGGAACAGCAAGTCGATCGATTCAGCCTGAAGTCTGCTCCGGATGCGAGGCTGGTGGCTTCGCCGTCACGGACGCCATCGCATGCAAGTCTGCAACCTGCCTGAGAACTCTCCCGGGTCGCAGTGCAATGAGAAGAGCCCGCATCAGGCGCGGGCTCTTTTTCTTTTTGAAGCGTCGAGCTAGAAGATCTGGAAGTTGACTTCGACGTTAAGCTCCACGAGGACGGGGTGACCGTTCTCCATGGCTGGCTTGAATTTGTATTGACGCACGGCCTCGAGAGCCTTCTCGTCCAGGCCCATGCCGACGCCGCGAATGACCCTGACGTGGCTGGGATTTCCGCTGGTATCCACCCAGAGATTCACGAGGACGTTTCCGGCAACCTTGGCCTTGCGGGCCTCTTCGGAGAACTCAGGCTCAACCGAATAGATGAGGATTGGCGCTGAAACGCCGCCACCGATGCGCCTTGGTCCGCCGCCGGTGTTGCCGCCGGAGCCGGGTCCAAGTCCTGAGCCGTTGCCGGAGCCAAGGCCGGTGCCCGATCCGTTACCCATCGACATGCCAACGAGCGGCGAGCTCGCGATGCCAATCTGCGGGATGCTGCTGGCCATCTTGACGTCCTGCTGGACTTCGATAGTGGGCTCGATGTGGATCTTCGGCTCGATCAGCGGAGGTTTATTGGGCGGGACGATCTGGGTATCGGCGAACTTCGGCGGCGTTCCCTTGGTTACGGGAGTTGGGCCGCGCTGGCCGCCTCCACCACCCATCTTGTCGGCTCTGGGGGGCGCCTGTGGCGGAATGTTGAGTTCCGTAATCTGCATCTGTTTGACCGGCGCGGCGAACTGAACGTGCTTTTGGATGAGCCAGAAGATGAAGAGAATGATGAGCGCGTAGATCGCGATGGCAGAGCCCGTGGCAGCGGGGTTCTGCTTGGTCTTCATGCGGTCGAAAACCGCGATTGGCTTGGACTCGAGTACAAGCGGGGGGAGCTTTACCGGGAAGAAGACGTCGCGAACGCCGGCCCAAAGCGAGGTGAAGACTCCCTCTTCTTTAAAGATGAGGTCGGAAGGTACGGGCTTCGATTGGAGCTCGAGCGGCTCTTCCTTGCTCTTGCTGAAGGCGTCGCGAAGGTTCGCGATCAGCGACGTCCACATGGAGCCGTCGGTTTCCTCGTTCAGGTGAGGCGCCTCGGCACCGGCATGCAAAACCGGAGCTTCTTTGTCGGGATCGCCCGGCGGAGTTGCTGGTAAGAATGAATTCGCCATAAGCTGCTTCGTCTCGATGGATGGAGCCAAAGCCACCAACCACCCACTTTCGGAAATCGTTGCGCTGCCTAACTTCTGTTAATACATCTCCGGTCTTCGGGCCGGCTTTCGTCTATCGCGGCAAGCGCTTTCTGGCTCCCGAAACATTCTACAAAGTTTCACCCTCTGCCGCTAATAATCTTGGACGCAGCGGCCTATGGGAATGTATCTATTACTTTTCGATGCCGTCTTGCAGGGACGGCTACAATAGGAGTTTGGCGTCAATTGCAGTTCTGCCACCATCGACACGAGGAACAAATGCCCGGAGCACCCCAAACAAAGCCCGAAGACCAGAAAGCCGAAGCCAAAGCGCTGAAATCGACCCTGAACCTGCCGCAGACGGCCTTCCCGATGAAGGCCAACCTGCCGGAGAATGAGCCGAAACGACTTGCCGCATGGCAAGAGCAGCATTTGTATGCCCAAATCCGGGAGGCCCGGGCAGGTGCGGCGAAATATATTCTGCACGACGGCCCTCCGTATGCGAACGGGGCGATTCATCTGGGGCATGCGCTGAACAAGTGCATTAAGGACTTCGTGGTGAAGACGAAGACGATGGCGGGGTTCGACGCCCCGTATGTGCCGGGGTGGGACTGCCATGGGCTGCCGATCGAGATCAAGGTGGATGAGAAGTTGGGGCGCAAGAAGCTGGAGATGGACCCGCTCGCTGTCCGCCGCGCCTGCCGGGAGTACGCGGAAAAGTACGTCGACCTGCAGCGAAGCCAGTTTGAGCGAATTGGAGTCTTCGGGCGCTGGGATAATCCGTATCTGACCATGTCGAAGGGGTATGAAGCTTCGATTGTCGAAACTTTTTACAATTTTTTTGAAAATGGCTTCGTTTACAAGGGGCTAAAGCCGGTTTACTGGTGCATCCACGACAAAACTGCACTGGCCGAGGCCGAGGTGGAGTACGAGCAGCACACCTCCCCAAGCGTGTATGTGCGTTACCGGCTGACGAGCGATCCGGGGGCGATACATCCGGCACTGGCTGGCAAGGATGTCTACACCATCATCTGGACGACGACTCCCTGGACGCTGCCTGCGTCGGAGGCCGTGGCCTTCAATCCGCACATGGAGTATGTTGCGCTGCAGTGTGCCGATGCGACTTACATCGTGGCCGAAGCTCTGCTGTCGTCGGTCATCGTGAACGCCCGGTTGATGAGCGGGAAAAATAACGGCGAGCCGGCTTCGCAGGCGGATGTCATTGCGCTCTTCCCCGGCAGTGCGCTTGAGCACAGCACATTTCAGCATCCGTTTCTCGACCGCAGCATTCTCGGTGTCACGGCCGACTACGTCACAGCAGATCAAGGTACAGGCGCTGTGCATACCTCGCCGGCGCACGGTGTCGACGACTTTGCAACCGGCCAGCGATACCACCTGCCGGAGATTCAGTATGTGGACAACGCGGGGCGTCAACGAAACACGGGGGCCTTTGGCGGAGGTGGAGTAGCTCAGCCATACGAAGACCTCACGGTCTTCAAGTCCAATGCGCCCATCATCGAGTTACTTGGTGAGCGTGGAGCTTTGCTGAGCGCCACAACGTTTGAGCACTCGTATCCGCATTGCTGGCGCTGCCACAACCCGATCATCGTTCGCGCCACCGAACAGTGGTTCATCGGGATGGAGACGCCGATGGTCACCGAGCAAGGCACCAAGACGACGTTCCGCCAGCGCGCGCTGGATGAGATTAAACAAGTGGTGTGGGATCCTGCGTGGGGTGAAGAGCGCATCTCCAACATGATCGCGACGCGCCCTGACTGGTGCATCTCGCGCCAGCGAATCTGGGGTGTGCCGATCGCGGTGTTTCTCTGCGACAAGTGCGGCGAACCGCTGAACGACAAGGCCATCAACGAGAGTGTCGTCGATCTCTTCCGGAAAGAAGGAGCGGACGCGTGGTATGCGCATGATGCGGCGACGCTTCTGCCTGCGGGAACGGCCTGCGCGGGATGCAGCCACAAAGAGTTTCGCAAAGAGATGGACATCCTCGATGTCTGGTTCGAGTCGGGCGCAAGCTGGCACGCGGTACTCGATCTTGAGCCTGAGCTCCACTCCCCGGCCGACCTCTACACCGAGGGCGGCGACCAGCATCGCGGCTGGTTCCACTCTTCCCTGCTCCTCTCTGTGGGCGCGGAGAACCAGGCGCCTTACAAGATGGTCGCAACGTCGGGATGGACGCTCGATGAACAGGGACGCGCGTTCTCGAAGTCGCTCGGCAATGGGGTCGATCCAGTGGACATTGCCAAGCGGCTGGGTGGGGAGATTATCCGATTGTGGGTTGCGTCGGTCGACTTCCGCGAAGACGTCGCCGCCAGCGAGAACCTGATGCAGCGCGTTAGCGACAACTACCGCAAACTACGCAACACGCTACGCTTCTTGCTTAGCAACCTCTACGACTTCGACCCCTCTACCAATGCGCTGGGCTTCGCAGAGATGCAGCCGCTCGATCAATACATCCTGACCCAGACCGCGGAGCTCGATGCGAAGATCCGCGAGGCCTACGAGGACTTCGAGTTCCATCGCGCCTACCACGCGCTCAACGAGTTCGTGAATACGGACCTCTCAGCGCTTTACCTCGACATTCTCAAGGACCGTCTCTACACCTTCGCGCCGAACCATCCCGGCCGACGCAGCGCGCAGACTGCGTTGTGGCGCATCGCCGAAGCACTGACACGGCTTATTGCTCCAATCCTCAGCTTCACCGCAGACGAGGTCTGGCAGCTTCTGCCGAAGGTCGAAGGCCGCGAGTCGAGCGTGCACCTTGCGTTCTTCCCGAATATCGCGGACATCGTTCCCGGCAACGTCCAGCAGATTGAAGAGGACTGGGTGCAGCTTCTGATGCTGCGCGATGAGGTTCTGAAGGTACTCGAAGAGGCTCGAACGGCGAAGGAGGTCAGCAACAGGCCGTCCGAGGTTCAGGTCGTCATCGGTTGGCTGAATACGCTTGCCGGCCGGCCGAACCCCCTTTTTGAGCGTTACAAGAGCATTCTTCCGGAGCTGCTGGGTGTGGCCCAGGTGGAGATCGCCGACGCCATCGTCACAGAGGGGACGACGGAAAAGGGCGCTTTCTACGTTCAGGCCAAACCTGCGGCGGGCTCGAAGTGCGAGCGCTGTTGGCGCTTCACCGAAGATGTAGGAGACGACCAAAGATACCCGACGGTCTGCCTGCGCTGCGCCGACGCACTCAACGCCATCCAGTTCCCGCCCTACAGTGCCTCAACCGGTTCGGAGCCGAAAGCCTAATGTCTGCTACCTACGAAACCACGTCACCTGCAATCGCCGCAAAGCCAAAAGACCAGCGCATCCTCGCGCTCGGCATCTCCGGCCTCGTTGTGCTCATCGACCGCATTACCAAGCACATCGTCGCGCAACAACTTCCCTTCGGCCAGGCCCACACGGTCATTCCCGGCGTCTTCCGCATCACCGATGTACACAACACGGGTGCGGCTTTCAGCATGTTTGCTGAAAACGCGTCGCCGGTGACAGTTCGCAACATTCTTATCGCGTTCTCTGCGGTCGCGGTCATCGCTTTGCTCATCATGCTAATGCGTGCGGGCCGGCATCTATCGGTCACTTCGGTTGCTCTCGCGCTAATCCTCGGCGGGGCGTTCGGGAACCTCTACGACCGCATCCGCTATCACTACGTCGTCGACTTCCTCGAGGTCCACATCGTCCACTACCACTGGCCGGATTTCAACATTGCGGATAGCTGCATCGTGATCGGAGCGTGTCTGCTGCTCATCGAAATCTTTCGGCCGCAGGCGCAGAACAACTGAGTATTGATATCTCCCCATGAATGACCAGATCACAATCCGCGGTGCCCGCACCCACAACCTGAAGAATATCGACGTCGACATTCCGCACAACGCGCTGACCGTCGTGAGTGGCGTTTCGGGTTCGGGCAAATCTTCGCTTGCCTTCGACACGGTCTACGCCGAGGGCCAGCGCCGCTACGTAGAATCTCTCTCGGCCTACGCACGCCAGTTCCTGGAGCGCATCGAGAAGCCGGATGTCGACCACATGGACGGCCTTGCGCCGGCGATCGCGATCAAACAGAAGAACCAAACGCGCAATCCGCGGTCGACTGTCGCGACAGCGACAGAAATCTACGACTACCTGCGGCTGCTCTATGCGCGCTGCGGCACAGTGACCTGCCTGCACTGCGGTGGCGTCGTCAAACGCGACACCGTCGACGAGATCGTGACCACGCTCCTCGCACTCCCCGATGGCACGCGCACCTACATTCTGTTCCCCATCCAGCGGGCCGAAGTGAAACTCGAACCCATGCGGATGCCGACGGTCGAAGAACAGGCTGATGCTCCAAAGCCGGCGAAGAAATCTCCTAAGAAATCCGCGAAGACAGAAAAATCTGCGGCTGTCGCCTCTTCGTTCAATCTGACAGAGGCGTTAAAGGAGCGGCTCGGTGAACTTCGCCGCCGCGGCTACAACCGCCTATATCAGGCAGGCAAGATTGTGGAGTTCTCGACGCCGGAGTCACTGCTCGAACTGGACTTCGCGCAGCCCATCTTCGTCCTTATCGACCGCCTTGCCATTTCGCCCGACTCGCGCGCGCGAATCGTTGACGCCATTGAGACCGGCTATCGCGAATCCGGCGAGGTTCAGTTTCACACAGTGCCTCGCGAAGAGCACGAGGCAGCAACGAAGCTGCGCTTTTCCGCGGCGTTTGAGTGCACCTCCTGCCATCGCGCCTATCGCGAACCGGAACCGCGCCTGTTCTCCTTCAACAATCCCTACGGCGCATGCCCACGCTGCCAGGGCTTCGGCAACACGATCGATTTCGACCCGAACCTGATCATTCCCGATAAGACGAAGTCACTCGCCGATGGCGCCATCGCGCCGTGGACCACCACAAAGTACCGTCCGCATCATGGCGAGATGATTCGCGCAGCGAAAGCCGCCAATATCCCGACCAATGTGCCGTGGTACGAATTGACGCCGTGGCAGCAACGCTTCATCGAAGAGGGTGACGACAGCTACCCTGGCATTCAGGGTTTTTTCCGGGCGCTCGAACGCAAGAAGTACAAGCTGCACGTCCGCGTCTTCCTCTCGAAGTACCGCGGCTACGCGCTCTGTCCTGATTGCCGAGGCCAGCGGCTGAGGGCAGAGGCTCGCGCGGTACTGATCAACAACCAGAACATCTGCGAGACCAGCGCTCTCACCATCGCCGAGGCACAGACGTTCTTCGACAATTTGCAACTGTCGCCGGCACAATTGGAGATCGCAGGAAAGATCCTCGAAGAGGTGCGGCAACGCATCCACTTCCTCCACCAGGTTGGGCTGGATTATCTGACGCTCGACCGGCTCAGTTCCACATTGTCGGGCGGGGAGTCGCAGCGCATCCAGCTTGCGACGTCGCTTGGCTCGCGTCTGGTAGGTGCGTTGTACGTGCTCGATGAACCGAGTATCGGGTTGCATACGCGTGACACGGCGAAGCTTATCCGCATCATGAAGGATCTGCGTGACCTCGGCAACACGATCCTCGTCGTAGAACACGACCCTGATGTTATTCGCGCGGCCGACCATCTGCTGGATCTCGGGCCCGGCGCGGGAGAACTGGGCGGACAGCTTCTTGCTGCCGGCACTGTAGCTGAAGTCACAGCGAATCCGAACTCCATCACGGGCAAGTATCTCTCCGGTCGTCTCACGATTCCTGTGCCGAAGTACCGCCGCGAGCCGGGACGCGAACGCCTGAAGTTAACCGGGGCGCGCATCCACAATCTCCGCGGCGTGGACGTGGAGATTCCGCTGGGCCTTCTGGTCTGCGTCACCGGCGTAAGCGGCTCCGGCAAGTCCACGCTGATCCACCAGGTCCTCTATCGGGCGTTGATGCAGGCGCTCGGACAGGAGCCGGTTCAGATCGAAGGATCCACGGCTCCACTCTTTCGCGAGCTTACCGGAACACATCACCTCAACGACGTCATCCTGGTCGATCAGTCGCCGATCGGTCGCACCCCGCGATCGAATCCCGTGACTTACATCAAGGCCTTCGATGACATTCGCGCACTCTTCGCCGCGCAGCCTGACGCACGGCGTAAAGGCCTCACCGCTGGACACTTTTCCTTCAACGTCCCCGGCGGCCGCTGCGATGTCTGCGAAGGCGACGGCACCGTTACGGTCGAGATGCAGTTCCTGGCTGATGTTGAACTGCCGTGCGAGGAATGTAACGGTACGCGTTACAAAAATGCCATCCTCGATATCAAATATAAGGGCAAGAGCATCTACGACGTTCTCACCATGACAGTGAAAGAGGCACTGGTTTATTTTGCCGGACATCCCAAGATCGTCGACAAGCTCTATGTTCTTGATGAAGTCGGCCTTGGCTATGTGCGTCTTGGGCAATCGGCGACGACGCTCTCGGGCGGAGAAGCCCAGCGGGTCAAGCTGGCGTCGCATCTGGCTACGGCGCGTTCGATCACGGGACGGGCGTCAGGCAACGAAGCGGCGGCGAAGGCACGCAGTAGGACGCTCTACATCCTCGACGAGCCCACAACCGGACTTCACTTTGACGATGTGGCGAAGCTGCTTGCCGCGTTCCGCAAGTTGATCGAGGGTGGAGGGTCGTTGCTTGTCATCGAGCACAATCTGGATGTGATCAAATCCGCCGACTGGGTCGTCGACATGGGACCGGAGGGCGGCAGCGGCGGCGGACAGGTGGTTGCCACGGGCACGCCTGAAGAGATCGCGGCCAATCCAGCGAGCCACACTGGCCATTGGCTCGCGCCTGTTCTGAAGCCGGGCGCTGTCAAACCTGAGCAGGAACTGCAGGTCGCGGTCAGCTAGAGCAGTCAAGTCTTCCCCCGGTCCGCGCTACCCCCAGAAATTCTCGACTTCGGGATTCGATGGCCCATCAAGTTCGCACCGCGCCCGCCTAGTTGGAGCGAAGTGCTTTGACCGGGTCGGCGGTGGCCGCACGGGTTGCGGGAAGCGCCGTAGCGGCAAGAGCCATCAGCATCATGATCAGAAAACTCGTGATGTAGATGAGCGGGTCGGTAGCGCTGACCTCGAAGAGGAACGAGCTGACGAGACGAGACGCAGCGAGAGAGCCAAGCACTCCCGCGATGCATCCGATGAGCGCTAGCCTCGCGCCCCATGTGAGGACGAGACCTGCAATGTTGCTCCGCGGAGCGCCCACAGCCATACGAATCGCAATCTCCTGCGTGCGCTGCGAGACGGAGAATGCCACCACTCCATAGATCCCGATGATCGCGAGCAGGAGCGCTATCAATGAAAAGAGCGCAATCAGATCGGTGTTAAAGCGGCGCGGCGCTTCGGACTTCGAGATGACGTCGTTCATGGCTTGCACATGCTGCAGCGCGAGGAGCGGATCGACCTCCGCGATCGTTGAGCGGAGCGTCTCCCGCATCTGCTCGGGCGGCAGCGCCGAGCGGAGGGTGATGAATCCTCCGGCGGCATCCGTCAGCGTGCCGGACCAGCGGGCGCCGTAGAGCGTGGCGGGTTGCTGCATCGGCGAATACCACTGGTCGCCGCTGGGCTCGTCGCGAGAGCCTAGCTTCGTATCGGCAACCACTCCCACGACTGTCGCCCAGGGCATGTCTTTGTGCGGGTTTCCCGCGTGCATCCGTTTGCCGACGGCTCGCTGTCCCGGCCAGGAGTGGCGAGCCATCGACTGATTCACGATCACGACGAGAGGCGAAGTGGCGCCGTCGTCCATGGTGAAGTACCGGCCATCGAGCAGCGGGATGCCCATCGCGTGGAAGTAGTCGGCGTAGGTAGTGTCGAACTGCGCGAAGGTGAGCTTCCATTTTTCAACGGATTCGCCCTCGATGGTGTAAGCCGCCATGCCGGAAAATCCCGTCGCCGGCAGGGATTGGGTGATGCCGACAGCCGCGATGCCCGGTTTGACTTTCAGCCTGTCAACCACGGCGCGGTCGA
Organism: uncultured Acidobacteriaceae bacterium; assembly: GCA_963841335.1. GTDB lineage: Bacteria > Acidobacteriota > Terriglobia > Terriglobales > Acidobacteriaceae > Edaphobacter. The sequence goes on along the minus strand of CAWJCF010000002.1, from coordinate 651,718 downwards.
ACGACTCGGCAGCGTCGCGAGTGGCGTATCGCTGCCGCGGCAATTGATAGTCGGCCACCAGGACATGATCCGGGCGAAAGCCAGGGTCCACGGCACGCATCTTCTGGAAGCTTCGCAGCAGGGCAACCGATGTAGTGAGCAGCACGAGCGCGATGGCGATCTCTGCAACCACCAGCGCGGAGCGCAGCCTGCCATGGCTTGCGCCGCCAGTGCCGGCCTGGGGAGATTCCTTCAGGTTCTCGATCAAATTTGTCCGCATCGCAGCGAAGGCGGGCGCAAGGCTGCAAAGCGCTCCCGTCGCCACGCTGACGAAAAGTGCAAAGACCGCGACTGTGGCGTTGATCGAGATGGAGTCGACGCGCGGCATCGACCCAGGCAAAAGGTGCAGCGCAGCGCGAACGAGGACCGCAGCAAGCGCAAGGCCGAGCAGACCGCCTGTCACGCTGAGCAGCAGGCCCTCTAAAAGGGATTGCCGGAGGATGACGATGGGCCGCGCACCAATCGCCAGGCGAACCGCATACTCGCGCCGCCGTCGAATCGCTCGGACCAACAGGAGACCAGCGACGTTCGCGCAGGCGATCAACAGAACGACCATGATTGCGGCAAAGAGGGTGCGCAGCAACGGTCGCACGTTGGCAACAGCGTCTTCCCTGAGCAAAATCGCATCGCCGCGAATGTGAATCGAGGACATGGAGGGAGGAAAGCTCTGCATGATCTGCCTGGCAACGCGGTCGACATCCTGCGCGGCCTGCTGAACCGTCACACCGTCCTTGAGGCGCCCTACCATGCGGAATCCCCACATGCCTGCGCGCCCATCCGAGAGCTCGACCGGCGTGAGGCTCATCGGAATCCAGAGCTGGGTCTGACTAATGTGTCCGCCGGCCAGCAACGGAAATTCGAACTCGTCCGGCATTACGCCGATGATGGTATAGCTCTTGCCGTCGAGATCGATAGAACGGCCAAGCACCTGAGGATCGCGATCGTAACGGTTTACCCACAAGGCATAGCTGATGACGGCGAGCTGGCGTTGAGCGTCCTCTTCCTCCCGCGTAAATACGCGTCCAAGGACGGGCTGAACCCCAAGAGTCGGGAAGACGCTTGCCGTAAGGCGAGCTGCGCTTATCTCTTCCGGAATAGCACCGCCGGACAGCTCATGCTGGCCCGTCGCGTAACCGCCGAGCGAGGAGAAGGCGCTTGTGGCAGTCGAATAGGTGACGATCTCTCGCGCGGTGACTGGTGTATTGACGCCGGCCCCCAGATGATCGCCCAGAAGCACGAGACGGTCCGGGTCGCTGAATGGAAGCGGGCTCAACAGAATGCCTTCGACCAGCGAAAAGATAGCAGTGGTGGCGCCAATACCGAGCGCCAGCGTAAGAACCACGGTCATTGTGAAGCCGGGAGCCTTCCAGAGCTGCCGGAATGCGAAACGAAGATCCTGTCCTGGAGCGGCCATGCATCCTCTTCCCTTTCCGAGATTTGCAATCATCTAGTCGAGATCAGAGACCGCCAAGACTGACCTTCCGGTCTCGAGTCGTGGAAAAGACTTTTTAATGATCTCGAGCCTATAGACAGTTCCCGCGAAAAGAAAGGAAGCAAACAGGTGGGCTGAGTTTGCGCACATTAAGATAAGAGAGGGAGCTCCATGACACCGAAGACGACAAACCGCAGAATCGCCCGAATTTTCTTACGTCCATCAAGTCTCTCCCTTTTGGCACTACTATTTCTTGTCGCCGCCGGGACAATGAATGCTCAACTCCCTCCTGGCACCTCCGATGCGAGCCAGCCAACGGCCCAGAAACCGGACCCGCTCCTCACCGAAGCAAACGAGGCTCTCTCGAAACAGGATTATCCTGCCGCCCTCAAAGCGCTCACGGCGCTCGCCGGGAAGAACCCACACGACGCTGCCATACTTTTCAACCTCGCCGCCACCCAGGACGCGCTCGATCTGCCCGCTGCCGAGGCAACCTACCGGCAGGCCATTGCGGCGGACCCCAGCTCCTTTGACCCGCACCTCGCCCTCGGGCTGCTGCTCGCCCGCAGGGGAAAGCGCAAAGAGGCCCACGACGAGCTCCTCAAGGCCACCGCTCTGACCCCCGACGATCCCGCTCTGAAAGCCCGTGCCTACCGCGCCCTGGCCCGGCTCGATCAGACGTCCAACCCGTCCACGGCCAGCGACGAGCTTCTGCAGGCACTCAAACTCTCGCCAGAGACTCCTGACGACATCCTTTTCTCCGGCGAACTGGCCGAGGCGGCGGGCGACAATGCCGCTGCCGAAGCAGCTTATCGCCGCCTGCTCAAAGTCGACCCGCAAAACCACGATGCCGCAGCTGCCCTGACGCATCTCCTTTTGCATCAACAGAAGCCCGACCAGGCCGAATCCCTCCTGACTACCGCGCTGGCGAAGGACCCCGACAATCCCACCCTCAACGCCCAACTGGCCGCGCTCTACGAACAGGAGGGCAAACCCGCCGAGGCGCTGCCGATCGCGGAAAAACTGCAGGCTTCCCATCCCCAGGACGCGGCAATCACACGTCTTCTGGCCCGTCTCTACGCCGGAAACCAGCAGTTCGACCAAGCTGCTCACCTTTATGCCAAACTCGTCTCCGCAAATCCCAGCGATCCGGTTCTGGCCGACGACTACGCCGGGGTTCTGATCCGCCTGAAACGCTACGCCGAGGCTGAGGCTCTACTGAAGCGCGCGACGGCCGACCCAGCCGGTTTTCCCACCAAAGACGACCTGGGAAACGCCGCCGGCCATCTCGCCTTCGCCGCCTCCGCTAATAATGACCCGGCTACCACCTTGCAAGCGCTAACGCTTCGTGCTACAGTATTGGCCAATTCGCCAAGTACCTTGTTCCTGGAGGCAACGGCGCACGACAAGCTGCACCAGACCAAACAGGCGACCGACCTGTACAAGCAGTTCCTCTCCGTGGCAAACGGCCAGTTTCCGGACGAGGAGTGGGAGGCCCGCCACCGCCTCATCACCCTCGAGCACATGAAATAGAAAGCGCTCCCTACGAGGTGCGTTATGAAATTTCTTCTTCGTTCCTCTCTTATCGTTCTGCTACTGTCCTTCTCTCTCCCGGTTCGCGCCACCACCGTCGATGACAACCTTCCTGATGCCCAGACGCTTGCCCAGCTGGAGCTGCGAGCCCAACAGGCCAGTCCTCGCGATCAATGTTTTCTCTACACCGAACTGGTCCACACCATGACCGAGATTGCGGGCCGCCAGATGCTCAACGGTGATATCGACGAGGCCAGTGCAACCCTGAAGAAGGTCAACCACTACGCCCAGCTCATCCATTTCAGCGTGGCCGATAATGCCAAGCGCATCAAGAACGCTGAAATGCTGATGCACCACACGACCTATCGGTTGGGCGAGTATCTGCACAAAGCTTCTTCCGAAGATCAGGACACGCTCAAAGCCACCCTCAAACAGCTCGATCAGGTGCACGCGGAGCTGCTCGCCGAGGTCTTTAAACATTAGAAGAACCAACTCTCCCCACAGGAATCGATCACAGGAATCAATGATCCGCAGGTTATCCCTCGCCCTCTTGCTCCTCGCTCTTGCTCTGCCCGCACACGCCCAACGCGACGACTCCGGACTCTCTGAAACCGAGATTGAGCAGCTTCGCGACTCCGCCTATGTCGCCAGCGACCGCATCCTCGTTTTCATCAAGCTGCTCGACACACGCAATAAGGCGATCCAGGATCTCTTCGCGCATCCGCGCAAACCTGGCCGCGAACAGGACACCCACGATCTTCTGGAGCAGTTCACCACTATAGCCGACGAGCTCAACGACAATCTCGATGACTTCGGCCCGAACCATCGCGATATCCGCAAGGCGCTGCCCAAGCTGATCGACGCAACCGAACGGTGGGCGTCGAACATCAAGCAGCCACCCGAAGATCCCGCCTACAACCTCTCGCGTAAACTCGCCCTCGAATCGATCCGCGACATCCGCGAAGAGGCGACGCGGCTTGTGGAGGACCAGAAGACCTGGTTCGCCGCGCATCCTCCGCCGAAAGATAACTCCAATCAGCCTGCGAGCGCACCCCGCTAACGCAGGTTCCCTTGCGGTCGGCCGAATGGCTTCGCGAGGGGATCGTACTCCGCCGTGCTCACGCAACTTCCCGATGCTTACTCTTCCGATTCGGAGGGAAGGAAATTCCGCGAAGAAGTCTGCTCTAATATTGACAGCGACTTTGCGACAAGGACACGCCTCTGACCACGCCCAAGCATCCCGGCCCCTCCGCACTGAGGCAGTTTCTGCAGCTTTTTTCGACGTCCCCGACGCCGCCGCCGGTCGTGACTCTCTGCGAGCAACGACCTGTACACACGTCCGAAGCTCTTGTGCCGCCGATCACTCGGGTGAAGAAGGCACGTGAAACCAAAATTGCTACTCCGGCGTCCCTCATCGCAATCTTCGAGCACGAATACCGCGAACTGCGTCCGCGCGCGCCCATCCCCGCGCTCGATATTCGTTTCCGCCGTTTCACCTCGCTCAACACAACCATCCGGCTGCGCGAAGGACGCCTCGACGTCCGCCTGTCCGATATCCTCGAGCACGCGCCTGAGTCCATCCATCACGCCATCGCCCATATCCTGCTCGCGAAGCTCTACAAGAAGCCCATCGCGCGCAACCATGCGGATCACTACCGCCGCCACGTCTCGTCTGAGACGGTATCGAAGCAGGCCGAGCACGTTCGTCAGACGCGCGGTCGCAAGCGCCTCTCCACGCACTCGGGCCACCACTACAACCTCAACGAGATCTTCGATTCGCTCAACACGCGCTTCTTCCACGGACTCCTCGGCCGCCCCACGCTCACCTGGTCCGCCCACCATGCACGCCGCATGCTCGGCCACTACGACGCCGCACACAACACCATCGTCGTCAGCCGCGTCTTCGACCGGCCCGACACCCCCCGCTGCGCCATCGAGTACCTTCTCTACCACGAGATGCTTCACCTGAAGCACCCCGTCCGCGTCAAAGCCGGCCGCCGCTGCGTTCACTCACGCGAGTTTCAGGCCGAAGAGCGCCTCTTTCCGCAACTCGCAGAGGCCAAAGCTTACCTCAACCGTTTATAGAAATTCTCCGGCCAAGTCCCGCACATTCACGCTGAACGCGATCTCCATGCTAGGATTCCCCTACGCTAGAGCGGCCATCGCTTTGTGTGTCCTTAAACTCGTTTGCAGATCGCAGTAAGCTTCGCTGATTTCACGGGCCCAAAAGACAAAAATTCTTTTTCGAATCATTCCACACTCAATCACTGGAAAGGGCAGGTGACCTGATGCATCTCTCGAAACGTGCAGCAGCCGAATTTTTCGGCACTTTTTGGTTAGTCTTCGGCGGCTGCGGTACAGCCGTCCTCGCCGCGGGCTTTCCCTCCAAAATTCCCGGAGTCAACTTCAGCGTCGGCTTTGTCGGCGTCGCGTTCGCCTTCGGACTCACCGTACTCACCATGGCCTTCGCCATCGGCCACGTCTCAGGCTGCCACCTCAATCCCGCTGTCTCGATAGGCCTTGTCACAGCCAAGCGCTTTCCGCTCTCCGAACTGCCCGCATACATCGGCGCTCAACTCCTGGGAGCCATCGCCGCCTCAGGCGTCCTCTACATCATCGCCAACGGCCAACCGGGCTATGTCCTCGGGGGCTTCGCCACCAACGGCTACGCCGACCACTCCCCCGGCGGCTACTCGCTCCTCGCCTGCTTCCTCATCGAGGTGCTCCTCACCGCCTTCTTCCTGCTCGTCATCCTCGGCGCCACCGACGAGCGTGCGCCCAAAGGCTTCGCCCCAATCGCCATCGGCCTTTGCCTGACGCTGATCCACCTGATCAGCATTCCGGTCACAAACACCTCGGTCAATCCGGCGCGCTCAACTGGCCCCGCGATCTTCGTCGGCGGCGCAGCGTTGCAGCAGCTTTGGCTTTTCTGGGTAGCGCCTATCCTCGGCGCAATCATCGGCGGCCTCATCTCGACAGCATTCTTCGCGGCACCACAACCGACACTTCGCGAAGAGATGTCCCGCGACCGACCGTAGTCAACTCCACAGGGCGAGTTCGTGATCCTACGAACTCGCCTCCATCACGGGCGCCTCCACCACGCTTCCCTTCCGCGCCACCAACATCACCACAATCCCCACCACGACCGATCCGAGCGCAGCCACCTGCGCGTTGCTCATTCCCCAATAGAGCCGCGGATTAACCCGAACGAACTCCACCAGAAAACGTCCCACACCGCTTAGCATCAAATAAAACCCAGTTAGCCAGCCCAGCGGTCGTGCCTTCGCGCCTAGCCGCCAAAGCAACCACCCCAAAAACAACGCGAACAAAAACTCATAAATCGGCGTAGGCTGCACCAGCGCATCGGGAGGAGTCGGTGGCACCAGCGCATTCTTCGCCATATGCACGCCCCACGGCAGCGTCGTGTTGATCCCGTAGTCGCCGTCCCCAGAGGTCAGACACCCGATCCGCCCCACGCCGTACCCAATCGCAGCCGCAGGAGCCGCAAGGTCCAGCATCCTCACCGAAGCCCGCCAGCCCGTCAACCCTTCCGGTTTCGCAACCCTTCCCTGCCACATCAGCATCGCAATGCCGGCCAGCAGGCCGCCGAACCACGCAAAACCTGCCTGGAACCAGTGCAAACACTCCATCAGGATGTCGAACGGATGGTTCCACCCCGGCGCCGTCATCGTCTTCAAGGCGTGCCGCAGGTCCGGGATATTCTGCAGTTCATGCCAGGTCTTCGCGCCGATTACACCGGCGATGACCACCAGTGCCACCACGCTCAGCGCATCGGCATCCACGCCGTTCCGAAGAAAATTCTTGTGCAAAACCACCGTGGCGACCACCGCCGCCAGCCACAAAAGCAGCCCAAACGTACCCAGATGAATTGGGCCAATATCGATATAGGGAAACATAATCCTCGCTCTTTAAAGTATAGCGGCTTTGCCTCTGTCCCTCACTCGCGCTACCCTATCCTTCATGTCCACCAGCACTCCCGTCTTTCCTCCCGCAGCAGGAATGGAGATCCTCATCTCCAAGCAACAGATCGCCGACCGCACCCGCGAAATCGGCGCACAGATCACCAAAGACTACGCCGGCCAGTCCATCGTCCTGATCGGCGTCCTCAAAGGCGCAGCCATCTTCCTCGCCGACCTCGCCCGCGCCATCCAGATCGATAACACCTTCGATTTCGTCGCCGTCTCCAGCTACGGCCGCGCCCGCGTCTCCTCCGGCGCCGTCAAGCTTATCAAGGACATCGACAACCCCATCGAAGGCAAGCACGTCATCCTGGTCGAAGACATCCTCGACACCGGCCTCACCCTAAGCTACCTCCGCGGCCTGATGCTCCAGCACAAACCCGCGTCCCTTAAGATCGCCACCTGCCTCGACAAACCCGAGCGCCGCCTCGTCCCCATCGAAGCCGACTATGTAGCCTTCAAAATCCCCAACCAGTTCGTCATCGGCTACGGCATGGACTACGCCGAGCGCTACCGCGGAGTCGACGACATCCGCATCTTCCCGTCAGAAGTCGCCGGCCACTAAACAATGCGCAACAATCAAATGGATACCAGTCCTGTTGCTCTAGGGAGCCAAGCGCTCTCGATCCATGCAGGAGCGTACGGTAGCGCATTTTCTGTACACTTGGACTTGTCTCCGCCTTCAGGGGCGGGTCACTATCGACTCACATGAACAATACGCCCGAGCCACATCCAGCCTCTAAATCGAACCTGAACTCACCACTGGCAGGCTTTTCAGTTTTCGGCTCGAGAGCAGGATTTAGTCCTCAGATCAGTATTCTCGTTTCGCAACTCGACTGGATGCGCCGGGTAGGGCTGACGCGTGTTGAGCGCCTGACGCAAGAGGACCTCGACTGGCTTCCTGGCCCAGACGGCAACACAATCGGAGCGCTCCTGCTGCATCTCGCCGCAAGTGAGACCTACTATCAGATTCACACCTTCGACGGGCTGCCCTGGGCAAATACCTCGCAGGAGATCAAGAAGCGCTGGGGGCCAGCGATGAGGCTTGGCGACCTGGGGCGCAGGCTCGTCAAAGGTCACGATCTCACGTTCTATGTTGATGCGTTGGAGGAGGTGCGTGAACGCACACTGACCGAGCTTGGAAAGCGCGATGATTTATGGCTGATGTCAATCGATGAGAATTGGTTTTGGGGGCCAACTAATAATTTTTGCAAATGGTTCCACATATGTGAGCACGAGTCGCATCACCTCGGACAGATTGACCTCCATCTGAAGTCCATTCGAGCTCTTAAGACCCCTCTGTCTCCTGAGTTGCAAAATCCCTAATAAAAGTCGGTCCTCAGGTCAGCTCAAGCTACCTGATTCCATCCCAAACACTCCAGCCAGCAGCTCATAACTCCTGAGCCGTTTCGCCTGCTCCCAAACAATCGTATTCACAATCATCTCGCCAATCCCCAACTGCGAAGCCATCCCTTCCAATTGTTCCTTCACGCGCCCCGGAGTCCCCACAAAATACCGCGGAAACTCTCCTTCCTCCATCGGCATCTCGCCCATCAGTCGCAACTCCCGCGAAGCATCCTCCGGGGATGCCACTGGCCGCCGGTCACCCTGCCGAATCCGCCGCTGCAACAATCGCACACTCGAGGCGAGATACTCCGCCTCCTCCTGCGTCTCCGCGCAGATCACACCCACAGCAACCGTAGCCTCAGGCTCGCTCCTGTACTGGCTCGCAGAAAATCCGCGCCGGTAGGTCTCAATCGCCGCCCGCGTATGCACCGGAGAAAAGAAGTGCGCGAACGAATAGGGCAGCCCAAATTCCACGGCCGCCGCGGCACTCCACATGCTCGACCCCAGCATCCACACATCCGGCCCGCCCGGCATATCCGGCGAAACCCGAATCCCCGCAAACGGATGCCCTGCCGAAAACGAGTGCCCCAGAAACGCCAGCAACTCGCTCACCTGCTCGGGAAAATCGTCCAGCATCCGTGTCTTCCGCTCGCGCTTCAACGCCAGCGCCTCCACCGGCCCACCGCCGGGCGCCCTCCCAATCCCGAGATCCACACGCCCGGGATAAAGCGCATGCAGCATCCGAAAGCACTCCGCCACCTTCAGCGACGTATAGTGGGGCAGCATAATCCCGCCCGACCCAATCCGTATCCGCTTCGTCTCCGCGCCAATCCGCGCCAGCATCACCTCAGGGGCCGTACACGCCAGCGTATCCATGGCGTGGTGTTCCGACATCCAGAAACGCGTAAAGCCGAGCCCATCCACCAGCCGCGCCAGCTCAATCGAGTTCTGTAAAGCCTGTGCCGGAGTGCTTCCCGCCGGCACAGGCGACTGATCCAGCACTGACAACTTCAATCCACTATTCAACCTATCGTTCCTCACTGCGATTGGATGTGCTGCACGTGAGTCCGGACCAAATCCGGATCGTCTATTCCTGTGGAGGCCAGCCGGATGCAACTTGACAGGCTCCCTTCACAGAAGACGGCGGCGATTAATCCACACCTCCAGCGCCCTCACGAAAATCTCCCATCGTCAAGCCAGCGTTCCACAGCAAGTCCAACCTCAACCCGTAACGAATGAATACTTTGCACAACATTATGGGGGTGGGAGCACGGCCTTCAACCAGCCCTCACCCCGGTATGATAGAAAGTAACGCGGCGACTCTCTCCCCTCGCCGCAGGAGCAAGCTTTTGAATACGTTGTCCATCACCAATCCACTCCCCAACGGACCTGAACACTTCGACGCCGAAGCCTTCTCCGCTCACACTCTCGCTTCCCCCCAGAACCTCGCCGCAGTGCTCGACCACACCCTCCTGAAGCCCGACGCGACGCGCAACCAGGTGCTGCAACTCTGCCACGAAGCGGCCGAGCACCGCTTCGCCTGCGCCATGGTCAACCCCACCTGGGTCTCGCTCGCCGCAGCCGCTCTCCAGGGGACAGGAATCCCCGTCGGCGCGCTCGTCGGCTTCCCCCTGGGTGCCACCCTATCCAGCTCCAAGCGCGACGAAACCACTCGCGTCATCAAGCACGGCGCGCACGACATCGACATGGTCCTGAACATCGGCCTGCTCAAATCCGGCCAGAGTTCGGACTTCGAAGCCGTGCGCCAGGACATCCGCGGCGTAGTTGAACTGGCTCACGCCCAGGGCGCCATCGTAAAAGTCATCCTCGAAACCTTTCTGCTCTCGTACGAAGAAAAACTCCGCGCCTCCGAGATTGCCCTTTCTGCCGGCGCTGACTTCCTCAAGACGTCCACCGGCTTCTCTACTGGAGGAGCCACGACTGACGACATCGCGCTTCTCCGCGGCGTCGCCGGAACCCGAGCCGGCGTGAAGGCCTCCGGCGGCATCCGATCCCTTGCCGACGCCGTCGCAATGCTGCAGGCCGGGGCTTCGCGCATCGGAGCAAGCGCCAGCGTCAAGATCGTCGCCGAGCTAGCCGCTAACGCCGTCGCCCGCCCCTCAGCCGTACCTCACTAATCATTCACCGATCCTGTTAGACATCCAAGTCCGAGCAGCCGATTCACTCGACGCAGGGCTCGTCTGACGACCTTTCCCTACGAAACACTCCCCAAACCAAACCCCACCCGGTAAGATCGAACCCAAAGCAGAATGTCTCCGCCCAACAAACCGCAGCCGGCCCAATCCGACTCTCCGGAGACGTCTCCGCCCGAGCACCCCTTCGAGGGCGACTATCGCCCCAGCGCGCAGGCCCTCTTTCATCCCCACGCCGCCGACCCTAAAATTCGCGTCGAGCCCCTCCAGGTCGACTTCCTCCACAAACTTGCCGATGCGCTGAACACGACGCTCGACCTCAACACCCTCATGCACCGCGTAGCCGACCTCGTCCGCGCCGTCATCGACTACAAGATCTTCGCCATCCTCCTCATCAACGAGCGCGCCGAAGACCTTCGCATGCGCTTCCAGATCGGCCATACCACCGAGGTCGAGCGCATGCGCATCAAGCTGGGCCGGGGTGTCGCCGGCCAGGCCGCCCTGCAGCGCAAATCCATCCTCGTCGAAGACGTCACCAAAACTGAGAACTACATCGACGCCAACCCCAACGTCCGCTCCGAGCTAGCCGTCCCCCTCATCATCAAGAACAAGGTCATTGGCGTCATCGACATTCAATCCGAGCAGGTCGGCTACTTCACCCTTGAGCACCAGCGCCTTCTCGAGCTCGTTGCCTCGCGCATGGCCGTTGCGGTTGAGAATGCCCGCCTCTACACCCGCGTCTCCCGCCAGGCCCAAACCCTCGGCGTCCTCAACGAGATCTCCCGCGAGATCACCAGCATCCTCGACCCCAATGATCTCCTCGAGCGCATAGCCCAGCTGCTCAAACGCGTCATCGACTTCCAGATGTTCAGCATCCTGCTGTGGAACGACCGCACCCAGCACTTCGAGCACAGCTTCAGCTCCCGCTTCGGCGAACGCGTCATCCGGGAGCGCATCATTCGGCTCGGCGAGGGCCTTATCGGCAGTGCTGCTCAGCTGCGCGAACCAGTCCTCGCCCCCGACGTCCGAAAAGACTCCCGCTACATCGAAGCCAACCCCGAAGTTCGCTCTGAACTCGCCGTCCCTCTTGTCTATAAAGGCGAGGTCATCGGCGTCCTCGACCTCGAACACACCCGCGTCAATTACTACAACGAGGATCACCTGCGCACCCTCTCGACTCTGGGCTCGCAGATCGCCATCAGCATCGCTAACGCGCGGCTCTACCAGCGCATCCATGAGGAAGAACAGCGCATGGAGCGCGACCTCGAGATGGCCCGCCAGGTCCAGCTCCGCCTCATGCCTTCGCGTCCGCCCAAACTCGAGCGCGCCGAGATCGCCGCCCAGTTCGTTGCCGCACGTTCCATCGGGGGCGACGTCTACGACTACCTCGACTACGGTCCCGGCCGCGTAGCCCTCGCCATCGGAGACGTCAGCGGCAAGGCAGCACCCGCGGCACTCTACGCCGCACTCGTCAGCGGCATCCTGCGCTCGCTCGCGCCACAGCATCTCTCTCCAGCCGAGATGCTCACCGCGCTCAACGATCAGCTTCAGGAGCGCAAACTCGACTCCCAGTACGTCACGATGCTGATGGCCGTCTGGGACGACAGCAACCAGACCCTCCAGATCGCCAACGCCGGCTCCGTCCAACCGCTCTTCGTCGCCGCCAACCCGGTCGATATGACGACGCGACCCGCCGTCCGCACCATCAACGCCGAAGGCTTTCCCCTCGGCCTCTTCCCCAACGCCGAATACGAAGAGTTCACCCTCTCAACCCAGCCCGGCGACCTCATCGTCTTCTTCTCCGACGGCATCGTTGACGCCGTTAACGCTGACGAAGAGATGTTCGGCGACGACCGGCTCAAGCAACTCCTCGAGTCGCAGAGACAGCCGACCGCGCGATCCACCGTAGACACCATCCTCCAGGCTGTCACTGACTTTCAGGCCGGCACCGCCCACTTCGACGACGAGACCATCGTCGTCCTCCGCGCGCTGGAGCCGCCTGACCCGTCCCACTAACTCAAAAGCTGCTGTCGTCCCCTCCACCCGAACCGTCATCGCCGAAATCCCCACTGCCATCGTTGAAAGACGAATCGTCAGAGTTAGACCCGTTGTCATCGTAGCTGGAATCGTCGCTCTTATCCGACCCGCCGTCATTACCCGAGCCATAGAGCGAATCCCCATCGTTCGATGAATCCGCTCCCTTTCCAAAATCCCGATCCACTTGATCGCCCATCGTATGTTCTGCGCCGGAAACATCATGCCCGCCGCGTTCGCCGCGATCATCTCCGTAGTAGTTGTTGATCACCTCAGTAGGCCGTTCGCTGCCGCCCAACCCACCAAATTCCTGTCCATAGCCCGCGGCATGGCCAAAGCCGTGCATCAGCGACTCCACGCCTTGAAATGCTAGCGCACCGGCGGCAACGCCAGCCGCAGTCTGCAGCGCGCCCTGCAGAAATCCTCCGCCGCCAGCCCCCAACCCCGTCGGAGCTCCGTACTGCGGATACGCGCCAGGCGCGCCCGCCTGATAAGACGGAACCTGCGTCCACCCCTGCTGCTGCGGCGGAGGAGGTGGCGGAGGAGCCGGAGCATCGTTCCTTCCCAGCAGATTGCCGAGAAAACTCGTAGCGTGCTTCGGCTCGGGATGCTGCTCCATCTGCGCCTTCAACGCTGTCAGCTGCGCCTGTGCCTGCTCCAGCGCATACTTCTGCACCAACACCGTTTGCGCCAGAATGTACAGCGCGTCAGGATTCTTGCCCAATCCCTCCTGCAGCATCTGTTCGGCGTCCATATCCTTCTCAGCCAACTGCGTCTTCTGCACGCGATCAATCAGACTGCCGATCATGTCTTCTTCCTGGGGTGTCATCTCTCTTCCCTTTCAGTTATCTGCAACATCATTCTTCACGCTCTGCATAAATAAGATGCAAATACTCAGCGCTCAGATAGACGCAATCCCACATCGAAAGTCGCCTTTCGCTCCTCGACAAAAATCACATGCTGGTTACCTACGCACAGAAACCGCCCCCGGTTCCGGCCGCCACGCCGAACTAAGTCTTGTCGCATTCCTGTCAAACTCCGCCGGATTTACATGCCTATAACAAACATCTCCTACGCTCCTCGCTGTACCTCACGTCACGTCCAGGAGCAGTCATGCAACAGTTTTCCCGCAATCGTAATCTCTGCCGTCGCGCGTTCGTAAACGGAGCCGCCGCGTTCTCTCTTACCTTTCTCGCCGCCGGCATCCCTGCCCTCGCACAGGGCTTCGACGGCCTCGACATCCCATTCTTCCCCGGAAATCTGGTCGTCAGCCGCAGCGTCTACGACAACAACGCCAATAATATCGCCGTCGGCACTGCCCTTCCCCCGAACTGCGCCAAGACCGTCGGCCCCTGCGCCCCCGCCACCAACAACGGCATCTATCCGTTCGTCTTCAACAATGACATCCCTGATCCCTCGTTCGGAATCACGTCGAAGATATTCCTCGATCAGATCACGCCCTTCGGTTTCGTCCTCAACTCCATCGAAGTGCCCAACAGCTCTCAGTGGAACGGCCACTCGGGCAGCAACCAGCTTGTCACCAGCTTCAGCTCCAAATCCGAAATGGCGCTCAATCTCTCCACCGACGGCAAACTCCTCACCTTCATGGGCTACGTCGCTCCCGTCAACAGCATCGACGCCTCCAACTCCAACACTCCCGGCGCAGTCGACCCCACAAATCCAGTAGGCATCAACTTCCTGCGCGCGGTAGCCACCGTCGATAGCAACGGCAAGTTCGCCTTCACCGAGACCAACGCCTACAGCGGCAACAACGGCCGCGCCGCCATCCTCAACAACACGAACGGTGCGAACTTCTTCTACACCGTCGGCAATGCAGGCAACGGCTCCAACCCCCAGCCGAACGGCGTCATCCTCGGCGCAGGCGCTCAGTTCATCGATCCCTCCACCGCACCCGAGAGCTTCCAGACCCCCGCCGGTCCCACTCCGCTCGGCAGCTTCTCCGTCACCCTCCTCGGCGACAAGGCCGACAAGGTCGGCAAGGACGACAACTTCCGCGGCTTGACCGTCTTCAACAACGTCGTCTACTTCACCAAAGGCAGCGGCAGCAACGGCGTCGACACCGTCTACTTCGTCGATACCACCGGTTCCGCCTGCCCCAAGGGCGTAGGCGTTCCCGGGGTTGGAGCAACGCTTCCCATCGCGCCGCTCAACCTCTCCGGCGTGAACCCGCAAAATGGCCTGCCCAACAACGTCTGCATCCTCTCCGGCTTCCCCACCACGCTTGCCAAGAGTCTCGCCACGCCGGCAGCACCCTTCGGCATCTGGTTCGCCAATGCTGACACGCTCTACGTAGCGGACGAGGGCGACGACTTCACCGGCGACACCACCCTCTACACGCACGCCGCCGCGCAGACCACCGCAGGCATCCAGAAGTGGATCTTCAACTCCTCGACCAAGACCTGGAGCCTCGCCTACACACTCCAGACTGACCTCGAACTCGGCGTCCCCTACACCATCGAGCACTACCCCACCGGCAATAACTCCGCCACCAACCTTCCCTGGGCGCCCGCAACCGACGGCATCCGAAACCTCACCGGCACCGTCGATCGCGATGGCAAGGTCACCCTCTACGGCATCACCTCCACCGTCAGCGGCGGTGGTGACCAGGGCGCAGACCCCAACCGCCTCGTCGCCATCACCGACACCCTCTCCAACACCGACCCGACCGCAGCCGCCAAGCAGAAGTTCACCATCGTCCGCAAGGCCGGCTTCGCTGAGGTTCTCCGCGGCGTTGCCTTTGCTCCTACCGCAAAAGAAGATGACGATCACGCCCACAACGGCCACGGCTTCGGCTTCGGTTGGTAATATCCGCTAACTGTACACGACAACTGCACAAAGCGACGCGGTCGGGAATCTCCCACCGCGTTGCTTTTTAAGAAAAGTGAGCTTTGAAGTTGGCGAATGACTACGTTCGCAATTTCCTCGCAACGCAATAAGTCGAAAACCATTTAAGCTAAAAGGAATGGCCGCCACGTCGAACACCCAGATCGTCCGCCCCGCCCGCAACCTGCAAGGTTCACTCACTCTACCCGGCGACAAATCTATCTCCCACCGTTACGCCATGCTCGCCGGCATCGCCTCCGGCACCTCGCGCCTCTCCAACTTCTCCACCGGCGCCGACCCTCATTCTTCACTCGCATGCATGCAGGCCCTCGGCGCAAAGATCGTTCACAACGACGACAAGACCGTCTCCATCACCGGCACCGCGGGCGACTTTCAGCAACCCGCCGGCCCACTCGACTGCGGCAACTCCGGCTCGACAATGCGCATGCTCGCCGGCCTCATTGCCCCGCATTCGCACGTCTTCACCCTCATCGGCGACCACTCTCTTACCCTCCGCCCCATGGAGCGCATCCGAAAACCCCTCGGTCAGATGGGCGCAAAGATCGACCTCGTCGACGGCCACGCCCCGATCACCATCTATGGCGGCCCGCTCCATGCCATCGACTTCGACACCCCCATCCCCAGCGCGCAAGTCAAAACCGCCGTCCTCTTCGCCGGGCTTCAAGCCGAAGGCACCACCAGCCTCACCGAATCCGTCCGCACCCGCGACCACTCCGAACACGCCCTCCGCGCCTTTGGAGCCAGCCTCCATCGCAGCAATGCGGCCAAGGGCGAAGCCACCAAACTCAGCATTCCCGGCGGGCAGACCCTCCAAGCCATCGATGCCACCATCCCGGGAGACCTCTCTTCCGCCGCGTTCTTCCTCTGCGCGGCCCTTCTCTTTCCCGATTCCAACCTCATCCTCGACTCCGTCGGCATGAACCCCACACGCGCCTCGCTGCTCGACGTCATCACCTCTCTCGGCGGCAAAATCAAGGTCCTCAACGTCGAAGAGCACAACGGCGAACTCATCGGCACCATCCAGGTCAACGCTCCCGCAGCCGGTCCACGCGGCATGCACATCGGCGGAGCCCTCTCGGCCCAGATCATCGACGAGCTTCCTGTCCTCGCCGCCATCGCTCCCTACACCAACGACGGCATGACCATTCGCGACGCAAAAGAACTCCGCGTCAAAGAGTCCGACCGCATCGCCCTCGTCGCAAAAAACCTCCGCGCCATGGGAGCCACCTTCACCGAACACGAAGACGGCCTCGAAATCCCCGGCAACCAACGCCTCCACGGCGCCCGCATCGACTCCGGCTCCGACCACCGCATCGCCATGGCCTTCGCAATCGCAGCACTTCGAGCAGAAGGCGAAACCGAGATCCACGGAGCCGACGCCGCTGCCATCAGCTTCCCCGAGTTCTTCACCTACCTCGACACGCTCAGCCAGCGGTAGCGCTGGAAGAAGCACCATCAACCCACGCGGCGTTGCCCCGGTGGAAACTATGCGAGCAAGCCCTGCAACGCAGCCTTTACTTCATCGACCGAAACCTCGTCGATGATGTAGTCCGGCGGACACACCGTCATCTCCGCGTTCTTCAGTATGCGGTATCGAGGATTATTCAGCGGCAGCCACTCCAGCGGAGGCGACCACGCCGGAGCAATCACCACCATCGGCAGACCCACCGTCCGCCCTACATGTAGCGTACCCGTATCCAGCGTCAACCCCACATCGCACAGACTCAGCAGAGCCGCCATCTGCGAAAGGCTCGTCTTCCCGGCAACGCTGGTCGTAGCCTGCGAAATGCCGCGGCGCAGATCATCGATCGCCGCAGCCTCAGCAGCAGTCCCCACAAAAACAATATGCGCTCCGTAGCGGTCAATAAGAAACTCGGCTGCAGCCTGAAACCGCTCCTTCCGCCAGCTCTTGCGCTGCGTCACACTCGTCTGCGTCACAAATACCGCGACCATCTGCCCGCTCTCGACGCCACTCTCTGCCAACGTCTTACTCGCCCAATTGGCATCGTCCGCCGCAAAGAACATCTCCGGCTCAAAGTGACGAACAGTATGCCCCAACGCCGACACAATCGACAGATTGTTCTCAATCTGGCTCTTACCATAGTCGAATTCGAATGCCGCCCGATACAACGCAGGAACCTGCGTAAACCCCACTCGCGCCCCGGCTCCAGCAAATAACGTCTGCACCGCAATTTTCGTCCGGTCATTCCCCACCGGAGTAACAATCACGAACTCCCCTTTGCGAAACGGAATCGATCCCCGCAAAACCCGACCGGCAGCTCGCCAGTCACGCAGAGGGCTCGGCGTCTCAATCAACCAATCCACCCCAGGGTTATTGCGAAACACCTCCACCGCAAATCCACTCGCCGCAACCGCAATCTTGCAATCAGGCACCGCGTCGCGCAGCGCAGGGATCAGAGGCGTCGCATGAACCACAGTCCCCAACGCCGTCGCATGTTCGAGCAGAAGAAAGTTCTTATAGCCCGACAACGGCATCTCATCGGAACGTCTCGCCCCAAGGCCTCGTTCCACCGCCGCAGCCGCAGAAAATCCCGTCCCTTTGATGAACTGCTTGAAACTCAACTCTAGGCTTCCTTTCGCAACCGCCCCGCCAACCCCACGGTCCCCTCTAGATATACCATCGCAGCGCGCGCTGACCGACCC
The DNA here is from genome assembly GCA_963841335.1 of uncultured Acidobacteriaceae bacterium. Taxonomy (GTDB): domain Bacteria; phylum Acidobacteriota; class Terriglobia; order Terriglobales; family Acidobacteriaceae; genus Edaphobacter. Next base: position 633,671 of record CAWJCF010000002.1, on the reverse strand, counting down.
TGTAAACTCGGAACAGTTACGCAAGCTGAGGACAATGCTTAATGCGAGTCACCCAGGCCGTCTTTGGTGTCTATCACCACTTTGAATTGGGCCACCAGCTTCACCAAAGAGGCCATCTTCAACAGATCTACTCCACCTGGCCCTGGGCCCGGCTCAAACGCGAGGGCCTTCCTCGCTCCCTCGTCAGCACTTTTCCCACACTCCACACAGCCGACTACCTCCTCAACCGCGCCCTCGGTGGAGTCAGTCTCTACCCTCCCGCGCTCTCCTCAAAAATGAACCGCTGGAGCACCCTCAGCTTCGATCGCTGGACCGCCGCCCGCATCCCACGCTGCGACGCCTTCATCGCCATCTCCGGCGCCGGCCTTCTCACCGGGCGCAAGGTCCAGGCCGCCGGCGGCATCTTCCTCTGCGACCGCGGTTCGACCCATCAACGCTACCAGGAGCAGCTCCTCGACGACGAGTACCACCGCTGGAAGCTCCCCCTCCCTCTCGCTCAACCACATATCGCCCTCCGCGAAGAAGAGATCTACGCCACAGCCGATGCCATCACCGTCCCCTCCACCGTCGCGCGCCGCTCGTTTCTCCACATGGGCGTCCCGGCAGAAAAGGTTCACGTCATTCCCTACGGAGTCCGTCTCGACCGCTTCACCCGCACACAATCACCACCGCGCGATTCCTTCGAAGTTCTCTTCGCCGGACAGGTCAGCCTACGCAAAGGCATCCCTTATCTCCTTCAAGCCTTCGCGCGCCTGAAGCACCCGAAAAAACGACTCACTGTAGTTGGAGCAATTCAGGACGACATCCGCCCTCTTCTCTCCGCACTCCCCACAGAAAACGTCATCTTCACCGGATCCCTCCCGCAACCCCAGCTCGCAGAAAAAATGAGCGCCAGCCACCTCCTCGTTCTACCCAGCGTCGAAGAAGGCCTCGCACTCGTTCAGGGACAAGCCATGGCCAGCGGCTGTCCCGTCCTCGCCACCACCGCCACTGGCGCAGAAGACCTCTTCACCAATGGTCGCGAGGGCTTCATCGTCCCCGACCGCGACGTCGACGCATTGTCTGAAAGAATGCAGCTGATCGCCGACGATCCCGCGCTCCAACAGCAGTTCAGCGAAGCCGCCCTGCTCCGCGTCAAAAACCTTGGCGGATGGGATCAGTACGGCGAAACCTGGGATCGCCTCCTCCACCAACTCACCGGCGCGGCACCCGACCCGCGCTAGTTACATCTTGTAGCGGCCCATGTCGTCGTCGTTCAAATTCTCCAGCCACCGCCGCATCTCATCCGAGTTCACCGTCTGGTTCCCGCTCGCCGCCTGCTTCGAGCTCTCCAGCACCTCACGGTTCACATAGATCGGGCAGTCCCACCTGAGCGCCAGCGCAATCGCATCCGAAGGCCGCGCATCCATCGTCACCGTCTCGCCCGCATGGTCCATCCAGATCGTCGCGTAAAACGTATCGTCTCGCAATTCCGAAACCACCACCTTGCGCACCTCAGCATTCAACCCGCGCGCCATATTTTGCATCAGGTCATGCGTCATCGGCCGCGGCAGCGTCGTCTTCTCCAGCTCCAGCGCAATCGCGTTCGCCTCAAAGATCCCCACCCAAATCGGCAGCACCAGATCGCTCCCCACATCCTTCAGCACAATAATCGGAGTGTTCGTTACCGGATCCATCATCAGCCCGCGAATCTGCATCTCCACTTCATCAGTGGCCTTCACCGCGGAATGCACCTGAGGAGCCGCCATATCAGTTCAGCACCACAAAATCCGGAACTCGTGTCACAGGCATCAGCGTAGCACCTTCAAAATCCCCTGCAGCCTCGCCAACCAGGCAGTTCGGCAGCGTCTTCGTAATCCGCACCGGCACGTAACTCCCAATCGGAGGCCGCTCCATCTCCCCAATCGTAAAGTTCACCGTCTTATTCTGCGAGCTGCGTCCAATCACCTGCTCACGCGCCGGATTGTACCCCTCCACCATGCACTCCTGCACCTGCCCCAGGTGCCGCCCATAGTGTTCGCGCTGAATCTCCCGCTGCCGGTCCATCAAAATCCGCAGCCGCTCCGTCTTCACTTCCTCTGGAATACTGTCGATCATCGTCGCCGCCGGAGTATTTGGACGCGGCGAAAACTTAAAAGCAAACACGGCGTCGTACTTTACCTCGCCCACCAGCGTAATCGTCTCTTCAAAGTCCGAATCCGTCTCGCCCGGGAAGCCCACAATCATGTCGCTCGTAATGCTGATATCCCGTGCCGCCGCCTTGATCCAGCTCATCCGCTCCAGATACCACTCCCGCGTATACTCCCGCGACATCGCCTTCAACACCGCAGTCGACCCCGACTGCACCGGCAGATGAATATGATCGCAAAGCGTCGGCGTCGCGTCGATCGCCTCCACAATATCCTTCGTAAAATCCCGCGGATGCGAAGTCGTAAACCTCACTCGCTTCATCCCCGGCATCTCACCCACCGCCACCAGCAACTCCGCAAACGACATCCTCCCCGAAGGGTCGCGATACGAGTTCACGTTCTGCCCCAGGAACTGAATCTCCGAATACCCCAGGTCCACCATCTTCCGCGCCTCCACCAGCACCGAAGCCGAAGTCCTGCTCCGCTCCTTCCCACGCGTATAGGGAACCACGCAGTAAGCGCAGAACTTGTCGCACCCTTCAATAATCGTGATGTACCCGCGATGGGGATTCGACCGCGCCGTAAACTCCGTCTCAAACGTCAGATCCGTCTGCCGGTCGTCAAGCCCGGTGATCCTCTGCTCCCCAGCCTCCAGCCGCGCCAGCATCTCCGGTAGATTCCGATACGAAGCCGACCCCGCCACCAGCGAAACATAAGGAGCTTTCTCGAAGATCCGCTCGCCCTCCTGCTGCGCCACGCACCCCAGCACGGCAAACTTCTTGCCTTCCCCCTGCAGCCGCTTGTACTCGTTCAGCCGGTGAAACACCTTCTGCTCAGCCTTATCGCGGATCGAGCAGGTGTTATACAGGATCAACCCCGCCTCACCCTCATCCTGCACCCGCGCATACCCCTGCTGCTCCAGCGTCCCGATGACTTTTTCGGAGTCATGGGCGTTCATCTGGCAGCCAAAGGTCTCAATATAGAAAGTTTTCGTCACCCCGCCAGTATATCGCCCCGGGAACGGCAGTTATCATGAAATCCGGCTCATCCAGCCCCGCTAGATACCCACCTTTACCTTCTTTCGACGAGGCCTCTTAATCCCCAGGGGCATCGCCTGCATCCTCACCGGCAGCACCGTCCGCAGCTTCTGCTCGGTTCCATCCGGAGTCTTCCGAGGCACCCGCGTAGCCCTTGGCGGAGGCAGGACAATCTTCCCATTCAGCGTGTCCTTGAACACGGCCGTCAGGAAGTCCCCCATCTCATCAATCGTATTGATGCCGTTCGCCGCCAACCCCGCCGAGCGAGTGCCCTTCGGAATCAACACACCCTCGAACACAACGTCTGGCTCTTTGCCTCGCCGCTTTCCGCCCATCGTCGTCTTTCGGCTCCGTTTCACAACACAGACGATACAGTATCACTTCAGGTTTCAAACTTCCGCAGACGCTTTTTCTTCATGAAAGAGACAACAAAATAAAAATTCCTCCCATTTGGGGTAAGGACGGCGATCCGGTCGCGTGGAATACTCGTTCTCCTCCCCAAATAAAACTCCGGAGCGCGCATTCGATGATCAAACAGGGTAATCGGATCTTTGCACCATTCCTCGCTGTAGCCCTACTCACCCCTAACGCTGCACTTGCTACCCCAATCTCCTGGTCAACTTCGGCAGTTACCTCGTTTTGGCAGGAGAACGGTGACAGTCTGACCGATTACGACTTCCGGATCGTCACGAACTTGCCTCGAGGCACAGATTCGAACACCGGAATCATGACGGGATCAGTGTCAGTTGATGGCGCAACGATCTCCTACTCGGGATTTGCGGCCACAGAAAGGGGAGTCCTCCATTCCAGTTCCTCCTACAACATCGTTGGTCCCGTTGAAGACTGGGGCGTTCAGAGCACTGCCAACTACACCGAATATGGAGTGCAAGCCGTCGACATCGGACAGCCCGACCTCCTGGCCGGCATCACGGCGCTCAAGGTGACAGTTGACCTGGACGGAACCATCACTGGCGTCGGTGGACTGGATGCTGCATCCATTGATGGTTCCTCTTGTCAGGGAAGCACCTGTCGTTATGGTGATGCAGAAGTACTCGGTGACGGCGCGGGCTTCCTCGGACCGATCTCTTTCTACATGGAACCGGCAAACCCCTTGGCTCCGTTCGATATGACTCTTTCCCTGGACACCTTGGCAAGATCCATCGACTTTGCTGCATCCGGCTCCTCGGATTTCTCCGACACTGCCACCTTGATGTCCATCGTTGCCGTGGATGCCAACAACAACCCCATACCTGGAGTTGAGCTGCAACTCGGCGATGGTACCTACCTCGGCCCCAACGGATACTCGGCCACACCCGATGCGCCACCAACCCCATCCACTGTGCCAGAACCCTCCAGCCTGGCACTCCTCGCTACCGGAGTCCTCGCCACTCTTTGCTCCCTGCAAAGGCGGCTGCCGAACTAATCGATCCAACAGGGCGGGCAACGGATGGGACAAGCATTCGAACTTGTCCTGTCCACCTGCGCAAAATATGCGCTGCAGGTGCCCCAGACCCGGATTTCGGTCATATCCTTCTGCAAGTTGTATGGATTTTGGTAGCGCCACCGGGGCTCGAACCCGGACTCTCAGCCTTGAAAGGGCCGCGTGTTAACCAGTTACACCATGGCGCCAAACACACAAAAACGTCCCACCACTCAATTCAACCAGAAGCCGCCTGCTTTGCAGAAAACGGAATCCAATCCGGACTCTTCACCCAAAGAGATACTTCCCTCATTTTAGATGGATCGCGCGCATTACGCAAAACCGCAGGCGCCCGGCGTTTAGTTTCCCTCCGCGTGTTCCTTTTTGATCTGTTTCTGCGATTTCTTCGATTCTTTGCTGAACTTCTTCTGCTGCTTCTTCTGGTGCTTCAGGTAAGACTTCCGCGAATTCTTCGAATTCGCCTCGAACCCACCGGCTCCCGCACCTGCATGCGCAAAGCCACCCGATGAGACGCAAAGCCCTAAGGCCAGAGCGATCGGCAGAACACGCGAGACGGTCTTCCTCACAGAATCTCCCTCACATACCCTTCAGCGGGAGTTTACAACGCAATCTGCCGAAAATAGCAAGGTTTTCCCGTTGGAAATGCCTCAAATGCAGGGTGTGTATGACCGTCACCCGAAAAGAAAACCCGGACCGCTCAATGATTTTGATTAGATTTGGTAGCGTTACCGGGGCTCGAACCCGGACTCTTCGCCTTGAGAGGGCGACGTGTTAACCAGTTACACCATAACGCCAGATCGGACACTCGCAGGAGGCTGTTCTCTCCAGCGAACTTTGAACAGTATACCAGTCTGAAGCCCCCAGCTCAAAGCACTTGGAACCACATTTCCTCGCTCGAATTCTCTCGCCTCGCGCGTTTTACTCTCTCGTTCAACACTCAACTCGCTCAACCGAAAGTCACCGCGCGTGCCAGCCGCCTGGAAGGGCACGTATACTCTCCGCCGGGCCGCGTAGCCAAATCTGAACGATGAAGGGAAAATCAGAATGGCCGACGAGAAAAAGCATCTGGAACACACCATCCACGGTTCAGTCCCCAAAGAAGAATGGGAAAAATTCCTCAAAACCCACTTCAAGCCAGGCAAGAAAACAGTAGAACCTATGCTCTCCCGCGGGTCCGGCGGCGGTGGCTCCGAATCATGCACCGCGTTGGGCTGCCCATCCACTCACCCGATCAGTGGCACCGCCCTCACCGGCTGTTCCACAGTAGTCGAACGCGACGGATCGACCACCGTCCACTGTTATTACCAGCCGATCGCCAGGCTGTAGGCCTTGCATCGCGGAGAGAAAACGGGGATGACGAAAAAAACGCTCGTCTCCTCTCCCTCAAATCACTCGGTCACCCTTGACAAAATGATCCCCAAAACACGGCACCACGGGACGCGCCGGATGCAAGGAACCTCGTCCGGAACCCAAGTCCGGAACCCAGGTCCAGACCTTAGCCAAGCTCAAGTCCAGACTTAAAGTATCTCTTTCGAATACTTTGCACACTTTTTACGGGAGGGGTGGGTACCAGCCGGCACACTAAAGCCCCAGCTTCTTGACCTCATCGTTGTAGTACTTACGGTAAAGGATGTCCCACTCCTGCGACCCTTCCACAATGATCTTTCGCTGCGAAGCAATCTTCTGCCGGGCCGCCGCGTCGAGCTTCGTCTCCTCGGTCAGCAGCTTCTCCAGAGCCTTGCGCGCCTCCTGCCGGATCGTGTTTCGATCCTCCAGAAAGTCCACTTCATTGATTTCGGCCAGCGTATCGGCCACCGTATGGGCCAGCTTGTTCAACTTGTCGCGCGATATCCTCACAACACCGCCTTGTACTTGCGGGCCAGTTCGTTCTTTACCTTCTTGAACATCTCCGGATAACTCGCCCCCGTCTTGCGCATATCGTCCTGGAAGGCCTCCAGAATCACCCGAACTTCATCGTTGATCCGGTCTTCCAGCGACAACTCCTCCACCATGGCCGCCGCCACCCGCTCACTCACCAGCGCCGTCTTGTCGGTGTGGATCATCTTCTCGGCCGTCAGATGCTTCACCGTCTGGCGCGCCAGGTACCCAACATAATCTTTAGAGAAAATCATTTGACTTTCCTTCGACTATACCATGCAAACAAGGCGCTTCCGCTTTACTATCCAGCAGAAAAACCGGCTCCCGGTTTGCTACTTGTCCACATTTCCCAGCATCTGATTGCTGTGCGGCACAGACCCATTTTCTGCGACAATAGGCCCATTCATGCAACCAGATAATCTCATCTCCCTCAAAGACGACATGGTGGCGTTCATCGCCGGACACGGCATGCGCCGTCTCAACGCCTACATCGGCGAAGAGGTCCCTACCGTCATCTTCGAAGAGGACAATTCCGACGGCTGGAAGGACTTCGTCGAGCACGCCAAAGCAGCCGGCTCTCCCTTCGTCACCATGAGTGAAGTCATCCTCGAAAAGGCCGACGTGGCCCTCCTGCTCGACCAGCTTCGCGACGACACCTTCCCCGGCGACACCTCCGAAGAGATCGACGACGCCGAATACCTCGTCAATCACGTAGGCAAGATCGGCTACCTCCAGCTCGGCTTCCCCTTCCAGGGAGTCATGTTCATCTTCGAGGTCGCCACCGACTGGTACGACAGCTTCCAGAGCCTCCTCGAGACCGTCTCCGACCTCGGCGGCATCGTAGTCGACAACCGCGACATCGACGAGTAGGCCCTCATGTCATCCGCCCCCGCCGGGCCGCGGCAATGGACCATCCACCCCGCTGACCCCGCTGCCATAACCTCCCTCGCCGAACACCTCCACTGCCCACCCGCCATCGCCCACCTTCTCCTCGCCCGCGGCATCGCCGATCCCGCAGCCGCCGACACCTTTCTCAATCCCTCCATCGAAAGCCTCCTCGACCCCCGCCTGATGCTCGGCATGGACATCGCCGTAGCCCGCATCCAGCAAGCCGTCCGCGCAAGCGAGCCCATCCTCATCTACGGCGACTACGACGTCGACGGCACCACCGCCACCGTACTCCTCAAGACCGCCATCGAACGCATCGCCCCCGCCGAAACTCCGGCCATCGTCACCTATCACGTCCCACACCGTATCCGCGAAGGCTATGGCATGCAGACCAGCGTGCTCGCAGAACACGCGGCAGCAGGAGTCCGTCTCGTCATCAGCGTAGACACCGGCATCCGCGCTTTCGCCGCTGCAGCCGAAGCAAAGTCCCTCGGCCTCGACCTCATCGTCACCGACCACCATCTGCCCGACGATGCACAGGGCATCCCCGAAGCGCTCGCCGTCCTCAATCCCGCACAACCAAACTGTCCCTACCCCTTCAAGCACCTCTGCGGAGCCGCGGTCGCATTCAAACTCGCTCACGCCCTCCTGCTCGCGGCAGCCGGAGCAGCCTCCGATCCCGACGCACAACAACGGAAGCTCACCCGTAGCCTCATCCCCTCCTTCCTCAAGCTCGTCGCCATCGCCACCATCGCCGATTCTGTGCCTCTCCACGGAGAGAACCGTATCATCGCCGCACTCGGCCTGCGCGAACTCCGCAACCCCATCCAGCCCGGCCTTCGCGCTCTCATGCAGGTCGCGCAAGTCCCCACAAACCGCCCCCCCACCGCCACCGAAGTTGGCTTTCGCATCGCCCCACGCATCAACGCGGCCGGCCGCATGGATATCGCCGGCGATGTCGTCGAGCTCTTCCTCACAAAAGACCTCGCACGAGCCACCGAACTCGCAGAAAAACTCAACCGCCTCAATGACGAGCGCCGCGCCACCGAAGCGATCGCACTCCATGCCATCGAAGCCCAGCTCGAAAGCGCACCGGATTCCCTCTCCGGCTGTCTCATCCTCGACGACCCTGCCTGGCATCGAGGCGTCCTCGGCATCCTCGCCTCACGCGTCGTCGATCGCACCGGCCTTCCCGCCCTCGTCCTTACACACGAAGATGGCCACGCCCACGGCTCTGGCCGCTCCATTGAAGGCTTCCATCTTCTAAACGCCCTCACCGCCGTACACGGAGAGATCGACACTCCCGACACTCTCTTCACCCGCTTCGGTGGTCACGCCCACGCAGTAGGATTCTCACTTCCCTCCTCACGCATCGAACTTCTCCGCGAGCGAATGCGTCTCTACGACGCCACGAGGTTGACTGAAACAATGTTGGCCCCGGCCCTGCAATGCGAAGCTGAACTTCGTTTCAGCGACCTCACTCCGCAGTTCTTCAACTGGCTCACCCGCTGCGAGCCATTCGGAGTCGGAAATCGCGAACCCATCTTCGTAACCTGCAAATCGACCCTCGCCGCACCGGTTCGCCTCATCAAAGAAAAGCACGTCTGCCTGGAACTCGAACAGGCCGGAGAACCGCGCCGTTTCAGCGCACTCGGCTGGAGCCGCGCCATCGACTGGCCCGCGCGCTGCGCGCAAATGGCACTCGATAAAGGCTCGCTCGTCGACATAGCGTATCGCCTCAAAGCCAAGACCAATCCGCAATTTCCCGGCCTTGAACTGGAGCTGGTCGACATTCGCTCAGCGTGACCAGTTCTCCCATCATCTTGTTCAAGCGGAGTCATCACCTCGCAGCACACAAAGATTCTGCTCCGTTTCTGGTGCTCAGGCGTCTTATATACTGAATTTCTCGACTAATGCCGACAACCGAGACAAGACGAATCACTCCGCTCACTTTGTGGGCCATTCTTCTTACCGTTGCCATTCTCGCTTACATCATCTTCCGCTCCACCACCCGCGAATTGGTTGAGGTACGCGCCTCCACAGTCGACCATCAAAACATGGTCAGCTCCATCTCGACCAACGGCAAGGTTGAGCCCATCGGCGAGTTTCAGGCTTACGCGCCTGCTCCCGGAATCATCGCCAAGGTCTACGTCGACGTGCTGCAGAAGGTCAAAGCCGGCGATCTCCTCATCAAAATGGACGACTCCGACGCCGTAGCGAAGCTAGCCTCCGCCAACGCAACGCTCCGCACCGCCGAGGCCACTCTTCACGACATGGAACAGGGCGGCTCCCAGGAGGAGCGCATCGCCCTCAGCGGCGATCTCAGCCGCGCGCAGCTTCAGCAGCAGCAGGCCCAGAAAGACCTGACGGCTTTGCAGCAGCTCCAGCAGAGCGGCGCCGCTTCCGCCAGCGAGGTAGCCGCCGCGCAAGAGCGTCTTCAGGCCTCCAATACGTCCCTGCAAAACATCCAGAACCGAACCACCCAGCGTTATAGCGCACCGGACAAGGCCCGCGTCGAGGCGCAGGTCGCAGACGCGCGCGCAGCCCTCGGAGCCGCCCAGAGCACCTACAACTCCTACAACATTCGCACCCCTCAGGCCGGCACCGTCTACTCCATTCCCGTCTCTACGTATGACTTTGTGCCCGCCGGCGAAAATCTCGTCGACGTCGCTGACCTGAACAAAATTCAAGTCCACGCCTACTTCGACGAGCCCGAGATCGGCAAGCTCGCCGTAGGCCAGGCGGTCAAGATCACCTGGGACGCCAAGCCCACGCAGACCTGGCACGGCCACATCACTGTCGCCCCTACCACCGTCGTCACCTACGGCACCCGCAACGTCGGCGAATGCCTTATCACCGTGGACGACGCCCGCGAAGATCTTCTGCCCAACACCAACGTCATCGTCACCGTCACGGTGGCCCAGCGCTTCAACACGCTCACCATCCCTCGCGAGGCATTGCATAGCGAAAACGGTGATTTCGTCTACAGGATCGTCAACAACAAGCTTGTCCGCACTCCCGTTCAGGTTGGCCTCCTCAATCTCATTCGCGTCGAGATCACCGGCGGACTCTCCGAGAAGGACATCGTCGCGCGCAACGCCATCAATAACCGTGAACTCACCAACGGCCTGCCGGTCAAAATCGTCGACTAGCTATGTTCTTCTCCCCACCCAGGATCACAATTCGTGCGATCTTCTCGCTTTTGTTGCTGCTCGCCGCCAGAAACGCACTGGCGGACACCGCACAGGCGAACGCTCTGCTCCAGCAGGGCCGCGTCGACGAAGCCGCTGCCAGTCTCCATGAGATTCTCGCCGCGCAGCCCGACGACGCTTTCGCGCATCAGCTTCTATGCCGCACCTACTACGCCCAGCAGATAACCGAAAGCGCCATCCACGAGTGCGAACAGGCCGTTGCCAACGCACCCGCCAGCAGCGACAACCAGATGTGGCTGGCGCGCGCCTACGGTTACAAGGCCGAACACGCCAATCCCATAAGCGCCCTCAGTCTGGCTATCAAGGTTCGCACTGCCTTTGAAAAAGCCGTGCAGCTCGACTCAGAAAATGTTCAGGCCATGAGCGACCTCGGCCAGTTCTATGTCGCCGCGCCATCTCTCATCGGGGGCGGAGTCGACAAGGCTGAGGCGCTCGCCGCCCGGATGCAGCCCCATTTTCCCGCGCAGTCCCACCGCCTTCTCGCTCTCATCGCGGAAAAGAAAAATGACGAAGCTCTCGCCGAGATCGAATTCCGCAACGCAGTTGCAGCCGGAAAGACCCCCGAGGCATGGATCGACCTCGGTTACTTCTACGAGCGCCACCATCAGCCTGCCCGGATGATCGACGCTCTTCAATCGGCCGTCGACGCCGACCGCCGCAAAGGGCCTCCCCTCGTCGACGCCGCCAGCATCCTCACCGAAGCAAACACGTCCCCTGAACGCGCAGAAGAACTTCTCCGCACCTACCTCGCCTCCAGCGCAAAGACCGACGATGCCCCGGCCTTCAAAGTGCACGTCCAACTCGGCGGGATTCTTGCTCATCGGGGCGACTCCGCCGGCGCGCATCGCGAATACGCCGCCGCTCTTGCCCTCGCATCGAACTATGCACCTGCCCGCAAAGCAATGCAGGGCTCTTGAAGGAAAAGCGATACCATGATCACAAGCCCTTCTCGAGGACTCTTCCGCGCCGTATGATTCGCATCCTTCGCCCCGGCATCACGTGCTTTGCGCTGGCTTGTGCAGCCGCTGCTGCTTCGGCGCAGATATCGCTGATTACGGCAGTTGATCTCGCGGTAAAGAGCAACCCCAAGGTCCTCATCGCCCAGGCCGACGTCGACAAAGCGCTGGCGACCTTCCAGCAACTCCGTGACGCCTACATTCCGAACATCGTCGGTGGCTCCGGCGTCGGTCCACCCTCTTACGGCTTTCCTCTCGGCCAGCCGTCGATCTTCAACATTACCTCGCAGTCTCTGGTCTTCAGTTACTCGCAGCGCGACTATATGCGCGCCGCCTCAGCCGCGCTCGATGCTGCCAGGCTCAATCTCAAAGACGCCCGCGAAGCCGTGGCCGAGGACACCGCAATCACGTACCTGTCCCTGAACCGCGACCTTCAGCGTGAAGCTGCCCTCCGCGATCAGCAGGGGTTCGCCGACCGCCTCGTCGCCATCGTTCAGCAGCGTCTTGACGCAGGGCAGGACACCCCGATCGACCTCACTACCTCCCGCCTCGCCGCGGCTCAGATCAAACTCGCCCGCCTGCGCGCGGAAGACGAGACCGCGTTCGACAAGGCTCACCTCGCGCGGCTCATCGGTCTTCCCATGCAGGGCATCACCACGGCGAACGAGAGCGTCCCGCCCTTCCCCGTCGCCTCCGATCTCAATGACAGCATTCTCATGACCAGCCCGGCGGTTGACTCCGCCTACGCTATCGCGCGCTCCAAACGCCAAACCGCCTTCGGCGATTCACGTTATCTCTGGAGACCCCAGGTCTACTTCGAGGGACAGTACAGCCGCTTCGCCAAGTACACCAATATCCAGGACTACTACTTCCGCTTCCAGCAGAACAACGCCGCCGTCGGCGTCCAGATCACCATTCCCGTTTACGATATGGTCCACCGTGCCAAGCAGCGGGAGTCGATGGCAGAAGCCTCCCACGCTCTTCACGAAGCCGACATGATTCGCGATCAATTCTTCGACACTCGCCTCCGCGCCGACCATACTGCCGCCGAGCTCAACGCCCGCGTCGAAGTCGCCAGCCTCGACCAGCAACTAGCGAAGCAAAATCTCGACATCCTCATGGTCCAGTTGAAGGCCGGCAGCGGCAACCTCTCCGGTCCACAGATGACCCCCAAAGACGAACAGAACGCCCACATCACCGAACGGGAGAAATTCGTCGCCGTCCTGAACGCCAACTTCGAGGCCGCCCAAGCCCAGATCGACCTGCTTCGCACCACCGGCAAGCTCGAATCCTGGCTCGCAACCTCGCTCAACGCCCAACCCGTCACGCCGGTAAAACCCTAGCCGGATACAGCGCAAATATCCTCCCCCAAATGAGCAGATTGCGTAAAAACGATCCGTGAGGATGGAACCAGCCCGGCAACCCCAGATAATCCACTTAAGCCCGTTACTGAATGGTAAAATTGAACATAATTATGCCCCTCAAGACGCTGTTCCTGAACCCGCCCTCCTTTGAAAACTTTGACGGTGGCGCAAGCTCCCGTTGGCCCGCAACCCGCGAGATCGAGTCCTACTGGTACCCTGTCTGGCTCGCCTATCCCGCCGGAATGCTCGAGGGCTCGAAGCTTCTGGACGCCCCGCCCCACCACGTCTCCGCGGATGAGACCATCGAAATCTCCAAGAGCTACGAATTCCTCGTACTCTTCACCTCCACGGTAGGCTGGAGCGGCGACCACGCCCTCGCCCGTGCGATCAAGAACGCAAACCCCTCCATCAAGATCGCCTTCGTCGGCCCCCCGGTCACCACAGACCCCGACCGCGCTCTCAACGAGTGCGAAGTCCTCGACTTCGTCTGCCGCCGCGAGTTCGACTTCTCCACCGTCGAGTTCGCCAACGGCAAGCCCCTCAACGAAATCCTAGGCATCTCCTACAAAGACTCCAACGGCGTCATCCAGCACAATCCCGACCGCCCGCAGGTGGAAGACCTCGACGCCATGCCCTGGGCCACCAAAATCTACAAGCGCGACATGGACGTCACCCGCTACAACGTGCCGTTCCTGCTCCACCCCTACATCGCGCTCTACTCCACCCGCGGCTGCCCCGCCCAGTGCACTTTCTGCCTCTGGCCCCAGACGCTCTCCGGCCACGCATGGCGCAAGCGCTCTTCCGATGACGTCGCCGCCGAAATGAAGTGGGCCAAAGAAAACTTCCCCCACGTCAAAGAGTTCTTCTTCGACGACGACACCTTCAACATCCAGAAGGTTCGCACCATCGAGCTCTGCGAAAAACTCAAGCCCCTCGGCATCACCTGGTCCTGCACCTCGCGCGTCACCACCGACCGCGACACCCTCAAGGCCATGAAGGAAGCCGGCTGCCGTCTCCTCATCGTCGGCTTCGAGTCCGGCGACCCGCAGATCCTCAAGAACGTCAAAAAAGGTGCCACCGTCGAGCGCGCCCGTGACTTCGTCAAGGACTGCCACGACCTCGGTCTCATCATCCACGCCGACTTCATCCTCGGCCTCCCCGGCGAAACCAAAGAGTCCATCCGCAACACCATCAACTTCGCCAAGACCCTCGACTGCGAGACCATCCAGGTCTCTGTCGCCCACGCCTACCCCGGCACCGAGTTCTACGACTTCGCCGCCAAGAACAATTTCATCACCAACGAAAAGATGGAAGACGGCGGCGGCCACCAGATGGCCCACATCGAGTACCCCGGTCTACCCACCGAGTACGTCATGGAGATGGTGCACAAGTTCTACGACGAGTACTACTTCCGCCCCAAGGCTGCCTTCCGCGTCGTCTGGAAGGCCGTCGTGAACCGCGACGTCCCGCGTCTCTACGTCGAAGCCAAGGCCTTCATGAAGCTCCGCAGCCAGCGCAACAAGGCCTCTCGCCTTAAAGCCGAAGAGAACGCCCTCAAAGCGCAGGAATCCGTCAGCATGAACGCCTAACCAGAACCTTTCAAACCTCAGGCGGCCGGTATCGAAAGATGCCGGCCGCTTTCGTTTTTTCTTGTCATCTTCCGATTTCTCCGCAACTTTACACCGCCGCGCCCGTTCTCACCGGTGTAGGCCGATGGCGAGTTATCTCGTCTAACCGAACACCCCGCACTCCTTTGTCTTCCGTCTCTGGGCCCTTTTTGAACTGCGGAGTAGCCTAACGCGACCATTCGGGCGTAAAGTGTGTGGCTGCTCCTACGATTGGCAAGGTAATTGCTCTAAATGTACCCCGGGCCCTTCGATACAACGACCCAGCCGGGTCGGGAGGCAAATAAAGTGGCAACCAACAGGGTTATCGCTGCAATCTCTTGCATAGTATCTTCTGCGCGGTGTGCAATGAAACTTCGCCAGCCCATTCTTCTCGCCACGCTTGCCGCATTCGCCCTTACAATCTCCGGCTGCGGCGGAAGCAGCAATACCCCACCCCCCGCAACCGTAACCGTCTCCCTGAGCGGACAGCCCGCATCCCTCACTCCCGGCGCAACCGCGTCCGTCACAGCCACCGTCAGCAACGGTACAGGCGTCACCTGGACCGTCACCTGCGCCGCCGCCCCATGCGGCTCCTTCAGTCCCGCATCCACCGCCAGCGGTGCCGCAACCGTTTACACCGCACCCGCTTCCCCGACCAGCGTCACCGTCACGGCGACGACCTCCTCCGGCACTACAGCCGCCGCGTCAGCCACCATCTCCATCGCGGCTCCCGCCATCACCGTAACGATTACCAACCCACCCACATCCATCGCCGCCGCCGCCACCGCCAACCTCACGGCCACAGTCGCTAACGACACTGCAAACGGCGGCGTGAACTGGACCGTCACCTGCAGCAGCACCTCCTGCGGAGGTTTTATTCCCACCAAGACGCTCACCGGAGCCGCCACGGTCTATACCGCGCCCGCCGCGATTCCCACCTCCGGGACAGTCACCGTCACGGCAACCTCCGTCACCGATCCGACCAAATCCAACTCCGCCACCATCACCATCACCGCGCCCGGCATTTCGGTCGCTCTGAACCCCACGCCACCCACTTCCCTCATCGTGGGAGCAACCAGCAGCCTCATCGCCGTCGTAAGCAACGACAGCAAGAGCGGTGGCGTCACCTGGACCGTCACCTGCGGCAGCAGCGGAGCCTGCGGATCCTTCAATCCCACGTCCACTGCCAGTGGAACCGCCACTACCTACACGGCACCCGCCGCCATTCCCACAAACAATACCGTGACCGTCACCGCAACCTCAGTAACCGACACCACGAAGTCCGCGTCAGCCACGATCACGATCGCCCCCATCCTCGCCAACGGTACATATGTTTACCACCTCGCTGGATACGACAGCGCCGGTCCGGCATTCACAGCAGGTGCCTTCACCGTTGCCGGCAATGCCATCACAGGAGGTGAGCTGGACTACTCCGGCGCAACGACCAAGTATTCAGCTCTCGCTCTCGTGCTGGCCAACTCCAGCCTTTCAGTCACCGGAAATACCATTCAGGTTGTTCTCGCCACCTCCAGTTCCACCTTCGGCGTAAGCGGCGCTCAAACACTCCGAGGCTCTGTCGTCTCCAGCTCCCGCGTTCTCATCTCGGAGTTCGACTCATTCGCCACTGGCACCGGCTCTATCGACGCCCAGTCCACTCCAGTGGCGCCTCCTTCGGCCGGATACGCTTTCGAGACAGTGGGCTGGGACTTTAACACCTCCGGAGGCTCTATGGCGCTGGCCCTCGGAGGTGTCCTCAACATCAGCGGAAGCACGATCAGTGTAGGCAGCAGCGTCTTCGATTTCAATGAAAATGGAACACTCGGACAAAACCAACTCTTCGGCTCAGGATCGTCGATCAGCTCCGTGGACGCATTCGGCAGGGTTTCCTTCAGTCTTGTCCCGGCAAACACTTCAAGTCCAGGTTTCATCCTGACTGGCTACATCGTAAGTCCAACCCAGATTCAACTGGTTGAGAGCCAGGCCGATCAGCTTAGTGGAGATATTGGGGGTTCTGCGATCGGCCAGGGGGCCAATACAGGTAAGTTCAGCCAGTCTTCTCTATCCGGCACCACATATGCCTTCGCGACCTATGGAGAAGATGAAGTTTTTGTAGCAACGTATGGCGGTAACCTCATCTTCAGCTCGACGGGTAGCGTCACGGGAACCCTCGCCATTCAGGATGGAACTAACTCCGCCGTGTCTCCAATTACCAGCGGAACCTACACGGTGGATGCCAGTGGCACTGGCAGAACAACGGTTTCAAACCTGGTCACCTCGGCCTTTCCGAACACCGGTTTCTCCTTCCAGCTCTACCTGGATGGCAACGGCAATGCCACAGTCATCGGTATGGACGCGCAACAATTCACCGCCGGGCAGGCTTTCCTTAAGACCGCCACCTCCTCCGACTTCGAAGGCACATACGCTCTGTCCGGCAGAGGCCTTATCGCCAATTCGAGCGAGACGCTTGGGTGGGGAGCGGCCGGTCCAATCTCTGTCGCTTCCGATAACATTACCGGCACAACGGATTACACCGGCTCGGCCATAACCGCAGCTGCACCCCTCACAGGCACAGAGAATAGTTCTGCGCAACCCACAACCATGAATATCGTAGGCCTGGATGGTCTCTCACCCACTGCTTCCAGGCAGTACACCTACTTCCCAATTGACGGGAAGAGATTCTTTGCGATCGAATCTGACGCAAGCCAGTTGGGTCTCCTGACGATCGAATCAAATAGTCACTGAGGCTTAGATCGCTAACTATTTGCGCGATGGGCGATGGACCCTGGAGAACCGAAGTGCCGCAGGGACAGTCCCTGCGATGCCTCCGGCATATTCGGTTCGATTTGTCGGGTCTGCGCCTGTTAGTTTCGCGCGAACCGCCGGACCCAGCCTCGCGTCCCAAAACATTCCTGGCTTGATATTCTTAAGGTTGGGCGTGTAAGCCGTCCACCATCTCATGAAGCACGCCCTCAAGCCCTCCCAATACGCCATCCTCCTCACCGTCATGCTCACCGCCTCAGTCGGCGACACTCTCCTGTCTCGCGGCATGGCCCAGGTAGGCCCCGTCGATCTCCATCACCTCGGCCTTCTCCTTCACGCGCTCGCCAACCCCTGGATCATCTCGGGAATCGCGCTCCTCATCGGCTTCTTCACCAGCTACATGACGGCGCTCTCCTGGGCCGACCTCACCTTCGTCATGCCCGCCACGGCCTTCGGCTACGTGGTCGTCGCGCTCCTCAGCCGCTTCTGGCTGCACGAGCACCTCAGCCTCTCCCGTTGGGCCGGCATCCTGCTCATCGTCTGCGCCGTAGGATTCGTCGCCGGAGGCCCCTCCCGCACCGAGCATCCTGATCCTGACCACCCCTCAGAACATCACCAACTCGACCTGATGGACTCCGGAGCCGGCCGCTGATGATCGTGCTTCCCACCGCAGCAACACTCGTCCGCACCCCTGTCTTTGAACAATGGGCCTGCATCCTCGGCGTCGCCGCCCTCGCCATCTCTGGCGAATGCCTCATCGCCGCCGCCATGCGCAGCCTCGGAGATCTCGACCACCTCCGCACGGGACCAGGCCTCCGTGGCTATCTCGGCCCCGTCCGCGCCGTTCTCTCGAGCCCCATATTTCTCGCCGGAGCGCTCTGCATGGCGCTCAACTTCTTTGCCCTGCTCTTCACCCTCAGCATCGTCGACCTCTCGCTCGCAGCCCCTGCCACAGCCTCGCTCACCTACATCGGCAACGCCGCCGCCGCCAAAGTCTTCCTCGGGGAAAACGTAGACCGTCGCCGCTGGCTCGCCGTCCTCTTCGTAGCCATAGGCGTGGTCCTGCTCGCCAGATAGCCCCAGACCGCCTTTTCCAACGAAGTAAATCCCTTGGTTCGGGTGCATTTCAAACTTGCCATGCTTGACAAACAGAGCGCTAAAGCGAGCATGTCCAGCGAGGAAGCAAGTTACGACCAGACCTGCAAGCAGTTGAAAATGAATACTTTACACATGAAGTCCAACCCTAATCCATGTCATATCAATACTTTACGCAAATAGTGGCATGGAGGGGGGAGGGTCTCACCCGAGCAACCGCATAAGCCCACTCGCAGGAATCTCCGGCGCCATAAACCGGCCCCTGTCGCCCACCAGCGTTCCGGCAGCAAGCCGCCCGCTTCGCACCGCCCCCTCCATCGTCGAAGGCCACTCCGTAGCCGTCCAGTCCCCCGCCAGATAAAACCCCGGCCAATCCGTCTCATTTCCCGGTCGAAAACGATCGAGCCCCGGCACCACCGAAAACGTAGCCCGCGCCTCTTTCAGCACCCCGCTCTTGATCAGCGTCGCGCGCGAAACTTCAGGAAAAAACATCGCCAGTTCGCGAACAGCCGAAGACAAAATCTCCTCCCGCGTCATGCTCAACTGCGCCCGCGATCCCGCAATCACCACCTCCACATAACTTCCCTTCTCCTTCGGATAACGCCGAATCCGCGACTTATGAAAGAACCACTCAATCGTGGAATCCAGCAGCCACGCATGATCGAGATCCGTAATTTCCCGGTCAAACCACAACAGCACCGAAGTAAACGGCGAATGGATTTGCCTCGCCAGCTTCAACTCCAGCTGATCCCGCGTATTCAGAGCCGGATTCGCGTAACCGTCGTTCAGCCTGACCGCAGGCAAAAGCCTCTGCGTCTGCTCAAACGGCAGCGCAAGCACAATCGCATCGGCAACATAGTCTCGATCCGCGATACTCACGCGCCAGCGGCCATCCTGCTCCTGCGTAATCGCCTCAACACTAGCCCGAAGCTGAATCGTCCCGCCTTGCTCATGAATCAGGGCAGCAATCGCCGCATAAAACTCGCTCAGTGGAACCGTCGGAATCCCGAGTCGCCCACCTGTCGACGACTTGATGAACAACTCATGAAACACCTTTCCCGCATAACGAGTCGAGCAATGCGCCGCATGGTCGTTCAGAGTCGCCATCAGGATCGGGTTCCAGAAATGCCGAATCGACCGCTCCGTCTGCCGCGTCCGCTTCAGCCACTGCTCCACGCTCTCGTTGTCCTCAGCCGGATAACCGCGAAAGAACTCCATCAACCCGCGAGCCAACCCCGCTTTGTCCTTCCAGTCCAAAGTCGACATCGCTGCAAAGCTCGGCGCAAAGTGCAGCGGCGCAGGCAGATCACTCGTCTCAATTGTGCTCGCGTTTCCATTGGGCTCGAGAAACGTCTGCTTGTCGTACCAGCGAATCTTATCCGCGCTTCCTGCCTGCTCGCAAAGCGAGATGAGATTAGTGCAGCATCCCAGCAAGACGTGCTGCGAGTCCACAACCTCGCCCAATGCCGGATGCTCATACGAGTACGCTCGCCCACCAACATAGGCCTTCCGCTCAAGCACTGTCACACTATTCCCTGCTCCCGTCAGCGCCGCGGCGGCCGACAAACCCGCCGCACCCGCCCCCACGACGATGACGTCCGAGACCTCCCGGCTCACGACACCACCCGATTTCGCAAGGTCATCACCGCGCCCTGCGCAAGGATGGTCAACTTCGCCGGCGTTGACACGCTGATCCGCCTTGTAAACACATCCCCATGCGCCTGCAGAATCTTGTGAAGCAGCCCGTGATAGATGGTGACGAGCACCCAGAGCGCCGCGCGGCTGTCGGCATCGATCAGCGGCAACAATCGATCCGCCGAGCGATAGTAGCTCTCCGCCTGCGACCCAAGGGACTGCAACATGGCGCGCTCATTCGGCAGCATCGCCGCACCGTTCGCCAGCACCTTCAGGCGATCGACGCTCACGCCAAACTCAGAGAGCAGCTCGAGCGGAAGATAGATACGCCCGCGCTCCGCATCTTCCTTCACATCGCGCAAAATATTGGTCAATTGAAACGCTATGCCAGTCTCTTCCGCCAACTTCTCTGCCCGAGGATCGGTGTAGCCAAATATCTTGATGCACACGAGCCCAACCACCGACGCCACAAGATAGCAGTATTGATAGAGCTCATCAAAAGTCGCATAAGTTTGTAACTCACCAGCTGTCCCCGCAAGTGGCTCCAGATCCATCGTGGTTCCGCGCACAAGATCTTCAAGCAGCGCATCCGGAATCTGAAATCGGGCCTGCGTATCATTCAGAGCAAGAAAAACCGGATCATCGGAGACCCCGCTCTTCCTCGCCTCCCGCCAGGCTGACAACCATATGGCCATCACCTCACGACGTTCCGCTATCGGTAGTGACTCGTCATCAGAAATATCGTCGGCACGCCGCATAAACGCATACACCGCGCACATCGCATTCCGCTTGTGCTCCGGTAACACGCGAAAGGCATAGTAAAAGTTCTTCGCCTCGCGCTGTGCGATCGTCCTGCAGATTGCATAAGCCTCGCCAATGGTCACGCCGCCATCCCCGCACGCAGCTTGCCGATAAGCGCTTCCAGCAGCAGGCCCAGCTTCCTCGTCTTTGTCACCACAGGTCTTCCGCGCAGCACATCGTAGTTTTCCGCGACGATACCGTTGAGAATCGCCTCGCCGCCTTTGCGGAAGAGATCGAGCGTCACAGCCAGTTCTTTATCAACCCGCGAGCTAATCGCTCCACCTTCGAGCAGCATGGTGCGCGTCCGCGTCACCAGGTCCTTCACCATCGCGCCAAACTCCGGTGTAAAAACCCTGCCTTCAATCTGGCCTTCCTCGACATTGAACTCGCGTAGCCAGTCACCCGGCAGATAGCGCCGGCCCCGCTCCGCATCTTCCACCACATCCTGCCAGAAGTTCGCGAGCTGCAGCGCTGTACACACCTTATCCGAGAGCAACCCCAGCGATTCCTCCCGGTACCCGCAAACCCAAAGCACCAGCCGCCCCACCGGGTTCGCTGAGTAGTGCGAATACTCCAGCAACTCATCCCAGCTTTCATACTTCGTCTTGATCTGGTCCATGCGAAAAGCGTGGAGCAGATCAAGAAAGAGCTGCCGCGGAGGATCGCACGCGCGAATCGTTTCATGCAACGCAACGAAAACTGGATGCACCGACCGCTCAGGCGAGTCGTAACACTCCTCGAGCATCGCACCCCACGTATCAAGCAGCCGAGTCGCAACCACAGGGTCAGAAACCTCATCCCCAAGGTCGTCCGCCACTCTGCAGTATGCATAGATGCTCTCGAAGTGAGGTCTCACCCGACGCGGCAAAAAAAACGTCGCGACATGGAAGTTCTCGTAATGGCTCGAGGCAAGATTGCGACACCATGCCTGCGCCTCTGCCAGCGATGGCCGCTCCAGCGGGGTCAGGTACTCCGGCGGAGCCCCAAGAAGAGCATGTTGTGTCACGATCCCGTCGCTCACCGTGGAACCCCGCCTGGAAACACTGCCGTCTTGATGTCGCGTGAACCGCCATTGCGGCTCATCATCTTCGCAAAGAGCTCCGGGACATCGTCGAGACTGGCGCGACCTGTAATGTACTCGGCGCACTTGAACCGCCCGCTGGTCACCAGGCCAAACGCCGTGCGGCACGTCGCTGGAGTGTGGTGAAAGCTCGCCTTGAGGGTAATGTCGCCGTAATGAAGCCGGTTCGTGTCCAACTGCACCTTGGTCCCACTGGGAGGGCCGCCGAAGAAGTTCACAACGCCGCCCTTGCGCACCATATCGACGGCCCACTCCCACGTCGTCGGAGTAGCCACAGCCTCAATCACAACGTCAGCACCTCGGCCATCCACTGTCAGAGCGCGGGTTGCGGCGACGACCTCGTCCACGGCGCTCACCTGCGCGACCTCGCTCGCCCCAAAGACCCGTGCCGCCTCAATCTGGTCCTCCCGTTTCACCACAGCAATCACTTTGACGCCAGCCAGCTCGGCCACATGCATGAACATCAAGCCGATGGGGCCCGCGCCGATGACGACCATCGTGTCGCCCGCCTTCGCACCGCTTTCTTCCAGCCCACGAACAACGCAAGCCAGTGGTTCGGTGAGCGCAGCGTGCTCCAGCGGGACACCAGCGGGCACTATCAGCGTATTCTTCTCCACAATCCGCGCCGGAACCCGAAGAAACTCCGCATAAGCCCCGTTATTGAACAGAAGATCCTCGCAAAGATTCTGCTGTCCGTGCCTGCAGAAGAAACATACATCGCAGGGTGCCGAGTTCAACGCCACAACCCGGTCTCCTTCCCGAAACTTGGTTACCCCGGCTCCGACCTCCGCCACCACCCCCGCAACTTCGTGCCCAAACGGAATGGGCGGCTTCAGCATCATGGCATGGTAACCGCGCCGGTAGACCTTCAGGTCTGTCCCGCAGGTCAGTGCCGCCCCTACGCGGACGATAAGCTCTCCCGGACCAGCCTGGGGCACGGCTACGTGCTCCAGCCGAAGGTCCTCTTTCCCGTACAACACCGCAGCTTTCATCTCAGCTATCATCTCTATCTATCTTCTCATTCAGCACCAGTCCTATGCACCCCGGCAGTCCCGCAAAGTCTCAAAAAAACAGCAATCTAAGAGATGCGCATCCTCATCTGATAACCTGAGCCAACGAACAAAATGCCCTTCGTCTCTCCAGAGAGTTTCGCCAAACAAACCCTCGCCTCCATCCAGGACTACTCCATCCTGTCGTGGCGCGCTGTGGCCAACATGTTTTCGCGCCCAAGGTACTGGGCCGACATCTACACGCAGATGGACTCCATCGGCGTCGGCTCCATGCCCATTGTGGTTCTCACCGGCTTCTTCACCGGCTGCGTTCTTGCCCTGCAGTCGGCGACCTCGCTCCAGCAGTTCGGCTCCGTCAACCTCACCGGCAACCTGGTCGCTCTGTCGATGGTCAAGGAGCTCGGCCCCGTGCTCACCGGCCTCATGGTCTCCGGCCGAAACGCATCCGGCATGGCCTCCGAACTCGGCTCCATGAAGGTCACCGAGCAGATCGACGCGATGCGCGCGCTGGGAACCGATCCGGTCCGCAAGCTGGTCACTCCGCGCCTCTATGCTACCGTCTTCATGCTTTTTTTCCTCACCATCTTGTCGGACGCCTTTGGCATCGCGGGCGGCGCCCTCGTCAGCATCACGCTGATGGGCCTCAACGCCTCTTCATACTTTCACAACTCTTACCGAGCTCTCCAGTACGCCGACATCGCCCAGGGCCTCACCAAGCCGCTCTTCTCGGCATTCATCATCGCCACCGTAGGCTGCTACTTCGGCATGAACACGAAGGGCGGTACCCAGGGCGTGGGTAAGTCCACCACGCAGGCTGTGGTCGTCTCGTCGGTCTTCATCATCATTGTCGACCTGCTCGTCACCCGGGCGATGATCGGCATCTTCGGCAGGTAGCCACCCATGCCTAGCGACCTTACCATCGTCAATCCGTCACCCAGCGAGCAGTCCCCCGGCTCCTCCGACCCCGTCGTCGTCTTCAAAGACGTCACCATCACCTTTGACGTCAAACCTGTCCTCAAGGACGTCTCCTTCGCTGTCCAGTCCGGCGAAACCCGCATCATCCTCGGCCCCGCTGGCGGAGGAAAATCAGTCCTCATGAAGCTCGTCGATGGCCTCATCCGGCCAGACAGCGGCTCCATCCACGTCTTCGGCGAAGACATCGCCCACATGCGCGAAGCCGACCTCTTCAAACTCCGCGGACGCATCGGCATGGTCTTCCAGGAATCCGCCCTCTTCGACTCCCTTTCGGTCGAGGATAACGTCGCCTTTCGCCTCCATGAAGAGCACGTCCCCGATGAGGAGGCTCACCAGCGCGTCATCGAAGCCCTGCGATTCGTCGAACTCGAGAACACCATCGCGAAGTTCCCACCGGAGCTCTCCGGAGGCATGCGCCGCCGCGTCTCCATCGCCCGCGCCATTATCTCGAATCCCGACCTCATCCTCTACGACTCGCCCACCGGCGGCCTCGACCCAATCACCTCGACCACCATCATTGAACTGGTCATCAAGCAGCGCGACGTGACCCACACCACATCGCTCGTCATCACGCACCGCCT
The DNA here is from genome assembly GCA_963841335.1 of uncultured Acidobacteriaceae bacterium. Classification (GTDB taxonomy): domain Bacteria; phylum Acidobacteriota; class Terriglobia; order Terriglobales; family Acidobacteriaceae; genus Edaphobacter. Next base: position 609,221 of record CAWJCF010000002.1, on the reverse strand, counting down.
GCAGGATGCCTTCCTGCTCGCCAGCCACCGCTTCAACCAGCAAACGGGCAAGGTCGAGCCCATCCCAAATGGTGGCATCGACAGCAGCACGAAATTTCTGGTGCTCAACGAGGGTCAGGTCGTCTTCGACGGCACCACCCAGGAGCTCGTTCACTCCACCGATCCCTGGCTGAAGGAATACCTCTCCTAGGGCCCTAGCGCTTTCCCTGCTTCCACTCCTCAAAGGAGATTCGCGGCATCGTCAGAAACGCATCCCGCGTCTTCACATACGAACCCATTCCATTCATTCTGCCGATCGCGTGCAGATCCTCCGCCCGCACATACGGCCCCGCCGGGTCGACAAACTGGTCCTCGATATACATCGCAACCACCCTCCCCAGCACGATTCGCGAGCGGCCAATCTCCAGCGTCATGTACTCCTTACATTCAAGCGCCGCATGTGCCTCGGCGATTCGCGGCACCTTCACGATCTGTGACGGCGTCGTGGCCAGTTCCGCCATATCTAACTCGTTCACCTCAGCGGGAAAGTCCGTCGCCGTGATATTCATCTTCTGCGCCAAGTCTTCGGTTACCACATTCACGACGAATTCGCCCGTACGCCGAATATTCTTCGCCGTATCCTTTGGCACGAACTTCTCCGCCGGCCGGTCCATGACGCCCATTCCAATAATCGGCGGATCGGTGCACAGGTAGTTGTAAGAACTGAATGGAGCAGCGTTCAAGACCCCGTGCTCACTCATGCTAGTCACCAGCGCAATCGGCCTCGGCGCCACCAACCCGATCAGCAGGTTGTAGATCTGCCGTGGCGGCGTCTTTTCCATATCAAAATTCATTTGGCGCACCTTCCATAAGCAGCCTATCGCAAAACATGAGCGGGCTGCGCGCCGCGTGGCGTCCCCGAAATCTACAAAATGAACCTAGAATATGCACGACGTGGCGTCAGTGCTTGCCGTCTCCACCCTGAACGCCAGCGCTCTTCGAAGTAGGCTCCGCAGGCAGCGTGTAGATGACCTCGCCCGGCCGCGTGTAGTGCAGCTCCTCGCGGGCCTGATGTTCAATCGCATTCGGATCGTTCTGCAACCGCTCGACATGCCCCTTCAACAGCTCGTTCTCCCGCTGCAAGCTGTGCAGCTGGCGATCCAGGCTCTGCGCATCCTGCCGCTTCTGCTGATAAGCCGTCAGGCCATTCTGTCCGAAGACGACGTGGTATCCCAATCCAATCGCAATCAGGGCCGCTGCACCCGTGGCGACCTTGCGCCAACCTGAATGACTCCGCTCATACAAACGCGCGAACATGCCCGGCCGCTGGCCTTCCACGCGAATTGTGCTGGGACGAGTCATCTCCCACTCAGTACAAAGCTCCGCACCGCAGACGGTCAAGTGGAAAACCCCTTAACTCGTGGGCAGGAACCAACTTCATACTCGCCCTCACTTCCTCCACAGGGCCAGCCGCGAATATGCTGCACGAAGCCATCCCGCTTGATATCCTGCTTATGTCGCATGTATCTCCTCTTCGCCATCTCGCTTCTCTGCTTTCTCGCGCTCATCGCGGCGTCTGTCATCATTGCCCGGCACGTGCGGTCGAGTCACAAATCGACTCCCCGGCAGCAGACCTTTGCCCAGCACCTCCAGGCGGCCGACCGTGACCGAGACTCCCGTCAGCCTCGCATCCTTCAGCCCCAAACCGTGCGTGACGTCCTGACAAAGAAGAGCTGGAATCAATCCCAGGCGCAGATTTCCGAAACCATCGGCCCCCTCAACGCGATGCGCAAGCCGCTACAAACCTCGCATGACGGGCAATGGCGCCGCATCGACCACACCTACCTTAGCGAGGAGCTCGGCAATCTCACCGAACCCGAGTCTCCGCGCATCCAGGCCAACGCTCGAAACTCATCCCACTTCTCCAAGGGTTATTAGTCAGAAAGGACCTGCTCCATGCAATCCGCCATCTCGTCCCAGCTCGGCCTCAATCAACGCATCGGATCGCTTCAGGACTCCCTCGCCGGCAAGGCGCTGCTCGTCATTGGAGCGTCCGTCTTCGTAGCCGCCTGCGCCCACATCTCCCTGCCGCTTCCATTCACGCCCGTGCCGCTCATCCTCTCCAACTTCGCCGTCCTGCTGGTTGGTCTCGCTCTCGGACCCGCAGCGGCCTTCTCCGCTCTGGCGCTCTATCTCGCAGAGGGAGCCGTAGGCCTGCCTGTATTTGCTCCCGGCGCTCCTGGCATCGCTCACCTCTTTGGCCCCACCGGCGGATATCTCTTCGCCTACCCATTCGCCGCGGCCATTGCTGGATGGCTGGTTCGCCGCCTCGATCCCGTCACTTCGCGCTTCCGCAGCGCCCTCATCGCCTCCACGATGGCCACGCTGCCAATCTTTCTACTAGGAGCCGCCTGGTTGGCGCGCTTCTCCCATCTCAGCCTCGCGGCGACTTGGGCCTTCGCAGTTGCTCCCTTCCTCCCCGGAGAAGTCCTCAAAATCACCGCCGCAGCCGGTATTTACGGCAGCTTCCAACGCTGGCGGAGGTCGTAACCCTCGCCCGAATCGCAGCTTTTCTCCTCCCCGCGCAGAGCAACCTGTCAGCCCAGCGCATCTAACTTTCTTTCACCACCAACAAGGATTAAGCGCACCATGACTGCAACTAGCACTGCCATCCGAGAAATCAGCATCGCCCATAGCCCCGACTCCGACGACGCCTTCATGTTCTACGGCCTCGCCACCAACAAGGTCCGGGTCCCCGGCTACAAGTTCACCCATACCCTCACCGACATCGAGACCCTCAATCACCGCGCCATCAACGAGGCTTTCTACGACGTCACCGCCATCAGCTTCCACGCCTACCCCTACCTCCAGGACAACTACACCCTGATGGCCTGCGGCGGCAGCGTCGGCGAAGGCTACGGCCCCATGATCGTCTCTTCCCGAAAACTTACCCTGCCTCAGGTCAAAAAGACGCGCATCGCCGTCCCCGGCACCCTCACCACTGCCTACCTCACCCTCAAGCTCTTCGCCCCCGAGATCGAAACCGCAGTCGTTCCCTTCGACAAGATCATTCCCGCCGTCGTCTCTGGCGAATACGAAGCCGGCCTCATCATCCACGAAGGCCAGCTTACCTACGCCAACGACGGCCTCATCAAGCTCCTCGACCTTGGCCAGTGGTGGCGCGAACAAACCAACCTCCCGCTCCCTCTCGGTGGCAATGCCATCCGCCGCTCCCTCGGCGCCGAAACCCTCCTCACCACCACCAACGCCTTGCGCGACAGCATCCAGCACGCTCTCGACCACCGCGAAGAGGCTCTCGAGTACGCTATGCAGTTCGCCCGCGACCTCGACCCTACACTCGCCAATCGATTCGTCGGCATGTACGTCAACGAGCGCACCCTCAACTACGGCCCCGACGGCCGCGAAGCCATTCAGAAACTCCTCGAGATGGGATATGACCGCGGCATCATCAAGCACCGCGCCAAGGTTGATTTCGTCGGCTGATCTCCCTCGCTTTTCTCGCACACAAACACAGCTTGCCGTCGCAGTTTTAAGGCGTCAAGCTGTGTTATCTTTAACAAGTCGACTGATTGCAGTCCTGCGCGTCAAAACTCACGCAAAGACTCTCACCGATCTCCTACCTAGGAGCAAAATCCAAAGGACGCGTAGCTCAGCTGGTAGAGCATTCGACTCTTAATCGACTGGTCGTAGGTTCGATCCCTACCGCGTCCACCATTTTTCTCCCAATCTTTCAAGCACTTACCGTTACCGGCTCGTTTGCCCCTACGATGCGTTTTCCAAAACCTGACCAAAAACCTGACCAAACTTTTTTCGCCGGTTGCGCTGGTTGATCGCTTCCCGCAGTGGTTCCAGTTCCTGGTGCTGATACGGCTCCATCGACTTCAGGTCGGCGTGCCCCATGGACTTGCTTACCGCGAAGGCATTGCCGCTCTTTTCCATCGTGTAGGTGCCGTAGGTGTGCCGTGCTGAATACGGAACCAGTTTCTTGTCCAGCCCCGCCCTCCCTCGGGCAGCCTGAAAGCCCTTGGCAATTGTTGTGAGATGACCGGACTTCGAACGAGAGGATGGGAAGACCCACCCCTCTTTACTCGATCCGCACCAGGCTCGCAACATGGTCTTCATGCGGTCGCTCATCGGCACAAAACGAGTGGCGTTGTCCGTCTTGCCCTCCGGGACCCAAATCCGGTTCTGGTCCCAGTAGATGTTTTCGATCCGCATGGGAAAGACCTCGTCCGGTCGCATGCCGCTGTCCTGCAGAATGACCACGACCAGCCAGGCCTGCTGTCTGAGCCGCTTGATTCTGCGATGCTTGATCGGATCTGCGTAAGCCTGCTCGAGTCCATCCTCTGCCTGCTCATCCATCATCCGATCCCTCCCCGGAGCCTTCGATAACCTGATCTTCGGGATATCCCGCAACAGCTTCCATTCGACGGCCTTGCTCTGCATTCGCTTCAAGGTACGCAGAGCCTGGTTCGTGTAATGACCGGTGCAGGCCACCATCTCCTTCTTTTCCTCATACCTCCCTTCCTTATCTTTCTTCCTCCTGTTCAACAACGGGCGCTCAAAGACAATCGCTTCGGCCACGTCCTGCGAGATCTGGTCGATTCTCATGCCGGCGAGCTTGGACAGACGCAACAACCGCCATCCGTAACGGTAATATCGCTTTCCGTTGGGCGTCAGTTGCTGCGAATTGTCCGCCCATTCCAGAAACCGTTCTGCAAGGTCCCTGAGAATAGGAGGTTTTTTTCTACCCAACTCGATGGCGTCGCCTTCTTGAAGGCGTGCCAGCAGGCTGGCTTCAACAACCGCCGCAGCGGTCTTCTTGGTTTTCTTCGTGCTCTTTCGGTAACGCTCTCCATCGAAGTAGAACGAGTACCACCAGTAACGACTATCTTTGGGACGAAACAGAGACAAGGTGTTCCTCCATGTGTGCCCGCACAGACGGAATACGCTCGCTCTCGTGGAGAAAATTCTCCACGTCGCTTTTATCATAACGAACGCTTCCCCTTAGCTTGTGCCATTTGGGACCAACCTCTGAGCAACGCCATTGCCGCAACGTGCCTTCCGGAATCCCAAGAAGCTTCGAAAGCTCCTTTGTACTGAGAAAGCGCGCCGATTCACGAGTTGTCTCCATGGCTATCTCCCATTTGGTCGATGCATCAAGCTTTATGGCCAAATATGAATAGCTCTGTCTTGAATTTCGGTCAAATTACCCCAAATAACCCGGGCTCTTCGCATTCAGGCACGGATCTCGATAGAATTCGCGACCTCCTTCAGCCCTGCAATCAATATTTCTGACCGATCGATGTATATCGTTGCAGGGGGAACGTCGACCAGTTCGCTTCGCTCTTGCCGCTGAAAAATATTGTCGATGCACCGTTTACCCACAAGTTATTCACAACCAGAATCCCGGCCCAAGCACCGTTGATGACCCCGGTCTGCACCCTCTGCGGCAGTCGGGCCGGCTGTCGAGTCAACCATGCGCAGACATCATGAGATCGGTCTGAAATTCGGTCAAATAGTTGTAGAAGCGGGAGATCTGCCTGACGGGTAAACCGTCGGACAGAGAAATTTGACCGAGTTTTGAAACTATCCCATGCTTACGTCTCGTTTAGAGGAGTCGCAAATGAGAGATCGGGCACAGCGGTTTGGGATCGCGGTTCTGCTACCGGCTTTGGTGTGCGCCCTGTCGGCTCTTGCGCTGTGGAGGGCCGACTACTACGACTTGCGCCAAATCCTGTGGAAAAGCAGGACCGAACTTTCTCTTGAGGCACGTTTGACCTCCCGAGAGTCGAGGAGGGATAGCGGTGTTTGAATCTCTCGAAGAGCTTTCCATCAAACTCGCGGCCACCGGCTATTTCGTCGACCCGATAATGACCCAGGTTGTCTTCCTGGCAGCCAAACTCCAAAAGCCGTTGCTGCTTGAAGGACCAGCCGGTTCAGGCAAGACGCAATTAGCCCTCTCAGTAGCTGCAGCAGCCGACACACACGTCGAGCGACTGCAGTGTTACCGCGGAGTGAGTGAAGACAAGGCTATTGGCCGATTCGATGAAAGTCTGCAACGACTCTACATGGAGTTCTCAAAGGGCCAGCACGAAAATTGGCAATCCGTTCAGGCGAGCCTAAAGGGCCGCGACTTCTTCCGGCCCGGTCCCCTTATGCGCGCGCTCGAATGCGAGCGGCCATGTGTGCTGCTGATCGATGAACTCGACAAGGTAGACGATGGTTTCGAAGCGATGCTACTTGAGAGCCTGTCGGCTTGGCAGCTCTCTATTCCCGAATTTGGGACCGTCGTAGCCAGGAGCGTTCCGTTCGTTGTTCTGACCAGTAATGAAGAGCGGCGCTTGGGGGATCCGATTCGCCGCCGCAGTCTGTACGTCCGGGTCGAACATCCAACGCCCCAACGCGAGGCGGAGATCATCGCAAGCCGCACTCCGGACGCGAATACGGAGTTTCATCACGAGATGGCTGGCATCGCACGATCGTTCCGTAACTATTCGCTTGAAAAGCCACCATCCGTCTCCGAAATGATCGATTTTGCGAACGCCCTGCAATTGCTTGGAACCGATCACGTCACGGCAGAGCAGCGTGATGTCCTATTGCCCTTTCTGGCGAAGACCGAGAAGGACCGCCGACATCTGCTTCTGCGCGAAGGTTTCAAGAGCCTGCTCGACGATGGAGCCCGTTTTGCACAAAAGATGACCTCCGGAGGTGGGGCAGGGCTATGACATGGACTTTCTTATTCCTGCTCCTGCTTCCAGAGGCAGTTTGCGCAGAGATCGGCACCGCATCGGCAGAAAGGTGCGTTCAACACTATGCGGCTCAGTACCGTGTGCCGCCCGAGTTGATCGCCGCTTTCATCGACGTTGAATCGCGATGGAATCCCCGTGCTACATCGAGCAAGGGCGCGATGGGGCTGATGCAACTCATGCCGGCTACAGCGAGACGCTTCGGAGCTTTCCAACCATTCGATGCCGAGCAGAACATCGCGGCCGGCACGCGCTATGTCACGACACTTATGTGGGAGTTTCACGGGGACATGCGACTCGTTGCCGCAGCATACTACGCCGGGGATCACTGGATTCTCCGGAAACAGCTCAACTACGACAACCCAGACGTCGTTGCCTATGTCCAGGCTATACGGCGCCGCTACCTGATACGCAGACTTGCGGCAGTTTCGCTGCCCAGGAGGTGAATGAACTATGAGACGACTCCGTTGGCTATTCCCTATCGCGGTCCTTCTTCCGTGCCGGATGCAAGCGTCGGATGACGCGGTGCGAGCGCGTGTCGCAACCCTAACCATCAACCCAGCCCAAGTGACAGTGCTGCATCTGCGCCCCGAGTTTGAATCGGTCATCCGTATGCCTGAGGAGATCACGTCCGTAATCCTCGGCAGTCCCGGCTACTTCAAGGCCGAGCACAACGAGGGCGAGCCCGACTACGTTTATGTCAAACCGATCACCAAGCAGCCCGCGCAATCGAATCTTTTGATTGCAACCAAGTCGGGCCAACATGTAACGCTGACACTCCTTAGCGATGGCGTCGGCACAGCAAGCTCGTCGGCAGCAGTCGACTTCCTGATCGAGTACCGGAACGCGCGCAGCTTTCTCGTTGTTTCAGATGCTGGGCTACCAGTCAGCCAAGAGGCGTCTAGCGCGCGGACAGAGCAAGCGGCCCAACGGGCCTCGCCTGTTAATAGTGCCTTAGGGTCCTCCATAACGGCCTCGGCCCCTTCGGCCTTTGACGTTGAGTACGAGCAACAGGTCCGTATGAACGTCCCCGTCTGGACAAAGTGGGAGGGGAAGCAGATCGAGACGTCCGTCGGAGACGTGCGGCAATGGAGCAACGAGACGGTCGTCTCCTACTCTATCTTCAATAGCTCGAATCAACCGGTAGAGGTCGTTCCACCGCAGATCCAGATCACTGGACAAAAGGCCGGTAAGAAGAAAAAGAAGGAGGGTCACGGCATCCTCTCCGACCAACTCCAGGTCCGCGACTACCGGTTAAGCGCTACGAGGTTAGAGCCAGGCGGACGCGCAGATGGCGTCGTCAAGTTCGACAGACCAAATTTCAAGCAGTCGACGGAAAGGCTGTTTCTTCAACTCGCGCAGGCAGATCAGGTGGACCGGCCCATTCTGATTCGTCTGCCCTTCACCCCCCCCATAGCCAGCGATGACCGCTAGAAAGGATTCCCATGAATATCAACGAACTAAACGGAAACGGGAATATACCTGCACACGTTGAGGAACCTGTTGGGGAGCACTTCCGTAGCCGTCCTCCTTCCCCGCAAGAGGCTCCGACGATCGAAGCTCGCGCAGACGTGCAAGAAACCAAGGGATTCGCCACCCGTAGGGACATTGCTGGCAAACCCGGGATGGAGCGAAGCAAGATGATCCTACTGGGCAGTGGACTTCTGATTGCTGTGCTCTTTTTTGTGTTTACCGCAATCGTCGGAAAATCACGTTCCTCCCGAAAGGAGACCGAAAAGCAATCTCCCCAACGGGAGAGGGCGGATGATCTCAAGGGCAGTCTGACACCGCTTATGGAAACAGTTCGCAGGCCAGTTCCGGACAATGCGGGCGGACAGCTTGGCCCTGGGGATATCAAACGAACCCGTTCGACGGAAGGAAGTACGATCGGCCAAGTACGCTCTGATCCCGCCAAAGGAATCACAGAAAGCAAGACGGTGGCCACCAGTTCTCTGGGAAGCGTTCCGTCCTTCTCAGACACACAGCAGAAGTGGGAAGAGCCACAGCCATACATTGCCCCTCCACCTACCTCGGTAGCGCAATCACAGCAACAAAGCGCTTTGAAAGAGCCCTCGCTGATCTTTGTCCGGAGTCAGGCACAAACCCAAGTTGCAGCAGCGGCTAAGGAGAATGTGGACAACGACGATAGCCCGGCGCTCGAGATGACACCGGGAACCCGAATCCAGGCGAAGCTTGAGACCCAGATATCGAACGCTATCCAGGCTCCTGTCGTGGCGATCGTCGAGTACACATACGCGATTGGAGACAAGATCGTGGTTCCCGCCGGAGCTCGCGTGTACGGGCAACTCCAGCAGGCTGATCGAAATGGGTATGTCAGCGTGAAGTTCGACGAGATCGAACTTCTGGACGGGGCGAAGGAGAAGATCGAAGCCATTGGCACGGGGCTGGATCTTGGCCCCATCAAGGGCACAGTCTACGGGAAGAACACTGGGAAAAACTTTCTGGTCAGAACAGCCTCTGGAATCAGTTCGGTTGCGGCGATGCTGGTGGGAAACAATACCAGTTCCACCTTCTCCGAGGATGATCTCATACGAGAACGAGTGGCCCAGAACATCGGTAATGCGGGTGATTCCGAGGTCATGAGCCTGAATGCCAACAGCCGTGTGGTGGTCTCCGTCCCAGCCGATACGAAGATTTACATTGTCTTTACGAAGCACCAACCCAGTACGTCTACGCTGCACAAAGTGGCGTCGGCCGGCCCCTGATCGTCCTCTGTCTTCACCTAAAAACCTGGCTCCCGGCGCCAGGTTTTTTTTGTCTCGTGTTCGACCTCAACCGGGCTATGTGACTTCCTTGTCGTCTGCGGGGTCTTGAGTATCCACCGCCCTAGTAACTACGAGGTAAAACCATTCTGATGGCTGAATGCAATTAATTCTGCCACCCTGTCCAGCGTTATGCGGCCACCCAGTGCAAAGTTATGCTGCCACCTCCGGCGATCACCAAAGGGTGTGCAAAGTCTCATCCACGCCGGAGGCGTTCGGTGCCGCGGTTGCGGTTCGGTCAGGACGATATCCGGCTCGAGCTCAGGAGAGTAAGGTGCGGTTTGCCGACCATCCACCCGGAACATGAACCAACGGCTCCTCGATGAGCGCATTGCCCTGATCTCGCCAGTTGACGCGGGCCCTTAATCCTATGTGCCGAAGAATCTGCTTCTCCAGCATTTATCGACCTACGCACTGTACGTCACTCCTCGCGTAGCAGTATCAAAGGGTCAGCCGTAAGCGCTCGTTGAGCCGGAATCCACGCCGCCAGTAGACCCAGCAGCAGCATGGTGAGAACAACTCCACCTAGTACCAACGGATCGCGGGAAGTCGCCTGATAGACGATGAAAGACAGCACCCTGCTAGCTGCTATACCCAGGAGCAAGCCTGCCGCCGAGCCAAATACGAGTAACCGGAAAGTCCGCCCCAGTGCCGCCTGCAACACTTCCTTTCGTTGCGCGCCCAGGGCGATGCGAATCCCTAACTCCCGCAGTCGTTTGCTCACCGAGTATGCAGCCATCCCGAAGATGCCCGTGACCACCAGCACCGCGCCCAGCCCACCCATCACTCCCAGCGACACGGTCGCCGTGCGCGCGGCAAAGAGGGAGCCGTCCAGCTCTCTGTGCCAGGTGATGATCATCAACGGCAGCCCAGCGTCCAGGCTGTGCAGCGATTCGTCCAGCGCCGCCGCCAGCTGCCGTGGATCACGGTTCGACCGAACCACCAGCCAGGTGCCGCTCGTCGGCGACTGCAGAATCGGAAGGAACATTGCCGGTCGCGGGTCCTCTGTAAGGCTCGTGTATCTCCCGTCTTCGGCCACACCCACTACCTGCACTCGTGTCCCGTCCTTGGCTTTGTAGTAGCTGCCTATTGCTTTTTCCGTAGAGCCGAAGAGCTTGCGCGCAAACTCTTTGTTTACCACTGCCACTCGCGGCGCGTTCTTGTCGTCATGCCAGGTGATGTTCCTTCCCGCCAGCAGGGCTGTGCCCGCCGCCTTGAAGTATCCGGGAGAGACGTTGTATGCCAGCACCTCAGCAGCGACATTCGCCGTCTTCAGCTCGGTCGTGGTGTCCGCAAAGACAATAGAGTTGTTCCAGCTCAGCCCTAGCGGCACCCGGTCGGTATATCCTGCGGCAGTCACGCCGGGGATGGCCTCCACGGCATTCAGCATGCGCCGCTGCATCACGGGCACCCGATCGCGACTGTATCCCGCCTTGTCCAGTTCGGTGACCACAAGCATTGCGTTCTCTGCCGTGAAGCCAAGATTGCTGTGCAGCGACCGCACCAGCCCCCGCACCGCTACGAGCGACGCCGTCACCAGCACAGCGCAGATGGCAATCTGTGCCGCCAGCAACACATCGCGCGGGCTCAATCGGCGCAGCCCCGCAACCCCCACCTCGCCAGTCTTGATCACCTGATATGGATCGGTCCGAAGCACCTGCCGTACAGGGACCATCAAGCAAAGAAACCCACTCACCAGAGCCAGCACTAACGCAACAGCATAGGTGCGCCCATCCGGATTCACCGCTACGTTGATCGGAATATTGGGCAGAGGTTGCCACGCGCTGAGCCAGCGCAGCACCGCTATGCTCCCCGCCAGCCCAAGCACTCCGCCAATCAGCGAGACCAGGGTTGCCTCCGTCAACAATTGCCGCAAGATGCGCTTGCGGCTCGATCCGAGCGCCAGACGCAGAGCAACCTCTTTGGATCGGTCCGCGGCGCGGGCAGCAAACAGTCCCCCGAGGTTGGCGCACGCCGCCAGCAGAATCAGCCCCGCCAGCAGCATCAGGCCGGTAACAAACCCACGCACCGGCTGCCCAAGCATGTCGCCAAGCAGCCCTGGGCGCGTCAGCGAAAAGCTCATGCCCTCATCCTGCTTAGGGTTGGTGTTTGCCATCGAGAGAGCGATGGAGTTAAGGTCTGCTGTGAGTTGAGCCGGGCTCACACCCGGCTTTAGCCGTCCCACCAATTCGAGTTCGCGGGCAGTGCGTGAGTTCAGGTCGCTCTCGCCCTCCACCTGTTCCTGGTTGACGAGCGGCACCCAGAAATCGGGGGCGAAGAACAATTCGGTGCCGCGGAACTCTGGCGGCGCTATTCCGAGGATTGTATAGGGATGCTTGTTCACCCAAACCGTGCGCCCCACTACGCCACGATCACTCTGAAAGTGACTGCACCAATAAGCATAGCTGAGCACGATGTAAGGGCTGCTGTTCGGGCCATGCTCGTCGGAGATGTGGAAGAAACGGCCCAGATATGGCTGAATTCCCAGGACGTCGAAGTAGTTCCCGCTTGCCTCGTAGAGCCAGATGCGCGACGGTCGTTCGCCGGCGTCCACACTGGCCGGGCTGATGTTATATGCCGCCAACCCCTCGAAGCCCCGGTTTCGGTCTCGCAGGTCCAGGTAGTCGGGATACGACTGGTGCGGTGAATGGTCCTTCCCGCTCTGGATCATGTACAGGTTCTGGGCCTGCGGCACGTTGAGTGGACGCAGAATCAGCGCATTCAGAACACTGAAGACGACCGCGTTCGCCCCGATTCCCAACGCCAGTGTCAGAACGGCGACAGTGGTGAAACCGGGATTCTTGCGCATCATGCGGAGACCAAAGCGTACGTCTTGCAAGAGGGTTTCGATGAATTGGCCGCCGATCGCTTGACGACTCTCCTCCTTGAACCGCTGATAGCCACCAAACTCGATGCGCGCGCGGCGCTCGGCTTCTGCGCGGGGAAGACCGGAACGCTCGAGATCGTCGGCACGGTGTTGGATATGCGAACGTAGCTCGCCCTCTAGTTCGTCCTCAATCTGAGAACGTTGAAAAGAACTGAAGATCAGGGAGCGAAGGGAGGCTAAGAGTTTCATACTTCCTCCGGCTGCACGGCAAGGGCGGAAGCGATGGCCGCTGCGAGACGATTCCAGCCCTCTGTTTCCTCGCGCAAACGTTTGCGGCCCGCGGTGGTGAGTTCGTAGAACTTGGCGCGGCGATTGTTCTCAGACGTGCCCCAGCTTGCCTTGAGTAATCCCTGACGCACCAGGCGAAATAAGCCAGGATAGAGCGCGCCCTGTTCGATGAGTAAGGCGTGGCCGGAGATCTGCTCGATGCGCAGAAGAACGCCGTACCCATGCAGGGGACCGAGAGAGACGGCCCTCAAAATGAGGAGATCGAGAGTGCCAGGAAGTAATTGGGCTTGGATCGTCACACTTACTCCTAAGATGATTAGGAGACTATTGCCATCTCTCCTAATCTGTCAAGGAAAGTATTCCAAAAAGGGTGTGAGTCCGGAACTGCCAAAGTGGAACCCGTCTCTCGACGACTTTCGCTTTGATCACACAGAAGATTCTTTCCCGGTCTGTCATTACTGGGTCAGTTTTCGCGAAATCGGCAACTCACTCACCGAACAGCGCGGACACAAGACTTTCCAGATTTCTGGGGGTCTGGGCAGATTTACGGGCTACACGGAAGTTACCCCCCGTCCAGGCATAACTTCCTGTTTGCCGACCATCCGGAAGTTGCGCTCAATTCAGTGTGTGACCACCCCGCAGCGGCGGGTATCTATCCGCAAAGCGCGCTAGCGCTGGGAACGTTTGTTAGCTATACGCCTCTCGCCCGCTCAGCGCTGGTAGATCACCTTGCCGTCGAAGATGGTCATGTCGACCCTGGTCTTCTCGATTGCCTCTGGCGGGATTGTAAAGATGTCGTCGGAGAGCACTACCAGGTCTGCCAGCTTGCCCGGTTCGATGGATCCTTTGACCGTCTCCTGGTGTTCGGCAAATGCGGATCCCATGGTGTAGGCGTGCACTGCCTGCGCAACGGTGATGCGCTGCTCGGGAATCCAGCCGTTTGGGTTCTTACCGTCGAGGGTGCGGCGAGTGGTGGCGGCATAGATGCCCATCACGGGATCCAATGGCGCGACCGGCCAGTCGGAACCGAAGGCGAGTGTTGCACCGGCATCCAGCAGGGATTTCCATGCATAGCTCGACTTGATTCGCTGCGGGCCAAGGATGGTTTCAGCCCACCGTCCGTCGTCGATTGCGTGGTAGGGCTGCATGGAAACGATCACGCCAAGCTTTGCGAACCGCGCGTAGTCCTCCGGATGAAGGTGCTGCGCGTGCTCGATGCGGGGGCGGCGATCGGCAGGGCCATTGTCTTTTTCCAGGCGGCCGTAGAGATCGAGTATGGTGCGGTTGGCGCGATCGCCGATGGCGTGGATCGTAAGCTGGAGTCCGGCCTTGTCGGCCTGGCGCATCGATTCGTAGAAATGCTCGACGTCGAGAAGATCGGGGCTGGCGAGGCCGCTCTTCGCCGGATTGTTCGTGAACGGCTCATCCATCCAGGCAGTTTCAGAACCAAGGGCGCCATCGGCGAAGGCTTTCAGGTTGCCAATGCGGAGATAAGGACTGCCAAAAGGCGCGACGATGCCGGCGTCGGCCAGAGTCTTCCAATCGCGGACGGGAAAAGCCTCGTAGATGCGGACAGTCAACTTGCCAGCGCGCTCGATCTTCTGGAACTCGCGAAAATTGTCCGGCTGGCCGCGGTCTTCAGAGCTGTCGGCCATGTTCTGCACGCTGGTTACGCCGTGAGCTGCTGCTTCGCGCATGGCTGCTTCCATGGCCTGTGACTCCTCATTGGGAGACAGCGGAGGCATGATGCGCTGGACGAGGGCGATGGCAGCGTCTTTGAGAATGCCGGTCGGGTTGCCGTCCTTGTCGCGCTCGATTTCTCCGCCCGGCACGTCCTTCGTGTTTCGGTCGATGCCGGCGAGCTTCATGGCCTGTGCATTCACGAGGGCCATGTGTCCGTCGAGCCGCCACAAGAATGCAGGATGATCGCCGGAGACATCGTCAATCAACTGGTGGTCGGGCAGAACGGGCGGATTCCAGCGTTGATGATCCCAAAGGCCATTGCGAAGCCACGCACCTTTGGGCAGGGTTCTGGCGAATTGAGCGATGCGCTCCTTGAACTCGGCCTGGCTGTTGGCTGCGCCAAGATGCACGGTGATCAGCGAACCGCCGCCGATGAGGAAATGCACGTGGGAGTCGTTGAAGCCGGGCAGGAGAAGGCGGCCGCCGAGATCGATGATGCGGGTGTCGGGGCCGGCGAGTTTTCTAATCGCTGCGTTATTGCCGACCGCGAGAATTCTGGAACCATCGAGCGCCACTGCCTGGGCGGTGGGCTGCGCCGGATTTTCGGTCCATAGCTTGGCGTTGACGAGGATCAGGCTCGCCTCCGTAGCCGACGCGCTGCAGCAGCAGGCGCCGAGCACGACAATGAGCGAGCATAGCCAGGAAAGTTTCATTGCAACTCCCTTCAAACTGAGGCACGATTGTCCGCGATCACGGGAGAATCGCGGGAAGACAGGGAACGTTTCAGGTTTGTACAGCTCTATCAGTGAGCGGGCATTGTGGAGTTCCGCGCGGGTCGGTTCTAGTATCCCTCGGTCGCTCCGGGCAAATAGGAAGTAACCCCAAAACTATAAGTTATTTATCAGTACCTTACAAAACGTGACAGCACTCTAGAGAGCGCTAAATAGCGTCGAGAAACGCTTATTGGCCCCTTATTGGCCCCACGGTTGGACCTACGCGACAACATCCTTCTCGAGCTAAAGTGGCGGCGCAATACCCGCTCGCGACCTCGATCAATACCTCCGGGCCATCTCCGCCGCCCCTAACGTCAACCCCCACCGGCAGGCCCAATGAGGCTTGCTACAACTCGCTCGATGAGTGAGTGCCCTGATATGGAGTGACCGTGTCAACTCTGCTACCCGGCCCAACTCGGCTGCAATGATCACAGCCGAGATATCTGCGATACCGCGCGGCGCCTGCAGATCGTTGATGACTTGCTGTCACGCCAGAGAAGCTAGCTTGACTGCCTCCGTGATCGCTTGCTCCAGACGCGCTACGCGCAGACCACGTTTTCAGATACCGAAGCCGAGATCGGTCTGTTTATGCATGCGAGCCTCTCAAAGAGGCTGGCCCCATCCAGTTCTCCCATTTTCAATCCAGGCATCGTTATTCTCTGACGGATCATCTGAGCGAATGCTCCAAGAGATTCGTTTGGAGCGAGCTTAAATGCCTCGGTCATAATGCGAACGTATATCTCCTCGTGACGGGTCTCATCTGCTGATATCAAGCGACAAATCTTAGCTAGAACCGCGGCGCCATTGTTCTTGGCGAGCGCAGCGCGGCCGAGTATGAGGGGAGTGCCTCTTCTGTTACTGCATTTCCAACCAGTATTACGATTGCTTCCCACGGAATGGCCCGGCAGGATTTGATGAAGTCTTGATGAACTTCACCATCGATTTCTTGCGCTGTAGGCATCGGAAGAAGATCCGACGGTTGCCAGGCGTTCTCAACTGAGGGAATCAATTCGAGTTGGAAGGCGATAAATTGTTCCAGCCTCATCATCATGTCGAGACGAGCCTCTGTGCGGCGAGTTCGGCTTTCCGAGTCTGACGTCACAAAGATAGATTGAGATCGAGTATTCATCGCTCGTTCGAATCGTAGTTCTAGGATCACTGTGGTTCTCTGATGTGAATCGTCAACGACGATGCAAAATCCTATATCGACGCATCAAATTTAGCCCCGAGCTGCCTTCTGAGAACCACCTGTGCGGAGATGAGGTCTAAAACGTGCTCGTCATGGCACCCGGGTCCATGTGCGTCTGAGAAAGACACCCCCTGGAACAATGGCAGACGAAGTCCTTTGGGCATCAACGATCGTCGTTGCGATCAATTCACCATCTTTGATCTTTGCATCGGTGATCACAAAATCGTCGAACTGATTCGTTTGCACACCTGCGACGGTGAGAACGCGCGTGACGACACCCGTACCATCACAGTTTACGGAGACTGTACCGGCATTTGTTCCCGTGACGACAGTCCTTCCTCCGGTTGTCGATCCGGGGGTTGGTTCGTTCACAAGGAACGTCCCTGTGAGATTGCCGTCGCCGTCCACAGAACGCTTGGCGAGAGCGATTGCTATGTTTGCACCGTACGTGCCAACAATGGAATATGATCCCTTGAGACTGGCCAGCGTGAAACAGGTATGCCACTCCTGCGCTGTGGCAGATACCACATCGGTGACGAGCATGCATGTCAGCACCGCCGCGAGACACACGGTCCTTCTTGTCAACATGGTGACCTCCTTAAGGTCGGGTCGTGCTACATTGTTCGTCAAGTGTGCACATGGTTCGTAGCTTTGTATTGACCGATTTCTGACGTTTGCGTTGAAGAATCCGTGACGGAGTTATGACGACTACTAAGTCACTTGTTTTCTTATGCAAAGGCATCGAGATCCGCGAACAGGAATTCTCCATTGTCAAGCAAGGGGAAGTCCTTCCGGTCGAGCCCCGCGCCTTTCGAGTGCTCCTCTACCTGCTTCGGAATCCGCAGAGATTGATCACCAAGGGAGAACTGCTGCAGGCGGGATGGGACGACGTGGTCGTTACGGAGAACTCGCTGGCACGAGCCATCCTTAAGCTGCGCCAGTGTCTTGGGGACGATGCAAAATCTCCGGAGTACATCGAAACGGTCTCACGAATTGGATATCGCTTCGTCGCTTCGGTTGAAATCCTGGAACCGCAGGCAGTGCCCCTTGCTGGCCAGCGGGTGCTCGAAGCTGGGCAGCAGGGCAGTGACGAAGCGCTGAAGTTGAGTTTGGCTCCTGCAGCGGTGTTGCCAGAGGGCCGGAGGCGATGGCGGTTTGGGAGATGGCCCGCCATTCTCGCAGCAATTGCAATCACATTGCTGGCCGGATGGGGGATACGCCGATGGGAAAGGGTGCGCTGGGCGCGGGCCACGGCTACGCCGGAAATCACGCGGCTTATTGAAGCAGGCGAGCTTTCCAAGGCAGGGGCGCTCGCGCTACGCGCGCACGCGATCCTTCCCCATGATGTGACCATCAGAGACCTCTTGGTTCGCTGCACCGGCGAGGTTTCTATCAACAGCGATCCGGTTGGCGCGGAAGTCTCTTATCGTCCGTATCACAGCAATGTGGACGCGTGGACGTATTTTGGACGAACACCAGTTTCAAAAGTCCGTGTGCCTCAGGATTCGTACATGTGGCGTTTGACCAAGCAGGGTTTTGCAGACGAAACGTTCATTGGCGAAGTGCTCGGAACCGTCCTCGTCGGCAATGTCTGGAGTTTCGATATTCGATTCAAGCTTCATCCCCACCACCAGGTGCCTCCCGAGATGGTGCCGGTGGGCGGTGGTTTGTCTGGCATGACGTATCCCCTCCTAGGCAGCCCTTATGTGAAACTCGATGACTTTTTGATTGACCGCCACGAGGTCACCAATGAGGAATACCAAAAGTTCGTCGATGCAGGCGGATACGCGAGACCAGAGTTCTGGAAGCAGCCTTTCGTGAAGGATGGCCACGCCGTCGCATGGGATCAGGCTATTGCGCTCTTCCGCGATTCAACCGGGAGGCCGGGGCCGGCTACGTGGGAGGCAGGACACTTTCCTACGGGGCGTGGAAATCATCCTGTGGCAGGCGTGAGTTGGTTCGAGGCGGCAGCGTACGCAGAATTTGTCGGCAAGAGCCTGCCGACGGCCTACCACTGGTTGCTTGCGTCGCAAGCAACCAGCAAGACACCACTGATCGCCTCGGGCAGCAACTTCCGGCTCGATGGAACCCAGGCCGTGGGAGGGGAAGGCACCTTGAGCGGATGGGGCACCACCGACATGGCAGGTAATGTGAAGGAGTGGTGCCTCAATGAGGCCAAGGACGCTAAACGGCTGATCCTCGGCGGAGGCTTCGGCGAGCCGGATTACATGTTCAATTTCACCGATGCGCAATCGCCCTGGGACCGCCGCGCCAATTTCGGCTTCCGCTGCATGAAGCTTTTATCACCGGCCAACCCTCTTGCGCGGCAACGCATTGAGTCGAACACGCGCGATTTCTGGAAAGAGAAGCCGGTGCCGGACGAGATCTTCAAGGCCTACAAGGAACTCTATGCCTACGACAAAGACGCGCTGAATGCCCGAGTGGAACAGACAGAGGTGACGGAGCGCGCGCAGTGGGAGCGGGTTTCGTTCGATGCGGCCTACGGCCATGAACGCGTCACCGCTTACCTGTTCTTGCCGCGGAACATGCCACCTCCCTGGCAGACCGTGGTGTACTTCCCGGGCGCGATGGCTACGCTGACCGATACGCTCGATCTGAACAGCGTGGAAGACGCTTACGATTTCATCCTCAAAAGCGGGCGGGCCATCGTTGTCCCGGTCTACAAGGGCATGTACCAGCGGCGCGACGGATTCATTCCAGGCCGTAACAAACCGGCATTCTTTCGCGATCATGTGATTGCCTGGTCCAAGGACCTGGGCCGTACGCTGGATTATCTGGAAACTCGCCGCGATTTCGACACCGCAAGGATGGCCTATTTGGGCAACAGCCTCGGCGGAGCGGATGCGCCGGTGCTGCTAGCCGTCGAAAAGCGCTTCAAGGCGGCAATGCTGTTGTCGGCCGGTTTTCAATTGCGACACGATCTGTCGGAGGTCGACGGAATCAACTTCGATCCGCATGTGACCACGCC
This sequence comes from uncultured Acidobacteriaceae bacterium, assembly GCA_963841335.1. Lineage (GTDB taxonomy): Bacteria > Acidobacteriota > Terriglobia > Terriglobales > Acidobacteriaceae > Edaphobacter. Next base: position 589,940 of record CAWJCF010000002.1, on the reverse strand, counting down.
CACGCTGGTCTTGAACGGCCGTTACGACAGTGATTTTCCAGTGGAATTGTCGCAACGTCCACTCTTTCAGTTCATGGGGACTCCCCCAAGAGACAAGAAATTGGTGATATACGACGGCGGACATGGGGTCTTTCCGCGCCCGGCTGCGGTTCGCGAGGTTCTCGACTGGCTGGACAAGTATCTTGGGCCGGTTCGCTAGTAAACTTTGGATCACCCGAATTGAGAAATGCTGCGCCTAAATTTGCATATACTGCCGAATTGTCGGGTGTGAGCTGGAGCGAGCGGCGATATTGAGCAATCGCCTCTTGGTGCCGACCAATCTCGTCGTAAGAGTTGCCCAGGTTGTTATATCCGTTCCAGTCATCTGGGCGGACTGCCGCTGCCTTGACATAGGCGATTTCCGCATCAGAATTGCGCCCTTCATTCTGATATGAGTGGGCTATTCCTGTGAGGGCCTCTGCATCCCTTGGATCGAGATCCAGAACTTGCCGGAATTCCTGCACTGCTAGATCATGATTCCCGGTGAGTTCATGAATTCGAGCAAGCGTGACATATGTCAACGGTATGCGCCCCTGTCATCGCCAAGAAATTACAGGCATGATGCACAACGCTCTCTTCTTCAATCACACAGGAGATGACACTGAAGATGCGACAGTAATCAGCAAACGGCAAGGGCGGTCGTTGAGCTAAACCTCGAATATGTAGCTCCTTTCTCCGAGAGCAACCATCGGAAATTGGGGTCGAGGGCGGTCAGAAAAATCAGCCCTCCAATGCGGCGCAAGAATGCCATATAGAACTGAGCACGGCTGCACACCTTGCAACTTAGAGGGAAGGTCCGTTCTAAACCCGGAATGTTTTTCCAGTCCGTTTTACTAAATGGAAATGCCGGTTGAGTTGGACGCAACGAACATCGCATGGAATCTACGGCTGTGGTTTTGCCGGGAGGGCCACTGAGGTTGGCTTTATGATCTGCACCTTGCAGCACATCGGAGCTGTGCCGTTGCAGGTAAGGGTCACAGTATCATCTGCCTTCAACCGGTACGCAGCGTTGTTCTTCAACGTCACTTGACCACCACCGTCGAGCGTGAGGAAACAGGCGGGGATCGACCCTGGGGCTGCCAAGGCTCGGCAGGCCAGTCTCGTGTTTTTGGGGAGGGCACCCTCCGCTGCGTTGTCGGGTAGCCCTGGTTGGCCGGTCCAGCTGGTCAGCCAACCAGGTGTACTTTTGGCGAGGCACTCGCCCTGGGCATTCGCCAATGGCGCCCGACTGCAGACGGCGAGAGAGACAAATGAAATGACCGTGAAAAGCTTCTTCGTTCGCCTGCTGAATCCTCCGAACTCTCGCGAGATTATAGTAGTTCTGCGTGAAAGGTTTTTCGAGCTAACCCCTATATCTTTGCTCCACAGCCGCGGTCCTTTGGTGCTGGCTTGCCGACAGACAGGTTCGGATCTCTGTAACTCCTGCAATATCTGCTGAATTCAGAGCTTGCCTATCTACTGCCGACGACATCGATCGGCAATTGAATAGTCGTGGTCTTAGTTCCTGCGCCTCCCTCGTTCGGTACCGCCGCCGTCGCCGTAATCTCTTTATGACCAACCGTTTTCGTCACATTTGTCGGGATCACTACTTTTAATGTTTTGGTAGGAACGTCGAACGCATCTGATAAAAGGGTCGCACCTTCGAAAGTGACGCCCGACACCGAGATAACTTTTGCAAGGTCTCCGCCGCCAACAAACGATACCTTGGTGCTGTCTCCAATGTGGAGATATGTAGGAGATACGGATAGCTTGGGTGTCTCCGCTTTCGGTATAGCTAAATCCCACTCCACAGTACGCCTTGCCCATACTTCAAGAGGGTGTGAGTACAATCCCGATTCCTCGATCTTTAAACGCACAGCTTTTGCATTATCGAGATCTTTCGATTCGACTAGCATCGTTGCGAGATTGTCGGTTTCTGGCGCAAACTCGACGTCAGTCACCTCGTTTCCGAGCAACGTTTCAATCGAATAGGTCGTCGGAGCATTCGGCGACAGTTTGAGGAGATCGTATCCGCTAAGGGTGAAAAAGTATTGTGCAGGTTTTGGGGTAGAGCCGGCGGGCGGTGGAGGAGCGCCGGGAACCGCAGGCGAGGGATAGGTCGCTGATATTGAGATTCCCGTGAATGAGGGGGCGAAGCTGATCTGGCCCCGCTTATGAATTGAGGTCCAGGCCAGATCGCCAACCGTAAAGGTCTGAGCATTTCGCAGGAGGGTAGTAGGTGCAGTGAAGTAGTATGTGCATTCCGCGGGGGTGTGAGGACTGTCTTGTGAGCAGGCAGGTTGGGTCGGATCGAAATCTCTGTTGAGGAAGGGAGCTTCCTGTGTACCCAGAACCTGTCCACCAATTTAAGAGAAACGGATTGAGTTCGTTGAAATCCTCTCCAATTCTGAACTGTGGCCCCAGTATGAGATGGAGCCGCGCTCTTGAATTCCCATCTGGACTGGGGACGGCCTCAAGTTCGACCGATGCAACTGCGCAAGCACCGTCTTTTTTCGGAGAAGTTGGTATCCCGAACGGCTTTGGAACACCAGTCTCGCTGACAATATTCAATCCCCCTGTCTGCAACAAATCGTGGACGCTCCCAAATACTTCGAGCGATGTCCCATCAAACATTGTCGGCACTACGTTGGTATTACCCGCGCGCACCGTCATACCTGGAGCAAAAAAGTCTCCGCTGGCAGCAAGTCTGACTTGGCCCGATCCAATATCGCTTACTACGACGTCTTTGACACGGAGTGGAGACGCTAACGTAATCCCTCCGGAGTTAACCTGAGTACTGCAACTTCCCTCATACGCTGCACCGACAACCTGCTTTTGCGGATCGTAGGTCCGCCACCTGGTTTGGATATAGACGGATGGTGTGTAGTCCTGATCCAGACCGACCGGAAGGGCCAGTTGTGCGAAAACCTGACGTTGTCCACCCTTAACATAATCGGCACCAAGTACCGGCCGGAATTGCCAACCAAAAACGATGGCATCTCCCATTGCATGGTTGCTGTTATCATCGCAATCTTTTATTTTCTCCCAATCAATGGCGCTTTTGATTTGATCGTGAGCCTTCTGAGGCTCAGGCAGTTCGGAAGGATCAACCGATGGGCGGTTGTATTCGAGCGCCAAAGTGTCTGTATCTTTCGCAAGATAAAGCCTGTCCTTAGATCGACCCGTATTTGCGCCAACACTTACCGCTTCGATCGCGACTCCTGCTCCAAAGGACTTTTGTCTACTTGTGATCTTCGCAACGTTGTAGGTCTTTTCAGTCGGGAGCAAGGTCATAATACTGACGTCGTCGGAACCGCTCGGTGGAACGACCACAACTCGAATCTCCGCGACAGCGTGCTTGTATTGTCGCGGTGGATCTAGCGAGATAGAAAATCCCAGCGTCGCTTGCTGCCTGGTGCCAACGACTTTCGAAGACGATGTCAGATACTGATCCGAATTCGCCCCTTGGAGAAGCAACCGGAGAGTCGTGATTTGAGAGTTAAGCTGAACTTGTTCAGCCAGAACATCCGAACTCGCCACGCCAATATTGGTTGGAGCACTGAAAGGGTTTGAAGTTGGTGCCGCTGGTACGGTACCGGCATAACCACCCTTTGTAGTTGTTGTCGAGTTGGTCCCACTCGTCGTGGAGCCGGTGGTGTCTTGACTTGTTGAAACCGGGACTGTTGTCACGGTACTGGAAGATCCATTCACGACCGCGCCGGTTGGGTTGGCAGTGCAGCCCTGCAAACCCCCGGTCCCAATCACAGGCAAACTTCCATCAGGACACTGAAGAGAAACTGTCCCCGGACTACTACCTGCTATGGGTAGAGAGTTCACCAGGGAACTATTGCCTGTGGTTCCGTTCGCCACTGTAGAACTCATTGTGGGAATCGGAGTCGTAGTGACTTGGGCACTCAAATAGGAGGTATCACGAGTGACACCTTGCAGGTTTCCATATGCTCCAGTGATAGACGAGGAGCTAAAGCCGGAAAGGGACGCCAGCTGCGAGGCCGTTGTGGAAAGCATATTGCGAAGAGTTACGACGTCGAATATCTTTCCTTGTCCAACCGCAATTCCATTTGCCCGCCTAGTCATGGTGATCTTTGGAGCTGAATAGAACTTCTTGCTGTCATAGTCTTGCGAGGCCAAAGAATAAGAACGACAACCGTCTCTGATCCGAAATACTGAGACTGTTACCGGCGAAGTCGCATCGAACGTCAAGGACCGTGGATTGGTCAGCCTGTGGCCGTTTACGACAACAAATTGGTCGGTATCTGCCAATAACTGCTTGGACATGGTCAGGTTTTGCGGATCGAGCTTAGCGGCCAGAATCAAGTCTTTTTGCACTAGGCGCCGCACGATCAAATATTCGAGGTGGCACTTGTTCTGTTGGATGTACTCAAGGCTATCGTTGTCACATATCGCAGTACTTTCATGTCCAATGGTCAAAAACAGCATGGGTTTCGCTGATGCTTCCACGGTCCAACTCTGATTCGTATTGTCTAGGGTGACGACGGAGCCGTCATCTAAATGCAAATGAATATGAATCTGCGAATCGGCGTCTTTGTGTTTGTCATTGACTTGTTTCAATTGATCGGCTGATGGTTCGGCCAGCGATAGAGAATAGACTGGAGTTTCCGGCTCGACATCGAGTGGCTTTGGTGTCGGAGCGCTCGGCGGGGATTGATTCGCATTTGGTGGATTCGAAGATGGCTTAGAGTTGGGTTTCGGTGTCGTTCCCACATTGACCTTGCTCGTTCCATTGGTGGCGGACTGCGAACCGGATTGAGGATTCGGTGAGGTTGCCGAAATGTTCCCGGTTACGCTCATATATGAAGTTGGCGAACTAGGCGAAATAACAAGTTTCGTCCCCTCGGTTTTAGCGTCGTAACCGCTGTCCCTGACTGCTTTTAGGACCCCATCCAGACTCGTAGGGGGGATATCGATGGATTTTTTGTTTTGGTCGCCATCACTTTGTATGTCCAAGTGGCCCTGGTAGATCAGATTTGCCGATGCATCGATGGTCCTGAATAGGTCGATATAGCTCTGGTTCTCGACCTTCGACGTGACAAACACGACAGGTCCAATTTGAAGGATTGAGCTATTCGGGTTCGTTTGGGCGAGTAACGAGGCGGCAGCAAAAGCTAGCCTTCCGATGGCCGAATAAGTAACAAGTTTTCTGAGAGTGTTCGGCCTTCGTTTACGCCCAGGATCCCTTCGAACCTCCAATGACTTTCCAGTAGGATTCCGCGACCAATGCGCTAGTGCCTTGGAAGGAATGGCAGGGATCGAAGCGAAACGATTGTCGCAATTGACCCGAAGAATGCTCAGCAGGGTATTTTTCATCGGAAACTCTTTCAGCGGAAGGCGTCTTATCAAGGCCCGGAGAGATAACTTCTAGGAACTCTCGTCCAGCTTTCTGAACCCTTAGTTTCTGGCAAGAGAGACAATATAAGCGATTAGAGTTTAGATCTCAGAACAGCCATCAAGTATCTACTGATGACAGGCCGGGCCTGCCAAAGGTAACTCACAAACTTGATACGATTAACGTCGAATTATGCCGTTCGACATGTCGAATTGCAAGTAAATTGTGCAGCGGCCTTTCGGCACGGTTGCCTCACCTCTTTGGTGGACCAGCAAACATATCGCTAAAAGCCATTTTGCTTGAACAGCAGTGATGGCTCTATGCTCAGAACCGGAAGGTGGCGATCGCGAAATGATGATCGGTTTAAAGCTTGGGAGACAGGAACGGATAGTCCGGCTCCCATCGACGTTCCGTGCGGTTCGAGGCTCACTAATGCATTCCCGCCATCCGCAAAGTTAGGCTCCTTTGCGGATCGGGATTATGTCCGCACCGGCCTGCAGCATGTCCAGATAGTCCCCCCAATACTGCATCATGCGCTTCCGCTCTGGCAGATATTCGGCACGGTTGTACGCACCCCTGACCTCATTTCGCTCGCAGTGGGCGAGTTGTCGCTCAATAACATCTGGCTTGAAGTGGCCTGTCTCATTGAGAATGGTTGAGGCCACTGCTCGAAAACCGTGACCCGTCATCTTCCCCTTGTATCCCAGCCGGTAGAGAGCGAACAACATGGTGTTGTTGCTGATCGGCTTGTTGCTGTTTCTGCCCGGGAATAGATACCTGCTGCCGCCCGCAATCGCCTTGAGTTCAGGCAAGAGAGCAAGAGCCTGTTTGGAAAGCGGGACGAGGTGTTCGGTCTTCATCTTCATTCGACCAGCGGGAATACTCCAGACCGCCTGGTCCAGATCGAATTCCGCCCATTCCGCGCCAATCAGCTCATTGGTGCGGACAAAGGTTTGAGCCAACAGTTGAAGCGCGAGACGAGTTTGCTTGCCGCCAATTTCGTCATACCCGGCAATCGCATTCAGCAAGTGAGGCAGTTCCTCAGGGCGGACGGCTGCTTGATGCTGCTTGACGTGCGGAGTCAGAGCGCCACGCAGATCGGCGGTCAGATTGCGAGTGCAGCGTCCCGTTGCGATCCCGTAGCGAAATACCTGCCCGCATACCTGTAGAACCCTGTGTGCTAAGTCGTAGGAGCCACGGTCTTCGATCTTGCGAACAGCCTGAAGCAGCTCGGGCGCTTCTATCTGGTCAAGCGGACGCTTGCCGAGTGTGGGGAAGACATTGGCATCAAGACGGCGCTTTATGTCCTTAGCATAGTGCGGCACCCAGATGTGCTGCTGTTTGTCGAACCACTCCAGCGCTACGGCTTCCAAAGAGTTTTCGGCCGAGAGCTTTTTGCGCAGGTTTGTAGCCTTGCGCTCAGCAGAGGGGTCAAGATTCGCTTCAAGTTGCTTGCGCAGTTCATCACGTTTCTTCCGAGCGTCACTCAGAGATACTCTGGGATAAACCCCAATAGAGAGGGATTTTTCCTTGCCAGCCTGCCAGTACCGCAACCGCCAATATTTCCGACCATCGAGATAGACCCACAGATAAAGGCCATCGCCATCGTGGAGTTTGCGAATTCCCGCCCCCTTACAGGTGGCGTTCTTGCATTCGACTGCGGATAGAAGATTCGTGGCCACCGTGGTAACTCCTGACCGTGGTAACTTGTTTACCACGATTCTTACCACGATCTAAGACGGGATGCAATGGGAAGTTACCACATCCCCTTGGACGGCAAAACCCAAGTAAATCCATTGTTTATAGCTTCTTTTAGATTTTGTCGGACGAATTAGGATGTAGAAATGGTCGGGACGACTAGATTCGAACTAGCGACCTCACCCATCCCAAGGTGAGAGTTGCCGACCACACACCCGGAACTTCGCAGTGACGTTTACGGCTCTCGATGAGCGCATTGCCCTGATATCGCCAACTGAGAAGTAAACTTGCCGAAAATGCGACTTTGCGCCAGCGACCGTTTTTCCGTTTGCGGCTGCTATTATGTCTCCCACCTTCGCTCTCTGGCGCTTATCAGAGAGGCGGATGGCCGTGCATTCGTTTCGCTTCTTCCATGCTCTTGAGAAGCGCATCGATGGGAGGATATTTCGTCTCTTTCCGGCGGTCGATGTATTCCTCTGGTGTCGATTGATCAATAAAGCAAGCTTCTTTGGATTAGGCTTCGAGCTGAATCTCGGGATCTTGTTTTGCCCGCAGGAGAACTGAAGGCCAATCTGAGCGAAATCTTAAGCTCGGAGAATCGCCTGCAGCCGACTCCTGTTTTTTATGATGTGTGTCCGCTAGAAATTGCGACGCATAACTCGGCATCCCAGGTCTCAGAAACGAGGCCTGGGAAACCCGTCTCTTGAGACATCCCGGCCGATCGACTGATATGGCAGGCCTTAATCGACTTTAGTGAAGACAGTGGTGATCGCATTCGCGTCGAGCACGGTATGGACCTCATTGCCATGCCTTACCACGACAAAGGCCAGGTTCAGTGGAGCAGGGCTGTTGGGGGTGAAAACCACCGCTGTTCCAGTGCAATCCCGATTGACCGAATAAGTCCCGCTGGCAGGCGTCCAACCCGCGCTTAGCGGCGCGCCGCCAACGACTGTATGTTCCACCCAGGTCACATTGCCCTTCCCATCGAAATGAGCCAAGCCGACAGAGCGGAATTCTGTTCCGGGTGGGACGCCGGGGACGTTAAGGAGGACACCTTGGGACGCGAAGCCATAATCGCCGGACAATGCCTGATTCGAGCATCCCCGTTCGGGGCCGTGAGAAAGGTTAGAAGAATCTTCCCATTGAGCCAGCGCGGGAGTGCTGGACATCACAACGCAGCAAACGATCATAACGAGCGCTGCGATCATCGAGACTTTCGAGAGCAATCGGTGGTTCATGAGACCTCCTTAAGGTCTGAGTTGAACTGCATGTTTTTGCCGGATTGCTTTCGGTACCCAGAGGCACAAAACACCGTCGTCCCAGGGTTTGAACCAGGATTGCAATCCGAGATTTTGGCGGGTCGTGAGGTTCGCCGGACGACGCCCCTCATCCCGAGTGGAAGCACCATCGCACCTCTGGCAGGGGCGATCAATGCACCGCGGGTGAATTGATGGTGAACTGCAGAACAGCAGTGGAATGTGGGCTTTAGCGATCAAGGTGAACTCTGTTGTGCGGCCCTTCTGATGCGTTGGAGTAAAATCCGAGACCACGAAGCGAGGCTTCCTTTGGTCACCGACCGTTCATATGCGATTTGTGTGCGTTTTGACCGATATGAGGTCGATCTGAATCGAGGCGAGTTGCGAAAAGACGGCGCGACGGTCGCCATTCAGGACCAGCCGTTCCAAATACTTCGCATGCTTTTGCAGGCAGAAGGAGAAGTCGTCACACGCGAGCGACTACGTGCTCTTTGGCCCAAAGACACATTTGTTGATTTCGAACACGGAATCAACACAGCAGTGAAAAAGCTGCGCCAGGCACTCGAGGATTCAGCCGAGCGGCCCAGGTTCGTCGAAACACTGCCGCGGACCGGCTACCGCTTCATGGCTCCAGTGGAGTGGACGAACGGCAGGCACGGCCTGAGCCTGCTGCCGAAAGTTGTGCTGATTGACCCACCAGAGACGCCCACATCCTCTCAATCGGCTGCACCGAAGCGGGGTGGGAAGTTGAAAGTGTCCTTAGTGGCGGCTCTGGGAGTGATCGCCTCCGCATTTTTGGTTCGCACAGCCGTCATTGGTCATTTCCAGGGGTCTCGACCAAACTTCAGCCAGCGACGATTGACGGCGAATCCTCACGACGCGCCGCTGACCAGTGGGGTGATCTCGCCGGATGGTAAATATCTCGCCTACTCGGATCCCACCGGACTCTATCTGCGAAATGTTGACAGTGGCGAGACCATTTCTGTGCCCTTGCCAAAGGATCTTGATGTAATGCCGGAGAGTTGGTTCCCCGACAGCCTTCACCTCGTCGTGTCCCATTTTGATGATTTGGAAAAGAAGCCTCCCAGCCTTTGGCAAATATCGGTCGTGGGCGGAACGCCGCGAAAGCTCGCGGATGTAGGCCTGACTGCGAGAGTGTCACCAGATGGCTCAAGAATCGTATTTTTAAAGGGCAAATGGGATGACGAAGAGATATGGCTGATTGATTCCAATAAAAATACGACCAGCAAGATCGTTGACGGGGGCGGGGATCATTTCGGCCCAATTGCCTGGGCGCCTGATGGGAAGAGATTTGCCTGCGTCAGAATGCCCGACAGTTTCAGTATGGCCGGACCTGGAACGCGAATTGAAGTGTTTGATGCGACGACGGGGAAAGGCGAGACGATACTGCGGGATTTTCGACTGGGGACCGCGATTGCGTGGCCCGACAAGGGGCGCCTGATTTATACATTGCAGGAGGCTCCGCCTAACGACGGAAACTTTAATCTTTGGTGGGTCCACCTGGATTCACGCACAGGGCGGCCTTCTGGCTCTGCCACCCGCATTACCAATGATCAAACGCCTATCGCGGGTATCAGCGTAACGAGTGATGGAAAACGCATCGCTTTGCTTCGCCGAGAGTTCCAGACAGACGTTTACCTGGCGGATCTGCCGGCGCAAGGCAAGCAATTGAGCGCGCTTCGCCGTTTCACCCTCGATGACAGGGACGATTCGCCATCCGCCTGGACACCGGATAGCAAAGCTGTTCTGTTCGTCTCGAATCGCGATGGGCCGAACCATATATTCAGACAATCGATCGATGCGACACATCCCGATTTATTGGTGGGCGGAAAAGATAATCTCGGTCCTCCTCAGCTGACTCCCGACGGGTTGAGCGCGCTGTACCTGGTCTTTCCTTCATCCGGCAAGCCGTCAGACAATTCGCGTCTCATGCGTATCTCCCTCTCTGGCGGTTCCTCACAACTGGCTCTAGAAGAGCCGGGGATCGGAAACTATAAGTGTGCGCACCTGCCTTCTACCCAATGCATCTACAGCCGGATCGATAACGGACAGCAGAGATTTTTCACCTTCGACCCAACGGGAGGAAAAGGAAGGGAGCTTTTGGCCGCGAAGAGGCAGTCCGATGATGGACCGGGCAGCGTGTGGAGCCTGTCTCCCGACGGAAGATATCTGGCCAGCCCCAAGTCAGCGAACCCATACGAGGCGTCCGGGCTGCGTATCCTTGACCTGATCAGCGGCACAAGACGGGACATTTCGTTATCGGGATTGCCACTCATCATGGGCGTGGACTGGGCTCCGGACAGCCGCAGTTTGTGGTTGGGTGGCTATATGGGTAGAAGTTCCGGAGGGAGTCGCTCGGGCATTCTGAGGGTCGATCTCATGGGCAGAGTCCGGACAGAACTCGAAGGATCAAGCATGGCGATATGGTTTGCTATTCCTTCTCCGGACGGCCGGCGGGTCGCTGTCTTAGCGCATACGGACAATTCCAACGTGTCGTTGCTGGAGAATTTCTAATTTATCTCTTCCCGGTTACGAAGCCGTAGGGCACGGAACACGGCGTTATCGGCAACTGCGAGAGAATTCTGCCCAGGCCGTCCTAAACGGTTTCGCGACGTCGATTGTTGCCAAATCGCCAATGCGCTCAGCTGCCCACTCCGGGGCGAAACAATTATCCGCTTTGGTGTTCTGGGCGGATAACGGGCTATAAGGAAGTTACTCTCCTCCTTGATCGGCTAGCTGGCTAACTTCCTGTTTGCCGACAAACCGACAGGAACGAGCGCTTTGACTTTCAGCCCGTCTGGATGAGTGCCTCGCCCTGTTATCACTCATTGAGCGCATGGAATGGATCTTTCTGCGCTTCCCTTGAGCAAAGTTAGGGGGCAGTCAGGACACAGCAACGCCGCGATCAGTATCCCATCGCCAATCGTTGAACTGCTCCCGTAGTTTGCTCTTCTGCAGCTTTCCGGTTGAGGTATGTGGAAGCTCCGCGACAACCACGAATGCATCGGGCACTTGCCATGGCGCGAAGTTTTGCTGCAGGAAGGAGCGCAACTCGCAAGGGTCTACGGTCAGATTCTCTTTCAGGACCACCAGAGCTAGGGGGCGCTCCTGCCATTTCGGGTGTGGCACGGCGATGACAGCTGCCTCTCGGATCGCCGCGTGTCCGACCAACGCATTCTCCAGGTCGACCGAGCTGATCCACTCCCCGCCCGACTTGATCAGGTCCTTCAGACGATCCGTGATTTTGACGTATCCTTCCAAATCGATTGTGACCACGTCTCCTGTTCGAAACCACCCTTCTTCCGTCCACTTGTCCGGCTGTTCGAGGCCAACGTAACTCCCTGCGATCCAAGGCCCGCGGACCTGTAATTCACCCGAAGTTTCTCCATCCCACGGGACCTCACCCTCGTCCGCGACAGCACGCAGTTCGACGAATGGCAGCGGGAGCCCTTGTCGGGCGCGCAGCCGGTAAAGCTCTTCATTTGGCCATGCCTCCATACCCGGTTTCAGTGCGCAGACGGTAGCCACCGGACTTGTTTCGGTCATGCCCCAAGCTTGGATGGCTTGAATGCCGAACTTGTCGAACCGGCGGAACATCGATTCGGGAGCTGCTGCGCCCCCGATGAGAACGCGTAACTCGCTCGCAAGGTTCCAACGGCCTGGGTTCTTTTCGAGCGCATCCAATATTCCCATCCATATGGTCGGAACTCCGGCGGCGAGCGTTACCTGCTCCTCCCGCATCAGGTCAAGCAGGGCAGACGGCTGGAGGTTTCGGCCGGGCAACACTAGCTTGCTTCCGTTCATGACCGCCGAATAGGGCAAACCCCAGGCATTGACGTGGTACATGGAGACAACAGGAAGAACAGTGTGATGGCGACTGATGTTGAAGTGATCGGGCATCGAGCTCGCGAGTGAATGGAGCGCAATGGACCGGTGTGAATAGAGGACACCCTTAGGCCGGCCGGTGGTGCCGGAGGTGTAACACATCGCGGCAGCATCGTCTTCCTCAAGATCGGGATACTGTGGGTCGTCGCCTGCTTCCGCCAGAAACGCCTCGTAGGATTCCGTTCCGGCGGGCAATCCCATGCCGCGGTCGACCACGATGATACGCTCGCAATGCACTCGCGACTTAACCCTTTGCCAGACATCGAGAAGCACATCCTCGACGATGAGGAAGCGATCCTCAGCGTGATTCATGATGTAGGCAAGTTCGTCCGGATGTTGACGCACGCTCAGAGTGTGCACAACGGCGCCCGCCGCGGAGATCCCGAAGTAGGCTTCCAGATGTTCATGCCCATTCCACAGTAGAGTGCCAACTCGGTCACCTCGGCGGATTCCCGCGCGACGGAGCGCAGTTGCCAAATGCCGCGAGCGTGTGTGGAGGTCGGAAATCGTGTAGCCATGGCGAGAACCATCGGGGAGATACGAGACGATCTCAACACGAGGAAACAGTTTCCCAGCCCGCTCCAGCATGCTTGGGACCAGAAGCGGAGATGACATCATCGTGGACTTCAATGAACCTCCAAACGTGCAACCGCAAGGTACTCGGGAACGTACGCCGGCCAGCGCCAGGGCAGCGCAATCTGGGGAACGGATCGGCGAGTCCCCCAAGTATAGACACAAGGAAAACAACACACCATCCATAAATGCCCCCTCCAAGGGGGCAATGTACTTATCGAAGTTGGCGGTTTTGGCGGGACTTCTTCGTTTTGGCGGGACTTCTTCTTAGTTAGTGATAAATCGCCAATGCACTCATCGACTAGCACGGGTGGAGAAATCCTCAGTTCCGAGTTCCTTCCGGATTACGGGCAACCCGCACCTTACCCGTCGTTGGCCATTCGGGCGCGTTACGGAAGGGTTGCCGACCAACGACCCATAACCCTGTCGATGAGCGTATTGTCCTGTTCACACCAGTTGAGACTGAGCGGCAGCAGAATTGACGACTTCCGAAGACCTATTTCCGTGCGCAGCGTTTTGGGCTGGACCCTGACCATCCCGACCGTTAAAGGTCACCGTCTCACCATCGGCTAGGCGCCTGATGGATGGGAACCCAGTCGTGTCCCCGTCCCATGCAGCCCCGTGGATGGGCACTAATTGTTTGGCATTCATCGCGTGGGCGAACGATCGCAAAACAGCGGGAGACGCATGGCCGCTCGTATGAATGTGGTTGGCGCGGCTTCCGCCGTCTTCGAACCACTTGCTGACCAGTGCGCCATCCTTATTGTCCAGATATCCGCGCCACATCGACCAACTCCAGGCGTCGGCGGCGTTCGGTTCGACACCGCTCCTTGCATAGTCCCGCATCAGCGATGCGCGCACCATCACCACCCATTTTTCGTGGGTTGCACTCAGCTTCTTCGCCGAGATGCCGAAGGGAACCATGCGCTCCACGAACGCTTCGTTGCCCTTCCGACGATACATCCGCGCCATCGCGCTGGTGACGACGATCTTGACGCCTGCCCAATCCGGCCGAGGCAGCTTGCCGAACTCACCCAGCATCTCCATTACTTCGGCCGTGTAGAGATCGACCACGAGGGTTCGGCCGGTTTTCAGACAAGCCCGGTAGAGCGTGACGGTGCGATCAATGTTCTGGGCTGACCATGTCACGAACACGCGGCCGCTGGTTTGGCGAAACAAAGCCCCGAAGTTGGTTTCCAGGTCGCGCTCTGTGACGCACGACTTGTCGCTGCCCAGGTTGGTGCCCTCCATGAGAAGCACATCGATGTTCGAAGGCGGAGCAGCTATGAAGCGGTCCACCAAGGCGGACTTGCGCCCGTGCGTCCGGAAGTCACCCGAGTAGAGGATGCGTTTTCCCTCCACCTCGATCAGCAACATGTGGGCGTCAAATGCACTGTGATCGGTCAGGTGCGGCGTAATCCGAAACGGCCATGAGGGGATTTGTCCTCCTGAAACTCCGCCTTGCAACGGATGCGACTATCGTCGACTGACTTGACTTCCCAGAAGACCACTCTCCCGTTTTCAATGGCCACCAAGTCCATTCGAACGGCCACATTGCTGTGAGCCCACGCGGGGAGCGCCATTTCCAGATCAACGACGTGATCGTTCTTCGCGACGAGTTTATCGACAAACGACTTCTCGTCGCCAACGTACTTATTTGCAGCATCGATCTACAGCTGCAGTGTGGCGGGGCCTTCATAAGACCGCGCCCCACTTGCCTCGGGAAAACGGCCTTCAGCGTTCAGACGTAAATACAGCGGCCCAGAATATCCAAGCGGCTCACCCAGTACGTATTTGTAATGCACATCAGCAACGAGTTTGCCCCGCACACAGGCGACGCGAGCGACGGACTGGCCACGCCGATAGAAATTTAGGTAGTTGTTGCGGATTGCGAGCCTGAGCCCATACTTATCGCTGGGATGGCCGCTTGGACGCCAAAGGGAGAGAAGGTCCTTAAACCAATGGGACTCCGCGCTTGTCGCTGCTTTTTCGAAGGCGGCCCAGTCTTTCAAGCAACGTCCGAACTTCGCGTATGCTTTGGCACCGTCTGCAGAAGAATTTTCCATATATTAGCTACCGTATACCAACTACAGGCCTGTTGCCTGTCTCGGGGACCCGCCCTTCACGCGATCCCCTGCTAATCCCTATGCGAGCCGTCCTGAGGACTGTAGATGGGGAGTCCCTCAGAATCCTCAGTTGACCCTAAATCTTTAAGCGCTCTTCGAAAAGCCTGGGGCGCTGAGAAGATTCTTTATGGGGTCTGTCTGGTTGACGGGCAATCCGCACCTTACTGCCTGCTCCGACCGGAGTGGCCATGCCGCAGCGGACCGCTGGATGTAGCAATCGACCGCCTCGAAATAAATGGCAAGATTGAATTGCACTCAGTGGCGGCATTCCATTGCAACCGGCATAAATCGGCCGCCCCCGACCACACAACGTTTCTCTCTACCCTTGAGTCGTGAGCGCTCCCGGTGACCCAGTCTACGTTTGAGCAAGAAGAAGGCCACGCGACTCGGAATGCGGTGTGAGCCGACGAGGCTCCCGATGGCTCATCCCGCATTCGAGTACACACCGTTCCGCATAACTCACCGTGGGACTGAGAAAAGATCGTTCCGACTGCCTCAGTCTGCGCGCGAGACATGTTTGGCCCCGATGACTCAATATGCATTTGAGGAACTGGGCACCGCCTGACTCACTGTGGATTCGAGCCACTTCTCTATTGCCATTGGCCAGTTCGAGCAGGAATATCTTGCGTTGATGCCCGTCGAGATCACCATTCGGATCCTCCGGATTAGATCTCTGTGAAGCAGAGCCGTTGAGTTCGCAACTCTCTGCCCTTCGGTAACTGGGTGTCATTCCGATAACCGATTCGAATTTCCGAGAGCTGAGACCTCTTCAGAAGGGTTCAGGCAGTTGACTGAGTTCTGCTTCCGACACATTCTCTGCTTCGACACGGATGCCACGAGCAGCCGAGTCCAGGAGAGACAATCATGACAAATGCACTTGCCTGCTGGCGGCGCTCCCAAGTGCCCGCCTCATCATCGCCTACCGACTTTCGTCGCCCAGACGAAAACAACTGGGTTCGAGCAGCCCTGATGTTCGCGTTGAGCCTGATCCTGATAGGAAACATAGTGCAGCCTCTTGCAGCCAGAGCACAGAACCTGGGAACCGCCCCTCAGTTCGGTCAGGCTGTGCAGGGTCAGCAAGCGACAACCGTTGAAGGCACCGTCCTCAATATCGTCAATTGGGGTTGCAACGTGATCGCACCGGTGATCGCCGTCGCCTGCCTCGGTGTCGCCGGTTGGCACTTCAAGAGCGGCCGCGGTTATATGGGCTGGGGGGTAACTGGTGTTGCCTTGATGGTGATCTCGGGCCTCGGTCGAATGGCGGAAGGTTTCATAACTCAAGCACAAGGTATCCAGTGAAGAGGTCACCCCGCGATGCCAGTGCCGCAATTCCTACTCGATCTGCTTCAGTTGCTGCTCGATCTCGCAGTGCCGGCTGCATTCTGCACCCTGACTGCTGCGGGAGTGAGTCTGCGGCACGAAGGCGGGACCAACTTCCATGTCAATGGGCGGACTGGAAAGTGGGTGTTGTGGACCGTCGTGCTTCTCACGATCCCACAACTCTTGTCCTGGGTTGCGGCACAAGGCATTACCGTCCCGTCTGCAAGCGGCTCAGTTGGAACGAGTTGGCTCGCTACGATGGAGACCGTCTTCAAGAACTTCGTCAATCAGATCGTCCTTGCGAAACTCGTACCCGTCTTGGCAGCTTACTTCGTTCTCAAGGCGACCCTCGACGGCGCCGCAGGAGAGAATCCGTTAGCTTCGATCGTCGCCGCACTATTTCTGATGTCGATCTCAGCCACAATGCAACTCATGCAGGGTTGGAACTCCGGTGGCCAGTATGCAACCACCGACATGCTCACGTCCCTTTGGAATTACATCGTCGGTCAGATCATGCCCGCCGCGGCGGGATTGGCATGTGTCGGTGCCCTCATCAACTACGTCCGTCATAGACCGTGGACTCGGTTGGTCTTCGCTGCGATCTCATTCCTGAGTGTGAGCGGGCTCCTCGCACTCTTCCAGGCCATGGCGGCATGAGGAGCAAACGATGAGTCTCGATGGAGCAATCACACACCTCGCTTCATGGGCCGGCAATACCATGATGCCTACGATGGCGGGTATGTTCTTCGCCGGGGCGGTCTATCGCTACAGCAAGGGTGGCCCGTTCGAGAACTTGCTCTATGGCGGCTTCGCATCGCTGATGTGTTCAGGAATGCTTCGAGCGATCGAAGGCTTCGTGCAGCACGCCGGGCCAACGAGTGCCGATGGCTTTTGGATAGCCACCATGAGCCTCGTCAATTGGACTGCGAATGTCATCCTTCCCATGTTTGCACTGACCCAACTCGCGGCGATGGCACTCCATATGGGAGGGGTCGTCTCAGAGATTTATCCGGGCTCGACCTGGATCAGGAAGTTCGTCGCGGCG
The DNA here is from genome assembly GCA_963841335.1 of uncultured Acidobacteriaceae bacterium. GTDB lineage: Bacteria > Acidobacteriota > Terriglobia > Terriglobales > Acidobacteriaceae > Edaphobacter. The sequence goes on along the minus strand of CAWJCF010000002.1, from coordinate 572,633 downwards.
ATTGGGGCTTTGATGGTGTCCGGCATCGTCCGCTTTGCTGAATCGATGGTGACACAGTCTCACGGAGTTGGGGGGTAGATCATGAATCTCGATTTAACACCCGTTCATCGCAACCTTCATACGAAGGTCACGTTTCTTGGTCTCGAATTCGAGGATCTGATTCTCGTACTTGCACTGGCCGCGTTGATGAATCTGCTCGCGCACTTTGCCAGTGATAGCGCCCGCGTATTCGGTATGCCGCTGAATGTCTTTATGGAATTCGTTGTACCGGTTCTTGCTGTCCCCTTTTTGATCCTTTTCAAGTACGGAAGGCCACGCGGCTATTTGACAGACCTGTTGCGTTCGCTTTTCTCTCCGCGGGCCTGGTGCGCGCTTGAGCGAGATTCGGAGTTGAAGCATGCTTACGTCGTCGAGGACGAGGAGTGAGCCCATGCAATTTTCGATGAGAACTAAACGCGACCGGTCGCTGAGTCTCCAACTCGATGTCGATGCAGCTCACGTCATATTCGCAAGCGTCCTTTTCGCTTCGCGGTTTCATGAGGGGATAGCTCCACTCGCCACGATTGCAGAGGAAGGTTTGCGCAACGACGTTCCACCCACGGTACGGAGAACAGAGTTATGCCAATGACCTACGCGGAACACGAAAAGAAGCTAAAAGCTCCGGCCGTGTGCGAACTGTTGCCTCTCCGAGACCTTCCCGACGGCGACGATGTGATGATCCGAACGAATGGGGCCTTCGTTGCTGGGTATGAACTCAGGGGCATCCTGGCATACTTTGCGACCGACGTGGATCGCAACCAGACTAAGTCGATGCTGGAAGCTCTCTTTCGCAGCGTGCCGGACGTGAGTATGCGCATTCAATTCCGGTACGAGATCTCAGAGCATCTTGGCGACCTCCTGGATAGCTATGTCGGTCAGCAGCGCGCCGATCAGGCGGAAGTCATGGCGCTTGACGCTCATAGACTCAGGATGTGGATGGAGAAGGAACACAACGGTTTTTACTTTGAGACTCGGCTGCATGTGTACTTTATCTGGGACCCTCGCGTCCATGCGAAGCTCTACCACTCCGCTCACCAGAACCGAAAGCTCGGCGGCTTCACTGTAAGTCAAAAGAAAGCAATCCAGCGTACCCGCAAAGAGCATGAGACATACCTGGCCGAGTTGGAGTCGATCCTCCGCGGCATCGAGGGATCGATGGAAGCGGCAAACCTCGGGTCGCGCCGCCTGACCACGCAGGAACTCTTCGAAGAGCTAAAGCACTCCCAGCACCCGACCCGTCGTGACCGCAGGCCTTATGTGCCAGCCGAGGAGATGATCGAGTACCGAAGCGCTCGAGAACAGGCGACGCAGGCAAGCATCCTCAATGAGACGGAGAGCTACCTGAACATCGACGGCTATCTCTACTCAGTTGTGAGCCTCAAGGAACTGCCTGACGCAACCTTTCCGGGAATGCTGAAGAACTTCTCGACACTCGGCTTCCCGGTCGTGATCAGTGAGCAGGTAGTTATTCCCGATCAGGTCAAGGTGCTCAAGGGCTACAAGAAGCGACTCCAGAAGATGACCGCGGCGCAGAAAGACGCGGATGGCAATTTCAAGTCCAACCCGGAAGCGGAGGTCGCACAAGCCCAGCTCATTCAAGTGCAGCGCGACATTATCTCCTCTTCTCTCAAGACCGCTAAGTTGAGCTTGTCGGTGGTGGTGCGAACCTCTCAGCCCGCTGTCACGTTTGGCGATCTCGAGCGGTGCGAACGCGATCTCGCCAACCGGACGCAGGAGGTGTTGAATGCCTTCACCCACATGAACGGAGCGAAGGCTGTGTCCGAGACGATAGCCAAACGGCGCATCTTTCTTGGGACCTTGCCCGGCATGGCCGAAGCAGACAAGCGAGATCAGGACATGCTCACGTCGAACGTCGCCGATCTCGTGCCCGTGGAGATGCCGTGGACAGGGACGCGGCGGAGTCCCCTCATCTTGTTCGAAACGCCCTACCGCCAACTCATTCCCTTCTCCATGTTTGACCCGGATCTGTCCGATGCCAACGGTTTGCTCATGGCCAAGAGTGGCGGCGGGAAGACACTAGCAGCGCAACAGATGCTGCTGATGGCGGCTCGCGCCAACCCGCTCATCTCCATCCTCGAACGCGGTGATTCCTACCACCCTCTGGTTGAGTTGATGGGCGGGGAGATGATTGAGGTGTCGCTCGATAGCGATCAGACAATCAATCCCTGGGACCTTCCCAGAGGAGAGACCAAACCGGCCAACGATCAGATTTCGTTTCTCAAGAATCTGACCCGCCACATGTTGGGGGAAAACACGCCGCCCGATCTCGACATCGATTTGCTTGATAGCGTTCTGCTCGAAGCTATCGCCTCAACCTATAAGCGGTGCAGCGCAAAAACTTCGAACCCGATCCCGCTCTTCGGAGATCTGGCAGCCGAGCTTGCACACTGGCAGGACCGCGATCGCAATCAGAAGATCAATGTCATGGCGCAGATGGCTTCGACCAAGTTGCGTGCCTGGGTCGACGAGGGCCCCTACGCACGGCTGTTTGACCGTCCTACAACCGTCCAGTTGAACAATCCCTGGCTCTACTTCAACGTTGAAAAGCTTAAGGATGATCCTCGCCTCGAGCGAGCAATGAGCCTTCTCATCGCGCATACGGCGACCTATCGCGCCTCGGGATCGACCGGCCAGCCGAGCATCGTGCTGCTCGACGAGTGCTGGGCACTGCTGGAATCCCCGATTCTGGCAAGTGTAGTTGTCCAACTCTTCCGTACTGCTCGCAAACGCAACGCCAGCGTGTGGGGCATCAGCCAGACGCCGGAAGACTTCGTTGGAACCCCCGACCGCCCAAACGAACACGGTGCCGGGATTGTCAAAAACGCTACGACCAAGATCATCGGCAAACAGCCCGGGGACATGACAGCTCTCCGCGAGCACGTTCATCTGAATGAGACGGCACTCAACCAGATCAAGACCTTCGCCCATCCAAAGAAGGGTCACAGCGCGGAGTTTCTCATCGCCGTAGGCGAAAAGGCTGAATCAACCCACGCCATCCGAATCGTTCCTAGCGCGGTGGACTACTGGATCACGACCACCTATGCACGCGAACGGAGTTTCCGGAGATGGTGGCTGCGCCAGCATGAGCAAATGCCGCGTCTCGAAGCTTACGAGTCTCTAGCGGAGTTGTATCCGCGCGGACTTGCAGAAGTTCCGACTTTACCGATCGAGCTGTCCGGAGAGATGCAGGAGGCAATCACCCAATGAATGACAACGTTCGGGACACCGCCGACTTTAGCCAGAAGGATCTAGCCTGCACTATTCCGCCCGCTCACGCACCGCGTTCGCCTTGGGCACGAACGCTGGTGGCCGCTCTGGCAATAGGGATGGGCCTGGCTGCGCCCACCCTGGCGCACGGTCAGTTGGGTATTTTCGATTCCATTTTCAGCTCGATTCAAAGCGACATGGGCAGCTCGCTCAAAGCAATCAATCAGATCTCGCAGCAGGTGCAGCAACTGTACCAGACATCCATTTGGCCTCTGGCCGCGATCAATCAGGCACGAGGTTTCGTTTCGAACTCCATCTCTAGCTATCGAAACTCAATGAATCAGATCTTCAACACGCCGTTTACAAGTGCGGTGTCATCGGGTCCACAGCAGTTCGAGGCCATTCTTCACAGTAGGCTGACCTCGCAGATTCCTGCTCTTCAGACGAGCTTCACGACGAACTACGGAAGGATCCCGCAGTCAGGCACTGCGTCGCCCCAAGACCGCGTCATGATGGACATGGATGACGCGCTGGGTCAGCAGAATCTTAAAACGACGTTGATTGCGGATCAGGGTTCGGACGTCATCCTGCAAACGGCCAGCCAGATGGAGAATCAGGTCGCCGTGAGTACTCCGGGATCGAACCCGTATTTGACAGCGCAGGCTCAGATCGCGAATCTCCGCTGCCAAGCTTACATGCAAAAGATGCTTGCGGCGGAACTGCGTCAGGAGGCAGGTCGTGCCGCCCATGACAACGTCCTGGTCAAAAGCAGGACGAACGCAACAGGTGGAATCAACAGTCTGGTCACCGGCGCACTTACTTCGCGATAAGGAGAATTGTCATGACGGATCCGAAAAGAAGCTTGAACAAACTGCGCAGGCCATTCTTCTGGCTTCGCAAGAGGCTCACCTCGATGGAGACTGCGGCGTTAACGTCCAGCACAGAAACAACGCGGGCTCGGGAGCGGCCGTGGTATCGGCCTACCCTGCTCAAAGTCACGATCTTGGCGCTCGCCCTGCTTGTCCTTCTTCCTACTCGTGCAAACGGGCAATTCGGTCTCGACACTGCGGCGATACTGGCCGCCTTATCCAAGATGCAGTCGCTCATGAACACCTATATGGCGACACCCCTGAAGACGATCAACCAGTACGAGCAGAGCACCGCGAAGTACGACCAAGAAGTAATGTATCCGCTGGCTGCCATCAATCAGGCCAGGTCTTCGGTGTCGCAGTTCGAGAGCCAATTCAGCCAGGTAAGCAACATGTTCCATGTGAATGTATCGAGCGCTACCTTGCCGCAGTCGCAAGGCCTCGAAAACGTCCTCCTCTCCCGCAATGCCGGTAACGTCCCATCCGTCTCATCTCAGTTTCAATCCGTCTACGGAGTGGTCATGGCACAGAACACCACATCCCCTGCAATTCGCACCATGACGGATATGACCGATGCCCAGGCACAGGATGCGATGAAACGCGCGCTCGAGATTGACGCACTCGCCGACATGGAACTCAGCATGGCTGACCAGATGGGTCAGCAGATCACGCAGGCTGCCCCCGGCAGCGCGCCGATCCTGGAGGCGGAAGCAGACGTTTGGGTCGTCAGAGCCAACGCATATACGCAGGCAGCTCTCGCTGAACTGATGAGGACTCGAGGTATCGATCTCGCCAATCAGAGCAAGAGCGCAAAGCTCGCAACGTCGGACACCACAAGCCACAACAACCTCGTCAATGGGTTACTGACGAACAGGTGACATCGCCTTGATGCTCTCGATCGCAAACTTACATTCCGGCGTGGCGATGCTCGCGTTCTTTCAGGGGACACAGCTGAGCCTGTTTGAGAGTTTCTTGACCCGGGCCATCTCCGGCATCAATTCGACGAGCATCACTTCTGGAATGCAGACCGCCGCCTACGTTGTTCTACTCGTTGGCTTCTTATGGCAGGTGTATCAGTCCGCGATGCACGGCGGCGATGTCCGGGGCCTGGGAACGAGTCTCGTTAAGTACGTTGTCACCGCAGTTGTCATCATGAACTACAGTTCTATCTTTACGACAATCAATCAGGGTTTCGTGAACTCTGGAAATTGGATCGGTAATGCATCGGGAGCGGGCAACCTCTTTGATAACTGGAAGACTGACATCCAGACTCAATACAACCAGGCGGGCATCCAGCAGATGTGGGGCCTGATCACAGGCTCGATAGCCGGCTTGATCGACGCGCTCCTCATCATCGTTGCTTACATCCTGTATCCGATCGTCGTTGCGATCTTCGGATTCTTCTACATCTTCTACGGCAGCGTTCTCTATATATTCGGCCCTATTGTCATTGCGCTGATGCCCCTCGGTGCCACCAACCGGCTTGCCAAGGCATACGTGGAGAATGTGTTCATTTGGAATGCGTGGCCAATCCTGTACGGAGGTTTCGGGGCACTGCTCAGCGCCGTCCAAATGGGACAAGTCGGGCAGATGCTCAACCAGGATAACTTTCTCGGCGGGCTGGGAAACATTGAAGGTTCGGTCCTCATTGGGATAGCCAGCATCATTTACTCCCTGGCAATCGCCGCAATCCCGTTCATCGCCAAGAGAATTGTCAGTGGCGACGTAGGTTCGACGGCGGCTGCGTTGGTAGGCACAGCAGCAACCGCCTTGACCATAGGTGCAGCGGCCGTTGAGGGCGTGGCAGTTGGTGCTGCTGCCGGAGGAGGGGGCGCCAATGCGGGAGCAGGGGCAGGTACGCCCACCCAAGGTGGCGCGACAGGCGCGGGCCCAGGAGTTCAAAGCTCTGGAACTTCTAACCAGCCTGCCCCTCCACAGCAGAGTCCGCGGGGAGCTAATTCAAACGCAACAACTTCAATCTCGGGACTATCGACAGGACCGGCAGCCGGATTGACGAGGGTTACCAGAACCAACGGGTCTGCTGGCCAAATCGAAGGCAGTGGTGATCCCACCATCGAGGGCCACGCGGAACGGATTCGCAGCGGCATAGGCGAGGCGGTTGGGGCGGAGAGTTCGGTCACTCAAAGTACTGGGGACGCGTCTTCACCGGAGGACGGCAGCACAACTTCAACGGCAAATGGGTCCAACGGTGGGTCCGAAAGGAAAAGTTCGGGAGGGTCGACGACGTCATCGAGGAGAGGACCAAGCGTGCGACGGTACGACGTTGGGACTTGGGGAGCCTACCATGCTGCACGCCTCGCAACCCAAGGCCTAGTAGGTGCGGGAAAGGTCTCTGGAGTCGTGGTCAATAGAGCGGCGAACGCAGGTAGAGCGGTCGCCTCAGCCGGCGGCGCGCTTCGGCACTCAGTATCAACCGTCAGGTCAGGCGCCTCCGCTGCCAGCACTGCGGTCAGTGACCTTGCAAGTCATGTTGCCGATACGACAAGGCGGTCGATGGGCTCTGTCCGCACGAACTTCTCGGATGCCTTCGGAGATTCAAGGCCCAGCAACCAGTCGAAATCCAATCAAGGATAGGGGGTGTTCCGTGAAGGGCAGCACAATCACATCAGAAGTGGCAATCGCGGCGAAGCCGAAGTATTACGAAGTAGATGGATCTCTGATAGCAAATGCCAACAGAGCATGGCTCCTCGCCTTCTTGACGGTCCCTGTTGCGCTGGTCGCAATCGGGTTCGCGATCTTCGTCCGACTGCAACCGCCTACCGTCATTCGTATCGGACCGAATGGAGAGGCCGCGGTCGTTGGCAAATCGCTGAAGGGAGATAGCATTCAAGGTTCTGATACCGGAAAGGATGGATTTCTGGACGAAGCGTTCGTAAAGCGATTCCTTACGAACTACCTCAATTATTCGCCTGCCAATGTCGACGACCATTGGGCCGCCAGCCTCAATATGATGACCCGCAATTTGCGCGGCTACACGATCAAGGCAATGGCCGACGAGAATACGCGTGGCAAGATCGACGACGGACAGGTAGAGTCTGTCTTCCATTTGCGCGAGATTGATGCCGTTCCCGGAGAGCCGCTCACCTATCTGGTCTACGGCGTGAAAGACGTACATCGTCTTTCGAACGGGACAGAGACAACCGATCACTTTGTGAATCAGTATCGCGTGCGGCTGATCGCAGACCAAAGATCAGATATGAATCCAGACGGATTGTGGATTGCGGAATATAGTGAGCGCCCCATCGATGGAGAGCGTCGCGACCGAATTCTTGCCGCAACCTACCATGAAGATACCTCGGAGAAGGGAGAACAGTGATGGAGACAGCAGCTGCAAAGGTCACGGAGATGCCCCCAGCTGGTGTGCGGCCTACAGAACCCAAGCGGGCGCGCAGAGCACGCCAACAGACGGAGGAGACTGTTCGCTATTTTCTCGCCAAGGACGGATCGACTGCCGAGAAACCCGAACTAGGCGTAGAAGTCGCCAGCGAAGGCGAGGCGCTGATCAAAGCATTTCAGTCGAAGAATGGCGTTATTTACACCCTCCTCGCTTATAAGGCGGAGGCGGAATTACAGGGAGGAACTCCGACATTGGTGAAACGGCCCCTTCGCAAATAGGGCCGTAAGGTCAGTACGGGATTCAAAGAGGAGACATACCTGAAACATGGCTAATGTCCACCTCCTTTGACGCCTTATCGCTATTGCGATGAGGAATTCCGCTGACCCGGTTTGCACTCTCGAACCTGGTTTGGTCTACACCCACCCCTAACCCGGGCGGCCAGGCGACAGATACAGGAAACCGGCGTCAGCAGGTCTCTTGTCACTTCGTTGGAAGCGCCAGACAAGTGAGGAGAATATGACAGCGAATAGGACACAGAACGTGGCACTCGATAACCGGCTCATTCTTGAGTTGCAGATCGATGCGTCAGGAGAAGTGACCCGCAAACAGTCAAAACTGGGCAGGAGGGATACGCTCGACGGAAAACTCCTTGCGCAGATCTATCCCGGCATCCAGGTAGCGCGTGTAAGTGTGCCGCATGAGTTGACGCCGTACGAGCAGTCTGTGGTCGAAAACCGCATGGCCTATCTCGTCTTCGGCGGGGTCGAGTACAAGCTTGCGGGTGCCAGCGGTTCGGCGAAGGATGGAAAGTTCTATTTCGTCGATCAGCCACACTCCAAACAAATTGCTGAGCGCTTTCAGCATTGGCCCGAGGCGGCGATCGTGTACTTTGCGATCCTCGTTTCCGACTGCAAGTTGATGGTGGAGGAACCCGATCTACGCATCGTTGTCGTCCAGGACCATGTCCTCGGCACCAACGACTGCCGCGGCTGGGCTCGTGAGTCTCTTTACCGGAAGCTGAAGATAGGCACGAATCGCTTTTGCCAATTCCGATTGGCATTCGATACGCGTGAACCAAAGCAGGCGAAAGGTGCTTTGAAGCCGATGAGCGATCGCGTAGCTGACAGGCTCGGGGTCGATCTCATTTTGCCGGAAAGCTCCTGCAAACCATCTCTGAAGGGAGGGATTCGCTTCCTTCCGCAGTTGGGTACGTCGGGCAGGATGTATTCAGGTCCAGCGATTCTCGGGATCAAGCACCAATCTCGGGTATCGGAGTTCGGATCGAGCTACACACTGGTCGAACATGCTTCGGAAGAGGCTCTTCAGTTTGAGATCATGCTTCGAGGAATCGAGCAGATCCGCAAAGTGAGGAAGGCCTGGGACGAGAACGACTACGACTCATTGTTCGAGATAATCGGTAAGTCTGAAGCGGCCGCGTTAGAGGATGATGCGAGTTTCGATCCTGAAGCACTGGACCAGGTAGTTAATTCTGTTTCAGAAGGATGGGAGCCTGCAGCAGCCGTACTTCTGGCCGACCGTAGTGGGACCAGCATCAAGTTTCCCTACGTCGCCAACCAACTCAACCGCAAACTAGCGCGTTGGGCCTTTCGCACCTGCACCGGTGGAGATCTAAAGTTGCCGGCGTTCGCTCTCGCGGATGACGGAGTCCTGATCGAGTATCGGGGGAAAATTCTCTCGGCCTCGGACTGGATACCTAAAGATTCCTCCATCACATCGTTGACGGCGGAGAAAGGCCTTTGCATTCGTTACCCCATACGAATGCAGGAGGACTTGCTTCCGGCCCGTCATATTAACAACGAAGAGCTCGTCCCGGCGTTGAAACAAGCGCTTGGCATGCCCGACCTTGATGAGTCATCAGTTGCTTACATCCTTGAGCACCAGCTTCGTATGGAGGGAACGTACGTCCTTCACTCTGAAACGGCGAGCAAGAATGGCGGTGACTTCGATTTCGACACAATTTGCGTTATGCCATCCGATCAGTTCCCGAAGTTCGTTGCGGGGAGGATCGCGTATGAAGAGAAGTTCAATCAGGAAAAGACGAAGCACGAGAAAGCAAAGTCTCCCTGGTGGAACGTGTATCTGGTTGCGATGAAGGCACGGGGAAATCGGATCGGGTCAATTACCGACCTGAAGACCTCTTGTCTTGCGGCGGGACGGCCTGATTTGGCCTACAAGCTCGTCGCTCAACTGCAAAACGCGCTTGACTCTTTGAAACATAGAGTTGAGGTTGACGAAAACGTTATCGGCGAAATCCGGAAGAAAGTAACTCCGGCACCCTGGCTCAAGTACAAACGGGAGCGCAGGATCTCGGATCTTCCGGCTTATCTGGAGGTCGCTGATACGGACAAGGTTGGCAGGCTCTATAACGTCCTGCGCAAAGAGCTGGGTTTTATGCCAAAGACTCTAGGCGGCAGCTTCGAAGAGAAGAGGTCTATTGAGGACTTTCGCGGACTCTTCTCGGGCGAAGCGGTTACGAAGGAGATGTTCGAGGAGTGCCAGCTCGTTAACTCGATCTATGCGGATATCGCCAGCCGTATCGTTCAGCGCGAGGAAGGACTGAAATTACAACTGAAGAATGCTCAGGCGCTATGGGAAGCCGTACGCCCAAGTGACGACAAGGAACAGAAGAGGTCTGCGGTGCTCGCGCGAAACAAAGCGCAAGCAGCCCTCTGGGAGCATGAGCAGGACGCCAAGGATCAGTTCAGTTCCTTGCATCTGTTCATTCACTATTGGGCGCAAGGCAAGGAGGAGAACCGGCGGGCATGGGCACAGGCGATGAATACTATCGTCACTGGCGGCTCGGGGTCCGGCGCCGTTCTATTCCAATCGTTCCCACAGGAAATCGTCGACACCTTTGCCGAGGTAACCGGCGGCCAACGGGTCCGAGTGCGCCTTCCGAAAACCATCAACGGCTATGTCCGGTTCGACAGCGAGCAACGCGCCTGGCTTGTCGAACAGATCGAGAATGCGGAAGGCCCTGATGGCGAAAAGAAGGTCTTTCTCTTCCAGTACAAGGGAAAGCGCACGCTGATCTTCGAAAACACGAGTCTTCCAGCATCCCCGGAAAACTCCTAACCGGAAAAGGAGAAGCCACAGCCTCTGGCTTGGCTCCTCCTTTTCATTTTGAAACACATCGCGCCCCGAGGAGGCCGCTATGAAAACACTCATCGTCGTCCCATTTGCCCTTGCGGTCGCTGCGGCGAGCGCTCAAACAACCACCCAGAGCCAAATCCGGCACATCGAAACTTCGCTCAATCACCTTACTGTTCTTGACTTCGGGGAACCCATCACCACTTTTGCCCTTGCCGATCCCGACAGCTTTCAGGTGGAGCGCCACGACGACAGACTCTTCATCAAGCCGGTGCGAGACCAGGTTTCAACCAATCTCTTCATCTGGACAGCTTCGAGGCAACTGAGCTACGAACTCGATCCCGCCGGACAGTTGGCCGCGATGGACGTTCTGATTCGCACAGCCCCTGCATCCGACCCGCACACGCAGGGACCGACGTCTGCTGAGGTAACTGATGCAGAGATTCGGAAGATCGCATCCTTTGTCCTTGCACAGGCCATGATGGGAGTGCATGACATCGCTCGCGATTCGGTAAAAGTCCCTAACGACCGGGTGCGGGTTGACCTCGAACAGGTCTATCGTTCAAAAGACCAGCTCTACATTCGCTATACGGTCACCAATCAATCGAAAGCCCCTTTCAGACTTGCGACTCCAGATATCAGCACCCCGCTTCCGACCCAAGTTCCCATCTCTCTTGTGAGTCTGCAAGGTCATCAGCTTTCGTCGCAGAATTTCGCAGTGTTCAAATCGAAGCCAGGTTCTAGCTTGGCCGTTGTTCAGGCAGAATCGGTAGCACACGATCTAGCACCTGGACAGAAGACGACTGGAGTCGTTAGCGTAGCCTGCCCTCAGGGAACTGCGCCCAAGATCTACCAACTCAACTTTGGCAATGACGGTAGCCAACCTCTCACGGTAGTGGCCGTTCTCTAGCCATGGACTCGCAGGGCTACGTCTCGGCGGAAGAGGTGCGGTCTGCGCTAGGGATGGTCTATCAAGCCGATCCCGAATCAAACCTCCAGAAAGCTCTCCTCCGATCTCTCGCCGACGACCTCCAACCGGTCGGCGCAAACGGGCGCTGGAAGCCAAGCCCGCTTCTAGTTCTTTTGTCGCTGCTCGTTTGTGCCTTAACAGGTGTGTTCTTGTACTTCACGCTCGGAGGGTACAGATGAGTCCGTACTATGAACAGCCCCGCCGTACTCAGCCCGCCCCCGAAGACGTTGTTGGTTTAGTCGTGCTATTTGGTTGTGCGGTGGTTGGACTCTGCTGGTACGTCGCGATTTCCCGGTTGCATTTTCGCAATTCGCAGTGTCTTGAAGCGTTTATGACCTGCGCAATTCTCTTTTTCGGCAGCGGCCTAGTGATCGCCCAGCTCGTCGGCCGACGACAGAAACGGGAGGAGAACTGGCCACACCCGCCTGTCTTCATTTCCACCGCGAAGGATGCCTCCATCGTTTGTAAAGCAAATCAAGACGGCGCCACGCTGCTTGGATACAACGTTCACAAGGAGCCCTGGCTCTGGACCGACGGAGTGAGGATGAAGCATGGTGTCATCGTTGGTGGCACAGGTGCCGGTAAGTCGACCTTTCTTGAAAACATCATCTCTCAGGATCTGGCACGCAGATTCGGCAGCAGGAAGATGCCAATGATTATCTTTGATGGCAAGGGTGAACGAGAATTTCTTGACCGGCTGTTGCCTCACATTGAGGCGGCCGGGCGCCTGCAGGATTTGCGCGTATTGGATCCGACCCACCCAGCTGAATCCGCGCGGTATAACCCGTTCTATGCTCTCGATGATGCGTATCAGGAGCACGTTAACTTCATATTTCGTTCGTTCGGGTTGCGGGAAGACTTCTTCAAGGGGCATCAAGAGGCTTATCTTTCAGACCTCGTGCGTATTCTGCAGTACACGGGCAAACTATTCAATGTGTACGACGTGCTCGTAATGGCGCTCGATGAGAACGTTCTTCAGGAACAGGTCGCGGTCGCAAAAGCGCGCCTCTCGAACTTGTCGGGGATCTCCATGCAGAAGCGATTGAACTTCGAGATGTCGGTTCGGATGCTGCAACGGTCCCTCTCGGATCGGGAGCGGGTCGAGAAGATTCAAGGTCTTCTGAATGAGCTTTTGAGCTTCCTCGAGGATGAACTTTCCATCGTGACCGGGTCCTATCAGGACCTGCTCACGCTCGACGACGTCTTCGAGAACGATCTAATCCTGTTCGTTTCTCTCAACACTAACCGGAATCAGCGCGCGGTTGAGGCGCTTGGGAAGATTCTCCTTCAAAACATTCAGCTAATGGTCGGCAAACGATACGCACAATCTGCCGGCGAACGGGGCGTGGACGAGCCGATGTTGTCCGTCATTCTCGATGAATTTGCTTCGTTTGCCTATCCAGGATTCACTCAAGTGCTCCAGACCGCGCGGGGAGCCAGAGTGTCTTTCCTCTTCTCCTTGCAGAGCCTACCCCAGTTGCAACGCGTAAGCCAAGCGTTCTCGGACGAGGTCTCGTCGGCTCCTGGGACAAAGATGATCATGAACGTCTCCGAGGAGAATACGGCCCAATGGTTTCTGAAGGCGTCGGCCACAATAGCAACCAAGCGTCGCAATCTGTCTGTTCGTAGAACGGGCATCTTCTCAGCCAAATACATCGAAACCGGAACGGGCAGCGAAAGCGAAATGAAGGAGACGCGAGCGCGGGAAGAACACGTCAAAAACCTGCCAGTGGGTCAGATGGAGATATTGATGGTCGACAGCCGTGAAGGTACGCGCCACTCCCATCTACATGTGCGCCGGGCTCCCAGCTTCCGGTTGGAAGGTCTTGCACCGCGTCTCTACCCAAAGATGCACAGCTATCTCGACCCAAATATAGGTGTCAATCTCCGATTCAAGGAGCCCGAAAACCGCAAGCAGAGGCGCAGAAGAACGTCGGGAATCACCCTTGAAACCCTATCTGGAGACTGAGCATGCGGCGTCTATCGACAACTCCATATCTCGTCGCTCTCTATATCGTCTTGCTGGTAGATGCGGTTTGTGTTGGCCAGACCCAGGGTCAGCGGTTTCCTGCCGCGCCGCATCCGTCACATAATCGGCAAGGCTTTTTCGACTATGTTCTCGGCAAAATCAATCCTAACGGCAGCGACTATGGCGCAGCGATGAAGGCAGGACGAGATGCTGTCGTGCGGAACACCGTCGACGATCTGTATTTCTGGTCGAACGTGGTGACCCTCCTGTCTCTAACCGGAACGTCCGCAGTCATCTTTCTTCAATGGCGATCGTCGGACAAGAGAGAGGTCGTCGCTGCTTCACTCATCACGGAACTATGGAATGGCCGGGTCAGCGACCGGATCGAACTTGAACGTAGAACAGAGCAGTTCAATCATCTTGTCGAGACCCACAATGCCGAGGTGGAGAAAGCGCTATCGCTCAAATCGCAGCCACCAGAAAAGGATAGAGAGACAGCCGGCAATCTGAGCCGCAATGTTCGAAAGCTCACGGACAAGGGACCGCCGGTGCACTCCCACACAGCTCCCACAGAACCTAATCCATTGGGTGCAACGTCCGCTACAGGGCCAGATGGGACATCCACCGGCCTGCAACAAAGCAATCTACTACTTCAGCGGCGGCTTGAAGCAATGCAGAACAGTGAATCCAATCTCAAACAACGACTCAATCAGACGACGCTCCTCCTCGATCAGGAACGGCGTCGTAACGCCTCCCTTAAGGGAGCGTAAAAGGAGGTCCAGTGGAGAAGATGAATCCAGCCAAGCTCGGTAATCTCGAATATTGGATGTCGCACGTCCGAGACAATGTGCCTACCGAGGAGCAACCCTATGCCCTCGCCTGCGGCCGCACGGAGCTTTTCAAGCGCTTCTACGAGGTTCGCAAGCAGACTTTCCCGGTGGAGTTTGCACAAGAGTTGGAACAGATTGAGGCTCGTCGGGACCCCGAGAGGACAGGCGATCTTGAAGAGTTGAACAGGCGGATATTCGCCAATCTGATGGAATTCCTGTTCGAACAGGCACAATCCAAGACCCCTAACAGCGCAACGGTATATTCCGATCCCCGACAGCAGGTTCAGAGGCTGCTTGATTACCTGGCCGAAAAGAACCCCTTTTTTGCGCTTTGGGTTGCGTATAAGAGCGAGAAAGGAGGAGAGTTCGTTGCGGAAGATTGGGAGGAACATCTTCACGAGGAAGTTGGGCGAGAGTGCGGCGATGACTTGCTCTTCACTTGGGCTATGGCCGAACTAGATACACTTCTGATCTATTTCCGCGACAAGGGTCTTCCCTTACCCAAGTATTTCTTCGAACGCGCCTGGTTTCTGCACTACCTTCGTGAACCAGAGAGGAAGGTTCAAACACGCGTTCTCCTGAACACGCTTACAGCGGAGATCGGGGCATGCACGTCCGCGTGATCAGCTTCGGCACGAACTGGTGGGCGATGCATTCGTCCGACACAAGCGACCCTTATCGATTCCGGAGGGGGGCGGCCTACTTCAATGCGGCCGCCCTGATGTGCGGACGACGGCTCCGTCATAGCGCCATTTATCCCGGGCAGATCAGGTTCAATGCCAAGAGCGGCTTCGATCCTGAGTTCCCAAGCCGTGCCATTGGACGGACATTTATGTGCTCAGGTCCGAACCAGTTTGGCGGGAGGGTCCACCTTTTATTCAGGAGACCCGCGATCGTCATGGAGCCTGATGCTTATCTCGTCACGCTGAATGCAGTCGACCATGGCCCGATTCCCTTCGACAAACCCGTATGGAGATCGTCTGGAGTGCATCCCATCTCGATCAGTCTGAGAGGTTCAAGGTACGAGGCGATGCTTCTGATGGGAACGGCTGATTGGGTCCAGAGTGACCTGGGAAGGTGGCGGATCACCGACGACGGCAGATACCTCGCTCTCTCCAATGAACTGGAGGGAACTCGTCCATGAGGTACCACAAAGGATACGTCGCGCTCTCGGACACATGCGATGTGCCGCTACTCCTGCATATCCGAAACGCGCGTGCCATCTGTTTCGACCAGCTTGAGGAATTGATTGCTCTCGATCAGCTTGCATCGCTGATGAAATCGTTGCGCTGGCGAGTCACACGCCTTGAGAAAGCCGGCGTGATTGCGCGGGCAGAAGGTCACCGGTACCTCGGGAAGCCAGTGTACGAAATCACCAAATCGGGGCTGGCTTTTCTCGAATCGCGCGGACATCAGCTTCTGTCACTGCCGAGCACGACAGCACAGATTCTCCACCCGACGCAGGTTCCCCACGCTCTCGAACTGGTCAGTATTCGCATTGCTTTGGCTAAATCGGGAGTACTTCGCTCCTGGCGAAGCGAGCTTGAAATCACTTCGCGGAACCTGGTGATCGATGGAGCCGTGACGAAGGACTACGATGCGCTGGCGGAGATAGACGTCGAGGGGAACATACGAACGGTGGCCATCGAGTATGAAAGAAGTCCGAAAGCGGCAGCCCGCTATTGCGCAATTCGAGAGATCCTTGACAAGGATGAGACCACAGATGCCGTTCTATATCTCACTCCAAACGACGATATGTTGTACCTACTTGCCGTTGAAATGCGGTTGTCAAGGAAACGGATAGGCTTCGCATTGAGCGAATCCTTTCGGCGTTCGTTGCTTGAAACCCGCACACTCATGAACACCGAGAACTCCGAAATCGTTCCCTTCAGGGATCTTCTTCTGGCTTGACCTTCCAGGCCTGGTGGAGCGGTGCCAAAGTGAGCACTCTATCTTTTTGCTCTGTGGCCCAGGCATTATTAGATTCTTATTGGCCTCCTATTGACCTCCCATTGGCCAGCGATTGACCTCCTTTGACTTCTTATTGAGCAAGAATCGGTCTCGCAAGTGACAGCACTCGAAGTACTTCCCTCTTGACTATCCCCTTGTGTCACCACTGATTTTCACGTGGCGAGATGAGGAGCACAAGGTGGAGATGAATAAGAGTCTGGGTCAAGGGATCACAGCCTGGTCTAAATCGTTGATGCCTACACCTCCGCGGCGACAGATAAGCCTTCGCAATCACTGACGAGGGTGAACGATCTGCTTGGCGGTGAACGCTTCGATAGCCAAGCGAACCATCCCCGAGTCGCATCAGCTCCGGAGACCTGGACCGCCACAAAGCTCATCCGTCACATCCCACTCCACCCACTCAGCTGCATCGGCGCACTGCGCTCTTGCCGAAAGGAACCCGTATGCCCAATATCCCTCGCATTATTTCCGCCCCTGTCGAATACGTACCCATCTTCTCCACCCGTTTTATTCTTCGTCTTCTGATCAGCTTCTTGTTGACATCGTTGGACGCGGGCGTCATTGCAGCCTACGGCGTGACGCTATATCGAGTAAGCGCCAAACACCCTGTCTGGCAAGTCGGGTTGATGTTCCTGTTCGCGATCATGCTCGGGTCGCTCGCCAAGGTCTGGCTGCTCACCCTGCGCAGTCGATCCCGTTAGCACATCACCTGTCACATCCCCCGCCCAAACCAGTAACCAAAGAGAGGTGAGCCACCATGCAACGCAGCTTAGGAAAGATGTCCGCCTTCAAGATGTTCAACTGGCGCGATCGCGCCGCGAGCAACATTCAACAGACCGTCACCGCATTCCTGGAAGTTGGAGAAGCCATAGCTACACGCTGGATCGAAACACCGAAGGGTGTTCTGCTCCTGCAGATGGTCCCTGACAACGCCGCCTCCGGAGCGATCTACATATTCGACCGGCAGCGAGACGACTGGTACATGCTCTCCTTTGAGGCCTGCGAGGACCAGTTCACCTCGGAGAAGTTCGACCAGATCTTCTCGGAGTACAAACTGTTCAGCTACGTCGAACAGCCGGGCTTGCTGCTCGCGCAGACGCAGCTCGCCGACGCTTAACCTGCCCGCCTCGCTCCCTCAACAACCTAGTTCAACCCACTTCAACTCCTGGAGGAGTAGCCATGCGTCTGTCCGCAAGTCGTATCCGCTCGATCAACCGCAGCATCGCACGAGTCAACGGGATCATCACTCGCTCCTCGGACAAAGGCCACCAAGTCCCACCCGAGAGCCTTAAACCTGCCGCCTCCGTGGACCTGAAATCCGTGATCAGGATTGTCGCGGTACCAAAGGCTGCAACCTCGTAACGTCTGGCCCGCCCGGCGAGAACGGCGCTTGACTGGCACGCCTCGCCGGCCCCACCGCTAGATTTGACCGAGTTTCGGAGCCGGGGTAAAACCGCACAGCTGAGAAGGGAGACTCCGGCTATGCCCAACCGCTTTTGCGTAGGCCGCCAGACCGCAGAGGAGTTCATGAGGCTCTTCGTGAACCGATTGGCGTTTGGAATTCAGCGCGACAAACCCCTACACGATGGTAGCGTTCCGTACATCAAACAGGCCCGGCCTTTAGACTCGGACGTCGTTCGGATGCACCTCAACGGCGACCTGACCATCAATCTCTATGCCATCAACCCTCAGACCCAGAGTTCGAAGTGGGTCGCCATTGACGCCGACTACGATGGCTCGCTCGAAGCCCTATTCCAACTCCAATGGGAACTGAAGCAAGATGGAGTGGACGCGGCGCTAGAACAGTCACGTCGCGGAGGTCATCTCTGGATCTTCGGGGAGAGGCCCCTGCTGGCGTCTCAATGCCGCATCTATATATACAACCTCGCCCTCCGACTTGGAGTTCCCGTCAAAGGCGGTGGTCTCAAAGAAGGAATCGAGATCTTTCCAAGGCAGGATGAGATCAAAGACGGAGCCTACGGCAATGCAATCCGCGCTCCACTCGGAGTCCACCGCAAGAGCAATCGCCGTTATTGGTTCTACGAAGCGGATCTGAACCCGGAAGCACAGTTGGCGTATCTGCAATGCTTGAAAAAGCTCACAGCAACTGATCTTGAGACTCTCACGCAAGGGATGACGCTGCCACAAGCCTACAGGCCGCCAGATCCGGTGCCCTTCGTTCCACGCGCACCCGTGGACGGACGTCGGGAGTTTCGAATTCTCGACTATGTGCAGGCGACAGGAAAGCAAGATGGCCGAAACTGGAAAGCACAATGTCCCTCTTGCGCCCAGGGTGGAAGGGACCGGTCACGGAACAATCTAGGTATCAAGATCTCGGACCCTCGCTTCTACGTGTGCAGAGCCGGGTGCTCGAAGGAGGAGATTCGGGCCGCGCTCGGTCAACCCATTCGCAAGAGTGCGACAGTTTAGGAGGCGACAATGGCAGCCCACTCTGCAAAACAAAAAGCGTCTCCCAACTCTCCTGATCATCTACGATTCGGCCTTTCGCTGCCGGCCACCCTCCTCAAAGGCCTTCAGAAGCGTGGGATTTACTGCGCTCCTGGGGTCTCCCTCGAGCATCAGCATCGCGCAAAACGGTACCTGCTGCGCGGTGTCGAATCCGGCGGTGCAGTCCTCGATATGGGTCGTGCGTGTGCCTTTCTCGCGACGGATGGAAGTGCGCTTCCTTGGTTGCAGCGCGTCGATTCGATTGCAGTCAACGGACGCCACGCCATCTTTCTTGCACAGAGTCTGGTCCGCATCGAAATGCTTCGTATGATCCACACGTATGAGTTGGCGATCTCCATCCATAGCTTATCGGTGCCATCGGGACGTACACGTCCAGAGATTGCTTCGAGATTAATCTTTCGAGGCCGGGACGGCAGTCTTCCTACCGAGCTCTGGAGGGAAGAACACAAGGGCTTGCGGGGAAAACTCGCTCCCACTTTTCACAATCGGGCTGGCGAACTGATGGCTGTGCCTGAGCGCTTCGACGAAGCAATCAGAAACATAACCGCAGCGGTTTGTTGTATCGGTTGCCGACACACCCATGTCGGCGTATCGCCGATTGTCGATGTCACTTGAAGCATGACTCTACCGACTTACGGAGACTTCTTTCATCTCAAGTCTTCTTTTTGCCGCCACTAAAGGTGACGGCACTCAAAACCGCCACCCTAGGAGAGACGATGTCCCAACACATCTTCGAAACAAATAACGCACAAGGCGCACCGGTGACTGTGACGATGGGCTATGACCGTCCGCTGGTCTATGTTTTCTGCACAGTCCTCGATCCAAACGATGAGGTCATCTACTCCAATCTTGACGATATCGACGCAGGTACGCACCAGCAGAATGTGGATTACTTCAGATCCGTTCTCCTGAAACTCGGGCTCCATGTCCCGGAATCGATGTTTCGGGAAGTCAAGTCGGACCAGCTTGGGCGCGTAGGAAACCGCGTCAAGATCCACTACGCGGATAACTAGCCTCGGCACGCTGGTACCGAGATTACAGAAGGAAGGAGCATAACTATGGCAAAGGGAACCAATAAAGCAATCCTGCTAGGAAATGTCGGTAAAGACCCAGAGATTCGCTCGACCGTAGGCGGCACAATCGTCGCCATCTTCACGCTCGCTACTGCCGACCGGCAGAAGAACGGCCAGGGAAACTGGATCGACAAGACCGAGTGGCACAACCTGGTTGCCTTCGACCGCCGGGCCGAGGTTATCCGCGACTATGTGAAGAAGAACACGCAACTTTTCATCGAAGGCAAGATACAGACTCGGTCCTGGGATGACAAGGAGTCCGGTCAGAAAAGGTATCGTACGGAGATCCTGATCGACGAACTGACCCTGTTGGGCGGACGTCAGAATGAGCAAAGCGGAGGCTCCGGCAACACTGGCGGAAGCTACTCGCGCGGCGCCTCAAGCGGTTATGGGCAGTTAGGGTACGTGGCTAACGAACATTACGCGTACGCCGATCAAGGAATCGGCGACGATGACATCCCGTTCTGACGAGTTGCAGAACCACGGCGCAGGCGCTCTTCGGAGCGCCTATTTCTTTGAGGAGATAGAGAGATGGCGACCGAAACAACCAAGATAAACCCAGAGCTGGAAGCACTACTCACGCGACTCGCGGAGCCGTTTGACCCTACCGAGGTCAAGTGGCGCGTGACACACACAACCCAGGACGGCAGCCGAGGCGCGGTCGTTCCGTTTGCTGACCCGCGAGCGTACACCGACCGGCTCAACCAGATCTTCACGCCCACTGGCTGGACGAGGACCTATGAAGTCTCTACCGTTTCAGCCGTCAGCAGGATGAAGCGGGACAAGGTCATCCAAACGGGTAAGGTGTTGGTTACCTGCACTCTAACGATCGCCGGGCTCGGGTGCCATACGGGGAGCGGTGAGCAGTGGGCCGACGAGCAGAACTCAATGACCGCGGCGGAAGCTCAGGCCTTTAAGCGGGCATCCGTCTGTTACGGCCTCGGCCGCTACCTCTATAACTTCGCTGAGATCTGGGTCCCCCTCAACGCTCACCGTCAACCGCTCCAAATCCCCTCGCTCCCAAAGTGGGCTCTTCCGAAAACAAACGGGGCGCTCGGAAACAGCAATCCCGCGTCCGGCCCCCGACCACCATTTATTCAGCGCGGTCCTATCGATCCGAAAGCAACGACGAAGATTGAGAGCTCCCGGCGACTCCTCGGGGACCCGATCTTCGGGGAGAATCCTGTGGCGCGTCGCGCATGCGAAAAGGGCCAACGCCATCCCCAATGCACAGTTGCAGATGGAGGTTGACGAGGCGATGGAGCGTGCGACTCGGGGCATCCACAAAGCTCATTCTCTTGCGGAGAAGATCGGGGACACGGCCTTCGTCGCAGTGCTTGATCGGTTACATATCGGGTCGATGACGACAATCCGCAATTTGGAAGCGCTTAGGAATCTTGTCACCGAGCTTGAGGCGATGGCAGCCCGACAGGCCGCCTGAATGCAGATGAGCTGGGAGGAGCGATTCCGCGCCTGGAGGTGCTCTCATGCGCAATGTACAGATGATTCGTAAGGAGCCGGGTCTCGTGTCAATTCCCGTCGAGAAGGCCGTCTATTGCGAAAATTGCCACAAGGTATCAAACTCGGCCTGGCATAGGTGCGGTCTCTGTGGCTCCGAGGAGATCGTGGAACTCGCTCCGATCCTCCGCGTGCCGCCCGACCCGAGCCCCGCATCTGGGGCAGCTCTACCAGTAGTCAGACTGGCAGCGTGAACTCTGCTCGCTAAAACGACCCTCCAACCAGTTCTTCACCTTTTCCAGAGCGCCTCAGCATCCTTTGGATCAATGAGACTCATTACCGACTAGGATTTCAGGCTGCCCGATGCGGAAGGCTCCAATTCGGGCGGATGAAATGGCAGGTGTAACCGTTTGGGTAGCGCTCCAGGTAGTCCTGGTGTTCCGGTTCTGCCTGCCAAAATGGGCCAGCCGGCTCGACTTGGGTCACAGACTTACCGGGCCAAAGTCTCGAAGCATTTACGTCAGCAATGGTGTCTTCTGCAGTTTGCTTTTGCTCTTCGGTTGTGTAGAAGACCGCGGAGCGGTAGCTGGTCCCGACATCGTTTCCCTGCCGGTTCAACGTTGTCGGGTCATGAATCTGGAAGAAGAACTCAAGCAGCTTCCGATAGCTCAGCTTCTGAGGGTCGAAGACAACCTCCAACGCTTCGGCGTGATTCCCGTGATTGCGATAGGTCGCATTTGGGACCTCTCCTCCGGTGTATCCAACACGCGTCGAGATTACGCCCGGATAGCGACGCAACAAATCCTGCATTCCCCAGAAGCACCCACCGGCAAGTATCGCGGTTTCCTGTGACGAAGCCATATCCTATTTCTCCTCCTTCGGTTCGAATAATTTCAAATAATCCCCGTAGCCCTCGATCTCTAGTTCGTCAACAGGGATGAAGCGTAACGACGCGGAGTTGATGCAATATCGTAGGCCACCGGCATCTTGTGGGCCGTCATCGAAGACATGTCCTAAATGGCTGTCGGCGTGGCTTGACCGCGCTTCCGTACGGGCTATGCCGTGACTGTTGTCAGGTTGCTCCTCCACATTTTCGGGATCGACGGGTCTCGTGAAACTCGGCCATCCACAGTCGCTTTCGAACTTGTCGAGCGAAGAGAACAAAGGCTCACCCGAAACTACGTCTACGTAAATGCCAGGTTCATCGTGATCCCAAAAGGCATTCGCGAACGGCCGTTCTGTCCCGCCTTCTTGCGTGACCCGAAACTGCTCCGGAGAAAGCCGGGATACTGCTTCCGCATCTTTCGTGTAGCTCGACGTGCGCATGCCTCACTGGTGTTCCAGATAGACCGACGACTCATTAGATCGTACAGCTGAATCAATGGATGCATGCAGCCCAACTGCATATCTTCCATTGGTCCTCGCAGAACCTTCCATCAAGCATGCGCCTATAGAATCAATCATATATATTCCGGTATTCGGAGAATGGCCGCCCGCCGGGTGCCGTTCCCAGGCTTCGCACCTCGCCATCTGGCTCGGCGATCGCCACGGCAATCGTTTCGGCATGGACATCCAAACCTAAAAATCGTAACTTTTCCTTCATGACCGGCTCCCTTCCGCTTGTGGCTCTGAGCTGTGCGTCCTTACAAGCTCACAGCCTAACCCACGGTCAGCGCATCGGCGCCGGTCACTCCATACTGACTGTTATCAACACCTGAGAATTGTAGTTGCCGATAAGCCGACCCATTCTGGGAAAGACGGACAGGATAGTTTTGCGATTTCCTCTCGATCTTCGGGTTGCAGCCGATAACGTGAACACCAGAGTTCCGTGACTCCACGGTCTCGTTTGAGGGCCCATGAAGGTTCGTGCTGCGATTGTCTTCTTTGTTGTCACTGTATACGTCGTCGCTGCCAATATTCCTTCCTGGATCGCGAGCCGTTCGATGGGACTTCTGTTGAACGGGGTCTTCAACTTTGAGTTGGTGGTTCTGGGGATACTGTCGGTCTTTCTACGCCGATCGGTGACCCTGACGCTTCTAGGGATTGCTATGGTGTTGGATGTGTTGTGGGGGATCAGTTCGACGTATTTGTTGAGTCCCTCGGAGATGATTCGAAGCGCAATCCTGGAATCCCTCGCCACTCAATCTGAGCAAGCATCACGGTGTCTAGGAATAACGGTCATTCTTAGAGTTTTCTCTTCGGCAGAGGGCGCCCGGCGGGGAATCGGTGCGATGCCTCTTGCTTCCTTGATCACGCCGAAGCAGACGCTCTCCATTCACAAAAGGGCCGGCTATGAGCCGGAGATGCGCGTCGAGTTGACCAACGGCACTAGCTTCTGCCGTATCTGCCGAGCGTACAGCGGCCCTCTGTCGACCTAGAGCCAGTCGTCCCAAACAATCCTGCGGGTGTATGAGGTGTACGATAAGGGGCCTCCGGCTCAATGCTTTTGGCGATGAAACCCTTCAGGCGCAGTATTCCAATGGCCTTGAGAAGATCGAGAGCGCGAGCATTTGGAGCAGCAGTAATGTGATGATCCTCTGCTTTTGCATGAATTAGCATAGGTTTTATCACATCTCACCCGTCTCCGATCATTCACAGCTAATGAGGCAGAAAATTGACCTGGGCTACGAAAGTTTCCCGGACGGACGTGTCTGCGGACCGCAGATTCTCAAGATGTGCAGAGGTGAATGAAGGCCAGATTAGCAACCTTATCGAGCAAGGACATACCCGGACCGGGAATGCGGACATAACTCTCCTCCCCTAGAAGGTGCGCGCCTTGCGCAATCATGCCGCTAGTGAATATCGGCAATCCGGCTGCTGGCCATTCCAGAAATGTGAGAATCTCATTTGGGCCGCGCACCTGCAACGTGCGCGAAATTCGAGGATCACGTTCGCCAAACTCCCGCATAGTTGCTAAACCGGTATCGAGAGAGAACTTGATGGCGAATACTCCCGACTCCTCTCCGGTCGCCACCGCCCAGTTGCACTCGGGATGTTGGTTCTCCCAATGTTCGATTGCGCCTCATTGGAGGTGGCGTCATGCAGGAGTGGCTGCGACACCGCAAAGCGGCTACTATGCACGAGCGGAAAGATCTTCCACCCGCGCATACCAGCCAACGACAGTTCAGAGTTCATAGGGCTCCTTCTGAAAGGGGTTGCTATTCAAGTTGAGTTCTTCGGTGTTTTCCTATGCCCCAGGTGCCAGAAGCCTGGTTGAACCGGGCAGCGGTATGTCCCCATCAGGGGATCTCGGAGAGAGAGACATACCGCATCGGCCATTTCCTGCGACGGCCAGGACCGTTTGGGAATGTCATATTTCCTGACCCTACACCGAGGACACGCCGGCGTCTCCGGCGGCCACCGGCTTGCCTTCTCCCTGCGTTTTTGAAATGCGAGTTTCAGCCGTATAGTCTTGGCTGGCACTGGCAGAAGATGACTTGCCGCGGCATCAAACAAGCTGTTCGACATCTTCGATATCGCTGCCTGATGGAAACCGCGCAACGGAAGAACTGCGGCCAACAAAGCTAATGCAACAGGGCCCTATCGGATTCCAGCCTCCACTCAGCACTAACGTACGATATGGTCCGTTTTCTGAGGAGAGACCCTTGTAGCGGAAGACAAAGGTCGGCCTTAGGCTCGCCTGTATCTCGAATTCAATTCCTGCATCTTCAGGCGAAACCCCACCGAACCGGTCCACGGCGCGTCACGTTTGGGCTTCGAGGCGGACGAGTCCGATATAAATGAGTCTTGGGCTGAATGTCCGCTCATCGCACCCTCCAAAAAGGTTCCGTCCCTTGAAGACACTTCATTTCGCTCTCCTCCTCAGCATCTCGACGCTCACCGCTACGTCCCTCGGGCAGCAGGCCGCCCAGTTCGATACCCCGATGACGCTCCATGCGCGTGTCAACCTCGTCGTCGTCGACGTCGTCGTCACCGATTCCAATCACCATCCCGTGTCCGGTCTCACGCGCGATCAGTTCAGCCTTACCGACGGCAAGATTCCGCAGGTCATCAAGGGCTTCGAGGAGCACACCGCGCCCTCCGATGCCGAGCTGGCCAAGTTCGCGGCCTTTCCCAAGCTACCCCCCGGTGTCTTCACCAACTACGTCGCCGCGCCGGCCAACGGCTCGGCCATCAACGTCCTTCTGCTCGATGCACTCAACACTCCGCTCTCCGACCAGCAGTACGTCCGCCAGCAGCTCCTCGACTATATCCAGCATGAGAAGCCTGGCACCAGTGTCGCTATCTTCGGCCTGTCCCGCCAGCTCGTCATGCTTCAGGGCTTCACCTCAGACCCCAACCTGCTCAAGCGAGCCATCGAGGCCGAGCATGGCAAAGGCTCTATCTTGCTCGATAACGTCGTCGGTGGCGAAGGCATCGATGACAGCCTCTCCGACACCATCGCCGCCGATCAACCGCCCGCCCCGCCCGGAAGCCGCATCAGCAACACCGGCCCATCCCTCTCCGATGCCGTTGCCAATCTCAAGACCTTCGAAGACCTCACCACCTCGTTTCAGGCCTCGCTCCGCGCCCGATACACCCTCGATGCGATGAACGAGCTCGCCCGCTATCTCGCCAACCTCCCGGGCCGCAAAAACCTGATCTGGTTCTCCGGCTCCTTCCCCATCAACCTCCTGCCCAGTAGCGACGGCGCGGGCGACCCATTCGCCGCCGTCATCAACATGGAAGAGGAGTACCGCGAAACCGTCAACATGCTCGCGAAGTCGCAGGTCGCCGTCTATCCCGTCGACGCGCGCGGCCTCCAGACCGCCCCCATGTACAGCGCCACCCAGAAGGGCACCCGCTACAGCGCCAACCCCTCCACCTTCAACGAGGACCTCCATAACTTCCAGCAAGCCCGCGACTCCGAGCATCAGACCATGTCGGTCATGGCGCAGGACACCGGCGGCCAGGCCTTCTTCAACACCAATGGCCTCTCGGAAGCCGTTAGCAAGGTGATCGACAACGGCTCTAACTACTACACCCTCGCCTACAACCCCACCGACGAAAAGCTCGACGGTGAATTCCGCCGCATCAACATCAAGCTCGCGGCCTCGGGATACACTCTTAGCTATCGCCAGGGCTACTATGCCGACGATCCCCAATCCCCGAAGACGGCTCTCGCCAGGACTGCCGCCACAGCAGGAACACCCACCGAAGCCGACGCTGCCAAGGCTATAGCCGCAGCCGGTGAAGCCCTCATCCAGAAAGCCATGCAACACGGTGTCCCCGGATCCACCCAAATCCTCTACACCGTCCGCGTCCTCCCCGCCGCCGCGCCCAGCGTCACCGAGGACACCCTAGCCAAAGATAACGCTGCCAATCGTACCGGCTTCCTGCCCATCAAGCCGCCCTACCGCACCTATCGCATCGACTTCGGCATCGACCCCAGCAACATCGTCTTCACCAGGGGCGCCGACAATCTCTACCACGGCAGCATCGAATTCGTGTCCTACGTCTATCAATCCGACGGCCAGATCCTCAACTCCATCTCCAACCAGATCAGACTGGGCCTTCCCCCTGCCCGCTATCTTGGCATGATGAAGAATGGCGGCATTACCTTTACCCAGGAGATCTCCACGCCGACTCAAGGCGACTTCACCATCCGCACCGGCATCCGCGACCTTACCAGCAATCACATTGGCTCGGCCGAACTCCCCCTTTCTCTCGTCAAAAATCTCGCGCCACTTCCTGTACAGCCCCAACCTTCGGCCAATAATCCGGCTACTCCACTGCCCGCGAGATGATCCGGCATCGTCCTGACTAAACGACTACCGGCTGAAAGCCGCCTGATTGCGTCTTTGCTCAACAGCCGACCTCGGCACCGACCGCCGAACTACCAGACATCAGCGGCCATGATCCTTGGCGGACCGGGCTTGCCGTCGATGATCTGTGTTTCCACGATGCATTCGAAGTTCTGGTCATAGCGAGGGAAGAGCTTGTCTTTTTTTAGCTCGGCGAGATACCGCTCATTCGTCAAGAGCCGGCTGGCGGCGATTGTGCCGTTTTCGCCGATGCCCGCGGCGACCATTACGAACTGTTCTGTGGTGGGGTCGCGGAAGCGAGCGACGAGGCCATAGTCCTGGTTCATTTTTGCGAACGGCGCGGCCGTGTTGATGCCCCAGTGATTGTTCGGGTCTTTGCGGTCCTCGATGCTGTAGTCGTCGGTGGATGTGCGGACGAAGTGAAACCGCAGTGGGTCCGTGATGCGCATCGTCCATTGATTGTTGAAGCCGGTGATGAGGACGAAGGGTCCGTTCTGCAATTCGGAGAACGAGGTGCCGGTGGAAGATTCGAGTATGCTGCGCTTGGAGTGAAGCGAGAGCACTTGTTGAATGCTTGACAGTGCCATGGCATCCGAGATGGAGATGGGGTCGGACGAGAGCGGGTGGCCGCTGACAGAGTTGGATGGAGGCGCTACTGCGAAGCTGTTCACCATGGCGACGACCGAGCCCACTGAGATGAGGACTGGACCGTTGGCGTCGATCATCGGCTGCCAAAAGGCGTCGATCGCGGACGTCCGATGCAGCACGGGGACGAGCGCAATGGAGGTGGAGATCGCAAGTGCGATGGCCAGAACGGCGGCGATGCCCTTCCACTTCCTGACGGAAGCGCGGTGCGGACGGGGGGCTTCGAGCACAGAGAAGGGTCTGACTCGCTGCGACGCGGGTTCGGGGGAAAGAGGAACGGGGTCCGGGTCCACAGGTGTGGAGTCAGGAGCGTTGGGTGCGGGTATCGCCGCGATCGCAGGCGTTGCAGGGATGCGGAACTCCGGCACATAGGAGCCGGGGTTGAGTTCGATGCGGAGTTCCTGTTCGTGGCCGGGCTGGTAATAGTATTGCGCGAGACGCTTGCGAACCTCGCCGGCTGTGACGCGAACAACCGGGTCAGTGTTTAGATCGTAATCGATCGGACGGCCGAAGGCTTCGATGCCGACGGTGCGTTCCTTCAAGTTATCTTCCTGGCCATCGAGGGTCTTGCGGACGACGTAGTCCAGAAGGCCTGGGTAGCGCCGACTGTTGCTGAACAGGGGGCTGGTCTGAATGCGGCGAAGCTGCTCTTCGATAAGGCTGGCAGGGATGCCGTCAATTTCGCGTTTGGTGAACATCACATCTGCCCGGGTAAGCGATCAAAAGAGTATTATACCCCGCTGACCGACTTCTCGCGTCGGCTGTAAATCCTTTTATAACATCAGTATAGCGATACGCGTCGGCGTTGTTGCAGTAACACACCTAGCGCGCCGTTCTACCAGGGGCGTAGGTTTGGCATCGCTTTTGAACACCATAAATGGCATAGAGCTGGCGAATTGTTGTGGCGCGCTGTGGCTTGTGTATGGACGAGTTGTGGAAAGGTTTGGACGCTGACTTGGATTTTAAGACGGATTGCCGCGTAACCGGGAGGCGGTTGCTCTTCACGCTGGGATTGCTGACGTTTTTGGGGCTGCCGGGGAGTGCGACTGCACGAGCACAGAGCGGATGGAAGCTGGCCTGGAGCGACGAGTTTGACGGGGTACGCGGAGCTCCGCCCGATCCTTCCAAGTGGACATTTGATGCGGGTGCGGGGGCAGCGCTTGCCGGCAATGATGAGGCGGAGATCTACTGCGATCCGACGGCTAAGGCGAGCCAGCCGCCTTGCAATCTTAGCCAGCCGAACGCGTATCTGGATGGCGCGGGGCACCTGGTGATTGTCGCTGTGCGGACCGCGCAGACGGTGACGGTGAGTGCGAAAAAAATTGTGGCGCCGGTGTATACGTCTGCGCGGATGCGGAGTGTGCCGAGTTTCCGCTATGGGCGGCTTGAGGCGAGCATTCGCCTCCCGGCGGCGGGTGACGGGGTTTGGCCGGCGTTCTGGGCGATGGGACAGTCGACGCCAACGGTGAAGTGGCCGGTGACAGGCGAGATCGACGTGATCGAGCAGTGGAACCCAGTGCCGCAGACGGCGGACAAGATCGATGCGGTGACCATTCATGGCGCAGTGCATGGGCCGAAGGCGCCTGGGTCTGCTGAAGGCTATATCGATCAGACGTCGGATTATGTTTTTCCGGCGCCGCCTTCGGGCGGACTGCACCAGTTTGCGGTGGAGTGGGGCCCGGGGCAGGTGGACTTCTATGTGGATGGAAACCTGTTTGAGCGGCGCTCGCTGGCAACCATGACCGGCAAGGAAATCTGGGAGCAGGACCGCTCTCCGTTTTCTCTGCTGCTGAACCTGGCGATGGGCGGCGGGTTCTTTGGGTATCCAAGCCAATCAACTGCGGCGACGCCGACGATGGTAGTGGACTATGTGCGGGTTTATCAGAAGGACAGCGATGTGTTGCCGAAGGGGTGGGGTAACTGCGATGTCGGCGGGCCGAGCGAGGCGGGGACATCGGTATTTCGCAATGGCGTGTACAGCGTTGCGGGTGGAGGGGTCGGTATCGCCGGGCGCTTTGACCAGTTTCAGTTTGCCTACAGGTCGCTGGGTGGCGAGGGGGAAGTGACGGCGCATGTTGTCGATCAATCGAGCAAGGTGGCGCAGGCGAAGGCCGGCGTAATGCTACGCAGCGGGCGCGGGGCCGCGGCGCCGTTTGCGATGGCGTTTGCTTCGCCGGACGGCAGTGTTCATTTCCGCTTTCGCGCGACGCAGGGCGACGTGCCGAGCGAGGTCTTGTACAAGGGCGCTGCGAATTGGCTGAAGGTGGGCCGGACGGGCGATGTGTTCACCGGCTACGCGTCGGCCGACGGCAAGCAATGGAACGCGATCGGCAATGCGAAACTGGGCATGCCGCACGATCTGCTGGCGGGCCTAATCGCGACGGCGCGTGACAACAAGACGCCCAACGTTGTGCGGTTTGATTATGTAGACGTGACACGCAGCGATGGGGGCTACGATGGCGTGGCGCGGATGCTGCCTGGCGTGGTACAGGCGGAGGAGTTTGATACGGGGGGAACGGGCTATTCGTACAGCGCGGAGTTTGGCGACGCGGGGCCTGTGGTGGAACAGATTCCTGACGCGAAGGACACGGCGCAGAGTGCTTCGGGATACTTCGTCGCGGGGCTGAAGGCAGGCCGCTATATCAATTACTCCGTGAACGTAGCGCAGGATGGAAACTACATTTTTGCGGTGCGCGCGGCATCGGCCCGGCCCGGCGGAAGTCTGCATTTCAATATGGACCAGAAGCCGCTCTCGAAGCCTTTCGCCATGCCGGATACGGGTGGCGCGAATGTGTGGCGCGAGGTGAACTCGCCGACGGTGCATTTGCCAGCAGGGCAACACACGATCGCACTGGTGACGGATTCGGCAGGGCCAACGGGTAGTTTGGCGAACATCGACTTCATCGCGGTGCGGCCGCAATGAAATATGGGACAACGGCAACGCACTGCCGTAGAAGCCGGCCGCAGGCAGAAATGGTTTTGATCTCTGGAGGCAATTTGATGCAGTACCCTAACAAACAACGAACAGACGGCGCGCGAAGGCCGCGACGTTTCCTGGCAGGATTGCTTCTGCTTGTCTTTCTCTCAATGCTGGCTGGCACTTCATTTGGGCAAACGACGACTGCGACACTGAGCGGCAACGTGGTGGACGATACGGGCGCGATTATTCCCGGCGCCGCCGTCACGCTGACCAATACTGGCAATGGCAGCGTGCGCACCACCAAGAGCAACTCCGGCGGCAGCTTCGTCTTCGCGGCCGTGCCTACGGGTGATTACACAATCGCGGTGAGCTTCGCGGGCTTTCAGACAAACGTCATCAAGGACATTCATCTAAATCCGCAGGATAGCCAGAACCTTACCAGCATCAAGCTGCGCGCGGGTGAGGTGACGCAGGTGGTGAATGTTTCCACGAGCGACGTGGGCCTAGTGAACTCGGGCGAGCGCAGCACGCTGATTACGGGCAAGGATATTCAGAAGCTTTCGGTGGAAGGCCGCGACGTTGGCGAACTCGTGAAGATACTGCCGGGATTCGGCATTGCGCAAACCTCGGGCGCGATCGATAACACGCAGTACGACCCGTCCCAGGTAAGCATTACCGGCGCGCTCCGATCCTATTCGGCCAATGGCAATGGGGCCAACGGCGTGACGTTGCTTTCCGATGGCGCGAACATCTCCGACCCGGGCAACTACGGCGATTCGACGCAAAACGTGAACTCCGACATGGTGGAAGAAGTGAAGGTGCAGACCTCGAACTTCACCGCGGAGACTTCGAACGGTCCTATCGTGGTGAATGCGGTTGGCAAGTCGGGCACGCAAAGCTTCCATGGAGAGCTGTATGCGTATGCGCGCACCTACCAGTTGAACGCACAGGATTGGCTGCAGAAGTACGAAGGTCAGTTGAAGCCGACGGATCGTTACGTCTATCCGGGCGGCAACCTGAGCGGGCCGGTGAACATTCCGGGAACGAACTTTAATCACTCGAAAAAACTCACGTTCTTTCTGGGCGGCGAAGAATATGCGCAGCGGAATATCTATGCGTATGGAAACGCTTCTCAAGCAATCGATCATGCGCTGGTGCCGACGGCGAAGATGCGCAAGGGAGACTTCAGTTGCACCGAATTGCAGGCGTACCTTGGCGTTGGCGTCATCAGCTCGTGCAATCCGAACGGAACGTCTAACATCGTCAATGCAAGCTACAACAACATTGCTACGGTGCCGACCGCGACGCGCGACGGGCATACCATCGGCAACGGGCAGATCGCATCTAATTATTTCGATCCGGCCACGGCGGCGTTGCTCAGCACTCTTCCATTACCCAACAGCGCGCCGTTGAACGGTTTCAATTATTACCATACGAACCTGGTCGACAACGATCTGTGGCAGGCGCGCGCACGAATGGACTATTCCTTTTCGGACAGGGTGAAGCTGTTCGGGACGTACAACGTGGAACGTGGACAGCAGGGCGTGCCCGAGGTGCCGTTCTATTCGCCTGCACAGACAGCGCCCATGGGAGGCATTGATACACCCGGCGGCGGTTTGCTGAGCACGGAGAACTCTCAGACGGGAGGTGTGAACCTTACGGTGGTTCTTTCTCCGCGGATGACGAACGAACTGCAGGCCAATATGACCTGGTTGACGCAGGGATTTGTAGCAAAGAATCTCTCTGCGCTGCAGAAGACCACGATTGGCTATCCGACAACCGACTCGGGACTTTCGAACTCGAGCGGAGCGCCACTCTTCAATAGCACACAGTATCCGCAGCTCGGTGACTACGGCCTTGACGGACTTCCAATTTCGCTGATTCCCGACTTCACCCCGGGCCAGCCATTAGCGCGCAAGGCGCAACCTTCGGTGACGGACAACTTCACCTTCCTGCTGAAGTCGCACACGCTGAAGGCAGGTGGTTATATACAGAAGGTCGTCAACAATCAACGGCTGGAATCGTCCGTATCGAGCACCAGTGGCCGCCTCGCGGACTATTTCTATGGCCCCACGTATACAAATCCCAATGGTACCCAGGTTACGACCAGCGGAAACTATCTGGCGAATTTTCTTGAGGGCATGATCGAGCAGTTCAACCAGCAGAGCGCGGAGCCGCAACAGAACCTTTACTTCTGGAACATCGACTGGTATCTGACAGATTCATGGAAGGTATCGCCGCGCCTCACTTTGGAGTACGGCCTTCGCTTTGAACATCTAGGCCCGTGGAATGATGCGCATGGCGTCGGGATTGCGGTGTTTGATCCGACGACGGCTGGCAATCCGACAAGCGCGCACCAGGGTTTCACCTATCACGGCATCAACAGCGCGATACCGAATTCTGGCGCTGCTGCGCGCTTTGCGTTCTACGAGCCACGCGTTGGTGTCTCGTTTGATGCTCACGGCAATGGCCAGACGGTAATCCGCGGCGGTTGGGGTATGTATCGCAATCATGACAACTGGAACGTCGTGCAGCTCGCGGCCGCGCAGGCACAGGGCGTTGTGGTGACGACGATCTCCGGCGGCGCGGGCATCGATTTGAACCAGGTCGGCGCGACAAACGTTGGCGCCGCAGTCGGCACGGGCAATTTCTCAAGCGGCTCGGCCACGACGAACAATTACGTACTCGATCGCAATGACAATGAGCAGCCACTGACCTACACGTACAGCCTCACGCTCGACCAGACCCTGCCTAAGAATTCGCAGATTGAAATTGCGTATGTCGGAAACCAGGGACGCCATCTGACGGCACAGAATGTTGACAACCTGACGCTTTCGCTGCAGAACATCAATCCCGTTCCTACTGGCGCGTTCTTTCGGCCTGATCCCGTGACGGGGGCCGTCGTTCCGCTGGGGCTCATCGACAGCCTTGGAACGACACAGGTGAATGACTACAGGCCATATAACAAGCTGGGAGATGTCTATGAGACGCGGCACATACTCTACTCGTATTACAACGGCCTACAGGCGGGCTGGAACAAGCAAAGTGGTCGTCTTACCTATGGGTTGAACTACACCTGGAGCAAAGCGCTCGGCATAAAAGACGGCTACTACAACGGCAACGCGGTGGACGCGACCGATATTCGCAACAATTATGGCGTGCTTGCGTTTGACCATACACACATCTTCAATGCGAGTTACAGCTACGACCAAGGCGTTTCATACCATGGGGCACGTGCGCTGCGCATTGCGCTCAATCATTGGGCTGTGTCGGGCATTACCTCGTTGCAGAGCGGACCTAACCTCCAGGCAACGTATTATGCGAACTTCAATCTTGTAGGCAAGCTTGGGCCGAGCGGCGGGACGCAGCTGAATGTCGACAACAAGACGTTCCTCGGAACACCTGATGTGCAACTGCAACCGATATTGACGTGCAATCCCGCAGTGCATACCGCAGCTCATCAATATGTGAACCCGGCGTGTTTCCAGCTTCCGCAGATTGGACAGAATGGACCGTTCAACTATCCGTACGTTCATGGGCCGGCGTTCTTCAACAGCGATCTGACTCTGGTACGGAATGTGCCTTTGCCAGATAAGAAGAACCTGCAGTTCCGGTTCGCAGCGTTCAACTTCCTGAATCATCCTTTGACGACGTATTCGACATCGTTTCCGCAGGAGATCCAGCTGAATCTCAGCAATCTTTCGGCGAACGGATATACAGCGAATCCAGCGTCGGCCACGGCAGCGCCGGGTTTCGGCACGTCGACGATCAAAGAAGGGCGTCGCATTGTCGAAGTCGCCGCAAAGTTCACGTTCTGAGGCAGCAAAAGGATCTCGAGGAGCCGTTATGCGTAATTTTTTCAGTAAGAAATGTTCTCTGCTCGTGCTTGCACCCGGGCTCTCTATGTTGGCTGTTGGCCTGCGAGCGCCGGCGCAATCGTTCACCGTTCCCGCCGCTGCTACTTCGTCGCAGACTGTGCCTTACACCGATCTTGCGAGTGCGACCTCGCTGGCAGTCGATGCGAACGGCGATATTTTCTTCACGCGCCCGACGTCCGGAATCCTTGCCGAGAAGCCGGCGAACGGCGGTGCAGAGATTACGCTCTTTACGACGCCTCAAGGCGGGGGGTCTTTCCCAAAGGGTGTTGCGACGAACGGCACCTATGCCTACATGACCGACTATGGCGGACATTTGTGGCAAGTGCCAGTGGGAGGAGGCGCGGCGACCGACGTGCTGGCGGCATGTAGCTCGCTTGACAACGGCTACCTGGGAACTCAGGATGTCGCGACCGATGGGCACGGGAATGTGTATACGGCCGGCAATAACGAGACGTCGCTGTTCAAGATTACGCCTGCCAATGTTTGCTCGACCGTGAGCGGCGTGACGCTCGATGCGAACTCGAATATTGCCGCGGATGCCGCGGGCGACTTGGCCTATACGTTAGGTGGTGCTCTGTATAGCTTGCCGGTGAACGCGAACACACCAGTGGCAGTGGCAGGGACATTCAACACGATTATTGGCCTGCGGGCGGATGCTTCGGGGAACGTGTTTGTGTCGACGGATAGCGGCATCATCGAGGTGCCGTTCCTTAACGGGACGCTCGCTGGGGCGAGTGCCTTTACGGTGCTTGCGAGCAATTCGCAGGAAGATGTAGCTGTCGGTGTGGATGGAACGATCTATACGACCGATGGGACGAACATCTTCAAGAACCTGATCGGCAATGTGCAGTTCGGCACGTCGGTTGTGGGGAGTGCTGCGGGGACGCAGACCGTAAATGTGGTGTTCAACACTGCTGAAACATTGACTGGAATTCGCTATGCGTCCGCCACTGGAACATCGACGGAGATTACAAACGCCGGTACGGGAAGCTGCGCGCTGAACACATCGACACCCTATCCCGTGGGAGGAAGCTGCACGATCAACCTGACGTTTATGCCGAGTGCACTGGGTTCGAGAGATGGCGCGGTTGTCCTCTCCGCAGCGAGCGGCACAGTTGGAACTGTGAGTGTCGGCGCGCGTGGTTCGGGGCCGGGGCTTGTCGTAGATCCGGGAACGCAGACGGCACTGGGAAGCGATTGGCGGACTCCGGCGGCCATTGCCGTGGATGCGACTGGCGCGGTGTTCGTTGTCGATAGTGCGGCTGGTACGGTCTCGTATCTTGCGGCCGGAAGCGCGACCGCGGCGACGATCGCGACCGGACTTTCGCAGCCAAGCGGAATCACCGTTGCGGCGGATGGCAGTGTGTATGTGGCGAACACCGGCGCAAATACTGTTGTGGAGATTCCGTATACGGCTTCGGGCTTCGGCACCGCGTCCGTGGTTGTCTCGGGATTAAATGCGCCTGTGGGGCTGGTGTTTGGCCAGGATGGCAGCCTGTACATTGCGAATAAAGACGCTGGCACGGTGCTTCGCGTTCCGAACCAGGCGGGGTCGTTGAACTACTATGACCAGGTTGCGGTAGGGAGCGGCTTCACGGCGCCGAGCGGGCTTGCGGTTGATAGCAACGGAAATATTTATGTTGCGGACAGCAGCGCGGGCACCGTCACCGAGATCAGCGGCGCGGCGACCAGCGTCATCGTGAGCGGGCTGAATGCCCCGGGGTCTCTTGCGTTAGATGATTCCGGCAGCCTCTATGTTGTGCAGAGTGGCGCAGCGACGGTGCTTCGCATTGCGTATAGCGGCGGAAGTTACAATACGAATGCGACGACGTCACTCGGCAGCGGGTTCGCGCGCCTTTCTGGGGTAGCTGCGGATAGCGCCGGCAATCTCTACGTAGCGGACGCTACCGGCGCAACGGTGGATCGCATAGAGCGCACCAGCGGGCTTCTCAACTTCGGGAACGTGAACTCTGGCTCCTCGAGCGCGGCGCAGAGTCTTACGCTAAGCAATGATGGCGATACCTCGCTCACGTTTGGTGCAATGTTGGATAGCACTTCGGGCGATACCGGCGACTTTGCGGTGAGCAGCCCGGCGTCGAATGCCTGCGTGGGTGGCGGCTCGCTTGCTGCGGGCGGTGTTTGCGACATCTCTGGCGTATTTACGCCGACGACGACCGGCACGCGCATCGAGACACTTGCCGTGAACTCAAACGCGGTGAATGCACTTGCTGTCAGCGGAAGCTTCATAGGTGTTGGCACCGATCTTCCGCTGACGACGCTGACGGCAACGACGAGTCCTACCGGTACCGTAAGTTACGGGACGGCTGTTGCCACCACCGCGACTGTTTCCCTTCCAACCGGTTCAACAGTGGCACCGACCGGAACAGTCACGTTCCTGGTGAACGGGACGACCTATGCAACCGTGAACCTGGTCAATGGCAGCGCATCAACAAGCATCACTGGCCTGCCAGCACAGTCGAACACCATTGGAGCTACGTATAGCGGTGATGACAACTATGCGGGCAGCACCGCGGCTGCCGTAACCGTCGTCGTCACGCTCGCACCCACGACGACTTCACTTGTCAGTACTGTATCCAGCACCACGCCTGTGCCTCCCGGAACAAGCGTGACGTTGACGGCGGATGTCAGCTCGTCGGTGTCATCCAGCAAACCCACGGGTACGGTGAACTTTGTGAGCAATGGAACGACGCTCGCAACGGCTGTGGTGAACAATTCCACAGGTGTGGCGAGCGTGACGACGTCCACCCTACCAGCGGGCACGTATGCGGTGACGGCGTTCTACAGTGGCGACTCAGGATTTGCGGCATCCAGTTCGGGTTCGACGATGATCGCCATTCTGGCTCCGCAGTATGTTGTATCGAACCTCCCGACTGCGCTGACGGTGTCGTCTCCGGGATCTGTCAGTGCAACGATCGGTATTCAGCCAATCAGCGGATACGTCGGTGGCGTGGACATGGCCTGCAGCGGGCTCCCTGCCAATACTCAATGCGCGTTTGTTCCCGCCACGGTGGCGTTCACGGGCACCAACACCGCAGTGCAGAATGTCACAGTCACTATCACGACGGACCAGGCTCCTGCATCCACTGTGGCGTCGTTGCTGCTCCCTTTTGGCGGTTTTCTGATACTAGGGGCGTGGCGGCAACGCAAGGTCCTGGCGCGGGGGATGCTCCCCACGATAGCCGTGCTTCTGCTATTCGGAATAGGACTGCTCTCGCTGAGTGGTTGTGGATCAATGAACCCTAGTCAAACACCTGCTGGAACGGCGAATGTCACGATTACTTTTACGGGTACTCCAAACGGGACGACAGCGATCCCGACGAGCGGTAACGGAAATGTGCCTGAGACGTTTAGCTTCGCTCTAACAGTGAAATAGTGAAAGAAGAGGTGGTGCAAATATTGAGGTATGCACGTTAAGGCTACTAGAGAGACAGTGGTTTATGCAGCAAGGACTGCATTCCAGATCGCGGGCGCAGCTTGAAGATTCCAGATTTCTCTGCCTGCGCAATATTGCGCTTGTGAATTCTGCCGCCAACGATCTCATGCATGTTGAACAAGTAGAATCCGTCAAACACAAATTCTGCTTTGGCCCTTTCGGCCACAGTCGACATCAGAGTCGAACCTCGTCTTAGTGGGGGTTGTCGCAGAATTCGGACGATAAAGTACGCTAACGATCTATATATACTGATAAAACCCTTATGGTGACGCTCTGCTTGAGTGCCGTCTGCCACTTGAAGCCACACCATCCACGCCTTCGGCGTGGATGATATTTGGAACGACAAGTGGCAGCATTTCATTGCAACCAGTGGCAGCATATATCTGCATCGATGGCGGGATTCCGTTGCACTGGGTGGCAGAATTGATTGCATTCAGTACGGTCACGTGCGCCTGAAATGGGATTCGAACGTCAGCTCGTTGCCGAGTTCCTCGATAACTAACGCCTTCCGTGTCTTCCCGCAAAATGAGCACTTCGCCTTGTTGCCTTCTTTCCGGATTCGGCTTGCAGGAAGTCCTCGCCACACAACTCCAGCAAAGGTAATTTCCGTTGTAGTCAGGCAAGTTGGCGGCGTTCATTGAATCCATGTATGGGCCGGGTTTGCGTTCCGAAAGGCCTCACGGGAAGTCCAGAAAAAAAGCGCGAGAAACTTGATGCCGTTCTCATCGTGCTGAATCAGACGCGGGGAGAAACTGAGGAAAGAGTCATGGTCGTAAAGGCTGGGTTTGAACTAGTGACGTCAGGGTTAGGAGTAATTTGGATCTCCGCGCGAATAGGTAAAATGGGGGGCAGATTTGGGGGCAACTTCTTAATTCCTATGCCATAAATCATTGAAAATAATGGCCATGAAACGCTAATGCGGTAGCGTCTCTGGCCACCACATTCTAAACAACTTACAAGTCCTTTCAGCACTGATTACGTTCCAAAACGTTCCAATCGCGCGGCGGAGTCGGTCAACTCCCAAGCCTTGGATTGTCGGAAAGCATCGGAAAGTTTTCGCGATGTGGGACGCTAGAATTTAACAAATGAACATTTTCTGCGGCGCCCGAAGAGATTGGATTGAAAGGTCAGACTCGACGGCCTTATGGCGGGGATGCCGGAGGTTAGAGCCTCTCACTGACCTTACGAATAGAGGATTCTTACAATGGCCGAGAAAGAGGCGTGAGGTGGCGATCAATGAACCATTCGATGCCATTAACCAACAGTACCCGGAGGATGAATCTTCGACAGCAAGCTTGGTCCTCAACGTCTCTACTACAGCACTGGGGTTCGCTGGGGCTGCTGGAATTCCGCATCTCGCATTCGCGAGCGCCGTTCTCGGTGCAGCACAACGGCTTCTCCCTAATAACCGTTTACCGAGAGCACTAGCTTTTGTGGATGAACTCGTTAGGCGAGTGAAGCAATTGGAACAAGCGTTCGAACGACGAGCAGACGAGCAGAAGGCGACGCCCGTCCAACAAGAGGACTTGAAGGCGGCTATTCAGCTCGCGATGATCAACGACGCTAATTTCTTCGATGATCTGAAGCGAGGCCGCTATGTGAGCACCATATGTAACGCTGTAGTTGGTGACACCAAAGTCACGGACCTCGTGAGCTTTATCCAGGACATTGAGAGGTTGAATGAAACTGACATTCTTGGCCTCAAGGTACTAAATAAGGTAATGAACAAGTCTAGCGATTGGATGCAGGTGAGCCAAAGCCCTCCCGCCAACCAACCCACTCTCCATCCGAACACGTTTATCCAACGTGCTCACGAGCTTGCAGTCCAGATGGCGAAGTCGTTAGGAAAAGAGACTGATGGTGACAGATTTAGTCGCGAGGAAGGATTGGGGATTTGCATGCGCCTTCAGGGATTTGGCTTGGCGCAAATAATCCAAACTGAAGCACGTCAGGTGCCCATTACCAACTACAGCGCCAGATTGACCGGACGGGGACTAATGCTATTGAAGCTTCTTGGAGAAGAGGTTCCCAATTGGGAACGTTACTTTTAACGAGGGCGGCCCCCTCTGAAATGGCAAAGAGGAATGTCCAAGGCGTTTGTAAACTTTGTGGCAAAACTGCAATCCTGTGTAAGAGCCATTATCTTGGACGAAGCGACCGCGTTCGCCCCGATTCCCAACGCCAGTGTCAGAACGGCGACAGTGGTGAAACCGGGATTCTTGCGCATCATGCGGAGACCAAAGCGTACGTCTTGCAAGAGGGTTTCGATGAATTGGCCGCCGATCGCTTGACGACTCTCCTCCTTGAACCGCTGATAGCCACCAAACTCGATGCGCGCGCGGCGCTCGGCTTCTGCGCGGGGAAGACCGGAACGCTCGAGATCGTCGGCACGGTGTTGGATATGCGAACGTAGCTCGCCCTCTAGTTCGTCCTCAATCTGAGAACGTTGAAAAGAACTGAAGATCAGGGAGCGAAGGGAGGCTAAGAGTTTCATACTTCCTCCGGCTGCACGGCAAGGGCGGAAGCGATGGCCGCTGCGAGACGATTCCAGCCCTCTGTTTCCTCGCGCAAACGTTTGCGGCCCGCGGTGGTGAGTTCGTAGAACTTGGCGCGGCGATTGTTCTCAGACGTGCCCCAGCTTGCCTTGAGTAA
Source organism: uncultured Acidobacteriaceae bacterium (assembly GCA_963841335.1). Classification (GTDB taxonomy): domain Bacteria; phylum Acidobacteriota; class Terriglobia; order Terriglobales; family Acidobacteriaceae; genus Edaphobacter. The sequence goes on along the minus strand of CAWJCF010000002.1, from coordinate 531,974 downwards.
TCCCTGACGCACCAGGCGAAATAAGCCAGGATAGAGCGCGCCCTGTTCGATGAGTAAGGCGTGGCCGGAGATCTGCTCGATGCGCAGAAGAACGCCGTACCCATGCAGGGGACCGAGAGAGACGGCCCTCAAAATGAGGAGATCGAGAGTGCCAGGAAGTAATTGGGCTTGGATCGTCACACTTACTCCTAAGATGATTAGGAGACTATTGCCATCTCTCCTAATCTGTCAAGGAAAGTATTCCAAAAAGGGTGTGAGTCCGGAACTGCCAAAGTGGAACCCGTCTCTCGACGACTTTCGCTTTGATCACACAGAAGATTCTTTCCCGGTCTGTCATTACTGGGTCAGTTTTCGCGAAATCGGCAACTCACTCACCGAACAGCGCGGACACAAGACTTTCCAGATTTCTGGGGGTCTGGGCGGATTACGGGCAAACCGGAAGTTGAAAATTCACGTGGGGCCAAAAATGCGGTGGAAATACCGGTCTGATGGATTGTCTCCGCCTTGGGGAGCTTATGAGAAATGTCGGTCGCATTAAACTCGGTTATTACCCCTTGCCCGAGGCAGAGGGTACACGCTTGCGAAACCTTCTGAAGTACCCAGCCGAGATGGTGAGCGTACTCGATCCCTGTGTCGGAACGGGCGCCGCCCTCATGCAACTCACTATGGGCGCTATTGTATCCCGCTACGGGATCGAACTCGATGCTGATCGCGCAATATCGGCAAGGGATGCCGGTATAGAAACAGTTCACGGAAATGTTTTCGATGCTCAAGCGAAGGTTGAAAGCTTTTCACTTCTTTACCTCAACCCTCCCTACGATTCCGAGATAGGCTCGATGGATAACAAGCGTATGGAATACCTGTTTCTGGAGCACACTTACCGCTGGCTCGTTTACGGTGGGGTGCTTCTCATGGTGGTTCCGCACGAACGACTGTATGCCTGCGCCCAATTGTTAGCCGCAAATTTCACCTCGTTCCATGTCTTCCGTCTAACTGATCCTGAGTCCGATCGCTTCGACCAGGTTGCATTTATTGGAATACGAAAGAAGATGACGGGAGAGGCGTACAACCGAAACCAGGAGTTGCTTACTAAGGCAATCTGGAAGAACCCGCTTCCGAACCTGACAGGCGAAGAACAGCCCTACGAAGTTCCGGCCACCCGGCTAGCAGAACTTGTCTATCGCGGCTTGCCGCTCGATCAACTGGAGGACCTCGCCGTCTGCTCATCCGCGTGGAAGAAGGTCGAAGCCTTTCTGCTACCGAAGGAAGGGATGGCCGGAGGCAGGCCCATCACTCCGCTGCACGGTGGACATGTTGGGCTCCTCTGCACCGCTGGCCTGTTGAACGGGGTGTTCGGCCAGGGGGTCGATCGTCACCTCGCCCGTTGGCGTTCCGTGAAGCACGTCACCACGTTCGAAGTGAAGGAGAAGGGATTCAGGGAGATTCACAAGCGCGAACGCTTCTCGAACGAACTGGCCCTGGTCTACGAAGACGGCCGGACGCTGGTGCTCACGGAGTCGAAGAAAGAGGCAGAGAATGCAGAACGCACACCTGCGATTGGGGCGGCTTGAATACAAACGCAACACCGAAAAGACCAGCACACGCATCTTCCTTCATGTCGATCGATATATGGGAGAGGGGAGACAAGCCCACCTTCTCAGCTTGTTTGGCAACGATGCCGAGGTCGGTGCTATCACGGCAGCGATCCACGAAAACCACACCTTCGAGCTAACCTTTCCGGACGGAAAGAAACAGGTAACTGGCTTTGGTAAGGACGTCTTCTGCTACCGGGGGTCCCTCACCCTGCGAGACCGCAAACAATCGCTTCGGCACCTCATTGCCACCTCTGCACCTCTTCATGGAAACGGCAGCGCGGGCCAGACCTTTGTGCTTAACTATCAGCCGCATACCCGAGACTTGGTGTGGGCCACACTCGTGAGCCTGTTGGGACTGCCCGCCGATCCTCGCTGGGGGAGTCAAATTCTCGCAGAGCTTCGTCGCGATCAGAAGATCAAATCGCTGGATGGGATCGGCTGCGATCCTGTCGTCATTAATGCTACCCGGGAAGAATTGCTGGAGCAGATTGGCCGCGCTTGTGCAGACGGCAAGCTTGCCTTCCCGGAAAAGAACGGCCCGGTTTCCTGGCCATTGTTCGACGTAAAGCATTCTTTAGCAACGATTTAGGTCCTGGGCCTGCAGAAAGGGGCCGCAGATTCTGCTTGCCGAGAACCTCGCCATCTCCCACACTGGAACTACACGTTTTGGCACGTGCTCCGCGTCCCACGTGTGTCAGGGAGAAGAGCCGTCATGAGCCAAACACGAAAGCAAAATGTCACCGTGTGCTCGAGTGCTCAAACCATCAAGAAGGCGAAGGTCTTGGCAGCGCAGCGCTCCGCTTCCATCAGCGAGCTATCAGAGGAGCAGATCGAACTCTTGGTAGTTGCAGAAGAGGCGTACGAGAGTGCTCGCCGATCCGCGTTGGCTATGATGGATCGACGATTTCGTTTGGGTGGAGTCCACAGCGTCAACCGAGATGAACTACATGAGCGCTAATACCTTTGGACACAAATATCGCCGGTAGAACCTCCCAAGATCGAGTCTGATCTGACAGCCTCCTTGCTCCCCAGTCGCCCCACTCCAACGTCTTGACAACAATCGGCATCGCGCCGAAGTCACGATATGTGATCAGACCCGTAGGCCAGCAACCCGCTGGCCTATTCTTTTTGCACTCAGGGGAGGCAATCTTGGAAAATTACTATGAGTACCTACGCACCTTCAGCTCGGAGCTCGGCTCCCGCCTCGTTGAGATGTACCCTCCGCTGCAAGGGCCCAAGGACCCTATCGCGCCTGCGCTAAAGACGCTGCTGCGTAAACCTCTGCCAGCACAAGCCATGACCATCACCGGCCTGGTCAAGTATCTCAATATCGCTAACTCCGCTCGTATCGTCGGGGAGTGCGGCACCGGCAAGACTCTCATGTCTGTAGGTACTGCACATGCACATGCCAATGGGAGGCCGTACACTGCCATCGCAATGTGTCCGCCGCACCTGGTGCTGAAGTGGGCGCGCGAGGTGCTCGTGACGGTCCCGCACGCGCGGGCCTTCATTCTCTGCGATCTCCGGAATGGCGGCGACCCTGCGCGCCCGCACGGCATCGTCGAACTGCAGCTTCGCAATGGTCATGCCGTCCACAAAGGAATGAAGACCACTCTCTCCGAATTACGCAGGATGAGACGGAGGGGCTGGAAGAAGATCTGCTCCGTCCCTGCGTACTTCATCGTCAGCAAAGAGACCGGGAAGCTCGGTTACTTCTGGAAACACGCTTACAGCGAACCCAAGTCCGGACGATGGCGGTCTACTGTCACCAATCCGGATACCGGACAATCCATTCCAGCACCGGACGGTGGCTACCTGCGCCGGGCGGACTTCGACGACGTAAAGATCTCCGAGACCTTCCATCGCGCGAAGGATGGGACACAGGGCCACTCAGCCCTCTGGGAAGCGGACAGCAACAAGATACAACGCATGGCGCCGCTCGAGTACATCGGCCGTTACATGAAGGGTTGGTGGGACTACTCTATCGCCGACGAACTCCATCAACTCGCCAACGATACCGCTCAGGGCAACAATCTCGATGTTCTCAGACGGTGTGCGCGCAAGTTGATCGGACTGACAGGAACAATGATGGGTGGCTATGCGGACGATCTGTTCAATATCTTTTACCGCATGGAGCCGCGGAAGATGGTGTCAGAGGGATTCGAGGCGGGCAGTCAGGGTCGCGGGGACTTTCAGTCGGTCTATGGTGTGCTGGAATCCGTCGAAAGAATTCCCGACATAGACAACGCGTGCACGCGGGCGGCACGGAGCACAGTTCGATTAGGGCGAAAGCCGGGGGCATCCCCACTGCTCTTCGGCAAGTTTCTGATGGGATCGACGGCCTTTGTCACGCTCGAAGACATTGCTGACCATCTCCCCAGCTATGAGGAGAGTGTGGTTGAGGTCGATATGGATGCAGATCTCGGTGGCGCCTATGCCGACATCGAGAAGGACATCACGTTAGCACTCAAGGACAATCGTGGAAACAGGAGCCTCATGAGCCTCATGCTCCACCGGCTTTTGCTCTATCCTGACCATCCCTTTGGCGTCGGCGAGATCTGGGGCAAACGTTTCGATCCTCAGGAGGGCCGGCTCGTCCCATTTCTGGTGACGACGGCCCCGGACCTGCCTGAGGAGTCCATCTTCCCAAAGGAACGCAGACTGGTCGAAGACATCCGCGAGGAACTTCGACAAGGCAGGCGCTGCCAGGTATATGCGACCTTCACTGGCGAGTACGATGTCGCCGCACGTCTGGAACGGATTTTGATTCAGGCAGGCTTCCGCGTAGCAGTCCTGCGTCCGTCGGTTCCAACGCTTCGCCGGGAGCTTTGGTATGAAAAGCAAGTCAAGGATGGCGTCGATGTCGTCATTTGTCATCCGAAGCTTGTGGAGACCGGACTCGATCTGCTCTGGTTTCCAACGCTCTACTTCTATGAGACCGGCTACTCGCTCCATACCCTGCGGCAGGCATCGCGCCGATCGTGGCGCATCGGTCAACATCTTGGTGTCCGAGTGAAATTTTTCATCTACGCGCTCAGCACCCAAATGACCTGTCTACGTCTGATGGGAAGAAAGATGCTTGTGGCCCTGATGATGGAGGGTAAGTTCTCCGGTGAAGGAATCCATTCGATGGACGCCGAGGACGACATGATGGCCGCCATGGCGCGAGAGCTGGTCGAGAAAGGCAGGATTGGCGAATCTGCGGATGCGGTTTGGGGCGAACTAAGACGCGAGCGATTGATTCAGGCAGACGCGAGTGCGGCGTTCGGCTCACACTCAGGTCCGGAACAGTCGGAGCCTTTGGCCTTAACGGATCTTTCTCTGCCGATAGCGCAGCTGGTTCCAACGCTCACGCTTGTCCACTCCCAAGCAAAGAAGCCGCAGAGCGAGTCCATCTGGCCAAGTGGCTATGTGGTCGGCGATCAGATGAAGCTCTTTGGATGAGGGAAGGCAGTCTCAATTCCCTGCCCTAGAGCACAGCACCATGTGCTCGAATCACCCTTCAAAAAGGAAGGAAGGGTGATATTGTAGCCAGTGGGAGAATCCTTCCAGCGACGCCGATCATCACCGGTTCGCAACAACGGCAAAAGAAAGAGACCAGCTTCGGCTGGTCTTTTTCTTTGCGTGGAAGTATCACCCAACCAGTCAACTTGGGACGCGAATGAGACCTACATAGGAGAAGACAAAGATGACTGTCCTTAAAACTGCGCCACTTCTACGGGAGTTCTACTACAACGGTGTTCGAATCCCTGATCCAGGGCCTGGAATGACTGTTGAACAAGTCAGGGATCTCCTCACGCCGACCTATCCGGAGATGGCTACGGCATCGCTCACCGGCCCTGAAGATATGGGCGATGTGCTGCGCTACACCTTCAATCGCGCGATTGGTTCGAAAGGGTAAGCGATGTCTCAGTCCGAAATGTCGCGGGACGAATTGGTAGTGCTCCTTGCAGCAAAGGCGACAGCACCGCCCTCGGAAGCCAATCTACTACTCGTGAGGCACCTGAAATGCAAAGAGTCCGTTCATCTCGCCGGGTTCGTCTCAGAAGCGCTGAACCGGTACACGGAGAGCAACAGTCAGCGCCTCCATGTGCCATCGCAGTTGCTCCCCCCGCTGGGGTGACGGGACTGGCCCCTGCTTTCCCGCAGGCTTTGCCTTCGCTCGAAGGCATTGAGAGCGAATACAACCACGAGGTCAATGCCGAATTGCTCTTTAACCTCTGCGCAGCTCTGGTACGGGCGGAGATGGGGACACCGAAGACCTGGCAAGAGTGCGGAGGCAATTCCCTGCTCTTTGCGAAGCACGCGATGATGAGCGGCATCGGAGCGGAGCGCGGCGATCTGTTGCAGCGCAATGTCGAATATCACCTCCAAGTGAGCGACTTGGTTGAACGGGATGGCGATGGGGCATCGCTGGAACAGGGACAGCTGGCGGTAACGATCGAATGCAGCGGCTGCGGCTATCTCAAAATCGGGCCCGCGATCGATGCGCTCGAGGAAGAGGCCACGGGTCTGGGGGCCGCATTCTACTGGGTATTGACCTACACGCTCTATCCGGTGATGAGGCTCTACAACCATGACGATGCCCTCATGTTCGAAGAGCGAATGAGGGAGTGTGCCGACTCAGAAGACGCGGAGAATCTGGATCAGTACGAGTTCCCGGAGATTGAGAAGGCGTTGCCAGACTGCATCCGGAATACGCTGAAGCACCGGAGCAAGAATTGGGAGCTCGATGCTCGTCGTCTGCTCTGGAGATTTCGCAATGGTCGGTATCGTTCCTGGATCGAGCGGCTGCGACAGATTCAGAGGTTCTCCCGCATTCGTCTGAAGCAATCGCGAGACTGGATCGAAGACGGGAACTACGATAGCCCGCCGTTGCCGTCTCTGCTCGTCGCCTTCAAGGAGAGAGACGCCATTACGGCTTGCTTCGACGAAGAGGGGCAATCCATGCTGGAGGGCACGAGCGAACCGGCGCTGCACGTGGTCTTCTCACCTCAAAAGCCGGACGAGGTACAGCACACTCTGCGCATCGTCGGGCGTTTTGTTGCCCTCAACTACGAACTCTTCCAGTTAGTCGAGGAGCTTCAGCAATGGGAGAAACGACATGCAGGTACAGGCAGCGATCGGGGCGAATCACCACTTCGAGTTGCGTGAAGCGCTTCTGGTCTATCGCGACAATCACACCAGCTTCATTACCCGGCACGAGGCAATAGTTCAGAAAGATGCCCCGCCCACCCTTGGTCCTGCACAGCCTCTTACTGTTGCATTTGTCCAGTCCCTGGTGCGGTCTCTCGGTGGCACTGTCGCTGCCGAGGTGCTGCCGGAGAACATCCTCTCCAAAGGGGATCGAATGATTGTGTGGTGGACTCCGGCGCGGCGACGGCAGATGTTCTATGAGAACTCCGAAGGGAAGGCCGCCGATCTGAATGGACGCACCTTTCCCCAGCCTCCCCTGGTGTGGCGGGCTGCAAACGGAGAACTCAGTATCCGAGCGCTGATCGAGAACAAGCGTCCTGAAGGGACGACAAAGCTCGCAGTCGCTCCCTTCTGGAACCTTTCAGCTAATGGTGTCGTCTGTACCGGTTCGATGAGACGGCCCGACAGTGCCTCCGCGGCAGCCGTCCCGGAATGGGAGCGCGGCTTTTACGAAAGCGCCTTCACACATGCCAACATCGGCCGCTTAACGCGGCATGAGGGAGGTTTCGAGGGTTTGTGGAGCGGGCTAGCAAATAAGCGCAAGGCCTTTCCGGGCGAGACCCTGATTTCCCTGCCCCAGACGCTCGCGCAGTTCGTGCGCGGAGAGAGGGTGTAGCATGCGCATCGAGCACGCGCTACCTGCGGAGATGTTGCGTCACAAGCCGGTCCGCGTCGTGGTTATCGGAGCGGGAGGTACTGGCAGCGCGATCGTGATGGGTCTGCCCTATCTCGATCAGGCGATGCGGGTCTGGGGACACCCTTACGGCCTCGAAGTCACCATGATGGATGCCGACACTGTGACCGAAACAAACTGCGTCCGGCAACCGTTCTCGGCCTCCGATATTGGTCAGAATAAAGCCACGGTCCTGATCAATCGCATCAACCTGTTTTGGGGGATCAGGTGGTCGGCAGAGCCGACCTATTTTCATGAGCGGTCTCTGCAGCGGAATTGCGACAAGCCTCCCGACCTGGTCATCGGTTGTGTCGATACCCGTGCGGCCCGGAAGGCCATCGAGCGCGCATTGACCGGGAGAGCTAGCCGGACGGGCTATTGGCTCGATCTCGGCAACAATGCCGCCAGCGGGCAGTATGTTCTCGGGCAGCCGCTGAACTCGCGCAACCGGAGGAGGGCCGATCGGCTGCGTACCGTGAGTGAACTGTATCCCGAGATAGTCGATGCAGAGGGCGGCGAAGATCCTTTGCCCAGTTGTTCCGCTGTTGAAGCACTGGACCGGCAAGAACCATTTATCAATCAGACTCTTGCTTCGAGTGCGCTCGCGATGCTGGCGCGGCTCTTTCGTTACGGCAAACTCAGCCATCACGGTGCCTTCTTCAATGCGAAGACCGGACAAATGAGCGCGTTGCCCGTCGATCTGGAGCTTTGGTCGAGGACGAGGAGGAGATCCTTGAAATTGCGGCAGTCTTCACAGAAGGATTGAGACTTCCGTGAGCAGCGGCGGTATGGTTGGAACGTACCGGAGGCGCTCGATGAAGATGACGCTCGATCTCGATCTTGCCCAGGAAGCGAAGGCGCTGGTTGCCCTGGCATTTCGCAATGGCCCCATCGAAGACTTGCATGCGGGAATGCCCTGCGCGGTTTGCAGCGGCAGGGCGGATGTCTCACATATCTCAGATGAAGAGATGAAGGCCGTGATGAAATCCGCAGTAAATGCTCTCTACCGCCTGCTCTGGCAACGAGACTATGATCCGGCAGCCTATAACGAAAACCTGGCACTGGGACGACGCTCCACAACACATTGGGATGCCCCTGAACTCAAGAAGCCAATGAGAGGGGCATCCAAAACCAAACGACCTACCCCATAGGGAGATACATCCATGTTCAAAGAGCTTGTTCCAATCCTGCGGCAGCGAGCAGTCTTGCTGACGGTGACACTTCTTGAAGAGGAGCAAATCCGGGTAAATATCGTCCCGAAGAAGATCAAAGACGGCGACAACGACGCGCTCACCACCGCACTCAGTGTGACCGGCACTGCCGAAGAACTCGACACTGAATTGTCTTCGACCATCGTTAGTTTCGTCGCTTCGCACCTTCAACTCAAAAACACCCTGGAGAAGGCGAAGTCCGAGATGGAGGAAGCGGCCAAACAAGCCAAAGCGGACGCCCGATCGAAGACGCAATCCAAGAGTGAGCCCGCGAAGGTCGAAGCAAAGAAGACCGTCGGTGACGCCCAGAAGTCCGCCGAGCCGAAGAAGCCAGAGCCACCCAAGCTAGCAAGCCTCTTCGATGTACCGGCTCCTCCGGACCCGACTCAGCCGGTTCCAACTCCGCCAGCAGCCCACCGCAGCAACCCTGACGACGATGGCACAGAAGAGGATGAGATCCTGTCCGAAATTGCAGAAGATGCTCACGACGAAGAGATCCTCGACGAGGCGGCTTAGGAATTCGCCATCGGGCAGGGCTCTGGCACAATTTCAATTGCTTTGGTCAGCTTCCGGGATAACTTACCGTTCCAGCCAGATTCTTGAATTGAGTCGAGTCGCTCCAACTGATCGAACCCGTGGGCGAGATCTCGCCGACCCCATTGAAGTCCGTAACCCTTCCCACCAAGTCGGCCAGGCTTGGCCGATCTTCATCGAAACGGGACGCCCGATAAAGATCGGTGAGGCGCGCGGCCAGGGGGCCGACTTCACTCCAAGTGTTGTCGGGACTCGGTCGACTGCTGGCGTAGGTCCCGGGCTTGGCCGCAAGCAGGACTACATTTTTAGAGTGTAGGTAAGGCTGCGTATCAGCGACATGCTCCTGCAAGGCACCGAGTCGGGAGAGGCTATCTCCGGCTCCGCCTTCAGGGCCGGCATAAAAGAAGACGTTTTGGCCCTTGTCTGAGGTAATGCCAAGTTCAGAGCGCATCCGTTCGAACTCATCCATGCGAAGACAGCCATCAACGATAAGCGCAAAAGGAATGTGGGCCTGTTCCAGTTGCGCGTACAGTTCGCGAAGGGGCAGGAACCCTTCGGGGAGGGCCTCGAGATTCGCGTCAATGGCGTTGGCAAGGCGCGCGAGGTCCCCGGTCTTGCTGCCGACAGCCTGATCGATTAACTCTGGCGATCGAGTAGGAAGACTCGCCGGTATTTGGGAAGCCGAGCCGAGGATGAGTGCGATATCACCGCTTGGCCAGGTCATCGTGTGCCCGACGTAGTAGGCGACCAGAAACCGGCTGTGGTTCGCCTGAACAGTCGTTGCCACCTTCCGGAGAAAGTCATGCACACCTTGCTCAGTAAGGGGTTGATCCTCGGTGCTCACCAGATTCAACTGGGCGGCAGGACCATACTGGGCAAGAGTGGCGCCGACCAGACTCGCACTATCAGCGTTCCAGTCCTGCCGAAGCATCGCCAGCTTGGGGTAGTGCCCGGAGGCGATCGTCACGAGAGCCCAATTGGCCGATGGCCGATTATCTGCTGGTAGTACGTTCGAGACCTTGTCCAGTTGAGGGCGTATCGGGGAGAGCACAACATCGCTCGGTTCTACGCCTAAATGGGTCAGTATAAAGTGGGCGCTGCTGGCTTCAAAGGCAAAGATCACCGGGTCTAGCATCTCAACCCGAACCTCGCCTTGTTGCGCGCGGCTTGCGTCGATCCTGAAGTGCTCGGTATTGAGGTTGGATTGGGCAGCCTTGTCCCAGACCGAACCCTGATCGCTTCCCTTTCGCTTCAGGAGATAGGTCAGGCGCCCTTCATAGGCCCTGGTGATGACGATGGGATCAGTCCCTTTGTTGGCTGCACTCTGGGCCTCCTGGGAGGCCATCAGTTTACGCTTCAGGGCCGGTATATCCATCTCCAGTATCTTGCCGTCGATGACCTGAAGCTCTAACCCAACCTCCTGTTTGCTTGAGGCCGCTTCGTTGAGCCACGGCACTCCCAGCGAACCCAAAGCACTGCCAGCGACCTGGTCGTCGGCGGTGAGCTGAAAGCTGCTGCCCGTGTGCAGATCGGAATCGTTCGCGTCGGCGGGATTAAGGATGAACAATTTTTCCGTCGCCAGAATGGTCCCGGGGTAACGGGAGGCCGCTGGTGGCAGATTGATGAAAAAGTCAGCTGCCCGATCTTTTGGGAGGTTCAGGGCGGCGGCAAGGCTAGATCGAAGGTCGGCGTTTCGTGTGAGAACGCGAGGAAGAATGAAAACAGCAGCTCCGAGAACGGCCATGGCAACCAGCGTCAGACCGACTTGCTTGCGCGTCATCCGGTATACCTTTCCGTTGCCACGCCAGGATGCTCGCAATTCTAAGTACTGTCGCCATGAACAGCAACCGGTTCTTCGCGCGGAGGCGGGCGATTTATCTCGGCGCTTGCGACGTCCTTGAACTGAGTGCAAAGACCAGCAAATTCCACCACATTGTCCTGCCAAAGCTTGGGCTGTTGACTAGCATCCACTTTGGCCGCTCTCTCGGATATATCGCGGGCACGTTGGCGTACCTTGAGCCATAGGGTCTGATGATCGGGACTCCGAGCGTAGACCAATTGCGAATGAGCTTCAAGCAGCACACCATCCATCAAGGTCTTGTCCTCGGGTTTCCAGCTACCGGTCTCCAGCTTCGCGAGCGAAAGATAGGCGGAATCGGTGGAGGTCCAGAGCTTGGCGTAAGCCGTCCCTTCGGAAGTCGTCTTCGATTTCTCGTGTTCGAATCTGAGGTCAGTCCAAATCTTTTGCGAGAAGACCTTCTTCTGCAATTCGGATTTGAGCGTTTCGAGTTCGATCGCTGATTTTTGATTCTTCTGCAAGCTGAGGAAGCTTACGATCACGCCCATGACTGCGCTCGCAGCAGTCAGGCAAACTGTGACGACCGCTGCAAAGTTCTTAGGGCTGTCATTAGTGCCCCATACCGTGAAATTGTAGGCCCCAACGAAAGACAAGCCAATCAGTGCGACATACACCAGGACGAGGATGACTGTGGTTTTGGTGTTGCTGCTCGCGCTCGTCTCGTCAGCCATAGGATTCTACCGATTCGAATACAGGCTCGACATCTCGACAAGTGCGGGTTCGTTCTCATCGCCAGATTTGAGCCCACCCGTGTTGGGCGGCATTTGTGTATTGCCAGAAGCGTCTACGCACTGCTGTCGGGCGGGGTTGCACAGGCAGCCGTCCGCATCACAGCTGTCCGTGCAGCGCTCACCTACGAGCCTGCATCGCGACCCCGCAACCTGGGAGAAACTGGCAACAGTAGCGGGTATCCACTTGAATGCGACGAAGCCCTGACCTTGGCGCACGCAAACCTCATAACTGAGATTTTGCTCCAGAGTGACAAGAGTCTCGCCAGACGCACCCGTACGAAGGAACACTCCCGTGCCACGGTGACTCGTCGTGGCTATTTCTCTATATCTTTGTGGGGTTTGATTGGAAGCCAAAACAGGAATACCTCCTTCGGCGAATTGCGGCAAGTCTAACACAGCAAAATGCACTGCCAATGATTACAGAAGCAAGGGAGAGCGCACCCACCTGCGTGTTGACCAATCGTCGACTCAGGCTTGATCACCTCCCCCGCGCGTTGCGGCGCTAGCTTCCTGTTCAGGTGAACACCGCCGGAGTTGTATCTCTATCCCACTAAACCCACAAGGAGAACCCACATGCTCCTCACAATGGAGTCTAAAACTGCTGCTGCGCATAAGCTCGAACAGTTGATCACTCGCGGCCGGACAAAGGCCGGCGAAGTCATCGACCATGTCATGAACAACCAACCCGCCGACCGCCTCCAGCCCGGTGGCAACCTGGCATTCGACGCTGAAGAAGACCGTGGCGTACAGATCACTTACGCTGATCCCCTGGCGGGCAAGATCCAGCAGCGCCTGCACCGGCATGCAGTTCTGCAAATGGCACAGACGGCTGATCTGCCGATCAAGTTCATTGACAGCTTGCAGACCACGCCCGAGCGGTGGGCGAAGGAGTTGCTTGCTCACAACCTAAGTACGATCTTCGCCAATCGCTTGGCGAAGAATCGCTACCTCCTGCGCTCCGTTCAGGGAGAGGTTCGCGGATTCCTTTCCGATCGCTACCGGCGACTGGATTCAAGACCGATCGTCGAGGCTTTCGCTTCGGCGGTGCAACAGAAAGGCGCACTGCCCTATGACGGATATGTGACGCACACCAAGATCGCTCTCCAAGCGATCATGCCGGAGGTCTATGAGCCCATCCCGGGCGAGATGGTCGCATACGGATTAAGCCTTGAGAACTCGGATTTTGGAAATGGAGCTCTGTCTGTACGCGCTTATCTCCTCCGGATTTGGTGCTCGAATCTTGCCATCACGCAGGAGGAGATGCGACAGGTACACCTGGGAAGCCGGCTTGACGACTCGATGCTGTACTCCGAGAGGACCTACCATCTTGACGCTGAGACAACAGTAAGCGCACTCAAGGATGTCATCGGGACTCAGTTGAATGCTGAAGGTCTGCGTAGACGCATGGAATCCATCCGATTGGCAAACGATGCCGAAGTGAATCCGAGCATCGCCAAGGAGTCGCTCAGGAAGCTCTTGCTCAAGTCCGAGACGGATGCGGTCATCGATGCCTACAACTCTCCAGACACCTACAACCTGCCTGCGGAAGGGACGACATGGCGGCTTTCAAACGCCGTCTCGTGGGTGGCCGGCAAGACCGAAGACGCTGAACGCAAACTGGAACTGATGAAGATCGCCGGCGAGATGCTGCCGAAAGCTGCCTGATTATCGAGACAGGGGAGACCAAATCTCCCTTGTCACCGAACATCCTTGATCTAAGAAACCATAGAGGTGAAGTCAGATGTCTTCAATTGCGGGGTCAAAGTCACTCTTTGAAATCGATGCAGAACTTGACGAGCTCCTGGAGGAGATCCAACAGGAGGAAGAAAGCGAAGGACAGCCTTCCACTGAGCGATTGGATCGTTTCCAGGAATTCTGTAGAGCGCACGGCGAAAAGGTTGACCGTATCGGCCGATTTCTGCGGATGATGGAAGCGCGTACCCTGTATTGCCGGAGCGAGCCAAATCGTTTGCAGGAACGAGCACGAAGCTCAGAGCGAAAATGCGACCAAACCAAAGCGATGGTCCTCTACTACCTCGAAAGCCGTGGCATGACGAAGGTCGAGGGCTTGGAGTACACGCTGAGGAAGCAACACAATAGCCAGGATTCCGTGCGGATAATCGACGAACACCAGATACCCATGCGTTACAAGGTTGTTGAAGCCTATGTGACCGGCACGCTGTGGGAGCAGATACTCGATGCTTTGTCGGATTCTCTGAAGAAGGTGCTTGGAGGTTCGTTAAAGCAGGCCACACCCAACACTGAAGCAATCAAACATGCGCCAGAGAAAGTGCCAGGAGCCGAGGTGCGGCGCGGATCACATCTGCGTATTGCGTAGGACTTCCGAATCCATCCAGCAGAGCCACCCGAAACGCTGAGGGTCACTTGTCCGGAAAGGCGACTATTCGGCCAAGTGACGACAAGAACGTTTAACCGGCTTCTCGGAGATGCGATACGCCGTCGCTCAACTCCCGAGTGGTCGGCTATCGGGAGACAATCCCGTCGAACGACGATCCGCACTCAGCGACGCCAAACTTGGCGCGGGTTGCCTCTATTCTCGCAATAACTGCGCTGGGTCGATTGCGAGAGTACGCCGTGCAGGGATAAAGGTGGCGAGCAGGCCCAGAAGCAGCATGGTGAGGAGCACTCCAGCCAAAATCATCGGATCGCGAGGCGTCGCGTAAGCGACAAGGTGCGACATCAGACTGCTGGTGAAGACCCCGAGGAGCAGTCCGATGACGGAGCCGATAGGCGCGCCACTCGCTAATGGTCCTCATTCGTAGCGCAGGGCGATCATCGGATCGACCTGCATCGCCTTTCTGGCGGGGATATAGCAGGCCAGTAGAGCGACGGCCAGCAGAAGCAGCGACACCGCGCTAAGCGTCGTTAGATCTGTCGGCTGGACCCCATACAGGAAGCGCGTCATCAACTGAGTAGTCGTCAACGCTGCAATCAGTCCAATCGCTATTCCTGCGCCAGCAAGGCGGCAACCCTGTCCGAGCACCATGACAAGGATCTGATGCCGTCGAGCCCCCAATGCGATGCGAATCCCGATCTCCGGAATACGCTGCATCACCGAGTAAGACACGACACCATACATGCCAATCGCAGACAGGATGAGCGCCAGCATGCCGAAGGCGCCCAGGAGAAGCGCTGCGAAACGGTCGGCAGTGAGCGACGTATCTACAAGCGTCGTGAGCGTCGCGAAGTTTGCAAGAGGCAAATCCGGATCGATGGAATGGACTGCTTCCCGTATATTGCCGGCGATAGAGATTGTATCGGCCTTCGTGTGAACCGCATATTGCAAGGTCGGCATCGAAGGCCAGGTTTTGATCTCGTTCTGGGTATAGGGCACAAACATAGCTGGGGCAGGCACTTCGCGCAGAGACACTTGCTTGATGTCCGCGACCACGCCGACGATCGTCCGTACCGGATACCTGGTCGACCCAACCCCCACCTGTTTGCCGATGGGATCTTCTCCAGGCCAGTATTTCTTTGCCATGGCACTATTGATGATGGTCACCGGTGCAGAGGTTAGGTTGTCTGCATCGTTGATGTCGCGCCCGCGCTGTAACGGCGCACCGATGGAATGGAAGTAGCCTGGTGAAACGAACAAGTAATTTGCTACGGGATTCTGCGCAGGATCCGTGCTTGGGTGCTCCGGGATGCGGATTTCCGTGGAATCCGATGGGCCCGCCATGGGAACAACCGAAGCGAAGCCGACCGACTGTACCCCTGGGGTCGCTTGGAGCCGTTGCTGCACTTGTTGATATAGCTGCGACATCCGGTCCGTGTCGCTATATTTCATGGCCGGCAGCGGTATTTCGAAGGTGACAACGTGCGTGGCATCGAAGCCGCTATTCGCGTTGATCATGTGATAGAAGGTACGAGCCAGCAAGCCGGCTGCAACCACCAGCACCAGCGCTAGTGCAACCTGTGAGATAAGCAACGCATTGCGAATTCTTGGAGCTGATGCGCTTCCGCCTGATCGTTGGCCGCCTTCTTTCAACGCCTCAACCAGATTGATCCGCGTAGCCCCAAAGGCTGGCGCTAGACCAAAAAGAACCCCCGTAAGGAGCGTGATGCCAAGCGCAAACGCGAAGACACTCAGGTCAAGACCTATCTCGTGAAGATGGGGAATGCTCTCTGGTCCCAGGTGCCTCACCAGAGACAGGCCGCCTTCTGCGAGCAAAATTCCCAATATGCCTCCGGTCAGCGCCACCAGCAGGCTCTCCGTCATGAGTTGGCTGACGAGTCGGCTACGCCGCGCGCCTAAGGCTCCGCGCAGGGTAAATTCTTTTTGTCGCCCGAGGGAACGGTTGAGTGTCAGTCCAGCAACGTTTGCACAGGCAATCAACAACACCACACACACCGCACCGAACAACAGCAACAGGGGCTGCCGGGTGTCTGTCACGGCTTGTTTCGTCAAAGGAACGGCGTCCGAGGACCAGCCTTTCACTGCGGGATTTAATTCTATCCAGCGGCGATCGTAGGCATGCAGATCCTGCTGCGCCTGTGCCAGGCTCACGTTTTGCTTTAGCTCTCCAATAATGCTGAGATCGCTCGGTCCCCTGGAGGGTACAGCGGGAAGTGCCAGCGGCACCCAGAGCTGAGTCTCCCTGGGCAGATCGATGCTTGCCGGCATCCCTGCCATGTTGGGAAAGGTGAAGTCGGCAGGCATGACTCCGATCACCGTGTATGGAAGGCCACTGAGGTGGATCGTGCTGCCGACAACGCTGGGGTCGCCACCAAAGTGAGACTTCCACAGACGATGGCTGAGGACGACGACCAGCGCCTGGCCGGGCCGGTCTTCCTCCGCCGTGAAGGTGCGTCCCAGCATCGGGGCCGTACCCAGCGTGGCAAAAAGTCCGGAAGAGGCACGAACGCCTTCCAGATACTCGGGGTTGGCCGATCCGGTTAAATTGAAGTTATCTTTTCTGAACGTACCCAGGTTTTGAAATGCAGTGCTGGTCTTGCTCAGCTGTACAAACTCCCTGTCTCCCCAAGGAAAGTTCCCGGTATTCCAAGCTGACCCGATCGGTGCCACGCGCCATGGCACCACAACCCGCTTGGCATTGGGGTAGGGCGACGATCTCAAGAGGATTGTGTTCACTACATTAAAGACGGCGGTACTAGCTCCAATGCCAAGAGCCAACGTCAATGCCGCAATGATAAAAAAGCCAGGACTTTTGCGGTGAACGCGAAATCCGTAATGGATATCTTGCCAGAAGCTTTCGAGAACACCTGTGCCGCGCGCCTGTCGACAGTCTTCTTTCACCTGCTCGTGGCCGCCAAACGTCAGCCGTGCGCGCCGCATCGCTTCTTCACGGCTCATCCCGGCGCGGAGATGTTTCTCCACCGCTTGTTCGAAGTGGAAGCGGACTTCCTGCTCCAACTCCGCTTCCATTACATTGCGGCGGAACAGGGCACGAAGGCGAAAACGTAGATCATTTAACACGGCTCTACCTCATGCACTCTCTAAGATCTGGGTGACTGCGACGGTCAGCTTCCGCCAGCTCTCTGTTTCCACAGTCAGTTGTTTCTTGCCGGCAGGAGTTAGTTCGTAGAACTTCGCCCTGCGGTTGTTGTCGGAGCTGCCCCAGTTGGACTTGATCCAGCCACGTCGCTCCAGGCGGTGCAGCGCCGGATACAACGATCCCTGCTGGATCTGCAGCACATCACTCGAGACCTGTTGTACCCGCTCGGAGATCGCCCATCCATGCTGCGGTCCCAGCGCCAAGGTCCTTAAAATGAGTAGGTCCAATGTGCCCTGCGGAAGATCGATGCGTTCGTTCATTATGTTCCACCCTGTTTGCTTCTACAGGAATCCTATTTCATCTCCTGTAGAAGCGCAAGGGAGCATGAGCCGCTTTGGTCGATGCGCAAACATTGGCTCGATTTTCAGGTTCATGCTTGCTCAGGTATGGCGTTCCTTTTTGCTCCATTGTTGTCGCTACGACCCGCCCCTCGTTGGCGGAGCCGCTACATTTCTTAAAGCGATTCCTGAAAGTCCTCTCCAAAGTTCACCGGATAATCCTCATCAGCGAGCCAGAATCCGTAACTAGCTTGTTTGCGAGTCAGTTCTGGAGAGATATTATGCAACTGCTTCCAGCTGACGAGTGCGCTCGTACTGTTGCCGGAATAGCAAGTTTGATGGGATTCATGGCCTTGATTGAAACACTTTTCCGATCGAGTCCAATTCGACATTAGGGCGTTCGTCCGGGGCGCGACCGGTCAAATGCCTGCGGAACTTAGGCGGTGATCCCTCTTTGGTCGGAACTTTTTCTCCGGTACCTATCCGAACGTTCGCCGAAAGCGAGAAAGCGGCAAACGAAGCAGATGAACAGGGAATAGCCGCCACCACCAAACAGGGTGCATTCCAGAAAGAAAAAAAGGGAGTGGGAATCGGAGGCTCTCATAGGTAGTTTGTCTGGTATGCCTATCGGCTGAATTACTTGTAAACTCCAGAAATGACTCGCCTGTTCTTATGATTTGTTGGAATTCCTATTCTGGTACTGACTCTCTCATTGATACCGGCCGCGAACCGAAGATATTGCGTTCGTTTCTTTATTGGAAACCGAGGTATGGACCGATAAGCAAATCGTCGTCCGTTCCGAGGGTTTCCTATGCTCCGTAGCAAGCAGAATGTCGAGTCGAAACGCTACCGGGCATGGATCGTATGGCGCTCCTAGTGCGCGGTCGGACGGTCAGTATCGTAGCTGCATCTCTGCGCGGCTCTCTGATCGTTGGAAGACTTTAGTCTCCTGAGCCAAACGTTTGCTCTCCATCTGCCCAGCGGCCTCGCCAGCAGAACCATAACGAACGCCACAATTGCCGCAAATCTCATCGCAGTCTCCATTCTCACAGTGCCTTATCGACCGCATCAGCTTTCGCATTAGAGACTGTCTTGACAGTGCTTTGGCCTCGAGCTCGGCGTTTTCTGCTGATGCACACTAACGCAAAAAGTGGACTTGACGATAGTAACTGCATGCTCGTACCGCAGGTCACTGTCCCGCCACAACGATTGCTCTCGCCGTCGATTCGACACGGAGCATCTTGGAGCTAACAGTTACACGACCATGCAATCTTTCACAAGCCATCCGGTAGCGTAGCGATTTCGGGCAACAAGGAGATGAACGTTTATGAGACAGAGTACGTACGAGTTGAGTGTTTATCGGAAAACCACGAAACAACCCACAACGGTAGAGAGTTTCTTGGGGCGTGCAGCCCTCCTCCATGTGGTATTGGCTCTCTGTCTGGTTTTGAGCAATCGAGCTTTCGCGCAAGCTCCCTTCATTTTTCCTTCTTCCGTGTCTGTTGGTGGCGCTCCATCGACGATGGCGGTGGCCGTCACAATTCAGTCCCCGGGTTTCCTCGCCAATGTACAGGTACTGGGCCAGGGCTCCGCGAATGTAGACTTCAGCGCCTCGAGCCCCACCACATGCGTCGCAGGGCCATACGCGCAAGGACAGATCTGCAGCGTCTCCGTCAACTTCGCGCCGAAGTACCCAGGGCTTCGTCTCGGAGCTGTGCTACTTGTCGCCAATGACGGACACATCATGGCCGACCAGAATATCTCTGGGGTGGGCACCGGGTCGCTAAGCGTCATGGCTCCCGGTGAGATCAACACCCTGGCGGGAGATGGCTGCCTGAATGATGGATCCTGTCCTACCAGCGGCGCTAATCCGGCGACGTCCTCGGCATTAAACCTTCCTCTTGGGGAAGCGACTGACGGACTAGGCAATCTCTATATTTCCGACACTGGAAATAACCGGATAAGAAAAGTCGATCTAGTTGGCAATGTCATCACCATCGCCGGCAGTAGCGAGGTCGCGGGCTTCAGCGGAGACGGTGGACCTTCCGCTACAGCTCAGATTGGTGCCCCATCGGCAATTGCGATCGACGGCGCGGGAAATATTTTCTTCGCGGACACAGGCAACAACGCTATACGCGAAATCAACGTCGCAACCGGCAACATTTCGACGATCGCAGGAACTCTCGGCAACGCGGGATACAACGGAGACGGCCACGCCGCGACCGCGGCACTCCTTTCGGCTCCGCAAGGATTGGCTTTTGATGGATCAGGAAATCTTTACATCGCCGACACTGGCAATAACCGAATTCGCGAGGTAAACACTGAGGGGACGATCAGTACGCTCGCCGGAGATGGTACTGCGGGATACTTCGGGGATGGAGGGGCTGCTCTTTCCTGCCAGTTCGATTCGCCGTGGGCAGTTGCCGTCGCCGCAGATGGAAATCTTTACATCGCCGACTTCGGTAACAACCGAATTCGCAAGATAGATCCCGTATCAGGAAATGTCTCCACTGTCGTCGGCACTGGCGCAGGGAGTTACACCGGGGATGGCGGGTTGGCGGCAAATGCGAGTCTCAACGGCCCGGCTGGGGTAGCGGTCGACGCGGCGAATAATCTCTACGTTGCGGATTCCGAGAACAACGCGATTCGCAAAGTGAATCATGTCTCAGGAGCCATCGAGACGATTGCAGGAAATGGGACCGCTCTCTTCGGTGGCGACGGTCTCAACGCGACACTCGCCGGACTGTACAAGCCCTATTCGGTTTACCTGGACGGAGCCGGAAACCTCTTTCTCTCCGATCGACTCGATCTTCGCATACGCGAAATCAGCGCAACAGTTGCGGGACTTCAATTTCCCACAATGAAGGAAGGCAAGACGTCTGCCCCCATCGTCCAGAAGATTGAAAATGACGGTAATGTTCCACTCAATTTGGCGGATCTTGCCGCACTCCCCGCGACCACGAATGCGGCGCTCGACCTGACTCCAACCGACCCCATTACGACGACCTGTTCGGTCTCACAAAGTCTGGCAGTAGACGCTAGTTGTATCCTTGCGGTCGAGTTCACTCCAGTCTCCGTCGGCGCTCCCGGCACAGGCGTTCTGTCCGTTACCTCAGACTCAGGCAATAGTCCGATTGCGGTAGACATCAGCGGCACGGTGCTCTCCATTGACCCGAGTTCCACAACGGCCACTTCGAGTCTCAACCCTGCAGCGGTCGGCCTAGCGGTCACCTTTACCGCGCATATTGCCAGCCCCAATCAGGTGACAGGGACAGTACAGTTTTTCGACGGAAGCACTCCGATCGGAATTCCTCAGGCTGTTACTCCCTCTTCCGATACGGCATCGATCACCACGTCGTTCTCTGTCCTCGAATCGCATATCATCACGGCTGTTTACAGCGGTGACAACCTCAATGCAGCGAGCAATCCCAACAATCCCCTCGTTCAGGTCATCGAACAGGCAACGTATCTCAATGTAATTCCCACCGCGAACCCGGTCACCGAATTTGCTCCCTTAACTTTCAACGCAGCTGTGACCGGCTGGACGACTGCGCCGACCGGTAGCGTGAGCTTCACGGACGGCACCAATCCAATCGGTTCCGCACCGCTCAATAGCAGCGGAATGGCTAGTCTGCGCGTACCTTCCCTGGCGGTTGGACAACACAACATCACCGCGATCTTCGCGGGCGACGCCAATGATTTCACGAGCCAATATTCTTTTGTGCAGACCGTCGCTCTCGCACCAAGCTCAACCATCCTAAGCACCAGTGACGCCGTTGCTCAGTTCGCAACTTCTATCACGTTTACCGCGACGGTTAGCGGAGTTGTCTCTTCGACTCCAACCGGCAATGTGGCATTCAAGGATGGCTCCACCACCCTCGCAACGGTGCCGGTCAACACGCTCGGAATTGCAACCTTTGTAAACTCCACCCTTACTGCAGGCACCCACACCATAACTGCCGAGTACCTGGGAGACACGGACTATGCCCCAAGTACATCGACACAGATAATCACCGAAACAATCGCTCAGACTGCTACTACCACGATGCTTTCGTCGACCGCGACGAGCTCGATCTCCGGTAGGCCCATCACCTTGACCGCAAGCGTAGCGGCGTCGACCGCTGGAGGCAGCACCCCGACAGGGACGGTCAATTTTATGAACGGTAATATCCTTCTGGGAACGGTGCCCCTGAATAAGGGCGTAGCGTCGCTCACGACATCGAGCCTAGACGTAGGCACCGATAACATAACCGCTATCTACAGTGGCGATTCAAACGACACCACGAGCAAGTCTAGCTCTTTGGCGATAACGGTTTTGCAGGCGCCCACCACGACTACGCTTAGCTCGAGCCAAAGTCCATTGGCTACGCTGACCCCCGTAGTTATCACAGCCACGGTCTCAAACGGAGGAGCAAATAGCCCCACAGGGTTGGTAAGTTTCCTGGAGGATTCTGTATCGATCGGTGTCAGTGCACTCAACGGCAATGGAGTTGCGACTATC
Source organism: uncultured Acidobacteriaceae bacterium (assembly GCA_963841335.1). Classification (GTDB taxonomy): domain Bacteria; phylum Acidobacteriota; class Terriglobia; order Terriglobales; family Acidobacteriaceae; genus Edaphobacter. The sequence goes on along the minus strand of CAWJCF010000002.1, from coordinate 509,860 downwards.
TCGCTGCCGTCACTAGCGGCTGGAACGCATACTTTTGTCGCTAACTATGCAGGTGATCCGCTGGATATACAGAGCACCTCGAGTGCTTTCACCGAGGTCGTTCAGCTGCGGCCAACCACAGACACTCTCAGCACGTCCGCGACCTCCCTAACTGGTGGTCAGCAAATCACTCTCATCTCGGTGATCCGCTCGAGCGGATCATCGGCGACAACCGTGCCCACTGGAAACGTCTCTTTCAAGTCCGGAGATCTGACCCTCGCTTCAACGCCGATTGACGCTACCGGTGTGGCGACCGTAACCGTCCTTCTATCTGGGACCAGCGCTACCATCTCATCTACCTATGACGGCGATGCCAATTATGCAGCATCGTCATCAACAGCGACTCCCGTTACCATTGGGGCGCCACCTGACTTCACCATCCAGGCGACACCAACTACGTGGCAAATGGAGAGCAAACAAAATCTCACCATCAACGTGACGCTTTCCTCGGTCAAGAGCTTCAGCGACTCCTTTTCTCTTGGATGCCTGGGCTTGCCGCAGAATGCGACCTGCACCTTCTCTCAAGATAAAGCTAACTTACCCGCAGGCAGCACAAAGTCAATCAATGTCACCGTCGACACTGGCTCTCCACTCCTCAGTGGCACACAAGCCCGCAATGAGGATCACGCCGATTTGAGACATTTGATCTTTGCCTGCTTCCTTCCAGGATGCATCGCACTCGGATTCGTGGGTTCTCGATCGAGACGCTTCAGATCAATGAGCCTTGTGCTTCTCCTCTTGGGAGTCTTCGGTCTCACCTCTGCGCTTTCCGGATGCGGAAGCATCCAGAACAACGGGACGCCTCCGGGGACTTATAACTTCATTATCAATGCCGCAAGTCAGACGGGCGTCTCTCATTTCGTCAATATGACAATGACCATCACCCAATAGGGAAGAGATAAACCAATGACTAAGCCAATCTACGTTGCGTTCTTCGTGTTGATGATGTGTTGTGCGGGTCTCCGGGAGGGATCCGCACAAGCACTCCCAACCGCCACAGCACCGGGCGCCTACATCTCTGTTGGTGGGACAGCTTCTATCTTTCAATCCGGTTATGGTGGACAGTCGGTTCGTGGTGCCGGCCTTTATGTCGATTTCAATCCAGCCCGAGCAGTCGGCATCGAATCCGAGGGACGGTGGATGCGACAGAGCACGATGGCAAACATCGGAGAATCCACCTACCTCACGGGGCCGCGCGTTCAGTTTCGCAAGGGCGCTTATACGCCATATATCAAAACCCTGGTTGGGTTGAGCCATTTCAACTATCCTTACGATTCCGCTCAGGGCAGATACTTCGTTATTGCCCCGGGAGCAGGAATTGATCTTATGCTGGGCCAAAACCTCAAGATCCGCCTTATCGATGTGGAGTTTCAAGAATGGCCTCAGTTCACATACGGCACGATCAACCCGTATGGCGTGTCCTTTGGACTAAGCTATCGCGTTTTCAACGGTAGTCGATATTCTGGGCACCTTGAGAGGTAGCTATGGCGAATGATCGTCGGAATGCAATTGTCGGATGGTTCATGACCGGTCGTGTGCAGCTAAGATGTTTCAGAATTTCTGTCATTGCAGCCACATTGCAAGAAGAGAATCAGTCCCGAGATGGGAGTCCCGGCAGACTGAGAACTCGAGAAGACAACAGAAATTTTTAAGAAAAATATGTTGGGTCGATAAACTCAGGAAAGAAGCAGCAGGAGCAATCATGAAAAAAATCATCGTGTCAATCGTGCTGGGAGTCTGCAGTCTGATCTCCCAGGCGCAGAATGTCATTTCGCCGAGTGGAGGAGGAACGGTTTCTTTCGGATCGGCTGGAGGAGGTTGGCAAAATTGGCATACCACAAACTGTGTAGTTCCCTTTCATTGATAATGTGTCTCCGCTTGCTCGCGCAACTTCGAATTCTGCGGAGAACTCCTTACGCTCATTACTATTATAGTTCCTTCCTCCGTCGGAAGAGCCACAGGACTGAGCCGCTTTGGTTGGAAGGTCCAGTCATATTTCAAGACAGTGATCCCGTCACCAGCCACAGGACCCAAACGACCTGGGCGAATAGATGTGTTGCCAATTGGCGCCGTATGGGTTCGTCTCCCACGCATCGGTTGGGCTTGGATGAATCTTGATCGAGTCTATTCCTGTGAGCGACAGCCCCACCAGCTGTCTTTCTCGCCGACGTGACGGTCCGCTCTAACCAGGCCCTTGGTTTAAATTGACACGCCATTCATGCCTATATCGTTCGTAAGAAGGTTAAGGATGCTTCGACGTTTGGGTTACCACCCCGAACGATGAAGTCGCTGAATTGGTCGTTATCGGATACTACTCCCGGTAGGATTTGCATAAACCGGGACGGGTCTATCAGGCTGCGGGCCAGCTTGCCGATGTAGATGGGAGTGCCGGGCGGCAGTGAGGCCATGAGCCCGAAGTGGTCCCAGTGAGGATGGCTGACAAGCATGGCATCAACGACGGGCTTGCTGTCTACACTGAGAGGAAGACCTACGTCGAGAAGAATTGTTGTCTTGCCTGATGAGACCTGAATACAGTTTCCGCCAATTTCGTGGCTGCCCTTATGAATGGTAACTTGCATTACTTCCCGATGTGCCCGAACCCTTTCTTGCTTTGGTGGGACAGCCCCGCATGCGATTCAGTCCTCTCTACGCCGCGCCGACCATCATAGCAGCCAAGAATGTCCCTCTATACATTCAAAATAGCGGGCGAGAAGTTTACAGGTTCTCGAACATTTCTGTGGAAAACGTGGCTCAGATTGAGCGAGGAGTGCTTGGCAGGGGCGCTCGTGACATCTCGGCTCCAAGATACCAGCAGCGGATTAGTATACGTGCGGCCGAGGCTTGACCAAAGTGCGAGCGGGTACCATTCGCTCTAACAAAGGAAAACCCCGGGCAGGCCCAGAGCATCCTTCTCCATACGCCCAACGAGAACTTCAAAAGCACACTCACCATGCGTCCGTGGCGCCAGGTTCAGGTGCGGGTCAGCGCGTCGTCAATGGCAACTTGTTGATGGTGGCGAAGTCTTTCCGCGCCTCCTCGGAACAGCTCAGGATCGCGTCGTGCGACACATTCTGTCGGACGGTTACGGCAAAGATCAGCCGTCTGTGCCATTTGCAGAACCGCATGGCGGTGCAGTCGCTGCTGGATCTTGCCTGCCAGGGTATCAGCGTAGGTGATCTACGCCACGATTTTCTTCAGCGTCGAAGGCCAGGTTGCCACCGTGCTGGAGGCGGTCGGCGGGTTGGTTATTCATGACATGGTCGATGACTTCGCCCTTCCTGCACAGGATAGAGCTCAGGGGCTGTTCACTTTAAGGTTTCTGCCGAATGGGACCGCTCTACGGTTCGGTTCTGTGGCTCTTCCGACAGAGGAAGGAACAATAATAGTAATCAGCGAAAGGGAGTTCTTCGCAGAATTCGAAGTTGCGCGAGCAAGCGATGACACACTATCAATAAAATGGAACTACACAGTTTGTGGTATGCCAATTTTGATACCCCCGAAAGAGAATTGCTAACAATTAGCCAAAGAACGTGTAGCTCCCTGAAGTCCCTTGTACGTCTAGCTGTAAAAATCCTTGGTAGGACAAAATTCGAGAATGATGAGCGCACCGCTGAGCAGTACCGCCTCTATTGAAACTAAATCCAACTCCAGAGTTTCTGAACATTCATCTAACTATTCGGCTTCGAATTGTATTTCAGCCGAATCCGTCACCCTCGCTAACGAGGACGACCGTCCTGTAGACCCGACGAGTCAAATCGTAAACACTCGAGCTTCTCCCCAAGGATTGCGTTTCCTTGTCGTGGATGAGAGTCGCCAAGTGCGACAGATGTGTCTTGAAGTTGCAAAAGGCTTTGGATTCGAGGGCAGCGAGGCAGCGACAATCCCGGCTGCCCGGGAGGCCCTGAAACGCAAGGATACAGCTCTCGTTGTACTGGACTTGACACAGTCAGAATCGATAGGCCAATCATTCCTCGTTGAGATCAAGGCGCTGCGTCCAAACGCCCTCGTGATCGCAATGAGCGCGTCTGCGACGATTCCTTCTGCTGTGCAAACCATGCAGATCGGGGCCTTTGACTATCTTTCGAAACCATTTCCGTTGCATATCCTGACACAAGCTTTTGATCGGGCAATCAAACGGAACTGTTTCGATATGGAGCGGCGCAAACTCCAAGCATCAACGCCCTGGTCCGGAATGGGAGATGTACTTGGCCAATCCACAGAAATGGAAAAGCTTTATCGAATCCTGTCGAAAGTAGCTGACTCTAGGCACCCCGTCATGATCGTGGGCGAGAGTGGGACAGGTAAGTCGCTCGCTGCAAGATCGATTCATTCGAATGGGCCAGACCGAAACAAACCCTTCGTTTCGGTCGACTGTAAATCGCTGAGTCCGAGCGAACTGGAAGACCTACTTTTTGGCGACGTTAAGCGCGAACCGAGGGGTGCGAACTCGCAAAAACGCGGCTTACTCCATTCCCGGGAAGGCGGAACGGTCCTGCTGGATGGGATCGAACACATTATCTTGGATCTCCAGGCGCGCCTGGCGAAAATCTTAAGGACCAAAAGATTTGGTCTGAAGATGAAACTCACTTCCGAAGCCTCTCTGTCAGAGTCCTGACTTCGACGAGTCATGATTTAACTCAAATGATTAAGATTGGACGGTTTCGCATTGATCTTTACCAGCGGCTATCCATCGTGAATCTGAGAATTCCGCCGCTACGAGGCCGGCTCGACGACATCGCGTACCTAGCGCAGCGGTTTCTGGAAAAGATTGGGCGTACGAGTGGAATTTCTCGAACACTGTCCCCGGAGACTCTGCGCATGCTCGAAAACTATGACTGGCCGGAAAATACGAGGGAGCTTGAGAATGCAATCGCGACCGCGTGTACTTCATCGTCAGGACCCGAGCTAAACGTCGATCATCTGCCACAAAGTATTTTGACATTTTTTCGCAAGAAGGAAGAGGTACGGGGATCGGCACAAAATTCAGCTCGCCGAGATCCTAGAATCATTTCCCTGGCTGCCATGGAGAAGCAGGCCATTATCTACGCGCTGCACCAGACAAAAGGTGACAAGTACATGGCGGCGGGATTGCTTGGTATCGGAAAGACAACGCTCTATAGAAAGTTGAAAGAATATAGCGTTGCGGTCGATCACAAGAATGATTTGCCCGCTGCGCCTCCTTGCGACTCAACTCCGAACTCGGTTGGTTCTGAAGTGGAAACGGCTTTCAACTGCGCATAGTCAGCGCGGGTCCCACCAAGAATTTGCGTTGCCTGCGCGCCCTGCGCATGGGCTGACAAACGACTAACGCTGTAGATTCCCGGTAAAACGCCGGACGATGCAATTTCGGCCGTTGTTGGCTGGGAACACAATTCTTGGAAAGGCGACCCGCTAGTCGTGCCCGATGACAACCAAGCGATAGACGTCGCTGTTCGTGGGAGATGCGGTGAGCTTTCCTAAGCTTGATACGAACAAATTGAAGAATATAAATGTGTTATAGATTTCACTGGTGAGGATTTAATGAATCGCTGGCGATGTCAAGTTGAAAGCGCCGCTTCTGCTTAGCGGCAATCGCGGCAAGAAGGGTTCGCAGGGCGCGCGCTGTCCGTCCCTGTTTCCCGATCACCTGTCCAATTTCTCTGCCCTGAACGTTCACGCGATAACGAGTCAGTCCGTTTTCGTATATCGCTTCAACATTCACTCCTTCCGGCGTATCCACAACACTGGAAACGAACTGCCAAATCAAAACCTGGATCTGATCTCCCTGCTGCACGTTGCTCCTCTACTTTGGTGGTAGAACTTTGCTTTACTGAATCATTTTTGCTAATTGTCTCAAACTCTCGCTTTCCCTCCAAACGGAAGGCGGAGATCTCCGTCGCGAATCTGAAATAGTAGAGAAACCCGCCCCAAAGCTTTGGTCGAAGTTGAAGGCAGACCCACATCGAGTGTGCCAACCATATCCTCCGACCTCACGGGCGGGACTCAACGCTCCGACAATGGGGTCGTCATCTGGCTGCTCGAGACGGTAAGCAGGCCAAGAGCAAGGCGGTCGTCGCGGTCGCTCGTAAGCTGGCCGTTTTGTTCCATCGACTCTGGACCCCCCAGGAGCCCTACCTTCCCTCCTACGCTAGCGATCCACTCGAAAACAAGACAGATACTGATTTACACGCTTTTGATCACTAATCACCTTTGCGGACAGTCTTCAGTCAAGCATGGGATACCGCACAAGCGAACACGAATCGCGGGGCGGTCTCGATCGTCGCCACTCCTCGACGCGTAGTCTTTCGTTAGCCTTTTTTCATCTCGCCAGCCTGCGTTTGGTGCGTTGATTGCATCGTCACTCCAAGAACACGTTCCACGGAGAGAACATATGCATATTCACAACCAGCCAGTGAATCTGTACGCGACCAACATCCACTCCCCCGCCACGGTTGCAGCGCAACAGGCCACCGAGATCCGCAGGCGACTGGCGAGGGCAGCCTCGAGTTTCAGCGAGGAGTCCGATCCCTTCGACAGCTCTATGGTCGTCCACGCGCCCGACGAGGCTCCCCGCCGCCAGCGGAGTCTCTATGGTCCCAGCGGCGCGAAGACGCTTCAAGCGGAGGAAGAAGAGCCGACCGGAACCCTGTCCCTTCATGCCTGAGCCGGAGGGAGCAGATCGAGCGCATGTCAGCCAGCCCATGCCCAGCGATTTGGCATTCCGTCGTGCAGGTGATCCGCAACTCGCTCCCGTTGAAGTAAAACCCGACTGCGCTAACTGTCGAACAAACCGAGGCTGTATCTCTATGAGAGCGATTATTTTGTTTGTGTTCAATTACGCGATTCTGCTTACTGGATGCGCGACATCGGTGAGGAGTACGGAAACTGCGCAGTCAACGACAAGCGTAACCCCTTCGCCCTTGGGGGCTCCCAATTCTGTCGCGTCCCTTGGACCTTACGAATTCGTCTCAGTGCAAGGAACGGGCCAGATTTTTACATACAGCATTACGAGCGGGTCGCAGGTATTAATCAAGCCGGTCTATCAGGCCCCGTGTAGCAATCCAAGTGGTATGGTTATCACGAGCATTGCGGAAAGCAATGTAATGGCGGTGGTTTGCTATGATACCGGCTCTCTTTTGACGCTCCGCATACATGCGGACGGGTCGCTAAGCCTTTTGGGCTTGGTGGAGGGCCTGGGGAGTCCCTATCCAGGCATCGCCCTCGACGGAACGAACGTATTTGTTCCTCTCTTCGGCGTGCCTTCTTCCGCCAACGGGGGAGTTGCGAAGGTAAATATTGCTTTTCCGGCGAGTCCGGTGATCAGCGGTGTCGCAACTTTGGCGAGCCCCTCAACAGGTGGGTACGCGAACCCAGGATATCTAACCGTGGCCGGTGGATATATTTTCGTATCGGCCGGCTCTGAGAGCGATCCGCAAAGCACATCTAGCACGATCCAGGTGGTTAATGAATCGACGATGAAATTAGCCGGCAGCCCATTCCCGGTTGCACACTCTCCGCAACAAGTGGAAGTGCAGGGCACTGTTGCTTACGTAACTGTGTTCGACGCGGTTCAGTTGGAGTCTATCGATATTTCGGATCCAGCGAACCTGAGGCCACTCGAGATCCTCCCGCTCGCCACAGGGTCAGGTTGCCATGCGGAGCCGGTCGTGGTCCGCAACACCCATGCTTACGTCGGATGCTACGCGGAGGGCGTAATCGATGAAGTTGATGTCACTAATCCCTCAAACATGAAGTTGGTGCAATACATACCCGGGATTGATAGTCCACAACGTTTGAAGGTCGAAGGTAACTATCTCCTCGTCACTAGCGGCGTAAGCGGTGGCAGCGTTTATCAAATAGATATGGGACCTTTGAATTAGCAGGTTAGCCGAATTGCGACGTCGCAAACGCCAAGGCTGGTGCACCGGGTCGGAGAAGAAGTCATACGTAGCCCACCTGGGACGCTTGGGCGAAGACCAGCTCCTCTATCGCCATCTCTTGCAGGTCTGCACAATCACCGCTCGTCTCGCGGTAAAGATCGGAATGACTCGAGCCGGTGAGTTGATTGGCCTAATGCAGACATCGACAGGTACTCCGAGGCATTTCAGCGGTGTCTGCGGGAGGCAGCAGATAACGCGGAGATGGAGCCGAAGGAATCCACGAAGGGCCGGATCGATCACTTTACGGCAGGCGCCCAGTTGTTCTGGCGCAACCTGACTCAAGGAGGAACGATCCACGTAAGGCAGGGGCGCGGAGTTCCTCGCGTTGTGTATCGCCTCGCACCACTCCGGGTTGATCGACTGCGTGAAAGCAGTTCTGTGGGGAAGCTCGCCGAAGATGCCACGAGGCGCAAGACCCTGAGTTCAAAGAAAAGCGCCGAATGTCCATGCGGGAACGGTACAGGCCTCTGCAAAAGGAAATGCAGGAGCGTAGCTTGACCTTGGCGAAGGCACCACGCCGGACGAATGGGAGGGGATAATCAATGTCATTACGGCAGGTTCAAAGGCAGCGCGTAGAAATTCGTCCGTCCCAACCTCACCCAACCGCTTAAGGTCGCCGCTGCCATGTCTCCAGTGTTAAAGTACGCTACCATCACCTTTGCTCCCTGGGCCTTCACCACGTCATGAACCTGTTGCCGGTTCAGCAGTCCCTCGAACTCCGCAAATAGATTTTTTGCCGAGGGGTTGTCGACCTCAGTCAGCACGCGTACTCCTGCAAGGCGGGCCCAATAGCCGTCGTAAACGCACGCGATTGTGCCCATGCAGGCAATCTCATCCCCTGGCTTCACGCCGATTGCCTGCAAACCCTCGGCCGCCCCAAAGATCTGTTTGGAGTACCACGGATGTGGCAACCCTGCGATAATCTCGTTACGGCGATTCTCCCCTGCGATTCGCAGCGACTCCGCCAGAGCCAGGAACGCCAACAGAACAACCATCGTGGTTGCGGCCTGCCGCATCGCCGGCGCTCCTGCCCCGTTCCCAGCGGCGGTTTCGCCGGTCGGCACACACAGCGCAGCAAAGACAGGCAGCACTATCGCAAGGTAGGCCATCGTTACATATCGCTCTTCGATGACGATCATCCCATACAGTCCGCACATTGCAAATCCAAGCACGATCGTCGGTACCCAGAATGCCTCATGCCGCCATCGCGTGAAGCCAAACCTTGCGCCCATTAGCAACAACAGCGACAGCAAAATTCCGGCCTCAGGATGATTCGTCAGATAGCGAATCGCCAGCACCAGATTGCGCGCTACAGTCTGCATCAGTTTGTGCAGGTTGAGATGGGGCACAATGCGCTCATTGAAGTAGGTGGTATCGAACCAGTCAGGATATGTCCCGTAGGGCTCGGCCCGGTAACTGTAGATTCCCGGCTTGGCGAGCAGTTGTGTCTCTGGATGAATTAGATGCACGCTCGCCGAGCCGAAGCGGTCCGTCTGCCAGGGCTCGAGGTGCATCTTCTCGGTACCGCTCGAGTACCACGCGTAGGCCAGCGCTCCCGAATCGCCAAAGTCAAGCCGGTGCTTTTGTAGTGAGAGTGCAGCGATATATGGTCCCGCCACCGCCGCAAAGACCGTTAACGTCAATGTTCCACACGCCACCACACGGCCTAGTCGCCGGCGCTGGATCCACACCTGAAATAACAGCATCACCCCGATGCTCAGCAGCGTCACCAGAAACGCGAACGACTTGGTGAGATACGCCAGCCCGAAGAAGAGGCCCATCAACGGGGCAAAAAACAGACTCTCGCTCGCAAGCGTCTCCAATAGGCTGGCGAACGCCGCCAGAATCAATGCCGTCAGCAGAACGTCCGTCCGCACTTTGCCCATCGAAAGCTCACGCTGCGAGGCGATGACTAGCAGGCCCACGCCCAACAAGCGCAACTCATTCAGTGAGAGTAGGAACTCTCTGTTCGTGCTGTTCATTTTGGCGCGCAGCCTGTATAGCGCCTTACAAAAAAACAGCATAGCCACAACCTCCGCGAGGAAGAGCGCGAAGTTCAACGAGTAATACGCTCCCAGTTCGTTCATCCGTGTGGGGTGCAACACCATCTGCGTCAGGGCCAGGCACGCCGGATAAAGCGGATGCCAGTATCCGTTGACCGCTCCCGCCCATTGGTGCGCATGCAACAGATCGGCAATGTCCATGTAAGAAACAGCGTCGCCATCGATTTGATATGGATCGAACCTCGAGGCTAGCCAGGCTGTGGGGACTAGAAGCAGGAGATAGACAAACAGTATCCGTCGACTGACTGATTGATTCACAGGAGAGACTCCATAGTTTTGGGCCGCAAATTTTGAGAATCGTACGGTTATACGCTTGAAGAGCATGACGGCCAAAACAGCTCAGCACAATGACATTGAGTTATCGATTCCTCTCGGGAGACGCCTCGTCGAGTTGCAGCACCCGGGGGAGAGCCGATCAGGAATCCATCACTTTGCCCGGCGGGCGGAAAGCAGCAGATTGGATGGCCAGCCAGCCAGAGTTACACTCTTCACCCTGACATTCTCGAGTCCTGCGTCCGCAGCCACCTCTCTAAGCTGCGAAGCGGACAGCAGATTCAAATTGTCTTCAGAGGCAAAGAACTCCAGGCCTCTTCTCTTGCAAAGATTCCGGAATAGAGCCGGCGGAAGCCAATGCACAAAGGGCATTACTGTGTGAAACTCGATTGGAAACCAACGGTTCGGCGTGGTGATAAATATCCCCTTAAGTGCAACGCGCCACGCCTCTCGCAGGAAAGCCGCCTGCTTCTGGCGGCTGCCAACATGCTCCAGAACGGCGCTTGAATGGACATAGTCGAATTCCCGGTCAGCAAATCCAAGATGCCGGCCATCAGCAAAGACAAAACGCAATCCCGGATACATGTGCTCGAGAAACGACGCATCGTCGATTCCACTGGCGACAATCCGGTTCTTGTGTGGATACCAGGCTTCGAAGTAATTGGAATGGCTGTATGTCTGGTCGCTGGTGACTCCGAGATCGAGCACCGTATCCTGCTCCTGGATACCGGTCGTGGAGAGAAAAACATCGAACATTCTGCGCCGCTGGTAGGCTGCTACTTTAATGGGCATTGATTCCGGCGCGGCGAGATTGTACTGTGCGTTTACTTCCACTATCTCTCCTTGGCGATGCCTTAGCGACGCGCACATACCCGGAGCGCTTAGCCCAAATGATTCGCTAAATCGACTTTACCACGACACGTTGCGACGAGCTTCAAGGCATGCCTTAATGGCCGCGACGCGCTCGAAACGGATGTGGCCGTCGCTATAAATGCGGCGCACCATGGCCGCAAGCTGTGATTGTGGATAGGCCACCCCGGTCAGCACCGTCTCCTGCGAGTGATGGTGGCGAAGGGATGCTCACTGGCACCCACTTAAACCGACACCGCCCCTCCAAACTGCCGATCCAACAAAAAGCGCTCCCCTGCGGGAGCGACTTCGTACTTCGGCGGGACATCTGAAACGTCTTCAGGCGTGTGATACCGCATTTCGATCTGCAAACCTGACCCGACGCCAATTCATCCTTGAATCTTTCCCCCCACGCGAAAATCCTCAAATTGACTTTGATAGCATTCAAATAATGAGCGAGCTGTTGGTCACCATTCTTATGCCCTGCCTCAATGAGGCAGAGACACTCGCTTTCTGCGTCCGCCAGGCCGTCGCCGCTCTTCGCGACAACAATATCGCGGGCGAGGTCGTCGTCGCCGACAACGGCAGCACCGACGGCTCGCAAAAAATCGCGACCGGTGAAGGTGCACGCGTGGTTCCCGTCCCTATTCGGGGCTACGGGGCTGCTCTGCTCGCCGGCATCGAGGCTGCACGCGGCCAATACGTCCTTATGGCCGACGCCGACGCCAGCTACGACTTTGGCCAGCTCCCCCGCTTCCTCACCAAGCTCGAAGCCGGCAACGATATCGTTATGGGCAATCGGTTCAGCGGTGAAATCAAACCCGGAGCCATGCCGCCACTTCACAAATACCTCGGCAACCCGGTCCTGTCCTTCATCGGCCGTCTCTTCTTCGGCATCCCGGTCCGCGACTTCCATTGCGGAATCCGAGCCTTCCGCCGTGATGCGATCCTCGGGCTAAACCTCCGCACCACCGGCATGGAGTTCGCTTCAGAGATGGTCGTCAAATCTTCTCTCGCCGGACTTCGCCTCGCCGAAGTCCCTGCCACCCTCGCACCCGACGGTCGCAGCCGCCCGCCGCACCTCCGCACCTGGCGCGACGGCTGGCGTCACCTCCGCTTCCTGCTTCTCTACAGCCCCCGCTGGCTCTTCTTCTACCCTGGCATCTTCGTTTTTTTCGCCGGCGCCCTTCTCTCCGTGTGGCTTCTGCCCGGCCCGCAGACCATCGGCCGTTGGACCTTTGACGTCGATACGCTCACCTATTCTTTAGGCCTCGTCCTCATCGGAGCCCATATCTCAGTCTTCGCCGTAAGTGCACGCGTCTTCGGCACCCAAGAGGGGTTTCTTCCCCCAACCTCAAGTTCGACCGCATCTTCAATTACATCAATCTCGAAGTAGGACTCCTCTTCGGCGGCACTCTCTTGCTTATAGGCCTCTCCATCCTCGCCTATGCCTTGCACATCTGGCGCGGCACGGGCTTCGGCGGCCTCTCCCCCCAGCGTATGCTTCGCCTAACGCTGCCCTCAGCCACCCTCGTCATGTTGGGCGTGGAGGCTATCTTCGGGAGCTTCTTCCTCAGTCTCCTGGGCATGAACCGCCGCTAGCAAAACCTGGAAAACCACCGACCAATGACGGACTCACTTCAGATCACCACACTCACCCACCAGGTCCGCGTCGGCCTTTCTATCGTAAGAATCGATACCAGTACCTGGCTCTTGGCATGATGTTCCAAAGAGCCTGCAAAGTCCGCACTGCCCGTTTCCACCTCTCAGAATAGGAATCTGACTATGTCACGGGAAGAGCGTGCGGACCCAGGGTCGCTTCTGACAGCCGCTCGGATCACATCGGCCTCTGCTAGCATTGCCTAAGAGAGCAAAAATCCTTCATGAAAGTAACCCAGGCCGTCTTTGGAGTCTTCCACCACTTCGAACTCGCGCATCAGCTCCACCGCCGCCATCACCTCCAGAAGATCTACTCCACCTGGCCATGGGCGCGTGTCAAGCGCGAAGGCCTGCCCCGCTCCCTCGTCAGTTGCTTCCCCTTCCTCCACACCACGGACTATCTCCTCAGCCGCGCAGGCATCAACAACCAGCGCCTCTCATCGCACCTAAACGCCTGGTCCGCCCTTAGCTTCGATCGCTGGACCGCGGCCCACATGGCGCCCTGCGACGCTTTCATCGCGATCTCCGGAGCTGGACTTCTCACTGGCCGCAAGGTCCAGAAGAGCGGTGGACTCTTTATCTGTGATCGCGGCTCCACCCACCAGCGTTATCAGATGGAGCTCCTCGACGAAGAGTACCGCCGCTGGAAGGTCCCCCTTCCGCTCGCCAAACCCCACATTACCCTTCGCGAAGAGGAGATCTATGCAACAGCCAATGCCATCACCGTCCCGTCTACCGTCGCGCGGCGCTCGTTCATCAAAATGGGCGTGCCCGAGGAAAAAGTCCACGTCATCCCTTACGGCGTCCGTCTCGACCGCTTCACCCGGACCGTGCCTCCTCCCAATGACTCCTTTCAGATTCTCTTTGCCGGGCAGGTCAGCCTTCGCAAAGGCATCCCTTACCTGCTGCAGGCTTTCTCCCGAGTAAAGCACCCCCGCAAACAACTCACCGTCGTCGGCGCAGTGCAGGACGACATGCACAGCCTTCTCGCCGCCCTGCCCACCGATAACGTTAGCTTTACCGGGTCGCTCCCTCAGCCACAGCTCGCGAAAAGAATGAGTGCCAGCCACCTACTCGTTCTGCCCAGCATCGAAGAAGGCCTCGCTCTCGTCCAAGGTCAAGCCATGGCCTGCGGCTGTCCTGTCCTCGCCACAGCTGCCACAGGCGCGGAAGATCTCTTCGTCGATGGCGAACAGGGCTTTATCGTTCCCGACCACGACGTCCATTCCCTCACAGAAAGAATGCAGCAGATCGCCGACGATCCCGCGCTTCAGCAGAGACTCGGCGAAGCAGCTCTGCTCAGGGTCCAGTACCTCGGGGGATGGAATCAGTATGGCGAAATGTGGGACTGCCTGCTCCGCTCCCTCATTGGTACTCCGCACAACCCTCATTAATCGGGCGCGACTTTATCTTGCAACGACCAGATATCGTCGTCGTTCAGCTTCTCCGGTCAGCTTCCATCCGTTCGCGTTCACCGTTATGACTTATCAGACAAAACCACGCGAAGCTGTTGGTAGGTGTAGTCGATCGACCGTTTGACCAACAGATTTTCGCTGGGTGAAATTGACAATTGAAGGACGGAATGGCCATCAGGCGTGGGCAGCCTGCGCCCACTCCGCCAGCTCGCGTCGCGGACAAGGCCTTACTGTTTTTTTGCGACGCCCCCCGGAAGGATTTGCCGGTCCATGCTCAGGTCCGCCACCAGGCGCTTCGGCACCGCGTTCTCATTCGCGCAACTGTCGCAGCTCGCGCAGCTCCTGCTCCAACCCCGCATACTTCTTCTTCCACAGGTAACGTCTGCTGACTGATCCCATGCTTGCGGCAGACCTCGACCACCGTGTCCCCAGACTCCGCCTCCCGCAATATCTCCTCTTCGCCATGTCCTCGCTTCGCCATCTCGCTCTTCTCTCTCGTTCCAGAGAACCACGCCAGGCGGCGATCTCTCAACTTCCCAGCGGTTTAGTTTTGGTTTTTGGGTCAACTTCTTCTTTACCATTATCCGTTTTGAGAGGAAGAGGGTCGGAGTCGGTTTGGAATACTCCGGATAGGCTTTCCATGGCGAAGGATGATACCTTCCGGGCCGATGAACATCGTGCCGATGATAGGCATCACATAGGCGCCTACTATGGCCGAAAAGACAATGCCAAAAGCCAAAAAACCCATGCAATAGATCGCGCCACCTATACCGCCCTCTGGAGCCACGTGCGCGAAGACCACGATAACGGCTAAACCCCATGGGGCTTCGCGTACATCTCCGCAAAGTGAATCAAAAATTGTGAAGAGCATACCCATGATGACAGGACAGACCAACAATACACCTGCCCAGCCCAACATGGCATAAGCATCTGCGACCGGCGAAAAAGATACTCCGGTAGTCGAATCATCGTCAGAAAGAAGTCCAATCTCGTGGGCGTACCTGTTGCCGGTGTTAGAAATTGGCTTGTCTTTCCAAATAACATGCGGGACGAAGTTTGCGAACGCATCAAAAATCGGCTGGGGGCCCATGAATGTGGAGGTTTGATTCTTATGGTCAATTAGCGCAGCATCCATGGAAACCGCCTGAAGTCGGTCAAAGAATCCTTGGGGCTTGTCATAGAAACTATGAATCACCACCTCATCGGTTTCCTCGGAATTGTCCAGATATTTTTGGCGAACCTCGCCGAGGTTCGAAAGCAAGGAACCAACGGATTCAAGATTGCTCGAAAAGGTATCCCCCCGATAGTCTCGGCCGTATTGCGCATACGGGACGAGGTAGCGGAAACCAAAGAGAACCATCAAGAAGCAAAAGGCAATTTGGATTCTCGAGACCCTATAGCCCTGGCTGGCCGCTGCAATGAGCCAACAAATCAGCGGAGTGAAGATGCCCTGCTTTGAGAAGCCTAGGAGGCCCTGACCGAACACCAAAAGCATGGCCAAGATAACGGGTAGATTGACACTTCGTGTTCCACCTGATCGTCGGATCGTGTAAATTGTTCCTAATATTATGGCCAACGGAAGAAACTGATTGATCTGAGCGATTGCGCTAAAGAAAGAACCACTTCCGCCGAGATCGGAGAAGTACGATGGGATGAAAATGAGCAAGAATCCTGTTATCAAGCAGCCGATGACAGCCGTCTGCATTTTTTCTCGTCTTACGACTTGCTCCAAAATCGCGCGCTTCGTTACAAAAAAGCGGCTCAAAAGAACAGCGGCAAACATAGCACAACTGAAGCCGAGATAAAGAGAGATGACCAGCGTGGGATTGTCCAGATTAGAATCTGCTGGTTCGCCAAGGATTGCTTTCCAAACAACGCCGACGATGAGCGCCAGGGTAGAAAAGAAAAATACATAAGCACCAGAAGGTTTGCAAAGGCCGCCTGCAAAGTTGAAGGCCAAGCCTGATATAACAATGAAAAAAAAGCAGCACAGTGAAAAAACCCCGCTAGTCCCTTCTGCTAGTTGAAGGGCACAGAGAACGCCAGCAAAGTAACAGAGGACGGAAAGCGGAATTCGCTCGGGAAACGGGAGCCGCACTGGTCCTCCTCTCTGTCGAACTCAAAAGCCGCTTCCACAAACATGGGCTGGCGCTTTTCAGACGGACAGTCTCGGCAAAAAATCTATTTCCGTTCCGTTTTTGAATGATAATCGGTCGTCCAATAGTGGGTCAAGCGAGCCTTCAGGTAACGGAAGTGCTAACAAAACTGAACGCGCCTTAATTGCTTGCATATGTTGGCGTCAACCCAATGACTATATCCACAAGCCGGTTCCTCGAAAGGCGCCTCGGATAAGGCTGAGAATCTTTCGACTTCGACTGTCATAATCATGACCTAGCGAGGCACCGACCCCAGAGGGATCACAATTTACCGGAAATCTCAGGTGAATGGAAGATGTATCCCGGAGGCTTATTAGCTTCTTGTACAGAACCGCTTCCATCAAATCCGAGTCGGTGAATGGTTGCATCAAGCTCGCCAAACCCACGAGATATTGCTCATAAAAGGTCTTTTTCAACAAGAGTAGTTGCGTACTCGTATAAGCCCCCTCTCGCCTTTTGAGAGCTTGAACGAAGTTTAGACCGCGACGATAGACGCGTGTAGGGATTCTGCATTCGACCAACGCATCGAAATCTTGAGGGGTTTTATCTAGAAGATTGCTTATCCTCGGGAATGTAAGTCGTCCGGTAGCTTTGATGAAATGGGAGCATGATCGCGCAAGGGTACTGCTCTTCACTCCATCATCCAGCATCATCAGCTCACCCCACCCATAGTGCACGTTCAAAGGAATCTTCCGTGACGGAACGGGCAAAATCTCAACTTCCTTACCCAGGAGATTTTCTTCAGATAAAATCGTCCGAAATATGTCTAAATCAGCTCCAGAATTCTCAATAAATAGCAGACGAGTAAGCCGTGGGTCCTTATGCCTAAGCCAAAAGCGAAACGCACAGATATAGTCTCGCTTCCGCTGCTCCGGATCATTTCGTAGCACTTTGACATTCATTGAAGGGGTTATGGTTGCCGTTAGTACGATAAGGTACATATTTGGCCCGAAAGTTGTGGTGGTCATCTTCATTGGCAAATCGGTGGCCGATCGGCAATAACTAACTATGCTGTTCCAGAAGCTTATTATTGCACTGAGAAATGAGCGCTATCATCAATCTAAATTGGTCCCTACTATTCGGAACGCGCGCCACGTGTTCTCCAAAATCCGACAGCGGCTCCGCCATGAAGCCGCTACTGAGATGGTAAATATTGCGTACCTACTTGGCCCCCTCCAAACTGTCGTAGCGCGTATCCTGATCCCTTTAGAAGCACCTGCAAAGGCCAGAAAACCAGCTTGTTAGGGATGTAATTCTGACCTCCGAATTCCGGAACCTCAAAGCCGACATTTTCGAGCGTTACTCGAAGCTGTGGTCCGGTACATTCTCGAATGTGGAATCCGTTGTCACAAGAGATTTCCATCTTGTCCTACTTCCCGCTAAGATTATCATTCTGTGTTCCATAGTCGCAATAGCCCCCTTATCCATATTTGCCAAGGTGCAGATGTCAAATTTGGTTGCGGAAGCTTGAACAAGTTGCTAAAGCCGTGAAAACTCGTTCGACGCGTTGCGGAATACGCCATTGAAGGCTTATGACTCAATTTATATACCGCTGAGTATCTAATATTATCGTCCCTTTTTGACCATGGATCGCCAATCGCCCTGTCGGTTGTCGTCGTTTTTATCGAATCCTATGCGCTAACGCGACCATCGAAAGAGCCAACCTATTCCCCAGCGATCTTGCTGATGCCAAATGATGGCGGGTAATAAGACCGCGAAGAAAGTTGGCAAGAGTAGCTGAAGCCAGAACTCTTGTGTGTGGAATACTGCTAGTAAAAGCAGCCGCGTACCTCCTTGAGCAAGTGGGCTGATCAGGAATATCGCCAGCGACGCCCGCCCTACCCAGGCAAGTAATTCGCCCGAAGGAGAGTTATTCAACAGCTTCGCCAGAAAAAAAAGGCCAACTGTGCCGGTTAGCCCCAGTACGACGTAAGGCCATTGCCACAGCACAGCCGGTCCGTAAAGGTATACGGTCACCACTTGCAATGCCGCGATAATGACCAGAACACCCAGGGCCAGGAGTGTCCGCAGACGTTCCAACTGATAAATGCGAATCCCGACACACATTCCGGCAGCTACGAAGCAGAACTCGCGCAAAAACAGGCTAAGAGTCTGACTCCCGAACCCTGGTATGAATCCCAAAGGGGTTGCGGCAAGAAAACGCAACCAAGCTGGCATGCGCGATGTTATCAACGCCACCATCATGGAGAGGAACAAAACTGATAGAAACCAATTCGCGCGCCCGCTCACGATGTTTAACACAACAGTTTTCAAATCAAACGCGGGTTCAGCTTGTTTGAAGTGCCGGACCATCGGCTCGATAAAGACACCGATGGCAGCAAATATAAAATACGGATAAAGAATCGTTTTCACTTTGTCCGTAACGAACTTTCCGCCTCCTCGTTTGGCAATGCTGCTCATCACAAATAAGCCGGCGATAAAGAAAAAAGCTGGCATGTGGAAACTGTAAACAAATGTATCGGAGAAAACGGCGATTGAGCCTCTCCACCATTCGCGATGCATCATGCCTTGGGCGGTATGCCCGTACGCCATCAGGATTATGGCAATGCCTTTTACTATGTCGACTATATTCGAGCGGGTTCCGCTAGTGATTGGCTCACGATTTTCTAATCTTGGGTTCATTGCCGAAGTTGTCCCGTTTTCTTGTTAATAAGATTGGATTGATACCGACCACAAAGCAGTCGGGAGCATAGGAAATTGATCGATTCAAATCCAAAATTTACCAGGGGAGGTGGATAAGAGCCTGCCCGCGAGTTCATTGACTGACGCGCTGGGTTGCGATTCCGAATATCTACATTTCGCTCTTCGGGATACGCACTCCCGCCGTCTCGAACATAACGCAGGACGATCTTCCAATGTTGGTGCGTCGATGGTGCGACGAAGCAGGGGGAAATGGCTCAATAGTGACTCCTTAGGGCTGGATTCGCGAAGGTCCGATTGGCCATTTTGGACTGGATTCGATCGATGATCAGGCTGACCTGTCGATCGTTGTGGTAACCGTCTCTCGCTGCGCGGAGTTTACCAGCGTGTGCGATACGTTGTCGCACTACCTCATCGGGGAGATAACGGCGGATCTTCGAGACAAGTTCGTCGAAGGAAGAGAAGAAGACTGCTTCCTCGTCTTCGTTGAAGCGCTGAAGATGGCCGCTGGACCGTTCGGCGAGGAGGAAGCCGCCGCAGCCTGCGATCTCGAAGCTCTTATGGACGAACTCATCCTGATTGGAGTGAGTGATAAAGCTGAGGTTGATGCGGGAGCGCCAGATGGCTTCGCGATACTCATTGAGGTACAATTCACCGCTACGGAAGGTTGCTTTGAAGGAGTCGGGTTGCATGGCGCGGGACCAGAGTCTTTCGTTTCCGGAGACGGCTACTGAGAATTCGCAGTCGCGCCAGAGACGGCCAAGGGTCTCGGCGCGGACGTCGTAGGGTGAGCCGATGAAAGAGACGTCGCGGTCACGGTCTGTGTCGGACCAACCTTTAGGTGGAGGAAAGTGCAAGGTGGGCTCGTAAGCAGTCTGGATCTTTATGACATCGCGCGCGCCGCGAGAGTTGTAGTCGGCGATGTTTTTGTCGCGCTGAACGACGTGCAGATCGTAGTGGGGAATGTTCTTCATATAGAGCCGCCACCCGGGGTCGCGACGGGGGCCGAAGGGATTGTCAATCATATAGCTGACCGTGGCGATTCCCATCCCGCGTAGACGATCAAGTGTTCTAGATCGCATCGCAAGTAACTTATCCGCCCAAAAAAGCTCGATTTTATTGGCCTCGGCGATGCGAAGCAGGTCGTGATTAAGGCGATCTATCGATGGCCCTACGGAAATGCGATGAATGACCTTTCGGATAAACAGGTTTTGCGGTAGATAGTCGACGATGTTGAAGGGGATGACCTGATGACCGAGACGTCGAAGAGCCCAGAGGCGATAGAGCGAGGATTCTTCGGGCGACATACAGGCCACGTACAGAATTTTCATCGAGTATAACTTTCCCTTAGGTTTTCTCTGATGATTGCGACCGACACCTACGACGAAAATGGCCTCGACTGACTCATGCTGCGAGAGGGCAGTGCACTTAGAGGTCGTCGTTTCTAAGGAACAAAGCGATCCCAACTAACGCGAGAATGATGTAGGGCCAAGGTAGATGCGATATGTTCATGGATTAGTGAAAACTGTTGTTTTTGTTTCGTTTACTGTCGGGGGAATGCGTAAGTTCTCCGCAAGCAGTCGAAGATGCCACCGAATCACCTCACATTCGGAGGAGCGTATAATCAGTTGGGTCTGCCGTCGTGGTGGTCGTCCTCCCAGCGACAGAGCACTTTACTTGGTCAGTATACCGTCTCTTCCAACACCCGCAGCAGATACTGCCCATAGCTGCTCTTCCCAGTCTTCCCAACCAGCACCCGCAACTCATCCGCCCCGATGTATCCCAACCGGTACACAATCTCCTCCGGGCAAGCGACCTTCAACCCCTGCCGTTTCTCAATCGTGTGGATGAACATCGACGCCTCCACCAGCGAGTCGTGCGTCCCCGTGTCCAGCCACGCCGTCCCTCGCCCCAGAACCTCCGTCCGCAGTTGCCCCTGTTCCAGATACCACCGGTTCACATCCGTAATTTCCAGCTCCCCACGCGGCGAAAACTTCAGCCCCCTCAGCCACACCCACCACCTGCGCATCATAAAAATAAATCCCCGTCACCGCATAACGCGACTTTGGCTTCACCGGCTTCTCTTCAATCGAAACTGCCCGCCGTTCCGCATCGAATTCCACCACCCCATACCGCTCCGGGTCCAGCACCGGATACGCGAACACCGTCGCCCCGCCCCAGCAGCCTTCCGCAACGTTCTCGGAAAGTCCTACCCATAAAAGATGTTGTCGCCGAGCACAAGACAACAACCCTCACCCGCAAGAAATTCCTTACCAATCAAAAACGCCTGCGCCAGCCCATCCGGCGAAGGCTACACCGCATAGTGGTGACGACGCTGTGTGCGCTGCTGGATGAGCTGGTGCCGCAGTCGAAGTTCAGGCCGCACGCGCGATTGGTGGAGGTATGTGACGGATCGCCCTGGGCATGACCGGCGGTACGCCATCGATGCGCGGAAGATCGAGACGGAGTTGGGGTAGCGAGCTCAGGAGAGATTTGAGACAGGTTTGCGGAAGACCGTGGAGTGGTATCTGGCGAATGCGGCCTGGGTGGAGGGTGTGACGAGCGGGCGTATCAGCACTGGATGACGGAGAACTTACTCCAGCTTGATTCCCCACTACTTCCCATCGCCCATCAATTGACGAAACCGCGGAGTGTCCTCCGGCGTCGAGATCATCAGGATCTGGCGAATCCCCGCCAGCAACAGCGCCGCCAGCGGATAGTAAATCATCGGCTTGTCATACACCGGCAGCAGTTGCTTCGACACCGTCTGCGTCACCGGATACAACCTCGTTCCCGACCCGCCCGCAAGAATAATCCCCTTCACCGCGGACCCTCCCCCGCGCCGACAGCCGAACGCTCAGCATCCCCACGCCCGCCACCCAGGCCCGCACCAGATGGTCGGACGCCGCCTTCGACGCCGCATACGGTGAGTTCGGCGCATACGGAGTCTCCTCATGAAACGCCGGAGCCTCAGGCGTCAGCGTCCCATAAACCTCATCGGTCGAAACATGCAGAAACCGGAACCGCTCCCGCTCCTCGCCCTTCAGCGACTCATAGAACTCACGCGCCGCCCGCAGCAGCGAAAACGTCCCATCGATATTCGTCCGCAGAAACGCCTCCGGTCCAAGTATCGACCGGTCCGCATGGCGCTCCGCCGCAAAGTGCACCACCGCCCGCGGCCTGTGCCTTCGCAACAACTCACTCACCAGCTCCGCGTCGCAGATGTCTTCATGCACAAACATATAAGCCGGATCCGCCGCAACCGAATCCAGATTCGCAGGATTCCCTGCACACGTCAGCTTATCCAGATTGACCAGTGGCCCGGCCCCCGCGCCCGGGCTCCGTTCTGTTCGTTCATCCATTCCCATTCACCAACCATACCTCCGCCAGAGCCTGCGTCAACCAGCCGGAGACAGAGATCTCCTTGCACTCTATGAACTCTACAACAGTTTCGACACCCCGAACCCTCATCAATCCCCGCCAACCAGACAACTGACAACCCGCCCCCGGGCCTCCAATCAGGAAGGAGCGAAAGAGGTCAAATATGTCTTCGATCAACCAACAACCATCCATCCAATCTGCAAAAGATCAACAGCTCAACCAACGCACGTATCAATCCCACACCGAATCTTCCCACGCCGTCGAGCCCTCCGGCCCAAAGGCGACGATCCGTCCACAGTAGGCGATAAGTGTGGCTAGAGCTTCACATCTGGGGCCTTGGCATCGCCACTCTCCGGGTCATGGCGGTGGTTCGTGTTTTTGCTGCTGGTTGCTCTGACCTATCCCGCGGCGGTGACGTACAGCAGCGAACATACTGCCGTGTTTGCGATTTCGACAATTGACCATGCGGCAAAGCGGCTGTGTGTGCGGCTCCTGGCACCCATGCACCGAAAAGCCAACAGACAAAACGGAGTTCGTTACATTTGTTTCCCAGCCAATTCGGCTAAGTTTACAGGGATTGATGAGATACTTCTGTTTTGTCATGTACATCGGTCGGAAATTGGAAACTCGAAGTTCTCAAAAGGGGACCCGCAAATGCAAGCGTTCTCATCACTAGTATTGCGCAGATTCTTGTTTGTTTGGCTAGCCTTATGCCTAGTCTTGGAAGCGCTGTTTGCCCCTTACGAAATGAATGCGGATACGATCTCATATTTTGATCTTGCGGACCTGATTCGCTCGCATCAATGGCATTGGGTTGTTAATGCATATTGGCATCCGGGCTACCCGGCACTTCTGTTGCTGGCGCGGACGCTCCTACGAGTTCCCTTGTGCGGAGAGTTGTTGTCAGCGCGGCTGCTGAACCTGGCAATCGCGGTGTTGTTTTTTCTTTCGGTACGATTTGCGCTTCACGCAGCGGTTGAGCTGAGACAAAGACAGGAAACAACTGCCGACTGGACGGGGTGGCAACACATTCGTATAGAGACACTTGATGTTGCGGCTGCTGGCATCACGATGATCAGCATCACGCGCGAACTGAGTCCGCAGTCCGTACGACCAGACGTTTTGGTGGAAACGATGATGATTATGGGCGTCGGTTTTCTGGTTCGAGTTAGTGCGCGGAAGGACTTATGGTCGTTTGCTGGTGTGGGACTTTTTTTTGGATTGGGATTCCTCGTGAAAAGTGTCGCCTTCCCCGTATTTCTGGTGGCCTTGGCGTCGCTTCCGATAATTACAACCTCGATCAAAGCAACTGTCAGGGGGATGTTGATTTGCACATTAGTCTTCGCGGCCGTAGCCGGACCATATATTGCTGCCCTCTCCATGCAAAAGGGACGATTTTGTGTTGGTGACTCCGGGAGGTTGGGCTATGCCTGGTACGTGGACGGAGCAGATCGGTTTGAACAGCAAAAGAATGATCCATCACGTTACGGCCGCGCACGAGGAAACCTAAAGCACACGTCGGTGCAATTGCTCGCTGCCCCCCCAGTCTATTTCTTTGGAACCGCGATGCCCGGAACCGAGCCACAATGGCTTGACCCCTCCTACTGGAACGACGGTCTCGACCCGCGGTTCGACCCTAGGGCGGAAATTCTCGTAATTTTGTCCGGAGTGAGGATAATATTGCAATCATTTGTCATGCGTCCGCAATATCTGCTGTGGTTCGGAGCGGTCGCGATTCTTGGTGGGCGATGGAAAAAGAGCGATTTCAGCGCACGAAGCGCTGGGCCTATTTTTTTGCTGGCGCTGGCGCAGATAGGAATGTATTTAATGGTCTACACAGAACCGCGCTACATCGCGAATGCTGTGATCCTTGTTTCGCTTGCGTTGATCGCATTTTTGCGTGTGCCTAAAGGAGCAATCAAGCAAGATGCGGTAGCCATGTGTGCGACGATGTTTCTGGGCATGATGTTATGTTCGTCATTCACGGACTCCCTGAAGAACCTAAAGAACCAGCAGAGGACCGAGGGGCGGGCAATTGGAGCCTACAACCATGCCGTTTTCACCGCGGCACAGAGTCTGGCGAACCATCCGGGGATTCGACCCGGTGACACGGTGGCATGCTCTGGGTGAGGCAGCCTGCCGTAATGATGCGTATTGGGCTCGTCTTGCGCAAGTGAGCATCCGGACCGAGATCTTCGCTGACACCGGTTTTCCGTTACCGATTTGGCAGACTGGCAATCTGCAGACGACCTTGGATGTGTTACGCTCCACGGGTGTTAAAGCTGTCGTGGCGAACTTCGGCGGAAATATACTTCCACCGAGCGGATGGCAGCGACTTGGAGATGGAACTTATTGTGTATTGTACCTTTAGGGCATCGCGGGCCGGTGGATGTGGCACCGTCAACTCTGGCGGAGGAGGGGAACCGGGGTGTTGTCCGCAAGGTAAACGATTCCGCTACCGCCGGTGTTTCACTAATCTGTTACAGAGAGCTGTTTGCGCCGCAGCGCCGCGCATAGCTCTAATTCATTGCCGGAATTGATTAGGGGAATTGGACGATGCATAAATCGATCTGGATAGGAGGCATAATTACATGATTTACCTAATTGTCTTCGCGGTGGTTGTTGCTATCGGGTTGCGCTGGCTTTACTGCTGGCTCTTGCCAACGAAAGAGCGTTACGCCAGACGTAAGGACTTCGATGAGACCGATCTGGGCCGCGGGCGTTAGGCCTTCTCCCAGTTCGTGGAGGCACACTCCGAAACCCTGCAGGATCGGCAGTTGAGGACTCGAGGTTTCCTGGGTGGAAAGTGGATCCGTTCGCCTTCAGAAGCCTTCGGCTATCGCCTGCTTCACTGGAGACCAGAGGCCGGATGGTCGCAGCAAGAGCTTTCGGTGAGGACCGGAATCAGACTCAGCGCATTTCCAATATCGAAGATGGTCACAAAAAGGTATCCTTGATGAATATCGGAAGGCAGGTCAAGACATTCGATATACCTCGTCCGAATTATTGAGGGATTTTTAAACCATCCGCATTGCTGAGCAGTAAAGGGAGTGAACGTGAAAAATGGGGGACGTATCCCAGGCCTTGACGGTGGCCTCAGAATGAACCGAAAAGAATTTATAGCCTCAGTTATCGTCGCCTCGGCTGCGTTTGTACTCATTTCTTGGCTGTTAGTTACGTTTGACGCGCTGCACCCGATGCAGGACTTAGGTCCAGAGCCTCCATGCCCATCCGATCTTCGCTGCAACCACTCGCCAAGGCTCCCTGCGGAACTCTACACACTTCGCGATAATCTCGCCAGTGCATGGTCTTGAGCTACTCCTAATGCCTTCAGGTGTGGCCTCAACACGTTGCTTTCTTCTGGGCCGCCGTTGGTTGCTGCGAAGCCTGTACAGGTCTCGCGTATCTCATCCAAAAAATCTTCCAGCGTGTTCTTTACCATAATCTCCTGAATGCTCTCGCTGTAGCCACGCTCAACATCTCGGCATCAAACGCGGAGCCGTGACCACCAATATGCATTCGTCGAGATTGTGCTGAGCTGGGACTTCATGCTGCTTGCCTCCATTCTCGTGGAGCCGGACCCAACGGTACCGACGGTGGTGAGGATCGATGAGAGGAGCCTCTAGCCTAGCGGGTGGAAAATTCATGTGTGCTGGGTGTGCGGTTAGGGTTGTGTCGGGTGTTCCATTTTGGGACGAATCCAAACTACACGCTGACGACAAACCGGTCCCGGTGCTCGGGCCCGGCCAGGGGAGGACGAAGATCGGACGGCTCTGGACCTATATCCGCGACGACCGGCAATCGGGCGATACGACCGCACCCGCCGTGTGGTTCGCCTACTCGCCCGTTCGCAAGGGCGAAGCAACACCTCAAACTCTACCAGAGTGCCCTCCAGGCAGATGCCTACGCCGGATTCCTCAATCTTTACGAAGCAGGAACGATCTACGAAGTCGCCTGCTGGGCTCATGCCCGGCGTAAGTTCCACGAGCTCCATATCGCCCATCCTTCCACCGACCACAACCGAAGCGATCGAGCGCGTCGGCGCACTCTACGCGATAGAACCCGAAATCCGCGGCAGTACGCCAAAGATCAGGAAGACGATCCGCCAGGCCACGCAAAACCCCCGCTCGACAGCATGCGGGCCTGGCTGGAGACCACGCTCGCGAAGCTCTCGCGCAAGTCGGATACGGCAGCGGCGACCCACTACGCGCTTTCGCGGTGGCGTGCCCTCACCCGCTACGTCGAGGATGGGTGGCTGGAGATCGACAACAACGCCGCCTAGCGGGCCGCCGCTCGTCGTCGCCCTGGGACGCAAAAACTTCCTCTTCGTCGGTTTGAATGCCGGTCGTGAACGCGCCGCCGCCTTCGACTCGCTGCTCGGCTCTGCCAAACTCAACGGTCTCGACCCAGAGACCTATCTCCAGCACGTCCTGGAACGCATCGCCGACCACCCAATCAGCAGGATCAACGAACTCCTGCCGTGGAACCTATCGCTGCCCAGCCAGTCCTGAACTATGTATCCACATGACGCCATGTGGATACAGAACTCTGATACCTACCCACAAGAACGGCGCAGACCACTCGCTTACTTTCCAATTGGCTCTGGAACGGTTCAAGAACACCTTAATCCTCAAGCCATAAAGGCCATTGGCATGATAACCGAACGTTGATTGACTTTTTGGCAAGCCTTTGGCTTGAACTCATGCGGTTGGATGTAAGGTCACGGCCCATTGGATACGACTCGGGGGCACTGTGAAATCCCTCTACGTAATACCTGCTATTACGATGGAGATCACAAATGGATGACCGATGAGGTGTTCAGCCCTCGGTACGCCTAAGCGCAATCAAACCACCCGATTACGGATGAAGATTTGACGACAGATTGAGCGCTGGTTCGCTTCTTTTAGGCCTCGCCCAGAGTCGCTTTTCCCGCTAACCATAAGTAAGGTGAAGCCAGATGCAAGAATTGTCGCGAGTATTGAATAAAGGACAGACAAGCAGTTCAACCTGGGCACGGGCAAGCCGAGAGTCTGTAAGCCGACGTAATGCATCGCCCAAATCCCAGTTCCAATTCCGGACGCGCCGCCGCCAAGCCATGCGAACCAACACGCACCCTGCGCGGACTTCATTCGCCCGACCACTGCAAGGGTTGCGTACATGGCGACTACCACTATGAAAGCCGACAACATAGCCAACCGATAATTGAAATCGATTAACTGGAACACGCATATATCTCATATCATCGGCAAAGGAGAGTGTTCGCAATAGTTCAGAAGTGGCGGGAAGCCATCAGTGTCTTCGTTGCTTCGAGCAGGAGGCGTCTCGGTCGAAAGACCCGTAAAAGATCATTCATTGAGTAGATTTATGTGTGTTTCGGAAACTGTCGAGGTATTTGCAGTGCGTAATGATTTGATAAGGACAGCATTTTTAGATGGGAATCCGAGAAGGCAAGATTAATACCTTGGCGGAAGCTCGCGGTGTTCTGATTCTGGCGCGCCAGCCCTAAGCCGGATAGCACAGGTTCCAGCGGACAACAATCCAGGTGCCCCAGCTTCAAAGATGGACAACCGCGGGGAAAGGCAAGAAGCATACGCTAGACACAAATTGTGGAGCAGAAAAGTGGCCTCGCATGCTCTCAATTTGAGGGAGGGAGAGGAATGTGACGTCATAAACGTTCTTTTTGCGATGGGGATTCCAACCTCGTTCAGGGAAGGTTCGCAGCATTCTGGTGAGAACGCGATGTCTAATTTTAAAAACAACAACCGGAAGTTGGAGGTCACTTCCGGTTGTTTCGAGCTCAATTAGATTGCAATGAACGCAGAATCAGACCGTCAGCTTGCGGCGTGCGGCCGCGAAGAAAGCCAGCAGTCCGGTTCCAAAGAGGGCTATGGACGAAGGCTCCGGTATTGTAGGGGCGAACGCGGCTGCGGACGCAGAGTTATCGCCTGCGTCTACCGTGAAGGTGCCACCCTGAAAGGAGGTCGCATCCGTCTCGATGAGCAGCTGCGATGTACTTTGCCCCGGCGCCAGACCGTTCGCGAAGAGAAAGGTAACAATGGACCCGTCGCTGCTGCGGGTGATCGACGAGGCGTCGACACCAGCGCCACCGTTACGCCCGACATCGGTGAGGAATCCCGCGAAGTTCTCCATCGAAATGGACGTAGCGGTAGTAGAGCCGTCGTTGGTGAAATTGTAGACGAAATCGAGGCAGCCCCCGCAAACAGCACTCGAACCGTCTGCGTAAACGAAAGAGCTGTACGCCACGTCGATTCCAGACGAATCTAGCGTTCCATTAATTGGCCCCCCTACGATAGTGCCGTTTGGAAAAAGTTGGTCCGGTGCAACGGATCCACCTGGCGCTAAAATGTTCGCCTTTGCAACGGTGAGGGCTCCCCAAAAAACAACACCGAAAATAGCTAGCTTTCCAAACATAGTGGTTCTCCGGTCGAAGGTTTGAACTGCAAACAGCGGCGGTTCTGCCTTAAATGACAGCAATTAGGTAACCATTTCAAAGGGTCGAGAAAGCGGGGATTCGCGCTGGAACCATGTTACTTACACCAATTGGACTCAATCGTCATTTTCGGAAAGTGCAATAGTTTGCACTTAAGTGCGCACCTTTTGCCTCTGTGCAAGAACCTTCTATTATTTATGGCGTCGCCACTTGCTTTGGTCTTTCATTTGTTGCCTGCTTCCACGGTTTGGTTGTTTCGCACTTTGGCGTTTTTTTCGCGGATCCAATGATGTATCTGGCCGGTCTACCGCGGTCTGATCGCATAATGATGCGGCAGTCTACCTGATCGGAGGCCTTGGCCGACCTTGGGTAGTCTTCTTCGCCCTGATGCGAAACTACGTCGCCCTTCGTTTCCGCTTGTTTTCGGCGCGCCTTCGCTCGCCATCGCCAGCGGCTACATTCTCAGCCGAATCTGGAAGCTTTTGGACGCGGAACAAGCGACCGGCCACCGCTATCTTCTGTACATCATGATCGGTGTGCTTCCGATGCTTGTCCTCTATCCGTTCGCGACCGCTGTTCAACACGCGAAAACACCCTACGGAGCGGCGGAGTTTCAGGATCTCTCCTATCTCATTCGCGATAATACTTCCCCCGATTCCGTCACCCTTTCGACAAGCGAGTCGGCCGTCCCCATCTACTACTCCGACCGGCGCATTGTTCGGGGAATCGAGACACCCGACCTTCTGCATCTCGTCATCCCTCAAGCACGCGTCGATTTTCCCGGCAGCCGGCTTTTCTTCGCCCGCCCTTCAGGATAAGACCGGCTACCCTTTTATAAAGCGCTCCCTGGATTCGTCGTAGTGGCCCGACAGGGCGACTCTCCGCTCTATTCCGTCCCCTGATGCTTTTATATTTGCAATGCTGGTGCGGTTGGCATTGAAAAGCCCGGCTCACCAATTATCTTGTTGGAAGTGCGTTTCAGTCACGTTGAGTACCTAATCTGAAAGTTGACCCGAAAAGATTGAGTTCCACCAACTCCTCATTCAACCAGCAGCCTTTCAAAAAGAATGATGCTCTGCAGATACTGCGAGCCGTTGCGGCACTCCTGGTCGTCCATCGACACTGCGTCGAGGTGGTGACGTGCCCCCAGAATCCGCTCCAATAATGATCGCTCTCTTCAAAACACGTGAGCAGTCTACCGGTCGTCAACGCAGGATATGGTTGGATTCGGCGTGTCCTGAAAATTGTAAGCAAGCTGCCCAGTCACTTGCATGTAGTACGGATAATCCCGAATCGCAGAGACGATAGCATCGCTATCCGCAAAATCCGGCTTGACCCAGAACACATGATAGTCGCAATAGACCGCGCCCCATCGTGCAGCCAGCACATACCCGTGGCTCCGTGCATACTGGCGCATGACCATCAAGTTTGCAGTGGCTTTATCTGTCAATCCTGCAGGTACTTCAATGTTCTTGTTCAAAGGATCCTCTACCGCAAACAGCGAAGGTGCCAGATACCTGCCGGTCTCGTGATATAGCATCACCTCCGGATGGTTCTCCTCCAGATACTCAGCCGTCAGGTAGCCGCCATGGTGTGCGATATTCGCGTCATTCAGCCCGAACGCATCGATCGCCCTCCACTCTGAATAAAAGGGTAGGTCACCCGCCTCCGTCAATGCCATCGTATAGTTCTTCGCGGCGTACTGCTTCAGCCGCATCGCCAGCTCCTGCCCGCCGCGATTGGAGTAGGGTTCCTTGTAAAGGTGCATATTGTAAAAAATCGCGAACAGGAACAGCAGCACCAGCGCGACACCAAACGGCATCCTGACCGCCGCAGCGGCATCCGGCCTTTCTCCCTTAAACTCGTACCACCAGTCCGTGACGATTCCCCCAATCGCCATCAGCGAGATCGGCACGACGACATACTCGAATCGTGCAAAGGCATTGTTGTCCAGCGACATAATCATCCACACCGCGGTAAATGGCACCACCGTAATCAGCCAGACAATCATCTGCCTCAGCGCAGCCCGGTTGCGAAACGCAAAGCCAACCAGCGGCAGAATCGGCAGTAGCATCTCCACCACCAATCGCGACGAAACCTTCAACGCCGCCATCTGCGGGCTGCTCTGATGCTTTATATAAAATGGATTCGGCAACGGATAGCCAAAGTAGCGCCAACGCCACAAAAAATACGCCCCGCCAAAAATACAAAGGATCGCCCCAAAGCTCCCCACCAGCCTGGAACGCTTCGCGCGCACACCGTACAGTGTCGAACACAACATCAGCCCCGCAAGAATCACACCATCGGGCCGAATCATACCCGTGATCAACCCCAGCACTCCAAACCCAATCGCCCGTCGCCACGTCACACCCTTCTCCCGGACACAACACATCCCCACATACCAGGTCGCTAGTGCAAACAGTGCGAAAAACGGCGGGCTGAAGCCCGTATCAACGTAGTGATACCCAATCCCCATCCCAAGCATCGCAGCAAAACCCGCCGCCACAAGCATCGGCGAGCCGTAGATCCTTCGCAAGCCCAGGTAAAGCACGGCGACGCTGATCATCTGCGACACAAACAGCACCAATGCCGCCGCTGTCCTGACGTTTGCCTTGGTCACCATGCTGACGAGGCCCACAACGATCATGTACAAAAAGTCAGTGGCGCCCTCAACCGGATGGTCGCCCACATTCCACACGATGCCGTGACCGCGCGCGAAATTCTGCGAGTATCGCAACAGCATCGAAGCATCTTCCATCTGGACGATCGGCCAGTGAATGTGCGTCGCGACAAATACACCTGTCGCCGACGCCAGCAGTGTCGCAACCATCGCGTCCGTTCTGCTCACAGGATTCAAGACTTCTCTGGTATCAGAATCGCCGTCAAATCGCTCGGAAGACAAGGTGGAAGCCGCGAAGGGCGCCGCCTTCAAAGGGTCAAAATCGACGACGAGCATCTGCGAATTCTAGCAGCACATTCGGCGGGAAACAACCAAGTACCCCAGCCATGCGGGAAGAAACCTTGGAGGAGATCGGGGAATAGCCAGCCGCTTAGCCGGGCCTGCATCACGCCACCACCGCCTTCACGACAACGTGATCGCCATGGAGCACGCTACGTCGAGGATCTTCACTGCAAGCGGATCCTGCACCAGCCGCTGGATCGCGCGCTTCAGAGGCCGCGCCCCATACGCCCGGTCGAACCCCGCCTGGGCATCCAGAAAATCCCCCCAACAACAATATGCAGTTCTTGCTCTAAACATTTGCACTGCATGTGCATGTCATCGCTACATCCTCACAGTATCCGGATGGCGACGATAGTCGAAGTAGCGCTTCAAATGGAGGAAGCGTCGCTCATAAAGTTGATAGGATGCGTAACTGATGGCTGCCGTAAGGAGTATCGTCGATAGCCCGCTTAGCATAACGGCCAAACCCTTATTGCTTACGCCATGTGTTTCAAGGAAGGTGTGCACGAGCGGCTGAACCTTAAAAAACAAAATCAAATGGTAGACGTAAAAGCCGTAGCTGTATTTCCCTATCCAGCGCAGTGCGGGAGTGCTCAAAAACCGTCGTAACACTCCTTCGCGCATGCTAAGCAGCAACAAACTGCCGTACCAGAAGATCATAACCGTGTAAGCCAACGAGATCTGTAGGATCGAGATCGAGCGAATTTCCAACGTCCATGTCATCTGGACTAAAAGAACCAGTGGCGACACGAGCAGGAAGCTTAGCCATGCCCATCGTAAAATCACAACCTGCCTGTTGCCTCGAATAATCAGCGCGAGTGCAGCTCCGGCGAGAAGTGAATCGGACCTCAGCAGAGTATTCGTGTGAATCCAGAACTGTGGCGCCTGGTGCATCGCCAAGAGCGCTCGTAAAATCGGACAAATCACTATTGCGCCAATACATACCCACAGTAGAGCTTTACGCCCTCTGATCACAAATACGAGCAATGGCCAAACGAGGTAAAACTGCTCTTCAATTGCTAGAGACCAGAAATGAGCAATGGGCAAAGCCACGGGTGCATTCGGCGATGTGGTGTCGGCGAGCCAGCGGGTATTTTGTAGATACAAAGCATAAGAAAGCAGTTCGCGATGGGCTTCTAATCCAGTTACCACCATCCACAATCCGCAGCATGCCAGCACGCCATAGTAAAGCGGAAAGATGCGGAGTATTCGCCGAGCGTAAAACTTACGGAAATATCCGTCGTCCGCCAAGGAATCAAATAGAATGCCCGTAATAAGAAATCCAGAAAGAAGAAAGAACAGATCGACGCCCGTTGAGCCGAATTGAAGAACTCGGATCAAAGCGATCTGCATCATCCCTCGCGGCGTGCCCGGGAAAAGGTGTGATAGCATGACGCCGATAACAGCAATGGCCCGGACACCGTCGAGCGCGGGGACATGCTTCGTATAAGGACTGGCTTGGTCTAAACCTTGCTTGTCACGCATATTGGCAAGACAATGCTATCAATATGCGGTTGGCTATTCCATTTTGAACAATTCTGGCGACAAGAATCTCGACCGTCGCCAGTTTAGACAGAAAATATTAGCTCCAGACCTGCTTCGCCTCCGCTGGCAGCACTACGATGAGGCGCTGACGATTCGCCGTCAGCTCAGCGACCGAGACGGATCAGGTCTCGCCTAAGAGTTTGATTTTATGGAAATTTTCGCGAGTTCTGCGGGGAGTAAAAGCGGATAGGAATTACGCGTGTACTTACTGGAGGTGCACGCAGTCTTGAGCGAACCGCTCTCCCCGCCCATTTCCCTGCTATCAGGGATTAATTCAGGGATCTCCATGGTTTTGTCACGTGAACGACCTGTTATGACCATTCGAAAGTTTGGAAGGGTTCCTGCATGGCGGGTAGGCTCTTTACAACTCCGGTCAGCGCACCTTCCCATAAGTTCGTCTCCCGACGAATCGGCTAGGAAGCTGTTTAGTCGCCAAAATCACCAGCGCTGTTATGTCTCACCATGCGCGCTTTTTAGCGGCCCTACCGCCTCAAAGGACAGCTGTGAAGAGCACATCACTCAAGCCAGTAGGATCGCCTTATTAAGCGTGTCAGTTACTGTTCTGCTGGTGAAACGGCACCGACCAGAGAACCACGCGGCACCCACGCTATGCCGTCGGCCTGGGTCGCTGGCTATCGAAAATGGCTTTGGGTGGCTGAAGCAAACCGGGTCTCCGTCTCAGGTCAAGTTGCGCGGGCCGGAGAAAGTGGACTGGCTATTCGTCTTCCGTTGCGCCGCGCAAAACCTGATCCGGCTTCCCAAACTCCTCGCTCAACCACCGGGAAGGCTCATGGAGCAGTGCGCCTGAGCCATGGCTGCGAGCCTCAGAATAACCTCCCCAATACCCGCACCCCGAACAACACTGACTAAACGAATTATTCAGACGGATTTCAACCTCGCAGAAACACAAGTCACCGATGAACTCGCTACATCACAGCGAATTTCAACAAGTTCCTGGGCGCAGCGATGTTGGCGCTCGCAGCACGAAGGGCGCGACCGGAAGCAACTATTGCGCGACGCGACGGCCTATGATCCGGAGTTCCTCGCCTTCCGTGGATGAGAGCGCTCTTTTGATCGATTCTGTTTCGGAGGGTGGCCTGATTTTCGGTGTCCGAGAAGGCCCACACATCGAATCCAAAGGGCGCCATGTTTTTCTCAAAGAATTTGCCCTCAAGGGCAAGTGTATGTTTCTCATTGATCATGGCCTGCCAGCGAATCCCCATATCCCGCGCCTTCTGCCGGCCTGAGTTCGGAACCATGATGAAGACAACGCCGCCTGGCTTCAGAACCCGTGCAAAGAATTCGAAGATTTCCTTGAGTGAGAGAAGGTGCTCAAGGACGTGAGAGGCGAAGAAACCATCGACCGAATGGGCGGGAATTTGCTCTAGGTCTTCGAGTTTGTCGAGGATCTCGACACCTAGTTTGCGGCGGCCCATCTCGGCACGCGGACGTGGGATTTCGAATCCAAACGCGTCGTACCCGGCTTACTTGAGTTGGTAGACACCATATCCCCAGGAGGAACCGAAGTCGAGGACGCGCCCGTGCGGCAGAAATGCCTTAAGGATGCTGATCTGATCGGCAAAGTCTTTGGGGGAGCCGGCAAAATTATCAGCAATGAACGAATTCAGCGTGGCTTCGTCAGGAAGCTCAGTGGTGAAGCTCACTTCCTGGTATTCGTTCTGATAGAACTTTTCGGCGAACCCGGGAGTCTCTTTCGGCCAACGAAACATGAGGCCGCAGTGCTCGCATTTACGGAGATGTAGAAGAAAGTTCTTTCGCGCCAAGAGATTGGTCTTCTGTGAGTTGCAGAAAGGGTAGTTTTTGTCCGATCCGTAGTTCAACAGGATTCTTGTCACAAAACTCAGGCGGCTCATTGTTCGTCCAGCCTAAAGAGGTTTCAAAGTAGAACGACGTTTCATCGATGATAGCCGAGGAGGTTTGTGGTCTTATCGACAGGTGAGTAGACCTTGGCTTGCAGCTGTTTCCACCATTGAAACACATCGAGGCTCCTACGCCAACAGCAACACTGGATAACGACGCGGCGACCAAGGCCGTCGACTATAAAGTGGC
Source organism: uncultured Acidobacteriaceae bacterium (assembly GCA_963841335.1). Classification (GTDB taxonomy): domain Bacteria; phylum Acidobacteriota; class Terriglobia; order Terriglobales; family Acidobacteriaceae; genus Edaphobacter. The sequence continues at coordinate 474,417 of CAWJCF010000002.1, read as the reverse complement.
GAATATCTCGCTTGCGCATTTTGGGAGCAAGGAGATCGATATCGCCGAACGGGAGATGCCCGGGTTGATGGCGGTCCGCAATAAATACGCCGCGGGCAAGCCGCTGGCCGGCGTACGAGTGACGGGTTCGCTTCATATATGCAATCCAGACCGTAGTGCAGACTGAGACGATGGTTGCGCTGGGCGCAAATGTGCGTCGGGCAAGCTGCAACATCTTCTCGACGCAGGACCATGCAGCGGCGGCGATCACAGCGGCGGCCATTCCGGTGTTTGCGTGGAAGGGCAAGACACTGGAAGAGTAATCTTCGCCCTGTCGCCCGGCCATTCGCACTATGCTCCCGAAGGTCGCGCCCTGCTGGCGGAACTGAGAGCCCATGCCGGAAAGCTTGCCGCTGTCGATGGATTGCGCCTACAACAGCGACGAAACCAAACACCTGGTGCTCGTTTGGGCATGATCCGGTCGTTCCGCCAAAGTCCAACCGCATCGACTGGGAATACGACCGCGCTCTCTACAAGAAGTGCAACGAAATCGAGCGGCTCTTTCGGCGACTCAAAGGCTTCCGCGGAATCTTCTCCCGCTTCGAGAAACTCGATGCCGTCTTCCTCGGCTTTCTCAACTTCGCCCTCATCATCGAAGCACTTCGCTAGTGTGAACACGACCTAATTTGATCAAACACTTTGGAGCTGCAATTGCAAACATGGCGTTATTGTTTGCTTGATGGCGTATGCGGTGAAGTAGTAAGCACCTACCGAACCATAGAGATGACGTCCTGGGAGATGGTATCGAAGGTTGTCACGGTCTTTGAATTTGCCTCGAATGCCCGCTGGGCGACGATCAGGTCAGAGAATTCCGTCGAGATATCGACGTTGGACTGCTCCAGCGCCCCATCATCGACAGTGCCCCGCCCTCCGCTGCCGGCCACGCCGGCGACCGCCTGACCGGAGGCTGCAGTCGTCTGGAAGTTATTTCCGCCCGTCGCCACCAGTCCCTGTTCATTTGCCACCGTAGCCACAGCAACCTGACCGATCGTCTCCGTGTTGCCATTGCTGAATTGAGCCTGGATAACACCGCTCGTATCCACCGTGAAACCTGTATAGTTTCCACTCGGAAAACCATCCTGGTTTACAGTGCCGTTCGTATTCGCCGATGCCAGTTGAGTAATCGTCGGCGTCGACCCACCGCCGTTCAAGTTCCAGTTAAAGGTCAGGTCGCTCGCTCCATCCGCCATGCCGGGAAAATTAATCCCGTTGACAGTTCCAGTGGGCGATGTCAGGTTGCCATTCGAATCGAACACCAGCGTACCTGTATTGTCCGTTGGCGTGCCAGTAGCGTCGCCAGCAGGCAGCGATACCGAATAGATCCACGTGTTCGTTCCCGTCTTGTCATACGTAATCGTCGCCTGGTGGCTCTCTCCGAGCGAGTCAAAGACTTGTATTGGAGTCGTAAACGAGGTCCCTGTCGGTGCATTCGAGTTCAGGTTCACGGTTGCTGAGATATTTTGCGTTGCCTGCGCGCCCTGCGTCGAGCCGACCGGAATAGTAATCGGCTGAGGGTTGGCGTTTGCGTTCACAACACCCTTGACCGCCGCATTGCCATCCTGTGCCGAAGAGACGATGTGCGATCCGATCGGGAGATCTGTTAGACCGCTTGGGCTCCAGTTCATGTCCATCCTCGGGGCTCCATTTGTGAGAATGGGGGAAAAATTGATGAATGGCGGACTAGGAAAGCCCGCTGGGCTGAACGTAATGGTTCCTACGATTGGCGAAGTCACTTCTTCGGAAGCTGGCAAGGAAACATTGTAATTCCAAGTGTTTACCCCGGCATTCGTAAAATTGATTGTAACGAGATGGCTCTGACCGAGTGCATCAAAAACCGCAAATGAGGTGGGTACGGTATCCCCCACGGCAGCTGTCGAGCTAAGATTGGCATCTATTGAAAAGCTGTGAGTTTCTGTCGCGGCTTCATTCACCACCGGATAGCCCAGCACGCTCGCGCCATCTTGCGTGATCAGGCTGCCGTTATTCGCCACCTGAAAGTTGCCCGCACGCGTCAACGATTGCTGGCCGTTCTGCTGCACTAGAAAGAAACCATTGCCGTCCAGAGCCATATCGCTCGAGTTCGTATTTGTGTCTGGAAGAATCGTCCCTTCACTGAAGTCGGAGCTTGTGCCCGAAACCTTAGTTCCTGCTCCGATCTGGATCGGATCATCAGACCCTGACTCCCCAATCTGCTGGTAGAACAGGTCTTCAAACGCGGTTGTCTGTCCCTTGTATGCAGTCGTGTTGAGGTTCGCCAGATTATTGCCAATCGTGTTCAATGCCACCGTATCAGCCTCCAACCCAGATAATGCGATCGAAAAATTTCCCATCTTCGTCTCTCCCGGATTCTGTTCGCGTTGACGTAAAAATGACCTGCCGAACCCACGCCTCAGCTTGATCTTCAGTGGTTGAAACAAACAGTCCATGCCCATCAACTGAGGTCATCTGACAGACATGAAGTCGGCAGGTCCCTATGCAAGTGCATCCGACAGGCCAAACAGAAAACCGCGATGATTAGAAGATGTTAAGGAGGCTACTAATGTCCAACTACACTTCGCCTTAGGGCAGTGTAAGCGCCGGAGCAAAAATAGACCGTATGACGCCGCGCGAGCGGCGTGATGCTGCGGAGTAAAAGTAGACCACCGCCGGATTTGGGTTTCGTGAGCTGTTGCGGAACAGCGGAGTTCATGGAACACCGGAGGGATGTTCAAGGTGGAACTCTACGGTCGTGTGCGGCGTGCGGTGCGGGTTGAGGGCAGGAGTGAGCGTGCGGTCGCCCTGGAGTTTGGGATATCGCGGGAGACGGTTCGGAAGATGCTTCGCTACGCGGTGCCGCCCGGCTATCAGCGTCAGCAGCCGGTGAAGCGTCCGAAGCTGGGCCATGGCTGGACGCGATCGACGCGATTCTGGAAGAAGACAAGCGGCGGCCAGCGAAGCAGCGCCACACGGCGAAGCGGATCTTTGAGCGGCTGCGAGTTGAGTACCCGTTCTCCGGCGCATGTGTGGATCTAGGGGAGAACGTCAAGGGTGCTGCATGTCATTGCTACATCCCTCGGAGTATCCGGATGGGGACGATAGTCGAAGTAGCACTTCATAGGCCGTCGCGTCGCGCAATAGTTGCTTCCGGTCGCGCCCTTCGTGCTGCGAGCGCCAACATCGCTGCGCCCAGGACCTTGTTGAAATTCGCTGTGATGTAGCGAGTTCATCGGTGACTTGTGTTTCTGCGAGGTTGAAATCCGCCTGAATATTAGGTCATTGACCGGACCGACATCCGTACCGAAGGCGACTTTGACGGCCGCCCGCATAAGCGTCCTTGAGATTTCGGATCGTATGCAAAGGGACCACGAGCGGTTTGGCCCCGAAGGCAAGATCGCCGACACGACCACCAACGATGACGCTGTGTCCAGTGCTCACGGATCGGATATGCAAGCGCTTCGAGCTTCATCGGTTCCGAAAAAACATTCGCAACACTGCACCACGAGGCCGGAGTCTCAGCACGTACCATCCAGCTTTGGCTCAGACACTCTGGCCTAGAGACGCTAAAGTACCTCGCCGCAAGCGACCATTAGGGCCAGAAGATCCGGGAGCAGATCAACAACACCTTCGCGTTCGTGAAGGTACAGGCTTGGCCTGCGCATGTAGTGCGTTGCGACCGGAAGGTGACGCGCCTTGGATTCTCACACAAAAGTTGTATCGAATTGCTAACTAACCCTTGAAAGTTGTAGCTGGTCAAATCTGGTCCTACCATGTAGCCTCCTAGTCATTCAACCTGGAGGAATACGTTGAGTTTCGTTGAGTTTGATTCCTTCCATAAGGAAGAGCAGCACCCTTGTTCTACTGTTTTTCTCTCTGCTAACAAATACATTCGGAAGATGAAAGGTGGTTCTCAATCGATTCTGGTTCAGTGCGACGATGACCGATTTTATGTTGTGAAGATGGCTGGCAATCCACAAGGCTCTAACATCCTGGCCAACGAGTTTATGGGATGCATTATTGCCCACGCGGTGGGACTCCCCGTAACCGAATGCAGGGTGATTCACCTATCCGATCACTTCATCGACAGTGACCCGGAGATGTGGTTCGAACTCTCCTCTGGCAGGAAGCGCCCCAATGCCGGCTTGCATTTTGGAAGCCTGCTCGCGGGCCAGCCTTCTGGTTGTGAACGGCCGTCCGAATACATTGGTCGTTCCGTTATAAGCACAATTACGAATCGGGATGCATTTCTCGGAATGTACATCCTTGACGTTTGGGCAAATCATCAAGACAACCGTCAGGCCGTCCTCATTAAGCGACCGCAGAATGACTCTCGAGAGATGTTCTTCATCGATCATGGCCATATGTTTGGAGGTTCGGAATGGAATTTTCAAGAGCGCCCTGGCGTTGCTCTTCACCTTGAAACTTCCGTCTACGCCAATCTTTGGGATGACGACATTGTTCTTTCGTGGATTTCCCATTTTCAGACGGTTCTTCCCAATGTACTTTCTTGGGTCACCTCAATCGTTCCACCGCCGTGGTACAACGGAGACTTGGGGAGTTTGTTGGCCAAGCTAATCCATCGATTAACTAACCTGACTGAACTAGTGCAAAAGGATGCGACAATATCCCGCCAGTTCATTCGCCAGAACAGTGAAAATGACACCCTGCGATTATCAAATTCTGGAGTATACAGACTCGGAGCTCCGGACACACGGAGTTCCGTTTATCGTGATCTTGCGATTTCACATGCAAAATTCACACGTTCTGACGAGTTATGTTTTGCGAGATTGGAAGACTAAGATCGAACCCGCTTCTCAGTGCGAGCTTGGTGATGTCGAAGCTTTTTTGGAAGAGCTTCGGCATCACAGTCGTACCTCGCCAGCATCAGGTGCCGGGTTCTTTAATCGCTTGGACGGTCTTAGTGTTGGACCTGTCCGAGCGTTCGTCTCGGGCTCATGCCTCGTGCACGAGCTGGACACGGTGCTCCCAATGTTCTTCGACAAAGAATTTGGGCGTTCATCCTGGCAAAGGTGTTTCGATGTAGTTGGTGAGAATTTTTTCGACTTGGCAGTAGAGCTCGACTCCAGCAACCGATGACGCTTTGCAAACGTTGCAAACAGGTTAACGGACGGGAAGGACTTCTGTACCAATCCAAGTGCGACTCTTCTTCATTTTAAGGGGGATGGCCACAATACTTCGTCGCAAGCGCAGTGCCTTATGCGGCAATCGCCTAATGGCTGTCTTCCGGCATGCACTGTGCCTGCGCTTCTAGCTCGATTGAACCCTTGAGGATACGACAGACCTTAACTGCAGACCACGTGCCGGAACCTTTGCAGTTGTACTGGCTGGCAATTCCCGATTCACAGTCGCGCAGGTTTGGCTGACCCGCATAGTAAAAGCCCATCTCAATTGGAAAACTGAAATGACCCCGATCACGCGGAATAAGATTCCCGAAGCCGAAACTGAGACCCGGAGAAACTTTGCGGAAGTCGATACATGATGAACCGTGGAGCGAATCTACACATGATTGACCTGGGTGGCGATGTGACCGGCAACGGGATATCGAAGCTCGTCTTCACGATCTTGTCGGGCCGTGGCAGAATCAGAGCGAGACCGGATCCGGGAGTGCATTCGACGTGAAGACCGACCAGCGCAATCGCAGCCGATAGGTTCCGATCCACTCGCCGAAGCCGCTCATATTTGACCTATATGTTAGGGCGACTCAGGCCGGTTGCGTAGTTGCGGATACCACGTAAGCCCAACGGCAACTGAAGTATTCCTCTGCAGTCCCGGCTTGTAGATCGGTGCCTTCCATCCTTCGTATTGCACCCAGGAGTTCAATTCGATCTCTGGCCTGAGACGCTTCACGATGCTGGCTTTGAATTGGTTCTGTGTCGTGCCGCCCGGAATGAAGTTGAACGGCGTCTTCTTGTTCAGATACTCAAATTGTGCCCATTCATTTGGCGAAAAATGGTACGTCAGCCAAGCCTGCCCCCCCTTGGCCTCTCGACCAATCCAGTCGCCCATGATGAAGCCCTTGGCCGTATATCCCTGCAGTTGGACGGCCTCCCAATAAGCAAATTGACCCGCATGAGCGGGTTCAACTCCGGGATCAGTCGATACTGCCTCGACCCTGAAATCAAACTTGTTTAGCTTGGGAATCTGTGAAACGTATAGCCCTGTCCGAAACGACGCCCGGCGTGGTGCGCTGATTGGCGTGACGTCGTCGTGGGAGATAGAGTCGAGATAGAACGTAACGTATTTCCGCAGATCCGGCAGGCGGTACGAGGCGCTAAAGTCGCTGAATCGTGCCCCAGGGTCATTGCGCGATGTCTTTTCAGTCCCCCCCGTGTCGTTCGTGTCATAGAAGCTATGCCAGAACGTACCGAGCGTGACAGGTGCGTGTCCTTCACCTCCCCAGATGACCGTCCTCTGGAAGGCGAACTCAAAGTTAACGGTCGGCCGGAACGAAAACATCTCCATATGCAACCATGGTGATCGCGGAACCATGTGCCCCTTCAGGCTGCCCACAAAAAAGTCGTACCGGACAGGGCCCAGCAGCTTCGATAGCCACTTGATGTTAAGCGGCTCTACTCGATTCACTCGAAGGGTATACCCATCTTCGGCATTGTTCGACCATGCCATCGCGCTCCCCGTCGCCGGTCCCAACCACGCATCCGTCTTCCCCCCGGATATCTCATGGCCAAGCACATGAACGGACGCATACGCCTCCACCAGCCGAAAAGGATTTTCCTCGCCAATTGGGCCTTGTGGAATCGTATCCTGCGGCCCGGTATAAGGGATCTCATCGATGTCAGAGAGCTGCCTCGCCAACGCGGCGGAGTACCCTTCGGCAGAAGGCGAATGCTGATACTCCCCCCTGACGTATAACGAAAATGGTCCCCACTCCTCAACGGTCGATGCCCCTGCGATCGCGTTGAAACCTGATTGGTAGGGTCGCCCATAGTCATTGGCGATGGTCTGGCCCAGGTGGTAGCTGTCCCGAAGTATCGGCCCGTCTATTCCAAGAAAGCGGGTATAGTTGGACTCCAAACCATACACCAGCCCGCGGTCGGCTCTGTCATCTGACACCTCTGAGTGAAGATACCCAATGATCTTCAAAAAAATATCCTGGGCCTGCTCGTTGTCGCTGCTCAAAATCGCTTCTTTTGAGGCCAGTAGCATGTGCAGCACGCTCCGGCGCGTATACGGCCGCATGCTCAGGTACATCGTGTTGACGAATCCCATCCCATACAAACGCGTTAGCGCCGGGTACACCCAGCTATCCACAGGAATGTAAACCGACCCTAGTCGGTCGGGCGGCGGTTTTTCTGGACTCGGGGCGTAGGGTGAGAGGGCGACAAACGGGGACTCCGAACTAGTCGGCTCCGGTGGAACAACCGGCGGCCCCTTCTTCTCGGGAGCGGGTGCCGATAACTGCGGTTGTTGTGGCGGCTGAACAGGATACCCCGGAACAACAGGGCTCGCGTCCGGCGTGGGAGTTGGGATGGGTGCAGCCCCCGGAGCCGGATTCTGATTGGGCACCTGCGCGATAACAGTCCATGTAGAGCAAACTAGAAACGCCGCAAGACAAAAAAAGCCCTTAGTCCGCACTCGCACCTCAAAAACTAATCTGCAACAAACAGAACTTCCAAATAGTGTAATGGAGTCAACTCGTTCAGGAGGCTTGGGAAACCGAAGGCCTGCAGGCGGAGCGGCTGGAGCCCGCCACTTTTAATCGGACCACCGCAATCCCTTTCCAGTATTTCCCAACTAAGTCACTTCCGATCTGGCTCATCGGGTCAAGGCACGATTTTTCCTCGCTTCAGTCGAATCGGAAATCAATGGGAAATCAATTCAGAGCGGCTTAGAAATCTAGAGTATTCCGACGAGTCCAGTTATTGCTCAACACAACCGCCCCCGCGGAATTGCTCGACTTGGGCTTCGACAACCGGCGATACGGTTCCGGCGGCGAATCGTTCCTCCGCCTTCTCGCGGGTCTTACTCATGAATGGGCGCTCAAAGAGCAGGTGAAAGCCGTAGCTGGCCGCGATAGCAATGGGGCTCACTGCGAAGACCATGAGGGCCAGCATGGCAGGGCGCGATTCGGTGAGCGATTTGATACTGGCACTAAAGGCCAATCGATGAACGAGGACCTGAGGGAACGAGTGCAAGAGATAGATGCTGTAGGAAAATGTTCCAATCCAGGCGAGCGGCTTCCATCCTAGCGCCCGGTTGCCCCAGTGCTCACGATGCTGGGTGAGAAAGGCCATCAATAAACCAGTGAACAGGCCGACGAAGATATCTCTCACGACTCGATCGGTAAGCAGGTATCCGAGGAGACTAAGCAGAACCGCGGGCCCAATCCATCGCTTGTAGCGGAGGGAGAAAGCTAGCTCTGCGCCAAGCATACCTTCGGTGAAGAGGAAGAGAAAATTAGCGCTGCCTATATGATGCGTAAGGTACAACAAGCCGTGGGCCACGACAAAGGCGACAAATAAAGTGACCCATTTGCCGGTTCTCCGCCAGAGGAACACTAGCAAGGGAAAGAGGAGGTAAATCTGCCATTCGACGGCGATCGACCAGAGTGGACCGTCGAGCGTGAAAAGCTCGGACGTAATCCAGTTCTGGAAAAGGAACAGATGAGAGACGACGGACAGCCATGTGATGGGAATGCCAACGTAATCCTGGGGATAGCTTTTGTAGCTGCAAGCGAGCGCGAGGAGCAGTCCGATGGCAACGGTGATGAAGTAGGGCGGAAGGATGCGGCGGGCGCGCCGCGCAAAAAACTTCCGAGGCTGCAGCTCCCAGTCTCCACGGTGGGCGAGGGGAAGTGCGAGGCAGAATCCCGAGATTGCGATGAAGACGGCGACTACGTCATGCCCACGTCCCATGAAAGAAAAACCCGGAGGAGCGTACTCGGCGACGACGAAGCAGTGATGAAAGACGATATAAAGCGCTGCAAGAGCTCGAAGTCCGTCGATGAAGTCGAGCTGAAGTTTCTCGCGAGCGGCCATAGAGAAATTGTAACTGCGGGAGAATAAGCTGCGGGCCTCGTATTTTTCGAGTGGCATCACAAAGGGTATGCCTTCGATACGAAGGTATGCTCCAGAAGATCCGAACCGAGCCAATCTACAAATGCCGTCAACACATACATGATAGCCATCCTGCAATTCTCGGCATAGAGGTTGCTGATATGAAAGTTTCGCAAACATACCAAATCACGCAGCCAGCCCCGTGGAAAACCGTTTCTCGAGAGTTTTCGGAGCAGTAGGCGCACACGTCAAGAGGGATTCATTTCTGGATCAATCTGAGATTGGCGGTTCCCGCATGAAGTACACAGACCAGCCGCTCAACAGGAAGCGCGAACAGCTGACCATCGGTCTGGATCTGGGCGACAAGTAGAGCTACTATTGCGTGCTGGATGCGTCCGGTGATGTTCTGCTGGAACAGAAGGTGAGCACGACGCCGAAGGCTATGAGAGAAGTTTTCGGGGCGATGTCCAGGTGCCGTATCGCACTCGAGACGGGGATCGGGGCCGCTCGATGCCTGTGTGTCGCTCGGAAGGACAACAGTGGGCCGGAGGCGGGCTAAGGGGTTGATGCTCATATGGTTCCCCTACAGCAACGTGCGCTCGCCTCTAGGGTAACTCCATTCGCCAAATTTTTCTATTAGCGGCCTGTTTTCAGCAGGTTCCCGCAGAGGAACTTTCGGTTACTCCGCAGCACCCATTCTGGGGTGACGTGTCACCCTCAAGCCGATGCCGTAGGCAGCGTAGTTCTTGGGATGGCAGCCCCGATGCGAAACTGGGGACTGCCACAGACAGCAAGGTCATCCCGAAAGGCCGGGTGCTGCTTAACTGCTTGGCTGTGGGAGACTCACCTTTCAGCCGCCTCAAAACCTCGACAATTCGAGCACGCGATGAAAATCCTTCAAGGCGAACCGACGGCAAGCTCAGCATATTGGCTAACAGGCAGAATGCTCTTTAACGCCAGCAATCTTGGGAAAGAGAGATTTGTCGAATGTGCTATTCCCGTGCCAATGAACTTTGGCTCCCGGCGAAAATTTTTGACTATCGATGTCAATTAAAGGCCCCAGCGCAACCCCGTCCGCGTCGTCCAATTCGAACCGAGCATGCCAGATGTCACCAAAAGTGGAAGTGGAGGTCATTACAACGGCATCCCAGGTGACTAGGCCATCCGCCTGTAGCGCCAGCTTGCCGTTGCTCTGAGTGCAATTACCTGCGTGGAGGTCGTCATCCCAATGCCACGTCACTACTGGCAAGTAAACGCCCGTAATGTAATCGCCTGAGCCCCCAGTTAGCATGGCATCGCACTTGTCTGTCGTCAGAGGGTTGGGATTGTTCGACTTGAGCTCCATGCCCCTGTCTTCGTAACACTGCGCCTTGCGATGGCACTGGAGTTGCTGCAACGCACTTCCGCCACTTGGGCAAGCAAGCACTAATGCCTGTCCATAATGCGAGGCAAGACTCTCCCTGTCCAACCTTGCAGCTATCTAGGCTTGATACGCCGGATTGAGCGGGCGGCGCACCATTTACCTGAGGCTGCGGGCTGGCTGCGAAACCAAGAAGGAAAACTAACAGCTTCAAAACTAGCTTCATAAGCGTCTCTCCTTAATTCGTCAACGCATCGACAATCTCGAATGCTTGAGCCATCCACTGTTCGGCAATTATGGCGCAGTTACGATCCCGAATAGTTGGTCGGGATCGTCCCTGAAGCAAGCTCGATAGTTCTTGAGCACGGGCGGATTATGCAGTTGACCACCCATCAAACAGTCTGCCGCGAGGGTGGCGAACCACATCACAGCATCTGGGTCCTGGGCGGTCTTGGCGTTTGACCAAAATGATCGCGCCAAATCGATGCTGTGCGTGTTTGCGCTCTTCTGCCAACTGATATCGCCAGAGGCTCTTCCGAGGTCGGGGGCCACACCTGGCGCAGCAGTGACAATCAAGCGTGCAAACGCATGGACGCCCGTCTGTGCCAGGCACGCCGCATAGCTTTGCTTCGCTCCATCATTCCCCTCTTGGCCAGTGTCAAGCATTCCCAAGACGGTCTGCTCAGGACTGGACCAGTTCGCTATCAGCTTTCCTTGACTTGGATCGTACCGAAATGCCCTCCAGTATCCGTCGAGGGCGTTCCGGGCAACGGACGTATTCGTGGTTATCCGGCGGAGAATTCGCATCCCACTGCCAGTCAATATTGGCCGCAGCATCGTCGCATGCGCTCATTCACTTAACCTCCGATTTTGAAGCTCTGCGTAAGAAAGTCGTCGTCGCCGTGGACACATCACTTACCATTTGTGGGCACAACCATACCTGTCGTGCTCCGACTTCAGAACGGCGTACCAGTAGATTTCGGGAGGGTTCTTGTCGGCACCGGTTGAGTACAGACCTTGGCCCTCACCTCCAACCGTCTGCCCTCCTTGGATCGTAGTGCCTCCTGCATTCGCCATCGCATTTGACGGAACCCCATTCTGCTTGAATGTGTAGGACACGTAAAGAGTTTGATTGGAATTGTTCGTCAGGTATCCACTCACCCACCCGTCACTCCCAACTTTGACCGTCCCTTGCACCGATCCGGTCATATCCGTGCAGCTGCCCTGAGTCGATCCGGAGCCACTTCCGGTATACGGGTTGTAGCTGCCCTGCGCCGGTGTTGAACTATACGGAGTATTATTCGTACTCGGCGTAGCCGCCACGGCAGCCGATGAAGGGCTAGTATTCGTGTTGCTTGGGGCAGAACGGGCGTTCGTGGTTGTCGCCTGTGCAGCCCGAGCGCTCTGCTCGGCAGCCAAGCGAGCCTGTTCCTGAGCCTGCTGTCGTTGTTGGGCGGCCACAGCCATTGCCTGGAGATTTGCTTGATTCTGAGCAGCCGTCTCCTGGATTGTGGGTGTAGACGCAGCAACAGCGGAGACGGCATTGCTGATGGCGTTCAGCCGTGCGTTCTGCGCATCGCCAGCGCGATCAAATCGTCTCTCGGCCGTCGCTTTCTCCTGCTCAGATTGGCTTTCGCCAGCTAAACGCTGACTAGCTGCCTGCGCTACTTCTTGTTGTGAGACCGCTGCCCCCGCCGCACTAGCGAGATAACATGCGTCCACTTGCGAAGGAAATGATGAAAGATGCGGGGCGAGGCAGAGGCTCCGAAGAAGGGCCCGGACGTCTTGTAAATCTTCTACTTGCAACTCCTGCCCCCTCGGTTGATTGGGAAAATTTGATCCTGGCCTGGCAAAGAAAAGTGAGCTCGACCCTGGTTTTATATAGAATCCGAATCCGCCAACGCTGCCCGTTGCGAGGTAAATTTGCTCGGCAACGTATCCCATCTCAGGTAAAGCTAAAGCGTAGTCATAAAAACCAAGACTCGCTAGATCCTGCGCTAGGGAATCGCACTCTCTTTTCGTCGTGTCCAAGGCGCAGGCCTTGTAGCCAGGCATCATGTCGTCAACGCTGTGAACCACTGCGATGTTGCCCATTAAGCTGGAGCAACCGCGAACCTGCGTGTAGTCATAGTTCTTATCCGGTTTTCCATTGCAGATGTTGCGGTAGGTCTTCTCACCAACTGAACCCTTGGTACTCACAAACCCATTTTGTTTTGGTACTTCCCACGTCTTGGCAAACTCCAAGCGCCGGAGTGTATCTGCCTTTACCTCGGGTGAGACAGACACGTTTTGTTGCGCTCGGGCCGCATTTGTAACAGCGCCGACAGAGACTAGGGGAACGACTGCACACAGGCAGAAACGCACAAAGGACTTCATTTAGCTATCTCTTTCTCAGGTTCGATTCGCCTGGACTATACGGTTTCGTGATTGGTATTGCAAGAGCAGGCGTGGCAAGAGTAGAAACAGGATTCCGTGGGGCCGTCAACTCGAACGCGTAATCGAAATTGCTCCTCGTCACTTTCACAGCCACTCTTACGGCCTCCTTTGTTAGCCGGAATATGTTGATCGTCTTCTGCGAGATTGAAGATTACACGCGCTTATAAACATCCGTATCTGCAAAGTGGGGACATTAGGCTCGTGTGGGTTGGATCAAAGGCGATGGTCTTTGAGTTTGCGCTGAGCAGCCCCTAGCATGACAAGTGTGCCGGTGCCAAACAGGCAAAGAGTGGACGGCTCGGGGACGGGAGAAACAGACAGCGCTCCAGCATGGTATGGAAAACCTCATTTGTGCGGCAAAAATCGTTGTAGATTTCGGTATTGCGATATTCACTGGAGGTCACCAGGTTTCGGCGTGATTGCTCTTGACGCAGAAGGCTGCATCACCCATCTTTCTGCACCAGCCAAGCATCTCCTCGACCAGCAGGACGGCATTCGGGTCCAAGCTTCCCGACTGGAAGCTACTTATCCTGCCGAAAATTGCAGGCTGCAGGAGATGCTCACCACGACAGGCCAGATATGGGAGAACCCACACCATCTGCCATGCAATACGTTGCTCCTCTCGCGCAAATCACACGAGAAGCCGCTACACCTTGTTGTGTTTCCGTTCGTCTCCAGCGGATTGCTCGTCGAAGATCAATCTCAGATGCTGGTATTTCTCTCCGATCCTTCATCTAAACCCGCATCTCGCGCCGCCGTCCTGCGGGCGCTCTATGACTTGACACCTACCGAGTCGCGACTCGCCGATTTGCTGCTTCAAGGATTCGAGGTCCGCGAAGCAGCGGATCAACTGCGAACAACGCTGGAGACGACCCGCTTCCACTTGAAGCGAGTACTGGCCAAGACCGGCACCCACCGCCAGACAGAGTTGATCCGGTTGATGCTCTCTCTGCCGGGACAGTGAACCTCTTCAGGGCCAATCAGCTACAGGTTGGGTCTGCGACGAGTTCCTCTTTCACCTGCTTCACCTCCACCGCGTGATTGCCTTCGGCGTCGGTTACGAGGATTTCTTTCAGCATGGCAGCGCATTGAAATTCATGTTGGCGCACAAAACGAGTGACCTGCTGCGCTGCCTCGCCGATAGGACGTATATGTGTCAGCCTGAGCTGAGGCGGGAAGATCAGCGCCGGTTCAACCGACAGAAATACCTGGTATCCGGTCGTTGGGTGGGAGCCTTCGGCAACAACTGTAACCGAGTGAATGAACTGTGTTGCAGTGTAGGAGCCTTTGCACAGCTCTTCAGCAAGCACTGGCCTTGTATCAAGAGAAGGGATACCACCGCCCATTGTCGTCACCTCACGCTAAGTTTCTGAGGGTTGAGCCCCAGTTCCCGAAGGGTATCCTCGCAGCGGTTTGTTTTATATCTCCCATTTGGGAGATATCGTGGCGTCCAGCTCAAGGTTATTTGGATAACCGAATAGCGACTTCTTCTGCCTACGATTTCTCCTTTTGGCAGCGCATGCCCTCTCGGGTTGTAATGGAATCAATTACAATGTAATATTTAGGTATGGGTACTGCTACTGCAAGAAAATCGAGGGTCTATACAATCAGTCTGCCGCCCGAACTTGCACAAAGGGCAGAGGCGCTGGCTCAGAGAGACAGCCGCACTATGAGCGAGCTATTCCGTGAAGCCTTTCGCACCTATTCCGCACAGCAGGCGCGAACGACACTGGATGAGCTGGGCGGATATGCGGCAGGTCGCAATCCCAAGGGCTACACCGAGGCCGATGTGCCCCGGCTCATTAAAGAAGTGCGTGCCGAGAATCCGCGCCGCCGCAAGGTACGGTCTAACGGGTGATCGTCGTCGTAGACACAAACGTCTGGATTTCCGCGCTTCAGTTTGCGAAAGGTCGCGGCACGCCGACACTGGCGCTTGAAAAAGCGATGAGCGAAGACGTGATCGCCACATGCGATGAGATTGACGCGGAGATTGTGCGCGTCCTGACGGAAAAGTTCTCCTGGGAACAACACCGTACAACGTCGGCGCTGCAAACGATTCTGGCGCGTGGTATCCGCGTGAAGATTCGAGGCGCGGTAAAGGTATGCCGTGATCTCAACGACGATATGTTTCTGGAGTGTGCCGCTCTTGCGAAAGCGGATTTATTGGTGGCAGGGGACAAGGATTTACTGATTCTCGGCACGTACAAGGGAACGCGCATTATCACACCCTCGGAGTACCTGAGAGCCGGATAAAAGCATCCGGCCATTGCTCAAAGATGAGTTTGGCTAAGAATCGCCTGAGTGATGTTCACCGCGATGCCTGCCTACTTTTGTATGCAAGCGTTTGGTGGTGCTTGGCCCGGTGCCGGGCCGGAGTGGGGCCGGTTCCGGCCCCAAAACATGCCAGGATGGTTCCATCCTGGCTAGGGCCTTGCGGTGTGCGGATTGTCCGTCATAAACAAGTAGTGCCGATCTACGCTTCCTTAGCCAAGGAAACGGCCTCTACTCTGCCGGGGCCTTTCTTGGAAACCGCCTTCTTCTTCGGACGTGGCCTCATGATGTTGATAGCGGAAGCATCGAGCTGCGTCTTCAAATGCGCCGCATAGTATTTCTCAATCATCTCGACGCTTGTCCGGCAGTTCTTGGCAATCTGATAGATGTCGGCACCTTCAAGCAGGCGCAAGCAAATGTAGGTATGGCGCAGGCTATACGCCGTTCGCGGCCTTCCGTCACGGTCGGTGCGAAGCTTTTCTTCTTCAAGGATTGCGTTGAACAAATCGCGCGGCCATTTCGGAAACAGAAGATCGGTGAGTCCGGGCATGTGCCACTCACCATTGGCCATTGACGCGGTACGGCTGCCCGATCTTCCCGGCCCTCCATCTAGACGCAGACGCGCTTTCAACCGCTCGAATGGATGCACGGCACCTGCTGTGCTCTTGCAATAGCCAACGCCTCGCTTGCCACGTACTTCGATCTCAAGGATGGTTTGGCCGCTCCCCTCGTCTTCGATCACCGTGACATCGCGGAACTGAAGACGCATCGCCTCGTCGGGGCGGAGTCCGGTATTGGCGGAGAACAAAACGTAATCGTGAAGTTGTTCCGCTTCCCAACGAAAACGGGGCTGCTTAGGATCATGGGCGCGTTTCCGTGTCGCCTCGTAAAGCTGCTTGTACTCTTCCGGCGAGAACCATGCTCTATGAGAAATCTTGGCCGACGCGCGATATGGCGCGGACAAATCCGGTAGATGATCGATCCATCCGTGCCGCAGAGCCGTTTTGAAAATCTGGCGCAACGTCACGATTTCCTGGTGCATGGTGTTATGCGCTGGCGGCTTGCCGCGCATCGCCTTAGCTTCTTCAAGGCGACGGATGCGATATTCATTGACCTTGCCAGCCGTGATCTCGGGAAGAACCATGCTGCCGAAGAACGGGACGAGATGGCCATTGGTACGCGCGTGCTGTCCGCGCGCATAGGTCGCGCTCCGCTGTCCCTGCGTCATGATGTCGAATTCGCGCAGGTACAACTTCGCAGCTTCGCGGAACGGCTTGCCGCTCTTCAACTCACCGTCGCGGAGCTTGCCTCGCAATTGCAGATACCAGTCTTCTGCGAACTCCTTCGCTTTCGAGAGGCTATCTTCTTTAGTGGTTGGGCGCCGGTTCTTTCCGGCAAGATAGGTTGCGCATTGCCAGCTAGAACTATTCGGACGCCTGTAGACGTGAACCTTGCCACCGAGGATGGTGTGATGTTCGGACATGCGTAAGCACCTCCAGACTCTCCCCAAACTGCGAAAGTGTGGAAGAGTTGTGCAAGGATAACGCCTGTCTCAGAATCCAGCCAACTGGCTTTATTTTCTGTAGTTTAGCTGAGTGCTAGATTGTGTCTTAGACGATTTTGAGTCGGCCAGGTCCGGTACAAGCGAAGCCACTCGTTGATGGCAGTTTCCATTGCCCGCAATGAGACTTTTTGGCGACTGGGACCGGATGATGGAATCTCGTCATTGACATCACACTTATCACGAGTATCATATCACTCATTGGAGTAACGTTATGGCAAACACAAACGTAGCTGCTATGAGTTCCGCGATGGTGCTCGAACCCAAAGGCGTCCAGACTCTGGATGTGGGAAGTGCGATGGAGCAGGTAGTGGCCACTCTCTTGAAGAACGGACCTGGTTCAGGCGCTGCCTACGGGGTCCTGGTCTACGGCACTCGCGATCCCAAACCTCAGCCAAATATGCTGGTTGCGGCGCAGACCTTTTTTCACGCCTACCGTAAGGCGTGGAACGTGCTAACGCATATTGCCGACTTCACACACTCAGGATCCGCGAAAGCCCCTTTACAGACAATCGAAAATAAAGAGTTCGACCATGTTCGATTTTTCGTGGGTCTGGCTACGGAAAAGATTCTGAAGGAGAGGGTGAAACCAACTCCAGGGGTCTATATTATGACCGCCCACCTCGACGCCGGCTTACTAAAGATGCTAAATCTCCCCCCACTTCCGGAGCGCTTCCGGGACCTGCCGCTCGTGATGCAAATCGAGAGCGCCACCGAAACTATGCAAGGAGGAAGCCACCCTATTCATATCTCCATCAATGAGAGCAACGTACTCGACACGGATTGGGTGGAACGACATCGGAAAGTCGAGGATGAGGCTGAGGAACTAATCTCACGAGACACTCTGGAATGGAGGCAGCAGTTCATGCGTTCCAATTCGTCCTGGACCTCCGCTCAGGTGGCCGCCGAGAGCACAAGCACGGCCAGAAACCGTGCTGCTATCGCGTCACGCTGGCTGCGAGAGAAAAAGATCTTCGCGATCCGCTACGAAGGGCAACAGTGTTTTCCTCGATTCCAGTTTCAGGACGGAGTTCCCTCGCCCGTGATTGCTCAAGTCATAAAGATATTTCCTGAGCATGCGACCGGATGGGACGTGGCCTACTTTTTTGCTACCCCAAATCCGAATATCGGAGGGCGTAAACCAATAGAGTTGTTGAAATCAAATCCAGCCCGTGTGGTATCTCTAGCTGAGGCTTTTGCCCATCCTGCCGATGCTTTTTAATTGCCCCGTCGCGGCCGCCGATCCCGATCCGTCGCTTGTTCTCCAGACGACAACCGTATTGGCGGGCACCGAACTTGTTCGCTTCTACAGCAAGAGCAAGAAATACCCGGCCGATTCCTTCAATCCCAACACTGGCAAAAGAATCGGTGTGGCGGAGGACGGTGCGCGTTTCAACCCGTTTCCAGGCGCACCGGCAACAAATGTTCCGACGATGTATGTCGCTGATTCCCTGCCGGCAGCCGCTTTGGAAAGTGTGTTCCATAACGTTGACCACTCCCCTTCCCCTTCCTTTCCAAGGATGCAGCTGGCCGATTGGCAATACAGCCGACTTAAAGTGATGCGAAAACTGCTCGTCCTCGAGCTCACCAATCCGCATCTTCGCCAACTCGCTGTCCCGGGCCGCGCAACGTCGATTGAAGAGGGTGAGCTCATTCATTCCTCGACCTCGGAATACCCCAACACGCGAACTTGGGCAAGATTCCTTCACGCGAGCGCACCCACGCTCGACGGGCTGGCCTAGCGGCCCAGGCTCGCTGGCACGGGTTGGTCCTATGTGTTTTTCGGAGACCGTTTCGTGGCCGGGAATTTTAAACCCTAATCAACTCCAACCAGCGTGGACTCAGGTCCGGGATACTTTGAGATCGAGCAAATTGCCAAGTCGGCCAGCATCCGAATCATCGGATCCAAATAAGCCCGATGAATCAGAACTCTCGTTGAAGAGCGCTCAGAATTACAACCACCAAAACGGCCACCGCCGCCTCCAAGCTTAAACAGCACGCGTAAATCATCTTATTCTGCATAGACGTTGCCCGTCTTCATCCGGCGTTGAGTGACCTCTTTCGGGCTTTCTTTTTCGGAACCGCACTCTGTGCGACAGTCTTGGCACTTGTCGCCGTCTCCGCAGCCTTTTTCGATGTTGACCACCGAGCCTTTTGCGCTTCCGCAATTCTCGCTCGGCCTGCCGCACTGATAGTTCGCCGCTTTTTCCGCCTCTGATCTGGCGCCGTTGTCTTGACTCCGACGGAATTGTATCCAGTGGTCGACGGTTTGGCTGGACGACCCGGTCTACGCTTCCCAGTAGAACCTTCGTTCAATATTGCCTTCGCATGCTGCAGCTTCGCGATCTCGGCGTCAATTGCCAGAAGAATGTCTCGTGTATTCATGAGGTCTCCTCACCGAGCATAACGCATTCCTGGAAGTTATGAGCCTACGAACCGGAGGCGGACCTACGTCCAAGGATATCCAGCAGTGACTCTCAGTAAGAGGTTGCTGAACACCATTTCCCTTGGCCGGGAGGCTCACACTCAATACGGGTAAACAAGTGAAGGCCAGGTCGACAACTCCTGACATCGATTCTCCGCCCACACGGCTTGAATCGGAAAATTCCAACAAATAACAATGAAATTTTCCAAAAGCTTGGCGTATCCGTCACTTTCGCGTCAAGTTTCTAGCCTCGTTTCGAAGGGCGTGCAGACATCTCCTGAACATCGTTAACGAAGCAGATAGCAAGAGATCAACGCGCCAACTTTCGTTTACGCCAAAGAGCCAGCGAATAGGTCGGAATCTCGAATCATGCTCCCTAGTCTCCGCGCAGCGCACATTTGCGCCGCGAAGGAGATTCTCCGATGCTCAAGCACCTTGGTCGTAAATTGATACTCGCAACCACACTCACCACGTTGACTGGGCCCGTTGTTCACGCCCAAACCACCTCTCCCACCCCACCTCCAACACCGACAACGCCCGGCAGTGTGACTGGAGGCGATCCGGAACCGACGTCGCCAGATATCATCCAGGTCATCCTCACGATTCTGTCCTTGGCTTAGAATGACCGTACGGTCCTGATCTGAGACTACCGCCCGAACGGGAGTATTGAAGTGCATTTGACTGGCATTGATCTCCTGTTCTGGGCGGCTAGTTTTCTCGGTCACATCCTCTTGCTATCGGTTCTCTTGATCCGCCGCCGCGCGAAAGAGTTCCCTGTCTTCACGACTCTTATCATCGCAAACATCGCAAGAACGATCGTGCTGTTTCTGATCCAGGAATACGGGACCAAAGCAAACTACTTCTACACATACTGGTCCCTCGCAGTCCTTGACGTCATGCTGCAGCTCGGGGTGGTTTACGAAATGACGTCCCGCATATTTCGCCCGCTAGGAGCGTGGGCAAGTGATATCAAGCGGAGTCTTGTAGTGTGGATTGTTGGGAGTATGGCACTGGCAGCGGGGCTGACCTGGCTGGCAAGTCCCCCGACTCGGCTTTGGATCCAGACGGCGATGATCAGGGGAAATTTCTTTTCTGCAGCGTTGCTGAGCGAGCTGTTTGTTGGAATGAGCGTATTGTCGGTAACAGCCGGACTGCCATGGAAGACCCACGTCGCCAGGATTTCGCAAGGACTAGGCACCTATTCGGTTTGCACCGTGCTGATTGAGGCGGCCCGCACCTACTTCGGTCTCAAGCGCGGGACTCATACCTATGATGAACTATCCCATACGCGAATCGCCATATACCTCGTCTGCGTCGTCTATTGGATTATTATGTTGTGGCGGGAAGCACCTCAGCCTCGTGAAATGACGGAGCAGATGCGCAGGCAACTGTTAGCGTTGCAAACAGATGTCGGACACCAGTTGCAAAGCCTTCGATCACGGAGAGAATAGTGAGCACGCATACAGTTTACTTTCTCGCGGCTGTGGTAGTTTTCCTCGTCTCTCTCATCGCGGTCGCGCTCTATTACTATCGTCGATCCCGTCAAACCGCCAAGCAGAGCTGGGCGCAGCTACTCGGACGGCTGACCTTCCTTGACCGTGATAGCGTCGCTCGGATAGCCCTGGATTACGCTGATGAATCGGGGCAACGTAGGACAGATGATTCCGGGTTGGAACTTGAGCCAGCCCAGATCTCGAAACTCATCGGCGGCCTCAAGGGACTCGAGATCCTTGAACGAAACAGCGCGGTCCTGATTGACCTGGCTTTCTATGTTCAGCAATGGCATCCCGAGGCCGTCGTGCTCGCCGAGGATCTCCGGCTTACTGCGAGAGAGATTCAATGGCATGTCGAAAGGCTCAGGGGGGCAGCGAAGACGGGCAATCTCGAGACCTCTTTCGCTTCCTATGCTCAGCCGGCGATCGCAAAGTACTATCTGATGACACAGCGCGTGCTTGCTCTCTATGAGCGAGGCGAACTCCCAATGCTTCCGGATTTGCAGCGAGCGATCTAGCCAAGAGTAAGAATTGAGGCTGTAGCGGCTCTTCCTGGAAGGTACCGAAGCCAGCCATGATGATCACTTCGGTCGGAGAGTTTCTTTCTCGCCCGTTCCGCTCCTTCTAAATACGATTCCAAATGGCGCGCGCAACTTCCCGTGCGTGTTTCCGAACGCCCGCTCTTGTGACAGATGAAGGTGAGAATGTCGCATCCTGCTAGCTAGTTTTTGCTGTAAGGCCTTACCCTTAGGTCTCAAATGGGACGGAGTCCACTCCCAAAACGGGGTCACAGAAGTAGTCCACTAGATTTCCTTGTAAGCGAAGTGGCTTCGTGGCCGGACTATGCGACAAAGCGCATGGCCCCTGCGACGACACGTCCAATGACTTCCACTTCTTTTCGGTAGCGCCAGCGCTGGCTGGCTGCATGCGAGAGCGGATGTGTCACCAGGGTCAGCCAGAACGAGTCTTTGTCCAGGTCGCACCAACCGCAAACATATCCACCATGGGTAAGGAGAAAATAGATGGGACGATCGAATTCGTTCGTCCACTGTTTGCGGGACGCGATCGCCCGCTTCTGCGTATCAATCTTTATGATCGAACCAGCCCGAAGCATAGGATCGAGCGTTCGATCTCGGCGACCGATAATGGCTCGTCGGAATTGGCTTGGGAGCGGACCGTCTTCTGGAGGGAGAAGTGTTGTTTCCTCAGGTGGCATTGCGGAACTGAAGCCGTCAGGCAACAGGTAACGGGCTTGCTCTTCCAGCGGGCCCTTGGCCAGCAGAACCGTGGTATTGGGGCCCTGTCCCTGGAACTGGTTAGAGTGCGGCAGTGCAGTTCCGCCAGGCCGACATTGGCGCAGCAACTCCTCCGGCGGCAGATTATAGATAGTCGCCAAAGAGATCAGCTTGGGGATGGTCAGCTCGTGTTTTCCACGTTCCACTCGCGCGAGCCAACTGCCGGAGATCTGGTAGGAAGGTTCTCCACATTCTTGGGCAAGGCTAAAGCTTCGTTCTTCGACCTCGCGCAACGAAAGTCCCCACTGCAGGCGGATCGCCCGAAGCTGTGTCCCTATCCCCGCCATCGATAGCCTCCCAAAGTCCCAATCCTTCAAATGATTCCCAAAAACACAATCCGTCGCAGAATTATCTACGAGTTAGCGTCGAGAAACAGTTTTCCAATGTTGGTTGATTCATTTGTAGAGCACTAATTCCAGTTTTAAGATCGTAGCAAACATGAGAAAGCCGGGACTGCGTTTTGGCATCCGTGATCACTCCGAACCGAAAAGACAGATCTGAGGGTCTGCCTTTAACGTTGACCTCAGCTTTGGCGCAGGTTTCTCTAAGAGGGTTGCGCGCAAATCATCCGAGGAGAGAACGCGTAGCAGATGGATGGGCGGCCTGTCAGAGAATGCAAGGTACTCCGCATAGTCACGAGGCTCCAACACCGTTGTTAGGCGGTCGTGAATCGGCCTCATGACTTCGTTCGGTTCTCCGGTCAGAACCGCGAATGTCGATTCCCATTGACCGGTCTGCGGATGCTTCCAGAGCTTCCATATAGCGGCCATACCGAATATCTCTCGACCGGGAATATCGAACTCGTACTTATCGCCCTTCTTCCCATCGGGCAGGTCTTGCGACTCCTGAATGGCACTTGCCGGAATGATGCAGCGACGCTTCAGAAAGGAGTCAGCCCAGAACTTTGCTCTCTCGATTCCTTCGGAACGAGCGTTGAATAAGAGTTTGTCGGGTAGCTTGAATGCCCAGCGCATCAACTCGATCTGCCGCTCGCCGCTTTCATTCAGATAGATAACAGGCTGGAAGGATTGAGGACAGGCATTGTCATCCGGTTCGAGATCAAACGCTTCCAGGCCCTCGCTCACAGCAAAGGCTTCGGCAATTTTCTGCTTGCCTGGTCTCTTGTAACGCCCGCACATCGTTCAACTCTCCTCCACGACCTTGCGGGAGCTAATCATCTCGCAACGCAACGAGTTTTGCACGACGGAGATGATCCGCGTCCGTCCATTTTAGATATCCACCCTGCTCCCCAAGGTAAATTCTGGATGTTGGCTCCGCCCAGCTGCATGTCTCAAATAAATTCTTCTCCTTTACTAATAATGACTTACAGAAATTAAAGCACTACTTTCAGGGCGCGGCAGTTGACTCCCACAGGGCGACATAGGCGAAGATAAGGCGAATACTCGTTCATGCCGACTACTGCCACAATCCGAACCCAGATCGAAGCGGCACTTGCCCATAAGATCCCATCCGCACTGACTCCAGCGCCTAAAATGATCCGGCCGGTAGCGGAAACAGGCATTCAGTCCCTGGACAATTTGCTGCAAGGCGGCTTACCGATCGGGGCAGTCAGCGAGTTGGTCGGGCCAGAGTGCTCGGGACGAACAGACATCGCCCTTTCCTTTGTGGCGCACCTCACTCAAGCGTCCAAGGTCTGCGCTTGGATCGACGCTTCGAATAACTTTGACCCGATTTCAGCCGCTGCTGCAGGAGTCGATCTTGCGCGACTGTTATGGGTCCGTTGCGGTGCAGTCCAAGAGGCAGTGAAACGCGTAACGCGCAGCTTCGTTTTGCCGGATAAATACCTCGTCCCACGTCCCGCCAAGCAAGGGCTACACGGCGGAGGATTTGGTTCGCATCCGCGTGGCGAAGCAAAGGGATTGTCCGATGCGGTCGGCGGTTTGCTTAGCCCACAATGGTTCGCGCCGCGCTGCGCTGAGCCCCAACGTAGAGTACAGGAAGCAAGACCGAGCTTCAACGCAAGCAATGAACCAGCAGTGATCGCCTCACGACGTCACGCCTCGATGTCGAAACCGTGGGCGCGGATTGAGCAGGCCTTGGGAGCTGCAGATCTGCTTTTGCAGGGCGGCGGCTTCAGCGCGGTTGTGCTGGATATGGCGGGTCTAGCCCCGGAGTTTGTCTCACGCATCCAGCTCTCGACCTGGTTTCGCTATCGCACCGCAGCGGAACGAACGCAATCCAGCGTTCTACTCCTCACGCAGCATGCGTGTGCAAAGAGCAGTGCTGAATTACTGCTCCATCTCCAGCCAGCGACAGCGATCGGTGAAGAAGCCACGGTCTTCGCGGGAATACAACCCCATGTTGAGGTCACACGGCGACGCTTCGCGCCGAATGCCAGCAATGTTATTCCATTGCGTAAGCCGCCGCAGAACGTCACCGGCGCTACCTGGCAGTGCCGAACACCATGGGCAGGCGCGCGATGACGAGGTCTGCGGAACTCTATGCGTGCCTCTATGCGAAAGAATTTCCAGCGCAATCGCTCTTGCGGCTCTGGCCAGAGCTGCACAGCAAGCCGTGTGTGGTCATTGAAGGTGAACCGCCGTCGCAATATGTCTGCTCTCTGAACACAAAGGCGCGGCTTGCCGGTCTGGCTCGTGGCATGACCCGAGTCGAGGTCGATACGTTCTCGGAGCCGATTGTTCTGTCGCGTTCGGTTCAAGCGGAGACGATCACAAGGTCGATACTCCTCGAATGCGCAGGTGCGTTTTCACCGAGGATAGAGGACCATCGGGAAGATACAGCTCTGCTCTGCGGTATCGACATCGCGGGGACCAGGAGTTTGTTCGGTCCTCCCGAGTTGCTGGCGCAAAGTCTCCTCCAGCGTGTTAGATCGCTCGGCATCTCTGCACAAGTCATCGTCAGCGACAACTTTCATGCTGCAGCGTGCCTGGCAAAAGGTCCGATGGCACGCTCTGCCATTCAGGTCGTTCCTCCCAAAAATGAGGCTGAAGCCTTATCCGGCCTGCCATTGAGTGTTCTCAACCTCACCGATACGCAGACGGAAACCTTCGCCCTGTGGGGCATCCGTACGTTGGGTAGCCTGGCAGCTCTTCCCGAAAAAGAGCTGATCGCCCGTATGGGACAGAATGGCAGACGTCTCCGGCAACTGGCACGCGGCGAACATCCACATCTATTTCAGCCGGTAGAACCGCCATTCACGCTGGACGAACGAATGGAGCTGGATGCGCCTGTCGATCTGCTGGATTCCCTGCTCTTTATCGCGAACATGATGGTGGATCAACTTATTCTGCGAGCGAAGGCGCGCATCCTTGCGCTGGCTTCCTTGACCATCACCCTGACGCTGGACGGTGGTGGATCGCATACCAGAACCATCCGCCCTGCACTGCCGACAACAGACAAACAACTCCTGATCAAACTTCTTCACCTCGATCTGCAGGCGTATCCGCCCCCTGCTTCCATCCTTGCAGTAGCGCTGCACGCTGAGCCGGGCTGCACCAGCAAGATCCAGCTTGGCCTGTTCTCTCCCCAACTCCCGGAGGCAAGCCGACTGGACGTTACGCTTGCTCGCATTCGAGCCATCGTCGGCGAAAATAACGTCGGCCGCGCTGTACTTCAGGATTCTCATGTGCTGGAAAGCTTCCGCATGGAGCCTTTCAGCGTGCCTTCCGGCGAATCCGCTATAGCCGCTTCCTCGCAGCCACGAGCCTCGATGCGTATCCTTCGGCCATCTGAAGCTGCTTCCGTCACATTGCAGAATTCACGACCGTCAAGGTTCTTCTTTCGTGAGCGGCGTTATTCCGTTGAATCCGCCTACGGGCCGTGGGTCGTCTGCGGGGATTGGTGGGCGCAGACGCTCTGGGGGTGTGAGCAATGGGATCTGGTAGCACGATCGCAGGACGGTTCCCTTCTCTGCTGCTGCATGATGCGTGACCTGCTCGAAAACAAGTGGCAGATGGCGGCGCTCTATGACTGAGCACTATGTGGAACTCCATGCTGCCAGCGCATTCAGCTTTCTGGAGGGCGCGTCTGAACCGGAAAAGCTCGCTGAGCGCGTTCTCGAGTTGGGAATGCCAGCGATGGCTCTACTGGACCGTAATGGGGTGTACGGCTCCGCACGATTCCATACCGCGGCAAGGCGCAATGAACTACGCGCTCATGTCGGAGCAGAAGTTGCCGTCTCCTCTCTCGGCTCGCGGCTGACGCCTCCGGGGTGGTTGCCGTATCAGCACCTTGCCGAACCCGCCCGTCTTCCACTGCTCTGTGAAACTCGTGAGGGTTATCAGAATCTCTGTCGGCTCATCACGCGATTCAAGATGCGGGAGACCAAAAAACAGGAAGGCGCCGCCATCTTTGGTGATCTGGAGAGACATGCTACCGGGTTGGTGTGCCTGACGGGTGGAGACGAGGGTCCACTCGCAGCGGCTCTCATGCGCGGTGGCGAGCAGGCCGGACGCGAGACGGTCGAGCGGCTTGTGCGTATCTTTGGACATAACAACGTCTATGTCGAGTTGCAGCGCCATTGTGAACGCGAAGAAGAGTGGCGCAATCAGGCTGCTATTCGCATTGCCCGGTCGCTTCAACTGCCGGTCTTGGCGACAAACGGTGTTCGCTATGCCACCCCGTATGACAAAGAGATCCTGGATGTCTTTACGGCGATTCGGTATCACACAGAACTCGATAAAGCCGGTCGTCTTCTAACTCTTAATGACCGCCGTCATCTCCGAACAGCAAAAGAAATGAACGCCCTCTTTCGTGACGTGCCCAATGCCACGGAGAACACTGTAGAACTCTCGTCGCGGCTGAAGTTCGAGTTGGATGATCTTGGATACAGGTTTCCCAGCTACCCGGTGCCCGACGGCGAAACAATGGATAGCTTCCTCCGAAAGCGGGTCGCTGAAGGCGTGCAACGGAGATATGGTCCCAAAAACAATCGAGACCTCTATCAACGTGCGGAGAAGCAGGTTGAGCGAGAACTCGCATTGATCGAGAAGTTAGGTTTTGCAGGATATTTCCTCATTGTGTGGGACATCGTGCAGTTCTCGAAACGCAACGGGATTCTGATTCAGGGACGCGGGAGTGCGGCCAATTCTGCTGTGTGCTATGCCCTTGAAATCACCATCGTTGACCCGGTGGGAATGGACCTGCTCTTCGAGAGATTTCTGAGTGAGAGCAGGAACGAGTGGCCAGACATTGATCTCGATCTACCTTCTGAGGGCAAACGTGAGCAGGCCATCCAGTATGTCTATCGGCGCTATGGTGAACTCGGCGCTGCCATGACTGCGAACGTCATCACCTATCGCGCAAAGTCCGCGACGAAAGAAGTTGGAAAGGTCATGGGCCTTGATCCGGATTCACTGGAAGAGATGTCGGGGGCCGTGGGTAATTGGGAGTGGCGCGGACCAAACGATACTATGGCACACTCCTACAAGAAAGCGGGAGTCGATCTAAATAACTCCCGAATTGCCAAGACCCTTGAAGTAGCCATGCGGATTCAGGGACTGCCTCGCCATCTCGGGCAACATAGTGGCGGCATGGTCATCTGTCAGGGCCAACTCGATCAGGTGGTGCCGCTGGAACGGGCGTCCATGGCGGGCCGCACCGTCATCCAGTGGGACAAAGAGGACTGTGCGGACATGCATATCATCAAGGTCGATCTGCTTGGCCTGGGGATGATGGCTGTTCTCGCAGACTGCCTCGATTTGGTTCCTGAGTTCTATGGTGACAGGATCGATCTCGCGCAACTGCCGGAAGATGACGATGTCTATCGGACCATTCAACGCGCCGACACGATCGGCATGTTTCAAATCGAAAGCCGCGCGCAGATGGCTTCGTTACCAAAGCATCGGCCCAGGAAACGGTATTGCATCACGAAGCAAGTCGCTCTCATCCGGCCGGGACCGATCCACGGGGACATGACCCATCCTTATTTAGAGCGGCGCATGGGAAGGCAGCCTGTAACGTATCCGCATCCCTCCCTCAAGCCGGTTCTGGAACGCACCTTAGGTGTGCCGCTCTTTCAAGAGCAACTGCTCAAGATGGCGATGATTGCAGGAAACTTCAGTGGTGCCGATGCAGACGAGTTGCGACGCGCCGTAGGGATGAAACGTTCCTGGGAACGAATGAAGAATCTCGAAGGCAAGCTCCGAGCTGGGATGACGGAGAACGGTATTGATGCCAAATCGCAGGATCAGATTATCAAGAACATTAGCTCCTTCGCCCTTTACGGCTTTCCGGAATCTCATGCCGCGTCCTTTGGTGAGCTTGCCTACGATTCGGCCTACATCAAAGTGAAGTATCCGGAAGCGTTCCTCTGTGCGATCTTGAATAACCAGCCGATGGGATTCTACTCGGCCGCGACGCTGGTGAAGGACGCCCAACGCCACGGCGTTCATGTCAGGCCCATCGACGTACAGATCTCGAACCGGCAATGCACGATTGAGCGAGGCGAGCAAGGAAAGCTCTCGGTACGTATCGGTCTCGGCTACGTCAAGAGTCTGACCAAACGATCGGCCGAGGCACTGGTAGCAGCGCGCGAAGCCGAAGGTCCCTTCCGTTCTGCCGAACATCTAGCTCAGCGGGTTCCGTGTCTCACTCGACCTGAACTGGCTCAGCTAGCGGGGATAGGGGCACTCAATAATCTCGATGGCATCGGACATCGCCGCGATGCGATCTGGCAGGTAGAGCGCGCAGGCAAATTGGAAGGTCCGCTGTTTCGACAGAATAGCGATGTGTTGCGCGATCAAGACGCGAGCCTGCCCCTGCAGCAGATGAGCACGGAAGAGAGATTAGTCGCTGACTACGCCGGCACCAGCCTTACCATCGGGAAGCATCCGATGGCGTACCGGCGGGAAGCCCTTCGCAAGCAAAATGTACTTTCCTCCAACGATCTGCAAAATCGACGCCATGGAGAATTTGTACTCATCGCTGGTTGTGTCGCAGCCCGGCAACGTCCAGGAACTGCCAATGGAATAACCTTCATGTCGCTTGAGGATGAAGCCGGGCTCGCCAATCTCATCATTATGGTCGATGTTTACGAGAGGAATCAGTCAACGGTCACCCGCAGCAAGTTCGTTCTCGCGGGTGGTGTTCTGCAGGTTCAGGATGACGTCATCCACGTCAAAGTGGCATGGCTGAGACCACTTTCCGATCAGGCGCTGGAGGTACGTTCTCATGACTTCCACTAATCCTGCCGGACACGTCGGTGGGCATCGGCGTGAGGTGGACTTTCAGAAGCTTGGCCCCGCTCTGGTAATTGCTTCTAGTCTGGTGCTCGCCATCCGAACGGCCCGGTGGCCTCCGACGCACAGCGACGGACTCGCAAATATGGAATGGGAAAAGGAAATTGAGCACAGCGTCCGCATTGCGAAGATTGTTCTCTCGCATCTCACCGCACGGTGCCCGGAGATGTTTCAGATGAAGGACGTGCCCTGGTATATGGCAACTGATGATGAGGTACCCCGGTAATCGAGCCGATACTCATCCGCGATGAATTAGAGGACCCGGGCCCTTCTCTCACGGGGTTCAAGACGTCCCCGTATCCGTATGATACTTCTCGGTGATTTTTTGCCGTCGCACATGTGACAGTCATCGGAGAATCAACGACAAGATCTTCTTTGCGCCAAAACAATGGAACGTACCAGCCGCAATGGAAGTAAAACCTCACCCAACGCAGGACAATTGACACTTCTTCACCGGAAACGGGGTTATATCGCTGGGTGCTGGACTCCTTCATCGTTCGGCAGGATAATAACTTACGGGAGGCTATGAAATGCCCCAGCAGGAAATCTTTTTTGAGCAGAAAACGGCAGATGGAACAGTGCAGGTGCTGAAAACCTATGACCGGAACTACGCGCGTGAGGCTTTTGGCAAAATGGACGAGACCGCCCAGTCATTCCTTTGGAGCTCGCTTGGAATAGACGAGGCCTATGATCCCACTGATCTCCCGTCCCGCACGCGCCCTGAAAGCGAAGATTTTCTGTGGGAGGAACTGCTCGATGCCGCCCGCGAGGACGGGAATTTGCTTTCGTTCTTTGTCGTGAACGAGGCGAAGGGAACTTTTTCGGAAAGCCTCTACGTTGCGCCCGATTGGCCGAGTGCGGAAGCCTTCGCAAAAAGACGCATAACGGCAGCCCAATGATTTGTTGTTCCTCGACTCCCACGCTTTCCTTGCATGATAATCATTCCTATGAGCGACAAAAGCATTGAACCCGATACAGAGCTAAACGAAGATGAGCTGGTAGATGCCGTGGCAGATGCCTTGAGCGATATTTGATTTGAAGCGAGCTCTCAAGACACTGGCGGCGGAATCAACTGTGTTGTTCTGCAGAGCAAACATGGCGGCGGCGGACGTGAAATGGGTGCAGCTATCAGCGACGCAGATGGAGAACATATCTCCTCGATAACTACTAATTGCCCAAGCGACACGCAGGACGTTGCGGCAATTGTGGAAGCTATCAAGGGGCCTTCTCTCGAGTGGGCCGCCGTGATCTTTAGATTGTGAGCTTATAAAAAGTGGTTAGCGTTCCCTCGGCAAATTCTCTTCGATCGGTGGACGCGCGGGCGCTGAAGATGCCGACTTCGTCACGACTTTGGGTCATCTGCAGAGTAAGGATGCTAGTCTGAGCTCGAAGCGTAAAAACCTCTCCCGATCACCGGACACGCGCAGATTCACTTGGCCATTTCGAAGAACATTGATGTCCCAGACCTCTGTAATAAATTCCTGATGAAGGATGTGCCTTGGTATGTCGCGGCAGAGAAACCCCAAAATGAATGCATTAGGATGGCCGGTATCGAAAACCAAGTCCCCTGTTTGGAGACGCGAAGAGGAACACTCCCGTCGCATTTCCAATGAAAATGCAGAGCTCTTCTAAGAGTCTTTGAAAAACATCGAAGCTCTTCCACTTGTCCATCTGATTCCACAACGCATCTAGTTCTGATTCCACGCGAAGTAACGCGCTGTTAATGTCTGCCTTTTCCACAAGCAAACTCCAATTAGAGGGGACATGGTCGCCGAAAGGCTGCTGCAAACCACGGCAGTGACCCAGAAGGTAGGAGTAGCTCTGCAGGAACGGCATGGCGGCATTCAAGGCTTCCGTCACAAATGCTTCTTGTAGCTCCTGCTGGGTCGAGGCACGTATGGCTTGGATCTTAAATGAAACGTTCAATAAATCAGAAAGCGCAAACTGTAGACCCTCCTTAAGTCTTTCAGTGAGATCCGGGTACGAATAGGCTGCAAGCCGACAAACAGCATACTCGTTCCAACTCACCTGCAAAGTGGTGGCAAGAGCTGGCGTAATTGGGTAATCCAGCATCTGTTTACCCATGGCCCTGACTCGCTTGCCGAGTTCGTGTACGTGTGCGCATTCGTGGGCAAACGTATATTTGCTCATCATGTAATCGGCACAATCCTTATCCAGAAGATCGAATGCCACCTTAACTGGAAGCACCACATGCCCACGGATCTCTCCAAGTCGTAACAAGATGAGCATTTTTCCCAACACTGTTTCCCGCGTTGCCTCAACTTGATCGCTGGCGTACCCCTTGTCAAAGGTTCTTACGCATTCTTCAAAGTCGACTGCGACAGTTACGCCGTCGAACAAGCTCAGATCCAGACGTTGGATTGTCTGTGATTCCAACAGAAGCTGTCTGAGACACTCCGCAATTTGCCCTGACAGGGGCGAATCGACCCCTCGAAAGCTTATAGGTAGATTTTCGATGTCCATCTTTTTAGCCTATCCGAAGGGAGTCGAGAAGAACGGTTGTAGCGGAAATTCCTCAACGTGTGGTATTGACTGTTCATTCCACAGGGCTGATCCCGACAGCCTCGATATCAACCTCATCGGACTCGATGCTGGAATCGCAAGCGTACACTTTCTCCTAAGTGCTTAAATTGAGAGGTTCCCAAGGCTATGCCGACGCTTTCGCCTGCATTGATCGATCAGGTATCCAAACTTGTCACGCAGTACATCCTCGCCCAGAGAGAAACATACTTCGCGCGAGCGGTTTCGTTATCAGCACCGCAGCGAATAGCGATGGCCCCCTTTTTCTCGCCAGACCTGCTCGATGCTACACGCCTGGTCGTTCTCACGGGCGAACGAGTCGCGAACCCAGAGTTCTATCCGATGATGCAGGCCGCCGGATTCGACAATCTGCCGAACCAATCGGAGATGGCGGCGATCACGTTCTCCGATTGCATCGTCGGCCATTTCCCCTTTACGGATGCTTTACTTTTTCATGAGCTCGTTCATGTAGAACAGTATCGACAGCTCGGAGTGTCTAGGTTTGCCGATCTTTATCTGAAAGGCTTTTTAAACGGCGGTGGCTATTTTGAAATTCCTCTGGAACAGAATGCCTATGCCTTGGGTGAGCAATACGAACGCTATCCCTCCCGCCCCTTTTCGGTAGCTGAGGACGTGGCTCAATGGGCGGCAAAGGAACGATTTTGAGCCACTAGGCGCACAACGTGTCCCGACACGAACACCACAACAATGAACAGAACCGACTATCTGCAAGCGCGCGAGGGCCAAGCATGGGGCTTCGCGCAATCGAAGGTATCGTCGCATTTGGTTAGATGTTAGAGGAGAGCTCGAAGGCAAGAACAGTGCCGCCCAAAGGTGCGCGCCCGTTCTGGTGCCAATCGTTATTTGGGAATACTTGGCCTGCGAAGTGATCTGGGGCTGAGAGGACTGAGTTACGCAAGATCAGTCCTGCCCGCTTTCCGATAAACCGCCGCCGCCTCGTCTTCCGTTTCCATATACCCCGCATCAAGATCGGCCGGAAGGCCCGCAAGGATGACGTTCTCGCAAGCGAAGACGTAACTGTAATAAAACCACACGGCTTTTTTTGCGGCATCGAGCGCCGGGATGTTCATGATAGTGTCCGAGTCCAGGTGCGCGATGAATTTGTCGCGGTATCTGAGCATGGTGTCGATGTCTTTTTGAAATCCAGCTTCATCGGTCCTCAGATGATTCAACAGCTTCACCCTGAAATCGTAGGGGTCGGCGGCGATATTGCCCCAGTAGTGTTTGCCTCTGCGGTCGGCAAACAGCTTGCACCAATCGAGCACGCACATGTCGATGAAGTTCCCGCTTACCGCTCGCCAGAACGTATGCGTCGGATTCGGCATTTTCTGGAGCTGGAGGTGGGGTGCGCGCCGGCCGGTGCGGTAGTAGGCGAGGTTCCACGCGAAAGAGCAGCAAAGAATAAGAACCCTGCGCAGTCTCTCGTCTCTCGACAGCGGCGGGACACTCATCCCTAATGCGCCCCGTGATTTGCGGAATCATCCTCAAGCTTGCTTATTCTTCCGCGCAGCGCGTTAACGACTTCGGTGATCTCACCTATTCGCAGCTTGAGCGCGCCCTTGGTCTCATCGCGGCGCGAGGCCTCCGTATCGCTGGACCTTGGCGGAAAGTCAATAAGCGATCTGATGAGCCCGTCCAGCTCGACCTCCTTGTTTCGCAGCTCCGCGCGTAACGCCGGGATCGCTATTGATCGTTCCGTCGCCCCCGCCTGATTGCTGGCCGCTTCGGAGTCGGCGATCATGGTCTCCGCTATCTGTTGCACGGTTTCTTCTTTGATTGCGGAGCCGGTTTCCACCGCGTAGCGAAGGAACCGAAGTAGTTCGTAAATGTGAAATTGCTGCCCGGTGACCGTAAGAAACTCCTCGACCAGTTCCGGATGGGGACCGAGTTTCTTGCCGTGACTGATATTCCACCAGTCCGACTTGCCATCATCCGTGACGAAGATGATCGGCCGCTTGTCGGCCTTCGCCTTCTCGATCATTTCCTTCCAAATAATCAGATCACCAAACTGATCGCCGCCCTCGGATGCCTTTTTGGCATCCTCGAATCCTGGAGGAATTTTCTTCGCGTATCGTTCCTCTCCCTCCTTGCGAATGGCGGAAAGTCGTTCCGGAGACGGCTTCGCGCCAACCTTGCCGGCGAACAACTCCGTCACGCGATCGAAACTCGCCGCAAGCTCATCGGTGGGATGGCCGGCGCGCGCGTCTTGCAGACGTTTGTCAAAATCCGAGCAGTAGCGCTCAAACGCGGCAAGCTCCCGTTCGGCGTCGATGACGGGGTGCGCGCGGTATTGATTCAGCTTGTTTCTCGCCTGATTGGCGATCGTGGTTATATCCGCAGCGAGCCGATCATAGGCGTCGAGCGCCTGTTGTTGAACGTCGAGACGGCGGCGCTGGAATTCGATTCCGACCTGGTAGGGAATCCAAAGAGCGTCCTTCTTTCGTTCGAAGACGCCCATGAGTTGGCCCCGGACGCTGGCGGAGTGCCGTATCAGGTGCAACAGGATGTTCGTGTCAGGCACGATGATCGCGCTGTCCCACAGCGCCCTGAGTTCCTCGGGGGACTTCGCGTACCAGCCCGGAAAGGTCGTCTTCATCTCCGTGCCTCCGCCGTCCTGTTTCTCATGCGTCTATCCATTCCACCCGACTGATGCGGAGTCGATTAGCCGCCTCGCGAACAACCGCCCGGGTCGTGGCGTCCGCGGTCTTCCCGCTCTCGATCAGCACCATCCCGAACGCCTGGGAACCCGGGTTCAACGCCTCGCG
Organism: uncultured Acidobacteriaceae bacterium; assembly: GCA_963841335.1. GTDB lineage: Bacteria > Acidobacteriota > Terriglobia > Terriglobales > Acidobacteriaceae > Edaphobacter. The sequence continues at coordinate 439,979 of CAWJCF010000002.1, read as the reverse complement.
TTCGAACATCGCCATGATCACGGATTTCCAGTCCCTGCTATTGCCCCACGACACAATCCGCCCGTCGGAGAACCGTATGCCGTGCGGTTTGATATAGCGTTGCGCCACCTCGCCGTCGGCGGGCACGCCGACGGAATCCAGAATCTGGCGCTCGGTGCCAGAAAGCCGCGCCCGCTCGTAGGGTTTGAGAAGTGAATCCTTGATGTAGACCCGCACTTTGCGGGGGTCCATATAGTGACCAAGGATGCCGCCGATGCCCGCGTCACGCGTCCATTGTTCGTACTGTTTCGCGCGCTCGCCGTCGGGCAGGGCGGACCATCCAAGCTCGTCGGCGCGCGACCAGATCAGGTTGCGCAACCGATCGCGGACATCGTCGGGCATCCTTTTCATTGAACGTTCCCTCCTGGGCCAGTTTCCGGAAATTCAAACCGGGGCATCTCCAGGGTGGGATCGCCCTCGCGGTTGAACAAATCCGCCTGGTCCTTCATCCAGTCCAGCATGAAAGTGCTCGCGCCAGCGTCGCGGAACTGCACGATACGCCCGCCGAGCCGCAAGGTTTCGATATCGCCCTTGACGGCCCTTTCCAACGCGATGACCTCGGCGATACGCCTGAGATCGCTCACGAAATCCAGCACCACCACCTTGTCTTTATCCGGACTTATGCGAAGACCGCGGCCAAGTTGCTGAACGAAGATCCGCCGGCTGTGCGTGACCCGCATGAACGCGATCATATCCACGTCCGGCACATCGACGCCCTCGTTGAAGAGATCGCGCGTCGTAACGACATCCAGATGGCCGCGTCGGAACGCCGCCATGGTTTTGTCGCGCGTTCGCGGGTCCATGTCTCCGGTGATGGCCTCCGCCCGAAACCCGAACAGGCGCAGCATCGCGGCGAATGTTTGCGCGTGAACAATGGTCGAGCAGAAAATCACTGCGGCGCGACGGCGCTCCCTGGTGAATGCCTCGCGTATGATCTTGGCGGCCTCCTCGTCGCGCGTCGGTATCAGAAGTTTTCGGTTGAGTTGCTGCAGCGAATAGCGGTGGGCCGAGCGATCGCGGACAAATTCCCAGTCGATATTGTCGGCCAGCAGCCGGTAGTCCGCTTCACACAGAAAACCCTTCCTGAGCCCCTCGGCGATGCCTATCCTTGCGACGGGTTGTCCAAGCAGCAAGTCGATGTCATAGCCGTCGCCGCGCCAGGGGGTCGCGGTAACGCCGCCGATCATCGGCCCGGCCAGCGCCGCGATCACCTCGCGAAAGCTCTCGGAACCGATATGGTGCGCCTCGTCGATAAGCACCAGGCCGAAACGCGGCAACTCCTCCAGGCGCGACAGAACACTCTGCACCGTAGCGAAGGTGATGCCATCCCAATAGGAAGGCTCCTCCCCGCCCATGAGGCGGTGCGTGGAAATCCACTTCGGCAGTTGATCCCAGAACGACCGCTGGAGCTGGTCCACAAGCTCCCGTGTTCCGGCCAGCACCAGTACCTTCCCCTCCGGAATAACACCGTCGCGGTAAAGTTGAGCGACCGCCTCCGCCATGACGACGGTCTTGCCCAGCCCCGTGGCGAGGACCACCTGGGCCCTGCCCGTCTCGCGCAGCGCGGCTACGAACAGATCCACCGTCTCCACCTGGTAAGGGCGCAGCTCGCGGCGGGCGCGCGGATAATCCGGAGATCGCCTCGCCATTTCGATGAGTGTCGCCGCCGGCAGCAATTCGACATTGATGCCCAGGCTGGCCCACTTCTTCACTGCCGCGAAGGTCGCGGGACCAAACGAGCGCGAGGCGGCGACGACCAGGCGATTGGCCTGATAGAAGCGGGAGGATTCGACCACCTCGTCGACCGCGGAGGGCGATGGGTACTGGTTTGTGACGAATTTGCACTGGATAACCCAGAGTTCGCCGGCCTTGACGCCCAGCACGTCGGCACCCCGGTCGCCACTTCCGCCCACGATGCGCACATCCTCGAATCCGTTCGCGACGAGAAGCCTCGCGACATCGCGCTCGAAGGCCTGCCAGGGTCCGTTCAGCAGCCGGCGGGAATCAAGGAATGGCTCCATGTCACTCCGCCGTGTCGGGCTGGAGCAGCTTGAGTGAGAGACTTGCCCGAACCAGCGCGTCGCGGCTAACCCTGTCGAGATCCGCCGGCGTCTGGCTCGAAAGCCAGACCGCATCGGCCATGTAGCCGTCATAACGTGAACCGAGTAGCTGACGAGCCTCCTCGGTCATGGAGGCGACGCCGTAGTCCAGCGTGGCATACGCGTCTTCCCAGTATTTGCCATCGAAGAACAGTTCCGGATGCGCGGCCAGGAACGCGCGAACCGTCTGCGGCTCGGAATGCGCGAGAAACGATCCCGCCGCGATTGCGTCCTTGGGAGTGACGCCGCGCGCGACCATCTTGCGTCCGATATACGCCTTTTCGGGCTCTGTCAGGTTGTTATAGAGGCCATCACCCTGCCCAGAGGCGAGGTTCGCGGGCAGGGATTGCGCAATCTGAGTCAGCGTGGTGGTCGCCTCGCCGATGATCTCACCGGCATCGAGACGCGTGTCGACGCAGTATTCGCGCCGGAAATCGGCGAGGATCGACCCAAATGTGGCGTCAGGAGCCGTCTGGCGAAGGAATTCCATGGTTCGGTACGAGAGCTCGGTGAGAAGCGCGTCCAGCGGCGTCATCGTCGTCGAACGATACAGGTCGTGCGAGATGTCGACCAGAAACGCATAGGTCCGCGTGGCCACATCAGTCAGTCTGAGTGTCCACGGATGTCCGGCGCCAAGTTCCGAATCATTTGGCCCGACGATAGAGGCCTGTACATCGTATTCCACCCGGTAGGTCGGATGAACATACTTTCGCGTAAGCTCGAAAATGGGTTTCCTGGGCGCGACTGGGGGAGGCTCCGGAACTGGTGGAGCGGCGGGCCCCGTCGTTCCACCCGGTATCGCCGGCGGCGTGGGGGCGTCGATGAATCCCGGCGGAATGTCCGATGGCGCCGGCGTGGGGCCTCCCGGAGTCGTCGGATCGGGCGCGCCAAGCACGGCATTGTCCTGTTCCTCGACCAGTTGCCACCATTTCTCGTCGTCGAGATAATCCGGATCGTTTTCCTGGAACTTTGCGGCCATCTCGAGCGCTCGCTCATTGTCCTTGACAACGAAGATTCGCGACCAAAGGCCGTTCTTTCCCTGCGGAGAAGTACGACGGAACGCCTGGAAAAGTCGAAAGAGCGGACTGGGGTTCGTCCCATAGCCAAGACTCTTTGCCTTCTGAGGTAGCAGGGGCCCCTCTCCCCGCACGACACGTACCATCTCGTCCCACGCGGGATCGTCCCGCTCGAACCGGTTCTTCGTGTAACTCACGCGACAGTGGTCGATGTGGATTTCGCCGACGAATCGACCGCGCTTGCGCTGGTCGTCGATTGGATACTCAATCTCGGCATTGTCTCCCTCGTTCCAGAGGAACAAATCATGATTCAACATCTCGATCTTTCGGCCGTTGCGTACGAGATCGATGCCGTAATCCGTGTCGTGAAGATACCTTTGGATGCCGACCCATCCACGAACGCGCCGTTCGACCGCCACGACATTGCACAAGACGCTCTCCGTCGGACACGTTACCGCGTCATCGGGCAGCGTGGCCATGCAGGTAGTGCAGAAACGCTTGGGCGGGAGAGAAACATTGAACCGTTCGACGGCGTGCACGGGGCCATTCTGGGTATCCACGAACCGGTCCGGATTCCAGACGCAGTGCCGGCGGGCCTGGATGCGTGTTCCGTTCAATTCCAGCCGAAATACGGCCGGGCGACCATTCTCGGGACTCAGCAGCGCGGAATAGGCTCTGGCCATCTGCTTGCGCACGGTGGAAGTGTTGTTTCCGCGCACGAACCATCCGCGCTGATCCGGCTTCAGCTTGGAAATGACAACTTCCGTGCCGTGAGCGGAATGATCCGCCTTCGGCCGAGTGATACGCGGGACGGTGAAGGAGCGCTTTGAGCGCAGATCCTCGAAATCGATCCGAACACCCACCTCGACCGGGTCGCCCGCGCGCGAGGTCCAGACTTCCGTCACGAGACCCAGACGCGCCGTTGCGATATTGAAGCCCATGCCGAACAGCCCGAGGTTTATCAGAGGACTATTGCCGCTCCAACCAGCCGTGATCGCTTTTTCGAGCGTGTCATGCGACATTCCTGGCCCGTTATCCTTGACGGTGATTCGCGCTGCGGCATTATCCGTCCGGGGCACCGAGATGACGACCTCGGGACCTTGGATCGGATTGCCATCGCGTTCGGCGTTCAGGAATCCATCCACGCTGTTATCGACCAGCTCGGCAATGCATCGCCATTGCTGTAATTCGATTTCTCCCAGCATCTGAAGGACCCTGGGGTCGGGCGTCAGATTGAAATTCGCGGACGGCTCCACAGGCGAGGGGGTTGGGCTACTGGACATTGATCGGACTCCTGAGCTTGGTTAGTGTATCCGCGACCGATCGCGCGATTGTCTCGGCCAGTAGAACGGGAACGGCATTGCCCAGCTGCCGCATGGCTTCAGTCCAGGCGCCCCGGAAAATATAGTTGTCGGGAAACGTTTGCAGGCGCGCGGCTTCGCGAACCGTGAAATACCGCACCGTCCCGTCGGCTCTGACCAGCATGTTCTCCCCGCCCGGCACGCCGTGGTCTCCGGCCTTGAGGGTCTTGGCGGGCTCATCGAACGGGCTGCCTGTATGCCCTTTATAGCTTCTCGCTCCCGGATTGAAAGCATGGTTGGCGATGTCGTTGCGCCGGTTCTTCTCGGGATCGGGTAAGTCGCTTATCGCGTCGCGCACGGTGAGCCAGGGAAGCTTTCCGTCGGGCAGGAGGTCGCGGAGTCTTTCGATACGACCGTTTTGGCGCTTCGACAGAATGGAGCGGTGGCGTTTGGCCACCTTGTGTCGGTCCCAGTACTCGCCGGTGACGCCGATGGAGCGCAGTAGCGCATCCTCCGAATATTCCTCCTCGGGGAAACTCCATCGCACACCAAGATCCGAACGAAACCCCACCAGGAACACACGCTCGCGCCGCTGCGGCACGCCATAATCCGCCGCGTTGAACAGGCGGAACACGACGTTGTACTCGGAGCTGTGCTGCCGCGAGGTGTGGTGCTTTTCCAGCCTTACGCGGTGTTCCTTCCAGCTCTCCGTATTACGCCGGGTGAGGCCCGGATAGGTAAGCTGCAGGTGGATGTACTCGAAGTAATTCGAAAAGCTCTCCCGCAGCAGTCCCTTCACATTCTCGAAAATGAAAGCTCGCGGCCGCAACTCCCGAATCGCGCGCACGGCCTCGGGAAACATATCCCGCTCGTCCATGTGGCCGCGGTGTTTTCCTCCCATGGAAAAGGGCTGACAGGGAGGTCCGCCGGACACCACCATGACATCCTTGCCGAGAGCGCCGTAATTGAAGGCCCTCACATCGGTTTCATGTAATGGCCATTCCTCGACATGGCGCGTGTGATGGCGTTGATTTTCGCGGAACGTCTCGCACGCGTTGGAGTTCCACTCGATCACTGCGGCGTGATGAAAGCCCGCGTTGGCCATGCCGATCGCGAGCCCGCCAGCGCCGGCGAAAAGCTCCACGCTACGCATCGAGAAACCTCCTTATCGTTCGCTCCAGCCGCGCGGTGTCATTCAGCTGGCATTCCCAGATGGTCAGCACTTTCCAGCCCTCCCGCGTAAGGTAACGCTGGTTGCGCGTGTCCCGTTGTTTATTGGCCTCAAGTTTAGGGCCCCAGAAGTCGAGGCGTGATTTCGGCATCCGCGCGAGCGCGCAGCCCTGGTGCCGGTGCCAGAAGCACCCATGCACGAAGATGACCTTGCCGCGCCCGCGGAAGACAAGATCGGGGCAACCGGGCAGATCTCTGGCATGGAGTCGGTAGCGGTAGCCCAGCGCGAAGACGAGACGGCGCACGAGCATTTCAGGCCGCGAGTCCTTTGAACGGACCTTGGCCATGACTTTGGAACGCTCGGCGGCGGTGAGATTGTCCACACGTTCACCGCCCCTCCCCGTGCGCGAAGAGCGGCCATTTATCCGCCAGGTATTTATCGACGGCGTCACGGATGACCCAGGCGACCGAGACTTTTTTCTCCTTCGCGATCATTTCCAGGGTCTTTTGAACGTCGTCGGGTAAAGTGACAGAAGTACGCGGCATCGTGGATTCCGTCCTTTCCCTTTGCTTGGGGTCATACGGAATGTCCCTTCCGTATATGCTGCACCACATTACAGCACTGTGATGCACCCGGCAAGCTATCTAATTTTAGCCCGAATTCGCGAATTGCTGCCAAGCTGTGCGCGCCACAGTATCGAGCCTGCCTGCAAGGGCGCAATACGGGACGCAGATGTCTCGAAAACCGTATCGAGGAAAGTCTCAACTTCCAGCTCATAGATGAAACGCCGATCGTGCTTCACGCTAGCCGGCAAAGTGCCTAAAGGCACCTGCAGATTCAAACGACATCGTACACTCCTCAATTATTGTTATGGCTTCAGTATCCCTGACGCGGACACCCGTTGGTAATCGGGCCACTATGTAGAAATTGTGATCGAACATCGATGTCTGACTGAGGAGTCAAAAGAGCGAGACCACCGAGCCCGGTATTTCACTGTCCTTGCGCTCCCATTGCCAGCAAATTGCGAATTGCCTATTCATGATTCCTATGGATGCAGGATCTATTGCCGAAGCTGACACTCGGGTCACATACGTAGTACCGCTTTGCTTTGCTTCAAGCGGGCAATCCCTGACGATTTCTGAAAACTGCGCCAAAAACAACTTCCACCATTCATCATTGTTCGGAGCCATTGCAGAGATGCCGATTGATTCACAAGCGTCGACGAACTGCGCGCGAAATCGGGTGTGCTCGCAAAACTCGACCAATTCTGGTATATCGGCTTGGCTGACGCCGACTGGTTCACGTCTGTACTTTGCCTCATATCGATCAAATAGCCCGGTAATTACCTGCGCTGAGTCCCGATCTAGCTTTGGATGCACGGTCCAGTCGCAACAAAATCTCAACACCCGGAATCGCTCATCCTTGAGCACTCCCTTCTTTTCCAGAAGCTTGCGCAACTCGACCAGAATATAGACCACCTGTCGCTCGGAGATAATCTGCTGATTGAGTTCCTGCGTTAGTTTGTGTGCTATGTCTCGTTCCATTTCAGCAGTTTAGCGAGTTGAGTCGTTAGATGGGGGAGGAATTGTGTTTTCCGGTGTTATCGATGTCTGGGACGCGAACACGTTAGACCACGAACTCAACGCCATCCTGTCGAAGGAAGGCGATCTTGTGCGGAACTACATGACCACCGAACCAGATTTTCCTCGATTACTACCTCGGCCGCCGTCCCGAAAGGCCCATGTTCTGCCCTGACAATCTATACGCTTCTCGTTTCCATGCGGTACAAGAGAAGATTAGGGAAGCAGTGCCGTCGCGCACGATTCGCGCCTGGCACTACACTCGCCTTACGACGGAGGAAGTCAACATGCGCTGGAGAGAGCCCACAGCTGAGGACGATTAGCACTCTGCCAGTGTGCGCGCTTGAGGACTAAGGTGAGATTGAGATCGCGGCTATCGGTGCTGGAGAGCGGCAGTGCAATTTGTAGATTAGAGCGTATTCTGACGGGAAATTCATCGGCGGGATGTTAATGAATGCGCATCTCCCGAAGCTCTGGTCGCGATGCGATGAAGGAGCTACGTATGTCGGGCTCAAGCCCCACATACGCCCAACCAGTTCGGTACATTTCCCCGTTTCGCAAGACTCGCTGAAGCAGCGCAAGCGCACGCCCACTGCCATCCTCGATATACCACTTGGCGGGCTCCTCACTCCTAACTGACGGACGGATAATCATAGGCGAATCGACTCCTAGTTCCTCGGATAGCCTCCCACCAATCGGTTTTTCGATCAGGAGTCCAGCCCACCACCTTGCCGATTAGAACTAGCTGGCAAAGTGCCTGCGGCTCTCCGCGAAAAATACCGTTATAAATTGCACATTCGAGGACATCCGGGAGACTGAACTCTGCGAGTTGCCATCCTCGGTAAGCCGCCAAAACCCCACTCTTCAACCCATTCGCGCGGAGCTTCGAGTCTAATTCACCGGGGTCGTCCCACGGCCATTCGTCTATGTCGGGAGGAAGGAGACTTTGCGCCTTTTTCCTCCGGTCGTACTTAGCATAAGCGCGAATTACCTCTTCACGTGCCACATGATCTCTCGTCACCCGCATCACAAATCCTTTCGCGTGTTTGCTCGGTCGTACTCATACTGTCGATGGGCCTACCTTCTTCTCTTCCTCTTCGATCTGCTTAAGTAATTCTCTATTATTGTGCGCGGTCAGCCAGTCCCGGCACGTAAACACGACTTCGAACTGCCGTTGCAGGTATTTGCTGGTAACGCGGCGACGGGTATGGTCATTCAGGTACCGAGCGGGATGCGCCAGGTTCCGCATCATGCGGACCAGTTCGGCATAGTCACCGACCTTCGCTTTTCGCCAGCTCCAGTCGCCAGTCAAGTTGAGGGCGGTGGGGAGCCAGCCCGCGGCTTTCACCACTCTCAACAGTTCAACAAGCTCCCATTTCAGAAGCGGCTTCGGCGTTCCTTTGTGGGTAGGCACCTTGTCGGTCTTTTCTGCTTCCTCCGAGTGGACATCGATCATAAGGATCAAGATGGTTTCGAGCGCAGAACCGAGCATCACGCATCCGGCGAGATAGGCTTTGGCGTCTTCGCAGCGAATCGCTTCCTTCCAATAGAAGCGCTGCAACCGCCAGAGTTACTTTTGCTCGTCGTCGGTGAGGGGTGTGATGATCATTGAACCTGTCATGCGCAGGAGCACCGCAAAAGACATACATGTCGCACACGCGAGGTTTGATCGGCGGGCATTTCACAAAACCGCAGAGTGAGCGGTCTGGTTAGAAAGACGCGTGAATCCGACTGACACCGAAAACTGCACCAGTTCGACGTGGGGCGCTTTCTTGCTCTCTTTCCGTACCTCAGCGCTCAGTTTGCGTGCTCCGCCGTGAACAAGAATGCCACGGATGCTTTTCCCGATCTTGAGTCCCGTTCTCAGCTTCTCGGCGTTCCGCATATAACCCCTGAGCTGTTCCAGATTTTCAAGTGACGGTACGCCCTGTTTGCATTCAACAATTACTACATCACTGTTTCTATCGAGGAGCAGAACGTCGAGCCGCGTGCGATCCGGGAAAACAAGCTCGCGCGCAGACGCGGAGGGATAAGGAACCAATCCATCCTCCAGAAGGTGGGGCAAAGCGCTGATGTATTCCGAAAGCGCGCGTTCGCTGGCGAAGCCGGGCACAAGGCTTACCCAATTGCGCTCGTCGTGAAAGGCTTTCTCCATCGCTTTAAAAGCGACGTCGGGAACCTGGCTGAGAGTGAGCCGCCAGATACGGGGATTGGGACGTGCCTCGGGGGGAAGCTCAACAACAAAATCCGGGGTGAGTCGGCCTGTCGTCAAATCCCACCGCACCTGCACGCGTCTGCCCATTTCACCGGAATCACCTTCCTGACTGGGGACGCTGGGATTCCATTCGCCATCGTCGATCTGCTTATCGAGCGCCGTTCCAATGCGGCCTACACGCCAGTTCTTTAACTGCACGACTACTTTGTCACCTGGAGACATCTGCATGAGGTAGCGGCGCGCCAGCGACCAATCGCGCTTCTCTTTTGGCGTGCGAAGGCCAAACTCAGGAGGCGGCCATCCCACAGCTACAATCTGCTCCCTGAACCATGTGTGCCAAAGACCAGGATAGCTGTCCTCCATGCAGTTGATCTTCCAATTTGCCATGTTTATTGCTCCCTCAGTTCATAAGGTAACCGCCTGTCTGCTATCGAGAAGGAATAGACGACACCGCGTCCGCAATTGAGTGCCTACAGAGGAACGCACATTGCGTCATCTCACACCCTCTTGGGCACCCTCGATCGCCGTGAAATAAGAAGCTCCGCGCAAAACCTCTGCCGAGCAAATACAGAGGTCAAACGGGATATAGGGCGAACTCTACCGCAAATCCACCTGGAGACAATCCTATGAAGAGGGGATGCTGAGCTTGAGGAATGAGGATTAGCGGACTCATTCCAGGCACTTTGACGGCTCCGTACTCGCGCTTCTTCGGCAAATGAGCCTGTGCTTCCCTGTCGTTCGCCAACTGGCATGAGCTGCGTTAGTGCAAACGTCACTTTTTCCTACTTTGATTCGGTTGAATCTGACGCGCGAGTCTATGCCTCCAGCCTCAACTCAGCTGCAATCTCGTCCAGGTTGGCCACGGTCAGAGTAGCGACGCTACCTGCGGCGAGGCTAAAGTCCGCGTAGAACACCCTAAATACATCATGCGGGCAGTGCCGACGCACTACGTTGACGACCTCATTCGTAGCTAGTCTGCGCCGCTGCGTCAGTTCTTTGCCGTCTTTTCCCAGCCAAACCTCCGACTGACCGTAATTGATCTTTAGTGCACACAGCGTAGCGCCTTCCTTCATGATGAAAGTCTACCGCTACCGTCTAACGGAAAGGCAAAGCGTGATTGTTCGAAGGAACCCGCGCTATCAATTCTGTAGAGGGCAGTATCGACCGATTGTAGTTCAGCCCATAATTCCTCTAGACACAGACGTTGGCTATCTCTTCCTCGTTGCGGGGATTGGTTGGAAGCCGCAAGATGCGTGAGCGATGAATAGCCGGCGAGCGATTGCCTAGTTGACGTATCGGCTGAGGTAATGCCGACCTCTGCAGTGACAGTTACGCTAACTGATTGTATCTAAATGACTTCATGGGCGTTGATGGCTAAGTACAGCACCCTTGAGCACTCAAAAACACTGGAAAAAACAGTTTCCGAATTTCAGCACCCTCGCCAGCACCCTCACTGTGCCAGTCTCTTATGAGCCTTGACCTCTGCCGCTGCACTGCAGAGGTCCGTGGCGGTCGTGGAGAAGCCTCGATTCGATGAGGGTGCTGAGAGGGTGCGTGAGCACCCTCTTATTCAGACAAAGTATCGCATTCAAGAGCGCTCCGCACGACCTCGTCTACCGGGCATTCATGATGGACTCGGAACAAGCAAGAAATCAGAATGTGCGAATCGCGGCAGCGTGGTCGAAGGGAAAATGATAAGGCGACGGCCAAAATACCCCCGTATACTGGGCTTTCCGCATGTTGATCTCGACCAAAATCGATTGGATCGCACAGATTCTTGCTGTAGGCGCTGCCATATGGACCACGATCAACTGGGTCTTGCAGAAAAAGATGGAGCATCGGCTCAACAAACAGCTTGAGGCGACGAAACACGGGTTCCAAGACCAACTGCAAAAGCTTTCCATCGTATACGAGCACCAGAAAGACAGCTTCAAGGCGGTCCTCTCAGCGATGCATGAGGCGATTAGAGCCATCGAAGGAAATATACGAGGCATCGACGATGAATGGGGTTCCATAGGCATGAGCGACTACGAGACATTTGGGAGAGTTGTCGCCGAAGAGACCTTGTTCCTCGACTCCAGAACAGACCAGGCGATCGCGCTTTTCTCGCAGATACTCTGGGATGCTGTGGACAATCCCAATTTTGATCAGGTCACCGCCTCAGAGACTGTCAGGCGATCTTACGGTCATCTTAAGTTGATTTCAGATAGAACTGGAGAGTATTTCAGGTTCAAGGTCGGACTCCATCCAGAGAATCCTGATCCGCTGCTCGATATCGAACTCCTTGGCGCCTGCCGTTTGATTAATGAACAAAACTTCTCGGATGCAGGACTTCCTACGAAGACCATATTCAAATTTGGTGAGCACACATCGGCTGAGGAAATTGTCTCGCTGGCTCACAAGAATCCGGATGTCCTTCGCTCTGAGTTGCAATCCCTGAAGAGAGTGCTCGATGAAGATGGATTTAAACGCAGTTTTTATCACCACCTTGCAACGACAGTAGAGCAGTACCTCGCTTGCATGCAGCGGCTGGAGCCACCGAAGTGAAACCAATATCATGCGCCCTCTGCGACCGCGAGTTCGACGGTGATCTCGTCCTCAGTTCACGCGAGCACCTGATTCCCAACAGCATTGGAGGTCAAAAGAGGGTTCAGTGGGTCCTTTGCAAGGATTGCAATGATCGGACGGGCAATGAGTGGGATGCAGTACTCGCCAACCAACTCAGCTTAGTAACGATGACCGTCAAGGTGAAGCGAGACAGAGGCACAACTCCAGCAATAGACGCACGAACGAAATCCGGCAAGGCAGTCCGTATCCATGACGACGGCCGCATCACCCTCCCCCGCAGCGCGCCGATCGAGTCTGCGGCCGACGGTGGAGTAAGGCTCACTGGCCAGGTATCGAGCCTCGCAGAAGCACAAAAGCTCTTCAAGAGCTTGAAGAGAAAATATCCCAAGTTCGACGTTGAAGCAGCTATGGAGAGGCTGAAGGTGGAAAAGACCTACCTGTCCGAGCCGATCGGTGGAGCCGTCTACATCCACGGGGATGCCTCCGCCCGTTCAATCGTTAAGTCGGCTTTTGTGTTAGCCGTTCACTCTGGAGTTCCTGCTGAACGATGTGAAACAGCCCGCAATTATTTGAAAGAGCCGACTGACTCTGCATGCTGGTGGTTCTACTACGACGGTGATCTCATCCCAGACCGTCCGAAGGGTCGTCTCTTCCACTGCGTCGCCATCAAAGGCAATCCTGCCACTCGTCAATTGATTGGCTATGTTGAATTTTTCGGGGCTTATCGCATGCTGGTCCTACTGTCCTCCGAGTATGGCGGAATGGACATTTCGAACTCCTATACCGTTGACCCAACAACCGGAGAAGAACTATCGATCTCACCGAATTTGGAGCTACCCCCTGAAGAAGTCTTCGCAATTTGCAGGGGCGAACGATATCGGCCGGAAATTATGACGGCTGCGATCAATCAGTTGATGGCGATTGCTCATCCGAAGAAAATGCAGCGGGGCCGAGAGAATGTAATGGAGCAGGCAGTCAGGGCTGCAGTTCCGAAGTTGGGGCTACAACCCGATGAAGGAATCGGCCCAGAACATGTTCCGAAGTTGGTTCGTTTAATTATGGCTGAGATTACGCCGTTCATCATCAGTCAAAATAAGGCACAGTTGGAGTTGCAGAGGATCGCCCTGCAGGATTTACTACAGAAAGCCATTCCCAAAGACGCCCGAGAGGTATAGGGCGTAACTTCTTATTCGGCAGGAATAAGCTCCAGCTCTCTTAAGTACCGCGCCATCCTCAGATCGCCCATCGTGTCTTCGCGCATCTGGTTCACGAGATGGCTTACAGGCTTCTGAAAGCGCCGCCTGACCCATTCCTTTTTACTTTCCTCGGCCCGCTGAAAATCGAATTGCCTCATCTCTTCATCCTCATAACGAGGATGACCTGGCCTTCTGCCGTATTCGTCCATACCGAACACGCTTCCATTTTTGAAACCCATGAAGGTCCCAGCTGAAAACTTGACCTTGCAGAGATTCGGGAACAGGAACCAGTCGTCGTCCAGCTTTGTCCAATGGATATCGACATGCTTCTCTGGATAAAGAAGCTCCTCTTCACCGGAAGCGATGAACTGTTTAGCGCTCTTTTTGAGGATCAGGTTTATTTTTAAAACTTCGCTCTCGTCGAGCTCGCGCCCAAACTGAATCTGGGTCAGATTCGCTATCGTTCTGTCGAAAGTCCGCGCGTTTTCTCTATTCGCAGCCGGGTTGGTCCACGCGTTGCGGGCGAGTTGGAGGTGACTAATGATGAGGCACGACTCTGGACTCAGAGGGAAAATAGTTCGCGTCGCCGCTTGAGGCAAATCAGCTCCGAATGGATAGGGAGGACCGCCAGGGATCACCCGCCGGTTGAAAAACGTCACCGGGTCATCGCTGATGATGAACTTAATCGTTGATTGCCTGGCATGGACAATCTCCCATATCCCTTCTGACCACATAGTTCCGTATGCCTGAAAGAGACGGTTCATAATCATCAGCGCCTGAGTTTGGTCACCCAGCCCATATTGCTTCTTGATGAGGTCGAGCCCGCGCGGCGTTCTGAATCTCTGCGCGCCCATGTAGAACACGAGATTCCTGAACATCTCGATCGTCGCGTCGACATAGTCACGATACTCACTGAAGAAAGCCGCACCAGGGGCGCCTTTCTTGTCCACTATTCCAAAGAGTTTGGTCTCCAGTATGTCCGTGGTTTCCTTTCCAAATCTCATGGCGTACAGATCATCCTGGCAGAAGCAGTTGACCACGCCAGCGCGCCGAGGATTCCGCCGAAAGTAGGAGTGCTCACCGTTTTCAACTCTTTGCGGCTTCAGGTCCAGGTAGAAAAGTTTGCTATGCCCTGTCGGCAGGAAGCGTTTCTGATACCACTGCGGCACGTAATGGTGGTTGTGGGACTGAGGCGGGTTCATTTTCGGGCTCTGTGAACGAGAGAAGTATATCGGTCGCCGCCGCGGCCTTCTGAAATTAGATGTGGGAGCCGTGTTCGGTATTGCGGAACCGTAGCAACCGCCTGATACACTTCATCGAATCCAGATTTGCAACTTATTACATGCCTCCAGCTGAGAACGTCCCGGAGATATCGGTCCACTATGTCGGGCCGGCTGTTGAAAACGGCCGGATAGACCTCTTCGTCCTTTCAGACGGACTTCGCGGACTCGGGAGGCTCACCAGCAGAGTCAGCTATCTTATGTTCGGCAGCGAGCTCGACTACCGCATCGAGCTTGATAGCCAGTTCCAGACCGGCTCGGTCGTCATTCCACTTCATATCCTGACTGACGCGGTTGCAAAGGTCGAAAACGCGTTGCTCTCCCGGCATGGGCAAGCCCTCTCGAGCTTGTTGACGATTCTGGGATGGGGCGCAGTTTCCGGTGCTTTCAATCTGTACAAAATGTTCAAGCAAAAGAAAGGCCGACCGATCACGGACGAGGATGATCTCGCTCGCATTCTCGCGCGTCTAGACAATATAGAGCGGCTACTTTTCATCAAGATCTACAACGACGCCGAGGTTCAGGCCGCACTCCGGGCCGCGTTGCGGCCGCTTCGAGCGGATGGCATCGTTGAATTTCAGACCCGCCGGCGCGAGGTCGTCGTAGAGACGGTGCGGCAGTCCGATCTCAAATCTGCGGATGAAGCCGAGGAAAGCGCAATCCAGGAGGTCGAGGAGAAAGTTTTGGACATTGAAAAAGCAGCTCTGGTGCCCCATTTATCCTGGCACTTCTCAGACGAGGGCAGCGCATTCGATGCCCGCATTCAAGATGCGGCGCTCTGGGAACGTGTCGCGAAGGGAGAGCGCTTCGGGTATGGCGACAAGATGAGGGTCGAACTCCGGACCACTTTTCACAGAGATTCTAGAGGGCGGCTCAACTTGGAGCGAACCATTCCCAAGGTGATTGAGGTGGAACACGCGAGCCAACCTCAGCCGCTGCTTTGGAAGGATGACACTGAGCAATAGAGAAACCAAACGCTAGCCATCCTTAGATCTCTCCATGTTTTCCCCAACGACAGCCTTGGTCTCCTGGGGTCAATGGCTTCTCCTGAATCTCGGAGGCCCAACGCTCGTTCTCCGCGCGCTTTTCGGCTGGCTCGGTAAACGATAAGCACACCTAGCCTCCAGGCACTTTCTGGGAATAAATGTAAACTGTCATCCAAAGAGCTCAATGCGTATATTTGTCGGCGTCACGGACAAAGACTGGTACCAGCTTCACGCCTCACGTGGGAACGTCGACGAGGTTAACTTCTGGCGTCCGTCGCCCACGGCCACATTCAAAGCCCTTGATCCGGGCGAGCTCCTGCTCTTCAAACTTCATTCACCCGACAACTTCAATGTCGGCGGCGGTTTCTTCACGAAATTCCAGCAGCTTCCGGTGAACATGGCGTGGGACGCATTCGGTTTGAGCAACGGCGTGTCCTCCCTGACGGAGATGCGACAGCGGATCGCTTACTACCGCCGCGAGCCCATGCAGCCCACCGAGAACCCGACGATCGGTTGCATCATGCTGGCTGAGCCATTCTTCTGGCCCCAGGAGCAGTGGATGCCATCTCCGCCCGACTTCAAGCTAAAAACGGTGCAGGGGAAGGGGTACGACGCGGAAGCAGACACGGGACGAGAACTCTGGGCCGAAGTCGAACAGAGGCTGCGGCTTCAGCCTGCCGCGCAGCTTCAGGACGAGACTGCAACAGTCGCGGCCATTGAGTCGCATGGCTTCGGCAAACCGCAGATCGTTCTACCGCGGCTGGGTCAAGGTTCTTTCCGTATCGTAGTGACCGATGCATATGAAAGGCGCTGCGCGCTCACGGGTGAACGTACCCTTCCAGTTCTCGACGCGGCCCATATCAAGCCGTATTCAGTTCTGCAGCGACATGAGGTCTCGAACGGCATCCTAATGCGCAGCGACCTGCACAGGCTTTTCGACGATGGGTACATCACCATCGACCCGGCAGATCGCAAGATTCTGGTAAGCCCCCGCATTCGCGAAGAATTCCAGAACGGTAAGGAGTATTACAGGCTTCACGGGCAATCGATCCGGGAGCCCGCGCACGCGCTCTATCGACCTCACGCTGACAATCTGGATTACCACGCCTATACGGTCTTTCGTTGACGCGAGTTTACGAGCCGTCACCGACCACAGGAAGCTCAATATCGTATGGAGGCATTTGCACGCGTTTCATCTCGCGTTGAACGGCGAAGTTCACCTCCGGGTTGTCTAGTCCGTCGGTGTCGCGCCCAGTGTAAGCGGAGCGCCATCGACTTAGAAGTTCGCTATCCGGAGAAATATGCGTCATTGGCTGCCCTTTGGTGAGGATCAGGTAGTTCGTAGGAGGCCCGACAGTCTTTTCCTTCTGCGCTTCCAGCATCGCCTCATGGACATGAAATACGGTTCTTGCGAGGCTGAACCCAAGATTTTGAGCCCGTTTGTTTAGCTGATCCATGGCAAGAGCCGCACCCGATCCAATCGCGTGGATGCCAGGACTAGACTCGGATCGGATATGCTCCATACCTTTTGCGTGAAAGAACATCGTGTTCTCTCCGATGAACCCTCCAACAATGCACGACACGTTTAGCGGCGTGGCCTTGATCGCCTGCATTCCGATCTTCTCAGCCATCATGTCGAATTCTGCGGGTGGGACGAACCTTTCGTGCCATTCCTCTAATGTCAGGCCGACATTTGCTCTCAAAGACTGGTCGATTTTCGGCCTGAACACCTGAAAGCGAGCATCGTTTATCGCCTCCATAACCTCTTCCCGATAGGGTTCTCTCTCTCCTTCAGCCAGCAGTTCCATCTGCTGTACCAGCCTACCGACAAACTCGTGACATTCCGAGATGGAGCCTGCTATCGCTGCCGCGCAATTGTAGGGCTGCAATGGGTATTGCTTCCCGGCCTGGTCATGCGGTCCGACCGGGCTGCTTCCATGGGTCACACGGGTATCCGCAGCAAGGACGATAGACGGGCCCACTACCGTTAGTGCTCCGATGCAAACCGTCATTTCCGAACCTCCACAGAGTGTAGTGTCGGGTCGATTCTAGAACGCCCCCCGTGTGTTTCGTCATCAGTAAAGCCCAGCCCTTCTCGGCTACAAACAGATGGCCAGATGACAGATTGCCCTTGGTGACAGCAATGTTAGGTCTATTCCAGCCAGCTGCACTTCAGCACCCTGCCGAGCACCCTCACGGTTCAATCGATATCAGTAAGCCAGTAGTTTCCTACACTTATTTGTTCGCAATGTCTTAGACCTCTGCCGAACCTCGGCAGAGGTCTCAGCTGACGGTTAGATCTAATTTCGGAGTAACGCGCATTGTCGGAAAGCGTCAATTGGGTCGTTGGTTGGATGGTTGAACACGGAGCGCATGTATCATAATTTTTTGCTCAGAAGTGGCCTCGCTTTGCAGGAGTAAACTTTCTTCGCCGATCAATTCTTATATGAAAACTGTTCCCCATCACGTAGTCCTTCGTCTCGCCGTGACTGGCGGTTTCTTAGCCGGTGCACATCTCGAATTTGCGGACGGCTTGAACTGCCTGATCGGAGGCCGGGGAGCTGGCAAGACGACCGCTCTCGAATTCCTTCGTTTCGGCCTTGGACTCATGCCAGATCCAAAGACGAATGCGCAGCGGCACCGTGGAATCGACGCTCTGGTGAAATCCAACCTGGGAGGCGGCCGACTCGAGATCGAGCTCCGTACTAAGACAGATATGCGATACACAGCCACCCGCGGCGCTCAGGAAGCCGTTCAGGTCCTGAATGAAGTGGGCACCCCTGTCGCCATCTCTCTCGATCGCGATCAGATATTTTCCGCTGACGTCTTCAGTCAAAACGAAATCGAAGAGATTGCATCGAGCCCGAAAGCGCAGTTGGAACTCCTCGACCGCTTTCAGGAGCAGGAGACGAAGGCAATTGAGCGTGAATTGGAGCAGCTCCACCGCGAGTTAGGGCAATCGACCGCGGATTTGCGTCATGTGGACCAGGAGGTGGACGACGCCCGCGTCAAAGCATCGGAGCTGCCTGTATTGCAGGAGAAACTCAAGGGCCTCGCTGAACTGGCCGGGCCTGATGCCGCTCGGATCAACACGGCCCATAGCGCCAAAGGTCAACGAGCCCGCGAGGAAAAGGTTCCCGAACTCATCAGGCTGGCAACTGAGAAGCTGCGGCGGGAGATGGCGGCCACCCAGGTGTCGTTTCGCACCGGTGTCGAAGCCCAGCTCGACTCCCAGATTCTTAAGGGTGCGAACGGAGAGCTCTTGAGCGCGCTGCGAGCCGAACTGGGGTCGTTCATCGAGGAACTCGCGAAGGCTGTCGAATCGATTGATAAGAAGGCTCAGACCCTTCAGGATCGCATCCAGATTCACGCGGCGGCGCTCGCCGATCGGCATGCACTACAGGAGGCAGAGTACCGCACCATCGTTGCCGCCTCGGCCGAGCAGGGAGAACGCGCTGCCGAAAGGCAGGCTCTCCAGGCCTCGCTCACCAATGCCGAATCTGCCGCGAAGGAACAGCAAGGAAAAGAGAAGCAGCGGGCAGTGCTGCTGAAGGCCCGCGGGGCGCTGCTGAAGCGCGGATCCGAATTGCGCGATCAACGCTTCGCGCTCCGCAAGAAGATAGCAGAACGCTTATCCAGCGAATTTCCCAGCATTCGTGTAATGGTCGAGCAGTCCGCGGACCTCGAAGAGTATCAGCAGCTCGTCACCGATGCCCTCAAAGGCGCCGGCGTTAAACAAGGCGCCGTCGCAGAGCGGCTGTGCCCTATCTTTCTGCCCGAGGAACTGGCCGCCATAGTTGCTGAGGACGATTTGTCCCTGTTTGTCAGGCGTTCGAGCTTTGACGAAGATCGTTCGAGGAAGATTCTCTATGCGCTACGCAACGGAGGAGCCCACTACGACGTTGAGACGGTCGCGTTAGAGGACCGGCCTTCCATCGAACTCCTCGATGGAGCGACTTTCAAAGAGTCCACGCATCTTTCGACCGGCCAGAGATGCACCACCATCCTCCCTATCCTGCTGACCCAGAGTGAACGCCCGCTCCTGATCGATCAGCCGGAAGACAACCTCGATAACGCCTTCGTGTTCCAGACCATCGTACGAGCACTAAAGGCGATCAAAGGCGCCCGCCAAGTCATCTTTGTGACCCACAATCCGAACATCCCGGTTCTGGGAGAGGCGGAGCGCGTCTTCGTCTTCTCTTCCGACGGACAGCACTCCGTTCTCAAGCAGGTTGGCAGTGTGGATGAATGCAGAGTTCAAATCGAGAACATCCTCGAAGGGGGCCGCGAAGCATTTCTCTTGAGAAAAGAACGCTATGGCCACTGAAGACCCGGGATTGTTAGGTGCTCTCGATTCGCCGGACTGGTCCGTTGTGCTCGGGGCAGTCGCGCGAGCGGAGACCCAGATACGCGATTCAATCATCGGCGATCCCAAGGTGGAGCTGATCGTCGGCCGCCTGTCGTCCCTTGCGGGCCACAGCAAGTGGGAGGTGCGCAGAGCCGTCGCGAATGCTGCCGCCCATGCGCCGCAAGCCGTCTTCGAAGAAGTGCTGGCCAGACTCGCGCGGGATGACAACCAAAGGGTGCGGCAGGCAGCGGAACATGCCGCGCTGCGCCGCCGAGACTCCCGCAACGCGAGCTCTCTGGGAAAGCAGCACGAGGAGCGCATAAACGCCACCCTCGATACCATCGAGTCGCGCTTCGGCACGGTCGGCAGAGAGGCCGTCAAGCGCGCAGCCGAGCAGATGGCGAATACCTATGCGCGCGAGCTCTATCACGAGGTGATTAGGCTGCTGTCGCCCCTGGCGGCATCAGCAGAACGCCTTCGGGCAAAGTTGTTGGCGGAACAGGATCTTCCCGCAACGCTGATAGACGAAGCAGATGGAATTGGCAGGCGTGTCCGGCGGCTCCGAACGATCCTCGATGGAATGCGCGCCTATACGGCGCAGCCCACCCTTGCCTTCCAATCTGAGAATCTCAAAGAAATAGTTCAGGAAGCGGCTGGCGTCGCGCTCGAGAGTGACGTGGACAAGTCGCGTAGTCCCTCCATCGAGATTCGAGTTCCATCGTCAGCCGTCGTCGAGGTGTCGCGATCCCGTCTAGTGCAGGCACTGACGAACATCCTAGTGAACGCAGCTGAAGCCTATCCCGAGGATACAGTCGCGAGGCCGATCGAAATCACTGCCGGGATTGAGGAGCGTCTCGTCCGCATGACCATCCGCGACTTCGGATGCGGCATGTCGGAGGAAAACCTCCGCGATGCGCTCACTCTGTTTTCGACCAGCAAGGCGACCGGGACTGGATTCGGCCTGCCACTTGCCGTCAAAATTGTAGAGTCTGAGCATGGCGGACGGCTCAGTCTCGAGAGCTCGAAGGGAAAGGGTACTAGCGTTCACATTCTGCTCCCAAAACACCGCGAGGCAAGGCGATGAAGAGCGGTCACTGTGCGTTGATCGTTGAGGATGATGCGGAGACCGCACTCGATCTTCAGCAGATTCTCAACTCATTGGACTGCCACAGCATTCCCGTGACCAACGTGGAAGATGCGATTCACGAGCTCGAAACGAGATCATTCTGTCTGGTTCTTCTCGATCTTGAGATCAAGAGCGAGCCGGACGCCATCAAGGGGCATGTCGAAAACGGTAAAGCGCTCCTGAGGAAGATCCGCCATATGCACTCCGAGCATAACGGCCTACGTTTCTGGCTTCCGGTGCTCGTGATCAGTGGATTCGCCCGGGAACGTGACGAGGCGTTAGAGCTGATGAAAGACGGTGCAACGGATGTAATTCAAAAGCCCGACAACCATGCCATCTCACAGGCCATACGGAAGGCGTTTGCCGAGAGCCGTCGTGAAACCCACGATCTCTGTGAAAACCATCACGTCGGGCCCCGGGATAACTTCAAGGAGAAGGTCGTCATCGCTATCCCCGGGGATCGAGCGAAGCGGCGCACCACCGTTCGCCTCGGCTCCCAGCTGGTGACACTTACCGATGGCTCGCTGCGCGTCCTGCTCCATCTGGTCCTCGGCCATCTTCAAAGCAAACAGGTGCACAAGACCGATCTGGGCGCGAACCATGAGCAGGGTTTCAAGGGAATCTCCATCTTACGAGGGGAATTGAAGCAGATCTTGAGTGACACCGACATCATCAAGAACCATTATCACGGCTACTATGGGCTCGTTCCCTCGGTGACGATCGGGGAGATCGCGTTCGAGAAGCTGTTCGAACTGAATGATGGGAAAATATCCAGCCTCGCAGAGAAAATTCGGAAGGAATCATCTTTGCCGGAGAAAAAGTCTGAAAGAAACTTTCGAAAGTTTCCGCCACAACGCCGCCGTCGTTGAAATCCCGCTCCGCGTCGTAAAGTGACCTTAGTCAAGCCTGAGCGGAACAGCTCAGAGTCCCTGACCAAGGAGCGTGCATGAGCAACCACTGTGAGACTGGATTGGATGATCGCTGCCGGGATGCGGACGGCGAGATTCGCAGGAAGCGTGGCGACACCCTTGTCGGCACTCTCCGCGACGAGTATGGGCCGAACTTCGCGCCGGGAGTCCGTTCGGATATGCGCCTGGATACGCTGCTGGACCGGGCCGGGGCAGCCTCGCTGAGCGACTTCCTGAGAAACCAGAACAAATAACCAAACCGTGCCGTATCTCCGGCCGGGGAAGGAGCGCCTCGATGTCAATTCGGATCACCTGCATCAAGAAGTCGAATGGGTACCACGAGGATCCCCACCACGCCATCTCGGAACTCGGCTGGACCAACGAACAGACGAACGAGACGGGCCGTTCAACCCGGCTGGAGATGTACGACTGGATCAAGAACCAGAACGGCGTGGCCTTGGTGGCGGATGCCCGCGGAAATAAGGCTCGCGTCGGCGCCCGCGAGCACGCGAACGGTACCAAGTACGTTCAAACCTATGCCGATCGTATATGGACGGACAACCTGCTCGCTTTGACCGAATGCCGGTAAACAGCACCGCATTGAGGCCTATTCCGGTTCGTGGCAGATCATCAATTTGTTTCAGAAAGGAAGTGGAACATGGCAATCGAAGGAAATCGCACTAATTCCGGTTCGCTGGACGAAGCAGTCGAACACTTGAAAGAAGCCGAGGTTCGTTTGGAGCACGCATGCGAGGATGATGCTAAGGCCGAACGTGAGGTGAAGGAAGCTATTCACGAAATCGAGGAGGCATCGCTGCGTGACGAAGTCGATGTCCATGTGATTCATGTGAACGAGTTGGAGAAAGCCTCCTTCAAAGAAAAAGATCCATGCGACGCTTCAGCAGGTGTGGGACAAGTCCTACAAGGAGCTGAAGCTCGAACGGAGGCCGAAGGACGTTTTTCAGACGGCCGGCGCTCAGCCGAAGTCACTGGCGGGGCACCTGCAGCTCACGCTTGAGCAGGCACGGGACCGGAAGGTCATCGAAAACTTCCACTTCGGGATCGCATCTGAGACCGGCGGTGCCTGATGGCGCAGATCGTTCCGCCGACGCCCGTTCTCGACATCGCGCGGGGGATCGTCTCACTGGATGAGGACATCCCTCGCGTCCTCGCTTTCCTAGGCAAAACGGCGATAGAGGATTTGGGCTGGCGAAGACCGAATAAGAGTTCGCTCATTGTTCCCGTACAGGGCACGCTCAACGGTGTCACCGAAAATTATATACTGCGTCTTGGTTTTGCCGCTTACCGAAAGTGGCCGCCCAGCGCACAGTTCGTGAATCCCCACACGTTGGCGTACGCTCATCCTGTCGACCAGCATCATCTACCTATCCTCACCAGCCCCGAATGCCATGTGCATCCGAATTATGCGGCTGCGAACGGTAAGACCCTGCAGCTCATCTGCTGCTCGGCGACAGAAGAGTTTTACGATGCGGCACATCCTGTGGAACCCGGCCTTATCTGGAGCGAGCAAAACACCTTTTACACAACAGTGGCTGCCATTCAAAAGGCCATGGCCTCTTTTTATGGAGGGCGCTTCGCAAAACTATGAGCATGGAAGACGAATTCAAGCGCAATCCACCACCGTTGCCCTATGAGCCTGGAACGGTACGACTGTTCCTTCCCTTGGAAGCGCTGAAAGCAACTCACCGTCTCCTGCGGATAGCCGGTCGACGCGAAAGCGGCGTGATGTGGTACGGGGCCAAAGATGCGAGCGGTGACGGGACCGTCTGTTACGTGGTGGCGCCTCGACAACAAATGCGCCGGGGAAATTATCACGTCAGCACGGAGGCTTTGGCGGAGGTTGTTCATCGGGTGCCCGAGGGATGGAAACCGCTCGCCCAAGTACACAGCCATCCTGGGGAATGGGTCGAACACTCCTCCTATGACGACGCTATGGTGAGCAGCCATCGTATTCTCTCGCTGGTGTTCCCTTCTTACGGTCGGAAGACACGTGGTTTTTTGCATGGCGTCGGCGTGCACGAATGGCAAAACGGCTATTGGCACCGTCTCGATCCTGATTCGGCAAAGAGGCGAATTTTTCCTTCGGATGGAGAGGTTCGTGTGGAGGACATGCGATGAGTATCGACCCCGAAATCGGTAGTAGACACCTGCTGGGTACGGATGGCCTGGCGAAGCAACCGAATGCAATGCATCAATACGTCCGCCTCGTAATCTCGCAAGATTGGGCGAACTCAGTGTCTGGCCAGCTAATTGCGGAGTGCCTCGTCAACTTGCTGGCGCGACAAGTGGGTCTGGTCGAAGAACTGGAGATCGTTTCGGCAGCAGTTCCATTGCTCATCCATCCCATCATCAAGGGAGTGTGGCAGACACTTACCGACTATCTGGCGGGCCTTGGCGAGTGGGCTGTTGGCATGAAGGTGCGAACGGGAAGCAATTCCTCCCATCATGAGGCAGACCACACAATCGTGATCGGCGGCGCGACGGCGCCAGACTCGGCGAAAACAATTGCGTGTATCGCAGATAGCTGGAAGGCGTGGGTCGGTGAGTTGAAAAATGTTCCTGACGTCCGCCCATCACCCTCGCTGAATCCGGTCGGGCCTTTCTTCGCAGCGGCATTAGCCTCAGGAGAGATCTTCAAGAGAACCTGGGGGCTTCGTCGCGGACGATTCCTCGACAACCATTCGTATTCTCTTTGGAATAACTCCATGAGCCCGGTCTGGGAAGATTTGGACGCGGGCCCCGCGTTGGACGATCTTCACCTGCCACCCTTCGTCCTCGTGGGTGCCGGCGCCGTAGGCAATGCGTTGGCCTATGTGTTGACTCATCTAGAAAATCGGGATACACACGCGGTGCTAGTGGACGATGACGTCTATGACAAGTCCAACTTGAACCGCTGCAGTCTCGCCGGGACTGGGGATTTGAATCAAGAGAAGACTGCAGTCTTGGCATCCCGTTTGGAGGAGGTTGGCATTGCCAGCTTTCCATTTAGTGGCGATCTAAAGCGGTTCGTGAATGACGGTCGTGTGGGTATGCGTGCGGATGTGGCCGAGGACATCGGAGCCGGAGTCTACCGCATGGTCGTCTCATGCGTCGACAAGGGAGACGGCAGGCAAGATATACAAGGCCTGCACCCTCAATGGCTTTTGGGAGCAAGCACATTTGATTTACAGGCGAAGACGAATGTTTACGCCGGGGAAAGGGATGCAGTCTGCCTAGGATGCCACAATGCGCGTGAACATCAGGGCGAGGCGATGCGCGGGATCGAGCGTCAACTCCGCGCGATGAGCCATCAACAACGTGCTAGATTCTTGACCGAACACGGGCTCGAGGTTGCAATCGTAGAGGAGTACATCAACAATTCGCAGTGCGGTCATCTCGGGAGGGCCGCGTTATTGGACTTCGTTTCTACTCCTCCTCCAGAGTTTTCGGTTGGATTTGTGTCCCTGGGGTCGGGGGTCCTTCTCGCCGCAAGCATCTTCCGGAAGCTACTTTCTGGGGAGACGATGTCCCATGTAAGCGGGATGACAACCTTTAACTTCCTCAATGGGAATTTGGGAGAAGGTGCGCTGGCACGCGACCCTCAGTGCCAGATCTGTTCTTAGGCGGGCCAGATCTGAATCGTAAGCCCGACAAACTGCACGCAACTGATCCTGGCGAGACGACCATCCCGATAACATTCAGGCAGCGCACTGGTGGTGCAACGGCGAAAAGGAATCCAGCAGAGCTTGAACCAGCAAACCTAGAAAGGCGATGCTAAACTTGAAAAATTAGGATCTTTTGGCTCATTCGAGGCAGCTTGCTGGCTCAGCACGCTTCTTCTTCTTCTGCTGCTGCTGCTGCTGCAAACGAGCCTGTACTTCCCCGTGGTTCGTCAAATGGCATGGCTGCGTTAGTGCAAACGTCACTTTTTCTGGGTTTGATTCTTCGAAAGCTTCTCGGCGTATGTCCAGAACTGGCCGATGGACATATCAAAATAATTGCTAACCGCAGCCATTACATCACAAGAGGTGTTTGCGAGACCGCGCTCTATTCTTCCCAAATAATAGGTGCTATAGCCAAGAGATGCCGCTAGAGCTGACTGGGAGAGCTTTCTCGCCGTCCGCATCTCCGTGACCGCACGGCCAAAGACCTCGTTCGGAGTTTTCGACTTTCGTTTGACATCTGCTCCGATAGGCTTGGTCACTAAGCCATCGTCGAAGACCAGATCGGAATGAAACAGCAACTATAGTTTTGTAAACAGAAGAGTAAGCCAAGGACTGGAGTCTCGCCCAATCAATCGGCGAGGAGGCAAACGCTACCGGGAAGCTTCAGCCAAGCCTTCCGCGAAGGTCCAAAATCTGCTCAACGGTAGCATTTCGAAATAGTCCACGATGGCGTACATGAGATCGAAGGTGGGATTTTCCTTACCCTGTTCGACGTTCCGGAGATGATATTCCTCACAGCCGACTCGCGGGGCGACAGTAGCCTGAGATTCACCCCGTCTAACTCGCAGCTCCGTGATCGCCAATCCAAAGACTTCCCTTGGCGTGTCGGATTTTCTTGTGTTGTCCGCACCGATCGATTTGGCCACATAGTCATCGTGGCCGCCGCTTTCACATTGAAACAGCAACTATAGTTGCGTATAGTCCTATATGACAACTATAGTTGCTCATGGTTCACCGCGAATGTGAGGTCGGCAATCGAACAAGGGGTGGCCCTGGCTGCGATTGTTCATCGACGGGAATCCGTTAACTCAACGCACTGACCACGTAGAGGGCGATATGAGTTCCGAAGCCGCCTCTTATTTCGCAGAAGGCCTAACGAGTTCTTCGGAAGGTCGTTGGTCTGCCCAAGGCGTTCGCGTCCGCCATCTCAAAACTCGCCATATTCGATCGCATACAGAGGTTCTGCCAGATCCTCAACGTTTCTTTATTGAATTGTATGTAAATCCACACCCGCAAACACACAATATTTTGGTCAATGCAGCAGACAATCAACGTCAGACGGCTGATTTATCTGACTATAATGTCGCTCATAACAACCAAAATAATCCTGAATTCTGTTGTAAACCATCTGTTTTATCTCCAGGTCTGGGGTCTTATGAAATCCATACTTCTCGTCGACGATGAGGCAATTGTCAGTGCGAAGCTACAAGAAACTCTCCAGCACTTTGGCTTTCATGTGGAGGTCGCCCTCACCATCGAGACAGCCCAATACCTGGCGAACAAGGAACCGTTTGATCTAATCCTCGTGGATTTCAACCTAAGATCCGAGAAGAACGCCCATCCCGACAGCGGAAATGGCACGGGCCTCGTCCTCCAGCTCCGCGCTTCAGGTGTAACAGTGCCGATCTTGATGTTCACGGTTCTCGAGGGCGAGTTCTACGAGACAGCGTCGCTCAACGCCGGCGCGGACGACTACATCCTGAAGACGACGTCGATCCCTCGCCTGCTTGCGCGCCTCCATGCTCACATTCGCCGACATGAGCGGGTTATGGGCAGGAAGCCCGCCACGGGACGACGGCTCGGGATTGGCAGACACGCGTTGGATCGGGAGTCTCGGATCTTTGCGGTGGACGACCAGGCCATTGAACTGACGGTCAGAGAGACAAAGATTCTGGAAGTCTTGGCGGCGAATCCAGACAGAACCGTTCCCTGTCAGGAAATCCTAGATCAAGTCTGGGGACGAGACTTGCAGAAATCCCAGTCAGCGCTTGACGGCGTCCTCAAGCGTTTCCGTCAGAAGCTTGAGCATCGACAGATCCAGGACGTCATTGAGAATGTAAAGGGACGAGGATACAAGCTGACCTCCTCGGGCCTGGCTTGATTACATCCGACTCAGCGACTCGCTCGTAGCGGTAGTATCCTATTTTGCTTTTTCGCGGGAGCTGTAAGGAAGGCATCACGAGCGAGCAAATGCCAAGAGAGGCTGAATATCGTTCCTGTCCGCAGCCCGAAGCGCGTCGATGTAGCTGCGCCGAAAATCACCGGCTCGCACAATGTCCGCGCTACCCCATGTGAACACCGGCCTGTCCAGTCTCCGCACAACAACATCCGCAATGAGCCGAGCATGACGACCGTTGCCATTAGCGAACGGATGAATCCAAACGAGCTTATGGTGGAACCGTACAGCGAGTTCATCCGGGTCGAAGGTCTGATGCTCTACCCAATAGCGCGCATCACCCAACAGGGCCGGCAACGCCTCACGGATCTGGTAGTGAGGAATCCCGATGTTCTTTTCCGTGGTTCGGTAGGCCCCTGCCCACTTCCAGGTCTGGTCGAACATACGCAGGTGCAGTTCTCGGAC
This sequence comes from uncultured Acidobacteriaceae bacterium, assembly GCA_963841335.1. GTDB lineage: Bacteria > Acidobacteriota > Terriglobia > Terriglobales > Acidobacteriaceae > Edaphobacter. Next base: position 411,840 of record CAWJCF010000002.1, on the reverse strand, counting down.
ATAGGCTTCTGAGAACGGGTTCTGCCGATTCAATTTGCGCGAATCGAGGGCCCACACGGACGCTTCGAGGATGTTCTGGCGCTCCCACTCATTTAGTTCTTCCTTCGTGGTGAGATCAGGGATGAGGTCGTCCTGCTCTTCTGGAGACAGCGGTGTATTGCCGTCTCCCGTGGTGAATAGAGTCATCGGGACGTGCGCTTTCTGACGAGGCGGCGCGTTTCCGCTTCGACCGCCTCATCGATCCTGCCGACTGCCTGGTCCTCAAGCGCCATCGAATGCTCGACACCGACGACGCGATTCTTGGCCTCGGTGCGCGCACGGCTTTCGATTAACTCCTGCATACTGCCAGCGCGCGGTACGAGGGCATAGACCAAATCGCAATCGAGCGCATTGGCTGCGGCGCGCAAGCTCTTCAAGGTGATGCGATCTTCCGCCTCCCCCTTCTCCAGTTGCAGGGGAAGTTGGCGACTCGTCCCCAGCCTGCGTGCAAGTTCCCCCGAGGAGACTCCAAGTGCCTGCCGGATGGAGCGCATCCACCCCCTCGACGGACGCGGAACCTCCCGCGCCGCGCGGTAGGGCTCGAGGGCGCGATCCAGTTGCTTCAGGCGGAGGTTTCTGAACTCGCTGCGCATGACAATATAAATATACTCAATAAGCACTGACAAGACAAGGTATTTATTGTCATAATATGAGTATTTGACTATATATAACTTGTCGGAAGGCCAGGCCTTCTACCCGGCAAAGGCAGTGACGTATTCGACCTAATCGGCTTCGCATCGCCTGTTCGTTTGGGTCCTCGTGATTTCAGGATGCCGTTAGGCCCCAGCACACAAACGAGAGATGCCCATTAAGTATTTTGTTTCCAATCACATTGCATCCTGTCACGACGGAGGTCACACTTACGAGGACGTTGCAGGCCTCCGCACCCATCCGAATCTGCTATCGCTTCCGTTCCCAAGGCCGCTCGTTGAAGGCGCGGCCTAGGGAATGGTAGCGCTACGAGAGGTAAGAATGCCAGTCCCTACCGATCGTATCTCTCTCATTTGCATCAGGTTCGCAGCCTAACCTCTTTTGGCGGTGCCACTCGGCGCGCCGAACCGCAGCCCTATCTATATATAGATATCTGTTTCTAGCGTTTCTATCCTTCCAAGGGTTCACCGCGGGATCAGTGGTTTCCAGAAGCACCGCCAAAGCTTGGTTCTGTTACTGCAGAGCAACAAAGCTCTCGCTTTTTCGGTTTTTCCGTTCCAGACGAATTGACTGCGTTTCGGCGGGCGTCGAGATCAAGCTTTCCATTTCTGTCACAAGCATTACAGGAACGCCCATATTTTTGCGTGTCGGAATCCCTTTTTTCAACGGTAGTGATATGCAGAGGAGGATCTCTCGTGTTGCGTCAGGCCCAGAAAGTCGAGAAGTCCCGCGATAACGAGAAGATCTTCCTCGATAACTATGATTGGCTGCTCGCCCGGGCTCGAACATTGACCCGCGGCTCCAAGGGTGAAGCCAAAGAACTCCTCCAGGATTTATATGTGCGTTTCGTGCAAGCGAAGTCGGGACCGGATGTAAACGATGAGAATCGTCTTCGAGGATATCTCTATAAAACCCTAAAGAACCTGTCCATTTCACAGGGCCTCCGCAATGGCCGGAATGCACTATCGAACTTGAAGCTCGTTGATTATGATTCAGCCGAGATCGCGGTTGCCGCTGTAGACCGCAGTCAGCTCTTATATGTGCGCAGTGATCTGGCGGGCATTTGTGAGTACGCCTGCATTCGCCGTCGAACCGCGCGAGCCGCAAGCGTCCTGATCCTTCGCTTCTTCTTTGGGTACCACTCCAGCGAAATCGTTGAGATCCTTCAAAGTACCCCGGTGGCTGTCGACAGGCTCATACAAATCGCCCGACAGGAAGCAAGGGCGTTTCTGACGCGACCCGGCACGCTTCATTTTATGGGCCAGGACGTCACTCGGACCTCTTCCTACTCTCAATATCTCCCAGACGAACCCGGAGCGCTCTTTGCCGAGTTGCGTAGACGTATCTTTTCGGAGGTCGAGGGAGACTGTGCTCCGGAAGGTGAAATGGAATCCCGGTACGGCACTCCACCTGGACCACAAGTGACAACGCCCGGGCTGGCCCATCTGGTGAGTTGCAGGAGTTGTCTTGAAAGGGCCAATTCCCTGCTCCATCTTCCGAGTTTGTCCGAACGCTTCTCTTCCGATTTCTCCGATCACACAGATGACAGCTCTCCACCTTCACCAGGCAGCGGTCGTCACACACTACCGAAACTGCGAAAAAAACTGCGTGAGACCTTCGAACACAGGCCCATCAAGCTGCAGGTCGCCGTTAATGGCGAGATTCGCGGCGCCCAGCAAGTCACCTCGTCCCTCAGTAACTTTCAAATCAAGCTGAAGCCGTTCTCTCGCCCCGAGTTTATCGAGATATTAAGCGAACAGGGACTTTGCCTGCTTTACCTCGACCTCGAAGCCACTGACATCACCGATCCCTCATCGCAACGTGCTGAGGTCGAACTGAGCAATGGTCGGTCACTCATAGTTGAGATCACACCAGGTGGTGCGTCCCAGGTAGTGAATGTCTCTTACTATGACCCTCTGTTGGAAGATGCATCGGAGACGCGATCTCTTGATCCGGAATTTTCACCGCACCCGCTGCACACAGATCCTTCGCAACCCGCATCTACCACAAAGCGCTTCTCTGCTGGGATTGGAGAAAGACTATCCGGATGGCTTTCTAACTTCGATTCGAGATGGCCCCTAAGCCTCGGACTGGCAACCGCCTTGATGGCGGTTCTCATCGGATTGGGTTTATTCAACGGTTCCCGAGAGGCGTCGACTTTACCTACCGCATCGGTCCTCCTGACCGAGTCAAGGCGCGCCGAACAAAGCGCAATACCCCCACAGGGGGCCCTGCGCCAGACCTTCGCGTTTGAAGTACGGTCCGGCCAGGGAAAGCTTCTTGATTCCGGTAAAGTTGAATCCCTCAGGAGCAGAACGCCGGAAAGAAGTGCTTCTCGACTTCTCAGTCCCAGCGGCAAACTTCTCGCTGGACGGTGGTCCGATAAAACCGGAAAGATCACCACATACTCCAGAGAACAAGGCCTTCAGCATCCATCGAGCAATCAGCAACCACGATCGCAATTCGACGAAGCGTGGTCCCATATTCCAGACGCGGCTAGCTTTGAAAAGATCATCGGGGACCCGCAGAAGCTGAGCGTCCGACGCAACGGCGAGAACTACGAACTCGATTATGCAGACACCGGTGCACCCCACGCCTCCCCAGTCATCTCGGCCAATCTAGTTTTGGCCGCGACGACGATGCGCCCGGTTCGAGAGACGTTGCGACTCTGGGATGGGCGGGAAACTCGCGAGTATCAGTTCAGGGAACTCAAGTACGAAGTAGTGCCTGCCAATCAAGTGCAGAACAGTGACTTCGATCCCGACCCTGAGCTTTCCAGCCTACGCTCGGGTCTGCCCAACATCCGTCCCGACGCTAACGACGCGCATCTAGCGCTCGAGGCCCTCCAACTCCTCAGCAATCTTGGCCCGGAGGTCGAGCGAATCGTCGATATGGAACGCCTCACGGACGGCAGCGTTCGGCTGAGCGGAGTCTTTTCAACGTCAGAGCAAAAAGCGGCGGTCCTGCGAGTCTTCCAGACTTTGCCAAGCGGAGGTCATTTGAAGCTTGCCCTCCATTCGAACAATGAAGGTTCCGGATCAATCCAACCGAAGAGTCGTCTCATTCAGGTCGAATCGATCGCCCCGATCGAAGTGGAAAATCAACGCATTCCCTTCGACCCCGAGCTCCGGTCTTTCCTATCTTCGCAAGGTCTATCCGATCAGCTCTTGGAGGAACGGATTCATCAAGTCGCCGGCGAAACTATCGGCCATAGCGCCCAATTGCATCGGGAAGCCTGGAGCATACGACAGATTTCCGCGAGCGACTTCACCAGCGCTGAACTTGGATTGATGCAGCCAGAAGACAAGATGCTTTGGCTCACTCTCCTCGACAAACACATCAGAGCGTTTGATCAAGACCTGTCGGCGATTGACAGGGATATTGCCTTTTTGCATCCCAATGAGCAGACACGGCTGCCGGCAAATGCACCTGCCCCCTCTTCCCTCCGCAATACGAACGAACTAGGCTCGGTCGCCAACCTCCTGGGCCAGGACAGCGAACGTCTGGATCGTCTGTTGACGGCAGGCCTCACGCTATCTTCCTCTAGTCTCCCCGCCAACCACAACGTAGCAGAGATCGCAGAGTTACTTGCTGATTTGCGAATACAGGAGAGCATGCTCCACGTCACCGTGGGGCGCCTCCAAACGCTTCGAATAGCTCCGCGTACCAAGTAGCTCAGCACAACATTCAGATGCCATGGCTTTCATAAGCCTGAGGAGATGTATGCCCAAATTTGCAGCACACGCCCGTAAGTATGGTCCTTGGATAATGGTTGCGCTTCTTTCTCTCTGCCTGCAGCCCTGCGTTCTTGCAGATGCTAGTTCTGCAAGTTTGACCGTCAACATTTCAGACACAACAGGAGCCGTGATCCCCGACGCCAATGTCCTCATTCACAATATGGCGACAAACCAGCAACAACGCGCGACCAGCGGCAAATCAGGAAATGCGACCTTCTCTTTTCTGAAGCCCGGGCACTATGCCCTCACCGTCTCGAAGGACAACTTCTCGGCCATTTCGGTTGATAACATCCTTCTCAACGTCGGCGACGAGAAGCAGTTGCAACTTGTTTTGAAGGTTGGTTCCACGGCGCAGGCCGTCACTGTCGATGGAAGTGGGTTGACGATCAATACAACAGACGGCTCCGTAAGCACGGTGATTGACCAAAAGTTTGTGGAGAATACACCGCTCAACGGGCGCAGCTACCAAAGTCTCATCCTCTTGACTCCCGGAACCGTCACCACCTCACCGCAGCGAACCTCTAGCGCTACGACCGGCGAATTCAGTGTTAATGGACAGAGAACGGAATCGAACTACTACACGGTCGATGGAGTGAGTGCGATTAGTTCCATATCATCCGCCTCCACTGGGGCTGGAACAAGTGGCTCACTCCCTGCCTCAACAGCGTTGGGAACCACGCAGGCCCTCGTTTCGGTGGATGCCCTGCAGGAGTTCCGCGTTGAGAGCTCCTCCTATTCGGCCGAGTATGGACGTACTCCAGGCGGTCAGTTCTCGATGGTAACGCGATCTGGAACCAACGATTGGCACGGCACGGCCTTTGACTATTTCCGCAACGAAGCGCTCGACGCCAACAGTTGGTTCAACGACAATACCGTCCCTGTTACGAGGAAGCCAAGTGAACGTCAAAACGACTTCGGCGGCGTCTTCGGTGGTCCTCTGCGGATCCCTAATCTCTATAACGGCCAGAATCGAACCTTCTTCTTCTTCTCGTATGAAGGACTGCGCCTCGCGCAGCCGACAGCAGCCGGCATCAACCTAGTTCCAAACCTCGCCCTACGCCAGTCCGCCACGGGTGCTTTGCAGCAGGCTCTCAATGCCTTCCCGTTGCCCACGCCCAATGCTCCTGATCTGGGCAATGGACTGGGAGAATTCGTTGGCAGCTGGTCTAACCCCAGTCAGGCAGACAGCACCAGCATACGTTTCGATCATAGTATCGGTCAGCGGACACATGTTTTCTTTCGGTTCAGTAACACTCCGTCTGATGCGGTTACCCGTGGAAACGGCGCGAGCTATACCAGCCCTTCTGAAATCGCCTCGACCGCGTACCTATCACGCTCCTATACCTTCGGTGCAACCGTCCAGGTGACTCGTAACATTGCTAACGATTTCAGGTTAAACTTTGGTTCGAACGACTTCAAAATCCATATTTCTCTAGATGGGATAGGAGGCGCTGTTCCCGTAAACCTAATCAGTCTGCAGGGTCTTACGAATGCAGCATCCACGTCTCTGGTTCTAGACTTTCCCGGCTATAACACAGCTATCGGCATGGCTACGTCCAGCGGAAAACAACGGCAGTGGAATCTTATCGATTCTCTGAATGTAGAACATGGCCATCACACGTTCAAGGTGGGTGTCGATTGGCGAAGGTTGACACCTACGATCCAACCATCAGCGCCCACCGCGGGTTATTATTTCCTCAACGCCGCTTCTGTAACAGCCGATGCGGTCGGACTCGGCTACGGCATATCCTCTCTACAGGACTACCCTCTCTATACCAATGTATCTGTCTTTGCACAGGACACCTGGAGAGCTGGTTCTCGTCTTACTGTGTCGCCAGGAATACGATGGGACGTAAATCCTCCCCCGGGTGTTTCGCAGGGTTCACTGCCTTACGCCATCTCCGGTTTGAATGACTATGCAACGATGACTCTCGCACCACAGGGCACACCCTTATGGAAAACGAGCTGGTTCAACTTCGCGCCTCGGCTCGGTGTTGCCTATGTTGTTCACCCCGACCCTGACCGGCAGACGGTTGTTCGCGCCGGCGGCGGCCTCTTCTTCGATACAGGTCAGCAGACTGGCTCATACGCATTTGCGGGACCAGGCTTCTCAACATCGAATTACTTTGGAAGCCTTTACGGCAAGCCCGCGAGCTTTCCCGCTCCTGTTGCAATGGTCAATCCAGCAATCCCACAGCCTCCGACTACTCCCTACGGAACCGTCTATGCCAATCCTTCTCATCTGCAATTGCCTTATACCTTCCAATGGAACGCCAGCCTGGAACAGGCTCTGGGAAGATCACAGTCGGTCACCATCTCCTACGTTGGAGCGAATGGCAGGAAGCTCCTCGAAGAAGACCAGGTGAATGCCGCTGTACACAATCCGCATTTCACGACCCTACTTATCTTCAACAACGGATTGAGCTCCAGCTACAACGCATTGCAGGTAAAGTACCAGCGGCAAGTTGCTCCGGGTCTGCAGGCTCTCGCTTCGTATACGTGGTCGCATTCACTCGACTACGGATCGTACAATGCGATCTATCCTTACCAGCGCGGCAACTCTGATTTTGATGTGCGAAACAATGCAACCGGTGCGCTTTCCTATGACCTTCCATCGAGTTCGCACCTCGAATGGTTGACCGCCAACTGGGGTATAGATGGCCGGATCACTGCGAGGTCGGGTTTTCCAATCACCTTCAACGGAAGCAGTTACGTGGACCCGGCAACAAATCAGACGTATTATGGCGGGCTCAACCTGATTCCCACTGTTCCTCTCTACTTGTATGGCTCACGTTCAACCTATCCAGGCGGAAGACGCATCAATCCGGCTGCCTTTAGTCTGCCCGCCTCAGGAAAGGTTGGCGACGCGCCTCGAAACTTTGCTAGAGGCTTCGGTGAAGCTCAAGCCGATCTAGCTATCAGACGATCGTTTCCCATTCATGATCGCCTCCAGATGCAATTCAGGGCGGAGTCCTTCAACGTTTCGAACCACCCCAACTTTGGCGCAATCAATAACCTCTATGGCAATTCCCAATTTGGCCTCGCGACGGCCATTCTGGCCCAAAGCCTTGGCACCTTAAGCCCGCTCTATCAAATGGGTGGACCGCGGTCCCTTCAACTGACCCTCAAACTGACCTTCTAGACCATGATTCGACCAGACGGAGAAACCAGGATGCGTAGCGCCTCGAACTGTATCTTTTGTATCGGACTACTGCTCAATATGCTGAGCAGCGCGTCTGCAATGGGCCAAGCACCAGGGGTCACCCCTCGCGATTGCGCCGAAGTAAAGTATATTACCGGGCTATGGATGAATACGGGAGGCACTGAAGTGGCCTATACCGTGAAGAGTCCGAATGTCGACAAGAATGTGAATGACTATCAGCTGTATGTCAAAGAGGTCTCAGACGCGACGACGTCGAACGGAAAGCTGTTGATGACGGGCATTGAGATCTCTGATATACAGTGGCTCGACAATGATCGCCGTATTGCCCTACTCATTTCAATCGGGGGGGTAAAGAAGCTGGTTTCGGTCGATCTGAAGACCGGGTCGGATGAATTGGTGTTTCCCACGGAGACGAGCATCGACTCCTTCAGCATGGACGCTCGAGGAGAGACCGTCGTGTACAGCATTTCGGATCCGGCCGTTCCGAGTCAGGGAGTACCTGAATCAGCCAAGGATCAGTCAGCTGAAGGCTATCGGGTCTTTGAGAAGGAGGAAGGCCTGCACTCCTCGACCAGATCCATCTATCTAAGGCGCCGCGATGCAAACGGGAAATGGTCGTCGCCGCAAGTGATTGCTATCGAGAATCCTTTCACTCACCTAAAGACAAGCCATCTCGAGTATGCGCGGATGCTGAGCCTGTCGCCGAACGGAAAGAAAGTCTTCTTAACCTATGTCACGGAGGCTCCGAAGGAGTGGAGCAAGAATCCGTTCGTCCAACTGGTGAGAAAGACCTTTGCCTTAAATGAATTACCTGTTCTCTTTGATGTGGACAGCGGCAAGACCGACCTGGCTTTCAAGATGATCGAAGCCTACAGCAAGGCTGTGTGGTCGCTTGATAGCCGGTTCTTCTTCATCAATTCCCATTCTCCAATTGGAAGCCATTGGGAGGCGGACGATATTCGGGATGGCCTGATATCACCAGCCGACGTGAACATGTTTAAGGTGGACATTGGGTCGGGTGCAGTTGAAGAAGTGTTTAGGCGAGTTCCTGGGATTGCATACCACAACGGGCCACTGTTCTTGCTTCCAAATGGAGATGTCGTGGTCAGGGCTGTCGGAAATACTATCATGCGTCTCCAGGATATCAAGGGTGAATGGAGTGAAAGAGACCACATATCTCTACCGGCACAAGCGGAAGACCGGTTCGAAATTTTGACCTCCAACGGCCACGATATCGTGGGAGTGCATGAAACTGTGACGTCTCCCGAAAATCTATTCCGATACAAGTCAGGTGAAGGCGAGATTAGCCTCCTGACCAATGTGAACACACACTTTAGCACTCTCCGGGCTGCGTCTGTGTCAACGGCCCAATGGACGACCACCGAAGGTCTCAAAATCAGCGGGTTGCTTTTTATGCCCCCTGACTATGTTCCAGGGAGACGTTATCCGCTCGTGATCCAGACGAAGGCCGACTCGGGTTGGTTCACTTGTGACTCCGGTCCGCAACATGATCCTTCGTTTGCTCCCCAACCTATTGCCAGTTCAGGCATGATGTATCTGGCCCGCTCCTTCGATGAGAACTGGAACATGCAGCAGGAAATGGACAAGCGTCCGGCGGGATATCCAGGAGGCATCTCCGAGGCTGTCCAGCAGGTCGACATCTGGGATAGCGCCGTCGATGCATTGGATAAACGCGGGCTAATCGATCCATCCAGGGTGGGTATTATCGGCTTCAGCCGGACAGGATGGTATGTTGAGCTTGCCTTGTTCCATTCTCATATTCATTACGCAGCAGCGACCCTTTCAGATAGTGTGCAATACAGTCTGAGCGAGTACTGGCTGATTCCGGGCTTTGCACACGTGGGTGACGAGATGTATGGCGGACCACCTTACGGGAAGACTCTTGAGAATTGGCAGAAGTACTCTATCTCATTCAATCTGGATAAAATTCATACGCCTCTGCTCATGGAGGTGATGGGCTATACCGTTCATGACGATGTGCCCTATTCGATACCTATCGGTTTGGCCGGGCGCTATGAGATTAGGAGGGGTTTGGAATCGCTCGGCAGGCCGGTAGAACTGTACTATTACCCCGATGAAGGCCACCAGTTGGATCACCCCCGAGCTCGTGTAGCGACCATGCAGAGAAACCTGGATTGGTATCGTTTCTGGCTACAGGGATATGAAGACGGGGATGCGTCAAAGAAAGAGCAATACGAGCGCTGGCATGCTCTGAAGGAATTACAGGAGCAAGGCTTCGCATCCAGGGTGGGTACTACGGAACCGTTGCCACAGTAAGGATGTCTCGCGGTCGTCCGAAGACAGCAGCAGCGCGCGTTAGCCGGGTGAGGTTCCCGGCTAACGCATCCTGAAGAGAGGCGGATTTACTCGTCCGCCTCATATGCTGCAGTGGTGGACAGGCGCGGTTGCGGGAAGGCGCTATCCAATTGGATTTGTTGCATTTTTGCGTTGACATCGGGGCCGCTTTGAATGGCAACGCCTGCAGTCTTCGCGGTTAGGATAGTTGGAGCCGTATATTTCATGGTGTGTTCCTTTCGTTTAATGCAAATTTCCATACAGGCAATACGATGTCGTGTATTGCTTATACGGATTCTGATCGCCCGCTGGACGCGGGCGGAAACGCTCGACGAGTGTGGTTGTCCCGCCTTCCGAGGGTGAGACAAACAGGCTGAGCAGCCAAGCTCCTGAGCCACAGTTCCACTTTGATTGCGCATGTCAAATGAGCAATCCATTTCGGCCCGCCGGTCAGTTCAGCTTGAAGAGCTTCCACAAATTGATCGCGATCAAGGAGGCCATAACCGGCGGCCAGCGAGTCGGAGAACAAGCCTTCGATGTCTTGCCGGGCGATCCGAAGATTTGCTATTGGACCCCGCGAGATGTAGGCTTTGCGTTTTCGCTCCAGAATCGTGGTCGGCACAACGGTTCGCAACGCACGACGCATAAGTTGCCGCCGTCGGCCAGGTTGAATTAGTTGCTCTCGAGGAACGCGATGCAAAAATTCAACAAGGTCTCGATCCAAGTATGGGTAACGATATTCATAGCAGCCAAGAAGATTAGGCGAGAGATGGGGAAGAGCCTCAAGTATCGCCCACCAGGTCTGACCATTGACGATGGAACTTGGGAGGGCCGGCAAAAGGTCGCGGAGGCTCTCTGTTCGAACGTTGGATTTGACGCAAATGCCACGAAGCTCTGGACTCAGCCACGCTGGAAGTAACGCCTGGTCGAATTTCGGACTGCGATAGAGACTTCCCGTGAAGGCCATCACTCCGTAGAGCATATGCAGGAGTGGCTCGCGGGTAAGCAGGCACCATTCCACGGATCGACAAACAAGAGTAACGAGCCTGCCAGCCCTCAGGTGGTTCGACAATTCAGGAAGTGCCGTCGGTACTCCGCCGAGCAGCTCGTCTCCGCCGATTCCAGAAAGAATGACTCTGAATCGCCCCTCTCCCACGCTACGCTCAAACTGTTCGGCACGATGGAAAGAAGCAGCATCCCCACCAAAATATGGGTAGACGCGATCGGGTAGCAACAGGGGTTTATAGTTAGCGCGCTGAGTAGAACAATCAAAGTGAATTCCTTCCCTCTTGCGATAATTTTCCACGGCAGTGAAATAAGGGCGTTCATCCCAGTCCGGTTCAGTATCGTCGAAGTAGGAAATGGTTTCGAGTTGGTTTCTGGGGTTCGTGCGGTTGGCAGAGATTGTATCGGTCATGCACACGATCGATGAGGAGTCCATACCGCCGCTGAGCTCTGCCAGGACTGGCGCTCCCGGCCCCGTGCGTCGCTCCACGGCCTGGCCAAAGAGCTGCAAAAAATGCTCATCGTACTCCGCATCCGACTTGTATCGGATGGTCGTAGTCGCGATCCAGCGCCAGTGCGGGCGGATAGTGGTGCCCCCTCTTCGCACAACAAGGTAATGTGCGGGAGGCACAGCTCGAATCCCTTTGTACGGAGTTAGCTCCCTGAGCTGCTGCAAAGCGAGAAGTCGGCCCAAATACTCCCGATCAAGTTCTAAAGCGTCATCTCCGAAGGCGAAGGTCTCGAGGTATGTCGACCAGGTGATCTTTTCAGGAAGATTTTGATAAAAGAGTGTTCGAGATCCCGCATGGTCACGTGCTAAGTACAACGTGCAGTCCTTGGCCGACCATAGTGCCAAGGCCCAGTCTCCCACTAAGCGCGAGAAGCATTCCTCTCCATACCGCGCGAACGTGCTGAGGGCGAGATCTGAGTCAGACAGGCTTCCTTTCTTGAAGCCTTCTCTCTCCGCGAGATCCTCGTGGTTGTCCAGTCTTCCATCGAGAACGATCATGTTGCCGAGTGGATCGGTTGCTGGCTGGCGTTCCAGGTGCGAGCGCGCATGGGTATGAAATGCCTGAAATCCCATTCCGATCTGTTTGTCGCACGAAATATAGGTCCCATCAGCGCCGTAACGCCTGGTAGCTTCGGCCAGTCGCGAAAGGGCTTGTTCGTCGGCAAACGCATTGTCCGCAAGACAGGTACCAAAGATTACGCTCATAATATTTTCTCGAGGCTCTAGATCGGAACTAGCAGCGCTCCAACTCGCGGTATAGCTGGGGGGTGTACGACTTATCGTTAAGAACCACTCCATCTAGCTCCACCCAGGCATGTGATTTGAATGGGACAATGCGGGCGCCGATGACAAGTTCAGCGGCAAATTTATATCTACGGAGAAGCATCGTAGTGGCCGCCGATCTCTGCAGGCATAGAACTCTTTTGCAATAGAGAATAGAAGCGATGTCGGCCGCCCGGCAGATCTGTTCTAAGCGATAACCCGAAGCGGCGTTGCCTGATGGCGACGTCTGTGTCAGAACCGCATGCAATGCCGAAATGCCGCGACGGTACATCAGGGCGTCAGTCCGGATAAGGTAGAAGAGCGATTCAGCAATCAGCCACGCCATGGTGAATCTCCTTGGGGATGGGTATGCCTAGTTCACGACAGATAAACGCAATTCTGTGAGTTAAACCGTCAACGCGGACTGCGAGTGGCATCGTTGGAGCGTGTCCGCGTTCGACACTGTGGTCCAGGAGGATTGCGCGACTCTGTACGGGCCTGTCGGCAAGACGCGCTGCCATCTTGCGCGCATGTGCAGGATTGCAACGGGTGTCTTGATCGCCGGTTACAAAGAGTACTGCAGGATAGTTGGTATGCTCATTGACGTGGTGATAGGGCGAGTATGCTACTAGAGCTTGAAAATCCCGGGGATCATCCGCCGTTCCGTACTCTCCAGCCCAACCATTCGCCCGATCAAAAAGGTGATAGCGAATCATGTCTAGGAGGGGGGCAATACAGAGTGCTGCGCGGAAGAGGCGCGGTCGTTGCGTGATGGCTGCGCCAACGAGGATGCCTGAATTTGACCCGCCGAAGACGGCGAGTTTGTCGGGGCTGGTGAAACCGTTCTCGCAGAGCCAGTCTGCCGCTGCGATGAAATCGTCGAACGCCACTTGGCGATTATGGCCGCGCGCCGCTTCGTGCCAGGACTTTCCGCGTTCTCCGCCCCCTCGTATCTCCGGTAAGGCGAACACAAATCCAAGTTCGAGCATTATCGATACAAACACGGAGAACTGAGGTGTCAGCGTTAAGCCAAACCCTCCATAGGCTGTCATGATGACTGGACGATCCGTGGGAATAGTTATCGAGTCGTGTACGCCTACGAGGGAGATCTTGATTTCCGTTCCGTCCTTCGAAAAATAGGTCAGCCGGCGCTGTGTGACGGCGACGGTCGATGGAGGAGAGGACCGCTGGTAGCAGGCCACAATCTGATTGGTGTGTGGGTCACAGCGAAATAGTATTGGCGTCTTGGCGAATGATTCGCAGTGGAAGAATAGTTCGTTCGCGTCGTCCGTGTAGGTCGGCAGAAGGCGCCAAGTGCAGCCTGCCTCGAGCGGAAGTGTACCGAGATAATCCCCATCAAACGACCAGATCCGGACGACCGCCTCCACGCCAACCAGATAGCTGATGTAAAGGCGATCCTGGACAATTACGCAACGGTTGATCGCCACCTCCCATTCCGGGACGATAACGCGGACAGGAACACCGCTTGTGGCATCCAACTCCACGATCTCGCCGTTTGGAGTCTCCTGAAAGCGATGCGCAAAGAGCCTCCCGTTATAGAAGAAAGGAATGAAGGGCATACGGACGTTCTGGCAGATGCGGTGCCAAGTACGATCCCTGTCCTGCCGAGACACGTAGTAGTCCACGCTGGCGAATCCATCGTGCTGATGGCATAATGCTGCGCTGAGGATCTCTCCAGCAGAGCTGAATACCAATTTGCTGGATCGTGAGCGAGGCAGCGTCAATAAGATCAAATCGTCATCGGCCGTAGTACCGAAGCGATGAAAACGCACCATATGATCTTGCTCTGGTGTGGAAGACGCGCCAAGGACATCGTGGCAATAGTAGAACCCATCATTCCCACTGCTAAAAGCGAAGCCGCAAGCGAGCCCGCGCTCTAAATGATCGGGGAGCAGCACTCCAGTGTCTGCAGCGACCACATGGATTGCTTTGCTGTGTTCGCCGCCCTGTTTGACCTCATATGCGAGGAGGGTGCTATCCGCAGACACACGATGGATATTGACCGATGTATACGGACCTTGGCTCGAGGGATCGACAAGAAGCCTTTCTGTTTGGGTAGAGGAGTCCATAACGAAGATGGATGACTGCTGGTCCCGAACCCGACGTCTGCGATAGAAGTAGCGCTCGCGGACCTTCCCAATTCCGTCGACTGTCTCGACGTCGACGTAGTCGAGAACACGTTGTTTGAGTTGCTCTAGAGGTCCGAGTTGTTGGACATAGATGTCGAAGCGATCACGTTGTTTCGCAATCCACTGCTCAGTTTCGGGTAGGCTGCGATCCTCGAGCCAGCGATAGGGATCCGCGACAGGGACACCATGTAACGTCTCCACAACACTTGATAGCTGGTCTAGTTCCGTTGGCATATCGTCTCCATCAGGTCGGTGCTCTCTGCGATTCTGTCCATGTGACGCGCAAGACTGCGCGCGTAGCCTTGGAAGGAAGGGTCGTGACGCCGCGGGGAGGACAACCAATCGCCGCGACCATAGAAGTAGGCCAGTATAGAGATCAATGGAGTGAGGCGAAGCGCCTTGTCGATCTTGTGCTCGGGGAGTAATTCCATCCAGCAAGACTTGTAAGTGTTCCGCAATGCTCCAATTTGCGATTTAGAGTGTTCGCTATTACGTGCCATATGCGCGCAGAGCTGCTCAAGGGTGATAAATGGATTCCCGACGGATGCTTCGCACCAGTCTGTGAAGACACAGTCTCCTCCATTGCTGAGAATGCTTCCTGGACTAATGTCGCTGTGCATGAGCGAATCGGGTATTCCCAGGTCCTCCAAAGTAGCGCATGTATGGTGGAGTAGAGTTCGAATGGTTTCCAATCGAGCCGAACTCAGCTTTGCAACTTTCGTGCTGGTTTGCAGATGCATTGCTTCGTCGAGGTAGGCGATGAGAGTATCGACGCGGCAATCAAGGGTTTGGATACGGTGGTCACTACAATGGACGCCGAGGAGTTCCGTAGACTTGTCGGAAAGCTCTATCTGCAGGTGAGCGAGTTTATGGGCGGCCTGTTCAAAATCTCTCAGGGGGCTCAAATTGTGGAGAGGAGATCCACACTCATCCATGACCCACGCGTGCCAATCCTCGCGCATGGCGGCGATGGAAGGCAGATATTGCGGACAGGTATTTGCTAGGAAACCGGTAATCTCGAATTCGCGTGTGTTTGGAGCTCCGACTGCCTTTAGCCAGACTGCGGGACCGCAAACCGTCGAGAATCGGACAAGACAGAACTCTCCACCAGCGTTAAGCTGGCGCAGTGCCCCGGTAAACGTAACCTCACGTCCCGAGATCGATTGTTGAATCCAGGTCTGCGCCTCCTCGACCCATCCGATTCGTGAAAATGGTCCCCTGCCTGCATCTTCTCCGGCCAGAATGGACTGCAGAGTGGCTTTTTCACTCTCAGCTAACGAAGAATCTGGGAGGTCATCAACACCAACCAAGCGAAAACACTCCTTCGTGAATTCCCACGAGGGGCTTCTCACTTCAACTATCGCGCAAGGGGTCGGCAGAGACTCGTCGGCAACCACATCGAGTACGACCGTCCTGACTTGCCATCGCTCCTCAATCAGTTGCGTTAGTTGTTCCGCCGGCCGCCGCCAAAGCGGAATATCAATTGTCGGAAGCTCACAGGCCGCATCTGCCTGGATAGCGAGAAGGCGCCGTGATTCCGGAAGGACGAATGCTAGACGGTAGCCCATGGAATCAGCCACGTTGGAGCCTTCTTTCGGAGTGGCCGACATCAATTGTCGTCACGAGATGCCTGGACTTGAGCTGATCCATAAATGCGTCCACGTCCTTCGCGATCATGACTTCGTCAGCCCCAGTGTCACGGGCCAGTTCAGAGATGATGGCGTCGATCTGCAAACCGCGTTGAAGTCTCTCCCAGACGTACGCGCCTGTGGCGTCGAGAGTTATCATCGCGTTGCGAGGAATATCCAGAATCACTGCCCCGTCCTGATCGACGATGGACCGAATATTTGGTGTGAAGGTGATCATTCGCTGTTCCTCCATATAGGCTTCGGACATACCACCGATGCAGCGCAGGTATCCGCGCCTCTCCTCGTCGCATACGCCGACTGCTGGTTCACGGAGGACTGGTGGAAGATCAATACAGGTGGGTCAAGGGGTGGCTCTCGGATTGAACCGGATGGACACTCAATTTTTGAGCGGGGGAACCGGTGATCCACTTGAAAGAAAGCACTACCAATCCAACTGTGACGATGAGTCTGCCACTCTATCTCTGCGAGCGCAACAGAAACCAGGTCGCAGGATGCGACAAATTGAAGAGCGCTCCGAGCGATCGGCTCGAAGTCGAGTTAGAGTCTCCTATGAACGTGGAGGCTCTCCGTCGCTCGAAGTCACACCCACCGCGCGCTCGATTCTATCTCGCTCATTGCGTCCCCACTCGGATGGTCTCTGATGCATGTGCTTCCGAAAACAACGATTAAAGTCGCGCACCTCCTTGTAGCCGAGCATCAATGCGATCGCGCCGATCTTCATCGGCGGAAATGTGCTCAGAAGCAATTTCGCAAACGCGAGACGAACGTCCACCTGACACTGCCGCGGCGTCTTCTTGTATGCACCGACAAAGTTCCGTTGCAATGTCTTCATCTCTACTCCGAGCTCTCGAGCAACCGGTCCAACGCGGAGCGCGACGTGACCGTGATTCGTAAGGATGAAATGGTGCAAGAGCCGCGCTGGGTCATTGAGCAGGCCGGAATGAACAACGTTCTCCTTCGACGCCCTGAGAGCGCGTATCTCCGCGATGACTTCTTGTTCGACTGCCGAAAGCTTTTCGGGAACACGGCTCGCCACGAATCATTCCTCAAAGCAGAAACTCAACACGGTACAGCGGCGATCGAACGCCAAGGACCGCAAAAGTACGGGCAATCATGGGCACTCATGCTCGTTGGTTTTTATCGTTCCAAGGCTTATCCCTGGTCGACCGATCGACGAGATAGCGTCTATCGATCCACGCCGGATCGGAACTTATTTCGAATGTCTCGACGCAGCTTCTCAGAGCCTCTTAGTTCGAAAACAAGAGACGTGTTCAGCAGCAAGCTGCAACTGGGGAGTTTGGTGCACGGCCTCGTACCGGCCATCGGGCACAAGCGGAGCTCTCATTGGCACTTTTCCTTTTTCACCATCAGGCCCGGCGCCACGACATCCAGGCCCCTTGGCGGCAACGACAGGTGAGTATCGAACAAAAATGGGCTCGACGGTAAAAGGAGACTACGCAGGCTGCTGTGTGTCAATGAAATCGACTTTTGTGGCTAATACGTCACACCAGGTATTGAAGATCACGTTATGACACATTGAGCAGAAGTCAGTGCTGGAGGGTTCGGCAAGGCAGGTATTCCTGCCGCTACCGCAAGCAACCGATTCTCGCCAGTCTGTCGACTGAGGAGTGTTTGAATGGCTGGACAAAGCGACACGTCTTGGATGTTAGAGCGCATACGGCCTCTCTGGCGACGTGTCTGCCTTGGCCTCGCGGTCGCGGTGATTGCGGGCCTTGTGTCCACGTTGGACCCGCTGCTCATGCGCCATTTGATTGACAGGTCTTTACCAGAGCGAGAACTGTGTGGCTCTCTTGGAACCGTAGTGCTGATAGCGCTATGCTTCATTGGCCGGTCAGGATTGGGCGGGCTTGGCGGATTGCTTAGCTACCGCGTCGCCCAACTACTGGCCCAGGATCTCAGGGTCGAACTGCTCGGGCACATGACCACGCTCTCTGCCGACTGGCATGAACGCACCCTCCTCGGAGAAAAGCTAAGCCGAATAGAGCAGGACGTCGAACAGATCGCGCAGTTCGGAGCCGATATTGTGAATTCGATTGTGCGCTCCGGCGTCTTCTTCATCCTGAACCTCGCGATCATGTTCTCACTGAATTGGCAAATGACGCTGTCCGTTCTTCCGCTCTTCCCTCTTTTTCTCTGGGTCCGTGCACAATTCCGCCTCAAGATTCAGGTACGCGCCGATCGTACACAAGCCGAGATCGGAAGGGCCGCGGGCAACCTTGCGGAGCATCTCGGAGCTATTCCACAGATTCAGATCCTGGGTGCTGAAGACATACGTATGGCTCGTACAGTCGGTGCCTGGACTGAAGTCCTCGGGGCACAGTGGGCACAACGAAGAACTGAAATTGCGTTCAGCGTCTCCATCACCAGTGTCCTCGCCCTCGCCATCCTTCTTGTTCTGGGGTTAGGCGCGCGCGAATACCTTAGCGGCACATTGAGCCTGGGAGGCCTGGTCGCGTTCTACGCCTATGTGACTCGAATCTTCGAACCGGTCTCGACTGCGATGGAACTGTACTCACGTGCTCAGCGCATGCTGGCGAGCGCCCGAAGAGTTCGCGATGTGATCCATACTCAAACGAGCGTTCCCGATATCGGTCGACTTACAAGTGTCCCTTCCCCGCTGCTGTGGGGACTCTTATGCGACGACGTGTCTTTCTCTTATCACTCCGGCCAACCCGTACTTCGTAACATATCGCTCCGTATCGGCGGCCGCGAACGTGTGGCACTCATCGGCAGAAGCGGCTCTGGTAAGTCTACGCTGGCGCGTCTTCTAACCCGAATGGAAGACCCTTCGTCTGGTCAGGTGGTCCTTGAAAGAATATCCGCAGCGGACTACACGCTACGCGCTCTACGTAAAACCATATGTTACGTCCCTCAACAGCCTGTTCTATTCTCGGGCACGATTCGCGAAAACCTTCTTTACGCAAATGGAAACGCAAGTGACGATGAAGTCAATGGTGCCATCGAAGTAGCGCAGCTGCTGCCGATCATCAGACGCTTGCCCCACGGTCTCGATACAATACTGGGCCCAGATGCTGTGGGACTATCTGGCGGTGAGCGTCAACGACTCGCAGTGGCGCGTGCGCTCCTACGTCACTCCGCGATCCTCGTCTTGGATGAGGCGACCTCTGCGCTCGACGCTCCTACAGAGCAGGCTGTTCTCGCGTCGATCGCATACTCCCGACCAGATACGACGCTGGTCATAATTTCACATCATCTGCAGGCACTGACCTGGGTGGACAGGATCATACTTCTCGATTCAGGCATCATCGCGGTTCAGGGAACACACACCGCACTTTATGACAACTCCGCTCTCTACCGAAGCCTGTATACCAAGAACGAGAGGTCCGAAGATCAGTTATCGACTGTGCAAAAACATCTTGAACAACCCATTTCTGATGCTGCAATCTCTACTTGAATCTCAGGAGACATAGCCAATATGCCGGCACAGCGGAAGGTCTATCTCTCTTTGTATCGCACCGGGAATCACCATAATCGCCTACCGCCTTGTCATTGAGACTGCGAATAATGTCGCATTCTGCGAATCAGTTTCCCTTGTTTCGTAACGAAACCAGTGGCACACTCCCTGCAAGTTCAGATTTGGACAGTGAGAACGGGCATGAGTCGCTCGATCTCGCAACACTCACGCAGCGGTGTGCCCTGATGACTCTTTCTGATTCGACTTTCGAAACTTACATGTAGGTGTTGATTGCCCTTTCGACCAGAGACATTCTGGTCGACGAGGCGCAATATGGCTTCCACGTTGAAGGAAAGTGGCAGCGGCTTCGCTCCCAGTTATGAACAGGGTTTCTGGAAAGCGTTACTTCCGCATTGTGCTTCCCCGGAGGGCTCATGAGTGCAGCAAAGCCTGTATCGAATTCCCATCCTGGTTGGGGGCCAGACGCGCTGGCTCTGGCAAATCAAGCCAAAGTCCTCTCCGGGGAGAAACTTGACCAGTTGGTTCGCCGGCTGCAGCGAATGACGGGGTACTCACGAGAATCATGCTGGCGCTTCATCATCCAACATGGGCTCAAGGGTAGAGTGGAACATCGCAGATGGACCGAAGAAGAGATCGATGAGGCCCGCGAGGAGTTGGCGAAGCATTCAGTCGAAGAGGTCGCGAGAAGACTGAAGCGCACTCCTAAGGCATTGCGCTGTGCCTTGCAACGAAACGATCTCAGAGTCAAGGACATTCGCTGCGATTGCTTCTCAATCGATGCTCTGGCACGAATCCTGCACGTTCGCAAAGAAGAAGTTACTTACTGGATCAAGCAAGGCTGGCTCCAGGCTACGGTCAACCGCAGGGGTAACAGACAGTCGTACACAATTACGCCCGAGGCTTTCGCGAATCTCTACAAAAAGCACCTGCGAGATCTCCTCGAACTTAGACGCTTGTCCAACCTCTCGCTGTTCGAGGCCTTTTACCAATACTGTTACACGCCTAAGCATACCGTAGGCGAACAGTTGCTCGATGTTCGCCGAGACAAGCGTGAGCGGGCAGCATATGCCGCGATTGATCGAAAGGGCACATCGACGGAGGAGGATCACGATGAGGAAGACGAAGATAGTTTCGATATTGAAGGAGAAATGCACTTCACTGAAGAGGAGAACTAGTGCAACGCCAACTGTTTGCCCTTCTTGCGGAACGCAAATCGCTTCCGATCGCCCTTTGACCCTTGAGCTGGCGGCAAATGTATGCTGCCTTGTTTTGCTTGCTGCGGTGTTATTACCAACCGCTTACGGCATTGCCGTATACCTTGACCATGTCATCCAGGATCTACCCCTCCACATCAGGTCACCCGAGTTAGTGGATCGTTGGAGCTTCGAGGTGAAGCTACAGGTTCTCTATCGCATATCGCGGTTCCTCGCCTGTGCCTTCCCAGTAGAGACGTGACGTCAGATGAACCGGGGCACTCGAGAACGCCATGGACCGTCCTTGTTCCAGTTCGTCTGAAAATATACAAACAATGTCTCTCTAGCGGAGTCCGCACGGCAGAGGGAAAATGAGCGAATCGTCATCGGGAGATGATGGACTGATCCGTTCTCCCTTCAGGAGGTCTCTCCTATACTGTTTCCTGAAAATGATCCGCCTCGTCCGAAACGCCCGGAACAATTCAGGGGTGTGACATGAAGAATCTATACATGATCCGGTTGGAGAACGGCAATAGCGTGATTGTCCAAGCGGAAAACCAGGACACGGCGCTCGAACATGCTGGTTTGCGAGTTGACCCAGCGGCACAAGCTGCGGCGATGGGGGAAAAGGATATCGCCAGCTTACACCTCACCCTGGTACATGAAGGTCTCGGCCCTCAGAACTACACGATTAGGGAGTTGGACGACTTCCTCTGTATGGCACACCTGGAAGATGACGGAGATTTCGATTTCACGCTTGAAAGTGGCGAGAGCTGCGACGAATTTTACCTAGACTACCCATGCCTTCGCTCGGCGGAGGGCGAACACCTTCTCAGAAAGTTCACCGATCCGACCTTCGACAATCCTGACGTAAGGAAGTTGTATGCAGAGGCCGTAGAAAGAGAACGGACCCGTCTGTTGGTTTCAGGGCGAGATTCAGGAGAATGAAACGAGCCAACCGCTCGAGTCACTGAAAACGGTCGTTCTCAACGAACACTTTTGCGAACGGAGCAATGGCAAAAGCCCCACGACCGAAGATCCTGCGCTCCGCCGAGATTCACCGGTTGCGGCACCGAATTCCGCCACCATGACGCAATCGAGGATTGCGATAACCGCCAAACTGACAACGATGAAAAGCTCTATGAAAGCAAAGCAAGGACAGATTTGGGGAGGCGTGTACGTAGATGGTGAGGTGATCGTGCGGTATGAAGCGCTTCGCCTTCCTGTTCCACCGGGCATAATGGTAGCCTTCATCTATGAGATCCATCGAGAGACAGACTTTGGAAAAGGAGCACGACCGCTTGAAGAAAGCTGTCGAAGCCGAGAAATTAGCGATAGCAGCCGGCTCCCTTTTGCCTAACGAGTTCTCTGTCTGCCACCCGGACCCTCCAATATCCCGCCGTGAATACCTGTTGGAACTGCAGTCACAGCTTGGCGCGGTCGAATCCAAGCTGGCGTCAGAGGAGTTGAGTGTCTAGGACTGCCGTTGGGAATTGTCCGGACCTTCAGTTTTTGTGGGGTGTGCCTCGCTTTTCGCGACGGCAAAAAGGAGATTATTGGGCTAAGTACTTCGAGGTCTTGTAGACCACCGCCTCGAGTACTTCGCTCCAGTTCTCACCTATCACTCCCTCTATCCTCAACCGACGGATTCCGCTGTCTTTCCACACTTCCTCGATTGTGGGCGAGTAAACGCTAAGCTCGAATATGCTCATTGCCTTTTGAGCGCGCGCCGGTAACGTACGGGCGTATTCAGCTTCAATCTCTGTTCTTAGCTCTGCGGTAAGGTTCCGAATCTCGGCTTCGCAAGTTGCAGTTCGAGGATCTGTTTCAAGTAAACGGAGAACTTGAAGGCCCTGACTTTTGATTGACTGTAGCTTCTGCAAGGCTTCATTACGCTTCATGTGGTTATTTCGTCACTTCCGTTTCAAGAAACTCGACTTAGTTTACGTCAGGAACTGATGTCCGAGGCTTTCTGATGTTCGCTCCGCCTCCCTGGATCGCTTCCGCAGAATCAGCAATTCCCAAGATTGAAACGAACGAAAGGCCTTACTGGAACACGATGAAAGCAAGACAATACCGAGCATGCATAATGCCATCTTTCCGAATTTCATCGGGGCAAACTCCCTCGGAACAACGATCATTCTGTTAACATCTCCCCCGAAGCTCTGGGCGACTTGATCAATCACGCTAGCCCGCATTCTACCGGAGCGCAGTTCCAAATAGCCCGCTAGATTCCTTAGGCGGTCTTTGCAAACGATTTCCTGATGACCGAGAGCTTCAGAGCGTGCGTTGACTCTTACGGGTGTCCGCTCTGCTGGGATTGTGGGAGATCAGGTTTGAATTCCGACAGACTAGGTACTTGCCCGCTGGTTCGTTCGAAACTGTCTGAAGCAGTAACCGATTGCCGGTCGCACCACAACTTGCTCCTGAGCGGGCGGAACGCTCCCTCAAACAAACCCTCTTCCCAGCCATCCGGGTGATGGCTCCGACCCTTTTCGCTCTTTCATTCGCTGGTGTTGCGCATGCACAAGGCACGATGGATTCCTCAGGCGCACAGACGCTCGTGGGAACCTTCAAGAATTGCACAACGAGTACAACCGCATGTTGCCTCAGCGGGCGCAAAAAACAAGCGCGACAGCCCTTACAGAAATCTCTACTGGGCCGATGTCCTATAAGCGAGGATCTCGGATCCCGAGGCGCTTCCGTTCATATTATTTGACTGTAAAAGAAGTTCGAAGTACGGCAACGATCCATTCTTCTGCCTGATCTTTGCCAGAAATGGTAAGAGGCGGGAATCATCGAAGACAAAGTCTGCGGCTGACTCAGTTCCTGCCATGGAGGTCCCTTCGAGGACGAGGACGGATCCTGAGCCTCCGATGTTCGGTTGTAGGGCAATCAAACCGTAGACGCGATGAACCGAGCCTGTCAGATCTGCCTCATAGCGAGACGACTCATTGCTCCGAGGAAGACGATTCAGCACAAGGAATCGTTGGTTCTGATGATCGTGAATAAAGACGAAGTTCATCTTGTCCTCGAAGAGCTGCACCCACGGTGTGCCCTCCTTCGAGCCCAGCAGGATAACCGGTCCGTTTTTTAGGTCGTTGGGACGAAGGTCTCGAGCGTAGCGCATCTGGATGCGATTGAGCGCAACCCCCGGAATCTGATACAGCTTCGTCACAATGTCGAGATCCACGATGGAGGTGTACCGTCTGGACGCTATCACCTTCGCTATCTCTGGTGTGGTCCCGACAGCAGGAGCGACATGGCTCCGATAGTCGCCACTTAGGTATTCGGCGAGATTGACGTTTGCTCCGGTGAGTGTCTGCAGACTGGTTAGCCCCGTGTCCGATGCAACAATCAGAGTCGAGCGATCCGGCCCGAAGAGAGCGCTCCAAAGAGGGTGCTTCGCTACGCTCGAAGCAAACGAGTGAGGGGAGTGTGCGCGAAACAAGAGAAAGACGACAAAGATGCACGTCGCCACCAAAGCGATGCCGGTTGCCCAAAATAGATGACGGTACCTGTCCGATGCCGGTGGATTGGTCGTGACTGCGGAGGGGCGATTGGCGAGTCCGGGGAGCGCAGAGACTACGCTCGACTGCTGAAGCACGGGCTCTGAAAGGACCTCGAAGAGAGGCGTATAGCCACCCTTTGGAATCGACAACCGCATCGTCTCGCGAACGCCCTCTTCGCTGAAGTACTGTTCAAGCCGCTGACGAAGTCGGCTCGCGTGGGAGCGCACAATACCGTCAATCGACGGGTCGTAGTTAGGAGCGCGCTCGAAGAGGGCCTCTCCGATACTCTGCTCGTTGATTTCGTCGGATCTCCCCTGCAGGGCCAACTCGCAGAGGTGCATCAGAAGACTGCATAGCCGGGGCGATCGTATGAATGCAGGAGAGGCAACGATACGCTCCACCAACTCCCATCTCGGGTCGATTTCCACCACCTGGCTAGCGTCGAGTTGGAGAGTCTGATTGCGCATCGTGGGCCGGGTCGAAGCTCTGACTCAAGTACACACTTGCGCGATGAATTTTCTGTGAACGCAAATTTCAGTGACTGAATAGCAGGAAGCTAAGTTTAAACCGACGACGCGCCAAAGGTTGTTAAGAGGCGGTAAATCATTCAAAACATGCCGCGTGCGCCGTTTAACATTCGTGTTGCGGCGAATTGACTGAGAGAGTGCAAAAACTTTGGCTAGAGTTCGGGTCATCGGGCAGACCAGAGCACCCCACACCTATCACTACGAGGAGCCAATCGCATGTGTAGCAAATTTTCCTTCTCTCAGAATCGAAGACAGTCGGTCTCTTCTCATAAGACACCGCTAGTCGCCGCAGCAATGCTTTGCTACGCCTTGGTGATTTTCTTGCTGCTGTCAGTGTCGCCGGCAATGGCACAGTTTGATTCGGCGAGCGTGCTTGGCGCGATCAAGGATCCCAGCGGGGCCGGGGTCGGCTCGGCTTCGGTTACGCTTCTCAGTCCAACAAAGGGCATTGGAACAACCCGGCAGACAGATGGGAACGGAAACTATGAGTTCACGAATGTGCAGGCCGGCGAGTACACAGTCTCAGTGAAGGCTTCTGGGTTCGAGAAATCGGACACTGACCGATTTACGGTTACCGTGGGGGCAAGGCAGCGCGTTGATCTCTCGTTGAAGATCGGTGCGGACAACCAGACGGTTACTGTATCGGATGCCGCGACCCTGCTCGAGACAGACACCAGCGACCGCGGGGAGACAGTTCAAACTCGTGAGGCTGTCACTCTTCCACTGAACGGCCGCTCCTACGCCGACCTATCGACGCTGGTTCCAGGCGTGCGCAAGTCGTTGCTTGAAACGCTCTCCGCCCCACCCCGCGATGCGTCCTACAACGTCAACGGACAGAACTCGATGACAAACAACTTCCAGCTCGACGGAATCGACAACAACGCCTACCAGACTGCGAACCAGGGCTTTTCCAATGAAGCTGTCATTCCCTCCCCTGACGCGGTGCAGGAGTTCAAGGTGCAGACCGACAACTACAGCGCGGAGTACGGCCGGGCTGGAGGCGCAATCATCAACGCGACAATTCGCAGCGGAACAAACAACTTCCACGGAGTCATCTACGACTATCTCCGCAATACTGATCTAAACGCATACGGCCCATTCATCGGATCCGGTGTCAAGCCGACGCTGGTGCAGAACCAGTTTGGCGGTACGCTGGGCGGCCCGATCAAGCGCGACAAACTGTTCTTTTTCGCAGACTACGAGGGACTGCGCGTCGTGAATCGCGCGATCCAGACGGCCGTTGTCCCGACCGCTGCGCAGGCGAAGGGAGTCTTTATTGATGCGGGCGGCAATCCGATTGCTCTGATCAACCCGATCACTGGTGTGAAGTACCCGAACGGCGTGATCCCAGCCTCGGACCAGAGTCCGTTCGCAGCAAAGGTGTTGAGCATCCTGCAGGCGGACGCAGCCCCCAACACACCCGCCGCCCCGGGCGGGCAGAATTTTACCTCGACACCCGCCAATACCAACAATGGAAACAAGGGTGATGTCCGCGTGGATGCGTACATCAGCCCGCGGTCGACCGCCTTTGCTCGCTACAGTCAAAGTTCGTCGGTCGTCTTCCTGGCGCCGAACATTCCTGGTTTGGCTGGAGGAAACAGCAACGGAACCCTCTATGCATATACTCGCCAGATAGCCGGCGGCTATAACTTCTCTCCCACCTCGAACTCGATTCTGCAGCTTCGGCTGGGGCTTACCTGGACGCAAAGCGGCAAGGCACCGGTCAACATCGGAGCCGACAATCTGTTGGCAGACTTCAATATCCCCAACATCCCAAGTGATCCAAGCGTAAACGGCGGCCTCAACAGCCAGGCCGTCACCGGGTTCTCGCAGTTCGGGCGGCAGACCACGAACCCGCAGTTCACAAGTCCCTACGTCGCCAATCCCAAGGTCAACTACGGTTTTCTCAAAGGTCGCAACAGCTTCAAGGTGGGCGCCGAATACGGCTACCTAAACGAGGCCATCTCGGACTTCCACCCGCAGGATGGAGAAGACTTCTATGCGGGCCAGTTCAGCCGTAACACGCCAGGCACTGCGAACGGCACCGCCGCGAACCCCAGTAACCCCACGAACCCCGACATCCTGCACGAACAGGCGTACAACCTCGCCGACTTTCTCGTCGGCGCGCGGAACAGCTATCAACTGAACAATCTCGCGACCATCCAATATGAGCGCCGCTGGTATATGGGGTACGTGCAGGACGACTACAAGCTCAACAATAAGCTGACCTTCAACCTTGGTCTGCGCTATGAGCTGGTGACGCCGAACTGGGAGCAGAACAACCATCTGGCCAACTTCGATCCGACCACCAACACGTTGGTGCAGGCATCCGGTGGTTCGCTCTACAACAAATCGCTCATCACTCTGGATAAGAAGGACCTGGCTCCCCGCTTCGGCTTTGCCTACCAGATAGATCCAAAGACGGTTGTTCGCGGCGGCTACGGAATCGGATACATGCACTACTTCCGCTTTGGCGGTGAGAGCACCCTTGGCTACAACGGCCCTTACATCGTCGATGCGACGATCAATCAAACCCCGCCAACTCTTGTGGCTGGCGCGACGCAGCCACTCTGCACTTCGCTGACCGATAACCCCAGCACCTGCTTCCGCACGACGCAATCGGGCTACCAGACCAACTTTGCCTCGGCGCAGAACTTCTCGACGCTGACCGCGCAGACGCGGTACATCCCACGGAACTTCGAGGCGGCGTACATTCAGGCGTATCACCTGACCGTGCAACGCGAGGTGATGAAGAACACCACGCTTGAGGTCTCCTATGTCGGGAGCCACGGTGTCCACATTCCGGTGCTCGCCGACTTCAATCAGGGCTCGACTGAGCCTGTCAGCTGCGACACAAATGCTGCTTCCTGCTTGTCGCAACAGGCTCGACGGCCGATTGCCAACTTCACCAACATCCTGACGGCGCTCCCGCAGGGCTATCTGATCTACAACTCCCTGCAGACCAAGTTGGAGCGGCGATACAGCAACGGCGTCTATCTCATCAACTCCTTCACCTGGTCGAGGGCCGTCAACAATGCCGCAGCTGATCTTGAGACCTTCGGTGGTGATTCGGCTGTAGTCAATCTCTACAATCCGGCAGCCGATCGTGGACGCTCCAGCTACGACCAGCCCTTCAACGACACCCTGTCCGTCATCGCAGACCTCCCCTTCGGTAGAGGACGAATGTTCGGCCAGAGTGCTCCAGCGTGGCAGCAGGCAACCCTGGGAGGCTGGCAGATCTCGGCGATCAATGTGGTAACAAGCGGTCTGCCGATCAACCTGACCTACACTCCAACGTCTCAAGTTGTGGTCTCGAGCACCAGCGCGGCGTATGCCGTACGCCCAAACCTCGTGAGCACAGCGAAGGCAGTGTACGCTCCGAAGTCGAGCTGGAAAAAGGGAGCCAGCACTCTCACTGGAACCCTGCTCGCGAGTCAGGTGACTGTGCCGACGCCGAGCCAGTACTTCGGCAACTCGGGACGAAATAGTCTGAGAGGCCCTGCCTTCGCCCAGATGGACCTCGCGCTTCACAAAACCCTTCCCCTCTGGTCGGAGTCGAGCAAGCTCGAGTTCCGCGTCGAAGGCTTCAACGTCTTCAACTCAACCAACTTTGAGTATCCCGACAGCGCCGTCACCGATGGCGGAAGCTTCGGTGCTTACAGTTCAGCCGTCGTCTATCCATCGCGTCAGGTGCAGCTCGCACTGCGCCTCTCCTTCTAAATTCCTCCTAGGAAAGATCCGGTTCGGCACGCAAGGCCGCTGGACCGGATGCCCTTCTTCAAAACACACCGGAGACCTTCTTGATGAACGCTCATCGATTCACCGCCCTGTGCCTCACAGCTCTCGCTATGGGACCGCAAACATTCGCTTACTCGCAGACTGCCTCTGACAACACTATCCGCATGAACCAGATTCAGGTCATCGGCTCTCACAACAGCTACCACGCAGGGATCGCGCCCAGCGAATCCAAACTGCTCAATGAAAAGAACCCTAAGCTCTATGAAGCCTTTGAATACCGGCACCGTCCTCTTGATCAGCAGTTGAACTCGGGCATTCGCCAGATTGAATTGGACATCTACGCGGACAGCGCAGGGGGACGCTATGCTCATCCGGGAGGGCCGACCGCTGTTGCTGCGGCTGGTCTACCGGCTGATCCCGCGTTCGACCCACAGGGAATCATGAGCAAGCCCGGCTTCAAAGTGATGCACGTGCAGGACCTCGACTACCGCAGCACCTGCCAGCCTTTCGTCGCATGTCTGCAGATCGTTCGCACGTGGTCGAAGGCCCATCCAAAGCACGTGCCCATCTACATCCTGCTCGAGACCAAACAGACCGATCTCCCTCCGCAGTATCACGCGCTCCCCACCGAGAAGTTCACGTCATCGACCTTCGGCGCGCTGGACGCAGAGATCCGTTCCGTCTTCTCTCCGGGCGAGATCATTACGCCTGACCAGGTTCGAGGAAAGCATAAGACGCTGGAAGAGGCCGTACTGCAGAACCAATGGCCCACGCTCGCGAAGGCGCGTGGAAAGGTTGTCTTCTTGATGGACCAGCGTCCCGTAGGCCCAATCTATATTGAAGGGCATGACTCGCTCCGTCGTCGTGTGATCTTCACCAACGCAGTGCCTGGTCAGCCGGACTGCGCATTCACTGAAGAGAATGACGGAACGCAAGAGGCCATCGCAGATCTAGTTCGCAAGGGCTATCTGGTTCGCACCCGTACAGACGCAGACACGAAGGAAGCTCGAACCGGACAGACAACTCGTCGCGATGCCGCACTAGCCAGCGGTGCACAGTTGCTCAGCACAGACTACCCCGCGTCTGAACCTTCTGAGTGGACCAAGTACTTCGTGAGCCTTCCCAACGAAGCAGTCGCTCGCTGTAACCCGGTGAATGCGCCAACTGAATGCTCCGAGGTAGCTCTGACCAGTGCGAGTGGCAACTGAGACGAGCCTACTGACCCGCAGCTGATCTTTTTCAGTCGCCCTAACCGGCTGGTCTCGCATCTGAGACCAGCCGGCTCCGCATAATAGCGGATTCCTCGTTACCGGTCCCTGCCCTACGTTGGTCTTTCGCGGTGGGGTGGAACCTTCACGATCGATTTCTCATCTTCCCGGCGACAGCGAACCGCGGAGCGCTCGCTTGGTCTCTAGGTACTTGGCCCGCTGGTTCGTTCGAAACTGTCTGAAGCAGTAACCGATTGCTTGTCGCACCACAACCTTGCTCCTGAGCGGAACACGCTCGGAGAAACCCAATATTGTCGAGTGCTTGACGTTTAGAAGAACTATAAAACCTGACCAAAACCTGACCAACGTCAATAGACATCTACAAATCTACTGAACAAATTAAACAACTTGCAGCGAGCGTCTGTGTGGGCGGAAAGGGCTGTAAATCCATTCAAATCAATGAAAATACAGGCAGTTAACAGTCTCTCCAATCCGAAGAACCTGCTCCCTCGAAAATAACCACCTACGAAGCCTGTGGTTGCAGCGTGACACTGAGGCCAAGGCTCTCGAGTCTCTTCACCAGATGCCGCTTGAGCCTTTCCTCATGAAGGTGATCGAAGTAGTCACCGCCGAGTTCCTTATAGACACAGCCTTTGCTCTGAAGGTGATAGCCGATGACCAACAAGCTATGAGCTACAGCGATGAGCGCTCGTTTACTCCCTCTTCGAGTCGCGAGTCGTTTGAATTGGGTGGAGAGGTAACAGTTCTTCGTTCTCACTGCTGCCCATGCGGACTGACATGCCATACGGCGCAACCACGGACTGCCATTTCGGCTCTTGCCGCTGAGCCGTTTGCCTGCGCTTTCATGGTTGCCTGGACATAGGCCTGCCCAGCTTGCCAGATGTGCGGCAGAGGGGAAGGCTGTCATATCCGGTCCTATCTCAGCAACTAGAGTCCAGGCCGCGACCCGCTCAACGCCAGGTACCGTTATCCAGCGCTCCACCGCATCAGCCAGTTCCTGATGTTGCGCACCGAGGTGCTGGAGCCGGGTGTCGAGGGCTTGGATCTCGGCTTCGAGAAAGCGGTACTCCCGAAGTAGGCTACCCAGTAGGAACCGGTGATGATCGCGAATGCGGCCGTCCAGCGCCAGCTGGAGCTGCGGTATCTTGCTCCGTAGCTTACCTAAGGCGAGACCGGCCAGTTCCTCAGGACTGTCCTCCCCTCTGACGATCGCGTCCAGTATCGCTTGTCCGCTCTAGCCCATGGTGTGGGTCACGGTGCTGGCAAGTTTTATGTTGGCGCTCTCGAGCAGCTTCTGGATGCGGCTGCTGATCCTGGACTGTTCCTGAGAAAGCGTAGTTCTGGTTCGTGTCAGATCCCGGAGATCGCGGACCAACAACGGTGGAACATAGCTGCCACGCAACAGACCATGTCGGAGCAACTCCGCTATCCACTGGCAATCCATCATGTCGGTCTTGCGGCCAGGAACCGCCTTGATGTGTTGAGCGTTCGCAAGCACCATATGAAAGTGCTCTTCGAGCACGTTCCAGACAGGCTTCCAATACACGCCGGTCGACTCCATGGCGACATGCCGGACGCCAAAGCTTCTGAGCCACTCGGCCAGCTCACGCAGGTCTCGCGTAGTACAGCCAAAGCGGCGCAGATGCTTCTGCGGTCTGTGCTTCTGCTCAAGCAGAATACAAACCGCTACCGACGACTTATGCACATCGATACCGCAACAGCTCTCGTAGAGCACTTCCATACCAACCTCCTTAGTCGTGCTTGCAAGGATGCATAGTGCGAGAGTCTCCCTCGCGTGCTCTTCCGTAAAGAAGGCTACAGTCCGTTGTTCCTGAACGCATCCAGGGTCAAACTCATCAGCGGGTTCCAAACGCCACTGCAGGTCACGACCTCATGCAGGCACGATCACAACAGCCTAATCCCATTTTCATCCGTCGTTGTGACCGAAGGTCATGAACAACTCATCCCATTTTTCGGTACTAATGACTGCTCTCCGAAAGGGTGGGAATTAAGGGGCATCGCAGTCGCGGCAGAACCCCGGACGCCTCGCCGGAGCGTCCGGGACGATCACTACTGCTCAGTTCTTCTCCTGCGACCCCTCAAGGTATTTCTTGAGCCGTTCCAGCGCGGCCTGGCTCCCCACCGGGTCCAAGGCGCCATTCTTCGAGCGCGACACGGTCACGCTTCCTTCCGACCCGACAAGGGAGAAGAACCTGCTGAACATACTCTTGCCACCGGGAAGAGACTGTACGGTCCAGACCGCAAGTGAAAGCACTTGCGGCAAGGGCTTGCCGTCGCTGCCGATGGGCTGCCCCGTGACCACCCACTCGAAGCCAGGAATACAGACGACTGTCGTCTGCACCAAGCTCAGCTTTCTCCCATCCGGAAAGTCGATGTTTTCGAATACTTGATCGCCGACGCGGTTGGGGTGGTCGAGCGCCCCGGTGATAAACGGTTTTGCGTCGCTCGACTTAGTAAACCATTTATAGACGTTCCCTGGGGTTGAGACGAAATCAAATATCTCATTCGCAGGCCTGTCGATAACTATATGGTTTTCGACAAAGACGACGTTGGTGTTGTCGCCGATAGCAGAAACAAAGGCTGGCGGGGCGGTTTGCGCTGACGCGGCGGTCGCCGCCGCTATCACGCCAAAACCCAACAAAGGCAAAAATAGGTGCTTCATCAATCTTCCCTTGCATGTTGCTCTCCTTTTTCAGTTGTCTTGCGATTTGACACCGCGGGGTCCTGGACCTGAGCGCGTCCAGCGGCCTCGCACTCATCTCTAGTGGCTAGATCCTGGACGTCAAATTGCGACTCCGCCTGCGACCTCGATCCGCTGCGCATTGACCCAATGATTCTCTTCCGAGAGAAGCGACGCGATCATAGGGCCGAGATCTTCTGGGAGACCTGCCCGGCCTAGTGCCGTATTTTCGGCAATCATCTTGTTGACAGCAGGATTGTCGCGAACGATGCCGCCGCTGAAATCGGTTTCGACCGGGCCCGGCGCAACCACATTGACGGCGATCCTGCGCGGACCCAACTCCTTTGCGAGATGCCTCGACAGCACTTCGACCGCTCCCTTCATCGAGGCGTAGACCGCCCAGGCGAGACATCACGCGCACGGTGTCGCCGCGATTTCTCTGGTCGTCATCACTGAGTATTACGCGGACGACTCCATCATTTCCGACACAAAACTACACCGATCCGTTGCCGAATTCGGCAACCTGGTCAAGAAGAACTGATTAAACCTGACCAAAACATGACCAACGTCCATAGACATCTCCAAATCTACTGAACAAATTGAACAACTTGCGGCGAGCGTCTGTGCGGGCGGAAAGGGCCGTAAATCCACTCAAATCAATGAAAATACAGACAGTTAGTGTATTGTGAGCATTCGACTCTTAATCGACTGGTCGTAGGTTCGATCCCTACCGCGTCCACCATTCCTTTCAATAACCTATGAACGCGATTCGTAAAAATAGCCCACTGCTGTAGTCATTTTTGTAGATACCCAGATTTGACCGGCGCAGAGTGCTCAGTGGATTATCGCGGGTGTATCCAACATCCGCACAGCCGCGAGGGTTTTGGATCCTAAGACCGGCCACATCTCCAAGAAACCCAGTGAATATGGCAACAGATTGCCCAGCTGCGCAAGGCAGTGCCCAAGATGATCCTGCAGATGGGCGGCTCGATTTCTTTCGCGCCTGAGCCGGGTGAAGAGACAAAGTTCCAGAGCTACGACTCGCGTCACAAGCTGTCCGAGATCGATCCGAAGCCTGTTCAGGTCATGATTACAGGTCGTATCTCAGACTAGCTAGACGGAGAGTAGCCAAACGGAGTTGATCAATGGGGCCGCCCGGAGGGACGATCATGGCCGACTTTTATTGAGGTGGCGCGGGTCAACTAGATCCGGTCTGGATCAGGCTCGCGCTTCATCGTCGCTGACAAGGACGTCGCGGCCTTCAACGTGGACATACATGGAATAAAGTTCGATGCACCACCGGATGTTTTGCCGGGACTTCGAACTTCGGGTTCGCGTCTTACCCCGCAAAGGTCCTGGACGGGAAAATTATGTTCTCACTTAGCCCGATTGAGAAAACAAGTTGACATCGAGCGGCAGATAAAAGACGAAACAAATGGAGATAAAGAGCGAAGCAGCGGAAACATTGGCGACCGTGCAACCGGTAAATCATTGGGTCGTCCTTCGACAAGCTCAAGGAATGAGACCCCTAAAGGGTCTTGGTTAGGTCATGCCGAGGGATTCGTTCGACTATGCGCCGGAGAGGGCACGATGAGACCGTGATTCAGCGCAAACAAAACCAAATCAGCGTTGTTTTTTAGATTGAACGATACCATGATGTGGTGCTTGTGAAACTCCACGGTTTTTTCACTAAGATTCAGGAGCGAGCCGATTTCTTTCATCGGCCGACCTTCGCCGAACAATTGGACGATGTCCCTTTGTCTCGGTGTAAGGTCTTTTGAGAACTGCCTTGCTCTTGCCTTTGCTTCTGCCCAATCTTCAGACCGCATCCTCCTGGGTGCTACATAGGAGTGGCCGCACATTACTTCCTCGATCGCTTTGAGCAACTCTGACCCAGCCGAATGCTTAAGGACAAACGCGACGGGACCTAGTTCAAGAGCCGCAGCTGCAAGGTGTGGGTCGTCCTGCATGGTCAAGAAAATGAACTTTACCTTTGGGGTGATCTCCTTGATCCTCCGAGCTGCGTCAATCCCATTGAGCACAGGCATACCAACATCGACGATAACAAGGTCGGGCTTAAGTTTTGCAGCTTCGTCCAGCAGGGTGAGGCCGTCCGGGACTTGTCCGATTACCTCGAAGTTCTTTTCCAAATAGGATCGCAAAGCATCAGCAAATATCGCATGGTCGTCCGCAATTAACAGACGCAGGCGGGGTCGGTCTGCACGAACTGTATCCATAAATGTGCGGCCTTTCTCTTCGCCTCAAGGTTGACTTGTAGGGGATTGTCGAATGACGATGTTTACGATTTCCGTCACCAAACAACCAAATTGTCGCCGAGAGCCCGCTGGTGCAGCGAAACTTATGGAGTCTGTCCAGTAAAAAACTATTGTGGACTCGCAATTGGAGTTTTGACAACTAGCAAAAGTTACAGAGGGTAGCTTGAAGGACAAAGTAGGCGAGTTCGGCTATCGAGACGGATCAGCCGCCAATTGGAAGGGGACCGTTGCTTCAATTCTTGTCCCCTTTCCTGGCTCGGAATAAATCTTGAGGCGTCCGCCGGCCGAGCGTGCACGTTCCCTCATGCTTCCTATACCTATTCCTGGCTCACCGTTTACCCTCGCATCGAATCCTCTGCCTTCGTCGCAAATCGAGACAAGTATTCTATTTCCGGTTCTGCATAACGTTACTTCAGCTTTTATAGCCCCACTATGTTTTTTCAGATTCTGAAGTGCTTCCTGAACAATACGGAACAAACACAGGGCAACATCTGGATGAACGCTCTTTGGAATGTTTTCGGACGAAAACCTAATCTCAATCCTATGTCGGTCGCTGAATTCTTTGCACAAAGCGCCAATTCCAGAGACAAGTCCCAAATTTTCAAGCGTGGCGGAGTGCAGCCTATGGGAGACAGTGTGAATGTCAGCCCCAATCTCACTGGCTGAATTGAGAAGTTCGTGGAGCTGCTGTTTGGCAGCTCGCGGAGAATTTGGTAATGCCTCCTCCACATTTTCCAAGCCGAGTGCCAGGAGTGCCAGGCGTTGACTGAAGTCGTCGTGGAGTTCGGCAGCCAGCCGGCTTCGCTCCTTCTCCTGGGAGTTAATCAATAAGCCACTAAGTTGCACTTGGGCATCTCTTGCGATTCTTAGTTGTTTCCAGCTGGAATACAGGTAAATTGCAAGAGCGGAGAGGCTTAGGATGACAAACAGTGCACTGATCCAATACCACTTTGTGCGCTCCCATACCGATAATCTCCGGAAGAGAATCGTGCTGCCTGCAGGGAGGTTCTTTTCGTTGAGGCGCCAGCGGCGCATTGCGCGCCAATCGAACATGTAGACGTCCTCATTCTTTACGATTGGGATGTTCTGTGGCTTCTCGCCGTTGAGAACTCTGGCAGCAATTGTCGCGGCAGCGCGACCGTCTGCTTCCCAGCTAATCAGGTAGCCTCCCACAGTTCCCAAGCCGACGTCCACATCATCCATGACGTAAACCGGTGCGTTCGCTGCGCTCACGATTAGCGGGACTGATTGAGCAGAGTCAATAAAACGAGATCCTGCGGCGTCTTGTGTCATTGCAGTGTGATACACGATGCTGTCACTTGGCAGGTGTTTTAGGCGTTCGAGGAGTGATGGCATATCAAGTTCTGTAAGATAGGTAAGCTCAAGCTTTGAGTCATAGTTACGAAAGGATTCTGTGGCGAGAGCTTCTTCCCAGTCCCGGTCAAAGTGACCCACTCCACCGGTCACGAATACATGTTTAGTGTGTGGTTGCAATTTCAGGGCTGCGAGAAGTGTATTTTCAGGTTGAGTTACTTCAAATACGCCCGTGAATTCAGAGTCAAGCATCACATGCTGCAGCGTTTCCTCGGTAATCCCGCAAAAGACGATTGGCGTTCCTGGGGATAAACTTCCGTGTGATTCGACCATATACCTAAGGGATGCCGGTCCAACCGTGATGATCACATCCGGTTGTCGATCTGAATATTTTTCACGGTGCCAATCACGAATGCGCCGTTGAGCAGCATCGTCCGAAAACAGGGCTGATTCGATGTTTTCGCTGTACAGCTCGATTTGATACGGAGAAGTTTCCAGGTCAGAAGCAATGGTGTTATCGAGCAGCGCAATACCAGGTGATGAGATAGGACTGAAGTCATTGAGAATAAGGACGCGGCGCACAGGCCTTTGTGCGTGCGAAGCGATTGTTTGCTCAAGAAAGAGGAGGGCTACCGCGAGTAGGAGCAGACGGCGCCCCACGGTCCCGGAGTGAGACTGAGCGAAACTGTGCTCGCGGATGGTTCTGTCGGTCGTTGTCACAGAATCCCTCAGGGCGCTCAGGTAAGAGCAATTTCTGCAAACGAACTAACAAACGAGCGGTCGGACCAATATAAATTTGGAGCCCGTGATTCTAGTTAACCCAGAAACACTATAACCCCAAACAAATCTTTTCGATCTAATATAGTCGTCACCCCTCGAGAAGCACTCCTATAAGTGGTGTGAACCGTAGACCCAACTATGCCGTTCGCCCCACAGGGTCTGGCGGTTTTCTCGAGGCCGTGCCACTTCAGTGAAGACCAAGTTTGGCGAATGTCGATTACTTGACCACATCTAACGACAGATTTACGGTCCGATATCTCTTTGCTCCACATAGCGAAACCGTTACTTTCCCAGGGTTATGGCGCCAATCCAGGCGGCAACCCGGTAAGAGGGGCGAGCGACTACGAACGCGATCGCGAACATTTCCTCGCGGCTTGTTCCCGACACTGTGGATACCACCAGATTCTGCTATAGAGATGGAGTCAAAGGAAGTCCTCGTACAACGAGCCTTGAGGTGAGTCTGACGAAATAGCCAGGACATGGCTTTCAGTTTCTTGTGTCTTACACATTCTCGAAGACGTTGGATACTGATCGCGCAGATATCAATTCGACGTCATCAGGAAATCAGGTCACCTCTGGAGATCGGGACTCTCCCAGGCAGCGCTGGGGCCGAGGAGTTCTGATCGCACGCACCAGTTTGTTATAAGCGGAACCTTTGTGCTCCCCAGCGCAGGCAACGAGATTCAACCCGCGACTCTTGGAGGTTGGCTCCTTGCATCCACAGTGATTGTGCAATCGGAAAATGCCCTGCGATTACGCGAATCCGCAAAAACGTTTTTGAAATCCGTGAGGACAGGGCGGAAGTGACGGGCCATTGTACGAGCTCTCAATTTGTGACCCGAGGTCCGATCAATTCGAAACTAGAAAACGATTTCGAGACCTCGTGCTTTACGACACCTTCGGTGATCGACAGCGATGCAACGGGGACTGGATTCGGGATGGCCGCACGGGAGCAGCTGCTGGCCCCGGCCAGGCGAACGTTGATGTCGCTTTTCGAAGATATTGAAATGCAAGCGGCCCGTAGATTGGAGCAGCTTGGAGTTCCGTACCGAATTCTATAAGGCGCTAAATCATTCGCAGTTTGCGAATCCAGACAATGATTCGCCTCTCGAACATTTGGCGCCATTCGAAGCACGTCAGTAAGTTCTCGTGTGATTCGCTTCGCGCTGGAGCTTTTTTCTGGCGGAAATCGGCAACTGTCCGCAAAAAAACACAAGCCTTCATAGATATTCACTTGGGCACAAATGGAGAGATGTAGGTCTTCCCTTCAAGTGCCGCGTCTATGGCAGGGATCAGATGCGTCTTCATACGTGACTTGAGGACGTATCCCGATGCGCCTTCGGCCAAACATGCTCTCAGGAATTCCTCTTCTGAATGAATAGTCAAGAAGACTATCTTGGCTGCAGAACCTGACTTGCGCAATTGAATGACGGCATCGATTCCAGTCATAACAGGCATAGTTATGTCAGTCACGATCACTTGTGGGCGAAGCCGGAGTGCCTCTAATACCAGCATTGCGCCGTCAGTCACAATTCCAATCAGCTCGAAATGCGGCTTCAAGAGGGTGGACGCGGCTTCGAGAAGAGGAGGATGATCGTCGGCCAGCAGGATTTTAGGTTTCATCGCTTTAGTCCCAAAGTTGCATTCCCCACGGATCGCCAAAGGTCGAAGCTACGCCGATATCGCTCGTGAAACAACTAGGGACTTTCCTAGAGTGACCCGCGGTGGTTAGTCACTAGGGATTTCCCTAGTTAGGGAATCTCCTAGTTGTAGTGATTGGGTTGCGAGGCATACAAGACTCTCAACCTCTAGCAGTTGGGAGTGACATCTTCGCAAGACAATTTCGACGGAGGCTGGAGTCTTATGAGATGCGATCTTCTAGTCGCTCGAAAAGCCGTTGCTTTCTTCGCGATGCTTACTTTTTCGGTCGTTTGCAGTAAGCCTCTCACTGCTCAGCCGCAGTCCCAGAACAGCCAACAAGAGATACAGCAACTTAGGAACAAGATCCAGCAAATGGATCTGATGATGGATGAGCTCAAGGCGGAGATCAATACACTCGAGCGGCAAGGCCAGCAGCCCTCCCCAGGGAAGCAAAAGGCTCCTGCACAGCCGCAGGGTGTGGTCGCTATTCCCTCGGAATCGGTTATCGCCCAGCCCCCGCCTGGGGCCGTCCCGATAGAGGGCGAAATAACGGAGGGTAAGAATAACGTCAATATCTATGGGTTCGCCATGCTTGACTCCGGGTACAACTTTGGGCAAATCAATCCGAATTGGTTCGATGTAGAGCGTCCCACCCAGTTGCCGTCCTTTGCCAACCAATACCCCCCGAGTGGAAGTGTCTATGCCGGTGTGCGACAGACTCGCTTCGGGGTAAAGTCATCCACCACTACAGGGCTCGGCGATCTGAACACAATTTTCGAATTCGAACTATTTGGGACTGGAGTTGACGCCGGCCAGACGACCTTCCGTCTCCGGCATGCCTACGGTGAGTTGGGCGCATTCGGAGCCGGACAAACCTGGAGCCCCTACATGGACATCGATGTCTTCCCGAACACAATCGAGTATTGGGGCCCGAACGGAATGGTTTTCTTTCGCAATGTGCAGCTACGCTGGATGCCGGTCCGAAAGAAGGGTGGCAGCATCACTATCGCTCTCGAGAGACCGGGCGCCAGTGGTGACCAGGGCGTTTATGCCGACCGTATCGAGCTAAACAACATAACACCTCGATTCAATTTCCCGGATCTTTCTGGGAATGCGCGGATAGTCAGAAACTGGGGCTACTTCCAGGGGGCGGCCATCGTTCGAAAGATCGGGTGGGTTGACACCAGCGGCAACAAGACAAATCTCGGCGGCAGTGTCGTGGGATGGGGCGTAAACCTGAGTTCCAATCTCAACTTATCAAAGAAGAATGTTGCAAAGCTGGAA
The DNA here is from genome assembly GCA_963841335.1 of uncultured Acidobacteriaceae bacterium. Taxonomy (GTDB): domain Bacteria; phylum Acidobacteriota; class Terriglobia; order Terriglobales; family Acidobacteriaceae; genus Edaphobacter. The sequence goes on along the minus strand of CAWJCF010000002.1, from coordinate 372,205 downwards.
GTTACCTACGGCCATGGAACTGAGAATTATATGAACGACGCGCCGTTCGACGTTGGCATCGCGCACACTCCCCCCGGCTCAGTCATACCTATCAAAGGCGTTGCACTGCCGGTGCTGGGCGTCGTGGCGTTCCTCGATCACACATGGAGCGAGCGCTTCACCAGTTCAGGCGGTTTCTCAATGGTGAACATCTCTAACTCAGACGCACAGCTCCCGGCGGACTTTCATCAAGGCTTCTATTCGGTGGGCAACCTGCTGTACCACCCGATTCCCAGGGTCATGATGGGTGGCGAGTTCCAGTTCGGCAGACGGGTGAACTTCAGCGACGGGTTCAACTACAACGATTACAAAGTGCAGTTCTCATTCAAATATGACTGGAGCAAGAGTTTCACTACCCCACCTCTGTGAATCTGGTTGTAGGAAAAGGCCCGAAATTCCAGCTTGGCCGGCGAATGACGCCCGCGACGGCTATAACTTCAACGACTATCGAGCGCAGTTTTCCTTCGAGTATTCGTACGGAAAGACGTTTGCTTTCTGAGGGCGACCTGCCACGGCTCGGTTTCGGTCACGGGTATGAGAGGGGAAGGAGATCCACTATGAACGCACGTCGAATTTCGATTCTGGTATTGATGGCAGTTGCGCTTGTTCCTGAGTACGTTTGCCCGACTCCTGTCGTAGCTCAAAGCAGCACCAACGTTAGCCCTGTTGCTCCGCGAAGGGCGCAGGTCGAGGCAGTTGTCAAAGAAGCATACGAGAAATACAAGAACGACACGAACGGAAAGAATGCGGATTACATTCCGTACCTCGCGAAGGTCGATTCGAAGCTGTTTGGAATTGCCATCGTTACTACGGACAACCAGGTTTTGACGATGGGCGATGTCACCTATTCGTTCTCTATCCAGTCGATCTCGAAGGTTTATTCGCTGGCATTGGCGATGGAAGAGCTAGGGCCGGAGAAGGTATTTGAGAAGGTCGGATCCGAGCCAACGGGGCGCGCTTTCAATTCGCCGATTGCGGTAGTGGACATGCCGACGCACACGGGCAATCCGCTGGTGAATGCAGGAGCGATTGCGACGGTGAGTCTCATCTCCGGCAGTACGGCGGATGTGAAGTGGAACAAAATTCTTGATTTTTATAGCAAGGCCGCGGGGGAGAAGCTGGTTTTGATTGACGAGGTTTACAAGTCAGAGGCCGCAACGAACACCGGAAATAAAGCGTTGTCGTACCTGCTGGCGAAGTATGACCGAATTTACGCGGATCCGTTTGAGTCAGTGGATGTGTACACGAAGCAGTGCTCGGTCGGCGTGAATGCGACGCAGTTGGCAAGGATGGGAGCGACGCTGGCGAATAACGGAGTTAACCCGGCGACCGGCGAGCGAGTTATCAAAGCGGAGTCCATCCCGCACATTCTGAGCACGATGATGGAGGCCGGGCTGTATGACGGGTCGGGCACCTGGGCATGGAATGTAGGTTTGCCAGCGAAGAGCGGCGTTGGCGGCGGGATTGTCGCGATAGTTCCGGGCAAGGGTGCAATTGCGGTGTTCGCACCGCCACTAGATGATGCCGGAAACAGCGTCAAGGCACAGGAGGTTATCCGATACGTCGCCGAGCAACTTCACTACAACTTATACTCTCCGAGCTCTGTGGGCTTGAAGTAGGCCAATGGTGCCTTCGGGGCGAAAGAAAATCTTTTCAAGTTCCACCAAGGTCAGGAACTATGAGCTCTGCACACTCAATTCTTCAAAGAATACGGAAGTGCCGCAGATTTTGTTTCGGAGTCGGCCTTGCAATAAGTCTGTTTCCAGCGGTTCAGAGCTATGGACAGGAAGCAACGACACCAAAGAATGAGTCGCAGCCGAGCGCAGGCGACGATGCGTCAGCTCCTCTAAGAGACAGTCCTCCCCTCACTGCACGCGAAGAGGAGATGTTGCGGCTCATCAAGGGCCTCCAGGATCGCGTAGCGCATCTGGAGGCCCGGGAAGGTTCTGATCCGGGCGATCTGCAGCCCGCGGCTGAAGGAGACTATCAGAGGAGTTCGCAAGCGAGGTTGCTGGAAGCATCGGTTGTTTCGATGCCGCGAGCGGATGGCGGGGCAAGCGTTGCGGTGCCGACGTTTCATGCAGGAGTGAACGGCACAATCGGTACGGGTGGCGGGCAGGACGCGCCAAAGACGTGGGGAGCTTACACTCCCAACTTTGGTTACAAAGTGGCTAACACCGAGCTGGGGGATATGAGTGTCAGCATCTACAGCTACGTTCGTTACCTGAACCAGAAAAATCTGGCCCCAACCTATACGAATTACTTCGGAGTGACGAGCACGTTGCAGCAGCGCCAGGATGTGCAGATTAACAAGGTGCAGATAAAGTTTCTGGGCTGGGTGCTGAATCCGAAGCTGCGGTACTTCCTCTATGCCTGGAGTTCGAACGCGAATCAGGGGCAGGCGGCGCAGGTTGTTCTGGCCGGCAATGTGAGCTATAGATTCAACAAATATTTCACCCTGTTTGGCGGAATTACTGCGCTGCCGGGCGTGCGCAGCACTGAGGGGAACTTTCCGTTCTGGCTGGGCGTGGATGAGCGGCTGATCACGGATGAGTTCTTCCGCCCTTCGTATACCTCGGGGATCTGGGCGCGTGGCGATTTAACGGACAAGCTTCGCTATTTTGCAATGATAGGCAACAACCTGAGCACCCTTGGCGTAAGCGCTGCACAACTCGACAACGCGTTCAATACCATTAGCACAATGGTGGAGTGGGATCCGACTACGGGTGAGTTCGGAGCTGGTTTCGGTGATTTTGAGAATCATCAGAAGTTGGCGACACGGCTTGCAGGCCACTATACGACGAGCACGGAGACCGCGCAGGAGCAGCCGGGACAGGATACGTTCGAGAATACGCAGATCCGGTTATCTGACGGCAGCGTGGTCTTTACGCCGAACCTCTTTGGGCCGGGGATCACGGTAAATACACTCCGCTACCAGATGGTTGCTGTCGATGGCGGTTTCAAATATCACGGGTGGGCGTTCGAGGGCGAAGGTTACTGGCGGTGGCTTAATGATTTCACCGGCCCGGGAACGTCGGCGATTCATACACGCTATGACACGGGCTACCAGTTCCAGCTTTCGACGATGGCGATCGAGAAGAAGCTGCAATTATATACCAGCGGGTCGCACATCTTAGGTCAATATGGCAGTCCGTATGACGCGCGTATCGGGACGAACTGGTTCCCGTATAAGAATCGCGTGCTGCGCTGGAATACGGAGGCGCTCTATCTGTTCCGCACGCCTGTGGGCTATACATCGGTACCCTTTCCGCTAGGCGGTAAAGGTTGGGTGTTCGATACGACTGTAGAGCTGGCTTTCTAAGATGAACGAGCAACTGATACGTGACACGGCGCGAGCGGGGTTGCGAGGGCTCGTGTACTTCTTTGCTGTGATGATTTGTTGCATCCGCAGTAATGCGAGTTTCTTTCATACGCCGTGGCCGCTGAATGTGAGTGCGCCTGAGCCTACAGCTGGCTCGAAGAAAATGAGGTGGCCATGAAAAGTGTTTCGAGGTTGTTGCTTCGGTCGAAGGGATGCGTGGCGTTACTAGTCGCGGCCTTGTTGTGGAACTCATGCGGGTTGGCGATAGGGCAGGCTACGGTGGCGATGGAAGAGCCTGTTGTGAACGACTCCCATTTCCATTTGACGAACTATGTTCAGGAGGGCACGGATATTCATGACTTTGTGAAGATCATGGGAAATAAGGTAGGACGGGTTGCGCTATTCGGGATTCCGTTACAACAGCAATGGTCCTATGAGAACTCAGGTGACTCCGCTCCCACGTATTACTTACAGACTGATTCCCCGCTCTACTATTACTCCTTCACAGATGCGTACATCGCCATGGCGTACCGATCGCTCTCCAAGAAAGAGCAGGCACGTTTTGAACCGATGATCACGGGCTTCAACCCGACCGATATGTATGCCGCGGATCACATACGGCGGGTGCTCCAGACATTTCCGGGCGTGTTCTCAGGCATCGGAGAGTTCTCGATTCATAAGGAGTTTGTCTCCGCCAAGATTGCAGGGGAGACAGCGGATCTTCAGAATCGTGCGCTGGACAAGGTTCTTGACTTCGCTGCAGAGGTTGGGCTGGTCGTTATCATCCACAACGACATGGATGTTCCGTTCCCGAAACAAGGCGCGCCGCCGGCGTACCTGGAACAGATGAAAGCTCTTTTGAAGCGGCACCCTAACACAACAATCATCTGGGCGCACACAGGCGTCGGACGTATCGTTCGGCCGATAAAAGATCATGCAGCCAATCTTGCGCTCATCCTCGATGATCCGGCGTTCAAGAATGTTTATTTCGACATCTCGTGGGACGAGGTAGCCAAGTACGTTGTCTCCAGCCCTGAGGCGACGAAGACCACGGCGGATTTAATCGATCGCTTTCCAGATCGGTTTCTGTTCGGTACTGACGAAGTGGCTCCCACTAGCCAGCAGAGCTACTTGAAGGTCTTCTATCAGTATCAGCCCTTGTGGAATCTTCTAACCCCGGAGGCGAGCGAGAAGGTGCGCAAAGGAAACTTTGCGCGTCTGTTTGATGAGGCTCGGCCGAAAGTGAGAGCGTGGGAGGCGGCTCACAAAACACCATCCCAGACTACTTCCGAGAGCGGGGCGCACATTAGCGTCGAGCAAGAGTGACCGATCGAAGGAGATGGTATTAGCGTTTGCCACCGGACGCAGCGGCACGGAGCCGCGATGACGGCGAGGCTCTCGGTCGGAGGACTCTTCGCGCCGGACAGCGAGGCGTCGCTACTTTTTTCTCTGTCCCGAGGACCAGGAACCCAGACGTTGCCTGGAGCTGCGATTTCGGAGTTGGATTTTCTGTCCAGACCTTGGTGCGCTGCAAGGCGCCTCTTTCCTTTGGCTCCCGTTTTCAACAGCCTCGACTGTGTACATGGTCTTACCTTGCTTTACCTTGACGTCGTCCTTCACGAGCGGAGGCAACTCGTTCTTCTCCCGTATAGCCATGTCCGTAATGACGACGTGAACCAATGGCACCGCGTGGAGCGTTATCCGATTGTGCCTGTGTATCTGCGAACTGGCATCGATATCAAAAGCGTGCAAAGCAACGGCAAAAGCATCGGTATATGGTTTTTCAATCGGTCCTCCAACGATGAGGAATTAGAATTCTTCGGTGCCGTAGCCCTGTTCGGAGCGTTGAGTCTCCGGCTCGAAGGACTCGGAATCAATTCCCCCGCGTGCTGAGGATTCGCGAGGGGAATGTGCGGTGTCGATGTAAATGTCCGGATTGCATCGAGGACAGGAATGTGCGTCTTCGATGCCTGTTAATTTCGGCTTAGAATCCGTATCTCTCAAGATAAGCCACCAGAGATTGCCTGCTAGTCTCGATTTTGCCAAATAGGAGAAGTGCCCTGCCTTACGCGTCCTCACTGGTCGTTAACGGGCTGCCAGGAGGAGTCGGGGTTGAAGCGCTCCATCTTTTTGAATTGCTCGAGTGTGTCGGGGCCGAGATCCCTTTCGTAGACAACGCCGTCGTAACTGACCATGAAGGTTTTTACTCCGGTGACGCGGTATTGGGAGGGCGCGGCAACGAGAGCGAAGCCTCCGATCATCACGCCTTCGATTACGTAATCGAGCTTTCCAAGGGGCGCGGCGGGACCTTGTCCTTTTAGGACTTTGTAAAAGTACCCGTGATAGGGCATCTCTCCGGGGGTGTAACCCTGTGCGATGGCCTTAGCGATCTGTTCGCCGATCGGGCCCTCCCAGGTGTCATTGGCGTTTAGCCATGTGAGGCCGTCCTGTTTGCCAGGAGTGCTGATGATGCGCTGTGCGTATTGGTTGACGTTATAGAGCTGGCGGCTTCGAAGAGCATATTCGTCCTGAGATTCGACGAAGCCGCGGCAGATTTGAATGGCGTCTAGTTCATTGGAGCCGATGCGGCGGTAGAGTAGTTCCTGCTCGCCGGCTTTGGCGTCGAAGGACCATTTGCCGTTGACCTTGACGATGGGTACCGCAAAGGGCCAGTTTTCGTCGCCGACGTTGATGAAGGCTCGCGTGCCCGTTTTTGGATCCACGACGACTTGTGTTTTTTCTTTGGCCTCAGCGGCGAAACCTAAGGCTCTTTGGCGATCCTGGGCGGCTTCTCCAGTGAAGACGACTTTTTTGCCGTTGGGGCCAAAGATCTTCGCCAGGGCGGCCTCGTCGAATGTGCCGGCAGCAGCGATGAGGGCGTCCGCGGCTTGCTGCGGAGTATTGAAGGTTTCACCTTCAACGGGATGAGAAGCCGCGGTGGCAGCAGGAGTCTGTGTCGGAGGAGCTTGTGTGCCGGTGGAGGCTTGATGCGCACCGGAGAGAACCTGCGTGGAGAGACATGCCCAGGTGACGATGATCGCAATCCAAAGAGACTCGAAGAGATTTTTTCTTGCGGATCGTAAATTCATTTTGTGCTCCTCATACTGTTTGTCTCTAACGACGCCGGCCTCCACCGCCGCCACGACCACCACCGCCGCCGCCGAAGCTGGAGGACCCGCGGCTACTGGCAGATCGTGCCGAGGAACCGTTGTAGCCTCCCCGGGAACCCGATCCGAAGGCGCTGCGGTCGCCGCCGGAGGGACGGGAGACATCGCGACTTCCCACGCGGTCGGGACCTCCGCCTGAGCCGCCGCCACGATTGCTGCCGCCGAAGTCGCCGCCTGTGTTCATGCGGTTGCTCGCGCCGCCGCCGCCGCGATTACTTGGAAGATTTCCTCCCTGGCGTCCAATCTGGTTCCTTGCGCCGGCCTGTCGGTTCGCGAGGGAATCACCGCGAGCTGCGCCGCCGAATCGATCAGCCGTTGCGCGGTCTCCGTAGGGTGCGCCGCCACGATGCGCCGGATTGTGCTGCCAGTTCCCTCCAGCTCCGCCGGCAGGTAGTTGTGATGGACGGTTGGCACCACCTGCGCCGCCTACCCCACCGGGACTACCAACCCCACCTGCGCCACCCACTCCACCCGGCTTCCCGGCACCACCTACGCCTCCCACTCCGCCGGGACTACCGACGCCACCTGCACCGCCCACTCCGCCTACTCCCCCTACCCCACCCGCTCCACCGACACCTCCGACCCCGCCCGCACCGCCGCGAGCGGGCAGCTGGGAGGGCCGACTGCCGCCGCCGATATTGGTGTTGCGATTGAAGTTATTGTTGATGTTGACGTTGACGCTGCCGCCGCCCCAGCCGCAACCCCAACCCCAGCCGCCGCCCCAAAACGCACCCATCGCGATGCCGATGCCAAAAGAGATCGCCAAGCCGGCGGCGTAGTATCCTGGCGGCGGATAGTAAATCGGCGGGTAGGGGTATACGGGTGGCCCATAAACCACAACCGGATTGTAAGAAGGGACGTATACAACTTGTGGATTCGACTGTTCAATGACGATTGTGCTTTTGCTTTCGATCACCTGAGTTTCGACCTTCTGCTGCTCGGTCGTTTTCAAATTGCCTTTGTCTTGAGCCTTCTTGCGCATCCGCTGCACAGCATCCATAACGTCCTTTTGCTGTGCCAGGAAAGCATTGCCAAGATCCGTTGTCCATTGAATATCATCTGCTAGGCGCTTCACCAAATCGGGTAAGGCAGCCATAGCCTGGATGCTCGGGTCCCAGGGCTCCTTGGCCACGGCATCAGCAAGTGCTTTGTCCTTCAACGTGGGGTGTTTTGCAAGCCACTGTTGAAGCTGGATAAGTTCCAGCGGATAAGTGGACGCAGCAAGAGTCTGGGCGAGCATGGGGTCCGGATAGAGCGCGATTGGTGCGACGAGAGAGTCGAGTTCGTTGGCGGGAATCTTGGTAGTCGGACCTTGTGTTGAAGAACTTTGGGGAGCGGGTGTTTGGCTTCCGCCGGTATAGGTAGCGCCCGCCAAAGTGTCTCCTGGAATAAGAAGGATCACGCAAATCACGCCCAGCAGACGTTCAAGAATTCGACGAAACGTTTCTGGCTTCGATTTCATCGCGGGCTTCCTCCCTTCGTTATTCACACGTCCCGAAAAATCCGTTCAGGCTCCCAGGGCATTCATCTTCATAAAGAAACGTTTTTTGCGCCGATGCTTCATTTCATCCCACGTGACGAAGAATTTTGACATCGTGATGAAAAGTACCTTACGACCGACGTAAGAAGAAACTAGGAAAACCCCTAATACTTGAAGCGCTTTCGGTTTCTTCGACGAAAGAAATACAACGCTCAGCTACCCAGGAAATGAGGTGTTGACTGAAGCCACAGGAACAATTTTCTCTCCCGCCAACAGAACAATTAGGAAATTCCTTACTCCAATAAGTTGACATGGGGATTTCCCTAGTTTCATCAGAGTCGGCGCTCGTGTACGTTCTCCTCAATCGAGCTTCGTGCTCCCTGGAGGAGAAGAATGGCAACGCAGACAATCGCATCCACGAAAGAGGCAGACTGGACAAAACCCGCAGCGATGGCGATCCCTAAAGAGGGATATTTCAAATTACAGAATGGCAGGTACGGACCGATCTATCCAAAATCACCTGCTTGTTATGGCTTTACGATCATCGCAAAGATCAAGCCAGGACGCGAGGAAACTATCCGCGAATACGGTAGGACCCTCGAGAAGTCTGTCGCTGGGTCGCCGGACTTTCTTGAGGTGCTTAAGCTTCACTATCTGCGATGGGTTCTGTTCGACATCGGAGAAGATACTTATTTCATGTACCAGGGAATATTTGACACGGATTTCGATAAGTACACGGAGGATGCAGTAGCGCTGTTCTCCAAGTCCGGTCTCAGCACTACCTTTGAGAATCTCGAGGGGTTTCCCGAGGATTGGAAGACGAATGTACCCGCGTTCATTCAGTTTGTTCGCGAGCACCAGCGTCCGAGTTTTCTTGAATACGGCGAGTATCCCTATGTCTCAGCAGACGAGATCAAGAAGGCGCTGAAGCTCAAGGCAGCGTTCTCCAGCATGCTCGATCTGATGCAGTAACCGAGTCCGTCCCTTTCCACCACGAGGGCCCTTGAGAAGGCCTTGAGGAATCGCAATGCTCGAACTTGAGGACATTCAACATTTTTTGATTTCGCGGCCTCCCGCGCTGGCTGCGAGATACGAGTTCCTCGCGTTTCGCCGGCCGGGTGCTGGGCGTGAATGGCTGAAGGGCATTCTGGATAAAGTTGGAACGGCAAAGTCGCTCTCTTCGGGGAACCCGGGAACGAGATGGGTGACGATAGGGTTCACCTGGAACGGCCTGCGTGCGCTCGGCGTCAATCAAGCTGCGCTCGCGACCTTCCCCGAAGAGTTCCGCCAGGGTATGGCTGCCCGCGCTGAGATTCTCGGCACAACCGGAGCCAACCACCCGGAGAACTGGGTGGGTGGGCTGGCGAGTGAGGAACTTCATGCCATCGTGATTCTGTTCGCACGCGATGTCGCAGAACGCGAGCGATGCAGGCAGGAGCATCGGGAGTACCTCCTCCAGTGCGACGGGGTGAAGGTCCTCTCTTCGCTGGATATGGAAGCGATTCCTCCATACACTCACGCTCACGAACATTTTGGGTATAGAGACCGACTCTCGCAACCAGTCATCGACGGAATGGGCGAGGAGCCAACTCCCGGCTCCGGTCCTGCAATTAAACCCGGCGAATTTTTTCTGGGCTATCCGGATGAAGATGGACCGCCTGCGGGATTGCCGCAGCCTGCGGTTCTCGCCCGGAACGGCAGCTATATTGCTTATCTCCGGATCGAAGAGCACGTCGGCGCATTTCGTGATTTTCTACGCCAACAAGGCGACACGCCCGAACAGCAGGAATGGGTTGCTGCCAAGCTGATGGGGCGATGGCGCAGTGGTGCACCATTGGTTCTGTCTCCCGACAAGGATGACCCGGAATTGGGCGGGAACATCCAACGCACCAACGATTTCGACTACGGCGAGATGGATCCCTATGGTTATGGCTGTCCGCTTGGGGCGCATATTCGCCGCATGAACCCGCGAGATACCGCGGCCAACATGCAACGGAGAAAGATGATTCGGCGTGGAGGGACGTACGGCCCGCCTTTGCCCGAAGACAAACCTGATGACGGAATCGAACGAGGCATCGCGGCTTTCGTCGGTTGCGCAAGCCTAGTTCGCCAATTTGAGTTCGCGATGAACGTCTGGACGAACGACCCCAATTTTCATGAGCTAGGCAATGAGCGCGACCCCTTTGTCGGCACGCAGGACGGCAGTTTCGATATGACCATTCCGAAGCGGCCCATTCGAAAGAAGATTCTGGGACTGCCGGCGTTCACCACCATTCGCGGAGGCGCCTACTTTTTCCTGCCTGGCATCAAGGCATTGCGATATCTAACGGCGCTGTCATGACGGCGCAGAAGAAGGGAAACTGAGATGATCGAATCAGCAGCCGGACCACGAACCTATAACCAGACGAATATCCCGAGAAAGTACGCTCAGGGCAAAAGGCGGTTCAGCATCTACTGGACCTGGAGCTATCCATGGGAATCGAATCGCGACGTTACCGAGATGGACAATCGATTCTCAACCATGACTGAAGTTCGCCGGGTAGCGTGGCCGAATTACGAGACTCCGGAGTTCTCCGCGAAGATGTTCCTTCAGGGAATTGCGGGAACCCTTGAGCTCTTTCACTTGTCCACGCTGAAGTTCCAGCAGCTTGTCGGCGAGGCGACGGAGCAGCCGGTCGCCATCTACCAGAGGATCGACCAGGCGGGCCAGCGATTGCCCATCGACGAGCGCATCCTTGAAGACACCGACACCCTGATGGTCTTTGGTCTGGATCACATGATTACGGAGCAGGAAGCGTCACCGGATGAGATCGACGCGGTTCGACGATTTCTGACACGCGAAGGAACGTGTCTGATTATTGGACCACATCACGATGTTGGTGTTTCCTCTGACCCAAAAGAACGGGCGATGGAGTATGCGCACCATGGCGATCCCTTGGTGCCGCGGCAACAGCGCTTCGGCCGGTACACGCTTTCGATGATGAAGGGCTTAGGCGTGCCCGTTCAGAATCAGTATGGTCTGCGCCCGGCAACCGTCAAAGGCACGAATCAGATTACTCCATTGACTGCCTTTCGAGATCTGGACTCCCGCGGGTGGCTATCGGGAGTTACGACTTTCAACTTTCATCCTCATCTTCCCCACTATTCCTTGACCACGGACGACACGAAGTTCATTCGTGTCTTGTCGAAGCAGTCTATTGATATGTCCCGGCCACATCCTTTCACGGAGGCGGGGAACACAGAGTTCAACAACTTTCTGTGGATGCCACCAAACGGAAAGCGTGCCGGAGACATTCTTCTTGCTGACTTAACGATATTCACGACTCTCTTCGGCGGTGTCGAGTCGCTGGAAATCTTCTGGAGAAACCTTGCGATGACTCCGCTGGCGATGGTGACCCGTGCTTAGCGGCCAAAATCTCGAAACCGAATCGAGTTCTGATGCAAAGGACAAACGGTCAGCCTTGCGAATGCGACGCGAGCCGTGAGCCGAGAGAACAACGTGCCCAATTTCTCGCGGATTCGCATGATTCCGGTTGGCTTGGTTGTCACGATTTTCGTGATGATTGAGCCAGGTTGGGCGCAGGTTAGAGGCGTCTACCCCGCTGGTTCGACCGCCACAAATTCAGGCGTCACTCCTGAGGCAGGTTTCACCTATTCGAACCAGTTTCTCTTTTACTCGCGCAGCGAGTTGAAAGACGCCAATGGTGTGGTTACAGCTACCGGGCAGAACGCGGTGATTCTGGACATGAACAGTTTCATTTGGGTCAGCAATAACAAGATCCGAGCGCTTGGAGGAGCAATCTACTCCTGCGTCGCCACGCTTCCGATCACCAACAATTCGTTGACCTCCGATGCGGAGGGACCAATGAGCGGCGGAGGTGGATTTGCAGACTCGTACTATCAACCCCTCATCCTGGGCTGGAAGACGGAGCGCGCAGACTTCCGCGTGCATTACGGATTTCTTGCACCCACTGGGAGATTTGATTCCACCTCGAATAACAACGTGGGATCGGGCTACTGGACTAACGCTATCTCCTCCGGTCAAACCATTTATCTCACCAGCAACAAAGCGACCACGGTCTCCGCCTTCGAAATGTATGAATTCCATACTGTGCAGGAGGGGACAGGTATCCATCCAGGCGAGACCCTCGACCTGGACTATTCCGTCGCGCGTGCCTTTCCAGTCAGCAAGGAATTACGGCTGCAAATCGGCCTGGTGGGATACGAACAATTGCAGACGACCAACAAGTCTGGCCCGATGATTACGCCAGCCCAGGGAGCCGCACATTACGAGGTCAATGCTCTTGGTTTCACTTCCAACATGGCTCTACCAGCGCGCAAGGTGAGCCTGGGGTTCAAGTATTTTCACGAATTCTCAAACAACGCCACGTTCCAGGGCTACTCTGTGCAGATTTCGGGGGTCGTGACTTTCTGAGGTTGGAAGCTACTGAACGGTTGTGTCATTCTGACCTCTTGCCAAATCGCCAATCACTCAATGGGCAACCTAAACTCACTGCTTGATTCCTTCAACACCTCGTTGAATCATGACCAAGGTCACGCGCACACGCGCGCACCAGGGGTTTTCCCAGTTGGGAGAGATGCGATTGAGGCAAAGAATCCCATAATAAGGAAACGCTTGTTGGTGATGGCGAAGACTTGTCTTAGTCTCGCCCTGGAATAGTCGGGCAGGAGGCCTCAAGATGGCACCGATAGAAGGGTCTGCGAAGTTGCATTCACGTTGGTTGAGTGGTAAGACATTCCCCGAAGAACCGCACGAATTTTCTCCTGTTCGGGGAGGTCCGTTCTTTCAACTCCTGCGCCGGACGTATCTCACTGGAGAGGCCATGGAACTGTTGCAGCGGAGAGTGGTCGTCATCCCCATGTTTGCTTGGTTGCCATTGATGCTTCTCGTCGGTCACAGGGGGACGGTTCTTTTTTCCTTCCTCCACGATGTGGAAGTGCACGTCCGGTTACTGATTGCATTGCCGATCCTTATCGCAGCGGAGACAGTTGTCCACTCGCGGATGCGTCCTGCGGAGCGTGCCTTTGTGGATCGACGCATTGTGATGCCTGATGACCTGCCACGCTTTGACAGAGCGATTGAGTCGGCGATCCGAGTACGCAACTCCTACGCCGTCGAACTGATACTGATCATTATTGTCTACACGTTTGGGCTGTGGCTCTGGAGCAGTCGAATCCCGATCGTGACTTCAACGTGGTATGCGATGCCTGGCGGTCGTTGGCACCTGACTCCGGCGGGCTACTGGTATGTGTTTCTCAGCATCCCGATCGTCCAATTCGTGCTTTTGCGCTGGTACCTCAGGTTGTTCATCTGGTATCACTTTCTTTGGCAGGTTTCGAGGATCAACCTGAATCTGGTAACAACACATCCAGATCGTTGCGCAGGACTTGGTTTTCTGGGTAAGAGCGCATACGCCTTCGGGCCAATTCTGTTTGCGCAAGGTGCGATGCTTGCCGGTATAGTAGCGAGTCGCGTGCTTTACAGGGGGGAGAGCTTACTGTCTTTCAAGTTAAGGATCGGCGGCTTTGTAGCTTTTTTTGTTCTAGCCATTCTCGGTCCGCTCTTTATGTTTACCCCGCGCCTGGTGATCGCGAAAAGAAGGGGTTTGGCGCGCTATGGGCTGCTTGCGCAGGACTACGTTGAGGACTTCGAACGGAAATGGATTGTCCGTGATCCGCCTCCCAAGGAAGATCTGCTTGGAGCTAACGACATTCAGTCTTTGGCGGATCTTGCCAACAGCTATAACGTGGTGAGTTCGATGCGCACGGTGCCGTTTGGACTCGATGATATTACGCGTTTGGCAGCAGCCACCGCAGCAGCATTTTTGCCTCTGCTGCTTACAGCTTGGTCGCCTGAAGAACTCATCCTTCGCCTCATTAGGGTCGTATTCTAGAATGTTGCCCCACTGGCCTAAGTAATCGAGATGCCACGGGTATGAGCGACGAGGGAGATGTTGACCCACTCACTCGACTAGGGATTCCCCCAGTTGTGCTACGTAGCATCAAGCCTTTGGCAAACAATCACCACCATTCGGTGACAACGGAAAAGAACGTCATTAGTCAAAACCTCATCAGCGTTGATAGACAAGGCTACCGATGCGGCTGTCGCACGCGCGTAAGAACTCGGAATCATATTGCCGCAGACACTTCCACGACTGCGGTTGGCAGAGTGAAATGGAACGCCGCCCCTCGTTCCTCGTGAGATGTGGCCCACAAACGGCCACCATGCGACTCCACGATGGAACGGCTGATCGCCAGCCCCATGCCGCTGCCTTGAGGTTTCGTGGTGAAGAACGCATTAAAAATCTCGTCCTCACTCCCGGCCGGTAATCCTAATCCGGTGTCGCTGACCGAGATCAGCACTTGATCGCCATCGCCTCGTCCCGTCTTGACCGTGAGCAACCCACCGGTCTCCTTCATCGCCTCGATACCATTGAGCATGAGGTTCATCAGTACCTGCTGCAGTTGAACCCTGTCCGCCGTGATTTTGGGAAGATCGGCGGCAAGGTCCGTACGAATCGAAACGGCATACTCATTGGCTTCACCCCGCAACAGCCTGACCATTTCGCTGATGACCTCATTGATCGCAACCAGCTCCCGTTTGGGAGGAGCCTTCTTGTACAGCGATCGCAGACGGTTGATGATTTCCGAGGCAAAGGCGCCCGCCTCGATGATTCTTTCCGTCCCTTTGCGAACTTGCATCAGATCGGGCGGGTCGCGCTGAAGCCATCGCAAAGATGCCTTGGCATTATTGGTTGTGGCCGTGAGGGGCTGTGCGAGTTCGTGCGAGATGGAGGCAACCAGTTCTCCGAGTATGCTGACCCGATTGGTGTGTGCAAGGTCTGTCTGTAATTGTTCCGCACGCTTGCGATCTTGAATGTCGGTCGCCGCACCGTACCATTTCACGACCTTTCCTCGCTTGTCCCGCAGCGGCACGGCGCGGCTCAAAAACCACCGATACTCCCCGTCGGCGCGGCGGATGCGCATCTCCTCCTCGAACGGCTCACCACTGGCAAGGCTCGAGTTCAATCGCCGTCCAGTTCGATCCAGATCTTCGGGATGAACCGCAATTCTCTCGGCTTCCTCCAACTTTCCCAACTGCGACAGGCCGGTATACTCAACCCAGCGTCGATTCCGAAATTGAACGGTCCCGTCGGGTCCAGCCATCCACGCCATCGCCGGAATAGTCTCAATGGCTTCGCGAAGTTTTCTTTCCTCCCGCCGCAATTGTTGCACTCGGAGTTGGTATAGCCCCCAAAGGAGTGCCAGAAACGCAGCCGCGCCCAACAAGCGGAACCAGTAAGTTTGATAGTAAGCCGGGGCGACGTTCAAAGCGATCGCAGTTTCTGGCCCGTTCCACAGCCCCTCGCTGTTGCCGGCGACTAGCCGGAATCGATAAGAGCCCGGCCCAAGGTTCGTGTAAACAGCTTCTCGCGCCGCGACCGGCCGGCTCCAGGTCCTGTCGAAACCTTCGAGAAAATATCGAAAACGAATCCGCTCGGGCATCGCGAGGCTCAGCCCCGTGTACTCAAATGTGATTCGCCTGGGAGATGGAGGAATTTCAACGGAGTCGCCGAGGTTTGCAATGCCGTCATCGGCGGTGATCGTCTCGATGTGAGCTAGCGCGGGAACTGAATTGTCATTGATCTGGGATGGATTAACAACCGACAAGCCCCTGCTGAGCGAAAACCAGATCCTGCCCGCTGAATCCGAGACCACCGATCGGCTGCGCTTCACTCCTTCGGTGCTCTCGAGACCATCGGCCTGGTCATACTCGCGAACATCGACTGCTTTCACAACACCCCCTGGAAGTTTGTCGCGCAGAACGCGCAAAACATGATGTGAGGTCGCAATCCAAAACCTTCCGCTCTTGTCGTCCGCAATTCCGAGAATCTGTTCGCGCAAAACGTCGGGCGACTCATTAAGAACTTGAAAATGGCTAGAGGCAAAAGAGGCGAGACCAGCAGACGTTCCGCTCCAGAGAGTGCCAGATGAATCCTCAAAGAGGCAATTCACCTCTGCCGAAGGCAAACCCTCCTTGGTTGTATAGGTTCTCCATTGTCCATTGGAAAAAGAACTCACCCCGCCAGGTGTGCCAAACCACATCGCACCATCGCGGGTTTCAAGGATGGACGAGACGGTATTCGAAGCGAGGCCGTTGCTCGTCGTGTAAGTCACGAAGTGCCCATCTTTGAATTTGCTGACACCGCCGTTGAGCGTGCCGGCCCACACAGAGCCATCGCGGCTCTCATAAACAGCATAGACACTGTTTTGGGCCAGTCCGTTTGCCTCTGTATAACTCTGGCTCGCTATCGCATCATCGCGAATTCGCAGACGGGTCAATCCCCCACGCTGACGTCCGGCCCACACCTCATCTGCCCGTCCACTGATGGAATAGACGACCTCATCTGATGGTATCGAGGTAACCGGTCGAACGCGGTCGTTCTCGAGAACATACAGCCCACCTTGAGCGGGAGCGAACCAGGTGCGGTCCTCCGGGTCGACATAGACAGGGCCATTGTGTTCGAAACGACGATCGCTGACAGAGGAATAAGTTACGAACGCACTGTCCCGCATGCGGCCTAGCCCTCGCCCACCTCCGATCCAGATATTCCCTTCGCGGTCCTCGAACAGAACATTAATCCCGCCGTCTCCACGAAGTTCATTCTCTTCGGAGAACGAAATGCCTTTTCCGTTGATGCGCAGTAGCCCGCGCGTCGTACCCACCCAGATATTCGAGTCACGATCGCGCAGCAGACTCAAAACCTGGAGATTACCCAGGAACGACGGCAATTCGAGCCGACGAAAGCCTGTGCCGTTTCCGCGATACAAGCCCGTGCCGGTCCCGACCCACAACTCGTCACTACCGATCGCCAGCAGACAATTGATCTTTCCGTCGGGCAATCCTGCGTTCACCTGGGTAGCTCGCCCGCCCGAAAGAGAAAAGAGGCCATCGCCGAGCGTGCCTATCCAAATCTTGCCTTCCGCTGTTTCTGCCATGGAGATTACTGGTGGTGAAGTGGGTCCCAATTTCTGAGCGCCGTCTGCCAGGTAACGGAATGTGCCATGCTCGATGTCCGAAACCAGTACTCCGTCGTGGTTTTCTTTTGATACGGAGGTGATTGTGCCTTGACCGAAACTGACGCTCTCAAACTTGCCATCTTTTTGGCGTACGAGATAGCCGCCCTGCGGACGAATCCACAGTTGTCCGCCGGCATCCGTAAGCACTTGCAATATTGGAACGTTCGAAGCAGTGGCAACCGAAGCAAAAGAGACGGGCCTGAAATTAAAGCCGTCGAACCGTATCAGACCTCTGTCGGTTCCAATCCAGAGGTATCCATCTGTGGTTTGCGCGATGCCGTTGACAGCGCCGCCGGGAAATCTGGCCTCGGTCGTCCATTGTTCGCGGACGTACTGCGAAGGCAGGCGGTTGGGATCGAGTGCACGTGCATCGGTGACAAGGCCCGCTAGCACAACTCCAATAAGAGTCCATCGAGTTTGCTTCAACCAACAGATCATGGGAGGTACTCGAATTTGTCGATTATGACCTCATTTTCGTTGTTCAAGGGGACATGGCCTTGATGAAATACATACAGGGCGATGCGCACCGATTGGCCCTCCGGGGAGGGCACACCGGAGGTAAACACGTGCTGGTTAATGACACGACCGGCACCTGTATTGCCTGATCCTGCTACCGTCGAAAACGTCACTTGCCCTGGTTCCCAGCGGAAGGAGTGTGTGTAGTCCCCCGGCGGCGCCCGAAAGGTAACAAAGTTAGCTGGAACGTAGTAAGGCTGGACAACATAATGTACGGTGTCATGATCAAGGTATCCCCAGCGACCAAGCTCAATGTCCAACTCGCGCCGGCTGCTTTCTGTGCCAACGCCGTCCCAGGTGACCAGAGTTAGAAGGGCAGAAGGTTCGAGATGAGAGACATCGCGCACCTGGAACCTGTACGTTCCGTATCCCAGGCTGCGCGTAAGCTTCACCTCCGCCGCATTCCACTTTCCCGGGCTTCCCGAGATACGAAGATGCAGTGCACCTCTTTCGTCCGTCCAAACGTTCGCAGGATCGAAGAAGTTTCTTGCCCCAGCGTGAAAAATTGGCCCAGTGCTCGTTGTCCACTCGTAACCGCTAAAGTTCAGTATCTTGGGCGACGGGAGTACCGGCGCTACGCCTTCCCCGTTAGCAATTGCCAGCGCCACCACGCCGTTGCCGGCAATCGGCGACGATTCAGTTTGTTCAGGCGGATTGTAGGTTGAATCAACCAGCAGAGCGGCATATTGTGTGCCCAGGTGGACTGAAGCTTTCCACTGGCCGTCAGCTTCGATATTCGTAAACGGCTGACCCGATTGCCGGCACACGCCCCATCGTCCATCTGTCTTTGCGTACAACACGATTCGCTGCCCGGGTAGAGCCCCTATGGCACGACCTTCGATTGTGTCTGTTTTGTAGTCACGTTCGAACATGTCCGTCTTGTAGGGACTCTCCAGATATGCAGCAGGAACCTTGCTGAAAGCAACCATTGGAGCTGATTTTTTTGGTGAAGAGTGGCATCCGGTCAGCATAAAGCACACCAGCAGCACTGACGATGCTGCGCTATGTGCGACTATGTGCGGGCGCGCTATCATCGATCTCCGTCACGATCCGAGGTTACCGGCGCTACGAGCAGCAAGCTCACCAACACGAAAACGCGTCGTGTCCGTCCGTGCGCCGCCGGCGGAATATGGGTGAATGCGATCGAAGATCCGGAATTGGCCTTATGCGACTGGCAACTGGTCGGCGCAATGCAGAAAACCAGCGGCACCGATCGCTGCAAGAAAACTGGGACCAACGGTCGTAGTCGCATGTGACTCCAAATAGACTGCCGGATGCGCGAGGTGAGAGGCACCCTGCAGAGTGCTTAGACCGAAATCTTACCGCACTGAGCGGTCACAATCTCCGACGGGAACAAAGGACCGCGCTTGTTGGTGTGTTTTCTTCACAAGACCCATTTTCCTGTTATCCCCCAATCTTCCCTCACTTGACAGACCCACCGCTCCAGGTTGGCAACAATAGAGGGATCAGAACAGAAATCGCATCAGGCGCCCGGCGTAACCCATTTTTTTTCAATACTTTGCGATTAGTCACTCAATGTTGACAAGACTTTTCAGGTTCGCCAAGCTCCAAGTCCGAACATAAGCCTCCTATTTGTAATACTTTAGCCACTTTTGCCCAGGGGAGGGGTAGCCCTCCGATCAGAGGCCAGCTTCCGGTCACTGTTCGCTGCCAACTGCTCGCTGATCGCTCGCGACGATTTGTCCCTGGAAGCCGCGTCTAAGATATCGAAACATAGGCGATCCAGAAGGTGATGGCGTTTGAACTCTTAGAGTCGTTTCGGATAAGTTCGAATCGATTAACGATGCAGCCCCGTCCCACACGCGGAAGTCGTTTTCAATCTCGTGGTGCGGCCTGTTGAAGACGCGAGCATACCAACTGTAATTTGCACAGTTTATAGGGCGATCCTCATAGGTCATCAAGATGTTGCCAAGGATTGTCGTCTGTTTCGGATCTGCCGCGACGATTTCCGGTAGTCCATGAAGCGGACCTCGAGCCTGATAGAAATTGATAGCGCTTGCCACGTTCGCTGGAATGATGGTCCCCTTGCTGCCAGGCTTCGCAATCGTATCTATTTGGATTGTGAGGGCCACGGGGATCCCCATTTGCCCGAGTGCCCGGGCGAATGTGACTGTCTCCGCGGCACCCCAGCTGTGCCCATAGATAATGATTGTCGATTCCCTCTTTTCGTTGGGCGTCAGAACCCCATCAGCATCAGAGTCGAGCATACGCACCACCTCATGAAGGGCCTTCCTTCCATGATGGTTCCCAAACACTACAGCTTCGATGAGCGGGTAGCGATCGCGAAGGTAGGCGGCGAACTGCACCTCAGGGTGCTTCGCATCGTCCTGGCTGACAAAGCCTCCAACAAACCCGATAATGATCACCTTCCTACCGGCGGACCCGGCCGGCGGGAAATGGACTCTTGAAACCGAGACTTGCGCGGCGCCTGTCGCGGCGAAAATCGCTGGCGCCAAGACCAATGCCACCATTTTAAATTTCCAATGTTGAGATCCTCCCATCACAATTCTCTCCCGGGCACCCTGACTGATAGCGGCGGAGTTGAGTTGGTCCAAAGCAAGCGCGCGACCGTCGAATCATGTTCGAAGATGGACTGAAGATGCGACTTGCAACGATCCCGTAGATGTGCAAAAGCTGCGAAAGCCTTCCCTAATCCAATTGCAGCGACTTAGTCTGCGATTCAATGTAGTAGGCCATTAACTCAACGTCCATTACATCTTTCTGGTACACCAAGAGACTCGCTGTCTTGATCTGCGCAATCTGGCTTTGCGACTTTATGGCTGGCTCCTGCTGGGTGTACCATCTGCACCATGGGAACGGCCGAGCATAGTTCCGTCGTTGATCGAGATGTAGATCTTCGTCAAGTTATCGACTCGTCTCCTGTTCTGATCCATACCGCCCGAGCAGATGGCTACCTTGATTTCTTTAATCGGACGTGGCTCGATTTCGTTGGGCAGCCACAGAACAGTCTGCTGGGATGGAAATGGACTACCTGGATTCATCCTGAAGATGTCGAGAGTTTTGTGCAGACGTGGCGGGAGTCGATCGCCAAGGGCGAACGCTTCGAGGGGGCGGCACGAGTGCGGCGTGCTGATGGCGAATATCGCTGGATGCTCCATCGCAAGGTGCCACGACGGAACGTAGACGGCAATGTCATTAAGTGGTTTGGGTCTAGCGTCGATATTGAGGAACGCAAGCGAGCCGAAGAAAAACACAAGATGAGCGCTCAGTTGTTGCAGAGAAATGAGTTCTATCTGGCGGAAGCGCAACGCCTTGGCCATATGGGCACCTGGGTTTTTGATCCAACAGGGTTCGACTATTGGTCGCGCGAGCTTTTTCAGATATATGGTCTTGATCCGGAAAAACACGCCCCTACTATCGAGGAATACCTGGCGCGCGTCCATCCGCATGATCGTGAATACATGGCATCGCTGATCAAGCAAATGCTCGCGGAAGGTTTGGGATGCGATGTCACCAAGCGTATAGTGCGCCCTGACGGCGACGTCAGGCATATTCGTTGTGTCGGTTCCCCGGTCGTAGAAAACGGGACTCTGAAAAGAATCGTAGGCAGCGCCATCGACGTTACCGAGCACGAGCTCCTTACTCAGGAACTCCGGCGTCGCGAAGCCTATTTAGCAGAAGCCCAAAGGTTGAGTCACACAGGCAGTTTTGGTTGGAGACCAGGCAGCGGAGCGAATGTCTGGTCGGATGAAACCTACCGCATCTTCGAATATGATTCGGCGACCGAGATCACGCTTGACATGATCGTGGAGCGCGTTCACCCCGAGGATCGTAACTTGGTGCTTGAGGTCATCGAACGAGCTTCTACCAGCGGCGGCGGCGCCATCGATTGCGAGTATCGTTTGCTCTTTCCCGACGATCGCGTCAAGTATGTTCGAGTTTTGGCGAGGCCGTTGGGAACTGCTTCCGATGACCTCGAGTTCGCTGGGGCGGTCATCGATATAACCGAGGCAAAACGGGCAGAGGAGAAAATCCGACTCCGCGAGAGGGAACTTCGGACCATCATTGAGATAATGCCGGCCTACATGGGGACATCTGCGCCTGACGGAACCGTTGATTTTCTGAGCGAGAGTTGGTTGGACTACTCCGGCCAGACCAGAGAAGAGGCGAAGGGATGGGGCTGGGCGGGTGTTATCCATCCCGACGACGCTGATCGAGTATTGGCAAACTGGCAGGTGGGATTGGCCGTCAGGGGAACCTGTTGAGCAGGAGTTCCGTTGCCGGAGTGCGGATGGAACCTATCATTGGTTCCTGAATCGCAGTCTCCCTCTCCGTGATGACGAAGGGAAGATCGTTAAATGGTACGGGATTCTCTTCGACGTCAATTCATTGAAGGAGACTGAAAGCGCTCTTCAGATGCGAGAGCACGAACTCGTTGGCATTATCGAAACCATTCCCTCAATGCTTTGGTCATTGTGGCCGAACGGAGAGCCAAGTCATCTCTCTAAAAGATTCCTTGAATATTTTGGGGCTTCCTTCGAAGAATTCGCTTAATTGCGGAGTGGATGAATATCATTCATCCCGATGATCGAGAGGAGACTGCGAGGGCATTCGCCCGTGCAATCCAAACTGGAGAATCATTCAACGTAATACACCGCTTGCGACGCGCAGATGGAGAGTACCGATGGCATCACGCGATGGGCGAACCTTTGCGTGATCCCGATGGCAAGATCATTCAGTGGTATGGTCTCTCGGTGGACATCGATGATCGGAAACGAGCAGAAGACCATCTTCGGGATACGCGTATCGAGCTCAGCAGAGCATCGAAGATCGCAACCGTAGCTGAGTTATCGGCATCGATCGCTCACGAACTCAATCAGCCGCTTACGGCTGTGCTTGGCAATGCTCAAGCCGCCAAGCGTTGGATGGCATCCAATCCGCCCGATCTAATCGAAACAAACGCCTCGATTGAGCGAATATTGAGAGATATTCGCTCAGCTGATGAGACCATGAAACGCATTCGCGCTCTTTTTAAGAGTGAACCATACGAGAAGAGGGACGAGAGTGTTCTCGACATCCTTCGAGAGTCGTTACGTTTCATCCATGAAGACCCCAACAAGCGCGAGATTCAAATTGACTGGTCCATCGAAGGTAGCCTGCCACCAATTTGTGTCGACCGTATTCAAGCCCAGCAGGTATTTATCAATCTGATTTCGAATGCGATTGAAGCGACCGACGGGAGCGCAAATGCAGCCGAGATTCTGCTAAGAGCCTTTGTAACACAGGAGGACGAGGTCATTGTCCAGGTTATTGATAACGGCACGGGAGTCGAAGATCCCGAAAAGATATTCGATGCATTTATGACAACCAAGGAAAAGGGGATGGGGATTGGCCTGACCGTCTCAAGATCTATCGTCGAGGCACACGGCGGGCGGATCTGGGCGGAGAACAATCGTGACCGCGGCGGCGCCACCTTCAATGTCGCCCTGCCCGTCGTCAGAACGTAAGGCTCACTCGCCTCTCGTCCGACCTTCCACCCTTGAATCCATAACAAGAATCCCGGCGAGCCATGGTGCTCTCGCCGGGTTGCCGCAATCGATCCTTGAACTACTTGGTAACCACATCTTTAACGCCGTCGCCGGTCTTTTCCGTACCGGTCTTGACGTCTTTTCCGGTGTCTTTGGCCACGACCTTAGCACTGTGGCCAACGGCTTTGGCCCCCGTCTTCGTGCCGTTGCCGACTTTTTCGTCGCATGCTTAACAACATGACCGGTCTCGGTTGCAGCTTTGCCCAAGTCTTGAGCAGCATCCTGGCCAACAGCGATTCCTACACAGAGAATCAGCAATGTGGGAATCCCTCCAATTCTTAGTGCCTTCATCGTTTCTCCTTTTTATTTATAACCATCAGTTTGAGCAAAGCCTAGACACACACCACGTCTCCGGTGTGCGTTGTCAAAAAAAACGTCGAGTTGCACGCAACCGGAATAAAACATTCCAGGAGGCGACGGCGTGATCGTAACAACCCATCAGAGCTCGGTAAATTACATGTTCCTTGTGGCAGATGCTCAGATCAGACCGAGAGGATCGGCATTTCCCCGCCCTGCCGCGCTACCCAATCCTCAAGGCCGTTGATCACTACCAGAAACATGTAATAGCGACCGCTCGAGGTAGATTCATACGATAGAATCCGAGTCAGTTACCTCTCGAGTCGCTTTATGTTTTCCAAGATCGTTGTCGCCTTAAATGATTTGCCGGAGTCGCAGCGTGCGCTTCGCACCGCGATTGAACTCGCGCGTGCCTCCAATGCGGAGCTCGCAACGGTGTCAATCCTGGGAGATCTTCCCGCCTACAGCTCGTTTACCATCGTTGTCGATCCAACTGCTCCCACCTCGATGATGGAAGACCGGCGGCGAGCCCAAGGTGAATTGCATGAGAAAGCATCACAGTTGGCCCAGGAGCATGGAGTTCGCTCGAAAGGCTCGATTATAGAGGGGCGGGAGGTACAGGCGATACTTCATTTCCTCAGAGAGGAACGTGCCGATCTGCTTGTTATTGGCCTTCATCAGCACGACTTCTATTTGTCCCGCCTTTGGAGTTCCGTTTATGACCTGGCCCAGGAAGCAACCTGCAGCGTGCTTGGTGTGCATTGAACGGCCTGGCAAGACCCACGAGATATTTCAGTCGAAATTGATCCAGGCTTCGGAGGCCTTAAGGAATGAGTAAGAAATCGTTGATCATAACGCTGATCGTTTTGCTCGCTGCTGCGGGTCTACTCTTCGGCATTGCCGGACACTTGACGGGGTGGCAAGGAAACCGGCCCGACCAGGTGACAGATGACGCTTACCTGAGGGCGGACATGACGCCTTTGAGCACACGGATCTCCGGAACGGTCCGCAAAGTGAACGTTAATGACTATCAGAGCGTGAAGGCAGGCCAGATTCTCATTGAGCTTGACGACGACGACTATCGGGCGAATTTGAATCAAGCCCAAGCTGCCCTGGCCGCATCGGAGGCCTCGCTGGCGGACAATCAGGCGGCGAAGCGAATACAGGATGCTCAAATCGATGCGGCGAAGGCAGGGATTCTCCAGGCAGAGGCTGCAATCAATGCTGCCAAAGCAGGCATCGCCGCGACCACACCCGAACTTGATCGCGCGGTGAGTGAGTTGCATCGTCAACAGGCGCTGTTTGACTCGAAGGCGGCAACTCACCAGCAGCTGGAAACGGCCACCGCGCAGCAAGGCCAGCTCAGCGGCGTGGTTGCAGGGCGTCAAGCGGATGTTGCGCGCGCCGAGGGAGCCCTTGCCACAAGCCAGAGCCAACTTGAGGCGGCGAAGCGCCAACGCGAGGCGCTGAATACAAAAGATGATGTTTACAAAGCTGATATCGCGGCGAAGAAGGCCGCTATTGTCGTCTCCCAGGTGAATCTGGCCTACACGCGAATCGCAGCGCCGACGGACGGAACGGTCGGAGAACGTCATACCCTTGCCGGTCAGTTGGTCGCTCCTGGAACGCAAGTGATCGATCTGGTTCAGAGCGAAGTTTGGGTGCAGGCGAACTTCAAAGAGACTCAACTAACCAATATGCGAGTCGGAGACACTGTAGATGTTCGGGTCGATACCTTCCCAAACCGGGTGTTTCACGGAAAGGTCGAGCAGCTCTCTCCCGCCAGCGGTTCTCAGTTCGCCCTTTTGCCGCCTGACAATGCTACTGGTAACTTCACCAAGGTGGTTCAGCGAGTACCCGTCAAGATTGTGTTTTTTCCGGGACAGCCTTATCTCGATCGGCTGCGGCCGGGATTCTCGGCAGTCGTCACCGTTCATACCGGCAAGGGTGGACGATCGGACGGGGATCAATGACGTGCCCTGACGCCAACACGCACTGCAGTCGCAGTGCCAACCCAGTATCGGCCGGTCACTCCTGCGCCAGTGGAGGCCAAATGAGAAGCACACTCCTTGAAAGGGGTCGGATTATGACGTCAGCCTCCGCAGCACGCCGGGAGCTTCGCGCAGCAGCCAGGCTGTGCCTGCCCTTTGTACTCCTGGGTTCGACATTCATTACGAGTTGCGTGGCGCAACAACCATCTGCAAGTCCGATGCAATTGACCCTCGAGCAGGCGATCAATCTTGCCCTGAAGCAAAATCACTCTGTTCACCTTCGCAGCCTTTCTGTCGATCAGATGCAGAGCAAGAAAGACGAAGCAAGATCCAACTACCTGCCTCAACTCAAGGCAAGCGGCAGCGTCCTTCATATCACAGAGCTTGAGGGCGTCGCGATTCCGGCGGGTACATTTGGGAACTTTCCGTCGACTGGTCCCGTGCCGGCGAAGTCGCTCGTTATCGATCAAGGAGGTCTCACTGGATACATCGGGGGCGTGGGGTTAGACCAGCCTCTTACTCAGCTGTTCCGCATCCACCAGGCGAACATTGCGGCAAAGGAGGATGTTCTCGTCGCAAAAACGCAACTCGATCAAACGCAGGATGCGATTGCCCTACAAGTCCGCCAGCTCTACTACAACATATTGATCAACCAACAAAAGCTGAAGGCATCCCAGGATCAGTTGGCCGCAGCCCAGATCAAGGATGAGGAAAGCCGGAGTGACGTAGCAAGAGGCAGTGCTCTCGAAATAGCGGCTCTTCAAAGCAAGGCAACCATCCTGCAGGCGCAACAGGAGGACCTGACTCTCCATCTGCAAGGAAACGATCTTCGGCGTCAGCTGGCGGACGTTCTCGGACTCCCCGTCAATACCCCCGTTGATCTTGATCCTGGAGCGGCCGCAGTCGCGCTTGACATTCCAACACGGGCGGACGCGATACGGATCGCACTCGAACAGAACCAGGACCTTAGAGCGTCTCGACAGACTCTTGTTAAGGCCCAAGCGGGCTTGGCTGCGGCCAAGGACGCCTACATCCCCGATGTGACAGCACTCTCCCGGTACAGTTACCAGAGTGGCGTGCCGTTTCTCGTCCACAATTTCGGAACATTCGGGTTTGTACTCAGCTACGACCTCTTCGACGGCGGCCGGCGCGAAGCCAAAATTCGGGAGGCCCGAACCGAAGTCCACTCTGCGGAAGTTGCTGTAGACAAGCTGCAGTCTGAGATTGAAGTTCAGGTGCAAGGTATTTACGACAGAGTCGACGAACTCAAACAGATGGTTGATGTTGCCGGACAGATTGTGAAGGTCCGAACGGAAGCGGCCAGGCTTTCCGATCGACAGTTTGAGCAGACTGCGGCTCTCAACTCTGCTCGCAGTCAAAGTCACGCTGACATGGCGAGCGCAACCGCGTCCTTGCTTGAAGCAAGTTGTGGCCTCTCATTGGCGGAGGCAGACTTGAAGAGAGCGATCGGCCAGATGCCGCAATAGAAAGAAATTCGTGCATGAGGCTTCCGGCACGAAAGCAGGTATGAATTCCATGGATAACACCCTAACCAGCGTTTTGGCTGCGCTTGGCGGTTCCGTAATCGGCGCTACAACTCCGGTCCTTAGCAATTTCGTTCTCCAACGAAGCGTGGCGCGGAGAGAGCTGACAAATCGTGAAATAGTTCAGCGCGAAGACCTATATTCGGAGTTCATACGACAGGGAACGGCTAGCTACGCAAGGGCGCTTTCGCAGAGCCTGGAAAACATCGACGAAATTGTGGCAATGTATGCCCTGGTGAATCGGATCAGGCTATTCGCATCTGGCAGCGTCCTTGAGGCAGCAGAAGCGTTTGTAAAGAAACTTGTCGAGAAATACGGTGAAAATAACATGAGCATCGACCAAATCAAATCAGTGGCTCTGGAGCAGCATGCAGATCCCCTGAACGATTTCGCGCTAAAGTGCAGGGCAGAACTTCGGGAGATCTATGAACGAGGGACTTGGCGCTGATAACATCCGAGATTCATCCTTCACAAACTCCCTTCAGAAGGTCGACCAGAGCATCGCCGTCAACCGGTTTACGGAAGAAGCCGACTGCTCCCTTTTCAAGGTAGAACGATTCCGACTTCTCAGAAGGCTTTCCAGTGATGATAACGACTGGCAATGAACTGGCAGTACTGTTAATGTGTTGAAGCAAGCCCAGACCACTCATCTGCCGCATCTCAACATCAGTGATGACGCAAGAGCTTTTTTGCAGACCGCCGGATTCGAGAAACTCCTCCGCTGAAGAATAGCCTTCAGCTTTATATCCGCAGGAGGCCAGTAAGTTTATCAGCGACTCGAGAACTCGGAGATCATCATCAATAACCGCGATCGTGGGGGCCTGCATGCCCATTGAAACCTCCGCTCCTCTGGTACGATCGATGGAAAATCCTTCCGTGCAACCCTAAGATGCTTGGGAAGATTCAAGATTTAGTCTGCTGGCGAGCTTAACCAGAGTTGCGAAAGAATCGGCTTCCATTTTCCGCATGATATGTCCCCGGTGTATCTGCACGGTATACTCCGTGATTCCTAATTCCCAGGCCGCCTGCTTGTTCAAAAGACCACGTATCAACAGCGGCAATACTTGTTGCTCCCTTGGAGTCAGTGATCGGTAACGGGCGAGTAGATTTTCCCGTTCGAATGCAGCCACCCGAAGTTTCCGATCCCGATCGAGTGCCTTTTCGATACAGGCAAGTAGTGCCGTCTCGTCAATAGGTTTGGTGAGGAAGTCAATCGCTCCTCCCTTCATCGCCGTAACAGTGGACGGAACATCACCACGGCCGGTAATGAAAATGACTGGGATCGTCGTTTGGGCGGCTATCGACTCTTGCACTTGCAGTCCATTCAATCCCGGCATTCTCAGATCGAGAATCAGACACGCACAAGAGTCCTGGCGTTCGAACGCGAGGAAATCTTTTCCTGAAGTGAATATTTGAACCTGCTTGCCATTGGCCCGCAGGAGCGATGAGAGAGCGTCTACAACACTGGCATCATCATCGACGACGTAGACCTTTTCGTTTGACGGCATTATCCCCTCCCGGAATGAGCTACTGATAGCTGTGCGCGTCATTGTCCACAAGCCTCGAAAATACTCGGCGCACCGCTTCTAAGCGCACCATCGTGAGAGATTATATTGGGAAGGCACGACAAAGTCACCGACGCACCTTCGAATCAGGCATTACATGAATATGTAATTGCGCAAGCCCACTTTTTCCCTGATGAGGAGTTTCGAGGAGAATGTTCGTCACTTCTCCATCACTGTGAAGAGGCACTCCTGCTGTTCATCTTTTCCCTCCGGAAACCAGGCATCATTAGTCGGACCCACTAACTGCGGAAGTCCCGGTCTAAAAATGGCTACGAGGAGAGTCAACAACACGGTCACCCCAATATCGATCCACATCATGGACTTCTCCTATCGTTCATGCGACAGTGAAACTCAGCGTGTCATAAACGTCTGACCGAATGGCGGCTGGTGGCAGGCGATTTGACTCGTGCCGGAGCTCGAACGTCTTGACCATCATAGGGATGATTCCAATCGGAATGCCATTACATATTTGTGTATTAGCGTTGCAAGGCAGAATTAGCATAAGTGCAGATGCCATCACCTGACGCCAACCGTGCTCGGGGTGGTGAATTCTCTACGAATGCACCGATTTTTCCACCATGAGTCATGCCGTCCAGGCCCGATCCACACCGGAGGTACAGGGAATCCACGTCCCAGGCGGTTCGAGATCCCCATGAGGGTGTAACCCCTATGGGCTGAAGAGATGCTTCACCGTGCGTCAGCGACATGTTGTCTTGCTTTCGTAGCCAATACGCTTGGCTGCAAACTTGTAGAGCTGGTCGATCTGGATGGCGCTCAGACTAAGGAGAAAACCAGTCTCCTCGCAGGAATAATGAAGAATTCCGCGCAGAAAATACACTGCCCGTTCGGGCCATGGAAGCATAGCAATCTGCGACATTCCAGGGACTCTCAATTTGACAGGCGGAGGTGTCTTTGCTTGGAGCGGTAAGTCGGCAGTCTCCCGATTGGATTCAATGGCGGTATCGATGACGGCCTGGATTGCCTGTTCAAAGGTCACCTCGCATGGTGAGCTTTCCAAGCCTGATAATGCCTTACGGAGGATTCTTTCGGGAGATAGAGGGCAACGCAAAAGCGTCTCAGCAACTATAACGAGATCTGCGTGATTGTCGTCGAAGAATGTTCTCCACTTCTCTTCTTGTTCCGTGCTAAGTTCCGTGGTTGTCATGAGAATCTCTTTCTAGTAGACCCGGGGTGTCTGCAATGTTGCTCGCGCCATGCAGTTACCATCCGGCCACTTTTGATTCTCGTCGTGCGGCGGACTCCAGTAATCTGCCGTCGCAAACCTCAGGAATCGTGGTGTATGCCTTCCAGTGCCGTTGCAGTCTTAGTCAGGATCTGTTCGGGAGATAGATGGCAACGCGAAAGCATCTCAACCGCGAGTGTGAGGGTCGTTCGCTGTTCGAAGACCAATGCTTTCCACATGTCTTGTTGATTGATTTCAAGCTCGGAGCGTGTCATGTGCTTATCCTCCTAGTGCATGCTCTGGCAGCTATATATGCAGGCTGCCTGCCATTTGCGATTCCCGCCGCATCCTTAGCAAAGTAACGAATGCTTGCCAGACTTGCCACGGTAGGGCTGGTCGCACCAGCCTTGTGAACTCCTGTATGCCCTCCGCCAAGAGCGGCAAACATTTCGATTAAGATTCAGCCAGCTCAACGGAAGACACATTGAATCGCATTACATATTTCTGCTAGAGGCCAGGTCAAAGGTATTCGATGGTTGTCGGCGCCTCGTGTTATAGCGACGCATACCCCAGCCTTGGTCGCGCGCTATCCTCATCGTTTAAGCTCGAGGCCGATTTGAGAGTCCGATGGAGTGCTCGGTCCATTTAGCCCATCCAATAGCGGGATGGTAGCAATCACCACCGCGACAAACAATTACATCTTCCTCGTAGTCTCTTCGGAAAGATTTTTGGGACCCGATCAAGTACATCCGATTGCGAAGTGAGGAGGATGATTCGTATCTGACGATCGGAGGAGAAGTCCGAGAAGTATGGGAACAAATAGCCGATCCGTTCAAGCTTGAGGCGAACCAACTCCGCCCCATGGACGCAGTGCGCCCAGTGAACGATCGAAGATGATTCTGCCGGCAGGCGATGTGCAGGTCAGTCGACGACTACAACATCTACATTCGTGGATTGAGAAAAATACCAAACAAGTCCCCGGAAAGAATTTATCCGAGTGACACTATCTCGAGGGGGAAATCATCCACGTCGCCCCAGCGCCCACTCTCTCGTGCCATTTGACACCGAACCCGGCGAAATATAGGGTTACCGGGAGTCACCGCTTACTAACAGAATGAAAAAGATTGGGGGTCTCTGTGAATTTCTCTGACCAAGTCAAGAAGATTGCGACCGATAGCCACTTCCTGGTGCCGTTCGTTGTGCTGCTGGCAGGCATTGCCCTGCTATTCGTATTGCACTGAACGCAAAGCCACTCACGCAGGAATTGAATGAGGAGAGCTTGATGGCGAGTATTGCGCAGAGGGTGGGAAAAAGACGCTTGTCGTTGCACGGGCTTGGAGTGATCTGTGGGTTGACGGCAGGGGTGTGGCTGGGGGCAGCCGAAGCTCCAACAAAGCTTGTGAATTCGGGCTTTTCGCCATTTGCGATTTCGTTGTATATGGTCGCTGGAGTCTTCACGGCGCGGTGGACTTTCCCTACCCTTCTAAAGGGCACCGCGTATGTTTTTGCCGACCTCGCCGAAAAAAAGCATTTGATTGTTTGGGCTTTCCTGGCAGGCGCGCTATGGGCCGTGGCGAATACGTTGACAGTATTCGCGATTCGGGACGTGGGCTTGTCAGTGGCGTTTCCGATGTGGAATGCGAACGCACTGATTGGGTTGTTCTGGGGACGCGTGCTATTCCGCGAACTCGAGGGCGCGAGCGGAAAGAACATCGCGAAGGTGGTTGTGGGTTCCGTTGCCATCATCATTGCTGCTGTGATGTTGGGCTTCAGCACGATGCATGGCGGCTCTATTGGTAAGCACGCCATACGCGGCATTGTTGCAGCCTTGGGCGCGAGCCTCATGTGGGGAACCATGTATGTCCCCTATCGGAAGGCATACCTAAGTGGGATGAATCCCTTATCGTTTGTGACAGCGTTCACCGTCGGAGAGTTGGGCACCGTGTTGGCGTTGACCCTCGCGTTGGACGGCGGACTCCACTCTTCTGCGTTCCAACTATTCCGCGCACCGGGAGTCGTGTTCTGGTTGTTCCTCGGGGGATTTGTCTGGGTTGTAGGTGATCTGTTTCAGCAATTCGCCGCTAAATATCTTGGCATCGGACGAGGCATTCCATTGTCAAACACCAACCAGCTCTGGGGATTGGCATGGGGAGCTTTGGTCTTCGGAGAGCTCGCGGCAGCCGACCGGCAACACATGCTGCTGGTAGTCGGCGGCTCTATCATGATGATTCTAGGAGCGCTTGCCATCAGCACCGCGGTCGCTTCGGCCAAAGAACATAGCTCCACCAACGAAGCTGTCCTGCGCGAGTGCACCCGCTATGGACTGAATTACCACAAAACGATGATGGCGCAGGCGGGCGATGAGTTTGGCGGACGAGAGGAAAAGAGGCGCTGGTGGGACTATGCGATTGTGCTGGCCGCAACGGGAATCTTTATAGCGCTTGGGATTCGCGCCATTGTGCCTCCGTTGGCCATGAACCTCAATTGGGTTGCTGGACTGGTTGTCGTGTTGTTCTTCAGTTTGATCGCCGGTGGATGGAGTCTCTGGCATCGAACCCGATTCTGCTAGACAGCTGCTCTGTCAGCATTTCGACTGGTTTCGCCCTAAGATAGGACATGATCCATCAGGAGTTTGCATGGCTGTCAGACTGAAGGATATTGCACGCGATCTAGGGGTATCCGTTGTCACCGTTTCGAAGGTGCTCCGCGGAAATAGTGACATCAGCGATGCGACTCGACGGCGTGTGCTGAAGCGCATGAAAGAGCTGAACTACCAGCCAAACATGATGGCGCGCGGTCTGGCCAGCGGACAAACCTACACCGTCGGCCTCGTGGTACCAGACCTGGTTCACCCCTTCTTCGCCGAGTTTGCCAAGTCGTTGAGTGGAGTTCTCAGGACAAGCAAGCGAGCATTGATTCTTGCCTCCTCCGAAGAGGATCCAGACGTCGAGCGGCAGGAGATTCGCACCCTCCTGAGTCGCGGAGTTGATGTTTTGATGATCGCGTCCTGCCAGGCGAGCCTCCGAAATTTTTACGAGTTGGGCGACGTGAGAACGCCCTATCTTCTCTTTGATCGCAACTTCGCGCACCTCGCGGCGAATTTTGTCGGAGCGGACGACGTTCAAGTAGGCGAAATGGCGACCAGGCACCTGATCGAGATCGGACGAAAACGAATAGCCCATATTGGCGGCAAAAATACGAGCCCGTCATTCGATCGATTGCGGGGCTACCGAAATGCGTTGGCCGAAAGCAAACTACCTGCGTTGGAGAATTACGTCATCGTGAGGGAACGGATGGAAGAGTCTGGCGATATCGTCGGGTTCCAAGCGATGCAGGAACTTCTGAAACTTAATCCCAGGCCAGACGCCGTCTTTTGCTACAACGACCTTACCGCCATAGGAGCCATCGAAGCGACCTTGCAAGCGGGGCTGCGAGTCCCCGAGGATATCGCCGTGATCGGTTGCGGAAATCTCCGCTACGCCAACTACTTGCGAGTGCCTCTCAGTTCCATCGACCACGGAACGGCCGAGCTGGGACGGATTGCAGGGGAGTTTGCCCTGGAACTGTCTGCAAGGCCCGAACAGGACCCAAAAAGCATTCTGGTACCGTCGACGCTTGTCGTTCGGGCGTCGACACACGGTGTTACCGTCCGTTCTTAACGGGTTGGTCATCCGCACCTCAAAAAGCGAATAATTGCTTGTCAAGCGTCCTCCCGCGTCTCTATAGTTAGCGGTAACGCATCTCTGCAAGACCCGACGGAGGAACCCTGTGGCCACCCCTTTGATTACAACAAACGCTCCCCTGAAAGACATGGACGAATGGGACGACTTTCTTACCGGCCGCTACCAGGAAGGCAAGAGCGAGAACGAGTTTCGCCAGTATGACGAGAAGGCAACTCCCGGTGTGGCAGAGTTCTACCGCCTGAATCACCAATACCAGACGTACGACTATGTGATGGCGAAAGAGAAACAATACTTTGGCCTCAACAAAGGTCAGAAGAGCATCTGGGAGGCCGCCGAGTTCTTGAACACCCTCGTGGATGACAGCGATCCGGACACGGACCTGACGCAGATTGAGCATCTGCTCCAGACCTCAGAGGCCATCCGCAAGGATGGACATCCTCGGTGGTTTGTACTGACTGGATTTATTCACGACCTGGGAAAGGTATTGTGCCTGTGGGGCGAACCGCAGTGGGGCGTGGTCGGCGATACCTTCCCCGTGGGTTGCGCCTACTCGAAGGACATCGTATTCCCTGAATATTTCAAGGCAAATCCCGACGTCAACAATCCCCTCTATCAGACCGAATACGGAATCTACGAGCCGAATTGCGGCCTCAAAAACGTGCACATGTCATTTGGACACGACGGCTACATCGGCGAAGTCATGAAGAATTACATGCCGGAAGAGTCTTTGTACATGCTGCGCTATCACTCTTTCTACTCGGCGCACCGGCATGGCGCTTATCGCCACTTGATGAGCACGCACGATATCGAAATGCTGGAGTGGGTCAACAAATTCAACGTATATGACCTCTACTCCAAAGGGCATACGAAGCCGAATCTAAAAGAATTGAAGCCATACTACGACGATCTCTTCGCGGAGTTCTTTCCGGCCAAGATCGCGTGGTAGCTACTTACTCCACACGCAGAGACTGTCCCTTCAGGGCGACGTCGACTCGGGGCGATCATCAACACTATTTCGCGAGGACCGCACTGCTCGCATCGGCGCTCATGCCCTGACCGAGCCTGATGGCTCGTTGCTCGACATCACGTTCGCCCAGATATTTCTCCTCAAAAGCCCCGTTCCCCTGAATGACTCGTGCAATGCATCCCGTCCATCCCGTCTGATGACTGGCCCCAACCCCGGCCCCCGTATCGCCATGAAAGTATTCGAAAAACAGCAGATTGTCACGCCAGTACGGGTCCGTCTGAAACTTCTCCACATTTCCAAACACTGGCCGCTTACCTGAGCTGTCTTTGACAAACGTCCCAATCAGCCGTTCCCCCAGCACCTTCCCCACTTCAAACAGATTCATCAAATTCCCCGATCCCGTCGGACACTCGATCGTGAAGCTATCGCCGTAGTACGCCCCGAGCCTCATCAGCGACGTGTACAGCAGGAAGTTCACCGGCATCCACACCGGCCCTCTCCAATTCGAATTCCCTCCAAACATGCCGCTATCCGAATCACCCGGAAGATACCCCACCTGCGACTTCTGCCCCGCGAAATCAAACTCAAACGGATGGTCGCGATGATAAAGCGACAAAGCACGAATCCCATGCGGCCCAAAGAATTCCTTCTCATCCAGCATCTTCGTCAGAATTCGCCTCAGCTTGTCTTCGTTCACCGTCGCCAACAGCCGCCTTCCCGCCAACCCCGGCGTCCCTGGCATGTGCAGGTTCGCCGATAGCTCCGGATGCCGCATCATAAACTCCTTCGCATGCTTCCGAAACGTTGGCAGCTTCTCCATCAGGTCCTCTTCAAAGATCGCCACCGCAGTCAGCGGCAACAGTCCAACCATCGATCGCACCTTCATCCGAAATGCCTTTCCATCCGGCATCCGCAGCACGTCATAGAAGAAGCCATCCTCCTCATCCCACATCGTGTCCTGCGCCTTCCCCATCCGGTCCATCGCTCCGGCAATCCACATCGTGTGCTCGAAAAACTTGACGACGAACTCCTCGAAAATGGGAAAGTGCAGCGCAAGTTCCACTGAGATCCGCAACATCTGCTGGCTGAAGAACACCATCCAGGCCGTTCCGTCCGCCTGTTCCAGGTGCCCCCCACCCGGCAGCGGCGCGCTCCTGTCGAACACCCCTATATTGTCCAGCCCCAGGAATCCGCCCTCAAACAAATTGTTCCCATCTCGGTCTTTTCTATTCAACCACCAGGTAAAGTTCACCAGCAGCTTAGAGAAGGCGTACGTCAAAAACTGAAGGTCGCCCTTCCCGCCATTGCGCTCCTTGTCACTCATGTAAATCTGCATCGTGGCGTAAGCATGCACCGGGGGATTTGTATCGCCGAAGTTCCACTCATAAGCCGGCACCTGTCCATTCGGGTGCATGTAGTCGTTCCGCAGTATCAATTCGAGCTGCGATTTCGCGAAGTCCGAATCGACTTGCTGGAACGCCAGCATATGAAACGCGAGGTCCCACGCCGCGTACCATGGATACTCCCACTTATCCGGCATTGAAATAATGTCGTTGTTGTACATATGGAACCACTCGCCGTTGCGCACCTTCTGTCTGACTTCCGGCGAACTGGTCGGCTCCACCTTATGCTCTCGCAGCCATAGATTCAGATCGTAATAAAAGTATTGTTTGCTCCACAGCATTCCCGCCAGTGCCTGCCTCATCACCATCGCGCGATCCGGGTCCGCTTTCACTGCTGCCGGAGTAATTGTGTCGTAGAACGCATCCGCCTCCTTCAGCCGCTCCGCGAAGACATCGTCGAAGTTCCCAAACGGTCGCGCTTCCAACTCAGGAACGGCTCGTCCCAGGCGCAAGCGCACAATCTCTGTCTTGCCCGCTCCAACATTAAGCACATAGTGAGGAGCAGCCTTCGTCCCCTCCATCGCCGGGTTGACCGCCTCCTTCTTGCCGTCTACCAGGAACGTATGAAAACCGTCCTTCACATAAGGCGAAGCGTTCTTCGTCCCGAAGAGCCGCGCATTGTTGCTCTCATTCTCCGTAAACAGCAGCGGGACATCACCCTCACAGTACAGGCTGTAATCCGCCAGCGACTCCTGGAAGATCGGGTCCGTATGATGTGCCG
Source organism: uncultured Acidobacteriaceae bacterium (assembly GCA_963841335.1). GTDB lineage: Bacteria > Acidobacteriota > Terriglobia > Terriglobales > Acidobacteriaceae > Edaphobacter. Next base: position 335,655 of record CAWJCF010000002.1, on the reverse strand, counting down.
AGATCACGCTGAATCCTTTCTTCTTCTCTCCCTTAAGAACCGGCTTGCTACCCGCATCCGACCACATCCACGTATTCCGGAACCACAGTGTAGGCAACAGATGCAGCGTCGCCGCCTCTGGCCCTCGATTCGCCACGCTAATCTTGATCTCGATGTTCTCCGCGCCTGCCTTCGCGTATTCCACAAATACGTCGAAGTAACGGTCTTCGTTGAAAACACCGGTATCCAGCAACTCGTACTCCGGCTTGTTGCGCCCGCGCTCACGGTTCGTCTTCACTAGGTCGTCATACGGGTAAGCCGCCTGCGGATACTTGTACAAATACTTCATGTACGAGTGCGTCGGCGTGCTGTCCAGGTAGAAGTAGTACTCCTTCACATCCTCGCCGTGATTGCCTTCGCTGTTCGTTAATCCAAACAGCCGCTCCTTCAGAATCGGATCCTTTCCGTTCCACATTGCAAGCGCGAAGCACAGTATCTGATGGTCATCGCTGATGCCCGCCAGCCCATCCTCGCCCCAGCGATACGCCCGCGACCGCGCCTGATCGTGCGTGAAATAGTCCCACGCGTCGCCGTTCGCACTGTAATCCTCTCGTACAGTTCCCCACTGCCGCTCACTCAGGTAAGGTCCCCACTTTTTCCAGGGAACCAGCTTGGCGCATGCTTCGTCGAGTCGTTGCTGTTCTTGTGTCGGTGCCATCGATTCCTCCACCTGTATTCGCTGGGGCCCTCGAACGCAATCCTCACCACTTCGACTGCAAGAATACCTCTCCGCGCGATCCATTGAACCTGTCACAACTGACAGGGGAGGAGCGGCGATGGTCATCCTGAGCATGAGAATTTTTCAAACAGCTCCTCAAACCACGGACGAATAACACACGAAGGCAAGAGTGCCAATGAGGAAAGGCAGCTTCTCGGATGTGACTAAAAAAATAATCTCTTTACGGCGCAGGAGCCTCCGGGGGCAAATCAAGAGGGCCGCGGGATTTGGTTCGAACCCGATAAGGGCCTCTTCTCGGGTCGGCCACATTTTCAATATCCTTGTCGAGAAAATAGCTAAGAAACGTACGGATCGCGGCAATAGATGCCAATTGCCCAATGTCCGTCCAGCTCGGCGCAATGGCTGTGCGAATAACATCGGCCGCAAGCTCGAACTCCAACCCAAGCAGCAGCCATGTCGCAAAGTGCATCCAGATCTGCATCTTCTGCGCTGTCGGCGAGCGAAAACGCAACAAAGACATCACAAACGCTTCCGCTGCGCCAATGGCAATCAGGAGCGCAGCCGCGCCTTCCACTATCGTCGCCGCCATGCCCCAAAACGATTTCAGCAACTCTTCCATTGCGACCTCTTTACACCGTCACTCGCTGCCACACCAAAACAAAACTTCGTTCAAGGCAAGCTCCAGCCGAAGATAATACGCCCCCGCGCTCGTCCGGGCCTTCAGGTATCGACAAGGGTACCGTATCGCCCAAAAGTATCATTGAGAACACCCCCATCCCGTCAATAATCTAAGTGCAGATAGGGGGTTCTTGTGTGAGTCAGGTAACCATCAAGACGGGCCTCACGACTCCAGACGGTCGCGAAGAAGTACTGACCGAGTATCTTTGCGACTATCCCGACTGCCCTAATTTTGCAACCCGCGTGGTCGGCTGCTTGATAGAGCTTCACCTCACGTCAGCGGTTTGCGAAGTGCACGCAGCAAAGCTGCGGGTTCGATAGCTCTCCCTCAAACTCCAAGCGGGCAATCTCTCTGGCAGTTTTACCAGTTCCCTCTCGGACTGTTCTCGAGTCAAATCGATTCGTGCACGCCATCCACCGGGGGAAGCGACCCGGCATGGCGTAAACTCACGTTCTGAGGTTTTCCCATGTCATTGGAACAGTCCTCCGGGGTCGCTCAACTCGTATCGCAGCCACCGCACGACAACATGGTTTGGATTCCTGGCGGCACCTTCCTCATGGGGTCCGACAAACATTACCCGGAAGAAGCCCCGGCTCATCAGGCAACCGTCGAAGGCTTCTGGATCGACCAGCACACCGTCACAAACGAGGAGTTCGCACGCTTCGTCGAGGCCACTGGCCATGTCACGTCAGCAGAGCGGCCACCAAATCCGGAAGACTATCCCGGTGCGTTACCTGACTTACTCAAGGCCGCATCTGTCGTCTTCAGCAAACCCAAACAAAAGGTAGATTTGCGTAGCCACTACGCATGGTGGAGCTACATCGTAGGCGCCGACTGGCGTCACCCCGAAGGTCCTGAAAGCTCGATTGCAGATCGTGCGCAACACCCCGTCGTGCATCTTGCCTACGAAGATGCAGAAGCATACGCCAAGTGGGCCGGAAAGAATCTGCCCACCGAAGCCGAGTGGGAATTCGCCGCACGCGGAGGCCTCGAAGCCGCCGACTACGCCTGGGGCGACGAACTCGAGCCTGGCGGCAAGCACATGGCAAACGTCTGGCAGGGTCAGTTCCCATGGGAAAATCTCCTGACCGATGGATATGAGCGAACCGCACCCATAGGACAATTCCCTGCCAACCCTTACGGTGTCTTCGACATGATCGGCAATGTCTGGGAGTGGACCTCCGACTGGTACTCAGCCCACCATCCCGCGGCAAAAGCCTGCTGTGGTGGCGAGGTTCCCAAGGGCAATCGCGAGCAGAGCTACGACCCGCAGATGCCCGACATCAAAATCCCCCGGAAGGTAATCAAGGGCGGCTCTTTCCTATGTGCTCCCGTCTACTGCAGGCGCTACCGCCCCGCAGCAAGAATGGCGCAACCCGTTGATACCTCCACCTGCCACGTCGGCCTTCGACTCATCGTCCGCGCATAGTCCCAAGCCATCCCGATAAGATAGATTCCGGCACCGTCGCCACACAAACGGATGCTCACGGAGAATCGGATGGCAATTGTAGCTGGAGTCGACTACGGAACCCTCAGCGTGCGTGTCACGCTTCTCGACAGCACCCGCGGGCGCCTCAGCACCGCATCGGCCGAATACCCCCTACACCGCAAGCGCGAAGACCCCGACTACGCCACCCAATCGCACGCCGACCACATGAGCGCGCTCATCCGCGCCATGCATCAAGCCATCGCCGAAGCCCGCATCGACGGCTCCGCAATCGAAGCCCTCGCCATCGATACCACTGGCTCCAGCGTCATCTTCGTCGACGAAAACCTCCAGCCCCTCGACGACTACTATCTCTGGTGCGACCATCGCGCCAAGCAGGAGGCCCAGCAGATCACCGCACTCGCCCACGCCGAAAATCTCGAAGCCATCCGGTGGTGCGGGGGCACCTACTCGCATGAGTGGGGATTCGCCAAGCTCCTCCACTGGCTCCGCCACAATCCCGACAAGCGATCCCGCTTCGCCACCGCACTCGAGCACTGCGACATGGCCGCCGCAACCCTTTGCGGCATCCGCAACGCCCGAGCCGTCAAACGCAGCGTCTGCGCCATGGGCCACAAGTGGCTGTGGAACCCCAAATGGCACGGCTTCCCCCCGCAGAGCTTCCTCTCCAAACTCGATCCCCTCCTCGACGGCATCCGCGACAAGCTCTCCGGCGACACCCTCACCTCCGACCACCTCGCCGGCCATCTCTCCCCTGAGTGGGCCGAAAAGCTAGGCCTCCGCCCCGGCATCCCCATCCCCGTCGGCGCATTCGACGCCCACTGGGACGCCCTCGGCGCCGGCTGCCGCGAAGGTGACGTCGTCAACGTCGTCGGCACCTCCACCTGCATCATCGCCATCCAGCAAAAAACCACCCTCATCCCCGGCGTCTGCGGAGTCGTTCCCGGCAGCGTCCATCCCGCCTACGCTGGCGTTGAAGCCGGCCTCTCCGCTACAGGCGACATCTTCGAAGCCATCGCACAGCGCGCAGGCAAAAAACTCACCGACCTCGCCCACGGCCTCGAAAACTACCGCGCCGGCCAAACCGGCCTCCTTCGTCTCACATGGGACAACGGCGACCGCACCGTCCTCGTCAACTCCCACCTCGGCGGCGTCACCTTCGGCTGGAACCTCCTCCACACCGCACAGGACGAGCTCCACGCCGCCATCGAGGGCACAGCCCTCCACACGCGCATCATCCTCGACCGTATGGCCAGCTACGGCGTCCCCATCGAACGCGTCATCAACGCCGGCGGAATCCCCCAACGCAACGACGTCCTCAACCAGATCTACGCCGACGCCCTCAACAAACCCGTCCTCGTCCCTAACGGAACCCCCACCAGCCTCGGCTCCGGCATCATGGCCCTCATGGCCGCCGGAGCCTTCAAAACCATCGAAGACGCACAAAAAGCAATGTGCCTCGACTACCGCACCTTCACTCCAAATCGCGAAGCAGCCACCATCTACGAACGTCTCTACGCCCTCTACCGCAAAGCCTACTTCGCCCTCGGCACCAGAGACGCCCAGCCCGTCGCCCTCGGAGACATCCTCCCCGAGCTGCAGACAATCGCAGAAAAACAGCGCACCTCCGCACCACTCACGCAGCACGCAGCCCAGAAATCAAATTAGAAGGTGAGAGAAAGCCCGGCCTGCAAAGTCCGCGGCGACTGCGCCAGGAACAACGTCGATCCATCTGCCGAAAGGAACGGCCGATAACCCTGCGCCAGCAGATTCGTCACATCCACCGTCGCATCCAGACCCGCGGGAAGCAGATTCCCGAGCCGCAGTCTCTGCCGCAGATAGCAGCTGAAATAAGCCTGATCGCCAAACGACGCATACGGATCCACCGCCGTCACCAGCCGCGTCGGCTGCCACCTATAAGAAGCCCGAATCCGAGTTCCGGTATGCAACACCCGCCCGCGCAAGGCAATCGTCGCGCTCTGGGCAGCCTGCGGCGCGAGCTCCGTCCAAACATCGGGCAGACTCAGCGAAGCCCCATCCTTCACTCCCAGCCCTTCACCCGTCGCATACTCCACCGCAAACCACAGCGTGGAAGTCAGCGGTTCAGTCAGTGTCACATTCACACCCTGGGTCTTGTACCCTCCGCTCAAAAACCGGAAGTTCCCCGTCGTCGAATCAGCAACAATCCCGTTCACCGCTCCCTGCTGCTGAAGATCCGCCGGCCCCAGCGCACCTCCGCCTGACACCGCGACACGGTCCAGAGAATCGCGATAGTACGAGACCTGCACCAGTCCCTGCCCTGTCTTGCGGGTCGCCGTAATCTCCTGGTGAAGCCCCTGCGCCGTCTGAATCCGTCCCTGGTACATCGCAGCAACCGGAAGCTCCTGCTGCAAAGAATCCAGCCCCGCGAACGATTGCAGGTCCTGAGACGTTGCCATACGATAGCCAACCGTCCAGTCCTTGATCGGATGAGCCGTCACTTTGAAGAACGGACGCGAACCCGAAGCGTATCCTGCCGTGCTGACCACGTACAGAGTTCCCCCAGCCTCAACATCCGCAAAGTCACCGATCTTGATCAGCTGCGCGCTCGACATCTGCATTGCGTTCAATCCCGGAGTGCCGCCCGAGCTCACCAGCTCCGGGTGCGTCTGGTAACTCACCACCGCACGCCCCGCGCCCGCAAACCCAAGCCGCGTCCCGTAACCAGCGGCAACCTCGGTCGACGGGCCAACCGTCGTCGGTCCAGGCTGTTTTCCAACATCTGCCCGCAGCGCCAGACCGCCCCCATCATCCATCGCCCGGTCCAGAACAAACACGTCATGCACGCCGCTGCTGCCAAACCCGCCATCCCCCGCCGTCATCTCGGCCCGCGCGCGGTCGGTATGTTTCGGCTGCGACTCCGTCACACTGGACGAGACCATAATCACATCGCCGTCCTCGGTCATCCGCAGAATCGGCCGGTTCGCAGCCGAACGCATCGTCCACTTCCAGTCGTCGCTCGGCTCATCTGCCTTACGGCGCTCCGCCGGAATCCACGTCGCCGACTCGAACAGCGTGTTCAAAGTAAGATTCACCACCGCCTGGGCACCCGCCCGAAGCTGCAAATTATCCCGCAACGCCGGAATATACAAAGCCGCACTCGCGCGAACGTCATATTTTCCGGGAACCAGATGCGGAATCAGGTAGCGCCCATGAAGATCGGTAAACGCCGAGCCAAGCACCGCCGAGTTCTCCGCCACCACCTCAACCAGCGCGCCCAGTTGCGCCACACCCTGCGCATCGCGGACCACCCCCGTAACGGCAGCGCCCTGACCCGCAGCCGAACTCACAGCCACGGTCAGCAGCATCAGCGAGAGAAGCGCGATCTTCACCTGGGGTTGTTGCACAGTCAAGCCGTCCTGCGCGTCGAGCCTGTTTCAAAATGCCGTTCCCGGAAAAATTGGGGAACTGCGTTACAGAATGCGCTGCCGTTGGTCATCGCCCGTTTCAATCCGCGTAACCATCCAGCCAAATTCCTATCGCATCTGCCTAATCTACGTTAAAAGCAGCGGATCCTGCAATCTGCTGCTTGGTAATTCCATCATTCACTTTGATAGTGACTTGATACTTGCCGGGCTGAAGAGACGCCAGCGGTAAACTTTTTTCAATCGTTACCTGGTCCGAATTCGGGTTCAACTTCGTTGTCATCTCCTGGCTCTCAAGAATCGCCTTGTTCGTCGCCAAGTCTAAAATCTGGTACTCAATCGTCGCACCGTTCTGCTTGCTCTTCTCATCGATGCCAAGGTTATAGACCTGCATCCAGAAATTCAAATTCTGTCCACGATGGAACGTCACCGGAGTCGAAGCCCCACCCCCGCTCGCCACTCGCGGAACAATGTGCGTATCCCCAATCACAAAGTTTCCCGCTCCGATGTCACGCGAAGGAACACGCTCCATCTGCCCGGCCAGAATCAGCGAAGACGAGGCAAGACGGTCATCGTCATACCGCGGAACATTCAAGCTCCGCTCCCACCGCCCGATGTGGTCGGGATTATTGACGTCCTTAATCACAATGTCGATCTTGTACAGCCCCGGACGCAGCGGCAACGACTTCCAGTACACCGAAAGGTCGTTCTTCTTGCGCGCCAGCAGCTCGCTGGGCACCTGGATGCTCACAGGGTCCTCAAACGTCTGGATAGCCTTGTGGTTCAGATTCGACACCCGCCCCAGGATGTTTACTGTTCCCGTAGCCACTCCGTCCTTGTTGACGAAAGTAATGTCGCTGTTCTTAATCTGCAGCGTTACCGGCACCAGAACCGTATCGTTCGTCACCTTCACATAGTCCGTACGCACGTCGAACAGGAACGGAGGCCCGGTCAGAATCTTGGAGGTCGTCATAAACGCCTCCATGTCCTTGTACTTGATCTCCGGCGCAGCCATCACCTTGGCATACATACTAATCCGGTCAAACTGTTTGCTCTGGTTCTGCTGCGACATGGGGCCCGTGCCCAACTGTTCCAGCCCGCCGTTCATGCGATCGGACTGCTTCGCCTGTCCCATCTGCTCATATAGTGTCTGGCCTGCTCCCGGCACGTGCTTCAGCGCATCCTTTTCCGACCGGTCGATCGTCATGTGATAGTCGCCGCACATGCACGTATCGACAAATTCAAGATCGATGTTGTCGCCAATCCCCTCGAGATACCGGTAGTGCCATGTCTCGAATGGGAACGTCGAGGTATTGCCTCCGCCTTCTTCGATCGGCCTTTCGTAGCTTCCGCCGCTCGGGTGTGAATCAATACTGTCCGGTTTGCCGTAAGCGATATAGATATGTCCCCGGTCCGTTCTCCACCCGGGCTTACCCGCCGCAAAGTGCTCGTTCGCATAAGCAATGCGCGCGTAGTGCTCTTCGCGATACTCATTCTCCGGCGAATCAGGATTTGGATTCCGCCTCAGCCAGAAGCTCTCGATAAACTGATCGCGCTCCTCGTCGTTGCTCAGACTCTTGAACGCCGCCAGCTCTTCATCCGTGATGATCCACCGCACATCTTCGTTCACCCACTTCGCGTACTCGCCCTTCAACTCCTTCTTGACGGCCTTCTGCTGTGAGATCTTTTCCTTATCGGTCAGCGGCCGCTTCAAAGGGTCAGGCTTCTCTGTAATGGTAGGCCCCTTCGTCACGCCATCGTCCTGCGTCGAAGCAGGAGTTCCCTGGGCGGAGAGCATCTGCATCCCCATCAAAAGGAAGAAGAAAGCCGTGCCGAAAACCACGCGCCGAGAAGTCATCATAAGTAGGGGGTCTGCTCCTGGAACCAACCTGTATTGTAGGCCCGTATATTCTCGTTTACAAGAGGTAGACGCACGAGACTGCCTGATATCATCATCTGTATTCTTGGGAATCAGAAAAGGTTCGTCGTGGCGGAGTTCCCGCCATAGGGCAGGACTCCCCTCGAACAGCCTAAGTCACGTTTCTGGAATGATTATGGAACCCAACAACGCCTGTTTGCGTATTGTTTCTTCGACAGGCAATTATCCCTACTCAGAGCAACTCTCAGCCGACCGCAGCGGTCGCTGAAGAAAGCAGCAATGAGCCTTAAGAAGATCATCATCATCGCCTCAGTCGTCCTGGTCCTCGCCGGTGCTGTGATCGCCAGCATCCTGCATAGCCGCGCCAACGTCACCAAGGTCGCGACCAGCAAAGCCGCCCGCCAGGACCTCATCTCCATCGTCAACGGCACCGGACAGATCAAGCCAAAGACCTACGTCAACATCGGCGCCACCGCCTTCGGACGCATCACCCACCTCTACGTGAAAGAAGGCGACCGCGTCAAAGCCGGCACAACTCTCGCCACCGTAGAGAGCGTCCAGCCCCAGGCCACCGTCGCCGCGCAGGAGGCCAGCATCGCCGCCTCCAAGACCGACATCACCAGCTACATCGCCGCTGAAAAGACCGCTCAGGCCAACATCGATCAGGGCAAAGCTGACCTCGAGCAGAAGCACCTCGACTACACCCGCGCTCAGGCGCTCTACGAGCAGAAGCTCATCGCCAAGCAGGACTACGACGCCAAAAAAGCCGCCTATGACATGTCCGTGGCCACGCTCGCCCAGCGTCAGGCGGCTCTTTCCCAGGCCCTCGCCCAGACCGACTCCCAGCGTGGCCACATGAATCAGGCGGTCGCCAGCCAGCGCGCCAACTACGACGCCCTCGACAAGACCATCAGCCGCGCACCCTTTGACGGCCTCGTCACCAACGTCCCCGTCCGCGAAGGCGAAACCGTCGTCCTCGGCATTCAAAACGCCGAAGGCTCCACCCTCATGACCCTCGCCGACATGTCCGTCATCACCGCCGAGGTCAAAGTCGACGAGACCGACATAGTCAACGTCAAGCTCAACCAGGGAGTCGACGTCACCGTCGATGCCCTGCCTGGCCGCGTCTTCAAGGGCCACGTCACCGAAGTCGGCGATCAGGCCCTCCTTCGCACCACCGGCATCGCCACCAGCCAGTCCACCACAGGCACCGAAGAGGCCAAGGACTTCAAAGTCGTCGTCACCCTCGATCCCACTCCCGGTGTCGACCTCAACGAACTCCGCCCTGGCCTCTCAGCCACCGCCAAAATCACCACCGCGCACAAGCCCGACGCCCTCACCATTCCCATCCAGGCCCTCGTCCAGCGCGACCCCGCCGCAGAAAAGATCCTCGCCTCCAACGCTGGCAAGTCGTCCGCAAGCCTGGCCGCCACGCCTGCCGGAGCCGCCCCCAAATCCCAGGTCACCCAGGGCGTTTACGTGCTGCGCAATGACCACAGCAAGCTCCGCGCCGACTTCGTTCCCGTCACCACTGGAATCACGGGCGCCACTGACATTGAAGTCCTCGGAGGCCTCAAGGAAGGCGACCAGATCGTCACCGGCCGCTACCGAATTTTGCGCGCCCTCAAGAGCGGCACAGCCGTCAAAATAGATAACTCCGTCGAAGTCAACCCCGACGAAAAGAGTTAGCCGCCGTCCAAAGGCCAGCAGCACTCCCCGTAAGCCGGGAAGACGGTTCATTAACCCCCGTGGAACCATCGCCCCGGCCCAAACGTACTATCCTGAAACAGGCACCCTCACCGGAGAACCGGATGGCCATCGAAACCGCAGTCGAATCCCCGCTCCTTACGCCCAACGCCGCTGGTCCCAGCTCCGGCGAGGTCATCGTCACCGACAATCTCTGGAAGACCTACGAGATGGGCGACCAGCAGGTCAACGCTCTCCGCGGAGTCAATCTCCGCATTCGCCACAACGAGTACGTCGCCATCATGGGTCCCTCTGGCTCCGGCAAATCCACCCTCATGAACCTCATCGGCTGCCTCGACTCCCCGTCGCAGGGCCGCTACTGGCTCAACGGCCACGACGTCTCCGAGCTCAATGACGACGAGCTCGCCCGCATCCGCAACAAGGAGATTGGCTTCGTCTTCCAGACCTTCAATCTCCTCGCCCGCGCCACCTCGCTCCACAACGTCGAGCTGCCCCTCATCTACAACGGCACACCCGCTGCCGCACGCACCGAGCGCGCCAAAGCCGTCCTCGAATCCGTCGGCCTCGGCACCCGCATGATGCACAAGCCCAACGAGCTCTCCGGCGGCCAGCGCCAGCGCGTCGCCATCGCCCGCGCCCTCGTCAACAAACCGTCCATCATCCTCGCAGACGAGCCCACCGGCAATCTCGACTCCAAGACCGGCGACGAGATCATGGCTCTCTTCGACGAGCTCCACGCCAACGGAAACACCATCATCGTCGTCACCCACGAGCCCGACATCGCCGAGTACGCCCACCGCATCATCACCATCCGCGACGGCGTCATCGCTGGAGACAGCATCTCCAGCCGCATCCGCAACCAACAGTAGTTCTTCGCTCTTCGGGATTAGCGCAGAACTTCATGCCGTGGGGAAAATTCTTCCTCACAAAGGGTTTTTATAGCCCGGGCCTTTTGTCGATGCCTCCCTTACGCCATTTCGCAAGACACTCCTCCAGCAACCCCGAAGCCCCCTCCGACCCGTCTAAAATGGAATGATGGCATCAGTCCCCCGCAGTTCTCGCCTCATCGGAACTCTCGCCACCCTTCTCCTCTGCTTCACCCCACTCCACGCCGACCCCGCGCGCTTCGACCTCGCCGGCCCCAAAGTCGACGTCCACGTCACCCGCGACGGCCGCACCCTCCCCATCGCCCAGGTCCCCAATCTCCTTGCCGGCGACAAGCTCTGGCTCCGCGCCGACCTCCCGCCCACCCAATCCGTCCACTACCTTCTCGTCGCTGTCTTCCTCCGCGGCACAACCAACCCTCCCCCCGACAACTGGTTCTTCAACATTCAGACCTGGAACAAAAAAGTCCGCGAAGAGGGCGTCACCATCACCGTCCCCGACGAGGCCCAGCAAGTCATCCTCTTCCTCGCGCCCGAAACCGGAGGCGACTTCTCCACCCTCCGCTCCGCCGTCCGCGGCCGCCCCGGCGTCTTCGTCCGCGCCTCGCAGGATCTCCTCGAAGCCGGCTTCGAGCAGGCCCGCATCGAAACCTACCTCGCCAACATCCGCCGCGTCCCCCCCGACGACGCCAAGGCGCTCGCCGAGCACTCAGACCTGCTCTCCCGAACGCTCAATCTCAAGCCCAACGGCGACTGCTTCAAAAAACCCGTAGACGCCCAGGCCGCATGCCTCACCCAGGCAGGAACCCAGAGCCTCCTCGACGACGGTCACGGAACCACCGTCGCCGCCGCAATCGCGAACGGCCCCGGCTCCGACCTCATCAACCAGGCCAGCTACACCCAGATGATGGGTGCCGGCATGTACTCGGCTTACGTTGGAGCGATCGTCGACCTCGTCCGCCTCATGAGCGGCCTCCACACCGCAAAATACCAGTACATTCCCGCCATCGCCTTCCCCACCGGCGAAGCCCTCAACCTCCGCCTCAACACGCCGCCCTCCTTCCACGATCCCAAATCGGTCATCGTCATCGGCCTCCCGGCCATCCAGGCTGCCGTCCCGCCGCCCCTTCGCCCGGCCGACCCCGCTGCGATCTCCTGCCTCCTCAAGCCCGGCGTCACCCTTCCCGTCGAAGGCGCGCCTCTCGTCTTTTCCACAGCCTTCGCCCACGACCTCGTCCTTCACCTCGACGGCCCCGGCCCCGGCACCGACATTCCCCTCACCGCCGATGCCTACCAGGGCGGCCTCGTCCTCGCCCACGTTCCGGCCCGCAAGCCCCTGCCACTCGACGTCGCCGACGAAACCACACCCCAACTCGCCGGCGGCCATCTCATCGTCACACCCCCATCCAACCCCCGCACCCCTGTCCCCGGCACCAACGCCATCACCGGCATCGTCAAAGGCAATTGGGGATTCGACACCTTCACCGGCCCAGTCGTTAATCTTCAGGACGCCCCCGGCAAAGACTGGAAGGTCATCACCGGAGACACCCTCATCGCGGGACAGGAGAATCATCTCTCCCTCACCTCCACCGGCACAGCCTGCATAGAGAAGATCACCGTCGACACCGCCGGCAAACCAGTCGAAGCCCAGTGGAAACCGGGGGCTAAGCCAGCCTTAGTTGAAGTCTCCGCCTCTCTCAAATCCCTCGATCCCGGAGCCCTTCACCTCTCCATCCTCCAGTACGGCGAATCCGATCCCGACACGGTAGCCGCCAAGACCTACTCCGAGCCAGCCAGCCTGAAATCACTCGACTTCCACTCCGGAGACACCTATGCCGACCTCACCGGCACCAGTCTCGATCAGGTCCAGCAGCTCACTCTAGCCAACCTGACCTTCACCCCGGCCGCCCCCGTGACCGTAGACTCCACCGCAACCACTCCCGACCTCATGCCCTCGAACAACTCCCTCCGCCTCACTCTCCCGGCAGATATCCCAGCCCCCAAACTTCGTCCCGGCGAGCACCTCACCGCCAGCTTCTCCCTCAAAGATGGCCGCACCCTCACCCTCCCTGCCACCGTCGCCCCGCCCCGCCCGTCCATCACCCTCCTCAGCAAAAACATCGTCCAATCCGGCAATGATTCCATCCATCTCGCCGACCAGAACGACCTCCCCGTGAACGATCAGCTCGTCTTCTCGCTCAAGTCCGCCCAACCCTTCCCCCGCACAGGCAAGCTCGAGATCGCCAACGCCGACGATACCCTCCACACCAGTCTCACCGTCGCCTCCGGCAACCTCATCCTGCAGAACCCTCACACACTCCTCGTCACCCTTGACCCCCTCTCAGCCTTCGGCACCTCCGCCTTCGGACCCCTACGACTACGCGCCGTCTCTCCCGACGGAACCCCCGGCGACTGGCTCCCTTTCGTCACCCTCGTCCGCCTCCCCGCCCTCAAAGACCTCCACTGCCCGCCTGACGCCACCCAGCCCTGCACCCTCTCCGGCAGCGCGCTCTATCTCATCGACTCCATCTCCACCGACCCCACCTTCTCCGACCCCACCACCGTCCCCGAGGGCTTCGTAGGCGACACCCTCACCCTCCCCCGCCCCGCCAAGACCGGCTTCTACCTCCGCCTCCGCGACGACCCCACCGCAACCAACGCCGTCACACTCCCCGTCCTCCCCCAAGCTCCAATCACCGCCGCCCAAACCACCCCCACCAAACCCTAACCAAAGGTTCTTGCTTCTTAGGTAAGCCAAGCCTTCAGGCTTGGGCCCTCTCCGCAGCGCTCAGAAAAGAGGGGCTTTAGCCCCTGGGGTATGTCCTCCTCCGTTCCTCCCAAAATTCACCCGGGGAAACTCAATCCCCTCAATCACTTACAATTTATTTCTTCAAAAACACCCCAAAAATCCCATGTCAAGCCCTAAAACCACCTAAGCCGTTTCCCACCAACCACTTCCGAGTGGCATTTTAGTTACCCTCAATCCAATACAATTAACTTATAGATCAGAGAAGAGAAAAGCCCCGGCCAACAGCCGGGGCTAACTCGTTTAGAAACAATATTTTGAGGGTTAACTCGTTTATTATGAATATTTTACCCTGCAGTCACGCACGTAACCACAACGGGTTCAATACTTTACGCGCGGGCAATAGGGGGGGTGGGGGCACCCTCTTCTCCAGCTTCCTGCAGGGCGATCTGCACCTTGCTATGTTTCACGCTATAGGTGAAGTAGATCAGCAGCCCGAACAGCAGCCACCCAACCACCACCACCTTCGTCAGCGTTGGCAGAGACAGGATGAGATACAGAGCACTCACAATCCCCAGAATCGGAACCAAAGGCACCCACGGAGTCTTGAATGGCCGATGCAGATCAGGATTGCGCCGCCGCAAAATCCAGACGCCGGCGCAAACAATCGCAAACGCCAGCAGCGTCCCCATGTTCACCAGCTCGCTCAGTTTGTCGATTGGCAGCAGCGCCGGCATAAACGCCACAATCGCCCCGACCACCATGTTCGAGATCCACGGAGTCCTGAACTTCGGATGAATCACCCCAGCCCACTTCCAAAGCAGCCCGTCACGCGACATCGAATAGAACACTCGCGACTGGCCCAGCAACATCACCAGCATCACCGTGCCCAACCCAAACACCGCGCCAATCTTCACCAGGATCGATCCCCAGCGCACGCCCGTCACATCGATCCCAACCGCCACCGGATCGCCCACATTCAACGCTCGGTAGTTCACCAGCCCGGTCAGCACGCCCGACACCAGAATGTACAGAACGGTGCACACCACGAGAGAACCGAGAATCCCGATCGGCATATCCCGCCGCGGATTCTTAGCCTCCTGCGCCGCAGTCGACACCGCATCGAACCCGATATACGCAAAAAAGATCGACGCCGCGCCCGCCGTAATTCCGCTGATGCCAAACCTGCCCGACCCTTCGGACGGAGGAATGAACGGAGTCCAGTTCGCATGTGCCTGCGCCGGATGCTTCAGAATGTAGCCGATGCCCAGCACCAGAAAAATTCCGACAACACCAAGCTTCACAATCACAATCGCGGTATTCAGATTCGCCGACTCCTGAATCCCGATGATCAGCACCGCCGTCACGATCGCGATCGCCACAAATGCAATCAGGTTGAACGCACCCGTCACATGCGGCAGAGCAGAAGCATCCACGCCGGCCGGCAACGCAGCCAGCTGCATCCAGCGATCATGGAAAAAGTACAGAACTGTGCCCGGAGTCGTCGTCAACTGCGGCGGCAGATGAATCCCAAAGTCTGCCAGCAGCCCAACAAAGTATCCGCTCCATCCCGAGGCCACCGTAGCCGCGCCGAACGCGTACTCCAGCACCAGGTCCCACCCAATGATCCAAGCCACAAACTCGCCCAGCGTCGCATACCCATACGTATAAGCCGAGCCCGCAATCGGGATCAGCGAAGCGAACTCCGCATAGCAAAGCCCTGCGAACGCGCACGTGATGCCGGCCACCACAAAGCTCAACACCACCGCCGGCCCCGCATGCTTCGCAGCAGCCTGCCCGGTCAAAACAAAAATTCCCGCCCCAATAATCGCCCCGATTCCCAACGTAATCAGGTTCAACGGGCCCAGCGTTCGTTTAAGTCCGCTTTCACCCTCGTTCTCCGCCTCTTTCAACAGACGGGAGAGTGGTTTAACTGCCAGCAGCTTCGCCATCGATTCGTGTTCTCTACTTTCTTCAGACTGTTTCCTGCTCCTGCTGTGCTCGAGCGGACATCCGCGTCCACACCAGGTACACAGGAATTCCCAGCAGAACGATCATCAAGCCCGGCCAGGTGTATTGAGGTTTGTACCGCAATAGTACCCCACAAATCCACAAAGCCATCACGATATACAAACCCGGCAGCACCGGGTACCCAAACGCCCGGTAGGGCCGTGCCGCATTCGGACGCGTCCGCCGCAGCACAAACAACCCCGCAATCGTCAGGATATAAAACACCAGCACCGCGAAGATCACATAATCCAGAAGCTGCCCATAACTCCCCGACAGGCACAGCAGACAAGTCCATCCCCACTGCACCCAAAGCGAGTTCACCGGAGTCTTCGACCTCTCACTTAACTTCCCGACAGATTGGAAGAACAACCCATCTCGGCTCATCGCGTAATAAACCCGAGCCCCCGCCATCAGCAACCCATTCACACACCCAAACGTCGAAATCAAAATCACAGCAGCCATCAGCTTCGCGCCGTAGCCCGCAAAAGCCTGCTCCATCACTGCCGTCGCCACTCGATCCTCAGAAGCAAACTGAATCCCCCGCCCCGCAATCGTCGTCGCCGCCGCATCACCCCCCATCGGCAGCACGCTCAGATAGACGAAATTGCAAAGCACATAAAGCAACAGCACAACACCAGTCCCAATCACCAGCGACAGCGGAATATTTCGCTTCGGATCCCGAATCTCCCCCGCCGTAAACGTAACGTTGTTCCACGAGTCCGAACTAAATAGCGACCCCACCTGCACCACCGCCACCATTGTCAGCAACCCAACATAAGCCGTCGGCCCACCGACCCCAACCTGAACCGCATGAAGAGTCCCCCATCCAGCACCCGCCCAGAAATGATGCCAACCTTCTCCAAAATTCGCCGCAATCGCAGTCGAATTCTTCGCCACCAACCCCACCAGAACAACCGCCGCCAGCGCCAGCACCTTCGCAGAAGTAAAAACATTCTGCACCGCCGCGCCCATCTTCACGCCCATCGTATTCAGCAGCGTCAGCAGCGTAATCACCACAATTGCCGACAAATTAGCCGTATTCAACCCGATGTCCATATTACCCAGCACCATCGGCCCCACATGCCACGCCGGAACATGCCCGATATGCCAGATCCAGTTCGAAGCGCTCACACTCGGAAAGAACACCCCAAGGAACTTCCCGAAAGCCACACCAACCGCAGCAATCGTCCCCGTCTGAATCACCAGGAACAGCGTCCACCCATAAAGGAATCCCCAAAGCGGCCCCAGCGCCTCACGCAGATAGACATATTGTCCGCCCGCCTTCGGCATCATCGCCGCGAGTTCCCCATAACTCAGCGCGCCGATGATCGTCATCACCGCCGTCACCAGCCAGGCCGCAATCAGCAACGCAGGCGAACCCAACCCACGCGACATCTCCGCCGACACGATGAAAATGCCCGACCCAATCATCGAGCCCATTACAATCGCAGTCGCCGAAAACAGCCCCAGCCCCTGCACAAACTGCGGAGCCGCCGAACCCACTCGATTGTCCTCTTGCAAAGCGATAGAACTATCCGGCATCGATCTTTTCGAAAAATTCACGTTCCGTCTGTTCTACCGTAAATTTTCGAGAAAGTCTCCCACCACTTTCTCAACTGTCTCGCCGTCAATAAACAGCCCGCTAATAACCGCCACCGAATCAGCTCCCGCCTCAATCACGCTCCCAGCATTCTCCCGCGTAATCCCACCAATCGCCACAATCGGCTTCCCCGTAAGCGCCCGCGCCCGCATCACACCTTCCAAATCAATCACTGCCTCAGCATCGACCTTCGTCCCGGTAGCAAACACCGGCCCGACTGCGATGTAATCGGCACTCGTCCCACTCGCAATCCGCACTTGCTCGTCGTTATGTGTAGAAACCCCAACCCACTTCTTCGCCCCAACCACGCGCCGCGCATCCTCCGGCGATAAATCCCCTTGCCCCACATGCACCCCACCAAATCCTGACGGTCCTACCAGATCCGCGCGATCATTCATCATCAAACGGCAACCGCTCCCATCAAACACCTCCCACATCTCCGACGCATGACGCAAAATCGAGGCAGATTCGCCTACCTTATTGCGATACTGCACCAGCGTCACCCCAGCTGCCTTCAACTCCTCAGCAATCCTCCCTAACGCAATCCCGCGCGACTCAATCAACCTTTGATCGATGATCGGATACAGGCGCGGAAATTGCGAATTCGCTGCTTCGCCCACTAGCCTTCCCTCTGTCGCTCGAGGAAACGCTCCATAAACTTCGTATCGAACTGCCCCGCCCGAAACTCCGCATCCGCAAAAATCTTCTGGTGGAGCGATATCGTCGTATGAATCCCCTGGATCACAAACTGACCGAGCGCCCGCTGCATCTTGTCCATCGCCTCCACCCGGTCCGCTCCATGGCAAATTAGCTTTGCAATCATTGAGTCATAGTAAGGAGGCACAACACCCTCCGCATACTGCGCCGTATCCACGCGAACCCCATTGCCCCCCGGCACATTGAACGCAGTGATTTTCCCCGCTGACGGAGTAAATTTCTCAGGATGCTCCGCATTGATCCGGCACTCAATCGCATGCCCGCGAATCTCCACCGGTTTTGTGATAATCGAAGTCAGCTTCTCTCCCGCCGCAATCCGCAACTGCGCCTTCACCAGGTCAATTCCTGTGACCATCTCAGTTACACAATGTTCCACCTGAATCCGCGTATTCATCTCGATGAAGTAGATCTTCCCATCCTCATCCATCAGAAACTCAATGGTCCCGGCGTTCCAATACCCGATATTCTCAAGCGCCTTCTTGATAGTCTTTCCCAACTCCTCCCGCAATTTAGGCGAAACCATCAGGCTCGGAGCCTCTTCAATCAGCTTTTGGTGCCGCCGCTGAATCGAGCACTCCCGCTCCCCCAGGCTCATTACATTCCCATGTTCATCGGCCAACACCTGAAACTCGATATGCCGCGGCCGCTCGATGAACTTCTCCATATACATATCGCCATTGCCAAAGGCGTTCGCCGCCTCAGTCGAAGCCTGCTGAAACATCGAAGGCAGTTCCTCTGCGTTCCTGCAAATACGCATCCCACGCCCGCCACCGCCGGCGACCGCCTTCAGAATCACCGGATAACCAACTTCCTTCGCCCACTGCAGCGCCTCTTTCTCATCCGCAACCACCCCATCCGACCCCGGCAGAATCGGCACCTTCGCCTTCTTCATCGTCTGGCGCGCAGTGGACTTCTCGCCCATCATCCGCGTCACCTCCGGCGTCGGCCCGATGAACTTGATATTCGAAGCGCGACACACCTCGGCGAAGTTCGCATTCTCACTCAACAACCCATATCCCGGATGAATCGCATCCACGTCCGCAATCTCCGCCGCAGAGATCACCGCAGGCACATTCAGATAGCTATCTGCAGACCGCGGCGGCCCAATGCAAATCGCCTCATCGGCAAAACGAACATGCAGCGAATTCCGATCCGCCTCGCTGTAGACCGCGACCGTGCGAATACCCATCTCTCTGCACGCGCTGATCACCCGCAGCGCGATCTCCCCACGATTTGCAATCAATACCTTACGAAACATCGTTTACCGTAGCCTTCTGTTGTACTCAAGAACTGCCATTTCGAGCGGAGCGCAGCGGAGTGAGAAACCTGCTTCTCTATCGGCGCTCCCTAACGTTGCCGAATCGCAAATAGCGGCTGCCCATACTCCACCGGCTGCCCACTCGTGGCAATGCGCTTCACCACTTCGCCGGCAACATCGGCCTCGATCTCATTCATCAGCTTCATCGCCTCAACGATGCAGAGCACCTGACCGACCTCGACCTGATCCCCCACCTTCACAAACGACGGAGCCCCCGGAGATGGCGACTCATAAAACGTCCCCACAATGGGCGACTTCACTTCATGCAGCGCCTCTTCCATCTCTGTCGCAAGCCCAGCAGCTGCGCTCCCGCTACCCGAAACAGAACCAGCAGCAACGGGAGCAGCCGCAGCCGCCGAACCCATTAAGCGGCTCAACTGAGCCATATCCAGCCCGCCGCCTGCCGCAGGAGGTTCGCCTGCAAACTTGATGCGAACCTTCAGATCGTCTTGATCGATGTCGAACTCGGCGATACCATTCGCCTTCAAAAACTCGACTAGTTCGCGGAGCTCTTCCAACTTATTTCGATCCATCATGTCTCTTCCCGGTGCTAAAACACCTGTAGTTCTCTCTTTTTGGTTTTCCAGGCCCTGCCATTGACCCCGGTCCCTCACAGCTCGATCCAGGCCTTCACACTCGGCGTTAAAATCTCTCCGCCCGCGACCGTAACCAGAACCATGTCCTCAATGCGCAACCCAAACCGGCCCGGCATATATACCCCGGGTTCGATCGTGATTACCATGCCTTGCTCTAAAACCTGCTTCTGCTTCGTCGCAAGCCTCGGCCCTTCGTGAATCTCCAACCCAACACCGTGCCCCGTTGAGTGGCTGAAATACCTATCCAGCTTCACCTTCCGCAACACGCTTCGTGCGGCCTCGTCCACCTCGCCGGCAGTCACTCCCGGTGCGACGGCAGCAACCGCAGCCTCCTGCGCTTCCAGCACAAAATCATACACGTCCCGCTCCTCCGGCATCGCTTTGCCCAGGTGAACGGTACGAGTCATATCGCTCAAATATCCGTCGAGAATAACACCGAAGTCCAATGTCGCGAACCCCCGCTTCGGAAGCTTCGCCTTCGTCGCTCGCCCATGTGGAAGCGCCGATCGCGGACCACTCGCAACAATCGTCTCAAAACTCATCCCCTCGGCTCCGCCTAGACGCGCGGCATACTCGAGCGTCGCCGCCACCTCTGCCTCCGTCTGACCGGGTTCGAGATAAGTCAGCAAACCTTCGAACAGTTCACACCCCAAAGCAGCTGCAGCCCTG
Organism: uncultured Acidobacteriaceae bacterium; assembly: GCA_963841335.1. Lineage (GTDB taxonomy): Bacteria > Acidobacteriota > Terriglobia > Terriglobales > Acidobacteriaceae > Edaphobacter. Next base: position 315,281 of record CAWJCF010000002.1, on the reverse strand, counting down.
ATCTTCACAATCTCGTCCGCGTCTTTCACTTCCCGCAACCGCCCCACAAGCGACCCCACCGGCACAAACATCCCGCGCCGCACTTTGCCCGACACTGCCCTCCGCATAGCCTCGAGCCCCGCCACCGTCGTGTGCGCCGAATCAAACCCGCACCGTCGAACCTTTGCCGACTCCATCCACTCGCAGGCCGCCGCCACGGCGTTTTTAGCCGCAATCACCACCCGAGTCCCCACCGCCTCCGCTCGGGCCTGAGCCGTGTAACGGCCATCCGTAAAAAGCACCGCTCGTCCTTTCGCGAGTACCAGGGCTCCATTGGATCCTGTAAATCCAGAGAGATACCGCACGTCCGGAAGATGCGTCACGAGCAGCCCATCCACCCCGGCAACTCTCGCCGCTTCTGCCGCTCTTCTCTTCCGCAAAGGAAAACTCATCTCTTTGATTCTAACCAAACAATTGGCCTCGGGTTAGGGGTAGCCCCTGCCAACCCGTTATCATGAACTATGCCCGGTGTCACCATCTCCCCGCCGCAACGAATCACCCGCCGGAACTTCCTCATCGGAGCAGGAGCCACCGCCGCCGGATTAGCCCTCTACTCTGGCGAGGTCGCGCGCCACGAAATCGAAATAGTACCCCGCACCTTCAACATCCACAATCTTCCCACCCCGTTTCACGGCTTCCGCATCGCCCAACTCAGCGACATCCACCTCGACGAGTTCACCGAGCCCTTATTCCTCGAGCGCATCGTCCAAAAGGTCAACGCCCTCAACCCCGACCTCGTCCTCCTTACCGGAGACTTCATCACCCACGGTTCGCTCACCTTCATCGCCGGCGGTCATGCGATCCGTCGATGCGCTGAAATCCTGACAACCCTAACAGCTCCGCAGCGCTACGCCATCCTCGGCAACCACGACGTCGCCTTCAATGCCAAAGTAGTCACCCGGGCCCTTGTCGCACACGGCACGCCCGTCCTCATCAACCAGGGTGTTCCCATCGAACGCAACGGAGCCCGTTTCTGGCTCTCGGGCGTGGACGACCCCGGCACCAGTTACCCAAATCTGGATCTCGCTATCCCCGCCAAACCCGACGGACCAGTGATTCTCATGGCCCACGAGCCTGACTTCGCCGACGACGTCACCGCCCACCCACGCGGCCCCCTCGTCGATCTCATGCTCGCCGGACACTCCCACGGCGGCCAGATTCGACTCCCCCTCCTTGGCCCGATGGTCCTGCCCCCAATGGGCCGAAAATACCCCGAAGGTTTATACCAATTCAAGCGCATGCAGCTCTATGTCAACCGCGGCATCGGAACCGTAGGCCTGCCCTTCCGCCTCAACTGCCCCCCCGAAATCACCCTCATCACCCTGCAAAGCAGTTCTCAGTAATCAGTTCACCAGTAAGGCCCCCTACTACTAAGAACTAACAACTGAGAACTTTCCCTCACGCTCCAAAAGCCGTAAAAAAGATCATCACAAACCCCACCGCAAACAGCCCCAGTGCCAGAGCCAGCCGCCACACCATGCTGTACCACCGTTTTCCCACAGCCGACCAGCAAAGTTGGATCGCGAACCAGAACGCCGCAACGGCGATCAGCCCAAAAATCACCATATAAAGATCAACGTGAGAAACAAACCGCTTGAACAAACCAGCCTACCGCGCCCGCGCTACCGGCTTCTTCTGTTTCGGCATCACCACCACCGGTGCAACCGGCTTCACCCCGGACTTCTCATCCATCCAGGCATCTAAAAGCGCCTTTTTGAAACGCCAGCGATTGCCCAATTTGAACGCGGGAATGAACCCCTCCGACGCATACCGATACAACGTATCGCCGCTGATGCCCAGATACTCCGACGCCTGCCGGATATCCATCACCTCGCGTATCACTGTCTGTGCCGATGCTGCCATTGCGGGTCTCCGTTCCTTACGTCAAAACAGCCGGAGATGAATCGGTCCGACTCCCCTCTTTATATCCCCTTCGCTCTCACCCGCACAACAAAATTCGCAGCTATTAACCACTAACTAACTGATACATAAGTACTACCTACCGTCCGCCAATCGTGCTACCTTCAAGACTCAAATAATCAAACCTGCTCCTTTGCATCTCTTCTCCCGGCTCTGATTTGCCACGTCACGAAATCATAGGAGCCTACTCATGCCTGGCCTCTCCACTCCGAAAAATCCCATCGTCCCCTCCTACTATGGCCTCCGTATGGTCGTCGGTTGGATCGGCGTCCTCCTTCCCTTCGTCCTCTCCCTTGGCCACTTCATCATCTTCAAGCCGCTGGCATTGCAACCCTCCATCAGCGACTACTACTACACCTTCATGCGAAACATATTTGAGGGCTCCCTGTGCACCATCGGCGTCTTCCTCGCCGCGACCTACGGATACGACCTCACCGACGCCATCGCCGGCCGTATTGCCGGACTCGCTGCTATCGGCGTCGCTTGGTTTCCCTGCAAGAACCCCTGCACTCCTGCCTGGGTCTCCCACGCTCACGTGTTCTTCGCATCGTCACTCCTCCTTACCCTGGCTTTCTTCTGTCTCCACCAGTTCCCCCAGAGCGATCTCCCTCCACACCGTCGCACTGTGAAGAAAGGACAGAGAAACAAGCTCTACTACCTCTTCGGATGGACCATCGTCGCTTGTATCGTCCTCAGCTTTCTGTGCCGATGGGACAGGAGCGGCAACCCGTTCCACTGGTATCGAGGGCTTTTCTGGTTTGAGTCCATAGCCGTCGTCTCCTTCGGCATCGCGTGGCTCATCAAAAGCGAAAGCTTTCTCAGGGACGAAGGAGCACCACCCAAACCCTTCTTTATCCGTCACACACCCGACGCTCAGCCCATTCTCTCCGCTCCAATTCGTTAGCCATTGCAGGAAAAGAAAAGCCCCGGCAAGAACAAGCCGGGGCCTCCGCTTTACAGCCTGTTTGGCCCGTTAGTTCCCTTTCTTAGGCTGCAGACTCCTCATCACGGCGAGCAGATCCTCACCCACGGTCCGCGTCTTCGCAATCGCGTCCGCCAGTGGAATATCGGTGATCTCCGTCCCCTTCAGCACCACCAGCCGGCCAAACTTGCCCGCATGTACCAGATCGATCGCCGCCACGCCATACCGCGTAGCCAGCATCCTGTCGAACGCCGACGGAGTGCCGCCCCGCTGCGTATGCCCCAGGTTCACACTCCTGGTCTCATAGCCCGTGCGTTTCTCAATCTCTTCCGACAGCGTCTGCCCGATCCCGCTCAGCCGCACATGCCCAAACGAGTCCACCTTCTCTCCATGCGTCGCCTGTCCACTCTCCGGAAACTTCGCGCCTTCCGCCACCACCACAATTCCGAACTTCTTCCCATGGTCATGCCGATACTTCAACAACCGGCACACCTCTTCAATATCGATCGGAACCTCCGGCACCAGGATCGCGTCCGCGCCACCCGCAATCCCCGACGTAATCGCAATCCAACCAGCGTCGCGACCCATCACCTCGCACACCAGAATCCGATTGTGAGCCTCCGCAGTCGAGTGCAGCCGATCCACCGCCTCCGTCGCAATCCCAACCGCAGTATCGAACCCAAAACAAGCATCCGTGCCTGACAAATCGTTATCGATCGTCTTCGGCACACCAACGCACTTCACGCCTTTCTCGCTCAGCGCCAGCGAGATCGACTGCGTATCATCCCCACCGAGCGCAATCAGCGCATCAATCTTGTTCTTCTTTAGAGTCTCCAGACACTTCTCAAACCCACCCGGAATCTTCTTCACGTTCGTCCGCGACGACCGCAGAATCGTTCCACCCTTCTGCAAAATCCCCGACGTAGTCTCCATCGTCAGCGGCATCGTCACATCGTCGATAACCCCGCGCCAGCCCTCCATAAATCCAACAAACTCATCGCCGTAATGCAGAATTCCTTTACGCACCACCGCCCGAATCACAGCATTCAATCCAGGGCAGTCTCCGCCCCCAGTCAACATCCCAATCCGCATCATTGTCTCCTTGGCTTTTAAACTTCAGAAAAAATCATACGCCAGATGCACGTACCTCACTCATCAACCCAAGCGTATTACCTTCTGTATCCTTCAGAAATGCCATCCACAACTCATGGTCAGGCATCCGCGCAACCAGATGCGGCGGCTGAACAAAATCCACACCTCGACCCTTTAGTACCTCATGCACCCTCTCAATCTCTTTCACCCTGAAGTACAGAATCGTTCCTCCGACTGTGGCAGACTCCTCCGCCAACCCAATCATCAGCCGAATCGCACCACACTGAAAAAACGCCATCGTCCCCGCATCAAAAAGAAATTTCATCCCCAACGTCGTCCGATAAAAATTCTTCGCCCGCGCCAGATCGCGCACCGTCAAACCAATCTGGCCAATATCATTCAACTGAACGCTATTTTCCGGTTCGCTCATCGCCACCTCCAATTAGTTAGCCCAGCTAACGATATAACATAGTCATACCGAGCCATGTCAAACGAAAACCACATTAACTCGCAAAATATCGCCGACCAGCTCCACTCCGCTGCCATCCACTTGCTGCGAAAGCTCCGCAAAGAGGATGAAGGCAGCGGCCTCAACGCCCCACGCCTCTCGGCCCTCTCCGTCATCGTCTTCGGAGGGCCCGTCACCTTGGGCGATCTCGCCGCAGCTGAGCAGGTCCGCCCACCCACTATGACCCGCATCGTCAATGCCCTCGAAGAAAAAGGCCTCGTCACTAAAATGCAAAACACCAAGGACGGCCGGAGTACCCTTCTCTCTGCAACGCCCAGCGGAAAGAGGCTCCTAAAGGAAGGCCGCGCGCGTCGCGTACAGGCCTTGGCAAAACAAATCGCCGCACTCAATCGCAAACAACGCGCCACACTTCAGGAGGCCGCAGAAATCCTGAAAGTAGTGATCCGCGAGATTTAGACAACCTTCCCGCCAAGAAATCTTGTAACTCCGCCAACACTGTCCCCCGAATCGGTTTCATCCGCGCAGAAATGTCTCAAGCCTTCCACCAATTAGACCGAAGCTCCACCCCCGCGTTCACCTCCGTAGGCCGTCCCGGCTCCGGAGCCCACAACAAAATCCCCTTCTCTCCCGCCAACTGCACCAGCCGCTCAATCGGCTGTCGCCACGAGTGCAGCGCCAGATCGAACAACCCCCAATGGATCGGCATCATCAACCCAGGCCTCTGCGCATCGACCCCACCCAAAGCCTCGAACGCCCGCGCCGCCCCATCCGGCCCAAGATGAATCCCAGCCCACAACTCATCGAACGCCCCAATCTCCAACATCGTCAGGTCGAACGGCCCATACGTCGCTCCAATCTCCGCGAACCCATCCCACCACCCCGAATCCGCGCCAAAGTAAACCGTATGCCTCGCGCTCTTCAGCACAAACGCCGACCAAAGCGTCTCAAACCGATTGAACATCCCCCGCCCGGAAAAGTGACGCGAAGGCACAGCCGTAATCTTCACCCCACCCACATCCACGCTCGCGGTCCAATCGAGTTCGGAGATCGCGGCCGCATCCACGCCAAACTCTCGCAACGTAGCCCCCACCCCCAGCGAAGTCACCCACCGCACTCCCCGCATCGACTCCAACCCTGCCAGCCGCCGAATCGTCTCCTCGCCAAGATGGTCATAGTGATCATGCGACACCAGCACCACATCCACCCGCGGCAATTCCTCCAACCCCATGGGAGCCGCAAAAAAACGCTTCGGGCCCGCCCACTTGCTAGGCGAAGCCCGCTCATCCCACACCGGGTCAATCAGCACCCTCACCCCATCAATCTCCAGCAGCATCGAAGAGTGCCCCATCCAGGTCACCCGCAATCCACGCTCCGGCGCAATCCCATAAGCCGAAACATCGGTCCGGAAAGGCCCCAGCGCCCGCTTCGGCGTCTTTTCTTCTTTGCTACTCAGAAACCGCGGCAGTACCTTAAAGATCGTCGCCAATCCGCCAATCGTCGTCGGAACCGGATTCAAAAACTTCCGGCCCTCTTTCCTGGCCTGCTCCAACATCGTCATATCTCTCGATCCTACAACCGCCGCCTCTAAACCAGCGCAACATGCATCAAGGGATGTAATAAAACGGATTCGGCAGCTTCACACTAATCTCCGCCCTCGGCGTTCCATCCAGATCACTCCACTGGTCCCCCACGCTCATCACAATCCGATACCCTGCAGCCACAATCTTCCTGCGCTCCTCGCTCTTATACTCCACCGTCGACATCGTCTTCTGCGCCCCCACCCGCAGACTCAGCCCCTTCGACCCCTTGAAACCCGCAGCCTCCAGATTCCGCGCCGTCGCCTCTCTCTGCTCATCCGCCCGCCCCGTAATGAAAAACACATCCACACCCGCAGCGATCGCCTTGTTGAACAGCCTCAACGTTCCCGGTATCGCAATATCAGCTCCGGGCGACACCGCCCACCCATTAAACATCGCCGCCAAAAATCCATAGTCTTCCCGCTTCATCTCGCAATAGTTCGAAAGCGAAGTCTCGTCGATGTCCAAAACCAGCGCCAGCTTCTCCCCCGCCTTCCGCGCAGCAATCGTTTTATCCAGTGCAAACTCCGCCCGTCGCGCCTGCGCATCCAGATCCGCCCAGTAACACCCACCGCTCCCAGCACAATCGGCATAGTCTTCCAGCCGATACCGCGCCACGCCAAAGTTCTCCATCGGCTCAGCCGCCACCAACACCGACGGATCGGCCGCGTCCGCCTCCGCCGTAGCCACCGTCGCCGCCACGGAAGGCCTCGCCGCCACCCGCGAAGTAGCCCCAGAAGGCACCGCGCAAACCGGCGGCCCCACCTGCGCTCCCGCCAACTCACTCGCCAACACAGCGAAGCTAACGCCCCGCAACCAACTCAACCCTCTCACGCTGAACATCGTGTCCCCTCCTGCACGAGCCTCATTTCGTCGAGGTAGCCTCATCGGCATAGAACGCGCCAATCTCCTTCGCATACCGCTGTTCCACCACGCGCCGCTTCAGCTTCATGCTCGGCGTCAGTGTCCCGTCCTCCACGCTCCATTCCTCTGCCACCACGCTCACCCGCTTCATGCTCTCGAAGTTCGCAAGCCCCATATTCACCTTGTCGACAATCTCCTGGTAAGCCTTCACCACCTTCGCATCTTTCACCAGCGCGGCGTGGTCGCTCGTTGCAATCCCTTGCCCATTCGCCCACCCTTCCAGCGCGGCAAAGTTCGGCGAGATCAGCACACACGCAAATTTATGCTTATCCCCCACCAACGCGGCCTGCGACACCAGCACATTCGCCTTCAACTTATTCTCGATCGGCTGCGGAGCAATAAACTTCCCTCCACTCGTCTTCAATAACTCCTTCTTCCGATCCGTAATCGACAAATAACCATCCTTATCGATATTCCCAATATCCCCCGTCTTGAACCATCCATCCGGAGTAAACGCCTCAGCCGTCTCTTTCTGCTTCTTCCAATATCCCTTGAAGATCGAGGGCCCTCTCACCTCCAGTTCGCCATCCGCCGCGAACCTGCACTCCACATTCTTCAGAGCCTTACCAACCGTCCCAATCCGATGCGCGTCAGGAAAATTCAACGAGATCACCGGCGACGTCTCCGTCAGCCCGTACCCCTCGAAGATCCGAATCCCCACATCCGCAAACCATCCAGCCGTATCCATCCCCAGCGGCGCACTGCCCGAAATAAACACCGCCGCGCATCCGCCAAACGCCTCGCGAATCTTGCTGAACACCAGCTTATCCGCAATCTTCCAACTCACTCCGCCCGGCTTCTTGCCCACCAGCACCTCCTCGCGATGCTTTCTGCCGGTAGCCACAGCCCAACTCAAAATCTTCGACTTCACCGGCGACAACGCCGACTTCCCCTCCACCGCCTGACGAATCTTCTCGTACACCCGCGGCACCGCCACCAGAATCGTCGGCATCACCGCCTTCATCGCCACAGGCAGCAGGTCGAACTTCGGACAGTACGCCACCCGCGCTCCATGACACATCATCGCGTAGTCCAAATGCCGCGCCGTCACATGTGACAACGGCAGAAAAGAGATGCAGCTATCTCTCTCGCCAAAACCCATCGGCCCAGTCGAGTAATTAATATTGCTCGCAAGATTTCCATGCGTCAGCATCACGCCCTTCGGCTCGCCCGTAGTTCCCGACGTGTAGATAATCGTCGCCAAATCCTCCGGCTTCGCCTCCTTCACCATCGCATCGAACCCTGCGTCCCGCGACTGCTTCGCCTTCGCGCTCTCCATCACCGCGCTAAAGCTCTCCGTTCCGCTGAAATCCCCCGCATCCATCACCACCACATGCTCCAGTTCCGGCAACTCCCCCGCGGCCACCACCTTTTCATACTGGGCCTGCGAAGACACCACCGCCACCTTCGCCCCCGAATCCCGCAACATATACCCAATCTGCTCCGGCGTCAGCGTCGGATACAGCGGTACATCCACGCCGCCGATTGCCAGCACCGCAAGATCGGTCACCGCCCACTCCCATCGATTCTCGCCCAGCAGCGCCACGCGGTCGCCCTTCCCCACTCCCCAGCCACGCAACACATCTGCCAGCGCCCGCACCCGGCCATACACCTCATTCGAAGTAATCGGCTTCCAAGCCCCATCCCCATCCAGCCAAAGCATCACGACAGTATCGCCACGTCCCGTGACCAGCCGTAAAACATCGTTCACCGTCTTCAAATCAAACATGCACGTCTCCACGTCGAATTCGCTGCCAGAGCATTATTGCAGCAATCCGCCCGAATCCATATCCAGTTGCCTCTGACTTCTTGATTGTCATCGAACGTCCGCATAGGAGAGGCGCACTTTCCGCCAGAAGCAGGACACCAGCAATAACCCCATCGACGCAGCGAGGTAAAGCGACGGAGTACTCGACGCAGAGTCCGTCCCGATGAAGTCGAGGTTGCGAATGTGATGCAACGGCCCGATGTACCACCAGACAGAGTAAATCGCTTCGAAGGCTTTTGGGCTCTCTGTGCAGACTCCGAGCATAAGCGCGAGCGCAGGAATAAACAATGTGCCCACAACCCAGGCGAGCAGCCCTTCCCGGTCTCGCGCGAACACCAGATGCAGGCCGAGCCCTCCGCCGGTGATCACAGCCAGCAGTACACCTGCGGTCCATGTGGCCAGAATCTGTCGCGGAAAAGCGCGAGGCGCGGAGAAGACCAGAGCCTGCGTCGAGAACTGCGACTCGCGCGTCCCAAGCTGTGACCATAGCAACGCCGGCCAGAGCCACGCCACGAGGATAATGCCGGAACGTGCATCGGCCAGTGGCGCGAACAGGCAGGCGACGAAGAGGCCTGCCGCAACCGCATACCACCACCAGGCCCTTCCCCGAAGCAGCAAGCGGAGTTCAGCCAGAACCAGCGCAACGAAACGCGACCGGTCCCGCCCATCAACGAGCGGCGTAAGATCAGCAGCCGTGAGGTGCGCTCCTCGTGCCTGAAAAGGCGCTCCTTCCACTGCCTCCGGTGCGGCGGTGGCGTGCCGTTGCCTGCCGCGCTTTAGCGACAACCTCTCCCGGGAAGGGTCGAAGCGATCGAAGAGGCCCGCGGCAAGCAGCGTGAGAATGATCGCCACTCCCAGCCAGAACGCGCGTCCCAGCAGGATTGCCGGTGTCCACTGCAGGCCCGGCCAGAGGAAGATCTTCGTCGCTCGATCGGAGGATCCGATTTTGAATGCGGCTCCGCCCTTGTAATCGGGGTCAAGCTCACGAATCTGGGCCTGCATCTGCCCCGTGATAGCGGCGATGCCCGTGTAATCGCGTACTGAAAGGTGAACGCCTTGGGATTTTCCGGACGAAAGCGGTGCGACGCTCATACTCAGCAGGAAACACCAGAGAAAAAAATACACGATGTTTCCGAGCCCGCCGCGCAAGCCCGGAATCGTCTCGAAGAGCACAGCAAGAGCAGCGGTTACGCTCAGGGAGCAGAGGCCGAAGACGAGAACCGGAGCAAGCAGGTCGAAAAGATGAATTGAGCCCATTCCCTTGTGCGTCCACTGAATGACGATCCCCTCTGCCGCAAGGATCAGGAGCATTGCGCCGAGCACGGCGAAGTTGCTCACCGCCTTGCCGAGCGCGTAAAAGCTCTTGCTCAAGGGGGTCGCCGCAAGGATCCGGCCTACGCGAGTCTCCCGGTCCCGCTGGATCGTGTTCTTGACCACATAGAAGCCAACCAGACTGAGGAAGATTGAGCCAAACAGGCCGACAACCGAACCCAGCCACGCGGAGTTGGCGACCCCGCGATAGCGATCGAGCTGCAGGCTAACCTGGCCGGCATAGATTGCATATCCGAAATAGAGCGAGAGAACCATGGTCAGCAGGAAGCTGTAGCGACGCACGCGTTCTATGAAGTCGGCTCGCGCCATCTCGAACAGCACGCGGGAGCGACTCATACAGAACCACATTCACGATGTTGTGAAAGGCAAAAAAGGTAGGCGTCTTCGAGATTGGCGCTCACAGCTTGCGCTCCCGGCGGCGGCTCATCGCCCAGTATGCGAACGTGAACCCCATCACTGCGGCGATTGGTGCTGCTGATCTGATACCGCCGTCGAACCTCATCCAGGTTGGAACTCGCGACGACACATTCCCAAACCCTGCCCTCCACCCGCAGCAGCAATGCCTCAGGCGAGCCGTGCGCCACCAGCATTCCATTCGCGATCAAAGCGATATCCGTCGCCGTGGCCTCAACATCGGAGACGATATGCGTGGAGAGCACAACGATCCGCTCCCCAGAGAGGTCGGAGAGGAGATTCCGAAAGCGCACCCGCTCCTCCGGATCCAGACCGGCTGTTGGCTCGTCCACGATCAGCAACTGCGGGTCGTTCAGCAGCGCCTGTGCAATGCCAACGCGCTGCTTCATGCCGCCGGAGTAGCCGCCAAGCGGCCGCTTGCCGACATCTGTCAGATTCACAAGTTCCAGAAGTTCCGCGATGCGGCGACGCGCCGTCACCCTGTCCAAACCTTTGATGGCCGCGAGGTACTCGAGAAATTCGACAGCATTCAGGTTGGGGTAGACACCGAAGTCCTGCGGAAGATAGCCGAGCACCGAACGAAGCACGTCAGGATTCTTCGCGACCTCGCTTCCATTCCAGAGCACGCGGCCTTCGCTCGCCTGGGTGATGGTCGCAAGAATGCCCATGAGCGTCGTCTTGCCCGCTCCGTTGGGCCCGAGCAAGCCGAGCACGCCTGGCTTCAGGGCGAGGCTGAAGTTGCGCAAAGCACGATGGGCGCCACGATACTGCTTGCTGACATTTTCGATAAGAAGGTTCAATGAGATCCCGATTAAGTTTCTGAAATGCTAAACGTTTTTCGGAACGCGGAAGTTCCTTTCACATCACTCATTAGCTCTATCATTGCTGCGGCCAACAAAATTAATCGTCACAGTCGGAATTCCCGGCTGCGAGCCCGCTTTCCCGTACCGATCGTCAAAAAATTGTCGAGCGACGCAGACCTCCTCGCTGTAAGATTCTCCTTCACTCGTGCGCCGGGTGACCGGGATGGTCCCCATGGGACAGGCCCTGATCCGGCCTTTTTCTTAGTCCTCAACCATAGGGAGACATCTATGTCCGTAGTCGCCTGGGGGATGATCGGAGCGGGAATCGTCGCGCTCGTAGCTGGACTCTTTCTTGTCCAGTCGCGGTTCGCGGCAGCTTCGGGTGCCGGAAGGATTCTGGTGCTCGGCCCCGTCTTTGAAGCCGTCGCGCTCGCAATCTTTGCCGCAGAACATTTTCTTGCCGCACGCGGCCTCTCTGCCATTGTGCCGCGCTGGATACCGGGAGCCTTGTTTTGGACTTATTTTTTCGGCGCGGCTCTGCTGGCTGCGGCCATCAGCTTCATCACGTGGCGACATGTCCGCTGGTCGGCGTCCTTGCTCGCACTGTTCTTCCTGATCATCGTCGCCACAGTCGACCTGCCCAATCTGCCGAACCACATACATGAGCGGCTCTTCTGGACGCTCACGATGCGCGAAACGGCCTTCGCCGGGGGAGCGATGGTGCTGGCGGGCAGCCTATGGCCTCGGGCGAAATCCGCAGCAGAACCGGCAGGTACCATGCTCATCCTGCTAGGCCGGTCATTCGTCGCGTGTACCTTCGTCTTCTACGCAATCGAACACTTTCTCTTCCCCCGGTTCGTACCCGGCGTCCCGTTGGAAAAGATGACACCAGCTTGGGTGCCCGCGCCGACGCTGCTTGCTTATATCGTTGGCATCACTCTGCTCGCCGCAGGCGCTGGGCTGATGATTCCCCGCACCCGCCGCACCGCCGCAGCCCTCGCCGGCACAGTGCTGCTGCTGCTGACGATCTTCTTCTACGTTCCGATCCTCATCATGGAGATTCGCTCTCCACTCGCGGTCGAAGGGGTCAACTATGTGGGCGACACCTTATTGTCCGCAGCGACAGCTCTGTTGACGGGCTTCGGCCCCGACTGACCGAGGATCTTGGAGGCTGAAGTGCATTTGCAATTCAATCAAAGGTCCCGATACATAACGTAAGCATCCACATACCCTAGGCTCGGATGCAGAAACGCCCGCCGCAGAGTCCCCACAATCGCGAAACCAAAACTCTCCCAAAGCCGGACCCCACGCTCATTACTGCTCACCACGAAATTAAACTGCATTGCCCTAAAACCCCGTTCGCGAGCGCTCTCAAGCGAATGGGCACACATAGCCCGAGCCACTCCGCGCCCCATGACCGCCGATCCGGTCACATATCCACAGTTCGCCACATGCGACCCACCACCCCGCTGATTCGCCCTCAGATAATACGTCCCCACAGCCGCACCGTCGTCCTCTGCGACTAAGACCTCGTGCCCATCAGAGAACCAATAAGCAAGCGCATCCTCTCTGCTGAGGTCTCTCGGCAGCGTATACGTCTCCCCCGCCCGAATCATCGGCTCCAGAATCGACCAGATCGCATCAAGATCGCTCTGAGCCCACAAACGAACCGTCAACATGCCGCCAATTCCTCAGCGATTCGCATTGACCCCGTTCAGCAGCACATCCATCACCTGCGCCGCCGTAGCTCTCGAATCATAAACACGGCCCGTAAACACCGCCGAGCTCAGCAACTCATCGATCGCCCCGAACATGCAATGCGCCACCACACCATCCGAGACATCCTGCCGGAAGATACCTTCCTGCTGTCCTCGCCGCACCACCTCCCTCACCACCTGGATGTACTTCACCAGATGATGGTGCGAGAACTCCGCAATGAACTTCGCGCTCTGCCTCACCTCGGTCTGCATCAGGATCGCCATGCTCCGGTTCACCGCATGACTCTCCAGGTGCACCTGTGCGATGTACTCCAACTGTTCGCGAGGGCCCTTCAGCGTCTTGAACTCTTCCTCCACCTGCCGATGAAACTTGTTGAACGTCTCGTCGATCGCCGTTCGCAGCACATCATCCTTGCTCTTGAAGTAGAGATAGACCGTCCCATCAGCCACTCCGGCACGCTTCGCAATCGCGCTTACAGGCGAACTGAAATACCCTCGCTCCGCGATCACCTCCACCGCAGCGTCCAGGATCCGCTGATACTTGTCGCTTCCCGGCCCCATCACCGGTGGTGCTGTCGAACCCACCGTCCCATCCGCCTTCGCTCGTCGCTTCAGTCCACGCCTCACCCGGAAAACTCCAGTGCCGTCACTCTAATGAATCAAGAAGCCTTTGCCAAGAATGAATTCTCATTCATCCTTCTTAAATGTATCTTTATACACGACAGGCGCCGGCAAACCCAGCGCATGTGCTGGTGTCTCCCTGGAAGTTCCCAGATTGGTCACACCGAACTTGACATCCCATCGCCAGAAAAAAAGCTGAACCAAGAAAATACCACGTCAGCGCGCACAGCCAAGTCCAGACCTAAAGTATCTGCTTGGAATACTTTGCACACTTTGACGGGATGGGGGCACCCTTGGAGCCTAAGCCTGAGGCTTAGGAGTAAGCCGAACAAAAGCGCCGGCACTCCCCGGCCAATCCGCGATCATAGCCCGAGCTAGACCACTCCCCGACCGCTCCCCATGCCGCACAATCAGCCCGCGCAAATTCTCCTGCGCCTCAGCATCCACTCCCGCAAATGCCTCCGCAGACAAAAACTCAGGATGATACCGTCCCTCTCGCGCAAACGACCCATCTGAGTCATAAACCCAAGCCAAACCGCCCGTCATACCCGCACCAAAGTTCATCCCCACACGCCCGAGCACAACAACCACTCCCCCGGTCATGTACTCGCACCCATGGTCCCCGACACCCTCAACGACCGCGACCGCACCCGAGTTCCGCACCGCAAACCTCTCACCAGCTCGACCCGAAGCAAACAAGCTCCCAGCCGTAGCCCCATACAGCGCGACATTGCCGAGAATCACATGCTGCCCGCTATCCTTCGCCGCCAACCCGCAAGCACGAATCACAATCTCCCCGCCCGAAAGCCCTTTTCCAACAAAATCATTCGCCTGCCCTTGAAGCTCAAGCTTCATGCCCTCCACGGTGAACGCGCCCAGCGACTGTCCCGCCGTCCCCTTCAGCTTGAACGTCACATCCGCGCGCAACTCCCCCTGGGCCCGGCGCACCGCCAGTTCACCCGCCAGCCGAGCGCCCACAGCCCGGTCCTTATTCGCAATCACAGACTCCACTACAAACGGCAGCCCTGCCTCAACCGCTTCCATCGCCGGCACAACCCATGCCTCATCCAAAGGCGCCGCAGGCAGCGGCTGATTATTCCTCTTACCCATCCACCGCATCGGCCCATCCGCAACCTTCGCCAGCATCGGCTGCAGATCCAGATTCCCGTCAAACTTCACCTGCTCCAGCAAATCCGATCGACCCACCGCCGCCTCAATCGATGGCAGCCCATACCGCGCCAGCAGATGCCGCAAATCCCCCGCCAACTGTTCAAAGAACCGCACCACATGCTCCGGCTTTCCACGGAACTTCGCCCGCAACTCCGGCTTCTGCGTCGCAATCCCCGTCGGACAAGTATTCAAGTGGCATTGCCGAGCCATATCGCAACCCAGCGTCACCAGCACCGCCGTTCCGAACGCATACTCATCCGCGCCCAGCAACGCAGCAATCAAAATATCGCGAGCCGTCGCCAGCCCGCCATCCGTCCGCAGACGCACGCGCCCGCGCATCCCGCTCTGCATCAGCACCTGCTGAGCCTCGGCCAAACCCAATTCCCACGGATTGCCCGCATACTTGATGCTCGAAAGCGCCGCAGCACCCGTGCCACCGGTATTTCCCGCGATCACAACATAATCTGCATAAGCCTTTGCCACCCCCGCCGCGACAGTGCCCACGCCGCACCCAGACACCAGCTTCACACCCACAGCAGCCCGCGGATTCACCCGTTTCAAGTCGTAAATCAGCTGAGCCAGATCCTCAATCGAGTAAATATCATGATGTGGCGGCGGCGAGATCAGCGACACCCCCGGCTGCGCATGCCGCAACCGAGCAATCAAACCGCTCACCTTGTGCCCCGGAAGCTGTCCGCCCTCACCCGGCTTAGCTCCCTGTGCCACCTTGATCTCAATCTCCTCAGCATGAGACAGGTACTCAGCCGTCACACCAAATCGTCCCGAAGCCACCTGCTTAATCTTGTTATTCAGTGAGACATGCACCGCCGGAGCCTCCACCGGCATCTCCGCCACTGCAGTCCCTCCACCCGCCTGAGCCAGCATGCGCACCCCGCCATCACCACTCGACGAAGCATCATCCGCAGCCGGTACACGGTAAGCCGCGGGATCCTCTCCGCCCTCCCCAGTATTCGACCGTCCGCCGAGCATATTCATCGCCGCCGTAATCGTCTGGTGAGCCTCCGGGCTCAGCGACCCCAGCGACATCGCGCTCGCAACGAACCGCTTGTACAAGCTGGCCGGCTGCTCCACCTCACTCAACGAAATCTCCACCCCTGCCGGACGAATCTCCAGCAGATCCCGCAGCACCGCAGGATCCCTCGCAATCACGTCCTTCGTATAAATCGCAAACGCCTCCGCCGGGTTCGTAGGCTGCGGAACATTCCGCGCACTCCCCACCACCGATTGCAGCGCCTTCACCGTAGGCGGCTGCCACGCATGCGGCTCTGACACGTCCGCCTTCCGAAACCGTACCCACCCATAATCCGGGAGCTCCGTCGAAGCAGAAGCCTCGCCCGCCCACGTCTGCCGCAACTGCCTCTCCAACTCCGCAAATCCAATCCCCGACAACGGCGCCGGAGTATCCACAAAACATCGCGCCACCACGCTCGAATGCAACCCCAGAATGTCGAACAGATGCGCTCCGCGGTAGCTATCCACCACCGAGATTCCCATCTTCGACATCACCTTCGCGAGGCCGGCATCCAGAGACTTCAGCATCTTCTTCTCTGTATCCGCAGAATCGATGCCCTCTGGCGCAAGGCTCTTCCCCGTCTCCAGCGCAAGCCAGGGACACACCGCTCCCGCGCCATACCCAATCAGCACGGCAGCATGGTGAATATCCCGGCAATCCCCCGCCTCCACGGCCAGTCCGGCCAGCGTGCGCAACCCCGCGTCCACCAGCGCCTGGTGTACTGCGCCCGTCGCCATCGCCATCGGCACCGGCAACATCTCCGTACTCGCCCCACGATCCGTCACCAACAGAATCCGCGCGCCATTGCGCACCAGCTTGATCGCCCGCATACAAAGTTCGTCCAGCCCTTGCGCCAGCGTCTTCTCCTTCGCAAACACCGCCGGCAGCTCCGCCAGATTCAACTCAGCACTTTGCGGATAATCTCCGCTTCGCAGCGCCTCCACCTGCCCCAGCGACAAGAATGGCGACTTCAACGAGATGCCGGGCAACGGCGCATTCTTATCCAGCAGATGAGGCCAAGGCCCCAATCGCGTGTGCAGCGACACCACGATCGACTCCCGCATCGAATCAATCGGCGGATTCGTCACCTGCGCAAACCTCTGCCGAAAATAGGCATAAACCGGCCTCGGCGACCGCGCCAGAAACGCCAGCGGCGTATCGTCCCCCATCGACCACACAGCGTCCTTGCCCTCCACAGCCATCGGCTGCAAAATCATCTTCACATCTTCGCGTGTGTAACCAAATCCCCTCTGCGCCGCAACGAGCACCGCGGCATCCACCTCAGGCGCATCCACAGCACCCAGCGGCGCGTCCTCTCGAAGATGGTCATACGCTGTCCCCGCATCAAACAACTCAAGCAGGGCCTCATCCTCATAAACCTTCTGCCGCGTCAGATCAACCACCAGCATCTGTCCCGGCCCCAGCCGTCCGCTATGCGTCACCTCATCCGGATCGAGATCCACCAATCCCGCCTCCGACCCCGCAACCACCAAACCATCCTTCGTGATTGCAAATCGACAAGGCCGCAGGCCATTCCGGTCAAGCGCCGCACCCACCACGTTGCCATCGCTAAACGCAATCGCCGCGGGCCCATCCCATGGCTCCGCGCAATCCGTGTTGTACTGCAAAAACGAAGACTTCTTCCGCCCATCGTTCGCCGGAGGAAGCAGCATCCGGATCGCCTCCGCCAGCGTCCGCCCATTCTGCGAAAGCAACTCCACAGCCTCATCCAGACTTGTCGAATCCGTCCCGCCAACCGTCAACACCGGCTTGCACTCCACCGGCAGCGTGGAATCCCGCGCCGTCATCCGCGCCCGGTTCCCCCACACCGTATTAATCTCGCCGTTGTGCCCCAGCTTCCGCCCCGGCTGCGCGCGATGCCACGTCGGCGAAGTGTTCGTCGCATACCGCTGATGAAACACCGCAAACGGCGTTACATAATCCTCCGCAGCAAGATCCGGATAAAAATGATGCAGAAATTCGCCCGTACACATCGCCTTATAAACAATCGTCTGCGAAGACAGCGAACAAATGTACCCCGTCACATCTCCCTGCGCGTGCGCCCGCTCAAACTGTTTTCGCGCCAGATACAGCCGCCGCTCCATCGTTCCCGGCTCACCCGCCGCTCCGTCCACAATCAGAACCTGCCGAATCCGCGGCATCGTGCCGAGCGCCATCTCGCCCAGCCAGTCTATGCACACCGGAACATCGCGCCATCCTAAAACCACCAGATCCTGCGACTCCAGACACCGCTCCAGCAACGCCTCCGCGCGCGTCTCCCCCGCCGGCACCATCACCATGCCCACGCCCAACAACTGCTTTTCCTCGATCAAGAGATTCGCGGCCCGCACCAAAAGTGCGCGCGGAATCGCAGTCATCACACCCACGCCATCGCTCGTCTTGCCGTCTGCGGCCGTAGCCCCACGGTGCGCCAGCCTGCTCAAAGCCGTCAGCGCCTTCTGCAAAATGTCATGCGAGGCCCCGGCATCCACTGACGCGACAAACCCAACGCCACACGAGTCATGATCGAAGCGTTCATCGATCAACGACGGCCCAACTCCTGTCGACACAGAATCGCCACCCAAAGCCCGGGAGTGAGAAGACGCCAGAAACCGTTCCATGCTTCACTATACGTCGCAATCACGGCAAATACGCGACTGCGACACCTTCCTTTGAAAAGTGTTCTATCCTTCAACTGGGACTTGACCTGAAGGGATTGTATAAATATACACAATTAATGTATATTTATACATGACGAATTTCTTATGCCGTTTCAAGCACCATTGAAGACGGCGACACAGCGAAACAGGTACAACGAAACCCAATGAAACAACAACGCCATGCCGTCATTCAGGAGCTGCTGGTTAAGACATCCGTCGCCAGCCAGGATGAACTGCGAAAAAAACTCGCAGGGCGCGGCTTTCACGTCACCCAGGCCACACTCTCCCGCGACATCCACGAGCTCCGCCTCAACAAGGGCCCCGCCGGATACTCGCTTCCCTCAAACGGCGACTCGGACGCCGACTCCCTGCCCGGAATTCACGAACTTCTCCAAAGCTTCGGCCTTGAAGTCCGCCAGGCCATGAACCTCATCGTCCTCGTCACAACAACCGGAAGCGCCCAACCGATCGCCGCCGGCATCGACTACGAAGATTGGCCCGAAGTTGTCGGCACCATCGCCGGAGACGACAACGTCCTCATCATTTGCCCCGACGAAAAACAAGCAACTGCTCTCAAAAACCGATTGGAAGGATATCTTGGCTAACGCAGCAACTATACCGGCCGAACAAACGGCCACTCTCGCGCCCAAAGCCGCTCCCCACGCAGCCATCTTAGGCGTAGGCGGCTATGCCGGCGGTGAACTGGCGCGCATTCTCCTTCACCATCCAAAGTTCGCCTCGACTACCCCAACCTTCTTCGGCCGTACCGACGAATCTAAATCCGGAACCGTCACCTTCCTCGAAGACCTGCACCCGCAGCTAGCCACTGCAGGCCATCGGCGCGTCCACCAGATCATCCCCTTCAGTTGGGAGCGCGCTGCCAACTCCGGCGTCGAGATTCTCTTCCTAGCCACCCCGCACGAGCAGTCCCGCGAGTGGGCCCCCACCGCCATTGCCAACAACATCAAGGTCATCGACCTGAGCGGTGCCTGGCGCCTCCAGCACGACGCCAACCGCGCCGTCTACAAGCTCCAGGACGCCGACCCCACTCACGCCGCACAACTCCAAACCGAAGCCGTATACGGCTCCCCCGAGCTTCACCGCGACGCAATCCGCAGCGCCCGCCTCGTAGCCAATCCCGGCTGCTACGCCACCTCCGTCATCCTCGCCCTCGCCCCGCTCCTTCGAGCCGGCATAGTCGACGTCGACCACGGCATCATCTCCGACTCCAAATCCGGAGTCAGCGGAGCCGGCAAGGCCCCCACTGCCAGCACGCACTTCATGCACGCCGCCGACAATCTCTCCGCCTACGCGGTCTTCGGCCATCGTCACATCGGCGAGATGCTCGAGCAGCTCCATCTCACCACCGAGCAGATCCAGTTCACCCCGCACCTGCTTCCCATCCCGCGCGGAATCATGTCGTCCATCTATCTGCGCCTCAAGCAGAAGACCGATGCTGCATCCATCACCAAAGTCTTCGAGTCTTCTACGCCAACAGTCCATTAGTCAGGCTCCATCACACTCCGCACCTGCCGGAGATCCAACACATCGTCCGCACCAACTTCTGCGACCTCGGCTTCACCCTCGCCCCAGACGGCAAACGGCTCCTCGTCGTCTCCTGCCTCGACAATCTTCTCAAGGGAGCCGCGGGTCAGGCAGTGCAGAACATGAACCTCATGTCCGGATGGAACGAAGAGGAGGGTTTGCTGTGAGATTTGTCGTTAAACTTGGCGGTGCCACCCTCGAAGATCCCAAGCTCCTCCACGCTGCCGGAAAAGCCATCGCCGATCTCGTCGCCGACGGAAATCAGGTCGCCGTCGTCCACGGCGGAGGCGTGCAACTCACACGCACCCTCGCCCAGATGGGCAAAAAGAGCGAGTTCATCTCCGGCCTCCGCATCACAGACGCCGAAACCCGCGACGCCGCCCTCATGGTCCTCGCCGGCCGCGTCAACAAGTCCCTCGTAGCCGCCATCGGCTCGCACGGACAGCAGGCCGTCGGTCTCTCCGGCGGCGACGGCCACGTCTTCCGCGCGCGCAAGAAGAAGACCAACCCCGACCTCGGCTTCGTCGGCGAGATCGCCGCCGCCGACCCACGCTGGCTCGAAGCCATCTGGACCATGGGAGCCGTCCCTGTCATCTCCTCCATCGCCCTCGGCTTCGACGGCGAGTACTACAACATCAACGCCGACGAGATGGCCGCCGCCTGCGCCATCACCACCAAGGCCGACACTCTCGTCTTCCTCACCGACGTCCCCGGAGTCAAGGGCGCCGACGGCAACGTCATGCGCTGGCTCACCCTCGCGCAGATCCCCGCCATGGAAAAAGCGAATGTCGTCTCCGGCGGCATGCTCCCCAAACTCAACGCCTGCCGCGAAGCCCTCACTCACGGCGTCAAACGTGTACGCATTCTTCCCGCAGAGGCGGCCTGGCTCCTGCCCGACCTCGTCTCCACCCGGGTCAACGATGGAACGGAGGTCATGGTCGCATGAACTTAGCATCAACCCAGGCAGCAGAGAAAAAACTTCTCCTCAATACCTACGAGCGCAATCCCATCCTCTTCGTCAGCGGCCAGGGCGTTCACCTGCGCGACGAGAATGGCCACGACTACCTCGACCTGCTCTGCGGCATCGGCGTCAACGCCCTCGGCTACGCCCACCCCGCCGTCGAACAAGCCATCGTCGACCAGAGCCGCAAGCTCATCCACACCTCCAACCTCTTCTTCCACGAGCACACCGCTCCCCTCGCTCAACGCCTCACCGAGATCAGCGGCCTCGACCGCGTCTTCTTCTGCAACAGCGGCACCGAAGCCTGGGAGGCCGCCCTCAAACTCGCCCGCGCCCACGCCGGCAAGCTCCGCGCCGAAGGCCGCACCATCGGCACAAAGTTCCTCGCCCTCGACCACGACTTCCACGGCCGCACCATGGGCGCCGTCGCCACCACCGCGAAGGACAAGTACCGCGAGCCCTTCATGCCCGTCATGCCCGGCGTCGAGTTCGTCCGCTTCAACGACATATCCGACCTCCGCGCCAAATTCTCCACCGAAGTCTGCGGCATCTGCATCGAACCCATCCAGGGCGAAGGCGGCATCCACCCCGTCTCGCAGGAGTTCTTCGCCACAGCCCGCGAACTCTGCGACTCCACCGGCGCCCTCCTCCTCGCCGACGAGATCCAGTCCGGCCTCGGCCGCACCGGCAAGTGGTTTGCCTACCAGCACTACAACATCCTTCCCGACGTCACCACCCTCGCCAAGCCCATCGCCAACGGCATCCCCATGGGCGCGATGCTCTGCACCAACGCCGCTGCCGGAGCCATCACACCCGGCATGCACGGCACCACCTTCGGCGGAGGCCCGCTCGCCTGCGCCGTCGCCATCGCCGTCATCGACACCATCAAAAACGAAAATCTCCTCGCCCACATCCAGACCACCGGCGCCTACTTCCGCGATCAACTCACCAAGCTCGCCGCCCGCCACGATGCCATCGTCGACGTTCGCGGCATCGGCCTCATGCTCGGCGTTGAACTCCACTCTGCAGACCTGGCCAAACAGATCACCGCGCAACTCCTGACCCAGCGCATCATCATCAACCGCACCAGCGAAACGGTCCTCCGCTTCCTTCCCCCCTTCATCCTCGAGCGCAATCACGTCGACACCGCCATCCAAGCGCTTGACCAGACTCTCACTGCAGCACTCGCCGGAGCAGCACCGGCAGGAGACCAAACTCATGGGTAGCAAAACCGTCTTCATGAACCCCAAAAACCCCGACCCCGCCGAAGACCACCACAAGCCCACCCTCGGCATCCAGTCCGACACCGCCTTCGCCGAAGCCTCCAAGCGTCTCACCGGCCGCGACCTCTGCTCCATCGCCGACCTCACCGTCCAGGAGATGGCCGCCATCATGGAGCTCGCCCACGCCGTCAAAAACCCACCCCGAAGACTTCCGCCACGCCCTCGACGCGCGCCAGATGGTCATGTTCTTCGAGAAGGCCTCCCTCCGCACCCGCCTCACCTTCGAGGCCGCCATCAACACCCTCGGCGGCAACGCCATCTTCGTCGACCAGACCCAGTCGCCCCTCGGCGAACGCGAATCCCTCGCCGACATGGCCCACAACATCGAGCGCTGGATGTCCATCATGGTCCTCCGCACCTACTCGCACGAGACCATCACCGAGATCGCCGCCTGCTCCAGCATCCCCGTCATCAACGCCCTCTCCGACCTCGAGCACCCCTGCCAGGCCATCGCCGACTTCTTCACCCTCGAAGAGCGCTTCGGCTCCGCGCAGGGCCTCCACTTCGCCTACGTCGGCGACGGCAACAACGTCTGCCACTCCCTCATGCTCACCGCCGCGCAGCTCGGCGCACACTGCAGCGTCGCCACCCCCAAAGGCTTCGCACCCAAGCTCGAAATCATCCACAAGGCCATCGAGATCGCCGAACAAACCGGCGGCAGCATCACCCTCCTCCACGATCCCATCAAAGCCGTCACCGGAGCCGACGCCGTCTACACCGACGTCTGCACCAGCATGGGCTTCGAGCACGAAGCCACCAAGCGCGCCCCCATCTTCAAGCCCTACCAGGTCAACGAAGCCCTCATGGCCCACGCGCAGCCCGACGCCGTCTTCATGCACTGCCTCCCTGCCCACCGCAACGCCGAAGTCACCGACGCAGTCCTCGACGGCCCGCAATCCATCGTCTTCGATCAGGCCGAAAACCGCATGCACGCCCAGAAGGCCATCCTGCTCATGCTCCTCGGCGGAGCCAAGCGCATCAACAACGCCCGCAAAGTTCAAACCCGCAAACGCACCAACGCCTAGTTCTTTGGCGCATCTGCTCAAGCATTGAGGTCTGCACCACCATGTCCGTAATTCTTGAATCCCTGCCCCTCGGCCAAAAAGTCGGCATAGCCTTCTCCGGCGGCCTCGACACCAGCGCCGCGCTCCACTGGATGAAGCAGAAGGGCGCCCTCCCCTACGCCTACACCGCCAACCTCGGCCAGCCCGACGAAGCCGACTACGACGAGATCCCCCGCAAAGCCCTCGAGTACGGCGCCGAAAAGGCCCGCCTCATCGACTGCCGCGGCCCCCTCGTTCGCGAAGGCATCGCCGCCCTCCAATCCGGCGCCTTCCACATCACCACCGCCGGCGTCACCTACTTCAACACCACCCCCATCGGCCGAGCCGTAACCGGGACAATGCTAGTGACGGCGATGAAGGAAGACGACGTCAACATCTGGGGCGACGGCTCCACCTTCAAAGGCAACGACATCGAGCGCTTCTACCGCTACGGCCTCCTCGTCAACCCCGACCTCAAGGTCTACAAGCCCTGGCTCGACCCCACCTTCATCGACGAGCTAGGCGGCCGCGCCGAGATGTCCGCCTTCATGACCAAGGCCGGCTTCGGCTACAAGATGTCCGCCGAAAAAGCCTACTCCACCGACTCCAACATCCTCGGCGCAACCCACGAAGCCAAGGACCTCGAACTCCTCACCACCAGCATGAAGATCGTCGCCCCCATCATGGGCACCGCCTTCTGGCGCGACGACGTCACCATCAAACCCGAAGAGATCACCATCCGCTTCGAAGAAGGCTTCCCCGTCGCCCTCAACGGCAAAGAGCTCTCCGACCCCGTAGCCCTCATGCTCGAAGCCAACAGCATCGGCGGCCGCCACGGCCTCGGCATGAGCGACCAGATCGAAAACCGCATCATCGAAGCCAAGAGCCGCGGCATCTACGAGTCACCCGGCCTCGCTCTCCTCTTCATCGCCTACGAGCGCCTCATCACCGGCATCCACAACGAGGACACCATCGAGCAGTACCGCGACAACGGCCGCAAGCTAGGCCGCCTCCTCTACCAGGGCCGCTGGTTCGACCCCCAGGCCATCATGCTCCGCGAAGCCGCCCAGCGCTGGGTCGCCAAACCTGTAACCGGCGAGGTTACAATCGAACTCCGCCGCGGCAACGACTACTCCATCCTCAACACCGCCTCACCCAACCTCACCTTCCACCCCGAGCGCCTCACCATGGAAAAGGGCGAATCCACCTTCTCCCCCCGCGACCGCATCGGCCAACTCACCATGCGCAACCTCGACATCACCGACACCCGCGCCAAGCTAATCACCTACGCCCAGAGCGGCCTAATCACCCTAAGCAAAGGCTCCGAGATGCCCCAACTCAACAGCGGAAACGACAAGTAGCTAACATCGCAGAACGTCATCACCTATTGCAGTAAAGATCAGCATGGACGCGCCTGTCGTTGTTCGCCTTTGCTTTCTGTTCGTCATTTCCGAAGGAACTGCTCTGCTGTTGCTTCGAGATAGCTCAGGGCCATTAGCCCGGAAGACTGCCGCACAATCTGACGGGCTTTAGCATCCTCAGGACGCTTCACACGATGTCCAAATCGCGACAATCAGCAAGATGTGGTTCGCGTACGCTATACGGCTTTTGTTGCTGTCTGCTACAACATGTCGGCTTTCGCCAGAATGTGATCAAGCCCGAGGATCAGGAGATCTTACTCCAAAGCACGATCCGACTTATCGATATCTTTCGACCAACTCCTCGGTTATGGCGAAGATCCCATAAGCATCGATCTCAGTGCAGCCATTGGGCACGTGTGAACGTCACCGATCACCTGTCAACATGCCACTGGCACATCCGACAAGCCTGAACTGATGCAACAGGATGAATGCGGTTCTGGCAGAACGTCTCAAACTATTCTCCATCTGCCAAGCGTCAACGCAAGCTCGACTGAGCTTCCCGACACTGAGTGGCTAAAGACAGTCAGACGACTCTTTCACGCAAGCTTCATCGAGCTGAAAGAGACGGTAAAACGCTACCAGTTAGATGAGGGATCCATATCTCAGATTCAAAGTTCGACTCCGACTCCTAAGAATCACATTGACGATTGAGAATGAGTCACAATGTCGAATCCAACAACCCGCAAAGATGTGGTCCGGCCGCTTCCGCGAACCACTCGACAGCACCTTCGAATCCTGGCAGCGCTCCTTCCCCTTCGACTGGCGCCTCGTCCCCTACGAAGTCGAAGCCAGCATAGCCCACGCCCGAGCCATCGAAGCCGCCGGCATCCTCACCAGCGAAGAGCTCCTGCAAATGGAAGAAGGCCTCCGCGCCGTAGCCAAACTAGCAAGCCGAACAAGGCGAGGCCATCGTAACCGCCAACACCCAGGCCGAAGACGTCCACCACTACGTCGAACTCGAACTCACCAAACAAATCGGCGACCTCGCCCTCAAGCTCCACACCGGCCGCAGCCGCAACGAGCAGATCGCCACCGACATGCGCCTCTTCGTCCGCGAAGCCATCGACAACACCCTCGCAGGCCTCACCGCATGGCGCAAAGCCCTCATCGACCTCGCCGAATCACGCAGGCGAAGCCACCATGCCCTCCTACACCCACCTCCAGCGCGCCGAACCCGTCCTCGTAGCCCACTGGCTCCTCGCCTACGTCACCATGATCGAGCGCGACGCCAGCCGCCTCACCGACGCCCGCAAGCGCATGAACCTCTGCCCCCTCGGCTCCGGCGCAGTCGCAGGCGCAACCCTCGCCCTCGACCGCACCATCGCCGCCCGCGCCCTCGGCTTCGACGCCCCCACGCCAAACAGCATGGACGCAACCAGCGACCGCGACTTCGCCCTCGAATTCACGCAAGCCATCGCCACCCTCGGCATCCACATCTCCCGCTTCGCCGAAGAACTAACCCTCTACTCCACCGCCGAGTTCGGCTTCCTCGACCTCCCCGAGCGCTTCTCCACCGGCTCCAGTGCGATGCCGCAAAAGAAAAACCCCGACCTCACCGAACTCATCCGAGGCAAATCCGGCCGCCTTCTCGGCGCGGCCACCACACTAGCCACCCTCATCAAAGGCCTCCCCCTCGCCTACAACAAAGACCTGCAAGAAGGCCAGGAGCCAGTCTTCGACGCAGCCGACACCATCGCCGGCATCCTCAGCGTCCTCCCAGCCTTCACCGCTTCCCTCAAATTCCGCTACGAAAACATGAAGACCGCCGCCCACTCCGGCTACCTCAACGCCATGGCCGCCGCCACCTACCTCTCCAACAAAGGCGTCCCCTTCCGCAAAGCCCACGAGCACATCGGCAACGCCGTCCGCCTCGGCCTCGAAACAAACCGCGAGCTCCAGCATCTAACACTAGATGAGCTACGCAGCATCAGCCCGCAGTTCGGCGAAGACTTCTACGCCGCCATCACCCTCGAAGCCACGCTCGACTGCCACGACGTCATCGGCGGCACCGCCCGCGCCCGAGTCCGCACCGCCCTCCAGGAGGCAAAATCCCGTGTCGCCAAATAATCCGAACCGGCAATAAACCGGGTGGCCCATCCTTTCGCGCCCGTTGCGGAAGGGTGGGTTATTCGCGCAAAGCGCGAACCGTATTACTCAACACTGCGTAGAACTTCAAAATTGAAATTTTCCCCAGTCTGCGAAAATAAAGAAAGGAGCCCGCACCATTGCCCACCTCGCCTCTGTTGACGGCAAGTGAGTCCACCGCCTCAACGCGCCTGCGCGAAGGCGGAGCGGTCGTGCGCAAAGCGAAGCTCCCCGACGCCGTCAACATCTTCGACCTCGTCAACTCCCTCTCCGGCGACGGCACCCTCCTCCGCCGCAGCTACGCCGAAATATGCGAGAACGTCCGCGACTTCGCCGTAGCCGAATCCCCCGTCTCTGGGGAAACAGGCGGAGTCTTCCTCGGCTGCGGAGCCCTCCACCTCTACGGCCCCCACCTCGCCGAAGTTCGCTCCATCGTCGTCAAACCCGAAGCCAAGGGCCAGGGCGCAGGCGGCAAACTCCTCCGCGCTCTCCTCGAAGAAGCCGAAGAACAATCCGTCACCGCCGTCTGCCTCTTCACCCGCATCCCCGACTTCTTCTTCCACTTCGGCTTCCGCGTCGTCGACCGCACCACCTTGCCCGACAAGATCTACAAGGACTGCCAGACCTGCCCGCGCCTCTACGCCTGCGACGAAGTCGCCATGGTCCGCGGCCCCCTGCCCAAGATCGCCGTCCTCGGCCCCAGCCGCATAGCCCAACCCGAGCTGGTCAAGCTGCAGACCGGCACGATTACTCCCTCGCGTCTGATGGATTTTTCCTCTTTGTGGTGGAGAGGCTGTTTTTAGAGGCGTTCTGGAGATTTCCACAGCGAAAAAACGTGGTGTTTTGATGGTTTCTGGATGGTTTTTTGTGGTCAAAACGTGGTTGTTTGCACCACGTTTTTGGGCAACGAAAAACATGCCACTTCTTTAAAATTTTCTTACCACGCGTGGTAAAAACCGTCCCGTTCTGAGATTTGAATCTCCGTCTTGAACAGCTCCTTGAGGCGGTTCGCTGTCAGGAGTTCGTGCTTCGGCCCATCGGCGACGATCTGCCCATCCTTCATCATCAGGATCCGGTCGATCTCGGGCAGGATGTCGGCGATGTGATGCGTAATCAGCAGAATCCCGGTTCCCTCTTGCGCCAGTTTGCTAAGGAGATTGCGCAGATCGGCCTGGGCTGCGAGTATCCAGCGCATTCGACGGCTCATCCAGCAGGAGCATCTGCGACGAAGCCACTAAAGCACGTCCAATCATGATGCGGCGCTGCTGTCCTGCCGACATCTGACCGACTGGCTTCTCGGCGATCCCCACCGCATCCACTTGTTCAAGCACTTTCTGCGCTCGCTCACGCATCTCCTCAGTCACCGTAAGGTTTGGCCAGAGGGTGCTGCTCGAAAAGAATCCGGTGATGACGGCATCGCGTCCGGTTGTCTCAAGCGTGGGTCTTCCGGGCAATTCAGCCGACACCACGCCAAGCCGCTTCTTCAACTCCGTCAAATCCCACCGCTCTCGCCCAAAGATGCTGACGGAGGTCTCAGGCGAGACGATCGGATAGCACTCGCAGGTAATTGTTTTGATCAGGGTTGATTTGCCGCAGCCGTTCGGCCCGAGGATCGCAATATGTTCCCCGGTATCCACGGTCAAATTGATGTCATGCAGGACGACGTTGTCCCCACGAGCCACGTTTACGTGTGCAAGCTTTAGAAAAGGAGCCATTCTTTTCTAGGATATAGGCCCTGGGAACGCAACGAACAACGTCCCTCAAAAAAATCACGGAACTTTCCCACCGCTATTGACGTTCTATCCATAGATCATCTATGGATAGAACCATGCCAAAGAAATCCGACCTGATGCCCGGCACTCTCGACATGATGATCCTGAAGACCTTGACCCGAGGTCCGCAGCACGGCTACGGTATCGCCTCTTCGATCAAACGCGCCTCCGATGACGTTCTCACCGTCGAAGAGGGCTCGCTTTACCCTGCGCTGCAGCGTCTGCTGTTGCAAAGCTGGGTCAAGGCCGAGTGGCGATCCACTGAGACCAACCGGCGCGCCCGCTTCTACACCCTGACTGCCGCGGGTCGCAAGCAACTGGGCCTTGAGCAGTCGCAGTTCGAGACCATGATCACCGCCATCACTCGTGTCATGCAGGACGCATAGGAGTTTCCCATGGACCCCATCGCGCGCTTCTTCAAAAAACTCGGCACCTTGCTCCGCCGCGAACGATTCAGCAACGACCTGGAAGAAGAGATGGCTTTCCATCGCGAACAGAAAGAAAAGGAGCTTCGCGAGGCGGGCTTGGCTCC
The DNA here is from genome assembly GCA_963841335.1 of uncultured Acidobacteriaceae bacterium. Lineage (GTDB taxonomy): Bacteria > Acidobacteriota > Terriglobia > Terriglobales > Acidobacteriaceae > Edaphobacter. The sequence continues at coordinate 286,177 of CAWJCF010000002.1, read as the reverse complement.
GGACGCAGCTCATCACACTGCAGCGCGTGAGTTCGGAAATTCCACTCGCCTGAAAGAAAAGAGCTACGAAGTGATGGGCTTCCGCTTCGAGACGATCCTTCAGGACTTGCACTTCGCACTCCGCCAACTGCGTCGCAGTCCCGGCTTTACTCTGACCGCGATTCTCATGCTCGCGCTGGGAATTGGCGCCAGCGTAGCCATCTTTGCCTTTGTTGACGCGGCACTGATCAAGCCATTGCCATACCGCGATCCGAGTCGTCTGATTGACGTCAATGAGTCGGCGAAGATGTTTCCGCGCTCTAACCTCTCCTATGAGGACTACGTCGACTGGAAGAAGATGAATAGGAGCTTCAGCGCGTTTGAGGCGTATACCGGAACGGGATACCTGATGAACACACCTTCCGGTGTCGAGCCCGTGACGGCAGCACGAGTCAGCGCAGGATTCTTCCGCATTCTCGGCATCACTCCCATGCTCGGTCGCGATTTCTACGATGGTGAGGACCAACCGGGCGCAAGCGACAATGTGATCGCGACCTACCAGACCTGGCAGGAACGGTTCGGCGGGAGAAAAGACATCATCGGCCAGACTGTCAGGCTGGATGGAAAACCTAACACCATCATCGGCGTGTTGCCACCGACCTTTCAGTTTGCGCCGAGAGGCAAGGCGGAGTTCTGGGCCACGATCCATACCCTGACCGGCTGCGAAAAGAGACGCGGCTGCCACAATCTCTACGGCGTAGCGCGATTGAAGGACGGCGTGACGCTTCAGATGGCGCTTGCCGACATGACCTCCATCGCGAAGCACTTAGAAGCACAATATCCGGGTACTAATCGAGGACAGGGCGCGAGCGTACTGCCGCTCTCCGAGGTCATAGTGGGAGAGATCCGCCCCATGCTGTTGGTTCTGCTCGGAGGAGCAGCCCTGTTGTTTGCGATTGCGTGCGTCAATGTATCGAGCCTGCTCCTGGTACGCTCGGAGGCGCGGAAACGCGAGATCGCAGTGCGAGGCGCGCTGGGAGCCTCACGATCGCGGTTGGCTCGTCAGTTCACAACAGAGGCAATGGTCCTGGTGTTGGCCGGCGGACTGCTTGGTCTTCTTTTCGCCTATGGCGCCATGCAGGTTCTTCTTCACCTGCTTTCGAAGGACATGTTGGCCTATATGCCTTATCTCGCCGGCATTCGATTGAATCCGCATGTGGTGATGTTTGCAGCAGCCATTGCCGCGCTGGCTGCAATCCTGTTCACTGCGACTCCGGTGCTGCGACTACCGTTGACACAGTTGCGCGACGGATTGACCGAGGGAGGCCGAACCTCCGCAGGAATGTTCTGGAGAAGGTTTGGCGCGAACCTCGTCGTCGTCGAGTTGGCGATTGCAGTGGTGCTGCTTGTGGGTGCTGGGTTGCTTGGTAAAAGCTTCTACAAACTGCTTCATGTGGAACTTGGATTTCAGCCCGATCATCTGGCCACCTTGCAGCTCGTGCTGCCCGAAACCACCTACCCGAAGGATCCGCAGCAGACTGCGGCGAGCCGGGAGATTCTGCGTCGTCTCTCGAACTTGCCCGGCGTAAGATCCGCAGGCCTGACCACGGTGCTGCCGGTGGATTACAACGGCAATACGAACTGGATCCGGTTTGTCGGCAAGCCGTACAACGGAGAGCACAACGAAGTGAACCAACGCGAGGTAAGCGCGGACTATTTCAAAACCCTACAGGCAAAGCTGGTGAAAGGCCGGTTCTTCGCCGACGACGAAGACGACTCGAAACCGAAGGTGGTGGTCATCAACAAGGCGCTTGCGCGGCTGTACTTCCCGGGTGAAGATCCTGTCGGCCAGAAGATGGGCGACACTGAGCTGACGCCCAAGTCCCTTCGCGAGATCATCGGCGTCGTGGATGATGTGAGGGAAGGCACGCTCGACTCGGAGGTATGGCCAGCTCAATATGATCCTCTGAACCAGTCTCCGGACAACTATCTCTCGCTCGTCGTGCGTACCTCGCAGGACGAGAAATCGATCCTTCCGACTTTGACCGCAGCCATTCGTCAGTTTGACCCGGGCATCGGCGTCTTCGACGAGGCCACCATGATGCAGCGGATCAACACGTCGCAGACCGCCTATCTGCATCGCTCATCGGCGTGGCTTGTCGGGGGATTTGCCGCCCTGGCGCTGTTGCTTGGCGTGGTCGGCCTTTATGGGGTGATCGCATATTCGGTGAGCCAGAGAACACGGGAGATCGGCGTTCGCATGGCACTTGGCGCGCAACAGAGTTCCGTGTACCGGATGATCCTGAAAGAGGCTGGAAGGCTGACCGGCGCAGGAATACTGGCAGGACTTGTATGTGCAATCGCGGTTGCGACCCTGATGCAGAAACTTCTGTTTGGCATCCATACCTGGGACGTGGCCACGTTGGCGGCAGTGGCTATTCTGCTCGGCGCATCGGCGTTGCTGGCGAGCTATTTCCCTGCTCGGAGAGCCGCCTCGGTGAATCCAGTGGAGGCGTTGCGCGCTGAATAACGGGCTCGCTCAGCGGGCGACTACATGCCCTTGAGAATCGAACCGACGATGCCGCCGACGACACCGGCTTCCGTGGTCTGCTCAACTTGTCGCTCGCGCGGCAAGTACTCCTGAATCTGGTGCGCGAGCTTCGAGATAGGCAGCGTCTGCAGCCACACGCGGCCAGGACCGGTAAGAGCGGCGAGAAAGATTCCATCGCCGCCGAAGATCAGATTTTTAATTCCCGGGACACGCTGAATCTGGAATCCTACGCTGGCCTGGAAGGCGCCAACGTGGCCGGGATGTACGCGGAGCACTTCGCCGGGAGCGAGATCTTTTATCACCAGCTCGCCGGAGAGTTCGAGCCAGGCGACTCCTTGCCCGCTGACCTTCTGCAGAACAAAACCGCTGCCGCCAAAGACGCCCGCGCCGAGAGACTGCTGAAATCCGAAGCCAAGCTCGATGCCTGCGGTGGCGCAGAGAAATCCGTGCCGGTGCACCATGTACTCGTTTCCGGCGTTCACTTCTACCGGCACAATATGTCCCGGAACCCGCGTGGCAAATGCAACCTCACCCGGCGTGCCAACCGCGCGGTACTCCGTCATGAAGAGTGAGCCGCCACCGGCGACGCGCTTGATCGCTCCGAAGAACCCACCGCCGCCCGCGTGCTGCGTATGCGTCGTCATCTGAATCGACGCGGACATCCACGAAAGCTCGCCCGCCTCAGAGATGACCGCGTCGTTGGGTCCGAGAGCGAACTCAAGTACAGGCATCGTCGTGCCGAGAATGCGATTCTGCATGTTGATCCTCCGGTCATCTCAAGGTATTCGTAACTTTTTTAGTTGCTTTTGTGGGTGAGTCGCAAACCGCCGTCTACCCTACGTCTCGCCAGTCCAGAATAACCTTGCCCGAATTACCTGAGCGCATCGCGGCGAAGCCATCCTCATAGTCTCGCCAGTTCATCCTGTGAGTAATGACTCCCGAGATATCCAATCCGCTCTCGAGCATGACAGTCATCTTGTACCAGGTCTCGTACATCTCGCGTCCGTAGATTCCGCGGATGGTGAGCTGGTTGAAGACCACCTGGTTCCAGTTGATCGAGATATCTTCTGACGGGATGCCGAGCATCGCGATCTTTGCGCCGTGGCTCATATTCGCGAGCATCTCGCGAAACGCCGAGGGGTTGCCCGACATCTCGAGGCCCACGTCGAAGCCTTCCTGCATCTTGAGCTGCTTCTGAATCTCCTTGAGCGGAGTAGCCCGCGGATCAACCGCCAACGTTACGCCAACCTTTTCGGCCAGCTTGCGCCGGTATTCGTTCGGGTCGGAGATGACAACGTAGCGTGCGCCCGCGTGTTTCGCCACAGCGGCCGCCATAATGCCGATCGGCCCTGCACCGGTGACCAGTACATCTTCGCCCAGCACCGGAAACGCCAGCGCGGTGTGGACCGCATTGCCAAGGGGATCGAAGATCGCGGCGATTTCATGCGGCACGCCCGGGCTGTGAATCCAGATATTCGACATCGGCAGCACAACGTACTCTGCGAACGCGCCGTTGCGGTTCACTCCCACACCTAATGTGTGTGCACAAAGATGCCGTCTTCCGGCGAGACAGTTCCGGCAGCGCCCGCAGACGACATGGCCCTCCCCACTGACGAGTTGTCCAATCGGAATGTCGTTCACGTTCGATCCGACGGCCACGACCTCGCCGACAAACTCATGCCCAATCGTTAGTCCCTTCCGGATCGTCGACCGCGCCCATGCGTCCCAGTCGTAAATATGCAGATCCGTACCGCAGATTCCCGTCTTGAGGACGCGAATCTTCACATCGTTAATGCCCATCTCTGGTTCGGGAACGTCTTCCAGCCACAGACCGCGCTCTTCGCGGCTCTTTACCAATGCCTTCACGGGACAACCTTTCTGTTGGGGGGTGGTCTGTCGACCAAAGACCCTGCTTTATCATTCTAGCCGCTGCGAATCACCTTCGCCCATGCGCTTAGGAATTGGGCCAAGAGGCTATAAGATAGAAGAATACGAATTGCCTGGCTGTTCCATCTTCCGGCGTCATGCACATCATGAAAACCATGCTCTATCCCACAGATGATCTCCGTATAACCTGGACGAAAGTTGTCCTCCCGCCTGCTTTTCTTGAAGAAGAGCTGCCGATCACCGAGGAGGCCTCGGCCACCGTCTACAAAGCCCGCAACGAGATCGTCAATATTCTCCAAGGCAAGGACCAACGGCTGCTCGTTGTCGTCGGCCCCTGCTCTATTCACGACACCAAGGCCGCGCGCGAATACGCCGAGCTGCTCAAAGCCGCCATCCCCGAGTACGCGAACGAGCTCTGCCTCGTCATGCGCGTGTACTTTGAGAAGCCTCGCACAACCCTCGGCTGGAAGGGCCTGATCAACGATCCCTACCTCAACGAGTCGTTCCAGATCAATGACGGTCTCCGCAAGGCGCGGCATCTGCTACTCGACCTCGGCAACATGGGCGTCCCTGCAGGCACCGAGTTTCTTGACATGATCTCGCCGCAATACATCTCGTCGCTCGTCAGTTGGGGAGCCATCGGCGCGCGGACCACGGAGAGCCAAGTGCATCGCGAGTTGGTCTCAGGCATCTCCTGCCCCGTCGGCTTCAAGAATGGAACCTCGGGCAACGTCCAGATCGCTATCGAAGCGATCCTCTCCGCCGGTCAGTCGCATAACTTCCTCGGCCACACCAAGCACGGCCAGACGGCCATCTTCGTGACGAAGGGAAATCGCGACTGCCACATCATTCTGCGCGGCGGCCGCAACACCACCAACTACGACGCCGCGTCTGTTCAATCCACTTGCGAGCAGATGGAAGCCGCGGGGCTGCGCCCGCAGGTCATGATCGACTGCAGCCACGCCAACAGCAACAAGGACCACACCCGCCAGTCAGCAGTGTGCCGCAATGTTGCGGAGCAGATCGCCGGGGGGGAAGATCGCATTATCGGCGTGATGCTCGAGAGCAACCTCGTCGCTGGCGCACAGAAATTCGCCCCCGGCAAAGAGCTCGTCTACGGCCAATCGATCACGGACGCCTGCATCGACTGGAACGAAACCAAAGCCGCTCTCGACACGCTTGCCGCCGCCGTCCGCAGTGCGCGCTTCTCAGCAGAAGCCCCAACCCCCTCTGCTAGCATTTAAATTTGGCCCTTATGACGAATAGCCTCACCAACTCCGAAGCCCCCGTACGTGTCCGCGTCGCTCCCTCGCCCACAGGCGACCCCCACGTCGGCACCGCCTATATCGGCCTCATCAACTATCTCTACGCCAAACAGCGCAACGGCAAATTCGTCCTCCGCATCGAGGACACCGACCGCGCCCGCTTCGTCGCAACCTCCGAGCAGATGATCTTCGACGCGCTCCACTGGCTCGGACTCACCTGGGATGAGGGCCCCGATGTCGGCGGGCCATATGGCCCCTATCGCCAATCCGAGCGCACCCACATCTATCGCGAGCATGTAGAGCTCCTCCTGAAAAACGGCACCGCATACCGTGCCTTCGAAACGGCTGAAGAGTTAGAGGCTCTGAAGCAGCGCCAAGTCGCTGCAAGACTCCCGCCACGCTACGACGGAGCGCACCGCGAACTCACCCAGTCGCAGATCGACGCCTACCTCGCCGAGGGCCGGGCCTACGTCGTCCGCATGAAGGTGCCACCACATCCTGGCGACCAAACCGCCTCGACGACTTTCCGCGATGAACTCCGCGGCGACATCACCTTTGAGCACTCGAACGTCGACGACCAGGTCCTCATGAAGTCCGACGGCTTCCCTACCTACCATCTCGCCAACGTCGTCGACGACCACCTCATGGGCATCACCGACGTCATTCGCGCCGAAGAGTGGATCTCATCAACACCGAAGCACGTCCTGCTCTACAAGGCATTCGGCTGGCAGCTGCCGCGCTTCTGGCACATGCCGCTGCTGCGCAATCTGGACAAGTCCAAGATATCCAAGCGCAAAAATCCCGTCTCCCTCGTCTACTACCGCGAGAGCGGCTTCCTCCCCGAAGCCGTCATCAACTTCCTCGGCCTCATGGGCGGCGGCATGCCTGAATCCACCGGCCCCGTAGCCGAAAAATTCTCCCTCGCCGAGATGGTCGAGCGCTTCGACGTAAAAAACATTCGCCTCGGCGGCCCCGTCTTCGATCTCACCAAGCTCAAATGGCTCAACGGCGAATATCTCCGTGCGCTTTCACCCGAGGCCTTCTACGCCGCTCTCCGCACCAACGTCCTGAGCGACGAATACCTCGGCCTGATCGCCCCACTCATCCAGTCCCGCATCGAGACCCTCGGCCAGTTCGGCGATCTCACCACCTTCTTCCTCCGCGACGATGTCCTACCTGCACCTGAGGTCTTCCTCCCTAAAAAACGCACTCTGGAAGAGACGCTCAACTTCGCCGCCGACCAACTCACCGTGCTCGAAGCCAATGACTGGACCCACGAAGCCCTCGAGCCCGCGCTAAAAAAACTCGGCGAAGAAAAATCCTGGTCGGTCAAGGAGAACTTCATGCTTCTCCGCGCCATCATCACGGGGAGCACCACGTCGCCGCCGTTGCTCGAAAGCATGGTCGTCTTCGGCAAAGCCCGCTCGCTCGACCGGATGCGCCGATTCCTCGAAGCGCAGAAAAAGTTGGCTGCGCAGAAGAAGTAGTCTTACTTTGTCGCCGACGCCGGAACCATTTTTTCCAACTGCGCAACCTGCTGCTTCACCATGTCCGCATTGGGCCCCGGCGGGAGATAGGTCAGGCTGTTTCGCAGATGCTGCAGTGCTCCGGCATAATCGCCCCTTGACGCAAGAATTACGGCCAACATCTGCTCGGTATTCGGAGCCGTGTGGCTCGGATCCATCGCCAAGGCCGTTTTGGCATTGGCCTCGGCGACCGTTTTGTTACCGAGATTGAAGTTGCCCACGGCGCTGAAATACCAGATCGCCGGAGTTCCCGCCGGGTCAAGCTTCAAAGCATGATCGGTGGCGTCGACTACCTCCTGCCACTTCTTCTGCTGCGCCGCCAGCTCCGCGATGCGAACATACGGTGGAGAAAAAAGTGGATCGGCAGCCGCGGCTTTGGAATAGGCGGCAGCAGCTTCCTGCGGCTTCACCACCTCATCGATCTTGCCCAGTTGGTACCAGGCCTCTGCAAACTTCGGGTCAGCCTGCACCGCTTTCTCGAGATCATGCTGCGCACTGTCAAAGTGCCGGCTCATCGCCTCAGAATGGGCCTTGTCATAAAACTTCAGAGCGTCTTTCGAAGCGGACGCAGTCGACGTGCTCACGGCGAAGCCTGACGCCTTCTCGTCAAGATGCAATGAGATCGTGCCGATATCCGGATTGTCGACGATGGAGTTGTTCTGAATCGTCAGCGTACTGGATTGAAAGCCTTCGAGCGACGCATGAACCGTACATCCGACCAACTGGGTCGGCGTAAGCCGATTAGAACTGGTCACTCCCGGAGACACCTCGCTCTCTTTCGCCGCCGCTTCAATCTCAAACGAGCCCTTCGCGTCAGTGTGCGTATCATAGCGAACCACGTTATTGCAGGTCACGATGACCGGGATCGGATCCCAGGGCAGGCTGCCTGCACCCATCACTACTTTGCCCGCAAAATAGAGGCTCCCATGCTGATGCGCCGCCAACTGGTCCCAATTGGCATACTTGCCGACACCGCTTGTCATTTCCACGTTCGGGTTTGAAGGCGGGCCCCCACCGGACGAGGCTCCTCCACGACCTTGGGCATTCGCGGAAATAACGAACCCCAACGTCAACAACCCCGCAGCCGCTAGCGCACGCACCATAGATGATCTCCGTAACCCGAGGAATTATAGCTCCGGCAGGGCACGGCAAAGCGCGCAAATTCAAAGCGAATGAGAACCGCAGCTTGATCCTGCTGCTTGAGCAATTTCGTTGACACTCTTGCTCCCGAGGCCGACAATTGCCTTCCAAAGACGAGTCAACGGGCCCCCCTCAGGAGAAACCATCGTGCGAAGACTTACCTTCCCGCTCCTTACCCTTGCCGCGTGCCTGTCTGCCCCTGCCCTCTACGCACAATCCGTGCTGACCCATCATCTCCGCGAAGACGTCCGCAGCGGACGAGCACAGTCTGTCGGCCGTCTTCCGGCCGATCAGATCATGAACCTCAACATTGTACTGCCGCTGAGCGATCCCGCCGGCCTCGACAACTTCCTGACTGCGCTCTACGACCCGAAGAGCGCCTCTTACCGGCACTTCCTCACCGTCTCCGAGTTCACCGAAAGATTCGGCCCCACGCAAGCTCAATACGACGACGTCGTCAACTTCGCCAAGCTCAACGGCTTCACCGTCATCGGCGGCAGCCGCGACGGCATGAACGTCGAAATCCGCGGCCCCGTCTCCGCCGTCGAGACCGCCTTCAGTCTCCACATGCGCAATTACCAGCATCCCACCGAAGGCCGCACCTTCTACGCACCAGATAGCGAACCAACAACCGACCTTCCCTTCGATCTCTGGCACGTCTCCGGCCTCGACAACTACTCAATCCCGCACACGATGCTCGTGAAAAAGAGCGACTACGCTGAGGCAAACGGAATCGACGCCAGCAAAGTCGTCTCGCACGCCACCACCGGCTCCGGCCCATCGGCGTCCTTCCTCGGCAGCGACATGCGTGCTGCCTACTACGGCGGCGGACCCCTTACCGGCTCCGGACAGAACCTCGGCCTGCTCGAATACCTCGGCACCGATCTCGCCGACCTCAACACGTACTTCAAGAACACCGGTCAGACCAACAACGTCCCCATCACCCTGCTCTCCACTGATGGCACAAGCACCTCCTGCGTCGACACCAAAGCCGGCGGCAACTGCGACGACACCGAGCAGACCCTCGACATGACTCAGGCCATCGGCATGGCCCCCGGGCTTGCCAGCCTCGTCATGTACGTGGGCTCCACCGACACCGCCATCATCAGCGCTATGACCAGCCACAATCCCCTCCCGACGACCATCGGCTGCTCATGGGGATGGACGCCTGCGGATCCCAACACTCTCGACCCCTACTTCAAGAAGATGGCAGTGCAAGGCCAGAACTTCTTCGCCGCTTCAGGCGACAGCTCCACCTGGTCCAAGAGAAATGAAGCATGGCCCGCCGACGACGCCAACGTCGTCTCCGTCGGCGGCACCGACCTCGTCACCTCAGGTGCAGCCGGCACCTGGCAATCTGAGACCGCATGGGTCGACTCGGGCGGCGGCATCTCGCCCGACAGCATTGCCATTCCCGCATGGCAGCAGCTCTCCGGCGTCATCAATTCCAGCAACAAGGGTTCGACCACGCTGCGTAACGGCCCCGATGTCTCCGCCAACGCCAACTTCACCTTCTACACCTGCGCCGACCAGACTGCCTGCCTTGCCAACGAGTACGGCGGCACCAGCTTCGCCGCGCCTATGTGGGCCGGATACATCGCGCTCGTCAACCAGCAGCTCACCGCTAACAGCCAGCCGTTTATCGGCTTCCTCAACCCCACCATCTACTCGCAGAACGTGACGTCCGCCTATGCGGCTGACTTCCACGACATCGCGAGCGGCACCTCCGGTAGCTACTCCGCCGTCACCGGCTACGACTTAGTCACCGGATGGGGCAGCCCCAACGCCGGCCTCATCGCCGCGCTCACCGGCTCCACGACACAGACTCCTGCCTTCACCATCTCCGCATCGGCCTCATCGCTCTCCGTAAAGGTTGGCAACAGCGGATCCTCCACCATCACCACAGCGGTCTCCGGAGGCTTCAACTCGGCCATAGCACTCTCTGCCTCGGCCGCATCCGGCATCACCGTCACCTTCAACCCGACCTCGATCACTGCGCCGGGCTCCGGCTCCTCCGCCGCCACCATCAGCGTCGCCTCGACCGTCGCGCCCGGCACCTACTCCATCACCGTTACCGGAACAGGCGGCGGCCTCACCGAATCCACCGCCATCTCCCTCACCGTAACCGCAGCCGTTCAACCCAGTTTCACCCTATCCGCCTCGCCTGGCTCCATCACGGTAGCCAGGAGGTCCTCTGGCTCCTCTACGGTGACCACGGCGGTCGCGGGCGGCTTTAGCTCCGCCATCTCCCTCTCGGTTTCCGGACAAGGGAACGGTCTGAGCGTAACCTTCAGTCCGAAATCCATCACCGCACCGGGATCAGGTTCCTCCACTATGACGGTTACTGCCTCGAGGTCAGCCAATCTCGGCAATCACACCATCACGATCACCGGAACCGGCGGAGGCGTAACCCAGACGACCACCGTCACAGTGGATATCCTTACCCAATCAGCTCGCTGACTGCCTCATCGCAGCGCTGCCTCATTCAGCGCGAATGAGGCAGTCCTGCGCCAAGCCAAAAATTCATTTTGTGCGACTGTCGGGAGAACGCCTCGTAAAGGTTCAATCTACCCATTCCGAAACATCTGTTTGATCCCGCGCAGAGCCTGACGAGTGCGCTCCTCATTCTCGATCAGCGAGAACCGCACGTACCCGTCCCCGTGCTCCCCAAACCCAACCCCCGGGCTGACCGCGACCTTCGCCTCGAGCAGCAGCCGCTTCGAGAATTCGACTGACCCGAGCCCGCGATACTGCTCCGGGATCTTCGCCCACGCAAACATCGTCGCCTTTGGAAGCTCCACCGGCCATCCCAGCTTGTTCAACCCCGGCACCAGCACGTCGCGCCGGCACTTGTAGTTCTCGACGATCTCGCGCACACACTCCTGCGGCCCTTCCAGCGCAGCAATCGCCGCTACTTGGATTGGCGTAAACGTCCCGTAATCGAAGTAACTCTTGATGCGACCCAGCGCCGCCACCAGCTTCTTGTTCCCCACCATGAAACCCACCCGCCACCCCGGCATGTTGTAGCTCTTCGAAAGCGTAAAAAACTCAACTGCAACATCCTTTGCGCCCGGAACTTCCAACACGCTGGGCGCGCGATAACCGTCGAACACCAAGTCTGCGTAAGCCAGATCGTGAATCAGGTAGATCCCAAGCTCCCGGCACAGTGCAACCACGCGCTCAAAGAACGAGAGCGTTACGCACTGCGTCGTCGGATTCGCCGGAAAGTTCAGGATCAGCAGCTTCGGCCGGGGATTCATTCGCGGCAGGTCAAACTCCAACTTCTCAATCAGAGAAGCCTCATCCGTTCCCTCCAGCGCAATGCTCTGCACCTTCGATCCCGCAATCACCGGTCCGAAAATATGAATGGGATAGCTGGGATTCGGCACTGCCACCGTGTCCTCATCGTCGAGCACCGCGAGACAAAGGTGTGCGATCCCCTCCTTCGACCCGATCGTGACAATCGCCTCCGTCTCGGGATCGAGATCCACGTCATAGCGCGTCTTGTACCAATTACAGATCGCCTTCCGCAGCCGCGGAACGCCCTTCGACAGCGAATACCGGTGCGTCGTCGTCCTCTGCGCCGCCTCAATCAGCTTGTCGACGATGTGCTTCGGCGTGGCTCCATCGGGATTTCCCATTCCGAAGTCAACAATATCCTCGCCCCGCTTGCGCGCCGCAGCCTTCAACTCACTCGTGATGTTGAACACATACGCCGGCAGCCGCGTCAGTCTGCGAAACTCTTCCATCCACCCACTCCTGTCTCTCGTGCTCCTCTCATCATGCCACCGCCGCAACGCAATCGAAGACAGGAGTACCGAACCAACCAACACCCGCCGAGACACCGCAAGCTACTTCGCCGTGAAGAGAACCTCAACCGGCAGACTCTTGGGCGGATAGCACGCAGCATGATCGCAAGCCTGATACCGCAGCGTCCCGGCAATCGTATGGGACCCCGCTTCAGCCACCACAGGCAGCTTCACTGTGAACGCGCCAGAGTAAACGTCCAGCTTCTCCGTAGGATCGAAGCTGAAGCTATACGAAGTCCCGGCGGGGTACTCGACCGCATCTGCCTTCACACCCGCCGCCGGCTGAAGCACAATCTGCGTCGGAATGAGCAGCTCCGACTTCGGCGTATGCGAGTTCACATGGAACCCATCCACCACGCGAAAGTGCAGCTCCAGCACGCTCTTCTTCCCCGCCGCAATAACCTGTTGCTCAGCCGCATAGACCACATACGACTTGGGCTTGGGAGCAGGGGCATCCAGACTGCCAACCTGCCCAAGCGGTGCCATCAACAATCCCACCAGCGCAATCCCGATCCGTATCACTGCCCACCCGTTCCCGGCGTCGCCCCTGAAGCGATCGCCTTTTTGATATGAGCCTCAATCTCATCCTTGCTGCCAAGCCCTGCGGTCTCCTCAACCACCACCCCGTTCCGATCGACATAAAACGAAACCGGCAAGTAGTCCAACCCACCATAGGCCTTCTGCACCTTCCCGTCCGTCAACAGAATCGGATAGGTCACGCCGGACTTCTTGACAACCTTCGCAATCGCCTCATTCCCCGCATCGGCGTCGTCCGTGAGGCCAAGAATCTCAAACCCCTGGGCGGCATACTGCTTCTGAAACTCCTCAAACCACGGCATCTCAACCTTGCACGGAGCGCACCATGTCGCCCAGAAGTTCACCAGCACAGGCCGCCCCTTGAAGTCGCTGAGCGAAACCTTCTTCCCATCCAAAGTGGCAAGCGTGAAGTCCGGCGCAATCTTCCCACGCAGGTGCGGCATTCCGGGGTCGTCTGCAGCCGGGACGTCGGCCGCGTCTCCAGGCTTGGCCGGCGTCAAAACCACATGGCTCGCCTCAGCCTCCTGCATCGCCTTCCGCCGCTCGCGCAGGTTATGCCATCCCGCCCACAACAGGAGCGCGATCCCAACCACCATCACACCGAACACCAATACGTTCCGCTTCACGCTCAACATCCTTCCGGCACACTTCCGCCGCCCTTAATTCTATCTGGATTAGACGCGAAAACCGTCTGTACGATACAAGGAAACCGCATCTGCAGATGATCCAGGTCTACGCCTCTGCTAGCATCGACATGGTTCGCCGCATGTCGAAAGAGACACTTAGACCGTCCGACCCTCAGCGCCCCTCAGAGTTCGTGCGCATCGAAGCTGCCGCGCTGAATGAACTCGCTCTGCGTCTCGACGGCGCCATGCTCGATCCCTTTACCAGGGTCGTCGACATCCTGCTCCAATCCGTAGAGAAGCAGACCCACATCATCCTCACCGGCATCGGCAAAAGCGGCATCATCGCCCGCAAGATCGCCGCAACCCTCCGCTCCACCGGCACCCAGGCTCATTTCCTCCACGCAGCCGAAGCCATCCACGGCGATCTCGGTATGCTCGCAGCGGGAGATGTCGTCATCGCACTCTCCTACAGCGGCGAGACCGAAGAGCTCCTGCGTCTCCTCCCCACCCTCGACCGCCTCAAGACCACCCTCATCACCATCGGCGGCTGCGCCACCTCGACCCTCGCCCAGGCGAGCGACATCTTTCTCGACACCGGCGTATCCGTCGAAGCCTGCCCGCTCAACCTCGCCCCAACCGCCTCCACCACCGTCATGCTCGCCCTCGGCGACGCCCTCGCCCTCGAAGTAAGCCGCCGCCGCGGCTGGAAGGCCGAGGACTTCGCCGATCTTCATCCCGGCGGCCGCATCGGCAAACGCCTCGCCCGCGTCCGCGAACTGATGCATTCCGGCGATGCCCTACCCCAGGTCTCGCCTTCCACTCCCATGACGCAAGTCATCTACGAGATGTCACGCAAGAAACTCGGCATGACCACCGTCCTGGCCGCAGACAACAAACTAGCTGGCATGATCTCCGACGGCGATCTCCGCCGCCTGCTCGAACACGACGGCTCCCATGCTCTCGAACACACCGCCGGCGAGATCATGAACCCCAGTCCCCTCACTATCGACGCCAACGCTCTCGCCGCCTCCGCCCTCGCTCTGATGGAAGAGCGAAAAATCACCTCGCTCATCGTCATTGCGCCAGCGGGTCAGGTCGAAGGAGTCGTGCATCTTCACGACCTGTGGACCCTGCAACTCACCTAAACCAGGAATCGGGGAATAATGCGCCTCAAGATCAATCTCCTCGCACTCGCTGTTCTCATCGCCGGGCAAACCTCACGAGCACAGAAGAGCGCAGGCGAGTGGCTCACGACTCCCGATGGCGCCTCCCTCTTCGCGCAGCAGAAAGCCAAGCCGCGCTTCACCTCAGCTCCCGCCTCGGGCTCTGTCATCGACGTAGACGACACAAAAACATTCCAGACCATCGACGGCTTCGGCTACGCCCTGACCGGCGGCAGCGCTCAGCTCCTCATGCGAATGACCCCATCGGCCCGCGCTGCAATTCTGCATGAGCTCTTCGCCACAAAGGGCTCCAGCATCGGCGTCAGCTACCTTCGCGTCAGCATCGGCTCGTCCGACCTGAACGACCACGTCTTCTCCTACGACGACATGCCAGCAGGCGAGACCGACCCAGCGCTCGCAAAGTTCTCCCTCGCCCCTGACCGCGCCGACGTCATCCCCATCCTCAAACAGATTCTCGCAATCGATCCGAAGGTCAAGATCCTCGCCTCACCCTGGTCCGCGCCCGCATGGATGAAGACCAACGACGATCCCAAAGGCGGCAAGCTGCGGCCGCAGTTCTATCCCGCCTATGCTGCTTACCTCGTAAAGTACCTCGAGGGGATGAAGCAGGAAGGCATCAACATCGACACCATCACCATCCAGAACGAGCCCGAAAATCCCAAGAACACCCCCTCCATGGTCGTGGACGCCGACGAAGAAGGCACTTTCATCCGAGACAACTTCGGTCCCGCTCTACAGAAAGCTGGCCTCTCCACCAAAATCGTCCTCTTCGATCACAACTGCGACCACCCCAACTATCCCATTGCCATCCTCGAAGACCCCGCGACCGCGAAGTTCGTCGACGGCTCCGGCTTTCATCTCTATCTCGGCACCATCGACGCCCTCACGAAGGTCCACGACGCCTTCCCCGGAAAAAATCTCTACTTCACCGAACAGATGGTCATCGACGCACGAGGTGGCACTGCCACCACCAACATCGCCGAGCCCGTCCAGCGAATCATCATCGGGGCCACGCGCAACTGGAGCCGCAACGTCCTGCTCTGGAATCTTGCCGCTGACCCCGACAACAATCCTCACACCAACAATGGCGGTTGCCCCGTCTGCCAGGGAGCCATCACGCTCAACGGCGACACCGTCACCCGTAACCGCGCCTACTACACCCTCGCGCATGCCTCAAAGTTCGTCCGGCCCGGCTCCGTCCGCATCGACTCCAATGAGCCGGAAGGACTTCCCAACGTCGCCTTCCGCACGCCAGATGGAAAATTCGTCCTCCTCGTTGTGAACAGCAACAACACTCCCCAAACCTTCAGCGTTCGCTTCCACAAACGAGCCTTCGCAACGACTCTCGCCGCTGGAGCCGTCGCCACCTACGTCTGGTAGCGCCTCTCAGCTCGAATTCCATGACGGAAGTTAGAATAGAAGGACAGGCAAAAAGCCCTCGCTCAGAAGAGCCGGAAGGTCCCACATAACACATGCATCGCTGGTCTCAACTTTTTATCCCCACCCTTCGTGAAGCCCCCGCAGACGCCGAAGTTGCCAGCCACAAGCTGCTCCTCCGCGCGGGCTACATTCGCCAACTCGGCGCAGGCATCTACAGCTACCTCTTCCTCGGCAATCGCTCGATCAACAAGATCATCGGCATCGTGCGCGAGGAGATGGACCGCATCGGCCAGGAATTTTATCTGCCAGCGCTCAACCCGAAGGATGTCTGGGAGGAGAGCGGCCGCTGGTCCGGGATGGGCGACAACATGTTCCGCCTCAAGGACCGCAAAGGCGCCGAGCTCTGCCTCGCCATGACTCACGAGGAGATCGTCACCGACATTGCACGCAAGGAGCTCCGCAGCTACAAGCAACTCCCCCAGATCTGGTATCAGATTCAGACCAAGTTCCGCGACGAGCCCCGCCCAAGGTCCGGCCTGCTCCGCGTCCGCCAGTTCCTCATGAAAGATGCCTACTCCTTCGACATCGACGAGGCCGGCCTGGATGTCTCCTACAACAAGCACGACGAGGCCTACCGTCGCATCTTCACTCGCAGCGGCCTCAACTTCGTCGTCGTCGAGGCAGACTCCGGAGCGATGGGCGGCTCCGGCTCGCAGGAGTTCATGGTCTACACCGAGGCCGGTGAAGACCTCATCGTCAGTTCCCCCGAGAGCGGCTACGCAGCAAACATGGAGAAGGCAACCTCACAACTGTTTCCGGTCACCGAGATGGAACCGACCGCCGACGGTATGCCCGAGCTTGTCCACACCCCAGGCAAAGCCGCCATCGCCGACGTGGCCGAATTCTTCAAAATCTCGCCTGCGTCCGACATCAAAACCGTCGCCTACATGGGGAAGAAGAAAGACGGTACAGGCAAAGATGTTGAGGTTCCGGTCATCGCATTTCTACGCGGCGACCACTTCGTCAACGAGACCAAGCTGATGACCGCCGCCTACGTCTCCGAGCTCCGCACCATGGTCGCCGAAGAACTCGCTCTCTACTTCGAAGGCCCGGCTGGCTATCTCGGCCCGATCGGACTCAAAGTCCTTCCCGCGGACAAAGGCGATCCACGCGCTGCGTTCGTCGTCATCGACAAGGGACTCGAAGGCCGCAAAAACATGGTCGGCGGAGCCAACAAACTCGATTACCACTTCCGCAACATCACACCCGGCCGCGACTTCACCTGGACGCGTGTCGCCGACATCCGCAACGTCAATGAAGGGGACCTTGACGTCGCAAGCGGCAAGCCTCTCAAAATTGGCAAAGCTGTAGAGATCGGCCACATCTTCAAGCTCGGCAACAAATACTCGAAGTCCATGGGTGCCTCCGTCCTCAATCGAGAAGGCAAAGAAGTCATGCCGATCATGGGCTGCTACGGCATTGGCATCGAGCGTATCCTCACCGCAGCCATCGAGAGCTCCGCCGCGGCTAATGGAGGCAACAGTTTCGCGCTCAATCCTGCCATTGCCCCATTTCAGGCTGTCGTCACCATCACTAACATCGGCGACGCAGCACTCCTGGCCGCCGGAGAAAAAGTCGCCGCCGAGCTGGAATCCGCCGGAATCGACGTCATCCTCGACGACCGCGACGAGCGCGCAGGCGTCAAATTTCAAAGACGCAGACCTTGTAGGCATCCCCTATAGAATCAATGTCGGAAGAGGAGTAGCTGAAGGCAAAGTTGAACTCGTCGACCGCATCAAGTTAACAAACGAGGATCATTCTCTGGGAGAGGTCGCCGCCCATCTCTCTCGGTTGATTCATCAGCTAAACTAGCCCGGACGCCGGTATCGGCATCCAAACCGTCTAACGTCTCAGGCGAAGACGGTCTACGCTCTCAGAAGTCCGCTCTCGATTCCCCTGTCTCTCATGCCAGTCAAGCTCAAATACGGCACCAACACTACGCGCACGACCGCCAAACCTTCGCTGCTCCATTCCCCGCTAGTCCGCGGCCTGTTCGTCGCCGCTATTGCCGTCGTCGCGATAGGAGTCATCGTATTCAGCTACTTCTACGTGCATTATCAGCACGTCGTCGATGACCGCCTCAATGCCGGTCCCATCTTCTCCAGCGTCTCTCAGATCTACGCAGCTCCACGCGAGGTCCGCGCCGGCCAAAAGTTCACTGCCGCCTCCATCGCCGCCGATCTTCGCCAAGCTGGCTACAACAACAACCCGAAGCTCGGCACCTTTCAACTCAACGGCGACAACATCTTCATCAAACCCGGCCCGGAGAGCTATCACAACACCGACGGCGCCACCATCAACACCACCGGCGGCATTGTCCAGTCCATCACCGCCGAAAACGGAGCTGCTCTCACCGGCTACGAGCTCGAGCCGCAGCTGATCACCGCTCTCTCCGAAGACAAGAACCGCACCAAGCGCAGCCTCGTCACCTACCAGGAGATTCCTCCCCGCATGGTGCAGGCCGTCGTCGCGATCGAAGACCGCGACTTCTTCAATCACGGCGGCATCAACTACTTGCGCACTATTAAGTGCGGCTTCCAGGACCTGCTTTCGCACCACATGAGCTGCGGCGGCTCAACCCTCACTCAGCAGCTCGCCCGCGGCTTCTTCCTCTCTCCGGAGAAAAAAATCACCCGCAAACTCCGCGAGATCATGATCACCTTCCAGCTCGAAGCCCGCTTCAACAAGCAGCAGATCTTCGAGATGTACGCCAACCAGATGAACCTCGGCCACATCGGAAGCTATGAAATCAATGGCTTCGGCGAGGCCGCTCGCGCCTTCTTCGGCAAGCCGCTCAACCAGCTCGATACCGCCCAATGCGCCCTGCTCGCCGGCCTGCTCCAAAACCCAAGCTATCGCAATCCCTATCGTCATCCTGAACGCGCAATGGCCCGCCGCAATGTGGTCCTTGACTCGATGGTAGAAACAGGCGCTCTCACCGCAAGCGAAGCCACCCGCGCCAAAGCCGAACCCCTCGGCCTCGCACCGCCCAACATCGACGCCAGCGAAGCTCCCTACTTCGTTGATCTCGTCCACGACCAACTCGTCAAACGCATCGGCGATCAGGATCTCTCTCACCAGAACCTCCGCATCTACACCTCGCTCGACCCCGACCTGCAGCGCGCCGCCGCCGAAGCGGTCGAGACCGGTATGAAAAATGTCGATGCACTCGTCGACAAATTGCATAAGCGCAAAGGTGAACAGCCTGGCCCCATCACCTACCCACAGGTAGCCCTCATCGCCATCAACCCGCACACAGGCCAAATCCTTGCGCTCGTAGGCGGACGCAACTACGGCATCTCTCAGCTCAATCACGCCATCGCCCAGCGTCCCACCGGCTCCACTTTCAAGCCCTTCGTCTACGCCGCGGCCTATAACACTTCGCTCAACGGCATGTCCCTCGGCGACAGCGGTGTCTTCACCGCGCTCACCAAGCTCAACGACGACTCCCAGGACTTCGGCACGGCCGACAAGCCCTACACCCCCGGAAACTTCGTGAAGGGCGAGTACCCCGGCATGGTCACCGCCGCCACCGCCCTCGCGCACTCGCTCAACATCGCCACCATAGCCCTTGCGCAGCAGATCGGCTATGGCAACGTCGCCGCGCTCGGGCGCTCCGCTGGCATCGTAAATGCCCGCGGCACTCCATCGATGGCAATCGGAGCCTATGACGCGGAACCGCTCGACATAGCGGGCGCCTACACCGTCTTCGCCAACAATGGCGTCCACCTCACTCCCTGGATGCTCGCCTCGGTCCGCAATTCCAACGGCGACATCGTCTCCGACTTCTCCCCTGAAGCCAAGCAGGTCCTCGATCCTCGCGTCGCCTATCTCACCCAGTCGCTCATGGAAGGTGTGATGAACTACGGCACCGGCGCCAGCGTACGCTCGCAGGGCTTCACGGCACCCGCCGCCGGTAAGACCGGCACTGAGCACGACGCATGGTTCGCCGGCTACACCTCCAACCTGCTTTGTGTCGTCTGGATCGGCAACGACGACTACACCGACATCAAGATTGAGGGAGCCCATGCCGCCGCACCCATCTGGGCCGGCTTCATGAAGCGCGCGATTCAGCTCCCGCAGTACTCCGACGTCAAACCCTTCAGCCCGCCCGAAGGAGTCACAGTCGCCCACATCGACAAGGTCTCAGACCTCCTCGTCGACTCCACCTGCACCGACAACACCTTCTACGTCGCCTTCCTCGACGGCACAGCGCCCGTCAACACCTGCAGCCAGATGGGCGAGAACCAGCAAAACTTCCTGCAAAAGATCTTCGGCCTCGGCGGCAACAAAACCTCGCCCCCTGACGCTGCCCATCCCACGACGCCGTCAACGTCACCCGCTCCCATCGTTCGCTCGACACCTAACACGCCACCCGACGGCAACGCCACAGACACCGCCCAGCCCACCGCCGAACCTAAGAAGAAAAACTTCCTGCAAAAGATCTTCGGCGGCGGAAAAGATAAGCAGCAACAATCGCAACCGCAGCCCACCACGCCACCGCAATAACCGAGCGACTTACTTCGTCCGAGCCACCACGCTGCATCGCCCTGGCCCATGCAGCGTCTTCTCGCAGTTTTCCAGCGCCTTCTTGTCCGCAATCTGCTGGTCGAACTGCCCGTACGACATCCCCCACACATCCGCGCCATTCGTCGCAAACGCCTTATCCGGCCCCATGATCAAAAAGTTATGAAACGCGACCAATCCCCTGTCCTTTAGCCCCGCAGGCGGAGCAACATCCGGCGCTGTCGGCTCAGGCAACAGTTCTGTCGTCGCCGGCAATCCCTGCGCCCGCAGAAACTCCTCTACCATCGGAGTCCAACCTGAAATGTTGTAGTAAAACCCATGCCCGTCGTCGCGGTAAGGCGGAGCCAACACAAACTGGTCCACGCCTCCGCCCTCACGAAACGCCGCTTCAAACCTCCGCGCCATCTCCGGAGGAAACCAGTGGTCGTTCTCCGAATAAATCCACAACATCGGGACACGCGACTTCTTCCCAAAGTGCCGAAACGCCGACACAATCCCATCCACATCGCAGTTATGTTCCTTGCCATCTCCGCCGCGTCCGCCCGCAAAGCTGATCGCAGCCTTCAGTCCCGCCGGAGGATTCGCCGTCAGAGCCACCTGCGCAAATCCTCCCGTAGAAACCCCCGCGCTCACAATTGTTCCCCCATCCACCTCAGGCAGCCCCGCGCCATATATCGCCGCCGCTCTCAGATCGTCCGCGCTATCCTCGCCCGCCTCCACAAAACTCCCGCGCCCATTCCTCTGGCACCCACCAAACTGCCCGTCCTGTTGTCCGCTCGAGTGGCCATATCCCTTCCGCACCACCACCAGCACCACATACCCTCTGCGCGCGAACCACATCGCCTGGGGAAGAAATGCCCACGGCGTCACCCTCGCCCGATCTTCCCTGTCCGCCGCCGTGCCATGCGTCAAAATCGCCAGCGGATGCTTTCCCGGCCGCACCACCTCCACCTGCAGGACATCGATTCCCTGCGGCGCACCCGACACCGGCATCAGAAACTCATGCTCAATCCACCGCATCGTCGCCGGAGCCTCAACCGCCTCCCCCGTCTGCCCTTCAGCCGCCTGCACAAACGGCACACCAAGGCCCATCAAAACCAGAACGCCCAGCAAAAATCTCATGCCACCCACTACAGCCGACTCATTCCCCAAAGTCAACGCTCAAATCTGCGCGACCTCACCACCACACTGCGTCCGACCGGAGCCAGCCCATCCCCCATCCACGGCTGGCACTCAGGACACCAGTAAGTCGACCGTGCCTGTACTCCCTGCTTTCGCATCATTACCTTCGCACCGCACCGCCGGCACTCCTTGCCCTGCCGCCCATACACCCACAGTCTTTCCTCACGATCCATCGCACGGGTCGTCCTTCGGTTCCCCGAGTACGTCACAATCCCATCACCGCTCCCATCGGCCACATTCGCCTTCATATACCGCTGCGCAAACTCCACCATCACCTCCATCTCCCGCGCCGTAATTGTCCTCATCGCACGAAACGGATTCACCCCAGCCGCAAACGCCACCTCGCTCTTATAAACATTCCCCAACCCCGCCATCACCCGCTGATTCAGCAGCGCAACCGCAATCTCAGCATCAGGATTCTCCCTTCCATAAGCCGCCAGCCGAGCCACCCCGCCCTCAACCGTAAACTCATCCGACAAAATATCCGGCCCAAGCTTCGGCACCTGGCTATTCCGAGCCAGTGACCGCTCCGTATGAAACTCCGCCACCGGAACATTGAACCCCACCGCCTCCCAATCTGCCGTCCGAATCACCACACGCATCTTGTCCCGACCCATCCGCCACCGCTCGCCGGTACGGTACAGATGCCAGCTTCCACTCATCAACATGTGAGTCACCAAAATCAAGTCGCCTGAAAAATAAATCAGGCACCACTTCCCTCGCGACTCCACCCTCTCCACTATCCGCCCCGCAAGCGGCGTGTCGTCATTCACGCGAGCCAGCTTCGCCAGCCCCGTCTCAAACCCCGTCACCACCTTGCCGCCAATCGCCCGTTGCAACGCCCGTGCCGCCCGGTAGATGGTGTCGCCCTCAGGCATTCGCGCTCACCCCACTCCGCGACCCCGGCAGCGGAGGCAGATTCCTTCTCACGTTGAACCCCATCGCCCCCGCTGCAAACCCGGCATCCAGCAAGAACCGCGCCATCCAGTGCTCCGCCACAGTCACTCCGTTGATCGTCGCAACCAACATCCCGCCGCGCCCACTCGCATCCTCGTCATCATGCACACGCCCCACCAAAAACTCCGCCAGACTCCGTGCAACCTGCGATCGCTGCGGCTCCTCCTCCGGCAGAAACACCTGCACATTCGGATTCCCCCGCCGCAGATAAGCCACCAGCGCTCCATCGCACAAAATAACCCGCGCCCCCACGCTGCGCGTCAACGAAGAACCTTCATCCGCACCAGCAGGCCAACGCATCAACGCTCCATAAGGATTCGCCGGATCGGTAGCCGCCAGCTGCAGCATCTCGCGTCTCTCCCCCTGCTGCGAGGCCCGAAGCGACCGCAACAAATCCACCGCCGCCGGCATCGCAAACTGCGTCGCACCCAGATCCGCCGCAAAGTACCCGCGCCGAATTTTGCCGCTCTCCTCCAGCGCCTTCATCACGTCATAGATCGCAGAAAAACCTCCCGGCAAATTCTCCGCATGCGCCGTCTCGCGAAACACCACGCCATACCGAGTCAACAGCTGCAGCGCGATGGCATGACTCCACTCCGTAGCCGACCGTCCCTCCGCGAAAGCCGCACCATTCAAAGCCCACCGTCCCTGGGCCGTCGGAGGAGTCGTCCTTCGCGACCGAAACACCGCCAGCTGATTCACCCTCCGCGCCGGCTTCCGCGAACTCGTCGCAGGCTTCTCACAATAAGCCCGCAGCGCAGCCATCCCATCGTTCGTCAGCAATCCCTTCCACACCAGATTCCAAAGCGCCTCCAGCGTCTCTCCCGGATACCCTCCACCCACCCCATCATGTAAATCCTGAAAAAACGAAGCTCCTCGCGCCCGTAAATATTCGACAATGGCATCTTCCCTGCTTTGTTGCTTCACGGTCTTAGGCGCACGCTCGCCCTCATCGTCTCGAATCGCCCGCTCTCGCGGTACCGGCGGAGCAACCGGCCAGAGCGCCGACAACTTCTCCGCCAGATAAAGCCCAATCCGCCCATCACGCTCGCCAATCGGATCCATCCCAACCCAAACCACCTCCCCAGCCGCGATCAAAGTATCCAAATCCGAAGGCTTATACCCCACCAGCCGAGCGGGCAGTATCTCTGTCTCCAAGATCGAAGCCGGCAACGGAGCCCCTTGCAAATTCTCAATCACATCCAGCAAAGCATCCAACCCACGCCGAGGCTGCACCACACCCTGCCATCGCGTAAACAACCGCGCCAGCGTCCTCTGCTCCACCGGCTCAACCTCTTTCCGCAACCGCGCGAGCGACCGCCGTCGGATCGACCGCAACACCTCGTCATCGCACCACTCCCGATGAATCCCACCCGGCCGAAATCCCCCCTCAACCACCCTGCCGCTCTGCACCAGCCTCTGGAGCACCACGTCCACGCTCTCGGTCGGAAGATCAAATCTAGCCGCCACTTCGTGCGTCGTAAACGGCCCATGCGTCCGCGCATACCTGCGCACCAGATCCACCATCGCATGAGGTGCCTCTTCCAAAAAAGCCGAAGGCAACCCCGGCGGCAGCGGCACCCCAAGCGCATCCCTGTACCGCGCCGCATCCTCGACCGCAATCCACCGCTTCTCTCCCGCCACCTGCACTTCAAGCACACGCCGCGCCCGCGCCAACTTCGCAAGCGTATCTGCAACCTCCACCGTTACACATCGCACACGCAACTCCGTCCGGCTCAAATCTCCCAAACGCAACAGAAGATCGTGCACCCCATCAATATTCCGCGCACGATACATCTCCGCCACGCATTGCAACTGCTCCTCCGTCTCTTCAATCGCATTCACATCCAGCAGTTCACGAAGGTCGGCATCTCCCATCAGCTCCCGCAACTGATCCTGATCGATCGAAAGTGCCTGCGCTCGCCTCTCCGCCAACGGAGCATCCCCGTCATAGATGTAGTTCGCCACATAACTAAACAACAGCGCAGAAGCAAACGGACTCGGCGCCCGCGAATCCACCGTATGCACTCGCAGCGACCTCTGCTGCACCCCCCGCAAAACTTCCATGAGCGCCGGCATATCGAACACGTCCCGCAGACACTCGCGATAAGCCTCCAGCACAATTGGAAAACTCGCATACTGGCTAGCTACGCTCAACAAGTCGTACGCCCGCTTCCTTTGCTGCCACAACGGAGTCCGCCCCTCCGCTCTTCTTCTCGGCAACAGCAGCGCCCGCGCCGCGCTCTCACGAAACTTCGCCGCAAACAACGCCGTTGACCCAAGCTGCCGCAACACCAGCTCCGCCGCCTCCTCCGGCTCCAGCAAAATCCCATCGATCGCCGGAGCCTCGTCCGTCTCCGGAAAACGCAGCACAAAACCATCCTCGGACCACATCGTCTCGACGTCATACCCCAACGTAGCCCGCAGTTTCGCCGTAGCCGCCATCGCCCACGGAGCGTGTACCCTGCTCCCAAATGGCGTCAGCACACAAACCCGCCAATCCCCCAGTTCGTCCCTCACCCGCTCAATCACCACATTGCGATCATCCGGCACAACAACCGTAGCCAGCTCCTGGTCCACCAGATACCGCAGCACATTCTCCGCCGCCAACGGATCAAGATCATGCTCCGTAGTCAGGCGCGCAATCGCGACGCTTCGCGGAGCCTCGCGCAACTCCCTCACCAGCGCCCCAATCCTTCTCCCAAACTCGAGTGGCCTACCCGCCTGGTCCCCATGCCAAAACGGCATCTTCCCCGCCTCACCTGGAGCAGGAGTTACCAGCACACGATCACGCGTAATCTCATCAATCCGCCAAGCCGAAGCACCCAAAAGAAAGGTCTCTCCCACGCGACTCTCAAACACCATCTCCTCATCCAACTCACCCACCCGAATCGGCTTCGCTCTCTCTCCCGCAAGAAAAACCCCATACGTCCCGCGATCGGGAATCGTCCCGCCATTCAAAATCGCAATCCGCTTCACTCCCTGCCGCGGCGTAATCCAGTTACGCGTTCTGTCCCACGTAATCCTCGGCCTCAGCTCCGCAAACTCATCCGACGGATACCGCCCCGCCAGCATATCCAGCACCCCATCGAACACGCTCTGGCTCAACCCCGCAAACGGAGCCGCACCGCGCACCAGATCAAACAGCGCCGCATAACTGATCCCTGGTCCCTCATCGTCGACCGCAAGCTTCACCCCGCGCTCCCTCTCGACCGCGCTAAGCGGAGGATGCGCAATCACCGCCACCATTTGCTGCGCCAGCACATCCAGCGGATTCCTCAGATATCGCGTCGACTCCACGTGGCCTTCATGCATCGCCCGCGTCACCGCCGCACATGCAATCAAATCCGCTCGATACTTCGGAAAGATAATCCCATGCGAAGGCGCGCCCACCTGGTGGCCTGCGCGCCCAATCCGCTGCATCCCGCTCGCCACGCTGGGCGGAGCCTCAATCTGTATCACCAGATCGATCGCCCCCATATCGATCCCCAACTCAAGTGACGACGTCGCCACAAGAGCCTTGATCTTCCCAGCCTTCAGCAGCTCCTCTATCTCCGTCCGCTGCGTCGCCGCCAACGAACCATGGTGGGCCCGAGCAATCGGCTCTCCCGCAAGCTCATTCAATGCCCCAGCCAGACGCTCCGCCACCCGTCGCGCATTGACAAAGATCAGCGTCGAAGTCCGCTCCCGAATAATCTCCAGCAACCGCGGATGAATCGACTGCCAGATCGAAGTTCTCTTCGGTCCCTGCGACGCCGGCCCACTCGGCTGCTCCTCAATCACCCCAAGCTTGGCCATGTCTTCTACCGGAACCTCCACCTTCAGCTCCAGAAGCTTCCGAACCCCGGCGTTCACCACCGTCACCGGCCGGAATCTCGCAGCTCCAAGTTCCCCTTCAGACTTCTCATCGCCTTTGCCGGCGACTTCCATCAACACACTGGAGGCCTCGGCTTCCGCCTCTTCCAGTCTGCTTACCTTTGTATCCTTGACAGTCACATAATCACTCGCATCCGCTCCCCCCAGAAACCGAGCCACCTCCTCCAGCGGTCTCTGCGTAGCCGATAACCCAACCCTCTGCAGCCGCCTCCCCGTCAGCGCCTCCAGTCGCTCCAGTGACAACGCCATATGAGCCCCACGCTTCGTAGGAACCAGCGCATGAATCTCATCCACAATCACCGTCTCGACCGACCGCAACCCCTCCCCCGCCTCAGAAGTCAGCAGCAGATACAAACTCTCCGGCGTAGTTATCAAAATATCGCCAGGATGTTTCCGGAACCGCGCCCTATCCTTCTGCGAAGTATCTCCCGTTCGGACGCTAATCTCCGGCATCCGCACTTCGACGCCCTCGCGCCTCGCCATATTCGCAATCCCCACCAGCGGCGATCGCAGGTTGCGCTCCACATCGGCAGCCAGCGCCTTCAGCGGCGAAATGTAAACCACCCGGCATCCTTCCGCCGCATCGGGCGCAGTCCGCAACATCAACCTGTCGAGGCACCACAGAAAGGCCGCCAGCGTCTTGCCCGTCCCCGTCGGCGCCAGAATCAGCGTTGACTCCCCGCGCGCGATCGCCGGCCAACCCTCCACCTGCGGAGCCGTAGGCGCTTCAAACACCGCTCGAAACCACTTCGCCGTGATCGGATGGAATAGCGACAGCGCCGCCTCGCTAGCCGTCCGAAGATTCTCAAGCGAGAACTTCCCGGCCACGCCCACAGGCGTCGCATTGTTCTTCGACTTGGAGGGATTTCGTGTCATCCTCAGCAGGGCATTAAGGCCGCCACTCACACTATAGGATGCAACCCGTTGCGCCCAGGTCCAGAATTCCCACACGCATCTGATTACCGACTAAGCCGGATGGATCGGCCGGTAAAAATAACAATTCGCAGCAAACTCCACTTCAAAGAGCCTGGTCGAATCCTCAGCCTGCTCTGCATTCCCCAACACCAGGCACCCATCTGCAGCCATCTTCCGATAGATCTCTTTGAACAGCACCTTCCTGTCGTTCTGAGGAAAATACAACAGGACATTCCTTAGCATCACCACGTCAAACACCGGCAAATGCGGCATAGGCGCACACAGATTCGCGTATCGGAACTCGCACATCGCTCGAATCTGCGGCGCAACCTCCCACTCCTCCCCATCGCGAACCATGTACTTTAGCAGCATCCTTGCCGGCAACCCACGGTTTACCTCCAGCCGCCGGTACCGTCCCTTCTGCGCATACTCCACCACGTGCCGCGAGATGTCCGTTCCAATCATCTTCACGTCCCACTGCGCCAGCTCCGGAAAATGCTCAGCAACCAGCATCGCCACGCTGTACGCCTCCTGCCCCGTCGAACTCGCCGCACTCCAAACCCTCAACCGCCGCTGCATCTTCCGGCGTTCTATAAGCTGCGGGAAAACCTCCTTCCGCAACATCTCAAACGGACCGATATCCCGAAAGAAGCTCGTCTCGTTGATTGTCATCGCCTCCGCCACAGCGCGGTGCAAATGCGTCGGTCTGCCATTCTTCAACATGTGGACAAAGTCTTCAAGGCTCGCCGCCCCAGACATCCGCGCAATCGGCGTCAGCCTCGTATCGAACAACGCATTGCGCGACGGATCGATACGGTTCGCCGACTGCGCCATCACAATTCCCCGCAGATACGCGTAGTCCGCGTCAGAGAAGGCCATGGTTCATCTCCCGCATCAGAGCCTTCGACGCCGGCCCATACGACCGGGTCTCCATCCGAGCCGCGCGTCCCACACTGATCCGCTGCTTCAACGCACTCGCAATCCCCCACAGTGGAAGCGTCGCGTTCGCAATCCCCGCCGCGCTGACCCGTCCCGGCATCCCCCACACCGCCGACGTAGCCTCATCCTGCGCCAGCACCGTACCTCCACGCTCATGTACCGCGCGCGCTCCCTTCAGGCCGTCCGCACCCATACCAGTCATCACCAACGCCAGCGTTCCCGCGCCGCACATCCTCGCTGCAGAAAGAAACAGATAATCCACCGCCGGCTTGCAATGGTTCAAAGGCTCCCGCTGATGCAACCGCACCCGCATGCCCGCTCCGCCAATCTCGGCATCGCTCGCCATCACCCGCCGCGGAGCCACTTCCATATGCGCATCTCCCGGCGCCAGCCACACCGTGCCGGGGCGAATCACGGCGTCGTCATAAGCCTCCTGCACTCGCAGCGCGCAACATTTGTCCAGCCGCTCCGCCAGCGCTCCGGTAAACAGCTTCGGCATATGCTGCACAATCATCACCGGCACAGAAAAATCCGCCGGCAGCCTTGGCAACAACTGTTCCAGCGCAGAGGGCCCGCCCGTCGATAACCCAATCACCACAACCTCAATCCGAGAAAACGCCTTCGCCGCTTCACCCAACCTCGGATTCGGCGAATTGTCCCGCGACACAGCCCGTCCCGCTGCCTTTCCCACACTCCTTGTGCCTTTGGCGAGCGCAGCAATCCGCGGCAGCAACTGTTGCGACAAAGACTGCAGCGCCGCAACAAAATTCTTCTGCTCCGAAGGCTTCGTCACATAGTCCGAAGCTCCGCGTCCCAGTGCCTCCAACGTCGATCGCGCCCCATGCTCGGTGTAAGCGCTGCACATGATCACCGGCAGCTCTGACTCCTCCAGCCGCAAATGATCCAGTACCTCAAGGCCATTCAGCTTCGGCATCTCGAGATCGAGCACGAGCACATCGGGGCACAGTTGTTCTACCAACTCCAGGCACTCCACCCCATCCCGAGCCACTCCACACAGTTCCATCCGCGGCAGGTCGCTTTGCCTGTCTTCCGCATGCATCAGAAACAGCTTCAGCAGCACGCTCCTCATCACAGCCGAATCGTCCGCGGCAAGAATACGTAGCGGCCGTTCCTTCAAGATCTCCATGTCCGAGTCCTTTGTCGTTAAGCCGCAATCACACCAAGCAGCAGCATCTTTTCCCGAAGGCTCTCCGGCGTAAACGGCTTCATCAGAAACTCGTCCGCGCCATTGTCCAGCGCTGTCTCGATGAACGAGTGGTCCGCCTCCGTCGTCACCATCATCACCTTCATCCCCGGCCCCAGCTTCGCCTCCCGCAGCGCCTTCACGCACTCCAGCCCATTCATCACCGGCATATTCACATCCAGCAACATCAGGTCGAAAGTCTCATCGCGGGCCAGCACTGTCAGCGCATCGCTCCCATCCACCGCCTCTTCGCACACAATATCCATCCGGCTCAAGAGATGCCGCAGATACTCGCGAATAAAGCTCGAATCATCGACGATCAGGGCTCGCATCGGCGCCTCCATTCGTGCTGCTCCTAAACAGTCCCGTCTCCGAAAGCCGCGACGGACACAGCTTCTTCGGATCGAGCCGCACCATCAACTCCCCGTCCATCTTGTAAGCGCCATCAAACAACCACTTCCCCCGCGCCTCCAGCGTGCATGGATTCGCCTCCAGCATCCGCCGGCTCATCGTCACCACACCGCCAACCGCGTCCACCACCAGTCCGAATCGCTCGGCAGCCTCGTCATCCTCCATCACCAGCACGCAACACTTTCCGGCCTGCGTTTCCATTCCCAACAGCGCCCGCAGATTCACCGTCGTCAACACCTCTCCCCGATACGGCACAACCCCCGCGATAAACCCCGGCGTCATCGGCACGCGCTGCAACTCCCGTTCACCCAGCACCTCGCGAATCTTGCTCGTGTCGATCCCAAACATCTCCTCTCCCGCAAACAGCGAGCAGAGCGACACCGCGTCATTCTCCTCCTGAAACTCATCCACCTTCTCTCGCCCCGCAATCCTCATGCGACCTCCTGCCACGAACTCGTGCGGTTCCCACCAAGCTCCCGGCAAACCACAGTCACCCTGTCTTTCACCAACGCAAGCTCCATCCCCGTCTCCTCACTGTCCTCGCCGTTCAGCAAGGTCCCTGACGAAACATCCAAAACCTGCCGCACCACGATCCCCACTCTCTGTGGATTGTTCGCGTGGCCACAGATCAGCACAGTAGCCAACGCCTCATCGGCTTGATTCCGCGAATCCTCCAGTTCCGCCAGCACATTACCCGCATCCTTCAGCGGCAACAGCTCTCCGCGATACTGCAGCAGCGCCCTTCCCCCCGCATACTCAATCCGCTCCAGGGCCACGCTCTCAATCCTCTCCACCATATCCAGCGGCAGCGCCGTACGCTCACGCGCCCTCTCTTCGAAGATGAGGAACGACTCGCCCGTCATATCCTGAACCGCAACAGTTGCCTGTCCAATCTCCACCCTCTCTTCTTCCGTCGGCTTCACTCCCGCACGTGCCGCCGTAGCGCCAATATCCAGAATCAACGCCAGCGTCCCATTCCCCAACACGGTCGCCCCAGAGAACAAACCAATCTCACGCAACACCGGGGACAGTGGCTTCACTACAATCTCCTCCGGCGACATCAGATCATCCACCACCAGCCCATACCGGCAACCATCCGCCTCCAGCACCGCCAGATAGTGCCCCTGCGACGTCTCCAGAGACTCCGCCTCCATCCCCAGCAACCGGTCCAGCCAAACCATCGGCAGCAGCCGCTCACGCAGCCGGTACACCTCCGCCGACCCAACCCTCTGCACCGTCTTCCCAAACTCACGCGTCGGAATATCCACCAGTTCTACCAACGCGCTCTGCGGCAGCGCAAAGAATTGCCCGCCACTCCGCACCACCAGAGAAGGCACAATCGCCAGCGTCAGCGGAACTCGCAGCCGCAGCGTCGTTCCTTCGCCACGTCGCGACTCCACCTCAACACTCCCGCCAACCTTCTCCACGTTGGCGCGAACAACGTCCATCCCCACGCCGCGCCCCGAAACCGTCGTCACCGCCGCAGCCGTCGAGAAGCCCGGCAGAAAGATGAGCTGCAGCGCCTCCCGCTCGCTCATCCCCGCGGCCTGCTCCTCAGTCACCAGGTTGCGTTCAATCGCCTTCTTCAATACCCGTTCCATCGGAATCCCGGCGCCGTCATCCGAGACCTCAATCACCACCGACCCGCTCTGATGAAACGCCTTCAGCCGCACACATCCCTCGGCAGGCTTGCCAGCAAGCACGCGGTCCGTGGGCGCTTCAATCCCATGGTCAACCGCGTTCCTCACCGCATGCGTCAACGGATCCTTAATCGCCTCCAGCAAACTTTTATCGAGTCCCGTCTCCTGCCCGCTAAACTCAATCCGGACGTCGCGCCCGCACGTCCTCGCCAGGTCGCGTACCATCCGCGGAAACTTACCAAACAGATTCCCCACCGGCTGCATCCGCGCCTGCATCACCGTCTCGCGCAGGTCCGCCGTCACACTATCCAGCCGCCGTGCCAATTCAGGAAAATTCGCCGCGGTCCGGTCGCTCTGCAGCATCTGGTTCCGCGTCAGCACCAGCTCGCCCACCAGATTCATCATGCGATTCAAAACATCCACATCGATCCGGAGCGTCTTATCGTTTCCCGCAGAACTCCGCTCGCCATTCCCCACCGCAGAAATCGCCGCAGCTGGCGCACCCAAAACCTTCGAAGCATCGGCAACCGAGACTTCCGCCGGCCCATCATCACGGATCACCGTCTCCAGCAGCTCCGCCTCGACCTCCGCCGGAGGCATCTCTCCATTCAACAGCGCAAGCTCCGCAATCAGCTCCCCATCTTCATCGCTAGACCTTGTCCCTTCCCCACTAGTCTCCTCAATCAGAACCAGAATCGCCCGCAATCCATCCATCAGCCGCAGCAATCCGCTGATCAACTCAGACGTCACCTTCAGCCTGCCGTCACGCAGCGACCCCAGCAGATGCTCTCCCGCATGCGCCAGCTTCTCTAACCGATCGAACCCCAGAAATCCCGTCGTTCCTTTAATCGTATGGACCGCGCGAAAGATCTCGCCCAGCAAACTCGTATCGCCCGGCCGCATCTCCAGCTCGGTCAGGCATTGCTCCATGCGGTCAAGCCCTTCCTGGCTCTCCGCGATAAACTCTTTCGTCAGGTCGTCCACATCCTGTATATCGGGCGCACGCTCTTAACCATGAGCGCAACTCAACTTGCTATCGCCCCCACCGACCCGATAGCCTCAAACTGATGCCCACCACCCCGCTCCACCCCACCCAGGCCGCCGACCTCCAGCGCCAAGCCGTCGCCGCCGCTCAGCATGCCTACGCTCCGTACAGCCACTTCCGTGTCGGCGCGGCCGTCCTCCTCACCAACGGCCACATCGTCACTGGCTGCAACGTAGAAAACGCCTCCTACCGCCTCACCGTCTGCGCCGAACAGAACGCCATCGCCGCTGCCGTCGCTCTCCATGGCCCTCACATCCGCATCCGTGCCATCGCCGTCGCCAACCTCAACGACACCGCCAGCCAGCCCTGCGGAGCATGCCGCCAGACCATCCACGAGTTCAGCGCACCCGACACCATCATCTTCTTCCCCGGAGAAAACAACACTCTGGCGCAAACCACGATGGCCGAACTCCTCCCCGCCGCCTTCAACCTGAACACTTAGAACTGAAAACTGAGACCCCGCAACAAAATGTCCATCCATCCCATCGACGTCATCCTCCACAAGCGCGACGGCCTCACCCTCACCGACGCCGAGATCCGCGCCTTCATCCGCGCCATCGTCGAGCGCACCCCCACACGACAGCTCGTCACCGACGCTCAGATCGCCGCCTTCCTCATGGCCGTCTTTCTCCGCGGTCTGGACGCTCGCGAACTCGCCACACTCACCGAAGCCATGCGCTTCTCCGGCGAGGTCGCCTACACCGAAGCCCTCAACACCTTCACCATCGACAAGCACTCCACCGGAGGAGTCGGCGACAAAACATCCTTATTGATCGCTCCCATCCTCGCCGCCGCCGGCCTCGCCCATCCCACCCCCGAAGGCGTCCCCGGAATCGTCGTCCCCATGATCAGCGGCCGCAGCCTCGGTCACACCGGCGGCACACTCGACAAGCTCGAAACCATCCCCGGCTTCAACACTCAGCTCTCTTTCGCCGAGATGCGCGACATCCTCAAACAATACGGCGCCGCCCTCATCGGCCAAACCCCAACCATCGTCCCCGCCGACCGCATCCTCTACGCCCTCCGCGATCACACCGGCACCGTCGAATCTCCCTTCCTCATCACTGCCAGCATCATGAGCAAAAAGCTCGCCGAGGGCCTCAACGCACTCGTGCTCGACGTCAAAGTGGGCTCCGGCGCTTTCATGCCCACCTACGAGAAATCCAAATTCCTCGCCGAGCTCATGGTCAAAACCGGCGAAGCCTCCAACACCCGCACCGTCGCCCTCCTCACCAGCATGGACCAGCCACTCGGCCGCTTCTCCGGCAACTGGGTCGAAGTCTGGGAGTGCGTCGACATCATGAAGCAGCATCGGCACCCCATGTCCTACGACCTCATCGCGCTCTCCAACATCCTCTCCGGCTGGATGCTCCACCTCGCCGGCCAGGCAGCCACCCCCGAATCCGGCGCAATCCTCTCCGACGAGATCCTCCGTAGCGGCCAAGCCTACAAAGCGTGGCTCAAGATCATCGAAGCCCAGGGCGGCGACACCTCCGTCTTCGAAGACCCGCCACCCACCACAAACCCACCGCCACCCGCATCATCCGCGCTACGCAAGACGGCTACCTCGCCTCCATGGACTGCAAACAAGTAGGCTGGGCCGTCCAGCGCCTCGGAGCAGGCCGCGCCAAACCCGGCGACTCCGTCAGCGCCCACGCCGGCATTGAGATGCACGCCAAACTAGGCGACCGCCTCAAAAAAGGCCAACCCCTCATCACCCTCTTCGCCGAAGACGAAGCCCTCCTCGATGAGCCCGAACAAATGCTCCTCGAAACGTTACAAATCTCCACCACCCCACCCCAGCTCCAACCCCTCATCCGCGAGATCATCACTTCTTCAACTCTTCCCTCCTGATCGTCACCATCGATCTCGTCGAACAAAAGAATGGCTGATCCTCGCAGCATAATTCGCCGCCATTAGACGCACTCGCTCCTAAAGCGATATCTGAGCAGCCATTAATTTGTTGCGAATATATCGGCCCGATAAGAAGACAGTTTTTTGACCACCGCATGACAAGCAACCTACGCTGCCGCGCCTATTGTGGTTTCGGTTCCCTCGTCAAGAGTGACCCATTTTCAAAAGAGACGCACCAGCGGAGTGATCATGAAAAATCCATTGAATAACACCACGCGTCCAGTCGACCGTCGCTCGTTTATGAAGAGCGGTCTTCTGGCAGGAGGCGCAGTTACAGTCGGCGCCGGTTTGTTAGCAAATGCAACTCCGGCCCAAGCACAGGAACGCGGCAGACTCAATCCGGGCGATGCAGCCATCCTCCGGTTTCTGGCGGCGGCAGAGCTCATCGAGTCTGACCTTTGGATTCAATATGCCGAACTCGGCGGGATCGGCAACAACCCACCCGCCGAAGTCCAGCCCACCCCACTAAACCCCTATCAGACCGCCCTATCGAACCTCGACGGCGACGGCCCGCAGTACATCTCCAGCAACACGCTCGATGAGATAAGCCACGCTAACTTTCTCAATGCCTACCTCGAGTCCAGAGGCGCAGAGCCGGTCAACTTCACCCAGTTCGAAACCTTGCCCGGAAGCACCGCTACTGGATCATCCCTCAAGGGGCGCCTCACCAACCTCATGCATCTCAACGTCGACACCAGCTGGTTCGTTCGCTACCGCAGCACAACCAATCCGGACCTCGGTGCGACCTTTCCCCAGGCGATCACTCTCAATGGGGTTACCGCCATTCCCAAAAACGATGCCGATCTCAACGGCCCAGCCAACCATCTTCAGGCCATCGCCAATACAGCGGCTTTTCACTTTGGAATGATTGAGCAAGGCGGCTCGAGTCTTTACGCAGCCATGAGCCAAAAAGTGACGGATCCGGAGGTACTTCAGATCACCCTTGGCATCGGTGGAGACGAGATCGCTCACTTCCTCGAATGGGTTGATTTCGCCGGCAACGGAGTACAACAGCCCGTAGCACCTTTCACTGACCCAATATCCGGCCTCTCCTTCCCAGATTTCTTCAACAACCCACCGTTGAAACCGGCCAACCTCGTCCAACCCAGCCTCATCTTTCCCGTCCCTTGTGAATTCATCAGCCCCAACCTCCCCCATGTCGCGATCATTCGTCCGCTAACCGATAAATTTGCAGGCGCCGTGGCCGCGGTCGCAAGCCTCACCGCCGATGGCCTCTTCACAGGCCAAAGCAAACTCTTCCTCAACACGCTGCAGGCAATGGCCATCGAAGCCGATGCTGCTTTTCGTTTAGCACTGTAACCTTGTCAAAGAAAATGGGGGCTTTCTATCCAGAAGGCCCCCATATACAAAATCGTCGCGTTGTTCGAAAGCTGCTCTACCCGCCGGCAATAGCCCCAATCACCAGCAAGGGCTCCTTACCTTTCACCACCGCGTCCGGCAGCAACTCATCCGGCGACCGGTGCGAAATATCCTCCATGCAAGCAAAGAACCGCAAAAACGCTCGCCGTTTCAGGGTTCCGTGATCCCGGATCGTCCCTTGCAACATCGGATACCGAGCCTCCAGTTCATCCAGCACGGCGCGGAGCGTCACAGCTCCTTCAACCTCCAACGTCACCTCTCCATTCACCTTCGCCAGCGTCCTCAAATGTTGTGGCAGCTCCACTCGAATCATGGCAGCGTCTGCACTTCAACCGACAGAACCGCCGGCAGATCCCGCACAATCGGAGCCCAGCTATCCCCTCCATCTCGCGATCCATACACCTGGCCACCTGTCGTCCCAAAATAAACTCCGCACTCCTCCATCCGGTCCACCGCCATCGCATCCCGCAGCACATTCACATAACAATCCTTCTGCGGCAAACCCTTCGTCAGCGCCTCCCACTCATTCCCACCAGATTTGCTCCGGTAAACCTGCAGCTTCCCATCCAAGGGAAAATGCTCCGAGTCGCTCTTGATCGGCACCACATAAATCGTCTCCGGCTCATGCGCATGCACGTCGATCACAAACCCAAAGTCCGTCGGCAGATTACCGCTCACCTCCGTCCAAGAGTCGCCGGCATTGTCGCTCCGCATCACATCCCAATGCTTCTGCATAAACAGCACGCCCGGCCGCGCAGGATGCATCGCGACATGATGCACGCAATGCCCGACCTCCGCATTCGGATCCGGTATCCCCTCCGACCTCAGCCCCTTGTTGATAGGTTTCCACGTCTTCCCGCCATCATCCGTCCGAAACGCTCCCGCCGCCGAGATCGCAATATAAATCCGCCCCTCAACCTTGGGATCCAGAATCACAGTATGCAGACACATTCCACCCGCACCCGGCTGCCAGTGCGGCCCTGTGCCATGCTCACGCAGCCCCGAAAGCTCCTCCCACGTCATCCCGCCATCCTTCGACCGGAACAGCGCAGCGTCCTCCGCTCCCGCATACACCTCATCGACATCCTTCAGAGAAGGCTCCAGATGCCACACCCGTTTGAACTCCCACGGATGCGGCGTACCGTCATACCACTGGTGAGTCCCCGGAACCCCGTCGTACAAAAACTTGCTCCCCACCTGCTCCCAGGTCTTGCCGCCGTCATTCGACCGCTGCATAATCTGCCCAAACCATCCGCTGGTTTGTGACGCATACAATCGGTTTGGCTCCACCGGCGAACCCTTCATGTGATAAATCTCCCACCCCGCAAAATGCGGCCCGCTCACATCCCACTTCTCCCGCTTCCCATCGGAAGTCAGTACAAACGCGCCCTTCCGCGTCCCAACCAGCAGTCTCACTGAACTCATCGCTCTCTCCACATCACTTCGAAATTCTCAGCCCAATTTCTACCTGGCCCCAAACGAAATAATCAACTGGTCCAGCGGCATCGCGTCCTTCACCTGCTGCACAGGAGATAACGCAGTAATCGCCAGCGGAGTTCCCTTCTCCTCCGCCTCATCAAAAGCCTTAGTCCCGCCCGTCTTCCCCGTCACCTGAAACTCACGAATCTCGTACGGCAGCCCATTCGACCCCAGCGATGAAGCAGCATCCATCACCTGAAAATGCAGATGCGGCACCACCGAATTCCCGCTATCCCCCACCAGCCCAATCACCTGCCCAACCTTCACCTTCTCACCCGCGCGAACTCTGATGCTACCCGGCTGCAGATGCGCGTACATTGCATAGCGCCCGCCGCTCAGGTCCAGAATTACGCAATTCCCATCCGCCTCTTCCAGCGAAATATTCACCGGATACTTCCCCGGAGTCTGCTCCGGCCGCCCATCCACCACCGAAGCCACCAAAGCATCCGCAACCGCCAGCACTGGCTTGCCGAAGATCGCATAACTCTCCAGCTTTTCCTGCGGCCCCACGTAGATCCGGCCCTGCGCATCCACCTGTTCCCAATCCACCGCAAACCGCTGCGCCACCCAAACCCGTCCATTCACCGGCATAGCCGCCCGCCGATGCCTCGTCGACTCGCAGCACGAATCCGCCGAAATATATCCCACCCCACCCAGCGGCGGCCCAATCAAAGCCACCTCCCGACGATCCACCACAGCTTCGCCACCCGTCTCGCCCATCTCCTGCAAATCTGGAGGCGCCGCGCTCACATGCAACGCAATCCGGTGCGAAAGCTTATGCGGAATCGCCACCCCAGTCCCCAGCGTCACATCCAAAAACAGCAGCCCCTGCGAGCTCTTCCCCAACGTCCCCGCCGACTCCCTCCCCCCTGCCAACTGCAACCTCGAAGCCACCGCCGCGCCATCCAAATTCGCCAGCACGCTCCCATCCCCAAGCACCTGCACCCCCTTCACCACCACATCCCCACTAGAAAAATTCGTCAGCCAAAGCTCATACACCAGATGCACCCGCCCATCCGACCCCACAAACGGAACCGGAGCATCCTGCACCGCCAGCAGCAGTGGCGTCATCGTCACTGTCGCCGCGCCACGCGCTCCCACCATCAACGCTGCAGCAGCCAAAACCCACACACCCAACCCACGCACTCGAAGACGCACCGCGGTTCCTCCTCAGGAAACTCTCAACAACGCGGCCCAATCACAATCAACTAACCAAGCTAACATCCCCACAAGCCTCCGCTGCCGACAAATTCCCTAGGCCCCATCCCCTCCAACCCGTTACACTCAATCCCAACCATTCCCCCGCATCGCAACCGCGCAGGAGAGCAGCCTTTGTCACGATTCACCGGTCTACTTGGACTCATTACCTTCCTCGGCCTCGCCTACGCCTTCTCCACCAACCGCCGCGCCATCAAGTGGCGCACCGTCG
The DNA here is from genome assembly GCA_963841335.1 of uncultured Acidobacteriaceae bacterium. Classification (GTDB taxonomy): domain Bacteria; phylum Acidobacteriota; class Terriglobia; order Terriglobales; family Acidobacteriaceae; genus Edaphobacter. The sequence goes on along the minus strand of CAWJCF010000002.1, from coordinate 247,335 downwards.
CGTGGGGTCTCGGTCTTCAGATCCTCTTCGCCTTCCTCGTCATCCGCTGGAGCCTCGGCCAACGCATCCTCGGCAGCGTTTCCGCCGTCATCACCAACCTCCTCGGCCACTCCGCCGACGGCTCTTCGCTCGTCTTCGGCCGCATCGGCACCCCCGGCGACGCCCTCGCCACACTAGCCTTCGCCGTACTCCCCACCATCATCTTCGTCAGCGCCTTTTTCGCAATCATGTACCACATCGGCCTCATGCAATACATCATCCGCGGAGTCGCCTGGGTCATGCAGCGCACCATGGGCACAAGCGGAGCAGAATCCACCAACGTAGCCGCCAGCATCTTCATGGGCCAGACCGAAGCACCGCTCACCATCCGCCCTTTCCTCGCCGGAGCCACACGCTCCGAGCTCATGACCATCATGACCTCCGGCATGGCCCACGTCTCCGGCGGAATCATGGCCGCCTACATCAGCTTCGGCATCAACGCCAAAGATCTCCTCTCCGCCGTCATCATGACCGCCCCCGGCACCATGCTCGTCGCCAAGATGCTCGTCCCCGAAACCGAAGTCCCCGCCACTGCCGGCACCGTCCACATGCCGCCCAACGAAGAGCACAAAAACGAAAACTTCGTCGCCGCCATCGCCCGCGGCACCATCGACGGAGGCCAGCTAGCCTTCAATGTCGCCATCATGCTCATCAGCTTCGTTGCCCTCGTAGGCCTCGCCAACGCCATCATGCTCGGCATCTCAAACTTCCTCTGGGGCCACGGACACATCCCTTTCCCTCACTCCCTCAACGCCATCCTCGGCGTCGTCGGAGCCCCCGTAGCCTGGCTCATCGGCATCCCCTGGAACGAGTGCAAAGTCATCGGCAACCTCCTCGGCACCCGCACCATGATCAACGAGTTCGTCGCCTTCACTCAGCTAGGCCTGCTCAAATCCAGCCTCACCCCCACCAGCTTCTCCATCGCCACATTCGCCCTCTGCGGCTTTGCCAACGTGGGCAGCATTGGCATGCAGATCGGCGGCATAGGAGCCCTCGTCCCCAACCGCCGCAACGACCTCGCCCAGCTAGGCCTCCGCGCCATGCTAGCCGGAACCATGGCCAACCTCATGTCCGCCAGCATCGTTTCGATGCTCATCAAGTAGCCGAAGGCTCGCCTCATTATCTGATCTAAAATTAGCAACATGTTCCTCAAGCAGTACTACCTCGGCTGTCTGGCCCACGCCTCCTACCTCATCGCCGACGAAGCCAGCAAAACCGCCATCGTGGTTGACCCCCAGCGCGACATCCAGCAATACATCGACGACGCCAACAAGCTCGGCGTGCACATCCGCCACGTCTTCCTCACCCACTTCCACGCCGACTTCCTCGCCGGCCACCTAGAACTTCGCGACCGCTGCGGTGCCGACATCCGCCTAGGCGCCCAGGCCAAAGCCGAGTACAAATTCGTCCCCATGAAAGACGGCGACACCCTAGACTTCCCCGGCCTCCGTCTCCAGGTCCTCGAAACCCCGGGACACACCATCGAATCCATCTCCATCCTCGTCTTCGACCTCGCGAAGAGCGCAACCAAACCCTACGCCGTTCTCACCGGAGACACCCTTTTCATCGGCGACGTTGGCCGCCCCGACCTCCGCGCCTCCCTCGGCTGGACAGCCCAGGAGCTAGGCGGCCACCTCTACGACTCACTCCACAACAAGCTTCTCCCTCTCCCCGACGAAACCCTCGTCTATCCCGCCCACGGCGCAGGCTCGCTCTGCGGAAAAAACATCTCCTCCGACACCGTCTCTAGCCTCGGCGATCAGCGCCGGTTCAACTACGCCCTCCAACCCATGTCCAAAGAAGAATTCATCCGAATCGTAGCCGCCGACCAGCCCGACGCTCCCGCCTACTTCACCTACGACGCCATCCTCAACACCCGCGAGCGCGCCACACTCGAAAAGTCCCTCGAGCAAATCCTCCACCCCATCGACCTCGACGAAGTCCTCACCATGGGCGACGCCGGCTCTCAAATCCTCGATGTCCGCGACGCCGCCGAATACGCCAAAGGCCATCTCGCCGGAAGCATCAACATCGGCCTCGGCGGCCAGTACGCAACCTGGGCCGGCACCATCCTCGACTCACAACGCCCCATCGTCATCATCGCCGAACCCGGCCGCGAACAGGAGGCCGCTCTGCGCCTCGGACGCATCGGCTTCGACCACGTCAGAGGCTACCTGAAAGACGGCATGGGATCCCTCGCCGACCGCCAGGACCTCGTCTGGTCCACCGAGCGAGTTAGCCCTCCCATGCTCGCCGACGAGCTAGCCTCGCAAAATCCCCCCGTCATCATCGACATCCGCACCGCCCTCGAATTCGCCACGGGACACCTCACCAACAGCATCAATGTCCCGCTCAATCAACTGCAACAACGCATCGACGAAGTCCCCCGCAACCACCGCATCGCAGTCCACTGCGCCGGAGGCTATCGCTCCTCCATCGCCGCGAGCATCCTCAACCAGCACGGCATCACCAATCTCATCGAACTCGCCGGAGGCATCACAGCCTGGCAGGCAGCAAAACTCCCCGTGGCTACCGCCGATCCAGAACTCAAAGCGCATTAACCGAGCAGCGGCAAACTCAAGCCACCAGCTTCAAATAATTCGGCTCATCCGCAATCGTCTTATACCGAAATTGCCGCACGATCTTAGGGCCCTTCAAAAAGAAGATGCCCTGCATCTGATGGCCGTCTTCTTTGATCGCCCCAATCCCGTGCTTAAAGATCGCGCCCTTCAGCCATCCAGCCCAAACCGAAGGCTGCAACAGCGTCAGCGCGGGATGCATCCGAGGCAGCGCAAACATCGGCAGCCGATAAACGGCAGCCTCCGGATCGCTCACCCGCTCCACATCCCCAATCCCGTAATACTCAAAGAACGGTTTAGCCCGCTCCGGCGTCCCCAGATGCACAAACACCGGCCTCACCCCACGCTTATCCAACTCCGGCTTCAACTCGGCCACATCGCTGATCGCCTGCCGGCAAAACGAACAACCAAAGTGCCGCAAAAACACCAGCATCACCGGAGAAGCCTCCGCCAGCTCCAGCAAACTCGCACCCGACTCCGTCCTCACCGAAGCCAGCGCCACCGACACGTTATCTTCAGCATCCGTTCCCGCATCCATCATCGCGGCTCCTTCCAAACTACAGGAAGCAGGTAAATCTCTAATGGACTAACGGCTGCAATGGTAACTCGGATTAGCCCCAGGAAGCCGAAGCTTTACTTCGTCCAATCAATAGGCCCACTCACAAACCGGTGATGCAGTGTAGCCAGCAGCTGCGCATTCCCCACAGTCAAATACTCATAAGCCCTCACCCACTCATCTCCCTCTTTCCATCCCGTCTGCGTCAACCGCACTACCGTCGACCCGCCCCTCGCCTCAAAAGAAAACTTCGCCCTCGTCCGGGTCGCTCGAACCGTAGGAAACTTATCCGGAGCCAGCGCCGAAATCACAAGCTCCTTCTCCGGCACAAAATTCAGAATCGTTCCCCCACCCGTGCTCCCCCCGGGAAACTTGGCCGTCCACTCCCCACCCTCCCTCAAATCCACGACCGCATTCGGAGTCAGCCACGTACTCAACCCATCACTCGTCGTAAAAGCCTTCCAAACCTCTCCCACCGGCGCAGGCACCACCACCTCAATCACCAGCGCCTTCTCCGCTGCGTTGGACATGGCCGCAACACTCGAACTCTGCGCCAAACCCACCGCTCCAAACCATCCCATCGCAATACCCAAAATCCACGCCGTCAAAATTTGCCTCGTCATAAGCCATCCTCCGAGTCACTTGGTTGGTCGTTCAAGTAAATCCCTGTACACTACCTCTGTCAAGAAAATTCCTCTCATGCCCGAAACCCTCCCCACCCGCGACCGCCTCATCAACTCCGCCCGCTACCTCTTCTGGGACCGCGGCTACGCCGGAACCAGCATGGCCGACCTCCTGGCCCACGCCGACGTCAACTCCGGCAGCTTCTACCACTTCTTCGAGAGCAAAGAGGCTCTCCTACGCGAAGTCCTCACCGGGTACCTCGAAGCCCTCCGCCCCATGGTCGTCGATCCCGCCTTCGCCACCACCGACGAGCCCGTCGAACGCATCTTCGCCATCCTCGCCGGCTACCGCGAACGCATCCTCCAGACTGAGTACCGCTACGGCTGCCCCCTCGGCCGTCTTGCTCTCGAGATCGACCCCGAAAACCGCCCCGCCCACAAGCTCATCGCCGAAAACTTCCAGGGCTGGATCACCGCCGTCCGCGAGTGCATCGACCAGCTCAAACCGCGCCTCCCGAAAAACACCGACCCCGAAGCCCTCGCCACTTACGTCCTCGCCGTCATGGAAGGCGGTGTCATGATCTCCCGCTCCTACGGCTCCGTCGAACCCTTCGACCGCGCCGTCAAACAACTCCGCCAACACTTCGCGATGCTTCTCACCCCGCAAAAACCAGCAACTCCAAAGCCCCGGAGCGCGAACCCAAAGCGCTAGCCTCGAGCGCAATCCGCCCCTGGCCTATCCCACCCTGTACCATAGCAACGTCCGCCGAAACCAAAATCCCAGGAGTCCCCCAGCATGGCATGGAGGAAGAAGAACCCCGACAAAGACAACCGCCGGCTCCTCTCCGAAGAAAGCCGGGCCACCGGCCTCCTCAACGTCATCCTGGCCGTCTCCGTCGCCGCCATCGCCTATACCGACTGGATCGTCGTAGAAAACGATTCCCTCGGCTATCTCTACGTCCTCCCGATCGCCCTAAGCGGCCTCGTCAATAAACTCCCCATCACCGTAGGCCTCTCCCTCCTCTGCGCCTACTTGCAAGATCTCTTCGGCCCTCCAGAAGATACAGTGCACGTCCGAGTCGTTCGCGGCTTCATCTGCCTGGTCGGATACCTCATCATCGGCTTCCTCGTTACAGCAGTCGCTCGTCAACGCGCCGCCCTCGCCGCCGAAATCCGCCGGGAGCGCGACGACTACGAGAAGGACCTCACCCTCGCGGCCCAGGTCCAGCGCCGAGTCCTCCCGGCCCCACCCGTCATCCCCGGCATCCAGCTCGCTGCCGGCATGCAGACCGCCCGCCTCCTCGGCGGCGACTACTACGACTTCTTCCCCATCTCCGACGACACCGTCGACGTAGTCATCGCCGACGTCTCCGGCAAAGGAGCCGCCGCCTCCCTCCTCATGCCCTCGCTCGCCGTCGCCCTCCGTCTCAGCGCCCGCGAACTCTCCGGCCCCGCCGCCATCATCAAAGATCTCGACGGCGTCCTCTACCAGATCACCGCCCCGGCCACCTTCGTCACCATCTTCTACGCCCGCATCAACCCCACCCGCCGCACCCTCGAATACGCCTGCGGAGGCCACAACCCACCCCTTCTCATCCGTCCCAGCACAGGCGAAACCATTCAGCTCGACGTCGCCGGCCCCGTCGTCGGCATCCTCCCCGACGCCCAGTTCACCAACGCCACCATCTCCCTCTCGCCCGGCGACATCCTCACCCTCTACACCGACGGAGTCACCGAACAGGAAAACCAAACACCCGAGCAGTTCTCTCTCGACCGCCTCAAACAAGTCATCCTCGTCAACGAAAACGACTCCGCCTCTACCCTCGTCGCCCACATCACGGAAGCCGTCTCCATCTTCGCCGGCCCCACCGAGCAGGAAGACGATCTCACCGTAGTAGTCGCCAAAATCCTCTAAGCTTCGTCTGATCACACCCCATAAGAAGTGTCATCCTGAGCGCAGCAGCTCACGGCCTCACCGTGAGTTGCGGAGTCGAAGGACCTGCATTTGCCTTTGCCGTACCGTTGCGTCTATCCGCTACTCAGTCCGCAGAGCCTGCATAGGCTGCACCCCCGCCGCCCGTCGCGCAGGCAACGCCGCCGCCACCAGAACCGTGAAAACGATGAGAGCCGTAGACCCCGCCAGAGTAAGCGGGTCAAAAACACTCACCCCATAAAGCTGGCTGCGGAAAAACCGCGCCAGAAGCACAACCGAAGGCAGCGCCACAACCGTAGCAATCGCTGCAATCAGAGCCATCTCACGCAGCACGGCGACAACAATACTCATCCGCGGAGCCCCAAGCGCAAGACGCACCCCAATCTCCCGCGTGCGCTGCTCCGTCGAGTAAGCCAGCACCCCATACAGCCCCACAGCCGCAAGAATCAACGCAAGAACGGAAAAGCCCACGGCAAGGATAGCGAGCGCTCGCTCCCCAAAAGAAGACAGCTCGGCCTGCGCCTCCATCGTGCGCAAACCGCTCACCACCAGCGTCGGGTCAAGGTCGTGAATCACCTTCCGAATCGAAGCCTCGCTCGCCTCGGGCGACTGCGTTGTCTGGACGTAGAACTGCACCCCGCCGGGATGCTCCAACTGAGCGTACGCACGATAAACCGCAGGCCCAAGTTCTGTCCGCAGATCCGTGTGACGAATGTTGCCAACGACCCCGACGATAGCGGTATCGGGTTTATCGCTGGTCCGTCCGTCGACACCAATAAGGTGTCCGATCGCGTTTTGTGGCGCGCCGAAGAATCGTTTCGCGAAAGCAAGGTTGACCACAGCAACCTTCGCCGTCCCTTTGGCGTCCGCCGCCGTAAATTCGCGCCCAACCAGAACCGGCTGCTGCAGTGTTGCGAAGTAGCCGGGAGTAATATCCGGAGACTCGAAGGTGTGGTCTTCGTCTTCCCCGAAGCTGTGACCCTCAATCGTGTAGCTGTGCATCTCGTTATCGCCGGTGAGTTCGGGGTCGCTCGTCGCTGCGGTAGAAATCACGCCCGGAATTCGATTAAGCGCGTTCACCGCACTGTTGATGATCTGTGGAGTGCGGTCCTCACCGTAACCAGAGTTATTGGGATCAAGCGAAAAAGTCACGAGGCGGCTGATGTCGAAGCCAACCGGCTGATGACGGAGATTATCAAGCGTATGAACAAAGAGGCCCGCCGCGCCAAGAAGAAGAACGCTGAGTGCAATCTGCACACCCACAGCAGCCTTGCGAAAGCGTTGTGAGCCCTTCGAAGCCGTGCCCGCGCTCTGTCGCAGCGCCTCTACCAGGTTAGGCCGGAGGAAGTGCAGCACAGGCGCAAGGCTGAACAGCAGGCTCGCAACAACAGAGACGACAAGCGTGAACAGAAGAACCCGCGAGTCGATCACCGCCGAGTAAGGCTCGCTTCCCGGATCGGCCTGTGTCATCAGACGCACCAGCGCATTGGCAACCAGCGGTGCGAACGCAAGCCCGGCAAGCGCCCCGCCAAGCCCGAGGATGCCGCCCTCAATGAAGAGCTGTGACACGATCCGAGGCCTGCTCGCTCCGAGGGCGTAGCGCATCGACATCTCGCGCGCACGAGCCGCAGCGCGTAGAAGCAGCAGCGTCGCAACATTGATCGCGCACATCGCAACGAGAAGGCCCGCCATGCTCATCAGGATGATGAGCGGCACCTTCAGATCAGCACGCCCAGGAGAGAATCCGCGCGAGTCATCCTGAACCAGGAGATGCGAGTTGTCGAGAAAGTTCTTGGAAAACCGCGCGCTGTGTTCCTTGTAGAGCGTCAGCTCCTCCGCACGAAGGGCATGCCACAGGGGCGCGAGACTCGCCTCAGCATGGGTTGTCGTAACCCCAGGCTTCAGTCGGGCGATCAGCGTCAGCCACAGGAACTGGTGGCTGTTGAAGCTGTCGCGCGGAGCCATCGACGGTATCGCAACCTCGGCCATGCTGATGGGAAGGAACACGCCAGGTCTATAACCGCCGATCGCCGTCTGGAACGCCTCCGGCGCCACGCCGACAATCGTAAATGGATGACCGTTGATCCGGACAATCTGGCCGATGACAGCCGGCGAACCCGCAAAGCGAGTCTTCCAATAGGCATAGCTGAGCACCAACTGTGGGTTTGCGCCTTTTTCTGTATCGTCCTGCGGGGTTAGAAGACGCCCAGCCACAGGCTGCAATCCGAGAACCTGGAAGTAGTTGCCACTCACAAGCTCCGCATCCTGGTCTTCGGCCTGGTTATTCCAACTCACGCCGACGTTGGCCTTGTCGACTGCGACAACACCGGAGAACACCTGGCTCTTCTCGCGCAGATCCTTGTACATCGGATAGGAGAAGTAGTCCCCCATATCTCCGCCAAAGACATTCGCGCCACCGCTATATCCCCCCGTCCAGTGGAAGCGCACCAGTTCCTGCGGCTTCTGAACCGGCAGCATCCGGAGAAGCACCTGATCGAACAGAGTGAACACCGCCGCGTTGGCTCCAATACCAAGCGCCAGCGTGAGAATGACGGTCAGGGTAAAGCCAGGCGACTTGCGCAGTTGTCGCACCGCATAGCGCAGATCTTGCAGAAAGGATTGCATCGTGCCTCCGGTTCGCCATTAGCACCGCATTTTTCCGGCCAATGCGAGATCGCTCAAACTCCTGATAAAAAACAACAGAGAGAACGCGAGAATAGGTTTATGCGTCCAAAACCACGAATCGGTGTTCGTTCCCGGACACACCCTGAGCAACCATCATCCGGAGCCAAGAGTTCCCGATCTATGCGACCCAAAAGAAGGTGTCATCTCGAGCAACCAGTTCCCTCAACCTGAAATTGGACGCCCAAAGAAGGTGTCATCCTGAGCGAAGGCGCAGCCGAAGTCGAAGGACCTGCATTGGCTCTTGCCGTTGCTTTTAGGGATTAGCGTACGGCTTTAGCCCTACGGCGGATCAAGCAGTGATCAGGGGCTTCAGCACCGGGTCTTTTTAATCAAGGGCCGCAAACTCCGCAGATACCCCCAAAAACACCAGCAAAATCGCTTGTCAAGCCCCCAAACCACCATTTTCACCTCAATTCAATCCACAAAAAACTCACAAGACCCGCGCCAATCCAGCCTTTTCTCAAGAAAATAATTCCCAAAACAGTGGCAAAATACCCCCTCCAACTCGATAAACTATTAATAGGGGCTTTAAAAACTTCTCGCCATAGCAGGTGTCACGCGATCTAACTCCTTTCCTTGGAATATTTTGCGCGTAACCCATCTGGAATGAATATTTTACAGCCGGACACATCCGGTAATCGACTGATTCGGAAAGGGTTACGCGCAGGCTACATAGGGGGGTACCCCCCCCAAGATACGACGAAACGACCATGACCGACCTCTACGCCAACGCCCAATCCGCCGCCGACTACATCCGCGCCGCCGCCGACGTCCAACCCCGCGTCGGTATCATCCTGGGCTCCGGCCTCGGCAACTTCGCCGCCCAGGTCCAGGACGCCACCCGCATCCCCTACCCCGAGATCCCACACTTCCCCGCCTCCACCGTCGAGGGCCACTCCGGCCATCTCGTTCTAGGCACCATCGCCGAGGTCCCGGTAGTCGTCATGCAGGGCCGCGTGCACGCCTACGAGGGATACACCCTCTCCCAGGTCACCTTTCCCACTCGCGTCCTCGGACTGCTCGGCTGCAAGACTCTCATCGTCACCAACGCCGCCGGTGGCATCAACACCGGTTACAGGCAGGGCACCCTCGTCGCCATCTCCGACCACATCAACCTCACCGGATCCAACGCTGCCAGTGGTCCCAACGAACCTCGCTTCGCTATGGTCATCGGCACCGGCCAGCGTTTCTTCGACATGTCCGCCGCCTACTCACCGCGCCTCCGCGCCCTGGCCGTCAAAGAGGCCACCCGCCAGAACTTCCCGCTCGCCGAAGGAGTCTACCTCGCCGTCCTCGGCCCATCCTTCGAGACCCCCGCCGAAATCCGCGCCTTCCGCACCCTCGGCGCCGATCTCGTCGGCATGTCCACCGTCCACGAGGTCATCGTCGCCCGCCACATGGGTCTGGATATCCTCGGCATCTCTCTCGTCACCAACATGGCCGCCGGCGTCATCGCACCTGGACAACAGACCGCCGAAACCATCTACCACGAGGACGTCATGGAAGTAGGCCGCCGCTCGGAAAAGCAGTTCACCAGCCTGCTCACCGCATTGATTCCGCGCATAGCCGCAACTCAAACCGCCTGAGCCAGCTCCCTCTCAAACTCTTCAGCAAATTCCTTAGCGTCCACCGCACCAATCTCCGCATACATCACCGCAACCCGCTCCCGCGCCGTCTCCGACAAGACAAAACGATCCGCCCGCTCCACAACCTCATCCCCAAACCGAACCTTCACCGAAAGCCCCTTCAAACCCAGCAGACGCACGATGTGCGAGACGAACCCCATCTCTCCCCACCAGCAAATATCCTCCCCAACGTTCGCTCCCTCATTCTCCCAGCAGTTCTCCAACCCATACCGCAAAGCCGCAGTCCGCAGCGCAACCCCTTCGTTCAGCACCGAGTGAAACAGCCCCCGCCGAAACGGCACGACCGCCGCTCCATCCGTAGTCGTCCCCTCCGGGAAGAACAGCACCGGCAATCCGCTCCGGTAAGCCTCAGCCATCTCCGCATTCACTCGCGGATAAGTCTTCGGCTCACCACCACGCTCCACATACACCGTCCCCGCCCGCGACGTAATCCACCCGAACAACGGCCAACCGCGCACCTCCGTCTTCGCCACCATCACGAACGGCCGCACCGAGCTGTACATCAGGATATCCAGATAGCTCAGGTGGTTCGACACCACCGCTCCGCCCGCCGGAATCTGCCCCTCCACCTCACACCGAAACCCCAGGCACTTCACAATCCGCCTGCTCCAGCCATGGATCCACACCGCACCCGGTGCCCCCACAGCCGACCGCCGCACCCACCAGTCCATCACCGCCGCCACCAGCAGCAGCAAAAACAAAAGACTCCGCCAAACCGACCGCAGCACCAACCACAAAGCCCTCACGTCATCGCCCCTCGAGAAACCTCTTCGCAATCCGCGGATGAAGCGTCTGCAAATCCAGCAGCGTCAGAAAATCAATCGTCTTGAACTCCCGGTCGATCGCCGGCTCGCTGCAGATCCTCGCCCCAATCGTCAGATAAGCCCGCAGCAGCTTCGGAGCCCGCGCTTCCGGCATCTTCCTCTTCGCCGCCGGCAGCGCAAACGGCTTCGTCGCAACCGTCCGCAACTCCGGCTGAACCATCCATTCGCGCAGCGTCTCATACACCGCATGACCTTCTTCCACATCCTGCGAAGGCAGCGAGCAGCAACCCATCATGTAACGTCCGCCATTCACCAGCGAGTACCGCGCAATCCCTCGCCAAAGCAGATGCAGCACATCCGATGACCTGAAATCCCGATGAATGCACGCTCTTCCCAGCTCAACAATCTCTCCGCGCATCGCCTCATACGGCCGAAAGCAGAACTCCTGCTCGCTGTAATACCCGAAGAACCGTCCCGCAACGTCCCCCATCTGCATCCTGTAAGTCCCAACAACCGCGCCCGTCCGCCGATCCTCCACAATCATGTGATCGCACACATCATCAAAGTGGTCTTTGTCGTATCCATCGGCATACGCCGATTCCAACCCCTCATTCATCTCCAGGTTGAACACAAGGAATCGCAGGCGATAAGACGCCATGCGCTCCTCCTCGGTCAACGCCAGGCGCACCACAAAATCCGCCGTCTCCAGTCGAATGTCTCTCGTCGATGGAAGTTGCGGAGCCACTGCTTGATTCGGGAGAAGGACACCAGGGGACGATCCAGCGACTGTGAGCATCGAAGCTCCTTCAATAACGAGGATGTGCAGCCTTCGAAGTCAGTGTGCGTGGTCTTTTGTTACACAGCGTTCACGGATAATGAACATTTGTTGAATCGAAATCAGTGCACTCGCGAAGTTACCGCCCTTGGTTCCCCACCGCCGCCACCGCAGACCGAGCCTCTACCGCAGCCTGTTTTCTGTTATGTGCACTCGAAAAAGCGATCGGCCCCTCGTCAAACCGCACCTCAGCCCACACCCCGCGCAACCCCAGAAACTTAAAGACATGCGCCCACATATTCCGGTCGCCCCAGTAACACACATCATTCGCCACACTGACGCCCGGCCCGTTGTCCTCCCTAAGACCGTAGCGCACGTACGCTGCCGTAACCGGCGATCCGGTGTCAATCACTTGCGCCAGCAACCCGCTGTGAAATTTCAACAACTGGCTCCCATTCGACGTCGTCCCCTCAGGAAAAAACACCACCGGCAATCCGGCATCCACCGCCGCCTGCATTCCCTTCCGCGCTTTCATCGCCGATCCACCATGCCCGCGCGCCACATAAACCGTCCCCGACATCGTCGTCATCCATCCCACAACCGGCCACTTCTCAATCTCCGCCTTGGACACAAACACGCAACGGTGAATCGCAGCGAACACCACAATATCCAAATAACTCAGATGGTTCGAGATCACCGCCCCACGCTCAGGAAACACCCCCATCACCCGAATCTCGACCTTCATCCTCCTCAACGCCCGCGCACAGAATCGGTGCAGCCAATCCGCCCGTTCCTCACGAGTCCTCGGCCGCTTCACAATCAACTCCGCGCCCGCCTCGACGAACATCCCCACCAGTAGAATCGTCCGCCCCACCGCCCGAAAAAAATTCACCAGGTCGAATCCTCGCCTCTCAAGCGTTGCAATGCCACACAATCCCTCGTTGCGCAGTCTATCCTGTCAACAGTGCATCCGAACCAACCCAATCACCTCACGCCCACTCAAACCCACGAGCCCCTTCACCACAACTGGATCTACCGTCGCGTAGCGCTGCCCATCCTCGCGCTCCTCCGAATGGGAGCCTCGCCGGAAAAACTAGCCTGGAGCATCGCCGCCGGTCTCCTCATCGGCATCAATCCCATCCTCGGAAGCACCACCGTCCTCTGCCTCGCCATCGCCTTCGTCTTCCGCCTCAATGTAGCCGCCTCGCAGATCGGCAACCACATCGTCTACCCCCTCGAGATACTCCTCGTCATCCCGTTCATCCGCCTCGCCAGCCGCATCTTCCACACCGAACCCATGCCGCTCTCAGCCAACGAACTCCTCCGCGCCACCCGCGAACATCCCCTCGACCTCACCCGCCGTCTCTGGCTCTGGGAGTGGCACGCCTTCCTTCTCTGGACCATCCTCGCCGCCATCGCCATCCCGCTCCTGGCTCTTATCCTGACGCCGCTCCTCCGCAGGCTCCTCGTTCGCGTCACAAGACACCAATACCCGCTTCTCTCGCAGAGCACACACCCAAAGAGCTAGCCGATCAGTCCGGATAATTGCGTGGAGGCAAAGGCTCCGCGCTCTTCACCCAGGCCGAATAGATCAGGTCACGAAGTTCGGTCGCTCCTGCAGCCAGCCGCTCGTCGACAAACTCTTTGCCCGCAGGAGTGCCAGTCCCCGCAAACGCACCAGCCTTCTCCAACTGATACGTCTTCTCCACCAGCGAATTCGTGTGCCGCAAGTAAGCAATATAGTCAACGAAGATATCGCCGATCACCACCGGCTTCTCCGGAATCAGCGGAGCCACATCAGAAGCCCTCACGTTCGCCGAGACATACACCGACTCAAACAGCGCATGAATCTTATGCTCCGTCGTATATCCATTCGGATTCGGCCCCGTCCAGCCGTTGTACTGGATCGTCGTATGCAGCGGCTGCGACCCATCCGCAACATAATGCCCTAGCCATCCAGCCAAAAACACAATCTCGTTCTCAACCGGCTTCGTCTCTTTGTGGTCATGCTTCAACTGGCGATAGTCCCGCATCGCACTCTTCAACCGCTCCCACACCTCAACCGTCTGATACGGCTGCATCCCCACCTTCTCCGGCGTCAGCGGCAAATCCAGATGCGACTTCTGAGCAAACGCCAGCGCCCTCACAAAGTCGTACCGCTTCCTCGGAAGATCCCCCACCAGGTCCGCATACTCCAAATCGATAAAGTGATCTGGAGACTGCGTCGCATTCAACTCCGGCTCCAGCGGCGACTTCCACCGGTCCGGCTCCGGCCCATAATATTCCAGCGCGTCCACCGCCTCTTTCGACCGTAAAAACTCCGGAACATCCGCCGGCAGCGCCGCTCCCGCCAGCCGGTTAATCATCCGGTGCCCCTCCGAGCCCCACGCCAAACTCTGCTGAACCAGCATCACCGGCAGCAACGTTACCGCCGCCGCAACACGTACAAGACCCAAAAATCTCTTCATACAAAAAGTATACCCACCATTGCGACTCACACAGTTACAGGTTCGCCAACGACTGCAACGCTCCCGAAAACTCTCCGATAACGCGCAATCTCATCCGCCGGCCCCGTCGCCTTCCGCGCGTTGTCCGAAAGCTTCACCGCAGGCCGGCCCTCGACCGTCATCAGCTTGCAGACCAGGCTGATTGGCTCAAGCTCCGTCTCCCCTCTCGGATGGCACCCACGAAAATCATTCGTCAACAACGTTCCCCAGCCAGCGCTGAATCGGATCCTCCCGTGAAAATACCCGTGGAGACGCAAAATATCGTCGACATCCAGTCCATCCGAAGCGATCAACCGCTTGCGCTTCGCATCACGCCTGCGAGCCCCGAGCCATGCAATATATTCATCCCCCGCAACAAACGGATCCTTACTGTCGCATCGCTGCCCCGTCCAGTCCGCCACCCACTCCGGAGCCCCCTCTAAAAACTGCGTCGTCCCAAACGTATCCGGCAGCATAATCAGAAGCTCTCCGCCGTAACTCCTCTGCCAAAGCTCCAGCACCCGATACTGCGACTCATGCAATTCCTCATCGCTGTTCGCAAGCGCAGCCAAAGCCATCGGCAGTTCATGCGCATTGGTCCCCATCGCCTCAAGATCATGCTTGTAGGCAAGAAAGGTGTTCGACGTTCCCGAAAGACTCTTCCCCAGCGCCGCATGCATCATCTCGATCACATACTCCTGCCACAGAAAGCTATGCCGCCGCCTCGTACCGAACTCCGAGATTCTCACTTCAGGCGCTGTACGCAGCCGCTCAATCTTCTCCCACAGCTTCGTCTTGGCTCGCGCATACAAAACATCCAGCTCCAGTTCATTCAAAGTGCTCAATGCAGCCCGCGTCTTCATCTCGCTCACCAAAGCCAGCCCATACACCTCCCACATCGTCACCTCGGTCCACAATCCCTCGAACCGCACTACCAACTGACCGTCATGTTCCGTCACCGTGTAGTCCGACAGGCGAAAATCGTTCTCCAGCCAATCCAGAAACGCCGGCTCGAAGATACTCCGCGTCCCATAAAACGTATTTCCTGCCAACCAGATGATCTCCGATCGCCGAAATCGCAGGCCTCGCACATGCTCCATCTGCTCAACCAGCATCGCCATCGGTACCTGCTCTGCCAACCGCACCGACACCGTCCTATTTGTAATCTCCGAAGTTACATGAATTGCAGGAAAGTTCTTCCAGATGAACTGCAGCATCAGCAGCTTGTAAAAGTCCGTATCCAGCAGCGACCGCACAATCGGATCCAGCTTCCAGTTATGGTTGTGCGCCCGCTCCGCAAAGTTCACATTCACGTTAGTGATCCTCAAGTTAAGCCTACCAACTGTCGCTTTTACCGGCCCATCGAGTCCTCATTCTCAAGCTCTCAAAAAATAAAATGACAAGCGAGCTTGACAAGAATCGCCATTCATGTAAAGCTTAGTTGTCTTTATGGAAAGGAATCTTGTCATGCAATGCGTTCCCTACACCAAAGCAGGCCGCCGCTACACCGCACGCCTTGCCGTCACCATGCTCTTTTACCTGGTCTTCCTCTACCTCGCAGTATGGACCTTCCGCCATCTGCACCCGACGGGTTTTATCACCTATCTGCTCGCCGTTCTGCCTGCCCTGCCGCTAGTCGCGTCACTCGCCGTCGTCGGCCTCTACATCGCCGAGGAGACCGACGAGTTCGAGCGCTCCATCCTCGTTCAGTCCATGCTCTGGGGTCTCGGCGGAACCCTCTCCGTCGCTACCGTCTGGGGTTTTCTATCAGACTTCGCCAATGCACCTCGTTTATCCACTTTTTACGTCTACATCTTCTTCTGGATCTTCATGGGAATCTCCCAGCCGTTCATCCGCAGGAGATACCAATGAAGAACCGACTCCGTATCCTCCGCGCCGAACGCAACTGGTCCCAGGCAGACCTCGCCGAGCGCCTCGAGGTCTCCCGCCAATCCGTCAACGCCATCGAGACCGGCAAATTCGACCCCTCCCTTCCGCTCGCGTTCAAACTCGCCCGCCTCTTCAACAGCCCCATCGAAACGATGTTTACGGATGAAGAATAGACATCTCAACGATCCATTGCCCATGACAACTGTCACGTCACATCAATGACGCAAGCCACTGGCAGCCGCGCCCCGCAACCGCCACACTGAAATCGTAGTCAAGGAGCTACATATGCCTACATCGCGCATAGCCGTCCGCCTCCTCACCCTCCTTTTCCTTCTCGCCGGCATTTTGCTTCTGCAAAAACCCGTCTTCGGCGAAACAATCACCGCAGTCACAACCCACTTCGCCGTCGTCATTCAGGCTCCAGATTGTGCCTCAACGACTTCCGCGACTCCGTGCACAGCCAGCCCGTCGACTTCTACCAAACCCCGCAATTAATCGAGTCCGCAACAACCCCTCCACATCCAATAACCATCGGAAATGGTGCGACAAAACCGCATCCTCTCTGCAATCGGCCCCGTTTAAGTTCTGACCACTCAGCGCTCAACTCCACCCCACGGGAGATCCCTCGTGACCCCCACCTCCGGAACCCTCGAAACGCCCCCTGCACCCGCTTCGAAACCATTCCGCCCCGATTGCCCCGAATGCCCTGAGCGGCCCCACCTCCGCCTCTTCAAATCCACCGTCTACGTCAGCGACATCGACCGTAGCCTCGACTTCTACGTCAACAAGCTTGGCTTCAGTGTCCTCGCCGACGTCAACGCCACCTACGACGGCAGATGGGTCGCGATTGCGCCTCCCGACGGTCAGGCTATCCTTGCGCTCGTCGCACCCAAACCCGGCACCGACAAGCACCGCTACATCGGCCGTGAGACCCAGATCGGCTTCCTCTCCGAGGACATCAACGTCACCTACGAGCTCTGGCAGAGACATGGCGTGCGCTTTCACCAGCCGCCCCAGCAGACCATCTTCGGGATCACCTTCGCCCGCTTCCAAGACATCGACGGCAACGGCTTCGAACTGATCGGCACCGACAACTTCACTCGCGAGATCGAGCAGGAGCGCCGCCGCGCCGCCGAAAAAATCGAGTCCGACCGCCGCACCGCACAAGAGCTCGAGATCGCTCGCCAGGTGCAGGCTCGCCTCTTCCCCCAAACCCTCCCGCCGCTCAAAACCCTCGACTACGCCGGCACCTGCATCCAGGCCCGCCACGTCGGCGGCGACTATTACGACTTCCTCTCCCTCGGCAACCAGCGCCTCGGCCTCGTCATCGGAGACATCGCCGGCAAAGGCATCGCAGCCGCCCTGCTCATGGCCAATCTCCAGGCAAATCTCCGCAGCCAGTTCACCCTCGCCCGCGACGAGCCGGAACTCTTCCTCCAATCCGTCAACCGCCTTTTCTTCCAGAACACCACCGACTCCGCCTACGCCACCGTCTTCTTCGCCGACTACGACGACACCGCCCGGCGCCTCCGCTACGCCAACTGCGGCCACCTCTCCGGCATCGTCCTCAGAAAAAACGGCAAGGTCGACTGGCTCCACTCCACCGCCACCGTGCTCGGCCTCTTCGAAGAATGGCATTCGCCCATCCACGAGTGCCAGCTATCTCCCGGCGACACGCTGGCGCTCTACACCGACGGCGTAACCGAGTCGTTCGACGCCTCAGGAGAGGAGTTCGGCGAACTTCGGCTAGTCGAGGCTCTGCGGCGGAACAAAACAAAACCCGCCCAACACACCCTCACCTCAGTCGTCGAACAAATCCAAAGTTTCAGCCCCTCCGAGCAGCACGACGACATCACCCTCATCGTCGCAAAATGCACCGCCGCAAACTAAGCGAATCGTCGTGCAATTTCACGAACGGCGGAACTTAGTCGGCGACTGCCCGTAAACAAAATGACAACCGAATTTCGGAACCGGAGAGTAGGAATGATTTACGACGTAGTGATTGCAGGCGGAGGACCCGTAGGTCTCTTCCTCGCCTGCGAGCTTGGACTTGCAGGAACATCCGTGCTCGTCCTCGAGCGAATGGCAGATCCGCGCTCGCCCCTCAAAACAAGTTGGATGGGAATGCGCGGTCTCACCCTCCCCTCCGTGGCGTCATTCTATCGTCGCGGAATGCTCGATGCAGTACGCAAATCCTCTCTCGCATGGATGGAACCCGCGAAGCCCGGTTTCGCCCTACGTTCAGAGACATCCAACTCCACCCCAGCACCGCGGTTTGCCGGCCACTTCGCCGGAATCATGCTCGATACGAACAAGATCGACTTCTCCGGCCAGAAGTATCTCGTCGATGGCCCATCGTAAGCCCTGGTTCGGCAACCCCGCCTAAACGCCCTGTCCAGCTAGCGCTCTACCCCTCGGTTTCCCCATCATTAAATTCACATGAAACCCGCGCCAATCCAGCCCGAAACGTTGATATCCTAGTAAAGCCATGCCTACAAAAAAAGAACTACTCCACCGCCCCATCCAGCACCTCGACATCAAGCACCACAACGTAGTGCCCTTGGTCGATGCCATGTCCCACATGGCCTACTCCGCGCGTGACACCGCCCGCGCCGCCAACATCTACGACATGATGCTCCGCGACACCGACTGCGGCGTCATCCTCTGCCTCGCCGGCTCCCTCATCTCCGCCGGCCTCCAGAAGATCTTCGTCGACCTCATCCGCAACAACATGGTCGACGCCATCGTCTCCACAGGCGCCAACATCGTCGATCAGGACTTCTTCGAGGCACTCGGCTTCAACCACTACATCGCCGGAGACGAGTACAAGTACGGCGCAGGCGACGCCGACCTCCGCGAACTGATGATCGACCGCATCTACGACACCTTCATCGACGAAGAAGAACTCCGCGAGTGCGACGAGATCACCCACCAGATCACCAACTCCCTCGAGCCCCGCCCTCACAGCTCCCGCGAGTTCATCCGCCAGATGGGCGCCTACCTCGCCAAAAACGGCAAAACTCCGCAAGCCGGTGGCCGCGACTCCATCGTCCTCGCCGCCTACGAGAAGAACGTCCCAATCTTCTGCCCCGCCTTCTCCGACTGCTCCGCCGGATTCGGCCTCGTCGCCCACCAGCACGCCCGCCAGGGCAAGCCGCACGTCTCCATCGACTCCGCCAAGGACTTCTACGAGATCACTCAGCTCAAGATCGCCAACCCCACCACCGGTCTCCTCATGATCGGCGGCGGCGTCCCCAAAAACTTCGCCCAAGACATCGTCGTAGCCGCCGACATCCTCGGCGTTGACGCCTCCATGCACAAGTACGCCATTCAGATCACCGTAGCCGACGCCCGCGACGGAGCTCTCTCCGGTTCCACCCTCAAAGAAGCCTCCAGCTGGGGCAAAGTCGACCTCACCTACGAGCAAATGGTCTACTCCGAGGCCACCCTTGCCCTCCCCTTGGTTACCGGTTATGCATACCATCGGAACGCCCAGGCAGCCCGGACCGGCAAAAAGTGGGCAACTATTCTTGACCAGGTCGCCGTCCCCGCCTAACCCTCTGGTTAGACCTCCCAAGCCTCAAAAAAGGCCGTCTTTCTTGGCGAAAGACGGCCTTTCCCGTTAAGAACCCGCATAACTCCTGTATCACCAATGTTGTCATCGGTGATAACCCACAGACGTGTTATTGCCGCTGCAACAAAATATCTGGCATTCTCAGCCTGCTGACTAAAAATTTACAGAAGCCTGAAGACCAAGAAGTCAGCCCTTACCTGGGTTTTTCGCCGGAGGAGATCGACGATAGGAGCGCTTGTTAACCAAAAAGTAAATCGCGAATCTCCGAAAAGGTTACCTTAATTTAGTTACTAAAACTTGTAAGAAAAGTTACCATAGGTTCCCGAACCAAAATGCACATCCTTCCCTTACTTGGTTATCTCTCGCTCCTCACTACGACGGCCGTTCTCCTATTCGCTTTTCTCCGAGCGCAACGCACCACGCGCGAACTCGCCGAGCAGCTGACGCAAGCCCGCGAACAGCATCATCAGCACACCCTCCAGCTCTCGCACCGCTCTGAACTCGACACCCTCAAGGACGAGTTCATCTCCACCGTCTCCCACGAGCTGCGCACTCCCCTCACCAGCATTCGCGGAGCCCTCGGACTTCTCTCCTCCGGCATCATCGGCGACGTCGACGCCAAAGCCCTCAACCTTCTCCGCATCGCAGTCACCAACACTGACCGCCTCATCCGCCTCATCAACGACATCCTCGACCTCGAGCGCATGGAGTCCGGCCGCGCTCCCCTCCAGATACGCCGTTGCTCTCTCCGCGACCTCGCCCAGCAGGCCATCGACACCATGACCCCCATGGCCGATGCCAACAGCGTCCATCTCGCGCTCGAGCCCTCCAGCATCGCCCACGTCGCCTATCCCGAATCCCTCTTCTTCGACGGCGACTCCGACCGCATCCTCCAGGTCCTCACCAATCTCCTCTCCAACGCCATCAAGTTCTCGCCCGTCGCCTCCACCGTTCGCGTCTACACCGAGGCCACATCCGACTCTATCCTCCTCAAAGTCGTCGACGAAGGCCGCGGCATCCCCTCCGACAAGCTCGACACCATCTTCGACCGCTTCCAGCAGATCGAACCCTCCGACGCACGCCAGAAAGGCGGAACCGGCCTCGGCCTCGCCATCTGCCGCAGCATCGTTCAGCAGCACTCAGGCTCCGTCTGGGCTCAGCGCAACCTCGGCCCCGGAACCACCCTCTACGTCATGCTTCCCCGCACCACCCGCGCCACCGATGTCGTCCTTCCCGCTCCGGCCCAGCCCCGCGGCGAAAGCGCCATCCTGGTCTGCGACGACGATGCCGGCATCCGCACCGTGGTCTCCGAGCACCTCACCCGCCAGGGCTACTCCGTCATCGAAGCCTCCTCCGGCGAGCAGGCACTCATCCTCGCAGCCGAGCACCACGTCGAAGCCATCCTCCTCGACCTCTACATGCCCGGCCTCAGCGGTTGGGAGACCCTCCAGCGTCTCCGCAACAACCCCGTCACCGCCAAAATTCCCGTCGTGATCCTCAGCGTTCTCTCCTCCACCCTCCGCCCCCAGCTCACCGGCGATGCCCAAGGTTGGGTCCAGAAGCCCTTCAACGAAAACCTCCTCTTCGCCGAACTCGGCCGCGTCCTCCATCACGGAGAAGGCCCAGCCGACATCCTCCTCGTAGAAGACGACGAAGACCTCGCCAGCGTCCTCACCGCCAGCTTCCGGGACGCCGCCGTCCGCGTCGAACGCGCAGCCACCCGCCAGCAAGCCATTCGGCACTGCATTACGCGCCCACCCGACCTTCTCATCCTCGACCTCACCCTCCCCGACGGCGACGGCTTCTCTCTGGTCGAATGGCTACGTCAGCAGCCCACGCTCAAGACCCTCCCGCTGGTCGTCTACTCCGGCCGCGAGATCTCCGAGACCGAAATGTCCAAGCTCCGCCTCGGCCCCACCGAGTTTCTCACCAAGGCCAAAGTCCAACCCCACGAGGTCGAAGAGCTCGTCCTCTCTATGGTCAACCGCATCCGCACCAAATTCGCCGACCTCGCCGCCGCCTCCACCGTCTAAATTCGGGAATTCAACTCTGGACGAAATCATCAAGTAAACCTCCCCTAAACGCGTCACATGAGAGAATAAGTTCGCTCATGCGACGCGTTCTTATCATTGACGACGAAGACGACATTCGCGAGGTCGCCGCTCTCTCCCTCGAAGCCACCGCCGGCTGGGAGATCCTCACCGCCAGCTCCGGCGCCGAGGGCATCTCCATCGCAGCCGCTCGAAAACCCGACGCCATCCTCATGGACGTCATGATGCCTGGCGTCGACGGCCCCACCACCTTCAAATCCATGCAGGAAAACCCCGCCATCAACAAGATCCCCGTCCTCCTGCTCACCGCCAAGGTCCAGGGAGTCGACCAGCGCCGCTTCGCCGGCCTCGGCCTTGCCGGCATCCTCTTCAAACCCTTCGACCCCCTCACCCTCGCCGAGCAGATCTCCGAGGCCCTCGGCTGGAAAGACTAGCTGCAAATCAAGACGAATCAACCTATGTTCTTTTTTTGAAGTCGTCATCCTGAACGGAGTGAAGGATCCCTGTATTTTGTCCTTGTTCTTTGACAGCGGTAATGTACACCAACTTTGATTTCGCTCCAGCTCCGACCGATCCCATGGAAAAACCCAAGCCAGACCAGATCGACGACCTCCTCGCTCAACTCTGGCAAAAGAATCTCCCCACGATCCGAGAGCGCCTCGACCTCCTCGACAAGTTCAGCTCAGTCGCAGCATCCGGCACCCTAGACGAACCCGCCCGTCTAGAAGCCCTCGGCATAGCCCACAAACTCGCCGGCTCCCTCGGCATGTACGGCTACCCGCAAGGCACGGAAGTAGCCTCGAAAATAGAGCGCATCCTCAAATCCACCACCCCCGAAACCCTCGCCACCCTCCGCACCCTCGCCCACGACCTCCGCAAATCCCTCGCCGCCGGCCTCAAATAGCTCCGACACCGGTCATCGCGCCTCAAGTTCTGACCGTCGGGCTATCTCTCAACCGTCGTCATCCTGAGCGGAGCGAAGGATCCCTGTATTTGCATTTGCATTTTGCTGTTGCATTTGCCTTTGCATTTTGCTGTTGCATTTGCTGTTGCATTTGCATTTGCTTTTGCTTTTGCTTTTGCTTTTGCTTTTTAGTTGTCATCCTTCGGCGAAGGCGGAGGACCTGCTTCTTCTTTTGTTTTTGCAGTTGCAGTTGTCTTCGCAGTTAATGCCTTCTGCCCTGCGCCCATCGATTGACAAATCCGACCTCGGAGCGTCTTCGGATGCGAACACCACCCCCCGACTCTCGCCAGAAGTCCAGACCCAAAGTCTCCCGTTCGAATACTTTGCCCAATTAATGCTGGGGAGGGGGGCACCTGCCGAACCGCCCACCCCGCCAGATCGACCGCCGCCGCAAACCCGTCATACTCCACCGGCAGCCGATTCCGCCGGTCCACATACTCGTTGTAGACCCACGGATCCACCACCGCAAAAACCGTCCCCTTTCCATACTTCGAAACCGCCATCAGCACATCACCCTGGTCTGTCACCACCGCCTTCGCCGGCCCCGAAACCCGAATCGTACAAATCTCCTTCAGATAAGCCATATGCGGATGCTCAAACACCCCAGTCCCGGCCGGAATCATCACCGTCCCCATCTCCCACTTATCCCCCTCCACCTTATTCCGAATCACCGGATCGAAGTGAATCCCAAAACGCTCACTCATCGTATTGAAGTGCTCGAACTCCGAGTTCGTCACATCGTTCTCCATCAGAATTAGCACCCCGCCCGCCCTCACCCACTCCTGAATCGCATCCCCACTCGCCTTGTCCATGTAGTTAGGCGTCGGATTCCTCACCGGAATATCCGGCGAAGCGATCACATAAATCTGAGCCTTCTTCAAATCCGCCGGAGTAGGCACGCCCTTCTCCGTAGCCAGCGTCACCCCATACCGCCGAAACGCCCGCCCAAAGAAAGCAAACCCACTATTCGCATCATCATCCCACTTGTAATGAAACAACTCCGTCTGCCCCGAAGCATTCTTCCGCTTCTGCGAGTTGAACCACGCATCAAGCAGCACGGTCTTTCCCAGCCCGAGCGTCGCAGTCTTAACCTGTTCCATTTCGCTGCCCGCCATCAGGAAGGCTCCGATCCCCTTCCCATCATTCGAGATCACCTTCTCACCGATGTAGTACTCATAGGTCCCCGACCGGTACGGTGTCCCACCCAGACCTGCACCTTTGATCGTCCCCGTAAGCGTCAGCATTCCATCCGGTCCAGTCTTCACAAACGCTTTCTGAATCGCGTCCCACGCACGCTGCGCATTCGTCTCATCGCTCTTTGGCAGATAGCCCATTCGCACGCCCTTTGCCAGCGCATACACAAACATGCAGCTCGCCGAAGACTCCGTAAAATTCCCGGCCTTACCTCCCTTGTCCGTTACCTCCCACCAAAGCCCCGTCTGCTTGTCCTGGTAACGAACAACCGCCGTCATCGTTCGGGTTAGAGCTCCTATCAGCTCCGCTCGCTTCGGATGGGTCTCCGGCATCCAATCCAGCACATCCTCAATCGCCATCACGTACCAACCCACCGCACGCGACCACACCTCCGGCGACAACCCCGTAGTCTTATCCGCCCACGGCATTTGCTTCGACTCGTCCCACCCATGCCGCAGCAGCCCCGTTTGCGCATCACGCATCTTCACATCCATCAGCAACAACTGCTTCGCAATATCGTCCCAGTCCCCGGGCTCCTGAAACGTAGCCGCATACGCTGCACGAAACGGCTCTGCCATATAAGCGCTATCCAGCCACATCTGGTTCGGATAAATCTGCTTGTGCCAATACCCGCCGCTCGCCGTTCGCTGCTGTAGAGCTAACTGGTCATGGATGTACTTCGCCGCCTTGTAGTACTTCGCCTGCTGAGTCACCCGATACAGCATCACCACCGCTCGCCCCATCTCGATCTCATCGAGACTATGCAGATCCGTCCCATAACCCTTGATTGTTCCATCTTCAGTTACATATTGATCCACCGCTCCCTTGACGTACTTGAAATCCGCGCCATCCGCCGTCGAATGCCACTCCGCAGCCATTCCGTCCAGTAGAACCCCTTCCGTATAACCCCACGCACCTGGACGATTATCCGTTGCCACCACTCCATGCGGCCACATCTTGATCACCGTCGCCGCCATCTCCCGCGAAGGCGAGTTATCCGCAATCGCACCCTGCGCGCAAGCCGCCCGCACCAACAACACCAACGCCGCCAAAGCCAAAAAACGCTTCATCCACAACCCTCGAATTCAAAGATCAAACCCGCACACCAGCATAACTCCCGAATCCAAATCGACATCAACGTCGGAGAAGAATGACCGAGCCAGAGGAAGTGAGGTGTCATCCTGAGCGGAGCCACTCGCGGTCTCACCGCGAGCGGCGCAGTCAAAGGACCTGCATTCTACTATTGGGCGAAAAATGTTCCGCCCAAACCACTCAATTACAACTCAGCGCCACCCAAACCCCAGCCGCCGTCCCACTCGCCCCCGAGACACTAAAGTCCACAAAATTTCCCGCCGCAATCGCCACACTCCCAGTAGCCACGCAGGAGGATCCCGAAGCCACCGAACACCCAAGTCCCGTATCCGCCATGCTCCCGGGAGTTCCCTGCCGCAGCATCACGCTGATCGTATTCGACTGCTGCGAAAACACACTCAACTGCGAAGCCGTACACCCCGCCGGAACCCAGGTCAACACCGAATCCGCTTCGCTGGCAGAAGAGTTTCCCCCGCTCACCGAGTAGTAATTGAAATCAAATGAAACCGCATGATAAAAAGCCGCCGAAGACACCCCACCAGACCCTCCGCCCGTCCCGCCACTCGACCCCGGAGCCCCTTGCGGAATCGTAAAGTTCAATACCGCCGCACTCGCGGTCCCAATGTTCGTCACACTCGCCTGCGAACCAGCCGGGCTCGTAGTCACCGTCCCCACACTCACCGTCGCCGCGCCCCCCGCAGGCCCGGTAGCCCCTACCGCTCCACTCACCGCCAGCACCGCCCATTGCGATGGCGAAACATCCGGCTCCGATCCCAGTGAAGTCGTCACCGCCAGATAACTCGCCCCATTGAACCCGACCACATTGTTCGCCAGGTAAGCCGTCTGCGCCACCCAAGTCCCGCGATACGTCACTCCCACCGTCCCCGGAGCACCCGCAGGCCCCTGTGGCCCGGTAGCTCCCGGCGTCCCCGCAACCCCAGCCTGAGCCAGCACCGCCCAAAACGTCGGACTCACATCCGGCTCTCTCCCCACATTCGCCGCGATAGCCACATAACTCGACCCGCCGAACCCGACCACATTCCCAACGTTGTAAGAACTCCCAACAAGCCAGGTCCCCATAAAACTAGCTGGAGGCCCAACCGGTCCCGCTGGCCCCTGCGCTCCGGCAGCTCCAGGAGCACCCGCAGCGCCAGCAGATCCCTGAGGCCCTTGCGACCCCACCGGCCCCTGCGCCGCCAGCAAAGCCCACTGCGCCGGACTCTGATCCGGAGTATTCCCCAGATTCCCCGCAATCAACGACACCCAGGTTGACCCCAGAAAACTCACCGCATCATGCAATCCATAGTTCGTCGATGAAGAGTAGTTCCCCGTAAAGTTCGCCACCGCCGGACCCTGAGGCCCAACCTGCCCCTGCGGCCCCTGAGCACCCGTAGCGCCAGCAGCCCCCGGCGCACCCGGCAATCCTTGAGACCCCTGCGGTCCAGCGGGCCCTGTAGCTCCAGGCGAACCCGTCGCAAACAACCCCCACTGCGCCGGGCTCTGATCCGGAGTATTCCCATGATTACTCGCCACCAGCGAAACATAGGCCGAGCCGTTGAACAGCACTCCATCCCCAACGCTGTAATTCACGCTCGACGAGTAGGTCCCCTGAAACGCCATACCCACCGGTCCCGCAAACCCCTGAGGCCCCATCGGCCCCTGCAACCCCTGCGCTCCCCCAGGCCCAGTCAAACCCTGCGCCCCGGCCTGCCCCGCAATCCCCTGCGCACCCTGCGGCCCCGTCGATCCCGGAGGCCCAACCGACCCTGGTGGCCCCTGCATTCCCGGCAATCCCTGCGACCCCTGCGCACCGGTAGGCCCCGCCGGTCCCTGCGCCGTCAGCACTCCCCATTGCTCTGGACTCTGATCCGGAGTGTTCCCATGGTTCGAAGCAATCAGCGAAGCATAACTAGCCCCCTGCCAGAACACCACATCCCCCAGCGCATAGTTCGTCACCGAAGAGTAGTTCCCCTGATACACCAGCCCCGGCGTCCCGGGAGCACCCACCGCTCCCGTAGCCCCAGTAGGACCAGCCGCCCCTACCGGTCCAGGAGGCCCTGTCAAACCCTGCGGCCCAGTCCCCCCAGGCAATCCCTGAGGCCCAGGCGCGCCCACCGCCCCCAGAGCCATCACCCCCCACTGCCCCGGACTCGCGCTCGGCGTATTCCCATGATTCGCCGAAACCAACGAAATATAACTCGACCCCTGATACGAAACAATGTCATTCAACGCATAGTTCGCCGCAGAAGCATAAGTCCCCTGGTAAGCCACGCCAACGCCACCACCGGTCCCCGTGCCACCCTGAGCCAACACCGCCCACTGCGAGGTCACTCCCGGTGTATTCCCCTTATTCCCCGCCGACAGCGACACAAAACTCGATCCCCCAAACGTCACCACATCATCCAGCGCATAACTCACCAGAGCCCCATAAGCCCCCTGAAAGTTCAACCCCGAAGCCCCAGCAGGCCCTTGAATCCCCTGCGGTCCTTGAGACCCAGCCTGCCCTGTAGCACCAGCAGGCCCAGCCGATCCTTGCGGCCCAACAGCCCCCGCAGGCCCAGCAGGCCCCACCGAAGCCAGAGCAACATCCAGCACCGCCGCATGCCCCGTCAGATCATTCTCCTTGCTATCGAACTGCACCACCGCCGTCCCCGCCGTCAGCGCCACCCCATTATTCGTCGCCGGAGCCGTCAACCACCCCTGCACCAGCGCCGTCACATCGACCGCAACATAAGCCCCCGCCTGCCCTACCTGAACCACCTGCGCCGCCGCCCTCAGCGAAGGCAACGTCGCGTAAGTAACGCTGTACTCCCCCCACGCCCCATTCACCGGCTGCAAACTCACCAGCCCCGGCGTATCCATCCGGTTGCAATAGAGCCGCAGCGTAGCCCGCGACACCTGCGCCGCCGTAGTTCCCGCCGGCAGCGTCGACAGATCAAACTGCAGCAGCGCCGTATACCCGCCGCCCACATTCAAATTCGAAATCGCCCCGCTGTTCACCGCCGGCAGCGCGCTGTTCACATGAGCGTCCGCCACCAGCGTCGCCTCAACAGCAACCGCCGGCCGGGCCGCACCCACCAGCCCCGCAAACCCTACTCCAAACAGCACAATCCTACGAACCAGGCCCATCCAACCTCAACCTTCAACGATCCAAACTCAGCAATGCACGTCGCAGGAAGCGCCAGACGAATCTGCATCTTCCAATTCGGGACAAAACAGCGGGAGCACTCCCGTTTTAGGACAATCGCCCTCAAAAGACAAGAACAATCCGCGATCACCTCCGTATCACACCCGTTCCTGCCTCATTTCCATCCCCCAACCCGCATCCCATATAGTTGCCAAAAGGCCCTACATCAATCCGAGAGGCACCATAGGCATGAGCCACATCGCACTCCCCACTCCCAACACCCCCGGCCAGCCACCCCTGCCCGAAAATCTCGTCGACATCGGCCGCCTCATCACCGCCTACTACTCCCTCCATCCCGACCCCGCCATCCCATCCCAGCGCGTAGCCTTCGGCACCTCCGGCCATCGCGGCAGTGCCTTCGCCGCCGCCTTCAACGACGACCACATCGCCGCCATCACCCAGGCAATCGTCGAATACCGCGCCACCCAGCACACCACTGGCCCCATCTTCCTCGCCAAAGACACCCACGCCCTCTCCGAACCCGCCTTCGTCACCGCCCTCGAAGTCCTCGCCGCCAACAACATCGAAGTCCTCATCGACGAGCACCTCGGCTACACCCCCACCCCCGTCCTCTCGCACGCCATCCTCACCCGCAACGCCAACCTCAAGCTCCACCGCTGCGACGGCATCGTCATCACCCCCTCCCACAACCCACCCGAAGACGGCGGCTTCAAATACAACCCACCGACCGGCGGCCCAGCCGATACCACCGCCACCAAATGGATCGAGAACCGCGCCAACGACATCATCACCTCCGGCCTCACCGGCGCCCGCGGCTCAAATTCACAGATAAAACGCATCCCCTACGCCCGAGCTCTCTCCGCCGACAAGACCTACCGTCACGACTACATCACCGCCTACGTCAACGACCTCGCCAACGTCATCGACTTCGCCTCCCTCGCCAACACCACCCTCAAACTAGCCGTCGACCCGCTAGGCGGAGCCGGCGTACACTACTGGCCCCGCATCGCCGAAAAGTATCTCCCATCGTTACAAATTCTCAACCCCCACACCGACGAGACCTTCCGCTTCATGACCTGCGACTGGGATGGCCGCATCCGCATGGACTGCTCCAGCCCCTACGCCATGGCGTCCCTCATCGCCAACAAAGAAAAATACGACGTAGCCTTCGCCGCCGACACCGACCACGACCGCCACGGCATCGTCACCCGCACCGCCGGCCTCCTCAACCCCAACCACTACCTAGCCGTCTCGATCCAATACCTCTTCACCCACCGCCCCGACTGGTCCGAAAAAGTCGGCGTCGGCAAAACCGTCGTCTCCTCCAGCATCATCGATCGCGTAACCAAAGGCCTCAATCTCCCCATGCTCGAAGTCCCGGTAGGATTCAAGTGGTTCGTCGACGGCCTCCTCGACGGCACCCTCGGCTTCGTCGGCGAAGAGTCCGCGGGCGCCACCTTCCTTCGCCGCAACGGCCAGGTCTGGACCACCGACAAAGACGGCCTCATCCCCGGCCTTCTAGCAGCCGAGATGACCGCGGTCACCGGCAAAGACCCAGGCGAAATCTACTCGGAGCTAACAAAAAAATACGGCAACCCCGTCTACGAGCGCATCGACGCCGCAGCCACCAAAGAACAAAAAGCCAAGCTAGCCAAACTCACCGCAAAACAAGTCACCGCAAAAGACCTCGCCGGCGAACCCATCACCAGCATCCTCACCGAAGCCCCCGGCAACCACGCCTCCATCGGCGGCCTCAAAGTCACCACCGAAAACGGTTGGTTCGCCGCGCGCCCCTCCGGCACTGAAGACGTATACAAAATCTACGCCGAATCCTTCAAAGGCAAAGACCACCTCAAACAAATCCAAACCGAAGCCCAGCAGTTAGTCAACAAGGCGATCGCCTGACCGCTCTCCCCGCCTTCGCTTCTCATCCAGCTTGCTGAAGGTCGTCTCCAGCAGCCGCTTCATCTCTTCCGTCGCGCCCGTTATGGCCGAGTCAATCGTCCCTGCGTATTCGGTCACCGTCACCGTCTTCATCCCTTCGATGTGCGCATCGATCACGCACTTGATCTCGTGGTCACCACCCTTGTCGGCGTTCTCGTCGGCTAGATGAACCTCCAGGCGCGTCAGGTGCCTCTCAAAACGTTCGATCGCGCCGTCAATCTCGCTCTCCACTGCCTGCGAGCGCTCACGGTTCATCACAATGTGATTGTCGGTAGTGATAAGAATCTTCATGCGCCCCTCCTGACCACTTTGGATTCCAACCAACCCGCACAGGAGGCATGCAAAACCACAATCTTCCGAATCCTGCTCTCCATGCAATAAACTACTCCTTCCCCGGAGGTTCCGTTGCGCATCGCTGTTCGTCTCATCCTCTGCTTCACCCTCGCGGCTCTTCCAGCCATCGCCCAAAACAACTTCATCCTCAGCATCAACGGCAAACCCGCCGGCAAGTGCTCCTACACCATCGAAAAAACCAAAGACGGCGAGCACATCAAGAGCAAGCTCAGCTACCACCTCTCCGCGTCCGCAAATTCAACCGCACAAGAGACACAAACTTCCACCCGGGGCCGCTCCGCCGCCGCCGATTCCGGCCTGGCCTCCGACTATCAGCTCATCGAGGACTACAAACTCGACGCGAACAACGTCTACGCCGGCGGATTTATGACCGACATGAAAACGCTCGCCAACACTACCTACACCCCCACCAAGGGTCACGACAAACTCATCATCGCCCAGAACCAGAACGGCTCCCAAAGCCTCGCCAACGCCATCGACATCAAGCCCAACTTCGTCATGCTCTTTGACTACGACCCCAGCGCCATCCAGGCCGTTCTCCTCGAGACCACATCTCATCCCGCCGAAAAAGACCTCTACCTCGCCGTCATACCCAAGCGTCAGGACGCCGACCCCGTCCCCGCCCTCTGGCTCACCAACCAGCCCGAAGCCCACGGCACCCTCGACGGCAAACCCATCACCCTCCACCACTACATCCTGCGCCTCTACAAATCCCAGTTCGACGTCTTCGCCAACGACACCAACACCCTCATGCTAGCCACCAGCACCGCACTCTCCGCCATCTACACCCGCGAGAACTTCGTCCTCACCTCCACGAAGTAATCAGTCCGACAAACACTTCCCGTCCGCACAAGACATCCGGTCATTTCGACCGGAGCGCAGCGAAGTGGAGAAACCTGCTTCTCTACCTCGGATTTTCCGGCCAGCAAAATAACCTGCCATCGATCTAGAGCGTGTAATGCGATCCGCCGTTACTTAACTGACACCTGCCGCTTAGCCTTCAACAAAACATCCACAGCCTCAGGCCGATCATCCCAATAATCCAACCGCACCCGTCCATCCTCCAGCACGCTCACCGTAGCAGGAACCGAACTCTCTGTGCAGTACCATCCCGAAGGCAACACAACCGCATTCCGCGGCCGCCCTAGACTCCGATCAAAGACCAACTCATCCCCATCCAGCCGATAACTCACCGGAGCCGTATAAGTCTCCGCAATCCGCAACCGCAACGTCTCCCCCGCCTTCACCGGAGCAGGAAACGGAATCACCACCACCCGATCCTTCGGATCCACCGTCTCCCCCGCATTGATCTTCGAAGCCACCATCTCCGCCCCGCTCATCTCCTCCGTCTTCAACTTCTCGCCGGTATCCAAAACATAAGCCGAAGGATTACTCGCCACGCTCCCTGTCCTCACGACATTCGCATACCCATTAATCCCCGGCCGCCTCTCGGTGTAGTCGTGATAGAGGCTGAACGCATGCGTCTCCGGCTGTTGCAAAAAATAAACAATATCCCGGTCCTGATAAGCCCGCTCCGACAACCGCGCCCGCTCCGACTCCCCCGCAAACGGAGCCTCCCAACTCTTCGCCGCAGTCAATTCCCCAGGCATCGCCGCCGCCCCCGTCTGTGCGTCCTTTACAGCGGCCAGAACCAACGGCGCCTCCCCACCACCAGCGTGCATAAAGCTGATCGAGATCCTGCCGTCCTTCTCCGTCCGTATCTGCGAAGGCACATTCAACGCGGTCAACTCATATCCCGCCGGCAGCACAACCTTATTTCGTTTAATCCCCAGCGGACGATGGAACAAAATCGTCTTCCCCTCCCCGAGTAGCTCTTCGCATCCTTGTAAGTCTTCACAATCACCACACGCCCCTGCCCGTTCTCCGGAACCGGCCGCGCCAGCGTCACCTTGATGTAGTCCGTCCCCTCATCCGCCCGCGCCATCAGCGGGTCCTTCTTTGCCTCCGCCCCGCTCACCACCGCAAACTCCAGCGGCTTACCCGTCATTGCGTCCAACACCGACTCATCGCTAGCCACACTCCCTTTACGAATCGGGTTATAGAAGTACTTCGCCCCTGCCGTAGTCGCCGTCACCTCGTAATAAATCTTGAAGCTGGCCGTCTCCGGAGCCAGCAACTCATACCGCGTATATTCGTCCGTCTCCGTCTGCGCTCCGGTGGACGAAGGAAACACCACTCCATCCTTTTGCGCCTGTCCGCGCGAAACTGCGCACGTCGAAACCGTAAAAAGCAACACAACGCCACAGCAAAACATCGTCTTCATTCCCATGACCTCGAGCATACGACATCCTCAAGTTGATCCATTCAACTCAGCGTCACCCCCTCCCTAAGAAGAGTCGTCATTCTGACCCTGAGCTTGTCGAAGGGGAAGAATCCCCGCATTTGCTTTCGCTTTCGCTTTTGCATTTGTCACCGCTTTTTCGTTGTCATCCTTCCGCGAAGCGGGAGGATCTGCTTTTTCCCTTGCTTTTGCCTCGGCCCGATCCATTCCTGACCCCTCAAATCAGTCCTGCCGCACTAAAACCGGCGATTTTTACTCGCTTCGGAAAATAATCGCGGGCAAAACAGAGGTTTTTTCTGGCCACTCCGAGCTCACTCTCCAACGTCTTACAACGTGGACGACAGAAGGAGACCCCATGCAGGTTCAAATCAACAGCGACAGCACCATCGCAATGCAGAACAGCCTCTCCGACTCCATCGGCTCCTACATCAACAACGTCCTTCAACGATTCGAGCCCTACCTCACGCGCGTCGACGTGCACCTGACCGGCGAAAACCTTCGCACGCCCGACCGCGGCCCAATCGAAACCCGCTGCCTCCTCGAAGTCCGCCCTAAGCACCATGGTTCCCTCGTCGCATCCAGTGAAGCCACCGACATAGACACCGCATTTGCAGTCGCCGCCAGGAAGATGCATCGCCTCCTCGACAACACCTTCGGCCGCCTCTCCGACAAACGACGCCGCGCAAGGAAAATGGAACAGCGCATCGACGGTCCCAAGCCAGTCTCTGCCACCCAGTAAATTCCTCTTCGCAGAACAGCCTCGCTTGACATTTCGTCGCCTCAGACAACATCAGGCACAGCCCTGCGGACGTGCAGGGCTTTGTTCGCCGCAGTCATCACATTTATTTTGAATACTTTGCAGACTGCAAGCCTACAAAATCAGGACTTTGGCGACAAATTCGTCTTTCACCCACAACAGGTCCGCCCTCAACCCAAATGTTATGAATACTTTGCACCAATTCGACGGAGTGGTACCCCTTACCGGAACCTGATTCCCCCAAGAACCGTCCGCGGCGACCCAAGCGTAAGAATCGGCGTCCGTCCCGCCTCGACCGGCTGGTTCGCCAGATTCTGCACCATCCCATAAACCGTCCATCGCTCTCGAAAGTTGTGCGCGGCATAAAGATCAATCTGCCCATACCCGGCCAGCCGGAACTGGTTCGCCGAATCGTCAAACTGCTGCCCGCTCGCCCGTAAATCCACCGCAAAAACTCCTAGCCGCGGGTCCGAAAACCGCATCTGTACCGTCACAAGATTCCGCGGCACCTGCGGCGTCCACTTCCCCACCAGCGTAGGATCGGCCTGGAACTTCGTCACCGTAGAAAACGCCAGTTGATACCCCCCAATCACCGACATCCACGGCGCAACGGGAACATCCCATTCCGCAGTCAATCCCTTGCTGGTCAATTGCCCCAGATTCTCCCGCATCAATAGCGTCGAAGTAGGAGTCGAGCTCAACGTCACCGCCGCTACCGGCCGGTTCACCTCCGTCCAGAAGTAGCTCCCCCGCAGCGACCCCAGCCGCCCCAAAGTCCCCAGCGCCCCAAACTCAAACCCCGTGGCCCGCTCCGCCTGCAAACTAGGATTCGCCAGCGTGATCTGCTGCCCCACCTGCCCCTGCCGATAAAGCTCATTCATCGTAGGCCCACGAAAAGCTCGAAACCCCGACCCAGTCAGCGACAGCGCTCCATTGATCTTCTTCACCACGCCGAGTCGCGGATCGAAAACATTCTGGCTGATACTCGGCAGCGGCTGCGGAGTTCCACCCACCTGCTTCGCATCGAAGCTCCCGAAGTGATCGAACCGCGAAGAGAACGCAATGGACCAAGTCGACGGCGTCCACAACACCTCGCCATACACGCCCTCACCTCGCTGCCTCGCGCTCAAACTCACTTGCGACAATTCCTCAGTATCGGTCCCACGCGTATCCAGCACATCTCCTCCGGCAACGAAGGTCCATTGCCGGTGACTTCGCGCCCACTGCACCGCCCCACCCACCTGCTGCGAAGGATCCACATGAAACGCAGTCAATTTTTCCGATGTCCGCGTCGAATTGATCGATGAAAAACTCTGCCGGAAACTCTGATCCGTCCCATAAAGCCGAACCAGAAACCGATCCGCAACCCCGTCGGTCCAATCGCCGCCGCCAACATATCGCCAGATTCGCGTCCCATTTGTCTGGAGCGGCGTCCCATTGCTTCGCGCCTCGTTCAGCACATTGCCCCGCACAAACACATCACCCTCCGCACCAATCTGCCGTCGCACCTCCAACCTCCCGCTCTCCGAGTGCACATTCGACGGTATATCCACGGGCCCGCGGAACTCAGGCGCCGTCAAGATATACCCATCCGTCCGAAACACGCTGGCCGCACCTAACCCACTCCACCCTTTCACCCCACCCACCAACAACCCATCCACCATCGCAGTGTTCTCCGTACCCCCGGCAAGATTCAGCCCATAATCAAGTTTTTTCTCAGCAATCACCGGTACCACATCGATCACTCCGCCAATCGCGCTCGAACCATACAAGTCCGACGCACCACCCCGCATCAACTCCACATCCCGCACTGCGAGCGCAGGAATCTCGCTCCAGTGAACCCATCCACCATAAGCATCATTCAGCGGCACCTGATCACTCAGTACCAGCGTGCGACTCGCGGCAGTTGAGCCAAGCCCGCGAAGTGTAGTCCCCTCCGTCGTCGGATTGGCCACCCAGGAGCTTGTCCTCCGGAACAACTGAAACCCCGCCACCTGCCGCAACCGGTCGTCGAGCGTAAACCCTGGAGCCTCGCGCAACTGTTCGCCAGTCATCGTCCTGACGCTGCTCGCGCTTGCATCGAGCGCCAGCGGAGAACGAGCAGCCGTCACCTCCACCGTCTCCACAGTCCCCGCCACATGCATCACAACCACCAAATTGCTCTCATCCCCCAAAGTCCGCGCAACGCGAACAAACCCATCGCGGACAATCTCTATCGTTGTCTGAGATTGGCTATCCACTCCCGCGCAACCACTCGCGTCGCTAAGGACGACCTGGGATGAGCCGTCAACCTGAATTCGCGCTCCGACAATCGGCGCTCCACGCTCATCTGCAACACAAACCTGCACTCGATGCGGGAGGGCGTACGCTACGAATGAGCACACCAACCAACAACCCACCACGAACCCAAAAGATTGCAACCGTGCTCCCATTCTTTACAATCCTATCGTCACAGTAAAAGTTCCCACCGGCACGCTCGGTTCACTTACGTTCAGCGAAGGCTTCTTTGACTTATGACAATGTCGCGCCGAATCTTCTGCACCGAAACCGCCGCTCTCTTGCTTGCACCAAGAGTCCTGCTATCGCAATCCAGCCCAACCTCGCGCCCTGACGTTGCAGCAATCGACCACAATCGAATCATCAATGCGGCGAAGGAACAAGTCTCCCGATCGCCAGTCACCATCTCCAAACTACCGTGTTCACGCAGCCCTGGAACTCCGAATGATTACTACTCGGAAGCTGATGAATACTGGCCCGACCCCTCCAATCCTGCGGCGCCCTACGTGCAGCGCGAAGGCCAACCCAATCCTGATGCCTTTACTGCGCACCGCGATGCTCTACTTGATTTCTGCATCTGTGTGCCGGTTCTAACCGCGGCGTTTGTGCTGACGAAAGAGGGGCGCTATGCGCAGCAAGCGGTGGTGCATCTCCGTGCCTGGTTTTTAGATCCTGCCTCGCGGATGACTCCGGGTATTTTGTATGGGCAGACGATTTTGCCTGCTAAAACAGGGCGTCCGGAGGGGGTTATCGAGGCAGTGCATTTGGCGGAGGTGGCGGTTTGTCTGCCGTTTCTTGAGAATTTTGACGGGTTTGCGGAAGCGGATAGAGTTGCAATTCGGAAGTGGTTTGCGGACTATTTTGAGTGGTTGAATACTTCGCGGCTGGCGGGATTGGCGCGGGATACCAAAAATCATTTGGGGGCTTCGTGGCTGCTTCAGGCTGCTGCCATTGGGCATCTCTATCCGGAAGATGATGCACGGCTTACGGCTCTTCGGCATCAGTTCAGGTCGAGCACGATACGGGCGCAGATCAATGCGGATGGGACGTTTCCGCGTGAGTTGACGACGCGGAATCCGTACCGGAACACGTTGTTTGTGCTGGATATGATGGCGGGAGTTTGTGTTTTGCTTTCAACGAGATTCGAGAGTGTTTGGGATTATGAGCTGCAGGATGGGCCGGGGATGCGGACCGTGTTGGCACGGCTTTTTCCTTACATTGCGGATCGTGGGAGGTGGGCTTATGTGGCTGATGCGACTTACTTTTAATGAACTGCCCCTGCGGCCGCCGGCTTTGCTGTTTGCCGCTCGGGCTTATAACCGGCCGGAGTATGCGGAACTCTGGAAGAAGCTGCCGCCGGATACGTCCATTGCTGAGTTACAAAGGACTTTTCCGATACGACAGCCTCTGCTTTGGGTGACGAGATCGCACGTTTAGTGGCAGGTTTTTTGGGTTGTGGTGGGAGGGGCGTTTTTAGAGGGGGATTTGCGATTTCCACAGCGTTTTTGGGTGGTTTTTTGTGGTGAAGTTGTGGTGATTCGCTGGTGAGTTGTGGTGTTTTGGATGGTGGTTTTCGGCGTCTAAAAAATGCCACTTTTCTGAAATTTATTTTTAATTGAGAGCGAATTGGAATAACGGGCAACGCGCTCAGCTTTAGTGCGGTAGAAGGTATCCATCTGTAATGAAGATGCGTCCGTTCAGTCCAAAAGCGACATCGGTAGTTCCGTTGAATGGGCTACCATTGTCCGGCTGCTCGCCTACAGTGATCGTTATTGGTCTTTTGCCCAGAGCGGAATATTTTATAACGGTTGAGGAACCAGCATCCACAGTCCACACGTCGCCCATATGATCGATGCGGATGCTGTGCGGAATCTTGTAGTCCCCCTTTGCCACAATCGAAGGAGGTTTCCGTCGCGGTCTAGAACGACTATCGGGGCGGCATGTCTCTACGTTGTATCTCGTAAAGAGTTCCCTAGCTGCCAACTGATACCCCGGACACGGCCCCAGACTCCCACCCACCCGCAGGGGGCCGCGCTGCGAAATGCACACCCCTGTAGGGCAACGTCGGAGATGCTTCGACGCGAGCATGCAACTCAGCTGCGGCCATGTCCTACGTTTCGTGGTCAACCTTAGTTACCGGTCCAGCCGATGCGCGAAAAGTACTAGGAAACAAGGCAGAACGGAACTCCTAACTACATTTTGGCGTACCTCGAATTTTCCGACTCTACTTATTATGAATCTTCATCAGGTTTAGGTCGCTCACTGGAAGAAGGAGGTTTCCGTCGCGGTCTAGAACGACTATCGGGGCGGCATGTCTCTACGTTGTATCTCGTAAAGAGTTCCCTAGCTGCCAACTGATACCCCGGACACGGCCCCAGACTCCCACCCACCCGCAGGGGGCCGCGCTGCGAAATGCACACCCCTGTAGGGCAACGTCGGAGATGCTTCGACGCGAGCATGCAACTCAGCTGCGGCCATGTCCTACGTTTCGTGGTCAACCTTAGTTACCGGTCCAGCCGATGCGCGAAAAGTACTAGGAAACAAGGCAGAACGGAACTCCTAACTACATTTTGGCGTACCTCGAATTTTCCGACTCTACTTATTATGAATCTTCATCAGGTTTAGGTCGCTCACTGGAAGTTGGAAAAGCTCTAACGACTCAACACCGGAAAAGGAATGATGCTACTCCGAGCGGGTACAAGCAGATAGCTCGCACCTATGCGTGATCATCATGACAGCCTTGCACGACAAGCCGCTCTCAAGTCATTGCAGCGCCGACGTCTGATCAAGGTCACGGCAGACCTGAGGGACCGCCGCGGCAGTCTGATGACTCTAACGGCAAAAGGGCGGAGCTTGCTGGCCGCGCCATTCCAGTCTGACAAAGTACGCACTCTGGAGTTGTGGCACTGCTTCACGATGGCAATTCGAACTGGTTCCACTGATACGTAGCTTCCATGAATAGATTCT
Organism: uncultured Acidobacteriaceae bacterium; assembly: GCA_963841335.1. Taxonomy (GTDB): domain Bacteria; phylum Acidobacteriota; class Terriglobia; order Terriglobales; family Acidobacteriaceae; genus Edaphobacter. Next base: position 208,735 of record CAWJCF010000002.1, on the reverse strand, counting down.
CCTGGCGAACAAACTGCGAGGAGAAAGATTTATTCCCTCGATGCGAAATAAATTCGTTCCATGCCAGTTCTTCCTTATTAGAGAAGCAAAGTTCTCAATCTCACCGATGGTCGGAGCAAGCATGAAAAATCCAGTGAGCAATACCAAGCGTCCCGTCGACCGCCGTTCTTTTATGAAAAGCGGTCTTCTGGCAGGAGGCGCAGCAGCAGTGGGCGCCGGTTTGTTAGCAAATGGAACTCCGGCCCGTGCACAAGAACGCGGCAGGCTCAATCCGGGCGATATCGCCATCCTCCAGTTTCTGGCAGCCGCAGAACTGATCGAGTCGGATCTCTGGCAGCAGTATGCAGAGCTGGGTGGTATCGGCAATAATCCACCCATTGAAGTAGCGCCGCCGAACCCGCCGTTGAATAACTATCAGATCGCCCTGTCGAACCTCGATGGCGATGGCCCGCAATACATCACCAGCAACACACTGGATGAAATAAGCCACGCCGCCTTCCTCAATGCCTACCTCGAATCCAGAGGAGCCGAGCCGGTCAACTTCAGCGAGTTCGAAACCTTGCCCGGAAGCACAGCCACTGGATCGTCCGGTAAGCTGCGCCTCACAAACCTGATGCATCTGAACGTCGACACCAGCTGGTTCGTTCGCTACCACAGCACCACCAATCCGGACCTCGGCGCTAACTTTCCCCAGGCGATCACTCTCAATGGAGTTACCGCCATTCCCAGAAAAGATGCCGACTTCAACGGCGCAACAAACGCCAACTTTCTTGGTAACAACCATATTCAGGCGATCGCGAATGTAGCGGCTTTTCACTTCGGATACATTGAGCAAGGCGGTTCAAGTCTCTACGCTGCCATGAGTCAAAAAGTAACGGATCCCGAAGTCCTTGAGATCACCCTTGGTATTGGTGGAGACGAGATCGCTCATTTTCTCGAATGGGTTGACTTCGCCGGTAATGGAGTACAACAGCCCGTCGCGCCGTTTCAGGACCCCATATCCGGCTTGTCGTTTCCTGATTTCTTCAACAATCCGCCGATACAACCTGCCAGCTTGGTTCAGCCTAGCCTCATCTTTCCCGTCCCTTGCGAATTCATCAACCCGAACCTCCCCCATGTCGCAATCATTCGTCCGTTGACCGATCGATTTGGAGGCGCCGTCGCTACCATTGCAAGCTTCACTGCCGATGGGCTCTTCAACGGTCAAAGCAAGCGGTTCCTCAACATACTGCAAGCGATGGCTGTCGAAGCCGACTCCGCTATCCGCTTGGCGCTGTAACCTTTCCACCCCAGTTGTGCAGTATCAGAACGTCGGGGGCGGCCCCCCATATTGAGGGAGCCCCCGATAACTGAGGATCATTCCAGTCAACGTGCTGTATTAATTCTTCGGTACTTTGCGCGAGAGCACTGCCCAAATTGGTTGTAAGGGAGAAAACGAAAAACGTTGGTTGTCTGGCAGAAACGAGATCATCAGCGTTAGCTTTCAGCGAAGGACCACATGCAACTCGTGAATGATCTGCAGCCCTCTTCTACAGGGATCGCCCACGCGTGCAGGAGCGAAGCCTCCCGCGTAATACGGCACATACCTGAGGTAGAGTGGTGTGCCTCTGCGTCGAGTTCAACGCCCAGCCGACGAGCCCGGTGCATCCTAGAATAGAAATTTTATGAAAAATTGAAAACGGAACGAGGTCCACCTTGCTGATAGAGAGATCCCGTCGCGCCGAAACTTTGGTTGAGCATTTTGGTTGATTGCCCGAATAGCGCGTCGCTCAAAGAGGGATCGGTGTAACCAACGTTGGGATTATTCAGGACGTTGAATGTCTCGGCCTGGAGCTGCACAACCAGGCGATCGAAGATCGGCATCTAGCTCCGAAGAGCAATGGAGGGCCAGGCGCGGCCAGCCCGCTTTTGGCCTTCCCGATGGGACAGGGAAATGCCCCACGGAATTCGTCCGCGGATTTGATACCGTCCAGGCGAACACTGAATCGCGCCGACATTCTCCAGCGACATGCCGCTGTATTTATTCGGACCGGAATACGCTTGCGGGCGGGTTCTCAATGGTAGCCGACCTGATCGGGAAGGGAGAAGGTGGTTCCAAACTCCGGCACCAGAACCAGATTGATGAACGGATACTGGAACCTGGCATTTTGACCAGCGTAGAGGAAGTCGAAGCAGGTGAGCATGGTAGATCCCGGCCCAACCGCTGCACCTCGAACTGCACCGACGAGAGGCTTGTCCAACAAACGGAGAGCATCGACCATCTTCTTTTGCGGGCTATCTCCGCTTCCAGGTGGATGATCCAGAAAATCCTGGGGATCATTTCCCGCTGAGTAGTTGTCGCCAGCCGCAGATACCAGCACTGCCCTAATCTTGGGCTTTGCCTGGGCCGAGTTCCACAGCCCGGCAAACTCCTTATACATGTCCAAAGTAAGTGCGTCCGCTTTTGCGGGCGATTCAACTCGATTCTGAGAATGCCCTCATCCAGATGATTGAGAATGTATTCCATACACCTTGCCTAATAAATAGAACATCCGACGCAATAATGTGCGCGGATCGTGCATTGTGCCAGTTGTCGACTTCCTTCCTGCAGAAGTATCTGTTTATTGCAATCACTTACCCTGGAATTGCGGAGCGCGCTTCTCGACGAAGGCAGAAGTGCCCTCTTTCTTGTCCTCGGTCCCGGCAGCAAGGCCAAAGTACTGCGCCTCGAGCTTCAGTCCTGAAGTAAGGTCTGTGTCAACCCCCTTGTTTACCACGTCAATGCAGTAACGGACCGCGATTGGGGCATTTGCATCGATCCGCTTGAGAATGGTCTCACAGCGCGATATCAGGTCCGCTGCAGGAACAACCTCATTCACTAACCCGATGCGATAAGCCTCGTGAGCATCGATCAGGTCACCGGTGAGAATCAGTTGCAGAGCTCGGCCTTTGCCAACGAGGCGCGGTAGTCTTTGCGTGCCGCCGTAGCCGGGAATAACCCCGAGCTTGACTTCAGGCTGACCAAACTTCGCGTTTTCCGCGGCGATACGAATGGTGCAGGCCATCGCTGTTTCACAACCGCCGCCCAGAGCAAAGCCATTCACTGCTGCGATCACAGGCTTGCCAAGTGACTCAATAAACGAGAGCACCTCCTGACCCTTCGCGCAGAACTCACCTGCCTTGTCACCGTCGATTGCCGAAAGCTCTGCGATATCTGCACCAGCGATGAATGCCTTCTCTCCTGCTCCGGTTAGAATGATGCCTTTGACCGTGGCATCCTTCTTCGCCGCATCGAACGCAGCGTTGAGCTCTTCAACAGTGCGCCGGTTAAGCGCGTTCATCACCTTTGGCCGATTCAGGGTGATGTAGCCGATCGATCCTCTGACCTCATACGTTATGTTTTCGAAGCCGGTGGATACTTCTGTAGCACTCATGCAACTTTCTCCTCTCTACTAAATAGGTTTCCCTGGAGCGTGCGTTGGCACCTCAGCATGGACCACCTGTGGTGCCGCTCCGCTGGCACTCAGGCCTGCGATCTCAACACTTGTGAATCCAAGTTCCTTCAACACTTCATCGTTATGCTCGCCGATTCTCGGCGCGCGCATGGCAGGCACCTTGGTAACACCGTGCACTTGAATAGGGCTGCTGATGGTTGAGGTCAACTTCTCGCCGGCTCCTTCGAACGGAACGACGATGTCATTCGCTCGCAGTTGCGGATCATTGACGACTTCCTGCGGCTCACGCACGGCGCCGAAGGGGACGTGAACGCCGTTGAAGACCTCATACCAATGCGACATTGGCTGCGAACCAAAGATCTCATCGAGCATTGCCGTCAGTTGCGGCCGGTTCTGCGCCAGCTTGGCGGGATCCGAGAATCGCGGATCCGTCAGGATATCCTCACGGCCTAGTGCTTTTAGAACCGCGGGTACCTTGTCCGGAGTAACTACCACAACGAACCAGGTGCCATCGGAAGAACGATACGTGTTCAAACCGGCATTTGCGGGATGTGCTCGATCGTGCAGCCCATAGAAACTCGCACCACATAGAGCGGCCTGGATAAATACGCTGGCCGACCAGACACCTGTCGCGAGGAGCGAAGTCGTAACGTAGGATCCTTTGCCGGTGCGTTCGCGACGATAAAGAGCGGTCACGATTGCGCCATAAATGGCGACCGCAGTCGCATTATCGCCGCTGCCTGCCACGGGCCATGTCGGTGGCTCTCCAGCATCGCGCGTCATATATAATAAACCACTTCGCGCCCAGAAGGCCGTGAGATCGAATCCCGGAAGATCGGCGTCCGGACCTTTCTCCCCGAAGCCGGTGAGATCCGCATAGATCAGACGCGGATTCCACTGGGCGACATCGTCATATTCGAGCTTCAATTTCTTGCGCGCGGCATGTGGCGTGTTGACGATGAACACGTCGGCCCACTTAGTTAACCGCTCGAGAACCTGCTGTGCGCCCGCAGCTTTCAGATCGAGCGCAACGCCACGTTTGTTTCGATTAGCCAATTCAAAGGGATAAGGCTCTTCCGAATGCGGCTGCGGAGGGATCTTATGCCCGCATCTCCACAGCTCTCCTTCGGGCGGCTCGACTTTGATCACATCCGCGCCGAAGTCGGACAGGATTGTCGCTGCCGCGGGACCCGCAATAAAACTCGCAAGGTCTACTACCTTCAGTCCTGCAAAAATTTGGCCTGCGCTCATACAATCTCCAATAACTCCATCTGTTCGTCAGCCGTGTAGCGAAGCTCGTCACGATCTCTAGATCTGCTTCGGTTTCCAAATTCTCTTGAGGACTCCCAGCGCATTACACACGCCTAGATTGTCCAGACCAGTACTTCTCACGTAAAGCTCGTTTCAGAATCTTGCCCGACCCTGACTTGGGAAGATCCTCTGTCATGAACTCGATATGGCGGGGAACCTTGTATGAGGCGATCCGCGTTTTGCAATGCCGCGTGAGTTCTTCCGCAGATAGGTTGGTTCCTGGTCGTAGAACAACAGCGGCAGCCACGAGCTCTCCCCATTTCTCGTCCGGGATGCCGAATACTGCGGCCTCTTTAACTGCAGGGATCTCATAAATTGCGGCCTCGACTTCGGCAGAGTAAACATTCTCCCCGCCGCTGACGATCATCTCTTTTGCTCGATCGACGATGTAAAAGTAGCCGTCTTTGTCCTGGCGTCCAATATCTCCAGTGTGGAAGAATCCCCCACGCAATGCCTCCACGGTTTCATCAACCAAGGACTCATCTCCCGGTAGGTCTTCGTCGATATCGCGCCAGTAGCCCCGCATGATGCCCAGACCTCGCGCAACCAAGTTTCCGAGTTCGCCGGAAGCCACCGGTTTGCCGGCTGCATCGACGACTCGCAGATCGATACCGGGGCATGTGCGGCCACATGATTGAAGTCTTTCGTCGGTATGTTCGGCATCTGTCAAACCAGTCAGGAAACCGGTTTCGCTCAAACCGTAAACCTGAAGCAACTTGGCCTTCGGTAAGATTCTGCGTACTTCCCGTACAAGTGCGGGAGCGATTGGCGAGCCACCGTAGCCAAGCACATCCAGAGAATCCAGATTGAATGCTTCACGGCCCTCAAACTGACAGAGTGTGCTGATCATCGACGGAACGAGCACCGTGTGAGTTACCCCGCCTGTTTGAACACAGGTGAAGAACGACTGTGCGTCAAAGTGTTCCAATGTCATCTGTGCTGCACCAAAGACCGGGGCAGCGAACATCGCCGGAAAATCGGCGATATGGAACATCGGGGACGCATGAAGAAAGACGGCCTTCTCTCGGTACGTCAGCCAGTAGTTGAGGTCGTGAACGTTAGAAAAAATGTTCGCGTGTGTAAGCGCGGCTCCTTTGGGGGCGCCGGTCGTTCCGCTTGTGTATAGAAGCACGAGGACCGCGTCAGGATCGTAAAACTCTCCGGCGTATGGTTCTTCGTTGGCCTCACCAAGAGGAGCGATGTCGATCACGTGCTCCCACTCCAGACTCACCGTGGGTGCGGGGAACTTCGAATGCCTAATCAGACCGCGTGGTCGCGCATCCTCAAGAAGGCAGTCAATCTCGGCGGCTGCGTAACGCGTGTTGATGGGGACTGCAATGACGCCAAGCAGGCTGCAGGCATAGATCAGTTCGATGTAGTCCAGCCCATTCGGCATCAGGAAAGCCAGACGATCTCCACTCAGGAAGCCGCGACGCCGAAGCGCCGCGGCGGTTCTTCTCACTCTGATGTCCAGTTCCAGAAAAGGTACTGCCCGCTCATCCCGCAGCAGTGCTGCATGGTGCGGGAAGTATTGCAGGGCGCGACCAATGGAATGGGTATAGATCATTGATGTCTCTTAGTCGGTAATGGATAGGCGTGGTTGACTAAATGAATGCGCTGAAGCCCGAGACGGCGCGACCGACGATGAGAGTATTCATCTCACGCGTCCCCTCGTAGGAGTAGATCGCCTCGGAGTCGGCAACAAAGCGGCCTACGTTGTAGTCGAGAAGGATTCCATTCGCTCCAAGAAGCTCTCTTGCAAATCCGACGGTCTCGCGCATCTTGACGGTGCAGAACGCCTTGGCGAGCGAAGCATGTTCGTCCGCCAGCTTGCCCTGGTCCTGCATCTGGGACAGCCGCAGGACCATGCACTGGCAGGCGGTGATGTTACCGACCATCTTTACCAGTAGATCCTGAACCAGCTGGAACGAAGCGATCGGCTTGCCGAACTGTTCGCGCTGCTGTGCGTATAGCAATGCATTTTCGTACGCGCCCATCTGGCATCCGACAGCCTCCCATGCAACGAAGCCGCGCGTCATGCGAAGTACGCGGGCAGTGTCGCGGAAGGAGGTGTCGTTCTGCAGGCGGTTCTCTTCCGGCACCTTGCAGTCTTCGAGGGTGATATGTCCGTTCTGCACAACCCGCAACGCCATCTTGTGCTGGATCTTCTCAACCTTGAAGCCCGGGGTCTTGTTCTCGACGATGAAGCCCTTTACCTGGTTGTCGTCCACATCTCTAGCCCAGATGATGGTGAGGTCTCCAAACGTAGAGTTACCGATCCACTTCTTCTGACCATTCAGAATCCACATGTCTCCCTCGCGCCGTGCAGTGGTCCCAAGACCACGTGACGCACCCGACCCGACCAGGGGCTCAGTCAAGCCAAAGGATCCAATCTTCTCCATCCGGGCCATCGGCGGCAGCCATTTCTTCTTCTGCTCTTCCGAACCGCAAAGCAAGATCGAGCCCATCGCAAGGCCGCTATGGACACCGAAGAAAGTTGCGAAGGAGCAGTCGACCTTTGCGATCTCCATCGCAACGTAGCAGGCCAGAAGATTGCTGCCACCGGCACAGCCATACCCCTCGTATCCCAATCCCATAATCTGGAGATCTCGGAGCTTGGGCAAAACGTCAAATGGGAATGAGTCCCTCTCCCAAAAATCATTGATGATTGGCGCAACCGATGCCTTCATAAATTCACGAACTTTCGTGACCGTTGCTTGTTCAGGTTCAGACAGCATCTCGAAAGTCTGGTAAAAATCGCTGTTCGGCTTCGGGAGTACCTTCGGCATCTTTGCTTCCTGAGTGTGTGTATCTGACATCGTTTTCTCCAGTGTCTTTCTCTCTCGTTGCGTGAACCACAACGGTTATCCGAAACCTGTAATCGCAGTAGGTCAGTCTGTGTACGCCACGCCGGTCCGTTGGCGTTGATCCAGTTGCGCAGGGTTGACTCTCACACTTTCCTACTTCGCCGTGCCTCTCAGGGCGAGCAGTCCGAGCAACAGCTTGTCGCGCTGCTCATCAAGCTCGTTGATCGACTGATTACCCGCCTCCGCCAGGACACCCTGGACGATCTTCTGTTTCAGTTCGGGGGTGAAGTCGGGGTTACCGAGGTCTTTCCACCATGTCGTCATCGGACCTGCAAGGTGCTCCATAAAGTGCTGAATACCGCCCTGGCCACCCGCAAGATGGAAGAGCAGGTTCGGTCCCATGAGACCCCAACGCAGTCCTGGCCCCCAACTCACAGCGGCATCCGCATCCGTGACGCTGAGTACATCCTGATCGATCAAGTACACGATTTCACGATAGAGGGCCGCCTGAAGACGGTTCGCGACATGGCCAACCACCTCTTTCTTCACGTGAATCGGCCGCTTTCCGATCGAAGCGTAGAAGGCCATCGAACGCTCGATTGTGGCAGCCGATGTCTTTTCGCCGCCGACGATCTCAACCAGCGGAATGAGGTGCGGAGGATTGAAGGGGTGTCCGATCACACAGCGCTCGGGATGTTTGCACTGCGACTGGCTGACGCCAATCGGAATGCCAGACGAACTGGAAGCAAGAATGGTGGTCTCCGGTGTGAGCGCGTCCATGTCGGCGAACAACTTGATCTTGAAGTCAGACCTCTCCGGCCCGTTCTCCTGGACCAGATCGACACCCTCAAGCGCATCGCTCATCTTGGTTGTGAACGAGAGACGCTCTTTTGAGGCGCCGGACGACAGCCCCAACTGCTCAAGGGCAGGCCAGGCAGTATCGATATACTTGCGCAGGTTCTCTTCAGCATTGGGCGCTGGGTCCGTGGCGATCACTTCGAGACCATGTGCCAGGAACAGTGCGGCCCAGCTAGCGCCGATGACTCCGGTTCCAACGATTGCGATACGACGGATGGGTTTGTCAGCAGACATCTGTGTTTCTCCTTTTCTCAGAACGAAGACTTCTAAAAGACGCTCAGCGCGGAACGGTAAAGTCTGTCGTAGGCCAGAAACTGACGGAAACCTACTAACTCGTCGCAATCCGACGAGCCCACCTTCCAAAGCACGTGGTCATCCTATCCAAGGCTGAAGCGCGAAAGATATTGCATATTCCTAGTAGCCGGTGGAATGGCTTTGCTTCGCATCAGCGGCATCGATTCGACTTAAATTCAGCTGGAATGAAGGAACGCATCCCGGTGTTCATTTAGATCGATCTATACCTTTTCCGAACGTCGCAATCCGACCTAAATGGAAAAGGTGCAGGCGTGGTCCAGCGCACTATGAGCTGCATCATGCACCAGTGCGCCGTCGTAGACCTGGGTGATCCCCGGACGCCTTACAGGAACATGTAATTTATCTCGCTCCCCAGCGTTGTTAGTATCGCCGGATCACTGCGAGCTTTGCTCGTAGGCGCCATCGTCACGAAGGCCATGGAGAATTACAAAACAATTTTGAAAGCGCAACTTCAAAAAACCACCGGAGAAATGAATATGGGTCAAAATAACGGAACATCGAAGCGTAGCGAAAAAGGACTTCTCACACCAGACAACTGCGTCGTGGCGCTGATCGATCACCAACCGCAAATGCTATTCGGAACGAGTAACTTTGATCGCCAGGCGATCATCAACAACACTGTCGCGTTAGGAAAAGCAACGCGGATCTTCAACGTGCCGGTGGTGCTGACGACGGTTGAGACGAAGAGCTTCAGCGGGAACCTGTGGCCACAGATCCGAGCCGTATTCCCGGGACAGGAACCCGTCGAGCGTTCGACCATGAATGCCTGGGACGACAAGAACTTCGTTGCGGCAATCGAGAAGACGGGACGTAAGAAGATTGTGCTGGCAGGGCTATGGACGGAGACCTGCGTGGCACTTCCGACGATTCAGGCAATCCACGATGGCTACGAAGTTTACGTGGTCGAAGACTGCTGTGGCGACGTTAGCCAACTCGCACACGACAATGCAATGCGTCGTGTCTTCCAGGCGGGAGCAAAACCGGTGACGGCTCTCTCCGTGACCCTCGAATGGCAGCGCGACTGGGCAAACCGGGATACGTACGACGCCGTAATGGACCTCGCGAAGACGCACTATGGCGCTTATGGCATCGGCGTCGAATATGCCTACACGATGGTTCACGGCGCTCCCGCTACGAAGTTTCCAGAATACGTGGTCCCCACAGCGGAACTCGCACACAAATAGGGCTTGTGGAGGGCAGGCGAACCCTGCCCTCTGAACGACAGCACTTTGCTACCAAGGAGATCCCGTGGCCGTTGACACAATACTTCATAACGCCAGAATCGCGACAAATCGAGTGCCGGCATTTGTCGAAGCGATTGCCATTACAGCCGGAAAAATCAGCGCCACCGGTACAGACGAGGAGATCCTTCCGCTGCGCGGCCCAATGACAACGGTCATTGATGGAAACCGGAGAACGGTCATCCCCGGTCTCAACGACTCTCATATGCATCCGATCCGCGGTGGGCTCAATTTCAACCTGGAGTTGCGTTGGGATGGGGTGCCATCGCTCGCCGATGCGCTGCGAATGCTCAAGGAGCAAGCGGCTCGGACGCCCGCGCCTCAGTGGGTGCGGGTTGTCGGCGGGTGGACGGAGTTTCAGTTTGCCGAGCGTCGGATGCCGACATTGGATGAAATAAATTCCGTGTCCCCGGACACCCCGGTCTTCGTCATGCACTTGTACGACCGGGTACTGCTCAACCGGGCAGCGCTACGCGCAGTGGGCTACACAAAAGACACTCCGAATTCTCCCGGCGGCGAGATTCAACGCGACAGGCAAGGTAATCCCACGGGCCTTCTGTTGGCCAAACCGAACGCAAACATTCTGTACTCCACTTTGGCGAAGGGGCCCAAGCTGTCGCGGGAAGACCAGCTCAACTCGTCGCGTCTCTTCTTCAGAGAATTGAATCGTTTCGGCATCACCAGTGCGATCGATGCGGGCGGTGGTTTCCAGAACTACCCTGACGATTACGGAGTCGTGAACGAACTCCACGAGAAGGGTGAACTCTCGATTCGCTTGGCCTACAACCTTTTCACTCAGAAACCAAAGCAGGAACTTGCCGACTTCCAGAATTGGACAAACATGACCAAGCCAGGTGATGGCGATGATTTCTATCGTATGAACGGCGCAGGCGAGATGCTGGTTTTCTCTGCCGCCGACTTCGAAGACTTTCTTCAACCTCGGCCGGACATGGCACCTGTCATGGAGAGCGAGTTGAAGGCGGTGATTCATCACCTTGCGGAAAGCCGATGGCCGTTCCGCATGCATGCTACTTATGACGAAACAATCTCTCGGGCCCTGAATGTGTACGAGGACGTGAACCGCGAAATTCCGTTTGACGGACTGCACTGGTTCTTTGATCACTGCGAGACGATCTCCGACCGAAATATCGAACGAATTAAATCACTTGGTGGCGGTATTGCCGTTCAGAACAGGATGGCGTTTCAGGGCGAATATTTTGTCGAGCGTTACGGCGCGCAGCAGGCGGAGCGCACGCCTCCAATCCAAAGGATGTTGGAGATGGGAGTTCCGGTAGGAGCGGGCACAGACGCCACGCGGGTCTCGAGCTATAACCCCTTCCTTTCTCTCTACTGGCTCGTCACCGGGAAGACCCTCGGTGGGCTGAGCTTGTATACCGAGAAAAACCGGTTAGATCGCGCGAAAGCGCTCGAGCTTTACACCGTTGGGAGCAGTTGGTTTTCTTCCGAAGACGGCAAGAAAGGATCGCTAGCCCAAGGGCAACTCGCCGACTTGGCGATCCTCTCCTCGGACTACTTCTCAATTCCTGAAGAGGAGATCAAGAATCTGGAGTCTGTGCTGACTATTGTCGGGGGCAAGGTAGTTTACGCGGCAGCCGAATTCTCAAGCATAGCGCCTCCAGAACTGCCCGTGAGTCCGGACTGGTCCCCTGTCGAGAAATACGGTGGATATGCGCAGAGCGAGGAAGAATTGACCGTCGGTGCTACAGCGAGCCACGCAATGTCGTTGCACGATGACAAGCACTCCGCCGCTCATAAGATGCACCAATGGATATTGGGCGACAAGGGACTTTGGAGTCTCGGCTGCGATTGCTTCGCTTTCTAACTCTAATTGAAAAGGATAAGCAATTGGATCAATCTGCAGAACTGCCTAAGAATGCCGGACGCGTAAGCTTTGAGCGACTGGCGCGAGGCAGCGCGTTTGAGCTGATCCTCACCTCTGTTCTGCTTTTCGGCGTAGTCAGTATCGTGAGGTGGGTGATTGGACCGTCGCCCATCTCACGGATGATCCCGGGGATCCATGCGGAACTCTGGATCGTGGGTGCTGCTGTCGCCTCTTTGCTTACCGGGCTGATTCTCAGCCCGCCGGGAAGGGCCTCCGGGGGGCACATGAATCCGGCAATCTCGCTGGCTATGTGGCGCTTCGGAGTCTTCCCCGGAGCGGGTGTCATCCCCTACACCATCGCGCAACTCCTCGGTTCCGTACTTGGGGTAGTCGCCGCTCGCGGGGTGTGGGGCCATGTTGTGGCGGAACCGCCGGTAGTATATGCCGCACTCCAGCCAGCACCGGGATGGTCGACCTGGGAACTATTCGCAACCGAAGCCTTCGGCATGGCGGTCATCGTGTTCCTCGTCGGGCTCTGCCTCGCGATACATCGACTGACGCCGTTCGTACCTTGGATCGTTGGGGCTCTCGTGGGCATCGGGATCGCGGTGCTAGGAACAGCGAGTGGAGGCAGTCTGAACCCCGCTCGCCAGTTTGGGCCTGCTGTCGCTTCGGAACAAACGCAGTTCCTATGGGCGTACTTGGTAGCTCCATTGGTGGGAGCAGCAGTCGCGGCGTGGCTGAGATCGCTACTTCAGTATCGAAGAAAGGTATTGACCCATAGGCTATGCGGCACCGTCGAGCATCCGGCAGGAAATCAGATTTAATAATCCGGTCCGCAGTAAAGGAGATTTCAATGCGTACTACCAGATACCTTACCGTGACCACCGTCGTCGCCCTCCTAATCTATGGAAGCGCGGGTCTTTCATGGTTGCTAGGAACTACGCCGCCGGTCGTCCACGCTTCTGCGTCAACGTCGAACCCGGGAGTGGCACCGCAATACGATACGACTCACGTTTATGTCTCACCAGAAGATTTCGATCGCTTCGTGACCAGTCTTCTTGCGACCTTTGGGGGCACGACCACGAAGCAAGGTGTCTTTACCGTGACGCCAACTCCGAGCAGCACGATGTCGCAACTGGTCATGACACCGGTGGGAACCGTCTCGGTGTTTGGTTTCAAGACGCCAGTACCCTATCCATTCGGCGCGGAGCGGACGGGTTATTTGGTTACAGACATGGATGAAGCGACCCGAACTGCGGTCGAAGATGGAGCAGATGTGCTCGTCAGCCCATTTAACGATCCGATCGGACGCGATGTCGTCATCCAATGGCCGGGCGGCGTGAATATGCAACTGTACTGGCATACCACCGCTCCGTCCTACAAGGCGCTCCAGACGATTCCGGAAAACCGTGTCTATGTCTCCACCAACAAGGTGGAGGCGTTTCTTCGCGGCTTCCTAACCTTCTCTCACGGCAAAGTGGTCTCCGAGGATCCGCATGCGCCCGGCGTCGAGATCGGACGGCCGAAGGATATGTATCGCAGAATCCGGATTGAATCGAGCTTCGGCAAGCTAACCGTGCTAGTAACGGATGGTCACCTTCCCTATCCCTATGGGCGCGAGACGACCGGCTATGAGGTCGCAAACCTCACGGATACCCTGGCCAAGGCCAAAGCAGCCGGCGTAGAGATTCTGGTCCCTCCCTACACTGCCGATCAAAGGCGCGCGGTGTTCGTTCAATTTCCTGGCGGTTATATTGCCGAGATCCACTCCCCCCTGAGCAATTAACGTGTGGTCCGCCCCCACTGCCGCGGACGACCGGCAGCTAGAGCGCCGCTCGTGAGAGATCGACAGAGTCCTCAGTTATGGTCGAAGAAATTAGCAATTGAAGAGATGAAATCAATGCGAATCTTTCTGATTTTGGCAGCCGCGTTCTTCCTTACCGGACTGACCGCACCCGCCCAGTCAGACAATGCCGGGGACCCCACGATCCCGGATCGCAGTTACAACCTGCTGCGTGAAGACGAGAACTGGGCCTTCCTGCGCGATCGGGCTCTCCGGCAGGACTTCTGGGATCCGATCAAGTACATCCCCTTGCGAAACCGCGCGGACGATTGGTATCTCACCATCGGAGGTGAGGCTCGCGAGGTCTGGGAGCAGATCGGTAACGACAATTGGGGACAGCAGCCCTACATGAATGGGTATCTGAACGAACGATACATGCTTTCGTTTGACGCTCACTATGGAAGACATTTGCGCTCGTTCGTTGAGTTCAAGAGTGGATTGAATTCATACCGCATAAGTGGTCCGCGGCCCATCGACGAAAAGAAGCTCGACTTCCAGGCCGGATTTCTCGAACTTGGCACTTCCAAAGGTGCGAGTTCCGTCGCACTCCGTGTTGGCAGGCAGGAACCCGAGTACGGCTCCGGGCGCTTGATTGATGTGCGGGAAGGCCCGAATGTTCGACTGAGCTTTGACGGTTTTATGGTCAAAAGCAAGATCGACTCCTGGCTGATCGACGGATTCGCTGTCCGTCCCGACTTCGACAATTTCGGGTTCTTCGACAACGCACCGAATCACGCCGTTGGCTTCTGGGGTGTCTACGCAACTCGACCCTCAACCGGCAAAATGTCCCTGGAGGCTTATTACTTGGGTCTTGATCGCAAGCAAGCGACTTTCGAACGCGGCACGGCTCAAGAGGTGCGCCACAGCTTGGGTGCGAGGCTTTCGCGCCCCGTTGCAACGGAATCACCCAGACTGGATTTTGATTACGAAGGCCTCTGGCAGTTCGGTAAGTTCGGCTCCGGGAGCATCCGGGCATGGACTGTCGCGTCCGAAACGGGCTATCGATTCCCCACCGTTCGGCTGAAACCGCGGTTCAGCGCAAAGACAGACATCTCGAGCGGAGATAATCCACGTTCAAAAACCTTAGCGACCTTCAATCCGCTTTTTCCGAAGGGGAACTACTTTGGAGTCCTGGCCACAACAGGACCCGGCCCGATTAACTTCATCGACGTTCATCCGCATGTCGAAATAACACTTCCGCACAACGTGACCGCATCGTTCGACTGGATCTTTCAGTGGCGGGAAAATATCCTCGACGGAGTCTACTCAGTCCCGGGATCTCTGATCCGGTCCGCGGGTAATAGCCAGGCGCGATTTGTCGGACACAGGCCCGGCACGGAGTTGCAATGGCAGCTTGACCGGCATCTCTGGTTTCAGGCTGACTATGGAATCTTCTACGCTGGCAGGTTCTTGAAACAAACGCAACCTGGCCGCAACCTGAACTATTGGGCCTTGTGGGCCGGTTATAGGTTTTAGAACGCCATGAAGATAAAGGTAGCCCCCCTCGGATCGACGACAACAATTTTGCTCGCCGTCAGGGCGATCATGATAGCGACGCGAATCTCTACTACGAGAAATATGTAATTTATTCTGCTCGCTCACGGTTGCTACTATCACTCAGCCACAGAACCACAATTACCCAGGCAACTGTGGCCGAAGACTAACTTTCTATGGCCAAGATCCCTTCGATTCACCGTAGCCGGTGAATCGAGAGAACCAGAATCAGAAAGGACAGCATGAGTTCCGGAAAACTTTACATCCTGCAATACCGACCTGGTGGCGAGATTATCGAGATGGATACCGATGGCGGCAATCGCCGAACGCTGCTCGGCAATTTGCTCGGCAATGTCGATGGCATTGTCATCGACAAAGAAACAAAAACTCTGTACTGGACAAACATGGGGCCGGCGATCGGTCCAAATGAAGGTGAATTCTTTCAGGCTGACGGTTCGATCGAGTGCATCGGGCTAAACGGTGCTAATCGGCGCATGTTGGTTGGTCATGGTCTCACCGTGACGCCCAAGCAGGTAACCGCCGACTTCGACGCGGAGCTCTTGTATTGGTGTGATCGTGAGGGCATGCGTGTGATGCGCTCAAACCTCGACGGTTCGAATGTGACCGTTCTCGTGCGCAATGGTGTGTTTCCTGCCGATTCGCGGGATATTATGCGCCACTGCGTGGGCATCGCTGTCGATCCAATCAACCGCTTTCTCTACTGGACACAAAAAGGCCCACCGGATGGTGGCAAGGGCCGCATCTTTCGAGCCGGGCTTGAAATTCCGGCCGGCCAGCAGCCCGAGAACCGCACGGATATCGAACTACTAATCGATCACTTGCCTGAGCCGATCGATCTCGAACTCGACACCAAAAACAACCTTCTCTACTGGACCGATCGAGGCAATCTCGATGGCGGCAACTCGCTAAACCGTGCCCGCATCGGTACCAAACAACTGGAAAACCACGAGGTACTCGCGACTGGATTGCAGGAAGGTATTGGACTTGCAATCGATCATGCTAATCAGCGTGCGTTTACAACAGAACTCGGCGGCGTAGTTCGCGTGGCTCCTTTGCGTTCCGACACGCAGTTCACAACGATCGCGAAATTAGGAGTGCTCACGGGCATTGCCTACGTTGCGTAAACCGCGAAGGTCATCGTTTTTGTATTTTCCTCGTTCGTGACTGCCATATTGAGAAACATCTCATTGGACGAGCCAGTGAGAACTTGAACGGAGTTCCACCATTGCAGTTCATACAGAGCTGTCCTGGTGGGCACGGGCCTTTTGATGGAAGTGCTCAACGATCTTTCCAAGGAAACAACGTCGTACTTGGAGTACAGAGTGGTACGAATCGCTGCAATCCATGCCGGCTTCGGGCGCAGGCGTGAGAATCAGATAAGGAGAACACTCATATCTCTTGTCTGCCACAGTTGGGCTTCTGGAGGCTGAACAGTCGGCGGTTGCGCCTCGTCATTGGGATGCTCGCCATCTTCTCTCACTGTCCGACGTGAGCCCAAACAGCCCCGCTGTCACCGAACCTCCCCTGGCACCCGTTGCAGGAGGGGTCCATACGCAACAATGCAAAGCAGGTTGCGTCGGAGAACTTTACAGTCAACGCTGCGTCCCCCTATTCGCTTGCCGAGCTGATCGATTTGGCCGAATCGCACAATCCGGAGACACGCGCCGCATGGGAAAGAGCCCGTTCACTGGCGGACGCCTTCGGCGTCACTCGCAGTGAGTCTCTACCCGACGTTGGCCGCCGTGGCGCTCTCACAAACAAGCCGTCAGCAAGCATTCCTCAATTCGAGTTTTTACCGGCAGGTCGTGCAATCCTCCGATCTGGCGTTCGACTTGAATTACACTATCTTCGATTTCGGGGGACGCTCCGGTCGCATCGATCAGGCCAAGGCGCGGCTACTTGCGTCTGATCTTGACTTCAACGACACACATCGGAGAGTGATTTATAAGATCGAAACGGCCTACTACCTGTTGCTCAATGCTATCGGACAGCAGGAGGCAGCTCGTGCAAACCTGGCAAACGCGAACGCAGTACAACAAGCAGCCGAATCCTCCTTGAAGAATGGGCTTGCAACGCTGCCCGATGTCCTGGAGGCTAGGAGTGCGGTTGCAGAAGCAGCTTACAATGTGCAGGCGGCCATCGGTGCCGAAGATGTGGCTTGCGGAAATCTTGCAACTTCGGTGGGGACATCCCCGTTGCAGCCGATACCGGTGCAGCCGATTGATCAAATCTCAACTCCCGAAGGGATCGAGTCGTCTGTCGACCAGGCCATCGATCGTGCGTTACAACAGCGACCTGACCTATTGAAAGAAGTGGCTGAAATTCGCTCCGCGGACACACAGGTGAAAGAAGCAAAATCGGCATACTTCCCTACTCTTCGCATGCATGCTTATCCCGACCTTCAATCGCTCTATGCAGGGCAACAGACATTGCCCTGGGGCCACACCGCAAGTCTGGATGGACAAATCAACTTCAGTTTGGGCTGGACGGTCTTCGACGGAGGTGCTCGAAAGCATACACTGGCGCAGGCCGAGCACGACGTGCAAGCAGCGCGGGCGCAGGCGATGGTCACGCGAGATCAGATCGAAAACGGCGTCTGGACCGCGTACTCCGATCTGAACACTGCCTTCCGCCAGCGGGAGGCGGCGGCGGCCCTCTTGAACGCGGCTAGCCAGTCTTACGATGCGGCAATCCAGTCTACCACTATGGAGTCCGGAGTCTGCTCGATGTAACCGAGGCACAAAAAACTTTGGCTCAGGCAAGATCGACAGATGTCCTTGCACGCACGCAGATGCTGGGCGCACTCGCAGACCTTTCCTTCCAAACCGCCGACTCCATTCAGCCAGCCAGTGGGAGGCGCCAGCCATGATACGCAAGACTGGAGCTTCTGCTGCGATATCCCTGGTTCTGATGACGATCACCGGCTGCTCACAGGCGCCGGCCGTTGACGTGATGGGGTCATTATTTCCAGCATGGCTATTGTGCATTGCATTGGGGGCCGTCTTCTCGACCGTTACACACTGGATTGTGACGCGACGCGTGATCAACCTCCCTTTCCCGTTTCTTACGTACCCCTGTCTCGGGGCCGTCTATGCCTTCACCCTATGGCTCGCTTTCTTCTGATTTAAGGAGTTGGGATGACAACATTCGATAATGTCGGTCGTACACCTCACCCGCCAGAACGTTGGGTGAGCGTTGGGATTATTCTGGGGGCTCTATTCTTAGGAACCGTTGTGTTCTGGCGAGCAGAACGTCATCCACGTACCGACGACGCAGAAGTTTTCGCGAACCTGGTTGCGGGATCTCTTGCGCGAAGAGTTGTCCCCTTATCCAGGTCGAGGGGCACTAGTTGCTCGTATGGTTTCTGCCGCGAGCATCGTCATGGTCATTAATATGACCTTTCAGATCCCGTTGGGAGTGTATGGCGTAGTCTACGCTCTGATTCTCTCGCGTGAACATCTTCGCGAGCACCTCGGTGTACTGCAACTCCTTGCTGAACTCCTCAAAGGTTCGAACTTTGGCAAGGATCAAACCCTCCTCCGCTGCAGCGACCTCAAGGTCATCTGAACGCCATTGCAGAATGGAATTTTGAAGTGCTTCGAGGCTGTCGTTGCAACGGAAGAATTTGAGTGCGCATTGATGCGTTTTGGGATAGAAGCTCAGAGTCGTGATATGCCGGCCATCACGTGTCTCACGGAAGAGTGGAAACTTAAGGAATGGATTATTTTCAAAAACTCCCATTGCGGGAGAGCGCGCCCATTCACGGTCTCCCAGATCCCATCAAAGAAGCCGCTGAAGCGTCGAAATGCCTTGCGGATGTCGACATGAATGTCCTGGCCCTGTCCGGTTCGGTCTTTCCACACCGCCGCCGCGGCGATGGTTTTGGCGGCAAGCCCTATACCTGCCGTCGTTGCAAACCGGATCCGGCTGGGAACGATCGGGTCCTGGCCATAGAACGTCAGTTGCCCACCGCTGTCCGCGGCTGACATGCCGACATCTGCGAGCACTTGATTCACTCCCTCATGCAAATCGAAATCTGAGGAGGTGGAGGGATTCTTTAGTTTGTCGACGATGGTCTCAGTTAGATGAGCTGGGGCTTGGGTTTCTTCCTTAATTGCGGATACAGATGGCATATGTAGACTCCTGGATGTTGTGAGTACAACGTGTTTTTCTGAGACGCTCCTCCTCGTCTCGGTTCCGGTCGCCCATTGGATGGGCGGTCTTCCGCTGTTCGAGATCCAATTGGTTCAACGTAGCTCCATAACCCGAGGACAGCCTCGGCTTTATGAATGAGACAATATGTCACTTGGCGGCCCTTGGTCTATTACATGTTTATTGCAAGCGCATGATGTTGAGCTGATGGCGGAGATTGTGGTTAAGAACGCTTCGAGACAACCGCGCTTTGCACTGAGGTGCGTCCGGACCCACTGGAAAAAGACGTTGAACCGCAAGCTTCCCTCAGCCAGAAACTGTATGTGGATCGCTGGTATCTTTTTATGTGAATTCAAGGGCGAAGATCGTTCGATGAGAAGCTCGCAAACCTCGAGTTTTGACGACATGGGCGACCTTGAAGGTCGCGCCGCCGCGGTCAGAATTATTCTCCACCCAGAGCCACACGCCGTGGGCTTGGACGATAGATCTTGAGACGGCCAGATCAATTCCCATGCCCTTTTCCTTGGTTGTCACAAAGGCATCGAATATCTTTTCTGTATCTTCGAGTCCATGGACGAAACGTAAGGACTCCCGAATAATGTACAGAACACTCTCGTCCCTCTTCTCGTCTGGTTCGCTCTTAAAAAGAGCGCGAATGCGTTGCAGGGTCTCATCAGCTAAGCGAATGTCTCTCAATATCCGCTCAATCGAGGTATTTGTTTCGGTTAGATCGGGCGGATTGGCTGCCAACCAACGCTTTCGAGGTAGCCGTCTGGCCTCGCCGTGTGGATCAGCGCAGGGGATGAATCGAGAATCTGCCGAAGACGCAGAGTCTGATCATCCACAGAAGGGCGCCGGTCCGAGCTCATGTTCGGATGGTGCAGTTTTCGGCCGCCGACAGGGTTTCTAACCGCCTCTTAGGTGCGCAGCGCAACCCAGTCTCAATGAGCGATATGTTCGATTTCGTATTAACTAATTTGACAGGCATCTGAGAGGAACTCCGCGGCCTGGCTTACGCGTACCTTGGGCCAGTTTTCACGCCATCACTATTCAGAACCTGCCATTTCGCGCCTCGGCCAGCCAAGTAAGTTTCCCTCGAACAACGGTGATGTCCGGCTTAGTCAGTCGGATGAACTTCAACGGCGCAGGGACAACAAATTGGCGCGCCTTATCCCGACATCCTTTTGCATGTCTGCCAACGGGGTCCCAGCCTCTTTGGGCTCTAGAATAGCCGCCCGAGGCTGAAGAATATCTTGCGCCTGCCGGCGTCTCCAACGGAGCCGGCGACCGTAATAACTCCAAACGGGGTGGCGGCCACAACTCCGGCCAAGCCATCCTGTCGAAACGTAGTGTGGGTCTGGGGCGACCATGCATCTCCAACTTCGTAGGCGACGGTCGCATAAATGCCTTGTCCAAAGCCGTTCGGTAGTACGGCGATTCGCCGCAGATAACCTGCCCTTGCGAGATATACGTCCGTACCTCGATATTCATCAATCGACGAAGCGGAGAGACGCAGCGGACCGCCAAGTGTAAAGCGAAGGGGATCCGGTACGTCCTTGTGGAAGTACGAGTCCACCTCCGTGCCAATCCCAAACAGATTCTTCTGGTGATAGGTAAATGTCTGCGATGTTTTCATTTCCACGAAAGGTGTGGAGCGGACAACAGAGGTGTGCAACAGAGAGCCGCCTGAGAAATCCACGCGCAGTCCATGTGGCGAAACGGCCCCCTCCACCGCGGTGTCATAGGTCAGGTGAAGCGCCGTCGTTTCGACTGGTCCGGAGAAATTTGTGCTCTGGTCCAGCCCGGTTGTGCGCGTCCAACGGATGTCCTGCATCCTCCATTGAGCGGCAATCTGCATATTCCGGCTAAAGGTTTTACCGAAGTCCAGCCCTCCGCCTGCTTGCTGTTCAAAGTATTCGGAGATTCGCTTCTGATTGGCCCAAAGGTATACCGGCTCGCGGAGGATCCCGGCATGCGGCTGAAGGAAGAACGAGGAGATTCCAAGCTGACGATAGTACTCGGTGGCGAACTGAGTGAGGAACCCGACGCGAACGTCTGTTCGCAGCTCGGACCCAAATCCGCCGAAGTCGCGGTTGATGATGCGGAAGTCGAGGGACATTCGCGTGACGTTCGAGGTAGTGGCCGTGATGTCGGCACCTGCCAGGAGAATGGCATGTCCTCCGTCGGCCTGGCGAAGATGAACCACCACGCCATCATCCGGGGACTGCCCGGCAGTTGCATCCGATGCTTGAGGCGCGAGCGCGGAGAGCGTTTCAAAGGACGCCGTATATCCGCCATTGCCTTCCACTCGCTGCAGCGATTCGGATACCGCTTTGGCATCGATGCGCTTTCCTTGAAGAGGCGCCAGATCGTGGCGGGCCGCGTCGTCGGCCGCCGGTGTGCCGCCCTCCACCTTGACGATTTGTAGTATCCCTGGTGACTTGCGAACTCGGGCTTTGCGGGTGGTCAGGTAGGCACTCCAGGCCTCGCCGCTAATCCGGTAACGAATCAAGTCGGCTCTGCGGGCCTCGGCGCCGCGGTAACCTGCCTCGATCAACTGCCGCGCCTTGTCATAGTCTGTAGGTTCAAATTTTTGAGTCTCCGCGACGATCAGGACATCGGCCAGGAGTTTGCCGCCGTTCTCTGCGCGTGCTGTGCCGGCTCCATAAGCGCGTGAAAAAATGCCGAGAATCGAATGGACATCGTTCTCCGCGAAGTCCGAAGTCGCGAGGTGAACTGCAATCACCACTTCAGAGTTCAGATCTGTCCTGGCTATATCGGTAGGCAGGTTATCCACGATGGCGCCGTCCACCAAATAGTGGCCGTTGTATTTCACCGGAGGGAAGATTCCCGGAATCGAGATTGAAGCGCGGACGGCCTGGGCCACGGATCCTTTGCTGAAGACGACGGGAGTGAGCGTGTTGAGGTCCGTCGCGACGCAGCGAAAAGGAATCGGCAGCTGATCGAAAGAGACGCTTTCATTGTTGTACGCATTGAACTGCTCTCGCAGAAGTTCATTCAGACCCGTGTCCAGCAAGACAGAGTTGCGGAGGCCTATACCGCCATTCAGGTCCAACGTAAGCGCTTGCGGCAGATCTTTGCGGTCCTCTCGTCTTCGAAAACTGACGTCGTTATACGGAGCTTGCAACATGAAAACGTCCGCATTGCCCATCGCCATCGTTTGAATCTCGTCGACCGATTTTCCTGATGCGTAGAGAGCTCCGAGAAAGGCGCCCATGCTGGTGCCTGCAAGGCGATCGACGGGAATATGGTTCTCCTCCAGCCAGCGAAGCACACCGATGTGTGCCAGCCCAAGCGCGCCGCCGCCCTCGAGCACAAGCCCTATGCTTGGTCTGCCGATTGGAGTCAGGGCCGGAAAGTTGCCTGGATCGGCACCGCTCCTCGGCTGAATTCTCGTGACTATGGCGGGGCCGTCGTTGGAGGGGCTTACTTGAACGGCAGGGCTGACGCCCACTGCCGCATTGTCCTGCGACCTTGCGCCGGGCACGATTGTTCCTGCTCCGAGTAAGAAGAAATATAGAAAGCGCCGATTCAACGTTCTCACAAGTCAAGGCTCCGATAAGGCACCGAGTTCGGAAGAGAGTCCGCGCCCTCTGGCGGCATATTCGAGACACCTTGCGAGTGAATTCCGGTCAGAACTTGCGAACCACCATTACTCCTCCAACGAAGCTGCATGGATAAGCCATCGCTCCCCGGTCTCTGACCAGTTGCGGTATTGCTGCGGATAGTAAGCGGAAGAGACGCCGACCGTTGCTCCGATGCAGAGTATTTCGGGGAGATTGATCGCGTGCTGAACACGGTCATCCCGCGTCACGACGAGACACCCCTCGGTATCGAGGATGTCTTCCCGATTCCTCGATGCCGTATCGATTCTTGTGCATCAAGAATTCACCTCTTCGAGATGATCCAAGTAGGGGCGCATGACTTGATCGTAGCGGCAAGAGATACTAGTGCCCATTACATGTTCCTGTTAGTGGTGGCAGGATTTCTCGTCCGATCGCTACGGAACACTCTGGATGGGACTATGACGATGAGCGGGCCCCTGGCAGTTTGGCACATTCGGTTCGGCAAATATTCCGAAGATAAGATATTTGATCGTCGCGAAACGATGTTCGACCGTGGGTTCGCGAAGTCCTACTTGTAGCTGTTGCCGAGAAAGGTTTGGTCGACGTGGGTAAGCACTTTGAACTTTCCCAGGATGACCGAGAATTTCGGCGTCAGAGACTGAAATACGAAATAATCCGTGGGAAGGACCTCAGGACGAAGAAAAGACCCGGGAAGACCAGCCCGGTGTACGGAGGCACGGTAGAGCCCACCGCAAAAGGTATCTTGCGATGAAGAGCTTCCATTCCTAGCCTCCAAGGCGATGTTGAATACGCCCCCGGCCAGAGTCCGGCGCGCCCCGCTATCCACCTTGATCGAAAGCTGGGTGTTTTTGGACGAAGGCGCTTCCGGTTTTGGGGCCACCCGACGCTACGTCCTAATATGCACTCGTTGAGTAAAGATCCAAAAACATCCATGACGTGCCAGATCGCTTCGCAGCCCACCCCAATCACCACTCAATTGAGTGTGGTAGCGGAAATCTCTCGAGTCAGTTCCTGGCAGCGCAAACACAGGTCCGTTGTTGAAATATGGCAGAAGGCAGGGCGTCAAATTCGCCTGTACGACCGCGCTCTACCTGGCGCTAGCAGAGATCATCGCCGATCCGACAACGTGTCGCGCGCAGTTGCGGTTGGCCAAGACCACTGTCACGTTCGAAAGTGCAATTACGCAAGATGTGGATTCGGCTCAGAACGAGATCGCCAACCCAACTTATGACAATGAGACTTCGTCCGCATGCTCTGGGGGCGTTTTTCTGGACAAAGTCGGCATCTCGCGAAGATTCCTTCAGATTCGCAGAAAACGTTTGGTTGTTCTTCTCGGTGCTTAAGCAAATGACAAGCGCCGCCATGCATGGGCTCGAAACTCGTTAGGCGCGTCGGCGCAGAAGATACTTGTGTTCCCCAGAGAGCACGAGTTCACCGCGCTGGTTATGGGCTGTAGCCCTAGTCGTTACCTGGCCGCTATCTCCCTGCGGGGTAAGAGCAACAATCTCGAGAGCAGAATAAAGCGTGTCTCCGGCATGTACTTCCTTGAGAAACTTGCAGGACACCTCAGTAAACGCGATGAACACGTCTCCGATGTCCTGAGGAAAAAGCGTTGCCCCGGGAGCAGTGAACGCGAGTACATGCAAGCCATGCACTACCGGGGCTGTGTGTCCATGACGCCGCGCATACTCCACGTCGTAGTGAATAGGATGATTGTCAGCCGAAACGGTCTGGAAGGCCGAGGCATGCGCATCGGTGAGTGTGCGGCTGGGTGCGCGAAAGATTTCACCGACGCGCAGGTCGTCAAACGTTCGCGCAGTTACGACTGTGAAGTTGCTAGGGTCAAAGGTCTGCGCGGTTTCCGGTATGTCCGCTGTCGAATTCACGTTGTCATCCCTTTCCGTTGTTGTTCATCGAAGGCTGGTCTGTCCTTGAGAGTGGCGTTGATGCCAAGCTATTCTTCGGCAGGCTTATTGCTGCTACAACTGCTGCACCGCCAAGAATCACATTGCGGCGGGATAAACAGGCCGGTCCCTCATCGGAGTCCGGGGAAATACCTGAATCCGCATCAT
The DNA here is from genome assembly GCA_963841335.1 of uncultured Acidobacteriaceae bacterium. Lineage (GTDB taxonomy): Bacteria > Acidobacteriota > Terriglobia > Terriglobales > Acidobacteriaceae > Edaphobacter. Next base: position 183,733 of record CAWJCF010000002.1, on the reverse strand, counting down.
TCGTTTGCGTTCGTATGTTCATAGCAATTTCCTCAGTTGCGCTTGGCTTTGAGCGAAGCTACGCGCACATTCCCACCGAGTTCTGTCGTGAAGGCGCGCTGATTGATGTGATCGATGGCAAGTCCAATACCTTCCTGCAATCCAGTTGCGAGTGCCTCGCGGCTTTCCAGTTGTTTGGTGCCGATACGGCCTCATGCGTAGCCTCCTAGGCGGTGTCGGTTCTTCGGCTGAGTGATAGTAGCAACCGCGAGCGGTCCGAATAAATTACATGTTCCTTGTAATGCTGTCGACACTGAATTCGCAAGAAGCGATAGAGCGTTTACGGCCTCTCTCCGATCTGTCATAGAGATTCAACGATTGCATCACGGGCCCAACAAAGAGATCGCAGACCCCGCAGGGATTTCTGTGACCGCGCTCAAATCGCGTTTGTTGACAGCCAAGGCTCTACTTCGTAGCTCACTACAATCTTCCATGTCATCGACGCTACCGGGATTCGCGTCCGGCGCAAAGCGGCCAGTAAGATGCCACCTTCATCAGACGAACAGCTCGATTGGCAAATGGTGGTGTTTCGGGCTAGGAGGTCCGCGTTGAATGGCAGCTGACCTATGTAAAATTCTGTTTCGCGTCGATTTCTCGAATCGATGCGTGCTGGCAGCACGTCATGTCAAGACTTGGGCAGACAAGTTGATCGCCGTCTTGAATACACTGCACGTCGTCGATCCCAAAGAGTTTGGAGATCCGGAAGAACGGTACTACGACGTTATTTCCGATCTGGTCGTTAGGCGCACGGCGGACCTGAAGTATTTCTCCGATCATTATTTGGGCGACAACGTAGCACACCATACCGTCGTGAGGGGCGATGCAAGGGCACAGATCGAATCCTTCCCTAGGCAGCAGAAGGTCGATCAGATAATGTTGCCCAGAACTCACCAGAGCGTTGGGTCTCGCCTCCTGCGCGATTCGTTGACAGCCACGATCCTCGAGAAATCCGCAGCCTCACACTGGATCACAGAACATGTGGAAGCTGTAAACAAGTTATCCATCAATCGCATTCTATGCGCTGTGCATTTCGCGCGGGACTTGACGTTTGGATTCCCAGAATTGCAGAATTCTTCAAAGAGTACTGGCGCTCGCGAAAGCATTCCGCGCTGAAGTAACGTTTCTGAATGTCATAGACAAACAAGAAAAACTCAAGAACACAAATGCTCAAGTTTTACAGCTACTGGAAGAATCGGATGGTTCTGTGCTGGCAGCAACCACCGATGGCCTTCTTGAACGAAGAGGTGAGACTCAGTACACGCTCGACCACGATAATGGCCTGCCATGCGACCGGATCTACGCGATCATTACAGACAAGCACTCCGATCTTTGGCTGTATACCGAGTGCGGTCTGATACTGATCAAATCGGACGACCTGCAACAGTGGCGTCGACACCCCGACCTGAAGGTAAGGTTCGATTTGTTCGATGCGTACGACGGCGCCCAGGCCTATCCCGCTGATTTTAAGCCACGTGCAACACGATCAAACGACGGGCGCTTGTGGTTCGCAAATGGATCTGTGGCTCAGATGATTGATCCAGACCGGTTGTTTAGAAATACCATCCCGCCGCCAGTACAGATCGAAGATGTGATTGCTGATCGAAAGAATTATTCATCTCGAAACGGCCTTCTTCGTCTCCCGGCCCTGACGCGTGATCTTGAGATCGACTATACGGCCCTGAGCTTTGTCGCTCCTCAGAAGGTGCAGTTCCGATACAAACTGGATGGTCATGATCGAGAGTGGCAGGACCCACAAACCAGGCGCCAGGCTTTTTACAGTAATCTGCGCCCCGGCAACTACCGGTTCCATGTAATGGCCTCCAATAATTCTGGTGTCTGGAATGAAGCAGGGGCTGAACTCGACTTCAACATCGCTCCCGCCTACTATCAGACGACCTGGTTCCGCCTGTTGTGCATGGCTGCGTTTCTGGCGTTCTTTTGGGGGCTGTATAAACTCCGAGTGCAACAATTGCGGCGGGAGGAAAGAAACTTTCGCGAAGCCATTGAGACCATTCCGGCGATGGCGTGGATCGGTGGACCCGGGGATATCATTCAATTCTTGAATCGACGCTGGGTTGAATATACCGGGTTGTCGCAGTTTGAAAACCCGAAGGAATTCAGGAAAGCTGCTATTCATCCCGACGATCTGGATCGAATTGAGCGACGACTGGCCGTGAGCATTGCCAGTGGTGAGCCGGTCGAGGAGGAGCTGCGCTTCCGCCGCACTGACGGGGAGTATCGGTGGTTTTTGAGCCGCCTCGTGCCGCTGCGGGACAAGCGAGGAAAGGTTGTGAGATGGTACGGTGCGGCGACCGACATTCAAGATCGCAAGCGTGCGGAACAGTTACAGGCAGACCTTGCACACACCAATCGGGTCAGCATGCTCGGAGAACTGGTTGCCTCCATTTCGCACGAACTCGCACAGCCCATCACGGCCACAACCAATAATGCCAAGGCATCTTTGCGATGGCTTCAGCGCGACCCGCCCGATCTGACGCAAGTTCGCAAAGGGACGGAAAGAATCGTCGAGGCGGGCATCTTTGCCTCGGTAATCATCAACCGCCTGCGATCGTTGTACAAAAAGGCCCCTCCCAAGCGAGAGTTGGTCGCGATAAATGAGGTCATCGGCGAAATGGCCGAGATGCTGAGAGGCGAGGCCAGACGACACGGTGTATCGATCCGCACCGATCTCAAAGACGATCTTCCTATGACCGTGGCAGATCGGGTGCAAGTGCAACAGGTGCTCATGAACCTGATGCTGAATGGCATTGAGGCGATGAAGGATACGGGCGGCGTGCTTACGGTGAAGTCACAATTATGCGAGGACAGCCAGATCGAGATCTCTGTGAATGACACCGGAGCCGGACTACCCTTGGGTAAGGCCGGCCAGATATTTGATCCATTCTTTACGACGAAACCACAAGGCAGCGGCATGGGTTTGGCAATCAGCAAGTCGATCGTCGAATCGCATGGCGGACGGATCTGGGCCAACGGCGACGGCGGGCGTGGCGCGACGTTCCGCTTCACCTTGCCAGCGGCTTCCGCGGAAACAAACGGCCCCGGGGATACCGCGTGATTCGGCATTCAACAGAGTGTGTACGGGGGCCCAGTCAGCATCATTTGAAGCATAATCCGCAATACACTTATCGATGCCGAATACTAACGGAAAGTCGGCTAGCGAGGAGTGACAATTCGCGCGAGGCTCCCATGAATCGCAGGTTGATCATTTGTTAAGCGGTTCAACGAATTCGCTGACCGCTGGTCTCCATAAGGTACGCTTTCGACGCGATCCGCCCGATCTGACGGAGGTGCGCAAAGGGACGGAAAGAATCATGGAAGCGGGCACCCTTGCTTCGGAAATCATCAACCGTCTGCGATCGTTGTACAAAAAATCTCCTCCCAAACGAGAGTTGGTCGCGATCAATGAGGTCGTCGGCGAAATGGCCAGGATGCTTAGAAGCGAGGCCAGAGGGCATGGAATATCAATCCGCACCGATCTGAAGGACGATCTTCCCATGACCGTGGCAGATCGGGTGCAAGTGCAGCAGGTGCTCATGAACCTGATGCTGAATGGCATCGAGGCGATGAAGGATACGGGTTCCGGAAGAAAACTCTGTTAACCCTGGTGTAATCAACTCGAATCCCTGTTCTTCGAAGCGAAATACTTCGCTGATGAAGACCCTCCTCTTGTGCCAGGTCTCGGCGGCGCCTCCGTAGTAAATGCGCTCCACCCAAGCTTTTTGTGAGGGTCCCAGCCCTGCACATACGAAGGGCAGTGCCGTCCACCGTTACCATCCCATAGAGCGCTTTTGTTGCGCCGACAAAGGCGCCAACCGTCCAGCACCGTCCAGGAGTGGCGTCCAGCCCGATGCAGATAAGGCCGCACCTTTCGGCAGGTAAGCGCTGTAGAGATCGGTCGCTCCATAGCCTCCGGGCTGGCCCACCAGAACCATCCACCAGTGTTCGCCACGCTTGGTCACACTGGCATCGACTAAATCGCTGCCATAAGCAGCCGTCAGGTAGTCACGCGGATCGAAGATTTTCGATTCTTTCAAGAGATGGGAATTGCGCATTTCACCCCGCCAGCTTCTGAACTTCGGATGCATAGCTAATGGCTAGATACTAGCCGATTCACCGGAAGCTCGAAGTTCCGGCCTTCTCATGGAAGGCCGAGTCCCTTCTTGACGCACGACCCGGCGTGACCTGCAATTCCTCCTCAATCAGATTGCTCCGCTGTTAGATGATTGGCGACTCCAGACCTTGGCGCGGCAACACGGCATCCGGAAAGATCGCGAGACCGACGGCATCGGCAAACTCTTTGCCGCATTCGTTCGCCGTTCTCATGAGGGAACGCTATCACGTCTATTGGTCGAAGCCGCCGTTTTGTTGGCGGCGGCTCGCACCAATCCCGCCGTCGTCTTACGCGAAGCCGCTGCGACCCACAAAATCGACACCGACGCCATCGCACACTCAGGGTGAAGCAGGAGTTCGCCGCCAAGGTCCTCTCTCGGAGCCTGCGAATCGGCAGGCTCCATTTTTGCGCCCGCCCTTCCCGCCCCCGGGTGTTGCCGGCTTTCGGTGGAAGCGGCACGATTTCCTCCCACGCGACGGGCTTGGGTTATGAAGTCCCGGTAGAACTAATCAGAGACTTCAGCTCAACCACGCTTGCTGTCTACAACATTACTAGCTACCCCGAACAGCATTGGTCAATTCTATAAATATGTATGCTATCTAGGATGGTGTGTTAATGCGTCGCCCGGTTAAGCTGAGGCCATGGCGCTTCTCCAAACCCGTCTCCTGAAAAATCGAGAAATCAGCGGATCGTGTTGCTAGACGTCGGCCCATCGACGCCTACGCGCATTTGTGCGAATCGTCGCGATGCTCAAGGGACAGATGGCGCTTCGTTTAATCACATCGTCGAGGGAGACATTTTTGTCGGTTGCTGTTCTCATCGAATATCCGACCATAACTGCGCATTCGAAATATGCCCCGCCTACGGTAAGACTAGAGTTCGGCTGCCGCTCAACCGAACAGCCGGCTTCTCCTCATGAAGTGACCTGCGATATGGCGTCGTGCGTCCCCGATTTGGTCTTTCCGACCGCAACACCGCGCAATGGAAATCAGCCGCATCTTCTGGGGGAGGGCTACCGCGATTCACGTCTATTGCCAGTTCGTGCACACGAACTGATCGGCGAAGGACGGTCCCCCAGGTGATATTTATGCTCTCGCGTAGACGACGGACGGATCTTTGTGACTTGGGGCGATGCAGGACCTCTGTCGTCGGTCTTCGATACGTTTTTCGGACGCTGGAGATCTGCCGTGTCCTCGCGCTTGCATGCTCGTATTCTGTCGCGTTCGGAAGCGATCGGACGATTGCGCAGTTCGCGCATACAGTGTGGGGTTCGAAAGACGGCGCACCAAGTGCGGTTGGCGCATTGGCACAAACCTCGGACGGTTATCTTTGGCTGGGAGGCACCGACGGCCTGTACCGATTCGACGGTGTCCTTTTCGAGCATTACCAACCGCAGTCGGGAGGCCCATTCCCAGCGGGCAGCGTGACTTCACTTTTGGCCCTTCCCAATGGAGACCTGTGGATCGGCTTTCGAGCCGGAGGGTTTAGCCTTCTGAGGAACAGAAACGCCACGAACTATACCACTCGCGACGGAGTGTCAGCGGGACTGGTATGGAGCTTCGCGCAGGATCGGGAAGGGACGATCTGGGCTGCGACCGACAGCGGGCTGTTGCGTCTTGAGGGTAGCCGATGGAAGCACGTGGGGAACGATTGGAATTTCCCAGGGAAGTCTGACCTCGCAATTTTTCTTGATCGTCAGGGAACACTCTGGTTTTCTACCGAGGACACGCTCGTTTTTCTTCCACCGGGCGCCAGGAGGTTTCATCCGACCGGTATTCAAGTGGGCCATGTACCACAAATCACACAAGCGGCAGGCGGAAAATTGTGGATGGCAGAAACGACGAGATCCGTCCGGCCCATTCCCCTATCTTGAGGATCTGCAGCAGAAGGGTTGGATCGATCTGAGCCACCCGGATGATTTTGAGAAAACTTCAAGCCATTGGAATTGATTGCTCACAGAAAGCGTTGGATATGACACCGTCAATCGCTTTATGTGCGCTGACGGGCAATACCGATGGTTCACATCAGCGTTGCCCCTATCCGTGATGACAACGGAAAGACCATCGCGTTTCACGGAATCATGTCGATACGACCGCCCAGAAAGCGGCGGCTCTTGCTCTCTAACAATCCGAGCAGCAGTTGCGAAGGATAATGGACGCGGTTCCTTCAATCTTGTATTCGAACGCGCCTGATGGAAAGCTTACATTCACCAACAGGAAGGCACGTGACTACGTTGTAGCCATCCGGAAGGTCGAACTATTCATGTCAACTGTAAAGGACGCTGCATGATCAACAGGCGCAGCCATTCACCGAATTTGTAACCCGCTTCCGGCAACAATCCGACCTGCTGAAATCCCAGCGATGCGTGCAGGGCGACAGAGGGGACATTCACGCCGCAAATACAAGCAACCATGGAGTGACACCCCTTCGCCTGACATTGCAATATCAGTTCAGCCAGGAGTGCTTTGCCTACACCATGACCGATGCAGTCCGGGCGGACATAAATTGAGTCTTCGACCGTAAAACGATACCCTTCGCGAGGGCGAAATTGCGACGCATAACAAAAGCCTACGATGTAACCTTCGAGCTCGGCCACGAGGTATGGAAGATCGCGATCCAAGGCCGCCTGCCGTCGTCTCAACATCTCCAACTCATCCGGAGCTATCATCTCAAAGGTCGCCGTGCTCGTTGTGACAAACCTGGTATAAATTGCCGTGATATGAGGAATATCCGCAAGAGTTGAGGGACGAACTGAGCATTGCGACACTTTAGGAGTGTCGTCTATCAGGCTGGTTGCGCTACATTTTGCTCCGTATTGAATTGGATTCGAAGTAGCCTCCCCGGGGTTAAAACGCATGCGCCAACTTTCTCTAAGCTGAATGAGATCCTCATTTCGCCCACCAGTACACTCTGAATCATATAAAGAAGGAATAAAAACTCCTGATTTAATTCCGAAGAGTGGCAAATCGGACCTCATGCCGAGGGCAAGAAATCTTCAAGATCGTGGTCCCCTGATACACGCCTTCGATTCCACAAGACCTGGAACTCCCCTGAAGCGGGAACATAAATGTCGTATTTGTCATTCAAACAATGAGAGGGATCCTCAGGACTGGCTCTCATCAGGGCTATTTGTAATCATTGCATTGACTGTTGGACACTTTGCAGACCGCATCAAACAAAAGGCGATTCAGACCGAGAGCGAACGGACGAGACTCGAAAAGCTCTATCTGACGAGCCGGGACATCCTCATGTTGGACCGGCGCGATGAAGTCGGCACGCAGCTGACAAGGTTGATTGCAGATACGTTCCAAGTTCATGCCGTCGCCCTGTGGGATGCACGCGGATTGCGAATGGACAGAGCGGGAACAGGCTCCATCCCTGACGATGAAGTTCGTGCAACTTATTTTCATGAGCTTTCTGAGAACGATCTGGTGTCTTGCAAATTCAAGCGTGTCTTGCGACTGGGGATCAGGCCTGTTGGCGCGATTTATATTGCGGGCCCTTCTGATCAAAGTTCCCTGGATCCTCGATCCGTGGACGCGATCGCTTCCCTTTCGGCGATTGCCCTGGAAAAAGCGCACTCTTTTGCCGCGGAGGGCAATGCCGAGGCTGCGAAGAGGAGCGAACAACTTCGGTCCACCGTTCTCGATGGGCTGGCCCACGCGTTCAAAACACCGCTGGCAACCATCCAGAGTGCGAGTTCGGGATTGCTGGAAATTAATAGTCTTAACTATCCAGAGAGAGAGCTTGTGTCTCTGATCGATGAACAGACAACGCGTCTGGCTAAGCTCACCAACCAGGTGCTCCGGACTGCAGAACTAGACCAGCGACAGCTAGAAGTAGATTACGAAAGGATCGGCCTGGATCGATTGTTCCGGTTCTGTAGAACGGAAGCTGCAGATGCTTTGACGGACCATCCGTTGCGCATGATCGATGAGACATCGGACAACGATGTATGGGCAGATAACCGTTTGCTGGAGATGGCGCTTTTGCAGTTGCTCGATAATGCCTCAAAATACGCAACTCCCGGGTCGCCAATCACGCTCCGGGTTACGTCGACCGATACCGAGGTCGTATTCAACGTGCAGAACGAGGGGTCTTTTGTTGCCCCGGAAGAGAGGTTGCGGATCTTTCAGCGCTTCTATCGGTCTCCCGGGTTTCAACATAAAGCTCCCGGAACCGGCATCGGCCTCTCTGTAGCCAAACGAATTGCTGAAGCCCACACTGGCAGAGTATGGGTTGAGAGCGATTCGGAATCAAGTAAAACTTTCTTTTTCGCGCTGCCGCGCATTCCCAAGGAAGCCTGATCTATGGACGACTCACAAGAACGATTGCTGATTGTAGAAGACGACTCCGCGTTGCGACGCAGTTTGCGCACGACCCTTGATGTCTTGGGATTCGATGTAGGTGAGGCCAGCAACGGAGAGGATGGCCTTACTCGTCTGCGAATGGTTGACTATGAGGCAGTCCTGCTCGATATCAATATGCCTGGAACAGGAGGCATAGAGACCTGCCGGCGCATCAGGCGTGTCTACACGAAGATGCCGATACTTATGCTGACCGTCCGTGACAGTGAAGATGACAAAGTCGAGGCATTGGAGGCCGGCGCTGACGACTACGTGACCAAGGCGTTTCAGACACGCGAGTTAACCGCCAGAATCCGTGCTGCTGTTCGACGCTTTCGCGCCCCGGAAACTCCTGCGGAGATGCCTATCTCGAACGGCGCTATCATGCTCGATCCGGTCAGGCGGCGCGTCGAACGCGCTGGGGTCGAAGTGCACCTGACGCCGCGCGAATTTGATGCTGTGCAGCTTCTGATGACGCATGCTGGCAGACCGATTACACATGCTCGACTCCTCTGTGCTCTGCGGGGTTCTGGCTTTGGAAACGAACGCGCATACCTTCGGGTTCTAATCGGTCAGATCCGCAAGAAACTGGAAGACGACGCTACCAACCCAATTTACATTCTGACCGACAGCTACGTAGGATATCGCTTCCGCGAGTCATAGCCAATGGGGCTGCTCTTGATTACGGTTGGTTAAGCAATTCATTCAAATGTCGCGTATCTTCCGTCGCTACGGACAATACGCTGGGTTACTCGACTTCCATTTACGCAGACAAGGCTGCTCGTCCAGATGCAACGTTGATGTCTCTCGGACTCACGTATGCATTCGGGGCGGTGAACCTCCCCGCCTTCGTCGCAACGACCGGCTATACAGCGGCCCCCATCAGAGGATCACTCGAACTGGGCTTGCCCGTGTCTACATGCCCCGCATAGCGTGACGTGGCGTTGGAAGCCTCGGACGACACCGTGAAGTCGTACCAGCCGTGGCTCTTGCCCAGGGGAAGGATGATGGATGTATTCCCAAGACCAGGAACCGTCTTGGCTATGGTTGCAGCCTTATAGGAATTGTCTTGCACAGTCACCTTGAGTGGGTGTTCCGCGGAGTTGCGCAACCGGACCTCCACATTACCGGTTGCTTGTGAACTTTTGCGTTCATGGACAACTTGCACATGAAGTGCAGGCGCCTGGGCATTGCCCGCAAAGGAGCGGTAGAAGCCATTCGGACCATGCACATCGATGAAGTAGTGGGAGTTGACGAAGAGAGCCAATGGAATTTTTTGGTCGAGAGAGTCCCCCGGCTTGACGGCGTAGGTTGCGGCCGTCATACCCCGAACGGTTGTTGTTTCCGAACTCTTGATTCCGCGCAGGTAGACATTGAAGGGGGCACCGGAGGAACGCGAGCCATAAATGTCAATTGCGGCGTTCATGCGCAACTCGAACGTCGTGCCGTCACCGCTCAAGCCGCCGTCTACATAAAGCTCATAGGGAATCGCACACGCTGGGCGGACCCCAGGCTCCTGGTGAGCTTTCAGTGGAGAGCGAAGCGGATCACGGTTGATCTGGTCGATTTCATCCAGGCTGAGCTCTTTGTAGTTGGACGGCAGTTCCTTAAAGCGAGCCTTCTGAATCCCAACAACAAACTTGTCTCGATCCAGAAAATCAAGCTTCGCCGCGGAAGCGTCGTGGGGACGGAAGCAGGAGGTGAGGTCGCCGCAGATGGCGCGTCGAAATGCGCTGATGTTTTCTTCCTTGACCTGTTTGCCGAACTTATTCTGCACGAAGTCTTCGAGAAACATGAGCGTCGAGGTGTGGTCGAACAACTGCGAGTTCACCCACCCTCCGCGGCTCCAAGGCGATGCCACGATCGTGGGGACTCGATAACCCAGACCGATCGGTCCGGAGCGTGCTTCTCGTGCATGCACGCCCTGCGCCAGTTCATCCTCGGAGTAGGTGTACTCCATTCCTGTGTCGATTCCGGCCGAAGCACCTCCGGTGACGGGCCGCTTCGGGTCGGCGGCAACGAACGACGGCGCATGGTCGAAGTAGCCGTCGTTTTCGTCGTAGGTCAGGATAAAGATTGTCTTCTTCCAGACCTCAGGATTCTTCGTCAGGATGTCCATCACCTCGGAGACGTACCACGCTCCGTACCATGGCGAAGTCGGATGATCGGAGAACTTCTCCGGCGCTGACAGCCAGGAGACGGTAGGCAACTTACCTTCATCCACGTCTTTCCGGAATTGGTAGAAGAGGTCTCCCTTTGGCACGTTCATCTTCAGATCTTTGCCATCGTCGCTAAAGCTGAGAGAGTCAAGCGCACGGAAATGGGGATCCTTCCCGTTGGTGACGAAGGCAGCATCGTGCAAATCGCGCTGCCGGGAAGTGAGCTGTTTATAGAGGGCCTCACCGCTATTGGACAACAACGCCTTGTATTGTTCGAGCTGGCGTCTATTGTCTTGGAGCCTCGCGCGCAGTTGCGTCTCGTGGATCGTGTCATTCTCGGTGGACAGTGCTTGCTCGTCCTTCTCGATCTGCCCGGTTAGCACATCAATCCTTTCCTGTGCATAGGCGACGTACCCGGGGTTCGCTTCGACTTTGTAGGCTGCGAAACACTCCAGAAGATTGCAGCCGAAGTTCGAAAGCCATGCTTGTTCTTCCGCCGTCATTCCGCCGGTAAAGGTCAGGTCATTCTGGTAGAACTTCCACGAAATACCTGCTTCGTGCAGGCGCTCGGGATAAGTCTTCCATGTCATGTTGCCGCGAAAGAACTGGTCGTTCCGCATGTAAACCTTCGAGTCGGTGCGTTGCGCGTCGCGCACAGTGCCGGTCCAGAAGGTGCTGCGGTTAGGAGTGGTGCTGGTCATCACACCGCAGTAACTTTGGTCGCACACGGTGAATGCGTCGGCGAGCGCGTAATAGAAGGGGAGATCCTCGCGCGTGTAGTGGCCCATCGTCAGCGGCAGATGCGAATAGGCGTGATTGCCGGAGCGTTTGGCCTCTAGCCACCCATCGTGCCGACCTTCGTTCCAGGCGTCCACCTGGCTGTTGCGAGAGTGGGGGATGGAACCCATCCAGGTGATACGGGTGTCGTGGATGTCCAGCCGCCAGGGAGCATACGATTTTCCGGCAGCATCGGTCTGTATAAAGACCGAATTGCCATTTGCGAGCCGAATCGCCCTTGGATCATTGAAGCCGCGAACACCCTGCAGAGTCCCAAGCGCATGGTCGAACGAACGATTCTCCTGCATCAGGATGACGATGTGTTCGGCGTCCCGATACGTAGAGCCGGGCTCCGGTTCAATAGCCAATGCACGTTGGATGGATTCGGGAACGAATCCGGTGACGCCCGCTGTACCGGATAGCATCGCTGCAATTTTGAGAAAGTCACGCCTTGAAGTCGCCATCCTCCAATCTTTTCACAAAAATATGATGGATTGATGAAGGCGAGCATCCCGGAGCGCGCGAAGCGGAACTATCAGGAGAGAGAGCGCAGGCTGCTCCGAAGGCGATCTGCATCGACGTCCTTGAGCTGCGCTTCAACATCGCGGTGGGTTTGCTCCCAGACCGGCATTGCTGAGTCGAGGAGAGCCTCACCCTCCCTCGTAAGGCTAAGCTGCCGCCCACGTCGGTCCGAGGGGTCTCTAGCGACGCTGACTAGACCACGCCGCTCAAGCGGTTTGAGCGCGGCGGTGAGAGTGGTGCGATCCATGGCGAGAAGACCTGCGACCGCCGCTATACCAGCCGGCTCGGGACGATTGAGCGACATTAAAGAGAAAATTGGCCGTTGGTCAGGCCGATTGGGCGCAGCGCCTCATCGAAACGGCGAGCCAGGGCGCGTGCAGCCCGTTGCACGTGAAGACAGAGACAACAGTCACGAACACGCAGAGTAGTTTCAAAAGGAACTGACTTAGCCCTTGACATTAACTCCACTATGTTGATATCAACTTACATTGTCAAGCCGCCCCGCGGCAGCCAGCAGAGTCACCAAGAAACGCACGCTGTGTGTACGGGCTTTTGGTGGTCTCTGCGATGGCTCGAGTAGCCGCAGGCCAACCGATGGAGGGTCGCCATGTCATTCCTTCGTGATTTGAAGATCGCAGTGCGATCGTTGTGGCGCGTTCGAGCCCTGTGGATCACCGTCGCCCTGACACTGGCTTTGGGTATCGGCGCCAACGCTGCCATCTTCAGCGTGGTGCGCGCCGTGCTTCTGCGTCCGCTCGCGAACCGAGACGAGGCCCGCTTGCTCTATGTGCGACAGAGCGCTCCAGGAATCGGCCTCGAAAATGCGACGTTCTCAGTCCCCGAGATAGATGATCTGAGCAACGGACTGAAGACGATCACGGAGTTGGGAACGTTTTCGGCGATCGACTTCACGATCGTGGGATTGGGCACGCCGCGCGAGATCCCCGCCGGGGTGGTGGACGGCCATTACTTCGAGGTGATGGGGCTACGCCCGGTATTGGGACGCCTGCTGACACCCTCTGACGACGGACCCAATGCGGCTGGTGCCATCGTACTGACATATCGATTCTGGAGCGCGTCGCTGCACTCAGATCCGACCATAATTGGAAAGACGGTGCGGCTGGAGACAATAACGGGGGCGCGTTCAGCGACGATCGTGGGGGTTTTGGAACCCTCGGTGCCTTACCCGGTAGCAACAGAGATTATCGCCAATGTGGTGACCAGCCCGCATCATCTGTCGGCAACCATGGTGACTGGCCGTGAGCACCGCATGACAGAAGTCTTCGCGCGGCTTGCGCCCGCCGCGACTCTCGAAGCCGCGCGATCAGAATTGCGCACGCGTTACGCCGCGATCCTCTCCGCGCATCCGGAGGTTTACAAATCCGCGGACCGTTACACGATCAACCTATCGCGGATACACGACCAGATCAACTCGCGCGCCAATACGGTCTTGTGGGTGCTGTTTGCGGCCTCGGGGCTGCTGTTTGTGATTGCGTGCTCGAATGTGGCTAATTTAGTGCTGGCGCGAACGGTTCGCCGCGAATCGGAGCTGGCGGTGCGCTCGGCGCTGGGAGCTAACGCTGCGGCGCTGCGGCGTTCTCTGTTTGCCGAAAGCCTGGTCCTTTGCGGCAGCGGAGTGCTGGCGGCGCTGATCCTCGCATGGCCGATGGTGGCCGTGCTGGGACGGTACGCAGCACGGTTCTCGGTGCGTGCCGATGGTCTAAAGCTCGACCTAAGCATGGTTTGGTTTGGTATTGCGCTCGCGTTGATGGCGGCGGTATTTCTGGCGTTCATACCGCGACTACCCTCGGGGAACGCGCCGCTGGGCGCTGGGTTCACGGGTGGCGGGACGAGGGTAGCAAGTGGCGGGCGACGGCTGCGCATCTTCGCCATCATGCAGATTACGGCCTCGTTCCTGTTGCTGACCGGAGCGGCTGTACTGATGCGGACGCTGTATGTGCTCGAGAAGACACAGCCGCCGTTCGATACGGCACGCGTACTGGCCGTCAATCTACCGGTGATGTCGTATGGGCGAACGCCGGAGCAGGTTCAGGACTTCTACCATGAAGTGCAGCGTCGAGTAAGCACGCTCCCCGGAGTGGCTCACGTATCGACAGGCTTCAGCGTCCCATGGCGCGACGATCAAGCGTTGGATATCAGCTTTGCGTTTGCTGCACAGGGTGCGGCGCGCAAGAACGGACTGGACGACTGGCGTGCGAAGTTCCGGTCGGTATCGCCTGGGTACTTCGAAACGCTGGGCCTGCCGATTGTGCAAGGACGCGATTTCAGAGACACCGACAAAAACGGCTCGGAACGCGTGGTTATCGTGAGCCAGAGCCTGGCGCAGTCGCTGTTTCCGGGACAGGAAGCGCTGAATCGCGATTTGCGGTGGACGGACGGAGTGATGAAGTTTATCGGCATCAGCATGGAGCCACGGCGGATCGTCGGCATAGTGCCCGACCTGGATGACGAGAACATCATTCCGACGCCGATCATGATGGTGTATCAGCCAACCGATCAGGAGGGATGGCAAGGGCGTCTCTTTGTGCGAACGGGGCAGGATCCGTACACGCTGGCTCCGGCCATCACGCGCACTATTCACGAGATTTCGGCGGAGCAGCCCGTTGAGCGGGCGAGCACCCTAAAGGACATTCGCGCGGAGGTACTCACGCCGGACCGCCTGAACGCGGTTGTGTTCGGTGGATTCGCGGCCGTGGCGCTCCTGATATCCGTGGTGGGTGTAGCGGGTGTGCTCGCGTTTTCGGTGAGCGGGCGCACGCGGGAGTTCGGCATTCGAATGGCACTCGGCGCGCAGCCGAGGAACATTCTGACGGACGTGCTGTTGCAGGGTCTGACGATCGCCGGAATCGGCGTGGCTGCTGGCATGGTGTTCGGCATTGCTTTCGTGCGCGGCATTGGGAGGTACGTAACAGAGGTGCATCTGCCAGGAGTGCTGTCTTTTGTTGCGGCGGCCTTCGTCATTCTAGCCGCGGCGGTGGTCGCATCGGCTGTGCCCGCGGCCCGCGCGGCAAGGGTAAACGCGGTGGAGGCACTCCGTTCGGAATAGCAGCCCACAGGACCAGCAACGAAATCAGAGTGCCGTCTCGTATTGGTCTCGTAGAGTTTCCCGGAGCTGTCTTCAGGGAACTCGGTGCCGGCTTGGCTCGGAGAGGAGAGCGGATGCCGCTATTTCTCGTCCTGTCTTCCGCGATTGCCTCTCAAAATTACAACCATCCCGCCAAAACGCGTAACTTATTGCGATGAACAACTTCCGCGAATTTCGGGACACTCCGCCCAATGAAGTGCCGGTTCGAGGTTTTTTGCACCAGCCGAGCGATCCGGCTGGCGACTGCCTCGTTCTGACGCACGGCGCCGGAGCGAATTGTGACTCTTCCCTTCTTTTAGCGTTGGCGAACGCGCTCTGCGCCTCCGGTTTGACCGTGCTCCGCTGCGACCTTCCCTTCCGGCAGTTGCGACCCCACGGACCACCGCAACGTGGCAGCGCAGAACGTGACCAACAGGGCCTCCGAGCAGCGGTTACTTCCATGCAACGACATACTTCGGGCCGCGTCTTTCTTGGTGGCCACTCTTATGGGGGAAGGCAAGCGTCAATGTTGGCCGCGGCTGAACCTGGTCTCATCGATCATCTCTTGTTGCTCTCGTACCCGCTACACCCGCCACAACGACCCGGTGACTTACGGACAGCACACTTTCCACTTCTTCAAACTCCTGCATTGTTCGTCCACGGCAGCCGGGACGGATTTGGCTCAATCGAAGAGATGAGAGCAGCGCTGAATCTCGTCCCGGTACGAACAGAACTGCTCCCCGTGGATGGCGGTGGCCACGAACTAGGAACGCATCGGAACAGGAATGCAGTCTCCAAGATGATCGTGGAGCAGTTCCAGTTATTCGTTCAAGGTTGACCGACTGACTGGATCTTTCCCGCAAGCTTTGGTGCTAGCCGTACAGCCGACACGAAAATGCCGTAGGTGCCCCCTGAAACTACGTCGCATGGCAAAACATGCGAGTTCCAAGGCCGGTCACTTTGACCTTCGGCTAGCTAATTGACCTTCGGCTGGCTATCCCCCATCGGGCAGTCGGCTGCAGCAATCCAGCGGTCGAAGGGAGGCGCACAACTGGAGTCACAAGTGGGGGGCTGGGGTGCGTTGAAGTGATCGACGGCGACAAAAGGCGTGTGCAAGCCGGGACGCCTTGCCCCAAACCATCGCTGCTGGTAGATTTTCTGTCTGGAGATGCACGCACCGGCAGCCTCTCTCCCGGTAGGCTGCCGGCGCATTCGGTTGAACCGATGTTGCAAGTTCGACTCATCATGAGCTTGTCGGTTTGTAACGTCCTCAAGAATTGGCTCATTCTGTCTCAGGATTTCTCAGGACCTCTATGTCCCTCTTGGTCAGCAACTTCTATCGTTTTGGCCCCTTCGATCTGGACCCGGATCAAAGGCTGCTTCGACGCGATGGTAAAAAGATTGCACTTCCGCCCAAGGCCATCCATCTTCTTCTGTATCTTGTCCAGAACCCTCTCCGCCCTCTCACCAAAGAGGAACTCCTCCACGCCGTGTGGCCCGACAGCTTCGTTGAAGAGGGAAATCTCAGCCAGAACATCTTCCTTCTTCGGAAGGCCATCACTCCGAAACAAAAAGACTTCCGCTACATCGTCACCCTTCCAGGCCGCGGATACCAGTTCACTGCTGCGGTGGAACTCATCCCCTACTCTCCCCAAGAGCAGCCGGATGTAGTCGAAACCCAAGCCGCTAATCTGAGTTCCAAGCACTCAACCATTGAATCCTCCAACGGCAGCAAGATCAGCACCCTCAGAACCAAACCCATCTACCCTCCAAAAAACGAGCCCAGCGACAGCCCTAGACGAGCCCTTAGCTTCCGACACATTCTTGCAGTGCTTTTCACTCTCGCTTTAGCGGCAGCCTCATTTCTTTGGTGGAAGCACCATCATCAACCACCCGCAAGCGAAAAGGTTGTACTCGCCGACTTCGACAACCGAACCGGCGACCCCGCCTTCGACGACGTCCTCGACACCGCTCTTGAGGTCGACCTCACTCAATCCCCCTATCTCGATGTAATGAGCGATCAGGACGCCTCCAACGTACTGCGGCTGATGGGACGCAAACCGGACGCCACTATCACGGAAGCTATCGCAACAGAGATCTGTCAGCGCGCCGACCGGCAAGTCATGTTGAGCGGCTCCGTCTCCAGCCTCGGCCGGCATTATTTGTTAGCCCTTCAGGCCACCGACTGCTTCTCCGGGAAGAGGCTGGCCGAGGTCAAAGCCGAAGCCACGGATAAGGATAAGGTCCTCCCGGCTCTTGATCGCGCTGCCGACAAGCTTCGTCACGATCTAGGCGAATCCGCTCCCTCCGTCGAACACTTCCAGGTCTCCATCGCACAGGCGACTACCTCATCCCTGGAGGCCCTGAAAGCGTACTCCATCGGCGAATACATGGTCAGTCGCAGCGGCAGGGACGAAACCGAAACTCTGCCCATGTTTCTCAGATGCGTTGAGCTCGATCCGAACTTCGCCATGGCCTACGTCGCCATCGCCACCGACTACTTCAACCTCAACGAACCCAAGCTCGCTTCGCCTTATTACCAAAAGGCCTTTGACCTCAGTGAACAGGTCAGCGAAAAAGAGAAGCTCTACATCCGTGCCCATTATTATGCCGACGCTCAGAAAAATATCGAGCAAGGCATCAAGACATATCAACTTTGGGCTGAAACCTATCCTCGTGACTGGGGACCGTGGCTCAACATTGCCAGGGCCTACACGCAACTCGGTCAGGAGGCGCCGGCCATTGCCGCTGCTCAGCAAGCGCTCCGGCTCGACCCCTCCCGCGGAATTAACTACACCGTCCTCGCGCAGGCCTACCTCCACGACAACCGCTTCGCCGACGCAAAATCCGCCGCTCTCCAGGACGTAAAGATTGGCAAAGACTCCTACAACCTCCATGCGCTCCTCTTCGAGCTGGCCTTCATCGATCACGATCAAGCCGCAATGGCTCACGAGATCGCCTGGAGCCAGGGACGCCCGAGCGCCTGGTACTCGCTTCAATTTCAGGCGCTGGCCGCCGCATCGCAGGGAAGATACAGGCTCGCTGAAGAGCTCTTCCACACTGCCTACAACGTCGCCCAGCGCGAACATCTGGCCGAAGCCGCAGACGAGATCCTCGTGAAACAAGCGTCTATGGAACTCGACTCCGGTTGGCCTCAGACCGCACGCACCACCCTCAAACGCATCTCTTCCCAGAACAACGACAATCCCGAATTCGCCTGGAATCAAGCCCGACTCGGCGACATCGCCTTCGCCGAGCGTTTCCTCGCTTCCTCCAGCTCAAATCACTCCGGCACTTTAATGACCTACGTGGAACTGCCCCGTTTGCGCGCCCAGATCGCCCTTCACCGGGGAAAACCACAAGAGGCGATTGCAGATTTGGAGACCACCCCTTACGAACTCGCAGGCGCCCTCGAACTCTTCGCCCAGCGTGGCGAAGCTTACCAGAAAGCAAATCATCCGGAACAAGCCATTGCTGAATACAGAAAGCTCCTCGCCCACCAGGGCCTCGACCCCGTCTCTCCCCTGCTCCCGCTCGCTCACCTCTGGCTGGCGCGTACACAAGCGCAATCCGGCCATCTGCAGGAGAGCAAATCTGAGTACGAAAAACTCTTCGTGCTTTGGAAAGATGCAGACAAGGATCTGCCTTCCCTGCAGGTAGCGCAAAGGGAATACGCCGCAGTTAACATCGCACTCATGAAGAGACCCTCCGCCCCATCCCTATAAGGGCTCACCCGCGATTCCGCCCCTCATTCTCCAAAAGCCGGTAGGTAATCGCAGCGGCCGGTACAAGAAAGATCAGCGACCCCACCACCCACATCATCACGGCTCCCGCTCGTTGGTCTGCCAGCGGAGAGATGCCGAAGGCGTTCGGTTCTTTCAGATAGTAACCATAGGCCGGCCTGTCGCAGAAGGCCAGAAACGCGGAGAGCACGGTATTCACAATATCCGCCATCACCAGGTACAAAATCAGAAGCCACCCTGCATAGCTCTCTTGCGTGGGCCACGGGCGAAGCAGAGGCCACCAGAAAAGTATGGAAGACCCCAGAAAGCACAAGTGCTCAAACTCGTGCCAATGCTCGTGTTCGAGCGCGAAGTCATACGCGGCCGGCACATGCCAGCCAAGAAACATGAGGTTCATCGCAAGCCACGCCACCAGCGGTGTTACAAGCCAATGTCCAAAGTGTCGAAGCCCCTTCAAGCGGATCAACGGGCCGACAACCTGGACCGTCACTCCGCGAGGCAAACCACGCAGCAAAGGAACCATGGGATATCCCAGCAAAAGCAGCGGCGGAGCAAACGACATCAGCAGAAGATGCTCCACCATATGCGCACTCAGCAACTCATCGGCAAAGCCGTCGAGCGGCGAAGCGATGGACAGCCCGATAACCACGAGCCCCAACAGAAAACATCCAAGTCTCCACGCCGGGAACTGCGCCGGACGTGTCTTGCGAATCGCAGCCCATCCGAGCGTATAAACGATCGCAAGGACGATGAGAGTCCCAATCAGGGCAACGGGCGGCGACCACTCGGCAAACACAGCTTGATACGCAGGAGGCATGAGATCAGCTTAAACGCGGTGCGCTCAATGCTCCTTCGCCGGAGTCTCGTTCGCAGAAACCATCCGCCGCGAAGCATCTACGGCGGCTGGCAGATCGTTCCCTCGCAGCGTCGTCAGAAAGCGCACCAGCGCCGTCGTCTCCGAAGGACTCAGCGCGTTCCCATACGCGGGCATGTTCCCGCCACCCTGCAATACCTGGCGAATCATCTGATCCTCAGTCATGCGCACTGCAATGGCATCCAGCTTCGGCCCGCGAAGACCCCCGGCTCCCCCGATTGAATGACAGTTACGGCACTGCTTCTCCTGCAGAACCAATGCGCCCTGACGCTCCAACGGCGTCCGCCCCTGAAGATATCTAACCGGAATTGGATCGCTCGACCACGCGTTCATAATTGGACTCCACGGCGTATACGTGCCGAGGCGCGTGAACGCACCCAGCGCTACAGCAATCACAGCCAGCATCAGCACAGCCACCGGACGCCGCGACCAGTGTTTCTCGCCCTCACCCGCAACCAGCGGCAGCAGCAGCAACGCCCCAATGCCGATCACCGGAGCGATAAACATAATCGGAGTCTCCAGGCTCGGCGGAAGATACGCAAGAACTGCATAAATCCAAAGAAACGCAAAGTCGGGCTTGGGAGCCGTCTCAATAATCGTCGGATCAGGCTGTCCCGTAGGGCCGAACGGCCCAAACAGCAAAGCGCAAGCTATCACCGACAACATAATCGCGACCGCGAAGAGCGCATCCTTCCATGCTGCATCCGGGACAAATGGAATGCCGGTCTTCTTCGCCAGCTCGTGATACTCCTGCATGTATGTGCTCTTCCGCACCACGCGTCCCGGCATCGGCCAGTCGTTGATTCCAAGCTTCAGCACCATCCACACATGCAGTCCCACCAATGCCAGCAACGATCCCGGAATCACAAACACATGCAGCGCAAAGAAGCGCGTCAACGTTGGCCCGGCGATGATCGGCCCGCCAAGCATGATATCCACCAGCGGTCCTCCGACCAACGGCACACGGCTCAGGATCGAAGCGCCGATACCCAGCCCCCAATAAGCGTCCTGGTCGAAGCGTAGAACCTGCCCCGTGAACGCCATCCCCAGCGTCAGCAGAAGCAGACACACCCCGATCATCCACGTCAGCTCCCGCGGAAACTTGTACGCGCCAAACAAAAATACCTGTGCCATATGGATTAGCACGACGGCGATCATAAAATCCGAACCCCATCCATGCATCGCCCGCAAAAACCATCCCAGCTTCACGTTGTGATCGAGAAACTGCAGGCTGCTCCACGCATGACTCGCCGAAGGCTCATACACCAGCGCAAGCAGTACTCCCGTCATCACCTGCAGCACAAGCAGCACCGTCGCCGCGCTGCCAAAGACATACCACCAGCTCGAGGTATTCTCCGGAACCTCATGCTCCGCAGCCTCGATGATGGGCGCGCCAAGACCAAGGCGCTGCTCGAACCAGCCATACAGCGCGATTCCCTTCTCTTTTAGCCCTGGCATGATCCGCACCTCGGCGCCGGCTGCTCCAAACCTTTCAGGCGCTCCACTGAATCCCCGCCCACAAGTTGCACCAGCGGCGGCTCCACGCTCGCCTTCGTCGCCAGCGTCGGCATCTGTCCCGCGTCGATCATCAACTTCTCTCCATCGACCTTGTGCGGATACTCAAACAAACCCCGCTCCGGCGGCCCCGAAGCCCGCGAGCCATCCGCATAGTAAGCACCTCCGTGACACGGGCAAAGAAACAACTCCGATTGAGCAAACCACCGCACCGGGCACCCCAGGTGCGCACAATTAATCGCAAACACCTGAAACGTCGTTCCCGAAACTCGTCGCACCCAGCAAGGAATATCGCCCGTCTGCCCATCCCACGACGTCGTCACCGGATTGCGATAATTCACCAGCCGCGTCTCACCCTCCGGAAAATCACTCATCGGCCCAAGCGAGATCCACGAGTCGTAGCCACCCTTCTTAATCGCCGGTCCCAGCAGGTAGCCCACAATCGGCACCGCCAGCACTGCTCCAACCGCACCGTTGACCAGCAGCGCCAGCTTGAACAAAAAGCTCCGCCTCGAGTGCTTCTCCGCGCGCACGCTCTCAGGCTCGCTCCGTACGATCTCCGCGCCTTGCGTATTTTGTTCGTTAGCGTCCATCACATTCGCTCCTGCAAATCTCTTCCGCCAAATCAAGGCTTCGATGCATACGGCTGTCCCGGATCCGCTATTCGCTTTGAAGCCAGCCATGCAACCACGTCGGTAATCTGTTGTTCGGTCATTGGCTGCGCGCCATACGAGCGCCAATCCGGCATCCCGTCATCCGGCCGCCCCGCAATCACAATGCTGCGCAATCCCTGGTCGCTGATCAGCGCAAGATAAGAGCCGTTGACGATCGAGCCACGCCTCCTGGCCCCAGTCTTCGGATCCACAGGAGATCCCTCACCACCGGCTCCATGGCATCGCGCGCAGAACACGCCAAAAGCCTCTTGCCCACGGCCAGCATCTCCAGTCGACGTAGCGGCATAAGAAGGAAGACCTGGCGCAGACAACATATCCGCACTTCCCCAGTCTTGTATCATTCCATGCGCCAGCACATTGATCTGCTGATCGGTCAGCATCCCGCCGGCACTCTTCGCAAAAGCCGGCATCAGTTTGCCCGGCACACCCTTCGCAGAAATCGCACGCAGCGTATCTTCACCCGCAACGGCAAGATACACCGGATTAGCCAGCGCAATCGCCGCGCCATTCCTGCCATTCTCTCCATGACATGCCGCGCAATTCGTCTTGTACAACACCGGAAAACTGAGCACTTCATCGGGCCGCACTACCTCTGGCCCCGGTCCCGGACGCCCCGGAAAGCGGCTGCAACCCCCAAGCAAAAGGGCAGCCCCCAAAACAATAGAAAGGAACCTCAGTCCTGGCGTGGCTACTCTCATGGAGCCTTGTCCTCATCCTCACCCTGCGCATGCACCCCAGCTCGAACTGCGAAGGGCAACGCCCGAAACTGCGGCGTCCGCACCTTTACCTGAAGATTTACAACGTATCCCGCAACCAGGCCAAAGGCTATCTGCGAGATCACAAACCACAGCCAGTCGATTCGCTGATTCAGAATCGGGCTAATCACGCCAATCGCGGAGTACAGAAGACTCGTCCACAACAATGGCGCGATAAAACCGGCCGTAAGAATCGGCTTCCTCGGAAACATCGGCAGCATCGCTCCATACAACAACCCAATCAACACAGAGGTGAGCCCATGAATCGCCATAGCGGCCAGCAGACCCCTCAGATGAAACTGCGCCAGAAACGCATCGCTCTGCCCCGCCCAACTCACAAACCCGCCTGCAGCCAGCAGATTCGCGGCATACCACACGCTGTGATAACGAATGATGCTAAATATTGCCGCAGGGACCGTCATCGCAATCCCGCCCGCAATGCCGCCCTTCAATCCTGCCATCACGCTGAAAGTCTCTATAGGCAGCAACTTGCGATGACGATCACCCAGCGGAAGATATGCCAACGACTCGCGCGAGCTAGTGATCTCCACTACATCCGCATGCACATCCACATTGACATGCCGCTCATGCGGCAGCACCTGGAAAAACCAACCCACAATCGCCGGCACCACCATCACCAATCCCAGCAGGCTGATCACCCAATGCGTCACCATTCCGGCCAGCATCAGTGAAATCCCTAAGGACAGAACCATCGGCCACGCCGTCGGCGCAGGGAGCTGTACCACGCCTGTCGGCTGTGTATGGTCATGCATCAATCCATGCCGGTGCGCGCCGCCAACGTCTGCCATCTCCCTGCCTCCCTTCTTATCTGCCCAGAACGTAAACCACCGTAAACACCACAACCCACACTCCATCGACAAAGTGCCAGTAGAGCGACAAAACCTCTACCCGCTCCGCATGTTCTTGAGTCACGAGTCCCCTCAGCGACAGCGCAAGCGTGATCGACAGCATAATCAGCCCCACTACGACGTGAGTCGCATGCAGCCCAACCAGCGAATAAAAAGTAGTCCCAAAAAGATTCGTCTTGATCGTCAAGCCCACATCATGGATCAGGTAATACCACTCACGCGCCGTCGTCATCAGAAAGATCGCGCCCAGCAGAACCGTAGCCGCCAGAAGCAGCGTATACATCCCCATCTTCGCTCTGCGCAGCGCGCTTACCGCGTAGTGAATCGTGATGCTGCTCGAAAGCAGGCAAACCGTACCCAGAATAGGCAACTCCAGTACTTGCGCTGGAGTCGGCCCGCTCAGACTCTTACCGATGTAGTAGACATACGCCACGACGAAGATCAAAAAGATCGCTGACTCCGCGAGGATCAGGCACGCCATCCCCACAATGCCGCGGTGCGGCAACTCCCACGGCGTCTCACTCTGCGCGCTGACCGGAATTGTGCTCGCTGTCTCCATCATTCGTAGTTCTCGTCCTGATCTTCCGGATGTTTAAGGTCCCACAGCGGCCGTCGGCTGCGGACAGTTGGCTCCACGGCAAAGTTATAGACCGGAGGCGGAGACGGCGTCGCCCACTCCAGCGTCCATGCATCCCAGGGATCATGCCCGGCGATCTCGCCGTGATAGTACGACCGAACCATGTTGTAGACAAAGATAAGAGTGCCCACCGTCTGAAACAGCGCCCCGATCCCGACGATCAGGTTCAACGTATCCCACCCGCGCCCGGCCTCATACGTATAAATTCTTCGCGGCATCCCAAGCAGCCCCGGGACATGCATAACGTCGAAGGTGAGATGAAATCCGATGATGAAGAGCCAGAAGTGCCACTTCCCCAGCCTCTCGCTCATCATCCGGCCCGTCACCTTCGGATACCAGTAATAAAAGGCGCCAAAAAGTGCAGTAACGATCGCACCAACCAGAACATAGTGAAAGTGAGCAATCACAAAGTACGAGGCGCTCAACTGCCAGTTGAACGGAGCCGCCGAAAGCATGATGCCCGTCAGGCCTGCAATGAGAAACTGGAATAGAAAGGCGAGGCTGAACATCATCGGAACTTTGAAAATAATCTTTCCGCCCCACAGCGTCGCCAGCCAATTAAAAATCTTGATCCCTGTAGGTACTGAGATCACCATCGTCGAAAAAACGAAGAAGGTGTTCCCCGCCGGCCCCATTCCAACGGTAAACATGTGATGCGCCCACACGCTCAAGCTGATAAAGCCGATCGCAACCGATGCCGCCACCATCGCCGGATACCCGAAGATCGCCTTGCGCGAGAACACCGGAATCATCTCGCTGATAAACCCGAACGCCGGCAACACAAGGATGTAGACCTCGGGATGCCCGAAGATCCAGAAGAAGTGCATCCACAAAACTGCCGAGCCGCCCGCCTGCGTATCGAAGAAATGCGCGCCCAGGTAGCGGTCGAGCGTCAGCATAACCTGTGCCGCCGTCAACGGACTCACCGCAACGAACACCAGAAAGCTCGTCACCACCATCAGCCAGACGAACAGTGGCATGCGCGTCAACTTCATTCCCTTGCAGCGCATGCAGATGGTCGTGGTCATGATGTTCAAAGCTGTGCCCGTGGTTCCAATGCCGCTCAGAAGAATCGAAAGCGTCCAGTAGTCCGTGCTATGCCCCGGCGAGAAGACCTTCGAGGTCAGCGGAGCGTAAGCAAACCAGCCCACATCCGGCGCCGAACCCATACCATAAAGCCCGTCGCCGCCGAGATAACTGAAGTACAGCAGCAGACCGCCAAACGCCGATATCCAGAAGCTGAACGCGTTTAGCCTGGGAAACGCCATGTCCCGCGCCCCGATCATCAGCGGCACAAGGTAATTGGCGAAGCCGAACAGGATCGGCATCCCCATGAAAAACACCATCGTCGTGCCATGCATCGTGAACAGACGGTTGAAGACCTGCGGAGAAACGAAATGATTGTTGGGAACAGCAAGCTGAATCCGCATCAGCACCGCTTCGAAGCCGCCAATCAGGAGAAAAATCAGCGCGTACGCGATATACATCAGGCCGATCTTCTTGTGATCAACCGTAGTCACCCACTCATACACCACGTCAAGCGGTGGGCGCCGATTCGTCTCCAGCGTCTGATCGATCACTGCGAGTACAGGAGCATGTGCCATGCTGCGCTTCTCCTTAAAACATCGACGAACAGAACATCAAAGAACCGTAAACCCCTCGTCCCGTCAGTGAAGCGTCGTTAGATAAGCAGTAATGACGTCCAGATCGTGATCGCTCAAATGCATCGATGGCATTAGCACTCCGGGCTTCATCGAATTCGGATCGGCGATCCACTTCCTCAAGTTCTCCGGCGTATTCTGAACGGGCCCCGAGGCAATCGTGTCTCGGCTCGCCAGATGGGTCAGGTCTGGTCCAAAGCGCCCATTCGCCACCGTCCCGCCAATCGCATGGCAGTTGATGCACGCGCTATGCATAAAGACGGTCTGACCCTCCGCCACCGCAGGGTTTGCCGAAACATCCGGCTCGGCCGGTCTCTGCTGCTGCTTGATCCACGCTGCAAAGTCCTCCGGCGACTGTGCGTACACCCGCAGCAGCATCAGGGCATGCTGCGTCCCGCAATACTGTGCGCACTGCCCCAGATAAAGCCCCGGCTCCTGCGGGTCGATCCACATCGTGTTAAGCCGATTCGGAATCAAATCCGTCTTGCCCGCCAGGCGCGGAACCCAGAAGCTATGGTCGGTATCAGCCGACGACAATGCAAGATAAGTCGGCGTGGGCTTCGTCGGGTCACTGATAGGGATATGCAGCTCGTTTGCAGTGACCACTCCCAGCTTCGGATACCGATACTCCCACCAGAACTGGTGCCCAATCACCGTCACATCCAGCGCACTCGCAGGTTTTGGCGCAGCCTGCGTATTCAGAATCACACGCGTTGCAGAAAGAAACATCATCACCACAATCAGGATCGGGATCACCGTCCAAGACAACTCAATCTGATTGCTTCCATAAATCTGCGGCGGCTCTCTCTCCGAATCCGAAGGCCTGGACCGAAACCGTATCACCGCGTACAGCAGCAACCCGCCCACCACAAGAAAAATACTCCCGGTTACTCCCAATATCAGCATCGACAATCCGAATTCCAAACGTGCAGGCGTAGCGGCCGGATTGAAGATCGTCGTCGGAGAACGCAGCAACGCCCCATCCGCAAAAACGGACAAATGATTGACGGCCGCAAGCGTAGCTAGCACTGAAATCGGATCACCTCAGTAACGCAACATGGAGCCCGACAACAATTGCGAAGATACTATCATCGTCTCTTTGCATTTGCTGACTGCCATTCCAACTCACCCAGTCGGCATCTCTCGATGTCTCCGGTCAATCTCCTGCACACAATTCGCCGCAATCGTCGATCTGGCCTTCCAATCGCCGATGAAAACTTCGATGCTCCCTCTCCAAAATTGATGCGCCAAAAAAGAGAAAAAATCTTAGCTGCCTGAAGCGGCCCTCTACCGAAGCCGGAACGGAACCACCGTCTGCCGCTGCTCCCCTAGCCCGCCAACCCCAAGCCGAATTACATTCCCCGCCCTCAGATACACCGGCGGCTTCTGCCCCAGCCCCACACCCGGAGGCGTCCCCGTCGAAATCACATCTCCCGGCTGCAGACTCATAAACCGGCTCAAATAGCTCACCAGATAAGCCACTCCAAACACCATCGTCCCGGTCGAACCATTCTGATATCTGTGCCCATCCACCTCAAGCCACAAATCCAGTGCTTGCGGATCAGGCACCTCATCCGCCGTCACCAGCCAAGGTCCGATCGGCCCAAACGTATCCGCGCTCTTACCCTTCACCCATTGCCCTGTTCCCTCCAGCTGAAACGCCCGCTCCGAAAGATCGTTCACAACACAATAACCCGCAACGTACGAGAGCGCATCCGCCTCCTCTACATACCGCGCCTCTTTCCCGATCACCACCCCAAGTTCCACCTCCCAATCCGTCTTCTCGCTCCCCCGCGGAATCATCACCTCATCATTCGGCCCCATGATCGATGACGTCGCCTTCATAAAAACCACGGGCTCCGCAGGCACAGCCATCCCCGACTCCGCCGCATGGTCCGAATAGTTCAAGCCGATGCAGATAAACTTGCCCACACTCCCCACGCACGGCCCAATCCGCGGATTGCCGTCCACCAGCGGCAGTTCTTCCGGCCGAATTTTACGCAGCCTCTCCAGCCCCTCCGGCAGCAAAGCCGACCCCGCAATATCGCCCACCACACCCGAAAGATCACGCACCGCACCCTTGCTATCCAGCATCCCCGGACGCTCTTGTCCTCGACTCCCAAAACGAACCAGCTTCATATTTCTTCCTTACCCCTGCATTTTGGCGTTTATATTTGAAACTCAGCCAAATTCTACACACAGAAAATCAACCCTGTAACCCAACCCGCATTGCGTCAACGTTTCCATCATGCGGCACGGAGGCTCCAGTCAGATGATCCGCAAGACAATTGCTCCGCTCACAGTTACATTTCTCAGCCTCATCCTGATATCCACGGCGTACCTCCAAGCCCAGGCCGGACCCACGCCCGCCCCCAACCGCTCCCCTAAAGACGGCGGAGGCCCCTACGACCGCCTCGTCATCCGCGGCGTCACCGTCATCGACGGAACAGGAGCCGCCCCGCAAGGTCCAATGGACGTCGTCATCGAGCAGGGCCGCATCGCCGACGTAGTCTCCGTAGGAACCCCGCACGTGCCAATCAAAGAAAAGGGCCGTCCCGCAAAAGGCACCCGCGAGATCGACGGCACCGGAATGTATCTCCTTCCCGGCTTTGTCGACACCCACGTCCACTACGGCGACGCCAAGAAAGCCCCCGACGCCGAGTACTGCAACAAACTCTGGCTCGCCAGCGGAGTCACCACCGTCCGCGGAGTCCCAGCCGGGCCGCTAGACTGGGCCCTCCACGAGCGCGAACGAAGCGAGAAAGACGAAATCACCGCCCCGCACATCTACGTCTACCAGCCCACCTTCACCGGAGACGGCTGGAAATCCCAAGCCGTCCTCACCCCTGAGCTAGGCCGCGAGTGGGTCCGCTTCGTCGCCGGAAAGGGCGTCGACGGAGTCAAATTCTTCGGCGGCGACCCCGACGTAGTCGCAGCAATCCTCGACGAAGCCAAAAAATACAAACTAGGCTCCCTCGCTCACCTCGGCCAGGAGAGCGAACCCCGCCTCACCGCACGCGACGCAACCCGCCTCGGCCTCCGCACCGTAACCCATAGCTACGGCCTCTTCGAATCTCTCTTGAAAGACACCACCGTCCAGGACTATCCCGCCGACCAGAACTACAACGACGAGCAGATGCGTTTCGGCCAGGTCGCCCGCAACTGGAACAAGATCTACCCGCGTGGAAGCGAGCAATGGAACGCCCTCATCGCAGAATGGGTCAAAGCCGGCACCGTCCTCAACCCCACCATGACCATCTACTCCGCCGGCCGCGATCTCGAGCGCGCCTACACATCGGAGTGGCACGACAAATACACGCTCCCCTCCCTGATGCAGTACTACCAGCCCAACCGTGAGAACCACGGCTCCTACTACTACAACTGGACCTCCGAAGACGAGTACGCCTACAAGCAGTACTACCGCGTATGGGAAGACTTCCTCCTGGACTTCAAAAACGCAGGCGGACACGTAACCACCGGCACCGACGCCGGCTTCATCTACCAGACCTACGGCTTCGCCTATATCCAGGAGCTCGAACTCCTCCGCGAAACCGGCTTCACCCCACTCGAAGTCATTCGCTCCGCCACCCTCTACGGCGCCGAAGAGCTCCAAAGCCCTAAACAGACCGACGTAGACTTCGGCATCATCCGCCCCGGCAAGCGCGCCGACCTGATCCTCCTCGACCAGAACCCGCTAGCCAATCTCAAAGTCCTCTACCCCACCGGCTGGATGCGCCTCAACGACGAAACCGGCAAAGTCGAGCGCGTCGGCGGAATCAAATACACCATAAAGGACGGCATCGTCTACGACGACAAGCAACTCCTCGCCGACGTAGCCGCCATGGTCGAAAAACAAAAAGCAGCCCTCAAAGCTCCCGTAACCCTTCAGGGCATCCCCACCACCTACTGAACCAAATAATCCCCAGCTGTCGGGTGGCCCATCCTTTGCGGCCTCATCGCAAAGGATGGGTTGCCTTTGCTCTAGCATGCGATGACGACGCCCGGACAAATCTCCGTTAACCTCTCGCTACAATCCCACCAGAGGAATCCATGCCCAACTCACGCCGCGAATTCCTAACCCAAAGCGCGCTCACCCTGCTAGCCTCCACGGCCGCACTCGCCCAGAACACCGCCACACCCACCACCCCTGGAGCCCCACCTGCCTTCGGCACCGCTCCCGCCGTCGGCCCCGAAGTCAGCCCTACCACCTTCGCTGAAGCCGAAAAGCTAGTCCAATTCCCTCTCACCGAAAAAGACCGAGCCCAGGCTGCCAGTAACTGGCGCTCCGCCATGGCCCCACTCTACAAACGCCGCACAGGCCCACGCAAAGTCGAAATCCCCAATTCAATCGCGCCCTACTCAACCGTCAACTCCATCCTCCCCGGCCAAACCTCCGGGCCAACCAGCAACCAATTCGTCCGAACGCCGACCACCTCCGAAAAGCTCCCTTCATCCGACGAACAAATCGCCTACGCCCCCGTCCACCAACTCTCCTACTGGATCGAAACCCGCCAACTAACCAGCACCCGTCTCACCAGCATCTATCTCGACCGCATAGCTCGCCTCAATCCAAAGATCAACTCCATCATCACCCTCACCCGCGACCACGCCCTCATGCTGGCGAAACAAGCCGACGCCGAAATCGCGGCTGGCCACTACCGAGGCCCACTCCACGGCATCCCCTGGGGCGCAAAAGACCTCCTCGACACCGCCAACATCCCCACCACCTGGGGTGCCGAGCCCTTCCGCAACCGAATCCCCACCACCGACGCCACCGTCACCCAACGCCTCAACGAAGCCGGAGCCGTCCTCATCGCAAAGCTCTCCCTCGGCGCCCTGGCCCTCAATGACATCTGGTTCGGCGGCCAGACCATGAACCCGTGGCTCCTCGAAGAAGGCTCCTCCGGTTCCTCAGCAGGCCCCGGAGCAGCCACCGCCGCCGGCCTGGTAGCCTTCGCCATCGGCTCCGAAACCGGAGGCTCCATCGTCAGTCCTTCCATGCGCTGCGGCGTCACCGGACTACGTCCTACTTACGGCCGCGTCCCTCGCACCGGAGCCATGACCCTCTGTTGGTCTCTCGACAAACTCGGCCCCATGGCCCGCAGCGTCGAAGACACCATGCTCGTCCTCCAAGCCATCACCGGCCCCGACGGAAGAGACGTAGCCTGCGTTCCCAGCCATCTTAACTTCAATGCGCAATCCCCTGTCACCGGACTACGCGTAGGTTACTTCCCCCAGTGGATGAAAGAACCACCCGCGACCCACGTAGACCGCGCCACCCTCGAAGCCCTTCCAAAACTCGGCATGACACCAGTCGAAGTCACTCTCCCCGACTGGCCCTACGACAATCTCGACCTCATCCTCTTCGCCGAAGGAACCGCCGCCTTCGAGCAGATCGTCCTCAACCATCAAGTCGACACCCTCAAAGCCCAGGTTCCCGACGCCTGGCCCAACACCTTCCGCCAGTCCTACTTTCTCTCCGCCGTCGACCTCATCCAGACCGACCGCCTCCGCCGCATGGTCGCGCTCGAGATGGCCCGCATCATGAACGAAGTCGACCTCCTGCTCGTCCCCTCCCTCCGCGATGAAATCCTCCATATCACCAACAGCACCGGCCACCCATCCCTCACCCTCCGCACGGGCTTCGTCGAAGTCTCCGAGGCCCGCAGCGACTGGGCTCCCGATCCCAACAACCCTCTCCCAAAATTCGACCCGCCGCGGCGAGTCCCTCACGGCGTCACCCTCATCGGCCGCCTCTTCGACGAAGGGACTATCGCCCGCGCCGGCATCGCTCTCGAACGCTACTTCAACGTAGCCAACCAAACTCCACCCGGTTTCTAACCCTCACCCGCAAAACAACCGAGGCCTCTCGCAGTTACCAGCAAGAGGCCAAGCCGTAAGTCAGTTTCGATTTTTTCTATTGCATAATCTTCGGAGAATCCGGCGAGATGCCTTTGCAATCCGCCCCCTGATACACGCTATCGAAGGTCACATCCATCACGATCGGCTGTGACTGGCGCGCCGTCGTGATCTCCATGTGCATCTTCCCGCTCATCTTCTCCTGGCTCGCAAACTTCGCATCCAGGTGCCCCTTCGATGATCCGTCCGCCGTCGTGCACACCATATCGCCCGACATTCCCGTCGCGCTCTGATGGACATTCGTAAACTGACAGCTCTTGTTCTGTTGCATATCCGCAAACGACTTCTGCCAGGTCTCCGGCGTTACACACGACTGCGTCACGATGGTCCTCGGCGCCGCCCCCGGCACTGGTCGTCCCATCGCCTGCAGCTTCGCCACCACATCCGGCGGAAGCTGAAGCCCCGTCATCGTGTTCGTAGCGGTGTTCTGCCATAACCCCATCTTCACGGCAGGGGGCGTCGGCGCATCCTGCGCGCCCACTGTCACCGAGCACGCCAACACAGCAACCGCCAAATAGATCTCTTTCCTCATCGCGTCTCCTCTCATCTCGAAAAACAAGGGGCCCGCCAACCACGCCAGTATCCTCGCAATTAGCGCAGAATGGAAGCGCAAAACTCCTCGAGAGTCACCCCCAGGACATCACTTCGAAGAAGTGTCGCTCCTCCCAAGCACCGCATGTGCCGATTCCGGGACTCGTCGTCACGCAAAAGAAAACGAAACCCTACCGCACCTCACCCACCCAGCTCGCAAACGGAGGCAACGTCATCGAAGTCGTCGTCACCCCTTGCAGCGAAGCCTCATTCGTCAACAGGGTCCGCACCGCCCTCTGCGAAATCCCCGCCGGCTTCAAATCCAATGCAATCTTCTGCGGTTGAGCCGTCATATTCAGCGCCACCACCACCGCCTTCCCACCCGCCGGAACCGTCCGCACATACGACAACACGCTCGCATTCGTCGTATCCACCATCACCATCCCGCCATCGTGCAGCGCCGGAATCTCCCGCCGCAACGTAATCAGCCTTCGATACCAGTTAAGCAACGAGTTCGGATCCGCCAGCTCCGTCTGCACATTCACCGTCTTGTAGTTCGAAGCCACCGGAAGCCACGTCTTCGCACTCGTGCTGAACCCCGCCTGCGGTGCCGAAGCATCCCACTGCATCGGCGTCCGCTCCCCATCGCGCCCCTTCTCCTTCGGCCATCCCGTCTTGCCAATCGGGTCCTTCACATCCTCCACCCGAGTAGGAATCGAGGTAATCATCCCCAGTTCCTCGCCGTAATACATCAGCGCGGTAGCCCGCGTCGTCAACAACACCGCCGCGATCAGCTTCGCAATCTGGACGTTGTGCACACCATCCCCATACCGCTCCCAACTCCGAATATTGTCATGGTTATCAAACACCAGCAGCGGCTGCGACCCATGCACCTGCGTCTCCACCTCGTTGATGCGCGTCCGAAACGTATTTGCATCGAGCTTGTTCACCATGCCGATAATCATGTCCATCGGCAATTGCAGTTCATCCTTCTTCGCGCTGCCATACCACCTATCCAACTCCGCCGTATTCGGCAGGTACGTCTCCCCAATCAGCACCCTGCTGCCCGGGTAATTTGTATCCGGATACTTTGCCACCATCGCCCGCATCCGCCGGATTACGTCATGCACCTCCGGCAGATTGTTCGTGTAGATGTCGCTCAAATTCGGATCGCCCTGCGCATTCACGCCTCCCAGCGCTGGCTCGTCTCTCAACTGCGGATCCTCAAAGAGCGTAGGAATCGCATCCAGACGATACCCCGCCACCCCGCGATCCAGCCAGAACCGCATCGTCCCGAACATCGCCTTCTCGACATCAGGATTCCGCCAGTTCAAATCAGGCTGCTGCTTATAAAACATGTGGTAGTAAAACGACCGCGTCTGCGGCATATACTCCCACGCCGATCCGCCAAACAAACTCACCCAGTTATTCGGCGGCAAAGGCTTACCGTTCGGCCCTGGCTTGCCCCCATCCTTTCCATTGCTCCACACATACCAATCCCGCTTCGGATTCGTCCGCGAACTAGCCGACTCGATAAACCACTTATGCTTGTCCGAAGTATGATTCAGCACCATATCCAGAATGACCCGGATATTCCGCTTCTTCGCCTCTGCCACCAGCCCGTCGAAGTCCTTTAGCGTCCCGTACTGAGGATCGACATTCTCGTAATCCGAGATGTCATACCCAAAATCCACCTGCGGCGAAGGATACATCGGCGAAATCCAGATCGCGTCCACCCCCAGCGCCTGCAGGTAGTCGAGTCGCGAGGCAATCCCATTCAGATCTCCCACCCCATCGCCATTCGAATCTTGAAAACTCCGCGGATATATCTCATAGATCACAGCATGTTTCCACCAAGTACTGTCGCTCGAAGGCGCCGCCCCACTCTGCGCCTCGCAAACAGTCGAAGCCAGCATCGACACAGCAAGCGCGACCAAACGCACCCATGCAAAACGCATCATGCCGCTTCCTCCCTCCATCCACTAAACCGATAGGACTATACCACTCGCTTAGTAAGATGCGCCCAATCTGCTGGACACCGCATCCCGTATCGCATACCGTTCTCTAGCGATAAAAATCATCGAAAGAGTATGCGCCTATGACAACTCTCAATCGCCGTGCCTTCGTACAACTCGCCAGCGCCGCAGTCGCCAGCACCCAGGTCCACACCCTTTCCGCGCTCACCACCTCAGCAGCCCAATCCTCCTCCGCAAACGATCGTGTCCAGTTCGCGCTCATCGGAGCCGGTATCCAGGGCCAGGGAGACACCGCCACCGCCCTCCGCGTTCCCGGCGTCAAACTCGTCGCCGTGGCCGACTGCTACGACGGTCGCCTCACCCACTCCAAAGAACTCTGGGGCACAGGCACCTCCAACGATGTCGACCTCTTCACCACCCGCGACTACCGCGAGATCCTCGCCCGCAAAGATATCGACGCTGTCATCATCGCCACCCCCGATCATTGGCACAAACAGGCCGCCGTTGACGCCATGACCGCCGGCAAAGACGTCTACCTCGAAAAGCCGATGATCCACCTCTACTCCGACGGCCCCGAGATCATCTCCACCGCCAAATCCACCAATCGCATCCTCCAGGTAGGCAGCCAGCGCGTCTCCTCCGTCATCTACGCCAAGGCCAAAGAGCTCCTCGCCTCCGGGGCTATCGGCCAGCTCAACACCGTCACTGCGCGATGGGACCGCAACTCTTCTCTCGGCGCCTGGAACTACTCCGTCCCGCCCGACGCCAGCACCACCACCTGCGACTGGCCGCGCTTCCTCGGCTCCGCCCCGCAAATCCCGTGGAACGCCGAGCGCTTCTTCCAATGGCGCAAGTGGAGCGACTACTCCAGCGGAGTCGCCGGCGACCTCTTCGTCCATCTCTTCAGTGGCACCCACTTCATCACAGGTACCAACGGCCCCACCCGCGCCATGGCCACCGGAGGCCTCCGCTTCTGGAAGGACGGCCGCAACGTCCCCGACATACTCCTCGCCCTGCTCGACTATCCCGAAGGCTTCAACCTCTCTCTCCGCGTGAACTTCGTCGATGGCGGCGACGAAAGCGAAGGCTTCGTCTTCACCGGTTCCGAAGGCACCATGGAGATCGCCGGTCAGACCGTCACCGTCACCCGCGTCCCCCGCGAAATAGATCCCGGCTACACCATCAGCACCTTCGCCAACGCCACCCAGCAGGAGTTCCTCAAACAATACCGCGAAAAATATCCACCCACACTCCCCACCGGCACACCCTACACCGCCGCCGAACGCTTC
The DNA here is from genome assembly GCA_963841335.1 of uncultured Acidobacteriaceae bacterium. Taxonomy (GTDB): domain Bacteria; phylum Acidobacteriota; class Terriglobia; order Terriglobales; family Acidobacteriaceae; genus Edaphobacter. The sequence goes on along the minus strand of CAWJCF010000002.1, from coordinate 148,230 downwards.
TCCGCCCCACGCGGCTACTCCGACAGCTTCGACCACTTCCAGAACTTCTTCAATTCTGTCCGCACCCGTAAACAACCCGTCGAAGACGCTACCTTCGGCTTCCGAGCCGCGGGAGCCGCCCTTCTCGCCAACGTCAGCCTCGAAAAAGGTACCGTAGTCCACTGGAATCCCGAAACCATGAAACTAACGTAGGTATCGAAAACCGGATACCCGATACCTGATACCCGATATCTGACACCTGATACCTAAATCAAGAGAACGGCCCCAACACCCCGAGGCTCAGCAATGCGATTCACATCACTGGCTCTCCTCGTCACCCTCACAATCTCAGCGCAGACACCAGACCCCACCACCAAACCCATCCGTGTCGCCATCGTCGGCCTCGTTCACGGACATGTAAAAGGCTTCCTAGGCGCGCTCCCCAAAAACTCCTCCGCGCAACTCGTCGCCATCGTCGAACCCAACACAACCCTCGCAAAGCAATACGCCTCGCAATACAACCTGCCCTCATCCCTCTTCGACACCGATCTCGAGCACATGCTCACCACCCAGCACCCTGACGCCGTCCTCGTCTACACCACCATTCAGGATCACCGCCGCGTCATCGAAGCCGCAGCCCGCCACAACATCAGTTCCATGGTCGAAAAGCCCCTCTCCACCACCATGGAAGACGCTCTCGCCATCCGCACCGCCGCTCGCGAGCAGCACGTCCACGTTCTCGTCAACTACGAGACCACCTGGTACACGTCCAACACCGAAGCCATCCACGAAGCCGAATCCGGCAAGCTAGGCGATCTCCGCAAAATCGTCGTCCACGACGGCCATGAAGGCCCCAAAGAGATCGGCGTAGGTCCCGAGTGGCTCCCCTGGCTCACCGACCCTGTTCAAAACGGAGCAGGCGCTCTCTTCGACTTCGGCTGCTACGGAGCAGACCTCGCCACACTCCTCATGCACGGCCAAGCCCCGCTCAGCGTCACCGCCGTCACCCAGACCGACAAACCCAACATCTACCCGCACGTCGACGACGACGCCACCATCATCCTCCGCTACCCCAAAACCCAGGCCGTGATCATGCCCTCATGGAACTGGCCCTTCGCCCGCAAAGACATGGAAGTCTACGGCGCCACCGGATACATCATCACCGTAGCCGCCAATGATCTCCGCGCTCGCTACCAGGGAGAAAAAAACGAATCCCAAAAACCCGCTCCTCCACTACCAGACAATCAAAGAGACTCGCTCTCCTACCTCGCCGCAGTCCTTCACGGACAAATCAAATCCACCGACGATCTCTCAGCCCTCGATACCAACATGACCGTCATGCAAATTCTCGACGCCGCCCGCACCTCCGCCAAAACTGGCCGCACCATCGAGCTCAAACCACTTCCCCGGTAAACCAAAATGAAAAAACTCATCGCCCTCAGCATCCTCTCGCTCGCCGCCTTAGCCCACGCCCAGGACCCCGAACACGCCACCGAGTTCCGCAAACCCACTCCCGGTCCCGGCCCCAATGGCGCACCCAACCCAACCTTCCTAGTCCATCGCCTCGGCACCGACCACGCCGAAGGCATCACCACCCTCGACATGAACAACGATGGCTTCCTCGACCTCGTCAGCGGAGCCTACTGGTACGAAAACCCCGGCCCCAACGGCGGAGACTGGAAGCGCCACCAATACCGCACCGTCGGCACTCACAACGAGTTCATCTCCGACTGCGGCGAATGGACCATCGACGTAAATCACGACGGCTTCCCCGACATCGTCACCACCGGATGGATCGCCAACGGCCTCTGGTGGTACGAGAACCCCGGCAAATCCGCCGCTCCCGACACCCTCTGGAAGCAGCACTTCATCACCGACAGCTTCGACACCGAGGGCGGAGCCTTCGCCGACATCAACGGTGACGGCAAACCCGACGTCGCCCTCGCCCACTACAACCACTCCGGCATCCTATGGGTCGACTTCTCCGGCCCCGAGCCTCGCGTCCATCACGTCGGCGGCAAAGACGAGGACGGCCACGGCATCGGCATCGCCGACATCGACGGCGACGGCAAACCCGACATCCTCACCCCCTACGGCTGGTTCCAGAACATCGACGCCAACAACGACAAATGGCAGTGGCACCCCGACTGGCATCTCGGCGACACCGGCTTCCCCATCCTCGCCTACGACGTCAACCACGACGGCAAGATGGACATCATCTTCGGCCAGGGCCACAGCTACGGCCTTTACTGGCTCGAACAAGGCGGCACACCCGACCACCGCACCTTCACCCGCCACACCATCGACGAGTCCTTCTCCCAATCCCACGCCCTCGTCCTAGCCGACCTGGAAGGCAACGGCAGCACATGGCTAGTCACCGGCAAACGCTACCGTGGCCACTCCGGCGACGACCCCGGCTCCTACGATCCCAACGTCATCTACGCCTACAAACTCAACCCCGACGCCACCTTCACCCGAGTCCCCATCTCCTACAACGGCACAGCAGGCGTCGGCACACAAATTCTCGCCCTCGACCTCGACAAGGACGGCGACCTCGACATCGCAGTAGCGGGAAAGATGGGTGTTCACTTCATAGAAAACCTACGCATCGACAAAGTCCCCAAAGCCACCCGCGAAGCCCAGCAACCCCTTGAGCGCAACTGGCCCTTCCCCGGCGAAGGCAAAGAAGTCCCCCAGGAAGACGGCCCCAAACCAAAATAATCTCGCCGCATCCCGACAAGTCCGAGTGTCTATGGGAAGGATTGAAGAGATTTCACGAAGATGGAAAGATTCGTTTTTGCTTAAGGGCACGGCTTCACAGGCGGCGAAAAAACTCGCCGTTGCTTTTCGGAGGAAGCAGGGGCCTTCAGGCCCCTGAATCCGCCGCAGAAGAAAAGGGGCTTTAGCCCCGGGTCTTTGCTTGGGAGCCGCAACCGGCACTATTTCTGGGCCTTCATGAACTCCCGCACCAATGCCTTGTCCTTCGTTTGGGCGTCGAGGCCCAAGCAGATGGTGAGTGCGATTACCAGGAACGCCAAGGTTCGAAAAACCGATTTTGCCATAACTTCACATTGTCCTTCCTTCAAGACGGGAATGTCACTGACGTTTTTTGACCAGTATCATTCTTTGCCGCGGCGTTCGCGGCTCCACTGAAGAACTGGACCGGCAACTGCCGAAACCTCCGAGACCAATCTCTTCAGGAGCACCGTTGCATCTCTCTCTCGGGAGAGGCCTGCACTCTGACCCGCCCAGAGTTGGAGCAACTCCTCTCTACCAGCTTTCTCCGCGGGAATTGCGAGGTTTCTCACGAGCATGCGCTGCAGTGGGTACGGAAGAATCTCCACTCCTGGTCGATTTAGCTCCTCGATCAACTGATTATGAATTCCGCGAGCCAGCCGTCCGGTAAAGCCCTTGGTCAACGAAGTTCTCTGAGCTTTCTCACTCAGTAGCGCATTGCGATGAACGACACTGGCACCGGAATCTTCGCTCGTCAGAAAGGCCGTGCCAATCTGAACACCTTCGGCTCCGAGCGCAAAAGCAGCGACGATTCCACGCGCATCGCCGATACCTCCTGCCGCCACTACCGGTGCCGAAACAGCATCGACGACCTGAGGCGTCAGCGCGAATGTTCCTGTAAGCGAATCCTCGGCCGGCAACAGGAAAGAGCCGCGATGCCCGCCCGCTTCAAAGCCAGAAGCGACAATGACTTTGACTCCTGCCTGGTCGAGCACCCTGGCCTCCGCTGCAGTTGTCGCGGTTCCAATCATAAGAATTCCTTGTATGCGGCATTCGTCCAGAATCTCCTTCGGCGGCACGCCGACGATAAAGCTGAAGACGGGAACCTTTGCATCAATCAGCACGCGCACCTGGTCTTCAAACCGGACCGGAACATAAGGCTTATAGTCCGGCAGAGATGCGCCCAATGCCTCTACGTGCCGAGCGATATGCTTGAGGCTTCTCGCAAACTCTTCCCTTTCCGAGGAGCGTGCACCCTCATCTTCCATCGAAACCCACAAATTCATCGCGAAAGGCTTCGTAGTCATTTCACGAATCTCAGCGATGACGTCTTTGATCGCAGAAGGGCTCAGGCCATGCGCCCCAAAGGACCCGAGGCCGCCAAAATTCGACACCTTCGCCGTCAATCTCTGCGTCGACAAACCACCCAAAGGACCTTGAATGATCGGGTACTCAACTCCCAGGATGGAAGAAACACGAGTCTGGTTCCACGGCACCGGCGAACTCACGGACTGCTTATCCATTGCGATTCTCCGGCGAACCTTGAGCTCTCACCACTTGCCCACGTGCGCACCGTCGTCCACGTGCAGCACCTCCCCGGTGACATGAGTTGCTCCCGCCAGATAAATAACAGCCGTAGCGATGTCCTTCGAATCTGAAAACGTTCCCATCGGCGATCTTGCCTTCACATCTGTGTGCAGAGGCGTATCAACAACCCCAGGCGACACCGCGTTGAAGCGGATGTGGTCCTTGGCGTATTCGCTCGCAAGGCTCCGAGTAACCGACTCAAGTCCGCCTTTGGTGATCATCGGAATCGACGCCGGAAGGCCTGCGATGGGATTGTCGGCCAACGACGCTGTAATGGTTGTCACGCTGCCGCCCTCGCCCTGCAATAACATCTGCTTCACCGCAAGTTGAGTAATGAGGATGAACCCTTCCAGGTTGATCGAAACGAATCTGCGAAATTCCTCGAGGGTATAGTCCGTGAACGGCTTCGACGAGAAAATACCAGCATTATTGACAACATGGTCGATCGAACCGAACTTCGCGATCGCCGCCTGTGCAATCTTTTCAGCCGTCGCTGCCTGACCGATATCTCCGTCGACAAGTACAAGATTCGGTGATGGCGCGAAACCCGCTTTGGAGACGTTGCGCGAGGTTGCTACGACGTTATAGCCGCGATCCAGAAACGCCTGGACGACAGCGGCACCGATGCCTTGCGAGGCGCCGGTGACGATGACTGTCTTGTTGGCTGCCATTCTTACCTCCCGTTGCTTCTCAACAGAGTCCCCACATCTGTCTCCGTCACCGGCAACACCGTTGTCGCCAACGCTCGGCTTGTCAATGGATGCCAAGATCGATTCACGAGATTCCCCTTTTTGTTCAACAAGCCATCAACCGGCCAGCAGCAAGCTCACCCCAATGTTCTTCCCTTGAAACATTCTCCCAAATGAACTACCGTTTCAGCGTCACCATAAACTCCTAATCCATGAACCCAACCGCCCGCCTCATCGCAACCGCCGCACTCGCCATGGCCACGCTCCCCGCCATCGCACAACCCGCACCGCCGCCTCACACCTTCATCATCCAGGGCGACCAGTTTCTCCTGGACGGCAAACCCTTCAAAGTCCTCTCCGGCGAACTCCACTACGCCCGCATCCCCCGCGAGTACTGGCACGCCCGCCTCAAAATGGCACGCGCCATGGGCCTCAACACCATCGCCACCTACGTCTTCTGGAACGTCCACGAACCATCCCCGGGCCAATACAACTTCTCCGGCGATACCGACCTCGTCGCCTTCATCAAAGCCGCCCAGGAAGAAGGTCTCTATGTCATCCTCCGCGCCGGCCCCTACTCCTGCGCCGAGTGGGAGTTCGGCGGCTACCCCGCATGGCTCCTCAAAGACCCGCGCATGTCCACCGCTCTCCGCACCAACGACCCCGCTTTTATGGTCCCCGTCGAGCGCTGGATCAAGCGCCTTGGTCAGGAGACCGCCTCCCTCCAAATCGGCCGCGGCGGCCCCATCCTCATCACCCAGGTTGAAAACGAGTACGGTAGCTGGGTCGAACACGACAGCGCCCCACCCGACCCCAATCACACCTACATGATCCACATGCGCGACATCTTCCTCCGCGCCGGCTTCACCGCGTCCCTCCTCGACACTGTAGACGGCGGCGACGAACTCCCCTTCGGCGGCATCCCCGGTGTCTTCACCGGAGTCAATTTCGGAGAAGGCAGCTCCAAAAAAGAAATCCCCAAGCTGGCCGCCTTCCAACCCGGCAAGCCCCTCCTCGTCACCGAGTATTGGCCCGGCTGGTTCGACTACTGGGGCCATCCCCACCAAACCCGCCCTCTCCAGCCCCAGCTCGACGACCTCGACTTCATCCTTAGCCACGGCAACGGAATCAACCTCTACATGTTTCACGGAGGCACCAGCTTCGGCTTCATGTCCGGAGCCAACCTCATCGACAACCAATATCTCCCCCAGGTCACCAGCTACGACTACGGCGCGCCCCTCGACGAATCCGGCCGCCCCACCCCAAAATTCCACGCCTTCCGAAAAATCTTCGCCAAGTACGCCTGCGCCTCACCGGTCCCCACGCCGAATACCAGTCCCCGCAACGCCGCCGCTTCAGGCAATACCGCTGTTCCTAAAGATGTCGTCATTCTGAGCGGAGCGAAGAATCCCCGCATTTCGCCCGAAGCGCCACAAAACTCCACTGCAGAAGACGAAGCATGCCTCCCGGCCGTTCCCACTGTAGCCCCACCGATCACCATCCCCACCATCACCCTCACCGAATCCACGCCTCTCTGGAACAACCTCCCCAAACCGATCCACTCCGACACCCCCAAGCCAATGGAGCAGTTCGGCCAGGCCTACGGCTACATCCTCTACCGCCACCAACTCCCCGCAGCCATCAGCGGAGACCTCGTCCTCACCGACCTCCACGACTACGCCCAGATCTACCTCGACGGCAAGCTAGCCGGCACCCTCGATCGCCGCCACAACCAGTCCACCCTCCCGATCACCACCACCGGCCCCGCCCGCCTCGACATCTTCGTCGAAAACTCCGACCGCATTAACTTCTCCCCCGCCATGCGCGGCGAAACCAAAGGCATCACAAAATCCGTCACACTAGCCAATCAACCCCTCACCAACTGGCAAATCTACCCCTTCCCCATGAACTGGGAAGATGCGTCATCGCGACCGGAGCGGAGCGGAGTGGAGAGACTCCCGCATTTTGCCGAAACCACCACTGCTCCTCACTCCACCCCGACCTTCTTCCGAGCCCACTTCACCCTGACCACCACCGGCGACACCTTCCTCGACGTCCGCAACCTGACCAAAGGAGCCGTCTGGATCAACGGCCATCCCATCGGCCGTTTCTGGAACGTAGGCCCCCAACAAACCCTCTACATCCCTGGCCCATGGCTGCGCACCGGCGATAACGAAATCGTCGTCTTCGATCTCCAACCCACCTCCGACCACCCAACCGTAGCCGGCCTGGACGCCCCCATTCTCGACGCCCCCGTAGCCGAAACCACCCCGCTCAACCCACCGGAGTAATCCACACCATGCGCCACCTTTCCTCAAGATTTCCACAGGCCATCCTCCTCGCCGCCTTCCTCGCAAGCCCGGCAACAGCTCCCCTATTTGCACAATCTTCAATAGAAACCATAAAGTTTAACTTCAGGAATCCTCCCGACGACGCCAAGCCCATGATGCGCTGGTGGTGGTTCGGTGCCGCTGTGGAAAAACCCGAGATCCTCCGCGAACTCCAGCAAATGAAAGCCGACGGAATCGGTGGAACCGAACTAGCCTTCGTCTACCCCGAAGTCCTCGACGATCCGGCCAAAGGCCTCAACAATCTCCCCTTCCTATCCCCCGCCATGCTCGACGCCGTCCACTACGCCCAGTCCGAAGGCCGCAAACTAGGCCTCCGCGTTGACGTCACCCTCTGCAGCGGCTGGCCCTACGGTGGCCCCAACACCACCCTCGCCGAAGCCGCCGGTCGCCTCCGCACCGCCGAGGTTCCCATCCCCTCCAAGACCACCTCGATCACCCCACCCACCCTAGAAGAAGGCGAATCCTTCATCTCTGCATCCGTCGTCTCGAAAAACCTCGCGCACTGCAGTTTTGAAACCGGCAGCGTCTGCGGCGATACGCCAACCACTCCCGCCACCGGCCGCAGCGGCCCCCAACCAGTCACTTGGGACGCCGCCACCGCCCAGCCGCTCACTCTCAACGGCTCCGCCATCAACATCTCCCCATCCGATAAACCCCGCGTAGCTCTCTTCTTCATAGCCAGCCACACCAAGCAGCAAGTCAAGCGCGCCGCAGTCGGAGCCGAAGGCTACGTCCTCGATCCCTTCAGCCACCAAGCCGTCGCCACCCACCTCCAAAAAGTAGGCGAGCCTCTCGTCAAAGCCTTCGGCGACACTCCACCCTACGCGATCTTCTCCGACTCCCTCGAAGCCTACGGAGCCGACTGGACCCCCACCCTGCCCGACGAGTTCCAGAAGCGCCGAGGCTACGATCTCCTCCCGCATCTCCCCGAGCTAGTCGCCGGAGGAACGCCCGCCGCCGACAAGGTAAGGCACGACTGGGGCCAGACCCTCACCGAATTGGTCAACGAAAATTACCTGACCCAAATCAATAACTGGGCCATCGCCCATCACACGAAATTCCGCTCGCAAACCTATGGTGAACCAGCAGTTACTTTCTCCAGCCAGCGCCTGGCTGCGCTTCCCGAAGGCGAAGGTCCACAGTGGCGCGCGTTTTCCACACTCCGCTGGGCCACCTCCGCCAACCACGTCTTCGGCAACAACGTCACCTCCGGCGAAACCTTCACCTGGCTCCACTCTCCCGTCTTCCGAGCCACCCCACTCGACATGAAAGCCGAAGCCGACATCGACTTCATCATGGGCGAGAACCAGATCATCGGCCACGGCTGGCCTTACTCCCCACCGCCCGGCAAAGTCCCCGAACCCGGCTGGTCCCTCTACGCCGCGGCCTCCTTCAACAATCACAACCCCTGGCACCCCGTCATGCCGGTCGTCACCCGCTACATCCAGCGCATCAGCTGGCTCCTCCGCCAGGGCCAACCCGCCAACCAGGTCGCCATCCTCCTCCCCACCGACGACGCCTGGGCCAGCTTCACCCCCGCCCACGTCACCGTCACCGGAGCCATGCAGACCCGCATCACCCCCGCGCTCATGTCAGCCATCCTCAACGCGGGCTACAACGTCGACTACATCGACGCCGAAGCCATCAACTCCGTAGGCCTCGGCAACCACCAAATCCTGGTGATCCCACCCACCGACCGCATCCCTATCGAAACCCTCAAAAAGATCGCCGCTTGGAGTGGCAAAGTAGTCGCCATCGGTCACACCCCGACAATGGACCCCGAGGGCAATACGTCTCCCGAACTCACGGCACTCGCCAATACCATTCCCGTCGTCCCAAATCCTGAACAACTCTCAAAAGCACTCGTTCAAGCTGGCGACCCCGACCTGCAACTCACCAACATCGACGATGCCGCACGCCAATCCATCGGCTTCATCCGTCGCAAACTCCCCACTGCAGACATCTACTTCGTAACCAATACTTCCAATCAACCCATTAAGGCAACCGCCACTTTTGACTCGACGCATCGCGACGGAGAACAGTGGGATCCCGAAACCGGAAAAGCAGCTCACGTCACCGCAAGCAACCTGCCTCTAAATCTCGCCCCCTACGAATCGCGGATCTTCATCTTCGCCCACTACAGCGAATCAGAACCACCCCACAGGTCTCCCAGCGATTCGGCCTCAATGACGCCTCTCGCCGATCTTTCCTCCGACTGGCAAGTCACCTTCACCTCAACCAAAGAGACGGAAACAGAACCCACCCTCACCGACTGGACCACCACCCCAGCCACCCGCTACTACTCCGGCGAGGCCGTCTACACCCGCGACTTCACCCTCGCCGCAAATCCGGCCAACGCTTCGATCTTCCTCGAAATAGACGGCGGCAAGCCCCTCCCCGGCGCACCAAACTCCCCACCCGAACACCCAGTCCTGGGCCCCAACGGCCTGCCCGATCCGCGCATCACCCGCACCGGCCCCGGCATGCACGCCTACTACGACCCGCCCATCCACGAAGCCGCGCTCGTCATCATCAACGGACAGTCCGCTGGCGCACTCTGGCACCCACCGTACCGCATCGACGTCTCCAAACACCTAAAACCCGGCCAAAACCACATCGAAATCCACGTCTACAACACCGCCCTCAACGCCTGGTCCGCGCTCCCTCCGCACGACTACAAACCCCTCATTGAAAAATACGGCGACCGCTTCCAGATGCAGGACCTCAACAAGGTCGAACCCATCCCCTCCGGCATCCTCGGCACCATCCACCTCGTCACCAGCGACTCTCAATGAACCTTCTGCCCAAAACAAGCCGTCATTTCGACCGCAGCGCGAAGCGCGGAGTGGAGAAACCCGCTTCTCTACCCAAACCGCATCCCAGCCTGGACAAGCCGTCGCCTTTGCTTTTGCCTGTTCTCTCTCGCACCCACTCAAAGAAGCGTCATCTCGACCGAAGGCGTACTTTGCCGCCGCAGTGGAGAGACCCCCGCATTTCGCTTTTGCTTCTACGGCTTTCCAGACCGCCCATTCACCTCAGCCTCAGCCCGATCGATCGCCGCATACAACTGGTCCGGCTCCGTCACCTCAATCCAATGGTGCGCGGTCGCCACCACCAGCGTAGGCGTGTGCACAATGCCGACCCGTCTCCCCAGCGCACAATCCGCCTCCACCTCCGCAGCGCATTTGGGATCAACAAGAAAAGGCATCGCCTGCCCATGCGCCTGAAACCACCGCCGCGTGAACTGCTGCAGATCCTCAGGGCTCGCAATCAGCCGCTGACTCGCAAACACATCCCGCCGAAAATCCTCCGCCACCTTTGGCGAAGCCTTGTCCTCAAGATACCGCGCATAGATCGCAGCATTACGCGACCACATATGCCCCGGAATGATGAAGTCATAATGAACCCGCGGAATCCCATAATGGCCCATGGCATCTCGCACCATCGGAGAAACCCGCGCACAAAGCGGACACTCCAGATCCTCAAACTCAATAATCGCCACCTTCGCCCCTGCTGGCGGCTTAAACACCGAAGTATCCTTGAACGCAGTAGCGCCACTCGACGGCATCGCCATCTGCGCACCCGCCGGAACAGCCAACACGAGAGCAAAACCCAAAATAAAACGCATCATAGTGAAACCCATTCTATGGGTCATCGCCCCTCCTTCCAGCAAACCTTGCCAAATCCACGCCTTCACCAACCATGGGCCTTGTCTCTCTGCTTTATCCCTTCGGAGAATCTGTTCTTGCTTCTAGGTAACCCAAGGCTTCAGCCTTGGGCCTCTCACTTCGAAATAGCAAGCGGGGGCTTTAGCCCCTGGGGTATGCTCTCGTACGCTTGCTGCCAAACCCATTCGCCGCATCAAGAATGCACCGCCACAAAAACGCACGCCAACTTCCAATCCACAACCCCACTCTTGACCCTCACGATAAAATTAACTCAGACAAAAACCAGTCCGGCGAGAGCCGGACTGCACCATTTAACGCACCTCTAACTTCAACTGAAGTCCAGACCTAAAGTATCTTCTTCCAATACTTTGCACACTTTCCCCGGGGAGGGGGAGCCCATGATGAACGTCGTCCCACAACGCCCAATACTCCTCGCCCTAACTCTCTTCCTGGCGATCATTGCCACATCCGCGCAAGCCGAACAAAAAATATTCTTCGCCAACGACTACGGAGCCAAAGGTGACGGTACAACCCTCAATACCGTCGCCATCCAGAAAGCCATCGACACCGCAGCAGCCTATAAAGGTGGCGGCGCCGTCAGCCTCAAAGCCGGCACCTACCTCACCGGCTCTCTCTTCCTGAAAACCGGCACCACCCTCGAAGTCCCTGAAGGCGTCACACTCATCGGCTCTCAAAAACTCGAAGACTACCCGGAACTCCCCACCCGCATCGCCGGAATCGAGATGACCTGGCCCTCCGCCCTCATCAACACTCGCGACCAGCATGACATCACCATCACCGGCAAAGGCACCATCGACGGCGACGGCCCCGTCTGGTGGAAGTCTTACTGGGACCTCCGCGCGAAGTACGAACCCCAGGGCCTCCGCTGGGCCTCCGACTACGACGCAAAGCGCCCCCGCCTCGTCCTCCTGCAAAACTCCTCAAACATCCACCTCGGAGGAGGCATCAACCTCAAGCGCTCCGGCTTCTGGACCGTCCAGGTCCTCTACTCTCACGACATCACCATCGACGGAGTCGTCATCCGCAACAACGAAGGCGGCAAAGGTCCCTCCACCGACGGCATCGACATCGATTCCTCGAACAAAGTCGTCGTTGCCCACGCCGACATCGACGTCAACGACGATGCCCTCTGCCTCAAGGCCGGCCGCGACTCCGACGGCCTCCGCGTCAACCGCCCAACCGAAGACATCGTGATCCGCGACTCCATCATCCGTCACGGCGCCGCAGCCATCACCATCGGCAGCGAGACCTCCGGCGGCTTCAACAACATCGAAGCCTACAATCTCACCGCCCTCGCCGGCGTCCCGTCCGGAGTTCTCTTCAAATCCGCCAACACTCGCGGCGGGACCGCTAAACAAATTCGCATCCACGACCTCGACCTGCAAGGCGTAGCCATCCCGATCCACATCACGATGAATTGGAACCCAACCTACAGCTACGCCACCCTTCCTCCCGGCATCGACCCAAAAAACATTCCCTCCTACTGGATCACCCTAACCACCCCTGTCACCCCGCCAGAAAAAGGCCTTGCGCATTTCTCTGACGTTTACATCTGGAACATCAAGGCCACCGGCGCAAAGCAAGCCTTCAACGTCAGCGCCTACCCCAACGCTACCCTCGACGACTTCCGCCTCGACCACCTCAACATCGAAGCTGCCACCGCCGGCACCATCGCCAATGCAAAAGACTGGAAAATGTTCGACAACACCATCACCACCGCCGACGGCAGCAAGGTCACCTTCACCGAGGGCGCCGCCAAGGCCAACCCCAAAGACGTCCCCTACGGCGAACCCAAATAGCAATGCGTTGTTATCCGCGTAATCCGTTCAATCCGTGGTTAGCCTTCACAGCACTCTGCCCCGCCCCATGCGCAAAATCGATAAACGCATGCTGCGGATCCGTATGGACCAGCGTCACATCGACCGTATCGCCAACATCCAGCCCATTCGCTCCACGCACAATCTTCCCCTCCACCGGAGGATCGAACACCCGCACATACGTCCCCTTGTCATTCGCCCCGGTAATCACGCCGTGGAACGTCTTTCCGACACTGCTCGCCATCCCCACAGCAGCAACTCTCTTCAGCATCGCCCGCTCCACCTTCCGCGCCGCCGACTCCCGCTCATTGCAGTGCGTCGCAATCGCAGCCAATTCATCATCCGAATACGGCGCAGCCTCGCCCGCGAGCCAGGCCGTCACCAGCCGCTGCGTCACCAGGTCAGCAAACCGCCGGTTCGGCGCCGTTGAGTGCGCATAGTCCTGTGTCGCCAACCCGAAGTGCCCCGGCACATCATCATCCGTGCCCTTCGCCAGCACATACTCCCCCGGCCCCATCAACTTAATAATCGCGAGTGACAAATCCGGATAATGCACCGCATCCACCACCTGCTGCTTCTGCAAAAAGGCATTCAGCGCCCCCGAATCCGGCACCGCAGGCAAAGTCGTCCCGTATCGTCCCACCAACTCCACAATCCGCGCCCATCGCTCCGGCGACTTCACCACCCTCCGAATGCAAGACCGCTTCGCCGCGCGCAGCGTCTTCGCCATCGTCTCGTTCGCCGCAATCATCAGCTCCTCGATCAGGTCACTCGCCCGGTTATGAAATGCCGTCCCGATCGACTCCACCCTTCCATCCACAACCACAGGATCAGCCTCACTCCGACTGAACTCCAGCGCACCCTGCCGCACGCGCTGTGCCCGCAACGCCACCGCCGCCTCATCCTGCAGCCTCAACTGCGCTTGCAACTCCGCCGAAGCCGCAACCTTGGCATCCGGCGCACCCGTGCCCTCCAGCCAAGGCCCCACCTTGCTATACGCCAGCTGTGCCTTGTTCCGCACCACTGCCTTGTAGATACTCGTCCCCCCCAACACCCCCTCGCCACTCACCACAAACTCCAACACATGCGCCGCACGATCCTCGTTTTCATTCAACGAGGTCATGTCAGTCGAAAGGTCCGTCGGAAGCATCGAAAAATTCCGCACCGCCGTATACACCGTCTGCGTCTGCGAAGCCGCATGCGCGTCAATCACCGTACCCTTCATCACCGAAGCCGACACATCCGCGATCCCCACCCTCACGCGAATGCCGCTGGCCACCCGATCCGCCACTTCAATCTGGTCCAGATCCCGCGACGTATCGTTATCGATCGAAGACCAAAGCAGCCCGCGCAAATCCTGCGCATCTTTGTCGATCGTTGCATTCAGCGAAGCCCGAATCTGCGCCACCTGCGCATCCGTGCCATCGGGAAAATCAGGATTGAAACCCTCGCGGACCATCTCTGCAGAGGCCGCACCAACCAGATCAAAAGTAGTCGTAGACATGCAAGGGAAGCCTATCACGCACGAAACTAGTTCGCGTGAACCCGCTCCAGCGCAGCAACAAACAACCCCGCCCACCGCGACACCTGTTCCGCATAAGCCCCCGTAATTCCATCGCGAGCCCCCTCCAGCACCGCCATCTGCACTGCAAAGTTCCCCACCGTCGAGCTCTCCGTCGCACCACAAAACACCTCCAGCTTGGATGCCTCCTGCGTCAGCCGATTGAGAAACTTATTCTGGCTCGCCCCGCCCACCACAAACAGCCTCTTCAATTTCTTGCCGCTATGAAACGCAACTCTATCCAGCACCTTCGAATATCTTGACGCCAGGCTATGAAAGATCAAACTCGCAAACACCGGAGCATGTTCCGGCCTCTCATCCAAAGCCTCGAGCCCACGACGCACCCTCTGCGCATTAATCCGTTGCGGCATCCGCCCAGCCAACAACAGGTCCGGATCATCCACATCCAGCAAGCCGTGCGGCTTCGGAATCTTCTCCGCCTCAGCCACCAGCTCAGGCACGGTCCACGTTCGACCCTCCGCCGCCCATGCTTCAATGCACTGCCGCACCAGCCACATCCCATTTACATTTTTGTGAAAGCAAATCTGTCCACCCACCGCGCCGAGGTTCGTAAAGTTCTCCTCTGCTGCAGCCTCCCCATTTCTCGGCTGCTCCAACACGGTGCCCACCAGGGACCAAGTCCCCGAGCTGATGTAAGCCCAGTCATTGCCCGTTGCAGGAATCCCTGCAATCGCCGAAGCCGTGTCATGGCAAGCCGGCGCGATCAACACCGTGTCGCGCAGCGCCGGTAACTCAGCCAACGGTCCGCTCAATCGTCCAACCTCAGTCCCCGGAGGCACAATCTTCGGAGCATTCGCCAAGTCCAAATGCGCTGCGCCGAAGATCTCCCTGCACCACTGCCGCTGATAAAGTTCCACCAACCCGGTATGCGTCGCATTCGTATATTCGGCCACGCGGCCGCTACCCAAACGCGACAAAATATACTCCGGCAGATTCAACCACTGCCGTCCTTCCGGAAGCCCCTGCAACTCATCCGCATAAAGCTGATACAGCGTATTGATCCGCATCAGTTGCACACCCGTCAGCTCTCGCAGCCTTTCCGGCCCGATCTTCCGATGTAACGCTCGCTCCGCCTTGATCGTCCTCTCATCCCGATAGCAGTACGGATCGCCAAGCGCCCGTCCATCCCCATCGACCCATACATAGTCCACCGCCCACCCATCCACCGCGATCGACCGCACTCCCTCCGTCGCAATCTCCGCGCACAGCCGAACCCCATCGTCCAGCCCCGCCTCAATCATCGCCAAATCCCATCGCAGCGCCCCGTCCACCTCCCGCGGAGCGTTCGCGAACCGGTGCACAGGCACAATCTCGGCCTTCCCTTCCACCCATCGCAGCAAAGAAACCCGGCAGCTCTCCGCGCCAAGATCCACAGCAATCAAAGCCCGCTGATCTGCCGGCACAAGCGACATATCGGGCTTCCGTCTCATCGCAAATAAGCCTCAGTCAATCCGCCATCCACCGGAATCAGATGGCCCGTCGTGCATCGCGCCAGGGGCCCCGCCAAAAACATGATCGCCTGCGCGCAGTCCTTCGGATCGATCGGCTGATGCGTCAGCGTTCGCGTCGCATAGAACTTCGCCAGCTCATTGCGAAGCTCATCGTCCGTCATCGTCTCCTCAAACGGCAGCTTGTACTTCTTCAGCGAAGCAATCACCCGATCCCGCGGAAACATCGTCGATCCCTTCACCACCGTGGCCGGCGAAATCCCATTCACCCGCACCTTCGGAGACATCGACACCGCCAACTCCCGCACCAGGTGACTCAACGCGGCTTTGCTCACGTCGTAAGCCTCGCTCCCACGCTTCGCCACAACGGCATTCGCCGAGCTAGTCAGCACCACACTCGCATCAAGCCCCTCCTCAGCAAAAATCTTCGCCGCTTCATCCGTCAGCAGATAGTTCGCCGTAACATTCACCTCCAGCGTCAACCCCCACTGAGCATCGCTGATCACGCCATCCGGCGAAGAAGGAAACAGCGCCGCCGTATTGATCAAAATATCGATCCCACCGAACGCTTTAATCGTCGCCTCCAGCGCAGCCTTGATCGTCTTGCGATCGCGAATATCGATGCTCGTCCAGCCGACAGCTTCTTTACCCGAAATCGCGGCGGTCTCAGCGGCAACCGCCTCCGCGCCCTTCACGTCACGATCCGCAACCATCACATGCGCCCCACGCTGCGCAGCCAGCAACGCAACCTCGCGACCAATCCCGCTACCGCCACCAACAACCAGCGCAATCTGCCGGCTCAACTCCTTCTCCGGAGGCTGCCTGCGAATCTTCGCCTCCTCCAACTTCCAATACTCAATCCGGAAAGCCTCACTCGGTGGCAACGCCACGTAGTTTGCATGCACCGTGAACTGATCCGCCGAAGCCGCCGGTCCAGCCTGTGGAATCTCCTTGCAGTCCACTCCAGCACCAAGCGCACCCGCACCCTGCATCACACCAATCGCATTGATATAAAATTCGCCCGTAATCCGAGCCTCTGTCTTATTCTTTCCAAAACTAAACATCCCCACCCCAGGCACCAGCACCACCGTAGGGCTTGCATCCCGCAACGCCGGCGAGTCCTTCAACGCATGCTTCTTGTAGTACTCCGCATACTCTGCCCGATACGTCTCCAGCCCCGTCTCAATCAGTTCCTTCAGCTCCGCAGGCTCCCCCGCCGGATTCCACTTCAAAAACATCGGCCGAATCTTCGTCCGAATAAAATGATCCGGGCAACTCGTCCCAAGATGCGCAAGCTTCTCCGCTTGCGCCGAATCCACAAACTCCAGCACCGCCTTTGAATCCGAAAAACTCCCAATCCACCGTTGCTTCCGCGACACCGCGCCCCGCAGATAAGGCATAATCGCCGCCGCAATCTCCGCGCGATCCTCCCGAGCCTTCACCTTCCCGCCGCCAAACACCTTGTACCCGTCCGCAGCATGCCGCTCAATAAACTGCCCCAGCTGATCGATGATCGTAATCGTATTCAGATAGCTCTCACGCTGCGTGTTCCCCCAAGTAAACAGCCCATGCCCACCAAGCACGACACCATCGCACCCAGGAGTCTCGGCGACGATCTTCTTCAGCATCATCCCCAGCTCAAACCCAGGCCTCTGCCACGGCAGCCAAGCCAGCTTATGCCCAAACTCCTTATTGAACTCCTCCATCTTGATCTTCCCGTTTGCCGAGGCCGCAAGCGCGATCCCCCAGTCCGGGTGCAGATGGTCCACATGCGGAAACGGCAGAAACCCATGCAGCGGCGTGTCGATCGAAGCTGCAACAGGGTTGTTCCCAAACGTACACAGCGGATACATCTCCACCATCTCGTCTTCGAGATCCACTCCGCGATACACCTTCTCCAGCGCCAGCAGCTTATCCAGATAGAGCGTCGCGAACCCGGCCCGCTTGATGCTCCCCAGGTCGCCGCCACTCCCCTTCACCCACAGAATCTTTTTCGTCTGCCCATCCAGCGGATCTACCTGATCGAGCTTCGAGCTCGTATTCCCACCGCCAAAGTTCGTAATCCGCAGATCCGAACCCAGTAGATTCGACCGGTACCTTAGCAACTCTGGCTCATCCAGCTTCGCAGCTACCGCGTCATCCCAACGATCCTCAAGAAACCGAAGACCTTTCTGTGCACTCATGTGTCAACCTCTGTCGTGTCGTCCAAACCTGGCCCCGACTATCATTCCACAGGCAACACCAATACGGCAACTATTTCCAATGAGAAAATATCACCCTCGATCACTCAGCAAAGACTCCCGTGTCACCATCCTGTGAGCCACATAGTTATACGGCGGCACCGTCTGCCCCTTCAACAGCGACAGCCCTAGATGGATCAAACTCGGCCCATACGAGCTCGTCTCATGCGACACCGACCCAATCAACGGAGACCTCTCCCGCCGCATCTCCTGGATTGCCTCCGCAATGCAATCCTGACCGACAATCGCGACATGCTTCTCCCGCTTCTGCTCCCGCACCGCATCTACTGCGCCCAGTCCGCTCGAATCCGTGGCAGCGGCAATCAAAATATGCCGGTCCTTAGGATGCCGCTGCAGAAAATCGGAAATGAGTTTTTTACTCCGGTCCCTCATTCCGCGCCCATCAATCCGCACAAACGCCTCCACCGGTAACTCCGGAAACGCAGCACGCACCCCCTCGAACGCGCCCGTAATCCTGCTCTGCACCAACTGCCCCGCCTCCGGCAGATCAAGCCCAATCACCCACTCAATCTCCCCACCCCAGTTTGCCGTAGCATGGGCCGCCAAAGCCTCGCCAGCCTCAATTCCCACGCGATAGTTATCAACGCCAAAGTAAGTCGCATGAGGATGCGGAATATCGATCGCGATCAGCGGAATACCCGCCCCCGCAATCTTGTCCCCGATCATCGGAGCAACCTCCTGCTCCACCTGGAACTCAATCACAAGGTCCACCTTGCTCCGCACAAACTCCTCGGCATTCTTCAACGCCGTCGCAGCATCATACCGATTATCGAGAATCAGCAGATCCACTCCAACCGAAGCCGCCGCATCCTTCAAACTCTCTGCCACCTCCACCGAAAACGGCATATCCGCGCTCTGCCCGCCAAACCCAAACCGCAGCTTCTTCGGCCGCGTCACCTGCCGGTACAGCCCATCCGGAGACTGCGACAGATACCCCCGGTGCACAAACGTCTTCAGCACACGGTACACCGTAGTCTTCGAGATTCGCGTCTGCCGATGGATCGCCTCCAGCGTCAACGGCTGGTTCTCTGCCTGTAGCAGCTCAAGAATATCCAGCGCCTTCGAAAGCACAGGAATCAGGTAAAGTCGCTTCGTAGTTTTCCGAACCGCCATAGTCTCCCGTTGAGGAGCCCTCACTCAACCGTCCCATTATGAAGCAAATCCCCATGTTTCGTTAATGAAATTCGAATCCAGTAGAGAACCTGGCAAAAACTCCACCCTCCCCGCCATCTAGATTCCCAGCCTCCTCTTGACAATCTACTGAAGCTGCGTGTACCTATAGACAATCAAGAGGAGAACCTCCGCACCATGCCCCCAAAACCCAGCGACCTCATCCAGGGAACCCTCGAAATGCTCATCCTCAAAACCCTCGCACTCGAGCCCATGCATGGCTACGGCATCGCCCTCCGCATCGAGCAGATCAGCAACGGCGTCTTCCGCGTCAACCCCGGCTCACTCTTCCCCGCCCTCACTCGCCTCGAGCGCTCCGGCCGCATCAAGCCCGAGTGGCGCGCAACCGAAAACAATCGCCGCGCCAAGTACTACCTCCTCACCGACCGCGGCCGAAAGGCCCTCAAGGAAGAAACCCAGCAATGGGGCCGCCAACTAGCCGCCATCACCAGCATCCTCGAAGCCTGACGGAGCTATCATGCCCCTGTTGCGGAACCTTATCGACGGAACCAAAGCGCTCTTCAACAAAGAGCAGCGAAGCCACGACCTCGACGAAGAGCTCCGCGCATTCCAGGAAGCCTCAGCCGAACAAAAAATCCGCAGCGGCCTCAACCCCCACCAAGCCCAGCGCGTCGCACGCATCGAAATGGGAAGCACCGAATCCGTCAAAGAAAAAATCCGCTCCGCCACCTGGGAATCCACCGCCGAAGGCATCCTTTACGACATCCGCTACAGCCTTCGGATAATGGCCAAGAGCCCCGGCTTCACCACCGTCGCGATCCTCTCGCTCGCCCTCGGCATCGGCGCCAACACCGCGATCTTCACCCTCATCAACAACCTCATGTTGAAATCCCTCCCCGTCACTCACCCGGAGGAACTCGTCGCCTTCGGCCAGGAGTTCGGCGGCGGCATCGTCACCGGCATCCCCGCCGGACCAATGGACCTCTTCCACTACGACTTCTACCAGCAGCTTCAGCAGCGTCAGACCTTCTTCCAGGGAATCGCAGCCTACGCCAGCTTCCCTTCGCAGGTCAGTGTCCGCTCCAATGCCTCCGCCAACGCATCCGCGACCCAGGCCGTCAGCCACCTCGTCTCCGGCAACTTCTTCAGTGTCCTCGGTGCCGAGCCTCTTCTCGGCCGCACCCTCCTGCCCTCCGACGCCGAATCTCCTGGCCGCAACCCTGTCGCCGTCGTCAGCTACCGCTACTGGCAGCAATCCCTCTCCGCTGCGCCATCCGTCATCGGCAGTTCCATCGTCATCGACGGAACTCCCTTCACCATCATCGGCGTCATGCCCCCGAAGTTCTACGGAGTAGACCTCAACGAAGAGTCTCCCGACATGTGGCTCCCACTCACCATGCAGGTCGAAGCCACGCTCTCTCCCACTCTCCTCACCCCACGTAGCCTCCGGTGGCTTCATCTCATGGGCAGGCGCAAACCCGGAGCCGATATCGCGCAGGCCCAATCATGGGTAACCGCACAGACCCAGCGCTACCTTAGCGACCGCGAAGGCAACAACCTCACCCCCGACAAAGTCCAGAAGATCCAAAAGACCTTCGTCCAGCTTCTGCCCGGTGCCTCCGGTATCTCAACCATCCGCATCCTCTACGAGCAACCTCTCCATATCTTGATGGGCGTCGTCATCCTCGTCCTTCTGATTGCATGCGCCAACCTCGCCAATTTTCTGCTCGCCAAAGCCGCCTCTCGCGAGCGCGAGTTCTCCACCCGCCTCGCCCTTGGCTCTACACGCGGACGCATCGTCCGCCAGATCCTCACCGAAACCCTTCTTCTCTCCTTCATCGGCGGCGCACTCGGTCTGCTCCTCGCCTTCTGGGGAACGCGTTTCCTCATAAACTTTGTCGTAGGCGATGCCCGCAACACAGCGCTCTCCGCCAAACCTGACCTGCACGTTCTCGCCTTCACACTTGGTCTCTCCACACTCACCGCTTTGCTCTTCGGCATAGCACCCGCGCTGCGCATCTCCCGCATCAGCGTCGCACCTGCGCTCACCTCCAACGCGCGCACCGCAGCCAGCTCAGGCGGACGATCAAGTCGCCTTCTGCCCAACCTCCTCGTCACTACGCAGGTGATGCTCTCGATCATGCTCCTCGTCGGCGCCGGCCTCTTCCTCCGCACGCTCTACAACCTTCAGAATCAGGACTTCGGCTTCAATCGCACCAGCGTTCTTCTTGTCCAGACCAACACTAAGCTCGCCGGCTATCAGCCCGAGCAGCTCAACGGTCTCCACGACAAAATCATGACCCGCCTCAGCGCTCTGCCGGGTGTGCAATCCGTGGCTATCTCCGGCGTCCCTGCCATCAATGCAGGAAACTGGAACTCCCCCATAGACGTCAAGGGATACACTCCAGCCCCCGACGACGACTTCACCACTCTCCTGAACCGCGTCAGCAGCGGCTACTTTCGAACCCTCGACATTCCCATCATGCAGGGCCGCGCCATCGAACCAGGCGACACCGCAAATTCACCAAAGGTCGTCGTCATCAATCAGAATCTCGCGAATCACTTCTTCCCCAAGGGTGATGCCATCGGCCATCGCTTCACCGTCGGCGATCCCAGCGTGAAAGGCGAGTGGGAGATCGTCGGCATCGCTCACGACACCAAATACGGCAGTCCCCGCGAAGACCATCGTCCCATGGCCTATCTCCCCGTCGCCCAGCTCACCGGCGACGACAAGTACGCCTACGCCATCCAGATCCGCACCACGAACGATCCCATCACAGCAGCTCCCGCTGTCCGTGCCGCCCTCGCCGAGGTCGATCCCGCCCTGCCCGTTCTCGAAGTCAGAACCCTGAAGCAGCAAGTCGACAATCTCATGGCCCGCGAGATCCTCATCTCGCAACTCTCCGTCTTCTTCTCGCTCCTCGCCCTCTCACTCGCCTGCATCGGCCTCTACGGAGTCATGACCTACAACGTCGTCCGCCGCACCAATGAGATCGGAGTCCGCATCGCCCTCGGCGCACAATCCCCCAGCGTCCTCTGGATGATCCTCAAAGAGTCCCTCATCCTCCTCGCCATCGGCATAACCATCGGCATCCCCGCCACCCTTCTCGCCACCCGTGCCATCCGATCCCAACTCTTCGGCCTCAGCCCCACCGACCCCTTCACGTTCCTCGCCGCTGCCCTCACCATTTCGGTCGTCACCCTCATCGCCGCGTGGTTCCCCGCCCGCCGCGCCACCAAAATCGACCCCATCATCGCCCTCCGCTACGACTAACTCCGGAAAGATCCACCGACGCGCCTACCCGTTACGCATAACTCGAAACGCTACGCGCATTCTTGCTCCCGCGCTCCCGGGAAATCTTCTCCACATACCCACTCTCCGCCAGAGCCGTCAAAGGCTCCGCCGGCAGACCCCGTGCCACCCGCCACTCCCGAACCACCGGCCGGACATCCTGCCAGAACGCACCGCGGAAGCACTCCTCCGCCTCCACCAGCCTGCAGTCCTGCTGCAGTTCGGCCAACCGTTCCTGATCAACAAGCGCAGCCTTCGCATAAATCTCCTGCGCCGTCTGGACCGTCTGGACCATCGCCTCTATCTTGCCCTTCAGGTTGTGGCTCTGGTCGATCATGAACGCGACACCCGACCGCTCGTCCTCCGCCACACTCAAAATCTCATGGAAGATCCGGAACACCTGATAGGGATCGATTGAACCCAGCGTCAGATCATCATCCGCATACTTGCGATCGTTGAAGTGGAACCCGCCCAGCTCGCCCCACCGCAGCAGCCAGGCCACAATCTGCTCAATATTCGTTCCCTGGTAATGATGCCCGGTATCCACCAGCACCTTAGCCTTCGGACCCGCACGCCGCGCAAGTTCCAGCGCCATTCCCCAATCCGCAATGTCTGTGTGATAGAAAGCCGGCTCAAACGGCTTATACTCCACCAGCATCCGCTGGTTCTCTCCCAGCGCCGCATGGGTCGCGCCCAGCACCTCTTCCATATACCCAATCCGCTTCCGAATGCTCTGGGTCCCCGGATAGTTCGACCCATCCGCAATCCAAAGCGACACATCCTTCGATCCCAGCTCCCGCCCAATCTCGACGGAGTCCAGCAGATGCGCCAGCGCGTTCCCCCTCACCTCCGCGCTGGGATTCGCAATCGACCCATACTTGTACTCCGCATCCTGGAACAGGTTCGGATTGATCGATCCCGACTTCACGCCATACTTCTTCTCCAGTCCCTGAATCGCAGGAACATCCGCCTTGCCCCCCGGCAGATCCCACAACACATGCAGCGCAACTGTAGGACTGGCCCCCGTCAGCGCATTCACCTGTCCTGCATCTGCAAACTTCTCCTCAATCGTCGTCGCCGCGCCGGCCTGAACAAACTTCCCAAACCGCGTCCCTGTATTGGCGAACCCCCAGGACGGAATCTCGATCCGAAAGCCATCCAGAGCACGCCAGATCTTCTGCGCCTCGCGCTCCGCCGCACCTCTCCCGTTGGTCGCCATCGTGCCATCCCTTCATTGCGTCAATTTCTACAAACAGAAATATACTCTCTATTGAAACATTCAGCAGAATCTACCTTTCCGGCACGATTGTCAAAGGTATTTTCCTCCAACCCTTACCCAGCCAGAATCACATCCAGAAACCGCGGCCCATGCACTCCCTTAATCCGCGTCATCTCAATATCCGCAGTGGCCGAGGGCCCGGAGACAAACGTAGTAGCCAACTCAGCCGTAGCCTCAAGCTGGCCGAAAGCCTCCGGCACCGTCTCCACCACGTCCTTCACCCGGACAACACAAAGATGGTAGTCCGGAACCAACGTCACCACCCGCCTTCCCTGCCCAACCGTGTTCTGCAACACGACAGTCCCCGTCTCCGCAATCGCCAGCGTAGCTCCAGTCATTACCCCGTCCACCCCATCCAACTCGACCGCCGTCAATCCATCGTCAACAACAAACTCAAACCCGCCCGGCAGCCACTTCGCCTCCAAACCCCTCGGCACAACCACACGCCGCACCCCACGTTCACCCATCATCTTCGCCACAGCAGCCGCCACGTCAGCTTCGCCCACCCGCATCACATGCGCGTCATAGTCCCGCAGCCGGTCTTCCAGAAGTTCCACCACTTCTCCAGCCGGCCGTATGCCCTTACGCCGGTAGCTTCGTTCCACCGCATCCCATCCCACCCGCGCCGACTCAGCACTCGACACACCACCCTTCGCCGCCCGAATCCTCCGCAGAATCTCGGCACGAGCCGAATTTGTAACCATCTCAGTTGCCATTCTTCTCTCGTTTCTCCCACCAGTCGCGAAACGTCTCCTTCGGCATCTCCTGCAGATCCCTCACCTGCGTCCAGCCGCCCAGCATCCCCGGCAACCACCCAATCCACCCATCCTTACTCACCAGCGGCGATTCCGCCACGCGCCCCAAACGCTGCGCCGCGCGAAACCTGCGCTCACTCCGAAAAATTGCAGCCATCGCCTTCATCGCTGTCGCCTCAACATCAAAAAATCCAGCAACCCCAGCCGTATTCTGCTTCACCACCTTGTTCCGCAGATGGATCAGCACCTCCGGAATATTAATCTTCACCGGACAAACCTCATAGCAAGCCCCGCACAGCGACGAAGCATACGGCAACGACTGCGCATAGTGCATCTCCTGCAACTGAGGAGTCAGAATCGCCCCAATCGGCCCCGCATACACGCTGCCATAAGCATGTCCGCCGGTCTGCCGATACACCGGACAAGCATTCTGACAAGCAGCACACCGAATACAGTTCAGCGTCTGTCGAGCCTCTACATCAGCGAGTATCTCCGTACGCGCATTATCCATCAGCACCACATGAAAAACCCGCGGCCCATCCGCCGCATCCACACCCGTCCAAACCGAGTTGTAAGGATTCATCCGCTCACCCGTCGCCGACCGCGGCAACAACTGCAGCATTACCTCCAGGTCTTCAAATCTTGGCAACACCTTATCAATCCCTGCGATCGTGATCAGAGTCTCCGGCAGCGTCAAACACATCCGCCCATTGCCCTCGCTCTCGACGATGCAAACCCCACCCGTCTCTGCGATCAGAAAATTCGCCCCGCTCACTCCCATCTTCACTCGCAGAAACTTCTCCCGCAAAAATATCCGAGCCGCATCCGCCAAATCCTGCGGCTGATCCCCCAGCTCCGGCAGATTCATCTTCCGCTGAAAGATCTCCCGAATCTCCTGCCGATTCTTATGCAGCGCCGGAACGACAATATGCGAAGGCCGATCCTCCCCGAGCTGAATAATCAGCTCCGCCAAATCCGTCTCCACCGCATGAATCCCCGCAGCCTCGAGAGCCCGGTTCAGCTGAATCTCTTCCGTCGTCATCGACTTGATCTTGATGACCTCATCCGACCCGCTAGCCTTCGCCAACCCAACGACGATCCTTCGAGCCTCCTCCGCATCTCGAGCCCAATGCACAACACCACCAGCCTTCGTGCAGTTCCTCTCAAACTCCTCCAGATAGAAATCCAGATTCTCCATCGTGTGTTGACGAATCTGACGCCCCGCCTCGCGCAGCTCCTGCCAATCCGGCATCTCGCCCACCACACGCGCGCGCTTCGCTTGAATCACATCCGTCGCATGACGAACATTCTTCCGCATCTGCGCATCTCCCATCGCCGTTTTCGCGGCAATAGGAAACAATGGCGCAGTCTTTGGATCCAAAGCAGTCCCGCTCACAACCCTACCCCCACAAAAAAACGCTCATCAAGCCGACAAGAAGAATCATCTGCCCTACAAGACAACCATCCGCTCTTCAGCACTTAAATCATCCTTATCAGCGTTACGCTTTTTCTCAGTTCGATTCACGGTCCACCTCTTCTTCCCCAGCCAAAATCTCCGCCAAATGTACCGTCTTCACACCGGTCTTCTGCCGGTGCAGAGCCCCCTGAATATGCATCAGGCACGAATTATCGCAAGCCGTACAAGCCTCTGCCCCTGTAGCCAGAATCGCGTCCATCTTATCCGCAAGCATCGCCCCCGAAACATCCGGATTCTTCACCGCAAACGTCCCGCCAAACCCGCAGCACTGCTCCAACCCCTGCAACTCCACCAGCTCAATTCCCTTCACCGCCTTCAGCAACCGAACCGGTCCATCTCCGAGTCCCAGATTCCTCAACCCATGACAGCTGGCGTGATAAGTCACCCGATGAGCATAGCTCGCCCCGACATCTTCCAATCCCAGCCGCTTCGTCAGAAACTCCGAAAACTCAAAAACCTTGGGCAGTAGCGCGTCCACCGCCGAGCTCAATTCAGCTTTCCCAATCTCCCGAGCCATCTTCGGATAGTGATCCCGCATCATCGCCACGCACGAGGACGAAGGCACCACCACCGCCTCGGCATCCTCAAACTGCGCCACAAACCTCTCCAGCAGAGGCATCGCCTCCTTCTGATACCCGGTGTTGTAATGCATCTGCCCGCAGCAAGTCTGCCCCGCCGGAAACTCAACCGTATGCCCTAGCCGCTCCAACACCCGGACCACGGCCTTCCCCGTCTCAGGAAACAGCGTGTCGTTATAACAAGTAATAAACAGCGAGACTCGCAGACCAACCTCCGCACAAAGAAAGCATTGCTGATTCAATAGAGAGTATATTTCCCCAACGCAATCGCGTCAGGTACGATGAGTACGGCGATAGAAATCATTATCCTTCAAGCAATCGAGGACTCGTGGGACCAAACCCTTTTCTTGGCGTCATCTTTCACTGGATTGGGGGCTTTGCCTCCGCTACCAACTTCATCCCCTTCCGCGGTATCAAGCGCTGGTCGTGGGAGATCTATTGGCTCATCCAGGGTTTCGCCGCCTGGATCGTAGCGCCCATCGTTCTCGCATGGATCTTCGTTCCCAACGTCTCCTCCATCCTTCACACCGCCTACGCCCAGGACCACGCCAGCATCTACTACCCGCTCCTCTGGGGCATCCTTTGGGGAGCCGGCGGCCTCACCTTCGGCCTAGCCATCCGCTATCTCGGCATCGCCCTCGGATACGCCATCGCCCTCGGCCTCTGCGCCGCCTTCGGCACCATCGTCCCGCCCATCTTCCACGGTCAATTCCTCACCATCCTCCACCAGACCTCCGGCCAGATCATCCTCTTCGGAGTCCTCGTTTGCATCGCCGGTGTAGCCGTCAACGGAGCGGCAGGCGTCTCCAAAGAACATGAAGTCACTCCAGAAGAAAAAGCCGAAGCCGGCGAAACCGATTACAACTTCGGCAAAGGCCTCGCCGTCGCCATCTTCGCCGGCATCATGAGCAGCTTCTTCGCCTTCGGTCTCGACGCCGGCAAACCCATCGGCGCCCTCGCCAAGACTCAGCTCCTCGCCAACAACCGCCTCGACCTCTGGCAGAATCTCCCCGTCCTCATCGTCGTCCTTTGGGGCGGATTCCTCACAAACTTCATCTGGTCCGCCATCCTCATCTTCAAAAACAACTCCGTGAAACAATTCGCAGGCGAGCCAGGCCAGAACCCCATGCGCGCCACCCACGCAACCGGCCACACTCTCGTCGACTTCGATCCCCTCGACCCATCCACCTACGATCGCATCGCGCCAAAGACCCTCCTGGCCAACTACTTCTTCGCCGCACTCGCCGGAGTCGTCTGGTACTTCCAGTTCTTCTTCTACTCGATGGGCCAAACCAAGATGGGCAAGTACGACTTCTCCTCCTGGACCCTACACATGGCCTCCATCATCATCTTCGCCACCCTCTGGGGCCTCTTCCTGCACGAGTGGCGAGGCACCAGCCGCCGCACCAAAACCCTGGTCGCGACCGGCTTGCTTCTTCTCATCGGCTCCACAGTCGTCGTCGGGTACGGAAACTATCTCAAGTCGGTTGAACCAGCCACGACCACCGTATCCGGCCAGTAGCCGCGGCTACTTCTTACCGCCATCCGCATGAATCGGTGGCCCGAGAAACTCCACGCCCCACGCGGCGCCAAATGTGTTCAGCGTTTGCATATCCGGTTTGCCGGCAGCCATTACCTTGCTCAATCCGGTAAAAAATGCGAGCGCATCCATTGCAGGCAGCATCATCACCAGTTGCCTGGCCGGGCCGTCACCGATGTTGGTAAAGGTATGCGCCGCGCTACCCGGCACGCTGACCACGTCTCCTGCCTCAGCATGAAATCTGCGCCCGTCCACCTCGTAGAGATACTCCCCTTCGAGCACACGAAACACCTCGGTCTCGTGATGACGATGCAACGGAGGCCCAAAACCCACTGCATTCACCGTCTCCAGCACCGCCAGCGCGCCACCTGACACCTCGGTCGAAATCCGCACCGAAAGTTCAAGCCCCATCGACGGTATCTCCAGCTTCCCCTCGTCGGGATACGATTGAAAAAAATCGAAAGCCATACCATCCCTCTCTATTTATCAGTATCTTCGAATGCAAACCTGCCCAACGCAAAGGGGCGCGAGGTCGCCGGCTTGTTCTTCATGGGATAGGACGGATAAGGATTGAGCGACCCGGTAGGAAATCCCCATATCTTTCCGTTCCGCAGGTCTATCACCACTTTTCCGTATACCTGGCCGCTGCCATCTGGATTCACCAGCATCTGCACTCCCGGCTCAATGTAGAACGCATGCGCTGACGTCGACTGCGCCTCCACAGAAGAAGGCTCGATATAAGGCCTCGCAGCAATCGCAGCCAGCGCGACCGCGATCACTAACAGAAGGAGATTCGTCACCACTCTGTTTTTCATAAAAACACCTCCTCAATTCCACGCAACCGAAAAGTCGAGTGCACAAAACGGATACAGCAATCGACTGCTCCGACTGTAGCGCGAAACAGCTAAGTCAATACTCAAAGCAGAAGAGACAGCTGCAAGGAGAAGTTCATTTGTCACGAACGAAATCGCATTCCCATTTTGGGGCACCTGTCCACACTAAATCTGAAAATAGTCCTAAAGAAATTCTCTCCGAAACTTAAACTTGGTTTGCTGAGCAATTGATTCTGAGGTGACCATGTTTTCGAACGGAAATATCTGCCCCGACTGCAACACCGACTCTCTCTATCTGTCTCACCGCCGCGGCAGGGATTGGTTCATCTTCCACGTCTTCCGTCGCCGGCCCGTACGCTGCTCCTGCTGCTGCCAGCGTTTTTACGCGCTCGTCAAGGTCTAAAAAGTGCCTTTGACGGCGCGGAGTCATCTAAAATAGAAGAGACATGATTCCCACCCTCGAATGGCTCCCTGAAGGCGTAAACTTCCTCGATCAAACTAAGCTCCCTCTCGAAGAGACCTACGTCCTCGCGACTGACTACAAGCAGGTCGCCACCGTCATCCGCGACATGATCGTCCGCGGCGCTCCTGCCATTGGAGTCTCCGCCGCCATGGGCATGGCCATCGGCATCGACCGCAGCAATGCCGCCACAATCCCGGCCCTCACAGCCGAGGTCGCCGTCATCGCGAAGACCCTCGCCGAAACCCGCCCCACCGCCGTCAACCTCTTCTGGGGCATCGACGAGATCCGCAACCTCTACAACTCGCTCGCAGCCAAAAACGCCCCCGTCTCCGAGATCAAATCAGCCGTAGTAGCCCGCGCTCGCCAGATGTACGACGAAGACATCGCCGCCTGCAAACAAATGGGAGCCCACGGCGCAGCACTCCTTCCCAAGGAAGGCACCGTCCTCACCCATTGCAACGCCGGCGCCCTTGCCACCTGCGGCTATGGCACAGCCCTCGGCGTCATTCGCGCCGCCATCGAACGCGGCCACAAGATAGATGTTCTCGCCGACGAAACCCGCCCCTTCCTGCAAGGCGCCCGCCTCACCGCATGGGAACTCATGAAGGACAATATTCCAACCGCCGTCCTCTGCGACAACATGGCCGCCCATCTCATGTCCAAAGGTCGTATCCAGGCCGTCATCGTAGGCGCAGACCGCATCGCCGCAAACGGCGACGTCGCCAACAAAATCGGCACCTACGGCGTAGCCATCCTGGCCAAAGAACACAATATCCCCTTCTACGTGGCCGCCCCCTGGTCCACCCTCGACCTGCAAACCGCCACGGGGGAAGGCATCCCCATTGAACAGCGCGACGCCCGCGAAGTCACCCACGCCAACGGCAAACAGATGACCCCCGATGGCGTCGGCATCGAAAACCCCGCCTTCGACGTAACCCCAGCCCGGTATGTCACCGCCATCATCACGGAACGCGGTGTCATCCACTCCCCGAGCAAGCATTCCATCCAGGCCATGGACGCTCAAATCACTCCCGAACCCGAACTAGCCACCACCTAGCTCGGGTCAGACCATACGCTCAAAAATAAGAAGACATTCCCAATCTCTTGTGTTCGACTAGTCTCGTTCATTGGAGACACCATGTTGCGCTCGTTGACGTGCCTTCTAGTCCCTGCCTTCTTCGTCCTGACCCTCATCTCACTGGCAACCGCACAGAGCCAGCAACCTCCTCAAAGCGCTCCCGCCCAGCAACCAGCCAACTCCGGCGTCACCCTCCGCGCCAGTACCCAGCTGGTCGTAGTCGACGTAGTCGTCACCGACAGCAAGCAAAACCCAATCCACGATCTCAAAGCTTCCGACTTCACCCTCCTCGAAAAAAACGTCCCGCAACAGATCAAAAACTTCGAAGAGCACAAATCCCTCCCGGCCGCCGAAGCCGCAAAGCTCCAGCCCATCCCCAAGCTCCCCGCCGGGCGTCTTCACCAACTACTCGCCCATCCCCGTCAGCCACACCCTCAACGTCCTGCTCCTCGACACCCTCAACACCCCCCTCAAAGATCAGGCATTCGTCCGCGACCAGCTTCGCAAATACCTCAACAGTGTTCCCCCCGGAGATCGCATCGCCATCTTCGGCCTCAGCACTCGCCTCTATCTCCTGCAGGGATTCACCTCGGACCCCGAGACGCTCAAAGCCGCAATCAACCAGAAGAATCTCAAGTCTTCCCCTCTGCTCGACGACGCCGTAGGCGGAGGCACAGGCCCCGAGTCTCTCTCCGACATGATGAGCAGCTTCGGAGACAGTCTTGGCATGGCCCAGGCCGTCGCCAACGTTCAGCAATTCGAAGCCGAAACCTCATCCTTCCAGCTTCAACTCCGCGCCCGCTACACTCTCGACGCCCTCAACCAACTCGCCCGCGATCTCAGCGGCATTCCCGGCCGCAAGAATCTCATCTGGTTCTCCGGCTCCTTCCCCATCAACATCCTTCCCGACGGCGACATCCAGGACCCCTTCGCCGTCGTCGCCAGCGCAGAAGACGAGTTCCGCGAGACCACCAATCTCCTCACCGCCAGCCAGGTCGCCGTCTATCCCATCGACGCCCGCGGCCTGACGACCGCACCCATGTACAACGCCGCCAACTCCGGCAAAAAATACGTCGAGCAATCCCACTGCCTTCACCAAAGACCTCCAGAAGTTCTCCCAGCAAACCGCCGACGAACACTCCACCATGCTCCAAATGGCCGAAGAGACCGGCGGTCGCGCCTTCATCAACACCAACGACCTCTCCCACGCCGTCACTCAGGCCATCGAAGCTGGCTCCAACTACTACACCCTCTACTACTCCCCCACCGACACCGACTGGAACGGCAACTTCCGCAAGATTCAAGTCAAGCTTCAGCAACAAGGGCTACAACCTCGCCTACCGCCGCGGCTACTACGCCGACAACCCCAACGCGCCGCTCAAAAAAGGATCTCGTCCCCGTCACAACTCCGCGGCACCCCGCCACCACTCGACGTCATGCGCGCTGCCATGATGCACGGCAGCCCCGACCCGACCCAGATCCTCATCAAAGTCCGCGTCCTTCCCGCCGTCCACCGACACCGAAACCGCCGTCGCCCCGCGCAACGTTCTCAATCCCGAATCCAAGGTCAAGGGCCCCTATCGCCGCTACGCAATCGACTACGCCGCCGACCCCCACGACGTCCGCGTAGCCCCGCAACCAGACGGCACCAATCTGATGGGCCTTCAATTCGTCATCTATCTCTACGATCAGGATGGAAACCTCATCAACGTCGCCGACGACAAGACCCACGCCAACCTCGACACCGCAGGCTTAGCCAGCTTCCGCACCCACGGCATCCCCTGGCATCAGGAGATCAGCGTCCCCGTCAAGGGCACCTACTATCTCCGCATCGGTCTCCATGATGTCATCGGCGACCGCGTCGGCGCCGTCGAAGTCCCCATCGCCTCCGTCAAAAATCTCCCGCCTCCGACTCCACCTGCCGCCCAGCCGTCAACGCCGCCAGTAGCGCCAAAGTAGCCGCACACCTATCCTTGAACCTGTAGGTCCGGCCACGAGCGTGCTCCCCTTCTTCAATCCGCGCAAGCGATCCCTCTTACGCGGCTGTCTCCTCGTCTTGCTAAGCCTTGGCGCTGCCATCCTGATCTCTGGATTCCCCACAATCCACCCCACTCCATTTCTCATCCTCCCCGTCCTCGGCGCCATCGCCGGCACCGCCGACACCGTCCGCTGCATGCAACGCCGCTGGAGCTTCTACCACGGCGGAGTCCTCCTCCTCATCTACATGGACCTGATGGCCCTCTGCATGATCCTCTTCCTCCTCCTCTACCCCTACGCCCACTGGATGGTCTCCACGCAATAACGCAATAACCATCGACATCAGCGAAGAACCCACTAAAATCGCATCATCCTCTGGAGACAAGACCACAAATATGCGCCGCTCCCTCTTCGCCGCCCTCCTGATCTCTTTGCCCCTCGCCGCCCAACACCAATCCTCCCAAAAACCCGACGCTGCCACCGCAGCCTGGTGGACCCAGACCGTAGCGCTCTCCGACGACAAAATGGAAGGCCGCGACACCGGCACCGAAGCCTACGAACGCGCCGCAAAGTACGTCGCCAACCAGTTCCAATCCGCAGGCCTCAAACCCGCCGGCGACAACGGAACCTTCTTCCAGCGCGTCCCCATGCACCAGATCGACCTCGTCGCAGACAAATCCTCCGTAGAATTCCTCACCCCCGGCGGCAAAGTCACAGGCGCCCTCCACTTCACCACCGAAGTCACCACCGTCCCCCGCGAGCAGCCCTCACAAGTCGAAGCCCCGTTAATCTTCATCGGCTATGGCATGCCTCCCGCCGACCTCGACCTCAAAGGAAAGATCGCCGTCTTCTTCGGAAACACCCCGGCGACTATCCCATCTTCCGAATACAACACCTTCACCGCCCGTCGTCTCCGCGCGCTCACGCAAGCCGGAGTCGCCGCCATCCTCTCCATCGACAACCCCTCCGGCACCGAGCCCTTCCACTGGCCCGCAGCGTACGCCCGCAGCGTCAGCATCGCCGGAACAACCGCCCCCACCGCCAGCGGCCCAGTCGTCATCCGCATCAACTCAGCATCGGTCGAAGCTCTCTTCGCCGCATCCGGCCACAAACCATCCGACATCGTCACAGCCGGAAGCAAAGGCGAGTCCCTAACCAACTTCCCGCTCAACCTGACAGCCCGAATCCATCTCACCTCCACCAGCAGAGACATCTCCGCCCCCAACATCCTCGCCATCCTTCCCGGCTCCGACCCCAAACTCGCCCCCGAATACGTCGCTCTCTCCGCCCACCTCGACGGCTACGGCTACGGAACCCCCGTCCTCGGCGACAATCTCTACAATGGCACCCTTGACGACGCAGCCTACGTCGCACTCCTCACCGAACTCGCCAAAAGCCTCCAAAATCACGCGCCCGCCCGCTCCCTCCTCTTCTGCATCTTCACCGGCGAAGAAAAGGGCCTCCTGGGCTCCGCATACTTCACCCAGCACCTCACGGTCCCCAAAGAAAACATGGTCGCCGACCTCAACCTCGACCAACTCCGCCCCATCTTCCCCCTCAACATCCTCACCATGGAAGGCCTCACCGACTCCACCCTCGGCGAAACCGTCCGCACCGTCGCCGCTCAGTACAAGATCGAAATCCGCCCCGACCTCGAACCCGAGCGCAGGCTCTTCAGCCGAGCCGACAACTATAACTTCGTCCGCATCGGCGTCCCTATCGCCAGCTTCATCTTCGGCTACGACAAAGGCTCGCCCGAAGAGGTCACCTACCGCGACTGGTACGCCCGCCGCTATCACAAACCCCAGGACGACATCAAAACTCCCATCGACTGGGCCGCCGCCGCAAAGTTCAACGCATTCTACAAATCCCTCGCACTCGCCATCGCCAACGCACCCGCACGTCCACAGTGGCTATCCACCAGTCCCTATTCACCGCATCAAAGTCCCACGCAATAGCGCAACGTCCGCGATATACTCGCCGCACCGGAGCGGCACTGCTGATCACGTTCCCTGTTGCTCAAAAATTCAAGGAGACACTCATGCTCAAGGGATTCCGCGACTTCATTCTGCGTGGCAACGTCATGGACCTCGCCGTCGCTGTCATCATCGGCGCCGCCTTCACCGCCATCGTCACATCGCTCACAGAAAAGATCATCAATCCTCTCCTTGGTGCCGTCATCGGCAAACCGAACTTCGGCTACCTCGTCGGCCACGTCAACGGAGGCGAGATCCGCTACGGCGACTTCTTCACCGCGATCGTTAACTTCCTTCTCATCGCCGGCGTCGTCTACTTCTTCCTCGTCCTCCCCACGCAATATCTCCTCAAGAAATTCCACCCTGCCGTTCCGTCAACGAAGCCTTGCCCGCAGTGCTTAAGCGACGTGCCTGCAGCCGCCACCCGCTGCAAGTTCTGCACCCAACCCGTCTAGCACTTCAAAATTAAGAAGTGTCATCCTGAGCGAAGCGGTTCGCGCACTTGCGAACCGCGCAGTCGAAGAGCCTGTCCTGAGCTTGTCGAAGGAACCTGCATTTGCACTTCTCCTTGCTCGTCCTGCGCCCACCAATCACCGGCGTCCCGGATTACTATCTGGCAAGGAGTATCGAGCCGTGACCACACGCCAACATACGGTTCACACTCAGTTCGGCCCGGCCGCAGTCCGGATCTTCGCCACAAATGATCGCATCAACCAGATCCTCATCGAACATCTTGATCCCGCCGCATGGACGGCGAATCCACCCGGCAGGGTCCGCAACATTGCAGCCATCTTCACGCACATCCACAACGTCCGCACCAAATGGGTCAGGCTGACAGCTCCTCATCTGAAGGTTCCCCCGCAGCTCCATCGCGCGCACTGCACCCCGCAGCAGGCACGTGCCGCATTGGCCGAGAGCGCCGCCCGCTGTACCGAAATGCTCGCCGAAGCGCTTGATGATTCTCCCGGCCGCATAGAAAAGTTTCACAGAGACGGCTGGGCTAGGCCCTGGCCTGTTGGCCCGGAGATGCTGTGCTACATGCTCACTCACGAAGCTCACCATCGCGGCCAGGTGTGCCTCCTCGCACATCAGCTCGGATTCCCCTTGCCAAACGACGTAATCTCCGGAATCTGGAATTGGGAAAAACTATGAAAAGAGAGCACGCCACCCAGCGATCCCGTCTCCGATCTTTGAAAAACCATTCAACCACCCCAGAAACCCAACAATAGGCCCTGATCGCAGAACAGTAGAGCCCAATCAGCAATCTGCGTTACGCTGAAGACATCCGCTATAAGCCCGAGGCCTTAATTTGACACGATTCCAATCGCTCTTCTGCCTGCTCTCTCTTGCTCTCATAGCCTCCGGCCAGTCCCCCGCCCCTCAGGTCTTCGGCTACCGCGACTTCACCCAGCAGGCCAAATGGGATGAAACCTTCCTCGCCGTCCCCGACGCTGCTCTCGCAGGCGAACATCTCAAAACCCTCACCTCCGCCCCGCACTGGGCCAGTTCCCCCGAGGACTACGCCACCGCGCAATACGTCGCCGAAAAATTCAAAGCCGCCGGCCTCCAAACCGAGATCGTCCCCTACAAAGTCCTCCTCAACAAACCCGTCAAAATCGTCATCGAAGCCTTCGACGCATCCGGCAGCAGACTAATGTCCGGCCCCACCCCCGAGCACGTCGACAATAAAAATGGCGGCGACCCCTTCCAGGACGACCCGCGCATCCTTCCCGCCTTCAACGGCTCCTCCCCCTCCGGCGACATCACCGCCGAGGTCGTCTACGCCAACTACGGCACCCTAGCCGACTTCCAGCAACTCGCCAAACTAGGCATCAGCGTCAAAGGCAAAATCGTCATCGTCCGATACGGTGAAAACTTCCGCGGCATCAAGACCTACATCGCCCAACAGTACGGAGCCGCAGGCGTCCTCATCTACTCCGACCCCGCCGACGACGGCTACTTCCGCGGAGACGTCTACCCCAAGGGTCCCTGGCGCCCCGAAACCGCCGTCCAGCGCGGCTCCATCCAATTCCTCCCCATCTATCCCGGCGACCCCACCACCCCCGGCATCGCCGCCACCCCCGACCTTCCCGCCTCCAAACGCATCCCCGCCGACAAGCTTCAGGCCAACCAGCCCAGCATCCCCACCAACCCGCTCTCCTACAAAGACGCCGCTCCCATCCTCAAGGCCCTCGGCGGCGACGAGTCCCCCCGCGAGTGGCAAGGTGCACTTCCCTTCACCTACCACCTCGGCAGCTCGACAAAGAACACCCCAATCGCCAAAGTCACCGTCCACATGCACCTCGAACAGGACATCGCCCTCCGCACCATCTGGGACGTCATCGGTACCATCCCCGGCACCAGTCCCACTCAAAAAGACGACTGGGTCGTAGCCGGCAATCACCGCGACGCATGGGTCTACGGAGCCGTCGACCCCAACTCCGGCACTGCCGCCATGCTCGAAACCGTCCACGGCCTCGGCGAACTCCTCAAGCAGGGCTGGCACCCCCAGCGCACCATCGTCATCGGCAGTTGGGACGCCGAAGAAGAAGGCCTCATGGGCTCAACCGAGTGGGCCGAGCAGCACGAAAAGATCCTCTCCCACGCCGTCGCCTACTTCAACACCGACGTCGGCGTCTCCGGCCCCAACTTCAACGCCGCCGCCGTCCCCTCCCTCAAGCAATTCGTCCGCGAAGTCACCAAGGAAGTCCCCAGCCCCAAGGGTGGCACAGTCTACGACGAATGGAAGGCCGAACAAACCGCCGCCAACGCCAACCGCCGCCGTCAGCGTCCCCCCAACCAAACAGACACCGAAGTCCGCATCGGCACTCTCGGCTCCGGCTCCGACTACACCCCATTCATTCAGCACCTCGGCGTCCCCTCCACCGACATCGGCTCCGACGGCCCATACGGCGTCTATCACTCCACCTTCGACGACTACACCTGGTTCACCAAATTCGCCGACCCCACCTTCGTCTACGAGCAGCAGCAAGCCCGCGTCTTCGGCCTGGAAATCCTCCACATGGCCGACACAGACGTCCTTCCCTACGACTACCAGCTCTACGGCAAAGAGATCGTCGGATACATCGGATCCTCCCAGAAACGCGCCACCGAACAAAAGCTCACCCTCGACTTCGCCCAGGCTCTGGCCGCCGCCCAACGCTTCGCAGCCGCTGGCACTGCCCTCCGCGCCACAGAAGCCAATCCACCCGCCGACCCCACCGCCCTCAACCATGCCCTCCGCGCCGCCGAGGAGGCCCTCCTCAACCCCACTGGCCTTCCCAAACGATCCTGGTATCGCCACACCATCTACGCCCCCGGCGAGTTCACCGGCTACGCTGCAATAGTCATCCCCGGCGTCAACGAAGCCGTCGAAGCCGCCGACGCCAGCCGCGCCCAGTCCCAGCTAGCCGCGCTCACCGAAGCTCTCAACCGCTCCGCCGCTATCCTCGAAGCCGCCCAGAAATAATCCCAACCTATCTCGCCCACCCCATCCGCACAGCCTCAAGTCGCGGGCCGACAACCTGTTTTTCCACAACAACATGCGGAAAACTCCAAAGCTACAACTTTGGTCGCAGTCCATCGCCCCTAAGTGGGATGTCACCTTTTCGTCACCTGCCGCAAGATGACTCATAGACGGCCAGAGCCGCCCAAAAGGAGAACCTCCCCAATGGTCCACGATCTAGTTCTTGCATTGGTATTTCTCGCTATGATCATCGCCCCTGCACTTCTCGCCATGCGCTCTGAAAAGGAAGAAGAGGACATCCTCTAAATTCGATCTTTTGCGGGACAGGATCTCCTCCCCACCCAGTCCCGCAAAACCAGACTCGTAGCCTCCACTCCGAGTCAGCAGAAACAACAAGCCTCTGCTGGAAAGACAAATGCCGCACCCGTCCACGGATGCGGCATCGGTCTTTAACCCGCAACTCTACCCGCGCAAAGCCATCTGCTCCGTAACAATCTGTGTCAGGTCCGGCTTCACCAGCCCATGCTCCCGCTTGTTGAACTCATCCACCTTGCTGGACCAATTCATCGAGCAGAACTTCGGCCCGCACATCGAGCAGAACGCCGCTTCCTTGTAGTAATCATCCGGCAGCGTCTCATCATGCATCCCACGCGCCGTATCCGGATCAAGCGACAACGCAAATTGCTTATCCCAATCAAACGTATACCGGGCATGCGAGATCGCATCATCCCGATCCCTCGCCCCCGGCCGATGCCGCGCAATATCCGCCGCATGCGCAGCAATCTTGTAAGCAATAATCCCGTCCTTCACATCCTTCTCATTCGGCAGTCCCAGGTGCTCCTTCGGAGTCACATAGCAAAGCATCGCCGCACCATGCCACCCGATCATCGCCGCGCCAATCGCACTCGTAATGTGGTCATACCCCGGAGCGATATCCGTCACCAGCGGCCCCAGCACATAAAACGGAGCCCCATCGCACAACTCCACTTCCTTATCCACCTGCTCCTTGATCTTGTCCATCGGCACATGCCCCGGACCCTCGATCATCACCTGCACATCGCTCTTCCACGCCTCACGCGTCAGCTCACCCAGCGTCTTCAGCTCCGCAAACTGGGCCTCATCGCTCGCATCCGCCACGCAACCCGGACGCAACCCATCGCCCAGCGAGTAGCTCACGTCATACTTCGCCATCACCTTCGTGATGCGGTCAAAATTCTCATACAAAAAGTT
Source organism: uncultured Acidobacteriaceae bacterium (assembly GCA_963841335.1). GTDB lineage: Bacteria > Acidobacteriota > Terriglobia > Terriglobales > Acidobacteriaceae > Edaphobacter. Next base: position 109,016 of record CAWJCF010000002.1, on the reverse strand, counting down.
CTGCTTATGATTCGCCGTCATCCACTGCGCCAGAATCGCACCGCCACGGCTCACAATCCCCGTAATTCTCTTCGCCACCATCGGCACATACTGAATCAGCACTCCCGCATGAATCGTAAAGTAATCGACTCCCTGCTGCGCCTGCTCCTCAATCACCTCAAGATAGAGATCGATGTTCAAATCCTCGACCTTCTTCACCCGCGAAAGCGCCTCATACAGCGGCACCGTCCCAATCGGCACCGGCGAATGCCGCAGAATCTGCTCCCGAATCATCGGAATATCCCCACCCGTCGACAGATCCATTACCGTATCCGCGCCAAAGTGCACCGCCGTATGCAGCTTCCGCAACTCCTCATCCACATTCGACACCAACGCCGAGTTGCCGATATTCGCATTGATCTTGCAAAGCGACTCCACCCCAATCGCCATCGGCTCCAACTCCGGGTGATTGATGTTCGCCGGGATGATCATCGTCCCCTTCGCCACCTCACTCCGCACCAACTCGGCGGAAATCTTCTCGCGCTGCGCCACGAAAGCCATCTCTTCCGTGATCATCCCCTTGCGAGCAAAGTGCATCTGCGACATATTCCAGTCGCCCGTCCGCTCCGCCTCAGCCTTGCGCTTCACAATCCATTCCGCCCGTCCCGTAGGCACCTTATAGCCGTTGCCGTGTGAGTGCCCGTTGCCATTCGAGGTTGCGCCGTTTCCATTTCCACTCATAATGTCCACCACCTTCGTGCGTTCTATCGAGTAAGTATACGATGCTAGCGTCTGCGCTGAGGCGTCTTCCAAAATGCCCCCGCCATCCGAAATAACCTGCCGCGTCGAAGAGATCCACGCTCGATTGAACCTCCTCAAGCCGCCCTACACCGCAGCGGCTCGCGAGATTCGCCGCGACGTCTCCCGCCAAATCGCAAAAGAGGCGTCCGCGATCGTCATTCAACTTGCTCTGCACCTGCTCGATGACAAATCTGACCTTCTCCGCGCGTTCACCTACGAACTGGTTAGCCATCACAAGCTCACCTCAGAGCAACTCGCGCTCGACGACCTCCAGCGGCTCGGCAGAGGACTCAACAGCTGGGTCTCCGTCGACTGTTTCGCAACCTATCTCTCCGGCCCCATGTGGGCCCAAGGCAAACTCCCTGACAAAACCATCTCGACCTGGGCGCGCAGCCCAGACCGCTGGCGGAGACGCACCGCGCTCGTCAGCACGGTCGCGCTCAGCCGCCGAGGAAACTCCGAAGACATCCGAAAAGTGACCCGAATCTGCGCTCTTCTCACCGCAGACCGCGACGACATGGTCGTAAAAGCCCTCTCCTGGGCACTACGCGAAGTTGCCAAGAAACACCCAGAGGAAGCTCGCGCCTTCCTCACCGAACACAAACATGCCCTCGCCGCTCGCGTCACAAGAGAGCTGAACAACAAACTCAGGACCGGCCTGAAAACGCCCCGCAGCCGACCCCGAAAGGCAGCCCGATAACTTAAGGCTTACCGTGCCACCATGCATTAGGAGACACTCCTTCGATGCGCATCGCCATCCTGTCCGACATCCACGGAAACCTCACCGCCTTCGAGGCAGTACTGGCAGAACTCCAACAAGCTTCTCCGGACCTGGTCCTCCACGGAGGTGATCTCGCCGACAGCGGATCCAGCCCCGTCGAGATCATCGATCGCATCCGCTCTCTCGGCTGGCAGGGTGTCATGGGCAACACCGACGAGATGCTCGTCAACCCTTCTTCCCTCGAAGAATTCGCCAGCCAATCCTCCGCCCCACCCGCCATCTGGGAAGCGATCCGCCAGATAGCATCTGCAACCCGCTCCGTCCTCGGCGAGGAAAGACTCAGTTGGCTCAGCAAGCTCCCGCGAATCTACAAGCAAGACACCTTCGCCCTCGTCCACGCCACGCCGCAAAGCTGTTGGCGAGCGCCCTCACCCGAAGCAGCCGACGCGGAACTCGAAGCCACTTACGCTCAGCTGGATCGTCCAATCGTCATCTACGGACACACCCATCGCCCATCCATACGAAGCATGCCCGGCTCCGTAAAACTCATCATCAACACCGGAAGCGTCGGGCTCCCCTACGACGGCGACCCCCGCGCATCCTATCTTCTCCTCGAAGGAACCACACCATCCATCCGCCGCGTCAAATACGACGTCGAGAAGGAACTGAAGGCTCTCTCCTCCTGCGGACTCCCCGGTGCAGCGTGGACAGCAAAAATGCTCCACACCGGTTCCCCGCAGTTGCCATGATCAGACGCAGTTAGAGCCTTGTGCCTTATAATCATAGATATACGGAGGAAGAGTTGATGCCTAGACAGGCTGAAAAAATCCAACTATTGGACACCGCGGGCTATTCTTACAACTTCGACCGAATGATGTATATCAACCGCGAAGCAAAGAAAGCTTTCAGTGTCGAATTTATCGACGATCATCCGGAAACAGAAATTCGTTCGAAAATTCAAGAGCCTAGCCCCGACGAGGATTGGAGTTTTTACACTAACTCCGACCTGTCGGAAGGAACCAGAAAAGAACTAAAGAGGGTGCTGCAATAAGTGATTGAGAGAACGATCGACGATCAACTTCGCGAAGAATATTTTGGTCTCCTGCCTGACATGATCCGCACTGCAGAACAGCTCAAGACCCAAATTCAATACAGTCTTCTTCCCATTACCCGAGAGCTTAAGAGCCATGAGACTGTAGTCGTCAAATCGCGAGTCAAAGAATGTGTCAGCGCGATCGAAGCATTGAGAAGGCGCTATCCAGGAGCCATCTTTGACCCAGACCATCCTGAAATTTATACCCTCAGAACACTGCACGATTTAGTGGGAGTTCGCGTTCTGGCATTTCCGGCAACTCGAGCAAATCAAGTTGATTCTTATCTTCGTTCACAATTCGGTGACTGGACCCCGGATCCCGTGATTGACAAAGAAACCGGGCAACAGCTCGCAACCAAGTATTACGGGACCTATGCCGAATCGAAGAGCTGGCTCGTTTGTGAATATCAAATCGTATCTACTCTCATTGGTCTTTTTTGGGAGGTGGAACACGCTGCAATTTACAAGCCAGCTCCTAGTCTCAAGCGACTTGAACCAGTCATGCGAGAACAAACATCCGCCGTTAACAGCGCATTGAAAGCCTTTGAAGACGAGTTTGAGCGCCAGCTCAACAAGGTGGGCCTTCAATAACTCTGATGCGTGAAATCTACCACGTCGCTTTCACGCCCCTTAGCTGATCGTGAGCAATTTACAGCCAACCCGCACCAAGCCATCGCATCCTACACAACAGAACGTAGAAAGACCGTGAGTCCCTCGGCTCGTACGTTCGCCGCTCTCACCGACATTCAAAAATCCACGGACAGCGCCAGCGCGCTGACGAGACTTCTCGTCTCAAAAAGGAGCACCATGAAGCTATTTTCCGAAAACATCGAAGACCTCCGCACCCTCTACATCTCCAACCTCAAAAAAGCCCTCGACATGGAGCAGAAGATCACCAAGGCCCTCCCAACCATGATCGAAAAATCCACAGACCGGCAACTGGCCACCGCCTTCAGCAATCACCTCGAACAGACCCGCGGCCACGTCGCCAAAGTAGAATCCCTCCTCCGCGACGCGACCGGCGAAGCCTCAACTTCAACCTGCAAAGCCATCGGCTCCCTCATCACCGAGGCCGAAGACAGCATCAAGGACGCCGGCGACGACAGTATCCGCGACATCACCCTCATCGCCTCCGCCCAACAGGTCGAGCACCACGAGATCGCCGTCTACGGCACCCTCCGCAACTGGGCCGAACTCCTCGGCCTCACCGACGCCGCCGACATCCTCGAAGGCATCCTTGAAGAGGAAAAGAAGGCCGACGAGCTCCTCACCTCCATCTCCGACACCGTCAACACCTCAACAACCGAACCCGCCTACACCACGGTTCGCTAACCTGTAGCCCAACTAACTCAAAAGCGGAGACGCTGCATTAGCGTCCCGCTCTTTTTGTGTCCGCATCAGGCCACTCTCCAGTTCACTCTCCCGGGTATAAAATGGGACTTGAACTCCCGAAGAGGAGGAGATGGCTGACTTGACAAGAGTTGAACGGCAAAATGCCCGAACCTTGCCGCAGTCCGCCGGAAAGCTTCAAAGCAGACAGACTAAGTCCAGACTTAAAGTATCTATTTTGAATACTTTGCACACTTTTGACCGGGGGATACGGATACCCACCCCAAAGCAACGGAGAGCTGAACCACACACCATGGCAGACACCCAGAAGAGCCCGACCAAAATCATTATCGCCACCGTGGTTATCCTCGCCACCGTCGCCTACCTAGCCTTCACCGGCGGCCGCGACAACAAGAGCTACTACGTCACCATCGGCGAGCTCCAAGGCATGGGCGACAAAGCCTACGTCCGTCACCTCCGCGTAGCCGGCAACGTCGCCCCCGGCACCATCCACCGCGTAGGCACCAACGCCACCTTCGACCTCCTCGAGCAGGGCCGCAAGCTATCCGTCGTCTACCAGGGCTCCGAGCCCCCACCCGACACCTTCAAGGACGACGCCCAGGCCCTCGCCGTAGGTACCTACAGCCGCGACGGCGTCTTCCACGCCACCGAGCTCCAAGCCAAGTGCGCCTCAAAGTACGCCCCAGCGCCGGCCACTCCAACCACAACCGCCGCCGCACTCCCCGCCACCCACTAAACTTATTTGCCCGTCAGCGCCTTCAGATACAGATAATCAAACTCAACGCCGGTATAAAACGACTCCACCCCAATCCGCTCATCTCGCCCATGAGCACGCACATCATCCCCATCAATCCCCATCCCTGAAAATCCATAGCTCGGCATTCCCGCCGCCATCGTAATCTTGCTGTCCGAAGCCCCCGTCTCCATCTCCGGCACAATCGGCAGCCCAGGCCACATCTTCCCCACCACCGACCGCAACGCCCCAAATACCTCCTCATTCAAAGGGGGTGGCGTCACCGACATCTCATTCTCATCCCGGTCACTCAACGCACCGGCATTATTCACCAGCTGCACCTCCACCTTCGGATCAGCAATCACCTTCGTCAACTCCGCCCGAACCTCCGCCGGTGTGTGCCCAGGCAATATCCTGCAGTTCACATTAGCCACTGCGCGCTGCGGAAGCGCATTCCGCGCATGCCCCGCCTCCACCATCGTCGCCACACACGTCGTCCGCATCGTCGAGTTGTACAGCGGGCTCTCTGACAACCGCGCCACCGCCGCTGCATCCGCAGGCGTCTTCAACACACCCAACATATCCCCTGCCACCGGCCCCGACTCAATCTTCGCCATCGCCTCAAAATAAGCGCGCGTCACCGCATTCAGTTCAAACGGAAACTGATAAATCTCAAGCCGGCCCAGCGCATCCGCCAGATGATAGATCGCATTGTCTTTCTTCGGCAGCGAGCTATGACCGCCAGGATTCGTCGCCATCAATTGATAGTCCGCATAGAGCTTCTCCGTAGCCTCAACGCCGAGATTGACCGGCTTGCCCTTCTCCGTGTTCAACCCGCCGGCATCAGCGTTCAGCACAAACCCCGCATCCACCAGCTCCCGATGATTCTTCACGAGCCAGTCCACCCCATTCGACTTGCCACCCTCCTCATCCGCCGTCAGCGCGAGAATAATGTCGCGATCCGGCACGAATCCCTCCCGTTTCAAACGAATAAACGTAGCCACCGAAGCCGCATCCGACTCCTTCATATCCTGCGTGCCGCGCCCGTAAAAATACCCATCCTTTTCCGTAAATACAAACGGATCGGTCGTCCAGTCTTCCCGTTTCGCCTCCACAACATCGAGATGCCCAATAATCAACGCAGGCTTTTTCGCGCTTCCCGCCCGTCCGCGGTACCGTGCCACCATATTGCCTTTGCGTTCATTCGGCCCCAGAACGACCACATCCTCCGCCGCAAAACCCGCATCCAGAAGCCGACGTCTCATCGCCTCAGCCGCAACCGTCGTACTCCCCACCGAGTCCGTCGTATTGATTTCAATTAACTGTTTGAAGATGTCGTGCGACAACTGTCGCGAAGCGGCGTCGAGCGATAGCGCCTGTTGCGCGTGAACAGTCGTCGCCATCATCCCGACACAGAAAAGAGCGCCAATCATTTTCAAGGTATTCGTTCTCCAGACGTGTCTCACGCTGCCAATCTGGCAGCCAATAGCCCTATACTCGCATGAAGGAAGAATTTGAAGTGGCGAAACCTTAGACATGTCCACCGTAACCCCAATCCGCACCGAAACGCTCGTCGCCGCAGCGCAACTCGAGGCCGTCTCCAAGATTTACGGCGCGTTCGCGGCTCTCCGCAACGTCACGACAACATTTCTGGCTGGAACCTGCACCGTAATCCTCGGCGAAAACGGCGCCGGCAAGTCCACTCTCCTGCGACTCGTCGCTGGCCTGCTCACGCCCACTCGGGGCACCGTCTCCGTCTTCTCTGAATCCCCCCGTCAACAACGTCGCCGCATCGCCTACATGAGCCATTCGCCGATGCTTTACGACGAACTCACCGCAATGGAGAACCTCTCATACTTCGCCGGCCTTCACCGAGAGGGTGGCTGCGCCTGCGTCGGCAGTCCTGAGATGGCTCTGCGCGCCGTCGGTCTCGATCCAGCGCTCAAACGCCCCGTAGGTCAGTACTCGCAAGGCATGAGGCAGCGCGCCTCACTTGCCCGTGTCCTCCAAAGCGATCCCGAACTCCTCCTCCTCGACGAGCCTTTCTCCAATCTGGACGCAGCCTCCGCCAAACACATGATCGAACTCCTCGCCGATTTCCGCACCTGGCCGGTCGCAGGCGGCGCCAACGGACGCACCATCCTGATCACGACCCACCAGGCCGCCCTCGCCCAACCCCTGGCAGACAATATTCTGACCATGCGCAATGGTCAAATCCTTGAGGCTACGGGGTGAAGACCACGCCCCCAGCCAAGACCAACGCCGCGCGGCTGCTCGACTCTCTCAACATTCGCTACGAACTCCGCGCATACGAGGTTGACCCCGACGATCTCACCGCCATCTCTGTCGCCCGAAAGATCGACCTCCCGCCCGAGCAGGTCTTCAAGACACTCCTCGCCCAAACGAATGCAGGCGACCATCTCTTCGCGGTTGTCCCCGGCGACTCCGAACTCGATCTAAAAAAACTTGCCCACGCAACTGGAGCAAAAAAGACGGAACTAGCTCCACTCAAAGAAGTAGAACCCCTCACTGGATATATTCGCGGCGGTGTCACTGTCATGGGAGCAAAAAAGACCTTTCCTGCCTACGCCGACGAGACCATCGAACTTTTCGACGTCATCTCGGTATCTGCCGGACAGCGAGGCCTTCAACTCCTCCTCGCGCCTGCGGATTATCTTAGGGCGGCCGACGCAACCGTCGCGGATCTCACAAAAAATCAAGCATGACTTATCTGCGCCACATCCTAGATCATCTCCGCAAAGATCTCCGCCTCGAGTGGCGCTCCCGCGACTCCGTCAACGGAATGCTCTTCTTCGCGCTCCTCGTCGTCGTTATCTTCGGCCTCGCCTTCGACCCGACGAGTTACCCCACCACCACTCGCCAAATCGCCGGAGGCATCCTCTGGGTCGCGATTCTCTTCGCCTCCATCACCGCTCTCAATCAGACGTGGACCCGGGAGTTGCGCAACCAGGTCCTCGAAGCTCAACGAATGGCTCCATCTCCACCGTCCGCCCTCTTTCTCGGCAAGGTGATCGCCAATATGCTCTTCGTCCTTTTGGTCGAAGCAGTGCTGGCCCCCATCTTCATCGTCTTCTTCAATCTCCATGTGCTCGGGAATGTTTGGCTTCTGGCATTGATCCTCCCGTTTGGAACATGGGCTCTCGTGGTGAACGGAACCTTCTTCGCCGCGCTTGGGCTGCGCGCCCGCAATCGCGAGCTCTTGCTCCCCCTCCTGCTACTCCCCATTTCGTTGCCCGCGCTTCTGGCAATGGTCCAGGCAACCACAGGAGTCCTAACCGCGGACCTCGATTTCATCCAGATCGGTACCTGGATCAAGCAGTTGGCAGGCTATGACATCATCTTCACCACTATCGGCATCCTGCTCTTTGAAACCGTCCTCAACGCCGAATAACGTATTTCGCGATAAACTAGCTGATATGGAGCAGCGCACCCCTACTCTCCGCAACGTCGCCTGGCTCTGGTTCGGAATCGCCATCGCCGTGCTTGTCGTCGGTTTCCGTCAGGCTATCTTCCTGACCCCAGCGGACGCCGCCCAGGGCGATATCGGCAGAGTTTTTTATTATCACGTCCCCATCGCGATGTTGAGTCTGCTCTTCCCCTACATCAACTTCGCCGCCTCACTTGCATACCTCTTCTGGCGCAGCCGCGATCCGCTCAAGGCACTCACTGCCGATGCCTTGGCTCTGGCCTCAGCCGAGGTCGCGGTGGTCTATTCGAGCATCTGCCTCGTGACCGGAATGATCTGGGGACGCGTCGCCTGGAACATATGGTGGACCTGGGATGCCCGCCTCACCAGCATGCTGATTCTTTGGCTTCTCTACGTCAGTTACCTGATGTTGCGCCGGTTCTCATCTGCCGGTCAGAGTCAGACCCTCGCTGCGGTCCTCGCCATCTTCGCTGCGGTCGATGTTCCGATCGTTTACATGTCCATCCGATGGTGGCGCACCCAACACCCCGCACCGGTCTTCGGCGGGGGTGCCAACGCTGGTATGGATAAGTCCATGCTCCCGGCGTTCTTCTGGAATCTGGCGGGCTGGGCTCTTTGGGGTGTGTTAATTCTGTTGTTCCGTTTTGCACTGGAGCGCGGGCGTCAGTTAGCCGAGCAGGAAGCCGCGCTTCAGGCTATTGAAGCCTCTTTGGAGATTCCTCAATGACATGGCACTCGTTCTTCGATACCAGCACGATGGCACATCGTCATCTGCTCGCGGCCTATGCCACGGTTCTGATCGTTCAGGGTGGATATTTTGGGTGGATAGCCTGGAACTGGTTTCGCACCAAGGACCGGCGATATTGAAAAAAATCAACGAAGCTACAAAGGATCGCAGCTTCGTTGTCCGAGAATTAGGTGCAAAATGACGCGATAGATTGTGAAATCAACGTACCGCATCCATTTCCTAGACACACCTGCCAAGCAATAGTTTCGCGACTCGCGAAAACTTTCTTCTGGTAAGCCTTTTGCTTGCCGCTACCTCGCCGCCTCGATAGACTCCGAATAGTGCTAACGCCCCTTCGAACGACTTTTAGACGATCTGTTGCTGCCTCTCTGTGTGCGCTTTTCACCGGAATCTCAGGGTGTCGACGCAGCAGCTTTCCCGACGTTCCTGACGGCTACCGTGAATTTGCCTACGTCAGCAATGGCGGATCGAACACCGTGTCGGTTCTGGATTTGGTCTATCTGCGGCAGGACCGCACTTTACAGGTCGGGGTCAATCCTACCCATGTCGCCGCAAACCCTGTCCGCAATGAGGTTTATGTCGTCAACACGCAGTCAGGGGCAGTCTCCGTCATCGATGCGGAGGCCAACCGGGTGGCAGCAACGATCTCCGTCCATCATCTGCCTTCTTTTGTTGCATTTGAGCCGACGGGACATCGAGCGTATGTGACGAATTCCGGGTCGAATACCCTGAGCGTGATTGACGTGGACCGGCGGCGGGAGATCGCTGTGGCTGGAACGGGTGAGGTGCCGGGGGTGGTGCGGGTTTCGCCGGATGGACGAAGCCTGGTGGTTACGAATCGAGGCAGTGGCAGTGTTTCGATCTTTGACATAACCCCTTATGATGCAGCGGCTTCGAATGTACCCGCGCCGAAGCTGCGGGCGGCGTTTTCGGGATGCGCCGGGGCTGAGGATGCGGTGATTTTGCCGGACTCTTCGAAGGTTTTTGTGGCTTGTACAGGGGACCATCAGGTCATGGCTGTTGGGCTTGCGGCGGCACCGGGATCGTGGGCGGCGAAACAGAATTCGGCGTTGATGACAGACCACTTACTGGCGTATTTGGATGTGGGGAAGACACCGGTTCACCTAGCTATGAAGCCGGATGGCGGGGAGATCTTTGTTTCGAATTCGGGTTCGGATAGTGTTTCGGAGATCTCCACGTGGACGAACGAGGTCGGTGGGACGTATGTCATTGGAAGCAAGCCGGTTTGGGGGGTTGTCAGCGCGGACAATGGGACGCTTTGGGTGGCGAATTATGGGGCGGATTCGATTGGCGTCTATAGCATTGATGATGGGAGACTTGTGGGGAATGTGCGGGCGGGTTCTGCGCCGGATGCACTGGCTTTTTCGGAGGATGAGCATCTATTGCTGGCCGCAGATGCTCATTCCGGGGATGTTGCGGTGATTAGGACGGAGGGTCGTGGGGGGCCGGCGCTGTTTACGATCATGCCGGCGGGGATTTCTCCGAATTCGATTGCGGTGAAGGCGCTTCAGAAGAAGCCCTGAATTTTGGAAAAAATCCGGCGACGGGGAACGCGAAATTTTGTGGATTTATGGGCGTTTTTTGAGGGGGGTTCTGGGAAAGCGTACGTTTTCTGGATGGTTTTTTGTGGTGAATTTGTGGTGAGTTGATGGTCTTTTGTGGTGCGTTGGATGGTGGTTTTTCGGCCGCTAAAAAATGTCACTCTTTTGAAGTTTATTTTTCCACAGGCTGTGGAAAAGACAACCCTAGGGCAGGCATTTCAATGTTCGTGTATCAGGTATCGGGTATCGGACTCGAGGGTCGCTCCTCTATTCGTTCCGGAGCGCCACCATTGGCTCAACCCCGGCTGCGCGGCGCGCCGGAATCACGGAAGCAAGCACGGCCGCCAGTGCGAGCAGCAGCGTGGCGAACAGGAGCATGACTGGATCCCAGGGCTTTACTCCGAAGAGTTGATCCTTCATCAGCTTCCCTGCCCCAATCGCTGCCGGAAGGCCGATCGCCAGTCCGATTCCTACCTGCGAGAAGGCGCCTCGCAGCACCATCGTGACCACGTGCCAGCGGTCTGCGCCGAGCGCCATGCGGATGCCGATCTCGCCTGTGCGCTGCTCGACCATGTAGGCCATCACGCCGTACAGGCCGACGGCTGCCAACAGCAATCCGAGGACGCCGAAGAGCGTCGTCAGGGTTGCAATCATATCCTCCTGTTGGAAATCCGAGCTCACGACCTCGGAGTAAGGGTCGACCCCGTAGAGAACAAGATTTGGATCGACCTCGGCCAGAGCCTTGCGTACGCGCTGTTCGAGGCCTGGCGGATTTCCCGGTGCCCAAAGCACGATGTTGTACAGGTAATGCGACCAGATATCGTTGCTATCGGAGGGTTTATCCGCGTACTGTATAGCCTGGGCTTCGGGTACCCAGAACATCGGGTGTATCGGATCCTTGTAGTCGTAGGTCAGATACCGCATGTCCTTCGCGACTCCGATGATCTCGTAAGTATTCGAGTATTGAATCTTGTTTATTCCGAAGTGCTCTCCAATAGGATTCTTGTCTTTGAAGAACCTCTTTGCGAAGGCCTCGTTGATGACTGCTACCTTGCGTGTTGTCGCGGTGTCATCCTCAGTGATGGGCCGACCAAGCGCCATCTTCGCGCCGATGGTTTCGAAGAATCCTGGCATGATGCGTGACCAAGATGCGCTGGTGTCTTCTTTGGCTCCGGGCTCGGGTCTGCCTGCGACGCGTATCCCTTCGTTCCAATTGTCGCCCGTCATAGGCGCATAGAGAGCCGGCGCAACCTTCCGGACACCTGGAATCTGAGTCAGGCGGTCGTCAATCTTCTCGAACATTGGCTCGAGTTGCTCGGGCTTGTAGTTCGTCAGCATCGGATTGATCCAGGCGATGTAGCGGCCGTCTGTTTCGAATCCAAAGTTCTGGTGCTGGAGGTTTCGCAGGCTCCTACCGAGCAGCGCTGCTGCCGACAGCAGCACCAGCGACACGGCTACCTGCGCGATGACGAGCGACCTCTGCATCCATGAGCGATTGCCACCTACCGAACGGTTTGCGCCTCGCAGCGCCTCGATTGGGTCCGCGTGCGAGGTCAACCACGCGGGAACGATGCCGAAGATGACTCCAGTCAACACCGATATTCCCAGGGTGAAGAGCAGGACGGGCCAGGATGGCGACGCACTGACGGGAACGAAGTGGTTCGAGCCGCCGATCTGAAAGGCGAGATGAAGGATTAGCCTGGTGCCGGCGTAGGCCACGCCTATTCCGAGAACGCCACCGATCAGCGCCAACAGGAGAGATTCGACCAGAGCTTTGCGGACGAGCCTCTGCCGTGAAGCACCGAGAGCCACGCGAACGGAGGTTTGGCCGCGATCCTTTAATCCGCGCGCCAGCATGAGGTTCGCAAGATTTCCGCATGCCACCAGCAACACACACGCTGCTGCGATCAGCAGGAGCTTCAGCCCGGCCTGGTATTGATCCCGCATGGTGGCTACCCCTGCGCCGCCGGGAGTCAGATGGAGGGTCTGCTGCTGCCAGAGCTGTTTCTCGCTCGGCTGCATGTCGGCCACGTGGCTGGCTAACCAGTCGTGGAGCTCCACCCTGAGCTTGGCCTCGAGAGTCTTCGGATCGACTCCCGGACGCACCCTTCCGATCAGATCCAGAAAGTTTCCATTCGGCCTTTTCAGGCGCGAAGTATCGCCATCGATCAACAACTCTGTGGTCAACGGCAGCCAGAGGTCGGGCATGCCCCAGCCTGCCAACTTGGCTCCGTAGAATCCCGGCGGAGCCACACCGATTACGGTGAATGCGTTGCCATTGATCTGATAGGTGGCACCAACAACGGAAGGGTCGGAGCCGTACTTCTCCTTCCAGACGTGATAGCTCATGACAGCCACCGATGGCGCGCCTTCCTTGTCATCCGCGTCGGTCATGAGGCGGCCGATCCAGGGCTGCACACCCATGGTTCGAAAGAAGTTTCCGGAGACATATTCTCCGTTGCGTGTGTCGACCTGCGCCTGCGATCCTGCTCTGCGAACGCCAAGGGGCGCATTTCCGGCCTGAAGCGCGGCCAGATCGGTGAACTCCGGGGTGTGGTCGCGAAACATCTTGTAGGACTCCCAGGAGAACAGCGAAAAATTACCGTCACTTCCCTGGGTGTATCCGCCCCAGTTGCAGCAGCGAATCTTGTCGCCGATGCGCCAGAGTTCGTCCGGTTTCGTCACGGGCAGCGACTTCAACATCACCTGATGGACCAGAGTGAAGATCGCCGTCGTGGCTCCGATGCCTAATGCCAGCGTGACGATGGCCGTCGTTGTGAAGCCCGGTGCCTTACGCAGTTGTCGAAGCGCGTCGCGCAGATCCGCCAGCATTCGTTCCTCCGATCCCGTTCGTGACACGTGTGGCTTCTCCGCAGTACGGAAGGAGGCGGCTACCGGTTCCGTAGCAATGGCCCAAAGACTCGAGGTGCAGGATTGGCGGATATTCTACAGCGACCCGGGACACTGGGAGCGTGCGTTGGCCTTGAGTCGCCGCGAAAAATTCATCGTGAGCTAGTAGTTCTCTTAGTAGCTTGAGTGCGGCCGGGTGGTTAGCATGTGGCTCCATGAAGGATCTAACCTTGACATCGCACAGTTCGCCGCGAGTGGAAGTTTTCTTGGCTTCTTACACATCGATTGAATGGAGGTTACACCCATGAAATGCCGACTTGTTCTCGTTGCCGCCACAATGCTTGTTATGATCAGCATCCCGCTATTTGCAATGGGTCCTGCAGAAGCGTCTGGCGATGCCTATTGGGTTGATTATTGGGCAAAACCAAGAGTGATTCTGTACGGTCCCGAGGAGGAAGCTTTCAACCAAAACATACACAAAATCACCTTCGCCCATGATGGCTTTGACCATGCTTTGGACGAGGACACCTTAAATGCCGATGTCCAATGGATGAAGGATCATGCGGGTACTCGTTTTTACATCGAAGGTTACACCTCCTCGACGGGCACCGCAGCCTACAACATGAATCTCTCCTTACGACGAGCGGAGTGGGTCAAAGAACTTCTGATACGCAAAGGCATTGCGGAGAATCGAATCAAGCTGGCTGTGCCATGGGGGATGAGGTATCCAGCTTGTACAGATGACAGCGATGAGTGCCATGCTAAGAACCGGGTGGTCCGGTTTGTTTACTCTCCAAATTGAGAGACACCCGAGCCCGTCGCATTAGTTCAGGGTTGGCGGGCGAGGACCAGGGTGATGTCGTCTGGTTGTTCTTCGGCGCCGATCCAGGCGTCGAGGGCAAGCATGACCTGGTTGGAGATGATGTGGAGGGGCTGGTCGCGGTAACGGGCGACGACTTCCATGAGGCGCTCTTCGCCGAACTCGCCGAAGTCGTTCTCGGGTTCGGTGACGCCGTCGGAGTAGGCGACGAGGATCTCGCCGGGCTGCATGTGGAAGCTGTCCTCTTCGTAGTGCATGCCGTCCATGAGGCCGACGACGGTGCCGCCTTTGTCAAGGCGCCGAACGGTTCCGTTGGGTGCGAGAACCAGCGGAGGAAGTTGGCCGGCGTTCGAGTAAGTGAGTTTCGCCGAGGCCGCGTCGTAGTGCGCGAGGAAGAGCGTCGCGTATTTTTCTGGCTGGGTGCTGCGATAAAGGTGGCGGTTCAACAAGGCAAGGATGCGGCCGGGTGACTGGAAGAGCACATCGCGACCGGCGCCGTTGCCCTCGCGGCTGACGAACAGGCCGTCGACGGGAGACTCGCTGTAGACGAGCTCTTCGCTGGCGAAGCGGTAGGCGCGGACTGCGGAGTGCAATGTGGCCATCAGGAGCGCTGCGCTGATTCCCTTCCCGCTGATATCGCCGAGGGCGATGCCCACGCCCGTCTCCGTGCGGCTGGAGGAGCCGTTGTGGGCGTTCTCGTGGAAGACGAGGAAGTCATAGTAATCGCCAGAGACAGAGCGGGCGGGACGGCAGACGCCGTGGAGATCGAGCTGAGCGATGCCTTTGGCGTGGAGCGGGAAGAGGTTGGCCTGGACCTCCTGGGCGATGGAGAGCTCGTTTTGGAGACGCTCTTTTTCCTTCTGCTCCTGGAGTAGGCGCTGGAGGGAGCCGGTCATGGTGTTGAAGGAGCGGCTGAGTTCGGCGAGCTGATCGTTGCTGGTGACTCCGATGCGGTAGTTGAAGTCACCCTGATCGATGTGCAGGGTGGCGCTGTAAAGGTCGGCGACGGATTTGGTGACGGTGCGGCTGAGCCGGAGAGCCGCCCAGAGGGCGATTATCTCGATGATGGCGAAGAGGAGCGTAAGGATGATGAGAGAGACGCGAAGGACGCTGGTGATGAAGCCGCCGTATGAGGAGCCGAAGAGCTGGTTGAGCAGGAGCGAGGGACGCGACTCGATGGTAACGAGGATGTTGTCCGGTTTGCCCGCTTCCCACATGGTGACGGGTTGGGTGGAGGGAAACCGCACGGGAAGATCGATGAGGTTGACGCCGGGCGGTTCGATTCCGCCGACAATCCATGAGGCTCCGTTGGCCGGTTGCCCGCTTGCCGGTTGAGATATGGCACCGGACGAGCGCGGGCTGGCGTGGATCGCGCGCGGTCGTCGTTCGAGGTGCTTTCGGGCAAGAGGCGAGTGAGGCCGAGGCCTTCGGCGACGAGGTTGAGAACGCGGTTGTCTACCGGCGTGCTGGTCATGTAGGTGAAGAGACGTCCATCGTTCCAGCGCTCCTGGTGAATGGCGACGAGATAGAGCTCGTTGCCGTCGAGGACGAGCGAGTCGAAGTGTCCACCCGGGAGCTCGGTGGCCCAGGGCGGGAGGCCCCATGGAGATTTGGTGTGCGCCAAGGAGGATTTGGAACCGATGGCGAGAGGAGTTCCGTTGATGAAGGCCTGGTGGTCGCGAGGAAGCTTGAAGCGCGGTATGTCGAGCGTGTTAACGCGCTCGGTCTCGGCGGCGGGTTCTAGGGAGAGCTCCGTGAAGCCGGGGACCTTGTGCTGGAGGGCCTGGGAGACGAGGTCGGCATGGTGCTCGTTCTCTGTGCTCATCTGGCTTAGCTCGTTGAGAATGCGGGAGTCGACGAGATGGATCGCGAACTGTCCGGCCGCGACGTAGGCCACGACGCCCGCGAGAGTGACGAAGAGAACAACCGGTGCGAGGCCGATGAGGAGGTAGGTGAGGACGAGCTTGTTGCGCAGGCTCCAGAGCATGCGCTGACGCACGAACCGCCAGAGGAATGGGATAGCCACAGCGACGAGTGCGATGCCGACGAAGATCTGGACGACACCGAGGAAGGTCCCGAAGCCGCCGGGGATCCAGCGGCGAAGGATGTAGAGGACGCAGAACCAGAGGCCGAGCCAGAAGACAGCTCCGGTGAGGCCTGTCGGCAGCCGCGAGAGGATTCCTGATGGCGGCGTGTCCGGACTATTCGGGTTTTGCATCGTGCGCCGCCTCCTCCTCTGCCTCGCGGGCCAGCTTCAGCGTGTAGCGTGTGGCCGAAAAATGTGCTCCGGCCAGCAGAAGAAGCCCGGAGAGGAAAGCCCACATCATCAAGCCTACTGAAATATAAAACGGCCCGTAAACCGACTGGAAGTCCAGCCATGGTAACGCGTGAATATAGAGGACCTTGGCGAGCTGCCATAAGAGCCCGATGACGATGGCGGTGGGGAGAACGGCGCGGGCGGGAATCTTGCGATACGGCAGCACCCAGTAGATGAGGAAGAAGAGCAGAATGCTGGCGAGAGCAGCGCAGAGGCGCAGGAAGCCGATATGAGATGAAGTGGAAGACGACGTTGTCGGTGTGGCCGATGAAGATCCAGGAGAGGATGGTCTGCTGGCTGGCGGTGGACGCGACCGACGCCATTGCCAGGATGCCGACGGCGAGCGCGAGGCCGAGCGAGACCGCCTGGTTGTGCAGGTAGCTGCGGTTCTGGCGGACTCCCCAGACGCCGTTGAGAGCAACTTCGAGAGGAAGGAAGACTCCGGTGGAGGTGATGAGGAGCATGACGAGCGAGAAGAGCTGCGTGTTTTTGTGCGGGTGGGTGAGGAGCTGCATGTTGCGCATGACGAAGTCCTGCCCGACTGGGAGGAGATTTTTCATCATGTCGCTGACGACATCCTCCATGGCGCGGGAGTGGAAGACGTTGCGGCTGACAGTGAGGAGAAGAACGATGAAGGGAAAGAGCGAGAGGATGGTGTTCGCGGCGACCGAGAAGGCGTAGGTGTGCACCTCGGTGCGCGCCATGTAGCGCGCGAGGGCGCCAACCTCTGAGAGGAAGCCCTGGTCGGGAAGGACGGACCGGACGTCCCCGATGGGCTTTGGCAGCAGCTCGGGCTTGTTGTTTTCGGTTTGATCGGAAACGATGAGAGACATAAGGATGCAGGGCCCTGCCGCTTTATTGAGATGCTAGCAGAGGGCGTGCATTGAGAGGATTCCAGCTTGCGCGCTGAAACTTTGCCAATTGAGAAGTTTGGGGACTGACGGTCTAATCGCTGTGGTTGATTTGCTGGATGGCCCAGGTGGCAGCTTCGGCGAGGATGGGGTCTTCGGCTGGTGGCCCAGGATTCGAGCTGGGGGAGGAAGTGCGGGTCGCCGGTGTTGCCCATGGCGATAGCTACGTTGCGGTGGAGGCGTTTGCGGCGTGTGCGCTCAATGGGTGAGCCCTTGAACCAGCGCTTGAACTCGGCGGAGTCCATGTTGGCGAGCCAGTCTAGCGCGGGGTTGACGAGTTGATGGCGCGGAAGCATGTCGTCTGCTCTTTGCATCTGAGAATTGCCAGCGGAAGATTTTCGATTCCAGGGGCAGACGTCCTGGCAGATGTCGCAGCCGAAGACCTGGCGGCCGATGGGGGCGCGGAGCTCTTCGGGGATGCTTCCCTTCTTCTCGATGGTGAGGTAGGCGATGCAGCGGGAGGCGTCCATCTGGTGCGGGGCGACGAGGGCGTCGGTGGGGCAGGCGTCGATGCAGCGGGTGCAGGAGCCGCAGCGGTCGGGCGCGATGTCGAAGGCGACGCCGTCAGCGACTGGAATGGACGTGATGACGACGCCGAGGAGGAGCCAGGAGCCGAGCTGCTGGTTGATGACGCAGGTGTTCTTGCCGATCCAGCCGACGCCGGCGCGGGCCGCAGCGGTGCGCTCGACGAGTGGGCCGGTGTCGACGTAGCAGCGGGTCTCAATTTCTTCGGAGGCAAATCGCTGCTGGATGGCGGCCTCGAGGGTGCGGAGGCGGGTGAGGAGCTGCGTGTGGTAGTCGGTGGGGATGAGGTCGGCGGGGTTGGGGGAGCCGGGTTGGCCGGGCTGACCGCTCCAGGCGTAGCGGGCGATCCAGCCGGCGTTGGCGGGCGCAGGGTCGGTGGAGAACGGCGCGGAGGCGTCGTAGTTGAGGGCGCAGACGACGACGGAACGAGCCCAGGGGACGGCAACCTGCACGGCGCTGCGAAGGAGGGTGCCGTGGTCGTCTCGGCGCTTGAGGTAGTCCATCTCGCCGGCACGGCCCTGAGCGATCCAGTCCGCGAAGCGCTGAGCATCGAGGTCGTTGGGCGTGGGATCGACGGAGGCGATGCCCGCGGTGTCGAAGCCGGCCGCAAGGGCCTGCTCGCGCAGCCACTGCTCGAGGCTGGGAGTCCATCCGGGAGTCCATTGGCGATCCACTATTTTTCTTTGCCCTTGAGTTGAGGATAAATGCGCGGGTTTTCGATCAAGGGCGATAGGGATGCCGCAACTCGCATGGGTGAGATAAAATAGAGGAACGCGGAGAGTTGGCAGAGCCCGGTTGAATGCACCTGACTCGAAATCAGACATAGTCGCAAGGCTATCGGGGGTTCGAATCCCTCACTCTCCGCCATAAATTTGTAAGTGAATCTGTATCAGAACTTAGAGAGAGACAAACGACTCTCCTACCAAGGGCTGTTACCAATTCTGAGGGCATAATTGAGGTCGTGAGGGTGGCAACGGTATCAGCCTAAGAGGCGATACCAAAATGAAGTCACCCGTGCAGCTCTACGTTCGAGTCCGATTAACGGACGGAACCTACCCTTACCTGAAACCGGCCTACGCCAGCAACGGCCATCTCCGGGCCAATTATGCGATGCACAAGGGAAGGAAATTCACTTCCCGGTTCCACCTATTATCTGCGGTACAGCGGGGCGGCAAACGTGTGTGGGAGCCCGCCGGGGACGAACCGTCCACAGGGCCTGTGTTAGGTGGGTGGAACCGCTACCATAGGAGAAACGCGAGGAAGTCCATGTCGTCGAGCGAAACTACTGCACCCCGTCAGCACGCATTCACCGGACCGGCTCTGCCGCAGTTACCAGAGCCAACCCACGCTGAGCGTGTCCGTACTCTCATGTCACTGAGCTCGGTTGCCACCCTGTCGACTATTTCCCGCAAGCATCCGGGATTTCCTTTCGGTTCGCTGATGCCTTTCGCGCTCGATTCTATCGGGCGGCCCATCTTCCTCATAAGCAATATGGCCATGCACACCCAGAACATGAAGGCCGACTCCCGATGCAGCCTCTTCGTCGGGCAAGCGGGGACCGATGGTGATGCGCTTGGAGCCGCCAGGGCAACCCTGATCGGTAACTCCGAATCTGTCCCCGAGAAAGATGTAGCTGGCGTGCGGGAGAGATACCTGGCTCGCCACGAGAATAGCCGGTACTGGGTCGACTTCTCAGACTTCAACTTCTTCCGGCTCCAGCCGATTGATCTTTACTACGTCGGAGGCTTTGGCGTGATGGGATGGGTTGAGGCCCGGGACTACGAACACGCGGGCCCGGACCCGTTAGCCGATGCCGGGCCCAGCATCCTCACACACATGAATGCTGACCATGTCGATGCGATGATCCTGCTGGCACGGTCGCATGCCGGGATCGAAGCGACCGAGGCGACGATGACTTCGGTCGATCGCCTGGGCTTTTCACTAAGGTTGAAGACGACAGATGGGGTTAAAGGTGCTCGAATCAACTTCCTTCGCGAGGTCGCTACCCCGCAGGACACTCGGGCGGTGCTCGTCGAGATGGTCCGGCAAGCCAAGGCGCGAAGCTGATACGGCATACAGATGGGAGCGTATTCGACATAAAGATCTGACAGGGACGCGTTACACGTTCGCTTCGCGATCGAAACGCTTTTCACCCGGACGAAGCTGCGTTCTTCCAGGATGGACTGGCGAGGTTCGCTCAAGTCGAGGCCGTGACCAAGGGCGCGAACAACGGCCTCGGTCGCTACACTTCGCGTTGAAGTGCCAATGCATAGAACTCCGCGGCTGAAGCCTCGATTTGTTTAATCAAACGACGGCTTTGAACGATTTCTCGTTTGCGGTGCCACCCGATTTCGAAATAGACAGAGAAGTCGAGTTGCTGCATGTGAGCCAGCTCGGAAGATACCATCGTACGCATCTTAGCGAATGTGCTCTCGTCGATCTGTTGAGCATTTCGTTCCTCCAATCCGCGAAGACGATCCCTCGCCGACTGAATGCGAAAAAGAACAGTCTTCAGCGCATCGCTGGTTCGGGTTGGCCACAGCTGATCAAAGATGAACCACATCACTAGGATTCCTAAGGCAATTCCCGCGATGCGATCTCGAGCAGGAGAGAGTGAAGTCGTTGCACCGAATCCCGGGAGTACGGTAAGGAAAAATGCGAATCCGATTTGCACTCCTACGTAGCTGATTCTGGGAGAACGCAGCACCCATCCTGAAAGCAGTGCAACGGGAGCCACAATCAGTGTTAGGGCGGTAATGGAGTCCGTATTCGGATACAGCAAACTTACAGTCGCAATCCCGAGTGCTCCACCCATCGCCGCCCCAAGAATGCGATACAGTTGCTTCTGCTTCATTGCTCCGGTTGAGCTCAGTCCGGTGAAGAGGACTGTGACGACACAGGTAAAGATGCCCGGCCAGGCGACAGCGTTATAGATGATGTAACAGATAGTCGCGGCGAAAGTGAGCTTCAGTGCGTGAAGAGTCACATCCGGAGATTCAAAGACCCCCGGCAGGAAGAGACTCATCGCGGATGGGTTTCGCTGCCCGGAAGGGCGCCGGATGCTCGCCCCGTGGATCTGGAGTTGCACTTCCCTGTACTGCTGCAACTCCAGGAAGATTTCCCGTAGCGAAGAAGGCATGGGAGTAGTCGCAGTGTGAATCGGGGTTGTGGCATCCAACGTCAGCAAGCTATCGCAAAGCGCAGCGATCATCTGATAGGCATCCCGGTGATCCTGCCGTTCCGAACCGGTTGACGTAGAAAACCCTAATAGAGCGCTCTTATCGAGAACGCGCGTTAGGAGACCGATTCGATAGTAGATGCCGAGCGGCACCCGAGCCAGCTTCTGATCTTCATCGTGGATCTGATCGTATAGTTCATTCAGGTAGACGTCCCCTGCATTCGCATACCTGATTAGCTCATGGTGAACGGTTCTCAGCGCTTCATTTCGGGAGGTCGATTGCGAATCCGCCAGCTTGTGAAAGAACGACGCAAGACAGACGAGACGCTTTCGCATCTCCTGCTGTAGTACCTCATCGGGATTGCGGGTTGCGAAGGCATAGTCGACAACAACTGCGCACAATACAACGAGAGACAGAGACGCAAGGTTGTACAGCGAAGATGTGACGATTGCATTCGAAGTACGATGGGCGTCCCAGGCGGCCACATTCAGAGACGCGTAAAGCCCGAAGATGGACCAGAACAGAGGAAACCGTGTTGCAGCCGTGCCGAAAGCGGCGGTGAAGATGACGATGATAAATCCGAGGAAGCGTGCGAGGTCGGTCCCATCGGTGAACTGAACCCACAGAAATGTTGCAGCGCAGGCCGCAGCAGCACTTGAGACGATTTGAAGTCCCGAACGAAATGTGACTCCAGGATGCTCCCTTTGCAACAGGAACAAGATGGCAAGAGCCAACGCAATTCCCGGAACACGCAGCGTCATGCACAAAACCACGGCCAAAACGACACCGATCATGTCTCTCAGGCTACCCGCGACGCGACCAGGAGACGGAGACAGCTCCGGCCGGATGATGGAACTGAGCTGATTTTCTTTCGGGTAGTCTGGCATGACTTGTCACCGCACCACGGTGATGGCCGTAGCGCCAATTCTGAACATCTCCGGATCCGGGTTTGTCACTCTAATCCGCACTGGGAAGCGTGCCGAAAGATGAACCCAGTTCAGGGTTCTGTCTACTGCCGGGAATCCATCCGTCGAGCCACCATCTTCTGGAAAAACTGCTGTGCCAACGCTATCGACGACTCCTTCGAACTTTTTATCAGGATGTTCCATCAGAAACACCTCGACGTGCATACCAGGATGGATATGCTTCAACTTCGACTCCCGATAGCTCGCCAGAACCCACCATGTTGTTGTATCGATCAAGGTGAAGATGGGAGTACCAGGATGAGCGTATGCCCCTTCCGAGATATTCATGTTGGTCACGTAGCCATCGAAGGGGGCCCGGACCTCGCACCACTCCAGATTCAACTGTGCCTGCTCAACCTTCGCTTGTCGACTCAGGCGCTGCGCGGTCAAAGTCTCGAGGGTGTCGACAGTGTGCTGGGCCTCTCCTAGTTTCGATTGGGATGCCTGTAGGTTTGCATGTGCCGACTGCTCGGCAGAGAGTGCTACGGAGCGTTGTGCCTGAGCCTGCAAAAGCTGGGATGCCGCTTCATGAGATGCTTCCTGTGCAACACGCAAAGTAGTTTGTGTCTGATCCACCTGCTGCGTGGTCACATAGTGTTTCGTAAGAAGGGGAGCAATACGGTTGTAGTCATTTTGAGCAAACTTCAGTTGAGCGTCGGCCGCGGACTGAGCAGCAGCGGCTCGCTCGACGGCCGCAGAGGCTGCCTCGTAGGCACCTTGTGCGGCGCTGATTCCGCTTTGAGACCCCAGAATCCCTGCTCTTGCTGTACCCACCGCACTCTGTTCGGTGGCGATTCGACGTCTCTCGTCGTCGATCAGTCCTTCCAGAGTCGCCTGATCGGCCTTTGCCTGCTCCAAAGCATATTCATAGGGGCGAGGATCAATCACAAACAACAAGTCGCCTTTGTGAACAATCTGATTGTCCTTGGCGTTCAGCTTTACGAGGCGTCCCTCCACCTCAGGGGCAAATGCGATTGAGTTCGCACGCACTGTCGCGTCATCCGTCCTTGGATGGTGATCGACCTCCAGAGTCGAAATCAGAAGCAGGATCAACGCGGTCGCAACAATGCCGATCCCAACTATGCGGCCTGGCTTCATATTGATCTTCCAATTCATATTGCCCTCATTGATCTCATGCGAAGAAACAGAGCCAGAACAAGCACGTAAAGAGAAGCACCATGCTTGGATAGATCAGTGCAGGATGGCCTGCATCTCTAATGACTCCCTTTCGCTTGAGTAGCTGATGGGTTGCACCCGTTGCAACAACAGCTCCGGCAAGTGAGAGCATCCACCCAGGGAAATAGGAGCCTGCAATGTCGACGTTCGGATTACGCGCGCACCCGGCGGTTGCGAGACATACGATGGCAAGAGCTGAAGGATGAGTGATGTTTTTCATGGACGTACACCTGACCTTGATCGGCCGGAGAGCAGGTCACCCGTTGAATAACTAAGTTCGATCTCGCTCTGCTGACGACGTGCGCGTGCTCGAACTACTGTGAAGCGGGCTTGCGCAAGTTGTTTCTCAGCTTGCACAACGTCGACCAGGTTGCGAACTCCATAACCAAACGCATCGAGAGAAGAGTCATATGAGGTCTGCGCTGACTCCAGGAACGCCTGCGACGCGCGCTCTTGTTCGATTGCTGTCCGATAGTCGACATAGGCACCCCAGACTTGCCGGGTAACGGCATCTTCTGCTGCCCTTTGTCGTTCGACGGATGCTTTTTCCTCGGCAAGCGCTTCACCTACCTGATGGCTGCGCGCACCATCGAAGATATTCCATTTCAGTTCAGCCTTGGCAGACCATGTCGATACGCTGGCATGCCCGAGCACACCATAATCGGCTGTCGGCCATTCAGAGGTCTGTCCACCACTGCCCGAGATGCCAACCGTGGGAAGATAGGTGGCGCGCGCTGCGCGATAGAGATCATGGTTGTGCTTCACCTCTTGTGAATAAGCGATAAGGTCAGGTCGCACTGTTTTTGCCGATTCGATGAACTCTTCGACAGACTCCTCAAACGTCTCCGACGCATTCGCATCCTGCGGAACGATCGTTACCTCTGTCGTGGGGTCTACGCCGATCGTCTCCGTCAGCGTAAGCTTCTTCTTCTTCACTTCGCCTTCCGCGGATGCGAGATCGTACCGAGCCTCGGCAGCTCCTGCTTCTGCATTCTGTACATCCGGCAGCGTCGCGCGCCCGTTCGCATACTGTTCCTTGGCACTGTTCTCGACTGTCTCGGCGGTCTTGAGAATAGTTTGAGTAGCCACCAGTTGTGCGACGGCCTCCTGGGCCTGATAGAACTGAACCGCAGTATCACGAGCGATAGTCTGATGGACGCGAGCCAGTCGCAGGGCCGAAGCCACCTCAAGCGCTCTGCTGCTATCCAGTTCGGGGCCGCGCCTGAAGTTCAAAAGACTGTACTGCAATTGCAGTTGAGCTGCCGCGGTCGGCACCTCTACTGTCACGTAACCGCGTGGAGCAATAGGTTCGGGGAAAGGAACGATCGTTCGTTCATCGCTGCCTTCGGCAACAAATGTAAGAAGTGGAAGATACGAAGAGTGGGCAATCCCTGCTCTCTCTAATGCGGCCTTCGCTTCTGCCCAGGCGATGCGTCCTTCGGGGTTCGCACTTTCAGCCATATCGATGAGTTCGGCTAGCGTATAGGTATGAGAAGAATCGAGCTTAGGAATTGGGGATGAATGGTTGCTCGTTGTAATACAGCGTTCTGCGTCACGCACAGAAATGGCCATCGCACAGCCGGAACTCTTCCGCAGATCTTCTGGCAGAGATCGTTGCTGGGCGACTAACGCACTACCCTGAACACTGCAGAGAAGAATCACCGAGAGAATGGAAGTTCTGTTCATTCGGAAGAACGACCTCGTGTCGACGTTCATGTGTACAGTGTACGCCAATTTGCGTACGCTGTACACATTAATGGATAATGACCGTATGAATCTCTCACCCAGAACGATTCAGGAAACATCGGGACTCCGAGCACCCATCATTGAGGCTGCTCGCAAGGTCTTGCTCAAAGAAGGTTACAAACACTTGTCGATGCGGAGGGTGGCTGAGGAGGCCGGCTGTTCCACGATGGCTCTCTATCGCCACTTCACAAACAAGGAGGCTTTGACCCAATTTCTCTGTACAGAGCTTTATATGAGCTTTACAGAACGCATCAGCAAACAGATGGCAGCAGTCAATGGACCGCGGGAGCAACTGCGCGTTTTTATCGCCGCATTGATCGACTTTGCCGCTTCCTATCCTGACCATTATTCGATTATCTTTCTCATTCGCCATCCCGATCCTGTGGTGATCGAAGAGCGAGAACAACTTGGAAAAGAGTTCGTAAAGGACATCCAAAGCATCGTGAGATCTGTCTTACCGTCAGATGTTTCAAACTCTCTTCTGGACGCGCGAGTTCGGCAGATTTTCTGCTGTCTGCATGGCACCGCCGCTCTATTGATCTCTCATCCCAAGGTGTATGGGTTGACGCGTCAGAGAGCGATTGTGGAATGCCAGGAGACGATAGCCCACCTGCTGAATCTGGGCGATGGTGGCCTACGCCCTGGTGACCTGTGACCGATGGTCTCTATTGATCGATCCAGATAGGCCGGCTTCTTAAGATTCCCTGTCTACTAATTCGAGCATGCGCTAGCAGGAACATGTAATTTCTTCGCGACCGGCTGGTTGTTAGCATCACCGTGGCCCTAAGGCTGGAATGAGATTCCGGTTGAGAAGCTACTTTTTGCATCTCACTCAACCGGATTCCACTGCAAAGTCATTCCACTTGCATTTGCGATGGGATATCGATCGCAGTTTGTTCAGATCATTATTTCCAGTTGTGTCTGCGTGTCAGCGTTGATCACTGAGTGACAAGGCCTGTGCTGGTTGAAAACATTATCCTGCCGCTGGCGACGAGATGATCATCTTTTACAACGCTACCTTGGATTCTCGACGACTCCGCTGCTCCTGAATCGCCTTACTGATTTAGCGCACATTGCCACTACCAGTCGAACAGGCTCCGCTCCAGAGACACGCCGAGGTTTTGCGGCCACGCGAGCCGTATCCACTGTCTTGTCGGGTAACGCCAAGTCGGTACATTCTCATAGTGTTGCTGGTTTCGTTGCAGCATTTGCACAAACGCACATGTAAGGTTAGCGCAGGTCGAGATTCATCAACCGCATCTGAACACCCGGCACAGATTCCTGACCGATGGCGGCAGGAAAGTCTATCGAGAGCGGACGCAGACATTCCGCCACTCCTGATTATGGGCTCTCTGGCCACGAGTGCCGAGGATATCGGCGCATCAGTTCGCGGCGCACTTGTGGATAAAGTCTCTCCCAGAATCCTGCAAGGTCGGTCGTGGTCTGCACAGCCCTTTGGTTCGGCGCGAGCAGGTGTACAACCAGCGGGGTACGGTCGGCTCCAACGCGCGGCGTGTCTCGCATCCCGAAGAAGTCCTGAAGGCGAGACGCTATCCACGGAGGCTTGTCGCCGCCGTAATGAATCTTGGTCTGACGCCCGCTCTGCAACCGGACGCTCACTGGAGCGAGTTCCCGCAGAAGCTTCGAATCCGTCTTTTGCTCAAGAAGTAAAACGAGAACCTTCGCCGCGACTTTCAGATCGGCAAAGCTCCGAAGTCCCGAGCACAATTCACGCAGAGCCTGCGGGACATCAGGCTGGACAAGACCAGCAAACTCAACCCGTGCCTGGAATTGCTCCAGCGACTCTCTATCAACGAACCGCTCGATGCCAATTTCCAGCGCTTTTCTCCAGAGCAAATCAGATCCAGCCTCCGTCTCCGGTACAGTGTCTCGAGACTCCTGAATCACCAGATCGTCGTATATCAGAGTACTGACAGCCTCTACCCGCTCTGCGACGCGATTCCATGTTACGTTGGATTCTTCGCGAACACGATCTGGAAACAGGTCGATCAGCCATTCGGGCTCCACTCGAGATGTCATGCGTACTAGCGGAAGAGGCTTATCTTTCCGGTCCTCAGCGTCGATCGCCACCATGAACTCATATCCAGATGGCTCGCCTGCAATCTCCGCCGAGACGCCTGTCGACAACAGCACCTGATTCCCTGCTCTCCGTCGCGCGACGCGATCGGGAAAACCGGCAAGGACGGATATGAGCAACGCATCGTCATCGTGCTCAGCCTGCTTCGAAGGGCGAGCGATTCGACGGAGTTGTGCAATATGCTGGACCGTCCGGTAGTCAGGCCGCGACTCCATTAGGTCAAGAAGGTCGTTTTTCTCGCTCCGGGTTCCAGCCCCAAGCAGGGCCGCCGCGACACACCCGTCCTCACCTACACTGCGCTCCATAGCCTCCACCAGGATGCGTGACAGCCGGGGAGATAAAGGATATCGCGCCAGACGGTCAACCATCTTTCCCGAAGCTCCCAGGCGATCGAGCAACGACTCGGCGCTTTGAAGTGCCGCCACCGGCGGCGTATCCAGCCAATCAATGTTTTCGAAGTCGTGAATTTGCATCGCCCGTAGAGCCAGGCAAAGCTGGGATAGATCGCTACGCAATATCTCCGGCGTGTCGTGCTCAGGCCTGCGCAGGTAATCCTCCTCCGGGAAGAGGCGCAGCACGCAACCGGAACCCGTGCGCCCCGCGCGACCAGCTCTTTGGTTTGCGGAGGCCTTGCTTACGCGACCGACATGGAGCGTCGGCAATCCAGTCCAAGGCGAATAGGTCGCGAAGCGAGCCAGACCGCTATCGATGACGGCGGTCACACCTTCAACCGTTACTGAACTTTCCGCGACATTTGTGGCAAGGATGAGTTTTGGTTGCGGATTGGGCGAGACAGCACGGTCCTGTTCTTCCGGAGACAGGTCGCCATGCAACGGCAGCATGAGCAGCCCGGCTCGGTGCGCAACAGCCTCGCACTCCCGCATCGTCCGCCGTGATCTCCGCTGCCCCAGGCAAGAAGACCAGGGTGTGGCCAAGGTGTTCGTCGTTGAGCAGCAACTCCACCGCGCTCTTCACCTGCACATGTAGCAGCGCCGGGGAGTGCGGTAGATGTTTGATCGTGAGTTCGAACAGCCTGCCCTCGGACCTCAATATTGGACAACCATCCAGATATCGCGCCACAGGAGCGGAATCGAGCGTAGCTGACATCACCACGATCCGCAGATCGGGACGCGTTCGCTGCAGCCGCTTCAACAATGCCAGCGCGAAGTCACTGTCCAAATGGCGCTCGTGGAACTCATCCAGGACCACGGCATCCACGCCTTTGAGGTTGGGGTCCGTGAGCAGCCTCCGGGTCAAGACGCCCTCGGTGACAAACCGTAGCCGAGTACGCGGTCCAACAGCTTCCTCAAATCGGACTTGGTAGCCGACTGTTCCACCTACCTGTTCGCCGAGTTCCCATGCGACTCGACGCGCCGCCAGTCGCGCCGCTATCCGACGCGGCTCGAGAACCACCACTTCGCCTACGAGAATCCCGAGGAGCGCAGGGGGAACTCGGGTCGTCTTACCTGCGCCCGGTGGCGCTTCGACTACAAGGTTAGGATTGCGCAGCAGAGACGAGGTGATCTCCGGCAGCAGCACGTCCACCGGAAGAGGGGATTTTCGGTTCACCAGTTCCATCGAACACGATCGGTCGAATGGCGTCAATCAACCTCATCACCGCACGCCTACTCCGATTTCCCCATAGTTGAATTTTCAAAGATTTTTTTGGGGGCAGCCGCTAAAGAGTGTGCTGGAGAGAACTCCTGCCTCTACAGTTGCGCGGTGGCAATTGCTGAAGTTGATGGCAGGAGATTATCCACAGGGAAGGCTCCGACGGGCGCGTGGCTGTCACGCGCGGTGCCAAATCGGCGAGTAGAATCGGAAACGCTTTCGGAACGGGGCCAGATCCGGAGCGTACGATGGGCCTTCTGTCCGGCGTATTGTTTTCCTCTGCGCGGTTCTGCCTTTACCAATAACAATGCCGTTCTCCCCAACGCGAATCTGAAGCTCTCTTGAGAGAGAGCAACCTACATCATCGGCAAACCATTTTGGACCGGAATCTCTTCGCGCCGCTTGCCGGGCTTGCAGAAGACCATCCTGCGGCGGCCCAATCGGCGACGAGCATATGCGCGTCCCGGTGGCGTCTGCCTGCAGACGATCCAACGTGAATTCGGTGCCCGAGTCTTTTACGACCTTGAGGAGTTACCCCATGGCTGATCTACCTTCGGTCGCTTTCAATCCGGTTGCGGATCATCTGGTCGAACAGAGTGGCGAGATGAAGATTCCGCTCTTTGAAGAGACGATGTCTGTCTCGAAGCGTGTTGTGCCGACAAGCCGGGTGCAGGTCTCTCGCGTCACGCACAGCCATGAAGAGCTGATCGACGAGTTGCTGCATCGCGAACAGATTGAGATTGAAAGAACTCCAGTGGAAAAGACCATCGACGCGATGCCGTCGATCCGTCAGGAAGGAGACGTCACGGTCATTCCAGTGGTGGAGGAGGTTGTACGTGTCGAGCGGCACCTGGTTCTGAAAGAGGAGGTGCGAATTCGACGAGTCCGGACAACGGAGCGGTTTCAGGAAAGCGTCACGCTCCGCAAACAAGAGGCAGTAATCACCCGTCATCCGATCGGCCCCTCGGCAGCCTCTGGAGCAGAGGCTAAACCTGACTCAAACCAAGACAAAGAGGAGAAGTAAATCCATGACCTACGAAAAGATCGTCACTTTATTTGATACAGCGGACCACGCCGCAGCGGCGAAGAACAACCTGATCAAAGCGGGGTTTTCCCCGGATGAGATCAGCATCGTCAGCAGCACCGAGTTGCCGAAGAGTGTGACGGCGCTGCGCGAGCCTGGGCTCTGGCACAGGCTTTTTGGCAGCGACATCGAGCAACATGAGGCTGAGGTCTATAGCAAGGCCGTCGAGCAGGGCGGCGTTGTTCTGACCATGCGCACGATGGATGCCGATGTGCCGAAGGCGATGGGGATCCTGAACCAGCACAACGTGGTCGATGTTCAGGACCGCGCATTGAAGGCTGGTCTGCTCTCCAAAGCTGAGGCCATAGCCCCTGCTGCTGCCGTGGCAGCGGCACTGCCGGCCAAGCCGCTGACGAGCGATGTTAGCAAAGACCAGGTCATCCGGCTCGCCGAAGAGCAGTTGGAGGTCGGCAAGCGGCTGGTGGAAGAAGGAACGACGCGCATTCGCCGTTTCGTGACGGAGAAGCCTGTGGAGGCGCAGGTCACTCTTCACGAGGAGCATGCGGAAGTGGTGCGCCGTGCCATTTCGGATCCTACTTATATCAAGGACATCGACTGGTCCGAGAAGACCGTCGAAGTCTTGGAGACCTCCGAGCAGGCCGTCGTCAGCAAGTCGGCGCGCATCGCCGAAGAGGTAGTCATCGGCAAGACAGGAACGGACCGCGTCGAAACGGTTCGCGACACAGTGCGCCGCCAGCAAGTAGATGTGCAGCGAGTGCCTCCTCCGGATACGAGGAGACAAGCGTAGTCTGCATCTCATGTCCGGAGTGCGATCTCGCGCTCCGGACATGCCAATTGGGTCCGCCAGTCAGGCATGAGTCTTTGCTTCCAGAGCGAGGTCGCCGGATACCTGTTCCCTCCCGGCTCTTGCCGCCGTCGACTCAGCCGGTATAAATTTTCTTTCCGCTTGGAGCTTACGATGGCTGCATCGCCCAAGCCTTTGACGCAACCGGTCGCGAGCGTCACCGATCGCCTCACCCTCAAACTGCAGACAGCATGGCGGGAGCTAGCGGACTGTTCAGACGCAGCTTCGCAGGCTTTTGCGGAGGTGGAGAAGGCTCCGTCTGAGCATTCCCATCTGGAGGAGATTCGCGCGTGGTATGAAGACAGTACGCGCAGGGTTCTGGTCGACCCCGTGCAGAAGTGCCTGTTGCTTCAGCCCGTAAAGCGGGTTCTTGAGGCGATGCGCGTCTGCGATCAGGAGACGCCTCAGGGTGTCGCGCGTGCCCGGGCGCGCACAGATGCGCGTTTTCTAGCGCTGCTCGTCCTGACGGCTCTTGACCTGTGCGAACCTTGGCGAATTTGGCGCAGCGGGAACAATTCCCGAGAGCGGGATGCGTGGGAACAGCGCCGAAATAACCGCAGCAAAGAGGCCTCGGCCTTATTGCACCGGTATGAGCAATGGGCGCAACACGCAAAACCTGGCAAGAATGAGGCCCCTCCGAAGAAGGATGTCTACGATGCGTGGTGGCGGCAGCTTCGCGCGCTGACGGCGACGCTCGAAGTTGAAATTGCTCTCCGCGAACTGATGCTGGTGTGGTTCGACGCGGTTCAGCGGTACATGAATGAGTCGCAGCAGGAGCATGACGACCTCGAAACTTATGCCACTGAGACGCTCGTTTGGCTGGAGCAGGAATCGCGGTCCGCCGGGCCTGCAGGGGCAAACTTTGCACTGGTCACACCGGAAGAACGGCTCCGCACCTGGGCGTTGCCCATCGAAAGAGAGGCCGCGCAGAGACTACCGGAACGCGTGGAACTGCTGGCTGCCGAGCGATGGAGGCTTCGGCGACGCAGCGTAAAGGTGCGTGCTGCATTCCTGAAGGCCTTTGAGCGGTATGCCCGCACGTCGATGCGTGCAATGGTTGAACACCTGTGGCAGAGAAGCGCCGCCACGCTGCGAGAGGCCGAACAGTCGAAAGAGATCATGGCCTATTGGAGCGACGCTGCGCCGGGCCGAGCAAGCGACACGCTGGACCCGATGGCAGAGGCACGGCACAACGCCATCGCCTCTCTCGTTGGTCATTTGCAGGCTTCCCCTGAGTTCACGCGGCTGGATGCGAAGGCGGCCGACGCTTTCTGGCAGTGGCAATCAAAGGGTTCGATTGCGATCGAAGCCGATCTGTATGGGTGGGTGCCTCTACTCGAGAGGCCGCGGCGCCGGATGTTCGTCGACATAGCATCCGATGCCAGCCGCCTGAAGGCCGAGGCCTCTCTGCACGGTACAGGCCGATGGGCCTCGAAGCGCGTCGATCAGGTGATGGAGTCGTTTGGCGGCAGAGTGCCCTCACAGCCTTCCCTGCCCCCGGTCGTCCGGCGCACGACATTGCGCGATACGTTGTCGCTGCCCGCTGCCAAGAGCGACCTTCCTGCGCTCTATCGCTTGCTCTTTCGCGTGGCCCCGGTGGAAGACCGGCGCTTTCTCGTGGGACGCGACCAGGAATTAGCGGGGCTGGAGCAGGCGGTCGCAGATTGGGAGGCGGGCAGATTTGCAGCGTGCCTGTTGATCGGGGCTCGAGGCAGTGGCAAGACGAGCCTGCTGAACTGCGCCACACGGGAGATCTTCGCGCATCAGCAACTAATTCGAGCCGAGTTTGAGGAGCGAATTCTGACTCCGGCAAAGTTGGATGCCTTCCTGCGCAGACTTTTGAGGTTAAGAGATGGCGTCGATGTGGAAAGCGCAATCCGGCAGGAGCGCCGCGTTTTGATTCTCGAAGAGGCAGAGAGAATCTTCCTCAGGAAAGTGGGTGGGTTTGCTGCTGCGCACTATCTGACGCACCTGATTCATCACACCGCTTCGACGACGCTGTGGATCATCGTGATGAACGACCGGTCGTTTCGCGTATTGGACGCGGGAACCCATCTGCACCGCGTCTTCTCGCATCGCATCAACGCAATGAACGTCTCGCGCGCCGATCTGGAGAGTGCGATCCTGGAGCGGCACCGGCTTTCGGGTTTGCGGCTCGAGTTCGCCCCGCCGCCTGCGGGGGATCCGCGCGTAAGCCGAGCGAAGCAATGGCTGGGTATCGAGGACTCTCCGCAAAAACTATTTTTTGATTCTCTCTTTCAACAGTCCGAAGGCATCTTTCGCTCTGCCTTGCAGTTGTGGCTGAGCTCAATCGAGCGAGTACAAGGCGAGACGCTGAAAATTCGTCAGCCGCTCGATCCCGCGTTTGGCCAGTTCCGGAGCGAGTTTGCTCAGGAAGATAAGTTCACCCTGCTGGTCATTCAAGAGCACGGTTCGTTGACGGAGCATGAGTTGTCGGAGGTTCTTTGCGAGTCGCAAGACCACAGCCGGAGCCGCATGGAACGCCTCACGGCACTTGGCTTAGTGGAGCGCGATCCGGACCATCCAGGGCTGAGAGTGAATCCGGAGGCGCAGAGGTTTGTGAACAATCTGCTGCGAGGCACGAACCTGACCTGATTTTCGAATGAGGAGGACCGACAGAATGTCCGGCGAATTGCTCGTGCTGATTCCGTCCGCCACAGGGGTGGAAGGCAACGTACTCGACTATCTCAGTCCAGGTAAGGTCCTGTTTGTCGCGATCCTGGTTGCCGGGGCGTGGGTTCTGCTGAAGTGGACGCGCGGCTTTCTCGATGGACTGGAGAAGCTGAACCCGCGGCTACGCTTCCTGCTTCGCCAGGTGGAACCGCCGCTTCGCATCGCGATCTGGTTCGCTGCGCTTCTCATCTCTGCGGAGATTCTCGCTCCTTCGAAGAATGCCTTCCTCGCGGCGTTGGGCTCGGCTGCGCTGGCGATTGGCCTCGGGTTGCAGGACCTGATCAAAAATCTGATTGGCGGGATGGTGGTCGTGGTCGACCGGCCGTTCCAGACCGGGGACCGCATCAAGCTGGCAGAGGCCTATGGCGAAGTGAAACAAATTGGCCTGCGGAGCACGAAGGTCTATACCGACGACGACAGGCTGGTGACGATTCCCAACTCAGATGTGCTGACCAAACTTATTTTTAACGCCAATGCCGGCGTGGCGGAGTCGGCGGTGCAAGCCGACGTCGTGCTACCCAGCGACGCCGATGCAGAAAAGGCAATGGAAATCTGCAGAGAGGTTGCGGTGTGTTGCCCCTACACCCACCTGAGCCGCGAGATTGAAGTGGACATGACCGAAGATGAGCGGCGAAAGGACATCACGATACTGACGATCAAAGCTTATGTGTACGATCACCGATTTGAGTCGGCGATGAAGACAGACCTTCTGCGGCGCGCGCGGCACGAGTTTATGCTCCAGGGAATCGTGACGCCGGGAATTGGGGAGCACAAGGGTTAGGGCGTCGGCATCGGTGGGTAATGGCTGCTCTGCGCAATGTATTGTGCGGCGAGTGCGCGGAAGTCTTTGACCTGCGCTTCAACCCATGAGGAGTCCTTCTTGAGTTCCGTAGCAAGCAGAGCCGCTACCGTGGGCGCGGCTTCGACCGCCGCTCGTGCGTCGAGCAGAAGCGAACGGGTGCGGCGGGAGAGCGCGTCGTCGATGGTGCGGGACATCTCGTTCCGCGCGCCCCAGACGATCTCCGCCTTGATGCAGGGGAGATTTGGATGAAGAAGTTCGGCCAGCTTTGGGTCAGCTTGCGCGAGCGCGAGGATGGACGCGGCGTCGGTCCCGTAAACGGCGAGGCTGCCAAGTTCGTCGGGCTGCGTGTAGTAGCCGTGAATGTGCGTGGTGGCCGTGACGCAGGGCTTTTCGTCGAGCCCGCCAAGCGTGACGGCATGGTCGAGGCAGTCCTCAGCCATGTGGCGATAGGTGGTCCACTTCCCTCCCGCGATCGTCACGAGACCGGTGTGGTCGATGTGGATGGTGTAGTCGCGGGAGATATTGGAGGTCTTGCCGCTGGCGGCTCCAAGGGATTTTGCAAGTGGGCGGATACCGACGAAGACGCTCAGAATGTCGTCGCGCGTGGGTTTCCGGGCGAGGTAGCGACCCGCAGTCTCGAGGACGAACTCTATCTCCTCCTCGAATGGGATAGGCTCGTAGGAGATCGAGTCGATGGGTGTATCCGTCGTGCCGACGAGTGTGCGGTTGTGCCACGGGACGGCGAATAGTACGCGGCCGTCGTCGGTCTGGGGAACGAGCAGCGCGGTGTCTCCCGTAAGAAAGGAGCGCTCAAACACAAGATGAATGCCCTGGCTGGGGACCATCATGGGTTCGGCGTTTGGCTCCGCGAGTCGACGGGTCTCGTCGGTAAAGATCCCGGTGGCATTGACAACGGAGCGCGCCAGGATGTTGAAGCGCTCGTTGGTTTCACCGTCGACGGCGACAACACCACGGACGAAGCCGTCTTCATCTTTGGTGAGTTCGGTGACGCCGCAGTAGTTGAGAAGTGTTGCGCCATGCTCGGCGGCTGTGGCCATCAGGTGAATGAGGAGGCGGGTGTCATCGAACTGGCCGTCGTGGTACATCACGCCACCACGCAGACCGTCCTGCCGGATGGTGGGCAGAAGCGCGAGGGTCTCTTCGAGCGAGAGAGTCTTGGAGGAGCCAAAGCTGTACTTGCCGGCGAGGAGATCGTAGACCTTCATCCCGATGCCGTAGAACGGCGCCTCCCACCAGGAGTAGTTGGGTACGACGAAGCGCAGATTGCGAACGATGTGAGGGGCATTGCGCAAGAGGATGCCGCGCTCCTTGAGGGCCTCCATGACGAGCGAGAGATTGCCCTGCTCGAGATAGCGGACGCCACCGTGGACAAGCTTGGTGGCACGACTGGAGGTACCCTTGCCGAAGTCTTCACGTTCGAGCAGAAGAACATCGTAGCCGCGAGTGGCAGCATCGACAGCGACTCCCGCCCCAGTTGCTCCGCCGCCGATGACAACGATATCCCAGGGCTCTTTACGGGCGCGGACGCGAGCGACCATCTCATCACGATTCATCGGGTCTCCTTGTTCCAGTGGAGCGAGCGCGCGACGGCTTCTCTCCAGTTTTCCTGCAAGTGCTGCATCTGCTTCGCGTTGCCTTTCGGAGAGAAGACAGCGTCGGCGGCGCGGTGTTTCTTAAGTTCTTCGACGCCGCTCCAGAATCCCGTCGCAAGTCCCGCCAGATAGGCTGCGCCCAGCGCCGTGGTCTCGATGACAGCGGGGCGATGCACGGGAACGCCGAGAAGGTCGGCCTGGAACTGCATCAGTCCATCGTTGGCTGCGGCGCCGCCATCGACGCGAAGCTCCTTCAGCGGGCTTGCGGAGTCTTTGTCCATGACACGAAGGACGTCGGCAACCTGAAAGGCAATGCTCTCGATGGCGGCTCGGGCAATATGGCCGATCTGGGTTCCACGCTCAAGTCCGATGATGAGACCGCGAGCCTGCGCATCCCAGTACGGTGCGCCGAGGCCAGTGAATGCAGGGACGAAGACGACGCCGCCAGAATCAGGCACGGAGTCGGCGATGGCTTCGATCTCGGAGGAGTGGCTAATGAACTTCATCTTGTCCCGCAGCCATTGGACGACAGCGCCTCCGACAAAGATGCTGCCTTCGAGCGCGTAGGCGGGCGTTTTGTCGAGGCTGCAGGCGAGCGTCGTGATGAGGCGTTCAGTAGAAAGAGTGAAGGTGCCACCGATGTTCTGTAAAAGGAAGCAACCTGTGCCGTAGGTATTCTTCGCATCGCCTGGAGAGACGCAGAGCTGGCCGAAGAGCGCGGATTGCTGATCACCTGCGATCCCCGCGATGTCGATCTCGCCAAGGCCGAGAGAAGTCGTGACCTGTCCGACCTTCTCGCTGGACCAGACGACCTCAGGAAGAAGACTCTTCGGGATGTTGAAGAGCTTCAGCATGTCGTCATCCCAACGGTCTTCGACGATGTTGTAGAGCAGCGTGCGCGAGGCGTTGGTGCGGTCGGTGATGTGTCGCTTGCCACTCGTGAGGTTCCAGATGAGCCATGTGTCGACCGTACCGAAGGCGAGTTTGCCCGCCTCAGCCCGCGAACGGGCACCGCTCACGTTGTCCAGAATCCACGCGATCTTGCTGGCGGAGAAGTACGGGCTGAGCAGAAGGCCAGTCTTGCGGCGGACGTTTTCCTCTGCTCCCTGGTCGAAGAGTCTCTTGGTCAGCGGGGCGGTACGGCTGTCTTGCCAGACGATGGCGTTATAGACAGGTTTGCCGGTATCGCGGTCCCAGATGATGGTGGTCTCGCGCTGATTCGTGATGCCGAGCGCTGCGACATCGCGTGGCCGAACGCCGGTTTTGCCGAGTACTTCAACGGCGGCACTAAGCTGCGAGGTAAGTATCTCGAAGGGGTCGTGCTCCACCCAGCCACTGTCTGGATAGATCTGCGGAAACTCGT
Organism: uncultured Acidobacteriaceae bacterium; assembly: GCA_963841335.1. GTDB lineage: Bacteria > Acidobacteriota > Terriglobia > Terriglobales > Acidobacteriaceae > Edaphobacter. Next base: position 72,022 of record CAWJCF010000002.1, on the reverse strand, counting down.
GCGCTGCCGTACCGACAATGCGGCCGTCGTGGTCGAAGAGGATGGCCCGCGAGCTGGTCGTGCCCTGGTCGAGTGAAAGAACGTACTTCATCTGATCTCCTTAATTCTTTATCGAACTCCCGGAGGCATTAGAGCTTGACGACGACATCGACCACAGCGATTCTTTCTGCGAGAGCGCGATTTCTGGCCGGAAGGAAGGGGTGTATGAGCAACTGATACGCTCCACCACCGACGACCGCGCCGATCAGCGGAGCGACGATGGGGATCCACCAGTAGCTATCTGGTGACGGAAACGCTGAGGAGCCCCACCCGGCGAAGAAACAAAAGAGCCTCGGGCCGAAGTCGCGCGCCGGGTTCATGGCCCAGGCCTCGAGATAGCCCATCGACGCCCCGATGAGCGCAACGAGCAAGCCGATGATCAGCGCCCCTCCATTCGCGCCCGGAGCCATCTCGTTGTACTGCTCGGTGACAGCAAATATTCCGAAGATCAAGAAGGCGGTGAGAATGATCTCGTCACCGAAGGCGTGCATAGGAGTGATGGCGAGGCCAGGATGCGTAAAGAACACACCAGTCGCTCCGCCCGACGCGCGCGTGAGTTGATTGACGGCATTGAAGTGATCGATGACGGGCGAGAAGAGCGTGTAGACAATCGCCGCACCAAGGAACCCGCCGACGATTTGCGCAAGCCAGTACGGCACCACTTTCCGCCAGGAGAATCCCCGATAGATGGCCAGCGAGAGTGTGACCGCCGGGTTGCCATGGCAGCCACTCACAGAGGCTGTCGTATAGATGGCAATAGTGACGGCGAGTCCCCATGCGATGCACACCCCCCAATAAGCCTGTTGATAAGGGCTTGGGCTGTACAGCGTGTACATTGCAGCGACCGAATCGCCAAACGCGATGATGAGGAACATCGCCATTGCTTCGGAGATGAGTTGGCCTGCGAACAGCTTGGTCATGAACCGCGTTCTCCCGACTTGCGTTTTCGCAACATCCAACGATACGACAGGCTCAAGAATTTGTCTCAAATAAGACCTTGCAGGTTCGTCGCTCCACGCCAGGCCCTCCATCCCGCATAATGGAAGATCGGGAGTATTCAAGGCGTATCTATGGGTCTATTCCGCAAGAAGATCAAACAGGAACACAAGGTGATGCTCCAGCATGACCGTGCCGCGGGTGCCTTGATGCCAGAGTCGCATCGGGCGACCCCGGAGTGCCCGGAGCCGCAACGCTGGAGCATGATCGACTCCATGACGGCAGAGGTCGAGGTGCTGGAGTTCCTTGCCACGCTCGTCACGACCGTGAAGCCGCGGTTAGTGGTGGAGACCGGCTCATTCCTCGGCGTTTCGACGGAGTGGATTGCTCGCGGCATGGAGCGAAACGGCTTCGGCAAGGTGATTAGCTGCGAGTTCGATCCACTGGTCTACGCGCGGGCGAAGGAACGGTTGGCAGGCTCACCGCTGAGCAGGTTCATCGAGCTGCGCAATCAATCGAGCCTGGAGATGACCGTCGATGGAACCATCGACCTCTTCTTCTCCGACTCCGATATGCCGATCCGCGAGCAGGAGGTGAAGCGCTTTCTGCCGCAGATCAATCCGAATGGCCTGATCCTGATGCACGACGCCAGCTCCCACCACAAAGTCGTACGCGATGCGGCACGCTCGATGGAAGCCGAGGATCTGCTCTCCGTCGTATTTCTGCCTACGCCGCGCGGACTGGTGATCGCGCAACCTCGTGCGGGGCGAAGTTAATTGCAGAGCTGGGGAATGAGCGGATCCAAGGCATCTTTGGAAGGAAGGGACCTGTTCCGGGCGCCTTCGGCCATGTTCTGGGTCGGCTTCCTCATTCGCGTCCTCTATATCACCGTCGTCCATACCTACCGGATTCGGCCCGACGAAGACCACCTGCAGTTCGGATGGGAGATGGGGCGTATCGCTCGGGCGCTGGCGACAGGGTTTGGTTACGCCGACCCCTTTACGGGTCACTCCGGCCCAACGGCGTGGTCTCCGCCGCTCTATCCTCTGTTGATCGCGGGAGTTTTCAAAATCTTCGGCGTGTACACGGCGGCTTCGGCGTGGGTCTTGCTGACGATCAACAGTGTGTTTTCCGCCGCGACTTCTTCCGTTATCTACGAGATTGCAGCGCGATGCTTTCACCCAACCGGACGCGCCCGAAAGATTGCCCTCTGGTCCGGATGGCTGTGGGCGCTCTACCCTGCGGCGATGCAATTCGCCGTTCGCTGGATATGGGACATGTGCCTTACGGCGTTCCTTTTCAGCAAAATATTCGTTGTGGCATTGCGAGTGCGCGAAGTAGGCGAGGAGTTGCCGGACGGCGCGGCTACGGGCAGCGGCAGCACAACGATGCGTTGGACCGCATTCGGTCTGTTAGCTGGAGCGGTCGCGTTGCTGAACTCCACCCTGCTGCTCTTCCTGCCTGTGTGCGGCCTTTGGATGCTCTTTGGCGTTCTCAAGACAAGAGCCCCCGCGGGACCGACGCTCGGGCGTGGCTTAGTCGCTTGCATGATCACACTCGCGTGCCTGGCACCCTGGACGATACGCAACTATCGCGTCTTCCACACTTTTATTCCGATGCGCGGAAACCTCGGCGCAGAGCTGCACCAATCGATCCTGCCGGAGAACGGCGGCTTTCCGTGGGGCGCGACGATCCCAGTCTGCGAGGCCTGCCCCGTCTTCCAGCAGTACCGGCAGATGGGCGAGGCCCCCTATGTACGCCGCGAGGGCGAGCTCGCAAAACAAGAGATTGCGTCGCACAAACTGCGGTTCCTCGAGTACGGCCTGAAGCGCGTCTACTTCTTTTGGGTCAGCGTGCCCAAGCCCCCCGAGAAAGGCGTCTTGCTCGAAGCCATCCGTGAGGCGAACTACTTCTTTCTCAATCTGGCGAGCCTTCTAGGCCTCGCTCTCGCTCTGAAAAGAAGCATCCCTGGAGCAGTCCTGTTTGCATGGGCCTTCGCGCTGGTTCCAATCACGTACTACCTCATCACGGTGCAGGCGCGCTTCCGTCATCCACTCGAACCGATTATGCTGATTCTCGCCGTATACCTTTTTCAGTCAGCAACGACGCGGCAAAAAGACGTACTATCAACCTGAAATGGACCATGTGCTCATTACCGGCGGTTCCGGCTTCTTCGGCGGCGTTCTTAAACGCAGATTGCTGGAGGAGGGCTACGCCTGTGCGAACATCGACCTCGTCGCAGACACGGATACACATCCGAATCTCACAAGCATTCAAGGCGACATTCGCGATACAGCGTTGCTCCAGCAGGTATTCGCCGAGGGCAACTTTGCGGCAGTACAGCACTGCGCAGCCCAACTGGCGCACGATGCGGTGGACGACAGGTTGCTGTGGACTTCGAATGTCGACGGCACGCGCAACCTGGCCGACGCAGCGAAACAGTTTGGCGTGAAGAAGTTTGTCTTCATCTCAAGCAACTGCCTCTGGGCGAGCAACCTCGGCCACGAAGTCCGGGAAGACGAGCCGCCGAACCCAGTGGAGCTCTACGGCCGCTCGAAACTGGCCGGAGAACAAGTGCTGACAGAATATACGCGCGACCTGGACGTCATCACGATCCGTTGCCCGACCATCATAGATAGCGGGCGGCTTGGCTTGCTGGCGATTCTCTTCGAATTCATCGACGATGGCAAAAAAGTTTGGGTGGTAGGCGACGGCGGCAACCGCTACCAGTTCATTTACGCGCAGGACCTGGCGACGGCCTGCCTACAGGCGATGGGGTATGCGGGGTCCAATCTCTTCCACATCGGCTCGGAGAACGTCGTCTCGTTACGGCGGGTCTACGAAGCGGTGATTGAAGCCGCGGGGAGCACGTCGCGCGTGGCTTCGCTGCCGAAGGGGCCGACAATCGCCGCAATGCGCCTCGCGCACAAGCTGAACCTGTCGCCGCTGGGGCCATATCACTACCGCATGATCGCCGAGAGCTTCGTCTTCGACACGACGCGTATCCGCAGTGAACTGGGCTGGGCGCCCACCGTAACAAACGAAGAGATGATGATTCGCGCCTACCGTTATTACTCTGAAAACCGCAGGGAAATCCACTCGCGCACGGATGTATCAGCGCATTCCAAGCCGGCGTCTATGGGAATCATTCGCGCCCTGAAGTGGTTTTCGTAATGCTCGTCTTGGCAATCTGCCATGCCTTTGCATACTTCCAACTGATATAGCCGGAGTGATAGAGGTGCAGCAGCAGACCCTCACGCCCGTCGAGAAAACCGAGGCGGAAGACATAGTTCCACACAAAGGTCAGCAGTGGGACAAGCGTTGTATTCCAGAAGAAGGCAGCCCATGATCGGCTGGTCCGTCCCTTTTCGGCCAGGAGCCGTGCGCCCAATGAACTATACCGGTTCATATGCTCGAGATAGAGATCAAGCTGCGGGTAGCCATGATGCAGGAAGTCATTCTGCATCGTTTCGACCCGGCCCGCCACCTTCACCGACTCATGCACGGGACGGACGGTGAAGTGGGCGGGGCCTGAGTTGGTTAGGCGGCGAAACAACCGAAGCTTCAAATCGGGATAATAGCCGCCATAACGCATCCAGCGCCCAAGGAAGACATGGCGCAGTCGAAGCCGGTAGCCATCGACCGGAGGGCTGGTCTGCCCGTCGGTCTCGAGCATTCGGCGAATCTCGGCCTGCAACTCCGCGGTGAGTTCTTCATCTGCGTCAAGCGACAGGACCCAGGTTGAGGTGCACTTGTCGATTGCGGAGTTCTTCTGCAGAGCGAATCCCTTCCACGGCTCGGGGAAGACTTTCCCACCGGCGCGGGTGGCGATCTCTACCGTAGTGTCGGTCGAACCGGAGTCGACGATGACGATCTCGTCGGCGAACGCGACACTCGCCAGAGTTCGCGGGAGGTTCTCTGCTTCATTGAGCGTGATGATGGCGACAGAAAGGGTCGATCTAGGCATCCGTTGCCTATTCTATTTGTCCTTCGCGGATCGACGACTGCTAAAAATGCATCCACGACAGTTGAATCAAAAGAGAATGTTGGGATGCGCTAACACATTGGTTGTATTGGTACATCGCTGTGGGAAACCTAGAGTTGCCTATGGCGAGGCATGTACGGGGTTTACTCTCTGTTACTGCCGCCCCGCCTTGCTGAGCCGCTTGAGGCAAACATGTCCGAATTGATGGAACGGTACAGAACCACGGGCTCCGGAATCATAGCGACTTCAACCACTTTCCTCACTATGGCTGGTTGCGTCGCTCTGTTTCTTCAGTCCGGCCTCGGATTGGTCCATCATCCCGGCCTGGCGCTGGAAGGTTCGACATTCGAAACAATCGTCTGGGTCGCGTGGCTCGCGCTTGGCGTCTCTATGATTCTGCTCGTCTATGGATGCTGGAAGGACGTCCTGATCCGGTGGGTCGCCGGAGCCTTCGTGGTCTTCCTGATCCTTGATCTCTTCAATCGCAACCTGGCCTCCGACACCTTCCTGGTCGCCCATCTATGGGTCGTGAAGGCGATCACGGGCGCGGGCAGCTTCGCGGCGATCATCTTCGTTGCCGGGTTGCCCATCTTCTTTCGTCGTTTAACGCTCATGATGCGGGATGCCGCGCGCTCACGCGACAACGAATTGAGGCTTATCGCGGCGGCGGAGTCGAGCACGGATTCGGTGATCCTCTATGACAGCGTTCGCGACGCCACCGGCGAAATCTGCGACTTCAAAGTCACCTTTCTCAACGGCAACGCAGAGCAACTGATCGGCAGGGACAGAAAACAGCTGATTGGGAAGAACATCATCGACATCCTTCCCGCTATCCGGAACTCAGAACACTTTGAGCGTCACCGACAGGTCGTTGAAACCGGAGAACCTGCACTGCTTGAGGTCACGAGCGGCACCTTTCGCTCCGATGGACGGCCCGTCCGCTTCCAGATACAGGTCGTCAAGCTGCAGGATGGCATTGCAACCACCATCAGCGATGTCACCCGGCGCTTTCAGCATAAGGAAGATCTGAAGCGCGCCCTGAACTTCAACAAATCGATCATCGCCAGTTCCCCGTTCAGCATCATCGTTACGGACAAAGCGGGCCTGATCACATCGCTAAATCCTGCGGCCGAGAGAATGCTGAGCTATCAGGAGAACGATCTACTCGCTAAAAACATCGTGGAGTTGCACGACTCCGAGGAATTGGCCGTGCGCGCAATGGAGCTTTCGTCACAGTTTCGCACCGAGGTCTCCGCAGATCATCAGGTCTTTCAGATCGCCCCCGAAAACGGCATCATCGACGAGCGCGAGTGGACGTACATTCGCCGGGATGGGTCGCGCGTTCCGGTCCAGCTTGTCGTCACCGCTCTGCGTGACAGCGACGACTGCATCGCCGGATTCGTGGGTATCTCCTACGACCTCACGGAACGCAAGCGCGCCGACGAGTACATCTACCACGTCGCTAATCACGACTCCCTCACCGGGCTCCCAACGCGCACATTGCTCCGCGACCGCCTGGAGCTTTTGATCGAGCGTGCGCAGCGATCTCAGGGTGAGCTCGCTGCCATGATGATCGATCTCGATAACTTCAAGCGCGTCAACGACTCTCTCGGCCATCAGGCCGGAGACACGGTGCTCTGCGAGATTTCGCGCCGGCTCAAAACCTGTATTCGCAAATCCGATACCGTCGGTCGAATGAGCGGAGACGAGTTTGTTGTGCTGGTTCCCGATCTTCGTTCCGGCAAGGACGCCGACGAGGTGAGCCAGAAGATGCTGGCTGCGATCGCACAGCCGATCCGCATCGGCAAACACGAGATCATCGTCACAGCGAGTATCGGTATCAGCCTCTTCCCTGCTTGCGAAGATGTTGAAAGCCTCTTCAAGAACGCGGATCTCGCGATGCATCACGTCAAGAACGGCGGACGCAACGGCTCGCAGATCTACGCTCCGGGCATTGGTATGCACGGACTGCAGCAGTTGCAGATGGAATCTGCTCTGCGTAATGCGATGGACGCGGGCGAGTTCGAGGTCCTCTATCAGCCCCAGATATCGTTTGCAGACGGTCGTATGGTCGGCGTGGAATCGCTTCTGCGGTGGAACAGCAAGGAGTTTGGCATGGTTGGCCCAACCACCTTCATTCCTCTCGCGGAAGAGACCGGTCTTATCGTACCCATCGGCGAGTGGGTTCTTCTGCAGTCGTGCAAGGAGATCGCTGCGCTGCAGCGGCGTCTCGGTATCGAATGCTCGGTAGCCGTCAACATCTCCCCACGCCAGTTTCAGCAGAAGGACTTTCCTGCCACCGTGGAGCGCGCATTGCAGACCAGCGGTCTGAAGCCGGAACAATTGGAACTTGAGATCACAGAAAATCTTTTGATGGTCGACTCCGAGGAGTCGCTTGAGATCATGCAGCGCGTCCGCAAACTTGGCGTGCGTTTTGCTATCGACGACTTCGGAACCGGCTTCTCCAACATGGCCTACATCACGCGCTTTGCCGTGGACCGCATTAAAATTGACCGCTCCTTCATCTCCCGCTGCGACGTCGATGAGAACAGCCGCGCCGTCACCGCGGCGGTGATCGCCCTCGCTCATAGTCTCCAGATCGAGGTCGTCGCCGAGGGAGTCGAGTCGGAACCGCAAGTCCAGGTGTTGCGCCAGATGTCCTGCGACCAGGCACAGGGTTATTTCTATTCACGACCGCTGAGGATGGCCGAAATGCACGATTTTTCGCCTCGCGCCAGGAAAGACTGCGGCACCGTGAAGCCCCACAACACAGAGCGCGACATGATCGCTCTACTGGGTTCTCTGGCAGGAGCCTGAGTTACACCGCGGCCAAACTCGATGTTGAAAACGATGAACGTAAGCCTATGAACAATGTGAACGTACGTCACTGCATCGTCATGCTTCCCCCAGGCCCTAACTTCGAGCGTCTGTTCGACGAACTCCTGGAGTTGGCTGTTATCGAAACCGGTCTGGTGCCGTGCCGCATCCAGCAAGATCCGCAGCATCCCATTCCGATCAACATCTTCATCGATGAGATCGAACAGGCCGACGCGCTCTTGGCGGACATCTCAGAGAACACCCCCGAAATCTGGTTGGCTGTGGGCTGTGCCGTGTCACTCGGAAAACCGCTCTGCCTGATCTCTTCGCGTCCCGAAGCTCGTCAGCCGATCGGGATCCAATACCTCCCGCTAATTCCCTACCCGACCGCGGCTTTTCCCAGCGACTACATTCAGCTCCAGCAGAGCATCACCGCCCAACTCTCCGCGATCATGCCGCGCATCGAAATTGCCACCCCGCAAGTTCCGGCGCGAGTCGAAACCGTCGAGTCCGCCACACCTGCTCACGTTCCGCAACCATCCGACGAACTCGTCTCCTACGAGATTGAAGCCCTGACCATCATCAATCAAAGGGCCTCCGAGACCGGCCTGAGCCCGCGCGAGCTGGGCTTCGAGATGAAGGCTCGCGACTCCGCTCACCTCACCAGCCACGCCATGAACGCGCTCAAGCGCCGCGGGTTTATTGAGAGGAAGCCTGTCCGAGTAAGCGACGGGAACGAGCAGCACACCTCCGAAAATCTCTTCCTCACGCGCTCCGGTGCAGACTGGCTGATTCGTCACACCAAGCGCGCCGCACCCGCGCACCGTTCCACGCGCTTTCGTGGGATCTATTCCTGAACAGCCGTTAGCCGGCGCCCTACGTGCCGGTACTTAGGCTCATAGCCAAGCTCGCGCGCGTAGTTCAATATCCGTTCAAAGTCGAGACTGATCGTCGCCCCGGCCTTCTGTGTCACTTCATCCTCAATCGGCAGATCGAAATCGTCAGCGCCGTAGTTCAACCCCTCAAGCGCATGCTCGTTCTGCGTAAGCACCGACGTGCGGATGCGCGGAATATTGTCGAGGTAGATGCGGCTGAGTGCGAGGTGCCGCAAATACTCCGCCGTCGAAATTTCGATACCACCGATCTGCGTGAAATACGGCTTAAACGTCCAACAAAGAAAACTCGCGAGGCCGCCGGTCTGGTTCTTCCCAGTCTGTTCGTTTGTAGACAAGAGCTGGTCCTGAAACTGCCGCGTGCGCTCCAGATGTTCCAAGCGCTCGTCCAGGGTCTCGTCAAATCCGATCACCATCGTCGCCGTAGTCTTCAGCCCCGCCTCGACGATCGCTCGCTGAGCCTCGAAGAACTGAGCGACGGTGTATTTGAACTTCGAGTGCCGCGCGCGAAACTCTTCGGTAAGAATCTCCGACCCACCGCCGGTAATCCATCGCACGCCAGACGCCTTCAGACGCTCAGCCGCTTCGGCATAGCTCAGTTTTGCATGATCGGCCAGGTACATAAACTCCGCGATCGTCAGCGCATAAAACTCAAGCGCGTCTCCGTATCGTCCGCGGATGGCAGCAAACAGATCGCAGTAGTAACTCAACGACAGATGCGGATTAAATCCTCCATTGAACGCCGCCAGATCGCCTCCCAGCGCAAGCAGCTCATCCAGTTTGGCGAAAACCTGCTCCTGGCTCAGAACATAGCCGCCGTCCTGGCTGGGCAGCCGGTAAAACGCGCAGTAGTCGCACTGCGCCACGCAGACGTTGGTGTAGTTGATGATGCGCATCACCATGTAGGTCGCTGATGCAGGCGTATGAAACCTTCGCCGCACAGCCTGGGCGAGCGTGCATAGTTCCTCATCCGAGGCGTTCTCCCAGAGCCACCGCGCTTCGGCTCGCCCAATACGTTCGCCGCGGGCGACCATGGCTGCAATTCCAACAAACGACACATCCAGCGACACGGCAAATTCGGTCATGTTCTTAGTGTAGTGCGGCAAAAATTGGGACGGGAGGCTTTCTTATTCCCTATAAGAAACTATTTCCCATTCGCACCGTACACAGTGTATAAATCTTTCGCACCCCTGATCTGCCTCATCTCAGTCGCGAGAGAGAGAACCCATCACGGTGTACGAAAACCCGGCCCGTCTTTGAAGGCCCGCACTGGAGGAAAGATTCGCCATGACCACCTTCGTTCGTTTCGCCATCTCCCCGCTGGCAGTCTTCGCGGTTGTGTCATCCTTCGCTCATGCGCAGTTGCCCCCAAAGAGTTGGGTCGACAAAGACACCGGCCACCGCGTCTGGCGGCTGAGCGATGAACCTAACTCCGGCGGCTTTTACTTCAACGTCAACGCCTACACGCCCGACCACAAGTCGATGATCTACACCGCGCCGGACGGCATCCACGTGCTCGACATGGAGACCCACAAGGCGCGTCTGCTCGTCCCAAATCCGCCGGAAGGAGGCGACGCCGCAGCCGATCCCACCGCGGTTCGCGGAGCCGGAGCCAGCCGTAACCCACACGCCCTCGTCGCCGGGAGTAAGACCAACAGCGTCTTCTTTACCCAGCAGGATCCCACTACCCACGCCGCCGCCGTCTACAAGGCTGACGTCTACACCGGCGCCATCCGCAAGTTGACGGACCTGCCGCCAAAGATCAGCATCGTCTCCGTCAACGCAGATGAAACTCTCGCGGCCGGAACCTATATCGAAGGGGATGCCACCGGCAAAGAATACGGCTCCAACGCGCCCGCCAATCCAGCCCCCCCGTCAGCCGATAACCGCGTTGCGAGCGCAGCCCAAGGTCCGCACTACCAGCCTGAAAACAAGGGCCTGATGATGGAGCGTCGCCTGGCCGCACGGCTCCCGCTCGTTCTCTTCACCATTCGCCTCGAGCACGGACCAAGTGGCGAGAAGCCCGGCGATATGAAGACGCTGCTTCACTCCACCGACTGGGTCAATCACCTGCTCTTCTCCCCCACCGACCCCACCCTCCTCATGTATTGTCACGAAGGCCCTTGGCAAAAGGTCGATCGCATCTGGATGATCCACACCGACGGCACCCACAACACCCTCATCCACAAACGCACCATGGCGATGGAGATCGCCGGCCACGAATTCTGGGGCCTCGACGGTGAGACCATCTGGTACGACTGGCAGTACCCTAAAGGCGAAGACTTCTTCCTCGCCGGCTACAACCTGAAGACCGGCAAGCGCACCGCCTTCCACATGCAGCGCAACGAGTGGTCGATTCACTTCAACCTCACCAAAGACCTTGACCTCTTCACCGGCGACGGCGGCGACCCCGGTCAAGTCGCGAAGGCTCCCGACGGCGAATGGATCGAGCTCTTCTACCCGCACATGATTCCCCTCGGCGAGGGCACGCTCAACGGCCCGGACTTCTGGCAGCCCGGCGTCTTCAAATCCGAACGCCTCGTAAATATGTCGCACCACTACTATCGCGAAGAGCCAAACGTCCGCTTCTCTCCGGATAAATCGCTCGTCCTCTTCACCAGCAACATGTTCGGGCCAAGCTACGTCTTCGGGGTCGAAGTGAAGAAAGCAGAGAACCCGGCGGCCGCCGACGTAGTCTCCACTCCGGACCTCGCGCGTAAATACAACCCCAAAGAACCGCCGAACAGCAAAGGCCCAGTCGTCCCTCGTAGCTAGGCCAATTCGCAGGAGTTTCGCATGTCACGTCTTTCTCGCTTCTCACTCGCGGCGTTGTTGGTTGTTGGAGCCTCTCTCACTCTTCAGGCCCAGGATGGCGCGCAGCCGCAGCTGCCTCCCAAGACCTGGGTCGACAAAGACACCGGCCATCGCGTCTGGCGCATCTCCGACGAGCCCAACTCTGGCGCCTACTACTTCAACGTCAACGCCTACACGCCCGATTGGAAGCAGATGGTCTACAACTCGCCCGATGGCATCCGCGTGCTCGATCTCGCGACCATGAAGACGAGCATGCTCGTTCCCAATCCTCCGCCGCCCGCCAACGCCGACAACTCGCCGATGGCGCGCTTCGGCCGCGGAGCCCGCGCAATCGTCGTCGGTCACAAGACCAACAGCGTCTTCTTCACCCGCATCGATTCCGCAACCCACAGCAACGCCCTCTACAAAGCCAATACCAACACCGGCGAGGTGCGAAAACTCATCGACCTACCCGCGCACCTTGGTATCTCGAGCATCAATGCTGACGAGACCCTCGGCGCTGGAACCTACAACGAGTCCGACGTCCCCGGCGGCGACCCCAATGCACCCAATGCCTTCGTCACCAACGCGCCTCCGCAGCCACGCCCAGCCAACGGGAACGCAGCCACAAATCTCGGCGGAGCCCACGTTCAGGCCGACGACAAAGGTCAGATGATGGAACGCCGCCTCGCCGCACGCATCCCTCTTGTCCTCTTCACCATCCGCATCGAACCCGGTCCTAACGGCGAAAAACCCGGCACCATCAAACCGCTCCTCCACTCCACCGACTGGGTCAACCACCTGCTCTTCTCCCCCACCGACCCGACTCTCCTCATGTACTGCCACGAAGGCATGTGGCAAAAGGTCGATCGCATCTGGCTCATCCACACTGACGGCACTCACAACACCCTCATCCACAAACGCACCATGGCGATGGAGATCGCCGGCCACGAGTTCTGGGGCCTCGACGGCAAAACCATCTGGTACGACTGGCAATATCCCAAAGGCGAAGACTTCTTCCTCGCCAGCTATAACCTCGAAACCGGTAAGCGCACGGCCTATCACATGCAGCGCAACGAATGGTCGATTCACTTCAACCTCACCAAAGACCTCGACCTCTTCACGGGCGACGGCGGCGACTCTGGCCAGGTCGCCGAAGCTCAAGACGGCGAATGGATTGAGCTCTTCCACTCCCACATGATCCCGCAGGGCGAAGGCGCGCTCAACGGCCCAGACTTCTGGCAGCCCGGCGTCTTCAAATCCGAACGCCTCGTCAACATGTCCCACCACAACTACCGCGCCGAACCCAACGTTCGCTTCAGCCCAGACAAAAAGCTCGTCTTCTTCACCAGCAATATGTTCGGTCCAAGTTACATATTCGGCGTTGAGGTCACAAAAGCCGTCAGCCCACCCTCCGCTGAAGTTCAATCCACCCCCGAGTTAGCCCGCAAATATAATCCAATCGAGCCAACCCCAACCACAACACCAAAATGACAAGACTGAAGATCGCTGCTCAATCCTTCGCAGTCTCATCGCGAAAGGATGGGAACTAAAATCTCCTGAAGCCATTTTCCAAGGAATCCGATGCGTCGCAAGATTCTCCTCGCAACCGCCATCCTCACCACCCACGCCTTCGCCGCCCTGCACTTGATTCAACCCCGCATCATCCAGCCCTTCGACTCCGACTGGCGTTTCTCCCAGTCCGATCCCGCCAATGCCCAATCTCCTGCCTTTGACGACGCCCAATGGCAGACCGTCACGCTCCCCCACGACTGGAGCATCGCAGGCCCCGTCAAAGAAGATGCACCCAGCCGAGCTGCCGGAGGCTTCTTCCCCACTGGAGTCGCCTGGTATCGCCATACCCTTACATTGCCAAAACTCGATCCCACCAAGCGCACCTTCATCGCCTTCGACGGCATCATGGCCAACTCCGACGTCTACTGCAACGGAGAACTCCTCGGCCACCGCCCCTACGGCTACGTCAGCTTCAACTACGACCTCACCACACATCTTCACCAAGGCGCTAACACCATTGCCGTCCGGGTAGACGACTCGCAACAACCCGCCTCCCGCTGGTACCCAGGTGCGGGCATCAACCGCCATGTCCGCCTCATCACCACCAGCGCCTTGCACATCGCCCCGTGGGGAACCTTCGTCACTACTCCCAAAGTCTCCGCTCAATCCGCAACCGTCCATGTCAGGGCCACCGTTACCAACGACTCCGCTGTCAGCGCCAACATTCGACTAACGATCGATGTCAGAACTCCCGGCGAAGGCACCTTATCCGGCTCATTTATGACGCTCCCCAGGCCGATCACTCTCGCGCCCGGCGCCACAGCCGATCTCGAAGCGGAAGCCACCATCAAGGATCCCGAACGATGGGACCTTGATCACCCAGTCTTGTACAACGTCGTCGCGACCATATTACGAAATCACTCACCTCTCGATAAAGAAGACATCCTCGACGACGAAGTCGTCCCCTTCGGCATCCGCGAGTTCCACTTCGATCCCAATCAGGGCTTTTTCCTCAACGGCAAACACCACAAAATCTACGGCGCAGCCCTCCACACCGACGCCGGAGCCCTCGGCACCGCAGTTCCCCTGGCCGCATGGGAACGCCGCCTAACCGCCCTGCGAGCCCTCGGCGTCAACGCCATCCGCACCGCCCACAATCCACCCGCACCCGAGTTTCTCGACCTCGCCGACCGCATGGGCTTCCTCGTCATGGACGAGATGTTCGACTGCTGGACCGTCGCCAAAAACCCCTACGACTACCACCTCTACTTCCGCGATTGGTCCGAGCGCGACGAAGCCGCCACCATCCAGCGTGATCGCAATCATCCCAGCATCATCCTCTGGTCCGTAGGCAACGAGATCCACGACACACCCAAGCCCGAAATCGCCATCCCCATCCTCAAACAGCTCGTCGCCACTGCCCACACCAACGATCCCACCCGCCCCGTCACACAAGCCCTCTTCCGCCCCAACGTCTCTCACGACTACGACAACGGTCTCGCTGACCTCCTCGACGTAGTGGGCCAGAACTACCGCGAAAACGAAATCCTCAAGGCCCACGCCGACAAACCCACCCGCAAAATCATTGGCACTGAAAACACCCACGACCGCAATCAATGGGTCGCCATGCGCGACCACCCCGAGTACTCCGGCCAATTCCTCTGGTCCGGCATCGACTACCTCGGCGAAGCCGGCCGCTGGCCCTCCATCGGCGCAGGCAGCGGCCTCCTCCTCACAACCTCGTTCCCGCGAGCCCGAGCCTTCGAACGCCAATCCTGGTGGTCCACACAACCCATGGTCCGCATAACCCGCCGCGTGCAGGCCGCCCGCCGCGGCCCCGTAGACCCTGGCTACGCCTCACCCACCTCCAGCAATCAAGCCGCCACCGCCGCGCCGAACGCCCCGCTCGACCCCACCACACGTTTCGGTCAACCGCTCCTCCTCGACTGGACGCCAAAAGACCAATCACCCCACACCGAAAACATCGAAATCTACACCAACGCCGAAGAAGTCGAGCTCTTCCTCAACAAAAGATCACTCGGCAAACAAAAACTTCACGCCGACGCCACCCCAATCACCTATCAGGTCCCTTTCGCACCCGGCACAATTCACGCTATAGCTCGAACCAACGGTAAAGTCGTCGCCGAAGACGAGCTCCGCACCGCTGGCAAACCCTTCCGTATTCTTCTCAGCCGCAACCTCGACGCCACCGGGCTCGTTGAACCCGCTGCCCCTCCCAGTTTTTCCAATGCCAAATCGACTCCGTCTAACTATTTCCTTACCCCAGACTGGGACGACGTCGCCTACATCACCGCAACACTCGTCGACAGCAATGGCACCGTTATCCCCGACAGCGAAACCCGCATTCACTTCTCCGTCGCCGGCCCAGCCAACGTCGTCGCCGTCGATAATGGCAACCTCCTCGATCACGATTCCTTCCAGGCCACCGATCGCAAACTCTACGAAGGCCATGCCTTGGCTATTCTCCGCGGCGTCAAGCCTACCGCTCCCATAGCCAATCCCACTCCAGTCGAGACCGCAACCTCCGACACGGGACGCGTCACCGTCACCGCATCAGCCGAAGGCCTCCCACCCGCAACCATCACTCTGAACACTCGTGCCGCAACATCATCCATCGTCCAACGCAGCTTTTAGCTTCATCGCACTTTTTTCCGGATAAAATCGTCGCGATGAACCGCCGCCGTTTTCTCGCTACCTCGGCCGCCGTCGCCATCGCGCCTCTACGACCCGCGACCGCAGACACCCCACTCATCGACTCCCATGTCCACGTCTGGAAGCAAGACCCCGCCTTCCCCTTCGCTCCCGGAGCCAACCCTCCCGCCGAGGACGCCTCCGTCGAACAACTCCTCGAGCTGATGCACGCCAACAATGTCTCCCGGACCGTCCTCATCCAGGTCATCCACTACAAATGGGACAACCGCTACCTCGCCAGCGTGCTCAAGCGTTACCCACGCACCTTCCAAGGCGTCTGCCGAGTCAACCCGCAAGATCCCGCCGCTCCCGACCAACTCACCCGCCTCACCGAAGTCGACGGCTTCCACGGCGTGCGCCTCAGCCCCTCCGCCTCACCGCAAGACGACTGGATTCGCGGCCCACTTATGCTGCCCCTCTGGCGCCGCTGCGCTCAACTCAAAGTCCCGATGACCATCCTCGCGCCAGTCACCCGCATGCCAGACCTGGCACCCCTCATCGAACAGAACCCCGACCTCACCGTCGTCATCGACCATATGGCCGACTGCCCGCTCCATCAGCCGGAAAAGCTCCAACTCCTGCTCGCCCTCGCACGCTACCCCAGGGTCTTCGTCAAAATCTCGCACCTTTGGTCGCTCTCCGCCGAACCCTATCCCTACCGGGACACCATCCCGCAGATCAAAAGCCTCGTCGAAGCCTTCACCGCAACCCGCCTCATGTGGGGAACCGACTGGCCCATCTCCCTCAAACAATCGTCCTACGCCAGCATCGTCGCGCTCTACCGCGATCACCTCAAATTCCTCTCCGCGCAAGACCGCGAACAAATTCTCTACAAAACCGCCCAGCGCGTTTGGCCCTTCGGCATCAGCTAACCACGACTCGGCTTGCTTCCCAGCAGTTCTCGAGCAATCACCATCCGCTGAATCTCGCTCGTTCCTTCGCCAATCGGGCACAGCCGCACATCGCGATAGAACTTCTCGGCCGGATAATCCTTGATGAACCCATACCCACCGTGAATCTGCAAGCCTTCGTCACAAATCCGGCATGCAGCCTCACTCGCATACAGCTTCGCCATCGCAGATTCCAGCGTCACTTTCTTGCCATCGTCCTTCATCTGAGCCGCGCGCATCGTCAACAGCCACGCCGCATCGAGCTCCGTCGCCATATCGGCCAGCTTGAACTGAATCGCTTGAAACTCACTGATCGCCTTGCCGAACTGCCGCCGCTCCTGCGCATACTTCATCGCCGCATCCAGCGCACCGCGCGCTATCCCCAGGCTTAGCGCAGCAATCGAGATGCGCCCGCCATCCAGCACACGCATCGCATCTTTGAATCCCTCCCCTTCCTTGCCAACCATATTCTCCAGAGGAATCTCGCAATCCTCAAAGATCAGCTCCGACGTATCGCTCGCCCGCAAGCCGAGTTTGTTCTCCTTGCGCCCCGGCCGAAATCCCGGCGTCCCCTTCTCCACCACAAAACCCGAGATCCCTCCGCGCGTTCCCTTCTCCTTATCCGTCACAGCGAGCACAACGGCACAATCCGCATAGCCCCCATTCGTAATAAACGTCTTCGACCCGTTCAGCACCCACTTGTCGCCTTTCCTCACCGCCGAAGTCCGCGCACCACCCGCATCCGACCCCGATCCCGGCTCCGTCAAACCCCAAGCCCCCAGCCACTTCCCGCTCGCCAGCTTCGGAATCCACCGCTTCCTCTGATCATCATTTCCCGCAAGCATGATGTGGTTCGTGCAGAGCGAATTGTGTGCCGCCACAATGATCCCCACGCTCCCATCGACACGCGACAGTTCCTCCACGGCCAGCACGTATTCGACATACCCCATCCCTGCGCCGCCAAGTTCCTCAGGAAAGATCACCCCCAGCAAACCCATCTCGCCAAGCTTCTTCACCACCGCATGCGGAAACTCGCTCTTCTCATCCCACTCCGACACATGCGGAGCAATCTCACCCTCCGCAAACGCCCGCACCGCGCTCTGCAACTGCTTCTGCTCTTCAGTCAATCCAAACATTCCGCGCTCCTGCACATCATAATCAATGCTTATACATGTATCACATCCACGCATACTCTGGCCTAGGCAAAACTAGTTCGCCGAGCAAAGCGAGGGCCCCATACTTTCCCCCAGCCCAGAAAAGGTACACACCCCACGAAGTGGGCGCCCCACGCGCAGTGGGCCCGTCCGGCAGGACAATGTTCTTCAAATCCCCGCCAGCGCCTGGTCCAGATCCGCCGCAATGTCCTCCACGTCCTCAATCCCAACCGAGATCCGCATCAACCCATCCGTAATCCCAAGACGCGCCCGCCCCTCAGCACCAACTGCCGCGTGCGTCATCGTCGCAGGATGACAAATCAGCGTCTCCACACCGCCCAGAGATTCGGCCAGATACCCGAGCTTCAACCGTTTCGCAAACGCATTCGCATTCTCAAGCGATCCCAGCTCAATCGAGATCATCGACCCAAACCCATGCTGCTGCCGCTTCGCCAGCTCATGATGCGGATGCTCAGCCAAGCCCGGATAGAACACCTGGTGAACCTTGCTATGCCCGTGCAGAAAATTCGCCACGATACGCCCATTCGCGTCATGCTGCTTCATCCGCACCGCCAGCGTCTTCACTCCGCGTAGCAGAAGATAGCTGTCAAACGGCGAAAGAATCCCTCCAGTACACTTCTGCACAAAGCGAAACCGCTCCGCCTGCTCCGGCTTCGTGCAAACCAGCACACCGCCCAGCCCATCCGAGTGACCATTCAGAAACTTTGTCGTCGAGTGCATCACAATATCTGCGCCCAGCGCAATCGGCTGCTGCAGATACGGCGACAGAAACGTATTATCCACGCTCAACTCAACGCCCTTCGCATGGCAGATCCGCGCCACCGCCGCAATATCCGTAATCGACATCATCGGATTCGTCGGCGTCTCGATATGCACCAGTTTCGTCGCCGAAGTAATCGCACCCGCAACATTCTCCGCCACGCTCGTATCGACATACGTGAATGTCAGCCCGTAGTTCGCCATCACCTTGTCGAACAGCCGGCCCGTTCCGCCGTACATGTTGTCCGTACAAACAACATGGTCGCCCGACTTCATCATCGTGCACATCGCCGTAATCGCAGCCATCCCGCTGCCGAAGCAATGCGCGCTCGCGCCACCTTCAAGCGAACGCAGATTCTCCTCCAGCGCATCCCGTGTAGGATTCGTCAACCGGGCGTACTCATGCCCTTTGTTCTGCCCAATCGCCTCCTGCTGATAGGTCGACGTCAGGTAAATGGGAACGTTCACCGCACCGGTCAGCTCATCCGGCTCCTGCCCATCATGAATCGCCCGCGTCGCAAAACCCAATTTCTTCGCTTCCATCGTCCCTCTCTCTGCTACTTTTTCTTAGCCTTAGCCGCACCCGGCCGCCTTGGTCTCTGTTTCGCCGAAACCGACTTGATCACCAACTTGTACTTCGTATCTTTATCGAATGGTACCTTGGCCATCTTCTCGGCTATCACCATCATCGCCTTCACATCCGCCCGATCCAGCGTCTTCTCACTCTCAAGCCGAATATGCCGCACTCGGGAACCTGCTCCCTGGAGCAGTCCCTCAGGATCAGGCAACTTCGCTCCCTGCAAAAAGAAAAACAGCACATGCGCCGGATACAACGCAATGGAAAATAGCCCTTCGGAAGCCCTCTCGCTAGGGGCAAACCCGATCGCCAACGCGTTGTAATTGTCGTACACCAGTTCAATCGCATTCGGGAGCCGCTCGCGAAGCTTACCCAGTGCCTTTCGCGCAAGCTGAGCAATCTCCGGCGTATACGCATCCAGAAAACGATCGAGCTGCCTCTCAGCACTCTCGGCCATCGTCGTTTCCTCCCCAACGCCACACCAACCAGCAACTCAATCCAACAATCCCTTCGACAAATATCTCTCTGCCGAATCCGGAATCACCGTAACCACTCGTTTCCCCGCCCCAAGCTCCTTAGCCAGATCTACCGCAGCGCAAAGCACGGCCCCTGCGCTCGATCCCGCAAAGACTCCCTCTTCCACAGCCAGCCGCCTCACCATCTTGAGCGCCGGATCATCCATCACCATCATCACGCGGTCACAAACCTCGCGGTCGAACGTCGACGGAATAAACGACACGCCAATTCCCTCCACCTTATGCGGTCCCGGCTCTCCACCCTCCAGCACGCTTCCCTGCGGCTCCACCGCCACGGTCAAAATATCCGAGCACTTCTTCTTCAAAAATCGTGCTACCCCAGTAAACGTCCCCGCCGAACCCACACCCGAGACCCAGGCATCCACTCGCCCCTGCATCTGGTCCCATATTTCCACCGCCGTGGTCTGCTCATGAAAGTCAGGGTTCGCCGGATTCTCAAACTGCAGCGCAGCAAACGCTCCCGGCGTCTCCATCTCAAAATCGAGCGCGCGCTTAATCGCTCCCGCCATGCCTCCCGCTTCAGGCGTTCGCACCACCGTAGCGCCCAACCCGCGCATCAACTTGACCTTCTCCTCCGCAAACTGCTCCGGAACATACAACATCACCTTGTAGCCGCGGTTCACGCCGATCAACGCGAGCCCGACGCCCGTATTCCCCGCTGTCGCTTCAACAATCGTGCCGCCGGGCCGGAGTACACCGCGCCGCTCTGCATCCAGCACCAGTCCCAGCGCCGCGCGATCCTTCACGCTTCCGCCCGGATTCAGGAACTCCAGCTTCGCCCAGATCTCTGCGCACCCTTCGCCGCCGCAAGCCTTCTCCAGCCGCCGCATCCGTAGCATCGGCGTCTGCCCTACCAGTTCCAATACGTTCTCTACAACCCTCATCAACCAAAACCTCGCACACCAATCGTTTCATCTCCACAGTCTGGAGACAAATAGCACACCTTTGCTCTTTTACATCAACTACAGCCCCACTGGCACGTGCCACCAGCCCGGCCATCTCAGGGTTGCTTCTTCTCCGAAGTAAACCCACTGGTAGCAGGGGCCCCATCGCCATTCGAAGCCTTCGCAATCACACGCGGATAGTATCCGCTTCTCGTCCGCACCGAGAGTCTGCCAAAGCTCTTCGCCTTCGCCTCGACATGAATCTCTCGATACCCACCCAGGGTCGGCGACTTCGTCGAGTGATACGCAATCGAGTACTGCGTCCGAATGTCCTGCGCCACCTCCGCCGCAATCGCATCCACGTCCCTCAACGACTTCGGGAAGTAAGCCACGCCGCCCGTCTGCTCCGCGAGCGTCTCCAGCACGCGCCGCGCATGACGCGACTCCCGCTTATCCGTATCGTCGCCAAACAGTAGCCCGACGCAGTAGATCACCGGCCCATCGAGGTCTTGAATCCTCCGCACTGTCTGCTCCAGCGTCGCGCTCGAAGCATTGTCTTCGCCGTCCGTCACAACCAGCAGCACCTGCTTCGGATGTTTCGCATTCTTCGCCAGATAATCCGCCGACGCCACCAGGGCGTCGTAAATGGCGGTACCCCCACTCGATTTGATGTATCCCAGACCCTCTCTGAGCTTGTCGATCTTGTTCGTGAAATCCTGGTCGATGAAAGCCTCCCACGAGAAGTCCACCAGAAATTCTTCATCCTCCGGATTCGACAGCTTCACAAAATCCAGCGACGCCTTATCCACCGCCTGCCGTTTGTCGTACATCGATCCCGAACTGTCGATCAGCAAACCAATCGACACCGGCAGGTCTTCATGGCGGAATGACGCAATCGTCTGCTGCACCCCATCCTCATACACCGTGAACGCTGTCTTATCGAGTGTCTGAATCGACTTGCCGCTTCCGTCCAGCACCGTCGCATTCAGCCGCACCTCATACGCGTCCTCACGCAGCGTGTACTTCCCATTTTCGCGCTCGATCTTGCTCAGTCCCACACCCTGGGACGACCCCGACTGGCTCGGCGCAGGAGAATCCGGATCGGGCGAAGGCACAGGATCGCGATCCACCGTCAGCGAAGGCTGTTTGACCACTGGCGCCGGCTTTGCCTGCGTCTGCGACGACGACGGCTGCTGAGCCCATCCGCCCATCCCACCCGCCACCGACATCAGCCATCCCGCCGCCATCATGCGCGGCCACAAACTTTTACTGCGAAGGTGCATAGTACCCCTGGCGATTGTGCACCGTCAGCGCGGGAAGACCCGGCGGCGGCACCAGCCGTATCTTCAATTTACGCCAGTTCCCATCCTGCTTCACATCCGACGGTCTGTACCCGATCACATACTCGTTCCGTAGCTCCGCGCTGATCCTCGATGCAATATCACTCAGGTCGCTCAGATCCATCACGCGGAACATCCGCCCGCCCGTCATCTCACAAATATCGTTCAACAGGATCGGTCCCAACTGTTCCTCGGTCGTGGGCGCATACTGGTCAAATATACCGATCGAATAAATCTGTAAATCGCTCTCCCGCACCACCCGTCGCAATTCACCTTCGGTATAGCGGCTCCGGTTATCTCCACCGTCAGAGATAATCAGCAGCGCCTTGCGGTCATACTTCGCCTGCTTCAACTTGTCGACGCCCAGATAAATCGCGTCGATCAGCGCCGTTCGGTTCTCCGGCTTCAACATCACCATCCGGGCCTCAACATCGTCCACATCCGACGTGTAGTCCACAATCACCGCCGGCCGGTCATTGAAGCCGACCACAAAAAACTCATCCTGCGGGTTCGACGTCCTCATAAACTCGCTCAACGCCTTCCGCGCCCGCTGAAACTTCGACGTCATACTCCCGCTCAGGTCGAAGATGATCCCGATCGTCACCGGCGCATCTTCCGTCGAGAAGCTCTTGATCACCTGCCCAATATTATTGTCGTAGACCTCAAAGTTCTCCTTCTCCAACCCCGTCACCAGACGATTCATCGGGTCGGTCACCGTCGCCGGCACCAGCACCAGATTCACATCCACTCGAATCCGCGCATCCCGCCTCGACGTCGCCAGCTTCGCAGCGTTGTCCGCGCCCTCAATCACCGGCTTCGAATCCTCAGGCGTCTTCGGAGGAGGCGGTGGCGCAGGGGTATGTACCTCACCCAGCGGATTCTCCTGCGCGAAACAAGCCTTCGTCCCAGCCCCCACCCAAAGCGCCAGAACCACCAATACCAGCGCCGTCTTACCCCACATCGTCCACCCCGTCTTGCCGACTTTGCTCGTCATCGTGATATCCATACTGGCACCTAAGCCCGTTCCGCAGCCTTCCAGACCGCATCCCTGATGGAACCAACTACTCCTAACGCCCTTGCCGTCGAGCCCTAAACGGCCATACTTCCTCAGATGCTGGCTCAAGAAATAATAGCCCCCCCGTCAATCCCTTGTTGTCACAGTTTTATCCTTACAACGGGTTTCCCGATACTGGTACTTCCCCCAGCCTTTCTTCGCCCGGCCGACTCAAGCGACGACCCCTCCTTCCACCACCCCACCCCGTACAATCTCTATAAATCTAAGACGTCTGGAGACAGAAAACAGCATGGCCCGTCTTTACCCCTTTCGCGCCCTCCGTTACGACCCCGCCCGCGTCAACATGGAGAAAGTCGTCACCCAGCCCTACGACAAGATCACCCCGGCCATGCAGCAGCGCTACTACGAGTCCAGCCCCTACAACCTTGTCCGCGTCATCCTCGGCAAGCAAGAGCCCGGCGACACCGACCCACAGGAGTTCCTCCCGTCAGGCGAGAAAGCCCACAACGTCTACACCCGAGCCGCCGACTATCTGCACGACTGGCGCAAAGACCACATCCTCGCCGAAGAGCCCGAACTAGCCGTCTACGGCTACTCCCAGACCTACACCGTCCCCGGAACCCAAGAAACCCGCGAGCGCCGCGGCTTCATCGCCCTCGGCCATCTGTACGACTACGCCGACAAGGTCGTCTACCGCCACGAACAAACCTTCCCCAAGCACAAATCTGACCGCATGGCCCTCTTCAAGGCCACCCGCACCTATTGCGAGCAGATCTACATGCTCTACTCCGACCCCGCCTTCACCGCCGAAAAACTCATCTTCCAGGGTGCATTTCCCAACGGCTTCGACGACAACCCCGCCGACCTCGCCATCACCGACGAGTACGACGTAGTCCACAAGCTCTGGAAGCTCACCGACCCCAACCTCATCAATCTCCTCCTCACCGCCATGCGCGACAAGAAGCTCATCATCGCCGACGGCCACCACCGTTACGAGACCTCCGTCGCCTACGCCAACGAGCGCTCCGCCCAGCTCAAGCTCCCTCTCAACCAACCCAACGGCTTCCTCGACGAGGACGAACGCCTCAACTCCAACCACCTCCCAGTCCCACCCTTCCCCGAAGCCGCCATGATGATGACCTTCGTCAACATGGACGCCCCCGGCATCACCATCCTCCCCACCCACCGCGTCATCACCGGCATCGAAAGCTTCTCCTCGCCCGACTTCATCACCAAAGCCAGCGCCTTCTACACCATCACCGAAATCTCTTCGCCGGCCGCCGCCCCCGACCTCATCACCGAGCTAAACCAGTCTTCTGGCGACTCATTCATTGCTGCAACAGGAGACGGCAACTATATCCTCACTCCGAAATCCGAAGCCATAGCTCCCCTAATGAAGGGCTTACCGACGAGACAGAGCCAGCTCGGCGTAGCTCAACTACACACTGTCGTCCTGGACCATCTCCTCGGCCTGACCGAAGACAAGATCCGCGCCACCGGCAACATCCAATACCTCCGCGAAGCCGCCGAAGCCGTCTCCCTGGTCGAATCCGGCGAAGCCAACATCGCCTTCCTCATCAAACCCGTCACCCTCGACCAGCTAAAAGACGTCTCCCTCTCAGGCGAAGTCATGCCCCAAAAATCCACAGACTTCTACCCCAAGCTCCTGAGCGGCCTCGCCATCTACGCTCTCGACTAGGCATTTTGGACGAAAATTACAATGCGTCATCTCGACCGGAGCGGCGGACAGTCTCACCGTCCGCTGCGTAGTGGAGAAGCCTGCCCTGAGCGAAGTGGAATGGGACCCCCGCATTTTGCTTTTGTCTTTGCGGTTGCTATCGCACTCACTTCAAACGAACACCCAGTACAATCAACCCGACGACCTTGACCCCGCCCCGCCGCCATCTCGCCGCGCTGCTCCTTACCCTGCTCACCGGCGCAGCCGTCCAAGCCCAGCAGCCCACACCCCGCACCATCATCTTCCTCGACCCCGCCCACGGAGGCCCTGACCCCGGAGCCCACCTCCCCAACAACGTCCTGGAAAAAGACCTCACCCTCGCCTTCGCCACCCGCCTCCGAGCCCAGCTCTCCGCCGCCGGCTTCGCCATCACCTCAACCCGCGACGCCGACCCCGCCGTCCCCTTTCCCACCGACCAGCGAGCCGAGATCGCCAACCACGCCCATCCCTTCGCCTGCCTCATCCTCCACGCCACCTCCAGCGGATCCGGCGTCCACATCATCACCTCATCTCTCGCCCCCAACGAACTCGACGACCCCCACGCCACCATCCCCTGGAACACCGCCCAATCCGCCTCCATCCCACAAAGCCTCGCCCTCGCCAACGAGATCGGCCTGGCCCTCGAACACGCCAAACTTCCCGTCATCCTCAGCCGAGCCTCCCTCCGCCCCCTCGACAACCTCATCTGCCCCGCAGTAGCCATCGAGATAGCCCCACTCGCCCCGGCCGACGCCGACGCCACACCCGTCTCCGACGCCAACTACCAGCAGACCATCGCAAAGGCCATCGTCGCAGCCCTCACCTCCTGGCGCAGCCACACCCTCGCCGCCGCCGGAGCCTCCCGATGATCCCTCGCTACCAGCGCATTCTCTTCTGGAGCCTCATCGGAGCCATCCTTCTCATGGTCGCCTTCCTCCTCCGCGGCTGCGAACAAGCGCACAAGCGCCTCGGCGCACCCACCTCCGACACACCCATCGCCGCACCCACCACCGCCAGCACCGAGGACATCACGCTCTACCTCGCCAACGACGCCGACGCCTCCATCACTCCCTCCACCGAGTCCCTCTCGCTCCCGCAAGACCCCGCCATCCGCGCCCGAGCCCTCCTCGACCATCTCCTGGCCGCCTACGCCCAACCCAACTCCGTCCACCCCCTCCAACCCGGCCCCGCGGTAGACGACGTCTTCCTCCTCCCCGATCCCAACCCCTCTCCCGGCGATAGAACAGACCAGCCTGGCCAACTCGCCGTCATCAACCTGCGCGGCGCCTTCGTCGACAACCACCCTTCCGGCATCCAGGTCGAATCCCTCACCATCCAATCCATCATCGGCACCCTGCACGCCGCACTCCCCCAGATCACCAGCATCCGCTTCCTCGTAGACGGCCAGTCCCACGACACCCTCGCTGGTCACGCCGACCTACTCCACACCTACCCCGCCACCGACACAACGGCAAAACCCACACCCCCAACCGAAACCCAGAACCCTTAGCGAACAAGCTAGCCAGCTAGCTCGCTAACCAGCTAACTAGCTAACTAGCCAGTGTGAGAACAGAGAACAGGCAACTGACAATGCAAGCACCACCCACAATAGGCGTCTTCGACTCCGGCTTCGGCGGCCTCACCGTCCTCCGCGCGCTGCTACCCCTCATCCCAGGCGCCAACTACATCTACCTCGGCGACACTGCGCGCCTGCCCTACGGCTCCAAATCCCGCGAAACCATCGCCCGCTACGCCGTCTCCAGCGCAAAGTTTCTCCACGAACAAGGCGCCGACCTCCTCGTCATAGCCTGCAACACCGCCACCGCCCTGGCCCTCGAAGACATCCAACAAGCCGTCCCCATCCCCGTCATCGGAGTAGTCGAACCCGGCGCCCAAGCCGCCCTCGCCGCTTCGACTGCTTCGACTGCTTCGACTGCTTCTAAAAAAAATGGTGTCATCCTGAGCGAAGCCCCTGAGCGAGCCGAAGGCGAGTCGAACGGGGCGGAGTCGAAGGACCCGCATTTATCTTCCGCTGAAGCCGAAAATAGTAGTGTCATCCTGAGCGAAGCGCGCAGCGCGCAGTCGAAGGACCTGCGTTTGCCTTCTGCTGAAGCTGAAAAAAATAGTGTCATCCTGAGCGAAGCCCCTGAGCGAGCCGAAGGCGAGTCGAACGGGGCGGAGTCGAAGGACCTGCATTTGTCTTTCCAGCCATCCCCCCAGGTCCTGGTCCTGGCAACCGCTGCCACGGTCCAATCCCACGCCTACACCCGAGCCCTCCACTCCCTCAACCTCGAAGCACACGAAAAGGCCTGCCCCCTCCTCGTCCCGCTAGTCGAAGAAGGTTGGACCAACCACCCCGTCACCGACGAAGTCCTGAAAATCTACCTGCAAGAGGCCCTCGCCGAAGCCCCCAACGCCCAAACCCTCCTCCTCGGTTGCACCCACTACCCCCTCCTCGAACCGGCCCTCCGCCGCACCCTCGCCTCCCTCAACCATCCCCTCACCATCATCGACTCCGCCGAATCCACCGCCCAGGCCACCGCCGCTCTCGTGGCCCAGCGTTTCCCCACGCTCCCAACGAACGCCGAATCCACCTGCACCTTCTACGCCACCGACTCCATCGAAAAATTCCAGCGCCTCGGCTCCGCCTTCCTCGGCCAACCCGTCACCGCGGTTCGCCATCTTGACCTCCACGAATAGCAGAACCGAATGTGTAAGTGGCTTGACAAAAGCCCCCTCCAGACTGGCTATACTGGAAGGAGAAAGCGGGTGCGCAGCGCGAACACCAGACTGCAACCCATTACTTTCGAATACTTTGCAACAAGCAAGTCCGAAAAATAAGACTTTTTCAACGATCCCAACAAGGCAGTCCAGACCTAACCCACATCGTTCGAAGACTTTGCACACTTTTCACCAGGGAGGGGGCACCCTCCGGAACGGAGCCCGACCCAAATGCCCTACCTCCTGAAATCCGAGCCCACTGTCTACTCCTTTGATGACCTCGAGCGCGACGGCAAGACCGTCTGGGACGGAATCTCCAACCCCCAGGCCCTCCTCAATCTCCGCAGCATGAAGCCCGGCGAAAAACTCGTCATCTACCACTCAAACGTGGGAAAAGCAGCGGTCGGCACCGCCAAAGTCCTCTCCGTCGACGCCTCCGACCCCAAAAACCCAAAAGTCGTCATCGCACCCGTCAAGCGCCTCAAGACAGAAAAAACTCTCGCCGAGATGCGCGACGCCTCCGTCTTCAAAGACTCCATCCTCTTCCGCCAATTCCGCCTCTCGGTAGTCCCCCTCACCGAAGCCCAATACAACTGGCTCGTCGCCTAGAGCGCGGATCCATAGCACTTACTACAACTTAAGTGGTTTTTGGCGAAGCGCCTGCGGCCGATAGAATCAGCACGAGGCCGTTTCAGATGTCGTCGTTCGGTTCATTCGACAACCAGACGCTTCTTGCCTGCCAGCTCTTCCTGGCCGCAGCATTCTGCGTCTCCTTCCTCGGTCTCCGCCATACGCATCCGGAACTCAAAGGCATCGCGTCCATCGGCTACGGCTTTCTCCTCGGAATCCCCGGCATCGTGCTGCTTCTCTCCCAGGGATTTGTCGAACCGCTCCTCTCCGTAGTCTTTGCCAATCTCCTCATCGTTGTCTCTCTGCTGCTCTTCTCGCATGGCATTCTTAATCTGATCGGCAGCAAGCGTTCGCTCTTACCTTTCTGGATCTCCAGCGCCCTCTCCATCTGCCTGCTCTTCTACTTCAGCCACGTCCGCGATTCCATCGTTCCCCGGCTCATCGTTATCTCTTTGAACGTCGCTCTCATCCGCGGGTTTCTTGCCTTCGAGATCTTCCGCGCATCTGCAAACCGCGCCGTCTTCCGCCTCTTCGCCTACACCAAAGTCGCCTTCGCGCTCATCAGCGTTGCGTGGGGCCTTCTCGCCCTATTTCGCGGAGTCTCCCCGGACCTCATGCAGCATCAGCACGTCCAGACCTTCACCCTGTTCACCACCATTCTCGGCTCCTCCGTAACCGGTCTCTTTACCCTCTCCATCTGTCACGAACAGGCCCTGACCCGCGTCCGCGCCGAGTCTGAGTTCGACCCTCTCTCCGGCACCCTCAACCGCCGCGGCATCGAACAAAAACTCGAGATTGAAATCAAACGAATCGAACGCAGCGACCAACCCCTCTCCATCGCCCTCATCGACGTCGACAACTTCAAGACCATCAACGACACCGCAGGGCACGCCGCCGGCGACAAGGCCATCCGCGACGTAGTCACCGCCATCTCCGAAAGGTTGCGCGCCTACGACCTCCTCGGTCGCTTCGGCGGCGATGAGTTCCTTCTCGTACTCCCCCAGACCTCTGCCGTCGGCGCTAACGTCGTAGCGGAACGAATAGGCGACGCAGTCCGTGCATTCTCCTCGGGCCATAGCGGCCGATCATTGACCGTCAGCATCGGAGTCACCGAAGCGGTCGTAGGAGACTATTCCACATCGCTGCTCGCACGCGCCGACAAGGCCCTCTACCAGGCAAAGCACGCGGGCAGAAACTGCACCCGCACGGTGCTCGACAATCCCCATCCCCCCAGCACACCCGAATCGCAGCCCCTGATCGACGGTCTGTTCCCCTCCGCCGAAACAAATCTCATCGAATCCTGACCACGGCGCATTGTGGCTACCACTCGCGCGAATTTCTCCTCGCGCTGGTATCCTCAAACCTGCGTCATTTGGAACAGGAGACACTCAACACATGATCGACCTCAAAGGCAGAGTCGCCGTCGTCTTCGGCCTCGCCAACAAACGCAGCATCGCCTGGGGCATCGCCCAGAAGCTATCCGAAGCCGGAGCAACGCTCGCCATCTGCTACCAGAACGAACGCCTCAAGAAGGAAGCTGACGCCCTCATCTCCGAACTCAAGGACGCCAAAGCCTACCAGTGCGACGTCTCCGTCGACGCCGAGATCGACACCCTCTTCGCCACCCTCAAAGAGACCTACGGCACCCTCCACATCCTCGTCCACGCCGTCGCCTTCGCGCCCGCCGACGCCATCAAAAACGACTTCCTCCTCACCACACGCGACGACTTCCGCATCGCCCACGACGTCAGCGTCTACTCACTCATCGCCGTCAGCCGCGCTGCCGTCCCCTTGATGACCGAAGGCGGCTCCATCCTCACCCTCACCTACTACGGATCCACCAAGGTGTTCCCCAACTACAACGTCATGGGCGTCGCCAAAGCCGGACTCGAAGCCACCGTCCGCTACCTCGCCGCATCTGTCGGCTCCAAGAACATCCGCGTCAACGCCATCTCCGCCGGCCCAATCAAAACCCTAGCCGCACGCGGCATCGGCGACTTCACCAAGATCCTCGAAGCCGTCGAACAGCGCGCCCCCCTCCACCGCAACGTCGACCAGCTCGAAGTCGGCAACGCCGCCCTCTTCCTTTCAAGCGACCTCGCCAGCGGTATCACCGGCGAAGTCACCTACGTCGACGCTGGATACAACGTCACCGGCCTCTAAAGAAATATTGTCGTTAAGCAGCTCGGGTTCATCTCAAGGACAGCAGTTGGCCCCCTCATCTTTGCACCGTGATCAAGGAAGGAGCCTCATGACCATCGCTGAAATCCTCCTGCAGGACTACGACATCGAGATCTCCAACACACGCCGTACACTCGAGCGCGTTCCCGAAAGCAAAAACGACTGGAAGTGCCACGACAAATCCATGCCTCTCGGCAGACTCGCCATGCATTGCGCCTCCATCACACGCTTCGGCTCCTACATCATGATCGACGACGGCATGGACATGGCCAAATCCACCCGCCCACACGTCCCCCTCGTCTTCGAATCTCGAGAACATTGCCTCCGCACGCTCGACGAGAGCGCAAGAGCATGCCGCGACGCCATCGCTGCAGCCTCCGACCAGCATCTCTCCGCGCCCTGGCGATTCAGCTTCGGCGAACAAGTCATCTGCAACAACCCGCGCTCGCTCACCTTCCGCCAGATGTGCTTCAACCACCTCATCCACCACACTGCCCAGCTCGGCGTCTATCTCCGCCTCAACGATATCCCCGTCCCCGCCCTCTACGGTCCCTCCGCCGACGAGCAGATACCGATGTAATGCAGCTCATCGATAATAAATTCCCTCAGAAAGCCCTGCGCGGTCTGGTACGATTGCGCGCGTACTAAATTCTTTTATCCGGGACGCTATGCGCTCTTTGATTCTCTCTGCAGTTCTCGCTCTGCCGGCCACAGCTCTAACTCAAACCACAGCCCAAACACGAACCACACCTCATCCGGAAGCCGATGGCAAGGTCCACTGCACTATCCAGCCGCCACCGGCCCCCAGCGAAGCCCTCACCGCCCTTGTAGCCGGTAACACAAACCGCGCCGAGACCCTCTACGCTGCCCAGGTCGCTTCCTCACCCTCACCCACAGCCTACGCTGGCCTGGCACGCGCCCAACTCGCCGCAGACAAACTCCCTCAAGCGCTCTCCACCGCTAAATCCGCGCTCGCCTTCGCGCCCACTTCAGCCGACGTTCAGTCGCTCACCGGGGATGTTCTGCTCCGCTCCGGGCAAATCCCCGAAGCTGGAGCCGCATATACTCGCACCCTCGCAATCGATGGCTGCTCCGCACGTGGCCACTACGGAATGGGCCTCGTCAACCAACTCCTCTCGCGCCACGCTGCTGCTGACCATGAGTTCGACCTCGCCCGCAAGCTCTCGCCGGGCGACCCTGAGATCATTGCCACCTACCTGACGTCGCTCCCCGAGACCGACCGTGTCGCTCCCCTGAATGCCTTCCTCGCCATCAAGCCACAGCTCCCGCCAGACCGCATCGAGGCACTCACCCAGGAACTGGCGATCCTCCAGGCGCGCAAGCTATGCACACCCGTCGAGCCCTTCCAGACTGCAAAACTCGCCCTCACGCCCGTCATGTTCAATGGAACGATCATCCGCTCCTGGGGCTTCTCTACGAAATTCAACAATGCCGATACCCAGTTGCTCGAGCTCGACTCCAGCGTCTCCGGCATCCTGCTCGACGAAAAGCAGGCGGCCAAAGCAGGCGTTCAACCCCTCACCCCCGGCGCAACCACCGTGCCCTACACCGGTTTTGTGGACCACATCAAGATCGGCGCTGTCGAATATCACGACTGCCCTGTCAGGGTCGTCGCCTCGTCCACACTCGCCAAAGCCAACGGCCTGATCGGGCTCGACCTCTTTCGCGACCATCTTATCCACATCGACTATCCCGACCAGTCCGTAACACTCAGCCCACTACCTGCGACGCCCCTCGCCGAGCCAACTACCGAGAGAGCCATCGTCACGCCGACGGACAAGGCCTGGTCACAGATCTACGTTGACGGCAGCAATATCCTGGTTCCCACGCTGATCAACAAACAGGGTCCCTTCCTCTTCGTGCTTGACACTGGCGCCCCGCATACCGTCCTCTCGCCCGATGTCACCAGCCGCACGCTCGATAAGAGCAGTGACGCGACCATTGCTATCCGGGGAACCTCGGGCCCTGTCGTCAAATTTATCCCCAAGGAGAGTGGAGGCAATGTTAACTCCTCTAACGGCGGTGGCGGAGATCGAGACAGAGCCGACATTTACTCCACCAGCGGGACTCTCCTTAAGGTCTCCCGCCCGGTAAAGCTTCCGCTCTACCGATTCGCCGGCAGCGAGGTTCCCAACCGTAGCGCAGTCACCTTCGACCTTACTCCGAAGAGCCACGTCACAGGCGTCGAGGTCTCCGGTCTTCTCGGCTTTGACATCCTTCGTGGGTTCATCATCGACATTAACTACCGAGACGGTGTGGCCCGCATTCTCTTCGACCAGAACCGCCGCTATGCCGTTCAGCAAGCCGACAAAACTTACCTCGGCAACTACTACTAACCGCACAGAAAAAGCCCGCGAACGCGGACAAAACCTATCTGATCGCGGGCTTTCCCCGGTTCACGCCTAATCCCGCCGATAAATTGCCCCACCCTTCATCACAAACGAAACCTTCTTCGTCACCGAGATGTCTTCCAGCGGATTCCCTGGCACCGCGATCACATCCGCGAAGTATCCTGCCTTCAGCTCCCCGATTTGCCCACCCCAACCCAACAGCTTCGCCCCATTCAACATATCCGCCTGCAACACCGCCGCCGGCTTCATCCCATACTCCACCATCAACTCCAGCTCACGGGCCTGAGTTCCATGCGGAAATGGCCCAACATCGCTCCCCACCGCCATCGGAACCCCGGCCGCCAACTGCTTCTTGAACTCTGAGGCATGGTAAGCCTGTTGCACGCGTTCAGCCGCCGCTCTCGCCGAACTCGGCGCATGTTCAGCAAAGTATTCCACGATGGTAAAGGTCGGCACAGCATAGATCTGCTTTTCCTTCATCGCCCGCATCGTGGCCTCGCTCAACTGATCAGCGTGGTCGACCGAAGCCACTCCCGCCGCCACCGCAAATCCAGTCCCGGGCTCACCAGTAGCATGCACAGCAACGCCGCGCCCGGAGCCGACTCCCCCACCCGTACGCTCCGCCTCCTTCACAGCCGCGGCTAGCTCTGCCTCCGTGTATTGATAGGGAGTCCTGAAGACCCCGTCGTGAAACGAGTCCCTCCCCGTCTCATAAATCTTCGTAAAATCCGCGCCTCCCTTCCGCTGCTCGCGCATCACCTTCACAATCTCCTCGGCAGAATCCGCGTAATCAGCGTTTGAAAGCACCTTCTGCGCCGGGTTATACCCGATCGCGTCTTCGTGTCCGCCCGTCAGATCAATCGCATTGCAGCTCATCCGCATCCGTGGCCCCGGAATCAAACCCTTATTGATCGCGTTCCTCACCGCAACATCCGCACATCCCGCGCCCTCTGTTCCCATATCCCGCTCAGCCGTAAATCCGGCCATCAGATCCGCCTTCGCCGCACTTGCAGCAATCAGCGTCCTCTCTGGAACGCTCTCCTGAACGGTCTGCAGATCCTCCGCCCCTACATGCAGAAACAGATGAACATGCGCGTCGATCATTCCTGGCATAAGAGTCCTGTCTCCCAGGTCGATCACCTCAACGCCCGCCGGACGATCCACATGCGTCCCAGCCGCGACAATTCGCTCACCCTCGACCAGCACCTCACCCGGTGTCAGAAGGCTTCCGCTCGAAACATCCAACATTCGAGCCGCATGTAACACCACAGCATGTTTCACTTCACCCGTTCCCTGCGCCAGACACGACACGCCCGCCACACAGCCCAACAACCCGAACACCAAATTTTTCATAGTTCCAGCAGCATACCGTGAAACACCATCGATGCGCCCGCTTAACAACGCCTGCGCCGACGTTCACATCTAACGAGACAACCGGCCTTAAAAGACACCATCAGATCACATCATTGGAGCTCGTCATGAAAGCAACCTGGAAACAGCACGAAGACAATAAGGCCCTCAACGCGAATGAGCGCAACGAACTGCCCGCCTCCGCGTTCGCTTTCCCCGACAAGCGCAAAGAACCGCTCAGCAACGCCTCTCATGTCCGCAATGCCATCGCCCGTTTCGACCAGGTCAAGGACGTCACCGACCAGGAGCGGGAACAAGCCTTCGCCAATATCAGAGCCGCAGCCAAACACTACGGAGTCGAGATGACCGAAAACAACTGGCACGATCTCGGCAAAAAGCCCCAAGCACACAAAGCGAGTTGACTAGCCCACCTTCTCCGTCAACTCCGCCCACCGCGCATATAGGCCGTCCACCGCATCCTGCGCCGACTCCATCTCCCTCAACGCCGCAGTCAGCCTCACCGCATCGACCGCCACATTCGGATCCTCCATCATCTCGCGCGCCTTCTGCAACCGCTCCTCCGCCGCCTCCACCACAGCTTCGATCCCCGCAAACTCCCGCGCTTCCAGATACGAAAGCTTCTTCTTCCCACCCGCAGTCGGGGCCGGAACCGAAGCCACCGCCTTCCCCGTCGCTCCCGGAGCGATTGCCTCCTCAATCTTCACTCCGCGCCACTGCTCCCATTGCGAATAGTCCGCAAACGTCTCCGCCCCACCCTTTCCATCGAGCCCGAGCACAATGGTCGAAACCCTATCCAGCATGTAGCGATCGTGCGTCACCAACACCAGCGCGCCCGAATACTCGAGCAAACTCTCCTCCAGAATCTCCAGCGTTGCAATATCCAGATCGTTCGTCGGCTCATCGAGCAGCAACAGATCCGCCGGCTCCAGCATCAGCCTCGCGATCAATACTCGCGCCCGCTCGCCACCGCTCAGCCTCTCCACGGGCTGGTTCAACTGTTCGCCCGTAAACAAAAACTTCGCCGCATAGCTCGCCACATGCACCACTCGCCCCTGATACACCACCGAGTCCGCATCCGGAGCCAGAGCGCGTCGCAGCGTCACTCCTTCCTCCAACTCGCGCATCTGGCTGAAGTAGACAATCTTCAACCCATTCGCCTTCTTCAACACACCACTCGCAGACTGCAACTCGCTCGTTAGCAATCGGAGCAGAGTCGTCTTACCGCTTCCATTGGGCCCCACCAACCCCACGCGCATCCCTGCAGTGATGAGGAAATTCAATCCTTCAACGATTCTTCGCCCACCCAGCTCGACCGAAACATTCTCAAACTCTACAAGCCGCTTCGTCTGACGTTCCGTCGCCGAAAACTCAATTCCCGCGCTCGCCGTCTGCACTCGCGCGTTGACTTCCTTCAACTGACCAATCAACTCATTCGCGTTGTCGATCCGCGCCTTTGCCTTCGTGGCACGTGCCTTCGGCCCACGACGGAGCCACTCCACCTCGACTTTTACACGGTTTTTCAGCGCATCCTGCAGCTTTGACTGGGCCTCTAGGTAGGCTTCACGGCCCTCCAGAAACTTTGAGTAAGTGCCCTTAACCCGAAGCAGACCGTCAGCGTAGACGCGGTTCAGGTCGACTATCTCTGTCGCAACATTCTCAAGAAAATAACGATCATGGCTGACAAGAA
Organism: uncultured Acidobacteriaceae bacterium; assembly: GCA_963841335.1. Taxonomy (GTDB): domain Bacteria; phylum Acidobacteriota; class Terriglobia; order Terriglobales; family Acidobacteriaceae; genus Edaphobacter. Next base: position 36,477 of record CAWJCF010000002.1, on the reverse strand, counting down.
CACAAGCAAAATCACCCTCATTTAGAAGCTCCTCCAGCCATACAATTCCCGCTAAATCCAGGTGGTTTGTGGGTTCGTCGAGCAGCAGGACGTCGGGATGGGTGACGACGGCTTCGGCTATGGCGAGTCGTTTTCGCCAGCCTCCGCTAAGTCTTGCGGCTTCTGCAGTTAGGTCGGGGAACCCGATCCGGCCGCCAGTCTCTCGGAGCCGGCCTTCCCGCTCGTTTTCGGGAACGCCGCTGCGTTGGAGGGCGGATTCGAGGATGTTGCGGATGGTCAGGCCGGGGGCGAAGTTGGATTCCTGGGCTACGTAGCCTACGCGGGCGCGCTTGCGGACGGCTACGTCGCCAGCGTCTGCATCTTCTTCACCGGCAAGGACTTTGAGGAGGGTGCTTTTTCCGGCTCCGTTGGGGCCGATGAGGCCGATGCGGTCGCCGTCGGAGACGGTGAAGCTGATTTCGCGGAATAAAGTGCTGGCGCCAAAGGCCTTCGTCAAGCCTTGCGCGTTGAGAATCGGGGGCATACTTCAAGTTTACCGGGATTTTTTGGAGCGTGGTGCAGTGACGTTTTTGCAGGAGGTTTTTGAGAAAAGTGGTGGGAAGTGGATGGTTTTTTGTGGTGAAGTTGTGGTGAATTGCTGGTAACAACGTGGTGAATTGACGGTCGTTTCTAACGACCGAAAAAAATGCCACTTTTTCAGATTTATTTTTGGGCTGGCTGTGGATTAATCCAGATCGAAGTCGCGCAGGGGCTTTTCGGTCAGAGGACTCTCCTTGGCTTTTTTGACCGCTTCGGCGAACTTCTTTGCCATGACGTCGTCCTTGTTCTTCTGGGCATCGACGCTTTGCTGGAAGATGGAGTCGCGTCGTGCGTCTGCTTCGCGGAGAGCCTTTGCAGCCTCGCCGAAGTCCTCGAACATCTTCTTCTTTGGGGCCGATTTGTGCGAGATGATCGCACGCGTTACCGGGTCTACCTTCAACATGGCCCCACAATCCGGACACATCACCTCAAACGGCTGATCGCTCAATCCCATGGAACACACCTCTTGCGACTATTCTAAGACCCTCGCGAGAAATTAGGACTGAGGGTTTGCACAAGAATCACCTGAGGCTAAAGAAGGTGTTGAAAAGTGTTTCTGTGCCGGAGCAGAAAAGGCCCGGGGCTAAAGCCCGGCCAAAGCGCTGTTTTTTCGTAGGGCTAAAGCCCTACGCTTCCTCCGAAAAACAAAGCCATCGACTTTTGCAGCAGCCTCCAAAGCTGCTTGGGTGTGCTCGGCGTTTCGCAGGGCTGAAGGCCTGTGCAAAGACTGAGTTCTTAGGAACCCTTTAGAGACGCACGACCACGTGGCCGGGGCACTGGTTGCACGCTACGCCTACGAGCTTCTCCACCAGACCATCGCCGTATCGCGCCATAAACCAGACACCGGCTATCAGGCGCTCCTGCGGGTGGCCGTCGGGAAAGACGTTCAAGGTGATGGCCTGAGCGTGTTTCTTGAGGCTCGCTTCTTTCTGGAGTTCGAAGGTAGCGGCCATTCTGCGGAGGCGGTTCATCTGGTAGCGCATCTTCGAGCCTGAGACTTCGGCTGCGGTCCCGAGGGTGGCGTCCATGCCGCGGAGGTATTCCGTGAGCGCAATCAGTTCTGAGTCGAGGGCGTTGCCGACAGCGGCGAGTTTGCGCTTGCCTTCGATGGGCATGGCGCGCGCGCCTAACCTCTGCGCCAGATCCTCCGAGGTTGTCATTGCATCCGGAAGCTGTACTTCGTCCTTGTCCATGATGGTTGCGATTGCGGGCTCGAGGAGGGTTGCGCTCAACCGGGGGAGGACGGGGGTGATGCGTCCAAGGATTGCTTCGTAGAGGACGGCGCTCTGAGCGAAGTAGGCGATCTCGGCCGGGCCACCGATATATGCGGCGGTGGGGAGTACGGTGTCCTGAAAGACCGGCCGCAGCAGCGCATTTGGACTGAGGCGTTCCGGCGTTGCTTCCAGAATTTTCAGCAGGTCGGCGGTCGAAAAAGTTTTGCCGCCAGCCTTCCACTGGCCGTCGGGATTCGTGCGCAGGGCGATGCGTTCTCCTGTGGTCTCTTCGAGGAGGAAGAGCATCGAGTGGCCTTCAGCGACGAGAACCTGCGCGTGATAGCCGGATTTCTCCAGCTGTGCGCTCCGGGCGATCAGCGCGCTCTGCAACTCCGCCGCGTGTTCGATGGCATACCGCAGCGTGCTGGCTCCGAGGGCATGAAATCCCCGGGTAGAGGCATCCATGACGATGAGGCCCTGCTCAGCGAAGATCCGCGCTATCAGACGGCCAAAAGCCAATGCCAGCGTTGTCTTTTTGCCGTCGACCGGGGCATAACACTCGCGCAGCCAGTCGCTGACGGGGGCGAATTCCAAGAGCTCGCTCGTGCGCTCCAAAACATCGTCCAGCTCTGGCCCTGGCACTACGTCGCCCACGGGAACCGCGTGGGGCAACTTCAGGCCAAGACGGAGAGTCTCCACCGAGGTTTTGGTCAGGAAGGACACCTGATCGACCTCGGCGAGATCGTGGTCTTCCGTCGCCATCCAGAAGACAGGTACGTGCTCAATGCCGGTTGCCTTCGTCGCTTCGCGAGCGCGCGCCACGGCAGTGGCTGCTTTCAGGATTGTCAGCAGCGGGCCGCCGAAGAGAACTACTTGCTGGCCCGTGACTACGGCCTGCGCACCGGCGCGAAGCTTGGCGATGTTGGCCTTCGCAGCCTCACTCGCGCCGAAGTCGAGTGCTTGCTGTGCAAGCAAGTCCGCCAGGGCGCCCGGATGTTTGACCGCGCCCCCTTGGCCAATCCACTTTCCGGCAAACGGCTCTGCACCGAACCACCGGCGAACCGGAGCCTCTTTCGGGCTATCGGCCATCGCAAGATAGTCGCGATAGATCGTCGATATGTTGGGCAGAACCGTTATGGGAAAACACTCAGAGCTCATCGAAGACCTGTCCTCAATATCATCAGCGGCAGCGCCAGGGGGTGACACAAATTTTGCATGCATCCCATTGGATGCCTTCCCCCAAGTCTAGATGCAGGATGATATTTTAGGCCTATGCCTAGCCAAATAAAGACTCCCAACGCTCCGTCCTCTCCCTCAGCCGACAAGAAGAAGCCGCTCGCCAAGCCACGCCTTATCTCCTCGAAGCTGGCCTTCAAGGGCAAGGTATTTACGGTTGTCAGCGACAAGGTGGAAGAGGCCAACGGGCATGTTCACACGCGAGAGGTCATCCGGCATAACGGGTCGGTGGTCATTCTTGCAGTGGATGAGTCGAAGAATCCGCTGGATCCTGAAATTGTGTTCGAGCGGCAGTACCGGCACGCCGCCGGGCGCACCCTGATTGAGCTTCCGGCGGGCCGGTGCGAAGCTCACGAATCTCCACTGGCCGCCGCCAAGCGCGAGCTGATTGAAGAGACCGGCTACCGGGCCAAACGGTGGACCTTGCTGACCAAATACTTTGCCAGTCCGGGCTTTCTTGGAGAGTGGATGCAGATCTATCTGGCACGCGACATTCGCCCGGGAGTTGCGGCTCCCGAACCGGACGAGATGATCGAGGTCTTCCGGCTCACCCTGTCCGAGGCGCTGGCTCTGGTTGCCAGCCAGAAGATTCATGACGGAAAGACCCTGATTGGGCTGATGCTGTACGACGCGGCACTCCGCTCGGGCCGTCTGCCGTAACTGTCGCGAGGCAGACAATGGGACTTCCTAAATAACGTGAAATCATTCCCTCTCAGAAAAAATCAGAGCAAGGTGACTTCTCCAGAAAACTTCCCTTGGGGGTTTTGCGTCACACTCTGCAGATGTCGTTTACCGTTGCAGTGCTCGTACTTCGCGGTAGTCGACCCTGTTCAGATTGAGACGAAAGGGAGTTGCTCCATTGGCACAATATAAAGGCACCGTAAAGTGGTTCAACAACGCGAAGGGTTATGGATTCCTGGGCCGCGATGGGGGAGCGGACGTGTTTGTCCACTACAGCTCCATCCAGCGCGAGGGTTACAAGAGCCTTAAAGAAGGAGATGAGGTCGAGTTCGACATCATTCAGGGAACAAAGGGCCCTCAGGCCGATCAGGTATTCCGTCTAAAGGAAGTTAATCACGAGGCAAATCCGTAGTCTTGTGTTGAGGTAAACGGACCCGTTGGGGTCCGCGCTTTGTGCAGTGCTGCCTGCCTTGAGTCTCTCTCTGGTCTGTTGCATACTGGCCGGGGGCCCGCTATGCCGCGGACTGCCGACCACCCCTCATGGACAATATATCGATCGCCCGCCTTCTCGATGAAACCGCTTCCCTTCTCGAGATCGACTCAGCAGACCCTTTTCGTGTGCGCTCGTACCGGCGCGCGGCCGAAGCCGTAGAGCAGCAGACTCCGCAGCTATCGACGCTGGCCGACGACCCCAAACAACTTCTCGCCATTCCGGGGATCGGCAAGGGAATGCTTGCGAATATTCAGGCACTCCTTTCGACCGGGACGCTTCCGCTGCGCGAAGAGCTGCTGCAGAAATATAAGGCTTCGATGCTCGATCTGCTGCGGTTGCCAGGAATGGGGCCGAAGACGGTCGCGCTGGTGTGGTCATCATGCCAGGTGTGCGATATCGACTCGCTGGAGGAAGCCGCCAAAGCCGGGCATCTGACCAAGCTTCCGCGCATGGGAGAGAAGTTCGTCACCAAGCTGCTGAAAGGCATCGAGGATCATCGCAAGAACTCGAGCCGGTTTCGTATCGATAAGGCTCAGTATCACGCGGACATTATCAGCAATCTCATCCGCGAGTTTCCGGGGATCGATGAAATTACTCCGGCTGGGAGTCTGCGCCGGGGACGGGAGACAGTGGGCGATCTCGATCTGCTGGTGACGGGGCCTGCGTGCGAGCCGGGTGTCGTCTCTGCGGCGGTGGAGCATGTGGCGGCGCTTCCGCTGATCGACAAGCTGCTGGCCAAGGGGCAGAACAAGGTGAGCTTCACGCTGCGAAACAATCTGCAGGTGGATGTGCGGCTGCTTCCGCGCAGTGGTTATGGAGCGGCGCTGCAGTACTTCACGGGATCGAAGATGCACAATGTGACGCTGCGACAGCGAGCGATCAAACGCGGTTATACGCTGAACGAGTACGCTCTGTTGCGGGTGGAGGACAACACCATCGTTGCTTCTGCCACGGAAGCGGAGATTTATAACGCGCTGGACCTGGATTACATTCCGCCGGAGCTGCGGGAGAACTCCGGCGAGATTGAAGCCGCCGCGGCGCACACGCTGCCGCAGTTGATCACTCTGGCTGATATTCGCGGCGATCTGCATATGCATACCGACGCGACAGATGGGCGCGACACGATTCGGCAGATGGCCGAAGCTGCGATGGATCGTGGCTTGAAGTACATTGCGATTACGGACCACTCGAAGAATCTCGCGATGACGAATGGACTGGATGATGCACGGGCGCTGGCGCATGTGAAGAAGATTCGTGAGGTGGATGCGGAGCTTCAGCGGGAGTTTGAAGGCAGGATTCGGGTGTTGCCGGGGATCGAGGTCGACATTCTTGGCGATGGTGCGCTGGACCTTGAGGACTCTACGCTGGCGGAGATGGATGTTGTGGTGGCGAGCGTGCATTCGCACTTCAATCAGCCGATCGAGGAGATGACGGCGAGGGTGCTGCGGGCGCTTGAGAATCCGCATGTGCGGATCCTCGGGCATCCGACGGGACGCAAGGTTCTGAACCGCGAGGCCTATGCGATTGATATCGACCTGATTTTGAAACGGGCGGCTGAATTGGGCGTGGCGGTGGAACATAATGCGAGCCCTGCGCGGTCGGATCTGAGCGACCTTCACCTGCGAGTGGCGAAGCAGTTTGGTTGCAAGATTGTCGTGGATACCGATGCGCATTCGACGGAAGAGCTGGATCAGATGCGGTATGGGATTACTCAGCTTCGGCGGGCTTGGCTGAGCGCTGAGGATGTGCTGAATACGCAGCCGACGGCTGAGCTGTTTTTGAAGAAGCTGCGGGCGAAACCTTAGTGGGCTTTCTGGGGGTTAGGGTAGTTGCGCGGGGCCTAGGAGCGGGGTTTTGACGGGCGTTGCCAGGCCGATGAACGTCGTCACGGTATTGGCTCCGTTGGAATTGGTGACCCAGAGGTTGCCGCTTTGATCGATGGCGACGGCGAAGGGTGAGCCGAGTTGCGCGTCGATGCCCAGGCCTGTTGAGGGTGAGAGCGGGGTGCCGGGCGTGGATGAGGTTGAGGCAGAGAACTCGCTGATGGTGGCTTTGTGGAGGTTGCCGACCCAGATTTTGCCGGCGCCGTCGATGGCGATTCCCTGGGGATGGTCGACGCCTCCTCCGGTTTGTCCGGTGAGCAGGATGGCGCCTGCGCTCGAGACTTCGCTGATGCTGTTGCCGAAATAATTTGCTACCCAGGCGTTGCCGGAGTGGTCGATGGCTACTCCGCTGGCGCCGTCACAGCAGGTGATGGGGGTGATCTTCGAGCCGTCGGCGGAGATGCGCGTGACGGTGTCCGAGCTCTGGTTGGCGACCCAGGCGTTGTGGCTCGCGTCGACGGCTACGTTTACCGGCAGGCTAAGCTGGCCCGTTCCCCAGGCGGTTGCGCCGTTCACGGCAGTGCCGGTGCTGGTAAGAAGGGTGATGAGTGAATCGCCGTAGTCGACGACCCAGACGTTTCCGGTGGTGTCGGCGGCGAGACCCTGGGGATAGTAGACTCCGCCGGCGGTGTATCCGATTGCGCCGGAGAGGAGTTGGCCGGTGTTGCTGAACTTCACTACGTTTCCGGAGCCGCCGTTGATGGAGGAAGAGGTTTGCTCGTTTGCTACCCAGATGTTGTTACTGCCGTCGACCGTTAGGCCGTAGCTCTCGTTGAGCGCGGTGGAGGCGGCTGCGATTTGCTGGACGGCGCCGCTCGTGCCCAAGGCGGGTAATTCGGTGAGGCTGTTGAAGTAGCTTGCGACCCAGGCGTTGCCGGTGGAGTCGAAGGCCAGGGCGGTGGGCAGGTTCATGCCTCCGCCGCTCCAGGTCACGGCGAGGGTCCAGTCGGGGGCGCTGGTTGCGGTTGCGGGTATGAATGCGGGGGTTGCGGGTAGCAAGGCGTCCAGCGCGGCGACGTTGTTCGCGGGATTGCGCAGTATGTTGAAGAGGGCATCGAGAGTGTTTGTGGGAGGGGTGCCTCCGCTTGCAGTGGCGGCGGTCATCAATGCGGCGCAGGGCGCGGCTCCGGTCGTGGCGGTACAGCTGTTCAGGATGCTCGCGAGGGTGTTGATCTTCGCGGAAGGAATGGTCAGCCCTGTGGGCAGGGATGGACCTGGCGAAACCCCAGTCGTCATATTCGCCAACTGAACGGCGGTTCCGAACGAATTTGTGAGTCCGGCTGTGTTGGTCGGGCTTGCGCCGATGTTGCCGCCGCTTGAATAAAACGCTGCCAACGCCGCCACCGAGGCCACGGATGTCACTTCATTCACCACGACGGTTGTGTTTGAGGTGATGCTGCCACAACTTCCCAGAGCCGACATCATCGCGAGCGCGGAGTTGTTCACGGACCCGCTCAGGCCCGGGTTGCCGCCTCGTGCGACTGAATAGACCTGCGTCGAGGAACTCGTGCACGAGTAGCCCGCCGGAATGGTGAAGACGCCGGAACTGTTTGTCGTGACCGGACTGGTCAGCAGAGTGTTTGCTGAGGAGCCGTAGCCGCTGCTTCCCGTGGCGTACAGCTGCACCGTTGCACCGCTTACAGGTTGTGAACCGGCCATGACTTTGCCGCCGAAGCTAAGACCCGCTCCCGTGGGACTGCCACCGTTGCCAGTTCCGCCCGTATTGCCGGAATTTCCGGAGGACGTACTGCTTCCACATCCAAGGGCAGAGAGCAAAATCCCTCCGGCCAGCAGAGCACGGGCGAAGGAAGATCCGAAACAAGAAGAAATTCTATGATTCACAGAACCAGTCTAGAGGCGCGTTCCATCCGGAACGACGGGGAAGAATGCAAATGGAAGAGAGACGGGGCCCGCATCGAGTGCCGGACCCCGCCCGTAGAGAACAAGAAACTAAGGCTTCTTAGCGACAGCATTATTCTTCAGTGCCAAAGCAATCGGTGTTACGGTCGGTGCGCCGGCGCCAACGATCTCGAAGATCGAATCGGCGGTAGTGGAGTTGTTAGCAATCCAGACGTTTCCAGACGGATCCAGGCTGACCCCATTTCCGCTGGCAAGCCCGGAGTGTACGAACCCAGTGCCGGGAGAAAGGATGGTGCCAGAGGCTGACACTTCGCTGACGGCGCCGGTCCCTCGATTACCCACCCAGACATTCCCTACACCATCCACGGCCGGGAAACGAGGGGCACTGAACGAACTCGCCGACCCATAGTTGGTCGCGCTTGTCCCGCTCAGCGCGAAGTTCGTCAGGTAGTTCCCCGTCGCGTTTGCAAGCCACATCCCTCCTGTGGTCGCAGCCAACGCAAACGGACCGTTAATGGGACCCACCGTCACGGTGTTGTAGGTTGATGCGAGACCAGTCGCCGAAGTGCACGGAAACGCCGTGCAACCGGTGCTATTGATCCCGGACAGCAGAACCACGCTTGTTCCTGCTGCGCCGCCACCGCTGGCCCATACGTTGCCCGATGTATCTACCGCCATGTACTCGGGCTGGATGTTCGCCTCGTCGGCAGGAAATTCCACCTCGGAGGTCGTCGCCATGCTGCCGCCCAAGAACTCAATAAATGAGTTGCCGGTTGTGCCCACGCTCGCGCTCTGGTCTCCAACAAACACGTTGTTGTTGCCGTCAATCGCGATGCCGTACGACGCCTGAAACTTGAATGCGGTTGCAACTGCAGAGTTCGGGTTGTATTCGAAGACGACCCCGTTGCCGGAGCTGGTCGTCACCCAGGCATTGCCATTTGTGTCGATGGCCAGGTTCCGCGGGTTCAACGTACTCAGGTTGACGGCGGTTCCACCATTGACCGTAGTAGTGCTAAGTGTGCTGGACAACATCGGCGTGCCGGTCGGGCTGAGTTCCACCAAGCTACCGTTGACGCTGCTTCCGTTCGTGACGATCCAGATATTTCCGCTCGCGTCAGCAGCGATGTTCTGCTGCTGCGGAAGCAGTGTCGACGACGCCGTGTATTGGATGCCAACCGTCCAGTCTGTAGGCTGTGTCGCCACACCGGCAAACGGAGGGGTGCCCGTCTGCAATCCATACAGCGCAGCCATATTCGTCGCTGACGTAGCCGCATTGTTGCTCGTCGGGTTCAGACTCATATCGACCGCAGCCTGCAACGTGTCGGTCGGCACGGTGCCCCCCGCAGGCGTGACATCTGGAAACAGCGTCGTCAGGCAAGGCGAAGTTCCCGAGCCATCCGAGTTCACACACGCCGCAAGAATGTTCGCGATCGTGTTCAGCTTGGCGGATTCAGGTGCAGTTGTGATCGTGAACCCGTTATTCGTCAACGTAGCGGAAGTCACAGCCGCGCCGGTAGAAACATTCACCAGATTATTCGCCGTAGCAAACGCATTCGCGAGCCCAACGCTGTTCGTGCTCGAACTCCCGAAGCTGTCCGTGCTCGTAGACCCAAACGTCGTGGTGAAGAACTGCCCCAGCGAAACCGCCATGGCCGCCGTCGTCACCTCGTTGATGTTGATGAATGTGCTCGACGTCAGACTCGAGCAAGCACCCAGCGGAGCCGCCAGCATAATCGCGCTGTTGTTCGAGCCCAACCCAGGGTTCCCACCCGAAGCCGTGATGTACACCAGGGAGTTCGCCGGGCACGTATAGTCGCCAGTGATGCTGAAGCTCCCGTCAGCTCCCGACATCACTGTCGTCGTCAGCAGGCTGTTGCCTCCCGAGGAGCCGTACCCTGTTGAGCCTGCGACATACAGGCCGATCGTCGAGCCGCTTATGGGAAACTGCCCGCCATGCACCTTCCCCTGGATCGCCGCGCCGGTCAACGGCGAGTGGTCCACTGAGGTCAGGTTTGTCATCGAGCAACCAGAGGTAAACACTACGGCAGAAGCGACAGCAACCGCCAGGACACCAGGCAGAATGGCCTTCCAAGCAAAACGAGGGATAAGCATAATTATTTTGCGACTCCGATCCAGATGGGTTGAAAATTGAGTGCTTTTACTGACGCTTCAGCGAACAGGTTGACCACGAATCGTCGACTCCGTGGTTAGACCTCTGATGTCGCGGGCAATTCTACGTTGCGCAACCGGCATTTGGGAAGATTTTTTTGTGGACCTCCATCGTTTGGCCGTAAATGCCTCCTTTCATGCGTCTTCCGGACGCATTTACCCATGGATTATTCTCGGGATCTTTCCATGTGCCCGATGACTCATGGAGTCAAACTCGGGTATTGGTAAGACCTAAATCCAATCTTCTTCATTGACAAATCGACTTTTGTGCCAGTACCTTGCCAGATGGAGACCATCAATGAAGAAATCCGCGCTCGTGTTTTTAGGTTTAGCTCTCCTCTTTTCTCTCGCCCTTCCGCTCCACGCCCAGGATGGATGCACCGATTCCCCCGAGAATCCAACGGCAATTCTCGCCGTGGTGGGGTCCGCCGGCGCGTTCTTCGTGTCCGCGCGTGCACGCCTCAAGGCTCGCCGCCGTTCCGGAAAATAAACGTCCACCCACCCCTGAAGATTCAACTGCAATGCAACAAAAAACCCTGGCTGAAACCAGGGTTTTTCTTTTACGGAAAAGCAATCCAGGGCGCGGACAGGCAATCCGCAGCGAACTACTTGCCTTTCTTCATCCTCTTGACCACCCCAGCCAGCGAGTGCTCATTCATCGCGCCGACCGCGTCCTCACGAACTTTTTTCATCCACCCGCTGACGGCTTTATCTTCGAGGCTGAGCCAGTCCCCAGCCGTCGCTTCAAAGACATCACCCAGCCCAATCTGCTTAGCCGGCTTCTTCAGCTTTGCTCCTCCGTGCGGGCCTTTACGCTGCTCGATCAAGCCTGCATGGTGCAGCAGGAGAAATGTTCTGCGCACCATCACAGCGCTCTCCTTCAGCGCTTCGGCAATCGCCGCCGAGGTATGCATTGCCTCCGGCTCGCTCGCCAGTACCGCCAATACCCGCACGCTCAGTTGGAACCGCCCGCTCTGTGCCATGCTCAGAAAACTACCACACCCGGAACCCCAACCGCCTTATATTCCCCGCTGTATTTCTCCGCGCCGTCCGTGCAAATCCCCAGTCCCCCCACGATGTAAACTCTTTCAGTGAATATCCTTTTCGTCGGCGATGTCTTCGGCTCCGCCGGTCGCCACATCGTCCGCGAACACCTCCCGCACGTTCTTGAAACCAATGCCGTGGATCTTCTTGTAATCAACGGAGAGAACGCCGCGGGTGGCTTCGGCCTGACTCCGTCCATTGCCGATGAGCTCTTCGATCTCGGCGCGCACGTCATCACGACCGGCAACCACGTCTGGGACAAAAAAGAAATCTTCGAGTATATGACCGTCCCCGCTGACTCCCACGCCCGCGGCCGGCGGGTGCTTCGCCCAGCAAACTACGCTGTGGGCACTCCGGGCTTCGGGCTCTACCAGGGCGAATTACCCACCGGACAGCCCTATGCTGTGATGAACCTCCAGGGCCGCGTCTTCATGTCCTCCTGCGATGACCCCTTTCGCAAAGCCGACGACCTGCTGGCGCAGATCGAGCGCGAATCGAAGGCAAAGGTCATCCTGCTTGACCTTCACGGGGAAGCGACGAGTGAGAAAGTCGCGCTGGGATGGTATCTCGACGGTCGCGTCACTGCGGTGCTGGGCACACACACTCACATTCCCACAGCGGATGAGCGCGTGCTCCCCCACGGCACGGCCTATCAGACGGATGTTGGCATGTCCGGCCCGTACGACTCGGTCATTGGAGTAGAAAAGGAACTGGTGCTGGCCCGGTTCCTCACCGGCATGCCTGGAAAGTTCGAGGCGGCGAAGGGCAATCCCAAGATGTGCGCCACGCTGATCTCGTGCGATGGAGCCACAGGGCGGGCTCATCGGATTCAGCGCATCATGCTGGGAGAATAGCTTCACGACGTTTCCATTGCTGTGCGTCCTTGCGGCTTCTTAGCCGAAGAACGCCGCCAGTGCGGAAGTCAAGAGCAACGCACTTCCAATCACCGCCATTCGAAGCCAGAACTCGCGCGTCTTGTCCATGCCCAGATGATGCAGAACCCGTTGCATTCCATGCACTCCCCCAAACGGGTCATATTCCCGCGCTAAGCCGCGCCAAACCGTGGGTTTTGGTCTGCGCTAAACTGGCCCAACCACTATGCGCCGACTCTCCCGCCGTACTTTTCTGCAGGCAGCCGCCGTCGCCGGCGTTGCCGCGCATGTCAAAAGCGCTGCACCGCAAAGCCCTGCGCTAACCACGATTCCCTACCCCGAAAATGGGACGCTTATCCCTGATGACGATTGGCGGCTGTGGATCGACGAGAAGGCCGAGTGGAAGAGCGATGAATTGTTTCTGCCGGAGGATGTTTCGTGGCAGAACGGCGTGCTATGCGGCAAGGGCTCGCCGCTGCGTGTTAATGAGCCGACCGGCGGGTGGGGACTCCTCGATCACCTCACTGGCATCAATGTCACGTTGCCTACCACCGTCGAGCAGCACTACTGGGGCAAATTCGGCTCCCGCCCTTACACCCCCGACGAATACCGCTATGCCGCCGACGATCCCATCCCGCAGAACGGCGCCTACCTCGGCGTCTCATGGTGGGGCAAGCAGATCCATATTCCCGCCGAGTGGAAGGGCAAACGCATCTTCCTCCACATCCGCGGCGCCCGCCTCCGCGCCGAGGTCTTCCTCAACAGAAAGCTCGTTGGCTACTCCATCATGGAGGAGCTCCCCTTTGAGTGCGACCTTACCAACGCCGCGAACCCCGGCGGCGTGAACCTAATCGCGATTCGACTTACCAACCCCTTCGGCCGCTACGACTGGGTCGACGGCCTCAACGCCCAGTGGGGAGCCGTCAAACTCTACCGCTCCCACGGCTTCGCCGGACTTGACCGCGGCATGACCATCTCTGCACACGATGGTGTTCGTATCACTGGCGTTTGGGTCTTGAATACCGCGGCAAACAAGACCATACGAGCAAACGCCACAGTCGAATCGATGTCGGGCGACCCGATCTCGGCGGCGTCTTTTGAAGTCGTGGATCCGATAACCGGGAACTATACTGTCGGATGGGGATCGTCTTCTTTTCGCGGTGTGGGTAGTTGCGATACAGCTGGACCTCCGCCCGGCTCCAAGGTTGGAAATACCCAATGCTCAGAGCAAGTCGAAGAGACTCAGCCCCCGAACAAGATATTCACCACAACCTCTTACGACCCGGCAATAACTTACGAAGATGCGCAACTATGGGATCTGAGTTCCCCAAAGACCTACCATCTGCGCGCGAAGGTACAAACCGAAAGCGGCAAGACCGACACCCGCACCATCGCCTTTGGCTTCCGCTCCTTCGCACCCACCGGCATCGGCACCGACGCCGTCTTCCGCCTCAACAACCGCCGCATCAAAATTTATAGTTCCATCTCCTGGGGCTTCTGGGGACTTAACGGTCTCTTCCCTACACCCGAACTCGCCGAAAAAGAAGTCACGCAAGCCAAGAAGTTAAATCTCAACTGCCTCAACTTCCACCGCAACCTCGCCAAAGAGGAAGTCCTCCGCGCCCACGACCGCCTCGGCCTCCTTCGTTACATGGAACCCGGCGCAGGCAAGATGGCCATTGGCAAACTCCCCACAGGAACCGAGGCGAGCGCCAACTCCATCGTGATGGAGAAGCCCACCGATGCCGCCGATAAGTTCGCCCAGCGCTTCATGTTCGTCAAGTGCGTCGAGATGGTGAAGGCTTATCGTTCGCATCCCAGCGTCATTATCTACTGCCTGCAAAACGAGATCGGCGCCGATCTGAAAAACCCCGACACCATCGCCATCCTTGAAGCCATGCGCGCCGAAGACCCGTCCCGCTGCATCGTCCTCAACGACGGCTTCGTCGCTCCGCCACGTCGCGCCGCGCAGGCGTGGTTCGAACCGTGGAACGACAAACTCCATCGCTCTGACGCCCAAGAGTGGGGCGACTGGTGGAATCAACACCAGGGGGCCGGCGACCAATGGTATGACGAGTTCTATAAATCCCCCACCGACTTCACCTACAAAGCACCCTTCAAAAATGTCCTCACCGAGTTCGGCGAGATGGAGGGATGCGCGACGCCCGATAACCACGCCCTCATGGTCCACCAGATCACCGAGACCTACCTCGAGTACAGCGGAAAGAGCTACGACCTCACCGATCACCAAGAGATCCTAGCTGCCTACGACAACTTCCTCGACAAATGGAAATTCCGCAGCGCCTTCCCCACCGCCGAGCAGCTCTTCAACTCCCTTGGCAAAAAGTGCTACGACACCTGGCAGAACTATCTCGAAAACGCGCGCATCTCCGATGAACTCGACTTCGCCGTCATCTCCGGCTGGGAGACCACCGCCATCGAAAACCACTCCGGCATCGTCGACAATCTTCGCAACTTCAAATCCGACCCCACGCCAATCTCTGGAACTCTCACCCCAATCCGTCCGGTAGCCAAACAACGCAGCGCAGCCACCGCACGCGGCGAATCTGCCACCTTCGACCTCTTCCTCCTCAACGACACACCCGAGGCCGTAACAGGCACGCTAACTTTCGCTGCTGTCACACCCTCGAACAAACTCATCAAGCTAGCCGAATTCCCCGCACCGCAACACGTCACAGACCAGTTCAGTTATCTCATTCAAGAGTCCTTTAGAACCCCACCGCTTACCGAAGAAGGCCTCTACCGCTTCAAGTTCACTCTCTCCTCCGCACCCCTCTCCACACAGACGAAAGAGATCTGGGTCACCGAGCCTCCCGCCTATAAGCGAGCCCGCTCCGTCACCGTCGCCGTGTCAGGAATCCCCCCCACGCTCCATAAACAGCTCACCGATTTGGCCCCACGCCTGGGCCTCGAAGTCGAAAACTTCAACCCCGGCAAAAAATACGACGTCATCGTCTCCGCCGGCCTCACTGCGACCGCCTCTGGGACACAAAACTCCGGCGATACCACCGGTCTCGAAAACCAACCCGGCCACGAGACCGGAGCCGTCCAAACGACCACGCAGCTCGGCCACATCGACCCAGCCGTCCTCGAAACCGTCCGCTCAGGCACGCCACTCCTCGCCATCCCGCAAGCTGACACCCTCTCTGAAGGCGTTGCGAAACAACTCGCCGCAGTCGGAGCGTTCACTTACAACGGAACTGTCGGCGATTTCCGCGCTCCATGGATGGGCAACTGGTACTTCGTCCGCGAACACCCGATCTACGCGGGGCTGCCAGTCAACCAGGCCATGGGCATCCAGTATCAGGCGAAGGGCCGCCAGTCGAACGGCCTGCTCGTCGAGGGCCCCAACGTAGAAATCATCGCAGCCTACTCGCGCGATCACGATCGCAACATTGGCGCGGGAACCTTCACCACCAGACTCGGGAATGCCAAAGTCCTCTACCATCGCGTTCCCGAACTCCATACGGTCCTGCAGCAACGCTTCCTCGCTAACGCGCTCGCGTGGCTCACCGCCTGAGATTGCAACATCAGCAAAGATTCAATGGCGAAGCACTCTGAACGCACGAAAGGCAGCCCCAGGGGGCTGCCTTTCGTGGTATTCAACCTCGGTTTATTGATGCGCTGGATGATGCGTCGCGGTTGGCTTCGGAGCGGCCTTCTTCGGCAGAACCACCGCACCATCGCTCATCGTGATCACGATGGGGCTGGGGGCGTACGAAGCGTAGGTGCCGGTCAAAGTCACCTTCTGACCAACGGCAGTCGCCGCAGCAATGTCATCCGCCATTTTCTTAGCGGCCGCTTTCTGAGCAGGAGTCTTGCCTTCTTCAAGAGGCGCCATGTTGAAGGTGAAGTCAGCCGTCTTCGACTGGACCGCGTCATCGGAAACCGCAACCTTCAGCACCGTGGGCGAAGACTCGATCACAAGCACGTCAGGAAACTGCGATGACTTGCCCTTCACCGTGTCCCAGACCTTTGCAGCATCTTCGGGCTTGCCGTTGGCCAGGATGAACTCCTTGTCGCTGACAGCCAATGTTGAAAGATCAGGCGTCGTCGCAATCACGTTGGCCACGATGTCGGCCGGCGAAGGAGCAGGCTTGATCTTGAAGTCAGCAGGAGGATTCATGTTGGCCTTTGCCGCAGCCAACACTGCATCGTATCCGTCGTCTGCACCGTGGTACTTCTTGTAGCAATACTTCGCCGTCGGCTCATACTGCGCCTTCAAATTGTCGGGAGCGTACGCCGCAACACGCGCCGCATAGAACGCGCAGTTGGGAAGGTCGGGAGGAGTCGACTGGAGATAAGCGATGGACAGGTAGTAGATGTCCTGGAGAACCAGACCGGGGGTCTGTGTCTGCGCGGGCGGAACGATGGCAAGTTCCTTCTTGTAGTTATCAATCGCTGTCGCAGCGTCCTTCTTGTTCAACGCAGCAATGCCAATCGCGCTGTAGAAGAGAGGGTAGGCACTGGCCTTCAGCTTCGTGAAATCCGCGTCGCTCGTGTCTGCGGGCTTGGTCGCCGCAAGCCCCTTCTGAGCGTACTCTGCTGCCTTGTCGAGGCCAGCCTGCTTCGCGGTAGCGTCGGTGGTCTGCTCTGCCGCCGATCTGCGGAAGTACACCTCGAGCACGTAAGCACGCAGGTTATTGGGATCCACCTGGAGGAGCCGGTCGGCAGCATCCAATGTCTTCGCCGGGTCGGGAATAGCGCTGTACGCTCCCATCAGCTGTTCCAGCACCGATCCCTTCACCGCCGATTGCGGATAGGCCACCAGATAAGCCTCGAGCGCAGCTGCCTTCGCTTGCGGGGCCGTCTGACCGATGGCGCTGTTGTAAGCGTTATACTCTGCCGCCGACATCTGTACGCCGCCGCTGTTGGCCTGCGCGTTGGAACCAAGATTGACCTGGGTTTGCGCGGTGGCGATACCTGCAGCGCTTGCCATGCCGGCAACAACCAGGAGAGACGCGACGACTGCCTTCTTCATTCCACACTCCTCAATAAGCTTTCGTTTCAAATAGGTCACCGATAGTTCCAAAGTCACTTGTGCTGGAGAGGAAGCACAGCCCGATCATAGTGTATCGGGTGTAGTCCTCACCATACCCGACCCGAAGGTCGAGCGATTTGAAGTGTTCGTGGCATCTCGGGGATGATGATGCGGATTATAGAAACGCTGTTGCTCAAAGGCAAGCGTTCTCGCGGTTTTTGACACGAGAATGAGGATAATTAACCCTATGGAGGGAAAACATGAGAATCTGCAGCGGTTTGCGATTTTGAAAACCGCATTCCGTGTTCCGCAGATGCTGACTGGGGACAGCCCATCAAGCGCTCCCGGAACGCCGCTCTTCCATTCCACCCGCTGGGAAGGAGAGAACCGGACTCCTCCTTGCCTCAGCGAATCAGAACCCTCGCGTCGCGGTCTCTCATTAACACCGCAAACGGCTAAACTCATAACGATAGATTTCCGCTGGGAACGCCTCGATTTTGCAGCGACGGCCCATAGATAGCGTTTGGGACTTCTTATCCACAATCTGTGGTGTTGTACCCGTTGATTCTGCCCTAGATCACGGCTAAAGTTATTCCAGTCATATCAATAGGCAAGGGTCTCCCCCATCCTTCGCCAAAGAGGTCGCAATTGCTCAAGCTCAAGAAGGTCCAGATACTCGGATTCAAGTCCTTCTGTGATCGCACTGAGGTCCAGCTCTCCGGCGAGGGTATCGCCGCGGTTGTCGGTCCTAACGGATGCGGCAAGTCCAACATCTCTGACGCCATCACCTGGGTTCTGGGCGAACAGTCCGCCAAATCCCTTCGCGGCGTAAAGATGGAGGACGTCATCTTTGCCGGCACCCGCGACCGCAAGCCTACGGGTATGGCCGAGGTCTCCCTGACGCTGGTCGACCCCGAGGTCTATGACAGCGCAGGCCTCGATGCCGGACCGGAGATCGTCATTGACGAGTCCATACCAACAGATTGGGACGAGACCGGCCTTCGTGAGCAGAACGCTGCTGAGACCGAAGAGGCTGTTGCCGACGCCCAGCCGGGCACCGTCATCGAAGGCGAAGCCAAGGGTCCCCAGGTCGTCCCTGAAGCGGCAGAGGGGACAGAGGTGGTCAATCCAAATAATGTCGTCCTTAAGATTCGCCGCCGCAAGTTCGGCCGCACGCCGGTCCGCGCGGGCGAACTTACGATCACCCGGCGCCTGTTCCGCTCGGGTGACAGCGAGTACTTGCTTAATGGGAAGATCTGCCGCCTGCGCGATATCCAGGACATCTTCATGGGTACCGGGCTCGGTGGCGAGTCCTACGCGATCATCGGCCAGGAACGCATTGGCCAGCTTCTCTCAGCCAAGCCGCACGACCGCCGTTCGATTATCGAAGAAGCCGCAGGCATCACCCGCTTCAAGACGAAGAAGCGGCTTGCCGAGCTTCGTCTCGAAGCCGCCAAACAGAATCTTGCCCGAGTGAACGACATCTTCGACGAAGTGACCCGTCAGATGAACACCTTGAAACGTCAGGCCGCCAAGGCTGAGCGTTACAGCACACTTCGCGATGAGCTTCGGACGCGCCTTCGCGTTGTGCTGGCCAGCCGAATGTCGCAGCTTGACGCCGAGCAGGCCGCCACCACCGAAAAAATCGCGTTGCTCGCCACGCAGATCGACGGGCAGTCGGCCACAGTCGAGGCTATGGATGCGGAGCATTCCGAAGGCGTTCGCACCGGGTATACCCTCGACCATCAGATTCGGGAGTCCGCGGCCCAGGCGAATCAATCGGCGGTTGAGTTGGAGCGCATCACGGCGCGAACTGCTTCCAACGCTGACCGCATCGCGGAGCTCACGAACCGACTTGCAACCGGAGCCGATGACCTCGCGCAGGCTCGCGAACAGCTTGCCAGTCTGGCAGGAGAGCTCGAGCAGCATCGCAGCTTCCTGGAGAATGCCACCGCTGAGTCGGGTACCTCGCGCAACGCTGCGCAGAGCCATCAGGTTCAGGCGCAGGAAGCCATTCGCGCCGTCGCGGGGGCCGAGCAGCAGGCCGAGCAGAATCGCCGCGCCTCGATGCAACTGATGCAGCGCATCGGGCAGACTCGGAACGAAGAGGCACAGGCCGCAGCGGCTCTCGCCGGGCTTGAGCGTGAAGCGGAGCGTCTCGTCTCGGAGTCAGACATCGCGCGGCAGGAGCTGGAAACACTCGGCTTGCAGCGTGGCCAGGTTGCGCTCTCGTTCGAGTCCGTCACAGAACGCCTGAAACGTCTTGAAGCTGAGATCGCCGAACTCCGTCTTCAAATTGAGGCTGCACGCGCGGAAGAATCGCAGTCGAAGCGTCGTGGCGACCAACTACGCGGCGAGGTTGCGACTCTCAACGGTCGCCGCAACTCGCTTGAGGGGCTTATCAAGGAGCACAGCTACTCTACCGACACGGTTCGGAATATCTTCAAGACCGACACCTACAAGCAGAACACCAATGGCATGGCTGCCGTAGGCACACTCGCCGACTTCCTCGAGGTTGATGGCAAGTATGAGAGCGTCGTCGACGAGTTCCTCCGCGATGAGCTCAACTACATCGTCGTCAAGAGCTGGGACGCCGCAGACGCCGGCATGCACCTGCTTCAGACTGACGTCAGTGGACGGGCCACGTTCCTGGTCCACCCCAATGACGCCCAGGCGAACTTTGCCTTCGCCGAAGGCATGCAGAGCGCAGCCCAGACCAGCATCGAAGGGATCGAAGGCGTTGTGCCGCTGAAGGAGTGCGTCCGCGTCCTCGATGGCTTCGGCAAGTCGCTCGAGGTTATCCTGCCGAAGCTCCGCGAAGGCTTCGTCGCGCCGGACTCCTACACCGCCCGATCCCTTGCCCTCTCGAATCCGCAGGCCTTCTTCCTCGCGCCCTCCGGCGAAACCTTTCACAACGTCACAGTGACCGGTGGCCGCCCCCGCGCGCAGGGTCCGCTGGCGCTCAAGCGCGAACTCGCCGAGGTACAGCAGAAGGTCGAGAAGGCCGAGCAGGAGCTTGCCCAGACCGACCTCCGCACCGCCGAGCTTCAGCACGAGATTGCAGCCCTCAACGGCACTATCGAAGGCAAGACGCTGGAGCGCCGCGACGCCGAACGCGAGTCCGCCAACTCCGGCGCTGCCCTGCGCCAGATGGAGTCCGAGGTCGCCCGCATCGAACGCCGCCTTCAGGACTGGGCCCTCACCAACGAGCGCAACCGCGACGCCCGGAGCCAGAAGGCCGATCTGATCGCTCGCCGCCAGCAGGAGGCGCAAGCCTTCGAGAACGAGCGCGCCACGCTTGAAACCAGCCTCGGGGATCTGCAGGAGCAGCTTAATGAGCTCCGCAGCCGCCGCGAAGAGCTCCAGCAGGCTGCGGCTGCCGCCTCTGCCGCACTTGCGGGCCTCGAAGAGCGCCGCCGCAACGCTGCCGCCAACTTCGAGCAGACCGGTCGCATCTACAACGGCCAGAACCAGCGCATCCAGCAGTTGGACCAGCAGCTCGCCTCCTCCGCAACGGAAAAGCTCCGTCGCGAAGAAGAGACCGCAGCCCTTGCAGTTCAGCACACGGAGCTTTCTGAGCTCCGCGCGACTGCCGTAGCCGAAGGCGCTCGTCTCACCGCAGAGGCCACCACGCTACGCACCGCTATGGACGAGCTCGACCACCGTCTGCGCACCCTCCGCCACGAGACCGAGGCCCTCCGCGAACAACGTGCCGGCCTGACCGCACGCGCCGCTAAGCTCGCCTCCGACATCGAGCACATCGAGGCTACCTGCCTCAATGACCTCGCCGTCGAAGCCATCTCTCTTCGCGAAGACCAGGCCATCGTTCGCATCGAAGGCGACGCGCTGCATACCGAGGAAGAGGAGTCCCGCGCCCTCAAGCAACGACTCGAAGCGATGGGTCCAGTCAACATGATGGCGCTCGAAGAGTACAACGAGACCGTCACCCGGCACAGTTTCCTCGAAGGCCAGCGCAAAGACCTGCTCGACTCTATCGAGAACACTCAGGCTTCGATCAAGGAGATAGACGACGTCTCCCGCTTGAAGTTCGACGAGGCATTCAAGGTCATCAACGAGAACTTCTCCGTGACCTTCACCAAGCTCTTCGGTGGCGGGCAGGCCTTCATGAAGCTCACCGACATCGAAAACACGAACGAGAGTGGGATCGACATCGTCGCCTCGCCTCCGGGCAAGAAGCTGCAAAACATTCTCCTGCTCTCTGGCGGCGAAAAAGCTCTCACTGCGCTCTCGCTGCTGGTCGGAATCTTCCAGTTCCAGCCGGCTCCGTTCTGCATCCTGGACGAAGTCGACGCCCCGCTGGACGAGACCAACGTCGGGCGCTTCGCCAAGCTCATTCATGACATGAGCGCCAATACACAATTCGTCGTCATCACCCACAGCAAGCGCACCATGGCTCAAGCCGACGTTATCTACGGAGTAACTATGCAGGAACCGGGCGTCTCCAAGATCGTCAGCGTCAACCTCAACCGCCGCGACTCCAACGACAACCGCCGCGCCGTTGCCTAACAGGCGCGCCCAGTTTGCGCAGCTGGAGCGATCTTCACTCGCTCCAGCGTTTTTCGCTGAACCAGCAAGACACGCCGTGGCAACCGCTTGAATAGCTTCTACCCTGGAGAGGCATGTCGATCCCCCTCACGTTCGCTACCCTCGCCTTGATGACGGTTGCGATCATTCTCCTCGGCGCATTATGGTCGCGCGTGCCTCATGGACTAAGAGTCTTCCTCCCCCGCGCCGCTATCGCACTGGTGCTGCTCCAAGGCTTCTTTGTCTTCACCAAGTGGGGCACGACGTCGGAACGGCTCAACGTCCTTATTAACTGGCTTGCGGTTGCGGGTTACGAACTGCTTCTGGTTCTCTTCTCCCGCCTCTCACCCAGATGGCTCACTTCGCTGAGCGCCGCCGTACTCGTCGTTCCCCTCTTTGCCTCAAGCATCGTGATGCCTCTGGCGCACATCTTGGACCATGGCGCCCTCAAGATGGTGCCCATCGGCCACCATCTGTACTACAAGTCGGTTGCGTGGTCAGGCAGCAGATCCGGCGTCGATCTCGACGTTTACTATCGTCCGCCGCTCCTTCCCTTTTTCAGCCGCAAAGTTCAAACACAGTCTTTCAACTCAGAACAGTGCGACGCTTTCTCGGCCGTCATTCAACCCGGTCCAGACTCTGAAACCGTTCTGGCCCACTGCCCGCACACGCCCTCTCAGCCGCCCGGAAGTGACGACAAAATCCTCCAGCTTCGCTGAGTCAAAAATGACCTGTTTTCTATACCTCCAGGTGGTACCGTCAACGTAATGTCTTCTGCTCTTCTCCAAACCGACCTCGGCTCCCTTCCCCTCACTGCGCGCGGAAAAGTCCGCGACATCTATTCCCTGCCCGGCGACCAGTTGCTCTTTGTTGCCACTGACCGCATCTCCGCGTTTGACCACGTCCTGGGCAGCGGAATCCCCGACAAAGGCAAGATTCTTACCCAACTCTCCCTCTTCTGGTTTGACTTCCTCAAAGACATCGTTCCTAACCATCTCATCACCGCGGACACACCACAATTTCCTGCCCAGTTGCAGCCGTTTTTCAGCCAGATCGATGGCCGCAGCATGCTCGTTAAGCGGGCCCGGATGTTCCCGGTAGAGTGCGTCGTTCGCGGGTATATCTCCGGTTCCGGATGGAAGGACTATCAGCAGACGGGCGGAATCTGCGGCATCAAACTTCCCGCCGGTCTCCGTGAATCCGATCGCCTGCCCGAACCCATCTTCACTCCCGCCGCCAAAATCAACACCGGCGGCCACGACGAAAACATCTCCTACGACACCGTCGTCCGAACCATCGGAGCAACCCACGCAAAAGCCCTCAAAGACCTCACCATGAGGATTTACGAGAAGGCTACTCGCCATGCAGCCGGCAAAGGCCTCATCCTCGCCGACACAAAGTTCGAGTTCGGTCTGCTGGGCGACACAATCATTCTCGCCGACGAGGTTCTCACTCCCGACTCTTCCCGTTACTGGCCCGCGGCGACTTACAATCCAGGCGGCCCGCAGCCCTCTTTCGACAAGCAGTATGTCCGTGACTACCTAGAATCCATCCGCTGGAACAAGCAGGCTCCTGCTCCTTCGCTACCCGACGAAGTCGTCTCGCAGACGCGCGAAAAATATCTTGAAGCCTTCCGCCTAGTTACGGGTCGTACCGATCTCGCCAACACTGACCGCCCATGAATCTCTTCGACTTGATTCTCGTCGCCATCCTTCTCTGGTCCACGGTTATCGCCTTCCTCAGAGGCATCCTCATCGAACTCTTCTCTCTGGGCGGCCTTATCGTGGGAATCCTCATCGCCAGCTGGAACTACGACCACGTCGCCGTGCTCCTGGCGCGCTTTATTACCACCCCCGGTACCGCCCGCATCGTGGCTTTCCTGACACTCGCCATCGGAATCATGATTGTCAGCACCCTCCTGGGAAGGGCTCTAAACCGTACAGCACATGCGATTGGCCTGGGTTTCTTCGACCGCGCCCTCGGCGCAATCTTCGGTTTTGGCCGCGGCTGTCTGATCGCGGTCGCCATCCTGGTGGCACTCGCGGCGTTTCAGCCACATTCGTCCTGGATTGAAAATTCCCGCTTATCTCCCTATTTCCTTGCGGGGGCTCATGCGGTATCCTTCGTTGTACCTCACGATCTTCAACAACTGATCCTGAATGGCGTCGAGCAGATCAAACACAACGCAGCCGATTGGATCAAGCCGAACTCGTAGAGGCAAAATAAGAGAGTGGTTCCAACAAGGAACCGCCAGCGAGGAATACACCTTGAAGCGCGAACTCGACGGACTCATCACACAAATGCACAGTGCCGGCATCCCTTACACGGAGGCCGTTCGTCAATTCAAGAAGCGCTACATCCTTGAAGTGCTGGCTCAGCACAAGGGCAACCAGTGCAAGGCCGCCGAAGAACTCGGCATGCACCGCAACACCCTGAGCCGCACCCTCGCCGAACTCGACATGAACACCGCACAGATCCGCAACGGCATGCGCCGCCCGCCCGTCAGCGAGCGCCCTCGCGTCCAAAGCATTGCGAGCGCCCGTTAGCCCGCGGCTTCGTCTAACCTGCAGTCGATGCGAGTAAGCCTCCACTTCCGCGCTTCCAGAATCGCCACCAGCACGGCTGCTCTCGCTCTCTGCGTGTCGTCTTTCGCACAGTCGCCTGTTTCAGGCGTCGTCACAGCCCCTGACAAACGTCAGGTCCAGGCCGCCGAAGACGCCTATCTGACAGGAGCGCGGCTTCTCGAACACAACAATCTTGCGGACGCCGAAGCCCAGTTCGGCAAGGCTCTGCAACTGAACCCAGGGAATGCGGACTACGCCAAGGCGCTTGCAGTCATCCATCAACACCACATCGCTGACCTGGTGCAGCAAGCCGGTAAGGCTCGTCTTCTCGGCCAAAACGAAAAGGCGGAGACCCTTCTCGCCGAAGCGCGCCTTCTCGATCCCGCGAGCCCGCTCGTCAGCCAGGGCGTCGACACTGGCGCGCTCCCCAAGGTTTTTCATCCTGAGATAGAGCCGTGGATCCATGACGCACCCTCCCTGGCCGGCTCGATTTCCCTGGAGCCCACCTCCGGGACCAAGAGCTTCCACCTCCGTTCCGATCAGCAGGACATCCTTCGTCAGGTCTATGCCGGCTACGGCATTCGCGCCAGCTTCGACGAGTCCGTTCCACGGCAGAATCTCCGCTTCGATCTCGAGGACTCGTCCTACCAGCAGACTGTGCCCATGTTGCTCAATATCACGCACGTCTTCGCCGTCCCATTGGATACGAAGAGCGTGCTGATCGTTAAGGACACTTCGGAAAACCGCACAAAATTCGAGCATCTCCTGCAGGAGACCATCTACATCCCCGGCATGTCGAATGAGCAAATGGATGAGCTTAGCCAGGTTGTCCAAAGAGTCTTCGACGTCAAGCAGGTCAGTGTGGACAAGAGCTCAGGCATCCTCGCCATCCGTGCTCCCGAGGAGACGCTCTCCTACATCAACCTCACGTTGGCCGATCTCATTGACGGCGGCAGTGAGGTCATGATCGAACTGAAACTCTACTCTGTCGACCGTACCAATCAGCGCGTCATCGGCACGCAGCTGCCACAGCAGATCGGCTTGTACAACGTCGAATCCACAGCCCTGAACATCGTCAACTCGAATCAGAGCCTGGTCAATCAGGCAATCGCCCAGGGGCTCATTCCGGCTGGCTCAAGCAATATCACCATCGCACTCGCACTCATCGCCTCAGGTCTTGTTCAAAACGCGCAGGTCACAAACACGGTCGCTACCTTCGGTGGAGGGATCACCCAAACCGGCGTCACCGTCAACCTGAATCCCGCGTTCAATCTCCAACTCACGGCGAGCGACACCCAGGCCCTTAACGACATGCAGGTCCGCGTCATGGACGGCAAACCTGCCGTCTTTCGCATCGGCGAACGCTACCCCATTACCACCGCCACGTACTCCACCGCATCGCCCGCCCAAACCTCCGCCCTCAGTGGAGTCACTATCAATGGGGTCAGTGCGGCGAGCCTGCTCAACGCTGCGGTTGGCAGTCCGGTCACCATTCCGCAGATCCAGTACGAAGATCTCGGCCTCACCTTGAAGGCAACTCCTATCGTGCAGAAGTCCGGCGCCATCAAGATGAAGATCGAGCTTAAGATCGAAGCCCTCGCGGGAGGGGACATCAACAACATTCCCATCCTCAACAGCGAGCAGTTCGGCTCCGATGTGACGGTCAACGATGGAGACACCGCGTTTCTGGTCAGTAGTATGAGCCGCAGCCAAGCAGCCAGTCTCAACGGCCTGCCTGGGGTCAGCGAATTACCAGGATTTCAAACGGCTACTGCAGTTAATACGACCAATACCGACTCCAGCGATCTTCTTCTGCTCGTCACTCCGCATGTCACTCGCCGCCGCCCGAATCTTGCGGCCGGTCCGCTCATTCCCATCAACCTGCCCGAGCCGCCAAGTTAGCGTCGCCAGGTAACGCCGCCGTCACTTGACAGCAACAAGTCAATTCAACCTGCGCGTTGCACTGCTCTCGCGTTGACCATACACAATCGTGCCGTTATACTTGAACTTGTAAGAGCGGGAGTAGCTCAGTGGTAGAGTGCTTCCTTGCCAAGGAAGATGTCGCCGGTTCGACCCCGGTCTCCCGCTCCAAATAGCTCCTGCCTGTTACACTTCTCCTCGAAATCAATGGGCGGAAGTAGCCACCCAAGGCGCGGTACCCAAGTGGTAAGGGAGAGGTCTGCAAAACCTTTATGCGTCGGTTCGATCCCGACCCGCGCCTCCAAATTTCTCCACGACATGACATAGCAAAGCAGGAAAGAAGTCCCGACGAAACTTTGTGGGGACTCTTAAGTTGGTGAGCTCAAATTCCAAACTCGTATTGGGTTGTGGGTTGATCGCATAGTGACTCAGTCAAAATTTCGACAATCAATGGATATCTTGGTTCCGCATTTAATTTGCAGGTGGTAGCAGTAGTGTCGGTGTTGACTCCCGATCAGAACGTCGAGCACGTGGACTCGGGCTTTGTAAGCGAAATTTCCGCACGTCGGATCGAACACCTCAGAAAACTCGGTGATGTCTTGCCCATTAGATGCGATCGCTTGATCGCATCTAATTTGTCACGATCTCACCATCGATACGCCTCCTTCCCTCCTCGAGTTCTCTGCAAACGATTGGGATCTACAGGTACTAAGAGCAACTCGGTTCCTTTGACTCTTAGACGACCTGTCAGCGGAGCACTACCATCTTCAATCCATTAATGTTGTCACGGGCGAGTTGAGTTAGCTCGGATGCTCTATTCGCGCCACGAATCAGGATCTAGATGACGATCCGGCGATCCCATGGGTGGGGTGGTGCATGAGCTACTCGAATTATGTGTTAGCACCGAGCGGAGTATGAACCGTCCGCTCTGGTTCGTCATCGGTCACTCTCAAATTCTCCCTGCGCTGTCTTAGTCACCGCTCATCGTGCGCGGCGAACCTCTCATCGCTCGAGCTTTCCGAAGAGAGGTGAGCGTAGATGGCGGTCCAGCGAATCTCCTTCGGAGATCGTTACTCACATTCTGCGACAGGGTCTACAACTTTCGAGTCCCCCCTGCACATCTCGTGCCATACTCCAAATTTTTCTGCCGAGTCATGATGTTTTGGCGGGTGAAAGTTCTCCGCATAGCACCCAGCTCTAACTAGATGAGATTTGCCCTGGGGCACAATCGCGGAGGTCAACCAATGGCCTCTGGGATCAACAACAAGTGATCAATCGGAAGACGAATCTCAGTTGCGGTGATAGCTGAAAGGTCAGAAATGTCTGCTTTTATGGATGCCTCGCGGAGGTCCTCACTCCGCTGCTGCCAATCGATTCTCTCTGCAGCAACTCAATCGGTCTTGCGTCGTTACCTTTCGACCGCCCCTGCCAATTGCTCGCTCTCGCAACCTCTTCTCAGGCCGTCACTACCTGCTAAAGCAATCGGATCGCCACAAATCCATGGCGAAGCCGCCAAATCATTAGGTTTTCTTAACAGTGCGGAGAGACACGGAAAAGCGTTACTCGCTACGTTGTTTCTTGCCCTGTCATGTTCTCTCGCAGTCGCCCAGACAGCCACCACCACCCTACTTGCGGTTAATCCTTCGAGCGCAGCGAACGGTTCCGCATTCACCATGACGGCGACAGTGACCGCCGGCGGATCACCCATGGCGGGTGGCACAGTCACCTTCCGTGATACTTACAACAGTATTACGGAAGTGCTCGGCACCGTCCAAGTACAGTCGTCCCACGGCGTGCAGGGAACCGCAGTCCTATTGCAGCAGCTTGGCGGGCTTGGCACACACTCCATTGTGGCGACTTACAATGTGCCAAAGTCCACCTTTATAGGCAGTTCTTCTCCGGCAGTCGGGGCAAGTCTTACCGGCCCCCCCTTCTACTCCACTACATCAAGTATCTCCAGTTCGGGCGCGGCGGGTAATTACTCCCTCACGGCAACGGTCGTGGGGACTGGCAGCTCGATTCTGTCGCCGACCGGAAGTATTTCTTTTATCGATACGTCAAATTCCAGCCTGTTGCTGGGTGTTGCCGGGCTGGGCACGGGTACTCCGGGCCGACAGACAGTTGTAGGCAGCAACTCCCCAATCGCCGTTGGCAACGGTCCCCAAAGTGTCGCAGCAGGAGACTTCAACGGCGACGGATTCATAGATCTTGCGGTACTGAACGTTACCGATAAGACAATCAGCATACTGAAAGGTGACGGCACCGGAAAATTCACGGCGTTAGGGACAACGTTGCCCACTGGCACAACCCCCGTTGCCATTGTCGCCGGAGACTTCAATGGAGACGGAAAGCTGGATTTAGCCGTCGCCAATTCTGGCAACCAGAACGTTGACATTCTTCTAGGGAACGGCAATTACGGGTTCACAGCGCAAACTGTTGGCTCTGTCGCTCCGCTCACTTCAATTACAGCTATCGCGATAGGTGACTTCAACGGAGATGGAATTCTTGATATCGCCGTAGCGGGTAGTACTGCCGCTAATGGTGCCGTCGTCATCATGAAGGGCGACGGCGCAGGCGGTCTCTCAAATATCACGGCGACCGGATTGACTGTCGGAAATAGCCCTTCGTCAATCACCGTCGCGGATTTTGATGGAGACGGAAATCTGGATTTTGCCGTTGCCAATAAGGGCGGAAACTCGGTCAGCGTACTGCGTGGAGACGGCAGCGGCACGACGTTTAGCACATCCACCTTCACTGTCACCAGTGGATCAAGCCCAACCGCGATCCTCGCGGTTGATATTAATGCAGATGGGCATCCTGACCTGGTCGTGGCGGAAAGCGTCAACAAACGTGTCGATATCTATAAGGGAAATGGCGACGGCACCTTTACCTTGCAGGGCACGTCTGCCACGGGAACCGCTCCGCTGGCCATAGCAGCCGGAGATTTCAATGCCGACGGAAACCTTGATCTTGCGGTAGCCAATTCGAATTCGGCGACTACGAGCATCCTGATCGGAAACGGCACTTTCACTTTTCAGGCCCAGGCAACTTCGAATGTTGGGACTGGCCCCTCCTGGATCGCAACGGGAGATTTTAATGGAGACGGTACTTCAGACCTCGCCGTTACCAATTTTTCCACCAACAACATAAGCATCCTGTTGAATCAGGTGACGGATACCGCGAGCGCCTTGCTGACCGGTGTCTCTATCCCCGGCAGTGGCAATCACAACGTGGATGCCTCCTACCCTGGCGACGGCAAGTACACTGCGAGCACCTCCAGTACGATATCGCTGGCGGCATCGAAGGTAGCAACCACTGCCCTCCTGAGCGCGAATACGACCACACCGTCCTTTGGACAGCAGGTGGGTCTTACGGCATCGCTCGTAACGACACCCGCGCAGGTAGGTAGCCTGTCGCCAACGGGCACCGTCACATTTTTTGATTTTGGCACCTCAATCGGGACAGCGACAGTCTCGGGTGGATCGGCCACGTTCAACACCACGACGCTCTCGACAGGCAATCACAGCATCACGGCCCAGTACAACGGAGATACCAAATTCTTAGCCAGCCCCACCACGCCCGCATTTGGCGTTACTGTCAGCAAGGCAACTCCTGTCATTACCTGGGCCAATCCAACTCCGATCAGCTACGAGACTCTCCTGTCGAGCACACAACTGAATGCGACGACAACCGTAGCGGGAACTTTTGCCTATAGTCAGCCTCTTTACACATTGCTTACGGTTGGCCCATACACAATCAGCACCATCTTTACTCCCACAGACTCGAACGACTACACGATCGCTACGGCCAACGTGAGCCTCGTTGTGAATCCTGCAACGCCTCAGATCAACTGGCCAACCCCAGCGCCGATCGCCGCTGGCACTGCGTTGAGCGGACTTCAACTCAACGCCACTGTGGCTGTCTACAACATGGTTCCTCTCTCCCCCTATTACAACGTCAGCGGTATCTATAAAGATGGCTCGACCTTCTCCACCGGGGGATTTGATGGAGGAGGCAGCTCCTACTCGTCAAACTTGCTGGGAACCACCGTCACCTGGAACAACATAATTTACCCGTTAGGACCAACCAACGCACCTGACGCTGTCTCCAATATCACCATCCCTCTTCCGGCCGGACACTACAGCACCCTGAATATGCTCGGTGCGCTGGTCAATGGCAACGTTTCAACTGCGAGCACTTTCGTCGTCACGTACACGGACAATACAACCACGACTATTACCCAAAGCCTGAGTGATTGGGTATTTCCGTTGAACTATACCGGCGAGACGGTAATCACATGCGTTCCATACCGCGATACTTCAGGTGGGGGCCAGGATGCCCACCTGACATGCGTCTATGGCTATCAGCTTCCGCTGGACAACACAAGAATAGTTAAGAGTGTCACGCTTCCTGCGACGCGAAACAATGTGTTTCTCGCCATGGCGCTCGTCACCCCGCCAATCCCTGGCACGCTTGTCTATACTCCACCCTCGGGCACCGTTCTTCCCACGGGGGCCAACACTCTTTCTGCCGCCTTCACCCCCACGGACCAGACAGATTTCACCAGTGCGACCGGAAGCGTGCTGCAACTAGTCAACCCCGCGAACGCCGTCAACCTCGTCTGGCCTACGCCTGCACCAATCACATACGGAACAGCTCTCAGCTCGACACAACTCAACGCAGTTGCGCAGACGATACCAGGATCGACATCCGTTTCGCTCTCGGCTTATTACCGCGTCAACGCATTTCAGACCGATGGATCGGTCTTCTCGACTGGAGGCTTCGACAACGCCGGAGATGCCTACTCGGCTAACCTCGTCGGTCCTTCGGTCATTTATAACGGGCAGACCTTTACACTCGGGCCGGCAAATCTTCCGGATGCCGTCACGAGCACGACAATTGCACTGCCTCAAGGGAATTTTGCAGAACTATCACTGATTGGCGCAGCGACGACAAACGGGCAGACTGCACAACCGTTCACGATCACCTATACCGATGGCACCAGTTCAACCGTAAATCTCAGTATGAGCAGTTGGGGGTTCGCTGCATTCTACCCTGGCGAAACCATCGTTTCAGAAGGGGATTACTTCGACACCGGCAGCGGAGGCCGAGGAAGTGGCTTCCCGAGTCTGTACGGGTATCAAATAACCCTGGACAGTACGAGGGTTGTGCAAAGCATCACGCTCCCCAACAATCGCAACATCGTGATTGCGGCGATGTCGCTCAACACTTCGACGACTCCAACCGTGGTGCCAGGCACCTACGCCTACACTCCGCCCGCGGGAACAGTCCCTGCCGTCGGTACCGTTCCTCTCAGCGTCTTGTTTACCGCCACCAATCCGATCTACGGGACGGCAACCGCGACAGTTTCCCTTGTCGTGAACAAACAGCCGTTGGTCGTTACCGCAAATAACGAGACGGCAGTCTTCGGATCCGCAAATCCTGCTTATACCTATACGATGACGGGCTTCGTCAACGGCGATACACAAGCTACAGCGACTACTGGCGCTCCGACGCTAACGACAACCCCAGCGACCCCGGTGAATGCGGGTTCTTATACGATTACCGCTGGCCTTGGAAATCTTGCAGCGAGCAACTATAGTTTCACCTTCGTCAACGGTACTTTGACCATTACGCAAGGGGCGCCGACGATTACCTTCACGGTGCCGAACAAGACCTTTGGCGCCGCTCCCTTCACCGTCGCAGCCACCTCGAACTCCGCCGGAGCCTTCACCTACTCGGTAGTTTCGGGACCCGCGACCATCACCGGTTCCACCGTCACCCTCACCGGTGCGGGCACCGTCGTGCTGCAGGCTTCGGAGGCAGCTAACGGAAACTTTGCGACCGCCACGAAGACCGCCACCTTCACCGTGGGCCAGGCAACTCCCGCGATTACCTTCAACGTCGCGAACCAGACCTATGGCGCGGCTCCATTCACCGTCGCCGCCACCTCGAACTCCACCGGAGCCTTCACCTACACGGTGGTCTCGGGCCCGGCGACCATCTCAGGCTCAACCGTCACCCTCACCGGCGCCGGCACTGTCGTCCTGCAGGCGTCTGAAGCTTCCGACAGCAACTATGTTGCCGGCACGAAGAATGCCACCTTCACGGTGGGCCAGGCAACTCCAGCGATTACGTTCAACGTCGCGAACCAGACCTATGGCGCAGCTCCCTTCACCGTCGCCGCCACCTCGAACTCCACGGGAGCCTTCACCTACACGGTCGTCTCTGGGCCCGCAACCATCACCGGCTCCACCGTCACCCTCACCGGCGCCGGCACTGTCGTCCTCAAGGCATCTGAAGCGGCCGACAGCAACTATATTGCCAGCTCGAAGAATGCCACTTTCACGGTGGGCCAGGCAACTCCCGCGATTACGTTCAACGTCGCGAACCAGACCTTTGGAGCCGCACCCTTCACGGTCGCAGCCACTTCGAACTCCACCGGAGCCTTCACCTACACCGTCGTCTCCGGACCTGCGACCATCTCCGGCTCCACCGTCACCCTCACCGGCGCCGGCACCGTCGTCCTACAGGCGTCTGAAGCTTCCGACAGCAACTATGTTGCCGGCACCAAGACCGCAACCTTCACCGTGGGCCAGGCAACTCCGGCGATTACGTTCAACGTTGCGAACCAGACCTATGGAGCCGCACCCTTCACGGTCGCAGCCACTTCAAACTCCACCGGAGCCTTCACCTACACCGTCGTCTCCGGCCCTGCAACGATCACCGGTTCCACCGTCACCCTCACCGGCGCCGGCACCGTCGTCCTCCAGGCTTCTGAAGCCGCCGACAGCAACTATGTTGCCGGCACGAAGACCGCCACCTTCACGGTGGGCCAGGCAACTCCCGCGATTACGTTCAACGTCGCGAACCAGACCTATGGCGCGGCTCCCTTCACCGTCGCAGCCACCTCGAACTCCACCGGAGCCTTCACCTACACGGTCGTCTCTGGGCCCGCAACCATCTCCGGCTCGACCGTCACCCTCACCGGCGCCGGCACCGTCGTCCTCAAGGCTTCCGAAGCGGCCGACAGCAACTATGTTGCCGGCACGAAGAACGCCACCTTCACGGTGGGCCAGGCAACTCCAGCGATTACCTTCAACGTCGCGAACCAGACCTATGGCGCGGCTCCATTCACGGTAAGCGCCACCTCGAACTCCACCGGAGCCTTCACCTACTCGGTGGTCTCTGGGCCCGCAACCATCACCGGTTCGACCGTCACCCTCACCGGCGCCGGCACCGTCGTCCTCCAGGCCTCTGAAGCTTCCGACAGCAACTATGTTGCCGGCACCAAGACCGCAACCTTCACCGTGGGCCAGGCAACTCCCGCGATTACGTTCAACGTCGCGAACCAGACCTATGGAGCCGCACCCTTCACGGTCGCAGCCACTTCGAACTCCACCGGAGCCTTCACCTACACCGTCGTCTCCGGACCCGCCACCATCACCGGTTCGACCGTCACCCTCACCGGCGCCGGCACCGTCGTCCTCCAGGCTTCGGAAGCGGCCGACAGCAACTATGTTGCCGGCACGAAGACCGCCACCATCACCGTGGGCCAGGCAACTCCGGCGATTACGTTCAACGTCGCGAACCAGACCTACGGCGCCGCTCCCTTCACGGTAAGCGCCACCTCGAACTCCACCGGAGCCTTTACCTACACGGTGGTCTCGGGCCCGGCGACCATCTCAGGCTCAACCGTCACCCTCACCGGCGCCGGCACTGTCGTCCTGCAGGCGTCTGAAGCTTCCGACAGCAACTATGTTGCCGGCACGAAGACCGCCACCATCACCGTGGGCCAGGCAACTCCGGCGATTACGTTCAACGTCGCGAACCAGACCTATGGCGCGGCTCCCTTCACCGTAAGCGCGACCTCGAACTCCACCGGAGCCTTCACCTACACGGTGGTCTCGGGCCCGGCGACCATCTCAGGCTCAACCGTCACCCTCACCGGCGCCGGCACTGTCGTCCTGCAGGCGTCTGAAGCTTCCGACAGCAACTATGTTGCCGGCACGAAGAACGCCACCTTCACGGTGGGCCAGGCAACTCCAGCGATTACGTTCAACGTCGCGAACCAGACCTATGGCGCAGCTCCCTTCACCGTAAGCGCGACTTCGAACTCCACCGGAGCCTTCACCTACACCGTCGTCTCTGGGCCCGCAACCATCACCGGCTCGACCGTCACCCTCACCGGCGCCGGCACCGTCGTCCTCCAGGCGTCTGAAGCTTCCGACAGCAACTATGTTGCCGGCACGAAGACCGCCACCATCACCGTGGGCCAGGCAACTCCGGCGATTACGTTCAACGTCGCGAACCAGACCTACGGCGCCGCTCCCTTCACGGTAAGCGCCACCTCGAACTCCACCGGAGCCTTTACCTACACGGTGGTCTCGGGCCCGGCGACCATCTCAGGCTCAACCGTCACCCTCACCGGCGCCGGCACTGTCGTCCTGCAGGCGTCTGAAGCTTCCGACAGCAACTATGTTGCCGGCACGAAGACCGCCACCATCACCGTGGGCCAGGCAACTCCGGCGATTACGTTCAACGTCGCGAACCAGACCTATGGCGCGGCTCCCTTCACGGTCGCAGCCACTTCGAACTCCACCGGAGCCTTCACCTACACGGTCGTCTCTGGGCCCGCAACCATCACCGGCTCCACCGTCACCCTCACCGGCGCCGGCACTGTCGTCCTCAAGGCATCTGAAGCGGCCGACAGCAACTATATTGCCGGCTCGAAGAACGCCACTTTCACGGTGGGCCAGGCAACTCCCGCGATTACGTTCAACGTCGCGAACCAGACCTTTGGAGCCGCACCCTTCACGGTCGCAGCCACTTCGAACTCCACCGGAGCCTTCACCTACACCGTCGTCTCCGGACCTGCGACCATCTCAGGCTCAACCGTCACCCTCACCGGCGCCGGCACCGTCGTCCTCCAGGCCTCTGAAGCTTCCGACAGCAACTATGTTGCCGGCACCAAGACCGCAACCATCACCGTGGGCCAGGCAACTCCCGCGATTACGTTCAACGTCGCGAACCAGACCTTTGGCGCAGCTCCCTTCACCGTAAGCGCAACCTCGAACTCCACCGGAGCCTTCACCTACACCGTCGTCTCCGGCCCTGCAACGATCACCGGTTCCACCGTCACCCTCACCGGCGCCGGCACCGTCGTCCTCCAGGCCTCTGAAGCTTCCGACAGCAACTATATTGCCGGCTCGAAGACCGCCACCTTCACGGTGGGCCAGGCAACTCCCGCGATTACGTTCAACGTCGCGAACCAGACCTATGGCGCGGCTCCCTTCACCGTCGCAGCCACCTCGAACTCCACCGGAGCCTTCACCTACACCGTCGTCTCTGGGCCCGCAACCATCACCGGTTCGACCGTCACCCTCACCGGCGCCGGCACCGTCGTCCTCCAGGCTTCGGAAGCGGCCGACAGCAACTATATTGCCGGCACGAAGAACGCCACCTTCACCGTGGGCCAGGCAACTCCGGCGATTACGTTCAACGTCGCGAACCAGACCTATGGCGCGGCTCCCTTCACGGTCGCAGCCACTTCGAACTCCACCGGAGCCTTCACCTACTCGGTCGTCTCCGGCCCTGCAACGATCACCGGTTCCACCGTCACCCTCACCGGCGCCGGCACCGCCGTCCTGCAAGCCTCTGAAGCTTCCGACAGCAACTATATTGCCGGCTCGAAGACCGCCACCTTCACGGTGGGCCAGGCAACTCCCGCGATTACGTTCAACGTCGCGAACCAGACCTATGGTGCGGCTCCCTTCACCGTAAGCGCGACCTCGAACTCCACCGGAGCCTTCACCTACACGGTGGTCTCGGGCCCGGCGACCATCTCAGGCTCAACCGTCACCCTCACCGGCGCCGGCACTGTCGTCCTGCAGGCGTCTGAAGCTTCCGACAGCAACTATGTTGCCGGCACGAAGAACGCCACCTTCACGGTGGGCCAGGCAACTCCAGCGATTACGTTCAACGTCGCGAACCAGACCTATGGCGCAGCTCCCTTCACCGTAAGCGCGACTTCGAACTCCACCGGAGCCTTCACCTACACCGTCGTCTCTGGGCCCGCAACCATCACCGGCTCGACCGTCACCCTCACCGGCGCCGGCACCGTCGTCCTCCAGGCGTCTGAAGCTTCCGACAGCAACTATGTTGCCGGCACGAAGACCGCCACCATCACCGTGGGCCAGGCAACTCCGGCGATTACGTTCAACGTCGCGAACCAGACCTACGGCGCCGCTCCCTTCACGGTAAGCGCCACCTCGAACTCCACCGGAGCCTTTACCTACACGGTGGTCTCGGGCCCGGCGACCATCTCAGGCTCAACCGTCACCCTCACCGGCGCCGGCACTGTCGTCCTGCAGGCGTCTGAAGCTTCCGACAGCAACTATGTTGCCGGCACGAAG
>CAWJCF010000001.1:2992500-3429082 GCA_963841335.1 uncultured Acidobacteriaceae bacterium | reverse complement strand
TGCATTTCGACCATCTCTTTCGCCTGCTTGATGGTGGTGCAATGGCCGGTCTGCTCGAGGCGGTGATAGATGAAGGGCTTGAAGAGCTCGAGCGCCATCTTCTTGGGAAGACCGCACTGGTGCAGCTTCAGCTCGGGGCCGACGACGATGACCGAACGGCCAGAGTAGTCGACGCGCTTGCCGAGGAGGTTCTGACGGAAACGGCCCTGCTTGCCCTTGAGGGTGTCGGAGAGCGACTTCAGCGGACGGTTGTTCGCGCCGCGAAGGACGCGGCCACGGCGGCCGTTGTCGAACAGAGCGTCGACGGCCTCCTGGAGCATGCGCTTCTCGTTGCGGACGATGACCTCAGGTGCGTGGAGGTCCATCAGCTTCTTCAACCGGTTGTTGCGGTTGATGACGCGGCGATAGAGGTCGTTCAGGTCGGAGGTGGCGAAGCGTCCGCCGTCGAGCGGCACGAGCGGGCGAAGCTCTGGCGGGATCACGGGGATCACGTCGAGAATCATCCACTGCGGCAGGTTGTCGGACTTGCGGAAGGCCTCGACGATCTTGAGGCGCTTGGAGTACTTGAGCTTCTTCTGGAGCGAAGTCTCAGTCTTCATGCGCTCGCGCAGCTCGATGGCGAGTTCGGTGACGTCGACGCGCTTGAGGAGTTCCTTGATGGCTTCGGCGCCCATCATGGCCTTGAAGCCGGAGGGGCGGTACTGCTGGTCGAGCTCGCGGAACTTGGTCTCGTCCTTGATGACTTCGCGCTCCTTGACGGGCGCGTCGCCTGGATCGACGACGACGTAGGACTCGAAGTAGAGGACGGCTTCGAGTTCACGGAGCGAGATGTCGAGCAGGTGGCCGATACGCGACGGCAGGCCCTTGAAGAACCAGACGTGCGAGCAGGGGCTGGCTAGCTCGATGTGGCCGAGGCGCTCGCGACGGACTTTCGAGAGGGTTACTTCGACGCCGCACTTGTCGCAGATGACGCCGCGGTGCTTCATGCGCTTGTACTTGCCGCAGAGACACTCCCAGTCGGTGATGGGTCCGAAGATGCGGGCGCAGAAGAGGCCGTCGCGCTCGGGTTTGAAGGTGCGGTAGTTGATGGTTTCGGGCTTGGTGACTTCGCCATGCGACCAGCTGCGGATCTTCTCGGGGCTGGCAAGCTGGATCTTGATGGCGTCGAAGTCGGCGATGGGTCCGGTCAGTTCGAAGGGGCTGGAGCGGAACATATTTTGCGTCTCCCTTGTGTCCTGCGTGGCAGGTGCAGCGATTGGGCTGCGGTTCAAGAAATCTTTTTGCGATGACTTGCGGTGCATCGCGTTACCGGCGGTTCTGTTGCAGTTGCTTTTTTCGATTGTCTTGCCACTTGAGTGGCGGCCCGGGGAGTGTACGCATGAACCTCCCCGGGTCTTGGTGCGTTAGTCGGCTGCCGCGATTGCCGGCAGTGGATGCTTCTTCTGGTCGGCCTGCTTGATCAGCTCGACGTCGAGGCAGAGCGACTGCAGTTCGCGGATGAGAACGTTGAACGACTCAGGAACGCCGGGCTCGATCGCTGCTTCGCCCTTGACGATGGCCTCGTAGATCTTCGTACGGCCGAAGACGTCGTCGGACTTGGCGGTGAGCAGCTCCTGCAGGATGTAGGCTGCGCCGTATGCTTCAAGGGCCCAGACTTCCATCTCACCGAAGCGCTGTCCGCCAAACTGCGCCTTACCACCGAGCGGCTGCTGGGTGATGAGGGAGTATGGTCCGATCGAGCGAGCATGGATCTTGTCGTCGACGAGGTGCGAGAGCTTGAGCATATAGATGTAGCCGACGGTGGCGGGCTGCTCGAACGGATCGCCGTTCATGCCATCGTAGAGCTGCGTCTTGCCCGAACTCGGAAGACCGGCGGCCTTGAGGAGTGCCTTGATCTCGGTCTCGCGTGCGCCGTCGAATACCGCGGTGCCGAACCAGATGCCGCGCTTCATGCCGGCGGCGACGCGCAGAGTCTGCTCGTCGTCGAGGTCAAGAAGCTGGTTGAGAGCGGCGGTTCCGGCAAAGCGCGCCTTGAAGAGCTCGCGGACTTCGCTGGCCTTGGTGAAGTTCGCAGCAAGTTCGGCAACCTGTTTGCCGAGCTCGTGCGCTGCCCAGCCAAGGTGCGTCTCGAGAATCTGACCCACGTTCATACGCGAAGGCACGCCGAGCGGGTTCAGGACGATCTCGACCGGGGTTCCATCGGGAAGGTACGGCATATCTTCCTCAGGAAGGATCCGGGCGATGACGCCTTTGTTACCGTGGCGTCCGGCCATCTTGTCGCCGACCGAAAGCTTGCGCTTCATCGCAACGTAGACCTTCACCATCTTGATGACGCCGGGAGCGAGTTCGTCGCCCTTGGACATCTTGGTGATCTTCTCGTTGGTGATCTTGCGCAGCACGTCGATCTGGCGCGAGGTCATCTCCTCGATCTCATCGATCTGCTCGTTGACGCGGGGGTCCTTGTCGGCGTAGC
The DNA here is from genome assembly GCA_963841335.1 of uncultured Acidobacteriaceae bacterium. Lineage (GTDB taxonomy): Bacteria > Acidobacteriota > Terriglobia > Terriglobales > Acidobacteriaceae > Edaphobacter. The sequence goes on along the minus strand of CAWJCF010000001.1, from coordinate 3,426,609 downwards.
GGATGCGCTTGAGGTTACGGGTGCTGATGAGCTCGATGGTGTCGCGGTCGAGCACGTCGCCCTTCGAGAGCAGCTTCTTGTTGGTGCGCTCGTCGTGCAGGTCGGCGAGAACTTCCTTGCTGCCGAGAATGGCTTCGAGGCGCTTCAGACGCTCGTCGGTGAGAATGCGGATCTCATCGGCGAGGTTACGCTCGAGCTTCTCGATCATGTCCTGCTCGATCTGCTTGGCCCGCTCGTCCTTCTCCTGACCCTTGCGGGAGAAGATGCGGACGTCAACGACGGTGCCTTCGATGCCCGGGGGGCACGTGAGCGAGGCGTCGCGAACGTCGCCGGCCTTCTCGCCGAAGATGGCGCGGAGGAGCTTCTCTTCCGGCGTCAACTGGGTTTCACCCTTCGGCGTTACCTTGCCGACGAGGATGTCGTTGTGGCCGATCTTCGCGCCGATGCGGATGATGCCCGACTCGTCGAGATCACGCAGGGCGTGCTCGCTGACGTTGGGGATATCGCGCGTGATCTCTTCCGGCCCGAGCTTCGTGTCGCGCGCTTCGATCTCGAACTCCTCGATGTGGATCGAGGTGTAGTAGTCCTCGCGGACCAGCTTTTCCGAGATGAGGATCGCGTCCTCGAAGTTGTAACCGCGCCACGGCATGAAGGCGACGAGAACGTTGCGGCCGAGGCCGAGTTCGCCCTGCTCCGTGCACGGACCGTCGGCGATGACCTGGCCCTTGACCACGCGGTCGCCCTTGCGGACGATCGGCTTCTGGTTGATGCAGGTGTTCTGGTTGGAGCGCTTGAACTTCGTGAGCTGGTAGATGTCCGAACCGACCTCACGCGAGAGCTGCGTGGGGTGATGCTCGCCTTCTACGCGCACGATGATGCGCTCGGAGTCGACCGAGTCGATGATGCCGTTGCGCTTGGCCAGGATGACGGCGCCGGAGTCGCGGGCGGTGACGCCTTCCATGCCGGTGCCGACGAACGGGGCTTCGGCAACGAGCAGAGGAACCGACTGTCGCTGCATGTTGGCGCCCATCAGCGCACGGTTGGCGTCGTCGTGCTCGAGGAACGGAACGAGCGATGCGGCTACCGAGACGAGCTGCTTCGGCGAGACGTCAACGTAGTCGACTTCCGACTTGTTGACGAGAACGAAGTTGCCCTGGCGGCGGGCATCGACGACATCCTGAACGATGTTCAGCTTGGCGTCGAGCTCGATGTTCGCCTGCGCGATGGTGTGGCGGTCTTCTTCCCATGCGGAGAGGTAAAAGCTGAAGGGAGCAAGGTCCATGGTGCGCTTGCCGGCCTTCTTGAGCTCCGCATTCTTCGCCTTCGCCTCGCTGATCTCGAGGTAATCGCCCTGACGCAGACCGGACTCGCCGGCATTGGTGACGGAGACATAGTCGAGCGCGCGGCCGTCCTTGACGCGACGGTAGGGCGACTCGATGAAGCCGTACTCGTTGATGCGCGCGAAGCACGAGAGCGAGCTGATAAGGCCGATGTTCGGACCTTCCGGCGTCTCGATCGGGCAGATGCGGCCGTAGTGAGTGGGGTGCACGTCGCGGACTTCGAAGCCGGCGCGCTCACGCGACAGACCACCAGGCCCAAGGGCCGACAGGCGGCGCTTGTGCGTGATCTCCGAGAGCGGGTTGGTCTGGTCCATGAACTGCGAGAGCTGCGAGGAGCCGAAGAACTCACGAATCGCGGCCATGACGGGCTTGGCGTTGATGAGATCGTGCGGCATGGCGGTCGACATCTCCTGATAGACCGACATCTTTTCCTTGATGGCGCGCTCCATGCGGACGAGGCCGATGCGGAACTGGTTCTCCATCAGCTCACCGACTGCGCGAACGCGGCGGTTGCCCAAGTGGTCGATGTCGTCGACGGCGCCGATGTTCTTGCGCAGCTTGAGTAGGTAGCGGATTGTGCCGTAGAAGTCCTCCGGCGTGAGCGTGCGCTTGTCGAGATTTGTGGGGTCCTGGTTCTCGTAAAGCTTGATGTTGAACTTCAGACGGCCGACGCGCGAGAAATCGTACTTGCGCGGGTCGAAGAACATGCCTTCGAAGAGCGCCGTCGCGGTGTCAAGCGTCGGTGGGTCACCGGGACGAAGCTTGCGGTAGATCTCGATGAGCGCTTCTTCGGGCTTGCGCACGGAGTCGCGGCGGAGGGTGTTGGTGATGATGTTGCCCACGTCGTCGCGCTCGGGGAAGAAGACCTCGAAGCTGGTGACGCCGGACTGCTGGATCTTGTGCAGCTTGTCGGCTGTCAGCTCCTGGTTGGCTTCGTAGAGCAGCTCGCCGGTGGTGAGATCGACGACGTCGGCGGCGGTCATGGCGCTATCAAACTCGCTGGTCTCGACTTCGACCGCTTCGATCTTGTGGCTGCGCAGGCCCTTGAGCGAGTGCGCCGAGATCTTGCGGGTCGCGGGCGCGAGTTCCTCGCCCTTGGCCATGATGGCGTGGGCGGGACGCGTTCCCTGCAGATTGGTCAGCGTGCCCTCAGGAACGACCTTCCAGCTCAGCTTGCCGTCCTTCACATTAATGGTGTCGACGGTGTAGAAGGTCTTGAGGATCTCCTCGTCCGTGCGCAGACCCAACGCGCGCAGGAAGATGGTGCCGAGGAACTTGCGCTTGCGGTCGATACGGACGTAGAGCGTGTTCTTCTGGTCGTACTCGAACTCGACCCAGCTGCCGCGGTACGGAATGATCTTGCCGAGGAAGTAGGTGCGATTGTTCGCCGTCTCAAAGAAGACACCGGGCGAACGGTGGAGCTGCGAGACGATAACGCGCTCGGTGCCGTTCACAATGAAGGTGCCGTTGGCGGACATCAAAGGAATGTCGCCGAAGAAGACTTCCTGCTCCTTCATGTCGCGCAGGCTCTTGACGCCGGTCTCGGGGTCTTTGTCGTAGATCTTCAGGCGGATGGTGACCTTCAGCGGGGCCGAGTAGGTCATGCCGCGCTCTTCGCACTCGGCCTGGTCGTATTTCAGCTGCAGGCCGACGGGGTCGCCGCACTTGGTGCAGAAGTCAGGGGTGTTCTTGTTGTAAGTTCCGCAGAAGTTACAAAGCACGTCGCCTGGGTGGAAGGGGTCGGTGATGACCATGTGCCCGCAGTGAGTACAGGCCGTGCGCAGGTGGTTGAGACCCTTGAGGTACCCGCACTTGCACTCCCAGTTGCCGATGGAGTAGTCGACGAACTCGAGTTCGCTGACGTTGCGGAAGTCGGTGATCGGGAAGACCGAGGTAAAGACCGACTGCAGGCCGTTGTCTTCGCGCTCCTGCGGAAGCTTGTCCATCTGCAGGAAGCGCTCGTAGCTGCGGCGCTGCACTTCGATGAGGTTAGGAATCTGAATGGATGTGGGGATCTTTGAAAAATCAAGACGGGTGCGGATCGCGCGCATTTCGCTGTTGTTGGACTCGCCAGACATGCTCTCTCCTAAATACTGACCATTCGAGACCTCCTGAGTGCGATTTCCAGCATCGTATGGCTGGTTCGACTCACAAGGGGAGGGCTTGGGTCACGCCCTCCGGGTTTGGTCCTGATTGCGCAGTGCCAGGTATTTCGGGAGCCCGCCTTCCTCGAGATCGGCAGGTTCCATGCGCAGAATGTCTCGCCGTGTCGTGCTCTCCGGCTGAAAGAAATCTCAAAACTTTTACTGACTGCATACGCCCGAAGCTGCTATAAAGAACGCGTGCAGGATGCTTCGTTATGCCGATAAACACGGCAAAGCGCTCGATGAGACAGCTTGTCCCATGAGCGCAAAGGTCGACTTGTGCACTGTTTCTGAATAGATGGTGTTAATGCCTGCCGCCATTTGAGGTTCGCCTTACCCCAAAGTTGCTGCCGCCGTTGCTGCCTATTGCACTATGCGCATCCGCCGCTAGAAGCGATAGTGGCCGGTTCCATAGCCTGCCCCGCAGGATGATCCGGATACAACCCTAAATAACTCAAGGTAAAGGTCCGCCAACGGACACGCCAAGGCGGAACGAATTTTCTCTAACCTCAAGAATATCGCGTTCCGCCCAGACTTGCAAGTGGCAGATAACTATTTGATTTCAACAGCCGCGACGCCTTCGAACTTCTTGGCGATGGCCGCCGCATCTTCCTTGGAAATGTTCTCCTTCAAGGGCTTGGGAGCGCCGTCGACCAGGTCCTTGGCTTCCTTCAGGCCAAGGGCGGTGACTTCGCGTACAGCCTTGATGGTGTTGATCTTATTGGCGCCGGCTTCCTTCAGGATGACCGTAAACTCCGTCTTTTCCTCAGCCGGAGCCGCCGCTGCCGCGCCGCCGCCCGCTGCCGGGGCTGCTGCAACTGCTGCTGCTGCCGAGACGCCAAGACGCTCTTCGAGCTTCTTGACCAGAGCCGAGGCCTCGAGGAGGCTCAGGCTAACGATTGATTCTTCCAACTGCTGAATGTCTGCCATTTTATTTCTCCAATTCAAAACTGAACTTTTGTGCTGCCGTTACTGATTGCATCTCCGAAGCCCGACTGCGCCCCGGCTGCCTATGCCCTTCAGAGTTTCCGTTGCGCCCAGACCAGCGCACCCTGAAAGACCAGGCGAAACTTGATTTACCCCTCGACCGGGTCAGTGGTCGCGGCTTCCCCACCCTGCGATGCAGTGGAGTTTTCCGGCTGCGCTGCGCCCGAGGGCTGCTCGCCAGCTGCCGATTCCTCGACATGAGCGGCCGCCTCAACTGCTGAAGCCTCCGCCACCGGTGCTTCCGCGACTGCGGCTGGCGCTTCCACAACTGCTGCTGGCGCTTCTGCAGCCGGAGTTTCAACCGCTGCTGCAGGAGCTGCGGCCGAACTGGCAAACTTGCCCTTTTCGACGCCCTGGTTGATGACGACAGCCAGATCGCGGCCAGTCGCATTGATAACCGTAGCAAGACGCTGCGCAGGCGAGTTGATGAGGAAGAGGAGCTTCGAGAAGAGCTCTTCCTTGCCCGGCATGGTCGCCAGATCGCCGATCTCGGCAACGTTGATCACCTTGCCGTCGATGATTCCTAGCTTGAAGGTGAATTCTGCGTTGTCCTTGACCCAGTTCGAAAGGGCCTTCGCCAGCGCGACAGGGTCGCCCGAGGTGTAGGCGACTGCCGAGACACCCTTCAGGCCCTTGAGCGCCTGCTCAACCTTGGTGCCCTCGCCGGCGCGTGCCGCGAGCTTGTTCTTGACGACGTGATAGCTTCCGCCGGCGCTGCGAATGGTCTTGCGCAGCTCGAAGTCCTTCGAGGCGGTGAGGCCCTTGAAGGTGCCGATGATCGCGGAGGTAGAGTGCTCGAGCTCGGCTGCGAGCTTTTTCACTTTCTCCGTCTTTGATGCTCTGGTCAATGCCATGACTGAATCCTCTTCGCTTTCGCTTCCCCGCTCCTCGCTTCCGCGGCCAGAGGGGGTTTTCTGAAACTAATCGTGAACTAGGCCTTGCTGGCCGCTTCTACCGCGGAAAAGTCGAGCTGGATGCCGGGGCCCATCGAAGAGCTGAGCGTCACGCCCTTGATGTACTTGCCCTTGGCCGCCGACGGCTTTGCCTTCACCACACTGGTGATGACCGTGGTTGCGTTATCGACCAGCTTCTGCGGATCGAACGAGAGCTTGCCCACGGGAACGTGAACCAGCGCGGTCTTGTCGGTGCGAAACTCAACCTTACCAGCCTTGATCTCTTTGATCGCGCCAGCGACATCGGTGGTCACGGTTCCGGTCTTCGGATTGGGCATCAGGCCCTTGGGTCCGAGCACCTTGCCGAGACGGCCAACCGACTTCATCATGTCGGGCGTCGCGATCAGAGCGTCGAACGCGGTCCAGTTTTCCTTCTGGATCTTCTCGACCAGCTCTTCGCCACCGGCAAAATCAGCTCCGGCTGCCTGCGCGTCCTTTACCTTGTCGCCCGAAGCGATGACGGCGACGATCTTGGTCTTACCCAGACCGTGCGGCAGAACAACCGTGCCGCGAACCATCTGGTCGGCGTGCTTGGGATCGACACCCAGGCGCATCGTCAGATCGACGGTCTCGTCGAACTTTGCATACTTTGCTTTTTGGAGAAGCGGAACTGCATCCGCCAGAACGTAAGGACGGGGCTCAACGAGCGCGCGCGCCTTCGCCAAATTCTTGGAAATCTTCCTTGCCATCTTCCCTCATCTCCCACCCCTCTCGGATTACCTCCCGGGGCGTGGTCATCGACTGCGCTCAACGGCGAGTTGAGACGCTCTTACAAGTATGCCAAAAACGGTTCGATTCCGCAACTTTTCCCGCAATTAGTGGCGATTCGGTAGCTTATTAAGAGCGTTAATAGGGCGTAGCCCCGGCAAAGTCGCTGTTCAAAGTCGCGTTCAGAGACTGCAGCACGGTCGCATCCGTCAGCGTCAGGCCCAGTTCGCGGTTCTCGGTCAGCGAGGCATTCGAGAAGTTCTCTGAACCCACAAACGCCTGCTGGCCCGTCTGGCCGTAGTCCACCACAATTACCTTGGCGTGAATATAGAGCGGAGCCGTCTCCTTATACGTGCTGACCTTTACGCCTGCGGCTTTCAGCGTATTGAACTCGCTGTTGTAGCTGCCGTCGCTGGTCATCGTCACCTGCACTGCCACGCCGGCCTTCGCGGCATTCGCGAGTGCCGTGACGATGGCCGCGTCGCCCATCTCCTCGTTCTCGACGTTCAGGCTGACCTTCGCCGAGGCGATCAGCGCCAGCAGCGAGGTCTGCGAGTTGGTTGGGCTCCAGATGAGATCATCGCCGTTCGGGGTAGCGAAGTTCGTCGCTCCGTTGGCGAAGTCGTTGTTGAATACGGTCTCGATCGCCGCGACATCGTTCGGGCTTGTGTCGATGACGGCGAAGTCCCGCGTGTCGTTGTAGTAGCGGCTCGTCAGGTTGAGGGTCATGATGGCCGAGCTCTTACCATCGATCGTGATCGTCTTCTGATGGCATGCCTGAAAGCCGGAGTTCGCCCACACCGCCTGTACTCCATTTGCGTTGAGATAGGTGTAAGCCGGCATGTTGCTACTCTTCTCGAGCGACTGGTCGAGAATGACACGCACCTTCACACCATTCTTTGCCAGTTGCGCGAGGTCCTGCTGGAAGGTCGTATCGACCAGCTCATACATGGTCATATCGAGCGTCTGGGTTGCGGTGTTGATGTAGTTGTAGATTGGCGTGACGCTCAGGTCCGACTCGGGGAAGGTCAGCAGCGTCCGCAACGTGCTTGAGGCGGCAACACCCGTGCCGGCGAGGGAGATGAGCTGCGGCGAGCCAGCTGCGTTATCCGCGACGCTCAGGTTGGCGCTATAGCTTGCCGCTGCCACGGGATTGAAGGTAAGGGTGATCGTGCAGCTCCCACCCGGGGCAACCGTCGTGCCGCAGGTGTTTCCGGTTGTCGAAAAACTCGTCGGATTCGTTCCCGTCAAAGTGATCGAGGAGAGGTTCAGCGGCATCGCGCCGGGGTTGCTCAAGGTGAGGGTCTGCGGAGCGCTGGTGCTTCCGGTCGCCGTGTTGAGAAATGCCAGGCTGGTTGGAGAAAACACTGCCTGCGGCGTCTGCGCGATGGTGCCGGTGCCACTCAGCGTGGCTGTTTGTGGTGAACCTGCCGCGTCGTCGGCGACAGAGACCGTTGCCGTGAGGCTTCCGCTGGCCGCAGGAGAGAACGTCGCCGAGATGGTGCAGGTGGCGTTCGGCGCAAGGGAGATATCGCAGTTGTCGGTCTCGCTGAAGGAGCTTGAATTTGTACCGGCGATCGCAATGTTGGAGATGTTCAGGATTGCGGTGCCGGGATTAGAGAGAGTGATCGTTTGCGCGGCTGCCGCAGAACCGATTGTGGTTGTCGGGAACGTGAGGCTGAGGGGAGACAGCACTGCCTGCGAGACCGGCACTGCTGTGGCCGAACCGGTCAACGCGACGGTTTGAGGGGAACCGGTTGCGTTATCCGCAACGCTGACCGACGCGGCAAGACTGCCAGTCGCTGCCGGGGTGAAGGTGACGGAGATCGTGCAGGTTCCACCTGCAACCAGCGAATTATTGCAGGTGTTGCTCTCGGTGAAGTCCACGAGGTTCGCGCCGGTAATTGTGATGCCGTTGATGCTGAGCGGTGCGGTGCCGGGGTTCGAGAGAGTGACGGTCTGTGCGGCGCTGGTGGCGCCTACGGTTGTGCTTGGAAAGGATAATGTCGCGGGAGAGAACACTGCTTGCGGAACGGACCCGAGCGTTCCCGTACCGGAGAGGGCTGCCGTCTGCGGAGAACCGGAAGCATCATCCGCGACACTGATGGCTGCCGTCAGGGCTCCTGAGGTCGACGGCGTAAAGGTCACCATGATCGCGCAACTATTGCCCGCTGAGAGCAGGTTGCCGCAAGTCGTGGTCTCGGAAAAGGAGCTTGCGTTCGCTCCCGTGATCGAGACGCCTGTGATGCTCAGTGAAGCATTGCCGCTATTGGTCAGCGTGATCGACTGAGCCGTGCTCGCCACCCCAACGGTTGTGCTGGGGAAGACGCTGGGTGTCCCCAGGGTTACCTGCGGAACGCCAGGCGCAGAGGGTGAGGCCGGAGCGGTGCTGGAGTTGCACCCGCTTGCTGTGAAACCGAGGATACTGACCACAAGACTAGAGAGAGCCCAGGAAACCAAGGGGAAACTTCTGCAGGAAAAGGACATAGAGTTCCTGGATTATACGTTGCGATCGTGAAAGGAAGGCTTACGACATGGTGTGAAAAACACGACCACACATGGCGGAAATAGGGGAAGCATATTCCTCACCATCCTCCCGCGGGGCTCACCCTGTTTTCTTATTTCGAGGCGGGAGTGCGTTCCAGCCTCGGCGAGAATGGGCACACCCTTGGCGCAAGCTTGAACGCCCATCGAAACGCAGATCTGCAGGACGGTCATGATCTCTTCCGGCGTCGCTCCCGCCTTGAGCGCTCCTTGGATATGCCGGCGGGTGCCGGGTGCATACATGTGCGTGATCGACGCGTCGAAGGCAATGCTGATGAGCTCCATAAACCTTGGTGTGAAAATAGCGCTCTTGTAGATGTTGGCTCCAAAGGCAAAGACTGATCGGTCCAGAGAGGGGAGAGCCCATGTTGCCGGGCCTGCGGTTGGGTGGCAGGCCAAGGTTGGCAAGTGTTTCCGCAGTCGATGAGTATGTGACTCCGAGCTTCAGCATCTGACGCGCCTCTTCGGCTGTAGCGATCGGACGCCCCAGTTCGGTGGCAATGCGAACGTGACGCTCGATCATTTCGATCGTCGACCGTAAGGGGCTGCGGTGATCATTAGAGGGGCTTGATTCTCGGGTAGGAGGGAGTCGTCGGTGAAGGACATAGGATCTCCTAAAAGTTGTCGATGCTGGAAATCCTAGGACGCCACTGTGTTAACGAATGCTAGTAAAAGTCCAAGCCGACCCACTTGACTTACTTGGAGGGGCGAGCTTATATTTGCTTCACATGAGGCGAACAAATGGCGAAAATAGAGGAAGCAGAACTCTTTACCATCCTCCCGCAGCAGCCGACTGGTATCGCTCGCCTGGCCGCCCTGGCCGAGCATGCGGACGAGGGCCACATGATCGAGTTCAAGACTCTCGCCGTTCGCAGCATCCTGAATAAATCTGCCTCCAAGCGGCTGCGCTGGCTCGCCTACAGCATCAACCCCTACCGTGGCTGCGAGTTCGGCTGCAAATACTGCTACGCCCGCTATACGCACGAGTTCATGGAACCGAAAGCGCCCAATCCTGAAGGTGGAGAGCTGCCAAACGGTAGAACAAACGCGCTAAGCTTCCGCGACCCGCTTTCCTTCGAGCGCATGATCTTCCTCAAACAGAATGCCGCGTGGCTGCTCGAGCAGGAGTTGAAGAAGATCGACCCCAGGATGGAGATTGCGCTCGGCACCGCAACTGATCCTTACCAGCCGATCGAGCGCCGTGCACAGATTACTCGCAGCCTGCTCGAGGTTTTCGCGCGCAAGTCGGGATACCGCCTCGGAATCGTCACCAAATCGCGGCTCATCGGGCGCGACATCGATCTGCTGCAGGAGATCGCCCGGCGCAACACACTTGTCGTTCACGTGACGATTACAACTCCGGATGCGAAGCTCGCCCGGCTGCTGGAGCCACGCGCCCCACGCCCCGACCTGCGTTTTCAAACTGTGAAGCAGTTGCGCGGAGCCGGCATCGTCGCGGGAGTCTTCGGCTCTCCGCTGCTGCCGGGAATCACCGACAACCAGAAGGCGCTCGACAGCCTCGCTCGCCATGCCGCCGCAGTAGATGCGAGCTTCTTCGCCGCGCATCCACTGTTCCTCAAGCCGTGCTCACGTCCTACTTACCTGAGCTTCGTTCGTGAGCACTTCCCTTCTCTCCAAGCTGACTATGCGAAACGCTTCGCCACCGCCGACTTCGCCAGCAAAAACTACAGCGCGCAGATGGCTGCGATGGTCGGCACCGCTTGCCGCAAGTATGGCCTGAGGCAGCGCTGGAGCGACGATGCTCTGCTGACCGAAAACACAATGGGAAGGCGAACTCCGCCTCGCAGCATGGGAGTTCCGGCGCAGGAAAGATTATTTGCTTAGAGTTCGACAGGGGTGAAGGATGCGAACATATTGGACGCTTCGGGTAGCGAAGTCAACGGCACGATATCGCAGGCGGCGGCGTACCGCTCCCACAGCTTCAGGACGACGGGGTTGGTGTGTGCCCGCTCGACGGCGCCGGGTGCCCATTCGAAGACCTCCACAATCGTGCCGTCTGTGGTCCGGCAGGCCGTAACCGGATGGTCAGTCGCCAGTCCCTCGGCTCGCAACAGTGGGACGTGTTCGCGTGTGAGCTGGAGCAGATCGGCCTCTTTGCCTGGCTTGGGCCGGTAGGCGACGATGACGATAGTCTGGCTAGGCGAGTTCTGCATCAGAAAAATCCTCTCACTCGAACGTCTCATACGAATAGAATGCACCCAAAACTGCGAATCGCCGCCAGACAGAGAAAAGCCGCCGGCCATTGACCAGCGGCTTTTCCAGATTGCAACTCAATGCCGATGTTAGCCGACGACTTCGATGCCCATCGAGCGAGCCGTGCCGCGAATCGTCTTCGCCGCAGCCTCAACCGTGTTCGCGTTCATGTCCGGCATCTTCTGGGCGGCAATCGCGAGAATCTGCTTCTCGGTGACCTTGCCCTTCTTCTCCTTGTTCGGAGTGCCGGAGCCCTTCTCGATGCCGGCGGCCTTCAGCAACAGCACCGGAGCCGGAGGCGTCTTGGTGATGAAGCTGAACGTGCGGTCAGCGTACACGCTGATGACGACCGGCACGGTGAGCCCGGCCAGCGCCGGATCCTTGCTCGTGCGCTCGTTGAACTGCTTGCAGAACTCCATGATGTTGACCTGCGCCTGGCCAAGCGCGGGGCCGACCGGGGGTGCAGGGGTGGCCTTGCCGGCCATGATCTGAAGCTTGACGTATCCAGTAATCTTCTTCGGTGCCATTCGGGTAAATCCTCTTTACGCTTCCAGCGGCGGGCCTTTCTGATGTGCCTGCTGCTTAATATTTGCTTCTAAACTTTCAGCTCTTGGAAGAGCTACTCAACAACCTTGTCCACCTTCGAGAACTCAATCTCGACCGGAGTGGAGCGGCCGAAGATGCTGACCATCACCTTCAGGGTCTGCTTGTCTTCGTTGATCTCGTCGACCGCGCCAGTAAAGTTGGCGAACGGCCCTTCGTTGATGCGAACCTGCTCGCCCTTGTCGAACTTAACCTTCATGGTCGGCTTGCTGGCCGCCGAATCCGAACGGAAGAGAATCGAACTGACCTCCTGCTCAGATAAAGCAACAGGGTTGTCGCCGGTCCCAAGGAAGCCCGTAACCCGCGGCGTGTTCTTGATCACGTGCCACAGGTCATTGTCCAGCTCCATCTCGACGAGGACGTAGCCCGGCAGAAACACGCGGTCGATCGTGTACTTCTTTCCATTGCGCAGCTCGGTGACCGGCTCGGTCGGGATCATGATGCGACCGATGCGATTCTGCAGGCCAAACGCGGCGATGCGGCTCTCCAGCGACTCGCGCACCTTGCGCTCGAAGCCCGAGTAAGCGTGGATGATGTACCACTTGAAGTTTTCATTGACCGGCGGAGCAAGCTGCTCGGTAGCCTCTCCCTGAGGCTTCTGCTCTTCCGGATTCTGTTCCTCTGCCGCCATGGTTGTGCCTTTTTCGCGCATCTCAACTTCTTTCTACTCGCGCTGCCTGAAATTCCGAATCTTGTTTTAGTGCTTGGTTAAGCTATGCAGCAGAGCTTCGATCGCGCGGCCGATGACTGTGTCCACCAGCCAGAAGTACGCCGCAAAGATGAAGACCGTGACCAGCACCACCAGCGTGGTCGACTGAACCTCGGCGCGCGACGGCGAAATCACCTTGCGCATCTCGCTACGAACGTCCTTCAGGAACTCGGCGAGGCGGGCAGGCTGCGTCTTCAACTGCTGTATGCCTGTGCTCGGTTGCTCGGTGACTGCTACTGTCTTGGCCATTGTGCTGCCTCAATCTTCTTGATGGTATCGATTCCCGGACTGAAGGAGACCCGGGCAAACTGGCGGGGGAGCTCGGATTCGAACCGAGAAGTTCGGTTTTGGAGACCGACAGTTTAACCGTTGAGCTTACTCCCCCAGGTTGTGCGGAATGAAGCCGGAGCCTCACTCCTCGAATCCGGCTGGAGATTACTTCGTCTCTTTGTGCGCCGTATGCTTGCGGCAGGTGTTGCAGAACTTCGAGAACTCAAGCCGGCCGGTGGTCGTCTTCTTGTTCTTGGTGGTCGAGTAGTTCCGGTTCTTGCAATCCGGGCACTGCAGTGTGATGATCTCGCGCATTTGATAAATCTCCTTCTAGAGTGGCCAGCCACCTCGGCTGGCAAGCAGCTTGTACAGAATCACTTCCGACACGCCGCGACGCAGGGCAATGGCCCCTGCTGCCAAATCCTGATTGAAACGGAAAGAAGAGCGGTCAGGCCACGCTCATCCTCTGTGATTATCTCTTAAAACTGCAGTTTGGGAAAGCACCACTGCGAATCGAAAGAGGCAAACCCCTCCGGGAGCAAAAGGGGCGGACCGAAGCCCGCCCCTTTATTTCCAGAGATTTACTTGAGGATCTCGGAGATGGTGCCTGCTCCGACGGTTCTGCCGCCCTCGCGGATGGCGAAGCGAAGACCCTTCTCCATCGCCACCGGAGTGTGCAGCGTGATCTCCAGTTGGATGTTGTCGCCGGGCATGCACATCTCTGTGCCTGCAGGAAGCTTTGCCGAGCCAGTCACGTCCGTCGTGCGGAAGTAGAACTGGGGACGGTAGCCGTTGAAGAACGGAGTGTGACGTCCGCCTTCTTCCTTCGACAACACGTAGACCTCGCCCTTGAAGTCGGTGTGCGGAGTGATCGAGCCGGTCTTAGCCAGCACCATGCCGCGCTCAACATCTTCCTTCGCGATACCGCGCAGCAGAAGCCCGGCGTTATCGCCTGCCAGACCTTCGTCCAGTTGCTTCTTGAACATCTCGACGCCGGTGACGACGGTCTTGCGCGTCTCGCGGAAGCCGACGATCTCGGACTCCTCGCCGACCTTCACCTTGCCGCGCTCGATACGGCCCGTGACCACGGTGCCGCGGCCCGAGATCGAAAAGATGTCTTCGATCGGCATCAGGAACGGCTGATCAATCGCGCGCTCCGGCTGCGGAATATACTTGTCGACCGCCTCCATCAGCTCGTCGATCTTGGCCTCCCACTTGGCTTCGCCGTTGAGCGCGCCAAGCGCAGAACCGCGAATGATCGGGGTGTCGTCGCCAGGGTAGTCGTACTTCGAAAGGAGCTCGCGAACTTCCATCTCGACCAGCTCGATCAGCTCTTCGTCCTCAACCGCGTCGCACTTGTTCAGGAACACCACGATGAACGGAACGCCAACCTGGCGCGCAAGCAGAACGTGCTCCTTGGTCTGGGGCATCGGACCGTCGGTGGCCGCAACTACGAGAATCGCGCCGTCCATCTGCGCTGCGCCGGTGATCATGTTCTTGATGTAGTCCGCGTGGCCGGGGCAGTCGACGTGCGCGTAGTGGCGGTTCTTGGTCTCGTACTCGACGTGGGAGGTCGCAATCGTAATACCGCGCTCACGCTCCTCAGGAGCGTTGTCGATCGTGTCGAAGGAGCGAAACTTGTTGTTCGGGTTGTGCTTCGACAACACCTTCGTAATCGCCGCCGTCAGCGTCGTCTTGCCGTGATCGATGTGCCCGATCGTCCCGATGTTTACGTGCGGCTTTGACCGGTCAAACTTTTCCTTGCCCATGACTGCTCTTCCTCTCCTCGTGTTATCCGGCGCATCGCACCGGGTTCAGGTGAATACTTCAAACGAAAACTAAAGTTGCGAAATTTAATTCTGGTGACTCAGCGGACGCTCAGTAATACGCATACAGCTTGAAGAACTTCTCCCGCAGCTCCGGCGCCACCTGCTCCAGGCTAGCGAGATACAGCTCGCGAATCTGGCCCTGATCGCCATCACCCAAACGGGTATATTCGGCTGAAGTCCCCGCACCCAAAAGTCCCTTGCGGAGAACCGTCTCGAAGTCGCGGATACGTAGCTTCGACCGCTCCATCGACCGCAAAAACTCGGCGACGCGGCTCGAAGAAAACGAAGCTTCAATGGCACCCTTCACCGCGTTGAACGTCTGCGGGTCAGAGATCGGAAGTACTGGCTGCTGATACATACTGCTCAACACACTCTCCTCGGGAACAGGCCCATGGCCCCAATCGTCAGAAATCTTTGGAGCGGGAGACGGGAATCGAACCCGCGACCAACAGCTTGGAAGGCTGTGACTCTACCACTGAGTTACTCCCGCCCGCCTCAGAGGCTAAAGCCCCTGCATTCCTGCGCACTTCTAAATATCTGGAGCTGACGGAGAGGCTTGAACTCTCGACCTCTCCCTTACCAAGGGAGTGCTCTACCACTGAGCTACGCCAGCCTGAAAAAACCAACTTTACAATCCTACCGCGAACGCAGCCGTCCGAGTATGACGCGGAAGGCAAAAAATCCTAACAGGACCCAAGTCAGCTGCTGCAGTTTCCCCGGCTCCATCGTCTGCCAGGCTGCTAACGCCAGCAATCCCAGAAGAGCAAGCGCAATCCACATCCTTCCGCTGCTCGCCGGGCTTAGATCCACAACGCTCACCACTCACAACCAAACTTATGGTGCACAGGGGAGGATTCGAACCTCCGTAGCGCATAACGCGGCAGATTTACAGTCTGCTGCCATTAACCACTCGGCCACCTGTGCACATTCTGCTTTGAAAACTCCGGTACGCAGCACTCAACTCAACCCATCAAGCCCATCTTCGACTCAGACCGCAGTGCGAAGCGGGTACACCAACCTTGAAGGAATGACCGGAGTCTGCAGAACCAGAACGGTCTCGGCAGTACAACCAAATCCATCTTCTCTTCTGCTGTGAGGAAACTGGAGCTGGCGAAGGGACTTGAACCCCCGACCCTCTGATTACAAATCAGATGCTCTACCAGCTGAGCTACGCCAGCCCACACAGCATTTTTGCCCTCTGTAAGCCCAGCCGCACAACGCGCAGCAGAGCCCGCGCAGAGTGCGCCGCAGAGCTAACTTTAGCATAGCCGAAACCTAGGAGCAATGGCTCTCTCGACTACACTAACGGGTCAACTTGACTTTTGGAGCCACAGAAGAACAGCCGCTCCCGCGAGCATGAAACAGCCACTCCCAACACATAGCCAGCTAGCCAATTTGATCTTCTGCTGCCTTTGCTCAACTGAAAGATGAGCGCGAGACGCTGGTGGACGTTCAGGAACCTTAAAGCGGCGTAGTCTCAACGCAAAAATAAAGAACAAAATGGCCCCGATGAAAAGGATCGCAACAGGAAAAGTGAAGGTCATGAGTCCAATGCTCTCAACTGAGATTTAAAGTGGCAAGACGAAAATACCGTTCTCAGAAGAATGCCGCTGCGGCGGCTTACAAAGGGTTTGCAGGAAAGTCCAAAATTGCAGCTATGCTAGGCTGTCCACGGCACCGAACCCTATACCTCTATGTCTCGTCGAAACACGCGGATACTCCACACGCTTCTGGCTCTCAGCCTCTGCTTCTCTCCCATCGCTGCGATGGCACAACACACACAGGATGCGCCCCAGGCAGTCGATGGCCCTCTCGCCCCGGCCAAGCCCGCGGTCATGAGTAACGATTCCATCCTGAAGATGGTGAAGGTCGGCCTCGGCGACGACCTCATCGTCGAAACCATCAACACGCAACCCGGCACCTACACCACCGACGCCGACTCGCTCGTCACCCTCAAAACCGCCGGCGTCTCCGACCGCGTCATCACTGCGATGATCAACAAGAGCCGCCGTCAGATCACCAACGTCACAGAGAAGACTATTGAACTCTCCGACGTCAACGAGATCGGCGTCTACTACAAAGACCACACCGGCAAATGGATCGCCATTGATCCCGAGATCGTCCACATCAAATCCGGCGGCTGGCTCAAATCAACCGCGACCCACGGCATCATCAAGGAAGACAAGAACGGTCACCTCAATGGCCGCGAATCCAAGCTCCCCCTGCAATGCCCCATCGACATTCTCATCTACGTCCCAGAGGGCGTCACTGCCGTCGAGTATGAATTCCTCCGCTTCCGCATCAACCCGGACAACCGCGAGTTCCGCGTCCTCACCGGCGGCGTCTTCCATTCCACCGGCGGCGCCGATCGCGACGAAGTCAAGTTCAACCCCGTAAAAACCGCCCCGCACACCTACCAGTTCACTGTCGACAAGAGTGTCGGCGGTGGCGAATACGGCATCCTTCCACCCGGCACCGGCAACGTCACCAACGGCGGCAAAATCTACACCTTCGCCATCGTCGAATGATCCGGTAGTGAATCAGTTTCTCAAGCGATCGCTAACTGTGCAATTGCATCAGCATGAATGCCCGCACAGTCGACCAGTGGGAATTCCGCAGTCTGTTCGTTGAACGCCAACGCGAGATCGGTACCCCCAAGCATGATCGCCTCCACGCCGTGGTCCTGGAGCAAACGGCGGCTCACAGCACTGAAGATTGAACGCTGATCCTCAGTCACAAAGCCCGACGCGGCCATCGCAATGTATGCTTCGTGCACATCGTCCAAGTCCGGTTGGCTTGGCGGAACGATTTCCGCACTGGCGATGCGTCCGTAAAAGCGCGTCTCCATCACTGTGCGAGTTCCGATAATTCCGATCCGTTTGAGGCCCCGAGTTTCGATGGCCCGGCTCACTTCGGCAATCATGTCAACGACGGGAAGCGGGGATACGGCCTTGAAATCGCTGATACAGAAATGCCCGGCAATCGATGTCACGCCGACACATTCAGCCCCTGCCGAAAGAAGGCGGTTCGTGAGCCGGGTATAGATGGCGGTCTGTGCGGCGGCGTCATTCCTGGCCAGATTTCTCAGGAGCGTTGGCGTGTCGGCGTGCACAATGGTCAGCTCCAGCGTCGCGTTCTTCCTGGCGAACGTCGAGATCAATCGCCGGTAGTAAAAATCTGTTGCTCCAGGGCCGATCCCTCCAATAAGGCCGATATGCATTTCTCCAACCTCCATCACCGATCTTATAGAGTTGAGCGTTGCTCGATGTGTTGAGAAGTGGATGGCCGGATAGCGTCCGAGTGGCACCGGCAACCTCACCAACGGCGGCAAAATCTACACCTACTCGGTTGTCGAATGATCTAGTACTAGGTCAGTTTCAAATAGCACTCGCTGCGGAGGCCCGATTTTTAAAGTGTTCCTGCAGATGCTTTCGTAACGCTACGCATGATTTAGACGCTTGCGACTGGTGGCGCAAGCCGACCGCCGCCAAAGGAGCTACTGGCGCGATCGATCTCACCGAAGAACACCATGATGTCGTTCGGATCAGTGCCGGCACCGTCGAGCGCTTCGACTAAGGCTGCCAGCAGACGCTTCTTCCTTTCGGTGTCGGTCCCGGACGACACAAGGACTTCGATCATCAACATCTTCTCCGTTCGGGGTTTCGGCAAACCAGGATAGTTGAGATCGACTTTCAGGTCGGTCTGCTCAAGACAAAGAAAACGTTGGAACATATCGTCATCGGGATATCCTGCCTTGACGCTTGCTTCATGGATGGCACGGGAGATCGCATTTTTTTCGTCAGCGGCTCTGCCCGCTTTCATAGTAACGGTGAACAATGGCATGAGAATCTCTCAATGGTGAAGATGGCAAAGCCGGGCGTCCCGGCAAGAACCGAGCGACCGATCCTGAATAAACTCAATGTAATTCTAGCTGAGGGCACTGAAGAAGGCTCGAAAGTGATTGTCTATTCAAGCGACGCGGCTGCGAGAAAAACTGCTTACTTGTTGAAGGAATTCGGGGCGCATTCCGCGCCGGGTTCCGGGATCGGCAATCTCGCGCCGGCAGGCGCGGCACAGCCGATAGTCTATGCTTAACCTCGAAGCCGCAGACCACCCGCAGCTTCACTTCATCTATGTCCACTCCAAACCGCCCCGGCCACGTCACCTATGCGTAAGCGCACCCGCTATTCCCTCTTGCTGATGCTGGGCCTGATGGCCGCGCTCATCGTCGTCATCATCCTGCGCAAAGCAGCCCCACCCGAGGCCGCGCGTCTGCTCCCGGAATCCGACGCCATCGTCTACATTAACGTCAAACCTCTTCGCGCCGTCACTCACTTCGACCGCACCCAGGTCACCCGCAGCCCCGACTACCAGCGCTTCGTCGACGCGACCGGCATCGTGCCCGAGCGCGACCTCGACGACGCCGCCTTCGCGCTCCATCGCATGGATAATCCGAACGGCCCCAACGGCTCCGTCGGCTACTCCGAGATCTTCGAAGGCCCCTTCGACGGTGAGCGCCTCGCCCGCTACCTCGCCTCCATAGCCATCGCCAAAGAGACCTACGCCGACCGCGACATCTACACCATCCCCGTCAGCGACGACGCCAATCCGCGCCTCCTGCGTGTCGTCCGGCTCGGCTACGACTCCATCGCAGCCTCCAACATGCCCACGGCCGAGCAGATCCACTCCATCCTCGATCGCTATCGTGCCGCCGCCTCTCCCTTCTCCGGCTCGTCGCTGCTTTCGGCGCGTTACCGCGACGTTCCGGCCTTCTCCAGCGCCTGGGGCATCGGCCACATCGGCCTTCCCTTCTCCGACCGCGGCTACATCAGCATCTTCGGCCTACAGCTTCCGCTTCCCGAAGACACCACCTTCGTCGCCAGCCTCCGGTTTCTCGGCACGCTCCATCTCCGCGTCGAAGAGATCGCTCCCACAGAAGCCGACGCCACCCGGGCCACCGGCTCTCTCACCGCACTCCTCTCGCTCTTCAAGTCAGTCCAGCAGACCCAGTCGCAACTACAGCCCAACTCCGCCGACCCATCCCTCCGCGAGCTCATCGAATCCTCCAAAATCGAGCAGCACAAAGACCGCGCTGTTCTCACTGCCAACATCCCCCTCGATCTCCTCAAGAAACTCACCGCTCCAACCTCATCGCCCACTCCATGAACCCGACCACCAGAGTGCTCCTCGTCCGCCACGGCCAGAGCCTCGCCAACTCCGGCGGCAAAACCCCCGACCACATCCAGAATCCCCTCACCCCTCTTGGCCGCACGCAAGCCCAGGCCTTCGCCGAGCAGCTCGATTGCCAGCCAAATCTCATCGCCGTCTCCCCTTTCCCGCGCGCGCAACAAACCGCGGAGCCCATCCTCCAACGCTTCCCAAACTCCCTCGTAGAAGAATGGCCCATCGAAGAGTTCACCTTCCTCAACACCGCGCTCTATCACAACACCAGCGAGGCCGAACGCTCGCCACATGTCACAGCCTTCTGGGACCGCAGCGACCCCACCTACGTCGACGGCCCCGGCTCCGAGTCCTTCACTCAGTTCCTCGACCGCGCCCGCGACGCGATCCATCGCCTCATTACACTCAATCCCGCCGGCTGCGTCGTCCTCGTCACGCACGGATACTTCATGCAGGCCTTTCGCCTCATCGTCCTCTTTCCCCACGCCACGGATGCCGAGCTCATGCGCAACTTTCTGCCCTTTCATCTCATCAACTTCATCAAGAACGTCGATGCACTCCAATTCGAAATTCGCGACGGTAAAATTAAATTCATCGGACAGCCGAACCTCAGCGGCGTCACACTTCAAGGAGAGAACTTCCATGCGTAGCTTCCAATCCTTTGCCGTTCGAGCGTTAGCGATGGCAATCGCCCTTCCCGTCGCCCTCCACGCGCAATCCGGCCCTGTCCTCACCGGCCAGGCCGCCTACACCGACTGGAATCAGCAGACCCCCGGCGTCCGCCACAAGATCACCGTCGCCGATCTTCCCGAACCTAACCCGGAAGAGGCCGTCGACAACACCCCGCATCTCATCCCGAAGCCGGCCGATGCCTGGCCCACCGCACCTCCCGGCTTCAAGGTAACGCTGTACGCCGGCGGAGACGTCGCCCCCATGCAGCGCTCCGACAATAAACAGAACATGGCTCTCAGCGGCGGCACCTTCACCATGCCGCGCCTCATCCGCTTCGCGCCCAACGGCGATCTCTTCCTCGCCGACTCCGGCGCCGGCCGCCTCATCGTTCTTCGCGGCGTCAAAGCCGACGGCAAAGCCGAGAACATCCAGACCTTCGCAGAAGGCCTCGACCACCCCTTCGGCATCGCCTTTTATCCCGCCGACAATCCCAAGTGGATCTACGTCGGCAACGCGACCACCATCCAGCGCTTCCCTTACAAAGCCGGAGACCTCAAAGCTACCGGCCCGGCCGAGACTATCGTTCCGGACATACCGGGCTACGCACAACTCAAGGGCGGCGGCCACTGGACGCGCGACGTCACCTTCACCAAAGATGGTAAGTTCATGCTCGTCTCCGTCGGCTCCGGCTCCAACGTCGACGACATGGACACCCACCCGAGGGAGTTCCACCGCGCCGACGTCCTCGAATACACGCCCGAGGGCAAGTTCGTCGAGGTCTACGCTACCGGCATCCGCAACTGCGTCGGCGAAGCCATCAACCCCATCACCGGCTCTCTTTGGTGCTCCACCAACGAGCGCGACAACCTCGGCAACCACCTCGTCCCCGACTACGTCACCAGCGTCCCGGAGCACAGCTTCTTCGGCTGGCCCTGGTACTACATGGGCGGCAAACTCGACCCGCGCCTGAAGGATCCTTGCGCGAACGGCTCCGGCCCCAACCCACAGCTCGCCGCGCCACTCACTGACGCGCAGGCAAACAACTGCAAGCGCGAGAGCCTCGCCGCCAAAGTGAAAACGCCGGACGTCCTCGTCCAGCCTCACATGGCATCGCTGGAGATGGTCTTTTACCCGGCCGCCAAGTCGCAGTTCCCCTCCGAATTTTCGGGCGGAGCCTTCGCCGCCGAGCACGGCTCCTGGAATCGCAAGAACCGCGCCGGTTACAACGTCATTTTCATCCCCATGCAAAACGGCAAAGCCACCGGCGAATACGACGACTTCCTCGACGGCTTCGTCACAAAAGAAGGCCAGGTCTGGGGTCGCCCAGTTGGAGTAGCCGTAGCCAACGACGGCAGCCTCTTCGTCACCGACGACGGCACTCGCTCCGTGTGGCACGTCACCTATACCGGCAAATAACCAACTTCACCATCCACGCAAAAGAGCGGCCGAGATCCTCGGCCGCTCTTTTTTTCCACTAATCGAAGCTAAATTGCCGGCTCGTAAGCGTACCCCATCGCCCCCGCAGGCACATGCAGCGCCGGGGCATACACTACATGGTGCTCGTTCGAAACCCGCGCAACCAGTGCATCCATGCAATCCCCGTCGAGCTGCTGCGGAGCAAACTGCGACATAATCCCCAGCGTCTCCTCGATCTCAATGCCTTTGCGGTAAGGACGGTCCTCCGATAGCGCGCCAAACACATCCGCCACAGCAATAATCCGCGACTCCACCGACAAATCCCGCGCCGTCAACCGGTCCGGATACCCCATTCCATCCAGTTTTTCGTGGTGCTCGCCTGCAATAATCGCCATCTCCCGGAAAGCCCGCACCCGCTGCAAAATCAGCCGCGTAATCCGAGGATGCTTGTGCACTGCCTTCCACTCCTCGTCGCTCAACTGCGTGCTCTTATCCAGAATTGTGTTCGAGATGCTCAGCTTTCCAATGTCATGCAGCAACGCCGCGCGCCGCACCAGTTGCACGCGCTCATCCGGCAGACCCATCGTCTCCGCAATCCCTAAAGCCGTATCCGCGACCCCAATCGAGTGCCGGAAAGTAAAGTGGGACTTCGCATCCACCACATCCGCAAACGCCTCGCAGATCTGATCCACCTGGTCCGCATTCAGCTTGTGCTGCGTCCCCTGGTCGAGATCCAGCACCGCCTGCCGCGTCGCATCTTCAGGGTCGCGATACGAGCAGTTCGTCCACAACGTCCCCTGCCGATCCAGCGACACCGCAATCCGCACAATTTCAGGATCGAACCACGTCCCGCTGCGCTCCTGGAGCGTCGCCATCGCCTTCTCGGGGCTCAGCCCCTTCCCGTTGGAAAAAACATCCAGATGCTGCGCCGCCGCGCTGATGCGCGAGAGCAGCGGAATCTGCTCGCCCTTGATGCTGTCCGGATAGCCGCTGCCATCCCAGTGCTCGTCCAAATTGCGAACCGCCTGCGCAGCCAGCTCGCCCATCCCCAGCTTCGACACGATATTCGCGCCGCGTTCGCAGCGAATCCCGATAATCTCGCGGTTGTTCTTCTCCTGCGAAAGCCCGATCTGGAGAATCCGCGCAACCTTCGCCGCGGCCCCGCCGTCCGGAAGTACATTTCTCCAAAGCAGCTTCAGCGACGAAAGGTTCGGCTTCAGCGGCTTCGTCCAGTCTTCAAGCTTCACGCCCGCCTTCACCGCGCGTTCATCGCCGCCGATAATCTGCGACATCCTGCTCGCATTGCTACTACAGCCGATATCCTTCAACAAAAGCGCAAAGTAGAGTCCGCTCGTCTGCTCCTGCGGCAGCTTCAGCTCGTCGGCGATCCGCATCCCCAGCAGACAGCTCCGCAGAGCGTGCCCATGCACTGCGCCCTCCGTCAGGTCCAGCGCGTAAGACAGCGCGGACAGTATCTCCGAAAGTGAAATGGATCCGTCAACATCCTGTGCTTCCCGTCGAAAAGAGGCCGAAGTAGAAACCAATTGGATCTCCTTCCCCGCAAGCGTTCAGTGGCATCGACGGGGCAGTGAATGACTCCACCGTGACTATATCGGCCAATCTCGCCGTTGCAAATGACCAGAAAGAGTCACTAACTGAAAGAAAAATATGCATCTTGTCCCAATTCGGCACCCATTCGTCTCAAGGCACGTTGGGTTCCATTCTCGAGACGGACGGTGACGTGTTTACCCTTGGTCATCCGCGAGCCCGAAGAACCGCCAGCACCTCCTCCGTGGCATCAATCTGGTCGATATCCTCTGGAGCCTTAGCCCCCGCCGCCAGCAGCGCCCGAACTACTCCGGGATAGTCCCCCTTCTCACGATGCCAGCCATGCTCCGACCCATACAGCGCCCAGCCCAGCGGAGTGCCCTTGAACTGCCCCTCCTGCGCCTCCAGCGGCGCATGATGGCGCAGTAGATCCCGCACCATCTCCACATTGCCGTGAAACCCGGCCCAATGCAGCGGAGTCTGACCGTTATCTCCCCGCGCATCCACCGGCCACCCTGCATCCAGCATCATCCGCACGGCTTTCGCATTGTTCCGCAATGCCGCACCCACAACTCCCTGCTCCGCTTCGGCTGATAGCTTTTTCCCGATCCCCGGATCTCGTCCCAGCAACTCCTTCATCAGCGTCTCATCGCCCATTTCACACGCCTGCACCAGCTGCAATTCCGGAGAACTGCGTTCCATCAGCAGACGAAACACCTCGTCATGCCCAAACTCGCGTGCCAGCATATGCGGCGTCTTGCTCCATCCGAAGCCGTAGATGTAAATCGTGCCGCCGCTTCGAGGATTCTCCTTGGGAAATTCCCTCTCAGACACGCTGACTCCAATCGACGCCGGATTCTCTTCCAGGTGCTGCCGCACAAGATCCAAATCTCCCAGCGCCGACGCCATCAAAATGTCGCTCTTCGCTCCGTGCCATAGTAGATACCCCGCCACGTCGGGCCGTCGTGGCCGCTGCGCGACCATGTACTGCGCCGCCGTCGACTCGTGATCGACATCCTTCGCATCGATCTCCGCGCCACGCTCCAGCAGATACTCCGCAATCTCAATGTTCGCGGCAAAGTGCAACGGCCTCTCACCATCTCCTCCGCGAGCATGCACCAGCGCAGGGTCCGCCCCGACCAGTTCCTTTACTCGCTCCAACATGCCGAGACGTGAGGCAGCGTGAACATCGACATAAGCCCCGCGTTCGATCAGGAAGGCCGCAAGCTCCGGATCGCAGTTATCGAGCACGCCAAAGCTTCCGGCCCACCACTTCGTTCGCCCGTTGACGTTTGCTCCCGCCTCCAGCAGCGCATCGATCATCGCGCGATTACCTTTATTCACCGCACCAATCAATGCCGGGGTGTCGAAACCAAACTTCGGCAATGGTTCGTCAATCTTTGTCTTCAGGACGGGATACCGCGCAATCACCTCGCGCACCAGAGCAGCGTCGTCCGCGTTGATCGCCGCCGTCAAAGCCTCCACCGGATCTTCGGAAAGCGATTCGAGGCGAGCCTTCAGCCTCGGCCAGCTCTCGAAGCCGTACTCTCCGGCAACTACGTGCAACGCATCGGCAAGTTTCGCCGAGCGGCCCGCAGGCGGAGCACTTGCCGCATCCCGAAAACGGGCCACAGCTGCAGGATCGTCCCGCAGAAACTCACGTAGCAGCTTCCGGGCTTGTTTTTTGAGATGCTCGAGGTTAGGGTGCGCAGGCAGTTCGCGTAGAGACATGACACACTCCTTCTTTGTCGCCCGTAGTCCGCTTGCGCCGGGCAGAAGAGAGTGGTTTGTTGGCTGAAACCAAACTGCAAGGTGGGATAATCCCTCTCCGCGGACGGGGTGCACCCTTGACGTGCATCCCAAGGGTAGCAAGCACGCCCGCAAATCGGCAACCGCTCAGCCCACGATCAGCTTTGTATTTCGATCAGACCGAGCGAAGCGCATTTCTCACTACTAATCTGCCTCAATCGGTGCTGGATGATCGGCCGCTGCATCACTCGCTGCCAAACCGATAAGAAATTGAAACGCATTTTGCGTGACCGCAAGGTGCCGATAACTCATTTAACTGGGTACGGCAACGCTGTCTCCGCCATAGTTGGCCAGCTTTCACGGCACAAATATATTACTAATGCACGCCCCCAATCCCCACACGCAATATTCGCAGATCTCGCCGTCCGTATACTCAACGATGATGCAAAGATCGGGCGGCCAGGACCTAATGATGATCGGGCCGATCTCCAAGTCGGTAAATGCGCGTGTGCTCTTCACGGGAATCGGCAGCTTTGTACCCGATAGACCAAGTTCGCGAGTTCGAACCAACACTGCACGACGCTCTTTCTTCTTCGCCGCGCTTACCTTCCGAGCCGCTGCACTGGCCGGCTTGGCGCAGCCTTCGCAGGCAATCGGAGTCAGCTTCGTGATCATTCCCTTCCTCACCTCAGCGACAATGGTTGCCTCAGTTCCTCCGCCCTCGACGCGCCCAATCTCAATCCGCGCCTTCGAAGCCTTCTTCAACGCCGCGATATCCAGATACTTCACCGTCTCAAATGCATGGAACTTCGCCTGATGAATCTCAACTTTACCGATCTTCGCTAACGGCTTCGGTTTTTTCATGGCAAGTCTCCTTAAAATGATTTTCGTTCGCCGGCTATCGCGATCACCAGATTACAAATCTCCTACGATTTACGCGGGAACGATTCATGCCGGGTGGCGTGCGAAAGTTCATGGGGATAACACTAAGAGTGTTTTATTTCCCGTAGCCCGATTTTTGATTTGGGAAGAGCCTTACGCCTAAGTCCTGAGGACTTTTTAAATGGAAAGCCCGCGGTTCATTCGTAAACGCGAAGACATTCGTCGAATGTCGTCAACAAGATACACAACGGCCACATACGGTGTCCATTGATTGAGCCGCAGCCGCTTCCTCAAAAAGATCCGCGATTTTCAAGTACGCCATTGCGAAATTTATTCCTCAGCATCTCGACATTGTGCCTTCGGAGAAATGTTCGGCCACTTGATGCCACTCGTCTTCGTAGATTCGTAGTTCAGACAGCCACGTTCGCAAGAGCAAAACATATGGCCCTCCGAAGAGGGCCATACTTTCAAAACTAAGTTGCAAAAAGACTTATCCCTTCGGAACCACGCTGCCCAGATCCGCCAGCGTCGTCCGCAGATACTTGTGCGGGTTCACCGGAGTATTCCGAATCCTAACCTCATAGTGCAGATGCGAGCCCGTCGTCCGTCCACTGTGGCCAACAAAGCCGATCACCTGGCCCTTAGCCACCGTCTCGCCCTCTGTCACCGCAAAGCCCGACATATGGCCATACAGGGTCTCAATCCCGTGCCCGTGGTCAATCACGACCTCGCGGCCATAACCACTGCCCATCTCCGCTAACTTCACGACGCCGTCGCCGGTCGCGCGAATCGGCATGCCATTCGGAGCGGAAATATCGATGCCTGTATGAAACTCACCCTCGCCATTGCCAAGGATCGGATCTTCCCGCTGCCCGAAGCTGCTCGTAATCGGCCCCATGATCGGCCAAAGCGTCGGAACATACGAGGTAGCCGTCTCGTCGCCCGTACCGCCAAAAAGATCCAGCGGGGAATGGAATCCAAGTCCACCCAGATTCGACACAGGCCGCAGCGCTGTGCCGTTCATCGCCGAGTTCCTCATCGACTGCAGCGCATCGACATCCTTCGAATAGCCCGCGTCGGTAGAGTCCGTGCCTGCCAGAGGCGCAGTCGCAATCGACTCAGCCACCCCCGCCGACTTCCCATGCTTCCGCTCCGTCAGCTTGCCCATCGGGACAGCCAGCTTGCTCGTCGTCAGCCCGTACAGCGCCGAGACCTCACTTGCGAGAGAGCCCAGCGAAGCCGCCTGGACATCCTTCTCATGCGACGCCTGTTCAAGGTGCGCATAATCCTTCTGGAGAGAGTTGTGATCCTGACGAAGTTGGTTGAACCGCGCCGTCTTAATCAGCATCCGCGAATAAGACCCCGCCAGCCCGGTAATGGTGAACATGCCGATAGCTGCAGCAGCCACGAAAAGGTAAGCGTAGTGAAGAGGGACCGGAACCTTCTTCAGGTTGCCGTCTTCGTCACGGCTGACGAACATAATGTAGTAACGTTTTTTTAGCTTCACGCAGAAATCCTGGCCCAGATTTTTAACCGCGAAGCAAAACCGCGGCTCGGAGAGTTCCTGCAATCGCTGAAATCTTAGCAGACAAATGAGATTTACCAATCCTCATTTCAGAATTGCATTTCTCTCTTGAGCATCCCTTAGAAGGGTACCAAACTGGATACTCTGACGCAAACAGGGTCCCACCATTGTTTAGCCACGTAACTCCCACAAAAGTTCCACAATTCGCCACCATGTATCCTGCACTTTGGCATGAAAAAAACATCAAGAATCGCCGGCGAACTAACCTTCATTCAACAAATCAGCCGCGATTTCCACAGCACACAAAAAAACATCACCCTCGGAATCGGTGACGACTGCGCCATCCTCCGCCCCCCACCTGATTCCGAAATCCTTGTCACCACAGACCTTACCCTCGAGAACCGCCACTTCCGCCGCAACCTCCACCCCCCCGAATCCGTAGGCCACCGCTGCCTCGCGCGCGGACTCAGCGACCTCGCCGCCATGGGAGCAACACCCATCGCCGCCTTCCTCTCGCTCGCCCTCCCCGCAAAGATGCTCGCCGAATCCGCAGGCCGCCTATGGATCACTCGCTTCTTCCAGGGCCTCCGCGCCCTCGGAGAACTGCACCGCGTTCCACTCGCCGGCGGCGACACCTCGGAATCCCCCGGCGGCAACAGCGCCCTCATCCTCGCCGATATTGTCCTCATCGGCCACGCCCCCAAAGGCCATGCCCTCCGTCGTTCCGGTGCCTCTGCCGGGGATTCCCTCTACGTCACCGGCCAACTCGGCGGCGCGGCCGCAGAGTTATCCAGCATGTTCCGAAGAAATCGCCTCGCCAGTGCCAAGACCACCGACGACCACCCTCATCTCTTCCCCGAGCCACGGCTCGATGTCGGCGAAGCCCTCCTGCGCCGCGGTCTCGCCAGCGCATGCATTGACCTCAGCGACGGCCTCTCCTCCGACCTCGCACATCTCTGCCGCGCCTCAAAACTCAGGGCCGAGATCGAGCAAGCCGCAATCCCAATCCATCCCTTAGTCCGCAAGTCCGGCCAACCCGCAGCGCTACAGGCCGCGCTGCACGGCGGAGAGGATTACGAGCTTCTCTTCGCCGCCCCATCCTCGCGTCCGATGCCTACCTCGCTCGCCGGAGTCCCCATCACTCGCATCGGAACACTCAAGACCCGCAGTTCGAAACGCCCCATGATGACCCTCCTCGCCCCTGATGGCACTCGCACAGAACTCAAGCCC
Organism: uncultured Acidobacteriaceae bacterium; assembly: GCA_963841335.1. GTDB lineage: Bacteria > Acidobacteriota > Terriglobia > Terriglobales > Acidobacteriaceae > Edaphobacter. The sequence continues at coordinate 3,398,105 of CAWJCF010000001.1, read as the reverse complement.
AGCGGTTGGGAGCATTTCACCAAACCCTCCACGACACGAGGCAGAAGGTCCCGCTGACCCTGCTACCATCAATCCTTTCCAACCTCGATACCAACAAAAACTTATGCGCGACGCCACAAAGATCATCCGCTCAACTCTCTCCAAACCCGTCCCCGGCGAGCCCCTTCAATCCGGCCCCGTCTTCGCCGCTCCCTACCACACCCCCGGCGAACCATCTAGGACGCAGTACACCTACGCGCGCTCCCATAACCCCACCTGGACCGCACTCGAAGACGCCATCGCCCAGATGGAGTCAGGGGACAGCTATCAAGCGAGCGCCTTAGTCTTCGCCTCCGGCATGGCCGCCTGCACCGCAGTCTTTGGAGCAGTCCTGCGCCCCGGCGACATCGTCGTCATGCCCTCGAACTCCTACTACACCGCCCGCCTCCTCATGCAGGAGTACTTCACCCAGATGGGTGTCGTCCTTCGCACCGCTCCCACAGCGGGCAACGCGCAGCTCGCGCAACTAGAAGGCGCACGCCTCCTCTGGCTCGAATCACCCAGCAACCCAGGCATGGAGATCTGCGACATCGCCCTGCTAGCCGAAGCTGCTCACCGCGCCGGAGCCCTGGTCGCCGTCGACAACACCACTCCCACCCCTTTAGGGCAGCGTCCTCTCGCCCTTGGGGCCGACTTCTCGGTAGCCTCCGACACCAAAGCCATGACCGGCCACAGCGACCTCCTCCTCGGACACGTGGCCACGCGAAACCCTGAGTTGCACACCCAAATCGACCGGTGGCGCACACTCACCGGAGCAGCCCTGGGCCCCATGGAGGCCTGGCTGGCCCTCCGCTCTATCGCAACTCTCCCCTTGCGCCTCGAGCGAGCAAGCCAAAACGCCCAGCGAATCGCCGAATTCCTCACCACACGCAAAGAAGTGAAGACAGTACTCTATCCCGGACTTCCCAATCATCGAGGCCACGCAATCGCCGCAAAACAAATGACCTACTTCGGCCCCGTCCTCAGCTTCGAGCTGCACGACAAATCCGCCGCCGAAACCTTCTTCACAAAATCAAAACTAATCACCGAGGCCACCAGCTTCGGTGGCATCACAACTACAGGAGAACGCCGCGCACGCTGGGGCGGCGACGCAGTCCCGGGCGGCTTCATCCGCATGAGCGCCGGCTGCGAAGCCGCGGAAGATCTCATCGAAGATATAAGCTATGCTCTCGACGCCATCAAGACGCCATAAAACAGTGACCGCTAATCCCTATTGGATCACTCAGCAGATCGCAATCGTTCCCCGCCCCAAAGGCGAAGACTTGCTTCTGAACGAAATGCACGCCCTTCGAGAGGCTGGAATCGATATAGTCGCCTCCATGCTTGAAGAAAACGAGGCCACCCAACTCGGCCTGCAACACGAGCAGAACGCAGCAGACCGAGCGAAGATTATCTTCATCAATTTTCCGATTCCAGTCCTCGGCGTTCCGCTTCAACCCGCCGCCTTCGCGGACTTTCTCGTCAAGATCGAGGAGCACCTCGCCGCTGGTAGACGAGTCGGTATCCACTGCCATGCCTGCATTGGCCGTTCCTCCACTGTTGTTGCAAGCCTGCTGATTCGCTCAGGCGTCTCTCCCGACGAAGCCTGGACACAGATCGCGCTCTCTCGCGGAACCACCGTCCCCGACACCCCGGAGCAGCGGTCCTGGGTCAACACCCACATCCAGAAAGGATCCTCTCCCGTCGGCGATGCCTTCCCCCACGCCTGGGTCGCCGAAGTCCTTCAGTCGCCTCCACTCATCGCTCCCGCGCGCCACTTCATCTATCCCCACCGGGTCGCCGGGGAGGAGGATGCTCTCGCTCGCGGCGCGCTGCAGCTCCTCGTCCGTCCGGAGCGAGGCGGCAATTTCCTCGCAACCTGCGCTCTCGGCTTCACCAACACCGCCATGCCCAGCGGCGTTCTATCTTGCCCAAACCCCAACGAACTCTGCGCCGTCGCTGGCGGTTACGCCTACATCATCGACACGCTCAACCCCGAGCGCTCAACCCACATCCCGCTCAAGCCAGTCGTCTCCATCCACCCCGTCCCGTCGCAAAACCTGATCCTCTTCGCAGGCTTCCACACCATCCTTGCCTGGGGCGCCGACGGCGAAGCATGGCACAGCGGAAAACTCAGTTGGGAAGGCATCCGCATCACCGGAGTCCAGGGCCACACACTGCACGGAACCGGCTGGGATCTCCTCACCGACCGCGAACATCCCTTCGCACTCAATCTCCGCACAGGCCGCAAAGACTGAACCAGCCAAACCCTAATCTTGAGCCGCTTCGACCGCAGCCTCATTCCGCACTACAAAAAAACTCAGCGCCGCGTCCCCCTGCTTCAACAAGCGCGTATTCTCCAGCCCCCCATAACGCGTAGCCAACTTCGCCTTACTGCTATGCTCCGCAATCACCATCGCATCCGCAGCGAGCAAGGACCGCCCACGTTCGCTGCCAAAAAAATTCAGCGTGCCGCTGTATTCGTTCTCAGCCTCATACGGAGGATCGAGAAACACCATTTCCACCGGCTGCGCCTTGCTGAGCCTCTGCAACAAAGCCCCAACGCCGCGATCCTCCAGCGTGAACCCCTGCGCAATCTTCAGATCAGAGAGGTTCTTCCGCAGCGCTATAAGCGCCGCCTTCGCATCCTCCGCAAACCACACATGGGCAGCCCCACGGCTCAGCGCCTCAATCCCCACCGCCCCCGTGCCCGCATACAGATCCACAAACCTGCTGCCTTCAAGCGCGGCGAAAGAATATTGAACAGCGTCTCGCGCAGCCGATCGCTTGTCGGACGAGTCTGCATCCCGCGCGGAGCAACGAGCGGACGCGAGCGATAAGTTCCTGCAATGACGCGCATCTCAATATCCTAAGCTGCCCATGCCCGAACCGCACACCGGCGAAGTGCGCAACCAGCGCATACAATAGGAGACATGCGCGGGTGGTCTTTTCCGATCGGAAGAATTCTCGGCGTGGATGTTCGCATCCACACCTTCTTTCTGCTTCTCCTTGGTCTGTCGATCAGCTACGCCACCATGACCGGCGCTTCCGGCGCGCGCGGCTTCGCTCTCTGGCTCCTGCTGCTGCTCGCCGTCGCCGTGCGAGAGATCGCTCGTGCCCTTGGCGCAGCGTGGTACGGCCTCGAACTGCGCAGCATCCTTCTCCTTCCTACCGGCGGCCTCATGAGTTACGCCACACCCGAGGCCAACGAACTCGCAGCCACCCCCGAGATGCAGAAGCGCATGGGCGTCATCGGTCCCATCGCCAACTTCCTCTTCGGCCTCGCGCTCGCCGCCATCGCCCTCAGCTTCGCACCTGACGTCTCAACTCTACGAGCGGCCCTGGCTTTCACCCTCTCACCTTCTCCGCGCCGCCGTCTGGGTCAATCTGCTCTTAGGCGCACTCAATCTTCTTCCCGCCTCGCCCCTCGACGGTGGCCGCGTCTTCCGCGGCGAATTTGCGAAAACAAAGGGGAATCAAAGGCTCGCGTGCCGCCGCAGGACTCGGCCAGACCGTCGCCTATCTCCTGATCATTGCGGGATTGGCCATGATGGTGTCCGGAATGGCGGCGGGCATGTGGCTACTGATATTCGGCGTCTTCGTTCTGATCGGCGCCCACATGGAAGACCAGGGACTCCTCCTCCAAACCGATGTCGACTCAGTCCGCATGCGCGACGTCATGCTCACTCAGTTCAGCATGCTCTCCGCCTCCGACACTCTCGAAGACGCGCTCCAGCAGTCCGTCCACACCCTGCAGGACGTCTTCCCTGTCGTCCGCGGAGCCAACCTGGTCGGTGCCGTCTCCCGCCAGAGCATCGTCGAAGCGCTCCACAATGAAGGCAACGGCTACGTCCAGGGCGTCATGACCCGCTCCTTCCAGACCGCGCAGCCCGACGACTCGCTCGTCAAGACCCTCCGCCGCATCATGGCCGGACAAGGCGCACAGATCGTCCCCGTCCTCGAAGGCGACCGCATCGTCGGCATCATCACGCCGCAGAATCTCGCCCACTCCATGGGACTCTTGAATCAGCGCCGCAAGATCCGGCCGCAGGAGTAGTGTTCCTCGCAACAAAATGTCCCCCGAGCAGCGCACCAATGAACCAAGTGTCATTCTGTGCGAAGCGCACAAGCAAAGCTCCGTGCCCGCGGAAATGTCATCCGAGCACGCAGCGTAGTCGAAGGACCTGCATTTTCCCTCTCATATGAGTTCCTCCTCCAGCAATCACGACCGCCCGCTAGCCCCCGGTCTTTACCTGGTCGCCACTCCCATCGGCAATCTAGAAGACATCACCCTCCGCGCGCTCCGCATTCTGCGCCAGGCCGACCGCATCGCCTGCGAAGACACGCGCCAGACCCAGAAGCTCCTCAACCACTTCGAAATCAAAACTCCCACCGTCAGCTACCACCTCCACAACGAAGGCCCCCGCACCGAAGAGCTCATCGAACGATCTCAAAAAGGGCGCAAAAATCGCGGTAGTCAGCGACGCCGGCACCCCAGGCATCGCCGACCCCGGCGGACAAATCGCCGCAGCCGCCATCGCCGCCGGCATCAACGTCTTCCCCATCCCCGGTGCCAACGCCGCCATCAGCGCACTCATCGCCAGCGGCCTCTCGACCGAGAGCTTCGCCTTCCACGGCTTCCTCCCCTCCAAAGCAGGCCAGCGCAAAACGGCACTCGAACAGATCCCGCGCGGCGACGCAACCCACATCTTCTACGAAGCCCCCCATCGCATCCTCGACACCCTCGCCGACATCGAAGCCACCTTCGGCCCAACCCAACCCATCGCCCTCGCACGCGAGCTCACCAAGCTCCACGAAGAGTTCCTCCGCGGCCCCGTCGGCGAACTGCGCACCCAACTGGCCGCACGCGCAACCATCCGCGGAGAGTTCGTCCTCCTTTTTTCCCCGGCCCCCATCGAGGCCCGCACCGTCCAACCACGCAGCATTGCCGAAGAAGTCGCAGCGCTCATGCAATCCCACAGTCTCTCCGAAAAGGACGCCCTCAAACGTGTCGCCCGCGAGCGCGGCATCGGCAAAAGCGAAGCCTATCGCGAACTTCAGCGCGAACAGAACCGTCTGCGATAGATCCAGCGCTGAGCCGCTAATCCCGACCCTTCACCCGGTCATAGTGGTACACGTTGCTCGTCGTCCCCAAAGCCTCGTTGTACAAAATCGTCCCACCCGCCGCCTCGATCAGCTCTTCAGTAAATTCATGGATCGCCCGCAGATGCTCCGCCGAAGCCGGGATCTCCAGCTTGCCCGTCTTGAGAAATTTCTGGTAGCCGCGGTCCAGCACACGCGCAATCTCACCATTCAGCAGCCATCCCGGCCTCGCCAGAATTTCGACCGTGCCATCCGGAGCTGCAGCAATCTCCGCAGCAACGCCATATTTCCTCACCTGGACAGCGTTTGAGGCGCGCTTTGCACCGTCCCGCGCGGGGGCTACATCAAATCTCTGACCGCCCAGCAGGGCGAGAACATCGTTGAACGTGTGTGGTGAGGACTTTTTCGCCATAAGTGCCATAAGTTAGACTTGTTTAACTGTCGCACATTCACCACGGGCGAGCAATCGAAGCTGCCGCGAGTCAACAAATCGAACACAAGGGTTGCATGATCACTACCGTTAAAACGCTCGGCTCGACGATCCTCGAACGGATCGGCAACACGCCCCTCGTGCGGTTAGAAAAGCTCACCGCTCATCTGCCCGGCATTCAAATCCTGGGCAAAGCCGAATGGACCAACCCCGGCGGCTCCGTCAAAGACCGCGCAGCCTCGTCCATCGTCACTGACGCGCAGAGCCGTGGACTCCTCACATCCACGCGCGGCCTTCTCGACGCCACCAGCGGCAACACCGGCATCGCCTACGCCATGCTCGGCGCGGCCATGGGCTTCCCCGTCACCCTCTGCATGCCCTCCAACGTCTCGCAGGAGCGCAAGCGCTACCTCAAGGCCTACGGCGCCGAGGTCGTCTGGACCAACCCCGCCGACGGCTCCGACGGCGCCATCCGCAAGGCCCGCGAACTCATCGCCGCCGAGCCCGACCGCTACTTCTACGCCGACCAGTACTCCAACGACGAAAACTGGCGCGCCCACTACCGCACCACCGGCAACGAGATCTGGGAGCAGACCGAAGGCCAGGTCACGCACTTCGTCGCCGCGCTCGGCACCACCGGCACCTTCATGGGCACGACGCGCCGCCTCAAGGAACTCAACCCCAGGATCCAGTGCATCTCCATGCAGCCCGACTCGCCCTTCAACGGCCTCGAAGGCCTCAAGCACATGGCGACCGCCATCGTCCCCAAGATCTACGACCCCAACCTCGCCGACCACAACATCGAGATGTCCACCGAGCGCGCCTACGCGATGGCAAAATATCTCGGCCGCAATCTCGGCGTGCTGGTGGGCGTCTCCGCGGCAGCCGCCACAGCCGCAGCCTTGCAGGTCGCAGAAGAAGAGCACGCCAACGGACGCGAAGCCGTGATCGTCACCATCCTCTGCGACGGCGCCGACAAGTACATGAGCGAGCGCTTCTGGGCGGAGGACTAACCATGCTGCGCATCGAATACTCCGACTACGAAGCCCTCCGCGCCCACGGCGAAGAGACCTACCCCAACGAGTGCTGCGGCGTGCTCCTCGGCAAAAGCATCGCCGGGGTCGCCCGCCATGAACTCCGTCCAGCAGATCGTTCGCGCCGGCAACACCCGCACCGACTCCGCACACAACCGCTACAACATCGCCCCGCAAGAACTCGTCAAAATCCAACGCCAAGCACGCACCGCTGGCCTCGACATCGTCGGCTTCTACCACTCCCACCCCGACCACCCCGCCCAATGGTCGAAGACCGACTTCGCCGAAGCCCACTGGATCGGCTGCTCCTACATCATCACCAGCGTCGAAAACGGCAAAGCCGTGACGACGAACTCTTTCCTGCTGACCGGTACGGAAGAGGACAACAAAAACTTCGAAGACGAAGCCATCGAGATAATGATGGCCCACGCCGACAACCAAAAAGGTGAAGCATGAAGATCCACATCCCCACTCCGCTGCGCAGCTACACCGGCGGCTCTGAGACCGTCACCATCCCCGGCACAACCGTCGACGCCGTCTTCACGCAACTCACCACCACCTACCCCGACCTCAAGCAACACCTCTTCACCCCCGAGGGCAAGCTGCGCTCCTTCGTCAACGTCTACCTCAACGACGACGACATCCGCTACCTAGACGCCCAGCAAGCAACCGCCGTCAAAGACTCCGACGAACTCACCATCATCCCCTCGATCGCCGGCGGCTGTCTCTGTTGTCCCCTCCCCTAGTTCCCCCAAGACTTAGTGCTCTTCATTGCCATTCCGCCTTCCGCCCTAAATGCGGATAATGGAAATATGAAATTACGTTCGCCTTGGCTTCTCCTTTTTCTTTCGCTTTGTCTGAGTGCGCCTTTTGCCTACGCGATCTCTTTAGATAAGACCACCTTGGCAGGCGTATGGGATTACACCACTTACACGCTTCTTCAGAAGGGAAAGCCTGCGGGTACAATTCAGTTCAAACCGCGCTCGATGCTGTTCACATACCGCGAAGACGGAACGTGGGAAATGGAAGCTAACGATACTACCCACACAAGGATGAATGGTAGTTACGACGTGCATGGCAACGAATTGATCCTAAAGAAAGCGGATGGTTCGCTTTATCAGGATTTTGAAGTTGAGCTGAAGAACGACGGGAAGGCAATGAACTTGAAGGATAAGAAATCAATTATTACTGCAAATAAAGTTCAAACTGCTCCGTAAGATTCGCTTCGTGGCACCGTGAACCCCTCCCAACCCCAAAAGCATCTAGAATTAAGCACAACCCAAGGAAAATCGAATGCCGACAGCAATCGAAGAAGCCGTCCAGCTCCCCAAGCTCTCCAACGAGGAGATCGCCCGCTACTCCCGCCACCTCATCCTTCCCGAGGTAGGCATGGAGGGCCAGCAGAAGCTAAAAGCCGCACGCGTCCTCTGCGTAGGCACCGGAGGTCTCGGAGCCCCGCTCGCCCTCTACCTCACCGCTGCCGGTGTAGGCACCATCGGCCTCGTTGACTTCGACGTAGTCGACGAATCCAACCTCCAGCGCCAGGTCATCCACTCACAGGCCACCGTAGGCAAACTCAAAGTCGACTCGGCCGAGTTGATGCTCAAGGGTCTCAACAAGAACGTCAACATCATCAAGCACAACACGATGTTGACCTCCGCCAACGCCCTCGAAATCTTCAAGGACTACGACGTCATCGCCGACGGCACCGACAACTTCCAGACCCGCTACCTCGTCAACGACGCCTGCGTCCTCACCGGCAAGCCCAACGCCTACGGCAGCATCTTCCGCTTCGAAGGCCAGGCCAGCGTCTTCGCCACCGAGGAAGGCCCCTGCTACCGCTGCCTCTACCCCGAACCGCCGCCGCCCGGCCTCGTCCCCTCCTGCGCCGAAGGCGGAGTCCTCGGAATCCTCCCCGGACTCGTCGGAGTCATTCAGGCCACCGAAGTCATCAAGCTGATCCTCGGCATCGGTGACACCCTCGCCGGCCGTCTCTTGCTCGTCGACGCCCTCGGCATGAACTTCCGCACCCTCAAGCTGCGCAAGAATCCGCAATGTCCAGCCTGCGGCACGCACGAGATCAAAGAACTCATTGACTACGACCTGTTCTGCGGCATCGAAAAGCCCACTTCCGTCGGTCCGCTCGAAGTCGCCCGTGACAAAGTCACCTCCAACGCGCCCGTCGTTGATGGAATCCCACAGATTACTGTCGAAGAACTCAAAAAGAAACTCGACAACAAAGAGAACGTATTCGTCCTCGACGTACGCGAGCCCCACGAATACCAAATCGTCAACATCGGAGCTCCACTCATCCCGCTCGGCTCCATCGAATCACGGATCAACGAGCTCTCCGAGCGCAAGAACGACGAGATTATCGTCCACTGCAAGACCGGAGGCCGCAGTCAAAAGGCAGCACTCGCCCTCAAGGCCGCCGGCTTCACGAACGTCTCCAACCTCACCGGAGGCATCACCGCATGGGCCGACAAGATCGACCCCACCCTGCCCAAGTACTAACCATCGCTACAACTCAAATTAAAGCCCGAGTCCCCGTCGGGCTTTTCCTTTTGTCCTCAGCGCGTTTTCTCCCTCACGCCAGCGTGAAACTTCAAAGCGTATAATTCACCCGCAACCCAGGGCCCCCAAGAAACACCGGCTGGAATGGCGATCCTCTCTCGATCGCTTCGGTCATGGGTGCGTGCTGCGGGCTATCCAGCACAGGCTTGCGCGACGATTCCAGCATCGCCACGGGACAAGTTCGTGATCGACAAACTCTTTCAAACACTTCTGTCCGGAGGAATCCCATGGTCATTCAGCTGCTTTGGAAAAATCCAAAGTTCGTCACTTGCATCATTCTCATGACTGCGCTCTGTCAGCCCGCACTTGCATCCAGCTCATGCGTCAACCCCGGCGGCACAAAGGGTTGCTTCGACTCCATCGCAGCCGCCGTCGCCGCGGCAAAACCCGGCGGCACAATCATCGTAGGAGCCGGCACCTATAGCGAAGACGTCGTCATCGGCAAATCCGTCTCCTTGATCGGCGCGGGCCCTGGAAAAACCATCATCGACGCGACCGGCCTCCCCAACGCCCTCTACATCGACGGCCTCGACAATCCCGGCCTCCGCAGCGTAACCGTCATCGGGTTCACCCTCGCGAACGCCAACTTTGAAGGTCTCCTCATCACCAACGCGTTCAACGTCACCATCAAGGGAAACTTGGTCACCGGAAACAACACCCTCCTCGACATAGACACCGACACCTGCCCCGGCCAGCCCCCCTTCGAGACGGGCGAAGACTTCGACTGCGGTGAAGGCATGCACATCATGGGCGTCTCTTACTCGACCTTTTCCAACAACGTCTCAGCCGGCAACTCTGGCGGCTTTCTTATCAGCGACGACACCGGCGAGACCCACGACAATCTCATCATCGGCAACATCATCAAGGACAACCCGTTCGACTGCGGCATCACCCTCGCTTCTCACGGACCCGGCCCTGGCTCGTCGGCAGAGCACAACGGCATCATTAACAACATCATCTCCAACAACCAGTCCACCCACAACGGCTACCTCGAGCCAGGCGCGGGCGCAGGCGTCGGCATCTTTTCCGACGGCAGCGGAATAGGCCACGTTCACGGCAACACCATCATCAACAACCTACTCACTAACAATGGCCTCCCCGGAGTAGCTTTTCACAGCCACGTCGGACCTAACTTTGGCGCGCCTCCCGACGACCTCAACGGCAACTTCATCCTTAACAACCGCATATCCGGCAACGGAGCCGATACCGACGACACCGCAACGCCGGGTCCCACTGGAATCAACATCAATAGCGGCTTCGGAGGGACACCCATCACTGGCAACGTCATCTCAGGCAACGTAATCGACGACGAAGCTGTCGACGTCGCGGTCAACACACCGGCGGAGGTCGATCTGCACCTCAATAACCTCCTTGGAGGAGAGACCGGAGTCGCAAACATCGGCAGCGGCTCCGTCAAAGCCACCTTCAACTACTGGGGATGCTTCAACGGTCCAGGCGCAAAAGGATGCTCCACCATCAGCGGACCGTCGGTATCCTTCGTGCCCTTCCTCAGAATCCCCGTCTTCTAACCCTGGCAGAGAAGCCTGATTCAACTGTGAAGGCGCCCCAATCGGTGCGCCTTCGCAGTTTGCTTCTAGCGTAGCGCCGGTTTCAACACCTTTTCGTCCCCATCATTCTTCGCCGGATTCAACCCCAGAATCCCTGCGACAAAGTCGTAGATATTCACGTTCTCAAACGGCTGCAGCTTCACTCCCGCTTTGATATCCGGTCCCTCCGCATAGAAGATCGCCTTCATCTCCGGCATCAGCCTCGGATCCCAACCATGCTCCCCCTTCGCCCCGATCTCCGCAGTCTTGGCATGCACCGTAATCGGCACCGCCTTCAGCGGCTCAACTACCGGATCGCCCTCCCGCTCATTTGCGTTGTAGTGCAACCGCTCAGGCATATCTTTCAGTCGATACACCGCGAACCGCGGATCGTTCTTCGCCTTCAACTCCTCATAGATCCTCTGCTTCTCCGCCTCAGTCGCGGGATACATCAGGCTATCCGCGCTCTTCACACCATTCATATTTGCCAGCTGATCCAGCGCCACCCACTTCCTGTCCTCGAGCTTCACCATCCCATGGTCCGAGACCACAATCAGATCCACTGGGAGCTTCGTCGCCTTGATCTTCTCCTCTAACTCTCCGATCAATCCATCGACATGCCGCACCGCTGCCCCTGTCTCCGGTGCATCCGGACCAAACGTGTGGCCCGCATGATCAGTATTCGAGTAGTACAGCAGAATGAGGTGAGGCCGTTCCGCCTCCGGAAGTCCCAGCCAGATCATGATCTGCTCAATCCGCTTCTCATCATCAAACTTGTCGTCAAACGGAACCCAATAACTCGGCCGCTTCCCCGCAATCTCAGCCTCCGACCCCACCCAGAACAGCGAAGCCGACCGCATCCCCTGCTGCTCCGCCAGCGACCACAGCGGAACCCCGCCGTACCAACTCCCATCGCTGTTCTTCGCGTGATCCCTGTAGTAGTACTCCTCATAATTCCGCTTCGGATCAAGAAACACATTGTCCACAATACCGTGATGTTCCGGATATAGCCCCGTGACAATCGTGTAGTGATTCGGAAAAGTAACCGACGGATAGCTCGGCAGCATCCCCTCCGCTGCACTCGCTCCCTCCTCAGCCATCTTCTGCAGATGCGTCGCTCCCCACTTCGCCGCGTAGTCCCACCGAAATCCGTCCAGCGAAACCATCACGACATAGTGAGCCTGCTGCGCTCGCTCGGAGTTCGGTGGATTCGCCTCATGCTTCACCGGCGCCACATCCGGCAAGCTTTGCGTGCTGGGGTGGGCGTCCTGCGCGACCGCAGAACCCACAATAAGCAACACGACGCCACAGCACTTCCAAATCGACCTCATGCTTCCTCTTCTTTAAACAGGATTTTGATAAAGCCCCAGAACATTCCCCGCAGGATCGCGAAACCGCGCCGTAATCTCCGGAGCATCCACCCCAATCGGCTGCACAATCTCGCCGCCATTGGCAACAACAGCCTCCATCGCTGCAGTCACACTATCCACCATCACATAGATCAGGAGCCCCACCAAAGCCATGGGCGGCCTTCCTGTCACAAACGCCCCACTCACCTGGCCCACCGAATCGTCAAACGCCGTCGAGCCATCCCCCCGCTTCCGCATCTTCCACCCAAACACGCGGTTGTAAAACTCCGCCGAACGCGCAACGTCGCTCGAAGGAATCTCAACATAGCAAATTTTTCCGTTTCCAAGCGTAGGGGCCATCGCATCCTCCAATTGCAGCGCTCCACAGCACGACTTACTCCGGTTTATCCTCTGGAACAAGAATCTGCAAACAAAGCGGCCGCTCCAGCATGCAGTCCATCTTTGCAATCGAAGCCATCGCCTTCTCAATCGTCGAAGTCAAACAAGGCTCGGTCGTCACCACAAACGGCAGCTTGTGCTTCGGATACCCCGGCCGCTGCAGCAGCGAATCAATATTCGCCCCCACCTTCGACAGCGCACCCGAGATGGCGTGCACAATCCCCGGCTTGTCATCCACAACAAACCGCAAATAGTGCGGTGCAAAAAAGTCCCCCGTCACGTCGCGCCTCCGCACCGGCAGCTTCACCACCCCGCAACCCTGCGCCACAGCCAGCAAATCCGAGACCACCGCAACCGCAGTAGGCTCGCCTCCTGCGCCATGACCCGAGAACACCACATCGCCCCCAAATCTTCCGCTCACCACCACCATATTCTGCGTCCCATGCGACCACGCCATCGGCGAAGTGAGTGGCACCAGCATCGGAGCCACCCGAGCATGCATCACGCGCCCATTCAGCTCCGCGCGCGACACCTGCCGGATCGTGCTGTTCAGTTCTTTCGCATAAGAAAAATCAATCGCCTCTACCGTCGAGATCGTCTGCGTCGCCACCGCATCCGGATCCAGCTCCGCATGCATCACTATCCGAGACAAGATACACAACTTCGCCCGCGCATCGTACCCATCGACATCCGCCGACGGATCCACCTCCGCATACCCAAGCTGCTGCGCATCCGCCAGCACCGTGGCGTAGTCCGCGCCCGCCTCCATGCGGCTCAAAATATAGTTGCAGGTCCCATTCACAATCCCGCTCAGACGCGTCACCTGATCGCCCGAGAGCCCTTGCAGCATCCCCGGAATCACTGGCACCCCACCCGCAACCGCCGCACCGTGCACCAACTGCACGCCATGCTTCTCCGCAACCTTCGCGAGGCTAGCGCCACGATAGGCAATCAGCTGCTTATTCGCCGTCACCACCGACTTCCCCGATGCCAGCGCCTTCCGAATCCATCCCTCCACCGGATTCAGCCCACCCATCAACTCCACCACAACATCCACTCGAGAACGCAGCACCAAATCAATGTCTTCCGTCCACACCACTGACTCAGGCACCAACTTCGCAGCCTCGGACTCACTCTTCCGCGCAACGTTGCGGTTGAAAATATGCGTCAACTCCACACCCGGAAACTTCGACGCCGCCAAAACCCGCGCCACCGCACTCCCCACGGTCCCAAACCCTAGCAACGCAACCTTCACCGTGGAACCCGTCCGCGTCGCGCCTTCTATCTTCTTCGTTTGCTTTTTTTTCATCTCAATCAGTAATTAATCCTCTTCTCATGGGCACGCCACGCATCGAAACTCGTCTTTGCCTGCTCCGGCAGCAAATTTACTGTGGGAATCTTCCGGTCGCCCACGTCCTGCCTTATCTCGTCATACAGGAGAGCATCGTCAAAACCGACCGCTGCGGCATCTTCAGCCCGCGCGCCATAAAAAATCGCATCGCAACGAGCCCAATAGATCGCCGCCAGACACATCGGGCAAGGCTCGCAGCTCGTATAGATATGACAACCCGTCAACTGAAAACTTCCCAGCGCCTTGCACGCATTGCGAATGGCCACAACCTCACCGTGCGCCGTCGGATCATTCGTCGCCGTGACCGAATTCACCCCCGTCGCAACAATCTCCCCGTCGCGCACAATCACCGCGCCAAACGGCCCTCCGCGACCAGAAATCACGTTCTCCGTCGCCAGCGCGATCGCTTTTTCCATAAAAATGGGATTGCCTTGCATCTAGCTCGTATCCTTATTGCAATTGGTCGGGCAACGAAACTCACGGAATAATCGAATTATGTCACACGCCTTCCTCTCAAACCGCATCGTCACTCCCGAAGGCACACGCCCCGGCGCACTCCTCATCGCAGGCGAAAGCATCCGCGCCATCTGCAACCCCTCCGAAGTCCCACTCGACGCAATCATCCACGACCACACCCACCAAGCCATCCTCCCCGGCCTCGTCGACACCCACGTCCACATCAACGAGCCCGGCCGCACCGAATGGGAAGGCTTCCGCACCGCCACACGAGCCGCAGCCGCCGGAGGCTACACCACCCTCATCGACATGCCGCTCAACTGCCTCCCCGAAACCACCACCGTTGCAGCACTCGAAGCCAAACGCACTGCCGCACGCAGTCAGTGCTTCGTCGACTGGGCCCCCTGGGGCGGAGCCGTCGCCGACAATCAAGCCCACATCCTTCCCCTGGCGCGCGCTGGAGTCCTCGGCTACAAATGCTTCCTCATCTACCCTGGCTGCGACGGCTTCACCATGATCGACCAGCAGCAACTCGAAGCCGCCCTCCCCGCAATCGCCGAATCCGGCCTCCCGCTCCTCGTCCACGCCGAACTAGCTGGCCCCATCGAAGCCGCCGCACCCGCTCTCGTCAATAAAGACTGGCGAAGCTACCAAACCTATCTCGCCTCCCGCCCCGACGAAGCGGAACTCCAAGCCATTCGCCTCATGATCCGCCTCTGCCGCCAATACAAATTCCATCTCCACATCGTCCACCTCTCCACCGCACGAGCCCTCAACGATCTTCAAAAAGCCCGAGCAGAGGGCCTTCCCATCACCGTAGAAACCTGCCCACACTATCTTCACTTCGCCGCCGAACAGATCCCCGACGGCTCAACCCTGCACAAATGCGCGCCACCTATTCGCAGCAAAGAGAATCAGCAACAACTCTGGCAAGCCCTTCGCAACAACATCATCGACATGATCGTCACCGACCACTCCCCCTGCCCACCCGCGATGAAGCGCACCGACACCGGCCGCTTCGACCAAGCCTGGGGCGGCATCGCCAGCCTCTCCGTCGCGCTCTCCGTCATCCACACAGAATGCCTCCAACGCAACTTCACCCTCGACCATATCGCCCGCTGGATGAGCAGCGCTCCCTCCGCCCTGGCCGGCCTCTCCCACAAAGCCGGCTCGCTCGCCCCCAACCGCGAAGCCAACTTCATCCTCTTCGACACAGAAAAAAAAATCACCCTCACCCCCGACAAACTCCATTACCGTCACCCCATATCGCCCTACCTCAACGAAACCCTCCGTGGCGCAGTCCATTCCACCTGGCTCCGCGGCCAACCCGTCTACCAAAACTCCACCTTTACAGAACCCGCGCGCGGACGAGAGGTCACGCTACCTTAAGTCGTATCGATATAGATTTCATGCACTCCAACCACATGTGCTCCTATAAGATGTGTCATCCTGAGCGAAGCGCAGCGAAGTCGAAGGACCTGCATTTTGCTCGCATCTGAAACAAGCTTCACTCCGGCAACAGCGATGAACCAAACCCTAACCCGATGGAACGCCTTCGACCCTGTCACCGCCGCCAACGAAATCCTCCCCTGCTGCGGCTCGCAGGCATGGGCCGAAGCCCTGGCCGCTGCACGCCCCATCGCCGACGAACCCACCCTCCTCCAGACCTCCACCAAAATCTGGCGCGCTCTTCCCGAAGCCGCATGGCAACAAGCCTTCGACAGCCACCCACGCATCGGCCAGCAACACGCGCAGCGCCACGCCACCGAGCAATCCCTCCGCTGGTCAGCACAAGAACAAAGCAAAGCAAGCACCACCGACGCCACCAGGCTAGCCCTCGCCGAAGCCAACCGCCGCTACGAGCAAAAATTCCACCGCATCTTCATCGTCTGCGCCAACGGCAAATCCTCCTCGGAGATTCTCACCATCCTCGAATCCCGCATGACGAACGACGTCGCAATCGAACTTCGCGAAGCCGCCGAACAACAGCGCCAGATCACCGAGCTTCGCCTTCACCGCTGGCTGGAGTCACAATAACCATGGGCATCTCAACTCACATCCTCGACACCTCCCTCGGCCGCCCCGCCGCCAACGTCCCCGTCACTCTCTGGCTCTCAAAGGGCGCCGATTGGACTCTCCTCAACGAGACCACCACCGACGCCGACGGCCGCTGCAAAAATCTCCTCCCCGAATCCCAATCTCTCCATCCCGGCACCTACCGCATCCACTTCGATACCGCGCTCTACTATGAAGAGAACCATCTCACCGGCCTCTACCCATGGGTCGAAATCGTCTTCATCGTCACCGAAGGCCAGCCTCACTATCACATCCCTCTTCTCCTCACCGCCAACGGCTACACCACCTATCGAGGAAGCTGAACGATGATCGAGCTCGCAGAAAACCGCTACGGAAAATCCCGCGTCCGCCTCATGAAGGTCACCCGCCACGACGGCGTTCACGACCTCAGCGAATGGACCGTGCAAATCCTCCTCAAAGGAGACTTCGACTCCGCCCACCTCGAAGGCGACAACAGCAAAATCCTCCCCACCGACACGATGAAGAACACCGTCTACTCCACCGCGCGCAGCTCCTCCGCGACCACGATGGAAGACTACGCGAAAGAACTAGCCGACTTCCTCCTCAGCCGCAATCCGCAAGTCTCCTCCGCCGCCATCACCATCGAAAGCACTATGTGGAAGCGCCTCACCGTCGAACACAAACCCCACCCCACCTCGTTCCTCCGCGGCAGCAACGAACTCCAAACCACCACAGTCGAGCGCGCGCAAAACAGCCCCTTCCAAATCCACTCCGGCCTCAACAACCTCACCATCCTCAAAACCACCAACTCCAGCTTCGAGGGTTACATCAAGGACTCCCTGACCACCCTCCCCGAAACCAAAGACCGCATCCTCGCCACCGCTATGCGTGCCCAATGGAGCTACACCCCCACCGCTCTCAACTTCGACATCGTCCGCAGCGCCATCCGCGAAACAATGCTTCGCACCTTCGCCAATCACAACAGCAAATCCGTCCAGCACACCCTCTACGCCATGGCCGAAAGCGCCCTCGAAGCCATCCCCGAAATCTCCGAAATCGAAATCACCATGCCCAACAAGCACTGCCTACTCGTCGACCTCTCCCGCTTCGGCCAGGACAACTCCAACCAAATCTTCGTCCCCACCGACGAACCCAGCGGCTACATCGAAGCCCGCGTCGTCCGAAAATAAGTAACCATGCCAGTCACAAATACTGAAACCTACTCCGCCCGAGCCACTCGCGTCCTCAATCGCTGTCGCCAACTCGCCGCCTGCAGCGAAGTCCCCGGCGAAATCACGCGCCCCTTCCTCGCACCGTCTATGCACCAGGTCCACGCCCTCGTCCGCAATTGGATGGAAGCCGCCGGCATGTCCGTCCACATCGACGCCATCGGCAACATCCGCGGCCTCTACCCGGCTGACAAACCCGAAGCCCCGCGCCTGATCCTCGCCTCCCACCTCGACACAGTCCCCAACGCTGGCCCCTTCGACGGCATCCTCGGCGTCGTTCTCGCCATCAGCCTCATCGAAGAGCTCCGCGGCCAGCCTCTCCCCTACGCCATCGAGGTCATCGGTTTCTCCGAAGAAGAAGGCGTCCGCTACGCAAAGCCCTTCTTCGGCAGCCTCGCCCTCGTCGGCAAAATCACTCCCGAGATTCTCGCCCTCACTGACAGGGAAGGCATCACCCTCGAGCAGGCCCTACGCGACTTCAACCTCGACCCCACCGAGCTTCCCGTCGCTATCCTTCCTGCCAACACCTTCGCCTACCTCGAGCTTCACATCGAACAAGGCCCCGTCCTCGAAAGCGAAGATCTCGCCCTGGGCATCGTCGACCGCGTCGCCGGACAGTCCCGCCTCCAACTCACCTTCACCGGCCACGCCAATCACGCCGGAACCACGCCCATGCATCTCCGCCACGACGCCATGGCCGCCGCCGCCGAGTGGATCACCGCCGTCGAAGACTACGCCTCCTCGCACCAAGGCCTCGTAGCCACCGTCGGCAAAGTCGAAACCTTCCCCGGTGCCACCAACGTCATCCCCGGACGCGTCACGGCATCCCTCGACGTCCGTCACGCCGACGACGCAATCCGCAGAGCCGCAGCCGCCGCAATCCTCAACCACGCAAAGACCGCCGCCGAAAAACGCGGAGTCCAACTCACCATCACCCCACAACTCGACCATCCCGCCGTCCCCCTCAACCCGCATCTCATCACCCTCCTCTGCGAATCCGCAAACCACGCAGGCCACTCATGCCGAACCATGACCAGCGGAGCCGGCCACGACGCCATGATCCTAGCTCCCGTCGTCCCCTCCGCCATGCTCTTCCTTCGCAGTCCCGCGGGCCTCAGCCACCACCCCGACGAAAACGTCCTGCCTCAGGACGTGGAAGCCGCCATCGCCACCGGCATGCAATTCCTCACCCGCCTGCGCGATGATAAAACCAAGGACACCCATGCATAATCTCGGACAAACCCGCAGCACCAACCAGCGCGACCACCTCCTCCACACGCCCGACGCCTTCATTCGCACCGTCCTCCCGGGCATGCAGCGAGCCACCGCCATCGTCCACATCTCACCCGCGGGTGGCGCAGCCTTCACCCAATACACCGCCGAACTCGAACCCGGCGGCACACTCGGCCATACAACCAACCAGCGGTTCCTCTACATCCTCGAAGGTGCCACCGACCTCGCCACCGACACTACCTTCCAATCCCTCATCCCCGGCAGCTTCGCCTACATCCCCGAAGACGCCGCCCACACCCTCACCGCGCAACAAACCACCCGCCTCGTCGTCATCGAAAAACCCTACGAACCCCTCGCCAACACCCCCGCACCCGAAATCCTCATCGGCCACGAAGAAAAAAGTCCTCTCCATCCCGCTCAACGACGACCCCGACCTCCAGGTCCGCTCCTCCTGCCCGCCTCGCCCGTCCTTCGACTTCGCCGTCAACACCATGACCTACGCCCCCGGCGCCGCCCTCAGCCAGGTCGAAGTCCACGTCATGGAGCACGGCCTCCTCATGCTCGAAGGCGGCGGCATCTACCGCCTCGGCGACCGCTGGTACCCCGTCACCGCCGGCGACTTCATCTGGATGGGTCCCTACTGCCCACAATGGTTCGGAGCCATCGGCAAGCGCCCCGCAAAATACATCATTTATAAAGATTGGAACCGCCATCCCCTGGTCTAAAATCACCATCTGGGCCAAAACCGATCGCAGGTGAAGATCTTGACCACGCAAATCCAGACCCCGCCACTCCAGATCGACTCCACCCGTCTCCTCAACGAGCTGCAAATCCTCGCCACCTTCACCGACGTTGAGCCCGCAGACGACGGCACCGCCGTCACTCGCATCGTCTTCTCCCCCGACGACCTCCGCGCCCGCACCTGGCTCAAAGAGCTAGCCGCCGCCGAAGACTTCGAGATTCGCGACGACGCTGTCGGCAACATCTTCATCCGCTGGCTCGGCACCGAACCCGACCTCCCCGCCGTCGCCACCGGCTCCCACATCGACGCCATCCCTCACGCCGGTATGTACGACGGCACCGTCGGAGTCCTCGGCGGCCTCGAAGCCATGCGCGCCCTCAAACGCAGCGGTCTCCGCCCCCGCCGCTCCATCGAGCTCGTCATGTTTACCTCCGAGGAGCCCACCCGCTTCGGCATCGGCTGCCTCGGCTCCCGCCTCCTCTCCGGCACACTCGACGCCGCCCGCGCCGACGCCCTCCGTGAAGCCAACGAGCCCCCCGACACCGCCCGCACCCTCGCCGAAGTCCGCACCGCCGCTGGCTTTACCGGACAACTCTCCTCCGTCCATCTCCAGCACAATCACTACCACGCCTGGCTCGAACTCCACATCGAACAAGGTCCCCTCCTCGAGCGCGAAGGCATTCCCATCGGCATCGTCACCAGCATCGCTGCGCCCGCAAGCTATCGCTTCACCATCACCGGCCTCGGCGGCCACGCTGGCGCGCTCCTCATGCCCGACCGCAAAGATGCTCTCTGCGCCGCCGCCGAAGTCATCCTCTCCGTCGAAAAAAATGCCCTCGCCAGCGGGTCCGGCGACACCGTAGCCACCGTCGGCACCCTCGCCATCTATCCTGGAGCCGTCAACTCCGTCCCCTCCCGCGTCATCCTCCAACTCGACATCCGCGACACCGACCCGACGCGCCGCGAATCGGTCATGCGCAACATCCGCCGCGATTACGTCGACATGGCGCAGCGCCGCGAGGTCGCCATCATCGAAGAGCTCGTCAACGCCGACGCCCCCGCCCAATGCTCCCCGCACATCGTCCAGCTCCTCGAGCAGATCTGCGCCGAACAGAACATCGCCTCAAAGAAAATCGTCAGCCGCGCCTATCACGACTCCCTCTTCATAGCCCCCATCGCCCCCATCGCCATGATCTTCATCCCCTGCCGCAACGGCGTCTCCCACCGTCCCGACGAGTACGCCGCCCCCACCGACATCCTCCAGGGCACTCGCGTCCTCGCCCAGGCCCTCGCCAGACTAGCCTCCGAATAGCCGTCGCGCGCGAAAGATGCTCGCCCAGATCCGAAGTTGTCATTCTGATCGGTTTTCCCCGAAGCCGTCATTCTGAGCGCTTTCCGCCGGAAGTCGTCATTCTGAGCGCAGCGAAGAATCCCCGCATTTGCCGTTGCATTTGCATTTGCCGTTGCATTTGCATTTGCCGTTGCATTTGCATTTCCCGTTGCCGTTGCCGTTGCCCCAAAATAATCCGCAAAGCCCAAAAAAGTGTCATCCTGAGCGAAGCCGTTCGCCTTGTGCGAACGGCGCAGTCGAAGGACCTGCATTTGTCTTCGCCGTTGCTTCTAAGGAACCCAGGCATCCCCTGCACTGTGTCTTTCGTGCTACTCGCGATCCTCCCCCGATTTCCAATACATTCATAAGAGACACATCACTCGAGTCAGCAGAGCCTCGCCAAACGAATGCCCATCCAATCCATCAATCCCGCAAACAATAAACTCCTCCGCACCTTCGAATCCCTAACCGACGAAGCCGCACGCCAGAAAATCGCCCTCGCCGAAGACGCCTTCCGCTCCTACCGCGACATCCCCCTCGACCACCGAGCCCTCTGGATGCGCAAACTAGCCTCCATCCTCGAGCACGAGACCGAAGACCTCGCCACTCTCATTACCCTCGAAATGGGCAAGCCCCTCGAAGCCGGCCGCCTCGAGATCCTCAAATGCGCCGACACCTGCCGCTACTTCGCCGACCACGCCGCCCGCATCCTCGCCCCCGAATCCATCCCCACCGAAGACCACTCCTACGTCCGCTGGGACCCCCTCGGCATCCTCCTCGCCGTCATGCCATGGAACTTCCCCTTCTGGCAGGTCTTCCGCTTCCTCGCCCCCGCCCTCATGGCCGGCAACGTCGCCCTGCTCAAGCACGCCGCCAACGTCCCCCAGTGCGCCATCGCCATCGAGTCCCTCGTCCGCCGCGCCGGCTTCCCCCGCGGCACCTTCCAATCCCTCCTCCTCGAAGTCCATCAGGTCGAAACCATCCTCGCCGACGAGCGCATCGCCGCCGTCACCGTCACCGGCAGCGAAGTCGCCGGCCGCGCCATCGGAGCCCAGGCCGGATGGCTCCTCAAAAAATCAGTCCTCGAGCTAGGCGGCTCCGACCCTTTCATCGTCATGCCCTCCGCCAACCTCGATCTCGCCATCGAAACCGCCGTCCGCGCACGCCTCGTCAACGCCGGCCAGTCCTGCATCGCCGCAAAACGCTTCATCATCGCCGACGAGATCTACGACGCCTTCGAATCCCGCTTCGTCGCCGAGATGGAATCCGTCCGCGTAGGCGATCCGATGAAGGAAGGCACCGAGATCGGCCCCCTCGCCACCGTCCAAGCCGTCGAAACCCTCGAAGCCCAGGTCAAAGCCGCCATCCGCGTCGGAGCCCGCATCCTCACCGGCGGCGAACGCATGCTCGGCGAAGGCAACTACTTCGAACCCACTGTCCTCACCGGCGTCCCTCGCACCTCGGCCGTCTACCGCGAAGAACTCTTCGGCCCCGTCGCCATGCTCTTCCGCGCCACCGACATCAACAACGCCATCGAGATCGCCAACGACACTCCCTTCGGTCTCGCCGCCTCCGCCTGGACCCGCGACCCCGCCGAACAACAGCGCTTCGTCTCCGAACTCCAGTGCGGCGGCGTCTTCCTCAACACAATGGTAGCCAGCGACCCACGCCTACCCTTCGGCGGCATCAAGCGCTCCGGCCACGGCCGCGAGCTCTCCGCCGCCGGCATGCGCGAATTCCTAAACGCCAAAACCGTAGTCATCGCCGCCGCCCGCTCTACCTAGCTCCGAACGGGCCGCAACGCAACGGTCACGATTTCTCCGGCAGGATCGCCACCGTCACCGCTTCCTTCTTCTTCTTCGCCAGCGTCGCGTTGAACTGCGCCAGGTCATCCTTGACCACCGCATCAAACGCCTTCTGCTCTGTGTCGAGCCGCCCGGCAAGTTCAGTTTCGACAACATACGCCTGAGCCGTAGGCGCCGTGTCTCCCGACATCACACTCCGGCCCAGCGCCGCAATGTAGTTGTTCAGCCGGATCGGAAAGTTCAGCGGGTCCTGATCGCTCCGGTTCTTCACCTGGTAGACCGTCTCTTCAATCACCGTCAGCTTCGCCAGCAGCGCATCCGCCTGCGGTTTCAGCCCCGCATCCGCTTTCACCCTGTCGTTCACTTGATTCCGAATCTGTCGAATCTCGCTCACGATCGTATCCGCCTGCGAGAGCTGATCGCGAAGCTTCAACGCCAGATCGAACTGCTTCTGCAGATCCTCCTGCGACACGTTGACCCGCGGGTCCTTATCCACCGTCAGATCGCGCTCCTGGGTCACCCCGTTCGCAGTCAACCGCACCCGATAGCTACCCGGAACCGCCATCGGACCCATCTTCGCATTGCCGCCCCACAGAATCATCCCCGGAAAGGCATACGCTCCCGGATAGCGCAGATTCCACACAAACCGATTGATCCCCGCAGTGGTCGTCGGAGGCTTCGGCCCGGCGCGCCGCTCATCCTGGTCGTCTTCGCCCTCTGTCGGCTTCTTCCCCGCAGGGACACTCACAAACGTTCCCACCACCTTCTGATTCGAATCCAGCACCTCAATCGTCACTTTATCCGCAGGCTTGGCAAGATAGTAGTCGACGACGCCATCATCCACATTGCGTATCGCCACACTCGGCGCAAACAAACGCACAGGCTCATTCTTTGTCTCCGGCGTCGTCTGCCGCAGCCAGTCGATGTTGTCCAGAATGTAAAGCGACCGACCATGCGTCGCGATCACCAGGTCGTTCTTCTGCACCTCAATATCCGCCACCTGCGTATCCGGCAGGTTGAACGCAAGCGAGCGCCAATGCATCCCGTCATCATCGGACACATAAATCGAATGCTCCGTCCCGGCATACAGAAGCCCCGGCCGCACGCGATCCTCCCGCACCACACGCACAAAATCATCCGCCGGAATACCCGTAATGATCTTCGTCCAATGTTGCCCGTAGTCTTCTGTCTTGTAGATATACGGCGCGCGATCATCCATCTGGTAGCGATTTGCCGCAAGATACGCCGTCCCCGCCTTATGCCACGACGCATCAATCATCCCGATGCGGCTGTACTGCGGAAGACCCTCCGGCGTAATCTTCGCCCAGTTTTTTCCAGCATCGCGCGTAATGTAAGCCAGCCCGTCATCCGACCCCGTCCAGATCGTTCCCTGCTCCAGCCGCGATGGCGCAATCGAAAAGATCGTCCCATAAATCTCCGGCCCATTCTGATCCTTCGTGATCGGCCCACCCGAATCACCCAGCGTCTTCGGATCGGCCAGCGTCAAATCCGGACTGATGATCTCCCAGCTCTTCCCTCCATTCGTCGTCTTGAACAGATGCTGCGACGAAGTGTAGATGGTCCCCGGCGAAAGCGGGTCGTACACAATGGGAAACGTCCACTGCCACCGCTCCTTCAACGTCGAAGCCGACTGCCCAGAGAAGAAGAACGGATAAGGCTGCACATCCTGCTCCTGCCCGTCTCTGCGGTCATACCGCGTCAACATCGCGCCCTGGCTACCTGCATAAAAAATATTCGCATCCTTCGGATCAGGCGCAATGTAACCGCTTTCGCCCCCTCCCACCGCATACATCCACTCACCCTGCGGCTGCACTGGATTATGAAAGTTCCGCCCATCCTTGCTCGTCACGCAGACCGTCGTATTGTCCTGCTGCGCCCCGCAAACCTGGTAAGGCACATCGACCGTCGTCGCCACGTGATAGAGCTGCGCCGTCGGATAATTCTCCGCAGTCCAGCTCTCGGCGTAATCGACCGACACCGTACCACCGCCATCGTTCGCCTCCACCATCCGCTTGTTGTTATTGGGGTCGATCCACAGATCGTGGTTATCCCCATGCGGCTGCTTGATCGACTTGAACGTCTTCCCTCCATCGCTCGAACGGTAGAACCGCACATTCGTGATGTAGATGACGTCCTTATCCTTCGGGTCTGCCGTCACCCGCGTGTAGTAGAACGACCGCTGCCGCACATTGCGATCGTCATTGACCTTCGCCCACGTCGCGCCACCGTCCTCGGAACGGAAGATGCCGCCATTCTCGTTCTCCACCATCGCATAAATTCGGTTCGAATCAGCAGAAACCGCAACCCCAATCTTGCCGACAATCCCATCCGGTAAACCGGGATTCCGCGTGATGTCCTTCCACGTATCGCCGCCATCAATCGACTTATAAAGATGGCTCCCCGGCCCACCGCTCGACAGCGACCACGGCGTCCGCTGCACATCCCACGTCGTGGCAAAGATGATCTTGTTGTTCCGCGGATCAATCGAAATATCCTCCGCGCCCGAATGGTCATTCTCATACAAAATCTTCTTCCACGTCGCGCCGCCATCCGTCGAACGATAAACCCCGCGATCCGCACTCGGTCCATACGGATGTCCCAAAGCTGCCACATACACCAGGTTGGGATCGTTCGCATCCACCCGAACTCGCGCAATCGCTTGCGTCGACTCCAATCCGATGTTCTTCCATGTCTTGCCACCGTCGGTCGTTTTGTACACGCCGTCACCCTGCATCACATTACCGCGCAACTCGCTCTCGCCCATCCCCACATACACCACATCGGGGTTCGACGGCGCAACCGCAATCGCACCGACCGACGAACTGCGAATCTTGCCATCGGTCACCGGCTTCCATGTCGTCCCGCCGTCGACTGTCTTCCACACCCCGCCACCAACCGCGCCAAAGTAGTACTCGTTCGGACGCGACGAACTCCCCGCAACTGTCAGCGACCGCCCTCCGCGGTCTGGTCCAATGTTTCGCCACGTCTGGGGTCCCAACTGCGGAGCCGCAGGCGCAGGTTGCGCAAAACCGGAGTTCGCCAATATGCCAAAAAACAAGACACCCAGAACCAAACCGCCGAGAGCCTTTTGCATGGAACCCTTTCGCAGAACACAATGCCGCGGACTGGCTAATCCAAGGGATTAGAGCCTTTAGCTGGAGAATGTAGTTGGGACAACCTATCGCTGATTCTCTCTCTTCTCTGCCTCAAACACAACAATTTGTAGCTCCCTTACTCGCAAAGCCTCTCCCGCGATCTTCGTCATCCTGTAATTTTGAGCTCGTTATCGCCCTCGATACCGCAAGTATCGGTACGGCCTTCATGACAAAACAACACCGCATTCCCTCGTGGGTGCGGCCCTCTTTCTCTGCCGCTCTCCCTTCAACGGAAGAGGAGGCCGCAAAGCTTTTTAGTTTGTCTTCCTTCGCCGAAGCCGCAGAACCTGCTTTTGTCTTAACCCAACCCTAAGAAAAGTGTCATCCTGAGCGGGTGAGTTGATTTTTGGAAATCTCTGATTTATCGAGAGATAAATAGCCTGTTTTTGGCTGTGTAGGAACTGTGCAGGCAATTTCCCGATTTCTGTGCATTTCTTGAACGCGAGACACCATTCTACAGGGACGATTCATGGGTTAGAGGCTGTGTCCCAAGTCCATGCTGTGTTCGATGACCGGCGCGATTTCTGGCTGCGCGGCTTGATGGATTGCTCCGGCTTTATCGCTGGCATGTAGGCGCTCTCGTGAGATACGTCATGCCCCAATGCTTGCGGCAGCTTCTCGCGGTCGTTGGTGTAAAGCTGCGCATCCTCGGCCCCGCGCGACACAGCAACGTATGCCATGCGGCTGTTGAGCAGGTCTTTCGCTGCCAAGTCCGTATCGACGTGAATCAATACACGCTCGGCAGTCTGCCCTTGGCTGGAATGACTCGTCACCGCATAGCCGTGATCGAGGTGGGGATGCTCGCGCGGATCGAGCTGCACGTCACGGCCTCCGTCGAACTTCAAGCGCATCTGCCCATCCTGGCCGATGGCTTCGACCGTCCCTAATTCGCGGTTGGCAATCTTCAAGTCATTGGCTGGTGCGGTGAACTGTATGCGGTCGCCCACGGCGAAGCTGCGCGGTTCTTCCCGATAGACGGATACTCCCTGCTGCCTGCGTGGATCATAGGTCAACTCAGAGCCATCGGCCCGCACCACCGTCAACAGGTTCTTTTCAGCGTCAACCCTCTTGACTCGCGCGTATTCCCCACGCTCCATGCCAGTCTCTTTCGATGCGCGAGCGTAGCGCACTACATCATTGAACTCATACCGGGCTGCCCATGTCCGCTCCGGCCCGGTAAGGTCTTGGCGCGGAACAAGCGCCGCAATAGAATGCTCGTCTTTACTGACTGAGCCGCGCTCCTGCATCTCGGCACGAATTGCCAAGTTGATCTCCACGCGGGAACGGTTGTCGGGAGAGACAACCAGCGTTCCCTCCGGCGACTTTGCGTATTCCTTCGCTATGGCTGTGATACGTTCCTCATGGCCTCGAATCTCATGGACGCGGCCCTGCCGCTCTAAACCCTGCACGGCCTCGCGCACCTCGCCACGCGCAAGCTGTTCGACCACCTGTTTCAGCTCCGGGTCTTTCTGGCGGACGATCTCTTCGAGCTTCACTGTCTTCATGCCCGCGTCCTGAAGCTGTGCGAAGGGACGCCCGGCCTCGATTGCCTCATGCTGCCGTCGATCCCCTACCAGCAACACGCGGTCATTGGGATGCAGGCGATTCACAAACTCGTGCATCTGTCTGGTGGATGCAAGCGAGGATTCATCGAGCACATACAGGCGGCGCTCTCCGGTATCCGGCTGCTGGCCGCGTGCAAGATGCTTTTGCAGCGTGGATGTTTCCATGCCTGCATCGGCCAGTTTTTGCGCCGCGCGGGACGTGGGCGCGAAGCCTTCCACCTTGTACCCTTGCGCCTCCGCGCCTTCACGGATGACGGCCAGCGTCGTTGTCTTCCCCGCGCCCGCGATACCATCCAATCCCACTATCTTTTCGCGGGAGAGAAAAACATCATTGACTACCTGACGCTGCGAGGCATTCAACTCCGGGTGGCGGTCCTCCGTCGCAATCCGAATCTGCGGAGAAACCAGCATCGGGTCACTCATCCCGCGCTGATTGCCTTCCTGCATCCGTGTGACGATCTCGCGTTCCATGCGAAGCATGGCAGCGGTGGTGTACTGCTGTCCTGCTCCGGCATGATCGACCGTGCGGAACTCTCCGCGCGCGGCCCGCTGCGCGAACTCCTGCCGGACGTGGGCATACGTTGTCTCACCCATGCCACGGTTGAGCGCCGCTTCCAGAATGTCGCGCCGGTCCAGCACAGCGGAACGCTCGAAGAGATGATCGCGGGCATAGGTGACGGCCTGCTGCGCGGCCACTGTGCTCCGATTTACCTCCGGCTCGTGGGCGAGATGCTGGCCGCGTTCCCGCGCTTCGGCTACAACCCGGTCGGCCTGGTGTCCATACTGTGCGGCCAGATTCCGATGCCTCTCTAATACCTGTTCCGGCGATAGCAGCTCCTTGCTGTCCCGCGTCCGGTGCGCCGCAACCTGCGCGGCTCCCGCGCCGTCTATCCCCATTTCGCGGAGATGGTCTTTGATCTGCTCGCGGCGTGGCCTGCTGGCTTCCAGATATTCCTTTGTATAGCCCTTGATCTCAGGTTGACCATGCTTGCCCCGCTCCAGCTCATAGCCCAAGCCCTGCAACCGCATTGCCAGCTCGGAACGGTACAGGCTGGTAGCAACACGCTGCGACGCGAATAGCTCCTGCGGCTGCAAGGCCCGCGTCTGTCCGTTATCGCGTTCGGTGACGTTGAAGATCACAGCATGGGTGTGGAGCTGCGGTGCTGCGTAGCCGTCCACAGGGCGGGCGGTATCGTGCTCGAAGGTAGCCGCAACGAATTTGCCTGTCGTCTCCGGCGCGTGGACGTTGCCGATCCGCGCCTGCGTGTATCGTTCCAGCTCTCCCAAGGCAACACGCACACTCTCCCGATGCGCCTCTCGCACGCGCTCATCGCCGCCGACAAGGGCAGTGAGAGAAACACTTTTGGGTGCGCTGAACGTAGCATCCCAACCGGCGCGATGTTCTACGCTCGTCACTTCCTTACCGAATTTCCCCTCATAGGTTCTTGAGACTTGATGGCGAACGAGCTGCGCTTCCGTCTCTGGGTGCTGGCCTTCGGTCAACCGGGCAAAATGCTCGTTGCCAACCGGCCCTTCTAAGCCCCACTTTTCGGCCAGCTTGCCTTGCCACTCGCTATGTCCCTGCTGATCGCGGCTCCAATAATTCTGCCGCTCAGAGGCAAACTCCCGCTCATGGTAGCAACTGCAAGCAGAGGGGGATCGCCCACCCTTGCAACGAAGCGCAGCGAGAGTGGAAAGGGCGAAGCGCAGCGGAGGGCTGCACAAGCGAAGCGCGGAAGCCTGGGGAGACTGCTTGCGGGCGCGAGGGGGCAGCGCCCCATTAGGAGGCTTGTCTACCGCATCCGTGCGCGTTCGCGCACCGAATTTCAGGGAGGGGCGTTGCGGGGAAGGGACGACCCCGCATGGATGGGAAGCGGAAAACGCCCGGTACTATGGGCGGTTGCAGCGCGGGAAGGGCACAGCACCCTTCCCGAAAAAGCATGGACATAGATTGACAAGTGTTAGGCTACGGGCTACAGTGGTTCAGGTGAGAATACGCAACTTCATCCATAAGGGTTTGAAGAAGCTCTACACGGACGACGCCACCAAAGGCGTTTCGCCCGACACCGTGGATAAACTCCGCAAGATGCTTGCCTTTCTGGATGACATGGAAGACCCGGAAGAATTGCGGGCGCTGCCATCATGGAAAGTGCATACCCTGACGGGCGACCGCAAAGGCACATTGAGCCTGAGCGTTACGGCCAATCGGCGCTTGACCTTTCGTATCGACACAGCCGAACGCGAGATTTACGACATGGATTTAGAGGACTACCACTAGGTTCAAAGGAGAACAGACCATGCCTATGAAGAACCCGCCCCATCCTGGGGATTTCATTCGAACAGAGATTATCGAAGCCGCAGGGCTGACGGTCACGGCGGCGGCGATAGCGTTGCGCGTCTCGCGGCCTACGTTATCCAGTCTGCTCAATGGCAAGGCCGACCTCTCCGGGGATATGGCGCTCCGTATCGAGAAAGCCTTTGGAGTAAAGATGGACACGCTGATGCGTATGCAGTCCTCTTACGACATTGCCCAAACACGCAAGCGTGAGAATCAAATCCGTGTGCCGCGCATTAGCGTGTTGGCCGCCACGCATTAGTGTGAGGCAATCTGCCGGGGAACCTCAACGGCGCGGTTGAGGAAGGACAACACAAAGCGCACTAAGGACAGCCGCCAGCGGCGGCTCGTGCGCGGAGATTTGCCGCTAAGAACGCCCCGGCGGGGCTGCGGCAAATCAGAACCAATATCGGAAAAGATGGATTGGGATACCGAACTCCCTACGCCGCCTCCGCCACGGCTCCGGCCAAAGACAGCTTCGGGAGATTCAGGGTCAGCGCGGCTTGTGGCGCTGACCTCTCTTGCCTTTGTCGTGCGTCTCTGCCGCCTTCGACGCCTTGGCCCTGGCGTCGTCGGGTTGCGGCAACTCCCATCCGGCCATCCCCTGCAATACGCGGTCGGCGTGTTTGATGGTGTTCACATGCCCGTAGTGGCTTTCAATCATGTGGACGGAGGTTCCCATCTGCTCGGCAAGGAAATACACGTCCACGCCTTCCTGCAAGCGGAGCGTGGCATAGGTATGCCGGAAACAATAAGTGGAGCGCGGAACGCCCTGCGTTCCTTCGCGCAAATTCGCCTCGTTCAAAAGATCGGCAATCAAGGAACTATAAAGCGTTTTAGCAGGCTTGCCGGTGATGTTCGTAAACACCCTGTCGTCCAGCTCCGTGGCTTTGGAGATGGCACGGATGCGTTCTAAATAATCTCCGACGCTCTTGGGCGCAACCAGCTTGCGCGATTTGCCCTTGCCCTGCACGAACAAAACAACGATCTCGCGGCCCTCGCGGTCTTTTGCGGACATAATGTCCCTCCAGCGGAGATTCTTCATCTCGGCTGGCCTCATGCCTGTATTACAGGCAATCAAAATCATGTTGTAGGTAACAGTCCGATACCAGACGCTCGAAGGCTTGTCGGCCTCGCCAATCCACTTTCGGCCTACGGTGTGGAGCTTGCGATATTCCTCCAGCGTGAACTCATCACGCCGCATTGTCTTGAGCTTCGGGCGCTCGTCGAAACGCTGGCTTGCGGGAACATAGCGTTTCTTCACCGCGTAGTTCATCACCGCGCCGAAGATGGACATCTCGAAGCGGATGGTTGAATCACTGATGAAAGGAACCACCCGTTCTTCGGAAGGTTCAACTTCAATCGGCTTCAATACTCTGATGCCCAAGGTTTGCTGAACCTTGGTGCGGCGCTCGGCTTCATGGTCCGCGAAGGATTGCGCTGCGTCGGCTGTGACTTCCCGAACGCCGTTGCGCCGGTGGCGTCCCGCTCCGTTCTCCCGCCGCCATGCCGGATAGCCGCCCCATCGTTCGTCACCGATGAGATGGACCTGTGTTGAACCTGCGTACCTGTCTAGCGTGCCCTCGATGACGGCGCGGAGCTTCTTGGGCCGCGCGGCGCTGATCTCTCCGCGCTTCGCCCGCGCCTCCTGCGTCAACAGATACTCGTGCGCCACCTCGCGGAAGGGGCGGTTGAACACCGGAACGTCATGCTTGATGCGGAACCGAACGTCCGCGTCTTGATCGAAGGCGCGTTCCCGCGCCGCTTCTTTATCGGAGGTTTTAAGCGAAACCGTCTTGTAGCGGTCGGCCTTCGGCATCTTCATGCGGCAATACCACATGCGATGATCCACGTCGCCGCGCCTAAAGAGAATCAGGCCCGGTTTCAGTTCCTCTTTCTCGGTAACGAAGGACATATTGCCTCCTGCTGTTGATACCGTTCTGTGCAGTTTCCGTGTAGATTTTCTCTGCAAGCCATTAATTCTTCGTGGCTGTGCATACCTTGTATGGAACATTATATAAAATTATGTGCTTTATTTCTAATTATTTATGATATAGTTCTCATCCTGAGCGAAGCGCAGCGAAGTCGAAGGACCTGCATTTTGCCTTCGCATCCGCAGATACCTTTGCCTGTTCTTCCCCCCAATCCCCGGTTTCGTTGTTCTACCCAGCTCCTACAAACACCACAAAGTCACCACATCCCACCATCAATCCACCACATTCTTACCATCCTGTTTTCGCACTGCACGGCACTCCAAAACCCAATAAAAATCGAATAACTCCTGAACAGAACCCAGAAAAACCCAAGCATCCACCACGAATCATCACAAATCCCAAAGACCCATTTCTTCCACAGGTAATTGGTCCAACCACTCCTCTTGACTTTCCTACGTTAGGAAAACCCCATCTCTCAAAAAAGCTCAAAGTAACCACGCCAGCAGAGCGGCCACATTTCAGATAATCTTTTCTCGCCGTGCGAGCGCCACAACCCTCGCCGCGAACGCACATCATCCAAGAGGAACCCATGTCCGATCTTCGCTACTTCTCCGGCTTCGGCAACGAGTTCGCCACCGAAGCCGTTCCAGGCGCCCTCCCCGTCGGCCAGAACGCTCCCCAGAAAGCCCCCCTCGGCCTCTACACCGAGCAGCTCAGCGGCACCCCCTTCACCTCCCCGCGCCACCTCAACCGCCGCACCTGGACCTATCGCATCCGCCCCTCCGTCATGCACAAACCCTACGAGCGCATCGCCAACGGCATGGTTCGCTCCACCCCCTTCAACGAGGTCGAAACCACTCCCAGCCAGCTCCGCTGGGACCCGCTTCCACTACCCACGGCGTCAGTCGACTTTATAGACGGGTTGACGACGCTGGCCGGCAACGGCGACCTCTCCATGCACTCCGGCGTCGCCATCCACCTCTACACCGCCACCAAGAGCATGACCGACCGCTTCTTCTACACCGCCGACGGCGAACTCCTCTTCGTTCCGCAGCTGGGCCGCCTCAAACTCCACACCGAGCTCGGCATCCTCGGCATCGCCCCCGGCGAAATCGCCCTCATCCCCCGCGGCATCAAGTTTCGCGTAGAACTCCTCGACCCGCAGGCCCGCGGCTATCTCCTCGAAAACTACGGCCAGACCTTCCGCCTCCCCGAGCTAGGCCCCATCGGTGCCAACGGCCTCGCCAACTCCCGCGACTTTCACACCCCCCACGCCGCCTACGACGACCGCGACAACGCCGCCTTCCAGGTCGTAGCCAAATTCCAGGGAAATCTCTGGGCCACCGACTTCGACCACTCCCCCCTCGACGTCGTCGCCTGGCACGGCAACTACGCCCCCTGCAAATACGACCTCGCCCGCTTCAACTGCATCAACTCGGTAAGCTTCGACCACCCCGACCCTTCCATCTACACCGTCCTCACCGCGCCCAGCGAGATCCCCGGCACCGCCAACGTCGACTTCGCCATCTTCCCCCCGCGCTGGATCGTCGCCGAGCACACCTTCCGCCCACCATGGTTCCACCGCAACTTCATGAACGAGTTCATGGGCCTCGTCAAAGGCGAGTACGACGCCAAGGCCGAGGGCTTCGTTCCCGGCGGCGCCAGCCTCCACAACTGCATGTCCGGCCACGGCCCCGACGCCGAAACCTTCGACCGAGCCAGCACCGCAGAGCTCAAGCCCGTCAAGCTCGAAGGCACCCTCGCCTTCATGTTTGAAACCCGCTTCGTCTGCCGCCCCACAAAGTTCGCCATGGATACCGCCGCCCGTCAGCACGAGTACTACACCTGCTGGCAAACCCTCAAGAAAAACTTCAAACCGGCAAAGTAGACCAATCGAATTCCGAAAAGTAAAAGGCGCAACCAGCAATTCGGTTGCGCCTCTGTTCGTTAGATGGAACCAATCGCTAGAACGTGAACGAAGTCTGTAGAAGCACCTGCCGCAGAGCGGAATTCGTCGTGAATGGCCGTCCGGCGAGCTGCGTGGATCTGCCAAAGTTCTGCGAAGTCAGCGTTCCATTCGGAGTCGAGAGATCCTCGTTGTTGAACAGGTTCAGCACTTGAACACCAATGCCCCAGTTGTAGCGCTTGCCTGTGCTTCCGCTGCCGCCAAAGCCTCCACCCGGACCACCACGACCGCCACCCGGAGGACCACCACGACCGCCGCCCGGGCCACCTTGACCGCCACCACGGTTACCGCCCCCTTGCTGCGCGGCCCCTGCTGCGGTCTCAGGACCAAAGCCAAAGGTCTTGGTAACACGAATGTTTGTCGTGAAGAGTGCGGGTCCAGTGCAACCGTTGATCGGGACTGGGGTATACGAGGTTCCAGGCGCTGGCGCAACAAAGCTGCCGCAACCCGGAATCGTGTTCGACCCAGGAGTTCCCGGCGCAATACCGTTCGAAGGCCCAAACGCCGGTCGGGAGTTGGCCTGCCCGGAAAGGTTCACCGTCCCGGTCGTGATGTTGTAGGGCGTGCCCGCCGACAAAATCACAATTGGACTGACTGTAATCGCGTGCTTCAGGTTCAGCGATCCGAACAGGAAGAGTCGATAGCGCGTATCGAACGTCGCCCTCCCGTAGTCCGCCCCAATGTCATAGAAATTGGCTGATGGATACGAAGTGATACCGCCCGTGTCTGCGTTCGCAAAGTTCAGCACGCCATAACCTGAGATGGAAAACAGAGGCTTCGGGCGAATATTCACATTGGCAATCAGCTGGTTCTGCCGAAACACGCCTCCCGACTCATACGTATCCTGCACGATGGGATGGCCATTCACAGGAGGTGGAACCGGATAGATGGGATTGCCGGAAGCGTCTACGCCGGTGGGAGAATTCGCGTTGATGCTGTAAAACTGGTGCACACCGTTGGCACGAATATAGTTGACCGACAACGTCGCTCCGCGAAAGAGCTGCTGATCCACTCCCAACGCATAGTGCAACGTGTAAGGAGCGCTAAGGTTTGGTGACGCCTGCACCGTCTTATTACCGCTGGACGCGGTTCCACCGCAGGCAGAGACATTCGTCGGAGAGCAGGCAGCCGGCGGGTTCGTAATCTGTGTCTGAAGCTGATTCGTACCATTCGACTGAATGGTCGTCACGATGTTGGGCAGCTGGTAGCGGTCATAGAAGATCCCGAAACCTGCATTCAGCACGGTCTTCGGAGTGCTGCCTGCCTTACCCACGCCATACCGCACTGAAATTCTGGGTGCAAAGTCGTGGTGGTCAGTCAGGTGGTTCTGCGTCTCATAGCGAATGCCGTAGCTGATTGACAGATTCTGTCGTGCCTTCCAATCATCTTCCACATACAGGCCGAGATCGACCATCGTCGCGTTCACCGGATGCAGAACCTGACTGACGGTGAACTGGCTGGCCTGGTTGCTCTGATACGCCGCATTGGAGGTGGTGTTGGGGCAAACCAAGTTCACAAGGACCAGGCAGTTATAAGTAAACGTGCCATTTTCTCCTGCGGTCGTCGTGTTTGAGTCGCTCGTGGACCGCAGCCTTCCGCCGAATCGGATGAAGTTCTTGGCTAACTGAATCGAGCTATAGTTCTGTACCTCAAAATGGTTCTGGATATCCGTCGAACTTCCGGAAGGGGCACCACCGGCCTGGAAGTTCCCTTGCACATTGATGTACGGAGCTGTACTGAGAGCGTTCTGGGTTGCGGTCTCCCTCTGATACTCAAATCGCGTCTCATTGATGACGCGCTGGCTGACGATCTGCGTGTCGCTCACCTGCAGCGTCGTCTCCGACGCGCTAGAGTTGTAGCCCGCCGAAGGCAGGGCCAACCCGCCCACACCAACGTTGTTCTGGTCATTCACCTCATACATGAAACGGGTCACCAGGGTGTTCTTATCGCTCAACGCCCAATCCAAACGCGGACTGATGTCAGTCCGCGACTGCGGCTCCGGATTCGCAATGGCATAAGCGCAAGTGGTCTGACCAGCAGGGCAAGTCAAACTAGGATCAAACGCCGGCGCATTCGGAATCGTAGCGTTCACCAAATTATTATCCTGAATGGCGCGGTGAGATCCAGACAGAGTAAAAGACGCAAACTTTGCCAGCGGCCCCGAAAGATTTCCGAGCACAAAGATCGTATGATACGGCGGCTGGGTCTGTTGCGGCTGTCCAGGCGTATTGAACGCATTCAACAAGGGATTGCCCGAATTAAGAGCCGAGGTCAGCCCCTGCAGGTTGAACTGCCCATGAAACTTGTCCGTGCCCGGCTTCGTGAAGACCTCGACACGCCCATAACCCAATCGGTCATACTGCGCAGAAAATGGATTCTGATTGATTCGAATCTCACGAATCGACGACTTCGGAGGAAGCTGCCCGCCTGTGAACCCGTCCACGTAGATCTGTCCACCGTTGGGACCCGCTGCCGGTCCAGCCAGCGCGGACAACTCCGATGAAAGCTCATCCGGATCATCCGACAAGGCATCGAGATCCTTGCCCTTCAGCACCGTCGCACTAGCGTTGCTGTCGGCATCGACGCTCACCTGGGCAGCCGACGTCGTCACATTCACCTCTTGCTTCTGCTCCTGGATCGCCATCTGCGTATCGAGCGTCAGGCTCTGCCCCGCGGCAATCTTCACTCCCTGCTTCACGAAGGACGCAAAGCCCTGCATCGTGACCGTCACCGTATAGGTTCCCGCAGGAACGCCATGCAGCACATAGGTCCCATCGCTCTGCGATTGCGTGATGAGTGGCTTGCCCGACGCGGGCGTAAAAGTAACAGTCGCACCCGGTATCACCGCACTCTCAGGATCAGCGACCGTACCCCGTACTGTGGCCCCAGTCTGCTGGGACCTGGCGACAATAGGCGTCAAGGCTACAAAAAAAAGTAGAACAATTTTCAACGTTAAGCGAAATGACATTACTGCTCCTCGATAAGGTCTATCGTTGTCGTTTATACGTCTGCAAACAGGATTACTGCCCGCCGCCGCCTTCAGGTGCGCCTTGACCGAGAGACCAGGGAGACAACGTCATCGAAGGACCGCCTGGTGCCTGTAGGATTGGTTCGACCCCGGACACCAGGGTCACGGCTGTCATCGTGGCGCTCCCCGCGTCAGGTTGCGAAGCCACGATCATCACCGCATCGCCCACTTTCAGATCTGCAATTGTCTTGTTGGGTAACCGCCCTATAAGTTGCGAGAGGTCGCCGCCGGCAGATCGTCCCGCGCCACCCGGCCTTCCCGCTCCTCCCGTCGCTTCACCCCCCTGCGACGCTGGAGCGCCCGCTCCACCCGCATTCGCGGCCTCACCCTTGGCCCTCGCTGCAAACCTGGCCGCGGCCTCCGGAGGCAGTGTGCGAACATTCGAGTTTGCAGTAATCACCACCGTAACCGTCTTCTTGGTCGTCAGGTCTTTCAACGTTACCGTTCCATTCGCCGCGTCAATCGTTGTGATCAACCCAGCAAGGTTTTTGAATGATCCGCTGACAATGTCTTCCGCCTGAATGGATGACCCATCGTCCGCCTTCGTCCCTAACACACGCAGCTGATCGCCCTGCTGAATCTGCGCCAGCGTGCCCGGCCTCGCATCCTCAAACTTGACCGAATCGCCCGCGTAGCGACGGAATTGCGTCTTGCTCGAGGTGTTGACAGCAATCTTCTTCGCGCCCACGGAGACCGTCAGCGTCCCGGTTCCGGCATCCACCGCGCTTACGATGCCGCCCGTTCCCCGCTTTTGCCAGTCCGCCTGCTCCATCTGGTGCTTCTGCGCGATGTCGCTCGACTTCATCAGAATCACTCGCGAAGCTTCCAACGTCGCCGCGCTGTCGCCGGCCTTGCCGCTCGCCAGGACGCGATCCCCAACCGAGATGTCCTTCAATTCAATCGCCTGAGCCGACTTCAAATCGGTGCTGCCGGGAGCAAGCTGTAGGACATGGGCGCCATCTGCTACCTTGACGGCAACCTCCTGACCCGCATCAGTCTTAAGGGTGAGTGCGTCTCCAGAGATAGCCGTTACCGTACCGAGCTGTCGTGCGCCCGCGGCAGGCGCCTGCGCCATCATCGGCGCAACGCCACAAGGCAACATCACCGCGCACACCGCCATTGCCGCCTTCAGCGCACCTATTCGGAGTACACCGAATTTCTGTAACATTCTATCCCTCATCTTTTGATACGGTTATGTGCAGGTGCACTCCAGATTGGCCCGCTGAAGTCTCCTGTTGAGGAAGACGAATCAGCAACGCAAAAGTTTCCGATGAAAAACGATACTTTCGTATTGAATCAAACGTATTTTGAAGCCCACAGCCGTCTGTCATACCCGGCTCAGTCCCTCTGAGCGTCGGCGCAGTATTGGTTTTTCTCTGAAGATTCAATCTGATTTCATTGCACTGCAAGCAACTCCTTCACCGCACGCTCCAATTGAGCATCCGACCCGGCCTCTGTTTCGCCCAGCGGACGCTCCACCTCAACATCCACGGGCCGCGGATGCATCTCCATCGTCTCGCCGCGCAAATCCTGGATCCGCCATCCCGGCACTCGCACCGTCGAACCATCAATCAGCGGCTGCGCGCCCGTAAAAATAATCCAGCCAGCCGTCGGTTTTCCGACAACTTTGCCTAACTTTAGCGAACGATATCCTTCGGTAAAGTCCTCAGCATCCGATAGCGACGATTCATTCGTTACCAGCACGGTCGGCAAGCCCAGTGCACGCTGCCCAAGGTTCTGCCGCGACGGCACAGCAGCGAAACCCCGTGGGGTCATCAGCAGATAGTTCTTGCGAGTGAACACATCCAGCGCGTATCCATTCACGTACCCGCCATTATTATTCCGAACATCTACCACCACGCCCTGCTTGGCCTCATTCTGGGCATCCAGATCGATATAAAGTTGTTGCAGGGAGGCATCGCTCATGTCTGCGATATGCACGTAGCCGAGCTTTCCACCGCTAAGCCGGTCCACCATCGCCCGCCGCTCTTCCACCCACTGGCGATACAAGAGACCAACAGCGGCTGTCGAGGAAACGGGCTGCACCACCGCCTCACGCGTCTTTCCCGCTGTCTCAACGCCTAGCACGACCCGCTTGCCAACCGTATCCTCCAGCATGCTGTCCAGATTCTTGGCCCCGATCGCCTCCCCATTGACGCTCACCACCCTGTCTCCCGGCTTAATCGAGCCCTCAATCGCCACAGGTCCTAAGGCAATTACCTCTCGCACCACAAGCCCTTTGCCTCCCTCATAGGCTTCGCGATCAAATCGCAACCCAAGATTGCCGACCTGCACCGGCTGCGGCCCATTTCCCGGTCCCATACCGCGATTGATGCCCGAGTGCGAGGAGTTCAGTTCCCCAATCATCAGATTGATATCGCGACGAAGCTCGTCCGAAGTCCTGACACCCGCAATATAGGGAGCCCACTCATCATGCAGCTTCAGCCAGTTCTTGCCATTGAAGTTGGCATCATAGAACCGCCTGTTCAACGTCTCCCAGGCCTCTTCGAAAACCACTTCCTTCTCCTTATCGAAATCAATCTGAAGTGACGCATTGACCGCAATGGCCTTAGGAGTGCGCGACTCAATCGTGATCGACTTCACCATGCCGTTCTCGAGATAGAAGACCTCCTTGCTATCCGCCGTAAACACATAGTCGCTCTTGCGCCCCGGAGTCGACGTCAGCTGTCGTACCACCACCGGCTCCTTCGCAAGCTCGTCCAGGTTGTAGGTGTAAAGACTCTGCTGATTTGCTGTGCGCGCGGCAAACAGCAGCGTCTTCCCATCGGGGCTGATCACTGGCTCCTCCGCATTCAACCCCAGCGGCAACAACGTCAACCGGTCGTGAATCCCCTCGAAGACAATCTTGACCGGCGCAGGCTCCGGCTTCTTCGTCTCGGCTCCCGCAGCCGGTGTCGCAGGCTTTTCCTCAGTCTGAGGAGTAGCGCTCGGTGAAGTCGGAGTTCCCGGAGCCTTCGATGGCCGGAACAACTCCCGAAACTCATCCTCCCGATACTTCGGTACATGCGGAAGTAGATCGATGCGAGCAATCTGAGCCTGTTCGCTCCGCTGAGCCGTATTGAACAGGATGTACTTTCCATCGGTCGACCAGACAACGCCGCCAATCTCGCCGTTTGCCAGAAAACTCACCGTGTGCGACTCACCCCCGGCCGCCTTGACTACACGCACATTCCGGAAGGATCGGCTATCGTCCGCCGTATACGCCACCCACTGGCTGTCAGGCGACCAGGCCAGCGACGCCCCTGGCAGATCGCCCGTCGCCAACACGCGGTCAGCAACCGCAGCCCCCGCCTGCGTCGGCACCGTAAGCAAATGGAGTTCCTTGTCGTTCCTCAGGTACGCCACGCTCTTCCCATCGGGGGCCCACTTCGGCTCACTATCCTCATTCCCCGACTGCGTGAGAATGGTGGGCTTCTCCGTCTCGAAGTCATACATCACAAGATTGTGTCCGCTGCTCTCGCCCGACCCCGCTTCCGAGCGGTAAACCAGCCTCTTCGAGTCCGCAGACCACACCGGGTCGCTCTCCGCCGTCGCAGTGTGGGTCAACCGCTGCGCCTCGCCACCGTCCTTCGCCGACGCGGCAAAGAGCTCGCCATGGGCAAGAACCGCTATCTTTTTCCCGTCGGGGGACAACGCAAGTTTGCTGAAGTTCGTCTCGTTTACATGGGTTACGCCCGGTGAAGCAGGCACCCCACGCAGCGTGATCGGTACCCGCTCCGCCTTGCCCGTAGCAGTATCCATCTTCCAAATCGTGAAATTTCGTTCGAAGACGATCGTCTTCCCGCCATCTCCAATGCTCGGCCACAAGACCCGTCCTTCCCTGAAGTGAGTCAACGCCTTGGCAGACTCGGGCATTGCCACCGGTACCGCCCAGATATTCTCCGCCCCAGATGCATCGCTCATGTAAAACAGGGTCTTCCCATCCGTCGACCACATCGGCCACGCGTGCTTTGCGTCCGCCTTCAGCAACATCTGGTATTTACTACCCTCGGCAATAGGCTTTAGCCAGACCTCGGTTTCGTCGATATGCGCATGACCATTCCGCCACCACTGACTGTTGCTCAAGCCCTTGGCCATCAATGCGATCATTTGGCCATCGGGAGATGGTGCGCTCTCAAACTCATTGAGGTATCGCTCGCGGCTCACCTCCAATGCCATACCACCAGCGACGGGTACGCGGAAGATATCTCCCTGTCCCGCCACATCATTCACCGCCGAAGTAAAGTAAATCCATTTGCCGTCATGCGACCAGGCGTCCAGTGAATCCGGCCGATCAGAATAAGTAAGCCGCATCAACTCTCCCGTCGCGAGCGTCAGCACATAGATGTTTCCTGCGCCTGTGCGCGTCGATACGAAAGCCAACCTCGTGCCATCGGGCGAGTACAGCGGGCGAGACTCGGTTGCCGGATGAGTCACGAGCAGATGCGCTTCCCCTCCACTGGCCGCTACCGTCCAAATGTCGCCGCCCGAAGCAAACGCAATCTCCTTCCCGTCAGGCGAGATGGCCGGGTCGCTCATCGACGGCAGTGGGGTCTGGCCGACCACCATCCCTCCGGCAAACAACATCAAAAACACAAGAGCGCGCAGACGCGGCCGACGAAGAGCAAGTGACATGATGGATACTTCCTTCAATTGAAAGAGTAGATTAGGGAAATTCTACACAGGTCGCTGTCGCTCTTCACCCGAAAGGACTGCAAGCGTGTTCGGCGGCAACACCACGCGGTTCCCAATTATCTCCACGTCAGGGCGAGAGCCGAGTAACAGGGGAAATGGTTTCGCGAGATTCAACTCCACCACGCCTTCCCCAAAATTACACATCACGATGACCGCCCCACGCGTCATCACTAGCCAACGCTTCTCTTCATCGAAAGAGACCTCTGTCTGTCCGAGAGTGCCGTCGTTCAACGAAGAAGACCCTCGCCGAAGCCTGATCAGACTGCGATACCATTCCAGCATCTCTTCGTGCGGAACTTGATGTACCTCATTCCAGTTCAGCTTTGACCGCAGAAACGTTTCCACTTTCTCAGGATCGGGAACGTCCTCCGGCGACCAGCCAAACGCCGCGAACTCACCCTGTCTACCTTCTTTCACAGCCCTCGCCATCTCCGGATCTTCATGGTCTGCGAAGTATTGAAACGGGGTCGAGGCTGCGAACTCCTCACCTTGAAAGATCATCGGGACAAACGGCGCGGTCAACACAATCCCGGCCGCGACTTTCGCCAGATCCATCCCGACCACTTGTTCGATCCTGTCTCCAATTGCGCGGTTCCCTACCTGGTCGTGGTTCTGGATGTATCCCAGAAAACGATGCGGGGAGATATCTCCCACGGGCCTCCCATGGCTTCGCCCGCGGTACCGCGAATAAGTCCCGTCCTGTACAAACGTCTTCGTCAGCGCCTTCGCCAACTTCGCCACCGAGCCAAAATCGACGTAGTACCCTTTCTCCCCTTCGCCACTATGGAGGACCGTAAATAAGGCATGATGAAAGTCGTCGCTCCACTGCGCATCCATTCCATAGCCGCCAACCTCACGCGGCTGGACGACTCGTGGATCGTTCAAGTCGCTTTCTGCGATCAACACCAGGCACCGACCCAGCTTCGCGGATAAATTCTTTACCTCCTCCGACAACTGCTCCATAAAATGCACCGCTGATCTGTCGACAAACTCATGTACGGCATCGATCCGCAACCCATCGATGTGGTAATCCCTCATCCACATCAATGCGTTGTCGCAGAAGAACCGCCGCACTTCATCGCTGCCCCAACCCTCAAAGTTCACCGCGCCTCCCCACGGAGTGCGATGTCTCTCCGTAAGGTAAGGTCCAAACTTACCGCTATAGTTCCCTACAGGCCCAAAGTGGTTGTAGACCACATCCAGTAACACGGCCAGCCTCCGAGTATGACAGGCATCTACCAGCCGCTTTAGCCCATCCGGTCCGCCATAACTCTCATACACCGCAAATAGCGCTGCCCCGTCATAACCCCACCCGTGGCCGCCCGGAAACGCAGCGACGGGCATCAATTCAACATGCGTAATGCCGAGCTCGATCAAATAGTCGAGCCGCTCAATTGCGCCGTCAAAGGTGCCGCGCGGAGTAAATGTTCCGACATGCAATTCGTAGATGACACCCAGTCCAAGCGGGAGTGCCTGCCAGCCATGATCAGTCCATGCAAATGCCGCCTGGTCATAAATCCGCGACATTCCGTGCACTCCGTTTGGCTGCCACTGCGAGCGCGGGTCGGGATAGACCGTTTTATCGTCGTCGAGCACAAACCCATAGTCGCTTCCAGACTCGGCCCGCTCCACCGAAACACTCCACCAGCCCCGCTCATCCGGGCCGACCATTGGATACGGCACGTTCTCAAGCATTACCGCGATATCACGAACGTAAGGAGCCCATATCGTAAATTCATGCATCGCCTACGCAACCCCCAATTCTTCACGCGTCAGGAGCGCCACCGGAAAATCTTTCACTAAAACCTTCATCGAAACCACACCACCTTCAACCATCGCGCCCGTAAAACTGTTCCTCCATCTGCCCTTAGGAAGCACCACAATCGTGTCCTTCCACACTCCTGCCAATTGCAGGGTCAGCCTTGGCACCGCTGTCACAACATCTTCCCCTCGCAAATACGCGATCACATGATCGTGCTTGTCACCATCCACGTCGAGTGGGGTATAGTCTGCGTCCGCGCCAAAACACTCCGGCCGCTCACGCCGTAGTTGCAGCGCTCGGTAAATTGTCCACATCTTGGGCAATCCTTCCTCGGCCCGCATCATGATCTGCGCTGCGATTTCCTCTTCCCCTATCTGCGTCAGCTCCCGCAGCAGCCTGCGCCGAAGCGAGTAATCAACCGGCCTGCGGTTGTCAGGATCCACGAGGCTCAGATCCCAAAGCTCACACCCCTGATAAAGATCCGGCACGCCTGGAGCTGTGCACTTCAATAGCGTCTGTGCCAACGAGTTGGTCCGCCCTGCGTCCTGCACCCTCGATACGAACTGCTGCAGCTCCCTGAGAAACGGTGCGTAGTTCAGCGTCAGTTCGATGAACATGCGAAGCGCTTCTTCAAATTCCTTATTGTTCGCCACCCAACTCGTCTGCTGCTTCGCCTCGCGAACCGCTTTCAACATGTAGGCCTGCGCACGTTCTATCGACAGAGGCCATGCGCCGATCAGTGTTTGGTAATACAGATACTCCGTATTCCTGTCGGGCATAGCAGGCTCACCGCGCTTGCCAGTTCGGAAAGCGCTGTTCATCCGCGACCAGCGTTGCACGGCCGCGCCAAACTTACCTGGAATCTCCGACAACACGGCCAGTCGAGCCCTTACATCATCGCTTCGTTTCGTATCGTGAGTTGAAAGTGTCGTCATCGTCAGAGGGTGAGTCGCCTGCATCTTTTCGCAGTAGGCATGAAACTCCGCAACGCTGACGCCATTGCGCCCTGGATCACTGCCCACCTCGTTCATCCCACTCAATCGGTTAAAACAGTAGAACGCTGTATCTTCCACCCCTTTCGCCATCACCGGCCCAGTGAACTGCTGGAAACGTAGTACGAATTCACTCTCCTTTTTCCCTGTTGCGACCATTGTCAGGACGTCACGCATGAAGTCGAAAAGTCCACCATCGATATCCTGCCGTTGCTGTTTCGCGCATTCGGTCGCATCCGCGATGTGCTCGCGATCTTCTTCCGTAATCTCTTCTCTATCAGGGACCACATAGCTGCGATACACGGAAAAACACGCCGCAACCTCTCGTATCGCTCGCCGCACTTCCGCTCTCGTGTAGTCTCTGCGGTCGCGATTTGCCTCACAAATCTCGAC
Organism: uncultured Acidobacteriaceae bacterium; assembly: GCA_963841335.1. GTDB lineage: Bacteria > Acidobacteriota > Terriglobia > Terriglobales > Acidobacteriaceae > Edaphobacter. The sequence goes on along the minus strand of CAWJCF010000001.1, from coordinate 3,353,622 downwards.
GAACAGTGAGGTCAATCGGTTCACGTCGCTCCCCAGCGCTTCCTGAGAGACACTGACCTTCTTTTCGTGAGCCACTGCACGAAAATCAGTCGGTTGACCAGTAAACTCGCCATAGATTGACGTCAGCTCCGCGATCCCGCCAGGTGCTACCAGCACACCCGCGGCGACATTCAGAAAATCGTATCCGGTCGTCCCCTGAATCGGCCAACTCTCCGGCAGAAACTCGCCCGGCTCCAAAATCTTTTCTCCGACCACCCACGCATCGGGCGCATGCTTTCTCAACCGCCTCATATATTCCAGGGGATCACGCAGCCCATCCGGATGGTCCACTCGAACTCCATCGATCACGCCTCGCTTCAACCAGTCCACGATGAGAGCGTGCGTCTCTTCGAACACATACTCTCGCTCCACACGTAAACCGATCAGCGAGTTCACATCGAAAAACCGGCGGTAGCTCAACTGTTGATCCGCGGTCTTCCAATAGGCCAACCGATAGTTCTGCTGATTTAGAAAATCATCCAGTGCATCCAAATTTCCATTCAGTTCGAGAATGGACTCGTCGATGGCATCCCAAATTCCTGACTCCTCCTTGCACAGCCGCTCCAACAAATCGAACAAGACTACCTTGTCTCGATGACGCGCCAGAATCGTTCTGCGATCGACAAACTCGGGCTGAGGCAACCGTCCGAACGATGCGGCCAGAAAACTCAAGGTGTCCGACTTCGCATATTCCGACGCACGCGCGAGAATAGCCGGAAGTGATGGGGGCGCCACCGGTAGCGTCTGCTCAGAGCACTCTACCTGGAACATCGCTCCACGCCGAACCACCTTGATTCCGCCATTTTGCAATACCCGACCGTACTGGTCACCGAGGATCGGCACCAGCACCTTATCTCGCAGCCGCTCTTCCTGAGGCTGCCAGTCGATATCGAAAAACGAAGCGTACCTGCTCGAAGTTCCATTCTCCAGAACATCCCACCAGTAGCGGTTCTCTTTGCCGAGGGACATATGGTTCGGAACAATGTCCAGAACCTGTCCCAGCTTTGCCTCACCCAATTTCTTGCAGAAACGCTCATGCGCCTCGGCACCACCTAACTCTTTATTAACCCTCTGGTGTGAAACTACATCGTAGCCATGCGCACTGCCTGGTGCAGCCTGCAGGTACGGCGAACAGTAGACATGCGAAATCCCCAGTTCATGCAGATAGTCTGCGATCCCGGCCGCATCATCGAAGGTAAAGTCCTTGTGTAGTTGCAGCCTATAGGTAGAACCTGGAATCCGTAGCATCGTCGTCAACCGATCAGGGGAAGCACGTTCAGAAGAAACAAGGCAGTAAAAAGATTTGTTGCAGATATCAGCTAAGAGTCATTTAAGGCTGCTCGAGTTGCATTCTTCTTGAGGCCTCAGCGTTTAGCGTCTTCCCCCAGAACGCGAAAGTAAATCAACATCGGTGATCGCCTCGTCATTGGAAACAGCCGCTGCAGTCTCGCAATCTCTAATCATGCAATAATCCTCAATTAGCGGGCCAGTTAAGCCCCGGCTGCTTTTCTTTGGCTCAGCCAATTTTGCTCGTCTTCTTTCTGCATTCTTGCTGCAGCAACCGCATAGACCCACGCGTGCATCTCTAAGAATGGCAACGTTTTTTACACATAATATGCACATCATGGACGTCTTGTGGACATCTAAGGGTCTTTACGAACGCACAGCTGCGAAAGGCAACAGCGCACGATGACCTCCACGGAAACGAAAGTCAATCCCGTCGCCGCATCCCCATCCGGAGTCTCCAGCGGCCTCTTGGTCAGCCTGTCTCCCTTACCTCAAGAAGCATACGAACTAATCCTCGGCAACCTTGCCCTCGCCTTTCGCGGAGAGGATGTCCTGGTCGCCTCGCCCGACGTCGCCCCTCAATCTTCCGGAAGCCCGCTCCGCCTTTTGTCTTACAGCCCTACCACTGTCTCTGGGAGTCCCTGGATACTCACGGCAGCTGACTATCAGCTCGCCTACAAACTGGCACAGGAACATCAGACGAATACGTGCATCCTTCTTGGTGGCGAATCCCAATCGCTCTCCCCGGAAGCCATACGGGCACTCGCCAGATCCGCCCAGCAGAACGACCTTACCTTGGCCCGCTATGATCTCGGCCCGCACGAAGGCCTCGTCAACGCCGCGATCCTCTATCCAGTTACCCGCGCACTCTTCGGCACGCGTCCGCGCTTTCCTCTCGCGATCGACATGGGCCTCTCTTTGAAGATGGCCGGGAGACTTGCAGCCGCGGCTCAACGATCCACCTCCGCCGGCCAGAACGATGCAATCTTGTGGCCTCTCAGTGAAGCCGTATCCGCCAACTGCACCATCGCGGAGGTCACCGTAGGCACTCGGACCTTTCCTCATCCCATCCCCGCCGATCTCAATGCAGTTTTAGCCCAGGTCGCCGGCTCCCTGTTCGCCGATGTCGAAGCCAAAGCCAGCTTCTGGCAACGTGCCCGCAGCACCCAACCCCTGGCCTCTGTCGCCCCATCCCCACCCTTCGTGGAATCGCCCGCTGACGTCGCCTCTATGCTCGACGCCTTCCGGCTTGCCTACACCAATCTCCACGAGATTTGGTCCCTCGTTCTGCCCCCTAATTCACTGCTGGGGCTCAAGAAACTCTCGCTCGCAAACCCTGACTCCTTTCGCATGCCCGATAATCTCTGGGTTCGGATTGTCTACGACTTCATACTCGCCTTCCGCCTTCGCACCATCAATCGCGGCCATTTGCTCGGAGCGCTGACGCCGCTCTATCTTGCCTGGACTGCCTCGCACCTCACATTAATCGGCAGCGGCACGTCGCCCGAAAAACATATCCAGGATCTAGCGGTCGCCTTCGAGACCGATAAACCTTATTTCGTCGCGCGCTGGCGCTGGCCAGACCGCTTCAATCCATAGCGGCAGCGACGCCAGCTATTCAGAAGGAGTCAAAATTATGTGGCAACAAGTTGAACTCGCACTCCGCCAATCCGCTCACCGAGTCCTCGTCAAGCTCGCCAGCTTTCTTCCCGCGCTTGTCGCTCTTCTTCTCGCGGTCATTGTGCTCGCCCTGATCGGAGCCGGCCTCGCCGCACTCCTGCGACGAACCCTCATCGCCGCAAAATTCGATGAGCGCCTTGCCCGCAATGCCATCGCGCCTATCTCAGACTGGTCTCCGGCTAACAGCCCCACCGCACTCCTGTCTCGTGTGGTCTTCTGGGGCTGTGTCCTTATCGGTTGCTTCATCGGCATCTCTGCGTTCGACGCCGCCTACCCGGGCGATTCGCAGATCTCCGTCTTTGTCTTCCCGTACGTCACTCACGCCATAGGAGCAGTGCTTTTATTGATCGCAGGCACCGTCATTGCGCGCTTTCTGGAGCGCTCGGTCCTCATCGGAGCCGTCAACGCGAAACTGCAGTACGCCCGCATGCTCTCTCTGGGGATTAAGTGGCTCGTCCTCGTGCTTACGGCCGCGATGGTCCTTGATCACCTTCAGATAGGGGGCGGAGTCGTCGAACTTGCCTTTGGGATTCTCTTTGGTGGCATCGTTCTCACCCTCGCTCTCGCGGTCGGTCTCGGTTCACGAAACATTGTCAGCCGTTCGCTCGAGCGCAGTGCCTCGCTGGATCCCCTCCCCGGTGAACCCGACTACCGGCCTCACGCTCCGCCAGAAAACCTGCGCCACTTCTGACTCGGCGAAGCAGCGCAAGCAGATCAAATCATCTCTGGCGCTGCAGCCACCTCGTGCGACCGAATCCGCGGCACCAGAAACCCATACAACGCGACCACAATAAATCCTGCGAGCGGCACAACATATCCCCTTGCCATACTGCCCGTCGCCCTCGCGATATACCCGAGCACTGGCGGAAAGATCGCTCCGCCCACAATCGCCATCACCAGCAACGATCCCGCCAGCTTCGTATTCGGCCCCAACCCCTTCAGCCCAAGCGCAAAAATCGTCGGAAACATGATGGATAAGAAGAACCCGCTCGCAACCACAGCCCACGCGCCAACGATCCCCGGTTGCGTAATGGTGACCGCCATCAGCAGCACATTCGCCACGCCATAAACTCCCAGCATCCTGCTCGGCGACACATACTTCATCAGCGGCGTCGACACAAACCGTCCGACTGCCAGCGCTCCAAGCACACCAAATCCAAGGTAGTAAGCCGCATGCCGCTCACTCACCGTCGTGTACTGCTTCATATAAGGAATCAAGCTGCTCCAGCTTGAGATCTGTGCACCCACATTGCAGAAATTCGCCAGTACCGCAAACCAAAGATGCGGATAGTGAAACAACTGCGCAAAGCTTCCATGATCGCCGGCCTCTCCCTCATGCTCGCTGTGCATCGACGGAAACGTCATCCTCGACAAAATAAAAGCACACAGCAGCACCACGGCGCCGAACGAAAGATAGGTTGGCACCACGCGCATGATCTCCGTGTGCAGATATGCCTGATACGTTCCCGCCGCCCTCATCTGCGCAATCTCAGGAGCAGTCTTCTCCACTCCCGAAAAAATAAACTGCGATCCAATCAGCACGCCAATGATCGTCCCCGGGGGATTGAAGGACTGCGAAAAATTCAGCCTCTGTTCCGAAGTTTCCGCAGGTCCAAACTGCGCAATAAAGGGATTCGACGCCGTCTCCAGGAAGGAGGCTCCGCTCCCGACCGTAAACAGCGCCACTAGAAACGGCAGATATTGTCCGCTCACTGCTGCAGGCCAGAACAGCACCATCCCGCCACCGAACAGACAAAGTCCCGTAACCATCCCCGCCTTGTAGCCCCATTTGCGCATCAGCAGCGCCGCCGGAAGCGCCATAAAGAAGTAGCCCAGAAAATTCGCCGTCTGGACCAGTTGTGCACTCACCGGGGACAACTCAAACGATTTCTTGAACTGCTGTACCAGAATGTCCGTCAGGTTATTCGACATTCCCCACAGAAAAAACAGCACCGTGACCAACGAAAACAGCAGCATATGTCCAACAGGAAACACGGACTGTGTTGCATTCCCTTTGACCTTCGCTCGCGCGCCAACCGGGGTTGAAACCTGCATGCAATTCCCTCTCTAAAACCACTTTCACTGGCGAACAACAGTTTACAGGGATAAACAAGGAATTCCACCCCGGCAAATCAGCCCCTCAAAACTGCTGCCCAGTCTAACTCAGTCGGTTATCTCTTCACCCGCATAGATTCTCTCGAAGAGGTCCCAAGAAGACTCACTCCAAAGAAGAAAATACCGGGATAGAGCCAAAGGGCAACATCGGAAACCCGGAAATTCAAAGTGGCGTTCGGGGTACTTCGCAGCGCTAGAGTCTGTTCGGCACCTTAGCCTTGAGTCTCTCAACAACCAGCGGTGGAACCAGCGCCGTCACATCGCCGCCGAGCTGAAAGACTCCTTTAATCAGCCGTGAACTGACATAGGTGTACTCCTCGGCAGGCATCATGAACAGGGTTTCGAGCTCGGGATCGAGTTTGCGGTTCATCATGGCCATCTGGAACTCGTACTCGTAGTCGCTGATGGCCCTAATGCCTCGAAAGACGGCCTTGGCTCCCTGCTGCCTGGCAAAATCCACCAGCAGCCCATTAAACGTGGTAACCGAGACGTTCCCGAATCCCCGCGTAGCCTCAAAGATCATCTCTTCGCGCTCCGGAACTGTAAACAACGGCGTTCCCTTTTCGGAGTTGCGCAGGATCGCGACGACCAGCTCATCCACGATCTTCGACCCCCTGGCGATCAGGTCGAGGTGTCCATTGGTGAGCGGATCGAAGGTTCCGGGATAGATAGCTTTAACCGTATGCATGCCACCCAAAAGCATACCCTCCTTTCCCTTAAGAAGAAATAAATCCCTCAATTCCTGTAGTCTTGCGGGCAGTCGCCGCCGTCTCATTCATTAGTAGAACAGGATTATCGGGAGCTTGACTTACATTCCATCCATGTCCTCACGCGCCATCACCTCCGACAGTCCTTCTGTGACCCCGCAAATCTCCGCGACGCCGTTGGATGACATGGAGTCGATCGTCGCGACCTACGAGCAGAAAATCTTCCGCTTCCACCTCATCTCGATTCGGGATCGGGACGTCGCACAGTCCCTCACCCAGGACACCTTCGTCCGCGCGTGGTCTGCTCGCCATTCCTTTCGCGGAGATTGCTCCATCTCGACCTGGCTCATGCGGATCGCGCTGAACCTCATCCGTGATCACACCCGGACCGACCGTTTTCGTTTCTGGAAGAGAGTCTCGGACACAGCCGTCGACGTCTCCGACATCTCCGCCCACATTCCGCACCGCGACAGCTCTCTCGAGTCGCGCCTTATCGCCAGCGAACAGATGGCGCTGGTGTGGGAGAGCGTCGCGCAACTCTCCGAGCGTCAGCGAAATGTCTTCCTCCTCCGCTTCCTCGAGGAACTTGAGTTGTCGGAGATAGCAAACATCACCGGCCTTCCCATCAGCACCGTCAAGACTCATCTCTACCGTGCCCTCGCCACCATTCGAGCCCGCCATAACGCCACGCACAAGGACTCCCTATGACCCTCCACCTCACACACGACCAACTCTGCGACCTCATCCTCTCCGACTCATCGCTCGAGTCGGAGAGCGACTCCCGGAACGCCTCCGACGTCGTGCAGTCGCATCTTCAAGCCTGCCCTGTCTGCTCTGCGGAACTGAAAAGCCTGCGCGACTCGCTCACCCACTTTCGCGACGCCTCAGCTTCTTATGCCCGGCAGGCGTTCGCTCAAAGCTACGCCCAGCGTTCGTCCATTGCGCCACCTCATAGCTTTCTTACCCAACCTCTTTATTGGACTGCAGCTGCCCTCGTGTTCGTTGCCGCTCTTTTCCCGCTCAGCATGCATCGCCAGCCACGAGAAATGACCCCGGCTGCGGTTCGCGCCCAATCTGCATCCTCGCAGACTTTGGAATCCGATGAAGCGCTGCTCGCCGATATCGACCAGAAGGTCTCCGCGGATGTTCCCTCCCCGATGGAACCCCTCGCTGATCCCACAGACGGATCGGCCGCGTCAACATCCGCTGCAGACCAGAGGACAAACTGAAATGCGCCTAAATAAACTTCACTTGATTGTCTTATTCGCAACTCTCTCCGGAGCCTTCCTCCACGCCCAGCAGTCGGATGGCGGCCCTCCGATGGGCCCTGGTCAACGCTCCGATCAGGCACGGGGTGGTTGGGGCGATGGAATGCGTTCCGGCCCCCTCATGGGCCCTCCCGGAATCTGGTGGCACAATCCCGACCTCGTCCAGAAGCTCACTCTTACACCCGATCAGCAGAAGCGCATGGATGACATCCTGCAACAGAGCCGCCTCCAGCTCGTTGACCTCAAGGCCAATGTCGAGAAGCAGGAACTCTTGATGGAGCCCATGCTGGCCGCAAACCCTCCGGATACAAACAAGGTTCTGACGCAGATCGACCACACGGCGCAGGCCCGCGCGGAGCTCGAAAAGGCAAGAGCCAAAATGCTTCTCAGTATTCGCAATGTGCTCACGCCCGACCAGTGGACCAAGCTGCAAGCTGAGGAGCGCGACAACCGCAGGTCACGCATGATGCACGGCGGAATGCGCGGCAGCACCACACCGCCGGGAGGACCAGGTGCGATGTTGTCGACACCAGACCCGCTCAATCAGCGCGAAGTCGACGGCGGCGTTTTCGCTCTCGCGGCCTATGATTGACCGCACAGATTCTCCCGCCCGCTAGAATCTACAAGCAGACTCGGGACTCCAGCATCCAACCGGAGCCCTTTCTGTCCTCGCTGGAATTGTTCACGAATTCTTTTTTATCGCTCGGGCTGCGAATCAGTAATCTGCAATGCCACTGCGAAGCAATTCGCCAGGTCAGCCATTCCTTCAAAGCTGAAAAAGAGCGCCGGCTCCACATCGGGGCCGGAGCTCGCATTGACACTCTCGTGTTTCTGTTCAGATTTACTTTTTGCCTCTCACAACCTCTTTCGCCTGTGCGGGGCCATCGGTCGGAACCGGGGGAACATCGGCAGCCGCCATACCTGAGATTCCCAGCTTCTTTCGCAGTTCCGCATCCACCCGGGCAAAGACATCCTTGTTGTCTTTTAAGAAGGACCGAACATTCTCCCGGCCCTGACCGATGCGCTCGCCCTGGTAGCTGTACCACGCTCCGCTCTTGTCGATGATGTTGTGCAGCACCGCGAGATCCAGGATGTCCCCTTCACGCGAGATGCCTTCGCCGTAAAGAATATCGAACTCGGCATCGCGGAAAGGCGCCGCCACCTTGTTCTTCACAATCTTGACCTTGGTCCGCGAACCCACTACCGTGTCCCCGTCCTTCACGGCGCCGATTCGTCGAATGTCAATGCGAACCGAGGAGTAAAACTTCAGCGCCTTCCCGCCCGTCGTCGTCTCCGGATTGCCGAACATCACGCCAATCTTCTCGCGAATCTGGTTGATGAAGATCAGGCATGTCCTCGACTTCGAAACCGTTCCCGTCAGCTTCCGCAGGGCCTGAGACATCAAACGCGCCTGCAACCCCATGTGAGAATCACCCATCTCGCCATCGAGTTCCGCCTTCGGAACCAGCGCGGCCACCGAGTCCACCACCAGCACATCAATGGCATTCGACCGCACGAGCGCCTCGACGATCTCCAGCGCCTGCTCGCCGTAATCCGGCTGGCTCACCAGGAGGTTGTCGATATCCACCCCAAGCTTGGCTGCATAGGCGGGATCAAGAGCATGTTCTGCGTCCACAAACGCCGCGAGCCCACCAGCTTTTTGCGCCTCTGCAATAATTTGCAGAGTGATCGTCGTCTTACCCGATGACTCCGGTCCAAAGATCTCAATGACCCGCCCACGCGGAACCCCACCCACGCCCAGCGCAGCATCGAACGAAATCGAACCCGTGGAAATGACCGAAATCGGCACAACGTCCTTCGAGCCGAGCCGCATAATCGAGCCCTTGCCAAACTGCTTCTCCAGCCCGGAAAGAGCCAGTTCTATTGCCTTGTTACGGTCATCTGCCACGTTATATGTCTCCTATGTGGGTAAAACGGAGGGTTAAACCTCAATGCGGATTTTAGCACCCAAAACGGGAAAAGCAAAGAAAAAGCGAAAAACAGTTATCGTCGTAGAAGATCCACCGGCTCGTTCACGTCCTCAATCCTGAAATAGGCCCCCAGCGATGGATGCCGCTCAGCCACTGCCCGGTACATCTCCCACGCCACCCGCCGATAGCTGAAGTGGCCCGCCACTCCCGATCGCAACTCGGCGATATACAACGCCTCAGCAAAGTCCATCTTGAACATCCCTCGGCAACGCGTCGCCAGCGGAAGACAGTATTGTGCCGACTGTGCCGCTTCGGCCTCTCCGCTTTTGCGCAAGTCACGATATGTGCCATAGGCCGCCTGAATGGCTGCCGAATAGACCCCCTCAAGCTTCGCCTCAGCAAGCGACGGCTGGCCCGGACAAACCGGATCCTCAAACCCATGGACATCCGTATAAGGCTGCAGAAGCTGTACACACCTCCGATGCCGGTGCATATCGCGGAATCCACCAATATCCATCAAAATATCGAAGCGAAGACCGTGACCCGCACTAAAAGCCCGCAATAATTCGTCATGTCGTCCCCGATGCTTCGCCCCTAACCCAATCAACTCCGACCGCAGCGCCCCGCTCAATGCGGCAACCTGATTACGCAGTTGGCGATAAGAATAGTGGCAATGGGGATAAAGCAACGACGTCGCCAGTTCCACCTCTAGCGGCTCAGCATCATCCAGGAGATCGACAACCGGCGAATCCTCGATCTTCTGCCCGCTCATCAACTCCGCGGCAGCCGCAGTAAGCTCACAGCGGCTCTGCCGCAAATAATCACTCGGCACCGCATACTTCACCAGTGTAGGAGCCGTCTTCACCGGCCGTAGCAGGCTCTCAACCAGCCGGCTGCCGCAAGCCTCATCCACCGATCCAATCTCATCGCACAACACCTTCGCCGCACTGTGCTGCACGTTCCACGCCGGTTCGGTCGCCGCAACCCGCAGCTTCTCCCCAAGCTGCCGAATCTCGGCAAATGGACTCGTCAGCAGTCGCGACACCTGCGTCTCCAACGTCCGCGCATTCACAATCTGCCCAAGCGAAGTATTCGTCGCCAACGGCAACAGGTAACGCGCCACATCAAACGCCCGAGCCTTCAATGTCCGCTCATATGCCTCAGCCTTCAGCGCCTCCGGCCGGGGAATCGCAGCCTTCAACGCCTCCAGCATCCCCGCGCCGATCTGATCGTACGCAGCAAAAAGATCCTTCACAGCAGCGGTGTACTTCGGAGTCTCCGCACCAAAGTCAGGTGTGTACCAGCCCGAAGTCCGGAAGTTCTGGTACCGCGTCGACCGCTCCTGTCCGTCCCACCTCTGCTCATCCACCAGTTCAATCGCAGCCAGCAGACTCAGGCTCTCAATGGCAAATGGAATATGCGCAAGATCCGCAATCGAGCGATGCCCATACTGGAAGTAAAACGTATTCAGGAACTGCTCGGCCCGCTGTGCGCTGATCTCGGCAAGCGACTCCTTCATCGTCAGCGACGAGCGCGAATACTTAGCCATCGCATAGGCCAACACTTCAGGGTCGGCTCCGTGAATCGCATAAACATCGGTCTCTGTTGGTTTCTTTTCGTGCTCGGACATGGAACTTCAGAATACGTTATGGTCTTGAGGATGTTTCGTCCCGGAACTCCGTATAATTTGGGGCGTCGTTATTATCGGAGGTTCATGACCATCGCAGCTGGCCGTATCGCATTGATAACCGGAGCTTCCCAGGGAATTGGGCGCGCCTGTGCCCTTGAACTCGCTCGATCCGGAGCTTCCGTCGCCCTAGCCGCCCGCAATCTGGAAAAGCTCGCCGGTGTCGCAGCAGAGATCACCGCCGCTGGGGGAACTGCCCACGCCTTCGCGCTCGACGTCTCGAGCGAAGACTCGATCAAGGACTGCGCCAAGGCAGTCATCGCCCATTTCGGCACCGTGAACATCCTCGTCAACAACGCCGGAATCACCCGCGACATCCTCGCCATGCGCATGAAACGCAAGGACTGGGACGACGTCCTCACCACCAATCTCACCGGAGCCTTCCTGATGACCCAGGCTCTCATGTCCCAAATGGTCAAAAATCGCTGGGGCCGCATCATCAACATCACCTCCGTCGTTGGCGAAACCGGCCAGGCCGGCCAGGCGAACTACGCAGCCTCCAAAGCCGGCCTCATCGGCCTCACCAAGTCGCTCGCCCGCGAACTCGCCAGCCGCTCCATCACCGTCAACGCCGTAGCTCCCGGCTACATCGAAACCGCCATGACCGAAGTCCTCACCGCGGAACAGAAGTCGGCTATGACCCAGCACATTCCCCTCGGCCGCGTCGGGACCGACCTCGACATCGCCCATGCCGTGGCCTTCCTTGCCTCCGAAGAAGCCGCCTACATCACCGGCCACACCCTCGATGTGAATGGCGGAATGTTCATGGCATGAGTGTCAGGGAAAGCAGAATCGCAATGCCAAAGCGAACCACGGCATGGTCGAGGCTTCGATGGTCGCTTTCACAACGTGGCCTCGGCGGAACCCTGAGGGCAACGTTTAAGCGAAGCCAACGAGAGACCGATAGCCAGCCGCCGGCGCCCAAGGTGCATCCCTTTGACCAGCGATACGGCGTCGACACCAGCGGCCTCATTGGCGGAAGCGAGCTGCGCTCCGGGCATCCGCACGATGCCTTCAATACCGCCTACTACGGCATGGCTCCGTCACGCTTTCGACAGGTAATGCAGCGATGGGTCGCCGATGAAAGCCATCCGGATATCGAAAATTACAGCTTCATCGACCTCGGATGCGGCAAAGGACGCGCAGTCCTGATGGCTTCGGAGTTTGGTTTTTGCCAGGCGATTGGCGTTGAGCTTCACTCCAGCTTGGCCAAGACGGCAGAGACGAACATAGCGCGGTGGATGGCGGCCGGCCATATCACCTGTCCACTGAAAATTGTTCGCCTGGACGCCGCGGAGTTTGAGTTTCCCAGCGGGGCCTGCCTCCTCTACCTCTTCCACCCCTTCACCGCCCCGGTGCTGACCCGGGTCATCGAGCGCATCGAATCCGAATTCGCCAGCCGGTCAGCCCAGCTCGATGTCATCTACTTCAACCCCGAAGCAGGCGAGTTGTTCGAGACAAGTGGAGGCTTTCAGCGCCTCTGGACTGGAACCGTAGATCTCTCCGAAGAGGATGCAGCGGTCGACTGGGTCGCCTCCCCTGGCGACCTCTGCAGCATCTACCGCTGGATTGGACAGAAATGACGCCCGGAGGTTACTTTGGAGTTAGTAATCGCCCTCATAATGTCGGAACAGGTTCGCGTCGGGTCTGGGGTTCAAGTAAGAGTTCAGGTTTCTGAGGGTAACTTCAGTGGAATGAACCTGCGCTGGTACAACTTTCGTGTGCCCCCCAAGATTGACGTTGACCAACTCGTTGGCGGTGTTTACTTTGTGGCTAATGGCTGACATGCAAACTATTCCCGTTGACGTGACAAACAACTCCTCTATCGACCCCTCCATCTCGATGAACATCGGCACCACTATTCGCGGCTACAGGCTGCAGAAGGGCATGTCGCAAGGTGATATCGAGAAGAGAACCGGCCTGCTGCGATGTTACCTATCGCGCGTGGAAAACGGCCACACCGTCCCCTCGCTCGAAACCCTGCAAAAGATCGCGCGCGCCCTCGACCTACAGCTATCAGAGTTCTTCGCCGAGGAGACCCTCAGCAAGGAAATGTCCGGTCTCAACCTCGGCGAGGAGGAGATTCGCTTCCTCACCCAGGTCCAGCGTTACTCGGCACACCTGTCCGACAGCGACCGAAGGCTCCTGCTGGCCATGGTGAGAAAGTTTGCCCAGACGACTCTCAGCTAGTCCCTCGCCGCTAAATCGGGCTACGTCCGAATCACTGCTAGCCATTTCCTCAAAAAGACCCCGGTCACTGACCGGGGTCTTCCGTATGCCCCCCAGTCTCTTTAGCTTGACATCCCAAGACAACTAGGGGTAACGTACACCAAGATATCTAGGGATATTTTGGGAGGAACGCCTTGGCGAAAAACGACCTCCAGGGAACGCTTGATCTGCTCGTCCTCAAGACGCTGTCACAAGTCGGCGCCCTTCACGGCTATGGAATTGCGATTCACATCCAGCGCGCATCCGACGACATGCTTCGCGTAGAAGAGGGCTCGCTCTATCCTGCACTGCAACGCATGCTCATTAAAGGCTGGGTCAAGGCCGAGTGGGCCACTACCGCCGGCAACCGACGCGCCCGCTACTACGCACTCACCGCCGACGGCCAAAAACAACTCGGCATCGAAATATCGCAGTTTGAACGGGTAATGGGTGCGGTAGCTCGCGTACTTCAGACAGCATAATCCGTCGACCGGGAGGCGAAAGCAATGACGTGGCCAGGAGAACTCTTACGACGGCTCAAAATGCTTCTCCAACGGCAGCAGTTTGACGCCACTCTCGAAGAAGAGATGCGCCTCCACCAGGAGCTGCGGCAGGAGCAACTAATCGAGTCCGGTATGACCGTGGACGCAGCACGCGCCAAAGCCCGGAGAAACTTTGGCAACCCAACACTTCTCAAGGAGAAGAGCCACATGACATGGGGTTGGGGATGGCTGGAGAGCCTGACGCAGGACCTCAATTACGGCGTCCGAGCCATGTTGCGCAGCCCTGTCCTGACAGCAGTTGCCCTCATCTCGCTAGCCCTTGGAATAGGAGCCAACACGGCCATCTTCAGCCTGCTAGACGCCGTGATGCTGCGCTCCCTCCCCGTGAAGGAACCGCAGCAACTTGTGCTCCTGGGTCAAGGCCGATGGAACGGGATCAGCGATGACTTTCCCATTACAGAGCTCTACTCGTATCCCTTCTACCGCGATATGCAGCGCAAAAACGTCGTCTTCTCCGACGTCGCCGCCACCCTGAGCATGACGAATTCCGTCCACGGACTCGTCGAGGGCCGTGACGAAACCGAGCCCATGAACGTACAACTCGTCTCTGGGACCTATTTCCCTTTGCTCGGCGTCCAGGCGTTCATGGGTCGCGCCTTGACCGACGAAGACGACCGTGTCGAGGGCGCGAGCCCCGTCGCCGTCGTCAGCTACACGTGGTGGAAACGCGCACTTGCCAGCGATCCTTCCGTGCTGGATCGGAAAGTCAAACTCGGCTCAACCATGTTCACCATCGTAGGAGTCGCACCGCCCGAATTCTTCGGTACCAATGTCGGTGAAGCGCCCGATATTTGGATTCCGCTGGCGATGATGCAGCAGGTCCCCCCAGGCTGGAAGGGCTACAACGACAACTTCGCGGAATCGCTATACGTCATGGGAAGATTGAAGCCCGGCGTCACCATGGCACAGGCAGACGCGAACGTAAACCTCGTCTACCAGCAGATCCTGCGCGGTTTTCCCGACGTTCGCCTCGATCAGAAGAGCCTCACCGAGTTGAACAAAATCCGCGTCCCTCTGACTCCCATGGCCAACGGCCTCTCCTCGTTGCGCCGCGAGTTCTCCGAACCGCTCAAGATACTGATGGCCGTCGTCGCGCTGGTGCTACTCATCGCATGCGCAAACATCGCCAACCTTCTGCTCGCTCGATCAACTGCAAGGGCGCGGGAACTGGCCGTACGCCAGGCCCTGGGCGCGCGCAGATCCCGAATCATCCGCCAGCTGCTAACAGAAAGTCTGTTGATCGCGCTCGCAGGAGGCGCCCTGGGAATCTGGTTCGCCTCCCTCGCGAGCCGCCTTCTTCTCCGTATGGTTTCGAGCGGCCCGCAACCGCTGCCGCTCGAAGTATCGATCGACACGCGTCTTCTGCTCTTCACGCTGGCCGTCACCATAGCCACTGCGTTGCTCTTCGGCACCATCCCCGCCATTCGAGCAACCAGGCTGCAACTCACCGACGCGCTCAAGGATGGCCGCGGCTCGCAAGGCGCTGCGACAAAAAACCCGCTCGCAAGAGCGCTTGTCATCTCGCAGGTCACCCTATCCCTCGTCCTGCTTGTTGGCGCCGGCCTCTTTCTCCGGAGCCTCGTCAACCTCTCAAATGTAGACACCGGCTTCAACAAGGAGAACGTACTCCGTCTCCAGACCAGCGCCAGCTCTGTCGGCTACAAAGAAAACGATCCCCGCCTGACCGCTCTCTACCGGCAGATCGAAGAACGCGTCAGCGCCCTACCGGGTGTCCGCGCCGCCAGTTACTCCTCCTTCACCTTCCACGAAGGAAGCTGGAACACCTACGTCTCCGTCCCGGGAAGAATCACCGACAAAGATGTAGACGTCGAGCACAACGTTGTCGGCAACGGCTACTTCGACACCATGCAGATCCCTCTCATTGCCGGTCGCACCTTCCGCCCCCAGGACACAGCAACCTCGCAGCGCGTCGGCGTTATCAGCGAGCGCATGGCCCGCACCCTGTTCCCTCTAGGCAATCCCATCGGAAGTCACTACCACATCGGCAGTCCAGACAACCCCTACGAAATTGAAGTCATCGGCATCGTCAAGGATGTGAAATTCAACAGTCTGCAAGAAGACCCGGCCACTCTCGACTACATTCCCTACACCCAGCGCCACCAATATCTCGATGACTTCGAGGTCCGTTACACCGGAGACTTCGACACCATCGCGGCATCAGTCAAACAGGCCATCCATAGCGTGGACCGAAACCTTCCCATAACCCGCATCACGACCCTCGACGAGCAGGTGGGCCGCTCTTTCACCAACCAGAAATTAGTAGCTGAGCTCTCCACCTTCTTCGGTCTGCTCGCGGTCTTCCTCTCCTGCATCGGAATTTACGGCCTCATGTCCTATGTCGTCAGCCAGCGAACGCATGAGATTGGCATTCGCATGGCCTTGGGAGCCCCCCGCTCCATCGTCCGCAGGATGATCATGAGAGAGATCGCTGTCCTCGTCGCCGTAGGCGTTGCCATCGGCATCCCCATAACCATCGCCAGCGGCCGCATGGTCTCGCACATGCTCTTCGGCTTGAAAGGCGCTGACGTCGCGAGCCTCGTGACAGCAATCGTCGTATTGCTAGCCGTAGGATTGCTGGCTGGCTACCTCCCGGCGAGGCGAGCATCACGAGTCGACCCCATGATTGCCCTTCGCTACGAGTAGCGGCTGACTTACTTCAGTTTGGTGATGAAGTAGGCAAAAAGAAACAGCAGGAAGGCCGCAGCCGCGAACGTCACCTTCTGCCGCTGCAGATACCGTGTGCGGCCGGAGGTCATTCGCGGAACCAGAGGCACACCCAGCGCCAATCCGCTCAGGAAACCCCCAATGTGAGCATGATTGTCGATGCGCACGATGCTGGTAAAGTTGGCGCCTATTCCAATAATCAGATTCAGAACGGCAAACTGGATCACAGACCGGCGCAGACGGTTCAGCTCGAACGCCGGAATCGGCAGCCTTTTGTTCGAAAGCAGCACAATCAAAATGCCGGCAATGCCGAAAACCGCTCCCGACGCACCCGCGCCGACAGAGCTGAAGTCACGTGGCGGAATCACGTTCGCAAAAAGGCCCAGCAGATTGCCCGCAATTCCAGTAACGAGATAGACAGCGATCAGACCAAGAGGTCCCAACAGCGGCTCACCGAGCAGTCCCAAATTCCAAAGGCACCACATGTTAGTCGCGATGTGAAGCAATCCCACGTGGACAAATGTCGCGGTAAGCAGACGCCACCACTGGTGTCCAAAAAGAATAAGTTGAGTGTTCGTCGCTCCGTAATAAACCAACTGACTGGTCGTAGGATCTTTGAGCGAGACGCCGTGGAACACCATCCACCCGAAGACAAGGACATTCACCGCCAGCAAAGCATAGGTTCCCGGCGTCGCTAAAATGTTCCAACCGCGCTCACGCGAATTGGGTCGCGACACTTCGCGCTCATAGTCAGGCATGGGCGCGGGCCGAGGAATCAGTTCACCATCTGTTTGAGGGGAGGAGGTCATGAGAAGCTTCTTCTACGCTATCGCGGCACGGCAAGGATGACAAATCTCGAGCCCACGAAACAGGGCCAAGAGACAAGACGAATCAGACCAAGGAGAGAGTCTCTGCACTCGATTCCTTGCTTTTCCTATCTTAAGCTGCGTTTCGGGTAAATCGCTCCCGCAGGTCTGCGGGGATACGCTCCTGCACGATGCCGCCGAGGAACCCCGGCAAAGGTGTGGCAATCGCCACCAGCACCCAAAGAAGCATCGAAAAGATAAGGCCAGCCACCGCAACAGCCTCCAGCGAGATCGCAATACCGTGCGTCTGAGTAAACCGCAGATGCATCGTGAAGATGTGCGTGATCAACTCAACCCGGTGAATGACAACCGCCGCCAGCAAAAATGCCGCAATCGAAAGCGTGCTCACGCTGATCAGCAACACGTCGATCGTGCGGGCGACCTGCTGCCGCCGCCGGCAGTGGCTGCAGTCGGTCAGGTGCTGCTCATAGTCGGTCCGCATCGCGGGCGAAAGCCCGGAGATGTCGTATCGCCAGCCGGAGAGAATATTCCCCACCACCTGATCCGTGCAGGAGGTATGGGATCTTCGGCGCGCTGAAAGCACTAACGTGGTTTTTTTCATCACCTTATAACCATTCTACCCCTTTTTGACTCCCAAAGAGAACAAAAGGATTCACAGAACAGTAACTAGACCGGGCCCACTCCCTGAGCTCCCGGAAACGCGGCAGTCGCACAACTTACAAAACAATCGGATCCAGTGGCATCGCCTGGTGCGCAAGAACAACACGGTTGCCCAACAACGTCGGACGGTTCTCAAGCGCCTGTTCGGCACACAGACGCGCAAGCTCGGGCGCGTTATTCGACTCCGAAAGATGCCCCAGCACAATCCACGTCGCCCCGCCGTCATAGTCCTTCTGCAAAAACTCCGCCGTCGCATGGTTCGAGAGATGACCCACTCGCGAAAGCACGCGCTGCTTGACGCTCCAAGGATAAGGTCCATCCCGCAGCATCTCCAGATCGTGGTTCGACTCCAGCAGCATCACATCCACGCGCTTCAGCGCCGCTTTCACATTCGGAGGCATATAGCCAAGATCAGTAGCCAGCGCCATTCTCACTCCCTCCGATTCGAAGACAAATCCACACGGGTCAGCAGCGTCGTGCGGAATCGTGAACGGAGTGATGTCAATATCACCAATCGAAAACTGCGTGCCCGAATGAAAGTACTCTACCGCCGGAAGCCGCGCAGGATCAGGCTTCTTCGCCGCCGCGCCTCCCGCATCAACGCCACATAGCTCATCTTCATCAGGATCCACCGGCAACTCTGCGAGCTCCGCCACGGCCTCAGAATCATCCGCGCAACCAGCCGTCGCCGTCTCAGCAGCTCCCGCGATAACAAAAGCTCGAGCCTCGTTTTCGCGCTGCACCTGTTCCAACCACTTCGAATACGTCATCGTCGAGCGCGGAGTCATCATGCGAACCCAGGCGCGATGCGTCGGCTCTGTGAAAAAAACCGGAATATCCAATCGCCGAGCCAGCACCGACAACCCGGCCACATGGTCCTGATGCTCATGCGTAATCAAAATCGCATCCAGCTCTGCGGGATCCTCACCAGCCACAGCCATCCGCTTCAACAGCTCCCGGCACGACAATCCCGCATCCACCAGCACCCGTGTACGCGAGGAAGAGATGACGGTGCTGTTGCCTTTGGACCCGGAGGCGAGCACTGTCATGCGCATCATTCGCTAAGAATACGCCCATCCGCTGTGGGTTTTCGGGCAGAGTAACCAGTTTGGTTCCACTACGGCCGATGAGGCCGCACCGCCCCAATCTCAGACAGCAACACAGAGCATCCGGCATTCCCTAGCGCAACCAGAACCCCATCCGGCCCCGGCGCCACTTTCAGATAAAACACATCCGGAGTCTCCCCTTCATCGAAAACAAACAGCACCTGCGCGAGATGTCGGTCACCGTCCAACATCTCAACCTCGACGACCTGGTCGACGCTCGACTTAAGCAGCAACCGTTCTTCATCCGTCACACCGACTCCTTGGCCGCAGCATCTGAGCCGACTCTCCCGCAAAACGGCCGTGCCTCACTTCGAGGGATCCGTCGCCTCTCTCAGCGGCGCAAGAAAGTTCACCGTAGAGCGCATCACCACTTCGTTGTTTTGATTTAAAGCAAGCGTACGCGTCCGCACTACGCCAAACTCCTTCCGCGAGTTCGACTGCCGCACCCCCACAACCTCAATCTCCGTGCGAATCGAGTCCCCCGGCCGAACCGGAAGCGTCCAGCGCATCTCTTCCACACCTGCGCCGATCATTCCGCCGGCCACAGTAACCGACTGCACTCGCAGCCGCATCACAATCGCAGCCGTCAACCAGCCCGACGCAGCCAGCCCCTTGAAAAACGAGTTCTCCCCCGCCGCTTCGTCCAAATGAAAAGGCTGCGGGTCGTACTTCTGCCCAAACTCCTTAATCTCTTCCGCCGTCACCTTGGCCTGGCCGAGCGAATGAAACCGCTGGCCCACATAAAAATCTTCGAAGTAAAGCTCCTGTGACATCGTCTCTCCTATCGCCTTCCATGCTACTCGAGAATGCTCGCCCGATTCACTTCGCCGGATAGTCGTAAAATCCCTTCCCCGACTTCCGGCCCAGCCACCCAGCATCCACCATCCGCACCAGCAGCGGACACGGGTTGTACTTTGGGTTGCCCAGTCCCTCCGCGAGCACGCGCATAATATCCGCACACACATCCAGGCCAATAAAATCCGCCAGCGTCAGTGGCCCCATCGGATGCGCCATCCCCAGAACAAACACCTGATCCACAGCCTCCGCCGTAGCCACACCCTCCATCACTGAGTAGATCGCTTCATTGATCAGCGGCATCAGCACCCTGTTCGAGATGAATCCCGCCGCATCATTCACCTCAACCGGAGTCTTACCCAGCTTCTGCGCAAGCGAGCGCACTGCCTCAAACGTAGCCTGTGAAGTCTGCAGCCCTCGAATCACTTCCACCAGCTTCATCACCGGCACGGGATTAAAGAAATGCATCCCGATCACCTGTTCCGGACGCTTCGTCACAGCCGCAATCTTCGTAATCGAAATCGAGCTCGTATTCGTCGCAAGAATCGCCTCTGGCCCCAGCAGCCGGTCAAGCTCGCGAAACAATCCCGCCTTGATCTCAAACCGCTCCGTCGCAGCCTCAATCGCAACCGCCGCCGGCGCAAGATCATCGATCTTTGTCGTCAACGTGATCCGCGACCGCGCGTCATCGGCCTGCTCCTGCGTCAACTTTTCCTTTGCCACTTCCCGTGCAAAGTTCGTGCGGATCGTATCCAGCCCTCGATAAAGCGCGGTCTGATCAACGTCATAGAGCACCACCGGAAACCCAGCCCGCGCGCACACATGCGCAATACCGTTGCCCATGGTTCCGGAGCCCAGAACTGCAATCGTTTTCGCTTCTGTCATAAGGGTCGTTTCGGACGACTTTCGAGTGTAGCAGTTTGCCCGCCAGCCGCGCCTATCGTGCCGACGCTGGCGCAAGATCAGGCGTCACAGCAACCAGTAGCACCGTAATGTTGTCGTTCCCACCATTGCGATTCGCCGCCATGATCAAAGCCTCGCACGCAGCCGTCAGCGAGCGCTTCGTCGGAGGCTTCGAAATCTCCCCCAGAATCTCCGAGATCTCCTCATCGCTCACCTCATGCGTCAGCCCATCCGACGCCAACAGGTACACATCGTTTGGCTGCGGCCGGTGACTCTGAATCTCCGCATCAACCGTAGGCTGCGAACCAATCGCCCGGGTAATCAAATTGCGCATCGGCGATCGCGCCGCCTGCGCTGCCGTAATCTGCCCTGCGCGAAGCTGCTCTTCAACCAGCGAGTGGTCGTGCGTCAACTGCTCCAACTCACCCCGCCGCCGTCGGTAGCACCGGCTGTCCCCAACGTGTCCCAGCCAAAGCGTCGGAGGATCGGTCACGCGCGAGTTCGTATGATCCGTCGCGCTACGCCGTCTTCCATTACCATTTGTCCCATTCAGGATCGGCGAATGCAACAGCGCCACCAGCGTCGTCCCCATCCCCGAATATCGCGCCGACTGCCGTGACTGTTGATACACCGCTTGGTTCGCCGCCTGGATCGCAGAATTCAATCGAGCCTGCGGTTTCCCCACCCCAGTTCCACGCGGCGCCGGAACCAGACTCGCCAGAAACGTATCCGCCGCAAGATTGCTCGCAATCTCGCCCGCCGCGGCCCCCCCCATGCCATCGCAGACAACATAAGCGCCAGCCTCAGGTGCGGCTGCGCATGTGTCCTCATTCCCCTGGCGGACACGGCCGCGGTGGGTCAGCATAGCGTAAATGAGGTGGTTAGCAGACATTAACTCGACGTTCGAAAGTCCGAAGAAAACAATACACGGTCGCGCCTCAGAACCCAAGGGTACGTTAGTGTTAGGGTCGGGAGATGGTCGGAATGAACCGGATCGTGTTGGGAAACAACCTAAGTATATTGCAGTCGATGAAAACCGGGTCCGTCGAACTCATCTACGTCGATCCTCCCTTCAACACAGGCAAACGGCAGAGCCGAAAGCAGATCAAGACCGTCCGCGACGAGGCCGGCGACCGCATCGGCTTCGGCGGCAGGCGCTACCGCACCCACGTCATCGACCATCCCGCCGCATCCGGCTACGGAGACACCTTCGACGACTTCCTCGGCTTCCTCCGCCCCCGCATGGTCGAAGCCCATCGCATCCTCTCCCCCACCGGCTCGCTCTTCTTCCACATCGACTACCGCGAAGTCCACTACTGCAAAGTCATGCTCGACGAAATTTTCGGTCGCGACTGCTTCCAGAACGAAATCATCTGGGCCTACGATTACGGAGCCCGGGCCACCAAACGCTGGCCCGCGAAACACGACAACATCCTCTGGTACACAAAAAATCCCACCCGCTACACCTTTAATCTCGACGCCAGCGACCGCATCCCCTACATGGCACCCGGCCTCGTCGGCCCCGAAAAAGCCGCTCGCGGCAAAACTCCCACCGACGTCTGGTGGCACACCATCGTCTCCCCCACCGGCAAAGAAAAAACCGGCTACGCCACCCAGAAACCTCTAGGAATCCTCGAGCGCATCGTCCGCGTCCACTCCAACCCCGGCGAAACCGTAATGGACTTCTTCGCCGGAAGCGGCACCACAGGCGAGGCCGCAGGCAAGCACAAACGCAACTTCATCATGGTCGACGAGAGCAAAGCCGCAGTCCAAATCATGGAGAAGCGCCTCAAACCCTACAGCCCCCAAACACAAGTCGCCCTTTAGCTGGAAGCGTTTAGTGATTAGCGCAGGGCTTAGCCCTGCGAAAAAGCCGGCAAATACAGGAGCTTTAGCCCCGAGCCTCTCCCGGAATTGTCCACCTGACTCAAGTATTCTGCGGCGCAATCGACTTGAACCCATAAGTCTCATACCGGGTCGTCATCTTCCCATACGCCACCGTCACCACCGTAAAACCCTCCGGCGTCCCCAGCCGTGTGCCATGCCACCAGTTGCCGCACACGGCCCCACTCGTAACGTAAGGAACACCCTTCCATTGCACCACCTCATTAATGTGTGTGTGACCTTGCAGCACGCCGATCACGTTGTGCCCCGCAAACACATCCAGCACCTCGTTCGCATTCGCCACACTCAACCCATGGTGCGGTGGAGGCACCGGCGTCTCCGGCACATACGAAAGAAAACTGGTCACCAACGGAATATGCACCGACACAATCACCGGAGTCCCCACCGGCAGCGCCGCCAGATCCGCAGCCAGCCACTTCAGCTGCTCCGCATCCACGCGCCCCTCATAAGCCCGATCCGCCGTAATCCCGACCGAGTCCAGCACCACAAAATGATGCCCTTTGTGATCGAACGAGTAATACAGCTTCCCAAACTGCTGCTCAAACAACTTCTTCCCATACAGCGGATCATCCTCAGCCATCCCACTCGCCGGATAAACCCCACAGACATCATGGTTCCCAATCGTGTGATACAGCTTCAACCCCAGATCCTGCTCGGCCTTGTCATACATGTCGAACAGCGACACCGCCCGCTGCTTCGGCACAGCCAAAGCATCAAAAACATGATCCCCACCATTGATGGCAAAGTCTGCCTTGATCGTCCTCCCTTTCTTAAACGCCATCTCCGTCCCCACCACCCCGTTCAACTCGGGCTGCAGATGCGCATCTGTAAAAAACAGAAACGTAAAGGGCTCCTGCGCCGTAGCAGCCGCCGCAAAAACAGAAGACGGAATCGCGGCTGACAGCCCCGTCGCGCCAAGCAAAGTCAGAAATTCCCTACGAGTGGTCGAGTTCACCCCACCATCATAAATCCGGCCTGCAACTCTACCCTCAGAGTCGCCCTAATTCCGCCGCCGCCCACCAAACAACTGCAGCACCGCCAGAAAAATATTAATCGCATCCAGATAGATCGACAGCGCCAGAATCGTCGCCGAATTCCCATCCCCACCCGCCCGAATCCGCGCAAAATCCGCCACCGTCAGCAGCGTAAAGATCCCCAGCGTCAGCCACGAATACGTATCCGGCGACATGAAGTGGAAGAAGATGCTCACCACACCCAGCAGAATCAGCACCAGCAGCGCCGCCAGCGCATACCCGGCAATCTTCCGGTAGTTAATCTGAAACAGATAAGCCACGCACCCCATCGCCGCCATGCCCAACCCCGTCGTCGCCGCCGCCTGAAGCACCACCGTCGGCCCAATGCTCCGCACATAGCGATGAATCAGCGGCCCAATCTCCCACCCCATGAAGTAAGCCAGCGCCAGAAACATCCCAAGCGCCAACGCTGGACTCGCCTTCCGCGTAAAGTTGATCGCCAGCACCAACCCAAACACCGCAATTACTCCCGGCAGCGTCCCCCAGTCTGGAGCCGTATAGACACCTAGCGCCGTGATCAAAAACCCAAGCGCCGTAATCCCCAGAACCTTAGAAAGCAGCGAAGCCGTCCCCTCTCGCGCACCCTCAATCGTCGTAGGATAAGCGTTATTCCAGCTCAACCGGTTGTCGTCCATGTATGTCTCCGCGCCCGCAAATGGGCTTCCCGCCAATGATACGCCGTTCCCCAGCGTCACAAAGGCTCGGGCAAGAGCCGTACCGGCCCACACTTTTTCTCGCCGCATCGTTAACCGAATACTTCTTCCACCCGTTATCCCTGCAATGAGACATCAACTCGCCAAAAGGGATACCAGCATGCCCACAACCCGCTCGACCCTCCTCGCCTCCTTGTTACTCTTCCTCGTCGGTTGCGCACCAGCCAACGCACTCCAACCCGCCAAGCCCCCCATCCCGGCAGCCCCTGTGCCAATCGCCAATGAAAGCGACCTCGCCGACACTCGAGCCCAGCTCATACGCCTCCTTCGCATGAGCCCCACGCTCTCCGAGGTCGTCGCCAACGACCCATCCCTCCTCGCCAATCAGGACTACGTCAACCGCAACAATCCTGAGCTGGGGAAATTTCTCGAGAGCCACCCCGAAGTCGCCCGCAACCCTGACTTCTATCTCTTCGCCGACCTGCCCAACGGCTCAGGACGACGCGTCGACCGGCTGGAGCGCCGAATCTGGCAGCCAAATTCAAATCCCGGAATGTCCGAAGTCGTTCGCGAACTCTTCAGCATGGGCTCCGGCTTCCTAGCCTTCTTCTCCATCGCCGGAATTCTCCTATGGCTCACCCGCGCCTTCCTTGAAAATCGCCGCTGGGCCCGCGTCTTCAAACTCCAGAGCGAAGTCCACGGCCGTCTCATCGAGCGCTTCGGCAATAACGAAGAGCTCCTCACCTACATGAACACCGAAGCCGGCAAGCGCTTCCTCGAAGCCGCCCCCATCCCGGTCAACTTCGAGCACGACCAGCGCGTCCCCGCAGCCCTCTCCCGCGTTCTCGTCCCCCTCCAGGCCGGCGTAGTCCTTACTCTTCTCGGCATCGGCCTCCTCGCCCTCCGTCACAGCCTCCCCGACCTCGACACCGGCCTGCTCGTCTTCGGAACCGTCATCCTCATGCCCGGCATCGGGTTTATCCTCTCAGCAGGCATCACCTGGCTGCTCGCAGCACGCTACGGCCTCATGCAACCAGCCCCGCAACACCTCCGCGATTCACAAGCCGACTCAGGAGCACGCCTGTGACGCACACCTTCACCCAGCCCGCCCGGAGCCACGCCGCATGAACTGGAACTACGTCCTCTCCGGCATCACCATGGGCGACGCGGCTGCCGAACCCGTCGCCGCGGCCTCCGCGCCCAGCGCCATGACCAGTGACGCCTTCGCTGCGTTCTACGAGCGTTCCGCCCGCCCCCTCTGGGCCTACCTCGCCCGCGTCTCCGGAGACCCGGCCCTCGCCGACGACCTCATGCAGGAGAGCTTCGTCCGCTTCCTCTGCGCCTCCACGCCACTTGAAGGCGAAATCGATTGCCGCCGTTATCTCTTCCGCATCGCCAGCAACCTCCTCCGCGACCACTGGCGCCGCCCCCGCATGACCGCCCTCGAAGAAATCCCCGAACAAACCTTCGCCACAACCCACTCCACCGGCCGAATTGATTCCCAAATCGATTGCTCGACCGTCCTCGCCCCCGCTCTCGCCCAAGTTCGTCCCCGAGACCGCCAGCTCCTCTGGCTAGCCCACGCCGAGAACTACACCCACAAAGAGATCGCCGAAATCACAGGCCTCGGAGTCACCAGCATCCGTCTCCTTCTCTTTCGCGCCAGAAAAAAGATGGCTCGCCTGCTCGAAGAGCAGCCCTCCCCCAATCCGTCGACAAACCAGAGGCTCACATGAGCGCCTGCCTGCGCCAACCCGAAGTCACCAACATGCTCCTCCAGGGACACTGGCCCCGGGCCTGCGAACCCGACCTCCGCGACCACATCCACACCTGCGCCCGGTGCCGCCAACAGGTCCTCCTCGCGCAAACCTTCCAAAACGCGCGCAATCAAGCCGTCGGTGCTGCTACCATCCCCCACCCAAGCCTCCTCTGGTGGAAAGCCCAACTTCTCCGCCGCAACCAGGCGTTCCGCAACGTAGGACGCCCCGTCACCACAGCCCAGGTCTTCGCCCTCGTCATCAGCATCGCCGCCACTGCAACCCTCGTCGTCCGTCAGTCAACCACCTCCGACTGGCTCGCGCGGCTCTCCGCCCCTTACAACGCCTTGCACATCGACGCAGTCACCCTCCTCACTTCAACCACAGCTAGCCTGACAGCCGATCTGAACTCCACCCTCGTCGCCGCAGCCGCAGGCACCCTCCTTATACTCGCCGCCGTCGTAACCTACCTCGCCTCCGACCACCAATAACCGTCTTGCACCGCCCAGAACTAAAGTCGTCATTTCGACCGCAGCGGAGTGGAGAAACCTGCTTCTCTACAACCGCACTCGGTCCAGCTCGGCAGCCACGGCCAGCTAAAATAAATCCATGAAGTATCTGATTGCCCTCCTTGCAGTTGCCGGAATCATCGTCTCCACCATGGCCTTACGCGTCCACTACATGGACCCCACGCAGGCCCCACCCTGCGCCGTCACCGAAAAATTCGACTGCGGAGCCGTCAATCATAGTCGTTTCGCCGTCTTCCCCCCGCGCACCTTCGACGAAGACCCCAACGCCGGCTTCCACATTCCCATCGCAATGTTCGGCATTCTCGGCTATGCCGCCATAGGCGTCGTCGCACTTATGGGACGTTGGTGGCTTGTTTTCGAATTCACCCAAATAGGCTTCCTCTTCGCCGCCTTCCTCAGTTACGTAGAGGCCTATGTCCTGCAGAAATGGTGCATCTACTGCCTCTGGTCCCAGGGCATCATCACGGCGATCCTCATCCTCTCCATCACCAACCTCATCTTGCGCTGGCGCCACGGCCAAAAGTCACCCATAGTCTAGGATGGTCTGATATGTGGCCCAAGCTCATCGCCCAGCTCTTCGAACTCCTCCCCCACATCACCCGCCTGGTCCCCATGGCCGACCGGTACTTCTCCACCCGCACTGCCAGCGAGAAGGCCACCGAAGCCGCCATGGTAGCCATGGCCGAAGGCGTTCGCGGAGACCTCGGCCAGGTCAGCAAAGCCCACGCCGGCCTCTATCGCCAGCTGCAGGATCAGGGAGCGCAGATCGCCCAGCTCTCCGAAGAGGTCAGCCGCGCGCGCCTCTCCATCGAACAGCACGATCACCGCCTCGAGGCCAGCCAGGCCCACATCGTCTCGCTCGGCCTCTGGATCAAAGCCGGCATCTCCGTACTCGTCATACTCGGCGTCGCAATCCTCGTGCTCCTCATCCAACTCCTCCACGCTCACTAAGTCGGCCATACCAGCGAGCAAAATAAGCGGCTCAAAAAAGCGCCAGAAGGCGCACTCTGTACGAGCCCAGAGCAACGCCCTGGGTTACCAACCAAAACAACGAACCAAGGGCTGAAAGCCCGACCTATTCTCACCTTGAGCCCACCGCCCGGAAATTCCCCAAACCCCGTAAAATCAAACCATGGGAATTACCCGCCAAGAAGCGCTGGATTGCTTTCATAGTGATGATCTTAATCGGACTCGGCATGGAGGCAGACGCCATCCGCCGCCGCCTGCACCCCGACGGGGTCGTAAGCTACGCCATCGACGGCCGCATCGACTACCAGAAGGCCGCCCACGGCTCCGGCTACCAATCCGTCTTCGCAGAAATCGAGACCATCTTGGCCAGAGGCGGCACCACAGCCACCCTCCAGGGAAAAATTACCCCAACCCTCACCGTTGACTGGTTCACGACCCTCTTCTGCGCCATCAAACAGCGCTTCCCCGCCCTCTGGCTCCACTCGCTCTCCGCAACCGAGATCCTCACCCTCGCCCACCAATCAGGATCCACTGTCCCCAAGACCCTCACCCAACTCCACGGAGCCGGACTCGACTCCATGCCGGGCAACGACGCAGGAATTCTCGACGACAGCGTCCAGCAAAACACCGAAACCCCCATCACCGCCAAAGATTGGCTCGCCGTCCACCGAGCCGCGCACGCCCTCGGAATCCAAACCACAGCCGCCATGGTCTTCGGCAGCGGCGAAACCATCGAACACCGCCTCAACCACCTCGAAGCCCTCCGCAACCTGCAGG
This sequence comes from uncultured Acidobacteriaceae bacterium, assembly GCA_963841335.1. Taxonomy (GTDB): domain Bacteria; phylum Acidobacteriota; class Terriglobia; order Terriglobales; family Acidobacteriaceae; genus Edaphobacter. Next base: position 3,325,536 of record CAWJCF010000001.1, on the reverse strand, counting down.
AAGAGACCGGCGGATTCTGCTCCTTCACGCCGTGGAGCTTCACCCCACCCACCGCCTCGGTACCCGGATTCGAGGAATCCACCGCCGTCGAATACCTCAAGACCCTCGCCATCTCTCGCCTCTACCTCAAAAACATCGAAAACATCCAATCCAGCCTCGAAACCCAGGGCCTCAAGGTTCTCCAGGTCGGCCTTCGTTTCGGCGGGAACGACGCCGGAAGCGTCCTCCAGGCCACCGGCCCAAACGCCGCCACCGAAGAACAAGTCCGCCAGGTCATCCGCGACGCAGGCTTCAAACCAGTCCAGCGCGACGCCCTCTACCGCACCATGTTCCTCAACTAACCGGCTCCGGACGACAAGATTGATGGATAGAAAGTGTCATCCTGAGCTGAAATCGGCCCGCTCGTAAAAGAAGTATCAGCCTGAGCTGAAATCGGCCGCTCGTAAAAGAAGTATCATCCTGAGCTGAAATCGGCCCGCTCGTAAAAGAAGTATCATCCTGAGCTGAAATCGGCCCGCTCGTAAAAAGAAGCGTCATCCTGAGCAGGAAAATGGCCTGCTCAAAAAGAAGTGTCATCCTGAGCGGAGCGCGCAGCGCGCAGTCGAAGGACCTGCATTTTCTTGCCTGCGCCGCAACTTCTGACCCATCCCAACGATCTATCAAAACCACAAGCCATACGACACCCCAATCCTCCGCAGCCTATCGCGTAGAATCGACTGAATAACTAACCTCGCTGGAGCAAACACCTGTCCCTCTTCACCCATACAACGATAGCCCTGCTCGGCCTGCTCCTCGCACCCAAGGGCTTCCGTCACTACCTGAAATCCCACTATCTCGACCAGACCTTCAAGGGCCTCTACCACTGGAACGCCTTCGACACGGCGATGCTGATCCCCTACTTCCTCGTCATGATCATCCTCGCCTTCTACGGCGTTCATCGCTACCAGCTCGTCTGGCTCTACATGAGGAACAAGAAGAAGGCCGCCAAGTGGAGCGAGCCGCCCGCACGGTTCCCCGAAGGCCAGCTCCCCTTCGTCACCATCCAGCTCCCCATCTTCAACGAGCAGTTCGTCATCGAACGCCTCATCGAGGCTATCTGCCGCCTCGACTATCCTCGCGATCGCTTCGAAATCCAGGTCCTCGACGACTCCACCGACGAAACCCGCGAGGTGGCCCGCGAAATCGTCGAACGCTACGCCCGTGGCTTCGCCGGCATGGACCCGCAACCCATCGTCTACCTGCACCGCACCAATCGCCACGGCTACAAAGCCGGAGCTCTCGACAAAGGACTCGAAGTCGCCAAAGGCGAGTTCGTCGCCATCTTCGACGCCGACTTCGTCCCCCCGCGCCAGTGGGTCATGCAGGTCATCCACCACTTCGCCGAGCCCGAAATTGGCATGGTCCAGACCCGCTGGACCCACCTCAACCGCAACTACAGCTTCCTCACCCAGGTCGAAGCCATCCTCCTCGACGGCCACTTCGTCCTCGAGCACGGTGGTCGCAGCCGCGCTGGCGTCTTCTTCAACTTCAACGGCACCGCCGGCATGTGGCGCCGCGAGACCATCTCCACCGCCGGGGGATGGCAGCACGACACCCTCACCGAAGACACCGACCTCAGCTACCGCGCCCAGCTCGTCGGCTGGCAGTTCAAATACCTCCAGGACGTCGAGTGTCCAGCCGAGCTCCCCATCGAGATGACCGCCTTCAAAACCCAGCAGGCCCGCTGGGCCAAAGGCCTCATCCAGACCGGCAAAAAGATCCTCCCCCGCGTCCTCAAAAGCGACGCCCCCTGGCACAACAAGCTCGAAGCCTGGTACCACCTCACCGCCAACATCAGTTATCCCCTGATGATTATCCTCAGCGTCCTGCTCATGCCCGCCATGATCATCCGAAGCTGGCAGGGCCTCCTCCAGATGCTCCTCATCGACTTTCCCCTCTTCATCGCCAGCACCATGTCCGTCTCTACCTTCTACCTCGTCAGCCAGAAGGAGCTCTACCCGAAGAGCTGGTACATGTCCATCCCCTACATCCCCTTCGTCATGGCCCTCGGCGGTGTAGGCCTCACCATCACCAACACCAAAGCCGTTCTCGAGGCTCTCTTCGGCGTCAAAAGCGCCTTCGCCCGCACCCCCAAGTACAGCGTGAAGAAAAAAGGCGAAAAAACCCAGGCCACCGTCTACCGAAAGCGCCTCGGCATCGTCCCCTGGATCGAGCTCGCCGTCGGCTGCTACTTCGCCTGGACCGTCTACTACGCCATCACCACCGAAAACTTCTTCACCGTTCCCTTCCTCGTCCTCTTCGTCTTTGGATACTGGTACACCGGCCTCCTCAGCCTCCTTCAGGGGCGATTCGAGCGCAAAGGCGACGCCGGCCAGCAGATGCACGAGAAGCCCTACCCCGTCGGCATCTAACTCCGCACTCGATAAATCGCACTCCAACTTGCTAAACTGAGTCGCCGAGACCTTCACCTCGGCCGCCCTTCAAATCATGTCCATTGTCACCCTAAGCTACGTTATCCTCGCCCTCGTCCTCGGATACACCGTCGCTGTCGGCCTCGCCATGGCCGCCACCTTCGGCATCACCACCGCATTACCCAGCTTCGCCGCCAAAGATCACCGCATCCAGCCCGGCTACAAATACGCCCAGGACGCCGTCTGGCTCCTCTGCGCCACGGCCGGCGGATATTCTGCTGCCCTCGATTAATGGCCGAACCTACTCTTGGATTGTTGCCCCCGCACTCTCCGCAATCCTCATTGCCATCCTCTGGATCAATGCATGGGAGATGCGCCAGCGAGGCCTCGGCCATCAGATCGTCATGAGCTTCGCCGCCATCGCCGGCGTTACCGCAGGATTCTTCCTGCACCTCCGCTAAACCGCCACTCCGCTCCAAACAAAACCCGCCCCACACCAAACAAAAAAGGAAGAGAGGCGAACCTCCCTTCCTTCTTCAAACCAGGCAGATTGGAACAGCCCGTCTAAAAGCGCACGCCAAACGTAATCGGAATGTAAGTGGTCTTTGCGCTCGCCGACGTAAACGCATTGAAGTAGCTCGTCGTCCCGCTCACGTCAAATGGACGCTGCGAATTAGCCGTGTAAACATAACGAGCCTCAACATAGAACTTCTCCGGCGCGAACCGCGAAAACTTATACGTCATCCCAACGCCGCCATTCACTCCAAATGCATTGCTCGTATACCAATCCACCGGCTGATTCGCAGAATACGTATAGCAGCCATAGAACGGATCGCAATATTCGCCAATCGACGGCGTCGTGAACTGCGTGTACTTGTGATAGAACCCGAGACCAACCACCGCATACGCGCCAATCGTATCCGAACTATAAAAATTCATGATCGGGTTCACCGTAAACGACCAGTCATGAATGTTTCCGCCAAGCTGCGACAACTGGCAGTTCGGCTGCGCACCGCACAGCGCGTTGTACAAAAACAGCTGATTATTCAGCGTATTCGTCTGCATTCCAAACTTGTCATAGTCAAACTGCAGCATCACGCCATACTTCTTATTGAAGTTGCGTCCGCCACCCGCCTGAACCTTCCAGCTCGTCGTCGCGTAGTTGTGCGTGCCGCCGACGGGCAGCGTGAATCCACCGCCCACAAAAAACGTATACTTCGCAGATCCATCGCTATTCGTATGGCTATCCGCATAGTTCGGCTTGCTGTACTTCCGGCGCGGTGGCGGCTGCCCGGAGTCATTGCTCAGCGTAAACGACTCCGCATCGGCCATCTCCGCGCTCCCCACGCTGCTCGAGTAGTTCAGATCGCTCGCCGCCGTCAGATCAATCGGCGCAGACAAAGCTGACTTAAGATCCACCGGGGGCAGCGAAGAAGTCGTGCCGGAAGACTGTTGCGCGCGCAGCCCTGCCGTGCCCGCAACGCTGAATAGTGTGACTGCCGCAATGCGGCCAAGAAAGGAACAGAGGCAATTCCTGCTGATCACTATGTGCATCTCGATGTAGCTCCCTTAATGCTGCGAAATCCTTAAGTGGCTTGAACCCGACTCACGTCATCTTGTTGTGTATGACGCACGAAACACGGTTTTGGATGACAGCAATTCAGTAGATTCTGTCACTTGTACGATGACAATTCCCTGACAAATGAAAAGCTACGGGCGTCCATCAGAGGACGCCCGTCGGTTTCACAGCGAACTCGGTCGCCGAATTTATTCTAGTGGATATCGAACTGTTCCGGGTGCAAACTCGGATCAGATTTCACCAGAATCGTCTTGCCCACCATCTCTTCCATCTCCTGAAGCCACTTCGTGCCCGGCGCCTTCAGCTGCTTCACCACGTCAGGATTCACCCGCAGCATCACATCGCCGCGCTCCAGGTGCCGCTGCATCTTGCGCATCTCGATATAAATATCGTTGCACACCGTCACCGGCGACTTCACCATGCCCGTGCCCGTGCAGATATTGCAAGTCGTCGACAGCGTCCGTTCCAGCGACTGCTTCACCCGCTTGCGAGTAATCGCCACCAGTCCAAAATCATTGAACTGAAGCACCTTCGAAGGAGCCCGGTCGTTCTTCAGCTCCTCCTCCAGCGCAGCCATCACGCGGTTCCGATTCTTCCGCTCATCCATATCAATGAAGTCGATGATGATAATCCCGCCCAGATCGCGCAGCCGGATCTGCCGCACAATCTCCGGAATCGCATCCAGGTTCGTCTTCACAATCGTGTCTTCCAGACGCGCCGTCTTGCCAACAAACTTGCCCGTGTTGATATCGATGGCCACCAGCGCCTCCGTCTGGTTGATCACAATCGATCCGCCCGACTTCAGCCACACCTTGCTCCGCAAACCCTTGTTGATCTCTTCCGTAATCCCGAACTGCTCGAAAAGCGGAGTCTCCTTCGTGTACAGCTTTACCCGCCGAATCAGCGAAGGCTGGAACCGTTGCAGGAAGCGCAGAATCCGCTCGTAGTTCTCCTCAGAATCAACCCAGATCGCAGAGAAATTATCCGTCACCTGGTCACGCAGAATCCGCTCCACCAGGTTCAGGTCGTGATAGATCAGCGCAGGCGACTTCGAAGACTCCGACCGCTGCTTGATGTCCGCCCAAAGATTCAGAAGGAACCTAAGATCGCTGCGCAGCTCCTCTTCGCTCGCGCCCGAGGCCGCCGTGCGCACGATAAATCCGCCCGACGCCTCGCCCTTCTCGCTCAGCAGAATCTCCTTCAGCCGCCGCCGCTCGCCATCCGACTCAATCTTCCGCGAAACCCCCGTATGATTCACCGTCGGCATAAACACAAGGAACCGTCCCGGCAGCGCAATATGCGACGTGATGCGCGCGCCCTTCTTCGCAATCGGCTCCTTCGCAATTTGAACCAGAATCTCCTGCCCCGGCTTCAACAGTTCATTGATCGCCGGCAGATTCGTCGACTGCATCGAGCTGCGCCCGCCACGGCGGTCACGCCCTCCACCACTCCGCTCGCGGTCGCCGGCACCCCCTGCATACCGGGGACGATCCCCCCGATCGCTCCGTCCAAAGCGGTCACGCCTTCCGTCACGTCGCCCGCGGCCACGATCACCCTCGCGAGACCGGCTCGGCGCAGGAGCCGCATCCACTCGCGCACCGTCGCCCTCCGCTGGCGCCTCAACCTCATCGCCAATCTCTTCGTGGATCACATCCTCTTCCGTGTCGGCTTCGTCGAGCTCTTCCTCATCCTCTTCGTCGCCGATCTCAACATTTCCATAAACAGGATCGTGAAGCGCATCCTCTTCTTCGAAATCCTCCCCTTCCTCAACCTCTTCCTCGACGCCCGAGCGCGTAATCTGATCGATCGACATCTCCCGCAGCATCGTGCCCAGGTCTGCGGCTCCTTCCAGAGTCTCCTCTTCGTCGAAGTCGTCCATCTCTTCGATCGCACTGGCATGCAGGGTCGTGTTGTAGTCCTCCTCATCCAGCGTCTCCTCCACAAGCGCCCCAGCGCTCGGGATGAACGTGGACGCAGGAGCCTCAGACGTCAGGTCGCCCGTCGCATGCAGCGTCGTGATGTCATGAGCAGGTTCAACAGCCTCGGTATGAACCTGCGCCGAAGATGTCTGCCAATCAAACTTCTCAAACTCAGAAACGATGGGCGCTTCGTGCCGTTCAGGCGACGGAGTAACGCGGTGCGCAGAGCTGCTCTCCAGGGCATGCGTCTCAGCAACCTCAGCGGCCTCGACAACCTCAGACTCCTCAAGAACCGGTGCACTCTGGCGGAACTCGCTCGGAGCGACAGGGTCGATCCGGTAAGAAGCCGATGCATCCGTAGGCTCGTAGTCAACCGGCACCACAACCTCGTGTACCTCTTCAACAAAAGCCTCAGTCGCGTGCTCCGGGGCCTCGACAACGCTTGCATGCACCTCAGGTGCCGCAGGGGCGTTGCGGTAACTCGCCTCCTGCCGCTCACGCCGCTCTGCACGTGGCTGCCGTACCTCTTCACCGCGACGGTGCCTGGACAAAGACTCTCCCGGCAGGGTCGCACCGCCATCCCATCCATTAGGAACGATGTAACCCGGCGCCGAAGGAACAATCACATTGCTCTCAACCGGCTTCACCGCTGTTGGCGCAGACGATGCCGTCTCGGCATCCTTGCGATACTTCGAAAGCGACTCGCCCGGAAGAATAATCGGCTCGACAGCGCCCCCTTCAGGAACGTCGTGCGCCGGAGCATCGTCCACCCCATAAAATGCAACCCGCGGTGCAAACCCGCGCGGCACGCGAGCCTCGCGGCCTCCACGATCACCACGATCACCTCGGTCGCTACGTCCGCCTCGGTTACGGTCCCTGCCTCCGCGATTATTGCGGTCGCCCCGGTCGTTGCCGCCCGCATCGTTACGGCCCCGCTCACTACGGCCGACGTTCTCCTGGCCGTAACCAATCACCTCCGCAGTCGAATCGACAGGCTCACTCGACACAGGCGCGTTTGCCGCGGCATCAAGATCGAACGATTCCTCATCGTCTCCTTCAGAAGGAGCGTCATAACCGGAAGCCTCCGCCGGTACGCTCTCCGTCCGCTCTCCCGCCACCTGCGACGACTCCTCACGCGGCCCACGGCCACGGCGGCGTCCCCGACGCCCGCGCCATCGGCGTGTGCCATCTGCGCCCGGAGCCCCTTCGCCTACGTTCGTGTCCTCGCTCAGAACCGGCGCGCTCTCGGCGGAAAACTCGATGGGTTGGTTAAACTCCTCCGAGAAGAGCTCCTGCCCCTCCTCCGTCTCGGGCGACCCCTGGGTCAACTCTGGAGAAGCCTGACGATCCCGGTTCCCCCCGCGGTCACGATCGCGACCCCGTCCACGCCCACGTCCCCTATCGCCCCGGCCATTGCGATCATTGCGGGTGCTTCCCGCCTCTTCCGCAGGAGCAGCAAGGCTGCCCTCCAGCGTTACCGCACCGCCGTTGCGCTCGCCGCGGCGTCCCTCGGAACGGCGGTTGGAATCGCCATTGCCATTCGTATCGAAGTCGGCGGTATCGCCAGCCTCTTCCATAAAGTCTGTGATGTAAAGGAAGGCATCGCGCTCAAGCCCGATGTCCACAAAGGATGACTGCATCCCCGGAAGAACCCGTGTCACCTTGCCGTTATAGATCGAACCCGCAAGCGTGTACTCATTCTCGCGCTCGTAATAAATCTCTGTCAGGGCGTCGTTTTCGACGATGGCGAGACGGGTCTCGTGGGGGGTACTGCTGATGTATATTTCTTTCGACATTCTGTGCTCTTTCTGCCCGCCCTCCTTGGAGGTTCGAGCGGCAGACCGAGACAGAGGTAGATCGCGAGTTTTTGCCTGGCGTCAAGGCCAGGGTTGGCTCACCGTGGATGGGACAGGTTGCGGGATGCAGAAGCGCGTGAACAAAACTCGATGACCGGTGCGAGCGAATCTGACAGCTCAGCCGAATGAGCGCCCCAGGGGGACGCCGAGGTGGCAATACCGGGTAAATCGCGAACACGGGGGGATGCTTCAGGCAACTGCGGGCATGTCGGATCTGTGACCAGAACAACCTCAGAGTCCATCACCTGAGGCGGGGCCGTTTGCCATCCGGATGCAATCATTTCCCTCAAAACCTGTCCGGCCAACGGATTGATGTCTCTCGTCTGGGCCGGCCTTTTCTTATAAAAATCTCTATCCCGCTCACCGGCGACCTTGCGCCTGAAATAGCGGAGCCTTACGCTGAGCGGCATCTACAGCCGAACAGGTGTTAATACAGTATTGCACTAAAGCCGTTACAGATGCCAGTCGGGGTCAGCCCCGTATCCCATCCGCCAACCACCCGCGATCTCCCCCAACCTTGCGATTCCTTTTCCCAAAACGGGAATGAGTAAAAAAATAAGTTTGAAAAAGTGGCAAAAATCAGATGGCAAAATTGAACCATCTTTCGCACCACGTTTCACCACGCACTCACCACGAATTCACCATCAAAAACCATCAAGAAAAACCCTGTTTTTGGCAAAACCCCCTGCAAAAACGCCCCTCCACCAGGCCAGGGAAAAATCCCCTAATTCACAAACCGCCGCATCCGGATATTCATCACAATCCCCAGCGCCATGAACGTAAACAGCACCGAAGACCCTCCATAACTCAGCAAAGGCAAAGGAATTCCCGTCACCGGCATCAGCCCAACCACCATCCCCACGTTCACCGCCACCTGAAAGACAATCACCGCCACCACACCCATGATGATGAAACTCCCCGGCAGATCCGAAGCCGTCTGCGCATTCTGAATCAACCGCATAAGAATAAGAAAATAAAGCACCAAAACCCCAACCGCCCCCACAAAACCATGCTCCTCGCAAAACGCCGCAAATATAAAATCCGTATAAGGAATCGGCAAAAAGTCCCCCTGCGTCTGAGTCCCCTTATTCGTCCCTTTTCCCCACACTCCACCCGCCCCAACCGCAATTAAAGACTGCCGAATCTGATACCCGGACCCCCGAGGATCCGAATCCGGATTGATAAAGGCATTGATCCTAGCTTGTTGATAAGGCTTGAGATGTTTGCCACTTTTGATCGCAACGCCGACAACCAGAGCAAGACCCAGCAAAATCAGTACAGCCTGCCGAAACCGAATCCCCCCCAAAAACAACCCGCAAATAAGTATCGGCAAATAGGTAAGCGCCGTACCCAGATCAGGCTGCTTGAGAACAAAAACCATCGGAATTCCCACCAAAGCAGAGGCTTTAGCTATATCTCTCCACGAAAGCTCCCTGCCTGCCAATCCCCAGAAATAACGCGCAACCGAAACGATAAGAATGAGTTTCACCCACTCAGAGGGCTGGAAATGAAAGCCATGACCGAGATTAATCCACCGTTTGCCGCCAAGAACTTTCGTGCCCACAGCAAGAACCGCGATCAGCGATAGAATGCTGATCCCATAAGCCCACGGAGCAATGTCCAGAAGGCGATGGTAATCGATCAATGAAATCAAGAACATGAGAAGCAGACCAACGGCTAGAAATCCTATCTGCTTGTGGTCGAAACCATGAAACTTAGTGTGAAGTGTGGCCGACTTGATCTCCAGGACTGAAATGAGCGAAAGCAGAAGAACAAAGCCCAGGAGAACCCAATCGAAGTCGCGGTAAGAAGAGAGGCGGGTCATGCTTGGCCATAGTGTACCTAGTTCCGCATCGCAGTCCGAGCGAATTTTCAGGACGAATACAGAGAACCAGCGGGATAATGTGGCTCCAACGGAGTGACGTGATACTTTAATCCTCAACCGCTGAAAACCAATCAAAGTGTGTGAGACAACGGCAAGACTTTTGTAATCTTCGGTTCTTCCGGATGAAGGCTTGAGCGCAAGTTGTAGGCATTTTCTTTCAAATGGCCGAGCGAACACTGAAATCATTCGTCTTGATACTGGCATGTGTCACGCTGCCTGCGGTGTCCAAGGGCCAAGATTCGAGGGCGGAGTCTTCCTACGCGGTAATATCAGTTTCCAAACCTGCCACTTCTGATTTCAACACAGACATCTACTATAAAAACAAGCTCGAATTCTCCCTCGAAACAGGTGCTCTCCCAATCAATATCCCTTTCGTCTTCGACGTCTTTGTCGGAGGAGATTACTCACAAAAGCCTCTTCACTACACGCTGGTGCCTATCTTTCCATCGCTCCGATGGCACATGGGCAAAATAAGTGGGCCATGGATTCTGCGTGGCAATACCGATCTCACCGCTAGCCTATCCCTTACGGCAATTCCTAGAGGCCCTGAAAAAGTTTATGGAGCCTTCGATCTCGGTGTCCGGCGAAACTTTGTTCACCGCAATTGGAGAACTGCTCCCTACTTTGAGTTTCGCGCGGGCGCCGGGTTCATCGACGCGAAAGGGCCAGACGGAGTGGAATGGGCTCAAGGGCAGAATTTCACTTTTACTCTCTGGTTAGGTGCAGGAGTCCGTTACAACTTCAATCCTCGGTACAGCGTCTCTCTTGGCCCTAGTTACATGCATGTGTCCAATTTGTACTTATCTGAACCAAAGTATTTGGATAACGGTATCAACGTTACCGGCGGGATGATTGGGTTCAATATGCGGTTGGGCAAACCCAAACAGGAGGCTTCGCGATAATGTGTTCAGAGCAAGCTATTCGGCGCTCGGGGCAGATGGCTTCGCGTTGGAAGATGGCTTGGCCGAAGGAACATCTGCGATACGGATATTGTTGTCGCGCTTACGTTGCTTGGTTACGAACGCATTGATAACTTGCGCAGCCAATTTGGCGGAGTTGTTACCCCAGTAGCCGTGCTCCCAGAGGACGGCTACTACGATGTCAGGGTTGCGGCGGGGAGTCATTCCTACAAACCAAGCGTTAGGGATTGTGCTTTTGTTTGTGCTATTTTTTACGCGTCCGCCGACAACATCGGCAGTGCCTGTCTTTCCCGCGAAGTCCACGCCGTCCAGGTGCGCGATGTAAGCAGTGCCGATAGGGCTGCTCGTAACGTCCGCCATGGCGTCGGTAATGATCTGCCAGTTCTCTGGCGTGAGGGGAATGGTGGCATCGCCAGAGCCGGGGTAGGATTCGCGGACCGCTTCGAGCATCTGTGGCGGCACTTCGTCGGGGAATACTACGTGCGGGCGGCGAAGAACTCCGCCGGAGGCGATGCCACTGAGCGCACGCGCAAGTTGGATGGGAGTTGCGGTAACGGCGCCTTGACCGATGCCGACGGAGATAGTCTCTCCGGCATACCATTTCTCATGCTGGGTTTTGAGTTTCCAGAGGGTGGAAGGCATGTTACCCGAAACCTCATCGGGTAGGTCGACGCCCGTTTTCTGGCCTAGCCCTAGTGAAGTGGCGTATTTCGCGATGGTGTCGATGCCAAGGCGATTAGCGAGGGTGTAATAGAACGTGTCGCAGGAGAACGGAATAGCGTTATTGATGTCGACCATACCGTGGTGCCTGTCACAACTGAAGAAGTGCCCGTAAAAAGTAGCTCCCCCATTGCATGGGACATGCATGGTTTGTGCAACGCCCTCTTGAAGACCCGCAACCGACATGACGATCTTGAACGTGCTTCCTGGAGCGAGTTGGGCTTGGATAGTCTTGTTGAGCAGAGGATGATCAGGGTTATTCAGAATCTCGTTCCAATAACTCTTGGTGAGGCGAACAGCGAATTGATTGGGGTCAAAGGTCGGGCGGGAGGCCATCGCGAGAATTTCACCGGTATGCGGGTCCATGGCGACGATGGCGCCAATTTTTCCTTCTAGGACCTTTTCGGCCGCCATCTGAATATCGAGATCGATGGTTAGGCGTAGATCTTTGCCGGGAACGGCCAGTTCTTGGCCAAGATGCCCCAGCTCTTTGCCATGGCTATTGACGATGACGTCGCGGCTCCCGTCCGTCCCCCGGAGCAATGCATCGTAGGTTGCCTCCACTCCGGAGCGGCCCACCACGTCACCGGGGGAATAAAGAGAGTAGCGGTCATCGTTCGCGAGCATCTGTTCGGAGACCTCGCCAACATACCCGATGAGGTGAGCAGCAAAGCCATCCGGTGGATAAAGGCGGCGCTGCTCGTCGAGAGTCTCGAGTTCGGGAAGCTCATCGCGATGTGCAGCAATAAACGCCTGCTCATCTGGTGTGATGTCCTGTTTGAGCGGGATTGGCTGATATGTGGGAGCTATTTGGTAACGGCGCACCGTTGCCTGGATCTGATCCACAGGAATATGAAGACCTTCGGATATGAGAGGAAGATCCGCGTTCAGGTCCTTCACCTGCTCGCGAAGTAGATAGCAGGTGACCGAGGGATAGTTGTCGACGAGGAGACGGCCTTCGCGATCAAAGATTTTTCCGCGCGGCGCAAGGATGGGTACCTTGCGAATGCGGTTCGCCTCGGCTAGTGAACGAAAGCTGTCTGAGTTGAGAACCTGAAGACGCCACAGACCAGCAATGAGAACGGCGAGAATCAGCGCAACGAGATACTGAACGGAGTGAAGCTTGGTGGAAGGCAGTTTCTCGGCTTTGCCGGTAGGACCAATGTTTGCGGCTTCGGGATGGGGAGTTGGTTCCATGCTTATTTCTAGTTTATGACTGGCACCGCGGCGTTGATCTAAAGAACGCTATGTACCAAGGTTGTTCGTTAGACGGGTGAGGACAGGACAGGTCTTATTCGGTTCGCTTCGTGTTATCCAGCAGGAAAAAGATCGGAAGGGCCACGATTGTGTTGATGACGGCGCGCAGCAATTCGTGAATCCAGTGAAGATGGAAGTCAGAGTGTCCAAGAAGGCGCCGGTTAATGAGAAATAACAAAAGGCTATTGAGCAGGAAGAAACCGAAGTTGATGATAACGCGGGTGGTTAGATTCTCAACGTCGATCTGAATCCCAATACTAGCAGCGATATACCCGATGACGGATTTTGCCATGCCGTTGACCCCGATCGGCTGGTTCGTCAGGGCATCCTGCAACAATCCAATTGAGGCGCCGGTAAGCGTTCCCGCGACCGGGTTTCGACGCGATACCGCGAAGAAAACGGTAATGATGAGCGGAAGATCCAGAATGGCAAGCCGAGGAAAAGGCCTCGGAAGAAAGGCCTGCAGCAAAACCGCGGTGAGCGGAACCAGCACAGTCACGGCTGGATGAAAGGTGTGCTGCTCGAGTTCTCTGCGGGATGTGTAGCTGCGCGTGGCCATTAAGTCGGTTTTCTTACTAAATTTGTTCCGTTGAGGAGCTTCTTTGTAATGGTCAGAGTTGAGGGTTCGGAGTCTGGGTTGAATCGGGTGGGGATTTGCGCGGTTTGCTTGGGACTGCAGGCGTATCGTTTTGAGGTTGAACCTTTGGGGACGTTGGAGTTGCGGCATTGCCCTCAGCTGCCCCTGGCTTTAAGTCGGATGCCGGTGGCGTTGAGCCTTGGGTGTACCGGTCGGGATGAACGGTCGGAAGAGGTTTGGGCACCACTCCCCCGGGGTTCGCGGGGGCTACACCCTGAGCGGCAGCAGTTGTATCTGTCGTCTCGGCGTCATGCAGACTTGGAAGACGGTCCGCGACTATTTGCGCTGCGGATTTGGCGGCGGCTTCTGCAGCTTGCTGATCTGCGAGTTGCTTAGCGGCAGCCTGCGCCTCTGCGGTTGCTGCTCCCAACGCCAGGTCATGTTTGGCCTCGGCTGGCAGCGCCGCCTGTGTGCCTGTGATGACGAGGACCTCCTCGAGCTGATTTAGATTGGCGGCAGGATGAAGTTGGATAAGGGTGTAGGGCTGATGATCGGGGTCAAGCTTTATAGACTCGATGGTACCGACGGGTAGTCCTCGGGGGTAGACAAGATCTCCGCCGGAAGTGAGCACCTGCTCTCCTGCCTTGATGCGGGAGTCCGGGGTGAGATTGTTGATCATTATTTGCCCAGTTGGGCTACCGCGAAGAATGGCGCGAAGGCGTGTGGAGGCGAGCAGGACACCCGCGCCGGAGGTCTGGTCATTGATGAGTAGCACCTGCGATGTGTTATTGGGGAAGACGTCGCGGATTTTCCCGACAATGCCGTCGGGTGTGATCACCGCCTGGTCCGGTCTAAGACCATCCTTTGCGCCCTTGTCGATATAAAGGATGCGGGAGAGATCGCTGCCGCTGGTTCCGATAACCTGCGCGGCAACTGTGGAGGTGACGTAATGCTGTTGGAAGTCAAGGAGGGCCTGGAGGCGGTGGCCTTGGATAGCATCTTCAGACAGCGCGGCCTGTTCGATTCGAAGGCGGGCGATCTGTTGCTGTAGATCGTGGTTCTGCTGACGAGTATGTCGCAGGTCAATATAGTTGGACCAGGCTTGACGCACGTTGTACCCGAAACCATGGAAGAGCCGTTCCAAAGGCGTAATGGTGAGGACGGCCCAATAGCGGATCAGCGTAACGCTCGAACCATCCGGGGCACCAGACTCAGCTGGGCGACGGACCTGGACGGCGAGGCCAATGGTCTGGGCAAGCAGGATCGCGACCAGAACGAGAACATTTTTGAAACGTGTGAAAAAAGATTCCATCAGCTATGACTAATTATCCGCGAATTGAGCCCCCGACGCAGGTGGCGGGATGGATGCGGACGTCAACTTTTCTCCAGATTCGCTTGCGGAAACGATTTTTTGAGATTCTGAAACCTTACAAAGCGGGGTATTCGCGATGCGTTCTGCTTTTGTATTGATACTACTAGCGATGGTTCCACAGCCCCAGAACCGTTCAGCCCGAAGTGCCTTGCAGCAGGCTGCCCCTCGAGGACGGACCGATTTACACGGCAAGCGGTGAGTTGAAGATGCCCGAACGATACAGGGAGTGGATTTTTCTAACCTCCGGCGTGGACATGAGCTATAGCCCAAATCCTGCGATGGCAGGACATTCGATGTTCGACAATGTATTTGTTAATTCTCCGGCTTACCGCGCCTTCCAGGAGACGGGATTGTGGCCGGACAAGACGACTCTGGTGTTGGAGGTCCGTGGGGCCGAAGGAGCAAGTTCCATCAACAAGCGCGGCCATACACAATCCCAGGAAGTGATGGGCATGGAAGTTCATGTAAAAGACGCCAGTTTGGAAGGCGGTTGGGGTTTCTTCGAGTTCCAGGGACCGGGAAGCGCCAAGTTGGTGAAGAGACCGGCTGACTGCTACGCATGTCACGAAGGCCATGCCGCAGTGGATACCACATTTGTCCAGTTCTATCCGACGCTTTTGGGACTAGCAAAGGCTAAGGGGACTCTGAGCCAGGCTTATCAAAAAGAAACAAACGCGCCGGCGAAATAGAGCGAGGTCGAATTGGAGAGCGCCCCACAAGCAGTGGGAGCGCATAATAAAGGGAATGGCCTTTCGTTCAGGTTTCGTCTCCATCGTCGGTCGCCCCAATGCGGGAAAGTCCACTTTGCTAAATGCCCTCCTGGGCCAGAAGCTCGCCATTGTCACGCATAAGCCCCAGACGACGCGCACTCGAATCCATGGAGTGCTCGAGGTTCCACTTAAGAAGAAGACCCAGGGTGAACCGGGCCACCCTGCAGCCCAGGTCATATTGGTGGACACCCCAGGAATTCACAAACCTGATACCCAGTTGGACCGCCGTATGATGCAGGAGGTCCATGATGCGTTGGAGTCTCGCGACGCGGTTCTGTTTCTTGTCGATGCAACCCACCGTCTACATCAGGGCGAGCAAGGGAAAAAGTTCACCGCCTCGCGCCGGGCGATGTCCGTTACCGAGGATGATTTTGCTTTGTCGCTCATCAAGAAGCTGGAGTGTCCGGTAATCCTGGTTCTCAACAAGATGGACGCCGTACCCAAAAAGCACCTTTTGCCGCTCATTGCTCACTGGTCCGAGATTTACCCGTTTGCCGAGGTCATTCCAATCTCGGCGCGAAAGAAAGAGGGCTTGGAGTTACTTCTCGATAAGGTCGTAGGTCGGTTGAAGGAAGGACAACGATATTTCCCGAAGCACCAGTTGACAGATCAACCGGAACGATTTCTTGTCGCAGAGTTGATTCGCGAAAAAATTCTCATGCTAACTGGTGAAGAAGTACCTTATGCCACTGCCGTAGTAATCGAGAGATACGAAGAACCGGCATCGACGAAGAAAATGAAAAACGGCAGATTGCCTGTGACCAAGATTGCGGCGGCGATCTATTGCGAACGAACAGGCCAGAAGGCAATCCTGATCGGAAAACAGGGCGAGATGCTGAAACGAATAGGCACAGCCGCGCGGAAGGAAATCGAATCCCTCCTGGGAACGAGGGTTTTTCTTGAATTGTTCGTGAAGGTACAGGAAGAGTGGCGATCGAGCCGCAGTTTCGTTGAAGAGCTCGATTGGCGAAGGCAGTTGGAGCAAATCGCAGAAAAGCAGGCAGATGAGTAAGAGTCTAGGTAAAAGGCAGCTCCCAAAAGGTATTTTCATTACGACGAGGACAACGTCTGAACAAATCGACATCCATCCAGAAATTTGAGGAAAAGGATGGTTTTGTAACTACTCATGTTGCAGAATCGGCCTCCAGCAACAAAAGGGCGTCGCGGTGGATAGCTGCCTTGCTTGCAACGTTAACGATGTTGACGGTTTGGCAGATAGTCAGGAGCTATCCCTACATCGACCCCGATTCCGGAGACTATCAGGCCATGGCGGACGGAACGCCAGTGATGAAGCCGTTCGCGTTCCGCTTTCTGGAGCCGGCGACGGCGAGGTTGTTCGCAGATCTGACAGGAAGTTCGACTACAAAAGGCTTCCTTACATTGGGTTTGATCAGCGGATGGACGCTTCTATACGGCGTCCTTGTTTCTGTCGTGGACTTAGAACGCGACCGTTGGCTGCTTCTAGCGCTGATACCGCTTCCCTTCTGGGTGCGAAACTTTACGAACTACTTCCTCCCTGATTTGTTCCACGCGGCGTTATGCATAATCTATCTGATGCTTCTTCGAAGACGATGGTGGGGTTGGGCAGCCGCAATGCTTGCAGTAATGTTCCTGGCACGGGAATCCACCGTCCTCATCGCGGCGGTGGCGGTGCCGGTGCTTTGGTGGCTCGCAGGACGTCGAGTTGCCCTGATTCAGTTCGCTGGGACACTTGTCGGCCTCGCCGCTTCTAAGTTCGCAACTCGGCACGCTCTCGCAAATCAGCACAACATCAACGACACGCTTTATCTGATCGGCAAGATCCCCTGGAATCTTTCAAGAAACGTCTTCGGCCTGACCTTGTGGACTAATACCTTGCAGCCAACGGTTCCGATCCGCGTCTGGGACATCCCTCGCTGGCTGCATCTGGGCAGCATCCATCAGGTCGGATACGGTCCGTATGACTGGATCTATCAGGTTTCTACCGCAGTTCAATTGTTAACGTCCTTTGGTCTCGGAACCTGCGTCGCCCTCTTTCTGATCTGGCGAACTCCTCTTCACAAATTGCTTCCGCGCGAGGAACCTTATCTTTGCGTCGCGGCGATTTATGGCACCCTTGTTTTTTTGCTTGCTCCGGTGTGCGGAGCAACCCTGGCAAGGTTATTCGACTACGGTTGGCCATTGTTCCTTGTCTATCTGCCAACGGTGATTCCGCGCGTCTGGCGTGGCTGGCCGTTCTCGATTGTCTCCGCGCTCCTCGGGATGCACCTGGCCTCTGCGTGGATGGAGCCAATTCGTCTGACCTTCTTGCACCTTAACATCTGTTACACCTTAGCGGTTCTCGTAGGATGCAACCTGTGGGCAGCTTGGCTCTTATGGAAGTCGACATCAACCACGCTAACGCCGGCAAATTCGGCGATCCTTCGGCGGTCCACACGATGATTATTCTTTGATGCTGACGCCAAGAGCCTTCATCTTGCGGTAGAGATGACTACGCTCGAGGCCTAGTCCTTCGGCTGCGCGGCTGACGTTGCCGTGGAATTCTTCGAGCTTTTTGAGGATGTACTCCCGCTCGTACGCCTCACGGGCCTGTAGTAGCGAAGTAAACTCCTCCCGTCCATTGGCTCTCCCGGTATCGCGCGCAGAGTCTCTGTAGACGAGCATGGGGAGATGCCTGCGTTCGATGCGAAGTGTCTTGGGGTTGAGAATCAAAACCCGCTCTATCAGATTGCGAAGCTCCCGCACATTGCCCGGCCAGTGGTACTGCTTCAGCGCGGCCAATGCGTCTTCTGTCATCTCGACATGCGGCCTGCCGTATTCGGAGCCGAACTGTTGTAGAAACTCCTTGACCAAAAGAGGGATATCTTCCTTGCGTTCACGGAGCGGAGGAACAAAGAAGGGGATGACATTGAGCCGGTAGAAGAGATCCTCTCGAAAATTGCCGCGAGCTATCTCCTCTTCGAGGTCTTTATTTGTGGCCGCGATCACTCGAACGTCGACATGAACCGGATGCGAAGCGCCCACTGGAAGGAACCGCTGTTCATCGAGAGCGCGCAGCACTTTGGCCTGCGTCTTCAGACTCATATCGCCGACCTCGTCCAGAAACAGCGTTCCCCCATCTGCGCGTTCGAATGTGCCCCGTTTTTCCGCGGGTCCCCCAGGAATAGCGCCGTGGCGATGCCCGAAGAGTTCACTCTCGATGTAATCCTCGGGAATCGCAGCACAATTGAGTTCAACGAAGGGCCGCTCCCTGCGAAGACTTTCGGCGTGCATCGTTCTCCCAATAAGCTCTTTGCCTGTACCTGACTCGCCAAAGATCAGCACCCGTCCATTGGTGGGAGCCATCAGTTTGATCTGTTGGCGCAGTGCCTTCATTGGCACTGAGTTGCCAGTGACAGTCCCTCGCGTCAGTTGCCGCGCAAACTCCTGGTTATCCTCGCGCATTTGGCGCGCTTTCATCGCATTTTTTAAAACGATGAGAGTGCGGTCGAGCGAGAGTGGCTTCTCCAGAAAATCGTATGCACCAAGCTTAGTCGCCCGCACTGCGGCTTCAATCGTCCCGTGACCACTGATGATGATGACCTCTGGAACGTTCGACGGCTCCAGTTGGCGGATCTCAATAAGCGCGTCCAAGCCATCTCGATCTGGTAGCCAGATATCGAGCAGGACGACATCGTACGCAGCATCCCGAAGCAGTTCAAGCGCCTCCGTCGCAGTCGCCGCTGTGGTGACGAGATAATTCTCCTCCCGCAGGATACTCTCCAGTGAGTCGC
The DNA here is from genome assembly GCA_963841335.1 of uncultured Acidobacteriaceae bacterium. Lineage (GTDB taxonomy): Bacteria > Acidobacteriota > Terriglobia > Terriglobales > Acidobacteriaceae > Edaphobacter. The sequence goes on along the minus strand of CAWJCF010000001.1, from coordinate 3,306,518 downwards.
GGATCTCTGCCTCGTCATCGACGATAAGTACGTGGTTCATTTTGTTCCTCGGACGATGATGGAAGCTAGAGGATCTTCCGCCTCCGTGACGGGCGCCGCGTTCTCCGTGGCTTGACCACTAAAAGGTTGCGCCTCGCGGTGATTACCATTAAGGGCGGCCGAGTACGAACTGATGGAAGGTTGAGCCTCGGCATCGCCGTCGGGTGAAGAAGCGGGATAGAGTTCGACAATAAACCTGGCCCCAGCCGGCTCATTCTTTTCTGCGCGAATGCTGCCTTGATGCTCCTGGATAATTTTTGCGGCAATCGCCAGGCCAAGGCCCGTCCCTCGCTGTTTTGTTGAGAAGTAGGGGAGGAAGAGGCGTTCACGCATCTCGTCCGTAAGGCCAGAACCTGTGTCTGCGATGACAAGCTCCACCATGCCATTTTCCAGAAGGCACGTCGAAAGTAGCAACTCGCGAAAGAGGCTCCGTTGCATGGCTTCGGCAGCGTTGTCGATAAGGTTGCCGAGAGCGCGCTTAAGCGCTTCAGGGTCGGCCATGACCAGAGGTAGGTCGGGCGCCAGCTTGCGGACGATCCGGACAGATTGCATACGGCCCGCGAAGAGGGCTAATGAGTTTTCGATGATCGTATTGAGATCGGCAGGCTTGGGCTGGGAGGTCGGAAATTCGGCCAAAGCAGCAAACTGATCGACAAGGGAGCGCATACTCTCCACTGAAGAGTTAATGACCTCGCTGCAGCGCCGAATCACCGCGATCGACGGAGGTTCGGATGGAGGAACTTGCGCGTTGGGAGAAAAAGCGTGAGCAAGGCGATCGATATGACGCCGAATTTGTTCGGCACTGAGGCTGATGGGTGTAAGCGGATTCTTGATCTCGTGAGCAACGCGACGTGCAACCTCTTTCCAAGCGGATTGTTTCTGCGCGCGAAGGAGCTCGGTCGCGTTTTCGAGCACGAGTACATAGCCTTGATGCTCACGACGCAGACGCTCAGTGGCTGTTGGTATCTCAAGGAGGGCGACTGTCGCAAGCAGATTCATCGTGCCGCCATTCGAGGCACGAATGGGTTTAGTCATTTCGATTTCGCCTGAGGCTGAACCCATGCGATGGCTTCGCTTGATGAGCCGGTCGAGGACCTCAGCGACTTCAGGGGGAAAGACATCGTCCATGACCAGCCCTAGAAAGGGGCGCTGACCGCCAGGGTCCATCATCTCGCTGAGGGCACGATTGGCGAGCACAATGCGACGATCGGCATCCAACGTAGCGACTCCGTTCGGGATGGTCTCGAGCATGGTTTCAAGCTCACCCCGGCGGGCCTCAAGGGCAGCGTTGGCCGCGCTCAACTGGACGGTGGAGTGTTCGACCGCGCGACGGCTGTCCTCGAGATCGGCGGCCATATGGTTGAAGCTACGGACTAACTCGCCGAGCTCCTCGGTTGCGCTCTCTCGCACGCGATGGGCGTAGTCGCCGGAGGCGATGGCCTCCATTGCGTCAGCCAGTGCTTCTACGGGCTTTGTGACCTGCTTGGACAGGTGTAACGCGAGCCAGCAGGAGGCAAAGAGAGCCAGACTCGTCATCATCAGTAACAGGAGCATGTAGAGATCCCGGATCTGGCGACGCTCGCTGTAGAGAACCCAATACGCCTCGGCGTTCTTGCGTAGATTAGCCATCGTCGCAGCCAATCCGAAGGGCATCGGGAGGCCGACGACGACGATGTTTCCTCCCTTGAGCGTTGTCGCTCCGAGCGCGTAATCCGTCGTGCCGAGAGAGAAGACGGGTTGGTCGCTGCGCTGGGCTGCGTTCAGGATCGCTGTGTCCGTCGGATCGGATGGCGCATGAGCGACTTCTTCGGAGTCGTCCCCGGCGGTCTGGTCAGGAAGCCAGGGTTTGACCTCCGCGGTCGCTCCAGCGCGCTGGGGCATCTGGAACGAGGCGAAGACGCGGCCGTCGCGGTAGACCACTGCGAAGCCGTTCTGCAGAGTGATCTGGTGTTGCCGTAGAACCTGGTGAATCGCTTCGCGGTCCTGACGCGAGGCAGGCGGCGAAGCGGGATGAGAAGAGCCGCGAGTCATGGCGTGGACGGATCTGTGAGGCGAATGGCTCGCCGCTTGAGCAGGCGGAGCGATCTCCGGCTTTGGCGGAAGAACCGCGGGCGATCGTTCGGGCAGACTGGAGGCGATGGCGTCCGCTTCGGCGCGCGCGTTGGCGCTGGTGTAACGAGCCAGCTCAAGGGCCATGTTGTTACTGTCGTCGCGCATCTCGGTGACTGGTTGCGAGAACCAGCGGTCGACAGCGCGGTTGAGCAATAGGTAGCTGAAGGCGAACATCGAAGCGATGGGAATCAGGCTGACCAACACAGCTCCCCAAAGCATGCGGGTTCTGAGGCGCGTTCCCATGACGCGGCTGCGCTGATCGGCGTAGAGCTTGAGGACGTTGCGAACCAGGAGAATCAAGACAGCGACGAAAAGAAGAAACGCAACGATCGACAGGCCGGTGAAGATGACGATCTGCTGGGTAGTGGCGGGCTTCGGAAGCTGGGTGTTAAGGCGTTGAGCATGGCCAGGGCCACGAAGAGGATGAGCAAACTCGCTCCCATAGCGGCGAGTTTGAACTTTCGCCGGTTCGTGGGTGTGACCATGGCAAGGGCCCTCCTAATCCCGTGATTATAGGCGTTAGAGGACTTCTCTTTCTCGATTCCTATGGCTGCGGCAGTTAGACGAGCTTGGCTACCGCCTGCCAGTCACGTCTTTGCGCTGCGGCGACTGCACCGTAGGTCAGGACGCCGTTGAAGGTGTTTACGCCTTCGGCGATCCCTTTGTCTTCGCTGATGGCTGCGTTTGCTCCGAGGCGAGCGATCTTCAGGACATAGGGGAAGGTTGCGTTGGTCAACGCCAGCGTGGAGGTGTTGGGCACCGCGGCCGGCATGTTGGTGACGCAGTAATGCACGACTCCGTCGACCTCGTAGGAGGGGTTGGAGTGCGTGGTGGGGTGAGCAGTCTCGATGCATCCGCCCTGGTCGATGGCGACGTCGACGATGACTGCGCCCTTCTTCATCTTGCTCACCATGGCCTTGGTGACGATTTTGGGAGCGGCGGCGCCGGGGATCAGGACTCCACCGATGACCAGATCGGCTTCGCGGACGGCGCGCTCGATGTTGTAGCTGTTGGAGGCTACCGTTCGGATGCGACCGCCGAAGATGTCGTCGAGCTCGCGGAGGCGGTTGAGGTTGAGGTCGATCAGGGTGACGTTGGCGCCCATGCCGAGAGCGATCTTCGCTGCGTTGGTGCCGACGACTCCTCCGCCGATGATGCAGACGTTGCCGGGTGGAACGCCTGGGACGCCGCCGAGCAGGACGCCGCGGCCTCCGTGCTCCTTTTCGAGGTAGGCTGCGCCGACCTGGACGCTCATGCGACCAGCAACTTCACTCATGGGAGTGAGGAGAGGGAGAGCGCCGGTACGGTCGCGGACGGTCTCGTAGGCAATGCCTGTGACCTTGGCTGCGAGGAGTGCGTCGGTGAGGGCGGTGAGCGGCGCGAGGTGAAGGTAGGTGAAGAGGACGAGGTCATCTCGGAAGTGTTTGTACTCCTTCTCGACGGGCTCCTTGACCTTGACGACCATCTCGGCGAGGCGCCAGACGTCGTGGGCGGAGCCGACGATCTCGGCGCCGGCGGACTGGTATTCGTCGTCGGGCATGGCGGAGAGCGCGCCTGCGTTGTGCTCGACGAGAACCTTGTGTCCTGCTTCGACGAGGGCTTTGGCGCCAGCTGGAGTTACGCCAACGCGGCTCTCGTGATCTTTCACTTCCTTGGGCACTCCGATAATCATTCTTTATCTCCGTAAAACTGATGCAGCTTTCGATTGTATCCATTTGTGGCGCGGAAGATGGAAACGCCGCAACGGTGCGCCAAATCGGGATTAGTGACACAAACGAGTGACTTACTGATTCGACAAGAGCCTGAATTGGCACTTGCGAAAGAGATACACTAATGGGAGCCTCTTTTCAGGAAACGACCGAAATACCTATGTCTTCGAACACTTTTCAACTGCGTTATTCCCGCATTCACAATATGCGGTCACTCTTTAGTCTCTTTTCGAGCGACCTTGCCATCGACCTGGGCACGGCCAATACGCTCGTCTTCGCCCATGGCAAGGGAATCATCGTCAACGAACCGTCGATCATCGCGGTGAACAAGATCACCAACGAGGTGGAAGCAGTGGGCAAGGAGGCCAAGGAAATGCTTGGCCGCACTCCGGGAAACATCGTGGCTATCAAGCCCATGAAAGACGGGGTGATCGCCGACTTCCGGCACACGGAGAAGATGCTCAACTACTTCATCCAGAAGGCGCATAACCGGAAGATGATGGTGCATCCGCGAATCGTGATCGGTGTTCCCTCCGAGATTACTCAGGTTGAAAAACGTGCGGTTATGGACTCGGCTTACCGGGCCAAGGCCTCTGAGGTACATCTTGTTGAGCAGGCTATGGTGGCCGCCATTGGTGCGGGTTTGCCGATTACGGAACCGGGCGGAAACATGGTCGTCGATATCGGCGGCGGAACGACCGATATTGCGGTGATCTCGCTGGCAGGCATTGTTTATTCGCGCTCGGTTCGCATGGCCGGAAACCAGATGGACGAGGCCGTGATGACCTACCTGAAGCGGAAATACAACCTTCTGGTCGGTGAACGGACCGCGGAGCAGATCAAGATCTCACTGGGCTCGGCTTATCCGCTCGACAAGCCGATCACGATGGAGGTCAAGGGCCGCAACCTGATCGAAGGCGTGCCGAAGACGATCACGATTGAAGATTCCGAGATTCGCGAGGCTTTGAGCGAGTGCATTGCGACGATCATCAATGCGATTCGCGTGGCGCTGGAGCGGACTCCTCCGGAGCTTTCGGCCGATATTTCGGACCGCGGCATTGTGCTGACGGGCGGCGGCGCGCTGATCAAGAATCTCGACAAGCGGATTCGTGAGGAGACCGGGTTGCCGGTGTCGATTGCGGATGATCCGCTCGCTTCTGTGGTGCTGGGTACGGGCAAGATGCTCTCGGACTTCAAGCTGCTGCGGAAGATTTCGATCGACTAAATTTGGCTCCTTTCTGTTTGAGCGAAGGCCCTTCGGGGCCTTTTGCTTTTCCTGGTTTTTGGGAGGGGGACCCCCTATGTAGCGGTTTTCGAGTAAGTCGTTTGCATTCTTTAGCTTACATGGGTAATAATATAGTTGACGCACAAAGGTTTTAGGCGTACATTTAGGTCATGGACAGCCCTAAGACACTGCAACAGGCGATAGTTTTCTTCTCCGACCCTGACCGCGCTTTCCAGTATGCCCTCAACCTGCGCTGGCCCAATGGGATAGTCGCTTGCCCCCGGTGCGGTGGGGAGAATCATTCCTTCATCAAGACCCGGAAAATCTGGTACTGCAACCCCTGCAAGAAGCAGTTCACCCTCAAAGTTGGAACTATTTTCGAGGATTCCCCTATCGGTCTGGATAAGTGGATGGTTGCTTTCTGGATGATGAGCAACTGCAAGAACGGGATTAGCTCTTATGAGATGGCCCGGACGGTCGGGGTTACACAGAAGTCGGCTTGGTTCATGTTGCACCGCATCCGCGAGGTGATGCAGCCCCGGAAGGGAAAACTCAGCGGGTACGCCAAAGACCCGGTGGAGATTGACGAGACCTTCATCGGCGGCAGAGCCCGTAACATGCACACCAAACGCCGCATCGCCTACCAGAACGGCGAGAAGAAAGCTGTTGTGATGGGAATGCGGACTCGCAATTCGCGTGAGGTTAGAGCGATGGTCATTCCCAATGCAAAGCGCGAGACGTTGCAGAACAAGATTCTTGAGAACGTCGGCTGGGGTTCGCGCATCTACACCGATCAGTGGCCGGGATATGACGGTCTCAATGCGACTCACCTGTTTGTCCATAAGACGGTGAATCACATGCAGGAATATGTGCGCGGCGAGGTACACACGCAAGGCATCGAGAACTTCTGGAGTCTGTTGAAGCGGACTCTGAAAGGCACGTATGTTGCGGTCGAACCTTTTCATCTGGATGCGTACCTCAATGAGCAGGTCTTTCGGTTCAATAACAGCGGCAAGAAAATGAACGATACTCTTCGCTTTGAGAAGGCGATGGGAAACGTCGCAGGACACCGTTTGACGTACAACGAACTTACCGGCACTGGCAGTGCTACCTCACACTCAGATTCGGCAGGGACGTGGTAAGAGGGGCATCAAGAAACCCGTCCGTGCCGTTACTGCAACTACTTCGCGTCTCCCGGAGCAGTTGACCCTTTTCGAGATTTGGTAGACCGCTTCGCCGCTTTCTTGGCGATTGCCTTGGCCCCTGGTTTGGGGGCCTGAAACAGCTTGGTCATTCCCTTTTCAAAACGCTCTAGAGCTTCCGGGCCTTCGTGGTACACGTGTTTCATAGTTTCTCCGCTGCGAATTGGGGATTCTTGAAATCCCACAACTTTTCCAGTTTTAGTCGTTCCGGTGAACTCTGTTGCAGGTACTGATATTTGAGGGCGTGGAACTCCAAAGTCGATGTTCCAGTAAATTTCCGGCTATTTAGAGCGTCGTTATAATTCACAACCATTGGAACGGGCCAATCCCCTACTAGTTCCTCGGCCTTCTTTCTCCAGTCCTCCAACAGCCAATGAAAAAGCCAGCCTCTGGTTATTCCACTTTCCACATCGACATTCACGTTCACGTCGGCCTCCTTATCGGGGCCGATTGATCCGATAGAAGAAAATGTCACGGTGCGTCCAGCCAGTTTTATAGGTTGTATCTGAATGTTGTGCGCAACGCTTTTCCCTCTGTTGTGGCAAACAACGCGATCCCGCCAATCCGTCGATGCGGGTTGAAGGTCCAAATAAATGAGTGGGTCATTGTCGAATACCCCATTGATGATTACGCCGCCACCCCCATATTGAGAAGCGATGGCTCGAATCTGCTCCTCCATCTCTTTTGCATTCGTCCCAACGTTCACATTTATAGTGGGCGAGATGGTGGCATTGTTTCCCGTTGCTGTTGCGCTAGATGAAGCTGGTGGCGAGGGTGGCGGCGGAGGGGCCGGAAGGTCGTCTTTGGAAAATAGGTGCATTAGACCAAATAAAAGAGCGGCTCCGGCTCCGGCCCAAAGTATGGGGTTCACCAAGGGGGCATGAGCGCGGAGCCACGTGTCCGCCATAATCTGAGTCCCACACAGAACAATGGCGAAGATCACGCTGGCCACCCCACCGAGTTTTCTTCGCCTACTAATCTCCACGGATGTAACCCCTTGAAAGCATTATCCCGCGCAAAGGACTTGTGCTTCAAGTATATTATGTCCCTTACATGGTTTTATCGTTTGTAAAATATTCATAATAAACGAGTTAGAACTCAAAATATTCATAATAAACGAGTTAGCCCCGGCGAGTGGCCGGGGCTTGATCTATAGATCCCATTCTGCGGCCTTCAGCCCGACTTTTCAGTGCGCCGATTTGTCAAGTTCTGCTAGATACTTCAGAGCGCGTCTCCTGTAGCGTCAACACTTCTGACTGCTCGGGGTAGCTGGCAAGGGGCATGGTCTAATCCATTGATAGGGGGTGCCTATCACATGGAATTAAGACACCTACGTTATTTCACAGCAGTTGTTCAGTGGAAGGGATATCGGGAGGCTTCGCGCCACCTGCATATTACCCAGCCTTCGATCAGCGAGGCTGTATCTGATCTTGAGAGCGAGCTTGGTATCAAACTTTTTTCGCGTGACGGCCGCGTGGCCAGGCTTACTCCTGAAGGGCAGGTCTTCTATGAGGAAGCAATCAAAACACTCGTGCAGGCAGAGCGATCGATTACAACTGCCAAGCGCGCTGCCAAAGGAGAGATAGGCAGGCTTGGAATCGGCTTCATGGGGTTTGCTACCTGCCAGTTTCTCCCCGATCTGCTACGTGCCTACAAGGCTCGTCATCCAGGAGTCTTTTTGCGCCTTGAAGAAAATGTGCCGAGTGGACAGGACATTGCGTTTGATCGGGGAGAGATCGACATCGGCTTCACGCGCCCACCTTCCGCCGATCGCAGTTCGTCCTATGAGTCGCGCGTGCTCTTCCGCGAACCGTTAGTCGTTGCGTTTCCCAATACCCGCAAGGTCAAGGCAAAGCGCATTCGCATTGCGGATCTCGCAGGTGAGCGAATCGTTACCTTTCAACGTGCAAGCTCCCCGGAGGTCTACGACACGATTATCCGCGCCTGTAATGACAACGGCTTCTCGCCGCGCATGCACAATGAGCTGAACAATATGCACTCGGTGCTTGCCACTGTCGAAGCCGGCGAAGGCGTCGCCATCGTTTCCGCATCTGCGAGCAACCTGCGCGCGGACAACGTCTCCTTCTACCGCCTGGAGCCCGACGACGTCCGCATCGACTTTGTCGCTGCATGGAAGAAGAAGGAACCTTCGATCGCCCTGAAATCGTTCCTCGAACTTCTCGACGAAGAACTGCCCGCGATTCGACAGAAGACGCGTTACACATAATCGAGAGGCGATAGGAGATGCCTATCGTCCGATTGGAATATACGACGAGTCTCTATCAGTCCTAGCGAATCTCTTATGGTGTAGTCGCAGCCGTAAGGAGGCTGAAAAATGGGAACCAAACAGAAAACAGTTATCGTAACCGGAGCATCGCAGGGCATTGGGGCGGGGGTCGCGCAAGCGTTCCTCGATCGGGGCTATAACGTCGTAGCCAACTCACGCAACATCAAGAAATCCGGTGCATTCACCGAGTCAGGCCAGCTCGCTCTGGTGGACGGCAATATCGGTGAAAGCGCCGTAGCCGCCAAGGTAGTAGAGACAGCGATCAGCAAGTTTGGATCGATTGACGCGCTGGTGAACAACGCAGGCATCTTCTTCGGCAAAGCCTTCACTGACTACACGGCCGAGGACTTCAAGGCGCTTTCAACTACCAACATCGAAGGTTTTCTCTACGTGACGCAGGGCGTCGTAAAGCAGATGCTTGCGCAAAAATCTGGCGGCAGTGTGGTCGGCATCGGCACCTCGCTTGTGGTGAACCCAATTGCCGGTATGACCGTTTCCGTGCCGATGATCACCAAGGGCGGTCTTGAAGCAGTTAGCCGGAGTCTGGCGACCGAGTATGCGAAAGAAAACATCCGTTTCAACACCGTCGCTCCTGGTATCGTGGATACTCCCCTTCACAAGGACAATCCCAAGGACTTTCTGAAGACGCTCTCACCAATGGGTACGATCTCAGACGTGAAGGACGTTGTGGACGCAGTAGTCTATCTCACAGAGGCCCGTCATGTAACGGGAGAGGTGCTGCACGTGGACGGCGGTTCGCACTCAGGCAAATGGTAAGCCAGAAGGGTCCCAAGCCGGCAACAGCGGAGCGCCGGCTTGCGGATCTTGGCATTGAGCTGCCGCCCGCGCCTACTCCGATTGGCGCTTATGCTGAAACCGTCCAGACGGGCAACCTGCTTTATCTCAGCGGCATTCTCCCAGTCGTCGGGCATGAGCCGAAGTTCGTAGGCCGGCTGGGCAGAGAGTACAACGTGGAACAGGGTCGCGAAGCCGCGCGGATCGCGGCCCTGAACGTTCTCTCCGTCGCGAGAGAACATCTAGGCTCACTCGATAAGGTGACCAGGGTCGTCAGACTCGTGGCGTACATCGCAACCGAAGGGGACTTCTTCGCGCTTGCGACTGTGGCTAATGGTGCCTCGGAGCTGTTGCGCGATGTTTTTGGAGAAGACAAGTTGCCGGTTCGGATGGTCCTTGGCGTCGCAAACCTTCCACTCGGGGTGCCGGTCGTGCTGGAGGTTCTTTTCGAAGTTGAAGCCTGAGGAGGCGAGAACACTCGCCTCTTCTTTCTTGTGCGAGGTGGAAGGCACGGCGGAACGACTGAATCTCATCTGTGATGGGTGCGTTCGTCGATGCGCCCATTGAGCCTAGATCGGTCACGCGAAATCGGCTTATGGGACGCGAGGAAAACGCGATTCCTGAGCTGCGCTGCAAGGTCACTACAAGTCAGTTTGATTTAGATGTTGGCGGGTACTTCAACTTCCTGCCGCTTGATGCGTGCCTGGTTCGATTGGATTACGGCAAGGGCTGAGCCGAAGCCTACGTGTTCGTCGGCGATGGGTCTTGTGCCGGTGCGGACGCAGTAGACGAAGGCGCGGGTGGAGGCGGTGGTGGGGTCTTCGGCGGTTGTAACCTGGACGGGCGTGCCGGGGCCGCGGTAGGGCATCTCTCCAGATGGCTGGTAGGAGGCGCTGGTGGTGACGGCCTTTCCGTCTTTGGATGAGATCTTCGCGATTTTGTGGGGCTCGTAGAAGAAGGTTGCGTCTTCGAGGGTGAGGTTGAGCGAGCCTTTGGTTCCGTAGAGCCAAAGCTGGTCACCCATCTTGGCGTTGTCGGTCATGGAGGTGAAGATGAAGCGGCGTCCGCCAGAGTAGGAGAGGATGGCCTGGACGTTGTCGTCGGTCTCGCGGCCATCGTGATAGGTGCAGATGGAGCCGGAGGCGAGGGCCGCAGTGGGCGTGGAGCCGAAGACCCAGTTGGCGATGTCCATGTGGTGGGAGCCTAGTTCGGCGAGGAGGCCGAGGGACCACTGGTTGTAGAGACGCCAGTTGATGAGGCGCTCGAGCGAGGGGTCGGGGACGGGGCGGCGCCAGTTGTTGTTGCGGTTCCAGTAGGCCATGATGTGGGTGACGTCGCCGATCTCACCATGCTGGACGCGGGCTACTGCGGCGCGAATCCAAGGCGAGTAGCGGTATTGGTGGCCGACCTGGAAGATGCGTTTGTGGGCAGCGGTGGCGTTGACGATCTTTGCGGCGTCTTCGATGGTGTAGGCCATGGTCTTTTCGCCGTAGACGTGATGGCCGGCTTCGAGCGCTGGGATGACGTGCTGAGCGTGGAGGCCGAGGGGCGTCGCGATGACGACGGCGTCGAGGTCTTTGCGGTCGAGGAGGGCGCGATAGTCGGAGGTGGAGGCGACTTGATATCCGCAGGCTTCGTTGAGTTGGGTGAAGCGTGTGGGGTATACGTCGGCGGCGGCGACTATTTTGACGCCGGGGACGCGGAGGAAGCTGCGGACGAGCTCCTGGCCGCGGCTGCCGGGGCCGATGATGCCGATGCGGAAGGGTGAGGTGTCGGTGGCGCGGGCGATCTGGCGGGCGGCGTCGGCGTCTGCTTTTGAAGGCTGGGATTCGGCGAGTGCGGAGTCCGTGATGATGGTGGACGCGGCAACGGCTGCGGAGAGGCCACGGACGAAGAGGCGGCGATCAATCATGTGGAATGGTTCCTTTTGCAGTGCGAGATTCGTGGCAGGGATCGCCTGTCCAGTTTATTGCGGTGCAGGAGGTTTGGCTGAAGATAAGTGCCCGGGTGTTGGGGTGGGAGGCGAGGAGCGTGCGGGAGGCCTCGGGGTTGAGCACGAAGACTACGGTGGAGAGGGCGTCGCTGTCGGTGGCGCTGGGGTCGATGACGGTGGTTTGGAGCATGCCTTCTACGGGCCGCATGGTGCGAGGGTCGAAGATGTGGCAGTAGCGATGGCCGTTTTTGATGAAGAATTTTTCGGTGCAGGCTCCGGTGGAGAGCGAGGTGTCGCGGAGGAGGATGGTCGTGGCGGTTTTGCCGGGGTGGAGCGGGTCGGGGATTTCTACGGGCCAGCCTGCGGTGCCGGGAGGGGTGCCGATGGCGTAGAGAGTGCTGCCGCCGGCGGAGATGAAGGCTGAGGTGACTCCCTGTTGGCGGAGGAGGTTGGCGACGGCTTCGACGGCGAAGCCTTTGCCGATGCTGCCTGGGTCGAGTTCCATCGGCTGATGATTGGTGAAAGAGATGGTGCGGGTTTCAGGGTTGAGCGCTACGTTTTGCCAGCCGACTTTGTTGCGTAGGGCGTTGAGTTCGGCGTGGGAAGGGATGCGGCCCTGGTGGAAGAAGAACCCCCAGGCGCGAAGGAGTGGGCCGACGGTGATGTCGAAGGCGCCGTTGGAGACGCGGCTCCAGTAGAAGGAGCGGTCGAGGAAGCGAAAGGTCTCGGGGTCGGTGACGATGGGGGCGGAGGCGGCTTCGCGGGAGATGCGGGAGAGCTCGCTGGAGGGGCGGTAGTTGCTGAGGAGGGCTTCGAGGCGGTCGATTTCTTCGAAGGCCAGGTCCATGTCTTGCTCGGCGGTGGCTTGGTCGGGGACGTTGAGGTCGATGGTGAAGATGGTGCCCATGGCGGGGTGGGTCTGGTGGAAGTGCTGTAACGGTGGTTGGGCGGTGGCAGCGAGAGTGCATGCTGCGGCGAGCGAGAGCATTTTGACGGATTGACGAAGGAGTTGGTTGAGGCGGTCTACCACTTTTCTGCACTTTCGCTTCGATGATTGCCGGAAGGAACCATGATACGGAATCAGGTACAGGATGGACCAGTTATGGATTGGCGGGAGGGATGAGGCTGACGCGGATGCTGTCGATGCGGCGGTCGGTGCTGGCGAGGACTTCGAGACGGATGCCGTCTTCTTCGACGACTTCGCCGGGGAGGGGGATGTGGCCGGCGATCTCGGAGACGAGGCCGCCGAGGGTGGTGGATTCGTACTCGGTGGCGAGGAGCTGGAGATTGGATTCTTCGCGGAGGGCGGCGTCTTCCCTGCTCTCGCGGAGGTCGTAGGTTTCAGGTGAGTCGGCGGGGTGGGGCTGTGTGGGCTCGGTGGAGTTGGCGTCGTCGGTGGGGCTGAGTGCGGGGTCGAGTTGGTCGGCAAAGAGGTCGCGGAGGCGGGAGAGTTCGAAGGAGCCGGAGACGACGTAGGCGCCGTTAGGTTCGCGGATGGGAGCGTCGTCGGCTTCGGGCTCGTCGTGCTCGTCGGCGATGTTGCCTACGATGGCTTCGAGGAGGTCTTCGATGGTGACGAGGCCGGCGACGGAGCCGTATTCGTCGATGACGATCTGCATGTGCTGCTTTTCGCGCTGCATCTCGCGAAGGAGCTCGGCTACTTTTTTGGTCTCGGGGACGAAGGCGGCGGAGCGCTGGATCTGGGCTACGGTGCGGGTGGTGGCTTCGGCGTCGTCGATGCGGAGGAGGTCGCGGGCGAAGGCGATGCCGGTGACGTTGTCTAGCGAGGTGGAGAAGACGGGGACGCGGGAGAAGGCGTGTTCGTTGATCTCGGCGGTGAATTGGCGGAGGGTGAGGGTGGCGGGGACGGCGAAGATTTCGGGGCGGGGGGTCATGACTTCGAGGACGATCTTGTCGCCGAATTCTACGGCGGAGCGGACTAGTTCGCGGTCGGACTCTTCGAGGATGCCTTCTTCTTCGCCGGCTTCTAAGAGGGCGTCCATGGCTTCGGAGGGGTGGTCGTCGGAGCTTTTGTCTTCGGGTTCGGCGAGGGCGGCTATGGAGAGCAGGAGTTGGAGAAGCATGGTGACGGGCAGGATGAGGTAGAGCAAACCCTGCAGAATGGGGAGGATGCGAGTGATCCAGAGGCCTCGGGTGCGCGAAAAGAGGAGCTGGGGGATGAGGCGGTCGAAGAGGAGGATGAGGAGGATGAGTTCGAGGGCGGCGCGGACGACTTCGCCCGTGCTGGGAGTTCTTGATAAGGAAGGGATTAGGGTTTCGCGGGTGTAGAGGCGCAGGCCGGCGAGTAGGGCGAGGGTGGCGAGGGCCAGCTGGCGGAGGACTGAGGCGGAGAGGGCGATGGATTCGCGGCCGAGGCGGAGGCGGGGTTCGGCTACCTGCTCGAAGGAGTCGATGTTGTCCTGGTACTCGCGGGAGAGGAATTTGCCCATTTCGAAATAGATACGGTCGACGTAGGCGGAGAGGGCGAGGACTCCGAGGAGGAGGACGAGGGAGACGGCGTAGACGTAGGTGGCGGTCATTTCTTTGGCCGCCTAGCGGATGGCTTTTTTTTTGGGGTGGTTTTGGTCGCGGAAGAGGCCGATTTGCGCGGGTTTCGTGATGGTTTTTTGTGGTGAGGTTGTGGTTTTTTGCTGGTGAGTTGTGGTGATTTGGCTGGTGATTTTGTGGTGCGTTCGATGAGTGTGAGGGGGAGACGGAGTTCGGCGCGGAGGAGGGCCTCGCGGGTGGCCATTTCGCCCTGGTCGGTTTCGTGGTCGAGGCCGGTGAGGTGGAGGAGGCCGTGAAGGAGGAGGATTTTGACCTCGGCTGCGAGGGGGTGGTCGTAAGTGGCGGCCTGGCGGGCGGCGGTTTCCAGGGAGATGGCGAGGTCTCCGGCGTGCTGGTCGGCGAAGGCGGGGGGCGCGGAGAAGCTCAGGACGTCGGTGGCTTTGTTCTTGCCGCGGAAGTCGCGGTTGAGTCGGCGGAGGGTGGCGTCGGTGGTGAGGAGGACATCGACGTGGCCGCGGAGGCCGGTGGCGAGGCGGGCTCGGCGGAGAAAGGCAGTCAGAGCCGCGGAAGAGAGGCCGTGAGGGATGGAGTCGGGCGTCTCGATAGTGATCATGGCTGACTCTGCTTTGCGTCAGGCTCGGAATCTCGTGAGTAGACGCGGACGTAGTCTACGAGCATTTGCTGGGGGAAGGTGGTGGTGGCGTCGGGGTCGCCGGGCCAGTTGCCGCCTACGGCGAAGTTGAGAAGGATGTAGAAGGGGTGGTTGTAGACCCAGTGGGTTCCCTCGGGGAGGTCGGCGGGGGTGCGCTCGACGATGAGGTGGTCGTCGAAGAAGAATTTGAGGTCGTTGGGGGACCACTCTACGGCGTAGAGGTGGAAGGCGGTGTCGACTTGTTCTCCGGCGGGGAGGTTGAATTTTGCGGATGGGCCTTTGGAGGCGCTGTAGCCGGGGCCGTGGATGGTGCTGTACATCGTGGTGGGGGAGCCGATGGTTTCGAGGATGTCGATCTCGCCGCACCTGGGCCAGGGGTTGGGTTCGTGTTTGTCGCCGAGGAGCCAGAAGGCGGGCCAGATGCCCTTGCCGGCGGGTAGCTTGATGCGGGCTTCGAACCGTCCGTATTTCTGGGAGAAGTGGCTAGCGGTGTTGATGCGGGCGGAAGTGTAGTTGCGGGCTACTCCGTCGGAGCCGATGAGGTCTTCTTTGCGGGCGGTGATGACTAGGTTGCCGTCATGTTGTTGGATGTTGGCTGGGCGGGCGGTGTAGGTTTCGAGTTCGTTGTTGCCGTAGCCTTTTCCTCCGATGACTATGTTCCATTTGGCGGGGTCGGGTGGGGAGCCGTTGGGAGCGTTGAACTCGTCGCTCCAGGTGAGGTGCCAGGTTTGGGCGTGTGCGGTTGTTGCGAGGAAGATGAGGCAGGCATGGAGGAGGGTTCGCTTCTTGGAGGAAAGCGGTCGCCCTTTGGGCGAGGCCCATGTCCCAGGATCGGGACATGGGGCACCCGGCGCGGTGGTGGTACTTGGGGGCTCGATGGTCATCTTTGGGTGATGCGGAATCCGTTTTAGGATACCTTGGCTTTGTTTTCAGCCGATAAGAGAGCATACCCCAGGGGCTGAGAGGCCCCCTTGGGGCACCTAGAAGTACCTGCAAAAGCAACTACAACTACAACCAGAACAACGGAAAAGGCAACCGCAGATTCCTTCGCTTCGCTGCGGAATGACAAACAAAGGAACAGGCGACGGCAAAGGCAAGAGCAACGGCAAAGGCAAAGGCAAGAGCAAAGGCAAAAGCAAGAGCAACGGCAAGTGCGAAATGCCGGGGTCTCTCCACTACGCAACAGACGATGGGACCGTCCGTTGCTTCGGTCGAGATGACGCTCTCTACTGGCTGGTGGGGGAACAAGCAGATGCAAATAGTCAAGGTTCTTGACAACCTGATCTAGGTCGTTAGTTTGGTCGCTCCGGTTAGTTGTTGTCGCGGTAGCCTATGAGGGGTTTTTGGGTTGGGGGGATGGCGGACTCGTAGGTTTTGCCCTGGAGTTGTTTTTGGAAGTCTGCGTGGGCGGCTGTAACGAGGCTAGGGGTCATGAAGAGATCGACTGCGGTGAGGGCGAGGGCTTTGGAGGCGATGACCATGCCGTCCTGGCCGATGGTTGTGCCGGCCGAGGCTGCGGCCTGCCAGGTGTGCGCGGCTACGCCGGGGACGAAGGTGGCGGCTCCGAAGCCGATGGTGGGGACGTTCCAGCTTACGTCGCCTACGTCGGTGGAGGCGGAGGGGGCGTTGGGGTCGTAGGGGCGCAGGGGGAGGATGACGTCGGTCTGGTCGAGGCTGAGTGCGCCGCCGGGGGGCAGGGTCTTTTGGAGGTTGGTGGCGAATTCGATTTGGGAGGCGTCCATTTTGTAGCCGCCTACCAGTTCGAGATTTTTTTGCGCGACGGGAGCCAGGGCGTCGTTGGGGATGATGTTGGCGTCGCTGCCGATGTTGCGGATTTCGACGGTGGTCTCGGTCATCATGGCGGCGCCGTTGGCGATCTTGACGATGCGTGCCCAGATGTTGTCGAGGGTTTCGTTGTAGGGATTGCGGGCCATGATTTCGAGCTCGGCGAGGTCGGGGACTACGTTGGGGGCTACGCCGCCTTTGGTGATGACGTAGTGCATGCGTGTGCTGGCGGGGACGTGCTCGCGGAGGAACTCGATGCCGTTGCCCATGAGCATAACGCCGTCGAGTGCGGAGCGGCCGCGGTCGGGCGCCATGGCGGCGTGGGCGGCGACTCCGTGGAAGGTGAAGCGGGCGGAGGTGACGGCGAGCGCGCCACCGTTGTTGACGGCGTTGCGGTCGGCGGGGTGCCAGTGGAGGACTACGTCTACGTCTTTGAAGAGGCCCGCGCGGACCATGTAGACCTTGCCGGAGCCGCCTTCTTCGGCGGGCGTGCCGTAGTAGCGGAGGGTGCCGGTGATGTGGTGCTCGGTCATGAAGTCTTTAACCGCTACTGCTGCGAGGGCGGCTCCTGAGCCGAGGAGATTGTGTCCGCAGCCGTGGCCGGGGGCTCCGTTGACGACGGGCTCGCGTGTGGCTATGGCTTGCTGGGAGAGGCCGGGGAGCGCGTCGAATTCGCCGAGGATGGCGATGACGGGTTTGCCGGAGCCGTAGGAGGCGATGAAGGCGGTGGGTTCATCGGCTACTCCGGCCTGGATGGTGAAGCCGACTTTTTTGAGTTGGTCCTGGAGGAGCGTGGAGCTTTTGTTTTCGTGGTAGCCGAGCTCGGCGTAGCCCCAGATCTCTTTGGAGACTTGTTTGTATTCGGGGGCGTTGGCGTCTACTAGCTTGATGATTTGGGTGCGGTCGGCGGGGGTGGGCTGGGCGAATGCGGGGATGGCGAGGAGGAAGACGAGGGCGGTGCGGAGGGACATGGGGGCTCCGTGGGGCGGTGGGGATTTGGGTTTTCTCTAATGTACCTTGGGTGGGCTTGGTTATGAAGGGAGAAGTTGAGGGGGGCTCTTTAAACGCTGCGAATTCCTTTTACGACGAATCGATTGACAAGTCCGACAATAAGTAATGTCTGTTGCTTCGGTAACAGAGATCATGACACCAGCCGTAAAGTGCTGGCAACATGAATTCGTAGCTGGCAGAGAGGAAGAATTGATGTCAACTGCAAAGGCTAACTCTACAACTGCATGACAGCATGCTCACGGCAAAGACGACCGCAGTCTCCTTCGACGGCTGTTGCGGCACAGCAATCTCCGTTGCGCACAGATGACGCAAGGAACAGTCACAGCAGTTGCGAACTGCGGGCTCAGGGTCAGGATGACACCTGTTGTTGGGTGGGGTCGAGATGACGAATTTTCGTGCAAAAGAAGACAAGGGCAAGGCAATCAACCGCAGATTCCTTCGCTTCGCTGCGGAATGACAAACAAAGGGACACGCAACCGCAACGGCCAAAGCAACGGCAACGGAAGTTGCGGAACGACTGATGAAAAGACGGCGATTTATTGCGTCTTTGGAATTGGTTGTAGAGGCGCTGGGAGTGCGGGGTCGGTGACGGTTTCGTTGAGGGCGAGGGGGAGCTGCTGCTGGGCTTTGCCGTAGCTGTCGTAGGCGCGGACTATGCGCTGGACGAGGTGATGGCGGACGACGTCTACGTCTTCGAAGTGGCAGAAGCGGATACCTTCTACGCCGTCTAGGACGTGGAGGGCTTCGAAGAGGCCGGATTTTTTCGGGTTGGGCAGGTCGATCTGGGTGAGGTCGCCGGTGATGACGGCCTTGGAGTTGTTGCCGAGGCGGGTGACGAACATCTTCATCTGCTCGTTGGTGGTGTTCTGGGCCTCGTCCATGATGATGAAGGCGTCGTTGAGGGTGCGGCCGCGCATGAAGGCCAGCGGGGCGACTTCGATGACGTTGGACTCGAGCATCTTGTCGACCTTGACGGGGTCGAGGAGGTCGTAGAGGGCGTCGTAGAGCGGGCGGAGATAGGGGTCGACTTTTTCCTGGAGTGAGCCGGGGAGGAAGCCGAGGCGTTCGCCGGCTTCTACGGCGGGGCGCACGAGGACGATGCGGGAGACTTTTTTGGCCATGAGGGCGGCGACGGCCATGGCTACGGCTAAGTAGGTTTTGCCGGTGCCGGCGGGGCCGAGGCCGAAGGTCATGTCGGACTGCTCGATGGCTTCGACGTACTTGCGCTGATTGGGGGAGCGGGGCTGTACCATGCGCTTGACTCCGGCAGAGCGCTGCTTGCCGGCGTCGACCAGAGATTTGAGGGTGACGGCGGGGTCGGCGACGACGAGCTTGAGCATGCCGTGGAGTTCGCCGTTGTGGAGATTGACGCCGGATTTGCGGAGGATGTCGAAGTCGAGGAAGACCTGCTCGACGCGGGCTACATCGGGGTGATCGCCGGTGACGTGGATGGCGTCGGAGCGGAGATCGATGGTGACGCGGAGCTTGTCTTCGAGGAGTCGCAGGTTTTCGTCGTGGGTGCCGTAGAGGGGTTCGATGCCAGGAGTGATTTCGAGGGATTTTTTGATCAAGTAGTGTGCTGACCTCCGTCAGGGGAAACAGGGTTGAACAACTGCTTAGATTGGATGATTTGGGGCTGGGATAAAGTTGCAGCGCGGGAGGTGCGCTTGAGAGCTACGGCCGGGATGGGGGTCGCAAATATGGGCACAGAGTAGAACGTGGGGAGAGTGGCGTCAAGTTATATGTGATGAATTTTGGAAGCTGAGTTGGTGCAGAGAGTTACGGGTTGGTCGAAGGGGCTCTGGGTAATAGGATGAACTGCAACGCAGAAGCAAGACAAATACAGGTCCTTCGACTACGTGATTCGCAAAGTACGCGAACGACTTCGCTCAGGATGACACTTCTTTTAGGGGTCTCTGCAGGGGTTGCTCTTTCCTACTTCTGGCACGTTTCGGGTTGACCTTGGGGCGGGAAGTCCGTAGACTTAGATATTGCAGGGATTGCGGCGGCTGTGTTTTAGCTGGCTGGCCTGCATCCCATTTCCCCCTACAACAGGGTTGAGAGAAGAGAGTTTATGGCAAATCATGTTTCGTCGTTGAAGCGCGCGCGTCAGACGGTTGGTAAGACTGCGGTGAACCGCTCGAACAAGAGCAAGTTGCGTGGGACGCTGCGGCAGTTGCGGGAGGCGATCGCGCAGGGCGATCATGCCGCTGCGACGACGCAGTACCGCGAGACCGCTTCCATTCTGGATAAGAGCGTGCAGAAGGGTGTTCTGCATAAGAACACCGCGAACCGGTATAAGAGCCGGTTGAATGCACGTGTAAAGGCGGTTGCGCCTAAGAAGGCTGCCTAAAGTTTTTTGGCTGCGAACCCTTTGGGGTTTGTGGCTCTTCGGAAAATGCGGGGATTCTTCGCTCCGCTCAGAATGACGACCTTTAACGGGTAAGAGTTTTGGATTTGAACGACAGCTTCAAAGGGCTGGCTGCGGGTGACCGCTGGCTGGCCCTTTTTTCTATTGGGGGGTGGTTTTCTGGGTGGCGGGGGTTTTGTCTTTGTCGGTGGGGAGGTTGTAGAGGGTTGGCGGGGCACGGTGTTCGCCGGGTTCGGGGTCGGCGGTGGGGGAGTCGGACTGGGACTGGGGCTGGGGCTGGGCAGCGGCCTGAGCGGCTGGGATGGGGGCCTTTGCTTTTACTTCGGGTTGCTCGGCTTCCAGGGCGGTGGTGGGGGCATCAGCGTGGGTGGGGTGGCTGGTGGGAAGGGTCGGAGAGTTGGTGGCGGCTGGGGTTGGCTGGGATTCGGGCGCAGGGGCAGGTTGGATGTCGGGCTCGATGGTGGAGTCGGCCTCTGTGGTGGTGTCTGGTTGATCGCCGAAGTGGACCGGCAGGTCGTTTTCGGGTGGTGCGGAGGATTGGGCTAGTTTGAGGGCAGCCTGGTCTTTGCTGGTGAGGGGTGGGAGGGAGTAGATCTCGATGGCGTCGGCGTGGACGACGGCGAGGGAGAGGCCGTCGGGAGAGAAGGCGAAGTTCTGGCCGGCTCGTTCGACGGGGGAGCAGTCGGCGCGGAGGAGTTGCTTGCCGGTGTTGGTCTGGTAGACGATGACGGTCTGCGCGTTGACCTCGTCGGCACTGATGGGCTGGTCTGGGACAGCGGAGGTGCGGAGGAGGATGCGGCTGAGTGCGAAGCGGCCGGCGGCGGGAGAGAAGCCGAGGTGAGGAGCGATGAAGTCGCCGTAGATGCCCTGCTCCCACATTTCTTCGCCGCGCGTGTTGAAGCCGCCGACCTGCTGCATGTTCTGGCTGTTGCGGCAGCCGAAGGCGATGAACTCACTGTGACTTACGAAGATGGGTGCGGGTGGGCAGGAGGAGTCGAAGGGAGAGAGCTCGTCTTTTTTGCCGCCGTAGGAGTGGAAGTCGAAGGCCCACTGGCGGTGGCCCTGATCGACCACGGCGAGATAGCCGGCGGTGGTGGCGGGGACGTCGCCTATGCGGCGGGACTGGACGACTCCGGCGAAGTGGGGCTTGACGGGGGTGGGGCCGTCGGCGAGATGGAGGCGGAAGAAGTGGATGAGGACGGAGTCGCGCTCTCCGAGTTGGGGCTCGGCAGTTGGGGTGGGGCCGAAGAGCGGGGTTTTGGCTTTCTCTTCCGGGGGTTTGCGCTTGATGGACTCGATGGTGAGGAAGTCGCCGTCGGGGGAGACGATGACGGCGGCGATGCGACGGTCCTGGGAGGTGAGGAAGGGTTGTTGGGTGAAGGGCCCGGTGGAGAGATTGGCGAGCGGAGCGAAGGTGGTGAGGTTGTCGCGGATGCGGAGGAGGAAGTGGCCGTGGCCGAGGCTCCAGAGGTATTGGGCGTGGTCGTGGAGATGCCAGTTGGTGCGGGCGAGGACGTTGGCGGTGGGGAGTTCGAGGAGCACGGCTTCGACGGTGCGGTCCATGTCGTCGGGTGGCTCGTCAGGGAGGCGTGGGATGAGTTTTTTGACGACGAAGGTGAGGAGGAGGTGCTTGTCGTCGACGTAGTGGAGGGTGAACATGGAGCTTCCGTTGAGGAGGAACTCCTTGGAGAGGGGCATGAAGCCGAGCTCTTCGAGGGACAGGCGGAGGGGTTGGTCGGAGCTTTTGGGGGTGTGCTCGGGGCCGCTGGCGCGGGCGGCGGGGACGATGGTGAGGAGAAGGAGACAGGCGAGCGTCCAGCGGAGGAGGCGATGCGATTTCGCGTTGGATGGAGTGGGAACCGGCATGGCCTTCGGCGCGTATCCCACGTGGCGGATATTCCACGTGGCGGACAGGTCCACGTATTGCGCGTAAGAGTACTGTTTCACAGACGTGGGATTGCAGGCAACGTGTACCGATGTGACGAGCGCCCTCTGCGGAGTGACGGGCTGCGTGCCGATAGGCCCGCGGAGTGATACAAAGGCTGAGTGTTGGTGTTTGGTCGGATAATTTCAGGCAAATGATGAAAGCAAGGGAGATTGCATGTTGAAGAGACGTCGATTCGGTGTGTGGTGCGGATTTTTGGCGGCTGTGGTTGCGGCTGGCATGTGGAGCTCGGGTATTGCGCAGGAGACAAAAGCACCGCAGCCGAAGAAGCAGGTTTATGTGCCGATTCCGGGATTCGATACGACGTCGATCGATGCGGGGGTGGATCCATGCAATGACTTTTACAAGTTTGCGTGCGGGAAGTTTGTGGCGAACCATCCGATTCCGCCGGACCAGCCTGAGGTGGACCAGTTTTATGCGCTGTACAACGTCAATACGCAATCGCTGAATGGGATTCTGGACAAGGCATCGGCGGGTGGAGCGGGGCGGTCGCCGGATGAGCAGAAGATTGGCGATTACTACAAGGCGTGCATGGATACGGACGCGATCAATGCGAAGGGGCTGACTCCGCTGGAGCCGCTGCTGAAGGAGATCGACGCGGTGCAGAACGAAGACCAGTTGATGCCGCTGATTGGGAAGCTGCAGCGGATTGGCGTGGATGTGTTCTTTGGGTATGGGGAGCAGCAGGACTTCAAGGACGCGAGCAAACAGATTGCGTCGGTGCAGCAGGCTGGGCTGGGAATGCCGGAGAAGGATTATTACCTGCGCACGGGCGAGAAGGATGCAACGCTGCGGACGCAGTATGTAGCGCACGTGGCGAAGATGCTGGAGCTGGCGGGGAGTTCTCCCGAGCAGGCGAAGAAGGACGCGGAAGCGATTATGGCGTTTGAGACGACGCTGGCGAAGTCTTCCATGGGTGTGGAGGATCTGCGGATTCCGGAGAAGACGTATCATCTGCAGCCCATTGAGACGTTCGAGGCGACGATTCCGGGAGTGGACTTCGCGGCGTTTCAAGTGGCGATGCACTCGCCAAAGGTGACGGAGATCAATAACGCGACACCGGAGTACTTCCCTGCCCTGGTGAAGGCGGCGGATGCGACGAACCTGGAGACGCTGAAGGCTTATATGCGGTATCACCTGCTGACGTCGGCGGCGGGACGGCTGCCGAAGCCGTTCGATGCGGAGAACTTCGACTTCTACGGGCGCAAGCTGAATGGGCAGCCGGAGCAGGCGGCGCGGTGGAAGCGGTGCTCGAATTCGGTGAAGGGCGCGCTGGGCGAGGCGGTGGGCAAGGTTTATGTGGAGCAGTACTTCGCCGGAGACAGCAAGGCGAAGATGGTGCAGATGGTGGACGATATCGAGGCGGCGATGGACCGGGATATCGACCAGGTGGAGTGGATGTCTCCGGCGACGAAGGTGCGGGCGAAGGAGAAGCTGCATCTGGTGGCGAACAAGATTGGGTATCCGGATAAGTGGCGGGACTACTCGAAGCTTGAAGTGAAGCCGGACGATGCGCTGGGGAACCAGTTGCGCGCGACTGCGTTTGAGAATGACCGGCAGCTGACCAAGATTGGCAAGCCGGTGGATCACGGGGAGTGGGACATGACTCCGCCGAGGTGAATGCTTATTACGATCCGAGCATGAACGACATTAACTTCCCTGCGGGGATTTTGCAGCCTGCGTTTTACGACCGAAGCCAGGATGATGCGGTGAACTATGGGCACATCGGCGCGGTGATTGGGCATGAGCTGACGCATGGGTTCGACGATGAGGGCAAGAAGTTCGACGGCAAGGGCAATCTGGATGACTGGTGGACTGCGGATGATACGAAGAAGTTTGTAGGCGCGGACGGATTGCCTGGTGAATGAGTATGGCAACTTTGTGGCGGTTGACGATGTGAAGGTGAACGGCAAGCTGACGCTGGGCGAGAATACGGCGGACAACGGCGGCTTGCTGCTGGCTTACATGGCTTATCTCGATCGCGCGAAGAAGAACGGCGTGGATGTGAACGCGAAGAAGGATGGCTATACGGGGCCGCAGCGGTTCTACATCGGGTACGCGCAGAACTATTGCGAGAACTCAAGGCCGGAGCTGATTCGAAACCAGGTGCTGACGCGATCCGCACTCGCCGGACCACTTCCGGGCGAATGGGGCGATTGTGAATCAGCCGGGATTTGCGGCGGCGTTTGGATGCAAGAAGGGATGCGCCGATGGTTCCGGTGGATAGCTGCAGGGTCTGGTGACGCGGTTACTAGGGACTAGTAAAAAGTTGTTGGCGGGAGGGCCTTTGGGCTCTTCCGCTGTTTCTTTTTGAGTGTGCGAGAGTGGAGGTATGGCGGTTTTGGTGAAGAACAGAGCGCTGGGGTTTGCGGCTTGCGCGGTGGCGAGCTGTTTCTGGGGGTGTGGGTTTTTCTTTGGGAAGATTGCGCTGGCGGAGATGAGCTTTGCGCATATGGTGCTGTACCGGTTTTTGTTTGCGATGCCGGCGCTGCTGCCGCTGCTGGTGACGCATCGGCCGGGGTTGAATGGGCGGGAGTGGGGATGGCTGGCGCTGGCTTCGTTTCTGGGAGTGCCGGTGCAGTTTCTGATTCAGTTTTATGCGCTGTCGATTACGACGGTGAGTCATGCGGCGCTGATGGTGGGGACGATGCCGGTGATTCTGGCGGTGGGTGCGGCGCTGTTTGCGCATGAGCGGCTGGATGGTGTGGGGTGGGTGGCGCTGGCGGGTTCGACCTGTGGTGCTGGGTTGATTGCGCTGGGTGGAGGAGAGAGTTCGGCGGGCGGGGCTACGCTGAAGGGCGATCTGCTGGTGGTGGTTTCGCTGCTGATTGCGCTGTTCTGGATTCTGATCAACAAGCAGTTGGTGGAGCGGCACTCGCATCTTGTGGTGACGGCGTATGGGCTGGGGTTGGGGACGCTGATGCTGATGGTGTGGGTTCCGGTGCGGTATGGGATGCCTCCGGTGAGTGGGGTGTCGTGGAAGGCGTGGCTGGCGCTGGCGGGGAGTGGGGTGTTGTGTACGGCGACGACGACGCTGCTTTGGAACTGGGGGATGACGCAGGTTCCGGCTTCGCAGGCGGGGGTGTTGCTGAATATGGAGCCGCTGATTGGGAGTCTGCTGGGTGTGATGGTGCTGGGCGAGCGGCTGGGGCCGAGTGCGTGGGTGGGCGGAGGATTGATTCTGGCTTCGGCGGTGACGCTGACGACGAAGTCGAAGACGCGGGTGCGGGAGACTATGCCGGTTACGTGATGGCGCGCGGCTAGACTTGAAGGATGCACGTGTGGACGAGGTGGGGTGGGGCGATCAGGACATTGCATTGGGGGCGTGGGCTTCGCGCTGGAGTCGCAGTTGCGGGGGCGATGGTGGTGTGTTCCCTGCTGGGCAAGCCGATGGGATGGGCTGCGCTGGGTGGGTTTGAGACGATTCTGGTGGACAATGGCGGGCCTTACCGGAGCCGGCTGAGGACGATGGCGACGGTGCTGCTGGGTGGGGCGGTTGCGTGCGTGGTGGGGTCGATGGTTGGGGGGACGTTCTGGCTGGCGGTGGTGGTGACGGCGGCGTTTTGTTTTGTGGCGACGTTCGCGCGAGTGGTGGCGCAGCCGGTGGCTTCGACGAGCGTGATTGTGCTGGTGATTTATTTTGCGGGATTGGGTGGAGGAACGCAGACTCTGCGCGGGGCGCTGGGGAATGCTGCGGCGTTTTTGCTGGCGGGGGTGTGGGCGGCGGTGTTGAGCCTTGGGCTTTGGCCACTGGATCCGTTTCGTCCGGCGCGGCTGGCGGTGGCGGAGTGTTATGCGCTGCTCGCGGAGTTTACGGCTGGGGTGCGGGTGGGTTTGAAGCATGGGGAGCGAACGGGATGCGCAGCGCGCGCGGACGCATGTGCTGCAGAGGGAGATGCGGGCGCAGATCGAGGCTGCCCGGGTTGCGCTGGGTTCGACGGGAGCGAGGACTACGGCGCGGACGGTGCGGGCGCGGAGCTTGTCGGTGCTGCTCGAGACGGCGGACATGCTGTTTGCGAAGACGATGCAGTGGACGGAACTGGCAGAGAGCGGGATGGATGCGGCTTCGCAGGAGGCTCTGCGGGATGGGCTGCGTGGTTGAGCGGTGCGATGGGGGAGGTGGCGGAGGGATTGCGGCAGAAGCCGGCGGACGACGGGGCTTCGTTTGCTCCTGAGGGATCATACTCGCTGGAGTTTGTGCGGGGGAGGATGCGACCTGGGTTGCGTGGATCGTGAGGTTGAAAGTGGATCGCTGTTGGCGCATTTGAAGGCGGAGGAGCAGGACGCGCTGCAGAATATCGAGATTGCGTTTGAGGCGGTGCGGGCGGTTTGGAGCGGTGTGGAGTTGCGCAGGAGCGCGGAGAGGTGGACGGAGCTCGGCGACCGGAGCGTGGTGAAGCGGGTGAGATGGCTTCGTGGTTGAGCGGGCAAGCTGGATGCGGTGCGGGCGAACTGGACGTTGGAGTCGCTGATGATGCGGCATGCGCTGCGGATGGCGGTGGTGGGCGGCGGTGGATGTGCTGCTGATGTACAGTGGCTGCAGTTCGAGCCATGGGGTTCTGGCTGGCGATGACTTCGATATTGTGCTGCAGCCGCTATGGGTCGGGGACGCTGCGGCGGGGGCTCAGCGAGTAGGCGGGACGATTGGCGGGGGCTTTCTGGCGGCGGTGCTGGTGGCGGTGGTTCAGAGCCAGGCGGGGATTATTGCGGTGATCACGGTGACGTCGGTGCTGACGCTGGCGACGTATGCGGTGGACTATGCGTGGTACAGCTTCTTTCTGACGCCGACGTTTGTGCTGATGAGCCTGCCGCATCTGCGGGACTGGCACTTTGCCGGGATTGCGGATGGGGACGACGGTGCTGGGCGCGGTGGTGGCGGCTGTGGCGATGTGGTGCTTTGGCCGGAGCGCGAACATATCGCGCTGGGACAAATTGCTGGGGCGAGGGGCGGCGGCGGATGCGGCTTTTGTGAGGGCGATGCTGCGGTTCTGGGCAGACGAGTGGGGCGAATCGGACGGCGGCGGAGCGGGAGGTGCTGGCTCCGGCGCGACGGAGTTGCGGGTTGGCGATCAATGATGCGGAGGAGACGCTGGATCGGCTGATGCTGGAGCCTTGCGGGCTAGGGTCGAGCGAGAAGATTGGAAGGAGGCGCTGACGTTTGTGACGTATCTGCGGCGGTTGATGAGGAGGTGACGACGCTGGCGATGGTGGGCTCGGGGTGAGAGTTCGCGAGATGTGGGAAGGCTGGAGGTAGTGGCGGAGCAGCTGGACGCGGTTGAGCGCTGCGCTGCTGGGTGGCGAGGTGCGGGCGAGTGAGGATTCGGCGACGAGTGGGGTTGCGGATGCGGGGAGTGTTACGGAGCAGCAGCTGCGGCGGGTGGAGCGGCAGGTGGGTGTGCTGGAACGGGCTGCAGCGGCGATGATTGTCAGACGCTGAGGCGTTGTGGTTGGATGCTGGTCGTGCGCGTGATATTCTCCGGCCATTATGAAAAATATCGGGCTTGGTGTTGCGATTTTTTTGGCGGCGGTGTGTTCGGTAGCGATGGCGCAGGAGCAGGGATCTGTGGTTGATGACGGCGATCGTGCAAGGCGGTGGACGCGGAGACGCCGGCGGCGATTGCGCTGCTGGAGCAGATCGTGAATATCAACAGCGGGACTATGAATTTGCCGGGGTGGTTGCGGTGAAGGATGTCATCGCAGCCGCAGATTGAGGCGCTAGGGTTCAAGGTAAGGTGGGTTTCGCTGGAGGCCGTGGATGGTCGCGCTGGGGATCTGGTGGCGGAGCATCCTTGTGCGGCGGGAACGGGCAAGTGTGGGAAGCGGATTGCTGCTGATTGGGCATATGGATACGGTGTTTGAGCCGACTAGCAGCTTTCAGAAGTACTCGATTGTGGAGGGGACGGATGGGAAGGTGGCGACTGGGCCGGGTGTCTGCGATATGAAGGGCGGGCTGGTGGTGATGCTGACGGCTCTGAAGGCGATGAAGGCGGCGGGCGTGCTGGATCAGGCTGAGATTCGGATTGTGTTGAGCGGGGATGAGGAGCGGCATGGGAATCCGGTGAGCGTTAGCCGGGCGGACATGATTGAGGCGGCGAAGTTGAGCGATGTGGCGCTGGAGTTTGAGAATGCATCGCGGGTCGATGGGAAGGACATGATTCGGACTGCTCGGAGGAGCGCGAATACCTGGAGGCTGGAGACGACGGGGAAGAGCGGGCACTCGTCGCAGGTGTTTGGCGAGTCTCTGGGGTATGGCGCGATTTATGAGATGGCGCGGATTGTGGATGAGTTTCGGAGGGAGTTGCCGGAGAAGGGTCTGACGTTCAATGTGGGGATGGTGATGGGTGGGGCGACGGCTGCTTATACGCAGGATGGGACGGGCGGGACGGTGACGGGCAAGTCCAATGTGATTCCGCCGGTTGCGCTGGCTACGGGGGATCTGCGGACGCTGAGCAATGAGCAGACGGAGCGGGTGGAGCAAAAGATGCGGGATATTTTGAAGCAGCATCTGCCGAAGACGGGAGCGACGATCTCGTTTGACGGAGGGGTATCCGGCGATGGCGGAGACGGCGGGGAGCCGGGAGTTGGTGGAGGAGCTGAACAAGGTGAACAAGGATCTTGGGCTGCAGGAGATGAAGGTGATGGATCCGATGCTGGGTGGGGCGGGCGATATTGCTTTTGTTGCTCCTTATGTTCCCGGGTTGGTGGGGACGGGGGCGATGGGCGCGGGGGCTCATGCGGAGGGAGAGACGGTTTTTCTGGATTCGATTCCGGCTCAGGCGAAGAGGATGGCGGTGTTGATGTATCGGCTGGGGCAGTGACGGGACTTGTGGGAGCGCCGGCAAAATAAAATGCAGGTCCTTCGACTTCGCGACTCGCGATGAGACTGCGAGTGGCTTCGCTCAGGATGACACTTCCTGACAAACGCAGATTTTATGGGCCAGCTATCAGGTTGTGGCTTTTTAGGTGGTGGCTTTTTAGGTAGTGGCTTTTTAGGTAGTGGCTATTTGGGGGGCGTTCGTTAGTTTTTTTGTGGTGTGGTGCCAGACGGTGGCCAGGGTGATGCCGGCTACGATGAGGCCGGCGCATAGGCCCAGCCAGAGGCCTACGGCTCCGCGATGGAGGCGGAAGGCGAAGAGGTAGCCGATGGGGAGGCCAATGACCCAGTAGCCGATGATCTGGACGTAGAGGCCGGCGTGGGTGTTGCCTGCTCCGCGGAGGGCTCCGGTGGCGGTGATCTGGAGGCCGTCGAAGAACTGGAAGATGGCGGCTACGAAGAGGAGTGGGATGGTTGCGGCGATGACTTCTGGGTCTGCAGTGAAGCTGCGGGCGATGGCGTAGGGCATGGCGAGCAGGATGCCCGAGAAACAGGCCATGGCTCCGGCACCGAGGGCGATGGCAGCCCATCCGGCAGAGGCGGCTTCGGGCGGGGAGTTGCGGCCGATGGCCTGGCCCACGCGCACGGCGGCGGCGGCGGAGATGGCGAAGGGAACCATGAAGGTGAAGCTGGCGCAGTTGAGGGCGATCTCGTGTCCGGCGAGCGGGAGGCGGCCCATGGTTCCGATGAGGAAGGTGACCAAACCGAAGATGGAGATCTCGACGAAGATCTGGCCGCCGGCGGGTGCTCCGAGGAGGGCGAGACGGCGGATGCGGGTGGGTTCGAAGTGGCGCGACATGCTGCGGAGGCCATATTGGTGGCGGCGCTCGATACGCCAGAGGGCGATGATCATGAAGAGCGCGAGATAGCAGCGGGAGAAGGAGGTGGCGAGACCTGCTCCGGTGACGCCGAGGGCGGGGATGTGGATGGGGCCCCAGGAGTGTCCGAAGATGAGGAGCCAGTCGCCGACGATGTTGATGAGGTTGGCGGTGATGAGTGCCCAGGCGATGGGGCGGACGTGGTTGAAGGCCTGGAGGTAGCGACGGAGGGTGAAGTAGAGGAAGAGCGCGGGGGTGCCGTAGTTGAGGGCGTAGAGGAAGGAGATGGAGCCGGTGATGACGTCGTGGTCGATGGGGAGGCGGAGCATGAACGTGGGCGCGAAGACGACGATGAGAATGAGGGTGAGGGCGAGTCCGGCGGCGAGGATGAGGCCGTGGAGGAGCCAGCGGTTGGCCTCGTCGAAGCGGCCTGCGCCGTGGGATTGGGCGAGGTAGGTGTCCAGGCCTAGGAGGACGCCGGCGATCCCGAAGGCGATGGTGTTGTAGAGGACCTGGCCGAGGGCGGCGGCGGAGATGGCGAGAGCGGGGTTGGCCATGTGTCCGACCATGATGGTGTCGACGATACCCATAGCCATCCAGCCAAGCTCCGCGAGGATGAGCGGGATGGCGAGGGTGAGGACGGGCCGGATTTGGCTGCGGATGGACATTTTTCTGGAAATGAGAAGACCCCGGTTTGCGGCCGGGGTCTGGTGCTGGGTTCAGTATAGCGTTGGGTGATGTGGATTGCGGAACGGGCGCGCCCGGGTTTCGGTATGACATTCATGCTGCTGTAATCTTTTGTCACGAGGGGTTTCATACACTTACAAACATGCGCGATGAACCTATGAGCTATAGCTTTACGCCGGGAAAGAGCGAAGGGACGACTGTTCTGAAGCTGGTTGGGCCTTTGACCATCTCGACGATGTTTGGATTTCAGAATGAGCTGCGGGCGAATGCGGCGAAGGTGCTGATTGTGGATATGAGCGAAGTGCCTTATATGGATTCCGCCGGGCTTGGGCTGATTATGAACTCGCATGTTACGGCGATGGATCATAGCCGAAGGTTTCTGCTGGCAGGGGTCAACGAGCGGGTGATGGCGCTGTGCGAGATGACTAAGGTCAGCGGGGTGCTGAAGTGCTTTCCTTCGGTCGAGTCGGCGGAGGCCAGTGTTTAGCGGGTGCTGAAGATTGTGGCTCTCGAAAAAAGAACCCGGGGCTAAAGCCCCTTTTGTGATGCGTTGATTTTTCGTAGGGCTAAAGCCCTACGCTAATCCCACCAGCAAACGCAGTAACTTTGCAGCAGCCTCAGTCGATGAGGCCGTTGCGAGTTGTTGCTTGATTTAACCTTTGCTGCGGTCGGTGAAGCGGAAGAAGAGGGATTGTTTAGCGACTGGCTCGGCGAGGTCGTTGAGAGACGCCATCTGGGTTTGGGATAACGGTGTGAATTCGCGGGCGAGTTTGACGTTTTCTTCTAGCTGCGCTGTGTTGTCGCAACCGATGATGACTGTGCTCACTGGGTGAGAGAGCGTGAAGTACATGGCTTCGCGCATGTTCATGACGCCGGGGCGCGTGGCGATGGCAGAGCCTTCCCATGAGTGCTGCTGCTGCTCGAGGGTGGGTGGGGTCCATGACGCCAGCAGGCGGCCGCGCGAGGGGACTTTCATGCCGATGATGCCCATCTGCTTTTCGACGACTAGTGGAAGGAGCTTGTCGGAGAAGCTGTGGATGTGGGTGTCGGCTGCGTTGAGGGACATGAGGATGGTGTCGAAGTTGTAGCGGTTTACTGCGTCGATTAGTGATTCGGGGCGGTAGTGGCCGGTGACTCCGAGGAAGCGGACTACCTTCTGTTGCTGCATCTCGATGAGGGCTTCCATAGCGCCGCCTTTGGCGAAGATGGCGTCGACGTCTTCGGGGAGGCCGACGTCGTGGAGCTGCCAGAGATCGACGTGGTCGGTGTTGAGAAGCTTGAGGGACTTTTCGATCATGCGGAGGGAGCCCTCGCGGGTGCGCTCCTTGGTTTTGGTGGCGAGGAAGGCGTCGTTGCGGCGGGTCTTCATGACTCGGCCGACGTACTGCTCGCTCCAGCGCTCGGGGCCTCCGTAGATGGAGGAGGTGTCGATGTAGTTGACGCCGAGATCGAGGGCTCGCTCGATGATGGGGACGGCGTTGTCGAAGTTGTTGGCCTTTTCGAGTGCGGCCTGTCCGCCGAGGGAGAAGATGCCTACTTTGTAGCCGGTCTTGCCGAGGTTCCGCGTGGGCATCGCGGCTAGAGTCTTGGCGTTGGAGGGGAGAGCGGGGAGTGTTGCGGCAGAGGATTGCGCTGGCATGGCGGCCTGGGTGAGAATGCCTGCGGCTACGGCTCCTCCGGATTTGAGGAAGTTGCGACGGCCGGAAGATATGGGGGCGGAGGAAGTCGAACGCTTCATGGAGTGGATCCTCTGGGATGCTTCTGCTTGCTGGCGGTCATTATATGTTCGCGCGGTAAGAGAAATCTCTTGAAAGTGATCCACTCCCTGAAGCGGCCTACTGCGGGGTGATGATGCCACCTACGGGCATGCTGGTGGGAAGGAGAACCTTTTCGACTTCGGGACGTTTGAGGTGCATCGCTTCGGCGGTCATGTCCGTGTACTTGAGGCCGGCGCCGGTGTTGAAGAGGACGACTTTGTCGGTGGGTTTGAGTTCGCCTGAAGCTATGAGGGTGTCGTAGGCCGCGGTGGCGGCGGCTCCCTCGGGTGAGAGGAAGATGCCTTCGTGGCGGGCGTAGTCGAGGATGCTCTGGAGGATGGCTTCGTCGTCGGCGGCGATGGCTTTGCCTCCGGATTTGGCTAGGATGTCGAGGATGATGTAGTCGCCGTAGGGCTTGGGGACGCGGAGGCCGGCGGCGAAGGTCTGGGCGTTCTGGAAGAACTCGCTGGTGGGCTTGTGCTCTTCGAAGGCCTTGACGATGGGCTCGCAACCGGCGGACTGGAGGGCGTACATTTTGGGGCGCTTGCCGGAGACCCAGCCGAGGGCTTCCATCTCTTCGAAGGCCTTCCACATGCCGATGAGGCCTACGCCTCCGCCGGTGGGGTAGAAGACGGCGTCGGGATAGGTCCAGCCGAGCTGTTCGACTAACTCGTAGCCCATGGTTTTTTTGCCTTCGACGCGGAAGGGCTCCTTGAGGGTGGAGATGTCGAACCAGGCGTCGGCGACGGGAGTGTTGGCTTCGCGCTGGGCCTTCATTTTTTCGCCGACCATGCGGGCGCAGTCGGAGATGAGACCGTCGACCATGGTGACGTCTGCTCCGTAGATGATGCCTTCGAGGTAGTTGGCGAAGGGGACGTCCTGGGGCATGAAGATGTGGGCGGTGATGCCGGCGGCGGCAGAGTAGGCGGCGAGGGCTCCTGCGGCGTTGCCTGCGCTGGGGACGGCGAGATGGTGGAGGCCGTAGTGTTTGGCCATGGTGACCGCGAGACCGAGGCCACGGGCTTTGAAGGTGCCGGTGGGGTTAGCACCCTCTTCCTTGATGTAGAGGCCGGGGTAGCGCTTGCTGTGGAGCATGGGCGTCCAGCCTTCGCCGAGGGTGACGGGGGTTACGTCGGGCAAAACGCTGCAGTAGCGCCACATGCCAAGGCTGGCGGGTGAGGCGGCTGCGCGGGCGGCGATGTCTTCACGCCGCGCGGTTTTTTTGAGTTTGTCGAGGTCGTAGCGGACGTAGAGGGAGCCGGAGCAGAGGGGACAAACGGTTTGGGGAGTTTCGGCGGAGACGTGGTGTCGACAACGGGAACATTCGAGCGAAGCAATTTGGGCCATATATTAGATGCTACCGGATTCGGACTATAACATGCTGGCCACAAAATCCGCTTCTGATATTGAACGAGTTACCACATAGGCACTGGGTTGGGGCCGTCGGAAGGTGGAACTTCCGGCGTTGGTGATGCAGGAGAGCCGGAAATGGTGTCAGGGTTTTGTAAGAAAGTATTGCCAATCGTACTTCAATGGGCATAGTATCGCTCCCGGTTCGATGGATTGCACCGAAAATAGCGCACCCCGAAGAACCAAACTCTATTGCATGAAGAGCTTCCCGACAATCGCCGTTTCGGTGTGAGTTACATAACCAACTTCCTGATGGGGCGGTTAGACCCCTCAGCGCGCTTCGGAAGGAAATAAACCATGTGGTACGCCTATTGCGTCGCAGAACGACAGGCCTTTCCGGAACTTTGCCGGCACCGGCGTCCGATGCCCCTGGCCGGGGTAACGGGTTTGTTCGGTAATCAGACTTTCCTCTTTCCTGCCAGCGATTTGGCCGTCATCGTCTCCGAGCATAGCGCGGAAGACAGTGAGCGGATGGATCAGCAGGCAGCCAAGGATCATGCCCGAGTAGTTGCAGAATGCTTCAAGTTATCAACGGTACTTCCCTTCCGGTTTGGGACTACGTTTCAGGATGATGATGCGCTGCGGCGGTCGGTGCGGTCTAACCAGCGGCACTTTCAGGCGAATGTAGAGCGTCTGCGCGGCAAGGCGGAGATGCACCTGAAGGTTCTGGTGGACGACATCTGCCCAGGGAATTCGGCGCGGGACATGACGGTTGGGCAGCAATACCTGACGAGCCTGCGGGAGAGCGCGAGTCGTCAGCGGGAGCGCCAGTCGAAGGCGCGGGCTCTGTCGATCCAGATGCACAGGATGTTTCTGCCGCTGGCGGAAGAGATTACCTGCAAACGGATGGATACGGGTAAGATGCTGCTGGATATCGCTCACTTGATTGATAACAAGACAGTGGAGCGGTATCAGAATAAATACACCTCGGCGACGATGGAGCTGAAGGATTGCAGAATGCAACTCTCCGGACCGTGGCCTCCGTACCATTTTGTACACAAAAATACACCAGCGCATCAGCACAGCGCTTAGGGTTGTTCGGCATTGGATAAAAATTCTGGCTCCCCTCACACCTAAAACGGTGGAGGGGAGTTTTTCTTGCCTCTTGGCAGAGTAAGGTCGTCTGTTTCATACAGCCTTTGCTTTTTGAGTGGCATCGCAGATACTAGCGCCAGACGCATGCAGTTGTGTTCGGCAGCGACTATCTGAGGTTTGGCAAGGAGAACGTGGAAATGGGTCGTCCTATTGGGTTTGTTTCGGCTGCGATGGTTGCAGGTATTTTGTTTGCGGGGCACGTGCTGTATGGGCAGGAGCCGAATCCGACGGCACAGATGGCTCCGCAGGATCAGCAGATTGAGAAGCAGGACAATGGGATCTATCTGTACCGCGTGAAGGTGGTGCAGCGCGACTTGGATGCGGTGAATTATCTGCACCGGAGCGGGTCGACCATCATTGCGTTCAAGGGCACGACTCTGCTTCCTATGGCGAAGGGCGAGGCCAAGGTGACGAGTGAGCGTGGGGGGATTCATATTGAAGCGAGATTTCAGGGGCTGACGCCGGCGAATGGATTTGGGGCGGAGTACCTGACTTATGTTCTATGGGCTATTACGCCGGATGGGCGGCCGAATAATCTGGGCGAGGTTTTGCCGGCTGGAACGAAGAACAATATCGATGTGACGACGGCACTGCAGTCGTTCGGGATGATTGTGACGGCGGAGCCGTATTTTTCGGTGACGCAGCCGAGCGATGTGGTGGTGCTGCAGAACCAGATTATCGAAAACAAGACGAATGGCGTGCTGGAGAAGGTGAACGCTCATTATCTGCTGCTGCCGCGCGGGACCTATGCGCAGACGGAGGGAGCGAAGTCGAACCCCAATCCGATTACGCGGGATGAGAAGTCTCCGCTGGAGCTGTACCAGGCGAATAATGCCGTTCGGATTGCGACTGCGGCTGGCGCAGATAAGTATGCTCCGGAGATTATGAAAGAGGCGATGCAGGATCTCCAGAACGCGACGGCGATCGACCAGAATAAGAAGGGCAATCGGTCGCTGGAGATTACGTTTGCGCGTCAGGCGGTGCAGCGGGCCGAAGATGCGAGGCTGGTGACGCTGCGGCGCCAAGCTGCGGAGCGGCAACTGAACGCTGACAATGCGAAGCGCGATGCGCAGGCTCAGGCGCAGCAGTCGCAGTTGGACGCACAGGCGTCGGCACTGGCGGCGGAACGTGCCAAGGCAGCGCAGGCTGAAGCCGATGCAGAGCGTGCGCGGGCTGAAGCGGCAGCGGCGGAGGCGCAGGCACGAGCGGCGCAGGCAAACAAGAGCGCTCAGGACGCTAACGCGGTGCGGGAGAAGCTGCGCGCTCAACTGAATACCGTGCTGGCGACGAGCGAGACGGCGCGTGGGTTGATTGTGAATATGTCTGACGTGTTGTTCGATACGGGCAAGTACACGTTGAAGCCGACTACGCAGATCAGCCTGGCGAAGGTTTCGGGGATTCTGCAGGCTTACCCGGGCTTGAAGGTGCAGGTCGAGGGCTATACGGACAGCGTGGGCGGCGATGATTACAACCAGAAGCTCTCGGAGAACCGGGCCGATGCGGTGCGGGATTTCCTGGTGAGCCAAGGGGTTCAGCCGGACAATATCACTTCGACGGGCTACGGCAAGGCGAAGCCGGTAGCGGATAACGATACGGCGCAGGGGCGGGCGCAGAACCGGCGCGTTCAACTGGTGGTTTCGGGAGACGCGATTGGGATACAGCAGAGTGGGGTTGATTCTCCGGCTACTCCGCAGTAGATTGTGTGTTTGCATTGCGATGAGGGCTGCCCTGACGGGCGGCCTTTTGTCTTGCGGATGCGAGCTTTCTTTTTTTTGGATATAAGAGATTATGGGATCTCTAAAAGGGAAGACGGTATTTGTGACCGGAGCGAGCTCCGGGATTGGCAAGGCGACTGCGATTGCCTTTGCGCGGGAGGGCTGCCGGGTGCTTTTGTGTGCGCGGGGGCTGGGTGCGCTCGAAGAGCTTCGGTCGACGTTAGTTTCCGCAGGGGCTCAGGATGTACATCTCTTTGAGCTGGATGTGCAGAAGCGTGCCGCGGTGGAGGCTGCGATTGGGGGTCTTCCAGCTGAGTGGGGCGAGATCGATGTGCTGGTGAATAATGCGGGACTAAGCCGTGGCCTGGCGAAGCTGTATGAAGACGATCCGCAGAACTGGGAAGAGATGATCGACACGAACGTGAAGGGGCTGCTGTATGTCACGCGCAATGTTGTGCCGGGGATGGTGGCGCGAGGGCGTGGGCATGTGATCAACCTGGGCTCGACGGCTGCTTATATTGCGTATGCGAATGGTGCGGTTTATTGCTCTACGAAAGCGGCGGAGAAGTTGATCAGCGAGGGGCTGAAGATTGATCTGATGGGGACGGCAGTGCGGGTGACTTCGGTCGACCCAGGGATGGTGGAGACGAATTTCAGTAAAGTGCGATTTCGCGGGGACGAAGACCGAGCGGCCAAGGTGTATCAGAACATTACGCCGCTGCGGCCTGAGGATGTTGCGGATGCCATTGTGTGGGCTGCGAGTCGGCCGGCGCATGTGAACATCCACACGGTGGTGATGACGACGATCGACCAGGCAAACTCGGTGACCTTTCACCGGCACGGCTGAGCGAGCGGCTTTTGGGCTAGAGGTGGATCGTCCAGCCCAACTCGGTGAGCTTCTCTTCGATGTCGGCTAACGCGATGGTCAGCGCAGAACGGCGGTGAGGGCTCGAGGTCCGCTCGGACAAGATGCGCTCGCGCTGCAACTCGAGCGCCTGAACCTTTCTTTTTCGCTCCGCCACTTCGGCATTGTTGTCCTGGGCGACAGACTTTGGAGCCGCAGCCTGATTTTGCTGTTCTTCCACGGATTTGCTCTCCCAACCTCGCGACATGGTTTCATTCTACGCCCGATGAAATCGATAAATACAATGGTTTTCGCGTTGAGAGGCTAGAAGCGCGATGGTTGCGATGAGCATCTTATGGATACGAGGCAACGATGCGAGCTTATGCGGTGAAGCAGTTTGGGCTGGAGCGCCTGGAGCAAATAGAACTGCCGATGTTACAAATCGCGTCGGGGATGGTGCTGATCCGGGTTCATGCGGTGTCGTTGAACTATCGCGACCTGATGGTGGTGAAGGGACAGTACAACGCCAGGATGGCTCTGCCGCGTATTCCCTGCTCGGATGGGGCGGGAGAGGTGGTTGCGATTGGGGAGGGTGTCGGCAGGGTGAGGGTGGGCGACCGGGTTTGCGGGATCTTCATGCAGCGATGGCTGGATGGGCCGCTGAAGGCGGAGCGATCGAAGGCGGCGCTGGGCGGAGACGTGGATGGGATGCTGGCGGAATATGCCTTGCTGGCTGCGGATGGGGTGGTGCGGTTTCCGGAGCATTTGAGTTACGAGGAGGCGGCTACGCTTCCTTGCGCGGGAGTGACTGCGTGGAATGCGCTGCATCGTGCGGGGGAGCCGAGCGATCCGGTGCGGGTAGGCGAGACGATAGTGATTCAGGGGACGGGTGGGGTTTCGATGTTTGCGCTGCAGTTCGGAAAGCTGATGGGCGCGCGGGTGATCGGGACTTCTTCGAGTGATGCGAAGCTGGAAAGAGCGCGGGGGCATGGGTTGGATGATGGATGCAACTATCGGGTGCGGCCTGAGTGGTGGAAGTGGGTCTCGGAGCAGACGGAGGGGGTGGGAGCGGACAGAATTATTGAGGTGGGCGGTGCGGGAACGTTTGCGCAGTCGCTGCGCGCGGCGCGTGTGGGCGGAATGGTGGCGCAGATTGGTGTGTTGTCGGGTGGGGCGACCACTGAACCGCTTTCGCTGACGCCGATTTTGCATAAACAGCTTCGGGTGCAGGGGATTTATGTGGGTTCACGGGCGATGTTTGAGGAGATGAATGCGGCTATAGATGGAGCGAGGCTGCGGCCGGTGGTGGATCGAGTGTTTGGATTCGATGAGGCTCGTGAGGCGTTTTCGTATATGGAGTCGGGCTCGCACTTTGGGAAGATCGTGATCCGCGTTGCGTCCGGGGAATGAGTGGGTTTGCGATTGCTTATAATCTAAGCTTCGCCGGAGGGATGTCCTGCTGTGATTGTTGAGATTGAAGGTCTTCGGAAGATCTATGAAGGCAAGCAGCGGGTCGTTGCTGTCGACGGGATTGACCTGAGCGTTCGCGAGGGGGAGTTGTTTGGCCTGCTGGGGCCGAATGGCGCGGGGAAGACGACGACGATCAGCATCTGCACGACGCGGGCTTTGCCTACGGCGGGAAGAGTGCGGATTGCGGGGATCGATGTGGTGAAGATGCCCGCGGCTGCGCGGCGAGGCATTGGCGTGGTGCCGCAGTACAACACGCTGGATCGGGCTTGCACGATCTTCGAGAATATCTATTTTCATTGTTTGTACTTCGGGTTTTCGCGGACTGAGGCGAGGCGGCGGACGGAGCAATTGCTGGCGCAGTTTCATCTGACGGAGCGGGCTGGGGCTTATCCGGCGCAGCTGTCGGGAGGGCTGGCGCAGCGGGTGCAGATTGCGAGGGCGATTGCGCACCATCCGAAGGTGCTGTTTCTGGATGAGCCAAGCGCGGGGCTCGATCCGCAGAGCCGCATTGCGATGTGGGAGGCGGTGCGCGGGTTGCGCGAGGAGGGGATTACGGTGGTGCTGACGACGCACTACATGGAAGAGGCCGATGAGTTGTGCGATCGCGTGGCCATCATCGACCATGGGAAGATTCTGGTGCAGGATACTCCGGCTGCGTTGAAGGGTTCGGTGGGGGCGCAGAAGGTGTATGAACTGGACCTGCACAGCAAGGAGAAGGTGGGAGCGCTGATGGAGCAGCTGCGACGGCTTCCTGGCGTGACCGGAGTGGAGCAGACGGCGGACGGGGTTTGTGTGCTTGCGCAGGGGACGGATGGACTGCTGTCGGATGTGGTTCGTGAGGCTGATGCGTATGGGCTGCGGGATCTTGACGATTACGGAGACGAGTCTGGAGACGGTGTTTATCCGGCTCACGGGACGGGATCTTCGCGAGTAAACGTCTTCGGAGATAGAGCATTTATGACGGAGTTGGCTGAGATCGATACTGGACAAGCACAGATAAGCCGCAGGGATGAGCCTTCGAGGATGATGCAGTATGCGCGGGCGTTTGCGGGACTGTTTGTGCGCGATCTGCATGTGCTTCGGCGGGAGTTCCGCCCTTTTGTGATTCGGGTCTGTATGAACCCGCTGCTGTTTTTGTTTGTGTTTACGTATGTGATTCCGCATATGAGCGCGGGGGCGGCGATGAATCCGACAGGCGCGATGGCGGGCGGAGCGTTCAGCACGGTGCTGCTGCCGGGGCTGATGGCGGTGGCGATTATGTTCAGCGGGATTGCGGCTGTGGCGCTGCCGCTGGCGCAGGAGTTTGGGATTACGCGTGAGATTGATGATCGCGTGATGTGCCCGCTGCCGGTGCCTGCGGTTGCGATTGAGAAGATTTGTTTTTCGGCGTTGCAGAGCGTGATAGCGGCTTGCTGTTGTCTTCCCGCTGGCTTATTATGTGCCGGCGACTCATCCGTGTTGCGCATGTCAGCAGCTGGCCGTTTCTTGTTGTCGTGGTGGTGCTGGCAAGCCTGACGGCTGGGGCACTGGGACTGACGATCGGGACGAGTGTGAAGCCGCAGCAGATTGGGTTGATCTTCGGCGTGGTGGTGATTCCGATTACGTTTCTTGGCTGCGTTTATTATCCGTGGGCGGCGTTGACGCCAATTCGGTGGCTGCAGTTTGGGGTGCTGATCAATCCGATTGTGTACATGAGTGAAGGGCTTCGGGCGGCGCTGACGCCGAGCCTGCCGCACATGAATCCGATTCTGATTGTGAGTATGCTGGTGGCTTCGTTGTGCCTGCTTACGTGGGTGGGCGTGCGGGGATTTCTTCGACGAGTGATTGGCTAACGGCTGACGGGTTGTGCGGCGAGTGCGGTGCGCAGGTGTTCGAGCGATGAGCTGGCCGTGGAAGCGGCCGTTTTCGATGAAGATCTCGTTGGTGCGCTCGCCGGCGACGATGACTCCGGCGAGGTAGATTCCGGGGACGTTGCTTTCGAGCGTGGCGGGGTCGCAGATCGGGCAGCGGGCGTTGGTCTCGTCGAGGTTGACGCCGAGCCGCTCGATGAAGCTGAAGTCGGGGTGATAGCCGGTGAGGGCGAAGACGAAGTGATTCGGCAGCGTGAGTTCGCCCTCGGGAGTGGCGAGGGTGACGGTGTCTTCGGCGATGCTGGTGACGTGGGAGTTGAAGTGGGCGCGAATTTCGCCGTTCTTGATGCGGTTGTTGATGTCGGGGAGGATCCAGTATTTGACGTGGCGATGCATCTCGGTGCCGCGATGGACGAGAGTCACCTTCGCGCCGTGACGCCATAGGTCGAGTGCTGCAATGGCTGCGGAGTTTTTGCCGCCGATGACGAGAACGTCGAGGTCGTAGTAGGGGTGGGGCTCATGGTAGTAGTGCTTGACCTTGCTGAGGTCTTCGCCGGGGATTCCGAGGTAGTTGGGCAGGTCGTAGTAGCCGGTGGCGATGACGAGCTTACGGGCGCGATGGGCGAGCTTGCGGCCGAAGCGGTCCAGGGTGTGGACGGTGAAGTTGCCGTCGGCGCCTTCGACGCGTTCGACGTGTTCGTACTGGCGGATGTTGAGCTGGTAGTGTTCGGCTACCTTGCGGTAGTACTCGAGGGCTTCGTTGCGATTGGGCTTCTGGTTGGGGCTGGAGAAGGGCATGTTGCCGATCTCGAGGAGCTCCGGCGTAGTGAAGAAGGTCATGTGGGCCGGGTAGTGGAAGAGTGAGTTGCAGAGGCAGCCCTTGTCCACCAGAAGAGCGGTAAAACCGGCGCGCTGCGCTTCGATGGCACAGGCTAGTCCGGTTGGTCCCGCACCGATTACGAGGAGATCGACGATGTCAGAAGAAGCCACGTCCCATTTCTTCATCATACTGAAGGGGTCGTGGGAGGGCAGGTTGCGACTAGCTGTCGAGGGTGACGAGTTTGTGGGCGATGGCGAAGAGAGCCAGTTCGAGGCGTGTGGAGACGCCGGTTTTGTCGAAGATGTTGGAGAGGTGGCGCTTGACGGTCTCTTCGCTGATGGCGAACTGCTTGGCGACGTCCTTGTTGCTGCAACCTTCGACGATGCAGGTGACTACTTCGAGTTCGCGCGGGGTGAGGCCGTAGGTCTTGCGCTCGGGTGCGGCGGCGGCCTCCTTCATGAGGGCGTTGAGCGCGGTGACGAGATTGACGACGCGCTCTCCACCAATCCAGTAGTCGCCAGAGAGAACGGCGCGGAGGGAGCGGGACAGGTCGCCGGCAAATGCGTCCTTGAGGACGATGCCGCGGGCTCCGATCTGCAGGGCTTCGATGATCTGCTGGGTGGAGATCGTGCTGGTGAGCATGATGATCTTGACGCGCGGGGACTTGTTCATGATGGCGCGCAGAGCTTCGAGGCCGGGCAGACGGGGCATCGCGAGATCGAGCAGGAGAATGTCGGGCTCGAGCTCGAGGGTCTGGGTGATGGCGACATCGCCGTCCTCAGCCTCGCCGACAACTTCGAAGCCGGGCTCGTTCTCGAGCATGTTCTTTACGCCGAAGCGAACGACGGGATGGTCGTCTGCGACCACGATGCGAATTGGCGCTGCAGCTATAGCCATTTCGTCAGACTTTTTTATTGCTTCCTTCATCGCGCATCTTCTCCTGGGACTCCGACGCCTGGTGGTGACTGGTCTCGCGTGCGATCAGGATACGCCGCAGACGCCGGGCCGCTAACGGGAATTCCTTGAGTGAAGCTACATGGTCATCACTCAAGCCCCGCATTTCCATTGATGTTGCAAGGGTTTGCAGCTCTATAGCACCAACCATTCCACAGCTTCCCTTGATGGCGTGCGCTTCTGCTCGATAGATGGCGGCATTGCCACTGGCTGCAGCCGACCGCATTTGAGCGAGGCGGGAGTCTATGTCGGCGAGGCAGAGCGCATAGAGCTGTTCCAGTTGTTGCGGACGCATAGAGGCAACGAGCTTACTGTAGGTGGACTCGTCCAGAACGGCGATCTCTTTGGTTTGGGAGTCGGTTGCTGGCTTAGGTGCTGTTCCGGCGAAGGCGGCGCTGAATGCGCCGATGGTGAAGGGCTTGAGAAGGAAGCCGTCGAAGTCGCGCGTGGAATCGTGTTGCGGTGCGGTTGCGCTCATCGCGAGGATGGTTGTTGTCGGCCCGCAGCGGAGACGGAGTTGCTTGGCCAGGTCGTTGCCGGTAATTCCTGGCATCTGGAGGTCGGTGAGGATGGCGTGGGGCTGAGAATGTGCGGATTGCAGCAGCGAGATTGCGGCTTCTCCGGAGTCGGCCGACTCTGCAGCGTAGCCGGCGGTTTCGAGCAGCAGGGTGAGGACCTCGCGGCTGAGAGCGTCGTCGTCGATGACCAGGACTTGATGCGGCATAGAGGTTTCGTTTGGCAAAGAGTATCAACTGATGGAGTTTGATTCCATACCTTTGCGTGATGGCGGTAAAGTATCTTCTATGGCACCGGGGGATCAGCAGAGGCAGCCTGACCAGGAAGATCGAATGGCTGCGGAGCTGGCTGCGCTTTCTGCCCGCGTGGAATCGCTGGAGCGGCAGCTGGTTGGTTTACGCATGACTTCTTCGGCGGAGGTGCGGCGGGCTGTTGCTCCGCCTCCGCAACCGGTTCCGGCTGCGAGCGCCGGGGAGCCCGGGACAGAGCCATTGGGAGACCGGCTTCGCAAGGATACGGCGTCGCTGGAAAACCGGATTGGGTCGCAGGTTTTCAGCCGAATTGGGATTGTGGCGCTGCTGGTGGCGACGACACTGTTTCTGAAGTGGGCGATCGATAACCATTGGATTGGACCTATTGGACGCGTTGCGGCAGGGTTGGCGGGGGGAGTGGCGCTTGTATTGTGGTCGGAGCGCTTTCGTCGCAAAGGGTTTCCGGCTTTTTCTTATTCGCTGAAGGCTGTTGGCAGCGGGGCGTTGTATCTGTCGTTGTGGGCGGCGTTTCAGCTCTACCATCTTTTGCCGGCGAGCGCGGCTCTTGGAGCCATGGTTCTGGTGACGGCTTGGAACGCTTATATGGCATGGGCGCAGAACAGCCAAATACTTGCGGCGTATGCGTTGGCCGGAGGGTTTGCGACGCCGTTGCTGTTGTCTTCCGGTGGGAACCACGAGATTTTTCTCTTTAGCTATGTTCTGGCGATCGATGTTGCGGCTGTTGTATTGGTCCGTTTGAAGAATTGGCCGCGGCTGGTGCTGGGAGCGTTTCCGGCTACCGTCGCTTACTTTGTTGGTTGGTACGCGGAATACTATGGCGCCTTCAATGTTGGGCAGCCACTGGAGATTACTGCGATCTTCATCGTTCTATTCTTTGCGGTATTTTTGGTTCCAACGATTCATCGTGAAGAAGCGGTCGGGCAGCGTTTGACGCGAATTACAGAGGCGTTTCTTCCACTGGCGGATGCGATGTTCGTTGCGCTTGCGCTTTACGCGGTGCTTCAGGACTCACATCAGCATGATTTGATGCCGTGGATTGCGGTTCTGTTAGGGGGACTTTATCTAGGGCTGATGCGCTTGCCTCAAAGCCGCGTGGCTTCGGCGGTGCATCTGTCGCTGGCGGTGGTCTTCCTGACAATTGCGATTCCGTTGAAGGCTAGTG
Organism: uncultured Acidobacteriaceae bacterium; assembly: GCA_963841335.1. Classification (GTDB taxonomy): domain Bacteria; phylum Acidobacteriota; class Terriglobia; order Terriglobales; family Acidobacteriaceae; genus Edaphobacter. Next base: position 3,262,700 of record CAWJCF010000001.1, on the reverse strand, counting down.
GGCGGTGGATCACGATCGGGTGGCTGGCGGAGGGCGTTGCTTTGCTTTGGATTTCTGCGCGGCTGGCTGGTCCTTCCTTGGAGCCGGGGGCAACGAGTGTTCACCGCACCTTGCGGCGGCTTGCTGTTGGGGCGCTGGGGTTGGGATTTTGGGGTTTGCTGGTGCAGCCGTTCTGGCTTTCTTATCGGATTGATACAGCGTTTTTGAATGGCCGGTTTGCCGCTTCCCTGTTCGGCGTTGCGGCATTGGGCGCTGCCGCGGGAATTGCTCTGCATGTGCGGGGGCGTGAAGATGCGGCGACGCCAAGCTGGCTGCAGATTGCCGGGACGTCGATTGTGGCGCTGAATCTGGTGGCGGTGCTTGCCTGTGTGCGCGAGTTGGATACGGCTTGGCAATATAGCGTTGGCAATCCGGAGGCCGAGTTGCAGAGGTCGCTGGCGGTGTCGGCGTTTCTGATGGTCTATGGAGGGGGGTTGCTGGCGATTGGGTTCTGGAAGCGCTCGGCGTTTATTCGCTGGCAGGCACTCGTGCTGCTGGTCTTTACGATTGGTAAGACTTTTTTGTATGACACGCGAGACCTGAGCCAGGGGTATCGTGTGTTGAGTTTTCTTGGGCTGGGGGCGCTGCTGATGGCCGTGAGTTTCGCTTATCAGAAGGATTGGCTGGCGCTGCGAGAGCCTTCGCGGGCTGTCTCGGATGCTGAGGAAGGGGTTAATCGGTGAAGACGGGCTTGCTGGTTGCACTGCTTCTTTGGCAGGCCACGCCGACTGAACCTGCGACGGCTGATCCACAATACTTCCGGTATCAGCGTGCCGTCACTGTGGCGGAGGGCGCGGCGCAGAGTTGCGCGGTGATCGATCCGCAGATCTTTCCGCATGCGGCTGCTTCGTTGAAAGACCTTCGGCTTTATAAGAATGGCAATGAGGTTCCTTATGCGATTACGCTGAGCGAGCCGCAACAGGTGGATAGCGAAAGTGCGCAGGTACGCAATCTGGGAATGCGAGGCGGGAACATTGTGTTCGACCTGGAGATGCCGAACCGTCCTTATACGGAGATTGTGTTGGATCTGGCGGGGCGTGATTTTCTGGCGACGGCGACGGTGTCGGGTACTCGAGACCCTAACTACTCGAACCAGACGCGGCTGGGGGAGTTCACGCTGTTTGACCTGACTTCGGAGCACCTTTCGCGCAATATGACGATTCATTTGCAGGAGACGAGCCTGCCTTATCTGCATATTGAACTAGGTATTTCTGCGGCAGCGGGGGCGCGGAGCTTCGTGGCGAAGCCGGAGATGGTGCGGGGTGTTACGGTTCCTCCAAGCCGCGAGGCGCAATCGCTTTATACGACGGCTTCTACTACCACGAATATTTCGCAGCGCGGTCGGCAGAGCATAGCGACATTTGCGTTGCCGCAACGCATTCCAGTAGAGCGGGTTTCGTTCGACCTTACGCCGGGATACAAAGCTAACTTCAGCCGGGATGTTCGAGTTAGTGACCGTCCGGATGGGGCGAAGGAGGCCGCTAGCGAGAGCATCGCGGGGACGATTCTGCGGGTGCATCTGACGCAGGCGGGCCGGGAGATTCGGCAGGAGCAGCTTAGCGTGCCCGCGATTCTTGGGTCGAATATGCAAAGCGCGGCTACGGTTGAAGTAGCAGTGGAGAACGGGGATGATTCGCCGCTGCCGATAAGGGCCGTGCGGCTGGAGATGCGGGAACGCAAGATATGCTTTGATGATTCGGCGGGGCAGTCGCTGAGATTGTTTTATGGGGATTCGGCGCTGACGGCTCCGCAGTATGACTATGCGCGGCTGTTTGCGCCTTCCGAGGCGATGCGGGAGGCGCAGCTTGGACCGGAGGAGTTGAACCCGGACTTTCACGAGCGGCCAGACGCACGGCCGCTTACGGATCGTCATCCGCATCTGCTTTGGATTGCGCTGCTGGTTGTGGTCGGCATTCTGGGCCTGGTTGCAATCCGGTCGTCGAAGACGGTTCACCACTAAGGACAGACTAGCGAAGGGCTGTGTCGACTTCGTTGATCCAGTTTGCCGATTTGAGGATCTCGCGGGGCTTGGAGCCATCGGCCGGGCCGACGAGGCCGTCGTTGTACATCATGTCGATGAGATGAGCTGCGCGGCCGTAGCCGATGCGGAGACGGCGCTGCAGGAGCGAGGTACTGGCCTTGCCGAACTCGAAGACGAGGCGGACGGCGTCGTCGTACATGGGGTCGTTGTTGTCGCCTTCGGATCCGCTGCCGTCCTCTTCTTTGGCTACGTCTTCCTTTGGCCCTTCGAGGAAGCCGTGGACGTATTCGGCTTCGCCCTGGGCGCGCCAGAACGCGGTGACTGCGGCGATCTCTTTTTCGGTGACGAATGGGGCGTGGACGCGCTGGACGCGGCTGGTTCCGGGCGGCAGGTAGAGCATGTCGCCGCGTCCCAGGAGGCTTTCTGCGCCGTTGGAGTCGATGATGGTGCGTGAGTCGACCTTGGTGGCGAGGCGGAAGCTCATGCGGGTGGGGACGTTTGCTTTGATGAGGCCGGTGATGACGTCGACGGAGGGGCGCTGCGTTGCGAGGACGAGATGGATGCCGACGGCGCGGGCCATTTGGGCGAGGCGGGTGATGGATTCTTCGACGTTCGCGCGGTCGAGCATCATGAGATCGGCGAGCTCGTCGATGATGATGATGATGTAGGGGAGGGGTTCCTGGTTGACGTCTTCGAAGAGGTACTCGCTGCCGTGGTCGAAGAGCTTGTTGAACTGATCGATGTTGCGGACGTGGTTTGCGGCGAGGAGTTTGAGACGGCGCTCCATCTCGCGGACGGCGTTGCGCAGAGCGTTTGCGGCTAGTTTGGCCTCGGTGATGATGGGAGTGAAGAGGTGTGGGATGCCTTCGTACATGCCGAGTTCGACGCGCTTGGGGTCGACGAGGATCATGCGCACCTGTTCGGGCGTGCTCTTGAAGAGGACGCTCATGATCATGGCGTTGATGGCGACGGATTTTCCTGAGCCGGTGGACCCGGCGATGAGGACGTGGGGCATGCTGGCGAGATCGGCAGTGACGATGCGGCCGTTGATGTCTTTGCCGAGAGCGATGGCGAGGCGGCTCTTCGATTGGGCGAAGCTTTCGCATTCGACGACATCGCGGAGCCAGATGGTCTCGCGCTCGGCGTTCGGGACCTGAATGCCGACGGTGCTCTTGCCGGGCATGCGCTCGATGAGGATGGACTCTGCGGCCATGGCGAGGCAGAGATCGTCAGCCAGGCCGGTGATGCGGGCGACTTTGACGCCGGCTTCGGGCTTGAACTCGAACGTGGTGACGACGGGGCCGGGATTGATCTGCGTGACCTGGCCGTCGACGCCGAACTCGGCCGATTTTTCTACAAGGACGCGGGCCTCCTCGCGGAGGGCTTCTTCGCGGACTACGGAGTGCTCTTCGCTGCGATAAAGGAGTGAGGATGGCGGGAGTTTGTAGCCGCGGACGCTCTTCGGCACGATGGTGACAGGCTTGATGTCGGCGTCGGCGCGTTTGCCGAAGGAGATAGCGCCAGGGACAGGCGCGGGTAAAGGCGGGAGAGGTTTTGCCTCTTCCGCAGGCTTCCTGATGGCTTTGACCGGGGGTGGGATCTTTGCCGCTGTTGGTTGTTCACCGCGGGTTGCGGCATCGAAATCGAAACCGGGATCTCCGAAGTTGGAGTGATCGTCGACGGCGCGGACCGGAGCGGCTGCTTTCGCGAGCGCTTCGGCGAAGGGTGCGGCGGCCGCAGCGGCGGTGCTGATGGCCGTGACGGGAGGGGCGTCGACGAGGGTTCGCGGCATGCCCTGCCACATCGACGGCTGTGGGCTTGCCACGATCTCGTCCGGCGCAACGGAGATTGGTTCAACCGACTTCTTTTTCCCGAACCAACCGAAGAAACCGCTCAGGAGAGTTGGACGGTGCGGGGTAAGGCGCTTTCGTTCTTCTTCTTCGGCGAGTTCGCGGGCACGGCGGGTCTTGGCTTCGGCCTGCTCGCGCTTGCTGCCGTATGCCTGATCGGTGGCGATGCCGTCTGTGTGTTTGTCGCGCCGCCGGAGCCACCACTCCCAGAGGCGTTGCAGGAAGCCGAAGCGGATGGTCGCCCATTCACGCGCGGTGTTGAAGGTGAAGGTGGTCGCGAGATAGAGCGAGACGGCAACCATCAGGGTGAGCACGATGGCGGCGCCAGGGAGGTTGAGATAGTTCACGAGGAAGTCAGCCAAAAGACGGCCGCTGGTGCCTTCAATGGGGAGGGAATGACGCCACAGGATTGAACCGGGCAACAAGGCGATGGCCGCCGGCGCGAAGACGATCCACATGGCGAGGCCTACGGTTTTGGCAAGGGGCGACCCGGCGGGGCGGGAGCGCATCCAGCAGAGACCCAGGCGTCCGAGAACGAGCGGGAGGAAGAAGGCGGCGATGCCGATCAACTGCAGCATCGCGTCGGAGAGAAAGGCTCCCACCATGCCGGTCCAGTTGTGCGCGGGGCGTCCGGTCACGTAGTGGCCCACCGTGTTGAACGAGGGGTCGGTGGGGGTGTAGCTGGCCAGAGCGAGGAGGAGCAATGTCGCGGCGACCAGGACGACCATCCCAATGATCTCGTTGAGGCGACGGTTCCGCGTCGGGGTGGAGACAAGCCTTATGGTTTTCATTGGGGAGCCTTCATAGAGGGGGACGCACGGACTCAATCTCCACGGAGCGCAGAGGGCCTGCGCTCCGGGTGATGCCGACTGAGTCCGCGAACCTCCAGAGCATCTTTGATTATCCCAGAGGGGTGGGACCGGGATAGGGGAAAGTAGGGAAAACCTCGGCTGGGGTATCTGGGTGCAAACCTATGGGTGATTGCGGCATCTATGAATAAACACCGCCGCTGGGTCATTTGGCCCGGTGGACCTTGGTACCGGTTGGCAGGGGAGCGGGATTTTCGCGATTTCTCCTGCTTGCCGCCGACGGAGGAGAATCGCGCACAGTTGGCGGACCCTGCTCCAACCGCAATGGAAGTTAATTCGAGACGAACGAGGCTTATTTCATGTCGACAGACGCAGGCAGACAGAGCGAATTGCAACTGGCACTAAAGTCCCTTATCAGCGCGCTTTTGGATAGCCAGAAGGGCTTTGCCGATATTGGCGATCACCTGAAGGACGAGACACTGAAGCGGTATTTTCTGGCGGAGTCGCTGAAACGGGCGAGTTTCCGTGGCGATTTGGAAGAAGTATTGCACCAGAGCGGCGTCCATGACATCAAGGAGTCGGGCACTGGGGCGGGATCACTGCGCCGGGCCTGGGGCGACCTCAAGGCGAAGCTTGGCGGCGGAGACCATTCTCTGCTGGCCACGGCCGAACAGGGCGAGGACGAGGCCAAAGAGGCCTATGCCGACGCGCTCGATCAGGATTTGCCGCTGCCTGTGCGGCAATTGATTGCAGAGCAGCAGGCTCATGTTCTGACGTCGCACGATTTTGTGCGGAGTCACCGGGATGCGCTGGCGGCTAGGTAATCGTGGATTAGTAGCCTGCGCGGTACAGGGCGAAGACGACCACCGAAGCGACGAGGCAGTAGATGCCGAAGAGGTACCAGCGGCCCTCTTCGAGCCAGCTGCTGAGCCACTTGAGGGCGACGAGTCCTGCGAGAAAGGCGAAGAATGCTCCTAGCAGACCTGTGATGACGTTGGCGTGGAGATCGATGGGCGTTCCTGCGGCGGAGGCTTCGTGGGAGGCCCTTACCAAGCGGAGGGCTTCGCGTCCTATCGCCGCTGGAGTGAGAACTACTGCGAGGGCGAAGCTGAAGCGCTCTGCGCGTTCTTTGCTGGCACCGGTCAACATTCCTGTGGAGATGGTGGCTCCTGAACGGGAGAAACCACGAAATGGAAGGCAAAAGCCCTGGATGGCTCCGATCCAGCCGGCCTGCCGCATGGTTACGCTGTCGCCGTAGACCTTGGGGTGTGCGCCCATGCGTCGTTTTTCCATTAGGCCGGCGAGCAGGATGAGGAGTCCTCCCGCAGCGAGCGCTGGGGCAATCAAGTCAAGGCGGCCAAACAGTAGTTCAATTTCGGCCTTGGGGGCGCCCTTGAAGGCGGTCTTCTCGATCGCCTTGTTGAGGGCTTCGCCGATAACGGCTGTGAGCAGTGAAGCCCATACCAAACGGACGAGAAATCTCTTGAAGGCGTCGCCGCTCGAGAAGTAGGTTTTTTTCCACTGGTTCCAGAAGTAGACGATGACGGCGAACATGGTGCCGGTGTGGAGCATGACCAAAAGCAGGGTCATCTGAGGCGAAGAGGCGTCCAGTCCCATGAGCTTTTCGGCAACCACGACGTGGGCTGAGCTCGAGACTGGGAGCAGTTCGGCAAGTCCCTGCACGATGGCAAGGATGATGATTTTGAGAATCGACATGCTTTTATCTTAACGGGTCGGCATGTGCATTCTGTGAATGGAAAATTGCTCTGAGCCGTGGAAGACACCTTTTGCAAATTTCAATCGCGGTCACTGCCGAAGATTGGGATTCCCTGGGCCACGCGGAATGCGATGCTCTGAGCGCGGGCAGCGAAGTCAGTCTTCGGATAGCGTTGCCTGAGATCCTGCGCGAGGGACTGGGTTCTCTGCGCTGCGGCGTCCGCACGCTTGCGGTCTTCCTGCACGTTGTACATGGTGACGAGGACGCCTTGGCGGTAGACGGCGTTATAAAGCGCCTCGGGCGCCTTGGGGCTGTCGGGATATTGTTGCGCGTACTTTTGATAGAGCCCGGTCTCCATCTCGGGGCATTTTGGAAGGCCCTGCCAGTCGCCGCAGAGCTTGTTCGCGATCAGGTCGTACGCTGCCAACGCTGCGAATTTGCTGCCGGGATAGTTTTTCATCACCTTCTTCATTTCGCCTTCGTAGAGCTGCGGCCGAAGATAGGCTTCCTGTTCTTTCGCGCTTGGGAGCGTGCTGATGTCGAGCTTGTCCAATTGCCAGCGGATGTCGGCCGCGCGCCAGGCGGCTTCAGGGGCGAGGGATGAGTCCGGGAAATACTCGGCTACACGTTTGTAGAGTAGATGCGCTGAGCCGGCGGCGCCTTTAGGGGCGTGAGGCTGGGCTGCCTGATCTTCGAAGTCTGCAGCGGATCCGTAGAGGATTACGTCTCCTTCGGGCGTGTTCGCACCGACGACGCCTTTGTCGCGGATCCAGCCGGAAGCGGGAGTTACGTTGGCATCGTCGTTGAACTCGGGTTTGTTGTGGTCGTCCTCGTTCGCATCGTCGTTGATGTCGGTGTTGGCGAAGACCTTGACCCAGGGGCCATTTCGCTCGACAATGACGACCTCGTGGCCGGGGGTGACGAGAGAGATTTTTTGGGAGTCGGCATCCGCTGCGACATAGACATTTGCGGAGTGTATAACGGTGGCTCGCGCCGCTTTGTCGTAATTTTGGGCCTGACGCTGACCTTTTGACTGCGCCGCCGCTGGTTGGGCCGTGACAAGCACTACCGTGAGAACTGCTGCAACCGAAGATTTCCAGAGATAAGAACCCCGCATAGACCCTCACTTAGACGCGATGCCGGCCCAAAGCGAGCCAAGCGAAACCAGTCTAAACCGTATGCGGGGGGTCGATTGTTCGGAGTTTCAGGGGCAGGTGCGCCCTGCCAGCAATGGAGAACCTGCGCTGTTACCTTTTGTCGGCGTCGTATTCGTAGAATGGTTCCAGAGCTATGACATTAGCGACAGACAATGAGCGCGACATCAAGCGACGGCTGATACTTCGCGACACCGTCACCTTTTTTAGTCTGACGCTCATTACGGCGGTGCTTTTTGCGATTACTTTGTTCCTGTTTCGTTCGTTTGCTTCCCATCGCGAGGAGCTGGCTCAAAGGTGGTCGGAACGAGGGAGGGCGGCGTTGTCTTCGGGGCATCCCGATCAGGCGATCGTCGCGCTTCGTACAGCATTGTCCTACTCTCCGGGCAATCGCAGCTACGAACTTCTGTTGGCGCAGGCGCTTGGCGATGCTGGACGCCTGGATGAGTCCTATAACTACTTTCTGGGACTGTGGGAGACGCAGCCAGGGGACGGATTCATCAATCTTCGCCTGGCGCGGCTGGCGGCGGCAAAGAAGGATATGCAATCTGCTGTCAACTACTACCGCGGAGCGATTTATGGCACATGGGAGGGTGACGGACCTGTGCGCAGACGGGAGGTTCGTCTGGAACTTTCGCGGTACCTTATTGCACATCATGACCTGAGCGGCGCGCGAACAGAGCTGCTGGTCGCGGGAGGAAATGCGCCTGATGACGTGGGGCTTGCCTTGACGATTGCTCCCCTTCTGGAGCAGGCTGGCGCTCCGGCGGATGCGCTGAATTATTACAGGAAGGTTCTGGCGCGAGACCCAGAGAATCGAATTGCGCTGGAAGGTGCAGGTAGCCTGGAGTATGGATTTGGGAACTTCGAAGAAGCCTATCGTCTTTTGGAGCGCGCTGAGCGCGATCATGTTGCGGAAGGGGCGGGATCCAGCAACCTGTCACCGCAGTTGACGACGATGATGGAGAACTCGGCGCGGATTCTCGCTTTGGCGCCATGGAAGGAACTTTCCGATAGAGAGCGCGTTGTGCGCGCACTTGCGGCCCGCGATATTGCGAAGAAGCGGTTCGACGGCTGCAACGCCCAAGTTGCAACGGCCAGCGGGATACCTTCTCCCCTGCAGGCTCTGGCCGCACGATGGGTGAGCAAGGAGGCGACTGTCAACCGGGCCGCACTTCTGGGTGATCACGCTATGCAGGAGGCTGTGATGAGGCTGGTCTTTGATACCGAGGTGCAGACGAGCCAGATCTGTGGTGCGCCCGCGGGAGATGACGCTATGCTCCTGTTGCTTGCAAAATCTCCGAAGGCGATGGAGCAATAGTCGAAATGGAAGAGGAAACCATCATCTCCGAAACGCAAGCTAGCAAGGTCGATGTGATGGCTGAGGAGAACATCTCTCGTATTGCACCGGATCGAGAAGAGCGAATCTTTCTTCTGCTGTCCATCTTTATTGGCGTCATCTCGGGTCTGCTGGTTGTTTCATTCCGGATGGCGATTGAATGGCTGAGCGTACTGTTGCTTGGATCTGCTCCGAACCCGCATCAGCCGAGACTGATTGTCGTTCCGGCACTGGCTGGATTGGTGATCGCCGCTCTGGCGCGGTTCGTCTTTCCGAACGTGCGGGGTAGCGGGATCAATCAGACGAAGGCCGCGCTCTATATCCACAATGGATATATTTCGTTTCGGACGGTTATCGGCAAGTTTCTGTTGTCGGCGCTGGCGATAGGGAGCGGACATTCGCTTGGGCCAGAAGATCCTTCTTTGCAGATCGGCGCAGGCGTTGCTTCGTTAATCAGCCGGCGATTTGGCATGTCGAAGGCGAGGCTGCGCATCTTTGCTCCGATCGGAGCCGCGGCTGGACTAGCAGCAGCGTTCAACGCGCCTATTTCGGCGATCCTCTTTGTGATCGAGGAGGTCATCGGGCAGTGGAGCGCGGCGGTTCTCGGTTCGATCGTGTTGTCTGCTGTATCGAGTGTCGTCGTGGCGCGCTCGTTTTGGGGACCGGAGCCGATGTTTCGCATTCCGACAGTTACTTTGCGGGACTCGCGGGAGCTGCTCGCCTACGCGGTGCTCGGAGTTGTCGGCGGTTTCGCATCTCTTTTGTTCGCTAGAGCGCTGAGTTATCTGCGGCCTGCGCTGCGCAGGCAGCCTGAATGGTCGCGGATGCTCCAGCCGGCTGTCGCTGGCCTTCTGGTTGGTGGTATTGGATATTTTGGCTTCACCCAGGTGATGGGCGCGGGCTATGAGGCGATCGATCAGGCGATGCATTCGCAGTTCGCCTGGAAGATGTTGCTTGTCTTAGCGTTGCTGAAGATTATCGCGACGACTTTGTCGTTTTCCAGTGGAACCCCGGGTGGTATGTTTGCGCCTACGCTTTTTATTGGGGCGATGCTGGGGGCGGCTGTGGGCTCGTTCGAGAAGATTTACTTCCCTCACCTCACTGGGTCGATCGGGTCTTATGCGCTGGTCGGAATGGGTGTTTTGTTTGCCGCGTTTTTGCGCGCCCCTCTTACGTCAGTCTTTATGGTGCTGGAGGTCAGCGGAAACTATTCGATTGTGTTGCCGGTCATTCTCGCCAATACAATCGCTTACCTGATCTCGCGTGGGTTGCAGCCAGTGCCGATCCTTGAAGAATTCACTCATCAGGACGGGCTTTACCTGCCGTCGATGGAGGAGTTGCGAGAAGAGAGTAATCTGCGGCTGGAAGACGCCATGCAGCCGGTGACGGTTCCGGTACTACAGGGGTCGGAGACTATTTCTCACGCGGCAAAGACTATGTCGAGCTACACAGAAAGCAAGTCTGCGCCCGTGGTGCTTGTGCAATGTGGAGACGGGCTTTGGTACTCAGCGACGAAGGAAGAGTTGGATGCTGTGCTCTCACAGAAAGAAGCGGGAGACGCCGGCGAGTTGTTGGAGGGTGGAGCGGAACAGCCCGGCGGAACGCTGGAACAACGTTTGGGCAATGAGAGAACTCCGGTTTTGTTTCCTGATCTCCCGTTGTCGAGTGCGCTGCCGCATTTTCAGCGATGGCCATTACTTCCCGTTACGAATCGCGCGATTCGCGGATCCCTAGAGGGTGTGGCGTCTTTGCAGGACGTGCTCCGTCGATACCAGCAGAAGGAACAAGGCCACGGCCATTAGGCTTTGGCTGCGGTCAATTCACTCTCCAGGCGTTCGCGCAACGCGGGCTCCAGGTTGCCACCGCTTAAGACGACTACTACTTTGTTCGCGCTGGGCAGTTCATGAGCATGAAACAGGGCCGCGGCTAGCGTAACTGCACCGCTGGGCTCCGGCACCAGCCTGGTTGCACCCAACATGACTCGCATCGCGGCCAAGATCTCGTCTTCGGTGATCGTCACGATGCCGTCGACAAACTGAAGCACGTGTGCGAAGTTCAGTACGCCGAGGCTCTGCGTTCGCAGTCCGTCGCCAATGGTTCGGGTGGTCTTCTCCGCAGGCCATTCCACTAACGTTTTTGAGTAGAAGCTCTCTTTTGCATCCGCTGCAAGCTCGGGCTCCGCGCCCCACACCTGGACGTTGGGATCTGCCAGGCCAGCCTGCGCGGCGAGTTTTACCGCGGTTGCGATTCCGCTCAAAAGGCCGCCTCCACTTACCGGCGACAATACGAGTTCAACTCCCGGCAGCTGCTCGATGATTTCCAGACCGCAGGTGGCTTGTCCTGCGATGATCTGTGGCGCGTCGTAGGGCGGAATCATCGCGTAGCCGTGTTCGGCGACGAGCTCTTCGGCTTTCATCCTCCGGGCCGATGAAGCGGGACCAACCTCGACGATCTCCGCGCCCAGTGCGCGCGTCGCGGCCTTCTTAACCTCAGGAGCGTTGTTCGGCATGACGATTACGGCCTTGGCTCCAAGGGCTCGGGCGGCGTAGGCTACACCCTGCGCGTGGTTTCCGCTGGAATAGGTGATGACTCCTCGACGCAATGCCTCTGGCGACAATTGCGAGACCATGTTGTAGGCGCCGCGAAGTTTGAAACTGCCGATCGGCTGCTCGCTTTCCGCTTTGATGTAGAGGTCGAAGTCCGGCTCGGGAAAGTTGGCCATACGCAACCGTGCGCGCTCGACCCGATAGAGTGGTGTTCGGACCGCAACTCCCGCGATGCGATCCTTCGCCGCGCGTATCTCTTCCAACGTTATAAAGTCGCTCATCAGTCTTTTCTATTTCCTCTCAGCGTCCTGCACAACGATCGCAAAAAAATGGATGATATTCCACTGATCTTCGATGCCTGGTTTAGCGCCGTCCATATTCATATGGGACAGGACCGGGCTGATCAGCACTTCCTTGAGGGTGGAAGCCGGAAGTTCGCTTGCCATCCACATCGTCTCTGCCGATGGAATAATATTATCCGCTCGACCATGCAACAGGTAGACGGGCGTCGTCATTGTTTTCAACTTTCCGTCGGGCGATAGCGATTCCATTTGCAGAAGATGTCTCTTCGTTGACGCCGCAAGCAGGGCTTTGGTGAGTGGTGAGCTCGAATCCATCAACTGCGCGGCTTCTGCCTTTTGCCGGGCGTTCAGTTTTGCCTCCGCCGCAGTCTCGGCGGTTTTGTCCTCGTAGAGATGCTCTCGCAATACGGGTCGGATGGCATCTTCATCTCCAACCGGCACGAAATCCTCGAGATGCTCGTATTCCAGAACGAGCGCTCCATACTCGTGGGGGACCAGCTGTTCGGACGTACCGTCCGGACGAACCTCCCTTCCGTTGAGGTAATAGTTTGCGACGTGTTCCATCGCATCCTGGGAGCCGACGGCGATAACAAATTTGAAATCGCGTCGGTAGTCCGGATCAGCTGCTGCCACGAGCGCGAGTCCACCACTGAAGCTGAGCCCCATCACACCGACTGGTGCATTTGCCTGTTGCGCGAACCATCGAGCGGACTCGCCAATCACCTTCACAGAGTCATGATCGATGTGATAGTCCTTGATTCCCGGCAACTCCGGTGTCAGGACCTGCAGGCCACAGCTCGCCATTGCCGTGGCAAAACTCCTGAGCCTGGGCTCGTCGATACCCTGATGGTGAACGCCGTGCAGCACGATCAAGCCCGGTGCGTTGTGGCGGACCTGGGGAAGATAAAGTCGCGCCCGCACCATACCGGTCGCAGCCGGAAACTGAATGTCTTCGACGCGAACGGGCACGGTTACCATTTTGGTGACGATCCACGGGACCTGTTGCCCACTCACCTGCCGAAGCACTGCAATGGCCTGAAGATGTGCCCGGGTAAAAGGCCATGCTATGGCGCCTAGAACTATTCCCACTGAAAAGACTGACAGCGTCGCGAGCTTCCGCCGCGAGATCGCCGAGACGCTTGGCTTGTTCGTACTGCTCGTCGTACTCGTCAGCAGCACCGCACCGTCCGTCGTTTCCACGAGGCGTCGTCTCCGTTGCAGATTTCTTCCAATCTACTGCGAGATTCGCATGTTTGATTCTAACGGGGAACGGATTTTGGTTAGAAGATACGTCCCACTCCGAAGAACCACTTGCGGTGATCGCCATCCCCGATGCTCGCCCCGCCATAGATCGGACCAATCAAAGTCTTTAGAATCAGCCCACCCGCTACATCGTTCGGGAGGTTCGGGGTTCCCGGAGGGGCGTTCCAAACCTTTCCGATCTCGTAGAATCCTGCGGCATAGATCGCATCGCCAATCACGGGATTCAGCTTCAGGATTCGATGAAGATATCCTGCCTGCGCCAGAAAATAATCGCTGCCCAGTAGCTCTCCCTGGTCGTAAGCGCTTAGTCGCAGAGGACCACCGAGCGAAAAACCAGCGAGTCCGAGATTCGTCGCACCGAAACTTGTGCCACCCGAGCCGGTGCCAAAGATGATCCCTCGTGATTTGACAGGGATAAAGTGTTCGACTGTCGAATTCCATTGGGAGAAGCCTCCGGAGTTGTTTGGCTGTTGCGTGAGATAGGTATAGAGCGTGCGAAATTCGGTGCCTCGTGTGGGGACCTGGACGCTGTCCTCCCCGAGATATTGAAAGCGCACGTTGGTGACAAACGGAGTGATGTGAAACACCTGCTCGATCGGGGTTCCTATCCGCAATGACTCTCCGTACCATTGATAGTCCTCGCCAACACGCAGTTCCGCTCTCCGGTTAAAGGTGTAACCGAAGTCGAATCCCAGACCGTTCCTCTCTTCTGTGTATTCCGCTAGTTGCTGGCTGCCGGAAAAGTAGGCGGAAACTTTGTGTTCGTAGTAGAGACGCGGAGCGACAAAGAATCGCTTGCCTGGGATGAGAGGCTTATAGAGTTCCCCGTTGACGCCTGCGACCTGACCAATTGACGCGTTCAAACGCACCTCAGATCCCGGACCTGCCAGGCCGAAAAAAGTCGCCCTTCCACCCAGCCCAAGCTGAATGTCGTTAGAGTCGTTCGACGATATCGTCACGCCGACGTTGAGAAACGGCGGCCCGTAGTCTTTGAATCTTGGCCGCACGAGAAGTCCCGTCTTCCCGTCCTGATCAATCAGGTTGTAACTGATGCTTGAATAAATCCCGGTTCCCTGTAGATCGTTGATCGTGTTTTCAATCTGTTGCGTGCTGATGGGCTGGTTTACATATTGCTGAAACTGGTTCGCTATCTGGGTGCCCTGTACTCCGTGAATGCCGTAGACATCGATAAACTGCGGCTCGGGAAGGGCTGTTCTGCGACGGGAGCTTCGCTGCGTTACGTACGCCTGCCACTCGGCATCGTTGACGGCATATTTTTCCAGCTCGGCTGCATGCTCCTGCGCGACCTCAAAGCCCTTCGGGATAATCTCTGCGCTTTTTTCGAAGTCGCTCGAGGTGAATTTGCTGACGTCTGCCTTCAGCAGGATATTCGCGTCCTTCATGTTGTTTATCTCGTTGGCGGCAACCATGATCGCGACGTTCCTGCCCGCGACTCCGACCAGCGACTCAACAGACTTTTTTTCGAAGGAGCCTGTGTCCAGATAGACCGCGATCACAATATCAGCGCCCATGCTGCGCGCCACATCGACGGGTAGATTGTTGACTGCTGCACCGTCGGAGTAGATCTGGTTGGAGTGCTCCACTGGAGCAAACATGCCAGGGATCGACATGGTCGAGCGCATCGCCTGGGCCAGCGATCCATCCTTGAAGATATGTTCCTTCCCTGTCGTCAGGTCGGTCGCTACGCAGCGGAACGGAATCGGCAGATCGTCGAAGCTTTTCAGGTCGTAGTATGGCAGCATCGTCTCGTCGAGAAGCAGCCCTACAGCCGACCCGGAGTTGAGGCCGCTCGGCAGACTAAACCCGTGTTTCAATCCAAACTCAAGGCGATTTGGAAAGGCGAGCTTGTCTTGTTTCCTTCGATAGCTCAACGCTTGAAAAGGCAACGTCCCGCTGAGCACAGCGGTCCAATTTATGCCGCCGACGAAGTTTTCGATCTCATTTGGGCTGAGACCGGATGCGTAGAGACCCCCGACGAGGCCACCCATGCTTGTTCCGGCGACATAGTCGATTGGGATATGGTGGGCTTCAATCCACTGGATGACGCCGATATGCGCGAAGCCGAGCGCGCCGCCGCCCTCGAACACGAGGGCTACTTTGGGGCGCGTACGAGGTTGAACGACCGGCTCCTGTCCCACCGCCATCGACACAGAAAGCAAAACTGTGAGCAGCAGCGCGAGCCGACGAGTTCCAAACGAGATTCGAGCGGCAAAGGTCGTGCAAGGACGGTTCATGGTGAAAGGCCTCAACAGAACTGCAGCTCTTCCTACTCCGGGCAGCCAGAGCCACAAACCGATCACGAACGGCGTGCCTTATCCCAAGCGTAATCAATCTCGTGCTAACCGTCATCAGCCCGGAACCAACAGTTGTTCATCATTAATTTTGGGTTTGGAATGCCGTGGGCCATCCACATTCGTAAATCAAAAGAAAACGCCCCGCGAAGGGCGCCATCTGTAGGGCTTCTTCAAGAGTGGATCATATTTCTAGAATGACGGGCATGATGAGGGGGCGGCGACTCGTGCTCTTCTGGATGTAGCGCTTGAGATCGGTTCGGATCTTTTCTTTGATCACTCCATAGTCTGCCTTCTCTTCCGTCGACGAGCCGTCGAGTGTGCGCTGCACTACCTGGCGCGCCTCTGCGATCAGGCCCTCCTCGGCGATGGCCGTGCCGCGCATGACGATCTCTGGCGGATTTTCGAGCCTTCCCGTCCGCTTATTGATCTGAATAATCGGGAGTACGATTCCGTCTTCGCTAAGGTGCTTGCGATCGCGGATGACAATGTCTTCAACGACGTCCGTGGAGGTTCCGCCGGAGTCGATGCAGACGCGGCCGACCGTGACCTTGCCGGTCTTCGTCGCCGAACCTTTGTCTAGCTCCAGTATCTCGCCGTCCTCAAGCAGAATCGCCTTTTCGACCACTCCCATGGAACTGGCAAGCTCAGCGTGACGTTTGAGGTGGCGATAGTCTCCGTGGATGGGGACGAAGAACTTCGGACGAACGAGGTTGATCATCAACCGCAGCTCTTCCTGGCTTCCATGTCCGCTGACGTGGATCAAGCCGGAGTGGCCATCGTCGTAGATGACCTCAGCATTGCGCCGTTCGAGGTGATCGATCATCCGGTAGATCGACTTTTCGTTTCCGGGGATGACGCGGGAACTCAACAGAACGGTGTCTCCGGCATCAATGTGCGCGAACTTGTGATTGTCCACGGCGGCGCGGCTGAGGGCGCTCATCGGCTCGCCCTGGGTTCCGCTGATCATGATCAGCAGCTTGTTGGCCGGCGTATCTTTGATCTGGCCAGGATTGATGACCAGTCCTTGCGGCACGTCCAGATAACCAAGGTCCTGAGCAATCTCGGTGGAGTTGTCGAGGGAACGGCCCACGATGGCTACTTTGCGTCCATGCTGGTGGGCTAATTCCATCGCAAGCCGGATACGGTGAATCGACGAGGAAAAGCAACTGAAGAACAGCTTTTTCTTGGTCTGCGAAAAGATTTCGTCAAGACGGGGGCGCACCGCGCGTTCGCTTGGGGTGTAACCGTTGCGGTCGACGTTGGTTGAGTCCTGGAGCAACGCCAGCACACCTTGCTTGCCGAGTTCCGCGAAGGCGTGGAGGTCGAAGGGCTTGTTGTCTGGCGGCGACAAGTCGATCTTGAAATCGCCCGTGTGCAGGATGACTCCGATTGGCGTGTGAATCGCGAGCGCGACGCAGTCCACAAGAGAGTGCGTGACGCGGATTGGCATGATGGAAAACGGTCCGAGCGTGAGACGCTTGCCGGGCATGATCTCGATGAGGTCGGCGTCGTCGAGCAGATCGTGTTCTTCGAGTTTTCCCTCGACCAGGGCGAGCGTGAACTCGGTGCCGTAGACGGGCACGTTCAGTTCGGAGAGAATCCACGGCAGTCCGCCAATATGATCTTCATGACCGTGAGTCAGAAGAATGCCGCGAACCTTGTCCCGGTTCTCTGTCAGGTAACTGATATCGGGTACGACGATGTCGACACCCAGCAATTCTTCTTCGGGAAACATCAGGCCGGCGTCGATGACGATAATGTCATCCTGCCAGCGGATGGCCATGCAGTTCATACCGAACTCGCCGAGGCCACCCAGCGGAATCAACTTCAATTTGTCTTGTGCCATCTAGCTTTAAGCTTACCATCGCTTCGATGGGCAGCCTGTTTAGCGCAGAATGTCTTCCAGTATCAGCGAAAGCTCAGTTTTTTCATCGCGATACTTCACGATGACGGGCGCGGCAAGGCTGAGACCCCACTCCGCACCCTTACCTTTGGAGACAGTACGCGAACCCGGAACCACAACCGCTCCTTCGGGGATGATGAGCGGCGTGTCAACGGTGGCTTTGTAAATCTCTCCGCGGACGAGGTCGTACACGGGAGTTCCACGTGTCAGCACGGTTCCGGCAGCAAGCACGGCGCGCTTTCGTACTATGGTGCCTTCGTAAACACCAGTGTTTCCACCAATCAATGCGTCGTCTTCGATGATGACGGGACTTGCGTTGACTGGCTCGAGCACGCCGCCGATTTGCGCTGCAGCGCTCAAGTGCACTCGCTTGCCGATTTGCGCACAACTGCCGACGAGGGCGTGCGAATCGACCATCGTGCCTTCATCTACATACGAGCCGACGTTGATGTAGGCAGGAGGAATGACCGCGACTCCCTTAGCCACGTAGGCCCCGGATCGGACGCTGACTCCTCCGGGCACGACGCGAACTCCATCGGCAACAACAAAACGCCGGACGGGGTAAGTGTGCTTATCGATGAAGCGAAGCGTCTCGCCTCCCATCTCCGTCATGTTGCCGATGCGAAAACCCAGGAGAATTCCGCGCTTGACCCATGCGTTGACCTTCCACCCGATGGGCTGCGAGGGGTCGGGTTCGGCGGAGCGAAGCTGGCCGGCCTCGAGCGCGCTTCGTAACTCGAAGAAGGTTGACTCGGCTTCAGCTTGTCCGATTGCTGCTGCGCCCTGCGCGAACCAGTGCTCTACTCTCTCTTGCAGTGACAGGCTCAAGATTCCATCCTCGTATTCTTTTGACTTAAAATGGCTAGATTTTGCAGTTTGGATTAGAACATGCGCAGGTCTTCGCCGGTTGCGGGTACGCCTACCAACATTCCCAACTCTCCGATCATCCGCTCCAGCTTTCGTCGCGTAGCACCCGAGACCGGAACCATCGGCAGCCGCAGCACCTCTTCGGCGCGTCCGAGCATATGGAGTACGGCTTTGACGGGAGCCGGGCTCGCCTCCCAGAAATGCGCCTGCATCAGGCGGAAGAACTGACGGTTAATGCGGCGCGCGTCCACCCAGTCGTTTTCAAGCGCGGCTCGAACCATTCGCGCCATCTGCCCAGGAATGACGTTGGACGCGACGGAGACGAGACCCGCTCCCCCGAGCGAAATTATTGGCAGCGCCAGGGCATCATCTCCGGCAAAGACCTTGAAGCTTCGTGGCGCGGTGGTCAGAAGCTCGGTAATTTGAACGAGATTTCCGCTGGACTCTTTGATCCCGATGACGTTTCCGATCTCCGCAAGACGAAGCACAGTTGCAGGCTCAAGGTTTGCACCGGTTCGCGAAGGAATGTTGTAGAGCAGGACGGGAAGATCCGTCGCTTCGGCGACAGCTCGGAAGTGCTGATACTGACCCTCTTGTCCCGGCCGATTGTAGTAGGGATTCGCTGAAAGAATTCCGGTCAATCCGTGTACCTGGCCAAGTTTCTTCGCGCGGGCTACGGCTTCGTGCGTTGCATTGTGTGTGCAGCCGGCAAATACAGGGACTCGCCCTGAAGAAGCAGCAACGACTACTTGGATAGCGCGCAGCCACTCGGCTTCGGTCAGAGTTGAGGCTTCGCCCGTTGTTCCACATGGGACAAGGAAATCGATTCCACATTCAATCTGCCAGTTCACCAGCGCATGCAGCGCAGGTTCATCGACGCCGCCATCCCGTCGAAAGGGAGTTACGAGCGCCGTACCACAACCCATCAATTCCATAATGGATTAAGTTTACCGCGTCGGGATTGTTGATTTCAGGGTCTGGGCAGAACATGAACAGAACAATAGAAAAGGCCCCGGAAATCATCCCAGGGCCTGATCATTGGCCATTTCTAGCCGCGATAGATCTCTGTCGGGATATGGAAGTCAGGCATGTGAAGCTCGGCTGCTCCGTTTGCGGCGCCCGGCGGCATATCCATGCATTTCACGAAAGCGGTCTGGAACTTTTCCATCTCCGATTTTGTTCCTACCGTGACCCGCACATAATTCGGCATTGCGGACCAGGTACGGCCGATGGCGACGTTCTCTTTCAGCATGGAGGACTGAAACTCCCTGCCGGGGCGCTTGACGTCGACCATGAACATGTTGCCCTGTGAGCCGGGGACGAACTTATAACTGTGCTTGTCGAGAAACTCGAGCGTCTCGGACCGGATATCCGAGTTGATTTTCCGGCGTAAGGGAACGAGGTCTTTGTCCTGCAGGCTGGCGCGTGCTCCGGCGGCGCTGGTGATTGAAATGCTTGCCAGGCTCTGGCTTGGCCCTCCGACGCACCTGAAGTTCTCGATGAGGTCAGGCCTTGCGATTGCCAGGCCCGCGCGAATGCCCGCCATACCGTAGATCTTCGAGAAGGTACGCATCACGATAACGTCCTTGTCCTGCGCGACCAGGTCGATGCAGGACTCGTCGTTGGAGAAGTGATGGTAGGCCTCGTCGATGATGACGACGGAACCCTTAGGCTTGTTGTTCACGAGCCAGACGATGTCCGCCTTGGGGGTCATGGTGCCGGTCGGATTGTTTGGGTTGACGATGTAGTAGGCGCCTGGGGATGGATGGGCCTTCAGCATTGCCTTGACGTCGTGGGCGTACGTCGCGGTGAGGGGAACCGGGAACTTCTGAGCTTTCATGGTGTCAGCGGCGCGGGGTCCCTGCTCGTAGCTGGGGTCGCCGTAGACGAGTGGCTTGTTGGGGCCGATGTTCGACATGAGCGCCAGATCGAGCGGCCCGCTCGAACCGGGGTAGAGCGCAGAGTAATCCTTCTTCAGGCCAAACTGGTCGTTGAAGACCGCGATGGTCTTCTGATACTCGTCGAAGTGGTATCGGCCTCCGAGACTCGCCGTCGCGCATATCGCCGTGAGGGCCGATTGGGCAGGACCAAGCGGATTTTCGTTGGCGCTGATGATGACTGTATCCGCCGAAAGGGTCTGCGTCCCGCGCATGCCACCTCTGCGGGCCGGCTCTGAGGTTGCCTGCTGGGTCGCGGCAAGGGCAGGAAACGTGGTCGCTGCTGCTGAGGCTGCGCCGAGGATCCGCATAAACGATCTGCGTGAAACGCCTTGTGTCAGGGTCGAATTCATAAACGTTCTCCTCGAAGAGTGGGTTGTAGAGATGCACTGCTGCCGCTACAGATGGAATACCAACTGAAGATCAGGATCGACTGGCTGCCGACTGCAAAACTCACATTTTGCAGCCATTCTTCTTTGGGAACTTGAGAGAAAGCGGAATTCGAGGTCCGATTGAGCTTCAATTTACCGCTAATTTCCTGTAAATACCAGCGAAATTATCGTCGGCACGACGGAAAGCCGCTAAAACGGCCTGTTGGAAGACCTTGCGACGAGCTTTGCGATAACGTTAGACCCACTCGCCTTTGCGCATTAGCGGCTGGGCCTTGCCGTCCATGGTGATGCCGTCGACATCCATCTCCCCGGAACCGATCATCCAGTCTACGTGGATAAGACTTGCATTTGCTCCTCGCGCTGCGAGTTGGTCCGCATCCATCTTGTCGCCGTCGATCAGGCATGTGGAGTAGGCCTGTCCCAGTGCGATGTGGCTTGCGGCATTCTCGTCGAAGAGCGTGTTCCAGAAGAGCACACCGCTTTGCGCGATTGGCGAGGAGTGCGGTACCAGCGCTACTTCGCCGAGGCGGCGGGCGCCGTCGTCAGTGCTGATCAAGCGATTGAGAACATCCTCGCCAGCGGTCGCGGTCGCTTCTACGATGCGTCCTTCCTCGAAACGCACGGCGATATTTTCGATGAGCGTTCCCTGATGCGACAAAGGCTTGGAGGCGCGAACGGTGCCGCTGACGCGGTCTTTGTGAGGAGTCGTGAAGCACTCTTCGGTCGGGATATTTGGCTGGCAGTAGACTCCGTTGCCGGCGGTTGTGCCGCCTCCGGCCCAGAGATGGTCATCGGCGAGACCTACGGTGAGGTCCGTTCCTGGACCTTTGAAGTGCAGCGCGGAAAATCGCTTCGCGTTCAACATCTCCACGCGTTGCTTGAGCATTGCGCCGTGTTCACGCCACTCCTGAACCGGATCGTCGACCGCGATGCGCGAAGACACGAAGATTGCCTCCCACAGCTTGGCGATCGCTACGTGCTCGGGCTCACCTGGGAACACGAGCTTTGCCCATTCCGGCGTCGCGCAGGCTACGATGGTCCAGTTAATCTCATGCCGCGTGATCAGTTCCATTGCGGGCTTACCGGCCTTGGAAGCCGCAACATTGGCGCGCGCAACCTTGGCCGGATCCTGCTTCGCCAACAGCGCCGGATTTGCGCCGGCGATTGCCAGGCGGGCTGCTCCGCTACGAAAACCGGCAGCGATTCCATCCTGCAGCCAGGTGGGCGCATAGTCGAAGCTCGCATCCTGAGCGTATTGAAAACGCGCCAGAACGCTCGGGTCATCGGAATAAAACGTTGTGACCAGAAGAGCCCCGGCTTTGTAGGCATGCTCAGTAATCCGACGCACCAGCGGCAGAGACTCCAGCGGAGCGGACATAATGAGTTCCTGTCCGGCGCGGAGACCAAGTCCGATCTGGACTGCAACTTCGGCTAGCCTGTCGAGTTTTTCTTCGAAGGAAAGATCCGCAAACTTCTTATTCGCAACCATCTCTAATGTGCTCATCGTGATTCCTTTTTTTCCCGGTTATATCTCTGTGTAAACATCCTGAAAGTCGTAACATCCGGTTCGCGAAGCTAACCATTCCGCGGCCCGCACCGCGCCTTCGGCAAATCCGCGGCGCGAGAATGCTTCATGCGTCAGCAAAAGCTGATCTGAGGCACTTTGAGCCTTCAGGGTGTGCAAGCCCATGACGTCTCCCTCGCGCCTGGCTTCGATGGGGATGTTGTGCTGCTCGGAAGCTGCCTCGACTACCTTGGCTAGAGTGAGGGCCGTACCTGAAGGCGAGTCCAGTTTGCTGACGTGATGGGTTTCTTCGATCGAAAAGGTGTACCCGGCATTCTTCAACGCCTTCCCCATCATGGCGGCGGCCTTTAGCATGACCTGCACGCCAACAGAGAAGTTCGTCCCATACAGTAAACCAGCGTGTTTGCGTTCCGCGAGTCCGCGCATATCTGGCAGCTTGTCGTACCAGCCGGTGGTGCCGACCACCATCTTCGCCCCAGTTGCGAGGCAGGCGCGCATGTTCTGGATAGCCGCCTCGGGAGTCGTGAAGTCGATGACCACATCAAAGCCTGCAACGAATGGCGGCGTCAGTGCAGAGGCTTCGGCATTTTCCTTTGCATCCAGCACATTGACGCTGTGACCACGCTCCGCCGCAACGTCCGCGACCAGCTTGCCGGTCTTACCCATCCCCAAAACCAATATCCGCATCGTGCGAGCCTTCCTAAGCCTGACCTTTGAGCTGAACCCTGTTGGTGACATCGAAGACCGTCTCATCAGGATCCGCGAAGAAGCGAGCGTGAAGGCTCCGCACCGCCTCTTCGACATCCTCTTCATCGATCATGAAGCTCATATTAATCTCGCTCGCCCCCTGGGAGATCATCCTTACGTTCACGTGACTGATCGCGCCGAAGACTTGTCCGGCGATGCCGTTGTGGCCGCGTATATCCTCGCCCACGAGGCACACGAGAGCTTTGTGGCCTTCCATCTTCACGTCCGCCATCTTCGCCAGGTCCGCACATATCTCGGGGAGTTGCTGGCTGCTGTCGACCGTCAGGGAGATACTTACTTCGCTGGTCGACACCATGTCGATCGCGCATTTGTACTTATCGAAGACGTCGAAGACCGCCTTGAGGTACCCGTGAGTCATCAGCATGCGACTGGCGACGACATCGATGATGGTCAGCTTCTTCTTCGCCGCAATGCTCTTGAACGGGCTCGAACACTTGGCCGACATCGCGGTAATCTTCGTGCCTTCGTTCTCGGGATTGCGCGAGTTCAACACCCACACCGGAATGCTCTTCTGAACAGCAGGGAGGATGGTGGCCGGATGAAGCACTTTGGCTCCAAAATAGGCGAGCTCCGCTGCCTCTTCGAAGCTGATCGTTTTCACGCGAAGCGCGTCTGGGCAGATGCGCGGGTCGGTCGTCATGATGCCGTCGACATCAGTCCATATTTCGATTGCTCCGGCATGCATGCCTCCTCCAACAAGAGCAGCAGTATAGTCGCTGCCCCCGCGGCCGAGTGTCGTCGTAATGCCATTGATGGTCGCTCCGATGAATCCGCCAATGACCGGGGTTTTTCCCGCTTCGGTGAGTGGGAGAACAATCGCGCGGAGCCGTTCCTCGATAAGGTTCTCCTGGGGAACCGCCCTGCCGTAAGTTGCGTCGGTGACGATGCAGCTACGCGCGTCGACGTGGGCGCCTCGCAATCCATGCTGATCGAAGGCCTCGGCGATCATTCTGCTGGAAAGCCGCTCGCCGAAACTGGTTACAAGGTCGTTCGTGCGCGGAGTGAGTTCGCCGACGGCCGCGATCCCTCGCAATAGGTCGTCGAGCGCATCGAACTCCTGATGGAGCACTTGCTGCAGACGGACAAAACGCTCTGCCTCTAGTAAGGCTGTCGCCGTATCGACGTGACGGTGGCGCAGACGAGCTCCGATGGCAAGCGCTCCGGCCTTGTCTCCACGTCCAGCAGCCGATGCAGCAGACAACAAAAGGTCAGTGACCTTGGCCATGGCCGACACGACGACAACCGCCTCGAGCCCGCGTTCCCGACGGCTGCGAACGATATCTGCGGTCCGTTGTATCGCTCCGGCGTCCTCCACCGAGGTGCCACCGAATTTCATGACAACTAACTTCTCTCTCACCACGCTCAAGCCGTCACCGCCACGGCCCTCGCCGAATCTACGCCGGCGCGAATGCCGAGCTTGTCGAGCTTACCAAGCATTGCAAGCACCTCGGCGTTCAGCAACGCCGCGCCTGCGGCGCCGCGAATCGTGTTGTGAGACAGAACCACGAACTTCCAGTCAAGAAGATTGCATTCGCGCAGCCGTCCGACTGTGGCAGCCATCCCGTTTCCGCGCATCCGGTCGAGACGCGGCTGGGGCCGGTCGACACTGGAGTCATACTCGACTGGCTGGTCCGGCGCGGTAGGCAGGTGCAAGCCCTGCAGCGGCTGGAACTCATTCCACGCCGCGATGATCTCTTCCCGTGTCGCCTTCTTCTTGAACTTGATGCTCACGCATTCGGTGTGACCGTCTTCCACTGCCACACGGTTGCAGTGCGCACTTACCTTGGCGTCGAGCAGGTCGATTCCTTTGCCATTCCATTGGCCGAGCAGCTTACCGACCTCTTCCTGCAGCTTCTCTTCTTCATTCTTGATAAACGGCACCACATTGCCGAGGATGTCCAGCGAAGCGACTCCGGGGTAGCCTGCTCCGCTGACCGCCTGCATCGTGCTGACGAAGAGGCTTTCAATTCCGAAGCGCTCCTCCAAAGGTTTGAGCGCGAGAACAAGACCGATCGCACTGCAGTTGGGGTTGGTCACGATGTAGCCGCCATTTTGCCTGCGCCAACTTTGTGACTCAAGCAAGGGAAGATGATCGGCGTTCACCTCAGGCACTACAAGAGGCACATCGGCAACCATGCGGAAGGCAGATGAGTTCGAGATGACAGCACAACCCGCCGCTGCAAACTTCGGTTCCAACTCGCGGGCAATGTCAGCATCGAGAGCAGCAAAGATGATCTTCGGCAGCTCAATCGCTGAACCCTCGGGAACATTCGGCTGGAGCGTCATCGTTGCGATGCGATGCGGCAATGGAGTCTCGAGCTTCCACTTGCACGCTTCGGCGTACGTTTTGCCCGCACTGCGATCGCTCGCCGCAAGCCACGCAATCTCAAACCACGGATGACTGCTCAACAACTGAATGAATCGCTGCCCGACCATTCCGGTCGCGCCAAGTATGCCAACCCTTCGTCGTTCCATATCTTCTAAGGATAACGCGCCATCGGGGCACCGTCATCCTGCCGGTTCGCCTGGGCTAGAAGTCGCGTCTCCTACGTGTCATCTGGTGGCCGCCGCCGCCCCATACCAACAGCGCCACAACAAGGTGGACCAGAAACCACAACGTCAGCCCCTGATCGACGTAGATCAGGTAAAGCACTAGAATTCGTGGCAAAAGGAGCCAGAACAGAGGGGGAATTATGCCTTGCAGATGGAACGGCGCCAAAACGCCCTGAAACCAAGCCACCGCCATCGCCAGTCTAGGCAGAAAGAGTGCGAAGACCAAGAACCACAGGGGAAGCCGGTTCACCACGAAAGTCAGGTTGAAGTTGAGCTGCCCCGAACGCTGTAATACTTCCGCCAAAACCGACAATCCTGCACTCATTGCGCCTCCGCCTTGCTGCCGAGATTTATTTTGCGCTGAAGCTGAAGTCCGCCTTCGCGGTCCCCTTCGGTTCGACCGTGACGGTCATCGTCTGCTCGCCCATCTTCTCGTGGACCGCCGCCAAAGTATAAGTCCCGGGAGGCAATCCGCTGATACTAAAGTTTCCGTCGCCACCCGTGACTCCAAAAAATGGAGTCGCCGAGACGTTGATAAAAGCATTCATCCAGGGATGATTGTTGCAGCGGACTGGAATCATGACCTCCGCCTGGTTGAACTGTTTGACCTGTGGCGCGCCCTTGGGTGCCTGGGAGATATCGATCGAGGCGCTGCCAGCCGCGGTTGGGAGCGTATGGATGTTGTGCATCGTACTATCCGAATTACGGAACTCGACCGATCCACCCCGCATCAACGCAATCACATGCGGCACATACTTGCAGCCAACCTGGTCCAGAACCACCGGCACCGGCGTAGGAGCGGTTGCAGACATCGCGGCGGGAGGACCGCTCTTGATGTATACATACACGTTCGCCAGTTTGCCGTCATGAACGATGTATTGCTCAGCGAAGTTGTCACCGGCGGTCATGGAACAAACAGGATCCATGCTCATATCAATCTTCACCGGAGCCGGAGGCTTGCCGGCAAAGCGAATCGTCCCGCTCACTGCGCCAAGGGTCGCCGGGTCCAGCGGAGAAACCGCCGCTGGCTTTTCTACCGCTGCTCCTTCGCTGCTCTGCTTTCCTGCGTCAGTTGATTTGCAACCTGTAACACCGGCCATCGTTCCCAAAACGCCGCCCATCAGGACGGCCGTGACCGTCCAACCCTGAATACCCCTCATCCATTCCTCTTTCCCAATCCGAACTATCTCAAGCTTGTTGCACAGGCGCTTCCATCGCCTGCAGCACAGCCTCAGCGAACGCCTTTGTCCCGCTCGTACCGCCGACATCCCGAGTTAGGGTCTTGCCCTCGTGGTAGACCTGTTCGAGACCCGCCTGCACTCTCTCTGCGGTTGCAGGTTCATTGATGTGATGCAGCATGAGGACCGCGCTTTGCAGCAACGCCGTCGGATTGGCCATATCCTTGCCCGCGATATCTGGCGCCGAGCCATGTACCGCCTCGAAGATTGCACACTCGATCCCGAGGTTCGCTCCAGGAACCAGCCCAAGGCCGCCGACAAACGCACTGCAGAGATCGCTGAGAATGTCGCCGTAAAGATTTTCCGTCAGAATAATGTCGTATTGATAGGGATTCATCACCAGTTGCATGCACGCGTTATCCACGATGTGTTCTTTGTACTCCACCTCGGGAAACCTCTCCGCGACGCTACGGCAACAGCGTAGGAATAATCCATCCGACAACTTCATGATGTTTGCTTTGTGGATTGCGTGAACCTTCCTGCGGCTGTGTTTGCGGGCGTAATCGAAGGCAAACTGAGCGATTCGCGTTGATCCCTTTTCAGTGATGATCTTCAGAGCCTGCACCACGCCTGGAACAACGACATGCTCCAAGCCCGCATAAAGATCCTCCATGTTCTCGCGCACAATGATGAGATCGAGATCCGGATATCTAGTCTTCAGGCCGGGAAGATTTTTTATCGGACGAAAGTTCGCGAATAGCTCGAAGTGCTGACGGAGGGTTACGTTGATCGATGTGAATCCTTCGCCAACCGGAGTCGTCACGGGGCCCTTCAGGGCTACGCGGTTCTCTTCAATCGACGCGTACAGCGCCTTGGGAATGTACTCTCCGGTTTTTTCAAAGGCATCCGCGCCAGCGTCGTAACGATGCCATTCAAAGGCCACTCCCGTAGCTTCCCCTGCTGCCTTCAGGATGCTGACGACCGCGCTCGACACCTCCGGCCCAATTCCATCTCCGGGGACGAGTGTGATCTTGTGCGTTCTCTTCGGCGCTGTCATCGCCTGCCACCTTTCTTGGAGTCTTTTCCGTTGAGCAGCTCTTCCAGTTCGGCCTTGAACTCACGGACGTCCTTGAAGTCTCGATAAACACTGGCAAATCGGATGTAAGCGACGGTGTCGATCTCCTTCAATCGAGACATGATCAACTCGCCAACCTCGCTGGTCGACCGCTCGCGTTCGGGGGAATCCACTACATAAGCCTCGGTCTCGTCGACGATCTGCTCCAGTTTGACTGCGGCAACGGGCCTTTTCTCACAAGCGTGCAGCAGACCGCTCAATACTTTCTGGCGATCAAACTTCTCCCGGCGCCCGTCTTTCTTGACCACCATGTAAGGAATCTCGTCGATCCGTTCGTAGGTGGTAAAACGCTTGTTGCAGCCTTCGCACTCGCGCCGCCTGCGAATCGAATCGGCGTCTTTACTCTCGCGTGAATCAACAACCCGGTCCTGGCTGAAACCACAGTAGGGACACTTCATCGGAATAGATCGATTTTAGCAGCGTAAGCCCATGCGGCCTGGACACAGCTGTCTTCGGCAAAACATTTTGCGCGATCGCGGGAATGCCTCACCGTGCGTCGGCTGCTTCGACCGTCGCGCCCGCGACCTCGCTCTCCTCCGCGATTTTCTTCAAGCTGACATGCTCAATCTGCGAGTAGACAAGCCCGGCTGGAATAATACAGAGAAAGGTCACGATCAACAGCACCGCTCCACAAGCCGTCGCGGCCTCGATCGGTGCTCCATAGAACGTGTGCATCGCCGTGGCTGTGACAGCGATCTGCGTGAACCATCCGATTATGGGGAGTTGGAGTAGCGAACCTCCAATGCTCGCCGCCATCAGCAGCATTGTTCGCGAGAAGGTTAGACCGCTCAGTTCCGGCGTTTGAACAAAGGCATGCGCTGTCTGCAGATAAGAAAACCCGATCATTCCCCACATCGCGAGCGACAGGAAGACGACCGTGATGAAGTCCCGAACCGACGATAAAGCATTCAAGCCGTCGCGAAACCCAACGATCTTAGTTGCGATGCTTTCTCCGGCGGATTTTGAAAGCATCCCGACCGAGCGGCGCGCAAAGGCTGCAACCGTGCCTCCCGCCACGCGTACCGCTGCTGCAAAGACCGCGATCGCCAGCGTGGCCCCCATGCTCAGAACGCCGGCACGCACAAATACTTCATGATGAGGCAAGCTCTTCGGCGTAAACGCCAGCGCTGACGAGAAGATCACCGCAGCAGCGCCAAGGTCGAACATACGCTCGATGGTGTAAACGGCGATCTGCGAGCTGAGGGATAGATTGACTCGCCGAGCCACAAGGTACGGCCGGGTCAAATCGGCCAGACGGCCAAAGAGTGCTACCGCTGTAAAACCAATGAACTGGGATCCAAGGAGAGAGGTCGCCGAAACCTTCTTCGTCGGCGACAAAAACACAGCCCACCTCACCGCACGCAGCCAATAAGTCACGTAAATGAGAGCCATACCAGCCAAAACATGGCCTACGCTCACATAGCGCAGCTGCTGCCAGAACATCGCCCAATCGAAATGAATCTTATTTCGAAACAAAAATACGAGCAGGGCCAAGGCCAGGATCGCTACCAGCCACAGAACTCCGTTACGCTTCATCATCCGTCTCTCTTCGTCTGCCTGCTTGCACTCTTCTATTTTGCCCGCGCCGTCAGCGCTATTTGCTTACGCCGGTTGAATTCCCGGATGACCCGCGCTACATACTCCCGCGTCTCGCGATACGGAGGGATGCCGTGATACTTGTCCACCGCTCCCGGCCCGGCGTTGTAAGCCGCGAGTGCGAACGCCACATTGTCGTGGTATCTCGTCAACAGTGCGTCGAGGTACGCTGATCCACCGGCGATGTTCTGCTGGGGCTGGAAGGCATCGTTGACACCCATTGCATTGGCGGTCCCAGGCATCAACTGCATTAGTCCCTTGGCGCCAGTTCGCGAAACGGCTCGCACCTGACCGCCGCTCTCCGCCCGCACGACGCTGGCGAGCAGGTCCTCGTCGATGTTGTGCGCGGCGCCCGCGCTGGAAAGCATCTGGTGCACCTCTTCTTTTGTTGGTGCCACCGAAATCGGGGCAGCAACGGGTCGTTCAGGGACAACAACGGCCGGTTTCGGAAGGTCTGCAATCTCCTCCACCTCGATTACCGAATCGGCTGGTATCTCCAGATAGTTCTTCTCAGTGTTGGAGCCGTTCCCAGCGAGGTAAAGACGAATCTTGTCGCCCACAATCTCGCGCCGAACGCAGTCCAGCTCGAAGCCGTTCTTGAGCGTTACGTGCTCCAACCCACGAGCGGACGGAGCGACAGCCAAAACGAGTACCAACCCTAGCTGGACCCGGCCAAGTCGCGATTTTCCTGAGCGCATTGCCACCCTCAAAGCCTACCATCTCGATGTTCCTTGCGGGACCGGGGCGGCTCCCACGATTGCGTTACATCTCTTTATGCGGGGACCGATCCTGAAATCCATTCCAAATCGCGGAATGTGAACAATACACAACACTTTGAAGTAATACGAACAATGGATTTGACCATTTAGCCTGCCTGCTTGAGAGCTGGGCTATTTTTAATGGATGAGCCTAAATCGTGAGTCGCTCCCCGTCCGCCGGATGGGGAGGTGGAGCACACTGTTCCTTTTGAGCCTGGTTTCAGGCGTGCTTTTCCAGCCGGTCTTTATAGCCCGGGCGCAAGGCACGTCCAAACCGGCGCCGGACGTTATTGTCTTTACGAATGGCGACCAGTTGACCGGAACCCTGGAACGCGCCGATGGAGACTCATTCGTCTTCAAGAGCGACGTGGTCGGGGAGGTTAAGGTTTCTGCCGACAAGATCAAGGAGCTCCACAGCTCGGGCAAGTTTGTCGCGCTCAAGAACAATGAGAAGATCACTCGGACGTCGAAGCATCCGGGAACGATCACGTATGCAGACAATGCGGTGACGGTTGGGGACGAGGCGGCTGGGGCGCCGGAGGTCGTTCCTGTGAAGGATCTGGCGCACCTGATCGATAGCGTGACCTTCGACAAGGAGGTGGTCCAGAATCCTGGGCCGTTCTCGGGTTGGAACGGTTCGCTGACTGGCGGGATCACTTTGATTGAGTCTACGCAGACGGGTCAGACTTACACTTTGGCGGTGAACCTGATCCGGCTGGTTCCGAGTGTGTCGTTTCTGCCGCCGCGGACGCGATCTACGGTCAACGTGCTAGAGACCTATGGGAAGATTACGCAGCCTTTGATTCCGCAGACGAATCCTCCAACACCAGACACAGTGGCGAAGACCAGCATCTTCCATGCGGATGCAGAGCATGATAAGTACTTCACCTCGCGCGTGTATGCGCTGGTTGGAGCCTCGTTCGATCACAACTATGCGCAAGGCCTGAACTTCCAGCAGATCTATGGCGGTGGTCTTGGTTGGACGGTGATTAAAACTCCGGTTCAGGAGTTCGACGTGAAGGCGGATGTGCATTATGAGCGGCAGAACTTTCAGCCGCCGACTCTGAGCATGAACCTTATTGGTTCGAGTTTCACTGAGGCTTATATCCGGAATCTGCCGAGGAAGATTCTGTTCACCGAGACCGGAACCTTCATTCCCGCCTGGAACAATCTCAGCAACTACAACGCTATCTTTGCTGCCGGATTGCAGATGCCAACTTACAAGCGGTTCAGCCTTAGTCTCAATTTGATTGATAACTACTTGAGCCAACCGGCGATTGGCTACAAGAGCAACAGTCTGCAGTTTGTTACGGGCGTGACTTACACGCTGAAATAACGGCGGAATGAGAAGAGCGGTCTCGATGAGTCATCGAGACCGCTCTTTTCTTGTTTGATTCGGTTATTTGATTTTGCCGAACCGGTAGACGATCCCCATGTTGAAACCGAAGTTGTTCTGGATGGTGCCGGGTGGTCCGTGGTTTACGTCTTGGGGGTCTCGGCGGTAGAAGGTTCCCAGGTAGGTTGGAGAGACGCGGAAGGCCAGGTTGGGGTAGAAGTTGTAGTCCAGGTTGGCGCCGACGGCGAAGGCGGGCTTGGTGAGGGATTCCCAGACGCCGAGCTCAGCCGAGGTCAAACCTTTGGCTGCACCATCGAACTTGCCGAGGGCAGCTCCACCTTCGCCGGTGGCGGTGACGGCGAACTTCTCTTTGGCGACGAGCCGGTAAGCTACGCCGCCGAGGAAGGGATACTCGGAGATCTGCGGATTGAATCCCAGAAAAATGGGGCTACACCCGTTGATCGTGCAGGGGGTATTGCCGACCTTGGCGTTTCCGTAGAGTCCGCGGATGTCGCCCAGGATTCCCCACTTCGGATTGAGGAAGTAGGTCCCGGTCATGAAGAAGGTGACTTCGTTGTTTTTCTGTGGGGCGCCGGAGTTGAAGCGGAGATAGCCGCCGCCGCCTGCGACCTCGTAGCGATGGCCGTAGGTTTCGGCGATCATTCTCTGGGCGCGGGCTTTGCGGTTGGCGCTGGATTCGCGGCGCGTCTGGTGGGTTGGCTGCGCCTGTACGGCTACTGCTGCGATGGCCATCGAACCGGCCAATACTGCTCCTGCGACACACTTCACACTCAATCTGAAACCGAACATCAACGATTACTCCTGCACAAGCTGCGCTTTGCTATGGTGGAACTCGGAGGCGCCAGCGGGAAACGTCTGGGCCATCCCTTTATTAGAACATCCGCCGAGGTTTATCGCGGCTCAACTACCCAAGGAGTGACTCAGGATGGCGAAAAAAGGCAGCAGTGGCGGCTTCGGCAAGGTGTTTCTCGGATTTGTTCTCGGAGTTGCCGCGGTTGCTGGCGGGCTCTTCGCCTATCTGAAGTTTGGCGCGTTGCCGGTTGCGGTGGCTGACAAGCCGTTTCCTTATGAGAAAGAGATCGTCTACCTGCCGTTGAGCTCCCGGATCGATCGCGAGTTGAAGAATCCTCCGTTTGGCATCAGTGAAGATGTTTTTGAGTCGGGCGCCAGGGTGTACCGGGCGCAGTGTGCGAGTTGTCATGGCACCCCTGGGCGCGATGTCGCGTTTGCGAAGCATATGTTTCCTTCGGCTCCGCAGCTCTGGAGGGGCCACGGGACGCATGGTGTGGTTGGCGTGAGCGACGACGAGGCGGGCGAGACCTACTGGAAGGTGGCGAACGGGATTCGCTTGTCCGGTATGCCTTCGTACTCGAAGGTGCTTACGGATGCTGAGATCTGGCAGGTTAGTCTGCTGCTGAAGAATGCGGATAAGGAGCTTCCGGGGCCGGTTAGTCAGATTCTGGCGGCTTCTAATCCCTAGCTTTCTGCGGAAAGCCTCCTCAAAAGCCAAACCCATCAGCAACTTACAAATTTCTTCTTCGAAAACAACCCAAAAATCGCATGTCAAGCCCCAAAACCACCTAAACCCATTCCCACCAGCAACTTCCAAGTGGCATTTTAGTTCCACCCTATCCACTACAATTAACTTATAGATCGAAAAAGAGCCCCAGCCGAGCCGGGGCTCTCGCACTTAACCCGATAAGCCCTTAGAAATCAATATTTTGATATCTAACCGCTTTGTTTGCAATATTTTAGCGTGCACCAATCAAGCTAAGCCATTGCGAATCAACAAATTACGCGCTACATAGCCCCCAGGGGGGGCCGTCGGGAATCTGGGAAGTCATACGAAGAAAGGCAAGAGCAACCGCAGATTCCTACGCTGCGCTACGGAATGACAACAAAACCTACTGGAGGATGGGGACTCCGGCGAGGTTGCCAGCTATACGGGCCTTCCATTCGGCGGGGCCGGTGTTGTGGACGCTGATGCCTTTGCTGTCTACGGCTACGGTTACGGGCATGTCTTTTACTTCGAACTCGTAGATGGCTTCCATGCCCAGGTCAGCGAAGGCTAGGACCTTGCTGCTCTTGATTGCCTTGGAGACGAGATAGGCGGCTCCACCTACTGCCATGAGGTAGACGGCCTGATAGTCGCGAATGGCTTCGATGGCGGCTTCGCCGCGCTCGGCCTTGCCGACCATGCCGTAGAGGCCGGTTTCGGCGAGCATCTGGCGGGTGAACTTGTCCATGCGGGTTGCGGTGGTGGGGCCGGCTGGGCCGACGACTTCGTCGCGGACGGCGTCGACGGGGCCAACGTAGTAGATGAAGCGACCCTTGAGGTCGACCGGAAGCTTTTCGCCGCGGTTGAGCATGTCGGTCATGCGCTTGTGGGCGGCGTCGCGGCCGGTGAGCAGTTTGCCGGAGAGAAGTAGGACTTCGCCGGGTTGCCAGGAGCGGACTTCGTCGTGGGTGATGCCGTCGAGATTGACTCGTCTTGCTTTGGAGACGTCGTAGGTGAGCTTGGGCCAGGATTCGAGGGACGGTGGGTCGAGCGCTACGGGGCCGCTGCCGTCGAGATGGATGTGCGCGTGGCGAGTGGCGGCGCAGTTGGGGATCATGGCTACGGGCAGGTTGGCGGCGTGGGTGGGGTAGTCGAGGATCTTGATGTCGAGAACAGTGGTGAGGCCGCCGAGACCTTGCGCGCCAATGCCTAGCTTGTTGATCTTGTCGTAGAGCTCGATGCGGAGCTTCTCAATGTTGTTCTGGGGGCCGCGGGCTTTGAGTTCCTGCATGTCGATGGGGTCCATCAACGATTCTTTGGCCATGACCATGGCCTTTTCGGCGGTGCCGCCGATGCCGATGCCGAGCATACCCGGAGGGCACCAGCCGGCGCCCATCGTGGGGACGGTCTTCAAGACCCAGTCGACGATGGAGTCCGAGGGGTTGAGCATGGCGAACTTGGATTTGGCTTCGGAGCCTCCGCCTTTGGCTGCGACGGTGATATCGACTTCGCCACCGGGGACCATTTCGACGGAGACGACAGAGGGTGTGTTGTCGCCGGTGTTTTTGCGGGAGAAGGCGGGGTCGGCAAGGATGCTGGCGCGTAGCTTGTTGTCGGGGTCGTTGTAGGCGCGGCGGACGCCCTCGTCGACCATCTGCTGGACGGTGAGGAGTGGCTTGCCGTTGTTGTCCCAGCGGGTCTCCATGCCGAGCTTGATGAAGGCGGTGACGATGCCGGTGTCCTGGCAGACAGGGCGGTGGCCTTCGGCGGACATGCGGGAGTTGATGAGGATCTGGGCCATGGCGTCTTTGGCCGCGGGGGACTCTTCGAGCTCGTAGGCTCGGGTGAGGTTGGTGATGAAGTCCTCGGGGTGGTAGTAGCTGATGTACTGGAGGGCGTCGGCGACGGACTGGATGAAGTCGGATTGCTTGATGGTGGCCATGGTCACCATCAATTTTATGCCGTCTGAAGTTTGGTTGTCGCGCAGGTCGCAGGAAAGAATCGGTATTAGGAAATTCGAGACGGGTGCTCGGCGGGGGCGGCGGGCTTGGGTTTGCGACTGAGGACGAAGCTGCGGCGCTTGCGGCGGCGGTCGGAGGCGTGGTCGATTTTTTTCCAGAAGCCGATGAAGTAGTCGACCGCAGAGATGATGGAGACGATGGTCATCCAGTAGATGGCGGTGACGGCGATGAAGTGGACGCCGACGATGAAGCCTCCGTGGAAGCTGGGGAAGAGGAGCCAGTAGTTCCAGCCGTGAGCGAGGATGGCAGCGACGACGGAGACGATCTGGATGACGGTTTTGAGCTTGCCGATCTCGCTGGCTTCGATGGTGAAGCCTTCGGTGGCGGCGATGGAGCGCAGGCCGGAGACTAGGAACTCGCGGCCGATGACGAGGACGGTGATCCAGGGCTTGACGATGGTGGGGTTGTAGGCGACGAGGAGAATGTAGGCTGCGGTGACCATGAGCTTGTCGGCGAGGGGGTCGAGAAGCATGCCCATGGTGGTGATCTGATGGCGGCGACGGGCGAGGTAGCCGTCGAGACCGTCGGTGATGCTGGCGATGATGAAGACGATGGAGGCGACGATCTCCTGCTGGCCGTGGTGGCCGGGGCCCTGCCAGGGGAAGAGAGGCGAGAGTATCCAGATGAGCAGAGGGACGGCTGCAATGCGGCTCATCGTGATGGAGTTGGGCAGGTTCATGAACGGTTTTTGTAGCGCGATTGTGGTGATTTGCGCGTGTTGCCGATAACTAGCATTCTGCCATAGTGAGACGGCGGTGGTCGTGAAAGGAATTGCCGGGGAGAAGACTGTCGCTGTGAGTAATTTGATTGGTGCTTGTTGGGTATCAGGTAACGGGTCGGGTGATCAATAGGGGTGGGTGGGACTTTTGGGTGGGGGGTTGACCCGTTTGGGGAATGCCGCTTTGTGTTGGTGGACGTTAGTTTGGGGGATAACGTGCTTTCCCGGCTTGTGTCACTCGATTAACTCATTTGTTTTGTTGGTTCCTCTCCCCCATTGCCAGGAACGCCGATAGAGGGAAGGACGGTTCTGAGCGGACCCCTTCTTGAGCGTTCTCGATGCTGATTCGACGATTCGTTAATGCGGTTTTGTTGTGGTCACTGGGCCTGCTCGCTGCGGGTGCGGCGGCGCAGCAGTTTAATCAGCCGGTGGTGGTGCCGACGGGAAGCTGGCCTGCGGGAATTGTCGCTGCGGATTTGAATGGGGATGGCAAGGCGGATCTGATTTATACGGATTATGGGGCTACGCCTACGGGTTCGACTACGCATGTTTTGTTGAGTAATGGGGGCAGCACTTTTGCGCAGGGGCAGACGATTGCTACGGCGGGTGCGGCGATTGCGGTAGCGGATTTTGATCATGATGGGCATCCGGATTTGGCTTGGGTATGGGGAACGGTGGGGTTGGGGAAGGTTTTTTTTGCGAAGGGCAATGGGGATGGGACGTTTGCTCCTGCCGTGCAGTGGGGGACGTTTGCGATTGTGGGGACGAATGCGCCGGTGTTCGGGTATGTGATGGGCGCGCAGCTGCACGATAACGGTTATATGGATTTGCTGGTGGAGGATGTGGCGAATCCTTCGTTGATTACGCTGACGGCGGATTCGAGTGGAACGCTGGTGCGGATTGTGGGGACGAAGCTGGAGACGGGTGTGGGGCCGATGGTGGCGGCAGATCTGAATGGCGATGGGCATACCGATCTGGCGATTCAGTCGGTGCTGGGTGGAGTGGTGGATGTTTTCCTGGGATCGAGCGATGGGCTGCTGACGGCGGCGGGGGCTTATGCGGGGTCGAGTGCGGTGCAGAGCATGCTGCTGCATGATGTCGATGGCGATGGGCATTTGGATCTGGTGGTGGAGGGGACGAACGGGAAGATTGAGATTCTGCATGGAAATGCGGATGGGAGCTTTGCAGCGAGTTCGGAGGGTGGAAGCGGGAGCGCGGATGCTACGACGGGGATGGGCGGGCAGTTGGTTGGGATTGTGGATGTGGGTGCGCTTAGGAATTTCTTTGCGGCTACTCCCGCAGGCTTGAGTGTGCTGCAGGGGCAGGGGAATTTGAGCTTTGTGCTGGGCGGCATTTATAACGCCGGGCCGGGGCGGACGAGTTTTGCGGTGGCGGACTTTAATGGCGATCGAGTGATGGATGTTGCAGTGGATTCGCCGGAAGGAGTGGCGGTTCTGCTGGGGAGTTCGGGTGGGGGACTTGGCGGCTCGCGAGCGTTTGCGGCGGGCAGGCCGGCTTTGAGCGGGGCGCTGGGGGATTTTAGCGGGACGGGTAATCTGGATGCGGTGGTGAGTGTGGCTCCGACGCAGGCTCTCCTGCTGCATGGGAATGGTGACGGGACGTTTGACACTACGGCTACGCCTACTTCGGTGCAGGTGATTGTGTCTCCGGCCGGTGTGCCGATGGGAAGTTTGCCGGGAGCGCCGCAGATTGTGGGACTGGTGGCGGGTACTCCGGTGACGGCGGATTTGGATGGAGATGGAAATACGGATGTGATCGTTGCGTATGACAACGTGAACGCGGATCATGCTCATCCTTCGGCGAGTGCGTCGAATGCGATCTACATCTGGTATGGGAAGAGCGATGGGACGTATGAAGCGCCGGTGGTGATGACGCCTTCGCGGAATTTTTACCAGGTTGCGGCGATGGATTTGAACGGCGATGGACGGCCTGAGCTGGTGATGAGCGATGGGTATGTCGTGAGTGTGCAGACGAACCTGGGTGGGAGAGCGTTTGGGCAGGAGATGCACTCGCTCGCGGGGATGGGGATCAATTCGATCTCGGCTGGAGATGTGAACAAGGATGGACTGACTGATCTTGTGATTGCTAATGGCGGGACGGTGCTGACGGATGCTTTGGCTGGCAAAGGGGCTACGAATTCGGGTGTGATCACGGGTGGGATTACGGTGCTGCTGGGGCAGAAGGTGGCGAAGGTTGCTACTACCACTGTGCTGACGATTACCTCGCCACTGACGATTGCGTTTGGGCAGCCGGTGCATGGGACGGCACAGGTGACGGCAAACGATGGGTCTGCCTTGACGGGGACGATTGGCTTTTTTGATGGGACGACGAGCCTTTGCACGATTGCGGTGTCTGCGGTGAGTTGCCCGGCTGGTGCGGGTGCGGGATTTGCCGTGGGGACGCATGTTTTGACGGCGGTCTATTCGGGCGATGATGCGCATCTGGGGTCGACTTCGGCGGCGGTGACTGTGGTGGTGACTGAGGTATCGAAGGCGCAGACGGTGACGATGCTGACTTCGAGCCTTGATCCGGCTACGGTTGGGCAGAGCGTTACGTTTACCGCGAATGTCGTGGCATCGGGTTCGGGTGTGGTGCCGACGGGTGTGGTGACGTTTCTCGATGGGAGCACTGTGCTGGGGGCGAAGACCCTGGTGGGTTCCGGCGTGGCGAGCTTCAGTACGGCAGGGTTGAG
This sequence comes from uncultured Acidobacteriaceae bacterium, assembly GCA_963841335.1. Lineage (GTDB taxonomy): Bacteria > Acidobacteriota > Terriglobia > Terriglobales > Acidobacteriaceae > Edaphobacter. The sequence continues at coordinate 3,224,466 of CAWJCF010000001.1, read as the reverse complement.
TGTGGGGAGCCATGCGATCACTGCTAGCTATGCGGGGGATGAGGGTTCCGCGGCTAGTGTTTCGGCGGTGCTTACGGAGACGGTGAATGGGACTGTTCCGGTGACGAGCGGATTTAGTGTTTCGGTGACGGGGGCAGCGACGGTGCCGGTGGGTGGAGTGGCTAGTCTCGCGGTGGCTGTGGCTCCGCAGACGGGTTATATGCAGCCGGTGCAGTTGTCTTGTGCGGATTTGCCTTCGGAGGCTAGCTGCAGCTTTGCGGCGAAGACGATTCCTGCGGGCGGCGGGGCGACGACGTTGCAGTTTAGTGCGGCGGCTCCTCGGGCTTGCTCGGTCAATACTTCGGAGACGGCGAGCCTGCCGCTTGGTGGAAGTGCGGTTGCGGCGTTTGTGGTGTTGCTGATTCCCGGGAAGCGGCGGCGGGCTTTGAAGGGGTTGGTTGTGGCTTTGATTGCTTTGTGTGGAATGGCTTCGCTGACGGGGTGCGGTGGGGCTTGTACGGATCTGGGGACGAAGCCGGGAGCTTATACGATTCAGGTGGTGGGGAGTTCGGCGGGGAATGTGGTTTCGACGAAGGTTCGGGTGGTGGTGTCGGAGTAGAGGCGACCGCGAATCTTTGTTTGTGATTACGCTAAAGCAGGAGCAACGACAACTACAAAAGCCAGGGCAAAGATTGTCGTTGGTTGAGAGTTACATCCCACCCTTCGCAAGATGCGCGAAGGATGGCCGCCCGCGCCCCATACATGAGTGCCTGACGCTGTGGGACCAGCATCTTCGGGCGCGCTAACGCGACCTTCGGCGTCACTTTTCTTATTGCTGGGTCAGAGGGGAAGACACACTCTCACTGTTTGTCTGCGGGTTTGGAGGTTGGACTTGCAGACGATCTTGCCGACCTTGATCAAAGAGGATGAATGTTGTGGTCTACGAAGCTGTGGGTTCAGTCTAGGGAATTGTTACTGTTACCTGGTTTGACGGAGTGCTCTCGACACCGCTGAAGTCGACTGACTTGGCCAGATACGTGTAGGTGGCACCGCTGGTGACTGAGTTGTCCACATAGTCAACCGTCAAGTCGGGCGATGAGGTGATCAGCACAAAGGAACCGGAACCTGCCGCTCGGTAGATGTTGTACCCGGCTACCGGATCGGACGAGCTAGCAGGGGCATTCCAGCTTAGATCGACCAAATGTGCGGCGACTGCTGTGCCCGTGCCGCTTAGAGTGACCTGGGCGGTGGCTCCTGTAGCCGAGTTGCTGTTGATTGTGAGTTGGCCGTTCAGGGCTCCAGCGGCTGTTGGATCGAACTGGACCTGGAGTGTCAGAGTTTGCGACGGGTTCAGCGTAACGGGGAGGGTCTGAGCAATTGTGAAGCCGGTTCCAATGATTGTGACGGAGTTGATCGTCAGGGGCGAGGTTCCGGTCGATGTCAATGTCAGAGACTGCGTTGTCGCCGTGTTGACCGTGACACTGCCGAAGCTAAGACTGGGCGCGCTCACGCTCAATTGCGGGTTCGGCGTTGATGTTCCGGTGCCGCTGAGTGCGACTTGTACTGTACTTCCGGTGGTCGAGGTGCTGTTGATTGTGAGCTGGCCCGTCAGAGTGCCTGCGGTTGGTGGCACGAACTGTATCTGCAGGGTAAGCGATTGCGACGGGTTCAGCACGACGGGGAAGCTCTGCACCATTGAGTAGCCGGTTCCTGCGATCGTGGCGGAGTTCACGGTTACGGGCGAGGTCCCAGTCGAGGTCAGCGTCAGATACTGCGTTGCTGTGGTGTTGTCGGATACGCTGCCAAAGCTCAGGCTTGAAGCGCTCACGGATAACTGCGGGGATGCTTGAGGACTGGCCCCTGTTGTTCCTGTGCCGCTCAGCGCCACCTGAGCCGGGCTTCCTGTGGTTGAGTTGCTGGTGATCGTGAGTTGCCCGATCAGAGCGCCGGCCGTGGCTGGATCGAACTGTACCTGGAGGGTCAGGGTTTGCGATGGGTTCAGCGTTACAGGGAGGCTTTGCGCGATTGAGAAGCCAGCACCGGTGATAGTAGCGGAGCTCACGGTCACGGGTGCGGTTCCGCTGGAGGTCAAGATCAGGGACTGGGTTGTGGCAGTGTTCAGCGCGGCGCTGCCAAAGCTGATACTCGCAGCGCTTATGGTTAGCTGGGGAGAGCTGTCAGATCCTGGAGCTGGAATTACATTCGCTGTCGTGTTCGCTGCCGGGCCACAGCCTGACACCACAATCATCAGGCAGCACGCCAGAGCGCTGAGGAGTATCTTTGCCAATCTATTTGGCTGAAGAGATCTGGCTTTCGGATGGATAGGAAGCAACTTACGTCGCGAAGGCGTGCCTTTGGCGTTGGGAATAATAGTCCAACCGATCGCGAAGGGATCTGACACGAATATCTCCTCATTCAGCCCTGCTCAGGGTTGCACCCAGCAAGAGAGTCAGCAATACGACGAAGTGGGTATAGATTGAGCTAACCGATGAGATATCTGCTCGATATCGATGGGACCAGGTTCTGATTTTGGGGCAGGAAAATAGAAAAGAGCAGCCACGAGGGCTGCTCTTTTGCTGGTTGCGGGTGGTGCTGGTTCGAGGTGGGACTATGCGTAGATGCCGCGTTGTTTGGTGGTGTAGGCTACGCGGTCGATGGCCAGCATGTAGGCGGCGATGCGGTTGTTGACGTTGTGCGTTCCGGCGTAGGTGACGACGTCGCGGAAGCTCTCGGTCATGATGTTGTCGAGGCGCTGGTTGACTTCAGCTTCGGTCCAGAAGTAGCCCATGCGGTCCTGGACCCACTCGAAGTAGCTGGTGGTGACGCCGCCGGCGTTGGCGAGGATGTCGGGGATGATGAAGACTCGCTTGTCGGCGAGGATCTCGTCGGCGATGGTGGTGGTGGGGCCGTTGGCGCCTTCGCAGAGGATCTTGCAGCGGAGGCGTTCGGCGTTCTTGCTGGTGATGACGTTTTCCGTGGCCGCGGGGATGAGGATGTCGCATTTGTAGGTGAGAAGCTCGTGCTTGTCGGCGGCTTCGGCTTCGCGGAATCCGTTGATGGTGCCGGCCTGGGCGCGGTGCTTGATAAGGGCGGGGATGTCGATGCCGCTGGTGTTGTAGAGGCCGCCGTCGTACTCGGCGATGCCGATGATGGTGTAGCCCTTTTCGTGGAGGAGCTTGGCGGAGTTGGAGCCGACGTTGCCGAAGCCCTGGATGATGACGCGGGTGCCGTCGATGGATAGGCCGAGGTGCTTGAGGGCTTCGTCACAGACGACGGAGACGCCGCGGCCGGTAGCTTCTTTGCGTCCGCGGGAGCCGCCGAGGTTGACGGGCTTGCCGGTGACGACGGCGTTGACGGTCTGGCGCATGTGCATGGAGTAGGTGTCCATGATCCAGGCCATGGTCTGCTCGTCGGTGCCCATGTCGGGGGCGGGAACATCTTTTTCCGGGCCGATGAACTCGATGAGTTCGGCGGTGTATCGGCGGGTCATGCGCTCGAGCTCGCCTTGAGACATTTTCTTGGGGTCGCAGATGACTCCGCCTTTGGCTCCGCCGAAGGGGATGTTGACGACGGCGCACTTCCAGGTCATCCAGGAGGCGAGGGCGCGGACTTCGTCGAGGGAGACGTCGGGGCCGTAACGGATGCCGCCTTTGGCGGGGCCGCGGGCGATGGAGTGCTGGACGCGGTAGCCGGTGAAGACTTCGATGGAGCCGTCGTCCATGCCGACAGGAATGTGAACGATGATCTCGCGGGTGGGGTAGCGGAGGACCTTCCAGATGCCTTGATCGAGGTTGAGTTTTGTGGCGGCGAAGTCGAACCGAGCAGCCTGGGCTTCCCAGGGGTTTGTTTCCTGCTCGAGAGTGAGAGTCTGCATTTTGTGTTCCTTTTTTTCTAGTGCTGGTATCAGCGATTCTCCGGCCATCGTTCGCCTCCCTACTGGAAGCAGAATACGCTTTGACCAGACCGGTCTGTGGCCAAACCTCACGGAGTATAGGCTGCGGAAGAGACGATAGGCAATCGAACGATCGGGGGAGTTAACACTGTTTTCTCGACGGTGTCAAGGGAGGGCAAGACGTTGCTGACGATGGGGTTATGATGGACAGAGCCATGACCTTGATTGTGCCCAATTCCCTGCCCTCGGCGCGTGAATTTCTGAAGCTGAGTAAGAAACATTCGCTGGTGCCCGTTTATCGGACGGTGACGGCGGATCTTGAGACTCCGGTGTCGGCTTTTTTGCGGATTGCGGCGGAGGAGCCGGAGGCTTTTCTGCTGGAGTCTGTGGAGGGCGGCGAGCATGTGGGGCGGTATACGTTCATTGGTGTGCAGCCTTACAAAAAGATGGTGGCGCGGGGGCGGAGGATCACGGTTCGCGAGGGGCGGCGGGAGTTTTCGTTTGAGGGAGATGTGTTTGAGGAGTTGAAGAAGGCTTTGGGTGGGCATACTCCGGCGCGGTTGGCGGGGCTGCCTCCGTTTACGGCGGGGGCGGTGGGATTTTTTGCTTATGATGTCGTGCGGCAGATTGAGAAGTTGCCTTCGATTGCGAAGGATGAGTTGGGTGTGCCGGATGCTTGCCTGATGTTTTTTGATCAGGTGCTGGCGTTCGATCATGTGAAGAAAGAGATTCATTTGATAGTGACGGCGGACCTGGCGCGGGAGGGGCGTGAGGGAGCTTATGAGCGGTCGGTGCGGCGGCTGAATCGGTTGGAGAAGAAGCTGGCAGGGGCGCTGGCAGTGCGGCGGAAGAAGAAGGCGCTGGGAAAACTGAAGGTTTCGGCGCGGACTGCGAAGGCGGCTTTTTTGAAAGCGGTGGAGAAGACGAAGGAGTACATCGCTTCGGGGGATGTGTTTCAGTGTGTGCTGTCGCAGCGGTTCGATTGTGTGCCGGGAGTGGATGCGTTTGAAGTTTATCGGGCGCTGCGGATTGTGAACCCTTCGCCTTATATGTATTTTTTGCGGTTTGGGCTGGAGACGGAGAAGAAAAAGGCGAGTGTGGCGCATATTGTGGGGTCTTCGCCGGAGTTGTTGGTGCGGGTGCATGGGCGGGATGTGGAGTATCGTCCGATTGCGGGGACTCGGCCGCGGAGTGCGGATGAGGTGGAGGATCGGGCTTTAGCGGAAGATATGCGGAGCGATGAAAAGGAAGTCGCCGAGCATGTGATGCTGGTGGACCTTGGGCGGAATGATGTGGGACGGGTGAGTGAGTTTGGGTCGGTGAAAGTGAAAGAGCTGATGGTGGTGGAGCGGTATAGCCATGTAATGCACATGGTGAGCTCGCTTGAGGGCAAGTTACGCGCGGGGTTGAATGCGATTGATGCGTTGCGGGCTTGTTTTCCGGCGGGGACGCTGAGTGGTGCTCCGAAGATTCGGGCGATGGAGATTATTGAGGAGTTGGAGCCGGCTCGGCGTGGGGTTTATGGCGGGAGTGTGCTGTATGCGGACTTCAGCGGGAATCTGGATTCTTGTATTGCGATCCGGACGCTGTATATGAATGGCGAGCAGGGGCACTTTCAGGCGGGGGCGGGGATTGTTGCGGATTCGGTGCCGGAGAAAGAATTTGAGGAGTCGGTGAATAAGGCGCGGGCGGTGGTTCGGGCGATTGAGCGGGCGCGGGGTGTTTAGGGCGGCGATGTGAGTTCGTATCAGTCGACCCAATTAGTACAGCCTGTAGTCGAAGTTGCCGATGACCACGGTTTGCGAGATATGCTTTTGTCGGAGTAACACGTGGACCATTCGTGCTACCGTTTTCCTATCCATGGCCAATCGCCCTACCTATCGGCAACAGCGCAACTCTGGAATGTGGCCGATATTGTTTCAGGTCGCTCGGCCAGCGATCTGGCTGTTAACCCGGCCATTCGTGTGGTTCTACCGCATTGCTAACCTAATCTTCCATCTTGACCAACGAGGGGCAGCAAGCAACTTGAAGCGACTCACCGAAGAGGTCGAGTCCGAATGCGATTATCTGTTTAGCAAATATGGAGGCCGACTTGTGCCGGAACTGTCAAATGGTTCCCCATCTTTTGACTTCGCAACGGTTGTAGTCGAAGTAAAGTCCCTCTATCTACGTGCTACACGGGACCGGGGATTCACCGACTGGGAGATTACGGCTCCTGCCTCTCGTTATCCCTGGCAACCGCTTGAACTCGTGTGTCAAAGATTCGAACCAGAGAATGGCCGCCAGTCCTCAACCTTGCGACTACTTGTCGATCATTTGCCCGAAATCGAGCAGTTATTCGCAAGCGACTCTTGGGTTGCGCCAATCCGACCTTAGGCGCTAATACCATGGCACCTTGAAAATTAGAGTTAGTGGGTTTGCGGACCGCTGCCTGCGGGTGGACTGTGTCGGGCGTAGAATTTAATACGATATGGTCTTCGTTCTCGACAACTACGATTCGTTTACTTACAACCTGGTGCAGTATATGGGTGAGCTGGGTGCGGAGATGGTGATTCGGCGGAATGATGAGCTGACTCCGGCTGAGGTGGAGGCTTTGCGGCCGGAGAAGATTGTGATCTCGCCGGGACCTTGTACTCCGCAGGATGCTGGGATTTCGATTGAGTTGATAAAGCATTTTGCGAAGGCGAAGCGGCGGGTGCCGATTCTGGGAGTTTGCCTGGGGCATCAGGCGATTGGGGCAGCGTTTGGGGGGAATGTGGTTCGGGCTCCGAAGCTGATGCATGGCAAGACTAGCTTGGTGGAGCATGATGGAAGGACTATTTTTGCCGGGATTCCTTCGGGGATGATTTGTACGCGGTACCACTCGCTGATCGTGTCGGACGAGGGATTGCCGGAAGAGCTGGAGGTTTCGGCGAGGACGGCGGATGGAGAGACGATTATGGCTCTGCGGCATCGCGAGCTGCCGATTGAGGGTGTGCAGTTTCATCCGGAGAGCGTGCTTACGGCGGATGGGAAGAAGTTGATTGAGAATTTTTTGAAGATGTAGTGGGTGGGTGAAGTCTGTGTACCCGGGCAGAGGAAGACAAATGCGGGGATCCTTCACTTCGTTCAGGATGACGACTTCAAAATAGATTGGAGACAGTTCCGGTTCAGGCGGGGCGTTTGCAGTCTACGCCTAAGCAGTCTTTCCAGCGGTAGTCGGATTCGACTTCTTTGAAGTGGGGGTCGGGGGAGTCGCCCATCCGGGCTCGGCGGATGTCGGTGAAGCCGGCTTCGGCTAATTGGGCGGCCATGCCTTTGTAGTCCCACATCCAGAGGTGGCGGGCGCGTCCGAAGACTGCGGTGGGGATGGACTTGAGGCCTCGCGGTGAGGTGGTTTCGCCGAGCCAGCTTTCCTGCATGAAGCGGGAGCAGGCCGCGGGAGTCGGGTCGCTGGTGTAGAGGCCGATGAGCTGCTCTAAGTCGGGGAGCACGAAGCGGAAGGTGCCGCCGGGACGCAGATAGGTGAAGACGTTGCGGAGGGTGGTGCGGAACTCGTCGAGGGTCATGTGCTCGAGGACGTGGGAGCAGTAGACGGCTTCGGCGGAGCCGGGCGCGATGGGAAGGCCCTTGATGACGTCTCCGTAGAGGATGTTTTTGGGGTAGGGCGGGAAGCCTTGTTTTATCAAGAGCGGCCTGAAGATGGGGAGGCGGCTTTGGATCCAAAAGGCGGGGCCGGCGTCGAAATTTTGCCAGGTTTCAGGAGCACACATGCCACAACCAAACTGCACATACTGGTGACCCATGGCCGTATTATACATAGCGTAAGGAGCGGGGCCGGCTGGAGATACAGGCTCGTTGCGAGGTCGAAAATGACGCTTGCGCGCGGGTATGTTTGGCGAATAGCTGCGATGATGTTGGAGAGGCCGGGAAGAGGAAGCGATGAGGAATCAGAGTGCGATGGCTGGCCTGCTCCCGATAATTTTGACGGTAGGATTGAGAGCGCAGCAGCCTCCGATTGGAACGGTTGGAGTGCAGGACGCGACCGTTGCCGGGGCGCTCGAGGTAAGCAATGGGCGGGCCGTTTTGGTGGGCAATAGTACGGTCACTGCGAAGGACCGGACGGCTGAGATTGAGTTGCAGCGCGGCGGGTCAGTGAAGGTGTGCGCGACGAGCGGGTTGCATTTGACTGAGGGAAAGAGTGCGGATGGGACAGCGGGGGCTCCGCTGATGCTTGCGCTCGATCGCGGGGCGATTGAGGTGGAGATGCCGGCGACGACGCGAGATGTGGTGACGACTCCGGACCTGCGGTTGACGATGGGCGGGGATGGGCCGCTGGATCTGCAGCTTCGCGTGACGCGGAATGGGGATACGTGTGTGGAGAATCGTGGGGCGAAGGCCCCGATGCTGAACGTTGCGGACCAGTTTGGGGAGGCGAGTTACCAGTTGCGGGCGGGGCAGCATGTGTTGTTTGAGCATGGGAGTTTGAAGGAGGTTGTGGATCATGAGAGCTCGGCGTGTGGGTGTCCGCCGGAGCCTACGATGTCGGTTGCGGATGCGCTGGTGAATGGCGGTGCGGGTGGTGGTGGGACGGCACCGAAGAGTGCGGCGGAGGAGCATCCCTTCCCTGCTGCGGTGAGCGCGGGACTGGCTCCGGCTACGGTGCCGCAGGCTCCGGTGGGGCAGGCGCACACGCAGGTTGCGGTGGCTCTAAGCTCGAGTGGGGATGCGGATAGCACGGCGGCGCCTCCAGCGGCGAAGAGTGCGGATGCGGCGCAGGCTGCTCCTGCTCCGGCTCCCCCTGCGCCGAAGCAGTCGAAGGATTTGGTGCATGTGGTGGGGCGGTTCTTCAAGCGGCTTTTTGGCGGTGGATGAGCTTTGGTTGCGCGAGGCGAATGGGCGCTTCGCTGCGATACAATCATAGAAGTTACGGGATTTTCGGCAGGGATGCCGATGTGCCCGCAGATACATCCAACAGCAGCTGAATTCAGCACAGATCAGGGGTTTTTTATGTCGATTCCCGCAACGCAGATGCGCCCGGGCATGATTATTAAGTACAAGGACGACCTTCACCTGGTGTTCTCGGTGGAACACAGGACGCCGGGCAACCTTCGGGCGTTCATTCAGGCGAAGCTTCGCAATGTACGCACTGGCGCGATGTTTATTGAGCGCTTCCGCTCGCCCGATCCGATTGAACGGGTTTACGTCGACGAGGTGAAGATGGAGTTCCTGTACAACGACGGGGACGAGTACTACTTCATGGACGAAAAGTTTGAGCAGACGATGCTGAAGCGGGATACGCTGGGCGACGCGGTGGAGTACCTGATGCCGAATCTGTCGATCAGCGTGAGCTTCCATGATGGCAAGGCTGTTGGTATTGAACTGCCGAACGTGGTGGAGATGACTGTGGTGGAGACGGAGCCGGGGATCAAGTCGGCTACGGCTTCTTCTGTGACGAAGCCTGCGAAGTTGGAGACCGGGCTGGTGGTGCAGGTGCCTCCGTTCATCAATGAGGGCGAGAAGATTCGTGTGGACACGGCAGAAGGCGCGTATATGAGCCGCGCGTAATTGCGATTTGAGATAGGAAAGGCAGAGCCGGTTGGTTCTGCCTTTTCTTTGTGTTGGAGTTGGTTGCGGGCGGTTTGCCGCTCTGCGACACTGGAGCTTCGATGGTGTGCCATTACCTTGTCAAAGGACGCGTGCAGGGCGTCGGGTTTCGCTGGTTTGTGCAGCGGGAGGCGGCGGAAATTGGGCTGCGCGGGTGGGTGAGGAATACCGAAGATGGGCATGTCGAGATTGTTGCGGCTGGAAGCGCAGAGGATCTGGCGGAGCTGAAGACGGCACTGCACAAGGGTTCGCGCGGCAGCCGTGTGGATGCAGTTGTGGAACATGAACTGGCCGAGAGCGAAGGCGCGAAGCTTGGGCCATTTGAGATTGAAGGAGCCTGGTGAGGACTGATGACGTTACCGATTAATTGTGAGCCACTGAAGACGCTGATCCGGACTGTGCCGGATTTTCCGAAGCCGGGGATTTTGTTTTACGACATTACGACGGTGCTGAAGGATAAGGCGGGATTTGCGACGCTGATTGATGCGTTTGCGCAGTACTACATTGGCAAAGAGATTGACCTGGTGCTGGGAATTGAGGCGCGCGGATTTATCTTTGGGCCGGCGCTAGCTTACAGGTTGAATGCGGGTTTTGTGCCGGTGAGGAAGCCGAAGAAGCTGCCGGCGCCGGTGGCTCGAGTGAATTATGACCTGGAGTATGGGACGGATTCGCTGGAGATTCACATGGATGCGATTGAGCCGGGACAGCGGGTGGTGATTGTGGATGACCTGCTGGCGACGGGTGGGACGATGGAAGCTACGGTGAAGCTGGTGCGTCAGCTTGGAGGTGTGGTTGCGGGGCTTGGGTTTGCGGTGGAGTTGGATTTTTTGAAGGGGCGGGACAAGTTTCGGGAGTATGACGTGATGAGCTTGTTGCACTACGACGAGTAAGAACCGCTACCAAATAATTTCGACAAATTAGAGCGTAAATCGGAGAACCGCTTCATGAAATCGCATGGATATGCTGCACACGATAAGACGTCGACGCTGGTGCCGTTTCACTTTGACCGGCGGGATCCCGGGGCGACTGATGTGTTGGTGGAGATTGCTTATTGCGGGATCTGTCACTCGGATATTCATCAGGTGCGGGATGAGTGGAAGAATGCGATCTATCCGATGGTGCCGGGGCATGAGATTGTTGGGCGCGTGACGAAGGTGGGGTCGGCGGTGAAGAAGTTCAAAGAGGGCGACCTGGCGGGTGTGGGTGTGATGGTGGACTCGTGCCGGGTTTGTGCGAATTGCAAGGCGGGAGAAGAGGCTTACTGCGAGAAGGGGATGGTGGGGACGTATAACGCTCGCGACCATAACGGCGAGCTAACGTTTGGTGGGTACTCGAACAATATTGTGGTGGATGCACGGTATGTCCATTCGATTTCGCCGAAGCTGAATCTGGCTGCGGTCGCTCCGCTGCTTTGCGCCGGGATTACTACTTATTCGCCGCTTAAGTTCTGGAAGGTGGGTAAGGGGAAGAAGGTTGGGATTGTTGGCCTGGGTGGGCTGGGACATATGGGGTTGAAGTTCGCTCATTCGTTGGGTGCGGAGACTGTGTTGTTTACAACTTCGGCCGGCAAAGTTGCGGATGGGCAGAAGCTGGGTGCGGACGAAGTTGTCGTGACGAAGGATGCTGCGGCAGTGGCGAAGCATAAGGGGAGCTTCGACTTTATTCTGGATTGCGTTTCGGCTCCGCATGATGTGAATCAGTATCTGGATCTGCTGCGGCTGAATGGGACGATGTGTTTGGTGGGATTGCCGGAGACTCCGGTGGCGATTTCTCCGTTCTCGATTATTACGAATCGGCGATCGTTTTCGGGGTCGATGATTGGCGGGATGGCGGAGACGCAGGGGATGCTGGATTACTGCGCGGAGCATGGGATTGTTTCGGAGATTGAGATGACTTCGGTCGATAAGCTGGGAGAGGCTTATGAGCGCGTGGTGAAGGGTGATGTGAAGTATCGGTTTGTGATCGATATGGGTACCTTGCCGAAGGGTTGATGAGGTTGGATACATTCAACAGATCGGTCTACCGAGTAGCTTGATCCGGTCAAGACCGCAGGTCCTTCGACTGCGTTTGGACCAAAGAACGCTCCAAACTCCGCTCAGGATGACACTTCATTATTGGTCGGGTCCTTTATTGTCCCTCGCAAACGTGTCTAGACGAAAAGGGTGTAGAGGGGTGAGTCGAGAGGGATGGACTGGGTGGGGCCAGTGAGTTTTCCGGTGGCGGCGTCGCGGCGGAAGATGGTGATGGTGGCGGAGTCCTGGTTGCCGCAGAGCAGCCATTGGGCGGTGGGATCGAGGGTGAAGTGACGGGGGGTTTTGCCGCCGCAGGGGATGCGCTGGACGAGGTCGAGTTTGCCGTCTTTGGGGCGGATGGAGAAGACGGCGAGGGTGTCTTCGCCTCGGTTGCTTGCGTAGAGCGTGAGGCCGTCGGGAGCGATGGCTAGTTCGGCGGCTGTGTTCTTTTCTACGGGAAAGTCGTCGGCGATGGTTTTGACGGGGGTGTTGGTGTTGACGAGGAGACCCTGCGGGTTGTCGGCGAAGCGCGTGGCCATCCAGAGATAGTGGTCGATGGTGGAGTCGATCTCGTTGATGCCGTAGAGCCAGCGATTGTTGGGGTGGAAGGCTAGGTGACGGGGACCAGAGCCGGGGCGATTGTTGCTGAAGAGCTGCGGATCAGAGATTTCGCCGGTCTCGGGGTGGATCTGGAAGACGGTGATGTGGTCGGTGGCGAGGTCGCAGACTAGAAGGAATTGGTTGTCGGGGGAGATGGTGGCGCAGTGCGGGTGTGGCGTGTCCTGGCGGGCTGTGACGGGCCCTAGTGCGCCAAATTTCTGGTGGTCTTTGAAGTCGATGCGATCGACGGGCTGGCTGAGGGTGCCGTCGGGTTGGATGCGGTAGGAAGCTACGGTGCCGCCGAAGTAGTTGGCGACAAAGGCGGCGTGATTGGTGTCATCGACGGAGATGTAGGCGGGGCCAGCTCCGGCGGAGGTGACTTGGCCCGATTGGCTCAGGGCGCCGGTCTTGGGGTCGATGGCGAAGGTGGTCACGGTAGCGGCTGGGTCGTTGATGGCGTTGACTGCGTAGAGGAAGCGTTTGGCGGGACCGACGGGGGTTACGGCGAAGTAGGAAGGTCGGGCGGTGGCGGCCGCAAGCATGGGCATCGTCAGTTTGCCTTGGGTGGTGTCAAAGCGGGCTTGATAGATGCCCTTGCTGACGCCCTTCAGGGTGTCGGTACCGATGTAGATGGTGAGGGGCTGGGGTGGGGCTGGTTTCTTTTTCCGGGGCCAGGTGATTCCGGCCTGGGCCGATGCGGCGAAGGCTGGAAAAAGAACGAGGAATCTGCGGCGGGTGAACGACATGAAGCAATTCTCCCTTAGAAGACTATGCTGGTTCGCCTGGCAGGTGGATTCCCATCTCGTCTTCGGGCCGGATGTCCGGGTTGATGACGGGAAGGCTGGGAAGAAAATCGGTGCGACCGGCCTCTTTGACGACGGCAGCGGCGTGCTCGAGAACCTCGTCGACGGTCATAGTGTACATTTCGCGACCGTTATCGTAGCCGGACTGGATGGCGTGTTGCAGGTAGCGCCCGGCGGCCTGCGCGGCGAGGTAGTCGGTGATGACGTGGCCGGTGCGATGTTTCTGCTCGACCCAGGCCTGGTTGGGCATAGCGATCCAGACGGGGCGGCCGTTGACGGAGAACCGGATGTCGGTGGCATCGGCGTGGCGGGTGGCGATGGCGACTATGGTACCTTTCCACTCGCAATGGAGGTCTTCGCCGGTCCAGCGGTCGGTCACTCTGAAGTCTTCATACATGGTTGGTTCCAGCTTAGTTCAGTGGGGTTGGGATGAGCAAGGCTGGTATTTGGGTAGGATCCCCAAAAGTGCTGGCGCGTAACAAGTTAGGGGGATATCCCACGTTAGGGATGAAAGCGTAGGTTACTTTCGTAAGTTGTCGAAAATCCTTCTGGCTATGGAAAGTTACCACAGATATTCTAAGTTTTACATAACGGTGAAAAATGAGCGTACGTAGGACAGAAGCTGAATCGGCTAGTTTGCGAGCGATTTGGACCAGGGATCTACTGGACTCCCAGCCGGAGGTCGAATGCGAGGAACTGGTGCAGCTTGCAGCTGCGATCTGCGGCACTCCTGCAGGCCTGGTTACGTTGCTGGATGAGAGATATCAGTGGTACCGCGCTTCGGCACATTTGAAACTGGGAGAGACGCCGCGGGAGGTGGCGTTCTGTGCGCACGCGATCCGCGAGGCTGGGCTGTTTGTAGTGAAAGATTCGCTGACGGATCCTCGGTTTGCGAATAATCCGCTGGTGATGAGCGACCCGGCAATTCGTTTCTTTGCGGGCGTCGGGCTTTTCCGGGAAGACGGAGAGCCGTTAGGGACTCTGTGCGTGGTGGACATGACGCCGAGGATTCTGCCGGTGGAACAGGCTAATGCGTTGGAGGTTCTGGGACGCCAGGTGAGCGTCCGCCTCGAGGCGATGGTGCAGCGCAAGGCGTTGGCCGAGGCGGTTGCCGAGAGAGACAGGGCGACGGGGAACCTGAAGGCGAGTGAAGAGTTGTTTCGGGCATTCATGAATGCGAGCCCGTTCCTGAGCTACATCAAGGATGCGGCGGGGCGGCTGCTATTTTACAACCGGGCGTTTGCGCAGCGGTTCGGGGTGAGCGAGTATGCATGGCTGGGGCGGACGGACGATCAGCTGTGGTCGCGCAAACTGTCGAAGTCGATGCGGACGCATGACCTGGAGGTGATGGCGGGTGGACGGATTGTGGAGACCGAGGAGCATATCCGGAATTCGGATGGGACGGTGAGCTCGCTGCGTTCGTATAAGTTTCCGTGTCATGACTCCGCGGGGAATGTGCTGCTGGCGGGCGTGGCGGTGGACGTGTCGGAAGAGGTGGAGCACCAGGTTGAGCTGGAACGGTATCACCGTGAACTGGAAGAGGCCAACGATCAGCTGCGGAAGCTGGCGGTGACGGATGAGCTGACTGGTTTGAGAAATCGCAGATCGTTTGAGGAGCGGCTGGTGATGGAGTTCTCGATGGCTCGACGGAGGAAGAGAGAGCTGTCGGTGTTGCTGATCGATGTGGACAACTTCAAGTTGACGAATGACCGGTATGGTCACGCCGCAGGCGATGAAGTGCTGCGGCGGTTGGGAACGATTCTGCGGACGACCGTGCGGTTGCCGGATCTGCCTGCACGCTATGGGGGTGAGGAGTTTGTGGTATTGCTGCCGGAGAGTGGCGAAGAGAGTGCCATGGGGTTGGCAAGGCGCGTGATGCAGCGGGTGGCGACGGAAGAGTGGGAGAATGAGCCGCTGACGATCAGCGTGGGGATGGCGGCGATGAATGAATCGCTGGAGAGTGGATTTCAACTGGTGGAGCTGGCCGATGAGGCTTTGTATGCGGCTAAGCGGGCGGGTAAGAATCGCGTGATGGTGCATAGCGGGTGAGGCTCACCACGGATTTTCGCGGATGACACGGATTAAAAACGGAAAATAAGAGAGGCGCACCTTGATGGGTGCGCCTCATTGCTGATTTGGTGCGAAGTTTAGACTTCGGCGTTGGGGTCGCCTGAGTGGCCGGCACCCTGCTCTTCCATCTGCTTGGCGAGCTCTTCGCGCTTCTTCGTGCGGGCTTCTGCGCGTTTTTGGGCCTTCTCGTTGAGCTCATGCTCGGCTCCGAGGAGCTCAATGTAAGCCATCTCGGCTGCGTCACCCTTGCGGGCTCCGAGGCGCGTGATGCGGAGGTAGCCGCCGTTGCGTGCGCCGTAGCGCGGGGCGACGGTGGCGAAGAGACGATCGACCGACTCCGGCGTCATGAGGTAAGACGCGGCCTGGCGACGGGCGTGAACGGTGCCCTGCTTGCCGAGGGTGATCATCTTCTCGATGAGCGGGCGGCTGGCCTTGCATTTGGTGATGGTGGTCTCGACGCGGTCCATCAGAATGACGGAGGTGACGAGGTTGCGCAGCATGGCGCGGCGATGGCTGGTGTTGCGGCCTAGTTTGTATCCTGCATTACGGTGACGCATCGGTGATCTCCTTCGACTGGGCTTGAGCCGTGAGTCGGTACTACTGAAATTTCCGCCCGGCTAAGCCTGATGCGGAGTGAAACTGCCTCGGCTCGTGCTGAGGCTGACTGCTTCGCGGCTTGCGACGCGATTTGAAACTACGGGGCGGCGGATACGACTCCGCCGCCGCGGGTGGTTAGAAGTTCTCGGTCTCGCTGGGGATCTCGAGATCTTCGTCTTCCTCTTCGTCCTCATCATCGTCATCGAAGTTGCCGAAGCTGGCGGCGAGGGTGGCTGCGGGCAGGACGGAGGTTGGTCCGGGCTGCGGGTTGCCGTGCTCGTCGATCTTCATGCCGAGTGAGAGGCCCATCTGCGCGAGGATTTCCTTGATCTCATTCAGAGACTTGCGGCCGAAGTTCTTGGTCTTGAGCATCTCGGCTTCGGTCTTCTGGATGAGCTCGCCGATCGTGGCGATGTTGGCGTTCTTGAGACAGTTGTAGCTGCGGACGGAGAGCTCAAGCTCTTCGACCGAGCGGTTGAGGTTCTCGTTGCGAAGGGCGGGGCCGTCTACGCTGCCGTCGTGCCCTGCTTCCATCTCCTCTTCAAAGTTGATGAAGATGGTCATGTGGTCTTTGAGCAACTTGGCGGAGAGGCCAAGCGCGTCGGCGGGGAGCACGGTGCCGTTGGTCCAGATCTCGAGGGTGAGCTTATCGTAGTCAGTGATCTGACCGAGACGGGCTGCTTCGACGAGGTAGTTGACCTTGCGGACGGGCGAGTGGACGGAGTCGACCGGGATGAAGCCGAGGCCGAGATCGGCGTCGAAGTTCTTGTCGGCCGAGATGTAGCCGCGGCCGCGCTTGAGACGCATCTCCATGTCAATCTTCCCGCCTTCGGAGACGGTGCAGATGTAGATGTCCTTGTCGAGAATCTCGACGTCGCCGTCGGCTTCGATCATGCCGGAGGTGACGACGCCCGCTGCATCGGCGCGGAGGTAGAGGGCCTTGGGGCCTTCGCCAGCAAGCTTGAAGGGGATCTGCTTGAGGTTGAGGATGATGTCTGTCGCGTCTTCGACGACTCCGGTGATGGACTGGAACTCGTGCAGGACGCCTTCGATGCGGACCGCGGTGACGGCTGCGCCCTCGATGGAGGAGAGCAGGGTGCGGCGAAGGGCATTGCCGATGGTGGTACCGAAGCCGCGCTCAAAGGGCTGCGCGGAGAACTTGCCGTACTTGTCGTTCAGGGTTTCGGTGTCGACTGCGAGACGCTTGGGCTTTTGAAAACCTCTCCAAAGCATTGTGTTTCTCCTTTATCCGACCTAGACGCGATGCATTCTGCGAACTGGCGGGTGGTTCGGTTGCGGGTTAGGTTGTAAATGCAGGGACTAGGGCCTAGGGACTAGGACTAGCGGCCTGGTAGCGCTTTCTGACATTCCGGGCGCAACGGAGAAGAAGCAGATTCCTCCGCTGCGCTGCGGAATGACAAACAAGAGAACGGACAACTACAACTACAGGTTGAGTTACTTGCTGTAGAGTTCGACGATGAGCTGCTCGTTGACGGGCAGGTTGATGTCTTCGCGCTTCGGCAGGGCGATGATCTTGCCGGAGAAGTTGTCGCGGTTGATGTCGATCCAGGTAACGGAGTTCTGACCGGCGGCGAAGTTCTTCGACTCTTCGAACGTGGGCAGGGTCTTGGAGCCTTCGCGGAGGGCGATCACGTCGCCGACCTTAACCTGGAAGGATGGGATGTTGACCTTGCGGCCGTTGACGGTGACGTGACCGTGACGGACGACCTGGCGGGACTGACGGCGGCTCATCGCGAAGCCGAGGCGGTAGGCGACGTTGTCGAGGCGGGTCTCAAGCTGCTGGAGCAGGAGCTCGCCGGTGACGCCGGTCTTGTTGGAGGCCTTCTGGTAGTAGGCGCGGAACTGGGTCTCGAGGGTGAAGTAGATGCGCTTGGCCTTCTGCTTCTCGCGGAGCTGCAGACCGTAGCCGACGACCTTCTTCACTTTGCGGGACTGGCCGTGCTGGCCCGGGGGGAAGTTGCGCTTCTCGACGGGGCATTTTTCTGAGAAGCACTTGGCTCCCTTGAGGAAGAGCTTGGTACCGTCGCGGCGGCAGAGGCGGCAGACGGGTCCTGTGTAACGTGCCATTTCGTAGTCTCCTGACTTCGGGTGTCGATCGTTTTACGCGCTGGCTGCGCTTCGTCGCGATCCGGTTATGGTTTCGCCTTACTTGCGGCGGGGTCTGGGAACAAGCTCTCCGCCGCAGTTGGGACAGGTGGAATGCATTGCTTCGGTGCACGGAGCGCAGAAGGTGCATTCGTAAGTGCAGATGAAGGCCGCTCCCTCTGGTGTGAGGGTTGTGTTGCAACGCTCACAAGCGGGCTTCATCAAGAGCGCCATGCGTCAGACGCGGCGGCGCTTGGGCGGACGGCAGCCGTTGTGCGGCATCGGCGTAACGTCGCGGATGCTGCGAACCTCGATGCCGGCGGTTGCGAGAGCGCGGATTGCGGATTCACGGCCGGAGCCGGGACCGGAGACGCGCACATCAACCGAACGGACGCCGTGGTCGCGGGCTGCATTGGCTGCACCGACGGCGGCCTGCTGCGCGGCGAACGGAGTGCCCTTGCGGGAGCCGCGGAAGCCGAGCGAGCCGGACGATTTCCAGCTGAGCGTGTTGCCCACCTGGTCGGTGATGGTGACGATGGTGTTGTTGAACGACGCCTGGATGAAGACGAGGCCGAATGGAACGTTCTTGCGCTCGCGCTTCTTGAACTTCTTGTTCTTGCCAGTCTTTGCGGCAGTGCCTTTGGTGTTCTGTGTCTTGGCCATGGCTTATTTCGTCGCTTTCTTCTTACCGGCAACGGTGCCCTTGCGGGGGCCTTTGCGGGTGCGAGCGTTGGTGTGGGTGCGCTGGCCACGAACGGGAAGGCTGCGGCGATGACGGAGACCACGGTAGGACTGAATTTCGATGAGGCGCTTGATGTTGAGGGAGATGTCCTTGCGGAGATCGCCTTCGATCTGGCCCTCGGCTTCAATGACCTGACGGATGCGGTTCAGCGCGTCCTCGTCGAGCGTGCTGAGCTTCGCGAAGGGGTCGACATCTGCCTTCGCCAGGATCTTGGCTGCCCGGGAGTTGCCGATTCCGAAGATGTAGGTGAGACCGATGCGTGCCTGCTTGTTGCCCGGGACATCGACTCCAGCAATACGTGCCATGGGATTCCTTTTCGGTTGAGCTCCTGTAGCTTCGCCACGGAGCGGGGTGATTGGTTTACGGCGAGTCCGACGGGTTCAACGCAAGCCTTGATTTCGGCTAACTAGCCCGTCGGGGCCGGTGATGCAGTTTGCTGCTTAGCCCTGACGCTGCTTGTGCTTGGCGTTTTCGCAGATGACGCGAACTACGCCGCGGCGGTGAATGACCTTGCACTTGTCGCAAATCTTCTTTACTGAGGCGCGGACCTTCATGGTGATTCCCTTCTTGTTTTCGTGCTACGTGGAGCCGGTGGAGCTGAGAACAGGCCCGGGGCTAAAGCCCATGAGGCAAGCACTCATAAATGTCAGGGTTGAAGCCCTGACCTAATCCCAAGTGCAAATGCGCTTGAGCAACCCTTTGTGGAGACGGGATGGGTTCCCGCCAGCCGTCTACTTGTAGCGGTAGACGATGCGGCCGCGGTTGAGGTCGTACGGGCTGAGTTCAATCGCGACGCGGTCGCCGGGGAGGATGCGGATGAAGTTTTTGCGCATACGTCCGGAGACGTGTGCAAGGGCTTGGTGCTTGTTTTCAAGCTCGACCTTGAACATCGCGTTTGGCAGGGTCTCGACGACGACTGCCATCACTTCAATTGCATCTTCCTTCGACAAACGATCTCCTTCGGAAAGGCGGGAGGCTAAGCCTCTTTGTTTCCAGTATTTCTGTTTTGGTTGGGGCGCTTGGCCTCAGCCGGATGTGCCGTGCTGCACACTTGTACACACAGCATCTCTTATAGTACCGCAATTGGCCCCATTTTTGCTAGGGCCGTCACCCATTTTCTAAAGGGTGAGGACCTGGGGGCCGTCCTTGGTGATGGCGACGGTGTGCTCGAAATGGGCGCTGTAGCTGCCGTCGACGGTGATGGCGGTCCAGCCGTCCTTCAGGACGCGGACTTCGGGTCCCCCGGCGTTGATCATGGGCTCGATGGCCAGGACCATGCCGGGTTTGAGGCGGGGGCCTTTGCCGGCAGGGCCGAAGTTGGGGACCTGGGGGTCTTCGTGCATGGCGCGGCCGATGCCGTGGCCTACGAACTCGCGAACTACGCCAAAGCCTTCGGCTTCACAGAGTTGCTGCACGGCGAAGGAGATGTCGCCGAGACGGCCGCCGACCTTGCACTGCTCGATCGCCTTTTCGAGGGAGAGTTGGGTGATCTCGAGGAGGCGAGCGGTGCGGGGGGCTACCTGACCGATGGGGTAGGTGACGGCGGCGTCGGCGTAGAAGCCGTCGATGATGACGCCGCAGTCTATGGAGAGAATGTCTCCGTCTTTGAGGACGCGCTTGGCGTTGGGGATTCCGTGGACGACCTCGTCGTTGATTGAGGTGCAGAGCGCGGCGGGGTAGCCGTGGTAACCCTTGAAGGCAGGAATTGCACCGAGTTCGGCGATTTTTCTGATGGCGATCTCTTCGAGGTCCATAGTGGAGGCGCCGGCGACGACGTGGGGCGCGATGGCGTTGTGGACCTGACGGAGGGCCTTGCCGGAGATGCGCATCTTTTCGATCTCACGGGTTGTTTTGATCATGATGGCCATGGCGCGCAGTATCTCTATTCAGACTTTCGAAGGCGCTTAAGGGCTGCTTCGATTTCGGCAGTGACCTGCTCGACAGGTTGGTCGCCGTTGATCTCTTCGAAGCGGCCCTGGTTGCGGTAGTGCTCGATGACGGGGGCCGTCTGGGCCTCGAAGGTCTTCATGCGATCTGTGAAGACTTCTTCGGAGTCGTCGGGGCGCTGGACGAGCGGCGAGCCGTCTACGTTACAGATGCCCGGGACCTTTGGCGGATTCGAGTAGATATTGTAGATGCGGCCGGCGGGAGAGATGCGACGGCCAGTGATGCGGTGCTTGAGCTGTTCGCAGTCGACGACGATGCTGATGGCCACCACGGGGAGAACGTTGTGGTTGGCGGCGAGCTTCTGGTCGAGCCAGAGGGCTTGGTTTAGGGTGCGGGGGAAGCCGTCGAGGATGAAGCCGCGGGTGGTGTCGGGCTGTGCGAGGCGACCCGCGACCATTTCGTTGACGAGGTCGTCAGAGACGAGTTTGCCCTGATCGACGAGGGCCTTGGCTGCTTTGCCAAGGGGGGTGCCGCTGGAGATGTTGGCGCGAAGGATGTCGCCGGTGGATATCTGCGGGATGCCATAGGCTGCCATGAGGGCTTTAGCTTGAGTGCCTTTGCCGACGCCGGGAGCGCCTAGAAGAAGAACCGGCCCAGGCAGAAAGTTCTCTGCCGAGGCCGGTTGATGGGTTGCGGAATCGATGGTCAACGTGGACACGACCTACCAGCTCTTGCGTCCGCGAATGCGACCGCTCTTGGGAGTGAAGCCATCGTAGTGGCGCATGATGAGCTGCGATTCGACCTGATTGACGGTGTCCATGGCGACGCCGACGACGATGAGCAGCGAGGTGCCGCCGAAGTAGAAGTTGACGCCGAGACCCTGGGTCATCCAGGTGGGCAGTCGATCGAAGACGCGGCCGACGAGGAAGAGGTGATTGAAGTGGATTCCGCTGATGAGGAGCTGCGGAATGATGGTGATGATAATGAGGTAAATTGCGCCGACGAGGGTGATGCGGGTGAGCACATCATTGATGAAGTCGGCGGTGCGCTTGCCGGGGCGGATGCCGGGGATGAAGCCGCCGTACTTGCGCATGTTGTCGGCGATGTCATCGGGGCGGAAGACGATGGAGATGTAGAAGTACGCGAAGAAGATGATCGCAGCGATCTGGAGCAGTTCGTACCAGGGCTCGCCGGGAGCCAGTGCGCGGAAGATCGGGCCGAAGAACGGGGAATCCTGCAGCGAGTAGCCGAAGACGTGTGCGCCGGCGAAGAGCAGCGGAGCCGAGAGGATGGAGCTGGCGAAGATGACGGGCATCACGCCGCCGGAGTTGACCTTGAGCGGGAGGTGAGTGGATTGGCCACCCATCATCTTGCGGCCAACGATGCGCTTGGCGTACTGGACGGGGATGCGGCGCTCGGAGCGCTCGACGAAGACGATGAAGGCGACGACGGCGATCATGCCAGCGACGAGGAGGATGAGGGCGATAGGCGTGAAGGCTCCCCAGGCAGCATCGCGGAACTTCTCGTAGAGGTTTTCAACGCCGCGCGGCAGGCCAACGACAATGCCGGCGAAGATGAGCAAGCTCATTCCATTGCCGATGCCGCGCTCGGTGATCTGCTCGCCGAGCCACATGATGAAGGCAGTGCCGGCGGTGAGCGTGATGACGCAGAGCGGGATGAAGGCTGCGCGCGAGATGGTGACCATCGTCTGGCCGGTGCTGGTGTTGGTCAGCGTGAGAGCGATAGCGAAGGACTGCACGATGCCGAGGAGGACTGTGACGTAGCGGGTCCACTGGGTGATCTTGCGGCGGCCGAGTTCGCCTTCCTTCTGAAGCTTCGCGAGCGGCTCATAGATAACGGTGAGCAACTGGAAGATGATCGACGCCGTGATGTACGGCATGATGCCGAGCGCGAAGACGGTGAGCTTGCGGAGGTTGCCGCCGGAGAAGAGGTCGACCAGGCCGAGTGCAGAGCCGGAGTTCTGGTTGAAGAACTGGGCGAGCATGTCGGCGTTGATGCCGGGAGTGGGGATGTGCCCACCGAGACGATAGACGGCAAGCATGCCGAGTGTGAAAAGGACGCGCTTGCGCAGATCGGGGATTCTGAAGATGTTTGCGATTTTCTCGAACATCGGGTGCTGGGACCTCGGGGGGAAACGGTTGGTGCTGGTAAAACGGCGATGCGAGGGCGCGTGCCCTCGCCTGCCACTCTATTCTACAGGGTGCTTAGCCAATCAGGATGGCCTTGCCACCAGCCTTCTCGATCGCCTCCTGGGCGGTCTTCGAGAACTTGTGGGCGTGGACGGTGACGGCGGTCTTGATCTCTCCGTTATTGAGGACTTTGAGGAGCGCGCCCTTCTTGCGGAGCAGGCCGAGTTCGATGATCTTGTCGAGGGTGAATTCGCTGACGTTCTCGGCAGCAGCGATTTCGGCGACGCGATCGAGGCCGAGAACCTGGTACTCGACGCGGAAGATGTTGGTGAAGCCGCGCTTGGGCAAACGGCGGTGAAGGGGCATCTGGCCGCCTTCGAAGCCGCGCATGAGAGAGGAGCCGGAGCGGGAGCCCTGACCTTTGTGTCCGCGGGTGGAGGTCTTACCCATGCCCGAACCCATACCGCGGCCGATGCGCTTCTTGTTTTCGTTCGCCTTCTTGGGGGCGCGTAGATTGGAGAGATTACGGATTGCCATTGTTTTTCCTCGCTATAACGCCGCTGGTTTTCAGCGACTCGCATGATTTGGTGATGCCCGGGGCTAAAGCCCCTTTTACAGTTGATTACGGAATTCGTGGGGCTAAAGCCCCACGCTTAATCCTAAAAACGCTCTGCGGATGATTCTTTTGACGACCAGGCGCTCAAGACTTATTCGACGATGCGGACTAAGTGCGGCACCTTGTTGACCATGCCGCGAATGGATGGGGTGTCTTCGCGCTCGACGATCTGGTTGAGGCGCGTGAAGCCGAGGCCCTTGACGACAGCCTTGTGTTTGACCGGGGTGCAGATCTTCGACTGGAAGTACTGCAGTTTGATCTTGGCGATTTCTTTCTTGTTAGCCATTACGAAGCTCCTGGAAAATCTTGTTGGAGCAAAGGGAGCTTAGAGCTCGTCCTCTGCCTTGCCGCGCAGGGCGGCGACTTCGGCCTTGTTGCGAAGCTGGATGAGAGCGTCGAAGGTGGCCTTGATGACGTTGTGCGGGTTGGCGGAGCCGAGGCTCTTGGTGAGCACGTTCTGCACGCCGGCGGCGGTCATGACGGCGCGAACCGTCTTGCCGGCGATGACGCCGGTACCTTCGGGGGCGGGCTTGAGCATCACCTGGCCGGCGCCGTAGTGGCCGAGGACCTGGTGCGGGATGGTGCTCGCGGTGAGGTTGACCTTATGCAGGTTCTTCTTGGCGGACTCGATCCCCTTGCGGATGGCCTGGGGGACTTCCTTCGCCTTGCCGGAGCCGTAGCCGACAACGCCTTCGCCTGGGTCACCGATGACGACGAGCGCGGCGAAGGACATGTTCTTGCCGCCCTTGACGACCTTGGTGACGCGGTTGATCGAAACGACCTCGTCCTTGAGGTTGAGGCGGTTCGCGTCGATTTTTTTCTTCATTGCCATAATGTCCTGTCCAGCTTTCTGGCGGGCCAGAGGCGCGCCTTGGGAAACCTTAGAATTCGAGACCCGCTTCGCGGGCTGCGTCGGCGAGGGCCTTGACGCGACCGTGATAGAGGTAGCCGCCGCGGTCGAAGACCACTTTCTTGATACCCTTCTCTTTGGCGCGCTCGGCGATGACTTTACCGACCTGGGCGGCAGCTGCGACGTTGCCGCCGTAGCTCTTGTCTTCACCCTTCTTGCCCTTCGAGGAAGCGGAGGCAATGGTGACTCCGTTCAGGTCGTCGATGAGCTGGGTGTAGATGTGGTTGAGCGAGCGGTAGACATTGAGACGCGGGCGCTCGGCGGTGCCGGACATCTTCTCACGGATGCGCGTGTGGACGCGCTGGCGGATGACGTTGCGTTGGCGGGGATTGATCATGATTCTCTTTCCTTCCTAGTGGCGTACCCAGAGTGCTGGGGACGTTCGGTTGTGGACTTTGTTGATGAAGCGCGATCAGCTCAATCGCCAGCCGCGCCTCACTGAATTACTTCGCTCCGGTCTTACCGACCTTCTTCTTCAGCTTCTCGCCGGTGTAGCGGACGCCCTTGTTCTTGTATGGATCGGGCTTGCGGAGCGAGCGCATGTCAGCGGCGACCTGGCCCACCTTCTGCCGGTCGATGCCGGAGATGGTGAGGTGAGTCTGCTTGGGGTCGATCTCGACGGAGATGCCGGTGGGCAGAGGAAACTCGATGGGATGAGAGAAGCCCAGGGTGAAGACCACCATGTTCTTGCCCTTCAACTCGGCGCGGTATCCGATGCCGACGATGTCGATGTCCTTGGTCCAGCCGGTGGTGACGCCAGTGACTGCGTTGAAGACCAGCGCGCGGGCGAGGCCGTGGAAGGCTGCCTGCTTGTCGTTCTGGCGCTCGGCGATGAGGGTGCCGTCTTTCTGAACGAGAGTGATGCCGCCGGGGAGCATGGCCGAGACCTTGCCCTTGGGGCCTTCGACCAGAACGGTGTTGCCATTCTCGCTGACCGTGTACTTGACGCCGGCGGGGAGAGCGATCGGCTTCTTACCAATACGTGACATGATGATTCCTTTTGTGGCTTGCGAGTCGCCCAGGGTTACCGGGTTCCACTGCAGCCTGCGAGCCTAAGGCTCAAATGCAAAAAACAAACGACGCAACATCTGGCTTATTTTTCTTTACCAGACTTCGCAGAGAATCTCGCCGCCAACGCCTTCGCGGCGGGCCTGACGGCCGGTCATGACGCCCTTGGGGGTGGTCATGATGGATATGCCGAGACCGCCCTGAACGCGGCGGATCTCGTCGCGGCCGAGGTAAACACGGCAGCCGGGACGCGAGACGCGCTGGAGGTCGCGGATGACGGCTTCGTTGTTCGGGCCGTACTTGAGGTAGACGCGAAGGACGCGCTGCCCATTCTCTTCGGTGGGCTTGTAGTTCGCTATGTAGCCCTCTTCTTTGAGGATGCGGGCGATCTCGATCTTGAGCTTGGATTGGGGGACGTCGAGCTTCTGGTGGCGCGCACGGATGGAGTTGCGGATACGCGTCAAAAAGTCTGCTACCGGGTCGGTGAGGTTCATTCATTCTCCTTCATCCCCCGTTCGCCCGGCGTGGAACACACGTCGGGAACCAGCGGAGATGTTTGTTTCGGGTGGTACGTCCAGACTTCTGCATCAAAAGCCAAATGCCCTGATGAGGTCTCTGGAGCGAGTGCGCCGGAATGCTACGCACGGACATTTATATTCTACCAGCTTGACTTGACTACGCCCGGAATTTCTCCCTTAAGGGCGAGCGAGCGGAAGCAGAGACGGCAGACACCGAACTTCCGGAGGAAGGCTCGGGGACGACCGCAGAGCTGGCAGCGGTTGTGCTGACGGGATTTGAACTTCGGCTTCCTTGCGTCTTTGACGCGCTTTGCTGTAGTTGCCATTTTTTTGCTCTCTATCTTTAGTTCGAGGTCCAAGAACCTCTGTTGATCCTTCTTTTATGCTCCAACACGGAAGGGCATTCCAAAACCCTTGAGCAGAGCGCGGGCACCGTTATCGTCCTTCGCGGTGGTGACGAAGGTGACGTTCATGCCTTTGAGCTTGTCGACCTTGGCGTAGTCGATCTCAGCGAAGATGAGTTGATCGCGGAGGCCAAGGGTGTAGTTGCCGCGGCCATCGAAGCTCTTGGATGAGACGCCGCGGAAGTCGCGGACGCGCGGAAGAGCGATGGATATGAGGCGGTCGAGGAATTCGTACATTGTGTCGCCGCGGAGGGTAACCATGGCGCCGATGGGCATGCCTTCGCGAACCTTGAAGGCGGCGATGGACTTCTTCGCACGAGTGGTGACGGGCTTCTGGCCGGCGATGGAGGCGAGGTCGGCCACGAGCGGGTCCATGATCTTAACATTCTGGGTTGCTTCGCCGAGACCCATGTTGATGACGATCTTCTCAAGCTTGGGGATCGCCATGGCGTTGGTGATGTTGAGCTCTTTGCTGAGTGTGGGGCGAATCTCTTTTTCGTACTTCTCTTTCAAACGTGCTGCCATTGTCTTCTTCGCTTTCTCCACGGTTGCCGGATTGGGTTGAGCCCGTGTACCGATGCGTGGGGTGAACCGTTGTTACAGGGACCGAGGCCTAGGGACTAGCGCCTGGACGTTGAGCTACTTTTTCTTTTCGGCGATCGTGTTTCCGCTCGCCTTAGAGAAACGAACCTTGGTGTTGCCGTCAAAACGGGTGCCGACGCGGGTCTTGTTGCCCTCGGCGTCGATCAGCATGACGTTTGAGAGGTGGATGGTGGACTCCTGCTCGGCGATACCGCCCTTGATGTTGCGCTGCGGGTTGGGCTTGACGTGCTTCTTGACCATCATGACGCCTTCGACGAGGAGACGATTCTTGTCGGCGATGACGCGAAGGACGCGTCCCTGCTTGCCTTTGTCTTTGCCGGCGATGACTTCGACCTTGTCGTTACGCTTGATCTTGACTGCCATTTCTCTTCCCTTCCTCGGCGATCTGTCGGAGCCGGAGTCCGCTTGTTGCGCCGAAGCGCAGTAAATGACTAGATGACTTCGGGTGCGAGCGAGACGATCTTGAGGAACTTCTTCTCGCGGAGCTCGCGGGCGACGGGACCGAAGACGCGGGTGCCAACGGGCTCGTTAGCGTCGTTAATGACGACCGCGGCGTTCTGGTCGAAGCGGATGTAGGTTCCGTCCTTGCGGCGATACTCTTTGCGCGTGCGAACGATCACAGCCTTGACGACTTTACCCTTCTTGACAGTGCCGTCGGGAGAGGCTTCCTTGACGGCAGCGGTGACGACGTCGCCGAGGCCGGCCTTTTTGCCGAGACCGCCACCGAGGGGCAGGATCACCTGCAACTTGCGCGCGCCTGAGTTGTCGGCTACGTCAAGCATTGTTCTCATTTGTACTGACATCGTTCTTCTCCTGGCTATCTACGGCGGTGTGGCGGCCGGGCTTACGCCTGGCTTCGAGTGACTAAACTTCGGTCGCGGCGACCTTGTCGTCGGTGAGCGCGAGAGAGGAGCGGCGAACGATCTCCTCGAGCGACCAGCGCTTGAGCTTGGACAGGGGGCGGGCTTCGCGGATGCGGACAACGTCGCCGACGCGGGCGGAGTTCTGCTCGTCGTGCGCGTAGAACTTCTTGTTCGACTTCATGACGCGCTTGTACTTCGGGTGCGCCTTGCGCATCTCGATCTCGACGACGATGGTCTTCTGCATCTTGGTCGAGACGACAGTGCCGACCTTCTCGTTGCGGCGTGAGGTGTGGGCTTCGGGCGTTGCAGCGGCGGTGGTGTTGGTTGTGTCTGCCATGATTAATCCTTCTTCGCTTTCTTGCGGGCGGTGCGAGTGCTCTTGGCCGGCGCGACGTTAACAACGACGGGCTTGGCAGCCTTCTCGGCGGCCAGTTCCCGCTCGCGCTCTACGGTCTTGATGCGGGCGATGTCCAGCTTAAGCGTCCGCAGCTTCTTGATGCCTTCGACGTTGCCGAGGCTCTTCTGGAAGCGGATGCGGAAGAGCTGTTCGGCGGCTTTGGTCTGCTCGCCCTTGAGTTCGTCGTCACTGAGGTTACGGATCTTTTCGAATTCCATTGTCTTTT
The DNA here is from genome assembly GCA_963841335.1 of uncultured Acidobacteriaceae bacterium. Classification (GTDB taxonomy): domain Bacteria; phylum Acidobacteriota; class Terriglobia; order Terriglobales; family Acidobacteriaceae; genus Edaphobacter. The sequence goes on along the minus strand of CAWJCF010000001.1, from coordinate 3,196,497 downwards.
CCTTGAACTGCAAAACTTACTTGGCGGCTACCGTGACCTTGACGTCGTGACGCTGCACGAAGCTGGTCTTGAGCGGAAGCTTGTGGGCGGCCAGACGCATGGCCTCTTTGGCGATGTCCGGGTTGACGCCTTCCATCTCGAACAGGATGCGGCCGGGGCGAACGACGCAGACCCAGTGATCGGGGGCGCCCTTACCCTTACCCATACGGGTTTCGGCAGGCTTCTTTGTGATGGGCTTGTCCGGGAACAGACGGAGCCAGACCTTGCCACCACGCTTGATAAAGCGCGTCATCGCGATACGGCTGGCCTCGATCTGGCGGTCGGTGATGTAGCCGCACTCCATGACCTTGAGGCCGTAGTCGCCGAACGAAAGATCGGAGCCGCGCCACGCCTTGCCGGTCATACGGCCGCGCTGCTGCTTGCGATACTTGACCTTCTTTGGCATCAACATAAGAAAACCCTCTTCACTCTTTCAGGGAGCCAGTCCCTGGAAACTCCGGCTATGCCGGGAAAACATTAGGACGCGAAGGCCCCAGCGGTTGTGACCTGGTCGCGACGCTTCTTCTGCTCGTAGATGTCGCCACGGTAGACCCAGGTCTTGACGCCGATGATGCCGTAGGTGGTGTGCGCCTCGGCAAAACCGTAGTCGATATCGGCGCGCAGCGTGTGCAGCGGCAGCCGGCCCTGGAGATACCACTCCGAGCGGGCGATCTCGTTTCCGTTCAGACGGCCGGAGACGCGAACCTTGATGCCCTTGCAGCCGAAGCGAAGCGCGGAGTCGACCGACTTGCGCATGGCGCGACGGAAGCTGACACGCTTCTCGAGCTGGAGTGCGATATTCTCGGCGACAAGCTGAGCGTCGAGCTCGGGCTTGTTGACCTCGAGGATATCGATGAAGACCTCGCGGTTGGAGCGCTTCTGGATGTCGGCCTTGAGCTTGTCGATCTCGGCGCCTTTGCGGCCGATGATGATGCCCGGACGCGCGGTGCGGATGATCAGGCGCAGCTTGTTGCCGGGGCGCTCGACTTCAACCGAGCTGACGCCGGCGGCCTTCAGCTTCTCGCGGAGCTCAGCCTTGAGCTTGACGTCTTCAACCAGCAGCTTGTCGTAGCCACGCTCAACGAACCAGCGTGACTTCCACGGCTTGTTGATGCCGAGGCGCAACCCATACGGATGGACTTTCTGTCCCATAGCTTCCCTTTACTGTGCCCTCTCCGGTTGAGCCGGCGGGCGGTAGTGCAAAACTTTAAGTTTACAAGAAACCTGCTTACTTCGCGGACTTCTTGGCTGCAGTCTTCTTGGCCGGGGCCTTCTTTGCGGCGGCCTTTTTGGCTGCAGGCTTTGCTGCAGTCTTTGTGGCTGCCTTCTTCGCGGTCTTCTTCGCAGCCGGTGCCGAGGTTGAGTCGGCGGATGCACTGATGGCATTGACCGGCTTCTTCTCGGCGACGGTGACGACGATGTGTGCGAGCCTGCGCTGATAGCGGAAGGCGCGGCCCATCGGAGCAGGGCGGATGCGCTTCATGCGTGGGCCTTCGTTCGCGACGGCGGTGCGGACGTAGAGGTTGTCGACGTCAACGTCGAGCCCCTGCTCCTGCGAGACGTAGGTCGCGTTCTGGATCGCCGAACGGAGGACCTTTTCGATCACCGGCGCCATGCGCTTCGAGCTGAAGTGAACCGTGTTGAGCGCCTGCTCGACGCGGAGGCCTTTGATGAGATCCAGTACCAGCTTCGCCTTTTGCGGGCTGGTGCGCTGGAACTTCGCCTCGGCGCGGAACTCTCTGATTTTTTCTACTGCCTTCGCCATAATCTTCGTCCTTCAAAACTAAAAGCAGGGTTCTGCTTATTTTCTTTATTTCGGCTTTGCGGTGGTCTCAGCGGCGCGCGCGGAGTGGCCCTTGAAGGTGCGGGTAGCGGCAAACTCACCGAGTTTGTGGCCGACCATGTTTTCGGTCACGTAGACGGGGATGAACTTGCGCCCGTTGTGCACTGCGATGGTGTGACCGACGAAGTCCGGGTGAATGGTGGACCGGCGGGACCAGGTGCGCACGACCTTTTTGTCGTTGATCTGGTTCATGGCATCGATTTTCTTGGTCAGATGACCGTCGATGAAAGGACCTTTTTTCGCTGAACGTGACATTTGCTGAGCTCCGACTTTCTTGTTGCGATGCTGGATACGACGAATCTCTTAGCTGCGAGACTTGGTGTTGCCTTGTTGCGGAACTAAAAATTCTGAAAAATAAAACTCTCTTTTACTGAAATGCTTTTCTTTACTTGCTACGGCGCTTCACGATGAACGCATCGGTCCGCTTGTTGTTGCGGGTCTTGTAGCCGCGCGTGGGCTGGCCCCAAGGAGTGACCGGGTGACGCCCGCCCGAGGTCTTGCCTTCACCACCACCGTGCGGATGATCGACCGGGTTCATCGAGACGCCGCGGTTCGAGGGACGAATTCCCTTCCAGCGGTTGCGTCCTGCTTTACCGATGGTCTGGTTCTCGTGTTCGGTATTGCCAACCTGGCCGATGGTCGCCATGCAATCGACGAGCACCTTGCGGGTTTCCCCGGAAGGCAGCTTGAGCAACGCGTAATCGCCTTCCTTGGCGACGAGCTGAACCTGGGCGCCGGCCGAGCGAGCCATCTGCGCGCCCTTGCCGGGACGAAGCTCGATGTTGTGGACGGTGGTACCGGCCGGGATATTCTTCAGCGGCAGAGCGTTGCCGACGAGGATGTCGGCGTCGGGGCCGCTCATGATCGACTGCCCGACTGTCAGTCCGATGGGCTGAATGATGTAGCGCTTCTCGCCGTCTGCATAGTGAATGAGCGCGATGCGGGAGCTGCGGTTCGGATCGTACTCAACTGTCGCGACGGTGCCCGGAATACCGTACTTGTCGCGCTTGAAGTCGATGAGGCGCAGCTTCTGCTTGTGACCGCCGCCCTGATGGCGCGTCGTCATCCAGCCGGTCGAGTTGCGACCGCCGGTACGTGGCTTCACGCTGAGCAACGGCTTATGCGGCTTGTCCGTCGTGATGTCGTCGTTGACGAGACTCGTCGTAAAGCGGAGTGATGGGGTAATCGGTCGAAATGATTTGATCGGCATCGTCTTTATTCCCTTGCCTGCGCGGCTGATTGCTCAGCGGCGCTTCGTTTCCTGAATTCTGTTGCGGCGAAGACATCTCGCTTAGAGGCTGTTGAGATACTCCGGCATCTTCTCGCCCTCTTTGAGGCGAACGTAAGCCTTCTTCCAGTCGGCGCGGTAGCCGGCAAACTTGCCCCGGCGGCGTTCCTTGCCCTCGACGCTGGCGGTGCGAACGCCGGAGACCTTCACTTTGAAGAGGCTCTCGACGGCTTGCTTGACTTCAGTCTTGGTGGCCTTGAGGGCGACTTCGAACACCAGGGTGTTCTGGGTCTCCTTCACGGTCATGCCCTTCTCGGTGATGAGGGGGCGGCGAATGACGGTATAGAGGGTTGGCATTACGCAACCTCCTTCTGCGCGGCTGCTTTGCGGCGCTTGGATACAAACTTCTTCAACGTTTCCTGAAGGGCTTCGATGGCATCCTTCGAGAAGACGGCGTGCTCGTAGCGGAGCAGGTCGTAGGGATGAACTTCGGAGCTGAGGACCAGTTCTACGCCAGCCAGATTGCGGGAGCCGAGGTAGAGCTTCTCGCCGAGATTGCGGCTGCTCTCGACCAACAGGGTGGTCTTGCCGGCCTCGAGCTTGTCGAGTGCGGCGCGGTAGAGCTTCGTCTTGGCTTCAGCGACTTCGAAGGAATCGACGACGGTGATCTTGCCTTCAGCGATCTTCGCAGCAATTGCGGATCGGAGTGCTCCCATGAGCTTCTTCTGCGGGAAGGCGTACTCGTAGCTGCGGGGCTTGGGTCCGTGAACCGTGCCACCACCACGCCAGAGCGGAGTGCGGATGGATCCGACGCGTGCGCGACCGGTTCCCTTCTGCTTCCAGAGCTTCTTGCCGGCACCGGAGACCTGGTTGCGGTTCTTGGTGGAGGCGGTTCCCTGGCGAAGGGCGGCGCGGTAGTGCTTGACCGACTCCCAGAGCAGTCCGTCGTTGATCTCGCCCGAGAAGACGTCGTCGGCGAGTTCGAACTCACCAACCTTCTTTCCGCCGAGATTGACTACATTGATGTTTGCCATCGTTCTTCTCTCTTCGTGCCCGCCATCGATGTGTCGGGCCTTGACTTTGTTAGGCTGCGTTTTCCGGTTTGTTCTCCGCGCAGCGTTTGGTACCAGACACACAAAAGCAATGCAAAAACCTTGCTCTATTTTCTTTACTTCTTCTTCGGTGCAGCCTTCTTCGAAGCTTTCAAGGCGTCCTTGGTTGCGGCTCCAGCGAAGCCGCGACGCTCGCGCGGCGGAGCCTTGGCCTTGGAGATGAGCACGAAACCATCACGCGGACCGGGAACGGCTCCTTCGACCAGCAGGAGGTTGTCGTCGAGATCGATGCCGCGAATGCGCAGGTTGCGAACCGTGACCTGAGCGTGGCCCATGTGACCGGGCATGCGCTGACCCGGGAAGACGCGCGACGGAAATGACGAAGCGCCGATCGAGCCCTGGACCTGGAACATGTGACCGTGCGACTTGGGACCGCCGCCGAAACCGTGACGCCGAACGACGCCGGCGAATCCGCGGCCCTTGGAGGTTCCGATGACGTCAACGAACTTCTCGTCGGCGAAGATGTCGACCAGAATGCGATCACCGGCTTTGACCGAGGTTGCCTCTTCGCCTTCCGCGGGCTTGGCGGGTTCGATGGCGACCTCTTTGATCATCTTAACTGGAGGAACGTTCGACTTGGCGAAGTGGCCAGTCATGGCCTTGTTGACCTTCGATGCCTTGACGAAATCGACATAGCCGATCTGGGCGGCGGAATAGCCGTCCTTCGCGAGGGTCTTGAGCTGGGTGATGACACAGGGACCAGCCTTGAGCACGGTGACCGGGTGAATGTCGCCGCGGTCATCGAACACCTGGGTCATGCCGATCTTTTTTCCGAGAATTCCGACTACTGACATTGGAGCTTCCTTTCCTCATCATGCTGCCTGAATTCGCTCAGCACTGCCGGGTTGATACTGCGTGAATCAAGAAACTAAAAGCTTTATGCTTATTTTTCCTTATTTCTGAACCGTTTTGATCTCAACGTCTACGCCAGCGGGGAGATCGAGCTTCATGAGCGCATCCACAGTCTGCTGGGTCGGCTCAAGGATGTCGATCAGCCGCTTGTGCGTGCGAATCTCGAAGGCCTCGCGCGACTTCTTGTCGACGTGGGGCGAGCGGAGGACGCAGTACTTGTTCTTCATCGTCGGCAGAGGAATGGGACCCGCAACCTGGGCGCCCGTGCGCTTGGCGGTCTCGACGATCTCTCCCGTGGAGGTATCGAGTACGCGGTAGTCATATGCCTTCAACCGAATTCTGATTCTCTGTCCAGCCATGATTATTCTCTTTCTTGCTTCAAAGAACTGTTGGAGTAGCTGCCGGTCATTTCCCGCTTACTTCTCAATGGGCCGGCAGCCCTCGTTGATCTTGAACTGCCAAAAACCAAAGCAATTTGCCGAAATCTTCTTTACTTGATGATCTCGGAGATAGTTCCTGCTCCGACGGTCCTGCCGCCCTCGCGGATCGCGAAGCGCAGACCCTTCTCCATGGCCACTGGAGTGTGCAGCGTGATCTCCAGCTGGATGTTGTCGCCGGGCATGCACATCTCGGTGCCTGCAGGCAGCTTCGCCGAACCCGTCACGTCCGTCGTGCGGAAGTAGAACTGGGGACGGTAACCGTTGAAGAACGGAGTGTGACGTCCGCCTTCTTCCTTCGAGAGCACGTAGACCTCGCCCTTGAAGTCGGTGTGCGGCTTGATCGAGCCGGGCTTGGCCAATACCATGCCGCGCTCCACATCTTCCTTCGCGATACCGCGCAGAAGAAGACCGGCGTTGTCGCCTGCCAGACCCTCGTCCAGCTGCTTCTTGAACATTTCGACGCCGGTCACAACCGTCTTGCGGGTCTCGCGGAAACCGACGATCTCAGACTCCTCGCCAACCTTCACCTTGCCGCGCTCGATACGGCCCGTAACCACGGTGCCGCGGCCAGAGATCGAGAAGATGTCTTCGATCGGCATCAGGAACGGCTGGTCGATCGCGCGCTCCGGCTGCGGAATGTACTTGTCCACCGCCGCCATCAGCTCGTCGATCTGGGCCTCCCACTTGGCTTCGCCGTTGAGCGCGCCAAGCGCAGAGCCGCGAATGATGGGGGTGTCATCGCCGGGGTAGTCGTACTTCGAAAGCAGCTCGCGAACTTCCATCTCGACCAGCTCGATCAGCTCTTCGTCCTCAACCGCGTCGCACTTGTTCAGGAACACCACGATGAACGGAACGCCAACCTGACGGGCGAGCAGAACGTGCTCTTTGGTCTGCGGCATCGGACCGTCGGTCGCAGCAACCACCAGGATCGCGCCGTCCATCTGCGCGGCTCCGGTGATCATGTTCTTGATGTAGTCCGCGTGGCCGGGGCAGTCGACGTGCGCGTAGTGGCGGTTCGGCGTCTCGTACTCCACGTGCGAGGTCGCAATCGTAATACCGCGCTCACGCTCTTCCGGCGCGTTGTCGATCGTGTCGAAGGAGCGAAACTTGTTGTTCGGGTTGTGCTTCGACAACACCTTCGTAATCGCCGCCGTCAGCGTCGTCTTGCCGTGATCGATATGCCCGATCGTCCCAATGTTTACGTGCGGCTTTGACCGGTCAAACTTTTCCTTCGCCATGACTCTCTCCGTGTTTCCTGTTTCTAAAATTCAACTTCCAAACTGGCTGCGCCTCGCGGCACAGGCTTACTTGCTATCCTTGCCCTGCACTTTGGCAATGATCTCTTCCGAGACCGACCGCGGCGCTTCTTCGTACTGCTTGAACTGCATGGAGTAGTTTGCGCGGCCCTGTGTCGATCCGCGCATTGCGGTGGCGTAGCCGAACATCGTGCTCAGCGGCACCGTGGCCTTGATCGCCTGAACTCCGCCGACCATCTCCATGCCTTCGATACGGCCGCGACGGCTATTCAGGTCGCCAATGATGGTGCCCATGAACTCCTCGGGGACGGTAACTTCGACGTCCATCACAGGCTCAAGCAGAACCGGCTTGGCCTTTCTTGCGGCTTCCTTGAAGGCCATCGAACCGGCGATCTTGAACGCCATTTCGTTCGAGTCGACGTCGTGATAGCTGCCGTCGTAGAGCGAGACCTTGATATCGACCATCTCGTAGCCGGCGAGAACGCCGCGGGTCATCGCATCCTGAATGCCCTGGTCGATCGGCTTGATGTACTCCTTGGGAATCGTGCCGCCCTTGATGTCATTGGAGAACTCGTAGCCTTTGCCAGGCTCGTTCGGCGCGATCCGAATCTTCGCATGACCGTAGTTGCCCGAGCCGCCTGTCTGACGGATGTACTTGCCTTCGGCCTCGGCGTTGGCGCGGATGGTCTCGCGATAAGCAACCTGCGGCTTGCCGACGTTGGCCTCAACCTTGTACTCGCGCATCATGCGGTCGACGATAATCTCGAGGTGCAACTCGCCCATACCCGAGATGATGGTCTGGCCCGAGTCGGGATCAGTGTGGACGCGGAAGGTTGGATCTTCCTGTGCGAGCTTGGCCAGAGCCATGCCCATCTTTTCCTGGTCGGCCTTCGTCTTCGGCTCGACGGCGACGGCGATAACCGGCGCGGGGAAGTCGATCCTCTCGAGGACGATGGGGGACTTTTCGGTGCAGATAGTGTCACCGGTGACGAGATTCTTGAGACCGACCGCGGCGCAGATGTCGCCGGCGAGGATCTCGGTGATCTCTTCGCGCTTGTTGGCGTGCATCTTCAGCAGACGGCCGATACGTTCAGTCTTTCCGGTGCGGGGATTCAGCACCGAGTCGCCGGTTTTGAGTTGGCCCGAGTAGACGCGGATGAAGATCAGCTGGCCGACGAACGGGTCGGTCATAATCTTGAAGCCGAGAGCGGAGAAAGGCTCGCTGTCGTCGGCCTTGCGGACGAGGTGCTCTTCCGGACTATCAGGATCGATGCCGGTGACCGGAGGAATGTCGAGCGGGCTGGGCAGGAAGTCGACAACTGCGTCAAGCAGAGTCTGCACGCCCTTGTTCTTGAAGGACGAGCCGCAGAGGACCGGGAAGATCTTCATCGCGATCGTCGCCTTGCGGATGCCAGCCTTGAGCTGCGCTTCGGTTGGCTCCTGACCCTCGAGGTAGAGGTGCATCAGTTCGTCGTCGGACTCCGAGACCGCCTCGATGAGGAACGCGCGGGCCTCCTTGGCCTTCTCGATAAGGTCGGCGGGAATCTCTTCAACGGAGTACTCAGCGCCCATCGTCTCGTCGTGCCAATAAATGGCTTTCATGGTGACGAGATCGACTACGCCAAGGAACTTTGCCTCGGCACCGATCTGAATATTGATGGGAACGGCCCGCGCACCAAGGCGATCGACGATGGTAGACGTCGCGTAGACTGCGTCCGCACCGGCCTTGTCCATCTTATTGATGAAGCAGATTCGGGGAACTTTGTACTTGTCGGCCTGGCGCCACACTGTCTCCGACTGGGGCTGAACGCCGGCTACTGCGTCGAAGCAGGCAACCGCACCGTCAAGCACGCGCAGCGAACGCTCCACCTCGGCCGTGAAGTCCACGTGGCCGGGGGTATCGATGATGTTGATGCGGATATTCTTCCAAGTGCAGGTCGTCGCGGCCGAGGTGATTGTGATGCCGCGCTCCTGCTCCTGCTCCATCCAGTCCATGGTCGCAGTTCCCTCATGCACCTCGCCGATACGGTGCGTGATGCCCGTATAAAAGAGGATGCGCTCGGTCGTCGTCGTCTTGCCGGCGTCAATGTGCGCCATGATCCCGATATTTCGGCAACGATTCAGAGGTGTAGTGCGTGCCACGGTCAATCTCTCATCTGCGAGCAGAGCTCGCGGTAATTACAACGTTGAACCTAAAAACTTTAAGAAAGGAGCTCATACTGATAAGGCTCTTTCTTTACCACCGATAGTGCGCGAAGGCCTTGTTGGCTTCAGCCATACGGTGAACGTCTTCCTTCTTCTTCATCGCAGCGCCACGGCCATTGGCCGCATCGAGTAGTTCAGCGGTCAGCTTCTCCACCATGCCCTTCTCGCCACGAGCGCGGCCGTAAGTTACGAGCCAGCGAATCGCGAGCGACGTGCGGCGCTCAGGGAGAACTTCAATCGGAACCTGATAGTTCGCTCCGCCAACGCGGCGACTCTTGACCTCGAGAAGCGGCTTGCAGTTCTCAATCGCCTTTTTGAAGAGCTTGAGAGCCTCGTCGCCACCCTTCTGCTCCAGATTGGTCATGGCGGTGTAGAAGATGCCCTGAGCGGTGGACTTCTTGCCGCCCCACATCATCGAGTTCACAAACTTCGTCACCAGGGTCGAGTTATAGACCGGGTCCGGTGCAACTTCACGCTTCGCGATGTAACCTTTTCTCGGCATTACTTTCCTTCTCTTCTTCCTCCAGGGCCGTCAACTTCTCAAGACCTGGACTTGGCTATGCGGCGAACCGCGCTTCGACAAAAACAAACTTATTTGGCAGCAGCCTTCGGACGCTTCGCGCCGTACTTCGAGCGGCTCTGCTTGCGATTCGCGACGCCGACCGAGTCGAGCGTGCCGCGAACCACGTGATAACGGACACCCGGCAGATCCTTCACACGACCGCCACGAATGAGCACAATCGAGTGCTCCTGCAGGTTGTGGCCGATGCCCGGGATGTAGGTCGTAACCTCGATCCCGTTGGTGAGGCGAACACGCGCGACCTTACGAAGAGCCGAGTTCGGCTTCTTTGGGGTTTGGGTGTAAACACGGGTGCAGACGCCACGGCGCTGGGGCGAACCCTGAAGCGCGGGGCTGGCGGTCTTATAACGGGTGGGCGTGCGGCCCTGCTTGACGAGCTGATGGAACGTAGGCACTAGAACTCCTTAGTTAATGCGCAAAACGGTACTACTAACCCAAAACTACGAATCTCATGTCAGACGCAGGAGGGTCCGGCTTTGCTTTTTGCCGTACACGCAAAAAGAATGAGGACGCTGAAGCGCCTCTGGCCGAAGTTCTTCCCTGCTGTTGCGTCTGTGAAGCGGTACAACAAGCCAGACGTAAACAGTCGACGGTGATCGAGCGTCTTTCCCTAATCCCTCAGGAGGAGCCGACTCCGTTTCGCTGTTCCGGCCCGCATAGCCCATCCAAGGTGGAGGGTGTCGCAGGCACGATTGCGATGGGCCGCAGACTTACGACATTCAGTTCAAGGAACCAGGAATGTCCTACGGTGAATCTCTTGTATTCAGTATAACGCATATCACCATCTCCTGCTTTGCAGCGGGCCGTGGTTTCTGATTGCGTGGGCTTTTCTCCGCCCTACTGTGTATCGGGTTTCCCTGACGGCACAGACCGAATACTCGCGGAACCTTCTAACAATAGCAATCTGTGCGCCGCACGTCAACTTTTGGCCGTAGGTTTCAGGAGATTTTTTACATTGCGGACGAGGTTCCACCAGCTGATGGCCCGCGTGGGGACAATTTGGCCGTGCTACGCTTTTTGAATGACTTTTTCCGCTTTTCGTGTGCGTCAGATTGCCTTCCTTCTCTCCATTTCTCTTTTTGCGGTTTTCTTTAGAGATGACCTGGCGGCGCAGTCTACTCCTACCGCCAACAAAGCGCGCATTGGCACGTTGATTGAGGCACTTAGCAAGACAAGGACGCCCAGCTCGGCCGCGATCTCGCCGGATGGAACGACCGTGGCCTGGGCGGTGAGAGCTGGGGGAGTCGGTCAGATCCACCTCAGCGACGTGGCAAATCCGGAACCCGCCACCGAAAAGATCGTCGGAACAGGATCGAGCTCAACCAATTGTGGAAGTTCGGAGCCAAAGTGGTCGCCAGATGGGCAATCGTTGGCGTTTGTGTCTGATTGCACGCCGGAGTCGGAGAAACATGGCCAGGATCAGGTCTTTGTCTGGTCGAAGAAAACTGGAGAATCGAAGCAGCTGACGCATGTCGTGGGAGAGATGGACTCGCTGACATGGTCGCCCGATGGCAGGTCGGTGGGTTTCCTGTTTGTTGAGAATGCGACGCGCAGCGCCGGTGCTCTCGCGGCGATGAAGCCTTGGGCTGGAGTGATTGGTGAGGACGGCGTGGAGATTCAGCGCGTCGGTGTGGTGGAGGTGGCGAACGGATCATTTGCGCAGGTGACGCCGGCGACATTGCATGTATATGAGTTTGGCTGGTCGCCGGATTCGAAGCATCTCGTTTTTGTGGCAGCAAATCCTCCTGGCGAGAACAACTGGTGGGTTGCGCAGCTTTATACGGAAGAGATCGCCAGTGGGCAAGCAAAGTCCATTTTGGATACGAACAAAGTGCAGGGCTCGCTTCATGGATTGCAGATTGCGGTTCCGCGCTGGTCGCCGGATGGGAGCAGGATCGCCTTTATCGGCGGCCTGATGAGCGATCAGGGGTCGACGGGCGGAGACGTCTATTTGATTCCTGCAACTGGGGGCGAGCTGATAAACATGACGCCTGGTCGTGCGGCGTCGGTCGCATTTATCGGATGGATCTCGTCCGATGTCCTGGGGATCGCGGAGCATGCAGGAGGAGACAGCCATCTGACTGCCCTCAATCTGAGTTCCGGGAAGGATATCCACCAAGCCAGCGCTACTTTTCCGGAGTCGATTGGATCTGGTGGCCTGGTGATGAGCGTCTCGATGTCGAAAGAGCATACGATCGCGCTGATCCGCAGCTCCTTCGCGATGGCTCCGGAGGTCTGGGCGGGGCCGCCGAAGGCTTTGAAGCAGATCACTCACCTGAACGATGGACTGAAGCCTGCGTGGGGGAAGACGGAGTCGATTGAGTGGACCAACGATGGGTTCAAGATGCAGGGATGGCTGCTTTATCCCGCGAACTATGATCCGGCGAAAAAGTATCCTCTGCTTGTGAGCGTTCATGGAGGGCCTTCGAGCGCGGTGACTCCGCGTTGGCCAGGAGTTGGTTATGGTGGAGTGCCGTTTTCGGCGCTGGGTTACTTCGTGTTCATGCCTAATCCGCGTGGAAGTTATGGACAGGGAGAGAAGTTTACGCAGGCCAACGTTCGGGACTTCGGATATGGAGACCTGCGAGACATTTTGGCGGGAATGGATGTTCTGGAGAAGCGCTTCCCTATCGACAAGGACCGCGAAGGGCTGACGGGCTGGAGTTATGGCGGGTTTATGACGATGTTTGGCGTGACGCAGACGACGCGGTTCAAGGCGGCAGTTGCCGGCGCTGGAATCAGCGACTGGAAGAGCTATTACGGGGAGAACTCGATCGATCAATGGATGGTTCCGTTCTTTGGCAAGACGGTGTATGACGACACTGCGGTGTACGCCAAGAGTTCGGCGATTGACTACATTGGGAAGGTGAAGACTCCGACGCTGGTTGTGGTTGGCGATCGCGACGGGGAGTGTCCGGCACCGCAGAGCTTCGAGTTCTGGCATGCGCTGCGCGCCGAGGGCGTGAAGACGCAGCTGGTGGTCTATCCGAATGAGGGACATGCGTTCCACGATCCTGCGCATCGACTGGATGTTCTGGAGCGGGCTCTGAGCTGGTTCGAGACGGAGATGCCGGCGAAGTAGCGCACAGGTTGCTTCTGCGATGTCTGCGGGAAGCACTTTGTTGGAGTACGAAACGTTTGAGGAGATCGTCTAACGCACATCTGGAGATTTGCTTCCGGTGTGCGCAGCTTTTACACTATGGGTTCAGCTATCCAGCGGTTGCGGTGTGACCGTTCAGCTTGAGTTCGGGTTGAACGGGGAGGTTCAATGCGTCGGTTTGTCACGTTAGCAGTTCTTTTGTTTTTCACGATTCCTTTTGGCGTCTCGATAGCGGGCTGTTCGAAGAAGGCACCCACTGTTTTCTGCAATGGCACCGACTCCGGCATTCCTGTGGGTCAGGTGACGACAATTACCCTCCCACCGGCGCTTACGGGCATCTCGCTGAACTTTGCTCAGATCGGGCAGGTGAACACGCCGACGGCGACCGACTGCAAAGGCACGACTGAGTCGGTGGCCCACTATACGTACGCAACGTTTCTTGCGAATGGCGTTCCCGACATGACCATCGCGGACGTGAATCCGACGACGGGGGCACTTTGCGGTGGCACGTGGAACCGGAACACTGGCGGCGGCATCCCGGACTTCACCACCTGCAATCCGACGAACAAGAGCGGAACGGTGTATGTTGTCGCAAGCGGCGACGGAGCAAGCAGCAATCCGCTCCCCGTTTATATACATCCGGTCGTCACCAGCGTGGTGCTGGGAGCACTGTCGACGGACTGTTTGAACGACCCGGCGACTAACTGCAGTCCAGCGGCGTATGCGACACAGCAGGTAAGCTGCACGATCAATCCCGGGACGGGATGCTGCTCGACACCGCCGATCACCACCTCTGGATCGAATTTGATCAACAGCTGCCTCTCTCAAGGAACGACGGGACAGCTGGCGGCGCGGGTCTACAGCAATGCTTCGACGACGCTTGCGAACAATATCAGCTGCCGGGTCGGTCATTTGTCGTACACGGCACAAGCGGCGTCAGTGGTTTCGATCGATCAGAACGGTGTGGCGACGGCACAGCAGCCAGGATCAACGGTGATCGTGGCAAATATCTCGAACGCGGGAAGCTCTGCCGGCTTCTTTGCAACGTGTCCGCCGACCTCGATTGCGCTGAGCGTTCCGGGGCCTTCGGGCAGCTCGAGTGCGACGAGCGTTATCGTCAATCCAAACAACGTGCAGCCGATCAACTCAATCGTCATGGATAAGAACGGGACGATTCTGACGGGATTAGCGCTGGAGTTTGAATCGACAACTCCGACGACAATTCCCGCGGTTGCGGCCGGTACGGTGACGCCGACGTTTCCGGGCGCGGCCGCGATTACCGCGGTGTGCCAGCCTCCAAGCTGCAATCCTTCTCCGTTCAACCAGATCGGTTTGTTCGGCAATGGGAAGCCGGTGACATCGAACCCGGTGACAGTCATTGCGCCGGGCCCGAACAGTACGAATCTGTACATTGCCAGCACGAACTCGCTGTACCTGGTGCCGGTGGATTTCACGCAGCCGCAGATCGGCGCGCCGATTCGTCTGCCTTATCAGCCGAACTCGATGGTGATCAGCACCGACGGCGCCTCGGTCTATATGGGCAGCTCCTATGAGCTGATGACGTACAGCCCGATCTCTAACTCAGTAACGGCGCAGGACCCGACGGTGAACGGGTCGGTGCTGGCGGTGTCTCCTGACGGCACGACGGTGGTGATCACGGACCCGATCCGGCAGTTCGTTTATCTGTACAACCCGGCCAGCGGCGGCGGAATTACGACGCAGTATGGAGGCGTCGGCACGCATGCGGCGTTTTCTCCGGATAGCCAGACGGTGTATATCACGCTGGGCGACTACAACAGTTCGACCGGTGTGACGACGCCAAACAATGGACTGCTGGTTCACTCGCAGTTCACGGGCTGGTACCAAACAGCCTCAGCGCAGCCGACGACCGATATTGCCATTGCCGTTCCTACGGTTGGCGCGTTCTTTGGCGGCAATCCGACGACGGCGCGCTCGTACTGCCCGCTTACGACGACCACTACAAGCGGCGGAACCGAGACGACTTCCTCGACGACGACGAACGTGTTTTATCCCGATGCGGGCGTGATGGCTGCGGCTACGAGCGTTATCGCGACGACCAACGATGGACTGCATCTGCTGGGCGCTACGACTGCGGCGTTCACTGATTCGCTTTTATCCACACCTGCCGCAACAACACCTCCTACCCAACCTGCTCATGCCGGCCTGCCGATCGGCTCTTGTCCGCTGGCTGACAATACTCCCGTTACGTTTACAGCGACCCAGGCTTTCAGCGCCGCGCTGCCCGGGGTTACGGCGACTGCGATCAGCGGCGTATTCCCGACGTCGGACTCGAAGATCGCGTTCGTGACGTATACCGGCACAGGCGGCGTGGTTCCGTCGTATATTCCGCAGGCTACGGGACCGGGAACGCTGGGCAGCATTCCCTTGTCGACGACGCTTGGGACGCCGATCGCTCCGGTGGCCGGTGTAGTGAGCGCAGACAACCTGACGTTCTATGCCGGGACCTCGGGGGACAATGCGGTGCACATTATCACCAAGCAGACTGACGGCACGTATAAGGATGTGACGACGCCGCTCGCTCCGAAACTTCCGGATGTGAACGGAAACATTGTTACGCCGAATTTGCTAGTGCAGAAGCCGCGCAAGGTTACTTCGTAGTTTCTCCCCGTTCCTGACGAAAGAGCCCTCTCCGTGGAGAGGGCTTTTCATGGTGCTTTCGACTATTTCGGGAGGGGTACCCCCCTTCCCCCTATGTAGTGCGTAACACGTTCAAAGTAAATTACTTAAACGTAAAGAACCCCCCTAAAATATTGACTCCATAGGGCTTATATGCCAAAATATTGAAAATAAACGATTTAGACCTCCTAACGAAAGAGCTCCGGCGGTTTGCCGGAGCTTTCTTGACTCTTATTTAAAGAATAGCAGGTTGAACCTAACTAACATGCCACTTGGATATCGCTGATAAGCATGGAGTTAGGTGGATCGGGGGCTTGACAAGCGAATTTGCTGATGTTTTTGAGGGTCCCTCTTGTGAAATTTCTTCCCATGGGGCAACTTATGAGGACCATGCCGAGCCTCGTTGTGCGACTCGGCGATTTGGCACTTAGTTCAGATAGGTACCTTCCGTGAAGTGCATTAATTAGCACCTCTCTTCGCACCGAATGTCACCAGGCCCACTTACACTTAAAACGCATAATTGAGCAATTGTCAGATCAACCTCCCGGGGAGGCCGTATGACAGGATTGTCTGGAACACCCCTGAGAAGCGCTCTCGCCATGCTGCGCCCGCTCAGCGGCTTCGAGCGCCTGTTCCTGGCCCTCGACAAGATCAACGGATTTAACTTTGGCATCACTGTTGGCTTCAGCGGTGTGGTCGCAGAGGGGCGCTGGAGAGCGGCTTTCGAGCAGTTGCAGAGACGACATCCGCTGCTCCGTGCGGGAATCAACGAGGAGGATCCGCACGCCCCTTACTTCACCAGCGGGGCGGATGTTCCGATACCGCTGATATTTCGACGGCGCATTTCATCGAGTGAGTGGCAACGGGTCATGGAGGAAGATGTCGCCGAGCCGTTCGACCTGTCGACCGGACCGTTATTGCGTGCTGCCATTCTTGAAGATGAGCACGGCTGCGAGCTTGTGATCACCGCGAACCACGTGGTTATCGACGGAATGGGCGTGCTCGCGATCGTGCGGGACCTGCTTCGAGCGCTTGCGGGCGAGACCTTGGCCGAACTGCCGGTGCCGCCGTCTGCTGAAGAGCGCGCGGCCGGGCTTCGCGTCATGAACCCAATGCCGCGCGGGCCGTGGGATCCAGCCGAGGAACCTCAGCCTCGGAATCGAACCTATGCATCGCGCAATCGCAAGGGCGAGGCCGCGATCTCAGCGCTCCGTATTTCTCCGGCGCACACCGCAGGTCTGCTGCGCTACGCGCGCCGGGAGCAAACCACAGTGGGCGCGGTGGTGTCGGCGGCAACGGCCGCTGTGTTGCGCGAACGCTCTCCGCAACTGAAGGAGTTGGATCTACGGCTGACCACGGCCATGGATGCTCGTCCGTATCTCGGCAATGAGGATGATTTTGTTCTTTCGGTCAATTCGCCACGCTGTATTGTGCGTTATCCCGGAGAGGAACTCTCGGCGAGTGCACGAGCGATCAAGACACAGATCGCGCAATTCCAATCGTTCGTGGCAATCGCGACGACATTTGAGAGGGTCGAGGGCATCCTCGCGCAAAAGCTGGATGCTTCAACTCTGGTGAACGCATTTTCCCAGGCGGTTGCTCACGATGTAGGCGTGAGTAATCTCAGGACGGTGGAGTTTCCGGTGAGCGACGGCCTCGTAGTGGAGTCGGTGTGGGGACCATCGGTACTGGTGGGCCATGAGGGAGAGCACTTTATCGGCGTTGCCACGTTCGGTGGCGCGCTGCACCTTACGTATTCAAGCTTCACGCCCTTACCCGGATTGCTAGAGGCTCTCCATGGAACGATCTCAAACGCATGCGGAGAGGCATAGATAAGGGTCCGAGGTCGTCGGTTATATTTCTCTGTCGGTGAACAGCGGTCACATCGTCGCCAAAATGGGATGTAATCGGGTCCGACTCGTCCTCATATCTTTACCGGCGGCCACGTCCAGCCTCAACTGTTGACTTCAGGGCAATGCACGCATTGAGCGTCCGCTCGGAACCCACGGTCGAATCCGTAACGATACGCGTTGGTGTTGATCTGGCCGATTTTAATTTGGATTTCAAGGTTATTTGTCGCTATTGGATGGAGTAGATGTGGGTTCCGCTGCCTACCTGTGCGGTTGTGCCGTTGGGGAGGGTGATGTTTGCGGTGGTGTTGGGTGGGGTTTTGATGGTGAAGGTGTGGTTGGCGCTGGACCAGTCGGTGGTGATGAGGCCGTAGGGGGAGTCGTACTCGGTGTGGAGGGTGGGGAGCGCGGGGTCGAAGTGCGGGGTGATGGTGAGGTGGTGGAAGCCGGGGCCTGAGGGGTCGGTGTCGATGCCGGCGGCTCGGCGGAAGACCCAGGCCATGACGGATCCGAAGGCGTAGTGGTTGTAGGAGTTCATGGAGGGGTCGCCGGTGTCGCCGTTCCATCGCTCCCACCAGGTGGTGGCTCCCTTGGCGACCATGTAGCCCCAGGAGGGGTAGGTGTTTTGGAGGAGGAGCTTGTAGGCGCCGTCGGGACGGTGGTTGTCGTCGAGGACGAACATGAGGAAGGGGGTGCCGAGGAAGCCGGTGGTGAGGTGGTTGTTGTGGGCTTCGATGTCTTTCACGAGGCGGGTGGTCATGTTGGCGCGGAGGGGTTCGGGGGCGACGCCGGAGTAGAGGGTGACTACGTAGGCGGACTGGGTGTTGCCGGTGACGGCGCCGTCGGGTTGGATGTATTGGGCGCGGTAGGCCTCGGCGATGTGGTTGTAGAGGGTTTGGTATTTTTCGGCGTCTTCTTTGTGGCCGAGGGCCAGGGACATTTCTTTCATGTCGCGGGCTACGATGGCCCAGTAGGCGGTGGCGATGAGGTCTTTGGGGGTGTTCTGGTCGGGGGCGAGCCAGTCGCCGTAGTTGTTGCCTAGCTTGTTGCGACGGAGGTAGTCGGGGTTGGTCTTGAGGATGAAATCCATGTAGCGCTGCATGTTGGGCCAGGAGCTTTCGAGGAGGGACTTGTCTCCGTACTGGAGCCAGGCGGCGTAGGGGACGAGGATGCCCGCGTCGGCCCAGCCGGGTGCACCCTCCTGAGGACCGAGGACGTTGGGGGAGACGTCGGTGAAGGCGTTGTCGGTGGTCTGGGCGTCGTCGATGTCCAGCATGAATTTGCGGGTGAAGCTGGAGATGTCGAAGTTGTAGGAGCCGGTGCGCCAGAAGACTCCGGCATCGCCCATCCAGCCGAGACGCTCGTCGCGCTGGGGACAGTCGGTGGGGATGGAGAGAAAGTTTCCGCGCTGGCCCCAGATGCCGAGGTTGCCCATGCTGTTGAGGAGGTCGCTGGAGCTGGTGAAGCGGATGGAGGGCGTGGCGGGGAGGCTGTTGTCGACGAGGCCTTCGATGCTGCCGGTTGTGGGGGTGCCGGGGTAGCCGGAGAGCTCGACGTAGCGGAAGCCGTGGAAGGTGAAGGCGGGGGTGTAGGTCTCGTCGGCGTTGCCGGAGAGGATGTAGGTGTCGGTGACGGTGGCGTTGCGGAGGTTCTCGGTGTAGATGCTGCCGTCGGGGTTGAGGCGTTCGGCGAAGCGCATTTGCACGACGGTGCCGCGAGGGCCGTGGACGTGGAGGAGGATGTTGCCGACCATGTTTTGGCCCATGTCGTAGATGAAGGGGTGGTCGGCGTTGGCGGGCGTGAGGGAGGTGGGGTGGAGGGTGTTGGAGGTGGCGATGGAGAGGTTCGGTTGGGCGGTGAGTTTTATTTGTTCGGGGATGGTGACGGGGGTTGCGGGGGTCCAGTTGGTGGCGGTGAAGTGGGGGGTGTTCCAGTTGGGGATTTCCAGGCGGGCGTCGTGGACTTCGCCGGCGTAGATTTCGGAGAAGAGTGTGGGGGAGGGGGCGGTTTGCCAGGTTTCGTCGGTAGCGATGGTTTTGTGGGAGCCGTCGGTGAGGGTGATGTCGAGCTGGGCGCGGAGGGCGTCGGGGCCGGGATAGGCGCGGGTGCCGGCCCAGGTCATGGGGGAGCCGTGCCAGCCGGCTCCCAGGATGGCGGCTATGGTGTTGTCGCCGGTGGAGAGGAGGGTGGTGACGTCGTAGGTCTGGTAGAGGACGCGTTTGTCGAAGTCGGTCCAGCCGGGGTCAAGGAGGTTTTGCGGGGCGATGGGTTTGCCGTTGAGGAAGGCCTGGTAGGCTCCGAGGGCGGTGATGGTGAGGCGCGCGGATTGGATGGCGGCGGGGAGCTGGAAGTCTTTGCGGAGGAGCGAGGTTTCGGAGGCGATTCGGTTGGGGCCTACGGTGATGCTGTGGCGGTCGTTGGCGAAGACGAGGGGTGTGGCGAGGGTGCCGATCTCTTGCGCGGGTTGCCAGGGGGTGTTGGCGGTGCGGGCTTGCCAGGTGGTGTCGCTGGGTAGGCGGCGTTCGGTGTTATCGCCGGCGGTGATGCGAAGGGAGGCGGCGAAGCCTGCGGGGACGGTGGTTGCGGGCTGGCGGGCGTGCGGCGAGGTTACTTTGACGAGGATTTCGTTGTCGCCGGATTTGAGGAGCGGGGTGATCTCTTCCCAGTCGAAGGCGCCGAAGTCGGTGTGCTGGCCGGTGGGGGTTCCGTTCACCGTTGCGGCGAAGTGGCCTACGGCGAGGATGTGGAGGCTGGCTCGGGTTGGGGGGGCGTCGAGGTGGAGGGTGTAGCGGAATTCGGCTTCAGTGCTCGGGGCGACTGCTTTGGGGTCGGTGTTGGGGAGCCAGAGCCAGCGGACGGCGGCTAGCTCGCGGTCGGCGGTGGGGTCGGCGCGGCGAATCCATTGGGCTTTCCAGTCGGCGGGGGTGAGGAGGCCGGTTTCAAAGAAGGCTGGGGTGGAGGTGGTGGGTTGGTTTTTGTTGTCCCAGACGCGGACCTGCCAGACGTAGCGGGTTTGGGGTTTGAGCGGGGGGCCTGCGTAGGCGATGTTGATGGAGTCGGAGGAGGGGATGCGGTGGGAGTCCCAGATGTCGGGTAGGGCGAGGTTGGCTTCGTTGGTGGCGATGAGGATTTGATAGGCGGATTGGGTCCAGTTGGGGGTGGTGGCGTCGGATTGCCAGGCGAAGGTGGGTTTTTGGTTGTCGATGCCGATGGGGTTGGTGAGGTGGTCGGTGCGGAGATGGATGGGGGTTGCTGCTGCTGGGAGGGTGAGGAGGAGAAAGGTTAGGTGACGCAGACGCATGCTTTGGCTCCGGGTTCGCTGGCAGAGCGAATGATACCGGATAGGTTTTTGGGGAGCTTGTTGCGTTGGGAGAAAGTAAGAACAAGCAACAGCAAATGCAGGTCCTTCGACTGCGCAGTTCGCAAAAGCGCGAACTGCTCCGCTCAGGATGACACGTTCTTTTGGTTGGCTGGAATTGTTCGAACTGCAAGGGCAAGGGCAAAAGCAAGGGCAAGGGCAAAAGCAACGGCAACGGCAACGCCAAAAACAAGGACAACCGCAAAAGCGAAATGCGGGGGTCTCTCCACTGCGCGACGGACGGTGAAACTGTCCGTCGCTTCGGTCGAGATGACGCTTTTTTTGGGTTGCTGGATTTGTTCTAACGGCAAAAGCAACCGCAAGGGCAAAAGCAAGAGCAACCGCAGGTCCTTCGACTGCGTAGTTCGCAAAAGCGCGAACTACTTCGCTCAGGATGACACGTTCTTTTGGTTGGGTGGGTCTGTTCTAACGGCAACGGCAAAAGCAAGGGCAACGGCAACGGCAAAAACAAGGGCCGCGACGGACGATGAGACTGTCCGTCGCTTCGGTCGAGATGACGCTTTTTATTGAGGTACTGAGATCGAGATGACGGTGTTTATGGGCGGCTGAACAAAATGAGATTGTGGAGAAGGCGCTTCAGGTGAGGGGTTTTAAGTCGCCTAAAACTGTCGGTAAAAGTTCGGAGACTGTGGGGTGGATGTGGACTGCGCGCTCCATTACCGTGTAGGGCGCTTTCGCATACATGAGGTCGAGGATGCAGTGGATGGCTTCGTCGCCTCCGGTGCCGAGGATGTTGGCTCCGAGGATTTGTTTGGTGGCACCGTCTACGAGGATTTTGATGAAGCCTTCGGTTTCGCCCTTTTCGACGGCGCGGCCTACGCGGGTCATGGGGCGGACGCCGATGAGTGCAGGTTTTCCGGATTTGCGGACTTCGGTTTCGGTAAGGCCGACGCGGCCGAGGGGCGGGTCGGTGTAGAGGGCGTAGCAGAGGATGCGGTCGGTGACGCGGCGAGGGTCGTTGTCGAGGAGGTTGGCGGCGACGATTTCGTAGTCGTTCCAGGCGGTGTGGGTGAAGGCTCCGCGACGGTTGCAGTCGCCGATGGCCCAGATGCCGGGGACGTTGGTGCGGAGCTGGTCGTCGACGGTGATGAAGCCGCGGTCGTCCTGGGCGATGCCAGCTTTTTCCAGGCCGAGATCGTCGGTGTTGGGGCGGCGGCCTACCGCGACGAGGACGTGAGAGCCGATACTCTCGGAGGAGTCGTCTTCGCAGCTTACGCCGGCAGCGATGTCGTTGCCTTCGCGGCGGAACTGGATGCACTCGGCGTCGGTGCGGACCTTGATGCCTTCTTTTTCGAGGAAGGAGCGGATAGCTGCGGAGACGTCTTCGTCCTCGCGCGAGACGAGGCGCGGGGATTTTTCGATGACGGTGACTTCGCTGCCGAAGCGGCGGAAGATCTGCGCGAATTCGAGGCCGACGTAGCTTCCGCCGATGACGACGAGATGGCGCGGGAGGGTGTCGAGTTCGAGGATGCTGGCGTTGTTGAGGTGGGGGACTTCGTTGACACCGGGGAAGTCGGGGACGACGGCGCGACCGCCTACGTTGATGAAGATCTCGTCGGCGGAGAGGAGATCGTCGTTGACGCGGACTTCTTTGGGGGACTCGAAGCGGGCGTGGCCGTTGAAGACGGTGCATTTGGGCATGTTGCGCAGATAGCCCTCGAGGCCCGTGCGGGAGTTGAGGACGATCTGGTCTTTGCGCGCTTTGACCGCCTTCATGTCGACCGAGATGGGGCCGGCAATGACGCCATAATCTGCCGCTGTGCGGGCCTTCTGGGCGACGTAGGCGCTGGCGACCATGGCTTTTGTGGGAGTGCAGCCGGTGTTGACGCAGGTGCCGCCGAAGAGCTTGCGCTCGATGTAGGCTACGGTGCGACCGGCCTGCGTGAGCCGGCCTGCGAGGGTGGGGCCGGCCTGGCCGGCCCCGATGATGATGGCGTCGAAGTGTTTGGTCATCAGACTCTAGAGACTATAAAGATTGCGCCCAGGAGAGCAACCGCGTCTTCGAGCAGGGCTGCGGGAAGGTCGCGACCGAAGGCCTTGGCGAGGGCTCCGCGGACGGCGGCTCCGCCGAGGGTGCCGACGACGGCGCCGATAGCTCCGGCGATGAGACCGCCGACGAGGGAGTCGTGGGCCGCGCCGAGGGTTGCGCCGGCAAGGGCTCCCATGAGGACGCGGACAATGAACTGCGGAGGGACTGTGCGGCTGGGCGTTTTTGGGAGCTTATCGTTGATGAGCTCGCCAATTTCGCCGAGGGTGAAGATCCAGCGGGTGATGGCGGAGCTCATGAAGTGGAGGGGTGTGCCTGCGAGGGAGAACCAGCCGAGGCCTGCTCCCCAGCAAGCGATGGCTGGGGCCATGAGGGCGCGAAGGCCGGCGATGATTCCGATAAGAAATGCGAGGACTAGGATCGACAAGAAAACCTCCGGGTGGGTGCAGCGTGGTGACAGTCTACGCTTCGCAGAATGCGAATAGACCTATCCTCAGGCACGGACACTATCTCCTGGGTGAGGTTTGTAGATGGTCACGGCTGAGATGCTTCGGGCCCGAGAGATGACTTGCTTTTCTTAGAAAATTTAGCCGAGGCGCTGCTTGAGGAGGTCGCGGGAGATGGCGTCGAGGACTCCGTTGAGGAAGGAGACGGACTCGGGTGCGGCGTAGCGTCGGGCGATGTCGAGGGACTCGTTGATGATGATGGCGGCGGGGGTGTTGGGGAAGCCGAGCATCTCGGCTACGGCGGTGCGGAGGAGGTTGCGGTCGACGACGGCCATGCGCTCGATGCGCCAGTTCTGGGCGTGGGCTTCGATGAGCTTGTCGATCTCTTCGTTGCGTGTGGTGGCGACGCGGTAGATGTCTTCGGTGAAGGTGCGGGTTTCGAAGTCAACGTCTTCGACGGAGGCCCAGAAGAGTTTGGAGACCTGCTCGGGGGTGTGCTTGCCGAGGTCGCCCTGGAAGAGCATCTGCATGGCGAGTTCGCGGGACTTGCGGCGGGTGCCCACTACTTCTCCACCTGACCGTTCTGGGACGCCAGTTTGCGTTGGATGGAGACCATTTCGATGGCGGCGATGGCGGCTTCGAAGCCTTTGTTTCCGGCTTTGAGGCCGGCGCGATCGAGGGCTTGCTCGAGGGTCTCGCAGGTCAGGACGCCGAAGGCGTGGGGAATGCCGGTCTCCTGCTGGGACTGGCCGATGCCGCGGGCTACTTCGGTGTAGATGGCTTCGTAATGGGCGGTTTCGCCGCGGAGGAGGCAGCCGAGGGTGATGATGGCGTCGAATTTTTTGCTTTCGGCGAGGGTGCGGGCGGCGGAGGGGATCTCCCAGGCTCCGGGGACGCGGACGATTTCGATGTCGTGTTTGGCGGCTCCGCTGCGGTGGAGGGCGTCAAGTGAACCCTGGAGGAGGCGGTCGGTGATGACGGTGTTCCAGCGGGTGGTGACGATGGCGAAACGCATCCCGGCGGCGCTAAGGTCGCCTTCGACGGCTATGGGCTGGCCGTGGAGGGGATTTTCCGACTGCCAGAAAGCTACCGTGAGCGCTGGAGTGAGCTGAACGGTGAATAGGCGGCTGTTCCAGTCAGTTGATTCGACTGGGGATAGAAGGGTTGGGAGCTCTTCGGTGCGGTGGTCGGCCAGGAGCCAGCTTTCGACTAGGGAGCGGATGTGGTCGAGTTGGGTGACCTCGATGATGATGGGTGGCACGGAGGGAGGGCGGCCAGTGACGAACTCCACGCCGCCGGTGGGGGCGGTGAAGATGGCGCCGCGGCCCTGGGCATCCTGCCAGCCCTTGCCTTGCTCAAACCCGAGAGCGGAAAACAGACTGTTTAGCTTGTCGAAGTCGGCGCTCTGCGGGACGGCGCTGACTGATGTGATTCCCTTAATCATAGATTCGATTGTATCGTCTGGGAGTACGGGGCCCCTTGATTCGCTTTGAAACTCAAACTGCCATGGGAGAACACTGTGACCTACGAGACGCTGTTGTGTGAGGTGAAGGACCAGGTTGCGCGAGTGACACTGAATCGGCCGCAGGTGCTGAACGCGCTGGATTCCACGGTGTTCAACGAGTTGGAGAGAATGTTTCTGGCGCTGATGGACGATGTGGACGTCAGGGTGATTCTGCTGACTGGTGCGGGCGAGAAGGCGTTTGCGGCAGGGGCGGATATCAACGAGTTGGTGCGGCTGGATATTGCGACGGGTGAGGCGAAGTCGGGACGCGGGCAGGAGGTCTTTCGCGTTATTGAGACATGCGGGAAGCCGGTGATTGCCTGTATCAATGGGTTTGCGCTGGGGGGTGGGTGCGAACTGGCGCTGGCGTGCACGATGCGGCTGGCAAGCGATACGGCGAGGCTGGGGCAGCCGGAGGTGAAGCTGGGGTTGATCCCGGGATATGGCGGGACGCAGCGGCTGCCACGGCTGGTGGGGCAGTCGGCGGCGCTGAAGATGTTGCTGACGGGGGAGATTGTCGGGGCGGCGGAGGCTCTGCGGATTGGTCTGGTGGATGAGGTGGTTCCGGCGGCGAGGCTGATGGAACGGGCGGAGGGATTGGCGATGACGATTGTGGGGATGGCTCCGCTGGCGATTGCCGGGTGCATGGAGGCGGTGCGTTGGGGCGGCGAACTGGGGCTGGTGGCGGGGACCGATGTGGAGGCGGAGATCTTCGGGCGGCTGTGCGGGACGGCGGATAAGAGCGAGGGGACGAAGGCGTTTCTGGAAAAACGGCCTCCGGTTTGGACGGGACAGTAAAGAGTTGGCGCGGGGTGGATTTTTTGGGATCGAAAGGGTGGATGGGCTTGGTATGCTGGTATTCGTGCGTAGATTTGTGCTGCTTCTCCCAGCTTTGTTGCTTCCGATGGCCCTGACGGGCTGCATGAGGACAGCTTCGTCCAGCGTGACCGACACGAAGGCGATTGCTGAACAACAGCGGCAGGAGATTAATCTTGCTCGGCAACAGATGGAGTTGATTCCTCCGCCGTCGAAGACTCGGTATATGGCGGTGAAGAGTCTGACGGTTTGGGAGAATCCTTATTTGACGGTGCAGGGCGGGATGGTGACGCTGCATGTGCTGCAGGCTGATGCGAACACGAGCGATTTGGGTGTGGGTGGAATGCTGCGGCCGACGGGTGCTCGGCGGCAGGAGTTGAATGTTCGGGTGAGCGATCTGCCGGCGGCGTTGAATGCGATTCCGCAAAACTACTGGCCGTATGGGCGCGTGGTTGCTGTGGAAGAGGCGCATGAGGTTCCGGCGAGTGCTCGGCCACAGGTGAGGCGGAACGTGGAGACGGTGATCAAAACGCTGAGCGACCTGGGTGTGGTGGTGTATGAGTGGAGCGACAGCGGGCGGAGCTAGTCGCGAGGTAGCTGAACTTGCGGCGTGGGTTGCGCTAAGATGCTCGTACCTTTTCGTTTGGCAAATCTCTTAGGTTGGTGAGCGTTTGGAACTGCATTCGACGGCTCTGGTGGTGTTCTGTTTCTTTTTTGCGCTGGTGACGCTGGCGGGGTTTTGGGCGGCGAAGTGGCGAAGGCCGAAGGCGGGGATGGGGTCGCTGGAGGAGTGGGGGCTGGCCGGGCGCAGCTTCGGGACCTGGGTGACGTGGTTTTTGATTGGTGGGGATTTATATACGGCCTATACGGTGATTGCGGTGCCGGCGGCTTTGTATGGCGCGGGGGCGATGGGATTTTTTGCGGTGCCGTATGCGGTGATTGCGTATCCGTACATGATGATGGTGGTGCCGCGGCTTTGGACAGTATGTCACCGGCATGGTTACATAACTTTTGCGGATTTTGTGAGTGGGCGGTATGGGAATCAGGTGGCTGACGATTGCGATTGCGCTTACGGGCGTGCTGGCGTTGATGCCTTATATTGCGCTGCAGCTTGTGGGAATAAAGGTGGTGATCGCCGCGATGGGGGTTCATGGCGAGTGGCCGCTGGCGGCGGCGTTTGTGATTCTCGCGGCTTATACGTACTCGAGCGGTCTGCGGGCTCCGGCGGTGATCGCGATTGTGAAGGACTTTATGCTGTACATCATGGTGCTGGCGGCGCTGATCTATATTCCGATCCGGCTTGGCGGGTATGCGAAGGTTTTTGAGACGGCGAATGCTTTGCTGGGAACGCACTCGCCGGCGGCTACGATTTTTCTGAAACCGGGGCAGTTTCTGGGATATTCGACGCTGGCGATTGGGTCGGCTATTGCGTTGATGCTTTATCCGCACTCGGCTACTGCGGTGCTGAGTGCGCAGAGTGCGAATGTGGTGCGACGGAATGCGGCGATGCTTCCGGCTTACAGTTTCATGCTCGGGTTGATTGCGCTGCTGGGGTATCTGGCGCTGGCGGCGGGGGTGGTGACGAAGGATCCGAACTCGGCGGTGCCACTGCTGTTTTTGAAGATGTTTCCGGAGTGGTTTGCGGGATTTTGCCTGGCGGCGGTGGCGATTGGAGCGCTGGTTCCAGCGGCGATCATGTCGATTGCGGCTTCGAATCTGTTTACGCGGAATCTGTACGGGGCGTTGGCGCGACGGAAGATGACTCCGGCGGAGGAGTCGGGGATGGCGAAAGTGGTGTCGCTGGTGGTGAAGTTTGGCGCGCTGCTGTTTGTGCTGAAGCTGCCGGCTACTTATGCGATTGAGATGCAGTTGCTGGGCGGGATATGGATGGCGCAGTTGTTTCCTTCGGTGGTGGTGGGAGTGTTTTCGCGGTGGTTCAATCCGTGCGCTTTGTTGATGGGGTGGGCAGCTGGAATGGCTTGCGGGACGGGGATGGCGTTGTCGCTGGGGCTGAAGAGTTCGGTGTATCCTTTGCATCTGCCTGCGGCGTTGGGCGGAACGTATGCGATGTATGCCGCGGTTCCGGCTCTGTTGCTGAACCTGGCGGTGTCTGTGGTGCTGACTGTGGTATTTCGCGCGATGAAGGTTGGCGAGGGCCAGGATGTTACGGATGCGGCGGCTTATGTGGGCTAGATGACGCGGGGATGCTGGGCTGCATCTCACGGCTGAGAGAGTTTTCTGAGGCGAACGGATGATGAAGAAAGCTAAGTTGGAAGGGACGACGCGTGGGCGGTCGCTGGCGAAGGGGTTGCTGGCGGGGTTGATTGGCGGATTGGTGGCGACGGCGGCGAAGTCGGTGGCAGAGAGGATCTATCCTCCGCGAACGCATGGGGAGCCGGAGCCGCCGGAGGTATTGGCGGAGAAGATTGCCGGGCATGAGTTGGCGGTGAGGCAGAAGACTGCGGCGGTGGAGTCGATTCATTGGGGGTTTGGTGCGCTGGCTGGCGCGGCTTATGGTGGAGTGGTGGAGTACTTCCCTGCTGCGACTTCAAAAGATGGAGCAGCGTTTGGGATGGCGCTGAGTTCGCTCACGCATGGGACGGCTCTGCCGGCTATGGGGCTATCTGCTAAGCCGGAGGACCAGACGGCTCGGGAGCGGACTAGTGAGATGGCTACGCATGTGGTGTTTGGGGTCGTGACGGAGACGGTGCGGCGCGTGGTGAGGAAGATGCTTGGGTAGAAGTGTCCAGCTATCGTTTATCTCGCGAAAAACCATTTCATAAACTCTGTAGCCACATCCGGGCACAGCTCCAACGCAGCTTCCGCAACTTGAGGATACCCCTTACCCACAGCAATTGCGGACATTGCGACTGAGAGGAATCCCGAGTCCCATTCACGCGCCGTTGCAATACCCACTAGGCGCGGGAGTTCACCAAGGGCTTCAAAATAGGCCAGCGCGAGCGTATCTGATACAGCAATTTTTTGTCGATGACGACAGATTTCGACCCAGGCTGGAAATTGAAAATAGGCAGGCGATGCGTCCAGCGGATTTATCGATAGCACTTGAACAATGTGAGGAACTGCCGCAAACGAAGCAGAGTAGACATCCCCTTGATGAGCTAGTGCGCTCCAAATCGAAAACCAAGGTTCGGCGTTCCCATCCGATGACGATAACGGGTTAAGTTGTCTCAACAGATGGGGAATGTCGGTTGCCGGCCCGTATGCGTGCCGCAGATTAGCCCACTCCAAACTGTCGAGATCAACCATTTGGTACGTCTCCGATCGGTATCGATTTCAAATTCATAAAAGCATCGTCGTGGGGAATCTAGCGATTCGCAACTTAAGTCGCAGAAAACGAGTCAAGCCATTGCTGGTTGGCCCAGAGGCGTTCGCCGCCGTTGTAGCGTTGGGCGAAGTCCGTGATGAGAGTGCCGGTTTCATCGTCGATCTGGGAGGCGTAGCCGAGGACTAGCTTGCGTTTGAGTTCGATGGCGGATTCGATTTGGTAGGTGACTGGTGTGAGGGGACCGTTGCGTTCGGCGGCGGCTTCGCGCAGGGCTTCGAGGTCGGTGGCGGCGCTGGGGTGAGTTGTGGCGTAGGGTAAGTCTTCGTAGAACGCAGTGGGTAAGTTCTCTGTGAAGGGTTGCGCGGCTTCGCGGACGGTCAGGTGATCGATGTGATTGCCCAGCGCTGCGGGGACGACGAGGGCTTCCATGGTTCCGGCTTCGGATTGTTTGGTGAGGGCTTTGCGGATTTTTTCTATGGAGGGATCGGTGGGGTTGACGGGGGTGTCGTTGACTTCTTCGAGGGGGATGCGGAGGCGGATGGGGGCGTCTTTGAGGTTGAGGTCGGCCATGTGGAGGTGGTTCTTTAGGCCCTTGGGGAGGTTCTGCGTGATGCGGCGGAGGAAGGCCTCGTCTTCGCGCAGGCGCATGGCGGTGACGTAGGAGAGCTCGTCGTTTTCGTGGACGAAGGCGGCGTCGGAGTAGGGGGCATAGCGGCTGCGGGTGAAGACGTTGAGGATGGTGACGGTGTGGCGCGCGGTGAGCCAGGCGGTGATGGCGATCGAGAGCGAGAAGGCTGCGTCGTCGCGGTGCGGGGAGAGGATGAGGATCTTCAGGTGGGGCTCCTGGTAGATGATTTTATATGCGCGTGTCCTGCCGGACCGGCCTCCTGCGCGGAGGGCGGCCACTTCGTGGCGCGTGTACCGGCCTTGGTAAGGCGATGGGCATAGGGCCTCGCGTTGCTCGGCGCCGATGTCTATTTTGCCGGGATGTGGTCGCGGGTTTGGGGCCAGTTGGAGACCAGCGAGTCGACGACGATGTGGCCTACGCGGTAGGCGGCGTCGAGTGCCGGGAGGTAGGCGCTGTACTGGCGGATTTTGGTTTCGGCGAGGCTTTCGGTGGCCGTGACGCCGGGGCGCTGCTGGTCGAAGTTGGAGGCGGTGCGGAGGATGAGGACGCGGTGGATGTCGACCTTGTTGGCTTTGGCGAGCCAGGTGAGGGATTGCATGGTACCGGTGTCCTCCATGCCGCAGATGGCGTAGGTGCCGTGGCCGTCGGTCTGGTATTTGACCCAGTCGCGGGCCCACTGGTTGAGGAGTTTGCCGTGCCAGAAGGTGGCGGCGGAGAGGTTGTCGGCGCGGAGGACGAAGGGTGGGCGATGCGCGGCGGCTTCGGCGTACATCATGCGGCGGTCTTTCATCTGCGGGGTGTCGGGGAGTTCGGTGTCTTTGGTGAGGTTGAAGGCCCAGTCCACGAGGGCGGTGTTGAGGTGGTAGATGTTGCCGTCGTCGCCGAAGCGGGCGGTGCGGGGCTGCTCGTAGGGTGTGGATTTGCCGAGGGGGACGTAGCCGGTGGGCCAGAGCTTTCTGTCTTCGGGCGTGGATTGGGGGATTTCGCGGGCGTCGATCTCGTGGGCGAGGTCGCCGTCGACGATGTAGTCGGACCAGACGGCGGAGCCCAGGGAGCCGATCTGGGGATCGATGCCGCCGATGCCTGCGACGAGGAAGTAGGCGTGGGTGAGGTCGAAGCGGGGGTCGAGGCCGAGAGCCATGATGGTGGCGGTGGCGCGGGATGTGCCTACTCCCGTGAGGACGCCGAGGACTCCGGTTTGTGGGTTGAGGCGGAGGTCGTGGTAGCCGGCGGGAAAGGGGAGGACAGTGGTGAGGTGTTCGCGCTCGACCCAATACTGATACTCGCCGGGGGCGTCGCCGGTGTCCTCGCCGACTTCGAACATGTTGATGACGACTACTTTGATTTCGAGGGGCTTTTGCGGTTGCTGCGCGAGGACGCAGATGGGCGCGACGAGCAGACAGAAAAGGGCAGGAAGGAGGCGCATGGTTAATCGTATCGCGCTTAGAGATAGCTGAGCCAGGGATTGTTGCTGCGCTGGCGGAGGGCGGCGAACCAGCGGCAGAGCGGGTAAAGGGCGATGACGACGCAGATCCAGATGAGGTAGACGTATGGGAGGGTGAGACCCCAGCCGGATGGTGGGGCGATGGGGTAGTGGCCGAGGTCGGGGGATTGGAACATGGAGTGGATTTCGCCGAAGCGGATGTAGCAGATGACCACGGCTGTGAGATGGATGAGGAAGAAGTGGAGGAGGTAGTAGAACATGGGGACTTTGCCGTAGATGCGGGCGGGGCGGAGGAGGGCTGGGGTGTGGGGGTCGACTGCGCGGAGGAAGAGGATGGCGGGGCCTAAGGTCATGAGGAGGAAGAGCAGGGAGGGTGGGTATTTTGTGGTGTTGAGGAAGGAGAGGAGGGTGTAGAGGGCGGTGGGCTGATGGGTCCAGCGGGAGGGGTCGCCGTAGATGTTGAGGGCTCGCAGGAGGATGAAGCTGAGGGTGAGGAGAACGCCGAGGCGGAGGAGGAGGGTGCGGCGGCGGGTTTCGCTCCAGGAGTAGATTTCGCCGAGACCGTAGCCTGCGGCGGTGACTCCGATCCAGGGGATGAGGGGGTAGGCGAGGAAGATGGTGTGGGTGGGGGTTCGGATGAGGAAGTTGGGGGAGTGGAGGATGGTCCAGATGGGGTTGGCGGATTGGATGGAGTCGAAGAGGTTGTGCGTGGCGATGAGGACTATGCCGAATGCGGTGATGACGGAGGTTGGAAGCCAGAGGAGAGCAGAGAGCGCGATCATGGACCAGCCTAGCGCCCAGAGGACGGTGAGGATGGTGACGTGGTAGTCGAAGTTGAATTGCAGGATGAGGCAGCGGAAGAGGACGAGATCGAGGAAGATGAGCCAGAGGCCTCGGGTGAGGAGGAAGCGCGAGAGGTCGGGTTTTGAGCGCCTGCCGAGGGAGAGACGGGCGCCGGTTCCGGTGAGCAGGAAGAAGACGGGGGCGCAGATGTTGGTGATCCAGCGGGTGAAGAAGAGCGCTACGCTGGCGGTGGCGAGGTTGGTGGGTGAGCCCGGAACGCCGAAGAAGTCGCGGGTGTGGTCGAGCGCCATGATGATCATGACGACTCCGCGGAGGAGGTCTATGGATTCGATTCTGGCGCGTCTGGTGGTGACGGCTTCGGCGAGGGCTGCCATGTTCGCCGCAGTTTATCAAGGGGTCTGTGCGGAGCGGGGCTAGACGCCCTTTTTCATGGGCTCCCAGATGAATTTGTGGATCTGGAGGGAAAGGCGTGCGGGGAGGCCGTCGGTGAGCATCCATTCGACTAACTGGCGCGGGTCCAGGGCGATGTTGTCGGCGGTGCGGAGGGGGCTGGGAGATTTGTTGAAGGCGGGGCTGAGGAGGATCTGTCCGGCTTTTTGTTCGAGTGCGTGGGTGCGGATGAAGTCGCGGGCGAACTCGTAGTCGGCGCGGTTGGTGAGGACGAATTTGACCTCATCGTTTTTGGTGAGGGCGTCGAGGTTTTCGAGGCGGAAGGTGTTGGCGGCGGAGCCTGCTCCGGGACATTTGACGTCGACGATCTTGTGGACGGCCTTGGGGACTTCGGCGAGGGGGCGCTCACCGGAGGTTTCGATCATGAGGGTGAAATTTTGCGCGAGGAGGCGGTCCATCAGGGGGAGGAGCTCTTTGGATTGGAGCATGGGCTCGCCGCCGGTGAACTCGATGAGGGTGCAGGGGGCTAGCGCTTTGATTTGCTGCTCGACTTCGTCGAGGGTGAAGGGTTTGCCGCCGGTGAAGGTGTATTCGGAGTCGCACCAGGCGCAGCGGAGGTTGCAGCCGGCGAGGCGGACGAAGATGCAGGGGACGCCTGCGAAGGAGGATTCGCCCTGAACGGATTTGTAGAGTTCGATTAAGTACATGGGAGATTCCGGTGATCAAGATTCGAGGTAGAAAAGCGGGTTTCTTCACTTCGCTGCGCTTCGGTCGAAATGACAGCTTCCTTGTTTGCGGCTTGAAGACTTGCCTAGTCAATGACAACTTCGTGGTCTGACGCTCGAAGACTTGCCTAGTCAATGACGACTTCGTGGTCTGCCGCTTGAAGACTTGGCTATTCGTAGTAGCGGGCGAAGCTGGTGTCGGTCTCGTAGAGGGTGCAGTCTTTGACGCGGACGCGGCCGTTGGTCATCTCGAGGACCTGGGCGCTGGTCTCGCGGAAGAAGTACATGGCGAGATTTTCGGCCGAGGGGTTGAGTTCTTCGTCGAATGGCTTGAGGTCGTTGATCATTCGGTGGTCGAGGTATTCGACGGTGGGGCGCATGACCTGCTTCAGGAGCTTGAAGTCGAGCAGGAGGCCGGTGCCGTCGAGTTTTTCGCCGACGAGGGTGATGTAGACCTTGTAGTTATGGCCGTGGGGGTTCTCGCACTTGCCTCGGTAGTTGCGCAGGTAGTGGCCGGAGGAGAAACCGGCTTCTACGGTAACTTCAAACATGACGCTATGGATCCCTTCGATGGCCGCGGCTTTAAGTGAGATGGGGTTGGGAGGGTCGCGGCTTCAGCTTATTTCTTTGTTTTTGGCTCAACGAATGTACTGGTTTTATTGTACTGGTTTTATGCGGTCTTTAGCGTCGGCGGCGGGCTCGGCGAGACTCTTCGTCGCGTCGCTCGGCCTGCTCGAATAACGAGGACAGGACGCCGGCCAGGGCGACGAATAGACCGATGACGAGGAGGACGAGGCCCATGGTTCGCCAGAGGGAGACGTCTCCGGGCGAGCCTGGCTGATGGGCAATGTTGGTGTAAGCGATGCCGCAGGAGATCAGGGCGAAGAGGATCAGGCTTCCGGCGAGGATGTAGAGGTTGCGTCCCATGGGAATGGTTCTATTTTAGGCCCGGCGCGGGAGCGAAGAATTGTTCGACGTCGGTGATGTCCTGGGTGAGGCGGTAGGGTGGCAGGGATTCGAGGAAGATGCGGCCGTAGCGCTGGCGCTGGATGCGCGGGTCGAGGAGCATGAGGACGCCGCGATCGTTGAGGCGAGCGGATGAGGCGGCCGAAGCCTTGTTTGAGGGTGATGACGGCGTTGGGGACCTGGTAGTCGAAGAAGGGCTTGCCGCCGAGGGCTTCGATGGCCTCCATGCGGGCCTCGACGACGGGGTCGGAGGGGACGGCGAAGGGGAGGCGATCGATGATGACGCAGGAGAGCTGCTCGCCCTGGACGTCGACTCCCTGCCAGAAGGAGGAGGTTCCGAAGAGGACGGCGTTGGGGGTGTCGCGGAACTGCTGGAGCAGGACGTGGCGCGGGGCGGTGCCGTGGAGGAGGAGCGGGTAGGGAAGCTCGGCGAGCAGGCGCTCGTAGGCGTGGCGCATCTGGGCGTAGCTGGTGAAGAGGCAGAAGGCGCGGCCCTTGGTGATCTCGAGGACGCGGCGGATGCGCTCGACGGCTTTTTCGGGGAAGTCGGGCTCGCGCGGATCGGGCATGTTGGGCGGGAGGTAGAGGAGGGCTTGTTTTTCGTAGTTGAAGTGCGAGGGGACGACTAGCTCGCGGGTGGTGGTGAGGCCGAGGCGGCGGCGGATGTGGTCGAAGCCGCCGGAGACGGTGAGGGTGGCGGAGGTGAGGATGACGGAGCTGTAGTTGTCGAAGAGGGTGGAGGTGAGGAGTTCGGAGACGTCGATGGGCGTGGCCTGCAGGTGGGTGTGGAAGGCGGCGTGAGAGGCTCCGCGGGCGAGGTTGCGGACTCCGCCGGCGGCGCGGCGCTCGATCCAGAAGACGGTGTTGCGGTCGGGGGATTCGAGGAGGAAGGCGAGGTGGCCGCGGATGTCGGCGGCGCGTTTGCGGAGGCCGGGGGCTTCTTCGACGTTCTTGAGGTATTCGAGCTCGCCTTCGAGGCGGGTGAGGGCGTTGAGGACGCCGGTGTAGTAGTCGCCGCTCTCTTCGAGGAAGGCTTCGCGGTTGTGGAAGGGCATGCGGCCGGTTCCGGCGGCGAGGCCGGCGATTTCGGCGGGGAGGATTGCGAAGAACATTCGGGAGCGCTCGCGGAGGGTGTCGGTGGCGCTCTCGATGGCGGTGGTGCTGGCTTTTTTGGCTTGCAGCATGATCTCGACGTCGCGGGTGAGCTCGTCGATGCGCTGGGTGGAGAGGCCGATGCCGAAGTAGTTGCTGGCGACCTCTTCGAGCTCGTGGGCTTCGTCGAAGATGACGGCTGCGGCTTCGGGGAGAATGCCTGCGTCGGGCGCGCCGGCGGCCTGCTGCTTGATGCTGAGGTCGGCGAAGAAGAGGTGGTGGTTGACGATGACGATGTCGGACTCGAGCGCTTTGCGGCGCATGGTGGTGATGAAGCAGCGCTCCCAGTCGGGGCAGGTCTGGCCGAGGCAGGCCTCGGTGCGGGCGTCGAGTTTCTGCCAGAGCGGGGAGGTTTCGGGGAGGGCGTCGATCTCGGCGCGGTCGCCGGTTTCGGTGGTTTTTTCCCACTGCGCGATGTGGTGGAACTGGTCTATCTCCTCCAATCCGTTCAGGATTGGGTTGTCGCGCAGGGCGTAGAGCTTGTGGCGGCAGAGATAGTTGCTGCGGCCCTTCATGTAGCAGACTTTCAGCGGGCCGAGGAGCGATTCGAGGAAGGGGACGTCCTTGAAGTAGAGCTGCTCCTGGAGATTTTTTGTGCCGGTGGAGATGATGATGCGCTGCTACGCTCGCGGGCGAGGCGGAGGGCGGGCAATAAGTAGGCGAGGGTTTTGCCGGTGCCGGTGCCGGCTTCGACGATGAGGTGACGCTTTTCTTTGAAGGCGGATTCGATGGCTCGGGCCATCTCGTACTGGCCGCGACGATGCTCGAAGGCGAGGGTGGAGCGGGAGAGCATGCCGCCGGGGGCGAAGAAATCGTGAAGATTGGGCAGGTTCTCCGAGTGGAGCGGGTGTGATCGAGATGGGAGCTGAGGTGGACATCCGGGGCAGTCTGATCCCATCATAGCTGTACCCCTCCCCTCCCCGCCTTAAAGTGTGCAAAGTATTAGAAGTAGATACTTTAGGTCTGGACTTCGGGTCTGGAGCTCGGTAGACTTTGCGAGTGTGGCGGTCGGTTTGGCTTCCCTGCGAGGGGTTCTGAGTATCGGGTTTGTCAACTGGGTTGGGTTGGGAGCGCGCCAGCGTAGCTGCTCAAAGCCACTTCTAGTGGATGTAATCTGGGACACCTGTCGCTTTGGAAAGAATTTGAAGCGTGGCCCCAGCCCCCTGGGGTTCGGAAGGCGACATATGGCTTTTTTCTTCGGATGTTTGTTCTCAACATGGGTCGGCCGCAAGATCGGATGGAGTTTGTCCCGTCATTTCTTGTATACGTCAGGTTGGGTGGTCAGCATCATACTTTGCCTTGGATGGGCCATTGGAGTGGCGTACGGCCTTCGCTTGTTTATTCTCGCCACGGAACCAGGCTTGTTCCTGAAGATCTTCGGCTATGGAGCAGGAATGTATATTTCTGTTCCGAACTATGGATTATTCGATGAGAGCACGATTCCACAGCAAGGAAGACTACGCCACGACTTCATCAACAGTGTGCCGTTGCTGCTGTTCATTCTGGCGTCAGTGGTCTTCGCCTTTACGGTCTCAGCCAAATCTCCTGATTCGACGGTTGACCAACTTACCCCCAGTGAGTTTGGCGTGCTTTCCCGCGTGCTTTCTAAGAAGGATCCATTAGAAACAGAAGACTTGAACTCTCTGAGGCTCATGGAAAAAAGCTACCGATCTCGAACCGGCCACCAAATCTCTCGACAGGAGGTTGGCGCTCTGACCAATGAATTCAACGTCGCAAACGACTATTACTATGAGCTTGCTCTTTCAATGTTGATTTCTTGGGATAGCAGCCAATACCAGACTACGAAGGCTTTCGACCGTCTTTATACTCAAATGGAGCAAGATGGGCATAGAAAACCGGAAAAACTCCTTCACGACAAAGACAGAATCAGGTTTTCCGCTGAACATCGGGCTACCGAAGTGGACGAAGGTGGACTTCAGTACGAACTAAGCCGAGAGGGCATCCTCGCAACTCTCAATCAGATAAAGATCGCAAGAGACAATGATCGCCAGGTGATTTCCGTCCTCAATTCCCTTGCTCAATAAGCTTCGACAAGCGGTGACCTGCGAAATAGACATTTGGAAACG
The DNA here is from genome assembly GCA_963841335.1 of uncultured Acidobacteriaceae bacterium. Classification (GTDB taxonomy): domain Bacteria; phylum Acidobacteriota; class Terriglobia; order Terriglobales; family Acidobacteriaceae; genus Edaphobacter. The sequence continues at coordinate 3,159,720 of CAWJCF010000001.1, read as the reverse complement.
CCGGCTGCGCGTAATCCCCGCGTCCCTATAATGAGTGTTGGCGCTGTTGCGTCGGAAGGCACTTAGACAAATGGCGCGAGAAAAAAAGAGATTAGGCAAGAAACACCGGCAGGCGAGCACGCGGCCGAAGAAGGGGCGTGCTCCGAGGACTGCGCCGACGACAGGAGCGGTGGATCCGCGGAAGAGGAAGATTCTCTCGACCAAGCGCGCGGCGGCGGAGAAGGCTGCGCGGGTGACGAAGAAGTCGCCGGACAAGGAGAGAAGCGAAGGCGATTCAGCCGGGATCGACCTGCGCCGAAGAAGCCTGTGGCTGCGGAGCGGAGTGGGTTTTCGAAGCCTGCGGATGGGATTGTGGGGCGGCAGACTCCTCGGTCGGAGAACGTGGCGGGGCGCGAGAGGATCGACGACGAGGATTGGCGCGAGGTTGAGCTGCTGGCCTCGCAAATGGCGACAGAGACGGAGAGCGTTGCTGCGCGGGAGCTGCCGCTGATTGCGATCTGCGGGCGGCCGAATGTGGGGAAGAGCACGCTGTTCAATCGGCTGACGGGGTCGCGGCGGTCGATTGTGGGGGATGAGCCGGGGATTACGCGGGACCGCATCTATGGCGAGATTGAGTGGATGGATCGCGCGGCTCGCATCGTCGATACGGGCGGAGTGGTGCCGGATGATGAGGCGCTGATTCCGGCGGAGATCTTTCGGCAGGCGAGAGGTGGGGTTGGATGAGGCCGATGCGATCGTGATGGTCGTGGATGGGCGGACGGAGCTTGGCTTCGCCGGACATGGAGTTGGCGCGGCTGCTGCTGCGTGGCGGGAAGCCGGTGTTTCTTGCGGTGAACAAGATGGATACCGAGGCGATGCAATCGCAGGCGGAGAACTTCCGGCGGCTGGGGTTCAGGAATGTGCTGCCGATTTCGGCGGAGCATGGGAATGGGATTGGGGATCTGCTGGATGCTGTGTTTGAGGTCCTGCCGGAGCCCGAGGTGATCGAAGAACCGGAGGTGATGCTGACGGAGAACGACGAGGCTGAAGAGGATGCCAGCGGCCCGGACTACAGTATTTCTCCGGGTGCTTCGGCAGAACCGGCGAAGCGGGTGCGGAGGCTGCGGTCGCATGGGGAGTATGAGAGCCGCGAGACGAAGATCGCTATTATTGGGCGGCCGAATGCGGGTAAGAGCACGCTGCTGAATGCACTGACGGGTACAGAGCGTGCGATTGTGTCGCCGATTGCGGGGACGACGCGCGATGCGGTGGATGAGGTGGTGGAGCGGGATGGGCATGCGTTCCGGTTTGTGGATACGGCGGGGATTCGGCGGAAGGGCAAGACGAAGCTGATGGCGGAGAAGCTGTCGGTGATTATGGCGCGGAAGCATCTGGAGGCTGCGGATGTTTCGCTGCTGCTGATTGATGCGGCTGAGGGTGTGACTGCGCTGGATGCGAACATCGGCGGATATGCGCATGAGAGCGGGCGAGTCGGTGATTATCGTCATCAACAAGTGGGATTTGATGACGAAGACGGGGAAGGATGGGATGCGGTTGTTTGATGGCAAGCCTCCTGCCGACCAGAAGGCCTATGAGCAGCAGGTGCGGGACCATCTGAAGTATCTGGACTATGCTCCGCTGCTGTTTATCTCGGCTGCGGATGGGAAGAATGTTGAGTCGGTGTTCAAGAAGGTGGAGCTGGTTGCTCGGGAGCGCCGGAAGCGCGTGACGACCGGGCAGATGAACCGCTTTCTGGAGAGAGTGGATTTTCAGAAGGCGAGTGTGCCGATGAATAAGCGCGTGCGGATTTATTACATGACGCAGGCTGCTGTGGCTCCGCCTACTTTTGTGCTGTTTACCGATAAGGATGTGAAGCTGCACTTCTCGTTTGAGCGGTTTTTGGGGAATCAGATTCGGGAGAGCTTCGGGTTTATCGGGAGTCCGATCTGGTTCAAGGTGAAGGCGAGGAATAAAAAGAAGGAGTAGTAGTGTGGGTCAGCATCTTGGTCGGCTGGGTTAGAGGCCAAAGCGAAAGACAAATACAGGGATCCTTCACTCCGTTCAGGATGACGACGCAGATAATGTGACTGTTGCCAGCCACTCGTTCCAGGCCTCCAGAGCGCGGTCGCACTGGAGGCGGTGGCGTTCTTTTTTGTCGCGGATTTTTTTGCGAAGGTCTTCTTCGAGCGGGGGGAGGAGATCGAAGGTGATGTTGGCTGGCTGGAATTTTTTTGTTTCGGAGTGGGTGATGTAGTGGGTCAGGCTGCCGTTGGCGCTGATGCGTGGTGCGGGTGTGGGGGTGGTTCCTCTTGCTATGGCTGCGGCGTAGATGCCGGCAAGCATGCCGCTGGCTATGGATTCGGTGTAGCCTTCTACGCCAGAGAGTTGGCCGGCGACCATGATATTCGGGTGGGCTTTGAGCTGGAGGGTTTCGGTGAGGAGCGATGGGGCGTGGATGTAGGTGTTGCGGTGGATCTGGCCGTAGCGGAGGAACGTCGCGTTTTCGAGGCCGGGGATGAGCTTGAGAACTCGGTTTTGCTCGCCGAATTTGAGGTGGTTCTGGAAGCCTACGAGGTTGTAGCTGTCGGCGCGGAGATTTTCCTGGCGGAGCTGGACTGCGGCGTAGGGCCATCTGCCCGTCTTGGGATTGGTGAGGCCCGCGGGCTTCATAGGACCGAAGCGGAGGGTGTCGCGGCCTCGGCGGGCGGTCTCTTCGATGGGGAGACAGCCCTCGAAGTATTGGAGCGGCTGGTTCGAGGTTGAAAAGGGGCTGGGGGTCTGGGTTACGCGGGCTCCCTCGGGGTCCTTCGACTCCGTGCCCATTCGACTCGCCTGCGGCTCGCTCAGGGCACTCCGCTCAGGATGACGGTGTATGGGTGAGGTGGGGATTTGTTCCCATTCTTTGGGGGGGACGGTTTCGGCTGCGGTGAGGGCTTCGAGGAAGCGGTCGTACTCTTCTTTGGTGAAGGGGCAGTTGATGTAATCGGCGGTGCCTTTGTCCCAGCGGGCGGCGAAGTAGACCTTGTCCATGTCGATGGTGGTGGCGTCGACGATGGGGGAGATGGAGTCGTAGAAGGCGAGGTGCTCGGAGCCGGTGAGGCGCTGGAGTTCGGCGGCCAGGGCGGGGCTGGTGAGCGGGCCGGACGCGAGGATGGTCAGGGTGTTGGGGTCGTTTTCTTCCAGGCGGGTTACTTCTTCCCGGTGGACGGTGATTCTGGGTTCGGCGGCTATGCGGGCGGCGACGCGTTTGGAGAATTCGATGCGGTCGACGGCGAGGGCGTGGCCGGCAGGGACGGCGGTGGCGTCGGCTTCGGTGAGGAGGATGCTGCCGGCGCGGCGCATCTCCTGTTTGAGGAGCCAGGGAGCGGTGTTTTCGGACTCGGATTTGAGGGAGTTGGAGCAGACGAGTTCGGCGAAGTCGGCGGTCTGGTGGGCCTCGGTGGAGCGGGTGGGGCGCATCTCGTAGAGGTCGACTTCGCAGCCTCGTTTTGCGGCCTGGAGGGCGGCTTCAGGGCCTGCGAGGCCTCCGCCGATGACTCTGATCTTTCTTGCCAAGTATGCTTCCCCCACTCCCCTGTAGTTTTGTCAAAGTCTTCGAAACAGAGACGTTAGGTTCGGAGTTCGCTCGAAAACTATTGATTTTTCAGAGTGACAAGTCGCAAAGTATTCCATGCATGTGAGTTAGCTGCATTTCGATCGCAGCCGATCTGCCTGGATTCTGGTCTTGCCCCCTGTTTCTATTATAGCGGCGGCGTCAAGCGGCGAGGCCTGCGTCACCCAGCCGACGGATTGCATTGGGCTTGGAACTCTTTGTGGGAATACCCCTTTTGTGGGGTGGGGAGATGACTTTGGGGCAGTCATACTGACTTAAGAGGTCCCTCCCCATGGATCAGGCGCTGGTAGACGTGTTTGAGCAGGCTCGCAAAGTAGTGGCAGATGCAGACCGTAAGATCGCAGAGGAAGAAGAACGGCGCAGGGATAGTGAGCGAGAGAGACTGCTGCTGCAGCTCGGCGGTCGCATCGAGGAGTCCTTCGACTTCACCAGCAAGGAAAAGATGGAGCTGGAACCTCGTCTTGACGTTCAGAACGGCGTTGGAGTCGTCGAGTTTGTGGTCAGGAGTGTGCGAGCCATCTTTCTGCTTTCCCCAAAGGAAGGCAATGCGTGGACGCTTCAGGTGTTCGAGGACCGCCAGGAGCCGCGGATGCTCAGCGAGTTTCAGGGTGGCACGAAGACCGAACAGGCATCGCGTCGTCTGGCAGCGGCGCGCATCGTGACGACGATCGGCAATTGGATTCAAGACGTCAAGGAACCTCGGGCTGTTCCGGGCGCGAGGCAACAACCACGGAGACAGCAGGACCATGACGAATCGAGGTCCGAGCCCACCTTCGGAACCATGGGCAGATTTCTCGGCGTCCAGACATAATCTTCTGCGACGCACCGGCGCTGCCCGATGCAAACCATAACTGCATTGAAGTGAACGACTCCAGGGTCAAGCGCGTGGGGCGCAGATCGTAGAGTGCGATTCTGCATCGCTTTAATGATGATCACTGTTAGAACTGCTAGTTTGACGGGTGGCCGGCCTTCCCTATGATCACAACGAGCGACAGAAATCTTTAAAGCCAGGCGTGATATGTGGCGTGCTGAGGCTTGGAATGGACGCACCATGAGAAGCCGACCGTCGGGAGCTTTGTTGCCTGTGATCTTGCTGTGCGGGATTCTCTGTCCGGGAGGCCGTTTGGGAGCCCAACAAGCGGCTGCGACGCAACCGGCACCCGATGCTGGAGGCGGGACGGCGGACCTGGCGAAGGCGACGCAGAACCCTGTTTCGAGCCTGATCAGCGTTCCGGTGCAGAACAATGACAACTTCGGGATTGGGCCGTACAACCGCATCCAGAATGTGTTGAACATCCAGCCGGTGGTTCCGGTGAAACTGAACGACCAAGTAAGCATGATCGTTCGCTGGATTACGCCGATCATCTATCAGCCTGCTCCGGGTACGGCGAACCTAGAGGTTTACGGGATTGTCGAAAACACGCCTGCCTATTTTGCGGCGACGGCGGTTCAGAACGCGGCGGGAGTGTCGGGGTTTGGGGATATGAATCCGACGCTTTTCTTTACGCCGGCGAAGACGCACAAATTGATTATTGGAGCCGGGCCTGCGTTTGTCCTGCCTACGGCTACGAGCAAGGTGCTGGGACAGGGAAAGCTCAGCATCGGCCCTTCGGTTGTTGCACTGACGCAGCCAGGTCCGTGGACGATCGGGGCGCTGGTGAATAATGTGTGGTCGGTGGCGGGTTCGGGCGGACGAACGCCTGTGAACCAGATGATGCTGCAGTACTTCATCAACTACAACATGAAGAAGGGCTGGTATCTGACGATGTCACCAATCATCAATGCAAACTGGAAGGCTTCTCCTGACAATGTGTGGACCGTGCCGGTAGGCGGTGGCGCGGGACGAATCATGAAGCTGGGATTCCAGCCGGTGAATATCTCGGCGGCGTTTTACGGAAATGCAGTGCATCCGGTGGCCGGTTCGTCGTGGAGTATGCGGTTGCAGATTGCGTTTTTGTTCCCGAAGATTCCGCCTGAGATGAAGGCGAAGATGGCGGCGGCGATGAAGCCGTAGAGAACGATTTGGCAACTTCGTTTTGCGGCCTGCAGGGCGGCTTCGGGACTGCGAGACCACGCCGGTGAACGTGAAACTTCTTCACGGGATCGAGTTTCTCCTGCCAAATGCGATTTATGGAACCGGCGCGGGGCTGCTGGCGTATTCTTCTGCGGGCGCTGCTGATTATGCGCCGTTCGCGAGGATCGTCATGCTTTGCCTGATTCTACTCGTTGTCTTGTTGAGCCGCCGCTGCTGGTGCGGTTACAGATACTATCCCAACTATTACGGAGCTTACCCGTATCCATATCCATATCCGTATGGAGCGTACACTCCGTACGATCCGTATTGGCGGGCGCGATACTACGGATACTGGCACGGATACCGTGGGTGCTACTGGTAGGCGCCAACAAGTCAGCTTTTACGTGCCTGAGCCAGCGAGGCCTTGAGAGATTCGGCGTCGATGAAGCAATCGTTTGCGGCTCGCATCGCGAGTTGAGCACCGCTCAAAGCCTGGTGCCGGAGACGATGGATGCGGTAAGGCCGCAAAAGAGTGTTCCTTCGTCGTTGGCCTGTGCGAGGTGGGTCCACCACTGGTTGGCTTCCTGCTCGGAGAGGGTGCCGGCGGAGACGGCCTGGGCTACGTGTCCGCCGATGAGCAGTTGGAGGAAGCTCAACGGGAAGGCGACAGTCCGAAAGGTGATGGAGACGTCGGTCATGCCGACCTCACGGAAGAGGCGCGGGAGTTGGCGGCCGATCCACCCGTTCTTCAGACCGTCGCAGAAAGAGTTGGCAATTTTGCGGGTGGTGTCTTTGTAGGGGGAGTCGAAGAACAGGGATTCCCAGTCGAAGTCGAGGACTGCCATGCGGCCGCCGGGGCGGAGGACACGGGCCATCTCGGAGAGGGCTTGTTTCGCGTTGGGAACGTGCATGAGCATGCGCTCGGTGCGGACTGCATCGGAGGTGCCGTCGGGAAAGCGGAGAGCCTGGGCGTCGCCCACCTCGAAGACCACGGGGAGATTGCGGCCGGCTGCGCGGCGGGTTGCTTCGGCGATCAGGGTTTCGCTGAAGTCCACTCCGGTGACGAGACCGGCAGGACCGACGCGGGCTGCGAGGTCAAAGGAGTCGGTGCCGATGCCACAGCCTATATCCAAGACCTTCATTCCGGGCTGAAGGCGGAGACCATCCAGGATGATCGCTTTCCAGACTTCGATGCCGGGTAGCTTGTTGACTTCGTCGAGGAAGTGAAGGAAGAAGTTGGGGTCGGCGGTGCGGTCGACGGTCGTGAAGCTCGTAACGTTCTCGCTGGGCATGATGGCCCACAATATCAAGAAACTTGTAATCTGAACCGCAAAAAAACCGGTTATTTAGTTTTCAGGCTTGATGAGATATCGGCTTTCGTGGAGATGTTGATGGAGGTTGGCCAGGTGGAAGAGATATTGACTGAAGCCTGCCGCCATCTGCTTCATGATTCGTTCTCTCTTTCCTACGGCCGCCATGAGATAGCACTCTCTGCCCATGTTTGAGTAGAAGCCGATGTTGTGGCGGTCCTTATTCTGGCTTTGGAAGAATCCGGCGTAGAGGAGAATGTGTGCGCCGGCGGACTCCATCCAGAGAGGGTTTTTGGCGCTGGTGAGTTGCCGCATCATGAGCTCGGCGATCTGGGTGAGGTCGGCGAACTGCCGGAATTCGTGATCGCCGGGAGTGTAGTCGGAAGCAAGAATCTCCGTCCGGTGAACCGGCTGCAGGCAAAAATGACCGAGGACGCTGGCAAGGTAGATACCCGTTGAGTCGCAAATCTGGGACCACTGCTCTGTGCCTATCGCTTCGTGGAGATGAGAGACCCAGAAGTTTAGAGCTTGCTCTTCGGTGACACCATACAGCTCCTCAAAATAATCAGACGACGCCATATTCGTAACCTCCGGCCCCAGGTTTTTCGAACAGTATGCGTATTGTTATCCGGTCTCTCTTTGGTTGCAAAAGGATTAATTCGCCTGCCCGCATCCAACTGGGTACATGTGGATGCAGCTAAAGTCTTAGACTGTCGAACTCGGAGGATGGTTACTGCTCTCGCGGCGAGCGCTGGCGGGGCTTCGCCGGTGACGTGTCCGTTGCGCAGTTTTAGTCGAGGATGTCCGTTTGGAGGCGGGTGTAGTCTTCTACCCGTGCCGATCGGGTACGATCAGGCGATGTTTACGCCATGGTCTTCCGCCTGGCTGAAGACAGAAAGGAGATTCGTCATCTTCAGCACATTGCGGAGCTGCTTGCCCAGGTGAAGCAACTTGAACTCGCATCCGTCTTGCCGGGAAGTTGCGTAGAGACGCACCAACGTGCCAAGTCCCATGCTGTCCACGTAGGTGAGGTCTGCCAGGTCAATGACCACGACTTTTGTCTGAGGCAGTAGAGGTTTCACCGCCTGGTAGAGTTCTTCGGATGTGCCCAGCACCAATCGGCCGTGACATTTGACGACGGCGGTGTCGCCGTCACGTTCGATTTCAAAGGATAGAATTTTTTCGATTTCTTCAGGCATATGGGTTGCTCCGGAGAGATTACGGTGGTTGAGCGACCCCAGAATTCTCGCACATGGGAACAAGTTTGTGCATTAGTGTGGGGAAAAAAACGGCATTCTGTTATTTGCTCTGCGCGGCGAGAGCGGAAAGGGCTTCGCCGGAGACCTGCATGCCCTTCCACTCGGACTTCATGACGGCCCCGAGCGAGTGATAGAAGTCGATGGACGGTTGGTTCCAGTCAAGGACGCTCCATTCGTAGCGAGGGCAGCCTTCGGCTACGGCGATAGCAGCGACACGGGTGAGGAGGGCCTTGCCGATTCCCTTCCCGCGATGCTCGGGGCCGACGTAGAGGTCTTCGAGGTAGATGCCGGCGTGGCCTCGCCAGGTGGAGTAGTTATAGAAGTAAAGGGCGAAGCCTGCGGGTGTGGTGGCGCCGTTTTCGTTGAGTTCGGCGATGACGCAGTCGAAACGCTTGACCGGGCCGAAGCCGTCGCGGAGGAGGTCGGTTTCGGTGGCGTGGACGGCGTCGGGTTCGCGCTCGTAGGTGGCGAGGTCGCGGATGAATTGCAGAATTTGCGGGACGTCGGCGGGCGTGGCGGGGCGGAGGTTAAGAGATTCCATGCTGGAAACAGATTAGTTGATTCGGCAGTCCGAGTAGAGTTGCCGGACCAGACGAAATACGGGGGTCTCTCCACTACGACGGCAAGTGCGCCGTCTCCGGTCGAGATGACGCTTCAACTTAACGCAACGCGAGATCGAGTCAGGGGGTCGTTTTTGAAGTGGGCTGAGCGGTGGACTGTGCGGCGAGCCACTTGTCGAAGGGGATGTTGAAGTCGAAGAGCTGCTTCTTTTCGCCGTTCTTGTCGGGCACGGTGTAGACCATCTTGATGTAAATTTCGGCGCCTTTGAGGGGCTGGTCGTTGAGTTGGTGCGTGTCGTAGAAGAGGTATCCAGCAAGCGTCGAGTGGGGCTTTACGGTGCTGGTGGTGAAGCCGAAGTCGTTGTCGTCCTCGGTGATTTGTTTGTCGACGGGCTTGTCGTGGAGATGGATGGGCGGGAGAGGTAGGGGCAGGGGGACTTCGCGGCCCTTGACGCTCTTGGTGGAGAAGAGGCGGCGCTGGATGTCGTCGTCGGTAGCGGCGGGGATCTTGTCGTTGTTGGCGGAGATGAACTGAATGCGGGCGTCGTCGAGGGTGAGGGCGTTGTCGCTGTCGTTGGTAAAGATGACGCGAACGGGGAGGAAGCCGTGGGAGTTGTAAGGCAGGCGGAAGAATTCGCAGTCTTTGGGGTCGTCGCAGGGTTCGGCGGCTACGGTGACGTGCTCGTTGGGGTGGGCGTCGAAGGCTGCGTACTGGTTGGCAGGTTTTGGCGGCGGGGCCTTCTTTGCCTTGTCGGAGGCGTGGGAGCTGACCGCTAAGAGGCAGATTACGAGGGCGACAGGAAAGATAATTGCAGGGGACCGGTAGGACTTCATGGGCAAGTTGATTATCATCTTCGCTGGCGCACAAGGTAAAGCGGGGGGCTGGCTACGGTGATGTTGGTGTATAGCGCGATGCTGCTTGCAGTCCTGGTGGTGGGGGCTCCGTACTGGCTTGTGCGCATGGCGACGAGCGGACGGTATCGTGCGGGTTTGCTGGGGCGACTGGGGCGGGTTCCGGAGGGTTTGCGTGAGGCCGTCGAGGGGCGGGATGTCGTCTGGGTGCATGCGGTCTCGGTGGGTGAGGTGCTGGCGGCTGCGCAGTTGATTCGCGAGTTGAAAGTCGCGCTGCCGGGTTGGGTGGTTGCGGTTTCGACGACGACGGAGACGGGACAGCGATTGGCGAAGGAGAGGCTGGTGGATTCGCCGGTGTTCTATCTGCCACTGGATTTTGCGTTCAGCGTTCGGCGGTATTTAGACGTGCTGCAGCCGAAGATGTTGGTTCTGATGGAGAGCGAGCTTTGGCCGCGGCTGATTGTGGAGTGCGCGGGGCGCCGGATTCCGATGGCGGTGGTGAATGCGCGAGTCTCCGACAGATCGTTTCCGCGGTATATGCGGCTGCGGCGGCTTTGGCGGCCTTTTCTGGAGAGGATTTCCCTGTTTCTTGCGCAGAGCGAGGAGACCGCGGAGCGGCTGGTGCAGATTGGCGCTCCGGCGGATCGGGTTCGGTTTGCGGGGAATTTGAAGTATGACGTGCAGGCGCGGGAGGCGAGCCAGATGACGAAGCGCATCGGTTCGCTGCTGCATGGGGCGCGGTTGGTGGTGGCGGGAAGCACGCTTGCGAATGAGGAGGAGATACTGCTCGCGGCTTGGCCGAGTCTGCAGAAGGAGGTTCCGGATGCGGTTCTGCTGATTGCTCCGAGGCATCCTGATCGGTTTGGCGAAGTGGAGGGGCTTGTGCGGAAGACGGGCTGTCCTTTTTTTCGCTGCAGTCAGTTGATGGTTGCGACGGAGCCGATTTTTGGTGGCGCGATTCTGCTGCTGGATACGATTGGCGACCTGGCGTCGATGTACGGAATTGCGGCGGTGGCGTTTGTGGGGGGGAGTTTGGTGGCGAAGGGTGGGCATAATCCGCTGGAACCGGCGCAGTTTGCGGTGCCGGTGGTGATGGGGCCTTCGTATGAGAACTTTCGTGAGGTGGTGGAGAGGATGCGGGCGGGAGATGCGATCCGGATTGTCGCGCGTGAGAAGCTGGAAGAGACGCTTATGGCGTTGTTGCGAGATACTGAAAATGCGCGGGCGCTGGGTGAGCGCGGGCGCGGGGTCTTCGAACAGCAGTCGGGAGCTACGGGCCGAACCGTGAAGGCGCTGACAACTTTGCTGAAGGAAAGGCCCGTGAGCCGACGATGAGTGCGCGACGACCGCTGCTTCTGCCGCTGGTTCCGCTGTATGGCGCGGTTCTGGCTCTGAAGCAGCAGATGTTTCGTTGGGGGTGGTTGAAGCAGCATCGGCTGCCGAATCCAGTGATCAGCGTGGGCAGCGTCTCTGCGGGTGGCGCGGGCAAGACGCCGATGGTGCTGATGCTGGCGAAGACGCTGCGGCATCGCGGATATGCGGTAAGGATTCTGACTCGGGGGTACAGGCGCGGCTCGGCGCTGACGACGCGCGTGGAGCCGTTTGATGACGCGGCCTGGCATGGCGATGAGCCGGTGCTGTTGGCCCAGCAGTCGGGTGTACCGGTTTATGAGGGGGCGGACCGCTACGAGGCGGGAGTGTTGGCGGAGCGGAATGAGCCGTCGGAGAAGCTGGTGGTGCACCTGCTGGATGATGGATTCCAGCATCGGCAGCTAGCTCGCGATGTGGACATCGTTCTGTTGACGCAGGCGGATGTGGAGGATGCGCTGCTGCCCGCAGGGAATCTTCGCGAGCCACTGACGGCGCTGGCTGGAGCGGACATCGTCGTGATACGCGAAGAAGAGGAGGACTTTCTGCACAGTGTGGTGGCGGGATTGAGTGGCAAGAAGACGCCGGTGATCTGGGTGATCCGGCGGACGCTTAGCGTCGGGGAAGGCGGGGAGGTAGCGCTACCTTCGCGGCCGTTTGCGTTTTGCGGCATCGCTCGGCCTGAGGGTTTTACGAAGATGCTGGCGGAGCAAGGGTACCAGCCGATGGATGCGATCTTCTTTCCGGATCACCACGCTTATAGCGACGACGACGTTCGTCTTCTGTTGAAGCGCGCGCGTCAGGTAGAGGCGAATGCGTTCGTGACGACGGAGAAGGATGCGGTGAAGCTGACGCCGGTTTTGCTTGGTTATCTGGAGACGCTTGGGCCGGTTGTGGTGGCGCGGTTGAGCGTGGAGTTGCTGCATGAACAGGAGGCGCTGTCGCAATTGGTGGGGATGGTGGGGCGACTGGACCGCAGAAGGCACTGATTGCGGTTGCGCGGTTTTGATTGCGTGAGAAAATTGTGGCTTGGCCATGGAACCCAATCTGTCACATGGTGCCGGCGCTGCCGTGGGCGATCGTGCGTTTCGCGTGCTCGTGGTGAGGATCGGGGCAATGGGAGATGTGCTTCATGCAATGCCAGCGGTGGCGGCGATGCGGAAGTTGCATCCGGAGTGGGTCATCGATTGGGCGATTGAGCCGGCATGGAAAGAGCTGCTGGAGATCAGGCATGGGGGGGCGCGGGCGGTAAGAGATGCGCGGCGCCCGCTGGTGGATCGGCGGATTTTGGTGCCGACACGTAGCTGGAAGCGGCGGCCCTGGACGGTGAAGACGGCGCGGGAGATTCTTGCTCTGCGTGGGAGGCTGCGCGCGGGGAGTTATGACCTGTGTGTGGATATGCAGGGTTCGATACGGTCGGCGGTGGTGGGACGGATGGCGGGAGCGGAGGATTTTGTGGGGCCTGCGGAACCGCGCGAGGGTCCGGCGGCGTGGCTGTACCGGCGCAAGGTGTGGATGACGGCTCAGCATGTGGTGGAGCAGGGCTGCGAGTTGTTGGGCTCGGCAATTGGGGAGGCGCTGCCGCCTGCGAAGGTGACGCTGCCGGTGGATGCTGTGGCGGAGGCGTGGTGCGATGGGGTGCTTGCGGGAGAGGTGCGGCCGTTTGTGGTGATGGCTCCGACGGCGGGGTGGGGAGCGAAGCAGTGGCCAACTGAGCGTTACGGCGAGTTGGCGGCTGCGCTGAAACATGCGGGATTTCTCACGCTGGTGAATACATCGTCAGCGCAGGATGCGGCAGCGAGGCGTGTGGTGGAGACGAGCGGGGGCGCTGCGGCGTTGGTTCCCTGCACTGTCGGGCAGTTGATTGCGCTGGTACGGCGGGCGGCGATGGTGGTTGCGGGCGATACGGGTCCGCTGCATCTGGCTGCGGCGCTGGAGAGGCCCGTTGTGGGGCTCTATGGACCGACCGACCCAGCGCGAAATGGGCCGTATGGCACGCGGTCGCGGGTGCTACGGCATGCTTCGAGTTTGCTGGATCATTCGCGGCATGCAGAGACCGAAAAGGGCCTACGCGAGATTACGGTGGATGAGGTGGTCGAGGCGGCGCGGGAGCTTCTTGGCGTTCCGGAGAAGGCCGGACAGGATAAGGTGTAGCTTGAGCAACGGCATGAGTGAGCGAACGACATGGCAGAAGATTGCACGACGCATCCGGGTTCCGCTGGGATTTGTCTTTGCCGCGGTGTTTCTGTGGATGGCGCATCCGACGTGGAAGACGATGGCGTTGAGTCTGCTGCTGGTGGTGCCGGGCGTCTGGCTGCGGGCGTATGCGGCAGGATATGTCCGCAAGAATGCTGAGCTGACGCGGACAGGGCCGTATGCCTACACGCGGAATCCGCTGTATCTGGGGTCGATTCTGATTGCCTCGGGTTTTGCTTTGGCTGCGGGAAGCCTCGTGGTCTTTGTGTCGCTTGTCCTTCTCTTTGTTGCGATTTATCTGCCGACGATTCGCTCGGAGGAAGTGTATCTGCGACAGCACTTTGCCGGGTTCGACGAGTATGCGGCCAAGGTGCCGCGGCTGCTCCCGAGGCCTACGCCAGCACAGTTTCCAGCCAATGAGAATGCGAGTGGGGGAAGATTTTCTTCCGCGCAATGGCGGCACCACCGCGAGTACAATGCTCTTATGGGTGCCGGCGCTATTTATCTGGCGCTGGCGGTCCGGCTTTTTCTCAGTCACCACGGGGTGATGAGGGGTCTGCGCTAAGGCGTGGGAGCTGGCGCGAAAAACGCCCACACATTTTTTTGTGCGAGTTCTTGCCTTTGTCGAAGCGTTCCCTCTCTCCCGGACTGATTCTATTGGCGTTGTGCAGCGTCATCTCGCTGCCGACAAGGGCCCAACTGCTGGGTCTGACCCCTAAGGCACCCGTCGTCATTCCGACGCTTCAGCCCCCACACGCGGACTTTGTCTACCCTGCCAAGCGAACCCTGAACTATACGGTGGACTGGCGTGTCTTTACGGCAGGCACGGCGACCTTTCAGTTGGAGCAGGATGGGACGGTGCAGAAGATTAACGCCTCGGGCGGCTCGATTGGGGCGGTGACGATGCTGTTTCCGGTCGTCGACAAGTTTCAGGCGGGGTTCGATACCAAGACCGGATGCTCGACCGGCTTCAGCAAACAGTTGCAGGAGGGCCGGCGCAAGGTTTCCAGCGACCTGAGCTTCGATTACAGCCAGGGTAAGCAGAAGCAGGTCGAACGCAATCTTGTGAAGGGGACCGCGAAGGAGCAGACGGCGTCGATTCCGGCTTGCGTGACGGATTCGCTTTCGGCGATTTTTTATGCGGCGTCGCAGCCGATGGTGGTCGGCCAGACAATCAAGTTTCCGCTTGCGGATTCCATGCGTACCGTCACCGTGACCATGAAGGTGGAGGCTAAGGAGGATATCAAAACGCCGGCCGGGACCTTCCAGACGATTCGCGTGGAGCCGACCGCTGACGAGGGCGTCGTGAAGAACCGCGGCAACATCTGGGTCTGGTACACGGACGATGCGCGGCGCATCCCGGTACAGATTCGGGCGCATCTTTTCTGGGGAACCATTACGGCTCACCTGCAGTCGTACGAAGACAAGTAACGAGACGGGATTATCTTTCATGACGGAACGAATCGCAGATCCGGACAAGTTCGTGAGTGTGGGCAAGTTTCTCGAACCGACGAACGCCCAGATGGCCAAAGGGATGCTCGAAGCGGCGGGGATTGAGTGCTTTTTGCAGGGCGAGAATGCGAACAGCCTGCTGGCGCTGGCGTTTCGCGCGCGGTTGCTGGTGCATAAGCAGGACGAAGAAGCGGCGCGTGAGCTTCTCGGCAGCGACGGCGACGAGACCGAAGAGGAACAGAGGGAGTTGGAGGCGGGTGATGGCGAAGGCTGAGACGACTCGCCCGCGCGCTGTGTTGTGTCTCTCCGGCGGCATGGATTCCTGCGTGTGCGCTGCGCTGGCGGCGAGGGACTACGACGTGTATGCGATTCATTTCAGCTACGGGCAGCGGACAGAGGCGCGAGAGTTGAAGTCTGCCCAGGAGATCGCCCGGCTGACTGGGGTGCGCGAGTTGCTTCCCTTGAAGATCGACCTCTTTCGGCGGATCGGCGGATCGGCGCTGACCGACCCCGGGATTGCGGTTCCGGATGCTCCGGTGGACGAGGCTGCAATCGGCAGCGAGATTCCGGTGACCTACGTTCCCTTTCGCAACGCGCATTTTCTTGCGGCGGCAGTCAGTTGGGCGGAGGTGCTGGGGGCGAAGACGGTGGTGATCGGGGCGGTCGAGCAGGACAGCTCGGGTTATCCGGACTGCCGGCCGGCGTACTATGACGCGTTCAACCGGCTCATAGAAAAAGGCACAAAAGAGGGGGATATTCGGGTGAAAACGCCCCTGATTGCGATGCGCAAGGAAGAGATTGTGCGGTTGGGAGTTGAATTGGGCGCGCCGTTCCATGTAAGTTGGTCTTGCTATTCCGGCGAGACGGAGGCCTGCGGCGTCTGCGAGAGCTGTGTCCTGCGACTTCGGGCATTTCGTGAGGCCGGCGCAGTCGATCCGATAGCGTACGCGATCGCTGCCAAGCCGCATTGAGCATCCAAATTCGGTAGCAAGTGTTGTCGGCAAACAAGATTTCGCCCGTATCCATGGGCCAGGAGAAAAGAAAGCATGAAACGCATTGGTTTGAAGATGAGCACCACACTGGCGACTGCTGTGCTGCTGATTGTGGCGATGGCGCACCCGGCACGCTCCGTGGCGCAGGGGACGGCAAGTATTCACGGCCACGTGAACAACGCAGCCGGAATGGCGCTGCCGAAGGCCGAGATTCGGCTTACCACTGACAGGACCTCGCAGCCGGCCGACCGCAAGTATCAGTACACTTTTCCCATTGATCCGACCAGCGGAGATTACAAAGGTACCGGGATCGCTCCGGGGAACTATGTTGTGTTCGTCTTTGCGGAAGACAAGAGCGTGGACTTCAACGAGAGTGTGGTGCTGGCGAACGGCGACGATAAGGTCGTTAGCTTCGACATGACCCGGCCCGAGTACCTGGCCAAGATGTCGCCCGAAGACCGGAAGGCGCTCGAGGACTACAAGAAGAAGAACGCGGAGATCGTGGCGAACAACTCGAAGATTTCGAGCCTGAATACGCTGCTGACCCAGGCCCGCGCGGACAACAAGGCCGGCAACTATGATGCCGCCATGAAGTCGATGAAGGACGCGACGGCCGCCAAGCCCGATGAGGGGATTCTATGGCTTACGTTGGGCGATGCCCAGTTGGGCAGCGGTGACGCAGCCGCGAAGGCCGCCAAGGCGGCGGGCACCCCGACCACTGATCCAGCGATCACTGCGAAGTACGCTGATGCGGCGGCATCCTACAAGAAGGGCATCGAGCTGAATGCAGCGTCGAAGAAGCCAAGCCCCGAGGTGACAGCCGTCGCGTACAACCAGCTTGGGCAGGTCTACGCGAAGCAGGGTGACGCGAAGGCCGCGGCCGACGCCTACGAGCAGGCGGCCAAGACGCTTCCGGCGAATGCAGGCATGTACTACTTCAATGAGGCGGTTACGCTGTACAACAACGGCAAGCTGGCGGAGGCCGACGCCGCAGCGGACAAGGCCATCGCGGCCGATCCGAACAAGGCAGACGCTTACTACATCAAGGGGCAGGCGCTGATTCCGCAGGCGACGGTCGACCCGAAGACGCAGAAGATCGTCGCGCCGCCGGGATGCGTGGAGGCCTACCAGAAGTACCTGGAGCTGGCACCTGAAGGTGCGCATGCAGCGGACGTGAAGGGTATCCTCGAAGGCATCGGCGCGCAGGTGAAGTCGAGCTACAAGGCCGGCAAGAAGTAGCGCTCGAAGCGAGCGAATCAGAGCCCCGGGCGAGGATGCTCGGGGCTTTTTCTTTCAGCGGGAGAGACGGATGAGCAAGATTGGGGCAGGCGTCGTCAGCTTTGAGGAAGCACTGGAGATTGTGTTGCGCCACTCCGGCGGGCTTCCGGCGCTGCCAGCCGAGGGGCTGCCGCTGCTCGCCTGCGGGAACCGGGTGTTGGCCGAGGCAGTGCTGGCGGACCGGGACCAGCCGCCGTTCGATCGCTCGACCCGTGACGGATTTGCTGTGCGTGCGGCGGAGTTCGGCCCGACGCCGCTGCGAGTTGAAGGACAGGTGCGGGCGGGCGAGCAGTGGTTCGGAGTGACGCTCGAACAGGATGCTGCTATCGAGATCATGACCGGTGCGCCGGTTCCGGAGGGCGCCGATGCTGTCGTGATGGTGGAGCACGTCGTGCAGTGGGACGGAACGATTCGAGCGGCGGCGGGACGGACGATTCGCAGCGGCGAGAATTTTGTTCCGCGTGGAAGCGAGGCTCGGGTCGGGCAATCGGTGCTTCCCGTGGGCACGGTCATGGAAGGCGCGGAGATTGCGCTCGCAGCCTCTTGCGGGCAGTCGCAATTGACCGTCTATCGCAAACCGAAGGTGGCTATCGTTGCGACCGGGGACGAGCTTGTGGAGATTGAAGCGACACCCGCGCCGCAGCAGATTCGCAACTCCAACAGCTATGGGCTCGCGGCGCTCGTAGATCAGGCCGGGGGGGAGGCGGTGCGATTTCCCATCGCTCCTGACCGGCGAAGCTATCTGGAGGAGACGATTCGCACTGCCCGGCGTTACGATTTGATGTTGTTGTCAGGCGGGGTCTCCATGGGCAAGTACGACCTGGTGGAGGACGTGCTGGAGTCACTTGGCGCTGAGTTCTTCTTTACCGGAGTGCGCATGCAGCCTGGCAAACCGGTCGTCTTTGGGCGACTCCCTGCCGCGGATGGCCATCCCGAGCGGCATTTTTTTGGACTGCCGGGAAATCCTGTATCGGTCCAGGTGACCTTTCACTGCTTTGTTGAGCCGCTGCTTCGAGCGATGCGCGGTGCGCCTGCCGGGGGACCTCGGTTTGTTTTTGCGACGCTGGCAGAGGATGCCGCGAGTAAACCTGGCTTGATGCAAGTCCTGCCGGCCCAGATGACGGCTGACGGCTTGCGGCCGCAGGTGCGGCTAGTGCCCTGGCAGGGCTCGGGCGACCTGACCGCGAATGCGCGGGCGAACTGCTATGCCGTTCTACCCCCGGAGAAAGAACGATTTGCAGCCGGAGAAGAGATCACGGTTCTGCTGCGGTAGTAGTCTGGAAGCATGAAAAAGAAGGACGCCATCTATTCGGCCGAGCTGATCGTGGACGATCTCGCCGATGGTTTGCCCGATCCGACGCCGCAGCTCTCGCACTTTGACGACGAGGGCCAGGCCCGCATGGTCGATGTGAGCGCGAAGGCTGCCACTCTCCGTGAAGCTGTCGCTGCGGCCTTCGTCGAGCTCTCGCCGGCTGTGCTCGAAGCGCTCCCGCACAATCCCAAGGGGAATCCTCTGGAGATTGCGCGCTTTGCAGGAATCCAGGCGGCCAAGCAGACCTCGAACCTGATCCCGATGTGTCATGCGCTGGCGTTGAGCTTCGTCGATGTGCAGGTAAAGCTGGCGGAGGGTGGAGTCGCGATTGAAGCTACCGCTGCGACTGTCGCGGGGACCGGAGTCGAGATGGAAGCGATGACTGCCGCATCGATTGCGGCGCTTACGGTCTACGACATGACCAAGGCGCTCGATAAAGGTATTCGCATACGCGATGTGGTGCTGGTGCGAAAGAGTGGCGGCAAGAGCGGCGCCTACAAGCGCGAAACCGTTTAGATCGCCGTCGCCAGAGTCACCGCGAAGAGTCCCTTGGCGTCCTGCCACGATTTCGTTGTCTTGAACTGGGCCGGGGCCAGCAGTCCCTTAATCGTCGGACGAGTGAATTTGTAGCTGTTCTCCGTATGGATCGTCTCGCCGGCAGCGAAATCAATCGTGAGCGCAGTTGAACCATTGGCCGGGAGTTGGACGCGCTGTGCGATGCGTGACTCGAGGTGCATCTCAATGCGCGAGGCCACGGGGTTCCACAACACTTTGTGGCGGAAATTCTCCAAATCGAAGTCTGCCCCGAGGTCGCGATTCAATCGAGTGAGCACGTTCAGGTTGAAGGCGGCCGTCACTCCCGCGGCATCGTCATAGGCGGCGAGCAAGGTCGCTTCGCTCTTATGTTTCCCGGGGATGAGATCCGCGCCGAGCAGCAACGTGTCACCCGGAAGAAGCTGCGCTCGCAGATTGCGCAGAACTCCCCGCGCCTCATCGGGCGTGAAGTTGCCGATGCTCGATCCAATGTAAAGCGCCAGCGTGCGCGTGTTTGGCAGCCGGTCAAGCGGGAGGCCTTCGCGGGTATAGTCCGTCACTTGCGAGCGCACCGCAACGCCGGGAATGTTGGCGAGAATATTCTCGGTGGCCTCCGCAAGGGCAGTCTCCGACACGTCGACGGGCTGATAGACGATGCTTCCCTGCTGACGCACCGCCTCGCGGAGCAGGATTCCCGTCTTCGTCGCCGTCCCAGCGCCAAGCTCAATCAGCGTGAGCTTTCCGGCCGGGTGCGGGCCTCGCGATGCAGCAGCTTCGCGAAGAATCTCCTCGGCATGATCGCTGAAGATGCCGCGCTCCGTGCGGGTCAGGTAGTACTCAGGCAGCTCGGTGATCTCTTCGAAGAGATGCGAACCCGCTTCGTCGTAGAAGAGCCACGGCGAGAGCGTCTTGGGTGTGGCCGACAGGCCTGAGTGTGCCTCGCGGGCCACGGCCTCGATGGTGCTTATCGATATGGCTTCAGGAGCGAGGACGAATGTTGACACGTGGGGGGCTCCCTTCGGTTGTCGAACCTTGCGGGCGGCATACCTTGAAGGGGTCTCACCCCACCGCTGCCCCGTTTGGATGCAATTCTAGGCGAAATCGGTGCAGCTTATTCACCAAGATTTCGACTATGACCTTTTTATTCGCACAACTGGGGTAAACTGCTGGCGACGCAAGATCCAAAACCGGGCAACGTTTTCCCGGATTCGCATCCAAGGGTTAACGGACCGCCCTCCGCGCAATGGAGTTTATTCGACAGAGAGAAGGAGTTCTTGCATGAAAGCTAGTTTCCGGTACCTTCTTGCATCGGCGATTCTTTTCAGCTCTTCGGTTGTTGCTCTGGGCGACAACGTACGAACCGACTACAACCATCAGGCGAACTTCAGCCAGTATCACAGCTATTGCTGGGGCAAGGTCAAGACCGCAGACCCGTTCTTTGGATCGCGAATTCAACAGGCAGTCGATAAACAGCTCCAGTCGAAGGGGTGGCAACTAACTACCACCGGGTGCGGCGTAACCGTATTTGCTACTGACAGTATCCAGAACCAGCAGCAGCTGCAGACTATGTACGACGGCATGGGCGGCGGCTGGGGAGGTGGTTGGGGTTGGGGCGGTTGGGGCTGGGGCGGTGGATGGGCCGATCCGGGTTTCGGGACGGCAACAACGACGACAGTCACTCAGCAGGTATCGAACCTGGCGATCGACCTCTTCGACGGCACTTCCAAGAGCCTGCTCTGGAGAGGTTTGGCGACGGCGGACTTGTCATCCAATGCATCAAGGAACACCAATTCGATGAACAACGACATAGCGAAGATGTTCAAGGGCTTTCCGCCTAAGTCCGGCAAGTAGCGTCTAACTGGATCCGTCCTGGGCGAGCCGCAGGCCTGAGAACTGCCACCGCGTCCCCGGCGAGAAGAAGTTGCGATAGGTCGCGCGGATGTGCGTCGCCGGGGTGACGCAGGAACCGCCACGCAGCACCATCTGCGACGACATAAACTTGCCGTTGTACTCGCCCAGGGCTCCGGGCAGGGGCTTGTAGCCGGGATAGCCCGTGTAGCCGCTAGCCGTCCACTCCCACACGTCACCGAAGATTTGCTGCAGGCCCGGAAGTCCGCGGGCGGGCGTGGGGTGCAGGTTGCCGGTCTCGAGCAGGTTCGCCGTGACGGCAGGCAGCACTCCCGTTTTCTTTGCGGTGTCGAGCTTCGGGTGGGTCAGCAGTGCGGGCTGTGAGTCGACTTCTTTGCGGAGCACGCCGAGCTGACCGGCCGCGTGCTCCCACTCAAATTCAGTTGGCAGACGACACCCGGCCCAGCGCGCGTAGGCATCGGCCTCGAAGAAGCTCAGATGGCAGACAGGGGTCTCGCTCAGGTCGTCAAGCGACCGGAAGCCGCGCATGGTGTAGATGCTCCAGCCGGAGTTGGTGGCGTTGTCGTGCTGCCAGTAGAGCGGTGCCTGCCATCCCTCGGCGCGCATTGTCGTCCAACCCTCCGACAGCCAGAGTTCTGGACGGCTATAACCGTTCTGTTCGATGAATGCCAGGTACTCCGCACACGTCACCAGCCGGGTCGCCAGGCGGTAAGGCGCGAGATAGACCGGGTGCCGCGGCGTCTCGTTATCGAACGCAAAGGTATCTGTTGATGCAGGGTCCAAGGTGAGACCGATCTCGGCAAGCCCGGGTGCGAAGTCCACCCACTCGAGCGGAGGCGCAATTGCGTCGAGCCTGCCCCGCACGGTCTCATCGAGATACGCTGGATGCAGCGGATTCGTGAATAACGCATGCTTGATGTCGGTGGCAATCAGCTCCTGATGCTGCTGCTCATGCTCGAGGCCAAGCGTGATACGTCGTGCCGCCTCGTCTTCCAGCGGATGCTGCATCAGGCCCAGCATCGCAACATCGACATGGCTCCTGTAGGAAAGAATCTCTTCCAGCGGGGGTCGTGAGAAGGACGCCCGCAACCGCTTCTCCGGCATATCGCCGAGCGAGTTGTAGTAGCTGTTGAAGAGCCAGCGGAACTCCGGATGAAAGGGCTGGTATCCGGCCACAAACTCCCGCAACACAAACGTCTCGAAGAACCAGCTTGTGTGGGCAAGATGCCACTTCACGGGACTCGCCTCTGCACAGGACTGGACCATCATGTCCTCGGGCGACAGCGGCCGGCAGAGTTGTTGCGTAGCCAGCCGCGCTGCCTTGTAGCGGGCCGAAAGGGAGGTAGCGGCGGCGTTCGTTTCTGCTGTCCTGGGCATGGGGTCTTCTCGCTTGTTGAAAATCAAACAGGGTTCAGATGCCTGATGAGACCTGGAAGTTGCCGGAAGCTTACGCGTGCTGTGGTTTCGATCTTACTCCGGTCAGGGCCTTGCGATCACGCCCAGGTCCGCCATTCCGTTCACAAAATATTGAACCGCCAGCGCCACCAGCAGCAACCCCATGATACGGACGAGGATTCGCACACCCGTCTCGCCCATCGCCCGCGCGACGCGGTCTGAGTTTCCCAGCACCAGGTAGCAGATAGCTGCGGTAATGAAGATGGCCGACAGAATTGCCACCATCTGCCAAGGGGTTTGCACCTGCCCCACCAGCACCATCACGCTGGTAATCGAGCCGGGCCCGGCGAGCATCGGGATCCCGAGCGGAACGATGCCCGCATCCTCTTTTTGTGCAGCCTCGGCGGCTTCCACATGCGACTCCTGCGTCGGCGACCGCTTCGCCTGAAGCATGTCCAGTCCGATGAGCAGCAGAATCACGCCACCCGCTATCTCAAACGCCGGCAGCGTTATCCCGAACATCCGAAAGATGTACCGCCCTGCCACGGCAAACGCACTCAGCACGACCAGAGCGGTGAGGGACGCCTTCCAGGCCATCTTTCGCCGCCGCGCTGCATCCGCGCCGGCCGTCACGGCCAGGAACGTCGGCAGCGCCGCAAACGGATCCACAAGAAAAAAGATGGAACTCAGCGCCAACAAAGAAAACTGCACATACGCCGAGCTCTTCAGCCCCGCAAGACTTATGGAATGAGGATTGAACATCACTCCCCATTGTTTCATGTCATTTGCGCTCCCGCGGACTCGCCACCTCGCCGACTCGCTATAATTAAATTCAAGCCACAGGAGCGCGCGCATGACCATACAGACCACGGCAAACATCTGGCACAACGGAAAGCTTATCCCCTGGGAAGACGCGAAGATCCACGTCATGTCCCACGTCGTTCACTACGGCTCGTCCGTCTTTGAGGGCATCCGCTGTTACACGCCCGGCGTCTTCCGCCTGCCCGAGCACATGGCGCGGCTCATCGACTCCGCCAAGATCTATCGCATGCCGCTGCCATACACGGCAGAGCAACTTTCTGCCGCAGTGGTTGATGTCATCGAAGCCAACGGTGTGGTTCCCTGCTACATCCGCCCTATTGCCTTCCGCGGCTACGGTGAAATGGGTGTCAATCCGCTGAAGAGCCCGGTTGAGGTCTACGTCGCCAACTTTCCCTGGGGCAAATACGTTCCCGGAAACGCCGGCGCCGACGTCTGCGTCTCCAGCTGGAGCCGTCTCGCGCCGAACACCATGCCTTCGCTCGCCAAGGCCGGCGCCAACTATATGAACTCGCAGCTCATCCGCATGGAGGCCGAGATCAACGGCTACTCGGAGGGGATCGCGCTTGATACCAACGGCTATTTGTCCGAAGGCTCCGGCGAAAACCTCTTCCTCGTGCGCGGCGGCGTCCTCTACACCACGCCGCTCGCGAACTCCGTGCTGAACGGCATCACCCGCAACTCGATCATCACGCTGGCGCGTCAACTTGGCATCGATGTCGTCGAACAGGCGCTGCCTCGCGAACTGCTCTACATCTGCGAGGAGGCCTTCTTCACCGGCACCGCCGCCGAGGTGACACATCTGCGCTCGGTCGACCGCATCCTGGTCGGCGATGGCACAATGGGACCGATCACCAAGGCGCTGCACGATGAGTTCTTCGGCATCGTGAACGGCACCCGCCCCGACCGCCACAACTGGCTTACGCCGGTCAACGTCAAGGTAGCCGAAACGGTCGGCGCATAACCGCGTCCTTTTCCGAAGGAGACCGCCAGCTTGAAGTATGTTCCGCAACTGGACGGTCTCCGTGCGCTAGCTGTCATGATGGTCTTCCTGCACCATGCCTTCGCCATCCCGCTGCTTTGGGCTGGCGTTGATCTTTTCTTCATCCTTTCGGGATATCTCATTACAGGGATTCTGGTAAGCGACCGCGAGCGCCTGAGCTTTGGCAGCATGCTCGGCAAGTTCTATCTTCGACGCGCCGAGCGGATCCTTCCCGCCTACTGCGTTTTTATGCTTCTGGCGATCTTCACAACCCAGACCAATTGGACCCACATCTGGGTTTACTACGTTACATTTCTTCAGAACATTCCCCTAGCTGCGGGCCTCATCCCCTTTGGACCCCTTGTTCCTCTCTGGTCGCTGGGGGTGGAGCAGCAGTTCTATCTGTTCTGGCCGGTGGTTATCTACTTTCTGCCCACGCGATGGCTGGTCCCCGGCATGATCGGCATCCTTCTCGCCGTACCGCTGCTTCGTGCGATCTGCACGCCGCTCTTTCACTATCCAGAGCCCATTTATTGTTTAACGCCTTTTCGTCTTGATGCCATGGCCGCAGGCGCGCTCGCGGCAGTCGTCCTGCCGGCCTGCAACGCCGTGCGTACCATCCGCATAGCTCAAATCACCATGGCCGTCACCTGCATTGCCTATGTGCTATTGGGCGTTCACCCCTGGTTTCGGCGGCCCGCGAACACCGCTATCTTCAATGGTCTCGCATACTCGATGAACATCCTCGTGCTCGGCGGCCTCTTCGTCTGGGCAACGCTCTCGCAGAATACCTGGCTCACCCGACTGCTTTCTCATCGAGTTCTTCGCGGGCTTGGCCGCATCAGCTATATGTTCTATCTGTTGCATTTTCTTGTGCTCCAGCGCACGCAAGCCTTACTTGGCCGAACCGCCGGGGCCGCTGCCGCCTTCGCACTCACGATCGCTCTCGCCAGTCTGAGTTGGTTCCTGATCGAAAAACCCATTCTCTCGCTCAGCGCATCCCACCGTCGCGCTTTAGCAGGAGCGCGTTGAACCCAACATCACGCCTAGCCGGTGCGCTTCTTGCGCTCGCAACATTTGCGAAGTAGTTAGACCAGCTCTGACGAATAGCAGTCGAAAAAACAAGATGCATCCCATCCATTTGCGTCCATCCGGAGGTTTCAGCCGTCACCTACGATACACTGCGAAACA
Organism: uncultured Acidobacteriaceae bacterium; assembly: GCA_963841335.1. GTDB lineage: Bacteria > Acidobacteriota > Terriglobia > Terriglobales > Acidobacteriaceae > Edaphobacter. Next base: position 3,134,745 of record CAWJCF010000001.1, on the reverse strand, counting down.
CACCCTCCATAAGGAGCTCCACTTGAGCCCAGTCACTCGCCGTTCCCTGCAGACGACGTTGAAGATCTTCGCCCCGATCCTCCTGCTCACCAGTTTTGCCCAGGCACAGAACGCCGCGCCCCGATCAGCCGCACCGGCTCCGGCACCCGCCGCGCAAGGCGGAGGCGGAGCTGGAGGCGCAGCGGCAGCAGGTGGAGGCGGCAACGACGTCGTCCTCAAACGTGTCGACGATCTGATGTGGTACCAGAAGCTCGGCGACATCGCCGAGATCGACAAGGACGAATACACCGGCCCACCCAACGAGCACATCAAGAACAAAAAGCTTCCCGGCGCTGCCAATCCCATCCTCATTCATTGCTATACCTTCATCCCGAAGAATCTCGATCGCAGCAAGAAGCAGCCGCTCATCGTCTTCGTCCACCAGGGCGTTCACGCCTCGCTCGACACCACTATCGACGCACATCTCGTTCGCGAGTTGGTCGAGCAGGGCTACTCCATCGTTGCGACGGACTACCGCGGCAGCACGGGCTACGGCCAGGGCTTTTATCAGGACATCGACTACGGCGGCCGCGAGGTGGACGATGTCTACATCGGCATGAAGTTCATGCTCGAGCGCTATAGCTTCCTCGACCCGAAGCGCGTCGGCATCGTCGGCTGGAGCCACGGCGGTCTCATCACGCTGATGAACATCTTCGCCCATCCGCATGACTACGCCGTAGCGTACGCGGGCGTCCCCGTCAGCGACCTCGTCGCTCGCATGGGATATGAGCCCGAGGGCTACCGCCAGCTCTACTCCGCGCCGTATCATCTCGGCGAAGACGTCCACGATGACATCGCCGAATACCGCAAGCGTTCGCCCGTCACTCACGCCGCTGAGCTCGACACGCCGCTGCTCATCCACACCAATACCAACGACGAGGACGTGAACTACCTCGAAGTCGAACACCTCATCCAGGCCCTCAAAGCCGAGGGCAAGAAGTTCGAATACAAGGTCTATGACAACGCTCCAGGCGGCCACTACTTCAACCGCATGGACACTCCGTTAGCGATCCAGTCGCGCAAGGAGGTCTACGTGTTCCTCGCGAAGTATCTCCACCCGGACCATCCAACCCAATAAACCCTCATGTGACCGAAACAAAGAAGCGGCCTACGAAATAGGCCGCCTCTTTGTTTGCGATTTGTTCTCCGTACGGTCACAAATTAGTTTTTCGCTGCCGCCACCACAGTCCCGTTCACAAACGCCTTCGCATGCGCCAGCGAAGCCCGCGAGGAATCCGCCCCGCCATCCGTATTTTTCAGAATAGTCGCATAGTATTGCCCGGCCTCTTTCTTCATCCCGAGCGCTTCTGAAGCGCGGCCTGCGCCATACAGGCCGTTCAGCCGGTTCGGGCTCAGCATCAGCGCGACCTTGTATTCGACCAGGGCCTCCTTCGGGCGATTCAGCTCCATCAGCATGTCGCCGAGCATCTCGCGTGCAGGCAGGTCGACCTCGCCTTGCCCGAGCTTGTCCTGCTCCTCGGCGGCCTTGCGCATCGTCGCCAGCGCCTCTTCGTTTTGGCCCGCGCCGTAGTGCTGCCAGGCCACCATCTCGTCCCGATAGATGCGAAACGTTGCAACCATCCCCATGTACTGCGATTTGCTCAGGTCGGACAAACCCTGATCGAAGCTCTTCAGGTCCTCCGCGGTCTCCTTCATGCGGTGCAGACGGCCATCTGCGATTCCGCGAGCCCAGTAGGTCAGCAGTGCAAACTTCGCCTCCGACTTCGGAGCGGGCTCCAATGCAGTAGCAGCCTTCCAGTCGCGCATCTCCAGATCGTAGAACGCCGGAAACTCATTGCGCACATAGCCGGACATATCCTTCATGTCATCCATTCCCTGCATCGCGTCGAGCTTGTCGGCGAGTGGATTGATGCCGTCCACGAGAGCCTTCGCTTTGCCGTCCTGTCCCGTCTGCAGATACGCGTACAGCAGAAACTCCTCAGCGTGATACATGTGGTGCGTTCCCGGCATCCCCGCTGCTTCCGCCTTCTCGCTCGCTGCGACCGAAGCTAGGTTCGAATTTATGTCTTCCTGCCACATTCCGAGCCGCGCAAAGATATGTCCCGGCATATGCAGCGCGTGCGGAGACGACGACGCAATCTGCGCATACTTCTCTGCGGCGGGCAGTCCTTCTTGTGCCAGAGCCGGCGTATCGCACGTATGGATGATGTAGTGCGCCAGCCCCGGATGGTCCGGGTTCTTTTCAAAAAGCGGCATCAGCACCGCCAGCGCCTTGCGCTCTTTCACGAGGCTTGTATCGTCGGGCGCAACGTCAGCCAGCAACGACAGCGCATAGAATGCAGAAGCTTCCACATCGTCCGGGTACGCCTTGTGCAGTGCGAGCATCCCGGCCGTGTATGCATCGACGCGCGCCTGATAGTTATCGCCCTTGGACGGATCGTAGAAGCTGCTGAGTGCCGCGATATACATCCTCTCGCGCTCGGTCTTCCCGCCGAGCTTCCGGGCCTCCTGCATCTGCGCCCAGCCCTTCTCGAGCGTTGCCTTGTCGGGCCGCTCCCATATCTCGTGGAACTCGCTCATCGCCATGCCCCATTGCGCCATCGCGCACTGCGGATCGCTCTTCGTCAGGTCCGTAAACTGCTCCGTCGCCTCTTCGTACCCAAACGAGTGCAGCAGCGCAATCCCGCGCTCCATTGGAGCCTGCGTCGCCTCGGCGCACACCACGGGAAACGACACCGACCCCAGCTTCTCCGCTTCGTGATGGTGATGCTGCATTCCTGGCATCTCGCCCATCTGCGAGCCTGCCACGCAACAAGCCGCAAACACGCAGCTCGCCGCCACCGTCCGAACCACGCTAAAACGAGTTCTCTTCATGTTCTGAAGCTTATTCGATCGCATTCGCCGCGTAAACCGAACAAAACCCTTCCGCCCCGCCGCGCCCTGTGCGACCATACCCTCCAAATGCCTTCAACTTTGTCCACCCACGAGGCCAGCCTCCCGCGCCGGCTCCGTCTCCGAGACCTCGTCCTCACGCAGGTCCTTTGCGTCGTCGGCAGCTCGTGGGTTGGCATCGCCGCCGGGCTCGGCCGCGCCCAGGCCCTCACGTGGATCGCCGCCATGGTGCTCTTCTACCTGCCTATGGCCGTCTCCGTCGTCTACCTCAACCGCGAGATGCCGCTCGAAGGCGGCCTCTACGTCTGGGCCCACACCGCGTTCGGAGATCTCGGTGGCTTCATGACCGCGTGGAACGTCTGGTTCTACGGCGTCGCCATCACCGCAACCATCCTTTACGCCATTCCCACCGAGCTCTCTTACTTCATCGGCCCCACCGCCGTCTGGTTGCCGGAAGACCATCTCGCTTCTTTCGTCATCACCGCCGCCGTCGCCCTCGCCATCACCTGGGCTGCCCTCCGCGGGCTCCAGCTTGGCAAATGGATTCACAACGTCGGCGGAATCTCCATCCTCATCGTCTACTGCACGCTGATCGTGCTGCCCCTGTGGGCCATCGCGCGTCACCAGCCTATCCACTACGAAGCGCTTCCGCGTCAGCTGCCTCGCTTCAACCTGATCTCTCTCGCGCTCTTCGGCCAGATGCTCTTCGGCGCTCTCTGCGGCCTTGAGTACATCGCCCTGCTCGCCGGGGAAAGCAAGGACGCCGCCCGCTCCATCGGGCAGTCTGTAGTCCTCTCGTCGCCCATGATCTGCGCGATGTTCATCGCAGGCACCAGTTCCGTCCTTGCCTTCGCCCGCGGCCACATCGACTACATCGCGCCTATCCCCCAGACTCTTCGCTACGCCCTTGGCAACTCCGGCCTCGGCAATCTTTTTGCAATGACCGCCATCCTGCTCCTGCAACTCCGCCTCATTGCCGCCGCGAGCTTCATCTTCACCGGCGTCACCCGCCTTCCGCTCGTCGCCGGATGGGATCACCTCATCCCCGCGTGGTTCACGCGCCTTCACCCCCGTCACCGCACGCCAACCAACGCCATTGCTTTCACCTGCGTCCTCGTTCTGCTGCTCCTCATCCTCGCCAACATCGGCGTGCACGCGCAGGAAGCCTTCCAGGTCCTCACCAACGCGTCCATCACCCACTATGAGCTCTCCTACCTCGCGATGTTCGCCATCCCGCTCGTCGGATCCAAAGCTCTGCGCACCTCGCTTCCGCGCTGGCTGCGTTGGACCTCGATCATGGGTCTCTGCGCTACGCTCTTCAGCTTCCTCATCTCCGCGTACCCCTTCGTCGACGTCGTCAATCCGCGCGCTTACGCCGTCAAAATCCTCGGCACCACTCTCATCAGCAACATCGTCGGCTACACCTTCTATCGCATCCGCAACCGCCGCCATACCACATCAAGAGCTGCCGCAATATCCAGCGAAAGCCGAAGCTCACTCATCTGACGTGCGCTCTGATTTGAAACCACATACGAGAGGTCACGCTCTTTCGATACACTGATGGAGCAATCGAGCGGACGAGACGATCGAAACCTACTTCCGGCCAATCGTCGAGACTTCGCTCAGAAAGTCGCAGTTAGACCAGTACACCATCTCGCTAGGATCAAATGAACTCGTTGCCGCCCGGGAAGACCTCCGTCGATGGAAGGGATCAGCACGAGTGGTCTGGGGTATGAAAGACACAATCTTCGTGGCCGATTCCGCCGATTGGCTTGACCGCAATCTACCCGGCTCCCGCGGCGTCCGAAAGTTGGAAAATGCGCATCTCTTCTTTCCCGAGATGCCCGATGTCATCGCCGAAGAGGCGATGGCGCTCTGGGGCATTTCGCCGTTACATCCAAAAACCGCCGCATCATAGGCTCGCCAGCGGGCGCTACCTGTGCGGAGGATGCGATACGGGCCCGGATCCTCCTCCCAGCAATCGCTGCAGAATCGCTTCGATAGCAACGACTACGCGACCCACATCTTTCATCGAAGTCTGCCAGTTCGACACACTGATCCGCATCGCACGCATCCCTCGCCATGTAGTCCCAGTAAAGAATGCCTCTCCCGAAGCTTGAATCTCCGCCATCACTCGTTCGGTAAATGCGTCGCACGCGGCGACAGACTTATCGCGCGCATCAACAAACCGCACGAGCCCCTGATTAATCTGGGGCACCCACAAAATCTCCGCGCCCTCCAGCGCCCCAATCCGCGTCGTCAGCGCATGAGCCACACCGCAGCACCGCTCTACGAGCTCCGCAACCCCAGCCCTTCCCAACTCCCGCAGCGCCGCATACGTAGCGAACCCTCGCCCCCGCCGCGAGAACTCAGGATTCCAATCCATCTCATCCCGCGCTGCCTCATCATGTGTAAGGTAAGCCGCATGGTGCGACATCGAAGCCCGATGCGCCTCACGATCCGCTACAAACGCATAACCGCAGTCATAAGGAACATTCAGCCACTTATGACCATCCGTCGCCCACGAATCCGCGGCCTGCGCACCCTTCATCAAATGACGAAACCGCGCACTCGCCGCCGCCCACAAACCAAACGCGCCGTCCACATGCACCCACGCGCCAAACCTCTTCGCAATCGGAATCAACTCGACAAAATCATCAAACGCACCAATGTTCAAATCACCCGCCTGCAGCACCACGATCGCCGGCGCGTCCGAACTCTCGAGCGCCGCCGTCAAAGCATCCGCGCGCAGACGGCCCGCCTCATCCGTCGGCAGATTCACAATCTGCTTCTCCCCTAACCCCAGCAGCCGCACCGTCCGCAGAATCGTCCCGTGCTTCTCTGTGCTCGTCAAAATCCGAATCGCCGGCGCCCCTGAAAGCCCCTCTTGCTCCACATCCCACCCGCGCTTCGCCAGCAATGCGTGACGCGCAGCGGCCAGGCAAGTCGCATGCGCCATCTGACATCCCGTCACCAGCGCAAAGCTAGCGGACGCCGGCACTCCAAGCAACTCCTTCAGCCACGCACCCGCGACCTCCTCCACCACAGCCGCAGCGGGAGCCGTCGCAAACAATCCCGCATTCTGATCCCAGGTCGAAGTGAGCCAATCCGCCGCAAGCGCCGCCGGCAGCGATCCGCCAATCACCCACCCAAAAAACCGCGGCCCCGACGAAGTGATGACACCACCTTCCACGCCGCGCAACAGTTCTTCAATCACCCGCGTTGCATCCGCTCCGTCTTCACCCAGTGGAATCGCAAGCCGCTGACGCAATGTCGCTAGATCAGCAGTCGCGGCCACCGGTCTCTCTGACGCAGAAGCGACATACTCCGTCGCATAACGAAACGCCGCACTCAGCGGCCCCTGAAACAACGAACGCTCTTCGCTCATCCCTCAAGCATAATCATTTGTTCGAATCAGCAGCCAGGCTATCGCGCGAAATTTCCTTTCCATGCACCCAGACCGCACTAATCGTGTCATACGCCTCCACCCCCTCCAACGGAGACTTCTTCAACAGCACCAGATTCGCGATCTTCCCCGGCTCAATCGTCCCTAGCTGCGCGTCCAGCTTGAACTCCTGCGCATTGCTGATCGTCGCCGCCTTGAATATCTGCGCGAACGACAACCCTGCCCTGCGCAACTGCTGCATCTCGAGATATCCATTCAGTCCCGGCAGATTCCCATACGTTGGCCCCGACGGAGTATCCGTGCCAAACAAGAAATTTGCATCCCGCCGCGCCAGATACCCGACCACCAAACGTTCCCGCCGCAGTGGCCCGGCGTCATACATCTGCCGCATCGCCGCATCCGGCGTGTCCCCATCCACCAGCTCCTTCCTGAACCCCTGCCCCTCCGGGCTGCCGAACCACGACAGCAAATCCGCCGGCACAACCTTGCGAATCGCCGGCGTCTTCAAATAGTCCGGTTCAAAGTACGCACGCTCACCCTCCAACACCTGAAACGTAGGTTGATACCCGATTCTCTTCTCGACAATCCGGTCCAGCAGTTGCTTAATCTCATCGGGCAGCGACGCCTCCCGATCCATATCGCCCCAGTGCCACATCCCGTGCGCCAGCACGTCCACCCCTCCATCCACGCCGAACTTCTCCGCTTCATACGAATTCGCATGCAACATCAGCACCAGCCCATCCGCTGTCGCCGCCTTGCGAATCTCAGCAAACGTATCTGCGCTCATCACTGGAAGATTCTTATCCTTACCAAAACCGCGCTCATAAAAAGTCTTCACACATATCCCGCCCGATGCCTTCACCCGCGCGACGTCCGCCGCCGGCGTGTGGTCCTCCGCCTTATATTCCGCGGGAATACTCGACGCCTGCTGCGGATCATAGAGAAAGTTCGAGAACAGTTTGAATCGAACCTCCGCGGGCGCAAACGCCATCGGATATCCATTGGCTTCAATCAGCGCCTGGCCGCAATCGTAAACGTCCGGATGCTGCGGGCTCTCGCGAAAATCCTTCAACACAGTCGGATCGATCACCATCAGATCCACAACTGTCGTATACCCGTAGTACAGATACGACCGTGGCAGTTGCTTGTAATACGCCTTCACCATCTCCGGGTTCACGCCTCGCTGGTCGAACCCCATGCCTGGCACGGATGCCAGATGCACATGCGAATCGATTAGCCCAGGGATAAGAAACTGCCCTTCCCCGTCGACCACCGTCGCACCCGTAGGCCTCTTCGCGTTCGGCCTTCTCTCCACGCGAATAATCCGCTCACCCTCAACGAGCACACTGCCCTTCACCACGTGATTGAGTGCCTCGGGCGAAACGATCGTTACATTCGTGATCCACGTTCCGCCTGCGGATTGGCCGCCGGCAGCCATACTCACACATAGCGAAGCTAATAGAACTGCGAACATCTTCATCGAAACGTCTCCTCTGTACCACAGTCTGCACGCAACAAAAAAGAGGTGGCCGAAGCCACCTCCTTTTTACACTGTCTGACTTGCAGGATTCCTTACTCTGGCGTAATCACCATCTCTTTCTTCTGAATCTTCGCGAGAAAATCCTCGCCTACCTGGATATGCTCATCCACCAGCCGCGAAGGCGTATGCGCCAGCCACTCTGCCAGCGAGATGTCCTCGTAAAATGGCGTTGGAAAGACCTCGATAAAGACCAGGTCCTCGTCCCCCGTATTCTCGATATAGTGCGGCATCGATATGTCGATATACCCCACATCGCCGCCCTGAAAATCCATCGTGCGCGCCAGACCACCTGCCGCAAAAACCGTCATCCGGCCCTTGCCCTTCACGTAGTACTGCCATTCGTCCGCGTTCGGATGCCAGTGGAGCTCCCGCAGTCCGCCCGGCTTCAGCGTCACGATTGCAGCCGCAATGTCAGTCGCGGGAAAATTCTTACGGTCTACAATCTTCACTTCACCGCCTTTGGACACCTTCGTCGGCCCCATCTGGCTCGTAAAGAACGCAAAAGTATTCGGCACTGCTCCCGTCACCGCCTCAACCTGGCGCTTCTCTTCGGCCAGCGGACGCGGCAGTTCTCGCTGAAAGATGAACAGCTCCCTCGTCGGCACTTTATCAAACGTAGACTCGGGCACATTGAAGTTCTTTGCCAGCACCTCCTTCGGCGTATGGTGCAACCAGTCAGTCAGCAAAAACGTCCCGAACTCGTTGAAGTTGCCATCCTTGAAGACCAGAAGGAACTTGCAGCCGTCCGGCCCCAGCCCCTGGATCGAGTGTGGGATACCTCCGGGAAACAGCCACAGGTCGCCTTCGTGCACATCGTCCACAAAGGCGCGACCCTGTTGATCGACCGCCGTGATCCGAGCCGAACCATACAGCATCAGCGCCCACTCCGAAGCCACATGCCAATGCAGTTCGCGAATGCCGCCCGAGATCAGCCGCATCTCGACCCCAGCCATCGTCTTCGAGAGCGGCAGATCGCGCACCGTTACCTGCCGCGTCCATCCGCCGCCTTCAATTCGTTTATGTGACAACGAAAACGAATACTTGAACGGAGGCTGTCCACCCGAATCGCTCTCAGGCGGCCACACCGAATCCTGATTCTGCCCATCGAGGACAACGTTATTCGGAGGCCCAGGCTGGCTCTCGTTGATGCCCGTATGCGTATCCGTCGGATAGATCTTGCTCTGTTGCCCCTGAGCGGCCTGCAGGCCCGCAGCCGCCACAAAAACCGCGGACCCCGCCTCTATGAATCTACGCCGACTTACTTTTGATTGATCTTTCTCTTCTGACACGATGCTCCCTCTCTCTTCTCTCGTCGACCTGCGCGAGTTGATCTATGAAATATTTCACTCTCATCAACGTCTGTAAATCATTCACAACGACAAACCCTCAGGGCGCCGGCGCCGTATGCGAGTGATCCACCTTGAATCTATACGTCAGGCTCATGTACGCCAGCGTCAGGGGAGCTCCATGCGCATTCTCCCGCATTACCGTCCCCGGCGAAAAATGTCCGACACCCGCATTCATCACGATGTAGTCGTTGATCAACCACTTCCCCGAGGCGTCAAACTCATGTCCAATGTCTCCGCTCAGGAAACCCGTGGTTGGAGCCTTCACCACCGTCCCGGCACTCCCGCTGTAGATGTTGTCGAATCGCGAAGCCACCTGCAGCCACTCCTGCTGAATCAGCACCGTCAGCCGCTTCATCGGTGTTAGATCCAGATTGATTCGCTCCTGCTTGATATTCTGAAACCCAAAAAGGTCTGTGAGTCCAAACGCATTGTGGTTGCTCGGATACTGCTGATCGAATGTGTTGATCGTAAAAAGATTCTGCCGCGAGTTTCCGGACGCGTAATCATACTCGCCCATCATCCGCGGCTTCCAGTATGCCTTCTGCGATAGGTATCCCGCCTTGACGTACGCCGCGCTCGATACTACCGAATCGTTCGAATAACTCCCTCGCTGCCACGCGACCAGACCGTCGAAGTTGAACCCGTTTGGCAACGTACCTGCCGCCTCCACCCCTGGCGTCGCGATCGTCTCCACCCCAAAGATTCCCTGCTGGCTCTCGACTCGCGGAAACGACTTGACGTAGACAAACGGCTGAATCGCGATGTGCGGCACCCACGTCCCAATCGTCCCCACCGCGCCGAAAAACGTCAACCCCGCCCCATGTTTGTCCAGCGCAACAGGTGTCACGGCCACGACCGAAGTGGCAAACAGGTCCAGCCGGTTCTTGTCTCCAACTCTTCCCAGAAACCCATCCCATGACCGGCTGTTGTTCGTCCAGTCGCTGATGCCCACCAGGCGCTCGCCGCCATATTTCAGCTCGAATCGTCCTGCGTACAGCTCTACAGGGGCGAACTCCGCAGGGTTGATATGAAACTCCAGGTAAGCTTGCCGGCAATCGAAGACGTCGCGCATATTCGCCGCAATCTCATTCGGTGGCATTCCAAACGCATGCGTATCGATCGACTGAATATATCCGGTCAAAAATTTCAGAGGCCGTACCTGCAACCCCTCGTAATCGCGCGACAACAGGTACGCTTGGCCGTTGCCCGAGACGTACTCGAGCGAACTCTGGCCTTCCAGTCGCTCGCGCAGTTGTACGTCAAACGTCGCCCACTTCGGCACCCCGCTCCACACCAGCTGTTGAATCTTTCCCAACGTGCCCGGGTACTCGATGTAATGGACCTCAGTCTCTTGAGCCCTCGCTGCCGCTGCGCCCATCACCAGTGCCAGCAATAGTGCGACTCCCGGGCCTTTGCTCCGCAAAACACCCGACTCTCTACAGTTCAACGACACGCGCTTCTTCACCATGGTCCCTGAAACACCCGCGTGCACTAACCAAGGTGCTGCCAGCGCACACCTCTCCGTCAAATCGACGCCGGACAAGAGACGACGACCCTTCTTGTATGGATGCAGAAGGCAGAGATCTGGTTTCGGCGAAAATTGCTTTCACTCGTAAAATCATTGTTCATGCGGACGAAAGATTGGAGTACGTCGTTCGTCATCACGCGTCGCGCAAACCCAGGCTCTGGGGAAACTCATCGGTCTCGCCTGCCACCCCCTCGAGCATGGATCGCCGGACAGATTGCATCTGCGCTCCAGCCAAAAGCAGATGCGCCGCAGCAAATATCAACGCCGTCTCGACCAAATGACGCGTGCTTGCCTCGATCCACCCCTCAAGATGAACCATCACCGCAACAAAGATCGGAAAGACCACGAAGTAGCGGACGATCGCGAGCGGCATATCCGTGATCGAGCTCTTGTGCAAATGCGTAAACGGCAGCGTACGCGTCGAAAAAAGAAACAGATCGCAAAGAACAAACGAGAGGCCTACCGCGACGATAAACTGACCAGCCAAAACATGCTCGCCCGACAAGCTCCCAGGCGAAATCTTATGCAGAGCCAGAATCGCCCCAACGCTGGCAACCACTGCCCACAAAGTAATCCAGATACGCGTACCCGAAAGGTGTTCGGCACAGGGTCGCCCAAGGATGATCTGAAACACCCACGCCCCTCGACGGTCAACCGGAGCTGAAAGCACAGACCGAAGTCCCGCAACCGTCCAGAAAACCAGAATCGGCACCGCGGACCGAACGCCAAGCGGCAGAATCCCTGGCCGGATATGTCCCGTCGAAATATGCAGAACGACCATCTCCGCTAGCGTGAGCGCAAGACACAGCCCGCCAAACAACGCCAGCATCACGCGCTGTCGCTGATAGCGAAGAATCGTCTGGCTGACGAAGTGAAAGATGGCACGCTGCTGCGGCAATGGCACGACCATCGCGTGCAGAACTCTGTCGGCGGCAACATGGCTCTCTTGCAACGAATCCGCAGCGCGAGCCCCTTCAATCAACTGCCGCACGCGGCGCCGGTAAGCCAGCGGATAAGTCACGATCGTAACCGCAATCACGAACAACAAGGCGTAATATCCCGTGGTCGCAAGCGAGTGAAAGATCTGCGGAGCCGCCGCCCCTCCCATAATCGACTCATACACGCCAAGAAACCAGAACGGCGGAAAATACCGAACAGCCGGACTTCCGGAATCCAGCAATGCCTTCAACGATGCCGAGACGGCCGGATTCAGTAGCAAAATCGCCAGCAGCACCATAATCGACGCGCCCTGCAACAACGGCGTGATACGGCGAAACGTCGCTTCCCCCACAGTGTTCAGCAGAACTCCCTGCAGCGCCAGAAAACCTGCCGCCGCAAACATCCCACTCATCGTCACCGCGATCGCATGCGCCAGAAGATGCCGAAAGAGATTCTGCTGCTCCGCAACCAACGGGAAAAAAACTAAGCCCAGAACACTAGTCCCAGCCAGCACCAGCGCAAGAAATATCCCGAGCGCAAGAACCCTCCCAAAAAACAACCGCTCTTTCGCAATCGGAAGAACCGACAGCACAAAGATATCCAGCAGATCCGGAAACAGCAGATCCCACTCATACACCGTCGCCGCCCCCATCACCAGGAATGAATACATCGCGAAGAAGTAGTGGTCACTCGCCTGCGACCAGAAAGGCCGATGCAGCGGATACGGCGGAAACCCGTGATACGCAGGAAACAGAAACATCGCCACCAGCAGCCCCGGCAGCGCTGCCGCATAGCCGATCACCATCACGCGCTTCGTCTCATCATCCGACGCCAACAATTCGTTATGAAAAAATCGGTGCAGCAGATGCGCAACCAGCACGCCGAACTGATTCTGCCTCCGCTGCACCGTCACAGCCTCTGCCTGCACGCTCAGCGACTCCACCGGATGTTCCGGCGACGCAAACAACCCCGCTCGATCAGACATGCTGCGCCCCCATAACATCCACAAGCTCGCGCGCCACACTCACCGTATCCTGCTGCCTCACCAGCTGCGCAAACACGCTCTCCAGATTCGCCAGCGCCAGTGACCGCTTCAACTCCGACGGTGGCGCGTCCGCCAGAATCCTCCCCTTCGCAATCACGATCACGCGATCGCACACCACCTCCACCACCTCCAGCACATGCGAGATATACAGAATCCCCTTCCCCTGTGCGGCCAATTGTTGCAGAAGATCCTTGAACAGCCGCGCCGAGACCACATCCAGCCCCGACAACGGCTCATCAAACACCAGCAGCTTCGGATCATGCAGCAACGCCGCCGCAATCAAAATCCGCTGCTTCATCCCCTTCGAATAAAGCGATATCGGCGAGTGCCGCCAAGACTCCAGGCCCAGCAGCGTCAGCATCCTGTTCGCCTTCAGGCCAATCAGCTCCTCCGTCATATTCCGCAGCCGCCCCACCAGTTGCAGATACTCCAGCCCAGAAAGATGCGTATACACATGCGCCTCCTCCGGAACGTATCCAAACGCCGCTCGATACCCCATGAGGTTGTCGCGAATGCTCGCACCCTCAAACAGCACCTGGCCCGTATTCGGCTCCAGTAAGCCGGTAATAATCTTCACCGTCGTCGATTTCCCCGACCCATTCGGCCCCACATAGCCCACAATTTCGCCCGCCCCGACGCAAAAGCTCACATCCTCAATCGCCGGAATCCCCCGATACCGCTTGTACAGAGCCTTGACTTCGAGCATCGCCCTCGCCTCACACCACCCTATGTAGCATCCAACATAGCCACTAGTCAAGTAGCCTGCTACATAGGTATAGTGTCGCCATGCCCGAACTCCGGCCCGAACCCCGGCTCTCCCACACCGCAGCCATGATCCTCCAGGCCGTCAACGCCGGCTACGTCTACGGCTTCAGCATCATGGAGATGACCGGCCTCCCCAGCGGCACTGTCTACCCCGCCATGCGCCGCCTCGAGCGCGACGAGCTCATCCGCTCGCACTGGGAGCAGCAGTCCATCGCCGACGCCGAGCAGCGCCCACCGCGCAAATACTACAAGCTCACCCGCGCGGGCCGCCTCACACTCGAGTCGTCCCGCAAACGTTACCCACTCCTCATCAAGCTCATCCCTTCGCCCCAGGAGGAGAGCGTATGACCCTCCGCCCCGCACTCGCTCTGCATCTTCTTTGCCTCGCGGTCCTTCGTTTTGCTTCGCTGATCGTCCCCCGCATTCAGCGTAACGAGTGGTGGCGCGAATGGAGCGCCGAGCTCTGGCACGTCCGCCAGGCCTGCACGCCTGATCGCGGAATCTCCTGGCCCGCAGAGCGCGAAGTCGCAGCCTTTTGTCTCGGAGCCTTTCAGGACGCCCGCTGCCTCCGAACCCAATCTGCACCTGCGGCAATGCCGCGAGTCACCGTCATGGGTTCAGCCTCGCAATGCCTCCTGCTTCTCACCGGCCTCATCATCGCGAGCCTCTCCGTCGCAGCCATCCTGCCCGGCGTCCGCGAACAGTTCTATCAATTCCGCTATCACGTACCACCCGGCATCGTGCTCATCCAAAGCGCCCGCGCCAGCGAAGACGCCACACCCACCATCTCCGGCGAGCAGTTCCTTCTCTGGAAGGCGCGCCGCCAGCACCTCTTCACTTCGTTCGCCTTCTATCAGATCGAGCGCGAACCAGCGATGAACTCCCCGCACAACCAGCCCAAGATAAACATCGCGCACGCCAGCACCAATCTCTTCCAACTCCTCAATCTCCCAATCCCCGTCGCGCCCAACGCAACCAATCTCCCAGCCGTCATCCTCAGCAACGCACTCTGGCGAAATAAATTCGCCGCCAATTCAAATCTCATCGGCCAGACCGTGCATCTCGGTAAACAGAACGCAGTCGTCGCCGGCATCGCACCCTCAGGCTCCTGGAGACTCCCCGGCAAGGTCGACGCCTGGCTGCTCGAACCCGACTCCGCTCTTCTCTCCGCGCGCAACGGATTCGTCATCGCCGAAACCGCGAAGTCCGAAACAAAAGGTTTCGGCGGCCACTGGCGCATGTCCGCGCCCACACCCGAAGGCACACCAGACGATTTCGTCTGCCTCGGCCTCGTCGACCGCACCCACACCGTCAACGACATCTTTCTCTTCGCTATCATCCTCGCCTGCCTTGCCCTCCCCGCCACCACATCGCTTCCGCTCGGCGAGTACCGCGTCGGCTCACGCAAACTCACCTGGCCCGCACGCCTCCGCCGCTGGGCATTCCTCACCGGCAAGATTGCTCTGCTCCTGCCGCTCGTCTATCTCGTCTCCATCGATCTCGCCTACCTGCGCCCAGCCCTCGACCCCAACACCGCGGACTACATCCAACTCATCTCGTCCTTCTCCATCTGTCTCTTCGGCCTGCGCTGGTCCCTGCGCGATCAACGTCAGCGTTGCCCCGTCTGCCTCGGCAAACTCACCCACCCAGCGCGCGTAGGTCAGCCCTCCCGCAACTTCCTCGCATGGAACGGCACCGAGCTCATCTGCGTCGGAGGCCACGGCCTCCTTCACGTCCCCGAACTACCCACCAGCTGGTTCAGCACCCAACGCTGGCTCTACCTCGACCCCTCATGGGACGTCCTCTTCGCCGAAACCGGCCTCTCCCCGCTCTACTTCTGAGCAACTCTCCTTGACAGTCTAGGAGAAAAATTCTAATCTCTCCTCGAAGCTCTAGGAGACGCCTAACTATGAAGTCAAAGCTTCGCTCCTACATCAACTCCTTCCTCCATCGCGACTCCGTCGAGTCCAACATCGAAGCTGAACTCCACAACCACATCGAACTCCGTGCAGAAGACCTACAGCGCTGCGGCTTCACCCCCGCCGAAGCGCTTCGTCGCGCTCGCATCGAGTTCGGCCCCATCGAAGCTCACAAACGAAACATCCGCTCCTCCCTCGGCCTCCGTCTTCTCGACGAGCTCCGTGCCGACCTCCGCTACGCTGTTCGCATGCTTCGCCGCAGCCCCGGCTTCACCACCGTCGCCATCGCCTCCCTCGCCCTCGGCATCGGAGCCAACACCATCATCTTCACCCTCGCCAAAGGTGTCCTGCTCGACCGCCTCGCGGTTCCTCAACCCAACCAGCTTCGCCTCTTCGCTATCGTCAGAGACAATCACAGTCCCCTCCATCGTTTCTGGGGTGACTACTACAAAACCCCCGATGGCCGCTCAATCACTCACTCCATCTCCTACCCTGTCTACCATCTCCTGCGTCAGCAAAACCTTGCCAAGCCTCTGCTCGAAGACCTCTTCGCTTTCAAATATCTCGGCGACTTCAACCGATTCACGGCTACCGTCGACGGTCATGCCGGCACCCTCACCGGTGAACTCGTCTCCGGCAATTTCTACCAACAGCTCGGCATTCAACCCGTTCTCGGTCGCGCTATCCAGCCATCCGACGACGACGCGCCCGGCTCAGGCCCCGTCGCAGTGATCAGCGATGGTCTCTGGGCCCGTCTCTTCGGCCGCTCTCCGTCAGTCATCGGCAAAACCATTCAGCTTAACCTCATCCCCATCACCATCGTTGGCATCAACCCACCCGGCTTCACAGGAGCCGCCAGCGTCCAAATCTCACCGGACGTCTTCCTTCCGTTCAGTATGCAGCCCACCCTGATGCCCGCGCAGAATGGCTCTCTCCTTCAAGACCCCAATCAATGGTGGATGTCGATCATGGGACGCGCTCGCCCTGGAGTCTCCGACGAAGCCATCCGTGCCGCCTTCTCCGTCTGGCTCGAGCAGGACATCCGCGCCACCGTCGCCGTGCCAAAGGGCGCGAGCATGCCCGACCTCGTCGTCGAATCCGGCAGCCACGGTCTTGCAGCCGCCACCCATGACTATGCTGCGCCGGTCTACGTCCTCTCGGTGCTCACGGGCTTTGTTCTTCTACTCGCCTGCGCCAACCTCGCCAACCTTCTGCTTGCGCGCTCCGCAGCCCGCCAGCGCGAGATGTCCGTTCGCCTCGCCCTCGGAGCCAGCCGCTCCCGCGTCCTCCGCCAGGTATTGACCGAAAGCCTCCTCCTCTCCTCGCTCGGAGGCATCGCCGGGTTCGCCCTGGGCTACCTCGGTCGTAACATCATCCCGCACCTGCTCTCATCCTCCTGGCGCCCTGCGCCCCTCAACGCTCGATTCGACCTTCGCATCTTCGCCTTCACCGCTACTGTCTCCATCCTCACCGGAATCCTCTTCGGCCTCGCCCCCGCATGGCAAGCCACTCGCACCGACGTCAACACCGCGCTCAAGGACGCCGCCTCGTCCGCCACCCGCCGCCGCAAAGGCCTCGCCGGCAAATCCATCGTCGTCTTCCAGATCGCGTTGTCCATGCTCCTCGTTGTCGGGGCAGGTCTCTTCGCCCGCACGCTGATCAATCTCAACACCACCAGCCTCGGCTTCGACCCCCACAACCTTCTGCTCTTCAACATTCAGGCCCCGCCCACCCGCTACCCCGCACCTCAGAACATCGCCCTCCACCAGCGGATCGAAGACCGCCTCGCCGAAGTTCCCGGCGTCGAATCCGTCGCGCTCGTGGAGAACCCCCTGCTCGCCCACAACATATCCAACACCACCTTTGAACCCACAGACCAACCCAAACCTGCAGGCGACAATCGGTATCGTGACGTCAACACGATCGGCCGGAACTTCTTCGAGACCTACCGCATCCCTATCCTGTATGGCCGAAGCTTCGGCCCAACCGACACCGCAACCTCCCCGCTCGTCGCAGTCATCAACCAGAGTCTCGCCCACAGCGTCTACCCGAACGTCGATCCCGTCGGCAAAACCTTTGTCTCGGAACGGAACCAGGGCGATCCTGAAACCATCTACCAGATCATTGGCGTCTCCGCCGACGCGAAATACGATCGGCTCCAGGGAGACCCGCAACCTGCCTTCTATACCCTCTACCGCCAGGCCAAAGGAGAGCAGTACATCACCTACACAATCAAGACGCAACTCTCTCCCGCGGCTATACTCCCCGCACTCCGCAATGCCGTCGAGTCCATCGATAAGGATCTCCCCCTCCGCGACATCCGCACCCAGACCGAACAGATCGAAGACAGCATCTCGCAACAGCGTCTCTTCGCCACCCTCACCGCTGGGTTCGGGATCCTCGCTCTCATCCTCGCGTGCATCGGCATCTACGGCATCATGGCCTACAACGTCGCTCGCCGCACCAGTGAGATCGGAGTTCGCATGGCACTCGGCGCCCGCGCCCGCCAGGTCCTCTGGATGATCCTTGGGGAGAGCACTTCGATCGCAACCTTTGGCATCGCCATCGGGCTCGCCGCAGCCTTCGGCCTCACTCGCTTCGTCCGCACCATGCTCTACGGACTAGGCCCCACCGACCCCGCCACATTTCTCCCCGCCGCACTGCTTCTCCTCGCCATCGCCATCGCCGCCGGCTACGGCCCAGCCCGCCGAGCCTCCCGCATCGACCCCATGCAGGCTCTACGGCACGAGTAGTGGGATCTGTGGATTCTGGAGGGGCGGCCCAAAATGGGATTCCGCAGGAAATAAATTTCAAAGAAGTGGCAAATTTTCAGCGCTGGAAACCCACCATGCAAAACACCACAACTCACCACCGAATCACCACAACTTCACCACAAAAAACCAGCGCGAAAAACACACTTTTCCATCAACCCCCTTCAAAAACAGCAGCAAAAAGCGGCCCAAATCCACCCGCGCCGCACGCCAGAAAAAATCGGCAACCCTACATCAGATTTTTAGAAAAATTCCGCATCCCCAGCACATGGAAATCCTTCAACCCAGCCTTCAAGACATACACAAGCCGATTGTTTCCGTTAGGATCCGTCGGACGGAGAAAGAATCCCGTTTCCAGCACAAAATCCTTGGTATTACTGATAATCCCCTCGATCATCTCCCCATCATAGAAATAAACCCGCACCCACAACCCCTGCACCAGCGGCGCATGTTCATGAAAATGCAGGGCTCTATGCCGCAAATCCCCATCGAAGGTCTTCACAAAGAACACTGCCTTGGCGTCCTTCGTCGAAACATCTTCCACCAAACCTGTATCCAGTAGCTTTAGCCGAATCGAATCAAGCGGATACATGGGATCATTGCGTAGCAACTGCTCAATCGATCCCAGTTCCTCAGGCTCCACCACACCCCGCACCGCGCGCCCCTCAAACCGGATGATGACGCGGTACGTATCCTGCTCTTCATCGCCTTTTTTCGACGCTACGATGCGTGGTTCCGCGGCGACAGATCGTACTGCTTGATCTTGTACAGGAGCGCCTTGTAGCTTATCTGCAGATCGTTTGCCGCGGCCTTCCTGTTCCATCCAACTCCCTCCAACACCTGTGCAATCGCCGTCGACTCCGCATCACCCTTGAGGTTGCGAACCATTGCCTTCAGTCCCGCGCCGTTTGACGCTTCCGGGGCGGGCGCTCCCGTTCCCTGGTACGCCGCCGATGGCGAAAGCTCCTCGATGATCGACCTCTCTTCGCCAAGCACAAGATAACGGTTAATCACGTTCTCCAACTCTCGCAGATTACCCGGCCAGGAGTGCTCTGCCAAGGCACTCAGCAGCTTCTCTGAGAAAGGAAGCGGTTCGCGGGCATATCGTTTCGCTCCCTTGCGCATGAAGTACTCCGATAGTACCGGGATCTCCTCCCTGCGCTCACGGAGCGGCGGAATGCTCAAGGTAAATCCATTCAGACGATAGTACAGATCTTCACGGAAGGTCTTGTTGGCCATCGCTTCTTTCATATTGATGTTGGTGGCTGCGATCACCCGCACATCCACCTTCATCGGCGACCGGCTGCCCAGGCGCGAGAAGGTTCCGTCCTGCAACACCTGCAGCAGCTTGGCTTGCAGGATAGCCGGCATCTCTCCAATTTCGTCGAGGAAGATTGTCCCGCCGGTGCAGACCTCAAACTTGCCCGGCTTGGTCTTTACTGCTCCGGTAAATGCGCCTTGCTCGTAGCCAAACAGTTCGCTCTCCAGCAGGTCGGCCGGAACCGCCGCGCAGTTGACCTTCAGAAAGATATTCTGGCTGCGTGCGGACATCTTATGGGTGTAAAGCGCAAGAATCTCTTTGCCCGTGCCGCTCTCTCCCAGAATTAGCAGGGGTATATCGGCGCGCGCTACGAGAGCTGCCTGGGACTCCAGGTCTCGCATCCGCTTGCTCGAGCGTACAAAGGAGTGCGTCTCATTCAGCGGAATCTCCTTCAAGGCATCAGCTGCGGGAACATTCTTCTCTGCAGAGGCAAGATGCTCTTCGATGGCCTGTTCTACATCGCTTCCGACAAACGGCTTCATTACAATGCCGCGAACCCCAAGACGGATCACCATCTCCAGATCGCGCAACTCCGCCGAGCAGGACAGAACGATCACCGGAAGCTGCGGCTTGGTGCACCGGATGTGGGTCAAAAGCGGCAACGGATCACGGTTCGAATGGAGCGCCAGCAAAAGCAGGTCGGAATGTTCTGCCTTATCCAACCGGTCCAACAGGGCCTGTTCGTCAGAAAATAAGCTGAGAGAATACTGGGGTCCTAGGGTCAGCCGAAGATAATCGAGCACCGCAAGATCAGGCTCAAGAATCAGGATCTGAGCCCGGGACCGGGAACTCGACTTCAAGGCAGAAATCGGATACGACAGCGCAGCTGACATACAAATACCCCTAATTCGCCGGTTCGAATTCTGGTGCCCAAACCTGGCGTGATTCTGAAACAAGCTGACAGCAGTACCACAAGAACATTTTCTTCTGCCACAAAAGAGGGGGAGTCTTTGCAACATCTTGCTCAGCGATTCTAGATGGTCCCAAACAACTTTGACACAAAAATGTTAAGAATTTTGCCGACAAAAGAGATAAAGCTTTTCCACTCCGGGTCCCAAGTAGGCATAGCTTACATGGTAGGGGTAATTATCGAGGAAAAAAACAAGCATATTTTTTTACCAGGTTACTTTGGTTAAGAAGTTGCGGTGACCCGAAAATCCCAAACAAAATGGCACCTCATCCCCCTTTAGCCCGGCGCTTTATGAATTCCGTCTACGAGGGGGTAAAATATCCTCAGGATTCTTCTCTTTTGCCGGGCGATTGGCGATCTACGTGCAGGTGTGAGCGCATTGCGAACTTTAGCGGTTTCTGCCAACACTGATAGGAAAAAATGACCTTGGTTCACAACGCCGAATCCGCTGCCTCCCTCAACCTGCCCCCTCTGGACATCGTTTTCGGCAAGACGGCCGCAATGCAGGCCGTCCGAAACAAACTTGAGCGGGTGGCGGAGACCGATGTTCCGGTCCTGATTCAAGGCGAAAGTGGCACTGGGAAAGAGATTTGCGTGCGCCTTCTGCACGCCTTCTCGATGCACGCCCACGGTTCCCTGGTTAAGGTGAGTTGTCCCGCCATTCCTCATACTCTGTTGGAAACTGAACTGTTCGGCTATGAAAAAGGCGCCTTTACTGGCGCGATGTCGACCAAACTCGGCCGTGTCGAGCAGTCCCACAATGGCACACTTTTTCTCGACGAGGTCGGCAGTCTGGATCTTGCCGTTCAATCCAAGCTGCTCCAGGTTCTACAGGATGGCACCTTCGTCCGCGTGGGCGGCCACGAACCCCGGTCCATCTCCACCCGGCTGGTCTCGGCCTCGAATAGCGATCTTCGCAATCAGGTCGAGGACGGAACCTTCCGCCTGGACTTCCTCTTTCGTATCAACGCAGTGACCATCAACCTGCCTCCTCTGCGCCAGCGAATCGCGGACCTTCCCATCCTGATCGACTACTTTATCGAGCATTATGCGAAGGTCTTCCACACGACTCCGGAACTCCTCTCAAGAAGCGCCGTACGCTTGATGCAGAACTACCACTGGCCCGGAAATATTCGCCAACTGGAGAATCTCATCCGAAGCTACGTGCTGATTGGGAGCGAAGAAGCCCTGGTCGCCGAACTAATGCCCGAAACTCCTCGAGGCATCGTCACAGAGATCGACCTCAGCGAACCTGTCTCGCTCAAGAACATTACCAAAAAGGCCACTCAGGATCTTGAGCGCCAGATCATTCTGAAGGTGCTCCAGGAAAACAGCTGGAACCGCCAGAAGACGGCAAAGTGGCTGCAGATCAGCTACCGCTCGCTCCTCTATAAATTGAGCGAGGTCGGCATGCCCGAGGTTCCGCCACGTCCGCTGCGAATCCCTCACCTGGTCAAGAAAGAAGAGCGCGGGCTGAAGACCGCACTCTCTTCCCGCACTCGAATCTACTGATTTTCGCTCTGCTCGGTACCGTCTCCAATGGGTGACGTCGACGATTACGTATTATTGCGCACCTTGCCGCCGCAATATCGTCTTCACCGTCTCAAACATAATCAGCAGATCGAGCCCTAGAGTCATGTGTTTGATGTAGTACAGATCGAATTCGAGCTTTTCCCTCGTTTCGGCCAGTGTCGCTCCATATCCGTAGCGAACCTGCGCCCACCCCGTCAGTCCCGGGCGAATCATGTGACGCAGATTGAAGTACGGAATCTGCTCAGCGAGCCAGGGCACGAACTCTGGCCGTTCCGGCCGTGGTCCAACAAACCCCATATCGCCGCGAAGCACGTTCCACAGCTGCGGCACCTCATCGAGGCGCGTCTTGCGCATGAACATCCCTATTCGTGTTACCCGCGGGTCGTCTTTGGTAGCCCATTTGGCGCCTGCGACCTCCGCATCGGTGCGCATCGTACGAAACTTGTAGACTTTGAAGTTTCTGCCGCCCAAGCCGACGCGGGTCTGCGTGAAGAAGATGGGTCCCGGAGAGGAGAGACGCACCATCAACACGACGAACGGGAAGAAAGGGAGAAAGAGCAGCAGGCCAACAGCGGCCGCGAGAGTGGACACAATGCGACGTGCAATCTGTTGCGAAGGCTTCACTCGGAATCCCTCGCTATAGATAAAGCTGCTGGGATGAAGCCCATCCAGGTGAAGCTTGCCGGTCAGCCGTTCGAGCAAGCTGCCTGCATCTTCGATGACGACTCCATTGAACCGCAGCCTGAGCAACTCGTCGACCGGAAACTCGCCGCGGCGGTCTTCCAGCGCCACAATAACGCGATCGACGCGCGGCTTCGGTCCGGAAAACCCTTCGAGTGCTGCGTTGAATGCCTCCTTGCGTTCTCGCTTGTCGGCCAGCACGCCATCCCAGCCAACAACCTGCATCCCTGCGTCTTTCCTTACCTCAAGAAGTTGAACGATCGTCTGTGCGCGCTCTCCGGCGCCAAGAACATAGACCCGTTCCCGAAACATCTCTCTTCCGATGATCCATTCGTAGGCGCTGCGCCACGCTACCAGGGCTGCCGTTAGAAAGACCAGGCCCACCAGCAAGACATAGTGCGCGATGTCGACATCAGGAAAGAGGTAAATAATGCCAGACAGCAGAAACG
Source organism: uncultured Acidobacteriaceae bacterium (assembly GCA_963841335.1). Taxonomy (GTDB): domain Bacteria; phylum Acidobacteriota; class Terriglobia; order Terriglobales; family Acidobacteriaceae; genus Edaphobacter. The sequence goes on along the minus strand of CAWJCF010000001.1, from coordinate 3,111,697 downwards.
ATAAACACCCGAGGACCAGCAGGAGGCGAAAGTAGATCTCCCAGCGCGCGGAGATTCGCTGTGGCTCGTACAGGTCAAAATAATAGGAACAGAGCAAGGTCAGGATGGTCAGGCCAAGAATCTTCAGGCCGCCGTATTCATAGTTCAGAACGAGGTACGTATCCGGCCCCTGCAGCAGTAGCGTAGCCAACAGGAAGCAACCGCTGACTATCAAAGCCTCGCATAGCAGAAGAACGATGGTACGAGTGGGATAGTACACGTTGAAAAGCCGAATCATCGTTTCCAATCGCTCCGTATTACTGCTTACTGCTATCGTAGCCGTAACCGTAGCCGTAGTAGTTGCCTACCTGCGGCATCTCCACCACGGCGTTGAGCACGAAGCCGAGGATATTCGAAGCCTTGAGTTCGCTCTGCGCTCTTTGCGCAACCGGAAACTTCGTCACTCCTCCTCGTGCAACCAGCAGAACGCCATCGCAGGAACGTGCAAGATTGACGGCATCCGAAACCGGCAGTACCGGAGAAGAGTCGACGATAACCCAGTCGAAGTAGGGAGCCGCCTGTCGTATGAGCTCCCCGAAACGCGGGCTACCCGAGAGGTCGGCCGCTTTGTCTCCGCCATTGCCTCCAGCGATGAAAGTCAGGTTAGGCAATACGGGCGTCGCTCCGGCCAGCGGCGTCTGCAAGGGCTCAGGCCGCTGCATCACATCCACGATGGATGCTTTGCCTGCAAGATAGTCGGCCAGCCCTGGATGCGATTCGCATCCCAGAATCTGGTGCAGGGTATACCGGCGCATGTCTCCGTCGATCAGCAGCACCTTGCTGTTCTTATGGCGCGCCAGGCTCAGCGCAAGGTTCGTCGAGATGAAGCTCTTGCCTTCCTGCGGAAGGCCGCTGCTCACCAGGATGGTCTTTAGCGGGCTGATATCGCGCAACTCAAAGATCCGCGAGCGCAGGCTGCGAAACTGCTCAACTGCCGGGCCGCGCTCAAGCAATGCGGGTAACTGCGGCAGAGAAAGCGCCCAGGGGCGCTGCGGAACAGCGCTGAGGTCCAAAGGCTCATATCCGGCAATCTGCGCCGACAGGTCGGAATAAGGCTGACTCACGATTGAGTCTTCCGCCAAGCCGCGCGGCGTCAAAAGCGTCTCGTCGGACTCCGCCACAGCGGCTGTCCCGCCACCCATGGTCGCCGCGGCTGTCTGGTCCGGAACCCGCAGCTCCGGCTCGCGCCTCTCCAATTTGCGTTCGGACTCTGCCTTCTGAAGTGCTTCGTAAATTCGGCTCATCGTTCTCGCCTTCCCTCTATTTCTCGATTGAATGCTGCCAAGAAATTGTCTTCCTTTTCCGACTGCAACTGCGGTGCCCCGTTGCCGAGTGCCGCCGAAGAAACCATGAATGGCTGCACTTCCAATTCGAGCTCCGTTGCGACGCTCTCAACAATCGGCGCAGTCACCTGTCGCACCTGCTCCACGTACGCCATAATCAGCGAGTGCTCGCACACAAGATTGATCAGCCGCGGAATCCCCTTGCTATAGCGATGAATCAGCCCCAGGGCCTCGGGAGAAAACAGCGGCCAACTCGCTCCCGCGATCCTCAAACGCTCGGCAACATAGGCGTGGGTCTGACTCTCCGTCAATGCCTGAGTCCGGCACCAGAGAGCGACACGCTGCCGAAGCTGTCGCACACTTGGATGGCGCAGCTTCTCTTCCAACTCCGGTTGCCCTGAAAGCACAATCTGCAACAGCTTCTCCGAAGAGGTCTCGAGATTGGTCAACAGACGAATCTCCTCCAGCAGGTCCCAGGAGAGATTCTGCGCCTCGTCGACGACCACCACGCACGTCTCTTCCATGCGAAACCGCTCGATCAACCAGCGATTCAACTGCAACAGCATTCCCGATTTGGTGCGAGCCTGGGGAACGATGCCGAAGTCCGTCAACACAAACTCCAGGAAATCGAGCACATCCAGGCGCGGATTGAAGACGAACGCGGTCGAGACTCTTCGTCCGCTGAAGGAGCTCAAAGCCCGGCGCAGCAATGTCGTCTTCCCTGTACCTACTTCGCCGGTCAGCACCGTGAATCCCTTCCGTGCCGAGATGCCATACTCCAGGCACGCCAGCGCCTCGCGCGTGTGCGGCATCATGTAAAGAAACCGGGGGTCCGGACTGGTTCCGAACGGGCTGGCCTGTAATTTGAAAAAGCTGTTATACATCTCAGCCACCCGTATTCATCAGCGGCTTGGTCCCCGCTGGAAGCTCTGGGGTTCGGCGTCCGAACCATTTGCGCTTCGGTTTCGCCAAGCCGGGATCGCCATTGAAAGCGATGACTCCCAGCGTCGGCAGCTTAGTGAACGCCCAGACATCGCGTTCGCTGCGAAGTGCGGTATCCATATACTCCAATAACGCCACGATCAGTAAGCCCAACCCTAATCCTGCTGCGAGAGCTCCGGCGACAAAAACCTGTCGTTTTGGAGACGACGGAGTCTCGGGGAGATTCGGCTCGTCCATCACGCGGAACTGTTCTCCCTGCTGGCGCTTCTCGAGGTCGACTGCCATCTTCGAATCTTGCATCTTCTTCAACAGACCTTGGTAAAACTCCTGCGCTGTTGCATTGTCACGAGTGATGGCTTTGTACTCTTCCTCGACCCCAGGACTGGAGGCGACGCGGTCCTGATACAAGTGGAGCTGTGCCTGAATCGCGGCCTGATCCTTTTTCTTCGCAGCAATATCCTGATCCATGGCCTTAAGTTGGAGCCGGAATTGCTGCATGCTCACCGAGTCGGTAGGCTTGGCCGTCGTCGCTAGCGGTGTCGTGGCAGCAGGCGGAGGAGCGTCCGCAATTTTCTGTCTCACTTCTGCAATCTTTCTCCGGACGGCAACCACGTCGGGATAATCATCCGTATAGCGAGAAGCCAGGTCTGACTCTTGCGTCAGAAGCTGCTGCAGCTCAGTCTGTAGCGCCGACTGTCCCATCCCTCCATGCTCAGTCGCCGCCGATGGCAGATTCTGCTGCTGAAGCGTCATCATTGACTCCGCATAACTCCTGTTCTGCTCCAGCCGGTTAAGCGCCTGGGTCGCCGCATCCAGCTGAGTGTTCAGCGTTGTCAGCATATTGATATTGGATTGCTCCGCGCCGGGTAGTTTACCGATGTAAGTCTCCTGAAACTTTTTCAGCCTTGCGTCCTGCTCGTCGAGCTTGGCCTTGGCGTCCGCTAACTGAGTCGCTAGAAACTCGGTAGTTCCGGCTGCGGATGCCGCGCGATCGTTGAGGTTCTCGCTGACAAAGAGCGATTGGATCTCACCACATACAAGCTGCGCCGTGCGTGCATCGTTCGCCTTGAACGAGATGTAAAAGCCCGGCAGTCCCCGAGCGATCGCCGATTGAATCGGTGTTATTCCGATATTTTTCCGCGTCAAATCGATGCGATCATCCATCGACATCTTCCCGTTGGCGAAGAGGTTGAAGCGTTCGATGATCGGCTGAAGCCGCGACCGGCTCAGAATCTGTTCCTTCATCGTGGCCAGCCGTCCGTTCAGATCTTCCGTTACCACAGCTTTAACGTAGGACTCCGGAACCTTCTGCTGCTCTACGAGAACCAATGTCTGAGAGATATACTCCGGCTGCACAAAATAAGTGACATAAAAAAACCCAATGACGGGAAGGACGATGGCGGGAAGCGCGATAATCCACCATCTGCGCTTCAGAATGCCACCGTAATCCTGCAACGTTAATGCGCGATGACCTAGCATACTGACTCCTTAAAATTGTCCCAGTCGGGTCGTGCCGGGAGTGAAGGTGACCCCGATACCGAATATCTGAGTGTTTCCGATGAACGCGTTTTGCGTCATCACAGAATAGACGCTCGATTGATGTTCAACCGTATAGCTCGTATAGCCGGACCAATGAGGCCCGAATCCGCGGGTCAGTTGGGCACCGAAAAAGACAGTGTCGAAGACCTGGTTGACCCCCACGGGGGACCCAGCAACCAAAAATTGTTGCAGTCCGGTGGAACGGCTATACCCCATATTGGCCGACGCAACCCATCTGCGGTCGAACGTGTGCGCGACCGTGCCAGTAATGTTGTCCGATAGCGCGCCACCTAAAACCCCGGAACCGGCGTTGGCCCCGCGAGTGTAACCCACCGATGCATTCGTAAGCTTGCGGTTGTAGTTGAGGCTGGCGGAAGCTGAAACAGAAAGTCTCGACGGGACCAGCGCGCTGTCCGAACTTGAGATCCAGAGCGGGCCAGCCGAAACACTCATACTCAGACTGTGGCTAAGCAACCGCTGGAAGGAGAGATTGATGCCTTTTGTTTGAAAAGGCGGATAGCCCTGCGAAACTCCGGAGTCGCCATAGCTGTATGTGCTGTAGACAGCGTTGAGGCTGGCAGAACTTCGCGCATCAAGCCGGCGGTTGAGGGCAACCGAGCCCGTCTCCCCGCTGCTGTCCAATCCGGCATTGTCGTCCAGGAAGTGGATGATCGACCAGGAACCCAACCCACTAATCGAGGTGGACGGGCTAAGCTGCCTCTCTGCACTGCCGTTCACTTGATTGATCACACGGTCCCCGGAGAACGTCAACACTCCGCCACCAGGCCCCTCGCTTGGTCCCTGAATCGGAAGAGCGCCAAGATCGCCGACACCAGGAATCCCAGAAAGACCGGTCGTCGGCGATTGGGGTAGGAAGCTGAAGGAATCAGAGATGTTGAAGGCCCAACGCCGCGTAATCAAGCCCTGTGTCGCTGCAACATTCCAGTACGTGTAGGTTCCCTGTCCCTGACCATTGGCCAACCCCACGCCACCCGCCAGCACCATATTGAACGGCCGGTTCTCGCTCTTCGATGTATAGGCGGCATCCGCCGACAAGTTTGTCGAGGAATAGGCCCCGCCTGAACCGTCAAACCCGAATTGGACGATCTCCGATGCCGTCAATGCATAGTGAAGAGTGCCGTCGAGTGGAAACCCACTGGAGTTCGCACCTGTAGAACTGATGGTCGTATTAGGAACAGCCTGACCATACAACATAGAACCTACCGACAATAGGAGCGCCGACACGCCAACCCAGATCTTCATAACCCCTTCATGGAACGACAATTGTGTCTCCAGGAAGAAGTGTGATCCCCTGGTTGTCGCCTTTCAGCGCCAGCTTATAGTTGAATGGCAGCTTCTGTTCTTTTCCGCCCACCGTGCGCAAAATGTATATCTTCTTTGAATTAGCAAACTGACTCAGGCCGCCGGCAGAGACGATCGCCTGCAAAACAGTCATCCCCGGCGTCATCATGATTGGGCCCACATGTCCCAGTTCGCCCACCGTAAAGATGCGTTGGCTGTTCACTCCAAGGACGGTCACTGTGACGACAGGATCTTGAATGTACTTCTTCAGGTGCTGACTGATGTCTGCCGACAAAGCCATCGGAGTCAGGCCAGCGGCGCGCAGGTCCCCAACCAACACCATGGAGATCATCCCATCGGGTCGTACTGGAACCGTCCCTGAGAGTTGTTGCTCATGCCATACCGTTATCTGCAAGGAGTCTTCCGCCCCGATAACGTACCGGTCAGGGTCGATAGGCCCTCCGGTGTTGGCTGGAGTGGCCCCAGCAGACATTCCGGGGGGCACGGTTGGCGACGGCTGCTTCGGCTCGGCAGCGGCCGGCGACGAACTTACTGGCGGGGCGGATGCGGACGTAGGTGGGGCTGCCGACGAAGCCGCCGGCTGAGTCGATGCTGCCGGAGGGGCCGGTGGCTTGGGGGCCTGCGCGAGACTCACTGAAATTGCCCCCAGCGTCATAATTGTTCTGAAACAAAACCACTTCATCAAAGTGCTCCCAGGTGTCACGGGTTCATCGGGTTGGTCCTTGACACACTCGTAAATTCGCTCCTACGACGTTCTCAGCGACAGCTGCGTTGCCGGAGAATCATGGTCGGGTGATTTGCATTCCCGTCCCAGCTCTTCGTGAACTTTTAGTCTACCGATAAGATGCAATCGGCTTTAAATTCGTGAACGACGACGGATATAGCCCGTCAACCCGTCAGGAGTGGCATGATTGCCGATAAACAATTGCAGGCAATTTAACTGCCAAACCATCCAATTAGGTATTATTGCGTGAAATCTGCGGATTCTCTAACCCGATGGTCGACCTTTAGGGTCACTAAAAGGTTTCATATGAAACCAGCCAACACCTTTTGGATTGATGTCATCATGTATGCAGACTAGCAGCATGACTGTGAAATAGTTTTCCCTTATGGGGGAATGCTGCGTACTACTTTCGTTCGGTGAGGACCAGCACAAATTCTGAAACTACAGTCCATAACGAGGTACGCTGATTGCTTACACCCTGTGTGTGAAGTATAACGTCTTACGGGCAGCTATTGGATCGCCTCAGAACTATGCCTTATACCCCGGAACTCGTGACCAAGGAAGCCCTCGAGGTTCCTCATGCCGAAGGCTCCCGTAGCTACCGGTCATGGTTACCCTTTGCGATTGTGGCCGTTCTTCTGGCCGTTCTCTATCATCGAGTTGCCATTAAACTGGTGCACGACTGGTTGACCATCACCGATTACTCTCACGGCCCCCTGGTTCCTCTCTTTTCGGTATTCTTGATCTGGGAAAAACGAAAGATACTCAGCAATATTCCTGTTAAGCAGACATGGTCCGGGGTTCCGCTCGTTGTGTTTTCTCTCGCCGTCCTGGTTCTTGGGACCTATGGCGTGGAACTCTTTACGACCCGTATCTCCTTTGTTATGTTGCTGGCAGGAATCATCTGGACTCTTCTCGGCGTGGCCATGCTGCGGGCGGTTGCTTTTCCGCTCATGATTCTTATTCTGGCCATTCCATTTCCAGCTATTGTCTTCAACCAGATCACCTTCCCGCTGCAGCTTTTGGCTTCAAGAATCGCCAGCGAGATCCTGCCTCTGTTTAATGTCCCAACTGTGCATGAAGGAAACATCATTGAACTGCCGATCATGAAGCTGGAAGTTGCTGAGGCCTGCAGCGGAATCCGTTCTCTGATGAGCCTGTTCACTCTTGCCGTCTTTTACGGCTATTTCATCGAGCGCACAACCTGGCGACGCGTGATCCTCGCCCTCGCCAGCATACCGATCGCGGTCACTGCCAACGTCGCCCGCATCGTCGGAACTGGCCTGTGCGTGCAGTACTGGGACCCGGATAAAGCTCTTGGCTTCTTTCATGAGTTTTCGGGTTGGGTCATGTTTGTGGTCTCTCTTTGTTGCCTCTATCTCGTGCATCGTCTTATGCGGCTTATCCCATCCGCCGAGGCAAAAACGTCATGAAGTCTATCCGTTTCTGGGTCATTATCGTCCTGCTCGTCGCCACGGTCTTCGTTCTACAAGGCCGCGGAGACGCGGATCGCATACCACCCAGCGAACCCCTCAGCCTAATGCCGCGGAATTTCGGCCCCTGGGTCTCAGAAGACATTCCGCTCGCTGATGAGACGCTCGAGGTGCTTGGCAAGGGCGACTTCCTCAATCGGATTTACACATTCGAGCCACCGGACCGATCGAATCCAGTTCCACCAATCAGCCTCTTCATCGGCTATTTCCCAACGCAGCGCACTGGCCAAACGATGCATTCGCCTCAGAACTGCCTGCCCGGTGCCGGATGGACCTTCGGCTCACAGGAGTATGTCCACATTCAGGACGTCAATGGAAATCCTTACTACGTGGGTGAATATGTCATCACGAATGGCGACGTGAAACAGTTTGTCATCTATTGGTATCAGGCACATGGGCGAAGCATTCCTAACGAATTCGCGGCCAAAGGGCATATGGTGCTTGATGCCATCCGTACCAACCGGACCGACGGCGCCCTGGTTCGCGTCATCACGATGGTGATGCCCTCGGAGTCCCTGGAAACAGCGCGAGAACGCGCTCTTCGCTTCACCCAGCAGATGGCGCCCAATCTACAACGATTCGTCCCGGACTGAAGACTGGACCGCGAGATCGTTCAACCTAGCAAATCGGGTGTTGGAAGACAATTTTGAGGAAATCGGCAATGAGAATATTACTAACCAAGGCCTCTATCAGAGTTTCAGCGATCTTGACGGTATCACTAGCGCTTGGGCTCACCACGGGTTGTCATCGCGACCCCAATAAGCTGAAACAGCGCTATCTCGAAAGCGGCAAGCGCTATGCCGATCAGGGAAAACTCAAGGAAGCGACCCTTCAATTCACCAACGCCCTCAAGGTCGACAGAAACTTTGGTGAGGCCCACTATCAGCTCGCCAAGGTTCTGCTAAAGCAGGGATCGATCATGCCGGGTTATGGTGAGCTGAGACGTGCCGTCGATCTTCAGCCCGATAATCTTCCGGCGCGCATCGACCTTGGCAATCTTCTGATCTCCGGCAGACAAGCAGACCGTGCCGCAGAACAAGCGAATGCCGTCCTCGCCGTAGACCCCAACAACGCTGACGCCTACGCTCTGCTCTCCAACGTCGCCCTCCTCAAGGGGGATCGCGCCGAGGCTCTGACGCAGATACAGAAAGCCCTGGCAATAGACCCCAACAGAGCCAACTTTCATGCCTCCCTGGGCGTGCTTCTGAACGGCGACCCGGCCACGGCGTCCTCCGGCGAAGACCAGCTTCGCAAAGCGGTGTCGCTCGACGGCAAAAACGTGACAACGCATCTTATGCTGGCTTCACTCCTGCAGAAGAAAGGTGACGTCCAGGGCGCCGAAGACCAGGTGAAGGCAGCAATCGCCGCTGACCCGAAGAATGTGATGGCGCGCGCCAGTCTGGCCGACCTTTACATGCGCCAGAACGACACAGCCAAGGCGGAGCAGACCCTGCGTCAGGCGACAGAGGATCTTTCAGACTCCGAGAGTGGTGCCGGCATGCTCGCCACCTACTACATCCGCACCAATCAGCTCGCCGCCGGAGAAACTGCCTACGCCGATCTCGTCGCCAAACACCCCAAGAGCAATCCGATCAAGATCGCTTATCTGCGCCTCCTGATTCTCAACAAAGATCTCCCGAAGGCCAGGACTGTAGGGGCGGAACTTGCCAAGACTGACAGCACCATTCCCGAGGTCGCGGTTCTCAATGGGATGGTCCTGCTCAACGACGGCAAAACGAACGACGCCTTCAATGAACTCCAGAAGGCAGCGAAGGCCAATCCCGATAGCCTCGTAGTCAAACTCTGGCTCGGTCGGGCCGCGCGCGCCAAGGGTGATTTGGCCGTCGCTCAGCAAAGCTTCCGCGATGCCATCAAGATCAACCCAAAAAGCCTCGAAGCACAAGCCGGTCTCGCCGAGATTTCAATTGCAAACCGCGATTATACCGGCCTCAAACAGACAGCTGAATCCACCATAGCAATCAATCCGCAACTCCCCGCCCCATATGTTTGGCGTGGAATTGCCGAAGCCAACGAGAAATCCTTCGACAAGGCGGATGCTGATTTTCGCCAGGCCATTAAGCTGAATCCCAACGACTCTGATGCCTACCTGGAGCTGGCTGGACTGCGCCTCGTTCAGCAGAAGATCCCTGAGGCCAGAACCCTCCTCGAGAAGACGCTCGATCTCAATCCAAATTCTTCCAGAGCCTTGCGCCTCCTTGCGGCCACGTATCTGTACGAAAAGCAGCCTGCCAAGGCTGTCAGCGTCGTTCAGCAACAGATCGCCAAGTCTTCGCAGAACTCTGACATGTACGACTTGCTTGCCGACCTCCAAATGGCTACTGGAGACCCCAAAGGTTCGCTCGACTCTGCGGAGAAGGCAATGCAACTCAACCCGGCCGATAGCCAAGCCGTCATTGCCTACTCACGGGCCGAAGTAAGCGCCGGGGACCCCGGTAAGGCAATCGCAAAGTGGCAACAATGGACCAAGGACCATCCCACGGATGCGCGGGCCTTTACTCTCCTCGGGGCTCTGCAGGACGCTCAGGGTGATCGCGCCGGAGCCGCGGACAGCTACAAAAAAGCTCTCGCCATCCAGCCGGACCAGGCGGTTGCAGCCAACAACCTTGCCTTCCTGATGGTCGAGACCGGACAGAACCTCGATGTCGCCCTCTCTCTCGCCCAGGTTGCCCGTCGTGGCATGCCCAACTCGCCCAACACGGCGGATACGCTCGCCTGGGTCTACTACCAGAAGGGGAGTTATGCCTCCGCGCGCGACCTGCTCGAGGACGCTATCAAGGCCACTCCCAATAGTGCTTCCATTCACTATCACCTGGGCATGACCTACGCAAAACTGGCCAACAACGCGGATGCGATTTCGCATCTCAAAAAAGCTGCTGCTCTGGCACCGAATACCCAAACAGCTAAAGACGCTGATAAGGAACTCGGCTTGTTGGGCTGACAATTCGTCTTCGCCGAAGTGCTAGAGCATTTCTCTCTCGGTATACTCTGCGGGCTTTGTGTCTGAGCCGGCGCCTCAGTGGCAGTGATCTGATCGTTGCCCGTTCCCAAACCTGCTGCAGTGAACTGCCCGGGTTGATCGAAAGGTTTCCTGGTTTTGAAACCGCGTATCTCTAAGAGGTCGGCACTTGCGTTTGGGTTATTCTTGAGGCGGCTAATTCCGCTCAGACCATCATAATGGGCTTTTTTCTAAGCATTCTCTATCTCGTAATTTACTACCTCACACCAGTCGCGATATTCGGATCGCTTGCGGACTATCGCATTGAGCTGTCTGTTGCGGTGCTCGTATTGCTCGTATCACTGCCTGCGCTGAATGGATCATTCATTTTTAAGACACCGCAGTCTCTGGCCTTGATCGGCTTGGGGGCTGCCACCTTTTTCTCAGTGGTCTTTGGGATGCATTGGCCAGGCGGCGGTGTGCCAGCGTTCCTGCAGTTTATTCCGAATGCTTTCGCATACTTCCTGGTTTGTGTGCACTGCAACTCTATTAAAAGGTTGCGCATTCTCGTCGTGGTGATGTTGTTTGTCTGCCTGTTTGTGATTGCACACGGGGCTATCGATATCCACCATACAGTGCCTGTGAGCACTGACCAGGCTGAGAACGGTGATGTTCCACCAGAGAATATCTCCCCTTATTTTTTAGGAATGTCGAACAGTGAGAACCAGTGGTTCTATCGACTGAAGGGACTGGGACAAATCGACGATCCCAATGACTTTGCCCAGCTGATTGTGTGCGTGCTTCCGCTCGTATTCATCTTTTGGAGACCGGAGAAGACCTTCCGGAACATTCTATTTGTATTATTGCCAGTGTCTGCGTTGCTGTATGGAGCGTATCTAACTCATTCACGCGGTGCAATCATGGCCCTATTGGCGATGGTGTTCGTGGCGACACGGCGACGCCTTGGGACGGTGCCTTCGCTGCTGATTGTAGGCGCATTGTTTGCTGCAGCGTCAGCCCTTCACCTCGCAGGCGGGCGGGACATTTCTGTCCAGGCTGGTGAAGATCGCACAGCTCTTTGGGGCGAGGGCCTCCAACTGTTCAAGGCTTATCCATTGTTCGGAGTCGGCTTCGGTGCGATGGCGGACCATGCCGGTCAAACCGCCCACAACTCACTCGTGGTCTGCGCGGCGGAGCTTGGAATTGTCGGATTGTACTTCTGGGCCTTGTTCCTGTTCCCTACAGTGAGGGATACCCTGGAAATCGCTACGCCCTCGAAAGTAGGGGAGGGAGTGCCGATCGTGCTCGAGGTAACCCCCTTTCCAAACTCTACAGGAACGATCGAGACGGTCGATAGAGAAGAAATTTGCCGCGTAGGATGGCTCATCCTTTTGTCGTTGACGGGATTTCTGGTTGCGGGGTGGTTTCTGTCTCGCGCTTTTGTAGTAACGCTGTTCTTTCTGGGTGGTATCGCCGAGGTGGTTTTCGAGATCGCGCTGCGCCGAGGGATGGTTGCGCCCCGCCTGCCACCAGGGCGCGTGATGCGGAATTCGGCTGGGCTAGCGATCGCGCTGGTTCTAACCATATACATCATGTTGCGAATTGTGAACGTAATGCACTGATCTAAACGCTTACCGACATAATGAAACGAATTGAAAACGCCCCCGTACCGCACCACCGAGATCCAGGCAACCGAATGAAAATTGCTCACGTGGTTGACAGCATGGAGGTGGGGGGCGCTGAGACGCTCGTGTTGCAGATGTGTCGCCTACAACGAGAACAGGGGCACGATCCGTGTGTCTATGCGGTCGCCGCTCTTGGTGCACTGGGCGAGCAGATGCGAGAAGAGGGCTTCGCCGTGCAAGCGAACGTGGGCAAGCACATGTCGGATGCTACTCGAAGCTTCTTCAGAGTATTCAAGAGGTCGAGGCCTGATGTTGTCCATCTCCATAACCCAACCCCGACCATCTATGCGGCAATACCCGCCAGAATGGCAGGCGTGCCGAGCATCGTGTCGACCCGGCACAGCTTGGTTGCACCTCCCCATAACGCGATCATGGAATTCAAGTACGGGCTTGCGGCTAGGTCTTGTGACTGGGTGGTCGGCATTTGCGACGCAACAACTGACAATATAAAGCGTGTGCACAACGTGCCTGTAAGAAGACTTGTGCGCGTGTACAACGGTGCACTTCCGCTGGCGCTGGTGCCAACGGACCGCTTGCTGCCGAAGAGTGGATTCACCTTGATTTACGTTGGCCGGCTTGCTCAGGTGAAGAATCATGCCCTTCTACTGGATGCCTTTCGCACCGCGCTTTTGTCGATGCCGAGTCTCAGATTGTGGATGGTGGGTGATGGAGGTGAGCGCAGGATGCTGGAGAATCTGGCCACGGAACTGGGCATTGCGTCAGAAGTAACATTTTGGGGGCAACAACTCGACGTAGCGCCTTTCTTCTCAGCGGCCGATGCCTTCATCATGTCCTCGAAGTCGGAAGGCCTGCCCATGTCGCTCCTGCAGGCCTTCTCGTTGGGGATACCGGCAATTGTCACCGACGTGGGCGGGATGGCTGAAGTTGTTCGTTTGGCGAACGCGGGATATACCGTTCCGACAACCAGCGCTCCGGAGATGGCTGCGGCTATTGTGAAATTGGCGACTAATCAGACAGAACGGGAAAAGTTCTCGGCGAACGCGGAATCAACGTTCCGTGCGCATTTCGCTCTGCAGATTATGGTCGACGCCTATATGGACCTTTATCAAAACACTCCGCGTGCAAGGCGCGCAGCGAGCTCCTGATTCTTGCTACTCATTTTTCAGAGTGCGGTCAGGCCTGGCGTCGTAGACTGTTCGCGAGAGTAACCTGCCCGGATTCCCAACGCAGATGTGTCCCGCAGGAACATCCTTTGTAACAACTGCAGCCGCACCGACTACTGCCCCTTCGCCAATCGTAACGCCGGGAAGGATGGTAGCTCCTCGTCCCAGCCATGCCTTGTCTCCTATACGGACCGGACGAACGTCTTCGGGCTCGACCTGTTCTCCAGCCATTCGCTTTTCAGGATCGAGCGGGTGGGCAGAGTAGTCGGCAATGGAGCATCCGGCCGCGATAAGCACGTCATCTCCGATTGTGATGGACCTGCCAACTGTAAAGGTGCACCCCGTACCGATGAAGGTTCTGTTCCCTACCCTGAATTCCGGGTCAGGAAAGATGCGGCCGCCAATGATTGAGGATCGTCCGGAAAGGTACACGTCATCCCCGATATAAATCTTTACCGTGCCAACGATGCCGGGAAGCTGCTCCATCCGCAGTCGCTCGCCGATCGAGACGCACAGGGAACGGAGAGCAGGAAATCGAAAACAAGCGACGCTGATTCTCTCCGCGATCTCATAGCGCAGACCCATCAAATAGCATATGAACGTGTAGATGGGGTCCAATGCCCGCGGAATCGGCAGTTGGAAGGTCACTGCCGTTTTTCCAATCCTCTTCAAGCGTGCGTAGAAAGGAGTTTCGGCTCGCTTAATCTTGAGGATGTAGGAATCAAAAAACATAGCGTCAACCTCGTTGCAATAATCAACCCCATGACGGTCCTTCGAGAACCGGGAAATACGGAGATTGAGTGTTACGAAAACCTCTGAAGCGGAAACCGGATTTCTTTGAACTCTAGGTCCGGGTGGATGCTTGCTCTACATTCAATTTTGGAGGACTTTGCGAAGGAAGAAATTCAGAGTCAGCCGCAGAATTATTGTGATGACGTCCGAGCACGGCTTTTCTCATTTGCAAGAACGGATGTTCCACTAAGCAAAAGGTCACAAGGGCTATCGCAGCTGAGAACAACGTCGTCAAAGCGACTCCCGTCAAATTGGTGAGTCCTGGAAACCGCGTCGAAAAGGGCAGTTTGGGAAGTAACGAGCCCACTATCCAGGGACACATATACTCATGATTCAGGTACATGCCGAAAGACAGCCGAGATATCCAATAAAACAAGCGGGAATTGAAGAGACCTATCCGGCGCTGGAGTCCAAGCCATACAAGCGATCCAAACAATAGCGCTAGTACTGTGAAGTCGAAAACTTCTCTCTGTATGTGATTTAGTCCGATCATCACGACGACGGCCACAGCAATCAAGACGCCCGGAGTTGCTATCTTCAAAGCTGGCTTGTCGCGGGTGACCCAGAAATTCGAAATAATCAGCCCGATGATCAACCCGTCACAATGAGTGACGGAACTGTAGGAGATCGTGGCGAAGAGTTGTGTGCTGTGGCTGAAGAAGTGCCCCGTTGCGTGTATCCACACAATCGCACGGAGAATCAGAACGGAAAGCAACAGTCCCCACAAAAGAGGACGATAACTTCGGATCGACAGTTTATACCGCGCCAGAAAATACAACGCTACTGGCGTAACAATGTAGAACTGTTCTTCGGTGCAGAGAGACCAACTCCCCATCACCAAGCCGCGATTGTGGAAGTTTGTAACGAAGATGAGGTCTGACCAACCATATTCCTTCGCAGCCGCCCCGTACCCGAGCGTCAGCGCAAAAATGAGAACACAGAGATAAGTGAAATAGTACAAGGGCCAGATTCGAAATCCGCGACGCATCACAAATCGGCCAACTGCGATTGATCCCCGATCTTTGAGCTCCTTCCACAATTGACTGCCGATGAAGAAGCCACTAAGAACGAAGAATAAATCGACTCCGATCCAGCCATTCAGGACAAAAGGGAGTCCGGAATAGCGGTTTTGGCCATACGCTTCCGCAAACCGATAGCTGAGGTGCCCACTGATCACAAGCAGAATGGCGATTGATCGCAAGCCGTCGAGAAAAGGGATCTGACTGGCAGGGGGATGCATCAGCTCGGCAATCGAACCGGAAAAGAGTTCCACGCTTATGAGTCGGCGCGGGGGCATCCTTATAGGTTGCGGGTCAGCTCGTATGTTTGACTCCACTGGGTCCTTCTCGTTTCCTGCTCGTCCTATTGTTCCTGAGATTCGTCATCTGGCAAATCCCTCCAATGCGGTATGGGTGGGATCCGATTCCGAACGTAACAGCAGAGGAGCGATCATGATCGTTTCATGGCCTCTGGCTGAGGTGAATCATGGCGTGTATTTTGGGTGGCATCAAGTGGAGCGACATCCGCCACTGGCGGGTGCGGGCTACCCGAATTCCATATCTTCGAAAGAGAGCCCTCGGTGAAGAGGAACTTGTATAGCCCCACTACTGCCGCGGCATTGAGGATGAGCAGCGCACTGGCTGGGCCTGCGACACGGTGAAGAACCGGAACTTTGTAGCGCAGCCCAATGATGGCGATGATCCAGCCGAAGACTTGGAGAGCAGCGACAACCCCATAGAATCGAGAACCGACCGAGAGCACGATCGCCGAACCAAACAGAAGAATCAGTAGATAAGGCACAACCAGACGCATCACTTTGTGCGAAACAAGTCGGAAAAGCGCTCGATTCTGCGAAGTCAACATCCACGGCGCCAGTTGGAAGAGTTGGAAGTTTCCCGCCAGCGTTCGGACTTTGCGATGGAACTCACCCACAGCCTTCTCAGGCGCGGTGTCGTAAACAAAGGCAAGCGGATCTACGACGGATCGGTAGCCCTGCCGGATGATCGACAGCGGCTGGAACATGTCGTCGAGAATGATCCCCGCTGGCTGCGGCACAGCGAGGTCGCGGCGAATCGCGTAGAAACATCCGCAGACCCCGACAGGAGAGTCTGTTGCGGCCTCGCATGTCCTGATCCATCGTTCATAGCGCCAGTAGAACCCACCTACTGCCGCAGAGGCCGCATCGTTGACCTCGTGGCTGATTTCGAGAGTGCCGGACACGCATCCAACCTTCTCGTCAGCAAAGTTAGCAACCATGTGTTGAATCGCGCCCGGAGCAATGTTAGGCCGAACGTCCGCAAACACGATCACTTCAGAGGTAGCTCGTGCCATACCAGCATTTACAGCGACTGCCTTTCCGCTGTGTCCTTCAAGGATGATGGCGTGAATGCGTGAGTCATGCTGGCCGGCGAGCAATTCCGCTGTGCCGTCAGTCGAACCGTCAGAAACAATGATGACCTCCTTAAGATTGGGGTAGTCCAGGCTGAGGAGATGCTGAATCTGGCGCGAAAGCAGCGACACGCCATTATGGACGGCGAGCACAATACTTACGCTTGGAGTAATCGCGGCAGTCTTCCATGGCCGTGGCCGCAGCGACGCGAGCATCCACATCATTAACGGATAGCCCACGTAGGTGTAGAGGATGCCAATCAGCGACAGCCAAAAGACAATCTTCACTGTGCACGTCTCCGCAGCATAATCATCTTGGTCGTCTCAGACATAAAGATCTGGTCGAGACCCGGCGACCGATGCTTTACATAGTAGAGACCGTGTTCGAGCTTTTGCCTAGTTCCATCGAAGGTTATCCGGCGAATTGCAGTGCACAGACGCGTGTGTCGGATACCCAACGGGTCACAATCGACCCGTCTGCCCGAAGCAGCTAAGGGGTTAACCTGAGTTCCAGACGGAGCTTTCCGGCAGCCAAGACCCGCACCCTCATGCAGCCGGGGCAAACGATTTGAGGAATCGACAATCTCAAAACATGGAGACGTTTCTATTGCCATGAATCAAGCCGCCCCCTTCACGCTGCCAAGCTTCCACGCGGTGGCAACGATGCAGGCGAGAGCGACCCCGCCAATCGTCACTTTCTTTGAGAGGCTACTCGACTTCGGATTCGTGGGCGACAGCTTTACGCTGGCGTTTGCTTTGACAGTGATGCTCCCTGTGCCTGTCGCAGCAAATGTGAGCACACCGGCTGCATCGGTGGTTGCGGTTGCCGGAGTTCCATCACCGGTGATGGCGTAGCTCGTATTCGGGGTGAGGTCGGAGATGTACTGCGCGGTCGCCTGAGATGCGGGGTAGGTGACGCTGGTAAATGCTGCGGGCCAGTTCCGCATGAACATCACCAGGGAGGAGCCGATGAGCGCTCCATCGAAGTTCATTCCGCCGGACGAGTGCACGAGGCTTGTTGCGCTTTGGGCGAAAGACGATTTACCCCACTCCAGCACACTCAGGAATTGCGTGGAGGTCTGCTTTCCGGCGTCGACTACGACTCTCGTATACGGCTCCCAGTCGGAACTCTGCGGATATGTTTCTCCCTTGTACGCACCGGCATCCGCCACCGCACCACCAGAAGAGAGCAGGCTGGTGAAGTAGACTTTTTGTTTGCTGGAACGGGTGGGCCAACTCGCCGTGCTTCCGTTGATCGTCAGCGGCCCGGTGGCCACCTGCCACATTGCGTGGTCTTGTGCTGAAGCGGTTATTCCTCGATCGTAGTAGACGACCTGATTGGAGCCGCGCAGGTAAATGAGAGATCGACTTGCCGCCTTGACACCGTTGTAATAACCAAATCCCACTCGCGCACTTGCGTTGTAAAGATTCGTCGTATCAGCGATGGCTGCTACATAGGCAGGGGACTCGTTATGCAGTAGAGTGACCTCACCTGCCTGATACGAGTGCCAGAACTGGCCTCCGCCCGCATACGCATCGTACAAAAAGCAATTGTTGTCCGGGCAGCCACTATTGGAAGGCTGGAGATAACCGGCCAAGTTGCTTTGAGAGGCCGCAGACATCGCGTTGTTGTAGTCGTTGAACTCAGTGCGGCCCTTGGTGATGTATTCTCCGTGGCTGAAGATGTCGAAGCGCCCGCAGAATTCGTGCTCATGGTCAATTGCGGTATTTGGACAATAGTAGGAGAACGCCGTGTCGCTGGAAGTCCAACCGCTGCGCGCCAGAATGTGCTGATTGCCTCCATTAAACACGTCCGTAGGAAATGCAGGGCGTGGGTCACTGGGCGGACTGGTGGTAGCCGGGTCTGCGGCGGAAAGAGCAAGGAAAAGGTCGATCGCCACTGCCGAAGCGTAGTCATTCACCAGCCCCGCGACAAATCCGCTCGGCCCACCAAAGGCAACGTTCAAGATCGGCCACTCCAGCGCGTTGCTGCGGTCGGTGCGGCCCGTGTAGGTATCGAACACCATCGTCGAGGCCAAGTCTTGATAGTCGGATGGGAGACGGTTGTACGCGAGAGAGTCTCCTGTAGTGAAGTAGGCCATGCATGTGGAACTACAGGCTGTACTGCTTTCCCAGGAGCCCACACCTGGTCCGAATTTTCCAGTCAGGAAGTTGATCTCCGCAATATAGTGCAAGTCCCACCAACTCGAGGTGCCGTAACTTATCTGCGGGCCGTAGAGGATTGGGTCGTCGTAGCCTGCTGTATGGATGGCGTTCAACGCATCACGACTACGGTAGAACGAATAGCGATACCAACTGCCCTCCGAAGATTCGCCGCCCCGTCCGTCGCCAAAGCAAGGAACCGGATTCGAACTCCAGGGATTGCCGCAGGAAGGCACTGTAGGCAAATTCCTATAGGCAGCCTGATAGGCTTGCCAACTCACGTTCGGGTCTTCAATGTGTGCCCAGTCTTTATAGAGCATGCCGCCGGATAGATACGTCCAGTAAGCGTGCAGCGACCCAGCCGTTCCGTCGGGACAGACCACATACCGGGTCGCGTTGCAAGTGTTAGGGGTCGGAGGATCGTCCTCGGGGGTGTCGTTGAATGTCAGCGCCGCGGCAACAAGATACATCTCCTTCGAGTGGGAGTAGTTGTTCCCCATCGCCCGTTGTCCGGTGTAATCAAAAACGTCGCCAGTCAGAAACTGTGACGAGCTGTTGTATTTTCCTACCACGGCGCGTGTCCCCGTGTAGGGGACGGTAACCATGTTCTGCCCGACCCAGGCGAAGTATCGCCGAGCTGTTGTCAGATCGGCGCTGCTCAGATACCCGCCACCCATAAGCCAATCCACTGTCAAAGCAAATGGCAGCGTCGAATCAGACCCGCGATTTCCTGTTAGTCCATATCGGCCGTCGATGGGACTCGTGCCGTTATTCAGCGCCGCGTTCATCATGTAGACCATGATGTCTCGGCTGTAGCATCCCCAGGCGGCGCGGTTGGTAGCCGAGGGATCAACCAGCGACATGAAGGCGTAGAGATAGGCGTCAATTTCCTTGTAGTTCGCTACCTGATTGGAGGAGGGTTGGCCTGTCCCCGACTTGCAGGACCAGTTCCAGATCGCACTATCACGAGTCAGGGCCGTGTTGGCTCGCTCCCGGATGCCGCCGTACATCGGGTTGCGCGCGGTAGCCTTTGCCTGCAAACCAGGCAACATGGCAGCAGTAATCACTAGTCTCGGATGAGTCGTCGCCGGCGTTGGCGAACCGGTAAAGGTGATCGTACTGGTCGCACCGGCCGATTGGTTCGAGTTGCTCTTTGCCGTCAGATGATAGGTTCCGGGCGCAGTCGTGGTGAGCGCAACGGTGCAGGGCTCATTCACAACACAGGGATTGGTGCCCACGATGGTCCCCCCATCAGACGTCCAGGTCACAGTTTTGTCATTTACACCCGTGACAATCGCAGTCACCGTCTGATAGCTGCCCCGCGGCGCCGTGACGGCAACGGGGTAAACGTAAATTTTTTGCGCTATGGCGGGCAGCGAAAGAAGAAGCGGGAAAAGAACCAGACATCTCATTTCACTCACCATATAACGTAATTACAACTTCCGGGCCATCTCCCGCACCCCCTAAACCATAACCGAACAATGCTACGATGAAAAGTCGCATGCAAATTGACGGCAGATTGGCTGCAAGGGAAACGAGTCGGTTCACCAGAAAAACGCCATGTTGCGGGCCCACCGAGAACAAGGACCGCGCAGACAGGGCTGTGAGAAAGGGATAGACGAGGAGAGCATGCCTGTAGCCGGCAATACACGGATCCCTGCGGGCTACGAGTTTATGCCCACCGACTGGCATCCAATAACAATGCACGCACCGTCGTTCGATCAGAGCCGATATCAACATGTCAAACACTAAGACAATCGCCAGGAATACCGGCTGGTACGGTCTTGAGAGTGTGATCAGCGCCGTTGTCACGCTGCTTACTTCAATCGCGATTGCCCGCACTTTGGGCCCGTCGAAGATGGGCTACATCATTTACATCGCCTGGATCTCGTCCGTAGTCAGCAGCCTGGGCGGACTCGGCATCCCTGCAACCACTCAGAAATATATGGCCGAGTTTATCGGCATGGGCGATCGGGGCACGGCCCGTTATATCTATCTCCACACGCTGCTTATTCAGGCCGCCATGGCCACGGTGGCAACCACCGGCATTATTTTCTGGGTACTAAGAGATGCGAGTGCCGATTACAAAGTGGCGTCCGTACTCATCGTGCTCAGCATCTGGCCTTCCATGGTCAATTTCGTCTCAGCGCAAGCCAATGTCGCGACCGAAGAGCTATCGACGAATCTGCCGGCTTCCATCATTTCGATATTTGTCTTCTTTATCGCGATCCTTGCGACAGTAGTGCTGAAGTGGGGAGTTATCGGGGTCGGCTCGGCGGTCTTACTCACGCGATTGGTCGATTTTCTTGTGCGGTTCTTCCCAACTATGAAGCGTGCCCTCTCATGGGAGACGACTCATGTTCAGCCAGCCGGGTTACGCGGACGGATGATCGCCTTCTCCTGGCAGAGCGTCGCCAGCATGGTCCTGGCAATGATCGTGTGGGACCGGTCAGAATTCTTCCTGTTGAAACATCTCAACGCCGACATCCGCCAGATTGCTTACTATTCCGTGGCGTTTAGCATGGCGGAACGCCTTCTGATCGGCTCAGCGGTCTTCGGGTCGGCGGCGGGCGCAACGATCTTTGCTCAGTACGGCCGCGACAAAACCAAGCTCCCGGCCATCGTGGCTTCCACCTTTCGTTACCTCGCGCTGACGTCAATTCCGTTGCACCTCATCTCCGCATCCCTCGCGTTTCCTGCGTTGATCCTCCTATACGGAAAACAATACGCGGGCGCAGCGTTAGTTGTGACGCTTGCCCCACTACTGTGCATGCCCAAAGCCTTCATTGGACCAGTGCAGAGCCTGTTGCAAAGCACAGAGCGACAGACCCAGGTCATCCTGGCGACAGTCCTCGCGGGTGTCGTGGATATCGGAGTCGCCTGGTTTCTCATTCCAAAGTATGGTGCAGTCGGAGCATGCATCGGAAGTGGCGCAGCTCAAGTAATGGCTGTCGGAACAATGTGGGCAGTTGGCATCCATCTTTACGACGTAAAACTTCCCTGGATGCAAGTGGCAAAGATTACGTTCATTAGCGTATTAGCAGCATTGAGCGCACACTTCATAGCCATACGACTATCTCCACTGTGGGCAATTTTGCTCGGTGGAAGCGCTTCGCTGGTTGTCCTCTGCGGGCTGTTCTACTTGATGCGCGTGCTGGAACCAGAAGATCGCGCACGCTTCGGTGTTCTGACAGGGATGTTGCCGAAACCAATCGCCCGCCCCTTCGATAAGATCGTGTCGCTTCTGATTCGTCCTGGCTTCGTCGAAGTCACGTCAAGCAACGTCTAGACCTAAGGAAGTGTGGCGAAATCGGTGCCTACATAGTAAGGTGGCGAAGAGCGGTAGCGATGACGCATTCCAAAGCGACGCACCTTGGTCACAAATCAGCTCAAAGGGGAGAACTGGAATGAAGATCAGTGTCGTTATTCCGGCTTACAACGCAGCGCCTTTTCTCGCTCGCTGCCTTAAGTCGGTCTTCGCGCAGACACTGAAGCCGGAGGAAGTCATCGTCGTCGATGACGCCTCGACAGACAACACGGCCTCGTTGGCAGCAGAGTTAGGAGCGAGAGTCGTAAAGCGCGCAATAAATGGAGGGCTATCAGCTGCCAGAAACTCTGGAATCCAAAGTGCTTCGAGCGAATGGATCGCGCTGCTCGATGCCGATGACGTGTGGCTTCCGGAGAAACTAGAGCGTCAGGCCGCCTGCATTCGTCCTGAGGTTGTTCTGATTTACACAGGCATCAGGTTTTTCGACGATAACGGCATTCGTGGTGTAGTGCCTGCGGTCGACCCGGCCACGGCACTGAAGATGCTGCGATACCGTAATCCCATTCCGTGCACTTACCTCGTCAGGCGGGAGGCGCTCATGCACGATGGCGGTTACCGTGAAGATATTCGCGCTTGCGAAGACTGGGAGATGTTGGTTCGTCTGCAACGACTCGGGAAGTTTGTAGCTGTCACCGATCCCCTGACCGATATTTACCTCCATCCGGGCAGCCTGAGCGCGAATCCAGGAAGAATGATCAAGGCACTCGATCAGATCATCGATACGACTCTGCTCGACGGTCTGCAAGGCTTTGACCGTTGGGCATGGAGGCGCCGAATTCGAGCGGATCAGTTGTGCAGCGCTGGATTGATCGCGCGGGACAATGGGTTAAAGGATGAACTTCGATACATGGTCGAATCGTTGCGTGAGTGGCCGTCCCCTTTTTGGGAACCGTGGCGCTTTGCCACCTGTGCCGTGAGCGCAGTAAATAAGTTCCGTAGACGTGAGGACGTGGGATGAGCGGAAAGCCACGTATCCTTCTGATCCCCAACGTGGCCTGGTGGATCATCGGTGATATGGGAAAGCAGATTATTGCGCGCTTTGGGGACAAGTACGATTTTTACTTCGTCCCGGAATCCCTGCTGGAAAGGCGTCCTGAGTTGCTTCAAGCCTTGGTTCCCGCTGTCGATGCGATCCATTGCCTCAATGAGTCCTCCGTCCAGTTGTTCCGCAACTTCGAACCGGCTGAGCTGCCTCCAATCGCAACCTGGATTCATCATGTCACCACGTGGTCACCGGATCACCAACTGGCCATCGACCTGAGTACGGCTCTGACAGTCTGCACTCGTGGTTGGAAAGAATATCTGGAAAGACGCCTCTTACGCGATATACCTGTCACCGTCGTTCCGCACGGCGTCGACTCGAAGGTCTTCCAACGAAAAAAGATTGATCTGAGTCGTTTTGGAATCCCCGCCGACCGCTTTGTGCTAGGTTTTGTCGGCAGCAAAGGTAGCGATTTAGACCGCGGAAGAAAAGGTACGGATGTCTTGCTCGACGTCATCCGAAAAACTGCGAACCATTTGCCTAATTTTCATGTAGTACTGGGCGGCCCTGGCTGGGAAAAAGAACTCGCAGATCTCACCGCACTGGGCATTTCCGCCAGCGCAACCGGTTACATTCGCAAGTCGGATCTCCCGGCGCTCTACTCTGCCCTTGACGTCTACCTGCAGACCTCCCGTGTCGAAGGAGGTCCCTGCACAGTGTTTGAGGCCATGGCATGCGAGACGGTCGTTGTGTCAACCAGAGTGGGCGCCGTGCCGGAACTCATCGTCGACGGCGTCAACGGCTATAGCGCCGACGTGGATGATAGCGAGTCTCTGTTGTCAGCAATTGTTTTGCTCGGCCAGTCTCCGACGAAAAAAGTCGAGCTTGCACTCAACGCCAGAGAAACAGTTGTCCGGCTTCCCTGGGAGACAGTCTTGAGCCCGTTGGAACGTGTTTATGACGAGCTAGTCGAGCGCAGGAGCAAGATGGGCGCACCGCTGCCGGGCCCAGCCTGGATGAACGATCCCGAAGGGCTCATGTGGGCGAGTTGTGCTGCAGACGCATTGGCAAATGTAATCCCACGCATTCGAACTCGGTCGGTCGGTGTAGTCAAGGGAATGCGACTGTTGCGGGAGATGCTCAATCAACGATCGATACTCGATATCCCAAAGGGAGCGGCCATCGTAAAAGGATGGAGCTTTAGGGCAACCGCTCGCCTGGCACACAGTTCCAGTCGCCAGGAGACGCGAAAGCCCAGGAGAAACGGCAATGCATGAGGACGCAGTTTCCAAGAAAAAACCAGAGTTCGATCCATCGCACCCTTCAAACTCATATTCAGTCATCATTCCCGTCTACAACGGCGCAAAATTCATAGCACAGACCTTGGATGCGGTGCTCGGGCAGACCGCGCCGCCTACTGAAGTGATCGTGATCAATGACGGGTCCACCGACAACTCCGCGTCTGTCGTCGAGAAATTCGGAAATTCCGTCACACTGCTCAACATAGCCAATAGCGGTCCCTGCGCGGCGCGAAACATCGGAGCTTCCAAAGCAACTGCAAATTGGCTCGCCTTCTGCGACGCAGACGACCTCTGGCTCCCGACCAAGATAGAGAAACAGCTCCGTCTCGCCAGTGAGTGTCCCGATGTTCACTGCGTCATTACCGATTGTGTCGAGTTCACTGACGGTGTGTTGGGCAATCGCACACACTTTTCCTATGCGCCAAAAGACTTCTGGCTGCCCGAGCAATACCAATCGGGTTTCGTCGTTCGCCAACCCGTCACTGGAAAGTTGACAACCTTCCAGCCGGGTATCTCCTCCACGCCAATTGTGAAGCGAAGCTTTTATCAGGAAGTAGGCGGTTTCGACGTAAAGGCAACAAAATGGGCAGAAGATACATGTCTCCATTTTCGATGTCTAAGTGTCGTGCCTTTTGGTGTCGTTCCCGAAGCCCTGATGCACTACCGCCGACATCCCGACTCGATCAGCGCAGACACTCTCAAACAACTGCGTGATTCGGTCACCGTCTGGGAATACATCATCGCGAATTATCCACAAGCTCAGCCGTATCGCATTGAACTTCTAGACGGCTTGGCTGCCATGCGTAAAGAAGTATCGGAAAACACACGCTATCGAAGAAGGCAGAGAATAAAAAAGCTGTTCGGACTCTAGGAGCCGTTGAGGCGGCCATCAAACCGGCTGAAAAGAACATCAAATTCCGGAGAGATTTGGCTGAATGCATTCACTGAGTAGAATCCGATTGGCACGAAGCCACAGCTGGCATACTGACTCAACATTACAGACATCGAAGGCATCCCGTCGTAGATTTCAACTGCAGGAAGTTCACTCTGCATGCCGACAATCGCTCCAAGGACACCGGACGCACCTTTGACTACGCTGACGTCATGGCCTTGTGTGTCGATCTTCATAAAGACCCGCGGAGATGAAATTTTCTCAAGCAATTGCGGGAGAACTGCATCCAGTCGCCTTAGTTGAATTGAAATTTGGCCCTTTTGCATAGGATCCAGAGAATAAGCGCGTTCCGCATCCTCCCGTAAGGGAAGGAGAGAGTTAAAATTTCCGCGGCTATGGGTATTGATGAGCATTTTTTTATCCTCATCGCTGAGCCCATACGGTTCTCCGTGCCATAACGGATCGGCGTGCATTGCCTGGTGTAATTTCTCATAAGAAGCTGGGACAGGTTCGAAACTTATGATCTTTCCTTCATATCCGAGATGACGCAGTTCTTTCGCATAATCTCCCTTGAATGCCCCGATGTCCAGCACAACATTCACATGCATCTGCGATAGATAATCACGTAGATGGCGCTCAAGACTTCCAGGGGCTGGAAGACGGCTAATTGCGATCCCGAATCGCTCAGCGCCCTCCTTAATGACATCGAAGACGATATTCAACATTGCATGATCCTCAATCTCCTCTGACGACTTCAGAGTTGCAGCCACTACGTAGCCGGATTGTTACCTAGACTTGCGGAAATTGGTGTCTTTCAACAAAGGAAACTTTATGCGATTCGAAAGATGTGGCTCGAGTTTCCTTAAATCAAAAGGCCAAGTGAGGTTCGAATACGACTTTCCCATGCTCTAATCGCGACCATACTACATCAGCAGGGATGGCTTTTCTTTACAAAAAATGATTCGATGCTGATCGAAACCCAAATTGGTTTTTGAATACAATCGGACGAGATTATTGACACAAGAGTTGTACGCAATGTCTTTGACAGACGCGAGAACTTTACTCGATACTGGGACTTGGTAGGTATGATCGACCACATACATAAACTCTTGATGGCAATAGGCATAGAGCACAATCCTCAATGATGCTTCCTCTAACTCAGAAATCTTGTTAGTCCGTATCTGAAAGAACGCCGCGCGCAAAAGTGCGGGTGCGCTAGGGGTTTTATCTGGCTCTTACCGTCGGCGACGAGCCGATTTTAGTGCCGGGAAAACCAGGATGGAAATCCTGGTTGAGGAAAGGGATCTCGCAATGAAGGTTCTACACGTAGTTGGAGCACGGCCAAACTTTATGAAGGCCGCTCCCGTCTACCGTGCCTTGGCAAGTCGGGGACACGAGCAGATCCTCGTGCATACCGGCCAGCACTATGACGCACTCATGTCGGATGTCTTTTTCAAGGGATTGGAGATCCCAAACCCAGAAGAGAGCCTGAACGTTGGCTCGGGGTCTCACGCGCAGCAAACGGCCTCGATCATGAGCCTGTTTGAACCGGTTGTCCTCGCCCGCAGGCCGGACATTGTGCTGGTTTATGGCGACGTAAATTCTACCGTTGCTGCAGCGTTGGTTTGCGCCAAACTCGGTATTCGCATCGGACATGTTGAGTCGGGTCTACGCTCCTTCGACCGTGCCATGCCCGAAGAAATTAACCGCCTGATTACCGATCAGCTCGCAGACATGTTGTTTACACCTTCAACCGATGGCGATGAAAATCTTGTGCGCGAGGGCATCGCTCGACAGAAAATCTTCTTTGTCGGCAACGTAATGATCGACACTCTGATTCGATTCCTGCCGAAAGCAGACGAAGTTTATCTCAAACTCAAAGCGGACCTATCGCTGGATCATTATGGATTGGTCACGCTTCATCGTCCCTCGAATGTCGATGACGAGTCGACTTTTTTGCCGATGCTGCAGGTCCTCGACAGCCTGAGCGAGAAACTTCCGCTTATATTTCCCGTTCATCCGAGGACGCGACAGAAGTGGTCGGCTCGGCTGGAGCGGTGCAACCCAAATCTCCGAGTCATCGATCCGCAAGGGTACCTTGAGTTTCTCGCGCTCCAGAAGAATGCAAAGGTTGTCGTTACCGACTCAGGTGGAATTCAGGAGGAGACCACCTACCTCGGAGTGCCCTGCCTTACTTTGCGCGAGAATACCGAGCGCCCCATCACCA
Source organism: uncultured Acidobacteriaceae bacterium (assembly GCA_963841335.1). GTDB lineage: Bacteria > Acidobacteriota > Terriglobia > Terriglobales > Acidobacteriaceae > Edaphobacter. The sequence continues at coordinate 3,084,516 of CAWJCF010000001.1, read as the reverse complement.
TAACGTCCGGCACGAATATCTTGATAGGACGAGATTGGGAAAAGCTCAAGCACCACTTTCAGGAAGCCTTGGAGGGTCGCGGCAAACCAAAGGGCCTTCCGCCTTTGTGGGATGGTAAAGCGGCAGAACGGATCGCGGAGATTCTTACCGCCCATGGTTAGTAGCCCTCCCTGGCGTCGCGAGGCTTTTCCGCGCCTGAAAGAACCAACTTCAGCAATACAAATATTCGACCGATTACACTGATACTGGAAACTGTGACACACAAAAGAAGCGTGCCCGATACGTCAGTTCGGAGGTTCTGTCTAAGGCGCGTCTTCCGCAGACAGCTGCAATCTACAAAGGCCAAACAAATTCCATGAAGCTCCCTCGACACGCGGAAATCTGGCTGGAGCCGTATCTGAAGGACCGCCTCCGGAAGACCCTTCGGCCTGCTAAGCCGAAACGCGCTTGGGTTGCAATCACGGATCATTACGAACCGCTGGGCATGGGAGCGTCCGTTGAAACCGCGCTTGGCCGTGTCGCCAAGTGGCGTGACAAATGGCCGCGAATCGCCGAGGATGGGCCTCGCGATGCCTCAGGCCAGCGCGCACAGTACAGCTTTTTCTATCCGCAGGAAGAATACCGGCGCGATTTGCTCGAAGGCATAGCGGACATGGTGCGTCTCGGCGTTGGCGACGTGGAAGTGCATCTGCACCACGACCACGAGCAGCGCGACGCCTTCATTCAGAAAGTGACTGAATTTTGCCGCCGCCTCACGGACGACCACGGCCTTCTTCGCCAACAGGATGGAAGAACCGTCTTCGGTTTTATCCACGGCAACTGGGCCTTGGACAACTCGCACCCGGATGGCAAGTCGTGTGGGCTAGCCGGGGAGATAGCCTTGCTGCGCGATCTTGGTTGCTACGCCGATTTCACGATGCCGTCCCTTCCCTCCCCCACTCAGGGGCGCATCGTCAACCAGATCTACTGGTGTGTCAATAATTCCGACAATCGTCCGAGGTCCTTTGATCGCGGAATCGAAGCCACTGTCAATGGCGGCAGACAAGGCGACCTGCTCATGATTACTGGACCGGTCGGTCTGCGTTTCGGCGGGCGCCTAATGCTGCGCATCGAATGCGGAGAGATCGCCGGCTATGACATGCCCACACCTGCCCGGGTCAAACAGTGGTTGGATGTGGCTCCAACGATCGGTGAAGACCTCTTCTTGAAGCTTTATACTCACGGCGCTCCGGAAAGAAATCTCGAGCCGCTTCTTAATAGTGGCCTCGGCAATATGTTCCACTGGCTCGCGGAAGAAGCGGACCGAAGAGGCATCGAAATTCACTGGGCGACAGCCTGGCAAATGTACCAGGCTGCCGACAACCTTATTCATGGTCGCGAGAACGTTTCCGCTCCGCCGGTCTGTGTCGAGGAGACCAACTGATGAAGCCCCTCAATGTCCTTCTGGTCAGCTATATATTCCCTCCCATCGGAGGCACGGGAGTTATGCGGATGGCCAGTCTTGCGCGTTACTTTCCGGGCGAAGGAATCCGGGTCGATGTGGTGACCGCTCGCAACGCTGCTGCCGTCGGCGCTGATCCCACTCTTCTGACGGAGATTCCTTCAGAAGTCACCGTCCACGGCACCATTACCCTCGACCTTCCCTTCGGACTCAAGAAAGGGCTCAAGAAGCTGATTACGAGAGGGAAGCCACCCGTTACTCAAGCGACAGCGAGTGCCGCCCCCGGCAAGCCGAGCTTGCTCAAGAGAGCCTTGGGGGAACTACTCGTACCCGACCCACAGGTGACTTGGCTCCCTGTGCTCACGCGCGCCGCGCGTCGCATTATCAAGCAACGCGACATTGACCTTGTGCTCGTCACAGCGCCACCATTCTCCAACCTTCTGCTCGTTGAAAAACTCCGCAAGGAGTTTCCAGACCTGCCCATCGTTCTTGACTTCCGCGATGAGTGGCTTGTGACCTCATTTGATCTCGTCAGTTTTCTGTTCAGCCGCAGCGAGCGAACCCGAAGAATTGCGCAAAACATCGAAGCAACCGCTGTGAAAAATGCGACTGTCGTCTTTGCCGTGACCGAGGCGGCACGCCGCGTGATTCGCTCCCGGTACCCGGAGGAGCCAGACAGCAAGTTCAAGCTGATCTCCAATGGATTCGACGGCACCAAACTGCAACGATCGGTTTTACGTCCAGAGCCGCGGGCCGACGGCAAGATCATCGTGACCTACGTCGGGACGGTGTACACATCGACCGAGCCAACGACCCTCGTTGAAGCCCTGCAGTCGCTGCCGCCGGAACTGAAGTCACGCTTCAAACTTCGCTTCATCGGACGCATCGAAGAGCCTCGATTCCGCGAAGCCCTTCTCCAGTTGGGCGAAATGGTGGAGTTGAAGGGCTACATGCCGCAACGCGAAGCTCTTGCCGCGATGAACGAAACGGACTATGTACTCCTGATCAACCACGACCCACTGAATGTGGGAGGCAAGTTCTACGACTATGTCGGCGGAGGCAAGCCCATTCTTGGCGCCGTCAACAGCCAGGGTGAGTCGCGCCGTCTGCTGGACGAGTTGCGGGCTGGATGGTGGGCGGACATCAACGATGTCGAAGGAATACGCCAGCTCTTCATAGACGCTGCGGCCCGGGGCACCTCACTCGCCACTTCGTTTCAACCGGACTTGGCAAAGATTGCGCAGTACGAACGCAAGGCTCTCGCGCAACGTTATGCTGCTCTGTTGCACTCTATCGCCGGCCAACCGAGCAGCAATAATTCACATGCGCCGGACGCTCAGCCTGCCTTGACGGAAGATTAGCCATGCTGAAGGTCGCAGTCGTCACGCGGTATTTCCCAAGCTCAGCCGAACCATGGCAGGGTCGATCCGCGTATCAGACCCTGCGTGTTCTTGCCCGGGAAGCCGACGTTCGCGTCTTTTTTCCAAATGCTGCGTATCCATCTTTTCTTCGACCTCGCAGCCGAATTTACGACAAGCTTGACGCATCGTTCAGTCCGCCGGATGTGAAGGTGAGCTACTACGACTATCCTGCGCTGCCGCTGATCTCCCGTCCTTTCAACGGACAAGTCGCCGCGCGCACGCTCTTGCCTCATGTCCGCAAATTTGCACCGGATATTATTTTCAGCATCTTTCTTTATCCTGAAGGTTACTCCGCTCTGCAGATCGGCAAAGCTCTGTCGGTTCCCGTCGTAGCAATGGGTATCGGAACTGATATCAACAGCATCGCAGATTTCATTTCGGCACGTCACACGCGAGCCCTTCTGCGCGAGATCGATTTTCTGGTCACAGTGAGTGATGACCTGCGCAGGAAGGCTGTGCTGATGGGCGCCCCTCCTGAGAGGACCCGAGCGATTCTCAATGGTTGTGATCTTTCTGTCTTCCATGTCAGGGATCGAGTTGAGGCGAGAGACAAGTTGGACATTGACCAGCGTTCTGAAGCCGTTGTCTACATTGGTCGCATGGACTTGAAGAAAGGGCTTCGAGAATTGGTTGAGGCGGCGGTGGCGATCAAGCCCCAGCGTCCGGAACTGCGGGTCTATCTTGTTGGCGCGGGACCGGACCGGCCTCTTATCGAAGAGGCGATTCAGGCTAACAACGCTGTAGACTTCGTTCATGCGCTGCCTAGTTGCGCTCCAGATGATGTCGCTATCTGGATGGCGGCAGCGGACGTTGTCACCCTGCCGAGTTACATGGAAGGTTGCCCAAATGTAGTGCTGGAGGCGCTCGCTTGCGGCCGTCCCGTTGTTGCCACGAATGTCGGCGGCATTCCCGAGATCATGAGTGATGCTTGCGGACGGCTGGTGCCCCCTCGTGATTCAGCGGCGCTGGCTCACGGGCTTGCAGCGGTCCTCGACACAACCTGGGACGCAGCGGCCATCTCCGCGCACTGGAGCAGAAGTTGGAGCACTGTTGCAGCAGAGCTGCGCGACGTCCTCGAATCGATAGTACCCAAGCGTCGGGACCTGCGCGCATGAGCATCATGCACTCCGCAAGCCGCTGGCTCACGCGCGTGTTCGCAGCGATCGGACTGGTTGTCGTACTGGCGCTGGCGACGCCCATTGACCGTTGGTGGGCGTATGCTTACTCCGGCTCAATTGAACAACCAAAGGGCGATGTCCTTATCCTGCTTAGTGCGGCGTCCGACGACAAAGGCCTCATTTCTTTCTCGTCTTACTGGCGTGCGCGGTATGCGCTGCTTGCCTGGAAAGAGGGCGGTTTCCAGAAGATCGTGATCAGCGGAGGTGAAGGCCCTGGGATCGCGAACTTCCTCATCGTGGAGGGGGTTCCGCGGCAAGACATCGTGGCTGAATGGCATTCCACCACGACACGCGAAAACGGAGTTGAAACGGCGCGCCTGATCCAAAACATGCCAGGCGAGAAGGTATTGCTGACCAGCGATTTCCATATGTTTCGCGCGATCCGGGTCTTCCGCAAACTTGGCATCGACGTCACACCGATGCCGATTCCGGACGTATTGAAAGCCTCGGAACACTTGGACGGGCGCATCACTGGTTTCCAGACCATGACGGTGGAGTCCTTCAAGATCGTCTACTACAAACTCCGCGGCTGGATATAGCCCGCAAACAGGAGCTGCGCTACGCGAGAAACAAGGTAGCCAGGCCTTCCTTGAAACGTGAGTTACGAAACATGCATTGCATCTTGGACCGGATGATGCAGCCTGCCGTGGATTGCAACGGCTGTCGGCGATGTGCCCACAGTGATTCTTGATGACGTGAAAGGCGTCTTAGTGCGGCCCAACGACATCAATCGCTCTCATCACTCTCTTGCAGGATGCCGGGAAACATAACCGGTTGGCGAATGCAGCACAAACGCTTGTTGAAAAGCAGTTCTCTGCGCTGCAGACGTTAGAAGATTATTTGGCCCTCTATCAGGAATGCCTTTACAAATCGTCAACGCTTTCTTGACACAGAAAACTGCAGCATTTATTACTAACTTAGCGGGATTGCTGGTTGCCATGTTGGCGGCTCAGTGCCACTCGTTGTTGATTTTTTCCGCATTCGTTTGAGGGCAAAATAAAGCTCTCTGCGAGCAGCGATCCCTCTCCTCTGCCTTCAAAATTCTTCGGCATTACGTCCCAAATGCAATAGCACTTTGGAGCAGACGTACGCTTTTTGCCCCATTGTGCTTCATTACTTCTCTGCCCATGCCAATCCTTCGGTGATGAGCTGTGAACGCCTCTGCGCGTTCGCAATCGCTCTGCGATGTCGCGGAAGTCACTGATAGACCAAATCATCGGAAACGGGAGAGCATGGGCCCGCACCGTCCCATTCTGGCAATCGATCGCTCGCGATGACCCCAATGGGTTATGTCGCGACCTTCCGTGGGATTACTGATCGGGCACATGTAATTCAAGATCACCCAAGGATATCTTCGCGGTCCGGGGTGACAACACAACGACGCGAACGGAGAAATAATGTTGAAACGGCCCCTGTCCTTTGCACTCTTGTTGAACAGTTTCATTCTTCTTTCGCTGACCGCTGTAGCGCAAGAAATTTACGTTTATCCCGCCTCCGTTACGGCAGCGCGGGGCAGCTATCAGACGGTCACGGCGATCGTCACGGGCGTAAATGACAAGACTGTAACCTGGACGTCTGACGGGGGAACCATCGTCGGTACCAATCCCTGCATTGTGAATGAGCCCTGCACCGTTGCGCTCACCACAACTACGCCTGGAACCTACCATCTGATGGCTACGAGCAACGCCAGCTTCGCGGGCAGTGCAACCAGTACAATTACCTTCACCGGCTCGCCAACACCGGTGACAACTCATCCGCGACTAGTGATTACTGCTGCCATGTTGCCCGGTTTGCAGGCAAAGGCGATCGCCGGCAACCCGATGTACGCCAGCATTCAGGCGCGAGCCAATACGGCGTTGACTGCTGATAGTGCGATATGGAGCTGGTCTTGCCAGTCGGGGACAGGCCAACCCTCCTCCAATCAGGCAGCGAACTACAAAGAAATTGACGCCTATCTCTACGCCTTCATGTCGCTGGTTGATCCCTCAGCTACCAACCGCGCTGCATGGGGATGCTACAGCCGCGACATCATGGTCTACATGATGAATGCGGTGCTCAATAACAGCACAAGTCCCATCGACAACCAATACGGCCTGACGGGAAATCGCGGGTCTGATTCAACGCTGCAATTTACTTTGACAGTGGATTGGCTTATGGGTGGCGGCTATCTAAGCAGCTCCGACCTGACAACTGCCCGGCAATACTTCGCCTGGATCGGGCAGAACATGATTACCACTCCCTACACGGGGTCGCGTGCGGTGGTGGGGAACTATAACAGTTCCTCGCAATTTCTGACCGGCGGCATTTTTGATTACACGGGACAGCGGGCGATGGGAAACAACTACTCCCACTCGAAAGAGATGTATCTTGCTGCCGCGGCCCTGACCTTCAATGACACCACCGCGGATGATCCTGCGACCCCTAACACTTGCAACGCGACCCGGTATGTGGTCTGTCCCGACGGAACGGCTGGGTCGCTGCACGCTTACTGGACGTATCTATCCGGCGGCATGCTCTATAAAGACTGGGCGCACATTGAAGACCCGAATGTAAGTTGGCAAGCCTATCAGACCGCCTACGCCAACCTGCCTACTGTGCCTTCCTGCGGCAATCCCTGGAGTTCGAATCCGGTTCCTTGCTTTGGCGATGGACGGGGCGGCGAATCTTCCGAAGGCAGTTGGTACCGTTATTCGCTCTATCGTAGCCGCAATGCTTTAAACGCAATCCACACCGCAGGCTATGACGATCCCATCCTCTACGGCCCACAGATGAGCTACGGCACCTCAAGCTGGTGGGACTTGCACTATATTGCGGAACTTAACTTCCTGACTGGAACGTTCGGGCCAAGTGTGGGTGGCTGGGAGAGCACTACAGCCTGCAGTTCTACCTGCATGAACTACTGGACTACCGGAGACTCTCTCGCCTATTACCGTATCCCATCCGATTATGAGGAGTTGACCTCCACGATGGTGTTCGATACCTACACTGGCCGCACCGACCGCACCAACGCACTGGAGTGGCCGGTGTTGAATGTTGCCTTTGGTGGACCGAGTGGACTGGTCGCGGAGCTGTCGAATGACTACGCTTCGGCTTTGGCGATTGACCTTTTCCTTGCTCTTCCCGCCGCAGACCCGACTACCACCAGTCCGCCCAGTGACCCACGCCCTGCATTTCCTACCGACGTGTTCAATGGAGGCAATCAGCACATTCTGGCGCGCAGCGGTTGGACTTCCAGCGACACGGCGTTCTCTTACTATTGTCCAAATACCGCAATTGACCATGAGCATGAATTTTGCGGGCGCTTCGACATCTTCAGCCACGGAGAGTACATCACCAAGGGCCGCTCCGAGTTCAATGACTACAACGACTTGATGTCTGCGGCCCCTCAAAGCAACTTGGCCGGATATCTCCAGCCTTCCAATAGTGGCTGCCCGAACAATAATTGCTTTTTGTATGATGCATATTCCGGCGGAGGCCAGTTCTGGCACTCGTATCAGGCAGGCGAGGTCACTCTACTGCATAACGAGGCCCCAGCCTATGTAGCGGCCATCGTCGATACCACAAATCTCTATAACGCCAGTGCCTCAGGTGGATTTGGTTATTACAACGGCGTCAACGCCGCCAGCAGATCTCTCATTTATCTGCGCGGCTCCAATCAGGTCGTCTACTATGACCGAGGAATAACCGCCTCAGCACAAGACCACGCCATGTGGCAGGTGGCTACCGGGCCGCTGACGATCAATGGAAGCACGGCGAGTTGGCCCACCCGTTCCGGCGGTCAGAAAGTCTACTTCACCAGCCTGCTCTCTTCCGGCGGAACGGTGGCGGATGCCGGTGCGTACTCGGGTGAATCATATCCGCAGAGTTCCGACTGGGAACCGTATACGAGAGTCGTGGTCGACGCCGGAGCGCAGACCTCCACGCAATTTTTGAGCGTACTGGAGTGGGGGAGTTCTTCCCTATCCCAAAGCACCACAAGCCTCGTGCACTCGTCCAGCGGTACGACCTACGATGGAGCCCTCATCGGCTCTTCCCTGGTGATGTTCATGCGGAACTGGCCGGCAGCAATTACCGGCATCACCTATCCCGCATCTCAGGCGACCACGCAGTACATCTCCGACCTCACTCCCAATACCACCTACGCCATCACCGGCGATGGAACTCCCGCAAACGCAACCACCGACGCAGCCGGTGTGCTCACGTTCGCAGCGACAGGCACGGGCAATATAACGATTGGAACCGCTACTTATAATCTGACAAGCATTACCGTAACTCCTTCCTCGGCTTCCGTGATTGCTTTGGCAACTCAGCAGTACACGGCTACCTGCAACTATTCGGATGGTTCCACCGCGAATTGCACATCCTCCGTAACCTGGTCATCCAGCGCAGGCAGTGTCATAACGATCAATAGCTCAGGGCTCGCGACCGGCGTGGCGCAAGGAAGCGCGAACATCGTTGCCACGAACGGCAGCATTCAAGGGCAGGCCGGAGTCACTGTCCCCGCAGCGACTACCTCGCAGATAGCCCTCGCCGCATCGGCAAATCCTGTAACCGCCGGCCAATCCGTCAGCCTTACCGCATCGATTGCTGAGGTCGGCAATGTGATGCCAACCGGCACCGTGACGTTCTTCTCCAATGGCACGTCGTTGAACTCCGCCACACTATCTAGCGGTGCAGCGACGATAGCCACCTCTACTCTTGCCGCGGGCACCAACGCAATCACGGCAACTTATACCGGCGATTCAACCTATCCCGCCGGTGCATCTACCGCCTTGTCTCTCACAGTAAACGCTGTATCTGCGCAGGCGACGGCAACAGCGCTCGCCGCAACTCCCAATCCCGCAACCACCAATCAGGCCGTCACTCTCACTGCAACCGTAACGGCAACCTCAGGCAAGCCCACGGGCTCCATCACTTTCTTTGACGGCAGCACCTCTCTTGGCAGTGGAACCATCAGCTCTGGCGTGGCTGCTCTGCAACTCACATCCCTCACTGCCGGCGTTCACAACCTCACCGCGCAGTATGCGGGAAACACAAGCTTCGCCGCCTCTGCATCCTCTGCTGTCGCGGAAACAATCAACGCGCCGGCAGCAACTCCAACCGCAACGTTGCTCCAGACATCTGCGAGCCAGATCGTTGCCGGTCAACCCCTCACCATCACAGCAACGGTCTCCGCGTCCTCTGGCTCGCCCACGGGCACGGTAACTTTCCTCAGCGGCAGCACCTCACTCGGCACCGCAACGCTTAACGGTTCGGGCACGGCAGCCATCCAGGTGCCTTCCCTCGCAGCGGGCTCCTATGGACTCACCGCGCAGTACGCGGGCAACAGCAGCTTTGGCGCCTCTGCTTCAACCAGCATCACGGAGACGGTCACATCAGCTGCTGTTCCCACCACAACCACGACGCTCACGATCAATCCCAACCCAACGCCCACCGGCCAGTCCGTCACGATGAGCGCCACCATCACCTCGGCATCCGGAACGCCAACCGGCACCGTCTCGTTCCTCAATAACGGGGCAGCTATCGGCTCAGCAACGCTGACTAACGGCGTAGCAATCTACACCGCGTCATCCCTCCCGGCGGGCACCTATCCAATCACAGCCCAGTACACCGGCACCAGCGGCTTCAATCCTTCCACTTCAACCACAGTCCAGTGGACCGTCGAAGCCTCCGGAGTCACCCTCTCTCTCAACACTTCAACTCTCAAAGTTCCACTCGGAGTGGCAGCCTCCAACAATGTGACTCTCACTCTCACACCATTCGGCGGTTACTCCGGAGAGCTTCAAATGGCCTGCAAGAGCCCAACCGCAGGCACCACCTGCACCTTCCAACCGCAAACGGTCAACATTAGCCAGAACAGTGGTCCCAGCAATGTGAACGTAACGATCAAAACATCATCTAACGTCTCATCCGCTGATCCACACAATCGTCAACCATTCGCATCCACCCGTTCTCTCGTGCTGTCTGCGTCCTTCTTGTGGTTCCCCGGAATCCTTGCCGCAGCCTTCGTCGGTCTGAAACGGAGGCAGCTCCTGCCCCGTTCCGGACGTCTGCTGCTCCTGCTCGTACTGTGCTGCATGTTTGGCGCTGTAACAGGCTGCGGCAGCGGCGCAATGGATCCGTTGGCGTCGCCTACCGTCACGGCTCTTCAACTCGTCGTCTCCGGCGCAGGCAATGTAAACCAGTCGATCACTTTGAATGTGACGACGACGCAATAAAATCCCAATCCGATTAGGGAAATACGGACAAGGTCGTCTCGCCTAACAGCGAACGACCTTGTCCGATTTGATGCCCTTCGTAGCATTCCGCGTGTCCACCACCAGCTTTGACTGATTCACAATCGCGTTGTAGTCGTAGTCCGAGTGGTCCGTCATGATCAAAACGCAATCGTATTGATCAAGCTGTTCCAGCGGCACGCTCGTCATGTTCAGGTTGTAGCGCCGCCCTTTGCCCACGGTCGGGAAATAAGGATCGTTGTACAACACCTCAGCGCCTTCCGCACGCAGTAGCTCAATGACCGTCAGCGAAGGCGACTCGCGCAGATCATCGATGTCTTTCTTGTAAGCCATCCCCAGCATCAAGATGCGCGACCCATTCAGAGCCTTCTTATGCTGGTTCAACCCCTTCGAAACATACTGCACCACATGCGCAGGCATCGACTCATTCACTTCGCCCGCCAGCTCAATAAACCGCGTATTGAAGTCGTACTCCTTCGCCTTCCAACTCAAATAAAACGGATCGATCGGAATGCAGTGGCCGCCCAGTCCAGGCCCGGGATAGAACGGATGAAATCCAAACGGCTTCGTCGAAGCCGCATCGATCACCTCCCAGATATCCACGTCCATCCGCAGCGCAAGCACCTTCAACTCATTCACCAGCGCGATATTCACGCAGCGATAAATGTTCTCAAGCAGCTTCGTCATCTCGGCCACGCGCGTCGAAGACACTCGCACCGACCGCGTAAAGATTCCCTCATACAACACCGCCGCAAGTTCCGTCGCAATCTCCTCATGCCCGCCAACAACCTTCGGAATATTTTGCCGCGCGACAGTAGTATTGCCCGGGTCCTCGCGCTCCGGAGAAAACGCAACGTAAAACACGCCCTTCTCCAGCACTTCGCCTTTACCCTGCACCTTCAACCCGCGCTTGTTGCCCGCTTCCAGAATCGGGATCATCAGCTCTTCCGTGGTCCCCGGGTAGGTCGTGCTCTCCAGCACCACAAGCTGACCCTCTTCGAGCCACGGCGCCGCGGCCTTCGCAGTATTCGCAACATAGCTCAGGTCCGGCTCCCGGTGTTCTGTCAGCGGAGTCGGCACGCACAAAATAATCGCATCCATCGCCGACAACCCCGCGAACTCCGTCGTCGCCGCAAAGCCCTGCTTCCGCGCGCTCTGAATCTCCTCCGCTGGAATCCGGAAAATATACGATCGTCCCGCCTCGAGATCCGTCACCTTCTTCGCATCAATATCAAAGCCCGTGACTTTGAATCCCGCTTCCGAGAGAAGCAGAGAAAGTGGTAACCCCACGTACCCCAGCCCGATCACACCGATCTTCGCGGTGCGGCTCTCCAGGCGCTTCATGCGTTCCTGTGCAATCTTAGGTAAGGCAACTTCCTGTGTCGTAGGCATATATCACGATTATCACATTCGCTTTGCCCGCCCAGGGGTGCACAAAAGTCGCATTGACCCTCATTTATCACCTCGTCAAACTGACTACTTAGACTCTCTCTGAGTCATTCGCTCGCAGATGGGTCCAGCCGAGCAGCATAATAGAGAAGGGTCTCCCGCACGACACAACTTTGCATTCCCCAGTCCGCATCCGTCTGGGGGGAGGACAGATGGCTCGTTATCTCATCACTGGCATCGCAGGCTTTATCGGCTCGTCCCTGGCCCACACCCTCGTCGAACAGGGTCACGACGTCTCCGGCATCGACAATCTTTCCACCGGGAATCTCGCCAATCTGGACGACATCCGCCACCGGATCGACTTCCAGCACACTGATCTCCAGGATGTACCCGGCGTCCGCGCCGCCTGCGAAGGTATCGACTACATCCTCCATCAGGGAGCGCTTGCCTCCGTTCCGCGCTCGGTGAAAGATCCTCTCGGCTCTCACGAATCCAACATCAACGGCACCCTCAATCTCCTCATCGCAGCGCGCGACGCCAAAGTCCGCCGCGTCGTCTACGCAGCCTCCTCCTCGGCCTACGGAGACCAGCCCACCCAGCCCAAGCAGGAGGACATGCTCCCCCGTCCCCTCTCGCCCTACGCGGTCCAGAAGCTCACCTGCGAGTACTACATCCAGTCCTTCTACCAGGCCTACGGACTCGAAGGCGTCTGCCTCCGTTACTTCAACATCTTCGGCCCCCGCCAAGCCGCCGACTCCCCTTACTCCGGAGTCATCGCCCAGTTCACCTACAAAATGATGGCCGGCGAAACCCCCACCATCTTCGGCGACGGCCTCACCAGCCGCGACTTCAACTACATCGATAACGCCGTCAGCGCCAATCTCCTCGCCTGCCTCGCCCCCAGCGCAGTCGCCACCGGCCGCGTCTTCAACATCGGCACCGGCCGCGCCCACACTCTCAACGAGGTCTACGCCACCATAGCCGAACACCTCGGCTTCAAAGCCAAACCCACCTACGGCCCCGAACGCCCCGGCGACATCAAACACTCCCTCGCCGACATCACCCGCGCCACCGCCGAGCTCGGCTACCAACCCAAAGCTCACTTCCAGGAAGGCCTCAAGAAGACCGTCGCCTGGTACCTCGAAGAAAAAGAGAAGCACCCTGCTCCCGCCCTCAAAGCATAGCCATTTTTACGAGATAATTACTCGCAACACGGTCTGGGCCCGCTTCAACGCTACAACCCATCGCATCTGAACAAATGCAGATGCATACGGCCAGCCTTATTGAGTCGTCTACCTCATCAGGCGCTGGAATCATCGCGTAAGAAGATCGAGGCACAAAAAGAGAATGCAATACCGCAAGCGCTCAACCGCCCGCACACCCTACACAATCTCCCCGCAGGCGTTCGCGCTCCTGCTCTTGTTCCTCCTCGTTCCCCATCTGCAAGCCTCCACCGCCCTCACCGGAACCCCCCTCAACGACGGCTACTTCGCCCTCTACAATCTCCAGTTCGATGAAGCCCACGGCCACTTCCAGCAATGGATGACTGCCCATCCCGAAGACTGCCTCGGCTTCGCCTCCGACGCCGCAGCCTACATCTTCACCGAGTTCGACCGCCTCGGCGTCCTCGACATCGAGCTCTTCGCCGACGACAACCGTTTCGAATCCCGCACCCGCCCCCCCATCGATCCCGTCCTCAAACAGGGCTTCACCGACCGCATCGCCCACGCCGAATCTCTCGCCGACGACGCCCTGAAGCGCAATCCCAGGGACACCAACGCCCTCTATTGCCGCGCCGTCACCTCCGGCATGCAGGCCGACTGGGCCTCCCTCATCGACCGCCACGAGTACGGCGCCTACAAATTCAGCGAGCTGGCCAGCAAATACGCTAAACAAGCCCTCGCCGTCGACCCCAACCTCTACGACGCAAACCTGGCCCCGGGCATTGAAAACTACATGCTCAGCCTGAAAGCCGCTCCCATCCGCTGGATCCTAGGCATGGCCGGCGCCGGCACCAACAAGGCCGAGGGTGTCCGCCTCATCACGCTCACCGCCGAGCATGGCCACTACCTCGCCCCCTTCGCCCGCCTCATGCTTGCCGTGGGAGAGCTCCGCGACGGCCGGGTCCAGCAAGGCAAAGCCATCCTCATCGGACTTTCCGAGGAATTCCCCAAAAACACCCTCTATCAGCGCCAGATAGCCCGCCTCCACTAGTCCTTTGGGTCCAATCCGTCGAAATCCAACACACAATCCATCCCAGCGTGTACCCTTAAGCCATCGCTTCTGTCCGGAATTTCATCTGCGGGCCAACGCGCAGTAATTGATCGACTGTCTCACCGAAGTCAAATCTCGAGTCACGATAAAGGGTTCTCATCAGCATGCGAATTGCATCAGTCGGCACGGCGTATCCACCCCATCGGTACTCCCAGGCAGCCATCTCCGAGGCCCTCACCGCGCGCTGGCAGGACAGACTCGAAGAGCCTCGCCTCATTAATCGTCTCTTCATCAACTGCGGTGTCAGCTTCCGCAACCTCGTCTTCCCCCTCCACGTCTACGAAAACCTCTCCGGCTTCGGCCCCACCAACGACGCCTGGATCGTCGCCGCTGTCGAGCTGGGCGAAAAAGCCATCTGCAACGCTCTCGCCCGCGTCAAACTCTCCCCCGCCGACATCTCCGCCATCTTCTTCGCGTCTGTCACCGGCATCTCCAGCCCCACCATCGACGCGCGCCTCATCAACCGCATGCCCTTCCCCACCAACGTCAAGCGCACCCCCATCTTCGGGCTCGGCTGCGTCGCCGGAGCAGCCGGCATCTCCCGCGCGTCCGACTACGTCCGCGCCTTCCCCAATCAATACGCGCTCCTCCTCTCCGTCGAGCTCTGCTCTCTCACCTGGCAGGACAACGACCAGTCCATCGCCAATCTCATCTCCTGCGGCCTCTTCGGAGACGGCGCCGCCGCCGTCATCATCGCCGGCAGCGAAACTCCTCTCGCCAAACGCGAAGGCTGCACCACCTGCCTTGCCGGCCCCCGCGTCCTCGACACCCGCTCCACCTTCTATCGCCACACCGAACACATCATGGGCTGGGAGATCGGCGATCTCGGCTTCAAAATCGTCCTCTCCCCCGACGTCCCAAAGGTCGTCAACGAGCACCTCCGCGGCAACGTCGAGTCCTTCCTCTCCGACAACGGCCTCACAATGGACGACATATCCAGCTACATCTTCCACTCCGGCGGCCCCAAGGTCCTCGAAGCCATGGAGAACACGCTCAACCTCCCGGCCAACGCGCTCGAACCCTCCTGGCGCAGCCTCCGCGAGGTCGGCAATCTCTCCGCCGCCTCCGTCCTCGCCGTCCTCGAAGACGTCCTCGTCAACTCCCCCGGCAAGCCCGGAACCTACAGCATCCTCGCAGCCATGGGCCCCGCATTCTGTTCCGAGCTCGTTCTTCTCCGCTGGTAGTTCTTTTCTCGCAGTGGAGTCGTCCGGGCATCCGTCATCGCGAGGCCAAACCTCCACGACGGAGCGGGCAGGCCTTTATTCTTCAGCGCCTAGTCATTCTGTTGTCATTTCCCTGTCGCTGTTCCCCTGCGCTCAGTCGTTTCGCGTCAAACTTGCATAGGACGTGTCTCTATGCATTTGCGCACCTTCAAAACACAGATGGACGTCTTCATCGTCGGAGCAGGTCCCGCCGGCCTGGCCTGCGCCATCGCCAGCGCCCTCAAGGGCCTCACTGTTCACGTCGCCGACGCCATAGAACCACCCATCGACAAGGCGTGCGGCGAAGGCCTCCTGCCTGACGCCCTCGAGGCACTCGCCGCTCTCGGTCTCGACCCGATTCACGATCTCAACAGCAACGAAGCCCACCCACTCCAAGGCATCCGTTTCTTCGGCGACAACGGCGCAATCGCCGAAGCCCCCTTCAGCCGGCCCTCCCGCGGAATCCGCCGCACCATCCTCCATCAGTTTCTTCTCGATCGCGCCATCTCGCTCGGCGTGCGTCTTCACTGGAAACACTCCGTTCAACAACTCGAATCCACGCCACAATCCGTCCTCGTCCGCACTAACCGCGAGACATTCCACACCCGTTACCTCATAGGTGCCGATGGTCCGCGCTCCCGAGTCTCCAGCTGGGCCGGTCTCACGCGCGAAGTCCTTCGCTCGCGCCGCATCGGTCTCCGCCAGCACTACGCCATCCCACCGTGGTCAAGCTTCGTCGAGGTCTACTGGAGCAACCGCGGCCAGGCCTATGTCACGCCCGTGTCACCCACGCAGGTTTGCATCGCCTTCGTGGCTAACGAGAAATTCTCTACACCCGCCGAAGCTATCGCCAACTTCCCAACTCTCGCCCGCCATCTCGCACAAGCTCAACCCATCGGCAGCCCCCGCGGATCCATCACTCTCGGCCGAACCCTCCATCGCGTCACCAAAGACAATATCGCCCTCATCGGCGACGCCTCCGGCTCCGTCGACGCCATCACCGGCGAAGGCCTCGCCCTCACTTTCCGCCAGGCCGCCGCACTAGCCTCAGCCCTCCACGACAACAACCTCGCCGCCTACCAGCAAGCCCACCGACGCATCCAGCGTCTCCCCACCATCATCTCCCGCGCCCTGCTCCTCATGGACCGCCATCCCATCCTCCGCGACCGCACCATCGCCCTCTTCGAGCGCCACCCCTCCCTCTTCCGCCATCTCCTCCAAATCCACATCGGCGACTCCCCGCTCCGTCACACCCAAACCCACGGTTCCCTCGAACCCAACTACACCCGATAACCCGACATTTCGGTAGTGGGTCAGTTTGAAATGTAAAAGACTTTGTAGAGGTAACGACCAATGAAGAATAGGCCTGCCCCATAGCTAATGGCTACGGATGCCCAAAATTTCTTTGGATTATCTGCGCGGTCAGTAGACCGTCCATATCCCCCCAAGGACTGTCCCGAGAGGGTCTCCATTACTGCTAAGGCCAAGATAGCAATACCAGCGAGCAGATTTGCGCGAGGACTCATGCCGACAATGCTATCCCATTACTTTTAACGAGACTTGTAAGGCCCGCGTTTTTTGGCTTCCGGCGCTGGCATCAGAATTTCAAACTGACCCACTACCGACTTCTCCGCCACCTTTACATCCCCACACCCATCGCGGTAAGTTGGTGCATCAGAGGTAGCCTTAACACCATGACCGACGTTGCCAGCCGCTGCATCGAAATCATCGCCAAGTCCAAGAGCATTCCGGCCGACTCCGTCACCCTTGCCAGCACCTTCGATGAGCTCAACATTGACTCCCTCGACAAGATCAACATCTCTTTCGAGGTCGAAGAAGCCTTCCACATCGAAATCCCCGACGACGCTCTAGGCACCATCCGCACCGTAGGCGACATGGTTGAAGGCGTCACCAAACTACAGGCCGCCAACCCACCCGCCACCACCACCCCCTAAGCCCGTTCACCTTAAGCCCTTCGCTTCGTGTAACTCAACAAAACCCCAGAAAGTGTCATCCTGAGCGGAGCGCGAAGCGCGGAGTCGAAGGACCTGCAGTTGCCGTTGCTGTTGCCTTTCTCTTTACTTTCCTCAACCCACCAACAAACAGCGTCATCTCGACCGAAGCAGATCACAGTCTCATCGTGATCTGCGCAGTGGAGAGACCCCCGCATTTTGCCCTTGCTTTTGCCGTTGCCTCTGGGTGCGCCAAGCCGTCAGGCTTGGCCCTCCCGCACCCCAAAAAGAAGGGGCTTTAGCCCGGGATATCCCCAGCGCATATCCCGCTTCTTCCCAACCACTTACAACTTTTTTCTCCAAAAGCAGCCCAAGAATCACATGTCAAGTCCAAAAACCACCCAAACCTAACAAAATAAACCACATCCTAAGTGGCATTTTAGTTATCCTCAACCCGCTATAATAAAGACAGTAAGCAAAAACAAAACAAGCCCGGCCAGCGTGCCGGGCTAACTCATTTAGAACCAATATTTTAGGGGTTAAACCATTTGTTATGAATATTTTGAGGCTTCGCTCACCGAGTAAATCGTTACACATCAATATATTACGCACTACATAGGGGGGAGGGGGGGTACCCCGATCCCGATCACTTCACTCCCGAGACTCAAGGCACTCTACAATCAACCCAAAACTACCGCGAACGGAGCAGAAGTGAATCGAGTCGTCGTCACCGCACTAGGCTGCATCACCCCCATCGGCAACACAGTCGAGGCCTTCCGCACCTCCCTGTTCGCCGGCCAGACGGGAATCGCTCCCTTCGCGCCCTACCCCGAAGCCCCCGGCGGCGCAAATCAGGGCCTCCGCTTCACCCAATCCGCAGCCGTAAAAAACTTCGACCCCCGCCAACACCTTGAATCCGGCATCATCACCGCCACCGACCGAACCACGCACCTAGCCATCGTCGCCGCCCGCCAGGCCGCGCTCGAATCCCAAATCACCCAGCACTACGCCCCCGAAAAAATCGCCATCATCGTAGGTTGCGCCTGCGGTGGCCGTCAGGCCGAAGAGACCGAGACCATGCGTCTCTACACCAAAGACTCCCGCGTCCATCCCCTCACCGTCGTCCGCACCATGGCCTCCGCCGGAGCCAGCAACATCTCCATCGACCAGAAGATCACCGGCCCCACCCTCAACATCTCCACCGCCTGCTCCTCCGGAACCCACGCCATCGGCCTCGCGTTCCAGATGATCCGCAGCGGCATGGTCTCCGCAGCCATCACCGGAGGCCACGAAGCCCCGCTCACCTTCGGCTTCCTCCGCGCGTGGGACTCCATGCGAGTCGTCTCCCCCACCCAGTGCCGCCCCTTCTCCGCCGACCGCGACGGCATGACCATCGGCGAAGGCGCCGCCATGCTCACCCTCGAAACCCTCGAGTCCGCCCAGTCTCGCAACGCCAAAATCTACGCCGAAATCGTAGGCTTCGGCTTCTCCGCCGACGCCGCCCACATCACCCAGCCTCAATCCGATGGCGCCGCCGCCGCCATGCGCCAGGCCATCGCCGACGCCGGAGCTTCACCCGAAGACGTCGGCTACATCAGCGCCCACGGCACCGGCACCCAAGCCAATGACAGCACCGAAGCGGCCGCAATCCACCAGGTCTTCGGCCCCCACGCCTCAAAAATCCCCGTAAGCTCCACCAAATCCCTCCACGGCCACTCCATCGGAGCCAGCGGAGCCCTCGAAGCCCTCGCCACCATCCTCGCCCTCAATGAAAATCTCCTGCCCATCAACGCCGGAGTCACCCAGATCGACCCCAGCATCAACCTCGACATCATCCTCGAGACCCCCCGTAAGGCCACACCCCGTTTAGCTCTATCCAACTCCCTCGCCTTCGGAGGCCTCAACGCCGTCCTCGCTCTCCGCCCTTTCGAATAAAACCAAGACAACCCAACTGCCTAAATCCACCTCTAAGAACCTTTACAGTTCCTCGATCATTAAAACTTAGAGGCCGAGCCATGACGAAGAGACTCCTTCAGCTCCTTCCCCTGATTCTTCTCGCCATCGTCACCACCAACCTTCGCGCCCAGGCGAGACTCGCCATCTACGCCACTGCAGGCACGGAACAAAGCGGCCTTCCCTACAACCCCTGGACACTCGGCGGAACCTTCGGTTTCTACGTTCAATTCGTCAAACTCGGCCCCGTCTTTCTTGCCGTAGACGCCCGAGGCGATCTCGCCAGCCAGATTCGCAGCGGCCTCGCCGGCCCCCGACTCGCCATCAAACTGCCTGTCCTTCCCATCAGGCCCTACGGCGAACTCCTTTTCGGCGTCGCCAACTATCCTCAAACCGTGGCCGGAATTGAATACTCCAACGACTTCGCCTATCGCTACGTCGTCGGCGTCGACTCCACCATCCTTCCTCACCTCGACTGGCGAGTCGTCGACTTCAGCTACGGCATCAGCAACTCCGCCGGATATGGCCACGCGGAAACCGTCACCAGCGGCCTCGTCATCCGCTTCTAAGCCGCACCAGAAACACGGCGCAATTGCGGCCTCGGCTCGACTAGCAAAGCCGCACTCACCGCACTAGCCGCGGAAAGCCCCACCGCAATCCACAACACCACATCATAAGCACCAACAAACGACTCCCGAACCAACAGATGAACCCGCTCGTCACCGCTCACTATCGCGGCCCATCGCGCCCTCTGACTCTCGACACTCTGCCTCTCCGTCGCAGGAAGCGCCAAAAACTCCAGCCCTCGCTCCAATCGGGTATCGAAGACGTTCGCAAACAGTAACCCCAACACCGCAATCGCCAACAGCCCGGCAGCTCGCGACACCGCATTGTTGATCCCCGAAGCGATCCCAGCGCGGCTCTGATCGATGGAACTCATCACAGTAGTCGTCAACGGAGCCACGCTAACCGCCAGCCCAAGCCCAAGCACCATAACAGCCGGAAACACCTTCGACCAATAAGATCCTCCCAAACCGCTCCGCGTCAGCAAACCGAATCCCGCAGCGGCAATCAGCGGCCCGACGATCAGCGGCAATCTCGCTCCATACCTCGCCACCAAACTACCCGACCAACGCGACAACAGAAAGACCAACAAGATCATCGGAAGCAACGCGCCGCCAGCTTCCGTAGCCGAGTAGCCTTGCACTTGGATCAGATCCAGCGGCAGAAAGAACAACACGGAGCTCAGCGCTCCATAGAGAAACAGCGTCATCAGATTAGCCCCGCTGAACGTTCGCGACCGAAACAGGTTCAGCGGCAACATCGGAGCACTCGATCCAGACTCCACCGCGAAGAAGGCGATCAGCGATACCACCCCAACCAATCCAGCGATCAACGCCCTCTCTCCCTCTCGCCCCGCCTCGATCAGCCCAAACGTAATTCCGCACAAACCGACAGTAGCAAGCATTGCGCCCCATCCGTCCAGTCGTCGAACCATCTCCTCATCACGGCTCTCCGGCACTCGCGCCAGTGAGATCAGCACCACCAACACCGCCAAAGGAACGTTGATAAAGAAAGCCCATCGCCACGAGACATGTTGAATGAGCCATCCGCCCAATACCGGCCCCACCGCCATCGTGATCGCCGTAAATCCCGACCAGGTTCCTATCGCTCGTCCACGATCCTCCGCGCTGAACGACGAACTGATCAGCGCAAGACTCCCCGGTACAAGCAGAGCCCCGCCCACTCCCTGGACTGCGCGGGCCACAATCAGCATGCGGATATCCGGTGCAACGCCGCACCACGCCGAAGCTCCCGCAAACAACACCACGCCAGCCAGAAAGACACGCCGTCGACCATAAAGATCCCCCAGCGATCCTCCCAACAGCAGAAGCGTAGCCAGAAACAGCGCGTAAGCCTCGACCACCCACTGCACATCAGTCACCGTAGCGTTCAGGCTGCTCTGTAACGCCGGGAGGGCAACATTCACCACCGTCCCATCAACGAACACCATGCTCGAGGCAAGAATCGTTGCCGCCAGTACCCACGCGCCCCCCCGTGTTTTCTGCGGAGCTACGGCCGCACACCGCATCACGCCCTCTTCGCAAGGAAAATTCGGCATGTCTTTAATGGTGTCCCCAACGCCGATCATACTCGTGCAACTCCCTTTCAATCCGTCGTCCATATACTTCTCATCGCGATACCATAACCTGCAGATGATCTCCGTCCTCATCCTCACCCGTAACGAGCAGCGCGATCTGCCCGGATGTCTCGCCTCCGTCTCCTGGTCCGACGACATCCACGTCTTCGACTCCCACTCCACGGACGACACCGTAGAAATCGCGCGCGCAGCCGGCGCTCAAATCCACACACGCACCTTCGACGACTACGCCACGCATCGCAACGCCGCTCTCGCCACCATCCCTTTCAAGCACCCTTGGGTCTTCCTCCTCGACGCCGACGAGCGCCCGACACCAGAACTATCCCGCGAAATGCAGCAGCTTACCCTCGCTGCCCCGAGCGAGACCGCCGCCTTCCGCCTGCGCCGCCGCGACTACCTCTTCGACACCTGGCTCAAGCACGCGCAGATCTCGCCCTTTTACATCCGCCTCGTCCGCCCCGAACGCGCACGCTACACCCGCGCCATCAACGAGGTCCTCGAGGTCGATGGCCCTGTCGCCAACCTCAGCTATCCACTCGACCACTATCCCTTCTCGAAGGGCATCGCTCACTGGCTCGCCAAACACAACCAATACTCCACCATGGAAGCAGAGCTCATCGCCCGCAACCAGGGCCTGCAAAACCCTTCCCTCTTCACCGCTCTCCGCCATCCCGACTTCCACACTCGCCGTCTCCACCAGAAGGCCATCTTCTACCGCGTTCCCGGGCGGCCCGTCCTCAAGTGGCTTTACATGGTCTTCCTCCGCGGAGCCATCCTCGACGGCCCCGCCGGCCTGACCTACGCTACCCTCCAATCCATCTACGAATACCTCATCGTCCTCAAGACCCGAGAACTCCGCCGCGGCGGAGCCTGAAACGGCTGCATCGACTATCCCCCGCGATTCTCCATCGCCCCACTGCTCATTTACGACGGCCACTTCCAATCGGTAATCTCTGCGCGGTCGATGCCGTTCTCATGCGCATAGTTCACGCTCTCGATGATTTGGCCCTTCAGCCAATCCTTCACATGCGCCGCCGTCGACTGCAGCTTCGGCACTCGGTCGATCACATCGATCGCAAGATCAAACCGGTCGATCTGATTCAAAATCGCCAGCTCCAGCGGAGTATTGATATTCCCTTTCTCCTTGTATCCGCGCACATGAAAGTTGTCGTGGTTCGTACGCCGGTACGTCAGCTTATGAATCATCGAGGGATACGCATGAAAATTGAAGATGACCGGCTTGTTCTTCGTGAACAGGCCATCGAACTCCAGCGATGACAACCCATGAGGATGCTCCTCCTCTGGCATCAACCGGAACAGGTCCACCACATTCACAAACCGTATCTTCACGCTCGGACAATGCTCCCGCAGAATCGCCACCGCCGCCAGCGCCTCCGCCGTTGGGATATCTCCCGCACACGCCAGCACCGCATCCGGCTCGGCGCCGGCATCATTGCTGGCAAAATCCCAAATCCCAATTCCCTTCGTGCAATGCGTCACCGCGTCATTCATATTCAGGTACTGCAGATGCGGAGCCTTGTCCGCAACAATCACGTTCACGTAATTTGTGCTCCGCAAACAATGATCGGTGACACTCAGCAAACAATTCGCATCCGGCGGCAGATAGATCCTCGTCACCGCCGGCGATTTATTCGTAACCACATCCAGAAATCCCGGATCCTGATGCGTAAACCCGTTATGGTCCTGCCGCCACACTAACGAAGTAATCAGCAAATTAATCGACGAGATCGGCGCCCGCCACCGCAATTCCAGCTTGCTCTTCTCCAGCCACTTCGCATGCTGGTTGAACATCGAGTCGATGATGTGCACAAACGACTCATACGTCGAAAAGAACCCGTGCCGTCCCGTCAGCACATAGCCTTCGAACCATCCCTCCAGGGTATGTTCGCTCAGCATCTCCATCGCGCGGCCATCCCGCGCCAAAAAGCCTCCATCCGCATCCTCCGGAAGCATCTTCGCCATCCACGTCTTTCCGCTCGCCTCATATATCGCCTGCAACTTGTTCGAAGCTGTCTCATCCGGTCCGAACACGCGGAAGTTTGTCATGTTCCTCTTGATCGCATCGCGCAAAAAAGTCCCCAGCACCTCAGTTGACGAAACCTCGGTCTGTCCCGGCTTCTTCACCTTCACCGCATAGTCGCGAAAATCCGGCAGCTCCATCGGCTTCCTTAGCAGCCCGCCGTTCGCATGAGGATTCGCCGTTATCCTCTTTCGCCCCACGGGAGCCATCTCCTTCAACTCGGCAATCAATTTCCCCGTCGCATCAAATAGCTCCTCCGGCTTATAGCTCTTCATCCACCTCTCGACCAGCTTCAAGTGCGCCGGATTCGTCTTCGGATCGAGCACAGGCATCTGGTGCGATCGCCACGATCCCTCCAGCTTGTGTCCATCAATCTCCTTCGGACACGTCCATCCCTTCGGCGTCCGCAGAATAATCATCGGCCACCGCGGCCTCTCCACATCCGTACCCTTCTGAGCGCTCCGGGCCTTCTTCTGAATCGCGCGAATCTCGGTGATGCACTGCTCCATAACTCCGGCCATTAATTGATGCATCACCGCCGGATCATCACCCTCCACCACATAGGGAGTCCACCCATATCCCTTGAACATCCACTCCAGCTCTTCGGGCGAAATCCGCGCCAGCACCGTAGGATTCGCAATCTTGTACCCATTCAAATGCAGGACCGGTAGCACCGCCCCATCCCGCACCGGGTTCAGAAATTTATTGGAGTGCCAACTTGTAGCCAGCGGCCCCGTCTCCGCCTCACCGTCCCCTACCACCACAGTCACAATCAAATCCGGATTATCAAACGCCGCCCCAAACCCATGCGAAAGGCTATACCCCAGTTCGCCGCCCTCATGAATTGACCCCGGTGTCTCCGGCGTGCAATGACTTCCGATCCCACCGGGAAACGAAAACTGCTTAAAAAACTTCTGCATCCCCGCAACATCTTCACTCTTGTCCGGATAAACCTCCGAATAAACTCCCTCAAGATAGCTGTTCGAAAGCGTCGCCGGCGCTCCATGTCCAGGCCCCGAGATATAAATCAGATCCAAATCATATTTCTTGATCAGCCGGTTCAGATGCACCCACGTAAACGTCTGCCCGGGGTCTGATCCCCAATGTCCCAGTAGCCGATTCTTAATATGTTCTGGCTTCAGCGGCACGCGCAGCAGCGGGTTCTCCAGCAGGTAAAGCATCCCCACGCAAAGATAGTTGCAAGCCCGCCAGTAAGCATCTATCTTCCGCAGCTCATCGGCCACCAGCGGCGGCGCACCCTGGCTCTTCTTCGACGACTCCTTCTCCGAACCCTTAACTAATCCCTTCGCCACGCTGCTCATAGAAGCATCTCTCCTTCACGTCAAGTCACCAGGCCTGGAGCCCAAAACAATTTGTAACCAAAAGAGAACTAATTTCCCCGCCGAGCCATCGCGCTCACGTGCACCGCAATCATCCAATCCTCTTTTGCTGGAACGACGAATACCGCCGCTGGACAATCAGATGCATTTAGCCGCCGAACAGCGTCACCCGGTGCATCATTCAACTGAGAATTGATCGAAATCCCCAAACTCTCCATCTCGCCCACAATTTCCGCCCGCGACCGCGCGTCATGTTCCCCAATGCCCCCGGCAAAAACCACAGCATCGACCCCACCCATCAGCGCGACAAAACTGCCAATTGCCTTCTTCACCGTCCTCGTGAACACATCCACCGCGAGACGCGCCGGTGCATCGCCCTTCGCCGCAGCCTCCCGCACCGCCTTCATATCATTCGCCATGCCCGACAAAGCCACCATCCCCGCGTCATGATTCAGCATCTTCTCCAGCGCAGACGCCGCATCGCCCTTCATCTGTCGCATCAGATAAACCACCAGCCCCGGATCCAGATCTCCCGGCCGAGTCCCCATCACTACCCCACCTGTCGGCGTCAGCCCCATCGTCGTATCCACCGATCGACCATCCACCAACGCCGTCACACTGCATCCACTGCCAAGATGCGCAATCACCATCCGGCGCGGCACGCCAGATTCGTTCTTCTGCAGTTGCCGCACAATCGACTCACAACTCAAACCATGAAACCCATACCGCCTCACGCCTCGCTCGCGATACTCCACCGGAATCGCATAAGTCGTCGCCACCTCCGGCATCGTCTCGTGAAACACTGTGTCGAAACACGCATAGTGCCCCACATCCGGAAACTTCCCCATCATCTCCCGAATCACTTCAATCACCGCCGGATCATGCAGCGGCGCAAACTCCACCGCCGCCTCCAAATCCCTCATCACAGCATCATCAATCCGAACATGCCGGTCCAACTTCGCTCCCGGATGCACCACGCGATACCCCACCGCCTCCATCGTCGGCAGCCCAGCCCCACTCACTGCCTCCACCACCACACCAATCGCCTCGACGGAATCCTTCGCCTCAACGATCGTCCTCCCGCCACTCAAATCCCGGCCACCAGATTCGCGAAACTTGAACCCCGCCTTCGCCCCGCCGATCTCCGTCACCTCACCCTCAAACAACGACCGCAGCTCACCCTCACCAGCTTCAAACATAGAAAACTTAATCGAAGAAGACCCGCTATTGATCACTAGTATGTGCACACCACCCCCAAACACAAAACCGACGATCCCGTTCCTTCTAACCTACACCGCCAACGCAAACACCCTGTTAAATCACCCAAAAGCAGCAAAATCCCGGCCATAACCCAAAAGTCCCACGCCTCCCCCATACAGAATTCGCTCTAACCCACTAAACTCATCTCATGTGTGGAATCGTCGGTTACATCGGACCCAAGCCTGTCGTCCCCGTCATCATTGAAGGCCTCCGCCGCCTCGAATACCGCGGCTACGACTCCGCCGGCATCGCCGTAGCCGGTGGCCCCGCAGGCCTTGCCCTCCGCCGTGCTCCCGGCAAACTCCGCAACCTCGAAGTCGCCATCGCCGACTCCCCCATCGAAGGCTCCTTCGGCATCGGCCATACCCGCTGGGCCACCCACGGCCGCCCCACTGAAGAGAACGCCCATCCGCATCGCGACGGCTCCGGAACCCTCGTCGTCGTCCACAACGGCATCGTCGAAAATTACCTCACCCTAAAAAACGCCCTCATCGCCAAGGGCCACCGCTTCGTCTCCGAAACCGACACCGAGATCATCGCCCACCTCATCGAAGACGAACTCAACATAGCCGCCAAGAAATCGGGTGCCCCATCTTCGACGACGGTCTCATCGTCGGCTAAGGTCGGCTCGTTCCGCGATACCTCCGAAGCCAACACAGCCGAAGCCGTCCTAACCCTCCCCGAAACCAACGGCCACCACCCCACCATCCCCCTCGAAGAAGCCGTCCGCCGCGCCGTCAAGCGCATCACCGGAGCCTTCGCCATAGGCGTCCTCTCCGCGCACGAGCCCGACAAGCTCGTCGCCGCCCGCATGGGCCCACCCGCCGTCATCGGCATCGGCGACGGAGAATTCTTCCTCGCCTCGGACGTCCCCGGCATCCTCCACCACACCCGCAACATTCACTTCCTCGCCGACGGCGAACTAGCCGTCATAACCAAAGAAGGCGTGCACCTCACCGACTTCGAAGCCAAGCCCATCCCATTAAAAGTCCAGCGCATCACCTGGGACCCCATCCAGGCCGAGAAAGCCGGCTACAAGCACTTCATGCTCAAAGAAATTAATGAGCAGCCCCGAGCCATCCGCGACACCACCCTCGGCCGCGTCTCCCTCGACACCGGAAAAGTCTTCCTCAACGAGATGCAAATCTCCCCCGAAGACCTCCGCACCGCCAACCAGATCACCATCGCCGCCTGCGGAACCTCCTGGCACGCCGGACTCGCCGGCAAGTTCATGATCGAGCGCCTAGCCCGCCTCCCCGTCGACGTCGACTACGCCTCCGAGTATCGCTACCGCGACCCCATCCCCGACGCCCAAGCCATCGGCCTCCTCATCACCCAGTCCGGCGAAACCGCCGACACCCTCGCCGCCCAGGCCGAGCTCATCGCCAAAGGCTCCAAAACCCTCGCCATCTGCAACGTCGTCGGAGCCGCCATCACCCGCCGCGCGAACGGAACCATCACCACCAACGCCGGCCCCGAGATCGGCGTCGCCTCCACCAAGGCCTTCACCGCCCAACTCACCGCCCTATTCGTCCTCGCCCTCCACCTCGCGCAGGTTCGCGGCACCATCTCCGAAGCCGAATCCCTCCACCTCGTCAACGAGCTCTCCAAGCTACCCGGAAAAGTCGAAGACGTCTTACGCTCAGTCGACGATCAGTGCCAGCAACTAGCAAAAGTCTTCCACACCGCCAACGACTTCCTCTTCCTCGGCCGCGGCATCCACTACCCCATCGCCCTCGAAGGCGCCCTCAAATTAAAAGAAATCTCCTACATCCACGCCGAAGGCTACCCCGCCGGCGAGATGAAGCACGGCCCCAACGCCCTCATCGACGAAACATTGCCGGTAGTCTGCATAGCGACAAAGGACCCGAACGACCCAAGCAGCGTCTTAAAGTACGAAAAAACCCTCTCCAACATTCAAGAAGTAACCGCCCGCAGCGGCCGAGTCATCGCCATAGCCATAGAAGGCGACGAAGAGATCAAGCAACTAGTCGAGCACACCATCCAAATCCCGCAAGCCCCCGAACTCCTCCTACCAGTCCTAGAAGTAGTCCCCCTCCAACTCCTCGCCTACCACATAGCCGTCCGCCGAGGCTGCGACGTAGACCAACCCAGAAACCTGGCGAAATCTGTAACGGTTGAATAATTAACATTGGCCCTTGTTGATTGATATATAGCGGGCTAGTCTCTTTAGATATATGGATGGGCTAAATATCCGCTCGAAAAACTGCTGTACTTTATCGCAGGTATTATTCCCGGCTCCGTCGCCATTTTGATTTATGCGACAGCGCGACCGGAAATAATCCATAGGTTTTTCTCATGGGAATACATCGGATACCGCACTCACCTCGCCCTTCTACTTTTTGTAGCTTTTCTCGTCGGCCATAGCCTCACGAGTCTCTGTAACAAGGTACTGGGAGCACTTGGAGGAATGGTCAACGCGCCAGTGGAACTTGTCTGGCAGCTTCTTACAAGCCCGGAGGGATGGGGCGATTTCTATAACGTGCGTATCACCGCCGTCGATCCTGCCGGGCCTGCCGTAGTGGGACAAACCGTTTTCGCAGAGTCCGGCCCACAGTTCCTGCACCTCAAGCTACAGTTCCGGTTCACGGAGATCGACGCATTGAGTTACAAGCTCGGACTTGATGCGCGATTCCCACTTGGCGTCACTGTGCGGGAAGACCTGACCTGTGTCCCGCTGGGACAGAAGCAATGCCGCGTCAACTATAACTGTGGTTTTGGCTTTCCAGGAGGATGGCGCGGTGCGGTGGTGCACTTTTTCCTGCGTCGGCGACTCGACACAGGCCCGGCAGATTCGCTAGCCCGTTTGCAGCGAGAAGCTGAACGGCTTAATGGCCAAGTGGCCCAGGTCTAACCTAAAATCTGGGTGCCCCATCTTCGCGACAGTCTCATCGTCGCTAAGGTGGGCATTCGCGCAACGCGCGAACCGTCCTCCCTCCACTCACCAACGATTCCGGCGGGCCGCCCAAACATGAAACAACACCGACCCGCCATGGAGAGATCGTTCAACCAACTAGACGCAAACTCGACGCTCGCCGTCGCATGGCCGCCACTAAGCCCAGCGCCCCCGACCCAAACAGCGCCAGCGAACTCGGCTCAGGCGTGATCACAACCGTTACATCCGACCCATCGATGAAGCTGGTCTGGTCAAACGTACCCGGCAGAAACGTAGGCGCGCTTACATCGCCGGAGTAGAGCTGCGCCCCACCCGTACTGATGAACGAGACAGTTTCACCCTCAGCCGTGACCGCAAGTCCGCCAGCTTGAGTGATATCGAAGAATTCGACCGTATCGCCCATCTCCGCCACGCCGTTCACCGTCACCGTCACGTCGCTGATGCAGAACTCTGGCGGAAAATTGCTAAGGCACTCCGCATTCGTTCCCGTGGGGATCGGGCTCGCCGGAAGCGTAAACGTCGCAACGTTGCTTCCGTAGAGGATGGTAAACCCGTCCATACTGTCCGCTAGTGCCGCCGAGGGAAGGCTCGCAAAAAAAAGAACTGCCGCAAACGTAATAAGGCGCTTCATAGAAACTCCTTGGAGGATAGATTGTGATGACACATTCGGCCCATCGTCAGTGGGGAACTGACCAATTCAGTTGCAGGATAGGGTCCCGGAAACGTGTGAATAGATAGAACCCGAAGCATACGCCCGGCCGGTGAACAGCACAAGATAAATCCGCCGGAGCCCTATCCCCTTCACCATGAAATCAACGTCATGCTGGGGGCCTGGCACCGTCGGCGCACCGGGTTCACCGACATCCACTTTCGCGGTCCAATGAACCTTCGCCACCTTGGCATCATCCGGAAAGGGCTTGGCGGGTGGCCCAGATCTAAGCCATAACAATTTCGGTGCCCCATCTTCGCGACTGTCTCATCGTGAACAGTTAATCGCCATTCAGCGCTTAGATCGCGAGAAGTTTGTCGGGAGTGATCGGGTATTCTCGGATGCGCTTGCCGGTTGCGTTATAGATCGCGTTGGCAACGGCTGCGGCGGTTCCTGTGATGCCAATTTCACCAATGCCACGCGAACCGACCGGGTTGAACTTGAGATCCGGGATGCCGATCACACTGACATCCAGGACGCCAACATCGGCGTTAACCGGGACATGGTACTCGGCAAAATTCGCGTTGACGATGCGGCCCGTGGCATCATCGACGATACCGTGCTCGTGCGTCGCGAAACTAATACCCCACGTCATTCCACCCATCAGTTGGTTAAGGCCGGTCTTCTCATTCAACAGCACGCCGATATCGTAAACACCAACGATGCGCCGGACTTTGACCATATGGGTGTGGCGATCGACGGCGACCTCCGCGAAAACTGCACCCCAGGACTGCGTACTCATTGAATCCCTGGCCTCGCCCGGCTCCGCTTGTCCTTGCGTCTCCACAGGCTGGTTCTTATTCCGGGCGATGAGTTCGGCCAGCCCGTCAGATTTATCAGCCTGCGATTTCGAGACGAGCCGACCGTTCTTCACGTCACAATCTGCAGCTTGCAAACCGTGCAATGGCGACCCAACATCGTTGATGGCAAGGTCGATCAACTTTAGCTTGAGCTGAATTGTCGCATCCTGAATCGCGGGCAGAACAGAGGCCGAGGATTGCGAACCACCCGAGACTGGGGCTCTCGGCAGTGTCGAGTCACCAAGCTTGACTTCGACCATCTTCGGGTCCAGTCCTAGACCGGCAGCGGCTTGTTGCGCCATGATCGTGTAGGTTCCGGTGCCAAGATCCTGTGTCCCGCTGGCAACAAACATCCGACCGCCCGGCAAGAGCCGAACAATGGCCTGTGCGGCGCTCCGGTTTGCTGGGTACGTCGCAGTCGCCATGCCATGGCCGATCAGCCACTTGCCCTCACTGCGCTGGCCAGGCGTGGTATTTCGTGCTGCCCATCCAAACTTCTCCGCTCCTCGGCTGTAACACTCTCGCAGGTGTTTGCTCGACCACGGACGCCCTTCGTGGCTTGGGTCGGTCTCTGCATAATTCTTCACGCGAAGTTCGATCGGGTCCATTTTCAATTTCTCGGCGAGTTCATCGAGAGCAACTTCAAGCACCGCAGTACCGGGTGCCTCACCTGGAGCGCGCATATACGTCGAAACTCCGAGATTTGTCTCTACGACCTTCGCAGTGACCGAACTTGCGCCGCTCTGATATAGATTCTTCGAGACGCCTTCCGCGTGCTCAACGAAGTCTTCGAGCACGGAGGCGTTCATGATGTTGTCGTGTTGCATGCCCAATAGCGTGCCGTCTTGAGCTGCGGCGAGGCGGATGTGATTGATCGTAGACGGGCGAGCTCCCACGAGCCCGAACATCTGCTCGCGGTCGAGAACCAGCTTTACCGGCCGATTCACGACCTTCGCCACCATCGCGCACAGGGGAACGTGAGACCACATCACCCCCTTGGAGCCGAAGCCTCCGCCCACCAGCGGATCGATAACACGTACATTGTCGGCAGGAATGTTGAGTGACCTCGCCAGCGACATCTTGACGCCGGAGATGTATTGCGTGGCGTCGTATACGGTCAGGTTGTCGCCCTGCCACCATGCAATGGTGGCGTGTGTCTCCATCGGATTATGAAACTGGATCGGAGTGATGTAGGTGTTGTCGACAGTCACGGCAGCATGGGCGAAAGCTGCATTGATATCTCCGCGATGATTACCAGCAGGCTCCTTGCCGGGATTCTTTGGCCATCGAGCCTCGTCGAGACGCTTCTCCCATTGGAGCTTGGCCGGCTGCGGTGCGTAGCTGATCTCGAGCAGCGCCGCTGCTGCCTTCGCTTCATTAAGGCTCTTTCCAACTACGACGGCTATTGGCTGACCGTTGTAGGAAACGGTAGCGTCCTGTAGCAGCGTAAGACTCCGGCGAGCCGGAGGCTGCGGTGGTCCCTGACTCAACTTTGGCGCATTGAAGGGAGTGATGACCGAGAGCACTCCCTGTGCCCGGCTCGCAGTAGTGATGTCAATCGACTGAACGCTGCCGCTGGGAATGGTCGCCTGCACAATGAACGCGTAGATGAGGTCCGCCTTCGAGAACGGATCAGAGAACTCGGCGGCATACCGCGCCTTGCCCGTGACTTTGGCGATGCCCTCGTAACGGTGGTCTAGCTGCTTGACCGGCTTCGATGCCTCTTCCCGATCTTGAGCGAATGCCATTATGCGACCTCCGATGTACCCTGCGCGGCTACGGTGAGAGCACGGACGACGCCCTGTTTGGCGAGTTCAATCTTGAAACGATTGTGATCATACCCGTGCGCACCCCGTAGCAAAATGTTGGCAGCATGAGCGAATATCTCCGGGCTCGCGGTTTTACCCGAAAGCGCCTGCTCCGCCTCCGGAACCCGCCACGGCTTATGCGCAACCCCGCCCATCGCCAGACCAGCTGACTTGCCTGCCAGCTCTGTCTTCGACCTTGACACGCTTCAGTTGCTCAATAAAGTTGCGAATCGGAAGCAAAAGCGGTGCAAACATCTGGTCTTTTTTCATTTCAAGAATGACCTCGCTGAAAAGTTTGAGGCCGATCGCCAACGATGCAGACTTGTCCTTGTCGAGCAAGCGTTTCGATCGAATTGCCTCAACAATCTCAAGCAAGTTGTCGTGATTGTCGGTGCAGAACTGCAAACTCGCCTCATCCTCGCCCTGCGAGGTCCGAGAGCCGAGTGTTTCAATCGTGATTCTGTAGCGATATGACATTTGTTCCTCCTGCCGATGCTGACAATCCAGCCACAACTGCTCCCTTGAAAAAGTGCAAAGCTTTCAGATGGTTGTGGCTGGCCATATCCTGCAATCGGGTCCTGGCTGCTCGTGCCCAAACCAGTTCGCTTTCCGCTCAAGATTTGCTGCTCGATGCGCTGGACGGCTTTAGCAAATCCTTTAGGCCGATGTTGTGAAGGAACTCCACGCGAATCCGGTCGGCAACGGCGTTGACGACGTGAGCGCCGTCATCCGCGGGGTCGATATGTACGCGGAAGGGGCGAGTGCCAAATGGCAGGTCTACCACCTGCACAACTGCTTTCGCGACCTCGATCACATCGGCGCCAGCAGGCGAGACACTCTGTAAGCCGGCCATGATCTCCTTGTCGAGTCCTGTTGTCGGCCCATTTTCATACTCAGCTAGCCGTGCCTGGTCTTCCGGATGGCCCGCATGGGCAAAGTGATTTGTGCCCGAAGTGTAGGCGCCGGGAACGATGATGGAAGTCTCAATGTTCCAACGAGCAAGTTCTCCCGCATAGCTCACGGCAAGCGCATCCATACCGGCCTTAGCCGCAAAGTACGGTGCAAGATACGGAGGCGTACCACCGCGAGTGCTGGTGCTTCCGATCCAGAGAACGAGGCCGGTACCTTGCTTGCGCAGTATCGGCAGCGCCGCACGGTTGACGCGCTGCGTGCTGAGTACGTTCACGTCATAGAGTTCGGCTAGTTGCTCTGGCGTGAATGACTCGGCGGGCCCAAAGACCATGTGACCCGCGTTGTGAATCACAACATCCAGGCGGCCCTGCTCGGCGATGATGGACCGAATGCTCTTATCTACTGAGTCTTGGGACTGAACATCCATCTCAACCGTCCGCAAATCTGCGTTATTGTCCTTGGCAAACGTGCGTGCGTCCTCAACGTGTGCGGCGTTGCGGCCCGTCGTCTCGCGCATGCCGGCGTATACGGTATGACCAGCCTTGGCCAGTTCGCGAGCTGTCAGCGCACCAAATCCACTCGATGCTCCTGTGACTACGATTACGCTTTTCATGACTCCTCCTTTGGAGTGTGTTTCCAATCCCGGGATTGATGGTGCGCTTAGTAGCTGGGCTATCAATATGCAAAGCCGCCGTTGGCTTGGAGAATCTGCGAGTTCACCCATCCACCGTCCGGGCCGGCGAGGAACGACACGACATTCGCGATATCCTTTGGTTCACCGAGGCGATGTAAGGGAGACAGGTTGCGCAGCCTTGCAATGTCTTCTTCGGTCTTTCCGTCCAGGAACAGCTCTGTTCCAGTGGGGCCAGGAGCCACGCCGTTGACAGTAATGTTGCGTCCCGCGAGTTCGTTAGCGAGAACATGAACCAGGCCTTCGACGCCTGCCTTGGCTGCGATGTAGGCACCGTAGGTCGGAAAAGCCTTCAGCAGCACGCTGCTGGAGAACGCGATGATCCGGCCACCATCAGAGATGTGCTGCGCCGCCTGAGCGAACACCATGAAAGTCCCGCGTAAATTCGTCTGGATGGTTTTGTCGAAAACATCCATGTCGCCCTTCGCTATCGGCGAGAGCCCCATGATGCCGGCGTTGTTCACAACAATGTCGATCTGCCCGTACTGCTGTTTGGTGGATGTAAACAAGTTCTGCACATCGTCAAACTTCGATATGTCGGCTTGGATAGCCGTCGCCGTACCGCCATCATCGACGATCTCGTTGACCACCTCCTGTGCCTTAGCGGCGTTGCCTGCATAGTTGACGACGACTGAAAAGCCATCCTTCGCCAAGCGCTTGGCAATCTCTCTGCCGATCCCGCGTGACGCTCCGGTTACGATTGCAATCTTTGCCATGACCTTCTCCTTTGCGCCGCTTTCCGCAACGCCTGTGACTATATGACGACCGCACGCGGCATAAGTCCAATGCATAGTGCTAATATCACTTATGCGTCTGACACAATTGCGTCAAGCCGATCTCAACCTGTTGGTCGTCTTCGCTGTGATGGCCGAAGAGTGCAATGTATCGAGGGCCGCTTCACGGCTGCTCTTGAGTCAGCCCGCAGTGAGCCGTGCTCTTCAACGGCTGCGCGAGTTGTTTCACGACGACTTGCTGGTCAGAACCGCGCTTTCCTACGAGCTCACCCCACAGGGGCAACGGCTGATGCAGGAGTTGGAAGTTATGCTCCCCCGACTGGACCGGCTGATTAGTGGTGGAGAGTTCGATCCGACGAAAGAAGTCGCCTGCTTCAAGATCGCTGTAACCGACTACGCCGCCAGCGTCTTCGCTCCGCTCTTGTGCCGCGAGGTCCTGCCGGTCTCTCCGAAAGTGACGTTGGAGCTAAATGGCTGGCGTTCTGATCGGTTTGAAGCTCTCTCGCGCGGAAGCCTCGACCTTGTCCTCGATGCGGAGGAAGTCAAGATGCCGCCGTCGCCGCTACAGCGGCTTGAGTTGTACGAAGAGGAATTCGTTTGCGTTGTCGCGTCGGGCCGGGCTCGCGGGGACAAACTCACGCTAAAACAATATCTGGATGGGGAGCATATTGGCATCAGCACGCTGGGAGCTTCCCAAACTGTTCCAGATGATCGTTTGGCGGCTCTTGGCCACAAGCGAAACGTGGTCGTGCATGTGCCGTATTTCGCGGCGGCAATTCACTCCGTTCCCCAGACAAAATTAATCGCCACTGTTCCTCGTCGCCTCGCACTCGAATACGCCCGCGATCGCCGTATCAGATTTCTCGCGCCGCCTGAACCGTTGCATTCTTTCAAATATGTGATGGTATGGCATCCTCGCGTGAATACGGATGCGGCTCACATCTGGCTGAGGAAGACGATACATAGGCTAGGCCGCGCGCTAGCGGCCCGACCGTAGGCAGGAGCCTGTCGGTAGGTTCTGGAGCCTTACTGAATTGAGAACAGACTATTTGTCGGGCCAGTTTTCTGCGACGAGTGTTGGCGGCTTTGCCCGGCTCTGGTGCAGAACGCCGACATGCTGCCCAAAAGCACGAAGCTGCGCTCTTCGAAGTATCTGAACAATCTGGTTGAACAGGACCACCGCGGCATCAAATCCAGAACTGGTCCCATTCTCGGCTTCAAGAACTTCAACTCCGCCGCCATCACCCTTGCCGGAGTCGAACTGCTTCACCGTATCCGCAAGGGACAGTTCGCACTCAGTCGACTCCAACTCAAAAGATCAAGCTGCGCCGGCGATCCGGAACGCAGTCCTTGCTGCATAAATCTCATCTCTCTTCAGTGCCCCACTGCACCACTTTATCCAGATGGCCTTTCTGCTCTCTAACGACCGCGTACAGTCGATCGAGATCCTCCAACTTACCCACGTCACCCTGTACTGCGGTCACGTTTCTTCCGATCAGCTTCACCGCTGCATCCAGTTCGGCCTGGCGTCGCCCGATGATGAAAACGTAAGCTCCCTCTGCCACAAACCGTTCGGCCGCAGCGAGCCCGAGCCCACTATTGCCTCCCGTGATAACGGCAATCTTTCCTTCAAGCTTCCCCATGAATACTTTCTCCATTTTCTTTAGAACTGATCAATCAAGCGCGTAAGGAATCGCCCAAGGTGCTAGGGGGACGCTCTATGCGTTATGCCGAAGGCCAGGAACTCACTACAAAACCTTGTGCTACGGCGCGAGCGCGGCTTGCATGGCCGGAACGTCGAGAACAATCTCCAGTCGAACGGCGAGTCCATCCTGGAATCCCCAGAGGTGCATGATCGGCACATCGAAGCCACGGACAGTGCTCTTAATGGTGCCGTGACCTCGTCCGATGACCGCAATACGGTCGCTGCCATCGATAACGCGTTCGATGGCCACATGGTCCTCTAAATACGTATTTACTTTTCCGAAGAAGACCTTTGCTCCCTCAAGTCGATGGAAGACACCACCCCATGGAACCTCAGGACATTGTGTGATGTGGATCGTAGGAGATAAAAGGTTGAAAAACGTAAGAAAATTCCTGGTTTCGAATGCTTCGTAGATGCGATCAATTATGGTTGTATTTTCAGATGACATGGTTGCTCCTTTGGCTAACCTACGACGCCGCCTTTTGAGGTACTCTGTTGACCCAAACAAAACGGGGTTGTGGTTCTATGTCGTGGCTATGCGGCGTCAGATTCTGATTGCATGAGTCGAAAGATGAAGGCCTATCATTTTCACGTTGCTTCAAAGATCAAGCAGTCGCCCTGCTACGAATGCTCAGCAAGGGACCAGTTGGCCGGCCCCGCTGAGTCAGCTATAACAAAGCCTACCTTCCGTGAAGCGTGCTTTCTTGTATAGGAACGCAGTGTTTCTTGAAAGACTGTGCACGGATGTTTCGATCTGCGAATGCCCTTGTCAAGCTGAGCGGAGTCGCTATTCAAGCGTCAAGAATTGACTCGCGCGAGGGTGATGTCTTCGCACGACGGAAAGCATTTGGAGAGATGCCGAAGGCAGCCTTGAACGAACGGCTGAAATGGGCAGCATCGCTGAATCCCCATTTCAACGCAATTTCGGTAATCGTCCGGTCCTTCCGAACGTCAGTCAGTGCGACTCGACACCGCGCAAGACGGCGTGATCGAGCCCATCCTCCAACGGTTACACCACGTTCGCTGAAAAGCAGATGCAAATATCGAACCGAAATGCTGCGTGCCCGGGCAATCGTGGAGGGAGACAAATCCGTATCATCTAGTCTTTTTTCGATGAATACACGAATGCGCTCGAACAAGCTCGTCCGCGGATTTTCGTCCAGCGATTCCTTGTTCTTTGTCATCGCTGCACCGAGCATCTCTAGCGTGACCTCCAGGGCCGCATCGCCAGGTTCTTCATCACTTGTGAGCACGATATTGGCAAGAGTTCTTAGACAGGAACCAAGTAGCTTGGCCAGATTTGTGCCTGCCTTGAAATGAGTTCCGGCATAGAGTTCAGAATCTGGCAGCAAGCCCTCGAACCGCTCGATAGGTACGATAAAACACAACTTATGGAACCGTTCCGGCATTCGAAAGTCCAGGAATTGTCTACCGTGCCACACGGTGATTTCTCCACTGCTAATCACCTGTTGCTGCCCTCGTTTACTGCAGTGGGTGTGGCCAATTCGCTGGAAGAGAACGCCGAGAAATCCGCCATCATCGAGAGATATTTGTCGTGACCCGCGAGCGACCCGCACAGGGTCTCCCGAGACGCTCAACACCCGGGCACATGGTGTATGCCTGAATCCGATCTCAACGTTCAGAGGAGTCGACGCATTCGAAATGACATCCAAGGCAAGTCCGCCTTGGATGAGCCCACTATCGAGGTTACTTAGATCGCGATAGTGCGCTGTGATCCGGTCATTCACTCATTGTCAGTTTATCAAGACTCGCATCCAGATCCAACTCAAGACGATCTTTAACCCGGTTTCCTGGGTGCTCCATTCATGCTGTCTCATCGCATGAGTCAGCAGTCGCGCACGCGCGAATCTCACGCTCATCCTCGCCTACCAAATAGCCGTCCGCCGAGTCTGCGACGTAGACCAACTGAGGGATTTAGCGAAGAGCGTTACAGCAGATTCAACTCTCGGCACTTGGCCCAACGTGCTCCATGCGATTCCGTTCACCTGTGCCCATAATCCGTGAAAACGTAATCTTTTGTCTTTACTTTCGTGTGGCACGTGAACCCGCACTTGGCGTCGCTCCCTTGTGGTGGTTTGTCGGATAAGTTGCCGAGTCTGAACGTACCGGACGCGGCGTCATACTCGAAGACGCCGTAACCCCATCCACCGCTGTCCGCAAACCTCTTGCTGTCCTTCACCATGAAATCAACGTCATGCTGGGGGCCTGGCACCGTCGGCGCACCGGGTTCACCGACATCCACTTTCGCGGTCCAATGGACCTTCGCCATCTTCGCGCCATCCGGAAACGGCTTGCCGTTACCGGGATAGCCCGCCTTATAGGCGTCGATCATCACAGGATTCCCGAGGATCGCAGCGACCGCACCTCCGTTATGGCTGACGGAGATCACCGGCCAGCTTTCGTATCCCCTGAACTCAGAGAACGCAAGGCCATTCGGTACCTTGAGGGTGTACTTGTCCTGCGTGGAACTGGCGGCCTGTGTCTGTGACGGGACTGGCGTGGAGGCGGAGGCAGCGGCGGCGTGGGGAAGGTTGTGGATGAAACGTGCCAGCTTCCAGGTGTCGTTATCCGAAATGCTCGACTTCCAGGAAGGCATGCCCGTCAGGCGAACTCCGTTCTGGATGATCCAAAACAGTTCCGCATCGCTCCAGTGCTGCACGTGGGCTGAGGTCAGGTCCATGGCAGGCGGGTCCATCTTGCGTCCGAGGTCAGAGTCTCCGCGCGCATTCGCACCGTGGCATTGGGCGCAAGACCCAAGAAACACTTCCTGGCCCTGGCTTACGACCTCATCCGTCTCGGGCAGCGGGTTCTTCATCTTCCCCGCTTCCAACGGAATGGTAACGTCCTTAGCCGCATTGGCCAGGCTGGTTTCCCCGTCGGAAGGAGGTTTGTTCGCTGTGCAACCTGTAAGCAGAGCGCCCAGCATGGCACCGATCACGCCAAGCGTCAGCTTGTGTTTTAGCGCCACGCTGCAATCACATCTCATAAGTTCAGGCATGCGGTGTTCTCCTTCACAAGGAACGTCTTCTAGGCCCGATCAAACGTCTGTCTGAAACGATTTGCGATTAAGCAGAGGTGAGGGAGTAAAACAATTGGACAATTGTATCGACGACTCCTTCGTATCAAGTGTGCGGGAGGATGTCAAGAGAGTTTCTCTGCACCCTCGCCGCTTTCATTACCGCCCGCAACCGCCAGTTCACCGCGCATCGCCAGCGGATGATCCGCTCCTACGTCTTCACCCTGAACTTCATCATCTCTCGCGTCCCTAATCCGATCCCACGCTACTTCAACATATCCGCGACCGCCTTCGCTCTCAACCTCCTCTTCCTCTTCATCTGCTATCTCTTCTTCACCGACGTCTACTTCAACTGGCGCGAACTCACCACCAGCCGCAAAACATCCCCCTCGTAATGGGAAGACCGTGACCTGAAGAGTGGCCTTCTGAACCCACCACAAAAGCCCGGGTGCCCATCCTTCGCGCCCTTGCGAAGGCTGGGATGAAAAGCGCCGCCGGCTTCCCTAATTCAACTCACGCGGATCAAGAAACACGACGTAGTGATTCACCGCTTGATCATTTGCGCTCCCCCGAGCGTCACCCCAGGCCAACGCAACGACTCCCGTCTTAGGATCGACAGCGATAGTCGGAAGGATAGCGGTAGCCGCGCTCTCATCCGTAGACACATTGATCGGGTTGCTCCACGTAAATCCCCTGTCATCGCTCCACGTCAAATAGGGCTTGCTTGCAGTGCTGCCGATGACAGGCCGATTCGTATAGACGATGTAGATTCTCCCCGGATGCTGGTTCGACTTATCAATCGCAACGATCGAACTTCCCGATCCCAGGAAAAGATTATGCGGCTTCGGCGGAAAACCTACATTAGAGCCGATAGCAGTCAGCGCATACTCTCGTGGTTCCGAAAATTTATCGTCTGCAAGACCGTGCTCAAGGACATTGATCCACCCGCGATTATTATTTTGCAACTGCTCCAGGAAAGTACCCTTCACATTGGTCTGTCGAATCGAGATGATGACCGCGCCCTTTGGATCAACATCAATCGATGGAAACCCTCCTTGTCCGCTCGCCGTAAGAAGGTATCTTTTCCTTGATGACAGGTCGACGTTTTGAAGGCCGAGACCTCTTACCCGAACACCCCAGACAATCTGATGACCGCCTTCATTTGGAGTAACCGAAGTTAGCTGATTGCCGATACTTGTCCAAACCGTGTCATATCTCGGATTAGTCGCATCCGGCCCTATCCCAAGAAAGTCATAATCGAGCCCGGCGTAGAAACTCCTCATATACTCCGGTACCAGCGTTGGATCCGGCGGCTGGCTCACGATAAGATGAAACGTTTCTCCTTTATCGGCACTGTAAACCAACTGTCCCTCATCGAACCCGTTAGCGGCAGAAATAAACGCAAGCCATAGTCCTCCAAAACGATCAAAGCCCGTATGGAAATCGACTCCGCCTTGTGGAGTTTTCACTCCCGGCTTTAGCGGAATTCCAATATCAGTCATAAGTCTTGAAGTCCATGTCTCACCTCCATCCAAAGAACGGGACATGACAAAACCAATGCGGCTTACCTTCCGTTGCTGATAGAAAACAACCACGTTCTTTTCATTGGTTGGATCAACAGCTACCGATCCTTCGGCATAGCTGAAACCATCAACGAGTGTCTCCCCGCCCAGGACCTGATTCAGGTTAAACACCTTCTCTACTTTCGATGCCTTGCCGAAGTTATCTACTTTGATCTTGGCAATGGCGTAGTTCTTGAAGCCTTCATCTTGACGAACGTGAAGCGCTTCCGAATTATCGGCCCAGACCGAATAATAAGTCCCGTTGAAGAACGCTTTCTGCGGATCGTCATAATCACCACAATCAAAGTGAATGGATAAGTATTTTTCGCAATCAGTCGGCGGGGAACCTACAGGAGGGGTTGGGCTGTGTGGGGGACACGGATAATCTTCCGGGCTCCATTTTGCCGCATTCGAGGACCCGGGAGAGATCTTGAAATTATTGAGAGTGACCTTAGGCGTTTGCCCTATCACGTAGGTCACCCGCGTCGGCAACGTCGCAAACTCTCCAACCTCGAGTGGGTAATTCCCCAATGCCGCAAATTGCAGCCGCCCCTGCTGGTCGATAGAGCCTCGATAACGCAAACCGAGTTTGACCTTACTCTCTACGAGAAAATCAAAGGAGTTCCCACCTGCAGGACGAAACTCTTCCGGGATGACATTATCGACCGTGTCAATAAAACCACCCAACGGATAATTCGGACACGGCGACCCAAAGGGATAAGGAGGATGTGGGGGACAAAGTGGTGGATACGAAGAAGGCGACACCGGGTTACCAACGGGCTTAGCATCACCCTGGGGATACAGAGTTGGAAACTCCCCCATAGGTGTTACTCATGGGGGAGCCATAAAGTTGACGCTATCTTTGCTGGACTTAAATGTCTGTTCAATCCCGGGAATAATGATAGTGACAAAGTTCCCTTGTCTTGTGATGAACAAGGTCACATTGAATTTTTCGCCAACCGGCTGAACGGAGATGTCCATCTTCTGGAGAGTCACCGTCAAGCCGCCGCTATTACCACCTGAATGATTATCCTGGATCTGCGCAAACGCGACTGACGTGATCGCTATCATCGATAGCGCGGCCTTAATGATTAAATTCATCGACGTCTCTCCCCTTAAATCTCTGCAGCATCTCGCGTGTGGGGGCCCTTATAGTCTGAACGCAGCCGAAACAAATCAGTTCCGTGGCTCTATCGAATATTGATATGTGGATCTGGGCCGGGAGGAATGTGATCGGTCTTCGCGATCTCTTTGGTCAGTGGAACGAAATTCTAGCACAGCCATCTCGCGGAGATATCTCAACCAGCCCCAAAATCTCAGGTGTCCCATCCTGCGATTTTGCGAAATGCGATCCGCTCGCACAGCATACCCCGTCCCTGGACGAAAGGATCGGACAACTCGTCGAACACACCGCCCGTAGAGCTATCGCGATTGTCTGACGGTTCGAGACAAAAGGCAGAGTCTCAGGGACAGGTGTATCGTTGTAAGCCTGTTCGTGGGCCATTGTGAAAATTCTGCTATTTAGGAGAAGTCCCCATGACATTACTTGCCTATGGAGCGAAGCAAGTCCGTGCGCTCGAATCCACCCTCGGCGGGAAGCCGCCAAAAAAAGCAGCCGACCAGGCACTCGCCGCATTGAAGCAGCAAATGAGCGAGCGGTATGAGCGCCGCAACGCCCAGATCGCGAAGATGCGTCCTCTGATGGAACGAAGCCGGGCTCCGCTGCTTGAACTGATCAAGAAAGACAAAGCAGCGGTTGCGGCCCTCGAAAAACGCCGCACCCTCACCCTTGCCCGTGGCAAGGAAAAGCTGCGAATCAAGCACGAGCGCCTGAAGATCGACCCTCGGATGGTCAGCGGCTCGGGATTCTGGCTCAAGGCGCCGCCTTACGATGTGCCGTTCAGCGGCGCGAATGGCGATGCCTCAGCCTCTTCCAACATCAACGCCGGCACATACAACCTATCCATGACTGGCAACGGCAGCAGCGCAGCAGCAGCGGCAGGCGTGGGAGTATGGTTTTGGGCAACCGAAGACGATCCCGCCCAGCGAATCGCCGCGTTGTTTGACTACGACTACAGTTGGCTCGACGCCTCGGATTGGTACACCGCACATAACAATGGCTCGACCAACATCTGGGTCTTCGGCCACAGTGAAAATGCCTGGGTGCTCCAGCAGGGAGGTTTTTTCCCGTCATGGAGCGACGGCACCGGCTGGCAAGAGGATCACGGGAGCAACGGCGATGGCAGCGAGGACTCTGGACGCGAAAGCATACAGGGTTTTTTCCCCGTAAGAGCGAACAGCTGGTACCTCGCGTTCATCTGGTCCGAAGGCTCATGTGACGATTCGAACGGAAGCATCTTCGGCTTC
The DNA here is from genome assembly GCA_963841335.1 of uncultured Acidobacteriaceae bacterium. Taxonomy (GTDB): domain Bacteria; phylum Acidobacteriota; class Terriglobia; order Terriglobales; family Acidobacteriaceae; genus Edaphobacter. The sequence continues at coordinate 3,041,426 of CAWJCF010000001.1, read as the reverse complement.
AGCTTCGCCCAGCAGGCCCAGAGCATGTCGGTGCCCTTCGTAGTGTTCGGCAGTCTGTAATAACAAAAAGCAGAATCCGGAATCTTGATGGGCGCGATAGGCCGACCAGGTGATCTTCGGCTGGATTCGGCCATCCGCCCAGCACGCCCCCCTTAGACTCCTCTTCGAGCATGTCTCTAAAGCACTGTCGCCAACCGTCTATGCTGCTACTTTGCCGGAACCGAGTGCGTCTGTGGCGCGCCGCTCGCCGCGAGCTTCTTCTCGTACTTCGATTGCGCCACCTGCATCCCGTACTGTTGTCCCCCAACCCAGAGCCGATTCAGAAAATCGACCCCTCCATACTTGTTGAACGTCACATCGCCCGACTTATGGTTGCTATCACTTTGCGTTGGTTCGATATCGATAAACGCAGAGTGCTTCCCCGTCGAGTCCTCGATTACCAGCGTGTCAGAGCCAAAATCCACCGAACGAACAGTGTAGGAACCGGCAGGTAACTTCGTGTTGCCCGCGTAAAACGAAAACGCCGTCGTAAACGACAGACCGTTCTGAATCTGCGCCGAGCCAGGGATCACGAAGCACAGGCACATCAACGCACTTGCACAGACAAGCTTCAATAGCTTTTTCATAGTCTAGGTTCCTCGCACAGTGAGATAGAAGGCCGCGATCTAAGATCTGCCCGTTGCGCGCCCTACCCTAAGATTGTTCACCTCTGCGTTCAAGTGGAAAACTAGCAATTCTGATGGGTTAAGTGCCAATATCCACTAGTAAATCGACGACCTCGATCGCCGCGGCCCGACACCACGAAGTAGATGCATCTCCGCGCAAAGCTCCCTCAAGAACCGGAGTCCGAACCGATCTCTCCTCTTTCTAATACGTTGCAAACTTTTAGGTCTGTCGAGGGCCAAGCCTCAACCGACACCTCTGAGGCGCTCCTCCGCACCCGGTAAAATGGGCAGACAAGGCATGCCCATCACCATCGGAGATCAAATCGGCGACTACGAAATCACAGGCATCCTCGGCGCCGGGGGAATGGGTCAGGTCTACAAGGTCCGCCACGCCATCTCCAACCGAACCGAAGCCATGAAGATTCTCGCGCCCGGTCGTGCCGTCTCCGACGAGTTCGTCGCTCGCTTCCTCCGCGAAATCCAACTGCTCGCCAGCCTCCACCACCCCAATATCACCGAGCTCCACACCGCTTTCCGTCACAACGGCGAACTCATCATGATCATGGAGTTCGTCGAGGGCCTCACGCTGAGCACAAAACGCAGCGACACCCCAATCACCCTGGCGAGCGGCGTTGGCTACATCCAGCAGGTCCTCTCTGGCCTCGCCTACGCCCACGAACGCGGCATCGTTCATCGCGATGTAAAACCCTCCAATATCATGATTACCCGCGATCACAACGTGAAACTTCTCGACTTCGGACTCGCGCTCCCGACGCTCGGCCCAGAGTTCACACGATCAGGAATGATCCTCGGTTCCCTACCCTTCATGTCGCCCGAACAAGTCCTCGGCAAACAGCTCGACGCGCGCTCCGATGTCTACGCCGTCGGCGTCACTCTTTATCAATTGCTGACCGGCCGCCTGCCCTTCGAAGGGGCCAGCGAGTACGAGATCGCCAGCGCCCACCTCAAGTCGTCGCCGGCCGATCCGATCACAATCAACCCAAACATCCCGGCCCACCTCTCGAAAATCGTCTTGAAGTCGCTGTCGAAATCCCCAAACGATCGCTTCCAGACCGCAAAGGAATTCCTCGACTCACTCGGCCTCCTCCGTACCGGCGAGACCGCGACGCTCGCAGCCTCAACCCTCCCTCGCTACACCGAAGGCGCACTCGCATCCAACTCGCCCTTGAAACAATCGATCGATAGCAACGTGCTAGACGCCGTAAGCCGCGACCTCGCCTTTCATGTTGGGCCTATCGCCAAAGTCATCGTTAGTCGCGCGGCCAAACGCGCAATATCCCTCGACGAACTCTACAAACTGCTGGCAACAGAAATCTCAACCGAGAAAAACCGCCAGGACTTTCTCGCGACCCGATTCAAATACTCCACTCCCAAATAAAATTTACTGATCAAGCATCTGAATCGCCTTCTTCAGGCTCACATACATCCGGTTGAAGGAAGCCGTGACTTCGGCGATCTCGTCTTTGCCCTTGTGCGCAAGCTCAAGTTGGTTCAGATCTCCGGTGCTGATAAGATCCGCGGTCGCCGCAAGTCGCCTTACTGGCACGATCACCACATAGTAAAGCGCCACGTCGATGACCGCGAGAGTCACTAAGAAGGTCGCCGCGATATACAGCAGCAGCGTGCGGTAGAGATGCGATGCAATGTTCTCTGCCACCGTGGTGGGTACCGAAACGATCTGCGCGCCAATCACTTCGTTCAGCTTCCATCCAAAACCGTTCGCACTGCCATACGTGAGAAGCAGGTTTGCAGGCGCCGCCGCCGCCGAGCCGTGGCACGTCAAACAACTTGCATCCGTGTTAATCGGTTGAGATAGCGAGATAGAGGTTCCCACCGGCGTCTGCCGCTCACCGATCAATTGCTTCTCTTCCGGATGATTCCGAAAGTACTCGATAATGTCGGCCTCCCACTGATCCGCTCTGTCCCGCGGATTGGTCGGATTCAGCGCCGCCTCTTTATAGGTGTAATCCGGATAATCCTTACGCAGGTGATTGAACGTCGTCGTCGCCGCGTAGAACGGAATCGTCTGCGGAAGAAATCGCTTCGTGCTCTCCGGCGTCGTTTCGAGCAGAGGGTCCAGCTCCTGGTCCGTATAGTCCCGTGTCGACCGCGCGCTAGAAAGCATCAGCTTCGCCTGCTGAAGCGTCTGATCGCGCGCATTCTTTTCAAGAAACCTCCACGAAAGTTGCGACAGCAAAAAGAGCCCGGTACCGAATAACAGGATCAACAGGAGGTTGAACTTCGCCAACAGCTTCAAGGATGGGTCACCTCGTGTCGCTTAAAGAGCATTCTCTGTCGAGAATAGGCTCTCAGAGCAGATATCTCAACGCGGACCCGGAGAAGAATAATCATTGCGCACGCCACTCCCTGAATGAGGACAAGGCGCTGCAGCGACGGCTCCAGCAAATTCGGAATGCCCCCAACGCATATGCAGGAACCTTATCCTGAGAACCCTGCAAGAACTGACAGTCCCGAAACTCTTTAACCCCACCTACAATCTTGCGTGAGGTGATCCATGCGAAAAGAAATCATGGCAGCATCTTTACTCTTTGCCATCAACCTACCTGCCTTCGCCGGAAGTAAGCTTCAAGGCCCGACGACCCTCAAAGACCTCCAACCCTTCGGCACTGTAGATAAAGATCACAAACATCAGGCTTACGATCTGTCCTTCCCAGCTCAAGGCAAGAACTACACCTGCCGCACCGACTCTGGAAAATCCACCAACGCCACCGATTTCGTCGTAGGCACCGAAATGAAATATCAGATCGACGACAACAAGGCGAAGATAAAAAACGCGCAGGGCAAAGAGATTCAATGCAAAATCGTTCGAGTCGAAGCAGTCCCTTAATGAACAACGCATGAGCCGTGAGGGACGTAGCCAATCACGAGTGATAATCTTTTCCCATGCCCGGCCCCACCCTGCAACAAAAACTGGAGCACGCCCTCGAAGCCCTCGCCGAAGCGGAACGCGAGTACGCCGCCGGTGTCCCCTACAAAGGCATCGCCACCTGGCCCGAAAAAATCGCCCACATCAAACAACACATTGCCGACCTCCGCGAAATGATCGCCAACGAGTAGTCTTCCTCGCGCCGCCAAACTTCACCCATTCAATTCGCGTTCAGCTTCACCGCTTTTGCAAAGCGCAGGATAGTCTCTCCGCCCCGTCCCGGTCGCAAGAGAAACTCTGGTCAAAAGATCCAGGCGCGAATATCGACGATACCAACTTTCCTAGGCAGGATAGCCGGCATCCATCCATCTCTTGAAAAGCGAAACGCGTTCTGCATCCCAGGGTTCATCGGGAGGCATCGACCCAGCCGAAACCGCGCCATACACACTCTGCGCGTTCGCCGGAACGCGCATCCACGCGGGATCATCCAGATCAACCCCCGCCGGCTTCATACACTCAATGTCCTCTTCCCGGAAAAGAGGACGAATATCCGTTGCAAAACTAAGAGCCATAAAGCCTCCTCCTCGATTACCCGCAATCACGCCCAACGCTTCCCTCCTTTTTACCGCAAACACAGGCGTTTGACACCTACCCGCGGCACGCGCTCTAACCGAATCAGTCCTCCAGACGGCCTTTCGCGCATAATTCTCATCCAAACATCAGCATCGGCAGGAGAATGCGCAGCCAATCTCAGAAATGCAGGAGCAGCCTCAGAATGAACCAGCAGTGGACAACAACTCTCGCAGAAGACATCCGGCAAAAGGCCCACGACGCAGCCGAGGACTACGGCCGCTCGCAACATCAGGCTGAGATCGTCACCGCAAAAAGCGCACCCTTCTTCCACGCCTTTGCCAACGCACTCGAAAACAATGTCACCGAAGTCCAGCGCCACTTGCAGGGCGACGTCACCTCATCGGATACCCTCTTCCAGACCGTGAGCCGTACCGAACTCAAACTCACTCGCGCACGTTTCCCGTGGTTCGACGCCCACATCACCTACCAGGATCCAAACGTCGTCCTCGACTACGCCAAGGGACCCGGCGTCGGCGCAGACCCGTCCCTCGATCGCAAGACACGCAACTTCACCTTTCAGGTCGCCGCCACCGACGCTCTCTTTCTGGAGGAGTCCTTCAACGAAAATCCAAAGCGCTTCGACACCCCCGAAGACCTCGCCCGGCACATCACCGAGCTGCTCTTCCGCATCTGAGCCTTACTCCCACTGCGCAGTATGTCGCTTCAGCCACCAGCACGCAGGATTCCCCTGCTGCGGGAAGATCGACCGGCTGCACGTCATCGGAACCGTGCCCATCAAGTCGTACTCCACCTTATTTCCCTTTAGCGGAGTCGCCAGAAACTGGTTCACCTGCACCACCTCAAACGCCGTCCCACGCGATACCCGCGCGCGCAACACCGCCCAGTCTCCCAAATACACCAGGCCCAGGAGAACCGCCAGCACCAATGCCAATCGACCCAACCGCCCAACCCATTTGCTCATCAGCCAAAGTATTGCACGTGCACATAGGTTCCCAGCCGCACGTTATAGGCCAGATACCAGCCCGGATGGTCGGGGTCATCATAGATCACGATGTCGTCGCCATACCAGTTCCACCCATCGCAATACGCCAGATCATACGGAGCCACGCCGAAATAAAAGCCGCCAAACCAGAAGCGGCTCGGTCCGCCTCCTGCCAAATGCCACACGTGCGAGGGTCCAAATCCGCCCGCAAAATGCCCATGCTCCCAGGGTTGGTCCAAATGATAGTGCGGGTCATCCCGCCCGGAATCATGCCCGACCCAGCTGCCACCCTCATGCACGTGCGGCGCACTCGGATGCCCCGAAGCATCGGAGTAGTTCCGGTTCGCAGGTGCTGGCACCGGAGTTCCGTGGACCGGAGCCGGTCCGTGCGCGGGAGGAGGAGGAGCCGCGTACCCACCTCCTGGGTGACCGCCGCCGCCCGCGTGTTGCCCCCAAGCAGGCAGCGAGAAAATAACCATCGCCGCGCACCAGCCGATAACTCTCTTCATAGGAGGCCTCGCAATCACATAACGTCCTGGCCGTTCGATGAGAATCGTCCCTAAAATGTTGGCTTTGCCTAAGAACGATTCACTAACGTCGCAGCGTCCACATCATAACCCATCGCAAAACATGCCCCCGATAAGGTACCGTGGTTAAAAGGAAGTACGAGGAAGGAATGAAGCTTATACAAGCTCTGGCGAGGTCTTTCGCCTGCATCGCAATCTGCTCTTTGAGCCATCTCGCATCCGCGCAGGCCAACCCCGCCGGGACTCAGCAGCTCCAGCTATCCGCCTTCGCCGGCCTCACCGGCACCTTCACCGATCTCTCAGGCGGAAAGAACCTCGCTATCACCGCCGGAGCCGACCTGACCTTCCTTGCCTTCCGACTCTTCCGACCCTCCGTCGAAGCCCGCGGCACCTATCCCATCGACGAAGGTGAAATTAGCAGCCAGAAGTACTTCCTCGTCGGTCCCAAAGTCGAGTACCCCATCGGCCACTTTCACCCCTATGCCGACTTCCTTTTCGGCCGTGGCGAAATCGACTATCACGCCCCCGGATATCTCTTCGAGCAAAACATCTACCTCAGCACCAACACCTTCATCTATTCCCCGGGCGTTGGCTTGGACTACAACCTCACCCATAACCTTGCCGTAAAGGCCGACGTTCAGTTTCAACACTGGGAGACCCCGGCCGTGCCTTCCGGTGTCATCCACCCCACCGCCATTACTGTCGGCGCGATCTACCACTTCGACTTCAACCACGGACACCGCCACAACGATTAACCATGGCTGCCCGAACCCGCTAAATCTCTCTTTCAAATCATGAAAACCCGCTTTTTTTATCCGGCCGTTTACTGGACGAGACCCGCGGCATGGCGTATCTTTGCCCGAAAGTAGAATTCTATCCGCCTTCGGAGTGAACCCATGTCTCTTCTCGCCCGCCGGGTCCTGCCTTTTCTCGCAGCCACCTTCGTCTTTATGCTATCTGCACCCAACCTGGTCGCCCAGGATCAGACGCCCGCCCCCACCTGGTCGCAGGAAGACACGATCCGCATCGCCACAGAGGTACAGAAGAAGCTCGCCAACCTCAGCAACTACGGCCCCTTCGACTGGCTTACCTTCGGCTTCCACGGCAAAACCGTTGTCCTCAAAGGCTACGCCTCTCGGCCCATTCTCAAGAGCGACGCCGGCAATGCCGTCAAAAGAATCCAGGGTGTCGAGTCGGTCGACAATCAAATCGAAGTCCTCCCGCTCTCTCCTAACGACGACCGCATCCGCGCCGCGGTCTACAACCGCATCTACACCCAAGCCTCATTGCGCAAATACAACGCGAACCAGGGCACACTCGGACAGGCTATCGGACCCGGCGGCCGCAGTCCTGCGGCGATGGCCGGGGGCATCACCAACAATCCCCCCATTGGCTTCCACGCCATCCATATCATCGTGAAAAATGGCAATGTCACCCTCTACGGCGTCGTCAACAACGAGGGTGACAAATCCATTGCCGGCATGCAGGCCAACTCCGCTCCCGGAGCCTTCAGCGTCGACAACGACCTCATCGTCCAGGGACAGGCCGCAAAACCCGCATCAAAATAACCCCACTCCCACGGGCGCCGGCACCATTCATGCCGGCGCCACAAACCTCCGATACAATAAACAAGTGCGACGAGCCCTCAGCATCGTCCTTCTTCTCCTCTTCAGCTTCCCGCTGATCTCACCCCTTCTCGCTCTCACCGCCACCTCCGACTTAAATCTTCCCGCGTGCTGCCGCCGCAACGGCGCCCATCGCTGCTTCAAAACCATGAACCCCGGCGCGACCACCACCGGAACCCAGCTCTCCGCCATCCCAAAACCCTGCCCTTCCTATCCGGCCGTCATCACGTCTCTCCGTCACATCGACCTCTCCTCTCCCGCAACGCAACTCATCTTCGCTGAGATCGTCAGCCACCCCACCCTCAAGCTCCAGACCGAGGCACGCGCCCGCGTAGCCCTCGACCGCGCCCGTCAAAAACGCGGACCTCCCGCCTCAATCCTCCTCTAAAGACCCGGCAGCGCCGCGACTCACTTTCCCTCAGGGAATCCGTCCAGCCGCCACTCTCTCAGCGTGTACCTCGAACGCCGTCAGCTCTCTGACGAGGAAATCCACATGCGAAAGTTCGTTCTACTCTGTATCTCTTTGCTCTGTGTCGCCGCCGCGGCCCACGCCGCCATCTTCAGCCAGGTCCACGGAGTCGTCCACGACCCCCAGCACCGTCCCATCGCCGGAGCCCGCATAGAACTCCATTCCGCGAACTCCGCCTTCACCCAATCCACCGTCACCGCTCACGATGGCTCCTTCTCCTTCGCCTCCATCCCCCTTGGCGACTACCTCCTCACCATCTCCCAACCCGGCTTCTCCACCGCAAAACAAGACCTCACCCTCGCCTCCGACACCTCACCCATCCTCCACATCGAACTCCAACTCGGCACCGTTGAACAATCCACCACGGTCACCACCAGCACCTCCGCGGCCTCCGACACCGTCACCCCCATCACCCTCGTCAGCCGCGAAGACATCGCCCTCACGCCCGGCGCCTCACGCACCAACTCCATGGCCATGATCACCGACTACACCCCCGGTGCTTACATGACCCACGACATGCTCCACATCCGCGGCGGCCATCAGGTCTCCTGGCTCCTCGACGGCGTCCAGATCCCCAACACCAACATCGCCTCCAACCTCGGCGCTCAGATCGACCCCAAAGACATCGACTACATCGAAGTCCAGCGCGGCTCCTACACCGCTGACATCGGCGACCGCACCTACGGCGTCTTCAACGTCGTTCCCCGCACCGGCTTCGAACGCAACCGCCAGGCCGAGCTCCTCGTCTCCGGCGGCAGCTTCTTCCAAACCAACGACCAGCTAAGCCTCGGCGACCACACCCAAAACTTCGCCTGGTACACCTCTCTCAATGGCAACCGCAGCGACTACGGCCTCTCCCCACCCATCGCCGAAGTCTTCCACGACGCCAGCAACGGCTACGGAGCCTTCGCCTCTCTCATCTACAACCGCACACCCAAAGATCAGTTCCGCCTCGTCGCCCAGGTCCGCAACGACTTCTTCCAGATACCCTACGACCCCGACCCCGACAGCTTCGAGAACCAGCAGTTCGACTCCTCCGGCCTCCGCGACACCCAGCGCGAAACCGACGTCGTCGCCGCCCCATCCTGGATCCACACCTTCAACCCCTCCACCGTCCTTCAGGTCTCGCCCTTCTACCACTACAACCTCGCCAACTACGACGCCAACCCCGACGACACTCCCGTAGCCACCACCTCGCACCGCACCTCCAACTACGCCGGTGCCCAGGGCTCCATCACCACCGCTATCGCCCGCAACACCATCCAGGCCGGCTTCTACTCCTTCGGCCAGCACGACACCTACCTCTTCGGAGCCATCTTCAACGACGACTCCGGCAACCAGAACTTCTCCCTCCCCGACTCAGCCAGTGGCGGCGTCGTCGAAGAGTACCTCTCCGACAACTACAAAGCCACATCCTGGCTGACCGTCATCGCCGGCCTCCGCCAATCCCACTTCCAGAGCGAGTTCACTGAAAACTACACCGCTCCCCGCTTTGGAGTCGCCGTCACCATTCCCAAACTCAACTGGGTCTTCCGCGCCTTCTACGGCCGCTTCTACCAACCCCCACCGCTCCTCACCGCCGCCGGACCCATCGTGCAATACGCTCAGGCCAACGACACCACCTTCACTCCCCTCCACGGCGAGCGCGACGAGGAGCGCCAGTTCGGCGTCCAAATTCCCTACCGTGGCTGGGTCCTCGACATCGACACCTTCCACAACCGCGTCAACAACTTCCTCGACCACTCGAACATCGGCGACTCCAGCATCTACTACCCCGTCACCGTCGACGGAGCCCTCATCCGCGCCTGGGAGACCACCCTCCGCAGCCCTTTCATCTGGCGCTTCGGCCAGTTCCATCTCGCCTACTCCAACCAGATCGCCGAGCAGCGCGGCCCCATCACCGGAGGCCTCATCTGCTACCCCATCACCTCACCCCAGTGCGACGTCGGCTTCGACTACGAACCTGTAGACCACGACCAGCGCAACACCCTCAACGTAGGCTTCAACGCCACTCTCCCCTGGCGCACCACCGCCTCCACCAACGTCTACTACGGCTCCGGCTTCGTCAACGGCGACCCCGACCCCGCCACTCCCTACCCCAACCCCTACCTACCCGCACACACAACCTTCGACCTCGCCCTCGGAAAATCCTTCGGCGAAAACATCACCGCGTCCATCACAGCAACCAACGTAACCAACCATCGCGTGCTGCTCGACAACAGCCTCACCTTCGGCGGCTTCCACTACAACGACCCCCGCGAAATCTTCGCCGAATTCCGCTATCGCTTCAAATTTTAGGAATCGGCGTATGCGCGCCTTTGCGAAGGGTGGAGTCTCGCACACTCCACCCTCGCCGCCTCTGTCGCACCTAAGGCGCAGGCGAAAAATCCCTCAGCTCCTCCACCGTCTTCGCATCCATCTGCACCAGCATCTGCACCACCAGCTCCACCGTCTGATCGAAATCCTGCCGGTTCACAATTCCATTGTGCGAGTGCGTATACCGCACCGGCACCACCAGATTAATCGTCGGAGCACCACCATCCATCGTCTGCAGCTCCGCCGAATCATCTCCATACCCTTGCACTAAATCCGCCTGCAGCGGCAATCCCTTCGCCGCCGCCGTCTTCCGCGTAAACGCCACCATCTTCCGATTCGCAATCGCACTCGAGTCATACAAAAACATCCCTGGCCCCGCGCCCAGCTTCACCTGCGTCTCCTCCGGCCTGTCCCCCGGAACATCCCCCGTAATCCCACCCTCAATCGCAATCCCGATATCCGGCTTCACCACATTCACCGCCGCCCTCGCACCGCGCAGCCCAACCTCCTCCTGCGTCGTCGCCACATAAAACAACTGATTCGCATGCGGCGTGGAAGCTGTCCGTCGCATCGCCTCCAGCAACACCGCACATCCAATCCGGTCATCCCAACCTTTGCCCAGATAATTCCCCGTCCCATTCATCACCATAAACGGCGAATCCGGCACCACCGGATCGCCAGGCTCAACACCCATCGCCGCAACCTCAGCAGCACTCTTCGCCCCGACATCCAGAAACACCGACTCCCGCGCAAACACCCGCGTCCGTTCCTCCGGCGTAATCACATGAATATCCCGAATCCCCGTTACCGCATGCACCGGCCCCTTCGACCCAATGATGATCCATCGCTGATCCACCAGAGCCTGATCCAGCCATCCACCCAGCATCTGCATCGACAGAAATCCCGTCGGCGTCACCCTCCGCACCATCCCGCCCAGCTCATCCATATGCGCATCGATCATGATGCGCGGCCCCGTCTTCCCCTGCTGCGCAATCACCGATCCCATCCCGTCATACTTCAACGGCTCCGTAGCCAGCGGTTTCATCTCGCCCACCATAATCGCCCGCACCGGCTCCTCCGCTCCCGGAGGCCCAGCCGCATTCGACAACTTCTCCAGCAACCCCACCACACGGTCACCAGTCTGTCCCATCGCCATCGAAACACTCACAACAACGAACCCCAAAAACGAAGCAGGCCTGATCCAACCCAAAGATGTACGCATACGCGGCAATATATCACCGAGCACCCTAGCCCATCCTCTCCTTCCACCCAATCTTCACCAGCCACCAGTTCATCGGCAGCGAAGTAAAAAATCCGCACACCATCGCCACCTGCATCAGCATCCAGAACGCAGGCTGATTCGCCTCAAGATGCGGCGCCGGAAACAGAACATAGTGCATGAGGAGCATCCACCCATACATTCCCACCTGAAACGCCGCAATCGAAAGCGTATCCGCCTTCACCGCAGCGATCAGCCCTTCCTTCATCGTCAAATTCCGCATCGGCTTAATCGTGAAGTACTGAAACAAAATCCCAAGCGACCACGCCGCCACAAAATCCCACACAAAGCTCGCCAGAAGCATCGACCCCGCCACTGTCAGTCCCAGCGCAAACACCAGGTATTCCGTCACCAGATCTCCCAGCACACACCCCGCCCCGCAATGGCTGGTAGCCAGCGCGCTCTGCCCAAATGTAGGCGAACCCGTCTCGCCCCCACCCATCGCACCATCATGGCTCCCCATCTCCATCGCCGAACCGGCCGCCATCCTCCGCCCAACCCGCCAATACCACCAAACCGCAATCACGCTCAGATAAAGCGCCGTAATCGGCCACACCAGATTCATCACCCCCATCTTCTGCGGACGCCGCACCTCATCGAGCGCGATCACGATTGCGCTCAACACCGCGACCACAATCGAAACCCAGGCTATCCATTCCATCATCGTCAAGCCTCCCCATAAACAACCAAGCCCTACAACTGGAAACGAGCGCCCAACTGCTACCCTAAAAGAAATGTTTCTCCAGCCCTACCTTAAACGCATCATCGAGCACCGCGAAACCCTCACCCGCGCCGAAGCGGCCGAAGTCCTCCAAACCATCCTCCGCGCCGAGGCCACCGACCTCGACATCGCCGCTCTCCTCACCGCCCTCGCCACCCGCGGCGAAACCCCCGAAGAGATCGCCGGCTTCGTTGACGCCATGCGCGCCGCCGCCACTCCCATCCCCCTCACCGACGCCGAGCGCCTCACTCTCGTCGACACCTGCGGCACCGGAGCCGACTCCTCCGGCACCTTCAACATCTCCACCGCCGCCGCCCTCGTTGCAGCAGCCGCCGGCGCCACCTCCACTGCCGAAATCCGCGTCGCCAAACACGGCAACCGCGCCGTCACCAGCCAATCCGGCTCCGCCGACGTCCTCGAAGCCCTCGGAATCCCGATCTCCCTCTCTCCCGAAGACGGCGCAGCCGCCCTCCGCAAACATCGTTTCGCCTTCTTCCACGCCCCCGCCCTCCATCCCGCCATGAAGTCCGTCATGCCCGTCCGCCGAGCCCTCGGCATCCGCACCATCTTCCACCTCGTCGGCCCGCTCTCCAACCCCGCGGGAGCCTCCGCGCAAGTCATGGGAGTCTACGCCCCACACCTCGTCCCCCTCGCCGCCAAAGCCATGGCGCTCCTCAACACTCGCCACGCTTTCGTAGTCCACGGCGAAACCGGCGAAGAAAAGCAAGTCAGCACCCGCGGCCCGCAAGGCATGGACGAATTCTCCATCTCCGGCCCCAGCCACTACGCCGAAGTCCACAATGGCGTCGTCACCACCGGCACCCTAACCCCCGAAGAACTAGGCCTCACCCGAGCCCCCATCGAAGCCCTCCAAGGCGGCAACGCCCAAACGAACGCCCAAATCCTCACCGCCATCTTCGCCGGCGAACCCGGCCCCCGCCGCGACATCGTCCTCCTCAACGCCGCCGCGGTCCTGGTCACCGCCGACCTCGCCCCCAACCTCACCACCGGCATCGCCCTCGCCGCCCGCACCATCGACTCCGGCGCCGTCACAAACCTGGTGCATCAACTAAACCCAGTGCCTCGGCCCTAGTCCCTGCCTCACCAACGGAACCCCAACCCACTCCCTAACGTACAATCTCTCGCAACACCAGGAGAGAGACAAACCAAATGTCCACCTACCCACCCCCAGCCCCAACCCTCGACCCAGCCCTCGTCACCTCTGCCTTCGAGATCCCCGGCCACCGCATCGTCCGCAACATCGGCATCGTCCGCGGCATCGTAGTCCGCTCCCGCAACGTCTTCGCCACAATAGGCGCAGGCCTGCAAACCCTCGTCGGCGGCGACATCACCCTCTTCACCGAACTCTGCGAAAAAACCCGCCAGGACTCCTACGCCATGATGACCCTACACGCCGCCCAGCTAGGCGCAAACGCCGTCATCGCCGTCCGCTACGACGCCAACGAATTAATCCGCGGAGTGACCGAAGTCCTCGCCTACGGCACCGCCGTAGTAGTCGAAAAAATCTAACCCCGTCGCTCGTCGTCATTCTGAGCGGAGCGAAGAATCCCCGCATTTGGATCTGTCGGATTAGCGTGGGACTTTATAGCCCACGCCCTAAGCCCGCACCTCATACACCAAATTAAACGGAGTCTCCGCCGCGTTCCGGAAGTGCTTCAACCCGCCCTTCTTCACCACCGCCTCCATCCGAGCCGGTCCCGCCTGGGCCCCCAGCCCCATCCCGACCTCCTGCGCCAACGAGCAAGGCACGCAGATCGTCGCCGAAGCCGAATAAAAAATCCGTCCCACAGGATTATGATTCCCCGCCGCATCATCTTTAGCGAACGGCTCCACAATCATCCAAGTCCCCCCGGGCGCGAGCGTCTTCTTCACATGCTTCGCCGCCCCCACCGGATCCCCCATATCATGCAAACAATCGAAGAACGTCACCAGGTCATAGTCCTTCCCCGGAAAATCCTTCGCCGGAGCCACCGCAAACGTCACGCGATCCTCAACCCCCGCCTCCTTCGCCTTCTTTCTCGCCTTCTCAATCGACGGCTTGTGATAATCAAATCCAAAAAACTTCGACTTCGGATAGGCCTTCGCCATCAACAGCGTCGAAGCCCCATGCCCGCACCCAATATCCGCCACGCGAGCCCCCTCCTTCAGCTTCGCCTCCACACCCTCCAGCGCCGGAATCCAACTCGAAACCAGATTCGCTAGATAGGTCGGCCGGAAGAACCGCTCTACGCCTTCAAACAATCCCTTCTCATGCTCATGCCAACCCATTCCTTTGCCGGATCTATAAATCTTCGTCAGCTTCTCCTCATCCTTCACCACCGAGGCCAGCATGTGATAAAAACCCGGCAGATGCACCGGCGAATCATCCTGCGCCATCACCATCGACTGCTCCGGAGTCATATAAAACTCATCCTTCTCCGCGTCATACTGCACCAGCTGCCCCGCCGCATTTGCATTCAGCCACTCGCGGATATACCTCTCCGACGTCCCCGTTTTCTTCGCCAGCTTCTTCGCCGTCATCGACGTCCCATCGCCCATCGCGCGATAGAGCCCTAGCCTATCCCCAATCAAAATCAGCGGAGCCTGCAGCGCCGCTCCCATATCCTGCACTGCCCGTCCAAGCAAAGCATTCAGAGCATCCGGATTAATCTCACGCTGAGCCTGTACCTGTTGTGTTGTAGCCATAACAAATCTCCTCGGAAAAGAATTTTCTTGCACAGAAATCCTTGCGGGATTCTCGACGGCATCTCAATTGTGTCCTAAGCCAGACAGATCAAAACTCAGCAGGCGCACGATCCAGGACATTCCAAGCCGCACCGATCCCAGGGGCCCAACTAGACCCCGAGAATACGCGCCGCACACCCAACGGTCAATCGCAGTTGGCGACGGCATAAGCTACAATCAAACCCCATGAAATCGAAACCTATAACGCGCCTCCTTTCAATCATCGGCGCAGCCACGCTCCTCATCGCAACGCTCCACGCCCAAACCCCCGAAGAACAAGCCGTCCTCGCCCCCGTCCAAGCCCTCTTCGATGGCATGGCCCACCGCGACGCCGACGCCATCAAAGCCACATTCCTTCCCAACATTGCGCTGGTCCTTGATCCACGACGGCAACATCAATCAGATGACCGGCGAAGAATTCGCCGCCCGCGTCGCCCGTCCCAGCCCAGCCAAAATCGAAGAACGCATCCACTCGCCTCTCATTCGCATCGACAACGACCTGGCCGTCGTCTGGGCCCCCTTCGAATTCCTCTCCGACGGCAAGGTCGACCACTGCGGCACCGATCTCTTCAACCTCGTCCACACCAACGGCAAATGGCTCATCGCCTCCATCGCCGATACCGGCCGCAAAGACTGCCCCACAAAATAACCTACTACCCAAAAAGGAGACCCAATGGCCCGAGTCACCGGAATAGGCGGCATCTTCCTCCGAGCCCGCGACCCAAAATCCCTCAGCGCCTGGTACGTCCAGCACCTAGGCATCCAACTCGCCGACTACGGCGGAGCCACCTTCCTCTGGTCCGACGAAGTCCCCCCAACCACAGGCATGACCACCTGGTCTCTCTTCGCCGAAGACACCAAACACTTTGGTCCGGGCACTCACATCGGCCCTCAGCAAGCCATGGTCAACTACCGCGTCGACGACCTTGAACAGCTACTCACTCAATTAGCCGCCGCCAACGTCCCCATCGACCCCAAACGCGAGGACTACGACTTTGGCCGCTTCGCATGGATCACCGACCCCGAAGGCAACCGCATCGAACTCTGGCAGCCCCTGGTCGAAAAACCCTGACCTTCACAGCAATCATCGGCACACCCAACAAAGTGTCACCCTGAGCGGAGCAGTTCGCGTACTTTGCGAACTGCGCAGTCGAAGGGACCTGCATTTTGTCTTTATCGTTGCTCGCACTTCGCACCCCGAAGCACACCTTCCCCTTCGTTAATCAGTGGAGTTCGCCGTGGCGACGCATCGAACTCAACGCGCGCCACGGCACATTCATCAACAAGAGCGGTTCTCACCACGGCTCAAGCCCTACTTCCACGCCCACACCTTGGACACCGTACTACCGGAAGCATCCACATCGTATTCGAAAGCTCCGCACGTACCGTTCAACTTTGCAAGCTTCTGCGAAGTCGTCCGGAAGAACAGCATCCCGCGGTAGCTCACCGAGCCGCCGGGCCCGAATCTGCCCACGCCCGTTCCCGTCCACGTGATGGCCTCGCCATCCGCCGTCATATCCATCCCCTGACCACCGCCCTGGATCGTGCCATCTGCACTAACGACCGAGGTATAAGTGCCCATGCCAGTAACGGCCACTCCCAATATCTGGCCGCTGCTCTCGAACGACACTTCTGCGGTTGGGGGATCGACGGAAAGCACCCGTCTCACCAGTCTCTTACCTTTAGATTCGCTGATCTGTTCTCCAAGCATGAATTGACCTCTTCTTTCGTTCGGATTTGAATTGATAACCGGGGAGTGGCGAATTGTACGCCCTAAACCACACCGCTGATCGTGAATTTGTCGCCTCAACAACCGCGCACAAATTTGCAAATTCGCAAAGCTCCAGTGCACACGAAAATCGACACAAGCCGAGTGACCACAACGGCGGCTAAAAACTACAAAAACCAAAGCAGCCCCACTGCAAAGCTCTTCACTGAACTTGTGCACACCCCGCGGAAGGCGCACTATGGTCTCAGCAGCAGGAGGGCAATCGCATGAAGCGAAGAATCGCGCTATGGGCACTCCTTGGAGCTGCCGTCGCCACCTTCTGGGTCCTCTTCAGCATCGCCACCGCCCCCAATCCCAGCATGACCCACTGGACCGTCATCGCCATCACGGCCCCTGCTTCCCTGCTCGGCCCATCCATGCCTCTCACTTACTACGCGTTCATCCTTCTCAATGCCGCTTTCTACGTTCTCTTCGGTATCGCAACCGAAACGCTAAGGCCACGCACCACGCGACGCTTTTCGCGCTGACCTCGGTCCCCGCACGCTCCGGCATAAGCAACACCAATTCATCGCAGAGCCGCCAAAATGAACTCCCAACCAGCAACTGACAACGAACGACCAGCAACGATCGCCGAAAAACCCAACGTCCAGCAAGCCGTCCCCTTCCTCATGGTCTCCAACATGGAGCGCTCTCTCCGCTTCTACGTCGAAGGCCTCGGCTTCTCCCGCACCAAACAATGGATCGTCGACGACAAAATCCGTTGGTGCTGGCTCCAGCTCGAAGGCGCAGCCATCATGCTCCAGGAGTACCGCTCCGACTCCCCCTTCGCTGGCCAGAAGCTTGGCGAGGGAGTCGCCATCTGCTTCCAGTGCCGCGACGCCCTCGCCCTCTACCGCCGTTTCATCGCCCACGGCCTCGCCCCACGAACACCGTTCGTCGGCAATGCCATGTGGGTCACCGCAATAAGTGACCAGGACGGTTACAAATTAGACTTCGAGAGTCCCACCGACTCCCCCGAAGAATCCACTTACACCGAAACCGCAGCAACCTAATACCTAAATCCTTTGCCCTGTTCCACCATCATCAACCAAAAAAGATGGGCCGCCATCGGACGACCCATCCAAAAACATCCCACCGCAGCTTACTGAACAGCCCTGACAACACTATTGATGAACGCCACTCCATTCGGCGTGCCCAAACCAGTCACGTTGTCCCAGCCGGGACCTGTGGTGAGCGACGAATCCGCCCCGAAAGTAAACACATTCCAGCGAGTCGATGTGCTGCTTTGGAATAACGCACTCACAAACAATTTCGTGTTTTCCAAAGGCTGTGCCAGAGCCGCCGCATTTTCAAACGTCGTATTCGGCGGATTGATAATCAGTCCCGTCGCGTTCAGCAGGGTATCAATCGGTCCTACATTGACATCCGTGATCGCGTTGCCAGGTAGTTCATAAAGGATCGGCGCCGCCTGCCCGATTGGCCCTCCTCCGGCCGCTTGGTTCGCAATGGACCAAACGCCAGTGAACATCGGGGCAGAGAGGCTGGTGCCCCCAACCACTTCCACGACAATCCCGTCATTGGGATTCCCATCGGGTGAGAAGAGTACCTCGACGCCGGTCTCTGGGTCCGCATTCATCGCGATATCCGGCACCTGACGGAACTTGCCCCGCAGAGATCTTTGATACTTAGGTTTGGCATAAACAACGCTGGTGCCTCCTCCAGCCCCAAATATAAAGCCTAAAGACAGAGGGGGAACGGTTGGAGGGTTCGGAGTGGGTCCAGCGATTCGGGTCTCGTTTAAGCCCCATCCAGTTTGCAATTTGATATTGCTTTTCGAATCCAGAAACGTGCTGGTGCCTCCAACCGCCGTCACAAATGGGGAATCGGCGTTCGCATTGACAGTCACTGAGTCAATGCCGAAGTCAGCCTGGTTCGTTGCAAGTTGGTCGCCAGAGTCCCCACTGGAAACTTGCTGGGAGATCCCTAAAGCCGCGGCGATCTCTGAAATGCCGTTCTCGACAACGAGCTCCGATGGGAGGAAGTCCACCAGGGCTATCTCCGAAATCCCGAAACTATTGGAGATCACGTTGCCAAGTTGATTCTCGATCGCATAGAGGTTCGCAAGATCGATGTTTGAAAACCCAAGATCTGGCGACAGCACCAAAACGATGTTGGCGCCCGGGGCGATCGCGTGTGCCCATTCCACGTCGAGCATCGTTTCGACATCGGCCGAGCACTTGCCGTTAACAACAGCACAAGCGACAGGGCCAACGGGCGTGACGATCTTGAAGTTCGACGGCGTGAGCGCGGGGAGCCCGTTCAGTTGCGAGAACAGGTTTACGTCAGCCACGATACTGGGCGAGCCATTCGCGTCCACGATGACGATCGTCTGGCCGGTCCCGTCCAGCCCCTTCTTATACAGTGGATTCAAGCCGTACGCGGTTTGCATCTCAGCGGCATCGTAGCCGCACGGCGGCTTATTGGGAGGGCCACTGGTGATGTCGGATCCATATCTGTTGCCACTGTAGATCGCCTTTGGGAAGCCGCTTCCCGTTGTAAAGGTCTGCACCTCAGGCGCACGTAGGCAGTCCCCGTTGAAGAAAAGTCCATCTTCACCCACGTCGGAAGGGGAGACTCCCGCATAAGGCTGTCCGCTGTCAGGATCGATGGAGAACTTTACATTCGTTCGATATCGAAGATCGCTCAGACCTTGCACGTTAGCCACAAGCGCAGCCGCGGGTCCCGTAACCGTGGCTTCGGGTGTATTAACACGGCGGGGCTGCCCGTTAACCATCACGCGGTTGATATGAGTGTTGAACGCCGCCTGCGCATCCCCGACACTCCCCTGTGCCACGACGAAGTGGTTATTCCCGGCAGTCGACATGACTTTCATATTGTGGGCTGCAAGGAAATCGCGCACCACACCCGCTTCCTTCTCAGTCGGCGCGAATTGATCGTTAAACTGCTTCATCGTCAAAAATTTGTGATAGTTCGGCGAACTCTTGTCGTACATCTGCTGGACCATCGTGTCCAGCGAGTCTTTGTTGTGCAGGTTCAGCCAAACCGTAACCGAAATCTGCTTGGATCCATCTTCCGGACCCATGTTCGTCATTTGCGGAGGTGCGGCAAAGGCCGAACCTGCAACGAGGGCAATAACTCCAAGCAAGGCGGAAATGCGAGAAGATAGCGTCATGAAAAATAACCTCAACAATTGAATTTTGGGGGGAGTCGCGGGCCGGGCTGCAAAGTCGTGGCAGCGAAGTGCAAGGGAGAAAGGTGGCTGGATGGTATGTTCCAACTCAACTCCGCGTCAAGGCAGGAGACGATCTTGTGACATCTTGTTCGCACCACGAAAATAAATTTCGCAACAGTGTCACATTTCCGCACCCTGAAAACCGTCCAGCCAACTCACCACGTTTCACCATCCAAAAACCACAAACTCACCACAAAAAACCATCCACCAAAACACCATTTCCCTCAAAACCCCCTGCAAAAACGACCTCCACCAGCCCAAAAAAATTACGCCCCAAAAATCCACTACGCCGCCCGGTACCATGACCGCATGACCAATTGCCCCACTCCCGGCCGCATCGAAGTCATCACTGGCCCCATGTTCTCCGGCAAATCCGAAGAACTCATCCGCCGCCTCAAGCGAGCCCGCATCGCCCGCCAGCGCGTCGCCTGCTTCAAACCCGACATCGACCTCCGCTACCACCGCACCGCCATCTCCAGCCACAGCTCCCAAACCCATGACGCAGCAGTAGTTACCCCAACTTCCGAAAGCCTCAAAGCCGAACTCTTCGCCTCCGACCGCATTCACGAAATCGACGTCGTCGGCCTCGACGAAGCCCAGTTCTTCGACGCCGGCATCACCCACCTCGCCATGGAACTCGTCCACCTCGGCAAGCGCGTCATCCTCGCCGGCCTCGACACCACCTTCGCCAACGAGCCCTTCGGCCCCGTCCCAGTCCTCATGGCCCTCGCCGACGAAGTCACCAAGCTCTCCGCCGTTTGCATGGTCTGCGGCCAGCCAGCCATCCACACCCAGCGCCTCGGCCAATCCCAGGAACTCGTCGTCGTCGGAGCCGCCGGCCTCTACGAAGCCCGCTGCCGCACCCACTTCGAACCCTTCCTAGACGAGCACCAATCCGAACAGCTCGAACTCCCCCAGACCGAAGTTCTCCTCTAAGGAACCGCACAACCATCGCCACTCCACAGATAAGATTCAAGGAGTCGGCGATTTCTCCGGAGATTGACCTTGAATTTTAAGCAGCGAGAGAGATTCATCACCTGCATCTTCCTCTTCCTTATCTGCCTGCAAGAGGCGCATTTCGCTCACGAAGGATGGTTTTCCTATATCCAGAGCGCAGCCCCGGCGGCTCATCACCCCGTGCAGTATGCCGATGTCTTTCGTATCGGAATACCGGCTCTGACTCAACTCACCAAACGGATCTTCCATACCAATGACATCCCTCTTATCTTTGCCGTATTCGATCTCATTTCAGGATTTCTCGCGCTTTACTTCCTCTATCTGCTCACAGTAGACATTCCCCCGGGAGAGCCCGCCACGCCCAGGGACCGGGCGCTCAGAATTCTGACATTTTTGGCAATCCTTCAGTTTCCAATGGCCTGGATTGTTCCCTGGCAACGCCCCGAGACACTGCCCTCCACTCTCTTTCTGGCCATCTGCCTCTATTGCCTCACAAAGATCGCGACCAATGCACTATGGTCGCTGCCCATTCTGGCAGCCACATTCCTTGAGATCTCTCTTCGCACCGACGTGCCTTTTGTTTTTGGAATCGCGATCGTCTTAACAGGCCTCTGGACTCTATTCAGGCAGCGATCCAGAACGGCGCGCCTCTACGTCGTCATCGGCACCCTGATAGTCCTCATCTCAGGTGGATTCCAGGCTTACCTTCGTTCCCTCTACCCAAACATGAAGCTCGACATCCAGTGGAAGCCAAATCTCACCTTCCACAATTTAGAGCTCTCTGCTATCTCCCTATTGCCGTTCGTCCTGTTCTTCGTATTCCTGATCATCAAGCGCCCTCCTTTGCAGCTCCTTGATAAAGCAGCAATCGCCTGCGCTCTCCTTTATTTTCCGGTGTACTTTATCCTTGGTGTCCTCAGCGAAGTGCGCATCTACGCGCCCTTCCTGCTGATATTGAGCATGGTCGCCGCCAGGGTCTCGGGATCTCTCTTCAGCAGAAGATTCGACGCAGCCAGTTAGCGCCGCATACGCAGCACAGCACAATTCATCGTTCTACCATTAATCTGCCTGAAAACAGCAACGAAGATGCCAGGAAGAATCCTCCCTTCCTGGCATCTTCTTTTTTGTTGTCGCGAGCCTCAGTGCTTCGAAACCATCTCCATCACATCCTTGCGCAGCGCCATCGAACTAGCCAACCGCGCATAGTACATGTGGCCGCCCGGATACTCATGCACCTGCACGCGCGTCGGATCGCCCATAATCGGCATCTGGCTCACCGTCAGCACCGATCCCATAAACGGGCATGAGAGATCTGCCCATCCATGCGCAATCACCACGCGCAGCTTCGGGTCCGTCGCCACCGCAACCCGCAAATCCGTAGCCGATGCAGACCCTGAAAACGCCCCATTCCGCGAACCCCGATCCCAGGCCCGGGCCACCTCATTCGACAACGCGTTATACCGCGCGTCCGTCTTCCAACCCACGGTCCGCGTCACAAAGTCCGCCATAGCCGTCGTCGTCGGAGCAATGATACTTAGCAGAATCGGATCATTCGTCTCCTGCGTCGGGTTCCACGGAAACGGATCGTACGCCGTCACGTTCGGGTCATACCGGCTGCCCAGCTTGCCCGTCTCACGAAACTCCTCGCGAAGAAACGCCTGTGTCTCCAGCCGCCCGCCCGACTCTTTCACAAACTTCGGATCGAGGCCCGTCAACTCCGTCACCTTCGCCACCACCCGAGGCGTCGCTGCCGGATCGCTATTGCCCGTCATCAAATCCTGAATATACTGCCCGCGCGTATAGTCGATTACCGGCTGCATATTCTCATTCGTCAGCTTGCCCTGCCGCTCATAGTTCGCCGCGACGATTGAAGGCAGCGTCAGCATCCAGGGCACCGGCGAAATATCCGGCGACCCCGCCTGCGGCGACAGCGCCGGCGACACCAGCACCAGCCCATTCATCGCCACACCAATCTCCGACTGCAGATAAGCCGTAAGCCGCGGCCCGCGATACCCGCCATAGCTCTCGCCCACGATGTACTTCCGCGACAGCAGCCGCCCATTCTTCACCAGCCAGTCGTACACGCACTTCGACAGGTACTCGATGTCCTGGTCCGGCCCATAGAACTGCTTCTTCGCCTCATCCAGCGGTACCAGCGACCGCGAGAATCCCGTTCCAATCGGATCGATGAACACCAGGTCCGTAAAGTCCAGCCACGTTCCCGGATTGTCCGTCAGCGTCGCCGGATCCGAAGGACTCTGTCCCTCCGCACCGAACGCCACCCGCTTCGGACCGATCGCTCCCAGATTCAAATAAACCGAAGCAGCGCCGGGCCCGCCGTTGAACGCAAAAGTCACCGGCCTGTCCTTGCCCTCCATCGTGTACGCAGTAAAAACCACCTCGCCGCTCAGCGCGCCTTTACCGTCCCGCACTGCCAGCGTCCCCACCGTCACCGTGTAATGCAGCGTCTTGCCTTCCATCTGGATGCTCTGCTCCACATGAGCATCTGGCGGCAGCGGCGGCTCCATCGGCAGCAGCCCCGGCGTAGCCGCAGGCTTCTCAGCAGGCTTCGCTTCGCCCGCAGGCTTTGCATCGGTGGCAGCAGGCGCTTCGGGCGGAGCACCGCCTCTGTTCCGTTGCTGCGCCTGCGCAGAACTGGTCATCATCGTTGGAAACACGCCAAAAAGGCACAGGAAGAGGGCAAATCTAAACAAGGGGGGCCGCTGAACTGAAATCATGAAGGAGATTTTACATACAACGCTGCCTCTGTCGCGCAACTCGATGAAATACTTCTGTATTCTCATCAGATAGGCAGATTCAGGAGAATAATCGTATGCGTAAAATCCTCGCCGTCTGTACCCTCACCCTCTTCGCCATTCCGGCCCTCGCGAAAAAGCCGGCGCCCCTCGTGGTCCCCATCAAGACCAGCACCGGCGAGGACGCTGGAACCGCCACCTTCACCCCCACCAAAAAGGGAGTCCACCTCAAGCTCGACCTCAAAAACCTTCCCGTGGGCGAGCACGGCGTCCACGTTCACGCCAGCCCCCACTGTGATCCGCCCGACTTCAAGACCGCAGGCGGCCACTACAACCCGACCAGCAAGCAGCACGGCTACCAGAACCCCATGGGACATCACGCCGGCGATCTCCCCACGAGCGTATCCATCGGCGAAGGCCACGTCGGCCAGGCCAGCTTCAACCTCAACGACATGTCGCTTGACCCCGCCGCTCCCAACAGCATCATCGCCAATGGTGGCACCTCCATCATCGTTCACGAGAAGCAGGATGACGAGAAGACCGATCCCGCCGGCAACTCCGGCAATCGCATCGCGTGCGGCGTCATCTCATACCCCATGCCGTAGCTTCACCGTTCACACTCTATTGAACTAACCGGAACGCCCATACGTACAGGCAAATATGGGCGTTCTGCACATCGCGCTTCCGGTCTCGCCCCACGCCAGACCCTCCGGCCGCAAACATGCGATCCGTCGCATCCCCAGGCCTTTCCCGGAGCAAAAATCCGTTATCTCCGCCGCCACTCCGGTTCTGCAACAAATCAGCCCGGAACCCACACCCCGCGATACACTTCCGGTACAAGGGAAACCATTACCGTTAGGGGTAAAGTTGGAGCGGACGCCAGAACAGGATGCTGCAAATGAAGCGCTCGCCAGGCTCGTCCGCCAGTGCATGGCCGGCGACTCCCAGGCGTGGCAGCAGCTCGTCGTCTCTCAACATCGCCGCATCTACGCCATCTGCTATCGCTTCACCGGCTCCGGCTCCGATGCCGAGGACCTCACCCAGGACGTCTTCCTCAAGCTCTACAAGAATCTCGCCAGCTTCGACCTCCAGAAGGGCAGCTTCCAGACCTGGATCACCACCCTCACGCGAAACCTCCTTGTCGACCACTTCCGCCGCACCCGCCTCGACCGAGCCTCTGACTCCCTCGACGCCACCTACGACGGCGAAGAAGACGGCCCCACCATGGCCGACCGCCTCGCAGACCCCAGAGCCTCCCAGGAGACCCACGTCGCCGGCCTCGAGCTCAAAGCCCGCATCCAGGGTGCCCTCAAACAGCTCTCGCCAGAACTCCGCGAAGCAGTTATTCTTCGCGATCTGGAGGATATGGATTACAAAGAGATATCTCAGGTTCTCAGAATTCCCGAAGGCACGGTAAAAAGCCGCATTAGCCGTGGCCGGGGGGAACTTGCTAGGCTTCTTCAACGTATAGAAAGTTAGGTTTACATCGTGCTAGAGGGTGAGGTGGTTTAAAGTGGCGGACTTCAGCAAATTCGGCAGTGGCGCTCCCGCTGGACCCGGCAACTCAAATCACTGCGCACAGTGCGAGACCATGCTCTCCGACGCACTCGACGGCACTCTCTCCGCCGCCGACCAAGCCACCTTCGACCTCCACATGATCGGCTGCCCCAGCTGCGCCGCCATGCTCGCCGACGCCCAGCGCGGAGCCTCCTGGATGGCGATGCTCAAGACCCCCCGGCCCGAGCCCCCCACCACCCTGCTCGATCGCATCATCGCCGAGACCAGCGGCAAGACCGCCGCCGAAGCCGCCAACATCGTCCTCGGCCCCACCGACCACATTCGCGTAGGTGCCATCCCGCGCTCTTTTGCCGGCCAGCCTGCCTTCGCCTCTGCGAAGGTTCTGCCCTTCCGCGTTCGCGTCACCAACAGCATTCGTTCCTTCGGCCACACCATGCTGCAGCCTCGTCTCGCGATGACGGCTGCCATGGCCTTCTTCTCTATCGCCCTCACCCTCAATCTCACCGGCGTTCGCCTCAGCGAGCTCCGCGCCAGCGACTTCAAGCCTTCCAGCATCATGCGCAGTGCCTACGAGGCCAAGGCAAAGGTCGTCCGTTACTCCGACAACCTCCGCGTCGTCTACGAACTTCAAACCCGCGTCCGCGATCTGCAGAGTTCCTCCGACGAAGACCGCTCGACCACCCCCCAGTCCCCCCAGAACACCCCCACCAATCAAGCTCCCGGCGGCACCCAGCAACCGAACGATCAGAAACAGGGCCCCAGTAAGCCAGATCAGAAACAGACCAAACCCAACCCAGGTTCCAGTCGCCGCGAGACCCCCGGCAGCGACATCAGGATGGCAGGCTCTGTTCAACCAATGGCGACTCCCCCTTTCGCCACGCAAGCTCTTGTTGTCCTTACTCCCATTGTTTTTAAGCAGGAAGGGGGATTGGTATGACTTGCTCAAACCATCCTGATCGTGAAAATGTTGCATTTTGTCAGAACTGCGGCAAACCTCTCTGCCAGGAGTGCACCCGCGTCGTCGGCTCTGCTGTCTTCTGCGAACCTTGCCTCGCCGCTCGTTTAGCCGGCGCCGGCGCCCCCCCTCCCGCTGGTACCTACACAGCACCCGATCCTAACGCGGCCTACGCCGCCGCGGGAAACATTCCGCCGATCCCTGGCGAACCCAACCCCGGCCTCGCCGCCCTCCTCGGCTTCATCCCCGGCGTCGGCGCAATGTACAACGGCCAGTACGCCAAAGGCGTCGTGCATCTCATCGTCTTCGCCATCCTCGTCTCGCTCGCCGACGAGCACGGCATCTTCGGTCTCTTCATCGCCGGCTGGGTCTGCTACCAAGTCATCGAAGCCCACCAGACTGCGAAGGCCCGCCGTGACGGTACCCCGCTCCCCAATCCCTTCGGCCTCAACGATCTCGGCGAACGACTCGGCTTTGGCAAGTCGTGGCCCGGAACGGCCGCGTCGTCCGCCGCATCCGCAGCCGTGCCACCCACCGGCAGCCCCTACGTCGCACCCACACCGGGATACACCCCTCCCACCGCCAGTTGGAGCGCCCCCTGGGAGACCTACACCACCCCGCCTGTGCAGCCCATCCCTCCTTACGGAATCCCCCTATCCCCCCTTGAGCCCCTTCCCAGCACCCGCAACCGCTTCCCCGCTGGCGCCCTCTGGCTCATCGGTCTCGGCTGCCTCTTCCTCATCGGCAACGCTGGCCTCTTCCGCACCTTTCCGATCCACCACATCGTGCCCATCATTCTCATCGCCTTGGGTGTCTGGCTCTTCGTCCGCAAGATGACCGACTCTGGCGCCGGCTTCGTCGATGACGGCACTCCCGGCTACCAGTTCCGCCTCTTCCGTGCTCTTCGCGGCTCCATCTGGATCATCCTCGTCGGCATCCTCTTCGAACTAGACTCTCTCGGCATCCTCTCCTGGGCCCATAGCTGGCCAGTCATTCTCATCGTCGCCGGACTCATGGCCGTCTTCCAGCGAATCACCTACAGCGCCGCCATGGCAGCTCCCTATCCCTACCCGCCCGCGCCTCCCATAACACCCACGCCGCCCACCGAACCGGCCCCTCCCATCCAGCAAGATCAGGAAGGGAGATAAGGCCATGGCAAACTATCCTCCACCCTACCCCCCTCCCGGTGCGCCCAGCGGCCCTCCCTTCGGAAACGACTGGAAGTATCAGCGCCGCATGCTCAAAGAGCAGGCCCGCGCCCAGCGCGACATCATGCGCGCGCAGCGAGACGCCTACCGCTACCAGGCCCGCAGCATGCGTCGCAGCTCGATCCTCGGCCCGCTCGTTCTCATCACCCTCGGCGTCCTCTTTCTGCTCGTTCAGACCGGACGCATCCAGGGACACCATCTCTGGGACTGGTACGCTCGCTACTGGCCCTTCCTCCTCGTCGGCGCCGGCATCGTCCTTCTTCTCGAGTGGGCCTACGACCAGTACGCCCAATCCGACTCCACTCAGCCCCCTTACCGCCGCCGCGTAGGCGGAGGCGTCGCCACCCTCCTCATCCTCCTCGCCATCACCGGAGTCATCTTCAGCGGCATCCGCAGCGGCGGCAGCAGCAAGCTCTTCCCCGACCTCAACCTCAACCAGGACAACTGGGACGAGTTCATGGGCGACAAACACGAGAGCGATCAGACCATCGTCCAGGCCTTCCCCGCCGGCGCCAGCCTCAACGTCGACAACCCCCGCGGCGACGTCACCATCACCGGCACCAGCGACGACAACCAGATCCACATCGCCGTCCACAAAGACGTCTACTCCCGTTCCGACTCCGACGCCGACGCCAAGGCCCAGCGCCTCACCCCCGTCCTCAACGTGATGGGCAGCACCGTCACTCTCAACGTCCCGACCGTCGAATCGACCCGCGCCGATCTCACCATCACCCTCCCCGCCAACGTCTCGCCGATCGTCAACGCCAACCACGGCGACATCAAGATCACCTCCATCAAAGGGTCCGTCCACGTTACCGCCAACCACGGCGACGTCGAGATCTCCGCCATCACTGGCGATGTCAACGCCCGCATTAACAACGGCAATAACGACTTCTCCGCCCACTCCGTCACCGGCCAGGTCAACCTTGAAGGCCGCGCCCACGACACTACCTTCTCCGACCTCTCCGGCCCCGTCTCCGTCCGCGGAGACTTCTTCGGCGACACCCACTGCGAGCACATCCGCGGACCCTTCCGCTTCCACACCAGCCGCACCGACTTCCAGCTCTCCCGCCTCGACGGCGACATCGAAATCGGCAACAACGCCGAGCTCAACGCCTCCAACGCCGTAGGCCCCGTCACCATCACCACCTACAGCCGCAACATCACCCTCGACCGCATCGCCGGCGACGTCTTCGTGACCAACCGCAACGGCTCAGTCGACGTGACCAGTGCTCCCCCGCTCTCCAACGTCACCATTGAAAACCGCAACGGCTCCGTCTCCGTCACCGTCCCTGAAGACGCGACCTTCGCCTACCAGTTCGACGCCAACAACGGCGACATCCAGAGCGAATTCAACCAGATCAAAATTCCCGACGGCGGCATGCAGAAGAAGACCATCAGCGGCACCGTCGGCAGCGGTGGCCCGCTCATCCGCATCACCACCAGCCAGGGAGACGTCGCCATCAAGAAAGGCAGCATCCTTCCCTTGCCGCCAACTCCGCCTGCCCCGCCCAAAATCACCATCAATCCGACGATGATCGGCAGTGACGCGAAAGAAGCGGCTCGCGAAGCCCAGCAAGCCGCAAAAGAAGCTGCCGCCGAAGCCGCGAGGGCAGCGAAGGAAGCGGCAGCCGAAGCCAAGCGCGCAGCCAAAGAAGCCCAGCAGCCAAAGCCTGACAACCAGTAACCTCGAGCACAACGGCGCACAGCCGCTAAGCCACGGCGCGCCGTTCCACTCCCTGCCTCGCAGGAATCATCGCCATTCCCACGCAAGCCGCAATCAACAACTCCGCCAGCAGCGGCCCCGCAAAAAAGTACTGCCACGAAACCACAGCCATCAACAAAAATCCCAGTACAAAGGCCGCAAGCACTGGCCGCACTAACGGAAACATCTCCGTCTTCGCCAACACGGCCATCTGCCACAACACAACCGCAGCCAGCGTCAGAAAGATCGTCACCGCCAGCCCCATCCCGCGATAGAAATCCCACATCGTCCGCGTCACGCCCATCGCGACAAACGCATTCCCCTTCATCGCATCCACCGCCGTCTGTTCTGCACCCGGTGCGACCTTGCCAAACACCCCGCCCACCGTATGCAACGCCGCATGGACAAACGTCAGCACCGAAGCGATCCGCAACCACACCGCCCTCATGCGCCCACCCCGCGTTCCGTGGCCTTCGCAAACTCCGCCAGCGTCCGAGTCCACGCATTCGGCCCGTCCAGACCCGCGCGAAGCTGCTCGTAGCCCTCGCCATGCCGTTCAATCCCTCTGTGCTCCAGCTCCACCAAGGTCGACGAAGCGCCCTCGCTCGTGAACCGTATCGTCACATCGCTCGCCTTCGCGAGATCCGCATCATATTGCCACGTCGGCCCCAAATGCCACGTCAGCGTCACCAGCCGCGGCGGATCCCACCCTCGCACCGTCCCCCACTCGCAATCCTTGCCTTCGGTATCGCGCTCGTACCATCGCCCACCCACTCGCGGCTCCACAATAATCGACGCAAACGGCTTCACTCCAATATGGTGGTCCGCCGGCCACCACGTCTCCATCTGCTCTACGAAGACCGAAAACGCCTGCTCAATGGGTACGCCTACGCGGACGCTCTTTCGCACGACCGCTGCCTCTGCCGTTTTTAGCATCGCTCTCTCCTTTTCTCCTCGTCTCAACTGCCGTCTCAAACGAACCCAAAGCCCGCTCCCAGACCCGATCGAAGTGCGCCCGCAACCGCGCCACGCCCTCCGGGTCCAGTCGATAAACCCGCCGCGTCCCCGCCTTGCTGTCCATCACCAGCCCGGCATCCTTCAACACCCGCAGATGCTGCGACACCGCCGGCCGGCTCACCGGCAACAGCGAAGCCAGCTCATTCACCGCCATCGGCCCATTCGCCAGCCGCTGAAAGATTGCCATTCGCGTCCCGTCTCCCAACGCATCCAGCCCAGCCTGTAGGTAAGCATCCACTAACCGTAAGCTAGCACTTACCTATCCCACGCTGTCAAGAGAAATCTGCGACCCACCGTCCCGGTCAATCCGAAACCACACCAGCGCCAGCGTCAAACAAGGGATAACTCCCGCCAGAATTAGCTGCCCAACCTGGCCCTTGAACAACATCGGCAGCGGAAACACCGTAAAGTTCGTCCCCACCGCGAGTACCGTCGCGAGCAGGAGGTAGTCTTTCCTCACCTCCCATTCCCTTCCCCACAAATAGAAAAACGGCAGCAGCGCCATCACATAGTGATGCAGCCACGTAAGTGGAGAGATCACCAGTGACAGCAAAATCACCAGCACCACATGCAGTTCCAGACTCTCGGTTCTCCGGTACACATAGAACCGGACCATGACCGCACAAAGAACCACCAACGCCACAGCCTTTGAAACAACGCAAGCCAGCGGCGGCAACGTCGCCTGCAACAGATTCTTCGGCGTCGACCCCAGAAATAGCTCCTGAACAAATCCCACTACCGACAAATTCGCGATCGTCGCTATCCCGCACGACACGCTCGGCACAACCTCGTGCAGAAACTGCGCATGCGCCGCCCACCCCGCCTGCCACACAGAAAATCCCACCAGCCCCAACATCCAGCACCCATAAGCGGCCAGCCACTTCCACCTCCGGTGCATCACCAACAACGGCACCGCAATCACCGGCGTAATCTTGATCATCGTCGCCACCGCGAAGCAAAGCGCCGACCCCCAATCCTGCTCGCGCCGCAGCAACCACACCCCCAACGTCAGCAAAAGCAAAAGCAGCGAATCCGCCTGCCCCAGCAACAGCTCCTCAAAAAACCCGTGATACGAGAACACGCCCACCACCAGAATCACCGCCAGCTCCACACTCAGGCGCCAGCCGCTCAGGCGCACTCCCAGCCAAACCGACAGCAACGTCAGCATCACCGTAATCGCTGTCCAAACTCCATACGCCGCGCCATACGAAAGATACGCCAGAGGCCGCATCAACACCGCGAAAAACGGCGTATATACGAACGGCAAAATACTCTCCACCCCATGTCTGCGAGCCACATCCTTCCACTCATTCGCCGAATCCAGCGGCGCGATTCGCCCATCCGGAAACGTCACCTGGTTGTAGAGCCGACCCGGCGGTTTCTCCGCAACCACATGCCCTGCGACATAGTACGCACTGAAATCAATCCGCGCCGGCAGCAAGAGCACCCGCTCACTCAGCAGCCCTGCGACAAACAGCACCAGCGCAATACCGCTCAGCGTAACCTCGCGCCGCGACAGCCGCGTATCGCCCAGAGCAAGCTGCGTCACCGCCGCGGCAGCCAGCACAACGCCCGCCACAATCCCAACCCTTCCTGCAAGAATCCATCCCGGCGCCAGCGCACTCACAACAGCAAACAACGCCATCGCTCCCCATATCAAAGACCAAAGCGCCTTCGGGCCCGACTGAACTCTCTCCGCCTCTATCACTCCCACCCCGCTAGGCGCTCGCAATTTCCCTTCGCCCAACTCTCCCGCGAAACTTCAAAGAACACCAGAGCAATCGTCAAACAAGGCACAATCGCCGCCAGCACCAGTTGCATCGCGTGGCTATGAACGGAAAGCAGCAGCCCATACCCCGCCACATTCGTTCCCACAACCAGCACCGTCACCAGCA
The DNA here is from genome assembly GCA_963841335.1 of uncultured Acidobacteriaceae bacterium. Lineage (GTDB taxonomy): Bacteria > Acidobacteriota > Terriglobia > Terriglobales > Acidobacteriaceae > Edaphobacter. The sequence continues at coordinate 3,009,602 of CAWJCF010000001.1, read as the reverse complement.
GCAGCCAATCCCTACCGTCGTCGCGCTCCTTGCACCACAGGTAGAGAAACGGCAGCAGCGCAATCACGTAGTGATGAATCCACGTAATCGGAGAGATCGCCAGCGACAATAACAACAGCAACACCAGGTGCAACACCAGCGTCTCTTCCCTCCGATGACGGTAGAACTGAAACATCCCCAATCCCAGCCCAACAAACGAAGCCGCCTTCGAGACCGCGCAGGTCAGCCCCGGCAGCGTCGACTGATATCGTCCTATCGGCACAAATCCCAAGAGCAGGTCCTGCACATAAGCCACAAGCGAAACATTGTCCGCCGAAGTAATTCCGCACGACACGCTCGGCATCACACCGTGCCAGAACGCCTCATGCGCGGCCCACCCCGTCTGCCACACGGAAAATCCCAGCAAGACCCCCATCCAGCATCCATAGGCCGCCAGCCACTTCCACTTGCGGTGCATCGCCAGCAGAGGCACCGCAAGAACCGGCGTCATCTTGATCATCGTCGCCAGCGCGAAGCAGAAAGCCGATCCCCAATCCCGCTCACGCGTAAGCAGCAACACTCCGAGAGCGCAGCAGAAGAGGAGCAGCGAAGCAACCTGCCCTACCACCAGCTCATAAAAAAACGGACAGTAAGAGAACAACCCCACCGCCGCAATCACCGCGAGCTCCGCGCTCCATCTCTGTCCCCCAAGCCGCAGGGAAATCCACACCGAGGCAAACGTAAGCAGCACCGTCAAAGCACACCACAACCTATATGCCGTCTCATAAGAAAAGTACGCAAGCGGCTTCAGCAGAACCGCGAAGAACGGCGGATACACAAACGTGATGGCCTTGGCGACACCATAGCGCTTCACCACCTCCTGCCACCCCGCCGCAGCTCCCGACGGCGCAATCCGTCCATCAGGAAAGGTCGCCTGATAGTAAAGTTCTCCGGGCGGATGCTCCGCGGCCAGATGCGCCGCAACATAATACGCACTGAAATCGATCCGCGGCCCAATCGTATGCAGCCGCTGCGCAAACACTCCCACGGCAAACAGAACCAGCGCCACCCAAGCCAGCGCAACATGTCGCCGAGGCAGCACCGGCTCTTCCACCGCAAACAGCAATACCGCAAACGCAACCAGCAGCACACCGATCACAATCCCCGCACGCCCGGAAAGCACTCCGTAAGGAGTCAGAGCATTGAACGCGGCAGCCAGCGCCATTGCCCCCCAAACCCCATACCAAAGCGCCTTCGATCCCCTCCCCGCCTCCGGAGCCAACCCAACCCCAGCGCCGTCCACCACATCCCCACCCCGCTGCTCCCCGGAAAGAACGCCACCTTCCATTAGCATCCACGCTCCCGCGCAACCACCACACGCAAACTCTTTCGGTCGTTCCATCCTGCTCTCGCCCTCTCAAAGAATCAACGCCAATCTGCCGCCAGCCCCAAAAACCGCAGCGGCAATAACCGAATTGATATATTGAAGTTCTCAGCCTCGCCACCAGGAGACACCCCTTGCGCCGCCGTTCCTTCCTAGCCACACTTCCCCTCGCTGCCGCCGCTTCGATCACCTCCCTCGACCCTTCCAAAGCCTTCAGCCAGACCGACGGAGCCGCGCCCAAGGATCTCCCCAAATCCCAACCCTCCGGCGCAGAAAAATTCACCCGCCCCGACGTCCACGCCGGCGACCGCATCGCCGGAGCCAGCTTCGCCTCTCGCTCTGCCGCCATGGGCCTCAGCGGAGCCGCCGGCACCGCTCATCCTCTCGCAACCCAAGTCGCCATCGAAACCCTGAAAAAAGGCGGCTCCGCCATCGACGCCGCCATCGCAGCCAACGCCGTCCTCGGCTTTGTCGAACCCACCAGCTCCGGCATCGGCGGCGACTGTTTCGCCATGATCTGGGACCCCAAGCTCAACAAAGTCGTCACCCTCGCCGGCAGCGGCCGCTCCCCCAAAGCCCTCACGCTCGACATAGCCCGCTCCCGCGCAAAAAACGGAGCCCTCCCACCCTACGGAGCCGTCTCCATCTCCGTCCCCGGCGCACTCGACGCCTGGTGGACCCTCCACCAGCGCTACGGCAAACTCAAATGGGCCGATCTCTTCGAACCCGCCATCCATTACTGCGAAACCGGCTCCCCCACACCACAAATCATCGGCTACTACATTAAGCGCGGCCTCGCCAACTTCACCGCACCCAACTCCGGCGTCGAAGAAACCGTCAACGCCATGCACACCTTCGCCCCCAGCGGCAAAGCCCCCAACGAAGGTGACGTCCGCCGCAACCCCGACCTAGCCCGCACCTATCGCCTCATCGCCGAAGGCGGTCGCGACGCCTACTACGACGGCCCCATCGCCCAGACCATCCAGGCCTACTTCAAGCGCATCGGCGGATGGATGACCGTCGAAGACCTCCGCGCCCAGCACGCCGAGTGGGACGATCCCATCGTCACCAACTACCGCGGCGTCGACGTCTACGCCATGGCCGCCAACACCCAGGGCCTCGCCACCCTCCAGCTCCTCAACATCGCCGAAAACTTCGACCTCCGCAGCATGGGCTTCCAGTCCGCCGAATCCCTCCACATCCAGATCGAAGCCAAGCGCCTCGCCTACGAAGACCGCGCCCGCTACTACGCGGACCCGCACTTCGCCAAAATCCCCATCGACTGGCTCAACTCGAAAGACTACGCAAAGGAACGCGCCAAACAAATCAAGCTCGACTCCATCCTCACTCCCATCTATCCCGGCCAGGCCCCCAGCCACGGCGACACCACCTACTTCACCGTCGCCGACAAAGACGGCATCATGATCTCGCAGATCCAGTCCAACTTCCGCGGCCTCGGCTCCGGCCTCGTCCCCGACGGCCTGGGCTTCATGTTCCAGGACCGCGGCCAGCTCTTCTCCCTCCAGGACGGACACCCCAACATCTACGCCCCCGGCAAGCGCCCCTTCCAGACCATCATCCCCGGCTTCGCCACCAAGGACGGCAAGCCCTGGATGTCCTTCGGCGTCATGGGCGGCGACATGCAGCCGCAAGGCCAGGCACAAATCATCATCAACCGCGTCGACTACGGCCTCGACATCCAGGCCGCCGGCGACAGCCCCCGCTGGCACCACGAAGGCAGCTCACAATCCATGGGCGAAGACCCCGCAGGCTTAGGCCCCAAAGGCATCCTCCGCCTCGAATCCGGCGTCCCTGAATCCACCCGTAAAGCCCTCGAAGCTCTAGGCTGGCCCCTCGGCCCCTCCGACGGAGGCTTCGGCCGCTACGAATGCATCGAACCCCACATGGACGGCACCGACCGCGTCTACTCCGCCGCCAGCGAAATGCGAGCCGACGGCTGCGCCCTAGCTTACTAATCGCCCACCGCTTTTGCCGTTGTCGCTGCCCGTTCTTTTTGCTTGTCATTCCGCAGCGAAGCGGAGGAATCTGCGGTTGTCTTTGCAGTTGTTCTTGCCCTTGCCTTCTAGTTGTCATCCTTCGCCGTAGGCGGAGGACCTGCTTCCGTTTTTGCCTTCGCTTCTAGGTCGTCCCACCAAATACTCACCATCTCGACCGGAGCAACAGACAGTCTCATCGTCTGTTGCACAGTTTTGCTTTTGCTGTTGCTTTTCTTGTGTCATCCTCCCGAAGAACCTGCCCTAAGCGAAGTCAAACGGGGATCGCTGTTGCCTTCGTCGTTGCCTTTTAGTCTAACTTCAAAAGCCAGCGTTATCGCTGACCAGCAACTCTTGAATTGAGACCGACTTTCCCTTGTACTGGCCGCTGAAGTATTCCGTGGTGTCTACTTGTAACCTCTTTGCGCCGCACACCCAGGTGATAGTTCGACTTTCCATTGAAGGGTTACGAAATGTCTGGGTGTCGACCAAGCAGGTATGCCGACCTTCTTTCCCAAACTGTTCCAGTACTCCGTAGAGAGCGAGAGCAACCGAAGAAGCGGATGGATCGTCGGGCGTCCAATCCCTTTCGATCAGGCTCAGCTTGCCGTTGCGGAACAACACCTCACCGTAGACAGTTGTCGCGTCAGTCTTATCTTTGACCATCCAAGCATCTTGATTTGCGAGTCTCATGAGGTTGTAGTCCTGAGCCAGGAGGCTCATCACTTTATCTTGGGGCATACCGAGCGACAGCTCCCTGCCCAACAAGATCGTGTCTTTATTGGCAGGTTTGGTTTGTCCATAAGACGTTGAGATCAGGACAAGGACAACGAGGTAGACCTTCACCGTTCGAATGGTCATGAGGATGCGCCTTTCTGAGTTCAGTTAGTCTATAGCCGGGTCTGCCCCACCGTGGCGCAACCTTTCTGCGACGACAGCGAAGCGGCAAGTCGCGAACATCAGATTCGGTCGCGCCGACGAGACCTGGACGCGGGTCATGGCTTCATTGTCGCGCCCTCCGCTATGGACTACATTTCTAGCTCGAAAAGAAGGAATGCCTCCTGTTTTTTGAAGTCTAGTCCGGCCTCCATGAGGGCGTCGCGCTGTGCCCGATGAACTTCATCGTCTGGCGTCTTTGCCAGCTCTGCCACGTTCTCCGCTTGATCAACCCAAACTTTCTCCAGCTCCTGATACCTCTCGTTCCTGTACAAATCTTCGTCCATGGTGGGTTTTACCTTCCTTTCCTTGAATTCAAGGGAATCACAATAGCAGCCCAACACCATAGCGAAAACCACATGCCACTTAGAATCAATGGCTTCCTGCGAACGCCGGTCTTCGATCCAACGCTGCAATCCGCCGGCATGGCTCAAATTGTCGATCAGGGGCATGTACGAAAAGCGAATCGAGAAAGCAGGTGCCTCATGGCAAAGCCGATAACTCGACGCCCCGGCAGGGCTCGGAAAAACCCCGTCTGAAGCCGCCTAAGCCTCCCACTCCCCCCAAGGAGCCGAGTGATGGTGCTGCTCCTACGCGGCGCGGACCCTCGCGTGATATCTTCCGGCATCGTACTCGTTGAAGGCTCAACAAATTCATCTGGGTTAGGGCGGGTGGCCCAGATCTAAATCCGGGTGCCCCATCTTCGCGACGGTCCCATCGTCGCTAAGGTGGGGTTCCCTTCCGACAGCAACCCACTAAACTTAGACAACCTCAAACCCACTCAGCCGCCCTGCCTTCTTATCAAACGTAAGCGTCGAATTACATCCCGCCCACGCACCCAACGCCCCCACCAGAGCGTCCGCAAACGACCCTCGCCCCGACTTCAGCGCGACCACTGCAATAAAAACCTCCTGCTCGTTCTGAACGACAAGAGTATCTGCCTGCAGCATCCGCTCAACCGCCTGAGCGATCTCCCGAGCCGTCAAACCATACACCCTATCCAAAACCCACACCGTCTCAACCATCGTCACAAGGCTAATAAACCCAGGCTCCTGCTCCGTCAAACGCCGCTCAAAAATCTGCGTAGCCTTCGCCGATTGCACCGGATCGTCCTGCGCAAGATAACGGACCACAACATTCGTATCGAGCCCAATCATCGCCGCTTCATTCGCCGCATCCGCTCCGTTGCCCCCGCAACAGCGCCCGCCTCCATCTCATCCACCGAGACGCGCCGCCTGGCCCGAACGATCCCCTTCAAAACCGAAGTCCGCACCTTAGGCAAAATCACCACACTCCCATCGGGATGAACAAAGAACTTAATCCGATCCCCCGGCCCCAAATGAAGATGCTCCCGAATCGCCTTCGGGATCGTAGCCTGCCCCTTTTCCGTCAACGCCGACTCCATACGTTCCCCTTACTTTCCGAAAAAAGTAATACCAGAATACCATCTTCGCGCGGTCTTAGCTCTCTAAAGTAGACCGCCGACGTGTACGAAACAGAGACTTACTGGACAGAAGTAAAGTCCGTAATCTGCCTATCTAAATCAGCCAGGATTCCCTCTGCACACTCTTTTACCTTTGACGACCCACAAGTCTGAACCGAAAGGCTCTCATAGAAAAGCCCGCGAGTAAAAGCCACAGCAACCATGGTTCGGCTGGAATTTTCATCTGTGTCTCTCGTTACCATGCGTATCGACCAGATCGGAAATACGTTCGCACCCTGTTGACTGAAATCGCCTCCATACTTGAAGTATCTGGGACTGGTCGCGATCAAATCTCGAAGCGCCGTCGCAATTCGGGATCCGACCTGATCATCGCATGTGCACTGGAAGAATATTGGTATCTTTCTAACCGGAGCTTGCGCGCAAACCCTCGCCGTCATTATCGCCAGGATTATTGCCAAGACTGTCAGGCACGTCGCTAGTCTCTTCATCTCTTTCTCCCATACATCTGACGAATCATAACTTCGTGTGGGCATGCCGCGAGGTGGCCCATCTCTATCTAGGACGCGTGGCTGCAAACCGGGTGGCGGCCTGGCCCATATCTAAACTAACGCCACAAAATCGGGGCCCCGTATCTCGATTCTGAGATGTGGGGCATACGCGCGAAGGCGCGAACCCTTCAAACAGACCACCGCTAAACCAATGATTTTATTGCGGTTACATCAGATAGACTTTTCTTTCGCCATTTTCGGCCCAAAAATCGCATGTCAAGTCCCAAAACCACCTAACCCATTCCCCCACAACAATATCCGAGTGGCATTTTAGTTATCTTCCAACCGCTATACTGGATACATAGATCAAAACAAGCAAAGCCCAAAGGGGGATGTAGCATCCTCCCGTGGCTAACTCGTTTAGAAAGAATATTTTGTCCGTAACTCCTTTCTTATGAATATTTTGCAGGCGCTAGCATGCCGTAAACCATAGAAAGTAGATACTTTAGGCCAAGGCAAGGGGGAGGGGGGTACCCTCGGGGCCGAATCGCCTCCGAACCCAAGTATCAAATTGCGGGAACTCACGCCTCCACCCCAACCGCATTCAGCGCCTGTTCTGTCATCTTTGGCAGAACAAACGAAGGCAGCAACGTCGTCCCCGCCGCATAGACTAACAGCCCGTAGCGCCGCCGGTTGCCACGCCACGTGCAGCCATCGCATCGCAAGCCACGCAAAGATATCCAGGAATACAACCCGCAGGCCAAGATGCCAGCAAAGTCGCCGTGACTGGCGCCGTATCTCGACTAGATCTACTTCAAGACCGGCGAACAGAAAAAGCGATGCGATGCCAAGCGTGGCAGCCACATCCATCACCCTGTCGCCCACAAGAGGTTTGTAGAATGCCGCAACCATGATCCCCAGCGCAAAACAATTAAGCGCGGCAGGCAGACGAAACCGTTGCAGCGCACGCGGCACTACCAACAGACAGAAGACCATCCCCAGATAGATCAGGGTTCTGGTGTGAAGTTCCACTTCGCGCGCGCCTCCTGCGGAAAAAGTTCCGGTGCCCTCAATGCATGTTAATCAGGAATGAAACGACTCTATCACTTCATGCCACGCCGGCGACTTGGCGGAGCCCAATCTCGCTAACTATTAATCAGCACTAAAGCCTTCGCGGTAACTTCCTATAAGTCGCGAGATGAGAACTGCAGGGTAGAGAACGCCGAGAATCGCCTCCATCATTGAGATGGATCGGGCCTGGGCAGCCACGGCCGTCATGCCCGCAGCGCCTAGCGAAGTCAGGGTGCCGAAACTGTAGTAAACGAGATCGAACCGATCCGGCACAACATGAGTGTTCGTTTCAGGGTTGAGATAAAAGACATTCGGACGAATGTCCGCCAGCATCCCATACAGGCTGGCAAAGGTGAACCCAATCAGAAGGTAGATACATAACGCACCGAAGATGGTTTCGGTCGTCACCTTGCCGCGAAGGAAGACTTTACGAAAGATAACCAAAATGACGAAGGTATCGAATACGAAGCTGAGAGCGGTATTGACGATCGAGAAAGCGCTTGCGTCTCCCTCCGAACTAAGGAGGTGGTGGATTACAGATGGAATGGCAAACACCAGAGCGAACAAAAGAAAGCCGCGCCGGAAGCTGACGGCGTACACGCCAAACAATACAGCAGCAAAGCCGACGCTGCGAAAGATATAGTAGCCCGCGCCGCCCGTCCCTATCGCAAACGGATACAGAATCAGATTTGCCAAAAGAAAAAGAAACAGCAGGAAGAATCGTGGCCCAGTAGGTCCAAAGTACTGCTTCAGTCTCGCTGAGATCTTGGGGGTATCCTGCATAGGTGGCTTGTTGGACGAATCTTACATCAGCGGGGGCGCGTGGCCCATATCCGCAACCAAAGCAAAACTCCAAAAGCCGTAAACCTTTTGTTATGAATATTTTGCAGGCATAAATACACTGCAAACCGCAGAAAACAAATAACTTAGGCACAGGCAAGGGGGAGGGGGTACGCCTCGGCACAAGTCTCGTCCCCTTCGATCCGAACATCGGTATTTGTTGGCACGTGCAAATCTCGCCGCCTGCGCCTCAAAGGAATCAAGCCGCCCGACTATGTCTTCTAGGTCGCAAGATGGTTTGGCGCAGACCTCCGCGCCGATCCAACGAGTAAAAAGGGAGAATGGCCGACCATTCCTCCGTCCGCCGCCAATACTGGAGCGAACAGGTAAGAACGATCAGCCATTCGGTGATCTTCATCAGTTCGAGTCCTACTTGCTCTTCTTTCCAGGATTTCGAGGCTGGCCCTTCACCACCGTCTCGTCGACCACGGTTGATTCTTCGGTGAAAGTCGCACCCTCAGGAACGATGTAAATTTTTGTACCCTTCGTCTTTACCGTCCCCGATCGCGCCTCAATACGCGAAGCGTCAATTCCTGCTCCTCCTTCTCCGGATGTGAGATAGTACTTCACGTTCACCGCACGCTGGCCGGCCAATTGCGTCATCTTGACCGTCTCCGTTTCGTCGGTATATCCAACCACAATAACTTTGCCGTTGGGTTGGCGCTGGACCTGAAGAGCTACTTCGTCCAGAACCGCCTTGCACTCATTGTCCACGCGGCCCGGCTTGTTGGACATATTGAAGGTGCACTCTCCCGCCGAGATGACTTCTGGCGGAGCAGCCACAACCGGGAACGGCAGAACGGTAACCGTTGCGGAACAAGTCGTGCTCAAGCCCCGAGCATCAACGACATTTGCCGTCGCCGTTATAGTCGAATTCGCGTTGGCGGCCGAGGTCGTCTCCGATGCATTACTCCCTGTACCGCTGATGTTGCCCGCCGAGGTGGTATAGGAGTACGACAAGGAGCTGTTATCCAGGCTCTGACCAACGACCGTGAATGTAAACGTATCGCCAGGCTTGATTGTCTGTGGGCTGGCCGAGCAAGTCGCCGTAGGCGGGCGCGGTTGCCTTACCGTGAACGATGCCGAACAGCTGGCTACATTATTCTTCTTTTCCTTCGCATCGGTCGCCGTTCCGGAGACGGTGTAGCTCCCAGGAGCGAGACCCGTAGTATCAATATTCCCAGTGGTGGTAGTGCCCGACGCCTTGCCGCCGGTGGAGCTCCAGTTAAAAGTAATAATGTGTTTTGGATTAAAGTTCTGCGGGCTCATAGTAGCCGTCACCGGATCCCCGGACCAGATCTCCGTTGGAGAAACTGAGCAGCTCGCACTCGGTGGGATTGGCGGTTTGCCGCCAAAGGTCAGAACAACTCCGCCAAAATAGCGGAAGTTGTTCTGCGTTGCGCTAATGTTGTTGGCGCTAAATTTAGTCAATAGATAGTCGACCTCGACCGGACGAATCGATATAACCCGGTTAACGGGAATGTCCAATCCGCCGCCCAGCTCCATCGCGAATGAATTGTTGCTGTTGCCGGCGGCCTGGATGCCGTGAATGGCGTTATAAATCGTTCCGTAGGTTCCGGTGTGCGCTGCCCCGAACAGGGCCTCGCCAAACGGTTGAATTTTGCCCGAATGTTTCTTGATTTGTGGCCCGAACTCATAAGAAAAGAGATTTCCACTTACATTCCCGGTATAGCCAAACTTTCTCAACTGCGCACCGCCGCCGCCGGTGTAATCCATAAACTCAGCTTTGATCCCAAAAAGGTGCGTCGCGTTATAGACGAATGCGGCGCCCCCACCATCGAGGTTATAGCTGCTAATCTGCGGAAAGTCCGGATGAACATTGATGAAGGAGTATCCAAACGACACTTCAGCTTTGGGATAATCTTGCGCCTTGGACATACCACTTCCGATCACTAGGCCAGCCAGGAGTACGAATGTCTTTTTCATAGTCTCCATCCTCTGCACTGCTCTGAGAACACAATATGGTGTGCAGCAGCAGGCGAACTGGCCGCCGCTGCGGAGATACTTGAGACGACACTAATGTCCCTTCGGAAACGCCACCCTGGTTCGGTCCGTAGCGCTCGGATGAGGTTAGACTAAAGACCCCGACACACCACGACCATTGCAAAAATACTAGCTTCGCCACCAATAAATTCTAGATGTGGACGCGTGCCTCGATCCAAATCGGGCGTGGCAACGGTGGACTAAGCAAATATGGCGCCGCACCCTTGAAGGCTTCAATCTATTTTCTTTAGATTTACGAGACACCCAGGGAGAGATTGCACCCTAAGGCCGACACCATTTTGAGCGACAAGGAGTTGTCTAACTCAGCCTACACCACGCCATCAACACCCATCGAGAAGGTTGAAATAGCCGCGTGGCTCTTCAAATTGCCTCAGGCCAAATACCGCTGCAGTCCTTCGCGGCAAGTATCGAGCGCAAAGCGCACGGCCACTCCTGATCTTTGGTAGATTCAGCCAAGCCCAGAAAAACTTCCCATTCATTCTGAATAAGGAGAGCGACCGCCTGAAGCAGCATCCGCTGAACTGCCCGTGCAAATCGTGCCAAGGCTAGTTCACAGGTTTGGAGTGTTGGACAAGATATTCCCGATCCTTATCAAATCCCTCAGGTAGTTAGAATGCTCCTCGGATCCTTCTTCACAAATACACTCGCCTAACCACAGAGCATCAACTTCGATTCCGCACTGTTGGAGAAACGCCGCGTCGTCCATTTAGCCTCCCAGCTTTTGCCCAGCGGGGCCACTCGATTCGCGTCCGGCGAATCTGTCCTCTATACACCAGATGTTTGAGCCCTAGGTGTGGTTGCAACCAAATCCCAGATCCCCATATACATATATATGTATGGGAGCGCCCTTTTTCTCTGCCGTCACTCCCTCTATAGCAGAAGTGACCGCCACATTTGCACAAAAAAACCATGACGAACCTTTCTGGAAATACAACTCTCGTCTGGCGTACAAGCGCGCGACGCTCCGGGTGACCACAAACTCGCCCAACAGGTTCGCGGCCTCGTCGGCGAGCGCCTCGACATCCTCGTCGCCAAACTCAATGCCCTCGCACCGGAAGCGTGGCAACCGATATCTTGTAGTTCGCCAAGACCGACGCAGGAAGGACTACGGCGATAAACACGCAGGCTCTCAAGCGCCTCGCCAACCAAGCACATCACCGGCGATATTGTCAGGGTCGACGGCGGCCCGAAAGTCTGAGACAAAGTAAGAAAAGAATAGAGTTATCCGTCTCCACGCGGATCGGGACAACGTTTCTCGCCGTCGAACCCTCTAATGAAACAGATGCTGGAGGCAATTATGACTAACGTCAGCTTTGGCTCACAAAGCGTACCAGCGAATAAAGACAACACAGTCGTCACTCCTCCCTCCGTGCCGACTCATGTTGGTGGACATAAGGTCCGAATTGATACCGTTGCCCTGAAGCACCTCATTGACACACTCAAAGCGAAGCTTCGAACACGAGGCTAAGCCCCGAATTAAACTCTCACCCAAAATCCAAATGCAGTCCTATCCACGCTACTGGCCAATCGCCGCGGACGGAATTACGTACGCGTTTCTGATACAGTTCGCCATGCGACGCCCCGCTACTCCGCAGGATGATCTCAAGCGAAGAATCCTGAAGGATGCTTTCCGCAGAGACCGGCCTCGCGACGACGCCTTCCGTCGCATCATTCGTTCCGTCCCCAAGGGAAAGGTCTCAACCTACGGCAAAGTCGCGGCGGCAGCAGGCTATCCGCTTTACCATCGCGCCGTAGCACAGTTGCTCCACAAAGATATCTCTCTTCCCTGGCAGCGCATCGTCGGCGCCGGCGGCGAGATCAAGCTACGCGGCGATGCCGCCACCGAACAGCGCCTCCGCCTCACCATGGAGGGCGTAAAGTTTCGCGGCAAACGCGTCAACATGGAACTCTACGAACACACGCTTCGCAGTTAGGAGATATTAGACGAATGAATCCGCCGCGCCGGCCCGCGAACCTCTGCACAAGGAAGAAAGTGAACGGCCAAGTACGATAACGCATGGAGCAGAGGCCGTGGCCAACATCCATAAGCCCGGATCGTTTGCGACAAACCGACTTCCTGTTATACACGACGTCGTCCGCGCGGCATTTGACAAATCATGAAGGCTCGCTTTACTCTCCTATCCCAAATAGGAGAGTAGCAGGATGGGTAAGAAAGTCGATTTACTCCAGGGCATTCTCGAGATCCTGATCCTCAAGGCCGTCTCACTCGGCGCGCTGCATGGCTACGGAATCCTGCTGCGCATCCAGCAGATCTCTTGCGACCGCCTGGAGATTCCGCAAGGCTCCTTCTACATCGCTCTGTACCGCATGGAACACAAGGGCCTCATCCAGGGAGAATGGGGCGAGTCCGAGAACAAACGCCACGCCAAGTTCTACACGCTTACCTCATGACTTTGGCAACTTGGCTTGGCCCACTTCGGCGGTTTGTTTTGGCCCACCCCGTGGGACGTTGATGTTGCGGGTGTTCGGTTCTGCTGGAGCGTAGCCCGAAGGGCGGAGCGGAAGCAGAACCGAATACCCAGGCTTAGTCCTTTGTCTTCTTCCGCAGGGTTCTCCGGAAGCGATACGACTCTGAACCGGTCTCGATGATGTGCGCTTGGTCGGTGAGCCGATCGAGCATAGCCTTGCAGAGCCGTGCGTTGGTGAAGACCTGTGGCCACTCGGAGAAGGGCAGGTTGGTGGTGACGATGACAGCGGCTTTTTCAGCTCTCTCTGCGATGACCTGGAAGAGCAGCTCGGCGGCGACTTCTGCCAGGGGAACATAGCCGAGTTCATCGATGACGATTAGCTCCACGCGGGACCAGCGGGCGAGCATCCGGCTCAGGCTGTGTTCGCGCTGCGCTTCGACAAGCTGATTGACGAGCGCGGCGGCCGTGGTAAAGCGTACTCTCCTACGTTGACGACAGGCGGCGATGGCCAGGCCGGTGGCAAGATGACTCTTTCCGGTGCCGGGGTCACCGACCAGCAGAACCGGCTCGGCGCGTTCGAGGTAGCCGCCTTCGGCCAGAGCGCGGATGCGGGTGGCCGGGATGTGTGGCGACTGCGTGAAGTCGAACTCTTCGAGAGTCTTGATCCTGGGCAGGTACGCTTCCTGCATGCGCAGTTCGATCGAACGCCGTTCCCGATCCTCCACCTCGGCCTGAAGCAGAGCTTCGAGGTAGTGCAGATGCGAGTGGTTGCGTTGCGCGGCCTCTTCGGCGAGTGAGACGAACTGGGCACCGACGGCGGCCAGCCGCAGCGCCTTCGCATGTTGGGCGATGCTTGCAGTCTGGAGGCTCATGCCTGCACCGCCTGTACGCTGCCGGAGAAGAGCTGGTCATACTCGATCATGGTTGGGAGGGGGCGCTCATAGGCGGACAGGCTGCCGATCTCGATCGCTTCGCCAACGCTGTGCCGCAGCTGATCGGACATCAGCAGATGACGGATCGCGGCGACATCGGCGCAGCCCATCTCCAGTGACTGGTCGACGGCTGCTGTCAGCTTCGCGTAGCCAAACTCGCGGCCCATGCGGATCACCTCGACCATGGCTCGCGTGCCATGTTGCCGTCCTCGCCGTTCGATCAACTGATCCCAGATTCGGTCGTAGCTCTCGGGCCACCGGCCCTGAGCCCGCCACTGCGCCAGCGGCGTCGAACCGCGCAACGCGCCGGGCTTGCGGTCCAGCACGTCGAGGTAGTGTTCCAGATCGAAGATCTTCTGCAGGCGGCTGTAACAACGCTCGTGGCTGGCGATCCGGCTGCCGTGGTGCCGGAACTCGACGGTCGTCGAATACACGCGGGCTTCCACAATCGAGCCGGGCTTCAACGGCACGGAGTAAGAGTTCGTCCGCACCTTCGCGCATCCCGTCTGATCAACGTGCGGGAAGCTGACCTCGGCCAGGTCGAAGGGCTCGGTAGCCAGTGGCAGCAGGTACTCCTTCTCCGTCAGCAGCCGTGTTCCGACACACTCGGTCTGGCCTGACACGATCCGGCTCTCATCGGCGCGGCAGTCCTCCAGCAACTTCCGGTTCAACGCCGCCAGATCGGTCGCCACCGGCACAGGAACCCAGTGGTTACGGCGGAAGTAGCCTACCTCGCCCTCCACGCCGCCCTTCTCATGGCCTTCACTCGGGGTGCAGAACTCGGCCTGATACTGCCAGTGGGAACGGAACGCGATGAACCGTGCCGTCAGTTCGCGTTGCTGGCCGCGCAGGATCTTCTTCACCGCGCTCGACAGGTTATCGTAGCGAAGCACGCGAAAGACGCCCTCGAAGTAAGCGAACGCCAACTGTGAGCCTCGAGAAATGCCTGCTGCGTGGCACACGGATAAGCCCGGTGAAAAGCCGCGCCGCTGGCCATCGAACGCATCGAGAAGACCTGCAGCTTGATCCGTTCGCCATCAAGATCGGCGTACGCCTCGTACCAGTCGATCTGGGCCTCGACGCCCCAGCGGTAGCTCTGCGGAACGAACGTCTCGTGTTCGGCCAGGCCCAGTTCGCGCTTGCGCCGCTCCACATACTGCCGGACCGTCCGCTCCGCAGCAGTGCAGCCCGGAACCTCGGCGCGGACCCGATCGAAGATCCGCCGCGCCGTATGACGCTGCTTCCGCGGAGCCTTCCGGTCCGATTCCAGAATCGCATCGATCAACGTCGCCGCCGCGGCCATCTTCACCGCCGGACGTTCCGTCTTCTTGCGATACGCCGGAACGGCGTTCCTCACCGCCTCACGTACCATCCGCCGATGCACGCCCAACTTCCGCGCCACACCGATCACCGACCCTGCCCCAAACTCGTACTCCCGGCGAATCTGCTCGTATAGCTCCACCTTGGCTCTCCAGTCCAACCCGCCCTCCGTTCCTCAGCACCGCTGAGAAACAGGGTAGAGTCCGCTCTGCCCCAGGGATGGGCCAACTTAAACCGCCAGAGTGGGCCAAATCAGAATGCCAGAATCACCTGATGCAGCCGAAAGCAGCTCAAGGCAGAAACAGACAAGTGGGCGCAGATGGCCGATGTAGTCGGTTCCGTTCTCGGCGCGACACCGGAGACACTATGAACTTCTTCGCCCCTATCCGTTCATGGTGGAGGGCCTTCGCGCACCGTTCACAGATCGACAGCGATGTCGAGATCGAACTGCAGTTTCACATCGACGCGCATGCGAAGCACCTGATCGACTCCGGTATCTCTCCGGCAGAAGCTATACGGCAGGCGAAGATTCAGTTTGGACGCATCGATGTTCAGAAGGAGAAGTATCGCGCAGCCATTGGCCTCCGTCCCCTGCACGAGATCGCTGGTGATATCCGCTACGGCATCCGATCGCTATACCGTCATCCGTCAGTCTCCATCGCCGCCATCCTCACTTGCTCTCGGTATCGGCGCTACCACCGCGATGTTTAACGTCATCTATTCCGCGTTGCTGCATCCGTTTCCGTATGCGGACGCCGACCGTATTGTGAACCCTTCGCTTACTAACGATAAGCACCCCGACCTCCCAACGTGGTTTGCGCTTACTCCACTGCAGTACGCAAGTTTCGTAAAGGCGAATTCGATCGACAGCGTGCTGGGCTTTATGCTCGCAGGCATGCAGGAGACAGGTGGTCAATTCCCGGAGGACGTTAGCGTTGCCTTTGTCACATCCAACATCGGCAGCTTTCTCAAAGTGCCTCCGCTCATCGGACGAGGGATTCAACCAGCCGACGCATCGCAGAATGTTGTCGTACTCAGTTTTAAGTATTGGACCCAGCGGTTCGGCGCCGTTAAGTCCGTCGTCGGTCAGGCTCTCGACCTCAACCACGAGAGCTACACCATCGTCGGCATCATGCCATCGCGCTTCGCCTTCACCCAAACCGTGGGAAACGCTGATGTTTACATCCCGTGGAATCCTACGCGAAGCCCTGGGGTTTTCCCTTGGATCAAGCTCAAGCCGAATGTTGCACCGGAGACCGCGAACGCAGAGTTCCAGTCCTTGCTCAACAAGTTCAAGCAAGAGACGCCACAACACTTTCCTGATTCATTTCATATCAATGTTCAGCGGATCACTGAGCCCTACGTCCATCGCCTCGGCCAAACTCTCACACTACTCTTCGCCTCAGTCGTCTTTCTTCTCCTCATTGGTTGCGCCAACTGTTCTGTCCTTCTGCTTGCTCGCGGAGAAGCACGTCAGCATGAACTCTCCATCCGATGAGCGATCGGAGCAGGCCGCTTTCGTATCGCCCGCCAGCTTCTGATCGAGTCCTTGGCCATCGCCTTTGCTGGAGCAGCACTCGGCATCGCCTTGTCTTACTGGCTCGCCAGCCTTCCGATGAAGCTCATGCCAAACGCCTTCCCACAGGAGGCCACGATCACCCTTAATTGGCCCATCCTCATCTTCTCTGTGGCCCTCGCTCTTATCACTGGAATTCTCTTCGGCCTTGCGCCGGCCTTCCGCTTCTCGCGGCCCGACGTCTCTCAAATGATGCAGTCTCGTACGCAGAATATTCGTGGAACCGGCAACCGCTCACTCAACTTCCTGATCGGTGGCCAGATCGCACTTACCTTCTTACTGCTTGGCGTAGCAGGAGCTGCAGTCGCAGGGTTTTTCCACATCACTTCTTCAAAACTTGGCTACGATCCACACAACGTCGGCTTTATTCGCTTCCCGCTCAATCGTCAAACAGGCAAGAGCCAGCCCCCGCGAGCAGCCTACGTTGAAGATTTGCGCGAGCGCGTAGCTACGGTGCCAGGCGTGGTCTCAGTCGCTGTTTTGGCCAGCGGCATTCCGCCATCGCAACCCTTCGGCGGATCCGGCCTACCCGCCGACTTCGAGATTCTCGACCATCAGTCGGAGCTTCATCAGCAAGCTCTAGTCCAGCTCGTCAGTCCCGAGTACTTTGCAACGCTGAAGATCCCTCTCCTCCGCGGACGTCTCTGGACCGAAGACGAAAACCGCCGCGCAGACGTCGTCGCC
>CAWJCF010000001.1:0-2990000 GCA_963841335.1 uncultured Acidobacteriaceae bacterium | reverse complement strand
CATACAGAACCACCGGATCACTAAGGCCTGCTTTCGCATCTGCTCGACTTGTAGGTCTCGCAGTTAACCACACTTATGCCTTTGCACTCGACGGTCGATTTCCAAACGACCTGAGTGTAGCTTCGCGCGCCTCCGTTACAATTTAGGAGGCGACCGCCCCAGTCAAACTACCCGTCTTACTATGTCCCTCTCCCGGATCAGGGGAGGAGGTTAGAATCACAACAATCGCAGGGTGGTATCTCACCGTTGGCTCCACCGAACCCAAAAGTCTGGTATCAAAGCCTCCCACCTATCCTGCGCAGCAATTGCCGTAACTCATAGTAAAAGTATAGTAAAGGTGCACGGGGTCTTTTCGTCTAGCTGCGGGTAACCGGCATCTTCACCGGTACTACAAGTTCGCCGAGCAACTCGTTAAGACAGTCGAACGATCGTTACTCCATTCGTGCAGGTCGGAACTTACCCGACAAGGAATTTCGCTACCTTAGGACCGTTATAGTTACGGCCGCCGTTCACTGGGGCTTCAATTCAAAGCTTCGCCTTGCGGCTAACCTCTCCTTTTAACCTTCCAGCACCGGGCAGGAGTCAGCCCCTATACGTCGTTTTTGACTTTGCAGAGACCTGTGTTTTTGTTAAACAGTCGCCGTTCGCGTTTCACTGCGGCCCCTCTGGGCTTGCACCCTGAAGGGCGACCCTTCTCCCGAAGTTACGGGTCTAATTTGCCGAGTTCCTTAACAAGCTTTCACTCGAGCGCCTTTGGATATTCTCCTCGTCTACCTGTGTCGGTTTGTGGTACGGTTCCCAATCTCTCTCCTTAGAGGTTTTTCTTGGCAGCATGAAATCAGCAGCTTTCAGCCATTCGGCTTACTGCTTTGCGCCTCACTGTTAAGTCTCTCCGGATTTGCCTAGAGAATCCAGCTTACGCGCATCGAACCCCATAGCCATAGGAGGTCCTGCTTATCCTTCTGCGTCACCCCATCGTGATAACGAAAAACTGGGAGGTCCGGAATATTAACCGGATTTCCATCGCTTACGCCTTTCGGCCTCGGCTTAGGGACCGCCTAACCCTGAGCGGATTAACCTTCCTCAGGAAACCTTAGACTTTCGGCGGGAAGGGTTCTCACCTTCCTTATCGCTACTTATGCCGGCAGGGTCTCTTCTGTAATGTCCACGTATCTTCCCAGTTACGCTTCATCCACGACAGAATGCTCTCCTACCACGCACACCTAAAAGATGTGCATCCGCTGCTTCGGTATACAGTTTTAGCCCCGTTGTATTGTCGGCACCGGACCGCTTGACCAGTGAGCTATTACGCTTTCTTTAAAGGATGGCTGCTTCTAAGCCAACCTCCTGGCTGTCTGAGCGTTCCGACTTCCTTTCCCACTTAACTGTAATTTTGGGACCTTAGCAGGCGGTCTGGACTGTTTTCCTCTCGACTGTGAAGCTTAGCCCCCACAGTCTGACTGCCGTGCTGGTTGTGATCGGCATTCGAAGTTTGGTTGGATTCAGTAAGCCGGAAAGCCCCCTAGTCCATCCATGTCTCTACCACCGATCCAAATCACCCGACGCTAGCCCTAAAGCTATTTCGGAGAGAACGAGCTATAACGGAATTTGATTAGCCTTTCACCCCTACCCTCAGCTCATCCGAGCTTTTTTCAACAAACACCGGTTCGGTCCTCCAGTGGGTGTTACCCCACCTTCAACCTGGCCAAGGGTAGATCATCCCGCTTCGCGTCTATTCCTGCCAACTTATCGCCCTATTCAGACTCGCTTTCGCTGCGGCTCGCTCACGCTTAACCTTGCTGACAAGAATAACTAGCCGGCTCATTATGCAATAGGCACGCGGTCAGACATTCCCTTACGGGCATAGTCCTCCCACTGCTTGTAGGCACACGGTTTCAGGTACTTTTCACTCCCCTCAATGGGGTGCTTTTCGCCTTTCCCTCACGGTACTGGTTCACTATCGGTCAGAAACGAGTATTTAGCCTTACGGGATGGTCCCCGTGGATTCAAGCAGGGTTTCTCGTGCCCCGCCTTACTCAGGTACCTGCTTCGAGTCTGGATCGTTTTCGCCTACGGGTCTGTCACCCTCTTTGGATCTCCTTTCCAGAAGATTCAGCTAACAACCAGATTGGTAACTCTACTTTTGCAGGCCCTACAACCCCCGAACTACCGAAATAGCTACGGGTTTGGGCTGTTCCGATTTCGCTCGCCACTACTATCGGAATCGAGGTTTCTTTCTCCTCCTGGAGGTACTGAGATGGTTCACTTCCCTCCGTTCGCCTGTTCCTACCTATGAATTCAGTAGGACATACCTAGGTTTTGCCTAGGTGGGTTTCCCCATTCGGAAATCTCCGGATCAACGCCTGTGTGCGGCTCCCCGAAGCTTATCGCAGCTTGCCACGTCCTTCATCGCCTGTTTCTGCCAAGGCATCCACCGTGCGCCCTTAGTAGCTTGACCATAGAATTTACTCGCACGCAGCAGAGTAACAACCTCTGCAACATAGAGCAATCTACGTTTGATATAGTCCACGCCTGTGTCTACAACCTCTCATCTCAACGTTGCGAGACTAAGGTCGGTAACACGATAAATTATTCTAAAGACACTCAATACTGATTGACAGCTTCTCTTCAGAAACTACCCGAAAGACTATGCTGCTCAGCCTTGTAGTTATATTTACCCAATCTATTCAGTTGTCAAAAATCGTTGAGCGATTCGCATTACTGCGTTATCGCTATCGCGCCCTCAGGCGGCTTGAGCATTCCTGCTCAAGGTTCAACCTCTGCAGTCACCTCAGAAGACTCAACCTCAAGCAGACATCGCTTGCTTACATATCGAACATGCCAATCGAGAAGTTATGGTGGAGCTGAACGGGATCGAACCGTTGACCCCCTGCTTGCAAAGCAGGTGCTCTCCCAACTGAGCTACAGCCCCTTGATGATCAGTATAACTGACCGTCGGGATAAAGGTGGTGGGCCTGGGTAGATTCGAACTACCGACCTCACCCTTATCAGGGGTGCGCTCTAACCAACTGAGCTACAGGCCCGAAGCTAGCAGCTTCTGCTGCGCAGCTTCTAGCACTTAGCTAAAAGCTAACGGCTAGAAGCTAATAGCTGAGTCTCTCTCGAAAGGTTTCGAGGACACAGTTGAACGTGCATAGCAGCTACGCCGCTATTGACCATCGGTGTTGACAGATAGCGAAAAAGAGAAGGTTTAGTTCAGGCTCATCTGCAGTCACCGAAGTGCACGCAGATGGTTCTTGGCAACATCACTATCAAGCTCAGTCCGACAGAGCTGCCTGCAATCGCAGGACGTTGAAGTGTGCCGAGACGTTCTCTCTTAGAAAGGAGGTGATCCAGCCGCAGGTTCTCCTACGGCTACCTTGTTACGACTTCACCCCAATCATGAATTACACCTTGGGCGGCTGCTCCCTTGCGGTTAGCGCACCGACTTCTAGTGCAACCCACTTTCGTGATGTGACGGGCGGTGTGTACAAGGCCCGGGAACGTATTCACCGTGGCATGCTGATCCACGATTACTAGCGATTCCAGCTTCATGGAGTCGAGTTGCAGACTCCAATCCGAACTGAGGCCGGCTTTTTCCGATTAGCTCCCCCTCGCGGGTTTGCAGCGGTTTGTACCGGCCATTGTAGCACGTGTGTAGCCCTGGACATAAAGGCCATGAGGACTTGACGTCATCCCCACCTTCCTCCCCGTTATCCGAGGCGGTTTCGTCAGAGTGCTCAACTAAATGGTAGCAACTGAAGATAAGGGTTGCGCTCGTTGCGGGACTTAACCCAACATCTCACGACACGAGCTGACGACAGCCATGCAGCACCTATATAGCGGTCTATTGCTAGACGCCGACGTTTCTGCCGGATTCCACTACATTTCGAGCCCAGGTAAGGTTCTTCGCGTTGCGTCGAATTAAACCACATGCTCCACCGCTTGTGCGGGCCCCCGTCAATTCCTTTGAGTTTCAGCCTTGCGACCGTACTCCCCAGGCGGATTGCTTATCGCGTTAGCTTCGACACGGCAGGATTGGGTACCTGCCACATCAAGCAATCATCGTTTAGGGCTAGGACTACCAGGGTATCTAATCCTGTTTGCTCCCCTAGCTTTCGTGCATCAGCGTCAGTTATGGTCCAGTGAGCCGCTTTCGCCACAGGTGTTCCTTCCGATATCTACGCATTTCACCGCTACACCGGAAATTCCACTCACCTCTCCCATACTCAAGCCCGACAGTTTCTAATGCAGACTATGGGTTGAGCCCATAGATTTCACATCAGACTTATCAAACCGCCTACGCACCCTTTACGCCCAATAAATCCGAACAACGCTTGCCCCCCTCGTATTACCGCGGCTGCTGGCACGAAGTTAGCCGGGGCTTCTTCTATGGGTACCGTCATTATCTTCCCCATCGAAAGGAGTTTACATACCAAGATATTTCATCCTCCACGCGGCGTTGCTGCGTCAGGGTTTCCCCCATTGCGCAAAATTCCCCACTGCTGCCTCCCGTAGGAGTCTGGACCGTGTTTCAGTTCCAGTGTGTCCGTGCGCCCTCTCAGGCCGGATACCGATCATCGTCTTGGTGGGCCATTACCCCGCCAACTAACTAATCGGCCGCGAACTCCTCTCCAAGCGCATTGCTGCTTTGACTCGTAAGTGTTATGCGGTATTAGCTCAGATTTCTCTCAGTTATTCCCCACTCGGAGGTAGATGATTCACGTGTTACTCACCCGTGCGCCACTTTACTCATGGATTGCTCCCCTTTCTCGTGCGACTTGCATGTGTTAGGCACGCCGCCAGCGTTGATTCTGAGCCAGGATCAAACTCTCGTTTAATCTTGGTTTGCTTGCCGTCCATCGACAGGGGTCGGGGTGGATCAAGCGCCCCCGGTGCTCGAAAGACCCGGAGGTTTATAACTAGTGAGAATGACTAAACCAAATTTCGTATCATCTCACGACTGGCACGTTCAACTATGTTGTCAAAGATCCGAACTGCATCCGCCTAAGCGGGCAGCTTTGGATCAAGGACTAAATCGGCATAAGCCAGATTTGTGTCCTCGAACTTGATGCGCTGTTTATCGTCTGTTTGTTACCACTCGGCGGGATCTCTCGACTTGCTTTCTTCGGCCCTACTTCGGCTCTTCGAGGATCACTTCAGCGGCTAGTGACGTTTTAGCGAACTTTTCAAGATTATCAATCTTGAACTCATTTGTCAAATCTTTTTTTGCTTTTCCGAAGATTTTCTTCTTCGAAACGCCAAGGATTCGACCTCGTTCGCACAGCGCAAAATTTCAAAACATCATGACGCCCGAAAACGAGCGCGGAGCACTTAGCTCCTGGGACTACCCTATGACTGCAGTGGCTTGGGTTTGGATTGCCGGTAGGCCTTTTGGCTCTCAACCGCGAATCAAACTCTTGGACTGCGCTCCATCATCCCTTTACTGCCGGCCCTTTGCTGCCGAGGCCAAGGTGAGAAGCATTCTTTCCTTGCAACTCACTTAGAATACCGCGCTTTTCACTTCCGTGCAAGCCGCTATTCCTCTTTGCGACTTTCTGAGAGTATCAGTCTGAAACCCTCTGTGCAACCCTTCGACTGTTGAAATCTCGCATTTCCTGTAGAAATCCTTGCCTGGCGTTAGAATCATCCCACCATGGAAGCAGATGAAGTCCAGGAATTTGCCAATCGAATGAAGGAATCCGGTGAAGGCGGGGGCGAGTCCCTCAGAATCATCTCGCTCGGAATCTCTATCCTGGCTGTCTTAGTCGCAATGGTCACCGTTCTCGGCCATCGCAGCCACACAGAGGCCGTCTTGATGCAGTCGCGCGCCGGCGACCAGTGGAACGAATACCAGGCCAAAAAGATCCGCATGGACAATCTCTCGGTCGACATCGACTTGCTGGCCCTTCAGCCCAGCAATGACCCTGCCGCCGTCGCCGCTAAGTCCAAGGAATATCAGGCACATATCGAGAAGTGGCAAAAAGACCTGGCCGAGGAGCAAGATAAAGCTCGCGAGTTTGAGCAGGAGGTCACCAAGGCCGAGGCCAAAGCGGCCCGCTACGACCTCGGGGAAGCACTTCTGCAAATCGCGGTCGTTTTATGCTCGATCACGCTCTTCACGCGGAACCGAGCCTTCTTTCTTCTCGGTTTAACCATTGGTGCGGCGGGTATCGTAGTCGCCTTCTTGGCACTATTGGTTTCTTGACAATTGCCAGCCCAAAACTCGTTCCCTTCCCTTGCTGTGGGCCACTACCAAACTCCTCTAACCCCACTCTCAAATCCTAAGTCCGGACCGAAACCTCATCAATAGAATACTTTGCGCAATATGATGGGGAGGGGGGACACGACCCGTGCTCTAGTTGTAGTGAGAGTTGAGAAGGCGGGCCAGTAGATAGGCAGCAGTGGCGGCCGCTCCACCTATAGTGACGGTCTGAATGGCACTGCGAAGCCAGCCGGTACCGACTAATCGCCCTTTGAGGGCTCCAAAGATTGCAAGAGCCACAAGAGTAATGACTACGGAATAAGCGAAGGCGGTGCCAATATCAGGAACCAGGTGGGATTCTGTAGCTGAAGCTGGGTGAACGAAGAAGTAGGGGAGCAGAGGGATGAGCCCTCCAGCGACATAAGACGCAGCGATGGTGAGAGCGGAGCGATGAGCCCGATTCGAGGCAGGTTCTTCCAGCCCGAGTTCGAAACGCATCATGAAATCGACCCACGCGTCAGGGTTCGCTTTGAGCGCATGCAGAACGGGTGTCGCGCTAGCGCGATCGACGGAGTACTGCCCGAATATCTCGTAGATCTCTTCTTCTTCATCTCGTGTGCGCTCTACAATCTCACGTTCTTCTCGCTTCTTTTCCGAGGAATAATGCTCGGCATCTCCCTTTGCCGCGAGGTATCCGCCAAGGCCCATGGCGATGGAGCCTGCAGCAATCTCGGCGAGACCGGCAAGGACAACAATGTGGGATGACGTGACAGCTCCAGAGAGTCCAGCGGCAAGAGCGAAGGGGACAGTCAGGCCGTCGGAGAGACCAATGACGATGTCGCGGACTGTCTCAGTGGATTCGAAGTGGGCTTCGATGTGTGGATCGGCGGGGTGGGCGACTAGGTGCATGGCGGTAGTTTAGTGCAGACTGCTTTGACCAGAGTGAGGATAGGCGACAGGAGAGCGGCGGCGTTTGGCTGTGCGGAAGTTTTCGATCGAGATGGAGTCTTTCACGAAAGGGAACCGTCTGTAGATGTAGAGGTTGCTCCCCAAGGGACGGCAGGCGGGAGGTTTATTATGACGATGAGTTCGACGCAAAACTGGCTTGTGCGGATTGCTCTGGCGACTGCTGTTTTGGCGCTTCCCGCAGCGTCGGCGATAGCACAAGGCGGCCAGGATGATGCTCGGCCGGGTGCAGCATCGTTTGCAGGTGGGCAGATGGTGCGGGGCACGGTAACGGCTTCGGCTGCCGATCATCTGACGGTGAAGACGGATGCGGGTGACGTTTACCAAGTGGCGATCTCCGCGAATACTCGATTGATGAAGGATCGGCAGCCGGTGAAGCTTGCTGACATCAAGGCGGGCGATGGCGTTGGCGCGATGGGTGTGCTGGACCCTGCGACAAAGACAGTCCATGCGGTGTTCGTGACGGTTGTCGATGCCGAGCAAGTAAAGAAAGCTCGCGAGAATATGGGTAAGACGTACATCACCGGCAAGGTGACGGCAATTGATCTGGATGGGTTGAAGATAACGGTCGAGAGGCCGGATGGCGTGAGCCAGGTGATTGCTGTGGATGAGAATACTTCCTTCAAGCGCGGCGGACGTGGGATGTCTGCGATGGCGACGGGAGCAGGTGTAGTAGACGTACCGGCAGGTCAGGCTCAGAGTCGCGGGAATGGAGCTGGAGGTACATCAGGAGCGGGCGGTTCAGCGAGCGGAGAGAGTATTACGTTTGCGGACATGAAGGTGGGAGATTCGATCGTCGGGCGTGGCGGCTTGAAGAATGGCGTCTTTTTGCCCAGTGAGCTGGGTGTGATGACCGGCAGCATGGGACAGAGGCGGCGGAGGCCCGAAGGTGCAGCACCTGGCTCCCCGGGAACCGCGGCACCAGTAGCAACCACTCCTCCGGCAACACCACCCCCCACAGCGCCGCAGTAGCGCAGAAATTGGCTGTCTTGAAGTTCTTCGCAGACTGAACTTTTCTCTTGGCACTCCGTTTTCTTTTCTGAGTGCTCCGCGTTTCTTTTTATTTCTTCACGGCGAGGGTGTGTGCGGCGACTGATTCAGGCTACGACGTTGAGTTTTTTGTTAGGCACCGCGGTGTGGGGCCAGAGCCCGCCGGCACAGGTCGAACCGCCTGCTACAGCCGCAGCGCAATCAGCGCCGAGTCCCACGACGACTACGGCTGAAGCGAGTGGCGGAACAATTAGAGGGACAGTGAAAGCGGGCACGGTGCCTCTGCCAGGTGTTGCGGTAACGGCGACGAATACGCTCACGGGCAAAAAATATGCGACGACGACAGATGTGAACGGTGCGTTTGCGATGACGATTCCTCGCAACGGGCGGTATGTGGTGAAGGCGGAACTAGCGGCCTTCGCGACGGGGACGCAGGAGGTTCTGATTAATGCCGGGGGACAGAATGGTGGGAAGCCCACGCAGGTAGCAGAGTTTGTGATGCAACTTGCCTCGCGAGCCCAGGAACAGGAGGCAAGGCAAGCCGCGTCTGCCGGCGCCGGAGTTGCACGTGGATTACAGGCACTAAGCGTGACGGGCGATGGCCTCGATGCGACGGATGCGAGCACTGGTGCAGGCAGCAATGCAGGTGCGCAGCTGCCTACGCTAGGCGGGCTGGGAGGAGACGCGGCGAGCGCGGATTCGGTAACGGTAAGTGGCGCCCAGGGACAGACGAATGGGCTGGCAGGTTACAGCGAGGACGAGATCCGGCAGCGGGTGCAGGACGCGATCGCACAGGCGCAGCGGCAGGGTGGAGCTGCAGGCGATATGGCGAATACGGTAGCAGGGATGTTGGGTGGCCTGATGGGTGGTGGAGGCTTTGGCGGACCTGGGGGCGGTGGCGGTGGAGGCGGCCGTGGTGGCCGAGGCGGCAGTGGTGGAGGCGGCGGCGCTTTCAGGGGGTTCAACCCGACGCAGCCGCATGGGGCAGTGTTCTATCAGGGAGGGAATGGTGCATTGAATGCGGCGCCTTTCTCAGTGGCTGCCGCATTGGGAGAGCCAGGAGCGCAGGTAGTGAAGCCCTCGTCCATGTCGAACCGTTTCGGCGTGAGCTTCACGGGATCACCTTCAATTCCA
Organism: uncultured Acidobacteriaceae bacterium; assembly: GCA_963841335.1. Lineage (GTDB taxonomy): Bacteria > Acidobacteriota > Terriglobia > Terriglobales > Acidobacteriaceae > Edaphobacter. The sequence continues at coordinate 2,980,705 of CAWJCF010000001.1, read as the reverse complement.
GGACTCGTGAAGGCAAGCGCGAAGCAGTTCATCTTTCTCAACGTAACGGGACAGAGGAACATCAATCCGCAAATCTTCAATGGAACGGTGCCGACACTCGCGGAGCGAAGCGGCGACTTCTCGGGGCTAGCGCAGACGCTATATGACCCGACGACGGGCTTGCCAATCCCTAGCAATAACCTGAAGAACGCGCAGACTCCAATGTCGCCGCAGGCGCTTGCGTTGTTGAGCTACTATCCTGCACCAAACGTTCCGAATGCCGGGCCGCTGAATAATTACCAGACGGTGACTAATGCGGGGCAGAATGCGACCACCGCGGCGCTGCGCTATGTGCGGAACTTCGGACAGAGCACGGGCTTTGGCAGAGGGGGCGGGCGGCAGGCGGCCAATGCGCCTAAGACCCTGCGGCAGAATATCAACTTCAATGGGAGCTACTCTCACACAGCGAGTGACATCAGGAACATCTTCTTGCCGTTGGGCGGGTCGACGTCCAGCGAGGGGTATGGCGTAACGGCAGGCTACACGGTCGGCTATGGGCGCATCACCAATAATGCCTCGATCAACTGGAACCGCGCGCATGTGACGACGCAGAACTACTTCACGAATGGTCTGAATAATCCAGCCGTGGAGGCGGGTGTGCTGGTGGGAGACCCGACGATCCAGACGAACCCGTTTTACTACGGTGTGCCTTCGCTGTCATTCGGCGGTGCGACTGCCTTTACCGGGCTGAGCAACGGGCAACCGAACAATACAATCAATCAGACGATCTCGTTCAGCGATTTTGTGAGCTATAGCCACAAAAAGCACAATATGCGCTACGGACTGGACATTCGGCGGGTGCACGCGGATTCAATCGGCGGCACGCCGTCCAATCTCTTGGGCGCGACGCCGAGCACACCCCTCGGTGCATTCAGCTTTACAGGATATGCGACGCAAAATCCCGCAGCCGATTGCACTCCTTCGAGCACGGTGACCTGTCCAGTACTGCCACCCAGCGGATCGGGATTTGCAGACTTTCTTCTCGGGCTACCTCAGCAGGCCGCGGTGCAGGCGGGCCTGAACAAAACGTATCTGCGCGCCAATGTCTTTGACTGGTATGCGCAGGATGACTGGCGAGCAAAGGCAAACCTGACGCTGAACTTCGGGTTGCGATACGAGTACTTTTCACCGTATGTCGAGAAATATAACCGGCTAGTGAACCTGGACCACAATGCAAACTTCACTGAGGTGGAGGCGGTCCAGCCAGGGCAGACGGGCGAATTCAGCGGATCCTTCCCGCGATCGCTGGTCAATCCCGATCGCAGCATGTATTCGCCGCGATTCGGGTTTGCGTACCGCCCGAAGTCGAAGTTCTTCAAGGAGACGGTGATCCGCGGGGGCTACGGGATCAACTACAACACGGGGCAGTATGCGACGATCGCGCGGCAGTTGGCCAACCAGCAACCCTTTGCCGTAACGCAGACGAATCTCGCGGGGCAACAGGGGTGTGGGACGTTCGAGCAATTTACGCTTGCGGGAGCGTTCAACTGCTCCAACGCGGCGGTGCAAAGTAACTACAGCGCATTCCTAAACTATCGGCTGGGGCATGTGCAGATCTGGGACCTTGATATTCAGCGCACTCTGCCGATGGGAATCGTGGCCAACATTGGCTACGACGGCTCATATGGCGGAGCCTTGGACCTGGTGGAGGCGCCAAACCGGACGGCTACAGGAGTGTTGAACCCCGGGGCGCAGCCCTTCGCCTATGAGAACTCAGTCGGATACTCGCGGTTTGAAGCGCTGCGCGTGAATGTGCGGAAGAGAATGCAGAAGGGGATATCGCTGCAGGGGACCTATCAGTATGGGCACTCAATCGACAATTCCTCTTCGATTGGCGGGTCAGCACAGACCGTGGCGCAGAACCCTAACGACCTTGCCGCAGAGGAGGGCAACAGTTCCTTCGACGTTCGTCAAAAGCTGACGGGCAACTGGGTGTTCGAGCTGCCATTTGGGCCCAATCGAGCTTTGTTATCAAAGGGCGGATTCTGGTCGAAGGCGCTGGATGGATTCTCGGTCTCGGGAGACTTCACCTTCGCGACTGGCACCTATTACACGCCGAACTACCAGCTGACAGTGCAGGAGACGGCGACTGGCTCGAGCAGCTCGTTGCGCCCGAACCGCAACTTCAACGTGCCGATCAGCGGGGCAAAACAGATTGGCAACTGGTTCAATACGGCGGCGTTTAGTGCTCCGCCCAGCGGTCAGTATGGAACCGCGTCGCGAAATTCAATCGAAGGCCCGGGGACAAAAGTGGTGGACGTTTCGTTGTCGCGGACGGTGCAGCTGGGAGAAACACGGTCGTTCGAAGCGCGTGTGACGGCGGCAAATGCTCTCAATATTGTTCAATTCTCGGGAATCAACACGATATTGAACTCGCCGACGTTTGGACAGGTAACGGGAGCAGCGCCGATGCGGACGCTTACAGTGCTGGCGCGGTATCGGTTTTGAAGACGGCGATTAGTTAGCAGGTTCTGATGTGGAGAGAGTCTTGGCAATGAATCATCGGCACTGGTTCAAGAGAACGAAGAGCAGACGAGGCGAATATATCGGTGCGTTTATGCAACGCTTGGTGGCGGCGGTAACGATTGGTGCGATGGCGGGAACCTCTATGTTCGCGCAGCAGCAGGAGAGCCCGGCTGGAACTTTTACTCTGAAGGTACAGACGGATATCGTACTGACGAATGTGGTGGTGCGGGACAAGAAGACGGGCGAGGTCGTGAAGGACCTGAAGGAGAGCGATTTTACGATCCTCGAGAACGGAAAGCCGCAGAAGATCGCCTCGTTTGACTATCAGAATGTGAATGAAGCGGCGGTGCTACAAGAGAAGTCGACGGTTACGGGAAAGGCTTCGATCGCCGACCTGCTGAACAACAATTTTGCGGCGAGTCCAGCGCAACTGAAGGACCATCGGCTGATCGTAATGTTCTTCGACCTGAGCAGCATGCAACCGGAGGATATCGACCGGGCAGTGGAGTCGGCGCAGGACTACGTGAACAAGAAGATGCAGCCGGCGGACCTGGTGGCGCTGGTGAGCATGGCAACCGGGTTGAGCATGGAGCAGGACTTTACTTCGGACAAAGCAGCATTGCTGAAGGGTTTGGGGAAGTACAACGGGACTGAGGGAACCGGGTTTGCGAATGGAAATGAAGGGGGAAGCTCGGCTGGGACAGCAGATGACGCTTCAAGCTTCACCGCAGACGACAGCGAGTACAACGCCCTCAATACGGATCGGGAGTTGTATGCAATTCGAACGATTGCGAAGTCGTTAGAGCGGGTAGATCAGCGAAAGAGCCTGTTGTACTTCAGCGGCGGGTTAACGCGGCAGGGCATCGAAAACCAGGCGAGCATGCGTGCGGCGACGAATGAAGCAGTGAAGGCGAATATGGCGATTTATAGTGTCGATTCGCGCGGTCTGGAGGCGCTGCCTCCCGTGGGTAATGCTTCAACGGGCAGCCTGAGGGGGACGGCAGCTTATAGCGGTGGAGCAATGCAGAGCCAGCTGAATGCGAATTTCGGTTCGCAGGAAGTCCTGGCTACCCTCTCGTCGGATACAGGCGGGAAGGCATTCTTTGACTCGAATGATTTTGCGCCCGCATTTCAGCAGGTCCAGCACGATACGGAGGCTTACTACATTCTTGGCTTCCACTCGACCGACACGAGGCGCGACGGTAGCTATCGCCATCTAACGGTGAAGCTGAACCGCAGCGACGCGAAGATTGAGTACCGTCCCGGGTACTATGCGCCGGCGGACTTCCAGCATCAGAAAAACGAGGACCGCGAGCAGGCGCTGACGGAGCAGATGCAGAGTGACCTGCCCGCGACCGATGTTGCGGTGTATCTGCAAGCCCTTTACTTCCGCATGGAGGAGAACAAGTTCTTTATTCCAATCTCTCTAATCGTTCCCGGCTCACAGATCCACCCTGTGAAGAATGGCGACAAGGACAAGACAAACATCGACATTATCGGCCAGGTGAAGAATGCTCAAGGGATCATTGTCGGGAATGTTCGCGACAATGTGAAGCTGGCGCTGGACGCGGCGCAGCAAGTCCAGAAGAAGAATATTCAGTACTCGACTGGATTTACGTTGGCGCCGGGCAAGTACCACCTCAAATTTGTCGTCCGGGAGAACCAGACAGGCGCGATGGGCAGCTTTGAAACGGACTTGCAGGTTCCGGATCTAAAGAAGGTGCCCTTGAAGCTCAGCTCAATTGTGCTGGCGAGCCAGCGGGTCCCGAGTCCAGGCAAGAAGACGATGAGTCCGTTGGTTCGCGATGGCGTGGAATGGATTCCGAATGTCCCGCATGTCTTCCGGCAGGATCAACATCTTTATTTTCTCTACGAGGTTTACGACCCTGCAAGGCAGAAAAGTGAGTCGGTGCCGGCCACATCGCCCGGATTGACGCGGCGCGAGGGTGGGCCGGTGCGAGTGCTGACAAGCATCGAGTTCCTGAGCGGGGGCGTGAAGGTCTATGAGACGCCACTGGTTGAGGCGAAGACGGTTAACATCCCGGAGCGCGGGGCGGTAGCGTTTCAGTTCGATGTTCCGCTGACACAGTTGAAGCCGGGGACCTATATTTGCCAGGTGAACGTGATTGACGATGCAGGCGGGAGCTTCAGCTTTCCCCGGATGGCTCTGATGGTGCAACCGGGAGCGGTACCCGCGGTCGCTCCCGCAACAGGAACGCCCGCAGCGCCGTCGCCAATTCCCTGACCGGCTTGCTATTGACAGTGGTGTCTGAGGAGAGGATGATTTTGCTCAACCGTGTGAGGTTTCGCCATGAGTCCTCATCTTCGTTTCGCTTCGTGTTCGCTCCTCTTCTTCGGCCTCCTAAGTTTTTCCCCGTCTGCCTCTGGCGAATTAAATACAGGTTGGCAGCAAAACCCGAATCCGACTGATAGCCCGCGCGAGTTGCGCCATCAGGATCCTCAATGGGAATCGATCCGCCTTCACCTGCCGGATCCCTCAATTGCGACTGCCCAGCAACTGGAGACGGTGGGCGATGTTCTGCGAGCGCGGCGCTTTCCTGAAGACGCGATTGATTATTACAACTATGCGCTGCACCGCGGCGGCGATGAAGCCGAGCTGATGAACAAGCTCGGCGTGACCCAACTCGAGCTCCGGCATACTGCAGCGGCACGCGCCTATTTTTCCCGTGCCGTGAAATTGAAGAAGAAGGATGCAGTTGCGTGGAATAACCTCGGAGCCGTGGAGTACATCGACAGCCGATTGGGCATCGCGGTCTCTGACTACAAGAACGCGATCAAGCTCAACAAGAATTCAGCCATATATCACTCGAACCTGGCGACTGCGCTCTTTGAACAGAAGGATTACAAGCATGCTCGAGAGCAGTTCAAAATAGCCGTCAACCTCGATCCTGATGTGGCACACCACGATGGGGCCGGCGGTCTGACGGCTCACATGGTTTCGCCCGAAGACCACGCACGCTACTGTTTTGAGCTGGCGCGAATGTATTTGGAGCTGGGCGACGAGGCCAAGATGCTGCACTACCTGACGATGTCGAGTGAAGCAGGCTTCGATGTCTTAAGCGCGATGCGTGCGGATAGTGAAATGGCAAAATATCGCAAGGATCCGAGAGTGCTCCTGTTGGTGGAAAATGCAAAGGCTCTGCATAACAGCGCGACGCCGGTGAAGAGCGCGCGCAGTGAAGTGCCTGCGCTTCCACCAATGCAGCACTGATTTATTTGTAGGGGCAGTGACGACAGTTTGAATTGCAGCAGTACCCGCGCTTGAGGTGGTACTCCGCGGTGAAAACGAGGTAGGGCCCTTCGTAGTAGAAGTCTTCGGGGCGCAGATCGTCTAGGGTGGCATCTGAGCGGGGCGGCAGATCCTGGTTGGAATCGGTGGGATCCGACATGGCTAAAACAATCTTATGCGAGCGTCTACTGCGGGCTGAAGGATTGGTACGGGCGGCAGAGTCGTGTGGAACTCGGCGACTGAGGTAGTCTCCTGCTTACCGTCGAGATGGAGGCTGCCGTTGCGATAGAAAACTTGCTTGCCGGGGACAGCGGGGATCCGCTCGCCAAGTATAACAATGCCAGCAAGGTTGGCTGGGTCGGCGGCGGCGACTGCAATGATGGTGGTGCATTCGCGGGAACGTGCTTCACGGAGGGATTCGACCGCTTCGGGCAGAGCGTATTGTTCGCCGGAGAAGCCAGAGACGAAGCGGCCACCTCGAATCTCGCCGCGGGCCTCAAGACGGCGGAGAATATTGAGCAGATCGCGCCATTTAGGAGCATTGGATTCGCGGGTGAGGAGGTCGCGGAAGAGGACTCCATACCGGTTGAGGAGTTGACGAGCGAAGGACTCGAGGGCAGCGTCGGTGCGGCGCGCTTTTTCGATCGCGGTTGCAGTGGCATCGAGCTCCTCCGAGAAAAGAGACCAGCGGCCAGCGGTGTTGCGTGTGGGACGCTTGCCTGGGGTATCGAAGGTGGTGGAACGGCGGCGGGGATCCATGCAGGCGCGGAGTTGATCGAATCCGTCAGCCGCGGCGAGACCGGCGGTGGCGAGCTCCCAGAGAGCGTGCTGGGTCTGTTGGCTGGTCAGACACGCTACACGTTGGAGATCGTTCGCGAAGCAGGCTCCGCGTTGCTGGAGGATTGTCCGCAACTGGAGACCGTCGTGGCTGAGGGCCGCAATAAGTTTTTCTTCTTCGACCGACTCCTGGGCGAGAGCGTAGGGGAGCCAGTCGGCGGTCTCGCGGACGTAGAACGTAATGGGGGCGGCATTGGTGGGGACCACTCTGCGTGGCCGAGAGTTTTCGTCTGCGGATGACCATGCTGGATGGGGGGAAATCCTGCCCCAGCCTACGGCTCCGGAGAGGCAAAGGGCATCGAGATGGCGAGGATCGTAGTTGGCGACGCGCGCCGGAAGCAGAGTACGTTCCCACTCGATGGCAGGGGCCTCGAACCCTTCGAGCCGGCGGAGGGCTTCGAAGACGCCCTCTTCGCCGGTCAGCTGAGTTTGCGGGGCGAGATGTTGCCACTGGAGAAGCCAGCGCATGTAGTTGGCGGGAGTAACGGACTCTATTTGTTTGCGGAGGGTCGCGACAGTGCGACGGTGAATGCGCTGCAGGATACGGCGTTCGCACCATTCGATGTCGTGGTCCGCGTCGGGTTCCGGTGCCGGATATTCGAAGGTCCCTCGCATGAGGAGGCCCTGCATCTCCATCGCCAGGAATGCCTGAAATACGGAGGCTTGATCTATGCTCAGGGAAGCGGCCAGCGCGCTCGCGGAAGTGGGACCAAGGATTTGTAACCAGCCCTGAGCTAATTTTTGAGTTGCCGCCTCTTTTGTAATCTTATCGATTGAACTTTTTGCCTCTTGTTGTGTCTCGAAAACACCACTTCGATTCTTCGCCTCACTCACAATGAGGACGTCCTCGGGCAATGCAGAGAGTATCCCGATGTGGGCGAGGCGCTCGGTGGCTACCCAGCATGGTGTGCCGTTGAGATCGAGGGTCTGGGCCCGGCCCTTTTGGTTGAGGCGATCGTAAAACCCCGGCCAGTGGCGGCTTTCCTCGCGGTCAATGACCGTGAGTGGCAGAGCGATGAGGGAATGGAGAAGGTCATGAAGCTCATTTTCGTCCCGGATGTCGGGCCAGATCTCTTTGCGGATAGCAGCGATGGCGGCAGGGTCGATCTTGCCGGGCTCTTCAGGTAGGGTGCGTCCCAGGCTCGTGGCACGGGCGCGGCGTTCTTCCAGGCCGGCTTCGTCGAGATAGGCGTAAGGGTTGGCGTTGAGAAGTTCGTGGGCAAAGACGGACGGCGTCGGGGTATCGATGGCAAGACAACGGATGGTGCCGTCTTTAATGCCGCGCAGCAGTTCAAGGAGCCCGTCTAGGTCCATCGCTTCTTGCAGCGTGTCCTGCATGACCTCGTTCACGAGAGGGTGGTTCGGAATCTGGATATCGCCGACAATGGTCTCGAAACACGCTGCAGCCTGAGGAAAGACCGAGGCCATGAGGTCGTCGGAGCGCATGCGTTGAATCTGCGGGGCGATGCGTTTTCCTTTGGACATCCGCAGGAGTTGCAGACTGCGCGAGGCGGCCCAGCGCCAGCGGTTCTTGAAGATGGGCGAAGCGATAGAAGCCTGTTCGAGGAGCTCCCGGGCGGTCTGCTCAGTAAGGAAGTTGAAGACGTCGGACAATGGAAAGCTGTGCTGTTCGGCGAGGGAGATGTTGATACCGTTGTCAGTAGCTGCCGCCTGCAGCTCGAAGTTGAAGCCGCGGCAGAAACGTTTACGAAGCGCGAGGCCGAAGGCTTTGTTGACCCGGCCACCGAAGGGAGCGTGCAGGATAAGCTGCATTCCGCCGCCGTCGTCGAAGAAACGTTCGGCGATAAGAGTCGTTTTAGAGGGGACAGCACCGAGAACTGCCCTGCCGGTGACGATGTAAACGATAAGCTGGCGGGCTCCGGACTCGCAAACACCGCACTCCTGCATGAGCCAGGCAATGGTGGACTCGACCTCCGGATCGGCCGCGGAGATGTACCCGGGCACCACACTTGCCGTGCGCGCAGCGATCTGTTCGCGGAGATTTCCGACTCCGTCAGAGAGGACGGCGGTGCGTTGCGGGGCTTCGCCTTCCCAGAAGGGTAACGTGGGCGGAGCGCCGTGGGCGTCTTCCACTAAGACGCGGCCTGCAGCTTCAATGCGCTGGATTCGCCAACTGGACGTGCCAAGAAGGATTACGTCGCCAGGGGAAGAATCGACGGCGAAGTGCTCATCGAGTGTGGCGATCTGCACGCCGTCAGGCTGAAGGATGACGTTGTAGAGAGCGACATCAGGGATGGCTCCCCCGTTGGAGATAGCAATACTACGCGCCCCGCGCCGAGGATGAAGAATTCCGTGAACGCCGTCGCGCAACAGATAAGCTCCGTAGCGGCCACGGGACGACTCGATGCCTTCAGTGAGCAGGTTGATGAGCTCATTGAAGGCTTCGCGCGTGAGATTGCGATATGGGTAGGCGCGGCGAAGGGTGGTGTAGAGAACCTCTTCTTCCCATGGCTCGGCTCCGCAGGCCGCAACGATCTGCTGCATCAGGACGTCGATGGGCTGTTGTGGAACTTCTAACTGATCGAGTTCGCCGGCTCGCATCTTCCGAACAAGCGCCGCCTGCTCGACGAGATCGTCCCGCGTGGTGGCGAAAAAACGGCCTTTGGGGACGGCTCCTCGCCAGTGACCGGCACGTCCAATGCGCTGCATCGCGACCGATACGGCGCGGGTGGTGCTGATCTGACACACCAGGTCGACGTCGCCGATGTCGATGCCGAGCTCCAGCGAGGCCGTGGCTATCAATATTTTTATCTGCCCATTTTTCAATCGCTGTTCCGCATCGAGCCGCAGGACCCGAGAGAGTGAGCCGTGGTGGGCAGCGACGTTTTCAGGCCCGATGCGGTTGGCAAGCTCGAAGGCGATCTTTTCAACGAGGCGGCGTGTATTGACGAAGACGAGGGTGGAGCGGTGGTTTTGCGCATGCACCGCGAGCTTGTCGAATATCTCGGTCCACATGCCGGTGTTGGTGACCGAGCTGAGCTCGTCGGAAGGCACTTCGATGGCGATGTCCAACTGGCGGCGCTGGCCAACCTGGATGATAGTGGCGGGCTTGCGATCAGGGTGGACACCGGTGAGAAAATCGGCTACCAGCTCAATCGGATTTTGAGTGGCGGAGAGGCCAATTCTTTGCGGCGGTCGCGCAATGCCAGTCAGGAATTGGCCAGGGCTTAGACGGTTTTCTCCCGTAACCAGAGCGTCCAATCTCTCCAGGGAAAGAGCAAGGTGAGAGCCGCGTTTGTCATCGGCCACAGCATGGATTTCGTCCACGATGACGGTGTGGACGCGACGTAGGTGTTCCCTGCTTTTGCCGGCGGTAAGGAGAATGTAAAGGGATTCAGGTGTGGTGACGAGGATGTGAGGCGGGTTGCGAAGCATGGCGGCGCGCTCTTTGGGAAGGGTGTCGCCAGTGCGGACGCCAGTGCGAATCTCGGGGCAGAGGTAACCGCGCTCGAGGGCTAGGCGCTGGATCTCGGCTAGTGGACCGTCGAGGTTTTTCTGAACGTCGTTGGAAAGGGCTTTGAGTGGACTGACGTAGACGACCTGCGTGCAAGGGGCGAGCTGACCGGAGAGGGCGTCGCGAAGAAGTTGGTCGATGCAGACCAGAAATGCAGCCAGGGTTTTGCCACTCCCCGTAGGGGCGGAGATGAGGGTGACGTCCCCACCGAGAATGCTGGGCCAACCGTGGGTTTGCGGCTCAGTGGGGCTGCCGAACTTATTGACGAACCACTCCGCCGTGACGGGATGAGCCCACGCGAGTGATTCAGGAATTTCCAACGTCATTGGGTGATTGTAGCGCGATTTTGTTCGTTGTTTGTTCGCCGTTCATAGGTCAACGACCGGCGGGTGGAGTAGCGCGTCCAAAACGCCGTCCGGGGAAGCGCACGCTCGATAACTTGTTCACCAGCTAACCAGCCTAATCGCTGATTTACATATTGCCTACGCCGACGTCGGACGCCGACGCGGCGTTGCTGGATTCGTCGAGGTACTGCTCGATAACTTTTCCCAGAGTGCCTTGGGCTGTGAGGATGAAGTCGATCGCATCGCGGCCGCCTCCAAAGCCTCCGGGGTTAGGAGTGACATAGTGAGCCATGGATTTGACTTCTTTGCGGGCGTTGGCCGTGGCGATGGCGAGCCCGCACTGCCGCATGACCGGCAAGTCAATAATATCGTCGCCGACATAACAGAGCTGGTCGAGTGTTGCGCCAGTTTTAGCGAGGATGTCGTTGATGGCATTCATTTTGTGGGACTGGCCCTGGTAAACGAACTCGAGCTTCAGATCGTTGGCGCGGATAGCGACGGTACGGGAGTTGCGTTTGGTGATGATGCCGATCCGCAAACCGCCCAGACGTCCCAGCGAGATCCCGAGGCCGTCGTGGGCGGCGAAGCCCTTGGCCTCGATGCCATTGCCTTCAGCGTCGGGAATGACGAAGATCTGGCCGTCGGTGAGAACGCCATCTACGTCAAAGATGAGGATTTTGATGTTTTTCGCACGGGATTCAGCGGTCATTCGTTGATGATACCTTGGCAGACCGAGGAAGAATCCCCAAGGCCCGCCAAGACATCGAACCTCGTCGATCGTCGTTCTGGCTTAGCGCCACTGACCTTCAACCCAAACGTAGCCTTCGCTCCGATGATCCCAATGGCCGTCAACCCAGTGGGCATGGGGATGCAGCGGTCAGTTAGGACATCGATTTCAGGAGGTAAGTTGTGGAGATTACGTCTTTCCTCATTTTCGGCATGGCATTTTGCACCATCTTTACGACTTATCGTTTGAGTGCGTACGGGAATTCGAAGACAACGCCAGCGATGGGGAGCACCACATTGACGAGCTGAGCCTTCTTGTCGCTTGCGAAGTAGACTCGTCCCCTGGCAACTTCGCTGGGCGGAATCGAGGTTGCAGCAAGAGGCTGCTGGGCGGCCGCTCTTTCAGCAACCTCACGTTGAGCGGCTTTTTGTGCCTCCGCGTCCTCTGGTGTGGCAGGTAAGGACGCCTCGACATTTGGTGCAACCACGGGGGATGCCGGAGCCTGCGGCGACGCACCCAGGGGAGTGCGCGCGGCGGCCGTTGGTTGCGCTGGAGGGAGATTCAGTTCCGCTGGAGGAACGTACAGAAGCACTTTGGGCTTAGGCGTAACGACCTCGACCCTGAAGTCGTCCGGAGAGACACTGAGGGGCGTATCCGTGTTGTTGCTAACGCTGACGTCCGCCCGGGTGTAGATACCTTCGTGCGAGATGGAGACCATGACGGTGAAGCGTGGCGTAGCTATAACCTTATAATTGCGGCCGTACAGGGTCTGGTTGACGCAGCCGGCACCCGGCTCGCAACGCACTACATTGTCAGGAAGAATAGTCTTGGGAATACTGGCAGCAAAGCATGAAGCTGTGGAACCCAGAGCAGCTGCAAGCAGGAACTTTGAAGAGAGTGTCATGGGGCCTCCTGCGATCACAGTTAACGTAACAGTTACCAGTGAGGTACAGAATTACCCGTTAGTTGTAGAGGGTTAAACGCGAAGGGCTGCAGCGTTCGCATTCGCGTCGCGTACAGCCCTTCGAGGAATCTGGTGGGCAGGGCTTCGCCGCATGAAGTCGTGCGCGGCGTTACCGTTGGATTAGGCGGGCTGGATGTTAGCTGCCTGCTTGCCCTTGGGGCCCGTGGTGATGTCAAACGTAACGCGCTGGCCTTCCTGGAGCGACTTGAAGCCAGAAGCATTGATTGCTGTGTAGTGCGCGAAGAGGTCCTCTCCACCGTCCTCGGGGGTGATGAAGCCGAAGCCCTTTGCGTCGTTAAACCATTTCACTGTACCTGTTGCCATTCTATTTCCTGCTTTCGTTAGGACGATATTTCGCCCTGTCCTCTAAGGGTAGCAGGATGTGAGCGAATTTCAATCAATATCGTTATAAGTTTCTCATTTCGGTTTGAAGATGACAAAGGCCGGATTCGAGGGAATCGCTTGTGAGAACCGCTCTTGGCCTTTATATTTGCCGCTTCGGCCCGAGTTCCTGGTCGAGCGTGACAAAGTTCATTCCGGAGGAAAAACACATGGTCCGCGTAAGATTTCTGTTCCTGGCCTGGATATTTGCCTTCGGTGCCGCCGCCCCAGGCCAGAGTCCGGCTGACGACGGACGTTGGAGCACCCAACGTGCCAATGACTGGTACGCGAGGCAACCGTGGCTGGTGGGAGCGAACTTCGTCCCTTCGGACGCAATCAACGAGCTGGAAATGTTTCAGGCAGAGACCTTCAACCCGAGACTTATCGACAAGGAACTGGGGTTGGCCGAAGGAATTGGGATGAACACGATGCGGGTGTTTCTTCAGGACCAGTTATGGAAACAAGACCCGAAGGGTTTCACGCAGCGGCTGGACGTTTTTATGACCATCGCGGCCAAGCACCACATCCGACCCTTGCTGGTGTTGTTTGATTCGTGCTGGGAGACGAACCCGCATCTGGGCCCGCAACATCCCCCTATTCCAGGAGTGCACAACTCGGGTTGGGTGCAGAGCCCGGGGAAGGAACGACTGATGGACAGGAGGGTTGAGCCGGAGCTTGAAGCGTATGTGAAAGCTGTGGTGGGGGCGTTCGCAAAGGATCAGCGAGTACTTGGATGGGATGTGTGGAATGAGCCGGACAATCGCGGAGGAGACAAGGCAGAGGATGAAGTTGCCAAGGTGGCGCGCGTTGAGGAGCTTCTGCCGAAGGTGTTCGCCTGGGCACGGTCCGTTCATCCGATACAGCCGCTGACCAGCGGGGTGTGGAAGGGCGACTGGTCCGAGACGGAGAAGGAAAGCGCGACGACGAAGATTCAGCTGGCCGAGTCGGATGTGATTACGTTTCACAACTACGGTTGGCCGGAGGAGTTTGAGGCTCGGATTCTCGAGTTGAAGCCACTCGGAAGGCCGATAATCTGCACGGAGTATATGGCCCGGGGGAATGGGAGCACATTCGACGGGAGCCTTCCGGTTGCGAAGAAATATAACGTGGGAGCGATCAACTGGGGTCTGGTGGCGGGCAAGACACAGACGTATTTGCCGTGGGACTCCTGGCAGCGGCCATATGTCCTCACACAACCGACCATCTGGTTTCATGAGGTGTTCCGACAGGACGATACGCCTTACCGCCAACGAGAAGTAGACCTGATCCGGGAACTCACCGGACGAGGAGTCGAGACGGGAAAAGAAAGCAGCGCCGGAGCGATTCCAATGCGATGATGGATGGAAGATTTTCCCAGGGAATCAAATTTGCGGATCGAGAAGCGACCCCTTGGTGTGTGACTCTATTGGAAGACAGATCGGTGAGGTAGTCTATGCTGCTTAGTCTGAGTTCGCGCTTTGTGGGGAATGTGTACATCATTCAATGCACCGGACGCGTGGTTCTGGGTGAAGAGGTGAAGGCGCTGGAGACGGAGCTGGACCGGGGGAGCCGGGAGTTCAGCCGGTTTGTGTTGAACCTCACCGAGGTCAACCGGCTGGATAGCATCGCCCTGGGGCTTTTGGTGCGCTATGCCGAGCGAATGGGCCGTGCAGGCGGAGGGGTGAGACTGGCGGGTTCGCCTCCGTTTGTTGTGAATGTGCTGAATATGACAAAGCTCTCGAGTATGCTGCTGAGCTATCCGACAGAGGAAGAGGCAATCCTTTCGTTTTTGCGGCAAAAGGCGGCCAAGGGCTCGAACGAAAAAGGCGGTCCGCGGGTTCTGGTTGTCGATGACTCGGCGGATCTGTGCGTGTTTGTGAGGACTGTCCTGGGGCAGCATGGGTTCGATGTGAAGTCGACCTGCTCGTTTCGGGACGCCAAGATTCTGCTGGGAGTGGATGGGGTGGAGTACATCGTTGTGGGCCCGGGAACGCCCCAGCTTTCATCGGAGACCGTCGTGCAGACTCTCACGGCTTTGGCACCGGAAGCGAAGGTGGTGCGGCTGGATGTGGACTTCAAGATAAGAGATGCGCGGGAGGCTACGGATGCCCTGCTGCAGATGTTCGGAGTAAAGGGAAGTTCGGGTTCGGATGAGACGGCGTGAGGTCTTGAAGTCGTGCCTGCTGGCGGGGGCGTCGTTGGGCAAGGTGGGGTTTGCTGGAGTGCGGGCTTCCGCTAGCGGAGATTTGGGCGTTGGGGAAGACCGGGCATCGTGGGTGGCGATGCTGGACCGAGTGGCGAGACCGCCGCTCGAGGCGCTAAGCCAGCGGCGGCTGAAGGCATCGATGCCGGTGGAGGCCTTTGCCGGACGCGAGCAGGATAGGCGGAAGTGTACGTATCTCGAGGCGCTGGGAAGGACGCTCGCGGGGATTGCGCCGTGGCTGGAGCATGGCGCGCGGAGCGGGGCTGAGGGAGAGCTGCGGGAGCGGTACTGCGAGATGGCGCGGCGGGCGATTGCAGCTGGAGTGGACAAGGGATCGCCGGACTATCTGAACTTTGGCGGGGGCCGGCAGACGATTGTGGACGCGGCATTCCTTGCGCTGGCTGTTGTGCGAGCTCCGCATGAGCTACGCGAAAAGCTGCCCATGCCAGTGAGGAAGCAACTCGCGGATGGGTTGCGAGCTACACGTGGGTTATTGGCGGGGTTCAACAACTGGCTGCTGTTTGCGGCAATGATTGAAGCATGCCTGTTCGTTCTGGGCGAAGACTGGGACCGGGCACGTGTGGACTACGCGCTGAGGGAGCACCAAAGCTGGTATCTCGGGGATGGGACTTATGGCGATGGACCGCACTTTCATTGGGACTACTACAACTCGTTTGTGATTCAGCCGTTCTTGCTGAATCTGATGGATGTAGTGGGTGGGCAGGAGCCCGAGTGGGCGGCGATGAAGGAGGGTATCGTCACCCGGGCGAGAAGATACGCGGCAGTGCAGGAGCGGATGATTGCGCCCGATGGGACGTATCCGGTGGTGGGGCGGTCGATCGCTTACCGGTGCGGAGCGTTTCAGCTGCTGGGAGAGATGGCGCTACGCGACATGCTGCCTGAGGCCGTTACGCCAGCTCAAGTGCGAGGAGCGATGACGGCGGTGATACGGCGAACGCTGACGCCGGCGGCCACTTTTGATGAGAAGGGGTGGTTGAGAATCGGGCTGGCTGGGCATCAGCCGTCGGTGGGAGAGCCTTACATTTCGACTGGGAGTTTGTATCTATGCACAGCGGTCTTTTTGCCGTTGGGCCTACCTGCGGAGAGTACTTTTTGGAGTGGAGCACCAGCGCCGTGGAGTTCGGTTAAGGTCTGGCGCGGCGACGATGTGATGGCCGATCATGAGATCGATGGGTAGCCCCCCTCCCGTCAAAGTGTGCAAAGTATTCGAAAAGCGAAAGATAGGTCCGGACTTTGCTGTCTGAGGTCGCCCGAACACCCGAGACAAACCTGATTCGCGGGTAGGCTTTGTCAAGCCAAGTCACTCTGGAATTCTGAAGTCGTAGACGCGTCCGGCAGCGGCACCCCCTGACCTGGCACCACCCGTTTGGCCGCCGGCCATGGTGGATGACTGGCCGGTGCCCATGAAGAAGGCGTACTCGCCGGGCTTCATCGGTGCGGCCAGCATGATTTTGTAGGTCCTGATTCCGGCGTGCTCCGCGGTGAAGGCTACTTTCTTGTCCTCCTTGACTCCGGACTTGCCTCCCGTGATGCCACCGAAGCTACCAATCTGGAACTCTCTCCGGTTGCCTTTCTTTTCGAGAATGATGAGAGCGAAGTCGGAGGAGCTGGCTCCGTCGGGGACGTAGATGTAGAAGACGGGTTGGTTTTCGTTGATGGTGTTTTTCGATTGTGGGCCGTCGAGGTAGGCGTCCCAGTGTTCGTTGCGAAGGCCGTAGGTGAACATACTGCCGGCCTTGCCTCCGACCTTGGCCTGGCTAATTGCCTGTCCCTCGATGCGGGTGAAGGCGTTGGCGTTCTTCCAGTAGACGCCGACCTCCGGGGGCGGGAGGTTGGGGTCGTTCGTGATGGGTGTGGCGGCGACGACAACCGCGGCGGCGGGAGGAGCTGGATTGATCATCACCTTGATAACTTCATCGGAGACCTTGGCGACCTTGAGCTCTTTCAAACCATCGACACTGGTATCGAACTGGAGGGCTCCTCCGGCTGAGGCGCTGCGGATCTTGGCGATGATGACGTCGTCGGAGAGTCCGAGGGTGGTCATATCGATGACGTCTTTGTTGGTGATTCTTTTGCCGAGCGGCTGGCTCCAGGTGGTGGAGACGAAGAGCAGAAAGAGAGCGGCGAGGAGAGTGGTGAGTTGCTTCATGAGACCTCCAAACCAGATTTCTTGGCCGGTACCGGGTCCCTTGTGTTGATGAGATGGCTCTACGCTAGAAATCTAGCACAGGCGCGGGTGAGGCCGACGAGGAAGCGTATCGTAATCGAGACGTGGGCCAGAGCAAGTTATAGATCGTCCAGAAATCTGGAGGAGAAGATCATGGCACTGGTTGTGAAATATGCTATCTACGGCGCGCTGGCCGGCGGTGAGTCCTATAATGCTGACGCCTTCGACGTGACCGCAAGCTTACAGAACCTCATCAACGAAAAGAGTGGAGTGGTGCCCATCAATAACGGGAGCTTTGGAGATCCAGCACCAGGGAATGGAAAGCACTTTGGAGCGTTGGTGACTCGCGATGGCACGGACTTTTTCTTCGCCTGCGATGAGAACCAGACAATCGATTTCAATCATGGCGGCGGGGTCACGCATCCACCTTCCGTCTTTACGGTGAAGTTCGCAGTCTACGGTGCGCTTGCTGGCGGGAATCCGAGCGGCGCCAAGGCAACTGACGTGACTGCGGCTGTGCAGACGATGCTGAACTGGAGCGGGGCTGCAGCGATTGACGTCAACGAGCAGAACTTCGGCGATCCCGCTCCCGGAAACAAGAAGCATTTTGCTGCGGTTGTGTCGCGCGGCGGCCGTGACTTCCATTTCGCGTGTCAGGAAGGCCAGGCGGTGGATTTTGCCGAGGGTGGAGGCTAGATTCAGGGCTTGATGATGTCGGGGAACTTGAATACCGTGTCGGCAATGGGGAGCACGACGTTGACAGGCTGACGCATTGCGCCTGGATCGCGCTCGAAATAGACGCGGCCGTGGACAGCCTCGTTGGGCGGGATCGTGATTGCCTTCAGGTGCGGAGTCGCTGCCGCAAGATCAACCGCGTCCTGTGCCGCTCTCTGCCTGGCTGCTTCGATTTCGCTGATCCCTTGATTTAACGGGACACTGGAGACGAAGACTGGCGTGGCTTGCAGGTTTTCGGGTGAGACGTAGGGGAAGACTTTCGACGGGCCGGAGAGGGCTTCGATGCGGAAGTCCTCAGGGGAGAGGCTGATGGGGTTGGTGGTTAAGTTGGTGATGCTGACGTCGGCGCGGGTGTAGCGGCCTTCGTTGGAGAGGAAGACCATGACGGAGTAACTGTCCGTGCTGAGTATCTTGTAGTCGTGACCGAAGATGTTGTGGTGGATGCAACGTGCGTTCGGCTGGCAGACGACGACGTTGTAGGAAGGGGCATTGCGGGGCAGATTGGCCGCGAGGGACAAGGTAGTGGCAGTGAAGAGGGAGGAGATAACAGCTACGCGAAGGACGTTCATTGGGGAGCCTCGCTTACCGACGTGATGAGAGTAGAAGCAGGTACCTCATAAGCCAATGACACGGAAGTGTTAGGCATCCCCCCTCCCCCGTCAAAAGTGCGCAAAGTATTCGAAAAACAGGTGTTAGGTCTGGACTTCGGGTTTGGGTGGTGTTCCTGCGGGGACAGGGTTTGTTTGCGGGATTGCTGTGGCGCGGTTTCCAGCGTGCGGGTCTGTCAAGTGCGGGAATTTTTCGGGGTGGAAATCCCCTGACAGCAAAAAGCATGATGGATGAGCATCTTTGTCTGGGCCCATACCTCAAACAAGTGACGCCCTGGCTTTGTGGCTGGGTCAGACGCCTAATTCTCTTTTGGCGTTTTTTCCTCCGACGGAGTTACGCTGTTTTATTGATGACGGGTGAGTTCAATGACGAACACGAGGCCGACCGATAATCGTTTCCAACTGATTTCCACTGAAGCGCTGGCGCAGGTGGAGATGGTCCTCTACGCCGCGCTGGGTTTTATTCTTTCGCTCGCTGCCTTGTTTGCTCTGTTCTCTGCGGGCGAGGCGCTGTGGCGAGGCCTCTCGACAGAGGCATCGGCAAGGACCGTGGTGGAGGTGATCGATCGGCTCCTCGTAGTACTGGTGCTGGTGGAGATATTGCATACGGTGCGAATCTCGATCCGGTCGCATACGTTGGTGACCGAGCCTTTTCTGGTTGTCGGTCTGATCGCTTCGATTCGGCGCATGCTCGTCATTACTCTGGACGCAGCGAATCTGACTAGCGCGGCAAACTGGGCGAATGACGGCCAGGCAAAACTGCGGGCGTCGATGGTCGAACTCGCACTTCTGGCCGGAACGGTCATCGTGCTGGTCGTCTCGATTTACATCCTGCGAAAAAGCAGGTCTCCGTATGAAGAAGAGGAGATCGAGAGAGCCGAGGATGAGGGAAGAGCAAAGACCGGCTAAGGTGGCAAAGATGAGCACTCAAGTTTTGGACCAGGGCGACGGTCTTAGGTCTCGTACCTTCCGCGCAGCCAGATCCCCGGGGAAACCGCCGGATTGGAGGCTCCCCCGGAGATATGACCGCCGCAAAGATCATCAGCATGAGCGCAGACCGATTGTCATGGGGCGAGCGCATCGGCACCGCGGCCGATGACTGTGCACCCAATCGTCAGAACAAGGAAGAAGGTCCAGATGATTCAGCGAGGTACTTCGTCATAAACCTCCTTCGACTCTTCATGTTGCTGAAGCGCCGAGACGGCTTTGGCGACACCCTCTCCGTATGCCGAGTCAGCCTTTGAGCAGTTGCCGATATGCCGCTCCACTACCTCCTGAGAAGCGCCATTGATCGCGCGAGCCGTATTGTTGAAGAGCAACTGCTTTTGCTCCGGGGTCATCTTGCGAAAGAGATTGCCCGGTTGTTCCCAGTGATCATCCGCTAACCGGTGGTCATAGTGCTCCGCATCGCCTTCGAGCGGGAGCGGCGGCTCATCATATTGCGGCTGATTGTCCCACAATCCCTGGCTATTCGGGTGATAAGTCGTCGTCGCGCCAAGGTTTCCGTCTGTGCGCATCTGGCCATCGCGGTGATAGGACTGGAATGGGCACTTCGGAGCATTCACTGGAATGTGATTGAAGTTAACTCCGAGCCGGTATCGCTGGGTGTCTCCATAAGAGAACAAGCGACCCTGGAGCACTTTGTCGGGAGAGAAGTCTATTCCGGGAACGATATTCGCCGGAGAGAACGCAGCTTGCTCTACCTCTGCGAAGTAGTTTTCCGGATAGCGATTGAGCTCCATTACGCCAACTTCGATCAGCGGGTAGTCAGCCATTGGCCAGACCTTGGTTAGATCGAAAGGATTGTGCTTATGCGTCTTTGCCTGTTCCTCTGTCATTACCTGGATGAAGAGCGTCCAACGAGGAAAATTTCCATGATCGATTGCCTCCAGGAGATCCCGGCCATTGCTCTCCCGATCCTGTGCCACAAGAGCAGCAGCAACTTCGTCCGTAAGATTTTCGATGCCTTGCTGCGTGCGGAAGTGGAACTTCACCCAAGTCCGCTTGTTGTCGGCGCTGATCATCGCGAAAGTGTGGCTTCCGTAGAGATGCATATGGCGGAAGGACTTTGGAATTCCGCGATCGGACATGGTGATTGTGACCTGATGGAGTGCCTCCGGAAGGAGCGTCCAGAAGTCCCAGTTATTCTGAGGACTCCGAAGACCGGTGCGTGGATCCCGCTTGATGGCGTGGTTGAGGTCGGGGAAGCGCAGAGGATCGCGGAAGAAAAAGACGGGAGTATTGTTTCCGACGATGTCCCAATTTCCATCCTCCGTGTAGAACTTCAGTGCAGTCCCGCGGATATCGCGCTCGGCATCGGCTGCGCCGCGCTCTCCGGCGACCGTCGAAAACCGTGCGAACATGGGCGTCTGCTTTCCAATCTTCGAGAAGATCGCGGCCTTGGTGTACTTCGTTATGTCGTGAGTCGTCGTGAAGGTTCCATACGCCCCCCAGCCTTTGGCATGCATCCTGCGCTCAGGAATGACCTCGCGATCAAAGTGTGCGAGCTTCTCGATAAGCCAGATGTCCTGAAGGAGAGCCGGGCCACGACGACCGGCTGTCAAAATATTCGTGTTGTCCGGCACGGGAGAACCGGTTGCGTTGGTAAAGCGCTCGGGTTTTGACATATGAACTCTCACTTTCGTTTTCAGAAATTTTGCTTGCAAGGTTGAACTGAATGCGGCGATTTTCCCTCACCGCCCGCCGCAGGATTTCTTAGCCCTTCCACTGCGAACCGCGAATGATACTGCAGAAGTTCATGCGCTGGAACTTTGGATCTTTGTCCGCCAGTACATCCGCCTTCACGTTGCCGAATGTCGTCTCCGGCTTGTGCTTGATGCCTTCGTAAAAAGCCTGGAGGATGTCCTCCTTAAAGTGCTGGGTGCGCGGATATGCGGCGACGATTACTTCGCGATCAGCATCGGAGAATTCGGAGTAGGCGATTCCGAGAACATCCATCTCGACACCGTTGGTCAACAGCGCGACGACCGGATGCATGTACTGAGGGATGCCGGGTGTGGTATGAAGCGCAATCGAGGTCCAAACTGTGTCAATGTCTTGCTGGGAAATCCGATGCTGACGAAGAAACTCGCGAGCACTGTTGGCGCCATCTACCTCAAAACGATCTGCAGCGCTGCTGTATTTTGGAGTGAGACCCATATCATGGAACATTGCACTCACATACAGCAGCTCAGGATCGAAGGTGAGACCATTGCGTTTGCCGGTTGCAGCGGCGAAGTAGTAGACGCGGCTTGAATGGTTGAACAGTAAAGAGTTCTCTGTATCGCGAACCAATTCGGTGGCTTCGCGAGCTATTTTGCTGTCGGGGATGGTTACACCGGACGCGAGAGTAAGCGACGGTGCTTGAACGCCTGACGTTTTTTGCATTGCAGTTTCTCCTAAAAGACTGATCGCTGGAAAAATATCGGTGGCCACGGTGGCGATCGAACCGAGTTCGAATAGAGCGGTCAGAAGCGACAGAATCCCGGATGTACAGGGGCGCTGTGGCAAGACCAGAGCACAAAGAGTCTTCGTGATTGATTCCTCCTCCCAACAACATGCAAGAGATGTGCCAAATGCTTCAGGCCCCGTCCGCACGGAAACAGGCCGCTTCTCAATCGGCCGCCCGGTTGGGTAAGCTTCACATTTTCAGCCGGCATAAGTTGGCCATGTGGTTGGAGATGGGCCTTCGGAACTTGGATAGGCGGTCCTGCGAGCTGACGTGTTACCGCACGTCGAGGGTTTCGGAATTCACAGCCGTCCTACTTTCTATGTGTCGAAACACCGACACTTGTCGTCCCCCCCACACTGAAGAAATAAAGACGACCAACGATACGAAAGCCACGATCCGAAGCGGTTTGCAAAGGTTTCGATGTGTCGACAATCCGCCGGGGTGTCAAGTTTTCGGACGCACCTTAGCGCGATGAACCCCGCGCGAAGGTTTGGACTTCCCTCGTCTGGTTGAGCGTCTGGCCCGGACGGTTTGGGTGCATTGTTGGGGATCGGTTTTTGGGGGGCGGGTTTGTGAAACGCCGGGGGCAATGCTTTGGCCCCGGAGAGATTAGGATGGGTAGCGTTACCTGGGAGTCGGGAGGATGAGGGTTATGAGCTTGCGTGTTCGAAGATTGCTGGCGGTGGTTACGATTTTTGTCTGCTACTCGGCGCTGGGCGCGGATGCCGGGAGCAAGGTGACGGTGTCAGGGTGGGTGATTGACTCTGCGTGTGCGTACACGAAGGGGCTCGATAAGCCGATTGGAGTTGCCTGCGCGAAGGCATGCGCGAAGAACGGGTCGCCGCTGGTGATCCTGCGCGATGACGGCACGGTCTTTCTGCCGATCGACAGCAAGACGCCTTCTTCGTTACAGAACTCGAGGTTGATGCCGTTCGCAGGAGAGCGAGTGACGGTCACCGGCACAGACTACGTGCGCAATGGCTCGCATGGGCTGGTGATCGAGCAGATTACCCCTGGGAGTGCGAAGCCCGCAGGTCAGTAGCTTCGCGTCGGAGTCCGGTTCGAAAGCGGTCCGCTTCGCCAACACTCGTATCTCAGAATCGAGATATGCGGCAACTGTTGTTTGAGAGAGAGGGAACGATATGAAGAAGGGTTATTGGGTAGTGGCGTACCGGAAGGTCGGTGACGAGGCGACGATGAAAAACTATGTGACGCTGGCTGTAGCGGCGCTGGGGAAGTTTGGCGCGCGCACGCTGGTGCCGCCGGGGAGTGGCGTTACGGCTCACGAGGCTGGGTTGAAGCAGATGACGGTCGTGGTTGAGTTCGATAGCTACGAGATCGCTTTGGCGGCGTATGAGAGTGCGGATTATAAGAAGGCGTTGGCTGCGCTTGGTTCGGGCGTGGAGAGGGACTTTCGGATTGCCGAGGGAGTTTAGCCGCTCCCTCTCAACTGCTTCTTGTCAAAATTGGAGGCTCAAATGAACGATCAGCAAAAGAGCGAGCCGTCCTCTGGAGCGCGAGATCAAGTGATCCGCGCTGCACTCGATCAGCATTGGGCAGCGTCCGATGCCAACGATTTTGAGACCGAGCACCTCATCTATCACGAGGACGCGGTGCTGGAATACCCCCAGTCAGGCGAGCGAACCCGCGGTCGATCCAACATAGAGAACCAGCGCGCCGGTCAGCCGAGCAACAAGCGGTTTTCTATCCGGCGAATCCTTGGCAGCGGGGATCTCTGGGTCACCGAATTCATCCTGACTTATGATGACAAGCCGTCCTACACCGTGAGCATCATGGAGTTCAGGGGCGAAAAGGTTGCGCGGGAGACACAGTACTTTGCGGATCCATTCGTAGCTCCCGCATTCCGTGCTCAATGGGTCGAACGAATGGACACATAATCTCGAAGTCGGCCCGTGATAATGGGGTATCGTTACAGCACATCCTCCGATGGGGGCACAAGAGATGGATTGGAAACAGTTGGTCCAGTTTGCGCTACAGGGCAGCAGTGATTGGGAACAATACGCCATCCTGCTGGTGCGCGTTTCCATCGGGCTGTTCTTCGCCATCTCCGGGGCAAACAAATTGTTTGTCGCCGGCGGTATAAAACCCGTTTACGACACGCTCGTTCAGGCCAAAATCCCCTTTCCTCACCAGACCGCCTATTTCGTAGCGGGTGTCGAGTTCGTTGCTGGATCCTTGCTGGCCGTGGGGTTTCTCTCGAGCCTGGCCAGCGTGGCTCTATTGATCGATATGGTTGTCGCCATCCTGACCAACACGCTGGCCACCGTGCCTAAAGGACTTTCGAGTCTTAACTGGCTCGACGATGTCCTCTACCTTCCGGAAGTCCTCTACGTCCTCTTCTTCATCTGGCTGATCTGCTCTGGTCCGGGAAAGTTCAGTCTCGACTACTGGCTCGCCGGCAAGTTACTGAGGTAGTAGGCCACCCACCCTAAGGGCTTCTCTCGAAGGCGCACAGCTCAGAGTCGAGATACGTGACAGCGGAATGTTGTGTCGCGAGCGTTCGGATGCGTACCGATTTTTATGGCGCTCTTTTGGGATTTGTGGCATCGAAGGTTCGGCATTGGCTTTTCAAGCTGATCCCCTCGAACTAATTGATGGCTGCGCTATGCGCTGATAGTTGTCAGCGCGGCACTGCGGCTTATAGACCATGAACCACTACCGAAAGGAATCGAATGAAACTCCGTATCGTCTTTCCGTCTTTCTTTTTTGCGGTGCTGATCGCAATGGCTCTCCCTGTGTCGGCGCAGTCTGCTCCGGCCGGGCCGATCAAGAATATTGTCCTGGTGCACGGCGCGTGGGCCGATGGCTCTTCCTGGTCGAAGATTATTCCCCGGCTCGAGGCCAAGGGATATCACGTGGTCGCCGTGCAGATTCCTCTGTCGTCGCTTGCGGATGATGTAGCCGCGACAAACCGTGTGGTCGATGCGCAGGATGGGCCGGTGCTGCTGGTGGGCCACTCGTATGGCGGAACGGTGATCACCGAGGCAGGGATGAATCCCAAGGTAGCGGGTCTGGTTTACGTGGCTGCGTTCGCGCCGGATGCGGGGGAGACGATAGGCGGACTCTCGAAGCCGTTTGGACCGACTCCTTTGGGGGGTGAGCTGCGGCCGATCGATGGCGGGTTTCTGGTGGTGACGAAGAAGGGCGTAGATGAGGACTTCGCGCAGGATCTGAACCCGCAGGAGAAGGCGCTCGCGCTTGCAACGCAGGGTCCGCTGCAGAGCTCGATCTTTGGAACGCCTGTGAAGGCGGCTGCGTGGCATACGAAACCGAGCTGGTTCGTGATAGCGGCGAATGACCGGGCGATTGCGCCGGAGCAGGAGAAGATGACGGCGAAGCGTATGGGGGCTAAGACGCTCACCCTGCAGAGCAGCCATGTTGCGATGCTGGCCAAACCGGTCGAGGTGTCGAACTTTATCGCGGATGCTGCGGCGAGTGGCTCGAATAAGACGCAGGCTGCGAAATAAGAACTGTCTGTAAAAAGATGGCCGTTGACTCGATGGAGTTAGCGGCCATTTTGTGTGTTCGGTTCGAATGGGCCACCGCCCGTCGGAGAGGATGAGTCATATTATCGCTGGTCGCATCCAAATTGCGAATGGTGCACCGAGGCACGGCTGAACACATGAATGGACCACCCGCCGAGATGGTTTTGTTCGCGCAGAAGTGACTGCCGGCCTGAGTACTCACTAAGCAAGGTACACGCGTTTTGCAGATGTTGATGGTTCGACCCCCAACCTCGGAGCTTGCGATACTTGTCAGCTATCCCCCTTCACCGATCACGAAAACCAAGGAGAAGAGATGAACACAAAGACCGAACTCATTCCGACCGACTCACACGCCTCAACTGAGGACAGATTCGACTCCATCGCACACGTATCGCGCCGTGCCTTTATGACAAACGCAGCTTTGGCGGGAGTAGGAGTGGCAACACTGACTGCTTCAGCGCAGACGCGTGAGGAACTGCAGACGGGGCGTCAGGGCGACTACGCCAGCGACCCTGGACCAGCAAATCAGCCACTGATTGACGAGAACCCCAACTCACATCTGCCACCTTTTACCGACCACGGAAATATGGGTCCGATATGGTATTCCTTCGATCTCGCTTCACGCAGGGTACAGGGCGGTGGCTGGACCGATCAGGTTACGGTCCGCGAGTTTCCTACCAGCAAGAGTATTGCCGGGGTCAGTATGCGCCTCACTGCCAATTCGATTCGCGAACTGCACTGGCATACGTCGGATGAATGGGCGATCGTACTTACCGGGACGACGCGCGTAACCATCCTGCAACCGGACGGCAAGCTATACATCGATGACGTTGGGCCTGGTGATCTTTGGTATTTTCCTGCCGGATTTCCGCATTCGCTCCAGGGAATCGGGCCACAGGGCACGGAGTTTCTGCTGGTATTCAACGACGGCGCATTCTCGGAGGCGGATACTTTCCTCATCTCGGAATCTCTGGTTCACCTTCCGCCGGAGGTAATTCAGAAGAATATGGGATGGTCGCGCGAGAGCTTCGATAAGCTACCGCAAACGGAACTTTATATCTTTGAGAGCGTCCAACCGCCGTCGCTCGAAGAGCAGAAGCGAGCTTTGGGGGATAAGCTCGAGACGGTAAACAAATATACGTACAAACTCATTGAACAGCGTCCGGATCCTGTGAGGGCCGGAGGTAGTGTCAAGGTCATCGATGTTGATAAGTTTCCGGTAGCTAATAAGCTGTGCGCGGCGCAAGTAACGCTAAAACCGGGTGGAATTCGGGAGGTTCATTGGCATCCACACTCGGACGAGTGGCAATACTACATTCATGGGAAAGGGCGCATGACGATCGCCACCACTGGAGCTGCCGCGCGGACCATGGATTTTTCCGCGAATGATGTGGGTTCCGTGCCAATTATGGCTACGCATTACATCGAGAATACGGGCACAGAAGATCTTGTCTTTCTTGAGATCTTATCTGCCCCTCGCTTCATTGACATCTCGATGAACGCTTGGATAGCTGCCCTTCCGGATAACTTAGCTACAGCTCACACTAAGCTGCCACTGTCAGTGATACGGTCCGCTCCGCAAACAGCTCTTAAGGTTCTTCCAAAGTAGCAGGTGTGTTTGAAAATGGCTGCCAAATCTTACGAGCCAGCGGCCATTTTGTGCTGCTGGTGGTGTTTTTTTTGTGGGCTGCTTCATCCCAAGTTGCTGATTCTACGATGAGCCTAGTTTCACATTATCGGTCAGTCGAACGTGAAGGGACGACCTATTTGAGGTGTGCTCGCAACCGCGATTTCCTGCACGCTCATTGGCCCTGCGAGGAAAGCGCTGCGGCCGCCCCGGATAGTTGTGGCAAAGGCACTCGCCATTCGAACCGGCTCAAGAGCACGCGATACAGCTGTGTTTAGCAGCACGCCGTCGAATCCCCACTCCATCACCTGACACGCGTGAGACGGAAGACCGATACCTGCGTCTACGATAAGTGTGATCTGTGGGGCGCGTTCACGCAGCTCCCGTAAGGCGCGCGGGTTGCGGGGTCCTTGGCCGGTTCCGATGGGAGCGGCCCAGGGCATGAGCACCATACATCCAGCATCGATGAGGCGTCTGCAAAGAACCCAGTCTTCGGTGCAGTAGGGAAGAACGTAGAAGCCAAGTTTTACAAGTTCGACCGCAGCCTCGACCAAACCGAATGGGTCTGGCTGCAGGTTGAGTTCGTCTCCAATCACCTCGAGTTTTATGAAGTTGGTCTCAAACAACTCGCGTGCCATGCAGGCGGTCTTTACGGCCTCGCGAGCACTGAAACACCCTGCAGTATTTGGGAGAATTGCCCGCTTGCTCTCCTGAAGCAAGTTCCAAAATGATTGACCAGACGCCTTCGAGCCGGAGATTTGGCGACGGAGAGACACTGTAAGCATCGCAGGGTCCGCGGCTGATATCGCATCGGCCAACAGTGAGGGAGAATCATATCGGGCCGTCCCGAGAAGCAGACGGCTCGAAAAACTCCGTCCATACAAATTCAGCTGATCTTCCATATGCGGTCCATTCATTTCAACCTCCCGCCGTAGGGTGAACGATATCGATCCTGTCTCCCGCGGAGATAACGCATTCTTCGTAGGTTCCTCGTGGAATAACCTCTTCATTACGCGCGACAACAAAGGGAACCGCCGGTGAGAGAAATCGCAGTAACGCGTCGAGGGTTCGAAGTTCAGGCAAAAGACAGGTCTCGCCGTTCACAATGACAAACATATCTGCATCTCACGTGAATTATTCAAAGATCCAAACAGAGCCTCAGAGCAGTTCACATCCAGACAGTTCCAGCGTCCGCTTGACCGCCCGGACAATAGGCCCAATACTTCCTCGACGATAGTGGGCGTTAGTAAGAAACCATGACGATAAAGCCCATTGATACGCAGAACCTTTTGTTCACGATCGAAGTGAAGCGCCGGCAGATTGTCTGGCAGGGCAGGCCGCACCTGCGTGTTGAATTCGAGGATCCGCGCTTCTGCTAAAGCCGGGAGGATCGAATAAGCAGAAGTCAGCAGCTCGAGAACTCCGCGGACGGAGACAGGTGAGCGATCTTCGCATTCAATGCTGGTTGCGCCGACAACAATTTTTCCTTCTGCCCGCGGAACGATGTATACGGGGTAGCGCGGATGCAAAAGCCGCAACATGTGATGCAGTTCGATCTCGGGCGCGTGCAGACGCACTATCTCACCGCGAACGCCTCGAAGCTTCGGCCAATCGCGCTTAGCGCCCGTGCCACGGCAATCCACAACAATTCCCGCAGTCGGGCAGTGTGCCATCTGCGATGAAAGTCTCCCAGTGACACTCGACGCCCGCTTCTTCGAGAGCGATGCCAACCGCTTTCAAGAGATCGCGATTGTCGACCTGCGCTTCGTCTGGAACGTATAACGCTTGCGGAGAATCGCGTTCCTAGCTCAGGTTCTAATTCCCCGACTTGCGAACCTTCGAGGCATTGGACGTCGCGTCAGCGATTGCCGCGATGCGACCATTCTCTGAGCGCGGACGGCTTCTCCTGAATTCTCGCGGTGCCAGAGCAGGAGAGTTCCAGTAGTCACGATAGAAGACCGGGATCGGCAATTCAGCCAACCATTGTGGCCACAATTTAAGACTATGCTTCCCCATCGATGCAATTTGTGAATCGGCGTCGATAGCTTCTGTCGTTGGAGCGATCATGCCCGCTGCCACCCAAGCTGCTGAATTTATCCCTCGGCTGCTTGCGGCGTCGTAAAGGACAACACGCGCACCAGCCCGGGACGCACGCCACGCCAAACAGCGGCCAAGCAGGCCACCGCCCACGACCGCGATGTCCGGCCGCGTCACCGGTAGACCTCGCCACCGACGTTCAATAAACTCCCGCGACTTTTCCGCCATGCCAGATTCTGCGTCTCCTTGATATTTCTGCGCGAATCTCCTCGGTGATCTTCATCGAGCAAAACTTCGGTCCACACATCGAGCAGAAATGCGCGGTTTTGGCGCCGTCGTGGGGCAAGGTTTCGTCGTGGAACTCACGAGCGCGGTCCGGATCAAGGCTCAGGTTGAACTGATCCTCCCAACGGAACTCGAAGCGTGCCTTGGAGAGGGCGTTGTCCCGAATTTGCGCTCCGGGCCATCCCTTGGCCAAGTCCGCTGCATGCGCAGCGAGTTTGTAGCTGATGATGCCCGTCCGGACATCCTCTCTATTTGGAAGACCGAGGTGTTCTTTGGGAGTTACGTAGCAGAGCATCGCTGTCCCGTACCAGCCGATCTGTGCCGCCCGATCGCGCTGGTGATGTGATCGTAACCAGGTGCGATGTCGGTCACGAGCGGCCCCAACGTGTAAAAAGGTGCTTCGAAACATTGCCGCAACTCTTCGTCCATGTTTTCGCGGATGCGCTGCATCGGGACGTGACCGGGTCCTTCAATCATCACCTGCACGTCGTGCTTCCACGCGCGTTCTGTCAGTGCTCCGAGAGTGCGCAATTCGGCGAACTGCGCTTCATCATTAGCGTCGTAAATCGAGCCCGGGACGAAGGCCATCGCCCAAACTGAACGACACGTCGTAGGCCTTCATGATTTCGCAGATTTCATCGAAATTCGTGTACAGAAAATTCTCCTGATGGTGTGCGAGGCACCACTTCGCCATGATGGAGCCGCCGCGCGACACGATTCCCGTCAGGCGTTTCGCCGTAAGCGGAATCCACGGCAACCGAACTCCGGCGTGCAGCGTGAAATAGTCGACACCCTGCTCGGCCTGCTCGATGAGCGTATCGCGCATCAATTCCCAGGTGAGTTCTTCGGCGCGACCTTCCACTTTTTCAAGAGCCTGATAGATAGGTACGGTTCCGATCGGCACCGGCGAGTTGCGAAGAATCCATTCCCGGATTTCGTGAATATGTTCTCCCGGTGGACAGATCCATGATGGTGTCGGCGCCCCAATAAGCGGCCCAGATCATCTTGTCCACCTCCTCCGCGGGCGAAGACGTCACTGCGGAGTTGCCGATGTTGGCGTTGATTTTGACTCTGAAATTCCTGCCCGATGATCATCGGTTCGAGTTCGAGATGGTTAATATTGGCCGGAATGATTGCGCGGCCGGCAGCCACTTCTTCGCGGACAAATTCGGGCGTGATCCGAGGGGGAAGCTGCGCGCCAAAAGACTGACCGCGATGTTGCGAGAGAAGCGAGCGGTAAGCCGGGTCTTCTGACAACTCATGCAAGTGCATCGATTCACGCAGGGCCACGAATTCCATCTCCGGCGTTATGATCCCCTTGCGCGCATAGTGCATCTGCCTCACGTTTTGTCCACTGCGTCGCGCGCCGAGAGATAAACAGAGAAGGAAAGCGCAAGTGGTAAGTCAGCAGATCCCTTTCGCGCTCGCGCGCATACTCAGAGCTTGGAGTGGCCAGAATCTCGGTATTGTCACGCTGCTTGATCCAGTCGGTGCGAAGGTCGGGCAGTCCGCGAGACAGGTCGATCAGCACGTCTCCGTCGGTGTATGGCCCGGAAGTGTCGTAAAGTGGCACAGCGGGGTTGTGCTCAACGCGAACGCTGTGATGGGTTTCAGAGAGAGACACTTCGCGATAGGGCACCTTCACGCCGGGTCGACTTCCGTAAAAATATCGCTTAGCCGACGCTGGGTAGGACGACGGAGTACGGATTTCCGTAAGCGGCTTGTTTTTCTCAGACATAACATTCCTCACTTCAGACTTACGGCACGAAGCATTGTGCCTAACTTGGCCGTAGAACAAACTCCGGCGGAACTAGCTAGGGGGTGCCTATTTCAGCAGGAAAACGGATTGCTCCCGGTATTCCGACGGCAAAATGAATAGCTTGGATTCCTTGTTCTTTGATTGCAACCGCATCGGGGTGATCTGCAAACAACTCAAGAGTTCCGGAGCACATATTCAGTGGTGCCCGCCATTCGACAATCAGCTTGTCACCAAATTGCTTCCAATTGACAATATTTGCAATTCCATACTGTGCTGTTTTCATGAGTTATGAATCTCCTAAATTGCTCAGAAGCTGTAGTTAGTCGCGAACGCCACGGTTCTCTTCGTTGCGATCACTATGGCCCGTGGTGGACAGAGCGATTTCCCGGTGAGGACAAACAAATTCCCCCGATCACCTTGAAGGTAACGCTTGTGCGATGCCGGATAGGAGGAAGGTGTACGAATAGTCGAAAACGTTGGGGATTGTTTCAGCATTTGATCCTCTCTGCGCGGTAGATACGACTCTTGACCGAACGATCCTCCCTCACCATGTCAAACTCGTGCGAAGAAGAAATACGTCCGCGCCGTGTTCATTCTTCGCCACCCCAGCGGCCATCGGGTTCCAAATGTGCTGATAACTGGGAATCAGCCTCATCGCCGGAGTGATCGCGAAATCATAGGAGACCTCGAGCCCATTCTCGTTTTTCACATTGGCTGCGGCTGCGGTGAGTTGCTTGAAGTCATCTTTCAAAGGCTGACTGATTCCATTGTGATAGATTCCCAATCCGAAACTGTCATTGGGCCTGTGATCAGAGATGCCATAGGCAAACAACGCTACGCTCCCATCACGCGTGATGGTGTTGGTGTCCTCTGGGGCATATCCGATGCGTCCTATCAGACCAATTCCTCTGAGCGACTGGCCACTCCCGAGTTTCGCAGCGACCGCCTCGGGGCTATCTTTCACAAAGAGATACTGCGAAAAGTTTCCGATCGTAACCCAACTCTTATTCTTATAGTTGGTGGGCAAAGCCTGAGTCGAAGGAGTCCCCAAAAGAACTCCGACAGCCTGCGGAACCTCCGACGGTGACAACTGCCCAAAGGGTGACGTCAAATCGATCTTCGGCTTGTTCGTCCAGTTGGCCTGGCCCCAGTATTGGCCCGGCAAGTTGCGGATCTTATAAGAAAAGATTGTGATGCCGTAGATGTTTACCCGATTGAAAGCGTTCGTGGCGAAATTATTTGCCTCGCTATTCGGATCGTACACACCAGCAGAAGTGGTTAGCCATTTTGACGGCGTCCACACCCCAATCCCTACCCACGAAGTGGTGTTGTAAAAATTGAGGGCCATCGGATTCTTGTTGAAGTTCAGGTTTGCGAAGTCGTACTTGTAGCTGTTGCCGAAAAGGGTTTGGTCGGCGTGGGTGAGCACGTTGACCTTTCCCAGGATGATGGAAAATTTCGGTGTCAGAGACTGCAATAAGAGATACTCCGTGGGGAGGACATCATGGACGAAGAAGGGACCCGGGAAGGCCAGCCCGGTGTACTGAGGCACGGTGGCGCCCACGGTAAAAGTATTTTGCGCTGAAGAGCTTCCATTCCTCGCTTCCAAAGTGATGTGGACTATGCCGCCTGGCCAGAGTCCGGCGCGCCCGGTATCCAGATTCATCGAAAGCTGGGTGTTTTGTATGAAGGAGCCCCCGGTTTTGAGGCCACCTGACGCTACATCTTGATATGCACTAATTGAGTAAAGATCCAAGAAGAATCCATGACGCGCTAGATCTGTTCGTAGCCCGTCCCAATCGCCACTCAATTGAGTGCGATAGCGGAAATCTTTTGAGTCTGTTCCTGGCAGCCCGAACACGGGTCCGTTGTTGAGGTATGGCAGGAGGTAGGGTGCCAAATTAGCAACAGAAGCTTTTTTTGTTGGAACTGGGCCCCAGGAGTCAGCTGCATTCGCGCGTGAAGGAGTAGTTTTTTCTTTGATCGGATCATTGTCATGAGTTGGGTTGGCGACCTCGTTCTGACCTACATCCGCATCTGGCGTCATGGGCGCGCCGAACCTATTGTGTGGTGAGGGTACGACATCCGCCGATGGTTGGGAGAAATTACCTGACTGGCCGTCTATGTTAGGAGCTTGACCAAACAGCTTGTTTTGGGCGCACGGCGCCAGAAGTGCGACTGTGAAAAGCACAGTTCTTCCGGCGCCGTTTTTAAACATCTTGATAGACATCGTTTGTTCCTATTGAGTTGAAGCTAGCCCACGTCGGGTACCAGCGGCCGGAGTTGATGCGCGACGCGAATGGCGATTACGGTTGGCCCGTCGGCAGCGAGAGCTGTTTTGAAAGCCTCCTTGATCTCTTCCGTACTATTGGCGGCCACTCCGATACAGCCAAAGGCCTTGGCCGTTGCGACAATATTGAGTCCGGGCAGATCAAGCGCGGGCACGTTGGGAGTTTTTTCAAGCAACGCAAACTCTTTGAGAATCGCGTACTCGTCATTGCAGGGGACGATGTAGATGAGCTTGAGTTTTTGTTGAGCCGCGGTATAGAGGCTCTGGATCGAATACTGGAGAGCTCCATCCCCAATGGCAGCGATGACCGGGCGTCCGGTCCCCAGCTTTTTCTGGGCAATCGCAACGCCGACCGCCGCCGGTTCTCCCCATCCAAGTCCACCACTCGCAAAGGTGTAGTACGAACCCGGCTCGTTGATTGGCCAGTACTGGGCGAGATCCCCGAAATTAGAAGCTGTTTCGTTCACCAGAATGGCATTATCTGGCCGCAATTCGCTCAATGCGGCGAATGCCTCAAGGGCCGTTAAAGGGCTATTCGGTGGCGCTGGAAGTTTTCGTTCGATGTGTGGTGCTGCAGGAGCAGGCCGCGACGCGACTTCCGGGATTGCCTCGTTCAATGCCTCCAGAGCCAGCTTTGCGTCTGCCAACAGGCTGTCGCCGACAATAGCGGCGGCCGCATCGTAAGGGTCACTGGTGATCTGCAGGAGTTCAGCACCTTCGGGAAGGTAGTCGCCTGCAACGTAGGGGTAATACCGGAAGACCTGGGCTCCAACCACGATGATGAGGTCATGGCCGCGAAGCTTTTTGCTCAGTGGCCCAATCGCAAACGGGGCCATACCTCGAAACTGCGGGTGAGTTTGAGGGAAGGACGCTTTATCAGATAGCGGCGACATATACACCGGAGCTTTCAAGCGCTCCGCAAACTTGATGCCGGCATCCCAACCGCCTGCGCGCTCGATCTCAGGCCCGTAAAGCAATACTGGATTCCTACTCTTCCGAATCTTTTCGGCGAACTGAGCAAGCCGCTCAGGGTCTGGAGAGTACCGCGAGCTTGCAGTTCGAACGACCGCCTCTCCCAGAGCTGGCTGATCCCAGTCGTCGAGCGGAATCGATAGGAATACCGGGCCTGCAGGCGGTTGCATAGCAACCGTATAGGCCCTCATGATTGCTCCGGGAACGTCTTGTGCCCTTACTGGTTGATATGCCCACTTGACCCATGGCTTCGGTAGGTTCGTCTCTTCGCGGTTCGTAAGATATGGATCGCAAAGGATCATCTCGCGTGTCTGTTGACCCGCGGTGATGATGAGCGGCGTTTTGTTCTGAAAGGCCGTCATGATGTTGCCCATGCCGTGCCCGGTTCCCGCTGACGTATGTAGATTCAGCAGCGCCGGCTTTCCAGTAGCTTGAGCAAAGCCGTCTGCCATTGCTACCGCAGTCGCCTCCTGCAGACAAAGTACATATTCAAAGTCCTTCGGGAAGTTCTTAAGAAACGGCTGCTCTGTCGACCCCGGATTTCCGAAGAACGTTGTCAATCCCAGCTTCCGTAAGAGGTTGTACGTAACATCCCAGACGGTCGGCTGAGTTTCGCGCCGTTCATCCTTGAGCGCCTCCAGGACTTCGGTTTGTCTATTTCTGCTCATTTCCAGTTCTCCTTATCGGTGTACGGCTCTTCGCCGTTGGATCGTCACGAAGTGCTTCTGTAATCCTGAGCAGATGGTGACAAGTTCCAGAGATTTTGAGAATGTGAGCAACGGTTAGCTCACGGTGATTAGCTAACGTGCTGCTCCGCTCGTTTGCCACGCACCCCGCTCGATGCCGGCGTCAAGCCGTGCAGCATTCAACTCCTGATCGGCCATCGAGTTCTTGAGACCTACGTCCGAGTGCCTGCATGTTTCCGAAGCCAGGCTGCATGCCATGCCCTGTCCCGCTCGGATGAGCTTCCCATCCAGATACCCTGTTGAGGAAAGGAACATGAAGGACTCGCCGCCTGTTCGGTATTGCAGTATGTAAAGCCTTCCTGAGCTCGTGTTCTCCTTTCCGATATGAAGCACATCCTGGAGAAGCTCAGCGCCAGCGATCGTACGCAGGCTGTCACGATCGTGGCTCAAGCAAGCCTCCGTCCCCCTGTTTTTTAGCTGACCACCGCCCCTTTGATGAATGCGAGGATGTCCGCGTTGATCACGTCGGCATTGGTGGTCATCATGCCGTGTGAGAAGCCCGGGTAAATTTTGAGAGTGCCATGCTTGAGCAACTTGGCCTGCAGCACTGAAGCGTTTTTGTATGGCACGACTTGGTCATCATCACCCTGCACCGCGAGAGTCGGCACCGTGATCGCTTTCAGATTGCCCGTTTGGTCTGTCTCGGAGAAAGCCTTGATGCCTTCGTAATGAGCGAGTGCGCT
This sequence comes from uncultured Acidobacteriaceae bacterium, assembly GCA_963841335.1. Classification (GTDB taxonomy): domain Bacteria; phylum Acidobacteriota; class Terriglobia; order Terriglobales; family Acidobacteriaceae; genus Edaphobacter. Next base: position 2,945,153 of record CAWJCF010000001.1, on the reverse strand, counting down.
ACCCATCATCCCCTGACGCCACCAGTTCTGGATGATGCCCTGCGAGGCCTTCGCGTCGGGTCGGTTAAAGCCGTAAAACGGACCCGAAGGAACATCGAGAAAGAAGTGAGCCCGGTTCGCAGCCAGCGCCTTGCGGAAGCCGTCGAACACTTCGATCGGAGTGCCGCCCGAATTCTTCTCGGTCTTGACCATGAGCGGGGGAACGACGGCGATAAGCACCGCCTTGGCTACGCGTCCCTTAGGCTCGCCGTACTTCGCGACATAGCGCGCTACCTCGCCACCACCCGTCGAATGGCCGATATGGATCGCACTTTTCAAGTCGAGATGCTCAACCACCGCCGAGGCGTCGGACGCATAATGGTCCATGTCGTGCCCAGTGGCCGCCTGCGAAGAGCGACCGTGACCGCGCCTGTCATGCGCAACGACGCGATAGCCGCTGGCAAGGAAGAAGAGCATCTGCGCGTCCCAGTCGTCGGATGACAGAGGCCAGCCGTGGTGAAACACGATGGGCTGGGCATCCTTCGGGCCCCAGTCCTTGTAGAAGATCGTTGTGCCATCTTTTGTCGTGATCGTTGCCATAGAATTCACTCCTTTTGTGTTATTCAGCGATAGTGAATCCGTTATGGATCTCGAAATTGCCGCGGCCGGTAATGTGGTGGCCGCTAACGCCGCAACTCCACCGGTCAGCATGTCGCGTCGAGTAAACTTGCCCATACGTCCGCTCCTCCGTGGTGCTTGACAACGGTTTCGGCTTTTACGCACTCCTTTGAATCAAAGTCGGTTTCGAGTTGTGCTAGAGCCTTCCTGAGCTCGTGTTGTCCTTGCGATTCGATTGGGCACACCCTGCCTAGAGCCAGCTTGGTTGCCACGAGCCCAACGGAGTCAATGGATACTTGTATCCGCCCGGAGTCTTCGACATCTCGATCATTTCCTTGACGCCGGTATAGCGACCCATTGGCGTATCAACAACGAATCCATCGGGATCCGGATAGAGGTGCTCATCACTTGAGCCGGCTGTTTTATTTGCGTAGTTGCGATCGAAAATGCCCAACTCAGGAAGCCAGAGAGCCGTGCGTGACAACGAAACCACGACGCGGTAGCTTCCGCCCTCCTTGGCGCGCCGTAGCAGTGCCGCCAGGACTCCGCAGGTTGCGAGCCACCCTGCTATGTAGTCGCAGGCCACCCAGATAGCCGGATGCGCTGGCTTCTCGTCGGTTCCCTCAATATTGTCGAGGCCCCACGCGAATGCGGCGCTGATGTCGAAGCCAACGCGATTCGACCATGGTCCATTTTCCCCGGCCCAGGTCATCTGTACATCGATCAGACCCGGACGCTGTTTAATCAAATCCTCCGGCGTGATATCGAATCGCTCCCGCCATCCCTTACGGCGATTCGTGGCGAATACGTCGGCCTTGGAAACGAGTTCAAGGAACTTCGAACGGCCATCCTTGTTATTCAACTCAAGCAAGGTGGACCGCATTCCGACATGCGAGGTGTAGTGCCAGAGCGTGTGCTCAACATCGGATGGCCGCCACACGTTAAGCGCATCGGCGCCATGCAGGGCCATTGCCCGACCGATCGATGGGCCTGCAATGACGTGAGTTGTAGCGAGCTGACGGATACCCTCGAGCGGCATCTTCGGATTGGGCGTAAATGGTATTGGATCGCTCTCGCCTACCTTCTCGATAGTGATGAGAGGCATCAGCCCCACGGATTTGGTGAAGGCATCCATCTTCAGCACGTCTTTGATGTTGCGGGCAAGCGGCATGGGGACGCCCGCCTTGTCGCCGGCTTCCTCAAGCTCCTCACCGTCCCACTCTTTCACCGCGTCGCGTAGCGCTTCATACGAGCCACCCCTGGGTTTAAGGACGTCGAGTGCGCGCTGGCGTATAGCGGGAAACACATCGGCCAACATAATCCACTTGCCATCCTTGGTGGGGACAATATCCGGACCGCCGATAAATGGGCTATATGGATCCGTGCGGCCAGGGAATCCATTGACCAGTTCCCACCTTCCCTCGAGGAACGGTGAAAAGCGCCGCAAAGCCTTACGCACGTCGACGTGAATATCCTGCCCTTCGCCTGTACGCTCCTTCCATATCTTTGCGATCAGGATCGCCTTGACCGCAAGTGCGATTGCGCACGCAGATCCGTATGGCAATCGATCGGGCTTGATGGGATCGGAGCCGTAATAGGTGACCGTACCTCCGGAATCGGAAGTTGTGGCCCCCAGGCTTTGCAGCAATGACTCAACCTCTGCAGGCAGGTCTATCGTGTTGGTCTTTGACGGATTGTCGTAGTTGGCGATTATGCGTTTCGCTAGCTTTTCTGCTGCATCCATTGTGCTTCTCCTGTTGAGATCGGTTGTTGATACTCGCATGTCTCAAAAACTGGTTGGACACAGTTGAGGTCCTCTGGCATCCCCTTGAGAAGGGATTGTCACCATGTGCAGCTCCAATCACACCCAAATAGTTGCAGCGTTCAGCGAAGCTGGAAACGTGAGCAACGGTTAGCTCACGGTGATTACTTGTCGGGCTGTCGATGCCTATTTGGACAAAAGGAAGAATCAATTCGCCACGCAGACTGCCGCCCGACCGACTTCGCGGCTCTGGGGATTCCACCAGGTGCCAATCGAGAGCAGGAGCATGCCCGTCGACCGTCGACGCTCCAGATCATGTGAGCTTCAGCAACATACTGAAGCGCGGACGGAGTATTTATGAGCACTCTTTGGGTTCATATGCGATCACGAAGGATGAGCACAAAGCAAAGGCCGCCGACGGCTGGCCTTTGCACATCAGTGATGCCTAAGCCTTTGCCAGTGATGGCGCTGGCCTGCCATTCAACACAGCATCAATGTTGTCGAGTGCAACCATGCCCATGTTCGTCCTGCTCTCGACGGTTGCAGTACCGATATGCGGCAGCAAAAAGACATTCTTGAGTTCGACATATCCGGGATTGAGCTTTGGTTCTCCGTCAAACACGTCGAGACCGGCCGCAGCAAGGTGGCCGCTCTTGAGAGCAGCAATCAAATCTTCATTAGCGACCAGGCCACCTCGAGCGGTGTTCACCACAATCGCACCTTGCGGGAGAAGGGCGATCGTTCTCGCATTGAGGAAGCGATGCGTTTTCTCTGTCTCGGGGGCATTCAGGCTGAGAAACTGACTCACACCGAGAAGCTCCAATGGATCGGCATGAAAGACAGCATCGCCGGCCTCTTCCGCCGGAAGCGGATGCGGATTTGAGTAATGAATCTTCATGCCGAATGCGCGGGCGCGCTTCGCAACAGCCTGACCAATTCGTCCCATGCCCAGAATTCCGAGGATCTTTCCTGTCACCTGCAAACCCAGAAGCGCGGCCGCGCGAGGGACGGTCCATTCACCGGTTCTGACCAGATCCTGTGCCTCGAATGCTCTGCGACTAGCGCCAAGCAGCAACAACATCGCTATGTCCGCCGTTGCGTCGGTTACTTCGGCGGGGGTGTATCCAATTGCGATATTTCGTTCCGCCGCGGCATGCATATCGATTTGGTCTACGCCAACCGAATACGTTGAGATCACCTTGACGGAGGGCGAGACCCGCCTGAAGAAATCTGCATCGAGCCTGTCGAATGGCGTGATCAGGATTGCGTCTGCGCAATCTGCGGCGGTGAGGAGTTCTTCACGTGTAAAGGATGTTCCATCCCCTTTGCGCCGGACCTCGTATTCGTTATTGATCCGCGTCTCAACTGGCTTGATGAAATGCGACGTCACCACCAAAACCGGTTTCTTCATAAACTGTGCTCTCCCAATATGGTGCGTTCTGTCGGCAGAAGAGCTACTCGTCGCTGACATGAGCATCGAACTGGATTGCGTTCATCCTTTACCTGCCTTCGCAGAAAATGGGTCATTTTTTCTTAGGGAAAAGGAACTGCATTTGGAATCTTGCGGACCAGTGTGTCGTGCCATCCGGGCACTCCGCGTTTCGAAAAAATTGGGTATAGATGTTCACAGGCATTTTTTCAAAATGGACGATCTTCCCAACTCCTCCGCCCACAGGAACTACCCATCGTTGGGATCGTTGTTTCTCCCAACCCGCGGTGATCTCCGGTGAGGATGCGAGATACCACCCGTGACGAAAGTTGTAGTTTACGAATGGCTGCATGAACATCTGATTGACATCCTTTCGCGCCGATGGCCCCGCCACAGAGAATACGTTGTTTATCAGCGTCCCATATAACCAGTGCCCTTGGATCTTGAGAACAACAGCAGTGGGGTCCTACGCTGACTTTCTTTGTCCCAAGTATGTTTTCTGAGGCTGTAGGAAAGGAAACGATTGGTCCTGCACCCCAAATGATTTGGTGGAAGGCCCTTGACGGTGACAGAAACAACGACAGGCTGACGTCTCCTACCCCGCTCGTACCGCTGATGCTAGGGGTGAGGTCGGGCGTTTGGATTACCGGAATAACAGTTCGGGTAATTAGATTCCAATCATTCGACAACTTGATAGGGACGACAGGCTTTACCTGCAGGATGTATTCGTCGTTCTGGCTGATCCCTGTGTGAGGGTTGAAATCATTCTCAAACGGAACTGAGATTAGGCGCGCGATCGGATTCTGCGCTTGCTTGGCTTCGTTCGAAGTCTCCTGTGCCCGAGTTGTTTGGACACCGGCAATTATGGTCAAGGTCATCAGGATGATTTCGCATGTTGTCCGTACAGAGATGCGGCGCACCGACGTCTTTGGATCGATTGCAGTCAAATGTTTTGGGTCGTTGCATACCCATACCCTAAAGGCGATCGCGGCTCGGGTCGAGAATACTCTTTGAAATTGGTTCATGGTTCCTCCTGTCTCGATCGTGAGATTCGCACTTGCGCGAAACAAAGGGAATGTGAGGAACAGTTAGGTCACGGTGATTCGGCGAGAAGCCGAATGCGCCTCAAGGCTTCCGAAGGCGGTCACGGCAAAGTTCGAATCCGTTGTGAAGGTGCTCCCGTTGTCCAGGATGGCATGCGATCCTTTACCTCGGCGTTGGTCGCCTTGAACGCCTGGAGGTATCCACACGATCCAGTACTATCACATGAACATGTAATTGTTTCGCTGGTGTGCAATTGCTACTCTTGCGACCATCACGCGGGTTATGACATTCGACACTCCAGAATGCACGAGCGTGCCAGATAGAGAATTATTGGCACTGCCATGGACGTCACTGAGCGCGAACTCCTGACACAGGAACTCCAACAGCGCCTTGCGCGGGTTCATCCAGAGGACGGCAGCTTCGTGCAGCAGCAAATCGAGAGAGCATCGCGTGACGGCGAGGGCTCGGATTTTGAGCATCGCCTACAATTGTCCGATCGCTGCATCAAGCATGTCCGTCAAGTCGCTCGCACGTCGCGGGATAGCTCCGGCGACCTCGAGTTCCAATTGCAGTCCACTCTCAATGTAATTCCGGCATATGCCTGGTACGCTGCTCCGTCCGGCGCTCTCGTCTTCGTAAATGAACGAAGTGCGGATTACCTCGGCCTTCCCAAAGACCACCCTCTCCGTTTCGGAATCGACATCGGCGGAGAGTGGGATTCCCATATCCCCTGGTTACATCCGGACGACCAAGAAGAGTCGCGGAGGGTCTGGGCCACCTGTTTGCACACCGGCAGCGCCGGTGAGTTCAGTCAGCGGGTTCGTAACGCGGAAGGAGCGTACCGCTGGTTCCTCAGCCGCGCCGAACCGCTCCGGGCAAGCGATGGGACTCTCCTGTATTGGGTAGGAGTTAATCTCGATATTGAATAGAACAGCAGAGTTCTACCTTGAAGAGGGGCAGCGGCTTGCGCACACGGGCAGCTGGGTTTTCAATCCTGCTGGATTCGACTATTGGTCGCGCGAGCTTTTTCACATCCACGGCCTAAATCCAGCCCAAGAAGCGCCAAGCCTTGAAGAATACCTGGCACTCGTCCATCCAGAAGATCGCGACTTCATGACGTCGTTGGTCAAGCGAGTCGTCGAGGAAGCTTCGGGATTTGATGTTACCAAGCGTATTGTGCGATCTGACGGCGAAGTTCGGTACGTCCGTTGCGTTGGTGCTCCCGTTATCCAGGATGGGACGCTGAAAAAAATTATTGGCACCGCCATAGACGTCACCGAGCACAGCTGCTTTAGCCGTCCTTATCGCGAAGTATGACACCTTTTCGGCTTATCAAATAGCTCAAGTGTTATGCGTATCGCGGGGAGCCAGACAAATCGTTTGAATGGTTGGAGCGTGCCTACGACCAGCGAGACACCGGACTGCCCGTATTCAACACCGAACCGTCCGTTCCAAAATCTGCATCACGACCCGAGATACGCCGAGCTTCTCAAGCATATGCGCCTGTCAACGCAGAGGGCCAAGCTGTTCAATATGCGGTGTTTGCGCGTACTGAATAACACGAATAGATACGACTGCCCGTATTCAACACCGAACCGTTGTTCAAAAATCTGCACCACGACCCGAGATACGCCGAGCTTCTCAAGAAAATGCGCCTGTCAACGTAGAGGGCCAAGCTGTTCAATATGCGGTATGTGCGCGTACGGAATAACACGAATAGAGGGGCCGGTCGTTTAGGGCTACCCTCGTTCAAGCGATGTTGTGGGGCAATCACAATTAGCCGATAGATTCTCCGATTCATGCCGAAGTTCGAGACGCGCGGACCATGGCGTCGCATCATGACGTCGCAGGCATGCGGCGCTGGCTTCTGGCGCCAAAGCAAGGCTAGCCATGAAGTCATACCAACCTCAATGTTTTAAGACATCATCTGGACTTCTCCCTCTTTTAATAAAGCACTCTCGCACATCTCTGTAGGTCGCGCCGATCGATTCCACTTTCCTTATCACTGGTAAAACTGCTACATTAAAAAATTGGTTGCACTCTCTATCCACCTTAGATCAGCTCTTGCTTCTCTCTCCTTCTTCATTGTTAACTTTGCTTCAATCCCTCTTTACCTTATCTCCTCTATTTTCGAATAAAAGGCTTCACCAATAATCAGCACCGAATCAATCTCGGGAATAATCTTCGCGAGGCGAGTGTTCTTACCGACGGAATTCGCGGAGATCGAAACGCGAGAATCCAACTCTGTCTCCATCCGCAGTTACCCTTCGGCCTCTCGGTCTGTGCAATGTCTCAAATCGAAGAGGGCACGAGAACAGTGAGAACTTCTAACAGCTAGGAGATTACATGATTATGTTTCGGCCAGACGAGTGACGTCGAGCCAATTCATGTTCCACGATTCTCAAAAGATGGAGTGTGTGTGAAGGTAATTGGGACGACGATTGGTTCTCGGGGTGACGTCACGTCACCCTTGCCACCGCGGGACTGGAGGCGGTACCGGTCGACGTCGGCGCGATTGCCGTAGCCGTTCTCCGAGACAGAGAGGGATGAGACCGACCCAAATTTCCAAAATGGGAATCCCTCAAAAATAAATCCGGAAAAAGGGGCATGTTTTTCGAGCCCGAATCCTGACCATCAACTTCCCAGCTTTCACCAGCAATCCACCACAACTTCACCACCAAAAAACCACGTCAGAGAGGGCGCATTGGAATTCGTCCGAGGAACAAACAAAGCTAAGCAAGGGGACCGAAGATGCTTGATGCAAATGAGCGGCAAAGCCGTGATTCGGATGGAGTGAAAGCGGTATTCAGATCTACGGTTCGCTACTCGGGAGTCCGTGACGGCCTCGTGATAGAAAAAGGTTTCTTTGCGAGCGAACCCATGAGCAATGAGACGATCTCCGAAGAAGCGATTCGCGATGAGCTCTCTCGAATTCTGAAGAGTCCGCTATTTATTCAATCTAACCACCCGTTTTCACCAAAACCCCCGGCAAAAACCAAGGGTATCTGATCGCACGGAGGTGTACGACCGTCCACTTCCTATCGACCCAATGAAGACTCGATTGTGCGCGGCGAAGCTCGCAGGCTGCGAAGTAAATTGAAGGAATACTACGAATCCGTTGGCAAGAATGATCCTGTGTCTATCTCCTATCGGCCTGGCAGTTATGTGCCTATATTCCGAAATCAACATAGACGTGTGAACTTTATCCCACGTCACCCCCAAAAATCAGTACAAAGCATCCCTCGTAGGCGGGTTTTGGCTCCTTCGGGGGATGACGCTTCGGCGGCTACTTCGTCCAGGTCTTAGAGCTCGAGGCCCCAAGAACTTCCCCAACCCGCGAAAGCTCTCCGGCTACGGAGAATGGCCCAAGGGCGCCCCAAAACCCAAGCCGAGGAAGTTTTCTCTGGAGAAAACTGGACGTTCAGATCGTATTCGTCGCTTCGCCATAAAAACCTGTTGCGCATCACCTCCAGGGTCGTTGATCCTGCAGATGGATTTCAGATCTGGTCTGAACGGATCGAAACGGAGCCAGATCTGCAAGATCTTTCGACAGTCTCTGAGCGAATGGCATCGTCGCTCGTAAGCCGCATCCGGCCGGCCAATGGTAGATTGCGGAAAACGGCGTAGGGGCGCTATTTTATTGGGGTTTTCGAGAGTCTTGCGGGGAGCAAAAGCGAAGAATAATCACGCCTCGGCTAACTGGCGGAGGATCCAGTCATGAGAGAAACGTTCTCTAGTGTCAATTCCCTGCTATCAGGGATTAAAACAGGGATTTTTCGGGAGTTTGTCTTGCGGTTCTGCTAGGAACGCTACTGGATATCGCTTAGCCCATCAATCCCAGATAGGGGCTTGTGCCAAAGTTGGCAAAGTTAGGAAACACCTCTTTGATTTGACTATCGGAAAGCCCAAACCAACGTGCGAGCGTTCCTGCATATTGTTCAACCGACGTAGTAGGTATTAGCCGGCCGGCTCCTGTATCGTTGGCCTGATTTGAGCCGATCACCGGATACTGTCCGTACATGTCCCCGCCAGCAACAGCACCGCCGGTCACGATGTGGTGGCTTCCCCAACCATGATCCGTGCCGTCGCTATTTGCGGTCAGGGTACGACCAAAGTCCGACGCCGTGAAGGTCGTTACTTGGTTGTTCACACCCAGCGTTGTTAGAGTCGCATCAAAGTATTCGAGCCCCTGCCCGAGTTGCGTCAAAAGCCGCGCGATCTGTGGCGCCTGATTGTCATGCGTATCGAAACCGCCCAACGTTACATAAAAAATCTGGCGGCTGACACCGAGCCCGCTTCGACCCCCAATAATCCTGGCCACGGTCTGCAACGAGGTTGCGAAGTTATTGTTCGTGAGCTTGTTGGTAATGGGGTCAAGATATTGTGGTGGGTTAGCAACTCCACCTGGCCCGGCGGCAAGCATCGCTGTTGCAAGAGTCGCCTGCGCTGCGGTCGAGCGGCTGATGACAACCTCGTACTCTTTGGCAAACAGGTTGTTCTCCTCTGCAGTAAGAATCGAGGAGAGTGCGCTTGTGCCGGCCTGGCTACCGAATAACGGTTTCGACAATCCTGAGATGGGTATCGGCCCTGCTGACGTCACATTGAGTTGATACGAAGTCTGCCCGGAGAGAAACAATGCGATGCCCGAGGTTGAGATACAGGTGAAGGCCGAGTTTGTGTTCATGCTCGCGATAAGGTCTGCCATCGCGCCTCCCCAGCCCTCGTGGACGGCACTACCTCCGTTGGCGGTGATGGCCTGCCATGCCGCGGTCTGGTCGAAGTGCGAGTATAGCGAAGCGGGTAGCGGAACCGAGTTCGACTGAATCTGGGCCTTGGTCGTGGGAGCGACCAACGTGCCGGTGTTGGCGACGATTGCGGCGCGGCCGGCGTTAAAGAGGTTTTGTACACCAACCAGTGCGGGATTGAGTGCGAAGGTGCGACCGCTCTGCGGCGTCTTCAAAAGGATGGGAAGAAGGTCGGTTTGATTGTATGCAAGGCCCGGGGCCCCGGAACGGGCAGTGGTGAACGCGCTGAAGGACGGCGTATCGGTGGCTATGACGGTTCCATGGCCATCGTTGCCGCCAGAGAGGAAGACACATACGAGAGCTTTGTAGTCAGTAGCGGTTCCCTGTGCCATGGCGGCAAGAGAGTTGAGCTCGAGCAGGAAAGGGCTTGCGTATATGCCAGCCATCGAAGCCATCGAAGCTGTCCTAAGAAACTGCCGACGGGATAGTTCATTTCTATTCATCTTCTTCATCATTGACTCCACTAGAACTGTGCGCTGTAGGCTGGCGCAGCCATGGTGAGATAGATCGCCGTCTGGGCCCGGCTCTTAAGCGCGGCGTTGATCGCGTTTTGATCTCCGGATGGGATTGCGATGGCGTTTACGGCTGAGAGAATTTGGCTGCGCAGGGTAGCGTCCATCTCGCCTGCCATCAGCAGCAGATTGACGCGGTCGACCAGTTGATCCGGTGTAGCCGCCAACCCGATTTCGGTCGAGTAGTTGGAGAAGACGTCAGGACCATTGGCGGTATCCGCGCCGATTGCGCTTTGAATGTAATTCAAGTAGCCGACGACGGTCGAAACGTCCGTCATCTCCATCTCCGGAGCCACTAGACCCGCCTTCTCGATGGTCGTTCCAGGTGGAACGTAGCCTGGCGCAAACCAGTTGAAAACGCTGGGCGAGCGCAGGGACATCTCGCCCAGGCCGTAGATGGGATCTTCTGTGCTGCCGAGGTTGAAGGAACCGTTGCGCGATTGGGCGGTAAAGGCTCGCGCCCACTCGGTGTACCGAATCAATGCTTCGCGCACTTTGCCATATGTCGGGTTGCTGCTTGCGGCGGCGGAGCCTCTCGCTTCGGGGTCGAGAAGAATCGCCTGGATTACGGCTTTCATGTCTCCGCGGACGCTGGCGCCGTTGTCCTGAAAGACAGCTGCTACGCGGCCCACATAGGCTGGGCTCGGATTGCTGGTGATCAGGTGCTGAATCATCTGCTTGCAGAAGAACGGAGGGGTGTTCGGGTGATTGAATAGTGTGTCCAGAGCGATCTTCAGATCGCCGACAGGATCAGGGTTCGCCTGCGGCTGAATCGTAACTCCTAGGAAGTCCTTCTCCGCAGTCGAGTGATGGCCCGGGTAATTCTGCATCTGCAGAAGATCTTCACCGAAGCCGGTTCCGACGTATTCGCAACAGTTAGACCAGGCGTTGTTGCTTTGATCACCAGGAACATTCCAGCTGAAGCCGGTGAAGACCTTTGCCAGACCCATCACATCGTTATTAGAGTAGATCGGAATCGGCTGCCCAGTGGGGTCCAGTTTCTGCGTTCCATCCGGATTGAGCTGATAGAGACCGATGGTAAGGAGTTGCATGACCTCGCGCGCGTAATTTTCATCCGGATCGCGATTGGCATCGCCCTTGTCATTGGCCAGCATCGAGAGAAACTGTCCCATCATGGGGTTCAGCGTTACATCTTCAAGCAGTTGCCGGAAGTTCGTAAATGCGTCCGCTCCGAGCATGTCGTAATAACTTGCCATGCCGCGCGGCATGTTCTGTACCGCGGGGTTTGTGCTGGAGATTACAAATTGCTCTGTCAGCGAGTACTTCACGCGTTGGCGGAGCTGATCATTCCCTGCTATCGCCTGTTGCCAAAACGTTTGTTGCAGATATGTCTCCTGCTGATTGTTCTGAACAAAAAGTGCCGCATTGCACTTCAAGTCGCCTGCACTGCAAGGTGCATTGTTGAGGATGAGAGACTGCTCAACAACCGGTTCGTGCAAAGTCGGCGGAGTATTGAACTGCTCATTCAGCCATGCTGCGTAGCCAATCATTGACAGGTGATGGATGTCCCCGTCGGTCGCTCCAAAGGTCGCTTGTGCGAGAAATCGAGAAGCGTCCTGTGGGCTCACTAGCAAGGTCGGCGGAGTTCCATTCACCTGTGCGATCAAGTCGGTTGAGGTCGCTGGGCCAGGGCTTGGATTCAGAACCTGCAGATCGACATTGCCTGGCTCTGTCGGGTTGACGGTCGCTGTGAGTTGCGTGCCGCTATTGAACGTACTCGGCACCGGGGCGCCGTTCTGCAGCACCTGCGCTCCGTTGATGAAGTTGCTGCCTGTAAGGACAACAGTTGACGATCCAACATCGAACGTCATCGGGGCAGCCGACATGAGGATGGGGATTGGGTTATCCACGACGATGTTCTGGCTGATCGAAACCGTGGGGTCGTCCGCGCTGACCGCGGTCAATTGAACAACGTTGTTGGGGGTCGGAACGACTGCTGGTGCAGTGTATGTAACGCTGCCGTCTGAATTGGCAACGATCGTTCCTATCTGCGAATTTCCATTTGCAATCCCGTTGATGAGCCACGTGACACCGGTGTTGTTCGTCCCTGTGACAGTGATCCCGATCTTAACGCTGTTGCTCACACGGACGCTGGTGCCTGCATTCGTCATGGTCGTGAGAACAACCTTGCCTGGTCCCACTGTCTCGGAAACGGCCGCAGAGTTTGCAGCTCCTGGATCGGGATTTCCGACCATCAGAGGATAAGTACCAGGGTTCGGCGCCGTGATGGATGCCGCTAACTCAGTGGCCGAGACGTACGTTGTCGGGGCGGCGACACCGTTCCAGATAATCTGCGCGCCATAGAGGAATTGCGATCCGCTAACCGTGATGGTCGAAGTTCCCTCAGCGAAAGTGCCAGGAGTCACCGTCGTGATGATTGGAATCGGATTCAGCACAGTGATGGTGACTGATCCCTTGGTATCCCCTGGAAAATTCTTTGCGAGACTGGTAATCGTCACAGTATTGCTGGGTGTTGGAACGACGGCCGGCGCTGTATAGAGTCCTTTGCTATCGATCGTTCCGAACTCCGCGTTGCCGCCCAACACTCCGTTCACCCAGAAGCTCATTGGCGATCCGGTCGTCGCCGCTTGGGTGGATAACTGGATTGTCTGGCTAACTCTGACGGTACTATTCGGCTCAGAGATATAGGACGGATAACCTTTGGAGAACCCGCTTCCGCAGCCCACCATAAACAAGCCAACGACCGCGATCTGACCCGAGAACAACGCAGCCTTCAAAGAAAACGAGCACTCAAATCTTCGGCGCATGAACGCTCCACATCAGTTGGGATCAGGCATACGTTCGAAGTGGGCAGTAAGGCAGTAGAGCAGAGTGTTCCACTCCAGCTTATCGATGATTGAGTACGCATCCACTGGTCCTTTCGAACTGTCCGATGGCGCGAAAGTTGTATGCCGAGTCATTCTCGCCGGACATCGGACTCAGCAAAGCCGTGTGCCCTTGGAATCTAACTCTAAGCGCCACAAGAGCTGTCAATGTCATGCTGTAAACCATGGTCTCGACAGGCTCTGTGCCCGAAGCTGCCGGAGGCTGCTAATTGCTACCGTGGACCCTGACTGAATGAGAACAAAGTCGCACTGGAACATCTGTTTTCCATCACGCCTGCCACATTCCGCATTCCTTCACGGGTCGCAGGAAAGATGCAGCACCTGCTGTTGGCTTGGCGACATGTTACTCGCCCGTTGTTCAAGGTCTGGCGCTTCAACCGGTGGATGGCACTTGAAAAGACGCTGAGTCAGGTCGTAGCCTGCGCATTGCCAGATTGGCGATACCCGGTCACGGGGCAGCCGAGCCGAGGCGGCTTGAGGCCAAATGTTACGGAGCTAGTGAATGGATCGCTCTCGAATGCAGACAAAGGTCGAGTCGCTCTTAGTTGGATAACAGGGCAATCGTCTTATCGACCTCGGCTTACGCGTTCGCTAGAGTTATCCGAAAGCTGGAGATCATCGTCCAGGTAGCGCAGGATCTTGTCACGGTACTCATGACACGGGTTCATTCAGCATCCTTCCCCCCTCGTTGTGGTGGAGGAGTGCCGATCCCTTCGCGGGCCACTGATCAAAGCCTGCCCAAGAAAAGAGTGCGCACGCCTCAGGGTCTTCCGCCTTTCGGAGCCGGATAATGTTGGGGCCATCCGCCAGCAAGGGATTTGTAGAGCAGAACGGCAGAAAGGGCGCTGTTGGAATGGCTTTCCGCATAAGCATCTTCGGCCTGCAGTTCTACTCTCTGCGCGTCCAGCAAATCCAGTAAGCCGGTAGCTCCATTCTTAAAACGAACACTGGCGAGATCGGCTGCACGTTTACCATCCTTGGCGGCGAGTTGAAGCTGAACGTCGCGTTGCTGCGACCTCGCATAGCTCACCAAAGCGTTCTCAACATCCTCGAGAGCCAGGAGAACCGACTGCTGATACTGGGCAAGTTGCGCATCGCCGTCGGCCTGGCTGGCTGCGATACGAGTGCGAACTCTTCCTCGGTCAAGAAACGACCAATCGATGTTCAATTGCGCCAGGTTCACAGCACTGATTCCGTCAAATGGCGTATCCCCATGAATCTCGTTCAGTCCAATAAGGCCCGCGAAGTTGACACGCGGAAAAAGGTCTGCAGTGGCAATACCGATTTGTTCCGTCGCGGCATGCAGGCGTTCCTCCGACGCGCTTACGTCGGGGCGGCAGCGTACAAGATCGGCTGGTGTTCCGGGATCGATCCGATTTGGAAGGTCGGGGAGTGGCCTTGCCACTTCAAGCTGGGAGACGAAAGCATCTGGAGGAAGCCCGCATAATACAGCAAGGCGATGTTCATCGAGCGCGATCGTAGAGAGCAGCTCTGGAATACGCGAGGCCGTTGTCTCGAGAAGAGCGCGTGCTCTCGCCGTATCGAACTCTGTCCCTCGACCGGCTGAGTATGCCGCATCAACCAACCGTACCGTTTCCTGCTCGTTCTTAACATTCTCCCGCGCTATCCGAAGAAGTTCCTGCCGTCCTCGGAGATCAATATAAGTGCGCGCGACTTCTCCAACTACGGTTACCTGTATCGCAGCAAGGCTACTTGCATCAGCAAGAGCAAGCTGGCGTTGCGCCTCTATGTTGTGACGAACGCGACCAAACAAATCGAGCTCCCAACTCGCATTGATCTCTGGGTTGAAAAACCGATTGTTCCGCGGATAGCCAAACGCCTGGAATTCGCTGAGCTTCTGTCTTCCCACGCTCGTGCTCATCGTTACGGTGGGATAGCGGTCGAATTTTGCTTCACGCAATAAGGCATTAGCGCTATCGTAGTGGGCCAGCACGGCGTGCAGATCGTTATTCGCGGTAAGCGCACGTTGCACAAGCGAACTGAGTTCTGGGTCATTGAAACTATGCCAGAATTCCGGATCGCTCGCGTCCGCATGGGGACTGACGTTAACGGTCGCTGTATCAGGTGCGGTGAACTGCTGTGGAAGTGCGAGCGCCGGCTGTTTGTAACGGGGACCGACGGAACATGCGGTAAGCCCAAGAGAGAGCACCGTCGCGAGAATTAGTTTGCGATTAAGCATTTTTCTCCTCCAATTCCTCGGCAACCTCTTCCCATTCTTCGCGAAACTCTTTCTTCGCCCATGTACGCAGGGCTACATAGAACACTGGAGTCAGAAAGAGACCAAACAGTGTCACACCGAGCATTCCAGAGAAGACAGTAATGCCAGTCGCGGCGCGAACTTCGCTGCCGGCGCCGTGCCCCAGGAGCAATGGAACCGAACCGGCGATAAATGCGATCGAGGTCATCACGATCGGACGCAGACGCATGCGACAGGCTTCGAGCGCAGCTTCCACGATGCTTTTGCCCTGAAGCTCTAATTCTCGAGCAAACTCGACGATGAGGATTGCGTTCTTGCAGGCCAAGCCCATCAAAACTACTAAACCCACCTGCACGAACACATTGTTGTCGCCACCCGTGAGCCACACGCCAAGAAGCGCCGCACACATGCACACGGGCACAATCAAAATGACTGCAAGCGGCAGCGTCCAGCTCTCATAAAGAGCGGCGAGCACGAGAAAGGCCAGCATCACAGCGAGTGGAAACACCACAGCAGCTGCGTGGCTTTGTGTCACCTGCTGATAGCTCAAATCTGTCCACTCGAGTACGATGCCACGGGGCAGCACCTTGTCGGCGATCTCGGTCAGTTTGGTAACTACCTCTGCAGAGGAGAGTATTTTGGGATCGGAATCGCCGATAAGATCGGCTGCCGGGTAGCCGTTATAACGCATGACCGGGTCAGGTCCATAGCTCGGGACTACTGTCACAATCGAGCCTATAGGCACCATCTCGCCACGCGCATTGCGCACACGCAGATTGCCGATGTCCTCCACTCGCTGGCGATGGGAGGTATCGGCCTGCGCCATGACTCGGTAGACGCGTCCGAAAGCATTGAAGTCGTTGATATAGACCGAACCAAGATAGGTCTGCAGGGTGTCGAATAGATCGGCTAAGGCAATCCCCTGCGCCTTAGCCTTAACCCGATCCACCTTGACTTCGAGTTGTGGGATGTTGGCCTGGTAAGAACTGACGGGAAAAGTCATTCCTGGTGTTTGCGCGACGGCACTCTGGAACGTGCTTAACGCATTCTGTAGAGCGCCATACCCGAGCCCAGCTCGATCTTCCAGATAAAGCGAATAACCCGAGCCGTTGCCGAGACCCTGAATGGGGGGCGGCATCAAGGCGTAGGTGAAGCCGTCCTTGATGTTCGCAAACTTCGCGTTAAGTTCTGCGTTGATCTCCGCAGCGCTGCGGCGGCGCTCCTCAAACGGTTTGAGGATAACGTAGGCCACTGTAAGATTGGGCGTATTGACTTGCTGAAGGGCGCTGAAGCCTGAGAGGTCGGCCACCATATCGACACCATCCACACTGTGCGCTACCTCGATCATCCTGCGCGTAACCGCGTCGGTCCGGGCATGCGAAGCACCTTCAGGCAGTTTGGCCCCGGAGAAAAGATAAAGTTTGTCCTGGGTTGGAATGAATCCTCCCGGCACTTTGTTGAACAACAGTGCGGTCGCGGCCAGCAGAACCGCATATACGTCGAACACGACTCCTCGGTGACGTAGTGTGCGGCCCACGGTACCGTGATAGTTCTCTGAACTACGCTCAAAGAAGCGATTGAACGGATGAAACAGCCACCCAAACATGCGTTCGATGCCGCGCGCCAACCCATCTTTGGGCGCATCGTGCCCTTTAAGCAACTTTGCTGCGAGCGCTGGCGACAACGTCAACGAATCGACCGCAGATATCACAGTCGAGATCGCGATGGTTACCGCGAACTGTCTGTAGAACTGGCCGGTAACGCCCGAGAGAAATGCCATAGGCACGAATACTGCGCAGAGCACAAGCGCGATCGCAACGATAGGACCGGATACTTCTCTCATTGCCTGATGGGCAGCATCACGGGGACTTAGGCCCTCCTGGATATTGCGCTCGACATTTTCGACCACAACAATGGCGTCGTCGACGACGATGCCAATCGCAAGCACCAGACCGAATAGCGTCAGTGTATTAATCGAGTAACCCAATAGATACAGCCACGCAAATGTGCCAACCACAGAGACTGGCACCGCAACGAGCGGAATGATGGAGGCGCGCCAGGTCTGCAAGAACAGAATCACTACCAGCACCACCAGCACCACGGCCTCGATCAACGTATGCTCAACCGCATGGATCGATTCGCGCACGAACACGGTTGGGTCCCAGATTGGCTTATAGGCAATGCCGGCGGGGAAGTCTGCAGATAACTCGTGGAATCGTTTGTACACCGCATCGGCGACCCCCAAAGCGTTGGCGCCTGGGGTAAGGAATATCCCGATCGCCACCGCCTTTTAGCTATCGGAGTACATATCCATGGTGTAATCGCTGGCGCCGAGTTCCACCCGTGCTACATCGGAAAGATGCACGATCTGACCATCCGCACCATCTTTGAGCACAATGTCGCCAAACTCCTGCTCAGTGCGGAGGCGGCCCCGCACGTTGATCGAGATCAGACGCTCGGTTGTCTTCGGCGAGGGCTCGGCGCCGAGTTGACCCGCTGACACTTGCACGTTTTGCTCGCGCACAGCATTAACCACGTCGGCGGCAGTAAGGCCGCGGGAGGCTAGTCGGTTCGGGTCGAGCCAGAGACGCATGGCATAATCGCCGGAACCTATCATCTGGACATCACCAATACCGGGCAGGCGCGACAACTCGTCCTTAATGTGCAGGACGGCGTAGTTGCGCAGGTACAGTGCGTCGTAACGCTTGTTGGGGGAATACAAGGTCACGTACATCAGCGGTGTCGGGGATTGCTTCTGTGTGGTTACGCCGAATTGGCGCACCTCATCGGGCAGCCGCGACAGTGCTTCACTGACCCTGTTTTGCACGCGTACAGCTGCAGTATCGGGATCGACCCCGGGGTGAAATGTGACCACGAGCTGAAGGCTGCCATCGGAGCCGGCGACAGACTTCATGTACATAATGCCCTCGACGCCGTTGATCGCTTCTTCAAGCGGCACTGCCACCGACTCGGCGATCTCCTTCGGATTGGCGCCCGGATAGGTAGCACGGACGACCACACTCGGAGGAACTACCTCGGGATACTCCCCAGATGGAAGCATGGGAATGGCAATCAGCCCGAGAGAAAAAATGATGATGGACAGGACGATTGCGAAGATCGGGCGATCAATAAAGAATTTTGAGAAATCCATGATCTGTCTGTTCCTTACTTTTGCGCTTCCTGCGCGGGAGTGGAGGTACTGCTGGCAGTTTCAGATCCCATTGCGATTTGTCTGGGAGCGACAGGCGTACCGGGGACGTAGATCTGTTGCAATCCGCCGACAATCACCTTGTCTCCTGGGGCAAGACCGGATTGAATCAGGCGCTGGCCGTCTGCTATGCCTCCAGTTACGACATCTTTGCGCTGCGCTACATTACGTGGGCCAACCACGTAGACATACTTCTGGTCCTGATCGGTAAGGATCGCTTTGTCATCAACCAGGAGAGCCTGCACGGTGCCGGCGCTTTCAAGCTGGACGCGCGCATAGAGGCCTGGAGTGAAAAGATGGTCAGGATTGGGAAGCACGATGCGGGCACGAATTGTTCCGGTCGATGGATTGACATGGTTGTCGAGAAAATCGACCCTGCCGACATGGGGAAAGCCGGTCTCGTTCGCCAGCGCGACACGCACGGGGTTCGCCGAACTCACTCCGTTTCCGCGATGAACTCTCTCCTGAAAGCGCAAATAACTCTGCTCATCGCAATCGAAGTACACGTAGACAGGGTTTTGCGATACGACGGTCGTCAGCACCGTTTGATCGGCCTGTGCAAGATTCCCGCGCGTGAGCTGTGCTCGGCTGGTCCGCCCATCAATGGGGGATCGCACTTCCGTAAAGGACAAATTGAGTTCTGCCGTTGCAACGGCAGATTCCGCCTCATGCACGCGCGCAGTGCTCTGGGAGAGATCAGAGTCCGGTTCTGATATTCTTCCTGCGAAATCGCGTTGGAAGCATTCAGTGTTTGCGCCCTTTTCGCCTGAATATCGGCGAATGCCGCCGCTGCCTTCTCTCGTTCCAGCGTTGCCTTTGCACTATCGAGAGCATCGCGGTAAAGCCGCGGATCAATGACGAAGAGCAGGTCACCGCGCTTTACGCTGTCTCCCTCTCGATAGGCAACTTTATCCACGTAGCCTGTTACCCTGGCCCGCACATCTACGGAATTGATGGATGCGACACGGCCGTTGAATTCGTCAGACAGATGAATTGACTTGGGCACAACCGCCGCAACTTCTACTGCTGCCGGTGAAGCCGGTTTCTTGTCTGCTGCTGACTTACATCCCGCGAGAGGGATTGCCAAGGTCACTGCACAGGCGCAAACAAGCAGAAGATGTCTGAACGAAATCCGATGTGCAACGAAACCCGACTCGACCAGGCGTCTCGCTCTGGCGTAGCCAATTTCCAATGAAACGCTCGTAACGGCCATGGTTCCTTGGTGCTTTGCATCCGATTTGCTCATTGCCTGCCTCCTAGTGGAACGTGGACCCCGCCGATATACAAGTAGATACTTGTATGACAAATAAGTAGACGGGAGCCTCGCCCCGGACCCTAATACGAGGTGATCCCGGATTCATGACCGCCCGCTACATCACGACGGCCACATGCTCCAACTCTCCCTGTATGCAATCCAGCTCTCGATCCGTGCCTTCGAGACAGCAAATCGCGTTACGTGCCTTTTGCGGGCTGACGCCGTAACCGCGCTCGGTGAGGAAGTTGCTGAGCACATCTGCTGCCTGCCAGGAGTCAATCCCAGGTTGAATCAGTTCTGCCCGCAATTTTCCGAGTTCGGCAACGGAGAATTTCTCAATCCTCGATCGAGACTCTACTGTTGGCTCCGTTCCGAATGCGATGTGGCGGTCAACCGCACGCTTCGCGTTGCCCATTGGATTTTCCATGATCTGCCTGCTCCTGATCTAGTAAAGATGGATCTTTCTTGGCGGCCGAAAGAGTACACTTTGGCATTGTTCACCAGCACATCGAGCACCCCAAAAGCTTCAATGTTCTCTGAAATGCCTCCTTTACTTCGGCGGTCCTTGCAACGTCGGCCTTCACGGCAATGGCTTTGCCGCCCTTGCTCGCGATCTCTGCAACGACGCAATCCGCACCCTCTTTGGTCCGTCGACTGGACCCGCGAACCCACTCTGCGGAATCTTGCTGTTTTGCATTCAACTTGCTCATTGCCTGTCTCCTCTGGAGCATCGACCCGGAGATATACAAGTAGATGCTTGTATTGCAAAAGGGATGCAAGTATTTACTTGGAATATGTGAGAACATCAAGACATGTCAGTTTTTGCCCCAGATCGAAAGCGAAACGCTCGGGGAGAACGCCGTGTGGCAAGTCTGCTCGATGCGGCGGGCCGCGTCTTCGGAGAACTTGGTTACCACGCGGCAACCACGAACGCCATTGCTGCTGAAGCAAAGGTTTCCCCGGCTACGCTGTATCAGTTCTTTCCAAACAAGGAAGCCATCGCCAACGCGCTCGTGATCCATTACGCGACGGATCTGGCAAAAGAGGAGCGAGCTGCGGACGTACAGGAACTTGCGTCAGCACCTTTGGAAGAGGCCATCCGGGAGGTCACCGGGGTCGTGATCGAGTTTCATCGGAAGCATCCTGCATTTGCTACTCTGCACGCAGAGGCTCCCCTTTCGAAGGACGCTGCCGAACAAAAGCGCCTCCTCTCTCAAACTTTCATCGACCACCTCTCCGAGGTGCTGCGTGCGAGAAACCCCAAACTCGACAAGCAGGACGCTCTCTGGAGCGCCAAAATTGTCTTGACCGCCTTGATAGGATTCCAGCCCGCCTTAGCAGGTCGCAAGACATCTGACCGGTCGCGAATAATCGACGCCTTGAATCAAATGCTGGTGCGCTACTTGGAGCCTGTGCTCAAGCCGCCTAAACGCTAGAGTCTGGTGATCCGCTCAATTGATTTCTACGACGAGCTTGCCGATAACAACATGTGGCTTATGAGATCGTTCCTTCACCGCGTACACCGACTTAACAGGAGCTTCATACCCTCCTTATTTCGCTTTGCTCGGCTGTCTCGGACACATTCGATTAGCGTTGTGGCTTTACGGCGGTTTTTCGTCTAGACCTGGAGCACATCGCCTTCCCGGGCCACCATTTCGTACAACACGGGATTGACGAAGAATCCGATGAAGAGGCGAGAGATGAGACCAGCCACGATGACTATGGCGAAGGGCCTTTGAGTATCCGATCCAATGCCGGTAGAAAGAGCCGCTGGCAGCAATCCAAGGCAGGCAACAAGAGCCGTCATCATGATGGGACGGAGCCGCAAGAGCGAAGCTTGCCGTGTTGCAGCACGGATACCCATTCCCTCCTTCCGGAGTTTGTTGATATAGGACACGAGAATGACCGCGGTTTCCACAGAAACCCCAAGTAGCGCAAGAAGGCCCAGGACTGAGGAGACGCTGAAGGGAGTGTGAGTGAGCTTAAGCGCAACCAGCGCGCCCACTGGTTCGGTCATGATGACGCCCAGAGCAATCGTGACCGGGAATTTGAAGTTTCCATAAAGCGCAAACAAGATCATGAAAATCAACACCAGGGCAAGTGGACCGATAAAGTACATCTGCGATTTGGCCTCGAGAAACTGACTGTACTCGCCGCCCCACGCCATCCAGTAGCCCTGCGGCAGTGCCACGGCCTTCTTGACCGCCACCTGGCCGTCTCGCACCGCCCGCTCTAAATCGCGCCCCTCGATACTGTACTGCACGCCGATATAGCGGGAGTTGTTTTCGCGGTAGATAAAGGACGCACCGTTTCCCTGGGTGATATTGGCGAGTTGGCTGAGTGGGATCTGCTGACCGTCTGGTGTGCCGACCAACAGATTTCCGATCTCATGCGCGTTGCTGCGGAACTGCGGTTGCATGCGGACGACAAGATCAAACAGCTTCTCCCCTTGAATGACTTGAGTGACCGCCTGCCCGCCTACCGCAGCCGAGATCACAGCTTCCACATCCGAAACGTTTATCCCGTAACGTGCAATCTTGTCGCGATCGACATCGACCAGGAGGCTGGGCTGGCCAAGTTCTCGCACAACCGTGAGGTCAGTGAAGCCGGGAACCTTGGAGAGGGTGTTTTTGATCTGTATTGCTTTGTCCTGCAGCACGTTCAGGTCGTCACCGTATATTTTGACCGCCAAAGAACTCTTCAGGCCGGTCAGTGCTTCATCCACAGCATCTTCGGCAGGCTGAGTGTAGTTGAAGATGATTCCCGGGAAGGCAGTGAGTTTCTTATTGATCGATTCGATGAGCTGCTTTTTATCGCTGGTCTCGCCGGTCCACGCTTTATCCTTGTATGGCTTCAGGCCGACGTAAAACTCGCAATTAAAAAACCCGGTGGGATCAGTACCATCATCGGGGCGTCCCAGTTCTGAACCCACCACAGTGACTTGGGGATAAGACATCAGAATGTCACGTATCTGAGGCGCGATGGTGCTGGCCTCCTCGAAGGAGATGGTGTAGGGCATGGTAGCTCGCACCCAGAGGGCACCTTCATCAAGGTGAGGCATGAACTCGCCCCCGATGAAGGGCACCAGCAGCAGGGTCGCTCCGAAGATGAGGGCCGCGATCGCGATAGTTGTCTTGGGTCGATTGAGCGCCCAATCCAACGGCGCTGCATATTTCCGCTTCATCCATTCGAATGCCAGATTGTGTTTCTCGCGCACGCCATTCTTGAACCAGTAGGAGGCGAGCACTGGGATCAGTGTGAGCGTCAGGATGAGCGCGCCGACAAGTGCAAAGGACATCGTCTCGGCCATGGGGTGGAACAGCTTCCCCGAAGGTCCACTTAGCGCATAAATGGGCAAATAACCGGCGAGAATTACAGCTACCGAGTAGAATATCGGGCGATCCACATCTTTCGCTGCGGCGAGAATCACCTGGTTCAGGTTGTATTGCTGTCCTTCCCGCAGCGCCAGCTCGCGGTAGATATTTTCGATCATGACCACAGTGCCGTCTATGACAATGCCGAAGTCAATCGCGCCGATAGAGAGCAGGTTTGCGGCAACGTCGTGCGCGTGGAGCACGATAAAGGCAAACAAAAGTGAGAGCGGAATGGTAACGGCAACGATGACCGCTGCGCGGACACTGACCAGGAAGAAGATCAGGACGACCAAAACCAGCGCCATACCGCGAAGCAGGTTAGCCCCGACTGTGTCCGTGGTCAGGGCTACCAATTCGCTGCGATCGTAGTAGGGATGAATCTTAACGTCAGGGGGCAGGATCTGACGGTTCAGCTCGTCCGTCTTTGCTTGAACGCCTTTGAGGACGTTCTGTGTTTGCTCACCGCGCAGCATGAGAATGACGCCCTCAACCGCATCGTCATTTTTCTGAAAGCCGAATTCGCCGAGGCGCGGAGCGTGACCGATGGTCACCTCTCCGATATCGCGCACCCGGATGGGCACGCCCTTATTGGCGCCCACGATGACGTTGCCAATGTCATCTGTGTTCCGTATCAGCCCTATCCCGCGAACGTAGTAAAACTGTCCGCCCTGTGAATAGAAACCTCCGCCAGCATTCGAGTTATTGGCAGTCAGTGCGGTCACGACCTGTGGGATCGTCAGGTGATAGCCGTAGATGCGCGCCGGATCAAGCAGCACCTGATACTGCATTACGGTTCCGCCGAACCCTGAGTCGTCAGCTACGCCGTGGACCGAACGATACGCTCGTTCGATCACCCAGTCTTCAATGGTCTTGAGTTCTTGAGGGCTGCGGTCAGGACTCTCCAGCACATAGCGGTACACCAGGCCGCTGGGGCTGAACAAGGGTGCTACGCTCGGAGTTACTCCTGTTGGCAGCGTAGCTTGAGCGAGACGCTCAAAGACAATTTGCCGCGCAAAGTAGTCGCCGGTGTTGTCCTCGAAGGTGAGGATGATATCGGACAGCCCATAAAGTGAGATGGAACGCATCACCACCATGTGCGGAACGCCGTTCATTTGGAGTTCAAGGGGAAGCGTGACCAGCCGTTCGACCTCTTCCGCCGCATGGTCTGGCCACTGGGTAATGATTTCGACCTGCGGAGGAGAGAGGTCGGGATAGGCGTCCACAGGCATCCGCTGAAACGATAAAATTCCACCGACCGTGATGAAAGCGGTCAGCATCAATACCAGAAACCTTTGTCGCAGCGCGGCTTGGACTATTCGGTGAATCATTCAGTTGTGAGGACCGTATCCTTGCCTGAGGTCGTTGTTACATTCCTGGAACGGTGTTCAAAAACCGCGCGATACCGCTAGCGCTGAAGCGAGTTCGCGAATTGCAAGAACAAGCTACCATTTCCGATGATCCGGTCGCCCGCCTTCAGTCCGCTGATAATTTCAGTCTGTCCATTCAAGCTTTCCCCCAGCGTCACCGAGCGTCTGCCAAACTGGTTTGGAGAAGCCGCGGCATAGACGAATGGCTGGTTCTCGTTATCGCGAAGGACGGCAGCGTCCGGGAGTGCAATGGCATTAGGGATCGTACCCGCGTTTACGGTCGCGACCACGTACATATCTTTCTTCAGTTTCGCGTCGGGGTTGTTCGTCTCGATGCGCGCCTGCAGGGTACGGGTGCTCGGATCCAGCGACGCGGCAACGTAAGAGATACGCCCATGGAAGACTTCAGGATAGGTATCCGTTTGAATGGTGACCGAATCTCCCACCCGCACGTAGGGCAAATCCTTCTGATAGATATTGACCAGCACCCAGACAGTGCTGATGTCGGAGATCATGAAACATTGTGTGGTGCCTGGCTGAATGAGTTGTCCAGCAGACACATCCTGCTCGACGACGAGGCCGCCGATCGGCGCTCTCACAGGAACTTCGAAAGAAGGCGGGGCTTTCAGGAGTGCGTCGGGATCGGTAATTCCCATGACTTTCAACGCGGCTTGTGCCGCTACCAGGTCGCCACCCGCCTGCACCTCTGCCGATTCTGCCTGCTCCACATTTTGCAGGGCGATCGCATGATGTTGGTACAAATCATGCGCCCGGGTGTTGGCCATCTGGGCGAGGGCGTATGCATCCTTGGCCTTCAAATAATTTGTACGAAGCTGCGAGTAATCCGGACTTGCCACGTATAACATGGGCTCGCCCTCCCGCACTTTCTGGCCGGGAACGACCACAACCCGACTGACTGGTCCGCTCACCTGCGTAATGACCGGCGTCGTGCGAAAGCTGTTGTAAGCCACGGCCCCCGTCAGCCGGAGTGATCGGGTCAGCGTCGTCGGTTGAACCGTAAGCACACTCACATGCGACATCTGGTCTTGGGAGATGGCAAACAGTTCCGCATTGTTTGAGTTTGCCGCACCATTCGAGTTGGCACCATTCGATCCTGGCTCCTTGCAGCCGACAAAGACCAGCATGATTGCCGCTGCGGCGGTTGGTTGCCAAAGACCTTTACGAATGTTCATGGCAGATTTCTAGTCCCCACTGCTTCCTTCAACTGTTCCAACGCGGTCATATAAGAGCCCAATGCCTGGCGATAGGCCAACTGCACGGAACGGTAGCTGCGTTCTGCATCGAGGAAATCCAATAGACTTGCGGCTCCCCGCTTGTAAGCATACTCGCTGATGTCGCGCGAATCCTGCGCCTGCTTGAGATATCCGGAGCTGTAGAGCTGCACTACTTCGTCGTTGCTTCTGACCGCCTCATACGCATTGGCAACATCGGAAAGAACTGTATCGCTGGCCGATTGCTGTAGCTCCTGAGCCTGCGTGAGGGCATAGCCGGTCCGGGCGATCTCACCTTGATTGCGATTGAAGATCGGCAAGGGAAAATTCACGAACATTGAAGCCGTGTTCTGCCCTGAGACATGCGTATAGTCGAATGTGCCATTTACATCCACCTTTGCGTTCGCCTTGGCAAGGAGGATTTGACTCTGCGCGGCGGTTATCCCGAATTTCGCGGCACGAAGATCAGGACGCAGGTCTAACGCCTTCAGCTGCAAGTCTTCCATAGTGCCTTTGAGCGGTTGGTACGCCAGGTCGCCGATCACGTCATAGTTGGCCTGCACCGCGTTGTAGCCCAGCAACTCCCGCAGGCTTACAAGCGCCTGCACTCTCGCCAGACGGGCGGAGGAAACGTCGGTCTGGAATTGCAGAAGCTGCAGTTTGATCTTAAGATAGTCGCCTTCACCGATATATCCAGCCTTCAATTGGGCATCGCTGATGTCGACGGTCTGCTGAAAGCTTTGGAGATCCTGAAGCGCGAACTGAAGAGTTGACTCCGCCAATAAGACACTGACGAACTGCTGGCCAACGTTGAAAGCCAGAGTTCGTTCGGCGTCGGCGACCTGGGCACCCGTGACTGCTGTTTGATCGCGAGCGGCTTCCAGGCGCCGCGGCCTCTTGTGACCACGTTCGAAGAGGTAACCAATCCCAATATCGAACTGCTGAATCTGGTCCAGATTATCCGCCGAAAAATACTGCGGATTGAAGATTGGGACGAACTGGCTATCGGCTCCCAAAGTGGGATTGGGGCGAAGATTAGCAGTGATCTCCTGTGCCTGATTTTGAAGAATCAGAGTTCGAGTGGCTTGGAGGGAATGGTTGTGAGTAAGCGCCAGATCAATGGCCTGGTCAAGGCTGATATAGGTCGTATTTTGTCCAAGACACGCCCCCGCCAGCATCAGGAAAAACGTCGCAGCCGGGACGAATATCCGAAAGTACCTGGAGGGCATAAATGTTGAAATCAAAGCTCACTGCCTATGGCGTAACGGAACTCGCATGGATGCTTGAACCTAAAGAGCACTACGGCAAGGTCCATCGACAGCATCATTCTGCGCCTAAGACTACCACTCACTGCCCAGCGACCAAGATTGAAATTCATAGCTTCAAGTTAGCTCCGTACTTGTGATTCTCTTCCAGCGGTTCAGTCACGAATCGGCTGACCTCGTTGTAATCGAGGACGCGGAGAGGGCCGGAAAAGTCTACCCGGGCCAGACTGTGCGGCGTGCACAATTATTCACAAGTCAGCAATTGTTCCGTCAAGTATTTTGATGAATGAACTTCTAAGAACCCACCAATAGATCTCGAAATTGATAGTTGCCACAGAGGTGCAGGGTTCCGGGCCGGATTAGTCCTGTGAAGCCAGCTGTATGCGGTGAAAGAACGATCTCATAACCCACACCTTCTGAAAACCCTTTTGGCCCTCTTGGCGTGGGTTTGTTTTCATGGGGGATGCAACCCACAATTTGGCATGCCTTCTGGGACGGAGAGTGAAGCTTCTAGAGCACTTGCGGTGTTTCAAAGGGCTACCAAGACGATGGTGTTGAGCATGCTTTTGGAACAGCCATCTGGAACAACGGGTCGCTAGTTCAGCGATGCTTTGGTTAGGGTCAATTGGTGCCAAATCCGCCAATTCACTCATCGATGATGGAATGCAAGCTACATGGCCGAAAAGTCGGCATTTCGGACAAGTGCCCGCCGGCGATCAGCTGTTAAGAGCAGGATTTCTGACAAGATCAATTCGTAATTAATGCGAAACTGGCTTCGGTTCTGCGGTTTATGGACTTCGCCAACGATTAGTACTGTACTGATACGTCTGCTTGTGTTTACCTATTATGATTTGACTTGACTGTGCGCCCGAGCAGAGCGTCACTGTCCACACGGCTGAACCCTCGGCCGTAGTGGAGAATGTGTGCACGACAAGCTTTCTGAGCAAATTGCTACACTGCCATCCCTAAATAAGGCCCAATTAGTCGCCATTTGGGTCGAAAACTTCAGCAAAGACCCGCCTCCGAATCTCCGCAAAGAACTCATCGTCCCACTCCTGGCCTACCGGATGCAGGAGAGGGAGTTCGGAGGTCTGTCCCATGGTGCGAGGCGTCGACTACGAGAAGTTGCAGCTTCTCTAAGGACAGACAAACCGTCGCAAGAGAGGTCCGATTCGGCCCTTCAAACCGGCACGATCACGCCATTGCAGGGATAAAAAGACATCAACGCATCTCAATGCATTCACGCGCCTAGTCCTGAACTCACCGCACGTCCGGGGGGAGGAGTCAAAGGCGGGGGATCCGAGAGGTTCGAGCTTTGCTCGAATGCCCACCTTAGCGCGATGAAACTGCGCGAAGGTGGGCAACCAAGTTTGACTATTGCTTGTAGACGAGGCGGGGGCCGCTGGTCTGGTTTACTTTCAGGTCGACGTTGACTTTGACGCGGTCCGCGATCTTGATGAAAGGGATGCTGCCGTCGATGCCGTAGTCTTTGCGATCAAAGGCCATCGTTCCCTTGATGGTGCCCTTGCCGGTCCCCTTGCCTTCGACCGTCAACTTGAGGGTTTCGGGCTTGGAGACGCCACGTATCGAAAAGTTGCCGACGACGTCGAAGGTGTCGGGGCCGGTCTGTACGACCTTGGTCGAGTGAAAGGTGATCAGAGGGTTCTGTTCGACGTCGAAGAAGTCTTTGCTCCTGAGTTTTTTGTTCTTGACGTCGCTTCCGGTGCTGACGGCCGCCGCTTGGATCTTGATCTCGAGGACCGCGGTGGTGACATCCGGCGAGGAAAACTTGAGGGTGGCGTCCCACGTGTCGAAGTTGCCGGTGAGGGCGACTGAGGCTTTAACGAAGAACTTGATGGAGCTATCTTGCGGGGTGGTTGTGAAGATCGGCACCTGGGCGCGACTCGGTGGGGTGAGGGTGGCGAGCGCGAGAAGACCGAGAATGGCGAGCCGCATAGAGATTGAGTGTCAACTTTCCCTCATGCAGTGTCAATCTGGTCGTTTATCGATCCCAGGTTCGATAGCTACGAGATCGCTCTGGCCGCATATGAGAGAGACGATCATAGGAAGACGTCGGCTGCGCTTGGTCCGGGTGCGGAGAGAGGGATTTCGGATTGCGGAAGAGGCTTAGGTCCGAGCTTCGCGCGGTTGTCCAAAAATGAGTAGCTATGAAGGATCGAGTGGGTTTTGAATCGACTCAAGAACTTCCTTAAGATTCGCTTTTTTTATAAAAAAATAGAATGTCGAATCAACCACTTGAACCATTTTGTGATGAGGGACATCCGCTGTTAGTGGAACTGAAGGAAGGTAGATAGACCATATTCCAACAGCAATGGCAGCGACCCCAATTAGACCCGGAGCAAGATATCCAAATACTTCGTATAAAGTGATCCGCAAACTCTGCATGGGATGGACACTTCTTTCAACGAAATCAAGCGGTGCAAGTCGTCATATCAACAACTCAGTATCACTTTATGCTGTACCAAGTTTCACTTTATGGTGTATCAGTTTCGCGTTATGCGTAAGCCCACAGCTCTTCCTCCTTCGAGTGCAATAGCCGAATTAGGTCCTCATTGGTCATCGTTGTTAGAGAGCGAGGGGCCTCGCTGTTGCAGCGAGGCTGCGTTAACCCACAACTTTAGGCTTATGCGGTGTCGACTTTAGCCTTATGGGGTGAAACTTTAGCCTTATGCGTCACCCCACAAAAAACATTGTGCGCACACTGTTAAGTTGCAAGTTCCGCCACACTGAATTCAGTGATTTGGCCAAAACGCTGTCGGCAACATCCTGCTCCGTATATCCGGCGTCCAGCGCCTTCGTGCGGTCGACATTAATGTGCAGTTTTGGATAATCACCCTGCTGTTGAATGCGAAGATCGGCGATGCCGCGGACATGGCTGAGTTCTTTGAGCATCTTATCGGCAACCTGGGCAGTTGCTGTGAGGTCCGCACCGTCAATCTGGATATCGATCGGCGCCGGCAACCCGAAGTTCAAAGTCTGGGTGACAATATCGGCGGGGAGAAAGTAGAACGTGGCTCCGGGATATTCCTGTGGCAGTTTGTCACGAAGAGTGCGGACATAATCGGCGGTACGGTGGTGGTTCTCTTTAAGAGAAACTAGAACGTCTGCATCCGCTGCTCCGGTCAGGCCAGAGCGGTTATAGATGTAGTTGATGTTGCTGTAGGGAAGACCGATGGTATCGAGGATGTTATCCATCTCCGAAGAAGGAATCGTTTGACGAATGCTACTCTCGACCAGATCCACCAAAAGCGCGGTCTCCTCAATACGGGTTCCTGTCTTCGCACGCACATGCAAAATAAACTGGCCGCTGTCCGTGTCCGGGAAAAAATCCTGGCCAAGAAACGGAACCAGAGCGAACGCCAGGAGACAGACAATAAGAAAGCATGGAACGAAGGCGAACCGAACCGAAACAAGCTGCGCCAGCAGAGAGGAGTAGGCCAAGCGAATTTTCTCAAAGAGCCGCTCGAACGCTTTTTGAAAACGGGCAAAGACATTCCGCGAGGGCGCAACGCCATGCTGGTGAGTTTTTGATAGGTACATCGCCATGGTCGGCACCAGCGTGCGGGACAAAATATAGGAAGCAATCATGGCGAAGATGACTGCTTCCGCAAGCGGAGCAAAAAGATACCGCGCTACAGCACTCAAGACAAACATCGGCAAGAGCACGATGCAGATACACATCGTCGAAACGAGCGCGGGTACAGCGATCTGCGCCGCGCCATCGAGGATACCCTCATGCAGTTCAGCGCCCTCTTCCAGGTGCCGTTCGATGTTTTCGATGGTCACCGTCGCATCGTCAACGAGGATGCCAACAGCCAGGGCCAGTCCGCCCAGTGTCATGATGTTGATCGTTTCGTGCAGGAGGCTCAACACGATCATCGACGTCAGAATCGATAACGGGATCGAGACGGCAATAATCAAAGTGCTGCGCCAGCTTCCCAGGAAGAGGAGAATCATCAGGCCGGTAAGTGCCGCGGCAATAATCGCCTCACGAATCACTCCATTGACTGATCCGCGCACGAAGATGGACTGATCGGCAAGGGGCTGAATCCTGAGCTCAGGAGGCAGTGTTTGAGCCACTCGTGGAAGAAGCTGCCGCACACCCTTGACGACATCGATCGTGGACGCGTCGCCTGCCTTGAGAACGGTGACCAGAGCGCCGCGTTTGCTATCCTGCCGAACGATATTCGTCTGCGGCGCAAAGCCATCGCTCACCGTCGCTACATCGCGAAGATAGATGATGGTGTTGCCCACCTTCTTGATCGGAAGATCGTTGAACTCCGATATCTTCTTGAGATCCGCATTGATGTCGACGTCATACTCGAACTGGTCGATCTTGGCCGTACCGCCAGGCAAGATGAGCTGCTCTTTGCCAAGCGCCGTCAGCACGTCGTTCGGCGAGAACCCCTTAGCCTGCATCAGTTTTGGGTTGAGATTCACCATCACCTGACGAGTCTTGCCTCCGTAAGGATAGGGAACTGCAGCACCGGGAACACTGACCAACTGCGTGCGTAGAAAGTTCAACGCGATGTCGTTCAACTGAGGTTCTGTCAGACCATTCCCGGAGAGGCTGAGCTGCAAGACGGGAACTGTGGAAGCGTTGTAGTTGACGATCAGGGGAGGCAGCGACCCGGGAGGCAATTGTCTAAGAATCGTCTGTGAGGCGCCCGTAATCTCCGCATTCGCACGGTCAATACTGGCATTCGGCTGAAGATAGATCTTCACAATCGCTGTGCCATTTACGGTCGTGGACTCGATGTGTTCGATGTTGTCGACCAGGGTCGTAAGTACACGCTCATAGACGGTCGTGACACGCCCCTCCACCTCCTCAGGGTTGAGGCCGGTATAGGTCCAGGCCACAGCAACCACAGGAATATTGATATTAGGAAAGATGTCTGTGGGAGTCCGTAAAATCATTACCGGACTCATGATGAGAATGAGGAGCGCGAGCACGATAAAGGTATAAGGCCTGCTCAACGCTATCTTGACGATCCACATTTCAGTCTCCTGGTGTTCTTCGCGTCGTTTCCATCACATCAATGCCTGCGTAGTATGAGGTTTTTTGTGACGCTCAATGCGTTCAGTGAGGAGGGCATAGTGGCAATGAGTACGGCTGCTCATTACTCGGCGCTCTCGTGGGTCACGCTGCAACCAAACGGCGGCAGAGAGCCGCATCCTTGAGTCGGTTCTGTGAATTCAACATGAAAATGAGTCCGGCCTCATCCGCGTAGGACTCATCCTCGAAGTGCTGATGAACGCCCCCTACGACAACTTCCGGTCCCATGACGAGCTGCACCTGCATTGAGATCAAGGTCTCTCGCAGCTGGTACTGCGCGCGCACGCCCCCCGTGAATGCCTTCGACGAACTGATGATAGAGACAGGCTTATTTTTGAAACAGGACTCGAAGGGCGGGCGCGACAACCAATCCAGCATGTTTTTCAAGACGCCCGGAATGCCGTGATTGTACTCGGGGGTCGAAATCAGAACGCCGTCGCAGGATGAAATCAACCGCTTGAGCGCATTCACGGCCGGAACTCCCGTCGCCGTGTGAAGATCTTCGTTATACAGGGGAATGTCATTGAGGGTAACGACCTTGATGTTGATCGAGGACGCGGACTTTTCGGCAAGGATTTTCAGCAATGCTGTGTTGAAGGACGCCTTACGAAGACTTCCCGAAATGCCAACAATCCTGACCTCTTCATTCGTTGATTCGGACATTGCGATCTCCTTTTGCCCCAACCTCAATCGTTGGTGCGTAAGTAATCTGCTGATCGAAGAATCGAAGGCTGGTGAAATGACGGCAACCAAAAGAGCAAACATCCCACAACCGCAGCATTCTTGAAGAAATTCATAACCTGCGCCTCAAACCGGGAGTGTTTTGCGTGAGCCAAGGAACATGCGATATGAAGGTTGCGCGAACGCCGTTACGTTTTGGGTTCACTGTTCTTTCCAGTAGGTGGCTGGGGAAGCCAGCTACCTATATGGCGCACTAGACAAAGGCGTTCGGAGGAGGTGCGTGGAAGTCGCCAATTGCACCTTCCTCTAAATTAAGGACGACACTTTTGAGGAGGGTGTAGTGATGTAGGGTCTCAAAGGTCGCTTCAATTCCGATGCCGCTCTGCTTGTAGCCGCCTATCGATTGTCCGGGTTTGAAGTTGTAGTAGCGGTTGACCCATATAGTCCCGGTTTGCATTGCGCGAGAGATTCTGTGAGCACGGCTCAGATTGCGGGTCCAGAGTCCACCACCCAAGCCATAAATGCTATCGTTGACCGCTCGAAGCATCTCCGCCTCGTCATCCCAGGTGAAGATCCCGGTCACAGGACCGAAGATCTCTTCTTGTGCGATGCGCATATCGTTTCGCACGTTTTCAAACAGGGTTGGTTGGATGAATAAGCCCGACTCGAACCCGGCTACCGTTGCGGGGCCGCCACCAATGATCGTTGTTGCTCCCTCGCCCTTGCCTATTTTGATGTACTCGAGGATCCGGTCATACTGTGTCTTCGACGACTGCGCTCCGAGACGGGTCTCCGGGTCGGTAGGATCGCCCTGTTTCACGTTCGCGAAGAGGCGTTTGACCTTGTCGAGAAGCTCTTCGCGAACAGTTTTGTGAACGAAGACGCGCGAACCGGCGTAGCAGACCTCGCCCTTGTTAAACACGTTTGTAATGACGATGGACTCTGCCGCCGCATCCAAATCGGCATCGTCACATACGATGTTGGCAGATTTACCACCCAACTCAAGTGTCTGGGGAATAATGTTCGCACTCGCATAGTGCATGATCTTTTGAGCGGTGCCACGCGAGCCTGTGAATGCGACTTTTCTGACCTTCGGATGGCTCACCAGAGGCTCTCCTACTACGGCGCCGTAGCCAGTGATCACATTGACGACTCCAGGAGGAACAATGTCGGCAATATCTTTGATGAATTCAAGGACAGAGACACACACGGTCTCTGCCGGCTTCAAGACCACGGTGCAACCCGCGGCGAGTGCAGGAGCAAGTTTCAACGCTGCCATCAATAACGGAACGTTCCAGGGAATGATCTGTGCGACGACGCCGATCGGTTCCCTGTGGACCAGCATCGTGGAATCGGCGAAGTCCGCGGTCTCACCACGAAGATGAAAGGCTGTGCCCGCGAAATATTCAAACTGGCCGATCGCTCCAGTGATGTCGTGCTCGAAGGCTTCCGTGATGGTCTTGCCGTTATTGAGGGACTCCATCATTGCGTACTCGAGTTGCCGGGCACGAAGCTTGTCCGCAATCGCGCGGAGGAGCACTTGACGTTGCGCCGGCGAACTCTTCGACCACTTCGGAAAGGCGTCGTAGGCTGCTGAAACCGCCAGATCGACATCCACTGCATCTCCGGCCTGAATGTACGCCAGTATTTTGCGTGTTGCTGGGTTCGTTAGCTCGATAGTCTCTCCACTGTGGCCGTCAAGCCACTGACCATTGATGAAGTGACCATAGGTTTTTACAGCACTGAGTTCTGCCGCGAGCCGCTTTGTGTTTTCTAGTTCAAGAACCATTGTGATGCTCCTTTTTGCAGTTGAGGCCGACCGCCATCCGGTCAGGTATGTCGACTAGTTGATCGATGCTGTCGGACGAAAAACTCCAATGCGAGGACTTCTATATAGCGAGTGGAGTGTTTCGTCTCGGATTGGCAAAACGCGGAAACAACTCCAATGCGTTGTCTCTCCAGATGAGCGCCTGGTCAGCACTCGTCAAGATCGGCGTCGATGCAATCCGCTCGGCCAATAGTGAGCAGGAATCTTCCGGTGTAAAGGGGTAATCACTCCCATAATGAATGTGCTTAATGTCGGCGACGCTTAGAAGTGCTGGAAGCAACTGCGGCACGGGTGCACCAGCAAGATCGAAGTGCAGCTCACGCATTGCCTCGCGCATTGAGGGAGGGACTGACTCTCCTGGCTTACCCAGAAGCGGAAGCAACAATTCGATCCTCTCCATTAAGATTGGCAACGCAGCTCCCGCATGGGGAACGATCACTTTCAAATTGGGAAATCTCTTGAGCACTCCGGACAACACCATGTCCGCAATCGAACGCGTGGAATCAAACAGAAATTCCAACATTCAAATACAACACCGTCGGCCCCGAGGTCGTCGAGAGCACGTTCTGCCTCTTCTATCGAAGCTTCAACGTCCGGTAAGGGAGGCAAACAATCCAATTCTCCCCGGGTATCGGTCCATCAGTCGTCGCCCTGCGTCGTTCACTCTTCGGGCCAACTGAAGGGCCTTTCTATCATCGCCAAAATGCACACCTGGAGACGAGATTGACAGCACCGCGGTTTCGATTTGCAGGCTGTCCATTACACGAAGAAAGTCTTCTTCGTCCCATGGCGGGAGCGCGTTGATCCCGTCCGGACTAGTCATATTGGCTGATGCCAAGGCGTCTCGATAAAATTTAGGAATAAAGTGCATGTGAACGTCGACTGTTCTTCTGCGCTCGCGTGTCGTCTGCGTAGTCACAATATTTCCTGTTTCCAGAGAGTGAAAGGTCATTCTTATCGCTCCATTGGCGTTACAAACCTAATCGCCCGGCCCCGACGGATCTTTCTACGGGTTTCATCGTTACTTCTTCGTTTAATGAACTGTCGTATCGATTCCACAAGACAGATCTCTCCCTTTTTCGAAATGCTCGCGGATTTTCGACCTAGCTCGTAAAAGACGCAACTTTACTGCTGATTCAGAGATGTCCAGCATCTTCGCTATCTGAGCGACGGAAGCGTCTTCTCGATACCGAATCTGTACAACAACCCGTAGAGTTGGTGGCAAATGTCGAATCGCACGGACCCACTCATTTTCCAAAGAATTCAAGATGCAGAATTCTTCGGGATTGTGAGAGGTCTCCACAGGTTCAGGCAACTTGAAATCGCCCGCTTCAGAATCGCTTTCAAAGCTGAACACAGGTTGGGAGCGCTTCTTTCGCAATAGCATCAGCGCGGAATTGATTGCGATTCGCGTTAGCCACGAGGAAAAAGCACTCCGTCCCTCAAATCCTCGGATGTGAATGTATGCCTTCAGCAAGGCTTCCTGTAGCGTGTCTTCAGCATCTGCCATGTTGCCTGTAATCCGTAAAACCGCCCGAAAGATTTGTGGTGAATGTCGGCGACACAACTCTGCGTATGCTCGGTGATCTCCGTCTTTGGCAGCCGCAACCAAATACATATCGCAGGCTTCAGCCGTGATTCCAACGGGTAACTTGCTTGTGGCATAAGTAAGCATGGGCCTCACAGTTGCTCCGGTGTACTTAGGTCAAAACCGACGAAGTGGATAGATCCATCCAAGGCACAAATGCGGCTGATTGAATTCGACGGTTAGGCGCCTCTGTTCTACATTTCGTGCAACGTTGGCTTTCTCGATCGTTATAAGATCGGTCTGCCGTTTTCTTATCGCGACCACACAGTTACTGCAGCAATTCGCTCACTACACCTTGCTCATCCACTCGCGAATGCAGCTTGGACGACTCCTGAGCCCCGGCGACTCTCAGATCGCAGGCGGCAAGGAATCAAATCTGGCCGGAACCCGTGTGAGCTATTTCCGAAGAAGGAGTGCGCGGAAATCTCGAGCGATCGCTGGGTACATATTTTGATTGCGATCCGTCCTTTGCTTTCGCAATTCCTTAGATTGGCAAGTATCGTGCCAATCGCTAAAGTATTGAAAATAAATGGCGTCATCGTAGATTTATGTCGCACGATCGGCAAAATGACGAAACCCTCGGCAGAGCGCGTGCAGAAATCAAGAGCTGACTAGAACGGATGGTCTCGCCTATTCGAGGTGCGTTGACCTTGGCAGGAAGAGAATTTGAACGCAAGAACTGTTCGAATGAGCAGCGACGTAGCACCAAATTATGAGGATTAGAGATCAGATAGTACCTGTTCATTTCCAAGCGTCTGCCGCAGAATCCCCTGCCATGCGCAACAGACTCATGGGTGGCCGCCTTGTGGGCGATCTCGAGCCAGCCGCCGTTCTTGAGATAGCCGGTGATGCCGGTCGCGCCGAAGGTATGACGGCCGATCTCAGTCTTGATCCGGGCCTCGAGAGTTCGTCGGCGAATCATTGGGACAGACATCGGGTTCGAGCAGAGGACTGCCGGTCAGTTCCCCCGAGTGCCCCCGTGGTGCGGAAGAGCGGCGCCCTTGCACAAAGAAGCCCTCGATCTTCGTGGCCACCGCAGGCGCCCATGCGGGCGAAGATGAAGATGATATAGACCATCACGCCGATCCACGAGCAGTTCGACCTTTCTTCGTGCATAGGCGGCCTCTTTGTCGTGGGTCCATAGCAAAGCGTTGCGGCTGCTCGCAGGAGGTCGCCGGGGTCGACACTTTTCGGTATTCGCGCGGAAGCGTGTAACCTTTCCTTCCTTGGCCTCTCCAATGGCTGCGCACAGAGCGACCATTCCACGAGCGTTGTCTTCATCGACAACACTTGGGTGTTCTTTGCGCAAAAATCTTCACCCTTCCAAGGAGTAGCAAATGTTGAAAGCAATTCGTAGCCTATCGACGATCGCGATTGGGATTGGATGCTTGTTCCCAGCCATGCTCGCCAGCGCGCAAACCAGAGGAACAGAAACGTTCTTTGTCATGTCGAATGACGCCGACAAGAACCAGGTATTTGAATTCGTTCACAACTCCGACGGGACAGTTGTCGCAAAGGAAACCTTCGATACGCAAGGCCGGGGTACGGGGGGTGTGAACGATCCCCTTGAATCGCAGGGCTCGCTGACGTTGAGCGTAGACCACTCGCTCCTGTTTGCCGCGAACGCCGGAAGCGGCGATATCACAGTCTTTCAAGTTATCGGGGGACGACTGATTTTCCTGAATAGGCAAGCATCCGGCGGCAGCAATCCGGTGGCCATTGCTCAGTCGCAGAATCGCGTTTATGTCCTCAACCAGGGTGGCGCGGGCAGCGTTGTTGGCTTCCAGATGGGCTTCGGTGGGCAGCTGCTTCCCATTGCTAACTCCACCGCCTTTCTCTCTGCCAATGCGGTTGGCGGATCATCGATTTCGATCAGTCCCGATGGCCAGACCCTCGCCGTGGT
This sequence comes from uncultured Acidobacteriaceae bacterium, assembly GCA_963841335.1. Lineage (GTDB taxonomy): Bacteria > Acidobacteriota > Terriglobia > Terriglobales > Acidobacteriaceae > Edaphobacter. The sequence continues at coordinate 2,907,141 of CAWJCF010000001.1, read as the reverse complement.
GGAGCGTCTCACCAACAATATCGATACGTTCCACATCAATGCGAACGGTACATTGGGCACGCTTGTGGTCAATCCCAGCGCTGGGGTTGGAGCCTTCTCAGGGCGATTCGCTCCCAATGGAAAGCTGATTGTTTCTGAGACGGGTTCCACCATTTCTGCAATCTCTTCCTACACCGTGCTTTCGAATGGAAAGCTTTCCGCTGTCACGCAGAGCTTGACGACCAACGGCGACGCCAACTGCTGGAATGCCATCACTCCGAATGGCGCTTTTGTCTACGCATCGAATGCTGGTAGCTCGAACATCTCCGGATTTTCGATCGGCCAGAGCGGCGCCTTGACCGCGCTCACCACGTCCTCTGTCGTTGCAAGCAACCCGGAAAACGCCACGAACCTCGACATCACGGTCAGCGGCGATGGCAAGTTCTTCTACTCGCTCAACGCGATGACCGGAACCGTGGGTGTCTTTGCCATCCAGTCAAACGGCACGCTGAAGGAAGTGGATGAGATTCCGGGGTTCACCGCGGCGGTGGGCTTCAACGGTATCGCTGCACTGTAATCGCAATGGGCCATCATATGATGGCCCATTGCTCAACCAAGTCGATGCTCTGTAGATCGAGGTCAGGGCCAGCGATGGAAACCGTAGAGGACCAGAGATAGCATCTCTGGTCCACACCACACCACATGAACCAAGGAGTTGGGAGAAGACATGGACCGTTTCGCAATATCAGCCACGCTGGAAGCACGACCGGGTAAAGAAGGCGAAGTCGAAGAGTTTCTGAAATCCGCGCAACCATTGGCTACGCAAGAAGCGGGAACAACGACATGGTTTGCCTTTCGCGTCGGACCGGCCACATTCGGTATCTTCGATACATTCGCGAATGAAGGAGGACTGCAAGCGCATCTGAACGGCGCGATTGCCAAGGCACTCTTCGCCAAAGCCGAAGAATTATTTGCTAAACCGCCGCAGATTCAGCAGGTTGAGATCTTTGCGGCCAAGCCGCTTTCCTAGATCGGAGGCGAAGGCTACACGTATCGGAATCTCTTTGGCTAATTCCGGACATGCGGAAGGGTTACCTCGCGGTAGCCCTTCTGTTTGCGAGTTGAAGTATGACCGGCGAACCATGCTTTATGCAGGTCGTAGCGGTTCAGGTTCATGATCTTATTCCACGCGGCTACGAAGTCCTTCACGAAGATCTCCTTCGAGCCGGCCGATGCATAAACTTCCGCGATGGCCCAAAGCTGAGAGTTGAAACCGAAGACCAGGTCCACACGCGTGGCGGTCCATTTGATCTCACCTGTCCCGCGATTCAACCCCTCCAACAAGCCTTTCGAAGTAGAAGATGGCTTCCGCTCGGTCGCCATGTCGAGTAGGTTGAACTCTCCTCTGCTTGGGGCGTTTGGAGATCGCGCAGATGCTGCTCGTCTGCTTACAGTTTCTGCGCGACGGCTTTCCGGTCATCGATATTGGCGTTGATTCCGAACCAGCGCACGACGTTGCCTTGTTCAATTGTCCAGACGCACACGAACGAATCAGGTAGCATCCGGAACTTGCGACTTTGTCCTTTCGGTTCGCTCGCGAAGAATCCACTCACGTATATAGGGAGGGCAGTGACGCAATACAGTACCCTCGTCCTCGCAGTCACTCAGGAATCGTACAACCTCAACGTTCACAAGAGTGACTTCACCCAGGTCCATGACGATACGTACGTTCTCATTGCCCATTTGAGCCCGTATGTTGTCGATATTGACCGATTGAATTCTGCCAACGAGCCGCAGGATAGTTGTGTGGTCGTCCGACTCCTTTTCAATTCTCAACATTTGTCGAATTCTCCTCTCGGGCTCTGACGAAGCTGTTGGCATAGACAGCTACGATAATCCGGATGCACGATGCAGGAGTCATTGGTAGCTTCTCTTGCTCAACTCATCATCGGTTGCTGGATTCGAAAATCTGCGTTCTGCTGTATCAGGCATGCATGGCGAGTGCCATTTGTAAACAATTGAAAAAAAAACGGGCGACATCGATCTTTCGTCGCGCGTTTTCGGCAAAATGACGAGGACTCAACCAATTGACGAAATCCTGAACCTGGAGCTGGCTGTTGAAGGTAACTTCCGCGAAGGCGGACGCCAAAACGTTGTACGTGGAATCTAATATGGTAGGACTGCGATCAGGAATCAAACATGACTACCTCGTCACTTGGAACTCCATTCTTGCAAGACGCGCCGAATTCGGGGACTGTAACCGTGGCCATGGGGATGCCTTCCGGAGCAGAACCGACTGGGTACCTGCTCGTGCCCATCCGGAAAGGTGCAGACTTCACCCTCTACCGTGGGCGGCGGCTCGGCGATCCATCCCCCGTCCTCGTATTGGCTCCAACGGCAGAATATCCGTCGCCTGAGAGCCTCCGGAGGCTAGAGCACGAATACTCGCTCGTATCCGAAATGGATCTCGAATGGACAGCCAAGCCTCTGGCGCTCACACATCACGAAGGGCGGACGATTCTCGTACTCAAGGATCCTGGCGGTGAACCACTGGATCAGATTCTTCATCTACACCAGGGGCAACCGCTCGATCTTAGGCGCGCACTGCGCATCGCCATCGGATTAACGAGAGCCCTTGGACAAGTCCATCGGCGCGGACTTATACATAAGGACATCAAGCCTGGAAATGTGCTCGTCGACGATGCCGATAGCGTGTGGCTTACCGGTTTTGGAATTGCGTCACGGCTGCCGCGTGACCGCCAGGCACCTGCGCCGCCGGAGATCATTGCCGGCACACTGGCCTACATGGCGCCTGAACAGACCGGACGCATGAATCGCTCGATTGATACCCCTAGCGATCTCTACTCTTTCGGTGTGACCTTGTACCAGATGCTCACCGGGCGTCTGCCGTTTGCCGCGGCTAATGCCATGGAATGGGTCCACTGCCACATCGCTCGCCAACCGGCTCCGCCCGACAGTCTTTGCGATCTCCCGACGCCGGTCTCGGATATTGTCTTGCGCCTCATGGCTAAGACCGCGGAGGAACGCTATCAGACTGCCGAGGGCCTCGAAGCCGATCTCCGCCATTGCCTGTCTGAGTTGGAAATGCGAGGTCGCATCGATCCATTCCCGTTGGGTACCCATGACATCGCGGACCGATTGCTGATCCCAGAGAGGCTGTATGGACGGGAGCGCGAGGTAAAGACGCTGCTCGCGGCTTTCGACCGTGTCGCAGCAAGCGGCACCCCCGAACTCGTGCTCGTGTCGGGCTGCTCTGGCGTCGGCAAATCTTCTGTAGTGAACGAACTGCAAAAAGCTCTGATTGCATCGCGAGGGCTCTTCGCAGCGGGAAAATTTGATCAATATAAGCGCGACATACCGTATGAGACATTGGCACAGGCCTTCCAGACCCTAGTCCGTCAGATCCTCGTCAAGAAGGAAGCGGAGGTAGATCAATGGCGAGAAACCCTGGCGCAGGCGGTGGGACCGAATGGTCAACTTATCATCGATCTCGTCCCCGAGTTGGAGTTCATTCTCGGGAAACAACCATCCGTTCCGGATCTTCCACCGCTGGATGCACAAAACCGCTTCCAGAGGGTGTTCCGGCGCTTTCTGAATGCTTTCGCCACGAGGGAACACCCGCTCGCGCTGTTCGTTGATGATTTGCTATGGTTAGATGACGCGACGCTTGAGCTCTTCGTACATCTGTTCACTCACTCAGAGGTCAAGCACCTGCTGCTGATCGGAGCTTACCGAGACAACGAAGTCGACTCCTCTCATCATCTCTCACGAACTCTGGGGGCACTCCATGACGCCAATGCGAAGTTGCTGGAGATCGTGCTTACCCCGCTCGAACTTGACGACGTGGACCGTCTGATTTCTGAGGCGCTCCATTGCACGCAGCTTACTGCGCATCCGCTGGCCCAGCTCGTACACGAAAAGACAGGCGGAAATCCCTTCTTCGTCATTCAGTTCCTGACCGTGTTAGTGGCTGAAGAGTTGCTCTCACTCGACCAAGTTGCGCGGGCCTGGAAATGGGACATGAATCGCATCCGTTCCAAGGGCTACACCGACAACGTCGTAGATCTCATGGTCGGAAAGATAAAGCGATTGCCTGCCGAAGCCCAGCAAACTCTGAAAGAACTCGCTTGCCTGGGCAGCGTCGTCAAAATTGAGACCCTAACCCTGGTTCACGAGGGAGCAGAGGAGACGCTGCATGCGGCGCTGTCTGAAGCCGTGGGTGCAGGGCTCATTTATCCCGACGGCAGCTCGTATAGCTTTCTGCACGACCGAATCCAGCAGGCCGCTTATAGCCTCATTCCCCAGGAGGATTGTGCAGAAGTTCACTTGACGCTAGGCCGTGCTCTGCTCGCCAAGATGACGGCGGAAAAGCTCGCCGAACATCTGTTCGATGTCGTGAACCACTTCAATCGCGGCGCTACACTGCTGGTGGAAGACGAAGAAAAATTACGGGTGGCAGCGATCAATCTGCGTGCCGGTCGTAAGGCGAACGCGTCAGCGGCCTACGCGTCGGCGCGTGCCTACTTTTCGGATGGCATGGCATTACTCGATGAAAGCGATTGGGTCAACCACCACGAATTGATGTTTAGCCTGGCGCTCGAATGGGCGCGGGCTGAGTTGCTGATCGGTAACCCAGAGAAATGTGAGCAAATCATTGACGATTTGTTGCGGCGCCGACTGTCGAAGGTCGATACGGCTGCGGTCTATCAGTTGAAGGTCAAGTCCCATTTTCTGAAGGCAGAATACAGTGAAGCTGTAGCCAGCGCACTCACCTGCCTGTGCACGTTCGGTATTGACATACCGGCCCACCCAACCTGGGAGGATGTCCAGGCTGCATCCGAAGAGGTTTGGCAAAGCCTCGACGGACGCCCGATCGAAAGTCTGATCGATCTGCCGCTGATGGCCGATCCCGAACTGCAGGCCATCACGCAGGTGTTATCCGCGCTTACGCCTTCTGCCTTCACTACGGACATCCGTTTGTGGTGCTTGGTGGTGAGCCGCGTGGTGAAGATCGGGATCGAGCACGGCACGAGCGAGGCCTCCGCGCACTCCTGCGGCGATTGGGGCGCTGCGATTGGGCACATTTTTCATCGTTTTGGCGAAGCCGATCATTTCACCACGCTCGCTTGTGACCTGGTTGAGAAGCATGGCTTCATCGCCTGCAGCGCGAAGGTTCATAACGCTAGGGGATGCATCGCTCTTTTTTCGCAGCCAGTCTCAGTCGCGCTCGATTGCATGAAAACGGTAATTCGCACCGGGGTTGAGACTGGCGATCTGACCTTCGCTTCCATCGGCCAACAACAATGTATAACCGCCCTCCTGTTGCGGAACGATCCGCTCGATATGGTTTGGCGCGAGTCGGAGACGGCCCTGCGCTTTGTCTGTGAAGCCAGGATTTATAGCGATTTCACGGAGACGATCGAGTGTCAACGACGCTTCATCGCAACCATGCAGGGGCGGACCCTGAACTTTTCTACATTTAACGACGCAGAGTTCGATGAGACGAAGTACGAGGCAAAGCTTACCGGGAAGCGACGGCCTACGGTGATCTGGCGGTACTGGATCCTCAAACTGAAGGCTCGGTTTTTGTCAGGCGACTACCCGGAGGCTCTGGCGGCTGCTGACAAGGCGCAGTCCTTGCTTACGGCTTCTACTGCTAATCTTCAGTTGCTCGACTACTTCTATTATTTCGCGCTGACGGTGGCTGCGTGCTATGAGAATGTGCCCGCTGATCAGCAACAAGTGTGGGACGGCCTCCTAGCGAGGCACGTTGAACAACTGCGCGCATGGACCGAAATCAACCCATCGACGTTTGCCGACAAGCACGCGCTGGTGTTGGCTGAGATCGCCCGCCTCGAACGGCGGGATTCCGACGCAATGCGTCTTTATCAGCAAGCGACCAACCTGGCGCGAGAAAACGGCTTCATCCAGAATGAGGCGCTAGCTCATGAGCTTGCCGCGCGGTTCTATGCGGAGCGCGACATAGAGTCAGTCGCTCACGCCTATCTCCGCAGTGCCCGGAACTGCTATGACCGTTGGGGTGCGCACGGCAAGATCAGACAACTGGACGCCCGTTACCCGCGCTTGCGCGAGGAGCAGACTCGATCGGCCCTAACTGCCACAGTCGGCACGCCGGTCGCGCAATTGGATATCGAGGCTGTGTTCAAAGCGTCACAGGCACTATCGAGCGAGATATTGCTGCCCAAGCTGATCGAGAAGCTAATGCGACTCGCGGTTGAGCATGCAGGCGCCGAGCGGGCCTCCTCATTCTCCTCAGAGACAATGAACCACAGATCGAGTCGGAGGCCGTCACTGGCCAAGAAAGGGCCGCGGTCACAGTTCGGCGGACAGCCGTCACCCCAGCCGATCTCCCGCAATCCGTGCTTCATTACGTCATTCGGACCCGGGAGCGTGTGTTGCTTGAAGATGCTTCGGTCGAGAACTTGTATTCACACGACGAGTATTTACTCCGGAACCGCCTTAGATCCGTTCTATGCCTACCCATCGTCAAACAAACGAAACTTGTCGGCGTACTCTATCTGGAAAACAATTTAACTTCGCGCGCGTTCACGTCGGACCGGGTCGCAGTGCTGGAGTTGCTGGCTGCGCAAGCCGCAATATCGCTGGAGAATGCTGGCCTTTATTCAGATCTGCAACGTAGCGAAGCTTTCCTGGCTCGAGCGCAGAGCGTAAGCCACACCGGCAGTTTCGGCTGGAGCGTCGCCAGCGGCGAGCTTTACTGGTCGGCGGAAACCTACAATATCTTTGAACACGATCGAGCAGTAAAGCCTACGTTGGAGATGATACTGCGGCGAACTCATCCCGACGATAGAGATATTGTGCTGGAGACCCTCGACCGGGAGTCTGAGGCAAGAGCCGACTTTGAGCTCGAACACCGTTTGCTGATGCCGAACGGTTCAGTCAAACACCTACACGTTTCCTTTCGCGTCGTGACGACCACATCTGGGAACCTTGAATTTGTGGGTGCCATGACGGACGTGACCGCAGCAAAACACGCAGAGGAAAAGAGCCGGCAAGATGAACACGAGCTTCGCCGCATTACCGACGCTATCCCCCACATTATCGTCGTCCTGAATCCCGATGGCCAACCGATTTATGTAAATCGAGTTGGACTCGAGTATATCGGTTTGTCGATTGAGGAGATGCAGGCGGAAAATTCCCGCTATCGCATCTTTCATCCTGAGGACATTGTGAGGTTCGGAGAAGTATGGCGAAGCGCAGTCTTAAAGGGTGTTTCGTTTGAGACCGAACGTCGGATTCTTGGAAAAGACGGCAAATATCGTTGGTATCTCCTTCGTTATAACCCTTTCCGCGACGAGCAGGGACGGGTCGTGCGCTGGTATGCAACGGGAACAGACATCGAGGATCGCAAGGTGGCTGAGCAACGCCTCCAAAACGAGAACATTGTGCTGCGCGAAGAAGTCGATCGTTTCTCAATGTTTGAGGAGATTGTCGGTTCTTGCGAACCCATGCGGCAGGTATTGAAGCAAGTGACAAAAGTTGCACCGTCGGATTCGACCGTTCTGATTCTCGGCGAAACCGGAACGGGTAAAGAGCTGATAGCTCGCGCCTTCCATCGGAGATCGAACCGCGCAACGAGAGCCTTCGTCCGCGTGAATTGCGCCGCCATCCCTCAATCGCTGATTGCCTCTGAGCTTTTCGGGCACGAGAAAGGTGCCTTCACGGGCGCCCTACAGAGACGTGTGGGGAGGTTTGAGTCCGCTGACGGAGGGACACTTTTCCTCGATGAAGTCGGCGATCTCCCGATGGAGACGCAGATCCTCCTCCTGCGCGTGCTACAGGAGCGCGAGTTCGAGCGAGTGGGGAGCAATCATCCGATCTCAGTAGACGTCAGGCTCATAGCGGCCACTAATCGGGATCTGACTGCTGCCGTTGCTGCCGGAACTTTCCGCCGGGATCTTTTCTACAGACTCAATGTTGTTCCAGTTCTTATTCCACCGCTCCGCGAACGAGCCGCAGATATTCCCCTGCTCATCGAATATTTCGTTGGGCGTTACGCCAAGGCCGCCGGCAAGACGATCCGACGTATCGGTAAGCAAACGCTAGAGCGATTAGCAGCCTACGACTGGCCGGGGAATATACGTGAATTGCAGAACGTCGTGGAACGAGCAGTCATTCTCAGTGAAACGGACACCTTCTTCGTTGATGAGAGCTGGCTGAAACTCGAATCAGCAGAATCTCGGGAGCCGCGCGAAAGTATCTCGACGCTGTCAGATCGTGAAGTGGAGACAATCGAAGCTGCTCTGGCCGACTGCCATGGCCGCATTTCTGGACCTTCAGGCGCGGCTGCCAAACTCGGGATTCCACGGACGACTCTCGAATCGAAAATCAAGCGCTTTGGGATTAGTAAGTACGGGCATAAACACCAACCGTCCTAATTGGACTACCATTTTGCGCTCGTCGAGTGCTCCTTCCATCAGGTCTTCTTGCGCTCCTTGAAGGGCAATTACTTCACGGACCGGTAGCTGATGAACAGGTCGATGCGAAATGCACGGTCTGCCGAGCTGTAGTCGATAAATCAGTTCAGGAGATCGGTGTGTGAATTGGCTGAGCCATTGTCTTTAGAGCTGTGAAGACTTTCAGCTATGCGCAGCTTCTGATTCTCATATAACAGATCCGCGATGATGAGTTGTAGGCCTGCGGACTTCTGCCGCCAGAATGGGATATCGACTTCGACTTTCGGGTCCGCTGGCAGCCGATAATCCACGATTTGACCGTTTGCACCCTGTTCAGCTTTGGCGCTCTTCGATACAGAGACGGTTACTGAGGGCGAGAGATTGCGGCTCAGGAGACGGTCGGCAAATACATAGCCCGCACTCATCGTTACGATGAGAAGAGCACCGACGACAGCTTGCGGAGCCAGAGATGGAACTCTGGCCCATCGCGTAGCTGCACCGATACCGAATGCGACAATGAATGCGATTATGATTCTCATCTTTTCCTCCTTGGAGCACTGTGTTTTCGTTCAGAAAGTCTTTTCCACCCTCAATACGAGCTTGTTTCCCTTAGGCCGATTCTCAACGCTAAACTCGTGATAGCTGTTCGCATAGAAGGACCACCTACCAGAGTTCCAGACCATGCCGGGACCGATCGCCCCTACTTGCTCCGGGGAGTCCCGAAGCGAGACGCCATTGACACGGCCATCGGTGATCTGTCGAAGGTAGTAGGCGTTCGGACCGATCCAAAGATGTCTTCCAAAGCTATACGCGGTGGTGGCGTTGAAGTGAATCGCCTGTCCCGCCTGTGTCGATTGAGCGCCTGTTGAGTATGGCGGCCCGTCGTTGGTCGAATTCCACAAATAGTGAACGCGCCAGCTAGTTTCGATATGCTCGGCTGGGAATGCAGTAATCGCGTAGTACGGATGAACAGTGAATGTATTCGCGCCAATATTTAAAGCGGAAGATCGCGTGTAAGCCCCCACGGGTAGATCAAAATCGAAGACGACTCGCTGGTCGATAGGGACACTGCCGATCTTTTGCTCACTCCATTGAAGGATGAATGGAGACACTGTGAGCGTTCCCCATCCACCGGATTGTCCTGTGCTACCGGCATTGACGTGCGCGGCAGCCGACACTACTTCGGTCCCGTACCAGCCGCCCATAATTGTCTTGTGGGTAAGCCACGCGATGTGAGTCAGTTCGCTGATGCTACTAACAGCGTCGACTCCAATCGGACTTCCGGAGCGGTTTACAACAGTTCCTTCATGTGCTCCGTCTCCAATGGCTTCAATAACCACGCCAGGTCCGCCTATGCCGTCGAGAAAACTGGTGTCACCCAAGTTAACCGCCGGCTCAGCGACGTGCGTCTGCGCGACGAGTGAAGCCGAAGAGATCAGGATCAATAAAACGACGCGTTGGAGAGGCTTTGGCATGATCCGTTCCTATGCATAAACCAGGCGACGACTAAGAATTTCGCCGCGAAGCCTGTCGAGCGAGCGCAGCATAAAGGCCAACCCGTTCTCGTCCTGATACACATCCTCAGCGAGCTTCGCGTGAACGCCACCGACCACAACCTCTGGCCCCATGACGAGGTGCGCATGCATGGAGATCAGCGTCTCTCGTAGCTGGTACTGCGCCCGGACGCCGCCCGTGAACGCCTTGGACGAACTGATGATCGAGACAGGTTTGTTCTTGAAACATGACTCGAAGACCGGACGAGAGGCCCAGTCGAGTGCATTCTTCAGAACGCCGGGCACGCCGTGGTTATATTCAGGCGTTGTGATCAAGACCCCGTCGCTCTCCGCGATGATTTTCTTGAACGCGGCAACCGAGGGAATCTCGGGCGTCTGATCAAGATCCTCATTGTAGAGAGGAATGTCTTCCAGAGTCACCACCTGAATATCGATCGGAGGCTCTGCCCTTTCCGCCAGGATCTTCAGCAGTGACGTGCTGAAAGACGCTTTGCGGAGGCTCCCCGAAATGCCAATAACTCGAACCGTTTCTTCCGTGCTGACCATATTGTTCTCCTCGTCTGTGGACGTATTACAGCGCCCACATTCACGAGGCTAGGCCCATTTACTTTATGTGTCTAACGAAACATTCGCATAATATATATGTTCAATGGTGATGAATAGTAGGAGAGATCATATGGACATACGACATCTGCAGCACTTCATCGCTTTGGCGGAAGAAGGTAAGTTTACGTCTGCCGCGCAGCGCATGAACATCGTTCAATCGGGGCTTTCTGTCTCCATCAAAGAGCTTGAACAGGAGCTCGGAAGCCAACTGGTTACGCGCACGACTCGCAAAGTCTCATTGACAGTGGCCGGAGACCTCTTCCTTGAATATGCTCGTGGTTGCCTCTCATTGCTGAACGATGGCGTTCAGGCGGTCCGATCTCAGGATGGTGTCGTCAGGGGACGTCTGCATCTCGGCATTCTGCAAAGCCTGACACCGTATGTTCAGCTCGCCGCGTTAATGCAACGATTCCACTCGTCGTACCCGGAGGTCGAATTCGCAGTTCGCGCACTTTCAACAGAAGCAGTACCTGCTCTAGTGCGTTCGGGATATGTCGATCTGAGCTTCCAGGCATTAATCGGCAAAGAGCGGTGGCCCGGAGTTCAGGTTATCCCCTATGCTCAAGACTCGCTCGTTGCGATCTGCTCGAGCAAGCATGTGTTAGCAAAGAGTAGCAGTGTACGACTCGAAATGCTCAGCCATGAAAGCTTCGTGGATCTCACCCCCGAGAGAGCTCTCCGGAAAGTGGTTGATCAGGTTTTCACCCAGCACCATTTGCCGAGATCGAGCGTATATCAGGTAAGCGATATTGAGACACTATTATATTTCGTTGCTCATGGTCTTGGCGTTGCGATCGTGCCGTCCGCGCTGGCTCGATCGTCCGTCGAATCACATCACCTTCATAAGTTGCGGATTCTTAGTCGGCCTCCGAACCTTCCCAAATGGCGAATCGCGATTCTCACACGGCCGAAGCGGGACGACATTCCTGGGAAGACAACGGTTGAACTTTTTCTGGAAACACTCGCTGAAGTTTCACGGATGCCGAAGTCCACTTGAGTCGGTAAGGAATGAACGAGTGGCATCCACTTTGTCTGCTCTCGAACTGTGAGCAGGGCGGCCCGGCCTTCGAACTCTTCAAGAGAATCTCAGACGTCACCCAGCCTGTGTACCATACGTTGGATTTAAAACGACCTGCCTGAAGAAACCGATGAGCCCGAAGAAGAATGACACTACAGAACAACGCTAATAGAGGGCGAACGGAGAGACAAAGTTGACAATGGCCGCCGAAACCGCGAAAAAGATAATCACCGACGCCCACAACCGGATCGTCCACTTTCAGAACGAGCGCGATCAGGCAGCGGCCGCCGGCGACCGAAGAACTTCGTGCTATATCACTACACCACGGCCGATGGGTTGAAGGGCATCGTCGAGAACAACGAACTCTGGGCGACCTCGGCCTACTATCTCAATGATTCGACCGAGATCATGTATGGATTATCAGCTGATCGACGAGGCTCTGGAAGTGTGGAGAAAGCTGTTCGATTGGAAGGCCCGGCCTCTTCGCGAAGTCGGCCAACTTAGCGCGGGAGATATTTATCTTTGACGAATGGGACTGAGGAACGATGGACAAATGCACGAGTCCAAGTCGCACCTTCGTTCACGAGAAGCTACGACAGTTCTCCGGTCAAGGTCATAGGCAGAAAGGAAGCGACAGAGCCAATGAAGTGGCCAAACCAGTGCGCCACAGATATCTCCCATTTGGGAGATGCTCGCAACTATCTGGCTGCTGCATGATGCATACAAGTCGGATATCAAGAACTTCAAAACGACTATGGAGAATCGAGTTATGCGTCGTCTGATTACTGTCTTCCTGTTTTCTGCCTCTGCCCTGGTGCCGATCGTTGCTCACGCAACTCCCATCACGTACACGTTCTCGACGACTGCCTCCGGCGCCCTCGGTAGCGTTATCTTTACCGATGCGCTCGTTAAAGGTAACGGTCGATGCAGATACCGCAAACGCGTTCGGTTTTGAAGGGGATTTTGATAACCAGGCAACTGGAGGAGTCGATCTTTCGATTAATGGTGTTGGTACGACTGTCTTCACTGCACCGGCAAGTGTAGTCAACGACGGCAACCAGATCCTCATCATTTTTGATGAAACCGGAGCCGCCCTGCTAGCAGAAACTAGTAATGACTTTACCGGCTATGAGCTCAACTCAGCGTTCGGCCCCATCACTGCCTCGTTTGGACAATCAACCGTGAGTGCCAACACTTCGTCGGGCGATTTCTTAATCACCAGCGACTCCGGAGACTCTACCTTTACAGCCACGCTCGACAGCACTGTTTCTCCCGTCCCCGAGCCGTCCACTCTTTGCCTGTTTGGAACCGGCACACTCGTCATGTTGAGGGCTGCTCAGCGCAAACTCAAAGACCATCGCCTTTGATCCAACCCACACGAGTCTAATGTCCTCACTCTGCGGATGCGGATGTTTTAAGCGCAGGCAATCTTCAATCTCGCACAAGATGATCAACATATTCCGGTTAACAAAGGAGGCCGTGAGAGTGGCTGAGAAAGCGACAAGGAGCGATCTCGATTACGCGTTCGAGTTGACGGCACCACGGAATCCTGTTTCCACCACACTTGCCAAGTCTGGTCTTGCAATACCCATCACGAAACCGTATAGTCCAAGCGAATCAGACCCGAGAACGAGATAAGTAAATGAAGACCTTGGTGCTTGTCTGCCTGTGTGCAGTCGTTCCGCTGGCCCTGCTTGGCAATTCTGCAAATGTCCGGGCCCTACAGGCTTCGCCGACTGCTGGCGGACAGTTGCGGTTTCAAAACGTTGGCAAGGGTTTAGGAACCATTCAGTTGAATGGCGGGGAAGTCATTACCTGCGGTCCAAATCAGGCTTCCACCCCAGCGTTCAACGTCCAATTAGGTGAGACGCTCAATCTACTGGCGATTGCGCAATGCGATACTTCGTACTTTGTGCAGTTCAGTCTTCCATGTTCGTCGGGTGGAAGCTCCGTGCGCCTAGGTCAGGGAAGTTGCTCGTTCGTGAATCACTCGAACATCTCTCAATATCCTGTGCAAATGACCGTAGACTTTGGTGTGGTTCCACCAAATGCTAAACCGCCAATTCCGTGTAAGTGAGGAATCAATGAAATTCTATCTGCAACAAATAGGCGCGGCTACACTGGCTGTCACGATCTCGGTGGCAACTCAACAGTGGATTGCTAGGACCGTCGTTATTGCTGGGCAGAGCAGCCCAACCAATGCAGAACAACGCCAGATGTCCGACAGCGCACCTCCGACTCTGAAAGAGACAGGCGACTGGCTAAAGTCAAACTTAGAGGCTTATGGAGGTGGATGTTGGCACAGCGGGCAGAATGAGCCGTCTTCAGAAGAGAAATTCTCCGATGTCAGCATCGATAACTCCTGTAGGCTCAGCTATAGACGATCTCTCGTTCACAGCAATGGTAAGGCGTTTAACCAGCAGGTGATTTCCATTCCGCTCGGGGCTGTTAGCGATGTCCAGGTACAAGAAACCTCAGACGGCGGCGACTGTGGAAGCTGGATGAGTATTGCCGTCCGTACCGGCAATATAGCAGGAGGCGCGGACATCAATATAAATAGGGAGCATAGCGTGTCAGCTGGTGCCATAATCCCACAATCACCTGCACAGATGGCGCCCCGGATTCAGAAAGCGATTCAGCACGCTGTCGAGTTGTGTCGGGGTACCTATAAGGCTCCGCCAACTGCGAAAGAGCCTTTCTGATCGGCAAAGGTAACGCCTGTCAAATTCTCGACCTAGACTGTAAAGGGCTAACTATGAAAATTAAGTACCCCGTTCTACTTTGTTTAGCCGCCTCGACGATATATGCCTTCGCACAATCTTTCACAAAAGTTGCTGCGGTAGGCAATGTGCTGCTCGAAGAACAGTCCAGCGACAATTGCACAGTGACCTTTCGATTGACAAACAGCAACTCGTATATTGTGAACATCAAATATAAGACCACTACCTATGCAGACAATGGGCAGTCGTTCCCTGATAGCGGCAGTCTTTATCTGAACCCAGGCCAATCGGACGATACCGTACGAGAGTACGGTGCGTTTACCAAGTGCCATGTCACCAAGGTATATGGGGAAATGGCGGTCACTCAACAGAAATAGGGTGGCCGTACTCCCATCAAGCGCTTTACGTCGCCTACACATTCAAGCAAAATGGTGTCCCTTCAACTGCGATGGCGAATTCGGGGGCACCATCATCCCAGGGGGCCAGACGGTCGGCGGTGAGGGCCAGGGTATGTACTCAACGGGCGCCGACAAGAACCAGGCTCGGATTTATTGGTATGCAGTCTCGCAATCAGACTACGACAAATATGGATGTGTGCATAAATGGTGAGTTAGAGCCCCTATCGACCTGGTAATGAAAGCATCAAACGAATCAACTCTGTTTGGCGGTGAGTGCTGGTTTTAGCCAGCACTCGCTTCAGATGGAATCGGGCAGTTTCAATCGTGATGCCAAGATAATCCGCGATTGCCCGCACTTCTAGCCCTCTTAGCAACAAATCGGCCAGTCGAGCTTCTGTTGGAGTTAGCCCGTACAGCGTCGTCAATAGACTCGCGCGCGATTTGGGGGATGTGCCAGGGGCACTGACAATGACCAAAGCACAATGACTGGCTGCCATCGATGCACAGTCTTGTGGGATGGGGAGGACGGCAATGTGCAGATGGCCCTTTACCCCGTTGCGAGAAATACTCAGCGCTCCGCCGGGGGCAAGACCGGGACGCTTTTTACCCTCTGTCGCCGCACTTCTGATCAGAAATTGCAACTTAGCGTTCTCACTTGGATCGATTGCATTGAGCGTTGTACGTTCGAGCCGGAGGCCGTCTGCCTTCCGCACAACATCCATGGCAAGCGAGTTCATGTGCTGGACGTGGCCGCTCTCAGAGACCAGAAAAGCAGCAATAGACATCGCGTCCAAGGCAGACTCCCCGAACATATCGCGAAACTCAGCTTGTTGCAGTTTCGTCCGCATTTGAAGAGCAAGTTGGGCATGAGGCAGCAAAAGCCGTAACAAGTTGACGGAGTCTTGATCCATCGGACCATCTGTCGAGCGGCGCCACACAGGCATAACGTCCACCCGTTCCGTTGTAGAAGTGCAAGACACCATCGTC
Source organism: uncultured Acidobacteriaceae bacterium (assembly GCA_963841335.1). GTDB lineage: Bacteria > Acidobacteriota > Terriglobia > Terriglobales > Acidobacteriaceae > Edaphobacter. The sequence goes on along the minus strand of CAWJCF010000001.1, from coordinate 2,891,460 downwards.
ACGGTTTCCATTTCGTTCTTGACCAGAAAGTCGTTATAGAACTCCGTCTTGAGTAACTGATGTTGGCTGACCAACTCCTCTCCCGGAATTACGGCGATACGGGGATTGCGAAAAAACGGAGGCCCGAAAGGATCTGCCTGCACATAGCGCTCGTTCATGATCCGCATGGACTCCTGGTTCCAGGCAAAGCCACCGCCCGCCAGGACCTCGTAGCCACTCTGACTGCCTGAGACGAAATACCCAGATGAGATCTTCGTCAATCGCGCCAGATGTTCGAAGAATATTTGCCATTTTTCAGGCTGCAAAGGGGCCGCATAGAGGGTGGCAAGCAGTTCGGAAAGCTCTTCAGTCGAAAACATAGGGCCGGGAAAAGGAAGCGAATTGCGAATTTGGAGGTAAGAGAATCAGTATGTCATAGATATCTCCCAAATGGGAGATGCGGCCTTGCCGGGTGCAGGGGAGAATTGGAGTTCTGGCGATCCGCCTAGAGCCGGAAGTGTACTGAAGTGGGGAAAAGCGATGCGTAAAGTGCTGTTGTTTGGATTTGCCGCGATTCTGTCGCTGGCCGGAACGGGCACTGTGCCCCTAAGGGCGCAAGTCGCCAAATGAACTCCCTGGAGAACAGTGAACTGCCCGAAGCCGGAATGCAGTCTGTCCGTCAGCTTCAGCGAGGTCAACCCGACTACCTACAGCTGGAAGTTCCGTAATGACGGAACGCAGAGCGTCTACATTCAGTTCAAGTACACCTACGTCGACGCCAATTCCGAGCAGCTTACAATTTTTTTTTGTGGGTTCACGCATAAGGTGAAACTCAGCATCGCTGTATATCAACAACTTGGGGAGAGGCAGACCGCATAAGATGAAACCGGTTGACCGCATAAGATGAAACTATCCAATGGAATTTACCCATAAGGTGATATCTTCTTCTCCGACGCCGGTCAACCCCGACGGATGTTATTGATGTCAAATAACTTATCTCGCTACGAGGCCTTGTCCACCAGCGTCTCGCCGTGAAGCTTCGGGTTGATGTTGAGTGAAGAGCTGGTCAATTGCACTAAATCGGACGTGACCAATTCCGTGACCATCGCCCCTCTCGCACCGGCAGTTCTCGGGCTTCCTTCGCAGCGACAAAGTCAATCATCTTCATCAGCCCCGTTCGCAGATCGATCGTCGGATTCCATCCCTGGAGCCGCTGCGCCTTTGAAATATCGGGCCTGCGCTGCCTTGGATCGTCCTGCGGCAATGGTTCGCACGCAATCGGACTGTTGCTCCCCGTCACTTCCTTCACAATCCGCGCACATTCCAGGATCGTGAACTCATCTGGATTCCCTATATTGACGGGCTCATGCTCATCCGAGTCGGCCAGCCTCAGAATCCCTTCGATCTCGTCGCTCACATCGCTCGAGCAGATCGCCTGACAATTGTGGAGTAGCCAAGCAAAACACAAGTGCAGCCGGCCCGACGACAAATCTATTGATTGCCGATGAGTCCAAGATGCGTTGCGGTTGTCCGATACAGCGACATACCAAAGGGTGAGGACACCTTGAAGTTGCCGAAAACCGGACTTTTCAGGACTCTGTTCGAATTGGTCAACGGCAGCGCGTTCAAGAGTTCTAATACTGAACTGGCACTAAGTAAGTGAATCGTGCGGTATTGCTAGATGAAAATCGAACTCACCTGCAGGAACCCTTCCAAACAATAATAAGAGTCGGCTCGCGTCCGCATCACATGGATCATTGCACCGTGAGAGTATAAGTCGCTGATTGTGTTGCTGAACCGGCTGTACCAATAATCGTGACCTCATACGTTCCTGTTGGTGCTGTTGTAGACGTTGTTGGCTTTGAGCTTCCTCCGCACCCGACTGCAGCTGAAGCGGCCAGAATCGTAAGCGCCAAGCCGAGTTGCATATACCATAGGTTCTTGCTCTTCCGGCGCCGTAGCAGCGTCCAACCCAGAAATCCTCCTCCACCTAAGAACGCCAGCGCCGTCGTTCCACCGGAGCCTTGGCTGGGCAACGCAGGCTGATGTTGATAAAGAGCAGCCGACGCCACACCTGTCGCTATCGTCAATGTGGACGTTACTGTGCCGGTCCCACTCGGCGTCACAGTAGCCGGACTGAAGCTGCAGGAGGCATTTTGGGGGAGACCGGAGCAGGCGAAGCTGACCTGCTGGTTAAATCCTCCGGATGGGGTGATGGTGATCGTAGAGGTAGCAGTGCTGCCACTGGTCACGGTACCACTAGTGGGCGAAAGGCCAAGGGTGAAACTGCCCGGAACTGCGGCGGTGATGGTAATGGAGAGAGTGGCGGAAGTCGAGGGAGAGAAGTTGGTGTCTCCGCCATAGACAGCGGAGATGCTGTTCGATCCAACGGCAAGGGTGCTGGTGGTGTAAGTGGCCACCCCAGAGGCGACGGTTCCGGTGCCGAGAGTGGCGGTGCCGTTCATGAAGGTGACGGTGCCGGTGGGAGTTGCGGTACTGCCTAAGGCACCGGTGATGGTTGCGGTCAAGGTGATGCTGGCGCCGATGACGGCTGTGGTAGCGGAGGCGGAGAGTTTCGTTGTGGTAGCGGTGAGCACGGGTGCGGCGGCGTTTACGGTAATGACCAGCGCAGAAGAAGTGCTGCCGCTGAATTTGGTGTCTCCGTTGTAGACGGCGGTGATGTTGTTCGTGCCGGTGCCGAGGGTCGAGGAAGTGAAAGTGGCCACGCCGGAGGTAACGGTTCCCGTACCTAGAGTGGTGGCGCCGTCCATGAAGTTGACGGTTCCGGTTGGAGTTGCATTGCTACCCGTTGCGCCCGTGATGGTCGCCGTCAGGGTGACGCTGGAGCCTGCCGTGATCGTGGTTGCCGTGGCTGCGAGTGTTGTTGTCGTGGTGGCCGCGCTGCTTGCAGTGATGGTCAGCACGTAAGCCGATGCGGTCGTGGAACCGGAGAAGTTGGCGTCGCCACTGTACGTCCACGAAAGATTGTGGGTGCCCGCCGTGAGGTCGCTGGAAGTGAAGTACGCCTCACCCGAAGCATCGAGCGAACCGGAGGCGATGGTCGTCGCCGCGCCGCCGTTGACGCTGTCGGTAAGCGTGTAAGTCCCCGTAGGGATCGTGTAAACGCCATTTGTGATGGCGCCGAGCCCCGGAGTCTGCGGACGCATCAGGATCGTCACGTTCGTCCCGCGCACGATGGTTGCCGTCGTGCCTGTCGGGATGAACGAGTTCACCGCAGAAGCCAGGGCCGCAGTGGGGTTCCAGATCGTCGTGGGGGAGATCGCCGAAGAGACCGTCTGGCTGAGGAAGTTTGTGGGGAAGTAGGCCTGCGCCTGCGCCTGGGTCATGGGGACCGGCGGGTTATTGTTCGCCATCGCCGTACCCGGATTCGTCGAAGTGGTTTCGCGCGGGCCACTGACTCCCGAACCCGAGTTGCCGCCCATCCCAAGATAAAGATTGCCGTTGAGATCCGCGCTTCCGGTCGCGGGATCGGTGTAGGGCAAGTCGTTGTACTCGCCGTAGGTCGCGCTGGTTAGCGACGGCCCAAGACCAGTGGTGTACCCGGCTGCGTTGGTCTGGTCAATATACGAATTCAACATGATCCAGGTGGAGAACGTGCCGTAGGGCCGACCCAGGAAGAGGTTGGTCATGCCCGGGGCTTGCGAGGTGAATACATCGTTGTTCATGATGTAGCCGCTCAGATAATCTCCGGAAGCGCCGGTCTCCGTCATCTTGTTTTGCGCTTCGATGGTCTCCGTGCCGGTCGCAGTTGCGCCGTGGAATTCGGTGTAGATGCTGGTGGAATCAAATACGGCGGCGGCATCGCCGAAGATGTAATCCACATCGCCGGAGATTTTGCCGCGGAACCAGTACTGCCGGGTTGGAACGAAGCCGTTCGAGCCGGAGCCAGGGCTGGCGGTGTAGACCGTGTCCTGCAGGCTTGTGGCGTAGATATTGTTCATGATCGAAAGATCAGAGTTGGTCCAGATGACCAGCGCCTGTGAAGCGCAGAGCTGACCGGAGTTGTAAAGAGCAGCGTACGTCATCGCAGGGGCCTGGCCAAGGACGCAGGCGCCGCCGCTCGAAGAAGCGTACGTGGTGGTGGTCGTCGTCGTGTCGGTGTCGTAGGTATTGATGAGGCTTAGGTTTTCAGCGTAGAAGCCGTTAGGCGTCTGCTGCGTTGTACTCAGTTTGGTGTTGATGCCCTTGGCGACAACGAGCGTCGCGGAGCCTTCATCGCCGGTGAAGATGGTGCTTCCACTCTGCATCTGCGAGCCATTGCTGTTGGTGGCCTGGAACTCGCCAATGTAGGGATAGGTCGATCCGAATGCTCCGCCCTCGTGCGTGATGATGACCTTTGTAGGATCGCCGCCGAGACCGCGCAGCGAGATGTTGGGTTGAACCACACTGACAAACGCGTTGTAGGTCCCAGGTTTGATGTAGATCGAGCCGCCCGACGGCAAGGCGTCTACAGCAGACTGCACCGTAGAGAAGTTTCCACTGCCATCGGCGGCGACCAGCATCTGCGTTACGCCGACAGCGGCCGTGGTGGTGGCCTTGGTCACGGTGTATGTGCCGACGGTGGCCGTGGACTGTGCATAGTCCACGGCATCGTTGGGAACGAAGGCTACGCCCAGCGAGTATGTGCCAATGGGCAGGTAGCTGGCCGAGTGAATCGGGACTGCCGTGCTACCGCCGCTCGGAGTAGCGGTATAGATGAAGGCTCCAGGAATGTTCCCCGACATCGCGGGCGATGTGGCGGTGGCGTCGAGAACCGCCGTGCCGATGGCAGCGCTATATTGCTGAGTCGTTGCGCCCGGAGTCCAGCTGACCGCGCTGGTGGCCTGTCCAATGGCGAAGTTGGTAGTGGCAGAGGTAGAGCCGACGATGCCCGGGGAGTTGCCGTAAGTCGCGACGATACTGTGTGCGCCCGCTGCCAGGCCGGCGACAGGCACACTGGCTGTGGCGGTCGAGGCGGTCGCGCCCGTAAGCGGGTAGTTGACCGCCGCATTGCCATCGATGGTCACAGCGACAGTACCCGAGGGAACTGACGCAGGGTTGTCCGAGACGGTCACAGTAAAAGTGGTCTCGGTGCCAGTGGTGTAGATCAGCCCGGCGTTACTGCCAGTAATGGATGTCGTGGTTGCGGCATTGGTGCCGGTTTTGATCCCGTTCAACACCAGCGAGCCGAGCGTGTCGGTCGCCGGCAGCAGCGTAATCACATCCTGAATCGCACCGTTCCCGTTCGCCGTCGGCGTAAACGAAAGCGACACATTACAGATGTTCCCTCCGAGCAGCACCGTCGAGGTAAGGTTGCAGGTCGGTGCAGCGCTTGCCAGCGGCGTGGCCGTGACGGCAGCGGTAAAGTTGCCTCCTGTGTCCGTCTGGCCGAAGCCGGTCGGCGCGGTTGCGCCGGTGTTCGAAAAGACGCCTACATCCGTTGCGGTGATGCTGATGCCGAAGTTGAATGTCCCGCTGCTGCGCAGGACTTCGGTAATTCCGGCAACTGCTGTGGCGGTGGTATACAGGTTGCCCGCGCCATCGACGGCAACCGCAGATCCGGAGACTCCCGGGATCGTGTACTGCCCACCGCCAAGGGACTGTACCTTGATGCTGCCGCCATCGGCGACGTAGATATTCTCACCCTGGTCGGCGGTAACGCTGGTGGGATTTGAAAGTACCGGCGAGAACGTCACAACGGCGTTCTCCGTCGGAGACGTGGTCGTCACGGGGATTCCGCCAGCCGGAATCTTGAACACAGAAGTGCCATCGACCACCAGCAGGTTTCCGTAGCTATCCATCCCCATCGCCGTCGGAGACGTGAGAGGAACCTGGTTCAGTTGCGCTCCGACGCCCGTCGCTGGCAAGAACTTCTCCACATATTTGCTTGTAACGTCCGCGATATAGATGAAGCCGTTAACATCCACGACCATTGGGCCACTGTTTGCCTGCGTCAGCGCGCAACTGATCGTGGTTGCCGTCGTCGTGCAGATATTGATCGACGGGATCGAAATCGTCAGCGGCGAGTACGTCCCCGTCGCTGCTGAGAACAGGTACTTGGTAATGGCGGTCGAACCTGCGGCGGCAGCATACACACTACCCGCCGTATCCACCGCAAGATAAGCCGCCGGAGTTGCCGAGATGCTGGTCACGGTCGAACCGGTCACCTTGTTGATGCCCTGCGTTCCGCTTACGTACGCGTTACCCGCGCCATCCAGAACAACTGCTGTGTTGCCGGTGGTAGCAGCTCCGAGGACTGTGGTAGCAGGCGTGCCGCCCGTGTCGAACACCAGCGCCGAACCGGTAGAAGTCGCATTCAAAGAGATGTTCTGCGTAGTGGTCGCGGAGTTCGCAGTCGTCGCAATCGAAACGGGTGCCGTACGCTGCGTCAGCAACGTCGGGGCAAACGTAACAGGTGCAGTGCAATCTACCGATCCGTCGCTCGAGGCATTGGTTGTGCAGGTCGCAGTGCCGACAGTGAAGTCACCTCCGGCTGGTGCCGTGATCGCCACAGTCGAGCCTGCCACCGGCGCATGGACCGTCAGCGAAGAACTGAGTGTCGCAGTGTTGCCCGCGCTGGTGACCGTCGTCGAAGGCAGCGTTTGCGCGGACAAACGGCGTACTCGCGTGTTCGCGATGTCCAACATGTAGAGGTTGCCGAGACCATCCTCGGCGATCGGCAGAGTTTTGCCGTTCGCCCCAAACAAGAACTGGTTCGATGGGCAGCCGTCGCCAAGTGCGGACGCATTGCAGCTTGTCGCGCCGTTAGCTGTAGTAATGCGACGGACATATCCGGTAGCAATGTCGTAGAAGAGAATTTGCTCCTGATCGCCGATCAAAACGTTTCCAGCGGGGTCGATCGCCAGTGTCTGGACTGCGCCACTTTGCAGTCCGGCGCTCGTTCCCAGGACGACACCGGGACTAGCCGAGTTGAAATTGATCGCTGTCCCGCCGCCAATCAGCACATACGAGAAACCGATCTGAGGGCTGGCAACGCCATTCGCCGCAAGCGCACCCTTGATGGTCGTGCCACCCATATAGATGACACGAAGCCGGCCCAGGCCATCGTCGAAGATAAAGTCGCCGTCATCATCGACGGCAGTACCCTGCACCACTGCTCCCGTGCTGCCAGTGTTGACCAGGGTCTGGTAGAACGGGCACCCGTCGCCGCCCGAATCCGTGTTACCGGAGCAGACCGTACCGGCCACCGCTCCGCCGGCAATGGGATAGACAAATCCCTGCGTCGGGCTGCTGTAGTTCAGACCGGTAACGCCGGCTGTTGTCTGGAGTGTTGCATACAGAGGATTGGGGACTGTAGCCCCATTGACAGTGATCGAAGCAGGACCCGCAATCACACGGACACGGCCATTCGTGCCGTCCATGAAATAAATGTTGTCCCACTTGTCGCCCGTCGGTGCATAAATGCGACCGCCTACACCAGCCACAGGGGGAGTGGCGGTCGCGCTGCATGCAGCAGCACCCAGCACCACTGCGACCGTGCCATCACCGGCGCTTCCCACCGTCGTGCCGGCCACAGCGGACGCGAAGGATGTCGTCCCACCCGCCATCGTGCACTCGATCACGCCGACCATGATGTTTTCGCCGACCATCGCACTGGTGCAGATCGGCGAGACAGCGTTGCAAACCATGTGCAGCGCATTGTCGCCGGTCGTTCCGATCAGCAAGTTGCCATATGGGTCCATGCCCAGCGAAACCGGCCCATTGAACCCAAAGGTGTACGTCACGGGGCAACCATCGCCGAGTTTGTCGTTCTGAACGGCCACGGTGCCGTAAATCTTCGCTCCACCATTGCCGGCACATTGGTTAGCACTCGCCCCGGCATAAGCGCTAATGATTCCGGTACGCGCGTCAATCTTCCGAATAATCTGAGGATTGGTCGAGTTGGCCGATATGTAAATATTGCCTGCCGGGTCCACCGCAATGCCCGTCACCACGGACGGGACCGTCGCATTCACCGCCGGGCAACCGTTTCCCGTTGCGTCCGTTGCCGTGAACTGCCCATTTGTTGGGCAGGCCGCACCCGTAGTCGACACTACAGGCGTATTGCCCGCGACTGAGCTGATGGTGTTTGAAAGAAGCACAGGAGTCTGTGCGGACACAACACTCGAGCCGGTCAGCACAACCGTTGCTGCCAGTGTGAGAAAAACGGGGGCGAACAGAAACCCAAAGCAGCGTGCGGGGCGGAGGACAGAAACCATTGCAGACCTCAAATTCTGACTTGGAAAAGCTCAACTTATCAGACCGAAAGAGAGTCTCGGCCTTATGTGGTAGGTCCAATAGCGTTGCAAGATTCTCTTTTGGAAAATCCCCGAGAAAACTAAAGGGTTGAAAATGCTATTGTCAAGGTATTTTTGGAAAGCTCCAATATTCAACCGTAACAGCAAGAAAATACTGTTATAAAGATAGGGTTGCCTTAACACTTGCCTGTTGGCATTAGGGATAAGTCTCCAAAGATAGTCAAGCATCACAAAGCGACCGTCCCCATCCGCGAACGGGGATCTATCCCTGCGTCATGCTCGTGTGGTCTGACCTCGTAATTTTCCCAAAAACTGGATTGATCTCGATGAGGAGTAGATGGGCGAAGAGATATAGGTCACAGTTTCAGCCGAGGTGTGACGTAGTTCGTAGTCTTTGATCAGCGCAACGGCAACAGGTACCCGCCTGCGTGCGGTGCGCTTCGTCGGAGACCACTATAATGTCATCGCGATCGCTATAAGGCTCGGTGACGGGTTGATTAAACTTGTGGATGAGACTGAATACGAAGCGATGATTTTCGCTGAGGATCTTTTGCAATTCCTTGCCGGAGGCGGCACGAGGCGTCTTTTCATCCGTCACCCCACAGCCAACGAACGTCCGCGAAATCTGATCATCGAGATCCTCACGGTCTGTCATGACAAGGAAGGTAAAATTACCTGGCACGACGCGGCGAACCTTCTTTGTAAAAAAGGCCATCGAGTACGACTTACCGCTACCTTGTGTATGCCAGAAAACCCCGAGTCTGCCGAGGTCTACATGAGCCCGCTTGACCAGGAGAAGTTGCTCTTCCCTCTGCCCAGATCGCCCTGGTAGGCGCATTCCTGGCTCGGAAAGGTTGGCCTCTAGTGCCTTCATCCGCTCAGGCATCGGCACCTCGTATTCAATGATTCTCTCGTCAGCCGGATAACGCCTCTTTAGCTCCTCCTGCCGGGTGACAGAAGCAACGGCGTTGTTGACTCCGAGAACCTGGTGGTTTCGAGCCACGATTTTGCGTGTACCGCCCGCTCTACTGTCATCGAACAGGACAAAGTTCTCCACGATGTCTAGAAGTCTGTCCTTCGCAAGCATTCCGTCAAGGAGTGCCTCGGCGTCTAGGCGTGCCTTATCTTTCTCGGTATTACGTTTCCATTCGGCGAAGTGATCCCACTTGCTTGTGATCGAACCGTAACGCGCTTCATCGCCATTGCTCACCACCAGAAAGGCGTTGTGGTGAAAGGCATGCGCGATGCTGTGCTCGTGCAGGTAATCGGTGAGATTGTCATCGAAGCCCGCCCGGATGGCCATCACGAAGTCGCACCCGCCTAGCAGGTTGTGCTCGTCCTGGTAGTAGGTGATTGCATCGGCGATTTTTCCTTCTAGACCATGGACCGCTAGGTTCATCTGGGCGATACGAATGGTATCCGGATTCTTCTCTTGCCCATAGAAGACAACCTTCTGAGCCGTGTCGCCACCTTCTTGCTCAATGAAGTGACTCGACTGGACGAACATGCCTCCCGAACCACAAGCTGGGTCGAAAACGATGCCGTGGTCAGGTTCAATTACATTCACAATCGTCTGAACGATCGAGGACGGCGTAAAGAACTCGCCACTGTCGTGCGCCTTCTGGATAGAAAACTTCGCCAGAAAGTACTCGTACATACGCCCGAATACGTCCCCGTTTGCCTGCTTGATCCTGTCGCTGTTGAACAAGCGCATCAAATCTTCAAGCACAACCCTTTCGAAGATGCCGTAGTCCTTGGGCAACACTCCGACCAAGGGTTCGAACTCTGTCTCGATGGCATTCATCGCGCCCGTCACGAGTCTCAGGAAGATCGGCGCCGCTCACGGCGGCCTGCTCCATAATCCAATCGAACCGAGCCTTTTCAGGAAGGTAAAGAGACCGACGCGCAATGTAGTCGGCGGGTGGAACCTTTCGCTTTGGCATTTTGCCACTTGCCTGGTCAGCCACGATCTGTAGTCTGGCATCCTCGAACCGATTGGCGGCGTGGCGGAGGAAGATCACACCGAGAACGGGCATGAAGTAATCGCTTGAGGTCAGTTTCGAGTTGGCGCGGAGGTTGTCCGCAGCCTCCCAAAGATCTTTTTCAAGTTTCTCAATATCCTTGAATGCGTCGGTTGGCTTTATGCGCGACTCAGTGTCCGTACCATTACTCATTAAAACTCCGTCCTTTTATATCTGTCCTGCTTTGCATCCTCTGTTAGAGGATGCCAGAATTCTCGCATTCTGGCAGTCGAAAGAGAGTCACTATAGCGTCCATAAATCCTTGGCAACTTCAGCCTGCGCCCGCCGCAAGCGGTCGATCTCGCCCTGAATCCGACTCTCTTCCTCCAGCGCATCCCCTGCCCTTCGGGCTGTATCGAGGGTGGGAACAAGTACCTGCATACGCATCAACTCTCTCAGTGGGATTAATGGGATCGTCGCGCCCGAAACGACGCCATTAAGCAATTCTTGCCCAAACGGCGAACGAAGCTGTAAGGCGAGTGCGCGAGGATCTATCGTGTTCGTCTTAGCACGCAAGACAATAGCCGATTGCCCTGCTACCCAACCGCCTGGACCGGGTGGTGGCACATCTTGGGGCACAATGCCAACCTTTCCCACGCTGCCCTTAATGATGAGAACGACGTCGAGGGGACGCAGGAACTGCTCCACGCTCTTCTCCGCAACCTGGCGTGCGATTGAAACGGTTCGTCCTGGCGTGCTGATGAAACCAAGCGGTGTCAATTCTGAAGCGCCAACTTCCAATGCCTCGAGAGCGTTTTCCTTTTCAGCTGTCGTGGGCATCGGACGGACGGTCTTAATTACGTCCCCCAAGCTTGCCGTTTGCGCCTTTTCCATCAAGCTACGAAGCCGTCTCGAAGCTATGGGCACTACGTAACGGCTGACTTGCAATTGGGCATCTTGAGTAAACACATCAATATTGGACACGATAGCCGCATCATCCGACACCGAGCCGTTGGTCGCAAGCTCTTTTAGGCTTTTGAGATTGACCAGATGACACTTTGCTTTGGAAATAGCCTCCCGAAATCGGAGGGAATCTGCATTGATGAACTTGATCTGGTTGTGGCCGCCAGCGGGGTCGAGAATCAGAACTGCAAATGAAACATTGTTAGTAAGAAAAAGGCCCGAGGGCATGGCGATAACCGCTTCAATGATCCCTCGCTTGATCAGGTCCTCTCGAAGTGCTAACTCTGCGCCAGAGCTGAACAACAGGCTGTTGGCTATTGCCACCACCACCCGTCGGTGAGTCTGAGAAAGCAGGTGCCGAATTGCAAGGATGGCTCCTGATGCCGTGGGCTCAGGAAAACGGCCAAACCAGTCACGCTTTGCTACATCAGCGTCATACCGCTGACCCAGCGGAGGAAAAGCAATAGAAATGTCGAACCGCCGTGGCTTACCTCCTTCCACCGCCGACGGGGAACGGATGGGATCCGCATGATGAACCTCGAAGGGCTTTTCTGCTAGAACGCTGACCAACGAAGGCACTATCGACAATTGGGGTGTCTCAAGATAAGCGATTGCATGGCGCTGCGCCGCTCGTCCGGCCAATTGCCCACTTTGATCCCACGGCACATAGACTGAGTCACCAAGTCGAATATTCGCAAGTTCGACCATCAAAGTGGCAACAGCGGGAGGCAACAATTTATGACGTTATGACGAGTTGAAGTTTAGCTACAGCCGCTTGTGCTTCCGCAACTCATGCATCGGTAGCAGGAGCCGCTGCGGGTCATGATGGCTCCGCAGGTGGCGCAGCTTGGGGCGTCGCCCATGTCGTACATGGCCTTCATAGCGTCGGCAGGGTGGATGATGCCGCGATCCTCGAAGGACGAGACGGCGGTGTCGAGACCGCTGCGGGCGCTCAGGTCAGGGGCGATTCCCTGCTGCGGTGGCGTGGTGGTGTAGTAGTCGTCGGGGCTAGAAGGAACAGCAGGTCCTCCCGCTTCGCGGAACGATGACAACAACGGGGTGGCGGACGACGCGTCAGAGGATGACGAGGCGTTGAGGCTCGGGATGATCGTGTTCGAGGGGCTGGTGACGGTACCCTCCACAGGGATGGCCTGCTGGGGGGCGAGACCGGCGAAGAGGTCGAGCTGGTGGCCGGAGAGGAAGCGGATCTGGATCCAGCGGAAGATGTAATCCATGATCGACTTGGCGTAACCGATCTGCTCATTGCCGGTCCAGCCGGAGGGCTCGAAGCGGGTGTGGGCGAACTTCTCGCAGAGGACGCGCAGCGGCACGCCATGCTGAAGCGCGAGCGAGACGGCGGTCGCGAAGGAGTCCATCAAACCGGAGACAGTGGAGCCTTCCTTCGCCATCCTGATGAAGATCTCACCAGGCTGCCCGTTGGGGTAGAGGCCGACCGTGATGTAGCCCTCGTGTCCGGCGAGGCCAAACTTGTGGGTGACCGACGCGCGCTCTGCCGGCAGACGGTGACGGACGGCGCGCGGCGGTGCTTGGGCGTCGGCCGAGTCAGAGTTCTTCATCGCAGCTTCGGTAATCTGCCGCACTTGCAGCTCGAGCGCCGAAATCTTCTGCTGGGCTGCCTGGACAGCCTGAGCCGCGGCGGCCTTGGCAGCAATCACAGCCTCTTCAATCTCAATCGATCCAGCAGCCACGGGCGTAACTGCGGCGACGGCCTTGGTGCCCTTCTTATCGGCATCCGTCTGGGCGTTGACGTTCAGCGGCTGCGTGCCTTTCGAGTTGTCGCGATAAATCGCAACCGCCTTGAGCCCTTGACGCCAGCTCTCCATGTAAGCCTCGGCGATGTCGTCAACCGAGCAGTCCTGCGGCAGGTTGACGGTCTTCGAAATCGCCCCCGAAAGAAACGGCTGCGTCGCCCCCATCATCTTGATGTGGCCCATGTAGGAGATGCTGCGGGTTCCCTTGGAGGGCTTGAACGAGCAATCGAAGACGGCGAGGTGCTCGGGCTTGATTGCCGGAGCGCCCTCAATCGTGCCGGTAGCGTCGATGTAGCTGACGATGGCGTTGACCTCGGACTCGGAGTAGCCCAGCTTGATGAGCGCCGACGGCACGGTGTTGTTGACGATCTTGATCATGCCGCCGCCGACGAGCTTCTTGTACTTCACCAGCGCAAGATCAGGCTCGATGCCGGTGGTGTCGCAGTCCATCATGAAGCCGATGGTGCCGGTGGGAGCGAGAACGGTGACCTGGGAGTTGCGGTAGCCGTGACGTTCCCCGAAAGCGAGTGCGCCGTCCCATGCCTGACGCGAGGCGTCGATGAGCTGGTCGAGCTGCGGGACGAAGAATGGCTCGGCAGAGTTCTTCGACTTGCCGATGTTATTCACCTCGGCGCGATGCATGCGCACGACGTCGAGGAAGGGCTCGCGGTTGACGTAGAAGCCGGGGCAGGCTCCGCCGGCGATGTGCGCCTGCTGGGTAAGCGGAGTGGCTGCTCCGAGCGCGGGGCAGGACTCGGCAATCCGCGAAGACTGCCAATACGCATCACCGCAAAGAATCGAGGTGAGTGTAGCCGCGAAGTCGCGTCCGGCGTCAGAGTCATACGGCAAACCGAACGCCATCAGCAGAGCGCCGAGGTTCGCGTAGCCAAGACCGAGCGGGCGATAGTCATGAGAGTTCTTCGCGATCATCTCAGTCGGGTAGCCGGCGGCATCGACGATGATTTCCATTGCAGTCGTGACGATGCCGATGGCATGACGGTACGAGGGAATGTCGAACTGGCCTCCCGGAGTGAGGAACTTCAGGAGATTGAACGAAGCAAGATTGCAGGCGGAGTCATCGAGGAACATGTACTCCGAGCAGGGATTGGACGCATTGATGCGCCCAGTATTTTTGCTGGTGTGCCAACGATTGATGGTGGTGTCGAACTGCATGCCAGGGTCGCCGCACTGCCAGGTGGCTTCCGCGATGGTGTTCATCAGGTCGCGGGCGTGGTATTCCTTGACCGGCTTCTTGTCCTTGACGGTGCGGGTAGAGAAGGTGCCGTCGGTTTCGACGGCGCGCATGAACTCGTCGGTGACGCGGACGGAGTTGTTGGCGTTCTGGAAGAAGATCGAGGTGTACGCCTCGGAATCCGGGCCCGACCCATCGTACCCGGCCTGCACCAGATGCCACGCCTTCTCCTCCTCCTTCACTTTGCATTGAATGAAGTCCTCGATGTCAGGATGCTCGACGTTGAGGATGACCATCTTGGCAGCGCGGCGAGTCTTACCGCCGGACTTGATGACGCCGGCAAAGGCGTCGAAGCCGCGCATGAAGCTGAGCGGGCCGGAGGCGGTGCCACCGCCCGAGAGCGTCTCCATTGAGCCACGAATGTTGCTGAGGTTTGAGCCCGCGCCCGAACCCCACTTGAAGAGCATGCCCTCGGTCTTGGCCAGCGTCAGGATAGAGTCCAGCGAGTCCTGAACCGAATTAATAAAGCACGCCGAGCACTGCGGCTTGCTGTAACCGGTGACGGAGAACTCGACCGCGCAGGAGTGCGGATTCCAATGCCAGTTCTGCGCGTCTGAGTTCGGCTCCAGCCGGTCGCAGCCGACGTTAAACCAGACGGGCGAGTTGAAGGCCACTTTCTGGTTGAGCAGCAGATGGGCGAGCTCAGCATAGAAGGTCTCAGCGTCAGCGGGCGAAGCGAAGTAGCCACCCGCAATGCCCCAGTCGCGAATCGACTCCGCCACGCGAGTAATCAGCGCACGCACACCGGACTCGCGTTCCTCCGTGCCGTTGAGGCCGTGGAGGTACTTCGAGGCCACGATATTGGTCGCGGTCATGGACCAGTCGGCCGGGACTTCAACATTCTTCTGCTCGAAGATGATCTTGCCCTTGAAGTCCTGGATGACGGCATCGCGAAGCTCCCAGACGATCTCGTCATAGGGAGAGACACCGGGGCGGGTAAAGTGGCGGCTGAAGGTCAGGCCCGGGGCGCGGGAGGTGAACGGCGGCGCGGTCTGATAGCTGGCGGCGTCGGGGGTGGTGTGGGTCTGGCCCGAGGTCTGATTGGGGATGGTCGCCATGGCGAAAACTCCTTCTAATTTGATGAAAATCTATGACTTTTGGCTCACTGCGTGCCGTGAGTCTGGGGCCGGTTTTCAGACGACTTTTCCTGCCGTCTAGCGCTGCGTGGTTGATACCGGACGGGGAGGCGTCGGCGATTTTCAGCGAGCGACGAGAACCAAATGTCTAAGATTGCAGTCGTGAAAGTAACGCCCTCTGTGGGGTGTGTCAAGTATAAAGCACAACATATTGTGTTGCCTGTGCGAATACCCATATTAATGCACTGTAAATGGCCCAGAAGTGCTAAAAACAAGGGCTTTCGCTGTGGATTTTCGCGAAAAGGCGCGAATCTACGGGTCTTCCGGGGTCGAAATAGCGCATGTTTCAGCGTAGGCTCAGGGGAGCCGGGGAGCAAGGCGCAGAAGTGGTGCATATGGTGTGGATCGACGCGCTGAAGGGTGGAAATGTGGGAAAGGGGACCAGGGCCGGAGGATGACCGGGTTGGATGGCCCAGTCAGAGGTGAGCCCCTGTCCAATACCAACATACAATTGATCTTGTCGTCGTATAGCGCCGGGGTTTAGTCTTTCCGGACCCATTTCCAACCATGGCGAAGAAAAAGGAAGAAGATCGAAATGGACATTCCGGCGAAGACTGCCGATCCTGTTGAAAAGGCAGGTTGGCGTCGTTACCTGCTTGTTTTGCTCCTGATAGCCGCTACGACCTACCTCATCTGCATAAGCTCTCCGCCTTCGCTTATGGATGATGTCGACGCTGTCCAGGGACAGATCGCGCGCAATATGCTCACCTCGGGCGATTGGGTCACAGCGCGCCTCAATGGCGTCATCTACCTCGAAAAGTCCCCGCTGATGTACTGGCTGATCGCGATCTCTTACAAGATCTTCGGGGTGTACGACTGGGCCGCGCGCCTACCGATCGCCCTGTCTGCGATTGGTCTTGCATGGATTACGGCAGCGTTTGGAAGATGGGCGTTCGGGAAAAAGGCAGGTTTCTACGCCGGCCTGTGCATGGCCACATGCATTGGGCTCTGGCTTTTTACCCGAATCCTTATACCCGACGTCATGCTGACCTTTACGATCGCTCTCTCGATGTGGGCGTTTCTAAGAGTGCTCGATGAAGAGGAGCAGCATCCGCGCGCGTGGGCCTATCTATTCGCCGCCAGCCTGGGTGTGAGTCTTTTACTTAAAAGTCTCGTCGGTGTCGTATTTCCTTTGGCGGCTGCGGTGGTCTACCTCGCGTTCACTCGCCAGCTCTTCTCCCTAAAGGTCTGGAAGCGCTTCCATCCAATCACCGGAATAGCAATTGTGCTTCTGATTGCCGCGCCCTGGCATATCCTCGCCACCCTCAGGAACCCGCCTTACTTTGTATTCACGATGCATAGCGGCCCGGGCCAATATCACGGATTCCTCTGGTTCTATTTCATCAACGAACAACTACTCCGCTTTCTCAACCTGCGTTTTCCGCCGGACTACAGCACCGTTCCACGTATCTGGTTCTGGCTCTTCCACTTCGTGTGGCTCTTTCCCTGGAGCGTGTACATCCCGGCTGCCGCGAAGCTTTCCTACAAACCAGTCGATCGTGCGGGGCGCGTGCGGCTGCTCGCTCTTTGCTGGATCGGCTTCATCCTGGTGTTCTTCAGCTTCTCGAGCACGCAGGAGTACTACTCGATGCCTTGTTACCCTGCCTTTGCGTTGCTATTGGGTTCGGCGATGGCAACCGGGGGAAAGTGGATCGAGTGGGGAACCCACGTTCTCACCGCAATCGCAGCGATTTGCACTCTCGCCGCCGCCGGCATCCTGTTCTACGTGCGCCATCTGCCGACCCCCGGAGATATTGCCGCGGCACTTTCACATCAGGCCACGTATAAGTTGTCCCTCGGCCACATGCAAGACCTCACCCTGGACTCGTTCGCTTATCTTCGTGTGCCCCTCGCCTTGGCGGCGATTGCGTTTTTGGTGGGAGCCCTCGGCACAATTCGGACCCGGAACCGCCAAGCCTTTGTAGCTGCAACCATCATGATGGTGTTGTTCTATCAAGCAGCGAGATTAGCGCTCGTAGCCTTCGACCCATTTCTCTCTTCGCGCCCGTTGGCCAATGCGATCCTGGATTCGCCACCAGGAAAAATTATCGTCGACACCCAATATTGGCTCTTATCCTCCATCCCTTTTTATACAAACCGCCCCGAATTGCTTCTGAACGGACGTTGGTTCAATCTCGAGTACGGATCCAACGCGCCCGGCTCACCAAACGTCTTTATTGACGATGCGGAATTTCGGCGCATCTGGCTCACGTCGCAACGCTATTACCTCGTCACGAAAGAAACGGACGTTCCACGCTTAGAGCAATTGGTGGGCGTCCCGAACCTCAATCTGGTGGCAAAATCCGGAGGCAAGCGCGTCTACACCAACCTGACTCTAGCCGCTTCCACCGTCCCGCGAGGCTTTTGACGAAGTGAGCCGTTCGATGTCCCGGCCAAAGGAACTAAGCCGGCTGTCTGGCCTGCGGCACCAGATGGCTTATTTCGTAGAACGCACTCGAAAAGGCGTTTTTCATAGCCAAAGATGACTCGATACCACAAGTGCAGCCGGGACATTCACGCCGAATCATCGCCTCAGCTTGCCGGATGTAAGCCTCCGACTCCATAACTTCCCGAAGGCTGTTCTTGAGAATGTTACCGACCGGCGGCAGCGGATAACATCCAGTCAGCACGTCGCCGTTCGACAACACAAACACCTGGAGATAACCCCAACACGCAGGGTGGCTCCTCAAGAGCATCGTGGTTGTAATACTTTCTGATGTAATCGATCTCGTAGTCCGGGCGCTTGATCACGTCATGGAGGAATTTCTCTATAGCAGCCACATTGCTGCGATCGGGCCACATCGCCGCGATATCGGCATTCTTGAGAAAAAACAAATTCCGGCTCAGGATATTGAACTCAATATCTGCTCCAACTCCATGGGCCACTTCGGCCAGTTCGCCAAGCTCTCCAGCAGAAATTCCATTCAGAGTGACGGAGAAGGCAACCCGCTTCTTCCGTAATGCACGAATGCCCTCCAACGCCAGGTCGAAGTAACCCTGAATTCCGCGGATACGATCGTTTGCCTCCCGCATTCCATCAATCGAAACATTGATGTTTGTAATCGGGGACTCATTCACCTGATCGGCAAATCTCTTGAGCAACAGCCCATTCGTCTGGATGATGATTCGCTTGAAACTGGAGGTGTTCGACTTCCTGAGTATCTCGAAGAAGTCCTTCCTGACGAGCGGCTCGCCTCCGGTAAAACGCAACGCCACGTATCCCGAGATCGCCGATCTCGTTGACTAAGGCGATGGCGCGATTGGTGTCCATGCCGTCTTTCCATCGCGTCTTCCAATAATCACAACTGATGCACCTGGCCTGACAGTTCTCCGTCAACTTCACGTGTGCAGACAACGGCCTGACCTGCGAGGGCAAGAGCTTATTAGAGAATTGGCTGCCAAGCCAAACGCGAGGAAGGTAGGAACCTGGGAGGGACATTGAATCTCCTGGTATGACCAAGGGACATCACATCGCACGTACTGCCCTACCGGCCATTCTATCGCGAACGCTGGTCTTATCCGGGATGGCAGATCGAGCCGTCCTGGAGATCAGGTAAATCTCCTGAACTTCTCTAAAAGTTGCAACTTGCGGCGCGAACTCGAGTCCTCAAAGTGGGAACCTCAAGGTAAATCTGGAAAAGTCAAGCGTGGGCATGGGTGGCACAAATTGCGATTTGCGATTCAAGGCGGGTACAACTTTTCAAAGTGGAAAAAAACATCTTGACAGCGCCGGAGGGACGAAATACTTTTCGATAACATCGATTCCAAACGAACCAAAGCAGTGGAAATTTGTGAACCTGTTCACTTTTCCCTAGTCCTACGCTGAGACTTAAAGGACTCCACTATGACGCTTGAGTTATTTTTCTGCCGAATTATCCCACCTTCTCACGTCCCCACCTCACAAAAGCCACGCAGAACACTCTTTGACGAGGCCTGTCCTACGCGAGGAAACACCATGCCTGTGCGTAGTTTTGGGTTCGCCCTTCTAACCCTTCTATTTGTTTTTTGCACAGTCAAGCCAATTTCGGCTCAACAGGCAGCCACATCATCGGCCCCATCGGCTGATCAAACTGATGCCAGAGTGTTTGCCACCTTTTTCAGGCGTGAGAACAACTATTTGAGGATGGCTAAGGCTGCACCATCACCAGATAA
The DNA here is from genome assembly GCA_963841335.1 of uncultured Acidobacteriaceae bacterium. Lineage (GTDB taxonomy): Bacteria > Acidobacteriota > Terriglobia > Terriglobales > Acidobacteriaceae > Edaphobacter. The sequence goes on along the minus strand of CAWJCF010000001.1, from coordinate 2,871,987 downwards.
GCCGGAAGCGCACCTGAATCGGGTAATTCCTCAACAGTTTCAGATCGATGCTATTGATTCGTCCAGTTTGGAGCAGGTGGCCGCCAACTGGGAACGAGACACCGAGGTCCTACGTTCTCAATTTTTGAAGGTTATAGCCCAATTTCACGGCTCGTTTCCGAATGGAAGACTAAAGCCAGGAGTGGATCCGACTCCGCCATCTGCGCTTACGGATTTACGAGCACAGATGGACGCGGTTACGCTTCAGTACCGTGATAAACTCCGCAATTCCATGCGGGAGCCTGACTTTCAGCGCCTAAGATCTAATATTTGGAAAGCGTTTGCGAATAATCCCCAGACAAACACCTCGTCAGGCACTACACCGTCAGCGACCGGGGTGGCGAAGTGATGAGAACTCTTTGCGCTCTGCTCTTCAATATAATTTCCGGTCTGTCCGCGGTTGCTCAAATATCGGGGTCTACGACCATCCAGATCGATCCAAATACCGGCATTGTCACTTCGACATGCGAAACAGATCTCAACTCGGCCGACAACGGATTCTATGCAGCGCGTGTTACGTGCGTTGTGAAAGATACAAGCGGAAATCTAGCGGCCTCCGGCGCATATAGTGATGATGGAGACCGTCAAGGCTACGCTCTAGTGACTTTGACATTCACCGGAGTTCCTGGAATGACCTACACCGCAACTGGAGGACATTCGGCCGAGCTGACCGTACCTTTCGACGCACCGGACGGCGGGCAAATAGGCCTGTACTATGACGAGCTAAACTTCGAGAGCTTCTCAGAATCGCCCTATACGTACGAAAATGACTATGTGTGGGTGGGGCCGGGCCCTGAAGAAGAAACTCGGAGAAGCGTGTTGCTCATTGGGAGTACGACAGGCAACGCCATTCGATACTATACTCCCTACGAATTAAGTCAGCTGATCACGAGTGCTGAGAGTCTTCTCTCGGCTCAATGCAATACAGATTTCGCCAACGTCATAGGACCTACATACAACAATATAAATTTCTTCGAGAGCCTTCGAGCAACTTCATTCATACAGTATCCACCGGGAGCGCCAAACATTCCATCTCATGACAGCGCTGATGCTGCTACATTGATCAACCAACCTGGCAGGCCAATCGAATTGTTCCCTAATTTCTATCCAACTCCCGCGGGTTTTCCAGCTGGGTTCCAAGAGTCAATTCTCATACACGAAGGTGTACATCACTACACTGGTTGGTTGGATTTTCCGGATGATTCAGGAACCCCTGATTTTAAAGATGAGTTTTATAGTTCTGGCTACAGGAATACAAGCGGCACGACTAATGACTTCTCAGTTTGGATCAGCTCCGGCTGCCCTACAGCCCCATAAACGACCAAGTGCAGGTAAAAATGGCTAACCAAATTTCGAAGATACTGATCACGAGCGTAATTTCAAGCGCTCTCACATCAATAGCTGTCAGCGTAGCCCTTAGGCCTAAGACGGAGCCACCACAACACGATATTCTTCGAGTGAAAGGGATAGAGCTCGTCAACAACCAAGGACGAGTGTTAGGAGTCTTTGAACTAGCTGACGACGGACCAGGAACCACCAGACCTCGACTGGTACTCCGAGACTCTAATGGTCGTGACTCCATCACAATGGAAGTCAATACGAGAGGCGACGGTACGCTTGGTTTTTCCAGTGATCGTTGGAATGAAGGTGCCGTTGTTCTCGGACATCTTCAAAACGCTGATGATGGAAGTGAATCCAAATCCAAGCAGACAGAAGATAAGACGGGAGCTTGGGGCCTTCGCGTAAGGAGCGTGGACAACAGATTTACGGGAGTTGGATTCACGAATTCCGGTGAACAAATCACCCCTATGTCCGGCAAATAAAACGTTCACTAATATAAAGCGAACACAACGAGTCGACTTTAGGCGACCGATGCAGGCACAACTGACCGGCAAAAACCGATTCCGCATCAGCACAAAACGCGATTAACTCAACCTTCGCCGCTCTTCAGAACGCAGCTAACATGGAGCCTTGCAACGACCCACGCAGTACCTTGAATGCAGCCTGCGTTTTCGACGGCTACATAAATTATGCTCCTTATGCGTCGTGCAATTGAGGATTCCGCAATGCGACTTTTGTTAAAGATCCTAGCCCTACACCTACTGGCAAGCTTCGCTTCTCGTGCGGTCATAGATATTTCTCAGAACTCGGGCAGCAGGCCTCCGGAGCCATCTATCGTATCTTACTCACCTCCACCGCAACCAATGTTGGGTAGTCGGCGCGCCGCACCGGAACTGAGCCTGCAACTCGTCGAAGCGAATGACGTTAACAGCCGCAATAAGGGTTTGATGGATCTGCGAGTGAAAAACCTTAGCGGTCACGGTATCGAGGTCCCCATCTCACTAGACGGCAAAAAGGCCTTTGATATCTGTGGAACACACCCTATGCTGACGTCAACGATATCAGGAACAAGCGGGGACAAGCCATTTAGCCTAAGCCTCTTTGGCTGTGATGAATTGAAAGGAAGTACGGTGAACTTATCGGACGGCGATTGGATATCGTTTGCGGGTCTTTCTCGTTCAATATCGCCCGTGCAATCTTCTAAGCAAGGTGCTTTTACGTTCTCAATCGATGAGAATCGATACAGTCGGACTGACAATAAAGTTGTGGTAGCTAGAAGGGGTCTTTATTTCATTCAGTCAAACGCCTCGAATTAAGAGCGCGGGCACCGTCTGATGCTGGGTACGTAGGTGCGGGATCTCCTCAGGAGTGCGATGGCCGATGGATGGTTTGCTCGTCGGACTGCGCTCTTCTGCGCGCCCAGCCAAGACCGGCCGCCTATCCCCGACTCTTCGTTGGCGCAGGCAACAAGGTCCCAACCTGACGCAGGAGTGTCGTCGCATCGACTGCTCCCTTGCGGATACGCCTTCGCATCAATTCGGCGTTCTCCGTGTCTCCCTTGGTCTCGTACTTGTCCAGAGCCTCTATGTCCTTCAAGACCTCTTTGGACTTCTGTTCGTATTCCTTTTTCAGCTTTTTCAGAGCGTCTTTATGCATGCAACGAGGATAGGCGCAATTTGCAGGACTGCACAGGGCCGGACCTGACGCAGAGGAAACCTGATTGAGGACCAGATCGGTCCGGCTAAAAATAAATTTCAAAAGAGTGGCATTTCTTTAGCGCCGAAAAACCACCATCCAAAAACCATGACTCCACCATCCATTCACCACAACTTCACCATCAAAACACCACGTTTTTTCACCCGATTTTGCCGAAACCCCCTGCAAAAACGGTGATCCACCAGCCCCAAAAAAATCACCGCAACACCGACCCATTTTCAGTCACCCGCGGACCCAGGACATGGATGAGGTCGGGGATGTCGTAGTGGAGGAGAACTCCGGGGAGGATATCTTCCGGAGCGTCAATCGGCATCGGGACTCGCATAAGGCCCGCATAGCTTTCAAGCGTGTGGTCGACGGTGATGTGCTTGAGGCGCGCATCGAGGACGGCAGCGTGAAGCAGCACCAGCCCGAGGTGGCCGCTGGCTTGTGCCGAATCTGGTCAGGGTCCCCGGTGGTGGTGCCCTGCATGAAGTTAACAGCGGCGATGACGTCGTCAACTCTCAGACCCAGCAGGGTTTTGCCGACCAGCTCTGCCCGAAGCGTAGTGAGATAAAAGGGGCCAAGGACAGAGGCTTTCGTCTCCTCATTGCCGGGCGGAGATGGACGCGGTGCAACAACAAGCACGGCGGTGCCCGCGTCCGCGAGCGCTCGATACTTGCGAATCTCTTCAACGCGGGAGGGTTCGAGTGCCGGATCAAGCGAGTCTTTGAGTACGAGCAGCATGGGGTGTTTGCCGTCGGCAGGACGGTAGAACTCAGCCTGGATGTTGATGCCCGGCGCAGTGGCCAAACTAAATCGGTGACGTACATGCACGTCGCCTTCAGGAGGAGAAACGAGCGCCGGGGACTCAGTGTTAACAGGTGCGGCATCGCCAGGCTTCACCGTGGCTCGTGTGACTTTCCGGACAGTCAGCTGCAGTTGCGGCTCGGTAAGGGCTTTGGGTTTCGGCAGAGCGGCATAGCGTTTGAGGGTGAGGGTCTGAACCGTTTCGCTGTTGGGATAGCTGGTGGAGACCTGGCCGGTGGGAGTGACTTGATATGCGGACACAGGAATGCTCGCGGGTGGACCGAAGGGACTGGTGCCGGAAGCCGGAGGTGGAGACGGGATGAAAGACGCGTCGGAATGCGCTAGATGGGTCAGGAAGAAAGAGACGATCTGCGGAGTGATCGGGCCAAGGTTGCCGTGGCGGCCGATGCCAGTGATCCACTGAAGGGCTGCGGCGGCGGGGATGGCGTTGGAGGTATCGGGGTTAAGAGTGGGGCCGGTCGGGATGCCTGGTGGTGGGTTGTCGGTCGGGGTTCCGGCGCTGGCGGGGTCGAAGAGGGCGTAGAAACGGCGGGTCTCTGTGGCCGTGGCTAGGGCTCCGGCGAAGGGAAACATGTCCTGAGCGGTAGAGATGATGGCGTAGGGGTGGGGCGCGGCGATTTCGACCCAGTCGGGGAAGTCGAGACCGGATGCGATGAAGTTTGGGATGGATTGTTCGGCGTCCTGTGGGCCTAGCGCGGGAAGGAGGGCGTCGAAGCTGGTGAGATAGCAGGCGACCGCAATGGCGTGGACGCGGGTGTCGAGCGCGCCGAGGAGAGCTGTCATAGTCCCGCCGCCGGAGCAGCCGAAGGCTCCTATGCGGTTGGGGTCGATCTCCGGGCGGGAGATGAGGTAATCGACGGCGCGGATGCTGTCCCATGCGATGATGCGCGCTGGTGCGTCGCCGATGAGGGTGGGCTGGAGGCCGCCTTCGCCGTGTTCGCCGGTGGAGGCTTTGAGGAGGGTCTTGGAGGGGTCTGCGGGGTCGGGGTACTGGAGGCGCTCGCCTTGGCCGATGGGGTCGTAGGAGAGGACCGCAAAACCGTTGCGGGCGAAGGCGCTGGCGAACGCATAATCAGTAACTTTGCCGGTGAAACCGTGGCCGGGAGAGACAACGATGGCGGGGAGTTTTTGCTGCGGGGCGTTGGGTTTGGCATCGGGAAGATAGAGGAGTGCTGTGACGGGGAAGTTGGGTTGGGACTCGTAGAGGATTTTTTCTATGCGAAAGCCGTCGGCTTGCGTAGTGCCGAGGGATTTCGCGTTGAGGGGAGTCTTTTCCGGGAAAGTACCGATGAGGGCGAGGAGTTTCTTGCGCACCTCGCGCTGGCGGGCCTCGGCCTGAGCTCGAGTGGTGATGGCGGCTATGGTGGTGCGGCGGGCCGCGGTCTCTTTGGCGGCTATGTCATCGAGATATTGGGTCAGCTGAATGCGACCGATGTTGGAGGGACTGTTGGGGTTTGGGCGAGTAGCGGTCTGCGCGAAGAGGGGCAAAGCAGCCAAAAGCGTCGTCACGGAGAGAATATGAATGTTTCGCATCGTTCAGCCTTGATATAACGCTGCGGAGAGAAGGTCAAGAGAGGTGGTTGAACCAAATTTGTATAAGAAACGATTTGGAGGGACCTGGGAACATCCGTGTAGCGTGATGCGTAGAGTCTCGAAACATCGACAGGCTGGACGGGGAGCGAATGGAGACGATTGAGCGGAAGAATGTTGTCGCGGCGCGGGAAGTTACAGCCCGGAACGGTTTTCTGGCGGTTGTGGGGATTGCTCTTGCGGTGACGTTAGTTCACGTGCTGACAAATGGGCGGTATGGGTTCCATCGGGATGAGTTGCAGTTCTTGAGTGACGCCAGACATTTGGATTGGGGTTTTGTCGCTTATCCTCCGCTGACACCGTTTGTGGAGCGAATTAGTCTGTCGATCTTCGGACCTTCGCTGGTGGGGTTGCGGTTGTTTTCGGTGATTGCGCAGGCGCTAGCGATCGTTGTGACGGCCGGGATGGCGAAGGAGTTGGGGGGTGGGCGGCTGGCTCAAGTGACGACGGCGCTGATGGTGGCGACTTCGGGATTGCCGGTGTTTGAGGGGACGGAGTTTCAGTATTCGACGTTTGATTATCTGTGGTGGGTTCTGATCGCCTACTTCATGATTCGGATGTTGAAGACAGACGATCCGCGGTGGTGGCTGGGGATTGGAGCGGCGATTGGATTGGGTTTGCAGACGAAGTATTCCATCTGCTTCTACATCGCGGGGATTCTGGGTGGGATGTTGCTGACGAGTGCGCGACGATATTTCTTGAGTGGGTGGTTCTGGGGTGGAGTGGGGGTTGCGCTGTTGATTTTTCTGCCGAACTTTTTGTGGCAGGTGCGGCATGGTTTCATCTCGTATCACTTTCTGCAGCACATCCATGTGCGTGATGTGGGTGAGGGGCGAGCGAATGGATTCTGGCGGGATCAGTTCCTGATCAATACGAATATGTTTGTGCCGATCTGGATTGCCGGGGTGGTGGCGTTTCTGATGGATCGGCGATACAGGATCCTCGGATGGATGTATGTGATTCCTGTGCTGCTGTTCTTTTTTGGGAAGGGACGAGGATATTACGTGGCTCCGGCGTATCCGATGTTGTTTGCGATGGGTGCTGTGGTGGGGGAGCGCTGGGTCGGGTCGATGCGGCGAGGGTGGCGGCTGGCGGTGGAGGGCGTTTTCCTTACCGCTTTGGCAGCCTGGGCGGTGTTCGTCTATGCGTTGCTCGTGCCGTTGGCAAATAGCGGGCCTCTGAAGGAGTTTGCGCTGAAGAACAACGGCGATCTGCGGGAGGAGTTCGGGTGGGATGAGATGGTGAAGACGGTTGCCGGGATTCGGGATTCACTGCCGCTTGAGCAACGGAGCAATTTGGGCGTGTTCGTTGGAAATTATGGGGAGGGGGGCGCAGTAGAGATTCTGGGGCCAGCGTATGGTTTACCGATGCCGATCAGCTTGACGAATTCGGCGTGGCTGCGGGGGTATTCTGTGCCGACGCCTACGACGTTGATCGTGGTTGGATTTTCGCAGAAACAGGCTGAAGCGACGTTTACTTCATGCAGATGGGCGGGGCATAACGGGAACTCGGCAGGGATCAAGAATGAGGAGAGTGAGGATCATCCGGATATTTTTGTGTGCGGGCCGCCGAAGATCTCGTGGGGGGAGTTCTGGAGGACGCACGAACGGTATGGGTGAGGTTTCGGGCGAGACCAATGTCAATAGCGGTGGACCGACCACTTGCCTGTGGTTAAGACGGGTGTCTGGGTTTTGTGGTTCGTTGTGGTGAATTTTGGGTTTGTTTTCAGGGTTTATACGGTTTTTCCAGGTTATGTTAGGGTGCTGGGACCGTCCTGGACGTTTTTTAGGCACGAAAAACGTGGACACAATCGCGGTAGATGTGTGGTTGCTTCTGGTTTTTCTCTGGCGGGAAAACGACGTAGTCGGAGTCAGGAAGACGTTGGGTGCTTACGCTGGCGGGCGTGGCTGAGGCGCTGGCGGAGATGGGCGGTGGCTTCGCGGTGGCAGAGGAGACAGAGGGTTCGGAGGTTGTCGAGGTCGCATTGGCCTCCGCCTTCGGCGACGGGGCGAATGTGGTCGGCGTCCCATAGGCTTCGGCGCGCGGTGATGGACTTCATCCCGTAGAGGCGCAGGCCGGCGGCGCGTGCCGGGCCACGGGCTCGCTTGAGAGCGTTATAGGCGGCTACGGTGTCGATGCGGCAGACGGCGCAGATGCCGCTGTCACGGGCGAGGACCTGATCCCGGAGGTAGCCCGGGTCGGTGCGGAGACGCCACTGGTGGACGCAGTAGTCGCTACAAAAGGTGCGGCGGCGTTTGGCGATGACTTCCAGATCGCACCATCGGCAGAGGGGGAGGTTGTTAGGGCCGAGCGGCAGGGATGCGCGGGTCGCCTGGCCTCCGGGGAGAGTGCGGGTGGGGAGCATGGGTTTTATTGTTTCGAAATGAGGCTGTGTTGTGTGAGTGGTTAGATGGGTTCGGGTCCAGGAAGAGAGTTCGGGATCGCTGGACCCTGATCTAGTCTTATTCACGTGCAAAAACACTACATCACATTTTTCCTTTTGATTTCCGTGGCGATATTCCCAGTTACGATGCTTTTTTGTCAGGCTGCTGACGACACCCCGAAAGGCAACAGAGTCACGCTGAGAATCGTTTCTCAGGAAAAGGTGAAAGAAAGACTGGATCAGTACGGAGGTGATGATTCGAAGAGCGAAGTGACGTTGCGCCAGATGTTTTTGGACGCTGGATGCCCCGAAACGAGGCTGTCTGAACAGCAGGTCCCGCATCGCAAACAGCCTAATGTTATTTGCGAGTTCCCTGGGAGTGGCGAGGAGAGAATAGTGGTTGGCGCGCATTTCGACCACGTACGTGAAGGAACGGGGATCGTGGATAACTGGAGCGGCGCTTCCCTTTTGCCCAGTCTTCTACAGTCGATTAACGGAACACCTCGCAAACATACCTATGTTTTTGTTGGATTTTCCGGAGAAGAGGAGGGGTTTCTTGGTTCGGAGTTCTATGTCAAACAGCTTCGACCCGAACAGCTCGCAAACACTAAAGCGATGGTGAATTTGGACACGCTGGGACTTGGGCCAACGCTCGTGTGGACGCGGCGCTCGGATCCCGAGCTGCTGAAAGGGTTACTCAGAACCGCTCAGACGCTAAAAGTACCGCTTTCGGGCATGAATGTGGATGGGGTCGGCGAGTCTGACGAATATTCGTTTATTCAAAAAAATATCTGCACAATCACGGTGCACAGCGTAACGCCTGCGACGCTTCATGTACTGCATACCGCCGCGGACAATCCCTCCGCAATTCGGTTTAGCGACTACTACGACTCATATCGATTGCCAGCGACCTACCTAGCCGTTTTAGATAACGCGCCTGCAGAACGCCATGTGTGTGCGGTAACCCCGTCGGATCATTAATCAAAGATAGGTGCGGTGCCTTCCGGATGGCTATGATGGATGGCAAGGAGCATTGTTATGTCGAGGACACAGTCGACGATGGTGGCGCTGGGGAGTACGGCTCCGGCGTTTGAGTTGGTGGATGTGGTGAGCGGGAAGGCTGTGGGGCGGGACGATGTTTTCGCCCTGGTCTCAGATAATGCTCGGACAGATGGGGTGAACTGCGCGGCGACGGGCTGCCATGGGCTGCTGGTGATGTTTCTTTGCGTGCACTGCCCTTATGTGAAACATGTCGAAGAAGAGGTCGCGCGATTTGGGCGGGATTATCGAGGGAAGATCGGGATGGTTGCGATCTCATCGAATGATGTGGCGGAGTATCCTCAGGATTCTCCAGAGGAGATGAAGAAGCAGGCGGAGCGGCTGGGGTTCTGCTTCCCCTACCTCTATGACGAGACGCAGGAGGTGGCGCGGGCCTATGACGCCGCATGCACGCCGGATTTCTTTCTGTTCGATGGCCAGATGGCGCTGGCGTATCGCGGGCAACTGGATGACAGTCGGCCTCGGCGCGGGGATTTTGGGAATGACATTCCGGTAACGGGTAAGGATTTGCGGGCGGCGATGGATGCAGTGATTGCCGGAAAGCGGCCGGACCCAAATCAGCGGTTTGCGGTGGGCTGCAATATTAAGTGGAAAGAATAATTCGTTCGGTAGACTCAGTTCGGATGCGAACTGCGTGAGGAGGGACTGTGGACACGGTACTCGAAGAGCTGAAATCCAGGGTCCGGCGTTTTCGGACGGAAGTTTATCCGGAGAACGAGGCTGCTTATCTGCAGGCTGTGAGTGAGCCTCAGAGGCCGGAGGCGCTATTTATAACGTGTGCGGATTCGCGGGTCGATCCGGAGACGATTACGCGGTCGTTGACCGGCGATCTGTTTGTGACCCGCAATGTTGGCAACCTCGTGCCCGCTTATGGCGAGATGATGGGCGGTGTGAGCGCTGTCATCGAATATGCGGTTACGGCGTTGAAGGTTAAGCATGTGGTGGTATGCGGGCACTCGGATTGTGGAGCGATGAAGGGGTTGCTGAACCCGGAGGGCCTGGCCACGATGCCGACGGTCAAGAGCTGGCTGAAGAATGCGCACGCTGCGCTGAGTGTGACCGAGTCTCTTGCGGAGCCGGATGAGAAGCCGAGTGCGCTGTTGCGGCGTTTGACGGAGGAAAACGTTCTGCTGCAGATGCAGCATCTGCGAACGCACCCGTCAGTGGCAGGGGCGATGGCGCGCGAGGAGCTTACGATTTCAGGCTGGGTGTACGACATTGGCAAGGGTGAGGTGAGGATCTCGGAGGACGGCGGGCGGATTTTTCACCCGGTGAAGACTGAGGACGAAGGCGCATGATTGTTCCCCGCGGGCGACAGCTGACGGCGATGCTGGCGTATGTGGGCCTGCCGCTGCTGATGCTGGTGCTCTACGACCTTGTGGTGGTGGTGGCTTACAAGGTGATGCATTGGGAGTGGGTGGCACTGCCGCATATACCGCTGTCGCTGTTTGGGTCAGCAATTGGAATCGTTGTGGCGTTCCGGAACCAGTCTGCTTATGCGCGATGGTGGGAGGCGCGGACACTGTGGGGCGCGCTGGTCAATAACTCGCGGAGCTGGGCTCGGCAGGTGACGACGGTGATGATGCCGTTGAACGATGCGGAGGCTGGCGAGCTGAAGGCTTATCAAAAGCGACTGGTTTATCACGAGATTGCTTATGTGATTGCTCTGAGGCAGCATCTGCGGGGGCTGGAGCCGTGGGAGGAGATTGCGCCACTGTTGAGCGAACGTGAATTGGCTGCATTACGGGACCAGAAAAATGTTCCGCTGGCGATTCAGCAGCAGATGGGATCGCTGCTGCGAGAGTGTCAAGTGCGGGGATGGATCGATATGGCGCATTGGCGATCTCTTGATACCAATCTCGATGATTTGGTGGATGCGCAGGGCGGCGCAGAGCGGATTAAAGTGACGCCGATGCCGAAGCAGTATGACTATTTTCCGCAGCTCTTTGTGCAGATATATTGCCTAATGCTGCCGCTGGCGCTGGTGATGAATATGGGGTGGTTTACACCGCTGGGATCGACGCTGGTGGGCTTTATTTTTCTTGCGCTGGATAAGATTGGTCGGGATCTTGAGGATCCGTTCGAGAACACGATTTATGATGTGCCGCTGACTTCGATCACGCGAACGATTGAGGTGAATTTGCGGCAGATGCTGGGGGAGACTGTGGTTCCGCCTCCTGAGAAGCCGGTCCACGGTGTGCTTTGGTAACACTGGGTTGAAACGGCCCGGCTTGGTGCCGGGGCTTTTTTCTTTGGTTAGATGTTTCGGGTGTCGCTGGTACCGTCAGAGCCATGGATTTTGACGAGCTTGTTGTAGATGCCAAGGATAAGGAAAGGCGCGGCCCATTGGCCGACGAAGAGGGCTTCGTGATGCTTCTTCGCGGCCTGGAATGCGACTGAGACGGCCATGGATCCGAGGGCGAGCGCGAGGTAGGCGCTGGAGGGAATTTGTGAGGTGAATTTTTCAATGGAGGCGGTGATTTGATCCTCTTGAGCTTCACCCTTGGCTACGCGATAGTCGGTCATCTCTCTAATCTCCTGACGGCTGGATTGCCTTACTAGAGAGATGCGTCGTGATGACGCCGCTGGAGCCGCGAATTCGGCTCGGTTTTGTTGCGTCAACAGAAGAGGTGAGGGATTTGACTGGATGGAGGAAGAGATCAGAGCCACTTGAATTTGCGAAGGGCGTAGAGGAGGATCGCAGTGGCGAGGATGGTGAGACCGCCGACCCATTCGGCGCCGTAGGGTGAGTCCTGGAAGGGCAGGCCTTTGAGATTCATGCCGTAGATGCCGGAGATGGCGAGTGCGGGGATCGCGATAGTGCCGAGGATGGTGAGGACCTTCATAACTTCGTTGGTGCGATTGGCGACCGAAGACAAGTAGATGTCGAGGGTGTTGTTGAGGAGGTCGCGCTGGGTTTCTACGGAGTCGAGGAGGCGGGCGATGTGGTCGTAGGTATCGCGGACGAAGGGCTGGTGGTCGGCGTCGATGATGGTACCGGGGTCGCGCTGAAGATGGAGGGAGGCGTCGCGAGTGTTGACGAGGACGCGGCGGAGATCGATGAGTTCGCGCTTGATGGCGAAGATGGATTGCAGGATTTCGGGTGACGGATTGTCGAAGACCTGGTCCTCAAGCTGGTCGATGCGGTCGTCGAAGTGGTCAATGGCGGGGAAGTAGAGATCGACGATGGTGTCGAGGATGAGGTAGAGGAGTTTGCCGGGGTGGTCGTCGTCCCCGTCGCGACGGGCGCGGTTGAGAGCCTGTTGCGTGGTGGGACAAGTGGGATCTGAGATGGTGATGAGGAAATCTTTGCCGGCGAAGATGTCGATGGGGGAGAAGACAGGCATCTGCTCGCCGGGACTGTCGGGATCAGGATCGAGGTGGACGGGTTTGAAGACGGCGAAGGTGTAGTGAGGAGCGGTGTCGACCTTCACGCTCTCGTCCTGGCTGCGCGCGTCTTCGATGTGGAGGGGGTGAAGGTCGTACTGCTTGGCGAGTTCGTCGAGTTTGGGGTCGTTGGCGTCGTCGAGTTGGTACCAGGGCATGAGGGCTCCAATTTTCTTAGTGCTTCGACGAGGGCTTCTTTGGCAGGCGGTGGTTTGTTCGTTAGGCTTTGATGGTCGATCATAAATGTTGGGCTTGGGGAATGGGGCAAGGATGAAGGCGACGGAGATTTTGCTGATTGGGCTGGTGGGGTGGACGGCGATAGGGGTGGTCGGGGTTGGGGTGTCGCTCTGGCGTGGAGAGCGAGATAGGGTTCGGCGAGGAGTCGGGTGGCTGGTGGGGATTTGGGTCGCGTATGTTGCGGTTGTGGTGGGAGTTTCGCTGGCGCAGCGGCAGAAGGTGGTGCAGATCGGGGAGCCGCAATGCTTTGATGAGATGTGTTTTACCGTGATGCGGGCGGAGGAAGTTCCGGGGTATTTGATCCGGGATGGGCGGCGGCTGATCAGGGCGTCGGTGGAGGTGAGAAACCGGGGAAGGAAGATGCAGGGAGAGGGGTTGATCTGGGCCTACCTGGTGGATGCGCAGGGGAGACGGTGGGAGGAGTCGGCGGGGGTTGAGGGAGTAGGGCTGACGGCGCGGGTGGCAGGAGGAGGGGTGGTGGTGTCTGAGCCGGTGTTTAAGGTGGCGGGCGACGCGACGGGACTTGGGCTGGTGCTCACGCGTGGGAGGTGGCAGCCGGGGTTATTGGTGATTGGAGATTCCGACAGTTTGCTGCACCGGCGGACAGTGGTGGAGCTGGGAAGATAATTCCGGAGGGAGTAGCGTTGGGCTCTCGTTCTGGGAAAAAGGTATTTTTAGTCCACATTTTTCCCTGAACCTTTGCAAAGCGGTGCATAGTAGGAATCCGGGTTATGCGAAATACCCTAATATCTGCTGGTGATTGATTTGGCACGGTAAGTGCATATATGTTGAGCCGTCGGAAGTGTAGAACTTCGGCATGGGCCCCAAACCTACTGTACGGGGTAAGTTCCGCAAGCAGGGATGACATCAAGAAACATGTTGGGCTTCGTGGATCGCTAGACTCCTAGACGCGAGTTGGTTCGAAGAGCTGCCAACTCCTGCATTACTTTTTGTTTCCCCACTCTCCTTCAACGCTGTGTGTTTTCAGCCTAGGATGAAGCCCTAATTCGACAGAATCGGTGATGCACTTGAGGTGCGCCTTAGTTCGGGAAAGGGCGACCCGGTGCGTCGAAACTGTCCGGCGCGCAGTGTGCTTACGCTGCGCCAACGGTCGTGTTTGTTCACAAATCACTCTTTGGAGAGTTCGAGATGAACAGGATTCTTTGCACCTTCGTCACCGCTTCGGTTCTGGTTAGCGGCGCTGCCTTTGGCCAGAGCACAACTAAAACGACACAAGGAAAGCAGCCCATGGTTGACACCCAGATGGACAAGGTCACCGCGGGCCACAGCGACGACTCATCCGCATCGGGCGGCTCGATCGCGGCAAACAATTCAACCGTTACTACTTCGGCCACGGGAGCGGTCAGCCTTGCCGGCACGGCATTGGAGGGAGCGAGCGGCGTCAATATCGTGAGCTCAACGGATGCTTTGGTCGGAAACGGCGTTAACGTGTACGACAGCAGCATCAGTACCAGCAACAGCACGGTTCACCAGGGCAACGATATAAGCCAGTCCGAAAGCACAGGGGCTACGATCGGCAGCTATCACCGTGGACAAAACAGCGAGCTTACAGTTAACAAGAGCTCGAATGTGACCGACAATACCACCAAGACGTCGAGCATTAACTCTTCGCTGAATAAGACGTCCAGCAGCGACCACTCGTACACCAACGACAGCGCGACCACGGACGCTTTCGCAACCAGCTACAGCAAGACTGACGACAAGATGCAGCAGGCAGGAGCAAGCAAGTCGGCCTCGTTTACTCAGTCGGCTTCCGAGTCGAGCGGCGCCAGCAAGTCCAGCGGCACAACGAATGCTTTTGCAGCCAATGCGAGTGAGTCGAGCGGTACGACGAACGCGCTTTCGGCCAACAAGAGCCAGTCGAGCAGTTTGACCAACGCGCTTTCGGCCGATACAAGCAAGTCGAGCGGCACGACGAACAATGAAGCTGCGAGCGGCGCTCTGAACGCAAGCGCTTCAAAGACCTCGTCTGCAACTCTAACTGCATCGGACACCTCTGCTGCCAACACTAACCACGCCTCCACCTCGAACGGCACTGCAAACTTTGCAGCTGCTGGCAAGAAGGGCACAGCTTCAAGCGGTGGCACGACAAGCTTTACCAACACCTCTTCGAGCACCCCAAGCAACGCTGCAGGCAGCGGCGGAACGAGCAACACGACCACTGCAGCTGGCGGCGCGATTGCCGGCAACGCCACCAGCAACAACTCCAACTCCGGATCGACCGCCAATTCCAACACTGGCTCGCTCAATGCGGCAGCAGACAAGTCCTCCACCGCCAGCCTGGCAGCGAACGCGTCGCAGTCGGACAACTTTGCAACCAGCAAGACGTCTTCTGCGTCCCTGAGCGACAACCTCGCCGCCGGGCAGCAGTCGGCTTCAGCGTTGACGGACAACTTCTCAACGGCCCAGCAGTCGGCTGGAGCGGTGTCTGACAACTTCGCAACCAACAAGTCGTCGTCCTGGGGCCAACAGGCCGCGGAGACTTCTTCTGCGAACAAGTCCTCTTCCTGGGGCGAGTCCTCGAGCAGCTCAAAGGCGACTAACACCGCAACGTCCAACAACTTTGCGACGTCAAGCGATGTAAGTTCGTCGAGCAGCAAGTCGAACAGCACGGTTGCCAGCCTTGTGGCGAGCACCTCTGACACGAAGGCCTACACCGCGGTGAAGGATACCTCCGTGACGAAGGACATTCAGGGCGCAGTGTCCCTGAACGACGCCTCTGCGACCAACATCGCGGTAGATGGCTCGTCGGTCAGCTCGACGACGAACTACTCTGTCACGTTGGCTGGAGCAGCGGAGCAGAATGCGACGGCGTTGAACATCGTGAATGCGGCCGGCGGCATGGTAGCGAATGCGCTGAACATCGCTCACTCGTCCACCAGTGTCACCTCGCCAGCAATTACGCAGACCAACTCGATCTCGCAGGTTAAGTAATAAGACGGCGAACAGAGAAGGATTCTCGAAAGAGAGTCCTTCTCCTTAGCTTCTCTAGCTTCAAGGAGGAATTATGCGTCGTCTTCTTATCATTGCGAGTCTTGCTCTGCTGACCCAAGCGGGCATGGCCCAAAATGCAGCGCCGCACAAGGCACAACGGCTGAGTGACGCTGCGCTGGATCGTGTAACGGCGGGCGGCTTTACAGCCGGCTTGTCGAATGGGGTCGTGAACTTTCAGGGATCGGTGCCTACGAAGAACGGCTTGGTGACGGGGTCTGGCACGTTGTCGCTGCTGAGCACTCCGTTGTCATCGACCACAAACAATGGCACGCTGACCTTGAACGGTTCAGCCCAACAGAACCTGACTTCGCTGGTCAACATTAACGCAGTCAACTCAAACGTCAATGTGCTGCTGAATCTGAACGTCAATATCAACTCGACGGTCGGAACCCTCACGCAGACCAACCTGACGGGAAAACACTGATGAACTGGAAGAAGCAATTTTTTTGGATTGGACTGGTTATTGGATTGACCAGTCCACTTTCCTCCTCAGCACCCTTGTTCGCCCAACAAACGGGAGGGGCGTCAGGGGTGCCGGGGAGCAAAAACATCCGCAGCCTTCAGGAGATCCGGGCGGAGGGTGTGGTGCGGCAGCGCTGGGACATCAGTTGCGGCGCGGCGGCCCTGAGCACGGTTCTTACCTACGACTATAACGACCCAACACCGGAGACTGCCATCGTGGTGTGGATTCTGCATCGCGTCGATGCAACGCGGGTTCGGGAGCGGGGCGGATTCTCGCTGCTAGATCTGAAGCACTTCGCTGAGGCGCGAGGCTACCACGCGGAAGGTTTCAGCGGGATGACGCTCGAAGACCTATTGCGGGAGAAAAAGTCGGCGATCGTGCCGATTCGGATGAAAGGCTTTGATCATTTTGTAGTGGTGAGGGGTTTTGCAGCCGGACATGTACTGCTGGCTGATCCGGGCTTTGGCAATGTGACGATGCGGGTCGATCGGTTTCAGGAGTTATGGAAGAACGGGGTCGCGTTCGTGGTTCACCCACCGGACGAACGGATGACCGAGACGAAGGTTTTTACGCTCGCGTCGGGGATGGTTCCTGATGAGACAGCGATTACGAGAAGGATCGGGGTTACGGCTCCGAGCAACTACCTTTATTGAGGGAAAGGCGGGCTCGATGTTGCGGACGGGACTGTTGCTGGCGGGAGTGGTGATGTTCTTGGGGTCAGGGGTCATTGAAGCTCAACCAACGGCCTCGGGTGGGGGTGGGCAAGGGCCGACTCAAGCGAAGGATGCAACGGATTTGAAGCTGCAGGATGCGTTGCGAGAGCGGGATGCGATTATCCGGAACCTCCTGGAGCGCGTCTCTGAGTTGGAGTGGCGAGTCAACGGTGGATTTACGAGCGCGGCGAAGCCTGAAGAGCGGCCGGTGGTGTCCGGAGCCGCGAACAGTCGAGCGATTAACTCGGTTGTGTCCACATCAACCTATGACGTGACGGAACGCCAGGCGACGGAGGCACTGGATCAGGCCTTGATTGTGCGTGGCGGATTGCTGCTGCCTTCGGGAACGATGGAGATTGATAACACGACATCTTTCTTCAGCTCGTCGTCGGATCATCTGACGGTGAACGGGTTCGCTCTACTGCCGGTACTTGTGGTGGGGGATATTGAGTCGGAACGAGTGCGGGCAAATTATCTGTTGCCGACGTTCACGACCAGGCTTGGGCTGCCACACAAGCTGCAGATGGATTTTACGATTCCGTACGGGTATGAAAGCATCCGGTCGATTGATGCGACGGGAAAAGAGACCGATGTGAGCAGCTTTGGGATGGGGGATATCTCGGCCGGGATCCAGCGGCAACTTACGACTGAACATGGAAAATGGCCTGATCTGTTGGCTGCCGCCCGCTTCAAATCGACGACGGGTAAAGATTCCTTCAACCTGAGCAGCTCGGAGACTGCGCTGGGGACGGGGTTCAACGCAATTACGGGCAATTTGACGGTGGCTAAGTCGAATGATCCGGTGGTGTTCTTCGGGAATTTCAACTATACGGCGAACTTGCCAGCAAACCATACGACACCGGACCCGAACAATCCGGGTGCAACAATCGTGGGGCATTTTAATCCCGGATACGCGATCGGTTTCCAGCTTGGGTCGATTCTTGCGCTGAACCCTGAGACCTCGATGACCTTTGGGTGGGACCAACGCTTTACGGCTTCGACGTCGTTGAATGGAGTGGCTATTCCCGCGTCGTACCTGGTGGAAGGCAGCCTTCATGTGGGCATGACTTATGTGTATGCTCCAGGGCGGACGGTAGATCTGAATTTCGGAGTTGGGCTGACTCCGGATACACCGAATCTGCAGTTCTCGGTTGGCTTGCCATTCCGCATGTCGGTGTGGGGGCCGAAGCCGAAGAAGCTGCCGACCAACTAGGAGCACGGTCAGGCAGGCGAACGGGCGGCAAGGAAAAGAGAGTGGAGGGTTGCGTCTTCGAGGAAGGTGATCTCGATGCGGAGGGCGATGACCTGCCCGAGATCGGCAGGGGTGGAGAGGTTCTTGCGGCAGGTGCAGAGGTGGGTGAGTCCCAGGTGGCCGGCACGGGTGAGTTCAAGGCCGGCGGCGAGGATAGAGGAGTAGAGGTCAACGACAGCGCGGAGCTGGATCTCGAGGCGGAACTCCATGGCGTTGGGAGAGATGGTCTTGCGGTCCAGGATCCATCCGCCGCAGTCGGCGAAGGCCGAGGTGAGCGTTGGGAGCAGGCCCTGGCGCTCCTCGTAGCTGAAGCCCTGGATGTCGAGCGATTGCATGATTGGTAGGCCTCGGAGACGAAGGTGGTTGCTGTTAGGGTGTTCATCGGAGAATGGGCGCTAAGCGTGAGGCGGAAACAAGGTACCGTGGTCATGTGACAGGTGTGGGTATGCTATTGCAACAACGTCTTTTGTGGATATTTTGCGCGACCGTGCGTGAAGTGTAGGAGGATGGAGATGCGAGGTTAGAGAATGGTGCTTGGGCTGGGGACGGATCTGATCGAAACGAGGCGGGTGCAGGAGAGTATGGAGCGGTTCGGAGAGCGGTTTCTGGAGCGTATCTTTACGGTCGGAGAGATTGCCTACTGCATGCGAAAGAAGAATGCGGCTGAGAGCTTTGCGGCGAGGTTTGCAGCGAAGGAGGCGGGAGCGAAGGCACTGGGGACGGGGATCAGCCGTGGGGTCAGCTGGAAGGAGTTTGAGGTAAAGCGGGAGACGGGCGGAAAGCCCACGCTCCATCTGAGCGGGCGGGCGGCGGAACTGGCGGGAATGATGGGAATTCAGCGAGTGCAGTTGAGCCTGACCCACAGCCGGGAGTTGGCGATGGCTGTGGTGCTGGTGGAGGGTTGAGAATTGCAGCCCGCGGGACGAAGTGTGCATCTATTGAACAGAAAACACTTTCGAATCAGCTGAAAGACAATTGATTTCATGGGTTGAGATTGAGGGGTAATGTATCCTCTCAGTTACGGCACCCGGCTTGTGTCATTGGTCGATGACGGTGGTTTAAGGCACCGCGCATTTTTTGTGGAACAGGAGATTAAAGGAGAGCTATGCCCAGCCAGCAGGAGGTCCGGTGGTCGCAGTTGAAGGTGGGCGTGATCGTGTTGATTTCGAGTGTGATCCTTGTCGCGCTGCTGTTTCTGATGACGAGTTCAGCAGGGATGGGGATTCTGTCGCATAAGCTGACGATCGTCACGTACTTTGTAAACTCCGCGGGGCTTAAGACGGGTGCTGCGGTCAACCTTGAAGGGGTGACGATCGGTACGGTGAAGTCGGTGACGATCGACAATGCGCCGGCTCGCAAGCTTACGCCGGTAAAGGTTGTGATGAAGTTGAATGAAAAGTATGCGGTTGACCTGAAGAAGGATTCGAAGGCTTCGCTGTCGACGGTCGGGGTTCTGGGCGATACGGTGGTGGATATCAACAGCCAGTTTGCGGTGGGGCCGCGGCTGCAGGATGGCGATGAGCTGAAGACACTGGAGACTCCCAGCCTGACCGATGTCATCAAAGCCAGCCAGGGGACGATCGAAAGCCTGAACGTGATTCTGGCGAAGGTGAATGTCATCGTCGACAACGTGGAGACGGGCAAGGGTACGATCGGTCAGTTGATTAACAACCCCGATCTCCTTAACAAGGCCAATAACGCTATTGATCAGCTGACGACGCTCGAGAGGAATATCAATGCGGGAAAAGGGTCGATCGGGAAGCTGGTGACAGACGACTCGTTGTACAACCGGCTGAACGATACGGCCGCCAAGCTCCAGGACATTGCGAGCAATGTGGATAACGGCAAGGGTACGGCAGGAATGCTGCTGAAGGATGATTCGCTCTACAAGAATCTGAACTCGACGGTGGCGCATGCAAATTCATTGCTGGCGGACGCGGATGCCGGCAAGGGCGGAGTCGGATTAATGCTGAAGGACCCGAAGTTCCGTCAGGACCTTAGCAGCACGTTGACGCAGGTGAATACCCTGATCACCGGCATAAACCAAGGCCGCGGGACAATTGGCAAACTTGTGACAGATGACTCGGTTCATACCAACCTGAACAAGCTTCTGACATCGAGTTCGGATCTGGTAACGGCGATCCGTCAAGATCCGAAGAAGTATCTGACGATCCATTTGAAGATCTTTTAGGCAGAGAGCGGCGGCAAGTGAAGCGGGTTCGGGCGGGCGCCCGGGCCCGTTTTTCGTGTTGGCCGAAGGTCGAGACTTTGTGGTAAGTTGGGTCGTCTTTGTAATATCTCGAATATCTCAGATCTACATCTCCGAGGGAATCATGATTTGTAAGTCGCTTGCTGGTTTGTTGGTGCTGTCTACAGGAATGTGCCTGGGGCAGTCGTTTGTCGCGCCGGATATGGCTCCGGGGCCCACGTCGGAGCCGAAAAAGCCGATCATTTTTGATCTTTCGGCGATCGATAAGACGGCGGACCCCTGCGTGGATTTCTATCAGTACGCTTGCGGCAACTGGCTGACGAAGAATCCGATTCCCGGGGACCAGTCGCGGTGGGGAAGGTTTAACGAACTGGCGGAGCGGAACAACTATTTGCTGTACGAAGAGCTGAAGGCGGCGGCGGACGCTCCGAAGACTCCTTTGCAGAAGAAGTATGGGGATTATTTCGCAGGGTGTATGAACGAAGACCTTGCGAATAAGCTGGGCGCGAAGCCTCTGGACCCCGTGATGAAATCGATTGCTTCGCTTGCGGACAAGAAGCAGCTGGCGGCCAAGGTGGCGGAGTTGCAGTCTGAGTATGCGGTCGGCACGTTTTACCAGTTGGGCGTGCAGCAGGACCAGAAGGATTCGAGCCAGCAGATTGTCAACGCTGGGCAGGGCGGAATTACGTTGCCAGACCGCTCTTACTATCTGGACGACAACCCGCGGAGCCAGAAACTGCGCGCTCAATATGTCGACCATGTGACGAAGATGTTTGTGTTGCTGGGCGACTCGCCCGACCGTGCAGCGGAAGAAGCCAAGAATGTGATGGGGATGGAAACGGCGCTGGCGAAAGGCGCGATCGACCGGGTGGAACTGCGTGATCCGGCAAAGCGATATCACATCATGACGCTGGCTGAACTTCAGGCGCTGTCGCCGGACTATCACTGGGATGCGTATATCAAAGGCATCAAGATTGGCGAATTCAAGACTCTGAATGTGGCGACTCCGACGTTCTTCACGGCGATGAATGCGCAGATCGAGTCGGCGAGCCTTGATTCGATCAAGAGCTACCTCCGCTGGCATGCGTTACGTTCGGCGGCGCCGGCATTGTCGAAGCCGTTTGTGGATGAGAACTTCAACTTCTTCTCGGCGACTTTGAATGGCCAGAAGGAGCAGGCGCCGCGCTGGAAGCGCTGCACTCGGACGACGGACCAAGCGCTGGGTGAGGCAGTGGGGCAGGACTGGGTGAAGCAGAACTTTCCGCCTGACGCCAAGGCAAACATGGACAAGCTTGTCGCGGCACTCGAGACCGCACTCGGCGAGGATATCCAACAGCTTCCGTGGATGAGCGACGCCACCAAGGTGGAGGCTAAGGCGAAGCTGGATGCGATTCGGAATAAGATCGGCTATCCCGAAAACTGGCGCGACTACAGTGCGCTGGTGGTAAAGCGCGATGATCCGCTTGGCAATATGGACCGCAGCGTGGAGTTTGAGCGCCGCCGAAACCTCAATAGGCTAGGCAAGCCCGTCGACGAGAAAGAGTGGGGCATGACGCCGCCCACGGTGAATGCCTACTATAATCCGCCGAATAACGACATCAACTTCCCGGCTGGCATTCTGCAGCCGCCGTTTTTCGATAACAGCGTGGATCCGGCCGTGAACTTTGGCGGCATCGGCGTGGTAATTGGCCACGAGATGACGCATGGATTCGACGACCAGGGGTCGAAGTACGATCCGAAGGGCAATGTGAAGCAATGGTTCACGGCGGAGGATCTGGCGAAGTTCAAGGAGCGGACCGAATGCGAGGCTAAGGAGTACGACGGCTTCAAGGTAGCTGAAGGACAGAACCTGAACGGCCATCTGACGCTTGGCGAGAACACAGCAGACAATGGCGGCATCCGGATTGCATTTCAGGCGCTGCAGGAGGTCCTCGCTAAGGGTGGACCGAATGCGGAACCCGGCTATGTGAATGGGGAAAAGGATGGCTACACGCCGGCGCAACGGTTCTTTATCACTTTCGGACAGGTCTGGTGCCAGAATCAGACGGAGCAGAGCGCCCGGGTGCTGGCAAAGACCGATCCGCACAGCACAGGCGAATGGCGGACAAAGGGCACGGTGCAGAACTTCGATGAGTTCGGCAAGGCGTTTGGCTGCAAGGTGGGCCAACCGATGATGCCGGCAAATTCGTGCCGCGTCTGGTAGTGAAGTGATGCTGGTAAGACAGGAGGCCTGGGCTTCGGCCCGGGCCTTTTTGTTGGCTTACGAGACGATGGTCTCCTTCAATGGTGGCTACCGTCTAAGGGACAAGTGAACCAGAATGTGTTGGAGAGGTTGGCACAAAGGCGCGTCAGCTTCTACAATATGCAGAGGAATCGAACCCTACAGAATTGCTCGCAGCAAAAGGTGGACGAACCCGTTCACTGGCGAGGATTAAGGAAGCGCATGAAGTTGAGCAGGTTTGGCCGTGTTTCATTGGCCTTGGTAGTGTCCGTAGCGATGGGTCTGGGCATGACGGCGTGCGGTGGCGGCACGATTGGGTTCATGTGGGTCTTGGGAACGCAGTATAACCAGATAGCCGCTTTCAAGATTGACGACTTTACGGGGAACCTGACTCAAACGGTGCACTCGCCATTTACTTCGGGCGGGTCAAATCCGGTTTCCCTCGTGGTGCGGACGGGGGGTAGGTATATCTATGTAGTCAACAAGGGCGGCGGCGCGACTACAAGTGCATCAGGATCTTTGCCGTGCGGCACCTCGGGCGGAATCGCCGAGTTTGCGGTGGGCGGTCAGGGCGTCCTGACCTTCCAGCAGTGCTTCACGAGTCAGGGTACGACTCCTGTGTGGGCGGCGAAGGACAGCACGGGCGGCTTCCTTTATGTCCTGGATTCTATAGGTCCTGGCGCGAACTGCGATGCAACCCATATCAATACGGCGGCGTGCTACGGCGACATCACAGTGTTTGCGTCTGACTCGAGCACAGGCCGGTTGTCGCTGGTGGTGAATCAGCAGGTCAAGGATCCCATCACTGGTCTCCAGTTGACTTATTTCCCGGTCGGGCAGCTGCCCAAGATGATGGCTCTCGCAGGTTCGTGTTTGTTTACTTTAAATTCGGACGGCAATCAGACCGTTTTCCCGTACTCAACGGGCACGAATGGACAGCTGACCCTGACGACGAACTCTGTCATCAATTCGGGAGCGACTGCCGCGACCTCGATTATTGCGGGCGGAACGTCGGTTTATATCACCGATGCAGGTGCTCCGAACACAAACTCTCCCGGGCAGATTCTGCCCTTCACGGTTGGGAACGCCTGTTCTCTGAACACCATCACGGGCGGGCCGATAGGGAATATTTCGCCGGCGGCGAATCCGGTTTATTCGCTGGCTGACAGTAAGAATCTGCGGCTGTATGTTGCCAACCAGTCATCGACGAACTCGACGAATCCGAACAGCACACTATCGGCGTTCAATATTCAGTCGAATGGGACCTTGCAGGTTCTTCCCGATCCTGGGAATAACCCCTATCCAATCGGCGGAGGGCCAGTGTGCGTCGTCGAGGACCCGTCGAATCAGTATATTTACACGTCCAACGGAGATGGGACAGTCACCGGAAAGATTCTCGATCAACGAACGGGAGACCTTTCGAATCTGTCGAGGGGATCAACCTTTACGGCGGTCGGACAGGCGACATGTCTCGCCGTAAGCGGAAACGTAGACTAGCTGGCAGGCCGCAGCTGGAGAACCAGGACAGGATGTCCCCATGAATCCTGAGTATCGAGACAGCAGGAGCGGGCGGAAACGATCTGCCCCCGGAGTTAGGCAAGCATGAAGTGGAATAAGTTGGGCCGCGGAACATTGGCCTCGATATTGTCTTTGGCGTTGGTGAGCGTAACGGCGTGCAGCCGGGACTATGTGCTGGCGTATGTGTATGTGACGACTGCGAAACCGCTAAATGCCTCTACGTCCCAGAACGGTGGCGTGAGCGCGTATGCTGTCGACTACCAGATCGGCTCGCTTACCCCTCTGGCTGATTCGCCGATTGAAGCTGGACGCAATCCGGTGACGCTGGTGGCTTCGCCGAATGATCTGAATCTGTATGTCGTCAACCACGACGACTCGACGGTGGGAGAGTATTCGATCGGCACGGATGGAAAGATTTATCTGCAGAACACGTATAACGTGACCGGCAGCGCACCTACGGCGATTGCGATCGACGCTGCGGGCGCGTTCCTTTATGTGACGTTTACTTACCAGATTGGACCAAGTGGTCAGCAGCTTTATTCGCCGGCTTCACCTGGGCCGGGGGGCGTAACTATCTTTCCGATCGGTTCTGGCGGCTCCTTGGGAACGCCTTCGACCGTGAATGTGGGAAATACCCCGATTGGCGTTGTTGTGAGTCGGCCCCAGTGCCAGCCTGCAGCTTCGTACAACAGCGCGAACCCCAAATGCACTGTGTCGAGCGGAACAGGGGCGGGATTAACAGGTAACGAAACTTCTTTCGTGTATGTGGTCGATCAAGAGGTCTCACCCAAGGCGACAGTGCTTGGGTTCTCGCAGAACATGACGAATGGCGCCCTGACTCCTACGCCGGGAACGGTGATTACGACCGATTCCACGGGCAAGACGGTGGCGACGGGTTACGGCGCGGGTACGACACCGAGCGCGATTGCTGAGGATCCTTCGTCGCGATTCGTGTACATCACGGATGAGGCGACCAACCAGCTCTACGGTTACACGCCGACGAACTCCGGCTCGTTGGTTGCGATGAATACGAGCCCGTTTGCAACGGGAATCTTCCCGGTCGGGATCACGATCGATCCGCGAGGTGAATTTTTGTATGTCGCAAATTTGACCTCGAGCACGGTCGGCGCGTATGCGATCGATTCCAACACGGGAACTCCGGTTGGATCGGTTGGGTCGGCATCGACGGCGACCGATACGGCTCCGACATGCGTTTCGGTTGAGCCGGCGCTCGGCATCTATCTCTACACGTCAAACAATCTGGCGAATACGGTCTCCGCGATGCAGCTGAATCCGCACAACGGCGGGTTGGCGCAGGTGCAGAATACGCCGTTCCCTGCTTCGGGGCTACCGACTTGTGTTGTTACGGTGGCGAATGGATCGCACCCGACGCAGATCATCAATCCGTAAATTTTGACTGTTGTCCTTGACCCAAAAAGCCCCGCGATTGCGGGGCTTTTTGCAGCTGAGCAGAAGAACGGTGGCGTTATATGGCGGGCGCCAACTTTTGGGGCTTCCGGGAGAAGCGATTCAGAATCGCTTTGCGGGCTGGGATTTCGACGAAACGGAAGACGGCGAGGGCGAGGAGAATCAGGATGACATAGGAGAGCCAGGGGTCCAATGCAGCAAGGTGCAGGCGCTCGGGAACGCGATAGATGTGCAGCAGTTGGAAGACGTTAAAGTGGAGGAGATAGAGGCAGTAGCTGCTCTCGCCGATGAGGAGGATGGGGCGCCAGGAGAAGATCGCCGAGATGGGGTGGGGGCCACTGAGGCCGAGGACAAGGGCGGCGAAAATCGGAGTCATGATACCGCCATGCATTAGCAGATAGGGGGTCTTATGAACGAGGGTGTAAAAGAAGATGCAGATTACGGCGAGGCTAAGTGAGGAGAGGATAAAGCGCTGGCGCGGGGTGAAGGTGAGAGCGTGCTGGAGCTTGCCGAGGGTGACGCCAGAGAGGAAAGTGCAGACGTAGGGGAGAGGGGTGTACTTGAGGAAGCGGATGAGTTGGGAGGAGCTGTAACGGTCGACGGGACCGACGATGTGGTCGGGGTTGAGGTAGAGATAGAGCGAGTGGGGGATGAGGCCGACGACCCAGAGGCCGAGCAGGAGTAGGACGAGTTGCAAGGGCTTCTTCGGCCATGGAAGGCGGATGAGCCACGGGAAGGCGAGGTAGAGGACGCACTCGCTGGTGAGGGTCCACGCGACGGTGTTCCAGAAGGTGGCGACCGATGGGCTCCAACCCTGCAGGACAAAGGGAGTGAGGATGATTCCCTGCCAGAACTCAGCGTGCGAGCGGGCGTGCCACTCGTCCAGGACCATGCGGGATGAGATGAGAAGGACGAAGAGATAGACGGGGTAGAGGCGAGAGAAGCGGGCTAGCCAGAACTGCCGCTTGTCGAGGTTGCGGCCGCGGTCGGCGTAGTTATAGGTGAGGACGTAGCCGGAGATGAGGAAGAAGACGCCGACGAAGATGTATCCGTTGTCGATGAAGGGGTAGAGAAGGCCGAGATGCGGCGGGGTGAAGTGAAAGAGGATGATGAAGATGGCGAGGAGAGTACGGATTCCTGTGAGGGCAGGAAGCTGGGGCTTGCGAGTGGTCGCCGGATGCGGAACCGTGGGTTTGGCTTCGTGTTGAGGCTCTGCTTCAAGGAGGCTTGTATTCACTGAAATTCCCGCTGTTTGGATGGGACGCACTTTGATCTAACGCGTTCCTAACAAGTTTGACGCGAAATTATGGACGCGAGACGCGGTTTTCTTCTCCCGCGAAGAGGGGAATTCAGGAAGTGCTTTTAATTCAGCGACAGTTACGCCGTGACGAGGGAGCCAATCTTTTCGCCGCTGACGACGCGGACGATATTGCCTGGCTCGCGCATGCTGAAGACCATCATGGGCATATTGTTGTCCTTGCAGAGGGAAACGGCTGTGGTGTCCATGACTCGGAGATTGAGGCGGAGGATGTCCGAGTAGGTAATCTCTGGAAATTTGGTGGCCTTGTCGTCGATTTTTGGGTCGGCGGTGTAGATGCCGTCGACGGAGGTGGCTTTGAGGAGGATGTCGGCCTTGATCTCCATGGCTCGGAGGCTGGCGGCGGTGTCGGTGGAGAAGAATGGGTTGCCGGTGCCGGCGGCGAAGATGACGATGCGGCCTTTTTCGAGGTGGCGCATGGCGCGGCGGCGGATATAGGGCTCGGCGACCTCGTGCATCTCGATGGCGGACATGACGCGGCAGTGGAGGCCGAGCTTCTCGATGGCATCCTGAAGGGCGATGGCGTTGATAACGGTTGAGAGCATGCCCATGTGGTCGGCGGCTACGCGGTCCATGTCGATGGCCTGCTGGGCGACGCCACGGAAGAAGTTGCCTCCGCCGACGACGATGGCGATCTCACAGTCGAGGGCGTGGACTGCGGCGATTTCAGCGGCTATTTTGTGGATGAAGACGGCGTCGATGCCGAAACCCTTGCCTGCAGCCAGGGCTTCTCCTGAGATCTTGAGGAGGATTCTTTTGTACATGTCTGAGGTTAGTATCGCATGGCTGCGTGAGAATTCGTGCGGTGTGGCTTCATGCGGCTGCGGTACCCCCTCCCTACCCTTAATGTGCGCAAAGTATTCGAAATAAAAAGGTTAAATCTGGACTTACCTTGGACCGAGTACGGACTTGTCTTGCCAGGACAACCGGCTGGGGAAGGGAGCCTCCGCGAACAAGCGGTGTCGAAGAGGACCGGAAGTCAAGACAGGCTATCATTTCATCCATTCCGGCCACTCCCTGTGGCCTTTCGCCGTCCGTGGGCCCCGTCTTCGATTCTTGACTCAATTTTTGGAGGAGATCCGATGCGTCGTTCCTGTTGGCCATGGGAATTTAAAGACTTTGGATTGCTGATCGGTCTAGGTGCGTGGTTAACGTTTGCTCAGGGTGCTGGAGCGCAGAATCCGGACGCACTTTCGCCTTTCTTTGAGGGCAAACAGGTGGTGGTGAAGATCGATATGCCTGGGACGCAGAAGGGTGTCGAGATTTATCCAGACCGGACGCCGACGATGGATGCGAAGAGCTACGGAGACCGGATGAAGGACTTTGGCGTTTCGCTGCGGCAGGGCGATACGACGATGGTCACAAAGGTAAAGGTGAACAAGGACAATGTCGAGTTCCAACTCGGCGGTGGAGGGTTTGGAACGGCTCGGGACAATGCCGATACCTCGGTCCACTTTACGCCGGCGGAGAAGAGCGACCGGGAGAAGGAGCTGGAAAATCAACTGAGCAATGAGAGTGATCCGGATCGGCGGCGGTCACTGCAGCGGAAGCTGGATTATGTGCGACAGCAGCGGGAGAGGAAGGATGCGTACAACCGGGCGCGCGCGGAGGACGATGCAGCTCGGAGGGTACAGGAGGTCGCGATCAAGCGGCAGCAGGGCGGATCGCGATTCAACATTCATGTGGACGCGAGGAAGATGGGAGACTCGCTGACTCCGCAGGTGGTGGAGGCCGCGTTGGCGCAGTATGTTGTCTTCGCCGATCAGCAGGGTGGGCCTAGTGGACCACCGGGCGGAGGGAATCCAGGTGGGACTCCGGCGTTGGTGCAGCGGACGCCAGATCAGGGACCTGACGCGAACGGAGGGTTGAAGAAGGGGATGACCCGTGAGCAGGTTGAGGCTTTGTATGGGCCGGCTTCGGAGGCGCAGGAGCACACAGACAATGGGATGACCGTGACTACATGTGTCTACAAAGCCAAGGATGCGAGGGTGCAGGCAGATTTTGTGAATGGGGTGCTGGTGCGCTACCTGGTGTCTTCGTATTGAAAAGGTCACTGCTGCAACTTTGGGGTGAGACGATTTTTTGCAACTATGCAGGACAATGCGGGTATTGCAGGTTGCGGGCTAGACAAGACTCAGCCCTAAAGGAGATTACGAATGATGATGAAGTTCCGTTTGATGGCCTTGACGGCTGGATTGGCGATGCTAGCAGCACCCACAGTGCAGGCCCAGGAGGTTCCAGGGCCACACCCACATTATCTGCATGCGCTGAGCGATCTGCGTGCAGCCCGGCACTATCTGAATGACGGATGGGCGTGGGATGCGGTGCGGCATGACGACAATGAGGCGATTAAGCAGATTGATGCAGCGATCAACGAGATCAAACAGGCCTCGATCGACGATGGCAAGGGATTGAATGATCCGTTCACGATCGACACGCACCTGAGCCCGCATGATCGCTTCCGCAAGGCGAATGAGTTGCTTTGGGCGGCGCATAACGATCTGGCGAAGGCGGAAGATGTGCCGCAGTCTCGTGGATTGCGCGACCGGGCGATTGGGCACGTCGACAAGGCTCACCAGATTGTGGACAACGCACAGGCTACGGCTCGCTGGCAGTAACGAATGGGTTGCAAGGGGGCGCGGCTTCGGCTGCGTTCTCCTTTGGTTAAATCCTTTGCGTGAGTTCGGCCGAAGTACTTTTTATAAAAAACACAGCCCCTGACGTGTCCGGGGCTGTGTCCGTTTACTCAGCGCACTGGCGTTACTGCGAGACTGCTTTTGCTGTGGCCTTGCTGGCGTCCTTTACTCCGGTTGCGGTCTTTTCGCCAGCCTTCTCCGTGTAGTCGACTGTGACCTCGGTGCCTTTTTTGGCGCCCAGGTAGGTGTCAACGCTTCCCTTCTCGACGCCTTTGCCAGTGTCCTTGGCGCCCTTGACGACTGTGCCGTCGGTCCACTTGATGGTGTGCTCGGTGCCGTCAGCGGCCTTCACGACGAATGTTTTGGTGCCCTTGTCGACGCTCTTCACAACGCCGCTAAGCGCGTGGGCTACGTCTTGTGCAAAGGAACTCTGAGACCCAATTGCCAAGGCAAAGGCCACCAGTGCTGCCAGGAATATACTGAACCGCTTTGTACGAAAGAGTGACATCGATCTTCTCCTTGATTCGGTTGTTTCTGGGAAATTTAGGTCCGAGGTTGCTAGTGCTCCCAATGCCCTTTGACTCCTCATGGGCTAGTCATCTGGCTTTTGGGGTTACATCAAAGATAGCATCCGAGTCGTGGTGTATTTGTAGTGTCTTTTGGGTATGACCCGTCGATGGGATTCGCGGCGGGAACGGCCATGGACAGTAAGAGCTGCTCGGGCTGGTCGGCGTCGGATGGCAGAAGGGCGCTTGAAGAAAAAAGCCCGGACTTGTGGCCCGGGCTTTGATGTTTAAGACGGAGGTGACTAGGCCGATGCTTCTTCGGTTCCTGCGGCTTTGGTTTGCGCTACGGTCCACTCGGGTGCGCCTACCTTGAAGCGGGCGAAGCGGCGGACGCTGATGTTCTCGCCGAGCTTTGCGACTTTGCTGGCGATAAGCTGGCCGATGGTCTGCGAGGCTTCCTTGATGAAGGGCTGGTCGAGGAGGCAGAACTCTTCGTAGAACTTGGCCAGCTTGCCCTCGAGCATCTTCTCGATGATGTTGGCGGGCTTGCCGGTCGCTGCGGCCTGGGCGCGATAGACATCCTTCTCGCGCTCGAGGTCGGTGGCGGTGACGTCTTCGCGGCTGACGAAGCGCGGGTCAACCGCGGCGATGTGCATGGCGATATCGCGGAGCAGTTCCTGGAAGTCGTCGGTGCGGGCGACGAAGTCGGACTCGCAGTTCAGCTCGAGGAGGACGCCGATCTTTCCGCCGGCGTGGATGTAGGTGCCGACTGCGCCCTCATTGGTGGTGCGGGAGGCCTTCTTGGCGGCGGATGCCATGCCACGCTTGCGGAGGACGACGAAGGCAGCCTCCATTTCACCTTTAGCTTCTTGCAGCGCTTTCAGGCAGTCGCCCATGGGGGCGCCGGACTTTTCGCGGAGTTCCTTGACGAGTTTTGCGTCGATCTTTACGGCGGTATCGCTCATGATGATTCCAATCCTTTTGTTGATGATGCAACGTGGGTGTTAATAGGTCGTTGACGCAGAAAGAGCGTGGCGCCGAATTCGCTTTCGCGGGCTGCCACGCTCCACTGAGTGAGTGTTCGTGACTGCCTTAGACGGCGGCCTGTGCGGAGATGGACTCGGGCTCGGCTTCTGGCTCGGTGGCCGCGGCCGGGGCCTTGCGGATATTTCCGCCAAGGACGGCTTCGAGGTCGACGGTTTCGTCTTCGTCGGCAACTGTGGCAGGCTCGGCTGAGTGGGTCTCGCCGGGCTCGTAGTCGCCTTCTTCGCCGATGTAGGACGAAGGGACTTCGGTGGGTGTGACGTCGGCTACCTCGGTCGCGAAGGCCTTGTCGGAGACCATCTGGACGCCTTCGAAGGCCGAATCAGCGATCTTCGTGGTGAAGAGGCGGATGGCGCGGAGGGCGTCGTCGTTGCCGGGGATGACGTAGTCGACGACGGTTGGGTCGCAGTTGGTGTCGACGACGGCGACGACCGGGATGCCGAGCTTGCGGGCTTCGGCAACGGCGATGGCTTCGTTGTTCGAGTCGATGACGAAGATCGCGTCGGGAAGGCGCTTCATGGTCTTGATACCGGCGAGGTTGGTGGTAAGGTGCTTGCGCTCGCGCTCGAGCTTAATGACTTCCTTCTTGGTGAGGAGCTCGTAGCGGCCGTCGGTCGACATATCGTCGAGTTCGGTGAGGCGCTTGACCGATTTCTGCACGGTGACCCAGTTGGTCAAGAGACCGCCCAGCCAGCGGCTGTTGATGTAGGGCATGCCGGCGCGGGTGGCTTCCTCGGCTACGGCGTCCTGCGCCTGGCGCTTGGTGCCGACGAAGAGGATGAGTTTACCGGTGGAAGTGAGGTCGGTGACGAACTTCGAGGCCTCTTTGAACATCTTGAGGGTCTTCTGAAGGTCGATGATGTAAATGCCGTTGCGCTCGCCGAAGATGTACTCCTTCATCTTTGGGTTCCAACGCTTGGTCTGATGCCCGAAGTGAACGCCAGCTTCGAGCAGTTCTTTCATAGTGATGTTTGCCAATGTAGCTCCTTAGTTGAGGCGGCCGAGTGTGAGCATCGGTGCCTGGATTGATCCTTTGCCTGATGAGACAGGCGCGGGAGATTTGACTCCTTCCCTCAGGCTGCGGCTTTTGGCCGAAAGCATGAGAGTGATGCGATGGGCGCCGGAGAATGTCCGGCACCCATTCCAACTGTGTGGGCCTGTTCTGAAAGAGAAGAAAAGCAACAGCAAAGGATTTTGCTGAGAGGCTTTCTCTATCGCTTGCTGAACTGGAAGCGTGCACGAGCACCCTTCTGGCCGTACTTCTTGCGCTCCTTACCACGCGAATCGCGGGTAACGAGGCCTTCTGCCTTGAGCGCCTTGCGGAGCTCGGGGTTGAATACCATGAGGGCGCGGGCGATGCCGAGCTTGACGGCGTCTGCCTGGCCCATGACTCCACCACCCTTGACAGTGGTGATGACGTCGAAGGTCTCTTCGATGCCGGCGATGCCGAGGGACCGCTTGGCAGCTGCACGCTGCTGGGCGGTGACGAAGTAGACTTCGGACTCTTTGCCGTTGACGGTGAATTTGCCGCTGCCCGGACGCAGGAAGACGCGTGCGATCGAGGACTTGCGACGGCCGGTTCCGTAGTATTGAATCAGATCTGCCATGGTGCTCCTTGAACTTGTAAAGGGCCCGGGGCTAAAGCCCCTCATTTTCGGCCCGTTTTGTTCAGTGGGCTAAAGCCCACTGCTTAATCCCAAAACCAAACTTCGTAACCTAAACTTCGCTGACTAGCCTTCGAGCTTCTGGTGCTCCTGATGGGGGTGCGTCGGCACCATCACTTTGGAGGTGAGCACCTTCGGCGCGTTGGAGGCATGGAAGTCCATGGCTACGGGCTGCTGGGCGAGGTGCGGATGGTTCGCGCCCTTGTAGACCTTGAGCTTGGTGGCCATCTGGCGGCCCATCTTGGACTTGGGGAGCATGCCCTTGACGGCCTGCTCGACGATGGCTTCAGGGCGACGGGCGAGAAGCTTGATGAAGGACTCTTCGCGGAGACCGCCGGGGAAACCGGTGTAGCGGCGATAGAGCTTCTGATCTGCCTTGAGGCCGGTGAGAACGATCTTTTCTGCATTGATGATGACGACGTGGTCGCCCATATCAATGTAGGGGGTGTAGAGCGGGTTGAGCTTGCCGGCGAGCACGCTGGCGGCCTGGGTGGCGAGGCGGCCGAGGGTTTTGCCGGAGGCGTCGAGCACAAACCACTTGCGCTTGATGTCTTTGCCGCTCGGGATCGTAGTGGACATTTCTGCTACTCCTTGATTCTGCCGTCTTCCTTGTTCGGCGTGATTCGGAAGAAAATGGTGCTAAATGGGTGGTGCCATGTGCCGCTCGGTGCGAAAACAAAGAACGATTGATCCGAAGCATGGCGGCGTGGCGAAGGAAGAGAGGATTTTTCTCTTCACAACACGCGGAGAACGACCGCATGACCCGGGACTACGCACAAACCTATGGGATGGGTGCTTCAGGGGCGGCTGATGAAGAGAGCTGCTCCCCAGTGGATCCATCACGGATGCCTCGGGTGCCTGACTGGCCTGAGAGCGAAGGGCACACAGACGTACAGACGCGAGACTGCGCGAGATTCAAGGATAACGGCCTTTTGGGTGAAAGTCAATGAAGATCGGGGGGCGGGATGTTGAGTTTGATAGTCTCGGGGCATGAAACCGGGCTTGGGTTTGCGGGTTTTAGCTGTGCTGGCGCTTGGAGCCGGGATAGCGTGGGGACAGGGTGCGGTTTCTGTCGATAAGGAGATGGAACAGGCTGGGATGATGGTGGGTAAAGCACTGTTTCTGAGGGGTTTCTATCTAGCAAATGATCTCAGTTATGACTCGGCGGGCCGCGTGGTGGGGGCGCCCAAGGCTGGCGATTGGACTTTGGCCGCGGTGAATGTGCTGAAGGTGGAGCGGCGCGGGGAGACAGAGATTGAATTGGACGGGGTTCGGGTAGCGATTCGGTACAACATGGATAGCCATGAATTTCAGCGGCATCCGATGAACGACGAAAAGATGCGGATCGTGGTGAATGACCCGGGAGACGCGACGGGGTTGGAGAAGGCTTTTGGCGCGATGTTTGCGGTGGGGATCGACCCGGGGTTGGAGCGAGCTATGCCGGAGTATTGGAGGCATTATTTTGATCCTTCGCTGGCGTGGCCGGAGGATGGATTGACGGGACAGGCGATCTATTCGATGTATGGATCGGCGGACCAGGAGAAGGGTGTGACGGCACCCAAGGTGGACCATAATGTAGAGCCGAAGTATGGGTCGTTTGCGCAGCGGGACAAGGTGCAGGGAGCGGTGCAGATGCGGTTGGTTGTGGATGTGAATGGGGTTCCTCAACGGATTGCGGTGTCGCGGCCGCTTGGTTATGGGCTGGACGCAAGCGCGGTGGAAGCGGTAAAGAAATGGCGGTTTGCGGCGGGGATGAAGAATGGGAGCGTGGTGGCGACTGGTGTGCTGGTGGAGCAGCAGTTTTCGCTGATGAATGTACCCCGGTAGGCGAACCTTAGTGTTCGATTTGCAGGGTGCGGGGCTGGTTGCCGAAGTTCGTCTGCAGAAGGTGGGGGATGATGGCTTTGCGGCGGGGGTGCGTGGGTGTGACGGGGGTGGCCGGGTCGAGGCGATAGAGGATAAGGAGATTGCGGTCGGGATCGTCGAATGCGGGGAAGGCGGCTACTCGCTGGAGATGATAAAGAGGGGCGAGGGCGTCCATTTTGTCGTCGTCGACCTGGTTCCAGGTGACGTACCAACCGGGGCGATAGGCTTGAACGCGAACCGCTAGATCCATGGTGCCGAAGTCATCGCAGATCGACGGCAGGCCGGTCATGAGTGAGAGTTGGGAGCCGCTGATGGAGAGGAGGAGCGGGTTGTGACGGGGGTCGGAGGAGACGATCTGGCGGATCTGGTCGGCGGCGCCGGTGAAGGTGTAATCGGGGGTGTGGACGTAGCCAAGAGTCTGGCGGGCATCGGTAACTACGAGCGTGGTGAGGGCGGCAGCAACGGACGTGAGGGCGAGGCGGCGGAGTACGGTTTGGGTAATGGTGGGCCAAGGTGAGGGTGAGTTCAACAGACTGGAGAAGACGACGGGGATCAGCAGGGTGAGCGGGACCGCGATGACGAGGTAATACCGGGGCTGGAGGTTGTTGTGGTAAGCGAGGAAGGCGGCGTACCCGGCAGCCCAGAGGAGAAGGGCGGGCACGAGCGGGTTACGAAGGAGCTCCGGGCGGAGAAGGAAGATCAGGGCGACGGCCAGGAGGGCCATCGGATAGAGGATGTTGCCAATCCAGAGGCCGTCGGCGAGGGTCTGGCCGAGAACCAGAAGAAGCGTGGACGGAGTGATTCCGGTGTAGGCGTTGGCGCTGAAGAGGTAGCGATAGTCCGGGAGGAAGTGGGGACGGACGACCAAGAGGTAATAGCTGAGCCAGGCTGCAGCGGCGAGCGATACGACAGGCAGGGTGAGTCGGAAGAACGGGCGCAGGCGGTATCCGGCGCGGGCCCAGAGGATCCATGCGATGGCGGGGAGGAGGAAGATGGCTGTGGTCTTGGTGAGGACCATGAGGGGAACTAGCAGACTTAGAGCGACGAGGGGGAGTGCTTGACGGAGAGAGTCAGCTAATCCTTTTTCCATCGGGCGGACGTAGGAGGCGGCTAGAAGCGCGAGGAGGGTGAAGAGAATGAGGAGGGGCTCAAGGATGGCGATGCGGGTGAAAACGTAACAGAAGGGACTGACGGCGAGGAGAAGTACGGCTGTGGCGGGGGCGAGAGCGGCGGTTCCGCGGGGGGAATTGGGGGAGAGATTTCTCCAACGGCGCAGGAGGAGGTAGGAGGTAAGGAGGATGAGGCCGAAGATGGATACGGTGAGGGCACGGGCGGCGACAAGGCTGACTCCGGTGAAGCGAAAGAGGGCGCCTTCGAGCAGAGGCCAGACGGGTAATGCCGCCGCGGGATTGAAGTCTCCAGGGACATGCCAGTGGCCACGCTGGAAATGGCGGATGGCTCCGTCACCATACCAGCCTTCGTCTGTGTATTTCGCCCAGTCCATCCAGGGGGAGTGGTTGGGGAAGTCGGCGCTGAGGTGAAGAGCGTGGAAGGCGAAGAAAATGGCGGCAGTGAGGAGAAGGACCGACTCGAAGGCCTTGTTGATGCTGGACGGGATAGGGCGCGACTGGGCCATTGCTGAGAGGTTTAACACACGTTTGTAACGATAGTTCAGAGTATTACAAATTTAAGACGCGTGTAGATGGGTAATTTTGGCCCCCGTCGGCCGTTGGTTCGGGCGACGGACCTCTTCTTGAGGGCCAGGTCAGAGGAATTGTCAGTGAGCGATGTCCCGGATTTCCGAAGGGAGGGAGTGAGTGACCTGCCCGCATACCTCAACCGCGTTGGCGCGGGGGACGATGAGGTAGTGACGGTTGGAGGAGTTTACATTTCTGAAATCGTAGGAAGAACATACCTGCCAGTCGCGGAAGTTAACGAGCGAGTGAAGATCATTGATGGTGGCCGCGTCCAGAAAGAAGAAGTCGGGGGGCGTTGCGACGCAACCTGTCATGCGTTCTTCTGAGGTCTCGCGAGCCTTCTCTCTTCCGTTGACCAGGCCTGCGAGGTCGCACATGTCGGATTGGGAGAAATAGCCGATGTAACCAATATCGACCGCGACTCCGCGTTTGCTTTCGAAGTGCTTGAAGTCCTCCGATTCAAACTGCTGGAGGAGAGTCGCGCGGGACCTCAGCATGGGGTACAGAGCCCTCGCTTCGTAGGGCAGCGCGAGAAGAAGTAATGCCAAGATGCCATAGGTCAGCGCTTGCGCCGGTCTGTTTTTCTGTTGAAGGAATGGAGGGCGGCCTATTTCAAGGATGTTCCAGAGAATTGAGAAGCAGAGTGTCCAGGCGAAATACCGGGCGCCCTGGATTTGTTGGCCACGAAGAGCCGCCAGGAACAACAAAATCGGGAAAACTGAGTTGGCAAGAAAGACCGGCATGGTGAAGCGATGGGATCGCAATAACAAAAGGAGGGTCAAAAGCCAGAAAAGGCACATGCCTGCTCCAAAGGAGAGCGCGCCCACGAAGACCTTCGAAGTGACATACAAGGTCACTCCCCACGCGGGCTGGCCTGAGGACTTTGCGAGGGCGGTATCGGGAAGGAGGAAGTGCATCCTGATACGGATGTATGCGAGAGCGAATAGGCCTCCCAACAGAAGATGGCCGCAGCTGACGACGGCTTTGAGGGGTTCATCGGTTTTCGTTGCACGGTCTTTGGCGAGACGATCCCAGACGAGAATGAGGAAGGACAAACCGCACAAAAGGATGAGTTCGGTACGCAATAGAACGGAGCAGAAGCCCAAAATCACGAAGGCGGCGTACCCCGGGCTGGTGATAGCGGGCCTGGTCGTCTGGCGAAAGACAGCCCCACAGGTGAGAGCAACGAAGCAGAGGGCGAGCCCGGTCTCCATACCATCGTCGAGCCAGCGAACGGCGGAGGGGGCGACGAAAAGAATGAGAGCGATGAGACCGAGGAGGCGAGCAAGATGAGATTGGCGCGGTATCGCCCGTCGAAATAGGAACACAAGGCCGGCGATGAGCAGGAGATGGGCGCAGCTTGAGACGATACGGGGCAGGTTCGGTGAGGCGGTGAAGGCGCGAAGGAAAGACAGGAGGTAGACGTAAAGAAGACTGGAGGCGCCGTAGTTTGGGTGGATGCCGTCGTAAGTGATGGAATGCGTGCGGAAGAAGTTGTCAGCGTACCTGAGATGGATGAAGGCGTCGTCCTGCACCCCCGCCCAGGAGATCACAATCCAAACAACAAGCCAGAGTGCAATGACGGGCACCGCCCATCGATAGGCCCTATCCATCCAAACGGTCCCCTTCCCAGCGAGTTACCTTGCCAGAATAGCTGAAGGTGGGCATATGGATGAGAGTAGATCGGGGCTCGAAGGCGTGCAGAATCAGCTTTCAGGCGTTGGGAGAGGAGCGACCCGGCTTGGAATGCTGCGAATAACAGCGCCTCGACGAATTTGAATGCCTTCTGGGCCGATAAAAAGTGTGCCAAGAACTGGCATAAGATAGGCGGCCATGACCGCAGCAAAGACGATAGCGACGACCTGGTAGCCCACCAAATAAGCAATTACGCCGAGACCACCTTCTGGGGCGGTATGGGCGAAGGTGACGATGGCAAGCAGACCCCAGGGCGATTTGCGATCATCACCGCAGAGCGAGTCAAAGATGGTGAAGAGAATAAGCCACATGAGCGGTGCGACCACAGATACCCCGAGCCAACCCTCCATGTGGTACGCATCTGCGACCGGGGAAAAAGAGATTCCGGTAGTGTTGTCTTCATCAGAGAGCATGCCGATCTCGTGCGCGAAGACGTTTCCAAAGAAGACGGAGGGCTTATCTTTCCAGATGAAGTGCGGGACGAGATTTTCGAAGCTGGCGATGAGCGGAAAGAGACCGAAGGTGCCAAACTTCTGGGTGTGGTCGATGAGAGCGTCGTCAATCGAGATCATCTCAAGACGGTCCATGAACCCCTGTGGGTTATTGTAGTAGCCGTAGCCGCTACTCTCATCATAGGTATCCGCTGAATTTTCCAGGTACTGCTCTCGCACATATCCGAGGTTTGAGAGCAGAGAGATTGAGGTATCGAGGTTTCCGGCATCGGAATCCGCCCGGTAGGATCTTCCATACTGGGCGTAAGGAACCAGGTACTGAAAGATGAAGAAGATTGCCAGGACGCCACAGGCTATTTGGGTTCGAGACACTTTGTAACCCTGAGAGGCAGCAGCCATAAGCCAACAGAGGAACGGAGTCAGCATTCCTTCTTTGGAGAAACCCAATAGGCCGAACGAAAACGAAAACCCGGCAGCGAGCAACACGGGCAGGCTGATGCTATGAGTTCCCCCACTCCGCCGAATCGTATGAATCACGCCGAGGATGATCGCCATGGGGAAGAACCGGTTGACTTGGTTGATTGCGCTTATGACGGAACCGTTTCCGCCCTCGACCAAACCTCCAATGACGAAGAGCGCAATTCCGGAGATCAGGCACCCGACGGTAGCGGTCTGCATGTTGGAGTCTGTAACCATCTTTGCCAAAAGGGCGCGTTTCGTCGTCATTTTGGTGCTGAGGAAGACGGCCAGAAGCATCGCGGAAATACAGCCACAATAGGCGCTGATGGTCAGAATGGGGTTCTGGAGATTCGAGTCAGCGGGTTCCCCGAGAACGGCTTTCCATACAAAACCGACGATGGCCGTGAGTGTAGCGAAAAAAAAGATGTAGCCGCCGGATGGGCGAGTAAAGCCGCCACCCAGGTTGAAAGCGAGGACGGACACGAGGATAAAAAAGAGACAGCCTAGCGAGAAGAGCGGCTTCGTCCCCTGACCCATTTGAATGGCACAGAGCAAGAGCGCTAAGAAAAAGGTCTTTACAAACGGAATGCGTTCGGGAAAGGGAAGTCGCACTCGATCTCTTTCGTCACCACTGGCTGTTTCGGCTTCCGGCAGCGGGCGCAACCGGAGGGTTTGCGTCTGGCAGGAAGAAGCTGAAGAAGATTTGCCAAACGGATCAACCACGATAATAGCGACTGCCGGGCGGGCGCGTCAAAGAAAGACGCGCTGGATCTGCCGCTGGAAACTGTCGGCGTTTCGGTACCGATGACGAAGACTGATGCTCCTAGATTTGTCGATAAGATCGAAGACTGGTAGATAGATTGTAGATATGTCTTCAAAGAAAATTGTTGTAACAGGGGCTGCCGGGCTTGTCGGCCAGAACCTTATTCCTCTCCTTGAACAGAGCGGCGTCGGTGAGATTGTCGCGCTAGATAAACATCCGGTGAATACCGCTACTCTTCGCCGGCTTCACCCTGAGATTCGAGTTGTTGAGGCGGATCTCGCAGAGGCGGCCCCATGGCAGGAGGAGCTTATGGGGTGCACTCATTTTGTGATCGGCCATGCGCAGATCGTTGGTCTCTATCCAGAGGAGTTCGTTCGCAACAACATCCGGGCCACCGAGCGACTTCTGGAAGCTGCGCTTCGCGAGAGGCAGCTTGAGGCATTGGTGACGCCTGACGTCTTTGAGGTTTTCGACTGGCCAAGGATTTTTGGTGTGCGTGCAACGCCGCTGGAAGAAGCCCTGAAGACAACTTTCTGCAATCCCGTCTACTCCAGCGTGGCGCTCGATTTCCAGCGCGGAAGCGGAGTTCGTTGACAAGCTCGCAAATTCCATGAGGCACCTAGCGCCTGATATCTTTTGAGTATCAATTAGGATGAACTCCTAACGTTCCCCGAGGTGCCTTATCGCTAGAGTTGTGGTTGTAGGGTCAGGAGCAATGGGTCTCGCCGCCGCGTTTCACGCCCTGAAAGCTGGACACGAAGTCGAGGTATTGGAGGCAGCGCCTGAAGCCGGGGGGATGGCAGCTCATTTCGACCTTGATGGATTATCGATCGAGCGTTTTTACCATTTTGTATGCAAGAGCGACTCACCGACGATGTCGCTGCTGGACGAGCTGGGCATCGGAGACCTGATGCGGTGGCGAGCCACGTCCATGGGAATTTTTACCAGCGGAAAATTGCACGACTGGGGAAACCCGATTGCGCTGCTGAAGTTCAACGAGATAAGTTTTATCTCGCGCTTGAGATATGGCTTGTTTGCGTTTTTATCGGTTCGGCGCGATCGATGGGATGCAATTGAAACGGAATCGGCACGCTCATGGATTACGCGATGGTGTGGAACCGAGGTGTATGACCGGCTTTGGAAGCCATTGTTTGCGTTGAAGTTTTACGAATATGCGGACAACGTCTCCGCGGCGTGGATATGGACTCGAATCAGGCGGATTGGACGTTCTCGCAGATCGTTGATGCAGGAAGAACTCGGATATATCGAAGGGGGCAGCCAGACGCTGGTGGATGCTCTCTGCTCCTCCATTGAGCAGAAGGGAGGACGAATTCGCACGCGGTGCGCAGTGCAAAAAGTGCTCGTGGAAGATGGCCGGGTGACGGGCGTGGCCACTCCTGAGGGGGTCATAGAGGCGGATGCCGTTGTCTGCACGGTACCGACTCCGCTTATTTCAGCGATGGTGCCGGACCTGCCTGCGGATTGGCGAGCTCGGTATGAATCCATTGCCAATATGGGCGTTTGCTGCCTGGTTTTCAAACTAAAGCGGTCGATCAGTCCCCACTTCTGGGTCAATGTAAGTGAACCCGACATCGCTATTCCGGGGATTGTTGAATTCTCAAACCTCAGGCCTGCGGGCGGTGAAGCTGTGGTCTATGTGCCGTACTACATGCCCAACAATAATATTAAATTCAGGTGGACCGACAGACAGCTTCTGGATGAGGCTTTTGGATATTTGCGACGAATCAATCCGAAGCTGACGCGCGAGGACATTGTTGCCGAGCATGTTGCACGTCTGCGGTATGCGCAGCCGGTTTGTGAACCTGGATTCGCGGCTAAGATTCCGCCAGTGCAAACTCCAATTCTGGGGCTGCAGATCGCGGATACTTGCTTTTATTACCCTGAAGACAGGGGAATCTCGGAGAGCGTTCGGCTTGGCCGAGAGATGGCGGAGCGTATTTCAGTACTATGACGACCCTAAGGGCATCC
This sequence comes from uncultured Acidobacteriaceae bacterium, assembly GCA_963841335.1. Lineage (GTDB taxonomy): Bacteria > Acidobacteriota > Terriglobia > Terriglobales > Acidobacteriaceae > Edaphobacter. The sequence continues at coordinate 2,830,517 of CAWJCF010000001.1, read as the reverse complement.
ATGGAAGCTGACAGGAAGACTATTATTCCGACACCTCTGCTCGTTGCCTTTCTCGTGTGCGGGGGACTTGTTATCTTCGGCTGTGTTCTGACCCCATATTTCACTGCACGTCCGGGGCAAGACCAGTCTTCCTATCTTTTCGAGGCGCAGCGATTGCTCTCCGGCGCCGAACTCTATGGACCGCACCTTGCTGAAACCAATCCTCCGATGATCGTCTGGTTTTCCACGATTCCGGTTGTGTTGGGGCATTGGCTGCACGTATCCTCCGCGTTTTTTCTCAGGCTGGTAGTGATGGGCCTGATCATCGGCAGCACTACATGGTGTGTGAGGATATTGCGGCGCGGTACCGCCGTGACTAATCCAGTCTCCATTGGCCTGCTGGCCTGCGCGACTCTTGCGGTCGAGTTCGGCATTGGACCCTACAACTTCGGTCAGCGTGAGCAACTCCTTATCATCCTGCTCCTGCCTTATATTCTGGCCGCCGCAACTGGCGCGGTCTCGCGTCTTTCTCTTGCTGAACGTTGCGCGTTGGGCGTGGCCGCGGGCGTCGCCATCTGGTTCAAGCCGCAGGATGTGGTTGTCGTTGTGGGGCTCGAACTGTTTCTCGCTCTTCGCCATCGTGGCGTTCGCCGAGTGATCGCACCGGAATTTTTGTCCATGGTCCTGACGAGTACATTCGTGCTCGTGCTTATGCGCGTGTTCACGCCGCTCTACGGAAGTGTGACGCTCCCGCTCCTTTTCGATACGTACTGGGCCCTTGGAACTGTGAACACGCTTACGCTGGCACTTAGCTTCCGCGGCTACGTGCTGCTGGTCCTCGTTCTATTGGTGGTGTGCTTTGTGCTTCGTCGATCGTTGCGCGATCCGGGGACGTCAGCTGCGTTGCTGATATGCAGTGCCGGGGCGTTCTACGCCTTCGCGATACAACACAACAATTGGTGGTATCACGCTTATCCGCACCAGGTGTTGCTTCTGCTCGGCATGGCTTATCTTCTAACGGATTTTTTATATCCCATCCTTGGCAAACTTTCGTCCGATTCGCCTCTTCGCCGCCGCGTGATGCTTGGCGCTTCCCTCACCGTGGCAGTTTTGCTTTGTGCCATCGCTTTTCGTCCGCGTGCCGTGCTCACCGCCGGAACCCACTCTCAGAGTGATGTGCTAGACGATTTTCTTGCTCAGTACAAACCTTCGACGACGGTCTATGTCTTTTCAACCAACATCGCTCCGTTATCCTTCGCGTTCAATCACGGACTGAATTGGGGTAGCCGATTCGCCCATCTTTGGATGTTGCCGGGAATCATTCAGAACGAAACCGGCCCGATTGGCCCGCCCGCACCTTTCAAGCGGCTTTCTCCGGAGAGGGTGACCAGCCTTGCTGATCTTCTACGCAGCGAGAGCGCCGAGGACCTCCGCTATTGGCGGCCCTCTGTTGTCATCGTCGAGCGATGCAGTCTGAACCATTTCTGCCAGGGGATGACGGGCAAAGAGTTCGATATGCTCGCATGGTTTCTTCAAAGCCCCGGGTTCGCTGCAGCATGGTCACACTATCAAAAGCAAACGGCAATCGATAATGATAATTACGATGTATATAGGCTTGTTCCTTAGAACCTATTTCATGGAATCAAAGAGTTGCAGAACCGAGAAGCCAACCTAACTAGTCTGATTCCTTTATGGATTGTGGAACTTCGTAACCCAAAAGTGGCTTTGACTTTGACAAACACAGCTTCTATTCTGCGAACAACCAGCGGTGCACCGCAGTGCGGTTGACCATGGCTGTTGAGGGTTGAACGGAGCGAATGGAACGATTCTGCGACGAGTTGCGATGGGAGCGAGAAAGACGTCAGGTCTCGATCGAGAAGATCTCTGAGGAGACTAAGGTCTCAACTCGCCATTTGCAGGCGCTAGAGGCTGGGGATTACAGCGCGCTGCCGGGCGGAGTGTTTCGTAAAGGCATTGTTCGCAGCTATTTGACGGCAATTGGACTGGACGAAGCTACGTGGATTGAGCGGTTCGAGGCCAGCGTAGCAGAGAGTGCCAACAGCAGCACCGAGGCGGCTGACTGGGCTGAGTTTGCTGAAAATGTGCGGCGAAACAGGGTGGGCGCCGAACGCGGGACCGACTCCCGATGGATGGGCGTGGCGATGATGGTGGTTTCGCTGGCGGCACTGGGGTGGAGTGTCTGGAAGTTCGCGCTGCATGGACGACTGATTCCCTGAGTTGCGCGGTTTGTGCTGCGGTCGAAATATGCAACGGAGAGCTTCGAACTCCCGCTCAATGCTGAATATTGCCGTTGGGTGAGCCGTAAGAGCAGGTGGGTGTTCGCTTTGCCGGGGGTCAACTTAGACAGGTAAAATGGGAGGGTTAGATGATGTCCGGCGGAGCGCTGGACTTGAATGGAGGAATTGTTTTGGCTAAACGCGACCGTTTTTTGTTTACGAGTGAGTCTGTCACGGAAGGGCATCCTGATAAGATTGCCGACCAGATTTCCGATGCGATTCTCGATGCCTGCCTGGCGCAGGATCCCTACAGCCGCGTGGCGTGCGAGACGCTGACCTGCACGGGCCTTGTGGTGATTGCGGGCGAGATTACGACAAAGGCCTATGTGGACTTCCAGAGCCTGGTGCGCGGAACGGTCGCGGCGATCGGGTATGACAATGCTCTGTACGGGTTCGACTCGAATACCTGTGCTGTAATCTCGACGATTAATAAACAGTCTGGTGACATTGCCATGGGTGTCGATACGGGCGGCGCCGGCGATCAGGGCATGATGTTCGGCTATGCGACGAACGAGACGCCGGAGTTGATGCCGACGCCTATTTCGCTGGCGCACAAGCTGGCGTACAGGCTGAGCGAGGTTCGCAAGTCGGGGCTGATGTCGTATCTACGGCCGGACGGCAAGAGCCAGGTAACGGTGGAGTATGACTCCAACCACAAGCCGGTGCGGGTGGATGCTGTCGTCATCTCGACACAGCATGCAGAGAACGTTGGAAACGAAGAGTTGCGTGCGGACATTCTGAAGAATGTGATTCAGGCTGTGATTCCGGCGAAGCTGCTGGATGAGGACACGAAGTACCACATCAATCCGACCGGGCGATTTGTGGTCGGTGGGCCGATGGGCGATACCGGATTGACGGGCCGGAAGATCATCGTCGATACGTATGGCGGCATGGGACGGCATGGCGGCGGAGCGTTCAGCGGTAAGGACGCGACGAAGGTCGACCGTTCGGCGGCTTATATGGCCCGGTACGTGGCGAAGAATATTGTGGCTGCTGGATTGGCTGATCGTTGCGAGGTGCAGCTTGCTTACGCGATTGGCGTGGCTGAGCCGGTGAGCGTGCTGGTCGATACGTTCGGCACCGGCAAGGTCGATGAGACCAAGCTGGAGGATCTGGTGCGGAAGAACTTCTCGCTGACGCCGAAAGGCATCATCGAGGGGCTGGACCTGCGGAAGCCGATCTTCAAGGCGACGGCGGCTTATGGCCATTTTGGACGCAAGGGCGACACGTTTACGTGGGAGAAGACGGACAAGGCTGCTGCGCTGAAGGAAGGCGCGGCTCAGTTGGCCTCTGCAAAATAAACTGATCTGGGTAAATCAAAGAGCGTTGTGGTTGTTCTCTTAAGAGAATGGCCATAACGCTTTTGATTTTTGGCACTGGTTACGCGTGAGACACTGAGATCATTTGGTGGGCAGATCGCAATTTCAGGTAAACGAAGGATGACCACAGGGTCGATTTCTGTACGCTACCGGCGATGGTTTGGCTTGTATCTGCTTTTCGTTGCGACGGTATCGACGGCGTATGGTTTTCTGAACGCGCGACGGGGTAGCGGTTGGGCGATGGGCGAGTGGCTCACGAACTATAGCGCTGGCTTCATCCGACGCGGCCTGGTGGGCGAGGCGGTGTTGCTGCTGGGACAGGCAACGGGGATAAGACTTGTTTGGATTGCGTTTGGTCTCCAGGTCGCGGTTTATCTGATTTTCTTGTGGTGCGTTTTCCTGTTGACCGAGAAGCTGCGGTGGGGCTGGATGGTTGCTGCTCTGCTCCTCTCACCTGCCACTCTGGGATTCATCGTGCTCGACCCTCCGAATGGGTTCAAGAAAGAGATATTGCTGTTTGCTGCGCTGGCGGCGGTGATTTGTGCGTTGTTGTCTGCAAGATGGCGGGATTGGCAGTTAGCAGTTGTGCTGTCAATTTTGGGCGTCGTTCTTGTGTTATCGCATGAGCCTTTGGTGTTCTATCTGCCATATTTTCTCGCGGCTGTAGCGGTTCGCGCTGGAAGCTTGCGACGAACGATTGCCGTGGTAGCGTTGCCGACGATCCTTTGCGGAATTGCGGCGGTCACGGTGTTACAGCACCCAGGAAACCGGGCGATGGCGGAGAAGATCTGCTCTTCGGTCGGAGGAACGCTGGGGCCGTTTGGCGTTGCCGATGACAGTATCTGCGGGGGGTCGATTGCGTGGCTGCAGCAGTCACTTGCGCAGGCCCATAGCAACGTTATGGTGGCGGCGCGGGTGCATCATTCTTTTGCTCTCTATGGTCTGCTGGCGATACTGTCCCTGCTCCCGGCAATCGCGGCGGTGACGATGCTATTCCTGCGAGACGGGGCACGGCGAGAAGCCAAGATCATCGTCGTCTGTGCGAGTGTCGCGTTCGCCGGATCGCTCGTGGTTTTCTACAGCGGACGCGATTGGGGGCGGTGGATCCATATCCATGTCACTTGTCTGATGTTGCTGATCCTGATGGTGGAACGGGGCGAGCGGCCTGCGGCGTTTTCGCCAATCCATCTTCACGGAGCTAAGCGTTGGGCGGCAGTCGGGGCGCTTTTTCTCTACGCGACGTGCTGGACTTTGCCCGCGGTGGATATCTATCCCGCGCGATCCGGGTATTACGGGTTGTACCGGTATTTGAAGGGATATAATTCGGGACATCCCAACTAGAATCACCGCGCGACGCAAACGATTTAGGGTATGGGCCCCGCCTCTTGATGTTGAAACAGGCTGCCGATCATTGCCAAATTGCATCCTATGGAAGATGCAGCCCCTGTAACAACGAGGGTTTTGATGCTTATTAAGAGCGAATACGACATCCAGTTTCATCTTCCGATACCGACCCCTATGGTCGCGATGCTGCATTTGCATCCATCGCTGGAGCCGAAGGTGCGCAACGGTAATGAGCTGAGGGTTGAGCATATCGATCGTGATACGAAGACCGACGTTGCGATGTCGGAGTTTCATGATGTGTTCGGGAACCGCTGCACGCGGTTTACGACTCCGGCCGGTGCGATACGTCTGAGTGGGTCGAGTGTTGTCGAAATGGAAGAGTTAACAGACCCGATCAACGCGTATGCGCAGCAGTCTCCGGTAGAGGAGCTGCCATCGGAGGTGTTGCAGTTTTTGCTGCCCAGCCGGTATTGCGAAGTGGATCGACTGGTGCCGATTGCGCAGGATCTGTTTGGATGGATGACGCCAGGTTGGACGCGCGCCTCGGCAATTCGCGATTGGGTGCATGAGAAGGTGGCGTTCAACTATAAGGCGGCGCGGCCTACCAAGACGGCGATGGATGTTTTTGTGGAGCGGATCGGGGTGTGCCGGGATTATCAGCATCTGGCGATTGCGCTTTCACGTTGCCAGAACATTCCGGCGCGGTATGTGACAGGGTATCTGGGGGATATTCGATGGCCTTATAGCGGAGCAGGCGATTTCAGCGCGTGGTATCAGGTGTTTCTTGATGGACGCTGGATGACGATGGATGCGCGGCACAATGAGCCGCGGATGGGACGAGTCCTGATGGCCACCGGGCGAGATGCTGCTGATGTGGCGATTACCACTTCGTTTGGGAATGCGATTTTGACCAACTTCTATGTCGACAGCTATGAGGTGCTGGCGGATGGGACGAAGGTGCCTTTACTGCCCGGGATCGCAATGGAGGAACAGGTGGTGACGGCAGTGAATAGCGCTCAAGGTTTGGCTGTTCAGGGTTTCGCGGAGTAGAAGGTGTAGGCTGCGGTGTAAGGAATGCGAGCGGTGGCGTTGAGGTGCTGGGCGTCGCATCCGGTGGCGGGAGCGATGCCGCCGTGGGTGTCGGAGCGGCGAATGAATTCAACTTTGGTAAGGATGCCGGAGCCAGAGACGGGAGTGGCTTTGAGGAGAAGCCATGGGATCGCGTCTGGTTCGGGGGAGGCGCTCTTCTGGAGGAGTTCTCCCTTGATGGTGCTGCCGTCTTTGGATTTCCAGATTGGGCCGGCACTGTGGGTGCCTGCGGGTTCACCGTTTGCGTCAGTGAGCGTGGCTTCGGGAGCCTGAAAAACCCACTGCGGGCCGGTGGAGGTTTGCTGGCAGGCGTAGATCTGCACGCCTTTACCTGCAACTGCCAGGACGACTTGCTGGGATTCTGGGGGGTCTGTGGGATTCTGGGCGGCTGCGGGGGCGACGGGGAGGGTCACGGCGAGGACCAGGAGAATAGAAGTGCGGTGCGTCATGGCGGCATTTTACGCTCGCGCTTCGCGAGTTTGGATGAACGAAACGGAGTGTGCGGATTTGTGGCTGGTGGGAGGATACTGGAATGACGATGACGAGTGCGGCAAAGGCAAATGAAGGGGCGATAGTTGTTCCCAGCTATTTTCCCGGCAAGCAGTGGCAGCAGGTGCTGGAGCGGGATGCGCGAGCGGATGGGCAATTTGTCTACGCCGTGAAGTCGACTAGGGTTTACTGCAAGCCGAGCTGTGCGAGCCGACGGCCCGGACGGAGGCAGGTGACCTTCTTCCCTACCCCGATGCAGGCTGAGGCTGCGGGCTATCGGCCGTGCAAACGGTGCGAGCCGGATCGAACAGAGGCGAAGGCTGATCCGCAGGCAGGTGCGATCGCCGCGGTCACGGAATATATGAAGGAGCATGCGGAGGAAGGGATTCGGCTGGCCGATGTCGCGAAGGCTACCGGAGTGGGGAAGCTGACGATTCTGCGTGGGTTCAAACGGGTGCTCGGGGTGAGTCCGGGGCAGTATGCGAAGGAAGCCCGGTTGGAGCGATTCAAGAACAAGGTGAGAGAGCCGAAGAAGGGGAAGGCTCCGATCACCGAGGCGATTTATGCGTCAGGGTTTGGGTCAAGCAGCAGGTTGTATGAGAAGAGCACAACTGTTCTGGGAATGACACCACGCATGATGCGAGAGGGCGGCGCTGGGCTGTTGATTCGCTATACGACGGCTTCGAGTCCACTGGGGAGAATGCTGGTGGCTACGACTGATGCGGGGATCTGCTCGATTGCGTTTGGGCGCGATGACGAGGAGTTGGTAGTTGGGTTACGGGAAAAGTTTTCGAAAGCGCAGCTGGTTGCAGCGAAGGGCAATACTGGCTGGCTGGCGGATGCGGTTGCGTTTGTGGCGAGTCAGTTGGGCGAACATCCGCTGGCCGCGACGTTTCCGATCGATGTACGAGCGACGGCGTTTCAGCGGCGTGTGTGGAAGGCACTGCAGGCGATTCCGCGGGGAGAGACACGAAGTTATTCGGAGCTGGCGTCACAACTGGGCATGCCTAAGGCCGCGCGCGCGGTGGGTGCGGCGATTGGAGCGAATCCGGTGGCGATTGTTGTGCCTTGCCATCGCGTGGTGGGGAAGGATGGCTCGCTGACAGGTTACCGGTGGGGCGTGGAGCGGAAGCGCAGGCTGCTGGAGGCGGAGAGGAACTAGACAGGGCATGCCATCGAACGGGTAGAGTAGAGCGATGGCAGAGGTTCTAGGAGAAGCCGCAGTCGATGCGAGAACACTGTATTCAAAGATTTCGTGGCGACTGATCCCCTACATGTTTCTGCTGTATATCGTTGCGTATCTTGACCGCGTGAATGTGGGTTTTGCGGCGGGAGATATTCAACGCGACCTGCACTTCAGCAACACCGTATATGGCACAGGCGCCGGGATATTTTTTCTTGGTTATGCGCTATGCGATCTGCCGAGCAGTCTGATTCTGCGATGGGTGGGGACGCGGATTTGGATTGCCCGGATCATGATTTCGTGGGGGCTGGTCTCGGCCTGTATGGTCTGGGTGAGATCTCCGACTTCGTTCTATCTGCTACGGTTCCTGCTGGGCGTGGCCGAGGCGGGGTTTGTTCCCGGGATGCTGCTCTATTTGACCTTCTGGTTCCCTTCTCACGAACGGGCGCGCGCGGTGGCTAAATTCATGACGGCGACGTCGTTAGCCGGCGTGGTTGGGGGTCCGCTCTCGAGTGCGCTGCTGCGACTGAATGGCGTGGGTGGACTGAAGGGATGGCAGTGGCTGTTCCTGCTTGAGGGCTTGCCAACGGTGTTGCTGGGATTCTCTGTGCTGTTTGTGCTGAAGGATGGACCGGAGTCGGCGGAGTGGTTGTCACAGAATGAGAGGACATGGCTCAAGAACGAGCTGAAGCGGGATGAGAGTCTGTACGGTGCGGCGCAACACCATCGTCTGTTGGATGCGTTCAGGCTGCCAGCAGTGTGGTTACTGGCTGGGGTTTACATCGTCATTCAGATTGGGGTGTACATCGTCAATTTGTGGATGCCTCTGATTCTGAGCGAACTCGGGCACGGCGGGCGAGATAATTCGAGCTTGATTGCGCGATACGCAACGGTGCCCTACCTTATGGCTGCGGTTTTCACTGTTTTGGTGGGCTGGAGTTCGGATCGAACGAACGAGAGGCGGGGTCATCTCGCGGGTTGCATGGCTCTTGCGGCCGCAGGGTTTGTGTGGGCGGCGAGGGCGCAGAGTATCCCGGTGGCGCTGTGCGCTATGTCGGTGGTGGCGATTGGGCTTTGGAGCACGATGGGGCCGTTCTGGGCGCTGACGACTCGCATGATTGGAGGCGCCGCTGCGGCTGGTGGTGTTGCGATGATTACTATGCTGGGAGCGCTTGGAGGTTTTCTTGGCCCTTATACGATGGGACGACTGCGGGACGCGACGCAGGGCTTTGCGGTGGGTCTTTATCTGATGAGTGGGTTGGCTCTAGGCGCGGCGGCTTTGTGCGTGTTGGCACGGAAGCGACCGCCACATGCTGAGGAGTTGGTGCGAGGCAGATCGGCGTAGAAGTGAGTTGGCTCGCTAAGCCAGTTGCTGCCTGTGACTCCGCTGTAGTTCGGCGTAGCGCGATTCCTTGAGGAGAAAGGTATAGTCGCCTCGCCGCTTATGGATAATTCGATAGCCAGCGCGATAGAGTCTCATGATTGTCTTCAGGGTGGCGCCTGGTCTGAGCCAGTGATGGAATTCTACGCAAATCTGTCGAACTGGAACGCGTTCGTCGAGCAGCCTGTTGACGATGTCGTACTCAAAGCCTTCAATATCCATTTTCAGGAGATCGATGGACGAATCTCCGTTCCTGCTCATGATCGTCGGCAGGTCGTAGCATTCAAAGGAGATCGTTTCGATGCCGTCCTGCACGACAGAGTACGATCCTTCCGCAGCATCTTTGGGCAAAGAAAACTCGATGGAACCCGCATGTGCCGCGAGACCGACAGGAAAAAACTCCAGGTTCCTGGTGTCGCTCTTCGCAATTGTGGCTATGCCAGTCGGTGAGGGATCGAACACCAGGACGGGCTTTTGCGTCATCTTCGACAATTCCAACTCGAAGCTGATGCCGAGACCTACGCCTGCACAATAGGCGACGCGTGGCGGCGGATTGACGCTTATTACCCAGCCGCTATGCTCGTTGCCGACCCACTTGATATCGGGAGAGGAGGAGCAGAAAACGCCATCCACCGTAGTACGCGCTTTGCCTCGAAGCCAAGTTACCAATGACATGGTCTTTATCTTAGACACTGGCGACGACAGCAGAGCGAATAAATTTCGCGCGAAGGAACCGCGCTCGTGCTTGTCCGATCCACAATTCAAAAGACAGGTTGCAACCGAAGTGCGACTCATGCTTGGTCCTGGTGAAAATGATTCGCAAGCTTCATTGATGTTATGCACGGAGGTTGGTAGTCTAGCCTTAAGTGAAATCAGCATCAACAGTAGGGATTACCTACTAAATTCCGAAGATATCGAGGCTTCTATGCCAACTGCGACCTTAGAAAATTCTACGAAGACAAACGCGATCGACTACAAAGTAGCCGACATTTCGCTTGCGGATTTCGGCCGCAAGGAGATCGACATCGCTGAACAAGAGATGCCCGGGCTAATGGCGATCCGCAACAAATATGCCACGGGAAAACCGCTTGCCGGAGTTCGCGTGACTGGTTCGCTGCATATGACGATTCAGACGGCTGTTCTGATTGAGACGATGGTCGCGCTGGGTGCGAATGTGCGCTGGGCGAGCTGTAACATCTTCTCGACGCAGGACCATGCGGCGGCTGCGATTGCGGCGGCCGGTGTGCCGGTATTTGCGTGGAAGGGCGAGACGCTCGAGGAATACTGGTGGTGCACGAACCAGGCGCTGAGCTTCCCGGGCGGGAAGGGACCGCAACTGGTGATCGATGATGGCGGTGATGTGACGCTGTTGATTCACAAAGGCGTCGAGCTGGAGAAGGGCGACAAGTGGGTTGATTCAGCTTCGGGCTCTCATGAGGAAGCGGTCATCAAAGACCTGCTGAAGCAGATTCACAAGGAGACTCCGACGCGCTGGCAAGAGGTCGCCAAGGAGTGGCGCGGCGTGAGCGAAGAGACGACGACGGGTGTTCACCGGCTGTACCAGATGCTCGAGAAGGGCCAGCTGCTGGTGCCGGCGATCAATGTGAATGACTCGGTGACGAAGTCGAAGTTTGACAATCTTTATGGCTGCCGGGAGTCGTTGGTTGACGGCATCAAGCGCGCAACAGATGTCATGGTCGCTGGTAAAGTGGCTGTGGTTTGCGGTTATGGTGATGTGGGCAAGGGCTCGGCTGCTTCGCTGCGTGGGCTCGGGGCACGGGTGCTGGTGACGGAGATCGATCCGATCAATGCGTTGCAGGCTGCGATGGAAGGTTACGAAGTTACGACTCTCGAGGAGACGCTGGGACGTGGCGATATCTATGTGACGTGCACGGGGAACGTGGACATCATTACGGTTGAGCACATGAAGCTGATGAAGGACCAGGCGATTGTCTGCAACATTGGCCACTTCGATAACGAGATCCAGATGGAGCCTCTGAATGCGCTGAAGGGCGTGAAGAAGCTGAACATCAAACCGCAGGTGGACAAGTACACGTTCGAGAGCGGCAACAGCATCTTCGTTCTTGCCGAGGGGCGTCTGGTGAATCTGGGTTGCGCGACCGGGCATCCGAGCTTCGTGATGTCGAACAGCTTCGCGAATCAGACACTCGCGCAACTCGATCTTTGGAAGAACAAGGATACCTACAAGGTCGGCATCTACATTCTGCCAAAGAAGCTGGATGAAGAGGTTGCACGGCTGCACCTGGAGAAGATCGGCGTAAAGTTGACGACGCTCTCGAAGAAGCAGGCGGATTACCTTGGCGTTTCGGTCGATGGGCCGTACAAGGCGGAGCACTATCGGTACTAGCCTTCACTAGAATAGGCAAGAATGGCCGCTGGAGATGTTTTCTCCAGCGGCCTGTTTCGTTTTAGGACGGCCCACGAAGCCCGCTCCCCACTACTGTTTCCTGCCGTTGTGCTTGTCGCGGTAGATGCGACGGGACTCCTGGTTCTGCTGCTTGTTGATGAGGGACTTGTCGGCCTTGGTGAGGTGGCCGTCGTCCTGGGCGCGCATGGCTTTCTCCTCGTGATTAATGCCGGCTTCCTGGCGTTCGAGGTGTGAGGTTTCGCCGGCCGTGAGTTGGCCGCTCTTGACTCCCTGAGCGATGCGGTCTTGTTGGTTCTCTTTGCGTTGGTTGATCTCCTGCGAGGTCTGTGCGGTGAGAGCTGCGGTGGTGAGTGAGAGGGTCGCGATAAGGGCAAGCTTCGTGAGATTCATGATGAGGCTCCTTTGAATTTCCTTCGGCCGCTTGTTTGTTGCTGCGACCGTTTCGCTCGGAATAGACCCAGGACCTCGGAGCGTGTTGCGGGATTTTCGCTGACTATATTTTTTCCGGGGAGCGCGACTTTTGCAGGAAACTCGGGTATTTTGTCCGCTTTTGCAGTCCTCAGGTGGCACAAGGGTTGGACAACGCACGCGAGAATGCCTCGAGCGCAGGTCACTGACGCACGATTTAGCGTCTCTTGTTGCGGAATGATTTGGAAACAGGATTCGGCTAACTGGTGGCCCCTGGGGGTTCGAAGTCGTCGGCGGTAACGACCTGCAGGCCGGGTGTCGAGACGAGTTGTTGGTCGATGAGGATGACGGTGTGAGCGGAGCCGGAAGTGTAGGTGGCCTGCGGGGAAGAATAGGTGGCGACGGTGGTGCTGACAGGAATGGTTCCCGTTGGGACCATCACGACGCTGTAGGTGCCAGTTGGGGTGTTAAGGTAGCCTGTGTTGACGCCGAAGGCTATGCCAGTGATAAGTGGAGTGACTGAAGTGAGCTTCTGGCCGGCAGGAACGAGATAGATGTCAACCGCACCAATGCGGGTGGCCTGATCGATGAAACGGAGAGCAATCTGGCCGGTGGGCGCGGGCTGGCTCTGATCCGTGAGGGTGATTTGCTGGAGGCTGGCGGCGGCGTTTCCGATGAGAACGGTGTACTGGCTAGATGCGGCGTAGGTGGACTTGGAGGAGGTGAGTGTCTGCTTTGTTCCAGCCGTATCGGCACTGATGCTATAGACACCAGGAGCGAGCTGAATGTACGAAGTAACGGTCCCAAAGCCGAGGTTGTAGGCCAATGCGGTAGAACCCTGATAGATGTCGAGACCGGGAGCATCGGGCGAGGCTGCGATGACGCGGACCTGCGCCACGGGCGCGGAATTGTCGATTGCCTGACAGCCGGTGAGGGTCAGGGTTCCGATAGCCACGAGAAGCAAAGCGATTCGGGTAATGGAGCGGTCGGATTGAGTGGGCCTTGAGATCATGGACCGTCGGTCGTGTAGAGCAGCGTTGGCCTAAAACACCAAGATGCATCCACTCTAAACGAATTCAAGGCGGTGGGCGATGACGGAACCCGATGTGCAAATGGCGAATTTGTGGGAGAGGATAGATGCCCGCGAGGCGCGTCTTGCCAACCAGAAAGGCAGGCCGCGCCTTTTCATCCTTGTCTCAAACCATTTATATGCAGCTACTTCTTGGGATGACTGGCGATGATCTTGTCCTTGATCTTGTCGTAGGTGGCCTGGGGGAGAATGCCGCGAGTGACGAGCTGGTTCTTCGCAGTATAAGGACGGCCGTCGATGATTCGCTTGGAGTAAGCGTCGCCGATGCCGGGAAATGCTTTGAGCTGGTCGGCGGTGGCGGTGTTGATATCGAGAGGAGCGGCGGTCGCGGCCGGCGGCTTGGGCGTCTGGGCGACATTGAAGACCGGGGCAATTGCGAATAAGAGGGCAGCGGCGAAGAGCTTGCGGCGAAGGTTGAGCATGCAACGTCTCCTTGGACAAGATGAGGGCCTTATTGCGGAAGGGTACGGAAGTGCGTGCTCGCCGTCAACGAACAAGTTTGCGCTGACCGGACGATCCCAATTTTTGGGCGAGTTGACTTACCCAAGCTGGGAAGCTACTCTAAAAAAGAGATGAGCACACTGCGCCATCATCACGGGCACCACCATCATCACGCGGAGAGCGTGTTGGCGGCAATGTCCGGTATGGCGAAGTAACAGGACGCTTACTCAGGATTTCGAAAGGCCCGCTAACGCGCATACCGCGAGCGGGCCTTTTTCCATGCACAAAAGAATTGGGAAGATGAAGATGGGAGAGATGATGAAGATCGATTTTGCGAAGATGGATGGCCTGGTTCCGGGGATCGTCCAGGATGCGAAGACGGGCGAGATGCTGATGCTCGGCTTCTTGAATGAATTGAGCTATGCGAAGACGCTCGAGACGGGTTTTGTGACATTCTGGAGCCGAACCCGGCAGAAGTTGTGGATGAAGGGCGAGACCAGCGGCAACCGGCTGCGGGTGGTTGAGGCCTCGACAGATTGCGACAACGACGCGCTTCTGTTCAAGGTCGAAGTGGAGGGTGACGGCCTGGTCTGTCACGAGGGGACAGTGAGCTGTTTCACAAAGAACATTGCGATGGAGGCGAAGTGAGCGAGACTACATCTGGTACGACGGGCAAACTAAAGCTAGGGATTCCAAAAGGCAGCCTGCAGGACGCAACAATTGCGCTGTTTGAACGCGCGGGATGGAGGATTTTCGCGAATGGGCGAAGCTACTTCCCTTCGGTCGACGATCCTGAGATTGAATGTATGCTAGTGCGTGCGCAGGAGATGGCGAGGTACGTCGAGCATGGTGCGTTGGACGCTGGATTGACCGGCAATGACTGGGTGCTGGAGAATGAGACCGATGTTGAGTATGTGACGAGCCTTACGTATTCCAAGCAGAGCAGACAGAAGGTGAAGTGGGTGCTTGCTGTGCCGGAAGACTCGCCATTCCAAAAGCCGGAGGATTTGGCGGGGAAGATCATTGCGACGGAATTAGTTGAGTTCACGAAGCGGTATTTCGCGGGAAAGAAGATTCCGGTGACGGTGGAGTTCAGTTGGGGCGCAACTGAGGTGAAGCCGCCAACTCTGGCTGATGCGATTGTCGAAGTCACGGAGACGGGTTCGTCATTGCGGGCCAATCGGCTGCGAATTATCGAGACGCTGATGGAGAGCGAGACGCAACTGATCGCCAACAAGACTGCGTACAAAGATGATTGGAAGCGAAAAAAGATCGAGAATATCGCGCTGATGCTGAATGCTGCGATTGCGGCTCAGGGACGCGTTGGGCTGATGCTGAATGCACGAAAGGCTGACTTGCAGAAGGTGATTGGCGTTCTGCCTGCGCTGAACTCGCCGACGGTTTCGCAACTGAGCGATGCCGATTGGGTGGCGCTCAACACGATTCTGGATGAAGCACTGGTGCGCGAGGTGATTCCGAAGCTGAAGGCTGCGGGTGCTACGGGGATTGTGGAGTATCCGCTAAGCAAGGTTGTTATTTAGGAGCCCTGCACGATGAAGCTGGTAAGGACCTTTGGTCGCGGCAAAGCGGCTATGAAGACGATCGAATTGTTGGAGGAACGTGGAGCGACGAATATCGCGCGCGTTGAGCCTACTGTGCGTCGCATTCTCGCTGACGTCCGGCGTAACGGAGATCGCGCTCTACAGAAATATGCGGCTGAGTTTGATGGACTGAGCAAAGGGCAGGCGCTGCTCGTCTTACGGGAGGAGATGAAGGCAGCGTGGGATGCTACGGCGCCCAGGCTGCAGGCAGCGATGATGGTAGCGCGTGGCAACATTTTGGCATTTGCTGAAGCGCAAATGCCACAGGAGCGGATGGACTCGCGGATTGCGGGCGTAACGACGGGGCAGATTGTTCGATCGCTGGACAGTGTGGGTTGCTATGTGCCGGGAGGTCGTTATCCCCTGCCCTCGACTTTGCTGATGACAGTGACCCCTGCGCAGGTGGCCGGCGTGAGGCGAATCGTAGTGTGCTCCCCGAAGCCGGCAAGAGAGACGATGGCGGCAGCCTGGTTAGCGGGTGTTACCGAGTTCTATCGAATTGGCGGAGCGCAGGCCGTTGCGGCGATGGCGTATGGAACGGCTACGATTGGGCGCGTTGATAAGATTGTTGGCCCGGGAAATCTGTACGTCACAGCGGCGAAGATGCTGGTTTCGAGTGAGTGCGGGATCGATATGCCGGCAGGGCCCACCGAGATTGTTGTCACCAGTGAGACAGGAGATGCTACCGGGATCGCCGCGGATCTAGTTGCGCAGGCCGAGCACGATCCGGAAACTCTAGCCATTTTGATTACGAGCAATGAAGAGCTGGCTCGAGATGTCGCGACTAACGTGAAAGTGCAGGCAAAAGGAAATGCCATTGCGAGGCAATCGCTGGGAGCGCAGGGCTGCATATTTGTAACCGCTACGGCTCGTGAGGCCCGGGAACTGACGAACCGGCTGGCACCGGAGCATCTGACTGTGGACAAGATGAGCGACTTGAAGTGGGTTCGCAATGCGGGATCGGTGTTTGTTGGAGATTATTCTCCGCAGTCGATGGGAGATTACGTGTCTGGGCCGAACCACGTGCTGCCCACAGGAAGAGTCGGGCGAGTGCGCGGTGGGTTGAGCGTGATGGACTTTGTGAAGGTGATTACCGTGCAGCAGTACACACGCAAGGGATTGCGGCAGATGGGACCGCATGCGATTGCCCTGGCAGAGGCAGAGGGCTTAGCCGGACACGCGGAAAGCGTGCGAGTGAGGATGAGATGATTGTTACTGATACCGCTACAAATTCGAAGACGGTGAAGCCGCGCAAGGCAGTGCTGGAAATGCCTGAGTATCATCCGCCTTTGGCAAAACGGACAGCCCTGCGGCTGGACTTCAATGAGAACACCTTTGGGTCGTCTCCGCGTGTGATTGAGAGATTGCGCGCCGCTACGGCGGAGGACATGACAAAGTATCCGGAGCGGGAACCGGTTGAACAGGTCGTCGCACAGCATTTTGGGCTGCAGACACAAGAAGTGCTATTGACCAACGGTGTCGATGAGGCGATTCACCTGATGTGTTGCGCTTTTCTGGATGCGGAAGATGAGGCGCTGATCGCAACGCCTTCGTTCTTCATGTATGACGTGAACATTCAGATGATGACCCCGCACCTGAAGAAGGTGCAAGCGGATGCAACGATGGAATTTCCGTATGAGCGATTTATGGCGGCGATTACAGAGCGGACGAAGTTGATTATTGTGGCTTCGCCGAATAACCCCACTGGGGCCGTGGTTAGTAGAGAACATCTGCTGGCGATTGCCGCGGCCGCTCCGCAGGCTGTCTTGATGGTCGATGAGGCTTACTACCACTTTGACGGTTCGACAGTGATGAACGACCTAGCTGCGGTACCGAACTTGATCGTGGCGCGAACTTTTTCGAAGGCTTACGGGCTCGCAAACCTTCGCATTGGCATGCTGGCCGGCAACGCAGGGCTACTGAAATATGTGCGGAAGGTCAGCTCACCCTATAACGTGAACGGCGTGGCGCTGAATGCTTTGTCTGCCGCGATGGGAGATGAGACTTATCTGGCCTGGTACGTCGAGCAGGTGCGTGAAGGACGACGGCGGATGATGGCTGGTCTTGATAAGCTGGGCGTTCCGTACTTTCCGAGTGCGGCCAATTTTGTACTGATGAAGATTGGGCCTAAACACAAGGAATTGGTGACTGCGATGCGTGCGCACGGCGTGCTGCTTCGGGACAGATCGACCGATCCGGGATGTGAAGGGTTCGTGCGGATCACGATTGGGCTCGAGGAGCATGTGACGCGCGGGCTTGAAGCGTTGAAGGTTTCGCTGGATGAGATTGGTTGGGATAGGCGGCAGGCTGGCGAATCGGCGATTGAACAAGTCGGCGACGATGAGAGGGAATTTGAGTAATGGCTAAGAGCGTGAGGACGGCGACGATCAAGCGGGATACGACGGAGACGCAAATTGCGTTGAAGCTGGTTGTCGATGGACAGGGCGTCTACAAGGTGTCGACCGGGATAAGGTTTTTCGATCACATGCTGGAGTTGTTTACACGGCATGGGGGGTTCGATCTGACGTTGAAGTGTACTGGCGATCTGGATGTCGATCAGCATCACACTGTAGAGGATGTTGGGATTGCACTTGGTGAGGCGTTCGGTAAAGCTTTGGGCGACAAAAAGGGGATCATGCGCGCTGGGTACTTCGTGATGCCGATGGATGAGACGCTGGCTGTTGCGGCTGTCGATTTGAGCGGGCGGGTTGCTTATGTGGTCGATGACAAAGTGAAGGTGCGGCTGGTTGGAGATTTTCAGAGTGAGTTGCTGGCGGATTTCTTTGATGGGTTTGCGCGTGGGGCTAAGGCGAATGTCCATGTGAAGACAATGTATGGGCGGAGTAATCATCACAAGATTGAGGCTATCTTCAAGGCTTTTGCGCGGGCTTTGCGTGGGGCTTGCTCGCGGGATGAGCGCATGCGGGAGATGCTGCCTAGTACGAAGGGGCTGTTGTGATTGCCGTCATTGACTACAAGGCGGGAAACCTCACCAGCGTTGTGAAGGCCCTGAATTACTTGGGAACGGAGACCCGGGTGACGCAAGATCCGGGAGTGGTGCGGACGGCTACTAAGGTGGTGTTGCCGGGAGTGGGGCATTTTCAGGCTACGGAGTTGCTGCGGGAGCTGGGGCTGACGGAGGCGGTGCGGGAAAGTGTGGCGAAGGGGGCTTGGTTCCTGGGGATTTGTGTTGGGTTGCAGTGGCTGTTTGAGGGGTCGACTGAGGCGGAGGGAACGAAGGGATTGGGGCACTTTGGGGGGATGTGTGAGCGCTTCCCTGCTCTTTATGGTGGGGTGGAGCTGAAGTCTCCGCATGTGGGGTGGAATTCGCTGGAGGGAGTTAGGGCGGATTCGCGGTTGCTGCGTGGAGTGAAGGATGGCGGGTTTGTGTATTACACGCACTCGTGGAGGGCTCCTGTTGTGGACGCGACTGCGGCGGTGACTGAGTATGGAGGGCCTTTTACGGCGGTTGTGGAGCGGGACAATGTGATGGGGGTGCAGTTTCACCCGGAGAAGTCTAGCGCAGTGGGACTTCAGGTACTGAGGAACTTCGTGGAGCTATAACGATGCCATTTATATATGAGCTGAAGGTTGCGGCAAGCGAGCCGTCTTATACGTTTGTCCAGCAGTTGGTTTCGGTTGGGTCGTTGGTGGGAACTGGCGAGGCGGTTTGTACGGTGACCGATGGAGCGATGGAGTTCCATGTGTCTGCGCCGAGGCAAGGGCTGCTTGTGGAGTGGTTTGTGGAGCATGGAGCAGTGATTGAGGATCGGGATTCGCTGGCTCGGATTGTGTGTGAAGGGACTGCGGTTGAGGTTCCTGCGGTTGAGCCTGTGAGGTTGGGATAGATGCTGACGAAGAGGGTGATTGCTTGTCTGGATGTTCGCGATGGACGCGTGGTGAAGGGCGTGCAGTTTGTGGACATTGTGGACGCTGGAGATCCGGCGGAGTTGGCGCATCGACATGCTGCTGCGGGAGCGGATGAGATTGTCCTGCTGGATATTACGGCGACGCATGAAGGGCGCGGAACGCTGCTGGAGACGGTGAAGCGGACTGCGGCGGAGCTGTTTGTGCCGTTTACGGTTGGAGGCGGAATTCGGAGCGCGGAGGAAGCTGCTGCGGTGTTCGATGCGGGAGCGGATAAGGTGAGCATCAACTCGTCGGCGATTGCGAGGCCGGAGCTGATTGGGGAGATTGGTGGAAGCTTCGGCGCTCAAGCGGTGATTGTGGCGATCGATGCTCGCCGGAAAGCTGGAGCTTCGGTAGAAGATGCTGAGGTGTTTGTTAGTGGTGGTCGAAAGGCTACGGGAAAGCGGGTTCTGGATTGGGCTCGCGAGGCGGAAGCGCGCGGAGCTGGGGAAATTCTGCTGACTTCGATGGATACAGATGGAATGCGGTCGGGGTTTGATTGTGAGCTGACTGCGATGGTGAGTTCTGCGGTGCAGATTCCGGTGATCGCTTCAGGTGGGGCTGGAAGTGCGGCGCATTTTGTTGAGGTTTTTGGTAAGGGTAAGGCGGATGCTGCGCTTGCGGCTAGCATTTTTCATTTTGGGGTTACGGATTCGCGGGAGTTGAAGGCGGAGTTGCAGCGGGCTGGGGTTAGTGTGCGGCTTCCCTGCTAGGTGTCCTGCCGGACGGGCCCGCTGCGCGCGGGGCGGCCACTTCGTGGCGGGTGTACCTTTTCTCGGTTAGGGAAAGGCCTTTGGTCGGATTCAGGTTGTGCCTCATGCTTTCATGGCTCCTGAGTAGACGGCCATTCCGGCTACTGCGTCTACGCCCATGGCGTCCAGGGCCTCGATTTCGGATTGCTGCTTGATGCCTCCGGCTACGATTAATTGCTTTGCGGTGCAGGCTCTCAAGATGGCGGCCACGTCGATGGGGAAGCCCTGCATCGTGCCTTCGGTGTCGACATGGGTGTAGAGGAAGGCGGCGCAGGAGTCTTCGAGCCAGGTGATGGCTTCTTCGGGGGTGAGATCGACGGAGTCCTTCCAGCCTTTGACGGCTACTTTGCCGGCTTTCGTGTCTACGCTGAAGACCAGAGTTTCTTCGCCTAGAGTGCGTTTGAGGTCCTCGGCGAACTCGAGGCGGATGAGTTTGTGGCGGCGGACTTCGCCAGGCACCGCTGCGCCGAAGAGGCTGGAGCCGTAGATGACTCGTTTTGCTCCGGCATCGAGGAGAGCGCGGCCGTCGCCTGCGGTCTTGAGGCCTCCTCCTACCTGACAGGGGAGACGCTTGCAGATCATCTCGACGAGGGTGCGGTTGTCGCCTTGACGCATGGCTGCATCGAGGTCGATGAGTTGGACGATGGGGTACTTGGAGAAGCGGTCGATCCAGTATTCGAAGTCGTCGAAGGCTAGTTTTAGCTTTTCGCCCTGGACTAGCTGGACGATTTGGCCGTTCATGAGGTCGATGGAGGGGATTAACATTCGTTCTTCTTTCGTTGCTTATTGTGGCGTTACGAACGAAATACGGGGATCCTTCACTTCGTTCAGGATGACGGCGTTAGAAAGCCGGCCAGCGCTAGCTGAAGCCGAGTGTTGGGTGAGGGATGTAGGGTTCTTCGAGGGCGGTGATTTCTTCGGGGGTTAGTTTGATGGAGAGCGCGGCTACGGCATCGGTGAGGTGGTTGGGTTTGGTGGCGCCTACGATGGGCGAGGTGATGACGGGTTTTGAGAGCATCCAGGCCAGAGCGATGGTTGCCATGGGGGCGTTGCGCTTTGCCGCTATCTCGGCGAGGCGGTCGACTACCTTTTTGTCAGCTTCTTCGGTTTTGGTGTAGATGACTTTGGCGTACTGGTCGGTCTCGGTGCGTTTGGTGGTTTCGGAGTTCCAGGGACGGGTGAGTTTGCCGCGCGCGAGTGGGCTCCAGGGGATGATGCCGATGTTCTCTGCTTTGCAGAGACCCATCATCTCTCGCTCTTCTTCGCGGTAGAGGAGGTTGTAGTGGTCCTGCATGGAGACGAAGCGTGTCCAGCCGTGGAGGTCGGCCAGGTAGAGGGCTTTGGCGAACTGCCAGGCGTACATGGACGAGGCTCCTATGTAGCGGACTTTGCCGGCCTTCACTACGTCGTGGAGGGCTTCTAGGGTCTCTTCGATGGGGGTCTCGTAGTCCCAGCGGTGAATCTGGTAGAGGTCGACGTAGTCGGTGCCGAGGCGGCGAAGGCTCTGGTCTAGCTCGAAGAAGATTTCTTTGCGGGAGAGGCCCTTGCCGTTGGGGCCGTCGCGCATGACGCCGTTGAGCTTGGTGGCGATGACGGTGTCTTCGCGTTTGGCGTTGGCTTTGAGGAAGCGGCCCAGGAACTCTTCGCTGGAACCGGTGGAGTAAACGTTGGCGGTGTCGAAGAAGTTGATGCCGAGGTCGAGGGCTTGTTTGAAGAAGGGCTGGCTGTCGGCTTCGTTGAGTGCCCAGGCGTGGCTTCCGGGGCGGAGAGGGCCTGGGGGGGCTATGCCGTAAGTCATGCAGCCGAGGCAGATTCGTGATACTTTGAGGCCGGTTTTGCCGAGGTTGACGTAGTCCATCTAGTTCCCTGCTCCTTCTTTTTCAGGGAGGGTCCCCCCCCTATGTAGCATTTCTCGTAATTCATTTATTATCAATAATTTATTGAGTATTAAGCCTCGCAAAATATTGATAATAGATGGGTTAAGTGTCAAAATATTCTTTCTAAAGGAGTTAGGTCTGCTCCTCAACCTGCTCCTTCTGCCCCATCTATGCGCTTTCCCTTTTTATCCCCCTATTTTAAGTATAGCTGCTTGAGACGGAAAACATGCCACGCGGATGTCGCTGATTCAAAAATGATTAGGTGGTTTTGGGGCTTGACACGCGATTTTGCTGGTGTTCTGGCAGTTGCTTGTCACTATCTCTATGAAAATAGGGGACTTGAAGATCATTTACGGGCTCGTTGTTCCGGATGCGTTTTAGTTGATGATTGAGTTGAGCAAACGGGTCGTCGGGGTCGCCGTCTTCCTGGGTGTCGTCGGCTTCGGACTGACGTTCCTCGAGAGAGTGGTGAAGATCTGGCTGGGCAAGAGTCTGGAGTGAGAGAAGGGCAATGCTGAGCGCTGCGGCTGAGGGATAAAAGCCGCAGCGTTTTTTGTTTTCGCCGGTTTTTCGACGCCATTGAAGGCGCTGGAAAAGATAGACGGCGGTAAAGAACAGGAAGAAGGCGAGAAAAGCCCCGAGGAGCATGTGGTCAATGTCCATTGAACGTCCCCATTTCGGCTGATGGTGCGCAGCGTGGAGCAGCGCCGTCATGAAGACTGCGCATACTCGGATGGCGGAGTGATCAGATCAGCGGGGGGGTGGGCGCTGGAAGAGGGCGGAGCGAATGTGTTGGATCGGTGGAAAAATGCTGTCCGGCGCCGGTCGGTAAAGGACTAGCGCGTCAACTAACTGGATGAGAAGGACGAGAGGGACTAGAAGGAAGAGGACGGCGGAGTGATGACCGGCTGGGTGCACTAGCAAACCGAGCAAAAGAGCGAAGACGGTCGCGAGAAGTGCGAGGGCTTTCCATCCTCGAATTATCGGCATGCCAATCATTTCTGGGTTGAGTGTATCGCGCCTGCCGAATCGGCCGAGTAGCCAGAGCTGACTTGGCTTGGGCATATCCCGGCAGGTAAATCTTTTCATTTTGTGGGTGAGAGGTCCAGGTGCTGGAGTCGGAGGAAGGCAAATGCAGGTCCTTCGACTTCGCTTCGCTCCGCTCAGGATGACACTCTTTATGAGTGGGAGACGCCGAGATGACGCCGTTTGGGCAGATGCCATTCTGTGGATACCGCTAAAGTACGCGCGAGGGCGCGGCAACGGGAGGCTGGGTTACTGGTCGGGGTCGAGGGCGTCGGCCATGGCGTAGTAGCCTTTGCGGGCCTGGACCTTCTGGCCGGGCTGGCAGGTGATGTTGAGGGTGCGGAAGGTTCCGTCGATCTTGGGGTTGGTGGGGGTGTAGCTGGCTAGGTACTGGGTGCGGAGCTCGTCCTGAATTTGCTGGAAGGCCTCTTCGAGTTTTTTGCCGTTGTTGCCTACGTTGATGACGCGGCCGCCGGTTTCGGAGGCAAGGCGTTCCATGTCGCGCGCGCCCGTGTCGGCGAGGTTGATGCCGAAGCCTCCGCCACCGTAGAAGCCGCGGTCGGCGATGAGGATGACGTAGACGATGGTGTTGGCTTTCTGGGCAGCCTCGGTGGCGGTTTTCAGGGTCTCCTGGGAGCCCTGGTCCCCGCCGTCGGTGAGGAGGACGAGGATCTTGCGGCCGGCCTCCTGGCGGAGCTTGTCGTGGGCAGCGAGGTAGACGGCGTCGTAGAGGAGGGTTCCGCGGGGGTTGCCGTTGCCGGTGATGGAGCCGGTGCCGGCACCGGTGTTGATGACGGCGGAGTCGATGGAGCGCTTAATCTCGCGGGGGCTGTTGGTGTAGTCGGCGAGGAGGTTGACGTTGATGTCGAAGGAGATGAGGAAGGCTTCGTCTTTGGGGGTGAGTACGTCTTTCAGGAACTCGGCGCCGGACTCCTGCTCGAGTGGGAGGACATGAATCTGGCTGCCGGAGGTGTCCAGGAGGATGCCGATGGTGAGGGGGAGGTTTTTCTCCTGGGTGAAGTTCTTTGTCTTCTGGAGCGCCTTGTTCTCGTAGATGGGGCAGTCGTCCTTGTGGAGGTTGGTGATGAAGCCGTTCTTGTCGCGGACGGAGAAGTAGACGTTGACGAGGTTGACTTGAACCTTGAGGGTCTCGGTGTTGCCGATGTCGACGGGCTGGCCTTCGGCTTTGCTGGCGGGGGGTGGGCCAGTGGGGGATGGGGCCTCCTGCGCGTGGAGGACGGTGGCGAGGCTGCAGGCAAGGAGAGCAGGAACGAGGCGGAGAGAGCGCATACTGCATTAGACGACAAAGTCTGACGGGAGTTTAGGGAAAAATCCTGTATGGGTGTGGGGATAGACGCAACGACGGGAGGGTGGGGTGCGTCCAAGAGGAGATAATGAATGGCAGACGGGGATGGCGGCAGGGAGAGTGCGCTGGTAGTCTGTTAGCTGGTGGATGCTTCGGGCAGGGCGGGTTTGTCTGAAAGAGAATGGAGATTTTGCTTGGTGAGTAAGAGCGTATTGGCGGGGATTGTGGCGTGTATGGTGCTGGGACAGCCCGGGATGGAGCTGGCGCAGCAGCCGGTCCCTGATGCTCCGAAGCCACAGCAGCAGATTCCGGATGCGCCTAAGCCGCAGGCATTGCCCGTGGAGCCGGTGGCTCCGGGAAAAGGGACTACGCCGGACTCCAATGGCGACGTGACGTCGAGTTCGCAGGAAGATAGCGTACCGACGAAGCTGTCCTCGGCGGCTGCGCAGAAGGAGGACCAGGAGCAGCAGCCTGAGGTGCCTGTTGCGGGACAAGGGCCGGAGTTTGTGCTGCATGTGCGGACGAACTTCGTTGAGATTCCGTTTACCGTGAAGGACAGCAAAGGCCAACTGGTGGCGGGACTGGCTCCGCGCGATATCCGGGTGTACGAAAACAACCTGAGGCAGCAGCTGGCGCTTTTTACGACAGACGCGTTTCCGCTGTCGGTGGCGCTGGTGATCGACCAGAGCCTGGGCTTTGACAATATGGCGAAGGTCAACAACTCCATGGCTGCGATACAGGGAGCGTTTACTGCGTACGACGAGGTCGCCGTATTCACGTACAACAACGGGCCGAGGATGGTGACGGACTTCACGGCGGGACCGAGCGCGCGGTTGACCCAGGCGCTGGACAGGTCGAAGACGACGGGGCGCGAGATGGTGTATTACACCTCCGGGCCAATGTCGCAGAACCACAGCATCAATAATGGGGCCGATGCCTATATCGATCCCAATACGAACTCGTCGCATGGCGCGAGCATTCTCGGAATCCAGAACGTCCCGCGCGAGGTGCATACGCTGAACGATGCGATTCTGGCAGCGGGAACTTCACTGGCGAAGACTCCGGCAGGGCGGCGCAGAATTGTGTATGTGATCAGCGATGGCAAAGAGTATGGAAGCGTCGCAAAGTTCAGCGAAGTGGTGAAGTACCTGAACACGAATAAAATTGCGGTGTTTGGGACGCTGGTGGGGGATTCTGCTCTGCCGGTAACGGGTTTCCTGGACAGGATGCACCTGCCGCTGATGATGCGGGACAATGTTCTGCCGGCGTACGCGACTGCTACGGGCGGAAACTTCGATGGGGAGTTTCGGCAGGGCGCGATTGAGAAGAGTTTTGCGAAGATTGCCTCCGAGGTGCGCAACCAATACACGATCGGCTATTACACGCATGAGCCGTTTGTCGATGGCAAGTACAGGAATGTCGAGGTAAAGGTTCTGCGGCCGAATTTGCAGGTGCTGGCGAAGAAGGGCTACTGGCCTACGGCGCAGGATGCGAAGGCCCCGGTGGTTACGCCGATGGCGCGGTAACCGGACTCTCACTCGATGGAGATGCTGGTGCATGGGAATGCGCTGCTGGCGCTGGCGGCGGCGGTGTTGTGGGGTGGTGGAGATTTTTCGGGCGGGATGAGCGTGAAGCGGGCGGGGGGCTCGATGGGGGCGGCGCTGCGAGTGATTCTGCTGAGCCATGCGGTGAGTTTGATTGTGCTGATGGGGATTGCGTGGGAGCGGGGAGATGCGTTTCCGCATGGGGCTCCGCTGGCGTGGGGGCTGGTTGCGGGAGGGACGGCGGGAGTGGCTCTGGCTTGCTTTTATGTGGCGCTGTCGCGGGGAGCGATGGGGGCTTCGGCAGCGCTGAGCGGGTTGCTGGCGGCGGCGATTCCGGCGGGGGTGTCGGCTGGGATTGAGGGGTCGCCGGGGTTGCTGCGGGTCGCCGGGTTTCTGGTGGCGGGAGTGGCGATCTGGTTGATTGCTGCGGGGGAGAATCCTGAGGCGAAGACGGCGGACCGGGGGACGGTTTGGCTGGCGGTGGCGGGTGGGGTGGGGTTTGGGATTTATTTCGTGGCGTTGAAGATGGCAGGGTCGGCGGGGGTGGTGTGGCCGCTGGCTACGTGCAGGATGGGGAGCCTGGCGGTTTGTTCGTTGCTCGTGGGTGGGATGGGTTTGCGAGGCGGGGCTGGTGGGGCAGGGGCTCGGTTTACGAAGACAGTGGTGGGGTGGGCGCTAACGGCGGTGCTGCTGGATACTTCGGGGAATTTATTGTTTGTAGCCGCGACGAGGGCGGGGCGGCTGGATGTGGCGGCTGTGCTGGCTTCGCTCTATCCGGCTTCGACGATTTTGTTGGCGGCTTGGACGCTGCGGGAGAGGCCTACTCGGCGGCAAGGGTGGGGGATGGCTGTGGCAGCGGCAGCCGTGGTGATGATTACGGTTTAGCGTCCGAGGCCTCAGGGCAGGCTCGATGACCCACGCTTTACGGCGGAGCTAGAGTTTGATCTTGGAGGCGTCCAGGGTGGGTTTGGGGAATTTCAGTTTCAGGCTTTGCATGAGCTCGTAGATGATCTTCGAGATGGCGACGTTGCGGTACCACTTGTTGTCGGCCGGTATGACGAACCACGGAGCGTGCTTGCGGCTGGTGGTGGAGAGAATGTCGTTGTAGGCGTCCATGTATTGGGGCCAGAGCTGTCGCTCGCGGAGGTCGGCATCGGAGAGTTTCCAGTTCTTTTTCTTGTCGTCGATGCGGGACTGGAGGCGGCGGGTCTGCTCTTCGTGTGAGATGTGAAGGTAGAACTTGAGAATGAGGACGCCGTTGTCAGAGAGCGTGCTCTCGAACTCGTTGATGTCTTCTAGGCGTTGGTTGACCACATCAGAGGAGATGACTTTGTGGACTCGGGGCCAGAGGACGTCCTCGTAGTGGGAACGATTGAAGATGCCAATCATACCGCGGGGTGGGACCTGAGCGTGGACGCGCCATAGAAAGTCATGGCGGGATTCGAGCGGCGTGGGGACTTTGAATTGGGCGACGTCACAGCCCTGGGGGTTGACTCCGGAGAAGATGTGGCTGATGGTGCCGTCTTTGCCTGCGGTGTCCATGCCCTGAAGGACGATGAGCAGGGCTTTGGCCTGGGCTGCGTAGAAGACATCCTGCAGGTTGGCTAACTGATCGCGGTGCTTGACGAGGACCGATTTGGCCGCTTCTTCAGATTTGAAGTCGCCGGTGTCGGAGGATGAGAGTTTTGAGAGCCGGACCTTGCTGTTCGGCTTGATGAGATGCGGCGACTTAATTTTCATGAGTCGAGGCCTGCCTGATTGAGGCTGGAGAAAATCTAGAGTGAGGCTTGGGACGGCTAAATGGGACCCAGCTTACTTAACTGATTCTTCAGGCTTGGGGGTGACGTTTTGAGCTTTGTCGACGGGCTTGTTGGCGTCTTCGGTGACGCCCTTGAGACCGTCTCTGAAGCCTCTGTAGCCTTCGCCGAGGCCCTTGCCGAGTTCAGGAAGCTTTTTGCCGCCGAAAAAAATGATGACGATGATCGCGACGATCAGCAGATGCCAAGGTTGAAAAATATCCATATGTAATCTCCCTGCAGCCGGCTAACGAACCTCGCGAACCGGCACCCACTATTGTCGCACAGGAGCGACCTGCTGGTAGATACGTTGGCCGGGGCGCGGCAGATGGGCGCTGAACGTTATATCTTGGTAAGTGAAGGAAACGCTGCCGCTGAAGCTGTAGACGTTGTGGAGAGGGATGTTGCGATTGAAGATGCGTGTTGAAGTGAGGTCGGCAAAAGCTCGGAAGATGGGCGCGGTGTTGGGAGTTCTGGCGGCGGGTTTTCTGATGGCAGATTCGGCCGGGGCGCGGGCGCAGGGTACGGTGGCGCCGACGACGCCGCAGCAGCAGGTGCCGATTCCGATTGCAGGATCGAAGATTGCTCTGGCTGCTCCCGTGACCTACGACAATAAGTTTGATTTTTATGGCGCGTTCAACTTCATGAACTTCATGGCTGGGCAGAACCTGCCGAAGCGGATGAACATGGGTGGCGCGGAGGTGTCGTTGACCTACTGGTTGCCCGTGAAGAACTGGGCGAGGAACCTGGGCCCGACTGCGGATTTTCGTTACGATGCGGGGACGACGCCGGTGTTTGCCAATGGCGGAACTACACCGCCGTCGATGTACGGTACGGGCGTCAATAACCGGCCGTTGGTGTCGCTGTACACGGGCATGCTGGGAACGCAGTACCGCGGCCCGAAGAACCAATATGCAGCGCTCAACTTCCATGGGTATTTTGGCGTGTCGGCTGGCATTTTCAACTACAGCTTGAACCATGTGCTTCCGGGGGATGAATCGGAGGTCGGGCTGTACACGAACCGTATTAAGCCCATGGCAGCGCTGGGTGGGAGCGTCGACTTCAACGTGAAGAAGAACTGGGCGATCCGGTTTTCGCCGGACTTGATCCTGGAACACTTCGGGACTGAGACGCGGGAGTTTGTCGGAGTTTCGGGTGGAGTGATCTACCGGATCGGGAAGAAGAAGTAATAGCGGGCGACCGCGGATTTACACGGATGTTACGGATTGAAAGGCGATTTCAATTGCCTTTGATCCGTAACATCTTTTGTTTTTAATCCGCGGTCGATTGCATTTGGTTTACCAGTTGTTGCCTTGCTGGAGGAACTCGGGGGAGACGGGGTTTTCGTAGACGGAGTAGTCGCGGGTGACTACGGTGAGGCCGTTGGAGGAGACGAAGTAGTTTTTCTTGTCTTCGTTGGGGTCGTAGCCGATGACGGTGCCGTCGGGAATGTGAACGTCGCGGTCGATGATGGCGTGACGGATGCGGCAGTGGCGGCCGATGTTGACGTGGGAGAAGACTACGGAGGAGTCGACGTCGGCGTAGGAGTTGACGCGGACGTCCTGGGAGAGGACGGAGTTGCGAACGACGGCTCCGGAGACGATTGAGCCGGCGCAGACGATGGAGTTGATGGCCATGCCGGTGCGGCCCGGCTCGCCGAAGACGAATTTGGCAGGCGGGTATTGATAGGGACGGGTGCGCATGGGCCACGCTTTGTCGTAGAGGTTGAAGGTGGGAGTGACGCCGGCCACGTCCATGTTGGCTTCGTAATAAGCCTCGAGAGTTCCGACGTCGCGCCAGTAGAGGGCTTTCTGCTTGTTCTCGTCGACGAAGTTGTAGGCGTTCATCTTGTAGCGGCCGAGGAGACGGGGAAGAATGTCGTGGCCGAAATCGTGCTTGGAGTTGGGGTCTTCGGCGTCCTTGATGAGCTCGGGGAGGAGAATGTCGGTGTTGAAGAGGTAGATGCCCATGGAGACGTCAACCATGTCCGGGTTGAAGGGCGAGCGAATTTTGGTCTCTTTGGGTTTTTCTTCGAAGCCGATGACCTCGCCGGTGCGGCCTACTTCGACGACACCGAAGGCGGAGACCTCGGAGGGCGAGATGGGAAGGGTGGCGATGGTGACGTCGGCGTTGGAGTCGACGTGGCTTTCCATCATGAGGGCGTAGTTCATCTTGTAGATGTGGTCGCCGGACAGGATGAGGACGTACTTGGGTTCTTCGGCGCCGATGGAGTAGATGTTCTGGTAGACGGCGTCGGCGGTGCCCTGGTACCAGGATTTTGAGACGCGCTGCATGGGCGGGAGGATCTCGATGAACTCGCCGAGCTCGTTGGCGACGACCGGGCCCCAGCCCTCGCGGATGTGGCGGTTGAGGGAGAGCGCTTTGTATTGCGTGAGGATGTAGACGTGGCGGAGATCTGAGTTGATGCAGTTGGAGAGAGTGATGTCGATGATGCGGTACTGGCCGGCAAAGGGTACGGCCGGCTTGGCGCGATCGCGGGTAAGGGGGAAGAGGCGTTCGCCAGCACCACCGGCAAGTAAGACGCCAAGCGTATCTCTCATAGGTCAAAAACTCCGGCACTGCGTTGGGCGGAAGAACTAACTACATGACTCAGATGCACACCGTTCTCCAATGAAATGGAGAAACGCGAGTCTACCACGCAGGCGTTAAACTTTTGGGAGGTGGGTACGCAAGAGAGGACAGACTCGGCGATTGCGAGCCTGTTTTGGATAGCGGTACGGCGGACGAGTGCTAGGCTTCCGGGGTCTCGGGGGTCGGCTCGTCGGTGAGACTGATGCGGAGCGACTTCAAAAAGGTGAGGTCGTTGCGTGTGAACGGGCCGTCTGCATCGTCTTCGGCGGCGGGTTCGGTTGGCTCGGAGGCTTCCGCCTCAACCTCGTTGAGACCGATGGTTGCCTCGAGCATGAGCAGGACATCAAAACCCTGTTCGCGAATGTTTTTGACCACGCCTGCGATGTCCTCGGACTCCGAGACGGATTCGTGAATGGCTTCGCCAAGTTTCTGGATAAGGTTTTTTACCTTCTGATTCAATGCCACCTCCGGGATTGCCCTATGGTTCGAACTTTCACCACGCATCGGGTATTCCCGGCCCAGTCGACCGGCGGGAACGGCATTGCGGGTACTTGATGCGTACCTAGTAACTTTTAAGAGAATACGCTTGAGGGTTCGGGGGTGCAATGAATTTTGTTTCTGTATCAAACGAGGGGAGTTAGACGGTTTCGACGACGGTGTGGTGGTCGGCCCAGGCCTTTTCGAGACGGTGGGCGAGGAGCTCGACGGGCGGGGTTCGGGTAGACGTCCATGCAAGAAAACCGATTGATGCAGCACAGAAACCGCAGACCATCCAAAGAACGTTTTTCATGATGTTGCCCCCTCAATCGCTATTAGATCGCTTTCAACTTCTTGATGCTTCCTGCGGGGTTGGATGCAGCAAATTTCTACGGCGTTTTCCGGTTTGGGTTGTGGGTTTCGCGGGGTGAGGCGGGAACGGTACACTTTCGGGTATGGATTCGGTTCGCTTTGGACGAGCGCTGGGAATTGGAACGCGGCTGGCGGCAAAGACGGCGAAGGCCGCGATGGACGCGGCGACGGCTCCTAATCCTTCTGCGAAGGCAACTGAGACTGCTGGTGCGAGGGTGGATTCGGGTGCTGATTCGAGGGTCGGATTGGGCGAGAGGGTGACGCGGACTGCAGCGCAGGTGCAGCAGACGGGGCAGGGATTGAAGGAAGGCAGTAAGCGGTTTGGGGCGGCAGTGGGGAAGCCGCTGGTGAAGCTGTCGGGAGTGTTGTGGCTGGAGTTGACGGGGGTGTTCTTTGGGCTGTTTGCCATGACCGCGGGCGGAGCGGCGTGGCGGCTGCGGGCGGCGATGCATGAGACGGCCGTGAACCATGAGGATCACATTAGGTTTCTGGCTGGCGTGTGCGTCGCGGTCGTGTTTGGGTATTTTTGCGTGAGCAGTTTTGTGAAGGCGAACCGTCTGAGCCGGCAGGGCTAGCGGGTCGAGGGTGCGGGTACACTTGAGCGGCATGTCGGAAGAGATCAAGACCAGTTCGGGGATTCCGGTGGAGGTTGTTTACCGGGTGGAGGACCTTGCGGGGTTCGATGCTGCGGCTGAGGTGGGTGAGCCGGGGAAGTTTCCGTTTACGCGTGGGATTCAGCCGACGATGTATCGCGGGCGGCTGTGGACGATGCGGCAGTATGCGGGGATGGGGGATGCGGAGGAGTCGAACCGGCGGTATAAATATCTGCTCGCGCATGGGACGAAAGGGTTGAGTGTGGCGTTCGATCTGCCGACGCAGATTGGGTATGACTCGGACGACCGGCTGGCGCTGGGTGAGGTGGGGAAGGTTGGGGTGGCGATCGACTCGATCGAGGATATGGAGCGGTTGTTTGAGGGGATTCGGTTGGATTCGATTTCGACCTCGATGACGATCAATGCCACGGCTTCGATTCTGCTGGCGCTTTATGTTGCAGTGGCGAAGCGGCAGGGCGCGGAGGTGAAAAAGCTGAATGGGACGATCCAGAATGACATTTTGAAGGAGTACATTGCGCGCGGGACTTATATCTATCCGGTGAACCATGCGATGCGGCTCGTGACGGATATCTTTGCGTGGGCGGCGGAGGAGGTTCCTGAGTGGAATACGATTTCGATTTCGGGATACCACATGCGTGAGGCTGGATGTACGGCGGTTCAGGAGGTTGCGTTTACGCTGGCCGATGGCATGACTTATGTGCAGGCCGCGATTGACGCGGGTTTGGATGTGGATGCGTTCGCGCCGAGGCTAAGTTTTTTCTTCAACTCGCATAACAATCTGCTGGAGGAGGTGGCGAAGTTTCGCGCGGCTCGGCGGATGTGGGCGCGGATTATGCGGGAGCATTTTGGGGCGAAGAAGGAACGGAGTTGGATGCTGCGGTTTCATACGCAGACGGCGGGGTCGACGCTGACGGCGCAGCAGCCGGAGAACAATATTGTGCGGACGACGTTGCAGGCGCTGGCGGCGGTTCTGGGGGGGACGCAGAGCCTGCATACGAACGGGTTTGATGAGGCTCTGGCGCTGCCGACGGAACGGGCTGCGCGGATTGCTTTGCGGACGCAGCAGATTCTGGCGCATGAAAGCGGGGTTGCGCAGACGGTCGATCCGTTGGCGGGGTCGTTTTATGTGGAGTCGCTGACGAATGAGATTGAGCGGCGGGCGGAGGAGTATATGGCGACGATTGCGCGGTTCGATCTTGGCGGACACTATGGGATGCTGCGGGCGATTGAGCGGGGGTATGTGCAGCGGGAGATTCAGAATGCTGCTTATGACTACCAGCGGGCCGTGGATGAGAAGGACGCCATTGTCGTGGGGGTGAATGAGTTTACGAGTGAGGATGCTGCGGTGCCAATTCAACGGATCGATGAAGCGCTGGAGGGGCGCCAAGTGGAGCGGCTGCGGGCTTTGCGGGCGCGGCGTGACGTGGGAGTTCATGCTGCAACGTTGCGTGGGGTGGAGGAGGCTGCGCGGGGTGGGGAGAATTTGATGCCGCGGATTCTGCAGGCGGTGGAGAGCTATGCGACGGTGGGGGAGATTGCGAATGTGTTGCGGGGCGTGTTTGGGGAGTACCGGGAGACGGTGACGGTGTAGGTCGTTCGTGCGTTGTGAATCTCATGAAAGCGTGTTGGGCGCGAGTGGTTGAGTGGCGTCTATGAGTGCTATCGTTTTAGAGGCGGCACTCGCGAAAAGACAGGAATATTGCCATGGCTGAGACAGCGACGGAACTACGGAAGACAGCGTTGAATGCGGTACATCGGGCTGCGAAGGCCAAGATGGTGGACTTCGGCGGCTGGGATATGCCGGTGGATTGCTGCGGGCTAATTGCCGAGCACATGGCGGTGCGGACCGCTGTGGGTGTTTTTGATGTTTCGCATATGGGCGATATTCAGTTGCGCGGGCCGGGGTCGCTGGCGGCGGTGCAGAGGCTTTGCATGAACGATGCTTCGAAGTTGCAGGTGGGGCAGGCGCATTACTCCGCAATGCTGTATCCGAATGGAACTTTTGTGGATGACGTGGTGGTGCATAAGCTTTCGGATAACGACTACCTGATTGTGATTAATGCGGGGACGCGGGAGAAGGATGTGCAGTGGGTTCGGCAACAGGTTGGGGCTATGCCGGGCGTGCATGTGAATGACTTCAGCGACTACTACACGCAGCTTGCGATCCAGGGGCCGCGGGCGGCGGAGACGCTCCAGAAGCTGACTTCCACCGATTTGAGCGGAATCAAAAATTACTGGTTTACGTGGGGACAGGTGTGCGGGTTGCACAATGTGATGATCGCGCGGACGGGTTATACGGGCGAGGATGGGTTTGAGATTTATATTCCGTCGGATGAGCCGACGAGCGCGCGCGTGTGGCAGGAGGTGCTCGATGCCGGCGCGGAGTTCGGGATTCTGGCTTGCGGGCTGGGCGCGCGGAATACGCTGCGGCTGGAGGCCTCGATGGCGCTGTATGGGCATGAGATTTCGGACACTATCAATGTGTTTGAGGCGGGACTCGGCCGATATGCGAAGCTCGACAAGGGCGATTTTGTTGGGCGCGATGCGCTGGTGAAGATTCAGGAAGAGGGTGGCCCGAAGCGGAAGCTGGTGGGCCTCGAGATGATTGAGCGCGGGATCGGGCGGGATGGGTATCCGGTGTTTTCGCTTGATGGGAAGCGGATTGGCGAGATTACGAGCGGGTCGCCTTCGCCGTTTTTGAAGAAGAATATTGCTATGGCTTATGTTCCGGTGGATTTCACTGCGCTGGATAGGGAGGTTGCGGTGGAGATTCGAGGACAGATGGTGAAGGCCAAGGTTGTGGCGATGCCGTTCTATAAACGGCCGAAAAAAGCGAGCTAGCGGCGAGCAATCTACAATAGAAGTACACCTATTCTGGAGAACAATTCATGGCTTACCCTGCAGGTTATCGCTACACGAAGGAACACGAGTGGATTCAGGTCGACGGCAAGGTCGGCACGGTTGGCATTACGGATTACGCGCAGAACTCGCTGGGCGACATTGTGTTTGTGGACCTGCCGAAGGTTGGCGATTCGATCGAGTCGGGGAAGAGCTTCGGATCGGTGGAGTCGGTGAAGGCGGTGTCGGATTTGTTTGCGCCGGTTTCGGGCACAGTGACGGCGATCAATGAAGAGTTGAAGGACGCTCCGGAGAAGATTAATTCGGATGCGAATACGACCTGGCTGTTGAAGGTCGAGCTTTCTGACGCGAAGCAGGTTGATGGATTGCTGAGTGCGGCGGACTACGAAAAATTTATTAGCGAAGAGACCGGACACTAAAAGATGCGCTATTTGCCGAAGTCCCCTGCGGACCGCACGGAGATGCTCGCCGAGATTGGCGTGGCGTCGATTGACGATTTGTTTTCTACGATTCCTGCTGAGTACCGGCTGACGCGCGATCTGGATGTTCCGCGGCAGCATGGTGAGCAGGAGGTGATTGAGCACTTCAAGGCGTTTGCCGAGAAGAATGCTACGGGCTATGCGAGCTTTCTGGGCGCGGGTGCGTATCGGCACTATCGGCCGGTGCTGATCGATACGGTGGTTTCGCGCGGCGAGTTTTTGACGAGTTATACGCCTTATCAGCCGGAGATTGCGCAGGGCACGCTGCAGGCGTTGTTCGAGTTCCAGACGATGATCTGTGAGCTGACGGGGATGGAGATTGCGAACGCGTCCATGTATGACGGGTCGACCGGCGTGGCCGAGGCCGTGATGATGGCGGTGCGGGTGACGGGCCGCAACGGCGCGGTGGTGGCGAAGACGGTGCATCCGGAGTATCGCGAGGTGCTCGCAACGTATGCGTTGCATCAGGAGATTCCGGTGGCGCTGGTGGAGTATGCGGCGAACGGCCGCGTGGATTTGGCCAAGCTGGATGTGGCGATTACGGATGATACGGCTTGTGTGCTGATTCAGTCGCCGAATTTTTTTGGGACGATTGAAGATGTTGCTGCCATTGCTGAGATTGCGCATAAGAAAGGCGCTCTGTTGATTGTTGCGATTGCTGAGGCAGTGTCGCTGGGGATTGTGAAGCCTCCGAAAGAGGCCGACATTGTGGCGATGGAAGCGCAGGCGTTTGGCGTGCCAGTAGGTTATGGCGGGCCTTATTGCGGTGTGATCGCGAGCAAGGAGAAGTTTCTGCGGCAGATGCCGGGGCGGCTTGCGGGCGAGACGAAAGATATGGGAGGCAAGCGCGGATTTGTGCTGACGCTGTCGACGCGCGAGCAGCATATTCGGCGTGAGAAGGCTACTTCGAATATCTGTACGAATCAATCGCTGGTTGCGCTGATGGTTACGGTGTTTCTGACGGTCTATGGCAAGGGATTGAAGGAGCTTGGCGAGCAGAATCTGGCGAAGGCTCACTATGCTGCGCAGACTCTTGCGAAGAACGGCAAGGTTCTGTTTGGCGGGGCTCCGCGGTTCAATGAGTTTGTCTTGGATTTGGGCAAGGATGCTGAGCAGGTGAATGCTTCGCTGCTTGGGAAGAAGATTATTGGTGGGCTGCCGCTGGCGAAGTGGTATCCCGAACTGGGCGTGGGTGCGAGTTTGTGGTGCGCGACCGAGTTGAATACCAAAGCGCAGATTGATTCGGCTGCGGCGGCGATTGCAGGCAAGGCTTAGCGATGGATGTGTCGGCGGTTATCGGCGAGGAATTGAAGGCGGTTGAGTTCGTCGAGGACTTTTTGCAGCTGCGATTCGATGCTCCGTTATTCACGCTGTATGTCTGGCCGCATGTTTTGTTAGCGGATTTTTCAGTGGCGTATGGTGAGCCGGAGTATCGGAATGCGCTGTGCGCTCAGATTGGCGAGAAGGTTGTGCAGGCTTCGCTCGAAGAAGGCGATGCGCTGACGATTGAGTTTGAGAACGGCGCTGTGTTTGGGTTGTCGTTGCGGGAAGAGGATTTGGATGCTCCGGAGGCTGGGAGTTATTCGGAGACTGGCGATGCAGGGGATTCGCAGGAGTTTTAGTTGCTCTTCGAAGGAGAAGCAAAGCATACTCCAGGGGCTAAAGCCCCGATTCAGTGACGACGGGAGAGGCCCAAGGCTGAAGCCTTGGGTTACCTAGAAGCAGGAAGTTGTGAGGGTTGGAATGGCAGACGCGAAATTTGTAGGGACGCCTAAGAAGGCTACGACGCACGTTAATCAGAACGAGGATTTGATTTTTGAGAAGTCTTCGCCTGGGAAGAAGGCTTATCGGTTGAGTGAGCTGGATGTTCCGGCGGTGGATGCCGCTTCCCTGCTGGGTGATGCGGTGCGAACGGATCTGGGTGTGATGCCGGAGTTAAGCGAAATTGAGATTGTGCGGCACTTCACGCGGCTCTCTACGTGGAACTATGCGATTGATCTGGGGATGTTTCCGCTGGGTAGTTGCACGATGAAGTACAACGGGCGCGTGAATGAGCTGGTGGCGCGGCTGGAGGGGATTGCCGAGGCGCATCCTTATCAACCGGAGTCGTTGTCGCAGGGCGTGCTCGAGATTATGAAGATGCTGAGCGACTGCCTGATCGATATCTGCGGGATGGATGCGATTACGCTGCAGCCGGCGGCGGGGGCGCACGGGGAGTTCACGGGCATTTTGCTGGCTCGGGCTTATCACGAGAGCCTGGGCAATGCTCGGAAGAAGATTTTGATTCCGGACTCGGCGCATGGGACAAATCCTGCTACTGCGGCTGTCGTTGGGTATGAAGTGCAGAATTTGAAGTCGAATGCGGAAGGCATGGTGGATCTGGCGGAGTTGGAGAAGCTGGTGGATGGGGACACCGCCGCGCTGATGCTGACGAATCCTTCGACAATTGGCGTGTTTGAGAGCGAGATTCATAAGATCGCGGATATTCTGCATGCGAAGGGCGCGCTGCTTTATATGGATGGCGCGAATATGAACGCGCTGGTAGGCAAGACGCGGCCTGGGGATTTTGGTGTGGATGTGATGCACCTGAATCTGCACAAGACGTTTTCTACTCCGCATGGTGGCGGTGGTCCGGGGTCGGGCCCGGTGGCTTGCAAAAAGATTCTGGAGCCATTTCTGCCTACTCCGGTGCTGGTGGAGCGCGGAGGGAAACTGACATTCGACTACGACCGTGCGCAGAGTGTGGGGCGTGTGCGGATGTTCTATGGAAACTTTGGGATGTTTGTGCGGGCTCTGGCTTACATTCTGGCGAATGGACCGGATGGGTTACGACAGACAACTGAAGATGCCGTGCTGAATGCGAATTACATTCGCGCGAAGCTGGAGGACACGTTTGAGCTGCCGTACAAGACACGGTCGCTGCATGAAGTGGTGTTTTCGGATAAGCGGCAGGCGAAGAATGGCGTGAAGACGGGCGATATGGGCAAGCGGTTGATCGACTATGGCTTCCATGCCTATACGGTTTCGTTTCCGATGGTCGTGCAGGGCGCGATGATGATTGAACCGACGGAGAGCGAGAGCCGCGAAGAGCTGGATTTGCTGATCGATGCGCTGAAGCAGATTGCGCGCGAGGCAGAGGAGAATCCTGAGCTGGTGCAGACGGCTCCGCATACAACGCGGGTGCAACGGCTGGATGAGACGACGGCGGCGCGGAAGCCTGTGCTGCGGTGGAAGGCTCCGGCTGCTCCGAACGGCGTCACCATCGATACGGCTGCGAAGGAGTGGTAGCTTGTCCGTTTTCTATGACCGGCAGGACGAACTCGAGAAGCATGAGTTCATGATGGGAGAGGCGCGCGGGCGGCTGGCGGTGACGCTGGATGTGCTGACTGATGCGCTGGTGCTGGTGGGACAGCATGGGGTTTACTGCACGAGCGCGCGAAACCCGAAGGTTCCGGCGCTCGATCTGCAGGCTGTGGTGGCGAATATTACGGGAGCGAAGGAGTTGGTTGCTTCCGTGATGGAGAAGCTTCGTGCGGAGAAGGAAGCGCGCGAGACCGGCGGATCTACTGGGCTTTGACGGTTACGTATTCGTCGGTAGTGCCCCATTTGACGTGAAGTTCCGTGGTTGCTCCGTGGGTGTTTTCAAAGCTGATGGACATGTTTTCCTGCGACGAAGCGACGGGCTTGCTGGTCATTGGAGTGCGGCCGAGGTCGTTGCCTTCGGGGTAGGGGATGCCCCACTCGCCGGTCTTCTTGCTCACGATGAAGACCCACTGGTCCTTGTTGGGCAAGGTGAAGAGGGTGTAGGTTCCGGCGGGAACGTCTAAGGTGCCAATTTTGAGGTTGGTGGGAGTGATGATGGTAGTTGCGGGATTGGCTCCGGTGCGCCAGACCTCGCCGAAGGGGACGATATCGGAGCCGATGGTGCGGCCTTTGAGGCGGGGGGAGTTGTAGTGGATGGTGATGGTCTTGCCGCTGAGGGTGACGCTGGTTTCGGCCGCTGGGCTGGCCATAGGCTTCTTGGAGTTGTCCATGGGCATGGACATCTGAGCGTAAGTTGTTGCGGCTAAGAGGGTGCAACAAGCGGCGGTTGTCAGGGAGCGGAGGAACATATGGAGGAGTCTCGCTTTCTCTATGGGGCTGCGTTGCTTTGATGCTGAATGCGAAGGGGCTGCGCTGTCAACTGGATGGGATCATGCTAGGCCTAAGGTACGCGCCCGTAGCTCAGCTGGATAGAGCGGCAGCCCCCGAAGGGGCGTGTTGCGTAAAGAATCAATCACTTGGAGTAATCCAGACACCCTGAAAAGTAGGCGAAATCAGGGGTCGTGTGGGGATCTTGTGTTGGGATTTTTCGAGCTCTAATATCTGCCTTAGCCTTCAGCTTGATCCCCTTGGGGAGCAGGACAACACAGGATTTACAATCGCAGGCCCGGGTGTTAGAGTCCTCCTCACGAGGGCCGGGCCATGCTGCGGACGATCCTGCTCAGCTTGTTTGGGCTCCTTGCTGTGAGTGGGGCTAACGATGCCTGCGCCCAGCGCCGCGGCGGAGCCGGGCATGGCTTCGCCCGGGGTGGCTACGGTTTCAGCCGCGCCCGGGCCGTCTCGCCCTACGGATTCGGCTACGCATACCTGCCCTACGACTCCGGCGACGCGTACGCCTACGCGCCCCAGCCGGTTCTTTTCGTTCAGCAGCCACCCCTGTTCCCCCCATCGTCGAGCAGTCGGTGCATCCTGTGGTCGAGCCGCCGGTGCATCCTGTGGTCACAGACTACAAATGGCCTGCAACAGGCGCGGCTTCTTCCCCCTCCGCGCTGTCGACAACCTCCGAGTCCGAGCCACAGGCCTTTGCCATTGTCCTCAAGGACGGTACGACCCTCTCCGCCGTAAGCGTCTTCACCTCTGACGACGGCCTGCACTACGTCGACCCCGACGAGAGGCACCTGCGCATTTCCATGAGTGCGGTCGACCGCGCAGCAACCCTCAAGCTCAACCGCGCGAGAAACCTGAATCTGCACCTTCCTGCCACGCAGTGAACGACTGCTGGTGGAGTCCATCAGGCTACGCCATAATTTTCTCCCCATTCCATTCACAGAATAAATCAGACCTGCACCCTCGGATGACCACGGTCTCATCGGCGGATCGGGCTTGCGGTGGCACTTTTCAAGTCAGCATTCCAGTGCGAGGTCCAAGGCGGGTATGTGGACTCACAGACCTCAGGGGTTGCGTTAGTCAAGCGAGTCCCAGTCTGCGGGCCATCTCTTTTATGCCTTTTTTATATTTCGCATGTTGAAATGACTCATAGTCTATCGTTTGGGTTTGAAAAACGAACTCAATTGGTGGGCCCTTGCGCTCCCTCCGTCGACCGATCGCAGTTCTCTTCTGTATCTCTCGGCGATCGTCGAAGCTGTAGCTGATGCGCCAAAGCAAGTCGTTCTGTCCTAACGAGTTCCGTCACGCGCATCGGATTGAGTAAAGGTGCGATGCATCGTGGAAGACAGCCTTCGTCAATCGACGTCAGTTCCATAGCCCCTATCTCATTCGACCCACAGTTTGTCTCAGGAGCATCTTGATGTCCGGTTTTCGCCTCACATCGTCGAACCACAATGTCAATTTGTGGATAGTACCGCTCAAGATGTCTCTGGCAGCTGTAGCCCTATTCGCGATCACGATAACGCCGGACATGCTGGCTGCCTATCATGTGATCCACATTCCAGATTGGTTCACGATGGGTGGCATCGACGATGCCCGGGCGATTCTAAGCGCGATGCTGGGATGTGTCAGTACCGTACTGGCGCTCATCTTTTCCGTGGCCCTTCTGGTATTGTCCATGGTGGCCAATCTGTTTGGCCCGCGCCTGCTGTATCGCTTCGTGCAAGACTGGGTGACACAGGTCTGCATTGGCCTCTTCATGGGGGCCTTCATCTATGTGTTTCTGGTCTTCCTGGTCACACACAAGGATGAGCACACCTCGTTTATCCCGCAGGTGTCGCTGATCACAAGCTGGTTCCTTGTCCTGGCGGCTTTCGGCTTTCTCGTCTTCTACAGTCACCGCGTCGCAGTCTTGATTCAGAATCCTGATGCCATCGGGCGGATCGTCGACGACCTTCGCCGCGCAGTGAAACTCGCCGCTCCTTACAGCAAGAGTGAGACGGATCTACCGCATCTGGAAGGCTCTGAAGCTCATCGGACCATGAGCGAAAGTGGAGCCATGTTGAGCCCAGCGAGCGGCTACCTGCAGGAGATCGATCATCGGGCGCTGGTGAGTGCTGCCGCCAAAGCAGGTGCGCTGATCTCCATCCCTTTCAGGCCCGGGCAATTCGTGCTGCAGGGCGAGACTCTCGCCTCCATCTCGCCCGCATCGAAGCTGGCATCTCTGACTCCCCTGGTTACGCACGGCATTACGATGGGACGTCACCGTGTCCTGTCCCAGGACTTGGAGTTCGGGGTCGCTCAAATCGTCGAGATTGCGATTCGTGCTCTTAGTCCAGCAATCAACGACACTTTCACCGGCGTCGCCTCCGTGGACCTGCTCGGAGAGGCCCTGACGATTCTTGCCGACGCCCCGCAGAGGAGCGGGCTTTGGTTCGATACAAACGGAAAGCTGCGCCTTCAGGTACGTCCGTTGCTCCTTCCACGACTTGTTAAACAAGCATTCGATCAGATTCGTCAGGCAGCCGCAGACAACCCTGCCGTCCTCATTCGCCTGCTTTCGACCATCGGACGACTCGCGCCGAAGCTGCAAGGAACGGAGGATCGTAGTGCCCTGGTGGAGCAGGCAACTGCCGTTTGGGAGACGGCGAACACCAGACCCTTGGTGAAAATGGACCGCGAAGACATCGAAGCTACCTGGCAAAAGACAATGACCGCACTTGCGTCCCTCGACGTACGCGACACAGTCGGTTTTTTGACGTCAGACCTCAGATGATCTCACCGGTCACTTTTACGAAGCGCTACCAACTCCGGGATGGTCGGCAATGCGGAAGCAGTCATTCTCCTCTTGTAGTGCACGTAAAACGGGGTTACTGAGATGGTCCGCCGCTTGATCTCCCACTTTGGCGTGGGTGATCTTGTTGGCAGGTTCAAGGAGGATTATCGACTGCTACTGAAGAAGAAGTTCACCCTAATCACCTTCACCGCGAACCTCCAGACGTCGCAAGCTGGCGCGGATCGCATGGGCGGTTCTCGCAACGGGACAGGATTGCAGTATTGCGCGAAAAACGGCGTTTTCGGAAACAATCGGGTCGGAGTAGCCGATATGCCGACATTGCAGGCAGTTCGACCACAGCAGACATCGCATCACCCCCGAAGCTGCTTTGATGGCGCGAGCGCGACTAAGACGGCACCGATAATCACAAGAACAGCGACGCCGACCAGTTCTCCGCGTGCGACCATGTTGCGACATGCTTGGGTGCCCATGAGCGCAGCATGAGCGAAACTTGACCATGCTGTGAAGGCAATTACGCTGCGATTCGCCGACGGATTGCGGATGGCTAGAAGGAGAAAGACTCCCAGTGTGACGTAGAGGCTGAACTGCATTGAAAGTGCAGGCTCTTGTCGGATAAACACCACCATAGGATAGCCTAGACCGATAAAGATGAGTCCCACCACCGCCAGTACGATCTTCAATGCCAATTCACGATTCATGGATCTCCCCCGAACGGCGGCCTGAAAGACCGGACCTGAGAACCTGTTAATGCATTTATCTGCGGGGCATCATACGCAGGCTAATGCCTGAATGTCATTGAGAAAGCGAACTTCCCGACACGGGTTATCGGAAAGTTCAGTTGAAGTGCCGCAGGAGAAACCGGTCTTACCCGTCCGTTAGACCCGAGACTTGCCTAGACAGGGGAGAATCGTCATCATGGATGCATGCAAACTGTCTTCGAGGCGGCGGGTGGCATCGACGGCCTGCGCGGTCTCGCCGTAGCCTGGCACCGTCGGGTGATGGCCGACGACGTGGTCGCCCATGCGTTTAGCCATGGCTTCCACCCCCAGCATGTCGAGCGACTCGCCGCTTACTGGGCTGAGGCACTCGGCGGCCCGACTACCTATTCCGATTCCTATGGTGATGAAACCACCGTCGTCAAG
This sequence comes from uncultured Acidobacteriaceae bacterium, assembly GCA_963841335.1. GTDB lineage: Bacteria > Acidobacteriota > Terriglobia > Terriglobales > Acidobacteriaceae > Edaphobacter. Next base: position 2,787,816 of record CAWJCF010000001.1, on the reverse strand, counting down.
ATGCACAGCGGGAACGGAGCGCATAATGAAATGGATCGCCGCGCAATCGCCTGCTTCGACCAGGCTCTGGTCGATGTCGGGCTAGCCAACGACAGTGCGCTGCGACAAGTACTGCACGACTACTTCGCCTGGGCGACGACGACAACGATGTCTCGTTACCACGGGTCCGCCGATGAGGTGCCGAACGGCCTCAGCATCCCACACTGGTCGTGGGACGGACTTAAGGGTTGAGGGCTGGCGCCCCTTCCACCGCTCCTCCGTTGCCTATGACCGCACCCAAACCCTCGTACACCATAGTTCCCAACGGCACCGACATCTCTCGCGACGCCGACAAAGACTGGAACGCCCTCTCATTCCCCTTCGTCGTAGGCCCACACGAACTCATCGGCAACTTCGAGGCGAACTTGCTGAGAAGCCGACTTTTTAGCGGCCTTTACCGTTCTTCTTTGGGTGGCTGCTACTCGACAACACAATTTTGTCTTCTGATCGGCTCTGCAAAAAAAACTGCGGCATTCCGATGCCTGCCCTCATCCAAAGACCGTCAGACTCCAAGGAGTACTTGCTATGTTCGCAGTCATGGGTATCACCGGCAACGTCGGCGGTGCAATCGCAAACACTCTTCTTGAGCATGGTGAGCAGGTCCGCGGCATCGTCCGAGACGAAGCCAAAGCACAAGCGTGGAAAGATAGAGGGGTCGAACTCGTTGTCGCGAACTACGACGACAACTTGCTCGCCGCCTTCACCGGTGTCGAAGGTATCTTTGCCATGATCCCGCCTAATCTGACGCCGGACCCTGGTTTTCCCGACAGCACCGCCCGCATCGCCGCAATCAAGGATGCCATCATTGCCGCCAAACCGCCCCGAGCCGTTTTCTTGTCCTCTATCGGCAGTGAAAAGAATTCCGGCCTTGGTCTCATCACCACTACCCACATCCTCGAGCAGCAACTCAGTAGCACTGGTATCCCCAGTGCCTACCTCCGCGCTGGGTCGTTCATGGAAAATATCATGCACAGCATCCCTGCGGCCCGCGCGACCGGTCAATACTTTGCCTTCTACCAGCCCCTGGAACACTCCTATCCCCTCATCGCTACGGGAGATATTGGCCGCATCGGAGCCGAGACCCTTCTGCAAACCTGGCAAGGAAACCGCTTCATCGAAATCTCCGGTCCAACCTACTATTCCTCAAACGACGTTGCTGTCGCCCTCGGAGAAGCCCTGGGTCGGCCTATCACCGCCGTTCCTGTTCCCCGTGAGACCTGGGTAGAAACCATGTCCCACCACGGCATGCCCGCCGACCGCTCCGGCGCTTACATCGAAATGCTCGACAGCTTTAACTCGGGATGGATCAACTTCGGTGTGCCGAACACCGAACACATCAAAGGCACTACGGATCTCCTTACCGCAGTGAAGTCCCTCGTTTCGAAATCTACCTAAGCGCTTTGTCGATGTTGAGAGGCATTTTGAATTTGCCCGTCATCCGCCCATAAGTCCAGGTGGCAGGTAACCGGCTCAATCGGATAGCTATACACGATTGCTGTCACCCGCCCACAACTGACAACCAACACCGACGTCCACCAGCATGGACTTGGAGAACTCAAGCATTCCGATGGCTTGGACGCAGGCCGATCTCGACCAAAAACAAAGAGTTCAAAATGTTCTCTTTCCCAGCGGCTTAAATTACCACCACGAAAAAGGAATTTTGAACTCCGATAACGATTGTCTCTTCAGCCAGTTGGAAGCGTTCCTCGGCGGAAAAATGAGTATGGTGCGCCCGAGAAGATTCGAACTTCTGACCTACAGCTTCGGAGGCTGCCGCTCTATCCAGCTGAGCTACGGGCGCACGTTATAAATCAATAACATACTGACTTTGCGATCCCCACAATCCCAACGCAATGCTGGAATCGGCCTGAAACTCGGCCGATTTTGTGGGGATAGACGTACTAACAGAGGCAAGGGACGCGCATGAGTCAAGCATATCAGAGGGGATCGATCAGGAGGGTCCACAGACTGCGCGGGGATGACGTGGGGAATGGCGCTACCGCGCGCGCGGGAAGATGAAGCAGGAGAAGTTCAAGGTCGCCGACTACCCCACTGAGAAGGCGTTGTGGACGCACCTGGAGACATCGGTCCGCCTGCTGAATGAGGGCGCGCTGCCGAGCCGGTTCCGATCGCGGTCACCATGGGCAAGCTTATCGATCGTTACCGGTCAGAGTACCTGCCCACCCTCGCCAAGAGCATACGGAATATGGATGGCTCCATGCTAAAGGTCCACATCGAACCCATGTGGGGATCTGTGGGGATCGCTGACGTAAGTCCCATGGCGGTTGACGCGTGGCTCAAGTCGTTGACGATCGGATTGCATGTCTTGGCTTGCATCGCGTCTCCGCATACAAGTTTCTTTTCTTGTGGAGCACTTGTCGGAAACTCAATCCTGCAAAACTAAACCTTTCCCACCCAGCGGGTATCATTTATAGGGATGCAGGATATTTCTGGATCAAAGGAGGATCGGACGTGTCGCGAATGGAAGTTGTCACTCCAAAGCAAAATCCAGACGCGTCGAAGGACGCTTCTCTCGCATCGGGAAGACAACTCGTCGTTTCCGGTTCCAGCCTTCTGTTTTCCATCCTTCAGAGCGTCTGCACTGCCGTCGTCGCGATCAATGGAGTTCGCTTCGCGGTTGGGCTTAGTTCGCTGGCGATGACAGTTGGGTTGGGGGCTGCTCTCGATCGCTTCCACGACATCACTTGGCTGCGTCTGACGCTGATGATCGGTGCGTTGACGGGCTCGATCCTTACCCTTTTCATCGTCTACCACGCGAGGAATTTACGTAATAAGCCGGCGGCGCGTTGGCGTCTGCGTCCTTTGACACTCCACCAGCGAAAAATGGAAGTTATTCAGATAGCGATTTCGGCGTTAACCCTCGTCCTTGTCGTTATAGAGGAATACTTTCATTTCAAGCTTTGCCATACCCTCTGACTGGATATTTTCAGGGTCTTCCATTTGTCAGCAACCCCCGCTTAGCCAAGGGTTTGCCGGCGGACCCGAGAAGGAAGCATAACGTTCTTTGCACGCCAAAGTCAGACGCATGGTCATGCGACAAGTCCGGAACGATCTTCGACCTCGTTGTGAGGTAAGCAAAGCCAGCCCAATTCGGACGCATGTGCGAAACTCTCTTGAATCAGGGCGACCTGCTCTTCCTGAGTCAACTTGGTCTTTGCAACAGCCTGAGCAACGGCTTCGCCAATCGATGCCCCTGCCCGTAGAGCGCTGAACAACAAAAACGTCTCCCGCTCGATGCGCCGATAGTACACAGAGTCATCAAAACGATGAACAGCAAGAAAAACCTGCCGTTGTTTCACAGTGGGAAGTTTGACTCGAGCTGCCGCCTTCCGGTGGCTTGCAGCGCTGCTCACGATATCTGCTTCCGGAGTATCTCGGCGCACAGCGAGAACGATGTCGTCGACGGGATAGCGCAGCGCGAGCAACTGAAGATGAGGTTGCAGCGAGGCTCTCGAATCTGGGCCAAGCGTTTGTGCATCCTCGGCGGCCAGCGGCGATAGAGTTCTACCGTCGAACGCATCCACGTAGGCCCACTCCAGGCGCGCAACGTCCACGGCGAGACGATAGCGCCTGCCTGCGAGTTCCGGATGGGAGTCCAGGAAGTCGGGTAGCTTCGCCCCAAGGTCGCGCAAGGTCCACGACGTTGATGGGTTCTCCTTTAAATACGCGAGAATGAGCGCGTCGAACTTCTTCGATCCAAGGACAGCATTTAGAGCTGGAAAGTCTTCCGATACCGCGCCGATCACCCGAAACCAATATTGCTTATTGTAGATTTCAAGGCGTTCGAACGACGTAAGACGATCGTTCGGTTTTATGTAGCTTTCAGCGACCTCTTCGAGCGGCCGACCGTTTTCAGTCACCTTTTGCATCTCGTAGTCCGGCGTGAGCGGACGCCGTACGTCCTCTGCCATGCGCCGCTGAAGCTCCAAAAGGTTCACGCTCCCACCTCCTCGAGCCTTGGCTCCTCACTGGACACCGACGTTGGTATCTGCGACGGAAGGAACTGCTTTGCCTTGAGTGCCTCAGCGTGGACCTCTTCAAACGACGGAATGTTGTCATCCCATTCGAGAAGCGTTGCCGTTGGGCCGCAGCGCTCGATAGCGCGCGCATAGAGCTTCCAGACGGGATCAAGCACAGGATGATCATGAGTATCGAGGATGTATTTCTCGAACTTCGAATGGCCGGCAATATGAATCTGCGCCACCCGTTCCGCGGGAATGCTGTTCACGTAGTCCATCGGACTGAAGCCGTGATTTTGCGATGAGACGTAAATATTGTTGACGTCAAGCAGGATGCCGCAATCGGCTTTATGAACGACTTCGTTCAGGAACTCCCACTCGGTCATTTCGGACTCGTGATATTCGGCGTAGCTACTCACATTTTCAACAGCTACCGGAATCTCAAGGAAGTCTTGAACCTGGCGTACACGTTCTGCCGTGACGTGTGCCGCTTCGAAGGTGTAGGGCAACGGCAACAGATCGTGTGTATATCTGCCGTCAACACTTCCCCAACAGAGATGGTCCGACAGCCATGGAGTCTTAGTTCGCTTCGTTAGTTCCTTAATTCGCTTCAGATGGTCGCGGTTCAACGGCTGGGCGCTTCCAAAGTACATGGAAACTCCATGCTGAACGACGCGATATTGGTCAAGAATCTGATCGAGAACTTTCAGCGGGCGTCCCGCGTCGACCATATAATTTTCGGAAATAATCTCGAACCAGTCGACGACAGGCTTCCTCGAGAAGATGTGGTCATAATGTGGAACTCGCAGTCCGATGCCGACGCCGAAGTCCGTATAACCATTGAAGCGATTGGCGGGCATGGATCCTCCGGTGTAACGGCAAATGAACAATGGTGAGTAGGAGGCCTGAATCCGTTCCAAGCCCCCTACACAAGAGGCTAGCTCTGTTTGGGAGGCGCGGAGCCATCGGTAGCGCACGCCCCTTTGCCCTTGCAGGAGTTCTTGCCGGCGTGCTTCGCATCACCGCCGCCCTGTCCCTTACAATCATTTTTGCCCTTACAGGAATGCTTGGGAGGCTGCGGATCCTGGGCGGCGACGAGCAGTACGCCTGGTGTGGTAGAGCCATTCGCGGTTGCTCCCGACTGTCCGGAAACTGGCTGGGCGTTGAGGCGGGCAGATGTGCCACCGAGGATTCCGGCGAACGCAGCTGCCAAAGCCAGCGTATTTGCAGTGTTGGTCTTCATGGAGGTTCCTTTCTAGGGTTGAGCAGGCAATTCGCCTGAGGTTTGGGGGCCCGTGTTTGACTGGAGGAGCTGAAGCTGCGACATGGGAAGGTCGACTTTCCCCTGTCGCCTGTTTGAATCGCGAGGACCGAATTTGGTTACAAGAGCGGTGAAGTATTTTCGAAAAAATTGGGGAAATTGGCAACCGAGCAGATGGAGTTCTCTCCGGAACGGCTGCAAAAAAAGCATTCATTGTAACCAAATGGACCCTGCCGCCTCTAACGAGCGAAACGGTATTCTTCTTTTTCCAAACACAGGAGACTCGCGGAAGAGGATTCAATGAACCAATTGCTTCGTATGTATCGAAATGCTGTGTCAGCAGTCTCGTTGTTGCAATCTCCCATGCTTCTGGCGGTGAGGCTCTATTGGGGCTTCCAGTTTGCTCAAACCGGTTGGGGAAAGCTCCATAACCTGCCGAAGATCGTATCCTTCTTCGCCAGTTTGAATATACCCTTCCCGAGCTTCAGCGCGCCTTTCGTTTCCATCCTCGAGCTTGTGGGTGGAATCCTGCTTATGCTCGGCCTGTTGTCTCGGCCGATAGCGCTTCTGCTCGCCATCAACATGCTCGTCGCTTATTGGACAGCTGACAGGGAAGCCCTCATGTCGATCTTTTCCGATCCAGGCAAGTTCTACGTGGCAGATCCTTACACGTTCCTTTTCGCCTCTCTGATGGTACTAATCTTTGGCGCTGGCTTGTTTGCTGTTGACACTCTCATTGCGAAGCGGCTGAAGGTTGCCGTCTAGCGATGGACTCGCGCACGCCAATTCGCTCGGAGGCGGAGACAATCGCCGACATTCTCGCAGGGAAGACTCAGCTGTATCACGAGCTGATTCGCCCTTACGAGCGAAGAGTCTACATGATGGCGCTGTCGTATGTGAAGAATGAAGCGGATGCGGAGGATATTGCTCAGGAGGCGTTTGTCAAAGCCTTCCGCAACCTCTCCACATTCCGTTCGGAATCAAAGTTCAGCACCTGGCTCATCAGCATCACATTAAATGAGGCGAGAAACCGTCTGCGTCGGCAGGCTGTAGTGCGCTTCGAATCGCTAGATGATCCGTCAGACGAAGCAAGCACCGTTTCGCCCGCACTCTTGCGAGATTGGCGGGAGATACCCTCCGAAGCGGTTGAGCGAGCAGAGGTGCGAAACCTTCTGCAGCAGGCAGTTGAGGCGCTTCCTGATATATACCGGGAGGTTTTCCTTCTGCGCGACGTAGAGGAGCTGGACATCAACGAAACAGCGCAAGCACTACAGATCAGCGTGTCCAACGTAAAGGTCCGGCTGCATCGAGCGCGTATGATGCTGCAAAAACAGTTGGCTCCCCAGCTTAGGACAGTGAATCGTCCACAGAAAAGGAGGTGGCTCCCATGGTCATAGAGTGCAAACACGTTTGGAAATATATTTCTGATTACCTGGACGGCACGCTGTCCGCAGAGACGAGGGAAACTGTACAGAAGCACCTCGATCACTGCGAGATCTGCTCCGCCATTCTGGATTCGACACGAAATGTCATTGTCCTCACGGCGGATGATCGTGTTTTTGAGCTCCCGGTTGGATTTAGTGAGCGACTCCACGCACGCATCGCTCTGGAGTTGATGGCACCCCCAGATTAGAAATTGCAATGAACGGAAGGGCGGGGTGATTTCTTTTAACCTCGAGGTGCGATGACAGAGCGACTTTCTCGAAAAGAGCTTTACGATCTCGTCTGGTCCGAACCGCTGAAGACTCTTTGCTCACGATTCGGAATCTCCGATGCAGCGCTGAAGAAGACATGTGCGCGAGCTGAAATCCCGACACCAGGCGATGGAGCAATGCTGACGACTGAATGGCGGTGGATGTAGTCTGGGGCGAACCGCTCTCTCCGATTATTTCCCGATAACAGGGAAAAATACAGGGAATTTCTCGTGATTTCGGCTAACTGCCTTAGCGGGAATGCCTCTATCGCCCTGCATTCAGGTGGTTTATCTAATTTAGCTCTCAACCTCTGGCTCTACGGAACAGGGAATTTTCATTTATGTATCAGAGAATTGCATTCCCTGATATCCGCTTGAAGTTCGCATCCAGGCCGGATGGCGTCCCACCCATGGAACTTTTCGTCGTCCATTCAAATTGATGGGTTTCTTTTGGCGAGAGGTATATGTCGTTCCTCCGGCGTCTTCCACGAATTGAAGAATTCGAGCGGGTCCTGTTTGCCGATGAATTCCCGAGCGAGTCGAAGACGTTCAAGTAACGGCCCTCGTTGCACTTCTGCAAGAGCGACCGCCCGTTCCTCTACGCCCCTCAAGAACTGCTCAATACTCATTACCGTCGCCCAGGATTGAATCACCTGCGCCAGTTGTTCGCGGCTTTCCTTGATAGAGTCTGCAATCCGTCTTTGATCCTCTTCGCGCTTCCAGCGCGCGCTCTGGTCCTCGCGCTCTCGACGTTGCGTCTCTGCTCTTTGTTCTGCCTCAATGATCTCTTTGCGCATTATTTCGGTGGAATTTTCTATAGACTTCACAACCTTCGCGATGTCCTGCGTCAGTGTCCGTTCCATTGTTTCTTGAAACGACAGCGACCAAGAAATATCTCGTTGTGGCGAATAAACAACGAGCCGCAGACGCCCACAGAAGATGTCTTTCGTTGTCGTCCACGAATGATCCTCATAACCTCGGGAGGTTTTAGGTCGTTTGTAGTCCGATTCGAGGATATATTTCCGATTTACATAACGCATCAAAACCGCTTCCGTCATTTCAATAATTGCCTTCTCTCGAAACCATGTTCGCCTCTATTGGGAATATTCTATTTTTTTAATCAAAGACATACAGTCGTTCTAGAACGTCGGCTTGCTGTATTGAGAACCTGCTGTTTTAGGACTATTTGATCGAGGATGTCCAAATGGTTTTCGTAGAGGAACAGACACCGCGTGTTGAACAAATGTTGCTAGAGCCACGATCACAAGAATCTGTTCGTCGTGGACGGAGCGAGCTTCACGAGCCGGTGTCGATGCGTGCCTCAGAGCATCTTGCGGGCGAGATGAGCAAGAGAAATGTGTAGGAACTACGGGGCGTTGACCACTTGGTTGGGGCAGGGACGGCTTATGATAATGATGTTGCCAGCGGGCGGAATTGGATCGATGCGTAGGATCCCTCTTCCTGCGAGTCCGACATACAGGGCACGGTCGCATGGGTCGGAGATGTTGTCGAAGTAGGCTGCAACCGGGTGACTCGGCAATGCGCTCGTGCTGAGAAGGCGGCGCCAGTTTGTTCCATCGAGGGTGTAGAAGACGCCGGCGCTTCCGACTGCGAAACGTGTTTTGTCTTCTCCGCGAACGAAGATGATGTCCTTGATGACAGAATAGTCTGCAGTGTAGGAGTAGCGGTGGTTTTCTGTGATTGCGCGGTCGAGGCTGGCGTCGACCTGCCAGGTTGCGCCGCCGTCGTCGGAGCGTTTGATTGCGGAGTCATCCATTATGTAGATGGTGCTCGGATTATAGGGATCGACGTAAAAACGATAGGCGTTGGAGGCAGTTTTTCCTGCTGGAACCGAGCTGGGGGACGGTACTATTTGCTGCCAGATGGAATGCTGCCGCGGAAATCTTGGTGGAGTCCACTTCCACAACGTCTTGTAATGGTAGCGGGTGTCATTCGGTCCACTGGCGGGATCACCGGCGTAGAGCACGGGTCCTGCGTGTCCTCCTGAAGCCTGTACAGCATCGATGCAGGTGGGGTTATTTCCGCATTCGGGGAGCGCGGGCCCGTACTGATTTGCGTTAGCCGGGTTCTCCCAGTCGGTAGCCGCGTTCATGGGCGCGGCATTTGCCTTGCGGAAGACGGCGCGGGTGCCATCGCTCTTTGTGCCGATGACGATATAGTCTCCCGTGGCGGGAGCGTTTATTCCGGCCGGTGTGAGCACCATGGGGCGGTAGCCACGAATCCAATAGGAGCTGGAAGCGTTGCAGGCGTTAGGACAATACCAGTGGGCGAAAGTAGTAGCGTCACTAGGATGAGATTGCGCGTCAGGGTACTTTGCGGGGTTGGTGAACACATAGAAACCGCCGCCTCCCGCGTAGGGCATGAAGCCCATGACTTGCCCTACCTGCGCGGGATCAGCGAACCATGCGTCGCAGTCGCCGCAGTAGGAATGGGGGATGTTCCAACTGCTGCCTCCGTCTAGGCTGTAGAAGTCTGCGTTGTCTCCAGAGCCAAAATAGAGGGCGGGTGCGAGTCCCTTGACAGCGATGCCTGCGATGTTGACAGTCGCGAGCGTAGAGAGACCGCTGGCGGGTTGCCAAAGGGTGGATACACCTTTGGCGTGATAGACGCCGCCGTCGTTAGCCATCCAGATGTCTCCAGTGGCGCCGGGAGCGGCAACCTTATTTTCGTTGTAAGGCGCAGGTACGTCGTTTGCGACAGGTTGCAGGGTTAGAGAAAAATCCGGCGAGACGACAAGAGCATGCGGATCGGCGTGTACGTAGAGGTTATTGCAGTAAGGATTTGGTGGATTAGGAGGTGCGGTCTGCGATGCGTCCATACCCTCCATTCGATGCCAGCCGCCTGATGTTGGGAGTCCCATCGAGACGTGTACGTGGGACATGTCGGACAGAAAGACGAGGTAACTGCCCAGAATTGGCTTTACGTCGACGAACGTGTTGCCGCTCGGCGTGGTCACTCCCCAATAGGTTGGGGGAGATGGGAGCTGTGACCAAATCGCAGATTGATGACTGGGATCGGAGGGAGCGAAGTTCGTGAAGTCACCCAGCCAGATGCTTCCTTCCCCGCATCCCCTGGCAGAAGTGGCGTTGCAGACTGTCCCATCGGCGACAGTGGTGGTGGCGAAGCAGCGCGGACTGAGGTAGTAGCTCGGGCCGTTCGAATGTCCGGGATCAGACATCAAGACGCGCTTGTTGTTGCCTGGTTCGATCATCAGAATTCTTGAGCTGTTCCCATTGGTGGAGCCAGCGGCTGCGCCAAAGCCGGACGGAATCGCGCTGATCCCGCCATCCAACGTCCAGGATTGGCCTCCGTCGATGGAATACGAAATCTGGTTGTAGCCGAGGGCGTAAATGCGCCTTATTCCGAATGGCGGTAGACCGATACCCGTGGTGTGCGCCTCCACGAGTGGAGGCTCGAACGCGCCTACTGCTATATGCCAGACGGCGTCCTGTCCGCTTATGGCTTTCTCTGTCCAGGTTTGACCGCCGTTGTTGCTAAGTCCAATTGCGCACCCGCCAGCGGCGTAGACGAGGTTTGAGTCGTCAGGGGCGAACACGATCTGTCCGACGGGCCCGCTGTTTGAGCAGGCGAATTGTTTTACTAGTGTCCAGGTGTTTCCGCCGTCCAGGGAACGGTAGATGCCGTTCATGGATGAGGTGTGGAGATCGGACATGACAGCGGCCATGACGACATCAGGATTCTGCGGCGAGACCGCGATGTCGTAGACGTCGGGAGCGTAGAGAGCGCCGGCGACTGTATCGACGCCGCCCGCAGGTTGTGGTTGCGTCATCTGTTCCCAGCGGAGCCCGGCATCATCCGAACGCCAAACACCTGCGAAGGTGCCTGCATACAGCCTCGTGCCGTTGGCGGCGGCCGCAAGGGCATTCGCTCTTCCCGAAACGGATTGTTGCGTCTCGCGAGGAAATGTCTGCAGTCTGGGACTGACGTCGGTGTATGTGGGCGGCACATTCAGGGTCATGCTCATTGGGCGAAAGATCTGGACGGTTAGAAGTCCTTGACTGCCTGAATAGGTGCAGTTGTGGTAGTTGACGCTGATGGGCGCGCCGGCGCCAGTGATGCTTGTGGTGTAGATATGCGCGGTGTTGTAGTTGCCCCAGTACGGAGTCTTCGCGGCGCTGTTGGTTGTGTCGTTGACTGCCAGGCCTACGTCTACGGACGGAAACGTGCAATCGTTGGCGTCATTTGGAAAAAATGGAAAAAAGCCGGAGAAGTCGAATGCGTATTCTGCATCACCCTGTTCGTAGTAACCCAAGCCTGGTAATACGGTGACCTGCATTTGTGCCGTGCCAACGGCTCTTAGTTTGTAGGTGACTCCCTGTAAGAGGGTGGTCTGAGACACTACTGACGAACCTGTCACTGGTACCAGGACGGTTTCCTGTAGAGTGTATCCGGGGATACCCTGCGCTTCGAGGAGGTTGGTGATGCCGAGTAGGCTTAGCGCAAATAGGATAAGTGACTTTCGGAGTTGCACAGCCAATGTCCCCTTCACATCCGTCCTTCGGAGAACACCCGGACAGGCGCGTAGGCATGAGCGAAGGAGAATGAGTTAATGGCCGCGAAAGATAGCTGCGGCCGGAGTTTGATGGGCCCGATTGGTGAGGATCATACCACTGCGGTCTTCTAACTGCGAATGTGCCAACAGTTGAAGGTGTGCCTTGTGTTCAGATGAAGCCGAGGTTGACGGTGGGGAACCAAAGCGCTTGGCACTCACCGAGAACCGTTCACTTCTCATAGCGGCTCAACGGGAGTGATCTTCAACAATGCGGTGGCCGTTTCAGGAAAACTACGGTTTTCGGGCTTGCATCTCCGCGACTGATTAGAAAGCGTTGATTGAAATCGGGTAGTATAGGCGCTCGCCAATTCATCAAGAGTCTAACGTTGAAGACAAATGCAAAGTGAAGGAATTCGAGCGCTTCGTCTTTTCAAAATGAGTGCAATCGCGCCGCTTGTGACAGCTGCGTTATTCGCCGGAGCATGGCTATATCACGCTCGTACCGCTCACGGCTCCTTTCCAACGGATTGGTCGACCTACAACGGCGGCGCTACAGCTGACCACTACTCCTTGTTGGACCAGATCACGATAGCCAATGTGGCGAGCATGAGACAGGTGTGGCGTTTCGATGCTGGCACCGATGGAGGTTTACAAACGAACCCTTTGGTGGTTGGACGCGTCCTCTACAACTACAGCCCCATTGTCGAAAACCCGACTTTCCGGGGATCTCGCCTGAAGCCTCTGCGCTTGTTCGATGAGTGATTCGGCGATTTAGCGCAATCTACCCAAAGCCGCTGCGCTAAACTGTCATCCCTCAGGGAAAAAACCGTGAAACGAAGACGAGAAGAAACAGTTATCCGCGTAGAGTGGGGGTTTCTGCGTTCGTTCACGCAACTCCCAGCGCGACTAGCTCTCGTTTTGCTGGCAAAAGCGCTAACAGGACAAGTCCGATCGCAAGGAATAGGATCACATCGGCAAAGTTCCTGTGGACGCCGTGAATCCACGCATCCACGGTTTCAATAGCCATGACAGAGCCAGAGTTTACGTGGCTCTTTGTTGTCCGTGGTTACTTTAGGCCGTATGGTGAACAAGATAGCAATGCCGATCAAGAGCATTGCCCCACCCATGGTTGGGATCAGAAGGTCGAGCTGCTCTTGTCCGAAGCTTGCCTCAAGCAGAATTCGGATAGGGGATGCGAAGTACGCGAGGGAAACGACCCCGAGGCCGATTAACATGCATCCGACGATCAACAGTGCCTTCGTGAGAATCTCCTTCGCTCGGAGGCTGACTTCCCTGCTCTCAGCGTTCAAAGCATTGATTGATCAACAATGATACAGCCGTCGTGAAGCAATCGCGTCAGCCGAAATTCCTAGTGCTTCTTTGTCTGTAGAGCTAGGACGAAACGAGGACCATGAACGGTCGATAGACAAATGGTAATTAGGACGTAATTTTCGGTCATTTCGGAACCTCCTGCGATGCTAGACTCGCCTCCAAAATCGCATCGCTCCGCCGGGTCTGATCGACTAGCCCTTGCACTTCCCGTTCCGCTGGCATCGCATCCAATCGTTGTTGATAGCCCGCGATCAACCCCCAAACATCGCTGACTGGTCCAGATTCTTCGACCGCTTCCTATCGAAATGCACCAAGGCCTCTCGGAGCAACACACGCCGTGTCTCATGTTCTTGAGCTTTGATGCCAATTGGCTCCGACAATCATATGGCCGTTGCAGCCCGATCAGCACGAACACAATCCCGTCCAAAACGAACGTTAGCGCGTCCCATACCGCTGTCGTCTGCAGGCGCACCTGCGGCGATATGTATCCCGGACTCTTCCGGCTCATATACATGCTGCAGGCGAAATCACGGCGATCGCACCCGATACATGCGCTCGATCACCTATGAGGTAAGTCGCATACGGGACCAGAATGCTGATTACTATCTCAATGGCCCATCGTCTACCCACCTCTCAAACCACGCCATCGTGGCTCCGATTGCGAGCCCAATAAGCACACCGCCGCCGGTCAAAAATACCAGCCGCCCACTCCTTCCACGACAGACGGTGTCCGCCCTGTCATCGGCATCGGCAGCCTCGTTCTTCGACAGGACGACGCAGTGGCCGGAGGAGCATCGGGCCATGTCTTGTCGCCGATTTACGCGTGAGCAGCAGAAAAAAATAGTAACCTGAGCAGTAGGATGGCAAACGCTCCGGATATGGTAAGGCCTCTTACTAAGTCTTAGTCGAGAGGCACCGAGACCGAACGCAAAATGTTTGCTATCTCAGGGAAGTGTTCGATGAGTTTGCAGGTTACTCCAGACATTTCAATCCGCAACATTCTGTTTGCGACTGATTTTTCGTCTTGCTCGGAAGCGGCACTACCTTATGCTATCGGCATGTCCCGTCGTCACCATGGACTACTGAGTATTGTGAGCGTTGTTTCTGGGGAGATTTGCGGCAATGCGCAGCCCCCAGACGCGCTCTACTTTCGACACTCTGCAGAGAAGAAGATGGCGCAACTTGTGGCATCTGAGATGTTCCAAGGCATCAAACATCAAGAGTTCATCAAGGAGAATGAGGGAGAGGGAGATGTCGCCCTGGTTTTGTCTGAATTGATGCGGGATCTTCGAACTGATCTGGCTGTGCTGGGAACGCATGGACGAGGGGGCGTGAGGAAAGTTCTAATTGGTTCGGTATCGGAGGAGATTGCTTATTCGGCGATCTGTCCCGTGCTCACAGTCGGACCAAGCGTCTCCCCAAAGCCGCCGGAATTGGCGCTACGAAGAATTCTCTGCGCGACCGATTTGCTGCCTGGTTCGGCAAAGGCTCTTGCTTACGCACACTGGCTGGCGCAGCAGGAGCACTCCCACTTGATTGTGGTGCATGTCGTCGAGATGCCCAGCGATAGTCGATCCGAAGACCGCGAGGCTATGATCGACAGAGCGACGAAACGCCTCAAGCAACTTGTTCCTCTCAACGGTGATCTCTCGACGGACATCATCGTCAAAACCGGAGCCTCGGCCGAGCAAATCCTGAACGGGCCTGAGGGCCAGGGTGCGGACTTGATCGTGATGGGATCGCACCGCACCTCCCATCCCCGTATGGCCGCCCATCTTCCATGGATCACAGCTCATCAAGTTCTATGCCATGCCCGTTGCCCCGTGTTGACGGTGCGAAATTGATGGCTTCGCTTCATATAGCTACTTCGCGGCCGGAGCGTGATCCGATATGAATTGTCTCTGGGACGAGAACCACAGGGAAGCGAACTCCGCCGCATCGGGCGGAATCCGCCATGTTCTGGAGGATACTTTTTGTGGATGAGGCGGCGACATATCGCGTCTTAAATCGTGAGATTCTCTTACTGATCGCTCTCGCGGTTGGTGCGATTGGAGTCTTCGCATTCACCAAGAGCATGGCGGCCAAAGAACAACAGATGGACGCTCGAATTGCCGCCATTTCGTATGAGGAAGGTCAGAGACAGTTCAGTTCAGGGCAAATCGAGAAAGCAATCGATTCCTTTCGTAAAGCAACAACTGACGCTCTCCGAGATCGGACGTATGCGCTTGCGTTAGCCAACGCGTTGGCAGCCGGCAATCATGACGCAGAGGCCCAGCAAACGTTGCTTCGTTTGCGGGAAGCAAATCCCGAAGATGCCGAGATCAACAGCCAACTAGCCAGGCTGGCTGCCAAGCGAGGAGAAGCTGATGACGCAGTGCACTACTACCAGAACGCACTTTACGGCCGCTGGGCCGGAACCCAGGTAGATGAGCGGAAACTACAACTGCGAGTTGAGTTGATTCGCTACCTGTTAGTGCATCAGCAACGCGACACTGCAGTTTCCGAGTTGCTCATTTTGGATGCTGACCTCCCGCGATCAGCGGTCGCCCACGTGAACGCGGCGCGCCTCTTCATACAAGCAGGGGACCCGTTGCACGCGGTGAAGAATTACGACGCAGCGATTGAACTGGACAAGGACAATGTGGACGCGCTGACAGAAGCCGGCGAAACAGTGTTTCGTCTAGGAGATTACCCACGAGCTGAGGTGTATCTCAGAGCCGCTGTGAAACTCAATCCAAACAACGAGAAGGCGCGACGGCTGTTGTCCATTACTGAGATGGTTCTATCAGAAGATCCGCTGGCTCCCCATCTCACAAAGGAGGAAGAGCAGGAGCGTTTGCTTCGGGGCCTCACGCAAGCCACGGAGCGACTGCAAGGTTACCTTAATCAGACCGCGGACAGCCGTGAGATCTCCCAACTCAACACCCTTAGAGAGCAAGCTCTTGCGATGGAGTCAGAACTTCAGTCCGGGCTACCTCCTGTGCCTGAGCAGACCAAGTCCGGAGTGGAACTGATCTACGCAATTGAAAAGGCGACGTCAACGACGACAGGAGAACAAGATGACTTTGATCGAGCGCTCCTTCTGATTGGCCAGAAACATGGCGGTGCACAACCATGAGCACGGCCAACTTGTCGTTCATGCAGCGGCTTCGCCTGCGGGAAAATCACATATTTTTCGCGCTTACCATCATCATCGGGATTCTTGCCGGGCTCGCTGCAGTATTGTTCACTCTGGCAATCAAGGGTACGACCTATCTTCTCTTCGGAATCGCGCCCTCCAATCTCCGCTACATACTCGTACCGACGTTGATGAGCCTGGTTACTGGTTTCTTGCTGGTAAAGTTTTTCCCGGAGGCTCGCGGTAGCGGCGTTCCACAGATCGAAGCTGCCTATCACCTCAATCACGGAGAAGTTCCGTTCCGGGTCGCTTTCGGAAAGTTTCTGACCGGCGTGCTCTGCATTGGATCCGGCCACTCGATGGGAAGGGAAGGGCCTTCGGTCCAGATCGGGGCGGGGATCGCTTCACCGATCGGCAGATGGTTTCATCTTTCGCCAACCCGCGTTCAAAGTCTCGTTCCCGTCGCCGCGGCCGCGGCGCTATCGGCAGCGTTTAATACCCCGGTCGCCGCGGTGATCTTTGCCCTCGAAGAGATCATCGGAGATATGAACGCAACCCTTCTGGGTTCTACGGTCGTAGCCTCCGTCGCAGCGGTGATCGTAGAACGTTCCATTCTCGGCAACAACCCCATCTTTCATGTGCCCGCGTACCATCTCGTCAATCCTGCTGAACTGATTGGCTATCTGGTCCTTGGGATTGCCGGAGGCATAGTTTCGCTGGCCTTTTGCAAGGGTCTTCTGCACTCTCGAAAGCTATTCTTGCGAATGCCGAAGTGGACCAAGGTTCTTCAACCAGCGATGGGAGGGCTGATGATCGGCGTAATCCTGATCTTCTTCCCCCAGGTGATGGGCGTTGGCTACCAGTTCGTTGACCAGGCGATGAATGGCGGCCTTCTGCTCAAAACGATGCTTCTGCTATGCCTCGTCAAACTCGTGGCGACCATTGTTTCCTACTCCTCCGGAAATGCCGGCGGTATCTTCGCTCCGAGTTTGTATCTCGGTGCGATGGCCGGAGGAGTCATCGGCGTACTGATGCATCGTTTTGCACCTTTTCCGACGGGCGACCCTGGGGCTTACGCGTTGGTCGGAATGGGCACGCTATTTGCCGGAATCATCCGTGCCCCCATGACCTCGGTGTTCATGATCTTCGAGCTTACGCAGGACTACCAGGTTCTGGTTCCGCTGATGGTCGCCAATATGATTAGCTACCTTATTTCGAAGCGATACCAGCCAGTTCCCCTGTATCGCGCGTTATTGGAACTGGACGACGTGCACATGCCTCTACCTGGTGCTCGACAGACGAATGACCTCTGGCGAGCCCGTGACGTCATGACACGAGAATTCACTTTGGTTTCGCCCGACAGTTCAATCCAACAGGCGTCTGGGATCGCCGTAGAAACCAATGCGCAAAGCCTTCCTGTCGGAAGTAACGGGGTCTATTCGGGTCTTGTGACACGCGATCAAATCGAGCGCGCGCTCGAATCCGGCGCTGCCAACGACGAGATTGGAACAATCGTTACCGACAACTGTGCCCACGTTCACCCCGACCATCCGTTTGACCTTGTGCTCGCCCGACTTGCGAAAAATCCGGGCCTGCTGCCGGTTGTGAGCCGTAACCATGTGAATCGTGTTGAAGGCGTGATCACCCCACAATCAGTGATGCAATTCCTGCAAAAGGAGTTTGAAGGATCAAGGAGCGGTGGCGAGTAGAGGGCCGAAAAAAAGAGCAGGGCGAGTCGTGTTGGATTCGCCCGGCTCAAGCCCCCCGGATGTGATTCCTTCCGGCCGGTTCCTGTCCGAGGTCATTCTGATCGGGTCCGATCTTCGAGGTCGACCGCGAGAAACAGTCGAAGCAGATTCTCGACCGATAGTGCTAGGCGTACACCCGCCCAAAGCTGGCAGGAACCGAGATTAGCGATGATGAGACTACGCGAAGATGGAACACCCAAATTTGTTGTGGGTTAGATCCGGCTACCTGCCAAGAGGCGCAGCGGCTTTGGAGCTTGACACGCGAGGTACAGGGGAGGATGATAACGCGCACTCAAAATCCAATTTATGAGGTTTCATGATGAAGCGTTTTTGCGTAAGCGTTTGCGCTCTCATGTGTCTTGTTGCGTTGAACCGGTCCTGTGTTGCGCAGGCAAACCCGTGGGACGGTTCCTGGAAGGCGGATCCATCCTCGATGAAGTACTCAGGCCCTACATTTTCCGTGGCTACCGATGCGGACGGTTTTACGACGACGCGAGGTGGCAAGGCAAACCCCAAGGTCGTGTGCGATGGGAAGCCACAGACGACGCCTGACGGGACGTTGACCTGCACGAAGTCCGGGATGGGGTATGCGATTGACCTGAGCAAGGATGGCAAGACGTTGCGCAAGACGACGCTTTCGGTCTCAGCCGACGGCAAGACGCGGACTGCCAAGAATGAGGTCTTCCCAACGGACGATAAGCCGTTCACGGCTATTACGACTGCTGAAAGGGTGTCGGGGGGACCGTGGATGGCCGGGGTCTGGAAGGAGACGAAGTTCGTCCAGTCGCGAGACACCGGGGTTCTGACGATCAAGGTCACCGGGGACAGCGTAGCGTTCAAGGAGACGGACAACACCAAGCCGGTCATCTGCAAGCTGGATGGCGCAGAGACGAAGATCAACGACGTGTCAACGATATCGGTGAAGCTGGCAGATCCGCATACGCTGAAGGTGACGTATCGCACGGATGGGAAGGTGCGGAGGGAAAACACGTTCGTGCTGAGCGCGGACGGGAAGATGATCGCAGAGACGGATGTGACGCCTGATCCTTCGCCTTCGACCATGTCGCTGATGCTTCATAAATCGTAGGGTTTGGCGGCTTTGTGGCCCACGTCCTGGAGGTGAGACGTGGGGCCTTTCTCGTGGGTCACCCGTTTTGCCTGGTATGGTGAAGATCGTAGGGTGATGCGGGCCTGGATAATGCGAAGGTCAGTCTTATAAAGCGAATCTTTGGGTAGGCGCAGTTTGTCCGTTCGCTTGGAATCGAATTGATTGTGTTTGGCGATGGATGTTGTGAGACGAGAGGTTGCAGTCACACCAAACGGTCTCTCCCAAAAACGGCGTTACCGGAAACAACTGGATAGGAGTTGCCGATAACCCGACTTTGCAGGAATTGCGGGTCACTGCTGAGAGATAGATAAGCTTCAACGCGACTCAGGAGATAACGATGAATATTTCGTTCGAAGGTAAGGTGGCCCTCGTCACGGGCGCAGCGTCCGGGCTCGGGCGTGCAACAGCCAAAGGGTTCGCGGTGGCTGGCGCTTCGGTCGTGTTAGCTGACTGGAACGAGGAGGAAGTCCGGACAGCAGCGAAGGAACTCGCTGGCAAGGGGTACAAGAGCTTGGCCGTCATCTGTGACGTCTCGGATGATGCGCAAGTGGAGGCCATGGTGAGGACGGCCGTCGCGGAGTTTGGCCGGCTGGACGCAGGCTATAACAATGCAGGCATCCAGAACGTTTTGGCGGAAACGGCCGAGTCTCCTCGCGACGACTATGACCGCGTCATGGCTATCAATCTTCGCGGTGTGTGGAGCTGCATGAAATTTGAGTTGCAAGTGATGCGCGAACAGGGGAGCGGCGCGGTTATAAACTGGTCTTCGCTCGGAGGCCTAATCGGAGGCAACAAGCGTGGAACCTATCACGCCGCGTAAATCGGCTTCACAAAGAGTGCCGCGCTAGAGTACGCAACGCGCGACATCCGCGTTAACGACGTTTGCCCCGGCATGATCCAGACTCCAATGTCTGACAAAATGATCGCCGAGGGACAGGGGCCAGAATTGGACAAGATGCTCCAGACCTTCGTGCCCATGAAGCGACTTGGCACGCCTGAAGAGATCGCGAATGTCGTTCTATGGCTTTGCAGCGATAGAGCTTCGAATTCGAAACCTTGGGTGTAGGGTTGATGGCGCGGTTTTCGGGGCTGTAATCGAGTCCGGCACATTTTCGGAGTAACCAGCGTTGTCTCTTGCCGGCCGCATCGCCAAATAGCCTCGGATAAGAATTGTTAGAGTCCGAGTCCGCGCAGAAGCGTCTCTATTTGTCGCTCGACCTGGGTACGGTCCTGGAGAACGCGAATGACCTGATAGAGGCCCTGGAGATAAGCTACGAGCACCTGTGCCACTACCTCCGGATCGGTATCGGCTGGCAACTCTCCATTTTCCCTGGCAGCATGCAGTCGCTGGCGAAAGGAGTCCGAGAAGGCGCTCATGCCTTCCACAACGTATCGCTTCAATTCTCGTTCAGCCAGCACTTCATCGGAAAGGCTCTTCTCGAAGAGACAGATACGCGGTGTCTTCGTATTGTCCAGTTCGTCGAGCACAGCCTTAAAGAAGGCGCGGAAACCTTCTTTCGCCGAATCTCCCGAAAGCAGCGCTGCCAAACGCCTCCGTAGCACGGTTTCGTTGTAATGTTTCAGGCATTCCAGGTAGAGGTGTTTCTTGCTTTTAAGCGTGTTGTAGAAAGAGCTCTCCCCAATGCCCATCGCGCTTAAGAGATCTCGCAGGGAGGTTTCCGAGTACCCTTTTCTCCAAAAAACCTGTGTTGCCCGGTGAATCGCCCGATCATAGTCGAACTCGATCTTGCGTGCCATGATTTCAATATAACGTATTTGTAGCGATTGCAACAGAATAATAGAATCCTGTCCTGACCGGTCTGCATTTTATATGTAGCAGTTGCTACATATAAGACAGGGAGGAACTGAAATGAGAGCAATCGTCATTAACGAATACGGTGGTCCGGAGCAGCTCGTGATCAAGGAAATTCCTGAACCGGAGCCTGCTCCGGGCCAAGTCGTCATTGAAGTGAAGGCATTCGGCCTCAACCATGCGGAAACCTACATGCGAAAAGGCCTGTGGGGAGAAGTCGCCAAAACGGGTCTCCACACTTCACAATACAAGGGAAACTCGAGATTGCCACGATAGTGCGAAACCTGACAGCCGCGAATCCTCCTCCAATTCTAGCCAAGCGTTGGTCAACCTAAGGAGGCTGAAAAGTCCGGTCTCAACACTTACCGCGAACCGCTGACGTCTCGTCTGGCGAAGTGAACTTCGGCTGCGAAAAGAATCAGCAGGTCAAAACGTCTGAGGACGTCCAGTCCCGCACCGATTGGATCCAAACGGATCACATGAAGAGCCAAAACCAAGAGGTTGTCTATGACAAAGACTCTGAGGGCCGCGCAAAGGGGTGTGTTCCCCAGGGTCGCTCACCGGCCCAGACAGTTTTTTCAATTGTCGAGGAGGGGGACACTTCGCTTTGGTGCCTGACGTGACGGGGACGGAAGATCAAAAGCTTCAGATTCCACCAGCAACCGATATTCAACTGGCAACGAGCATGCAGGAGCTTTGCAGCGCCTACGAACCAGCGTTCGGGTCAGGGTCGTCATTCGCCAAGACATCGCCGCCAGGATCGTGTCGAACAAAAGCTATATCGGAGGCGCGGAATAAGTCCCGCCATTCGGATATGTAGAGGGGTGCAATGGTAGTAGTGACCAGAGGGAGCACCGAACCGCCGATGCTCGCTCAAAATTGCCTTTGGAGAAAACGCCAAACGTTCGGGCGATACGTCGGCACGGCACTTCTCTGCATACAAAAGCGTGTTTAGGAAACGGAGAGTTGCGGGATTTTCAGCCGGTTTCTAGGTTCTCGGCGCAGAGAAAACGGGTCAGAAGACTAAATGGCGGAAGAGGAGGGATTCGAACCCCCGATACCCTTTCAGGTACGCCAGTTTTCAAGACTGGAGCCATCAACCACTCGGCCACTCTTCCTCTCTGAAGTTTAGTATGCGAGGGTCACGAACGCAAAAGATCAAGGCTTGACAGGCAAATTGTCGAGCCAAGCCTTAATGTCGACCATTAAAAAGGTTCGACAAAGGTGAAGCGGCTTCGGAGGTGATCCGGAGCCGCTCTTGGTTTTGGGTGCAGGTGGGTTAGAAGAAGAGTTTTGCGGCGAACTGCATCTGACGTGCGCCGTAGAGGCTGTTGTTGGTGCCGGAGGTTACGCGGAAGGCTGCCAGGCCTGTACCGGTGAAGGGCGATATGCAACCCTGAAGGGCTGATCCGGCCGGAACGGTTCCGGCGGTGGCGGTGCCTGCGGCGCTGCTGCAGGCAGCCGTGGCTGAGGATGAGGAGGCGGCGTACTGCGAGTAGGTTCCGTTAACCGCAGTGACGATCGTATGGTTGAGCAGGTTGAAGGCATCGGCAGAGAACTGCATGTAGATGTTCTCGTGGATGGGAACGTTGCGCGCTATGCGGAAGTCGAAGTCGCTGTAGCCCGGCATAGGGATACTGTTACGTCCGACCTGCGGCGGGCGACCGGTGGTGGGTGCGCCGGTACTGGAGCTCATGGCGCCGCCGTAGATGTTGCCG
The DNA here is from genome assembly GCA_963841335.1 of uncultured Acidobacteriaceae bacterium. Classification (GTDB taxonomy): domain Bacteria; phylum Acidobacteriota; class Terriglobia; order Terriglobales; family Acidobacteriaceae; genus Edaphobacter. The sequence goes on along the minus strand of CAWJCF010000001.1, from coordinate 2,765,472 downwards.
TCAGCTCCATAGCTGGTTCCGGTGCCGGAGTAGACGGTGCCGTTCATGCCGAGAGAGATGGGCTCTCCACCGGAGCCGATGAAGGCGCCTGAGAAGAGCCAGTCATCGACGAGCCGCTGGGTCCACTTGTTGTCTTTGAAGAACTGGGGCTGGTAGACGAAGCTGAGGGCGAAGCGATTGCGGACGTCAATGTCTGACGGGCCGTTGTCGCGGCGCGGATTGTTGGGATCGAGCGGGGTATCGCCGCCGTAGAAGGTGCCGAAGGTGCCCGCAACCTGACCGGTATCGGTTGCACGCGCCCATGTGTAGTTGGCGAGAACTTCAAGACCGTTGGAGAAGGGCCGCCGGACGGTCATGGCGAGTGAGTTGTACCAGGTGTTGGCTACGCTGAAGCCGGTGTTGATGGAGGTGATGTTCGCGTTGCGGCGATCCGACTGCAGATAGACCGGGACGGTGAGGATCTCGGCGACCTGGTTGGATGCGTTGAGTACGTCGTAGGTGCGGATACCATGCGGTGTCTGGCCGATGAGGTTAGAGTCTACGAAGATGGGCAGGCGCAGGGCGCGTGTGCCGACGTAGCCGACCGAGAGGGACATCTTGCCGGGCATGGCCTGTTCCACCCCAACCTGGAACTCGTGTGCCAAGGGCGGGACGAAGTTGGGATCCAGACCGTGAAAGCTCTGCGAGCCGAGGATCGCAGGGCCGTTGACCGCGGGCGCAGCGCCGCCGGTGGGAAAGAGCGCTGCGGAGAGCGGCGGCCCGGTGACGGGGAATGGAACGAAAGGATATTGGAGACTGTTCGTGGCGCTGGGGACAGTGGGGCATCGCGAGCCGGAGATACTGCCGACAAGGCTTTCGCAACCAGTGTAGTTGTAGTTGACCTGAACGACACCGTTTTCCACGCGCATGGCGTAGTAGGTTGAGCCCTGGTTGAGAGCGGAGAACATGCCGTATCCGCCGCGGACCACCGTGGTGGGGTTGGGCGACCAGCTGAAGCCAACGCGTGGTTGGACGCGGTCGAGGACGTTCTTGATGGTTTGGCTGTACTCGGTGGAGATGGGCGGGAAGTTGTTATTGACGAGGCCGGGGGGCGGGGTGAGCTGGACGTCGTAGCGGACGCCTGCGGTGAGGAGGAAGGTCGGCGTGATCTTCCAGGAGTCTTCGGCGAAGCCGTCGAACATCTTCATCCAGAAGTCGTCCTTGCCCTGGGTGCCGGCGGCGGTGTTGACCTTGTCGATGGTCTGGACGAAGGTGTTGTAGTGATATCCGGCGTAGGGGTCAGTGTTTCCGACCTGACCGGCGAAGGCGTCCTGAATCCAGTCCTGGAAGGCCAAGGTATTGGTGGTGTCGGCGTAGCCGTAGACGCCGCCGCCCTGGAAGAGGTTGATCATGACCTCGTGGACGAAGTTGAGGTCGCCGCCGAACTTGAGGGAGTGACGGCCCTTGACAGTGCTGAAGACATCGGTGAACTGGATGCGGTGCTCGTTGGGTTCGGCGACACGCGGCAGAGCGTTCGGCATGCCGAAGGTGACGACACCGGTGGCGACGGAGGGACCAGAGGCATTGGCTCCGGCGGTCTCGAGGTCCTGACCGTACTGGAAGTGAACCTGATTGACGGAGGACTTGCCGAGCTGGGTGGTGAGGCCAGCGACCAGGAAGCGCTCATGATAGCTGGTGGGGCCGTTGGTCGAGGGCGAGCTGTTGGTGAAGGTATTGGCCGGGCTGTAGCCGTAGGTTGAGTCGTAGTCGGCAAAGTTGTAATCGACGAAGACGTCGTTGCGGCTGTTGATGTGCCAGTCGAGGCGGGGGAAGAAGAGGTTCTGTTTCTGGAAGCGGGATGGCGGGGCGTCACCGGCAGCGATGTTTCCTACGTTCAGGAGGAACTGGATGCCGTTGGTGCACTGGGTGGAGGAGATACCGGTCTTCGCAGTGTATCCAGGGGTGCCGACGACCGGGCACTGGTTCGGGGTGACAGTGGTGCTGGCGCCGTAGACGCCTGACGGGGTGAGGGAGATAGTGTTGGTGTCGGCGTAGAGAACGCGTCCGACCTTGCGGAAGCCGTCGTAGGTGAAGAAGAAGAAGAGACGATCTTTGATGATGGGTCCGCCGACGGAGCCACCAAACTGTTGCTGCTGGTGGACGGGCTGGGTGAGGAGGAAGGCGTTTCCGTTGTTGTGGAGGGCCTGATATTTGTTGTAGGGATCAAGGGCGTTGAGAGAGGGGTAGCGGAGGTAGTAGAAGGCGTCGCCGTGGAACTGATTGGTGCCGGACTTGGTGATGGCGTTGACCTGACCGCCGGCGGCCTGACCAAACTCCACGGAGTAGTTGGATGCCTGGGCCTGGAACTCCTTGATGGAGTCGATGGAGTAGACGTAGGGGGCGCCGGAGGCGCGGCCGCGGGCCTCGGAGAAGAGCATCTGGTTGTTGTTGGAGCCGTCGACGTAGTTCTCGTTGTAGAGGCCGGAGATGCCGTGGAAGCTGACGAGGCCGGATCCGCCGTCGGGGGTGACGTTGGGAGTGTTGAGGACGAAGGCGCTCCAGTTGCGGCTGGCTACGGGAAGGTTGGAGATGAGGGACTGGTCGATGGTCTGGGCGACCTCGGTCTTCTGGGTGTCGACGAGCGGAGATTCGCTGGTGACGATGACCTCGGTGGAGACAGAGGCGGGCGGGAGAGCGATATCGACGGTGAGGATCTGGCCGACGGTCAGGACGAGATTCTTGCGATCGATTTTGCCGAAGCCGTTGCCGCCGGCCTCGACCTCGTAATGTCCGGGCAAGAGGAAGATGGCCTGAAAGACTCCGTCGGCGTTGGTGGTGAGGCTGCGAGAGACTCCGGTGTCGATATTGCGTACGACGACGGAGGCATTGGGGACAAAGGCACCGGATTGGTCGGTGATGGTGCCGTTGATGGTGCCGTTGCCGGAGGTCTGCGCCGCGAGGGGAAGGCCGGCTGCGATGAGAAACAGTGTCGCGACGGCAAACGTAAGGACACTTCGACAAGCATTTGGAAGTTTCATGGGACTGCCTCCTGAAGAATCACGGGTAAAAAGGACCGGTAGAAAAGGGCCTGGCGTTCGGATTCGGCTTTCGTGTCAGCCAGCGAATCGTTCGCGAACGACCATAAGTTGAATTGTTGTAATGTTCCAAGACTCAGGCTTGGAATCGCCGGCTGTCAAGGTAATTTGTTAACGCCGGGTTACAGAACTTCGGTTTTTGCCATCTTTGAGGTGGAAAAGCGGAGATTTTGCGTTTTATCGACAAAGACCGGCTGACGAGGCAGGTCGGGCGCTGCGGCGGGGAGAGGTGAAGGTTCGGCTGCGCTAGTGGAGTCTGGAGGGGATGACGGCGTACTGGATGAGAAGGTCAAAGGGGACGACTTTGAGGGTGTCCTCATGGGTGGCTTCGAGGAGGATGGGGCAGGCGGCTCCGGCTCGCTGGACTGCGAGCCAGCGGTCGGCACAGACGCACCAGCGGTCGCCGGGTTTGAGTCCTGGGAAACCGTACTGCGGCATGGGGGTGATGAGGTCGTTGCCCAGAACGCGAGAAGCTTCGAGAAAGGGCTGATCGACGATGCAGCAGATGGTGTGGACGCCGTGGTCGTCGGGACCGGTGTTGCAGCAGCCATCGCGGTAGAAGCCGGTGATGGGCTGGCTGGCGCAGATTTCGAGGGGTTGACCGAGGACGTTGCGGGCGGGAGCTTTGATGGGTCCTTGGGTTGGCATAGGCCTATTCTAATCGGCTAAAGAATATCGACCACGGATTGCGGGAAATGAGAGCTTCGATGTGAGAAGTTTCGCTGTTTGAATCGGCGTCGCTTCCTGCTATCCGTGGTCGCTTTCTTATGAACTATTTTGCGGTGAGAGCTAGCTGTTGCTGGTACTCCTCGTAGGGGCCCTTGTGGTCGGTGATGCGGAAGTCAGAGGGGCCGCCTTCGAAGTGCCAGATGCGGGTGCCAGCTTCTTCGATGAGGTCTTCATCGTGAGTGACGAGGAAGACGGTGCCTTCGTATTTTTGAATGGCCTGGTTGAGGGCGTTGATGCTCTCGAGGTCGAGGTGGTTGGTGGGTTCGTCGAAGACGAGGACGTTGGGCTTCTGCAGCATGATCTTGCAGAAGAGCAGGCGGGCGGCTTCGCCACCGGAGAGAGCGTCGGTCTTCTTGAGGCCTTCTTCCCCTTTGAAGAGCATCTGGCCGAGGATGCCGCGGATGTCTTCTTTGGTGGCCTGCGGGTCGAACTGGTGCAGCCAGTCCGAGGCCGTCATGCCTAGCTGGATGGAGCCCTTGTGGTCCTGGGCGAAGTAACCGATGGAGACCTCGTGACCCCACTTCACTGAGCCGGAATCGATCGAGACGTCCTTCTCTTCGATGCCGGGGCCGTTGGCGAGGAGGGCCTTCAGGAGTGTGGTCTTCCCCTGCCCGTTGCGGCCGATGAGGACGACTTTGTCTCCGCGCTGGACGGCGGCGGAGAAGTTGTTGATGACATGCTCGGTCTTGCCGTCGGGCTGGGCGTAGGACTTGTTGACGTTCTCGAACTCGAGGACGGTTTTGCCGGAGGGGCGCTCCATCTTGAAGCTGATGTAGGGGCGGGCGATATTGGAGCGGGCGAGTTCGCTGGTGGCGAGTCGCTCTACCTCCTTCTTGCGGGAGTTCACCTGCGAAGAACGCGTGCCGGCGGAGAAGCGGGCGATGAAGTCGTTGAGTTGAGCGATCTTCTTTTCGCGCTGCTCGTTCTGACTCTCGATGCGGGTGCGGATGCTGGTCTTCTGGAGGACCATGTCGTCGTAGCCGCCGTTGTAGGTGATGATGGTCTCGTAGTCGATGTCGGCGGTGTGGGTGCAGACATTGTTGAGAAAGTGCCGGTCGTGCGAGATGGTGATGACGGTGCCGTTGTAGCGCGTGAGGAAGTCTTCGAGCCAGTGGATGGATTCGAGGTCGAGGTAGTTCGTAGGCTCGTCGAGGAGAAGGGCTTCGGGGTTGCCGAAGAGTGCCTGGGCGAGGAGGATGCGGACTTTCTGGCCACCTTGCAACTCGGACATCTTGCGCTCGTGGAGCTCGTCGGGGATGTCGAGGCCCTGGAGGAGGACGGCGGCGTTGGCTTCGGCCTCGTAGCCGTCTTCATCGCCGACGATACCTTCAAGTTCTCCGAGACGCGAGCCGTCTTCATCGGTCATCTCGGGCTTGGCGTAGATGACTTCGCGTTCTTCGAGGGCGGCCCAGAGGGATTTATTGCCCATGATGACGGTGTCGATGACGCGGTAGGCGTCGAATTCGTACTGATCCTGCTTGAGGACGCCTACTTTTCTCGGGCGGACGACGGAGCCTTTCTGGGCGTCGATCTCTCCGGTGAGAACCTTCATGAAGGTGGATTTGCCGGCTCCGTTGGGGCCGGTGAGGCCGTAGCGGCGGCCGGTGGTGAAGGTGACGGAGACGTCCTCGAAGAGGAGCTTCGAGCCGTAGCGCATAGTGACATTGGAGACTGAGATCATGAGTTGTTCCTATTTTAATAGTTTTGATGTTTCGGCGCGGTGAATGGCGCAAGTTACGGATTCGGCTCGCTAGGATTGCCGACGAGAACTCCGGGAGGGAGATGAGTTCTCCGAGAAAAAGTGACTTGGAGAAGTCATGAATTTCTTATATTTTACAGGTTTTCGCGTATTCGAGTGACCTACATGATGAGAGAGCAGTGTAAAGCGATCCGCGTCATGGTTGAAGCTCGATCTGAGGTGTGATGGCCGGCAATACGGTTCCTGGGGCGAATCGTTCTTCCGCGCGCTTGCGTTCCTGGTTGATGAATGGCCGTTCAAAGAGCAGGTGAAAACCGTAGCTGGCTACGACAGCAATGGGGCTGACCAGGAAGACCATGAGAGCGAGCATGGCAGGGCGCGACTCGGTCAGCGACTTGACGCCGGCACTGAAGGCCCACCGATGAACGAGGACCTGAAAGAACGAATGCAAGAGGTAGATGCTGTAGGAAAATGTTCCGATCCAGGCGAGGGGCTTCCACCCCAGCAGTCTGTTGCCCCAATGCTCGCGGTTTTGCACAAGATACGTCATCAAGAGGCCGATGCCGAGCCCGGTGAAAATGTCTCTCCGATATTGATCGGTGAGCAAATATCCGATCAGACAGAGCAAAATCCCGGGTCCCAGCCATCGCCTGTACTGGTTGGAAAAGGCGAGTTCCGCACCGAGCACACCTTCGGCGAAGAGGAATAGGAAGTTGACGGATCCTCTGTGATGCACAAGGTACAGAAGGCCATGGGCAACGACGAAGGTGATTAAGAGCGCGGCCCATTTCCCGGCTCTTCGCCAAAGCAACACGAGCAGTGGAAAGACCAGGTAGATCTGGCATTCTACTGCGATCGACCAGAGAGGACCGTCGAGCGTGAAGACATCGGCGGGAATCCAGTTCTGAAACAAGAAGATGTGAGAGACAACTGACAGCCAGGTAATGGGAACGCCGGCGTGGTCCTGCGGATAGCTTCTGTAGCTCCAGGCCAGGGCAATGAGAAGGGCAAAAACAAGGGTGGCGAAGTACGGCGGCAGGATGCGGCGGGCGCGGCGGCGGAAGAACCGCCTGGTCTGTAACTTCCAATCTCCCTGCTGAGCGAGCGGAAGCGCGAGGCAGAAGCCGGAAATGGCAATGAAGACAGCGACTACGTCATGCCCGTGTTCGAAGAAGGAAAGACCGGGCAGAGTGTAGTCAGCTACGACGAAGCAATGGTGGAAGACGATGTAAAGCGCCGCAAGGGCTCGAAGTCCGTCTATGAAGTCGAGCTGAAGTCTTTCGTGTGCGGCCACGAGGGAATTGTAGCTGTGGGGGGAACGCAATTAAATCTTGTTCGAGGGTGGTATCGCGGTGTGCAACAGAAACCTCTGCCCCGCAGCGGGTTGGCTTGCAGGGCAGAGGTTATGTTCAGGCCAGGAACTATGCATTGTTCAGGTTATTGACCGCGGCGGGCTGGGCCGGAGCGGCTGCCGCCGGGGCGATTGCCTGGGCGTCCGCTGCGACCGCCGGGGCCTCGGCCACCGGAGTTGCGTCCGCCTGAGAAACCTCCGCCGCTGTTGCTGCGGCCACGGAAGCCGGTGCGATTGCCGCCACCGTTGTTGGCCGGCGTCGACATCGGAGAGACGGGATCGTTGCCCTTCCAGCTGCGAGTTTCGAGTTGCAGGAGGTCCATCCCCGGAGCCGTTATGTCGAGGGGCTGGTTGCGAACTTCCTTCTCAAGGTTCTTATCGGCTTCGCGCCACTCGAACTTTATTTTGAGCTCGCGCTCGAGCTTGCGGGCGTCGTGACGTTCCTGGGGCATGACGAAGGTGGTAGCTACGCCCTTGGCTCCGGCACGGCCGGTGCGGCCGATGCGGTGGACGAAGTCGTCGGACGCGTTGGGCAGGTCGTAATTGACGACGTGGGCGATATCCTGGACGTCGATACCGCGGGCGGCTACGTCGGTGGCGACGAGAACGCGGTGCTTGCCGTTCTGGAATCCCTTGAGAGCGGCGGTGCGCTGCGACTGGCTGCGATCGCCGTGGATGACGTCGGCGTCGTGGCCGAGCCTCTCGAGTTTTTTGCTGATGCGGTCGGCGCCGTGCTTGGTGCGGGAGAAGACAAGGAAGGTTCCCTGCTCTTGGCGTAGCATCTGGTCGAGGAGGCCGAGCTTCTGATCCTGCATGACGGTGTAGACGCGGAGCTCGACACGGTCGGAGGGCTTGGAGGTCTGGCCGATCTCGATGCGGACAGGATTGCGAACGTAATCGCGGACGATCTCCTGAATGTTGGCGTCGAGGGTGGCCGAGTAGCACATGGTCTGACGGGTCTTCGGCACAGCGCCGACGATGCGGCGGATAGCGGGAAGGAAGCCCATGTCGAGCATGCGATCCACTTCGTCGAGGACGAGCATTTCGACGGCGTTGATGTTGATCTCGCGGCGGCGAAGGAAGTCTTCGAGGCGGCCGGGAGTGGCGACGACGAGACGTGGACCGCGGTCGAGTTGATCAAGCTGGTTGTTCTCGGAAAGGCCGCCGCAGACGAGCACGGCGTCGCTCTTGGAGCCGGGGACCAGCTTCCAGTAGGCCTCGAGGACCTGCATGGCGAGCTCGCGTGTCGGCAGCAGGATGAGAGCGCGGATGGGACCGCGTTTGCCCTTGGTGCTGGGGACGGAGTTCGCGTCCATGCGCTGGATCATCGGGATGAGAAAGCTGAGGGTCTTGCCGGTGCCTGTGGAGGCGGTGGCGAGAATGTCGGAGCCTTCGAGCGCGGGCGGGATGGCCTTGGCCTGGACTGGCGTGGGCAGAGTGAAGCCAGCGTTGTTGAGGCGGTTCTTCAGGGAGTCCGAGATGTTGAAGTCGGTAAAGCGGACGTCGCTGACGAGCGCGAGGCCGGGGCGTTTCGCAGCTTCGTGCGCGTGCTGGGATGGGTTGGAGGGGAGGGTCTGGTTTTGCTGATCGTTGTTTTCTGATGTGTATTCCAAGGTTGCGGAGTTCAAAATTTTTCCTGTCTGAGTGCCCTTTTTTTGGGGCGGTTTACGAACGGCATAGGGATGCAGGAGGCGCGAAGTGGCGCCTGATTTCTGTTGGTCAGCATTGCTTGCCGTAATCTAAGCGCTGCTGCTGCACGGCGAGACTCGTCCGATGACGAACCTCCAGCCAGAGCAACCAGCGCGACTTCCAAAGTTTGGGGAAGGTATGCGGTGGGGAGAGGCGAATCGCAGTCTCTGGCCAGACTCAGAATTTCAGGTAGAGTCTTTGCCTGCGGTGCCTGTACTCGATTTAGTCAGAGTACGAAACTAACTATAGCACACCCAGGCACGGAAAGGCCAGAAGGCTGTTGCGAGGTTTGAGTCGGGCAGTTTTCGAGCCCGCTGAGCCGATGGTCCGATGAAAGGCACGACGTCCGCAAACGGACAGCAAAGTCCGTGGGTGAACAGCACGCGGTGAATCCTTCGAGTGTGTGTCTTTTCTTTCGAAGGACTTAGCAGGGGAAGGCCGTGGCCGTGCAAGTGCTTGAACAACCAGTAAACATATTGAGGTAAACGAACGATGCAGACGTTGATGCAGGACTTGCGATTTTGTCTTCGGCAGATTCGGCGGTCGCCGGGTTTTATGGTGACGGCTGTGTTGACGCTGGCGTTGGGTGTGGGGGCGAATACGGCGATTTTTTCGCTGCTGGATCAGGCTCTGTTGCGGTCGTTGCCGGTGCGGGATCCGGGACAACTGGTGGTGCTGAGCGGGACGGGCAAGGCTTGGGAAGGAAGCTCGAGCGATAACGGCGCCGGGGAGGAGCGGTCGTTCTCTTATCCGATGTATCGGGATCTGCGGGACAAGAGCACTGTGTTCGACGGGTTGATTGGGACCTCTCCGGCGCAGGTGGGGATTGCGCGGAATGGCGCTTCGAATCTGGCGAATGCGGAGATTGTGACGGGGAACTACTTCGGCGTGCTGGGCGTGAGAGCGGCGCGGGGGCGGTTGATGACGCAGGCCGACGATACGGTGCCGGGAGGAAATCCCGTGGCGGTGGTGAGCTTCAACTACTGGAAGACGCACCTGGGCGCGGATGCGAATGTGGTGGGGCAGACACTTGCGATCAATGGACAGCCGTTCCAGGTTGTGGGCGTGGCGGCTCCGGAGTTTCAGAGCGCGGTGTGGGGACAGGTTCCGGATGTGTTTGTGCCGATGTCGATGCTGGATGTGGTGCGGCCGGGCCAGGGTGGGCGGTTGCAGAACCATAAATCGCGGTGGATGAATATTGTGGGCCGGTTGAAGGCGGGCGAGACGAGGGAAAGGGCGCAGGTGGCGCTGGCTCCGCTATGGCATGCGCTGCGGGCAGATGAGTTGAAGGCGCTGGGGACGCGGTCGAAGCGGTTTGTGGATGAGTTTCTGACGCGGAGTGAGTTGCAGGTGCTGCCGGGGTCGAAGGGTTTGTCGTACAACCGCGGGAATTTGGAGAAGCCGCTGTATGCGGTGATGGGGATGGCGTTCCTGGTGCTGCTGATTGCTGCGGTGAACGTGGCGAGTCTGCTGCTGGTACGGTCGGCGGCGCGGGTGAGGGAGTTTTCACTGCGGTATGCGCTGGGGGCGAGCGGGAGGCGGGTGGTGCAGCAGCTTCTGCTGGAGGGGTTGTTGATTGGGACTGTCGGAGGGGCGGTGGGCCTGGCAATTGCGCCGATTTGCATACGCGTGCTGGTGCATCGGATGGATCCGGATGCGGCGTTGGCGTTTTCGACGGGGCTGGATGGGCGGCTGCTGGCGTTCAACTTCGCGGTGGCTCTGGTGGTGAGCGTGGTGTTCAGTATGGTGCCGGCGGTTCAGCTGCTGAAGCCGGATATTGTGAACTCGCTGAAGGAGCAGACTTCGACGGCGACGGGCGGGGCGCTGAGCTTTCGGCGGCTGGTGGTTTCGCTGCAGGTGGGTTTGAGTGTGCTGTTGCTGGCCGGCGCTGGGTTGTTTGTGCGGACGATGGAGAATCTGCGGCGGGTGGAGACTGGGTTCAATACGTCGCACCTGGTTACGTTTCATATCGATCCGCAGCTCTCGGGATATGCGCCGGAGAAGATTCCTGCGCTGCAGAAACAGGTGTTGGAGACGATGGCGACGCTGCCGGGTGTGCAGGCTGTGGGAGCTACCGACGATCCGGAGCTGGCGGATAACGACCGCGGCATGAATGTGACGGTGGATGGGTATACGGCACCGGCGGACGAGGACTTCGATGTGGAGGCTCCGCTGGTCGATTCGGGGTACTTCCACGCGATGCAGGTGCCGATGGTGGCGGGGCGGACGTTCGGCGATGACGATGACCTGACGCATCCGTTGGTGGTGGTGGTGAATGAGACTTTCGTGAAGCACTATTTTGCTAGCCCGACGGTAGCGGTTGGACGGCGAGTGGCGCGGGGGGGCGGAAAGAATCTGGAGTACATGACGATTGTGGGAGTGGCGCGGGATACGAAGCATATGGATCTGCGCAGCCCGGCGCGGCCTACGCTTTTTGCTCCGCTGCGGCAAGAGAAGAGCGTTGATCAGCTGTATGTGTATGTGCGGACGACGACGGCTCCAGAGCAGGCGTTTGCGATGATCCGGCAGACGATGCGGCAGATCGATCCGGGTCTGGCGGTGGATGCGATGCGGACGATGCAGGAGCAGATTGAGACGACGCTGACGAACGAGCGGATGATTGAGTTGCTGGCGGTGTCGTTTGGGCTGCTGGCTACGCTGCTGGCAGGCGTGGGGCTTTATGGGGTGCTGGCTTACTCGACGGCACAGCGGACGCGGGAGATTGGGATACGGATGGCGCTGGGGTCGACGCGGCTGGGAGTGTCGCGGCTGGTGGTGACGGATGTGCTTCGACTGGCGGGGATTGGGGTGGTGGTGGCGATTCCCTGCTCGGTGGTGCTGGCGAGATTGTTGAAGAGCCAGTTGTTTGGGGTTTCGTCGGCTGACCCGTTGACGCTGGCGGGGGTGGTGGTCCTGATTGCCGTTGTGGCGCTGCTGGCGGCGGTGGTTCCGGCGCGGCGGGCGTCGTCGGTGGATCCTACTACGGCTTTGCGGACGGAATGAGTTTGTTTCAATGGGAAGGCGGCCCGCTGGTCTCCGGGGCCGCCTTATTTTTTTGCCTTAGGTTTGGGATTTAGATGTGGCAGTGGACCATGCCACGTTTTTCGAGGTAGCGCTGGTGGTATTCCTCAGCCTTCCAGAAGGTGACGGCGGGGACGACCTGGGTTGCGATGGGTTTGCGATAAGAGCCTGAGGCGTTGAGTTCTGCGATCTTGGCTCGAGCCTGGGCTAACTGTTCGTTGGTGTTGGTGAAGATGACGCTTCGATACTGGGTGCCCCAATCCGGACCCTGGCGGTTGACCTGGGTAGGATCGTGCATGGTGAAGAAGGCGTCGAGGAGGATTTCGTAAGAGAGACGGGATGGGTCGAAGGTAACTTCGACGACCTCCGCATGGCCGGTGCGGTCAGTACAAACTTCTTTGTAGGTTGGATGTTCGAGGTTACCGCCTTCGTATCCTGCGGCTGTGTCCAGAACACCTGCTATCTCTGCGAATCGGGCTTCTACACCCCAAAAACAACCTGCACCAAAAACTGCTTTTTCGATTGCCACTCTGTTGCTCCTTCTCTGCTCCCTATTGGATGCTCGAAGGCTGTGAATGTCGTCAGCCCAAGGTTAATTGCGGGAGTATTTTGGGCGCGGGGAAGCAAGGGTGTCAATGGGTTTCACCAAACTTTTGTGGGAGAGTCATCGAATTGCAATCCGCCGGGGAAAATCCTGAAAAGAAGCCTGTTGGCGACGCGAAACTGCGACGGTTCTTCCTGTTCGATGCCTAGCTGGATCTGCGGGTGTGGCTCGACTTGGAGGCGAAGGTGCGGCGGCCGCCTGTGGATTTTTTCTTTGCGGGAGATTTGAGTTGGGAGAACTCGGGGGTCTTCTTTTTGGGAACGACCTTCTGGCCCTTGGCTGCTCGGTTGAGGGCTGTGACTTCGCCTGGTTTCAGCTCGCGAAACTCTCCGGGCGGGACGTCGAGGCGGAGGGCTCCGTAGCCGATGCGGCGGATCTTTTCGACGTGGTGGCCGATCTCTTCGAACATTTTGCGGATCTGGCGATTGCGGCCTTCGGTGAGGGTGAGCTCGTACCATGGATTGTCGCCGCCGCGGACTAGTTCGACCTTGGCGGGAGAGGTGATGACGCGGTCGCGCCGGCCGCTGCGGACCTCGTCAAGACGGCCGCGGTCGATCATGATGCCGTGGCGGATCTGGTCGAGGCCCGCGGCTGTTGGGGCTCCGCTGATTTTGACGAGGTAGGTCTTTTCGACGCCGGCAGCGGCTTTGGAGAGCGAGTTGGCGAGGTTGCCGTCATTGGTCATGAGGAGGAGGCCCTCGCTTAGGTAATCGAGGCGGCCTACGGGGTAGAGGCGGACCTGATCGCCGTGGGGGCCGTGTTTGGGCTTCATGAGGTCCATGACGGTGGGGCGCTTTTCGGGGTCTTCGAGGGTGGTGACGTAGCCGCGGGGCTTGTTGAGCATGTAGTAGCGCTGCTGCTCGGGGCCCTTGAGAAGCTTGCCGTCGACGCGGATGTGGTCGCGGGTGGCGTCGTGGCGGGTGCCGAGGGTGTTGACGACTTGCCCGTTGACCTGGACACGGCCTTCTAGGATGATCTCTTCGGCTTTGCGACGGCTGGCGATGCCGGCCTGGGCGAGGATTTTTTGGAGGCGGTCGCCTGAGGGTTCTTCCTGCGGCTCTGATTTTGGGGTGAATGGGGGCTTCGGCATGATTTGGGCTTTCTGACTGCGGAGGTGCTCGTCGCGGTCGGGTGGTTCTGTTCTATTATCGCCTGTTTCGTGATGTAGATGGGCACAGGAGGAGTGATTGCTCAGCCCGATTGACGATTAAATGTGGAGCGTGACTCCGTAACGGGTGGATATCTCGTTAATTTTGGGCATGTCGGAGGCGGGGAAGTAGGGGCTTATCGCTTCGAGGTAGTCTTCAAAGCCACCAGGGGTGATGAAGACGAGGACTCGACCGTGCGATGTGCCGGAATTGCGAAAGGTGTGTACGCTTCCTCTTTTTGCAAAGGCTATCTCGCCGCGCGAGCGGAGACCACTCGCCTTCGCTGAAGATTTCGAAGTCACCCTCAAGGGCGGTGAAGGTCTCGTCCTCTCTTGTGTGGGTGTGAGGTGGAGGGCCTCCGCCGGGAGCTACGTGCTGGATGAGGGTGGTTGAGGCGCCGCCGGATGTTTCGGAATCGACGAGGATGTCGACGCGCTCGCCGAAAACTTCGAAGCTTTTGATGAAGGACATTGCTGCTCCGTGGTGGGAATGGAGTGCGGAGACACCCTCAATCGTAACAACGAACGTTGCTGGTATGGAGTCGCGAAAAAGGCGAGGAGATGCGGTGTCATTCGGTGCTGTAGAGGCGGAGGATGAAGGAGATTTGATAGAGGAGGAAGACGGCGAGGAGGATGAACTGAGCCCGGCGGTTGCGGATGAACATCGCGAGGAAGCAGACGATCAGGCTTGCCACGATGCGGATGGGGTATTCGATGCCGAAGGAGTGGAGGTAGGCACTGCCTTTGAGGCTGGTGTCGATGACGTCGGCGATGAAGGTGGCGGCGAGAAGGCCGAAGAACCATTTGCGGCGGGAGAGGAAGTAGTCCTCATAGCCGGAGTAGTCGAGGAGGTCGGAGGGAAAGAGCAGAGTGCAGAGAGAGTAGAAGAGGATGGCGTAGAGGGTGATGAAGAAGTAGATGGGGAAGGTCCATTGCGGGACCAGGGAAAGACGGAATTCCCACCACCAGAAGTGGATGACTGCGAGGAGAAGAGAGATCGCCCAGCCGAGATGGAGGAGGGAGACTTTCGCGCGGCGGGGGTGCTGGACGAAGCGGGCGAATCCGTTGAGCAGCGTGGTGATGCATAGACCGACGATGATGGAGACGACGACACGGATGTGAGGAAGAAGGTCTGGGCTCGACTGCGGCGGGGCCATGGTGAGGGGTTTCACCTCATGGGATCGGTTAGGTTAGAGCTTGTTGGTGTCGATCGAAGGAGGAATCTGCATGCCGGGCGGTATGGGGAAGGGCGGAGCGTCGGGTGGACCTTCGGCGTCACCCTCGGGTGTGCTGATGGTGTCGGGCTCGTTGTCCTCGGGGGTGTCCGGGGAGTCGCGTGGGTCGGGTTTGGGATCTAGATTGGAAGTGGCCATTAGCCCTCCTCGGATTCGCGGTGCAGATCGCTTTGAATCTGGGCATCGAGTGCGGGCGAGTCGGCGTCGGCGTCGGAACTCACCTGGTCGATGTCGTCATTGGGCGCGAGGCCGGAGAGTCGTCCATCGACGATGACTTCGTCAGCCAGGGTCTCGCCGAGGTCGTGGCTGTCGCCGTCGGCCTGGGGTTCGGATTGGTCACTTTCGCGCTCCACCTGGTCGGGAGACTCGGGTGCGTTGTGATTCATGGGGATCTCCTCCTGGTCGACGAGTTCGCCGGCCATCTTCTCAAACTCTTCGATGCTGGGAAGCTCGTTGATGTCTTTGAGGCCGAAGCGGAGGAGAAAATCTTTGGTGGTTTTGTAGAGGATGGGGCGGCCAATGACTTGTTTGCGGCCGGCGGTGGTGATCAGCTTGCGCGTCATGAGGCTGCCGAGGACGCCGCCAGAATCAACGCCGCGGATTTCGGTGATCTCGGGGGCGGTGACGGGCTGTTTGTAGGCGACGACGGCGAGAGTTTCGAGGGCCTGGAGGGAGAGCTTCAGGGGCGGCTTGAGGGATTTGACGAAGCCGCGGACGGCGTCGTGGTACTCGGGCTTGGTGGCGAAGCGGTAACCGCCGGCGACTTCGCGGATCTCGAGGCCGCGGTCGGAGGAGACGTAGTCGGCGATGAGCTGGTCGAGGATGGTGCGGAAGTATTCGCGTAGGCGGCGCTCTTTTTCGCGGGTCTCGCGAGCTAGCTTCTTTTCGTTTTTTTCTTCGGGCGGGGCGGCGAGGGCTTCGCTTCCCTGTTCGGCTGGGGTGAGCTCCGTGGCGGGTTCGGCAACTGGGTCGAGTTCACCAGGTTCGAGTTCTCCGGAGGTCATCGCGGCTGTGGCGGCGGCTACGGCGAGGCGTTCGGCGCGGAAGTGAGCGCCTTCTTCTACGGCTGCGTCGTGGAGATGGCGGCGGTGAGCTTCGGCGTGCTCGGCCTCGGATTCAGAGGGGTTGGCTGCGGATTCGTTCTCGAGGACGAGGGCATGCTGGGCGGAGTCGAGGTGGTCGAGCTCGGCCTGGGCCTCGTGGCCGAGGAGGCCGGCGAGTTGAGCCAGGGTTACGGGTTCTTCGGAGGCGTAGATGACTGCTTCGATCTTTGCTTTAAGGCTCATGGTCTCGTTGGTGTACTTCTAAGCATACCAACGGTGGGTATGATTCTGGGGGCGGGCAAAGGAGAGGTGAGGATGGCGACGCGAAGAGATTGGATGAGGCAAGTGGCCGGTGCGACTGCGTTTGCCGCGATACACCGATGGGCGAGCGGTGAGGGACTTGCCGGGGGCTCTGTGGATAACGGAGGCGTTACTGGCGCGGGCTCGTTGAAGGCACATGCTGCGGCGCAGGGATTGCTGACGGGATGCGCGGTGAATGCGAAGCTGTTTCGGGAGGATGAGGGATTTCGGAAGCTGCTGGGGGAGCAGTACAACATCGTGGTTCCGGAGAACTGCCTGAAGTGGAATATTCTGCGGCCTACCGCGGAGACGTACAACTTTACCGATGCGGATAGCCTGGTGGGGTTCGCCGAAGCGCATGAGATGAAAGTGCGGGGGCACAACTTCGTTTGGCATGAGGCGCTGCCGGGATGGTTTGCCGGGACGGTGAACAAAGACAATGCACAGAAGTTTCTGGTGGATCATATTCGCACGGTTGGTGGGCGGTACAAGGGGAAGATTCACTCGTGGGATGTGGTGAATGAGGCGATCTGGATTGAGGATGGGCGGCCGGATGGGTTGCGGAGCTCTTCGCCCTGGTTTGAGTTCCTGGGGCCCGGGTATATCGATCTCGCGTTCCGAACTGCACGGGAGACGGACCCCAAGGCGCTGCTTACCTATAACGAATACGGGATTGAGTATGACAGCGAGGAAGAGGGAAAGAAGCGAGAAGCCACGCTGGCATTGCTGCGCCGGATGAAGGCGGAGAATGTTCCGCTGGATGCGCTGGGGATTCAATCGCATTTGAACGGGGCGAGCAAGAATACGTTCACCAAGGGGCTCCGGGAGCTGAGGGACGGAGCGAAGGCGCTGGGATTGCAGGTGTTCGTGACGGAGCTGGACGTGAAGGACGATGGCATCGCTACGGAAGACATGAAAGAGCGCGATCGATTGGTGGGACAGGTGTATGGAAATTATTTGAGCGCCGCGCTTGAAGGGCCGGAGGTGAGAGCGGTGCTGACCTGGGGAGCAACTGACAAGAACACATGGCTGAACGGAGCGAAGTTTCGCAAGGAACATCCGGACAGGTTGCAGAGACCGCTGCCGTTCGATGCGGATTATCAGCCGACGGCAGCGTTCTTTGCGATGCGCGAGAGTTTCGATAAGGCGAAGAGGCGTTGAGGCGCTTCGGGAGAAAAGAGAGAGCCGCCAGGGGTGGCGGCTCTGTTGGAAAGATTATCGCGAGGCTATTTGGCGAAGTTGTTGAACAGCCAGTAGAGGCAACCGGAAAGCAGCGCGGCGGCCGGGAGGGTGAAGATCCAGGCGGCGGCGATGCTGCGGAGGGTTGACATCTGAAGGCCGCTCTTGTTCGCCATCATTGTGCCAGCGATGCCCGATGAGAGGACGTGCGTGGTACTGACGGGTAAGCCGAGGTGATCGGCGCCCCAGATGGTTGCCATGGCGACTAGTTCTGCTGAGGCTCCCTGAGCATAGGTAAGGTGGGTTTTGCCTATCTTTTCGCCGACGGTCACGACAATGCGCTTCCAGCCGACCATGGTGCCTAGACCGAGGGCGAGAGCGACCGCGACTTTGACCCAGGTGGGGATGAAGCGGGTGGACTGGTCGAGGAAGCCTTTGTAGTTGGCGATGATCTTCTTGTCGCCATCGCTCATCTTGGGGCCAACCTTGCCGAGGAGACGGAAGGTCTCGCTGGTGAGGTACATCTGGTTGCGGACGTTGGCTTGCATCTCGGAGGGGACGCTGCCGAGCGAACCATATTGGGTCGCCTCGTTGCGGATGTCGATGACCTCTTGCTGGAGAGCGAGTATCAGGTTGGGAGTGTATTTTTTGGTGCTGACGAAGTTTTGGAGTTCGGCGTCGGCATCCTGCAGGATGGTACCGGGCTCGACATAATTATTGAGCGCGCCAGCTACCTGTGTAGAGACGGCAGCGAAGGTCTGGACCTGCTGAGCTCCGACGGCATGGTTGAGTGCGTAAGCGGTGGGGACGGTGCCAACGAGGATGAGCATGATGAGCCCCATGCCCTTCTGCCCGTCGTTGGAGCCGTGAGCGAAGCTGACGCCGCCACAGGTGAGGATGAGCAGAACACGGATGTAAAACGGCGGAGGCGCAGTGCCCTCAGGTGCTTTATACAGACGGGGATCTTTGGCGACCAGCTTGAAGAGGAAGAAGACCAGAGCGGCCAGGACGAAACCGATAATTGGTGAAAACAACAGGGCTTTGAAGACTTTAGTGACCTGCTCCCATTCGACGCCAGCCGTGCCGTTGTTGCCCTGCATGAGCTGATTGGCGATGCCGACGCCGATGATGGATCCGATCATGGTGTGCGAGCTTGACGCCGGAAGGCCCTTCCACCAGGTTGCGAGGTTCCAAAGGATGGCGGCGGTGAGCAACGCGAAGACCATGGAGAAGCCGGAGCCTTTGCTGACCTTGAGGATCAGTTCTACCGGCAGCAGCGTGATGATCGAGAAGGCCACTGCACCTGAGCTGGTGAGCACGCCGATGAAGTTCATGATGCCGGAGTAGACGACGGCAACGTGGGGCTCGAGCGAGTGAGTGTAGATGCAGGTGGCGACGGCGTTGGCGGTGTCGTGGAAGCCGTTGACGAACTCAAAGCCGAGCGCGATGAAAAGAGCCAGACCGAGCAGGATGAAAGGGAAGACGGATGCAGAGTGGACGATGGAGAGATCGTGGCCGAGCTTGATCCCGATATAGACCAGGCCGCAGACCAACATAACGGCGAAGACGATTCCGCCGACCATGCCTGGGGATGACTTCTTAAGTTTTTCATCCAACAATGAGGGAGGAGGAGTGACAACAGGAGTAGCCATGGTCATTCGCCTTGAAAATCAGGATGATTGCGTGGGTTTCACAATAGGCCCGGAATGCGAACGCTAGGTTACAGGAGTGTGAAAGGTGGTTTTCTTTCGCGGACTCTTGGACTATTCAACCAATAATCGTTCCGAAGGGCGAATAGGCGCGGCGGTAGCGGCAGGCAGCGGATTAGCGCCAGTCGTCGCGGGTTTGGGCCTGATCGGCGAAGACCTGATCGAAGGCTTCGGTCTTCTTAATGAGTATGTCTCCCTGCAGCACCGGCTGATGAAGAAGCACGGCCTGCAGGCGGACTAGTTCAAGCATCGCTAAAAACATGCATATGAGTGCGCGCTCGGTGTGAGTGTTGTGGAGCAGGCGGCGCAGGCTGACGGGCTTTTCTTCCATGACGAGGCGGCGTTTGACGTAGTCGATCATCTGCGCGACAGTGACTGAGTCCTCGTCTACATCGAGGACCGGACGCTCGCGCATGCGGTGGAGGATCTCCTGAAAGACGCGGACGAGGTCGACGGTGTCGGCGGCGATCTCTTGCTCGAGAATTGACTCGTCGGCTCCAGCGGCGAGGGTATCGCGGCGGAAGTTTGCCATCCCAGGATTGGTCCAGGTGGCCTCTTCGATCTGTTGCTTCTGCATGAGCATCTGTGCGGCAGCCTTGAAGCGCTCGTGCTCCAGGAGGCGCTCGACGAGCTCGCGGCGGGGATCTTCGGACTCGCCGCCTAAGACGTCGGAGGGGTCGCGCGGGAGCAGGGTCTTGGACTTGATGTGGATGAGGAGCGAGGCCACGTAGATGAACTCGCCGGCGGCGTCGACGTCGACCTGCTTGAGGTGATGGGTGTACTCGAGAAACTGGCTGGTGATGCGGGCGATGGGGATGTCGTAGATGTCGATGTTCTGCTTGCGGATGAGGTCGAGGAGGAGGTCGAGGGGGCCGTCGTAGACCTGGCCTACGGTGACGGAGAAAGGCGATTGTGAGGCTTCCTCTTTTTCCTTGTCTTTGTCTTTGGCTCGCTTTGGTTCGGGCGGTCGCGGCGGGGATGGGGGATGCTGGAGGGCGAAGGGTTCGGCGGCATTCACTTCGACATGTATCTCGTCGGCGGGCGAAGAATCCCACGTCCGAGAATCCGGACGTGGGGCACCCAGTTTTGTGTCAACCGGTTCTGTGGCCCGGTTGGTCTCTTCGGTGGTGGACTCGGGATGGAGCTTTTCTTCGGACATCAATTCACTCAAAGCTTTTGCTCGTCTTTTCTTTCAAAAACTTTTGCCCTATTTTTCTTTACTCGAGGCCCATGGCCTGGCGAACGTGCTGGAGGGTCTGGATGGCGCGGCGGCGGGCACGGGCGGAGCCGTCCCAGAGGATGGCGTCGACGTTGCCGGGGTCGGATTCGAGGACGCGGCGGCGCTCCTGAATGGGAGTGATCTCGCGGACGATGGAGTCGGCGAGCCAGCCTTTGCACTGGATGCAGCCTATGCCGGCGGTGCGGCAGCCCTCGGCGGCTTCGGACTGCACTTCGGAGGTGGAGAAGACTTTGTGGAGGTCGAAGACCGGGCAGACGTCGGGGTTGCCAGGGTCGGTGCGGCGGATGCGCGCCGGATCAGTGACCATGGTCTTGAGCTTGGCGCGGAGGTCGGCCTCGGGCTCGGTGAGCATGATGGTGTTGCCGTAGCTCTTGGACATCTTGCGGCCGTCGAGCCCGGGGAGTTTGGGGGATGGAGTGAGGAGAACTTTGGGTTCCGGAAGGATGCCTTCGGTGACGTTGTTGGCGGCGATCTCGGCTTCGATGATCTCTTTGTCGGAGTGGTCGGCGCGGGCCTTTTCGATGGCCGGTGTGGAAGTGGAGCAGTAGAGGGCGTTGAAGCGGCGGGCGACCTCGCGAGTGAGTTCTACGTGGGCGACCTGGTCTTGACCTACGGGGACAAAGTCGGGCTGGTAGAGGAGGATATCAGCGGACTGGAGGAGCGGGTAGCCGAGGAATCCGTAGGTGTTGAGATCCTTTTCGCGGAGCTGCTCCTGCTGGTCTTTGTAGGTTGGGACGCGCTCGAGCCAGGGAAGGGGGGTGAACATGCTGAAGAGGGTGTGCAGTTCGGCATGCTGGGGGACGTGGGACTGGATGAAGATGGTCGAGCGCTCGGGATCAAGGCCGGAGGCGAGGAAGTCGAGGGCGACCTCGCGGATGTTCTCGCGGAGGGTCTTGGGGTCGGCGTAGTCGGTCGTCAGGGCGTGGAGGTCGGCGATGAAAAAGTAGCAGTCGTAATGGTCCTGCAGGCGAACCCAGTTGTATAGCGCGCCCATGTAGTTGCCGAGATGCAGGCGGCCGGTGGGGCGCATGCCTGAGAGGACGCGGGGACGTGAGGCGGGATGGATGTCTTTTGTGTTTTCCGTCATTGGCGATCAAGTGCAAGGGTAAATGATTTGTGGGAGATGCAGGCTGTGGGAAGTTGGTACCGGAAAGCGTTCGGGGGGGGAGGGGTACCCCCCTATTGCCTGCGCGTAAATATTTTAGAATCATACGCTTACGAGATGGCTTCGTCTGCAAAATATACACAATAAAGGGCTTACGTCCAAAATATTCCAAATAAATGAGTTAGACGCCACCAAGGTGCAGTCCGGGGTAGGAGTGACCCTCTGAGGGGACCTGGGATTGTCAAGTTGGGCAATGATTCTGATAAAGTTGGCGCGCTCACAATTCAATTCCCAGGAGGTTTGCTATGAAACGAATCTTGTTTCTCGTTGCGCTTGGGGCCCTGTTAATTCCTTCGCTGGCGAAGGCGCAAAGCGTCTTTGACGGCACGTGGAAGATTGACATGAACAAGGTCGATTTTTCGAAGAAGCCGGATGTGTTCCTGCTGCAGAACGGAATGTATTCGTGCAAGACGTGCGCTCCGCCTTATGACGTGAAGGCGGATGGCAGTGACCAACCGGTTAGCGGACATCCTTATTTTGACACCGTTGCGATTAAGGTCCTGAATGATCACGCGATCGAAGAGACAGACAAGAAAGGCGGGAAGGTGGTTGCGACCTCGACTTCGACTGTCTCGTCTGACGGCGACATGATGATGTTTAGCTTTAGTGACAGCAGCGACACGAACGGCGGACCTCCGGTTACGGGCAAAGGCGAGGCGAGGCGAGTGGAGAAGGGTCCGGCGGGATCGAATGCAATCTCGGGTTCGTGGCGGACGACGAAGATTGAGGGGTTGTCGGACAATGCGACCACGTGGAGCTACAAGGTTAACGGTGATGAGATCACCATGACGGCTATGACCGGCCAGACTTACACAGCCAAACTGAATGGCGACGAGGCGCCGATGAAGGGCGATCCGGGTGTCACGAGCGTTTCGGTGAAGATGAGGGGCAAGGACACGCTGGAAGAGACCGATAAGCGCGACGGCAAGGTGATTTCGGTATTCAAGCTGACAGTGGCGGCGGATGGAAAGACCGCCAAAGCGGTCTCTGAGGACAAGCTGCAGAACAGGACGACGGAGTTCGCGGTTTTGAAACAGTAGGCCGCGCGTCGGTTGTTTGGATTCGCGGGCATTTGAGAGGGCCTGGGCCTTTCGGAGAGAAAGCCCGGGGCTAAAGCCCCTCGCAGGCGCGCGATTAACCGTAGGGCTTCAGCCCTACGGTTAATCCCAAAGACAGCGGCATTGATACGCAGCCCGTAGACGGGTGCGCTCACCCGACAACTTTTTCGGCGGGGCTGCTAGAGGCGGACGATTATGGTGTCGAAGGTGGATTGGAGGGGGTAGAGGAAGATGCGGAAGATGAAGCCTCCGCCGAGCAACATGATGAAGATCATGCCGAACATGCCGATGCGGTCGTAGACCTGAAGGGCTTTGTAGGGAAGAAAATGCCGCAGGATGTGGCTGCCGTCGAGTGGGGGAACGGGAATGAGGTTGAAGACGAAGAGAATGAGGTTGAGCAGGACGACGTAATAGAGGAAGAGGGCGATCGGGAAGAGTGAAGGCAGGCCTTCTGTGGGGACGCCGGCGTAGTGTTTTGCAAGCAACATCGCTGTAGCGACAGCGGTATCTCCGCCCGCGCTGGCGTGTTTCAAGATAACAAGAAGGATTAGAGCGACGATTGCCGACAGCAGGTTGCTGATGGGGCCGGCGAGTGAGACGAGGATGTCGTCGCGCATGTAGTTTTTGAAGTTGCGCGCGGTGACGGGGGTGGGTTTGGCCCAGCCGAAGAGCATGCCACCGTAGACCAGTCCGATGATGGGAAAGATGACCGAGCCGAAGGGGTCGAGGTGCTTGAGGGGATTGAGGGTGACGCGGCCAAGCATGCGGGCGGTGGGGTCGCCGAGGCGGTTTGCGGTCCAGGCGTGGGCGCACTCGTGAACGCTGAAGGCGAGCATGAGAACCACGACCTGGAAGATGATGAGGACGACTTCTTGGTTCATATTAAGTTCAAGTCTACTGAAGTCGGAGAAAAAGAATCGTAAAAGTCTTCTTCCAAAAGACAAGCTTGATCCGACCTTGAAGTCGCTCGTGGCTCTGGATAAAGATGGCATGCTTGAATGCTGGATATTGCTGAATCATGCGGATCAGGGAATTGCACAGGATTATGCGGCTTACCGGGAGACACACCGCGAACTGCTGCATGCGTACATGGACAAGTATGTCGTGCACTTCAACTAGAAGTTACGAATGAAGACCCGGGGCTAAAGCCCATTGTCTTTGCGGTACTTTTCGCAGAGCTGAAGCCCTGCGCTCCCTCCTTCCAGCATTGAACTGGTGGAGACAAATAGCGATTGTCTAACCGCAAATCTGTTTGCGCCGCAGCTAAGGGCTCCTCGGAAAAATCAGGAGACGGACAAGTGGGAAGAATCGTATGCGACCATCACAAGCGATCCCAAATCGACCACCTCTTGGTGAAACCCATTTTGCTACACGTCCTTCACTGCAACCCGATCAACCTCGCCGGGTTCTCCTTCGCCATCCGGTCAATCTCCGCCTGCGTAAATCCCTGCCCCCGTAAGCCGACATAAAACGCAGTCAGCCCATCTGTATGCAATGGATTTCCCGGTTGCCCCATATCGCTCGAAAGAATGCAGTGGTCCACGCCAACGTAACGAATGGCCTTTGCATAGTCCGCAAAGTCGTACTGCTTTCCGGTCCCAATCAGTCCGTTGTAAACGAACTCGATGTAAGCTCCCATCTTCGCGGCCTCGAGCATCTGCGATGCTGACATATGCGTCGGCTGTAGCATCGCGTGCGTCACTACCATGTGTTGAACGCCCTCCGCCTTAGCTTCGCGCACAAGCATCAGGTCTTCCTCCGCGCTTGAGTGTCCCGTCGCCATCACCAGATTGTGCTTTGCGATCACCGCAATCACGGCCTTTGCCTCCGGGACTAACTGCCCATCCCGCGTAATCCGCACAAACGGCCGATCCTGCTTCGAATAGCGCACCTGATTCTCCGAGTCGAACGTCGCCATCCACACAAAGCGCCCGTATCCTCCCGTAATCGCCGCCATATGCTCGACCGCGCTGGGATTCATCCCGCCCACCGACAGGTTCAGGTCGATACCGCCGAAAACCTCGATCCCCGGTACTTCTTTCCGAACAACGTAAGCCAGCGAAGCCGTCGGCTCATAGTGATTCTTCAGCACCAGCCCGCGCATCCCACGGCTCTTGGCAAGTCGCGCAATGTCTATCGCATCGATCGATCGTGGCGTGCTATCGGGAGCCGCGTGGACATGGATATCAATCGCGCCAACCAGAGGATTCTCCTGTGCGAATCCCGCAGAAACAACAGAAAACATCAGACCGAGAAAAATCGTCTTCAGCATTGTGGAATACTCTCTCTTGCCAACGGGACATTGTATCCGGTGAAACTTCGCAACCATCATCGCGCCAAGTATTATGCAGTTACGGGGAACTTCGTATGGATTTTGGACTAAAGGGAAAGACCGCCCTGGTGCTTGGCGGGGGCGGAGGATTAGGTAGTGCTATCGCTAAGTCCCTGGCCACTGAAGGCGCAAACGTCGCCGTGGCAGGTATCAGATCAACTTCCGTCGACGGCACAGTCGCGGATCTCAAAGCGATCGGCGGCAAATGCATCGGCCTGATCTGGGACCTCGCTGACCTCTCGGTGATCAATGCAAACATCTCGAAGATCGAGAGCGAACTTGGCCCTGTGGACATCCTCGTCAACAACACCGGGGGCCCACCGCCGGCCTCCGCGGCCGGTCAAGATCCCGCGCTCTGGGCTAGTCAATTTCAATCGATGGTCCTCTCAGTAATCGCCATCACCGACCGCGTTCTCCCGAGGATGAAGTCTCGGGGCTGGGGCCGCATCCTCACTAGCACATCGTCGGGCGTCATAGCGCCTATCCCAAATCTTGCGATCTCAAACGCGTTGCGCCTGTCACTCGTCGGTTGGTCGAAGACGCTGGCCCGCGAGGTCGGCAAGGACGGCATCACTGCAAACATCCTCGTGCCGGGCCGCATCGCCACGGCCCGCGTCGCAGCCCTCGATAACGCCAAAGCCAAGCGCGAAGGACGCAGCGTCGAAGAAGTTGCCGCCGAAAGTCAGGGCACCATCCCACTCGGGCGCTACGGCAACCCGGAAGAGTACGCCGACGTTGTAGCCTTCCTCGCCAGCGAGCGCGCCGCCTATATCACCGGGTCCGTGGTCCGGGTAGACGGCGGTATGATCGCCAGCATTTAGGAGCACTCAGAAATCTATGCCATTGGATAAGAAAACAGTCGGCACCCTTACTGGTGTCACCACCGCAACCCTCACTACGGTTCTGCTCAAAAAAGGCCTGCGCAACGTTTGGCTGCGCGGCACCAAACCCCTACGACCCGGCCAACCTCGCATCGTCGGCCCGGCTTTCACCCTGCGCTTCGTTCCGGCGCGGGAAGACCTCGCCACCCCTGAGTCCTGGGCATCTCCGACTTCAACCCGTGCTGCCATCGAATGCATGCCCGCTGGATGCGTTGCGGTAGTCGATGCTATGGGCGTCACCGACGCCGGAATCTTCGGTGACATCCTCTGCGAACGCATCCGCGTCCGTGAAGTAGCGGGACTCATCACCGACGGCGTCATCCGCGACCTCGCAGGCGTTCTCCGCACCAATCTGCCCGTCTGGTGCCAGGGCACCGCAGCTCCCGCCTCCGTCGCCGGACTCACCTTCGTCGGTTGGCAGATGCCTATCGCCTGCGGAGGCGTCGCAGTCTTTCCCGACGACATCATGGTCGTCGATGACGATGGTGCCGTCGTCATCCCAGCCGCGCTCCTCGACGAGGTCGTCGAAGCCGCAGTCGAGCAGGAGAAACTCGAAGCATGGATTATCGACGAGGTCCGCGCCGGCCTTCCGCTCCCCGGACTCTACCCACCCAACGCCGAGACCAAAGCCCGGTACGAGAGCTTTCGCGCAGCGCAGGATAAATCGATAGACTAGCCCGGTAGAGATCGGAGTCGAAGCTTGTCATCCGCAGCCTATACCGCGCCGAAAACCTTCTCCGATCATGTCAGCGACTCGCTCTACCGCAAGATCGCATGGCACATCATGCCGATCCTCGTAATCGGTTACGTCATCGCCTACATCGACCGGGTCAACGTAAGCTTCGCCAAGCTTCAGATGCTGGGGGATCTGAAGTTCAGCGAGAGTGTCTACGGAGTCGGCGCGGGTATCTTCTTCCTCGGCTACTTTGCGTTCGAAGTCCCCAGTAATATCATGCTGCACAAGGTGGGAGCGCGCGTCTGGATCTGCCGCGTCATCGTCACCTGGGGCATCATCTCGGCACTAACAGCGCTGGTGCGCACGCCCATGCAGTTCTACACCGCACGCCTGCTGCTGGGAGTTGCGGAAGCCGGCTTCTTTCCCGGCATGATCCTCTACCTCACCTACTGGTTCCCAGCCCATCGCCGCGCCGCGATGGTTGCCCTGCTGATGGCCGGAAACCCCGTCTCCGGAATCATCGGCGGTCCGCTGTCCGGCTTCATCCTTCGCCACTTCGCCGGCAGCAAGGGTATGGCCGGGTGGCAATGGCTCTTCATCCTGGAGGCCATCCCCGCAATCCTCCTCGGCGTCGTCATCTTCTTCTTCCTCGACAACCGCGTAGTCGAAGCCAAGTGGCT
Organism: uncultured Acidobacteriaceae bacterium; assembly: GCA_963841335.1. Taxonomy (GTDB): domain Bacteria; phylum Acidobacteriota; class Terriglobia; order Terriglobales; family Acidobacteriaceae; genus Edaphobacter. The sequence continues at coordinate 2,738,660 of CAWJCF010000001.1, read as the reverse complement.
TTCTGAACGCGAACGAGCCGCCGTAGCCTCCGAAATCCACGAAGAAGCTGTCTCTAAAACCCATGTTTCAATTCGCTCCGTGTTTACGAGTCCACGTGTCTGGCTCTTCGGCGCAATCTACTTTGGCATGGAGATGGGCTCCTACGCCATCGGTTTCTGGCAGCCGACCATCATCCGCCAGACCGGCGTCAAAGACGCATTCCACATCGGCCTGCTCACAACTGTCCCGTACACCTGCGCCCTTATCTGCATGATGTTCGTCGGACGCCATTCCGATAGAACTCGCGAGACGACGCTGGCACGTCATCGTGCCAAACATCGTGGCTGCAGTCGGTTTTATCCTCTGCACACAAGCCGGTAGCAACACGCCCATCGCGATGTTCGGTCTCATGCTCGCTGTCGCCGGAGTTATCACGGGAGTAGCCATGTTCTGGGCACTCCCCACATCGTTCCTCGGCGGCAACGCCGCAGCGGCCGGCATCGCGCTCATCAACTGCACCGGCAACCTCGGCGGCTTCTTCAGCCCTGCCATCATCGGCTTCCTGAAGACCCGCACCGGCACGCTCAACTCCGGCCTCTTCCTAGTCGCGGTCTGCATGATCGCCTCGTGCATCCTCATCCTCACGCTTACACCTGCAAAATCGCTAACGGCCCAACCGACAGGGGCAGAGATATGACCACGGGCTTACGCAAGGGGTTAACCAGCTACGGCGACGCTGGCTTCTCGCTCTTCCTCCGCAAGGCGTTCATCAAGGCCATGGGCTACTCCGACGATGCACTCGAGCGGCCTATCGTCGGCATCACCAACACATTCAGTGACTACAACCCTTGCCACGGCAATGTCCCGGACCTCATCGAAAGCGTGAAGCGCGGCGTCATGCTGGCGGGTGGTCTGCCGATGGTCTTTCCAACCATCTCCATCGGCGAGAGCTTCGCCCATCCCACCTCCATGTTCCTACGCAACCTGATGGCGATGGACACCGAGGAGATGATGAACGCGCAGCCCATGGATTCCGTCGTCCTCATCGGCGGCTGCGACAAGACCCTCCCCGCACAAGTCATGGCCGCCGCCAGCGCCGACCTCCCGGCAGTCGTTCTGCAGACCGGCCCGATGGTCGTCGGCAATTACAAAGGCGAGGTCCTCGGAGCCTGCACCGATTGTCGCCGCATGTGGGCGCAGCACCGCGCCGGTAACGTCGACCTTGTCGAGATCGAAACCATCAGCGGTCGCCTCTGCCCATCAGTCGGCACCTGCTCCGTCATGGGCACCGCCAGCACGATGGCCTGCATCGTCGAAGCACTCGGCCTCGCGCTCCCCATGAGCGCCGCAGCGCCAGCCACTCTCGCCGACCGCCGCCGCATCGCCGAAGCCAGCGGCAAGCGCGCAACCGAAATTGCCATTGCGGGCACACCCAAACCCAGCGACCTCATCAGGCCCGCGTCAATCCGCAACGCTATGATTGTTTTGCAGGCCATCGGCGGTTCCACGAATGGTCTTATCCACCTCATCGCAATTGCGGGCCGCGCAGGTGTTCCCTTCGACCTCGATGCTTTCGACCAACTGGGCCGCGAGATTCCCGTCCTGCTCAACCTCAAGCCTTCCGGCACTCAGTACATGGAGCATCTCCACCACGCCGGCGGTCTGCCCGCCCTTATGCGCGAACTCACTGCCTTCCTCGACCTCGACGCTCCCAACATCTCAGGTCGCACGCTGGGCGACGCCATCGCTGCTGCGGAAATTGTGGCCCATCAAGAGGTCATCCGCAGCTTCGCATCACCGCTCAAACCCGAAGGTGCGATGGCAATCCTCCACGGCAATCTCGCGCCCCTCAGCGCCGTCATCAAGCACTCCGCTGCCTCTCCGCACCTTATGCGCCACACAGGCCGAGCGGTGGTCTTTGACAGCATCGAAGACCTCACCAATCGCATCGACGATGCCAACCTCGACGTCACCGCCGACGACATCCTCGTGCTGCGTAACGCCGGTCCCAAGGGTGCGCCCGGCATGCCCGAAGCGGGCTATCTTCCAATTCCCATGAAGCTCGCACGCCAGGGCGTCAAAGACATGGTGCGGATCTCCGACGCGCGCATGAGCGGCACCGCCTTCGGCACCATCGTTCTCCACATTGCACCCGAGGCCGCAGTTGGTGGCCCACTCGCTATTGTCCAAAATGGCGACCAGATTCTGCTCGACGTCGAAGCCCGGCGCCTCGAGCTCCTCATCGACAACTCTGAACTACAACAACGCCTCGCAGCCCTGGGGCAATCACCACCACAACGCGAGACTCCGCAGCGCGGCTATGCAAAACTATTCGAAGATTGCGTTCTGCAAGCCGATCAAGGCTGCGACTTCGACTTCCTCCTGCGCGACGGACGCCCCAGTACACCGAAGAAGGATAAATAGACCGATGCTCCTCGATCACACCGCAAAGGGTGTCTACGCCATCGCCGTTACTCCCTTTAAGCCTGATGGCGCTGTCGACCACGACTCCGTCGACAGGATGACCGACTTCTACCTTGGTTGCGGCGTCACCGGACTCACCATCCTGGGCATCATGGGCGAAGCTCCGAAGCTCGATCCCGCCGAAGCCCTCGCCATCTCTAACCAAGTCGTCCGCCGAGCCGGAGTTCCGATCATCGTAGGCGTCTCCGCCCCAGGTTTCGCAGCCATGCGCTCCCTCGCCCGTAGTGTCATGGAAGGAGGTGCAGCCGGCGTGATGATCGCGCCGCCGCCAAATCTTCGCACCGACGACCAGATCGTCAACTACTACGCGCAAGCCGTCGCCGCCATCGGCTCCGACATCCCGTTCGTCATTCAAGATTACCCGCTTCTGCTTACCGTCGTCATGACACCCAAAGTCATCCAGCGCATCGTTAACGACAATCCATCCTGCGTGATGCTCAAGCACGAAGACTGGCCTGGCCTGGAGAAAATCAGCACCCTGCGCAGCTTCGAGAGGGAGGGAGCACTCCGCCCCATCTCGATTCTCACTGGCAACGGCGGTCTCTTCCTCGACTTTGAGCTGGAGCGCGGAGCTGACGGCGCGATGACCGGCTACGCCTTCCCCGACATGCTCGTCGACGTTGTCAAGCTCTCGCAGTCTGGCCAGCGCGACGCCGCCCACGACCTCTTCGATGCGCATCTCCCGCTCATCCGTTACGAGCAGCAGCAAGGAATCGGTCTCGCCGTCCGCAAGTACGTCCTGCAGAAGCGCGGCGCCATCGCCTACGATTCGCAACGAGTCCCGAACTCATCGCTCACAGCAAAGGGAAGGGCTGAGGTTGACTATCTCCTAAGCCGTCTCGCCAAACACGATTCGCGAGCGAATAGCAAAATCACTGGAGATTGCGAGATCTAAGATCCGGGGGCGCGCCGAAGTTCCAACGCCGCTGCGGGTCACTCCATCTTTTGATCGATACCCTCCCGCGATTCCCCGGTCTTATACTCGTGCGGTCGAGGTCTTTCGTCCGAGGAAACGAGTGAACAATCAAATTAATCCGAGGCGTCGACACTTCGGATCCGGTGTCCGTCTCGCAGGAATTACAACTGACATGCCACTCATCGCCACCCACCCCGATCGCTTCGGAGCGGATGAATTCTGCGCCACCTACCAGGTCTGTACGACTGCGTGTCCGCCGGGTGCGATTGGGCCGCAAAAGCAGATGGTGCGCGGCGTGGAGCGTTGGTATGTTGACTTCGATAAGTGCATTCCCTACTTCGCAGAAGCGGCCTCCTGCGGAATATGCATCGCGGAATGCCCATGGACGCGGCCAGCGGTGCGCCCCAAGCTGCTCGCTACGATGGCACGTCGGATGGGTGAGTAAGGCTCAGTTTCGGATGAGACGGTGGATTGGTCAACAAGCTGGAGGATGCGGCCGGACAATGAACGAGACAATCACTCCAGAAGCAGTCAACGAGAGTTCCCGCCACTACGCCGGATGGGGCGTGGTGGCCGCCGCGTTTGCAGGAGTGATGGTGAGCTTTGCTCCCATCGTCCCGTACACGTTCAGCCTCTTCCTGAATCCGCTCCACGCTGCGTTCGGATGGAAGCGGGAAGCCATCGGCGGCACCTTCGCGCTCGCGGCGATCACCGTCGCTTTGGTTTCTCCCGGCATTGGACTTCTGCTCGATCGCTTCCCTCCTCGGCGCATCATACTGCCGTCGATCCTGATCTTCGCATTGGCGCTCGCTTCGCTCAGCAGACTCGGACCAAACATCAGGCAGTTCTATTTCACATTTTTTGTGCTGGGACTGGTCGCGAACGGAACCGCGCAGTTTGCGTATGCGCGCACCGTGCTCTCGTGGTTTCACAAGCGCAGAGGACTCGCGCTCGCTGTAGTTCTCACCGGCAGTGGAGTTGGCTCGATCTTTATCCCGCCACTTATTCAATGGACGATCGCGCATCACGGATGGCGCAGCGCCTATATGCTACTGGGCGGCATCGCTCTGCTAGGCTTACCCCTTACAGCGCTACTGGTGCGCAACCGGCCCGATGCGGTTGTCGTGCATGAAGGCCACTCACTTCCTGGCGGCGTGACTGTCGCTGCTGCACTTCGTAGTGGACCTTTTTGGATTCTGGCCTGCATCATCATGCTCTCGGCGTTCAGCGAAAATGGGCTGGTGACGAACCTGGCAGCGATTCTCACCGAGCACAGGGTCTCGGCGCAGAGCGCTGCGCTTGCGCTTTCTGTACGCGGTGGCGCCGGCATCATTGGCCGCCTGTGCGTCGGATTTCTCATCGACCGCTTCTCGCCGCAACGCATTCAGACATTCGTCCTTCTGCTTTCGGCAATGGGAGCTCTCATACTCGCTTTCGCAGGTACGTCGCCCGTCGCGCTAATAGGAGCTGCTATTTTAGGCGTCGGTCTGGGCAGCGAAGCCGATGTCGCGCCGTACCTGCTCGCGTACTACTTTGGCCGTCGGCATTTCTCGGTACTGTACGGATTGACTTGGACCGCATATGCCATCGGCGGTGCAACAGGCCCCATGGCGATCGGACACTGGTACGATCGCGCAGGCTCCTATCAACCACGTTTTATTGTGTATCTGGCTTGCGTGGCCTTTGCGGCCGCGGCGATGAGCCTGTTCTTGCGGCGCGACCCGGAGCACAACTCACATGATCCGGGCATAATGACGCCGGCAGTCGCGATTCCCCTAGAAGACTAGCCATCTATCGACTCTGGTCCGGCATGGGGCCGCATTCGAGAAGGCCCAGGCTTCTCAATGAGCGATAAATCGCCGATGCTCTCACTGAGAGAATACCCAGCAACCACAATTCGTGCTGCCCCGTCTCTGGTTACCACATTCTAAGTGACTTACAGCAATTCTCCCGAAAACGCGAAATCGATTCCGAATGTCAAAGTCATCGGTCGCGGATTGGGTTCGCTGGTGGGCTCGTCGCCTCGAGGGAAAAGCCTATGCATTCCGGCACGTCGTCGCCGCGAGCCTGAGATGGTTCGGAGTGCTAACCTATTTGCCAAAGGGGAAGCAGATTGGATATGCGGATGAATACTCGGATGTTTGCGCCTTGGTTTGTGGCAGCTATTCTGTTTGCTTCCGGTATTGCGTTGCTTGCTCCCAGAGTTGCCTGGGCGCACGCGGTGTTGGTGAGTTCTCAGCCGGCGGTGAACAGTACCGTCTCCGGACCAGTGGTCTCCGTCCTGCTTAAGTACAATTCCCGGGTGGATATGGAGCACTCAACCCTCACGCTGCTCACCCCGGACGGAAGTGTGAAGAAGGTCGTCATTGAGAGCGAGCCCGAGCCCGGGGTACTGTCTGCCAAGTTGTCCGGACTCCTCAAAGGAGCGTATGTGTTGCGCTGGCAGGTTCTGGCTACGGATGGACACATCACACGCGGCAAAGTTCCCTTCCAAGTAGAGTAGAGCCTAATCTCTTGATCTGGTTCCTGCGCGATTTCGATCTTTTGAGTGTGCTAGCACGGGCGGCAACGCTTGCCTTCGAGGCGTTGCTGCTGGGAGGCGTTGCGTTTCTTCTGGTTGTGGCGCGCCCGGCGACGGCGAGCGCGGCGGTCGAAGATTTTTGCCGCCGGGGAATCAGAATGGCGGCGCTCGCGTTGATTGCCGGCGAGTTTGTCCTGCTATGCCTGTCGAGCGCACTGCTGATGAGCGGCTCTGATTTGACGCTGAAGGATGTGGCGACCACCAGCTTCTTCCGCGCGGACTCTTTCGCAATTCTGTTCGCGATCGGACTTTGGGTCTGCGCGCGGCTTAAAAGCAATCAGGCGAAGGCGGCGATGGTTCCCTTGAGCCTGCTACTGCTGGCGGCCACTGTCTTCACCAGCCATTCGGCGGCACGTATCGAGCATCGTGTGCTGTTGGCGATTTTGACCGCCGCGCATCACCTTGGTATGGCTGTCTGGATTGGCGCAATGGCCTATCTGTTGATCTCATTAGGCCGCGTGGAAGACGTCAGTACGAGGCTCGGCGGCTGGCCCAACGCTACTCCAGGATGGCGCTGGCGGGCGCAGCGACGCTCGTGTTGGCAGGGGTAGGAATGGCCTGGTTCTACGTGGGATCGTGGAGCGAGCTATACACCACTGCGTATGGCATCATGCTGGTTGCCAAGATCTATCTTCTGCTGGCGATGGTTGACACTCGGCGCCGGAAATTGGTTCCTGGTGCGGCGTCTGGCCAGCGATCCTGAACCTTTGCTCGCGCGGTTGCGCCGGGTCGTCGAAGTAGAGATTTGTTTCGGATTTCTCGCAGTGTTGACCGCGGCTTCGCTGACCGCACAGGCGCCCGCGGTGGATGTTGCCGCTCAGGATAGGCTGACATCCCACGAGATCTACGTGCGCTTACACCCGGAACCGCCGCGCATGAGTAGCCCTCCACTGGCTGCGCTGGCCCCACCGAGTTCGCTCGCAGAGGCCGTCAAGGACAGCCAATTCGTTCCTACTGTTGGGAGCGATGATACGGACAGGGCATGGTCCGAGTACAACCACCACTGGGCCGGGTTGATCGTGCTCATGGCGGGCCTGCTGGCGCTGCTCAGCCGACACCGCACCATGCGCTGGGCGCGCTTTTGGCCGTTGAGTTTTGCTGGTTTGGCAGTCTTCATCCTGCTGCGCGCTGATCCAGAGAACTGGCCTCTAGGGCCGCGTCCGTTTTGGCAGAGTTTCGCTTCGCCGGACGTCCTGCAACACCGTGTCGGGGCGCTTCTGATCGTGGTCTTCGCGGCATTCGAATGTGCCGTGCAGGCAGGCAAGTTGAGAACGCGGTGGGCTAGTTACGTTTTTCCTGCGATGTGCGCGCTCGGGGCCGCGCTGTTGCTCACCCATGAGCATTCCGCCAGGGACGTGAAAGAAGCGATGCTTGCGGAGATGAGCCATACCCCCATTGCGCTGCTGGGCATCACGGCGGGTTGTAGCCGTTGGCTGGAACTGCGTTTACCCAAGAGCCGCCTGGCCACTATCGGGAGTTACATCTGGCCGCTATGCCTGACACTGGTCGGCGTTGTTCTTCTGAATTACCGCGAATTGCCATAGTGCACGGCGCCGATTCTCGGTTTAGTAGAGGAAATCAAAATCCAGCAAATAATGCCGCCCATAATTGCCAAAGAATCTGCCTATTGAGGGTCGGCAACATTATTGTGAATTTGCAGTGGGTCGGTACCAAGATGAGAATCACAGTAGTAGCCGCCGACTGCGCCGATGTTCGTTGAACAGCCGCAAGCCATCCAACCATAACCGCGCAGACCACCAGCGCAAATCGCAAACTCCATACAAAAACCTGGCGAACGAATCGGGCCAAACCAGGTGCTTGCGAGTTTACAACTTTGAAACGAGTCATCGTACATTTCCGTAGGCAGCTCGCTGGAACAAGAAGACGCCGAGCGGATGCAGAGAATCGGCGCCGCATAACCTCTTAATTAGACTGGGCCCAGTTCGGCAAGGTGCACATGATTTTCGCACCATCAAAACTGGGAATCGGCTGGGTGGCGTGGTTGCGCCCAGAAAGTGAGGACCACATAAAGGAGGGAGTCTTTTGACGCTAAGCTACACTAAATAAGAGTCTATTCGGTGCTTATGACAATCCTCCTTTTGCGAGATGTGTTCCTCGGGATCGCCGCGATCCCCTTTATCTACTATGGTCTCGCGATTTTTAGTTCTTTGCGATTCTTTCTGGCCACCCCAGCCAAAGTCGGCAAGCCGGACGGCTTTCTGCCGCCGGTGAGCAACCTCAAACCAGTGCGCGGACTTGATCCCGAGGCTTATGAGAACTTCGCAAGCTTCTGCCGACAGGACTATCCCTGACTACGAGATTTTGTTCTGTGTCGGCGACACAAGTGACCCTGTCTACCCGGTCTTGGAGCAGCTCGTACGGGACTTTCCGGAACGTCAGATCCGCATCGTGGTTGGGTCAGGTCGCATTGCGACGAACGACAAAGTGGCCAAGCTTGCGCGACTTGTAGAAGAAGCATCACATGAATACCTCGTCATCAGCGATAGCGATGTGCGCGTTGAGCCGGATTATTTAAGGAACGTGATTGCGCCTTTGGCGAATCCCAAGATAGGTGCAACTACCTGTTTGTATGTACCCATCGAAGAATCGACCTGGGTGCAGCGCCTGCAGGATGTCGGGATGGCCTCAGACTTCTATCCCGGGATTTTTGTGGCGAAGCAATTGGATGGAGTGAAATTTGCGCTGGGCCCGACGATTGCGACGACTCGCACCCGGCTTCAGGCCTTTGGCGGCTACGAGTCGATTGAGAACCGTCCTGCAGATGATCTGTTGGTCGGACGATTGATCGCTGAGCAGGGTTACGAAGTTGATCTTCTTCCCTACACGATCTCCACCGTTGCGGACTATCAGTCTCTCAATGAACTGTTTCATAAGCGCCTGCGCTGGATTACCGTGATGCGGCACATGCGCCCGTGGGGACATTTCGGCCTAATCTTTACGCTGGGGTTGCCTTGGGCGCTCCTGGCGGTCGCACTTCTTCCGACGCCCGCCATCGCCGCGAGCTTACTCTTGGTGGCTACCTGATCGTCCGCGCCGTGTTGACCGTATTGGTTGGCTCCTGGGGGCTCAAGCAGCCCGGCATCTGGAAGAAACTGGCATTTATCCCTTTGTGGGACGGAATGGCGAGCCTGATCTGGTTGGCGAGTTTTACGCGCAAGACGATTCGGTGGCGAGGACGGGACTATCTGATGCGTGATGGCAACCTCGTCCCGCTTCTCTGAGCTGTCGGCGAAAAACGTCGAGCGAAAAGAATGCTTTAGACGGTACTCTTTGCCAGGAGCGGCTGTTTGCTGGCTTCACTTCCGATACGCCGCTCGTTTTGCGTGCTCCGCCAATTAACTTGCGGCTCAAACAATGACGGATCGATACGATCGCGATAGCGCAGTGCGATATTGATCAGCGAATCGACGAGCGAATCGGAGAGCACATGAGGCTCGAGTCCGAGATCGACCAACTTGGAATGCTTTGCGTTGTAATAGTGCGATTCCGCTTCGACGCGTGGGTCGGGAAGATGATCGATTTCCACTTTGAGACCCATCTGCCCAGCTACCGCCTGGACGGTTACGGCCAGGTCCAGGACCGAGAACTGCTCGGTGAACTGATTGAAGACGCGGAATTCGCCAGGCTTGGCGGGGTTCAGGCAAGCCAGTTCGACGCAACGGACCGTGTCGCGAATGTCGAGAAATCCCCGGGTCTGGCCGCCTTTTCCATATACCGTGAGTGGATAACCAATTGCCGCCTGAGCGCAGAAGCGGTTGAGGACCGTTCCAAACACCTCATCGTAATCAAAACGGTTGATCAAAGCCTCATCCATCGATGACTTCGTCGGTAACCGTACCGTACACAACGCCCTGATTGAGGTCGGTGGCGCGCAAACCCCAGGCTTTGCAGGTGAACATAATATTGTGACTGTCGTGTACTTTTGAGAGGTGATAGAAGGAGCCAGGCTGTTTGGGGAACGGGAGCGTATCTTTACGGCCGTTGTGCTCGATGGTGAGGAACCCTTCCTCGATATCGATATTTGGCGTGCCGTATTCACCCATGGTGCCCAACTTGACGATATGACAGTCCGGTTGCAGTTCACGGATGGCGAAGAGCAGGTTGAGTGTCCCGACAACATTATTTGTCTGGGTAAAGACCGCGTGCTTCCGATCGATCATTGAGTAAGGCGCGGACCTCTGTTCCGCGAAGTGGACGACTGCCTCGGGCTCGAAGGTTTTGATTGTCGAGGAGAGAAACTCGTAGTCCGAGACATCGCCGACGAAGAGCTCGATTGGTATTCCTGTCAACTGATACCAGACTGCCAAGCGCTCGGAGAGCGGGCGGATCGGCGTTAGCGTCTGAACACCGAGTTCGTAGTCCCATTGCCGGCGGACGAAGTTGTCGACGATCGCAACGGAGTGCCCCTTGCTTGCAAGATATAAAGCAGTAGCCCAGCCACAATAGCCATCACCACCGAGAACAGCAATCCGCATATTTCCTCCGATTAGTTAGCGGCCCATAAATATGTATCGACGCACAGGCGAAGCATTTGGATTCATGAATTCACGCAAAACAAGAACTGGCCGCTCGCATCTAATGCCTGTGGGGTCTAGGACGCGCGGAAGATGATTTTGGATGGTTGGTGATTGAAACCTTGTCGCCGCTTCGCAGAGTTTACTCAATTGATCCTTACCTATCACAGACTCCAGTGCCAGGCCGCGGACTTCTTGGCAAAGAGGTAAAGCCTTTCGGGTCTTCGCCATAGCTCCTGGAATGGGCTTTCACGGAGAAAACCGTTCGGTGCATTTGGTGCGATCGATCGACAAACAAAGTTGTTAACCTCCCGTTCAGGAGGCAGACCTATCCGCCATATAAAAACACGGAAGAAAACTAATAGTGGTGGTGGACGACAATTAAATTTCCAGGGGAGGACCCCTGTAGATTGTCGCCCTAGGATCGGGAGGACAGATAAGGGTCGAAATCGATCCTCGCATCCGAAGTAGACTGCCGCCGCGAAAAATATAACGATTGACAGGTCGGCTTTACAACTCGGCCGTGAGCACTTGTCTCTCAGAGTACAGTGACGGTGCTGACTGAATATTCCATCGTTTCATCCAAATAAATAACATCATCAGCCCCCACAAGTGATAGCCGATGTTTATGCGCCTGTTCAAGTGCAGTTGGGTGTAAGTACGAATTGTTTCGAAGTCGAAAAGCTCAGAGTGCTCTGCTTCCGCTGAAGCCAGCGTCTCCATCAACATCGCTCGAAGCGGTCCCCGAAACCAATCGTGAGCCGGAATATCGAAGCCTATCTTCTCGCGCTGGACGATAGCGGTGGGCAGTTTCGATCTCATCACTTCCTTGAGGAGATATTTCTGGCGCGTACCGCGGATTTTGAAGTCTATCGGTAACTTAGCAGCAAACTCTACGATGCGGTGATCGACGAACGGAGGCCGGACCTCGACGGCGTGGGCCATACTCACGCGGTCCGATTTCACCAGGATGTCGTCCGGAAGGTAGTACTGCTGATCGAACTCAAGGAAGGGCGCGATCCCGTCTCCCGGAAGGCTTGCTCTCAAGCGAGCGAGAACATCAGACAAGAGCCCCGGGCAACGGAATCCGCAACAAAGTGGCTTTTTCCGCTTCGGAAAATGTTCCGTTCCAATACACATGAGCCCGTTCCGGCGGCATGAGGCTCCCTTGGAGGAGGCGCTTAAGCTTGTATTCAAGGCTGATTTTTTCGTTGGAAGCTGGCCAAAGGCGCAAGGCACGAAGAGAGAGATCGATCGCTGCAGGAGGCAGATTTCTAACTGGGGCGGCGATACGGTTGGCGCGATAGGTGAGGTAGCCGCCGAAGATCTCATCGGCCCCTTCTCCACTAAACGCTACCGTACATCGCTTCTTGCAGAGTTTGGAAAGAAACCAGACCGGCAAGTGCTCCGGAATCCGCGCTGGGCTCATCGGAATAATAGGCGATATCTTCGATGGCTCCCTCCAAGTCCTCGTCGGGGCTCAGATTTAGCTGCTCATGATCGGTCCCATAATGTTCGACCACTTGGCGGATGTATGGCGACTCATCGAAACTTCGGCCATTGAAACCAATCGAAAAGGTCCGAAGCCGTGAGCTGGATGCCTGAGCGGCATAGTGGAGGACGGTCGAAGAATCCACGCCTCCGCTGAGCCAGACTCCGAGCGGAACATCAGACATAAGATGCTCACGAACCGCGTTCTCCTAGGAGATGGTCGAGCTCGGCTTTTGCGTCTTCGAACGACTGCGGTATCGGCGTGATGTCGGGAATACGCCAGTATGCGTGCTTGCTCGTGCGGCCGTCCCGCCATTCGAGCCAGTGGCCGGGCGGCAGTTTTTGAATCCCATCTACCAAGGTCCACGGACATGGAACGTAATTCATGGAGAGATAACAATCCAGTCCTTCGAGACTGAGACGGCGTTCGATTTCAGGATGGACGAGAATCCCCTTCAGTTCCGAAGCAAAGAAGATATCCTCGCCTCGCTCGGCAATATAAAGCGGCTTAATGCCGATGCGGTCGCGTGCCAGAACTAAACGCTGCTTGGAGTTGCTCCAAACCGCAACCGCAAACATGCCTCGTAACCGCTCGAAACAGTTGGTATCCCACTCAAGAAACGCCTGAAGAACTGTTTCCGTATCACAGTGGGTTTGAAAGCGGCGGCCGAGCGATTCGAGCTCGCGGCGGACCTCAAGATGATTATAAATTTCGCCGTTGAAAACGATTACGGAGTCGCGATCTTCGGAAAAAATAGGCTGATCGCCGGACGCCAGGTCAACGATCTTGAGGCGTGTTGCACCGAGAGAGCAGGCTCTCGATCGAAATACTCCCTGCTGGTCAGGTCCGCGATGAATAAGGGTATTCGTCGCATCCCTTATGCGCTCTTGATCAGGGTGCCAGTCCTTCGTTGTGAATCCAACAATGCCGCACAAGTGTCTACGCCTCTTCCAGGCACGCCGCTGTCGAAGTCCCGACATGCTGAATGGTTTGATGATTGGACGCGAAACCGCAAAATTTGATTCGAGAACCCCTAACCACCATCCATGCTACCACCATCTTTAACCTCGCGATTTCCCTTCGGCGCATGTCCGCACTGACAAATTAATTCAAGAGCATCGAAGCAAATTCGTCTCGGATCAAGCGAGAGATGCAAGAGCTCTCGGACGGAGAGCAGCGAGTCTGACCGGATATCGCTATAAAATAAATAGATGCCTGCCGACGCGGCAGGTCACGAACCAAGCCGATGACGTCACAAAAGCACTCTGCATCTAAAAACTTATCTTCTAATTGCAGTGATGGTGATCGCCGGTCCGCTGGGAAATGTCTTGCTCGGCAAGGGAATGAAGCATGTTGGGGAACTGGCTATCTGGCCTCCCTCGCAACTGCTCCACACTGCGGCGACGATCTTTACATCCGCGTCGATCTGGTTAGGAATTGGCTCGCTGATTATATTCTTCGTAGCCTATATGTTGGTGCTGTCGTGGGCAGATTACAGCTTCGTACAGCCCGCATCCTCCCTCGCTTACGGCATCGTTGCGCTACTCGGGTATCTGCTGTTGGGTGAAACAGTCTCTCCCTTGCGATGGGCCGGAATAGCCATTATTTGTATGGGCGTTTTTGTGGTCGGCCGCACCAATCCTCGAACGACGGAGCAGGTTTAGATTGCCGCATTTCATTCTGTTCGCCCTGATCGTTGTTGCCGGAACCGGCGGTGAGTTATGCGTCTCTCGTGCGATGAAGGTCGTTGGAGAGGCCCCGAGTTTGCGACCGATAGAGGTCGCGAAAGTGGTCGTGAGAGCACTGCGTGTTCCTTGGATGTGGCTCGGGGTTGGAATGATGGCGTTAGCATTTTTTTCCCTGCTGGGAGCCCTGTCGATCTACAACGTGAGTTTCGTCGTTCCTGTAACGGCGCTAAGCTACGTCGCGGGTGCTTTTGGAGGGGTTGTCTTTCTGCGCGAACATGTGAGCTTTCAACGCTGGCTCGGAGTTGTGCTAATCGCCATCGGTGTTGCATTGGTCTTTTTAGGCAAGAACTAACGGCCTGCGGATCGTCGTTGAGAAGTTATTTCTCCCTCCGTCTATTTCAGGGGATCATTTCGATCTAGTTATGAGCATTGGCTTCCTTATCCGATTTTGGAAAAGCAACTTCATCCGTCGATGTTGTTGTCGTTCCAAATCTCGGATTAATATAGTTCTCCAGGAAAGCAAGCTGCTTCTCCCATGCGTCGAGAAGGTGAGACGGCTGGGCAAAGCCGTGAAGTTCTCCGGGATAAGTGAAGTAGAAGACCGTTTTGTGATGCTCTCGGAGAGCTTTCACAAAGAACGAGGAGTCTGCCGGCGGAACCTGAGGATCATTTTCCCCGTGCATAACCGATGGACGTAATATTGCGATACAAAACCGAAATTTGATCCGGGGACTACAACGCAATGACGAGATCAATACCGTACAACGCACTTATTTTGACTCATCATGCGTCGGGCTTGGGCCACCTTCATGCATCCGAGTAGTCGAAGGCTCGTCATATTTGAGAATCGACAAAGCCGTATGCGTGGCAGGTGATTTAGGTGATCACCACTCGTTCCCTAGGCCACACCGAGTGGGGCGAGCTATTATTTGTCCAGGCCCACCTCAGTCGAGGCTCACCAATGATCTCCACCGGCGCTCCCACGGTATTCGTTATTGATGACGATACCTTGGTACGTACATCAATCCAAGGTCTCTTGAAGTCGGTGAGCTTGCGGTCAGAGGCCTTCGGAACAGCGCGAGAGTTCTTAGGCATCAAACGACCGGACGGCCCGAGCTGCCTCATCCTGGACGTGAGACTTCCTGGAGTCAACGGTCTGGACTTTCAGCGGGAGTTGGCTGACGCCGGCATTCTCATTCCCATCATATTCATCACCGGTCACGGAGATATTCCGATGACGGTGAAGGCTATGAAATCCGGTGCCGTAGAGTTCCTAACCAAGCCCTTCCGGGATCAGGAATTGCTGGACGCGATCCACCAGGCTTTGGATCGCGACCGTGCGATGCGCCAACGGCAGAGTGAGTTTGCCGAGCTGCGAGAGCGCTACGAGTCCATGACCACGCGCCAGCGCGAGGTCATGGCCCTGGTGGTTTCGGGCATGCTCAATAAGCAAATAGCGTTTGAACTCGGGACCAGCGAGATCACCGTGAAGATCCACCGCGGGAACGTGATGCAAAAGATGCGGGCAGAATCACTAGCAGATTTGGTCAGAATGGCGGCTAAGCTCGAGCTTCCACCGGGCAAGAAGTAGGTTGGCTAAAACGAATCGCCTGATTCTCAAAGTTTGCGCCACCTCGCGGCCACTTCAGATAAGTATCTTCCCAAGTGGGTTGGAATCAAACGGCGGCCGTTGTGTGGGCTGTCGACGATCTCCCTCGCGGCGCGAGCTTTTGTTTCACTTTACCCGTCGATGCCGAGACCCGCGAATAACGCCCGAGGGCGCCCCAAGAACATTCGTCATTGATCTAAAAGCAGCTTAGTGGCTGTCTGTTCTTAGTTTACTGCCCCTATACCAAAGCATAATTGTGGGACCGCTGATGTGTCATTAGGATGACAGCATGGACAAGCAGAACAAGACGGGACTCGTGGCGATTGTTGATGATGATAGTTCCATGCGCATCGCGTTGCACGGTCTCCTGAAAGCGGGCGGATTGTCCTCGCAAGCGTTTGCGTCGGCGGAGGAATTCCTCGAATGCGGTCAACAACATCGGACCGCATGCCTGATCACGGATATTTGCATGCCGGGAATCTCCGGTCTGGAATTGCAGGCAACGCTGAACGCCGAGCATTGCAGTATTCCGACCATCTTCATCACAGCACATGGAGACGCACACATGCGGCTGCGAGCGTTGAGGGCAGGAGCCGTGGAATTTCTCGCAAAGCCGTTCGACGACGAAATTCTGCTCCAGACTGTTCGAGCGGCTCTGGGGAGTTGAGCCCGAGAGGAAGCACGCACCTGACAGGAGACTAACTATGAAAGCTTTCGAAAGTTTCGAGAGTCGCGATCGAGCCGTTTCTAAACGCAGATTCGAGCAGCTCATAGGCAACAGTCCCGCTCTGGAGTCGGCGCTCGAGCAAGTTGAACGCGTCGCCCCTACGGATTCCACCGTTCTTATCCAGGGCGAAACCGGCACCGGCAAGGAGTTGATTGCACGCGCGATTCACAATATCAGTTCGCGGTGCGGTCACTCATTCGTAAAAATGAATTGTGCCGCCATTCCGCTGGACCTACTGGAAAGTGAGCTTTTTGGCCATGAGAAAGGCGCCTTCACCGGGGCTATAGCGCAAAGGATTGGCCGTTTCGAATTGGCTAATAAAGGCACGCTCTTCCTCGACGAAGTGGGCGATATTCCGTTGGCTCTGCAACCCAAACTGCTGCGCGTATTGCAGGAACAGGAGTTCGAGCGCTTGGGTGGCACTCAAACTCACCACATGGACGTTCGGCTGGTGGCTGCGACGAACCGCAATCTGGCGGAGATGGTGAAGAACGGCGAATTTCGCAGCGACCTCTACTACCGTCTCGACGTGTTTCCGATTTCACTGCCACCCCTTCGGGCACGCCGCGAAGACATTCCGGCCCTGGTGACTCATTTTATCGAGGTTTTTTGCCGTCGGATGGGTAAGCAAATCAAACATGTCCCTCCAGAGACAATGTTTGCCCTCTCCTCTTACCCGTGGCCCGGGAACATCCGCGAGTTACAGAATCTGATAGAACGTGCCGTCATCCTTTCTGACTCTGGGGTCCTACTCAATCCTCTGCCGACCGCAGGGTCTAAGGAGGATGCCGTCATATTTCCTGCTGTAACGACTCTGAGGGATTCCGAACGCGCTCTGATTCTGAACACGCTTGACACGGCTGGGTGGGTGATCGGCGGCGCGAAAGGCGCAGCCGCCAGACTTGGAGTGAAGCGAACGACTCTGATCTGCAAGATGCAGAGGCTTGGGATTTCTAGGCCTTTCCTTCAAGCTTGTCGGGATGTGGTTGGGCCGCCACTTCAGGAATCGAACTCGCTACTGCAATAGGAGTAGCGATATGCTCACCGAACTACACTACGCGACGCTGCCCCGAAGATGAATATGTAATCGTATTCTCCGTTGCTGGCGCAGCGCGCTCGCAGAACAGACCCAAAGCAATCATCACGATGCAGGGAGGCATGAGCGCTCCCCACCCGGAAATGTGAACCCGCCATTCAGGACAGTCCTGGGCCGATCAGAAACCCCTGCCCTACTCATGTGTCAAATTCGAGCGCAGAGGAAATTGGAATCCCCTGAGCCGTTTCTCTCGGCAAAGGCTCGCCCGAGGCTGCAGCAAGATGGCTCCCTATTCTGTTCAGCGTGCAGGTCACGAACGTGAGGCTCACCGATTCTGCGCCGACCTTAGAAAACGTCTGCGGTCACGTCCGGCATTTCAGCAGACTGTTCATGCCAAAGGCGATGTAACTTATTTCTTTGCATGGGCAAAGTCGGCAACAATCCCCGATTGGAATTCCCGCAATGCCATAGATCAGTCTTTCGAAGATCGATCGGCTTGGCTATTGCGCCGATCAATCAGAGATGCGGCTCTAAGCTACGCATTGGAGATTAAAACTTGGGCGCTCATCGCCACCAATCATCTTCATCTTGTTCGGTAAAATTCACGCGCATAAAATCCTCTCTAAGTGAATCCGCACCAGCAGTTTGTCAGTTTTCGCGTCACAAATCCAAAGCCGATCGCGGTCTGCACGCAGATTCTTGAGCATCTGCGATGCCAAACTTTCACGAACGCCCGAGTTCTGGTAGACGCCATCGCTACGATCGGTTGCGCCACCAGCTTTCTCGTTGACTCCGGCAGTGATCATAACCACTGACGATCCAGCCAAGTCGGAATAACCGCCCTCGCGAACCACAATTGGCGGCGATAAGACCGGCGATATTGGACGTCCGTCACGACACCTTGAGCCCGCTTACGGTCCCGGTTGACTAGCACGACCTCGCGCGTGCTTCCCCGCATAACCGCCGACAAAAGGCACGCGGAGCCAACCGCGCCCGCTCCAATAATTCCGACCTTCATATCTGGCCTCCGACTTTATCTACCGGTTCCTCGCTGCCTTCGAACAATTCAGCTTTTCAACCTTCTTACATCGTACGGATGACTCTTGGCTCCTGACTTCTGGATGCGACCAGCCCTTCCAACACTTCGGGCATAATTTCGCTACGCGACTCCCTCCCTGGCGTCTCTCCAAAGATCAATCGCCCCCTCTTGTGCATAACGATCGATATCTGACAATTCTGCATCCGTGAACTGGAGTTTCTTAACCGCATCGAGCGAGTCGTTGAGCTGCTCCACATTACGCGCCCCTATCAGTGCGGACGTTATCCTCTTGTCGCGAAGCACCCACGCGATGGCCATCTGAGCCAGCGACTGCCCGCGCCCACTTGCGATTTCGTTCAGCGTCCGCACTCGCTTAAGATTTTCCTCGCTCAAGAATTCTTTCTCGAACGAAAGGCCAACCTTCGCGCGCGAATTTCCGGGGACCCCATTGAGATACTTGTTTGTCAGCAGTCCCTGGGCCAGCGGAGAGAACGCAATGCAGCCCACGCCTAGTTCCTCCAACGTGCCGAGCAAATCCTTCTCCACCCAACGGTTCAGCAAAGAGTATGACGGCTGATGAATCAGAAGGGGTACTCCTTCGCTCTTCAGAATCCGCTCAGCCTCGCGCGTCCGCTCCGGACTATACGACGAGATACCTACATATAAGGTCTTGCCTTGCCGTACCGCCTGCACAAGCGCGCCCATCGTCTCTTCAAGCGGCACATCCATCGTCGGCCGGTGGGAGTAGAAGATGTCGACGTACTCAAGCCCCATGCGCCGCAAGCTCGCTTCCAGGGACGCCAGCATATACTTGCGCGAGCCACCCACGCCGTAAGGCCCAGGCCACATATCCCATCCTGCTTTCGTCGAGATAATGAGCTCATCCCTGTGGTCGCAAAGGTCCTTTCGCAGAATCTTCCCGAAGTTCTCCTCGGCGGATCCATATGGCGGCCCATAGTTGTTCGCCAGGTCAAAGTGGGTCACGCCTCGATCGAACGCTCGCCGGATCACCGCCCGGCCAGTCTCGAAAACGTCGACGCCACCAAAGTTCTGCCATAACCCAACCGATACCGGCGGTAAGACAATTCCCGATCGCCCGCAACGTCGATACGCCGCTCCATCGTAACGCTTCGCATCGGGTAAGTAACTCATACGCATTTCTCCTTTAGAAAACACTCAGTGTTGTTAGCCGTCGGCACGCAAATGCTCTGGGCTCAAGTTGACATCATCCCAGAAATTATCTTGTAGATTCACAACGATTGGTTCGGAAGTGCTACGGACCACAATCCATTGGAAGGGGGCCTCGCTCGAAGGATTGATTTCCTGGTGCGGAAGCCACGCCGGGACATAGAGGAAATCTCCTGCATGCAAAGTGGCGTCAAACTCACCTCGCTCGCCCCAGCGAACGAAAGAAGAGCCGCTGAGGACATAGGCGATCGTGTGCTGCTCCCCATGATGATGTATTCCAGTGCGGGCTCCAGGCTCGACGGAGAAGAGACCTCCCCACATAGGCGACTCTATGCCGGCCCCTCGATGGACGGCAGCCATGCGCTGTGATCCGGGGGTTTGAGCAGTCGCAGAGTCGAACTGCTCTGGGCGGACCACATGAATAGATTGATATGGCACAATACCTCCAACGGCACTCACCAGCATCGAGAGCAATTGCTATGCCAGAGCCGCGGTGAACGGACATCATGCGATGTATATGAATTATGGAGTGTTATCTTGCATCACCTCGGCGTATGCTGAAGGCTTCCGGAGCATTGGTCGAAATCTCGACACCGTCCGACAGATTGTCGACACATCGAGTTTTTCGCGATGCATCGTCTGACAAATAAGGAGACCACCAGTTCGCGCTGAGCTTTGCGGCCCGATCGATCACACTGCTCGTTGTGTCCGTTTTCCGGATTCGATCAGTGCTACTGCAATCGCGACAGCGAGACCGGCATCCCATGTGTGGGATCCATTGAATCCGAGTTGCTTTTGAGAACAGGCCGGAGAATCCCCAGCCTTTGCATCTTGTAGATCAACGTTGTGCGCTTGAGGCCAAGTTTGGTTGCCGCGCCTTCCCGCCCGCCGATCACCCAACCGACTGATTCAAGTGTGTGCAGAATCAAGGTGCGTTCGGAATCCTTGAGAGTAATTGCCGTCGGAGGGATAGCGACTGTCTGAGTTCCGGCAGCTGGCAGAGGATTGGGAAGCACACCATGGTTAGAGAGGATCACGGCACGTTCGATCAGATTCTGCAACTCACGGATATTGCCCGGCCAGTGGTACGCGCTGAGTGCAGACATGGTTTCCGGAGGGATGTGTTCGATTTGCCTTCCCACTCGGCGGCCAAAAATCTCGACAAAATGCATCACTAGCGCCGGGATATCTTCGCGCCGCTCCCGCAACGGTGGCAGCATCAGGGGAAAGACATTTAGGCGGTAGTAGAGGTCACTGCGAAATTCCCCACGCTTTACCATCTTCGTCAGATCACGGTTCGTCGCGGCGACTAACCGAATGTCAACCAGATGAGTCCGAGTGCTGCCGAGGCGCTCGAACTCGTGTTCCTGCAGTACGCGCAGCAGTTTTGGCTGCAGTGCTAATGGGATCTCGCCTACCTCGTCCATGAAGAGGGTGCCTTTGTCGGCTAGCTCAAAACGGCCAACCTTTTGCGCTATGGCTCCGGTGAACGCACCCCTCTCGTGACCAAAAAGCTCACTCTCCAGCAGATCCAGTGGAATGGCAGCGCAATTCAACTTTATAAAGGCGCGTCCACATCGCGAGCTGAGGTTGTGAATTGCGCGCGCGATCAACTCCTTGCCGGTGCCCGTCTCTCCCTCGATAAGAACTGTGGCACCCATAGGCGCCACGCGTTCGACTTGTTCAAGCACTGTTTCCAGAGAAGGACTCTTCCCTATGATCTGCTCGAATCTGCTCCGGTTATGCTCCTCGTAACCGGATTCAGACCTCTCGAAGGCTTCCATAGAAAATCTCCTGTCTGCGCGATCACAGTTTTATTGTCGGGTTTAGCTCTCCATCGCCGCTCGAACACTCTCTAGAAGAGCTTCATCGTCGAAGGGTTTCGCCAAGAACTCTGCTGCGCCTGCTCTCATCGCCTGCATCCGCATCTTTTCGTCGCCGTGTGCCGTTATAAAAATGGTCGGAATCCTGCAATGCTCTGCATTCAGGTGAGCCTGCAGTTCCAGACCGGACATACCCGGCATGCGGATATCGGTGATCAGGCAAGCAGTGTCGTGTTGACACCCCGACCTCAGGAATTCCTCCGCCGACGCAAACGCTCGCGCCAGCAAGCCGTCCGCTTTTAACAGACCCTGTAGTGCCATGCGCATCAAATCATCGTCGTCAACAATTACAACCATTTTGGCCTTCCGCTCAATCGCCATGGTAGGACGATAGCAGGGGAGCCATCCAAGCTCAATCATACTTTGGTATGTGGGCCCCACTGGAGGACCGACAATTGCCCGGCAAAGCGATTCGTAGTGAGGGGCTCCGCCGCGTCGGATTTCATGTCCTTGAATAGCCGCACGAACAGAGTCGTCGTCATCAATGACGAATACCGTGGCACCCCATTTAGTTGTCAATTAGGTGGCTGTGCGTTTGCAGATAGCGCCAAATAAAAGTTGGCGCCCCGCGGAGAGTTAGCGGTAGCCCACAAGCGGCCACCATGCGATTCAACGATAGAGCGGCTGATCCGAAGTCCCATGCCGGTGCCATGAGGTTTGGTGGTAAAGAAGGCATCAAAAATCTGCTCAGTCTTCTGCGGCGGCAGCCCCACGCCGGTATCGCTCACCAAAACCAGCACCTGCCCGTCCTCACCACGCTGCGATCGGAGAGTGAGTTCGCGGGTCCCATCGACTTCTTTCATCGCGTCGATGCTGTTCATCATAAGGTTCATCAATACCTGTTGCAGTTGCACACGATCTCCCATGACCTGAGGGAGGTCCGCAGCGAGTTCCGTCCGAACTGATATCGCGAATTCAGCTGCTTCGCCATGCAGGAGATGCATCATCGCTCGAATAACTTCGTTCAGATCCACCCACTGATGTTGCGGAGCATCCTTATAGAAGAGCAGGCGGACCCGCTTGATGATCTCCGCCGCACGGGTTACGTCATTGATGCTTCTTGAAGCGGCCGCGCGGGCCTCGTCCAGATCGGGTTGATCGCGCGCAAGCCAGCGCAGGCAGGTATTGGCGTCGGTCACCGCGGCAGCAATCGGCTGATTCACTTCGTGCGCCAAGGAAGCAGTCAGCTCCCCCATGCTGCTGACGCGATTCAGATGCGCAAGGTCTGCCTCAAGCTGGCGGAGCCTCTGGCGCTCTTCTTCGGCGCGCTTGCGTTCCGTGATGTCAACGTGGGTGCCCACCACCTCAAGGAGCTCTCCGCTCGGGCTCAGGACGGGATGCGCAGACGAGTGAATGTGCTTGACGGTTCCGTCGGGCAGCACGATTTTGCCCTCGATAACGTAGTCTCTTCTTTCGCTGATTCCCTTGCGGCTGCATTCGACGAGCCTGTCGCGATCTTCCGGATGTATCCGTTGAAGGACAATGTCCGAAATCGGTGGGCCCTCCTGCGGATCAAATCCCCAGATTCGAAAACTCTCCTCGGACCAGTGGGTAATTACTCCACCTTTAGAGGCCCAACTGCCCGTATGGGCCAACCTCTGTGATTCCGCCAGATAAGCCTCGCTGCGTCGCAAAGCCTCTTCGGTTTGCTTGCGTTCACGGCCCTCGGCAAGCAACGCCTCGTTGGTTGTCTGGAGATCCTGAACCGTACTCTTCAGGTCATCATGCGCTCGCCTAAGCGATTCTTTGGCGTTCTTTTGCGCAGCACTCAGCAATCCAATAACAAGGTTTGCAATGATGTACATAAAAAGTCGGGGTATTTCTTTGGGCTTTGGGCCCGGCGAATGCCGGTAGTAATAATGGAACGCAAGAGCGGAGAGCGTCGCCGCGAGCAACCCTGGCCCGACTCCGCCGAACAACGCACCCAGCATGACAGCGCAGAGAAACAGTGTTCCGGGAAAGCCTAAATGAGGGATTATCCATCGCGAAAAAATCAGGGCTGAAGTTATCAAGAGAACAGCAACCCCGTACCTCCAAATCCAAGGCGGTTTGGACCACGGAAGACGATTAAACCTGAACAAGCTCAGCTCCGATGCGAGGGGGCGGCCCCTGCAAATTACTTAACAACCTGTGCGGATTCTGTGCCGCTGGGCGGGTAGTTTGCAAACAAAGTTTCGTTCCTGCCCCTTGGTGCGTCGCCGAGTGTGCAAATTCGAAATTCTCGGCGATTGATCGCCTCTCTCACTAGAAAATTAGCTTCAGCGCAAATTGAATCTGTCGCGATGTCGTTGCGGTGGTGGTGATTTGCCCCACGCCCGCGAGTGGTGCTTGCTGATATGCCCCCAGAACAGAGTTGGCCCCATTGAATACCGTGGCGGACGCTGGCATGCCGAAGTTCGTATGGTTCAGGATATTGAAGATTTCCGTTCGGAATTGAACCGATCCTTCTTTGCCCAACAAAGCGACTGCTGTGTCCTTGACGATCGAAAAATCCCATTCTCCCAGATCTGGCCCGCGCAGAATCCCGCGCGCAGAATCCCCCAAAGTTCCGCAGGTAAGAGCCGCATTAGTCGGGCATGGCACCATCGGCTGCATGTGGAACATGTTGGGATTGAACCACTGGTTTGGATTTCTTGTTATTACCGTGTCGGGATTATACGGAATGAAGTTCGTGGCAGCAACGTAAGCGCCGCCTTCAGCATTCGCCAATACCGTCCCTTGCGCTATGGCTTCGGAGTTGATGTCGACGCGGTCCGGCATCGTGCCGAGGTTCGCGGAATTAGACCGGTTGGTAGCCAGAAGTGGCGTAAACGCGTACCCGGTCTGGAGAGCGACGATGTTGGCCGTCCACCATCCGTTGACAAGCTTTGACAACAGGCTGTTCGACTCGAGCTTCGGGAAGTAGTACAGAAGGCTCATGCGAAAGTTATGACGAATGTCAAAGCAGGATGGTCCGTAATCATGCGCCGCGGAATTTGAACTTACGCCGGTATCCATTCCCGGAGCCCCTGCACAATCGGCGGCGACGAGTTGCCCAATCGGCGTGTCCAGGGAATGACCATAGGTATAAGCGGCCTGCGCTTCTAAGCCGGCGCCCAAGCGTTTGTTCACGACCACCTGCAATGAATCGTAATGCGAAAGCCCCACTGTATTGTTCGTATTGACCGACGCAAAATTCGGGTTGATGCGGCACGTCGGGATGGTGTCGGTCTGGCAGAGGGGAACGGCATTAGACCAATACTGGACTCCGTTCACAACGGCGGTCGGGATCGTAGGATTTCCTTCGAGTTGCTGCCAAAGGTGCACGCCGCGCGACCCGACATAAGCAACACTGATCGCTGTGTTCCTTGCCAATTGGCGCTGAACAATCAGATTGTATTGGATATTGTATGGCTGACCGGCATGATAGTAGATCGTAACTGCGCTGTTCGCCTGATTGCTGCTCAGGACGGAGTCCACAGTCGGAGGCGTTATTGGAAATATAACAACCGCGTTCGTCGGATTTGCGGCGGTATATAAAATCGCCGGGTAAGACCCGTCGGCTTCGTTGACGAAAGCGCCGCCCAAATTGCCGACGTCGTAATAAATGCCTCCGCCGCCCCGAACCGCTGTTTTGCCATTTCCAGAGACGTCCCAGGCAAATCCGAACCGAGGACTGATATTCCAGTAAGTTCCATTCTGCATCACCGGCCCTGGAATCCATGCGGCCAACTCGCCCCCGGGTAGAACAGTGGAATCGGTTTTTAGATTTCGAATCGCGTATTGCCTTCCCAGTGCCTCACGCGGAGTCGTCATGAACTCATACCGCAGACCGATGTTCACCGTAAGACGCGGGCTTATGCGGTAATCGTCCTGCGCATAGAACCCCAGAGTGTTGAAAAGGAAGTAGCGGCTAACGTCTGATCCGGTAAGGGGACCTCCGTACGTTAAAGGTATCCCTCTTAGAAAATTGGGGAAACTGTTGTAGGACGCACTACCTGCGGAGTTTATGGGCACTGTCAGTGCTTCATTGAACCTGTTCAAGAGCGTCCCGAATCGCAAGCTGTGCTTTCCTCGTTGATAGTAGAGATCGTCACCAAAGGAATAGATGTACTGCAGATGAAGAGAATCTGGCGGCCCGACCAGCCTGCCGATGCCGACTGGCGTTAAGTTCGTAATCGAGAAAGAGCCAAAGGGGCGTCCAGTTATAAACGGCTCAATCCCTGTAGGCAGAGAACCCACATTGATCGGGAAACTGCCGAAGTTGGTGCGGCTGAAGGCAAGCCGCGCTGTGTTCGACATACTCGGAGAGATAGTGTGTGTCTCGGAGAGAGTGATGAACTGATCAAAATCGTACCCCCCGCCTCGGAATTGAGGGAAGGCGGTGCCTGAAGGGATCGGAATACCTTGATTGTTCGCTGAGTTTACGTTGGCTGAATCGATCGTATATCGGGCAAAGAGGGAATCCGATGATGAGAAACTCTGGTCGAATCGAATCTGCCCATGGTTCACTCCGACCTTTGTCGATGGGCCGAATAAGTAGCTATTGACGCCATTGTTCGGATTCGGATAGAGCGACAGCATTGCTGCAATGTTCTCATTGGCGATCGTCACAGAGCCGCCCGGTGCGAGGCCAAGTGTGGGGCAAGCAGCCTGGGTTATCACCGTTCCCGCCGCACCGTGGCAGCCGGCACCAGGTACCAGGTCATTCGCTGTAAACCCGAGGTTTTCCTGTAATCCCTCATAGATCGCATAGAAAAAAGTTTTGTCTTTCCTGATTGATCCGCCAAACGAAGCCCCAAAATTATTCTTCTCTAGTTGCGGAATCTTTGGACCATCAAAGAAATTCCGAGCATTCAAGGCGCTGTTACGGAAATATTCAAAGACGTCCCCGTGATATTCGTTGGTGCCACCCTTGCTGATCATCACCATCTCGCTGCCCATGCTCATTCCATACGAGGCGTCCCATGTGCTCGTCAACACTTTGAATTCCTGAATGCCATCCAGCCCCAGCGTTGTTCCAGCGAAACTGGAAGTGCCCCAATTCGATTGATTTGCGATCTGAGTCCCGTCCAATAGGAAGTTGTTGGATATGACAGGCGCACCATTGGAGCTATAGACCGTGCCCGTCATTCCTCCGAATCCGTTTGTGCCGGTGCTGTTCTGACTATTCGTTACGCCCGCTTGCAGCAGGCTGAGGTCAATGTAGTTGCGGCCGTTCAACGGCAGATCCTGGATCTGTCTACCATTTACCAACCCACCTATCGCGCTGCTCGTCGTCTCTACTAGAGGTGCTCCACCTTCTACGATCAAACTTTGGGTCACTAAGCCAACCCTTAGCGAAAAACTCAAGCTAATTACATCGGATACGTGAAGCTCCACACCAGGTCTTACCTCCTGCTGGAACCCAGCTTTTGTCGCGGTAATCTGATACGTTCCTGGAGGGATGGTCGGAAAGAGGTAGAGTCCTCTACTGTTTGTATCCTCTAAATACGAAATATTCGTTCCGGCATTGAGCGCCTGTACTTTTGCTCCAACCACAGCAAGGCCATCATAATCCGTGATTTGGCCATTCAATACCGCAGTTCCATCTTGAGCAAAGGCTAAAGAGCAACAGAACGCCACCGCCAGAACTAATCCTGTGAGGAGCATATGCCCGCGAAGTACTTTCACAATCACACCTCTCACAGTGTCGATTTGTGAGCGTGACACTCAGCAACTCACTTATGAGCTTGAATGGCGGGGCCCGCATGCAGAATTGTTTCACCCGGATGGATCGGAGCCAATTCGGCGTCGCCGACACACCCAACTCGCGCTGACCCGCAGCGGAATGGGCATTTCAAATGGACTCCTCCATTATTTCCTGAGTGTTGAATCCACGACAGTGTCAGCCTCTCGACACTCGAAGGAGGCCGGATGAAATCCGAAACCGGTCGGAATGCTGCCAGTGTGTCCTCCGCCCGCAGGACAGTTTACCTGAATTTCCCATGCCATCTCCAACGACCTGGACAACTTATGCCCCTGAAGAATTTGAAGTTACCTACCGCGTGGTGGATTGGAAGGCGACGTTCTGTTCGCCGCTGAGCCGGAGGAGTTTGGCACACATCTTGCAAGTAATGGGGAGGAGGAATCGATGGGAAGGACTTTTTTGCTCTGATATTGATTGGGGTAGCAAACCCGATTGGGTATCGCAAAAGACGGCAAGCGAATATGTCTCGCCATCGGAAACCGTTACGACGGGTAAGGCTCCCAAGATGCAGTTTCAATTGGTAAGTTCAGGAAAGCCTACGAGGCAATATGCGGTCATCTTCTACTTTCCCGGACTGACCTGACGTTGATTGATCCAGCTTTGAAGTAGCCGCAGGCTCTATTGTCTGGTACTTCGGGTGGTTTTCAAAAAATGCGAAAACGATAGAGAACTTCATCTTATCCCGTCAGCCACTTGAATAGTGAAGAAGCGAAGACAAGAAGGAATCCTGGAAGGAGTCACATGTCCATTCCTCTTCGAGACTTTGGCAAAACAGGCGTCCAAATCTCCGCACTTGGTCTTGGGGGTCACCATCTTGGCGGCGCGAAAGATGAGAAAACCGCCATCGAAATTGTCCGCCGCGCCCTCGACGGAGGCATCACCTTTTACGACAACGCCTGGGAGTACTACCGCGGCAAAACCGAATCCTGGCTTGGCCTGGGCCTCAAAGGGCGGCGCGACAAAGCCTTCGTCATGACCAAGGTCTGCACGCATGGCCGCGACGGCTCGCTCGCCCTGCAGATGCTCGAACAATCGCTGCGCCGTCTTCAGACCGACCACCTCGACCTGTGGCAGGTCCACGGCGTCGTCTTTCAGAATGATCCTGAACTATTCATTCGTCCCGGTGGCGCTGCAGAGGCGCTGCTCAAAGCCAAACAACAGGGCAAAGTACGCTTCGTCGGCTTCACGGGCCATAAAGACCCTGATGTGCATCTCGCCATGCTCAACACTGGCTTTCCCTTCGACTCCGTTCAAATGCCGCTGAATCCCTTTGACGCCACCTACTTCATGAGCTTCGAGCAGAAGGTCCTTCCTATTCTCAACCAACGTGGGATCGCGCCATTAGGCATGAAGCCTATCAGCGGGCATGGCGACCCTGTGCAAATGGGTGTCCTTACTGCCCGGGAAGCGCTGCGCTACGCCATGAGCCTTCCTGTGGCCTGTACCATCTCCGGAGCCGAAGAGTTGCACATCCTCGAGCAGAACCTTGAAATCGCACAAAATTTTGCACCGATGACTTCCGCTGAAATGCAGGCGCTGCGCGACCGTTGCCGCCACTACGCTGCGGACGGGCGTTTCGAGCTCTACAAAGCTTCCCTCAAATTTGATAACCCCGAAGCCCGGCTCGTCCACGAATACCCCCTCGACACGGCCCAGGCTGAGGTCAAGGACATGATCAAGGAAGCAGACAATACGGGCCACGCATGGCCCCAGGTTTAGTGCCTAAGAAATGGACCACTATGAATGACAATCACTCCAAGATCGGACCAGAGGTAAGCCGGAGAGGCTTCCTGAAAGGCGCCGCTTCAGCAGGAGTTTCCACAGTGATTTCAACTGAGAAGATCCCCGCTGCAGTCCAAACCAACAACGGATCCGACATCACCAGCTTCCCGGCGCAAAAGCGTCCTCTTGGGCGTACCGGCCTCGAGTGTTCCATCCTCGGCATGGGCGGCTTCCATCTCGGCACCGTTGCGAACCAGGCTGAGGTGAACAATATGGTTGGCAAAGCCATCGACCACGGCATCAACATCTTCGACAATGCCTGGGAGTTTCACAAAGGCCTCAGCGAAGAGAAGCTCGGCATCGCCCTCAAAGGCAAACGAGACAACGTCATCGTGATGAGCGCCTTCTCCACGCACACGGGTCCAGAAACTGCGATGCGCATGCTGGAGGCATCGCTCAACCGGCTGCAGACCGATCATCTCGATGTCTGGCAGATTCACGAGGTCATCTTCCACAATGACCCCGAGTTGATCTACGCGCACGACAGTGTTCTCGAAGCCCTCACCAAGGCAAAGCAGCAGGGAAAGGTCCGTTTCGTGGGATTTAACGGACACAAGCACCCGGCGATCAACCTGGAGATGCTCACCCGGGGCCATGCTTTCGATGTTGTCCAGATGCCGCTTAATCCCCTGGACCCGGGCTTCCGCAGCTTTGAAAACAATGTCCTGCCCGTCGTCAATCAACGAGGCATCGCAGCCGTGGGAATGAAGAGCATGGGCGGTTCGGGTGAGAGTATCGCGCAGGGCGCACTCACCCCCTCCGAAGCGCTTTCCTACGCCATGAGCCTGCCCGTCGCCACGACCATCAGTGGAATCGATTCCATGGGGGTTCTCGATCAGAATCTGGCGATCCTTCGTGACTTTACGCCACTCTCTGCCGATCAGATGCAGACGCTCCGTGACCACTGCAAACAATTCAACGATGGCCGATTCGAACTCTACAAAAGCACCATGAAGTACGACAGCGATCTTAGCCGCAGCCAGCACGGTTATCCCTCCGCCGCTGAACTTCCCCTATGAGTGCATGCTGCTGGAAGCCCATTCAAAGTGGCGCATCACAAGAAAGGCGAGAATATTTCGTGCGCCTTGTTTACGTGCCGCCGACTCCGACACTATTCAGGAGGAAGTTGCCGACGACGACTAACTGGAGAAAGATCGGGTGTAGGACGATCATTAATCGAACTCACGCATCTTAGTAGACAGGAACGACGACTATTATGCGGATTGAATGCGATGCTTTACGAGACAGAAACACCGTTGAGACCCTCGTCATCAGGTTTGTCGGGGAAGAACCTCGCACCGTCGCCGACGTCATTGCGGTGGAAGAGCCTCTCGAGATCCAACTTGCCTATGGACCATCAGACGCCCGACGCGTCAAATCGATCTCTGTCACAATGCGAACGCCGGGGCATGATTTCGAATTAGCGGCTGGCTTCCTAATGACAGAAGGAGTCGTAACTGATTCCTCAGATATCGGCGACATCTCTTATACAAGTGGTCGATCCGATGTTGTCGATCCCCCATCGCAGCCGAACCATTCTACGGAAGGCCTGGTATTGCCTTATCAACCAGAGCGGAATATCGTTCGAGTCGACCTTGAACCTCATGTATCGGTAAGTCTTAGTAATCTGGAGCGCAATTTCTACACGACATCGAGTTGTGGAATCTGCGGGAAGGCGTCCCTGCTGGCATTACGCACCGTCTGCCCGCCCCGATCCGCGAATTGCTTTCGAGTTACCACCAGCGTTCTCTATTCACTCCCCGAAAAATTGCGGGCTAGCCAAAACGTATTTGAGAAAACGGGCGGCTTACATGCCGCTGGAATCTTTGACGCCGAAGGAGAGCTGTATGCGACTCGCGAAGATGTAGGTCGACATAATGCCGTGGACAAGCTTCTGGGCGGGGAATTCCTTGCCGACCGTACGCCATTGCGAGATCGTCTGCTGCTCTTGTCTGGACGAGCTAGCTTCGAACTTCTCCAAAAAGCATTAATGGGAGGAGTCGCCATGGTCGTCGCTGTTGGAGCACCTTCGAGTCTCGCCGTTCAGGTTGCTAGAGAGTTCGACATCACCCTGGTTGGTTTTCTCAGGGGAGATCGGTTCAATGTCTATCACGGCGTAGAGCGCATTCTGGGCAATTCTGAATTAGTACGAGGGAAAATATGAAACTTCGGATCAAGGGAAGCTCCGTGAGACTAAGAGTTCTTCGTCCCGAAGTCTCAAGGCTCATCGAGACTGGAAGCATCGAGGAGAAAGTCTACTTCACTCCAAGCGATCAATCAGCCTTAACATATGTTTTGAAACTCGAATCAGGCTTGTCGAAGGTGCAGGTGCGATATGAGGGAGCGAAAATTACCGTTGTCCTTCCCGCAAAGATAGCACGTCACTGGGCAGACACTGCCGAGGTGGGGATCTATGCCGCGGTGGACCTTGAGGAACATGGGAAATTAGATATTCTCGTCGAGAAAGACTTTGCTTGCCTGGATCTGAGTGATGCAGACAACAAAGACACTTTTCCTAACCCCCAATCAGACCCATCTTGTTGAGGCCCGGTATTCACGTTCTCCGCTTGGATCGTCCCGTGGTAACAGAAATGCTAGGTTGCCCAACCTGATGCGGTGAACTATCAGCTGTTTCTGGGCGAGCGCGTGTCGGGCAGAAAAGAAGACGGGACGGCCGAAGCCGTCCCAACGAACACTTCCGATGGAGAGATCAGAAGTTCACTTTGCCGAAGACCTGAACAACGCGACCCCCAACGCCAGCTCCCTGGAAGGAGCCGTAAGGGCTGGTAGGCGGAGCGGCAATCGAACTGATGGTTCCAAGACCGCCGCCTGCGATGTTCGCAGCCGGTAAGGCAAAGTTGGGATGGTTGAAGACGTTGAAAGCATTCGCGCCGATCTGGAGATTCAGTGTTTCACGGTGGTACACCTTCTTCGAGAGCGCAAGATCGGTGTCTGCATAGTGCGGTCCGTTGAACTGGTTGCGCGCCGCATTGCCGAAGTCGGTCTGGGCGTTATAGGGGACGAAATTCGAGCTCGTGAAGCAGGGCGTCAACGCAGCACCTGAACCGCAGTGGCGGGCAATGTGCGGGTTGACGAAGTCAACCAGGACGCCGCTGAGGTCCGTGCCGCCGGTGTATGCGGGCGACGCCGCGCTGTTGTAGACCGTGAAGGGCTGTCCACTGCGGTAAAAACTCTTACCGGAAACGCTCCAGCCGCTCAGCAGCTGGTTCGTGATGGCCTTCTGGAAGTGGAACGGCATCTCGTAGACGAAGTCCAGCACAAGGCTGTTTCGGACATCGTAGTCGGACACCGAGTAGTTCAGTTGGCCCACACTGTATGGGTCGATCTGGTAGTTCGAGCGAGCATAGTAGGAGTTGAAATTGTAAGGCTCGTTATTGATGCCACTGTTCGAGGCATCGTCCATCGCTTTGCTGTAGGTGTAGGTCACGTCGACCGTCAGGCCCTTGGTGTCGATGTGCTTGTAGGTGACCGAGCCGCCGTGGTAGTTCGAATGCGCGGCATTGGTGTAGCCATACACACCCGCAAAGTTCGGATCGGGCTGTGCAAACGGAAGGCCACCGAATCCGGTTGGGGAGTGCGCGTTGATGGTGCCATTCGTGATGATTTCGTCGTAGCCCACGTTTCCGGCGTAGGCCAGGATGATTGCATCGGACTTTGAAATCTGGTGCTGTACCTGCAGGTTAAATTCGAGGTAAGTCGGATTCTTGAACCTGGGCGGCCCGATTGTGAAGATCGGGGGTGCATACGACGGGATGGTTTGCCCCAGTGAGCTGGAACTGGCTCCGTTCGTGAAGCCGGCCTCAACGCCAGTGAACGAAGCGAGGGCGTTGGCCATTGCCGTTCCAGGAACCTGGGCCGAGCCGACATACCCTGAGACAATCGTCGAGTTGTAGACGTTGGGAAGATTATCGATGAATCCGTCGATAAATCCCGCCGGATAGAGATCGGTGAACATACCGACGCCGCCACGAACAACGGTGTGGCCGTTCCCAGTGACATCGTAGTTAAACCCAAAGCGCCCCTGCGGATTGATCCTCTGAACGCTGGTGAAGGGGTGCGGCTGATAGGCATTCACCAGCTTGTTGTACGGGGTCGCAGTGGTGACACCCGCATAAGGGAACGTGCCGTTGTAGAGCGAGAAGCAGTTGTTGTTGCAGAGCGGATTGCCGGTGCGGTCGAAACGGATTCCACCTGTCAACTTCAGCCTCGGTCTGATCTGCCATTCGTCCTGCGCATAGATTCCCACGTTGTAGAGGGCAAGATAGGCAGTCTTCTGGTTCGTGAGCTGCTGGGTGAATTCCGAACCATCCGTCGGGCTCAGGGCTCCGTTCGCGAAATCGCTCATGTACAAGGCGTACGTTCCAGCAAAATTTTGCTGCGAGTCGTAGTCGGAGATATCGACGCGACGGAAGTTATATCCGAAGCGAAGGGTATGGTTGCCTTTGACAACCGACAGGTCGTCGACAAACTGGTATTGGGTAACGTTGCGACCATCGATATAGTTGTTGGGCAGACCCAGGACCAGGTTGCCGCCATACGCCGCCGATCCATTGGAGCCGCCATCGAGCATTGAGCTCAGATAGGTCGGAAAGGCCGCCAGAGTTGCGGTCGTGTTCGCGGGGCCGAAGTAAGCGGTGTACCAGTTGGCCGCGAAGATGAACTGATTAATGATGTTAGGGCTGAAGGCATAGGTGTCGTTCAGCTGGCCCTCATAGGAAGGTTGTTTGCTAACGGTATTGAAATAGGGGCTGACAAAATTGGTGTAGGTCGGCTGGGAGCCGCGATCCATCTTGTAGCGTCCGAAGAGCTTGTTCTTGTCGCTGATGTTCCAGTCGACGCGTGTAGTGAAGAGCCATTCCTCGTTCTGGTTGGAAGCCGTACCCAAAGCCGCGGCGGTGCATGAAGCCGTGGTGCCGAAGGTGCCGCCACCGCTATAGGGAATACCGAGTGCGGCGGCCGATCCGCAGCCCATGGTGCCGGTGCTGTCCTGCAGGAGACCTGTGCCGTTCGTCACCGGGGTCGCGTGAGCATAGTTCGGCGACGCATTGTAGAGACCGAAGGCCTGCTGATAGAAGGGCACGTTGGCAAGTGGAACCCTGGCCAAAAGCGCCTGCTCAAAGCCCTGCGTCGGGAAGGCGACATAGCCGGAGGCCGGCAGGACGTAGTGCAGGCCTTCGTAATCGGCGAAGACGAAGAGTTTGTCCCTGATGATCGGACCTCCGCCGTTCACGGCCCACTGATTGGAGACAGCCTTGGGGCGTCCGACGCCCGCCTGCTTGCGGAACCAGTCATTCGCGTTGAGAACGCTGCCGTTATACCAGTAGTCGGCCGCTCCGTGGAAGTTGTTGCTGCCCGACTTTGTAGTCCAGTTAATGATGGCGCCCGCAGCGCGACCATACTGCACACTGTACCCGTTCTGCACGACGGCGGCTTCGGAGACTTCGCCCTGACCCAGGGTGAGGTTGCTCGATCCTGAGTTATTCAGGTTAAGGAAAGGATCTTCGTCGTCATATCCGTTCAGGACGAAGAGATTCGAGACGCCCGGCAGACCGTCAGAGCTGAAGTTGCCGTAGGCGCCGCCGGAGTTAAGGACGACACCAGGAGCGGTATAGGCGACAGTCGTAATGTCTCCTCCGGGTGCCGGAAGATTCTGGATCTGAGTTTCAGTGAGGGTCGTGATCGACGCGGGAGATTGCGTATCCGTCAGCTCCGCTGCCTGAGAGCTTACCTCGATCGTGGTGTTGCCACCGGTAGGGTTCACAGTGAGGTCTAGGTTTGGCACCTGGCCAACCAGGACGGTGACGATCGTCGGCGAGGCGGATAAACCGCTTGCCGTAACACTGACCCGATATTTGGAGGGCTTGAGGAGGGGAGCGCTGTAGCGTCCTGCATTATTGGTTGTGACATTGATGGTTGCGTTCGTCGCGGTATCGACAATCTTGACGTTGGCTCCAGGAACAATTGCACCAGTTGAGTCCGTAACAACACCGGTCAGTGCGCCCGTCACGGCATTTTGAGCTTGCATGAGTCCGGGTAGAAAAAAAACCACACACAACAGGCCCAAAGTCAGCAAAAACTTCTTGGGAAAAATGGGGATGAACTTGAGCCCACGGCGCTGGCCTGCGAGCGCGCCGGCGCGGCTCGAGCAATTGAACAGCAAAGTCGATTCCGCGTCGCGAACGAACTCGGCTACTTCGTAAGCAAGTGTACTGTCCGGAACTCCGATACCCGAGATGAGTGCTGCTTGATAAGCCTTAGCCGCTTTGGTCATGATGCTCTCCCCATTGCCTTCTTCCGTATCCTTTGCTAGAGCTTGCGGTGAGTGAAGGCCATGACCTGATCATGGCAATTCAAGACATCGCAATCTACGAGCTAAGACGCGCAATTCAACAACAGGTTGCGCTCGCACCAATGCGCCTTCCAAAGACAGGCCGGGCAACGGAGAAAATGTGCTGCAGCCATGCGACGCGTGCGTTCCACGAACTCGTTGTACTTGTGTGTCGAATATGTGTCGAGGATTTTGAGGACCTGTCGAGAGTTCGACTAACACCTCTGCCCGTGTTGATACGTGTTCGACCTATTCGATTCCCAAGACTCTCTTCTCCAAGCGTCTCGCGGTGGTCGATCGCCTTCAACAACTATGGCATCGCGAATGCATTGATGTTTCGATCAGCGTGGGTTTTCAATGAGCGGAGTGAGGACATCGGTATGAATGAGATACGAGTGATAGCAAGGGCATTAGCACACACCGGAAGAGAAGACGAGCTTCGAGACACGTTAATCGAAATGTTGCCGTCCACGCGCGCTGAGCAGGGATGCAGACTCTATGTACTTTACGAGTCCAACAACAAAGGACTATTTTATTTTTACGAAGAGTGGGAAAGTCCGGATGCACTCGATCGCCATACAAAAACACCGCACTATATGCAATTCGCAAAAAATGTTCGCGACTTGCTGGAAGGCGATTTTGAAGTCAATGCCTTGGACTCGCTGGGTTAATTCCGGCGCAAGTTGCAGCGATGAATTGAGAACCGCCAAGGGAGCGACGACGAGTTCAACAGCGAGGAGATAACGTGACTACTAACGTGATTGCAAAACCGGAAAACCTCATCAATAAAAGCGCGGCCAGAATTGGATTTATCGGCTTGGGTCTTATGGGCAGCAGGTTGACACGTCGCTTGCACTCGTCCGGCTGGCACGTTCAAGCATGGAATCGCAGTCCGGATCCTGCAATGTCCCTGGCTCGTGATGGAGTTGCAATCTCATCGTCGGTTGCGAACCTTGTCGCCAATTCGGATGTAATCCTCTCCTCTCTGGCCAATGACGCGGCGGTTCGCTCCGTCTACTTCGACGCAGACGGTGTTTTCTCTTCGGCAAAACCCGGAAATGTCATTCTGGAAATGAGCACGATCTCACCAGAACTATCCCGCCTTCTCCACCAGGAGGCATCCTCCCGAGCCGTCGATCTGCTGGATATGGCTATCTCCGGTTCAACGCCAGCAGTCGAGGCTGGGACCATCACACTACTCGGCGGCGGCGATCAGAGTCTCTTCGAGAGATGCACTCCCATCTATGAATCCATCGCTAAACAATGGTTCTTAATCGGACCCGGCTCTTCTGGCATCCTGATGAAGTTAGTTGTCAATCTTCTCCTTGGAGTCGACATGCAGGCCATTGCCGAAGCGGTTTCGCTTGGAGAGCATCTTCGAATCAATAGGAATGTTCTGCTCGACGTTCTATCCAGGACGACGGTGATACCTCCGGCATTTGCAGGAAAAATTAAGAAGATCAAGAACAACGACTATTCCCCGGAATTCCCATTACGCCTGATGAGCAAGGACATGGATCTGGTTATGGATGCCGCAAAGACTGCGGGTGCGGATTTGCCGGCGGCCAGAGTCGCCCAATCAATACTCGCTTCCAACTTGTCTTCAAATGGCGATCAGGACTTATCCGCAATAACGCCTTTCATGGCTGGTCGACAGACGATGACTTAGGTTTTCTCCTGAGACGATGCGGTCTACGGTCACAACCGGCGCACCAGTCAATGGATTACGAATAAACTTCGCCTCGGCATGCCCGGGTTCTCCCGCTCGCTGCGAGACGGGTCAAAACTCCTCTGAAGTTTGAGCAGCGAGACCTTGAGCTGTCAATTGGAATTGTTGCTTACAAGCTTGCCGCAACATTCCGGCCGCGCCGGCAAACTTGAACGGTCCCATCCGCCACCCAGCGCCTGGATCAATAAGACAGTATTCGCCATCCGCCGTCCGAGAATATTGAGCGCCGTCACCTCATCCGAGAGAGCCGCATTTTGGGCCACGATTACCTCCAGATAGTCTGTGACCCCTCCGTTGTAGCGTTTGATGGAAAGCTCTAACGAACGCTGGGCCGCCACGACAGCTTCATCCTGGACCTTCGCTTCGTTTTCGAGAATTCGCACAGCAGCGAGATTATCTTCCACCTGTTGGAATCCAGTCAGCACGCTCTCTCGGTAGGCAGCGACTTGATAGTCGTACGCAGCAATCGCCTGATCCGTAAGAGCACGGCGTCTTCCCACATCGAAGACGGTCAACAAAGCCGATCCCCCAAAGGACCACAAGCCGCTTGGTCCAGTGAGCAAGGTCGTAATGCTGGAACTTTCGAACCCTCCCGTAGCGCCCAAACTGATCGACGGATAGTAAGCCGACTTTGCAACTCCGATCTGGGCGTTGGCGGAGGCCACCCTCCGCTCCGCGGCTGCAATGTCAGGACGTCTTTCCAGCAGTTCCGAGGGCAGGCCGACAGGAATGGATGGAGGCGGCGTGGTGAGAGGCAGTGGGGGAAGACTGAACTCCGCTGGAGGTTTCCCAATGAGAATTGCAACCGCGTGTTCGTACTGCGCTCGCATCACTTCCACGTCGATCGCTGATGCCTGAACAGTTTTCAGCTGAGTCATCGCCTGTTCCACTTCCACTTCCGAAGCAATCCCTCCTTTAAACTGGCTTTGAGTCAGTTGCAGTGCTTGCTCGTACTCAATGACCGTAGACTTCAGAAGCTGTTCCTCAGCATCGAGGCTGCGGGCTTGAAAGTAATCAAGGGCTAGATCCGCGTGCATGCTCAGATTGACCGTAGCCAGGTCTGCCGCGCTCGCCTGCGCCTGCTCTCGACTGGACTCCACCATGCGTCGAACTCGCCCCCAAACGTCGACCTGGTAAGAAAAGTCGAACGGCAAAATGTAATCGTTATAGGTGATGCCATCGAAGACCGAACTTGGTGGCGGACGATTTGAGGATATGCGCTCGCGCGTCGCCGATGGTCCAACGGTTACTGTGGGGTAAAGGTCGGCCCGAGCATATCGTAAAGAGGCTCGAGACTGCCGATACTGTGCCTCTGCGGCCTTCAGATTCTGATTCGATACGTTGACCTGGAGTTCCAGCGCATCAAGCTGCGGATCTTGAAACATCGTCCACCAAGCCCCACCAAGATTCTGGTCGTTTGGTTGGGCGGGCTTCCAGTCACCTACCTCTTTATAGGCGGGAGGAGTCTGCGCCGCAGGAAGATGGTACTTCGGTCCGACCTCGCATCCAGTCAACTGGAGCAATGCTATCGCGAGCAGAACTTCCAGAAAAAATGCTTGCCTCGGGTTCTCGAACAAATCCATCTTTCGGGAGCGTTTCACTTGATATCTCCCGGCAACGTTGCCTGAACAATTTGGACTGCCTGCCCGGACACGATGGAGTCCGGCGGGTTGATTATGACCTGATCGTCTGCCTTGAGGCCAGAGACAATCTCTATCTCATTGCCGAAATCGTGGCCAGGAGTCACGGTCGCGAGCACCACTTTCCCGTCTTTCACAATACCGACACGTAAACCCTCCGATCGGAATATCAGAGTATTGACTGGAAGCAGGTAGGTGGAGGCCTGAGTTGGTACCGCCAGATGGACCTCAGCGTACGAGCCCGTGAGCAGCGTGCCCTTCGGATTGTCCACATCGACCTCGATCAGCAGCGTACGGGTTGTCATATTGATGGCATCGGCTGTGCGCACCAGCTTTCCTTGAAACTTTCGTTCGGGAAACTCGGCGAGGCTGAGATCTGCGGTCATGCCGTCCTTCACACTTTGTGAGTACTCCTCAGGGACGTTTACGTAGACGCGCAAAGTTCCAGGTTGCGCCATATGAAATAGGTCAGTTTTCACGCCGCCGCTGCTGCCGGAATTGATGAGATCGCCGATATCGATGTTGCGTGCGGTGATCACTCCGTCGAACGGAGCGTAGATCCTCTCGAACGACTGCAGGGCCTCCAGTTGCTTCACGTTCGCCTGATTGGCCTCGACCGTGGCCTGGTTGGCGTTGTAGGCGCCGACGGCGTTATCGACGGCTTGCTGCGGGACAGCATTGTCCTTCACTAACCCTTCGTAACGATTCTTGGTGATTTCCGCAAGAGCGAGGTTCGCTTTTGCCGTATTCAGGTTGCTAATCGATTGCTGCAGTTGCTGGTCGACTTCAGGAGTTTCGATCACGGCAAGAAGTTGCCCTTGCTTGACGTGCGCTCCAATGTCGAAGTACCACTTCTTCAAATACCCATTGGTGCGGGAATAGATCGGCGAGGTGATGAATGGTTGTACATTTCCGGGAAGGATAATCTCCTGAGCGGGCGCTGTTCTTCTTGGCGACACCACCGAGACCGCCTGTCGAGCCACTTGAGCCGTCTCTGCTCTTAGAGCTCTGCGTGCTTTGACGCGAGACCAAACGCCCGATGTAAATACGATGGCAACGGCGATCAGTGCAATCCCCGCGACAAGCCACGGTTTGCGCGAACGCTTCCCCACTCTCACATCATTCGAGGGAGATATTTTCCCGATTTGCCTTGTATCTTCACTTTGAGGCAACATGACAACTCCGCAAAACTTGATGTCTACTTTTCATGTCCCGGTTGGACTGGATGCTGTCGTGAACCTTGCAGTACGCTGAAAAATGCCGGCACAAACAACAGGGTCGAA
Organism: uncultured Acidobacteriaceae bacterium; assembly: GCA_963841335.1. Lineage (GTDB taxonomy): Bacteria > Acidobacteriota > Terriglobia > Terriglobales > Acidobacteriaceae > Edaphobacter. The sequence continues at coordinate 2,698,991 of CAWJCF010000001.1, read as the reverse complement.
ACCGTCGCGAAGAGCAGACCGCCAATGACCGCCCGCCCCAGAGGAGCATTTTGTTCGCCGCCGTCTCCCAGTCCGAGAGCCATTGGCACCATGCCGATAATCATGGCTAGAGCGGTCATTAGTACCGGCCGAAAACGCGTGAAGCCTGCCTCCAGTGCGGCACTGACGGAATCGCTTCCTGCCATCATTTGCTCCGTGGCAAAGCTCACCACTAGAATGCTGTTTGAGGTCGCCACACCCATGCACATAATGGCTCCCATGAGCGCGGGCACGCTTAAATTTGTGTGCGTTATGAATAAGAACCAGGCGATCCCGGCAAGTGCTGCTGGCAGAGCGGAAATCATGATGAATGGATCCAGCCAGGACTGGAAGTTGACTACGATCAGCAGGTACACCAGGACGATCGAGAACACCAACCCGCTCAGAAGACCGATGTAAGAGGCTTGCATCGTCTGAACCTGCCCACGGACGACGACACGAGAACCGCGTGGCAATTGGTGACGTGTGGCGTCGAGAGTCTTGTTGATGTCGCTAGCCACGCCACCCAAATCGCGCCCCGCGGTAGCGCCGAAGATATCGATCACCGGCGCAACGTTGTAATCAGAGACCACCGCCATTCCCGATCCTCGTTGCATGGATACCAGGCTGGCCATGAGGGACGGAGGAGCAGTCGGATCCGTACCTGTGATCGGAATGTTCTCCAACTCCTGCAAAGTGTCCGTCCGATATTGCGGCGTCTGAGTCGCGATTTGGTAACTGACGCGGTTCTTGGGGTCTACCCAAAACGTGGGTGAAGTCTGGAAGCTTCCACTTAAGGACACCAGAAGATTTTGCGCGATGCTCTGGGCGTTGAAACCAAGTTCTTCAGCCTTCGTACGTTCGACCCTAAAACGCAGGTATGGCTCGTCGAAGGGTTGTTGGATTCGCAGATCTGCTGTCCCCGAAACATTTCTCAACTTCTCGAGCAATGCATTCGCGTAGAGTCGGTTCCCTTCTATATCGTTCCCTACGATCTGCACATCGATGGGGGCGGGTAGTCCGAAATTGAGAATCTGGGCAACCATATCGGCTGGCAGGAAGGCGAACGAAACACCCGGAAACTCCTTCGGAAGTGTCAGGCGAAGTTGATGAATGTAGTTGTCCGTGGGATGGTGATCGGCGGACAGGGTCACCATAATGTCGGCATCCGACGTCCCGACCGGGGCCGAATTGCTGTAAGAGAGATTGATGCCGCTGTAAGGCAGGCCAATGTTGTCAATGACGCTCTGAATCTCTGCTGTGGGTATCTGCTGTCGGATCGACCTCTCGACCAGATCGCAGAGGTTGGCCGTCTCTTCAATGCGCATTCCGGTCGGAGCGCGCATATGAAGCTTGAAAGTACCACTGTCCACACTGGGGAAGAAGTCCCGGCCCAACCAGGGAATCAAAATGGCAAGGGAGCCCACAGAACTCGTGAAGAACGCAATCAGGAAGACGCGCCGGTGATGGAGGCACATCTCAAGTACTCTGCGGTAGCCGCCGTGAAATCTCTCGAAGGCCTCTTCAAAGCGCTTCTGCAGCCGCACCAGCGGATTGCGGACGACGGCATCTCGCACCTCTGATTTTTCTCCGCGCAACAAGTATTTAGCCATCGTAGGAACGATGGTTCGCGAAAGGAAATAAGAGGCCAACATAGCGAAAACCACGGCTTCGGCTAGCGGCACGAAAAGGTAGCGCGCGACGCCCGACAACAGGAACATTGGAGCAAACACGATGCAGATGGAAAGCGTGGCCACAAAGGCGGGAGTTGCAATTTGCGCCGCGCTGTCAAGCACAACTTCGTCCATGTCCTTCTCTGGTTCTGCCTCCCGGTTTCGATTGATATTTTCGACCTCGACTGTGGCGTCATCCACCAGAATGCCAACCGCCAGAGCGAGCCCACCCAGCGTCATGATATTGATCGTCTCTCCGAGCGCACTGAGCACAATGATGGACGTCAGAATAGCTAAAGGGATCGAGGTCGCAATGATCAAGGTGCTGCGCCAGCTGCCAAGGAATGCGAGAATCATGAAGGCGGTCAGACAGGCGGCAATCAGTGTCTCCCTAACCACTCCGCTGATCGCACCTCGAACGAATATCGACTGATCGCCCAATAGGCCAATCTCCAGCTGGGGTGGAACCGTCGTCTTGATTTGAGGCAGAAGCGCCTTGATGCCCGCGATCACGTTCAGCGTTGAGGCATTCCCTGCCTTTTGAATCGTCAGCAAAACAGAGCGTTGTCCGTTCACGCGAACGATATTGGTCTGCGGCGGAAAGCCATCACGCACCCATGCCACATCTTTGATGTAGATCGTAGTGCTACCGATCGTCTTGATCGGGATTCGATTAAGCTCCGCTATCGTCTGCGGCGCTGCGTTAGGAATGGAAACATCGTATTCCCGCGAACCAATTTTGGACGTTCCTGTCGGCAGGATCAGATTCTGTGCGCTGATCGCATTGACTACATCCAGCGCGGACAGACCCTTCGACTGCAATGCTGTCGTATTCAGATCCACCTGCACCTGGCGTTGTTTTCCGCCGTAGGGATAAGGCACAGACGCACCGGGCACTGTGATCAGTTGCGTCCGTATGAAATTCAGCCCATAGTCGTTTAGTTCCTGCTCCGACAGATTTTGCCCCGAGAGTGCCAACTGAAGGACAGAAACACTTGATGCGCTGTAGGCAAGAATGAGTGGCGGCGTCGTCCCCGCAGGTAACTGCCTGAGCTGGGTCTGAGAAATCGCCGTAATTTGCGCAATACCTTGCTGAATGTTCGCGGTCGGCTGCAGGAACACCTTAACTACAGCAACTCCGTACAGCGACTGCGATTCGATATGCTCAATGTTATCGACGGTTGTCGTGAGGCTTCGCTCCGTGACGCTGACGATACGGTTGCTCATATCCTCAGGGACGAGACCGTTGTAGTTCCAAATAATGCTGACGACAGGAATGTTGATATTCGGGAAAATATCCGTTGGCGTATGAGTGATCGCCAGAATCCCCAGAATCAGGATGAGTATGGCCATCACCACAAACGTGTAAGGCCGCCGCAGTGCTAGTCGAACGATCCACATGGAATTTCGTTCCTTAGAATCAGCTGACCGAGGTCGAGTTGAACGAAGCTTCGCACCGGAGCGCCTGGCGTAATAGCCGCCTCAGCCGCGCTCGCGCGCGTGATACCTGGGCCTTTACTGTTACGTCCGCTACTCCCAGAACTCGTGCTGCTTCCTTTATGGTCATCCCATCCAGGTCCCGCAGCCGGAATGCCTTGCCCAACGAAGGTGGAAGCTCCTCTATGCAATGCATGAGATGTCCATGTAGTTCCGACTTTATGCAGACATCTTCAGGACTTAGCCTGCGGTCCATCAACCTTTCCGACACGCAATATCCTGGCTCGTCCCCAAATTGCTCATCAAGCGACACGTGGTTCTGACGTGGCCGTCTTCGCAATTGCGTCAAGGCGGAATTGATGACAATCGTGGTCAACCAGGTCGACATTTTCGACTGCCCCTTGAATTGGTCCAAATGACGGCAAGCGGACAGAAGTGCATCTTGAACTGCATCTTCAGCATCCGCAGCATTTCCCAGGTATCGATAGGCCCTTCGGTAAAACGACGGCATGCTCTCGGTGAGAACATCCTTCATCTTCTGGGCTTTATTTCCGATGATGCAGACATCTAGAAGTTGCCCGCTTCCGATGCTTGATTCTGTAGTTTGCATGCTCTTTGTGCCTCCGGGTATCCACGCAAGATGCAAGCCGCTTGCCAATCGACCGCCGCATGACTTAGCCGCCTATTTTCAGCTGCATCAGCCAGTTGGCGGAGTTGACGGGACAGCATAAAGATCCGGACAGGTGTCGTGGAATCGACACAACGTCCGCATTTCGACGCGACGGGTCGAGACCTGATCTCATAGCGATTCCCGCGATATCACGCCAGACAGTGAAGTTGTCTGTCACAGTGTTCGCCAACAAATCCGATAGTTTTGCTTTATCCGCCGCTCGAGCTGAACAGAGCCCGCCCCAAGACGTAGCTGTGCGGCAAAGTATTTCGATGTGGATTTGGACTTGAGCAAAACGCATCGGTCCGGACCAAAAAACACCCCAGTAAACCCCACCCACCGATGCGGCCGCAAGCCCGTCGCAAACGAGACTTTATTAAAAAAGTGGTTGCATCAATTTATTTTAATGATATGGTGATACCACCTTTCAGTGAAATGTGTTTTGAAGTCGCCGCTCGTAGAGGCCTTTTTATTCGGCCAATTCGAAGGGAACGCCAATCTGTTTTAGCTAACGTACGACTTGTTTGCCTACAAAATGCGTTGAGCCTTGCCCCTACTGCAGAGAAAAATCAGTTCAATATTTGTGTCACCTTGGATGAAAGTCAAGACGAATAGCTGCATCTCATCGAATCTGTCTAGTTCCTTGATTTGAATGAGTTCTAGTTAAACCTCAACTTCTTTTCCGAGGACAGATATTAGATATTTTCGCCTTTATTAGTTCAAGCAATTGAATCTCAGTCGTCGCCTTCTTTCTGTAGAAGCAGGTAGCGGAAGGAGTGTATTAAACCCCCGATTCTGAATCTCGGGTTGTGCCATTTAGTCCCAGCAGTTGCTTTCCCTGTTTTAAGAACTTCCGATTTTTATAGAGCAAACAAAACAGCTTTTTGGAACGCTTTGATTAAGGAGACCATATGATGCGACTTTTCCCTCGATGCGCCAAACTCAGCCTTCTCATAGCGGTGCTTGTAGCGGGCATGCTTGTGGACGCGAGATCCCTGTTCGGCCAAGCCACCAGCAGCGGCACGGTTGTCGGCACAGCGACAGACTCACAGGGCGCCGTGGTTCCGGGAGCGACCATCACGCTGACTGACACCACACTCAAGACCTCACGCACGGTGCCCAGCAATGAAGCTGGTCAATACGTGTTCGTAAACGTTCCGCCCGGCGACTATACGCTTAGTGCGACGATGCCGGGCTTCTCGACGACTAAGATCGACGGGCTGATTGTAAGCGTCGGCACACAAACCACTGCGAACTTGAAACTGGCCGTCGGCCAGACCCAGACCACCATCGAAGTGCAGGCATCGAACACGGACCTGCAGACAATGAATGCCTCGACCGGTACGACCGTCGACCCCTCCATGGTTGAGTCACTTCCCGCCGTCGGTCGCGATGTGGCCACCTTCGCCACCATGCAACCTGGCGTCACACCCGGCGGCAACGTCGCCGGCACCACTGTCGATCAGGCCACATTTCAACTCGATGGCGGCAGCAACACAGCGGACATGGACGGCACCCAGGGTGTCTACACCACCAGTAACGTCAACTCTACCGTGGGTGGTTTCTTCGCCGGCGCCACCGGTGCAGGCGGCGTGGTGCCGATGCCGCAGGACAGCGTTGAGGAGTTCAAGGTGTCCACCACCGGCCAGACGGCAGACTTCAACAACTCCTCGGGCTCGCAGTCGCAGGTCGTCACCAAGCGCGGTCGCGATGCCATACACGGAACCGTCTACGAGTATTACCTCGACAACAATATCGGCGCAAATACCTGGCAGAACAACTTTCCGACCGCCTACACTCCAAAGCCCAGCTATCACTTCAACCGCTTCGGTGCCGCCGGCGGCGGCCCTATTGCGCCCAAGCTCTGGGGCGGCAGGACTTACCTCTTCGCCAACTATGAAGGTTTCCGTTACCCAGCGTCCGCGACCTTGGAGCGAGCAGTTCCGTCGTATGAGTTTTTGCAGCTCGGCCAGATGACCTTTGGCTCCAACACCTACTCCCAAGCTCAGATGACCGCTGCCGATCCCCGGGGCATTGGCTTCGACCCGGCACTGCAGAACTTCTACAAAACGCAATTGCCACAGGCACCGATCGGCGACAACGGATCGACAAGCGCCTACGTAGGCACCTTTGATAAGAGCTGCGGAGCGCTTTCGGGCTCGATCTGCGATAGCGTCAACGTCATCGGGTACAAAGCAAACATTTTGCTTCCCCAGAAAAGCGACTTCCTGGCGACACGACTGGATCATGATTTCGGCCCTAATTGGCACTTGATGGCGAGCTACCGGTACTACAGCTTCTCCAACCTTACCTCCAACCAAGTCGATATCGGCGGTGTCCTTGGGGGCAAAGTTGGCGTTCCCAAGGCCCTGACACCTCGGCCGCAGCAGCCCTGGTACTTTGTGGTCGGTATGACTACGAACATCAGTTCCTCCCTTACCAACGACTTTCACTACAGCTTTCTGCGCAACTTCTGGCAGTGGAAGGGGGCAGCCGCGCCGGCTCAGATCACCGGCGCCGCCGGAGCAATTGAACCTCTCGGCGAGAGCTCCACAATCGTCCTTTCCCCGTACAACGTCAATGCGCAGAACATTCGTACCCGTATCTGGGATGGCAAGGATAATTACTTCACCGATAACCTGACCAAGTTGAAGGGTGATCACCTCATCCAGTTTGGCGGCCAGTTTCAGCACAACTTCAACTACCACCAGCGCACCGATAACGGAGCCAGCATTAACTACACGCCGACCTACCAGATTGGCGGCGATGCGACGGGCGGTAACATCGCCTACTCGTCTTCGGGGATCGGAGGTCTGGCGACCACTGGCAACTATCGTCGCCTAGCGGATACTTACTATGGCTTTGTAACTGCCGCGCAGGTAGCCAATACCTACACCAATGCGGGAGGGACGCTTTCGTTGAACCCACCGCTAACCCCGATCGGCGCCCACACAACAATCCCCTACTACAACATATATGTCACCGACACGTGGCATGCTAAGCCAAGCTTCACCCTCAACTACGGTGTCAGCTATGCGATCGAGATGCCGCCCACGGAACGGGATGGAAATCAGGTCATGTTTACCGACGTGAACGGCAACGCGATCCAGGTGCAGAACTACCTCAATAGCCGGAAAACCGCGGCTCTCGCTGGTCAGGTCTACAACCCCGAGATCGGTTTCGCGCTACTCAAAAATGTCGTAGGTGGGCGTAAGTATCCTTACAATCCGTACTACGCTGCCGTGAGCCCCCGCCTCTCCTTTGCCTGGAACCCGAAGTTTGGGAACGAGGGGCTGTCGAAGATATTCGGAGACGGCGCAACCGTCATCCGAGGCGGGTACGGTCGAATCTACGGCCGCGTCAATGGCGACGTGCAGGTTCTCAATCCGCTGCTCAGCCCTGGCCTTATCCTCGCGACGCAGTGCAAATATGCCCAGAACACCGCCAGCAGCGCTGCCAGCCCCACTCCCGGGTCCGGTACTTGCACCCAAACCAACTTCAACGAAACGACCGCCTACCGCTTCGGTACAGTGGACGGCTTGTCGCCGGCCTTGACCAACGCTCCCTTGCCAGCAAAACTGGCACAACCCTATCATCCTGGCTTCGACGGCCCCGGCGTATCGATCGCCTCACCCGTTGACCCCACCATGCGCCCCAACGACGTCGACACCTTCAACCTCTCCATACAGCGGCAGATCAACCGCAAAATGCTGATCGAGGTCGGCTACATCGGTCGCCTCGTTCATCACGAGTACATCATGGAGAATCCCAACGTGATTCCCTACATGATGAGCCTGGGCGGTCAAAGCTTCCAATCGGCTTATCTGGCGGTCGAGGGTGCATTCGGCTGCGCAACCTCTGCCAGCCTCTGCGCCAAGAGCACCACCCCAACAAATACCATAACTCCTCAACCCTTCTTCGAGGCTGCACTAGCGGGCACTGGCTACTGCACCGGGTACTCGAGCTGTACTGCGGCGCTCGTCAAGAACCAGGCTACCAACTTCCGTGCGCAGAACGTCTTTACTATCTGGCAGGCCCTTGATAACAACACTGCCACAAATGGGTTCAACTTCGCTCGCAGCTTGATGGGGACGCCGACCTCCAATGCGACGTACGGTGGCGCAGGCCAAATCGTGACTGGCTTGAGCATCGGTACGGCGAACGGCTACAGCAACTATCACGGGGGTTACGCCTCCTTCAAGACAAGCAATTTCCATGGCGTCACGCTCCAGGAAAACCTCACCATCAGCAAGGCTCTGGGTCTGAATGCCTATAACCAGTCAACCAGCTCAATTACCCCTGTGGACAGCTTCAACCTCCGTGAGCAGTATGGCCGTCAGTCTTTCGATCAAAAGGCCATCTTCAACACCTTCATCGTGTATCAGATTCCTTACTACAGCGATCAGCGCGGAGTCATAGGCCGGCTCGCTGGTGGATGGACGCTCGCTCCCGTCCTTACGGCGGGTACAGGTCAGCCACTCCAGTGCGTCACCAACAACAATGGTCAGAATTTTGGCGGTGAAGATGGCGCCACCTTTACTGACGCCAACGAGAACTGCGTCTTTACTTCCCCTCCCTCGCTGGGGCGTCCTCAAACCTATCGCGGTATTGCCGGAGGTACAGATCCTAACGGTGTCGCGGTTGGAACCACCCCAAAGGGCAACGTCAACTTCTTCACCAACCCTGTCTCAGTCTATGACAGCGTGCGTCCTCTGCTGATGGGTCTTGATTCTCGCAGTGGCGGAGCCGGCCGAATCAGTGGTCTGGGATATCTCAACCTCGACCTGAGCGTCAAGAAGAGGCTCGTCGTCTGGGAAAAGGTAAGTATGGAGTTCACCGGCGTATTCACCAACGTCATGAATCACCTGGATTTCTCCCAACCCAGCATGAGCCTGCAGAGCACAACAAACTGGGGTACCACCAAGACCCAGGGCAACAACCCACGTCAGATCCAGATGGGTGTGCGCGCGAGCTTCTAACCTAATCCAATCTGAATAGCAGAAGTGAAAAGTGGTTCTCCGAACGTTGGAGAACCACTCTCACTTTAACTTCAAGGGATTGGGAGCAACCTCGCGACAGAGACTAAACCACCACGCCGATCTTCTGTTCCAGATAGTTCTTGCTGATAGCAGCCGACTCTTTCGCCGTTCTCGAGGGATCCGGAACCCTGTCAAGCTCAACGATTGCCCACCCACGAAACTTGTACTTCTCCAGAGCAGCAAAGACAGCCGGAAGATCGACGCGTCCGCGACCCAGTTCAACAAACTCAAACGGATACCTCGCCTTAGGCGTATCGGCAGGAATATCGCGCACATCCTTGAGGTGCATGAAAAGCAATCTGTCATGATACTTATCGATAGCCTTCACAGGATCACCTCCACCTGCGACGTAGTGCGCCGTATCGAGCTCCAGCTTGACGAACTTCGGGTCTGTACTTTCGAGAATAAGATCGAGATTCGTGGGACTCTCACTCAAAGTATTCAAGTGGTTGTGATACCCAAGCGGAATTCCCAGATCAGCGGTCCGCTTTCCCAGCTCGGTGAGGAGTTTGCCCAGACGCTTGCACTCATCCGGCGTAGCCGACCGCGGATAGGACTTGAGTTGATCCAGTATCTGAAGGTAAAGCCCACCCGAATCCTTGACGAATTGAGCGTTCGCAACGTGTTTCGTAATCTGATCGGCCTGAGGCCCATCGAGAGATACCTCGCCACTCGAAAGCGCGACAAACGTCAGGTGGTGCTGGGCCAGCAGCTCCTTGAGCTCCGCAGGTTTGAAATCCGTCAAGGCATTGGCACGGAACTGGATCCCCGGATACCCAACCGCAGAGATATCGTCAATCGCCTGGCGCTCTTCGTTGCCCCATGTAATAGCAGCGTACCCAAAACGAATGCCGCTCATTCGTCCGGGCGCAGCAAAAGAACGCACACTGGTCGCGGCGGCAACTGCACCCAGACCAGCAAGAAAAGTACGGCGCGTGGAATACAAATTCATAAGAATACTCTCCTGTATCAAAGTCTGTCGGGCGATGCGATTAGTTGTGCGACGGCGGCGGAGGAGGCGCCGTAGACGACGGAGTCGGCTTCCCCGTAACCGTATTCGGTTCCATCAGCTCCACGCGAGTCTCGTCCGGATCATAGATATTCACTTGGCGCTTCTGGTTAACCCCGGTCGCGATCTTCAGCTCTTTGCCATAAGTCTTGAACGCCGGACGCGCCTCCAAAATCGCAACGGCCTTCGCGACATCGGGCACCTCAAGCGAGATATGATTTTTGCCGCCGAACTTGTCCGGCATCTTGTCATAAAGCATGAACTCAACATAGTCGTGTCCATCGGGAACCCGCATATTGATCCAACTCAGTTCCTTCGGATTCGCGCCACCGCGCCACGTCTCCTGAAAGCCCAGCACCTTGCCATAAAAGTCCATCGACTTCTCGCTGTTCCCCACGAGGAACCCGAGATGATAGATCTTCCCCGAGATGCGCGTGTCGGGTTCAAACTTCCCCGAAGCCTTCGCCTCCAGACCGTCCGGCAGGCTCTGCACAAACTCAACCAACATTCCGTCCGGATCCGTAACTTCAAAGGCGTAGTCGCCGGTGCGCGTCTTCCCGCCACTGCCGGGCTTGACATCGAAGCCCTTCGATCGCAAATAAGTCCGCATCGCCTCGATATCATCGACCGTGAAACAGAGATGGCTCATCATATTCGGCGGATGAGTCGGCGGTTCGTTGAAGAGCTCGATATGCTGATGGTCGTTGATCTTGATAAAAGCGATGCGAATGTCGGTACTGTCCTTCTTCGTCAGGGTATAGGACTCATCGAATCCCAGGAAATCATGCCAGAACGCAATGGCCTTCGGAAGGTCCGACACGAAATACCCAACATGTGAGATCCCGGTAATCTTCGGTCGCGCCGGGCCGGCAGCTTGCGCAAGCACGAGGGAAGAGTGAACCAGCATAATCGCCATCACGGCGGGAAGAAAAGTGCGGAAACGGTGAGTCGGCATCAGGAGATTACCTTTCGCTCAAGAGCAGAAACAAATACAAGCCGATAACTACAGCCAGTGCAGCAATAAATTTGGCGCACAGCCGAACACGATCACGCTGAGCGCAACTAAGCATAAAACAACTTGCTCAAGAGCGGAAATCCGCAACTGAACCGCACCTGCAGGCGGATCGGCCACGTAGATAAGCTTCAACACCTTCAAATAGTAGTAGAGAGAAACCGCACTCATCGCGATGGCCAAAACGACCAGCCACAGCAGCCCAAACGTTCCCGGCGTGGACCTCAACACAGCGGAGAACAGGTAGAACTTACCGAAAAATCCAGCCAAAGGCGGAATGCCAGCCAGCGACAGCATGAAGATCAACATGCAAAACGAGGGCACCGGGGCACGCTGGCTGAGTCCCGCAAAATCCGATAGCCGATCGCCCCCCACCTCCTTCTGCACGACAGCCACGACACCAAAAGCTCCCAACACCGTGAGTGCATAAGTAATGGCGTAATAGAGCAACGCGACAAAGCTTTGATCGCTGTGCGATGCGACGCCGAGCAACATATACCCGCCATGAGCGACCGCCGAATAAGCCAGCAGTCTCCGCACACTGGTCTGCATAATAGCAACCAGGTTGCCGAGCACCATGGAAACAGCCGCCATGATAGCAACAACCGGCACCCATCCCGGCGCGTAGCCCCGCCAAGCGGCGCCTCCCTCTGCGCCCGCCAACCCAATCACCATGACCTGGTAAAGAATGAAGAATCCCGCAACCTTGGAGCCCGAAGCAATCAAGGCCGCGCTCGAAGCTGGCGCTCCCTGGTAGACATCCGGAGCCCAGAAATGAAATGGCGCCGCAGCCACCTTGAATCCCAACCCCACCAGTGTCATAACAATCGCCACAATCAACAGCGAATCGAGTGGCCGGCCCTGCGCACCTGCAGTCATATTCTGAAGATTGAGCGAGTTCGAAAGCCCATAGAGAAGACTGAAGCCAAACAGAAGAAACGCCGCAGAAACGCCCCCAAAGAGAAAATACTTCAACGCCGCCTCCGCCGACAGAGCGTATCCTTTATCGAACGCAGTGAGGACATAGAGCGACAGGCTAAGCAACTCCAGCGACAGAAAGATCACCAGCAGGTTCTGGGTACTCACGAGAAACATCATGCTGACGGTCGCCAGCAGGACAAGAGCCAGATATTCGCTCACGTGCCGAGTAAATGTCGTCCCGAGGAAGATCAAGACAGTCAACATGGTCAGAATCAAAAGCGCGACCTGCATTCGTTGCGCCACAGGATTCACCACAATCATTCCGTCAAGCAGATTCGCGAACTGTGGAGCATGAACGATCCAGGCAATATCGGCCGCGCAGCCCGCAAGCGACAACAACGAACTGATCACATTTCGGACGCGTGCCTCAGACGCGCGTAGAAACATAAGATCCACGCCAAGCACGCCCAGAGCAGTAACGACAACGATCGCCTCGGGCCAGACAAGCCGGAGAAGCTCCAGATAGCTGATGTTGGTCATCGGCCGCTTCCTTTCCACAGGCCGTCAAACATCGGCGCATGCAGTGCCGGCAAGATAATCCGCAGGAGCAGCTGCGGATAAAGCCCTATCCCGACGCTCGCAACCAATAGAATCACGGCACCTAGCCGCTCCGGAATCGAGATCGCCGGAAGAGGAGTCTCCGGACGCGCGTGTCTTTCCTCCGCTGAACCGAAAAATCCCTTCTGCATCGCTCGCCACGTATAAGCCACCCCGATAGCGATCCCCAGGCCGGCCCCCAGGGCAGCGAACGGAAAAGCTCGCCACGCCCCAATCAAAATCTGCAACTCTGCGACAAAACCGCTAAACCCAGGCAACCCAACCGACGCCATCGCGGCAAGAACAAACACCACCGCCGCAAATGGCAGTGTTTTGCTCAATCGCATCCCTTCCAACTCCGACAACTGCCGGGTGTGGGTCCGGTCGTACACCATGCGACCGACGATCGCGAACAAAAGACCGGCAAGAACACCATGCGAAAACATCTGCAGAACGGCACCATCAAGTCCAATCAACTGCAAGGTCATGAGTCCCAGCAACACAAATCCCATGTGACTGATGCTCGAATAACCAATAACAAATTTGAAATCCTTCTGGACGAGAGCCACCATCGCTCCATACACGATCCCAATCAGCGCGAGCAGCGCGAAGACCTCACGCCACGACCCCAGCCCAAGCACGTGAAAACCCCAGGGATCCAGCCCTCGCGGAAACAACATCATCGCTACCCGCAAGCAGCCATACGCACCCAACTTCATAACGACGCCCGCAAGCAGCATCGACGCAGCAGTTGGGGCAGCCACGTGACCAGTAGGAGCCCACGTATGAAACGGCCAAAGCCCCGCGAGAATTCCAAACCCCACAAACACCAAAGGGAACGCCCACATCTGAAAATGGGCCGGAAACGGATACTGCGAAAGCTGCACCAGGTCCATGGTCTTCGATCCGGCAACCACATACGCCGCAATCAAACCCACCAGAACCATCGCACTCCCAACAAACGAGTAGAGCGCAAGCTTCATCGCCGCATACTCCCGCCGCGTCGATCCCCAAATCGCAATCAAAAAATATTTCGGAATAATCGCAATCTCGTAAAACACAAACAGCAGTAGCAGATCAAAACTCAGAAAGACTCCGTACACGCCTCCAATCAGCGCAAGATAGAACGCAAAAAACTCCTTCGTGCGATGTGCAATGTTCCACGAAAACAGAACCCCTGCAACCGCCACAATTCCAGTCAACAACACCAAGGCCAAGCTGATTCCATCCGCCGCCAGGTAATACTCAGCGCCCACCTGGGGCACCCACGGCACGCGTGCAATGGTCACCAACTCGCCCGTTCGGTGTTGGAGAATTCCTCCCAGACCCAGCACCAAGCCGCCGGCGGCAGTCGCCAGCGCAATCAACCGTGCAGCAGAGACGGCGCTCTTCGGCAGGAGCATCAGCACCAGCACGCCGAGAAACGAAATGTAGATGGTCCATTCAAGCATAATCAGGTCGCTTGTTCTCTCCGCGATCTTCGCCGTGTGCAACTCATTCTTCCGACTCCGCCTTTCTTATTCCTTCGCCCTAAAAACTTATTTGCTGCACCATCCGTATTGCCGTACTGTTCACGACCCCAAGCACAAGTTGCGGATATAGCCCCAACACAAACATCAAAACAATCACCGGCAGCAGAGCAAACCGTTCCCCCATCGTGAGATCGGCCATACCAGACCATCTCTCCGACAAAGGCCCGGAGAACACGCGCTGCAAAATCGTCAGAATAAACACCGCGGTCATCAGCAGCCCCAGAACAGACACCGACGAAGGCCATGCCGCCAGCGGAAACGCGCCCTTGAAGATCAAAAATTCGCCCACGAAACCATTGAGCCCCGGCAATCCCAGCGACGAAAACAGCGCAATCCCCATGAGGCCGCAGAACACCGGCATAACCTTCCGCAGCCCACCAAAATCGTTGAGACCCCGCAATCCCCCGCTGCGCTTTTCCAGAAGCGCCACAAACCAGAACAATGTCGCGGCCGTCACTCCGTGATTGAACATCTGCAAGAAGACGCCATTGAGCGCCGCCGCCTTTTCGTTGGCAAGCGCAGGATCGCTACCAGTGAACTCCAGCACCGAAAAGATCCCCAACATGCAGTACCCAAGATGATTGATAGACGAGTACGCAAAGATGCGCTTCAAATCCGTCTGTGCGATAGCCGAATAAGCTGAAAGAACAATCGTCGCGACCGCAAGCCACAACAGCGGCGTCCTCACCACCCTCAGCTGCACATAGAAGATAGGGAGCAATATCCGAAGAAAGCCATACACGCCCATCTTCGACATTGTCCCTGTCAGCAACATCGTAGTCCCCGTCGGCGCCTCCGCATAAGCCGCGGGCAACCAGGTATGAAACGGCACCAACGGCACCTTCACTGCCAAGCCGAAGAAAACGCCGAAACAAAGCAGCAACGCAGCCTTTTCCGCAGTGAAACTATGCCAGCTTAATTCAGTCGCCAGCGACGGAAGGAGCTGCCCGCTCCGCGCCATCTCGCCGAGACTCATGAAGTCAAACAAGCCAGTACACAAAAAAAGCGCCAGAAAGGCGAGCAGCAACGCCACACTGCCAACCATCGTGTAGAGAAAAAACTGGTTTGCCGCCAACGCCCGCTTCGGTCCGCCCCAAAGTCGAATCAGAAAAAACGCGGGGATGAGGCTGAGCTCCCAGAAAAGAAACCAATGAAAAAAATTCAGCGCTGTAAAGGTCCCAAACAGCCCCGCCTGAAGCATCAGGGTAAAAGCCAGATAAAGCGGCTCGTTCTCTTCAATCTGCGACGCCGCAATGGCCATGGGCGTGACAATCGCCGAAAGCAGAAGCATCAGCAGACCAAGACCGTCGACACCCACGTGGTACTGCACCCCGAGTGATGGAATCCACGTGCGCATCTCCTCAAACTGCAGCCCTCCCAAAGCCGGATCGAATCGATGCCACATCACAAGGACGATTGCGAGAGCCAGAAAGGAAAAACCAAACGCCAGCCCACGCGCAAGCTTGCGGTTCTTGGATGCCAGGCACAGAATCGCCGCCGCCCCCACTAATGGCACAGCAGTCAGAATTGAAATCACAGGACCCACACTCATCTAGCGCCACCCCAGATGAGAAATACGACAAGCACCACAAAGGCAACACCAACAACGCGAAGATAATTTTGCGTTCGACCATCCTGCATATGCGACAGCAGTCTGCCTCCATCTCTTGCCGACTTACACCCCTCATCAAAGCCGCGATTCACGACGTAAGTATCTGTCGACCGCGCGACCCATGAGAGCCCCAGAACGAGATAGGACACCCCCTGCACCACCCCATTCCAGATCCATCGATCGAACCAGTCGCTAACCTGCGCCAACCACGCGTTGAAGCGAAGGAACGTCGCCTGATAGAGCTCATCAACATAAAACTTGTTCCGCAAAACCCGGAAGATCCGCGGCTGCAGCTCCTCAACCGCATCCGGTGCATCCGCGCTGGCGATCGGCTTGCGACCATAGAACCACCACCCAAGACCCAGACCAACGAACACGATAGCGGAAGATAAAAGCATCACTGGGAAAAACCCGCCCTCGAAAAAGAGCGAACCATCCAGGGTTGTGGGCTGATCATTTAGCAACGCATAGAACCACGGCCACGCAGGCGTTCCAATGATTCCCAACAGGATGGCACACGCCGCCAGAATAATCAGCGGCATCGTCATCACAGCAGGACTCTCGTGTGGAGTGGCCGAAGGCTCATGCAGCTGAGCAGAGCCGCCCCCATTCGAATGTTTCTTGCGTTCGGCCAAACGAGACCCACCTAAAAACACGTAGTAAACCTGGCGAGTCATATAGAACGCAGTCAGCAACGCACCAAAGGCCCCCAGATAAAAGGGCACGCGAGACACGCTCCACTCTTGCGCCGCATGCAGAATCGCATCCTTACTCCAAAACCCCGAGAAGAAGAGAGGAAATCCGCACAAGGCCAGCATGCCAATCGCATACGTTGCAAAAGTAATCGGCATCAAACTCTTCAGTCCGCCCATACGACGAATGTCCTGCTCTTCATGACAACCATGAATCACCGATCCTGCTCCCAGAAACAGCAACGCTTTGAAGAAGGCGTGCGTGATCAGATGGAACATTCCGACCGCCACGCCGCCCACTCCCAGGCCCATCATCATGTAGCCCAACTGCGAGACCGTGGAGTAAGCGAGGATTCGTTTGATATCGTCCTGAGCGACCGCGATCAGAGCCGCAAACACCGCAGTAATTGCGCCAACCCAGGTAACCACCTGGAGCGGCGTAGTCGACGACAGCGCAGCACTCGTTCCTCCGTGGGCTGACATCAGCGGGTAAACGCGCGCAACAAGGAATACACCCGCCGCCACCATAGTCGCAGCATGAATCAACGCGCTGACGGGCGTCGGACCTTCCATTGCGTCCGGCAGCCACACATGCAGTGGCACCTGGCCGGATTTGCCGACTGCGCCCGCAAAGATTAGCAGCGCGATAGCAGTCGAAACCATCACGCCCGCGATCGTCGTCTGCGCAATCAGATGCGTAATCGCAGACTGCTCCATACATCCTGCGCCGCCATCGTAAAACAGAAGCGTCCCAGCCTGCGAATACAGCCACACCATTCCAATCAAAAAAGCAAGGTCCCCAATTCGCGTGGTGATGAACGCTTTCTTGGCTGCCGCTGCCGCCGTCGGCCTCTGATACCAAAATCCAATCAGCAGGTACGAGGTCAGGCCAACCAGTTCCCAGCACATGAAAAGCAGCAGTAGGCTGTTTGCAATCACCACACCCAGCATCGCAGCGGCAAACAGCGACAGGAAGCAGAAGAACCGCGTGAAGTTTTCATCATGAGCCATGTAGCCGGTGCTGTAGATAAAGATCAGCAGACCGACAAACGTAATCATGACGAGCATCACCGCAGTGAGCGGGTCGAGCATCCAGCCAAGCTTCAGCGACTCGCTCCCATACTGCAACCATGAAAAATTGACCACCTCTCTCGCAGAATTACCGGAATGAATCGAAGAGAGAACGTGGAGGAACACCGCGAGCGAAAGCAAGAGCGCAACTCCCATAGAGCCGATCGCCAGCGATGCTGCAAACCTGCGCTGCCCCTGTTTTGCTAGAGAACTCAACCCCGCGGCAACTGCCGGAAGTACGGGAATCAGCCACAGGTTTCGAACAATCCAGGTCATGTCGTCGGCAAGAGTTGCGTAGTCTACCCTCTCATGGAATTCACTTTGTCGATATCAGTCGTTCTCTTATTCCGGTAAAGAAAGATGATCAAGGCCAGGCCAACTGCCGCCTCCGCCGCGGCAACGCCGATCGAAAAGATAACGAACATCATTCCGGTCAGTGCCTCGTGATTCGGGCCATAACGCCAGAACGCAATGAAATTCAGATTCGCCGCGTTCAACATGAGTTCGATTCCGATCAGAACAAGAATCGCGCTACGCCGCATTAGCGCGCCAGCCAAGCCAACAGCAAAGAGAAGCGCCGAGAGCAGGAGACAGCTAGCCAGCGGAGTCATCGCTTCTCCTCCTTCTCGTTCACCGCAATCGTAACCGCGCCAATCAGCGCCACCGTCAACAGAGCGCCGACAATCTCCAACGGCAGCGCAAACTGTTGCATGAGAGCATTGCCAATCTCTTGCATCGAGACATCATGCGGAACCAGACTCGCCGGCCGGATGGAAAAGCTGCGATGAATCGCCCATGCCAGTACCCCAAAGACAAGAAAAACGACTACCGCACTTTCCTTCCAGGAACTACTCAGGATCGGCTGTGGGTTCGTCCCGTTGTCTCGAGTCAACAAAACAGCGAAGACGATAAGGATTGCCACTGCGCCAACATAGACCAAAATCTGCGCCAGCCCGACAAACTGTGCACCCAGTAGCAGATAGATCGCGGCCAACCCCGCGAACGCCACAGTCAGCGCCAATACAGAATGTACGAGATTGCGGAAGCTCATCGCCGCCACAGCACCCGCCACTGTCAGTATTGCGAAAATCGTGAACAGCAAGATGGTCCTTTCGTTATGCGATCTATCAACAAACTATTCCGCAAATCGGTAGACTCGCTTTTCCAACCTCGAGCCCTGCATCAGCGAACGACCGAGCAACACATAAGCGACAACGATCAGAAGACTGCAAACAATCCAACGGACAACTCCCTGCGCCAGAAAATGCCAGACGGCTGTGGTGACGAGATTCAGCAGCGCCATCGGTAACATAAACTTCCAGGCAAAATTCATCAGTTGATCCATCCGCAACCGGGGTAGCGTGCCGCGAACCCAGATAAAGAGAGCGATAAGAAGAACGAGCTTTGCGAAGAACCAAAGATAGGAAGGAATCCACGTCAGAAAGGAGAAAGGAGCTGCCCATCCGCCAAGAAACAAAGTAATTCCAAGCCCGCTGATAGCGAACAGCCCCAGATACTCGCCAAGGAAAAACAAAGCGAATTTGAATCCGGAATACTCGGTGTAGTAACCGGCAACAATCTCCGATTCGCCTTCGGGCAGGTCAAACGGAGAGCGATTGGACTCCGCCGTCGCCGCGATCAGGAACAGAATGAACCCAGCGAATCCCCACGGTGTGAAGACAAACCACTGCGGGAAAATCCCCGTGTATCCAGCCTGCTTTTCAACGATGTTAACGGTGGATAAGGAGCCAGCCGCCATCACCACCGTCACTGAACTGAGAATCAGCGGCACTTCGTAGCTGATCATCTGCGCAATGGCGCGCATCGCCCCCAACAAAGAATACTTATTGCGGCTCGACCATCCCGCCATGAAAATCGTCAACTCCATCACAGAACTGACGGCAAAAAAGAACAAGACACCCGCATTCAGATCAGCCAGCACCATATTCCGGCCGATTGGCAAAACGGCATAAAGCGAAAAAGCCGCCAGCACCAACACCAACGGTGCCAGAAAATGCACAACTCTGTCCGCAGAGTGAGGCACGATGTCTTCCTTCGTCAGCGACTTGATCCCATCCGCGATCGGCTGAAGAAACCCAAACGGCCCAACCCGATTCGGGCCATATCGATTTTGAATCCGTCCCAGGCCTTTGCGTTCGAGAACCGTTGTCACCGCAAAAAGAAAAGCGAACACCGAGAGAATCGCGACAACAGAAATCAGCGAGGAAAGAATCGGCCTTAGCCCAGCCGGCACCGCACCGACAACCCGGTGCAGCAGATTCACGAAGAACTGATCTGCAGCGTCACCCATGGCACAGCACCGAGTTGGAGAATAAGACAATCATTGCGTCGACGAGGAAGCTGTTTGCAGCGCACTGGCTAATGTGGCGTTCGATTTCGGATCCACGGCAGCCTTCGTTTTAGCCTCCGCCTTGGCCTTTTCTTCCGCCAAGATTGCGTCGGACGCAGCCGCATCTGTCGGATGAACCTTCTGATAGTGCGCATTGGATTTAGACAAACGTGCCTTCTCCCAAAGAAGCCCATCAAACCGATCGTCAGTACTTAATTCAAACTCGTTATCCATCTTGATCGCTTCAAACGGGCACACCTCAACGCAAATCTGGCAGCTCATGCAGACCGAGACATCAATATTGAACACCGCCGGATAAAACTGTGGTTTGCCCACCGCGTCCGGTTTCTTGTCTTTGCTCTTCTCAATGTAGATGCACTTCGGCGGACATTCCTTTTCGCATATCTGGCAAGCAACGCACCGCATCCCCGCCTGCCAATCCTCTCCGTCGTAAACCAGAAACGGAAAGTCTCGCGTAGCTTCAATCGAAGGCACCCGCTCCTCAGGAAACTGCACCGTAGTCAGGCGGTCTTTGCTGACATAGCTGCCAAAGAAGTTCCTGGCAGTCTCCACCATCCCTTTCACGATGCCTTCGCCCAGCATGGTTCCGCCTTTAGGTAAAATATCCAACGCAAACTTCAAGCAACGCAAAACCCGCCGACCATCCGCATCGGCAGTCTACCGATCCACTTCGCCCAACACAATATCGATCGTGCCAAACGTGACGATCGTATCCGCCACGCTCGATCCAACACACATATCCTCCAGCACCGTCAGATTAATCAGGCTCGGCGGCCTCACCCGGTAACGATAAGGATTGCCCGTCCCATCGCTGATCAAAAAAAATCCAAGCTCCCCCTTCGCCGACTCAATTCTTCCGTAAGCCTCGCCCGCCTTAGGCCGAAAACCCCGGATCTTCGTCTTCGCATCTATAATCGGTCCCGCAGGAATATCCCTCAACGCCTGAGTCAATATTTTCAAAGACTCCCGCATCTCCAGAACCCGGACCATGTAACGGTCATAAACATCCCCATGCGCCCCCAGCGGCACCTTGAAATCAAACCGATCATAGATGCCGTATTTATCCACCTTGCGAATGTCGTAATTCACACCCGAAGCCCGAAGTATCGGCCCAGTCACTCCACCCTGAACCGCAAGCTCCGCCGACAGCACGCCAACCCCCTGCGTCCGGGCCATCAGAATCTCATTGCCCGTCAGCAGCCGCTCAAACTCATCCAGAAACCGCGGAAACTCCGCCACAACCTTCGTCGCCTGCGCCATCCACCCCGCAGGCAAATCCACACGGCAGCCCCCAAACCGCATGTAGTTGCACATCATCCGCGATCCCGTCAGCGCCTCAAACAAATCCAGAATCTTCTCCCGCTCACGAAACGAATACATCAACGGAGACCCGCTCGCCCCCATCTCCTGCGTCAAAAACCCAATCGTCGATGCATGATTCTGCAGCCGCGTCAGCTCTGCCGTAATCACCCGGATATACTCCGCCCGCTCCGGCACCTCAATCCGCGCCAGCTTCTCCACCGCTAGCGCATACGCCCAGTTATTTGTCAGCGACCCAATGTAATCCAGCCTGTCCGTATACGGCATTGACGCCAGATACGACGCCCCCTCCGCAATCTTCTCGTGGTTCCGGTGCAGATACCCGAACACCGGCTTCAGCTTCATCACTCGCTCGCCATCCAGCACCACATCCATACGAAACACGCCATGCGTCGAAGGATGGTGCGGTCCCAGCGACAACTCCAGCAGCGCGTCTTCACCCTTCCCCGCGGCATCGCTCACCGTCAACTCCTCAATCGCCGGTTCCATCATTTCCGCTCAATCTCCCGAGCCTGCGCAGCCTTCGCAACCACTGCGTCATGCGGAGTCGGCTCATACTCATAATCATTCGGCTCTACATAATCCTTGCGCATCGGATGATCCTCAAATCCATCCCACATCAAAATACGCCGCAAATCCGGATGCCCCTCAAACACGATCCCGTACAGATCAAAAATCTCGCGCTCCTGAAATTCCGCACTCCGCCACACAGGAGTCAGCGAAGCCACCGTAACTCCATCGCCGCGATTCTCTGTCCTCTGCCGCAACACCAGCGGCCCATGTTTTTTCTCCATCGAATAAAGGTGATACAGCGCCTCCAGATACCCCGGCGTCCGCGTCTTCCTTATCTCGTCCACCTCTTGCTCCACACCATCCACCAACTTCTTCGTCTTCACCTTCTCTGAAGTCTCCGCGTCCAGCCAATCCACTCCCGTCACATTCGAGCAGTAATCCAAACGCAGCTCAGCATCATCCCTGAGAAACTTAGCAACCGCCACCGCATGCTCACGCCCAACCACCAGCGAATGCTGCGCCGAAGGACTCGCGTTCACAACGATCTGCAAACGGCAACCCGGCACCGACACTTCGATATCGGATTTAATCTTTTCCAGATCCATCTTCACCCGCACTATTCGGCTCTTTCGCAGCCGTCTTGTAAATGATGTTCCAAAGCTTCACATTCTTCGGCGGCTCCAGATCATGCGCACCATACTCCGGCACTGGAAACTCACTCGGTTCATCTGCATGCAGATACCGCGGCCTCTCCGCTCCCGTCAGAGACTGCGCAGAAATCTTCTTTTGCAGCGTGATAAACGCATCGATCAAAGCCTCCGGCCGCGGTGGACATCCCGGAATATGCACATCAACCGGGATGTACCGATCAATTCCCTTCAGCACGTTATAGCCCTGCTTGAATGGCCCACCCGAGATCGCGCACGCGCCCATCGCAATCACATACTTCGGCTCCGGCATCTGGTTGTAAAGCCGCACCACCTGCGGAGCCATCTTCTTCGTCACCGTCCCCGCAACAATCATCAAATCTGCCTGCCGCGGCGAAGGCCGAAAAACCTCCGCGCCAAATCGCGCAAGGTCATAACGAGCCATCGTCGTCGCGATCATCTCAATCGCGCAACACGCCAGCCCAAACGTCAACGGCCACACAGAACTCTTCCGCCCCCAGTTGTAAAGATCCTCAAGGGTCGTCGTAAAGATCCCCTGCCGGCTCAACTCGTCTTTTAGTTCAGCATCCATTTGCAGTTCCGCTCGCGACTCTAAAAGTTAGACGAAGCCCCTCTTTGATTTGCCTCAGTTCACCCTGTCAAACCCAGGTCAAAACGCCCTTTCGCCACATCCACACCAGCCCCTCGGCCAGCAGAAACAGGAAGATCAACATGGCAACCGACGCCCCAATAGTTAGTCCACCAAATGACACCGCAAACGGCAGCAGAAAAACCGTCTCCACATCGAAGATGAGGAACACAATCGCATACAGGTAATACTCCGGTCGGAACGGAATTACGGTCTCATCCTTCGCAGCCAGCCCACACTCATACGTCGCATTTTTCACCGGCCCTGGCTTCCCCAGCGAAAACTTCTTAGCCCATAACCGGGCGAGCACCAGCGGCAAGGCCGCAAAGCCGATGGCAGCAACCATAAGGATTGCAATAGGCTGGTAGGTTTCAACAAAAGATGAATTCATAGACTCAAGGCCCGGTTTTTCGCTCTTTTTATCTGGGAACAGCTTACGCCTCCCCGTCGACCTTGACACCTCAAATTCGCAGGCTTACCAAGCCATACATCCCACACCCGTGTTACCGTGTTTCCGCTGGCAATTCGCGTCGGCCAGCCAACCCCGCACCTCACGCAGCGCTCAAACCACTTAGCCCTCAGAAACCGCAGGAGCTTCCATGACAGAACGCTTAGCTGCTCGTCCCGATGAAGGAATGCAAAAGGGTGCCGTGGAAGACGATACCCAGTATCCGCGCAACCAGGTCAATCCCCAGAACACCTCCCTCTCCGGCCAACTGGGCCATCGCGATCAGGACGAGATGCTCAAAGACGCAGACACTGACTTTCCGGAACCAGACGCCGAAGCCGAACACAGCGGCGAATAGCCCAGCCCTCCCTCATTGAAAAGAAAAGCCCCGGATTAACTCCGGGGCTTTCTACGTTCTCCGCCGCAGCTACATCAACCGCTGCATCACTTCATCCAGCACGGCACGGCTGGGCCTTACCCGCTCAGCCGGCAAAGTGCCCAGGGGCTCATCGACAAGATTCAGCAGTTCGGTAAAGCTGGGTTTTTGCGTATCAATATAGAAGACGCCGGTCAGCACCTCTTCCTTAGCATGCGCCGACATTAGCGCCGAAACCGCCGCCACCCGGTCCGTCGGATCATAATCCTCATGCAGCTTGCGCAGCCGCAACTGGCTCCCGTCGTGCATCTCCACGTTGATCGTCGTTCCTGCGTCGTACTCCACGTCAATCTCCTGAAAGTGCGGCACAAAACCCACCTCGGAGATAGCCTCCTCGTGCTCCTGCACGTACTTGTAGCTTCTCGTCGAACCCTCGTGATCGTTGAACGTCACGCAAGGCGAAATCACATCCAGCACCACCGTGCCGTTATGCGCAATCGCAGCCTTCAACATCGCAAGCAGCTGTTTCTTATCGCCAGAAAACGACCGCCCCACAAACGTCGCGCCCAGTTGAATTGCAAGCGCGCACGTATCAATCGCCGGCAGATCGTTGACCACGCCCGTCTTCAGCTTCGACCCGATATCAGCCGTCGCCGAAAACTGTCCCTTCGTCAATCCATACACACCGTTATCTTCAATGACGTAAATGACCGGAACATTCCGCCGCATCAGGTGCACAAACTGCCCCATCCCAATCGAAGCCGTGTCGCCGTCGCCGCTCACTCCCAGCGCCTTCATCGTGTGATTGGCCAGCAGCGCACCTGTCGCCACCGAAGGCATACGTCCATGCACGCTATTAAAGGAGTGCGACCGGCTCATAAAGTAAGCCGGACTCTTCGACGAGCAGCCAATACCCGACAGCTTCATCAACCGCTCCGGCTGCACGCCCATCTCGTAAAAAGCATCCACAATGCGCTCCGAGATCGCATTGTGGCCGCAGCCCGCGCACAGCGTCGTCTTGCCGCCGCGGTAGTCCAGCACCTGCAGGCCAATCCGGTTCGTCTTCACTGCCGGCTTCGGTGCGTCTCCGGTTGTCGGGGTTACAGGCGTCGTTCCCATCTAAATTCCTTCCTGCGTAACAAGCTCATCGGTGACGGACCGCGCATCAATCGGCAATCCATTGAAGTGGCGAATACTCCGCAGCTTCACAACCTCCGCCGCTGGCAGATCCAGCTTCAACAGGCTCAGCATCTGCGCATCGCGGTTCTGCTCAATCACATACACCCGCTCGTGCGAAGCCACAAACTCATGTACCTCGCGCGAGAAGGGATAAGCCCGCAGCCGCAGATAATCCGTCTCCAGCTCAAATTCCTTCTTCAGCTGGTCGCGGCTCTCACGCGTCGCATAGTCCGACGTCCCAAACGCGATCAACCCAATCTTCGACTTGCCAGTCTGGACCACATCCGGCCGCGGAACCAGCGAGCGGGCCGTCTCAAACTTCTTGCTCAGCCGCTCCATATTGTTGAAGTAGTCGTCCGGCCGCTCAGTATACTGCGCCTTCTCATTGTGCCCCGAGCCGCGCGTAAAGTAGGCCGCCATCGGATGGTCCGTACCCGGCAGCGTGCGATAACCCACACCATCGCCGTCCACATCCTTATACCGCGCAAATCCGCCAAGCCTCGTCAGATCCTCCGCGCTCAGCACCTTCCCGCGATTCAGTGGCTTCTCCGGATAAGCAAACGGCTCCGACATCCAGTTATTCATCCCCAGATCCAGATCGGACATCACAAACACCGGCGTTTGCAGCTGCTCCGTCAGATCAAACGCCGTCTGCGCCATCTCGAAGCACTCCTTGACGCTGCCCGGAATCAACATCACATGCTTCGTATCCCCATGCGAAAGGAACGCCACCGAGAGCAGGTCGCCCTGCTGATTGCGCGTCGGCATCCCTGTCGAAGGTCCAGTGCGTTGAATATCAAAGATCACGCCCGGAAGCTCCGCATAATACCCAAGCCCGGCAAACTCCGCCATCAGCGAAATCCCCGGCCCCGACGTCGCCGTCATCGCGCGCGCACCCGCCCAGCCGGCTCCAAACACCGCCCCAATAGCCGCCAGTTCATCCTCAGCCTGCACCACCGCAAACGTCGCCTTGCCATCCGGCTCAATGCGATACCGCTTCGCGTAATCGATAAAATTCTCCACCAGCGAAGACGAAGGAGTAATCGGATACCACATCGCCACCGTGCAACCGGCAAAGATGCATCCCAGAGCAGCCGCCGCGTTGCCATCGATAATGATCTTGCCCGCCGTCTCGTTCATCGCCTCCAGAACAAACGGATCCGTCTTCGTCAGGCTCGTCTTCGCATAGTCAAAACCCGCCTGCACCGCGCCCCAGTTCAGGTCAGCCGCCTTCACCTTCTTGGCAAACTGCTTGCGCAGCGCAGCTTCCACAGCCGCCATATCCATCTTCAGCAGATAGGCCGCGACACCCACATAAATCATGTTCTTGACGAGCTTCCGCAGCTTCGCCTCAGGACATACCGCAGCCGTCAACTTGTCAAACGGAACCGGATAACAAGCCACATCATCCCGATACTGCGCGAGATTGGCCGTCTCCTCATAAATCGCCGCAGCCCCCGGAGGCAAGGACAGCATATCCTCCTTCATCGTCTCCGGATTCATCGCAATCAGAAGGTCGATCTCCTTCTTCCGCGCCACATATCCGTCTTTGCTCGCACGAATCGTATACCAGGTCGGCAGACCCGCAATGTTCGAAGGAAACAGGTTTTTGCCGCTGACCGGAATCCCCATCCGGAAGATCGACTTCAGCAGAACCAGATTCGCCGACTGCGATCCCGACCCATTCACCGTCGCAATCTGAATACTGAAATCGTTAATGACGCTTCCCTGTTGACCCTGCTGTTGCGTCTCTGACTTGACCAGCGTCCCACCTACCGCGCCGGCCGCCAGCGCGACGTCTTCTGCCGCCATGTGTTGCACTCCCGAAGCTTAGACTTGGCTTTTCACGAACGAAATCACGATACCATATTCCGCTCAGCGTTGGTCGGACCAGCAACGCCCCGGTCACCATCGCGCACCAACAAAATAAATTTCAAAAAAGTGGCATTTTTTCGGAGCCCAAAATCCACCATCCGCTAACCACGTTCTCACCACAAACCACCACGACTTCACCACAAAAAACCATCCAGAAAACACTCGTTTTCCACCCCCCCTCAAAAACACCAGCGAATCCGCAAAGAACGCTTCACGCTGCCCAGCCAAATTTTTCCACCATAAAACACACATTCAAAAGGCCGAAATCCCCGTAACGCTCTGCCCAATGATCAAAGTGTGAATATCATGGGTCCCCTCATAAGTCTTCACCGACTCAAGGTTCATCATGTGCCGCATAATCGGATACTCATCCGAAATCCCCGCCGCCCCAAGAATATCCCGCGCCATCCGAGCACACTCCAACGCCATCCAGACGTTATTCTTCTTAGCCATCGAAATGTGCTGAAACCCCACATCTCCCTTATCTTTCAGCCGTCCCACCTGCAGTGAAAGCAGTTGCGCCTTCGTAATCTCCGCAATCATCCAAGCCAGCTTTTCCTGCACCAATTGATGACTGGCAATCGGCTGCCCCCGAAACTGAATCCGCTCCTTCGCATACTGCAAAGCCATGTCATAACAAGCCATCGCCGCCCCAATAGCCCCCCAACTGATCCCATACCGCGCCTGACTCAAACACATCAGCGGAGACTTCAGCCCATCCGACTTCGGCAACAAATTGCTCGCCGGAATCCGCACATCCTGCATCGAAAGCCCCGACGTAACCGAAGCGCGAAGCGACCACTTGCCATGCACATCATGCGCGGCAAACCCCGGCCGATCCGTCTCCACCAGAAAACCGCGCACACGCAAGTTCTCTGGCGCAACCCCAGGCTCCTCCACCTTGGCCCAGATCACCGCCACATCGGCGATGCTGCCCGATGTGATCCACATCTTCTCCCCATTCAAAATGTAGTCATCGCCATCTTTCCGCGCCCGCGTACGCATTCCCGCAGGGTTCGATCCAAAATCGGGCTCAGTCAGCCCGAAGCAGCCCAACTTCTCCCCAGTCGCCATCTTCGGCAGCCACAAACTCTTCTGCTCCTCCGAACCAAACGTATAGATCGGATACATCACCAGCGCAGACTGCACGCTCACAAAGCTCCGTATCCCTGAGTCGCCGCGCTCAAGCTCCTGCGTCAGCAAGCCATATTCAACATTGCTGATCCCGGCGCAACCATATCCCTCCAGCGTCGCCCCAAAGAAGCCAAGCTCACCCATCGGCTTCACCAACTCCTTCGGAAAGCGGCCCTCGCGATTGCATGGCTCAATAATCGGAATCAGCCTGTCTTCAATAAAGCTGCGGGTGTTCGTGCGAACCAGAAGCTCATACTCCGTGAGCAGCGAATCAAATTCAATGAAGTCGACGCCTTGAAATCTGTATGCCATCGCCCGATTTTAGTCTAAGAACAACATCACGAAAGTTCACCGTCGTCACGGGCCGCCTGGGATCGCAGGGGGAGCCCCCTCCACAGCTCCAAATCTTCCATTGGGAAGCTTGGTAAGCGTGGGTGCATACTCCCCAAGCAGTCGGCGCTGCCACCAGACTCCTTTAGCGCGCCTTTGCTGCATCGTGCTGAACCAGTATTGCCAGATCACTGCGCGAACAAACCGCGGAGGCGCATTCGGAAATGGATTACCGGCGAAGAGATCCAACACATCGCGATCGTTTTCAAGCAGCAGCTCTTCCGTTCGAGGAACCATCAGATTCTGCTGCCACGTGCCAAGCGAAGCGAACCAGAGATTCCAGTCAAATCGAGGCTGATAAGGCGCATAGATTCGCGGACGTTCGTTCAACTCCTGGGGTTTATACCGAAAAGGATAAGCAACCCAATTCTCTCCATCATTGGATCCCTGAAACTCAATCTCATAACGGTGCGGAGTCATCACCGCAAACAGTCCATACTGGTTTGCAATCCGAAACGGCTCAAGTGCAACCACAGGCTTCTGCAGGAGCGGAGCGTCACGCCACGACATCTGCACAAGCGGCACAGTGGTCGCATAAAAGACCCAGGTGAGAACAATCGCAAAGGTAGCAGTGCGAACAGATGACCACCAATCTGAATTCGCTTGACTCTCTTCCTGAAGAGAAATTCCAGCCTCGTTACCTTCAACACCCGCACCGCGGAAATCCAGATCGAAAACCATCCGTAGGCGACGCGGCAAGAATCGCTCCAGGAGCACATCGTCCACCAAAAACACGGCCAACGAAAGTACAAGGTAGTTGAGAAATGTATAGTTCGCCGTGGAAATAACGACGATCTGCCAGGCAGTGACAACAAAGAAACACACAATCTTCCAGGGACGCGAAAGAAATGCCATCCACACGAGCACCAGTTCCATCAGGAGCGTCGTTGCAGCCGTCGCAACATGGAACCAACTCGGCAGATGCTGCACGTACCAGCCGATCCAGGTCGGCAGCGGACCGTTCTGGTAGTACTCGTACATTGCTGTCAGGTTTCGCCAGGTCGGGTCCCCACTCGCGAGCTTGACGACGCCCGATTCGAAGTAGATCCGAAACCACTCCCACAACAACAGGAACATCGCCGCCCGTGCAGGACGCTGCCTGAACCCCAGTCCTGGAAAAAACCCCGCGGGCGCAAGAAACAACGAAAGAAATCCTGCCTCCAACAACATGCCATCAGACTGGTATCCGGAAAAATCCTGCGCCGCACTCACAAACGACAGAAAACAAACAAAGCTGATAAGAAGCATCGCCCGAGGCCAAACATTCGCAACCAGGATGATCGACGCGATAAGCCCAGCCCAGCAGATCGCCATCAGCATATGGTCGGTTCGCGAAAACCAGAGCAGCGTCGGAACATACCAGAACCGCAAAGGGCCCAGGCTGCTCGCCTCTCGCAGATAGTC
This sequence comes from uncultured Acidobacteriaceae bacterium, assembly GCA_963841335.1. Classification (GTDB taxonomy): domain Bacteria; phylum Acidobacteriota; class Terriglobia; order Terriglobales; family Acidobacteriaceae; genus Edaphobacter. The sequence goes on along the minus strand of CAWJCF010000001.1, from coordinate 2,669,402 downwards.
GGCAGCTGGAAGAATTCCCCTCGACCCAATAAGACCCCGCACCTGAAAAAGCAGCGCAAAGAACGCCGAAAAATAAATCAGCCCCATCGCCCGCAGAAAGAGCCATCGCGCGAAAAAGTGATCGCAGGAACCATAGTTCGAATCGAACAGATAGCGGTATATGCGCTTTACCTTGTCCATGGCACCGTCTAAGCAGGTTCGGATGCGGGAGCGGCTCGTCGTGCAAAGTAACCCTGGAGTATCTGAATCGCTAGAGCATCCCCCAGTAAAGCCCCATTTACTCATGAAATTTGTTTTTCATTTGTTACTATGGCGAGTGATGAAAACGACACCCCTGTCAATCCTGCGAAATCCCGTGCTCGCCGCCTTGGTCGCGACGCTGACGATGAGCGCTGGCGCCGTAGACTCTCATCCCGCCCGCAGCCAGTGGGTCTATTTTGACCCATCAGGCAAATTGGCCTATCGAGCGATGCCTGCTGGCGACCGCATCCTCGACTTTTCCTACGCAGGATACATGGGAGGCGGTGTTGCATTGCCCGCGGTTCCAGTAAAGAAGACGCTGACCCCATCAGGAGAAGATGACAGCGCGGCCATCCAGGCAGCAATCGATGAGGTCTCCAAATTACCGCTGGTGAATGGTGTGCGGGGTGCGGTGCTCCTTAAACCCGGGCACTATGGTTGCAAAGACACGCTCAAAATCCTCACGAGTGGCGTCATACTGCGCGGCAGCGGGCCAGATGAAAATGGCACGGTCATCGAGTTAGCCGGCGATCCTCACCTCGCGATCTCAATCCTCGGCAAGCGAGAACTTCAGCCGCTGGGCACAGCAACCACAGTCGCAGACGCTTACGTTCCCGCCGGCACAATGTCCGTGCAGGTTCAGGATGCCTCGGGATTCAACGCCGGAGACACGGTCGAAATCGTGAAACCGGCGACGGCGGACTGGGTCCATTTCATGGGAATGGATACCCTCGTCCGCAGCGGCAAGAAAGAAACCTGGGTAGGCAGCGACATCAAGATCGAGCGCCGCATCGAAGCAGTAAAGGCCAAGACCCTTGTCTTCGATGTGCCGCTCGCCGACTCCTACGACGCCAAATACCTCGGACAGAACGGAACGACCATCACAAAAATCTCCGACACCGGCCAAATAGAACAAGTTGGCGTCGAGAACCTCAGAATCCTTGCACCCGCACGCAAAGTCACCTTGAACGACAAGCACTTCAACGGAATCGAGATGAAGAGCGTTCAGGACGGCTGGATTCGCAACCTTCGCATCCTCAACACCACCGGACCGGTAAACCTCGACCACGACACCCGCCGAGTCACCGTCCAACAGGTCAACGTAACCCAGAGCATCGCACTCATCGGAGCCGCGAAGTCCGCCGACTTCTCCGTCGACGGAACCCAGATCCTGGTCGATCGATGCACGGCGACCGAAGACAATGTCTTTTACATCGCCACCGGCGCAAGACAGCAGGGCCCGAACGTCATCCTGCACTCCGTCTTCCATGGCGACGGACATATCCAGCCCCATCAACGCTGGTCAACCGCGCTTCTAGTCGATAGCACCGACGTCCCCGAGGGCGGCATCGACCTCATGAACCGCGGAGAGATGGGATCCGGTCACGGCTGGACCATGGGATGGGGAGTCGCATGGAACAACACTGCGAAGTCCTACGTCATCCAGATGCCTCCCGGTTCGGCCAACTGGGGAATCGGCAATCGCGGAGAGCAGCAATCGGCAAAGATGCCAACCTTCGATCCCGGCCCCGAACTACCTATGCTCCCGCAAGGAATCATCGACTCGCCCGAAAAGCCCGTCGCTCCGTCGAGTCTCTATCTCGAGCAATTGAAGGAGCGCCTTGGCCCCCAGGCCCTCAAGAACATCGGATATTAGGAACAGACTCTGGGTGTAATCGAAATGCGTCGCCAAACCTTCGGCGCGTCCCTGTCGCCTGAAAGCAACAGAGACGCGTCGAATTGATTCGCAAGCATTTCACGCCAACGCGACCGTTAGAACTGAATCTTCGCGGCAAACTGCAGGATTCGTTGTGAGTTTCCAAACGCTGTGGTGGTTATCTGAGCGAAGCTCGACGCCGTTGTGACGGTCGTACCCGGGCTGCCAAGAACCGGGTGATTGAGGACATTGAACGCCTCGACATCGATCTTCAGAGCCGCGCTCTCCTTGATCGGGAACAACCGATGAATGGATGTGTCCAGATCCCAGAAGTTTTGGTCTTGCAGAAAGTTGCGTGGCGCATTCCCCAAAGTGCCAATGGCTGGGGCCGCAAACGCGCAGGGGTTGAACCACTGCGTGCGAGTTCGCGTCGGACCAGATGGTGGCGTACAGGACGGATTGCCCGCAATGGGTCCGCTTTGGTAAGGGTTCCCGACTAGATTGGCCCGCTCGTAGGTGCCTCCATTTCCCGTGTTGGCAATATCCCCTCCTGCCACGATATTGATGTTCTGCCCGGAGCGGGCGGAGAAGATTGCGTTTACCTGCCAGTTACCGATGACATAATCCGCAATCCGATTCCCGGTTGCGAATTGTTTGCCAGTTCCGAAAGGAAGTTCGTAAATAGTATTGGCGGTGAATATCTGCGGGATATTGAAGCTTGCCGGGCCACGGCTACCCTTCGGGTTATAGGGGTCTTCCGGGACGCCGCCTTCGACTCCGAAATAGCCATCTCCTCCTTCATTCAGCGACTTGCTCCAGGTGTAGGCGAGGGTGTAGCCGAAGCCGGTACTGAACTGCCGCACCAGCGAAGCCTGCAGGGCATTGTAGGACGCGCTCGCCGCGTTGTGGTCCCAGGATTTTTGCGGGACGGTATAAGGATACGGTTGTCCCGTGTTCGTTCCCCGGGAGGCGAACGAGATACAGGTCGTGCATGGTGTTCCGGTGTTGTACCACCCGCCGACGTCCATCCGGTGCGATGACGAGCCAACATAGTTTAGAGAGAGGATGGTACGGTTGCCGAACTGCTGTTCGATGCCCACGTTGTACTGTTCGGAGTAGGGGTTCTTCCACAGTGGATCGACCATGTAGTTCACGTTCGAAGATCCAAAGGGAGTCGCCGCTGGCAGGTTCCCACCGTTTTGCGCGAATGGATTCTGCGCCGAGGTATAGATCGTGCCCGGCGTATTCGTATTGCTGATTTGCAAAGTACCGGTATCAGGCCACGAGCCTTGGTAGTTCTGCGTCATCTGAATAATGGCTGCCCAGTTGTCATACGTGATGCCGAAGCCGCCGCGAACCGACATCGTGTCATTGACTCGATACGCAAAGCCCGCACGAGGACCGATGTTGTCTTTGCTGCCATGAAGTATCTTGCCACCGGTGGCAACCAAAACATTTGCCGGCAGTGTCGCGCTGGGTAGGCACGGAGCGTGCCCACGAACGCTGCAGAGCGGTGGCAACTGCTGGACAATGTACTTTCCAGTATTGAAATCGAAGTCGCCAGTCTCAATGCTCCCTTGCAGTCCCACCGAGGCCTCCGTGCCATACGCAGGGATCGCGCTGCGGTCATAGCGAACGCCATAGTTTACGGTCAAACTGCGAGTCATCTTCCAGCTGTCCTGTATATAGGCGCTCCCGATGCCGCCCGGACGCTCGGTGAGAAGAACGTTCCGTTTGTTTTCTGAGTTCGGATAGTCGAGCAGGAAGTCCGCCAAACCGAACCCCGACTGACCACTGATCTGGGCGCTGGTTATCGTCGAGGGAGAGCCGGGATTTGCCCCAGGCTTTCCAGGAACGGCACCGAAATTTGCAGTAGACGTACCGGAAAATGTAACTGTCCCTTGGCGTAGTTCGGCCGTGTAGTTCACTTCGTCCCAGCCGCCGCCCGCCTGAAACTGGTGTTTGCCGAGCGCCTTCATGAAGCTACCCGACCACTCATGAATACTGGACAGATTCGCTGACGGACTATTGACCTCGCCTCCACTGAAGCCACCCGTCACTGTCTGCGTCACTAGCACTGCGGCCCCTCCCACGAAGGAGTTGCACATGTCCGTTGAACATCCATAGACCTGCCACAAATTGTGGTTCTGGAACTGCGTCAGCGTGTCGTCCTCGACATGGGTCCTGCCATATTGCACCTGCATACTCGTGGTCGAGTTGAAGACATGGTTCCAGTTGACCCCATACTGCTGTGCTGGTATCTGAGTGGAGCTAAATAAGGTCGGCATTGTGCTCGGGGATGTTTGATACCACTGAATACCGGAATACCGGAAGAAGATGAAGTCCTTCGACCCGATATGCTGATCGATCCGGCCCGTGTAGTTGTAAACCAACTGCCGCGTAGGAGCGGTAATCTGATAATTAGCGGTCGTAGGCGCAATTCCGGGAATGACAATCGGCGTCGCCGATCCGAATACCGCGTTGACAAAGGCGAGCGAATACGGATTCATCTCGGAGACTGGAATCTGATTGCCGAGATAACCCGGCCGGCTGGGGGTCGCGGCATTATTAGCGATGGTCGGGTCATACAACTGGCATGGATATACCTCGACTTTGGTGTCCCCAGCGACGCAATTGCCGCTCTTTGTCACTCCTGTCGCTGCACTGCTGAAGTCTCCCTTGAGTTGAGCCGGTGTGGGGATGAGGATATTCGACGAGCCTGCCTTCGAGTAATGTGATCCCTCCGCCCCAATCTCAAAGAAGGTCTTATTGCGGCCATCGTAGAGGTGGGGAATTCTTATCGGTCCCCCCATCTGACCGCCAAACGTGTTCAGGTGGTAAGACGGCGGAGCCGAAATAAAGGGCAAAGCGTCAAATCCGTTATTCCGTATGTACTCCCACGCGGTGCCATGATAGGAGTTTGTGCCCGCCTTGGTCACGATGTTGACTACGCCGCCAAGAGACCCGCCATACTGAGAGTCGTTGTGGGAGTTGATCTTGAACTCCTGAATGGTGTCGATAATTGGCGGGACAGCATAAGTGTTGTACCAGGCCTGGTTATCGTTCATCCCGTCTACCAGGTAAATCGTCGACCGGTTCCCCGCGCCATTGATCGAGGGAAAGGCGTAGTTCGTCGTGCTGGCGGCAACGACGGCAGTATTGCTGCCGCTACTGTTCTGGCCAGTGCTGATTGGGGTAACACCCGGAGTCAGGGTAAGCAACTGCGTGAAGTTGCGACCATCCAGTGGCAGATCGTTCACCGCTTTTTCGTCAATCACCGTGCCAAGCTGCGCGGTGGAGCTTTCCACCTGGGTGCCGGACGCTTCCACCGTCACAGACTGAGACACATCGCCAATTTTAAGTGAAGCATTGATGGTTACCGCCTGTGCCACTGCAACCTCAAAGACGTTGATCGTCTCTCTTTGAAAACTCGGTGCGGTAAAGGTCAGGATGTATCGCGCCGGCGGCACGCTACTGAAGAAGTAATCTCCGCCGCTATTGGACACCGTTGTGCGCTCAACGTTGGTGTCCACATTTTTGAGGATGACCTTTGCGCCGGGCACAACTGCTCCGACGGGATCAGTAATGATGCCATTCACCGACGAAGAAGAACTCTGAGAGATCGCTGGTTTGGTTAGGCCAGCGATGCCCGCCAGTAATAGACCAACGAGCATCGCCGCTCTGATGGCGGTTTTCTTTGGAAATCTTCGAATAACTTGCATGACAGGTCTCCTGAGGGTCGCTTTGAGGGAGCGGTAGTGACCCGCGAATCGTAGCCGTCGGGAAAAACAACTGTCAAGAAAACTTTTACTAATGGTTATTTTTTTTTGTATGCTAAAAATATAAAAATATCCCGAACATGCCAGATGAGACAGAAAATGCCGTCCTCAGACAGCGTCCAGCCTTCTAGCTGGCGCTACTCAATGCGGGTTATTCGCGGGGAAAAATTGGCGTGAGAGATCGAATCTGAACCCGCTGAATCAGGACGCCGCAGCCATGGAAACGGCCGAACCTCAAGCTACCGAAGCACGCCATCCAGCCACGCTTCAACAGCTTCCGCCCACAGAAGCCCGTGAGCTTTCAGTCCGGCGTCGTTGAAGTGCGTGCCCTTCCCATTGTTCTGGCGATAAGCGGCGGTAAGCGTGTCGGTGTCAGGTCCCTGAAGCGCGACCTTACTCGTCCACAGGCTCTTCTGAGCATTGCGAATCGCCGGATTCGATGGGTCCTCCGGATTGTGGTAACTCACCTGTGCCACAAACCATGGCATATCCCAACCCGCCTGCTTCCGGGCAGATAAGATGATGTGTTCAAGCATGCTCCGATACTCCGAAGCCGCTATCTCATGCTCATTCGGCTGGTGAGAATCCGACTCCCCTTGATGCCACAGCACGGCTCGAAAACCATGCGGTCCCAACTGCTGCATCCGACGCATCATGCCATCGAAGAGCGTCCCATCGCTCACCAACGCGCCGTCCGCATTGCGACTGACATATTTCGTCATCGTAGGCATCACCTTAATCGGTTCACCTGCAGGCAACCATTGGCGAACACTGGTTGAACCATGACCGACCGATGCAATCCCAATAGGCACCTTGTATTTGCGATAGAGAGCATCCCCGAACGAAGGAACAAAGCTGCCCTTCTTGCTGTCGTCCTGCGTACCGGGTTGCGGATCATCGGCAATTCGCCACGACTCCCCACTGAACGTTGACACCATCCTGGTTTGCGTCGTCTGCAACACCTCGCCGTAGTTGGTCGAGTTGGATTGACCGGAGATTAGAAATACCTCTCCAACCCCTACATGAGGAATCGTGACCTTGTCAGCCACTTGATGACCATGCCGCGCCTGCACTTCAACCGAATAAAACCCGCCTGCCGCGACATCCAGGCACGCATGGAATCCTCCGTCAGGATCGAGCCGGACATCGCTCCAACTTCGAGAGAACTGCCCTGAGATCGATTGCCCCTTCACCGAGACACGCACGCTCGTCACGCCTGCCTCGGCATGTCCCTGAAGCTTGATCGTGCCTGCCTCGCGAGTCTGCCGCTGGAAGACCTGATAATCCAGCGGCGAAGTAAGGGTCAGGATCTGACCTTCGAGTCGAACTGCGAAGAAAACCAAAGCTATAAAAAAGAACGAGTGCCTCGAAACCCGGATCCGCGTCATATCAGTCCCATCGTAGTGCAATCACACAGCAGTTCCAGCAACGCGGCAAGACTCCGCTGGCGTTACGATAAAACACATGGCAACCAATAGCTGTGTCGAGATCATCGACTCCCACACGGAAGGGGAACCAACGCGTGTCGTCATTGCAGGTGGCCCCGATCTCGGCGCTGGAGATCTTCCCAATCGAGTGCGCCGTTTTCATGCCGAATTCGATCATTTCCGCAGCGGAGTCATCTGTGAACCCCGCGGATCCGAAGTCGTCGTCGGCGCACTCCTCTGCAAACCAGTCGATCCCGCATCCACCGCCGGAGTCATCTTCTTCAACGATGTCGGATACCTCGGAATGTGCGGCCACGGAACCATCGGCCTCGTCACGACTCTCGCTCACATGGGCCGAATCAGCCCGGGACAACATCAGATCGAAACCCCAGTAGGCACTGTTTCGACCCATCTCCACGAAGATGGCCGGGTCTCCGTCGCGAACGTCCCAAGCTATCGTCTTCGAGCCTCCGTTCCCGTAGACGTCCCCGGTTACGGGCAATTCAAAGGAGACATCGCCTGGGGCGGCAACTGGTTCTTTCTCATCGAGGACCACCCTTTCACGCTCTCCCTCGCCAACCGCGCCCAGCTGATAGCCGCCTCTACCGCCATTCGTTCCGCTCTCCTCGCCTCCGGGATCACCGGCGAAGCCGGCGCCCTCATCGATCACATCGAATTCTTTGCCGCTCCCCCATCCCCCGGCAGTTCTTCGCGAAATTTCGTCCTATGCCCCGGCGCGTCCTTCGATCGCTCCCCCTGCGGCACCGGGACCAGCGCAAAAATGGCATGCCTCCACGCCGACGGAAAACTCGTGCCAGGAGACACCTGGATCCAGGAGGGAATTCTCGGCACCCGCTTCGAAGGAAAAATTTCCAGCGCCCCCAACGGACACATCCACCCAATCATTACCGGACGCGCTTGGATTACCGCAGAGTCCCGCCTCTTCTTCCAAAACTCCGATCCCTTCCAAAGCGGCATCGCGTTCTAATGAGAAACTACGATGTCCTCATCGTCGGCGCCGGTATCGTGGGCTGTGCCTGCGCACGTGAGCTCGCCCACGCTGGTCTCCGAGTAGGCATCGTCGAAGGCAACATCTCCAGCGCAGGGGCGACCGCCGCAGGCATGGGGCATCTCGTCGTTATGGACGACTCTCCCGCTCAGCTTCAACTCACTCGCTATGGCCGCGCCCTCTGGCAGCAGTTACTCCCTGAGTTGCCCGGCGCAGTGGAATACGAGACCCGCGGCACGCTCTGGATCGCAGCCGACGAACAAGAGATGGCTGAGGTGCACGCAAAAAAAACAACCTACAGCGCAGCGGGAGTTCGCGCCGACATCCTCGATGGGGCACAAGTCGCTGCCGAAGAGCCCAATCTCCGGCAAGGCCTGGCGGGCGGACTCTTAGTCCCAGACGACGCAGTCATCTACCCTCCAGCCGCATCCGAGTTTCTTCTCCAGCAGGCCATGTCGCATGGCGCAACGTTGTTGCAAGGCAACGCCGCCGTCTCCGCCGCAAGAGGCAATCTCCATCTCGCAGACGGTACCGTTCTGCACAGCGAGCGCATAGTTCTTGCTACAGGAGCAGATTGCGCCCTCCTGCCCACTCTGCCCATAAAAAAGCGCAAAGGTCATCTCCTCATCACCGATCGCTACCCCGGCTTCCTTCATCATCAGCTAGTCGAGCTCGGCTACCTCAAGAGCGCCCACAAGCTCGAAGCAGACTCTGTCGCATTTAACATCCAACCGCGCAGAACAGGACAGCTCCTCATCGGGTCCTCCCGTCAATACGGCGACGAGAAACCGCTATCAGACTCCCGCATTCTCAGCCAGATGCTCGAACGCGCCCAGAGCTACCTGCCCGCATTAGCTCAACTCTCCGGGCTACGCGTCTGGACCGGTTTCCGCGCCGCCACACCCGACAAGTTGCCGCTCATCGGCCCCGCGTCAGGCCTTAGTGACGACACCTCTCTCTGGCTCGCCGCCGGCTTCGAAGGCCTCGGCATCACCAACGCTCTCGCCGCGGCCCGTCTGCTCAGTGATCAACTACTCGCCCGCACATCAGAGATCGACGCCGCTCCTTACCTGCCCCAGCGCATCGCAAAACAGGCGGCCCTGCATGCCTGAAAAGGTCACCCTCCACATCGACGGGGTTGCGGTGCAGATGCCAACCGGCTCAGTCGTCTCAGCCGCGCTTCTCAAGGCAGCCGTACCTTCCCGCCTCTCCGTCAGCGGCGAACCGCGATCCGCACTCTGCGGGATGGGCATCTGCTTCGAATGTTGCGCCACAGTCAACGGCATCCCACATCGCCGCACCTGTCAGTTAATCTGTAGCGATGGCATGGTGGTCGAAACGGAAAGATGAATCAAGCTGAAATCATCGTCGTCGGAGCAGGACCGGCCGGTATCGCTGCCGCCACGGCTGCTGCTCATCACGGACACAGCGTGCTCCTGCTCGACGACAACCCAACTCCCGGCGGCCAGATCTGGCGTAGCGGCGCACAATCCTCCAGCCACCGCAAAGACACCCCGGAAGACGCCTCTAAGGCGAAAGCTCTCCATCAACTCCGTTTGTCCGGAGCCACCATTCTCTCCGGCGTCCGCGTCTTCGATGCACCCGCCCCATCGACCCTCCACGCCTTGCGCGAAACCGAAGGCGAACCAGAAATCCTCAAACTCAAGTACGACCGCCTCATCCTAGCCACGGGAGCACGCGAGCGATTCTTACCCTTCCCCGGATGGACTCTCCCCGGCGTCTTCGGAGCCGGAGGCCTCCAGGCTCTCGTAAAAGGTGGATTCCCCATCCACGGCAAGCGAGTCCTCGTAGCCGGCTCCGGCCCGCTCCTACTCGCCGTAGCCGCTCATCTCCTTGACGACGGAGCCTACATCACCAGCGTCGCAGAACAGGCCCCGATCTCGCAGCTCATTCCCTTCGCTGCCTCGCTATGGTCTCACCCCGCAAAGATCCGCCAAGCCATCAGCTATCGCACCGCCCTCGGCAAAACACCCTACCGCACAGGCTGCTGGCCCATCGAAGCCTTCGCAGGCAAAACAACAGGCTCACTCAAATCCGTCCGCCTCACCGACGGCGCAAAGACCTGGGACGAGCGTTGCGATCTGCTCGCATGCGGCTTTCACCTCGTCCCAAACACCGAGCTCGCCTCGCTCCTCGGCTGCAAGCTTCACGGCGACTTCGTGGAAGTCAACGAACACCAACAAACCTCCGTCGCAAACATCTACTGCGCTGGCGAACCCACCGGAATCGCCGGCCTCGAAGCCGCTCTACTCCAAGGGGAGATCGCCGGACGAGCATCCGCAGGCCAACCAACCAACTCTCTGCAGTCCCGCAACGCAGCCGCAAGAAAATTTGCCACACGCCTGCAAAACGCTTTCAAGCTACGCCTCGAACTCCGCTCCCTCCCCTCACCCCAAACAATCGTCTGCCGCTGCGAAGACGTGACCTACCAACATCTCGCACTCCGCCACAGCTGGACAGACGCAAAACTTCAAACCCGATGCGGCATGGGTCCCTGCCAGGGACGCATCTGCGGTCCTGCCACGCAAACCCTCTTCGGCTGGACACCAACATCCGTCCGCCCACCTTTGTCTCCCGTTCCCATCCACGCTCTTTGCTTTCACAACTCCCAACAAAACACACCTCAGGAGATAGCATGATCTGGTCCGGCGTAATGCCCGCAGTCACGACACCCTTCGACGACAAGCTCGCCGTCGACCACGCCTTTCTCGCCCAGCACGCCGCCTGGATGCTAGGCAACGGTTGCACCGGCCTCGTCATGCTCGGCTCTCTCGGCGAAGGAGCAACCCTCGAGAACTCCGAGAAGATCGACATCCTCAAAACCGCCGTACGCGTTGCAAAAAACGCACCCGTCGTCGCAGCCATCTCTTCCCTCTCCACAGCAAACGCAGTCACCCTCGCCAAACAAGCAGAGGCCGTCGGCTGTCAGGCGCTCATGGTCCTCCCGCCCTACGTCTACTCCTCCGACTGGCGCGAGATGAAGAACCACGTCTCCGCCATCATCGCCGCGACTCCTCTCTCCTGCATGCTCTACAACAACCCCGTCGCCTACAAAACCGACTTCCTCCCAACTGAAATCGCAGAGCTTGCCGCCGACCACGCGAATCTCCATGCCGTAAAGGAGTCGAGCGCAGACGTCCGCCGCATCGCAGCTATCCGAGAAGTGTTGGGAGATCGTCTCGCCATCTTTGTCGGCGTTGACGACGTTCTCGTAGAAGGCGTCAACGCAGGAGCCACCGGCTGGATCGCCGGCCTCGTCAACGCCTGCCCCGCAGAGTCGGTCGAGCTATTCCAACTCGCTCGAGCCGGCAAGCGCGAAGAAGTCTTCGAGCTCTACCGCTGGTTCCTGCCTTTGCTTCGAATGGACACAGTCCCAAAGTTCGTACAACTCATCAAGTGGGTTCAGCAGCAAGCCGGCGTCGGCTCCGCCCGCGTTCGCGCCCCCCGAATGGAGCTCACCGGCAAAGACCTCGCCGACGCGCAGACCATCTTCAAAACCGCATCAGCCAATCGGCCAAAGATCACGGAGAAGCCCTTCTCAAGCTTCAAAGCAATCCTGGATGAACTGCAGCTACCCACCACATAATCCCGGCAACCTCTAAGAGTGCACCTCTTGATGCTCCGTGTACGGAGCCGTTCGCGCTCCATTTCGTTGGACGCGCAGCACAAGTATGTCGTCTGTCTGCCCAAATCTCTGGGCAGCGGTCGCAATCTCTTCCGTGGATGTCTTATCACGCAGCATCTGTTCGATTCGCCCGAACCCAAAGAGCTCCCCTTGCGCATTCTGAGCCTCCGCAATTCCGTCCGACATCATAAGCAAAGTATCGCCAGGCTCGAGTTTGAACGAAGTCACAGGAAAATCTATTCCGGTGATAATCCCCAGGGGTAGTGCGCCTTCAATCTGCATCTCGACGCCATTGAGGTACGGTGGAAGCTGTCCGGCATTCGCTAATTCAACCGCTCCGTCCACCCCGAATCGGAGCATCATGCAGGTCGCACTGGATTCACGTTCGGTCAGTTGCTCATTGAGCACTTCAAGCATCCGGCGAGGATCACTGTCATGCTCCGCCGCAGAACGGATTGCCCCGATGATCAGAGAGACCAGCATGCCCGCTTGCAACCCTTTGCCGGTCACGTCACCGAATGCGATGAGCGACGTGCCGTCCTTGCCGTTCGGCACAATCTGAAAGAAGTCACCCCCCACCTCCCTCGCGGGACGATAAACGCTCTCAACTTGCAGATCGTTAAGTTCGGGAAGTGTGTTTGGAATCAGAACCTGCTGTATATGCCTTGCCTGTTCAATCTCCAGCTTCCATTGCTCCTTCTTGCGCTGCGCAGTGATGAACCGCGCCAGCAGCATCACCGTGATGATCAGAAGCGACAACATGGTGGACATGGAGCCAAGAGAGATGGCGAAGCCAAGAATGGTGAATGTCGTCTTGACATGAATCAGCGGAAGTTCGTGGTTATAGATCGCGATGACGGCCAAAACAACGGCGACAGTGGCAATGCCTCCCTCTCTTCTGTTCTTTCTGAAGCCGCGGTAAACCACCAGGAGCAGCAGAACGCCGAGACTCAACTTAACGATGAGCAGAAAAGGATGCAGATAGGTACCAGCCTGGATCGGAACATGCTCGCCGTAGAGCGGTGGGCGAAGCATTGCGGTTCCAATGGCGAGAATCGCAACCAGCGACCATACCGCTATGTGCAAAGCCCGAATGCGCCCCAGCCGGAACCAATATCCCCAGAAGAGCACCCACAGACCGATCCGAATAGGAGTCGCAAGGACATCGTTGAGAACGAGGTACTCCGTAAGTCCGATCCAGGTGGTGAAGTTGACCAGCAGATCGAGACCTACGATAACTATCGATGTTTCGCAGATGAGAGCCAGCCAGAGATATGACTTCTCGTTTCTGTCGAGCCAAAATAGCGCCAGCGCGATGACTAGCGCCATGGTCAGGATCAGCAACTCCAGAAAGCCGCTCCCGAAGAAGTGGCCGGCGTCATCCCAATCGAGGCGCAGCTCGCTCGCGATCGCGGAGGAATAACCCAGCCCGGGCGGCTCGCGAAGACCCCCTGCATCCGGACTGTTGAAGGGAGTGGCGCTGTCCATCCATGTGCGAACGGCGATGGTCAGCTTGCCATCGCGAATGTCTTTGGGAAGACGAAAAGCGGTGGGGATTGCGGCGTATGCGGTGACATGGTGATCCGTGAACTTTCCGAACTCGCCAATTCTCTGTCCGTTGACGAAAAGCTGATAGGCGTCGTCGAAGTTGTCGGGCATCTTCAATGCGAGAGAGTGCTTTGCTCCTTCCACGCCGACCTGGATTCTGTACCAGGCGAAGCCGGAGTATCCTGCGTGTCCACGCGCGGTCCACCCCAGCGCCAGTCCAGTCTTGCTACGGGTCAGATCCACTTCTTCCCAACCCGAATCATCGAATTCTGCCTGCGCCCAGTCGGGGTTATCCCCGATATGGAACTTCCAGGGGCCGGCGAGTTCCGTTGTTGACTCGCCGAGCCTTATTTGGATTAAGTCATCTGGCGGGGTATTGGCGCTCTCAGGCTTCTCGACGCCGGGGTCGGCATAGGCCAGCAGCGGCAACAACAGGAGAAGGAGCAGCAGCGAAACGCGACGCATAAGCACTCTCACGGCGTAAGATGTACCGATACTAGAGAGTACACGACCAGAAAGTCTCTTCGGAGACAGGGCTTGCAGAAGCCGAAGCGGCCGAACATGACGCAGGAAGAATCCTTTCGGTCAAAAAAGGCGAAGCCCACATCCGGGGGGTGTGGGGCTTCGCCGATTACGAATATGACCGTTGAACGCTACTTCTTTCCGAACGCCGAGAGGAGCGGACGCTTGGTCAGGTAAAGGCCAGCCATCATCGCACCAGTCCCGAAGAGCAAAAGAGAATCCGGCTCCGGAGTTGCAGCGACCTCAATCGTGACGCCACCGCCAGGACCGTCCGTAAGAGCGGCCGAATTGGTAAGGCCAGCCACGTAGATATCTTCCACAACGCCGGGCCCAAAGGGTTGACCGGGGACGCCGGTGAAGGTGAAGAGTTCCGAACCATCCGGCTGCGGGGTGCAACTGCCCGTAAATGCGGCTGTCGTATCGCACATAGGTGTCTGCCCCCCCAGGGCTGCACTCGATATATCGAGAACGATGGAGTTAATAGTCTGGTTTAGGGTCCCATTGATTAGTTCAAGGCAAAAGGGTGTGCCGCCCGAGGTCGGGACACCGCTATTACAAATTGCGGTTGTGAACTGAAAGCCGCTGATCGAACCCGTGGGATCAGCTATCAAGCATATCGAAGGGTTGGCTGTATCGCAGGTAGTCGGGTCAACGACGCCTACGTGAAAGTTTGAGGCGTGTGCTTGGCTTGTGATCCCGCAGAACAGAGTCAGGACAAATAAGGCCGAAAGAAGATATTTCATTGTGTACACCCCTCCGGATGGCGCAATCGCGCAGAATAATTTAGTCAGCTCCGAATCGTCTCAGACTGGTCTGCCAGTCTCATAGCACGTTGTTGACCAAAGGATAACGGGCAATTATCTGGATTATCTTCGGGTTACGGCCCCTTTCTATGCAAACTTCTGCACAGAAAAGCGGAATAAGAGGTGTGTCAGCCAACCACCGACGCGGATAGAACTCCAGTTCCTTGGAGAGAAAGCGTTTTTCCCTTACCGCCCGGGCGTGATGGGGCCAAAAACCTCGGCCGTCATCCCAAGCCTATAATTTGCATCGTGCCTAATTAAGCAGCACACGGTAGACTCGGAGTCACTCAAATTCATGTCTCTCACCGAACAGCACGACAGTATAGATAACTCCAGCCTTCCGCTAGCCGAACAGGTCGTGCGTCTCCAGGCCTTGCTTGAGGCCTCCCGGGCCGTCCACTCCACAATAGAGCTCACCGACGTCCTTCAACAATCCGCTCGGATCGCCGTCCGTGAACTCGAGCTCGAAGGCGCCCTCTTCGTTCCCCAGGGCATTACTTACGGCAATATGCCTGCCGAACCCGACGAGACCTGCCCGCGCTTCGAACTCATGTCGCGCGACGGCAAGATCCTGTCAGAACTGATAGTTGCCAGCCAGGACGGCCGCCCCCTCAGCCTCTACGAACGCGACTTCCTCGAGGGTCTCGCCCTCCAGGCCGCCGTAGCCGTCGAAAATGCCGTCAACCATGAGCGCCACGTCGAGTACGCCCGACTCGCCCAGGATCTCGACGCCGCCCGCGCCATCCAGCAGAGCCTCCTCCCGCAGGCCATGCCCTCCATCCCCGGCTACTCTGTGGCCTCTCGTTCGCGAGCCTGCTACCACGTCGGCGGAGACTACCTCGACGTCGTCACCGAACCCGACGGCTCCCACCTCATGGTCGTCGCCGATGTCGCCGGTAAAGGACTCGCCTCCGCTCTCGTCTGCACCGCCTTTCGCTCCGCCTTTCGCGCACTCGCCCGCCAGTCCCTCACCCTGCGCGAGCTCGCAGGCCGCCTCTCGCAGCAGCACTGGGACGAGGGCGCCGAGGCGCGCCGCCGCTACGTCACCGCCATCTTCGTTCGGCTTGACCCCGTATCCTCCGAACTCGAGATCGTGAACGCTGGCCACAATCCTGCGTTTCTCGTCTCTTCGGGAGAAGAACAGATTCGGCTCATCGAAGCGAGCGGCACCCCGCTCGGCATGCTCCCAGGCTCGCGTTACTCAGTAGAACGTGTGCCAATCGACCCCGGCGCTCGCGTGCTCCTCTACACCGACGGACTTACAGAGATCTTCCGCGGCGAAGAGGAGTTCGGCCAGGAGCGTCTGATGAAGGCCTTCCACTCCATCGACTCTCTTTCGGCCCCCGGCAGCAATCAACCCGCGGAACTCACCCTGGATAGTTTGTGGACCACGCTTGACACCTTCTCAGGGGGTGCTCCGCAGCAGGATGATATGAGTGCAATCGCTCTTTGCCGCCTCACCAGCAATTCCAAGGAGAAGGCATGACCGTGTCCAGTGGGAGTAAGGTTGAGGTGCGGCTTCCTTCGCGTCTCGGCTTCGAAAAAGTCGCCATGAGCACCGCAGCCGGCATGGCGAAGATGATGGGCTTCAGTCAGGACAAAATCGAAGACCTCAAGACTGCCGTCGCAGAGGCCTGCATCAATGCCATGGAACATGGCAACCAGATGAATGCGTCCATCCCCGTTAGCGTAGTACTCTCAATGAAGCCCGATGAACTCGAGGTCAAGGTCATGGACAACGGCGTAGGCATCGAAACGCCCACCCCTGCCCCCGACATCGACCGAAAAATGGCGGGCGAAGAGGAAGCTCGCGGCATGGGTATGTTTCTTATACAGGCCCTCGTTGACGAGGCCGAATGGGTCTCCGCAAACGGAGTGGAAGACCAAAGCTTCGTCCGGCTCGTGATCCGGATGGATAAGGAGAACGAATAAGGTGCAATCAGCGAACAAGGTCTCCCAACAGCAACTGCATGGTGCAAGTGGTCGGGAAGTTACCTGTTTCCACTTTACGGGAGATATCTCTTCCGCCTCCAAGGATGCCATCGTCGACACCTATCACGCCCTCGACAAAGCAACCCACAAAACAATCCTCCTCGACTTCAAGGGTGTCGAGTACCTCAACTCTTCCGGCATCGCACTCGTCATCCAGGTCCTCATGGAAGCCAGCAAAGCCGGACAGACCGTCGCCATCTGCGGCCTTACGGCTCACTTCACGAAGGTCTTCACCATGGTCGGAATCACCAAGTACGCCTCGCTCTACCCCGACGAAGCAGCAGCTCTCGCTGCCCTCTAAATCAGCCCATCCCCACTGAAATTGTGGCGTTGCTCCCACGCGGCGGTAACGCTCTGCGGCCATTCCTGATTGCCATAAAATCCTCCCTCCCGGCCTGAGTCCCCAAAAATTCCCGACCCTCCCGCTTCTCAGCTTGCGCCGTAAGTGTTGTCACGCCCGCTTTAGTAACTGAGGGTTCGCCGCCATGTGCCGAAAAAGGCAATAATTCCCCATCTGGCATTATTTTCCTATTGACAGCCCTATTCCCCGATAGGAATAATTCACCCGCTTCAAGTTGAGGCCTCCTCCTCGTCCAGAGAATGCTGCTCGATCGCAAAGCAAGAGGAGGGTTGCGATTCGCCGGGCTCGCAGCAAAAACAGGCAACATCACTTCCTGAATTGATTTCAATCGAGGTCGTCATGCAATCGAACCACTACAGTGTTCCCAAACTCCTCCGCGCAGCGGCCTCGCTCGCTGCCACAGCCCTCCTCTTCAGTCTCCCAGCCACACTCAAAGCGCAGACCGCCGGCGAAGGCACCATCTCCGGTACCGTCACCGACACGACAGGAGCCGTCGTCCCCAGCGCGACCGTCACCGCGACCAACAACGCCACCAACGTCGCGACCCAGCGCGTCTCCTCGTCTGCAGGAACCTTCACGATTGCTCCTGTGCACCCAGGACTCTACACATTGACCGTCGAGGCCCCGGGCTTCCGCACTTTGAAGCAGGAGAACCTTCAGGTCGACGCTCTCGGCGTCCTGACCGTCAACCCCGTCATGACAGTCGGGGCAACCACCGAGACCGTTGAAGTCACCGCGGCTCCCCCAGTGCTCGATACCTCAACCGCAACCCTGGGCCTCACCATCGAAAACACGACTTACTCCAATCTCCCGCTGCAGATGAACAATGCGCAGCGCGATCCCACCGCCTTTGCCACGCTCGCGCCGGGAACCCAGTCGGGCACTCGTCTTCCTGTCATCGGCGGCACCGGCAACTACCTCGGCCAACTCTACCTGGAAGGCATGCCGGCCGAAACCATTAGCCAACAGGGCGACAATCGTCTCGTCGGCCTCGGCGTCAGTGTCGAAGCAGTCGATCAATTTCAGGTGATCACCAGCACTCCTCCGGCAGAGTACATGGGTGCCGGGGCAGAAAACTTCACAATGAAGTCTGGCGGCCTCAAACCTCATGGCCAGGTCTCCGACTTCGTTCGCAACACCGCCTTCGACGCCTGGAGCTTTACCCAGAAGGCCCTCACCGTCAAGAACGCCGCTGGCCAGACCATACCCGCCCCGAAACCCGTGGAGCATCAAAACGAGCTCTCAGCCTCCTTCGGTTGGAAGATTCCCCTTACCAAAGATCGCGGCTTCTTCTTCGTCGCCTACGACAAATTCCATAGCCGCAAGGGAGCCAACCCGCAGCTCTATACCATCCCCACGACGCTGATGCGCACCGGTGACTTCACCGAACTTGGCACGGCCCCCTTTCTCTACGATCCCACCACGACAGCCTGCAGCGGCAGCACCTGCACTCGAAAGCCATTTCAGGGTATGAAGAATGGCCTTCCGACTAACAACGTCATCCCCACCAGCTATCTCTCGCCGATCACGCAGAAGATGCAGTCCTTCCTTCCTGCTCCCACAAGCTCCGGAACCGCCAATAACTATCTCGGCGGTTATCCCTCAGGCTTCGACAACTGGGTCCTCGACTTCCGCGTTGACTACGATCTCAGCCAGAAACAGCGTATCTCCGGCTACGGTGCCATGGGCACAGAGCAATATGTCAACAACTACGCCTCACCCTTCATCCCGCCGCCCTACATCGGCGGCGACCTCGCCGTCGTCTATCCCAAAAACTACGGTATCGAAGACACCTACACCATCAGGCCGACCCTGATTAATCAGGTGAAGTACGGCTTCACCCGCTTCTTCCAGAACATTCACAATGCAACTCAGGGCGTCACCGCATGGGCTGCCCCCACCATGGGAATCACCAACCTGCCCGCAGGACAGGCGGGCGAAGAGTTCCCCGGAGCATCCTTCGGAACCACCCCGGCCTTCGGCACAGCACAGCAAACCTGGACCGGCAACGGCAACTCCGTCTCCACGCAGCTCACCACTCCCAATAACTATGCTCTCGTTGACAACCTCCAATGGCTGAAAGGCAAGCACTCGTTTACCTTCGGCATCAGCGTTCAATGGCAGCAGATTAATAACGCCAACCCCGCCACATATACGGGTGTCCTCGACCTCGCCTACAACGCCTTCGACACAGCCAACTTCAGTGGCACCACCCTTTCAACAGGCACAGCTGCCGCTCCGTCCGGCTACTCCTATGCCAGCTACCTGCTTGGAGCAGTTGGCGGTACTCCCTCGATCGGACTCCAGCCAGTCAGCGAACTGGGCGGCCGCTACCGGCCCATCGCCCCCTACGTAGAGGACAGCTTCAAGGTCAATTCAAAGCTCACCCTCGACCTCGGACTCCGCTGGGACTATCTCCCACCCTACCGCGAAGTGAAGGACCGCTGGACCTTCCTCAATCCAGGCCTCACCAACTCGCTTACTGGAACTCCGGGCGAGTTGCAGTTCGCCGGCAACTACGGAGGCGCGGGAGTCAGTTGCGGTTGCACAACTCCAGTCCACACCTACTGGAAGAACTGGGGCCCACGCGTCGGTATCGCCTACCAGGCAGATGAGAAAACCGTATTCCGCATTGGCATCGGTGAAGTCTACACTGCAGCCGGCGGAGTCGGCGGACGCGGCGGCGCCTACCAGGGTACTGGACAAACAGGCTTCAACGTAACTGCCATCGGACCAGCCGAAGTCACCAGCGGTGCTGCAGCAAACCCGTCGTTTTACCTCAACAACGGCTCTCAGTTCACCTCTTTGGGAATCGCCAATACTGGTCTCTTTGGCCCGGGCTTCGTCTATCCCGCCAATCCCACCCCCAACGCCGCCGCTCAGACCTTGAACACCGGCTTCTACCTCAACGGCGCCGGAAAGTTCCAAACCGCAAGCACCGTCTCCTACGCCGACCCCTATTTCTCAGGCCGCGCACCCGAACTCATCTTCTATAACGCAGGCATCCAGCGAGCCCTCACCAAGGACATGACCGTCGCCGTCAACTACGTCGGCAACGAGAGCCACTTCATCGTCAACTCCGGCGCTGTGCCGTCGGGAAGTAACGGGAACGCCCGCGGGTATTGGACCAATGAATTGAACCCGGCCTACCTAGCCGCTCTCGGCGGCGTGCTCGATAGCACCGGCACCAAGCCCCTGCTCATCGCCGCAGCCACTCCGGCGAACGTCGCAATTCTCCAACAGCATGTCTCCGGCGCCAGCATCCCGGCATCCTTCCAAACCGCCGCTACCGTCAGCACCACTGCGACGATTGCCCAGGGCCTGACCGCCTTCCCCCAGTACTCCGGAGTCTCCGATACCTGGGGAAACGTCGGCAACTTCAGCTATAACTCGCTGCAGCTCACTGTCCTGCAGCGCTTCTCCCACGGCCTCAGCTTCAACGTCAATTACACCTACTCCAAAAACGTCGGCGACGACAGCACCTTCCGCAGCGGCTTCGACATCCCCGGCGCCGCAGTCTCAGGTGGAGGAAAGAACTGGAAGCAGGATCGCATCGATCGTTCCTGGACCACCGTCTCCGCTCCCCAAAACCTCCATGCCTTCGGCGTCTGGCAGATGCCCTTCGGCAAAGGCAGCCAGTCCTTCCTGGTTCGCTCTCTCGTCAGCGGATGGCAATTGTCCGGCATCTACACCTATACTGCCGGTACACCCTTAGCCATCATCTGGAACGGATGCAGCGGAACAAACTATCCCGGACAAGGCCAGTGCATGCCCGACATCAATCAGGCATACCTCTATGGCAAGCCGGCACGAATCAATGGAAGCTACGGAACCTCGCCCCAAGGCAATCTCGCCTCCAACCTCGGCCATATTCAGTACGTCGATCCGGGCGCCTTCCAAACCCCACAAACCGTCTCGTCGATCTCCTCCTTGCCCCAGTATTTGATCGGAAATTCACCTCGCACCAGGGCTTTCAACCTCAACAACCCAGGCACGCAGGATCTCGACACTTCGGTCCGCAGAAGCTTCTCGCTACCTCACGAGATGGCTTTGGTCTTCGAAGTCGACTGCCTCAACACCTGGAACAAGGTCACCTTCTCGTCCCCGAGCGCAACCTGGTCCCAGGGATCGACCACCTTCGGCACAATAGCAGGCATCTCTAACTCGCCACGAGACTTCCAATTCGCAGGGCATTTCAACTTCTAGTTCTTCTGATTCTGGGTAGCCGTAAAGAGAAGGTCCCAATCTCCCTAAGGACTTCGGGACCTTCGTCTTCGAAGTCGACTGCATCAACGTCTGGAACAAGGTCGTCTTCTCGAGTCCCGCAGCCACCTTCGGAGCCTCAAACTTCGGACAGATCAGCAGCGTCTCCGGTACTCCCGGGTCACGCGACTTCCAGTTCGCCGGCCACCTCAACTTCTAAACTCTCAGTTACGACGGAAATTGCGAGGAAAATTCAGCGGCTTGACATCCTGCGAAAGAACTTGCAGGATGTCAATCCGTCTTGTAATTTAATTGTCTCCCGACTAGTAAATCTTCACAGTACCGGAGTAAAGTACATCCGTTCAGAGAAATTGATATCCCTTGTTTTACTAGCAAGCTCTGAAATCGCTTGACGAAAGTAAGAACCGGGAAGCGGCAAACAAGCATGGCTCGAACTTCGGCCGCGCTGGATTCTCAGTCCCTGGATCGCTAAAACCGAGCATCCAGGCAGGCCCCAACGTCTTTCACCATGCCGCGAAATGCCGCAAGGACTCGAAGGTTCTGAGAGGTACCTGGCAATGAAGCGCCTTCTTCGTACGTTCGCAGCTTTTCATGCAGCGTTCCTCTGCGTGTTTCTCTGTTTCTCTGTGACCTTCTGCGCCCCATGCCATGCCGCGGCCGCCAGCACCCGCGCCACGCCGCTGGAAGAGACCGTCACCATCCCCGGCCCCCTGCGTTCCTTCATGCGCATGGCCGCCATCAGCCAGAAGGTCCCCAACGACGAGGTTATCCCCTTACTCGCCCGCAACGTCTTCATGCAGGGCTACCAGCGCGGCACCCCCACCGAATACCTCCGCCTCCTCGACCGCTACATCCAGGAGGCCCGCGAGCTTCAAATCCTCGCCGGCCCCTCCGAAACCATTCACATCACCAGCTGTGATGACGCCGGCACCCTGGTTCAAATCCTCGGCTACCGCATGCGCGACGAATGCGGCCAGAAAAACTTCTTCCTCGAGACCGCAAACCCCGAGCGCGCCTTCCTCACCATCGACTCAGGCTTTCCCCTCACCGACCTCGAAGAAGCCCTCCAGAAGGGCACGCCATTCACCTACGCCTATCCCGCTTCGCACGTCCCCGTCCTCTTCCGCGAGAGCGACTGGCTCGTCCTCACAACCGGCCAGAAAAAAGGCTACGCCAACCTCCTCGATCTCCTCGTCAGCGATCCGCAGGTCGCCCGCCTCTACTGGGCTCTCACCAAAAACGACGCCGAAACGCGCACAGCTCTCCTCCGCTCTCCTGGGCTCAGGAGGCTTCTTCCCTACGCCTCCACGCTCGACTTCTACGGCAGCCAGATCTCCATCCGCAACGGGCGGGTCCTTGTCCCAGGCGGCTCCTGGACGCAAGTCTCCTGGAGAGACCTCGCCGG
The DNA here is from genome assembly GCA_963841335.1 of uncultured Acidobacteriaceae bacterium. Lineage (GTDB taxonomy): Bacteria > Acidobacteriota > Terriglobia > Terriglobales > Acidobacteriaceae > Edaphobacter. Next base: position 2,646,789 of record CAWJCF010000001.1, on the reverse strand, counting down.
CGCCAGCCCCGAAAACCCCGGTGAGTTCGTCGCCCATCTCCTTGCCAAGGACAACGGCTGGCTCGCCGTCTACTTCGATGTCCTCTCCCGCGTTGACGAGTCCCAGCGCGAGCACCTCCTCGAAAACGGCCGACTGAAGCGCTTCTACGACGACCTCCGCGGCACCGACCTCCAGCCCCCGCCTACTCGCGGAGTATTCCGACAAGCCCCCGATCTCCTCGTCCTCTTCACCCGTCTCGAATGGGAAGCCAACGGCCAGCCCCACGTCCCCGGAGACCTCGAGGTCTGGCGCAGCATCATTCATCAGAAGACCGACTCCAAAACCATCCACGAGTGGAACAAGGGGCATGTTGGCAACCTCGAAAATCCCGAGCAGCTCCTCGACGCCATGGTCACCTTCACTCGCGTCGTCACCGACTCCGGCCCTCTGCAGATCTACCTCACCATGTGCGAGATCGACAACGGCCGCGCTCCCGCCAACCGTCTCTCGCCTGAAACCGTCAAAGTCCTCGCCAGCCAATTCGCCCAGTTCAGCAACTGGTATCTCGTCTTCGCAGAATTCCCCGATCTCACCGGCGAATCCGCAACCCGCTTCGTCAACGTAGCCGAGTCCATCGACAAAATCTCCAACGAATCCCTGCGAGGCAATACCCTCGGTGCCCTCCAGGCCAACATCGGTCTCTGGACCATCCTCGCCCGCCAGGGCGAAATCCCCGCAGCGAATCTCAACGGCTCCTGGCAAAAGATGATGGAGCCTTTTTCCAAAATCTCTGCCTCCACCCAGCTCTTTGACGCCGCCCGCAAATCTCTCGGAGAACTCCTCGCAGCCGCCGGCCAGCCCAACGCTCCCGCCGGCACCATCGTCGAGCTCCTCGCCGGCCCCGCTCAGAACACCCCCGAAGGCCAGCGCGTCCGTAACGAACTCGCCCGCAGAATCCGCTCCGTTCTCGAAGATCAGCACCTCGTCTCCCTCGACACCCTCTTCGCCCTCAGCGACGGCTTCGCCGACATGGAGCAGGGCAAACCCGCAAACGATCAACTACTCGCCCTCGCCGGCGAACTACGCGAGTTCGAGATGCCCCGCCCCATCTTCACCAACAGCGAAAAGGTCGACTGGGCTCCCCGCGTCTACACCACCCACCATCAGGAGCTTCAGGTCCAGACCGACCTCACCAAAATCATCAAGACTCCCGGCAACAAGGCCCAGCTTGAGTCCGCACGCGGAACTCTCGCTCCCTTCTTGCGCGACACACTAGTCGGCCTCAACTACGCCTACTATGAACCGCCCGGGGCCCAAATCCTCCACAACAATCCGCTCTTCGTCCGCTCGCACGACTTCACCGAAATCTCCGTCATCGGCACCGAACAGTTCTGGCAAACCCCCATGCTCCTCGGTGTCGGCTCGCCCGCCGGCGGCGGCGCCTACCTCATGGGCTCCCTCACCGATCTCTCCTACGCCCTCGCCACCACCGAAGAGGACTTCATCGCACCCGAAAACGTGCAGGCCCTCATCTGGAAAGAGCTCGTGCCCGACCTCATCGTCAGCGCAACTCTTCCCCGCTGGTGGAACGTCACCCCCAACGAGTTGCACGCCGTCGCCCTCTATCAGCGTTCAGGCGAAGAGATCCTCAAGTTTTCGGTGAAGGATGCCGGCACCCGCGCCAAAGTAGTCGAGATCCTCTCCAACCGAATGACCCCGCAGCGCCTGGAGCGCATCGAGCAGTCCCTGCAGCACGAAGACGACCTCGCCGCCTTTATGCCTCGCGTCATGCCCGCCGAAACCTTCTATCTCGCCGCGGCGTTCCGCACCAAATATCCCGACGATGCCGCCGCAGCAGGCCCCGCCAGCCAGCAACTCCAGACTCTCTCCGCCAGCAGTCCCGACGAAGTCAGCATCGACCGCATCTCGAAAGACTTCGGCGTCCCTCATCCCACCCTCGCCCGCACCAACGGACGCGAGCTCCTCAACGTAAAACCATTCCCCTTCTTCGGAGGCTACTCCAGCCGCCTCTTCGGCGAGTCCTGGGAATCAAACAATCTCTACTGGGCCCGCGTCGCCGACGAGATGGGTTACTCCCCCGTCATGCTAAACCGCCTCGTCCCCGAACTCACGCGCCGCATGACCGCCAAAGATCTTTGCCACCGACCTCGAAGACTGGCCCGCCATGCTGCGCGCCATGCGCGAGACCGGAGACGATCTCCGGCAAGGCAAGATCAACTCCTTGCCACCCGCCAGTACAACCGCCATGGGTCAGGAGCAGGCCACCCGGGGCTCAAGCTTGCAACAGGAGAACTAATATGAAGAGATCCCTTTTACTTCTCTGCTTCCTTGCAGCCCCCCTCGCCGGCGGAGGAGCTGCGGCTCAGGACGACAGCTCCCGCATTCGTGTCAGCGTCGTCCTCGTTCAACTCAACGTCGCCGTCACCGACAACAAGGGAAACTACATCAGCGGCCTCGGCCCCGAAGACTTCGCCATCACAGAAGACAAGCTTCCCCGAAAAGACCCGCCACCTTCGAAGAAGGCAACGGTCCCACCCGCCGAGTCCTCGACGTGGCGTCCGTAGACGGGAAATCCCTGCCTCAATCCGGGGACAAATCTTCCGCCGACGCCCTCACCAACAGCGAGCGCTTCGCCGGAGCCAACGTCTTCATCCTCTTCGACACCAGCAACTACATGTACCGCGGCTTCGTCTTCGCCCAGGACGCCATCGCCGACTTCATCCGCTCTCTCGAAGGCGTCAGCAAAGTCGCCCTCTACTCCTATAGCCGCGACCTCTCGCGCGTCGCCTCCCTCACGCCCGACCGCTCTCAGGTTCTCGCGCGGCGTCCGCAGCACCGTCGCTGGCGACGACGCCGCACTCTACAACAGCCTTCTGATGACCGTAAAGGATGCAGCCGGCCTCACAGGCCGCAAAGCCATCGTTGTCTTCTCCAACGGCCCCGACAACGCCAGCCTCGTCCCGCCGGAAGACGTAGCCGAGCTCGCCCAGTCCACCGGCACCATCATCTACATGATCAGCACCCAGCAGGCAGAATCCGAACCCATCTCCACCGCAGTCTTCGAGCGCATGAGCAAGGCCACCGGCGGCAAAGCCTACTTCTCCAAAGACTGGCAGGACGAAAAGCAGGCCTTCGCGTCCATCCGCGACGACCTCGCCCACCTCTACGCCATCAGCTACTACCCATCAGCCAACCCCAACCACGGCTGGCGCTCCATCTCGGTCAAACTCGTGGGCAAAAACCTGCAGAAATATCACATCCGCACCCGCGCAGGCTACCGCCTCCTCCAAACCACCCAGGCCACCCAGGAAGCCTCCGAACAAGCCTCGGCAAATACTCCGCAATAAGCCGGCAGGCCCATCCTTCGCAGCCTCATCGTGAAGCGTGGGTTGCCGTTGCTTTGTTCTTGCCGTTGTTTTTGCTCTTGCTCTTGCCATTGCGATTGCCTGTTCTCTTGATCTTGTCATTCCGCAGCGAAGCGGAGGAATCTGTGGTTGCCGTCGCCTTGCTTTTGCCGTCGCCGTGACTCCCGGACCACAACAAGAAGCGTCATCTCGACCGAAGCAGATCACAGTCTCATCGTGATCTGCGCAGCGGAGAGATCTCCGCATTTCGCTTTTGCCGTTGCCGTTGCTTTTGCCGTTGCCAACGATCAGGACATCCGCGAATCCGGACGTTGATGCCGGACGCAACATTTAGGCCGAGGAGACATCATGAGCGATTCTTCTGATTTTCGGACGAAGAGAATACCTCTCAATCACGGAGGCGGCCGTATACCCGCACTCGGGTTCGGCACGCTCATTCCCGACGCAGCCACGACGTTAACTGCAACCAGAGACGGCCTGGCAGCCGGATTTCGACACTTTGATTGTGCGGAACGCTACCGGAACGAGAGCGAGGTGGGCGAGGCCTTGCGAGCAGGGTCTGCCGCTGGAAGCATTCCGCGCGAAGACATCTTTGTCACCACAAAGTTATGGAACTCCAATCATCGGCCCGAGCGCGTCGAACCCGCATTCGAGGCGAGTCGCAAGAGACTCCAGCTCGACTATCTGGATCTCTACCTCATCCACACTCCATACGCATTTCAACCAGGGGACGATCAGGATCCGCGAGATCAAAACGGCAATGTCATCTACGACAAAGGAGTAACTCTACTCGATACCTGGAGAGCGCTGGAAACTCTCGTGGACCACGGCAAATGCCGCGCCATCGGACTCTCGGACATCGGCTTGGACCAACTGATGCCCATCTACGAATCCGCAAGAATCAAGCCGGCCGTAGTCCAGGTCGAATCCCATCCATATCTGCCCGAGACAGAGCTTCTGGAATTTTGCAAGGCAAAGAGCATCGTGCTTCTGGCCTTCGCGCCATTGGGCCACGGAATGAAGCCCGGGCTGCTCGAAGATCCGGTCATTTCGGCAGTTGCCGCGCGAGTTGGAAAGACGCCCGCACAGGTCCTGCTGGCATGGGCGGTGCAGCGCGGCACGGCTTTGCTGACCACACCTAAATCCGCAGCCCGAGCGAAAGAGAATTTCGACATCTCTTCCTTGCCCGAGGACGCCTTTAACGAGATCAGCAGCATTCAGACCAGACAGAGACTCAATGACGTGGTAAATACCGGCAGCCCGGGTTTCATTCCACGACCTCAATCAACATGAAAGCCGAACAACCTTCGAAGCGCCGGTCTTGCGGAGCCAATGGGGTTCGGAGGACTGCGTGAGGCAGGATTGAGGAAAGTCGGCGACGATTCAGACAGCAAAGCGGCCAGCAACGAATAGCACTTCTCTTCCGTCCCTGAATAACTCAAACAACCCTATTTTCATCAATCACTTACAACTTTTTTCTCTCAATACAGCCCAAAACTCGCGTGTCAAGCCCCAAAACCACTCAACTAGAACAAAATAAGAGAGATCCAAGTGGCATTTTAGTTTCACGCCAACCCATATAATTAACTTATAGATCAAAGAAAAGGAAAGCCCCGGCCAATAGCTGGGGCTAACTCGTTTAGAAACAATATTTTGAGGGTTAACTCATTTATTATGAATATTTTGCGTCCAATAAAACCAGTAAACTATTATGAATCAATAATTTACCGTCTACATAGGGGGAGGGGGGGGTACCCCCTAGAACTTATGAAACATGAAGAACGCCCCCGCCACCAGGCACGCAAACGCGGCAAAGTGATTCCAATGCAGCTTATCCCCGAAATAGAAGGTAGAAAACACCCCAAAAACCGTCAGCGTAATCACCTCTTGAATCACCTTCAGCTGGTCTGGCGAGAACGTCTTGGCCCCAATCCGGTTCGCCGGCACCTGCAGGCAATACTCAAAGAAGGCAATCCCCCAACTCACCACGATCACCTTCCACAGAGGCACCTCGCGAAACTTCAGGTGCCCATACCACGCAAAAGTCATAAAAATATTCGAGCCAATCAGCAACAGAACAGTCCACATCAGCACCACGCTCCTTCAGTTCGATGAAAGTTCAAAGATAAGATGCCAACAGTAATGTCCATCGCGGAAAACCTCGCCCACCTGCACGACCAGATCGTCCTCGCCTGCCGCCGCGCCAACCGCCATGAGAGCGAAGTCGCCCTCATGGCCGTCAGCAAAGTCCATCCCGTTGAGGTGATCCTCGAAGCCTACGCCGCCGGCCAGCGTCTCTTCGGCGAAAACCGCGTCCAGGAGTTCCAGGAAAAGTCCGCGCACACGAAAGACCTCACCGATGCAAAGTTCCATCTCATCGGGCCGCTCCAGTCCAACAAAACCACAAAGGCCGCCGAGCTCTTCGATGCCATCGACGCAGTCGACTCCCTTAAAATCGCTCAACGCCTAAGCTCTGCCGCCCAATCCCTCACCAAAACCCTCCCGATCCTCATCGAAGTAAAACTGAGCCACGAAGAAGCCAAGCATGGCCTCGCGCCCGACGAGCTTCCCGCCCTCCTGGCAGCCATCGAAGACCTGCCCTCCATCGCCGCCGTCGGCCTGATGACCGTCCCGCCTTGGTCCGAAGACTCTGAGCCAGCCCGCCCCTACTTCCGCGAGCTTCGCCGTCTCCGCGACCAGTCCGTCACCCGCTTCCCCAGCCTCACCCAACTCTCCATGGGAATGTCCAACGACTTCGCCGTAGCCATCGAAGAGGGCAGCACCTGCGTTCGCGTGGGAACCGCAATCTTCGGCCTCCGCCGCCCCAAAACCGGCTGAACAACGCATTCCCCCTCCCGGGTCGCGTGGTATGACCAATTACGAGTAAGATTCCTTGGGGCGCGGAAATGCGCCACGGAGCGAGCGAGAGAATGAATACCTTAAAAGCAGGTTTGGCAATTGTCGCAGCAGCAACCATAGTTATCAGCATGCCCGCGTTGGCCGCCGGCAAGGTTTGCGACGTAAAGTCTTACGGCGCCAAAGGCGACGGCACAACCAAAGACACCAGGGCAATTCAGGCTGCCATCGACGACTGCGCCAAAACCGCCTCCAGCACTGTCACCCTCTCCGGCGGAACCTTCGTCTCAGCTCCGGTCGTGCTCAAGAGCAACATGACACTCAACATCGACAAAGGAGCCACGCTCCTCGGCTCACCCGACCACGCCGACTACCCCGCCATCTCCGAGTTCCGCGCGCCTGGAACCCAGTCTCTGGTCCGTGCCGCCAACGCAGAAAACATCGCCATCACCGGGTCCGGAACCATCGACGGCAATGGTGAAAGCTGGTGGACCGCCGCGCGCGCCACCAAAGACCACGGCGTCGTAGGCGTCGACCAGTTCCGCCCGCGCCTCGTCGTCTTCGACCACTGCCAACACATCCGCATGGAAGGCGTCACCGTCCAGAACTCTCCCTCATGGCAGATCGTCCCCTACTACACCGACGACATGACCATCCGTAATGTCCGGATCCTCGCCCCGGCACGTTCGCCCAACACCGACGCCATCGACCCCTTCAGCTCCTCCAACATGGTCATCGACCACGTCTACGCCGACGTAGGCGACGACAACATCGCCATCAAGAGCGGCATCATCAACTCTCCCGGCCCCGATGAGCCCAGCAAGAACATCACCATCACCGACTGCGAATTCATGCACGGCCACGGCCTCTCCATCGGCTCCGAGATCGCCGGCGGCGCCAACAACATCCACGCCGAACGCATCCACTTCAAGGGCACCGACCAGGGCATTCGCATCAAGGCCAATCGCGACCGCGGCAACCAGGTCTTTAACATCAGCTTCAAAGACATCACCATGGAGGACGTTAAAACCTCCATCCTCATCAGCGAGTACTACCCCAAGGCCATGCCCGAAGGAGACGTAGCCGCCGAACCCATCCAGCGCCTCACTCCCTTCTTCCACGACATCACGATTGAAAACGTAAAGTCGATCAACAGTCCCTGGGCGGGAGTCATCGTCGGCCTGCCCGAATCGCCGGTCAAGGACATCGTCCTCAAGAACGTCGACATTCAGGCCCAAAAAGGCTTCCAAATCGCCTACGCCACGGTGACCGCCTACAATTTCAAGGTGACCGCCACCGAAGGCCAGAGCATCACCGTCGCCCCCAACGCAAAGCTGACGGCAAAGTAGCGATTCGTTACACTTCGAGCGAGGGGCTGTCGTTCCGCACTGATCGGAACGCCGCTCGCTCGAAGACCGATGAGCGAAATCCCCCTCCAACCCGTGCAAGCTCCAGAAAAACCTGATCAGCCTCAAGTCGCAGGAGAGCCCGCTCCCAACGAGCTGTACCGGGGACTCTCAACCGCCTCCGCCCTCGGGCTGAACGTCATCGACATGGTCGGAGTCGGTCCATTCGTGACTCTGCCCCTGATCGTAGGCGTCATGGGTGGCCCGCAAGCGATCCTGGGCTGGCTCATCGGCGCGCTCCTGTCCCTCTGCGACGGCCTCATCTGGAGCGAACTCGGAACAGCTTACCCGGAAGCCGGTGGCTCCTACGCCTACCTGAAACATCTCTACGGCGAAAAAAAGCTCGGCCGCCTCTTCTCCTTCCTCTACGCCTGGCAACTGCTCATCAGCGCACCGCTCTCCATCGCCTCCGGCTGCATCGGTTTTTCGCAATATCTGTCGTTCTTCTTCCCAAACGCAGCTCATCCCTTTGCCGCAACTTCCCTGTTCGGAGTTCCGCTGGTTCTGAGCGGACAAACTCTCATCGCCATGTCAGCATGTTGCCTCGCGATCGCCGTCCTCTACCGCAGCATCTTCGCCATCGACCGCATCGTTCGCTGGCTCGGTTTGGCCGTAGGCTTAACGCTGGTCCTGATCATCGTAGCGGGATTGACTCACTTCAACGCCCATCGCGCGTTCGACTTCCCCGTTGGCGCTTTCCGCCTGAATCATGCATTCTTCGTAGGTCTTGGTGCCGGAATGTTGATCTCCTCCTACGACTATTGGGGTTATTACAACGTCTGCTTCTTAGGCGCCGAGGTTCGCGATCCCCAAAGAACCATCCCGAAAGCCGTGCTCGGCGCCATCGGAATCGTCGCCACTCTCTACCTCCTGATGAACGTCAGCGTCTTGAGCGTCCTGCCCTGGCGCGAGATGATCCAACATACCGACAGCCACGCACGTATGTTCACAATGGCAGTCTTCATGGAACAGATCTACGGCCACGTCGCCGCCGCGGTTATCGTTGTCTTGGTCGCCCTCGCCGCCCTCGCCTCGGTCTTTGCTTTGCTCCTCGGATACTCACGAATCCCCTTTGCCGCGGCACGCGACGGCAATTTTCCTGCTTGGTTCGGAGCCCTCCATCCGAAGTACCGGATTCCGATGCACTCCCTGCTAACTCTCGGGGGCATTACTCTGCTCTGTTGCATCTTCCGGTTGCAAGAGGTCATCACTACCCTCGTGGTCGTCCGCATTCTGTTTCAGTTCCTCCTGCAAGGAACAGCCGTGCTCTTGCCTAAGCATCGCCACGAGCGCAAGATCAGGGGGTTCCGCATGCCGCTCTATCCGCTGCCGGTACTGCTCGCACTAGCCGGCTTTGTCTTCATTTTGATCTCGAGGCCTAATTTTCAACGCGAGATGGAGACAGCCGGAGTCATCCTGATCGCAGGCGCGGCGATCTACGTACTCCGATCTTTGAATACCCCCAAAAGCACCGCCCCTGTAATCAGATAACAAATGACTTCCCGAGGCGATGCGCGCGCAAAATGGACGAAAATACTTTCCGCTACAACCTAACCGGGGGTGAAACCCATTGTCTAATCGGCGAATGGATAAGGCGGAGAAAGAAGCGATCCGAGACGTACTCGCTGGCAACCGCGACGCCTATCGCGTGCTGATGGACCGTCATTTTGGTACCGTGACTCGAATCGCGTTCCGCATCACCGGCAACGAGGCCGACGCGGAAGAGGCCGCGCAAGAGGCATTTCTTCGCGCCTATAACAAACTCCCGAGCTTCCGTCAGGACTCCGCCTTCTCCACCTGGATCACACGAATCGCCATGAACACAGCTATCAACCTCGTCGAACGCCGGAATCGCGATCTCTCCTACCAGGGTCCGCGAATTGCCGACGAATTCTCCCCCGCCAACCGCACCGTTCGAGTCGCGGACAGCCAGCCGAACCCTGAAGGAGCGCTTCTCAATCGCGAAGCCGTCTCTCTGCGCCAGGCCGCGATGAACCAGCTAACGCCGATGGAGCGCACAGCCTTCACCCTGAGACACATGGAAGACATTCCCATGGCAGAGATCGCCACCGCCCTCAACGTCACCACCAACTCCGCGAAGCAGGCCATCTTTCGCGCAGTCAGCAAGCTCCGGCAGTCTCTCATGCCGATCGCAGGAGGCATCCGATGAAGCACTTCACCGAAGAAGATCTGATCGCCTATCAACTTCACGAAGGCTCCAACGACAACGCCATCGGCAAGCACCTCGAGACATGCTCAGATTGCGCCGAACTCTCGGAATCCGTCGCCGTGACTCTTCGGGTCTTCTCCGCAGAACCAGTCCCGCAGTCGGATCTCGAGCGCAACTGGCAGCGCCTTCGCGGCAACTTGATCGTCCATACTCCACAGCGGCGCAACGTCTTCGACCTCCTGCGTGAACACTGGATGTGGCCTGCAGTCGGCGTTGCTGCCGCGGCCCTCATCCTGCTCGGCGTCTTCGGCCTTCAGATTCATCGTGGCCCGGCGCCACGGCCCAACTACGCGATCAACGGACACGGCCCCCTCACAACCCAGCCGACAGGTCCGGTCATGGATGCCGCCATCGCCAATCATCTCGACTCAGCAGAGCGCTTCCTCACCGAGGTCAACAACTCGCACGGCGCACTCGACGGCGTAACTCGCGAGCAGGCACACGATCTTCTTCTGAAGAACGCAGTCTACGTTCAGAGCGCTCGAGACAACGGGGATCTGGCCGAAGCAGCCCTGTTAGAGCGCTTCGGGCGGGTTCTAACCACACTCGACAACGAGCCGCAAACCTCGCATGGCACCTTGCGCCTTCGTCTGGAGATGAACACCAGCGGCCTCCTGCTCGACATCAGAATCCTTCAACAAAACGACGACCACCCCCAAGGAGTTGCACAATGACAAGCCTTCTTCGCATCACGCTCTGCTCCACTGCTCTGCTTCTTCCTGCGACGACCTACGCCGTTCACGCGTTGCCGCCAGAACTCTCCACATCGTTCTATGCCTCGGCTCCGGAGGACGACGGCGCCTACGCAACTGGCACACGTGCGATGGATGAGCATCGCTGGCCCGATGCCGTCACAGCCTTCGACAAGGTAATCAGTGCAAAAGGCGACCGCGTAGACGCGGCACTTTATTGGAAGGCCTACTCCCTCAACAAACTAGGCAACGCGCCGCTCGCAGTCGCCACCTGTAAACAACTTCGAGCCCAATTCGCGAACAGTAGCTGGAACAAGGACTGTGACACGATTGCGATTAACGTACAGGTGGACGACCAGACCAATCTCGCTAAAGAAAAGATGAAGTTAAAGGTCGACAGGGAGCCTTCTGTAAAAGTTTACGGACCCTACATCGACCGCGAAGAAGACGCAATTCCGCGCGGCTCCGACGAGGACCTCAAATTGATCGCGTTGTCCGCTGTGCTGCGACGCGATCCGGCTCAGGCCATCCCTCTCCTGCGCGGTATCCTCAGCGGCAACGATCCAATCAGAGTCAAGAAGCACGCACTCTTCGTGCTGGCGCAAGCCAAGACACCCGAAGCCGACGCCATCCTGCGTGATGCCGCGCTGGGCAAGCTGGATCCTCAACTTCAGAGCCAGGCCATCCAGACGATGGCCGTCTTCCAGGGCAGTAAGGCCAACGATACCTTGGCCGAGGTCTACCGCACCACATCTGATCCGAAGATCAAGAAGTCGATCATCAACGCCATGTTCATCACCAAAGACGCGCCGCGCATGGTCGAGATGGCAAAAAGCGAGAAGGACCTTGAGTTGAAGCGCCAGCTCGTCTCGCAACTTGCCCTGATGAACGACAAGGCCGCGACCGACTACATGATGGAACTGCTCAAGTAATTCCGCCCAATCGAACGGACCAAGGACAACCATCACCATGCGTGATGTCAGGAGAACCCATGCGAATTTTCTTGCGCCTCGCCATCGCCGCCATCGTTCTATCAACAACAAATATGCTGTTTTCGCAGCAACCAACAATCCTCCACGGTCATGTAACGACGGACGATCACGGACTCGGCCCGGTGCTGGATGCTGCGAAGAAAGCCACAGGCGTTACCTGGGTCGGCTATTCCATCCCGGTCGTGAGCAAATTTTCAAACGGCTGGAACTCGAACAATATCGAGTACCTCGAAGGCAGCAGCTCCGAGGTGACTCAATCGGACGACAACCGGAAGTCATTCGATCACGCCAACATCCTCATCCGCGTCGCTGATGGAGCCGTCACGAAGATTCGTGTGGTTGAGCCGGATCGCCAGCTCGACTTAGGGGGAGCGCACTTCATCTGGCTCAACACCGTCAACCCCGATGACAGCATTCGCATCCTCACCGATCTCGTGAAGCAGGAGGACCCTGGGCGCGTACGCGACAGCGCCGTCTTCGCCATCTCCATCCACCAGGCGCACTCGGCAACAGCCGCACTGATTAGCCTCGCCGATCCAAAGAATGACCTCGCCCTTCGCGAAAAAGCAGCCTTCTGGCTGGCCAATCAGCGCGGAGCCGAAGGTCTTGCAGCAATCAAGGAGTTCGCCCACAACGATAGCGACCCGCAGTTCCGCGAAAAACTCACCTTCGACCTCACTCTCTCGAAAGACCCTTCCGCTCTGGATGAAATCATCCGCATGGCACACGAAGATTCTTCTTCTCAGGTCCGCAAGCAGGCCCAATTCTGGATGGCAAATAAAGGTGGCAAGAGGGTCACTGAGGATCTCAAAACGATCGCAACCAACGACCCCAATGAGCAGATTAGAAAGTCGGCCGTCTTTGCACTTTCAAGACTGCCGGGCGACGAAGCCGCAACTCAATTGATCGCCGTTGCCGATTCAACCAAGGATCCGATAGTTCGCAGGCAGGCTATCTTCTGGCTGGGTCAGTCCAATGATCCACGCGCTCTCGATTACCTGACCAAGCTGCTCAAGCAATAGCGACGCTTAAACCAACCGCGCCGGGTACTCTCCGACGCGGTTCCTTTTGATCAACCTACACACTATTGGAAGACTGGGTGAATGTTGTAGGTCACACCGAAGACGACCCGAAGATTGTTCTGTCGGTCATTGATTGCATTGGGGATTCGCGAATAAATCCAGTCAACTTCACCGAGCGTCAACCCAAACTTGGGGTTGATTCTGGTCGTCACCCCGCCGCCTGCAAGAAACGACAGTGACTGGCGGTTGATGGTGAAATCGAAATTCACGTCCTCTTTCGCTCCTCCCATCATCCCCTGACCATAAAACACATACCGACCGTGATTGCGGCGGGTGTATCGCCCTCCAAACAAGTAATCGAAGATCGTGATGTTTTGGCCACTGTTGTCCACGTTATTTGCGTGGCCCAAGGTCATATCCGCAACCGCGGCCCACTTGTCGGTCAAGTTATAGGTAAACGTTCCGCTGCCGCCGTTCATCCCAAAACACCCGCACTGGCCCGGAGGCGCGTTCGCATGGAAGTAGTTGTAGTTTGCGCCGAATTCTATCCTGGGAACATCCCCATAGACTCCGTTCATCGATATCGCTTGAGCATGAAGCGCCCAGGGGAGAGCGATAATCAGAGCCAGAAGTATGACATGACGGAGTTGCTTCATATTTCTTCTCACTTTTTCTACTCTTCAACTATCAAGGTTGCAGTCGCCGCGTGTTGTATTGCGCCTTCCGTGCCGGTGACTGTTAGGGGGAAAGTTGTTGGTTTGGGTAAGAAATATCCGCCGGCGCAACCGCTAAGCGCCGCAATTGGAAGAAGAGAACCAATCGTTAGCAAGAGAATCATCAGCGAGCGAGGGATCCGATGCCTCAATTTCCGCACGGTTCCAAGACCCGCGAGGCCCAGCATTCCTAACGCAATCGGTAGTTCATTGTGCCCTGACGGACGATCCTGTGGCGGCCTATTGCGCGCGTTCAGCGCACTGCTCGTCTGAACGGTCAGCGTAACCTTCGTGGCTCCACTTCCGGCTTTGATGGTAGCCGGTGAAAATGTGTAGGTCGATCCTGCCGGCAGCCCATCAATTGCCACCGTCACATCATTCAGGAAGGTGGTCGTGCCAACAGGAGTCAAAGTGAAGTTATAAGTGGTGCTCGCGCCCGGAAAGACATTCTGACTCGCGGGACCACTGTTTGCATTTGTGAAGTCCTCCACCATATCCGGCGTGGGAGCCGACGTACTCGGAGCAAAAGTGCTGTCACCCGAATACACAGCCACAATCTGGTGAGAACCGGTCACGAGACTCGTCGTTGCGAAGGCCGCATTGGCATTCGTCGTCAGCGAAACGACTACACCGCCATTCCCACTCAGCGTCGCCGTCCCCAGAACAGTCGTGCCATCCATGAACGTGACCGTCCCGGTCGCATTCGGGCTGGGAGCAGTCACATTCGCGGTGAAAGTAACTCCTGTGTACAGTAGTTGAGCTGGTGCACTCACAGTAATCGTCGTGGCCGTTGGAATCTTTCCAACAACTTGCGCCAGCACTGAAGAGATAGCCGCACTGTATGTCGTGTCACCACTATAGGAAGCTGTGATCGAGTGGGTCCCGATCGTCAGCGCCGACGTGGTAAGCGATGCGACTCCTTTATTAATCGTTCCGGTGCCTAGGATCGTAGTTCCATCAAGGAACGTTATTGTTCCGGTTGCGCCTGTCTGCACCGTTGCCGAGAAGGTCACGGCCTGGCCAGGTGCCGACGGGTTCACCGACGAAGCCAGCGTGACGGTTGCCGTCGCCTTCGCCACCGTAACCGTGGTGGGCGGAGAAGTAATGGTTCCGTTGTTCGTTGTATTGATCCCCGTCGCCGTAATCTGGTTCGTGCCGACCGGCAACGAAGGAATCGTTAGCGTAGCAACCCCGCCGGAGATCGTCCCCGTACCCAAAAGTGTGCCGCCGTCATAGAAGTTGATCGGCCCAGTTACTCCTGAAGGAATTGGCTCGGTAATCGTCACCGGCGTATTCGGGGCAGGGTTGTTCGGAGCCACGGTCGGCGCCACCAGAACAGGTGTCTGGCTTACCGTAACCGTGGTCGCACCCGAAGTCGCTGGATTGTTATTTGCGTCGCCAGATGTCGTCGCGGTGATCGGATTTGTGCCAATCGGCAGCGAAGGCACCGTAATTGTCGCAATACCACCCACGATCGGAGCGGTGCCAATCGTCGTCCCGCCGTCGGAGAATGTAACTGTTCCTGTCACGCCTGGAGGCACTGTCTCAGTAATCGTCTCTGGCGTGTTTGGCGGCACATTCGGATTCGAAACGACCGGCGGTGGTATCACGGGAGTCGCCTTATTGACGACTTGCGTGAGCGGCCCCGACGTAGCGGCGCCGTTGTTCGTATCGCCGCCATAACTTGCCGTGATCGTATGCGCGCCAACGGTCAAAGTACTCGTCGTTAGCGTCGCCAGACCATTCGTCAACGTTCCCGTACCCAGAATTGTTGCCCCGTCGAGGAACGTAATCGAACCAGTCGCGCTGGAGGAAGCCGCCGCCGTAAAAGTTACTGCCTGTCCCACGATCGAAGGATTGAGCGATGAGATAACTGTTACAGTCGGTGTCGGCTTCGCTACCGTCACCGTCGTCGGCGCGGAGGTCGCAGGATTGTTATTAGTGTCGCCCGATGTAGTCGCCGTGATCGGATTCGTTCCAATCGGCAACGAAGGTACCGTGATGGTCGCCGTCCCACCCACAATCGGAGCGGTACCAATCGTCGTCCCACCGTTCGAGAACGTGACCGTCCCAGTCACTCCTGGTGGTACTGTCTCGGTGATAGTCTCCGACGTATTTGGTGGCACGTTCGGATTCGAAACAACCGGCGGCGGTATTACCGGCGTAGCCTTATTGACAATCTGTGTTAGCGGCACCGAGGTCGCAGCATTATTGCTCGAATCTCCGCTATAACTCACGGTGATCGTGTGTGAGCCTACAGTCAACGTGCTCGTCGTCAGCGCTGCCTGAGCGCTCGTCAACGTTCCCGTTCCCAGAATCGTTACGCCATCGAGGAACGTGATTGTCCCGGTCGCGCCCGAGGGAGCGATCGCCGTAAAGGTTACAGCCTGACCGACAGTCGAAGGATTGAGTGATGACGTAACCGTCACGGTCGGCGCCGTCTTTACCACCGTCACAGAGGCCGGGGGCGAGATCGCCGGGTTGTTGTTCGCATCACCAGGCGTGCTGGCGGTAATCTGATTGGTCCCAAGTGGCAGCGTACTCACTGTAATTGTCGCTGTTCCACCCACTATCGTGGCCGTGCCAATCGTCGTCCCCCCGTTGGAGAACGTGACTGGTCCCGAGACCCCGGGCGGAACCGTCTCGGTAATCGTCACAGGAGTCCCCACAACCGGGCTCGTCGACGAAGGTACAGGTATCGGCAACACCGGCGTCGCCTTATTCACCGTCTGCGAAAGCGTTGCAGAGACCGCCGCATTGTTATTCGAATCTCCGCCATAGGACGCCGTAATGGGATGAACTCCTGCATTCAGCGCAGACGTTGTAAATCCAGCAGCTCCATTGCTGATCGTGCCTGTGCCAATCACTGTCGCGCCGTCAAGGAAGCTTACCGTCCCCGTCACGCCTGAAGGCAGCATGGCAGTAAACGTAACGGACTGGCCGTAGGTTGATGGATTCAGCGAGGACGTCAGTCCAACCGAAAAAGTCTCCTTGCTGACGCTCTGTGTGGTGGTGCCTGTCGCGGGACCATTATTCGCGTCGCCCCCATAGGACGCCGTAATGGTATCCGTACCGGCCGGCAACACCGTCGTCGTGATCGTGACGGCTCCAGTCGTCGAATTCACAGGTCCACCACCAAGCGTCACGCCCCCGCTTGTGAAAGTTACAGTCCCGGTAGTTCCAGAAGGAAGTTGAGCTGTAATCGTTACTGGGTTGCCATAAATGCTCGGCCCTGAGGTTGTAACAGTAACCGTAGGCGTCGCTTTATTGACAGTCTGAGTAAGCGTTCCGGTAGCCGAATTATTGTTCCCGTCACCGTTGTATGTGGCCGTAATAGGATCGCTGCCAATCGGCAAGCTTGAAGTGGAAACACTTGCCATTCCTCCGCTCAATGTCGAGGTCCCCAGGGTCGTACTTCCGCTCGTAAATGTAACGGTTCCCGTTACCCCGCTTGGAAGGGTGGCCGTCAAGGTTACAGATTGCCCCGTGGTTGATGGATTCAATGAAGAGGTCAAACCGACAGCCGGGGTCGCCTTGCCCACAGTCTGAACCACCGAGCCAGTCGCAGGGTTATAGTTTGCATCCCCACCGTAGGAAGCGAGAATTGTATCGCTGCCGACCGGCAACACCGTCGTGCTGATAACCGCCGTTCCCGTTGCCGGATTGATGGTCGCCTGAGTGTTCAATCCGCCGGCGCTCGTGAACGTCACCGTTCCAGTCGCCCCCACGGGTAGCGTCGCTGTAATCGTAACCGGCAAGCCAAACGTGCTCGCACCTGAAGTCGTCACCGTCACAACCGGTGTAACCTTGTTCACCGTCTGAGCGACAATCGCCGTCGCGGTGTTGTTATTGGAATCGCCGTTATAAGTTGCGGTCACTGTGTCGACACCCGCTGGCAGCGTTGATACCGACAACGTCGCCACCCCAGTGGCCACAGGGGAGGTGCCAAGGGTAGTCGTGCCGTAGGTGAAGGTCACAGTCCCCGTCGCGCTCGCAGGAACCGTCGCAGTGAAAACTACCGCTTGATTCGTATTCGATGGGTTCGGGGTAGAGCTGAGCGTCTCGGCGGGAGAAGCCTTGGTAACAGTCTGCGTAGCAGTCCCTGTAGCTAAGTTGTTACTTGCATCTCCACCATAGGTCGCCGTAATGACATCCGGGCCCACCGGAAGTATCGCCGTAGAAATCGTCACGGTTCCATTCGAAGCCGTAATCGTTCCACTTCCTAGCGTTACACCGCCGCTCGTCAGAGTAATCGTGCCGGTTGGTCCATTCGGAACCGAAGCCGTTATATTGATCGATTGGCCGAAGACACTATTCCCGGGCACAGTTACCGTGACCGTCGGGGTCATCTTATTGACCGTCTGAGTCAGAGTAGCGACAGACGAGTTGTAGTTCGAATCGCCGCTATACGTCGCGGTAATAGGATCACTTCCCGCAGGAAGAGACGAGGTCGTCAGTGTTGCGACTCCACTGGTCACCGTCCCGCTGCCCAACACGGTCGATCCACTGGTAAACGAGACCGAACCGGTAACGCCGCTCGGCAAAGTATCGGTGAACGTAACCGCATTGCCAATGGTGGACGGGTTCAACGAAGAGGTCAGCGTCGACGCGGTGCTCGCTTTAGCAACTGTCTGGGTTACGGTTCCCGTCGCAGAGGTATAGTTCGTATCCCCGCTGTAACTTGCAGTGATGACATCGCTCGGAGGCGCCAGCACTGATGTCGTGATCGAGACCGTGCCAGAGCTGATCGCGCCCGAGCCCAGGTTCGTTGAGCCGCTGCTGAAAAAGATCGTTCCCGTCGCGCCGCTGGGAACCTTCGCCGTAATCGTTACCGGACTGCCAAATGTGCTGGGTCCCGAGGTCGTCACCGTAACCGTGGGGGTTATCTGATTCACGACCTGAACCACGACATTGGAGACATTCGAGTTGTACTGCGAAGTGATGTTGTGGGACCCGACAGACAGGCTCGAAGTAGTGAGCGTTGCGGTGGTGCCCGTGATACCTACGGTGCCAATGTTATTTGTCCCATCAAAGAAGCTGATCGTTCCTGTCTTACCTACGGGAACAGTCGTCGTGAACGTCACGGATTGAAGGTAAGCCGAGGGATTCAGCGAGGAAATCAGAACGATATCAGTAACCGTCGCCGAAAAAGCGTTGGAAGTGCTCAGATTGTAATTCGAGTCGCCGGGAAACACCGCGCTCACGAGGTCAGATCCCACCGGAAGCGCAGTGGTTACAAGCTTCGCCACTCCGTTCGTGAGAGTACCCGATCCAAGCAGCGTGGTGCCGTTAAGAGAAGTTTACGGATTCGCCATTTGTGGTCGTAAACGGCGGCCCGACTGTGAAAGGAGATAAAACCGCGGTTAACGTTACGGCCTGTCCGGTCAGAATGGCTGTGCTCGGAGAAGCTGTCAGAGTAAGCGACGTATTCACCGGAGCAGCAGTCAACGGCACAGTCGAGGAGATACTTCCTATGTAGATGGAGTCGCCGGAATAGCTTGCGTCCACGTTATGTATGCCGCTACCGAGCGGAAACACCGCGACGTTGGCAAGCGCTGACGCCGTCGAATTTTGCAAAACCTGGCTAAGCGACACCGCGGCGCGGGCACTGCCATTGTCCGTGCCAATCAGGTCGGCGTTGCCGTCGTTGTTGTAGTCTCCCGCGTTGACCGCATAGGTCAGGCCAAAACCGCCGATCACCGGCTCGGCATTTGGCAGTGAGCCAGGTGCGTAAGGCTGAAATGTACCGTCACCGTTGCCTATGTAGACAAGAGCTCCGATACTGCCGCCGGCAATAATATCCGGGATACCATCGCCGTTCACATCAGCCAGATTCGGGTCGGATGGAATATCTGAGAGATACGTCGTCGTCGTTGGGAATTTTCCCGTCCCATCCCCGAGAAGGACGAACAGACTGTTGCCAATCTGTGGTCCTCCGGGTCCGGGTTCGGTAATCGTGACAGAAACGATATCTGTGTGGTTGTCGCCGTTGGTGTCGCCGGCAGTAAGAAACTCGCCGATCTCGGTTGCAGCTGGAGTCGTGGGCACTACGAAGGTGCCATTGGGCTGACTAATCGCTACGTAGAGATCAAATAGGGAGCCATCGGCCACCGCGTAGGCAACATCGTCAATACCATCGTTGTTGAAGTCTGAGACGACAACGCCGCGAGCCGCGGTGCTGGTCGAAATAGTATTCGTTGATTGCTGCGTGAATGTTCCGTCGCCGTTTCCGGTAAAGAAGAGGACATTCTGCTGTGCATTGTCGGTCAGTGCGATGTCGAGAATGCCATCATGGTTAAAGTCACCCGTCGCAATACTGGCTACATCGCCCGTCGGGTAAAAGGTGGGAGCTAGAAATGTGCCGTCACCCTTGCCGAGAAGGATCACAAGTCCGCCGTTGGTCCCCCCGCTACCATTGTTGAGATTTTTATTCGTGCGGTCGGAGCACCCAAGGGCAACGTCGGTGTTTCCGTCTCGGTTGAAGTCAGCAAGAACAATCTGCACAGCACTGCCCACCGTGCAACCGGGGTAGTTTACCTGCGGCTTAAAAGTGCCGTCACCGTTGCCCAGGAGCACCGTGATCGTCGATTTATCGGCAGGAATCGGGCCGCTGGTCGCCGTACTAACTGAGTCACCGGTCACAACATCAAGATTGTTGTCTGCGTTGAGATATGCGGATGCGATGGCCAACGACCTGTTGGTTGCGCCGGGACCCCCTATGGCAAATGGCGGAGTTTGAATAAACGTAGTCGCAAGGGTGGAAACAACCAGATTCTCTGTCCCCAGGAGATTGTTGCCGTTACTGGCATCCAGAAAGGAGATGGTGCCCGTTGGCCCCGTCGTAAGGGATCCTAATCCGGCGACCGTTCCAGCAAGCGAATAGTTGCCCACCGTACCCGTTGAAGTCAACGTAGTCGCAGAATTGTAAGTTCCTGTCACAGCATAAGTAACGGTGTTCGACAAGCTTGCCGAATATAAATTGTTGGCGCGATAGACCGCCTTGTAACTGTGATTGCCGATTGGACCACTGCCCAGCTTCACCGAGGCCGTCGCACCCGGAAAGGTAAGTTGAGCTATGCCTAAGGCGGAGTTGTTTTCGCAAAAGGTTGCCGTAGCCTCGCAAAAGAGAACGAGACCCGTCGTGACTGGTGTTCCGCCGGAGGTGACGGTCGCAGTCAACGTGATAGGAGTCTTATAAGGAACGGATGTTGCAGAGATCGCTAACTGGGTTGTCGTCGACTGAGTCGCAAAGGCCGCGGACGCCATCGTGACCATCATCGCCAAAATAAGCAGAGTCTTAAAGCGATAGCTCCCAATCGAAAAAAGTTTCGATGGATAAGTCGAGCTGTGGGACAGGTATCTCATGGGTTCCCTCGTGGCTCTCTACTGCTGGCCGAACTTTAGTACCCACGGTACCCTTCGATAACCTAAGGAACCTATTACACAAAAGTTGCACCGGGCTCTGTCGCAGGGTGGGCGAGGGTCGTCCTTTCGACTGTTGACGAATGGCAGAAAATAGAGATGGTCATTTCTTTTTTAGGAGGGCTGTCATTCGGCCATGACAGAAAAGCGGATACCATAGGGAGTCGGTGGCTACCTAGTTCTCTCCGGCGCCCAGAGCGCAGAATCCAACGCTCACGTAAAATTTTCAATCGATAACAAATAAGTGGTAGACCGACTGTGGGCACTTGCCACGCTCGGGACGAACTGCGATCCTGGTTTACTCCTCGACGACCGCCTTGACCAGGTTTCTTGGCCGATCGACATCTATGCCGCGGCGGATCGCAAGCGTGTAAGCAAGCAATTGAAGGGGTACCACCTCGAGGATAGTCGACAGAAGATCGCTGCTCGCCGGAATGAACAGACAGGAATCACTGTACCGTGGCACGTCAGCGTCACCTTCCGTCGCCAGGGCAACAATGCGAGCTCCCTGCTCCCGCATGTCCTTCATTAGCTGGAGCACCTTCGAATAGCGCAACACTGAATCTGGATCGGTGGCGTCCGCGGTTGCGATCATGATTAATGGAGCATCTTTGCTGACAAGGGCATTCGGCCCATGCTTCAGTTCGCCCGATGGGTATCCCTCGGCGTTCAAATAAGCGGACTCCTTCAGCTTCAGCGCTCCCTCCCGAGCAATCGCATAGTGTGCGGCACGTCCAAGATAAAGAAGCGCGGTCGAGTCTGCCAGTTCGGGCGCCAGAGCCTCGATCTGACTATGCCAGACGGGAATCGCTGCCTGGATCAGTTCCGGTATCTCCCGCAATTGCCGACCACGCGACTCGGCTGCCTGTAATGTCATCCGGCCCCGGAAGCGAGCCAGGTATAGAGCAAGCGAATAGAGCACCGCCAGCTGTGTCGTGAAACTCTTCGTTGCCGGAATTGCCTTTTCAACTCCGGCAAACGTCGGCAGCGAAGCGCTCGCCTCCACCGCCATGCTCGATCGAGCGTGATTCGTGATGGCTGCCGTGGCCAACCCGCGTGCCTGCGCCTCCCGGAGCGCTGCAAGCGTATCCGCAGTCTCTCCCGACTGAGAGATCACTAGAACGCCCGGATTTTGCAGGGTGTGAGTCGATCGATACGTGTATTCGCTGGCATATTCCACATCAACCGGTATCCCTGCGAGATCTTCGAGCATGATCTCCCCGGCCAGCCCTGCGTGACGGCTGGAACCGCTCGCCGCAATTACGAGCCTCTCTCGCCGGCCGAACACCTCAGCAACAGGTTGAAACATCTCTGCGGTTGACGCGCCGCCCGGAACATACCGCTCAATCGTCGCGGCGAGTGCCTCCGGTTGTTCGTAAATCTCCTGCAACATCGCGTGAGGGAAGCTTCCCGCTAGCGGCTTGATACGCATTGGTTTCGCCATGCCTTCCACATCTCAGTCTTTCTTAGAAAGGTTTACTACTACTTCTTTTTCCTTGTGACCTGTATGTACGACTATACTGAATGGAGAATCTTGAGACAATGACGTCTTCATCTAGATCGTACTGTGTTGGATCATGGTAATCAGAGTGTGTTAGAGAAGAGACTCGAAAGGCATCGATGATCAGTACGATAACGGCGCGACGACTCCTGGGGTCAGGCGAAACCGTCGAGCATCCTCTGCTGACCGTAGAAGACGGTCGCATCTGTCGAATTGAAAGCCTCACTCCCCATGAGCAGCAACGGGTCGCCGCGACCCATCACTTCCCCGAAGCCACCCTAATCCCCGCGTACGTTGACATTCACATTCACGGCTGCGCGGGACACGACGTCATGGAGGCCACCCCCGAGGCCCTTGACTCCATCGGAGATTATCTCGCCAGCCGCGGCGTCGGCGCCTACTTTCCGACTACGGTAACCTCTCCCAAAGACACGACCTTCCGGGCCCTTGCCGGCATTGCCTCCGAGATCGATAAGAGCACTAAAGCCTCCTGGCATCGCGCCGCGCCCCTGGGCATCCATCTCGAAGGACCTTTTCTCTCCCCTCTTAAACGTGGCGTTCACACAGAAGCTCTCCTTGAAGCCCCCTCCATTCCTCTCTTTGACCGCTTCTGGCAGGCCGCGGACGGCAAGATTGCTCTCATGACGATTGCTCCGGAACTCCCTGGTGCAACCGAACTCATCGCGCACGCCACCTCCCTCGGAGTGCGCTGCAGCATGGGGCACAGCGACGCAAAAGTGGTCGACGCAGAAGCGGGCTTTCTCGCAGGAGCCCGTTCTGCCACTCACACCTTCAATGCTATGCGCGCAATCGATCACCGCGAGCCAGGTATCGCCGCGTACGTTCTCGACAAGACCTCGCTCTTCGCCGAAATTATTTGCGACGGCATCCATGTTGATCCCGTCATCGTTCGCCTTTACTCTAAAGCCAAGAATCCAGCATGCGTCGTCTTGGTCACCGATGGCATGAGCGCTACCGGCATGCCCGACGGTACGTACATGCTCGGCGACATGGAGGTTGAAGTCAGGGACGGCCGGGCCGCTTCTAAAGGCACTCTCGCTGGCAGCGTTCTCACTCTCGACCGCGGCGTAAGGAACTTCATCCAATTCACCGGGGCGCCCCTCAGCACCGCCGTAGCCGCTGCCTCGCGCAATCCGTCCCAATTGATGGGAGTAGACGAACGATGGGGAACCATCGACATTGGTCGCGAAGCCAACATTACTGTCCTCTCTCCGTCAGTTGAAGTCATCGCAACCTTCCTCCGCGGCCGTCCGGTCAAGGCCTTCGGCTAAGTACCTCCCCTCGACACTCGATCAGGAACGTATAGACAAGTGGCCGGGTTGCAGCTAAAAGTGATGAAAGTAGAGTCGCCGGCTAAACCTTATGCCGAGACTCGTTTGTGACCGGGAGATCGTGTGGCTAAGGTTCAGCCCCAACTTGCTTCACCTATACGACCGTTAGACAAGAGCGGTTTCATCCCACTCTATTACCAGATTCAACGCGCGCTGATGGAGAAGATAGACTCCGGCGAGCTCATGGTTGGAGATCCGCTCGCCTCGGAGGAAGAATTGGCGCGTCTCTATCAGGTTAGCCGTATGACTGCCCGTCAAGCCCTCCACGGCCTCAAGACCAGCGGCTTTGCCTTCAGTCAGAAAGGCCGTGGAACGTTCGTCAGACGTCCTAAGCTCGAGAAAAACATCATGCACCTGCGCGGCTTCACCGAAGACATGAAGCACCTCGGTATGGTCCCCAGCTCCAAACTCATCGGGCAGACCGTCGTCAAAGCCTCCGAAGACATAGCCGAAAAGCTAAAGGTTGAGACGGACGAAACCGTCATGCGCCTTCGCCGCCTTCGCCTCGCCGACGGAATCCCCATGTGTCTCGAAGACTCTCACATCCCCCTCAAACAGTTCCCCGGCCTCGAAAAGATCAGCTTCGCCAAACAGTCTCTCTACTTTGTCCTGCGTGAGAGCTACGGCGTCCGCGTGGCATGGGCTGACGAGATCATTGAGGCTCTTCCCGCCACTAGCGAAGAGTCCGAACTCCTTACCATCCCTAAACGAGCCAGTGTTCTGTCCATCACTCGCGTCATCATGACGACCGAGGAGATCCCTATCGAAGCCGCCTGCTCCCGCTATCGCGGCGACCGCTACAAAGCCTCTATCCGCGTCCCAACCACAACCATCGAATAATCGCCGCGCACCACAAGCTACTGAACGACGCCCGGGCTCAGCGCTTCCGCCGCCTCAACCGTGTTCAAATTGCGATAACCCCGCAGCGCAAAGAAGAGAATGTACAGATAACAAACCAACACGATCGCAAAGCTGCGCTGATATCCCAGTTTGTCCGCAAGCAATCCCTGAACCTCCGGAATTAACGCTCCCCCCACCACCATCATGATCAGGATTCCCGAGCCGTGGCTCGTGAATCGCCCCAATCCCTCAACGGACATCGGGAAGATGCAAGGCCACATCACCGAATTGAATAACCCGCAGGCAACAATCGCCCACATCGCGAAATGCCCGTGCGTCAAAATCCCCGTCAACACGAGCA
The DNA here is from genome assembly GCA_963841335.1 of uncultured Acidobacteriaceae bacterium. Classification (GTDB taxonomy): domain Bacteria; phylum Acidobacteriota; class Terriglobia; order Terriglobales; family Acidobacteriaceae; genus Edaphobacter. The sequence goes on along the minus strand of CAWJCF010000001.1, from coordinate 2,622,036 downwards.
GCGAAGCGATCGACGACACAAAAGCCAGAGTCGGGCGCGCCCGGATCTTTTGCATCGCAAAAAATCCAATCAACCTCCCGATCATCGCGCCGCCCCAATAAAGCGAGACGTACTTCGCCGCGGCCTCATGGCTAAATCCGCCCATCGAAGCCTGTCCAAGAAAATTAATCATCACGCTGCCGATCGCAACCTCAGCTCCGACATAAAAGAAGATCGCCAGCGCCCCGAGCCGCAGATGGCTGAAGCGCAACGCCCCACCATAAGAGCTGTCGCTACCCCCTGACCCGCCCTCAAGCAACTTCGGCAGGTCCACAAAAGCCGTGAGCACCGCCATCGCAAACGCGCACGCCGCTAGAATCAGATAAGGCATCCGTACCGAACGCGCCAACTCTGCCGCTGAAGCTCCTGCAGCAATGAAGATGAACGCCGCACCAATCTTGGGCGCAATAGTCGTCGCGAACGAATTTAGGAATCCGCACAGATTCAATCGCGAAGCAGCCGTCTCTGGCGCCCCTAGTGCCCCGACGTAAGGGTTGATTGCTACCTGCAGTAGCGCCAGACCGCTCCCCACAACAAACAACGCAAACAGAAACAGCGGATAAAAAATAATCACTGACGCCGGCAGAAACAGCAACAACCCAATCCCCATCACCGTCAGCGCCACTACAATCCCGCGCTTGTATCCAATCTTCCCCACAATCGAGCCCGATGGAAGGGACATCACAAAGTATGCCCCAAAGAAACACAACTGCACCATCAACGCTTTTACATTTGTGAGATGAAACAGGTCCTTGAAGTGAGGAATGAGTATGTCGTTCAACGCTGTAATAAAACCGATACCGAAATACAGCGACACCATCAGCGTCATCGGAACCGTGTAATTTCTCTTCTCGGTCTGCCCCGCGGCGAAAGTCGGATCGCTTGTCACTCCCAATGCCATTCGTTCTTCCTCACACGGCCTTCCGGTTCAACGCAAGACCTTTTCCGCACCACAGATTCTCATCGTCCGAAATGTACAGATGACTTTACTGTCATAACAATTCAACAAGCAACAAATCATTCCCTCGCTCCCCGCAACGCCGCTTTCGTGAATCGTGCCGTAATCTTTTCCGGCCGGGTAATCGCTGCCCCTACGACAACAGCCGCGGCTCCCAGCTCGAAGGCTTTTCGGACTTGCTCCGGCATCGTAATGTGGCCCTCCAGCACTACAGGCACCTTCAGGCGAGCAATCAAGCACTGAACCAAGTCCCACGAGGGTGTACGAATTCCCGCAGTCTCGGCAGTGTATCCGTAGAGGGTCGTTGCCACCGCGTCGGCTCCTGCCTGCTCGGCGGCGATCGCGTCTTCCAGGGAAGCAATATCGGCTACGACCTGCCGCTCCAACTCCCCATGAATACGCTGGATCAACTTGGGCCATGGTTCGTCTGCACTTAGCCGACGAGCGGTACAATCGAGCGCGATGATGTCAGCTCCAGCCGCGCTCGCTGCTTTGGCCGACCGAAAGTCCGGAGTAATGTAAACATCGCCGTTCGCATCGTAGCTCTTGATGAGCCCAATAATGGGCAACTCCGTGAGCCCACGAAATGCCGCGATACGTTCAACCCCCTCGGCGCGGAGGCCCCCAGCACCTCCGCGCAAGACCGCGGTTGCGATCCGAGTCAATGTTCCGAGATCATCGAGCGGGTCCCCGCGGGGTGCCTGGCACGAGACCACCAAGCTTCCACGCAAAGCTTCGATCACCGAATTGGGAGAGAGTCTTCTGATTTCGGTCACTTCGAAACAGCTTACCGCTAAATCCTGCCTTTCCAGGTCCGCCAGAGCCGAACATTTGCCGTCCTTCCAAGCGCAACTTTGGACAGTGAGGTACGCTTTTGCTTAGTGCAAAGGAGCCGTCTTGATCCAAGTTTCGCGTCGCAAGTTCATTTATGGCTCCGCAGCAGCCGCTTTCGATTTTCGGAGCGGCGTTTCACAAGCTATAGGCCGATTCCTTCTCGTCGGCACCCAAACTCTAACGGGCACCAGCAAGGGCATTTATGGCTATAGCTTCCAGGGAGGTGAGCTCACCGGGCAAAGTCTCGCCGCTGAAGCCGAGAACCCGACCTTTCTGGCGCTCTCTCCAAATCGCCGAACGATCATCGTTGCTAACGAGCTCGACACCTACGGAGGAAAGAGCAGCGGTGAAATCTCCTCCTATTTTCTGAATCCCGACCGAAGCCTGACCCTGGTGAACGACGTCGCCTCCCGTGGCGCCGGACCTTGCCACGTGGCCGTGGACCATACTGGGCGGTCGGCCTTCGCGGCCAACTATGGCGGGGGCAGCGCGGCGTCGTTCTCGGTCGCCCGCGATGGGCGGATCAGTCCGGCAGTGTCGTTCTTCCAGTACAGCGGCAGCGGACCCGACAGCGGGCGGCAGAAGGGACCGCATGCGCACCGCGTGACTGTTTCGCCTGACAACCGATTCCTGCTCGTCAACGACCTGGGTTTGGACGTCGTTCATATTTACTGGCTCGATGCGGCTACGGCGAAGCTGACGCCGAATGAGCCTGCGATGTGGCGCTCGGCTCCAGGTTCGGGACCGCGCGCGCTCCAGTTCCATCCGAATGGGCGCGTTGCTTATTGCGTGACCGAGATGGCTTCGACTGTGGTTGTGCTTCGCTGGGATGCGAAGCGGGGAGCGCTTGAGACGGTTCAGGATGTGAAGATGCGTTCTCCTGATTTTCAGGGCGTAACAGCGGGGTCGGACATTGTTGTTGATCGTGAGGGACGGTTTGCTTACGCTGCGGATCGCTTCGACGACATTATCGTCACCTTTTCAATCTCGGCTTCGGATGGGACGTTGACGTTGATGGATCGAAGGTCCTGCGGGGGCAAGGTTCCGCGGCATCTGGCTCTCGATCCTTCGGGCCGATGGCTGCTTGTGGCGAATCAGGAATCGGACAATATCTATGTGTTCGGGCGCGATGCGCAAACCGGAGGCTTGAGCGGGGGGAAGAGCTTCTCTATTTCGCGACCGCAGTGCCTGGTCTTTGTTTAGTTACTTGATTGCCGGTGAAGTGTTGCGGGGGTACCCCCCCTCCACCCTATGTAGCAATGCAAGTAATTGAATTTAGGACTTTTATGGCAAATCGCTACCCTCAAAATATTCATAACTAAGGGGTTACACCTCAAAATATTGCATCTAAATGAGTTAGCCCCCGGCGTTGACCGGGGACTTCGTCTTCTCTGATCTATATATCTAATTATATGGGTTTGGATGGAACTAAAATGCCACTCGGATATTGCTGATTTTAAACGATTTGAGCGGTTTTTGGACTTGACAGGCGTTTTTTGGGCTGTTTTTGAGATGGAAAATTCTAAGTTATTGAACGGAAATGGGTTTTCCGCGTACTTATGGACGAGTTGAAAAAGACATACCCCAGGGGCTAAAGCCCATTCTTTTTGATCGGGGAAAAGGACCAAGCCTGAAGGCTTGGCTTACCTAGGTGTGATCTATCAGGAGGTTGTTGTCCATTCGATCGAGAACTGTGAAGCTGAGTTTACGAAGACTTTGCGACTCAGGAGACCGAGTGGACTACCACCATCATGCTCGATTGACGATTCATCGTCGAGAGGAACTTGCGATTGCTGTTCTCACCTGCCGGCTGAGCTTGAAGGAGGCTGCGGCCGAGTTCAAGCTTAGCCGGCAGAGCGCGGCGAAGTGGGTCAGGCGCTATCGGTTGGAGGGTCTGTCTGGGCTGCAAGACCGCTCGTGCCGTCCGCGCCGGAGCCCGCGCCAGACGCCGGATGAGCTGGTGACCCGGGTCGAGGCCTTACGCCGCCAGCGCTGGACTGGGGTTCGGATCGCGCTCGAACTGAAGATCGGCCCGGCCACAGTGAGCCGGATCCTGCGCCGGCTCAAGCTCAACCGCATCCGCCATCTGGAGCCGCAACTGCCACCCAACCGTTACGAGCATGCCGCGCCAGGCGACCTGGTGCACTTCGATATCAAGCGCCTGGTGCGGATCCAGCGGCCCTCACACCGCGTGACCGGCGACCGCCGCGACGGGGTCAAGGGCATCGGTGCCGAGTTCCTCCACATCGCCATCGACGACCACTCCCGCATCGCCTTCACGGCTATGTATCCGGATCAGAGCGAAGCCTCCGCGACCCACTTCCTGTACTCCGCCACGGCGTGGTTCGCCCGGCTCGGCATAGCGGCCCGAGGTCTGCTGACCGACAACGGCAAGTGCTACACAGCCCATCGCTTCCTACGCAGCTGCCACGATCTCGGTATCCGGCCCAGGCGAACCCGGCCCTACACGCCGCGCACCAACGGCAAGGCGGAACGCTTCATCCAGACCGCGCTCCGAGAATGGGCCTACGCACAGACCTATCAGAACTCCCAACAACGCACACAGGCTCTGCTAAGCTTCACCCATCAGTACAACTGGCATCGACCACACGCGGGCATCAATCAACAAACACCCATCAGTAGAGCAGGAATCGACGACAACAATCTCTTGAGGCACCACACCTAGAAGCAAAGGCTTCCAGCGGCGTGAGCAAAAGCAAAGCCGAGCGGGGACAGGTTACCTTTGATTGCTTGCAAATATTGCAGATCGTGATATTGTTATCGCAATTTGCAATATGAAACTGAGCGACAAAATTCGTTATCTGCGTGAGGTTGAGGGAAACCTCCGCGGGCTTGGGCGGGCGATGACACAGCAGGAGCTGGTCCGAGCTATCGAGGAGTCAAATAAGGCCAAGCGTACGAATGGAAAAAAGGGAGCCACGATCAGCCAGTCTTACCTGTCGCAGATCGAGAGCGGCGCGCGGCCCCATCTGACGAACACGACTCGGCTGCTGCTGGCTAAGTTTTTTCAGGTTCATCCCGGCTACCTTGTGGATGATCCGGAGGGTTATAACGCGCAGTTGATGGCTGACATTCACAACGTGGAGGACAAGCTCGATCTGTGGCTTGTCAGCGGGGCGGAGCGATTCCGGCGTGATCCGGAGTTGTGTCAGGCGCTGTTGACGCTGGCACAGAACAAAGATTCGCGTCGTTGTCTTCTGCTGCTCGAGGCGGTGCTGGAGACGCCTTCCCTGGCCGAGCGACTGCTGCAGGTGCTGCGTCCGCAAACCGCGGTCGCTCCGACCGACGGCTCAAATCTTACGACTCAAAGCCCCGCCGGCGCGGGCAATTCTATGAAACGCCGCAACCAATGACCATGGAAACCTTCTATCTTGTCTGCTTCGGAATCGGTCTTGTCCTTAGCCTGGCGACTGCGCTCGGCGGTTTTGGCCATCTGCACCTTGGACATTTTGGGCGCCTTCATGTTGGCCATTCTGCCCATGGGCATCATGGCTCTCATGGGTTCACGGCCCTCAACGGCTTTACGATCACGGCGTTTCTCTGCTGGTTCGGCGGGGCTGGTTATCTGCTCCGCCATTACAGCGGACTGATGGCTCCGCTAGTACTTCTTCTTGCGGTGATCAGCGGGACCTTTGGCGCTTGGCTGCTCTGGGCGCTGCTCTTTAAGGTGCTGCTTCCGCGAGAGCGCGTTTTGAACTCGGCGGATACGGAGATGACCGGCGTGCTTGCGCAGGTGAGTGACAGCATCCGCAGCGGCGACGGCATTGGCGAGATTCTCTACGTGCAGACGGGAGCGCACCGGAGTTCGGCAGCACGGAGCGATGACGGCCGCAGCATCGAGCGCGGCACCGAGGTTGTTGTGATCCGCTATGAACGCGGCGTTGCTTATGTGCGTCCCTGGGCCGAGCTTGAGGGCGATCCTTTCAAGGGCCTGACTGACAGGTGAGCGAAAACCGGGAACGCATGATCGATTTTGGGCGGCCTCACCTTGCCTGAGGATTTGCCAACCGCCTTTCCCTTCCCTGCGGCAAGCAGATAACACGTTCTCCATGGCTCGAAAAAAGGAACGATATGCACGAAATGCAAAATTCGCTTGTTATTGTGATTGGCCTGGGCGCCGTGGCGATCCTTGCGGTGGCAATGTTTCTTGCCAACCTCTATCGCAAAGCCGGCCCTAACGAGGCCATCATCGTCTACGGCTTCCGCGGCCCTCGCGTCATCAAGGGTGGCGGCGCTGTCATCTTTCCGGTGGTAGAAAACAGCCGTCAGCTCTCGCTGGAGCTGATGAGCTTTGATGTAGCACCGCAACAGGACCTCTATACGAAACAGGGCGTTGCTGTGACGGTGGAGGCGGTTGCGCAGATTAAGGTGCGATCTGATAAGGAGTCGATTCTTACGGCGTCGGAGCAGTTTCTTACGAAATCTCCCGATCAGCGTGAGGGTCTGATTCGCTTGGTGATGGAAGGGCATTTGCGTGGAATTATCGGCCAACTTACGGTCGAGCAGATTGTGAAGGAACCCGAGATGGTAGCCGAGCGAATGCGCTCCACCTGCATGGACGACATGAACAAGATGGGACTGGAGGTGATCTCGTTCACGATTCGCGAGGTGCGCGACAAGAACGAGTACATCACCAACATGGGCCGTCCGGATGTTGCACGCATTCGGCGCGATGCAGAGATTGCTGCCGCGGAGGCGGAGCGGGATACTGCGATCCGCAGAGCGAATGCGTTGCGCGAGGCTGCGATCGCGAAAGCAGCGGCGGATCAGGAGCGCGTGATTGCTGAGACTTCATCGCTTGCCAAGCAGGCGGAGGCGCAGCGCGACCTCGATATTCAGAAGGCGCAGTTTACCGAGCAGAGCCGGCGACAAGAGGCACAGGCCGACAAGGCGTATGAGTTGCAGACTAACGTGATGCAGCAGAAGGTTATCGCCGAGCAGGTGAAGGTGCAGCAGATTGAGAAAGAGCAGCAGGTGAAGGTGCAGGAGGCCGAGATTCTGCGGCATGAGAAAGAGCTGATTGCGACGGTGCTGAAGGGCGCTGAGATAGAACGGCAGCGAATCGAGAATATTGCCGCTGCCGAGAAGTCCCGGCTGACGATTGAGGCTGAGGGCCGTGCGGCTGCGATCAAGTTGCAGGGCGAGGCCGAAGCGAACATCATCTTCCAAAAGGGAGATGCCGAAGCGAAGGCGATGAACGTGAAGGCGGAGGCATACCATGAGTGGTCGCAGGCTGCGGTTGTCGACAAGCTGATTACCAACATGGCCGAGATTGTGCGGGCTATGGCCGAGCCATTGAGCAAGGTGGACAAGATCACCATTGTTTCAACTGGCAATGATGGTGTGACTGGCGCAAACAAGATCACTGGCGAGATGACGAAGATTGCCGCCCAGGTGCCGGCGCTGTTCGAGGCTCTTTCGGGGATGAATTTGCAGGAGCTGATGTCGAATGTAAAGGCGATGAAGCCTCGAGCCAATGGAGAGAACGGTTCGGCCAATTAACCAAGCTGTCCGGCGCGGAGGCGCTCTGCGCCGGGCACAGCAACCGCAGTCAGGAGGACGTCATGGCATTACTTGAACGCGTGGGAACTTTGTTGCGAGCGAATGTGAACGACCTTATTTCGAGGGCTGAGGATCCGGAGAAGCTGGCGAGACAGTTAGTGCTCGACATGGAGAATCAATTGCTTCAAGTGAAAACACAGGTGGCGATTGCGATTGCCGATCAGCATTTGCTGCAGAAGAAAAAGAAGGAGCATGACGATGCGGTGCAAGAGTGGCATCGGAAAGCTGAGGTTGCCGTGGGGCGCCAGCAGGATGATTTGGCGCGTGGGGCGTTGGAGCGCAGCCTGAGTCATCAGAGCCTGGCGAATAGCTTTGCGCAACAACTGGACGATCAGACGGCAGAGGCAGAGACGTTGCGCAGTGCTTTTTCGAAGCTGCAACAGAAGCTGGCGGAGACGCAGTCTGCGTGCGAGATACTGGTGGCGCAACATCGACGCGCTCGTGTGGCGGGCAAGGCGAGTTCTGCGAGAGCCACTGTCGGCGTGCAGCAGAAGGCGAGCACGTTGAACCGGCTGAAGTCTACGATTTTGCAACAAGAGGCTAACAATGCTGCAGCCCACGTCTTCCTCGAGGACGACAGCCTGGAGGATAAGTTTGCCGCGATGGATCGAGAGGAAAAGGTGGAGCGGCTACTGCTGGAATTGAAGAATAGACAGCCGCGATTGGCTTAAGGGTCGGGTACCGGTAATTTAGCTGGGCCGATTAAATTTTCGCGCGAGGTCGATGTGTTCGCGCAGCAGGTCGTCGACGTCGCCGATTTTTTCGTTGAGCAGATTCAGCTTGCTTGAGAGTGTCTGGATCTCGGATTCGGCGCGGAGGTTGACGTCGTAGTCGAGCTCGCCGCGCACACGATCTTTAGTGTCCTGACGATTCTGACTCATCATGATGACGGGAGCCTGGATCGCAGCGAGCATCGAGAGGAAGAGGTTGAGCAGGATGAAGGGATAGGGGTCCCACGCTTTCGTCCTGAGTGTGACGTTGATGATGGCGTAGATGAGCAGGACGACGCCGAAGAGAATGATGAAGGTCCAGGAGCCGCCGAACTTGGCGACCTCGTCCGCGATGCGGTCGCCGAAGCTCATCTCCTCTTCGATGACATCGTTGGAGTTGCGACTTGCTCGGAGGCGGACGATCCCCTGCAGGGCGTGAAATTGCCGGCTGACGACGGTGAGCATGTCCATGCCAGCCAGGGGCTTCTGTTGGATGAGGGCTACGATGTCGTCGCGGCTTACCTCGAGACAGACGGACTCGTCGATGGCGAGGGCTGTGGTTTGGTGGGGAGTGTCTTCGAGCATGGAGGCGAAACCGAAGAAATCTCCGTGATGCGGTTCATCGACGAGGACTTCCTGATGATCCTCGTCTACGGTGGTGACCTGGACCTTGCCGGAGATCATGACGTAGGCATGCCTGCCGGGTTCGCCGATTTTGTAGATGCGCTGGCGCGGAGCGAATGTTTTGATCTCAACCTGTGCTGCGAGGACGGCCATTTCGTCGTCGTCGAGAAGCGCAAAGAGTGGGATTTGTCTTAAGTCATCTGCCCTGCAGGCCATCGCTCACCTCATTGGTGTCTTTGAGATATTTTGCATGGTGAGTGTGAATTTTGGCAGTTCTTTGTTTGGAACGCGAGACACCGTGGGGCTGGTCGCTAGAGGAGTGGGAGCCTGAGCTCCGCTCTGCAGCCTGCTTGACCGCCGGTGCGGTTGGCGAGTTGGACTGATCCGCGATGCGCTTGAGCGATTTGCTGGGCCAGGACGAGGCCGATGCCGGTGCCCCCGGGCTTGGTGGTGTAGAAGGGGACGAAGAGATTGTCGGCGTTGGTGAGGCCGGGGCCGTTGTCGAGTACGGCGATGACGACTTCTGAGCCGGAGACTTGCCAGGCGATCTCGACTTGCGCTTCCGCATTGGATGTGGCATCGGGGCTGAGTGCGGCGTCGGCGGCGTTGCGGACGAGGTTGATGAGGGCCTGCTCGATGTGGTCGGCATCGGCCTGGAGGATGATGTCGGTGTCGCCTGTTACGGCGACGGAGACTCGGCGCTCCAACTGCGCAACGCGATGGACGAGAGGAGCGAGGGAGACGGCGGCGAGTTTGGGCGAGGGAAGACCCATGAGCTGGCGATAGGCCTGGAGGAAACGATTGAGGGACTCGGAGCGGTTTTCGATGACCTCGAGTCCGCGGTCGAAGTCGACCTTTTCGTCTGAGCCTTCGCTCCATGCTGAGAGACGGCCTCGCAGGCTGCCTGCGATGGATTTGATTGGGGTGAGGGAGTTGTTGATCTCGTGGCCGAGGACGCGAATGAGTCGCCTCCAGGCGATGCGCTCCTCTTCGCGGAGCGCTGCGCTGACGTCGGAGAGCACGAAGAGAGTGTGAGGGATGCCGCGGAGACGGAAGCTTGTGCGCTTGACCACCCATCGTGTCGACTGCTGGTCGGGGCCGAGGGAAATGACACCGTTTTCATCGGCGTCGAATAGCTCCTGCAGCTTTAGTTGGGAGGCTGAGTGACCGAGCGCGGTGTGGGCGTGGAGTCTGAACTCGCTCTCGGCGGCGGCGTTTAGCAATCTCAGCTTGCCCTCGGGATCGAAGGCGAGCACAGGGGATTGCATGGATCGCATGACGCGCTCGACCAGCGCCATCGCTTCGAGTGCACCGGCGCGCTGGGCCTGCAACATGCTTGCGAGGCGGTTTACCTCGAGGGCGAGGTCGCCGATGGCATCGTTGCGTTGTCCTCCGCGCGCGCGAAAGGAGTAGTCGTCTTCGCGGAGGGCGGCTACTACGTTTGCGAGGGTTTGCAGGGGGCGGGTGATTTGCTCCATGATGATCGAAACGGCGAAGGCCCAGGCCAGCGCTAAGGCGAGGATGGCGAGAGATTGCTCGAGTAGATCGACGGCGTTGCGATGCAGCAGAAGCCACAGGAACAGGAGCGCAGGGAGGCCGATGAGGTAGAGCCAGAGGCGGAGACGCTTTTCGAAGCTCAGCCGCCGGCCAGCCCCCCGCAGAGGGACACGCGTGCGTCGCCTTCGATCGGGAGTCGATGCCGTTGGTTCGTCAGAGCCCATATTTTTCGATGCGGCGATAGAGCGCTCCACGGCTCAATCCGAGAGCATCCGCGGCATGACTCACATTACCATTGGCGCGGGCCAGGGCTTTGCGAATCAGGACCGCTTCGACCGCTTCGAGGCTCATATCATCCATGCTTTGCGACACGGCACGTTGCGTATTCAAGCCGAGGTTCGCGGGCTCGATCCGCTCTCCTCGCGCCATGAGTACGGCGCGCTCCATGGTGTGGTCGAGCTCCCTCACGTTGCCGGGCCAGCCGTACTGCAGCAAGACCTGGAGGGCGGTGGGCTCAAGACCCTGAATGGGACGGCGGTATCGCTCGGCGTAGCGGGCGAGAAAGTGCGCGGCGAGTGCGGGGATGTCCTCGCGGCGTTCGCGGAGCGGAGGCAGGTTGACCTCGACGGTGTTGAGGCGAAAGAGAAGATCCTCGCGAAACCGACCAGCGGCGGACTCAGTACGGAGGTCTGCGTTGGTCGCCGAGAGCATGCGCACGTTGACCTTCTGGGTCTTGGAGGAACCTACGCGCTCCAGTTCGCCGGTCTCCAGAACGCGGAGCAACTTCGACTGTTGGCGGGTGGGGATGTTGGCTATCTCGTCGAGAAAGAGCGTGCCGCCGCTTGCCAGTTCGAACCGTCCGATACGATCGGTATGCGCGTCGGTAAAGGCTCCCTTGACGTGTCCGAAGAGCTCACTTTCGAAGGTGCCTTCTGGGAGGGCGCCGGTGTTGACGGCGACGAGAGTTCGCGATGCGCGGGAGGAGAGGCGATGCAGGGTTTGAGCTACGACCTCTTTGCCGGTTCCATGCTCCCCGGTGATCAGCACATTTGCGTCCGATGGACCGACTCGCGACATCGTCTCGAGAACAGAGCGCATGGACGGCGCGGTGGCGATAAAGTCAGTGGTGCCCGCTGCGCGAAGGATGCGGTTCTCGGCTTCGAGCCATTGCGTGCGCTTCTGGCTGCGGTGAAGTTCCATCTGGGTTCGTAGGACGGTGAGGAGGCGAGCGTTTTCCCATGGCTTCTGAATGAAATCTCCTGCGCCGCGACGCATTGCTTCCACTGCCAGATCGATGTTGCCCCAGGCGGTCATGACAACAATGGGTAGCTGAGCATCGATCTCCCTGATTTGCGTTACCAGGTCCATGCCTTCTTTGCCTGAGGTGGTGTCGCGGGTGTAGTTGAGATCGATCAGGACTCCGTCGAAGGTATCGTGTGCGAGGGCCTCGAGGACAAGCGCGGGCAATCGGACCAACTCCAACTGGTAGCCTTCGGGCTTCAGCAAAAGACGCAGCGCCTCGAGGATGTGCGGTTGATCGTCCGCGACGAGGAGTTTGTAAGGCGCCTCTTCCTCTGTTGCCCTGATTGCGTCCTTCTCTTTCGGTTCCACCAACATATTGACCTGCTCTCGCTTCTACTGCCCTGCCTGGACAACGCCCGTCTTCGCTGATTCTATCGAAATCGAGTTTGCGTCCAGCGTTGATCCGACGGAACGGTCCAGTTCGATCTTTGCCTTTTGGTACGCCGTCATGGCCGCCACGAGGGCGGATTCGGCCACTGAAAGGTCGCGTTGCGCGGTCAGGGTCTGATAGTCGGATCCTGCGCCAAGCTCCTGCTCCTTCTTCATGATGTCGAAGGTCTTCTGCGCGAGGGTGCGCCCCTGTCGAGCGGCGACAACTCGCGCTTCGCTCTGCTCGAGGGCGTATTGCGCGTTGCGCACTTCGATGCGAATCTGCTTTTTCAGCTGCTGCAGCCGGAGTTCGGCCTGCCTGGTCTCAAGCTCCGCGCGATACTGGTCGGATTTTGCGACGCGATTGCGAATGGGAATGCTGACGGAGAGGCCGAGGTAATAGTCGGGCGCAGAGTTATTGAATGCGTTTTTTACGGCACCGCCGAAGTCACGGGGCGCAGTGGAAATATCTGTGGGCGGATTGGGAAGTCCGGCCAAACCTGTGCCACCATAGAATGCCGTGGCCGCGACCGAGGGCAGAACGGCGTTGCGGGCGGCACTCTGGCTGACGCGACGGCTATCGAGATCGAGGTTGGATTCTCCCAGCTCGATCCGGTCACGGAGAGCACGCGCGATCATATCTTCGGTTGGACCCTGCGCTGCTGCGGAATCGATGTCTGCGCTGTGATCGGTTGGATGCACCGGCATGGCTTCGAGAATTGGATCATCGAGATTCTTCGTCAGCGCATTCTTCATCAGCAATTCCTGAAACTGAAGAGTCGTCTTCGCAACGGTGAGGTCCTGCTCACGATTGGCGACTTCCGCTTCGGCCTTCAGGACATCCATTGCTGGAATTGCTTGAAGAGAGAGTTGCTTGCGGTCGCTTTCGAGGGTCTGGCTGGCGAAATCGAGCGAGCGGCTTTTGACCTGCTCGTCGTCGTATGCGGCGACCAGATCCCAATACATATTCGCGATCTGTGTGATGGTTGTGATGACCTGAAGCTTGAATGCCTCGTCAGAGATCTTCTGGTTGTTCTTCGCGATCCTGAGGTAGCGAAGGTTTGGTCCGAAACCGAAGCCGGCGAGGAGCTCTTGCTGGAGCAGAATGTGATAGTAGGAGTTGAGTGTTGGATTGAGAAAACTGTTGGGGCTGTTGGTGGCGCCACGGCTGTTATCGAAGATGGCAGATAAGGATGTGCCGGTGGGAAAGGCCTGTGAGTAGGCGACGTTTCCGTTGGTGGTGTTCTGCTGCAGTGTGGGGACACCGTAAATTGCGATGTTCGACAGGGGCTGCGTGTACTTCTCGTTGTTCAAGGAACCCGTGATGAACGGATCGTAAGACGAGACGTTGGTACCGGTGCCGAGAGTGGATGAGACGAGACCGGATGCACCCGAACCGGCACCACCAGCGCCACCCGAGGTTCCGCCGGCACCAGCGCCGGCTGAGCCTGAACCGAATCCGCCGACTCCGCCGCCGGGAGTGTTCTGCACGACGCCTGTATTTACGCCGCGAAACGATCCGCCGGCCTGGGTGCGGAGAACGTCTGCGGCGGCGATGGGAAGATTGTAGCGAGCGATGGCGATGTCGAGATTATTTTCGAGGGAGAGGGAGATTGCGTCCTTGAGGCTGAGCTCCAAGACCCCGTTGACGATCAGTGCGTCAATTCGCGGCGAGTTGGCGAGGTTGGGCTGCGGCACGAGCGTCGGCATATACGCGTGAAATGGATTGTTCGAATGGGGGATATCGAGGCGCAGCGCGGGCTGGACGGGAGCCGGAGGAACCTGCGATATGGCAGCCTGCTGGACTGCAGGTTGGGGCGCGGGGGCTTGCTGGGCTGTTGCGAACAAGGGCATCTCGACCAGCATGGTGATGCTTACGCAACGGAGCAGAGAAAGGCTTCTCTTCACGCCTTCACCTCCGCTGCGACGACGAGACCGGCTGTGTCGCGCGACAACCATCCATCGCGTAGCTCGATGGTTCGGGTGCCGTATGCGGCGTTGGCGTCAGAGTGCGTTACCTGGACGATGGTCGTGCCCTGATCGTTCAACTTGCGAAATAATTCCATGATCTCCTTCGCCTGATCTGAGTGGAGGTTGCCGGTGGGCTCGTCTGCTAGTAACAGATCTGGCTTGTGAATGACGGCGCGTGCGATGCCGACGAGTTGCTGCTGGCCGCCGGAGAGCTGGCTGGGAAAGAGGTCTTTCTTGCCGACGATGTTGAAGCGATCGAGTGTGTCCGCGACGAGAGCCTGGCGTTCGGCCTTGGGGATGTCTTTGTAGGAGAGCGGCAGGTCGATGTTTTCGGCCACGGTGAGATCGTCGAGCAGGTGGTAGCTCTGGAAGACCATGCCGATGCGGCGGCGTGCGAGATCCGCTCTCTGCTTGCGGTTCATCGCATGTACGGGCTCGCCGGCGAAGTAGAAGTCGCCCTTCCACTGGTCGTCGAGCATAGCCAGAACATTTAGAAGCGAGGATTTCCCTGCTCCGGATGGACCCATGACGGTTACAAATTCGCCCTCACGGATGCCCAAGTTTATTCTGCGCAAGACCCAGGTTTCAGTGTGGCCCGTTTTGTAACTTCGTTCGAGATTCTTTAGTTCGATCATTCGCTGTTGCTCCGTTTTGGTGCCTGTTTTTGCGAGTTGTGGCGACGCGGCATGGTTGCGGGCGTTGGTTAGCCACGTTGCGCGAGCGTTGAAGGCCGTTACGGCTTCACTCCGTGCGAAGTGTTTTGACCGGATCGATCGAAGCGGCTCGTCTGGCGGGAATCAATCCGGCGGCGAAGGCTGAGGCAGAGAGAGTGGCTATTGGGGGACTGCTGATGCGGTGTCGTTCGGCGCGGCCGATGCCGCGCGAGTCAATCCGCTGCTTAGCACTTCGCTACCGCGATCATTCTTTTCTTTGTTGCGCTCCCCAGGAATTTCACGTCGCAAGTTTCGTTGGAGGCTGGAGAATTTCTGACGAGGCCAACTTCAATGTGGTCGCCGGTGATTTCTTTCTGCTTGTTTTGCACCCACTGGCGAGTTGCGCACCAGCGCTGGCCGCCGTTGATCTTCCTCATCGTCGAATGGAAAACGATCCGCATCGCCTTGAACTCTGTTCGGGCCGCGTTTTGCAAAGCGGAGTTTTGATGAGCGCATTTTCCGCTATGGCGAATAAAACTCGTCGCATTGAGTGCGGCAAAATTCAGTGCGAGTCCCAGGACGAGCAGCGGGACAACTGCGGCTGCGGTTCCATACATTCCAAGTGCACCGCAGATCTGCCGCAACGTGAGTCTCAGGTCTTCTAACAGGGTCGTCATGCCTCTACCTCCGCTAACAGCTTGTTGAGTTCTCCCTCCGCCACAACTTTTCCATCGAAGAGATGAATCTGGCGCTCCGCGTGGGCGGCGAACCGCGGATCGTGGGTCACCATACAGATGGTTGCGCCTTCCTGATGGAGCTCCTGGAGAAGCTTCATGACTGCTTCACCGTTTTTGGAGTCGAGGTTTCCGGTGGGCTCGTCTGCCAGCAGAATGGAGGGGGAGCCGGCCAGTGCGCGGGCGACGGCGACTCTTTGCTGCTGACCACCGGAGAGCTGCGCCGGATAGTGGCGCATGCGGTGGGCCATGTTGACGCGCTCGAGCGACTCCTGCACCCTGCGCTTGCGTTCGGCGGAGGGCATGCCGGCGCGATAGGTGAGCGGGAGTTCGACGTTTTCGGCAACGGTGAGATCGCCGATCAGGTTGAAGCTCTGAAAGATGAAGCCGATCTCCTGGTTGCGGATACGCGAGCGGTCGGCAAAGTTGAGATTGGCGACCTCTTTGCCATTGAGGGTGTAGCGGCCACCCGTGGGGGTGTCGAGCAGGCCGATGATCGACAGCAGAGTTGATTTTCCGCATCCCGAAGGGCCCGACATCGCGACGTACTCGCCGCGGTTGATGCTGAGATGTACGCCGGAAAGGGCATGGGTTTCGATCTCATCGGTGTAGAAGATCTTGGTCAGGTCCTCGATCTGAATGATCGTCTCGGTTGTCATCATCGTTGCTCTCCCTTTGATAAATCGTAGTTAGTTCAGGCGAATTCGGTCGGTGTTGTCCCAGCGGCTCATGTCCGAGAGGATGACGGTGTCGCCTTGCTGCAATCCTTCGAGGACCTGAATGCTGTTGACCGAGGCGCGGCCAACTTTGACCGGGACCCGCACGGCTGTCTGGCCATCGGGGCCCAGTTTGAAGAGGCTGATCGTGCTGTTTTCGTTGCCGAACGCGGGACGGCCTACGTAAAGCACATCCGTCATCCGGTCGAGGTCGATGGTTCCATCGACGCTCAGGTCGGGACGCGCGCCAAGTGGCATGGCCCCAGATAGCTCTACGTCAACCGTCACTGTTCCGTTCACTACTGCGAGATCAATTCGCATCACTTTGCCTTCGATCACCCCGTTGTGAGTATCGACCTCGGCTGGTTGCCCGATCTGGATGTCGCGCGCCTGGGTCTCGGCGATCTTCAGTGCAGCCTTCAGTTGATCCGGCTGTACCACTTTCGCGAGCATTGTTCCGGGATCCACATGCTGCCCTACCTGCAACGGCACGTCCGGGGCCTCCAGTACTCCGTCGATTCCCGCGCGCACCGTCAACGCCTCTTTCTGCCTCTGTTTCAGCGCCAACACGGCCTCGGCCTGCTGCACCTTGGCCTCCTGGACTCCAATCATGGTCGCGATGGCCCTCTGATTCATCTCGAGCTTCTGCCCTTCAATCTGCTGGCGTTTTCCCATCTCATCGGCCTTGCCGCCTGAGGCGCTCGAGGTTAGTCCGCTTACCACGCCCAGTTCGTAGAGGCTCTTGTCCGTCTTGGCCTGGAGAAGTGCCTGCCGGGTGTCGTCGTCCAACGTCGCCGACTCCGCGCGCAAAACCATCATGTTGCTGTTGACTGTGGCACGTGTATTTTCGAGGTCAGCCTTGGCGCCCTTCAGAGCCAGAGTCGCGTCCATCATCTGCTGGTCCACGGTTGGGTCAACCATGTCCATAAGGATGGTGTCAGCCTTCACCTGCGTACCGGGAAGCACTCGAATACGCGAGATCGTCGCCTCCGTCTCCGCCGGGATAACCCGTATCTTGTCCTCGCGCGCCACCAGCGTTCCTGGCCCGCGCACCTGACGCAGCAGCGGTCCGCGCTTGACGGAGTCGGTCCAAACGGTCGCCCGGTCGACTTCAGGAGCGGCGGGCTTGAGCCGGGTCACGAGAAACGCCACGACCGCAAGTAGAACAACTGCGCAGCCGGCGATAATCCACTGCCGGCGCATCTTTTTCTTCTTGATGTCTGGTCTTGAGATATCCATTGCACAGATGCAATTGCAACCACGCAACCAATCTCAGGCACCTATTTTCAGTTACTTAGATGGTGTGGCGATGCCTGAAACGTCCAGTACTAGAAACTTCTGTCCATTTTCGAACACAGCGGAAGTGAAAAGGCCCGCGGCTGTTGGGCTGCGGGCCTTTTCTGGAGATCGTGCCGCATAGAGATGGTCTAGAAGGTCAATTGGAGCGACATCTGAATCTGCCGGTTGCTGCCGATGGTGTGGGTGACGATACCGAGGCCGGCGGGACAGTTGTAAAAGCCGGCGTTGCTGGCATCGCAGGAGGTGGGGAGAACCGGTGTGCCGGCGATTGGGAACCCGTTGTAGTTCTCATTTTGCGAAACCTCGTTGCCCGGGACATCGAAGCTGGC
This sequence comes from uncultured Acidobacteriaceae bacterium, assembly GCA_963841335.1. GTDB lineage: Bacteria > Acidobacteriota > Terriglobia > Terriglobales > Acidobacteriaceae > Edaphobacter. The sequence continues at coordinate 2,604,418 of CAWJCF010000001.1, read as the reverse complement.
GGTGTTGGTGAGGTTGAAGACATCGAAGGTGTATCTCAACGCGTAACGCTCGGTGAGTTTGGTCAGCTTGACCAGCGACGCGTCCCACCGTTTCTGGAAGGCCTGGCGGAAGATGTTGCGCTGGCCGGTGGTGAAGTCGGTCTCGTAGGGATCGGAGGTGGGAACCGCGCCTCCCAGGCCGCCGGCACCGATGAGCGGAACAGTGAAGCATGAGGCTTTCAGGGCCGGTGGGCCGAAGGCTCCGGATTTGCCTGTCAGCGCATTCTTCGGTGTACAGCCCTGGGCCAGCGGCACGATAGGGTTGGTAATTCCGTTGCTCACACCGTAGAAGACGCTGGCGACCGCGCCGCTAAAGTCGATGACGCTGTAGGGCTGGCCACTCTGCAGAATGGTGAGCCCGATGATAGACCAGCCATTGGTGAGGTAGCTTGCGAAGTTGTGCTCGTGGATGGGGTTCGGGAGCTGGTAGATGTAGTTGAAATTGATGACGTGGGTGCGGTCGAAGTCGGCTGAGGCGTATCCGTCTCGCAGGTTGAGCGGATTGTTGCCGTTGTAGAAGAGGCCCAGGCCGCTCTGCTCGTCGAGCGCGTGGGAGTAGGTGTAGGAGGCTGCGATCTGGAAGCCGTGACTCATGCGCTTTTCGGCGTGGGCTGTGAGTGCGTTGTAGGAGTCGACCCCAGCAGCGAGGTAGTCGATGGACTCGGCCGCGTAGCCGATGTAGGGAACGCGGTGATCGACGTTGCCGCCTTCGTAGTCGGTAAGGTAGCCGCTGCCGTTGGGGAGCGAGGCGCCTTGCACGTTGTAGCCGTAGGAGTAATTCTGACCGTGGATAGCGTGGCTTGGGGAGGCGATGCCCGGCTGATTGAACGGAACCGGAATGACCTGGTGCCGCCCAAGATTTCCGACGTAGCCGAGTTCGAAGACCAGGTCGTTGCGGGGCTGCCACTGAATATCGAGTGTGTAGTTGAAGGTGTAGGGGAGCTTGTTGGAGCGGTCATAGACGCCGAGCGAGATGGGCTGGCCGCCGTTTTCAATGCTGGCGATGTTGGGCAGATACTTGCTCAGATCGGAGGATTTGGGGTTGGTCGGCGCAGCGCTTTGCACGTCGGTGTAGGGGTTAGCCAGGTTGCCGGTTGCTGCGGTTGGCGCAATCGTGGGGGGGCCGAAGGGGTCACCGCCATCCTCCAAGCCGCCGCAGGTTGGAATGTAGTAGGAGTAGAGGGTGGCGACGGGACAGGTCTGTGCGGTGACGAAGGGAAGCTGCTGATTGACGCCGAATGGCCCGCCGGTGACAGTGCCGATGGCGTAGCCGGGTGAGAAGTAACTGAAGAGCTCGCCGCGGTCGTAGTACATTCCGAAGCCGGAGCGAACGACAACCTTATCGTGGAACATCTCAGGCTGCCATGCCAGGCCGAGCCTGGGACCAATGCCCCACTGGCGACCGGTGAGAGTCGTGGGGCTGACGCCGGGGGTGCCGTTGGCGTTGTTGCCTGCGATGATGAAGCCAGGGTTGACGATGGTGTCCGACGCCTGGTTATAGCTGTAGAGGTTGGGATCAAAGTTGAAGATGCGGCCCTCTTTTTCGGTGAGGCCGCCGTCCCAGTCGTAGCGTATCCCGGCGGTAAGCGAGAGAGTTGGAGTGGCCTGGAACTTGTCCTGAACGTAGCCGCCGAGTTGATTGGCGCGATAGTAGCGGCTGGCATTGCCCTGAAGGAACGAGCTGACGTAGAAGGCGGTGGAAGAGCTGCCGGGAGTGACGTAGCCCTGAGCGTAGGCGCTGAGGTCGTCGGTGGCGACGGTGCCGGCACCGGTGCGCTTATCGATGGTGTTGAGCTGGGTGTAGCTGTAATTCACGCCGAAGCTTACGGTGTGTTTGCCGAGAGTCCAGATGGCGTTGGCGGAGGGCTGCCAACGGTTCTGGAAGGCTCCGGTGTTAGGAGACTGGCCTTCGGCGTTGGGGCCGATGTTCAGGATGCCCGTGCTTTCGAGGCCCGCGTTGTAGGCGGCGTCGCCGAGCACGTTGACGATAGAGACGCCGGGGAAATAGTTCGAGCCGAACTGATTGATGGAGACTGTTCCTTGTGAGCCTCCGGGGATCGCGCTGGGGCCGAAGGGCTGCTCATTGTCCATCCAGGTTTTCTCACGGATGAAGCCGATCGATTGAGTGGTGCTGAGGTTGGACTTGACGAGGTAGGTGTTGATGATGGAGAAGACCTGCGCGCCGGAGTCGAGGTGCTCGGTGAAGCCGGGGACGCTGGAGTAGGCGTAGGGCGCGAGGGTGGGATCGTGCTGGTAGTAGTACTTGAGCGAGAGAGTGTCTCTCGATGTGGCGTTGTAGTCGATGTTGGCGACTGCCATGTCGGCTTTGAACCGGCCGGTGCCGGGCAGGAAGGCGTTGAAGGGGTGACTTGGGGTGAGAGCGGCACCGCTGTCGTTGGGGATGAGCCACTTGCCGGGCTCGCCGGGCAGCGACGGTGAGTTAAAGAGAGCGAGGGCAGTGCGATCAATGTTCCCGCTACCGAGCGCTGTGCAATTACCTGCCTCAGCATCAGCGGCGGGGCAAAAGTTATTGTTGACAAGGTTAGCAAACGTGCCTGCGGTGCGGTTGGTATCGGAGAGGCCCGCGGGGACGGTGAGGAAGTCATCGCCGATCTCCTGATCAGAGACCTGCAGATGCTGGTACGACACGAAGCCGAAGAGCTTGTTCTTGATAATCGGCCCCCCGAAGGTGCCTCCGACGTTGTAGCGATGTAGTTCGGGGTTCACCAATGCTGGGTTGCTATTGATGATTGGATCGTTCTTGAAGAAGAAGGGGGCGGCGTTGATCCAGTTGGTCGCGCGCATCCCATAGAGCGACCCGTGATAGCTGTTGGTGCCAGACGACGTGTTCATGTCGATGTGCGCGCCGGAGGTTGAGCCTTGCTGCGCGTCGTACATGGAGGCGTTGACGCGAACCTCCTCGATGGTCTGAGGCGCCGGGGTCGGAATGGCGTTGCCAATGGAGAGATAGACCGAGGCCACGGACTGAATGACACCGCCGCCGCCGGTGCTGGTGGAAGCGCCGGTGCTGTTGATGACGCGCGCTGAGGCGACCTGGCTGGTGCTCTTGCCGTTGAAGAGGTTGCTGGCGTCGACACCGTTGAGAGAGAAGCTATTGCTTGTGTCACGCTGTCCGTTGGCCCAGATGGGCGGGTTTCCGAGGCCGGAGAGGGCTCCTGTGCCACCGGGCAACTCTGCGCTTAGCCCTGGCGACAGAATCGCCGCGGTCAAAGGGCTCCCGGTTGGTAGGGGGATCGACTGGATCTGTTCCTTATCGAGCACGTATCCGTTCGTCGTGTCCACTGCGTTCATCAGTGGAACCGCCTCGACGCTGACGACCGTGTTTACCGCGCCTACCTTAAGCTGCACGTTGAGCGTAGAGGTGCGGTCGCTTTGGATTGGAATGCCCGTCATCTTCTGCGTCTCGAAGCCGTCGCGCGTGAACGACACTGTATAGGTGCCGATTGGCAGGTTCGCCAGGTCGTAAAATCCGTTGCTGCCGGAGACCTGCGTCCTGGTGAGTCCGGTCTGGTCGCCGATGAGCGTTACCGTTACACCCGGAAGAATTCCTCCTTGAGTGTCCGTGACAACGCCTGTGAGTCCGCCGAGAGTCTGCTGCGCGAATGCCGCACCGACCAGCAGGGGGCAAAGCAACATGAAAATGGCGCCGAAGCGAGGTAGGCGGGAACGCGTAATCATAGGGCTGGCTCCAAAAAATGATGCAGTTAGGCGCTAAATGCGTTAATTCCGTCGGGACCGTCTGCCAGAAAGACACCGATGCAGCGATGCAACGCGGCGAACCCGCGGCAACCCAGTTCAGTCAATTACGGAGGTACAAAATCTGAAACCCGGCAGATTTAGTTTTAATGCTGTACTTGGAATGGGAATCAGGATATCCGAAGTTGTCAAAATGCGGAAGGAAATTCTTCGTCTAATGTGACGGATGCCTTATTTTTCTGTGAATTTGCGGGGCGTGGCGGCATGGTGAAGCAGAAATGGCCTGCAACTTGCCAAAGTTGCAGGCCGGTCCTGACTAGTCTTCGAGTTCGTCGCGATTCGGCTGCTTTGCCGTCGCCAGAATCTTTTCAGCCAGCAGGGGGGGCACCACATCGTAGTGGCCCATCTCCATCCGGAAGCTGCCGCGACCCTGGGTAATGGATGTGAGGGTTGTTCCGTAGCTCAGCATCTCTGCCAGGGGAACCTCTGCGCGGAGCGTTGTGCCTGTCAATCCGCTATCCATGCCCTGTACCCGACCGCGGCGGGAGTTCAGATCGCCGAGCAGTGCTCCGGCGAAGTCATCCGGCGTCTCAATCTCCACTTTCATCACCGGTTCGAGCAGCACTGGCCTTGCCTGCTCCATGCATTTGCGGAATGCGAGACGTGCGGCCATCTTGAACGACATCTCGCTGGAGTCGACCTCGTGATAACTGCCGTCGAAGACCGTCACCTTGATATCGACGACGGGATAGCCAGCGAGAAATCCTCGTGCTGCGGATTCGCGAATCCCCTTCTCGACCGCGGGGACATACTGCCGGGGAATGGCTCCGCCGAAGATGTCGTTCTCGAAGACAACGCCGCCACCACGCGGCAATGCCTCCATGCGAATTTTGCAGTCGCCATACTGTCCGTGGCCGCCAGTCTGCTTTTTGTAGCGGCCCTGAGACTCCGCGCGGCCGCGCACTGTCTCGAGGTACGGAATCTTTGGTGCTTTCAGGGTGACATCGGTGTGGTATCGCCGTTTCAGTTTGGCGACCACCGCTTCGATGTGCTGCTGTCCGGCGCCAGCGACAAGAAATTCGTTCGTCTGCGGGTCGCGGAAGAACCTGACCATTGGATCTTCTTCCATCACCTTATGCAAGGCGGGTGCCAACTTGTCCTCGTCGGCCCGGGTCTTGGGCTCGATCGCGTAGGTCATCGCGGGCTCCGGCATACGGACTGGCTCGAGGAAGATCTCATGCGATTTTTCGCCGAGCGTGTCCCCGGTGAGGGTGACGCGCAGCTTCGCGACGGCACCGAGATCACCGGCATGGAGCTCCTGCACCTCGATGGCCTTGCGTCCCTGCATGATGGATAGGTGGGCCAGTTTCTCGGGCTCCTGGCGGGTAAAGTTCAGTACCGACTTGTCCGTCTTCATCGTGCCGCTGAGAACTTTGAAGAACGATATCCTTCCGGCGAAAGGGTCGGCCATCGTCTTATAGACATAGAGTGCAAGCGGCTCACCGTCATCGACCTTGCGCATGACGATTTCATCGTGGAGTTCGAGAGCTCCGCCGCCATTCGGCTGCCCGTTTACGGAGTGGAGAACGCCGTGAGCTGCCACGGGTTCACGCTCTGTCGGCGCTGGCGCATAGAGCTTTAGAAAATCGAGGAGATGATCGGTCCCTACATTTCTCAAGCCGCTCATGTAGAGCACTGGGAATATTCTGTCCTCGCGGATTGCTTCGTGCAGTGCGGGAATCAGATGCATCTCTGGGATTGTGCCTTCGCGGAAGAACTCTTCCATGAGCTCGTCTTTTCCTTCGGCCACAAGCTCCACGAGCGCCTCATGCGCAGCCTTTGCATCCGCCTTGACGGCTTCCGGAATCGGACCAACCTCACCGCGGCCATCGCCGTCGGGCTTGTACAAGTAAGCCTTCATCGTCACCAGGTCCACCACACCGTGAAAGCCATGCTGATCGACGATGGAAAGCTGGACCGGCACCACCTGCCGTCCCCACTTTTCCTGCAAGACTTCAATCATTTTCTGGCGGCCTGTTCTACTGTCGGCTTTGGGATGATCGACCTGATTGATAACGACGATCCTCGGCAGGTTGACCTCGGCGGCGTACTTCCACACTTTGTCGGTCACGGCTTCGATGCCTGTTTGCGCGTTGACTACAACGGCGGCGACTTCCACCGGGAGCATCGCAGCGCGCGTCTCGTGGCAAAACATATGAAAGCCGGGAGTATCGATCAGGTTGATCTTGACGCCATTCCACTCGGCGAAGGCTGTGGCATTGGACATGGTGGTTCGCCGCGCTACCTCTTCCTCGTCGTAGGCCGTTACGGCAGATCCGTCCTCCACTCTGCCTTGGGTCGCTGTCATCCTGGCGGCATGCAGCAGAGCGGCGACGAGAGTGGTTTTTCCGCAGTGCGCATGCCCGACTACAGCTACGTTACGAATATCACTTCCCAGATAGACCTTCATATCCGCAGTCCTCCTCCGTGATTTAGACCATTCGGGAACTCACAGCGGAGAGCCTGCGTGGCTTGTGAGGGGGTCCCGGAAAAACTATTCTCCTCGCACCAGCTCGCCGGGAGGGGCAAGCGGCCGTGGATGACCATCGATTTCGGGCCCTCTCTGAGCCCGTATCTCGAGGAAGACGGATGCTATCACAAACTCGGTGGACCGTCCGCCCCTGAAGTTTTATAAAAAATGACTAGCTTTTCCGGCCCCCGGGTTTTCGAAACGCCAAGTGGATTCGCGAACCACAGACTGGGTCGCTGATCGAAAGCCCGAGCCGTGGTGCGCTTCGTCTTGCCGTCTTGAGAAAATGCGCGGATTCAATGGGATAAGAAGATCGCGGCTGAGGCCGAATCCGTAGTTCGGTGTTGTGCAGGGAGCTGCGGCAGGCGGGGAGATCGAGTTCCTTGCTCGATTCCAGATCTGATGGAGTTGGAAAAAACACCTTTGGACGTGAGGTGCACCCAAAGGTGTTTTTCTCTCATCTATACCATTGAGCTATGACTTCCGCACAGAGTGGGCGCACCCAAAACACCCTTCGCCGTTTCTTCTTCGCTGCGTCAACGCTTCTTCTCACCCTGCCTGTCGCGCTGAACGCTCAACCCAATCCCGAATCGCAGACCATCATCATTAATGCACGAGACGCGGGCACACCCTTTCCTCACTTCTGGGAGCAGATCTTCGGCTCAGGCCGGGCCATTCTGTCGCTGCGGCAGAGCTATCGCGATGACCTGCATACGGTGAAGGCTGTCACTGATTTCGACGCTGTGCGCTTTCACGGCATCTTCATGGACGATGTGGGGCTCTACGATCCAAACGCCTACACGCAGAATCCCGGCCAGGCCGCCGTCGCGGCACAACCCGGACTTTCCCCATACAACTTCTCCTACGTCGATCAGATTTACGACGGCTTGCTCGCCAATCACATTCGGCCTTTCGTCGAGCTCAGCTTCATGCCGAGGAAGATGGCCTCTGACCCGTCCGCGTTACATGCCTTCTGGTACAAGCAGAACGTCTCTCCACCGAAGGATTACGCGCTTTGGGATGCGATGATCATCGCCTTTACGCAACACCTTATCGACCGATATGGAATCGATGAGGTTGTTAAATGGCGGTTTGAGGTGTGGAACGAGCCTAACCTCGACTTTTGGGGCGGGCAGCCGAAGCAGCCAACTTACTTCGAGCTCTACGACCACACCGCGCTGGCGATCAAAAAGGTCAGCTCGCGGCTTCGCATCGGCGGCCCTTCTACCGCGCAAGCCGCGTGGGTAGCAGCCTTTCTTCAACACTGCAAAGAGAAGAACATACCTGTCGACTTCGTCACGACACATGTTTACGCAAATGACACCGCGAAAGATGTCTTCGGGACTGACGAGCAGATTCCGCGCGACCGTATGGTCTGTCGTGCCGTCAGCAAAGTCCACGACGAGATAGCCGCCTCGCCGTTTCCCAAGACGCCGCTCATCTTCAGCGAGTACAACGCGAGCTACGCCAATGAGCCCGACGTGACAGACTCCGTGTATATGGGCCCATGGCTTGCCACGACCATCAGCCAATGTGACGGACTTACGGAAGCCATGAGTTACTGGTCGTTCTCCGATGTCTTTGAAGAGCAGGGGGTGGTTAAGACTCCCTTCTATGGAGGTTTTGGGCTGGTGGCTGAAGACGGGATCGGCAAGCCGGCGCTGAACGCGTTCGCGATGCTGCATCAACTCGGCGATCGACGGCTGAAGGTGGACTCCGACTCTGTTCTTGCCACGAGAAGAAGCGACGGCTCGGTTGCCATCGCGCTTTGGAACTACGCGGCACCTTACGGGACAGGCGCGAGCTATACAGCGCCTCCAGCTGACCCTGGCGCGGTGAAGACCATCAGCCTGAAATTGGAGGGAGTTTCGCCCGGCGCTTCGATTCAAATGTGGCGACTGGATGCGGATCACGGAAACGTCATCAAAAGCTACGATGCGATGGGCCGTCCCGCATTTCCTAGCCGCGAACAGATCGTGCAACTACGCGCAGCGGGCCAACCCTCACCGGCACAGAAGCTTTCGCTCAAAAACGGTGTTGTCACGATTAGTATTCCTCCACAGGGACTCGTTCTCCTCACGGCACCGGGCCACTAAGACCTTCTGCAGTACTCGAAGTTAGATTTAATTGGAAAGACCAAGCCTTGCGACAGATAACGAATGAGTGAAAGTTCCTCGAGTCCGCCTCAACTCACGCGACGCAGTGCGACGAAGTTGCTCGGCGGAGCCCTTCTGTCGGCCGCGCTACCCTCTCCCTTCTCAGAGGCTCAACAGCCCCAAACGGCTCCGGCTGGTCTGAATCGGCTTTTAAGCGATGACGACATTGCCTTTCTGGAAGACATGGAGCATGCGGCCTGCCTCTACTTCACGGAGCAGGCGGATGCTGCTAGTGGGCAGGTGCTCGACCGCGCGGTGAATAAGACCTCCAGCGGAGAGTTCGACACGCACTTCGCCTCCAGTATCGCCGCAACCGGGTTTGGCCTTACGGCGCTGTGCATCTCCGACCGCAGAGGCTACTATTCGACGGACCGGATCAAAAAGCAGGTCATCACCACGCTCGATTTTCACCTCAACAAGATGCCGAATGAACACGGTTTCTTCTACCACTTCAACGACGTGAAGACAGGCAAGCCGCTCGTCAATGTTGAGGTTTCTTCCATCGATACATCGCTCTTCCTTTGCGGCGTGCTTACCGCGAGGGCCTACTTCAGAGATCCGAAGATCACGGACCTCGCGACGCAGCTTTACAACCGCGTGGACTGGCCGTGGATGCTGAATGGCGGGAAGACGTTTTCCATGGGCTGGCGACCTGAGTTTGGCTTCATTGCCACCCGGTGGGACCACTATTGCGAACTGATGATGCTTTATCTCCTCGCGATCGGCTCTCCGACCCATCCGGTTGCTCCTGAATCATGGAACGCCTTCACACGGCCTCCCATGACCTTCGGGCCCTACACTTACATCAGCGGGCGGGACCCACTTTTTGTTCACCAGTACTCTCACGCGTGGTTTGACTTCGCCCGCCAGCGCGATGCCTACGCCGATTACTTCGCCAACTCGATTACTGCTACTCGAGCGCACAAAGCCTTCTGTCTTAGTTTGAATCGCGGCTACACAGATGATTATTGGGGAGTGAGCGCGTCGGATTGGCAGCACGGCTACACGGCATGGGGCGGGCCTCCCCTGCAGGGGCCAGTGGACGGTTCGGTTGTGCCGTGTGCTGCGGCTGGCTCGCTACCGTTTCTTCCTCGCGACTGCGTTCACGTTTTGCGCGCGCTTCGCGATAAGTACGGCGCAGACGCGTGGGGACGCTACGGATTCTGCGATGCCTTCCACCCTGAACTCCATTGGTATGACCCCGACGTTCTTGGTATTGACCTTGGAATTGGCTTGCTGATGGCTGAGAATCTTCGAACCGCGTTCGTGTGGGAGACGTTTATGAAGAATCCCGAACCTGTCGCCGCAATGAAGGCCTGCGGATTCCACACCGAAACGCGAAGCAGCTCGACCGAACCGAAGACTGCCTCGCCTAAGCCTTAGCCGGCCCATCCTCCAGCAACTGCAGTAATCCACCTTCATCGAGCACTTTCACGCCCAACGAGGTTGCCTTATCGAGCTTCGAGCCCGCCTCTTCTCCGGCGACAATGTAGTCCGTTTTCTTACTCACACTGCCCGAAACGCGCCCACCCGCAGTTTCGATTCTCTCTTTGGCCACATCACGTGTGAGATTCGGTAAAGTTCCCGTCAGCACAAAGGTTAGTCCTTCGAGCTTTGAGCCACGCACACGCCTCTCCGCAGTAAAGGTGAGGCCAGCCTGTCGCAGACGTTCAACGAGATCGAGATTTCGCTTGTTGTCGAAGAACTCGCGGATTGCCTGCGCGACCTTGGGGCCAACGTCGTTAATCCGCGTAAGCTCCTCCTCTGTTGCGGCAATCAACGAATCCATGCTGCCGAACTCGTCCGCGAGGGCCTGTGCGGTGCGCTCTCCGACATGTCGAATACCAAGCCCGAGCAGCACGCGATTGAGTGACGCCTGCTTCGAGCGCTCAATCTGCTCAAGCAGCGAGTCGGCGGTCTTCTCACCGATTCGTTCCAGTTGGAGGAGATCTTCTTTTTTCAGATGATAGATATCGGCCAGAGAGTGGACGAGCGCACCCCGGGTCGGAGCTTCAGCGGCAGCATTGTCATCGGCATTCTGGACCGCTTCCTCCGCCGCATGCTCAGCGATGGTATGGCCAAGGAGTTGTGCAACCATCACCTCGCCCAGACCCTCGATATTCATCACGCCGCGTGAGGCAAAGTGCCGCAACTCTTCTTCCAGACGAGCCGGGCAACTCACATTGATGCAACGCCAATCTACCTCGCCCTCTTCGCGGACCAGTTCAGTTTTGCATCGAGGACAATGCTTCGGAAAAGTAATCGGACGGCGCGAAATCTCGGATGTATTTTCCTCTACGACGCGGGTGATTTTGGGAATCACATCGCCACCGCGCTCCACCTCGACAAGGTCGCCGATCTTCACCCCAAGACGCTCAATCTCATCGGCATTGTGCAACGTCGCGCGTGTGACCGTTGTTCCACCGATAAACACCGGCGCGAGCGCAGCCACGGGAGTTACCTTACCGGTCCGCCCGACCTGAAAAAGCACATCCTCGAGCCATGTTGTTCCCGCCCGTGCTGCAAATTTATACGCAATTGCCCATCGCGGAGCCTTCCCTGTAAAACCCAACCGCTTCTGCTGCGCTGTGGCATCCACCTTCACGACCACACCGTCGATCTCGTAGCCCAGGGTGTCGCGCAGCGGCTCGGCGTTAACGATGAACTTCAGCACCTCCTCGATGTTCTTCACCGTTCGCGCATGCCGATTGACCCTGAACCCCGCTGTTCGCAATGCGTCCAAGGCGTCCGACTGCAATGGCAACAGCGCCTCGCCATCCTGCAAGAGCAGGTAGGCATAAAAATCCAGCCGACGCTGCGCCACAATATTCGGTTCGAGCGTTCGGATCGTTCCCGCCGCCGCATTGCGCGGATTCACCGCCGGCGCCATCCCCGCAGCCACGCGAGCTTCATTCATCTTCGCGAAAGCAGCCTGCGGCAAAACAACTTCGCCTCGAACCTCAAAGCTCTGGGGCAGCCCCGCCGCCTTCAGTTTTGCGGCCGCGACACTGAGCGGGACAGAACGGATGGTCCGCACATTGCTCGTAACGTCTTCGCCAATCGATCCATCCCCGCGAGTCAGTCCGCGTTCCAATTGCGCACCACCCTTTGTTCCCGGAGCGTAGTGCAAGGCCATCGATAGACCATCCAGCTTCAACTCGCAGACATAGCGCACCGTCTCTGCGCTCGGGAGGGCATCCCTCACCCGCTGGTCCCATGCACGAAGGTCTTCTTCGTTGTAGGCATTGTCGAGCGACAACATGGGCCGCGAGTGCGCAACCTTCGCGAAACCCTCTTTTGGTTTGCCGCCGACACGCTGCGACGGCGAATCCGACGTTACTAGCTCCGGATGCTCGGCCTCAAGCGTCTTCAGAGTGTTCATGAGCGCGTCGTACTGCGCATCGGTCAGTTCGGGCGAGTCCTCGACATAATACAAATGCTCGTGGTGGCGAAGCTGATCGCGCAGCTCCTGAATTTGGTGGTCTGGGGAAAGAGAACGCGCCATACGTTTGGATTATAAAGTCGTCGTTGACGCGAACCTTTACATCAGACATTGGCACCTTCCGACCCTGCCCCATCATCTAAACAATTGCAATAGAGATTGCAGGAGTATTGATGTCAAACACCGTAAAAATCGTTCGCTTCCACAAAATCGGGGGGCCCGAAGTCCTGCAGTTCGATGAACTGCCACTGCCCGAACCGGGCCAGAATGAGGTCCGTCTCCGCGTCAAAGCCATCGGCCTCAACCGAGCGGAGGTCATGTTCCGGAATGACCAGTACCTCGAAACGCCCGTCCTTCCCGCAAAGAACGGCTATGAGGCCTCAGGCATTGTGGAAGCCGTTGGGCCCGGTGTCGACCCGAGTTGGATCGGTAAGACGGTCAGCACAGTCCCCGGTTTCTTCAGCCTCAACGCCTACGGTGTCTACGGAGAGGTCGCCGTCGTCCCCTTCGCCGCGATCGCCGAATATCCCGCCAATCTCTCGTACGACGAAGGCACCGCCATCTGGATGCAGTATCTGACCGCGTACGGTGGCCTGATTATGCTCGGTCATCTCACCAAAGGAGATTTCGTCCTCATCACGGCCGCGAGCAGCAGCGTAGGCATTGCTGCCATCGAGATCGCTAAAACGGAAGGCGCCATCAGCATCGCAGTCACACGCACCGCCGCAAAGAAAGCTGACCTCCTCAAACTCGGCGCGGACCACGTCATCGTCACCAACGATGAAGATCTGGTCGCACGCGTCAACGAAATCACCTCCGGCAAAGGCGCTCGCATTATCTTCGATCCAATTGGAGGCAAGATCGTCGAAGCGCTCGCAGCAGCCGCATCCACAAACGGCATCATCTTCGAGTACGGAGCGCTCGCCCCGGAGCCGACTCCGTACCCGCTCTTCACTGCGCTCAAGAAGTTCCTAACCATCAGGGCTTATACCCTCTTCGAGGTCGCTTCGAATCCCGAAGAGTACAGAAAGGCAAGGAAGTATATCTACGACCACCTCGCCGCCGGGAAGTTCAAAGTCATCATCGACAAAAAATTCCCGTTCACCGATATTGCCGCCGCCCATCGCTATATGGAATCGAACACGCAGATCGGCAAGATTGTCGTAACCCTCTAGCTCACACGAAGCCCAGAAAAGCAAAAGGGGCAGCGCATCAGCGTTGCCCCTCTTGGCATCAACCTGAGTCAGCTATTTTGTTCCACCCGCAACCACTGGCTGCTCCGGCTTCACATATTTATCCAGCCAGCGATCAATCTCCCACAGCACATGCTGCTTGGTTTCAAGCGCTCCATAAGCATGCGGCTCGAGCGGCAGAAACACCAGACGGACCGTCGCTCCCTGACCCTTGAGCGCCGCATAAAAGCGCTCGCTCTGGATCGGATACGTACCGGTATTGTCGTCGGCCTCACCGTGAATCAGCAGGATCGGCGTCTTGATCTTGTCCGCATAGCTGAACGGTGACATATCGAAGTACAGCTTCGGGTCCTGCCAGTAAGTCCGCTCCTCATTCTGGAATCCATAAGGAGTCAGCGAGCGGTTATACGCGCCGCTCTCTGCAATGCCCGCGCGGAACAAGTCCGAATGCGCCAGCAGATTCGCCGTCATGAACGCGCCATAGCTGTGCCCCATCACCGCGACCCGCTTGGGATCGACCACGCCCAGCGACGCACCCTTATCGATCGCAGCCTTTGCCGCAGCGACCAGCTGCTCCACGTACGTATCGTTCGGCTCCTGCTTGTCCTCGCCGATGATCGGGATGGTTGCGTTGTCGAGAATCGCATACCCCGCCTGCACCAGATAAAGATGCGATCCCCCGCCAAACACCGGATAACGATTCGGCGATCCGCTCACCTGGCTGGCCGAATCCCGCGTCTTGAACTCCGCCGGATACGCCTCCATCAGCGTCGGCAGCGGACCCTGGCTCTTGTCATACCCCGCCGGCAGCCACAGTATCGCGGTCAGGTCCACCCCATCCGCGCGTTTGTACTTGAGGAACTGCCGGGTCGGCATCTTGATGTTGTCGTAGCGCCCGGGGAAGTGCGTCAATTGCACCGGCTCTCCACCTGTAAGCGGAGCCGAGAAGTAGTTCGGCGACATCGTCTGGCTCTCGCGGCGAATCAGCGCCGTCGAATCCGACAGGAGCGCGATCGGCTCATCGTAGTAAGGATCGGTCGAGCGATAGAGAATCTTCTGGTCTCCGCCGCCCACAGGCATCACCCCCACAAACGGCTGGTCCCCCTTCGGCGACGCGCCCGGCGAGAGGAAGTACACGCCCGTCCCGTCTGCCGTCAGCTTCAACACCATCTGCCCGGTCGCATTCATCGCCGTCAGCGGCCGCCCAGGATTGTGATACCGATCCTGCGAAGAGCCCGAGTAGAGCGTCGTGGTCTTCCCCGTGGACGGATCGAACGCCAGCATCATCGACTTGCGATCCGAGAACCGCGCCACCGACACAATCGCCAGGTGGTCGTTGCCCCACTCGATCCCGCGCGGCGCACCAGGCCCAAAGCCCCGCGCCAGACGCATCGGAAGCTCCAGAATCGTGCTCGCCGACCCGCTGAACGGAGCCGGCAGCGCCATCACCTTATCCACGATCGCGGCATGCTTCGTCGGGTCGCCTCCATCCGCAGCCTCAACCCAAACCACCGTCGCCGGAACATCCGCACGCCACTGGTAGTCCCTCGGCCCCGGTTCCACCGCATCGCGCGAGATTGGCAGATTATCCACCGCGCCGCGGTCGGACAGCAGCTTCACCGCGCCTGCACCCTTCACCGGCACCACCTCTGTCTTCAACGGAAAGCGTTCATACGGAAACGTATAGCTGAACGGCCGATGCACGATCGACACCAGCGCATACTGGCCATCAGGCGAGGGCGCCGCGCGCTCGATCAAACCCTTGGCTGGCAAAGGCTTGGCCACCCCGCTCAGCGAAACCACCGCCAGCTCCGACGACGCGTAATACTCGAAGATGTTCTCGTCGGTCGTCGTCTTCAGCATGTCTTCATAGGTCGGCGCGGGACTCACCTTGCCCAAGCTCTCTTCCACGTCCGGCCCTGCGGGGGTGTCGCTCACCTTCGGCGCAGCTCCGCGGTTCGCTGGCACCGTCTTGCACAGCAGCGACGCACTGTCTGGCATCCACTCGCACGGAGAACCCAGCACTGCATTCAGCTTCACCGTCCCCACCCGATGCGCATGAGAAGTCGCCACATCAATCACCCAAAGCTCGAGGCCGGTGGCCGGAGCAGTCGCGTGCGACACAAACACCGCATGCTTCGAATCCGGCGACCACATCGCGTCCACTGCCTTCAATTTCGCCGGCAGACCCGTGATCGTCTTTGGTGCAGTCTCCTTCGTCGCGTCAACGGCCTGCAGTTGCAGCGCAACGTCGTACCGCTCCACGCTCGGTCCATTCGACGAAGGATTGAACCGGATCCCCGCCAGCCGGTACCGCGGCTGCGCCACATCGGCAATCGTCGGGAACGTCGCCGGCTGTTCGACCAGCATCACCTTGCGGTCTGGCGAGAGCCGCGCTATCGGCGTCGGGGGCGCCTCGAGAAGCTGCTCGATCGCCACCGGCGGCTTCTGATAAGTCAGCGCTGTCTGCGCCATCGCCGCCTGCATGCCTAAACATCCAACTGTCGTCCCAACGAAAAACGCGCCAAGGAAAAGCTTCCGCACTTCGCACCTCGTATTTAGTTTTGCTGATGTAGTTGCAGACGCGGCTCTCTTCCGCAAAGACGCACGAGGTCCTTCCCATCAACGGAATAAATGGTCTCCACCGGCATGAGCTACCGGTTTGCTGCCGTCTGTTTCCGCAAAATCGGATCGAGATTTGTCTTATCTACCAGCGCCACTCCCGTATCAATGAATGCCGGGAATGGAGAGTCAGGATCCAGCCCGTAGTCCCCTCCCAGCGGTTTGACGGGATAATGGTGGATGTCGTCAAGCGCCTTAAGCCCTAGAAAAGCCATCGTGTAGGGCTTTTGGGAGATCGTGGAATCGATGGTCCCATCGCCTACCAGCGCCAGTGTGTCGGAATCCACGTCCATGGCGATCAACAGCCGGTCGGTAGCGTTTCGTCGCTTGAACGCCTCGGCAACGTTGGAGCCTGATCTGGAGTCAAGACAGATAAACGCATCGATTTTGGCCGGGCCGGTTCGCGCAAGGTAGACCCCTGCCTGATCCAGCGCACTGCCGGGGTCTGCTTTGATGTCGAACACCTCTACCACCTTGATCCCTGGGAAAGTTGCGAAGATATCCTGGTAGCCCTTCAAGCGCTCCTCCAGGTTCGGCTGGCCGGGGTTGGTGAAGAACACCACATTGCCTTTCCCGTCGAGCTTTGCGGCGACGCGTCTTCCGCCAAGCTTCCCTGCCTCAAGGTTATTGGTGCCAATGAAGTAGAGGCGTTTGCTCTCGGGGGAGTCCGAGTCGATTGTAATTACCGGAATTCCCGCTGCTATGGCGGCGTCGATCTCCGGCGCCATCAGCTTCGAGTTGGCCACCGACACCAGTATCCCTGCGGGCTTCCTGGCTACCATCGCCTTGAACTCATCCACCTCCGCTTGCGGATTCAATCCCGCGGGCCCTCGCGTGTCGACTGAAACCCCGTACTCTGCTCCAGCTGCAGCAAAACCATCCGCAGCCGACTTCCAGTACGGCACCGCTGTGTTCGTGGCAATCAGGTAATACTGTTCGCTCTTGCTGTGTCGAGTGCATCCTGCAAGCAAAGGAAGCACCACTGCCAACAGTGCGAGGGAAATCCGTTTGCTCAACATGCGATAGTCCTCCTTCAGCGGATTGTCTGTCCGAAGGTAGAGTATCCGCAGCGTCGCAGGGGGTTTGACCTGCGAAGTCACAGATACTACTCCTCCAGATTAGATGCTGAAAACCGCAACTCAACTAAAATCAATTCAGTATGGTTTTACCCTTCGTCCGCGAGCTCCTGGCGGACCTGGAGCACTCCGAAGCGTTTGAGCGTGTACGCCGCCACCTGAGCGGAGGCACGGGTCGCAGACGTGTGTCCGGGCTCACTTTTACCGCTCGCGCGCTCTACCTTCCGTTCTTCGTCCGCGCGGCTAACGCCCCTAGTGTCATTATCGTGGCTGACAACAAGGCGGCTGAAGCGCTTCACGCTGCCGTCCTTAGTGCCTGCGAACTCACTGGGGCGCTCACGGCCGAATCTGTCCTTCGCCTCCCAGCACACGACGTTCTCCCGTTTGAAAACCTCTCCCCCCACCCGGAGATCCAGGAGACTCGGGCGGCCACGCTCTGGAAGATCGCCACTGGCCAGGGGCGCCTTGTCATCGCTCCGGTCGAAGCCGCGTGCATGAAGCTCTTTCCCCGCGATTTCTACCGCGCGCTCACCCTCCACCTGAAGGCAGGCGAAGAGTACATGCCGGACATGTTGGTTGAGCATCTTCTCTCAGCCGGCTACACCAAGGTCGACGTGGTTGAGATGCCGGGCCAAGTCACGCTTCGCGGCGGCATCCTCGACGTCTATTCGCCAGAGATGGACCGTCCCGTCCGCATCGACTTCTTCGGCGACGAGATCGAGTCCATCCGCAAGTTTGACCCTGAGACCCAGCGCAGCAGCTCGTCTCTGGACCACGCGTTGCTGCTTCCGCTCACTGAAACTCCTGTCACCGAGAAGATCCTGACCGCGATCAATGCTCGCCTCACCCGAGCCGGTGCCGCTGGAGCAGTTCTAGAAGGCGGCGAAGAGCCTACCGAGCTCCTTACCCACGTCAGCACCCGTACCGGAGAGGCCACCGTCTTTCCGGGCTGGGAGTTCTTCGCTCCCGTCGCCGGCGCCAACCAAACCCTCCTCGATCTTCTCAGTGCCTCGAGCCCGGCGGCGCCGCGCGTCTTCCTTGAAGAACCAGCCATGATCAAGAATCAGGGCGAACGGTGGTGGAATAAGGTCGAGCAGCGGCATGAACGCTCCGGCATCGGCAATCTCATCCGGCCAGAAGATATTTATCTTTCTCCGTGGGACCTCGAAGACCGCCTCCGCAGATTCTCCGGCATCGAGCTCGATCAGCTTGGCGCGGTCGATGTTCTTGATGCTGACCGAAGCGACCTCTCGGAGGTCGACTTCGCCACCCGTCCCACCATGCGCTTCCATGGATCCATCCCAGCATTGATCGATGCGCTCAACGCGTTGATGAAGCAAGAGGCCCGCATCCTCCTCACCGCACCGAATCAAGGTGAGGTCGAACGCCTCGCTGGGCTTTTGCAGGAATATCAACTCCCCTATCGCCTGGGTTCCCGTAGCGAAGCCCCGGGCAGCGCCAATGTCTATAGCGAATCCAGTTACCTCGCGGGCGACCTGCGCACACCCGTCATCGTCAAGACCACGATGGCAGCGGGCGTGCAGATTCTCGATCTCGACAAGACCACAGCCCGCCAGATTGTCATCTTCGGTGCCCAGGACCTCTCTGACGAAGCGGACGTCTCCGCACGGCCCGTCCGCCGTGGCAAATCGAAAGCCGCCGCGTTCATCTCCGACTTTCGCGACCTCGCGGTCGGCGACTACGTCGTCCACGTTGAACACGGCATCTCGCGCTACTGCGGCCTTCGCGTCATCGAAGAGGAGTCTGGTATCCCGCTTGAGCTGATGATTCTTGAGTTCGCGGATGAAGCCAAACTCTACGTTCCGCTCACGCGGCTCGACCTGATCCAGAAGTACCGCTCCAGTGAGACCGGGCCGCCGCCTGAACTCAACAAGCTGGGCACGCAGGGCTGGCAAAAGACCAAGGCCCGCGTAAAGAAGGCGATGGCCGATATGACGGCCGAGCTGCTGAAGCTCTACGCCCAACGCAAAGCCGCGCAAGGCACACCCTTCTCGCCAGACACCAATATGCAGCATGAGTTCGAAGATGCCTTCGACTTCAACGAGACCGACGATCAGCTTACCGCCATCGCAGACATCAAGCGTGATATGGAGTCCACTCAGCCGATGGATCGATTGCTTTGCGGCGACGTCGGCTACGGCAAGACCGAAGTTGCCATGCGAGCTGCCTTCAAGGCTGTGCAGGATGGGAAGCAAGTTGCGGTCTTAACGCCGACAACGGTGCTCAGTTTCCAGCACTACGAGTCCTTCAAACGCCGGTTCGCTAACTTCCCTGTCAACGTCGAGATGATTTCCCGCTTCCGCACGCCTAAGGAGCAAAAAGTGATCCTTGAAAAAGCGGAACAGGGGAAGGTCGATATCCTTATCGGCACTCACCGGATTCTCTCGAAGGACCTGAAGTTTCAGGATCTCGGGCTTCTCGTCGTTGACGAAGAACAGCGCTTTGGCGTGCGTCACAAAGAGCGCCTCAAACAGATGAGGGCACACATCGACGTTCTCAGTATGTCTGCGACGCCGATTCCCCGCACCCTTCATATGTCGCTGATCGGCCTCCGCGACATGTCGGTGATTGAGACTCCGCCCAAAGACCGCATGGCCATCCAAACTATCGTCGCCAAGTTCGACGAAAAGCTGATCCGGACCGCAGTGGAGATGGAGCTTGAGCGCGGAGGCCAAATCTACTTTGTCCACAACCGCGTCGAGACCATCTACGACCTCGCAAGCAAGATCCGCGAACTCGTTCCTCAAGCCCGCATTGTCATCGGCCACGGTCAGCTTCCTGAGGCTGAGCTTGAGCGCGTCATGCTCGCGTTCATGAATCATGAGTATGATGTCCTTGTCGCCACCTCGATCATCGAAAACGGGCTGGACATTCCCCTTGCCAACACCATCATCATCAACCGCGCGGACCGACACGGGCTGTCTGAGCTGTATCAGCTTCGAGGCCGCGTGGGCCGCAGCAATCGCCGAGCTTATTCTTATCTCCTCATCCCGCCCGAGACTGAATTGACCGAGATCGCGCGCCGCAGGCTCGCAGCACTCAAAGAATTTTCTGACCTGGGGGCTGGATTTAAGATCGCCGCGCTCGACCTTGAACTGCGCGGCGCAGGAAATATGCTGGGCGGTGAGCAGTCCGGCCACATTGAGGCGATCGGGTTCGAGCTTTACACCTCTATGCTCGAGGAGGCTGTCCGGAAGATGAAGGGCGAAGAGGAAAAGCCCGCCCATGCTGCTACCACGATCAACCTTGGCGTCTCCGTCCGCATCGATTCCGACTACATTCCGGAAGAAAACCAGCGTTTGCGCATGTACAAACGAATCGCCGGAGCGGAGACCCATGCCGACCTCGGCGATGTGCGCGCGGAGCTGCAGGACCGCTACGGTACGCCGCCCGAGGCCGTTCTCAACCTGCTCGCGGCAGCCGAGATCCGGCTACATTGCGAACAACTCGGCATCTCTCAGCTCGACCGCAAGCGCACTCAGATTGAATTGCCCAATCCCAACGGCAACAAGAAGCAGCCCATCAAATCCTTTGTTGAGATGCTTCACGTCAAGTTCGCCGCCGTCAACGCCAGCCCCGACGAACTGGCCCACGCCGCGGTTAATCCCGCAATGCTGATGAAATTGGTCAGCCGCAACTCCAAACGTGGAGCCCAATTCACCCCGCAAGGCACGCTTCGCTGGCCCCTACCCTCAGCCAAAGCGGAAGATGTTCTCAGCGAAACCCGCGCCTTGCTCGATTCTCTTGATTCGCCAAAAGATTTCCCAAATTAGTTTAATCCTCTGCACACAGAAACCTTCTCCTTTATGATTTCTTCAGCAGGAGCTAACCCAATGCACCCAACCATCCGCGTCGGAGAGATGAGTGTTACCTTCCTCAAGACGCGCCATGAAACCGCCGGAGCGTTCGATCTTTTCGAACTCACCATCCCCCCCTTTGCTAGAATTCCGGTTCCCCACATCCACCGCAAGTACGACGAGACAATCTTCGGCGTCGACGGCACCATGACGTGGACCCTGAACGACAAACCCAATGAGATTCGCCGCGGAACGACGCTTTTCATTCCCCGCGGCACCTCACATTTCTATGCAAATCGCAGCGGGAAAGCCGCACGCATCCTCTGTCTCCAGACTCCAGGCATCATGGGTCCGGAGTACTACTTTGAAATTGCTGCTCACTTCCACAATGACGGTCCGAACGTCGCGGGCATCGCCGCCGTCATGAGCCGCTACGGAGTGGTTCCGGTCGCCCAGAACGAATAGCCTCCGGACCAGGCCGCCAGTAAGCTGCCCAGTTTCCACTCGGCATCGTTGCGCCTTACACTATCCCAAGACTTATGCGCTATTACTCCCTCGCAACCCTAGCCCTCGCCGCCCTCCTATCCTCTTTCACTGCAGCCCAGCACCTCTCCGCGGACGGCGGGGTCCAAACCTTTAACTTCATCTCCGATCAATACTTTTCCGAAGTCTACTTCCGCTTCGCCCCTACCGCCGGCACCTCTGCGGGTCTTCATCAGTACGATACCCAGCTCGAAGACTACTCGGCTGCTGCGGTGCAACGGGAGATTACCGCTCTCCGCACTTACGAGAAGAAGGTTGAGGCAGTCGATCCTTCGGCGCTTGACGCATCGGTGGCTGCCGACCGGGAGATTTTGCTCAACAATATCCGCAGCCAGCTCCTCACGCTCGAAGTGATCCGGCCCTGGGAGAAAAACCCAGACATTTACTCCTCGGGAATCACTAACTCCATCTTCGTTATCATGGAACGTCCCTACGCCTCGACTAACACCCGCCTTCGCGCCGCCGTCGAGCGGGAAAAGTTGATTCCCCAAGCGCTTCTCGAAGCCCGCAAAAACCTGAAAAACCCGCCGCGCGTCTACACCGAGATCGGCATCGAACAAATCGACGGCGACGTCAGCTTCTTCCAGAATGACGTTCCCTCCGCCTTTTTCTCCGGTCCTGACGCCGCAACCGATACCGATGCCAAAGCCGCGTTCGCCAAATCGAATGGCGCTCTCATTGATGCCCTCAAGTCCTACGGCGCATGGATGAAGTCTGATCTCCTCCCTCGCTCCAACGGCGACTACAAGCTCGGCGCAGACACCTTCGCCAAGAAACTTCATTACGATGAAATGGTCGACATCCCTCTGGACCGCCTGCTCCAGATAGCGTTCGATGACCTCCATAAAAACCAGGCGGAGTTTGCGCGTATCGCGAAGGAGATTGACCCCGCGAAGACTCCTCAAGAGGTCCTTGCCGAACTAGCCGCCATCCATCCCGCACCGAACCAGCTTCTCAACACGTTTCAGGGCACGTTCTCCAGTCTCATCTCCTTCATCGACACCCATCACATCATCACCATTCCTTCGAAGGTCGAACCGACGCTCGAAGAGACTCCGCCCTTTATGCGCGCCACCACCTTTGCGTCGATGGACCCGCCCGGGCCCTTCGAGACCCACTCCACGAAGGCCTACTTCAACGTCACATTGCCTCAAAAAGACTGGACCGCGCAGCGCGTCGCCGAGCACATGGCGGAGTTCAACGTCGGCACCGTCATCAGTACGAGCGTGCACGAGGCCTATCCCGGCCACTACGTCCAGTTTCTTTGGATGCCCCAGTTCCCTTCTACTATCCGCAAAGTTCTCGGTGCCAGCAGCAATATTGAAGGCTGGGCCCACTACTGCGAGCAAATGATGCTCGACCAGGGTTTTGGCCAACCGGGGACCGGAGCACAGAACGAGCACGAAGCCAAGCTTATCCGGCTCGGCCAGCTACAGGATGCGCTGCTCCGCGACGCCCGTTTCGTTAATTCGATCAAGCTGCACACCGGCCAATTTACCTTCCACCAGGCGGTCGACTTCTTTGTCACCGAAGGGTACCAATCCCCCGCCGCGGGCCTCGTCGAGACCAAGCGCGGCACGGCCGACGCCACTTATCTCTACTACACTGTGGGCAAGCTCGAGATTATGAAACTGCGCGCGGACTTGATGAAGAAGCAGGGAGCAGCCTTCGACCTGCAGCAGTTTCACGATACCTTCATGCGCCAGGGGGCGGCGCCGATCAAGGTCATCCGCAAGGCTATGCTGCACGACGACTCACCTGTTCTCTGACCTGAGCAACCGACACAAAACCATTACGGAGTAACAGCTCCTCCTGAAATCTCTTTGCTACGATTGACGATGACGTGTAAGACGAGAGAAAACCTCCACTCATGACTCCCCAGAAAATCCGCAAAGCCGTCTTCCCTGCCGCAGGACTGGGCACGCGTTTTCTTCCCGCCACCAAGGCTATGCCGAAGGAGATGCTCTGTCTCGTCGACAAGCCGCTTATTCAATACGGTGTCGAAGAAGCCGTTGCTGCAGGCTGCAACGAGATCATCATTGTCACCGGCCGGGGCAAATCCACGATGGAGGACCACTTCGACGGTAGTCCCGAACTCGAAGCGAACCTGGCCGCGAAGAACAAAACGGCACTGTTGGAGATTACCCGGGCAGTTGCCAAACTCGCCCGTGTCACGTACACGCGTCAGGCGGAACCCCTCGGCCTCGGCCACGCGGTCCTCCAGGCCAAAGAGATCGTTGGCGACGAACCATTCGCCGTCCTACTCCCAGACGACATCGTCGACTCCTCCGTTCCATGCATGAAGCAGATGGTCGAAGCCTTCAACGAGACGCAGTGCAGCATCCTCGCCTCCGAAGTCATCGAAGGGCCCAGCATCTCTGCGTACGGAGTTCTCGACTGCGTCCCGGACCCAAAGAATCCCCGGCTCCTCGATGTTAAGAACATGGTCGAAAAACCAAAGTTCGAAGATGCGCCGTCGAAAAATGCGATCATCGGCCGCTACATCCTGACCCCCCGCATTTTCGACATGCTCGAGACTATTACCCCTGGCGCAGGCGGCGAATTGCAACTCACTGACGCCATCAAAGCCCTTCTTCAACACGAAAAGGTCTACGGCTTCCATTACGAGGGCAAGCGCCACGATGCCGGCGACAAGCAAGGCTTCCTCCGCGCCACTGTAGAGTTCGCTCTCAAACGCGAGGATCTCGGCCCTCCTTTCCGCGCCTGGCTGAAAAGCCTTCCGCTATAAAAATTGGCGGGCTAAAGAGGCCCAGGGCTCAAGCCTTGGGGGACCTAGGAGCGACGGCAAGGCAAAGGCAAAAGACAAATACAGGGATCCTTCACTTCGTTCAGGATGACGGCAACAAGTGGCAGCTGGGCGACTACTTCCCTCTCTTCGCGATGAGACCGCGAGGGATGGGGCACCCGGCGTACGTCCGCGTCAGGACGCGTGGCTTTACAGCATGTGCCGCCCCCACGCCTCCAACCACGAGCGCGTGATCGATTTCCATGTCTCGTTGAAGTAGAGGCCCGTGGCCGCCAGGCCCATCGCGGTGACGAGTGAGGCTGCCCATAGGAACTGTTTCATTATCCGGTTGCGTTTCCAGTCCCAGAGAAACATCAGAACGATGAGGAGCAGATTGCCGCCCTCGTAAAACAGGTAGGTGCCGAGAAAGGTAGTCGGTGCAGGCAGAAAGAGGCTCACCATCCGGGAAAAACCCGCGTCGCTGATGCAGATGGTGGCCAGAATGAGGACGCGTCGATGGGCGGCGGAATTGCGCCGCAGGAGAATGCCCCACGGCAGCAGCAAGGCCATGCAAATGACTCCGCTGAACGCGATGGAAAGAAATTGAGGAGGCAGAGAACCGGGAGTCGGAAGGTTCAAGGCTTGCCAACTGAGTTCGGACCAGGGGGCGATCACAAGAGTGAGAACGGCGTAACCGGCCGCAAACCAACCGAAGCGGCGATGGAGGCGGACATTGCCGGTTTCGACCATGAGCACAAGCGCGGTTGCAGTGAGTAGCCAGAGCGTGGTGGCGATGGCATGTACGTGGACGATCCTGGGTACGGCCGGCTGCTCATGGAGGTAGTTGTGCAGATCGAAGCCGAAGCCGACGCCTACGAAGATCCAGAAGATGGCGAGCCAGACCAGCGCAGCCCGGCGATCTTCACGCGCGGGCCAGGATGCCGTTGTATGGATGTGCAATCGTTTCCCCTTGTCGGTCAGAAAACCATACAGCAATGTGGCTGATGCGATGAAACTATTTTTTTGCAGAGTGGGGTGCTTGGCTCCGGGTATTCTGAGCTCGCTCGCTCTAGATGTTCAGTAGAGCGGCCCAAGGCTGAAGCCTTCGGCTACCTAGAAGCAACGGCAAAGACAAAGGCGAAATGCGGTGGTCTCTCCACTGCGCGGCCCACGATACAGCCGTGAGCCGCTTCGGTCGAGATGACGCTTTCTTGTGAATGAAGAGGAAGGGCCAAGGCAACGGCCACTGCAAAGGCAAAAGCAAAAGACAAATATTGGGATCCTTCACTGCATTCAGGATGACGAAGTTGTGGGGGCGCGTTGTCCGATGACGCCTTCCTTTTGCTTTTGACGATGGAGCGGATCAGGATTTCAGCGCAGTGGCTAAGTCGTTGCGGGGGATTTTGGTTTGTTGGGTGGTGGCGAAGTTTTTTACGGTGAGGATGTTGGTGGCGGCTTCGTCTTCGCCGAAGATGATGATGTTGCGGGCTAGTTTGTCGGCGATTTCGAAGGATTTTTTTAAGCGGAAGGTGCCGTCGCCCACTTCTACGGAGAGACCGGCGCGACGAAGTTCCTGCGCGAGGGCCAGGGCCTGGGCGTTTTGAGGTGTGCCCATGGGGGCTATGAAGGCGTCTAGTTTTGTGGAAACCCAGGTCCCAGAATCGGGACCCGGGGCACCCGATTCTTTGGATTCAAGTTGTGCTTGGAGGGTTAGGATCAGGCGGTCTTCGCCTATGGCGAAGCCTATGCCGGGGGCTTTGGGGCCGCCCAGCATCTCGGAGAGGCCGTCGTATCGGCCACCGCCGAGAAGGGCGTTCTGGGTGCCGAGGCCGCTGCCGTCGGGAATGGTGAACTCGAAGGTGGTGCGGGTGTAGTAGTCGAGGCCGCGGACGAGTCGGGGTTCGACTTCGTAGGGGACACCGCAGGCATCGAGTGCGGCTTTGACCTGGGCGAAGTGGGTGCGGGAGTCTTCGTCGAGGTATTCGGCGATTTTGGGCAGCGCGTTGATGAGGTCCTGATCGTTGGGGTCTTTGGAGTCGAGGACGCGGAGGGGGTTGGTTTCGGCGCGGCGCTGGTTGTCTTCGCACATCTGGTGCTTGACGGGGGCGAGGGCTTCGCGGAGGGCGACGCTGTAGCGGGCGCGGTCGGCGGCGGAGCCTACGGAGTTGAGGGCGAGACGCCAGTTCTGGATGCCGAGCTCGTTGAGGAAAGTTGCGAGCATCTCGAGGACTTCGGCGTCGCGAAGGGGGCTGTCGGAGCCGGAGGAGGTGGGGCCGAGGACTTCGGCGCCGATCTGCCAGAATTGGCGGTAGCGGCCGCGCTGGGGGCGCTCGCGACGGAACTGGGGGCCGATGTAGAAGAGCTTTTGGAGCTGGCCGGTGTCGGCTAGTTTGTGCTCGATGTAGGCACGGACTACGCCGGCGGTGTTTTCGGGGCGGAGGGTGAGGGATTGGCCCCCTTTGTCAGACCCGCTGCTTTCGGCGCGGCCGCGGTCTTCCCAGGTGTACATCTCCTTGGAGACGATGTCGGTTTCTTCGCCTACTCCGCGGGCGAAGAGTTCGGTGGATTCGAAGATGGGGGTGCGGATTTCGCCGAAGCCGTAGCGGGCGAAGACGGCGCGGGCGGTGGATTCGACGTGGTTCCAAAGCGCGGTTTCAGGCGGGAGGAGGTCCCGGGTGCCGCGAACTGCTTTCAAAATGGCCATTGAGCTTAAGTGTAGCGAAGATGCGCCGCGGAGTTATTTGCCGGAGGTCTCTTTGAGGTAGATGGCGGTGTAGTCGAGGTAGTTTGTCGCGTATTTGAGGATGAGGGCGCGGTCTTCGTCGCCGAGGGTGCGGCGGATCTTTCCGGGGACTCCGGCTACGAGGGAGTTGGGGGGGATGATGGTCTGTTCGGGGATGACGGCTCCGGCGGCGATGATGGAGCCTTCGCCGATGCGGGCGTTGTTGAGGATGGTGGCTCCTATGCCTACGAGAACGTTGTCTTCGAGGACACAACCGTGGACTGTGGCGTTGTGACCTATGGTTACCATTTCCCCGACAATGACGGGGTAAAGGTAGCGCATTCCGTGTAACACTGCACAGTCTTGCACATTGCTGCGGGGACCTATGCGTATTGAGTTAACATCTCCGCGGACTACGGCGTTCATCCACACGCTGGATTGCTCGCCGAGGATGACGTCGCCGATGATTTGCGCGGAGGGGTCGACGTAGCAGCTTGTTGGAATGATGGGGGTTATTCCCTGGTAAGGGCGGATCATATAAGCGATTTTACTCGGATAGGATCGAAAGGTTGAATTTGAATTGATGACGTCACAAAGTGGGTGCCAAATTACCAAGGATTTATGCGGTTTGGGTACGAAACAAGGTATTCTTAAGCTACCCCATTGGGACGGTTTGGAGGTGTATTTTTCTTGGCAGAGGTTCGAGTACAAGAGGGCGAACCCCTTGAAAATGCTTTGCGCCGCTTCAAGCGCAAAGTGCAGACGGAAGACATTATCAAGGAAGTAAAGCGTCACTCGTTTTATCTGAAACCCGGCGAAAAGAAGCGCGTAAAAGAAGCGCTCGCTCGCAAGCGTAATCGCAAGAAGGTCCGTAAGGAGCAGGATTAGTGTTGCAGGCTCCGTAACCCATGGCGGGTCGTCTCCTCTTCGATTTGGAGAGTATGAAAGAGGCGGCCCGCTGAATCGTCAGTACGATGGAACTCCCGCCATTCCACTGACACCCGGCAGAGAGAGCTGACCGAGCGGCTCAAAATGACCGGCCTAACGAAGACGTTTTGCAGCATCGGGCCCCCTTCAAAATCCAAGAAGCATGTTGATGGTCGAGGTTGATCTTTCACTGACGCCTGAACAAACGGGCTACGTTTAAGTTCTTCCTTCTTCGTCGATACGGGAGAAGCGGCATGGAATTCATAGATCGGCTCCTAACCTGTGCAGATTGTGGCGGTGAGTTCATCTTTACCGCTGGGGAACAACTCTTTTTCTTCGACAAACAGTTCAAGAACGATCCGAAGCGATGCAAACCTTGTAAGTCAAAGCGTGCCGGGGTGGGGATGAAGACTGGCACGGGGCCTGCTGCGGCGGGTCTGTCGCGAACCGAGACGCGTACGGAGTGTTCGGCTTGCGGCATTGAGACGACGGTGCCATTTAAGCCGACGCAGGGACGGCCCGTGCTTTGCCGGCAGTGTTTCCAGGCCAAGCGCGCTCCGACAGCGGGCGCACTTGTGACCGCTGCGGTTACGGCGGATATGGTTGCCGGCGTAGGTGGGGAGCATAGTTCGGTGGGTGCTGAGCTGTTGGCTGCCGCACACTCGACTCACGCGTAAGGGTTTCTGGCTAAGTCTTCTCTCACAGTACGATTGTGAGAGAGGACTGCCATGAGCCAGGATCACAGCGCGCCCCTGTCTACCGAGGCTTCCGGTTTGGTGCGTGCGCGGAGACAGGTCGGCGAGATTGAGGTCACGGTGTGCACGGACGGGACCTACCGGCTCGACGGCGGGGCGATGTTTGGGGTGGTGCCGAAGCCGCTTTGGGAGAAGCGCGCGCCTGCGGATGAGCTGAACCGGATTGTGCTGGGGCTGAATACGGTGGTGGTCCGGACGGGCAAGCAGACGGTGGTGATTGAGACCGGGGTGGGTAACAAGCAGTCAGCAAAGATGCGGGAGATTCATTGCAGCCAGGAGCTTCTACCGCGGTCGCTCGCGGCGGCGGGGGTGTGGGTGAAAGAGGTGGATGTGGTGATCAATACGCATCTGCACTTCGACCACTGTGGGTGGAATACGACGTTGCTGGCGGATGGTTCGGTAATGCCTACTTTTCCTAATGCGCGGTACTTTGCGCATCGGGGTGAGGTGGAGCATGGGCGGCTGCAACTCGACCGGGACAAGGTGAGCTATCTTGCGCCGAACTATGAGCCATTGATTGCGTCTGGGCAGATGACTTTGCTGGATGCGGAGGGGATCCGGAGGAACCCGGAGATTTGTCCGGGGATCAGCGTTGAGGTGTTTCCGGGGCATACGGCGCAGATGATGGCGGTGCATATTGAGTCGAAGGCTGCGGGTGGGGCGGCGGAGCATGCTTGTTATATCTCGGACCTGATTCCTACGACGAAACATCTCGATCCGACTTGGGTGATGGGGTATGACCTGAATCCGGTGGAGACGATTGCGCAGCGGAAGCGGTTTTATGAGCGGGCGATTCCGGAGGGGTGGCTGGTCTTGTTTACGCATGACCATGAGGTGCCAATGGCGCGGATTGGGGTGAATGAGAAGGGCAGGCCGGTGGTTATTTAGAGCTGCGAGGACACTGCAACAGCAAAAACAGCTGCTGGGGCGATCGAAAGGTTTACGTCCCACCCTTCGCGATGAGACCGCGAAGGATGGGGCACCCGAGGGTCTGTCTGCTAACCATGTTCCAGATCGGATTGAGAAAACAAATCACATGACAGTGAAGTTGGGGTAGAAAGGTCGTGCAGTTTTTGTATAGCCGCGGCTGTTTTCTGGAATTCCAGGCGAAGCAACCGGAAAGCAAGACAAGAGCGGTCGCGAGAGGGATGTGGCAGATGAATGTTAGATTTTCCCGATTGGTGCTGGGGGTCTTGGTGGGGGCGGGGGCGATGATGCCGGGTGACGTGGCGTGGGCGGCCAGTGCGGCGGTTCCGCAGCCAATGACGATTGGCGCGGGATGGCAGTTACAGGATGCGGCGAAGGTGTCCGACGGCGGGGCCGTGATCGCTACGGAGAACTACAAGCCGCAGGGGTGGCGTGCGGCTACTGTGCCGGGAACGGTGCTGACTAGCCTGGTGAATGATGGGGTTTATCCGGAGCCGATGTATGGCGAGAACAATCGGCCGGACAAGATTCCGGACAGTTTGGCGCGGACTCCGTTCTGGTACAGGACTGTGGTGAAGGTTCCGAAGGAGTACAAGGACAGGCAAGTCTGGCTTAACTTTGAAGGGATTAATTTTTCGGCGCAGGTCTGGGTGAACGGGCAGCAGGTGGGGACGATGAAGGGCGCGTTTGCGCGGGGCATCTTTGATGTGACGCCGATGGTGAAGGCTGGTAAGAAGATGGCGCTGGCGGTGCTGGTGTCGCCGCAGCCGCATCCGGGTACGCCGCATGAGCATACGATTCGCGATGGCGTGGGGAAGAATGGCGGGATTACGGCGATCGATGGGCCGACGTTCCTTTCGACGATTGGATGGGATTGGCTGCCGGCGATTCGGGACAGGGATTCGGGGATATGGCAGAAGGTTTTTCTTTCGGCTAGTGGGCCAGTGGTGATCAAAGATCCGCTGGTGACGACGGACCTGCCGCTGCCGAAGACGGATTCGGCGGATGTTGCGGTGCAGGCGAGATTGGAGAACGTAACGGATGCTCCGCAGAAGGGTGTGTTGAAGGGGAGCTTTGGGGATGTGACGTTTGAGCAGAGTGTGGAGATCGCGGCGCATAGCTCGCAGGTGGTGAAGTTTGATCCGTCGACGACGACGACGCTGCATGTGATGAATCCAAAGCTGTGGTGGCCGAATGGGTATGGGCCGCAGAATCTTTATGACCTTCATCTGAGTTTTGAGATTGAGAAGCAGGTTTCGGACAGCCGCGAGGTGAGGTTTGGGATTCGCAAGATTACGTACGGCGTTCCGGACTCGGAAAATCTGACGATCTCGGTGAATGGAGTGCGGGTGTTTGTGCGCGGAGGAAACTGGGGGCTGGATGAGGCGATGAAGCGCAATCCGCGGGAGAGGCTGGAGGCGCAGATACGGCTGCATCAACTCGCGAATCTGAACATGATTCGCAACTGGGTTGGGCAGAGCACGAGTGAGGACTTCTATGAGCTGTGCGATCAGTACGGGATGCTGGTGTGGGATGAGTTTTTTCAGCCGAATCCTTCGGATGGGCCTGATCCAGATGACTTCGATACGTACATGGCGAATGTGAGGGATAAGATTCTGCGGTTCAGGAACCATCCTTCGATTGCGCTGTGGTGCGCGAGGAATGAGGGAAATCCGCCGAAGCAGATTGATGATGCGCTGCGGACGCTGATGGCGGAGTTGGAGCCTACGCGGTTGTACCAGGCGAACTCGGCGGACGGTCGCGGGGTTCACTCGGGTGGGCCTTACCACTGGAGGACGCCGCGGGAGTTTTATGTTTTCGATGAAGCGTTCAAGAGTGAGATTGGAAGCATGTCGGTGCCGACGATTGAGTCGGTGCGGGGAATGATGCCGGAGAAGGATTGGGAGACGATCAACGACGACTGGGCGGAGCATGACTTTGCGAAGGGCGCACAGCAGGGCGATAAGTATCCGGGGATGATTGCCGCGCGGTATGGGAAGATTGCGAATCTCGCGGACTTTGTGAGGAAGGCGCAGTTGGCGAATTATGAGGCGTTTCGCGCGATGTATGAGGGGCGGAATGCGAAGTTGTTTGCGCCGACGACCGGGATTATGACGTGGATGAGCAATCCTGCGCAGCCTAGCTTTACGTGGCAGATCTATCACCACGATCTGGAGCCTAACTCGGCGCTGTTTGCGGTGAAGAAGGCTGCGGAGATGGTTCATGTGCAGATGAATGAGAGCACAGGCGATGTGGAGGTGATTAATAATTTGCCGACGTCGGTGAATGGGGCGAAGGTGCATGTCGTCGTGTATGGGATGGATGGGACGGTGGCTTGGCAGAAGGATTTTGATGTGGAGGCGGCGGGGAGTGTGGCGACCAAAGTGGGTGAGATGGAGTGGCCGGAGAAGTTGTCGGCTGTGCACTTTGTGAAGCTGGAGCTGCGGGATTCGATGGGGAAGGTGGTGTCGGAGAATTTTTATTGGCGGGCTTTGCCGGAGCATCAGGATGATCTGACTGCGCTGGGCGATATGCCGGTGGTGAAGCTGGAGGCCAAGGTTGCTCGACGGGATGTTGAAGGACGAAGCTACTTTGATCTGACGCTGACGAATCCGGGGACGCAGATTGCTTTGATGGCGCATTTGCAGCTGCGGAGGAAGAAGTCGGGCGAGCGCGTGTTGCCTGTGTATGCGAGTGACAACTATGTTTCGCTGATTGGTGGCGAGACGAAGACGATTACTCTGGACGCCGCGGCTGTGGATTTGAAGGGAGAGGATGGGCTGGTTGTGGTGGATGGGTGGAATGTGGGGTTGACGGAGGGTTCGCTGAGCGGTGGCGGCGTTGCGTTGAATACGGGGGCGCAGGTGGAGCACTGGCCGGTGACGGGGTTGCCTATGATTTCGGCGACTCAGTAATGCGCGTTGGTACAACCATTGGGGGATTATTGCGGGTGGGCGAGGCAGACTAGGGTACAAGGTGCGGAACTTCCTCGCCGGTCGCGTGTCTGTATGGGAGGAAATAGAACGGGTGGCCATAACGGCCGCTCGATAACCCATTCGGCCGCGGCAGTTGGTCGCGAGTCGAAGCTAAAGGCGGGCATGATGCGAATTTCTAATCTTGTGCGAAACATTGTTGTTGGTGCGGCGTTTGCGGTTGTGCCTGCGGCTTCGTTTGCGGGCGTGTTTGTTTCGGTGACGATTGCGCCTCCAGTGCTGCCGGTTTATACGCAGCCGATTTGCCCGGGCGATGGATATCTGTGGAATCCGGGATACTGGGCTTATGGGGCTGAAGGGTACTACTGGGTTCCGGGTGTTTGGGTTCGGCCGCCATCGGTTGGGCTGCTGTGGACTCCGGGCTATTGGGGCTGGGGCGGTGGCGCTTACCTCTTCCATGCTGGGTACTGGGGACCGCATGTTGGGTTCTATGGCGGCGTCAACTATGGGTTTGGCTATGGCGGCGTGGGTTTTGGCGGGGGCCGTTGGGTCGGCGGGAGCTTCGCTTATAACACTGCTGTCGTCAATGTGAACCGGACGGTGATCCGCAACACGTATGTGGACAATACGGTAATCGTTCACAACACGGTATACAACCGTACGAGCTTCAATGGCGGGGCTGGCGGCATTCAAGTGCACGCGAGTGCGCAGGAGAATGCGTTTGCGCACGAGAACCATATTGCGCCGACTGCTGAACAGCAGCAGCATGTGCAGATGGCGCATGCCGATCGCAGCAACTTTGCTTCGGTAAATGGCGGGCGTCCTCAGAATGCGGCGTTCTCGCGGCCTGGAGTGCGGGCGGAGAATCAGCAGCAGCGGATTGGGCAGGGTGTTCAGTCGGGGCAGTTGACAGCACATGAGACGGCGAACCTGGAGAACCGCGAGGCGAGCATCAACCACCAGACTGCGACCGATCGTGCGGCGAACGACGGGCACTTGACTGCGCAGGAGCGTCAGCAGATCAATCAGCGGCAGAACAACGTGAGCAAGTCGATCAACAACGACAAGCATAATGCGAATACTCAGGCTCATCCGCATGCTGAGGCTCATGAACCTAAGAAATAGCGTTTGAACTACAGGAGCGATTTGCGGCCGGCGGATCATTTCGCCGGCCGCAACTTTTTGTGGGTGCGCCTAGAATCTCTTAGGGATGAGGAATCGGGCGGAGTTGGATCAAGTTGTCGTGGTGCTGGTGCGGGCGCGCAATCCGAATAACATCGGCGCGGTGGCGCGAGCGATGCATGACTTTGGGTTTCGGGACCTGCGGGTGGTGAATGAGTATGAGGTGCCGTTTGAAGCGGCGCGATCGGCGGTGGATGCTTCGGCGGTGCTGGCGGAGGCTAAGGCTTTTGGGAGTGTTGCAGAGGCGGTGGCGGACTGCACGCTGGTGGTGGGGACTACCGCGGTGGGCGAGCGGGATTTGCAGCATCCTCTTTATGAACTGGCATCGGCTGGTGGATTGGTGAGTGAGGAGTTGGCGCGGGCAGATGGACGGGTTGCGCTGCTGTTTGGGTCAGAGAAGACGGGGTTGAGTAATGACGAGTTGAGCCATTGCCATTGGTTGTTGACGATTCCGATGGAGGAGCATGAGGGGGTGAGGCATCCTTCGATGAATCTGGGACAGGCGGTGGCGGTTTGTTTGTATGAACTGGTGCGGACGCGAGAGACACTGGGTGTGGATGGTGGTTCGGCTGGGACTAATGCGGGTGAGGTGGAAAGGCTGACGAGGTTGTTGGGTGAGGTGTTGGAGGCGACTGGTTATACGAAGCGGCATCCTTCGAATTGTGACGAGGGGCAGATTCGGCGGCTGGTTTTGCGGATGGGGAATGTTGGGGAGGATGTCGCGGTGTGGATGGGAGTTTTGCGGCAGGTTCTGTGGAAGGCGCGTGGGCACGGCGGGGAGTGAGCTTTCGTCGGGGATGGGCTGGGCGGTAGACTAGGCGACACTCACCTACTTTTGGAAAAGTGTGTGGAGATCGGGAGGCCGGAGTATGTTTGTGCGTCGTGGATTGGTGGAGGTTGCGGGGATTTTTTTGGGGTGTTGCGTTTCGGTGGGAGCGATGGCGCAGGGGAAGCAGCTTACGCCGGAGGACTATGCGCGAGCGGAGAAGTTTATGGGGTACAACGTGAACTCGCTGGTGTACCACGGGGTTTCGCGAGTCAATTGGATGGGAGATGGGCGGTTCTGGTATCGGGATAATGGGCCGGATGGATCGACGTTTGTGGTGGTGGATCCTGCGAAGGGGACGAAGGGGCCGGCGTTTGATCAGGAGAAGCTGGCGGCAGCTTTGACGGCGGCTACCGATGGGAAGATGAAGGCGGATGCGCACCATCTGGTGATCTCGGAGATTGAGTTTTCTGATGGCGATAAGACTGTTGTGGTGGGGAATGGCGGGCGGAAGTTTCGTTGCGATTTGAGTGGGAAGGGTGTCTGCACGGAGGTGCCGGGGGCGAAGGGTGGGGATGGGAGTGGGAGGAGTCGTGGTGGGGCGGATGTTTCGCCGGACAAGACGAAGGCTGCGTTCATTCGGGATTGGAATTTGTGGGTGCGGGATTTGAAGACGGGCAAAGAGACGCAGTTGACGACGGATGGCGTGAAGGACTTTGGCTATGCGACGGACAACGCCGGATGGCAGATGAGCGATAACCCGATTTTGGTTTGGTCGCCGGACTCGAAGAGGATTGCAACGTTTCAGCAGGATCAGCGGAAGGATGGCGAGATGTATCTGGTGCCGGTGACGAATGGGCATCCGGAGCTGAAGGCGTGGAAGTATCCACTGGTGGGGGATAAGAATGTGACGATGATCGAGCGGGTGATCATCGATGTGGAGACGGCGAAGGTGGTGCGGCTGAAGATGCCTCCGGACCAGCACCGATCGACGCTTTGCGATGACGTGAGTTGCAGGGGTGGGAGCGGTTGGGATGATGTGCAGTGGAGTGAGGATGGGACGAAGCTTGCGTTTGTTTCGACTTCGCGCGATCACAGGCAGGAGTGGGTGCGGATTGCGGATGCTGCGACGGGCGATGTGCGTGAGGTGATGACGGAGACGGCGCCGAAGTTTTTTGAGAGCGGCAATGACAAGGTGAACTGGAAATATCTTTCGAAGACGAATGAGCTGCTTTGGTTCAGTGAGAAGAGCGGCTGGGGCCATATGTATCTGTATGACATGGACACGGGCAAGGAGAAGAACCCGATCACGCACGGGGATTGGAACGTGACTCAGGTTCTGCAGGTGGATGAGGCTGCGCGGACGATTTATTTCGTGGGAGTGGGGAAAGAGAGTGGGCGTGACCCTTATTTTCAGCACTACTACAGCGTGAAGTTTGATGGGAAGGATTTGAAGCTGCTGACGCCGGAGAATGCGGACCACGTGATTACGCCTTCGCCGGATGGGCGGTACTTTGCCGATGTGTATTCGACGGCGACGCAACCACAGACGGCGGTGGTTCGCGACGACAGCGGCAAGGTCGTGGTGGAGGTTGCGAAGCAGGATATTGAGAAGCTGGTGGCGATGGGATGGGTACCTCCGATTCCGATTACGGTGAAGGCTCGTGATGGGAAGACAGACATTTATGGGTACATGTTTAAGCCGACGGACTTCGATGCTTCGAAGAAGTACCCGATAGTGAACAATGTTTATCCGGGGCCGCAGACGGGATCATGTGGTGGGCGTGGTTTTTCGGCGGCGCATCGGGATTGGCAGTCGCTGGCGGAGCTTGGGTTTATTGTGGTGTGCCTTGATGGAATGGGGACGCCGTGGCGGTCGAAGGCATTTCACGAGGCTTACTACGGGAACCTTGGAGACAACACGATCCCTGATCAGGTTTCGGGGATGAAGGAGCTGGGAGCGAAGTATTCGTGGATCGATCTGGATAAGGTGGGGATGTATGGGCACTCGGGCGGCGGGAATGCTACGGCTGCCGCGATGTTTCACTATCCGGATTTCTTCAAGGTGGGGATTGCGGAGAGCGGCAACCATGACCAGCGGGACTATGAGGATGACTGGGCGGAGAAGTGGGCGGGGTTGGAGGTTAAGAACGCCGATGGCACTTCAAACTATGACAGCCAGGCGAACCAGAACTTTGTGAAGAACCTGAAGGGCAAGCTGCTGTTGGCTCATGGGACGATGGACAACAATGTTCCGCTGAACAATACGCTGCTGGTGGTGGAGGCTTTGATCAAGGCTAATAAGGATTTTGATCTGCTGATCATTCCGAATGTCGCGCATGGGTATGGTGAGGCCTCGCAGTACATGATGCGGCGGCGGTGGGATTATTTTGTAAAGAATCTGGCGGGGAATATTCCTCCGCATGAGTACGAGATGAAGGCGTATGCGGCGGTGATGGCGGCTCAGAGGAATGGGCCGGAGGATGTGGGCGATCTGAATGATGAGCAATAGGTGATACTGCGGCTTCGCCTTTTGTCCTGCCGGACGGGCCCGCTGCGCGCGGGGCGGTCACTTCGTGACTTGTATACCTTTTCGTGCGGCTTTGAATTTGCCTTAGCCTCCCGTTGGTCGGCGCGGAGATCCCCTAGAGCCAGCCTTTGGTGCGGGCTATGCGTGCGGCGTCGTTGCGATTGGAGGCGCCGAGTTTGGCGATAGCTTCGGAGAGGTAGTTGCGCACGGTGCCTTCGGAGAGGTGAAGTTCGGCAGCTATGTCGGTGGTGCTGCGGCCATCGCCCGCGCGTTGGAGGATCTGGCGTTCGCGGTCGGTGAGAGGGTCGGGCTCGGCGTTCCAGGCTTCGGTGGCAAGAGCGGGGTCGACAACGCGGAGGCCGCGATGGACACGGCGTACGGCTTCGGCCAGCTCTTTGGCGGGACGGTCTTTGAGGAGATAGCCGCGAGCGCCAGCGTCCATGGCTCGGCGGAGATAGCCGGGGCGGGCGAAGGTGGTGAGGATGATGGTGCGGACGGTGGGGTGGTCGGCGTGGAGGGCGGCGGCGAGTTCGAGGCCGGTCATCTGGGGCATTTCGATGTCGGTCACGAGAACGTCGGGGGCGAGACGGCGGACGGAGTCGAGCGCGTCGCGGCCGTTAGAACTGGTGGCGACGACGGTGATGTCGGCTTCGAGGTCGAGGAGAGCGGAGAGAGCGCCGAGAACCATGGTTTGGTCTTCGGCGAGGGCGACGCGAATGGAAGCTGTAGGGCTCATAGGGCAACGCATGGCGCTTTTGGCTGTGCGAGGGCTGTTTGCGGAAGCTCGATGAGCAAGGTTACACCCGGGTCGGTCGTGATGGAGAGGCGACCACCGAGGGATTGGATCCGCTCGCGCATGCCGCGGAGCCCATTGCCTTCCTGGAGTTTCGGGGGTGTGCCGTCATCAGTGATGAGGAGGGTTTGGAATCCGTCGGAGGATGTGGCGAAGCATATGCTGCAGTGCGTGGCGTGAGCGTGACGGACGATGTTGGTGACGGCTTCGCGGACGGCGAGGCAGAGGACGGTTTCTTCGGAGGGGTGAAGGTGGGGGAGTGGGGATTCGCAGGCGAGAACGACGCCGGCGGATTGGAGAGTGTTGCGGGCGAGTTCCATTTCTGCGGGAAGGCCCTGGGAGCGGTAGCCTCCGATGGCCTCGCGGACTTCGCTGAGAGCGGTGCGAGCGGTCTTTTCTACGTCGGCGATCTCCTGGGCGGCGCGGGTGGGGTCGCGTTCGATGAGTCGACGGGCGAGCTCTGCTTTGAGGACGATGACGGAGAGAGTGTGGCCGAGGACGTCGTGAAGGTCGCGGGCGATGCGTTCGCGCTCGGCTACCGCTGCGAGTTGTTCGATCTCTTCGTTGGCGAGGCGTAGTTTTGCGTCCGCGCGTTTTTGCTGGGCGATGAAAAAATTGCCGATGCCGACGACGATGAGGAAGAAGCTGGTTGCATATAGGGCGGTGGGATTGATGTGGAAGAGAAGTCCCTCTGCAACCAAGCCGAGGCACTGAAGTGCGAGGATAACGACAACGGCCGGCGCGAATGCGACGGTGAAGGGCAACATGGCGGAGGCGTAAATGAAGAAGGTGGTTGCGCCTCCGTTGAAGGGAAGAGCGAGAACTCCGATGAGATAGAAAGCGGCGAGGAGCCATTGGCGCTGGCGGGTCGTGCGGACTCGCATGTAGGCGATGTAGGCAGCGAGGAAGACCAGGTAGATGGCTACGCATTGAAGCCAGTAGCGGCTGTTGTGGCGCAGGAAGGGATCGATGAAGAAGAAGACGGAGTAGGCCAGCCAGACGTAGCCGGAGCCCGACCGACTGCCTATGTCTACTCCTCCGGTCGTCGATTTTCCTTTTGCGGAGTTCATATGGACTTTCCCGATGAGTTTATCGCGCTGCGTCGATTCGTTGGACTAGGCGCTCTGTTCCCTTCGATGGAAGATGAGCCAGGCGAGGCCCAGCATGACGAGGCTGAAGCCGATGAGGGCGTTCCAGTGGGTGAGACGCGAGACGGAGTCTGCATAGCCGAAGACACTGAGCATGAGCTGGGAGAGGTGATAGGTGGGCAGGATGGGTGCGACGCCCTGAAGCCAGTGAGGCATAAAGCGGATCGGCATCCAAAGGCCGCTGAGGAAGGACATGGGCAGGTAGATGAGGTTGACGATGCCGGGGGCTGCGTTAGCGGGAACGAGGAGAGCGAGAAGAAGGCCCATGCTGGCGAAGCTGACGGAGCCGACGACGGTGAGGCCGAGCATCTTGATGAATTCGATGGGCGTGAGGGAGACGCCGCCGAAGGCTGTGGCGAGAATGGTGAGGAGGGTGACGATGATGAGTCCGAAGGCTACGGCGGAGGCGCATTTGGCGAAGAGATAGGCGGAGGCGGGCATGGGGCTGGCGCGCTTGAGCTCGAGCCATCCTGCGGCGAGCTCGCCTGCGAGACCTACGCCGATGCCGAAGAGGGTTGCGCCGATGAGGCCGAAGCAGGCGTATCCGGCGAGCATGTATTTGGCGATGTGGACACTGCCGGCGAAGGCGTTGCGATTGGCGACGCCGAAGAGGACGTAGAACATGACGGGAAAGCCGATGGTCGAGAGTGAAAACGACCGGGTGCGCATGAGTTTGAGGAATTCGTATTTGGTTTCTTTTTGGAAGATGCGAAGGGTTTGGGTGGGGGTGCGCGATGCGGGAGTGGCGGAGATGATTGCCGCGGTGGCCATGATTTTCTCTCCTGAATTTGATGGGCGGCTAGTTTTTTGTGAGGGCCAGGAAGGCGTCTTCGAGGGCTGGGCTGGCGATCTCGAGGTTGCTGAGGGTTTCGTCGCGGAGGAGCATCTCGCGAACTACGGCTTCGGCGTTGGAGGCGACGATTTGAACGGAGCCTTCTGCGAGGATTGCGCTGGTGACGGTGGGGAGGGTTTCGAGGAAGTCGAGTGAGAGGCGGGTGCGGCAGCGGATGGTGCGGGCTCCACCGATGCGCTTGATTTCGGCTGGTGTGCCTTCGCTGATGACGCGGCCCTTGTTGATGACGATGATGCGGTGGGCAAGGGCGTCGGCCTCTTCGAGGTAGTGGGTGGTGAAGAGGACGGTTTTGCCCTGCGCCGCGAGGTAACGGATCTGGTGCCAGAGGGCGCGGCGGGATTCTATGTCGAGGCCGACGGTGGGTTCGTCAAGGAAGATGAGGTCGGGGTTGCCGCAGAGGGCGAGGGCGAACAGGACGCGCTGCTTCTGGCCGCCGCTGAGCTGGCTGAAGGGACGATCTTCGATGCCCTGGAGCTGGGCGATGCGGAGGATGTCGGCGACGGGGAGGGGGTTGGGGTAGTAGCTGCGGAAGAGGTCGAGGTGCTCGCGGACGCGGAGGGTTTCGAGGATGCGGGCGACCTGAAGCATGGCTCCAACGCGGGTGCGGGTGGTGGCTTCGCGGGGGTTGCTGCCGAAGACGCGGCAGATGCCGGAGGTGGGGGCGATGAGGCCGAGGAGAATTTTGATGGCGGTGGATTTGCCGGCGCCGTTGGGGCCGAGGAGGGCGACGATTTCGCCGGGGCGGAGGGTGAGGCTGAGGCCGTCGAGGGCTCGGGTGGTGCCG
This sequence comes from uncultured Acidobacteriaceae bacterium, assembly GCA_963841335.1. Classification (GTDB taxonomy): domain Bacteria; phylum Acidobacteriota; class Terriglobia; order Terriglobales; family Acidobacteriaceae; genus Edaphobacter. Next base: position 2,564,216 of record CAWJCF010000001.1, on the reverse strand, counting down.
TAGTGCTTGGTGATGTTGGTGAGGGTGGCGACGGATGGCGGCGCGGGGATTTGGGCCTCGGTGAAGTTAGGTTCGGTCTCGTAGGCTATGGCGCTGAGGGGCATGATTTGCTCTCCTTTTGGCTACTAGAGAGATCATGGGCGGGATTGGTGTGGTGGGGGTAGTGTTGGGCGTCAGGAATCGGAGGTGACAGATGTCATGTGGGGGGGCTGCGGCCGTCGGCGTGTGGAACGGTAGGTTTTTTATTCGATTAGAAATTCGGGGTCGACGGGGTCTGGAGTGCGGTGGCGAGGGCGTTGGTTTCGGAGGCCATGCCGATGACGGCCAGGAGTTCGGCGTGTTGCTGGTCGGTCATGCCCTTGGCGCGGGCGGCGGCGGTGTGGGAGTGGATGCAGTAGCTGCAGCTGTTGGTCACGGAGACGGCGATGTAGATGAGCTCTTTGGTGAGGGGGTCGAGTGCGCCGGGAGCGATCATGACCTGCTTGATGCTGGCCCAGGTGCGTTCGAGGAGTTCGGGCTGGTTGGCGAGGGCTCGCCAGAAGTTGTTGACGAAGTCGGATTTTCGCGTAGCGCGGATGTCGTCGAAGATGGCTTGGAGGCGCGGGTTGGCGGAGACTTCGGCGTCGGTCCAGAGTTTTACGGTGGCCATATGTGTCGGACTTTCAAGATGAGTGATCACGTTCGAGACAGCTATCAGCGTGGCTCGTCGACAGCTTACTATGGCTTATCGTCAGGAGGACAGCATGGTCGTGATGACCGATGAAGAAGTAATTGCCAGTCTCAAGAAGAACGCTTGGGCGAGTGGCATTACGGTGGTTACAGTGGAAACGGAGCATTCGCCACATCACAACCTAATCTATGAAGATATCGAGGCGAATTGCATTTATATTTCGCTTCGTGGCGATCGTCGCGACGCGTTCGTCGCTCAGACGCTCGCGTTGTTAGGCACTGACTGGAATGAGGCCATGTTCTACGGAGCATGGCTATGGATTACGCTCTTCAGTATCGGGAGTCCGCAGCTGGAGCGGACGGGATGGATGCAGATCGAATTGATGAGGCGCGCATTTGGTGAGTTACGAACTCTTGAGGTTGCTCGCGGACATTGGTTTCGAAACGGTCAAGTCGTCGAGTTGGCGGCGTTTCTTACCGTGTGCATCGAGTTTGGCTGGGATGCTTGGCTCGTGCCTGCGGGCGAGCAATTTTTCATACGCGTCAGCCATGATGAGTATGCGGTAATCGCCACGCGCGATGAGAAGACCTATGAAAAGTGCATGGGGGAGCTCAAGAATCTTGACCCTCAGTCCGGTGGGCACATGGTCGAGCGGTTCTGTCCAAACTCACGACACATCGATCAGGCTGTCAAGGATTAGGCACCTTACATGTAATCGACGCCGTATTGGACGGGGATTTGGGTGAAGGCTATGCGGGTGGGGGCGGATTCGCGGGCGGGGAGCATGCCGGCGAAGTGCAGGGTGGTGTGGCCGTATTTGAGGTTGAGCTTGTCCATGGTGGTGGAGAGCTGGGCGCGGTTGGTGGGGTCGGCGAAGAGCTCTTCCTGGTGCTCGTCTTCGGGGATGAGGTTGCGGAGGGTGATGCCGACGAAGAAGGGGCGGGTGAATTCGGGGCCCTGCGGGCTCTGTGCCCAGAGGGAGCGGAGGATTTCGAGGAGGGTGAGCGTGTCCTGGCAGTCGCGGAAGCGGGCCTCCATGCCCCAGCCGGAGTTTTTGATGCCGGAGTAGTGGCGCTTGACCTTGCTGTGGGTGGCGCTGGATTCGGCTTGCTGGCGTGTGAGCTGGTAGCGGATGGTGACTGCGAGGGAGCCGGTGTAGAAGTGTTCCATGCGGAGGCGCATGGCAGCTTTGTGGAGGAGCTTGTGGGCGACGGCCCAGGAGCCTTCGGGGGTGCGGTGCTCGGGGGCGAGGACGTGGGAGTGGCCGAGGGATTTCTGGACTTCGGCCTGGGAGACGTTGTTGCCGGAGGTCGTCTTCGGTCTGGGCTCCGCGGAGCCAGTGGTACATGCGGTCGCCCCAGACGGAGTCGAAGAGCTTGCCCAATGTCGCTGCGGTCGAGGGCGAGGAGCTGCTCCATGGTGGTGATGCCCTTGGCGTTGAGGCGGATTTCGGTGCGGGCGCCTACGCCGGGGAGGTCGCGGAGGTCTAGGTGGGCGATGGCTCGGGGGAGTTGCGAGGGCAGGAGGCCGATGAGCCCGTCGGGCTTCTGCATGTCGCTGGCGATCTTGGCGAGGTAGCGGTTGGGGGCCATGCCGATGGAGCAGCGCAGGGCTTCGCCGACGTTTTTGTAGATGGACTGCTTGATGGCGAGGGCGATCTGGCGGGCGCGGGGTGGCTCCTGCTCGCGGCCGAGGAGCTGGCAGACCATCTCGTCGATGGAGGGGTTGTGGGAGACGGGGCAGACGAGGTCGACGGCTTCGGAGATGGCGTGGGAGTACTTGGCGTACTCGGTGTGGTTGCCTTCGATGAGGATGATGCCGGGGCAGAGTTTTTTGGCTTCGCCGACCTGGGTGCCGGTTTTGATGCCGAGGGCTTTGGCCTCGTAGCTGGCGGCGATGCAGCAGGTGGTGTCGGCCATGGTGGGGACGACGGCGAGAGGTTTGCCGCGGTACTCGGGGTGGAGTTGCTGCTCGACGGACGCGAAGAAGCTGTTGAGATCGATGTGGAGGAAGGCGAAGCGATCGGGATGGGTGGGGGTGGGCATATCGACCGCGGATTTGCACGGATTAGAACGGATTTTAAGACGAAGGCGAAAGACTTTTGATTTGAATATTATATTCGCTTTTTGTTTGCTTCGGGTGGGAGGTTCGTTGGTTGGAGAGGGGAGAACAGTGGGTTGTTTGCGCTGCTAGAATCACGTTCTATGGCTACTGCCGAGCGTTCTGTTGTGCAAAAAACCGAGTCTGAAGTGAAGATTGATCCTCATCAGCGGAACCTGGCGGAGCTTGCGGCTCGTCATGCGATTGCCGAGGAGGGTGGCGGGGCGGAGCGGCGGGCGCGGGAGCATAAGGCGGGAAAGCTTTCGGCGCGGGAGCGGATTGATTTTCTGCTGGATGAGGGGACGTTTGAAGAGACGGATAAATTTGTAACTCATCGTGCTACAGATTTTGGCATGGCGGAGCAGCGGGTTCCGGGGGATGGGTTCGTTACCGGGTATGGGCGGGTGCATGGGCGGGTGGTGTTCTGCTTTGCGCAGGACTTTACTGTGTTTGGGGGGTCGCTGTCGGAGGCGAATGCGGCGAAGATTGTGAAGACTATGGATATGGCGATGAAGGTGGGCGCGCCTGTGGTGGGGTTGAACGATTCTGGCGGGGCGCGGATTCAGGAGGGTGTGGTTTCGCTGGCGGGGTATACGGATATTTTTCTGAGGAACACGCTGGCGAGTGGGGTGGTGCCGCAGATCTCGGCGATTCTTGGGCCTTGTGCGGGTGGGGCGGTTTATTCGCCGGCGATTACGGACTTCACGTTCATGACGGAGAAGACGAGCTACATGTTCGTCACCGGGCCGGATGTGATCAAGACGGTCACGCATGAGGATGTGACGAAGGATGCGTTGGGCGGGGCGGTTACGCATAACGAGATCTCGGGCGTGGCGCACTTTATGGCGCATGACGACCAGGAGTGTCTGGCGATGGTCCGGGAGCTGTTGAGTTTTCTGCCTTCGAACAATCTGGATGAGGCTCCGAGGAAGGTTACGCAGGATGATCCGGCGCGGGCGGATGTTTCGCTGGACACGATTGTGCCGACGGAGAGCAATCAGCCTTACGACATGGTGGATGTGATTGCGCGTGTGGTCGATGATGGGTATTTCTTCCAGGTTCAGGAGCACTTTGCGCGGAATATCGTGGTAGGGTTTGCGCGGATGGCTGGGCGGACTGTCGGGGTGGTAGCGAACCAGCCTGCATTTCTTGCGGGTGTGCTGGATATCAATGCCAGCGTGAAGGCTGCGCGGTTTGTGCGGTTCTGCGATGCGTTCAATATTCCGCTGATAACGTTTGAGGATGTGCCGGGATTTATGCCGGGGATTCAGCAGGAGCATGGCGGAATTATTCGGCATGGGGCGAAGCTGCTTTATGCGTTTGCGGAGGCTACGGTGCCGAAGCTTACGGTGATTACGCGCAAGGCATATGGCGGGGCCTACTGCGTGATGAGCTCCAAGCATCTGCGGACGGATGTGAATTTGGCTTGGCCGACGGCGGAGATTGCAGTGATGGGCCCGGAGGGTGCGGTGAATATTGTCTATAAGCGTGAGTTGGATGCGGTGGTGAGACGCGCGGAAGCGGTGATGCCGCAAGGGGTTTCGCTGAGTGAGGAACAGAAGATGGAGATTCTCGCGGAGGCTCGTAGTGAAAAGGTGGAGGAGTTTCGCGAGCGGTTTGCGAATCCTTATGTTGCGGCGGAACGCGGATATGTGGATGCGGTGATCCGGCCGAGTGAGACGCGGCGGCGGCTGAATGCGGCACTGGATATGCTGGCGACGAAACGGGAGAAGAATCCGGCGAAGAAGCATGGGAATATCCCGCTTTAGGCCGGTTGAGACTATCTCCAGCTCGAGCGCGTCTTATTGGCCATTCGTTTCATTTTTGATGGGAGCAGGCTTTTGAGGTGTTCTGCGCGGACGCATGCTACTATCTTCGCAATCCCTTAGCCTCTTCGTTCAGGAGACGTCTCTGATGAGCCCCTCTGTTCTTCGACTTGCTCGCGTGTCTGCGATTGTGAGTGTTTTTGCGGCTTTTACAGTTGTTATGAGTGCCCAGAGTCCGACTGCGCCTGCTGATCTGGTAATCAAGAATGCGACCGTGATGACGGCCTCGCATGGCACGATTCAGCATGGCAGCCTTTGGTTGCATAACGGCAAGATCGCCGGGGTGGGGGCGACAGTGAGTGCGCCTGCCGGCGCGACGGTGATCGATGCTACGGGGAAGTATGTGACGCCGGGGATTATCGATCCGCACTCGCATTCTGCGCTTGGGGATGACGTGAACGAGGCGACAAGCCCGGTTACGCCGAGCATGATGATGATTGATGCGTTTGATAACCGCGATAAGGCGCTTTACCTGGCGCTGGCGGGAGGCGTGACTTCGGAGCTGCTGCTGCATGGGTCGGCCAATATGATTGGCGGGCAGGCAGTGGTGATCAAGAACAAGTTTGGGCTTTCGAAGGAGGAGATGCTGTTTCCGAATGCTCCGCAGTCGATCAAGTTTGCCAGCGGCGAGAATCCGAAGCGGGTTTATGGCACGCGGAACCAGCTGCCTTCGACGCGCATGGGAAATTTCGAGGTGATGCGACAGGCGTTTGAGGATGCGAAGGTGTATCGCAGGGAGTGGGATGCCTATAACGACAAGGTCGCGAAGGGCGATAAGGATGCTCGACCGCCGCATCGGGACCTGAAGCTGGAGGCGTTGGCGGACATCTTGCGGGGCAAGCTGCTGGTCCAGATTCATTGCTATCGGGCGGATGAGTTTTTGACGGAAGAGGCGATTGCGAAGGAGTACGGGTTCAAGATTCGGGCGTTCCATCATGCGTTGGAGATGTACAAGGTCGGCGGAAAGATTGCCGCGGATGGGACGGGGATTGCGACGTTCACGGACTGGTATGGCGGCAAGTATGAGATGTGGGATGGGATTCCGTGGAATGCGGTGATGTCGATGCGCGAAGGGGTGAAGGTGGCGCTGAAGAGCGACTCGAATGACCATATTCGCCGGTTGAACCAGGAGGCGGGCAAGATGGTTCACTATGGCGGGGCGACGGAGGATGAGGCGATCACGATGGTGACGCTGAATCCGGCGTGGATTATGGGAATTGACGATAAGACGGGGTCGCTCGATGTGGGCAAGGATGGCGATGTCGTGATCTGGAATATGGATCCGCTCTCGACGTATGCGCGGGCGGAGAAGGTTTATATCGATGGGGATTTGTTCTTTGACAGCAGCCTGCCGGGTTATGGGACGACTCACTTTTCGGGTGTGATGCATGGGAGTGGGTTTGGCGCGGGCGAAGATGATGACGATGAAGGGGGCAACTGATGCCTGGGACCTTTTTTGAAGGATTTTCTGCTATGCGAGTATTTAGGATTTCGGCTTCTTTGGTTCTTGGTGTATCCGCTTCCCTGTTGGCGCAGGCTCCGATGGTGGATATTACGCCGCCGGCCGGGACGATTGCGATTACGGGCGGTAAAGTGCTGACTGTTTCGCATGGCGTGATTGAGAACGGCGTCGTTTTGCTGGAGGGCGGGAAGATTGCTGCCGTTGGAACGGCTGCTTCGGTGAAGGTGCCGAAAGGCGCGACGGTTGTGGATGCGAAGGGGATGACGGTGTATCCGGGGCTGATTGATTCGGAGACTCGGTTGGGGCTGTCTGAGATTGCGTCGGACCGGATGACGAACGATACGGTTGAGCCAAGCGACGAGATTTTGCCGCAGATGCATGTGTATGACGCGTTTCATGCGGAGAGCGAGCATATTCCGATTACGCGATTCAATGGGATTACGAATGCGATTGTGGCGCCGGCGAGCTCGGATACCATTCCGGGGCAGGATAGTTTTATTCAACTTGCGGGGCGGGATCGCGACTCGATGCTGATGGTGAAAGATGTGGCTCTGGCGATGAACTTTGGCGAAGAGCCGAAGCGGAATGGCCGGGGGGAGGGTGGATCTGCTGGAGGTGCGTCACGGTATCCGTCGACGCGGATGGGCGAGATATCGCAGATGAAACAGGCGCTGATTGATGCGCAGGAGTATATGGCTCGACGCGGGACGGCGAGTGCGAGTGAGGGTAGCGCCGCAGCTGCAGCAGGAGGCGGACGTGCGGGTGGCGGCGCGGCTTCTTCGACACTGCTCAGGAATGAGGCGTTGGTTCCTTATCTCAAGGGCGAGAAGCCGGTTGTTCTGGGAGTGTACGACGGGCATGATGTAGAAACGGCGATGGCGTTTGCGCAGGAGTTTCACCTGAAGGTGATCCTGAGCCATGTGACTCATGCGCAGGATGTGCTGGATAAGATCGCTTCGTATCATGTGCCGGTGATTGTCGGGCCTATTTTTGACTTGCCTACGGCGAACGAGCGATATGACGCGGTGTACAGCATTCCGGGTGAGTTGCAGAAGCGCGGGGTGAAGGTGATTCTTGCTTCGTATAACGTGAGCAACTCGCGGAATCTTCCGTATGAAGCGGGGTTTGCGGTGGCTTATGGCTTGCCGTATGACGAGGCTATGAAGGCGATTACACTGAACGCGGCTGAGGCCTTTGGGATGGGCGATAAGCTCGGCTCGCTGGACGTGGGGAAGATTGCGAACGTGGTGATTGCTGATGGCGATCCACTGGATGTGAGAACCAGCGTGAAGCAGGTGTACATCAACGGCGTTGCGATTCCGATGGAGACGCGGCAGACGAAGCTGCGGGATGAATACTGGCCGAAGAAGTAGGCTTGGCTAGTAGCTGCGCTGATACATGCGGGAGATGCGGTCGTGCCAGCCGAGGCCGTCGTCGTCGAACCATGCCCAAAGGAACCCGATTCCGAGTGGGCAGGCGGCAAGGGCTGTGGCGAGGATGCGGCGGCGGATTGCAGAGCGGGTGGGATTGTCGTCCGAGAGGGTGCAGAGACCGATGCGAGCGTAGCGCATGCCGGGGGTGGCCTCAGAGAAGCTGAAGAAGAGGAACTGGTAGAGGAATGTCAGCGCGACGAGCGTGACTGCTGCGGTGACGGCGGCGATCTGCGGGGTGATGCGGGGCGCGCTGGCCGGGCCGGAAGCGAGTTTGCCTACGGTGATGGCAAAGACTGCGATGAAGGCGAGGAAGGCGGTGGCGATGATGCAGCCGTCGACGATGCCAGCCATGAGGCGCAGGCTGAAGGACGCGGTTTGAGGGGCCAGGATGGGTTGGTAGGGGGCTTCGGGGGTAGCTTGGACCGCCGCGGAGACGGGCTGCGCGGGCAGCAGGATGGACGACCACTCGGGAGTGACAGATTCGAGGGCCGGAGCGGTGGAGATTTGGTCGGGTTCGACCTCGAAGATGCGGAGCTGGGCGGTATCAGAGTCCTGGTGGGCTGTCTGATCGGCTTCTTCGCGGAGGGGACCTTCGGCGAGGCGCGGGCGGGCTTTGCGGGGCGCGACTAACTGGCGGGGGAACTCGATGAGGTTGGCAGGGATGTCGATGGGCGGGCCCATGTCTTCAAAGACAGGGGATTGGCGGAAGGCGATCTCTTCCTCGAGAGCGAGGGCTTCGGATTCGTCGGGCTTGGCTTCGTGTGGCAAACGGTTGGAGATTACGGGCAGCTCGGATTGAGGGAGGATGACCTGATCCTCGGCGTAGAGTTTGACGGTGAGGGGGGCGGCGACCGCAGCGATGGGCGAGTTTACGACCGATGCGTAGGTGTTGGCTTCGGTGATCCGGGGCGACGGGGCGGGTACGGGCTGCGACGGAGCGGTGAGAGCCCATTGGTCTAACTCGTCGAGGAGCTGATTTTGCGCGTCGGCTACGGCCTGAGCGTTGAGGGCGGCGATCTGGGCTGCGGCTTCCGCCTGGCGGATGGCGGCTTCGGCCTGCTCGGCAAGAAAGGCCCGGTAGCTCTGGGAGTTGGCGTAGCGCTCGGCGACGGCGGCTGCAATGCGCGAGGCACTGGCTCGGGTTGGAGTTGGCGCGGGGTTGGAAGGTGGGTGACTGGGTGCGTTCTGGGTGCGCCGGGCGCGATGTTGGGCGAGACGCTGAGCAGCCTGTTCTTTCAGGGCAAAAGGAATCGCTTCCGTTTGGGGCTGGGCTTCGTCCAGTGGTAACAGGTCACGCTGTGCGCTCATTGTGCTCAAACCTAAACTCGCTTCCGTAAAATCGTTTAGCCTCAAAGGTGTGGTGCGTCTGACAGGGTTTCAATCGAACGAACTTGGTGTGACGAAACGCTTGATCCGAAGCGTGCTGAACTCTGTTTCTTTTCGCTCTGTTTACCTTCTGATAACTATCATGGTACCTGGGGCAAGTCATCCACATTTGGCGGCCCAAGAGGTAACGACGAAGGCAACCGCGCGGGAGAGCTTGCCGGATGAGCCGGGTGCGCAGCGGTATCCGACGGCAGAGGTGGTGCCGCCGACGGACGATATGACGACGGTAGAGATCGAATCGGACACACAGTCGAAGACCGGAAGCCTGTATGTGCTGGATGGCGATGTGGTGATTAAGTATCGCGATCGCGTGATCGAGGCAGACCACATTGAGTACGACTCGGAGACGGGCGAAGTGACCGCGACCGGGCATCTGCATGCGAGTGGCGGCAGGAACCATGAGGACATCCACGCAAGCCATGGGACGATGAACCTGGCGAAGCAGACGGCTCGGTTTTACGATGTGACCGGCTCCGTGGGGATGAAGAAGGCCGATCACAGCACGACGATATATGCCAACAGCAATCCCTTTCTGTTTACGGGACGGATGGTGGTGAGGACAGGGCCGCAGGAGTATGAGATCTATGAGGGCACGCTGACCTCCTGTCAGCTTCCTAACCCGGACTGGATGTTGTACGCCGGCAAGTTCACGGTGGATAGCGAGAAGGCGAAGGCGCAGAACAGCATCTTCCGGCTGATGAATGTTCCGGTGCTGTTTATGCCATACGTGACCCACCCGGTGGGTGAAGGGACGAGACAGAGCGGATTTCTGATTCCGGAGATCACGAACTCTTCGACTAAAGGACTTGTTCTCGGAGAACAGATCTACTGGGCGATCAACCGGAGCACGGATTTGACGCTTGGGGCGCAGTACTACTCGCTGAGGGGCTGGGAGCAGTCGGGGTCATTCCGTTATCGGGGCCTTGGGAAAGACTTCGCAAAGGCGCGTTTTAGTGCGCTGCAGGACCGGGGAATCACGACGAATGGGGTGTATCAGAATCAAGGCGGAGAGGACGTGACCTTTTCGGGACGGCACGACTTCAACTCACAGACGCGCGTGGCTGCGGACGTTGAGTATCTGAGTTCGTACACCTATCGCGAGGCGTTTGCGGAGACCTTCAGCCTGGCGGTTTCGAGTGACATTCTGTCGATTCTCTATGGCGTTCATGAGCAAGATGGATACGCGGAGTCACTCCGCGCGGACCGCTATCAGGGATTGAAGCTGGCTGCAATGCCTGCAACACCGACAACCCCGGCAACGCCCGAGGAACAGGTAAAGATCTGGCACGCCCCGTCGTTGGATTTCAGCAGCACCGAACATGCGCTGGGCAGGAGTGGATTGTTCTGGACGATGGAGGCATCTGAGGCGGGGCTATCGCGAATACAGCCAAATTTTTCGACCGGCGGACTTACCCAGCGTTTTGATCTGCATCCTGAGATCGTGTATCCGCTGACGTTTGGCGGATGGCACCTGCAGGCTTCGGCTGGCCTGCGTGAGACGATGTACAGCCGGAGCAGGCAGACGCCTTACACGACGGTAACTCCGGTGGAGCTGCCGGTGTGGCTCAATCGCGCAGATGCCGAAGTGTCGGTAGAGCTGCGACCGCCCGTAGTCGAGCGGACGTTCGATTCCGCAAAGGTAGAGAAGCTCTTTAGGCACGACCTGAGACACACGATCGAGCCAGAGATAACTTACCGGTACGTCGGCGGCGTGAATAATTTCTTGAGCGTTCTTCGCTTCGACGGAGTGGATATCGTTAGCGACACGGACGAGGTGGAATATGGCGCGACGCAGAGACTGTTTCTTCGACCGGTGAAGGCAGTCCCGTGCATAGAAAGGGCGCCGAAGGGCGAGCAGGCGAATCCTAATCTGGATGACGATCGGGACCAGGTGCAACGGCGGGGTGATGGTGATGGCGTCGACGACAAACAGAAGGGACCGCTGTGCGGCAGCCGCGAATTCATCAGTTGGCGGCTTACACAGAAAGCGTTCATCAACCAGACCTTTGGTGGGGCTGTGATCGATGGGCGGCGGAACATCTTCGACACGACCCTGAGCTATTCGGGGATTGCGTTTTTGACGGAGCCGCGGGCGATTGCGCCGTTGCTATCCCGGCTGCGGGTGCGGACTTCGGAGCATCTGGATGTGGAGTGGGACTTCGACTGGGATACCGGCGCAAAGAAGCTTACGTCTAATAATGTGCTGCTTGACGTGCACGAGGGCAATTGGTTTGGCGGATTGGTCTATGCGAGATTGAATGCCCCAGGACGCTTCTACACCCAGGGGATTAGTTCTGCGGTCTCGGACTTTAACCAGTTGCGGCTCCTGTTGGGGTATGGGTCGCCCACCAAGCCGGGACTGGGCCTGGCCGCGAACGTCGGGCTGAATTTGATCCAGGGAGATTCGGGACTGGTGCAGTATGGCGGGCTGCAGGGCTCGTACAACTGGGACTGCTGCGGGTTCAGCGTGGAGGTGCGGAAGTATGAGTTGGGCTCGGTTCGCAATGAGTTAGCGGAACGATTTAACTTTACTTTGCTGAACATTGGGACGGCGGGCAACCTACGGCGCGCCGCGAGTCTGTTTTGAGCTTTGCCGGAGCGGGTTTTGCGAGCGTCCGAGACTTGGACCAGGGTTGTTGCGTGAGATAATCGAGGTATTGTGCCTATCGTTTTGAAGCCGTTTCGAGCCCTTGTTTTTTCACTCGCGCTGGCAGCTCTAGGTTGCCACGCTCAGACCCCGGCAGAGACTTCGGGAAAACTTTCTCCGGAGCTCGCGCGACGGGTTGAGGTGCTGATTCGATCGAAATCTTCGGTTCCCGCGGACTTCGACATGCAGGTTGGTCCGCGGACGAAGAGTGATGTGGCGGGGTTCGATCAGATCACCGTTACCTTTACGGCTAACGGGAAATCGAGCAAGCCGCTGACATTTTTGCTTTCGACCGATGGCAAGACGCTGGCGCAGTTCAACAAATACGACATCAGCCAGGATCCCAAGCTGCTGGTGAGCGGGGACGGAAGGCCTGGGCGAGGCGGTCCGGCGAACGCACCTGTACTCATCGTCGGATTTGACGATCTGGAGTGCCCATACTGCGCGAAAATGCATGAGCAGCTCTTCCCTGCACTGACGCAGCGGTATAAGGACCAGGTTCATATTGTGTATCGCGATTTTCCCTTGGACCAGCATCCGTGGGCGGTGCGCGCTGCGATCGACACGAACTGTGTTGGGGCGCAGAGCGCAACGGGGTACTGGAACCTGGTGGACTATATCCACGCCCACGCGGCGGAGATGGGCGGCGACGAGAAGAGCTTGGCGAAGGCAAACGATACCCTGGATTCGCTGGCGCGGGACGAGGGAAAGCGTCAGAAGTTGAATTTAGACGCGCTGAATGCCTGTATCGCCAAGCAGGATGATACGGCGGTGAAAGCTTCCACAACGTTGGGAGAGTCGCTTGGAGTGGACTCGACGCCGGCGCTCTTCGTCAATGGAGAAAAGATAGAGGGGGCGCTGCCGCTGGAATATGTATACCGTATGATCGATAACGCGCTGATTGCTTCGGGCCAGACACCGCCTCCGCCGCCGCCGACTCCCCCGGCTCCGGCAAAACCAGAGACCCCGGCGGCCACGAAGCCCGGCAACTAACAGAAGAATGCAGGAGATGGGAATGCGGGAGATGCAGGGCTTACCGGAACCGTTGATGAATACTAATCGTTGCACTGCGCGGACTTTTCTCCAGATTCCCCTTCCCGTCGCGCTGATTTTGGCGGCTGGAGTGTTTCCTGTTGTGGGCTGCAATCGCGGTCATAACGCGGACGTGATGGCAACGGTCAACGGCCACGCAATCATGCGGTCGGAGTTGGATAAGGGCTATCAGGCACAGCTTGGCGAGAATCCTCAACAGCGACAGCTTCCGCAAGAGCAAGCCGATTCCCTACGGCTGAACGTGCTGCGAGAACTGATCGACGAAGAGATTGTCGAGCAGCGTGCCGCGAAGACGAACTTAACGGCAACCAACGAAGAAGTTGATGCTAAGTTTGCCGAATTTAAGGCGCGTTATCCGGAGGACCAGTTTCAGGAACGGCTGAAGGCGAGCAATCAGACGGTCGACGACGTGAAGCGCGCGATACGACGGAACCTCACGATCAGCAAATTGCTCAACAAAGAGATCAACTCTAAGATCACCGTGACGGACGCTGACGTCGCGAACTACTACAACCAGCACAAGGCCGAGTTCAACCTGATCGAGACGCAATATCATCTGGCGCAGATTCAGGTGACTGATATACCTTCTGCTCAACCGGGCAATCTGCAGAACAGCAAAGCGACAAACGATGCGGACGCGAAGAGAAAGATTCAGGCGCTAAAGAACCGGCTGGACAGCGGCGAAGACTTCGGGACGATTGCCATGAATTTTTCCGAGCAACCCGAGACGGCTCCCAATGGGGGCGATATGGGATTTATTGGAGAATCGCAACTGCGCACTGACCCCGCAATTTACAACGTGATTACGAAGCTGAAGCCGGGCGAGGTCACTGAGATTCTCCCGATCATCGATCCGCAGACCAAGAAGCCAGTAGGATATGCAATCTATAAACTACTCTCGCGTGATCCACCCGGACAACGCGATCTGAATGATCCTCGCGTGCAGCAGGCAATCCGTCAGCAGCTTCAGCAGGGCCGGTCTCAACTATTGAAGGCGGCTTATCTGGAGATGGTGCACGATCAGGCGAAGGTGGAGAACTTCTTTGCCGAACAGATCTTCAAGAACGACGCTCATTAAAACCTGATTATTCTGGAGTGGTCATGACGGAATCACGGATTCGCTTTGCGATTCTGGGCTTTGGACATCATGCGGTGCGCCGCTTACTGCCTGCGTTTGCTCAGTGTAACGAGGCATCGCTGCAAGGGATGTGGCGCAGAGATCAGGATGCTGCTCGCAAGAATTGTTCTGAATACAACATCGCGGAGTGCTTCCCTACTCGGGAGGCGTTGTGCTCGTCTGCGAACGTAGATGTGGTGTTCATCACGTCGCCAGATGCGATGCATTTGGACGACACACTGCTTGCTCTGAAGCATGGGAAGGCTGTGCTCTGCGAGAAGCCGATGGCGATGAACGCCGGCGAAGCTGAAGAGATGAACAGGGCCGCTAAGGCAGCCGGAATTTTGTTTGGCGTGGCACAGAACTTTCGTTTCAACCGAAGTTTGGAGTGGATGCGGGAACAGATCGCGGCGGGACGCATCGGGAAGCCACAGCTTGCGCATGCGCAGTACAGCTATCCAGCTGCTCAGGCCCCGAGAAAATGGATTACCGATCCTACCCTCGCGTGTGGCGGCCCAATCGCTGACGTTGGAGTGCACTGCATCGATGCGCTGCGGTTTGTGTTGGGAGAGGATGTCAGCAGCGTTAGCACCCTCGCGAGAAAAGATGAAGCGTCAGGGAAGGTCGAGGCGATTGCTTCGCTGCAACTGGAGATGACGGGCGATGTTTATGCCAATGTGACCGCGAGTGCGCGGGCCCCATACCGGACGCTCGTTGAGGTGACAGGAAGCGATGGGGTCCTGATCGCAGAAAATGGCTTGACAGTGGACCGTGCAGTTCAGTTGGAAGTACGAAGAGCGGGTGAGTTGGTTGAGACGCTTGCGGTTGAGAACGGAGACGGCTATACACGCATGCTGGACAGCTTTGCGCGGGCGCTTCGAGGCCAGGAAAGCTTTGCTGCATCTGGGGCGGATGGAGTACGCAACATGCGCGCTCTCGATGCGGCGTACAAGAGCTGGCAGACGGGTCTGCGTGAGCCGGTTTAGAGCGACGATTCTCTGACGGTGATTAGCGTATTGCAGTCGCCAAAGCGGTGGTAGCGGTGTGGCGCGGTGTTTCGATGTTGCGTCCCGGGTCGGTGGCTGAGGGAAGATATTTCTTGTACACGCTGACGTGGAAGCAGGCTTGCTGGAACTCCTCTTCAACGTCCACTTTGCCTTCCTGAACAAGCGGCAGGAGGTAACCCCGTAGCCAGGCAATCTCGGTGAGCGAGAGACCATGTTTGGCGATGTCGATTGCTTGACCGGTGAGATGGGGAGAAGCAGTGTCACCCTCGGCTGGAGCTGCATTGCCGTTGATGTGAATCAAATGCTGCTGGAACTCGACGGTGCGGACCGCGGAGTTGATCTGTAGCGGGGTGTGGAAGTGGGCGTAGTGGGCGCGGGCCAGAGCCGTTAGAAACTGTGCGGTCCACGGACGGCAGAAGCGACGATTAACAGGAAGACGGTCGTCGATCTGCAGCGCATTGCTGGTCGGAATGGAGACGAGCAAACGCTGTCCGCGCATATCGAGTAAGTCTTCGTCGCTCTGGATGCGGTCGAGGCCATCGCGGTCCGCGATCTGGTTTTGATGGACGAGGATATCGTGGGAACCCCTAAGAGGCGGCGGAACGATGAGGCGGCCACGTTTGTTGTAGAGCTCCGGCAGAATGACGGGGGTGGATGCGGCCTCTTCAACGCTGGAGAACGCAGGTCTGGAGCTGGCCTTGTGAGCAATGTTGACCACGGGAATCGGTTTGGAAGTCGCGGCGAGTTTGCGTGTCGAGGGACGCGCCTGAGCCTTCTTGTGCGGTTCTCCCAATGATTTTATGTGAGAGGTGGATGAGGCCATGGGGGGTTCAGGCTCACCCGCTGCGGCCTTGAGGAAGTCTTCGGAAGTGGCCTTCTGAGTGGCTGAACCTGCAACCTCCGGCCTGGTTCGAACGATGGGATTGGACGAACTGATGGAATGCCGGGTGGGAGTAGGTGAGGCCGCAGTGCGGCCTCTTTTCGTGGCAGAGTGCTTCTTGTGAGATGGAGTGGACTTATGAGCGGAATGATGCGGCGTCATCGCCAGGCTGTCGACTGGAAAGAGATACAGGACTGCAAAAGCCAGAAGGGCTGGTATGGCGGCGTTCACACGCATCATGATTTGAGAGGCGCGGGAACGCCAGAGCATCTTCTACAGTAAGGCACGGCTGGGGCGAGGGTAAGTGATCAGGTCGATTCCGTGTACTCGTCGATTAACAAGGCTTCGCAGATCGTCGTTAACAGCTACTTTTGCTGAGCTGCCCACGTTGCGAGATCGGCTGCCGTCTGAATCCGATTTTGGATCAGGGAGTCGAGGAGGGCGCGGGTGTTGACGGCAGAGAAGGGCTGGTCGATGCGTGCAGCGGTCTGCTGGTTGGGGAGTTTGATGATATAGGCCGGTCGGGGATCGAACTCACCGCCGTTGCTGGCGGCCTGATCTTCGTCGGTCCAGGTCATGGAGTCCTTCCATATTTGCGTCGTGCGCCAGGAGTGGTCGCCCATCACGATGATGGTGGAAGAATTCCACTGATCGTTGTGTTCGAGCAGATTGCGAACGTGGGCGAGATAGCGGTCAGCGAGAGCCAGGTTGTCGATGTAAGAGGTGTGTTTATTGCTAAAGACCTTTTTTCTGCGATCGTAAAAGCCGTAGGGATGCGGGATGGGCATATGCAGGAAGAGAAAGTCGATGGATGAGTCTTTGAGGAAAGCGTCTCCGGCCGCGACTAGCCGCTGATAGTCGCCGGAATGCTGGCGAATGTCGCGGCGCTCGTCGGTTGGTGAACCCGGACCGTGGCCGAAAAGATGTTTGGTATCCAGCCAAAGGTAGCGGAAAGGACGAAGGAGATCCACTGCGAGCGATCTGTTCGGGGAGAGATTGGCAGGAGTGGACTCGCGGTACGTCCAGAAGCAATTGTCCAGAACCTCAGGCATAATGCGGCAGTACGGGTTGTACCAGCCTGCGATTCCTGTGTTGTATCCGGCGCCGATGGCGTCTTGAAAGACGGTTTCGTGCTGGCGGAATGGCGTCCACTTGCCGGTCGATGGGTCTTTGAGCGCGAGGAGCATTCCGCGGGCAGAGACGTCGACGGCGTTCGACGGGACACCCGTGAAGAGGGTCGGCACGATGTAACGCGTGTAGACACCTGCAGGCACCACGTGGGTGAAAAGGGTCGATTGAGCTGCGAGCCTATCGAATGCGGGAAGCTGGAGACCGGGGAAACGACGCTCGTAGAGCTGCTGGTAGGAAAGTTCGTCGAGCAAAATCCACAAGATGCGCGGGTGCGGTTTCGGATTTGTAGTGGCTTGTTGTTTGTGAAGAGTTGGTGCGGGGTTCAGGTCACGAGCTTGCCAGGCGCTCCAGACAAGCTGGGCGAAGATGATGAGACCAGTGAAGGCAAAAAACCCGAGAACGGCAGCAGCAGCGCGCTGGATGTCTTCAAATCGAGGCAGAAATCTCTTCCAGAAGATCGCAATCGCCACGAGGGCCAGCAGACAGAGGGCCGCCACGAGATATGTCAGCCAGTCGGGGATTTCAATGCCAGAGAAGTTGGCGACGGTGTGGAGAAGGTTCGATGGGAGCGCGAGAAGAAACGCTGACCAAATGATGACGTGGAGTGGACCTGGGCGTTCGGCTAGGTAAAGAAGAGCAGTCAGCAGGAACGACAGGGTGATGAGGTAGACGATGATGGGGATGATGACAGAGGATGCAGAACCGACGAGATGGTAGACGAGGTCGTGTTCGGTGGAGATGAGAGGGCCTGTGAGGTCAAGCAGATAGAGATTCGCCAGACCGAAGGCCACGGTGAGCGGATGGGTGAGCGGCTTCACCGCCTGTTTTTTTTCAGGACGGGATAGCAGAGTTGGCATGCGCGCCGCCGTTTCAACATAGGGATATTGCTTGCGAACGCGCGTGGGCTCGGCGCCAACGCATTCCAGGAAAAGGCTATAGGGCGCTTCTTCTCGATGTCAACGATAGTTAGGAAGGGCGGCTGGACTGCGGGATGTTTTTGGGACTTTTAGCGAAGAGATTCTTGATACGGCGGCGGAAGTAGAAGAGGGCCCCCGAGAAGATGGCGCTAATTCCCTGAAAGATAAGGAGTCCTGAGCCGGGATCGACGTACGCGTGGGCGTGGCCTTCGAATGCGAAGCTGAGCGCAACAAAAAGCATGATGGTGAGCGCGAAATATTTCAAACGATGTGCCATGTATCTTCCTTGTGGGCGGGCGTTTAGGTAGACACCCTTGCTTGTGTGTACAGACGTCACTTTACTGTGAAAGTTGCGAAGGAATTTGCCACTTTCGGGTTAGGAATCTGTCTAATTACTGATTCCTCGGGACTTAATGCGGCGCCTTTGGGATGATTGTTTTATTTTTTGGGGGATTTTTTTGATGGGATGCGCTGCTTTGGGATTTTCGCGTCTTATGTTGGCATAAAGAATTGTGGAGGGTTGAAGGATGATGGTTTTTTGCTCGAAACGATATGGTCTTTTGATGGTGAGTTTTGGTGTTTTGTGTGGCGTTTTTATGCGGGGGGTAGAGGCGCAGGCGACGAGTAAGCCAAAGTCGTCGACGAGCAGTTCGTCGAAGGCGGGGATGGCGGTGTGGTCTCCGGAGGTGCAGCAGACGTTGGGGGTGTCGCAGGAGAACTTTAATGCGGAGGGGCTGAATAAGTTGACCAAGATGCAACTGATCGCTCTTGAGACCTCAGCGCGAATCGATCCTAAGAAGGGCCTGCTGACTTGTCCTGCAAGCGAGACGACGCCAGCGGGAAGGTTTCGTGTGTTCGTAACGGTGGATGGAGATGATGCGTCGATGGCGGCATTGGCGGCACAGGTTCGACAGGCGATAGCGGCGCTAAATGGAGTGGACGTGGTGCAGACTGCGGCGCAGGCGGACAGGGCTCTGCATGTGGTGATTCAGACGCAGACGACGGGGAGAGGAGTAATCGGGTATACGGCTTCGTATGTCACCGCGACTCCGTGTGTGCTGGAGAAGGGTGGAAAGAAGACGGATGTGGAGTTGAAGGGGACGCTGGCGGAGTCGTCGGCCAACTCGAAGGGAGACGGATTGGCGCAGACTATTGCAACTATGCTGGACCATGATCTGACGGAGTTGCGGAGTGGCGTGGCTGCTAAGTGAGAGTTGCCAGTTCTCCGTTGTCAGTCCTCGGTAAAGACTAAAATCCTTTTCGCCGGAGCCACTTATTGGACGGTCAGAGTGACGATTGAAGATTGGGTGATGGAGCCGGAGGTGGCATTGATGGTGATTTGGGCGGCTCCGGTGGGAGTGAAGGGAACGAAGACGTCGCTGGTGCTGGAGCAGCCGGCGATGAAGCTGAGGGTGGTGAGAATAATTCCGAACAGGGCGAAGAGCTTGATGGCCTCGCGGACGGGGCCGTAACGGCGGCGGCGGGTGAAGAAGGCTCCGAAGGGGAGTAACAGGGCGGCGGTGATTCCCGCGGAGGCGGCTCCACGAAGCATCCGGAGTTTATGGGGTTGGTTCAGAGCGGTCATTGATGACATGACGGTGGTGATGGTGACTGTGCTGGTGGCGGGGGCAGAGGCGGAGAGGTTGAGCTGCGCGGGCGAGAAGCTGCAGGTTGCGGCTCGCGGCAGGTTGGAGCAGGCGAGAGCGACGGTTCCGCTGAAGTTATTTGTGGGGACGGCGCTGACGACGAAGGTTGCCGAGGATCCGTCGGTGACGGTGAGAGCAGTGGCGGAGGGGCTAAAGCCGAAGGTAGCGGTGCCGGATGCGGTGGGACTGGCGGTGATGGCACCGAGGAGGCCATGTTTTTCGCCTCCGAGCCCTGCGGAAAAGTAGAGAGTGTTCAGATTCCCGGCAAAGGTGGAGGAAGATGGGGTGAGGCCGAAGAAGAGCTCCCACAGGCTGGCGTAGGTAAGGGTTTTGCCGGTGCCATCGGCGAGCTGACCGAGGTAGGCAAAGGATTTGGGATCGTAGGCGTTGATGACTCCATCGCCGAAGTTACCTACAAGGAGATCGCCTGAGAAGGGCCCGAAGGTTGAGGGAGCGATGGCAACGCCCCAGGGGGCGTTGAGGTTTCCGCCGACGGGAATGGCGTGCGTGACGAAGTTGCCGCTGGTATCGAAAATGTCGACGAGGCCGTCGCCGGGGGCTATCGTGGGGCCTCCCGTCGAGGAGCGCAGAGCATAAGCGACGAAGACCTGTGAGCCTATGGTGTGGATGGAGTAGGGGACGTAGCCGGCGGGGAGGGTGGTGTCTGTGAAGGAGCCAGCGAGTTTGGCGGGGGCGAAGTTGCTGTCGTAGACCTCAACGGTCGCGGCTTTGCCGAAGTTGGCAGCGAGGAGGTAGGTGCCGTTGGTGTTGGTGGCGAGGGCGATGCCCGTGTAGACGGCGCCTGCGGCGTTGTTGTTGATGGCGACTTGTGCGACAGGTATGGGGGGTCCGGTAGTGCCGAGCTTGCTGTTCCAGCCGGTGATGATGCCGTCGAGCGAGGCGAAGAGGAAGCTGGCCTTGGTGCCGTTGGGCAGGACGTAGCCGGTAGGGGCGCTGGCTGCGGCGACGACTCCGGTGGGTGAGCCGGTGGCAGTGGTTCCCCCAGTCGCCGCGGGGATGGAAACTTTGAAGGACACAGCGCCTGTGGCGGGCGGAGTCGCTGCGTTGGCGGGCGAGATGACGTAACTAAAGCCGGTGCCCTGTGCGTTGATCCAGAGGGTGGAATTGGCAATGCCCCACGGGTTAATGAAGTTGGCGTCCATGGTGGTAGCGGGGACGGAGCCGTCGGAGACGAGATTGGTGACGGCGTAGGTACCGGCGGTTTGAGCGTTGGCGGGGAGGGCCAGGGCCGCTGCGAGAAGGCTTAGAGCGGTGCGACTTGGTGCGTGTGGCATGAGGGGCCTCACTCTTGGGGAGACAGAAATCGACCCGAGAAATTGTATGGGTGAAGAGTATCGAGTGAGGGCGGGGGTGTTGTCAGTGAGATGTCAACGATGCGTCATATTTATGGTGTTGCGGTAAATGGGTGCTGAGGGTGTATCCCCTCCCCTGCACGAATGTGTGCAAAGTATTCATTCGGTTTGGTTTAGGTTTGGACTTCGATGTTTGAGGGATGCGTAAAGTCTTGATTTTGTTGGGTATTGAATGGTTGGTGGTCGGTAAAGTATTCATTGCAGAAGAGTAAGGCGCCTGAGGTTATCGGGCCACACGCTCGAACGACGACCAGAGGGGGTGTTGGTGACTCGTCTTTGTCAAGCTTGAGGAGCTTGTCAGGAGGCGGGGGTCAAGACCGTGGTAGCGCATGATTTCGCGGATGCCGACGGTCAGTAAGGACGCCCAGCTTGGTGAGGCGCGATATCAATTGTTCTTGTCTTGTGAGGGCAAGGGATCGTGTGGTTTTCGGTATTTGAAGAACCATCCGGCCGAGGCCGTCGAGAGAAAACCAAAGCCGATGAGAAGAATTACTGCAATCAGAACTCCCACAGTGAACGTGATCATGCTGCCCCCTTGGTCTTCGCTGTTCTGTGTCCGGCTGCGGATGCCGGGCAGTACACAGGAATGACCAATCAAAACTGAACTCTCAGGAGACACATTACGCTTATCGCTTCAGAATTTAATTCCCCATAGGAGGCAGAGGGATGAGCGTAGGTGTGAGGATGGTGCAACCACTATCCTGTGATATTTCCTGAACTCTTGATAGCGATGCCGCGATGAATGGGCACCCGACGGCGTGCCTCTGCTTCATGTATGGGCACCCCGCCGAATCAGGTGGTTTTGTGGTGTTGCAGGGCGGCGCGGACCTTGTCGACGTGAGTGCCGTGGACGCGCATCGCTTCCTTGAGTTGGTCGCCGGTGACGTTGAACTCTTTGGTCCAGTAGCGGATGTCGGAGGCCATTTTGGGATTGATGATTTTGGGGTCGTGCGGGGATAAGGGGGCTTCGATGTGCTCGGAGTGGGCGGTGCGGAGTTTGGACTTCTCGGTTTCTTCGTGCTCGTGCGGCTTGGGGTGATCGGGGTGAGCCATGGGCTGGTTCCTCTTTCTGGGTTCTTCTTACGTAGAAGGATGAGGATTGGGGTGGTAGGGATGGCTGGGTAACGCTGTTGAGAAAGGCAATTCAGTCGCGACGAATGGGGCACCCGATTGTGGCTGGATTTGATGTATGGGCCACCCAGTCTTGGTGGTTCGGTCAGATTTGAGCCACGTGTCCCGTTCGGAATCCTTAATCCTCGCGGCGGAGTCTAGCTAATTCGAGAGGGGATTCGGGAACGCCTTAAAACGTCAGCGAAATGGCTTGTCATTCCAACATTGCCGACGAGACGTACTCCCACTTGCTTCCCCCGAATATCTTCCAATAAAATTCTCAGCTCGTTGAGGCCTTGCGTGACGTCGAAATCAACTTCTCGTTCGAACTCGCCTGGTACGATTGTCCTGCCCATAGACATGGCGCGAATTTGTTGAAGTTGCAGGATCCATATTTGCGTTCCATCATATGCCCACTCGATACGGACGCCGCCCAACTTGCATTGCATTTCAGAATGCAGCACAGTGAGCTGGCTTCTTACGATATCAGGTAATTTTGTCGGTCCGGACTTACCCAACATGAACTCGTCACCAAATCCCAAGACACCTTCAATAAGCGCTGCCCCGTCAGCTGAGGAAATAAGGGCTCCTGAATACTTCGCAGGCACCTCTTCTTGAATGAGCAGTGATGCAGGTTCATTCGCATTTGCGCTTTCCTGCATAATCTTGAAAGGGTCTGTCCACCCTCTCACAGTTGGGTAAAGGCCAGGTTCTGCTTGTCTCGGAGCTGTGCGCATCCAAACCTCGTCTTCACCTGTCGGGCGGCCAAATCGGAAGGGCGGAATCTTACGGCAAATGACAGTTGTACTCGGCACCGCATAACCATAAGCATCGGCAACGAGCAAACCAAAAACTTTATCTCCTATCAGTTCACTGAACAGATTTGGCCAGCGGAGGGATGCTTGTAGACAATCGGCTTCTGTCTCTTCTGCTTCCCAAAGCAGTGTGTTCGTTTTACGGAATCCGCACCGATGCGGATGAATGCTAAATTCAACCCGGAGATCGTGTTCCTGAGGCAAGCTCGGTTTTACGTTGTAGACCCCAGATAGAATGTGAACGGCCTCGGGTTCGCGTAGGGTTGCAACTGCACCATTTTCGACAATTCTGGGAGTTGCACCCGGTGCGAACTCAAAGAGGCCCCCTTGGGATACTCCGGAGACGCCTCCATCATTTATGTCGATAGTCTCATTTGCGATGACAAACATTCCGGAAGCAGTGAGTCGATTGATCGCCGATACTGCCGCTTGCACTTTATCCAGCCCATAGATGAACTCGTTTCCTTGCCTCATCTCGGGCTTGAAACTGCGAATGTTGATTCGCCCTTCACGTGATGAATTGAGAAGCGATCCGACCGACGCTTCGGTACTTTCATGGTGTGCATTGCTCGGCTCACCTAAAATTCGCGAAAATCTCTGATCGCGATAGGGGCCAAAGCTCACAAATTGCGCAACGTTGCCCAACTCCGCAAGCTGATCAAGTTGCTCGTCCTTAAATGATGTCGAATTCACTTTGCTCAACCACCTGCGCTAAATATACGTTAGGTTCATATGTGTAAACACATTTTCCCGGAGGCCCCAGAGAAACATGCCTACTAGTATCACTGAATACACCGCCTATGACACCGCACGTCGGGGACAACATCAGTCAACTGCAGAGAAAAGGGAAGATTTTGAAGTAGATAAGGCACGCATTATCCATTCAGGTTCATTTCGCCGTCTCCAAGGCAAAACCCAGGTTCTAGGAGTAGGGGAAAGAGACTTCTACCGTACCCGGCTAACACACTCCCTTGAAGTGGCACAGATAGGAAGGGGTCTCTGCCGAGAGATTGCTCGCCCCTTTGACCCCAATCTTGATTTGGTAGAAACGATATGCCTCGCTCATGATATTGGGCACTCCCCTTTTGGCCATTCTGGCGAACATGTTTTGCACCACAAGTTGGCGGCACACTTCGACGATAAAGTGGCGAAACGAAAGAAAGAAAACAATCCTCTTGAGTCTGGTGACGAGGCGACACTTAGAAAAGGACTCGGGTTTGGGGCCAACCCTCAAAATCTGAGAATCGTTGCGCTGCTAGAGGCCAAATATGAAAAAGTGGGATTAGATCTCACAAGAGCAACTCTTGATGGCTTGGTTAAGATACACGGAGTTTTATGACCCAGTTTCTAACGACGAAAGTAAATGTGTTTATACGTCTGATGCTGATCTATTCGCTTGGATAAAGGAGGGTATCAAGGACAAAGCCAGGACACCAATTGAGGGCCAGATAGCCGATTGGGCGGACCAAATGGCGTATTCAATTAACGACATGGAAGATGTGGTTCGAGCAGGATTAATCAGTTTCGCTGATCTTCGCAGTTTGAAAAATACGATTTCCAAAGACGCAACGAAAAAGTTCCTCAAATCACGAAAGAAAAGAGGGGAGAGCGAGGATCTTGAAATCCCAGCTTTGCTGAATGCCGATGCGATAGAAGTTTTGGCTAACAATCTGGAGAACGCCTTCATCACTCCGGGCTCTCTCAGACAGCGAAAGATCAACCTAAAGAAGTGGACGTCGGACACTATAAAGCAACTCAAGGACGGGTGCGAAATTCGTGCGTTGGATAACGATGAGCAATCCGTTCGCTATCAGAGCGAACTGTTCGTCCCTCGCGCAGCAGAAGCGCAGTCAATTCTCCTAAAAACAATCGCATTTTCTCTAGTATTTTCCGATCCGCGAGTTAAAACTTTAGAAGAAAAAGGAAAGTTAGTCATGGAGACATTGTTCGATAAATTCTGCGAGAACACGGCTCTCCTTCCTCTGGACTTCCAAGAAATGATTCAAAGTGAGGAAGAATTCGGTACCAAAGAACGACTTGTTGCTGATTTCATTTCTGGTATGACTGATCGCTACGCGTACGCCTACTACAGCCGGTTAACCCAACCAGGAATAGGCTCCTTTTACGAATTTGTTTAGAAAACTGCACGCGCTCACTTTATCCGTTCTGGCACCCGTTTTTGCCAAAACAACCAGCAAAAACGGGTAACCCAGTCCAGTAAAGATTACTGCAGAAGTGTTCCCTCTTCGGGTTGGGTTTTGGCTTCTTCTGGGGGGATGACTACGGCGGCGGCTACTTTGTCCTGGGGTTCGAGGTCGAGGAGCTTGACGCCCTGGGTGCTGCGGCCGGCGGCGCGGATGGATTTGGTGTCGATGCGGATGATCTTGCCGAACTGGCTGATGACCATGAGCTCGGTGGTGTCGTCGACGAGGTTGATGCCGGTGACCTTGCCGATCTTGGGGGTGGTCTTCATGTTGATGACGCCCTTGCCGCCGCGGGACTGGAGGCGGTACTGGTCGACGTCGGTGCGCTTGCCGTAGCCGTTCTCGGAGACGGAGAGGATGAGGCAGGGGGTGAGGCCGAGCTTCTCGTCGAGTTTGGCGAGCTTGGCCTGGGCCTCTTCGGAGAGGATGGGTGCGGCGAGTTCGCCGGGTTCGGCCAGCTCGAGGGGCTGAGCGGCGGCGGAGTCGGTGGCTTCGTCGATGGCGGCTTCGACCTGCGAGGTGAGGCCCTTGGCGGCGGCGCGCTCGAGGCGGGCCTTGTTGCGGGCTTCGTTGGAGGGGGTGACGGCGGCGCCGATGACGTAGTCTCCCTTGCGGAGGGAGATGCCGCGGTTGCCGGTGGCGGGACGGCCCATGGGGCGGAGATCCTGCTCGTTGAAGCGGATGGCCTGGCCGTCGTGGGTGGCGAGGAAGATGACCTGCTGGCCGTCGGTGATGCGGGCGGTGATGAGCTCGTCGTCCTTGTCGATGTTGATGGCGATGATGCCGCGGGCCATGACGTTGGAGAAGTCCTTGAGGGCGGTCTTCTTGACGGTGCCGTTGCGGGTGGCGAAGAGGACGTACTTGGATTCTTCTTCGAGGTCGCGGACGGGGAGGATGGTGACGACTTTTTCTCCGGGCTGGAGGGCGATGAGCGAGGCCATGGCCTTGCCCTTGCCGGCGGCGCCGATGTCGGGGATCTCGTAGACCTTGAGCCAGTAGACGCGGCCGGTGTTGGTGAAGCAGAGGAGATAGGAGTGGGTGGAGTCGATGATGAGCTGGGCGACGAAGTCCTCTTCGCGGGTCTTCATGCCGAGGCGGCCGGTGCCTCCGCGACGCTGCTGGCGGTAGGTGGAGATGGGGGTGCGCTTGAGGTAGCCGGTGTTGGAGACGGTGACGGCGACCTGCTCGTCGGCGATGAGGTCTTCGAGCTGGAGCTCGGTGGTCTCGTCGACGATCTGGGTGCGGCGGACGTCGCCGTACTTGTCGCGGATCTCCGTGAGCTCCTTGACGATGACTTTGCGGAGCTTCGCGGGGGAGGCGAGGATGGACTCGAATTCGGTGATGTTGTCGCGGACTTCGGCGAGTTCTTTGAGGAGCTCGTCGATGGAGAGCTGGGTGAGGCGGTAGAGCTGCAGTTCGAGGATGGCGTCGATCTGCTTGTAGCTGAGGATGAGGGTGCCGGTGGTGCTGAAGGTCATGTCGACGCCGTACTTTGCGGGGTCGAGGGTGACGCCTTTGAGTTCGGTGCCGCGGAGGTTGATCTTCTTGCCGGAGAAGTATTGGAAGAGATTTTCGCGGGCTTCGGCGCGGCTGCCGGACTGACGGATGGTCTTGATGACGTTGTCGAGATGGTCGAGGGCGATCTGGTAGCCGAGGAGGACGTGCTCGCGGTCGCGGGCCTTGCCGAGGAGGAAGGCGGTGCGGCGGCGGACGACTTCGACGCGGTGATCGAGGAAGGCGCGGATGGCAGCGTCGAGCGGGAGCTCCTTGGGCTGACCGTTGTGGACGGCCAGGAAGATCATGGAGAAGGAGTCCTGCATCTGGGTGTGCTTGTGGAGCTGGTTGAGGACGATCTGGTGCTCGGCGCCGCGCTTGAGACCGATGTGGATGCGCATGCCGTCGCGGTCGGACTCGTCGCGGAACTCGTCGCGTGCGATGTCGGTGATGACGCCTTCGTTGACTAGCTCGGCGATGCGCTCGATGAGGCGGGACTTGTTGACCTGGTAAGGGATCTCGGTGACGATGATGGCCTGGCGGCCGCCGGAGATGTTCTCGATGGAGCACTTGGCGCGAATGATGAAACGACCGCGGCCGGTGCGGTAGGCATTCGGGATGCCGGTCTTGCCGAAGATGAAGCCGCCGGTGGGGAAGTCGGGACCTTTGACGTGCTCGAGGCAGAGGTCGAGGTCGGAACGAGTGTCGGACTTTTCTTTGTTGATGAGAGCGATGCAGGCGTTGACGACTTCGGTGAGATTGTGCGGCGGGATGTTGGTCGCCATGCCTACGGCGATGCCGCCGGATGCCGTTAACGATGAGGTTGGGGATGCGCGCGGGGAGGACGGTGGGCTCGGTGGTGGACTCGTCGTAGTTGGGGGCGAAGTCTACGGTGTCGGAGTCGATGTCGGCGAGCATTTCGCCGGCGATGCGGGTGAGGCGGGACTCGGTGTAGCGCATGGCGGCGGGCGGGTCGCCGTCGACGGAGCCGAAGTTTCCCTGGCCGTCTACGAGCGGGTAGCGGAGGCTGAAGGGCTGGGCGAGACGGACCATGGTGTCGTAGATGGCGGAGTCGCCGTGGGGGTGGTAGTTACCCATGACGTGGCCGACGACCTTGGCGGACTTGGTGTACTTCTTGTTGAACTGGAGGCCCATCTCCTGCATGCCATAGAGGATGCGGCGGTGGACGGGCTTGAGGCCGTCACGGACGTCTGGCAGGGCTCGGCCAATGATGACCGACATGGAGTAGTCGAGGTAGGACCGGCGCATCTCCTCTTCAATGTTGATGGGGTAGAGGAAGGCCGCGCCTCGGCCAAGGATGTTTCCTCCGGGAGGGCCGTCGGGGGGGCTGCCGGCCGGCGGAGGGTTGTTGGAGTTGGCGTCCTGGGGGGAGGGGATTTCGGAGTTTTTGGGATCTTGCGGGAAGAGATCGTCAGCCATGATTTATATCCCTATTATAAGGGTTTTGGCTGTGCAGATGGGGCGGTGCGGAAGGGTGACAAAGCAGCAAAAAAGGGTGCTCCGAGGAGCACCCTTTTTGTTTGGTTGATGTTGGGTTAGAAGGTGAACTTTCCAGATAGCTGCAGCGAACGAGCGTTGTTCTGGAACTCCTTCTGAGGTTGATTGAACAGGCTGCTGCCATTGGCGGTCTGGAATGCGTAGCTCGCGGTGTAGCTAGTCGAGTTGACATTGTCAACGGTTCCGGGGATATATTGCGCGTGGTTGAGGACGTTGAAGGCCTGGGCACCGAACTGGAACGAATAGTGCTCCTTCACCGTGATCCGCTTGAAGGCCGAAAGATCAAAGTTGTCGATCGGACGGATGGGAAGCGTGTTACGTTCGGCGTTCGGCAGAGTGCCAGCACCGGCCTGAATGTAGTAGGCGTTAGGGTTGACGGCGGTATAGCCCACGAGGTTGCCGTTGCACTGCGAGGCTGGTGTCGCGGGAGTCGTGGGGGTCGAGCAGTTTTGATAGAGAGAGGGGTTGTAGACCGGGTTGACAGCAGAGCTGGTTCCCTTGATGCCGTTCGGGTTGATGATCGTGCGGCCGATCGCAGCTGCAGTGTCGCCATTGAGGTTGGAGTTTATGCCGGAGAGTACAGTTGCGTACTCGGGCGACTCGTAGGTGTAGATGGGTGAAACCTGCCAGTTGCCGACGAGGTTGCGCATGACGAAGCTGTCGGAGTGTTTGAAGTAGGGCAGATCCCAGAGCGCCTCGACGCTGAGGCGGTTAGTACGATCGAGCGCGGAGCGGCTATAGTCGCACGCGATGCACTGTGAGTTCTGCTGACGACGGGGCGTGAGGACGGTGGCGAAGACTTCCGCGGTAGCATCGTCCATCGTCTTCGACCAGGTGTAAGAGGCGTTCATCTGGAGGCCATTCTGGAAACGGCGGGTCAGATTAGCGATGAAACCGTTGTAGTTTGACTGCGAGTAGGGCTGATACGAGGTGATCTTGGAGGTGAAGCCTGCAGCCTTCCAAGTTGGCACGATGTTCGAGAGAGCAGAAATCGCGGCCAGGTTTGTCGTAGCGCTTGCAGCCGGGATCAGGGTTGTAGAACCAACCGAGGTTGAGAGCTGGTTGGCAGTCGTGACCTTAGGCTGAACGTTGATCTGATCCTGGGTAGGGAGGTGAATGCCGCGGGTTCCGATATAACCGATTTCAGCCGTCCAAGCTGAACCGATTGTGCGCTGCACCGTGACGGTGTAGGTTTCGGAGTAAGGCAACACCTGGTCCGGCAGGAGCGCCGAGGTGGTGCTGTAGGCTGGCCCGACCGGGATGGGGATGCTTGAGGGCAGTCCGCCGTTTTTAAGGAAGTTCGGAGCGCCAAACGCTGGTGCGCTGCCGGTACCCACATCCTGCGTGCTTGACAGCTGCGGCGGGAAGGAGAGGGTTCCGAGGTTGTCGAAGAGAACATCATAGGCCATGCCGTAGCCGACCCGAACAGAGGTCTTCTCGTCGGGAGCCCAGTTGATGCCGAGACGGGGTGCAAAGTTTGTGTAGCCTGGCTGCGGGGCGTGGAAGCTGACGAGACCGGGTACCGACGATGCAGCGTTGAGTCTCTGTTCGCGTTCGCCGACAGGAACGGCGGTGAACTCGTAGCGGAGGCCGAAGTTTAGTGTAACCTTCGGTGTCATGCGATAAGTGTCGTTGCCGTAGCCATAGAACGCGGTCTGGTCGCCGTAGTAGGGATTGCTTCCAGTCGAACGCTCTCCAAAATTGGTTGGTGCAAAGTCGTGAAGGAACTCATCCAGAGCGTCCCATTGATAGTCGCCGCGTGCGCGCTGGGTGAAGTACTGCGGAGAGATGTACTTGCGGCCGTCAAAGCCGAACTTGAAGGAGTGCTTTCCCTTTACCCAGCCAACGTTATCCGTGAGCTGATAGAGATTCTGGATAGTGGATTGGGGAGCGTTGCCGTCAGGGCCGATATTGAGGCCGTTCTGGTCGTAGAAGGTGAGGTTGGGAAATGAATCGAGACCCGGATAGCTGAAGTTGCCGGAGGTCAATACATTGTAGTAGCGGTTATATCCGAGACGGACCTCATTGGTGAGGTTAGGGGTAAAGGTGTGGTATTCCGAGAAGGCGAAGAGGTCGTATCTGAAGGGCTGGGTCGTGAAGAAGACCGGAAGATAAGCGGCGGTATCGGCAGATCCTTGGGTATTGTAGATGTAGCGGCCGCGAATGTTGTCCTTGGAATTGATGGTCCAGTCCACGCTGGTGGTCAAGGCATCGAAGTTGGTGAATGCCGGTGCGCTGACCAGATAGTTGCCAAGGGGAATGTTGGTCGTGGCAGTAGGGGTGGCTTGATAGACCGTTGCGTTGGTGACAGTAAGGTATTGAGGTCCAGCTGGCTGGTTGCCGCAGGCAAGGTCATTCGCGGCGGTGACCTGTGTGGGCGAGGCGGGCATGTACTTGAGGTACTGCGCCAAGTTGGTTGCGCTAAACCCGTAGCTCGACAGGTTGCTGTTGCCGAGGGCAGCCAGACCGGCGGCGGTGGGGGTGCAGAGGTAATAGGGCGCTGTGCTCTGGCCGATCGTGTTGCGCTCGTAGTTCGCGAAGAAGAAGAGCTTATCCTTGATGATTGGGCCACCGACCTGAGCGCCGTAACGGTTGTTATCATAGCGCGGGTTGGGAACCTTACCACCAGCGACTCCGCTGGCTGCGTTCAGGTTTCGGTTCTGAAAGTACTCATAGAGAGCACCGTGGAATTTGTTGGT
Organism: uncultured Acidobacteriaceae bacterium; assembly: GCA_963841335.1. GTDB lineage: Bacteria > Acidobacteriota > Terriglobia > Terriglobales > Acidobacteriaceae > Edaphobacter. Next base: position 2,533,728 of record CAWJCF010000001.1, on the reverse strand, counting down.
GCCGTCGATTACGGTGGTATTGAACTGGCCGCCGGAGGAGTGACCGAACTCGGGCGAGAACTGGTTGGTGATGAGGGTGAAGTTGCCGACGGAGTCGTTGGGCACGTAGACGAGCGGACCGGTGACTGCCTTGTTGTTGTTGTCGATACCTTCAATGGTGAAATTGTTGGCGCGAGGACGCTGGCCGCCGATGGATGGGCCAACGCCGATACCGATGCCGCCGGTGGAGGCGACGCCGGGGCTCAAGAGCGAAGTATTGAGCACGCCAAGACCGACAGTGGCCGTGGGCAGGTTCGCGAGTTCCGCGGTGTCGAATGTCATGGTGAGGTTCGTGGTGGTGGTATCAAGAACCACGCCTGCTTCGGCGGTGACTTCAACCGCCTGGGTGGTCCCCACGGACAGGACGATGTCCTTGGTTGCCGTCCTATTGGTATCGACCTCGAGACCCTTCAACTTATAGGTCTGGAATCCGGCGTTCGTAACCGACACGTCGTACGAGCCAGCGGGCAGGTTCGAAGCATGAAACTCGCCAGCGGAGTTGGCGGTAAGTGATGTGGCCACGCCGGTTGCTTCGTTGGTTATGACGACGGACGCGTTGGGGATAGCGGCACCCGTTGCGTCCTTTACCGTGCCTGCGATGTCTCCGCTGGTGATCTGCGCCAGTGCCAGACCCGCGGAGAGAATTGAAACACTCAAAATTGCCAGAAACTTACTAAACACCTTGTTCAAGGGGGCATCCTCCAAAATTCGATAAAACCTCTTGGAGCAATTCGGGGGCCATACTTGTCTGGGCCCTATACCTCTGAAGAGTCAGGTGGGGGCGCTTTTACGAATATGGAAATTGGAATTTTACGGAAAACTTATCTCCCTCTTACGGAATTTCTATAATCTCTCTGAGCCATATATCCCAAGAATTTGCAGGAATGATCTGGGCGAGAAATGAGATCTTTCTCCCGATTACAAGATATCGCTTGATATAGGACTGAAGTTGTCGTATAACCGAATTCGAGATATCGGACTGAACACGTCTTATATCGAGTATTCGGTACGGGCCTTTCGATCCCTTTGAGAGTTGCTGAACGGGATAAGGCCGCGATTCCCGCTTGCGTGACCCGATGGGCTACGTCCGGTCAGTGAGGTTTCGCGGTCGGGGATGAAGTGCGCCGTTTTTCCGATGACGGACCTTGGGGCAGACATGCACCGAGGCCGTGAGTTGAAGGATTTTCTTGCGAGTTCGAGAGAAGGTGGCCAATGAAGCGACGAATGATTGTGAATAAGAGGAAGAGTGTCCTGGGCGGATCGAGAGGCTGGATTGCGGCAGGGACGCTGGCGGCGTATGCAGTGGCTGGCGGAACAAAGGCCGCGCTGGCGATCGTGAAGAAGACTGAGGCGACGGGTTTGAGTGGGGCCGAGGCGACTCTGCCGCTGAAGAGATTCGAGATTGTCGCAGGGCCTCTTGAGGAAGCGGTGAAGGCCTATGAGAAGACGACGGGGCTGACGGTGAAGGTTGTGCTGCCGTCGGGGACGCTGGCGGGATTCAATTCGCCGGGGGTGAATGGGCTTTATCGCGAGGATGAGGCGCTTCGGTTGTTGCTGGAGGGGACGGGACTGAACTATCGCGTGGAAGATGCCGCAACGATGGTGGTGGGGGTGCAGGCGAAGGATACGGTGTCGGTGACGAGTTCGGTGCCGGATTCGGTTTCGATGGCGAAGTTTACGGAACCGCTCATCGACACGCCGCAGAGCATCGTGGTGGTTCCGGAGTTTGTGGTGAAGGATGAGGGCGTGACGACGCTGCGGGATACGCTACGGAATGTTCCGGGGATCAGCCTGGCGGCGGGTGAGGCGGGAGCTCAGGGGGACAACTTGACGATCCGGGGCTTTACTGCTCGGAACGACATTTTTCTGGATGGGATTCGCGACTTTGGTAGCTACTACCGCGACACGTTTAATTACGAGCAGGTGGAGGCGCTGGAGGGACCGGCGGGGGTTCAGTTTGGGCGCGGGTCTACGGGTGGGGTGATCAATCAGGAGAGCAAGGTTCCTGCGGTGCAGCAGTTCGCGCATGTTGGGGCACAGTTTGGCACCGATGGAACGAAGAGAGTTACGGCGGACCTGAACAGTCATGAGTTGGATACGATTGGTGGGACGGCGTTCCGGCTTAATGCAATGGGACAAGAGAGCGGGGTCGCGGGGCGGGACTTCGCGGAGATTCGCCGGTTTGGAGTTGCGCCGTCGGTGTCGGTGGGGCTGAACACGAAGACACGGGCGACTTTGAGCTACGTGCATTTGCAGGATTGGGACACTCCAGATTATGGAGTGCCGTGGTTCAACAATGCGCCCGCACCCGGGCCGATTCGGCATAACTACTACGGGTTTCCAAACAAGAACTATCTCGATACCAACGACGACATTCTGACCCTGAAGGCGGAGCATGAGTTTTCGCCGAACCTGAATCTGCACACGATTGCACGGGCGGCGAATTATCCGCGGCAGGCTCAGATTACGGAGCCGCAGATCTGTTCGAACTGGTCTGCGAGTGTGCCGGTCGGTGGGATCGTTGGAACACCCACTACTCCTGCGCTACCGACTTCGGCGGTGAATACGACGCTTCCTTGTCCTTATACGGCGGCGAGCGCTCCGAGAACGATGGTGGTGAACCGCAACCAGATCCAGGTGAAGAGCGTTGAGGGTGATCTGTGGGACCAGACAGAGGTGACGGCGCGGTTCAAGTTGCTGGGGATCAGGAATGCGCTGGTTGCTGGTGTCGAGGGCGGACAGGAGATTTCGAATCCGATTCGATACAGCTACACGATCAACAAGATCAATACGGTGCCTTCGACCTCGCTGCTGAATCCGAATACGCAGCAGCCGTTTTCAGGAACGCAGTACATTACCTCAATCGTGCATACGAAGTCGGAGAGTGTTGGGATCTACTTTGTGGATACGGTGAAGCTTGGCAAGCTGTTTGAGCTGAGTGGCGGCGTTCGATGGGATCGATTCGATACCGGGTACAACTTGTGGCAACCTGCTCCTCCGGCGGGAGGCACGGTGACGGCTCCAGTGGCGCCGATCAGCAGAGTGGATGAGCAGCCTAGTTATCGTGCGGCTTTTGTGTATAAGCCGTCGAGCCATGGGAGTGTGTACTTCGACTATGGGACGAGCTTCAATCCAGCGGCGGAGTCGTTGAGCTTGAGCATTGGTTTGGCGAATAGCTCGGCGGCGCCGGAGGAGAATGAGACGTATGAGGCAGGCGTGAAGTGGAGCTTCCTGAATGAGCGGTTGCTGACGGAGGGCGCCTGGTTCAGGACGGAGAAGGATAATGCGCGTGAGACGGATCCGACTAACTCGAACAATATTGTGGCTGCGGGGAATCAGTTGGTGAAGGGTGTGCAGTTCAGTGTGGTGGGACGACTGCCGCAGGGGATGGATCTGGTTGCGGGCTATGCGTACCTAGATAGCGCGGTGATCTACTCGAAGTTTTTCCCGACTTCGGTTGGGTATCCGCTGGCGAATGTGCCGAAGCAGACGTTCAATCTGTTTGTGACGCATCGTCTGCCGTGGAGGCTGAGTGCCGGGCTTGGCGGGAACTATGTGGCCAGCAGGACGGCTAGTTCCACTGTGCCGTTCGTGCCGACGGGCATTGCGCCGAATCCGAATGGGCCGGGTTTTGTGGTGACGAGTGTGGCGATGAAGCAGGTTCCGGGCTATTGGTTGTTCGATGCGATGCTGCGGCGGCCGATTACGGAAAAGCTCGAGTTGCAGGCGAATGTGAATAACCTGCTGAATCGGTACTTCATCGATCTGCCGCATCCTAGCCACCTGGTTCCAGGGGCAGGGGCGAATGCGCTGATTGGGATCAACTACAAGTTCTAACGAGGCGACATGCTGATTACGATTCCTGATGTGTTGAGTGTTGGAGAAGTTGCACAGGCACGGGCTGCGCTGGATGCTGCGGAGTGGGTGGACGGCAAAATTACGGCTGGGTATCAGGCACAGAGCGTGAAGGAGAACCTGCAACTGCCTGAGGGGCATCCGGTGGCGGTGAAGCTGGGGGAGATGGTGCTTGGCGCGCTGGCACGGTCGCCACTGTTTATGTCGGCTGCGCTGCCGCTGCGGGTTTTTCCTCCGATGTTCAACCGGTATACCGGGGGTGGGCACTTTGGCACGCATGTGGACACGGCGATTCGGTCCAACGCGACGACGGGGCAGCGTATCAGAACCGATGTTTCGGCGACTTTGTTTTTGTCGGCCCCTGAGGAGTATGAGGGCGGGGAGTTGTACGTGGAGGATACGTATGGCATGCACTCGGTAAAGCTGCCGGCGGGGCATATGGTGCTTTATCCGGCGACGAGTCTGCATCGGGTCGCTCCGGTGACGAAGGGGGCGCGGGTGGCTTCGTTTTTCTGGGTGCAGAGCATGATTCGCAGCGATGGAGACAGGACTTTGTTGTATGACCTGGATACCGCGATTCAGCGGCTGGCAGTGGAGACTCCTGGGAGCCCGACTGGGGTGCAGTTGACGGGGGTTTATCACAACCTGCTGCGGCGCTGGGCGGAGATGTAGTCGAGCATTTACGATAGAGCGGATATGAAGCTTGAGCCGCGACGAATCTACGTCAATGTTGGTGTGTGCCTTTTGCTACTGCTGTTTGGGTGGCAACTGGCGTCTACGGTGAGGCAGGAGTCTCTGACGTGGGATGAGGGCGACCACATCTTTGCGGGGTATATGTCGTGGAAGACGCACGACTTTGGGTTGAATCCTGAACACCCTCCGCTGATGAAGTTGTTGGCAACGATGCCGCTGCTGCACCTTCCGCTAAAGATACCTGCGCTGCAGCATCGGTTTTTCAAAGACGAGGCATATTATGACGGGCGTGAGTTGCTGTTTGGCAATGCACCAGAGTTTAGTGCGGAGTCGCTGACGTTTCGAGTGCGAATGGCGGCTGGGGTTGTGGCGATCCTGTTGGGGTTGCTGGTGTTTGTCGCGACGCGAGAGATGTTTGGAGTTGGGGCTGCGTTTGTTGCTCTGGTGCTGTTGACCTTCGAGCCCACTGTTCTGGCCCATGGTGCTTTTGTTACGACCGATACTGGAGTCTCCTGCTTCTTCTTTGCTGCAGTGTATGCGTTTTACCGGTACTGCCGGGCGGGATCGGTAGGGCGGCTGGTTGTAGTAGGGATAGCCGCGGGGTTGGCGTTGGCGACGAAGCACTCGGCTGTTCTTTTGCTGCCGATGCTGGTTGCGTTAGCTGGGTGTGAGGTAGTGTTCCGTCTGAATGGCGACGGGCGCAGAAGGCGAGCGATGCAGATGGCCTGGTCCCTGATGGCGATTGGGGTGATTGCCGTGGTGGTGCTGTGGGCTTTCTACGGATTTCGATACGCGGCGCGGCCTGCGGGGTTGAGACTCGATCCATCGTTGGCGGATTATGTGCATCCTTTGCGGCCTGCGGAAGCTAAGGGCATCCTACTGCTCGCGCGATTTCATCTTTTGCCTGAGTCCTACCTGTATGGGCTGGCGGATGTGCGGACGATGGCGAATGGGATGCCTTCGTTTATCTTTGGCAAGGTTTATTCGCACGGGGTATGGTTCTACTTCCCTGCTGTGTTGGTGATCAAATCCACGCTGGGACTGCTGGCGCTGGTGGCGCTTGCTTTTGCCGCGGTGGCGAGTGGACGGCTGAGGCGGTGGCGGGAGATTTTGTTTCTGCTGATTCCTGCGGTTATCTACTTCTGGGTTGCGATGGGCTCGAGCCTGAACATCGGCGCACGGCATATCTTGCCCGTTTATGTTTTTCTTTGCGTGTTTGCCGCCGGCGGAAGTTGGGCTTGGCTTGAGTCTTCGAGAAAAGAGTGGAGACGGGGTTGGGCTTTTGCGGTTGTGGCTTTGCTGCTCTGTCAGGTGGTGTCTTCGGCGAGGGCTTATCCGAACTATATGGCGTACTCGAACGAGCTTTGGGGTGGGCCTTCGAAGACATACAAATATCTGACTGACTCGAATACCGACTGGGCGCAGCAACTGCTTGCGGTGAAGCAATACACGGACACGCACAGTATCAAAGAGTGCTGGTTCGCCTATTTTGCGGATCCGTTTTTGCGACCGCAGGATTATGGAATTCCCTGCAGGTCTTTGCCGACGCCTGATACTTATTTCACGAAGGTTCAGCGCCCGGTTCCGACTGTGATCGATGGGCCGGTGTTTATCAGTGCGGGATCGTTGACTGGGTTTGAATTTGGTTCGAACGCGCTTAACCCCTACCGAGAGTTCGAGACGCTTACTCCGGTCGCCTCTATTCAGGATGGCGTTGAATTGTTTGAAGGCAGGTTTAATGTACCGTTGGCTTCTGCGTTGAGTTATGTCGCGGAGTCGAGCCAGCTGATGAAACAGCAAGACTTTGAGGGTGCGGTTGTTGCGGCACAACAGGCGGTGACGATCGCTCCGAATGCATACCAACCGCAGGTGACTCTGGGTGATGCGTTGCTGGCCGCGGGACGAAAGGACGAGGCTCGATTGGCTTACGAGCGGGCGCTAAGGACAGTAAAAGAGATGGAGCCGGATGAGCAACAGGCTCTGGGTTCAGAGGTCCAGAAGAAGATCGCAGCTTTGGGAGTGGGCTTGTACTGAACACTCGATCATATCGACGATGTCGCGAGAGGGATAAGGAGGATTATGGAGATTAATTTTCTGGGTAAAGTTGTGCTGGTTGCCGGTGGGACGGGTGGACTTGGCGAGGCAGTGAGTCTTGCATTTCTTGAAGAAGGCGCGAAGGTAGTGGCGACGTATCGCAAGGAAGACGAGTTTTCGGAGTTGAAGAAGGCTGCGGGCTCGAGGGCGAACGCGTTGGAGGGTGCAATGGTTGATGTAACCGATGAAGGTGAAGTCAACGGATTGGTTTCGGGAATTCTCTTGCGGCATGGGCGAGTGGATGCGCTGGTGAACACGGTGGGCGGCTATGCGGGCGGGGTGAAGTTGTGGGAGATGGAGACGATGGTCTTCGATACGATGCTGGCGCTGAATCTGCGTTCGGGTTATGCGCTGTCGCGAGGAGTGTTGCCGGTGATGCTGAAGCGAGGGCATGGTGCGATTGTGAATGTGGCGGCGAAGGCGGCGGTGGATCATGGGGCGGGCGCGGCGGCATATGCGGCCTCGAAAGCGGCAGCGGTCGCGATGATGGATTCGCTCGCGGGAGATTTGAAGGGATCGGGTGTGAGGGTGAATACGATTCTTCCGAGCATCATCGATACCGCTGCGAATAGGCAGGCTATGCCGAAGGCGGATTTTGCTGCCTGGCCGAAACCGGAGGAGATTGCGAGGGTCATTCTATTTTTGTGCAGCAATGAGGCCTCGGTGGTGCATGGCGCTTCGGTGCCGGTTTATGGCAATAGGTGATCGTTGGGTGGGTTGGTTGGAGACGACAGCGGAGGTGGCGGCTGGACCGGTGTGGGGGCCGGTACTCCGTGGGTAAGGTGCTTGAGAAGAAATTCCTGGAAGAGGGTGCCGATGGCTCCTGTACCGATCCCGATGAAGATGTTGTCGACGGTGACTTGCGCGTCGTGCTTGTCGCTGTTGGGGTAGTAGAGGCTTGAGACGCCGCCGGCGGCGAGATTGCCGAGAACGTTGGAGTAGTTCGGCTGCCAGTGTCCATTGTCTCCCTTGCAGATGACGACAGTGGAGATGGCGTAGAGGGCTCGGTTGATGATCTTTCCTCTTCCCTTGTAGAAGTAACGGGGGTCCTGGTGGAACAGCGATGGCAGGAGCGCGGCGCCGAAGAAGGTTGAGGTAACGCGGTCTCCGTAGGTGGCTCCGTAGCGCTGGGCGTAGCCGCTGAAGCCCTGGCCGTAGCCCGCGAAGTCTCCTTGCCACTGCTCGATGCCTGCGGTGACTCCTGTGGTGAGGAAGGTGACAGGGTCGACGGTGACTTTGATGGCAAGCTTGAATTTTTGTTTGCGAGTGAGCGGGGCTGCGTCCGGAATGTAGCTGACGTAGAAGTTGGGGAGGATGCCGAGGATGCGCTGTTTTACTTCGGCGCTTATTTGTTGCTCGGCGAGATCTTCCTGGGTGATGGCGTCGACGGTGGATTTGATGGATTCGACTCCAAGGACGATGGGTGGGAGGACGAGGTCTTCGCTGTAGCGGATGACGACGTCTTCGACTTTCCAGGAGGCAAAGCCCGGAGCGGTGATTTGGATGAGGTATTTGCCGGGGGAGACGGCTTTGAACGAGAAGACTCCGTTGGGGTCCGATTGCGTTGAGCGGAAGGTTTTGTCATCGGTCTTTTCGAGACTGATGTTGGCCTTGGAGACGGTTGCGTCCTGGGCGTCGGTGATGGTTCCGGAGATGACGGATGTGCTGGGCGCGTCTGGAAGTTGCGGGGATGAAGTGGACGCCGGCTGCTGTGCGTTGAGGTTCGTGCTGAGGAGAAGCAGCGCGCAGAGGAACGGAAAAAAGCGGGGTAGGTTAAGACTCGAGTTGGCACATCGGATCGCGCGGCCCATCAGGGATAGTTTGACACCTTGGGGGTGACTCGCGGGTTGCGGCCAGTGGGGCCGCCAGCGTCGTTGATGACGTTGCTGATCTCTCCTTTGTCGTCGAGGGCGACGGTGATCATGTCGTGAAAGCGGATGTTGGGGTTGACGGGGACCTCGATGGCGCGAGTGAGGTTGACGTCGGGATGGCGGAAGACACTGTAAATGCCGAGTCCCCAGGCTTCGTGGCTGGTGACGGAGTTGGCTACTTTGTAGGAGGCCCAGCCGTTGGTGTTGGGGGCGCTGGTGTAGCTGGGCTGGTCGGATGGGTCGTAGGGGATTTCGGATTGGTAGAAGTAAGTGCGGCCAGCGTTGCCGTTCCAGAGGACCTGGAACTGCTGGTGGTGTTCGACGAAGAGGCCGTAGATGGTGACGTTGTCGGCGTTGACGACGAGACCGTTCTGGCTGGTGTTGCTGGTCCAGCCGACTCCGGCTCCGTGGTCGGCGCGCCAGATCCAGGTGTGATCGACGATGGTGTCGTTGCTGTTGATTTCGAGATTGACTACGGCGCGGCCAACGCCTGCACCGCCGACGCGGAAGAAGACGTCGTGGAGTGAGATGGGATTCTTGGCGTGGCTGATTTTGCTTTGCGCTGGACCTATCTGAAGGAGGACGGGGGATTCGGTTGGACCGGCGTCAAAGAGGAGGCCGGCGATGATGATGCCGTCGACGCCTGCAGTAGTGATGGCGGCGGTTCCGTTGACGGGGCGTAGCGTGGCAAAGCCGAGGCCGAGGACTACCGTGTTGGGACGTGTGATGCGGATGGGTTCAGTGAGGTCATAGATGCCGGGAGTGAGAATGAGATTCTTTCCCTTGGCAAGTTGCGCGTTGATGGTTGCGGCGTTGTCGCGATTGGGGTGGGCGAGGTAAAACTGCGCAATCGGGATAGGTTTTCCTTGGGTCGTGCCCGAGTGCCAGGTGATGCCTGAACTGTTGGTGGCGATGGAGGGGATGAAGACACTGTAGTTGCCGGCGGAGTCAACCTGGAGGAAGGGTTTTTCGCGGACGATGGGGGTTTGTTGGATTTTTGTATAGGTAGGATTGGGCCATTCGCCTTCGGGAGGATTGGGGACGCCGACGAAGACCATGTTCCAGTTGGAGCCGGTCCAACTGTGCCACTCGGTGTTGCGGGAGATCCACTGCTGTTGCGGGCCGGCGGCTACGTTGCCGTCTATAAGGTCGTCGGACATCCAGCCACCGCTGGCCCAGCCGCGGTTTTGATGGAGGACGATGTCGCCTTTGATGTGCATTCGGCGGAAGGGCGCGGCCTGGGAGACGGCCCATTGCATGGAGCCGTTGGTGGGCGTGACGGAGAAGTTTTCTGCGGCGCGCCAAAAGGTGGTGGTGGCGTTGTTGTTACGTGCGGCGGCGTCGGAGTGGACGTTGCCTGTGATGCGGACGCTGTCGGGCGAGGCGCCGAGGCCGAGGACCTGGGTGTAGAAGCCGATGGGGACGTCGACGTGATAGTCGCCGGGCAGGAAGAGGAGAGCGTTGCGCTCGGGGCCGAACTCGTTGCGGCGTTGCGTGGCGTAGACCTTGTCGATCCGGGTTTGAATGTCGGCTGCGGGTGTGGATGGGCTGAAGACGAGGACGTCGGGGCCGAAGTCCGGCGCAGCAGGGGTTGCCGCAGTTGCCGGAACGATTGCGAATGCGAGCAGAGCTAAAGAGAGGGCGGGTTTCATGGTCACTTTATTCGGGTTTGCCGAGTGTCTTGTCTTTGTACGCCTTTTGGAGGATGAAGAAGGCTTCTTTTTTTACGCCCTGGTCGGAGATCAGGCCCTTGCGGTTGAAGTTGTCCTGCAGGCCGGGGTTGACACGGCGGGCCGAGCGGAAGTCCATGAGGAGCCAGGGACTGGTGCCGCGAAGCTGGGGGATTTTGTTGAGCATTGCGATTTGATGGTTGTAGATTTCGGCCTGGTACTCCTCGGTCCAAAGGGCTGGGTGGGTGTCGCCAGCGGGAGCGTGGTTGCCCGCTTTGGCGTCGCCTCCCCACTCGGACATGATGAGGGGTTTCTGGTAGCGGATGTCCCATGTGGTGCTGTCGGCGCCTTCGGCGTGCTGCTCGTACCAGCCGATGTACTCGTTGGTACCGATCACATCGAGGGCTTTGCCCAGGGGGTCGTCGACGATTTTGGTCGTTCCATGGCCGTCGGGATTTTTCTCTGTGCGGACGAGGAGCGCGGCGGTGACGAGGCGGGTGGGGTCGAGTTGATGGGTCAGGTCGGCCATGGTGGTGAGGTATTTCGTGCGGGCTTCGGTGTTGGGAGTTTCATTGGCTACGGACCAGAGGATGATGGATGCCTTGTTGCGGTCGCGGCGGATCATCTCGCCCAGCTGCTGCTTGGATTTGGCGAGGACTGCGGGGTTGTCGAACTGCAGGGCCCAATAGTCAGGGATTTCGGACCAGACCATGAGGCCGAGCTTGTCGGCGGTGCGGGTCATGCGCTCGTCGTGCGGGTAGTGGGCGAGGCGGACGTAGTTGCAGCCGAGTTCCTTGGCCCAGCCAAGGAGGGTGTCGACGTCTTTTTGCGAGTAGGCGCGGCCGGTGCGGTATGGGGCTTCGGCGTGGATGGAGATGCCACGAAGGAAGATGGGCTGGCCGTTGAGGAGAATTTGGGTGCCGCGAGTTTCTATGGTGCGGAAGCCGATGGTGTCTTCGATCTTGTCGGGGCCTGACGAGAGCTCGACATTGTAGAGTTTGGGATTTTCTGGCGACCAGAGGGTGAGGGATTTTGCGGGAAGTGTGATTGCGGCGCGGGAGTTGGCGTCGATGGTGGCTTTTGTGGTTGCCTTAAGCTCGGGGATGGTGACGGTGACCTCGGAGCCAGCGGGTGCGCCTTCGACGTGGACGTAGCCTTCGATGAGGGAGTGGTCGGCGCGGCTGAGGTGGAGGTCGTAATCGTCGATGTGTTGGGTCGGGACTTCGACGAGGGAGACGTCGCGGGTGAGGCCGCCGTAGTTCCACCAGTCGGTTTGGAGGGTGGGGACGCCGTCTGCGATGCGGGTGTTGTCGACGGAGATGACTACGAAGTTCTTGCCGTCTTTGAGGACGCTGGTGAGGTCGCAGTCGAAGGGGGTGAAACCGCCTTCGTGCTCGCAGACTTTTTGGGTGTTGACCCAGACGAAGGTGCGGTAGTTGGCTGCGCCGATGTGAAGAAAGGTGCGCGTATTGGGTTTGGCGGTGTGCTCGAAGTCGCGTTCATACCAGATTGGGCCTTCGTAGTAGAGGAGTTCGGGGCGCTGGGTGTTCCAGTCGCCGGGGACCTTGAGCGTGGGTGCGTTGGCGAAGTTGTAGTCCTGGGGGTGGCCGTTGGGGTCGAAGGGGGCGTTCATGAAGAAGCCGTCTTTGCGGAGATTCTGGTGGAAGTCGTAGAGACCGGTGGCGTATTGGTCGGGGATCGCGTGCCAGTCGCCGTTGAGGGAGGTCGCGGGACGGTGGTCGATGTCTACGAGGAGAATGGTGTTGGTCTGGGCCACAACCGGCGTGACAAAGAGAGAAGCGGTGACTAGTAAGCGGGCGAGTCGCGGCATTGAAGGTCTCCGATGCTGGGTGTTTCGGCGCGCTCGGACTAAGAAAAAGAGCGCCGGAGACATAATACTTCGGTCTTTGAACAATTGCTTGGAAGGATACTTTTACGATCCCAACGGCAAAAGCAACGACGAAGGCAAAATGCGGGGGCTCTCCGCTGCGCTGCTCACGATAGAACCGTGAGCAGCTTCGGTCGAGATGACGCCTCTTAGTTGAGAGTAGAAATGCTTAGCGGAGGCGGTCGGTCAGGAGGTGGTCGGCGATGCGGATGGCGTTGGCGATGATGGTTAGGGAAGGGTTGACGGCGCCACAGGAAGGAAAGAAGCTGGCGTCGACGACGTAGAGGTTGTCGAAGTCGTGGGCCTTGCAGTGGATATCGAGGACGGATGTTTTTGGATCGGTGCCGAAGCGGCAGGTGCCGTTTTGATGGCCGACTCCTTCGAGGGGGATGCGTTTTTTGAAGTAGGCGTGGAACGGGACGGAGCTTTCGGCGTGGCCGGCTTGCTTAAGAACGTCGAGCCAGCGTTCTTTGAGGCGGGCGAATGACTCGACGTTGTTGTCGGTGTAGGAGAGCTTGATCTGCGGGGTGCCATCGGCGCAGGTGGTGAGGGTGACGCGGTTGTCGGGGTTGGGAAGGTCTTCGGTCATGAGCCACCAGGGGACGGCGTGGTCCTTCATGGTCTCGAGGACGAAGCCGGGGGTGAGGGGAGGCGCGTCGTCCTTCATCATCTCGTGGTGGAAGCTTCCGATGGGCTGTACGGAACCCATCGGGAAGTCGTATTCGCCGTTGGGGTCGCGGAAGTAGAAGTCGTTGGTTCCCCAGGTCTTCATGTAACTGTCATCGTTACGATCAAAACTCAAGGAGAGGATGGCATCCGCCTGGTGAAACATGAAGTTGCGGCCGACCATGCCGGATGAGTTGTTGGCGAGGCCATGCGGATGGTTGTCGGTGGCGGATTGCAGGAGCAGGGCAGCGGAGTTGATGGCTCCGCAACAGACAGCAATGATGTCTCCGAAGTAGGTTGCGAGCTCGGGTGGGGAATTAGCTAGGCCGTTGTGTTGTACTTCGACAGAGGTGACTGCTGTGCCGGTTGCATTTGTAACTATTTTTGTTACTTTTGCTTCGGTTAGCAGAGTGACGTTAGGGAGATGCATGATCTGACGGATGCAGTTGATGTCGGCGTCGGATTTGGCGTGGAGCAGGCACGGGTAACCGTCGCAGGTGTCGCAGCGGATGCATTTAGATTCGACGGTGTCGGCTGAGTTGCGTTTGAGACCGAGAGGGACGGGAAAGGGGTGGTAGCCAAGCTTTTTGACGTCGTCGTAGATGGCCTGCATCCGGGGCTCACTGGGTAGCGCGGGGAACGGGTAGGGTTTTGAGTGAAAGGGCTCGGTAGGATCGGGGCTGGTGAGGTCTTCGTTGAGATGGCCGTGGGCGGCGAAGAGCTCTTCGGCACGGCAGTAGTAGGGTTCGAAGTCGGAGTAAGTGAGGGGCCATGCGGGGGAGATGCCGCCTTTGTGGTGGAGGATGCCGAAGTCTTCGGCTCGGAGACGGAAGAGCGCGGCGCCGTAGACCTTGGTCTGGCCACCGACGAAGTAGGCCTGCTGGGGATGAAGGGGCTGGTCGTCCTTGTCGAGCCAGACGTCTTTGGTGTGATAGCGGTTGTCGAGAAAGACGGCGGAGGTATCCCAGTTGAGTTTCTCCTGGGGAAGAAAAGGGCCGCGCTCTAGGATGAGAATGCGTTTGCCTGCCTGCGCCAGATGGAGGGCGAGTGTGCCCCCGCCTGCCCCGGTTCCGATGATGATGGCGTCGTAGTGGTTGGGCATGAAAGTCCTCTTGACTGGTTTGTTGGCGATTCTTGATGAGACCCTAAGTTGCTGCGCGGCAGACAAATTTTCTAGCGGGCTTCGATGATGGGAGCGGCTGCTTCTGCCCTGGGGATAAAGAGCGAGAAGACAGTGCCGTGATGGATAGGGTGCTCGGAGGTACGGTAGGTGAGTCGGCCGTGGTGGCGGTTGACGATTCCGGCAGATATCCATAGGCCGAGACCGGTGCCATTGAGATCCTTGGTGGTGTAGAAGGGCTCGAAGAGGCGAGCCTTCACGGCGGGCGACATGCCATTGCCAGTATCGGCGACCGTGATGCGGAGACCGGAGCGGCGGCCGTCGGAGTTAGTGGACCAGCCGGTGGTATTGTGGGCGCGGACTCTCAGGTGACCGCCGCTCTGGCGCATGGCATCGATGGCGTTGGCGATGAGATTGTTGAGTACCTGGCGGATGTCGCTTTCGAAACAAAGGATGGCGGTGTCGGGGTCGTAGTCGGCTTCGACTTGGATGTTGGAGTTGGTGAGGCGGCCCTGGTAGAGGTTGAGAACGGGCTCGACGAGATCGACGGCACTGATTTGTGTTGCGCGAACGGCCTGGCGATGAAAGCGCAAAGTCTGGGTGGCAATTTGGCAGACTCGAGAGAGTTCACTCTGTGCTGTCTCCACGTAATTGCGGACGCCCTCGGGGAGATCCCTGGATAAGGCGACAAGGTAGAGGAGATTGGTGATGGCCTCGAGCGGGTTGTTGATCTCATGCGAGATGGAACTCGCGAGGCGACCGACGGCGGCGAGCTTTTCGCTCTGGATCAGCGCAGCCTCCGCTTTTTTCTGGGTGGTGACCTCGAAGATCACTGCGGCGATGGCCTCGACGGCGCCATCAACGTTGTAGACGGGTGAATAGCTTACGTTCCAGTAACGATGTTCGCCGGGGCGGGTTGGAAGTTCGCCTTCGAGGAGAAGGTTTCTGACGGGATGTCCTTTGGCGACTTGTTCGAAGATCTCTCTTAGGCCCTTGAGTGGCGCGAGCTCGGTGATGGGACGGCCAAGAATCTTTTCTCGGGGAAGGCCGAGGGTTTCGCACTGCCGGTCGTTGATGCGGAGGTAACGGAACTCGACTGGGTCGAAGAGGGCGAGGCCGATAGGGGCGCTCTGGTAGATGGTTTCGAGTTCGGCACGTTGTCGCTCGGTTTCTTCCTGGCGCTGCTGCAGGGTTTCGGCAAACGTCTTGCGGTCGTCGATGTCGAGGGCAACGCCGAGCCAGTGGAGGATTTTTCCGGAATCGTCGCGAACGGTCTGGGCGCGAAGCCACCACCAACGCACATGCCCGTCGCGGGCGCGGATCATGCGGGCTTCGAGGTCGTAGTCGGCTCCGGTGGTGACGGAGTGGGTCCAGGTCTGGAGGACGCGTTGCCGGTCGCCGGGATAGAAGGCTTCGAGCCAGCCCATGCCACTGAGTTCGTCGATCGTGAAGCCGATGTAGTCGAGGAAGTTCTGATTGGCGTAGGTGATGCTGCCGTCGGGTGCTCCCATCCAGATTGCCTGGGGATTGAGGTCGGCGAGGACGCGGTAGCGCTCCTCGGAGGTTGCGAGCGCTTGTTCGTTCCGCTTGCGCCTGGTGATGTCGGTGGTCATGCCGCGCAGGTAAGTGGCCAATCCTGCGCTGTTGTAGACGGGGACGCGTCGGCATTCGACCCAGAGGGTTCCGCCCTCGGGAGCGAAGACCTCATAGTCGACGATGCTGACGGTGTTTGTGTCGATCGCTCTTTTGGCGTCCTGCTGGACGTGGACGAGGTCGGAGGGCTGGATGATCTTGTCTAGATCGTCAATCGTGGTGAGTTCTGAGAAGGGACGTCCGTAGACGGGATAGGAGCCCTCCCCGAATTTGACGGTGCGGTTGACGAGGTCCATCTCCCATGTGGCGACGCGGGCGGTCTGCTGGACGAAGGCGAGGGTAGCTTGCTGATCGAGAAGGATCTGGCGGGAGACGCGTTCTGCGCTGACGTCACGGAAGAAGAGGACGATTCCGTCCTCGAACGGACGGCACTGGACCGAGAGCCAGAGGTTGAGAGGGTTCGGGTAGAAGGTCTCGAATTCACTGGGAACGCCTTCATCCATGGCGCTGTGGAGGTAACGACGGATCTCTTCGTTTTGTTCAGCGACGGGGAATTCCTGCCAAAGGTTTTTGCCTAGAAGTTCACCTTTAGGGCTCAGGAGCTCTTTGGCGCGGCGATTGAGGAAGGAGATCTTCCAGTCTCGGTCGATACTGGCGACTGAGTCAGTGGTGGTTTCAAGCACCTGGCGAAGCTGGCGGGCGGAAGTATCTCGAAGTAGCTCGGCTCCTTTTCTATCGGTGACGTCGTGATAGTAGAGGGCGATACCTTCATCCGTGGGATAAACCGAGACATTAAGCCACGCATCGATGCGCTCGGAGTAGTACTCGATACTTCCCTTTTCGCCTGTCCGCATGACTTTGCGGTAGAAGTGTTCGAGATCGGTGCCCTCGAGATGGGGATATATCTCCCATAATGTTCTTCCGCCATGCAGGTCGGAGGGAGCGATCTTGCTGCGATAGCGGGCCTCTTCATTTGCGAAGGTGATGTGCCAATTTCTGTCAATGCAGATAATGCCTTCGGTAACCTGGGTCAGCAGCCGGGCAAAGCGCTCGTGCCGAATGTCTTCCTCGCGTCGGCCATGGCCGGTTCGTTGTGCTGACGGATGCGCGGGAGTGGGAGATTCCGACATGGGGAGGTCTTTTGTAGTTCAATTGGGCCCGGAACGCAAGAGATAGCACCATTTGAGCATACGGATTATTTATCGGTTTGACTCCAGGAGGTGGACCCTTGCCTGGATGTCCTTAAGGGCAGTGGTGAGGGCGGCGATTTCGGCCTCCATGAGGGCGAGGCGTTGGCCCAGAGGGGAATCAGGATTGAGGGCCGGCAGAGTGTCGGTGGTGCTGGTGGGATCGCGCTGCGGGGTGGGGTGGGATTGATCTCCGAGGAGGTGCGCGTACCGAGCCTCGCGGGAACCAGGCTGGCGGGGGAGGATTGTGGTGAGAGGTCCAGTGGAGGTTTCGCCCGACTCGGAGGACGTGGGGCGGGTGGCGAGGCGCTCGAGAGTCGACTGAACCGCTGTGAGGTCGTCGAAGGGGTAGAGGCGATCGGACCGGCTGCGGAGTTCTCCTGGGGTTTGGGGGCCGCGGAGCATGAGGAGGCAGAGGATGGCTGTCTCGTCGCGGCGGAGGTTGAGAACGGTGCGGATGCGGTGCTCGTACTTGGGGACGCGTGCGTCGTGGATGGTGGTGACGAAGGCTAAGTCCTCCAGGGAGTGGAGAGCCTGGCGGACCTCGTCTTCGGTGAGATCGAGGACAGGATCGCGGCTGGAGCGCTGGTTGCACGCGTTGATGAGCGCGTTGAGGGAGAGAGGGTAGTTTTCGGGCGTGGTGATCTCTTTTTCTATGAGGGAGCCAAGAACGCGGAGTTGAATGGGGTCGAGATGCATGACTACAAGGGTGCCACAGCGGTGTGGCGGGGATGATAATGAGGGATATCTATGTCTACTGACAAGCAGATATTTCTGAATGAGGAGCAGGTGCGTGCGGTGTTGTCTTACGACGACTTGATTCCGGCGATTCGGCAGGCGCTGATGGCCCTGTCCGCCGGACAGGTAGTCCAGCCTTTGCGTTCTGTGATGAGGGTCGCCTCGCACGGGGGATGGTTTGCGGTGATGCCGGCCGTCTACGGCGGGGTGATGGGGGCGAAGATGGTTACGTTCTATCCGGGAAATGCGGAGTTGCAGAAGCATACGCACATGGCGATGATTCAGCTCTTTCGCTCGGACACGGGGGAACCGCTGGCAGTGATGGATGGGCGGCTGATTACGGAGATGCGGACGGCAGCGGTTTCGGCGGTGGCGGTGGACTGTCTGGCGGGGAAGGATGTGAAGGTCCTGGGGATTCTTGGGAGCGGAGTGCAGGCACGGTCGCATGTGAAGGCGCTGGCGAGGGTTCGGAGGTTTGAGGAGATACGGGTGTGGAGTCGGTCGGAAGAGAGTGCTCGCCGATTTGCGGAGGAGGTCGGGGCGAAGGTTACAACCGCTGAGGGGGCGGTCTCCGGCGCGGATGTGGTTTTGACGCTGACGAGTTCTCCGGAGCCAGTTTTGCAAGGTAAGTGGCTGAAGAAAGATGCGATGGTGTGTGCGGTTGGGGCGGTGACTCCGGAACGGCGGGAGTTGGATGATGAGGCTATGCGTGGGGCTGTGGTGGTGGAGTCGCGGGAGGCGGCGATGCGGGAGCCCGGGGATATTCTGCTGGCGAAGGCTGAGGTGACGGCTGAGATCGGGGAGTTACTGAATGGAGCCTCGCTGGATCGCAGGGACAGGCCTGTTGTATTCAAGTCCGTGGGCATTGCGATCGAAGACATTGCCGCGGCGGCGCTGGTTTATGAGCGGGTTACGCGCGGGACGCCGATGCCGACCAGGGCGTAAATAGCTGCAGGACAGCATTTACAGGCGGTAAGAGCGCTCCCCGACTTGGGGCATCAAGTATGACGCTAAAGTTACATAGAGAAGTAGGCGATATAGATATTGGTTGGGTAAACTGGAAGGAGCGAATGAGAGTTGGCGATTTCGATTTGACCACTTGCATTTGCAGAGATTGATGGGCCGGGAGCATGGATGCGTTTATTGAGCGTACGGGGCTTCGCGATGGTTGCGGCGGCGACGGTGGTGATGTTTGGGGTAAGTGGCTCATCGTGGGCGCGGACTGTTAAGACGCGCGTCCATGCTGGACTTAAGAGTTCGATGCATCTGAAGACGCATCCGGTGCTGATGTCGGGTGAAGAAGTCGTGGCGGGCGTGATGCCTGCTGAGACTCCGGCGGTAGCAAGTACTCCAGAGGCGGTTCCTGCGGAGGGGAAACCCTATCAGTTGAAGTTGTGGAATCTCCATACCGGGGAGAGTCTGGATGTTGTTTATAGGATTGGGGATACGTATATTCCGGAAGCTCTCGATAAGCTGAACTACTTCCTCCGCGACCACAATACGCAGGACGTAAGCAGCTACGATCCCAAGGAATTTGATGTATTGCATGCGATGCTGGCGCGGCTCGGGAAGCTGGACAGCGTGATCAATGTTGTATGCGGCTATCGGACTCCCGAGACGAATGCGGATCTGAGACATCATTCGCCACAGACGGGTGTGGCTGAGCATAGTCAGCATATGGAAGGGCATGCGATTGACCTTCGGGTGACAGGGGCTACGACAGCGCAGGTTCGCGATGCAGCTCTTTCTCTGAAGGCCGGTGGCGTTGGGTACTATCCCGTGAGCCAGTTTGTGCATGTGGATGTGGGGCCGGTTCGGCAGTGGGTGTTTGGGGCGAAGCAGAAGAGGGCGATTGTGGCACAGGTTCGGCGGACTCATTCCAGCCGTAGCTCAGGTGTTTCGGGAGAGTAATCTCAGGTACCCCTCCCCGTTAAAATCGCGCAAAGTATTCGAAATAGATACTTTAGGTCCGGACTTCTCGATTTGAGAGTCCGGACTTTTTGCTTTTGAGGTACAGGGCTTTAATTCGGGTGGTTATTGGCTGGCAGGGTTGTCAAGTGCAGCCCTGAGGCGAGGGATTGAATATACTTCGCGGCATGGAGTCTTTGGGGAGGCGGTTGCGGAGCGGAACTTGGGGGTTGGGGCGGGCTCGGGCTATTGCGGAGGATATTGGTGGGGATAAGGCTGGGGTTCGAGCTTTGGTGCGGGAGCTTTTTGGGGATGATGTGGAAGTAAGGAAGCGGGCGGCGGATGTGGCTCGGCGGATAACCGATCGGAATGGCGGGTTGTTGGAACGATATGCCGATGAGTTGGCTGGGTTGCTGGAGACACTGCCGGTGGAGGAGTCCCGGACGCGGTGGCACCTGGGGCTGGTAGTGCCTCGGGTGGCTCGGACTCGGGCTCAGCGACTGCGGGCTGCTCGGACGATGTGGTTGCTGACGGAAGATGACAGCAATGTGGTGCGGTGCTCGGCTGTGGAGGGGATGGGCCTGCTGGCTTTGCAGGAGGCTTCACTGAGGGATGAGGCGGAAGAGATGGTAGGGAGGTATCTGCGCGAGGGGACGACGAAGGCGATGAAGTCGCGAGCGCGGGGGGTGGTGCGGATGTGGGCGAGGGCAGAGCGTAAAAGGAAGTGATTGTTGTAGTTAGGCGTCGCAGGTTCAAGACTGCCAGCCTTGGTCAGGCACCTAGGGGTTCCTCCAGTATCAAAGCCCGGTAAAAAAGGAGTATGTTGCACGCCATAGACGGAAAAAACAGGTTCCCGATGCAAGGGGCCAAAGTAATTCGAGGGCCAGCTTCGCGCAAGGGCGGTTTCGATGACCGTAGAGGCGATCTCCCCGAAGGCCCGGGCAGTCCGTTCAGCGGAACGTATCCTGTTGACCACAGGAGTAATTCTTCTCTGTGCCTTCGTCGGCGTTCGCCTGTATGGAGTCATTGCTTCGCGCTATGCCGTTGCAGCATTTCAGCAAAAGGCTGCTGCCGGGCTTGCTTCATCGCAGACAGATTCCGGCATAACGAGACCGATAGATGTGGATACGAGCCTGTGGAGCGATAAGCGGATACGGGCTTACAACGAAAGCCTGAGCCATGCGTTTGGAGCGCCGCTGGCGGTGCTGTCGATTCCAAAGATTCATCTTGAAGTGCCTGTGTTTGAAGGCACCGACGACGTGACGCTGGACCGGGGAGTAGGGCGGATCACGGGAACGGCGCGTCCTGGCCATGCAGGGAACCTTGGAATTGCGGGCCATCGGGATGGATTTTTTCGCGGGCTCAAGGACGTGACAACGGGGGATGAGATCAAGCTTGCTTTACCTGAAGGAGAAGCAACGTATGTCGTCGATCAAATAACGGTAGTGACCCCGCAGGATGTTTCGGTTCTTCAACCCAGGCCTATTTCTTCGATCACTCTAGTGACGTGTTTCCCCTTCTATTTTGTGGGGAGTGCGCCGGAGCGATATATCGTATCTGCGACTTTGCGAGCAGATACACAACCAGCCGTAAGCCGAAATGCGCGGCCAAACCCATAAGGAGGAAAGAATGGCAATTGCAAATTTTACTCGCAGACAGAAGTCCATTTTCCGCGCGGCGTTGTGCACATTGACCTGCGCGGCGATATCAACAGGCGTCTGGGCACAGGACGTCAGTACGACGACGGTTATGAAGGGGCCGTCGACGTACGAGACAACGGTGAGGAGCGGCACGGTGGTTTATGTGTCGGGCAATGAACTTCTCGTGAGATTACCCGACGGTACGGCGGAAGATTTCATTGTTTCCCCCAGTCAGACGTTTACGGTTGACGGCAAACAGATGACGATAGGGGATCTGAAGCCGGGGACGCACCTGACGCAGACGATTACAACCAAGACCACTCCGAAGACGATTGTCACGGTACGCACGATTGAAGGAAAGGTCTGGCACGTCAACCCGCCAAGTTACGTGATCCTCACACTACCCGACGGGACGAACAAGCAGTACAACGTTCCTAAGGGACAGGTATTCAACGTCAACGGCAAGAAAGACACGGTCTTCGAACTGAGGAAGGGGATGAATGTGAGCGCGATGGTGGTGACGGAAGAGCCCGTGATCGAGGCTTCGATGCACAGATCCGTGACGGGCGTTGCGCCTAAGTCTCATCCGCAGGCTCAGGTCCCGGACACGGTGGACGTGCTGCTGGTCGAAAGCCCGACCCAACCTGCTCAACCGACGCAGACCGCAGCGGCTGAGCCTGCTCCGACGGCATTGCCTAAGACTGGAAGCGAGTGGCCGCTGGTTGGGCTGCTTGGACTTGGCAGCCTAGGGGCGGGGATGTTGACACGGCGGTTGCGGCTGTCTTGGAAGTAAGTTGATTGGATCGCATGCAGGCCTCGTCTGTGCGGCGAGGTCTGTTTGTTTTTAAGCGATCAAAAGGAGGTTGTGACGTCAATCGGTCGGAGAGTTAGAGGCGGTTTCAACGTCAGCTGGATGCCACATAACAAGGCTTGTCTTAATCGGGAATTGCGATATGCTTTCCGGCATGATGCTTCCCTATTTGTTGAGTATCGCGCTGGTGGGACATGATGTTTGGGACCTATGAGAATCCCAAGGAGTTCAAGACTTCCTGCGGGTTCGATGACGAAAAAGAACAGAGCCTGCTACCCATGTTGCAGTTCAAGGATGTTCATAAGTAAAGCAGTCGAATCCAACAGAAACGCCGCCATTGCTTGCTGGCAGCCTTTGTGTTGATGCAGTTGAAGGTAATTCGCCGCCAGCGCCGTATGCAGTCGGGTTGGCTTCGAATCGGCCGACATCGCTTCTTTTGATCAAATTCGTCTAGGCAGATCCGCATGCCTGCAGATCAGGTCCGCAACGGAGAGACTCGATCTTATTCAGGAGGTCATCGATGATGATCCGCAAGCGCTGATTTTCTGTCGTCAGCTGAGCGATCGCGTCATGCAAGGCTAAAGAATAATCGCCTGTCGTCGCATCTCTTACGCAGGTTATCTCTCCAAGGTTTGCACTCTTTTCCACGGGATTGATCACGGTTGTCTCCTTGTTTCATCCGATCAAGCCCTTGGGATTCGCAATACTCAAACTCTCTCACCATGCCGTCAAGAACACATCCCCAGAATGAAGGCTTTTGGGATAGCGGGAAATGTTTGCCGCTGAGTAACACTTTTGAGGTGGCCAGGATTGGAATTGCGGCCGGAGTTTTGCGAGCGTAAAAAGGCCGCCATTACTGGCGGCCTTCTTTGTGTTGTGGATTGGTTGAGAACTAGTCGCCAGCGACGGTCTCTTCCGATTCGATCTTTGCTGGGGCTGGCTTGATTTCGCCTAGAGAGATGAAGCCGGCGGGAGCGTCGGGCTCCTGGAGGATCTCCTTGCGGTAGAGCTTGGCCATGCGGGCGTTTTCGGCGTCCTGCTTGATCTTTGCATCGCGTGCGCGGATCTTTTCTTCGCGGGCGTTCTTCGCTACTCCGGACTTCTCGAAGGTGTCGTTGGCGGAGGCGTTGACGTGAGCGTCGTTGAGGACGAGATCGTAGGTGGCTTCCTTCTCCAGACCGACTTTTTTGCCGCCGGCGAAGATCTCGTGACGCCCGTGCTCCTCGTACCACTTGGTGAGGGTGGAGGTCATGTGCATCTTCTCGATGATGTTGCGCCAGCCGACGCCGGTGTTGTACGCGCAGAAGCTGATCTCACCCTCTTGTGTTGCGTAGGGGATGATGCACTGCTCGGTGCGGCGGAAGTCGTAGTTGAAGAGGTCCTGGAACCACATGCCGGCGATGAAGAGGAAGTTCCAGCGGTCGGCGCGGCGCTTGTCGATGTCGGCCTTGGTTCGATCGGCCTTGACGGAGCCGTAGTTGCGCTTGGTGGCGCCGGAGAACTTGTCGAACTTCAGCAACAGATCCTTCATCTTCATGTGCGTCGGCGCTTTGGATGGGTTGTAGTTCTTCAGCAGCGCGAGGGTCATGCCGATCAGCGAGAGGGTCTTGCCACGGGCGGCGTCGTTGACCATGGCGACATCCTTGGCGAGCTGCACGGCGTCGAGGAAGGCGGTGACGGGAACAGCTTCCTTCGTCTCCTTGTCGATCATGATGGCGGTGCCGATGCCGCAGTTGGGGTGGCAGCCGCAGGAGATCTGGCCCCAGTCGCGATCGGGTCCGTGGACCAGGTCAGCAAAGTCGGAGAAGGTGCTGATGAAGCTGATGGGGAACCAGTCGCGGACGGGCTCGCCGATGCCGGTCTGGTTTTTGACGTCGTGGGCGAGGTGCGAGAGGGTGTAACGCTGCGCGGCGCGGCGCTCGTCGGAGACCTCTTCGTCGCGGCCAGTGAAGGAGACGGGCTGGAAGGAGAGGAAGTTGATCTTCTTCGGGTTGTCGAGGGCGAACTGGATGATGTTGCCGACCTGCTCGTTGTTAATGCCGTTGATGATGGTGGTGACGGGGACGATGTCGACACCAGCCTCGTGGAGATTGTGGATGGCCTGGAGCTTCACGTCGAATGCGTTGCCGACCTTGCGGTGCGAGTTTGCGGCGTTGCCGATGCCGTCGAACTGGAGGTAGGCGTAGCGGAGACCGGCCTCAGCGGCGGCCTTCGAGAATTCCTTGGACTTCGCGAACTCGATGCCGTTGGTCGCGGCCTGCACGGACTCGTAGCCGAGTTTGCGGGAGTAGGCGACTGCGTCGAGGAAGTATGGCGAGAGGGTGGGCTCGCCGCCGGAGAACTGCACGCTCATCTGACGACGCGGCTTGATGGTGATGGCGTTGTCGAGCATGGTCTTGATCTCGTCCCAGGTGAGTTCGTGGACGAAGCCGACCTGGTTGGCGTCCATGAAGCAGGGGTCGCACATCATGTTGCAGCGGTTGGTGAGGTCGATGGTGAGGACCGAGCCGCGACCGTGAGTGACGGTGGAGGTGCCGTGGTTGTGGAGCTTCTCGTCGTTGTGGGCGCGGATGTCGCGGCCGGGGAAGACGTCTTCGAGGTGCTTCATCATGGCCGGGTCGATGGACATGACGTCCTCGAAGTGGCCGTGGGTGGGGCAGTCCTTAACCATGAGGATCTTGCCGTCGCGCTCGATGATCTGCGCTTTGATCTCGCCGACCTTTTCGTTGAGGAGGATTTCGTGGGGGAGTTTGCCGTCGACGATCTGCTGGCGGATCTCAGGGATGCACTTGGGGCAGAGAGAGTCGGTAGTGCGGGGCCATCCGAGGGGCGGCTTCTCTTTCTGGTAGCTCTTGAGCAGCGGCTTATCGCTCCACTTGGGGGTGAAGCTCTTGTTGGGGCTGATTGCATTCAGTCTGCTGAATACTGCCCAACCTGCTTTGGCTCCGTAGGTGAGAGATTTCTCGAACAGTTTGGCCTTCGGCATTAATTTTCTCCTGTGTGCTTCTTGTAATTCTTCGTGACAGCGACCTGCAGGCATCTATCGGTCTTATAACAAGATGCGGCGAGTCGGGACTCCGATTCCCTCTTCAAGCGTACGCACCTTGGAGACCATATCGAAGCGCCAGGAATCGAATGGCGAGAATTTGCATTGAATGGGGATAAGGGGGGTTGGATGGGGCGGGGGATTTACCTATGGGTTAGTTACCCCAACGGTTCCGCTGCCGCTGGCGATATTGTTGAGGATGCGCTGGACGACGATGATGCGGACGTGGACGCGGCTGGCGATGTCGGGGAGGAACTCGCTGAGGAGGTTGTTGACGGGGTCGAGGGCGTAGCCGGTCAAGATGCGAGTAGCGGTTGAGGCGCCGTTGGTTTGGATGCCGGGAACGTAGAGGTTGCTGATCTCGGCGCCGATGGGATAGGTGAAGAGCACGGCGTAGTTGGGGATCGAATGGCCGTCGTCGCTGCGGGAGACAAAGCTGCGGGAGATAGAGTAGACGATTCGCCGGGGGATGGTGGCGTTGGGCATGCGGAAGTAGCGTGGGTCCTGGTGGAAGAGAGCAGGAATTGCGAAGACTCCGAAAAATTGACCGGTGGCGTCCTGGAGGAGACTGACGCCGACGGTTTTGCCGAAGCCCTTCATGCCAGGACCATAGGCGGAGTGGGGATCGACCGCGACGGAGATGGCGGAGATGCCGAGGATGGTTCCGATGTTGGAGGGATCTGTGAGGTTGTGGACGGCGAGATAACCTTTCTGCTGCCAGGTCATCGGGATGATGATGTTGCTGCCGAGGAAACGCTGATAGGGATAGATGAGTTCGATGCAGGGCTTTGGCACCTGATCGTAGCGGTTGGGGTCGTAATAGACGGTCTTCATTGCGCCGAAGAAGCCGCAATGGCGGTAGTTTTTACTGGTTGACTTGAAGGCAGCTTCGGCGACAGCGACGACGTCTTCCTGTTGAGGTTTGGCGGGACTGGGCGCGTCCGGCAGCTCGGTCGCGGTGGAGTCAGCCACCGCAGGGGGCGTTTCGGGCGTGGCTGGCGGTGGCGTTTGGGCGAGTGCGGTCATTGCAGACAGCAGCAACCCAGTAGTCAGCCATCGGCGCATTCGGAGAGGCCCTCTCGCTTTGATTCCATAGTAGCGGAGGGCGGCGAATGCCTCTAGTCCTTTGTATGGAAGATGGCTTTGTTGATGTCGGGCCAGAATTCTTTGAAGACGAAGGTGCCCGCGTCGATGCCGACGTTGATGCCCCACCTTGAAGCGGTCTTGGAGAAGGTGCGCTGGCTTTCCGGGTAGTAGAGATTCGCAATCCCGGCGGCAGCGCCGGCACCGATGATTTCACTCGAATTGAAGGTATTGTTTCCGGCATCGTTTCTAGTGATGACGGCGCGGCTGAGAGCGTAACCGGTACGCTTAAAAAAACCGCCCTTACCCAAGGTGTAGTAGCGGTTGTCCTGATGGGTGATGATAGGGACGAAGCCTTCGACCATGTAGTT
Source organism: uncultured Acidobacteriaceae bacterium (assembly GCA_963841335.1). Taxonomy (GTDB): domain Bacteria; phylum Acidobacteriota; class Terriglobia; order Terriglobales; family Acidobacteriaceae; genus Edaphobacter. The sequence continues at coordinate 2,507,455 of CAWJCF010000001.1, read as the reverse complement.
CTCGATCGCCTGATCGACGTAGCTGTGCCAGTAGTAGCGGGCAAAGCCGGCAGCGCCCTGGTGGAACTCCGGAACTGCGTTGGTGGCCTGGTTATAGCCTGCGAGGAAAGCGGGTATAAAGAGGGCAGAGTAGTCGAAGGAGTCCCAGGTGGCGGTGAGGAGCTTTTCCTTGGGCGTTTGTGGAGGAAGCTTCACATTGCTGCTGACGGCGCGGAAGTTTGGAATGATGCCGAGAATGCGTTTGGTCTGTTTGGGTGGCTGATCGGTCTCTGTCTGACCGCTCGGTGATGAGGGTGGATTGCTTTGCTGAGCCGAAGATGGTTCGGCTGCGGCGTCGTTCGATGAGGAGGTATCGTCGCTTGGCGCGGCGTGAGTGTTGCTGGCGAGGATGGCGCCGGGCGAGTTCGGTAAGGACGTCTGAGGCTCTTGCTGCGCCTGAGCGATACCGCAAAAAGAACATGAAGCGAGAAGGAGATAGGCAAAGCGCCCGCGAAGAAATTTAGTCATAAGTGATTGATTGCGCCGCACAACGTGACGGCTTTGCACTATCAATAGACTCTCGAGGAGAGCCGATCGATTCAGGGTCAACCCGAATAAATTGTGATGGTTTCCCATGAGTTTGAGTCGCGCTGTCAACTGAGTTCTGATGGCGTTCCTTCATAGTACGTTGAGGGGCTACGGTTGCGGTTGCTTCTTCAGGTGAAAATGTACGAGGGCATCGACGACGAACTCGTCGACAACGAACCCGAACGCAGAACCGACGAGCGAAGTGCCAAAGGTCCGACTCACTTGGGTAAGAGTGGTGTTTCGTGCCGGGTAGTAGAGCACGGTGAGGGCTGCGCCGGAGGCGTTTCCGGCAAAGAGAGCATAGTTCGGAATGGACCGGCCGCTATCGGTGCGGCTGATGACGGTTCGGGAGGCCGCATAAACGAGCCGCTTCAGGAAGGGATGGCCCGGCCCCATGACGTAGTATCTGGGGTCTTGATGAAACATCGGAGCGAACAGAGAATTGCTGAAGACACCATTTGAGATGCCGTGGATAGCGCCGAAGCCAAGCCGTTCACCAAAGGCTCCGGCATCGGTTCCAAAGTTAGGGCTGCCGTTGGTCACCTGCTCATATCCCGCGGATGCGAGCCATCCCGTCATGGAGAAGAGGGACACCGAATTTTTCAGGCCGCCCTTGACCTTGTCGGATACGGTCATCGGAGAGGCGATTTCGCCCTGGTAAACGGTCAAACGGAGATGCGGTGAATGCTTGAAAACCGGTTTGGTCCCGGGGTCAAATGAGGCGCTATCCGAATCTGGGGAGCTGCTCGAACTGCTGAAGAGGAATCCTGGTGAATCGGGGATATCCGGATGATCGGTTGCGGCGATCGTGGCTTCGACGAGATCGTTCGCGAGAGGCACCTGAGCGGCTGCGAAGGGAATCACCGCGATAAGCAGAGCAAATATGGCGATGGGACAACCAAATGAGTTCTGATTGCGTGTCGAGATCAAATAGGCACCTCGGAAAAGGCGCGGATTGCGCACCTGTCTGGTAGATGCGGATGCGAATCCTGTGGCGCCACGCATAAATGATGAAGCAGAATATTGCAACACCTCACACTTACGGACGCCGATGGGGAGCGGCAAGTTGTCTGGTGTCTCATTGGTTTCTCCGGGCCCGTTCGCATTCCGTTCAATCGTTACCACGTAGGAACATGAGTGGAATGGCCCGCGATCGACGTTGACCGTGTCTTTTTCGCGTCATCTAATCAAAGGACAGAGGTGCATCTATGCCAGCCGAAGTGCCAAAACGACCATGGGAACAGCAGCTGCGCGATGCTGCGGCGCATCTGGAGACTGATCTGAAGAATGTTGTGCAGTATATCAACGATGAGGTCGTGCCGGAGGTAAGACAGAACGGAGCGGAGGCCATGCGCGCCGCCGCAGTCGAACTGCACCGGCTGGCGGCGTGGATGGATGATCAGGCGCGGAAGCGGGCTGCTTCTTCTCCGCCGCCGAAGGACACAACGAAGCCGTGACAAGGTGCAGGCTGGTTTCGGCTGCTGCGTTGTCGGCCCTGGCGCTGACGACGGGCGGGTGCCACCGAAAGACCACACGTGCCTATCAGCCTCCGCCTCCGCCGACGGTCAGTACGGGTGCGCAACAAGCCGGGAAGAGCACGCAACCGGTGCGTCCAGGTGATGCGCAGGCGCGGAACTCAGTTCCCTCCTCGGCTCCTGCGGCGAATGGGTTGGGGAAACCTGTTTCGACGGAGGTGGGGTTGGCGAGTTGGTATGGGCCGCCGTATGCCGGACGCAAAGGCGCCGACGGCGCCGTGTATGACCAGAATGCGATGACCGCGGCGCACCTGAGCTTGCCGATGGGGACGATGGTGCGGGTGACGAATCTGAGCACGAACCAATCGGTGGTGGTGAAGATTACGGACCGGGGGCCTTTTGTGCGGGGGAGAATTATCGATCTGTCGCTGGCGGCGGCGAAGGCTACGGGGGTTTATAGGGCTGGGGTGGCGAAGGTGAAGGTGGAGGCGTTTGCCTCGCCGGTGCGGGCGAATGCGGACCCCGGTGGACGATGGTGCGTGCAGGTTGGGGCGTTTGCGCGAGAATCGGATGCGGTGAAGTTGAAGGCGGATTTAATGCGGCGCTATACGACCGCCAAGGTGATTGAGTTTCCCGGGCCTACGGGATATTGGGTGCGGGTCAATCCAAAGAGCCCGGACAAGAAGACGGCGACAGAGGTCGCAGATGGTATTCATCCGAAGGATCCTGCGGTTGAGCCTTATTTGATCCGCACCGATTAGAGTCTATTTTTCGGCCGGCGGAGGATAGTAGGGCAGTTTCTGCTGCTCGACGGTGGCGCGCTTTACGCCGATGTCTTCAAAGAGGATGCTGGGGGCGATGATGGTTTGAGGGACAGCTCCGAGCGAGTTTGAGACATAGAAATCGTTGCCTGCGGCGATGATTCCGGAGCGCAGGCTGCGGTTGTCGAGTTCGTCGAAGGTGGCTCCGCGAACGAGTTGACGGGAGCCGTCGGCGTGGACGCGATAGAGAAGGCGCGGTAGAAGTTCGCCGCCGAGGGTCTCGACTGCGTAGACGTCTTTGCTCTGCTCCTTCGACATGGATAGAAGGCGCTTGTTGAGTTCGTCCTTGGACAGGGGCTGGCTGGATTTGATGACCATGACGCCGGCCCGGGAGTGAGGAGCCTGGGCAGGAGCGGCGCGGCCGTGACCGTTCGAGGTGGAGAAGTCCTTGACGGGTTCGCGGCCGATGAGGAAGTTTTCGAGCTTGCCATGATCGACGACGTCGACGGATTGCGCGGGAACGCCTTCGTCGTCGATGGAGTAAGCGCCGAGGAGGCCCTTGCCGTTGAATTTCGCTTCGAGCGGATCATCGGTGACGCTCATCATGTCAGGGAGCACGCGGGATTTGTAACTGGAGGAGTACGCTCCGGTGGTGCGCGCGGTGGTTCCCATCTCCGGGCGGTCTGCTTCGACGTTGGGAACGAAGAGGCGGGTGAAGACATCGGCGGCGGCGTCTCCACTGAAGAGGACGGGGCCGTGGTAGTCGTCGGCGGAGACTACGGGTGCTTTGCGAAGCTCGTCGAAGCTCTTGAGGTCTTCGATGACGCGTTTGCGAAAGGCGGAGGCACTTTCGAGATCTTTCGCGGTGGTGGCGACGGTGCCGTTGTCGCGGCTGAGGCGCATGCCGTCCGAGGCCTGGCCGCCGACACTGATTGCGCCGTTGTATCCGGCGTAGCCCTGACGCACCATGGTTCCTTCTGTGTTGACCAGGTAGCGATTGAGCGCGATGCCGCGAACGCTTGCGGTGGAGTACTGCACGTCGGCGGCGAAGGATTTGACTTCAGGGTCGGAGGCGTAGAGACCGCTGGCTTCGACGATGCGCTTCTTCCATTCATTGCAGTCGAGATCGAGGGCAACCAACGGCGAGACCTGGACCACGGGCTTGGCCTGAGCGAAATCTGACTGGGTCTGGGATGATTGGAATTGTTTTAGCGCGGCCTGTTTGGCGGAGTAGGCGCGAAGAGCGTTTTTGTAGGCGGCGTCGGTTGCAGTCCAAAGAGCATATTGCAGGGCTAGCGGGTTGTCATCGGTTGGGGCGAGTTCGACGACGCCGTCGCCGCGGCTGGTGCTGCTGTCTGTCGTGTAGTCGCCGATGCGGACGGTGACGCGGACGACGCGCTGGTGATTGGCCTCCTCGCGGGTGAGTGCTCCGTAGTTGGCTACGGCCTCGTAGGTGGAGATGTCATCGAGGCGGTACTCGACGAAGTACGGCTTCTGCATGCCGGGAAGCATGAGGGCTTTTTCGCGGTCGAGTTCCTGCTGCATGGCGCGGAGGAGGGTGTCGGTGCCTTTTGCTGGAGGTTCGGAGGCGGCGTTTGCCGTGAGTGGAGCGGTCGCCAGAAGCGCGGCGGCGAGAGCGATCGAAGAGAGCATTGCTAAGTGTGTTCGGCTAAAGAAGGGCTTCATTATTGGGCCGCCTTTCCATCGGCGGATGCAGTTGCTCCGGGCGGCGGGAGGATGGGCGGACGCGCTGTGCCTTGCGCCTGGCGCTGGGTTTCGATTTCGCTGACCAGCATGGCGGGAGCGACGGCGCTGACCGGAATGCTGCCGGATTCGGCTCCGCAGATGCCGTTGAAGACGTCGGGCTTGTTGTCGGTGGCGAGGATGCGGTTGAGCGCGGCCTGAGGAGTGCCTACGATGCTAACGCCGCGGACGAGCTCATCGGGTCGGCCGTCGACGTAGACGCGGTAGACGACGAGCGGGATGACCTGGAAGGCCTGGGGCGAGCGGCGGGTGGTGACGGCGAAGCCTGAGGAGATGTCTTCGAAGTAGAGACCGTAGGGTTTGCCCTGTTTCTTTGCCTCGGCTTTGAGCATCTCGCGGAGTTCGGCGTCGCTGACGGTCTTGGACGAGGTGACGATGAGGTTTCCCTGGCGTCCGGTAGGCATGTGGCCGACTTCAGCGCGTCCGTGGCCGTTGGAGATGGAGAAGCTGGCGATGGGGAGACGGGACATGAGGAAGGTATCGAGGACGCCATCTTTAATGAGGTCGACTCGGCGTGCGGGCTGGCCCTCGTCGTCGTAGCTGTAGTGACCGCTGAGGGAGACACCGTCGAAGGTGGCGAGGGTGGGGTCGTCGGAGACGCTGAGGAAGGTGGGGAGAATCTGCTTGCCGAGAAGCTTGGTGAAGGTTTGACCTTCTTCGTCGCCGCGCTGACGCTGGCCTTCGAGGCGATGACCGAGGACTTCGTGGAAGAAGACGGCGGAGGCGCGGCCGCTGAGGATGGCGGGGCCATTGAATGGCTCAGTGACGGGAGCCTCGCGAAGGGCTTCGAGGTTCTTGGCCATTTCGGTGGCCTTGTCGATGAGGGTCTTCTGGTCGGGCAAGTGCGATACGTCGTCGGCTTCGAAGGTTTCGGCGCGAAATAGGTCCATGCCGTCGGCGGCGCGAGTACGTGCCACGATGATGAGGCGGGCGACGTGATTGGGTGTTGCGACCTTGGCTCCCTCAGAGGAGACGAAGTAGTCGGTCTCGGTGGAGGCTTCGAGGGCGACGTTGTTGAAGAAGACGTCGGGGTAGTGATCGAAGAGGCCGGAGAGTTCGCGCAGGCGGCTTTCCCAGGCAGGGCGGTCGACGACGAGCGCGGGCGAAGGTGGAAGAAGGGCAGTGACTGGCTTTTCGTTGGAAAAGTCGGCTGAGGCGTCTTCTTCTTTGGCACGGACCTGCTGTTCGGTCTTGACTTTCAGATAGCCATCGAGCGCTTTACCGTAGCCGCGGTTGGTAGCAAACCAGAGGCTGCGAGCGATGGCCTGGCCGTCGTCGGTGAGCGGAAGCGGGACTGTGGTGAGGGCGCTGTTGCGGTGGTCGCCGTGGGTGTTGTCTTCCGCTGGATCGCCCAGACGAACCTGAACGTCGGCGATGCGGCGGCGGCTCTCGTTGGAGCTGGTGATGGCTCCGAACTGGGCGGCCATGACGATGGCGTCGCTGTCAGAGACGGCGTAGCTGAGAAAGTAGGGCTTGGGCTGCTGGGCGGAGTCGCTACCGAGGGAAGTCATCGCCCGATGTAGCTCCGAGTCAAGGGTGTCGATCAGGAGGGTGGTGGTGGATGGGATTGGATTCGAGGTTGCTGCCACTGCGGTATGGCCTATGGAGGTCATCGCGACGGCTATCAGACCGGCAAACCCGGCGCCGGCGATTGCCACTTTTTGTCTCTTCATGGGAACGGGGACTCGTTTCGCCTGCAAAATACACCTTATTGCAGAGTGTATCGGAAGAGATGCCGATTCGCGCTCTATGCAGGAAGCTGGGAGTTGGACGGATGATTCCGGGATAAGTTGACGGGGGACTAACGCAGGCGATGTCGCCGGATGCTTACCCAGAAGGTGAGGGCGATGAACTCGGCGAGGAGGAAGGATTCCACGAAGGTAAAAGCTGCGCCGTTGTGAGTTTGGATGCCAAGCCAGAACAGGGCAGCCAGGGTAACGAGAACGCCGAGGAGGCTGGCGTAATCGCCATAGTGGGTGGGCCTGGACGCAACGATGGGGCGGGCGGGGACTCGGGAGGCGACCCGGGCAGCGAAGTCGGCGGAGATGCGGACCTCGGGCGTGGTCTCGAGAGCCCGGGTGAGGCGCTGGTCGAGTCCTGCCGAAGCAGGCTCAGCCGAAGCAGGCGACAAGTCGGCGGGATTCATCGGGTGGTAGTCCATGCCGGCCTCCTTTCTTGGGTTTGATGTGTTTGCAGGGCTTCGCGGAGCTTCCTGCGTCCACGGTGAAGATGGGTACGAACTGTGCCGATGGGCAGGTTGAGCGCGTAGGCAATCTGTTCGTAGGAACGCTCTTCCTGATGATAGAGGACGATTACGGCGCGTTCGATCTGGCTGAGGCGCTGAAGATGGGCTTCGACGGCCTGCTGAAATTCGCGCTCTTCGATTTGTTGTTCGGCGTTGCGGCTGGGGTGGGGGAGGCGGTCTTCCCAGCCGGAGGTGTCGTCGGATATGGAGACGTGGGTGCGGTCGTCGCGGCGGCGACGCTTCCACTCATCCTGGGCGACGTTGACGGCGATGCGGTAGAGGTAGGTGGTGAGGAGGGATTCGCCGCGAAAGCTGGGGAGGGCGCGGTAGAGACGGAGGAAGACCTCCTGGGCTAGATCGTCGAGGTGTTCCCTGCTGCCGGTGAGGCGCAGGAGGGTGCGGAAGACCATGTCCTGATGGTCGTGGACCACTTGCTCGAAGGTGAGATCGGACTGCAAGGACGGTTAGACCAAAGAGTGCGCCTAAAGTTTCACGCCGGCGAGTGAAACTTTGCAAGGGGGAACCGGTCTAACGCGGGCAGAAAGGGAGGAATGCCATGAATTTTTTCTTTAGTCCGTTTATCGTGCCCGTGGCTGGTTGTCTGGTCGGTATTGTCGCCATTATTGCAGGTATCTGGCTGGATGCTCAGAAACGCAGGCTTAAGTCGGAAGAGCGCGTTGCGATGATCTCGCGGGGGGTTCCGATTGCTGAGATTGAGAGATTGATTGGGGTCGGAGAGGAGAAGCCTCCGGTTAAGGATCCGCTCCGCAGTTTGAGCAATGCGCGGAGAGCGGCGATCGTTTTGGTATCGGTCGGGATGGGACTAATGCTCTTTTTTGTCATCCTCAGTTACATTGTTCGGGAGCGTGACGTGTTGGCAGGGGCAGCCGCCGGGCTGATCCCCTTTGCGATTGGTGTCGGCTTCTTTGTCGACTACAACCTGCAGCGGCGGGAGCTCTCCCGCTTTGGCCTTGAGGTCGAAAACGAATCGGTGGGGAGTTCGCGGGTGCGATAGCGGATTTTTTTGCGGGATTTTGCAGTCGATGGACGGATCAGGCACACTGGCCTCATTGGTTTTTTGGGGAGTGTTCGTTTGATAAGGGTACGTGGCGTTCTGGTTCTGACTGCTTTTCTTGCGCTCACGCTGATGCTGTACCTGGCTCAGAGGACTACCCCGACTGAGGCATTGGCGGTGCGACAGGCGGCTCAGAATCGAGCGGCGTATAGTTTGCCGCCGGCAGAGCTTCGCACCGCGCAGACGTTATCTCGAGAGCGCACGATTCTCCACTTTGTAGGGGAAGGCTGGGGGATTCTGCAGGTGCTGGTCCTGCTGGCGCTGGGCTTCCCTTCGCGAATGCGAGACATTGCTGAGAAGGTGACGAAGAACCGGTGGGGGCAGTGCTTTGTCTTTGTGTTTCTGTTTTTGCTGGCGATTACTCTGCTCAATGCTCCCTTGCGACTGTATGGACATCATGTTGCTGTGGCATACGGCTTGTCCGTGCAGGGTTGGGGGAGTTGGGTTTGGGACCAGACGAAGAGCTTCCTGCTGACCTGGGGGGTCGCGGGCCTGCTGGTGATGGTGTTGTTCTGGGTGATACGACGGTCGCCGAAACAGTGGTGGTTCTGGTTCTGGATTCCGACGATGGCGGCGGTGTTGTTCGGCGTCCTGGTGTCGCCGGTGCTGGTCGATCCGCTCTTTAATAAATTTGAGCCGCTCGCGGAGCACGATCCTGCGCTGGTGCAGCAGTTGGAGAAGGTCGCGACTCGGAGCGGTGTGATTCTGCCAGTTGGCCGGATGTTCTTCATGCGCGCGAGTCAGAAGGTTACGGGCATGAATGCTTATGTAACCGGGATCGGTCCATCGAAGCGATTGGTGCTGTGGGATACGACGATTACAGCGGCTACTCCGGACGAATTGGCTGGGGTGTTTGGGCACGAACTGGGCCATTATGCTCTGCATCACATTGCGATGGGTTTGGTGTTCACCGCGGCTTTACTGTTGCTTGGTTTTTTTGTGGGCCAGCGGGCGACTGAGTGGTTGTTGATGCGGTATGGACCGCGTTGGCGGATTCGCTCGCAGAACGATTGGGCATTCCTTGCGGTATTGGTGCTGGTGTTGAATGGCTTAAACTTTTTGTCGGAACCGATCGACAATGCGTTCAGCCGGTCGATTGAACATGCTGCGGATGTTTACGGGCAGGAGGCAATTCATGGAATTGTTGCCGATCCGCAGAGGTCCACGCAGCAGGGGTTTCAACTGATGGGAGAACGTTCGCTGGATGATCCAACGCCGCATCCGTTCGTGGAGTTCTGGACATTCGGCCATCCCTCAACTGCCAGCCGTGCAGCCTTTGCAGCGGCTTACAACCCCTGGGTTACGGGTCAGCATCCGAAATACTTTCGACCATGAAGATAATGCGCAACACACCTACGCCCGACTGCCTCTTTTGCAAGATTGTTGAAGGAACGATTCCTGCCAACCGGATCTATGAAGACGAACTTTGCATTGGGTTTCCTGATATCAATCCCCAGGCTCCGACACATATCCTTGTTATTCCCAAACAGCACATCAGTTCCACGGCGAAGGCGGTAGCGAAAGATACCGCGCTGATGGGCCACCTGATGAGTACGGCGGCGGCTATTGCGCGGAAAGAAAGGCTGGATAAGGGTTACAGGATTGTAGTAAACACTGGTGAGGAGGGCGGGCAGACGGTGAATCATCTGCATCTGCACCTGCTTGGGGGCCGGCACATGACGTGGCCTCCGGGTTGAGGCAGGGATATTTCGAGTTGAAACAAGCAAAGGCCCGGGAAGATTCCCCGGGCCTTTGCTTGTTTCTTGATTGCGTTACTGGTTGAAGTTCGTCTCTTCTTCCTGTTCGATCCCGTATCGGCGAAGGAGATTGGGAAGATTCTGCGAGAAGGCTGCACGCGGCATCACGGTATCGCAGCCGGCTTCAACAGCCTTTGCTTTCAGGTCACCCTGAAGGTGAGAGAGGAAGCCGATGATGGAGGTGCTGCGCTTCAGCTTGGCCTTGAGCTTGGGAATCAGCGTCAGGGGTTTGGCGTTCACGTTGTTGAGGTCGAAGACGATCAGGCCTGGCCGGTCTTCCTCTTCTCCGGAGGTAAGGGCCGAGATGGCATCCTTCTCGTTTTTGACGAAGGCAACCTTGACGCCGAGTTTGCGGGCAGTCTCCTGAATCTTCGCGATGAAGAAGAGATCTTCGATGAAGAAGAAGATCTTGGTCGGCGCATCCGCGGGGATGGGAACGGGCCGGCCCTGCGAGTAATCTATCGGCTGAGAGTCGCTTTGGTATCCGCGTCCGCCATGGCCGTTGCTGCGGCCGTAGCTGGCGTCGATGGTAGAAGGTGGCGCATCGGCGAAGTTGCCGTTGACAGCGCGATAGCTGTGATCCATTGGACCGACGAAGCCGCGCGGTCCACGTTGCTGCTGCTTGCCGCCTTTACGCTGCTTGAACGCGTTGTTTCCGGGTTGATGCGAGTCGCGGTCTCGGAATCCGCCGCCGTTGTTGCTATAGCCACCGCTGTTGTTGCTGGCGGCGATGTTGCCGGGATTCTCCGGAGCGGAGCGTGGGCGATCGCGGTCGCGGAATTTCTTCTTCCAGCGCTTTCCGCCACTTGAGGAACCATTCTGCTGTTGCTGGCCGCCGCTGGGCTGGAAGTTCTGCTGATGAGAGGACTGCGGAGCCGCTGCACCCTGGATCGAGGGCACAGACTGGCCAGCGCTCTGGTCGCCGACGGACTGCTGCGCGCCTTGCGGGGCGTCCGCACCTTTGTTTTTGCGCTTGCGGCGACGGCGGCGGCTGCTTTTCGATTGCCCCATTCCGTGCTGCACAGTCTGAGGCGTGAAGTTCGCCTCCCCGTCCTGTTGGCCGGGTGACATCGTCAAACCCTGGTGGGACTCCACTTCGGGTGCATTCTGCTCTGAAGTCATGCTTCCACTTCCTATTGCTGTAGATCGCAATTAGCGGTTCACTCTCCCACGGCGCACGGTTTCTTATTCTCCTGAGGAACCATGGAGAACGAACTAACCCGGTATTGCAGCGTCGGAGGAAACAGTCTCAAGTTGTACTCGAACGGACGTCTTCTAGCTATTGGCTGCTCCCGAACCAGTAATCTACCGGTTACGCGCAGCCTGGTATTGCCTTACAGCGGCAAGTCCTTGATTTCACCCTCTACCTGTTTGCGACAGAGTCCGACGAATCGGTCTACTGTAATCCTGCGCCCTGCCGCCAAAACTCTTCCCAAAAGAAGCTTTTCGAAGGCCGCACAGTGATCGGCACCCACAGCCGGTTCACAAGGCAACTCCTAGCCTACGCTCAAAGAAGCTGATTGGCAAGCGGTCTCTTCTACGTCTTCCGGGTGAATGCCGAGAAAGTGTTGAAATTGTGCAGAAGGACCGCCTTCGAGAAAGCGGCCCCTCTGCGTGATGGCCAGTCACTGGCCTCCCAAAATACTTCCGCTTGGGAAGTGAAACCTCAAGGCCGGCACCGCACTATCGATGGAGTGTGGCGTCTTTCGAGACCGAGAGACTGAAACGGCAAGATCTAAGCGAACCTGCTGAGCTTGAGAAGAGCAATCCAATCGCCAAATGAGAACAGCGCTTTTCGAGCCAAATCGGATTAGAGCGGCCAAGCGAGTCTGGAAAATAGGAGCCGGGTCGTGTTTCGGCTCCGCATTTTGGGAGGCGGGAGAGAGGCCCAACCTTACATTGACCCTTGCGGGGCTGGGTCCTATAATCGGAGTGTTCCGGCAGCTCTCTCGTTTTGCTGCCGATTTGCTGGTATGGGAGTCGGGTGGATCGAGGCAAATGGTGGGCGCTCTCTGAATGACGCGTCGATCAATGATATGCAGGATCGGGCTAAGAAGGCACGCAATGGTGCGCCTAGAGCCGGATGAATCAGGATAATCCCCCCAAGGAGTACCACACACCGCATGAATCGTACTTTTGCACTTGTCACCGCCCTTGCTGCGGGAATTTGTTCCGCTGCTGGAGTGGCGCAGACGGCAGCGCCAGCATCAGCACCGGCTGCCAGCGCGAACCCACCGGCCCCGGTGCCAGTCCAGGTTGTCGCGGCGAAGATCGCCATCATTGAATTTGACCAGGTGACTGCCGCCACGAACGAAGGCCAGCGTGCGCTTTTGGCATTGCAGAAGAAATACGAACCGCAGAAGACGCAGTTGCAGAACTTGCAGAATGAGATTGAATCGCTGACAAAACAGCTGCAGAGCGCTCCGGCCACGATGACGGACGAGGAACGCGCTTCTCGCGCAAGAACAATTGATACGAAGCAGAAACAGCTGCAGCGCGACGGAGATGACGCGACGGCCGCGTTTAATTCTGAACTCCAGGAGACACTCGGAGGGATCGCAAAGAAGGTTTGGCCTACCGTAAACAAGTATGTCCAGGACAACGGCTATACGCTGTTGTTGGATAACACGGGGCAGCAGGGCGGCCTGGCGGTGCTTTGGATGCAGCAGGGCACGACCGACATTTCGCAGGCAGTCGTGGACGGATACAACGCGTCCTCGGGAGTTGCAGCGCCTGCTATGCCTTCAGCGCCGTCGGCGACTCGTCCGCGGCCGACGACAACTACTCCGGCGCCGGCCAAGCCTGCGGCACCGAAGCAATAACGGAATCTGACTTTCTGGCTCGAAGACGCCAGTTCAAATTGATTTAGCACCGAACTCTCGAAGGAGTAACCACACATAGCATGAATCGCACTCTTATTCTTGTCTCCGCCATAGGCGCGGGGTTAATGACTGCAGCCGGGATATCGCAAACGTCCGCCGCTCCGGCGCCTTCCACGCCCAGCACGGCGACCGCGGAAGCTCCGGTAACACCGCAGGCCATCCCCGCAAAGATCGCGCTGGTTGCTTTTGAACAGGCTGTGTTTGCCACGAACGAAGGCCAGAAGGCTGTTCAGGACATTCAGCTGAAATATAAACCGAAGAAGGACCAGATCGAAACGTTGTCGCAGGAGGTTGATTCTCTGAAGAAGCAGTTGCAAAGCTCCCCCGCCACGTTGACGGATGCCGAGCGTGCAAGCCGCTTGAAGACGATCGACGCGAAGGAGAAGCAGCTTAATCACGAAGCTGAGGATGCCCAGACGGCTTACAACACCGATCTGCAGGAAGCCTACGGCAAGATTGCTGCGAAGGTGTCCGCATCGCTGAAGAAGTATGTCAACGATAACGGTTACACTCTGCTGCTCGACGTCAGCAGCCAGCAGAGCAATGTAATGTGGGCGAATCAAAGCACGGACGTAACCCAGGCGGTTGTGACGGCATACAACACCGCTTCGGGTGTCCCTGCACCAGCCCCTGTGAAGGCGTCTGCTGCTGCACCGAGGCCATCGACGTCCGCACCGAGGCCATCGACGGCGGCACCGAAGGCATCGCCGGCGGCTGCAACTCCAAAACAGTAGCGCTTTACGGTACAACCTGACTGGGCAAAAGAGGAGGCTCGATGGAGCCTCCTCTTTTGCGTTTCGGCTCGGGAATCCTGGCCCCAGGCTGAGGGTCCTGTGGAAAAACTTGTGGATCGCAGATGAACAGGGCCACCGAATCGCCGACAGCGAATCGTCTTTGAGCGGAAACAGCGATCGGTGACTGTCCTCTAACTACCGGGAATTGAGTAGGTTGGTAGAGAAACGGTCGGGTTTCGCGCACGGTCGTTGGCCATGGGCCGCCAACTATAGGCGTTTCAACGGTTTCCACAGATCGTCGTTACTACCAAGTTACAGTTTCGCGAATCTAATGCTGCGCATTTGCGAAAATACCGATCAATATTGGCCTTCAGTGAACCGTTACGCTGAGCGTTTGCTTTCGTGAACTCGCGGCCTATCTCACAGAAGATTCACTCTTCACCCACCTTGAGAACCGCGAGGAAGGCCTCTTGCGGTATGTCGACCTTGCCGATCCGCTTCATCCTCTTCTTGCCTTCTTTTTGCTTTTCAAGGAGCTTTCGCTTTCTGCTGATGTCACCGCCGTAACATTTAGCGATGACGTTCTTGCGGATTGCCGTTACCGTTTCGCGCGCGATGATTTTGCTGCCGATGGCAGCCTGAATGGCAACCTCGAACATCTGGCGCGGAATCAGTTCGCGCATTTTTGCAACGAGCGCCTTGCCTCTGTCGTAGGCGAAGTCGCGATGGACGATGATCGAGAGCGCATCGACGGGCTCGCCCGAGACGAGGATGTCCATCTTGACCATCGGAGAGTTCCAGGTTCCGGCCAGGTGATAGTCGAGCGAGGCGTATCCGCGAGAGACGGACTTAAGTTTGTCGTAGAAGTCGAGGACGATCTCGTTGAGCGGGAGTTCGTAGGTGAGCAGGACTCGCGTTTCGGAGACGTATTCGAAGTTCTGCTGGCGACCGCGCTTATCTTCGACGAGTTTCAGAATACCGCCGACGTACTCCTCGTTGGTGAGGATCTTGGCCGTGATGACAGGCTCTTCGATGGACTCGATCTCTGAGGGATCGGGCCAACGGGAGGGGTTGTCAACCTCGATGACAGAGCCGTCGGTCAGCGTGATCTTGTAGCGTACGCCCGGGGCTGTGATGATGAGGTCGAGGTCGTACTCGCGTTCGAGACGCTCCTGGATGATCTCCAGATGAAGCAGGCCGAGGAAGCCGCAGCGAAAACCGAAGCCAAGGGCGACGGAGGACTCGGGCTCAAACGAGAATGAAGCGTCGTTGAGTCGGAGCTTCTCGAGTGCGTCGCGGAGCATAGCGTGCTCGTGCGAATCGACGGTATAGAGGCCGGCGAAGACCATGCTCTTGATGTCTTCGAAGCCAGGGAGAGCCTCGGCGCAGGGATTTTCAACCGAGGTGATCGTGTCGCCTACTTTGGTGTCGGCTACGTTTTTGATCGTAGCCACGAAGAAACCGACTTCGCCTGCGGAGAGCTCAGTCAGTTCGACGGGCTTCGGGGTCATGACGCCCATGCTCTCGATGTCGAAGACTTTATTGTTGGACATGACTTTGATCTTCATGCCCTTGCGGAGTTGGCCATTGATGATGCGAGCGAGGACAATGACTCCTCTGTAGGGGTCGAACCAACTGTCGAAGATGAGGGCCTGAAGCGGCGTCTCAGGATTGCCTTCCGGAGGCGGGAGTAGAGTCACGACTGCTTCAAGAATGGAGTCGACGTTGAGGCCGGTCTTCGCGGAGACGGCGATGGCATCGCTTGCGGGCAGGCCTACAGATTTTTCGATCATCTCTTTGGTGCGCTCGATGTCAGCGCTAGGGAGATCGATCTTATTGATAATGGGGATAATTTCTAGTCCGTTTGAGATTGCCAAATATGCGTTGGCTAGAGTCTGGGCCTCGACGCCCTGCGATGCATCGACGACGAGGAGGGCTCCTTCGCAAGATGCGAGCGAGCGTGAGACCTCGTAGGAGAAGTCGACGTGACCTGGTGTGTCGATGAGGTTGAGTTGGTAGGTATCGCCATCGTGGGCCTTGTACATCATGCGGACGGTGTGGGCTTTGATCGTGATACCGCGCTCGCGCTCAAGATCCATGGCGTCTAGCACTTGAGCCTGCATCTCGCGGGACGTCAGCGAGCCGGTAAGCTCCAGGAGCCGGTCGGAGAGAGTGGACTTGCCATGGTCGATATGCGCGATGATCGCGAAGTTGCGGATGTGACTTGGATCCATTTTGTTGCTGGGTGGCCTCAGTCTTCATGTTAACACCCGTGCGACGCAGGTGCAGGGGGCGGAAACCGGGTGGTTGGAGCTACGTATGATGCTGACATGAGAGTGAAGCGTCTTGCTGCTTCGTTGTTTATCGTCTTCTGTTGGGAAATTGCTTGCTCTGCGGCTTCTTCGAAACCAGTTGGAGTCATTCGACGACTGGATGGCACGACGATATCGATTGCCGAAGCGGAGGCGTTCGCGCGAAAGACGCTGGCGGAGGCGCATGTGACGGGGGCACAGATAGCGGTGGTGGATAAAGGGCAGCTGGTGTGGAGCGAGGCCTTCGGCTTGCGGAGGCGCGATCCGGCATTGCCGATGGACCGCGAGACCACGACGTGGGCGGCTTCGATAACGAAGAGCGTGTTCGCAACCTATGTGATGCAGTTGGTTGAGCGCGGCGAGTTCCAATTAGACGTTCCGGTGGCGAAGCAGCTCGCGCAGCCTTTAGACCGTTATGAGGCTTACAAGGAGACCGCGACAGAGCTAGTGCGTGATCCGGAGTGGCCTAGCGTAACACCGCGCATGTTGTTGTCCCATAGTTCGGGGTTGCAGAACTTCGCCTCGATCGAACCGGACAGGAAGATGCATCTGCACTTCAAACCTGGGACGCAGTTTCTGTACTCGGGAGAAGGCATTAATCTGGTGCAGTTTGTGATCGAGCAGAAGATGGGGCGACCGCTGGACCAGTTGATGCAGGACGCGCTATTCACTCCGCTCGGAATGACTCGGACAGGGATCATTTATCGAACGGAGTTTGCGGCGGACGTGGCAGACCGATATGACCTGGAGGAGAAGTTTCGCTCGCAGACCAAGCGATTTCCGGCGCGTGGGGCTGGTTCAATGACGACGAGTGCGGAGGATCTTGCGCGCTTTGTATCAGCACTTTTCAACGGAGCCATTTTGAAACCGGCAACGCGAGCGGAGATGTTGAAGCCGGTACTTCCTATTCGTTCGCTGCATGAGTTTCCTATTGCCGCGAACGAAGGTAACAGCGAGGAAGCCGCCGCGACGGGGCTGGCGTATGGCGTGGGGTGGGGACTACTGACGCAGACGCGCTTCGGACCGGCGTTCTTCAAGGAGGGGCATGGAGATGGTGCGCAGAATTACATCCTCTGTTTCGAGCAGCGGCAGGCTTGCATGATTGTGCTGACGAACAGCGATAACGGAGAACTGACGTTTCGTCCTTTGTTTGAAAAGATCTTCGGAGATACAGTTACGCCCTGGGAGTGGGAGGGTTACACGCCGAGTTATATCGATGCCAGCCGCAAATTACAGTAGTGAAGCGGCATGCAGCGGCGTGCGTACTCTTGCTGATTCTCTACGAACGATCGGGTGATAGCGCATTTACGGGTTATGCGTCTTACAATGAGCGAGGACGATGGCT
This sequence comes from uncultured Acidobacteriaceae bacterium, assembly GCA_963841335.1. Classification (GTDB taxonomy): domain Bacteria; phylum Acidobacteriota; class Terriglobia; order Terriglobales; family Acidobacteriaceae; genus Edaphobacter. Next base: position 2,490,538 of record CAWJCF010000001.1, on the reverse strand, counting down.
GGACTACTTTTACGTAAGCTGATGCGTCGGTGGGCATTGGTGGTGGGATGTGCGCCGCTGGTGTTGCTGACGGGCTGTCCGCAGAGCCAGGTTGCTGCGCCCGGAAAGGCGGCGGTGCAGGCCACTGCGCCAGTGGTTGCGGCGAAGCCATCCGGCAGTGCAGTACAGGCAACGCAAACGGATGGGCCTGAACAACAAGCTGCCGCCAACGCCAAAGCGGCAAAGGTGCAGGAGCTCATCAACAGAGCGGAGGCCGCGTACCACAGCGGGGTGGATAACTACCGGGCAGGGCATCTGGACGCCGCACGAGTGGACTTTGACTCCGCAGTCGATGCAATGCTGAGCAGCGGCTTGGATCTGAAGAACGATCCGCAGCTCGCTGATGAGTTCGATCACCTGCTGAATGCGGTGAATTCCCTGGAGATGGCGGCGCTGAAACAGGGCAATGGATTTTCTCCGACCCTGGAGGCCGCTCCGTTGGACGCGGCGAATGAGGTTACCTTCGCGACGAATGCTGCATTGACCGCGAAGGTTACGGCAGAGTTGAAGACGACGCAGTCCGATTTTCCGCTGGTGGTGAACGACTATGTCGCGGGCTTCATCAGCTACTTTTCGAACTCAGCCGCAGGTCATGCACATCTGCTGCGGTCGCTGGAGCGGGCGGGGAAGTATAAGGAAATGATCTCTAAGCACCTGAGCGATCAAGGCGTGCCCCAGGATTTGATTTATCTGGCTGTTGCTGAATCCGGCTTTCAGCCCCAGGCGCTCAATGCGCGCTCTGGAGCAGGAGGTATGTGGCAGTTTATGCCTACGGGCGCCTATGGCCTCGCCCGCAACGGGTGGTTTGACGAACGGTTCGATCCGGAGAAGTCGTCGATCGCGTATGCGAAGTATATGAAGACCCTGTACAACCAATTTGGCGACTGGTACCTCGCGATGGCTGCCTACGACTGGGGTCCGGGGAATGTGCAGCGCGCTGTGATGCGAACGGGATATGCGGATTTTTGGGAGCTGTACCGGCGCAACGTTTTGCCTGCTGAAACGAAAAACTACGTGCCGGGCATTATTGCAGCAATCATTATGGCGAAGAATCCGGAGCAATATGGACTGGACAAAGTGGTGCCGGACGCCCCCGTAGTGTCCGATTCCGTGACCATCGACTATCCGATCGATCTCCGCCTGGTGGCCGACGTAACGAATTCTTCGTTACCAGAGATTGTCGCGCTGAATCCGAGCCTTTTGCGGATGGCGACTCCACGCGACATTTCGTTTGATCTACATGTTCCTGTGGGCACGCGCGATGTCTTTTCAGAACGCATCAAGGAGATCCCCGAGGACAAGCGAACATATTGGCGCTTCCATGTGGTGCGGAACGGCGAGACGCTGGATGGGATTGCTACTGCGCTGCACGCGCATGCAAGCGACATCGCGAAGGTCAACGAGCTTCCGGCAAACGGTGGTGTGGATTCCGACGACGAACTCGTGATCCCGGTCACCAGTGCCGCGTCGACTCTTGGCCCTCAGCGGTACGCTGTACGCCACGGCGATACACTGATTACAGTTGCCGATCGGTTTGGTGTCTCTGTTGAGGAGTTGCGACGATGGAATCACTTGCCGTCGAATGCGGTGAAGCCGGGAACTTCGCTCGCGGTTGCGGAGCCGGTAAAACTCGCGCCCGTTACCCGGGTACGCAGCAAGACAACACGAACGAAAAAAAACGCGCACGCGCAAACGCCCGCTGTTCACGAGGCCTCGACTCGTACCGGAGCAAATCACGCCGGCGCAAAATCCAGCTCGTCTTCGGCAACAAGCAAGAAAAAGACCCTGCCAAAGAAGGAATCCACAACGACCAAATCGAAATAAAAAGCTGTTCGACAAGCTACCTCGACAAAAAGATTGCTTGCCATTGGTGGCGCTTGGATGCATCCTGTTGCTAGAATCTCGAGCCGGGATGCAACGATAACTTTCGACGCATCGAACCTGCAGAGCAGAAGCAGAGACGGTGGAAGCACAAAGCAGCGAGAGGAATAAACGATGATGTTTGATGAGACGATCAAGCTTTATGCAACGTCAGCCGACGACAACGATCACTTCGGTGATGAAACGGAAGATGACAACGACCTGCACCGCTTCGAGGACGATGAAGAAGAAGAGGTCACGATGACCTCGGACGATGACGAGGAACTTGACGGGGATGACGACGATGTTGTGGATACTCGTGTAGAAGAAGCGGTGATCTTTGCGTTGCCTCCCTCGCCTGTTACCGGCTACGCACCCCCAACAAGACCATCAGAATTGCCCGCAAAGAGCGCAGCAAAACCAGCGAAGAAAGCAGCGCCAGCCAAGAAAGCTCCGGCGAAGAAAGCGGCCGTGAAGAAAGCGCCGGCAACAAAGGCGGCCAAAAAGGCTCCAGCTAAGAAGGCTGCGGTGAAGAAGGTGGCGGTGAAGAAGGCTGCGAAAAAAATTATTAAGAAATCTACCGCGAAGAAGGCTAGTGCTCATCGCGGTGGTAAGGCCGCTTTGAAAAAAGCGGCAGCAAAAAAAGTCGTCGGTAAGAAGGCGGCTCTAAAAAAGAGCACTAAAAAATCAATAAAGAGAGGTATTACCTTGGCAACTAAGAAAGCAGCAAAGAAGGCTCCAGCTAAGAAGGCAGCGAAGAAAGCTCCTGCTAAGAAGAAGGCTCCGGCCAAGAAAGCTGCAAAAAAGGCCGCAAAGAAGAAGTAACCAACTCCCCTAAGGCAAGCAAATAGGCCCGGACTCCTCAATTGAGAGCCCGGGCCTTTTTGCGTCTGCTGATAAGGAGGATTTACTTCTTTTCGTTGAGCTCAAGCGCGGCGAGGACGTCTGCGCTGTGGGTGTTGGGGTCGACCTTCTCCCAGACTTTGACGATCTTGCCCTGAGGGGAGATGAGGAAGGTGTCGCGGGAGGCGTACTTCATGTCGCCGTGGGTCATGACAGGGACACCATAGGCGTCTACGACTTTGTGGTCGGGGTCGGCCAGGAGCTTGAAGCTGAAGGTGTCTTTGGCGCACCAGGCTTTATGGTTTTCGACGGTGTCGAGGGAGACGCCGAGGACTACAGCATTGAGGGCGTTGTACTTATCCTGGTCGCGCTGGAAGTTGTGCGCCTCAATGGTGCAGCCCTGGGTCTGGTCCTTGGGGTAGAAGTAGAGGACGACCCACTTGCCTTTGAAGTCGGAGAGGCTGATGGGCTTGTCTTCCTGTGAGGGGAGGGTGAAGTTGGGAGCGGTGGCTCCCGCCTGGGCGATGTCGCCGCCGGCGGCGGCGGCGTGGGCTTTGTAGCCGAAGCTGCAAGCGGCTACGACGGTGAGAATGGCTGCGATCCAAACTGCTTTGCGCATGTGTGATTCCCCTTTATTGACGCGATGGTTGGGTGGACGGAAGGTGAGCGGCGGAAGACGCTTCTGAAAGCCGGATTGTGATTTCACGGAAGTTAAGACCTGGGCTAAAGCCCTGCACTCCCTCCGAAAACAACCACAGCGACTCCTTCAGCAGCCCCTCAGGACGAGGTCCAATTCTCAGAACAGGCCTTATAGAAGCCGCGAGAGAATTTTACTCCCCGGCAATGAGTAGTTTCGAGGGCGTTGACAGTATCTTTACATCGCGATGATGGCGATGTTGGCCTGATTGGCAGCGGCGAGGATGGCGGCGGGGTCGAAGAGGAGGGTTTTGCCTGTTTCGACGGCGAGGCAGGTGGCTCCGGCGGCCTGCATGGCGCGGATGGTGGCGACGCCTATGACGGGGACGTCGAAGCGCATGTCCTGGTTGGGCTTGGCTACTTTGACTACGGTGAGGTGACGGCGGAGGGTGGTCTCTTGGAGGGCTTCTGTCGGGTCTTCGAGAGTTTCGAGGGTGCGGAAGAGTTCGCCGGCGCGGGTGATGGTGGCGTCGGTGCCCTCCATCGCCTCGACGGCGACGCAGGCCTGCGCGGCGATGACTACGGTCTGGCCTAGGTCATAGGCAGCGATGGCGCGGGCTACGGTTTGGCCGTAGGCGATGTCTTTTTGTTCTTCCTCGTCGGGGGGACGGGAGGTCAGGACGCCAGGTTTGGCGAGGAGCGGCTCGAGGTATTGGGTGGACGAGATGAGCTCGATGCCTTCGTCGCTGAGGACTTTGGCTACGGCGCCGAGGAGCATGTCGGTGTTGCGAGTGCGGAGGTTGAGGAGGAGCTTGGCGAGGCGCCAATCGGGGCGGATGGAGGAGAAGATTTGTTTGTGTTTGACCTGGCCGGCCATGACGGCTCTGGTGACTCCTTCGGTTTGGAAGGTTTCGATGAGGCGGGAGAGTTCGCCGAGGGAGAGCCAGTGGACGTGGATCTCGCGGTCGGCGGCGGCTCGGGTGTTGATCTCGGGGTCGGTCTCTTCTTTGATGGCGGCGACGACGACGGTGAGGCCGTGGGCTCGGGCTGCGTCGAGCAGGAGGAAGGGAAAGCGGCCGTTGCCGGCGATCAGGCCTAGTTTGGACATTCGGTTTAGCTTACTTGGGTTTGGGTGGTTCTTGCGAAAGGCTTAACACGGATAAAAGGGATTGGACGGATAAAGCCGGATTTTCTTAGCGGGGTTCCGGGGAGAACGTAAGTCAATGGCGGTAGTTGGGCCAATTGACTGTGGAAGAAAAGCGTGTCTGGGTTTGGGGTGAGTTGTGGTGGATTGCTGGTTCTTCGTGTGTGCGATTTTGAAGGCGAGTCGAATTCCGCAGATCTGAGCAAACGGGCTAACGAGGAACCCGCGGCTTGGTCCAGGGATTTTTCCGACCGTCGCCCGGGTATTTCGCTTGGGCTGTCTCAAATCTCTTTACGTTCGTCACTGTCCAAAGCCAGACCGGGTGCAACTGAATCAACAGATCTTCGCCGAGCCTCGTAATCTTGTACTCAACTCTTGGGGGCACTTCAGGGAAGACCACGCGCGTGACCAGGCCGCCGCGCTCCAACTGTCGCAGAGTCTTGGTCAAAGATTTCTGACTAATCCCTTCCACAGCTTCCATGACTCGTGAGAAACGCATCGGCCCTCCGGCTCGAGCCAGCACCGACATTGTCCAGAGCGTCCACTTTTCAGAGATCTGAGTGACGATCTCTCGCACCAGTCCCTCCTGTTCAGCCGAGAGCCTTTCGCAGATCGCATCCGTCGCGTCCCAATCGATCTTCTTCATAGTTACCTCCTGGTAAGTACATGCCACAAAGGTGCCTTATTGCCAATGGATACTGGACATAGAATACTCCTCTTATGTCAGAAAAAACGAAACAATGGACCGCTCGATTTGTTCCATCGCAATCAGTCCGCCGTGTATTGATTACAGGCGCAAACTCCGGCATTGGCTTTGAAGCGGCGCGCGAACTTGCCCGCAAAGGCGCCGAAATCATCCTTCCTGCTCGCTCCATGGCGAAGGCAAAAGACGCCGTGGACCGCATCCGCAGAGAGATACCTTCAGCGAGCCTCATTCCTGGCGTTTTGGATCTGGCTTCGCAGGCCAGCGTGCGCGAGTTCGCTTCATGGTTTTCGGGGCAGTATCCTGGACCGTCTATCGATCTGCTGATCAACAATGCTGGCGTGATGGCAATCCCAAAGCGCGAGTTGACCGTGGACGGCTTCGAGCGGCAATTCGCGACCAATTTCCTTGGTCCCTTCGCCCTTACTGCCTTGCTTTATCCTCATGTGCGACAGCGGGAAGGAAGCCGGATCGTCATCGTATCGAGCTCGGCGACGAAGTGGGCAAGGATTGATTTCACCAATCTCCAGAGTGAGCATCACTACAGGCCATTGGCGCAGGCATACGGCCAATCGAAACTAGCCGACTCACTGTTTGCGCTTGAACTTCACCGTCGATTGACGAGGGCGGGTTCGCCTGTAATCGTCACTTCGGCACATCCCGGTTATGCCATCACGAATCTGCAGACCAGCGGGCCTGGAAATGGTTTCTCACCACTCCTAATAATTGGAGCGATTATGAAACCGCTTCTCTCGCAGGATGCGGCTCATGGCGCTCTTCCCACGCTCTTTGCTGCCGTAGCTTCGCAAGCTGCGCCGGGCGATTACTACGGCCCCGATGGATTGTTCGAGTTAAAGGGATATCCAAAGACCGTCCCAATCCCGCCGCGGGCACAGGACGCGAAGGATGCCGAACGCCTTTGGAGCGAAGCTGAAAGCCTGACAGAGATCACGTTCCGGATCTGAAAGAAGTGTCCGCAAGATTAATACCGAGACGCGCTTGTGTTGATCGAGGGAAACCTCACGGGTGATGCGAAGGTATCTCTCTGCATAGTTTCAGATTCGTCATCTGACGCTAGTACGTGTTCGTTGTTTCCAACTCGTCGAGGGAGTAGGGCGATGCGTTCTTTTGAAACCAGGTTTGGAGGGAGGCTTCGTCGAGCAATTCCTTTTCTGCCAGATGAGCGGCCAGATCATCGATGAGAGCGCGGTCTTTCTTGAGCAGACGCGAAGCCAGCTTGTAGCCTATGCGCGCGAAGGGGTTGGTCTCCTGGATTGATTCGGCGAGATTCCACGCGACTGCGGTTTCGCGGCATTCTTCCGAAGCCGCCATGTCGGCTTTCATCTCTCCCTGAAGTTCGTCGGGAAGAGATTGGAGTTTCTCCTGGTCGACGATGCCGCCGATGAAAACCAGAGCGAAACTTCGGTGAATCAATTTTTCATCGTCGTTGTAATCGGCTCTTGATTGCTTCCAATCACAGGTGACGCCGCTCTGAGCGGCTGAAGGCGTGTTTACCTCGATCCGTTCGACACGGAAGCCGGCGCGCAAGGCAACGATCGCGTGTGCGGCAAGATGTCTCGCTTTATGGGAGCGTTGTTGCGATTCCGCTGAGGCATTTGGAGGAGGTGTCATCCCATGAAATCTCCTGACGAGGAGTTTGCGTTTAGATTGTCGTCCTACCTTTCGAGATTGAGCAAGTGAGCCTTTACCTCGAGGCCACCTGCGAATCCGGTGAGATGTTCGCCTGAAGTGGAAACGTCGGCGAAGGTGGGGAGTGAGTGAAGATGCCGCGGTGAGCTGGCGAGTGGGCGCTGCATTGTCTTCTGGGGCTGGGCGACGCACACTGTATGCATGAGCAGATGGTGGTTGTTGCGATCTCGACGATTTTTTGTTGCGGGCGGGTTGTTGGTCTCGTTGGTGGGTTCAGGGCGGGTTGTTGCGGAGCCTTCGGCTGCGGCGGTGACTGCCTTCAACGCTTATGTGAGTGGTGTGGAGGCGCGGCTCGGGCGGCAGCATGGGTCGCAGAAGGATTTTGTGGCGCTTGCTGGGGCGCTGAGTGAAGAACGGTTGCGGCGAGGGGAATTGGTGGTGGAGCAACTGACGCCTTCTACGGGGGAGGATGCGCCGGGGGCTCTCCTGCATCACTGGCGGGGGACGGCATTTGTGCCGGGAGGCAAGGCTGCGGATTTTGAGCGGCTGCTGCGGGACTTCAATAAATATCCACAATATTTTTCGCCGGAGGTCGTGCAGGCTAAGGTGACGACGCGCGCGGATGACCATCTGCAGGCCGAGATGCGCGTGCGGCAGAAGCACGTCATTACGGTGGTGATGGATACGGCGTATGACGTTACGTTTGGACGGCTCGATGCACAGCACGGGTACAGCGTTTCGCGGAGCGTGTGGATCTCGGAGATTGATGCACCGGGGACGAACAAGGAGCGGGCGTTGAGTTCGAGCGAGGAGCATGGGTTTTTATGGCGGCAGAATACGTATTGGAGTTATGAGGAGCGGGATGGCGGGCTCTATGTGCAGATTGAGTCGGTTTCGCTGAGCCGTGCGATTCCGGTGGGATTGGGATGGGCGCTGCGGCCTTATGTGGAGAGCGTTCCGCGGGAATCGCTCGAGTTTACGCTGCGGTCTGCGCAGAAGGCGATGCGGAAGGATTCCGGATTGAGTTGAATGGGCGCGGCGGTTCAAAGGCCGGCAGAGCGGGCGTTATTTGATTCGCTCCCAAATGAGTTTGTAGGTGGCATTTTTTCGTTCGATTTTGCCTCCGCTGCCGTCTTCGACGGGGGTGAGGATGAGGCGGTCGTTGCCTTGGAATTCGAACCAGCGAATGTTTTCGACTTCGGTACTGGTTGGGTAGGAATAGCCCTTGAGGTGGTGAGTGATGGTCTGCGCTTCCAGATCGATCGTGTAAGGGCCGTAATAGGAGAAGTAGCTGTCGAATGCTTCGGCTTTCTCTTCCTGAGTGCCGGAACCCAATCCTTTCGCGAAGGGCTTGCGGTCGGCTTTGATTGCGATCTGGACGCTCATCCAACCCGAGCGGTCGTACATGATGAGGCCGGTGGGGTGGTCGTAGGGGATGTGGCGGACTGGGGAGATGCCCTCTACGGCGACGAGCTTCCAAGCGCCGAGGAGTTTGTTGGCGACGTCGTTTTGCTGGGGTTGGGCGGAGAGAGTGAGACAGAAGAGGAGTGAGAAGAAGAGGCGGAGGGGTTTCATGGAGGGCAAGTATATTCCATGGGTAGCCAATCCCATTGGTTGGAGAAGCAGGTTTCTCCACTCCGCTGCGCTCCGGTCGAAATGACGGCTTCCTGGCGGGGCTAGAGAAGCTATTTGATGATGCCGCGGGGGCTGTTGGCGATGAAGTCGGCGAGGTAGGTGGCGTGTTCGCCAAAGTCCCCGGCGGTGATTTTTTCGCGGATGGCGGCGAGGGCTTCGGTGGTGTTGAGCTTGGAGGCCTGGAGGAGTTTGTAGGCGGCTCGGAGTTCTTTGAGTTGGGCGGGGGTGAAGCCTTTGCGCTCGAGGCCTACTTTGTTGAGGCCGTAGGCGTGGTTGTTGCGCTCGATGCTGGTGAGCGAGTAGGGGAGGACGTTTTGCGTGATGGTGGTGCCTCCGCCGATATAGGAGTACTTGCCGATGCGGCAGAACTGGTGGACGGGGCAGAGTGCTCCTACCGTGGCGTAGTCTTCGACGATGACGTGGCCGGCGAGGGTGGCGGCGTTGGCGAGGATGCAGCCGTCGCCGATGACGGTGTCGTGGCCAATGTGGACGTAGGCCATGATGAGGCAGCCGTTGCCGATGCGGGTGGTGCCGCCTCCGCCCGCGGTGCCCCGGGAGATGGTGACGTACTCGCGGATGGAGTTGTTGTCGCCGATGATGAGTGCGGTGGGTTCGCCGGCGTATTTCAGGTCTTGTGGGGCGATGCCGAGGCAGGCGAAGGAGAAGATGCGGTTGTTGCGGCCGATGGTGAGGTGTCCGTCGAGGATGACGTGAGAGACTAGTTCGCAGTTTTCGCCGAGGATGACTTTGGGGCCTATGGTGCAGTACGGTCCGATGGTGCAGGTGGTGGGGATTTGGGCGCCATCGGCGACGATTGCGGTGGGGTGAATGCTCACTCTGCGGTCTCGACCTTTGCTTCGGCTTTTTTGGGGACGCGGTCGACCATCTGGCACATGACGGTGGCGTCGCAGACGACTTTGCCGTCGACGGTGATGCTGCCGCCCATCTTGACGACGCGGGTGCGCCAGTTGAGAACGGTGACTTCGATGCGGAGCTGGTCGCCGGGGGTGACGGGGCGGCGGAAGCGGGCGTTTTCGATGCTGGTGAAGACCATGAGCTTGGATTCGCGGTCGGGGATTTCGGCGAGGAGGAGCGCGCCGCCGGCCTGGGCGATGGCTTCGACCATGAGGACGCCGGGCATGATCGGGTAGTCGGGGAAGTGGCCGGTGAAGTGGGGCTCGTTGATGGTGACGTTTTTTAGGGCGACGATTCGGTGGCGCGGCTCCATTTCGATGACGCGGTCGATGAGGAGGAAGGGATAGCGATGAGGGAGGAGGGACATGATCTCGAGGATGTCCATCGTCTTGGGTGGGCTGGTGGAGGCCTGCGCGGATTCTGGGGAGATGTCGGTTGTCAGGTTGCTCATGGCATGGATGAGTATAAATGCCTGTGGCTTAGGGAGCGCTGTGGCCGGTGCACTTGAGCACGCCGAGGTAGGCGCTCCATGGGCCGACTGCTTCGCGATATTGGTGGGCGAGGAGGCGCGAGAGCTGGTGGAGGTGCGTGAGGTCGTGGGTGGTCCAGGTGGCGAAGAGCTGCGCGAGGGTGACTGGGCCGAAGGCTGGGTGGATTCCGCGGCGGGCGAGGTCTTCGGGTTGAAGGTTCAGAGACTGGAGGGTGGCGAGGTTTGCTGCTCGGAGGGTGGCGAAGTCTTCGAGGAGCTGGTTGAGGGATTTGGGTGATTCTTTTTGCTGGGCGAAGCGGTCGAGTGGGGTGAAGGGCCGGGATTCGCCTTGCTCGATGATCATGCGGGCGCGGGGGAGCCAGTTGGTGCGCTCACAGTCGACGAGGTGGGCGAGGATGTCGGTCGCGGTCCAGGTGCCAGGGCCTTCGTTGCTGCGGACCCAGATGTCGGGGAGGCCGGTGAGAAGGGCTTTGATGGCGGATGGGGTTCTGGCGAGGAGGGCTGTGGCTTCGGGCAGGGTGAATTGGGGCATGGCAGGATGATAGCGGGTGATGGAAGCGGGACGAGCAAAACAACTGCAAAGACGACAGCAACCGCAGGTTCCTTCGACAGGCTCAGGACAGGCTCTTCGACTGCGGCTTCGCCTTCGCTCAGGATGACAAATTTGTTGGGTGGGTGGCGAAAAGAACAAGCAAAAGCAAAGACAAAATGCGGGGGTCTCTCCATTGCGCGACGGACGATGAAACTGTCCGTCGCTTCGGTCGAGATGACGCGGTTTTGGAGTGGTCAGAGAGGGGCTATGCGGCGGGTGGGGGTAGTTGGGCGCTTGGGGTGGATTGGGAGAGGGCTAGTTCTTCGGGGGTCATGTCTACGGGGACGTCGGCGAAGAGAGGTGTGGTGAGGTAGCGCTCGCCCGTGTCGGGAAGCATGGCGAGGATGGTGGAGCCGGGAGGGGCTTCGGCGGCGATCTTGAGGGCTCCGGCGAAGGTGGCTCCGGAGCTGATGCCGACGAAGATGCCTTCTTTTTTGGCGAGGGCCTGGCTGTTGCTCATGGCTTCGGGGTTGGTGATGCGGAGGATCTGGTGGATGCGGTGGGCGTCGATGGCGTCCTGGGCCAGCTTGGGGATGAAGTCGGGGCTCCAGCCTTGCTGGGGGTGCGGAGTCCAGGAGGGGTGGCTGGCGGAGGCGGTTCCGTCCGGGTTGTTGGGCTGGGGCAGGCCGCTTGAGACCATGGGGGCGGCGTCGGGTTCGCAGAGGATGATCTTGGTGTCGGGACGTTTTTCGGCGAGGACGCGGGAGACGCCTTTGAGGGTGCCTCCGGTGCCGAAGCCGGTGACCCAGTAGTCGAGGGGTTGGCCTTCGAAGTCGCGGAGGATCTCCTGCGCGGTGGTGCGGGAGTGGAAGTCGGCGTTGGCCTCGTTGGTGAACTGGCGGGTGAGGAACCAGCCGTTTTTGGCGGCGAGCTCTTCGGCTTTTTTTACCATGCCGGTGCCGCGGGCAGGGCCGGGCGTGATGACGACTTTCGCTCCGAGGAAGCGCATGAGCTTGCGGCGCTCTATGGAGAAGGTTTCGGCCATGGTGACGACGAGGGGGTAGCCTTTGGCGGCGCAGACCATGGCGAGACCGATGCCGGTGTTGCCGCTGGTGGCTTCGACTACGGTCTGGCCGGGCTTGAGGGTGCCGCGTTGTTCGGCGTCTTCGATGACTCCGAGGGCGAGACGGTCTTTGACGGAGCCTAGTGGGTTGAAGGCTTCGATTTTGACGTAGAGGTTGATGCCCTTGGGGGCGAGGTGATTGATTCGGACCACCGGGGTGTTGCCGACGGTGCCCAGGATGCTGTCGTATTTCATTTGTGGCTCCTTTTGATTGAGCGAATTTCGCTTTGGCCTCGATTGGATGCTTTGGGGCGTGGCTGAAGGCGCGCCACTTTAGAAAGGGTCTGACGTCTGTCCTGGTACGAGCAAAATGCAGGTCCTTCGACTCCGTTTGGCGCAAAGAACGCGCCAAACTTCGCTCAGGATGACACTTTCTTGCTAATTCTTAAAACCACCTACGCGAGCGAACTCGCTCAAGGTGACACTCCTTTGCTGGATCGTAAACCGACCAAAAGCTAAATCAATCCTCTCCTATTTTTCTTTGCCCTTTTTCTCGAGGAGGACGTTGGGGTCGAAGGTTGCCGGGGTTACGTCTACGTCGTACTCGACTTTGGAGAGGAAGGTTTGGCTGGACATGTCTCCGTTGTGGTAGCGGGTGAGGGTAAGGCTGGTGGGCAGGCCCTGAATGGTGTGCCAGTCATCGTACTCTTCGGCGTCTTCGTCGCGGTCTTTGAAGGTTTCGTTGCGCCACTCGAAGGTGCGGCGGCGGGGGAGGTGGGTCTGGGTGTCGATATCGATGGTTACGGCGTCGTTGTTGGCGCTGAGGATGGTGACGCGCTCGGTGAGGTGGCGCTCGACCATGGTGCTGCCCTCGTCGACGACCATGACGCCGGGAGATTTGAGCCAAACGCGATAGATGGATTCGATGGAGTGATCCTGGCGACGGTAGTAGTCATCGATCTGTTCATGGGGGAGGGTGGTGCTGCCTTTGTACGTGACCTCCTGGCCGGTGTTGTTGGTCCAGATCTGAACGACGTCGATCTTTTTGCCGGGGAGGATCATGCTCTTGTCGGTGAGGAAGCCTATGCGGAAGGCGTCGGGATGGCTGGCGGTGGCGAACTGATGGATGGCTTTGAAGTCGATGACGATGCCGGTGGGCGCTCCGCGGAAGAAGCGGGCGACGTGGCCTTCTTCGCGCATGTTTTTGCGATTGAGCCAGACGTCGCCGCCGAGGTCTTCAAGCATCTCGTCGAGGAGCTTGCGACCGCGCTGCTCTGGCGTAGAGCCGGCAGGCGGAGTGGGTTGCGCGCTGGGTATGTCGCGGGCCTGCGCGTGGAGATGCGGTGCGATGGTGAGGAGGAGTGCGAGCGAGAGGGTGATGCGCTTCATTCGAGCTCCTGGTTAGCCGGCGAGAACGGCGCCGCCGTTGACGTTGAAGATTTCGCCGGAGATGAAGCCGGCGAGGGGTGTGCAAAGAAATAATATCGGGCCGGCGATCTCGTTGACGTGGCCGGGGCGGCCGAGGGGGATGGTGGAGAGGATAGCTTTGGAGCGCTCGGGGTGTTTGAGGACTTCGGAGGACATCTCGGTGGCGACCCAGCCGGGAGCTACGCAGTTGCAGTAGATTCCCTGGGGGATGAGTTCGGTGGCGAGGGATTTTGTGAGGCTGATGAGAGCTCCTTTGCTGGCGGCGTAGTCGGCGTGAAAGGCTTCGCCGCGCTGGCCGGCGGTGGAACTGATGAGGACGATGTGGCCTCGGGTTGGGCCTGTTTGTGGTTGCTTCAGCATTTGGGCGGTGGCGGCCTGAACGAGGCCGAAGGCAGCATCTAGGTTGATGTTCAGGGTCTTGTTCCACTGTGCGGCGGACATGGTCTGGATGGGCTGCTCATGGGAGGGCCAGATGCCGTGGTTGACGATGAGGCAGTCGATGCGGCCGAAGGCTTCGATGGTGGCGGCGATGAGGGATTGGCCGTCTTCGGGGGCGTTGAGGTCGTGCTGGATGGGGTGGGTTTGGTTGGGGCCTCCGCAGGCGGCGGCGAGTTCGTTGGCGCGGGCGGTGGCGGATTGGTAGCTGAAGGCGACTTTGGCTCCGGCCTGATGGAAGAGGCGGACGGTGGCTGCTCCGATGCCGCGGGAGCCTCCGGTGATGAGGGCTACTTTGTTGTGGAGGGAGAGAGGGACGCCTGCGGTTTCCTGGATGGGCATAGTTTGACGCTAACGAATCATCCTTGAGAGACGCAAGTTGTTGGGATTGGTTGGCGTAGACTTGAGGGCATCGAATCAGCTGTTGCGGCGCGGGCTCCCGTTTCTTTTAAAATTCCTCTGAATTTCAGGAGTTGACTATGAAGATCGCTGTTTTGATTGCGCGTATTTTGCTTGGCCTTGTGTTTCTGGTCTTCGGTCTGAATGACTTCTTCCACTTCATTCCAATGCAGCCGATGCCGGGAGACGCGGGAGCGCTGGCCATGCTTTTGTATTCGCATGGATGGTTTCTCTTCCATGGCATTTTGTATGTCATCGCTGGAGTGCTGTTGCTGGTAGGGCGGTATGTTCCGGTGGCGCTGGTGATCCTTGGGCCGATTCTGGTGAATATCCTCGTGTTTCACGTTACGTTGGCGCCGGCGGGTATTGGGATGGGATTGTTTTGTACGCTGCTGGAGCTGTTTTTGATCTGGGCGTACTGGCCGGCGTTTCGCGGGATATTTACTGAAAAAATGGATGTTGCGTAGAAGGCTGAGCCTCTCAATGAGGCGGCGGCGAACCATCCTCCACGATGCGAGCGTGAAGGATGTGCCAGCGGTTTTGTTTCGACGGGTTAGCGAGGTTTTTCTCCGTTGTTCTGGGGGCGCTGTTGCTGGGGTTGAGGCGCCGGACGGGATTGAGGCTGGGGAGCAGGACGAGATTGCGGCTCCGGTCTTGGTTGGGACTGTGGAGCTGGCCGGTACTGGGGTTGCGGCTCAGGTCTTGGCTGGGGCTGTGGTTCTGGACGGTATTGTGGCTGCTCCGGACGCGGTGGCGGGGCTGGTTGAGGCTGAGGACGATATTGCGGCTGCGGTTGGGGGGCCGGGCGAGATGTCGGTCTCGGCTGAGGTTGTGGTTGTGGCGCGGGCCTTGATTGTGGTTGCTCGGGACGCGGTTGTGGAGCGGGACGGGTCTCGGGCTGGACTGGGCGGACGGGTTGGACCTGCGGTCGAGGATTGGGTTCGGCTGGACGGACTTCGGGTTGTCCGGGACGATTTACTTCGGCCGGGCGAGCTGGTTGGATCTGCGGGCGCTCGTTGGGTTGGTTGGGGCGGGCTATCTCGCCGGGGCTGGTGTTGGGATTCGGCCGGGCGATGCCGGGTTGGGCAGGGATGGGACGCGGGGCCGCGACCATGGCGGGGCGGCCCTTGTTGACGTTGTAGAACTGGGCGCGGTTCTGGGAGGCTACGCGCTGGTTGGCGATTTGCGTGGTCATGGGTGGAGTGCGCGGGCCGCGGAAGGCTGCGATTTCGGTGGGCTGCGGACGGACGTTGATGCCGCCGCGGCCTCCGTTATAGGCGACGCGGGTGTTGTTGTTGACGACTACGGTGCGGTTGTAGACGTGGGTGATGTTGACGCTGACGTGGTTGACGGAGCGGTTGTAGTAGAAGTTGTTTCCGTTCCAGTAACCGCCGTGATAGCCGTAACCGGTGTAGCCGAAGCCATAGTTGATGCCTCCGTAGAAGCCGATGTGGAGGCCCCAGTAGCCGCGGCGGTATCCCCAGCGGTTGTTGTACCAACCCCAGTAGCCGGGGGTCCAGAGTGCTCCGTAATACGGTGGGGCGCACCATGCACCGGGGATCCAGTAGTAGCCGGCGGGCGCCCAGTACCAGTAGCCGGGGGTCCAAAGGTAATTGGGTGCGGGAGCTACGGGCTGGTCGTAGACGGGGAGCGGAGGTGGGGGTTGGTCGGCGTATTCGACGGGCGGGGCTTCGCCGTCCTGGTCGAGCTGATCGTAGGCCTGGGCGTCTTGATAGGACTGATCCTGAGCGGGTGGGGGTGCGGGGGTGTATTGGTCTGGGGTAGGTGGAGGAGGCAGAGTTTGCTGCGCCACCTGCTGGGGCTGAGGTTGGGAGCGGAACGCTACGGGCTGGCTTGGAGCGGGAGCGACGGCGGCTGGCTGTGAATTGTCGACGGGGGCCAGGTTGGCGTCGGCAGGGTCGGGGCCTGAGTTATCGAGCGCGGTTGCGGTGGCGGCGTTTTGGCGGCAACCAGTGGTACCGGCGAGTAGCGTCATGATTCCGAACGAAAGACCTAAGAAAAACCTGGGGGCTAGTTGTTGCATTGATGCGTGTCTCCTCGTGCCTGCTGATTGTGTTAACCCGCAGTTTCAAGGTGAGATGCGTTTTTTGAGTTTGGAGGCCGGAGGGGGTGACGTAAATGGGTGATTTGGTTGGGGATTGAGTGACCGCAACGGCGGTGCAAGGGCAAATGCAGGTTCCTTCGACAAGCTCAGGACGGGCTCTTCGGCTACGCGGTTCGCAGTACGCGAACCGCTCCGCTGAGGTGGATGCGACGGGAAAGAGAGGGTGCGGGCGCGATCCGACTTTGCTCAGGGTAGTCTTCTCAACTGTTGGCATAGCAGAAAAATGTTGGGGCGGTGCAATGGGAAAGAGGTTGGCGGTAAAATCGAAGCAATGGCTGGCCTTCCTGCAAATACGAAGCGCTTTCGCCACGGTCGCCCTGACCGCGGGCGCTGCTAACACCTTCCATCCATTCCTTTTTAAACTTCGGCCGCTGACGATCGCGGCCAGGAGTTGTGACTTCGGCCCTTTTTACCTCGCGCTCTAGAGGCGCGCTTCGGAGAAGAGAAAATGGCGACCCAATCGAATCCTGATTCGTTCAAGAGCAAGTCCACACTCACCTCGGACAAGAAGTCGTATGAGGTTTTTCGTTTGAAGGCACTGGAGAAGCAGGGCGTCGATTTGACGCGACTTCCCTTCTCTCTGCGGATTCTGCTGGAGAATCTTTTGCGGCATGAAGATGGGCGTACGGTGACTGCGGATGATATTCAGTTCCTGGCTTGTTGGGATCCGAATGCGGAGCCTTCGCGTGAGATTGCTTATATGCCGGCGCGAGTTTTGATGCAGGACTTTACCGGCGTGCCGGCGATTGTGGACCTGGCGGCGATGCGCGATGCGATGAAGATGCTGGGTGGGGATCCGGAGAAGATTAATCCGCTGCAGCCGGCGGAGCTGGTGATTGATCACTCGGTACAGGTGGATGAGTTTGGGATGAAGCGCGCGTATGACCTGAATGCGGCGCTGGAGTTTCAGCGGAATCGCGAGCGGTATGCGTTTTTGAAGTGGGGACAGACGGCGTTCGATAATTTTTCGGCTGTGCCGCCCGGGATGGGAATCTGTCACCAGGTGAACCTGGAGTATCTGGCGCGGGTGGTGTTTACGACGAAGCCGGATGCGAGCGGGAAGCTTGCGGCGTATCCCGATACGCTGGTGGGAACCGATTCGCACACGACGATGGTGAATGGTTTGGGTGTGCTGGGTTGGGGTGTAGGTGGAATTGAGGCTGAGGCGGCGATGCTGGGGCAGCCGGTGAGCATGCTCGTGCCGCAGGTGGTTGGGTTCAAGCTGACGGGCAAGTTGAAGGAAGGGACCACGGCGACGGACCTGGTTCTGACTGTGACGCAGATGCTCCGGAAGCTGGGAGTGGTGGGCAAGTTTGTGGAGTTCTATGGGCCGGGGATTGCGGAGTTGCCGCTGGCGGATCGGGCGACGATTGCGAATATGGCTCCGGAGTATGGGGCGACTTGCGGGATTTTTCCGGTGGATGCGGAGACGCTGCGCTATCTCGCGCTAACCGGACGGAGTGAAGAGCAGATTGCACTGGTGGAGGCTTATTACCGGGAGCAGGGACTGTTCCATACTGCGGAGTCGAAGGAGGCGGTGTATTCGGCGACGATCGCGCTGGATCTCGCGACGGTTGAGCCGAGTGTGGCTGGGCCGAAGCGGCCGCAGGATCGTGTGAAGCTGTCGGAGGCGGGTGCGAGCTTCAAGGAGCAGCTGCCTTCGCTGCTGGGGCCCGATGGCAATAAGAACAGCGTGCGGCAACTGGTGCGGTGGGAGGGTGAGGGCGGGACGGCTTCGGCTTCTGGAGATTTGAGCAGCAGCGTTGGTGCTTCGGCGCCTGTGGTGGAGGCTCCTGTGGTGCCGGTGGTGACGCTGGAGGACGGGTCGCTGGAGGCTCCGCATGTTTCGATTCGGACGCGGTTTGGCGTGGATCCAGAGAAGTATCTGGACCATGGGTCGATTGTGATTGCGGCGATTACTTCGTGTACGAACACTTCGAATCCTTACGTGATGATGGCGGCAGGATTGCTGGCGAAGAAGGCAGTGGAGAAGGGATTGCATACACCGCCATGGGTGAAGACTTCGCTGGCGCCGGGGTCGCGGGTGGTGACGGATTATTACGAGAAGGCTGGGCTGATGCCTTATCTGGATGCGCTGCGGTTCCAGGTGGTGGGGTACGGATGCACGACGTGTATTGGCAATTCGGGGCCGCTGCCTACGGATGTTTCGAAGGCGATTGAGGACCATGGATTGGTGGCGGTTTCGGTGTTGTCGGGGAATAGAAATTTTGAAGGACGGATTTCGCCGGAGGTCAGGGCGAATTATCTGATGAGTCCTCCGCTGGTGGTGGCTTATGCGCTGGCTGGACATATCGCGCATGACTTTGAGACGGAGCCACTGGGCAAGGGAAATAACGGAGGGCCGGTATACCTGCGGGATATCTGGCCTTCGCAGTCGGAGGTTGCCGCGGCGGTGAACTCTTCGATTGATTCGGAGATGTTCCGCAAGCAGTACAGCACGGTGACCGACGGCGATAACAACTGGCAGAGTCTGAAGTTTCCGAGTGGCGACACTTATGGGTGGGAGAAGGATTCTACTTACATTCGGAAGGCTCCTTACTTTGAGGGGATGGGTGCTGCGCCTTCACCTGTGGAGGACATTCATGGTGCTCGGGTGCTGGCCGTGCTGGGGGATTCGGTGACTACGGACCATATTTCGCCGGCGGGGTCGATTAAGCTGAATGGGCCTGCCGGGAAATATCTGACCGAGCATGGCGTGAAGCCTTCGGAGTTCAACAGCTATGGGTCGCGGCGCGGCAACCATGAGGTGATGGTGCGCGGTACGTTTGCGAATGTGCGGCTGCGGAACAAGCTTGCTCCGGGAACTGAAGGCGGTGTAACTCGGCTGCTTCCGGAAGATAAGCCGATGTCGATCTATGACGCGAGCGCGGAGTATGCGAAGCGTGGGACGCCGCTCGCGATTCTTGCGGGCAAGGAGTATGGATCGGGGTCTTCGCGCGACTGGGCGGCGAAAGGGCCTCGGTTGCTAGGGATCAAGTTCGTGATCGCGGAGAGCTATGAACGGATTCACCGGTCGAACCTGGTGGGGATGGGGATTTTGCCGCTGCAGTTTTTGCCGAGGCAGAATGTCGAGTCGCTGCACTTGTCGGGCGAGGAGGTGTTTGCGGTCGGGGAGCGCGGAGAGTTGAAGGCGATGCTGGATGGGAAGTTTGCCGACGGGAAGACGATTACGGTGTTTGCGGAGTCGGACCAGGGTAAGACTACGGAGTTCTGCGCGACCGTAAGGATCGATACGCCGCAGGAGATTCTGTACTACCAGCATGGCGGGATTCTGCAGTATGTTCTGCGGCAGTTGGCGGGGAAGGCGTAAGGGATAACGACAGAACTAGTTTTGGCTGACGGGATCTGATTGCGTTTCCGCATCCTTGGGATATGGGAAGAAGAGTTCGTTGCCGTCGGGGTCTTCGATGATCATCGTGTCGTAACCCCACCAGCCATCCCTGATTGGGGCGCCCCGGTGCTCGAATTCGGTCCTCAGCGCTTGCAGCGGTTCCATATCGATCGAGATGAAGATGCGGCTTTGCCCGGTTTTTTGGGGCTGCTGGCAGTTGAGGAGGACTTCGCAATCCTCGCGGTCGACCTGAGCTACGAGGATCTTCCCTTCTTCCTCGTAGCGGGTCGATTCCGTGAAGCCTAGCTTTTCGGTGTAAAACGCAATGGACCGCTCTACACTTTCGACGAAGAGAACAGGACGCGAATACCAGACGCTCATTCGATGGATCCTCCGACCGCCTCGATGGTCATCATAGTGGATTGAAGATGGCAGGGTACCTGGTTGGGCGTAGCGCTGACAGTTCGGCCTATAATGACCTATGGCAATCGCTCATCCGGCCTCTTCGCAGGCTGGCCCGCAGCCTGAGCCGAACAAAAAGCCGAAGAGTAGAGCGGAGAATGAGTTGGAGTCAGGGATGGAGCTGGAAGCGGCTCTTCCTGTCTCGGCTCCGGCGCTGACTTCGGACGCGGGGGCTCGTGCGGCGGAGGAGAATCCTCGAGCTGAGATGGTGATTGCCGGGGTGGATGAGGCTCAGGTGGCGACGGAGTCTTCGGCTGGTCATCTTTTGGGGATCTCTGCGGAAGACGTGCAGACGGTGGATGCGAAGTTCAAGAAGCTGCTGGCTACGGTGCATGAGAACCGGCCGGCTGATGACCTGGAGATTATTCGCAAGGCGTGGTCGTTCTGTCTGCAGCAGCATGAGGGGCAGAAACGGGCATCGGGCGAGCCCTATATTATTCATCCGCTCGAGGTGGGGCAGGTGCTGGCCGAGTTGAAGATGGATTCGACGGCAATTGCGGCGGGGTTGCTGCATGATGCGGTGGAAGACACGGATGTGACTTCGGTGGAGATTGCGAAGCGGTTTGGGGACCAGGTGGCGCACATTGTGGAGGGTGTGACGAAGCTGGAGAAGATCAAGTTTGCGAATCGCGAGGATCATCAGGCGGAGAACATTCGCAAGATGCTGCTGGCGATGGTGACGGATGTGCGGGTGGTGATCATCAAGCTGGCGGACCGGCTGCATAATATGCGGACGCTGGAGCATTTGAAACCGGAGAAGCAACAGAAGATTGCACGGGAGACGCTGGACATTTACGCTCCGCTGGCGCATCGACTGGGGATGGGCAAGCTGCGCGGCGAGCTTGAGGACCTTGCGTTTCGTTATACGGATCCTTATGCGTATGAGCAGGTTTCGAATGAGGTGGATGCTCTGCGCGGGGCGGGCGAGGAGTTTCTACAGAAGATTGTGAAGCAGCTTGAGGCGAAGCTGAAGGAGTTCAGGATTGAGGGGCGGGTTGAGTCGCGGATCAAGCGGCTGTATTCGATTCAGCAGAAGCTGCAGGACCAGAAGATTCCGGTAGACCAGGTGTATGACCTGCTGGCGATTCGGGTGATCTGCAATACGGTGCAGGATTGTTATGCGCTGCTGGGGCTGCTGCACTCGATCTGGCGGCCGGTGCCGGGACGGATTAAGGATTTTATTGCGATGCCTCGACCGAATTTGTATCAGTCGCTGCATACGACGCTGATTGCGGAGGGTGGGCATCAGTTCGAGGTGCAGATTCGGACGGAGGATATGCATCGCGTCGCGGAGGAAGGGATTGCGGCGCATTGGAAGTACAAGGCCTCGGACAATGTGAGCGCGAAGGATGAGCAGAGGCTGGCGTGGGTGAGGCAGTTGATGGAATGGCAGCGGGAGATGACCGATCCCAATGAGTTCATGTCGACGCTGAAGATCGATTTGTATCCGGAGGAGGTTTACACGTTCACTCCGAAGGGCAAGGTGGTGGTGCTGCCTAAGGACGCGAGCCCGATTGATTTTGCTTATACGATTCATACTGAGGTGGGGAATACGACGGTTGGCGCGAAGGTGAATGGAAGGATTGTTCCGTTGCGGACGAAGTTGCGCAATGGGGACATTGTGGAGATTTCGACGCAGACTGGCCATGCTCCGAGCAGGGATTGGTTGAGTTTTACGAAGAGCTCGCGGGCTCGGAACAAGATCAAGCATTGGTTGAATGAACATCAGCGCGAGCGTGCGATTGAGATTGGTAAGAAGTTGCTGGACCGCGAAGCGAAGAAGTACAAGCTGTCGCTGAACAAGTTTGCGGAAGCGGACTACGACAAGGTTGCGAGCGAGTATGGGCTGGGGACGCAGGCGGAGCTGCTTGCGGGCGTGGGGTTTGGGAAGTTTTCGGCGCGGCAGGTACTGAATAAGCTGGAGCCGGGTTCGACGATGAGCGCGGAGGCGGCGCAGCCCGAGGGTGGGGTTGGCAATGCAGTGGGGCAGATGTCGGATGCGGTGAAGCGGGTCTTCTTTGGGAGAGGCTCGGATTCGCTGCAAGTCGAGGGACAGGACGATCTGCTGGTGTATCGGGCGCGATGTTGTAATCCGATTCGCGGGGAAGAGATTGTTGGGTACGTAACACGCGGGAAGGGCGTGGCGGTGCATGCGCGGAGCTGTCCGAATGTGCAGAATTTGTTATATGAGTCGGACAGGCGGATTCAGGTGGAGTGGGCTCCGCTGCCGAGTGAGCCGGGGAATGTGAAGCAGCAGACGTATCCGGTGAAGCTGACGGTGATTTGTGATGACCGGCCGGGATTGCTGAAAGAGTTTACGGCGATCATTGCGGACGATGGGACGAATATTCGCAGCGTGGAGACGAAGCCGACGGCCGAGGGAACGATGGTCGTGGACTTCGTGGTGGAGACGGTCGATGTTCGGCATTTGAATAAGCTTGTGCAGAATCTGCGGAAGGTTCCGGGGGTGCGGGACGTGCAGCGAGTGCAGAAGATCTAAGGCGACAGTGCAACAACTCCACTCTTAGAGCGTCCCATAGTGTAGGGTCCGATCGAGCTTACGTCCGCGTGGGTCGAGGAGTCTAAGAGAGAGAAACTAGTTATACTAGAACGGGTTAGCGATAAGATGACGGTATGGGTTGTGCGAAGTCTGCAGAAGATGGAGATTAGGCCATCTTGAACGAAACAGGCGCGGATCCATTCCGCAGAGCGTGGGACAGATATCAGGTCTTATGGATGGTGCTGGCTGCTTTGATGGTGCGGCTGGCAGTTGTTGCGTATGGCTTTCGCGCGCAGGCTGCGCCTTCGATCGACCATGCGGAGTTCGGCTGGGAGATGGGATGGGTGGCCCGGTCGATATTTCTTGGACAAGGTTTCAGCTCGCCCTTCTTCCCTGCTACAGGGCCGACTGCGATGGTGCCTCCGCTGTTTCCGTATCTGCTAGCGGGCGTGTTTCACCTGTTCGGGCTGTATACGGCAAAAGCGGCTTTTACGATTCTGTCGATCAACAGCCTGTTTTCTGCGCTGACCTGCATTCCGCTTTATTTCAGCGCACGGTACGCGCTGGGGGAGAAGGCTGCTGTGATGGCGGGCTGGGGCTGGGCTATCTACCCTTACTCGATCTATTTTTCGGGCGCACGGGTTTGGGACTATGCGCTGACGGGCCTGCTGTTCACGACGTGCTTCTACTTCGCGCAACGTTTGCACCGGCAGACTCGGCTGCTGATGTGGCTTGGCTTTGGGGTGGTGTACGGAGCTACTGCTCTGTCGAACCCTTCGGTGCTGACGATGTTTCCCGTGTTTCTTCTGCTTGCGGTGCTGGAGATGCGACGGCGCGAGACCCGATGGTTGGTACGGTGTGCAGTGGCTACGGTTGGGCTGATCGCGATGCTGGTGCCGTGGACGATCCACAACTATCGTGCGATGCATGTTGTTGGGCCGGTGCGGGACAACTTCTGGCTGGAGTGCTGGGCGGGAAATAATGGCGACACGTTTGAGTCGAATGCGGTGTGGGCGCACCCGGCGAGCAATCCTGTGGAGATGCAGCGGTACGAGGGGTTAGGCGAGACCCGCTATCTCGCAGAGAAGAAGACGCTGGCAACGAACTTCATCGAACATAATCCTGTGTTCTTTGCGGGTATGTCGCTGCGGCGCGCGTTCAGTTTCTGGACAGGCTTCTGGAGCCTCAACCCTGCTTACCTGAGCCGCGAGCCGCTGGAGATTCCTGATGTGTTTTTCTGTACGGGCGTCACTGTGCTGATGCTGCTGGGAGCGTGGAGATTCTGGCGGCGGGACCAGACGGGGGCTCTCCCTTACCTTCTTTTGATCCTGATTTTTCCGATTACGTATTACATGACGCATGCTACGCCGGATTATCGTGAGCCGATTGAGCCGGAGGTGGTTGTGCTGGTAGTGATGGGCCTCCTGTCGTTGAAGAGAATGGCGACGCCGGTTGAGCTGATTGAGGCGTCGATGGAAGAAAAAGAGAGCGAGTTGGCGATGACGATGTCCAGTGTGGGTTCGCTGGAGGTTGGGTAACGCCGGACTGCAGAGATAGGTGTCAGGAGAAGATCAGGCGGTAGGTGCGGCCGGCTTCGAGTTGAGTGCGGTGAGTTCCGTCGGGTTGAGTAGTGACGGGGATGGATTGCGTGCCGGACTTGATGGTCGCGATGGTTTGGCCTTTGGGTGCGCGGAGGGTTTGTTCGCCTGTGACGTTGGGGCGAATCATGCATGTGGTGAGTTTGTTCTGCGACCAGGCAAGGTCAAGCTCCAGGTTGCCTCTTGCGCGTAGGCCTTTGACGCTGCCTTCGGGCCATGCAGTGGGGAGCGCGGGCAGGAGATCGATTGAGCCTGAGTGGCTTTGGAGGAGCAGTTCTGCGATGGCGGCGGTGGTGCCGAAGTTTCCGTCGATCTGGAAGATGGAGGTTTTGCCGGAGGGGTGGGTATCGAAGAGATTGAGGTTGGTGCTGTGCTGCATGAGCATGGAGAGGGACTCCCACGCTTTGTCGCCGTCGAGGAGGCGGGTCCAGAAGGCGATAGCCCAGGCACGACTCCACCCGGTGTAGGCTCCGCCGTTGGCGAGGCGACGCTCGAGCGAGACGCGTGCGGCCTGAGCTAGCTCGGGAGTTTTGCGTGGAGTGATCTGGTTGCCCGGGTAGAGCGGGTACATGTGGGACATGTGGCGCTGGCCGGGAGTGGACTCTTCGAAGTCGATGGACCACTCCTGGAGTTGACCGTAGCGACCGATCTGATAGGGGATGAGGCGTGAGATCGCGGAGTTGAGTTTGGCGGTGAAGTCGGCGTCGAGGTTGAGTTCTTGCGCGGCGGCGATGCAGTTGGCGAAGAGCTCGCGGATGAGGGCCATGTCCATGGTGCAGCCGGCGCTGGTGAACGCCGGCTTGCCGTCGGGGGCAAGAAAGTTGTTCTCGGTGGATTCGGAGGGGCAGGTGGTGAGGTGGCCTTTGCCATCCTCGATGAGCCAGGCGAGGAGGAATTCGGCGGAGCCCTTCATGAGGGGATAGGCGTGGGTGCGGAGGAAGTCGCGATCGCGGGTGAAGAGGTAGTGCTCGTAGAGGTGGGCGCAGAGCCAGGGACCGCTCATGCACCAGTTGGCCCAGGTGGGCGAGCCGACGCCTTCGCCGACGGGGTTGGAGGCGCGCCAGATGTCGATGTTGTGGTGGGAGCACCAGCCGGGAAGGCCGTAGTTTTCTTTGGCGGTGACGGCGCCGGTTTGGCTGAGGCCATCGATGAGGTCGAAGAGCGGGCCGGTGCATTCGGTGAGGTTGGTGGTTTCGGCGGGCCAGTAGTTCATCTGGATGTTGATATTGGCGGTCCAGTTGGAGCTCCACGGCGGGGTGACCTGGTAGTTCCAGACGCCTTGGAGGTTTGCGGGTTGTGAGCCCTCGCGTGAGCTGCTGATAAGGAGGTAGCGGCCGTATTGGAAGTAGAGCGCTAGGAGGGATGGGTCGGGGTTGGCGGCGAAATCGTTTAGGCGCTGATCGGTTGGCTTGGTGGGGCTGGGTGTGCCGAGCGAGAGAGAGACGCGGCGGAAGAGGCGCTGATGGTCGGCGATGTGCTCGGTGCGGAGGGTGTTGAAGGGTTTGGTAGAAGCTGTGTCGAGTTGATGTTTCGCGTTGGCGATGACTTGCTCGAGTGGCGTGTCGGGTTTTGTTTGGAATCCGCGATACCCGGTGGCGGCGGTGATGAGGATGGTGATTGAGGTGGCTTTGGTGATGGTGAGGGTGGTCGGATTTACAGTGGCGGTGCCCCCTTCGGTGTTGAGTTGGAGGATGGAGGCGAAGTACATGCCTTCGCCGATGGCATCGGAGAGGGTAACGGGTTGTTCGCTGTGAGGGTGGCCTGCTCCGGCGATGTGGGCTGCGGCTTTTCCGGTGAGTTGTAGGCGATTGGCTGCGGGCGAGGTGACGGATTTCTGGAGTGGGCTGTCGAGGGTGAGGGTGGCGTTGAGCTGGTGGGGCTTGCTGGCGGTGACGCGGAGGACTATGGCTTGGTCCTGAGGCGGAGACGAAGGCTTCGCGGTGAAATTGGACGCCGGCGACTTCGTAGGTTGTGGTGACGATGGCGGTGTCGAGGTCTAGTTGGCGGCGGTAGTTTTGCGGTGGGGTGGGGTGAGTGAGTTCGAGGCGTAGGTTGCCGAGGGGTTGGTAGGATTCGGCGAAGAGGCCTTGCATCTTGTGGCAGAGCTGGTCGGCCAAGTGATAGTTCTGCTGCTCGAGGACGGCAGCGCGGACCTGCGGTAGATATTTTGGGGCTTCGGAGTTGTTACCGTTACGAGGCTGGCCAGACCATAGGGTGTCTTCGTTGAACTGGAGGAGTTCTTTGTGGGGTGCGCCGTCTTCGCCGCCTCCGAAGACCATGGCGCCGAGACGGCCGTTGCCGATGGGGAGCGCGTCGATCCATTGTGCGGCGGGTTTTTCATACCAGAGTGTGAGGTCGCTTGGAGGGGCTTGCGGATTGAGGGCTTTGGCGAGGCGAGTTGGGATGGAGAGAGTGCCGAGGGCGGCGGAGGTGGTCCCGAGAAAGCGGCGGCGGGTGAGTCGTTTCATCTGTAGTGAAGACCTTTCGGGTATGGATGACTCCTCCACTTTAGCTGACGTGCTTGCCTCGTGGGGCGGGGCAATGTATCTTTGAAAGCAAGATGATTTCTTACTCCACCCGAATTAGCTTTATTTACCGCTACTGGCGCACGGTAGCGGCATCGGCGGAGTAGGTTCCTCTGAAAGATAGCTGAAACATTCAGTTGAAATCGACATCCACACGAGCCGCGACCTGACTAGGTTGCGGTTTTTGTTTTTTGCAGGGACTAGGGACGAGTGCCCAGGGACTAGGAGAGGCGATGGGAACGACGGCGGGAATTGTTAGTCCGGCAGGGCCGGTGAAGTCAGTCGCAGGGCGGTTTGGGGTTTACGGCGGGCGGTATGTTCCGGAGACGCTGATGGCGGCGCTGGAGGAGTTGGAAGCCGCTTACGCGCAGGCTAAGGACGACGCTGCGTTTCAGGCAGAGTTGAGCGATCTGCTGAAGAATTATTGCGGGCGGCCTACTCCGTTGTATTTTGCGAAGCGGCTGACGGAGTCTCTGGGCGGGGCGAAGATTTATCTGAAGCGCGAGGACCTGCTGCATACCGGAGCGCACAAGATTAACAATGCGCTGGGGCAGGGGCTGCTGGCTCGGCGGATGGGGAAACACAGGATCATCGCGGAGACGGGCGCGGGGCAGCATGGCGTGGCTACTGCTACGGTTTGTGCGCTCCTGGGGATGGAGTGCGTTGTGTATATGGGTGAGGAGGATATGCGGCGGCAGGAGTTGAATGTGTATCGCATGCGGCTGTTGGGGGCGGAGGTGCGGGGGGTTTCGGGCGGGTCGGCTACGTTGAAGGATGCGATCAATGAGGCGATGCGGGATTGGGTGACGAATGTGCGGACGACGTATTACGTGTTGGGAAGTGCGCTGGGGGCGCATCCTTATCCGACGATGGTGCGTGATTTTCATCGCGTGATCAGCCGCGAAGCGAAGGTGCAGATGATGGAGCAGGAGGGTCGGCTGCCTACGGCGGTGATCGCTTGTGTGGGTGGCGGGTCAAACGCGATTGGGGCGTTCTATGAGTTTCTTGAAGATAAAAATGTCGATTTGATCGGCGTTGAGGCGGGCGGGCGTGGGACTGCGCTGGGGGAGCATGCGGCTCGGTTTCAGAAAGACGGCGGCGGTGTGCCGGGAGTGTTGCAGGGGACTTATTCGTACGTGCTGCAGGATGAAGCGGGGCAGGTGAGCTTGACGCACTCGGTCAGCGCGGGGCTGGACTACGCGAGTGTGGGGCCGGAGCATGCGATGCTGCATGATTCGGGGCGGGCTACTTATGTTGCTTGCTCGGATGATGCGGCGCTGAAGGCTACGGTGACGCTTTCGCGGACGGAGGGGATTGTACCGGCGCTGGAGAGTGCTCATGCAGTGGCGGAGGCGATACGGCTGGCTCCGACGATGACGAAAGAGGCTGTACTGATGGTGAATTTGTCCGGGCGCGGAGATAAGGATATGGGGATTCTGGCGAAGGAATTGAATTTGAAGGGTGCCTGACGACGGCGACCGCGGATCTCCGCGGAGACGCACGGATAACGGCAAAGGCAATTGACTTGATTTGGAGGATTTGTGGCGATTGAGTTTCAGAGGAAGCCTGGGATTGTTGCTTATTTGACGGCGGGGGATCCTGATCTCGCAACGACGCGTGAGATTGCTCTGGCGGCGATCGACAATGGGGCGGATGTGATTGAGCTCGGGGTGCCGTTCAGCGATCCGCTGGCGGATGGGCCCGTGATTGAGCGGGCTAGTCAGCGGGCGGTTGCGAGGGGGACTACGCTGACGCAGGTGCTGGGGCTGGCGGCGGAGTTGCGAAAGGCTCGGCGGGGTGCGGGGTTGGTGATTTTTTCTTATTTGAACCCTGTGGTGCGGATGGAGATGAAGGCGTTTTGTGCGAAGGCTGCAGGCGCGGGTGTGGATGGCGTGCTGCTGACGGACATGATTGTCGAGGAGGCGGGGGAATATTTGGAGGCGATGCGGGAGTGTGGGCTCGCTCCGGTGTTTCTTGCGGCGCCTACTAGTCCAGATGCGCGATTGAAGGCGATTGCGGACGTTTCGCAGGGTTTTGTGTATGCGATCTCGCGAGTGGGAATTACGGGGACACAACAGACAGTTGCGGGAGATGCTTCGGAGTTGGTTATGCGTTTGCGGAAGTTTACGAAACTGCCGATTGCGGTGGGGTTTGGGATTTCGAATGCGGAGCACGTGAAGGCTGTTGGAGAGTTTGCGGATGCGGCAGTGATTGGGAGTGCGTTGGTTGGTTTGATTGAGAAGACTCCCAGGGAAGAAGCGGCGAATGCCGTGGGACGGTTCGTTGCGGGATTGCGGGCGTGAGATGCGAACCGAGGATGAGACAGACGTTTATCATTTGGGAATCAACAATTTTCCGCAGCGAGTCGCGCAGGATAACGCGCGGCTGCGTGGGGAGGCGAATGGATGGATATCTCCGACTGGAGAAAGAAGATCGATGAGCTGGATGTTGAGATCGTTCGCCTCATCAATCAGCGGGCTGAGGCTGCTCGGGCGATTGGCGAGATTAAGCGGACGAGCGATCTTCCGGTGTATGAGCCGAAGCGGGAGCAGGAGGTCTTCAAACTGGTTTGCGCGGCGAACCAGGGGCCGCTCCCAGATGCGGAGTTGCTGCACGTGTATGAGCGGATTATCGATGTAATGCGGACGCTGCAGCGTCGGGATATTTAGAGCTGGGGAGAGTTTTGTAACCGTTTTAGTTGCTTATAGGAAGAGATGGGAAACGACACGATGATAGTTGCAATGCATGGCCAGGCGACGGAAGAGAATATTCAACAAGTGATCGAGCGGATGGTGGAGCTTGGCTTCAACGTTCACCGCACGACAGGCACGGCGCAGACGATTCTGGCAGGCGTCGGGACGCCGGAACACTTCGAGGTGGCGGAGTTTAAGGTGCTGCCGGGCGTGTATGACGCTTACAGGATTACTTCGCCGTACAAACTGGCGGGTCGGAGCTTTCGGCCTGAGGGAACGGTGGTTAAGTTTCCGAATGGCGTGGTGGTGGGCGGGAACGAGATTGTTGTGATGGCAGGGCCGTGTTCAGTGGAATCGCGAGAACAGATATTGACGAGCGCGAAGCAGGTTGCTGCGGCGGGCGGGAAGTTTCTGCGGGGTGGGGCATTCAAACCGCGTAGCTCGCCTTACAGTTTTCAGGGGATGGGGTTGGATGGGTTGAAGCTGTTACGCGAGGTCTCGGACGAAACGGGGCTGCTGGTGATTACAGAGGTGATGGAGATCTCGCAGATTGAGTTGATGCTGCCTTATATCGACTGCTTCCAGGTGGGCGCGCGGAATATGCAGAACTTCAATCTACTGCGCGAGTTGGGGCATGTGCGGACGCCGGTGCTGATGAAGCGCGGGATTGCCGCGACGATTGAAGAGGTTCTTCTGAGCGCGGAGTACATTCTTTCGGGCGGCAACTACAGCCTGATGCTGTGCGAGCGTGGGGTGCGGACGTTTGAGACGTATACGAGAAACACGATGGATATTTCGGCGATTCCGGTTCTGAAGAAGCTGACGCATCTTCCGGTTCTGGGCGATCCTTCGCATGGCGTGGGGATTCGGGATCTCGTGCCGGCGATGGCGCTGGCGAGTGTCGCGGCAGGCGCGGATGGATTGTTGATGGAGATGCATCCCAATCCGGATAAGGCGATGAGCGATGGAGCGCAGAGTTTGTATCCGGATCAGTTACATAAGTTGATAGCGCAGTTGCGACTGTTGGCTCCTGTGGTGGGCAGGGCGGTCGCCTGATGGAGCGGGTATTCATCATCGGGACTGGGTTGATTGGCGCTTCGACGGGGCTTGCGCTGCGCGCGGCGGGTTTCGCGGGGCGGATCGATGGATGGGACGCGAGTTTGCTGGAGATGGCAGCGGCCTTGCAGATGGGCGCGATCGATGGGAAAGCTACTAACCGGGAAAATGCGCTGGAACTGGCGAAGTGGGCTAACGTGATTGTGCTCGCGGTTCCGGTGCTCGCAATCAAGGATTGGATGCAGGTGCTTGCTCCGTTGCTGCGCGAAGGCCAGCTGGTGACGGATGTGGGAAGCACGAAGCTGGAGATTGTGGATCTGGCGCAACGATTGTTTTCGGGCGACGGCGCGGCGAGTTTTCTGCCTGGACATCCGATGGCAGGCAAGGAGCTCGGCGGCGCGATGCTGGCGGAAGCGAAGCTATTCGATGGAGCGATGTGGTTATTTACGCCGATGCGGCCGGAGATGACGGCGATGGAGAAGCAGTGGCGGGGCTGGGTGGGATGCTTTGGGTCGCGCACGCTGGATATGGACGCAGCGCGTCATGATGAGATGTGTGCCTGGGTGAGCCATCTGCCGCAGATGCTTTCGACGGCGCTGGCGGCGTTGCTGGAGGAGAGATTTGGCGATGCGCCGGAGATTTCGGCGATTGGTGGACGTGCGTTACGCGAGACGACGCGGCTGGGAGCGAGCCCGTACAGCATGTGGCGCGATGTCGCGATGACGAATACAGAGCCGATTGCGGAGACGTTGCTGGCACTCGAGCAGAGGCTGCAGCACGTGCGGGAGAATCTGCGTACTCCCGAGTTGCGGGATGAGTTTGCGCTGGCGAATAAGTTTCGGCGGCGGCGGTGAGAGATGGGAAGGAAGAATAGCTGTGAGTGATTCGATGAATCGTCCTGCGATTGGGCTGGCGGATGTGTTGGCGGCGCGAGAGCGCGTGAATGGCGCGATCTACTACTCTCCTTGTCCGCACTCGCAGATGCTGAGCGTCCTGACAGGGCAGCAGGTTTACCTTAAGCTCGAAAATCTGCAGATGACGGGGTCGTTCAAGGAGCGCGGGGCGCTGAACCGGATTGCGATGCTGACTCCGGAGCAGGAGGCGCGGGGTGTGGTGGCGGCTAGCGCGGGAAATCATGCGCAGGGTGTGGCGTATCACGCGACGAAGCGCGGGATACGGTCGCTGATTGTGATGCCGTTGGCGACACCATTGGTGAAGGTGACGGCGACGCGTGGGTTCGGCGCCGAGGTCGTGCTGTTTGGCGCGAACTACGATGAGGCGTGCGAAGAGGCTACGCGGCTGTGCGCGGCGGAGGGAATGACTTTCATTCATCCGTTTGATGATGCGGCGGTGATGGCGGGACAAGGGACGATTGGGCTGGAGTTGCTGGAGCAGGTTCTGGGGCTCGAGGCAGTGGTGGTGCCGATTGGCGGCGGTGGGTTGATCGGCGGAGTTGCTTGTGCGATCAAGGAGTCGCGACCTGAGGTGCGGGTGATTGGAGTGCAGACGGCACGATTGCCTTCGATGTTGGCGGCGGTTGAAATGCACCGGCCGGTGACGGTGGATCCGGCGACGACGATTGCGGATGGTATTGCGGTTCGGCGGGCGGGCGATGTGACTCTGCCGATGGTGGAGCGTTATGTCGACGAGATTGTAACCGTCGAGGAAGATGAGATAGCTTCAGCGATTCTGGTGTTGCTGGAGCGGGAGAAGACGCTGGCGGAGGGTGCGGGTGCGGCTGCTTTGGCGGCTTTGCTGCAGAAGAAGACTTCGCTGATGGGCGCGCGGACGGCGGTGATGGTATGCGGCGGCAATATTGATGTGACGCTATTGAGCAGAATTATTGAACGCGGTCTGGTGCAGGATGGGCGGTTGATCCGGTTGAGGATTCATCTTCTGGATAAGCCGGGGGCGCTGGCGGAGTTGACGCGGCTGATTGCGAACCATCGGGCGAACATTGTGGATACGCTGCACAATCGGGCTTACTACGGGGTGAATCTCGGCGATACGGTAATTGACATTACGATGGAGACGCGCGGGCGGGAGCAGGTGGACGAGTTACTGGCTGCTCTGACGGCCGAGGGGTACAAACATAGCAGGGTTATATAGCGCCGCTGCTCAGGATTTTTCGTAGTGGAAGCGTAGTTCCTGCTCGCTGGCTATGGGCTGGCCGTCGCGGGTGGCGGGTTTGAAGGTCCATTGCTGGACGGTGGCGATGACGGTTTCGTCGATACCGTGGCCGAGGCCGCTGGCCATTTTGATATCGGCAATTTTGCCTGCGGTGTCGATGACGACGTCGAGGATGACGTCGCCTTTGGTGCCGCGCGGGAGGGTGGAGAGGTCAGGCTTGGGTGAGGGGAAGTAGCTGGCGAGGGCGATGTTGATGTTTCCGGAACCGAGGGAGTCTGCGCCGGTGGTGGAATTGGGATCGGGCGTGGAGGGGGAGTTGGTGTTGGGGGAGGCAGTTGTGTTCTTTTGTTTTTGGACGGGTGGAGTTGGGACGGGCGTGTTGGATCGGGCTTGTTGAGGCAGGGCTTTCGGGTTTGGTGTTGCGGCTTGAATGGGGGCTCGGCCTGGGAGATAGACGACGCTGAGGTTGGTGCCGTGCTCGTTGCCAGGGAGACGGATGGGGGCGATCAAGGAGGCTCGCTGGTGGATGAGGACGGCGAGGAAGAGGAGGTGCAGCGCGGTGGAGCCGGCGGCGTAGCGTGGGCTTCGCGGGGGAGAGGCGACGGGTTTGCCTATGGTTTCGATGTCGGCGTTTCCCTCTAGTTGAAGCAGAATAGCGACTTGTCAGTCTAGATGAGGATTAGACGCGGGTGAAGGTGGTCTGTTGCTTTTCGTGGTGGCGCTCGATGGCGAGGGCGATGAGGCGGTCTATTAATTGTTTGTAGGGGAGGCCGGTGGCTTGCCAGAGTTTGGGGTACATGCTGATGCTGGTGAAGCCGGGCATGGTGTTGATTTCGTTGAGGTAGATGCGGCTGGGTTTGCGCTTCCCTGTTTTGGATTTGGGGGTGGGTTCCATGAGGAAATCGACTCGGGCGAGTCCGGCGCAGTCGCAGGCGCGGAATGCCGCAATGGCCATCTTGCGGATTTGATTGGACTCGGCTTCGGTTATGTCGGCGGGAATGATGGGGAGGCTGGCGGCGGAGTGGTATTTGGCGTTGTAGTCGTAGAACTCGGCGCCGGGGACGATTTCGCCGACTACGGAGGCTTCGGGGCTGTCGTTGCCGAGTACGGAGACTTCCAGTTCGCGGGGTTTTGCGTTGGGGCCGCCTACGCCCTGCTCGATGATGAGCTTGCGGTCGAAGCTGGCGGCCAGGTCCATCGCGGGGGCTAACTCGCTGCGGTCGTGGACTTTGCTGATGCCTACGGAAGAGCCTAGATTCGCGGGCTTTACGAAGATTGGGTAGGAGAGATTTTTTTCGATGAGTTTGGTTGAGCGTTTGGGATCGGCATGCCACTCGCTGCGGAGTAGGTTGACGTGCGGGGTTTGGGGGAGGCCGGCGGCGGCGAAGAGCTGCTTCATGGCGGACTTGTCCATGCCGGTGGCGGAGCCCAGGACTCCGGAGCCAACGTATGCGATATCAGCTAGTTCGAGGAGTCCCTGGATGGTGCCGTCTTCGCCGAAGGTGCCGTGGAGAACGGGGAAGATGACGTCGAGGGACTGGGTAAGAGGGCTGGTTTGCTGGAGGATTTCAGCGCTGGCGTTGAGTTGGAGGGTTTTGGATTTGGGCTCGGGGGTGGAGTTGCCTTCGAGGAGGTGCCGGGCCTCGGCTGGGGGAAGCCATTGGCCTTGTTTGTTGATTCCAATGGGGATGACTTCATATTTCTTGCGGTCGATGGCTTTGAGGATGGAGGCGGCGGAAAGGAGGGAGACTTCGTGTTCGCCGGAGCGGCCGCCGAAGAGGATACCTACGCGGAGTTTCTTTTTGGGGTGTTTCTTTGTCATGTGTCTTTCAAGTTTGGACTAGTTTTGGGGGGTTGGTCTGGGAAAAAAGTTTGGGGTGGCTAGATGGTATTTTTTCGGGGATTTTTGTGTGATTCGGGATGGTAATTCGTGGTGAGTTTGTGGCGTTTTGATGGTGAGTTGTGGTGTTTTGGATGGTGGTTTTTTGGGCGAGTGAAGATGAAGATGGCGAACAACTGCAGAGGCATGTTCTCCTCCTTTTGGCGGAGGATGACAAACAGAGAGATGAGGGTATGGGCTGGGGAGGGGTGGAGGTAGAGAAGCGCGTTTCTCCACTGCGCTGCTCACAAAAGCGTGAGCAGCTTCGGTCGAAATGACGATTCGTTGGGGGTGGAGCAGACGAGGGTTGTCGGGAGACAGAAAAATGACATCCTCGTCCGAGATGGTGGTTGTTGTTGAGGCGTATACTCTGCGTCACCGGAGCAAGTTACGGGTGCAGGTCTGTGGAGGCGTCTATGAAGCCTGGATGCGGGATGCTTGTGGCGTTAGCGGTATCGATGTTTGGCGTTTCAGCGTGCGTGGCGCAGAGTGGGACGGTGGGTGGGGCGGCTCCTGCGCAGAATCGGGTTATCAGCGCTGTGAGTGAGCCGCTTCCTGATAATGGGGCGGAGCCAGGGGATTCGCATGTGCGGATTGTGCGGTTGAGCGAGGTGAAGGGTTCGCTGTCGCTCGACCGAAAGACGGGTCTGGGGTTTGAACAGACGATGCCGAATATGCCGATCGTCGAAGGCGAGAAGCTGCGGACGGCGGATGGGTTTGCAGAAGTGGAGTTTGAGGACAATACCACGATGCGTTTGGCTCCTCAATCGCAAGTGGATTTTGAGTTGCTGGCGCTGAGGAGTTCGGGGGCGAAGGCGTCGCTGATGGATGTGAAGCATGGGATCGTGTATGTGAACACAGAGAGCACAAAGGGGAACGAGTTTCTGCTGCGCGCGGGCGAGATGAAGATGACAGTGGCGCCATCGACGCATCTGCGGCTGGAGACAAATGAGACTCGGACCGTGCTTTCTGTGATGAACGGCAGCGTCGAAGTGGTGCGCGATGGCGAGACGAAGACTGTCAGCAAGAAAGGGACGATGACAGTTGAAGCCGACCAGGTGACGATGGCGAACAAGGTTGCGAGTGAGCCGTTTGATGCGTGGGACAAGGAGTCGAATGACTACCATGCCCGGTATGCGATGGCGAATACGTCCGCGGGTGGCGGGAATGCGTATGGGCTGAGCGATCTGAATTATTACGGGAACTTTATCAATGCGGGCGCGTTTGGATCGATCTGGCAGCCGTATCTTGCTGGCGCTGGATGGGCGCCTTACGACAATGGATTGTGGGCGTTTTATCCGGGAGCGGGATACTCGTGGGTTTCGCCTTACCCGTGGGGATGGCTGCCGTATCACTCGGGCGCGTGGAACTACTATCCGGGCTTCGGATGGGGATGGCAGCCGGGCGGGTCGTGGATGGGGTTGAACAATATTGCGGCGAGTGGTTTTGCGCCGACGGGGAGCGGCGTTGCTTCGTCAACGGCGGCGATGGGCGTGTTGCATGCTCCGACGCGGCCTGTAGGTCCGGCTCTGGTTGCAGGGCAGTCTAGCCCTTCGATGGTGCTGTCGAACCAGGCGCCGATGGCGATGTCAAGACAGAGCGGACAGGGGAACTTTGTGTTTGAGAAGAACTCGGCCGGGCTGGGAGTGCCGCGTGGATCGCTGGGCGACTTGAAGGAGGTGTCGAACAGCGTGGCGAAGCATGGGGCAGCGATTATGCCGGTGTATGCAGAGGCGCCGGGCGGGATGACGGCGCATGGAGCCAGCCGGGGCCCGGTGACGCTCAGGCAGGGCTCGGCGGAGGGCCCATCGGTAAATTCTTCGTTTGGGGCGGCGATGCAGCCGGGGATGTCGCCCTCGAATGCGGGAATGTCAGCGTCTGCAACGGGGGCGTCTTCCGCTAGTCGCGGAGGCGGCGGAATGTCGGCGGGGAGTGGAACTTCGGCGGGGTCGAGTAGCAGTTCGAGCGGCAATACGCGCGGTGGTGTTGCGACTAGTCCGAAGTGATGGTGCTTTATGATGCGAATGCCCTCTTCCTGATGGGAGAGGGCATTTTCTTTTGTGACTTGTTGGGTTACAGAAACGATCTCACCAGATGCGGGTGATGCCGAAGGGGTCGAGCTTGGTGTCGATGCTGAGGATGGGGATGTCTTCGGCTAGTGCCTGCGCGGCGATGATGCGGTCGAAGGGGTCGCGGTGATCACCGGGGAGACGGCCTGCGCGGAGGGCGTGGGCTGCTGTGATGGAGAGGATGGTGTAGCCCGCTTCGTCGACTTTTTCCAGAAACTCTTGTTCTAATCGTCTGGCATCTTCAAGTTTGCCGAGACGCACTTTCGTCGCAATTTCCCATGCCGATGCTGCCGAAACGAAGATATCGTTTGAGGGATTGGCGATGATTGTCGCCGCGCGTTTGCTCAGCGAGCGTGGAAAGAGAGTCGCCCACAGTAGGGTATGCGTATCGAGCAAAATCTTCATTTAGAAGTCGTCGTCGACCTCGCCATTCCAGAGAGCTAGTTCTTCCTCGGGAAGAGGTTCCCAGAAGGAGTCGGGGATCTCGAATCCGGGTGTCTCCATTACGCCGAGACGTTTCTTTGGAGTTGGCTTGATGGCTTCAATCTTCGCTACGGGCTTCTTGTCCCTGCCAGAGGTGATAATGACCGTTTCGCCGTTCTGCGCCTTTTTCACGAGCGCGGAAAGGTTCGTCTTCGCCTCGAAGATGGTCGCCGTGATGGTGGAGGACTTGGCCATGGCTGCTAGGTTAGCTTAGCTAAGATCGTGGAGGCAGTCAACCTCGTCTAAATGTTCGTGATATTCGCGCCGTGACTTCCAAGAGGATTGTGACGTCCGGAAGAACGAATCCATCCCAGACGGAGCAAAATTCGCTCCAACGTCACCAGCAGAAACAACGGCAACTGCAGGTCCTTCGACTCTTCCTATGGCGATGAAACCGCCATAGGCTTCGCTCAGGATGACACGCTTTTTCGGTTTTGGTCTCGCTCGGTTGGGCTAGACGTTGAATTTGAAGAAGAGGATGTCGCCGTCTTTGACTACGTAGTCTTTGCCTTCGGAGCGGAGGAGGCCCTTTTCTTTGACGGCTTGCTCGGTGCCGTATTTGAAGAGGTCGTCGGAGGCGTAGCAGTCGGCTTTGATAAAGCCGCGCTCGAAGTCGGAGTGGATGACGCCGGCGGCTCCGGGGGCTTTGGTGCCGCGCTTGATGGTCCAGGCGCGGACCTCCTGCACGCCTGCGGTGAAGTAGGTGATGAGGTCGAGGAGGCGGTAGGCGGAGTGGATGAGGCGGTCGAGGCCAGGCTCGTGGAGGCCGAGGGACTCGAGGAATTCGGTGCGCTCGGCGGGTTCTAGCTGGGCTATTTCAGCTTCGAGGGCTCCGCAGATGCGGACCACTTGGCTGCCTTCTTCGGCGGCTCGTTTTTCTACGGCCTCGGTGTAGGCGTTGCCGGTGGTTAGGCCGGACTCGTCGACGTTGGCGACGTAGAGCTGGGGTTTTGCGGTGATGAGGAAGAGCTCGCGGGAGAGGATGCGCTCTTCGTCGGTGAGGTCGGCGGTGCGCGCGGGTTTGCCGGCGTTTAGCACGGCCAACAGTTTTTGTAGCATGCCTAGCTCGGCTTTGGCTTTGGGGTCTCCGGATTTGGCGGAGCGCTCGGCCTTGGTGTTGCGCTTTTCTACGGTGTCGAGGTCGGCGAGGAGAAGCTCGGTGTTGATGATGTCGATGTCGTGGAGGGGATTGACGCCGCCCGCGACGTGGATGACTTCGGGGTCGTCGAAGCAGCGGACGACGTGGGCGATGGCGTCGGTCGCGCGGATGTGGCCGAGGAACTGATTGCCCAGGCCTTCGCCTTTGCTCGCGCCTTCTACTAGACCGGCGATGTCGATGAACTCCATGGTGGTGGGGACGAGGGATTTTGGCTGGATGAGCTCGGCGATTTTGGCGAGGCGGGGGTCGGGGACGGTGACAACGCCGGTGTTGGGGTCGATGGTGCAGAAGGGATAGTTTGCCGCCTGTGCTTTGGCTGAGGTGAGGGCGTTGAAGATCGTGGATTTTCCGACGTTGGGGAGGCCAACGATTCCGCAGTTCAATGGCATTGTGTGCTGGTTCCTTGTTACGAGGCTTGCTTGGCTCGTGGGGTGTCTTTAATAGGATAGTTCATTTGGTGGGGCCGGGCGGGAAGGCGTAACAGTGATAAGAGGGATAAAAGACTGATAAAAAATGATTGGGCGTTTCTGCTTCGTCTAAGCTGACACATTGCACCCGTTGGTGGTGGGAGTCGGCTGATTGGGTCAGCTGGACTTTCGAGTCAGGGAGTTGCCGACGAGACCTTGCAGGCGCCGTAGTCTTTCGATAGCTTTCCGACGAGAAAATATCGCTTGCCGGAGGTGTCCTTTTTCTTTTTGCCGGATACTTTGACGCGCTGGCCGGCTTTGACCGGAGTCGTGTCCCCGAGGAGGTCGTAGGCTTGCCGATCACCTTCATTGAGGAGAAGGAGTGAATTTGGAGCGGAGGAGACGCAGCCCTGGAGGCTATCGGCTTGAGCGAGTTTTGGAAGCAGGAGAAGAGAGATGCAAAGGAGAAGGCCGGTGAGCTTATGCCGCGAAGATGTCTTCAAAGGATCCTCATTTCTCGGCCATTTGGAAGATAGTGGATTCAGTGTGAGTTTCTGCATGACTGATGACGAGGTCAAGGCAATTTTTGAGGGGAGTGTTCGCGTGGCCAAGAGGCAGCTGAACTCGTCTAACCTACGACCTGGATGAAAACGGTTCTTCAATCCGGCATTCTGGCCGCGGCGCTTGCCGGGGCAGCCTTGGCGCAGACGACGCTACGGACGACGACTACGCTGGTGGTTGTGCCGACGCTGGTGCAGACCAGTGACAAGGGAGCTGTATTTTCGCTGACCGCAGAGGACTTTGTTCTGACTGACAACGGGGTTCCGCAAAAGTTGACGCTGGAGGAGGAGACGAAACGGCCGCTGTCGCTGGTTGTGCTGATGCAGACGGGTGGAGTGGCTCGTGGGCAGTTTGCAAGCTACGCGAACCTGGAGACGATGCTGGCTGCGCTGCTTGGTGGGGCGCCGAATGTGGTGTCGATTGTTAATTTCGATAGCCGACCGGAAGCGGCTTCGTCGTTTACTTCGGATGTTGCGCAGTGGAGTGAGGCAATCGATAAGCCTGATAAGGGAGATAGCGGGGCGGCGATCTTCGATGGAGTTGCGTTCGCTCTTGAGTTGTTGAAGAAGCGGCCAGTCAGTGACCGGCGGGCTATTTTGCTGATCAGCCAGGAACATGACGATGGCAGCAAAACGACAATGAAAGAGATTGTTCGAAGTTTAGGCGAGACGAATACGGCGATCTACAGCGTTACGTTTTCTGGAGAGAAGGCGGCGGCGAAACTTGCGTTCACGGAGCCGCCGCATTTGAATCCTCCGATCGATATCGGTGGGGGGCCGACGCAAGGATATGCCAAGCTGGATGCGCCGCTTCGGCTGATCTTTGGCGGGATGCTTAAGAATGTGTCGGCTGAGATGGCTTCGCTTTCGGGAGGCGAGGCGATGAGCTTCGATGGGCGCGGGGAGTTGGAAGCGGACCTGGCTGTTTTGAATAATCATATTCGCAACAGCTACGTTCTCAATTTTTATCCGACCTCGACGGTGCGCGGGCTGCATACGATTAAGGTGTCGCTGGCACATCATCGGGAGATGATCGTTTCGGCAAGGACGAGTTATTGGGCCGCGGAGCAAAAATAGAGGCAAAAGCGTGACGAAGTACCTTGTGATGGAGTGCGGGGGCGGGTAGGCTGGTGAGGACGTTTAGAGGAGAGTGTGATGCGGCGAGTTGGTTTGGCGTGGGTTTTGACGATGGCGGCTGGTGTGGCGATGGCTCAGGCTCCTGCGAACGGAGCGCCGGTGGCGACTGGTCCTGCGGCCGAGGTGCAACGGGCCTATGCTGCAGCGAAGGGAAATATTTTGAAGTCGGCGGATAAGATGCCGGCGGCGGATTTTAGCTATAAGCCGGAGCCGGATATCCGGACATTTGCGCGCGTGCTGAACCATGTGACCGAGGCGCAGGCGCGGAGCTGCGGGGCGATGAACAAGACGGCTCCGGATGCGACGGTGAAAACGCCGGAAGACACGGCGGATAAGGCGACGATCGTTACGGCGCTGAATGCTTCGTTTGCGGAATGTGATAAGGCGTTTGCCGCGCTGACGGATGCGAATGTGCTGGATATGCTGGATGTGGGGAAGATCAAGCGGTCGCGGATTGGGCTTGCGTGGGGGACGTCGCAGCATGATACGGAGCAGTATGCGACGCTGGCGCTGTATCTGCGACTGAAGGGGATTGCTCCACCCAGCAGCGAGAAGTAGGGCCAGGTTTCTTAGAACGACAATTTGGAGGCGTGTCTTATGACGTGCTGGTTGAGGCGAGTGCTGGCTTGTCTGGTGATGGCTGCGTCGGTGATGGCTTGCGCGCAGCAGAGCAAACCGATGACGCTGAAGGAAGTTTTGCTGGAGCAGCTGCGATCGACGCATAACAAGGCGGAGTGGTTTGTTCCGGCGAATACGGCGGTGGCGGGGCTGACTCCGGCGCAGGCGAACTGGACAGATAAGAGTGGGAACCATTCGGTTGGGCAGCTTGCTTACCACCTTTGGTTCTGGGATAAGCAGACGCTGGTGAGCTTCCAAGGCGGAAAACCGGAGAAGTTCGATGGGAACAATGATGAAACCTTTGACAAATTCGATGAGAAGAGCTGGGTGAAGACGGTTGCGGATCTGGATACGGTGATGACGGATTGGGAGAAAGCAGTGGAGGCGGCGGATGATGCGAAGATTTCGCTGTGGGCCTCGCGCATTGCGCACGTGGGGACGCATAACGCTTATCACATCGGGCAGATGGTTTATGTGAGGAAGCTGCAAGGGGTTTGGGATCCGGCGAAGGGTGTGAAGTAAGGCGTTCGGGAGAAATCAAGTGCGCCCGAATGACGCTGTGCGGCGTTTCAATAGGCGCGAGCACTTCCCTGCTTGAGAGAAGGGGTCGCCACTGAAGAAAGTGGAGGGGACGGACCCGATGGATCGGGCATCTTATCTGATGGGAATGCGAGCGGCAGTGAAGCCTTGGCAACTGCTCGACGGTTCTCTGGAGGGGTGATGGAGGATCGATTTAATCTGGAGCGGTTTGTGGAGGCGCAGGCCGGAGTGATTGGCAAGGTGTGCGCGGAACTGCGTGCCGGAAAGAAGCGGAGCCACTGGATGTGGTTTGTGTTTCCGCAGATTCGGGGGCTGGGGTCGAGCGAGATGGCAGTGAAGTATGCGATCTCAGGGCGGGAGGAGGCTCGGGCTTACCTGGATCATCCTGTGCTTGGGCCTAGGTTGCATGAGTGTGCGGCGATTGTGGTGGAGACTGAGGGTAAGTCGGTGGAGGATATCTTTGGGTATCCGGATAACCTGAAGTTCTATTCGAGCATGACGCTATTTGCCGAGGCAGAAGGGCCGAGTGAGCGGGTTTTCCATAAGGCGTTGGAGAAGTATTTTGGTGGGCAGGCGGATAAGGCAACGTTGGAGAAGATCTAGCCGCTGCGACTACGGGGTTGGCGGCAGGTCGCGAATCTTGATGTTGCGGAAGAATACCGGGAATCCATGATCTTGGAGAAGGATGTAACCGTCGTTGGCTTCGCCAAAGTGGGGGTAGATGTGGAATTTGCTTTCAGCGATGATCTGCTGGAAGTGTGGAGTGGCCCGGTCGTACTCCAGAACTTTGACACCGTTAAGCCAGTGCTCGCCGTGGGCTCCGCGGATGACGATGCGAGCGGTGTTCCACTCTCCTACGGGTTTGATGGGTTTGTCTTTGGTGGCGGGAATCATGTCGTAGAGGGAGGCTACGGTGCGATCGCCGTTGTTGCCTTTCTTTGCGTCGGGATGGACGGCATCGTCGAGGATTTGATACTCGAAACCAATGGCGGAGCCGTGGCCATCGTGGCCGGGGGCATAGTTGGGGTCGACGAAGTATTTGATGCCGCTATTGGCTCCCGTTGTGATGCGGAAGTCGACGGAGAGCTCGAAGTTGGCGTACTTGCGCGTGGTGAGGATGTCGCCGGCGTTACCGCCCTCTTCGCCGCCGTGTTCGGTGACGCAGAGTAGACCGTCTTTGACCTCCCAGCCCGTTGCCGGGAAGGTGAGGCCGCGGGTGCTGCGCCAGCCATCAGTGGTCTTGCCATCCCAGAGTAACTTCCATCCAGCGGCTGCTTCCTGCTTAGAGAGAGTGTTCGGCAGGGTTTGCGCGAGAGCAGACAAGCTGCTCCAAAGAATCGCTGTTGCCAGAAGAGTCGCTCGAATGGACATAGGCCTCCACGATACGCATGCGCGGGTGCGATTGGATAGGGCATTCTTCTACCAAGTGAAGCCTCCGGAGGCTGGGGGCCAGGCTTGGAGGAGC
The DNA here is from genome assembly GCA_963841335.1 of uncultured Acidobacteriaceae bacterium. GTDB lineage: Bacteria > Acidobacteriota > Terriglobia > Terriglobales > Acidobacteriaceae > Edaphobacter. Next base: position 2,448,008 of record CAWJCF010000001.1, on the reverse strand, counting down.
TGGCGAAGTACGACTATGCGACCGAGGTGGTAGGCGTTGTGTGCGGCTAACGAGATGAGCTGGTCGCGGACGGACATGACGCGTACTGGTGCGCCGGGGCGGGATGGGCAACGGATGGGTTGGTCTAGGCGAGCGGTGTTCTGCGCCTCGGCTGCGGCTTGTTCGGATCCGCGGAGGAAACGTTGGCGGACTTGTTCCCAGGATTCGGTGTGGGGTTTTGTGGCGAAGCCGTCGGAGGGTTTGTTGGGGTAGGGGGTTTCGATGCCGGCGATCCAGTCGAGGGTGATCTGCTGCCAGAAGGTGAGGTGCCAGAGCTCCGCGTAGATGGTGTGAGGGACGTTGAGGATTTCGCGGTGAGCGAGTTCGTCGGTGAGGCCTTCGAGAATGTGAGAGGGCGGGGCGGCGTAGCTTTCGGCGATGAGGGCCTGGGCTAGTTCGTTCATGGATGTCTCCGATCGTTAGCTGACAATGATAGTGGCGATCGAAGTTGCTACGCGCGAATGTACGACTAAAGACGAGCGGCGGCTTTCAGGCCGAGTGCGCGTTCTTTTTCCATGAGCTGGGCGGAGGGGATAGATTTGTCGCGGATGGAGAAGCCGATGACCGTGTTTCCCTTCTTGATGAAGAGGGATGTGCCGAACTGCGAGGTGATGTAGTAAGCGTCGTCTCCGACGCCGGGCGCGGGGGTCATGGTGATGCGAGGGTGGGGGTCGCGTTCTTTCTCGAAGTAGTCGGGTGTGGTGAAGTTGAGAACGACGATCGAGTCGCTGGTGACGCCGGTTTTGGGCCATCCGCACATGATGGTGGTGGTTTTGGGGATGTGCTGGCCGGGGTCTATTGGAATGCCCAGGACGGCGGTGATTTCGGTTGGGGTGAGGACCTGGCAGGCGTCGGTGACTGGGATTGCGGCTGAGGTGGGGGTTGGGGTTGCGGTGGGTTCGGTCGGGGTGGATGAGTGGCAGCCCAGGAGCAGAGAAGCGGTGAGAAGGGTCGTGCCGGCGCGGGTTCTCATGGGGTTCTATTCTGCCACTTTTGACAGCACGATGTCTGCGGGAGACGGGGCGCGGGCGTGCCGATTATTTTACGTAGACGAAGGTGCCGCAGAGGTCGGAGGAGTTGGCGAGGGCTTCGAGGGTGAACACCGGGGGCGTCTGGCCGGAGAAGAAGGCGATTTTTAGGGAGCGGCCCTGGGCGTAGGTTGCCATCCATTGGGTACGTTCGGTGCCGCAGAGGGTGTTGTGGTTGAGAAACTGTTTGCCGCCGGGGATGTTGACGCTGTAGAGGCTGCCGGTGCCGTGGGCGGTGGTGTCGGCGTCGAAGGCGGCGCTGACTTCGGCGGGTTCGAGGGCGCGGATTCGGGAGACGGGAAAGCGGATGAGGTTGATCATGAGCTTTTCGCCGTTGATGTCGACGTCGCCGGTGATGGAGCGCGCGGTGGAGTTGGATGCGCGCCAGGCTCCCTGCTCCTGTGCGTGGATGGGGAGGGTGAAGAGGAAGGACAGGGCCAGAAGCGTCAGGGAGGGTGCCCCCTCCCCCCGCCAAAATTTGCGCAAAGTATTCATTTTACTCGTGTTAGGCTTGGACTTCGGGGTTTGGGCCATGGGTAAAGTATTGATTTTGCTGGGTTTTGGTGTCGGCGATGTTGGTAAAGTATTCATTTTAGATAAGTAAAGCCCCGACGGGTAGGTTCCCTTGGGGCTCGTGGTTCGTTTTCTCAACTGTTTTAAGTATAGAGGTTTTGGAGCAACTAAAATGCCACGGCTAAGTTGTTTGGATTGATTGAGTTGAGTGGTTTTGGGGCTTGACATGCGATTTTGCCTTTGTTTTTGAGGGTCTCGGATGGAATTTATTTTCGGGTTGCTAAGCAGCAACAATGAAGCGTCGCGAAGATGGGGCACTCCGATATGGAAGAAACGAGGGGTGGGGCGGGCCGTCAGCGGGCATACTTTGAAGCATCTGGCGGCTGCTTATGCCGGGTATTGGATTCTGGTGATGTTGCAGAGGCGGCGGCCGGTTTCACCAGAACACGGCAGGGCTCGAAGAGTTGGAGCTCGATAGTTTCTCAGGTTCCTTAGCGATCTGCTATTTCGAGAGCCACTTCGAGTCTGCGAGGACGACGGAGGTTTCGACCTGGCGGTCGGGGATGATCCACTAGCGCTTGAGAAGGCGGGTTTTTTCTTCGGGGCTGACGGTGCGGAAGCCGTGGCGCTGGTAGAAGCGGATGGCCCAGCCGGCGTCGGCCCAGGTGCCGATGAGGACTGGCTTGTCGGTGAGCTCGCGCAGGTCGGCGAGCAAGAGGGTGCCGATGCCTTGCTTCTGGTGCGTGGTGCGGACATAGGCGTGGCGGATGAAGGTGACGTCGTGGACGTGCTGGATGCCCATGATTCCGGCTAGCGTGGCGGGATCTTGTGGGTTTTCGTGGCCGTGGAAGATGACGCCGGAGTCGATCTCGTGCTGGAGGTGGTCGTGGGACATGTAGGGGTCGGGGAAACGGTCGGCGGGGATGACGCCTTTGTAGGCTTGAGCGCCGTCGTTGATGATGGCTTGGATTTGATCGAAATCCTGAGGGGTGCAGGGGCGGATCATGCGGAAGCCTCCTCGGCTAAGGATGAGGATTATTACATGGGGGGGATTCAAGATTGCTGCTTGGCACTAGCCTGTTATTACTGTTTCTTCTCACTATAGAAATCGACAAGATTGCCGTCAGGGTCGCGGAAGTAGACAGAGCGAGTACCCCATGTTTGTGTGGTTGGCGGTTTCACCCAAATTTTTACAAGGCTCTGTAGTCGCGTGTACTCGTGATCAACGTCTGGGACGCGGAATTCTAAGATCACGCTTCTGTTTTGCCCTGGCGCTGTAACCCCAGGAATGTATTTCTCTTGTGCGGAAGACGAGAAAATTGCCAGCACTCCCACGCCGGTGTGGAACTCCGCATAGTCATCGCTGGACCAGACTGCCTTAAGCCCAAGGACAGGTTCATAGAACTCGACGAGTTGCCGTATGTTGCTTGTGATTAAGCACGTGTTCAGCAAACTCGGCGTATGGCCAGTGGCGGAGGGCTGGCCGTTTGAAACTGATTGGTCAGCTGGCAATCCGATGGTGGCAACTGCCAGTCCTAACGTTAGGATGACTTTCGGCCATATCATCGGATGGCCTCCTTTGAAGTCGCACTCTATTAGACCTCAAACAGGGTGGCACGTGTCATGGCCCCCGCTAGTGACCAAACGCTGGCTAGCTTTTTAGGGTTCGCGCGTGGCGCGAATGCCAACTCATGCGATGAGACACATGAGTTGGGCACCTATTTTGTGTCTGGGCCACCCGCCAGAATCTACTGTCCCAGGATAGCCGTTATGTCAATCGCACTGTTCTGCACACTATATCCAGTTCCGTCGGGGTGAAAATTATCTCCGGAGTTCAGGTTCGGAATCATGAAGTCAGGGTGAGCAGGATCGGCGAGCGCAGCGTCGAAATCGGCAATGGAAACAACCCCTGGGAGTTTCGATCCGGTGCTCTGGATCCAGGTATTCAGCGCCCGGCGTTGCGTCGAACCCGGGTTCTCCGGGCCCGGACTGATGTCACCGGCGTAAGGATCGGCGGACGATGGCAGCGGAGATCCTGTTGTGCAGTACTCGGAAGGAGGAAGCGTCGCCAAGATGACCCGCACCCCAGCAGCGTGGGCCTTCGCGATGATGGCGGTGAGACTTCCCGCAACAGTGGTGGCCGGCAGACAGCCGATCCGCAGGTCGATGCCGCCAATATAAATCACGACGGCCTTGATCCCGGGCTGCTGCAGAACATCATGATCAATGCGGTCGACACCAGCCAGAGGGCTGGTACCGCCATCTTCGCCTGCGGGGTCTGCTTCCAGACCGGCGTTGAGAACACCTACAGGAATGCCTGCAGCATTCAGAGTTTCGCCCAGCCAGTCGGAGGGACGTTCGTGGTCCTGCCCTGCGACTGGGACGTTAGCTGTGGGATAGGAATTTGTATCTCCGTAGTTGGAATGATTCCCATTAACAGAGGAGCTTCCGAAAACGGCCACCGTGCCGCTGTACGGCCCGTAGACGTCCACGTTTGTGATCAAGAACCATTCCGTGGTGGTCTCAGTAAAAGAAGCGCCAGTGGAGTCATTCGTTGTATTCCCCGCTCCTACAGCTGTTGTGAAATTCGTTCCGGCCAGCGAGTCATGCTGCGTCAGGGCTGGAAACGAGCCCTGCATGTAAACGGAAACGGCAAGCTTCTGGCCGTAGGTATAGGTGATGTTTACAGGATCGGAATACACCTCCTGGTTCGGCTGAATCGTCACCGATTGGTTGCCTGAGAAGGTTAGCGATGCATCGTGTGCGGTATCGATTGCCGGACCTGAGCCTGAAGCGATAGCCAGGCGCGCTGAGCCAATGCTGATGGCTGTGGCGCCGAAATAATTGGAGAAGCGTACCCGCTCCTGGTTGCCGCCGATGGTGGGCACGACGATGAAGCGAAAGCTCTGCTCGCTGCCTCCTGAATTGGTTGACGTTGTCAATGCATCCTGCGGCGAAGCTCCCCAGCCAACGACCCACTGCGGCGTCACCTGTGGGGCAATATTTGCAATGGTGTTCCCGGAATTAGAGCAGCTGCTGAGCAGGAGAGGGAACAGAAGAAGAATGATGCAAGTCATGAAACGAAAGCGTGATCGCAAGTGTGGACGGCCCTTTATCCTCTACGAAAAATAAACTCTCACTAAGTTAGAGGCGTTTGCCTGTCGAGAGTTGCGGCCTTTCGCACGAATATTCCACCGTTCCGGTGACTCTGCGCTGTTTCGCTTTCTGGGGTCTCTCACAAAATGCTTGCTTTGTTACAGATCAGTCCCGATCAGTCTTGGTAGTCGGCTTCTCGGAAGCAATCGCGCTAATCAGGGGAGCGTCGAGATGATGGTGGGGTAGCTGTTTGAGCTGTTCATGCTGTAGTCGTTCATGGGCGTGCTTTGCTCTGGTGATGCGGGTGCTCTGACATGCGCTTGGATACCCTGAAATCGACTACCAGTCGAAGCGTCTGAGCAATGTGTATTGCTCAGACGTTTCATTCAAGGATAGATTCTGTTGAGGGTTCTGGCGAAGGGGATGGTTTCGCGGACGTGGTCGAGGCCGCAGAGCCAGGCTACTACTCGCTCGATGCCCATGCCGAAGCCGGAGTGGGGGACGCTGCCGTATTTGCGGAGGTCGAGGTACCACTGGAAGGCCTCGAGCGGGAGGTTGTGGTCTTCGATGCGCTGCTTGAGGAGGTCGTAGCTGTCTACGCGCTGGCTGCCGCCTATGATTTCGCCGTAGCCCTCGGGGGCGAGTACGTCTACGCATAGGGCTTTCGTTGGGTCGTGCGGGTCGGGCTGCATGTAGAAGGCCTTGATGGCGGCGGGGTAGCGGTGGATCATGACGGGCTTGTCGAATTGGCTGGAGATGTAGGTTTCGTCGGGGGAGCCGAAGTCGTCGCCGTATTTGTGGGGCGATTCGATTTTGCCGGCTTTGTAGGCTGCGTCCAGCATGGCGTGGGCTTCGTCGTAGGAGAGGCGGGGGAAGCGGTTGGTTGTGGCCGGCGATGCGTTTCCATTCGTGATTGAAAAGGGTTCGGCGGTATGGGTGGGTTTGGGACCCTCGCGGTCCTTCGACTCCGCCCCGTTCGACTCGCCTGCGGCTCGCTCAGGGCCTTCGCTCAGGATGACGGCGTCGGAGGGTTGAGTGGACGATGGGGCGAGGACGGCCTCTAGTTTGGAGATGTCTTTGCCTATGACTTTCAAATCGGCTCGGTGGAACTCGAGGACGCGTGTGACGATGTGGGTGATGAAGGCTTCGGCCAGGTCCAGGAGGCCGTTGAGCTCGAGGTGGGCTACTTCGGGTTCGATCATCCAGAACTCGGTGAGGTGACGGCGGGTTTTGGATTTCTCGGCGCGGAAGGTGGGGCCGAAGCTGTAGACCTTGCCGAGGGCGAGAGCGGTGGCTTCGACGTAGAGCTGGCCGGATTGGGTGAGGTAGGCCTTGTCGTTGTCGAAGTAGTCCATCTCGAAGAGCTCGGAGGTGCCTTCGCAGGCGTTGGGGGTGAGGATGGGTGGATCGGTGCGGATGAAGCCGTTGGTGTCGAAGTACTCGGCTGCGGCGCGCATGATGGTGGCGCGGACGCGGAGGATGGCGGACTGGCGCGGGGTGCGGAGCCAGAGGTGGCGGTGCTCCATGAGGAAGTCGACGCCGTGCTCTTTGAGGGAGATGGGGAAGGGGGTTTCTTCGGGGATGCGCTGGAGGACTTCGACGTTCTCGACGTCCAGTTCGTAGCCGCTGGGGGCTCGGGAGTCGGCGCGGACTTTGCCGGTGACGGTGAGGGAGGACTCGAGGGTGAGGGATTTGATGGTGTTGAAGACTTCTTCGGGGACGGCGGCTTTGGGGACGATGCCCTGGATGGTGCCGGTGCCGTCGCGGAAGGTGGGGAAGAGGAGTTTGCCGGAGGAGCGGATGTTGTAGAGCCAGCCTCGGAGGGTGATGGTTTGGCCTTCGTGCTTAGAGAGGGAGGCGATGGTGGCTAGGGGGGCTGTTGTTGTAGACATGGGACTAGAGCCAGTTTACGCGTTTTGTGGGCGTAGGTCTTATGGCTGGTCTATGGAAGATAGGCGTAACTCTATTGCTGGTATTCGAATCGAACATTGTGGCGAGCGATTGAACTGCGGTGTGCCGAAGAAGAGGTCACGATCAATGAAAGCTGCAGACGTAATTTATCCTTCCGATTATCCATCTGGGGCAGTGCGACAGAGTTTTGTGCGATGGGCTCCAATTCCCTTGCGATTGATCGTCGGCCTGGGCTTCGTGCTACATGGTTTCGCGAAGCTGGCGAGGGGCCCGGATGCGTTTGCGGTGATCCTGCATGCGATGGGAGTACCGGCGCCGCATCTGATGACTTGGGTGACGCTGCTCACAGAGATTGTTGGGGGCTTTGCAGTCTTGCTGGGCGCTTTGGTGCCGCTCGTGAGCATACCGATGGCTGCAGTCTTGCTGGTAGCGATCTTCACGGTGCATCTTCGCTATGGGTTTAGCTCGATCAAGCTGATCGCGGTGACCGCGGCGGGTGCGCAGTTTGGGCCGCCGGGATATGAATGCGACCTGCTCTATCTGGCGTGTCTTGCGGCCCTTGTGTTGGGCGGCCCGGGTCCATGGGCAATAGATGGCGTTATGAGAAGACGAAGGCTGTTGGCTCAGGCTCGCTGAATCTGTTCGGCGGCGTGCTTGAGGAGGTCGAAGGTCTGTGTGGCTTTTTTGGTGACGGAGTCTGGGGTTTCTTCGAGGCCGTAGGCGATTTCGAGGATGCCGGGCGTGGCGGCGGGGAGGGTGGCGATATGGCGGGCTACGTTGGCCCAGTCGATTGTGCCGGTGCCGGGCCAGAGGTGGTCGTCTTTGGCGCCCTGGTTGTCGTTCAAGTGGAGCTGGGCGATGCGGGGCTTGAGGAGCTCGAAGGCTTCGTCGATGGCGATGCTTTTTTCGGGCGCGGCGAGGTGGGCGTGGCCTATGTCGAGGCAGACGCCTACGCGGTCGAAGTGGCCTACGCGAAGGATTTCCAGGATGTGCTCGGGGGTGGTGATTTCGTTTTGCAGGTTTTCGATGAGGATGCGGACGCCGAGTGGGTGGGCGAAGGCCTTGAGGTGCTCGATGGCGGTGAGGGAGTTTTCAAGGGCTCGGGTGTTCCAGGGGTCGTCCTTGTAGCCGAGGTGGAGGACGCAGGCGGAGATGGGGATCTGTTCGGCGGATTCGAGGGCGCGCTTGACCTCGTCCATGGCGGCGATGCGGTGGGACTTGTCGGCGTCGATGAGGTTGAGGTTGGGGGCTACGTGACGGGACCACTGGGCGTTGCCGTCGGCGAAGATTTCGGCTCGGTCGCCGAGGAAGAGCGGCTGGTGGAGAGTGGCGGCGATGTTGTTGTCGCGGAACCAGAGGGCGATGTCGCGGACGGCGGCGCGGTCGGTGTAGTCGAAGTGGTGGCGGGCGGCGAAGAGCTCGATGGTAGTGGCGCCGGCGTTGCGGAGGGCGTCGAGCAGGCCGGGATGGAGGCGCTGCTGGAGGAAGACGTGCGTGGACAAGGCAGGTTGCATCGACTCTTAAGGTACAGCAGAGAGAGGGTTCAGGGTGTGTCGGCTAGAATCGGTACGCGAAAGCGAGAGGACGGCATGAGATTTCTGATGCGGATGGTCTGGTTGGGTTGTGTTGCGGTGGGGAGTGGGGTTGGATTTGGTCAGACGGCTCCGGTGGCCGCTCCTCCGGTTGCCGCTGCTGCGCCTGCTCCGGTGGATACGGCGCAGATGGCGGCGATGGAGAAAAAGCTGGCGGATTGGCCGCAGTTGGAGCGGTACAAGGCTGATAATGCTGCTCTTGGGCCGGTGGCTGCAGGGGAACAGCGGGTGGTGTTCTATGGGGATTCGATTACGGATGGGTGGGGGCGGCGAGATGGTACTGGCGCGTTTTTTCCGGGGAAGGGTTATGTGAACCGCGGGATTAGCGGGCAGACGACTCCGCAGATGGTGGTGCGGTTCCGGCAGGATGTGATCAACCTGCATCCGGCGGCGGTGGTGATTCTGGCCGGGACGAACGATGTGGCGGGGAATACGGGGCCGATGACTCCGGAGATGACGGAGGACAACTTTCGGTCGATGATCGATCTGGCTAAGGCGAACGGGATTCGGGTGGTTGTGGCTTCGATTACTCCGGCGGCGGATTATCCGTGGCGGCCGGGGTTGGCTCCTGCAGCGAAGATCCGGGCTCTGAATAACTGGCTGCAGGGATATTGTGTAACCCGTTCGGTTGCTTATCTGGATTATTATTCGGCACTCGTGGGGGAAGATGGCGGGATGAAGGCGGGATTGAGCTTTGATGGGGTGCATCCGAATGCGGCGGGGTACGCGATTATGGGGCCGCTGGCGCAGGCGGCGATTGATAAGGTGCTGGGGGGAAGGTAGAGTCTGTGTCGCACCGAATTGGGTGGGCTACAGCAAAATGCAGGTCCTTCGACTTCGGCTGCGCCTTCGCTCAGGATGACACTTCATCAGTTTCAGGCCTCATCATCAGTTTCTGGCGCATTCATCAGTTTCTGGCGCATTCATCAGTTTCTGGCGCATTCATCGGATTCAGACGCTCATTTCAGTTTCATGCGGTCATCCATCGGATTCAGGCGCTCACTCGGCAGCCAATTGCCGATTCCTCTACCAGTGGACTTTGGGGGTGAAGATGTAGTGGGTTTCGAGGAAGCGGGCGAGGACGAAGAGGGTGAGCATGATGCTGGTAGCCCAGGAGAACATTCGTAGCGGGAGCGTGGCGGCTAGGGATGAGTGGGAGCGGGGTTCGGATTCGCGGAAGATGACGCCGCCAAGGAGGGAGATGCCGGCAGAGATGGAGATAAGAAAGAGGCCGTTGAGGAGGCGGTTGGTGAAGATCTCAGGCGGCTGGAGGATGGTGTGCGGGTCTTCGATGGTGAGGAACAGAGTGCGGAAGACGACGTAGAGAGAGAGCATGCAGAGGAGAAGCGCTCCCAGTTTAGAGAATTCGAGGAGCGTGCTTGCAAGGACTTCGGCGGGAGGAAGCCTTTCGGGTTTGGGCATGGCGGCGTTGTTGACCCACGCGGCCTGAAGGCGGCTCCATACAGGGGTGGTCATGGAGCCTCTCGAGATGCCGACGAGCAGGAGGGCGAAGGAGGGATCGGCCTGGGCTTGCTGCTCAATGCGGGGGATGATGGTTTCGCCGTGGTAGCAGAGGAGTTCTTCTATGAGGCCGGCGCAGAGGCTTTGCCGGATGGGGAGGGATTGGTCCAGGGACCAGATGGTTAGGATGAGGTTCCAGGCTTCAGGGGGGTCCTCTCGGACGAGGTTGTAGGTTTGGCGGAAGGACCAGAAGAGAGCGTTGTATTCGGGGGCGTTCTGCGGCGTGGTCTGGAGAGCGATCCAGGCTTTTGCGAGATGGTTGCGCTCTTCGCAAGTCACGGTGTGACCCTCTCAGCAGAGATAGCCGCGAAGATATCTTAGCTGAAATGGGTTTGGACTTTGTCGGATTGGCCGACTTCGACTCCCCTGCACTAGGGTTTCAAAGCCAGTGGCGGCCCGCTGATGCGCTTTGCCTTGAGGTCGACGCTTACCTCAACGCGGTCGGCGATTTTGATAAAGGGAATGCCGCTATCCATGCCGTACTGCTTGCGGTCAAAAGCCATTGTGCCGGTAATTGCACCGGTGCCGGTTCCGATGCCGGAGACCGTCAGGGTCAGCTTCTCGGGTTTAGAGACGCCGCGAATGGTGAAAATGCCTGGGACGTCAAAGGTGTTGGGACCGGTCTGGACGATGGAAGTTGAATGGAAGGTGATTAATGGATTGGCTGCGACATCGAAGAAGTCCTTGCTCTTCAGCTTGTCGTCCTTCATGCCGCTTCCGGTATTGACGGTGGCAGCCTGAATCTTGATGTCCAAAACACCCGTTTTGACGTCGGTGGAGGTGAAGACCAACGTGGATTCCCACTTCTCGAAGTTGCCGGTAAGCGCGACCGAGGCTTTGACAAAGAACTTGACAGAACTTGTCTGTGGCGTGACTGCGAAGACCGGAACTTGCGCCTGGGCTAGCGATGGTAGAAAAGCAGCGGCGATAAGAAACGGTATTAGCGCCAGATATCTCTTCGTTTTCATGAGTTTTCCTCTTCGACATCTGATGATGCCGGGAACCGAACCTTATGGTTTTCGCCACAGGGCAGCGATGGCAACGCTCGATAGTGAAGAAGATGTTAGAAACCAACCGTTGGAAAAGATACTGGTAAAAATGCCTGTTGCCCAGAATTTTCCGGAATGCGACTATTTGAGCTCCGCAGGTACTTGTGCGCGGGACGCTGTTGGAGTCTGGACGGCGATTTGGAGGGTTCCGAAGTTGCCGGTATTTGCGTCTTGAATGCCAATGGCCAGCGACTCTGCGTTAGGAAGGAGAGGAACCTGCTGGGTGGCGGGGATCCCTGCTGACTCCAAGAGGGGCATCTGGTCTGGCCGGACGGAGGCTGCGACCTGAATGGTCGTTGTACCGAGTACGGTTCCTGCTTGGTCGTACTCGACTACGGCGCAGTTGATTTTGGTGGATTTGCGGTTATCGGGAGCGTCGACGAGTTTAAGCGTTTGTGGGTCGACCGTGTAGTGGAGGATGAGTTTGCCGGGAGTGTCCCTGTCGAGCCGGACTTTGAAGAGGATGGAAGTTGATGGCGCCGCGCCGTGACGCATGGCGAGGGTGAAGGCATCGGCGGCGTTGGAAGGCGTGGGAGGTGGGGTGTCGGCGAAGTAGCCGCGGCGGTAATAGAGCTGGTAGGAGCTGTCTTTCAGTTTCAGCTTGATCTTGCGGTACTTTCCGTTCCAGTTTTTGTCTGTGGGGGAGTAGGACAGGGTGTAGTAGGTTTGCGCCTGACTGAACTGATCGCTGAGTTGCTTGTCGAGGTCGTTGCGGTTGTAGTGGGCGATGCCGCCTGTCTGTTCGGCAATCTCCTCCATCTCCGCGTGTTCGGAGTTGACGCGCTGGTTTGCCTGATTGACGTCATCGCTGTAACGAACGCTGCCGCCTGGCTTGGCGTAGAGAGTTCCCTGAACATCGGCGGTGTCGATTCCTTCGAATGAACCCTGGTTGCCTCGAACATCGAGAGGAAAGACTGCGACTCGGGCGGCTTCGAGCCGCGTGTCGGTCTCATGCTGGAGTTGAGCGTAGGTCGCCAGCCATTTCTCACTGGCACGATCGTCTACTCCGTTCCGCATAGTCTGGGGTTCGGCCGAGAGGGGAAAACCTGCTGAAAGCCAGTAGAGATTCTTTTTGCCGGGGAATCGACCGAGCCAGGTGGCCACGCCGTCGAGCGATCGAAGGGTCTGCTCGACGCGCATCTGGAGACGATCCATCTCAACCTGGCGATAGGACTCGGCAATATTATTCGGATTATTTGCGTGACTGAGTGCCTCCTCGAGCTGGGCTTCGTCGTCGGCGTTGTATGTGTCGAGCAAAGGCGAATGGGTCGAGAAGAGGGCGTCGCCGTTGAGTAGCTTGACGATCTCCGCTCCGTTCGGCGTGAAGGGGACGAGCATTTTTACCGATGCGGAGGTCATGACGAGCAGCGCTACCGGCGCCCCCGCGGGAAGCTGGCGGGCGAAGATTTGGAGGGCCCTGCGGGCGAGCACCTGGTCCTGAGCAGGAGTGTTCAGCAGATCAACCAGAATGACGTTCCACATGTTGCCTGCGAGCGCGGGCCGGTTGGAGAACGTGCCCGGGGGCAGAGGTTTCTCCGGTGGGAGTGGGGTGTTTGTGGCTGGTGGGCCGATGCTGTGGTCTTCCAGAGATTTAATGGTTTGGGGGGTTCCGTTCTCGGTGAGTTTGAAGTCTTCGGCTTTGAGGTTGGGAGTTGGCTTGCCGTGGCTGTCGGTCACGATGACGTCCAGAACTACGAGGCGAACATCGGTGCGCAGTTCGGGGACTGGAAGCGATGGAGCTTTGTTTTGGGAAAAGGCCAGTGCTGCCCCGAAGAGCAACTGTGTGACGCAGCTCAGATGAATTGCGTTGATCGTATGACTACGACTCATGGGCCAGCCTCGGATCGACGCAGTTCAGCGCCTTGATGGTCCGAGGACAGAGTAACTCAGTAGCCTGCGGCTTTGCCGAAGTTGCGGCGGTTGTCGTGACCACTGAGGAGCTCGTTGGTTTTGGGGTCGATGGCGATGAGTTCGCTGTCGCCCCAGATGCCCGGGTTTCTGTCGTCGGCGGCCTGGTTGCGGTTGGTGTCGTAGCCAATGGCCTGGAGTTGATTGACGACTTCGTCGGGGAACTTCTTTTCGAAGTCGAGGCGGTCGGGGATGTACTGGTGATGGAAGCGCGGGGCGTCGGCGACGGCCTGGATGTTGAGGTGGTTGTCGATGGCGCTGATGACGTCGTTGGCTACTGTGGTGATGATGGTGGAGCCGCCGGGAGTTCCCATGACGTAGGCGAGTTTCGCGTGGTGGAAGAAGCTGCCGTGGGTGGTGATGATGGTGGGGGTCATGGCGGAGAGCGGGCGCTTGCCGGGGGCAATGGAGTTGGCGGAGCTCTGGATGAGACCGAACATGTTAGGGACGCCGATTTTGGAGGTGAAGTCGTCCATCTCGTTATTCATGAGGAAGCCGAGGCCTTCGATGAGGACTCCGGAGCCGAAGCCGCCGTTGAGAGTGGTGGTGCTGGAGACGGCGTTGCCTTCCGAGTCGACGATGGAGAAGTGCGTGGTCTCGTTGGACTCTTTTGCGGTCGTTTGTGATGGTGGAGGAGGCATGAAGCCGGCAGGGCGGACCAGGTCTTTGGAGGGCGTGGGTTTGTCGGGTGAGATGGAGGCGCGCCAGGCTGCGGCGTATTTGAGGTTCGCCATTTGCTTCAGCGGGAGATTGTTGAAGCCGGGGTCGCCTAGATATTCGTTGCGGTCCATGTAGGCGCGGCGGAAGGCTTCGGTGATGATGTGAACCTGGGCGGCGCTGCGGTCGGGGCCTAGCTTCGGGAGGTTGTAGCCGGAGAGGATGTTGAGGATTTCTACGAGGACGATGCCGCCGGAGGATGGCGGGGGCGCGGTGACGATGTCGTAGCCGCGATAGTGGCCTCGGATGGGTTCGCGCTCTTTGACCTGGTAGGCGGCGAGGTCTTCGGCGGTGATGAGGCCTCCGCCTGCCTTTTCGGCGTCGGCGATCTGGTGGGCCATGGCTCCGTGGTAGAACTCGTCGGGGTTTTTCGCGATGCGGGTAAGAGTGGCGGCGAGCTCGGGCTGCTTGAAGGTGTCGCCTTCTTTGTAGAAGTTGCCATCGCGCTGATAGATGTGGGCTGCGGCGGGGAATCGGGCGACGCTGCGGCTGGTCTGGAGCATGCGGGCTTCGGCGTCGGTGAGGACGAAGCCTTCGGTGGCGAGGCGGATGGCGGGGGCCATGTCTTGAGCGAGGGTTAGCTTGCCGTAGTGTTTTTGCGCGTAGGCGATGCCGGCGACGGAGCCGGGGACTCCGCTGGCCTTGTAGCCAATGAGCGACATGCCGGGGACAATGTTGCCCTGGGCGTCGAGATACATATCGCGAGTGGCGGCTGCGGGGGCCTTTTCGCGGTAGTCGAGGAAGTGGGCTTTGCCGTGTTTGTCGCGGATGAGCATGAAGCCTCCGCCGCCGAGGTTTCCGGCGAAGGGATAGGTGACGGCGAGAGCGAAGTGCACGGCTACGGCTGCGTCGACTGCGTTGCCGCCCTGCTTGAGGATTTCGACGCCGGCGTCGGTGGCGTTGTGCTGGACGGTGACGACCATGGCGTGCTGGGTGCGTGTGGGTTCTTCGGAAGAGGTTGTCTGGGTGGCCGTTTGAGCTGCGAGTGTGGTGGTGATGAGGGCGACCGATAGAGTGGCCGCGGCGAGACGGGTTCCGAGAGGCATGCTTGCTGGCTCCAGACAGGTGTGGATGGTGGGCTGGTCACAGGATAGCTGGTTGGAAGGTGAGGGGGTGAAAGATAAATGTGAACGGTTTTTGATTGGCGGCGGTCTTAGGGATAGCAGGACAGGTCGCGCAAAACGGAAGAGGCGAGATGGGTGTTCGAGTTGGAGCCTTGACAGAGTATGTGGAGAACAGGCGTGATGAGACGCTTTGCGAAGACGCCATTCAACGCGATGAGCGATTCGAAGAGATGGTAGCGCGGCAGGCGAGGTTCATGTTCCAGGTTGCGTTTGGGCTGCTGCGGAACACGCAGGATGCCGAGGATGCGGTGCAGGAGGCGTTTCTGAAGTTGTACCGGGGCGAGGCGTGGCTTCGGATGGAGAACGAGAGGGGATTTCTGGCGCGGACGGTTTGGAGGGTGGCTCTGGATCGTCTTCCGATGACTTCGGAGCCAACGTCGGATGTGTCGGAGATGCAGTTGGAGGCGGTGGGCGGGTCGCCTGAAGAGAATGCGGTGGATGAGGATGAGCGGGCGATATTGCGGCGGTTGATCGATGGTTTGCCGGAGGAGTTGAGGCAGCCGCTGGTGTTGTCGTCGGTGGAGGAGATGACTTCGCGGGAGGTTGCGGAGGCGATGGGGATTCCTGAGGGGACAGTGCGGACTCGGGTGATGCGGGCGAGGGCTGAGTTGAGGCGAAGGTATGTGGCGATGAAGGAGAGGCAGCGATGAAAGATGCGATGGAGTTCGAGATGCTGCTGGATGATGTGTTGCGCGAGGTTGCGAATCCGGAGCCAGAAGATGGATTGATGGAGAGGTTGGCGCTGCGGATGGAGATGGCGGCGGCTTCCGGGATTCACGAGACTGGGCGGGCTTCGTTGTTTGGGGGTGGCGCTAAGCAGGAGGGGCTTTTCCGCTCGATCTGGAGTGGATTGCAGGAGTTGATGTCTTCGGCAGAGCTGCAGCCGCTGGCGTTGGAGTCGCGGCCGGTTGCTGTGGTTGACCGGATGAGTGGGCGACGAAGTTATCGTGCTACAGGATGGGCGGTGGCTGCGCATGTTTTTGCGATTCTGATGATTGGTTATGCGGCTACGACACGAATCCATATTGCGGCGCCCGTTGATCTGCGAACGACGGCGCTGGCCGATCCGCCGCAGAGCTTGTCGAAGGCTCGAGCGATGGGTGGCGGTGGTGGACAGCGTGGCCCTACGCCAGTGACGAAGGGGACGCCGCCGAAGTTTGCGGAGCAGCAGATTGTTCCGCCGAAGGCTCCGCCTCTGGATGAGCCGAAGATTCCTATCGAACCTACGGTGGAGGTTCAGCCGGATGTGAAGATGGCGAGCAGTCTTCCGCAGATTGGTATGGCGAGTTCGCCTCTGGTGGGGATGTCGATGGGGGATGGGATTGGGACAGGGATGGGCCGTGGAAATGGCGCGGGGATTGGGCTGGGTTCGGGCGGGAATACGGGTGGTGGAGCGAAACAGATTGGCGGTGGCGTGAGTGCTCCGGTTCTGGTGTATGGATTTGAGCCGGAGTTTTCTGAGGAGGCGCGGAGGGCGAAGTTTTCAGGGAACGTGCTGGTGAATATCTGGGTGGATGAGAAGGGAATTCCCCTGCATGTTCATGTGATTCACGCTGTTGGGATGGGGCTCGATGAGCGGGCGGTGGCCGCGGTGAAACAGTACCGGTTCAAGCCGGCGATGGAGAATGGGAAGCCTGTGACGGTTGAGATGAATGTTGAGGTGACGTTCTCGATTTTCTGAGGTGCTGAATGTTTTCAAGAAGACTGACGTCTTACTAATATCCGCGATTCTTACGCATGATAGTATGTAAGACATGGATGGACTGATCACAACGGTAAGCACGAAGGGTCAATTGGTTATTCCAGCGCGAATACGGGAGGCGCTTGGGATTGAGCCTGGGGATCGGGTTGCGCTGACGGTTGAGGATGGATTGATCCTGCTGCGGCCTGTTTCGGATCGGCTGGTGGAGGAAACGCGCGGGATGTTTGCGGGTGGCCGCTCGATGGCCGATGAGCTTCAGAAGGAGCGGCGGGCCGAGAAATGGTGACGTTCGTTCTGGATGCAAGTGCTCTGTTGCGCTTTCTGGACGATGAGGCCGGGGCGGAGCGTGTCGAGCGAATCATCAAAGAGCACATTGCGGGAAAGAACCACGTGGCGATTTCTGCCGTCCACTGGGGCGAGGTTGCCGGAGTGGTTCGAAAGCGGCATGGTGAGGCTGGAATGCGAGCGGCGCTCCTGCGACTGTCGGCGTTTGGGATTGAGGTTGTAGCGGTGGACGCAGAGCGGGCTGTGAACAGTGCGGTGATCAAACTCGACCGGAAGATTCCTTATGCCGATGCGTTTGGAGTTGATCTGGCGGGAGACTCGCCTGAGCATGTTCTGGTGACTGCGGATTTCGATGTGAGGCCTGCGAAGCACGATGTGAGGATTGAGTTTTTGCCGCTGAAGGCGAAGGCTTGATGGTTGGGTTGCACGGTTAGAATCGAGACGATGGCTACGTGTGTTCGTTCCTATTCGAAGATCAATTTGGGGTTGGCTATTGGGCCGGTGCGGGCTGATGGGTTTCATGGGCTGACTACGCTGTATCAGACGCTGGGGCTGCATGATCTGGTGACGGTTTCGGCGAGGCGGGCGGCAGAGACGCGGATTGGTTTGACGACGAGTCATCCGTTCGTGCCTCGGGATGGGCGGAATACGGCTTGGCGGATGGTAGAGGGATGTTTGGCGCGGCTGGGGGTGGCGGCGGAGGTGGAGATTCACATTGAGAAGCGGTTGCCGGTGCAGGGTGGGATGGGAGCGGGGTCGGCGAATGCGGCGGCGGCGCTTTTGGGGTTGGAGCGGGAGTTGGGGGTTGCTTTGTCGGGGGTGGAAAGGCTGAGTCTGGCGGCCGAGGTGGGTTCGGATGTGCCGCTTTTTCTGTTGGGTGGGGCGGTTTTGGGGCTTGGGCGGGGGGAGCTTGTTACGCCTATGCCCGATTTTCCGAGGACTTGGTGTGTGGTTGCGGTGCCACAGGTTGGGGTTTCGACTCCGGCGGCGTTTAAGGCCTGGGATGCTCTGGTGGAGGGGGAAAATATTGATGGTAAAGGAGGACCGATATCGCAGAGCCGAGTCCCGGGGGAGCAGGAAAAGGCAAATGCGGGGATCCTTCGCTCTGCTCAGGATGACGACGCCCTGGGTAGCGGATTGGCTTCCCTGCCCCAAGCCGGTTTGACTTCGGCTGCTAAACCGGATAGGCTAGAGGAGTTGAGTCTTGCTTACTCATCCCTTTCTGCGAAGACTGGCGATGGAAAGCCCGGCACCTCCGGTATCGTTCGCAATCCTAATCCTGAGAAAAAACAGGGTTTATCTGGTGAAAGCCAGAACTATGCGCTGAATGATCTGGCCGAGAATACCCTTCTCGCGCTTGTCCGCACCGGGATTGGAAACCGTGGTCTTCATAATGATTTTGAAGACGTTGTGTTTCCTCAGTATCCCTCCTTGCGAATAACCAAGCGTCAATTGATGGGTAGTGATTCGGATGGCTCCGATGTAAGTCGCCTTGCGATTTATGCGGCGTTATCAGGTTCTGGCTCTGCTCTGTTTGGACTTTACCGGTCTGAGCAGGATGCAAAGGCGGCTCAGCTGCGCGTCCAGTCCTCTGGCGTGGAGGCTCTTCTAACGGAGACCCTGCCGCGGGCCGAGTACTGGGAACAGATGTTCGCAGAGTGACCTCGCCGGGTAAGATAAAAATGCCGGTGATTTACTGGGCGATCGACTAACGGTAGGTCAAGAGACTTTGAATCTCTTTGTCTAGGTTCGAATCCTAGTCGCCCAACCAAAGTCGACGCCGAATGCGAACAGAAAAATTTAGGGTTATTTCGCGGCAACAATGTGCCGCAGAGGTATGACGTTTTGGACTCCGCGAGAAACAGAGCGGAGGAAGAAGTGAGAAGTTTGAAAGACCGAAGTCTTTGGCTTTTTTAGGATTCGCAACAAAGGATTCAGAAGAAGAGCGTGGCCGCAACAAGGCTCCGCAAGACAGTGCAGCAGGAACATTCAAGGTCAACCAACCTGGAGGGTTTCACGTGGAAGACAACAACACGACTGCGGTTCTTTCCCCTATTTCAGAGCAGGCTGACGAGACAAAAGCGAGCTCTCAGCCTGCGAACGCGCTCTCTGGCCAGGATGGCCAACCCAAGTCGGCGGAAAAAAAGCGTTCCGTCCGGCCTGGTGAAAACAAGCGCATGAAGATTTTTTGCGGATCGTCCAACAAGCCTCTGGCTGAGGAGATCTGCAAGTTCGTCGGTGTGCCGCTGGGCGAGACCCGGTTGCAGAGATTCTCCGACGGCGAGGTACATTTTCAGCTGCTCGAGAACGTTCGCGGTGCGGATGTGTTTCTGGTGCAGCCTACGTGTTTCCCGGTAGATCAGCATCTTGTTGAGTTGCTGATCATGATGGACGCGCTGAAGCGCGCCTCGGCCGGACGGATCACCGTGGTGATTCCCTACTATGGCTACGCGCGGCAGGACAGAAAAGATCGTCCGCGAGTCGCCATTACGTCGAAGCTGGTTGCGGATTTGCTGACGACTGCCGGTGCAAACCGTGCGCTGCTCGTCGATCTGCATGCGGCGCAGATTCAGGGATTCTTCAATATTCCGGTGGACCATCTGTTTGCCAGCCCGGTGCTGGTGGACTACTTCCGGAAATTGAACTTGCCGAACCTGACGGTGGTTTCGCCGGATGCGGGAGGCGTGGAAAGGGCGAGATTCTTCGCCAAAAAGCTGGAAGTACCGTTGGCCATCGTGGATAAGCGGCGGACCGACATGAATGTGACCGAGGTGATGAACGTGATCGGCGATGTGGAAGGCCGGACGTGCCTGATCCTCGACGACATCATCGACACCGCGGGAACGCTGGTGAAGACGGCGGATGCGCTGCTGGAACAGGGCGCGGAAAAAGTTTATGCGTGCGCGACGCATGCTGTGCTTTCGGGCCCGGCGGTTGAGCGCATTGCGAATTCACGGCTGGAGCAAGTGGTCGTGACGAATACCATCCCGCTGCGTGAGGATGCGCTGCGAGTGGAGAAGATTAAGGTGCTGTCGATTGCGGGGCTTCTGGGCCGGGCGATTGAAAGTATCCATATGGAGACCAGCGTTAGCACGCTGTTCAATTAGCGTTTCGTTCTTGGGAGCGCATGAGACATAACCGCGGCCGAGCCGCAAAGGGAGCAGAGTTCAACTCTGTGCCCGAAAGGAAGATGAAGTCATGGCATTGAAAAACACTGAAGCAGTCGTCGCCACTCCCCGTGAGGGCAGGTTCAACAAGAATGCCGCGCGGCGCGTTCGCGTAGCGGGCAAGATTCCAGCTGTGGTGTATGGCGCTGGACAGGAATCGGTTGCGGTTGCGGTCGACCCGAAGGTGATTACCAGGATTCTGCACTCGGATTCGGGTCACAACACTATCTTCGACCTGAACGTTGAGGGTTCGGCTGCAGTGAAGGCGATGATTGTGGACTGGCAGCATGAGCCGATCAAGGGCAGCCTGCTGCACATCGACCTGAAGCGGATTGCAATGGACAAGGCGATGCGCGTGTCGGTGCCGATTCAATTGGTTGGCACTCCGGTTGGCGTGAAGTCGCAGGGCGGCATTCTCGAGCATGTGCTGCGTGAGGTCGAGATCGAGTGCTTGCCGGGCGATATTCCGGGTCACTTGGACGTCGATGTTTCGAATCTTGAGCTGCATGGAATTATTCACGTTTCGGACCTGCCGCACTCGGGCAGCATCAAGTTCCTGGAAGACGAGACTGCCACGGTTGCGCACGTGACGATCATCAAGGAAGAGGTTGTGGCCACTGAGGATGTGGCGGCTGCACCTGCAGAGCCTGAGGTTGCCAAGAAGGGCAAGACGGACGCTGCTGCTCCGGCTGCTGGCGCTGCTGCTCCGGCTGCTGATGCGAAGAAGAAGTAGTGAACATTGGCTGGCTAGCACGTTAGCAAGTCAGTCAGAGGTATTTGTGGCGTGAAGTTGATAGTCGGTCTTGGCAATCCTGGCATCGAGTATCGGTTCACGCCGCACAACGCCGGGTTTTTAGCGATTGATCGCATCGCGGAGGAGTGCGGTGCGGCGGTCTCGAATCGCAGAGGCCGCGCGCTGACTGCGAAGGCGAGGTTGGCAGGACAGGATGTGCTGCTTGCCAAGCCGGAGACGTATATGAATCTGAGCGGGCTTTCGGTGGCCGCTTTGATTCAGGAGTTGGAGATCTCGCGGGAGGATTTGATTGTCCTCTATGACGAGCTGGCTTTTCCGCTGGGCAGGTTGCGCATCAATGAGCGCGGCTCGGCGAATGGGCACAACGGAGTGAAGTCGATCTCCGAGGCTTTGGGAACGGAAGAGTGGTTGAGGATCCGGATTGGCGTTGGGAAGCCGGCGCTTGCGGATGGACGAGAGATTAGGGCGGGCGGCAGGGATTATCTGCTGACGCCGATGCGCAAGCAAGAGCTTGCCGTGCTGGATGAAGTGCTCGACCGAGTGAAGGATGCGGTTGAGGTGGTGCTAACCGAAGGAGTTAGCGCTGCGATGAACAGATTCAACCGGAGGCCCGACGATCCTGAGAATGGAACGGGGGAGCCGAAGGGGAAGTAGAGAGAAGTAAGCGCAGAGTGTGGTCGCAGGACTAAACGCAGTGATTTTCCGAACCGGGCTGGCAGAACAGACGCCGGCACGGTGCGAAGCAGAACTTCGCAGAAAGAAGCAATCGAATGAATCGTACTTATGAAGTGATGTTCATCGTCCGGCCGGACGTTGAAGAAGCAGACCTCGACAAGCTGATTGAAGGCTTCCAGAAGAACGTTACCGATGGTGGCGGCGAGGTGAAGAGCGTCGAGAAGATGGGTCGCCGCCGGTTGGCCTACACTGTGCGGAAGTTCAACGACGGATTCTACGTGCTGCTGGTTGTTGTGGCGCAGGGTTCTCTGATTACGGAGATTGAGCGCCGGTTGCGCGTGTCCGAGCAGGTGATCAAGTTCATCACCGTGCGCATCGACGAAGAAGAGAAGCGCCTGGCGAAGGTGAAGGCGATCCGCGATACGAAGGTGAAGCGCAGCGCACAGCCGCATGCTGCTCCGGTTAGCGAACCAGTGGCTATCGAGGCTGAGGACGAGAAAAAGCCTGCTGCAACTGCTGTTGCCGAGCCTGTTGCTGCCGAGACCGTCGCACCTGCGGTTTAGTTTTTGCCTGAGAAGATTTGCGAGGATGGTTTCGACCGCTTCGCACGACGCAACACAATCGCTGCACTTCGCTTCCATCGGATTGGAGACAATCGGATGTTCAGAGACTCCAACGCGAGTCTGGAGCGCGGGAAGGCACAACGTAACTGAGAGGAAATATCATGGCTGACGAAATTAGCAGCACGACTGAGCAACATGTACCCGCATCCCGCCCTTCGCACTCCGGCCCTGGCGCCGGTCCGCGCACTCCACGCCCGGCCGGCGGACCCGGCGGTGGCCCTGGCGGCCGCAAATTTTTCCGGCGCAAGAAGGTCTGCAAATTTTGCACCGAGAAGATCGACGCTATCTCCTACCGCGATGTCCGCCTGTTGCAGGGTTTTGTGGCCGAGCGGGGGAAGATCGTTCCACGCCGTTTGACCGGTGTGTGCACGCGTCATCAGCGCAAGCTTAGCCTGGCTATCAAGCAGTCGCGCAATATCGCTCTGCTGGCATTTGCGGCGCGCTTCTAACTTTTTCTCTACGGGTCCTGACGGACGCGTGGATTCACAAGATCAGAGGACTGGCTGAAGCGCGTGGCCAGACAGGAAAATCGGAGACTGCAATGGAAGTTATTCTGAAGGAAGATGTAAATAAACTCGGCCATCGCGGCGATGTGGTGAATGTGGCGGATGGCTACGGGCGCAACTACCTGCTCCCGGAGAAGCTCGCGATTGAGGCGACGGCAGCAAACAGGGCCGTGATTGAGCAGATGAAGTCCTCGGCTGTCCGCAAGTCTGCTAAGGAGAAGGCTGGGGCGGAGCAGTTGGCCACGCAGCTCTCTGCGGTTGAGCTGGTGTTCGTGCGCAAGGTTGGCGAGAACGAGCATTTGTTCGGTTCGGTGACGTCGGGGGATATCGCTCACGAGCTGGAAGCGAAGGGCTACACGATCGACCGGCGCAAGATCTCTCTGGACGAGCCGCTGAAGAGCCTCGGCGAGTACCATGTTCCGGTGAAGCTGCATCGCGAAGTCACCAGCCATGTCAAGGTAACGGTGAAGGGCGAGCAGATCGAAGCCGAGACTGCCGCTACCGCTTAGTTCCCTTCTGTAGGACAAAATGTGAAACGCATCAACCCGCGGGTCTACCGCTCAGGTTGATGCGTTTTGTCTTGCCTGGTTGGGCAAACTAGTTCGACTACTCGTACTTGAGTGTTTGCACCGGATCGAGCCGGGCGGCACGGTTGGCTGGAAGTGTTCCGAAGAGCACACCGACGAGCACTGAGCTGCCCAACGCGAATACGGGAGCCCATGGGCTGATCGGTATTTTGAACGGCGTTAACAGGCCTAACGTCAAGGGGATAGCGAGCCCGAGAAGTGTCCCGATGATCCCGCCGCTCAGCGAGAGAAAGACCGCTTCAGTGAGGAACTGCAATCGGATTTCGCGGCTGGTCGCACCGAGGGCCTTGCGAATTCCGATCTCCTTGATGCGCGACTGCACATTGGCGAGCATGCTGTTCATGATGCCAACGCCGCTGACGATCAGCGTGATGCCGGCGCCTAACGTGAGAACGATGGTGAGCATGTCGGCAATCTGCGCCATCTTGGTGAGAAGGTCAGTGAGCGTCATCGCGTTGTAGACGGAACTCGCATAGTGACGTGACCGGACGATTGCAAGAATGCGATCTTTGGCGGGCTCCACCATGGAAGGTGCACGCATGGTGAAGAAAATCTCCTTCAGCGTGTTGGTGCCGGTGAAGTAGCGTGCGACCGAATAAGGCACGAGCAAGGTATGGTCGCTGATCTCTGACTCCCCCTCAGTGTCGAAGCTTTCACGGAAGACGCCGATGATAACAAAAGGTATGCCCTTAACGCTGATGGTTCTGCCGACAGCGGCGTTTGAGCTGCCATAGAGCTGTATCGCGAACGCCTGGACCATGACGGCCACCTTTTCATGGGCGAGCGCGTCCTGGTCGTCGAAGAAGCGACCGGCGACGACTACAAGGTTGCGTACGATGCGATACTGTGGCGAGACACCAAGCAACATAGTTGATTTGGTGATGCCCCCGCCGAGGCTGACGTTATCGTGAAACTCGAGCATGGGAGATGAGGCGACGATGCCAGGGACCTGATCAAGGACCGTCTGCATGTCGTCGAGGGTCATAAAGTCTGGTGTGCTCGTGTTGTCAGGGCCCATCACCGTGCCACCACTGTATTGCAACTCAATCTTGTTGGGGCCAAGGCTGGTGAGCTCATCCAACGCATATTGTTTGCCGGTCGATCCCAGCGTAGCGACGAGGATGACAGAAGCCGAGCCAATGATCATGCCCAACATCGTCAACATGAATCGCGTCTTGCTGGCACGGAAACTGTCGACTGCCAGACCTACGACCTCGCTAAACATCATGGTGGAGCGCGCACTGGCAAGAGTGCGGTCAAACGAGGTCGGCTTGGAAGCAGTGGCCATCGGGGGCAGGTTAATGATTAGACGTCTTCCAGTATCGCAGCGGTGCGAGGTTTCCTGCTAACCTTGAATAGAACCAACCGCGAAGAGATGTGAGTGGTCGAAGCAGGCGGTCTTGAAAATCCGAAACCGCGTTTTTCCTAAACAACGGATCCCGAAGCAGAAATGCTTGCAACCCCTTCATTCCAATCATTTCTGCTCATGAGCAGAAATGATTGGAGATGTGCCCAAGATGTGGCACTTTGTCACAGCACTCTACAAAAGATCATCTAATACTGCGAGGTTAGTTCTGCCGTTCCGAGGAGGCGGCCAGGCTTCCAGTCGGATGCCCATTTGGACGGTGTCGGCCCCATCACCAGTTTCAATGAAGCGCCCGCTTCAATCTCGTCGTAACGGATCACCGGGATCTTAAGCTCTTTATCGTTGAGCGACGCGGTTTGGATATAGACATTGTTCAACGAATTGTTTTCGGCGGTAACTGTGAATAATTTTCCGTTCGAAAGTCGAAGGGTCATCTTCGAAAAGAGCGGGCTGCCGATCATGTAATCGCCCGAGGCGGGATTAACGGGATAAAAACCGAGCGCTGTGAATAGGTACCATGCCGACATCTGTCCGCAGTCGTCGTCGCCGTCGATGCCGGATGGAAGGTTGGCATATTCGGAAGTGGCGATCTCTCTTACCTTCGCCTGCGTCTTCCATGGCTCGCCGCTGTAGTCGTATAAGTAGCCGTAGTGATGGCTTGGCTCGTTGCTGTGGACGTTGTGATGGCCGCTGAAATGTTCGTCGAGCCGGGCATTGAATTTTTCAGCGCCCCCCATGAGGTGGATGAGGCCGGGGATATCATGCATCACGGCCCAGGTGTAGACCCAGGTGTCACCCTCGGTCCAGCCATCTTTGGGATCGGCCCATGATCCATCGGAGTTTTTGGCCTGCATGAAACCAGTGGCCGGATTCAAGAGGTGCTCGTAGTTGTGCGAACGGTTGAGGAAAAATTGATACTCCTTCGTCTTGTCGAGTGCTTTGGCTACTTCGGCCACGCACCAGTCGTCGTACGAATCTTCGAGCGTGCGAGACGCTGATTCTGCCGTCTTGTCATTGGGAACATAACCGAGAGTTTTGAGATAGGTGAGGCCCGCGCGAGCTTCGTAGGGAGTATGCGGTTCGCGATCGTACCAGCGTCGCGTGGTATCGCCGTCGGGTGGCGTCATTGCGTCTTTGTAGACCGCATCCCAGGCGAGATTGTAGTTGAAGCCTTTGAAGTGTTTGTTGATTGCCTCGGCGACGAGCGAGTCGGCGTGCGTGCCGATCATGATGTTGGTGTAGGAAGGATTGGGCCACTTGGGCATCCATCCACCCTCCTGATAGTTTTGCAGGAGAGCTTGGATCATTCCGTCGATGCGTTCTGGCGCGAGCAGGGTGAGGAGGCTGTTTTCGGCGCGAAATGTGTCCCAAATAGAGTAGGCGGTGTATGAATCGCCGTTGTGGACCTTGTCGTCGAAGGCGCTATAGTAACGGCCTTGCTCCGAGAATATGCGCGGGTAGAGCAGCGAATGATAGAGGCCGGTGTAGACGATTTTGCGCTGATCCTCTGTGGCTCCTTCGATGGCGATGCGGCTGAGTTTTTCGTTCCAGGTTGCGCGCAGAGCACTGCGAACCTTGTCGAAGTCCCAGACTGGTATCTCGGACCTCAGATTCTGACGGGCCTGTTCTACGCTGATGAAGGATGTGCCGATTCGTGCTTCGATAACTTCTCCTTCCGTCGTTTTGAACTTTGCGTAGGCCCCGGTTGCAGATTGCGGTTGTTGCGTAGTTGGGCCATAGGCTCCTGAATCGCTGAACGCTTTGTGAAATTCAATGACAAAGTAGCCCTTGAAGTTCGGTAGCTGCATTGGGCCAAGGTCGCGATCCATCCGGTCGGGGTTGTAGCCCGTGATCTCCTGCCTGGCCACGTCGACGTTGGCGAATCCTGCGATTCCGGGACGTGACGCTTCCACGATGATTGTTGAGGAGGTGTTCGAGGGAAAAGTGAAACGCATGTAGGCGCAGCGTTCGGTGGCCGTCATCTCCGTGCGAATCCTGCGCGACTTGCCTGCGTTCATCCAGACGGAGTAGTAGTCCGGGTGAGCGACTTCATCGGCATGAGTGAACGGGAGTTTTCGATCTTTCGGGGCTGTCTTGAGTGAGTCGATTTCAGGCATCAGAGTGAAGTAGCCATAGTCACCCATCCAGATGGCGGGTTGATGCGTGCCGATGAAACCCGAGATTGTGGTGTCTTCGTATTTATAGGAGACACCGCTGACTTTGTTCTGGCGCGTCTGCGGGGTCCAGTCTGTCATGCCGAAGGGAGGAGTCACAAACGGCATGGTGCCACCGTAACCGATTGGACCGCTACCCGTCCCGACGTAAAGATTCACCCAATCGATGGGTTCCACCTGTGCGCTACAGGACACAACGCATCCCAAAATAGTTGCAGAGAACAGAAATTCGCGACATGACAGCATCATGCAGATTCCCCAAACCCAACTTCTGCTTCGTTGTTCCATTGAAGACACTCTCTCGCCGGCTAGATTCTGATATTCAGACGCATCGAGCCGATCGGCCATTAATCAGTCTTTTAGAAATATAGCTTCAGCGCAAGTTGGATCAACCTCTGATTGTTTCTCACAGTCGTAATGGAACTGAATCCACTCGATGCATTGAAATTGAGGCTGCCAGTCGCAGGCTGCCCGAACTGCGGATGATTGGTTGTGTTGAAGAACTCAGCGCGGAACTGGAGACGAACCGTTTCCGTGAAGCTGAAATACTTGAACACGGAAGAATCCAGGTTGCTGAAACTGGGCCCTCGAGCCTGCTGTCCGGTTCCCCCGAGGGGTGAATAGTCAGTCTGCCCGATCGCAGTCACGGCGGCAGGGTTGGCGAAGGCCTGGGGGTTCAGCCATTGCAAGTGGTTGTGCGGACCACCATAGATATTCTGCCCCGGAACTACGTTCGCAAAGCAGCCGAATCCCGCAGCAGTCGTTACCGGGCAATTAATCGTAAACGGCTGGCCACTTTGATACGTATAGATCCCGTTCACCGCCCACCCGCCAAGGAATGCATCGACGACGCGATTCGCATCGCTCAGCAACATCTTGCCACGACCAACAGGAAGCTGCCAGGAACCGGAAAGATGGAATACGTTGGTCGCGTCGGTATCGCACAAGGCGTAGTCCCTCGTAATCCCGAACCCCGGAAGCCACTCCGCTCTGTACTGTTGATTTTGTCCAGCCTGAGTGTGCTGATCGGTCAGGCATTTGCTCCATGTGTAGTTGGCAAGCAACGTCAAACCGTACCTCAACTGATGTTCATAAGTGGTTTGCAGAGCGTTGTAGCTGCTTGTTGCATTCGTTGTTTCGTAGGTCGCATTGCGCGCAAAACTTGGGAACGGAACGTAGTTTTGCGGGTTTGCGCTCGGAGGCAAAAGCTGACTGGGCGAGTTGTTGTATCCCAGATTGTCCAGGTGGCGGCCCATCGTCCCGACGTACCCAATCTGGATGGAGTCGTTATTTGTAAATTGATCCTGCACTGTGAAATTTACGGTCTGAACGTAAGGCGTCTTAAAGTTGTACTGCCTTCCATACAAGTTCAACCCAGTGCCAATGTTGACCGTCGGATCTCCTATGTTGATGATGGCGAGGCTGTTTTCCAAGGTGGCCGTCTGGGTAGTGCCGGGGACCAACAGCGGGTGTTGAGAGTCGGGACTGTTGAAGGTCGACGTGTACACGAAAGGATAGTTGGTTCCCAACGTACCACCATAGCCGAGATTGCCTAGCGCCCCATAGGCAGGGCCGTATCCGCCGCGAATAACAAAAGTCTTTTGGAAGCGGTAAGCAAATCCCAACCTCGGTGCGAAATTCGTGTTCTGCGCATTTCCCAACGTCAGATTGGAAACGCAGTCGAGTGTAATATTGCTGGTCGCGAGCAACGCATTGAACGCGGCGGACCGTGGTACCTGGCACCCTTGATTCGAGATATAGTACGTTCCCGTATTTCCGTTGCCACCTACGGGGATAAAGTTTGCCTGCCTGCCGTTCACCTCTGCATAGGGGGTGAAATGATCCCAGCGAAGGCCAAGGTTCAAGGTCAGGTTGGGAGTGACTTTCCAATCATCCTGAAAATAAGCTCCTATGTACCAGCGATGGTCGTCGGTCGCGGAGATATTCGATCCGCCGAATTGACTGAGGCCGCCAACATTATTAATTCCACCTGCTACGGTCGAGGTTCTCGGAACCAGAAGCAAATCGGCAATGCCATTGAGATTTTGGTTCGAGTTCGGAATGTCGGAGTACTGTCCGTTGAACGTGAAGTTCCCTCTTCCTTGCGGTGGTTGCGAAATATTCGCGACCAGATCATCGACCTGAATGCCAGTCTTGAAGGTGTGGCCACGAAGACTCTTGGTCACACTATCCGACCCTTCAATGCTGTAAACCGTCTGAATCGTTGGAGTGAAGTTGCCGACTCCCGTGTGGGTTAGTCCACTGATTGTGATGGGAGGGATGCCACCATTCTCAGAGACCTGCGGTATGCCCCCAATGCCATATTGCGCAGGGATGCCGAAGGTATTTCCAAAGATCGATCGTTGAAATTTGTCGGCATGGACCATTCCAACGTGCATCTCATTGATCAATGTCGGAGTGAAGACGGTGTTGTAGCCAACTGCGAAGGCATACGCCGGAAAGCTGTCGTTGCGCCCGCCGCCTTCGCCTACAGCCACGCCGGGAAGGGTTGATGGAACTGATCTAGTGATAAGGCTTCGGTCATATACACCAAACAACGTGTTCTTCTGGTTGATGGTCTCGTCAATTCTGATATCCCACGAGTTGTCAGTTTCATCCTGGCTCGGGGTCCACGCGAAATTGTTCACCAGCGCATTGTTGACCGTTGGCACCGGGTAGGTTCCAAGCAGTTTGACGGCATTTGGATCGATGCGTCCTGCCGGCAGGAGATTGAGTTGACTGGTCAATCCCACATAGTTCGTTCTTCCCACGACGCTTCCCGTAAAGAACGGATCACGCACAAAGCCTGTGGCCGTTGCTGGTAGGTTCGTCACCGGATCAACAACACCCTTCGTTACGGCGCGAGTCGTTGCTGGATCCAGAACAGTTCCGAACGAAATTGTTCGACCCAGAGCATCAGTTCCATAGTTTTTTGCCGGCGTCGATAACACTGTGGTGCCGTAATAGTTGATGAGATCCTGCAGATTCGAAAAACCACTGTTGATCATGTTCTGGGTAGGAACTGTACTCGTGGCGGGCGCCGGTGTTACCAGGCGATTACCTTGATAGTCGACGAAGAAAAAAGTCCTGTCTTTTCCGTTGTAAACCTTCGGAATGTAAACCGGTCCGCCCAGGGTCGCGCCGAACTGATTCTGGTGATAGGCCGGTACCGGACTGGTTGGCGTCGCCTTGAAAAATATGTTTGCATCCAGGTCGGTGTTTCGGAAGTACCACCACAAGTCCCCGTGCAAGTGGTTGGTGCCGGATTTCAGTGCTGCGTTGATCACGCCTCCGGTCGAGTGCCCGAACTCGGCGTTGAAGTTGCCGTTTTGCAGCTTGAATTCCTGAATGGCATCCGGTGGAGGAATGATCGCCGCATTGCTTCCCACCGAAGAGCCGCCATAGATCTCAATGTTGTCGTTGATGCCGTTCAGGCGGAAATCGTTTTGCCACAAATTAACGCCGTCGACCGAGAAGTAAGCTGCATCGGTAGAGCCAGAATTGCTGCTGGGGTTGCCAACCGGGGCTGTCGAGGTACCCGCAGCGAGTTGCGGCAGGGATGTCCAGTTGCGACCATTCAGCGGCAGATCATTGATGGTTTGACTGGTGACTGTCTGGCCCACGGCGGCATTTTCCGCCTGCAGCAGTGGGGACGCCGCCGTCACCGTAACCTGCTGTTTCACTTCCCCGGCGGTAAGACCAATATCGACGGTCAAAGTACTTTGCAGATGGACTTCCAAACCGCTATCAACAAAGGTCTGAAAGCCGCCAGCCTCTGCGCGCAAAGTGTAGGTTCCCGGCCGGATAGCGTTAATGGAATAGGTGCCGGTCGAAGTCGATTTGGTTGAGAGCACAACCCCAGTCGCATCGTTGGTGAGGGTAATTGTTGCTCCAGATACGATCGCTCCCGAAGAGTCGGTGGCTGTCCCGGTAATTCCTCCGGTATCGATTTGTGCTGAAAGGGGAAGCGCTATTAGAAGAAGGAAGCCGAGAAGACCAATGAAGAGGAGGGATCGTCCTGATTTTTGCGGCCTCGAAGGGATAAAGCGGAGTAATGTCTCGTAGTTGCGCTTTGGCATGGGGAGCCTCCTGAAATGTGCACACGAATACTCGTGATTGTTTGCCCTTCTTGGGCTCAAGAAAAGGGGTATACCCGGTGTTTACACGGCAGATTTTCGACGGGATGCAACAATCTTTCCAATTGTTAACAAAACGTTTAGAGTAGAGGTCCGGAATCTGAAGATGGGTGCAGAGCGGCGTAACTTCTTTACCTGTTGTTATTGAACTTTTGATAAATCTTCACATGTGATGAAACGATGGATCAGCGAACCGATTGGACATCCGAGTTGGGATCCTTTGCGAAGAACGCGGCATCCGATTCCTTGATACAAGCAGAGCCAATCTGGGAACCAACGTGTCTGGCGCAGGACCGGCGCTGGCAGCTTACCCAACGGGTGGCCGCCAGTAAGAGCTTCGCAAAATCTGCGCTTTTATCTAAATTTCTTCTTTACGTCTGCGAACGGGCATTGACCGGAAGGACTGAGGAGATCAGCGAACACCAGATTGGTGTACATGTCTTTGGCAGGCGACAAGGATATAACCCTGGCGAAGATAACATCGTACGCAACTATGCACGACAGTTGCGCCAACGGTTGGACCACTATTTTGAAGAAGAAGGAAAACCTGAAGAACTTCGGATCAGTATTCCGCTAGGCAAATACATCCCAGTTTTTTCGCCTCATCGGCTTCAAGAAGCGAAAACAACCGAAATGCAAGCTGCAGTCGATGTTCCCCATTCTCCTCCCGCGGCAGCTCGTGGCGACAATATTTCATTATCCTCATCTTTTTGGAGCAAGAGAACACGCTTTTACACTCTCTTGGTCTTGCTTTTTACGGCGGCTGCGGGATTTTTCGGGTGGGTGGGGATGAAACATTTTCGTTCTTCGCCTAAAGACCCTCGCCACCTTCTTTGGTCCCAGCTTTTTGACAAAGATCGACCGACGCTTCTGGTTCCATCTGACGACGGAATCGTGATGTTCCAGAATCTTACGGGCCACACAGTTCATCTCGACGAGTATGTCAGCAGGCAATATCTTTCGGTCAAGAGTCCCTTCAATATCGATGCGCAAAATCTCGCAGACCTTGGCGCGCAACGTTATACGAACATTACGGATCTGGATGCCGTCTTGAAGTTTTCTCAGATTCCCGAGGCGAGACCTTCTCACTACGTCATCCGGTATGCACGAGAACTGCACATGGAAGACCTCAAGGACTCCAATGCGATTCTACTGGGATCGACTTATTCCGACCCTTGGGTGGAGCTCTTCCAAAAGAGCCTGAACTTCGAGTTCGACTACGAACCGCATCCGAATGCTTCCTTCATCGTCAATAAACATCCAGCAGCAGGAGAGGCTTCGGTCTACACCAATGATGCAACGGCGCCATCGCACCGAACCTATGCAGTGGTGGCTCTGGTTCCGAATTTAAACGAAACTGGCTGGATACTGATTGTCGAAGGACTGACCATGGCTGGGACCCAGGCCGCGACCGACATCCTCTTTAATAGAGAAGAGATGCAAACAGTTCTAAATAAAGCTGCAGCGGGCAATGGCAAATTAAAACCATTTGAGCTCCTGATCGAAACCAGGAGCTTCGGCTCAAGCTCGCCACAAGCAAATATCATCGCAAGCAGAATCTATTCGAAGCTTCCGGCTTCGTAATCAATTGCCTCAGCTACAGGAGAAGCGGGTTCCTCTCTATTGGCGGTGTTCTCAGAACCGCGAACCTCATAACCTTTTTGGACACTCCTGCGATATAACACTGGTTGCGGCTGCCTTTGCGAACCGCGCCGACCTGGGTTTCTTGAAGTGAGGACCTGTATGAATCGACAGTTTGCAGTATTTCGTCTCCTGCGCCGTGCGGGATCGTTGCGGCAATTTGCGGTCACGTCGATGATCATTGTGGCTTGTGCGTTCCTGAACATTGGCATGTCTCGGGCTGAACAGACTCCCTCTCTCGTGTTGCATCGCACTGTCACTCATGCGGATCGTCAGACCTACATCGAGCTTCCGTTTGAAGTTCCAGAAGGGGTGACTCGAGTTTCTATCGAGACTTCGTATACCGAGCGAGATAAGCACACAGCGATCGATTTGGGTTTGTTCGACGGCGAGCACTTTCGGGGATGGAGCGGGGGCAACAAATCCTCATTTACGGTGTCGGAGACAGATGCTACACCGTCTTATCTTCCTGGGCCGGTTCGGCCTGGACGATGGAAGCTCATTCTTGGGGTACCCAGCATCAGAGAGGGCGTTCGTTCTGAATTCACGGCAAATGTCTATTTTGCACGGGCAGGGGACCTGCCTGCGGTCTCCACCTTCAGTCAGGCTCCGTTACGCAATACTTCCGCATGGTATCGCGGTGATCTGCATATGCACGATGCTCACAGCGATGGTTCGTGCCTAAGTCAGTCGGGCAAGAAGGCTCCCTGTCCGCTCTACAAGACCGTGGAAACCGCGGCGCAAAGAGGGCTCGACTTTATTGCGATTAGCGACCACAACACGATCTCCCAATTTGACGCCATGCGCGAGTTGCAACCTTACTTCGATCATCTGTTGCTCCTACCCGCGCGCGAGATTACGACTTTTCAAGGGCACGCGAACGTGTTTGGAACAACTGAGTTCATCGATTTTCGTCTTACCAGTTCGTATGTTCCGGACATCAATCATCTGCTGAAGCAAGTCCAGGATCAGCACGGCGTGTTCTCGATCAACCACCCGGGCTTGCCTTCGGGAGAGATTTGCATGGGATGCGGCTGGACTGCGCCGAACACTGACTTCAGCCGCGTGACTGCGATTGAAGTCGTCAATGGGAACCTTCGGGAAGGACCAGGCTCGGGCATTTCCCTGTGGGAGGAGCAACTGAACAAAGGTTTCCGACTCACAGGGATTGGCGGTAGTGACAACCATGACGCCAATATTCCGGGTGGCGAGAGATCAGCGATTGGCCGGCCGACGACCGTTATTCATGCACAAGAGCTTTCGGAACGAGCGCTGCTTGACGGAATCAGGGCCGGACACGTCTTCATCGATGCGGATGGCACAAAAGATCGTGTGCTTGAATTTGAAGCAAAGACCGATTCGGACGCCGTTTTGATGGGAGATTCAATCCATGCTGCGGCGAGGCAGAAGGTGCATTTCACTCTCAAGATGGTTGCGCTTCAAGATGCATATCCCGAAGTGATCGAAGACGGCCACCCTACTGCGTTGGTCGACAAAACAGCTTGTGCGGAGCCAGAGGAAACGAGGGGATTTGACTATACAAGCGATGGCCAAAGGCATTGGTTTCGAGTGAATATTCGATCGACCAATGGTGTACTCCTTATCGTCGGCAATCCGATCTATCTCAATTTCCATGAGACAAAGGGGGCGGATCACCAAGCAATCTTCTCCGGGAAGGATTCGGCGAAGAGATCATCATAATAAGGCTTTAGTTCTTTGAGATACGGTTTGGGTGTGGCCCTTCGAGTAGAGATCGAAGACGTTGAATTTGTTTATCCACTCCATCATCTCGATGTCGTGCGGTGACGTAGTCAGATCTCGACGGGCGGGACGTAGTCCGGCAACGAAGGATAGCGCTGCTGACGCACCTTATAGCCACTCAGCGCGAAGAAAATCAGGTAAGCGTAGCAAAGCAGCACGATGATAAAGCTGGGCTGATAGCCGAACTTGTCGGCAAGCCAACCCTGCACCAGAGGAATGACGGCACCACCGACGATCATCGTGACAAGAATGCCCGACCCCTGGCCCGTGAACCTGCCCAGACCCTTGATCGAGAGCGGGAAGATGCACGGCCACATCACCGAGTTGAACAGCCCGCATGAGACAATCGCCCACATGGCAACGTGTCCATGTCCAAAGATGGTAGCTGCAACCAGAATCAGCGCAGAGGCCGCAACAGCTGCCAGCGCTCGCTCCGCACGAATATAGATCAACGCATATGCGCCGATGAAGCGTCCGATCATTGCTCCGCCCCAGTAAAGCGAAACGTAACCCGCCGCATCGGCGTGCGAAAGAGCTCCCATCGAGGGCTGGCCAAGGAAGTTGATAAGGATACTTCCAATCGCAACCTCGGCACCGACATAGGTAAAGATCGCTACCGCCCCAAACCGCAGATGTAGGAACTGCCATGCGCTTTCACCATCGGTTCGAGCCTCAGCTGGATTCTCGATAGGCTCCGGCAGATGTACAAAATAGGTGACGATCGCCACCAGGAAGGTAAATGCCGCGAGAAGGACATAGGGAGCCCGCACCGAGCGAGCGAGTTCAGCCGCAGTCGCTCCCGACGCGATAAAGATAAACGCCGCACCAACCTTAGGCGCGATGGTCGTCGCCAGCGAATTCAGTCCGCCACAGAGGTTGAGCCGCGCCGCTGCGCTCTCAGGTTTGCCCAGCGCACCGACGTATGGGTTGATCGCCACCTGGAGCAACGCAAGCCCACTGCCGACAACAAACAGCGCAAAGAGAAAAATGGGATAGGAGATAACGATCGATGCCGGAACGAAAAGGAGCAGTCCAACGCCCATCGCGCAGAGCGCAACGATAATTCCCAGCTTATATCCAATACGGCTGACGATCTTACCTGAGGGCAGTGACATCACGAAGTACGCGCCGAAGAAACAGAACTGCACCAGCAGTGCGTGCACATTGTTCAGACTGAACAGGAGCTTGAAGTGCGGCACAAGGATGTCGTTCAGCGCGGTGATGAAGCCGATGCTGAAGTACAGCGACACCATGAGCGCCATAGGGAGCACATAGCTCACCGGTCTTTCGATTTGGACAGAGACGGATGGACTTCCCGCCGTTCCCACTGCCATGCTTGCTCCTCCGTATACCTCTATCTACATATATGGCTTGTGCGGCGAAGGCGATTGCAGCCGACCTTGGCACACGGCAGCCGCGGCTTAGGCGCTCTGGAGCTGATGAATCATCGAACGAACGTCCTCAGGGTCGACAACATAACGCGCCCCGAAACTGCGGGACTCATCAATTGCCTCATTCGTTGGTCGCACAGTAGTCAGTTTGCGACGCAGCGACCCGTGAAAATGAACTGCTCCCGTTAGTTTCGCCAGTGATGCAGCATCTTTTATCTGAAGACCGCCGCCCACTGCAACCGCGATACGCTCGTTCGCCTGAGCGACCAGTTGGGCCACACAGCTAGCGCCCGCCATGGCGTCGCGTTGGCCGCCCGAGGTGAGCACGCGGTCGCAGCCGGTCGCAATGACATCGTCAAGAGCGCGCGGCAGCGAGGGTGTTACGTCGAAGGCGCGATGAAACGTCACTTCCATAGGATGCGCAAGTTGCACAAGCTCGCGAACGCCTTCGACATCTACCGAGCCATCCGGTCGCAGCAGTCCGAGCACCACCCCAACCGCACCCAGTTCCTTTACATGCTGGATGTCTTCCCGCATCACTTCAATCTCAGACTTGGTATAGAGAAATCCGCCGCCACGTGGCCGAAGCAGCACATGAACCGGAAGACCGCTGCACTCGACGACTGCCCGCACCAGTCCATGACTCGGAGTAAGTCCTCCGTCACTCAGGCCGGAGCAGAGTTCGATGCGATGCGCTCCACCTTCTTTTGCTGCAATGCAGGCATCGATTGTTTCGGCACAAAGCTCAAAGATCGTGTTGCGCATGCGATTCTTCTTGACCCCAAAATACTCCGCAGCAACGTGGCTCGTAGTATAAGAAAAAGGGACTCCACAGGGTGAGACCTGCGGAGTCCCCGCGTTGAGGATCAATAGTTCAGCTTGAGCGAGAGCTCGATTTGGCGTCCAGGGTTCGAGCCGTCCAGCAATCCGAACGCGCCCACAGTTCCGCTGCCGCCGCCATTGAAGCCCGTGGTACGGACTCCATTGCAGCTTGCGCAGGAGCTGTACTGACCCCACCAGCTTGCCGGTACGCTGAAGATCGGCGTATTCGTCAGGTTGATGAACTGGGCTGCGAAGGCCGCGTTGACCCTCTCGGTGATCGGGAACCTCTTGGTCACGCTAAGGTTGGCCGTCTTCAGATCAGGTCCGCGCAACGAGCCAGAGGAGCAGTTACCGAACTGGCCGTTGGTCGTTCCTGTCAGAGCAGCAGGGTTCAGATCAACCTTTCCGATGCTGCTTCCGATCTGTACCGTCTGCATAGCCTGGCTACCCGACACGCCCTGCACGCAGTTCGGTCGAGGTTGGTAAGAACCGGTGAGCGACGATGCGGAGAGGGGGTTGAAGTCGCCGGCGTACTGGCCCGCGAAAGGAGTGATGCCAAAGCCGGAACGGAAGGACATGTCGGTCGCAAGCTGCCAGCCGCCGATGACCTGATTCACAACCCCGTTGACGTTGGATCCGAAGGCCTTGCCCCGGCCGAACGGAAGGTTGTAGAGTGCGTAGCCGCCAAAGTTGGACGCGGCGTCGGTGGTGCAACGTCCGTAGTCGGCCTTGGGGTCGTACTCGTTCTGGAAGAAGTTCTGCGTAGCCTGAGTCTGCGACTCGCCCGCGCCCTCTTCGTCACCGTAGGAACCGAAGTAGCCCAGGGTGTTGGTGAGGCACTTCGAGAAGGTATACGAGAACTGGAGATCAAGGCCGTGGAAGTTTCTCTGCGCTACGGTTGCTTCCAGTGCATTGAAGGTTGAGATTCCGTCTGAGCCATTGTAGCGAGCCTGGCCGACGCCGTTCGCGATCAGCTTCTGCATGTATGGACCAGGGACAGCCTGACCAACCGAGTTGAGCTGTTTCTGGTTGTAGAGATAGATGTCGGACAGGTGATCGATCTTATTGCCGACATAGCCGAGCGAGGCGGTCATGTTGCCTTTGAACTGGTGCTGTACTACCAGGTTCCACTGCTGGTCGACCGCTGGCCGAAGGTTCGGGTTGGTGGCGTGAGCCTGAACTCCGGAGATGCAGTTCGGAGCGAAAACAAGCAGTTGTGCTGCAGTGCAGGCTGTCGAGAACGTCGAGTAGCCCTGATCCAACGTTGTCTGTGGGAGGTTCAGCGTAGCACCTGAGTTGTTCTTAAGGTCCGTCAGAATGACGTTGGGAGGATTGACGACCGCCATATTGTTGACGCCGTTTCCTTCCATGTAACCGGAAATATCATAGGCTGCACGAACGACTGTGTCGGCAAAAGGCTTCCAAGCGATGCCGAGGCGCGGCTGGAAGTTGGTGACGCCGGTATAGGTGTTGTAGTTCTTCCCGATCTCCGGTTGGCCGGTGATGAGGTCGTAGTTGACGTTCTTGGTGGAGTCCTTGTCACCGCGAGCCGTTGTGAGCTCGTAGCGCATACCCAGGGTGAGGGTGACGTTGGGAGTAGCCTGGTAAGTATCCTGCACGAACGCGCCAAAGAGGCTGTTACGAAGGTTGAAGTGCAGAGGTGCACCCTGCTGGACTTCTTCGGGCAGGCCAAGCAGGAAGTCCGCGAAGGCGCTTCCCTGTGCTCCCAGCGTGGGGTTTGAGGTGTACTGGCCAGTGAAGTTGAACGAACCGGCGGCGCCTGAGTTGCCCGCATACTGGTCGTTCATGATGTAGTGATACCACTCGAAGCCCGTATGGATGGAGTGTTTGCCATGCGTCCAGGTCAAAGCATCTTCTACCTGGATAGTGGAGTCATGGAAGATTTCGATACCGTTCGTGCCGCCGATGGGCTGGTAGCCGAAGTTCATCAACGGGAGAATATCTCCCGGAACACCGGGCAGACCGAACTCCTGATTCGGATTGCCGCTAGTTGCATTGGTGTACTCCTGGTCGTTGGCCGGGAAGATCTGACCACCAAGACGGACCTCGTTGACCAGCGAAGGCGTGAGAGTGCGATCCCAGTTGACCACGAAGTTCTTGAGCGGATACTCGCGGGTAAGGTTCGGCGTCAGTACGTTGGTTCCGTTGCTGGTTGTGTTGATGGTGTACATCTGGGAGTAGCGACCCATTACGTGATCCTTGGGCGATGCCTGCCAGTCGATCTTGACGTCACCCTGATAAGAGTGAACATAGCCGCTGGTGGCGTAGTTCTGTTGCTGCTCCTGTTGCGCGAAGAGCGGAGAACCCACAATGGACGAGGCTACCGAGCTGCTAACCGGAACCTGATTGTTCAGGTAAGGAGTACGGGCGCCGGGAGCAGAGTTCGCAGACGGCATGTAGAGCTGAAGAACCGGGTTCGTGCAGAGACCGCTGACGAACGTCGCTCCCTGGCTGGTGCAGAGGTTTGCGAAGTTGCCACTGAGGTATTGCGATGGAATGACGGTATTGGTCTGCGGGGTCGCCGGGGTGTTGTTGATCATGCCCTGGAAGTCGGCAAAGAAGAACAGCTTGTCCTTAATGATGGGGCCACCAACCGTGGCGCCAAACTCGTTCCACTGTAGAACAGAGCGAGGCAGGGTCGACCCGATTATGGTGCCATTTTGGCCGACGAGATAGGCATTGGCCTTGTTCTGCCAGGTGTTTGCATTCAGATCCGTATTGCGGAAGAACTCGAAGACATTCCCGTGGAACTGGTTCGTGCCTGACTTGAGCGACTCGACGATAACGCCGCCGATGTAGTTGCCGAAGTCGGCCGGCGCATTGCTCGTGATGATGTTGAACTCCTGAATCGCGTCGGGGCTGGGGACATAGGCGACGTCGTTATTGTCGGCCTGGTTGACGTCCATGCCGTCGAGCGAGAAGTTGTTGTCCTGCTCACGCGCGCCGTTGACATACGGACGACCAGTGCCGAAAGTCGTCTGTGACGACTGAAAGGCAAAGATGTTGGGACTTACTACGCCCGGAGCCAGCAGGGTCAGCTCGTTGGTGTTGCGAGTCGCCAATGGGAGAGAGCTCGCAGCGTTCGCATCGATCAGCGTGCCCATCTCAGTAGAAGCAGTCTGCAGCAGCGGCGGGGCAGCGTTCACCTCAACCGTCGTGTTTACATTGCCAACCTTCAGCGCAAAGTCCACCCGGGCGACCTGATTCAGCGTCAGGGTGAAACCGTTGCGTCGCGTCGTGGCGAAACCAGTGGCCTCCGCCTTGATCTCAACGTTGCCGACCGGGATCTGCGGAAACTCGTAGAGGCCGGCGCTGCTGGTCTTGGCGGTCCAGGTGGTTGAGCGATCCAGGTCCCGCACCGTGACCACGGCGCTAGCGATTGGAGCCCCGCTTTGATCCGTTATAGTGCCGGTAATTGCACCGGCCGCTTGTTGAGCGTAGGCAGTGGACGAGGCCCCAGGGAAAAGACAGGCGGCACCCACCGTAAACAGCAATGCAAGATGAAGCATCGCAGCGGATAAGGGTTTATTACATTTGACTGACATCGGAGGGTCTCCTGGCTAGAGTGTGCGCTGCTAAATATTTGCTAACGGACCTTGACGGCCACTTTTTTGTTCAAATGAGGCTTGAGCGCTCAAAACTGTTCTCGAATGTGTGAAATTTACCCGCACAGGGGGAGATATGCAATAGGTAAATGAAAATTCGCTAAAAATAATTCGCTCTTTACGCGGGTTTACGACCATAAATCTGTCTAAATTAGACTCAAATGGTCATTTTTCATTGATTTGCAAATAATCCCCACGGCGATCAAATATCGTTCATTTTGTGTGCGAAACAGTCCTGAAAGAAGCTCGCTTGCCAAGTTTTCCACAATCTGCGCAGAACACCGGGCTCTGATTGGCGGAGTTTGGCGGCCGTTTTGGTGTTCAGCGCGGGGTTCGTCCCTCGGCTCTCCATGCAAACAGATAACCCAGTAGGCCCGATGGAGCAGCGCCGCCCGTGCTCTCGCCGATCACCACGCTGCTCGAAACCTGGCGGCACACAACGAACCCGCCATCCTCGGATCAGGGCGGCATTCCCCGCGCCTCACCCAAAGTCGAAGCTAAGCGAGAATGACCTCAACCCCGCGCGCAGTCAGCTCGTCATGCACATGCTTCGGAATATCGTGATCCGTCACTAGCATATGTATCGCAGAGATTGGGCAGATCAGGGCCGGGCTAACGACGCCGATCTTCTTCGAGTCTGCGACAACAATCACCTTCTTCGCATTGCGAAGCATGGCCAGCGAGACAGCGGCCTCCTCCAACTCGAGCGTCGTGACTCCCCGCTCCAGATCGAACCCCGTGACGCTAACAAACGCCTTGTCGAGATAGACGTCGCGCAGAAAGTTCAGCGCAGGCTGCCCGGCCAGCGCAAACGTCCACGCCCACGCCAGCGTCCCGCCTGTCAGCATCGTCTTGATCGCCGGTTGATTGCACAGCTCCATCCCGATATTCAAAGCATTCGTAATAACCGAGATGCCTCTGCGGTGCCGTAGCGACCGTCCAATCTGCGTAGTCGTCGTCCCCGCAGTCAGCCCGATCGTCTCCGACTCGCCGATCAACTCGCTCGCCGCCACGCCGATCCTGCGCTTCGCATCAGCCGAACGCAACTCGCGCGCCTGAAACGATGTATCGTGGCGGAACGGCTCGTATAGCAGCGGTTCCACAAGCGTCGCGCCCCCGTGCGTGCGGAGAACGAGACCACGCTTCTCCAGTCGCGCCAGATCGCGCCGGATGCTGGGTGCCGAGGTCCCCACCTGATCCACCAGTTCCTGAACAGAGATGTCTCCGGCGCGCAGAAGCGCCTTCATAATGCGGTCAGAACGAAGATCAGTTTTTGTCGACATGGTCTAGTTTTCGCCGAAGTGTACCGGGCGAAGTGGCTCCGAAATGCAATATTTAGAGTTGCAGCTCTTCAAATCTACTCCATTTTTTGATCACATCGCTATCAAACGTTCAGTTTCGTAAAGTTCCACGCAAATTGACCATAAACAAACTCT
Organism: uncultured Acidobacteriaceae bacterium; assembly: GCA_963841335.1. Taxonomy (GTDB): domain Bacteria; phylum Acidobacteriota; class Terriglobia; order Terriglobales; family Acidobacteriaceae; genus Edaphobacter. Next base: position 2,406,858 of record CAWJCF010000001.1, on the reverse strand, counting down.
CTCCACGCTCACTGGATGCTATGTGGGATCTACGAGCCTTCAACTCTGGCCACCACGCTCGAGCAATATATAGGGCCGGCACCTTGCGTGCAGACCTCTGGCCCTACGCTCGATTGGCAGTCCCGTGTTCAGGGGCAAGCGCTCCTCATCGCCGGCCGCCACGCAGGCCTCTTCCAGAGTTGGTCTGCGAAGACATCAGCGGCTAACCATCGACGTCGCGCTATGACTTCTATTAATCCGACGGAACTGCAGAAAAGAGAAGGTCACCCCAACTGAGGTGACCTTCCGAGTAGGTATATCAGTAAACAAAAGGTCAGAAGAAAAAGCGCGCAGACAATTGCATCGTGCGGTTAGGTTGCGTGCCCGTGATCTTGCCGAAGCCGGACGACGTCGCGAATGTCGGCGAGGTCCCAACCTCTGTCACCGTGAGGGAACCGCTGGGCGCCTGGAAGTTAGTATGGTTGATGACGTTGAAGGCATCGACACGGAACTGGAAATTCAGAGCTTCCCATATCTTGAAGTCCTTCGATACCGACGCATCGAAGTCCAACTCACCGGGTGCTCGGTTAGAGTCGCGTGAGACGTTTCCAAAGCCCGTAGTGACAATTTGCGTTCGGGTGCCATTAATTGTGTTGAAGACCGGACCTGACGCAGTCAGCGGGAAGTTAGGATCGGTTGCAGAATCGTAGTATTGCACCGCAGCTCCGTTCTTAGTCCAATTCTTCAGCTTGACGAGCTGAGGGTTTCCGTTAGGACGCTGCGATGAGCCTGGAATCTCATTGGTCTGAGTGATATTTACGGGCAGTCCGGTGTGGGCGATGAAGACCGGCGAAATATGCCAGTTGCGTAGATACCACGGACCCGGAGTCGTATAGACCATAGCGAAGTTCAGTACGTTGGTGACGTCGATGTTGCTTGGCGCCAAGTCTTTGATGAAGTTCGGACCAGCGACGGCGTATTGTGAATTCGCAGTTCCATTCGGAGCCGAGAAGTTATAGATGGTGCTGCCATCGTCCAGGCTCTTCGAGTAGGTGTAGTTGGAGAGAATCGCGAGGCGGGTGTTGAACTCGCGGCGCACCGTTACCTGCAACCCGTTGTAGTTGGAGCCTCCGGTATTGTTGTTCACCGTGAATTGTTTGAGATTCGGGAATTGCAAAGAATTTTGGGTGGTGACGCTGGTGTTGGCAAGCTGCACCGCAGGTACTGATGCCAGAGGAACAACGTTCTCGTTCAGGTTATAGGAGAGGTGGAGTGCATGGTTGCCGATGTAGTTGACCTCGAGCGTAAGGGAGAGAGGCAACTGACGCTCGAAGCCAATATTCCACTGCTGCACCAGTGGCATGTGGCTTTGGTTGTTGAACGAAATCTGGGGGCTGTACGGATTAGTGGCTGAAGAAGTTACTAACGCAGCGAAGGGATTCTGCAGATTTGGCGGAGGCGAAAGCGGGATACCCTGCGAAAGCGAGAATGGCTGGGCGACTGCCGTCCCCAGGTTGTTGGTCGTGACGGTATTGTCAAAACCCGGGTAGGCGAGTTGACCGCCGAGGTTCTGGAAGATGGTCCCGTAGAAGGTGCCGAAGGCAGCGCGGACGACTGTCTTTTCGTTGACGCTATAGGCCAGGCCGATCCGCGGCGAAACGTCGGCCTTCGGCGTGGCGATATTGAGCGAACGGGAGACACCATTGAGACCAGCCGCCAACAGGACTCCTGTGTTGGGGTTGATACGGCTGTAGATATTTGTGGCAATCGTCAGCGCCGACTCGTACTCGTAGCGAATTCCCAAGTTGAGGGTCAGCTTAGGCGTAGCCTTCCAGTCGTCCTGAAAGAACATGCCGAAGTTGGTGTTGCGCCTTCCGGTGAGCGGCTGGGTCTGCTCGTAGCTCGTCGTTTTGATCTTGCCGAGGAGGAAATCGGCAATTTGCGTGTTTGGAGTTCCGGAAGCTCCATGGTTCGTAATGGAGCCGTCGAACGTAAACAGCCCCGGTGGGGTAGTGGCAGGGTTGAACGAGTTGAACTGGTTCATGCGAAGTGACGCGCCGACTTTGAAAGTATGAGGGCCGTAGGTCTTCGTAACCGTACCGAAGGGGGTGTAGGTGTTGGTGATGTTGACCTGGTTCGTGTTGGTATCCGCGCCGATGTTACTAAAGCCAAAATTGTTGCTGCCGCTGTCTTGAGTGCCCGAACTGGCGGAGATCTGGGGGATCTGGTTCAAGGGCAGCGACGCAATTCCGATCGTTTGCGACACATTGCCTCCAGTTCCAGGAGGGTTGCGGAGCACGACGTTGCGGAAAAAGCCCATGTTCAGGTCCATGACGAGAGTCGGGGTCCATACGCGTGTGTAGTCGACCGAAGGCAGCCATGCGTTTGAGCAGGAGCAATCCCATGTCGTGTTAAGCAATGGACTGTTATAGGTGACGGCGTTCGGCGAGGTGTTGGTGTAACGGTAGACGTTAAAGCTGAGCCTGTCTTTGGTGGTTAGGTTTTCATCAACACGCACCACTATCTTTTGGATGTGTCCAGTCAGGTTTTGCAGCGAAGTCCAGTTGCCTGTGTAACGGTTGTTCACCGCATCGAAAGTGCCGATCGTATTCGGAAGAGGCAGAAGGGCGAGTATCTTGGCGGCCGCGGGGTCGATTGGGCCAACCTGGTTGTTTGTGAATTGTGGCGTGTTTGTGCCGCCAGGCTGGTAAATCTTCGCCTGAGTAGTTCGAGAGATCACCCAAGCGCTGCGCCTGCAGTAGGGACCGTTTGTGTCACAAGAGTCGAGTTTGGCTGGATCGTGCGGTCGTAGTTGACGAAGAAGAAGGTCTTGTCGCGGCCGTTGTAGAGATGAGGGATCCGGATCGGTCCGCCGAAAGAACCACCTCCCTGGAAGAAGCGATCGCGGTTACGCGGCGTGACGGCTCCGGTCGTAGCGTTGATCGTGTCCTTGTGGAAGTACTGGTTGGCGTCGAACGCCTCATTTCGTAACAAGGAAGTAGAGATTCCCATGATAGGTGTTGGTTCCGGAGATGGTATTCACCGAGATCACAGCGCCGGAGGTGCGGCCATACTCGGCGGGCGCATTGGTAGTGATTACGCGGAATTGGTCGACACCATCTGGCGAAGGTAGCGCTGCCGGTGTTCCTGTAGAGGCGACGATTGTCGAAACACCATTAAGCAGCACTTCTGTGTTCAACGTGCGGCTGCCGTTGATCGAGAGCTGCGAGGTTGATGGTTGATCGGCAGCGCCTCCATGCACTACTCCGGGGATGAACGCCAACAGGTTCTCTGTAGTACGTTGCTGCAGGGGAAGGTTTTGGACGTCCTGCGGAGAGATGAGTGTTGAGATGGTTGATGTGCTTCGATCCAGTTCCTGGCCATTGGACTGAACCGTCACCACCTCGGTTGCCCCGCCAATTTCCATCGTCACATTGACTGAAGCGACCTGGGCCACCGTCGCAACGAGGTCTTTGATCACAGCTTGCTTCAACCCTTCGGCTGTCACTGTGATCCGATAGGTTCCTGGAATGACCTGCGGCGCCACAAAGGCACCAGCAGAGTCTGAGGCGCCATTGAACACCACCACGCCAGTCTGCTCATTGAGGATCACAACTTTGGCGTTGGGTACCAAGGCACCGGTGGGATCCAGCACCTGTCCGCGGATCGTCGCGTTCGTGTTTTGCGCGTACGCCACGCTGGTAAGAGGACTGAAAGCAGCGGGCATTAAGCTCCATCCGATCGCGCCAAGTACGACGACTGCGATCCGCCGATGCATGCCAAACCTCGAACTAAATAAGACCTTGCTAGCTACATGTGTGAAATTCACGATAAAGCCTCCAGAAAATGCGTTACAGAGCCTTTGAAAATCGAACTGCGGGCCATTTTTCATTTCTCCCGGGAAGCCGTTATCTCTCCCGGAATTTGTCCGCCCGTTCACTGCATGGATAAACGCTTATCTCGATAAAGTTTGTAGAGAAAACAATTGCGGCCACCATAAGAAAACATTCGGAGAAGCTTTGTCAACTCCCTTCTCCCCATCGGGATAGACAGAGGTAAACCGGATCACCTCTTCAACTAATACAGGAAGAGGCAAGTCGCGACGCGCAACCGTTTTGTGTTTTGCTACTGGGTTTATCCGACGTTTATTGCAGGCAATAGACCGTCGGTACTAACATGGTCACAAGCTGATCGCGAGCCGCTTTCCCCTGAAAGCGAAGGCTGTTCTTCCGTTTTCTTTACGAAAAAATTACATACGCACACGAGGCAACGGAACCGATCTAAAGTTCGCGCCAAGTTTTATCTGCTTTTCTGCGCCAGGATTTGCCCCAGTAATTCACGCGCTTGTGAAGATTTTGGATCGGCCTTCACGGCGGACTCAGCCTCTTTTTCTGCTTCGGGGAGGCGATTCATCTGCACAAGCACTACCGAGTAGGCCATGTGGGCATTGGCATCGGTTCCATCCAGTTGAGTGGCTTTCTGTAGTTGGAAGGCAGCCTGCTTCCAGTCAGCTTCTCCTGCCAGCAGACGGCCAAGGTTAGCCCTGGCTCCGGCGTCGTATGGATTGATGGTCAATGCTGCGCGGAAGGCTGCTTCTGCGCCCTGTGTGTCTCCGCTCTGGGCCAAATTAGTTCCTAGATTGTTCTGCGCATCAGCGAACTCTGGTTTGAGTTGGAGCGTTTTCTTGAGATCTGCAATCGCTTTCTCCCGTTTGCCTGACGTCGATTCAACTAATGCTTGTTCATACCATAGAAGGGCGTTGCCAGGGTCTTGGTCAATTGCCCTTTGCAGGACAGCCAGCGCCTCATCTTCCTGTCCGTTGCTTCCGAGGCTTGCTCCAAGACGCCTTTGAGCGCGCGACGAAAGAGGATCAAGGATGAGTGCCTTCCGATATGCGCTTATTGCGCCCGGCAAATTGCCGACATGGCGCATCGCATCTCCAAGCTCGATGGAGAAATTCGGCTGTTCAGGATGCTGCGATTGAATTGCCTGCTCCAATTGGGGAACACCCGCTTCCAGGTTGGAGCGATCAATCACTTGAGCAAGGGCGTTGTAAAGGTCATCCGTTGGGCTCGGGACTTCCTGGTCCAGAAGATAGCGTCTCACGTCACCGTGATAGGCATTCGCAGACGTTTCCGGAATTTCCTGCCGTTCTGCCAGCAGGTCTTTGCTGGGCGGTGCACGCCGCTGGATTAGATGGTCCGTCATGATGGCGTGTACTACATCCTCGGTGCGCCGCTTGGGCATATGGCAGGAGACGCAGTCGTTTGAGGCGGGGTGCTTGTGGATTGCAATCTGCGTGAGCAGACTCGCAGCGTGACACTTCATGCAAATGGATGTGTAGTACGAAGCCGACTCTGCACCCTTGTGAAGGTCGTGCGGGTTGTGGCATGTCTCGCATGTCAGCGCGCCCTCACTTTTGAGATAGCAACGTGACTGCCTCAGTCGGTACGGTGCACTAACGATCTCAAAGTTGTCGGTGCGGCCCTTTTCAGGATCTCGGCTGAAGTAAGAGTTAAAACTGGCGAGCGGCTGGTTCGCCATATATCCGAACGGCTGCTGATCGTAGTGGCGGATGCGATCTGGCAGAGGGCGGCTGGTAGTTTCGAGGTGACACTGTTCGCAGACCTCCATCTGGCGTTCGTTACTCAAGCGCGCCGGATTGAGGATCAGTGAGCGTATCTGTGAAATCGACGCCCCGGTGGTCTGCGCAGCTTTGACATGAGCAGATCCTGGACCGTGGCAACGTTGGCAATCGATGCCTTCTGGCAATGGGCCGTTATATATCGGGCTGGCGGAAAGATCGCGATGTGCGGTCGCAGGTATCTTCGGATAGGCGTTGTGGCAGAACATGCATTCGTATGCAATGGGCCGGCGGGTCATCGGATGTGGATTGTCGTACCCGGGATTCATTCCCCAGTGACCACCCGATTCCGCATACCAAGCGAGCGGAAGTTCGATCAGCGTGCCGTCCTCTTCTTGGTGCAGATACGTGCGCACGTGGTTTCCCGAACCCATAACGTAGTCGATCTTTAACTCTTCGATGTTATCCGACTTACCGTCGAATCCCTGTTGCCACCTGCGTTGAAAGTACTCGCGCCCATGCTCCGTCATACTGTAATAGGTGCCGGACGCTGCGTGGAAAAACTGGCGGTCTTTGGTCGGAATCTCGATCGTATCCTTCGCCTGCGGTCTGTAGAAAGCGTGAGCCATGCCGGTGCTTGCGTATCCCGCAGCTTCCGTAGTGTGGCATTGAGCGCAACTCATCGAGTCGGCATACGTCTGTTCTACAAGCGGATTTGAGGGTTTGTTATGTGACAAATACAAAGCGACGGCCGTGAGAATTATGGTCGCTATCAGACAAGTCGTAATAACAAAACGTCTCTTCATGCGTGCGGTGAATCCAGTTTGGAGGCGGAAGTGAGTTCGAGCTACCCGAAACCCATACTACAGAAGACCTCGATACGTAACTTTCTTCAGGACGCACAGAGTCCCTCTACGAGGGACTCTCCCGGGGCAATTCCAACACTCACTGGCACTAGTTCTCAAACTCCGTCTCCGACACCGGGAGAACATCTTTTTCCCCCGCGATCCACACATAGAGGGTGGGAAGCAGAAAGACGCTGATGGCGAGGGCACCAATGAGCCCTCCAACGATGACAATGGCGAACGGCCTTTGCGAGTCGGACCCGATGCCATGAGACATAGCGGCCGGCAGCAAGCCAAGAGTGGCAACCAGCATAGTCATAATGATTGGGCGCAGTCGAAGCACAGCTCCGGCGATGGCGGCATCTTCAATCGAGTGGCCCTGCACACGAAGCTGGTTAACGTATTCGAGCATGATCACTCCGGTCTGCACGGAGACGCCGAAAAGGGCCAGGAAGCCAACCCCCGAGGAGACGCTGAAGTTTGTGTGCGTGATGAGCAGCGCGAGCAATCCACCAATAGGGGCCATCGCCACGTTCGCCATAATCAAGGTTGCCCACTTGCCAGATTTGAACATCGTGTAGAGGATCGCGAAGATCAGAAGGATGGTGATCGGGAGGACCAGGAACAGCCGCCTCTGCGAGCGTTTCTGGCTCTCATACTCTCCGGCCCAGTCAACGTGGTATCCCGGAGGCAGAGATACCTGCTTGTTCACCTTGTCGATGGCCTCTTCGACCGTACTTCCGAGATCGCGCCCACGAACGCTGTACTTCGCGGCGATATAGCGCTGTTGTCCTTCGCGATAGATCTCTTCGGCACCGTCCGTGGTGGCGACCTTGGTTAGTTGTGCCAGGGAGACACGCTCTCCGGAGGGAGATAGGAGACGCACATTCTCAATTGCCTCACGGGTATTGCGGTACGGCTGCTGATAGCGGAGCACGAGATCGTAACGGGCCTCCCCCTGCAGTACTTGACTCTCTGCGGTACCGCCGACAGCAGTTTGGATCGTATCCTGCACGTCGGCCACATTGATTCCGAAGCGTGCGGCAGCCTGCCGGTCGACAGTAAACGTGAGATTTGGTTGGCCGATTACTCGAAACAGCCCCAAGTCCTCGACGCCGGGGATGTTGCTCATGATGCTGACAATCTCGTTGCCCTTCGTCTCAAGTGTCTTCAGATCGTCGCCATAAATCTTGACGGCCAACTCGCCTTTTACGCCACTCACTGCCTCTTCCACATTGTCCGAGATAGGCTGCGAGAAGTTCCAGATGACTCCAGGTATCTTCTCCAGTTCCTGATTCATGGATGCAATCAGATTCTCCTTGTTCTGGTTGAAGACAGGTCGCCATTCGCTTTTGGGCCTGAGCCCGACGTAATACTCTGTATTGAAAAATCCGGTAGTGTCCGTACCGTCGTCGGCTCGGCCAACCTGACTCGTGGTCTCAGTTACTTCGGGGAATGAGGCCAGCAACACCCGCGTCTTGTTGGCAATGGCCACGCTCTCGTCGGGTCCGGTGCTTGGGGCTAGTGTTCCGCGCACCCAGATGGATCCCTCGTCCAGATGTGGGAGAAACTCTGAACCAATAACTCCGCTGAACGCCAAGTAGGCCGACAGTGCAAGGGCCAAGCTCGCAAGGCCCACCGTAAGATACCGGCTTCGAATGGCAAATGCAGCAGCGTTCTTGTACCCGTCAATCAGCCAAACCAATACTGGGTTACTCCATTCCTTGGCGCCGCGTCGGAATAGAAAGCTGGAGAGAACAGGCGCGAGCACCATGGAGAAGATCAGTGCGCCAAGTAGGGCAAACGCGACCGTCCAGGCCATAGGCTTGAAGAGGCGTCCTTCCACTGCTTGCAACGTGAAAATTGGCAGATACGCTGTGATAATGATGCCGATCGCGTAGAAGACGGGCCGTTGTACTTCGTGCGCAGCTGCTTTGATCTTTTCTGCCGGAGTCTCATCTTCCCGGCCACGCTGATTCAAGTGGCGGACGATGTTCTCCACCATCACCACCGCGCCGTCGACGACCATCCCGAAGTCCAGTGCCCCGAGCGAAAGGAGGTTGGCCGGAATGTGACGCAGATCCAGACATATCGAAGCAAAAAGCAGCGAGAAGGGAATGGTCAACGCGACAATCAGTGCGCCACGCGCATTGCCGAGGAACAGGAAGAGCACGATTACAACCAGCACAATCCCTTCGGTCAGATTGTGCAGCACTGTGTGCGTGGTGTAATGGATCAGATCGCTGCGATCGAGAAATGGAACGACCTTCACCCCCTTGGGAAGAATTCGATCATTCAGTTCCTGCACTTTCGCTTCAATACCGCCGAGAACAGGATCTGAATCCTCGCCCTTTTGCAGCAACAAAATGCCTTCCACGACATCCTGGTTGTCGATGAGCTTCCCGTCCTCGCGGCGGATGGTTCTACCGTTCTGCCCTAGCCGAATCTTTGGACCCTGCTCGACTGTGGCGATGTCCTTCACCCACAATGGCGTGCCGGCCTGCGTTTTGATGACGGTGTTTTCAATATCCTGCACGGTGGCGACGAGCCCTACCGCCTGCACATTAATCTGTTGCGCTCCTGCAACGATATAGCTGCCGCCGGCGTTGGTGTTGTTGTTGGCTAACTGCTGCTCAACCTGGGCTATGCTCAATCCATAGGAGACGAGTTTGTCTGGGTCGAGGCGGATTTGATATTCCCTCGTCTCGCCGCCGAGACTGGACACATCCACGACACCTGAGACTTGTTTGAACTGTTTCTCGAGCGTCCAGTCTTCGATGGACTTGATCTCCATGACGTCAATCTTTGGGTTCTTACTCTCGATTGTGTAGAAGTAGATCTGGCCGACAGGGCTCCAGTCTGTGCCCAATTGAGGCACCAGGCCCGCAGGCAGCGACACCATGCCCATTCTTTCGACAACTCTCTCGCGGTTCCAATTGTTGTCGGATTCATCGTCGAAGATGAGCATAATGCTGGACAAGCCCGCCAGCGTCGTCGAACGTAAATGCTGTAGGTGCGGGATTCCCGCCATCTGAATTTCGGTCGGAACCGTCACTTGCTTTTCGATGTCTTCTGCGGAATGCCCGGGCCACTGGGTAATGATGTTTACGTAGTTGTTTGCGACGTCGGGATAAGCTTCGACGGGAAGGTTGTGAAACGAAACGACGCCCCACACGAAGAGTAGAAGCGCTCCACCCAGAACAAGAAATCGATTGTTCAACGCAAAGTCTACGATCCGCCGGATCATTGCGACTCCAGCGTAGATTCGAGCTGCAGAACGTTCGATACCACGGTCTGACCGACGGCCAAGCCAGAAAGCAACTCCTGCTTGTTCCCTGAGAGCATCGGACCCGCATGAACCTCCACTCGTCGGAAATGGCTGTCTCCGGCTGCGACATAAACCCAGTCGCGGTCGCGAAGATGAAGGACGGCAGTGGCCGGGACGACGATGTGCGTTTGTTTCTCTTTGCTTTGAAAGATGGCGGTTACAAACATTCCGATTTTGAGGAAGCCCGGGTTTGCAAGCTCAATACGCACCTTGGCAGTTCGTATGGCTGGATCGAGGATCGGCTCTATGTCCGAGATTCGCCCAATCAGTGGTCTTCTTGGATAAGCATTCGTGTTGACGGTTGCAGTCTGGCCGAGCGCGATCTTCGGCAGGTCATTCTCATAAACGTCGCAGAGAATCCAAAGGGAAGACATATCCGCGATAGTGAACACGGTTGGCGATCCTGAGAATGTCACTCCGGCTGCGGCGGCATTTGTAACATTCTGCGCGACCACCACACCCGAGATCGGTGCATACACGGGAACGATGCTGCTTGGATGTTCTTTGTTTACCCCGAGAGTATTAAGTTGTTCTTCGGTGGCATTTAGGTCAGCCCTCATGTCTTTCTCTGTGTCCTCCGCCTGTTCCAACGCGCTTTGGGAGACAGCGCCGTGCTGGTAGAGATCTTTCGCACGTGCATAAGCCTTACTAGCTAGTTGCTCATCATTGACGGCCTTTAGATACGCATCAAAGGCATTAGTGATATCGGGGCTTTGTACCTTGAGGAGCAACTGGCCTTTTTTGACATCGTTGCCAAGCCGCGTTTTGATGTCCACGACGCGACCGCTGGCAAGCGAGATAACGGGAACTTCGCGCGATATATCGGGATTGACAGTTCCTGTGACCTTTAGCTCCGCCGGGGCTTCGATTCCTGCGGCGGAAACCAAGGGGAACTGGTCCCGCTTGTCGACGGTCACCAAACTCATGTCGCCAACCTCCATTGGCTTGGAGGATTGCGGGGCGCCATCTGCTGGATTGAACTTCTTTTCGCATCCAACCACGGAGAGGCACGCCACGAGAGAGGCGACTAACTTTAAGAGCGATCTGCTCATCATTGAATCACCTCGCGCCCGACGGCAAGGTTTAACTGGCTGGCGGCTGTCAAATAGGAACCTATGAGTTGCAGATAGGCCAACTGCACGTTGCGGTAATCGCTTTGCGCATTCAAGAAATCCATCAGCGACGCGCCTCCATGTTGATAGGCGTAAGTTACGGTTTCCCGGACACGCACTGCCTGGGCTATATATTTTTCTTTGTAGGGTCGTAACAGGATCGCATTGCCATTGACCTCGGCATACGCTGAATCCACATCGCTGAATACCTGGGCTCGTGTCGCATCGGTCAGTTGCTGATTGCGGCCAATATCCAGCTGTGTGCGCTGTTTTTCGCCTTGATTGCGATCAAAGATGCGAAGCGGAATGCTCACGCTGGCCCCGATTGTTTGGTGGGCATATGGGTTATCGAACGATGGGTTGTACGTATACCACGCCCCCAAAGTCGGATCAGTCGAACCATTGGAGATAGCAAGTTCGTGATTAGTATCCGCTTGCTGAATCGACTCAAGCGCCGCCTTCAGATCAGGCCGATTGTCCAGGCCGATCTGACGAAAGGCATCCAAGGGTTGCAATTGGTCAGAGAAATCGAATGGTCCCTGAATGTCGAACTGGTCTACCGGCGTTCTGTCGTTCAGTAGCTGTAGCAACTGGATCTTGGAGGTGCGCAGAGCAACCTCGGCTGTCTGCAGATCAGACTCGTACTGCACGCGCTGCAACTCAATTCTGTCCAGGTCGATCTGGGCAAGATCGCCACCCTTGAAGCGTGCCCGGCTGATTTCTATGATGTGATCGTAGTAATCGAGTTGCTGTCGGGTCACGTCCAGAATCGCCTTCGCCTGGAGCGTCTGGACGAACGCGGCACGCAGATTGAAGAGAAGATTGCGCTCAAGGTCCTGATGCTGCGAGGTCGCAATCTGCGTGCCTTCTTGCGCACTCTCCAAACGCAACTCCCGCTTGTGCTCCCGCTCATGGAGATAACTAAAGTTGGGTGACACCTGAGTCCCGGCTGTTGGTTTCCAAACTCCCTGATAGCGAGCGATTTGAGTCCCATCCGTCGACAGAGTGAACTGCGGATTTGGGCGGAGGTACGCGGTGATTTCTCCGGCCTTCATCTCCTGCACATTGATGTCATCTGCCTGCAACGTGGGGTTGGCGGTCTCGAACTTGCTCTTGATCTGCTCCCACGTGTAGCCGGATTGGGCGTTTGCCAGCTTGCCTGTAAGCATTACCCCCGCGAACACAGCAAGATATAGCAGAATAAGATTTGATGATGATTTTGAGAGAGTCATGCAATCGATCTTTGGTTTCTAAATTCCAGGCTTACCAATATTTGCCATCTTTCCACGCCCGGCAGGTCGCAGTAACTGGGCACTTGAGAACAATTCCTATAGATAGCCTAGAGGCTGCGCCGGCGCAGTAGAGCCTATCTTTCAGATGAACGAGGCTATCTTTCGGTCAATTTTCCTATCGCTAAGTCAATCGAGAGTTTGATGGTGGTTTCTGAGGAGATCAATCTGACTATGATGACGAAGGGCATTTGTCATACGAGCGTCGATGCGCTTCTCGGATGCGTTTTTTCATCGGGAAAATAGAACGGAGAGTTATGCTTTCACAATTACTTCGAGGCAGCAGGAGGTCCGTGTTATTCCGGGCCGGTCTTCTGATCGCCGTCATTGCGCTCATCGATTGGCGCTTGGCCAACGACTTGCCCCTCGGCTTCCTCTATTTGCTGCCTATGCTCATGGTGGGCAGAGTATTGCGTCCGTGGCAGATCGCTGGCGTCGCTTTGCTTTGTACATTCGTCACCGAAAACTTCGATCAATTTGTCTGGAGCTTCAGAATTGGCATGCCGCGAGATGTCCTCTATTTCGCTGCATTCTTTTGCGTAGGGCTCTTTGTTTACGAGGTAAACCGCAATCGGCAGGTCGTTGTCGAACATCTCCACGAGATTGAGAAACAGCGGGACGCCCGTCGAGAGGCGGAAGAGCAGTTGAAAGTACTAATCGAAAGCAGTCCGGCGGCTATCATTACTGCCAACGCGGATGGCTGTGTGCTCATGGCTAATGAAGCGGCGCATCGCATGTTGGCACTGGGGCCGGCAACGCTTTCGGGGCGATCGATCCATCGCTACTTTCCGTCTCTTGCGAATATTTCGAGCCAAGATACGAGCCACCAGTTGTTCCGCGCAGTCATGCAGTCACGCGGACAGCGCGAGGATGGCGAAGTATTTCTGGCAGACATTTGTTTCTCGACCTATAGCACAGATGCGGGGTCCCGCCTGGCAGCCATGATTCTTGATGCATCCGAGGAGTTGCGTACTCGGGAAGAAATCAGTCTGCACCAGATGCTAAACGGATCTCGTATTGCAGTTGGGGCGGTCTCTCATGAAATTCGCAACGTATGCGGAGCAATCGCCGTCGTGCACCAGAATCTTTCGCGCAGTGAGTTCCTGTCACAGAATAAGGATTTTGAAGCCCTGGGAAGCCTCGTTCTTGCGTTGGAACGAATCGCCGCGGTAGACCTTCGCCATTCCTCAGATCAGGCCACAGAGGTTGATCTCAGTACTGTATTGGACGACCTTAAAATTGTGATAGCTCCGGCATTGCGCGAGGAAGGCATCGAATGTGATTGGATATTAGGGTCGGATTTGCCGCCTGTATGGGGCGATCAATCCAATCTGATACAGGTCTTTCTGAACCTGACTGCCAATAGTCGCCGGGCATTGTCCCAAAAGAAGGACAAGGTGCTGTCCATCTGCGCGAGGACGGAGGGGCATCGCGTCCTCGTCGAATTTATTGACAACGGTGGCGGCGTTGAGAGGCCGGAGCAGCTCTTCCGTCCATTCCAGGCTGGAGCTCAGCAAAGTGGCCTCGGTCTATATTTATCCCGTGCTTTTGTGCGTACCTTCGGAGGTGACCTTCAATACAGAGCCCTCCCGGGCGGAGCCTGCTTCATAGTTGAACTACTGCAAGTAAATCAATGCGAGACAATCTCATGAACGACCCTATCCGAATTCTACTGATCGACGACCACACTCTCTTCCGCGAGAGCCTGGTGCGATTGTTGCAGGCGGAGCCTCAATTTATGGTCGTCGATCACTGTGCAACGATCGCTCAAGCGCGTCAACTTCTCAGCAGCACTGCTGTTGACGTCATCTTGCTGGATTACGATTTAGGTGAAGAATTCGGGACAGACTTAAATTCTAGAACTCCAAGCGCTTGAGAGCAGCGTGCGGATCCTTATAGTGACGGCCGGCATGCGAGACAGTGTCACGCTCAACGCCCTTAACGCAGGCGTGGCTGGTGTGATCTTCAAACACAGAAGCCCTGGACAGCTGATAGATGCTATTAGCAAGGTGGCGAAAGGTGAGACGTGGCTGGACCAGGGAATTATGCGGTCCGTGATCGCTGAGTCAAGCGAAAGAGGATTGGAGGAGAGCGTCCGGTCTCTGAGTGAACGACAGCACCTGGTCCTCCGCGGCATTCTTGATGGACTCGCGAACAAGGAGATTGCTGCGAAATTACAAGTCTCAGAAGCTTCCGTAAAGGCGACCATCCAAGAGTTGTTCAACAAGGCAGGCGTGAGGACACGCAGTCAACTGGTCAGGATAGCCATTGAGAAATATTCGACCGACTGGCTGAGAAGCGAACGGTGAAGCAACGCTAACCTCGTTAGTGAAAGTCATGTGATTGTATTGGCAAGGTTGCGTCAGCGAGCATGCGGAGTCGGCATGCTTTCACATGAATCACACCATCTTGGTTTTGCAGAGTGCCTTCGACCAGTAGAAACTTGCTGCGAGTGACTACCAAGCGGTCGCGGTCATAAAGATCGGGAGTGACGATGACGTTGGCGATTCCTGTCTCGTCCTCCATTGATATAAAGATAAAGCCTTTGGCTGTGCCGGGCCGTTGTCGTGCGATGACGCAGCCTGCAGCTCGCACATATTCTCCATCCTTACAATGTTTGAGCTCTTGGGCTGATCGAATTCCTTCCTGGCGTAGCTCCAGGCGGCGATAAAACATTGGGTGCTTATCGATCGTCAATCCTGTCCCGGCGTAATCCGAGACCAACCGCTCTTCCGCATTCATTTGTTGTAGAGGCTGTATTTTCGAATCTTCTCCTAGCCATTCGCTTTGCCTGAGCAGGGGGCCTTCTATCTTTCCGGCGCGTTCCACCTGCCAGAGGGCGTCTCGGCGGTGTGCGATTCTCTCGACTTTATTCAAAGCACCTATACGGGCCAGTAGTGCGAGCTCATCCTTTTCGATCAATGGCACCCTCAAGGCAAGGTCTTCTGCTGAGCGAAAAAGACCGCTCTGCCTACGGGATAGTACGAGAGCTTCTGCGGCTTGTTTTCGCAGTCGCTTGGCATAGCCGAGTCCCATGCGCAAAGACAGTGATCCATCGGATTCATGTTCAACTGTGCAGAACCAATCTGAGCTTTGAATGTCGATAGGCTTCACCCGCAGGCCGTGCCGTTGCGCATCCTTGACTAAGACTGCAGGCGAGTAGAAACCCATGGGCTGATTGTTGAGGATCGCACAAGTAAAGGCAGCCAGGTATTTCACTTTGAAGTAAGCCGAAGCATACGCGATCAATGCAAAGGAGGCAGCGTGCGACTCCGGAAAACCATATAACGCGAATGAGCTGATGTTCTGAACGATATTGTCTTGAGTAGAAGCGTCGATGTCATTGGCGGTCATTCCAGCGCGGAGTTTACCTTCCAGGCTTTTCATGCGCTCCCAGGAACGGCGCATGCCGACGGCGCGGCGCAGCTCATCAGCCTCTGCGCCCGAGAAGTTGGCAACCGTCATGGCCATTCGGAGCAACTGCTCCTGAAAAATAGGCACGCCGAGAGTACGCTCCAACACCGGTTTCAACGAAGGATGCGGATAGGAGATTTCTTCTTTCTTCTGCCGCCTTCTCATATACGGGTGCATCATTTGTCCAACGATCGGGCCCGGCCGGATGATGGCGACCTGCACAACAAGGTCATAGAATTTCTCAGGCTTGTTGCGCGGCAGCGAGGCCATCTGCGCGCGGCTCTCGACCTGGAACATGCCGACTGTATCGGCTGTTTGCATTGTTCGATAGACCTCATCGTCTTCCGGCAGATGAGCCAGGTCGATCTTCTCGCCGTAGTGCGTAGGAATCAGTTCCAGGCAGTCTTTGATCACAGCCATCATCCCCAGACCCAGCAGGTCTACTTTGATGATGCCGAGGTCCGCGCAGTCTTCTTTATCCCACTGGACCACGGTTCTGCCAGGCATCGAGGCGCGCTCCAGCGGAACGATCTGGTTCAGACGGACCTTGCAGATCACCATGCCACCAGAATGCTGGCTGAGATTGCGCGGTATATCTTGAATCCGCATGGACAGTTCAAGGTATTTAGCGATGCGCGGATGTTGAATGTCGAACCCTGCATCCTGGAAGGAGTGCGCCATCGTATCGGTCTTGCCACGCCATTCCCATTGACCTGCGAGGCTCGACAGACGGCCTAAGGATTCTTCATCAAAACCCAGCGCTTTGCCAACTTCCCGCGCTGCTGATTTGTGGCGATAGGTGGTGACGTTAGCTGTCATTGCGGCACCCAGTTCGCCATATCGTTTGTAGACGTACTGGATAGCTTGCTCACGCTTTTCTTCTGAAGGGAGGTCGAGATCGATGTCCGGCCATTCGCCGCGGCTATCGCTCAGGAAGCGCTCGAAGAGCAAATCCATGCCGATCGGGTCAATTGCCGTGATTTCGAGCGCATAGCAAACGGCGGAATTGGCGGCACTCCCTCGGCCCTGAATCAGAATGTTATTGCGCTTGCAGTATTGGATGATGTCCCACACGATCAGGAAATATCCGGAGAAGCCGAGCCTTGCGATCAGCGCAATCTCGTTTTCCACCTGCTTTTTCGCTCGTTCCATCAAGCTGCGATCGTTCTTTGGGCCGTAACGACGTTGGACTCCTTCTGCAACTCGTTTCTGCAAAAAAGTATCCATCGTCTCGCCATCCGGCACTGGATAATGCGGAAACTCATAGCCGAGATCGCTCAACTCAAATTGGAGGCGAGAGGATAGAGCGACGGTATTTTCAATCGCTCCGGCGACATCGCGAAAGAGTGCAGCCATCTCCCGCGCTGAGCGCAAATGACGTTGACTGTTCAGAGCGAGCAATCGGCCAGCCTGATCAAGCTGAACGTGATGCTGAATTGCGGTAAAGAGATCCAGAATCTCGCGGTCATATGCGGTCGCATGGCGGACTCCGTTCGTAGCGAGCACTGACAACTTAAGTGATTGGGCGATACGGATCGCGGCTTGATTTCTCCATTCTTCCTCGCGTTCCCGGTGACGTTGCAACTCGACATAGACATTCTCGCGGCCGAAGATACGTATCAGCTGCTCGACGGTGTCGCGTCCAGCCTCTTCTCCACCGCGCATGAGGGCAGCGGCCAGCGGACCCTCATCGCCTCCGGTGAGGCAGATCAGGCCGAGAGCATATTGCTCCAGGTCATTGAAGGTCGCGGCGCCTTCCGCCTTCGTTGTCTCACGCATCTTGAACTGAGTGATGAGTTGGCAAAGATTTTGATAGCCTGCCCGCGATTCGCAGAGCAAGGAAAGACGCGGCGGCTCGGGCTTGTACTGATGCGGCACCCACGCGGGCGGAGTGAGGTGCGAGCCGAAGCTCGATACAGCAATTTCCGCTCCGACGTGTCCGCGAACACCCTTCCTCTTCGCGCTGGCATGAAAGCGGGCAGAGCCATAGAGTCCATTGCGGTCAAGCAGCGCCATTCCCGACATCTCCAGCTCGACGGCGCGGTCCATAAGTTGTTCGGGGAGGGACGCAGCATTCAGGAAGCTGAATGCGCTGGCGGCGTGCAGCTCCACGTAGGCATCAGTCATAAAGCGCCGCCATCTGCCAACAGTTTTCAATACGATCGCGCATCAGGCAGCAACACAACATGGTGCTGTCCTGTGCGTGCGCTACCAAGTCCCATTGCTCGAAGCCCCATAGCGAGGTTTGCCACCAATCTCCGCTTGTCAGCCAAGGACCGTAGGCGCGTTCTACGGCATAACGCTTCTGCCGAAATACAAATGCTTTCGGGATCTGCCCTTGTACTGTGACCGGAACAGGATCGGCAGGGCGCAGTTTGCGCATGGCCGCTCGGGATTGGCCGGCTGGAATCACTGACGATGAACCTGAAGGGACAGTGAACGGTTCCATGCTGAATTCTCCCGGCCGGTATGTGTCTTTGAGGACAGGACGTCCAATATTTTCGTCGCCGACAATGCTGCGAATGCGCGCCAGGGTGACATCAAGCCGGGATGATTCCGGCAATTGTGGGGAGAACAGCCCCAGCTGCACCTTACTCCTGGTTCCTGGTTCTGACTTCAATGACAGACTCAGAATTGCAGTCTGTGGTGGATGCGCTTCGAGATCGAGATGAAGTAGCTTGATCCATATCTGATTCTCATTGGTCGGCAGGGATGGCCGAACCGTGCGAGTATGTGTCGTGCCACCTTCGAGCTTCAACGTAACGCTGACCGAGGCCAGGGCAAGAAAACTACTCTTTGCACGAAGGATGAGCTGTTCGAGCATTACGTTCATAACAAAGAGGAGTGCCTCGAGCAGTTCGAGCGGCGAGTCCAACTCCATATGCTCTTCCAGAGAGAACTCAGGTTCAATGGGCTGAAATAGATGCGGTAATTCTCCTTTCGCCAACTGACGAAGACGCTTGCCTGCCTGCCCCATTCGGGCAACCAGCTCCTTCTCGGGTAGAGCTGCCAATGCTCCTAAATTTCGGATACCCCACAGGCCGAAGGTATTTGCCTGTTCTTCGGTCATATCGATAACCTCAAGTGACAGTGATGAAAGTTCTGCGGCTTCCTCACCCATAGGGATTACCCTCACTGGAGTTCGTGGAGGCAATCCTTTGGCGAGCGCAATTGCCGCGTGAAAATTGCGGCTGACTGCAACGCAGGCCGTGATGTCGAATGATCGGACGCGGGTGAGCAGATTTCCCGCCAACAAATCTGGCGTTTCGAAGAGAGTTCCTGTTCCAGCAATGTCGATGACGCATAAGAATGCACCTTCTTCGCTCTCATCTTCCACGCGCGGAGAAAACCCGCCCGCACATTCCAGTAAAACTGCCCTCGCTGTAGCCTCTTCGTTTTGGGAACGTTTTAGCAGAGTGACAGTGGGAAATGTCTCTACTTCCACTCGCGTCATGCCGCGCATCAGACCAAGACCCCGTGCTCTCCTGGTGAGAGAACAGACTTGTTCCAATGGCGGTTCGCCTTCCATCACGACGCATGATTTGTCATGCAGTTCTGGACGTAACCGCAATAATGCCTGCGCGGGGAATTCCTTAACATAGAGACATGCGTACAACTCGTCGGGTTTCGTCATCGCGGCGCTGCCCAGGGGGTCCTAGTCTGCCAGTTAGCCGCCGTTGCACGTTGTGGGGGTTTGCGTATGGAGACGACATTAGCCGGAACCTGCGTGAAGCGTTGGCGGGCCACTTCGACGCAATAGTCGACTCCGGTAAATACCGAGACTTCGTCATCAAGGGCATTGCCGGCCCGGAGACGCAGCAGTAGCTCTGCGCTGCTTTTTGCGCAAGGATGTTGTGTAAGAAGAAGAAGGGTGGCCTGTGTCTGCTCTGCTGCGGCACGATAACGAAACCACGTGGCGAGTGGCACACGCGAAGCGAACCCAGGCGCAATGCTCCCCAAATCGAGGATGATCGCGCTGAACCCACCTGCCTGCAGGAGCAAGTCGGCTACGCGAAGCGCCTCCTCGATTCTTCCCCATGGCTTGCCGAAAAACCCTGGCCCTTTACGCTTCACAATCTGCTGTGAGTTCGGCTTGAAGACTTCATTGTTGGGTCGTTCCTTGCGTTGTGGCTCCGCACAGCGCGGAGCAAATGCTTCCGGCTGCAGCAAGCCGCCGACTGCTTCGGAAAGTCCTTTTACTTCGTTGCGGGGATGGGACCCGAAGCCTCCACCATGCAGTCCTTTTTTAGTGATTGGTGGAATAAGGTACTTCTCTGGTAGAGAGAAGACTCGTTGCGCTGGTTGCGCATGGGATGCAGGTTGCACGCCACAACGCACCCAGAGAAACCGGGAGAGATCCACTCCTGCGGCAGCCGCAGATTCAGGATCGAGTGTGTCCGACACATCAATCCAGGCACAAACCCTTTCTGACTGCGTCACCCTGGCGAGGAAGGAAAGGGCGAAGGAAGTGTGCCCGGAACCCTCAGGCCCCACTATTTCGGTGATGGCTCCTAGCGGCAGTCCGCCTTCCAACAACTCATCAACCGCCTGAATCCCCGTCGCCAGAACTGGGCGCAAGGTTCGCGGAGCAGGCGTGAGCGCCGAAGGAATTCGGTTGGCCAAGGCGGATTCGATTTGATGGCGGAGTATAGCGGCGGAAGGCATGTATTCGCCTTATGTTCGCCACAAAAACGGCTGCTGTCAAACCGAGCTTGCCTCAACTGTTGTGCAACGGAGTCAATCTGGAATTGAAAGGAAAAGAGTTATTTAAAAATTTGGCGGGCCGCCTAACGGCATTCTTCGGTCGACTCAGGTGGCGCTCGGCATCTCTAAAGCTTCGTCGAAGCTCTCCGGGTTGACACTGATTTCCATTCGGCTGGCTCTGCTGATGGCGACAACTCCCTGACTTTGAGCCTGCTGCAACAGGTTGATAAAGACGTAGCGCTTTTCTTCCTCTTTGACCTCCGGCATTTCCACGGAGAGTTGAGTCACGACTTCCTCGATTGTTCGAGTCCCGTCGCAGGCACGAAGGAGAGCTGCAAGCCACGCAGAGACTTTGGTAAGACCCCTGGTGCCATCCGGGGCTTCGTGGACCGCATAAAAGCATCTCTCCTGTGGAGGGAGGCCCGTTCGCGATTTCAGCGCTTCGGTAATTTGCTGCAGATCGAATTGCAGATCGATGACATTTATGAACTTCGCATTCGAAGGTACGTCGGTCCAAAAAAGCGGCTCACCGGGAGTGATTGATTGGTCGGACTGCGCCATGGTGAGTGTGCTCGTTACGAGAGCTTCTTCAGCGGCGAGCAACGAGGCCACGCTGTGTTCCTGACCGACAGGGTGCTGTCCCAGGAAGTTGAGGAAGTCGGAGCGAAAATCAGGTCCGACGTAGTAGCGTCGCAGGTGGTTACCGGTTAGTCCCGGGCGCAACAAGATGCGGTGCTCTCTCCACTCAAGGTAGAAGTCCAACATGTTGGTGACGGATTGATCGATTGCCGATAGAAGCCACCGGTAGCACTCGACAGCCATGGTCAGGAACTCCCGCAACTCAAGGATGCTGTCACGATCCAGATGCGGCATAGGCAGGAGATAGAAGTTAGGGAATATCTCAAGGTTGTTTCGAATAAGCTCAAGGTCGGCTTCGTTCTGGCTAAGGCCTTGATGAGACATGTCAGAACAGAGTTCTTCGAGCACGAGTTGGCTCTTGTACAGCGTATAGATGGGTGTGGCGGCCAACGGCGCGAGGATGTTAAGTTGAGGACCCGAGTGGGGGCATCGCACTGAATGCATGAACATCCGGAGCGTCTCTCGAACATCGTCCCATGTCTCTTGAGGAAATCCGGTGATGAGGGAGACGATGCTGCTGATCCCCACCCTTTCGGTTATGTCGATGATCTCTTCGGCGCGCTGAGGATCGAGATGCTTGTCGATGATCGACTGCATTCGTCGCGAGCCGGCCTCCACGCCGAAAAAGACGCCGCGGCATCCGCTTTGTGCCATCAACTCCAGAAGGGCCTCGTCGACACAGTCAGTTCGTGCGCTGCAGGACCACGTGAATCCATCGCCTGACGCTGCCATGACCTCGCAAAAAGCAGCAACTCGGCGCTTGTCTACGGTGAACATGTCGTGTACGAGATCGAAGTGTGTGATGGAGTACTTCTTTGCGACAGCGCGCATCTCGCCCAGAATGCGCTGAGGCGACCGAAGCCTGAAGTTCCGACGGAAGAAATCATTGGTCGAACAGAACGTGCAGGAGAAAGGGCAGCCGCGACCGAGTTCAAGGTAAGCGATGGAGGCACCTTCCAACCAGTTGGTGAGGTGGTAGGCAGGAGACGGCAAGGCATCGAGGTCTGCGATGACTGGCGCGTTTGCATTCCGTTTGATTTGCAAGCCATCGCGATAGGTCAGTCCGGGCACCTGATCGAAGCGCATTCCTGCGGAGAGTTCCTCGAGGAGAAGAGGTAAAGAAGCCTCAGCTTCGCCGCGCAGAACCAGATCGACAAACGGAAACGCCGCCAGGGTCGAGACATCCACTACCGTGGCCTGCGGTCCGCCAAAGAGAATCGTCGCGTCGGGCCGCAGTTTTTTGAGCGATTCGGCAACCCGAACGGTCAGTGGGTAAGTGCTACAGATCGTGCTGAATCCATAAACATTCGCATCGTTCTCGGCGATCCTGGTCGCCAGATAACCTGCAAAGTCACAGTTGCCTGCGGTAGAGCCCACCGTCCTGACGAACTCCAGATACGCGCGATTGACATTTACGATGTCGGAACGGTCCCCTGCGCCTTCGAGCACGGCGGCCAGATTAAGAACGCCGAGTTGCGGACGAGCTGCCGAGGCAAGCACCTCGTCGCTGTTCCACTCGTCTGCACTCCTGTACTCAGTAGCCGTGGGAGCGGTGACAAGACATACATGCATCGATTGCCCTCCAGGTAGAAGGCATCTGTTCATTGCCATAGATTGGCAACTTCTACCAACCTTCGTCTTTCACAATGACCAGCTGTTTGGACTTCTTGCCTGTAAAACATATCGCCCCGGGCTTCCGGCTAGCGTTTTTTTGGATTTCCTACACAATGTCTTCTTTTGGGGGTTCGACGCCGCCTCAACAACGATTCCATCGTCGTCGCAATCGGCTGGTGGCGGCCGCTTCTTTCCCTCACCCGACATTGTGACTCAGCTCCATGAATTAGTAGAGCTAATTGCCGTCGTCGCCGTTGCCCTCTTCTTGGACCACCATGACGAGTGCCTTGGTTTTTTTCTCCTTGACGACGGATTCCGTCCGAGTCGCAAGGGCTTTATGAATCTCCGCTTCAATCACACTATTGTCACAACCAATAGGCACCTCTACAACGATGTGCTGCTCTTTGCGATGCGAAGGCTTCTTGGACATACTGCAACTCCAATCTATGCGGGATTAGAATGTCGGGCCGGGATGCAGGATGTAATTGTGCACGACGATGAGGATTTGTGCAAGCTCAATAGAAATTATCGAGCAGGTTATCTCTCTTTCTTAACTTTCCGATCCAGATGCTCGAGCTTTGTTCTCCGAGGTTGAAGTAGATCGAATCGCCGGCTACGGAGAGATTGAACGACCGGGGAGCGATGACGTCAATGGAATTTTTGCGGTTGTGATAGTGCATCACGGCAAAGGGAGGTCCGACAGGCTCGCCTGCTTGCGGGTTGAACGACTGGCCCCAGAGACAGGAGGATCCGTCGCGAGTAGAGACGTAGAAGATGGTTTTTCCGTCGCCTGACCAGCGCGGTCGGTCGCTTGATTCCGACGCGGGGGTGATTGGAACCCAGTTTCCTTCTGCGGAAGCGCTCGACCTCGGAAGCCTAACAGCCATAATCTGTTTCTTACCCTGATCTTCGCTTTGCCTGGTAAAGAGGAGGAATTCGGTTTTGGGGGACCAGCTCGGCTCGCTGAGAGATACGCCGTCTTGTTTAAGGACGAAGCGGCGCTCACCGGTTTGTGGGTCGATCATGTAGAGGCTGGGCGGCGATCCTTCCCGGTAGAGGATGGCTCGATTCGTGTCAAACCAACTTGTGGGAAGGCTGCACCCAGTGCAAAGACGCGTCGGTGTACCGCGTTGAACGCTTACGTATATGGAGGGCAGGCCCTTCTCGCTTGCTTCGAAGGCGAGAAACTTTCCGGTGTCGTCGATGATGGGCGACATCATTTCCATACCGGAGGCCAGAAGAGGCGCCTCGGCCATGGAGTTCATGTCCTTCATCCAGACGTCTCGATGGTCCCCCCATCCCCTGGAGAAGACGAGCCACCGTCCATTGGACGAGATAAATGGGGTGATATCCACAGAAGGGTCTTCTGTCAGCTTCGATGGCACCGAACTTCCAGGGATTGACGCATTCTCTATCCGCCAGAGATGTAAGGCTCCTACAAGCTGAGTATAGGCAAGCGTTCCGGTGCCGGCGAGTGTGGGATTGACGTCCCTGACCTCGCTGAATGTCAATTGCCGAGGCCGACCGGATGCTTTGAACGTCCTTGGATTCAGAGCAACCTCCCAGAGATTGGCCTGCGAGCCCTTTCTTCCGCTGAGGATCACAAAATTCCCATCCCAGTCACTGATCGTTCTTTCCCAGGGCACAATCTGACTCCTCGTCAGCAGCTCTAGAATGCCGGTGTTATGAACAATTTTTCCATCGGGGCTCATGACCCACCACTCCGAACACGCGGGCATTGGGGTCTCGGCCTCACGGCATGCGGAAAAGAGGATTGAATGCCCATCATCACTCCACATCGGGAGGCGTGCGTCTCTGAAGTTCTCGGCGATTCTGACGGGTGGTCCCTCGCCAAGCCGGAAAATATACATTTTGCCGGACGGGACAGTGGGATCGGCGTCCCCAACCCAAAAAAGGATACTGCTGCCGTCCGGAGAGAACCGTGGATCCCTCCCATAGGGCACGAGAAGATGCTCCTGTCCTCCGTCCACGCTGGACATATAGATTCCTCCGCCGTTTCGTTCGGAGCGAAACACGACAGAGGTGCCGTCGGGCGACATGCTGGGATAGTCATCCTTCGCCTTATTTGCGGTTACCCGGATGGGACGGCCGTTGGGCAGACGCTGGGTGAAGATGTCGATATTGCCGGGTTCGGCACGGTCGGACGAGTAGGCGACTACCTTCCCGTCGCGCGACAGACTGGGATGTTCGGAGATATCCGTAGCGGGGGTAAGCTGGCTCAATCCTGTGACACGATTCCTGGCGCTGCGGTTCAAGACAATGCCGCCGACCGAGACGAGAACAATCAAAGCGACGGCGATTGCTGCTTGCCAACGCGGTGAGATCATCTCCGGAGGCTTGAGGGCGCGGATTACCTCCTTCGCGGATTGAAATCGCTTCTCGGGCTCATACTCAAGACAGCGCTCGATGATTCGGTCGCATTGCCTCGGTATATTGGGACGTAACGACGAGGGCGGCAGAGGAGGTTTGGCGCGGCGAACCGCTGCCGCAACAGGCGAGCCGCCAGCGTAGGGTTGCAAACCTGTAACAAGCACATACAGGACGACTCCCAGAGCATAGATGTCGGTGGCGGGAGAGACCGGTTTACCTTCAAATTGTTCCGGCGCCATATAATCCGGCGTTCCTACAATCATTTGCGGCAGGGTCTTTGCGGGCTTCTCCGCAGGAGCTGCGTCGACGGCCTTGTCTGCGCTAAAGTCCCGTGCGAGGCCAAAATCCATGAGGACGACGCGGGGATTTGCCTCCTCTTTGCCTAACATAATGTTGCTGGTCTTTAAGTCGCGATGAATGATTCCCTTCTCGTGGATCAATCGGAGGCCCTCGCAGATTTCCAGCGCGATGTTTCGTGCCTCCTTCCACGGCAACGGACCATCCCTCTGCATTTTTTCGAACAGAGTGATTCCGTCGAGGTATTCCATGGTGAGAAAGGCCGTTGCCTCGAATCCGGCGGAAGCGGGCAAGAGGTACAACTCGTGAATGCGGCAGACCTGCGGCCCACTGACCCTTCGGGCCAGCTGGACTTCCTGGCGAAAACGTTCGAAAGCGTCGGACGAGGAGGCTATGCCATGACGGATGGTCTTGAGCGCGACAATCCCGAGTTGCAGGTCTTCGGCCTCGTAGACCTCGCCCATGCCGCCTTTGCCGATGGGACGAACGATGCGGAAGCGCCCAAGGATCAACTCGCCCGACTGGAAGCGAGCGCTTTTCTGATCGAGGAGTTCGTTGAGACGGGCGATTGGTGCGTCAAGAGAACCAGTGTTTTGCTGCTCGGCGTCGATAAGAAACTTGAGCTGGGACTTGAGTTCGAGATCCTCTCCACAGGCGGCGTCGATAAAGGCTGCGCGATTCTGCGGCTCTTTGTCCAGTGCGGCATGGAATAGCGGCTTTAGGCGTTGCCAGAGCTCGGGAGTCATAAAAAATCCAGGACGGCAGTTGCGAAGAATTTAGGACGGCAGTTGGGCCACGAACGATCCTGGCTTCCGGGCGATGATGATAATTTCGATCGGGTTTGCTGTCGTCCCGGGGGCCATATTTCTTAATATGAGGTGGCCAGTATAGCGTGAAGCGCTTTGATTCGGCGCACTTGCGAATCTCTCGAGCGGTGACCGCTCAAGCTGCCCAGGATTGGGATAGCTACCAGGAGTACTCGACATCTTCTAGGACAGCCATGGCGGCGTTGCGGCCATTTATCCCTATGACAC
Organism: uncultured Acidobacteriaceae bacterium; assembly: GCA_963841335.1. Classification (GTDB taxonomy): domain Bacteria; phylum Acidobacteriota; class Terriglobia; order Terriglobales; family Acidobacteriaceae; genus Edaphobacter. The sequence continues at coordinate 2,380,628 of CAWJCF010000001.1, read as the reverse complement.
TGCCTCCGGGGTGAGTACAGGCTCCACAAAGATAGACGCCCTTCATCGGGGTTCTGGCGGTGAGGCGGTTGCTCCACATGTGGGCGGGCAGGCATTCGCCCTGGAAGATGTGTCCGCCGGTGAGCCCTACCTTTTGCTCAATGTCCGGCGGTCCCAGGACCTGGACGTCCACGACGGCTTCCGGCAGATTGTTGCAGAAGCGTCCGATCGAGGAGAGCGCGAGATCTCTGACCTCGTTCCGCCGTTCATTCCAGGTTCCTGAGGCGAAGGCATATGGGACGTATTGCGCGAAGACGCTCATGGTGTGGAGGCCGGCCGGGGCTACGGTTGGGTCGTGCATGCTTTGGAAATAGAGTTCGCACCAGAGATGCTCCGGAAGGCGTCCGGCGCGGGATGCGGCGTAAGCTGACCTCCACTCGGACTTAGTGAGAGGGGCGTTGATCTGCCCGTAGTGATGGGGCTCATTGATTCCGGGTCGCGCGGTGAAGTCAGGCGGTTCGTGCATCAGAACGTTCAGCTTGACGGTGCATCCTTCGATGGGAATTGAACGCACCTTGGTGGTCCAGGCTGGGTCTGCCGACGAATCCAGCATGCGCAGGGTACGGATTGGATCGGCGTTGGAGATGACGACCGGAGCGGGGACACGCTCTCCGCTTTCGAGCAGGACTCCCTCCGCGGGAAGGATGCGGGCTACGTTGACGCCTGCGGCGATGACCGCTCCTGCCTCGCGGGCGGCGTCGCAGAGGTAGAAGGAGACCATTCCCATGCCGCCTTTGACGTAACCCCACATTCCCGGCATCCCGCCGAGACGGCCTGAGGCGTGGTGGAAGCGGATGGAGGCAGTTCCGGCGTCGAAGGGGCTGGCGTTGGTGCCGATGACTCCCTGGCCGAGATAGGCGGACTGAAGGCGTTCGTCGGTGAGGTAGCGCTCGACGAACTCCGCCATCGACCAGTGGAGGAGGAGATTGCGGGCTTCGGGATCGCCTGCGAGGAGGTCCTCGAGTTGGTCCTGTGTTGGTGCATCGCCGATCCAGAGATCGCGCGGGCTGTGCGGATCATCGCGCTCGACTCCGCTTGCGGGACGGATTGTGTCTCGGAGCCGGCGAATCACGTCGTTCATCGCTCGCCAGCCTTCGACGTCGCTCGGGCGAGAAGCGGCGAACCTCTTCTTCGCAGCGCGCGTCGTCGTCCCAGAGTTGAATGCTGCTGCCGTCGAGGAAGGGGACGAAGAGGCCGTTGACGGCGGGAGACCACTCGAAGCCGCGTTCGGGCAGGTTGAGTTCTTTAATTACGAGCGGATGCAGCAGGCCGGCGAGATAGGCGCAGGGGGACATGCGCACGTTGGGGAACGGCTCTTCGATGGTGCAGGCACCGCCGACTCGTTCGCGGCTTTCGAGGACGAGGACGCGCTTCCCTGCTCGCGCGAGGTAGGCGGCACATGCCAGGCCGTTGTGTCCGGCTCCGACGATGATGACGTCCCACCGGCGGGCGGCCAATTCCTTGATCGGGGCCGGGAGACCAATCTTTCCCAGGACTGCTGCTGTTGCAGACATAGTGGCAGTCTAACTTTCCGACCGGATTTTAGTATGACTCTGACTCTGCTCGCCTAGCTTGTCCGTCCTGCTCGTGCGTTAGAGTATCTCCTAAGCGGACGGTGAGAGTGTGCGTCCAATCATCAGGAGATCCCTTCTCTTGCAGCGGCGCGACTTTCTCAGGTTCGGCAGCCTCACCCTGGCCCAGGCGGCAGCGGCTAGGGTTCTACCCGCACAGATGGCGGGGCAGATGCAGGCTCACGACGGTGGAGCGTCACCTGAGGGCAAGGCCGACTACACGCTGCGCATCGCGCCGGTTACGGTCGAACTTTCGCCGGAGCGGATTCTCAGCACGATCGGGTACAACGGGGCCTCGCCGGGGCCGGTGCTTCGGATGCGCGAGGGCAAGAGCATCACGGTCGATGTCATCAATGCGACTGACATTCCTGAGCTCGTGCACTGGCACGGTCTGCTCATTCCGGCCGATGTGGATGGCACGGAGGAGGAAGCTACTCCGTTTGTTCCTCCGCAGGGGCGGCGGCGGTATCAGTTCACTCCTCGGCCTGCGGGTTCGCGCTGGTACCACTCGCATGCGATGGCTTACTCGGATCTGCATCGTGGGTCTTACACGGGGCAGTTCGGGTTTCTGCACATCGACGCGGGCAATGATACCGGGCAGTACGACCAGGAGATCTTCCTTGCACTGCGCGACTGGGAGCCATTCTTCACCTCGAACATGGAGGATACGGACGAGGAGGGCCAGAGCGATCCGCAGCTTGAGAAGCCTGCGGTGCTCAATACCGATCCGAATGGCCTTGAAGTGAACTCCAACACCTACTCGATCAACGACAAGTCGCTTGGCTTCGGCGAACCGATCCGGGTGAAGGAGGGTCAACGCGTTCTGCTGCACCTTCTTAATGCCAGCGCGATTGAGAATCGTCGCTTGGCGCTGCCGGGGCACAGGTTCAAGGTCATTGCGCTTGATGGCAACCCGGTTCCTAATCCTCAGGCGGTTGAAACTCTGTTCCTCGGCGCCGGCGAGCGGATCGACGCGGTGGTTGAGATGAATAACCCCGGCGTCTGGATACTGGGCGCAACCGAAGACGCTATCCGCGCTGCCGGACTGGGCGTCGTCGTTGAGTATGCAAATCAACATCGGCAGCCCATGTGGACGAAGCCCTCGACCCTGCGGTGGGATTACACGGTGTTCGGTGCTGCTCAAGGTGCTCAAGCGGTGCGGAATCCTGATCATACGTTCGACATGGCCTTTGAGAAGATTCCGGGCGGCTCAGGCAAGTTCAATACCTGGCTGGTGAATGGCAAACCGTATCCCCACGAGAACGAGTTCGTCCTGCAGCAGGGTGCGCGGTATCGGCTGATCTTCCGCAACCGGACTGACGACGCCCACCCTATGCATCTGCATCGTCATCTGCTTGAGCTGACCGAGATCAATGGCATCAAGACCTCCGGGATTATTAAGGACACGGTGGTTGTTCCGTACTACGGCAGGGCCGCGGTCGACTTTACGGCAGATCAGCCTGGGCTGACCTTGTTCCATTGCCACATTCAGCAGCATATGGACTATGGGTTCAAGGCTTTGTTTCGGTATTCCTAGAGACCTCCTCCGGAGGGGTACCCCCCCACCCCCCTATGTAGTGCGTAACTTGTTGATTGTAAATTGGTTATCCTATTCGTTATCCAGTAAAATATTGCATTCAAAGGGGTTACACCATAAAATATTGATAGTAAACAACTTATGATAGCTAACGCGAGAGCCCCAACCTAGGCTGGGGCTCTTTTTTGATCTATAAGTTAATTGTAGCGGATGGAAGGTAACTAAAATGCCACTCGGAAGTTGTTGGTGGTAAATGGGTTAGGTGGCTTTTGGACTTGACATGGGATTTTTGGGCTGTTTTTGAGGAAATATTTTTCAAGTGGTTTAGTTTCTGTTGGTTACGAACCGGGGAGCGACGGATAACAACAATTGCAAAATGCAGGTCCTTCGACTACGCTGCGCTCCGCTCAGGATGACACGGTTTTGGGAGAAGCCCCACCTCCTCCACATTTGCACTAGCGCGTGCAAGAGAACTTTCAGCGATAAGACAAGTTCTTCCCCGTTCGATTTCGCCCATGGTGCGCGATCGCGATCCTGGAATTGGTTTGGAGGTCGGAGCCTGCGACGTTGATGGCGTTGTGCGATTTGGATGGCAGTGGAGGGGCCATGCAACAAGTTAGAGTGGCGTTCGTCTATAGAAGCACCGCTGACGAGGCTTGGGCGGTAGAACGGCAAATCTGATAAGTCTCGCGCCAATAACAACCACAACCGGGTTCGCCCTTGGGGTTCGCCGATGAAGCTTTTGCAGGCAGCGATATTCTCCGTGATTGCAGCGGTGTTCTGCGTGAGCGTGTCTGCGTATCAGCGGACGGCGGACTGGGGGTATCAGCCGGAGCAAAGCAATGTGAAGGCTGAGTTTGCTTGGTCGCGGCTGGCTTACAACTCGAATCTGGGGTATTCGGGATATGGGTATGGGCGGTGGGCGACCTGGTCGCGGGATTATCCGAAGGCTGACCGGCAGTTTTTGATTGCGCTGAACCGACTGACGCGGATTCAGGGACGACCGACAGAGCAGGTGGTGAATCTGGATTCGGATGACATCTTCAACTATCCGTGGGTGTATGCGGTGCAGGTGCAGACGTGGTCGTTTACGGATGAAGAGGCGAAGCGGCTGAGGGAGTATCTGCTGAAGGGCGGATTTTTGATGGTGGATGACTTCCATGGGACGGCGGACTGGGAGAACTTCATGAATGGGATGCGGCAGGTGTTTCCCAACCGGCCGGTGGAGGACCTGCAGAATGGCGACGAGATCTTTCATGTGCTGTACGACATGGATGACCGTTTTCAGGTTCCGGGCGAGCAGTACATTCGCACGGGAAGGACTTACGAAAAAGATGGGTATGTAGCGAAGTGGCGTGCGATTCGCGATGACCATGGACGAATCATCGTTGCGATATGCCACAACATGCACCTGGGCGATGCGTGGGAGTGGGCGGATGATCCGGAGTATCCGGAGCAGTTTGCTTCGATGGCGTTTCGTGTGGGGCTGAACTATATCGTGTACGGCATGACGCACTGATTTTTGTTGGGGGATGGATTGCGACGGACAGGAGAGCAAACCCCAGGGGCTAAAGCCCCATCTTGCGGAGGCATGAAGAGTGCCAAGGCTAAAGCCTTGGCCTACCTAGAAGCAAAAGCGGAGACGCGGGCGGAAGCGGAGATGCAGCGGAAGCGGAAGCGGAGACACTGGCGGAATTAGGGACGGAGATACAGGCGGAAGCAGAGGCGGAGACGCGGGCCCCCAGGCATGTTTGAATTTTTCTTCAAGTACCCGATTCCGGTGTTTACGAAAGGCAAGGTGGTGCTGCTTGGCTCGTGGCCGGGAGGGGTGCTGCTGTTGCTGATTGTGGTGTCAGTTGCTGGATTGGGGTGGTTGATCTGGAGGAGTCTGCCGTCGGCTGCTCCGAAGATGCAGACTTGGCGGGCGGGTGTTGTTTGGTTGTTGCAGTCGCTGCTAGTGACGTTGGTGCTGGTGCTGCTGTGGCAGCCGGCGATGACGGTGGCGGAGTTGAAGTCGCAGCAGAACATGATTGCCGTGCTGGTGGACGATTCGCGGAGTATGGCGATTGCCGATAGCGGACGCGATGGGAAGACAGCGCGGGAGGCTGCGGCGGTTCAGGCGCTGAATGCGGGAATTCTTTCGGGGCTACAGAAGAGGTTTCAGACGCGGGTGTATCGGCTGGATGGAGGGATTGCTCGTGTAGGGAGTGTCGACGGGATGCAGGCGACGGCTTCAGCAACGCACATCAACGACGGACTGAGGCAGTTGGCGGCGGAGACTGCTGATTTGCCTGTGGGAGCGATTGTGCTGCTTAGCGATGGCAGCGATAACACGGGTGGGATTGATGTGGAGACGATCGGCGCGCTGCGGAATCGGCGGTTGCCGGTGCATACGGTGGGGTTCGGCAAGGAACAGGCTTCGCGTGATGTGGAGATTGACGACGTGAGCGTTGCCTCGCGGGCGATGGCGGATTCGCGGATGAAGGCGACGGTGAGTTTTGCGCAGAGGGGGTATGCAGGCGGGAAGACGACGCTGGTGGTGAAGGATGGAGACAAGGCGCTGACCTCGAAAGACGTGACGCTGAGTGCGGATGGCGTGATGCAGACGGAGACGGTGTTCTTCAACGCGGGTGATGCGGGAGTAAAGCGCGTGCAATTTTCTCTGCAGCCGCTGGCGGGTGAGGAGAATGTTGCGAATAATGCTACGGCTCGGCTGGTGAGTGTGAGTGGGGCGAAGCGGCGGATCTTGTATGTGGAGGGTGAGCCGCGGTGGGAGTACAAGTTTATCCGGCGCGCGGCGGAGGATGACCATAGCGTGCAGGTGGTGTCGATGCTGCGGACGACGGAGAACAAGATCTACCGGCAGGGGATTAACGATCCGAATGAGCTGGCGGATGGGTTTCCGGTGAAGGCCGAGGATTTGTTTAAGTATGACGGGATCATCATCGGGTCGGTGGAGGCGGGGTACTTTACGCCGAAGCAGCAGGAGTTGATTCGGGAATTTGTGGACAAGCGTGGTGGCGGGCTGCTGTTTCTGGGGGGGCGGTTTGCGCTGGCCGATGGCGGATGGGGGGCGTCGAGCGATAGTGAGCTGATTCCGACGTTCCTGCCGAGTGGGAAGAATACGTTTCATCGCGATCCAGCGACGGCGCAACTTACGCCTGCTGGGGCGGAGAGCGCGGTGACTCGGCTGGTGGATGATCCGGCGAAGAATGTGGAGCGGTGGAAGAAGCTGCCTTACATGATGGATTATCAGGACGCCGGAAATCCGAAGCCGGGTGCTACGGTGCTGGCGGAGATGAATGTTGGCCGCGGGCGGCTGCCGCTGCTGGTGACGCAGAACTATGGGCGTGGGCGAACGGCGGTGATGGCTACGTCGGGGACGTGGCGATGGCAGATGAGCCAGGCGCTGGGGGATCCGACGCATGACATGTTCTGGCAGCAGTTGCTGCGGTGGGTATCGGGGGATTCTCCGGGGCCGGTGCAGGCGGCGATGCCGGCGCAGCGGCTGATGGATGATGGCCATGCGCGGCTGACGGCGATGGTGCGGGACAAAGAGTTCACGGTTGCTCCGGATGCGCGTGTGGTGGCGCATACGATTGGGCCTGATGGGGCGTCGGCGCTGGTGGATATGAGGCCGGTGCCGAACGATGCGGGATCGTTCCAAGCGGAGTGGACGGCGGAGAAACCGGGATCGTATGTGGTCGAGGTGACGGGTTCGCGCGGGCCGGATGAGTTGGGGCGGGATGTGTTGACGTTCGAACGGACGGATGGTGTGGCGGAGAATTTTCATACGGAACAGAACCGTGAGTTGCTGGAGAAGCTGTCGTCGCAGACGGGTGGGCGGTATTGGAAGGGGGATGAGCTGGCGCGGTTGCCGAAGGAGATCTCTTATTCGGAGGCGGGGATTTCGGTGCGGGATACGAAAGAGCTTTGGGATATGCCGATCGTGTTTTTGCTGCTGCTGGGATTGATGGCGGGCGAGTGGCTGCTGCGGCGTAAGTGGGGAGTGATATGAGGCTCGCGGCTGCGGCGTACGTTTTGTTGATGGTTGCGCCTCTGCGGGCGAGCGTCTATTACGTGACGGTGGCTGGGCTTGGGGGCGAGCCGGATTATCAGCAGCGTTTCACTGCGAATGCGAATGAGTTGGACAAGGTATTCAAGGCTTCGAGCGGCGCGCATGTGTATACGCTGACGGGAAATCAGGCGACGCGAGCGCGGTTGTCGGAGACGATGGCTGCGATTGCTCGTGACGCGAAGGCAGAGGACGATCTGGTGCTGACGCTGATTGGCCATGGTTCGTTTGATGGGGTGGAGTACAAGTTCAACTTGGTGGGGCCGGATGTTTCGGCTGCGGATTTGGCGGCGATGTGCGATAAGGTTGCGTCGCGGCGTCAGCTTGTGGTGAATACGACTAGCGCTAGTGGGGGATCGATTGCTGCGCTGGAGCGGCCGGGGCGCGCCGTGATTGCCGCGACGAAGACGGGCACGGAAAAGAATGCGACGGTGTTTGCGCGGTATTGGGTGGAGGCGCTGGAGGATCCGACGACGGATGTGGATAAGAGCGAGTCCATCAGTGCGATGGAGGCGTTTCAGTATGCCGAACGGAAGACGGCGGCGTTCTATGAGTCGCAGAAGCGGTTGGCGACTGAACATGCGGTGTTTGAAGATACGGGGCATGGTGAGGCCGTGCGCGTGAGTGCTGCTCAGGGGCGAGAGGGCGCGTTGCTTTCGAGTATCACGGTGTTGCGCATTGGAGCTAGCCAGGCGGCGATGAATGATCCGGCGAAGCGGGAGCTGCTGGCTAAAAAAGAAGAGCTGGAACAGAAGATCGATGCGCTGAAATACCAGAAGGCGGCGATGGATCCGGCGGATTACAAGAAACAACTGACGGATGCTCTGTTGCAGTTGGCGACGGTGCAGGGGGAGTTGGAGAAGTGAGACGGTTGTTGCAATTCGCTTTGATGGCGGCTGTGGCTGCTGAGGCGGGTTTGTGCTGGGCGGCGCCTTTGGCTACTCCGGAGCGCTGCCGCGAGTTGAAGAAGCATGGGCAGAGGGCTGAGGCGACGGAGTGTTTTGGGTCGTTGAGCCGGGCGGCCGATCCATATTTGCGTGCGGAGGGGTTTTGGGGGCTTGAGCAATACGATCAGGCGAACGAGGCATTTCGTGCGGCGATTGCGCAGCCGGGAAGCAAGGCAATCTATCGGGTGCGATGGGGATTGCTGTTGCATGAGCGCTTCAATAATAAGGAAGCAGTGGATTTGTTCAATGAGGCGCTTCAGCAGGATCCGTCGAACGCGCAGGCTTATCTAGGATTGGCTGTTGTGAGTGCGGATGGATTTGATAGCAAGGCGGCAGAGTATGCGGCGAAGGCGTTGGAACTCGATCCGAAGCTGGTGGCGGCGCATGAGCTGATGGCGAATCTTGCGCTTGAGAATGCTGACTCGAAGGAGGCTGTGTCTGAGGCGGATAAGGCGCTTGCTATTTCGAACGAGGCGCTGGAGGCGATGGCGGTGCATGCTGCCGTTGATGTCCTATCGGATCGGAAGGCGGAATCGGATGCGTGGTTCGCGAAGATACGTGCGGTGAATCCTTCATATGGGGATGGGTATGCGCTGGTTGGTTATCACCTGGTGTTGAACCGGCGGTATGAAGATGGGGTTGCGTACTATCGCAAGGCGGTCGAGGCTGATCCGAAGTTGTGGGCGGCGCGGTCGCAGCTGGGGATCAACCTGATGCGGCTGGGTCAGGTTGAGGAGCCGCTGAAGCAGCTTGAGATGAGCTACGAAAATGGCCAACGTGATGCCGCGACGGTGAACAGCCTGCGGTTGCTGGATAGTTACAAGAACTTCGTTACGTTTACTGACGACACGACGATTTTGAAGTTGCGAAAAAATGAGGCGGAGCTGCTGCGGCCTTATTTCGAGGCGGAGTTGCACAAGATTATGGCGACCTATGACAAGAAGTACAAGATGAAGTTGCCGGGGCCGGTACAGGTGGAAGTGTATCCGGACCATGAAGATTTCGCGGTGCGGACGATGGGGATGCCGGGCTTGGGTGCATTGGGTGTGACGTTTGGCGAGGTCGTTGCGATGGATAGTCCTTCGGGGAGACGGCCGGGCGATTTCAACTGGGGGGCGACGCTGTGGCATGAGATGAGCCATGTGTACATTCTGTCGGCGACGAATCATCGTGTGCCGCGGTGGTTTACCGAGGGATTGGCGGTTCATGAGGAGGGTGAGGCCTCGCCAGAGTGGAGCGACCGGCTGACGCCGGAAATTTTAATTTCGATTCGTGAGAAGAAGCTGCTGCCGGTGGCGGAGATGGATCGAGGATTCATCTTTCCGGAGTATCCGGCACAGGTACTGGTCTCTTATTTTCAGGCGGGCAGCATTTGTGACTACATCCAGCAGCGGTGGGGCGATGACAAGCTTCTCGATATGGTGCACTCCTTTGCTGCGTTGAAGACGACTCCTGAAGTGATACAGAAAGATCTGCAGATGTCGCCGGAGGAGTTTGATAAGGCCTATATGGCGTGGCTGCAGAAGCGCGTGGGGCAAACAGCAGCGAACTTCGATGCATGGGCGAAAAATCTTAAGGAGCTTGCGGCGTCATCTAAGGCACACGACAACGATGCTGTGGTCAAGGCGGCGCCCGAGGTTGTGCAGCTGTATCCGCAATATGTGGGGGATGCGAATGCGTATGAATTTGTTGCAGAGTCGCAGCTGGCCAAAGGAGACAAGAAAGCTGCGGCGGCGACTTTGACTTCATACGAGAAGATGGGCGGTCAGAGTCCGGAGACATTGATGAAGCTGGCCTCGCTCGAGGAGGAGTTGGGGGACACAAAGGAAGCCGCGGCTACGCTGGACCGCATCAACTATATCTATCCGGAGACGGAGGGGTTGCATCGTCACCTTGGGGAGTTGTGGCTGGCGCAGGGAAATTACGCGGGCGCGGTGCGGGAGTATTCGGCGGTGCTTGCGCTGAATCCGTTGGATAAAGCTTCGGCGGAGTTCGATCTGGCGCAGGCTTATTTTGCCGCAGGAAATAAGGACAAGGCTGAGGAGAGTGTTCTGTTGGCTTTGGAGACGGCCCCGGGATTTCGTCCGGCGCAGAAGTTGTTGTTGCAGATTAAGTCGGAAGAGGGCAAAGGGACAGCGGCAAACAAGCCTGATAAACCAAATTAAAAGGGGAAGCCAATCGATGGAGATCACTGCAGAACTGACTCAGGACGCAGCTCAACTGCAGCAGCGCGTGGACCGATTTCAGGCGGTGCGTGACGGAATTCTTGCCCAGGTGCGACAGGTGATTGTTGGGCAGGATGAGGTGCTGGACCAGATATTGATTGCCCTGTTTGTTGGCGGGCACTGCCTCATCACGGGAATGCCGGGGACGGCGAAGACGCTGATGGTGCGGACGATTGCGGATACGCTGGGACTGACCTTTCGGCGAATTCAGTTTACGCCTGACCTGATGCCTTCTGACATTACGGGCACCGACATTATTGAAGAGGATATGACAACCGGTCATCGGAAGTGGACCTTTGTCGAAGGACCTCTCTTTGGAAATATCATTCTGGCGGACGAGATCAATCGGACTCCACCAAAGACACAGGCTGCCATGCTGGAGGCGATGCAGGAGCGCTCGTGTACGGTGAGGGGACACATTTACAGGCTGCCTGCGCCATTCTTTGTGCTTGCAACACAGAATCCGATTGAGCTTGAAGGGACTTATCCACTGCCAGAGGCACAGCTGGATCGGTTTTTGTTTAACACGCTGTTGGATTATCTGAGCGCGAGTGATGAATTGAAGGTGGTCGATCTGACAACGACTACCAAAGTGGCCAATGTGAAAGCGGTGACGAGCGCGGAGGAACTGCTTGAGTTTCAACAACTGGTGCGGATGGTGCCGATTGCTGAATCGCTGGCACGGTATGTCGTGGACCTGGTGCGGGCGACGCGGCATAAGAGCGAGAATGCGCCGGATTTTGTGAAGAAGTATGTGAACTATGGCGGCAGTATTCGTGCAGCGCAGTTTATTGTGCTGGCGGCGAAGGCGAGAGCTCTTTCGCGACGGCGTTATCACGTGACATACGACGACATTACGACGCTGGCTCTTCCTGTGTTGCGGCATCGCATTCTGCTGAACTTTCATGCTGAATCGGAGCGCATCGATACGGACGAAATTTTGCGAAGACTGTTGGCACACATGCCTCCGCCGAAGGAGGTGTGAGCGTGCAACGCTATCTTGATCCTTCGGTGTTGGCAGGCATCTCCGGCTTAGACCTTATTGCGAAGACCGTCGTGGATGGATTCGTTGCGGGTCTGCATCGGTCACCCGATTTCGGGTTCAGCCAGGAGTTTGCGGAGTATCGTGCCTATACGCCAGGAGACGACCTGCGGCATGTGGATTGGAATTTGTTTGCGCGGACGGAGCGTTGTTATCTGAAGCGGTATCGGGGTGAGACGAATACGCAGCTGACGATTCTGCTGGATGCTAGCAACTCGATGAACTATAGCTCGCACGGTGTTTCGAAGATGGACTATGCGAGGTATACGGCGGCGTCCTTGTTTTATCTTGCGCTGCACAATCAGCATGATCCGGCGGGATTGATTGTGTTTGATGATGAGGTGCGGGACTATATTCGTCCGTCTACCAGGCAGGGGCAGCTTCATCGTTTGCTGAGCGGGCTGGAACGGGCGGAGCCGCGGGCGCGGACGGACTTTGCGAAACCGCTGATGCACTTTCAGGAGTTTCTACGCAGACGCGGAATGGTGGTGGTGATCTCCGATTTTTACGAGTCGCCGGAGGCGATTGTGAAGACGATTGAGCCACTTCGATTTCATGGGAGCGAGGTAGTGCTGTTTCATGTGCTCGATCCGAAGGAGATTCGGCCTGATTTGCGGGGGCCGGCGATCCTTGTGGATCTGGAGACGGAGCAGCGGCTGGAGGTGATTCCGGAGTATGTGAAGGGGGAATATCGCAAGAAGATTGATGCGCATCTGCAGGAGATGGAGGAGCGGGCTAAGGCCGCCGGGCTCGACTACTACCTGCTGGTGACGGACCGGCCACTGGATGCGGCGTTGAGTGAGTATCTGTTTTTGCGTCCGGGAGGGAGATGATGGGTTTCCTCGCTCCATGGTTTCTGGCGGCGCTGGCAGCGGTTGGGTTGCCGGTGTATATCCACTTGCTACGGCGTCAAACGACTACGCCGAGGCCGGTGAGCTCGCTGATGTTTTTTGAGCGTGGGATTCAGAGCTCGACGCGGCATAGGCGGTTACGATATTTGCTGTTGTTTGCTTTGCGGGCGTTGCTGATGATTTTTCTGGCGCTGGTTTTTGCGAATCCGTTCGTGCGGCGATCGGCGGCGTCGGCGAATGATCGCCTGATGCTGATTGCGGTGGACAATTCGTTCAGTATGCGCGCCGGAACTCGGTTGGCAGATGCGAAGCGTGAGTCGCTGGAGGTGCTGGCGACACGGAGGTCGTCGCAGCGTGCGCAGGTGATGGCACTTGGAGGCGAGTTGCAGGTGTTGACGCAACCGATTCAGGATGCGGGTGCGTTGCGGGCGGCGGTGGAGAATATTCAGCCGGGTGACTCGCATGGAAATTTTGACGAGTTGGGGCGCGGGATGCGCGCCTTGGCGGAGACGGTACATACGCAGGTGGAACTGCATGTGTTCAGCGATATGCAGACCTCGAACATGCCGGTGAATTTTGCCGACATGGTGATGCCGGGCAATGTTTCGCTGGTGCTCCATTCGGTGGCAACGGCGGCGGTTCCGAACTGGACGGTGGAGAGCGTGGAGGCTCCGGGATTGCTGGTGGATCCGAAGAAGGCGCGTGTGCTGGCGGTAGTTGCAGGGCATCAGACTCCTGCGGCCACGCGAACGGTTTCGCTGGTGATCAACGGGGTGGTGGCGGCTACGAAGAAGGTCGATGTGCCCGCAGATGGGAGGGCGACGGTTGCGTTCGAATCGCTGGATGTGCCTTATGGGGCGAGCCGGTGCGAGGTGCGAATAGATGCAGCAGATGGGTTTTCGGCGGACGACGCCAGTAGCTTTGCGGTGAAGCGAGCCGATCCCGAGCGAGTGTTGTTTGTGCATCAGGCGGGAGAGTCGCGGTCGCAGCTTTATTTTGGAGCGGCGCTTGGTGCTGCGGCGCAGGCTTCGTTTGTGCTGCAGCCGATCGTCGCGGATCAGGCGGCGGATGTGGATCCGACGAAGTATGCGTTTGTGGTGTTGTCGGATGTGACTTCGATTCCGTCGATCCTGGAGAATAGTCTGCTGCAGTACGTGCGGAACGGCGGGAGCGTTCTGATTGCGGCGGGGATGTCGGAGGGGCATCGTCAGAAGATTCCGGTGTTTGGAGAGAGTGCGACAGATGCGCGTTATTACTCGCGATCGGGCGGCTTCTCGACTGTGGCGCGGGTGGATGCTTCGCATCCGGCGATGAAGGATGCGGCGGGTTGGGCGGATGCGAAGTTTTATTATGCGACGGTGGTGGATGACGGGCATTCACGCGTAGTAGCGCGGCTGGCCGATGGCGTTCCGCTGGTGATGGATAAGCAGATGGGGCAGGGGCATGTGCTGTTGTTCGCTTCGGGGTTTGATAATGTGACTAACGATCTTCCTCTGAATCCTGCGTTCGTGCCGTTTGTGGATGAGTCGGCGCGGTATCTGGCGGGCGTGGAGAGATTGAGTGGGGCACGTGTTGTCGATTCGTTCATTCCGCTGCGGAGTGTGGCGAATGATGCTGGGGGTACGGGGACTACGGTCGAGGTGATCGGGCCGGATGGGAAGCGGCCGCTGTCATTGCAGGACGAGGCTACGGCGCAGTCGTTCCAACTAACGCATGCGGGCTTCTATCAGATTCGGTTTGCGAATGGGCGGGACGCGCTGATTGCGGTGAATCCGGATCGTCGGGAGTCGGGGTTGGATCTGATTCCGCAGGATGTTTTGAAGCTGTGGAGCGGAAGTGCAAGCACCGATGCGGGTTCGGCGCAGCCCGCAAACGCAGCGACTACGGCGGAGAAAAAGGGCGCGTACAGTCTTTGGTGGTGGATTATGCTAATGATACTGATCGCGGCGGTGGCCGAGTCCGTGCTGGCCAGCCGCTACCTGGGTACTCAGCAGGAGGAAGCATGAGCCGGCGAGAGCAGCTCAACCGCTACATCGCACAGGTGCAGCAACGGCTGCGTCTTGATGCCGGTGTGCGCGGGGCTGCGCTGGTGGCTGCGGTTGCGCTGGTGGCGACTGTTCTGCTGACGCTCATTCTGAATCATTATGCGTTTCCTGAACATGCGCTGACGCCGGCGAGACTCGCGTTGTTTGCGATTCTTTGCGCGGCGGTGGGTTTTGGGCTGGCGTTGCCTTTGCTGAGGCTGGACCGGAGCAGATCGATTCGCCAGGCAGAGGCTACTTTTCCGGAGCTTGATCAGAGACTGGTGACGTTTTCCGAGAGAGAGAGCGAGGGGGATCCGTTCCTGGAGCTACTGGCCGCCGATACGCTGGCAGTCGCGAGCGATGCTCCTGCGGTGCGGCTGGTTCCGCAGCGCCGGTTGCTGGTTCTGATGGGTGTGGGGGTGGCCTGTGTTGGCGTATTGACGTGGATTGTTTTCAAAGGGCCGGGTTATCTGGGGTATGGGGCCTCTATTTTGTGGACGGGGCCGAAGCCAAATGCTGCTCCGCTGTATCAGATTCGCGTGACGCCGGGGGATGCGGCGGTGCGTCGCAACAGCGACCAGCTTGTGACTGCGGAGGTTGTGGGGCTGGAGACGAACAAGGTGAATCTGTATGCGCGGTATCAGAGCGGCTCGAAGTGGGAGCCAGTTGCGATGCAGCGGGAGGAGGGCGCGAAGGGGTTTCAGTTTCTTTTTGCGGGTTTGCCGGAGAGCGTTGAGTATTATGTCGCGGCCGGTCCTGTCGAGTCGAAACATTTCAAGTTCCGCGTTGTCGATCTGCCGGCGGTGAAGCAGATTCAGGTGACGTATCACTATCCGAAGTGGACTGGGTTGCAGCAGGTCTCCGAGGAACATAGCGGCGATCTGCGTGCGCTCGAGGGCACGGATGCAGCGCTGACAGTGGTGATGGACGCCCCATTGAAGGATGGAGAATTGGTGATGGACAACGGGCAGCCACTGCACCTTACGGGAGGCGAGGGCAATCGGTATCAGGCAACGATCCACATGGAGAAGGACGGTGCTTATCATGTCGCTGCGATGGATGGGGGGCAACAGGTGAGGCTGTCGGAGGACTACTTCATCTCGACGAGCAAAGCGAACCCGCCGGAGATTGCGATTGACCGGCCGGGACAAGACTATCGCGCGAGCCCGATTGAAGAGGTGACGATTGGGGTGCGAGGAGGCGCGGAGTTTGGGCTGCGACAGATGGAGCTGCACTATTCGGTGAACGGCGGGCCGGAGAAGACGGTGGATCTGCTAAAAAGTTCGGGAGAGAAGACGGCGAAAGGGACGACAACGCTGAACCTCGAAGACTTTAAGCTTGTGCCGGGAGACGTAATCAGTTTGTACGGGACGGCGAAGGATGCTCATGCTGAGTCGCGCACGGAGATCAGCTTCATCCAGGCGGATCCTTTTGAGCGGGAGTTTTCTCAGTCGCAGCAGATGGGTGGAGGCGGAGGCGGTGGTGGTGGACAGGGTCAAGGCAACCAGACGGATATTTCACGCAGAGAGAAAGAACTGATTGCGGCTACCTGGAAGCAGCAGAACGATAAGACAGCAACGGCGCAACAGTCAGCGGATATGGGCAAGGTGCTTTCTGAGGCGCAGACGAAGCTGCGTGAGCAGGCGCTGGCGCTCTCGGGAAGAATGCAGAGCCGGGATCTTGAAGATGCGAATGAGGAGTTCAACAGTTTTGAGAAGGATATGCAGGCGGCCGCGGCGGCCATGGTGCCTTCGGCGGATAAGCTGAAGCAGCAGGCTTGGCACGATGCGATGCCGAATGAACAGAAGGCGCTGCAGGCGCTGTTGCGTGCTGAGGCGACGTTCCGGCAGATTCAGGTGGCGTTCGGTCAGCGTGGAGGGGGGGGCGGTGGTGGTGGCGGTGGTGCGGGTCGCGATCTTGCGAGCTTGTTTGACCTGGAACTCGACACCGAGAAGAACCAGTATGAGACGGCGCAGACGGGCTCTGCTGCGGAGGAGCAGGCGAAGAAGGTAGACGAGGCGCTCCAGAAGCTGGATGCTCTTGCGAAGCGGCAGGAGGAGTTGTCGCAACAACAACAGAACAAGGCGCAAAACTTTCAGCAGCGGTGGGAGCAGGAGATGTTGCGGCGTGAGGCCGAGCAGTTGCAACGCGACATGGAACAGATGCAGGGGCAGCAAGGGCAACAGGGCGGACAGCAGAGTGCGAGCGGCGGCGCTTCAGGGCAGGGCGCGCAATCGCAGGGGAAGCAGGGGCAGGGAAAGCAAAGTCAGTCGCAACAGGCGCAGGCTGGGTCGGCTTCTGGTGCGGATTCCAAAGATGGAAACACTGATCCGCGAGTGCAGCAGTCGCT
The DNA here is from genome assembly GCA_963841335.1 of uncultured Acidobacteriaceae bacterium. GTDB lineage: Bacteria > Acidobacteriota > Terriglobia > Terriglobales > Acidobacteriaceae > Edaphobacter. Next base: position 2,363,967 of record CAWJCF010000001.1, on the reverse strand, counting down.
GGAGCGTCTGCGTGCCGCGAATGAGGCGATGCGTCGCGCAGGTGATCAACAGCAGGGAGGACAACAGAGTTCGGAAGAGGCGCGACGGGCGGCAGAGCGGCTTCGTGAGGCGACGAACTTGCTGGGTGGAGCGCAGAAGCAACAGGCGACCGGCAAGCTCGATTCTTTGTCGCGGGAGGCTGGGCGGCTTACAAAAGAAGAGCGCGCGCAGGCCGACCGGATACGTTCGCTTGCGGGTCAGCAGGATCAGGATGGTGGTGAGCCGTCGCCGGCGCAGATGGCGTCGCGCGCACAGGAGCTACATAAGCTGGCGGAGGATCGGCAACAGCTTTCTGACGATCTGTCTCGTCTTCAAAAAGGCTTGCGGGACACGGCTCGCGAGATGGCGCCGAACCAGCCGGGCACGTCGTCAAAGCTGCGCGATGCCTTGAGCGAGATGGACCAGTCGGACCTGGGGAATCGTGTGCAGCGGACGGCGGACTGGCTGCGGAGGGGGATCAATCCAAACTCGAACGGGACGGAGGATCAGATCGCTTCGGATCTGAAGAAGTTGAATGACGAGGTGAGACAGGCGCAGCAGGGATTGGGATCGGAACGCGATGGTCAGGGAAAAACGGGGCAAGGAACGGAGACTGCGGCGCTCGATCATGTGGATCGGCTGCGCAGCGAGATTCAGGGCTTGTCGTCTGGACGCGGACAGAACGGTCAGAGACCGGGGACTCAACAGGGACAGGATGGTCAGCAACGGGGACAACCGGGGCAACAACAAGGGCAGCAGGGACAGCGTGGTCAGTCAGGTCAGCAACAGGGGCAGGCTGGGCAGCGCGGCCAAGGACAAGGCGCGCAACAGGGTGGCGGGCAGCAGCAGCCAGGAGGCCAGCAAGGTGGTGCTGGCGGACGGCAGTTCGGAGACCGAGGCGGTGATCAGCAAGACGGACGAAGCGGCGACATAGGAAATGACACTCGACGAGGCGGTGGGGGAGGAGTCGTTACTTACAACGTGAATACAGGCAACAATCAGTTCGATTCGTCGCGACGTGCTGCGCCTGATCATTCGGGTGTTCCACCAGACACGGAGAGAACGATTCAGCAGGGATTGCAGGAGCTAAACCAATTACGACAGTTGGCCAAGAACGATCCGGCAGCGCTTCGCGAGATTCAGGATTTGGTGAAGGAGATGCAGCAGCTTGACCCGAACCGCTTCCCGGGGAATCCGGCGATGGTGGAGCAGTTGCACACGCAAGTGCTGAATGATGTCGACAAGCTGGAGTTGCAGATACGAAGGAATGCCGACGATCCGCAGGCAGGGCAGGTGCGGACGAGCAAGTCACCGACGGTGCCTGCGGGCTATCAGGACGCTGTCGCCGAATACTACCGGCGGCTGGGTAAAGGACAGTAAAATCACGTAGTGTCTCAGTTTGAACCCCGGGATTGGGAAGTGGACCTGTGGTTATTGGTCACATCGACAATGCGGGGCACAGGTAATGTTCAACCTCACCTCAGCGCGACGTCGGCTCACGCTATTCTGAAGAACGTGGGAGGGAGATTTGCAGCATGGCAAAACTTGTCTACGGATTGAGCCAGTCCCTCGATGGCTACGTCGACCACATGAAGCTTGGGCCGCCTGCACCCGCGGCCTTCCGTCACTTCATCGAGCTGGTGCGTGGCGCTGACGGGCCTCATCTACGGTCGCCGCATGTACGAGATCATGCGTTATTGGGACGAAGATCTTCCTGATTGGGACGCGGAGGATCGCGAGTTCGCGGTGGCGTGGCGGAGCCAGCCGAAGTGGGTCGTGTCGCGTTCCCTCAAGTCAGTTGGCCCCAACGCCACGCTTGTCGCGGATGACTTCGAGAAGGTGATACGCAGGCTGAAGGCTGAGCTGGCTGGCGAGATTCAAGTTGGCGGACCAGTCCTGGCGCAAAGCCTGACCGAGGCCGGTCTTATCGATGAGTATCGACTCTACCTCCGCCCCGTCGTGCTTGGTGGTGGCACGCCATTCTTCGCCGGCCCCCGGCCGCCGCTCCACCTGGTGGCCAGCGATTTAATCGCCGATGACTTGATTCGGTTGACGTACGTTCCTGCTTAATCGCGCGACTCGCCCGACGGACTGCGCTCAGAAATTCAAACTGAGACACTACCGCAAATCAGGCTGGTTTGGCGGGAGCGGCACTCGCGGATCTCGGTGCTGCCAGCATCCGTTTGCTTGAGGCCGATCTCTTCGAGCAATAGCGATCTGACCTGGGTTATAGATCGACTGAATCTTTTCCGGTTCGTCGTGCTTCAATCGCCGCGCACAAACTTATAGCCAATACCATGCATCGTGCGAAAGTAGATCGGGCGAGCAGGATCGGGCTCTAGTTTTTGGCGCAACTTCATCACATGGTTATCCACTGTTCGTGTTGTCGGATAAGACGTGTAGTGCCACACATCGATCAAGAGCTCTTCGCGAGTAATGACCCGCTCGGGATTCTCCACAAAATATTGAAGCAGCTTAATCTCATGCGCGGTGAGCGGAACGAGGGTTCCATCTCTGTGGACTTCCATCCCGGAGAAATCAGCGGTAATATTTCCGAAGGTCGTCCGGTTACTGTTGACTGATCTCTGCGATCGACGGATGGCCGCCTGAACGCGGGCCATCAGCTCCCGCGGACTGAATGGCTTCGTCACATAATCATCAGCACCCACTTCAAGAAGCCGCACCTTGTCTTCAACCTCAGACACCGCGCTCAGCACGACCACTGGAGTCGTAGCCGACCAGCTCTTGATTCCCTTGCAAACTTCCAAACCCGACATTGTCGGAAGCATCAAGTCCAGTACCACTCCTGCAGGCTTAAGGCTCTTGCAGTTTGCCAACCCTTCCTCGCCGTCCGACGCCAGGCACACGTCGTAGCCCTCCGTTGTGAACTGGCGATGCAGCGCTTTCTGTATGCGCGGGTCGTCCTCAATGACGAGAATTGTACTCACAAGCTCATCCCCCTTCGTCCGCGCCCCTCAAGACAAGGAGCCCGCGACATCTCCTTTTTTATATACCTGCGATCCTGCCGGAGAGGCTTTAAGAGTTTTGAGATGGCATCAAATGACAATGACATGACAATTTGGAGATATTCTCGGTCCCTACCGCTCTGATACAGACATTTCAAGGAAATGTAAATCGTGCGTAGTCGAATTCGCACCGTATTTGAATAGGGCACTTCGCACACTCTCGCGGCTGCAAACTTTTCATCCAATCATCGCAGGCTCCGCTCAAACTCTATGCCGTCATCGCGTGAAATCACTCAGGCAATTCCGTCCCGCAGGTTTCAGGCAGTAACAACACGCTCAGCGCCATTAGCATGTAGGCGGCCACCGCGAAAACGGCGACCGCCGTGCCAAGTCTCATGTGAGCCGCAAAATAACCGACCATCGCAGGGAAGAAGGCGCCCGCGCCACGGCCCACGTTGTATACAAACCCCTGCCCCGATCCGCGAAGTGGAGTCGGGAAGAGTTCGGAAAAAAATGCACCCATCGGACTGAACGCACCCGACGGGAAGAAACCCAGAGGAAACCCAAGAATCAGCGTCGCCCTGTCGCTGATCGCAAGCCCCATGTAGAGCAGTACCGTCACAAATGAAAGGACAGCAAACAGGATCAGCGTTCCCCTGCGGCCAATTCGATCCGTCAGATGCGCGGCCGTAAGATATCCGAAAAACGATCCCGAAATTACTACCAGCAGGTATCCTCCCGTGTGAATTGCAGAGAGCCCGCGGCCATTCAAATAGAGAGGAAGCCAGGTGTTGATCGCGTAATAACCACCTTGTCCTCCCAACGCGACCAGCGACGCAAGCGCCGTCGTCTTTAGCAGGGCGGGTGAAAAGATTCGAAAGAAATCTGACGGGGCGTCCTCCTTCCTGGTTGCCAGAACACGCGAGAAAAGATCCGACTCCGACACATGACTTCGAATCCACACCGCCAACAGCGCCGGCAACAAGCCTACCCAGAACATCGCACGCCATGCCAGTTGTGACGGTAGAACGGCAAAGAACAATGTGTAGAACAGCGCCGAAATTCCCCATCCGATCGCCCATCCACCCTGCACGGTTCCCACTGCTCGGCCGCGGTACTTGCTGCGAATTGTTTCTCCGATCAGCACCGCTCCTACAGCCCACTCGCCGCCAAAACCCAGACCCTGCAAGCCACGAAGAATAAGAAGCTGCGTGAAATTCATCGCAAAGCCACTAAGAAACGTAAAGACGGCGAACCAGAGAATCGTGAGTTGCAACACCTTCACGCGCCCGAATCGATCCGCAGCCAACCCCGCAAGCCATCCTCCTAAAGAAGAGAGCAGCAGCGCCGAAGTCCCCAGCAACCCCGCCTCGCCTTTGCTGATGTGCCACAACGCAATCAGTGAAGGCAGTACAAAGCTGAAGACCATTGCGTCCATTCCATCGAGCATCCAGCCGGCAAATGTCGCTACGAGCGTCGATCGCTCCCTGGCGTTGAGCTGCGTGAACCACGTTTGACCCGCCCCGTTTGTCTCGTCCTGAAGCCGCGATTCACTCATCTTCATGTGTTACCCCGCACCCCGTGCCCGGCTCGTTGGAGTCGAAAACCTCTTCAGTCCTTCCTTTTGTTTACAGCTCCCCACCCTCCGCCGCCCGGCGTCTCCATCCGGATCACATCGTTCTTGCCAACATGCAGCGTGCACTTCCCCGGTAAGTCCTTCGTCTCTCCGCCCGCTTTAATCCATTGGGCCCGCCCTGTTGCGCCATCTGCTCCGCCCTCGAGTCCGTACGGAGAAAACTTCCTCCGGTCGCAAAGCAATGTCACTTGGGCAGGAGCCAGCAGTTCAAGCTCGCGCACCAGCCCGTCTCCGCCGCGAAACTCACCGGCTCCGCCTGACCCCATGCGATACCCATAAGACCGCATGCGAAACGGATACGCATACTCGAGCGCCTCAATCGGAGTGTTCAGCGAATTCGTCATGTGGCAGTGAATCCCATCGATCCCATCCAGCCCCGGCCGCGCTCCCATTCCACCCGCAGTCGTCTCGTAGTAGGTAAATGGAGCATTGGTTCGAGGGTCGACGCCGCCTACCGTCAGATTGCTCATCGTCCCATAGCTCGCCGCGGGCACCCGCTCCGGAGCAGCCTTCGCCAGCGCCCGCAGCAGCGCGTCGGTAATCCGCTGGCTTGCCTCCACGTTGCCACCGGCAACTGCAGCAGGCAGCGTTGCATTTACGATCGTTCCCAGCGGAGCCGTCACCTTCACAGAATTCATCAGCCCTGCCGTCGCTGGAGCATCATCGCTCAACAAACACCGCATCATGTAAAAGCAGGCTGAATATGTAATCGGATAAACCGCATTCACGCTTCCCTTCACCTGCGGCGACGACCCGGTGAAGTCGATCTCGGCTGCGCCCTCCGTGGGCTCAAAGCGTATCGACACCGCAATCCGTATCGGCTCGTCCGTCACTCCATCACTGTCAAGAAAATCCTCCGCCTCAAAGACTCCCTCCGGCATCCGGCGAAGCTCCGCCCTCATCAACCGTTCGGAATAAGCGAGCAACTCCTCCACTAACTCATTTACCTTCGCGAGCCCATACTTTGCAACAACTTCCTTGATCCGCCGCTCCCCCACTCGGCACGCCCCAATCTGCGCCGCCAGATCGCCTTCACGCTCGCCCGGAGTCCGCACATTCGCCAGCAGCAACGACAAGATATCCCGATTCATCACGCCTTTCGTCATCAAACGAACTGGCGGAATCCGAATCCCCTCCTGATAAATTTCCTGCGCTGGCCCCATCGAGCCCGCGTACATCCCGCCCACATCCGCATGGTGCGCCCGCGACGCCGCGTAAAACGAAGGCTTCTTGCTGTCATCGAGAAAAATCGGTAGCACGAGCGTAATGTCCGGGAGATGTGTGCCGCCCGCAAATGGATCGTTCAGAATGGCGATGTCTCCCTCTTCCAACTCCATTGCATCGACGACAGCCTTCACCGACATCGGCATTGCACCCAAATGCACGGGCATGTGATCGCCCATCGCAATCACCCGTTCGTTCCCATCAAACAGTGCGCAGGAATAGTCACGCCGCTCCTTGATATTCGGCGAGATGGAAGTCCTGCGTAGCGCCGCGCCCATTTCTTCTGCAATCGAGTGCACGGTGCTCTGAAAGATCGCCAGTTCAATCGGGCTTTTCGCTTCATGGCTCATGCATGCACCTCAATCACAAGATTTCTCAACCCATCGACCCGCAACACGTCGCCCAGCGGCAGCACCGTCGCGGAACTGTACTCCGAGACAATCGCCGGGCCGGCAAAGATATCTCCCGGCTGCAGCAGATCGCGGTCATACAAACGCGTCTCATGAAATCGCCCGTCGAAATAGACCGGCCGCGTTCCCACCAATGCCTGGGATCCATCTCCCTCCACCAACTCCTGAACCACCGGTTCAAACGCCTCCGCGGCACTCACCATCCGCACCCGCACATTCACGACTTCAAGCGCCCGCGTCTGGCTCGCAAATCCGTAACGCCGCTGGTGCAAATCATGAAACTGCGCCGCCATCTCCGGCCCAAACGGCACATTCAGCTCATACCCCTGCCCGCGATACCGCAGGTCCACCGACCGAAACGCCTGCCCCAGCAAACCCTCCGTGCGAAAATCCTCCGCTCCCAACTCCTCCATTTCATGAAACACATTCTCGAGCGATGCTCCGAGCGGCAACATCACGGTGCGCGAATACTCCCGCATCGTATCCGCCAACAAAATCCCCACTGCAGACAAAGCTCCTGGTAGGGCCGGCACCAGCACGCGGGGGACACTCAGCGCACGTGCCAGCGAACAAGCGTGCAATGGTCCGCCGCCGCCAAAAGCCACCAGCGTGAAATCCCGCGGATCAAATCCCCTCTCCACTGAGATCACGCGAATCGCTTTCGCCATCGAGGTCTCGACGACCTGCAGGATCCCGGCTGCGAACTCCTCGACCGTCGCAATCGACTCCTTGGCCTTCGCCATCCACTGCATCATCCGCTCTCGGTCCAGCTTCACCGAGCCCCCGAGAAACCGCTCTGTGTCCAGCCTTCCCAATGCAAGATTCGCATCCGTCACCGTAGGCTGCTCGCCGCGCCCGAAGCAGATCGGTCCCGGAATCGATCCTGCACTCTCCGGCCCCACTCGCAGCATCCCACCTGCATCAAAACGCGCAATTGACCCACCACCCGCGCCTGCCGTATGAATGTCCAGCATAGGCACGCCAATCGGAATCCCCGATACCATCGACTCGTTGCTGATGCGCAGCCCACCCGCGCTCGCATCCACCAGGCAAACATCCGTCGAGGTCCCACCCATATCAAATCCTATGATCCGATCAAACCCCGCGCGGATCGCGAGCTTATAGGCCCCAATTACGCCACCTGCGGGGCCCGACAGAACCGTTCTCACTGGCTCAGCCGCAGCCAATCTCGCCGGAATGATTCCACCCGAAGATTGCATTACCTCCAGACGCGCGTCTTTGTACGCATCCTCCACGCCCTTAGCCAACTTGGTCAGATACGCCCCCATCTTTGGCGCAAGATATGCATTCGCCACCACTGTCGAGCCGCGTTCATACTCACGAAATTCTGGCAGAATCTTGTGCGAAATCGACAACGGCAGTCCAAGCTTCTCCAACGCCCGCGCAACCTCGCTTTCATTCTTCGGATTGGCAAACGAGAACAACAGCGAAATCGCAACCGCATCGACATCTGTCTCGCCAATCGCGCGCACCATCTCCTCCAACTCCGTCGCATCCACTCTGCGCACTACTGCACCCTCCGCGCTCGTCCGCTCCGTAATGCCAAATCGAAGCCCCGCCTTTACCAAGCACTCCGGAGCCGGCTGAAACCAGTCATACAGCTTCGGCCGCGCCTGGCGCCCAATCGCAATTGTGTCTTCAAATCCCTTGGTTGTCACAAACGCAACACGGCCGCCCTTGCGTTCGAGCATCGCGTTTGTCCCCACCGTCGTTCCATGCCGAACCACCACCTGCGAACCCGCCGCAATCTGACGCAGACCATTCAGCACCGCCAGGCCCGGATCCTGCGGCGTGGAAAAAACCTTTAACACGACAAACCTTCCGTCCTGCAGAAAAACGCAATCCGTGAACGTGCCCCCTGTATCAATCGCAACGCGCATCAAAAGCCCTCATCCTCTCTTCGCTTCAGTGCTTCGCTAATGCAGCCTGCGCGTTGTTCCCTGGCACACCCGCCTGCGCGAGATTCTCATACAGCAGCGCATACGTCGCCAGCCAATGCGTCCCAAGATATCCCGCGGCGCCAATCTTGTCGTATCCCTGTTTCCCATTGATCGTCGCCAGACGCTCATAGACGGCAATCCGCGGATCGCCCTTCGGTAAACTCTGCGCGATCGTCAGGAAATCCGCGGCACGCTGAAAATTCAACCCAATCAGATGAGCATTCGGCAACCCTTCTTCATCGGTGCCCGTTGTGTCGCGATTATTCCCATGCACCGCATCTATATCTTTGCCGTACTGCTGAAACTCCTCTGAGTACACCGGCGGCAGAAAACCATCCAGCCACTTCGCATAGCTCTCCGGCGCCATCACGCGTCCCATCAGCGCCGCCTCCGCCAGGCATGGCGAAGCAAAATCCCCAAACACCGGCTCTAACGCCGTCGCGCAGCTCTTATCGTTTCCGTACAACCGCATCGCCGTATCGTGCACGGCCGTCTCCAGCGTCTTGTCTCCGGTCTGCTTCGTATAGTCCAGCACAAACCCCATATCCAAAGCCGTATTCGGATGCACACCCACCCGTACCGGATAGTTCAGGCTATGAAGATACAACACATACTGCTCCGACACCCACTTCGCCAGCGGCTCCAGCACTGCCGCCGCACGCTGTCCGTCCGGATCGTTCCACGTCTTCATCTCGCCATACAGCTTCAGCAGCCATGCGTAGCCATACGGCTTCTCAAAGTCCGCACCCACTCCTTTCAGCTTCGTAAAAAAATCCAGCTCCCCGTCAATATTCTGCTTTTGCAGATGACTCGTTAGCTGATTCCTAATCGCCGGCGCAACCGCAATTGTCGGGTCCGCCTTAATCAGCGAGATCATCATCCACATCGAATTCACGGCTGAGTGCCAGTCAAAGCACCCGTAGAAAGCCCGATGCTTGTCATAATCCTCAAGAATCTGCGGTTTCCCATCACGCTGCCATAGGTACCCAGGACGAATAATCCCTACAGCATGCGGATGGTCCTCGCAACCCAGCGGATTTGCCGCGAGCGCCAGCCGCTGCACCTCGCCATAGGCCGGAGGCCCCGGGTTCGGCAGACTCTTCAAATAGTCATGAACCTTCGCGGCATCGCTCTGCGCCATCAGACTTCCCGCGCCCGCGAAACAAAGCGTCACCACCCTCAGCAAACTCCGCATATTGCCATCCTTCATCACAAATTCCCCGCGCTCTCATCCGTCTTCTTCGGCTTCTCCGGAGGTCCGAGCGGAGCCGGGCCCATCCGCGCGTTTTCATACAACACCGCAAACGTCGAAAGCCAATGCTGTCCTTCATAGCCCGCGTCGCCGATCTTCGCGTAGCCACGCGTCGCGCTCATCAGCGCGAGCCGCTTGAAGACCTCAATCCGCGGATCATCCTTCGGCAGTGCCTGTGCAATCGTCAGCAGTGCCGTGGCCCGCTGAAAGTTCAATCCAATCAGATGCGACTCCGCCGCCAACTGCACCTGGGCGTCCGCGCCTGACGTGTTCACATGGCTCGTATCAATCTCCTTCGCATACACCTGAAACGCATCCGAATACACCGGCGGCAAGAAACCGTCCATCCACTTCAAATAACTCTGCTGGTCCATCACCCGTCCCATCAGCGCCGCTTCCGTCAGGCATGACGAAACCAAATCGGTATTCTGCGGCTCAAAGTTCGTATTGCAGTTCTTGTCCTTCTCAAATAGCCGCATCGCGTTTGCGTGAATCGCCGTCTTCAACGTCGCGTCCTCCGACAAATTCGCGCCATCGAGTGCCAGACTCATCGACCAGGCTGTGTTCGACTCCACGCCCGTCCGGTAAGGAAACTTCAGATCGTACAGATAGAACACATAGCGCTCCGACATCCACTTCGCCAATGGCATCAGCGCGTCGGCCACCTTTTTGTCTTCGTCAGAGTTCGAACCCTTTACCTCGCCGTACAGCTTGAGCACCCACGCATAGCCGTATGGTTTCTCAAAGTTCGCATCCGGCCCCTTCTGTTCGTTGAAGAACGCCTGCTCTCCATCCAAATTTGTTTTCTTGAAATGATTCGTTGCAATATCCTTAATCGCCGGCCCCAGACTGATCTTCGGTTCCTGCTTCCGCAGCGACATCAGCGTCCAAACCGACCCGACCGCGCTATGCCAGTCCGCGCAGCCGTAAAACGCCCGGTTCTTGTCGTAGTTCTCGAGCAGTTGCGCAGGCTTTGAGTACTGCCACAGATAATTATTCCGGTTCGCCGGAGCCTCATCCGGGTGGTCGGTACAGCTAATCGCCGAAGCCGCCAGCGTCTCCCGCTTCGCCTCGTCATAAACAGGAGCCGTCACCGCTGGAAGAGTCTTCAGATACTCGTTGACCTTCTTCGCATCCACAGCCTGGCCCAACGCTACTGGCGCCGCCAAACAACCTATCAACCCCGCAATTAGAGCCCTCATCGCACTTCCTTTACTGGCACGCACTCACACTCCGCCGTCACAACCGCATCAACCCGGACATTTTCCCGCTTCCCGATAGACTAATCGAGGATGCCACAACACCCAACGCCTCGTTGCATTCCTGCATCCATTAACTGAGAGCGTATCCCTGTATCCCTGCCACTCTCTGCCATTCTCAAGTTAGGAGCGACCCGGAAACCAGGTGAAAGCCGAAAGCCCATGGCGCGAGCGTCTGCGAGCGCTTCAGAACGTACCTCCCGTTCTCCATATCCTCTGGGAGTCCGGGCCTTCCGTCGTCTGCTGGGGCCTCGCCCTCCGCCTCGTCGTCGCCGTTCTCCCCTTTGGGATTGCCAAAGTAGCGGCCTGGATCATCGGTGACATCGCGGGCGTGCTGCGCGGTCAGCCCCTCGCTCAAAATTTCTGGACCCTGGTTGCGACCGAAGTCGGCTTCAACGTCCTCCTCGGCATCCTCACTCGGGCCATCGACTACTCTGACTCGCTGCTCGCCAACCGATATACCCAACACGTCAGCGTCCGCGTCATGGAGCAGGCAGCGCGTCTCGACCTCACCACCTACGAAGATCCCCTCTTCTACGACCGTCTCGAGCGGGCGCGCGTCCAGGCGACCGACCGCCTCGCCATGATCCAGCAGATGGGCCGCCTCTTCCAGCAGGTCATCACCACGCTGGTGTTCTCTGTCGCCCTCGCATGGGCCTCGCCATGGCTCATCCTCCTGCTCGCCCTCGGCGTTCTCCCGTCCTTCATCGGAGAGACCCACTACGCTTTCCTCGGTTACGCCAAAAACTTCCGCCAAACGCCAGCTAAGCGCCAGATGGACTACCTTCGACAGGTCGCCGGCAGCCGCGAAGGCGCAAAGGAAGTAAAGCTCTTCGGCCTTAGCAAATTTTTCACCGAGCGCTTCCAGGCCTTAGCCCATCAGATCTATGTCGAAGACGTGACGCTTTCCCGCTCAAAGCTCATCATCGGCGGCCTTCTCGGCATCATCGGCACCCTCGGCTACTACGGAGCGTACGTCTACGTCATCTGGCGGACCCTTCACGGCGCCTACGACATCGGCCAGTTCACCTTTCTCACTGCCGCTATCCAGCAGGCCAGCTCCAATCTACAGCAGGTCTTCTCCACCGCCTCGGGCATCGCCGATCAGGCTCTCTTCCTCACCGACCTGCTCGCCTTCTTCGAGATGCAGCCCACGGTCCAATCCAAACCGAATGCGCTTCCGGCGCCCAATCCCATTCGTCTGGGTTTTGAGTTCCGCAACGTCTCCTTCACCTACCCTGGAACCGAGCGAACCGTTCTTCACAACTTCAACTTCACCCTCTCGCCCGGCGAACGCATCGCTCTCATCGGCGAAAACGGCCAGGGCAAAACGACCGTCGTCAAACTCATCACTCGCCTGTACGATCCCACGGAGGGCCAGATCCTCCTCGACGGCATCGATCTGCGTGAGTACTCCATCGAAGACCTCCATCGCCAGATCGGCGTCATCTTTCAGGACTTCATGCGCTTCGAGATGACAGCTCGCGAAAACATCGCCGTTGGTCGCATCGACGAACCACATCAACAGGCCGCCATCGAGGACGCCGCCCACAAAAGCCTCGCTGACACGGTCGTCGACAAACTAGCCAATGGGTACGACCAGGTCCTTGGCCGCCGCTTCGAGGGCGGAGTCGAGCTCTCGGGCGGCGAATGGCAAAAGATGGCCCTCGCCCGCGCCTACTTACGCGATGCTCAGCTCCTCATCCTCGACGAGCCTACTGCTGCACTGGACGCGCGCAGCGAACTCGAAGTCTTCGAACGCTTCGCCGAGCTTACGCAGGGCAAGATGGCACTCCTTATCTCCCACCGTTTCTCCACCGTCCGCATGGCCGACCGCATCGTCGTTCTCTCCGGCGGCCGTCTCCTGGAAGAAGGCAATCACCAGCAGCTCATGGCCAGAAACGGCCTCTATGCCAGTATGTTCGAGATGCAGGCCGCAAGTTACAGGTAATCCCGTCCCCGCATCTCAATCAGCAGAGTCGGCAACAACCGGTCGCATCGACAAGGCAAGAGAAAGGCTGCATGGCAATATCTCCGAGAGACGCCACAACTTCGGAACCACTCTTACCCCCAACCGCCCCTACCTCGGAGGTCCCCACCACCGGCCTGCCGGAAAAACCCTCCGTCTCCGACGCCGATCTTCGCGCCCACGCCGAAGCCCTCAGCAAACACTGGCAGGCAATCCCCCGCCCCACAACCGACGGCCTTACCGAACGGCTCGTCAGCCTCAACCAGCGCCTCACCGCGATCCTCGCCGCGTGCCGCAAAACCATCACCACCACTGAACTCACCCCGCAGCTCGAACTCCTCGAGAGCACCCGCATGCTGGAGGCCCCGCTCCTTCACGGGGAAGAGACCACCGCCACCTTCGCTTCCCTCCCGCACGTCCGCGTCGATGGCGACAAAGAACTCCCGCGCGTCGTCAATCTCGCCGAAGGCTATCTCTCAGCCGCGCAGGGTATCTGGTCGCCTGAATCCCTCACCACATACGTCAACCAGGGCCAGCAGCGCGATCCGCTCCTCCTCGAAGAGATTACCGTTCTCCCGCAAGCCCTCAAGCTCGCCCAACTTGAATACATCCTCGACCGTGCCGAAGAGGCCTTTCGCGCCGGTGACCTTCCGCCCATCGAGCAATCGCCTTTCTCCGCCACGCTGCACAGCATGCGCCGCCTCAATCAGTATGAGTGGCGGCTCGTCCTTGAGCCCCTCATCGCCTTTGACGCGATCCTCCGTCAAGACCCCGCCAATGTCTTCCCCGTCATGGAAGACGAGACTCGCCATCTCTACCACCTCCGCATCGCGGAGCTGGCCCGACACGCCGACGCCAGCGAAGTCGAAACCGCCCAGCTCGCCCTCGAACTCGCCCGGCAATCCGCTCAGACACCCAACCCCGATCCGCGCCTCGCCTACCGCTGCGCCCACATCGGTTACTACCTCTTCGCCGAAGGCCTCCCCGCCCTCAGCAAACGCATCGACTACAACGGCCCACCCATCGAGCGGCTCCGCAGCTTCCTCCGCAGTTGGAAAGAGGATTTTTACATCCTCGGCATCTTCACTCTTTCCTGTCTGCTCATCGTCGCCATCATCGCGCCGCTGGTCCCGCACAACGCCTTCTGGCCCGTCATGGGAGCGCTTCTTCTTGCGCTTATCCCCGCTTCGCAGGGCGCCGTCGATCTTGTCAACAATACGGTCACCGCGTTAATGAAGGCGCACTCGCTCCCCAAGATCGACTTCTCCAAAGCAGTCCCAGCCGAAGCCACCACTTTCGTCGTCGTCCCCACCCTTCTGTTGCGAGAACAGCAGGTTCACGAGCTCTTCGATGAGCTCGAAGCCCGGTACCTCTCCAATCAGGACCCCAACATCCACTTCGGCCTCCTCACCGATCTTCCCGACATCGAAACCCGTCCGCTCGACGAAGACACCAATCCACTCGCCCTGCTCGCCGCGCAATGCGTCGAAGAATTGAATCAAAAATACGCCGGCCAGAACGGTGGCTCGTTCTTCCTGCTCCATCGCCATCGCGGCTTCAACGCGCGTCAGGGCGTGTGGATGGGTTGGGAGCGCAAGCGCGGTAAGCTCCTCGACCTCAACAAATTTCTCCTCGGCCAGTTCGACAGCTTCCCGCTCAAAGCAGGTCCGCTCGAGCTCCTCAACGACATCCGCTACGTGATCACGCTTGACTCCGACACCCAGCTTCCCCGTGGCACCGCCGCACGCATGGTCGGCACGATGGCCCACCCGCTGAACCAGGCCATCGTCAATCCCAAACTTCGGATCGTCACGGCCGGATACGGCATTCTCCAGCCCCGCGTCGGCGTCAGTGTGTCTTCGGCGGCGAGCTCTCGTCTGGCGTCTCTCTACTCCGGCGAAACCGGCTTCGACATCTACACCCGCGCTGTCTCCGACGTCTATCAGGACCTCTTTGGCGAGGGCAGCTTCGCCGGCAAAGGCATCTACGAGGTCAGCATCCTTCAGGAAGTTCTCGACCGCCGTTTCCCTCGCAACGCGCTCCTCTCGCACGACCTTATCGAAGGGTCTTACGCCCGCGCCGGCCTCGTCACCGACATTGAAATCATCGACGATTACCCCTCCCATTACTCCGCCCACACCCGCCGCAAGCATCGCTGGGTCCGCGGAGACTGGCAGATCGCCCGCTGGCTGCTCAATCGCGTTCCCGACGAGTCCGGCCATTACGTCGCCAATCCCATCAACACCATCTCCCGCTGGAAGATTCTCGACAATCTGCGTCGCTCGCTCGTCGAACCGGTCACCTTTCTTCTCTTCCTTCTCGGCTGGTTCGTCCTTCCCGGCGGGGCTCTCTACTGGACCATCGCCGGCCTCGTGCTTCTCCTTCTGCCTAGCTTCGTCCAGCTGGCCTTCAACCTCGGCCGCGCTCTCTTCAAACTCAGCTTCGTCGGAGCCCGCGAAGGCGTCACTACCTTCGCCTCCTCCTTTGGATTCACCATCCTTAACCTCACGTTTCTTCCGCATCACATGCTGCTCTCGCTCGACGCGATCATTCGCTCTCTGGTCCGCAGCCTTGTTTCCGGCAAGCGCCTCCTCGAGTGGGAGACCGCAGCACAGGCCGAATCGGGCTCCTCCAAACACTCTCTCGATATCTACCTTCAGCTTTCACCTGCCATCGCGCTGGTCATCGCTGTCGCATTGGCTTTCGACCATCTCCCCTCGCTTTATGCTGCCGCACCCGTACTGTTCCTATGGGCCGTCGCCCCTCTCGTAGCCCACTGGCTCAACTCCCCTCCAACTCAGGAAGAAGGCCCGCTCACCACGCAGGACTCGCTCTTCCTCCACCAGCAAGCCCTCCAGATCTGGCGCTACTTCCAGGAATTCGGCGACGAGAAAAATCACTGGCTCATCCCGGACAACGTCGAAGAAAAAGACCTCGTCCAGATCCGCAAGCTCTCCCCCACCAACCTCGGCATGCTCTTCAACGCTCGCCAGGCCGCGGTCGAGTTCGGTTTCCTCACGCTCTCCGACTTTGCCCGCGCCACGCTCGGCACCCTCAACACCTACGACCGGCTCGAAAAGCAGCGCGGTCACATCTATAACTGGTACGACATTGAAACCCTCAAGGCCATACCGCCTCTCACTGTCTCGTCGGTGGACAGCGGCAATCTCACCGCCTCTCTCTACACCCTCCAGTCCGGAGCCCTCGACCTCCTCAAGCGCCCCATCCTGAGCCTCGACATGTTCTCCTGCCTCGAGCAGATGCAATCCGATCCAATCAAGCCCTCACCCTCCACCACACCCCCGCGCCAACAAAACGACGCCGCAGCCCTCCGCGGCTATGTCCGCTCTATGCTTCAGCAGACCGCCGCTCCTGCCCAGCCTGTCTCGGTAGAAAACGATCTCGCCAACGCCGGTCGCGAAACCTGGCTCGCCGCCGAACTCCTTCGCCGCCTCACCGCGCTCTCCATCTTCGCGCAGGACTACGCCCCCTGGACCCTGCCGCAGTTCGAAGCCCTGTTCGAGCTCCCGCAGCTTAACCAGCCCGAAGACCACATCATCCCCACCACCCAGCAGGCCCCCGATTACGCTGCAAATCTCTACGCGAGAATTGCCGACGCCACCCCCGCGCTCCCGCAGGATTCTCCGCTCGCCACCTCCGCCATCACCCTCCGCACTCTCCTCACCGACGCCGCCGCCCGGCTCGACCAGCTCAAATCCGATCTCGCCACCATCGCCGCCGAAGCCGGCCGGCACGCCGACGCCATGCACTACAGCTTCCTCTTCGTCGAATCTCGCCAGCTCCTCTCCATCGGATACGACGGCGCAAAACACGAACTCCATTCGGCGTGCTACGACCTCCTGGCCTCCGAAGCCCGCATCGCCTCCTTCATCGCAGTCGCCAAAGGAGACATTCCCCAACAATCATGGTTCCGCCTCGACCGCTCTCACATCCTCGCCGATGGTCATCCTGCGCTCCTCTCCTGGACCGGCACCATGTTCGAGTACCTGATGCCATCGCTGTGGATGCGCACCTTCCCCAACACCCTCATGTCGCGCGCACTGGAGTCCGCAGCCCTCATCCAACGCCAGCACGTCCGCAACATCCCCTGGGGCATCTCTGAATCCGGATTCGCGAAAAAAGACCCCCACGGCCGTTATAGCTACCAGGCGTGGGGCATCCCCTCCCTCGCCCTAAAATATGGAGCCGAAGACGGCCCCGTTATCAGCCCCTACTCCACCTTTCTCGCCCTCGCCACGCTGCGCAAAGAGTCGATTGCCAACCTCCGTCGCATGGCCTCGATGAACTGGCTCGGCAATTACGGCTTCTACGAGGCCGCCGACTACACCACAGCCCAGCCACCGGAACTCGTCCGTTCGTGGATGGCGCACCACCAGGGCATGTGCCTCCTCGCCCTCACCAACCTGCTAAAAGATAACGTAGTTCAACACTGGTTCCACGCGACCCCACGCATCCGGGCCGCAGAGCTGCTCCTCCACGAAAAACCTCTCAGCAAGGAGACCCTCAAGGCGCTCTCCAACCAGTCCAAGTCCCCGAAGACCGCCTGAAGGTTTTGCGCTAAGCCGAGACATCCCGCCGCGTCCGCATCAAGCCACCCAGCGCTCCGCCGACCGTCGACAACACCAGCAAAAATCCCGCCATAAAGGTCAACGATGCCAGCACCCATCCGGCTCGAAACTCGGGCGAATACCAAATCCGTTGTACTTCAGGCGGTTGTGGGTTAATCGACACCGCCTTTTCGAATCCGGCATGGAGGCCTTCCGTTAACTGGGCATCCACTCCCGCCATGCTATGCAGGCCATACCGCGCGACCAGGCCGCCAATCGCTACCGCCGCGCCAAAACAAACCACAAGCGCCAACCCCACTACTATTCCAATTCTCGCCCCCACTCCCGCATCCATCCAAGCCAGCGGACGCCGCCTCTGGTAAAGCGACAGCGCAATGATCGACCCGCTGATCGTCCACAGCATGCTCAGCAGGGATAGCACCTGTACCCTCTCCGACACCACCGACAGAACCGCCGCAATCGCTGCCACCAGCGCCGCGCAACGGATCGCCGTCTTCCAGTCCACTGTCTGCGGTCGCGGCGGAGGGACCGAGCCCGTCGTATCCACGTCAGTACCGCTTATCTGTTGCTCATGATCCTGGAGATAAATCTGCGGCGCTCCGCAATGCGGGCAGAACGGAGAGATCTCCTCACCCGCCAACAGCTCCCCGCCGCAACTATGACAAAACCTATGCATACCTTGAAGCTATCCCACCCCACAGAACGCGGCAAGCTCCAACCCACGGCGCTTACTGAGTCTGTTTGCCATCACTGTCTCCCGAGGTAAAGTGCCCCGGAAGATCCAAAGCAACGAGCCCGAACTTCGTACCGTTCCCCTCGGGATCAATCGCGACAATATGCTGATGCAGCTTCGAGCCCGCCTTCAACTCCAACTTTCCCGACTCGTCATCGTTCACATAAACATGGTTCTCTTTGTCGTTGTCGCACGTCAGGCCCTCCGTGGTGTGTGCCGGCGAACCCACGGGCTTGTTGCCCTGGCATTGAATCACATCGCCATAACGTCCCAGCGCCTTTCGATAAAACGCCGACACCTGCTCCGGACTATCCCCCGTGCGGTAGCTCGCGGCCTTCACCCTAAGCTGAAAGCTCCCGAAGCTCATGTTCACGTCCGCAGCCCCGTTGTTCTTGTCCTTCTTCACCAGGTCCGCGCCGGGATATACCGGTAAGCCCTGCCCCTCCGCCACCGCGTCATCGTTGGTTTTCACCGTCATTCCGCCAAACGGCGTCGCAATCTTGACGTTATCATTTCCATTCTTCTTATCAGACTCGATGCGGCACCCACTGACCAGCACCGTCGCCGCCATCACCACCGCCGCAACCACTCCATGAACCCGCATCGCCCGCCTCCACATCTTCTGAAAACAATACGCCGATTTCCATCCTGTGGTTCCATTGCCGCGCCCAAGTCTCATGCAGGCCGTCGGAACCCAATCGCCCACACTCCGGACAAGAAAAAATTACAATCCACGCCCGATTCACTGGCCTATACTTTACTCACGCCGGCATCCTATCCGGCCAGGGCGGTCCAGGAGTCACCGGCATGGCGCAGCACCAGCCAATCCGCAAAACGAGTCACTCCTCCGGGTCCGACATCCCGGATAAGCTCTACTTCCGCATTGGCGAAGTCGCTAAACTCTGCGACGTTCCCGCCTACGTCCTGCGTTTCTGGGAGAGCGAATTTCCCCAGCTCAAGCCGCACAAAGGCGGCACCGGTCAGCGCCTCTATCGTCGCCGCGACGTCGAAATGGCTCTCCGCATCAAAAGCCTCCTCTATGAGGAGGGCTATACCATCCCCGGCGCCCGCCATGTCTTCAAGGCGGAGCTCAAGCAGAGAGAGCCCCAGCTCGCCCTCACCATCGACGACGCTCCCGCGAGCATCGATCCGCGTCCGCTCCGCAAACTCCAGAAAGACCTCCGCGATCTTCACGCTCTTCTTTCGAAGCCTGCTGCCCGCGCCGCGGTCCATCCAATCCGCACGGCGCGCCCCGTGTCCGCTCCTCGCCGCAGCGCGGAAAAGCTCTTCGATCTCCCACTTCTCCCGGAGAACAATCAGCGCTGAACATGAAATTAAAGAGCGATTTCGAACCCGGCCGCACCCGCAGAGAGCGACGTCAGTCTCCCCACAAGACTCCCTACCTCGGCCTCGACCCCTACCACGGCGTCGCCATCCAGTGCCAGTTCTGCTCCGGACAGGACTTCCGCCGCTCCACTCTGCGCGCTGAAGACTTCGGCGAGATTCTCTTCATGCGCTATCCGGTCCGCTGCCTCCGCTGTGGCCAGCGCCAGATGGTCAGCTACACCGTAGCGAGCCTCGCCATTTCTTCCAGCGTCAAGCCCCGCAGGCGCCATCGCCCCGCCGATCCCTCCAAGCGATGGATCGACTTCACTAAACATCCAGACGCTCCCAACCCCCTGCTCCCTGCGCAAACCGAAGAAGAATCCCACTCCCGCCGCTAACCCGGAAACCGGGTTTCTCTAGAGCGCAATCCACCCCGCATGGATCGCCCACAAGGAAACGCTCGCAACCACGACCCAAAGCAGCACCCCCTGCACCAGCGGCCGCGTCCCGACCTCTTTCAACGTATTCCGCGTAATTCCGGTCCCGATCAGGAACAACACCACCGTCAGCGCCGCCCTCCCCAGCCGGTTCAATCCGGAAAATACTCCAACCGACTCCGGCAAATAATGCGGCACATAGCTCGCCAGCACCGCCGCCACGCAGAAGTACAAAATAAACCACGGCCAACTCACCTTGGCCTTGCTCTTCTTTAGCATCGCCGTCCCGATTACGAGCGGCACAATCCACAGCGCCCTCGCCAGCTTCACCGTCGTCCCTACCGCCAGTGCCGTCGCTCCATACTTCGCCGAAGCGCCCACCACCGAACTCGTGTCATGAATCGCCAGCGCCGCCCAGAGCCCAAACTGGGTCTCCGAAAAATGCATTAGGTGCCCGATCGCCGGAAACAGCAGCAGCGCCACCGAGTTCAGCACAAACACTGTGCCCAGCGACACCGCCATCTCTTCGTCATTCGCCTGCAACACCGGCCCCATCGCCGCAATCGCACTTCCCCCGCAGATCGCCGTCCCAAAGCTGATCAGCAGCGACTGAGTCTTCCCCACCAGCAACATCCTGCCCAAAAGAAGTCCCACAATCATCGCGAACGTAATGCTGATGGCCGTATACAAGAATCCCGACGCGCCTGCGTGCACCACTTCCTTCAGGTTCATCCCAAACCCAAGGCAAACTACCGCTGCCTGCAGCAGAAACTTCGACAGACTCCGGCTCTCGTTATGAAACG
This sequence comes from uncultured Acidobacteriaceae bacterium, assembly GCA_963841335.1. Taxonomy (GTDB): domain Bacteria; phylum Acidobacteriota; class Terriglobia; order Terriglobales; family Acidobacteriaceae; genus Edaphobacter. Next base: position 2,343,383 of record CAWJCF010000001.1, on the reverse strand, counting down.
TGTGCGTTACGCTCAGGCCAAACGCCAGTCCCGCCGCCAAAGCCAGCGGAGGCCCAATCAGCCCGCTGCCAGCAACAATAATCCCTGCATAAAAGATGTTCTTCTTCCACATGCATTAAGCATGAGCGCCTCCACCCTCTCAGTCGAGAAGTACTCTCCAATCGCTGATAAGTATTTCTTATCACCCTATTCAACACTTCGGGTTCCCATCGCAAACCGCTGAAATGCTGCGGCAGCCCCAGTTAACTCGGCCCCTGCCAGCCACACAAAGCTGAATTCTCGCAGTATCTCCAGTCCCTTCACGCTCACAACTTTCACCGCTCCCAGCCGCAATACCTTCCCCACCGCACACCTGGAGACAAACCCAACTCCCAGCTCCGCCTCCACGCCCGAAATAATCGCCTCAGTTGAATCCAGCTCGATCGCCACCTTCAATGACCGGAGCGGCAAACCCGCCTTCTTCAGTGCCCTCTCCACCACTCGCCGCGACCCCGACCCCCGCTCGCGCAACAACAGAGGCACCTTCATCAGCTGCTCCGGCGCGATCGCTACCGCGCCCTTCGCCGCCCACACATGATTCGGACTGACAATCAGTACCATCTCATCCTGAATCATCCGCTCCGTCTTTACATCCCGCCGCATTGCTGGTCCTTCAATAATCCCTAGCTCGACCCGCTCTTCGGCCACCGCCTCCACAATCTTCTCCGTATTCCCACTCACCAGCGAAAGCTTCACCTGCGGATATTGCCGTAAAAACGCGCCCAGAATTCTCGGCAATACATACTGCGCAACCGTCGTCGAAGACCCTAGCCTGAGCGGCCCCACCGCCGCATCGTTCAAAGCCGCAAGCGCTCGATGCGCCTCCGCTATTGTCGCCGCAGCCCTCTTTGCATACCCCAACAGAATCCGTCCGGCCTCCGTCAGAGAAATCTGACTCCCATGCCCCTCTCCACGAGCGCGATCAAACAACCGCACCCCCGCTTCTTCCTCCAACGCATGAATATGCTGACTTACTGCCGGCTGGCTCAGATGCAGCGCCTCCGCCGCCTTGCGGAAGCTCATCTCTTCCGCCACCGCCCGAAACACCCTCAACCGAAAATTTTCCAATCCATCCGCCTTGTCGCAATCATCTCCGATTACGTTCGCCTTTGACACTTGTGGCTTTGTCCTCTTGTATCGTCTATATCGAAGCGGCCGAGTCGCTTTGGTCAAACTTTCAGCCGGAGGGCCATTGTTCGGGTGGTGGTGGGGACTTTTCTGGTGGAGTTGGTTCGGGCGGCGGGGGTGGGGTGAGGATACGGAAGATGTGGGCGGGTTGGACGTCCGGGCGGAGGGCCACGTAGTTGCTGCGGTCGTGCCATTGGTAGTGGGTGCCGGTGAGGAGGTCTTCGATCTCGAAGTCCTGGTGGTAAGGGAGGGCTAGTCGTTTCAAGTCCAGGTCGATCCAGCCGGCTTGTTCCTGGGTAGGGTCGAGGTTAATGGCGACGAGGATACGGTTGTCGCCGTGGGTTTTGCTGTAACAGAGGATGTTGGGGTTGTCAGCGGGGTGGAAGTAGAGGGAGTCGTTGCTTTGGAATGCAGCGTTTTCGCGGCGGATGCGGTTGACCAGCGTGATGAGCGGGGCGATGGAGTTCGGGGAAGTGCGGTCCCAGTGGCGGATCTCGTATTTTTCGCTGTTGAGGTACTCTTCGCTGCCAGGTTTGAGCGGGAGGTTTTCGCCTAGTTCGAAGGCGGGGCCGTAGATGCCGTAATTGGCGCCTAGCGTGGCGGCGAGGATGAGGCGCTGCATGAAGGCGGGGCGGCCTCCGTTCTGGAGGGTGGCGTGGAGGATGTCTGGTGTGTTGGGCCAGAGGTTGGGGCGGAAGAAGTCGGAGATGGGTGGGCGCGTGATCTCTTCGAAGTATTGCTGAAGCTCCGCACCGGTGTTGCGCCAGGTGAAGTAGGTGTAGGACTGGGAGAAGCCCGCTTTAGCGAGAGAGTACATGACGTGGGGCCGAGTGAAGGCTTCGGCGAGGAAGAGGACGTCGGGATATTTTTTGTGGATCTCGGCGAGGCACCACTCCCAAAAAGGGAGGGCTTTGGTGTGGGGGTTGTCGACGCGGAAGATGCGGACGTTGCGGCGGATCCAATAGACGAAGACGTCGTAGAGGGCTTGCCAGAGGCCGCGCCAGTGGGTGGATTCGAAGTTGAGCGGGTAGATGTCCTGATATTTTTTGGGTGGGTTTTCGGCGTACTGGATGGTGCCGTCCGGACGGGTGAGGAACCATTCGGGGTGTTCGGTGACCCAGGGGTGGTCGGGGGAGCATTGGAAGGCAATATCGAGGGCCAGCTCCACTCCGTGAGTGCGTGTGGCGACGACGAGGGCGTCGAATTCGGCGAGGGTGCCGAGGTCGGGGTTGATGGCTTTGTGGCCGCCACGTTTGGAGCCGATGGCCCATGGGCTGCCGGGGTCGGTTGGGTTTGCGGTGGCGGTGTTGTTTGGGCCTTTGCGGAATGCGTTCCCGATGGGGTGGATGGGCGGAAGGTAGAGGACATCGAAGCCCATGGTAGCGATGGTGGGGAGGAGGGCCTTGACGTCGGCGAAGGTGCCGGAACGGGCGGGATCGGGAGATGTGGAGCGGGGAAAGAGCTCGTACCAGGAGGAGTAGCGGGCACGTTCGCGATCGACCCAGAGGGGCAGCTCTTTGGGATAACGGGTGGCGAAGGTCAGGTCGGGGTGTTGGGCTGCGAGGTCTATGATCTCGTCGGCGAGCGGAAAGCCCTGGATAGGGGATTTGGATTCTGCGAGGCGGTTTAGGTCAGCGGCGGCGTCGAGGAGGATTTGGAAATGGGGACGCTCGGCCCGTTCCGCCGTCTTTTCGAGCAAGATGGCGCCCGTGCGAAGGGCAATGGGGATATCTTGCGACGGTGCGACGGGGACAGATTGTGCGGCGATTCGTTTCTTAATGTCGGCGCACCAAGTAGCCAAGTGATCTACCCACGCTTCGACGGAAAAGAGCCAGTCGCCAATTTGATCGAGGAGAAAAGTGGCTTGCCAGAGGTCGTTGGTAAGGGCGGTGAGCGGGGTGATGCGGAATTCGGCTTCGGTCGACGGGCGGTAGAGAACTCGGCCGGCGATGTGGTCGTGACCGTCGGCGAAGACTGCTGCAGTCACAGTGACGGTGTCACCGAGAATTCTCTTGGCGGGATAGCGGCCCGCATCAACCTGAGGTTGGATCTCTTCGATAATGACGCGGCGACGGCCTTCAATGGGTTTCATAGCACCGGATTTCTTTTGTGTTTTGCGATCTCTGTGAACAACGATGATCACGTTCTTTACAGGGATGCACGGTCTGGCGATAACGTTTGCTGAATCGAAATTGTTGAGAGAAGCGTACCTTAGCAAACGAAAGAATAGCCAAAGACAAGTAATCCTATGCGATGGCTGGTACGAGACAACCTTGCATGAGATACCAGGAGGGCACGCCTACAATAGATTTGATGGATTATTTTGAGTTCTTTGGGTTGCCGCGGAAGCTGGCGCTGGATGTGGTGGCGTTGGAGAAGCAGTTTTACACGATGAGCCGTCGGCTGCATCCTGATCGGTTTGCGGGGAAGAGTGTGGCAGAGCAGGAGGCTGCGCTGGCTCAGAGTTCGCTGCTGAATGACGCTTACAGGACGTTGAAGGAGCCCATCTTGCGGACGCAGTATCTGCTGAAGCTGGAGGGAGTGGAGTTGGAGGAGCAGTCGAAGGCTGCGACTGATGCGGCGCGGAGCTCTGGGGTAGAGAAGAAGCAGGTTGTTCCTCCGGAGCTGCTTGAGGAGGTGTTTGAGCTGAATATGCAGCTGCAGGAGATGCGCGCGGCGAATCAGATGGGTGAGGATGAGCCTGAATTGCGGCGGGATCTGATGACGGCGAAGGATGCGTTTGACGCGAAGATGGTGGAAACTCAGGCGGAGTTGGAAGGATTGTGGGCTTCGTGGGATATTGCTGAGGTTGCGGGAGATGCGGCGGCGAAGGCTCGGGCCAAAGATGCAATGGTTGCGCTGTTGAATAAGCGGAGCTATTTGCGGAATCTGGTTCGGGATGTGAATGAGGCTTTAGGACTGTAACTGCAGATTTACGAAGGTTTTTTTCAGGGCCCCAGGGATGGGCGCTACGCTCGCGAGGTGGAGAGGCGCTCGATCTGCTGGAGGTGGTTGATGTCGTGGCCGGCCATGGTTTCGACGATGGTCCAGAAGTTCATCGTGCCGCGCTCGGGGTGGGTGGTGCGGCGGCTGCGGTCGTCCTTGGAGACAGTTGTGAGGTAGAGGAGATTCCAGTTGCGGGCGGACTGGAAGAGGGCGAAGGCTGCCTCGAAAGTGTAGGCCTGGTAGCGTTTGGCCCAGGCGTCCTGGTCGAAGGGCTGGATGACGTGGTGGGGCTGGCTGAGGGATGGGGCGAGGGTCTGGCGGAGGCGGAAGGAGAAGACGAGCTCGCAGTCGGCGAGATGGGCGGTGATCTCGCGGATGCTCCACTTGCGTGGAGAGGGCCGCGTGTTGATCTGCGAGGCGGGAAGATTGGCAGTGAAATTCCGCAGGCGGTTCGACGTGGCGTTGAGAACCGTAAGAGGGTCCTGGTTGCCAAGGAAGCTTGCGTACGGGTTTAGCTCCATCTGAGAAAAGTAACATGATGTGCGCCACCGGACCCAATGGTTTCGAGTGAGGGTTCATTCGGGGGTTGAAGTATCCCAGGGGTCGTAGGTTCCGATGCTCCAGAGATGGCCTTCCAGGTCGTGGCAGGTGAAGGCGCGGCCACCGTAGTCCATGTCGCGGATGTCGAGGGCCATCGTGGCTCCGGCGGCCTTGGCGGTGGCGTAGACGGCGTCGGCGTCGCTGACGATGAGGTAGATACCCTGGGTCTCGCGGAGGCCTATCTCGTCGGGTTGGACCATGAACTTACCGGCTTCGCCGCCGTTGTCGACGGAACCGAGCATGATCATGCCGTTGCCGAAGGTGAGCTGGGCGTGCATGACGGTGACGTTGTCGGGGCCGAGGTAGACGGCTTGCTTCTCGAAGCCGAAGGCGACGATGAGCCAATCGATGGCGGCGATGGCGTTGCGGTAGCGCAGGCTCGGCACGATGGTGGAGGGGCAGGGTTTGGCTTGGTTTGTCATGGTGTTAAAAGTTGTCATGCGGATGCGTCGGTGTCTTGGAAAAATCGGGGGCACCCCCCCTCCCCCTATGTAGCGCGTAAATTATTGATTTGTAGCAGGTTACTACTTCAATTTGCGGCAAAATATTCATAACAAATGGGTTGAGTAGCAAAATATTGTTTCTAAACGAGTTAGCCCCGGCGGCTGCCCGGGGCTTTCCTTTTCTCTGATCTATAAGTTAATTCTATCGGATTGAATGAAACTAAAATGCCACTCGGATCTCTTGTTTTTTGTTGGAGTTGAGTGACTTTGGGGCTTGACAAGCGAGTTTTGGGATGTTTTTGAAGAAGAAAGTTGTAAATATTTGATACGGCGTGAGTTCTTCGAGCGAATTTTGGGAGCGAATGGACTGAGGAGCCGGTGCGCACCTACTAAGGCGCTCATGTCAATATGCGCGCCCTTAATGCCTGATCTCTTGTGTCTTCGTCGATGGAGACGGCGTGCTCTTCTGTTGCTTACTCACTTCGAGCACGGTAATCGACATCTCCTGGTTACTGGGGACAAGCTCCAGCCCTAGAGTTTCTTTCAGGACGGCGTTCAGGCTGGCAAGGTCTCCTCCGGCAACTTCGAATCGTGCGTCGTAGGTGCCGTCGATTCCTGTCTCGTTCAATACGGGGTTCTCCAGCCCGGTTGCCAACACATAGGCCAGATCGTCCATCGTTCCGTTCATCAGAAGAAATTTGCCGTGCCAGTAGCCTCGCTTCACCGCGTGTGTAGAAGCCGACGGACTCAGTAGTTTCTTGCTCGCGTCGGCGGCCCGGAGAATATACGCGGGTTTGGTCAGGGTCTTTGATTGAATCTGCATATGCAAAGCTGCGAGGACGGCCTGCTGGACAACCGAATCGGTCACAGGCTGGGGCACGTCGACAGAGTTGACGCGGAGATCGTAGGGTCCTTCTGGCAGCGGGTCCTTCAGCACATAGCGATCCCCAAAAACGTTGAAGACGTCCGTCATAAGGCCATCGGCGTTCTCTCCAAGCATGTCCCATCCTGTTGGCGGATGTTTGACCAGCGCCATCTTTGCATCGGGCGAAGCCTTGGTGACAGACACAGAAAATAACGGGCGCTCAACATCCGGGCTGGATGGAACGCTCGTTTCTGTGATCTCCATCGTTGGTTTGAATGCTACGTTTTTTCCTTCTGCCACTGCTTGCAGATCGGCTGCGCTTACCGAATCAATCTCTGTGACCGCGACGATCTTTCCGTTTCCATCGACGATGATGGTGGTCGGCCTTGATTCGACTCCGTAGAGGTGAAATACGCTGCCTGAAGGATCGACGCCAACCCAGCCAGACATCTTTTTCTTGTTCAGAAAGTTTTGTACGGCTTTCGAGTCTTCATCATCGATGGAGATGAACTGGAATTTTTCCGGATCGAGCGACTCCACAAGCTGGTTGAAGCGCGGTAGGCTCGCCACGCAAGGAGAGCACCAGGTGGCCCAGAACTCCAGGACCACGACTTTGCCCTTGAGGCTTGTCCAGTCTGCGCTCGCTCCCATGGGGGCTTGCAGCAGTTTCAGAGAATCCAAGGGAGGAGCGGGCGCGCCCTTTTCTGGATGTGCCCATAGCGATGGCGTTGCGAGTGTGAGCGCAACGAGAAGGCCAGTTCGCAAAGCTGCGTGTATGTGCATGCGATGCATTTCTCCTCCTCCAAATGAATCGCACAGCGAGATTACATTACCTGTTTACCTATGTAGCATTCATCATAGAAGGCAGTCAAGTATTCCTTCATATGGCCTCTGGCGATTCCCAATCCCGAGTGCTGTGGCGTCGCTTGGGAAAGGCCCGGGGCTAAAGCCCTTATGTTTGCGGGGCTTTTTCGCAGGGCTGAAGCCCTGCGCTTCCTCCGTGATCGCGCCTTGCGCGATGGGGACGTGGTTTGAGGTGGGCGGGACAATGCCGGGAGAGGTAAGAGCAAAAGCAAGAAGCAAAGGCAAAAGGCAAAGGAAAAAAGCAAAGGCAAAAAGCAGATCCTCCGCGTTCCGCGAAGGATGACAACTAAGAGGCAGCGGCTAAAACAAGGGGAAGATTCGGCCGGGGTGCTTTTGTTGTAGTCTTCGGAGACTATGGCGGCGATTGTGGTGCGGGAGGCGATTGGGGATGAGGATGTAGCTGCGGTGCGTGAGCTGATGGAGGCTTATGGGGCGCATCTGGCGGCTCATCCGGCGGGCGCGGCGAATATGTGTCTTTCGGGGTTCAATCAAGAGCTTGATAGGCTGCATGGAAAATATGCGGCTCTTTTGCTGGCTACGGTCGATGGGATGGCTGCGGGCTGCGTTGCGCTGCGCAAGCTAGCGCAAGTGAAGGGTGGTTGCGAGATGAAGCGGCTTTGGGTGAACCAGAGTTTTCGCGGGATGGGGATTGGGCGCGGGCTTGTCGACGAAGCGGTTCAGTGGGCACGGAAAGAAGGGATGACTGCGCTTTATCTTGATACGATCTCCGTTGCGATGCCGGAAGCGGTCAGGCTTTATGCTGCGATGGGGTTTGAGCGGGTTGAGCCTTATCACGGGGATTGCACGGCGGATGTGGAGTTTTTTCGGTTGCGTCTTTGAGCCAGGATTCATCCGTGAGCAGGGTTGATCCGGATCTTTGTTGCGGTGTGATCGAAAAAGAGGATTTCTCCGCTGCGCTGCGGAATGACAAAAGGCTTCGGCCAGGTCAGGCTTTACGGGATGACACGTAGAAAAGACAACCGCAGATTCCTCCGCTACGCTGCGGAATGACAAAAATTAAAAGTGCGGAGCGACAGATCTGTGGGTTCGTGTTCAGTCGAGGGGGATGTGGTTGGCCCAGCGGCGTTGCGTGGTGGAGTAGTGGGTGGGGCTGATGCCGGAGAAGGCGCGGAAGTCGTTGGCGAAGTGGGATTGGTCGTAGTAGCCGCAGGTGAGGGCTAGTTCGATCCAGTGGATGTCGGCTCCGCTGTGCATGAGCTGGACAGCCTGCTGGAAGCGCTGGATGCGGGAGTAGGTTTTGGGGGAGACGCCGACATGCTCGTGGAAGAGATGGGAGAGGCGGCGGGGGCTGATGCCCATGTCGCGGGTGAGTTCGGTGACGGTTGTCGTGGCGGGAGAGCGTTGGATTTTTGCGAGGGCGTAGTCGATGGTGGGGGTGCGGCGCGGGGTGGGGGATTCGGTGAGGCGATGACGGAGGGCGAAGTCGAGGAGATTGAATTTTTCGGTGGGGGTGGGGGATTGGCGGAGGTCGTTGCGGAGGTTGAGAGCGGCGCGGCCCCAGAGGTCTTCGAGAGAGGTTTCGCGGTTGGTGAAGGTGTGGGTGGTGTCGGGGAAGAAGGGGACGGTGCCGCCGGGGTGGAAGGTGATGCCGATGAGTTCGGTGAGGTCGATGGTGTCGATGAGCTGGTGATGGGAGTAGATGCCGAGGAAGAGCGCGGGGGATTGGGGGTGGAGGGGGTCGGTGGGGTGGTTGGCGTGGGTGAGGAAGTCGCGTGCGAGTGAGATGACGAGCGTGGGGCGGCCTGTGGGGAGGACGCGCTCTTGGCGATGGATGGCGGCGGGGTCGCAGGAGTACCAGTAGTTGTGGATGAAGGGGGTGAGGGTGGGATGGGGAAGGCGCTCGAGGTAGAGCATGCATCGGCCTCCTGGGGGAAGCATCTGAGTATGAGTGTATGCGCGGGTGCCGCGTTTTGCCGGGCAGGATTGTAGGAAAATAGAAGTGACACGAATTGAGGGGTTTGCGGATGGCGGATGTGCGGGTTGTCGGGATTGATTTGGGTACGACGAACTCCCTGGTGGCGTATATGGAGGGGGAGACGCCGGTGGTGATTCCGGGGGAGGATGGCGAGCGGCTGGTGCCGTCGGTGGTGGCGTGGACAGATGATGGGGTGGTGGTGGGGAATGCGGCGCGCGGGACTCTGATGACGGATGCGGCGAGTGCGGTGTATTCGGCGAAGCGGCTGATGGGGCGGGATATTGAAGATGTGCAGGGGGAGCTGAAGCTTTTTCCGTTCAAGCTGGCGGAGGGATTGAAGCCGGGTGAGGTGTTGAAGGTGAGTGTGGGTGGGTTGTTGCTGACTCCGCCGGAGATTTCGGCTTATGTGCTGCAGCAGTTGAAGAAGAATGCGGAGAGGTTTTTTGGCGGGCCGGTGACGAAGGCGGTGATTACGGTTCCCGCTTATTTTAATGATGCGCAGCGGCAGGCTACGAAGGATGCGGGGCGGATTTCGGGGCTGGAGGTTTTGCGGCTGGTGAATGAGCCTACGGCTGCGGCTTTGGCTTATGGGTTGGATAAGAACAAGGATGGTTTGATTGCGGTTTATGACTTTGGCGGCGGGACTTTTGATATTTCGATTTTGAAGCTGCATGAAGGGATCTTTGAGGTTGTGGCTACGGGTGGGGATACGCATCTGGGTGGGGATGATATCGACAACCTGATGATTGCGATTGCTCTGGATGATATTGCCGGGGATCTGGGCGAGGATTTGCGGGGGAATGGCGAGGCGGTGCAGGCGGTTCGCAAGGCGGTGATCGATGCGAAGATTTTGCTTTCGACTGCTGAGAACGCGATGTTGAACGTGGAGCTGCCTAGTGGGAAAAGATATTTGCGGCAGATATCGCGGGAGCAGTTTGAGGGATTGATTGCCGGAGTGATTGCTCGGACGGCTGGGCCTTGCAAGCAGGCTATGAAGGATGCGGGGCTTACGGCGGCGCAGATTGATGAGGTGGTGCTGGTTGGTGGGTTCGACGCGGATTCCTGCGGTGCGGGCGCTTGTGGATGATTTGTTTGAGTTGAAGAAGCGTGGGAAGAGGCCGCATACGGAGCTGAATCCGGATGAGGTCGTGGCGCTGGGGGCGGCGGTGCAGGCGCAGATTCTTGCGGGTGGGGCGGTTGCGGGGTCGGGGCTCGAGGATTTGTTGCTGCTGGATGTGACGCCGTTGTCGCTGGGGATTGAGGCGCTGGGTGGGGTGGTGGCGAAGATTATTCAGCGGAACTCGACGATACCGGCTAGTGCGACGGAGCACTTTACTACGGGGGTGGATGGGCAGACGAATGTGGCGATCCATGTGGTGCAGGGCGAGCGGGAGATGGCGAAGGATTGCCGGTCGCTGGCTCGGTTTGATCTGAAGGGGATTCCGCCGATGGTGGCGGGGCTGCCGCGGATCGAGGTGAAGTTTCTGATCGATGCGAATGGGATTCTGCATGTGAGCGCGCGGGAGCAGAGGAGCGGGAAAGAGGCTGAGGTTGAGGTGAAGCCGACTTATGGGCTGACGGATGAACAGGTCGAGACGATGATTCTGGAGTCGTTTGACAATGCTGAAGAGGATATTCGCGAGCGGCAGTCGATTGAGGCGAAGAATGAGGCGGAGACGATTCTGGCGGCGGTGAAGAAGGGTAAGAAACATGCCGCGTGGCAGATGCTCTCGAGCGTTGAGATTGAAAAGATTGAAGAGGCGGTCTCGTTTCTCGAGGGTGCGGTGCCGGGTGGGGATCATCGGCAGATTCGGGCGGGGATTGAGCGGTTGGATAAGGCTACGCGGCGGTTTGCGGAGTTGATGATGGATAGTGCGGTGTCGGGTGCGGTGCAAGGGAAGACGATGGAGGCCGCAGGTGAGAGCATAGGAGTAGGACCTACCGCACCGCATCCGTTTGCGAAGGCGGAGATTCGTGAGACGGCGGAGACGGATGCTGAGGCTATGAAGATTGAGGATTCAACGAAGGATCAGGCTACGGCCGGAGAGTCAACGGAAGATTGAAGGATGAGTGAGACGACGATGAGTGATGAGGTTGTTGATTTGTCCAAGCCTGCGGGCGAGGGGATGGTGCGCGTGACGTTTCTGCCGGAGGGCCGGACGGTAGAGTTTCCGTTCGATACGCTGCCATATGAGGGGCATGGCGAGCCAATGTCGTTTCTGGATGTGGCCGAGAACTACAACATTTTTCTCGACCATGCTTGCGGCGGGGTTTGTGCGTGCACTACTTGCCATATCCATGTGAAGGAGGGGGCGTCGGGGATCTCGGAGCCGGAGGACAAGGAACTCGACCGAATGGAGACGGCGGCGGATGTGCAGTTGAACTCGCGGCTGGGTTGCCAGGCGGTGATTGAGAAGCCGGGGACGTATGTGGTGGAGATTCCCAAGTGGAACCGGAATTATGTGCAGGAAGGTAAGCCTGCTCATGGGCCGGGGAGCTAAGGCCTCGCGGCCTGTCCCTTACGCAATGGAGGCGGAGACAAGTCTGCTTCAATGAATTATTGGGTTGGGGCTATTACGCCACATTCGCAGAGATAAGAAGCTATTTGGTCGAGTTCACCGGGCGATCGAGTGGAATCTTCTTGGTAGCCCCGGGGAACGTAAATGACCAGACCTTGTCTTGCGCGCGTGAGTAGAACTCGGTAGGCGTTTTTTCTGTAGTTCTGCTTATCAAGATTGCGAATTAGACTCCACTTGGTGGTTTTGCCCTCGTGAAGTTTTCGAGCAATCCAAGTGGTTCCTGACCAAATAAAATCACCGCTCCAACAAAGGCCGATCCAATCGAGTTCCAGACCCTGAATTTCGAACTCGGTGGCGAAGACCTCACATGAGTAGCTCGATCGAAGATCGGTTCGCGGAGCGAGATACCAATGGTGCCAAGGATATTCTGCGTGGAAGGTTGAGCTCGGTTCGAGGCCCTCCGCGCGTAACCTCATGGCCCCTGAAGAGCCCGTGAGGCCGAATCTGCTCTCACCCAGCGATTCCTTCTTTAGTTTCTCTCGCGTCTGCTGCAAGTCGCGATAGAGAAAGATGGGAAAACGCTCCGTAATCTTCATTGCGAAGGCACGTTCTGGCTGGCCATCGAGCACATGGTTAACCCATTGGGCGAGATTGTCGGCTCTCAGGCTGCGGTTGGAAGTTCTAAGGTGAAGCGTCGTCGTCTGGTGGATATTCCTATCTGAATGATTAGAAAAGAGCCTATGGCCGGCAGTTGATGTCCCTCCTTCAATTACTTCTGGTGAAGCGTAAATTTGCCAATCGCGCGCGCTAGCCGAGAGTGCCTTTCCCCATTCCTCAAGGCCAGCCTCGCCGTTATTAATTTCTTGACCTCCTCCGACCAGTGCGATGATGACGGCCCAATCCTGGTGACGTTCCATGATTTTGAGGAGCATCTCGGGTTCGGAATAGTTCCGTCGAAATTTGCTCAAATTTTGCGCGAGATTCCACGCTCGTTGAGCTTCATCAAAGATGACTACGTGATTGGATGGTGGTCTGTCCGGGTCTTCATCGGCGTAGGTGCTGGCAAAGACATGGACATTTTCGATGAGAGTTTTGGCGTGTATCAGCGATTGCGTGGCAGGAACACCATCGCGCATTCCTTGTTGACGAAAAAGTTCTTGTAGGACTTGAACGAGAGGACCATTTCCGCTCATGAAATGTATGGCATCGGCTCGATTTTCACTGAGGTGAGCGAGACTGAGTCCGACCAGTGTTTTGCCTGATCCTGGAACTCCGGTCAGAAAGCAAATGACCTGCTGATGCTCCGTTCGGGCTCTTTCGATGATGTCGCGGATCTCGTTAGTAACAGTTTCGATGTCGTGTTCGGCGGCCTCTGAGTGCGCTATTTCGCGAATGCTAAGTCCGCTCCTCAATGCTAAAGCGGCGTCGATGATAGTGGGTGTTGGTGAGTAGCGTCCGTTATCCCAAAAATCGCCGTCGGGCGGCGGTACAGCGGATTTTGCAATAGAAGCGAGCTTCGCGGCTAGGTCATTCCAGACTGTTATCTGCGGAGGTGCGATCCAAAATGAAGGAAGTGTTGGGAACAGAAGTTCGCTTTGTCTGAGATCGCCCGTTATTTTGTTTGGTATTTGTGCGGAAACGACAATGGGATATATGCGCTGGTTACTCGACGGCTCATGAAAATAATGAAGCAGAAGTGCGTATTCCTCAACTTGCTTGATTGCATCTCCTGCCGCTTCGCCTCGTTTGCATTCGAGGAGAATGATCTCCGCCCCGGTGAGCAAGACGACATCAAGTCTTCGCTCCTTTCTGGGAATAGAGAATTCGAGCAATATCTGCCACCGGCCGGCCGATGGATGAATTGATTCAAGTTCATCAAGCGACTGGCGAAGGGACGCTAAATCATGCCACCAGGTGACTGGTACATCCGTGTGCATTTGGGCAAATCCGGAGTTTGCATAGGCGAGGGTAAGCTTTGTGAGAATTACGGCTTGATCAGTTTGCAGGAAAGTGCTCAGAGATGCACGAAAGTATGAGGCCATGGATTGGGCCAGGATAACAGCGCCCCAGAAGATGCTTAAAAGCTCAGGAGTACGGCTCCCAAACAAAAACCGGGGCTAAAGTGCCCTACGATAATTCCAAAGGATTTTCTCTGGCACGAAAATGGCCCACCTTAACGACGATGAAACCGTCGTGAAGATGGGGCACCCGGCTTTGATGCAAGGCCGGCCTGACCGGACCAGAAGCGGATTCCTCCGCTGCGCTGCGGAATGACAAGGTAGAAGGAACGGGTATGGGGATCAGCTGAAGAGGGTTGGGGGGTCCTGCCAGGGCTGGCAGAGGTCGGGGGAGTCGTTGCGGACGTTGCCTACTTCGTTGGAGACTTTCCATGCGGTGAGGGGTTCGGGGTCGTGGGGGCGGAGGAGATCGGTGGCTGGGCGGGTGGGGTTGGGGTGTAGCCAGCGGTCGTAGTCGGCGGTGGGGAGGATGACGGGCATGCGGTCGTGGAGGGGTTCCATGACGGCATTGGGGTCGGTGGTGATGATGGTGAACGAGTGGAGGGGCGTGCGGGTGGTTGGGTCCTTCCAGGTGTCCCAGAGTCCGGCGAAGGCCATGGGTTGGGCGTCGCGGCGGCTGATGGCCCAGGCTTGCTTTTGTTTGCCGTTAGGGTCGAGTTTTTGCCACTCGTAGAAGAAGTCGGCAGGGACGAGGCAGTGGCGGCGTTTGAAGGCTTCGCGGAAAAGGGGCGCGGTGGCGATGTTTTCGGCGCGGGCGTTGATGGTGGAGTAGCCGACCTTGGTGTCGGTGGCCCAGTAGGGGACGAGGCCCCACTTCATCATGACTAGCTCGCGCTGGCCTTCGTGATCGAGCCGGATGACGGGCTGGAAGGTCTGCGGGGCCACGTTGTAGCTCTCGCTGAGGATGAAGTCGGGTGGGAGCTTGCCGAGATGGAAGGCTTCGGCGATGCGTTGTTTGTCAGAGCGTCGGCCGTATCGTCCGCACATGCTATGACTCTAACTCGTAGAGGATTCACCCTGCCGCGGGAGCAACTGAACCGCCGCGGCAGAGAGAGTGATTGCTACTGCTTCTCGTACATGGAGACACTGGAGACCTTTTTGCCGGCCGGGTCGGTCGCGGACAGGTGAAGGGTCCGTGTCTTGCCGTCCTTCGATACCTCGATTTTGCCGGTGGAAGTCACTTTGTCGCCTTTCTTGTTGGTCAGCTCCAAGGTGCGTTCGTTGATCATTTTGTACGCCCGCGAATCCAGGGTGGGGTCGCCGGTGCAGGGATAATCTTTATCGTCAAACTTGCCGGTCCACTCGGTGTGTTCCGGCTTGCCATCGCCGCCGGTGCCATCGGTGGTCACCTTGATGTTGTCGCCGACGGCTGTATAAGTAACGGTGGAGTTTTTCACCGCGCCAGCTGGGATCTTCGATTTGGCTTCGTCGAGTTTCCAGGTTCCCAACTGTGGACTTTGGGCGATGGCTGTTCCGGCAAGACACAGAGCTGCGGTTAAGAGGAGCATTTTTGCTTTCATGTCGTTCTCCTGTTGGATTCGATATTCAGTTGGTGCTTTGAACAGCACGAAACTATACACCTTTTGAGGGCCACTGATATTTGCAGAAAATCGTTCTTCTTGAGCACGCTAGTCTGCAACGACAGGGTTATTTGCTAACTGCGGACTAGGCTTGTTTTGCCGGAATCGCGCGAATCATGCGGGCACGATTCCGTATTTGGTTTCGAGGAATTGCTGGAGGCCGTTGGGCAGGGTGGTGGCTAGTTCCTGCCAGGTTAGGAGTTTGAGGCGGTTGGCGAAGGTGGGGCGGTGGACTGCGGAGAGGATTGCGTACCAGGTTTCGATGAGGTCGTGACGGCGGGCGTCGGAGAGGACGCAGAAGGATGCTTCGGCGGCGTAGGCGGCGAGGACGTTGCGGATGAGTTGGTAGCCGTCGATGACGGTGCGAGTTTTGGTGGCGATTGAGATTGGCGGTGGTGCGGGGAAAATGCGGGGATTCTTTTCTGCGTTCAGAATGACGACGTCAGATTCGAATTCGGGTTCTTCGAGTTGGGAGTAGTCTTCGACGGGTGGGTGGGATGGGGGAGTGGAGAGGATTTTTTGGGGGAGGCGGGTCAGGTCGAAGACGGATTCGAGGTCTCGGTAGCGTTCGACGAGGCGTGGGGCCGCGGTTTGGAAGTTGGATTCGGTGAGCTTCGCTTCGAGGAAGAGATTGCCGAGCTGGAGGTCGATCTCGGTGCGGTCGGTTAGGATTGCGGACGATTCGGTTGGTGGCTCGAGAGCCCATGTCGCAGAATCGGGACCCTTCGACAAGCTCAGGGCAGGCGATGGGGTACCCAGTTTTTTTCCCCTTGTTTTGCGGAGGGTTTTTAGGGGGATGTTGGGGTTGATGCCGAAGTTGGGTTGAGCGGTGGGGTCGACGTTGAGGAGGTTGGCTACGGCGGGGGCGAGGGTTTGGCCGTTGAAGACGTCGGGGTGGCAGAAGATGTTCATGAGGAGGGCGTCGGAGCTGTTGCAGGAGTCGAGTTCCATCCAGCGCCAGTCGTTGCGGGCTCGGGAGCGGCGGGAGGCGGTGTGGGGTTTGGTGAGGCGGCGCTGCCAGGCGGGGTTGGCACAGATGGCGGCGTAGGAGGCGGGGTGAAAATTTCCGTGGCGCTTGTGATCGTCGTGGCCGAAGAGGATGGTGGGGTTGGGGCCGGGGGAGATTTCGTGGAGAGATTGGTGGAGGCGGGCGTGGGCCTGGGCTCGGGCGGCGAGGTCTCGGCGGAGTAGGGTGGCGGACCAGGATTCTTC
Source organism: uncultured Acidobacteriaceae bacterium (assembly GCA_963841335.1). Classification (GTDB taxonomy): domain Bacteria; phylum Acidobacteriota; class Terriglobia; order Terriglobales; family Acidobacteriaceae; genus Edaphobacter. The sequence continues at coordinate 2,327,233 of CAWJCF010000001.1, read as the reverse complement.
TCGGGATGGAGTTGAGCGGGGCACGAGGCTATGGTTCTTTTGGTGAGTTAATTGGATGATGGATTTTAGATGGTTGGAGGAGTAGACATGGCGCGTGAGATTGATTGGACGGATGCTGAGGAGATTGGGATTTTGTTGCAGGAGAAGTTTCCGGAGATTGAGCCTTACTCGGTTCGGTTTACGGATCTGCATAAGTATGTGACGGGGTTGGAGGGGTTTGTGGGGGATCCGGGGAAGTCGAATGAAGGGATTCTGGAGACGATTCAGTCGGCCTGGAATGAGGAGTGGGAGGATGCTAAGTAGTTTTGGTAGAGGCGTGTCCTGCCGGACGGGCCCACTGCGCGTGGGGCGGCCACTTCGTGGCGGGTATACCGGTCTCGGTGGGGCTAAATTTCTGGGTCCGGCCGTTGGCCGGGCTTTTTATTTGCGCCGGAGGATTTGGCGCGGGAGTTTGGAGCCGGTGGCTACGAGTGTCAGGCCTGCGGCTGCGGCCCAGATGATGCTTGCGGCGGCTATGGTGACGGCGTCTTTGGGGTGGGTCGAGACTGGAGGCAGGAAACTGGTGGCGGCCGTGGTTGCCGCATAGGCGACGAGCGCGGCCAGGAGGGAGCGGCCTAGTTCTGCGTACTCGAGGTGACTGAGGCTGGCTAGTTTTTTGCGGTGGAGCAGGATGGCTAGCGCGGCGGTCTGGGCGAAGATGCCGATGTCGGAGGCGATGGCGAGGCCGGTGAGGTCGAGCGTGTGGAAGAGCGCGGCGTAGACGGGGATGGAGAGGAGGGTGATGACGGTGCCGGTGATGGCGGGGGTGCGGGTGTCGCTGGCGGCGTAGAAGGCTCGGGCATAGATGCCTTGCACGGACCAGATGGCGAGGGTAATGGCGAGGATGGTGAAGAGGTGCGTGGTGGCTGCGGCGTCGGCGTGGTTGAAGCGGCCTCCGCGGAAGAGGTCCATGAGCCAGGGGGCGAGGGCGATCATCCAGGCGGAGACGATCATGCCGACGGAGAAGAGCCGGGAGACGGAGCGACCGACGGTGGTGGAGAAGTCGTGGAGGCGATGCTGCTGGAAGAGTGAGGCGAAGAAGGGGAGCGAGGCGGCTCCAGCGGCGGGGCCGATGACGTTGAAGGGGGCGTTGAAGAGATCTTTGGCGTTGCCGATGAGCGTGATGCCGCCTTCGCGGATGGAGGCGAAGTAGTTGAGAAACTGGCGGTCGAACATGACGAGCGAGACGCCGATCATCAGCGGAAGCGAGAGCTTGAGCCACTCGCGGAAGGCTGGGTCTTTGAAGTTGACGATCGGCCGGTAGCGCAGGCCGGAGCGAAAAGCTCCAAGTGAGTTGAGCAGAGCGTAGCCGACGAGCATGCCGGCGAAGACACCGATGGCAAGCGACTTCACCCCGAGCGAATGGTGAAGCAGGACGGCTCCGAAGATAATGCCAAGGTTATAGATCAGCGGAGCGAAGGCCTGGTAGATGAAGATCTTCCTGACCTGCAGGCGCGCGCTCATGACGCTGCCAATGAAGAAGAAGAGTTGTGCCGGGATGATGATGCGGGTCATGGCGACGCAGAGGGTAGAGCGTGCGTCGTCGCCCCGAAAGCCTTTGTTGGCGAGCCAGACATATTGAGGGGCGAGGATCTCTGCGAGCAGAGCACCGACTGCAAGCACGATCAACATGTTGTTGAGGATGACGGAGAGCGCGTGGTCGCCGCCGTCGTTGTTGCCTGCTTCGCGGTAGCGGTTGAGAATGGTGATCAGCGAGATGGAGGCAGCGCCGCCGATGAGGAAGTAGGCGAGCAGATCGGGAAGAGCGAAGGCTGCGCGGTAGGCGTCCTGCGCTACGCCGGCGCCGAAGAGGTAATTGGTGTACTTGATGCGGACCAGGCCAAGAACTCCGGAGAGCAAGGACGAAAACATGAGGAGGAGGGTGGCGGAGTAGGCGCTGTGGGTGGCGGAGGATTTCAGGAAAGCTAACGGGTTGCGGCGGTTGGTTGGCGGGTTGGGGTTTTGGTCGGCGGGCACGGGTGAGTTGAGTTGATTTTATCGGGTGGGCTTATGCTGATGGGATGGCGGGGGTGGTTCGGGGTTTTGCGAAGGTGAATGAGGATGTTTAATCCCTGGGGGAACGACTTCCGCTTTCGCTGCATCCATTGTTAAGGAAGTCCGGCCTAATTTGGATCCATTTGCAGTCGATCTTGAGAGGTACGAGTGAAAAAAACAGGCAGCGCCACCGATCCGCTCTGGTACAAAGACGCCGTCATCTACGAGATTCACGTTCGCGCTTTTATGGATTCGAATGCGGACGGCATCGGTGACTTCCCGGGGCTGATGTCGAAGCTCGACTATCTGCAGGATCTGGGTGTCACCTGTCTTTGGCTGCTTCCCTTTTTCCCTTCGCCGCTGCGCGACGACGGCTACGACATCGCCAACTACGTCGATGTCAATCCCTCGTACGGGACTCTGAACGACTTCAAGCTGTTCCTCGACGAAGCTCACCAGCGGAACATGCAGGTGATGATCGAGCTTGTCATCAACCATACCTCCGACCAGCATCCCTGGTTCCAGGCTGCGCGTCGCGCCCCGAAGGGTTCGCCTGAACGCGACATGTATGTGTGGTCCGATACCGACAAGCTGTTCGACGGCGTTCGCATTATCTTCACCGATACGGAAAAATCGAACTGGACGTGGGACGAGGTTGCCCAGCAGTACTACTGGCATCGGTTCTTTTCCCACCAGCCTGATCTGAACTTCGACAACCCGCGCGTGATGGAAGAGGTGCTCAAGGCGATGCGCTTCTGGCTGGACCTCGGGGTGGATGCGCTTCGTCTCGACGCGATTCCCTATCTGGTTGAACGCGAGGGTACCAGTTGCGAGAACGTCCCCGAGACGCACGGCAAGATCAAAGAGATACGCGCAGCGCTGGATGCTGAATACGACAATCGTCTTATCCTCGCGGAGGCCAACATGTGGCCGGCTGATGTGCGCCCCTACTTCGGCGACGGCGACGAGTGCCACATGGCCTTCCACTTCCCGCTGATGCCGCGCATCTATATGGCGCTTCGGCAGGAAGATCGGCTTCCTATCACGGATATTATGGCGCAGACGCCCCCTCTTCCTGACGCCTGCCAGTGGGGCCTCTTTCTCCGCAACCACGACGAACTCACGCTCGAGATGGTCACCAACGACGAGCGGGACTACATGTACTTCGCCTACTCGGCCGATCCGCGGATGCGCATCAACGTCGGTATACGCCGACGATTGGCGCCTCTCGTCGACAATAACCGCCGCCGCATCGAACTGCTCAACTCGCTGCTGCTTTCTTTCCCGGGCACGCCGATTCTGTATTACGGCGACGAGATCGGAATGGGCGACAACATTTATCTGGGCGACCGCAACGGCGTTCGGACGCCTATGCAGTGGAACTCCGATCGCAACGCCGGATTCTCGACCTCCGTTCCTGCGCGTCTCTACTTCCCTGTCATCATGGATCCCATCTGGGGCTATCAGGCGATCAACGTTGAAGCTCAACAGACCGATCCTTCGTCGCTGCTTCACTGGACGCGCAACATGATCGCTCTGCGGAAGCTCTTCCATGTCTTCGGCCGCGGCACGCAGGAGTTCCTCAGTCCCGATAACCGCAAAGTTCTCGCCTACCTGCGCCATTATGAGGAAGACGGGCTCAGCGAAACCGTTCTGTGCGTGGCCAATCTTTCGCGCTTCTCGCAACCGGTCTCGCTCGACCTCTCGCGGTTCGCGGGAATGATTCCGGTCGAGATGCTGGGCTACGTCACCTTCCCCGCGATTACCGCGCAGCCGTATCCGCTCACGCTTGCGCCGTACTCCTTCTTCTGGTTCGAACTTCAGCCCGCACCTCAAGCGCCCGAGCCGGCCGAGCTTCCGCTCACATTCGACGCCGAACCGATCCTCGACCTTGTCACTCAAGGGGTCGACGGCCTCCTGACTCCGGCGGGGATTCCTCTTCTGGAGAAGCTCCTGCCGACCTTTCTGCCGACGCAACGGTGGTTCGGAGCCAAATCACGCACGATCTCTTCCGTTCGCGTTGTCGATTGGGTGAACTTCCCTGCCACCAGTGCTGCTCTGGTCTTCCTCGAGGTCTCTTACACAGAAGGTCCCGCCGACATCTACCAACTTCCGCTGGCCCTTACGCTCGACGCTGAAGCAGAGATCATTCGCAACGCTGCGCCAACCGCAATTCTCGCCTCGATCACCACCTCGAACGGGCCGGCCGTCCTCTACGACGCCGTTGCCAGTGAAGAGTTCCGTCAATCTCTCCTCACTCTCATCGAATCGGGGAATACGCTCGAAGCTACGCTGCCGAGAGACGCTGTCTCGAAGGCGGGCGACTCTACGCCGAAGCGCCCGAGCCTTTCCGGCCACACGAGCACTGCCTTCGATAGCTGCCGCGGGAAAGGCGCGCTACCAGCACGTACCGGCTCCGCCGAGCAATCCAATACGTCGATCCTTTATGATCAGCGGCTCATCCTGAAACTCTTCCGGCGGATTCAGACAGGAGAAAACCCTGACGCTGAGATTGGCAGATTCCTCACGGAGACCGCACACTTCTCGCGGATTGCTCCGTTTCTGGGCGAGGTTCGCGGCAACAATACGACGACGCTCGCCATGCTGCAGGGGCTGGTGGAGAACGAAGGCGATGGCTGGCAGTGGACCCTTGATGAGCTCGCGCGCTTCTATGAGTCCGTAGCCACGGTCGGCGCTCCGCAGAGCTTGGCTACGGGCGACTTGCCGAGTCCCGTTCGGGAGCATGCTGCGCTGTACCTCGAAGCGGCTGGGCTTCTTGGACGTCGCACTGCTGAGATGCATCTTGCGCTTGCCACACCGACTGACAACCCGTCGTTCCTGGCCGAGGGTTTCACGACAGCCGATCTCGTCGCGGAGGCTGACCGCATTGACGCTCAGCTCGCCGCGACTCTTGCCACGCTCAAGCGCAACATTCCGCAACTGGTCGAGACGGTTGCGGACAATGCGGCGTTTGTGCTCAGCCGACGACTTGATCTGCACGCTCGTGCTCACGCGATTGCGTCTGCCAATCCAAATGGCGCGGGCGAGCGCATACGGATTCATGGCGATTATCATCTTGGACAACTGCTGCGGTCTCGAGGGGACTTTGTGATCCTGGACTTCGAGGGTGAACCTGCTCGTTCTCTTGCGGAGCGGCGCACGAAGCAATCGCCGTTGAAGGATGTAGCTGGAATGTTGCGGTCCTTCAGCTACGCCGCATTCTCGGGGCTCAACTCGTTTGCTCAGCGACGTCCGGACGATGCGCGCAATCTCGAACCGTGGGCGAGACTTTGGCAATCTGCTGTCTCGGACGAGTTCCTTCGCGTCTATCAGTCCACGGTCGAATCCTCTGATCCTTCGCTTGTCCCGGAGCGAGGCCAAACCGAGCTTCTGCTCAAGGCTTATCTGCTCGAAAAATCTCTTTACGAGCTGCTCTACGAGATGAACAACCGTCCGACGTGGGTGCACATCCCGCTGGCCGGTATTCAGAATCTTCTCGGCTAACCAACGAGGGCGCGATGGCCTATGTCGCGGCGGTACTGCATGCCTTCGAAGGAGATTTTGGCTAGCTCGGCGTAGATCTTGTCCAAGGCGGACTGGAGCTCGGGGGCGGCGGCGGAGATGGCGAGGACGCGGCCTCCGGCGGTGACGATCTGACCGTCCTTGATGGCGGTGCCGGAGTGGAAGACGACTACGTCTTCGGGGGCTGGAGCTTCGAGGCCGTTGATGGGGACGCCGGAGGTGTACTTGCCGGGGTAGCCGGCGCTGGCGGCGATGACGCAGGCGCTGGCACCGGGCTTCATGCGGATGTGCAGGTGTTGGGCGTTGCCGTCGATGGAGGCGTTGAAGAGGTCGACGATGTCGGTTTCGAGGCGGAGGAGGATGGCTTCGGTTTCGGGGTCGCCGAAACGGGTGTTGAACTCGAGGACCATGGGGCCGCGCGGAGTCATCATGAGGCCGATGAAGAGGATTCCCTTGAAGGGAGTGTCTTCGGAGCGCATGCCGTCGACGGTCTTCTGGGCGATGTTGCGGAGGATCCACTGGCGCATGGCTGGAGTGGCGATGCCGTCGGTGGAGTAGGCTCCCATGCCGCCGGTGTTGGGGCCGGTGTCGCCTTCGCCGATGCGCTTGTGGTCCTGGGCGGAGGCGATCTCGATGGCGTGGGTGCCGTCGCAGAGGGCGAAGAAGGAGAGCTCTTCGCCGGTGAGGAACTCTTCGAGGACGACTTCGGCTTCGGCGGCGCCAAGGAGGGTGCCTGAGAACATCTGGGCGGCGGTCTCTTCGGCCTCGAGGTGGGTGTTGCAGATGACGACACCTTTTCCCGCGGCGAGGCCGGAGGCTTTGACGACGACGGGGGTGGTGAAACGGGCGAGCTCTTCGTGGACTTCGCTGAGGGTTGTGCAGATGGCGTGGGCGGCCGTGGGGATGTCGTTGCGCTGCATGAACTCTTTGGCGAAGGCTTTGCTGGTTTCGAGCTGCGCGGCGTCCTGGGTGGGGCCGAAGACGCGGAAGTTTCGTTTGGTGAGCTCGTCGACGAGGCCGATGGAGAGCGGGAGTTCGGGGCCGATGACGGTGAGGTCAGGCTGCTCGATGGCGACGATGTCGACGAGGAGGTGGAGGTTGCCGAGGTCGACGGGGATGTTGCGGGCTAGCTGGGCGGTGCCGCCGTTGCCGGGGGCGCAGAGGAGCTCGGTGACCTGGGGGGATTTCTTGAGCGCCCAGAGGATGGCGTGTTCGCGACCGCCTGCGCCTATGACGAGTACCTTCATCGGGCTGGCGCCTCTCTGGGGGGTACCCCCCCCTCCCTATTGACTGCGCGCAAAGTCTCTGGATTCAGATATTTACGGGTCGAGTTGATTGGCAAAATATTCATACTAAATGACTTAACCCCTAAAATATTCCAAACAAAGGAGTTATGGCCTTGTTTGGATTTGCTTGCCTGAATTTCCCCTTAATTTAAGTATATCGGGTTGAGAGTAACTAAAATGCCACTTGGGATGTGGTTTATTTTGTTGAGGATGGGTGGTTTTTGGACTTGACAGGCGATTTTTGGGTTGTTTTCGAGGGAAAAAGTTGTAATTGATTGAAAAGATTATTCTTGTCGGTAGGAATTTTCTGAGATTTCGAAGCCGAGGAGGCGTAGCTGAGTCGTGGTGAACTCTCCGGGCACGTCGACGGCTTCGTTTTGCGTCAGAGCGGAGAGGATTCCGTACGCAACCTCCGGACCCGAGAGCAGCCGGCTTAGCAGGTAATGGAGTTGAACGTTGTTTTCAAGGAATAAGCCGGGGCTGTATCCGTTTCCGGAGGCCCAGAGGGTGATGGCTTCGAGACAACCTTTTCGGGGACCATCGATTGCGATCCAAGGTTCTGCTCGAAGCTTCCAGGGCCCGTCCATTCGGACAGGATATATTGGTTTTTCCTTGGAGAATATCTCTGGAGTATTGCAGGAGCATGACTTAGGGAGGTTATTCCCGTTTTGGGAATTTTGGATTTGTTGGTGGGAACTCGGCCCGAAGGTGCAGACTACGGCAAAGCAAGGGGTGGGCGGATCGCAGTGGCCAACGACAAGTGCGCGTATTTCATTTCTGCTCGATGACGGCAAGGAGATCAAATAGTTGTTTGGCTGGCCTGGAGGTAAGCACTCACTCAAAATAGATCAGACCGCTTTCGGCAACGACAACCCAGAAAACAAAAGACAACTGCAGGTCCTTCGACTACGGCGGCAAAAGCGCCGCCTCCGCTCAGGATGACACGTTTTGTGGTGAGTGGGTAAAGAAAAGCGATGGCAACGGCAACTGCAACTGCAACAGCAACGACAACGACAACGACAACAAGCAACTGCAACTGCAACAGCAACGGAAACGGAAACGGCAACTACAACGGCAACGGCAACAGCAACAGCAACAGCAACTACAACTACAACTACAACGGCAACGGCAACGGCAACAGCAACAGCAACAGCAACAGCAACAGCAATGCCAACAGCATTGGCAATGGCAACCCACCCTTTGCTGTGCAAAGGATGGGCCACCCGGCGGTGGATGCGTGGCCTATTGAGCGAGGGACGCTTTGCGGGCAGCTTCGAACTCATCTTTAGGGAGCCAGTTGATGGTGGTGGGAGCGGTGAGGGCTTGCCAGCCGAGGTCGATGCCGAAGCGGACTAGTTTGGCGTTGCCGGAGAAGTTCCAGTCGGGGTGATAGTTGTCGGAGAAGTTGTGATAGTCGTGGGCGGTGAAGTCGTCCATCTGTTTTTTGCCCCAGGCGGCGTCGTGGCCTTCGTACAGGTTGCCGGTGTCGATGGAGAAGGCGGGGATGCCTACGCGTGAGAGCGAGAAGTGGTCGGAGCGGTAGTAAGTGCCGGCCGAGGGCATGGGGTCGGGGACGATGGCGAGGTTGAAGCGTTTGGCGGTGGCTTCGACGGCGGGAAAGAATGTCGTGCGCTGGGCTCCGTTGACATTTACTTCGAGCGGGACGCCGATGGGGAGGATCATGTCGTAGTTGATGTCGAGGGCGATCTGGCCGGCGGGGATGGGTGGGTGCTGTCCGAGGTATTCGCTGCCGAGGAGGCCCTGTTCTTCGGCGGTGACGGCGGCGAAGATGACCGAGTGCGGCGGTTTGACGGCGGATTGGGGCGCGAACAGGTGAGACCAGACGCGCGCGAGCTCGATGAGCATGCCGACGCCGGTGGCGTTGTCGGCGGCGCCGTTGTAGATGTTGTCGCCGGCCATGCCGGGGACGAAGCCTAGATGGTCGAAGTGCGCGGTGTAGAGGACAGCTTGATCATTCCCTGAGGCGGGAGCTGGCGCAGGACCTCCGAGGAGAACGTTCACGGCCTTCGCGTTTGAGATGAGAATTGCCGGTTCCACGCTGGGTTTCCATGGGAAGTCGCAGGTGGTGCATTCGACAGGGGGAAGCTCGGACCATATTGGCCGATATGCAGCCTCGGCGAAGGTTGGACGCATTGCTGATTTCGCTTGATTGCTGCATTCGGAACAGCTATTAGCGGCTTGCATGGAATCTGCGCGGTGTACTGTGGCAGCCGTCTCAGACGTGCCGGAGAGGATGCCGATGACGTTGGGGGATTGGAAGGGACGGACTACGCTTTCGACGTGAGCGTGGAGGCGGACGGGGAGTTCGACGGCTTTGAAGCCGCGTTTGCCGGCGGCGATGATCTCGGCGTCGGGGTCGAGGTTGGAGGATTTGAAGATTTGTTTGGCTACGTCGAGCTGGATCCAACTGGCGGCTTCGAGTTGCGGGTCTTTGTTGTCGCGGAGATAGGTTTTTTCGCTGGTGTTGGAGTTCTTGACTACGTCCCATCCGTAGCTGGCGAGGTCGGTGCGGTGGATGATGAGTGCGCCGATGGCTCCCATGCGGGCGGCTTGTTCGAATTTGTAGGTCCAGCGGCCGTAGTAGGTGAGAGCGTCGCCGCCGAAGAAGTTGGGGTCGGTGGAAGGTGGGTCGCCGACGATGCAGAGGATGACTTTGCCTTTGACGTCGATGTTGGCGTAGTCGTTCCAGTTGAACTCGGGCGCGGTGATGCCGTAGCCGACGAAGACGATGGGGGCGTCGATGTCGACGGTGGGGGTGAGGGTGCGGTTGGAGACGGTGTAGTCGTCGCCGTATTTGAGGTCGTAAGAGTAGAGCATGATGCCGATCTGGCCATCGGGGCGTTTAGGCGGGATGATCGACATGGTGGTTTTTTCGGGGATGGCGTTCATGCCGACCATATTGATCTGCTGAAAGTAGGTGCCGTTGTCGCCGCCGGGTTTGAGGCCGAAGAGGGCGAACTGGGTGGCGATGTACTTGGCGGCGAGTTCGCTGCCGCGCAGGCCTGGGCCGCGGCCTTCGAGGAGATCGTCGGCGAGGAACCGGACGTGGGCGCGGATTTTTTCGGGGTCGACGGAGGCTTCTGCGGCTGCCACGGCGGGCGGGATAGGTTGGGCGTTCGTCGGAGTTGACGCGCTGAATACGAGGGCGAGAAGCGATGCGGAGAGGAGAACGGCAGAACGATGGCGGGAGGTCAAGATTTCTACTCCTGAACGGCCCTGGGGTATTGGGGCCGGGGGTCCAGTTTAGCTTGATTTAAGTGGGCCATATAGCCCTGCGGGCTGGCGAATGCATCTTCTTGAAGGGACGCTGGATGAATACCGTTTGTGATGGGGTGATTTTCGCTATGCTGTTTGTCATGGGGTTGAGGCGATGGATGACCGCGGTGGCTTGCTTGCTTGCGATCTCCTGGGCTGGTGCAGAGGAGAAGTTGGCCGCGACTCCTCCGATGGGGTGGAATAGCTGGGACTCGTATGGGCTGACGATTAATGAGACTCAGTTTCGCGCGAATATGGTGGTGCTGGCGGCGCAACTGAAGCAGTTTGGGTGGCAGTATGTGGTGATCGATGAGGGATGGTATCTGCAGAATCCTGAGATTGCTTCGATGCCGGAGAAGCTGCGGTATACGTTGAATGCGCGAGGGCAATATGCGCCGGCGTTGAATCGGTTTCCTTCGGCGAAGAATGGCGCGGGATTCAAACCGCTGAGCGATGCGGCGCATGCGGATGGGCTGAAGTTTGGGATTCATATTATTCGCGGGATTCCGAAGCAGACGGTGATGGCGAATACCGTGATTGGACGCACGAAGTATCGCGCGGCGACGGCGGCGGATACGGACGATTCGTGTCCGTGGAACCCGGATAATTTTGGCGTGAAGGCAAATGCGGCAGGGCAGGCGTGGTACGACGCGCTGATGAAGCAGTATGCAGGGTGGGGCGTGGACTACATCAAGGTGGATTGCATCGCTTCGCATCCGTATAAGGGCGCGGAGATTCGGATGATCCATAAGGCGATTGAAAAGTCGGGGCGGGCGATGGTGCTGAGTTTGTCGCCGGGGCCGACGTCGCTCGACAATGCGCTTGAGGTGGGGAAGAATGCGCAAGTGTGGCGGATCTCGGATGATGTGTGGGACAGGTGGGACAAGACGGATGGGAAGGATTGGCCGCAGAGTGTGAAGGCTCAGTTTGGGGTGATTGAGAGGTGGGCGAAGTATGCGCACGCGGGGAATTGGCCGGATGCGGATATGCTGCCGATCGGGGAGCTGGGGCCTTCGCCGGGTTGGGGGACAGTGCGGCCTTCGCGGCTTAGCGAGGATGAGCAGAGGACGATGATTACGCTGTGGGCGATGGCTCGGTCGCCGCTGTTTGTTGGGGGGAATTTGACGCAGATGGACGATGGGATGAAGTCGCTGCTGACGGATCCGGGAGTGATTGCGGTCGATCAGCACTCGATGGATGGGCATTTGCTGGGGCAGGATGGGGATGTGGTGGCCTGGGTGGCGGTGTCGGAGAATCGGGATAGAAATTATCTGGCGCTGTTCAATTTGGGGGATGCTCCGGTGCATGTGGATAAGACATTTGCGCAGTATGGGTTTGTCGATCGGGCGGACTATAAGGTGCGGGATCTGTGGATGCGGAAGGAGCTGGGGGCTTTGAATGCGGTGACGGTGGATCTTCGGCCGCATAGTTCTGTGATGTTGTCGCTGCATCAGTAGAGGGTGGTTGCTTCGGGCGGGGGTTCGCCTTAGTATCGCCCTTGTTGGAAACTTTCGGGATTTCGAAGAATAAGGCGAAGATGGATTTGAATCGGGCAACGCCGGGAGGCGCGAAGTCGGCTGAGGCGGAGCGGCTGGTTTCGGCTGGGCGGGTGGATGATGATGCGGCGTTTGAGCTGAAGCTAAGGCCTTCGCGGCTGAATGAGTTCATTGGGCAGACGAAGGCGAAGGAGCAGCTGGCGATTGCGCTGGAGGCGGCGAAGTCGCGTGGGGAGGCTCTAGATCATGTGCTGCTGTTTGGGCCGCCGGGGCTGGGGAAGACGACGCTGGCGACGATTATTGCGAATGAGCTGGGAGTGGGGTATCAGCAGACGAGTGGGCCGGCGCTGCAAATTCAGGGGGATTTGACGGCGATTCTGACGAATCTGAAGGAGAGGCAGGTTCTGTTTCTGGATGAGATTCATCGGCTGCAACCGGTGCTGGAGGAGAAGCTTTATACGGCGCTTGAAGATTACAAGCTGGACATCATCATCGGGCAGGGGCCGGCGGCGCGGACGCATGTGATGGAGATTCGGCCGTTTACTTTTGTGGCGGCAACGACCCGGCCGGGGTTGTTGAGCTCGCCGCTGCGGTCTCGGTTTGGGATTTTATTGCGGCTGGAGTTTTATACGGATGATGAGCTGCGGTTTGTGGTGGAGCGCAGTGCGGAGGTGCTTGGAGTGCCGATCGATCGCGATGGGGCGGCGGAGATTGCGATGCGTTCGCGGGGGACGCCGAGGATTGCGAACCGGTTGCTGCGGCGGGTGCGGGACTACGCGCAGGTACGGGCGCAGGGCGTGATTGATCGGGCTACGGCGCAGGCTGCGTTGGAGCTGTTGGAGGTAGATGCTCATGGGTTCGATGAGCTAGATCGGCGGCTTTTGCGGACGATTATTGAGAAGTACGATGGGGGGCCGGTGGGGTTGAATACGCTGGCGGCGGCGCTGGCGGAGGAACAGGATGCGCTGGAGGAGGTTTATGAGCCGTTTTTGATTCAGATTGGGTTTCTGGATCGGACTCCGCGGGGGCGGGTGGCCACTCGGCTGGCTTATGAGCATCTGGGGATCGAGATGCCACGGAAGTTGAGTTTGTTTTAGTTTTTTTCGGACGTGTTGGCGACCGGGTGTCGGGGGGTGGGTAGTGGTCAAGTTTGAAAAGAGTCAGTTCACGATTCCTATCCCTGTCCCGATTGCACTGTCAGCCAGCATTTCTATTATCTCGATGCGCGCTATGACCTTTTCATAGCTGTTGCCCAAACGCGCCTTCATGCTCTCGTCTTTAAAAAGATCAGTATGAACTATCGATTCGGAAATCTTTTTTGCTAGCCCGCCCATAACGGCGTCAATTTCTAGCCCCTCTTCGTTCGCTTTGGCCGTAGCCTTTGCCATCTGGTAAACCTCATCCGAACTCATCGTAAAAATATGACGATTGATGGCGATAAATACATCCAAGCCGATAACGGCTGTGCGCTTATTTCCATTGATGAAACAATGATTGCAGGCAAGAGAGTGGAAGAGTGCGGCTGCTTTTTGGGCAAGCGTGGGCCACAATTCAACGCCGCCAGCCGTTTGGAATGGTCTGGCGGCGGCTGATTCTATGAGGGCAACTGCGATATTCAGCAGGATTCACTTTTTCGTCAAAAGGCATGAGCGTGCTGACTAAAACGTCATGGATGTGCTCTATGAAAGATGGCTGTAGTCCGAGGGACACAGGTCTACTCGGCTGCTAACTTTTCTAGCGCGTCCCAGTATTTAGCCATCGACTCTGCGAGGACGGGATCGGCCTTAATTCCCGCTTTGCGCATTTTCTCCTCGACCAGAGGAGTATGCTCATCGATGCTCTCAAAAAGAGTCAACATGTTGTTGAGGGTTGTCTCGCTCATTTGTGCATACCTCCTATGCCAGGAATTTTTGGGAGTTTGCCGTTTGCCCATAGTACGCACCGTGGGAAGGGAATGCAACACAGGGCTAATACAACATTTGGGTAAACCCTTTGGTTCCCCTACCTTTTAGACGCTTCTTGCGGGAAAAGGGTTCTTTCTCTATCGGCACATACAGCTACCGCATTAGGTCCACAAGCTTCTCAAGGGCCCATTACGTGATGAGCCAGACCCGCTTTCATTTGCGGAAGTGACGCGCATTGTCTTGTGGATGCGGCAGAAATTGGAATGCATTGTGGTGGGATCGTGGTTTTTGGGTGGTGGGTTTTGGGTGCTGAGAAAATGCCACTTTTCTAAAATATTTCTGTGAATTTCGTGGCCTGGTCGTCCTGCGATCTTCGCTTAAGTGGTGAGGGGTTCGTAGTGCCCTAGTTGGGGGTGTATCGTTTTTGGGAAAGAGGATGGATAACGAACTGCAGTCCGCGGAGGAGCTGTTTGGAGCGACTCGGGATTTATCGCCTGAGCGGCGGAGCGCGTTTCTGGATAAGGCGTGCTTCGGAATGCCTGAGGTGCGGCGGCTTGTTGAAGAGATGCTGCAGCGCGATGAACGGCTGAAGAGTTATTTGCCGCATTCTTCGGGCGAGGCGAAGGGCGGGGTCGATTCCACGGCGACGATGGGTGATCTGACGGGGACGAAGCTTGGCCGCTATGCGATTGTGGAACGGCTCGGGTTTGGTGGGATGGGTGTGGTGTACCGGGCTCGCGATGAGAAGCTGGAGCGGTTTGTTGCGATCAAGATTCTGGCGCCGGGATTGTTGCTGGGGGAGGATGCGCGACGGAGGTTTCGCAGGGAGGCACTCGCGCTTGCGAAGTTGAATCATGCGCATATTGCTGCGGTTTATGACGTGGGGGAACAGGATGGGATCGACTACCTGGTGATGGAGTGTGTGCCGGGCGAGTCGCTTGCGGCAAGGCTGGCGGCGGGGCCTATGACTGTGAAGGATGCTACCTCGATTACTCAGCAGATTGCGCAGGCGCTGGAGGAGGCGCATGAGCAGGGAGTGATTCATCGGGATCTGAAGCCTTCGAATGTGATGGTGACGCCGAAGGGGCTGGTGAAGGTTCTCGACTTCGGGCTGGCGAAGCTGTTGGATATGCAAGGGACGGAGGAGACGCAGTCGCTTGAGGAGGGCGGGCGGCTGATGGGCACGGTGCCGTATATGTCTCCGGAGCAGGCCTATGGAAAGACCCTGGATACGCGCACGGATCTCTGGAGTCTTGGGGTGGTGTATTACGAGACGCTGACGGCCCAGCGACCTTTTCATGCGGATAGCGCAGTGGGTGTGTTGCGTGCGATCACGCAGGAGACGCCGAAGCCGGTGACGGAGATTCGTGTGGATGCGCCGTCGAAGGCAGGTGAGATTGTGGGGCATGCGCTGGAGAAGAATCCTGCGGATCGGTATCAGTCGGCGTCGGAGATGGTGAAGGATACTTCGGACCTGCTGACGAGTATGAGCGGGATGACGCTCACGCCTCTGAAGGAACCGAAGAGGATTTCACGGCGGTTGATGGCGGTGCTGAGTGCGGTTGGGTTGCTTTTGCTGGCTGGTCTCGGTGTGTGGCTTTATCAACGCGCGTCGAACCGGCGATGGGCGCGGGAGGATGCGGCGGGGCAGATTGCGAACCTGATGGATACGAGCCGGTCCCTGGCAGCGCTTGGGCTGCTGGAGAAGGCGGAGGGATATCTGCCGGGCGATCCGCAGTTGAAGAAGATTGCGAATGAGGACACGTTGCTGGTCGCGATTACATCGTCCCCTGCGGGAGCGTCGGTGGCGATACAGGATTATTCGGCTCCGGATTCTGCGTGGCGGGCGTTGGGTGTTACGCCGCTGAAGGATGTTCGGGTTCCGAAGGGCTACTTCCGGTGGAAGGTGGGTAAGGCGGGATCGGGCGAGGTGGTGACGGCTCCGGAGACGGATGCGGCGATGGACTTTGCGCTGGATGCGGATCACACCGCGCCGGGAGGGATGGTGTATGTGCCGGGCGGCGGGTGGGGTGACTACATCGGGTTTGTGGGAATGGTCGGGCCCTACAAGCTGCCTGCGTTTTATGTGGACCGGTATGAGGTGACGAATCGGGAGTATCAGGAATTTGTTGATGCCGGAGGATACGAAAAGACGGAGTATTGGACGGAGAAGTTTGCTGGCGATGGGAGAGAGCTCTCGCGTGCGGATGCGATGGCGGCGTTTCGCGATACGAGTGGGCGGCCGGGACCTTCGACGTGGGCTGGAGGGCACTATCCGGAGGGCAAGGGCGATTATCCGGTGAGTGGGGTGAGCTGGTTTGAGGCGGCGGCGTATGCGGCTTATGCGAAGAAGGAGCTGCCAGCGTTTGCGCAGTGGTACAAGATGGCTCCGGAGGAAGTGGCGAGTCACATAGTGCAGATGAGCAATATTTCTACGAATGAAGTGGCGGCCGCGGGCAAGTATGGCGGGCTGGGACCGTATGGGACGTACGACACGGCGGGAAATGTCCGGGAGTGGGTGCTGAATCCGGTGGATAAGGATCTTCGGTTCATTCTAGGGGGATCGTGGAAGTCGCCATCGTATATGTACGACACGCCTGAGGCGGCTTCGCCGTTTGACCGGTCGGAGACGAATGGGTTTCGGTGTGTGCAGAATCTGGCTCCACTGGCCGCAGCGATTTCAGGAGAGGTGAAGCGCACGAAGCGGGATTTTACGACGTTCAAGCCTGCGGATGACGAGGTCTTTCATGCTTACCAGTTGCTCTATAAGTATCCGAAGACGGCGTTGAATGTTCAGGAGCAGGGGCTGGTGCAGGAGACGGTGGACTGGCGGGAGGAGAAAGTCTCGTTCGATACGGGCTATCGCGGCGAGCGGATGGCGGCATATCTGTTTTTGCCGAAGAACGTGAAGCCTCCTTATCAGACAGTGTTGTTCTTTCCGAGTGCACGAGTGGAGTTGCTGGCGGGGAACGATGGAGGACGCGCGCTGGGCGATATGCAGTTCTTCGATTACATCCTGCAGAGCGGGCGGGCGGTGATGTATCCGATCTATGAGAACCTCTACGAACGGCGGGTGAAGTTCTCCATGCCGGGCGGGTCGCAGAATATCGAGCTGACGACGGACTGGTACAAAGATGCGTCGCGCTCGCTGGACTACCTGGCGACTCGGCAAGATATCGATAATGGCCGGCTGGCTTATCTCGGCGTGAGCATGGGTTCGGCTGACGGAGTGATTCTTGCGACACTGATGCAGGAGAGGCTAAAGACTGCGATCTTTCTGGATGGAGGATATTTTCTTGATCCGCCGCCACCGGGTGGTGACGCGGCGGACTTTGCGGTGCGGATGAAGAAACCGGTGCTGATGGTGAATGGGCGGTATGACCACACGTTTTCGGTGGAGACTGCGCAGAACCCGCTGTTCAGGATGCTGGGGACTCCGGAGGCGGATAAGAAGCATGTGCTTCTGGAGACTCCGCATGATGTGACGGAGGATAGGCCGCGACTGACGAAGGAAGTTCTGGCGTGGCTGGATAAGTATCTTGGGCGGGTGGAGTGATTTTTTTTCGGGAGGTTTGGTGAATATTGTTCGTGAGCTGATTGCTTTGGCGGGACTGGTGTTTGCGGCTGCGGTGGTGGGGGATTTTTATTCGCGGCTGCCGGAGCGGATCGCTACTCACTTCAATGCAGAGGGAGTGGCGAATGGGTTTGGTGCGCGAGGGACGCTTTGGGTGCTGGTGGGGATTGCTTGTTTGTTGTATGCGACGCTGTCGGTGATCAACTTTGTGCCGGGGGTTGTGAATCTGAAGAGGCCGCTGGCGCCGGAGCGGGAGAAGGTGGTGCTTGGCGAGGCGATGGCGATGGTGGGGTGGGTGAAGGTCGAGGTTTGCTGGATGTTTGCTTATCTCTGCCTGGCGATGGTGCGGAATGGAATGGGGATGCAGGTGGGATTGGGGCGATGGTTTTTGCCGGTGACGCTGGTGGTGGTGTTTGGGACTACGGGGTTTTATCTGGCGAGGATTTTTAGGGTGGTGGTGGGGAGTGAGAATTAACGGCAAGAGCAGAGGCAACGACAAATGCAAAATGCGGGGGTCTCTCCACTGCGGCGGCAAAAGCGCCGCCTTCGGTCGAGATGACGCACTTTCGGAGCTTCCGGCAGAGGAATACCGCAACCGCAGAGCTGTTATTGAGTGAGTTGGGAGGCGAAGGCGGTTAGCAGGGCGTCGTTGTTGGGTGCGGCGAGGAGTTGGATTCCGGTGCCGTGAGCGGCGTTGAGGAATTTGCCGGGGATGGTGATGGCGGGTAGGCCGGCGAGGCTGGCGGGGGTGGTGTAGCGAAGGATGATGCGGCGGGATATGGTGTGGTCTTCGCCGGCGATGAGTTGGTGGATAGGGGCGCAGGGGACGATGAGGAGGTCGTGGGTTTCGAAGAGGGTGGCCATTTGGGTGCGGAAGGTGGCGAGGCGTTCGCGCAGGGCGGCGAGTTCCTGGGCGGTGGTGGCGGCTCCGGCGGTCAGGCGTTCGGCGATGACGGGTTCGAAGTGCTGGTAGAAGCCGCGATGGATGATGGATGCCTCGTTTGCCTGGAGCGGCGAGTAGATGGAGGAGGCTTCTTCCCAAAAGGCGGTGTCGATGGGGGTGAGTGTGGCTCCATGTTGGGCAAGGAGTTGTTTGGCGGATTCGTAGGCTGCGCGGACTTCGGGGTTGCTGTCGTGGACGAAGGCTTCGGTGGCGTAGCCGATGCGGAGTTGCGTGGGTGCTGGGGTGATGGGGACGTCGAAGAGGGTGTGGGCTAGGAATTGGGCGTCGCTGAGGTCGTGGAAGAGGATGCCTAGGGTGTCGAAGGAGGGGGCGAGGTGTGCGCCGCCCTGCCACCATGCTTCGGTGTTGAGGGCGCGGGAGGTGCGGTAGCCAACGAGGCCGGAGAGGGCGGCGGGGATGCGGATGGAGCCGCCGGTGTCGGTGCCGATGGCGACGAGGGCTGAGGCTTCCTGGAGGCTGGCGGCTGCTCCGCTGGAGGAGCCTCCGGTGAGGAGGGTGGGGTGGTGGGGTTGGAGGCAGTCGCCGTAGTCGCGGTTTTCTCCGGTGATTCCGTAGGCTAGCTGGTGGAGATGGGTTTTGCCGGTGATGATGGCTCCGGCGTCCTGGAGGCGCTGGGCGATCCAGGAATTTTGTTGCGCGATGGGGTTGTGTTGGGCGTAGAAGCGGGAGCCGGAGGTGGTGACGGTGCCGGCGAGGTCGAAGCAGTCTTTGAGGGAGATGGGGATTCCGTAGAGGGGGGGGCGGGTGTTGGGGTTGGGGTAGAGGGTGGGGAGTTGTTCGGCGCGTTCGAGGGATTGGTTTGCGAGAGGGGTGATGTAGGTGTTGCGAGAGATGCTGGCGGCGGCTTGTTGGGCGGCGCTGGCAGGAGTGGTTTCGCCTGTGGCTAGGGCGTTGCGGAGGGATTGGAGGGGGGATGGCATGGGTGGGTTTTATTTTACGGGTGTGGTAGAGGTGGAGGGAGACTTCATCGTTAGGAGTGAGTATGAGCGAACCGGTTTTAACGGCGCAGGAGGTTTTGAAATGGAATGAGAGCACGTCGGAGCATTGGCGCGGCTTTCTTGGGGAGAATCCGGCGGTGCTTGCGATTGCTTGCGACATTGCGGGGACGAAGACGGTGGGGGAGTTGATGCAGCATATTGTGGCGGTGGAGTTGCGCTATGCGGAGCGGATTGCGGGGGTGCCTGAGACATCGTATGGGGAGGTGAAGTATGACTCGGTGGAGACGATCTATGCTACGCATGATCGGGCGATGGAGATGATGAAGGAGGCGCTGGCGGGGGAGACGGATTGGGAGCGGCGGATGGAGTTTCAGACGCGGAGTTATGGGGCGATGCGGGCTTCGGTGAAGACGATTTATTTTCATGCGATGCTGCATGGGATTCGGCACTATGCGCAGTTGGGGACGCTGGTGCGGCAGCATGGGTATAAGCAGGTCTGGATGGGGGATTATTTGATGATGGGTGTGGAACGGGTTTAGCTGATGGCGACGGCGGGGAGGATTTCGGAGACGTCGACCCATTGGGTGGGGTAGTCGCCGGTGTAGCAGGCGGTGCAGAAGCTGCCGGGGGAGAGGCCGTCGGCAGGTTCGCCGGTGGTGCAGGCGTGGGTGAGGCCTACTAGCGAGAGGTAGGCTAGGGAATCTGCTTCGATGTACTGGCGAATTTGTTCTATGGAGTTGTTGGCGGCGATGAGGTCTTTTTTGCTGGGGGTGTCCACGCCGTAGAAACAAGGTGAGATGGTGGGCGGACAGGAGATGCGCATGTGGACTTCGGTGGCTCCGGCGGCTCTTACCATTCGCACAATTTTTCGGCTTGTTGTCCCGCGGATGATGGAGTCGTCGATGAGGATGACGCGCTTGCCTTCAAGGAGCGAGCGGACGGGGTTGAGCTTCATGCGAACGCCGAAGTCGCGGACGCGCTGCTCGGGCTGGATGAAGGTGCGGCCGACGTAGTGGTTGCGGATGAGGCCGAGGTTGAAGGGGATGCCGGATTGGGTGGCGTAGCCGAGGGCGGCGGTGACGCCGGAGTCGGGGACGGGTACGACGAGGTCGGCGGGGACGTGGGATTCGCGGGCTAGCTGGCGACCCATCTCTTCGCGGCTTTTTTGCACCCAGCGGCCGTAGATTTTGGAGTCGGGGCGGGCGAAGTAGACGTGCTCGAAGATGCAGCTGGCCTGGCGCTGGGTGGTGTCGAAGTAGCGGGAGGTGACGCCCTCTTCGGAGACCATGACGAGCTCGCCGGGTTTGACGTCGCGCTCGTATTTGGCGTGGAGGAGGTCGAAGGCGCAGGTTTCGGAGGCGAAGACGATGGTGTCTGGCCCGCCGTCGACGCCGGGGATGCGGCCCATGGAGAGCGGGCGGAGGCCGTGGGGGTCGCGCGCGGCGAAGATGCGGTTGCGCGTCATCATGACGATGGAGAAGGCGCCCTCTACCTGGGCGAGGCTCTCGGCCATGCAGTCTACGAGGGCCGAGTGTTTGGAGTGCGCGATGAGTTGGACGATGATCTCGGAGTCGGACGTGGTCTGGAAGACGGCGCCGTCGCGCTCGAGGCGAGCTCTTGATGTACCCAGATTTACCAGGTTTCCATTATGGGCGATGGCGATGAGGCCCTTGGTGCTGTCGACGGAGATGGGCTGCGCGTTGAGGAGCGCGGAGTCGCCGGTGGTGGAGTAACGGGTGTGGCCGATGGCCATGTAGCCTGGGAGCTTGGCGAGGACTTCGTCGGTGAAGATTTCGGAGACGAGGCCCATGCCCTTGATGTCGTTTACGGAGTGGCCGTCGGCGGAGGCGATGCCGGCGGACTCCTGGCCGCGATGCTGGAGGGAGTAGAGGCCCCAGTAGGTCATGCGGGCGGCGTCGGGATGGTTGTAGACGGCCATGACGCCGCACTCTTCGCGGAGCTTGTCGAAATGCTCGTCGGCTTCGCGGGGCGTGGCGTCGTCTTCTTCGATCGCGTTGATTGCGTTATTTTCGAGAGCGGTGAGATCGTTCGTCATGCTGTCACCACCTCCGCGGCGAGTTGGTCGGTCATCGCGGCGGACCATGGGTCTTTGAGCGACTGGATGGACGAATCGATGATTGCTTTGCCGTTGACTTCGATGGTGTAGTTTCCGCTGGTGACTTCGCCGAGACGGAAGGCCCATACGCCTGGGTGCTCTTTGAGAGCGGACTGGAGGGCTTCGGCGTTCGCGGGGTCTGCTGTGGCGATGACAGAGGAGCCGATTTCGCTGAAGAGACGCTCGGTGATCGAAAAGGGATCGTCGGAGTTGAGCCGCATTGCGATTTTCACGCCGAGGTCGCGGGGGAAGCTGGCCTTGGCGAAGTTGACGGCGCAGCCTCCGTCGGAGATGTCGCTTGCGGAGGCGAGGAGGCCCTTGTCGGCAAGGGCTGCGAGAGCTTTGTGGAGAGCTAGCTCTTCGTTGAGGTCGAGGGCTGGCGGGGTGCCCCAGAGTTCGCCGAGGACACTCTTGGCCCAGTCGGTTGCGCCCATGTCCTGTTTGGCGTTGCGGCCTTCTCCGCGAACGGCGGAGAGGAAGAAGATGGCGTCGCCTGCTTTGCGGAAGCTCGCGGGGACTGCTTTGGTGACGTCGTCGATGATGCCGACGATGCCGAGGACGGGGGTGGGGTAGATGCCTACGCCCTTGGTCTCGTTGTAGAGGGAGACGTTGCCGCCGGTGACGGGAGTGCCAAGTGCGATGCATGCCTCGGCGATGCCGTCGATGGCGGCGGAGAGCTGCGCCATGATTTCCGGCTTTTCGGGATTGCCGAAGTTTAGGCAGTTGGTGGCGGAGACGGGAGTTGCGCCGGTGCAGGCTACCTTGCGGGCGGCTTCGGCTACGGCGTGCATGGCGCCGAGTTTGGGGTCGAGGTAAGTCCAGCGGCCGTTTCCGGCTAGTGCCATGGCGAGGCCGCGTTCGGGTTTGGGACTTGTGGCCGAGTGGTTCGCGGCGTCTGTGGTGGGCGATGACCCTCGGGGTCCTTCGACTCCGGCTGCGCCTTCGCTCAGGATGACACTTTTATTTTTGGGTGAAGAGCCGGTGCCCTTGATGCGCATGACTCCGGCTTCGCCGCCGGGGCCCTGGACGGTGTTGGTCTGGACCATGGAGTCGTACTGCTCGTAGACCCAGCGCTTGTCGCAGATGTTAGCGCTGGCGAGGAGTTTCTTGAGGTCGGCAGTGTAGTCGCGGGGCTTCTTCAGCTCTTCGAGGATGTGGGCCGGCGGGTCTTTGGGGACGGGCGGGTTCCACGTGCCTACGGGACGGCGGTAGACGGGGGCGTCGTCGGTGAGGGAGGCGTTGGGGATGTCGGCCATGAGGATGCCGCCCTGGGTGATGCGCATGTGGGGCTCGGCGGTGACCTCGCCGACGATGGAGGCGTCGAGGCCCCACTTGGAGAAGACGTCGAGGACTTCGATTGCGCGGGTTTTGTCGGCGACGAGGAGCATGCGCTCCTGCGATTCGGAGAGCATGATCTCGTAGCTGGTCATGCCGGTTTCGCGCTGGGGGACGCGGTCGAGTTCGACGGTGAGGCCGAGGCCGCCGCGTGCGCCCATCTCGCAGGTGGAGCAGGTGAGGCCGGCGGCGCCCATGTCCTGAATGCCAAGGACGGCTCCGGTGGCCATGGCTTCGAGGCAGGCCTCGAGGAGGAGCTTTTCGAGGAAGGGGTCGCCCATCTGGACGTTGGGGCGCTTCTGCTCGGAGCCTTCGGTGAACTCTTCGCTGGCCATGGTTGCGCCGTGGATGCCGTCGCGGCCGGTTTTTGCGCCTACGTAGATCACGGGGTTGCCGATGCCGACGGCTTTTGCGTAGAAGATTTCGTCGGTGCGGACGAGGCCGAGGGCGAAGGCGTTGAGCAGGGGGTTGCCGGAGTAGCAGGGCTCGAAGCGAGTTTCGCCGCCTAGGTTGGGGACGCCGAAACAGTTTCCGTAACCGGCTACGCCGTGGACGACTCCGGTGGCGACCTGATGATTTTTGCGGCGGAGGGCGGGGTCGGGCTCGGTTTCGTCGAGAGGGCCGAAGCGGAGGGAGTCCATGACGGCGAAGGGGCGGGCGTTCATGGTGAAGATGTCGCGGAGGATGCCGCCAACGCCCGTGGCCGCGCCCTGGTAGGGCTCGATGTAGCTGGGGTGGTTGTGGGATTCGATTTTGAAGGCGCAGGCCCAGCCGTCGCCTACGTCGATGATGCCGGCGTTCTCGCCGGGGCCCTGCACGACGCTGCCGGGGCCGGTTTTGCGCTCGCCTTTGGTGGGGAGGCGCTTGAGATGGACGCGGGAGGACTTGTAGGAGCAGTGCTCGGACCACATGACCGAAAAAATGCCCAGCTCGGTGAGGCTGGGTGTGCGTCCGAGGGCTGCTTCGATGCGCTTGTACTCGTCGGGCGTGATGCTGTGCTGCTTGAGCAGCTCCGGGGTGATGGTAGCTGGGGAGGGGGTCTGGAGGGGCTGCTGAACTTGCGTGTTGGGCATGGCTCGCTAGTTAGATTGTCGCATGTTCATTTTGGGTTCGCGACCTCGCGGCGAGAGGCTCACTGGCGTTCGAGAGCTGCGCGGTCCCACTTCGCGGCATCGGCTGCGGCGGAGTAGGCGCTTTCTAGAAATTGCTTCAGGGCGGACTCGGGGGAGGGTTCGGCGCGGAGGGCGTCGTATTTGAAGATGAACTCGCCTAAACCCTTATCCCACATGGCGGCGGGAGGTTGAATCTTTGCGTCAGAGAGGCCTTCGGGGACCGGCGCGGCGTAGCAGTAGAAGGCGGCGGCTCCGTAGCCTCCGTTGCCGGGCCAGAAACCTGCGCTGATGACCTCGTGGGAGTAGGCTTCGCGCTGGATGGAGTCGGCGCCGGGCCTTGGGGGTGCGGGACGGCCGGAGAAACGGGTGACGGCGAAGTCGAAGCTGCCCCAGAAGAAGTGGACGGGGCTGACCTTGCCGAGGAACCCGGTGCCGAAGGCGCGGAAGACTTTTTCGGCCTGGACGATGATTCGCCAGAAACGGTGGGCGTATTCGGGGTCGTAGGACTTGTGGGTGGTGTCGAGGTTGAAGGGGATGGGATTGGCGACTTCGACGGGCATGGGCCAGATGTCGACTTTGACTCCGAGATCGGAGAGGCAGGACGTGTAGTGCTGGTAGAAGTCGGCGACGGTCTGGGGTTTGAGCTTGATGGATCGCTCGATGCCGGAGCCGAGGCGCAGATGGAGGGCGTGGGCGATGAAGTCGAACTCGATGTCGAGGACGTCGTTGTGGAGGGGGATGGCAGAGGTTCCGAGGCCGTGCGCGGTGACGTAGAGAGGGACGTTCCACCAGTGATTTTGCAGGGGAGTGAGGGCGAGGCGGGTTTTGCCGACGATCTGGGTCCACATGTGGAGGGTGTTGGCGGTATCGGACCACTCGTCCCACGGTAACGCGGGCCATTTGCCGTGATCTGTTGCTGTTCCGCTCATCGTGGCTGTCTCCTCACTCGTTCAGCAAGAGCATACGCTGAGATTTGGCTAGGTGCCGGTGCTGCCGAATCCCTTTGCGCCGCGGGGTGCCTCGGCCAGCTCGGTGACTTCCTCGAACATTGCTTCGATGCGGCGAACGATGCGGAGTTGGGCGATTCTGTCGCCGGGTTTGATGTCGACGGGGGCTGCGCTGAGGTTGGTCATGACGACGCGGATCTCGCCGCGGTAGCCGGGGTCGATGACTCCTGCTAGCGTGGTGATGCCGCGCATGGCGAGGCCGGAACGATCTTCGACGAGCGCGCCGTGGGTCGAGGGAAACTCCATGGCGACTCCGGTTGCGATGGGCGCGGTTTCTCCGGGGGCGAGCGTTGTTGCGCTGAGCGCGTAGAGGTCTGCGGCGAGATCGCCGTAGGGGCCGGTGTGGGCGTAGCGAGGGAGTTGGGCGGCGGGGTCGAGTTTCAAGACTTTGATTGCAACTGGGGCAGTGGGTGTGGCGAACTCCATGGGGTCTCCGGATGGGGGATGCCCCATTCTATTTCGCCTGAAGACCCGGGTTTGCACATAAGGGAGGAGTTTTCCAGAGGACCATAGCGCGGGATAATCCGATATCCCACCTTTGGGGGAGAATCTCGGAGTCGCGGGGAAAACTTTTCCTCCGGTTCTCATCGTCCAATGACCATAGCCGACGCACGTTAAGCGGAGAGCAGTTTTCTCAGGAGAGTCGAATCGTGGCCATTACAGTTGAGTATTCTGTTGCGAGCCCGTCGTGCCGCACAACGGATGTACCTGCCGGCATCGGGCTACAGGAGCTTATCGACAGCGGGACTCTCTATGTTGCAAGGGACTTGACGGTTCCGCAGTGGGCTACGCTTCAGGCGATTGCGAGCCGGATCATTGGATCGTGCCATCCGGAACGGCCTGGGGCGCCGGTCGACTCGACGCTCGTTCGTGGCGTCAGGGAGATTCCATCGGTTTCTTCCGCGGTGTTGAACTATCCGCTGGGTCTCGATGAGCTCGACACGATTGCGCGCACGCGCACGGGCTACTCCTTCGTTGAATTGCCCGATGAGATACAGGACGCTATGCTCGGGCTCATCACGACGGGCGATCTGACGTCGCGGGAACTTGACCTTGCGGTGTGGCTGGAACAGGTCTATCTGATGGCTGGCGCACGCTGACTCGCGCTTCAAGAGGACGCTGTTCACGCGCCCAACTCCGGCTCCAGTTATGATGACCCGATGAAGCGTCGCAGTTTTCTGAAGCAAGCTACCCACACCCTCCTCGCTGTACCGGCACTCGGGGCTTTTGAAAAGCTAGCTATCGCAGAAACCTCCTCCACGCCAAAGAGCGAGCCGCAGGCTGCGGCGAAGGCGTCGTCGCTGAGCCTGAATGTTCGCGACTACGGGGCGAAGGGCGATGGAACTGCCAAGGACACGACGGCGATTCAGCAGACGATCGATCGCTGCGCGGTGCTTGGCGGCGGTGAGGTGCTGATTCCCGCGGGAAACTATCTGACGGGGGCGCTGCAGTTGCGATCGCACACGCTGTTGCGGCTTGCTGCGGATGCGGTGCTGACGGGCACGGGCAACATGGACGACTATCCGGTGACGCAGGTGCGATGGGAGGGCCGGTGGATCGCAGGCCATACGGCGCTGGTCTATGCTTTCGATGCGACGGATACGGGTATCGTGGGGCCGGGCAAGATTGTTGGTAACGATTCGCTTGGCGGGCGGCCTCGGCCTGAGACACCGCTTCGGCATCCGGCGCTGATTGAGCCAATCAATTGCTCGAACTTGAGGTTTGAGGATTTCTCGACGAGCTATCACCTGATGTGGTCGTTGCATCCGACGCTATGTCGCAATGTGACGATCAAGAACCTTACGATCCGCTCGACCGGAGGAAATGGCGACGGCATCGACATCGACTCGTGCCAGCATGTGCTGATCGACCGCTGCGATATTGCGACAGGGGACGACTGCATCTCGCTGAAGTCGGGACGCGGGGCCGAAGCGGCATCGCAGATTGGGATGAACCCCGCGATTACGACGGAGGATGTGACGATTACGAATTGCACGTTTGCGGATTCGATCTTTGCTTGCGTTGGGATTGGCAGCGAGACCTCGGGCGGCATTCGCAACGTTCGCATCAGCGATTGCAAGTTCACTGCGGCGAAGACGTTTGCGGTTTACATCAAGTCCCGTCCTGGCCGGGGCGCTTTTATCGAAGATATTTCGTGCAACAACCTGGAAATTTCGAGTAATGTTGGCGGGTTTTTACGGCTGAATATTCTCAACTCCGGACTGATGGGCGAAGATCCGGTGCCGGGCGACGACGGTATTCCGACGATCAAGAAGTTCAGCTTTACCAACATCAAGGTTGACCACGTGCCTGTTCTTGTCGAAGGGACAGGCATTCATCCGAACAAGCCGCTCGACGGCCTTGTTCTTGCGAATATTACGGGCACGTGTGCCAAGGGGATTTTTCTTGCGAATGTTAAGAATGCCGATATTCGCAATATCCAGGTCACCGGGTTCGCTGGCTCGCTGCTGAATATCGACAATGTCACGGGTAAAGGGCTGACTGGGGCGGCAACGATCGACGCGCCTAAGTTGCCGGATGCGATTCCTGCGCCTGCGGCGCCTTACAAGCCTCACTAACGCCGTTCTGCGCGATCATCCGTCCGGGTGGAGAGCTTTTTGCCGACTGACGGCCATGCCGTCTTCGGGTTGGAGGCTGTTGAAGACGATGGTGGCGAGAATCGTCATGACTCCCAGCGCTATCAGGGCCTCGTGGACGCCGTGAATCATTGCGGCGGAGTCCGGGTGGGAAGAGGAGGAGTAGGGAATAAAAAATGCCGTTGCTAGTCCGGCGGCCGCGACGCCGAAGCTGATGGAAAGTTGTTGGACGGTGCTGGCGATGGAGCTTGCAGCGCTTGTTTCTTCCTCGGTCGTGTCGGCGTAGACCAGCGTGTTCATGCTGGTGTACTGAAGGGACGTGAAGGTTCCGTAGAGGAATGCCTGGAGGACGATGACCCAAATCGGCGTGTGGACCCCGATGGTGGCGAAGACGAAGAGGAGCACGCCAATGAGAACTGTGTTCGAGATGAGGACGCTGCGGTATCCGAAGCGTGCGAGGAGGCGAAGCATGAGGAACTTCATGGTCATGGCCGCTAAGGCCTGCGGCATGATGAGCAGGCCGGACTGAATGGGGGTGTAGCCCAGGCCAACCTGATAGAGCAACGGCAGGAGAAAGGGAACGCCGCCGATTCCGAGGCGAGTGAAGAAGCTGCCGCTGACCGACGCTCGAAAGGTGCGGATGCTGAAGAGACTCAACCGCAGAAGCGGATAGGCGAGAGACTTTGCGTGCAGCCAATAGCCGCCGAGCAGCGCGAGTGAGAGGACGAGCAGGCCTACGATTTCGCGCGCGCCCAGGGTGTGTTCGCCGAAGACCTCGAGCACGTAGGAGAGCAGAGCGATGCCGGAGCCGAAGAGGATGAGGCCGACGATATCCAGGGGATGGGTGTCGTGCTCACGATAGTCGGGCAGATGCAGATAGACGAGGATAAGTCCGGCGAGGCCGATGGGGATATTTACGAAAAAGATGAACCGCCATTGGAGGTAGCCGACGATCAGGCCTCCAGCGATGGGTCCAAGCATGGGAGCGACGAGAGCCGGGATCGAGACGAAGCTCATGGCGCGGAGGAGATCGGACTTGGCGAAGGTCCGCACGAGCGTGAGCCTGCCTACCGGCACCATCATCGAGCCGCCGACGCCCTGGAGAATGCGGCTGGCGACCAACAGATGAATGTTGCTGGAGATGCCGCAGAGAAAAGAGCCGAACGTGAAGATTCCAATGGCGGCGGCAAAGACCCTGCGGGTGCCGAATTTGTCGGCCATCCAGCCGCTGATGGGGATGAAGACGGCGAGGCTCAGCGTATAGCTGGCGAGGACGGCCTTCATGCTGAGAGCGGTGACGTGAAGAGCTGCCGAGATCGCGGGAACGGCCGTGTTGAGGATGGTCGTGTCCAGCGATTCCATGAAGAATGCGAACGCAACCAGCCAGGGGAGGAGGCGCTTTGCAGCCTCGGACGGAACTTGCAGCGGGGAGGTGACAGCGGGCGCATTCGAAGAGTTCATAGAGGGCTGGGGAATGAGAGTTGGGGGAGGCCTTTCCATTGCCTCCGAGATGCAGATGGTTAGATGACGGGTGACGAGGTTATGGCTGCTACCGCTTCCTCATGCGGAGGCTTTGCCAGCTTCCGTCGCTGGTCCAGCCGCCATCGACGACGAGAGTGTGGCCGTTGACGAAGCCGCTGCGCTCGGGTTCGGCCAGGAATAGGATCGCCTGGGCGATGTCTTCGGGTGAGGCGAAGCGTCCCATTGGGTTGACGCCTTCAATGTCGGCGTCGGTGTAGGTGCCGCTGGCGGCTTGATCGGCGATGTCCATCTCGGTTTTGACCCAGCCGGGGCAGACTGCGTTGACGCGAACGCGGCGGCCGCCCCACTCTGCGGCGAGGGTGCGGGTGAGTCCGACGAGGCCGTGTTTGGAGGCGTTGTAAGCGGAGCGGTCGGAGACGCCGACGAGTCCGGCGATGGAGGCGACATTGACGATGCTGCCGCTGCGCTGTTCGAGCATTAGTGCGCCGAAGGCTTTTGACAGAAGAAATGGGGCTACCAGGTTGACCTCGAGCATGCGGCGAAAGGTTTTGGCGTCGACGGTTTCGGCGGGGGCGATGAGGCTGATTCCCGCGTTGTTGACGAGAACGTCGACGCGGCCCCATTGCGATTGGGCGACCTCAACGGCGCAATCGATGACCGCCTCTTCGGTGAGGTCTCCGAGGACTTCGGCGGCATCGGATCCGGCCGCGTGTACTGCGGCGATGGTGGCGGTACAGGGTTGGCGGTCCATTAGAAGAAGGTTGAAGCCGGCTCCGGCTAAGACCTCGGCTGTTCTGCGTCCAATTCCCTGCGCGGCACCCGTAACTATCGCAATCTTCATGCTTCCCAGAGTATCTGAGGTGGGCAGGCGTGGAAAAAGCGAGAAGACCGGCTGGGACGCCGCTGCTTACCGGGTCGTTAATGCCGCCCGGTCATTGACCCGGCTCCGGGAACACGGTACACTTATTAGGTTTGGCGCTGTAGCCCATTGCGTCTCCATCTCATGGGCTGCGGGAACCACAAGTCCACGCGCCCCTTGCAGCACAATTCATTGGAAGAGAGCGGTCAGCGCGGCATAGCGCACGCTTTGAGGATTCAGCCATGTACGCAGTTATCCGCACCGGCGGTAAACAATATCTGGTCTCGCCCGGCGAGCAGTTGAAGATTGAAACGACCGCCCACCAGGACGGGAAGCTCGAGTTCTCCGACATCGTCGCTGTGAGCGCCGAAGAGGGCAAGTTCGAGTCGGACCTGACCGGCGCTAAGGTTCTGGCGTCCGTCGTCGGCGAGGGACGCGGCGACAAGATTCTGGTCTTCAAGCTGAAGCGCAAGAAACAGTACAAGAAGATGCAAGGACACCGCCAGAACTTCGTCGAGGTCAAGATCAACGAGATCCTCGTGAATGGCAAGTCCTTCAAGGAAGAGAAGAAGTAAAGCATCTTCCAGCAGACGGTTTTCCAGATAAATCAACGCAGGGCTCAGAGCCCGCGCAAAAGAGGCAATCGAAATGGCACATAAAAAAGGTTTAGGTTCATCCAAAAACGGCCGCGACTCAAACGCGCAGCGGCTTGGCGTCAAAGTGTTCGGCGGCCAGACGATTCTCGGCGGCGGCATCATCGTGCGGCAGCGCGGGACTCCGCTGAAGCCTGGCTCCAACGTCGGCCGCGGCAAGGACGACACCCTGTTCGCCAAGGTCGACGGCATCGTCCGCTTCCAGGACAAGGGCCAGCACGGCCGTTTCGTCAATGTGGATCCAGCTGAGCTGACCTCGGTCGCGAAGTAAGCATTTTCAGTTTCTATAGGCCCTGCTTCGGCAGGGCTTTTCTTTTTTAAGCCCGGGACGGCTACTCCTGCATCTGAAAGATTCTCGCTCTTGCTATGAAAGCCGCGGATTTGCCGTGGGTAGAGTAAAAGCAACGACGAAGAATTGCAGAATGGAGACAAGCATGCCCCTGACTACGGATGAAAAGACGTTAGCTGTCAGCCGAGACGCCATCGCAGCCTTCGATAAGGTGGATGGCGGCATTCACCCCGGCTTCCGGCCCGCTCACGCGAAGGGAATCCTGCTTGCGGGGACGTTTACGCCTTCGTCCGAGGCCGCTTCCCTCACCCGGGCGCCGCATATTCGGAGGAGTTCTACGCCTGTGACGGTGCGGTTGTCGGACTTTGCCGGTGTGCCCAATATTCCGGACAACGATCCCAATGCGAGTCCTCGCGGCTGCGCGATTCGCTTCCACCTCGATGAGCATGTCCACACGGACATCGTTGCGCACTCGGTCGACTCTTTCCCGGCGCGTACGGCTGAGGACTTTGTGGCATTTCTGAATGCGCTGATTGCTACGGACTTTAAAGGGCCGCATCCGAATGCGATCGAGCAGTATCTCGGCGGCCATCCTGCGGCTCTCGCGTTTGTGCAGGCGCCGAAGCCGTTCCCTACAAGCTTTGCGAGAGAGTCCTTCTTTGCGGTGTCGGCTTTCAAATTTACGAATGCTAAGGGCGTGAGCCAGTTCGGTCGCTACCGCATTTTGCCGGTTGCAGGCAATGAGTATCTGGATGACACTGCGGCAGCGGCCAAGACGCCGGATTATCTCTTCGACGAGTTGAAAGAGCGCATCGGCAAGGAGCCGGTGAAGTTTCGCATCGTCATTCAACTTGCTAAGGACGGCGACGTCACTGACGATGCCACGGTTCGCTGGCCTGAGGATCGTGCAGTGTTTCCGCTGGGCGAGATCAGCTTGACGGCAATTGCTCCGGACAATCCTGCCGAGCAGCAGCGGCTTATCTTCGATCCGATTCCACGGGTGGATGGCATCGAGGCGTCGGCTGATCCGCTCTTCGAGCCGCGCGCGAATGTGTATCTTCTGGCGGGGAGACGGCGCAGAGTGTCGGGAACTACGATAGGTTGAGTTTTTACGGAAGCTGCGCTGGTGGTGCAGGCCGCAGTGCGGCTTCGATGCCGGAGTTCACCTCCGCCTGGGCGTACTCGGCGGTGACGCGAACTCCGTTCATGATCGCTCGCTCGTTGGACGACCCGTGGCCGATGATGCAGGCGCCGCGTACTCCGAGGAGCACGGCGCCGCCATACTCCGAGTAGTCCAGTCGCTTCTTGAACTCGGCGAAGGCCTTGCGCGACAGTAATGCGCCCACCTGCGATGTGACGGTCGATTTCAGCGACTGCCGCAATGAAGCGCTGAGCAACTGTGCTGTTCCTTCGATCGCCTTGAGTGCGACATTCCCGACAAAACCGTCGCACACGGCAACATCTGCGTGTCCGTTGAAGAGATCGCGGCCTTCGACGTTGCCGATGAATTGAATATCATTCAGGGCGCGCAGCAGCGGCAGCGTATCGCGCGTCAGCGAGTTACCCTTCATGTCTTCTTCGCCGATCGAGAGCAACCCGACGCGCGGATGGTGGACGCGCAGCACGTTCTTCGCATACATGTTGCCCATGACCGCAAACTGGACCAGGTTGTCCGGGTCGCAGTCGACGTTGGCTCCTACGTCGAGCAGCAACGAGGGCACTCCCCTGACCGTCGGCAGGATCGTCGCCAGTGCCGGGCGATCTACGCCGGATAGCATCCCCAAGACCATCTTTGCCGTGGCCATGGCCGCGCCGGTGTTGCCTGCGGTGAAGAACCCGGCGGCGCGCCCTTCGCGGACCATCTTGAGCCCCACACGCATGGTGGAGTCGCGCTTGGAGCGGACGGCCTGGGCTGCCTTGTCGTCCATGGTGATCCACTCGGTGGCGGGCACGATGAAGACCGGCAGACGCTGGCCGCGGAGGGCCTGGCGGAGGATGGGGCGGAGCTTGTCTTCGGGGCCGACGAGGTGCACGCGGACGCCATATTGGCGCGCAGCAAGGACAGCCCCGCGAACCTCAGGTTCGGGGGCTTTGTCGGAACCCATTGCGTCTACAACGATGTCAGTCGGCATCAGGAGGGAAGAGCAGGGATTTGGTTGTCAGGGTTCTAGCTAGCTTCTTTGGTCACGATAACTTCGCGGCCCTTATACTCGCCGCATTTGCGGCAGGCACGATGGGGCAGCTTGCGCTCGTGGCAGTTCGGGCACTCGGAGAGGCCGGTGGGGGTAAGAAAGTCGTGGCTGCGGCGCTTGGCAGTCCGTTGCTTGGAGTGGCGCCGTTTTGGATTAGGCATTGCGGTATCCCTTTCAATCGGCCGCGGCGTTTACGCGAAACCACGCGGTCGACGAGGCAAAAACTTGATTTTAGTGCTTCAACTCGAGCTTGTCTGTCAGATTCCCCAGCCCTGCAAGCGCATTCCATCGCGGATCGGCCGGAGCCTCATCGCAATTGCACCTGGCTTGATTCAGGTTCTGACCACAGCGCGGGCAAAGCCCCTTGCAGTCCGCCGTGCAGAGAGTGCGACTTGGCAGGGAGAGTAACACCTGCTCCCGCACCACATCCTCCAGCAAAAGACCGCTCTCTTGATAATAACCGATTTCGGTCTCATCTGCTGTAATTGCGCGCTCTCCGGCGTCAGAATCCGCTTCTTCCGGGCGGAAGATCAGGTCAAAATCGCCTGCCAGAGGAACCGCGACCGGGTCGACGCAACGGGCACACAGGATCTCGAAGTTCGACGAATAATGGGCTCTGAGGCGGATGTCATTCACGTGCGAGTTGGAGCTGCGGTGTTCTATGAGCAGGTCGGCTACGCCCTCTACCGGCAGGGGGCTTGTCTGACGGATATCGTGCGCGTAGTCCAGTTGCCCGGGAAGTATGACTTCATTAAACTCAAGGGGTTCGTCAACGAGTTGAAGCGGAGTAATCAGCACAGTTCTAAGCCAACCAATCTTGAATCTCTCTTTAAGGTTAGCAGGTTCGCCGCGCAGATCAAAGACCCACCGCGCAACGTTCACAATTCATAATAATTAGCGTCTTAGGGCCGGTTGCAGCGCGTCCAATACGGATATGAGCAAGTCATGGCAGGCAGCCGACATCCCCTCTCTCGCCGGCAAGCGGGTCCTCATCACCGGCGCCAACAGCGGCATCGGGTATCACGCTGCGCTGAAGCTCGCGCGCAAAGGTGCGCAGGTGGTTTTCGCGTGCCGCGATCAGAAACGCGGGGAAGCTGCCATTGCCCGCCTCCACGCCGACTCTCCTGGAGCCCACGCGGAGTTGCTGGTGCTGGACCTGGCTTCGCTGGCCTCTGTGCGTGAGGCAGCTGCGAAGGAATTGGCCCAGGGGCGTCCACTTCACATTCTGATCAACAACGCTGGTGTCATGACCCCGCCAAAGCGGCTTGAGACGGCTGACGGATTCGAGCTACAGTTCGGCACCAATGTGCTCGGCCATTTTGCGCTGACGGCTCTTCTGATGCCGGCGCTTCAGACGGCTGCGGATGGTTCCGTCGAGCGGCCACGCGTCGTCAACATCGCTTCCATTGCCCACAAGCGGGGCAAGATCAACTTCGACGATCTGCATTCCACTCGCAGCTACAGCCCTATGGGGGCCTACCAGCAATCGAAGCTCGCGAATGTTCTTTTCACTTTTGAGCTCGACCGGCGGCTCCGTGCCGCAAAGATTCCGGTGATGTCCGTCGCGGCACACCCTGGGGTCGCCGAAACCAACCTCTTTCGCGCGGGGGATTACCATCCCGTCGAAAAGGCCGTCCGCAACGTTGTTGGCCACATCATCGGCATCGCTCTGAACACGGATTCCGAGGGAGCCCTGCCGACTCTCTATGCGGCCACGTCGGCCGATGCGCAGGATGGAGGTTATTATGGGCCGGACGGCTTTCAGGAGATGCGCGGCGACAAGGTCATCGCGGCGCAGATCGCTTCGCAGGCGCGGAATACCGAGACGGCCGCGCGACTTTGGAGAACCTGCGAAGACCTCAGCGGCATTCGATTCTTATGAGTCAAAGCGCAAACGATCTAACAGGAGACGATTCACGATGAACGCTGCCGTCGTCCAGTCATTCGATGCACCGCCACGTTATGCTACCTTCGCCGACCCGGTGCCTGCGGAAGGAGAGCGCCTGGTCACTGTGACCGCCGCTGGCCTGCATCCCATCGTCAAATCGCTGGCTAAAGGCACGCACTACGGCAGCACCGGCCAGCTCCCCTTTATCCCCGGGGTCGACGGCGTGGGGAGACTCGAAGACGGCACCCGCGTCTTCTTCGGCGCTGCACACCCACCGTTCGGCAGCTTCTCCGAGCGGAGCCTCGCCTCCGGGGTGATGTGCATTCCGCTGCCCGACGGCCTCGACGATATTACTGCGGCTGCCATTGCTAACCCTGCGATGTCTTCGTGGGTCGCGCTTACCGCGCGGGCAAAGTTCGCGCCGGGTGAGAGCGTTATGATTCTCGGTGCCACCGGAGTCGCGGGCCAGCTGTCCATTCAAATTGCGAAGCATCTTGGGGCGCGGCGCGTCATCGCCGCGGGCCGTGGCTCGCTCGACAGACTGAAGGGCCTCGGCGCGGATGCCTTCATTCAGACCGACCAGGACCCGGCGGATGTCGTCTCCGCCATGCGCGCGGAGCTTGCGGGCTCGGGGATCGACGTTGTGCTCGACTATCTCTGGGGCCAACCGGCCGAGCGCTTCTTCGAGGCGATCTCGCAGAAGGGCCTCAGCAAGAGCGCCCCTCGCGTCCGCTATATTCAGATTGGAGAGAGCGCGGGCAAGACCGTTCCCCTCGCGGCTTCCATGCTGCGCAGTTCCGGGCTGGAGCTGCTCGGCAGCGGCTTCGGCAGCGCTTCGTTCGATCAGATTCGACAAGCGATCACAAGCTTCTTCGACGCGGCGGCTAAGCACCCCTTCCAGTTCCGCACGAAGGCTGCTTCTCTGCGCGATGTGGAAGCGCTGTGGGACTCCGGAGAAGAGGGCGTCCGCCTCGTCTTCCGACCCTAGCGGCGCTTCGGCTATGCCAGCGTCACCTTGAGCGTGACGGCGTAATCCGATGGCCGCTGCTCCGGCATATGGACTTGCAAACCTGTCGCCTCTTGCTTCCACGACAGCTTGCCGTCGAAGCCGAGCATCTCGACGTTGACGATCTTTCCCGGCTTCTGTGCGCTGGCTGTTCCGAGCGGCCTGAGAAGGGTTTCGCCCTGGGGCCATCCCATCATGAAGGTATAGAGAACATTGCCTTTCGTTGTGAACCGGAGATCGTCAGCGGTTAGCTCCGGTTTTTTACTTTCATTGAACCCTTCTGTTGCTACCGCGACTTTGGTGCCGGGGCCGTCACCGTAGATCTTCCACGGACGCGTGCCATAGATGCCCTCGCTGTTGACTGCCATCCACTTGGTGATCTCTGCAAGAATGGCCAACTCCTGCGCATCGGGCTCGCCGCTGTTTGGTAATGGGATGTTCAGGAGCAGGTTTCCGTTCTTGCTGACGATATCGACGAGCATGTCGATGACTTTCTTCGGGGTCTTGTACTGCTGGCCGCGCTTGTAGTGCCACTGCCCGATGCAGGTGTCGGTCTGCCACGGGTTTGGCCAGATATCGTCGGCAACGCCGCGCTCGCGGTCGAGCACGCAGGTTCCGACCGCGCAATCCATGGCGCGCTTGCTGGTGTAGACGGCCTGCGGATTCTGGTTGTAGAGATTCGCCACCATGCTGAGGCCGATCTCTTCGAACGGGAGGTGACCGTCGGTGTAGAGAAGATCCGGCTGGTAGTTGTCGACCAGATCCTGAATGCGGTCGAAGTAGTGTTGCTTCCATTGAAGGGTGATGTCATCGTCAGTGAAGGCGAGTTTTTCGTTCACGAACTGCGCGGTGTTGGCGTCGTGATAGAGATCGGCGAACTTGGGATCGGTGCCGTCGTACGGAACACCTGCGAGGGCGCCCGACTTGTCGGCTCCGTGGCTTACGGCGAACCACTTGTAGCTGATCCAGAGATGCTCACTCACGCCGAACTTCAGGCCTTGCTTCTGTGCGGCGCGCTTCCATACGCCGACGACGTCTTGCTTCGGGCCCATTTGAACCGCGTTCCAGCGAGTGTGTTTTGAGTTCCAGAGATCGAAGTTGTCGTGGTGCACTGCCATGCTGACGAAATACTTCGCACCTGCGTTCTTGTAGAGGCTCATCAGATGGTCGGGGTCCCAGCTGGCTGCCTTCCACACGTCGACGACGTCTTTGTAGCCAACCTTGGATGGATGGCCATAGTGCTCCACATGGTATTTGTACTGTTCGCTGCCCTGGATATACATGTTGCGCGCGTACCAGTCGCCATCTTCAATTGCGGACTGCGGCCCCCAGTGCGCCCAGATGCCGAATTTGGCATCGCGAAACCAATCAGGGGTCCGGTAGGTTTGCAAGGATTCACGCGTCCCTTGATATCGACCCGGTGCGATCTTTAGTTGCTGCGCAAAGAGCCGGGGGTTGAAGGCGATTGCCGGAGTCGCGGCAGCAAAAAGCTTGAGGGCGTTTCGTCTTGTGAATGTCATTCTGTTTCCTACCGTCTTGGATTGCTTCTCTCATTACCGTCAAACTGTCGACGAAAAAGACGGCTCATTATTACATCGAATCAGATTGATTTCTTTGGGAGCATCGCTTTGGTCGCGCCGGTGGAGATTCCGCCGTCAACGAGAAGCGTCTGTCCGGTCACGTAGCGGCTGCACTCGGCTGCGAGAAAGAGCAGCGCGCCGTCCAGATCTCCCGCGCGGCCTGGCCTCTTGAGCGGAATCCGGTCACACAGGTACTTTACCCACTCGGCGTCTTCGTATAACACCGCGTTTTGCTCGGTGCGGAACCATCCGGGCGCGAGACAGTTCACGGTGATGCCGTGGGCTCCCCAATCGTCGGCGAGGCTCATCGTCAATTGCTTGATGCCGCCGCGGCTGGCGCCATAGGGTCCAAGCCCGGCGTATCCAGCTACGCTCGTCACCGAGCCGATGTTGATGATGCGGCCGTAGCCTCGCGCAATCATTCCGCGCGCCACCGCCTGCGCCACAAAAAATGGGCCACGCAGATTGGTCTCGAGGATGAGATTCCAGTCGTGCCAGGTGACGTCGAGCGCGGGCTTGCGCACATTGCAGCCAGCATTGTTGACGAGGATGTCGATGCTGCCCAGGCGCGATTCCGCCTCGGCGACCGCTGCTGTGATGCTCTGCTCGTTGCGCACATCGAGGGCAACCGGAACTACATTGCGTCCGATGGCTTCCATTTCGTGCTGAATCTTTGTGAGCGTTTCGATTTTCCTGCTGGTTACGGCTACGTCGGCTCCGGCGTTTGCCAGGACACGGGCAAAGCCTTCGCCAAGGCCGCGGCTCGCGCCGGTCACCAAGGCTGTTTTTCCGGTGAGATCAAGGAGGTTGTCCATCACGAATTCGCCATCCCCGGTTCCAGCACGACCTTCATTAGACCGGGCTCGCGGCGATAGAGCCTGTCGAACCATTGCGCTCCGTCTTCGAGCGGAGCGACCGCCGACAGCAGGCCCTCGACCTGAATGGCGCCGCGCGACATGAGGGCAATGCTTGCGGGATACTCGCCGGCCGACGCGCATGAACCCTGCAGTCGTATCTGGCGCGTCACTACGGACTGCAGGCCAATCTCGATCTTCGGCGCAACGTTGCCGACCAGCGTGACCGTAGCTCCCTTGCGGACATTTTCCAGAGCAAGCGCGACTGCTGGTCCAGTTCCGACACACTCCAGCGCAATGTCTGCGCCACGGCCGCCGGTCAGTTCCAGGATCGCTGCGGCTATTCCCTCTTTGCAAGCATTGAAAGTATGCGTTGCTCCCATCTTTCGTGCGAGGGCGAGACGCGTGTCATCCAAATCGAGCACGATTGCCGTTCCGGCTCCGGCGCGCAACGCAGCTTGGAGGGCCAGCAGTCCGATCATTCCGGCGCCAACAATCACTGCGGTATCGTTTAGTTGAATTCTAGAGAGCGAGACTGCGTGGACAGCCACCGAGACGGCTTCAATCAAAGCCGCGTGTGAAAAGGGCATCTCGTCCGGCAGCCGGTGAACAATTCGTTCGGGCACTGCAATGTATTCGGCAAACGCTCCCATGCGGCGAAATTGGGGGGTGGAGACTCCGATCACCTCGCGCGCGTCGCAGAGATTCTCCTCGCCGCGCAGGCAAAAAAAACATCGTCCGCAATAGACGGTGGAATCGAAGGTGACGCGGTCTCCTGGACGAAATGCCGTGGCGGAGGTCCCGACAGCGGCGACCGTGCCGGCGGCCTCGTGGCCCATAACCAACGGGGGGATTCTGCGGCCAGTGCTTCCGTCGTAGCCGTGAACATCGCTGCCACAGATGCCACACGCGCGAACCGCGATGAGAACTTCGTCGGCCGCAGGCTGCGGCGTGGGAAGATCGACGAGCTCGAGCCGCTTGTAATCCGTAAGCTGGAGTGCCTTCATGCCTCTTCCTCGATCAAGGTCCCTGCCAATCTTACCTTCGCTAGTCTATGCCGCTCACCTGAACCATGATCTTGCCAAATGCGCTGGGATCTGCGGCCCATTGGCGCAAGGCCGCGGGCGCCTCTTCAAGAGAGACGATTCTTCCAATTGCGCTATCCACTGGGAACCTGCCCGCCTCAAGCATCGCAATCACCTCGCGAAAATCTTCCGGCAGAGCGTTGCGCGAGCCAAGAATATCCAGCTCCTTCTGCACAAAGAGCCGCGTCTCGTAGCTCACGGGCTCCTTCGCGTAACCGATGTAGACGACTCTGCCGGCAACGGCGACGGCCTCTACCGCCGCACGAAAGGTCTCCGGCAGGCCGATCGCTTCGATCACGACATCCGGCCCATGGCCCTCGGTTAATCGGGCCAGCGCGGTCTTGAGGTCTTCGCGCGTTGTGTTGATCGTGTCGGTCGCCCCTGCTGCTTTGGCGGTGGCAAGTTTTTGGTCGCTCATGTCGACCGCGATGGTTCGCGCTCCGCGGTAGCTGCTGGCTGAAACTGCACCCAGGCCGACCCCACCGCATCCGATCACCGCGACCACATCAGCCGAGGTCACTCTTCCCCGCGCTACCGAGTGAAAGCCCACTGTGAGAGGCTCAACGAGGCAAAGCTCCTTCAACGAAAGATTCCCTGTGAAAAATTTCTCTTCTGGGACACGAAGAAATTCGCGCAACGCGCCGTCGCGCTGCACGCCCAATGTCTGATTACCCCTGCAGGTGTTAAGCCGTCCTGCCCGACACGCCGCGCACTCACCGCAGCTGCTGTAGGGAGAGAGGGTTACCTGCGTTCCTGCCGCAATCGTCTTCTCACCCGAGACCACCGTTCCAGCCACCTCATGGCCCAGCACCCGCGGGTAGGTGACCAGCGGGTTGCTTCCGCGGAAGGAATTCAGATCGGACCCGCACAGTCCCACCAAATCCACCCGCAGCAACACACCATCGGTCTCCGGCTGATTCGCAAGTTCTGCCACGCGCGTCTCACCGGGTCCGGTTAGAATCAGCGACTTCATCTGTTAGGCCCGCCCAAGCTATCATTCTCGCATTAGCGCGAAGTCGGCGCAGTGCCCGCGACCGAAAGGCGCCAAGGGCCCTTCGCTCTTGTAGCCGCCGCGCCAGATTGCAGCCCGGAGATCGTGAAGTTAACCCTGTCCAAATCCAAAGAGTTGGTGCTTCGTCGAATACACTGAATACCTTCCGAAAACTTTTCCACGGAGCCATCTTGAACCCTTCTAGAAGTTTCGTCTTCCTGTTTCTGATGTTAATGGGCGGCTTATCTGCGAAGGCCGATAGTCTCGGTGATCTCGCCGAGAGCTACTGGCAATGGAGAGCGCAAGAGCAGCCTTTTACCAACGACGATATTCCCCGTATTGAGAGACCGGGTTCTTTCGTCGTCGATTGGTCACCGAAGACCGTCTCTGAGCGGATCGGACAACTCAACTCTTTTGAGCAGCGATGGCAGCGGCTTTCACCCCCTGCCGGAACCTCTATCCATGACCAGGTCGACTATCGTCTTCTTGGCTCGGCCATCGCCCGCGTGCGCTGGGAGTTATCGATCGAACAAACCTGGAGGCGAGACCCAGAGTTTTATGTCGACCAGACTCTTGGCTCGGTATTCGCTCTGCTGCTGCAACCCCCTCCGTTTTCTCCATTGCGACAGCAGCAAATTGTTGATCGGATGAGACAGATTCCAGCGACGATTCGTGCGGCGAAAGAGAATCTGACCGACGTACGGCAACCCTTTGCGGAGTTGGCGATCGCGGCGCTTGATCAAGTGGGCGAGCGCACTCAGCGGATGGAGACTGCCCTGGCTCCTCAGCTCACCGCAGCCAACAATCGGGCGCTTCAGGCTGCAACGCCCGCAGCGGTCGATGCGCTCAACGATTACCGTGCGTGGTTGCAGAAGATTCTGCCAAAGGCCCGCAAAGACACCGCGATTGGCCGTGAAAATTATCTCTATTTCCTGCGAAACGTTGCGCTGCTTCCATACACTCCGGAGCAGTTGCTGGCCATGAGCCGTCAGGAATGGAGCCGTTCGGTTGCGTTTGAAACTTATCAGAGAGAGCGCCTTGCCGGGCTACCACCGGCTCCAATTTTTCCCAGCGCCGACGCACAGATACAGGCGGAGAAAGTCGATGAGGAGAAGATTCGCGCTTTCCTTGTCGACCAGAAGATCCTCACTGTTCCGGACTGGCTTCATCACTACCGCAATCTGTTGCTGCCGGACTACCTCGATCCGTACCAGGACCTCGGCGTCACGGATGACCTTACCGGGCCAAGTCGTCTCGACCAGGATGGGACCAGTTATATCCGTACGCCGCGGCCGGACCTCGGCTTCTTCAATCTCTCAACCGCTCGCGATCCACGCCCCATCATCGTGCATGAGGGCGTTCCCGGGCACTACTTTCAACTCTGCCTCGGCTGGCGCAACCCCGATCCCATCCGCCGCCACTACTACGACTCTGGTGCGAATGAAGGCATCGGCTTCTACGCGGAAGAGATGATGCTGCAAGCTGGACTCTTTGACGATAATGCTCATACCCGCGAGACCATCTACAGCTTCATGCGTTTGCGTGCGCTGCGGGTCGAGGTCGATGTAAAGTTGGCGCTTGGCGAATTCACCCTCCAGCAGGCAGCGGACTATCTCGAGCACACCGTGCCGATGGATAAGACCACCGCGCTCGAAGAAGCCGCTATGTTTGCAAGCACACCCGGTCAGGCCATCTCCTACCAGATCGGAAAACTCCAAATTACGCAGCTCCTTTCTGATGCGCGTCGTGCTCAAGGTGCTGACTTTTCTATACTGAAGTTCAACGACTTTGTTTGGAGCAGTGGCAATGTGCCGATCGCGCTGCAGCGTTGGGAGCTGCTCCGCGATGCAACTGAAGTCCCCGTGCCGATCCAAGCACCACAACTAGATAAATGACTCCGCGACCCGTTGCCTCTGTTGATATCGCCGTTACACCAATCCCCGGCTCAGGAACTGACTTGAAAAAATACACGAATCAATCTGCCCTTCTTTGCAAAGCTCTCGGGCTTTGCGTGTTTGCACTCGCCGCCAACGCGGTTGCTCAAAACGCCGCCAGCCAATCTCTGAAGAAGCTGACGATCGAACGCCTCTATAGTCTTCCCTGGCTCATTGGGACCAAGCCCGAAGATCCGCATTGGGCTCCCGATAGTCAACGCGTTGCGTTCCTCTGGAACGACGAGGGAACAAATTTCTACGACGTCTGGTTGGCGGATCGGACGACCGGCAAGCCAATCCGCGTTACCTCGATGCCTCGACCGGCCAGCCCGGCAGATCCTGGCACCGATATCGCGAAGCTGGAGCAGCAGGCCCGCGCTGAGACCGATCACGGTGTCTCTGATGTGATCTGGGCTCCTGACGGCGAGCATCTTCTCTTCAACTTCCACGGACAGCTCTATCAGTTAATTCCCGGGCAAGTTCCTCAGCGGCTCATCGACTCTGAGTTGACCCAAAATAGCGCCTCCTCATCCCCGCACGGCAACCGCGTCGCTTACCTCTCCGGCGGCAACCTGTGGGTCATGAGCCTCGACGGCGGCAAACCCACAACAAAACAGGTTTACGCCCCAGGAAAAAATGAGGTCAGCGTCGAGGAGTTTTATTGGTCGACCGATGGCAAACGCCTTGCCTTCATCGAGGCCGATGTCAGCCGCGTTCCTACGCGCGGCATTCCCAACTATCTCGGCGAGGAAACAACGCTGCCCCGCGTCAAGCGACCGTTCCCTGGCGAACCCTCCGATTCACGCCGTCTTGGTATCGTCTCTGCCGACGGCGGAAGTGTGCAGTGGGCCGAGCTTGGCAGCGATCCTCTCGATTTGGTCTTCGGAGTCTCCTGGTCACCTGACAGCAAAACGATTCTCGTCGACAAAAGCGATCTCTATATCAAAGACCGGCGTCTGTTCCTCGTCGATCCTGAAACAGGTCACGCCAAACTGCTGCTGCGCGAAGCCGACCCGAAGAATGTCACGGCGGAGTGGTGGTCCGACTGGGCACCCGATGGCCGAGGCGTTTACTTCACGTCTGATCGCGATAACGATTACCACGTCTATTACGAATCCATCGCCGGCGGTGAGCCGAAGCCAATCACCGCAGGAAAATTTGCCGTGTTCTCCGCTTCTATCTCGCCGGCCGCAAATGCTCTCTTCGTCGTTACCAATCAGGGCAAGGTAGAAGAACGCCATCTCTTCCGCGTGCCGCTTGCCGGTGGCGCGCCGCAACGCATCACCGAGACCGCAGGCACTCACACGCCAGTACCTTCACCCGACGGCCAATACTTCGCGGACATCTTTTCGAGCGACAGCACCCCTCCGGACCTCTATCTGATCAAAGCCTCCGCATCTCAAGGCACAGCCCATTCGACGGAGCAGGTCACGCACTCGCCGTTGCCGGAGTTCAACGATTATCACTGGGTTACCGCGAAATACGTCGACTTCCCTAACGTCAACGATGGCACTATGCTGCACGCACGCCTGACTCTGCCACCTGACTTCGACCCCACGAAGAAATACCCGGCCATCCTCGGCTCTGTTTACAGCAATTCCGTGCACAACCAATGGGGAGGTCGCATCTTTCATCCGACTTGGGGACTGGACCAATACCTTGCGCAGCAGGGATACGTCATCCTGAACGTCGATATTAGCGGCAGCTCCGGGTACGGAAAGATCTTTCGCCAGCGCATCGGGATGGACTACGGTGGCGTCGATGTCGACGATCTGTATAGCGGTGTCAGGTATCTTGTGAGCCAGGGATTCGTCGATGAGCATCGCGTGGGAATCTGGGGCAGCAGCTATGGCGGCCTGCTCACAACCATGTCTCTCTTCACTCGCCCTGGGATCTACCAGGCAGGAGTTGCAGGCGCGCCTGCCACGAGCCTCTTCCACGCCCTGACCGGCGAGATGCGCACGATGATGGCTCCACAGGGTCACATGGAGCAGTACGCAAAATCGTCTTCGTTCCTGAAATCAGGCGGCCTGCAAGACCACCTCATGATCATCCACGGCATGAAGGACGACACCGTTCTCTTCAAGGACTCCGTCACTCTTGAGCAACGCCTTATCCTGCAGGGCAAAGACATTAATCTCGTCGTGCTTCCCAACGCGCCACACGGCTGGGACACCGAAGGGCTTGCCCAAACCCGCTTCGCGTATCACAAACTAGTCGATTATTTTCAAAAGTATCTCGGCGGACAGCCCCAGCCATAATCCAAAGAGACGTGTCGTCAAGGCTGATGGATCGATGGGTGAGTTGCGAGAGGAGGAATGCATTATTTGCGGCTCGCTGTCATGGGCGCCTTGCTCGAGGTGGGGAGCCCGCCAGGCCACCAATTCCAATCGCCTGCAATGCGAAGAAGCGCGGGACCGATCACGATACGAACCAGTGTTGCGTCAATAAACACAGCTACCGCCAGCGTAAATCCGATCATCTTGACCACGAGGAAATCTCCGAAGGTGAACGCCGCGAAGACCACGATCATGATCGCGGCGGCGCTCGTAATCAGGCCTGCGGTCCTCGCCATCCCCTCCGGGATTGCATCCTCTTCACTCAGCCCGTTTCTTCTGGCTTCGAGAACACGCGCGACCAGAAATACTTCGTAATCCATGCTTAGTCCGAAGACGATGGCAAAGGCGAC
The DNA here is from genome assembly GCA_963841335.1 of uncultured Acidobacteriaceae bacterium. Taxonomy (GTDB): domain Bacteria; phylum Acidobacteriota; class Terriglobia; order Terriglobales; family Acidobacteriaceae; genus Edaphobacter. The sequence continues at coordinate 2,282,570 of CAWJCF010000001.1, read as the reverse complement.
GATGGGAACGAGGGGAAACACACTACCTGTTCCCCCGCGAACTCCCAGCAGGCTGCTTCCATGTCCGTACTGGAAGACCAAAACCAATGCTCCGAACGAGGCTGCAACGGAAAGGAGGTTCAGTACGATGGCCTTCACGGCGGCGAAGAGCGATCGGAACCCGGCGAGAAGCGCCAGGAACGTCGCTACTACGACCATCGTTATTACCGGCACAAAGCGGTTCGCGACAATCGTCTCATAATCGGCGTTGAGTGCCGGGATGCCCCCGATTTGTAGGGTTGCTCCGGGCACGCCGGTGAGAGCTGCTGCGCCGGTCTTCCGGAGCTCCCGCACCCAGTTGACTTGATCACGCAGGGAAACCGAAGCTGCGGGTAACACCTCAATCAGTGCCGCTCGTCCGTCACTACTCAGAAATGTGCGCCGCGTCTCGCGCGAGAGATCAATGAGGGAGGCACGATTGCCCTCGGCGATCGTTGTGATAGAGATGACGCGGGCGGAACGAGGGTCACTCGCGAGGCGCTTGCTGAGACGGTCGACCGCGTTCCATCCCGCGTCGGTTTGCGCGATGGAATCCGCTGGCAGATCGACGACGATGCGCATCGAATAAACAACCCCGGCCCGGTCCATCTGTTCCAGGCTGTGCAGCGCCTGGACCGATTCCGCCGACTCGGGAAGCCAATTCCCTTTGGGAAGACTGGTATCCAGTCGCTTGGCCTGCCAGGCAAGCAGAAGCAAGGGAGCGCCTGCCAGCAAGAGGGCAAGCAGGGGATGGGCGACAATCACCCTTCCCCATTGCCGCCAACGAATTCCCGTAACTGCGGCCCTTTGGGCATCCAGCTTCGGAGTAAAGGGCAATCGGCCGGCATCAATCCGCCGACCGAGCAACGCCAGCACTGCCGGAACGACAATATTTGTAAGCAATACACTCATGGCCGCCACCACGAATCCCGCGACACCGATGGAACGAATTTCGCTGATCGGAACCGTCAAGAGGGCTAGAAATCCGATGGCTACAGTCGAGGCTGAGATCAAAAGAGTGCGGCCCGCCCGACGTGCCGCCATGATCGAGGCGGTGGGTCCGTCGTGGCCAGCGGAGATCGCTTCACGGAAACGGCTGACCATGAGGAGTGCGTAGTCGATTCCCAAGCCTAGCCCAAGCATCGTTGCCAAATTCTGAACCAGAATGGACAAGTGCCAGCGGTGGGCCAGGAGTCCGGTAATCGCCAGAGTGGCTGCGATGGCAAGCTGGCCAACGGCCAATGGAATCAGGGCGGCGACGAAGCTCCCGAAGGCCCACAGCAAAAGTGCGAGGGTCGCTGGAACCACCAGACTTTCGCCGCGTCGCACATCATCGGCGCTCGCCTTGCGGATGTCGAAATTCAGCGGAATCTCACCCGTCAGTTCGAGCTTCGCGGCGGGATAGCGGCCCTGCAATTGTTTTTCGAGAGAGCTGGCAAGCTCATGAAGCTTAGGGACGAGCGACTCCACTGAACCCTCGGTTGACGCTAGCCCCACGAGAACAAAGGTTCCACCTCCCTTGCCCAGGAAGATCGGATCGCGTAACTCGAGGTGGGAGACGACTCCGGACACACCGGGTTCCTCTCTCAATCGCGCGACAATGGTTGCTAGCGCTTGCTCGCCTTCCTCCGAATCTGCTGGTGGAAGTCCCTGGATCACCAGGACCACGCGATCCACAAATGGCGAATGGAAGCGACTGACGAGCTCCTGCCGGACAATCTCCGCTTCGCTACCTTCGACGCGGGTTGCTGTCTCCAGATGGCGCTCGGCGTGGAAGGAGAATGGAAGAAGCGCAATGGCGGCGGCAAGGACTACCCCGGCCGCCCAGTAACGGCGCACATGCATGAGACTTATGATGTCATACAGGATTGTTGCAGCTAAGTGGCTATTTGCATTCTCGGCCGGAAACGGCGGCCTTTGGAGGGCCAAAATGGTCGCCTGGTGAGGAACCGGTTGGTAGAGTCGCGCTTCGTACAGCGGTTCGATAGACGTTCGCAGTGCCTCGCTGCCCGGCTATCCGAATCTGCTAAATTGGTTCCGTCGGATGAGGAGGATTCATTCTTAAATTTGCACTGCTCGCACTGGCTGCCGTTTTTCAACTTGGAACCGCAGATCTCCGCGCCGAAGACCCCCGCATTGGCTCCTGGACGCTCGTCTCTGCGCAGTCTTCGCTGGCTCCTCCCAACAAACTCTCCATCACTCCTCTCCATGATGGAGTACACGTTGTTATGTCAGGCGAGACCCATCTCGATTTCACCGCGAAATTCGATGGACATGACACGTCCGCACCAGGCAATCTGGCGTTCAATCAGATCGAGCTGCGCAGGATTGATAAGAAGCAGGCCGAGGTCAAGGAGAAGAAGGATGGAGCTGTCGTGGCGACCGTACGTGAAAAACTTTCGAGTGATGGGAAGGAACTAACGATAACGACTGCGACCAAAGGCCATGCCGACCAGATCACCGTGTGGACGCGAACCGGGGGCGCGAAGGTCGCCAAAGATCCATTAGCTGGCGAGTGGACGCAGGATCTCAGCAAGACCCGTTTGCGGCAGGGTTTGGCACTCAAGATCGCGGTAGACGGAAACGATGGGGTCCGTTTTTCGGGTGAGTTCAGCTATACCGCCCGTTTTGACGGAAAGCCGTACGATCTCAAGAACTCGCGGAACGATACCGTGACGCTTCAACTTGTCGATCCGCACACGGTGGATGCGATCTACCGGCGTGACGATCAAGTGACACAAAAGGACAGGTGGGTGGTCTCCGCCGACGGGCAGCAGATGACGCTAACCACCGCAGGTACGCTGGAGACCGGCCAGCACGTAACCGAGAAGCTCGCGTTTAAGCGACAGTAGCGGACGGTGCATCCGTCAATGCCAGAGTCTCTTCGGGCGATGACGCAACGATGTGCTCACGAGGCGCAATCGAAATAATCCCCTTGCGATGCATGAATTTCAGAATGCCGTTGACCGTATCCTCGAGAGACGGATCCGCTTTGCCCCACTTCGAGGCATCCCGGGCCGCTTGATAACATGAATTGTCATAGCGTTTGAATTCCATCGCAGTGATGTTGTCCACCGAGCCCACAAGAAAATCCAGCAGCGGAAAGAGCAGGTCCTCTTTCCGGCACCTTCGGATGAGTTCGGGAACGAAATCGGTGATGCTGAATATTTCGAATTGCCGCCCGGTCGACTGGGTGATGAGTCCGGTTATGTCCAGCATGTTCGCGTAATCGTCTCGCACCACATGGAACGTTTTATTTACGGTGTCGGGAGTAGTTGAAATCGCAACGATATTGTTCGCCACAATGTCCGCAGGAACGAAACTGACCTGGTTCAAGGCATCGACTCCAATGCCGTGATTCACCATGAAGGCAACCAAGCGAACGGCGATATCGAAGTTGTTGCCTCCGCCCGTAACCGAGGGGCTGACGAGAGCGGGCCGGAAGATCCGCACGGGAAGCCCCTTGTCGCGTGCGTCTGCGACTACTTGTTCGGCTACCCATTTGGTCTGGCTGTAGCCGAAATCAAGAAGCTCCATGTCCTGGTTCATGTCCGTTTCCCACAGGACGCTCTTCACTGCCCAGCCAAACACGAAGGTAGTCGAGACGTAATTTAGCTCCTTGGTGCGTCCTTCGAACGCCAGCCTCAGGACTTCGTTCGTCCCCATCACGTTCGCGTCACGCATGCGGTCGTAATTGAAGAGGTAGTTCACGGTCGCGCCGTTGTGGAACACCGCGTCCATCTCATTGGCGAGGAAATCCCAGACGTCCTGGGCAACGCCTAAATTTGCCTGCCCGAGATCGCCGCAAATGGGAATCACGCGAGACTCGAACATCTGCATCAGGCCGGGACCACAAGGCCCCATCGATTCCATCGCCGCCCTCAGTCTTTGCCTGCCCTGAACGTCGTCGGAGGCCCTGACGAGAACGTAGATCTTCGCACGCGTCTGTTCCAACAGGCTCTTCATGAGGAACGGTCCGATGAATCCGGTGCCGCCCGTCAGCAAAATATGATTCAGGTCCGGCGTCTCGGGCAGGGACACTGGCGCCGGCGGAGTGAAGGCGAGCTTCTTGTCGTTGCTCATCATCTGTTTTTCCGCTGCGCGCTGCTCTTCGCGGAAGGCTGCCAGCGAATGACGCAGCATTTCCAGTGCCTCTTTCGGCGCGCGCTCCAACTGTTCGGCCAGCCCAAACAGCTCGGCTACGCTGACACGCTGAATGACACCGATATCTACCTGCCTTGCGAGCATCTCGGCGCCTTTATCCTTCAAAAGCTCCTTGAGCTCATGCATGAACACGACAAGATCCAGGGAATCCAGGCCAGCTTCGACGAGGTTGTACGATTCCGAGCCCGTCAGGTTGTACCTGGCCTTCAATTGGTCGAAGGACGACTGAATCTCAGTACCGCACGCGGAGGCCCCGGCATCCTTCTCGCGCGAAAAATCGGCGAGAACGGTAAACTGGCCTTCCAGCCACATTTGCTTGGCCCTATGGCGCATGATCTTGCCCGAACTGGTTCTCGGTATCGCACGCGGCGCTATGAAGGAGATCAACGCCACTTCCACGTTCAGGTAGTTGCGGACCGCAGCGGCAATCTTCCGCGCGTCCGGAAGCACTTTAGGATTTTTTACTTCGGCCACGATTGCCAGCGCAGGCTCACTGTCTTCGTGAATCTGAAACGCCGCGACGCAATTGCCCCGGATCAGGCCTGACGCCTTCTCCACAACGTTTTCGATATCCTGGGGGTAATAATTTTGCCCACGCAGGATGATCATGTCCTTGATGCGGCCGCAGACGAAGAGTTCGCCGTCGTGGAAGAATCCCATGTCTCCGGTTCGAAGGTAGCCATCGTCGTAGGGGCTATCGTCCACCAGGCGCGCACGAAACTGCTTCAACGTTAGTTCCGGATTATTCCAGTAACCCTGGCACTTACCGCTTCCGGCAATCCAAATTTCTCCGATATGGCCTGGCTTGAGCGCGACGTGCTGTTCCGGATCCACGATCCGGACGTCGATGCCCGGGAGCGTAGTTCCACAACTGACAACCTGGGTGGCCGCGTCGACCTCGGAGACCTCCGTGGTCATGCGAGCCTTCCCCAGCGCGAGGGCACGCTTGTTGACCGAAACGATATTGCGACCGCCTAACGAAACCGCCAGGGTATTCTCGGCCAGCCCGTAGGCGGCGTAGAAGCTCTCCGACTTCAGCCCATAAGGCTGATACGCCTCAAGAAACCGTGTGAACGTATCCGGCTTTACGGGTTCTGCAGCGCACATCAGCACCCGAAGGGAGCTGAGATCGCAGCCTTCCAGGCTCTCCCTGGAAAGCCTTCCGGCGCGCAGGCAATAGTCGTAAGCAAAGTTGGGAGCCGCTGTCGCGGTAGCCCGATAAGTTGTGATCGTGTCGAACCACAGGATCGGCCGCTGAATGAAGTCCGTGGAGGAGAAGCCGTACGTCGTGCCGCCTCTCAGCGCGGGATAAAGGTAGCACCCAATCAGTCCCATATCGTGATACTGCGGAAGCCAGGAGACGACTATCGGCGAGGGATGGTCGATCACGAGCGGACAGGTCTCGAGAATATTTTCGTGCGTCACCATCACGCCCTTGGGCTCCATCGTGGACCCCGACGTGTACTGGAGAAAGAGAATCTTCGAGGTGCTGAAAAAAAGTTCGTCCGAAATCGTCTCTACGAAATCTTCCGTGACGATCCAGGGAAGACCGGAGATATAGTCGACGTCGACCCCGGACGTCGAGACTCCACTTCGGGTGAGATTCGTCTTCAGAGACGCGTGGTAGTCTTTGCTGGTTAATATCCCGGCCGCCTGGCAATCCTTTGCGATGTGCACCATTTTGTACAGGGCGCTCTGGAAGCCACGAGAACTCGGCGGATAGACAGGCACGGGGATCAATCCAGCGCGCACGCAACCAAAAAACGCGCAGATCATTTCGAGCCCCGGCGGGTAGGCAAGCAGAAGCCGGTCCCCGGCGGCGAAACGATGCTGTTTCCGCAAGTGTCCGGCGATCGCCTTCGTCCTTCGGAGGAACGAAGCGTAGGTGTAGCTTTCGATCGGATTGCCGTTCAGGTCAAGGTACGAATAAAGGAGCTTGTGCGGGTGCTCGTTCCCCAGCTTATCCAGTCTATCTAGAATCGACGCCATAATTGATCAGCAATACCCCCGAGGTTGAATGGAAAACTCAGTACGTAAAAACACTAAATGTCTTGCTACTACCTGTGCCCTGGTGAGGCAAAACCGACTGAGTCTCGGAGTGCGGAACTAGAGTGCAGGACGACTTCAAAAACAAAAGCATAACCGCTGTGTGTCTATGCGTCGCTAGGTCCGGTCGGGGCAAATCCCCCCGACGCCAAACGGAAGGCGAAGAAGATTGGCAGGCCCACGAGCGCCTATCGCCCCGTTCAAAGCGTCTTAGTTCTGGATGATCCATCAATTGACCTTATGTTAGCAGAGCCAGTAAGCAATGCAATGCGATCCTCGCTTACAGGAACGAGCCCCACGGCAGATTCGTCTGATCCGAATCTCCTTGATTGTCGTTAAGTTCTCGCGCTAATATGAGAGATTGCTGCAGGCGGCGAGACCACAAATCCGCTGCCGGTTCAGGCCACCGATGCGACCGACCGGATGCACAGGGCCCAGTTAACATGATGGCGGAGGCGCTGGTGAGGTCCGAGATAGAAGCGGAGATCAGTCTAAAGCGGGAAGTGGATGATCTCGTACCATCTGAGGCCTCGCCGCGACAGTCCGCCGGCAACCCTGGGGGTGCGTCTTCCTTTCCGAAAGTCTTACGCCGCCGCCTCGACAAGTTCTTTGCTGACGGTAACATCTCTCCCAAAGCCGACCGAACGATGTGGGTCAAGATCACGGTGGGTCTGGCAGTGCTGGCAGGCAGCTGGATTGCTCTCTACGCATTCCGACCGGAGTCATGGAAGTTCATCGCCCTCTACGTTTTGGGTGGCCTGGCCCAGACATTCCTTTTGCTGAACATCGCCCACGACAGCAACCACAACGCCATCTCGTCTGTGGCGTCTTTGAACAAAACCCTGAACTACATCTTCGATCTTTGCGGGATTAACTCATACATGTGGCGCATCCTCCACCATCGAGGCCACCACTCCTGCGTCAATGTCCACGGCGAAGACGACGCGCTTACCGGACGCGGTATCCTTCGTTTTACGCCCCATGAACCCCGCGCGCCCCTGCACCGATTCCAGCACATCTATGCACTGTTCCTCTACGCGCTGTTCTCGCTGGATTACGTGTTCGTGCGCGACTTTGAGTGTTTTTTCTTTCCCTCCCACGACTATCTGAGTCGCACGAAGCATCCGTTGCGGGAATACGTCATCCTCTTCGCGGGGAAGGCGTTCTACTTCACGTACATGCTCATTTTGCCGGTGGTGGTACTAGGAAAATCGCCTCTGCTGGTCGGTGCGGCGTTCCTGCTGGTCCATCTGGTCATCGGTTTGTCCGTAGCGTTGGTGTTCCAGACCACGCACACGATCGACAGCACGTACTTTCCGTCGTCCCGCGACGAGTTTGATAACAGCGTGTATCACATCTTCGCAACAACGGCCGATTATGCGACGAGCAAGCCACTCGTTGGTTGGCTCGCGGGCGGGCTCAACCATCACATCGTTCATCATCTGTGCCCATTCGTGTGCCATACCCACTATGCTCCGCTGACCCGAATTGTGCAGGAGACCGCCGAAGAGTTTGGCATTCCCTATCGGCAGCATCCCACGATGACGCGCGCCATCTGGCATCATCTGATACTTTTGAAGCAGCTGGGAAACGAAAACTAATCTTGAGCGCTCCAGTCACACCGCAGGAATGTCCCCACCGTGCTGCGCAAGCACCTCCAGAGGGAGGTGTGACCCTGCCCAAAGCGATACCGGTTGTCTCCCGACTTCGCTCGTTTTCGGATTCGCGCGCGATGGCCGCCAATCCCGTGCACGTGTTGTCAAAGTACAACGAACTCTTCGGCGACACATTCCGCTTCTACCTGGGCGGTATCAAAGAGGCCATCGTCACGACCAATCCCGCCGTCATTCAACATGTGTTGAAGACCAATGCGGAAAATTATCAAAAATCCGAGATCCAGGTAAAACGCATGGGCCACTTCCTTGGGAAGGGCCTTCTTACGACCCACGGAGAACCCTGGCGCACCCAGCGGCGTCTGATCCAGAAGGGTTTTGACCGAAAACAACTGGATGCTCTGTCCTCGATCATGCAGGATTCCCTCGCAGAATCGCTTAGGGACTTCGACAGACAAATCCGACTCGGCCCCGTCGATATCTACCCCCACCTGATGAAGATGACCTTCGCGATGGTCGCACGATCGTTGTTTGGCGCCCGACTAAAGGACGAAGACATCGACCTTGTCAGCCATACCATCTGCACCGTCCAGGAATTTATCGTTCGGCAAACCATTCAGCCCTATCTGAATCCCTGGTTTGCCGCCTCGGGCGACCTGCGCAGACACGAAGACATGCGAGTCCGCGCCGACGGCGTTCTGATGGAATACATCAAACAGCGCCGCAACCAGGCGCCCGGCAATGATCTGCTGCAGAACTTGATGGATGCCCGTTATAGCGACGGCGAAGGCATGAGCGATGAGCTCGTCCTAAGCGAGAGCATGCAACTCCTGGTCGCTGGCCATGAAACGTCCTCGAATGGTCTCTCATGGCTTCTCTACCTCTTGAGTTCGCATCCGGAGTGTCTCGAAAGAGTCCGTCAGGAGTTCGATGCCGTGCTGGGCGACGCGCCTCTGAGCCACGCTCACGTGCCCAGGTTCGAATTCACCACGCAGGTCATTCAGGAGGGGCTCCGACTCTACCCGCCGTTCTGGATGATCGACCGTGAAGCCGTAGCGGATGACCGCGTTGGGGACATCGAGATCCCTCGAGGATCGACGGTCATTGTCTATGTGTATGGTGCGCACCACGCCCCGCGCTACTGGGAGAACCCGGAGACTTTCGACCCGGAGCGATTCGTCAAAGGGAACGAGAAGTTACGCACGCCCTTCACCTATCTGCCCTTCGGAGGCGGCCCGCGGGTCTGTATCGGCAACCAATACGCAATGCTGCAGATCCTCATGATTCTCAGCGCTGTGCTCAGAAAGTATGATTTCGAGCTGACTCCTGGCCAGACGATCGAGGCGCGCCCGATGGTCATCCTGCGACCGAAGCACGGAATCCGCATGAACTTTACCGAGGCGATCGCACGACCCCAGGCAGTCGTTCAGGCATAGAGATCTACCAACCAACACTTCGCCGATAACTGGCCATGGGTTCCCTGAACTTGCCGATTATTCGATAGTCAGCGTCGCACCTTTACCATCATCGGCTACGGTGAACTCAAGACGGTTCTGCTGTCGCTGCGCCTGGGCGATTTTTACGCCATTCTGCATGACAGTTCCCAAGGCGGCGTTCCATCCATAGACCTCAATCCGCAGGTCGCGCCACCATGCGGCGTAGGTCCCCTCGTGCGGCGAGATGGTGAGCGTCAGTCTGCTCCCTTCGACATGACAGCCAAATCGCATTCTCAGAAAGGAACCCGATCGATAGGCGAAGCTTTTGCCATCATCGTCGTAGAGATTGCCTTGGCAATCTTCGCCGACATAAACCCGGACGGTCAGAGGTCCATCTGGTTTTTCATTCGTGTTCTGCGTGAGGGGTGCCACCGGCAAAATCGCACCTCCGCGAACGTAAACCGGAAGTGCGTCGAGTTGAGGTTTAATCTGAGCCGACAGCGGAACGCCGTCCACCGCAGCAACAGGAGCGTTGGGATCTCGTTTCGGCGCAGGCGGAGGCAAAACAGGAATCCCGGTCCAATAGTCGTACCAGACGCGCGAAGGAAACTCTACGGTGTAGTAGTCGGGGGCCTCGGGGTAAGGCGATGGCGCGATGAGAAGATCGTGTCCAAGAAGAAATTCGGCATCCACGCCAGGATCGTTGTCGATTGGATGCCGATCGCGGGTCGCGAAAGGATAGTCAAGAAAAAGGGGGCGCATCATGGGCATGCCGTTGCGCGCGGTCTCTTCGGCAAGGGTGTAGAGGTAGGGCATAAGGCGATAGCGTTCTTCGATAAAGCGCCGGCGTATTGCCTCCTGCTCCGGGCCGCCAACCCATGGTTCCTGGTCGCCCGTACCGGTTTCAGTATGGTCGCGATAGATAGGCTGAAACGACGCCACCTCAATCCACTTCGTCAGCAGGTCCGGAGTTGCCGTCCCCGCAAAGCCTCCTACGTCGGCGCCGCTAAACGAAAATCCGCTCAGGCCCAGGCTCTTAAGCATCGGCGAAGTCATACGAAGATGATTCCACGTGCTGCTGTTGTCTCCGGTCCAGGTGGCAGCGTAGCGCTGGCCGCCTGCATAGGTTGCACGCGTCAGCACGAACGGCCGCACATCAGGTTCAAGACGAAGCAATCCCTCATACGTGGCGCGGCTGTTCTCCATCCCATATACGTTGTGCAGCTCGGCATGGGTGGCCGTGCGCGACGCGAAGCCGGAACCCTCGATGCGGTGCACGACATCGTCGGGCATAGTTCCGGTTGGAGAATCAAAGATCGACGGCTCGTTCATGTCATTCCAGAAACCTGCGAATCCAATGTCGATGAGTGGCTTATAAAGTGAACCCCACCACTTCCTGGCTCCGGGCAGAGTGAACTCGGGAAATACGCTTGGGCCGGGCCATACAGAGCCGACATAGACTGACCCGTCTGATCGGTGCAGGAATTCATCCTTGGCAATGCCTGAATCGTATGGCTCGTATCCCTGATCAGGCGCCTTGGCGATATGCAGATCCGTGATCGCCACTGTATGAAAGTTCATCGCCTGCAACTTGCTCAGTGTTCCCTTCAGATCGGGGAACGCCTGCTGGTCCACGGTGAAGGGGCGATTCCTGTCCTGAAAGCCGATATCGAGATACAGCGCATCGGCTGGAATGTGATCGGCTCGCAGGCGTTCCCCCACTTCGAGCAGGCGGCTTTCGGGCGTATACGTATAACGCGATTGCTGAAAGCCAAGCATCCAGCGTGGCGGCATGGGAGGCTTTCCGGTTAGCCATGCGTAGGTAGTCACAACCTCCTGCGGCGTCGGCCCAAGGAAGACGTAGTAGTCAATTGGGCCATCAACCGCTCCAAAGGAGTAGGACGTTGGCGATTCGTTCCCGAAGTCAAAGCTCGAGCGCCAGGTGTTGTCGAGTAGGACCCCTGCGGCCACGCCTGCGCGAAAGGTCATAAAGAAAGGAATGCTCTTGTAGATAGGATCCGTGGACTCCTGAAAACGATACGCGTCGGTGTTCCAGAGGGTAAATGCGTGATTCCTTCGATCTAACGGTCCGGTCTTATCACCGAGTCCGAAGTAGTGCTCATCGGAGGGCATCGTCTTGCGGAGACGAAAGGCCTGTCCATCGAGGGTGATAGGAGCGGCATCCTCCTGGATCAGCACGCCATGACCATCGCGTATGCTTATCCGAAGATCAGCACGACCAACGCTCACCTGAAGAAGCCCAGTGCGAAACCCAACCGCGTCGACCGAGTCTGAACGCTGGACGGCGGCCTGGCTATGGCGAGATTCTTCCAGCACGGCCCACGAGGCGTCTTCGGGAAGTGTGCCGCTGCGGCCAACGCGAATTCTCAGCACGTCGTCGCGCAGCGCAGTAATCTCTTCGACGGGTCCTGAGATTGTGGCGAGCCGTATGCCGTTGGGCAACCCGGATACGGCGGCGATACCGCTCTGATTCCCGCTGGCCGTACTCTGTGCGTGCGATGTAGAAAACGCCAGAACCAGGGCAAGCGATAAGATGCGGCGGTCACGGAGAAGACGTCGAATCAAGGTGTCCTCTTTAAAGATCGGGCAGTAACGCTCGAGTCAATGCCTCATTGCTTGCGCTGAATTCAGGCAAGAACCGCAGAAGAAAGTGGTGGCAGGTTGCGATTCGCCTGCCACCTTAGTGTTTTTTAGAAGGAGTAGTAGAGGGACACTTGCATAATACGTCGACCCAGTTTGTACGGCGCGAAGCCGAAGCCACTGGCCGGAGAGTAGGCTGCATTTGCGTACGAAGTGCCCGACTCCACCAACGTGCTTTGCTGTGCGTAGCCGGTTCCAAAGCTGTTCAGCGGATGGTTCAGGAAGTTGAACGCAGCCACTCGTAGACGAAGGCTACGTTCGCCTCCGACACTGAAGCCCCGCTCGACCGTCAGGTCAGAGTTGACGAACTTCGGTCCGTGCAGATACGGAAGAATTGCCTGGCCATTGGTGCCTACGGATGGGACGCCGAGACAAGCGCCATTGATATATTGATGCTTCGCCAACCCCGCTCCTGGGTTGCACGTGATGGTCGGCTGAAGATTTACATCTGTAGTTCCAAGCACGACCTGGTTGTTGATAGGCAACGTTCCTGTGGGAGGCGTAATTGTGCCCTGCAGATAGAAGCTCGGTGAAAAGCTCACTCCCGTCTGCATATTGCCGCCGCTCTGAATGTTTGTAATGCCGGAGATAAGCCACTGGTTCGCCAAGGCCCCAGTCAGACCGTGGAATCGGTGACCTACCTGATAGGAATAAGTAGCGTTGAAGATTTGGGTGCGATCGAAGTTCATTGGCCCGTAGTTGCTACCGAGGTTGAAAGGAGTGATCGGTGCGGTGAAGTTGAAATCCGCCGCGGAGCCAAGGATGCCCAGCGCCTTCGCAAAGGTGTAGTTGAAGCCATAATTAAGCGCGCCCGAGGTACGCTGCCAGACCGCCTGAAGACCGTTGTAGTTGGCATAGGTATTGTGACGCGGCACGGAGATCGTCTGATACTCAGGGTACGGACGGACGGCCTGAATCTGTGCTGCGGTAAGTCCAGCAACTTGCGCGGGAGTGCATCCAGTGCTGCTGCAAAGTGGGTTTCCGCTCCCCGAAGCAACAATGGCTGCGTTTATTGCGGCCACATTGGACTGCTGATAAAGCGTGCCTACCGGAATGGCATTCACATTGTTCAGTACGACCGCTTGCGAGGTGCCGTTGTTGAAGAGCGAGTTACTGTTGTTGCCGACATAGGAAAGTTGAACGATGTCGTGCCTGCCGACCTCCTGCGCGATGCTAAGGCTGTAGTTGTTCGTCGTCGGAACACCCTTATCCGTTGGATCGAGACCAAAAATTGAGGTGTTGAGGCCGCCGTACGTTACGGGATTCTGCTTGACGGAACTGACGCCGGACAGCGTGGCGGCACCGAATCCGAACATGTAGGCTGAACGAAATCCCTCTGAGTTTGCGAAGGCATTGGTGACATCCACGACCGAATCATGCATCCGGTACATGCCGATACCGCCGCGCAAAACCGTGCGGCCGGTGCCAAGGACGTCCCAGGCAAAACCGGCGCGCGGCCCATAGAGCACTCCTGGGGCGGTCACGCCCGACACGGGAATCGAGTTGTCAATTGCGTGCCATAGAAAGCCAGGGAGTGGAAGCGTCGTGTTGTTGATCGTACTCGGACTCCAGACTGCTGCACCCAATCCATGCGCGTCCTGCCATGGGCCCAGGTGTTGGAAGCGAACACCGAAGTCGAGAACCAGACTCCTGGCTACGCGCCATGTGTCTTGTGCATAGAAATCGACGTTCCAGAAGTAGAGGTCCGTCCGCGGCAGGAAGTTCTGTTGCCCTACCTGCTGCACGATGCCTTCCATGAAGTTGGCGAGGTAGTTGCCGGTGGTGTACTGCGTCGTCGGATCAAACGCCGGCGACCCGTCTGGGTACTGTCCCAGATAGCTGTGGAAACCGCCATAGTAGCCCGGTTGCGCCGGCGACGGTGGTGCGTAGTAGTTAAAGATCGCTCCCTGAGAGAAGCCGTTTGTAATGGTCTGATTGTTGGTCACACGCTGACCGAAGATGCCCGCCTTCACCGTGTGGGATCCCCATACCTTGCTGAGGTTGTCACCAATGCTTGGCTGAAACTTCTTTAGAGACGGCGCGCCAAACGAGTAATCAGGCGCAAGATAGAGCGGCAGGCCGTCGATTCCATAGTCCTGCAACTCTGGAATGTCTACCGAATTATTGGCATACGGCCCGTTGTAGGGATAACCCGCAGTTGATTTCAACACGGCGTTGTGGTTCTTGATGTCGAACGATTGAAAGAAATAAGTCAAAGTCGCATAGAGTTCGTTGGTCAGAGTTGGAGTGAAGATAGCGACATAATTCGCTGATGCCGTGTCTACTTTAATATCGTTCAACAGTCCGCCTCCCGGGGTATTTACGGCTCCCATGACACCCTGTGGCGAGTAGTACGCGATCTGTGGCTGACCCTGCTTTCCCTTCTCAAAGCTGTACCGGCCGAAGATGCGATTCTTCGGCGTGATCTCGTAATCGACCCGGCTCGCTATCTGCGTGATGTTGTTGTCGACCAGGTTTTGGGTTTGATAGTTGTATCCATCGGTGCCCGTGGACGTCAGATTCGGCAGTGGCATAACTGTATTGACCAAGGCCATCGCGCCAGGATCGATGTGGCCAGCGAGGTTGCCATTAATCAAAGGCGAGCCGTCGGGTGCATTGCTTGGCGTGTACGCGAGGTTCGCATAACCTCCGTTCGTATACATCGGTCCCAGGTATGCCTGCAGAGAGCTGGCGCTGAAGTCTCCCTTCCGCATCGCTGCGGTCGGTAAGAGCGCATGAACAATCGCGCTGCCGGCGCTGCCGTAGGCGTAGATATTGCGCTGAGCATCATATTCGGCTCCCGCGAAAAAGGTGAGCCTTTTCACTCCGGGTACCGGGCCGCTTATGGTTCCACCGGGATAAACATAGTGATCGGACGGACGAGGAAGCCCATTGAAGTTGGCAAGCCAGTCGTTCGAGTTCAGCTGGTAGGTTCGCGCGTAGGTGTACAACGAACCGTGGTATTGCGAAGTGCCAGCCTTGGTAGCACCGGAAATGACCACAGGACCGTTCGACTGATCTGCGCCGAAGTTGGACGTCTGCACCTGCACTTCGCTGACGAACGAGTCGTTGATGTTTTGAAGGTTCGCGCCGAAGTTTCCCGCGTCGGTCAAGTTGGCGCCATCCAGCTTTAGCGTGATGCCAGCCACCGGGGCACCATTGGAGGCATAAGGAGTCGGCTGTCCGATCTGTACCTGTGAGAAATCCGGCGCCTGGTTCGTCGAATCCTGGCTGCGAATGGCGAAGCCGGGAAGGATCTTCTGGAGTTCGGTCGCGTCCCGCCCGCTGACGGAGAGTCGCTCCAGGTCGTTGGCAGAGATCGTAGAACTAAGCTGACCGTTGTCGAGCGGGATGCCGGCGACTTCTTCCGTAACCGTAACGGTCTCTGTCGCCGCGCCCACGGCCAGGCGAATGTCCTGGACCGATTTGTTATCGCCCGGATCAAGATGGATCGACGTCTGTTCATAGGCTTTGAACCCGGCGTGATTGATCGTCAGGTTGTAATCTCCGCTTGGCACGGCGGAAAAGGTAAAGACACCAGATCCAGTGCTCTTTACTTGTCGCTCCGTTCCAGTCTGCGTATTGTGCAGAACGACGGTCGCCTCAGGAACCGCCGCCCCCGTCTGGTCCAGGACCAGTCCCCCGATTGTGGCGCTTCCAACCTGCGCGATGAGTTGGTGCGATAAAGCCAGGAATCCCAACATCGAAAGCAGCACGCCAAACTTTGCGATCCTTATAGAAAATCGTGTTCGCGTCATAATCTGTGAACCTCCGAATTGCACTTCCAATTCCCGCCGGTCGTCTCTAAGACGCGCACCGTCAGGGTTGATTCCGAACGAGGCCCCTTATAGTGAGTGCATCATAGAAAGAGCAGTGCTTTGCGGCAAGCCCAGCCGTCCCTTACTGTAAGGACTCAATACAAATTGTTTATTATGAACGACTTGAGATGCTTGCCATCAAACTCGCCAGTTACGGTATTGAAACGCTATAATCCTGCGATTGGAGAGCCTTCGTTGTGAGCGTCCTCGCCACTCCTCAAAAACCATTCTCGGAAGAAGAAAAACTTGCCATTGAAGCGCAGGTAGAACGCCTTGTCAGTACTCCTTTCTTTAATCACAGCCGCCGCCTCCCCTCGTTTCTTCGATATGTGGTGACTCACACCCTTGCCGGAAACTCTGACGATCTGAAGGAGAGGACCCTTGGCATCGAGATCTTCGGCAAGGATCCGGACTATGACACGGCAAACGATCCGATCGTCCGTGTGACCGCGGCTGAGGTGAGGAAGCGCATTGCGCAGTATTATCAGGAACCCGGTCACGAACATGAGTTGCGTGTTGCGCTGCCGCCGGGCAGTTATGTCCCTACGTTCCAAACCAATCGACCGCAGACGTTAATTGATATCGTCGAAGGGGGCTCTCCGTCAGGCTCGCGTGAAATTCCAGTGGAAATCGTCCCCTCACGGGCACCAACCACACACTGGAGGTGGCTCACTGCCGTTGCCGGAATACTCCTGGCCCTCGCCATATTCTGGTCTTTTAGAGCGAGGCACTCACAGCCAACTGCGTTTGCGGAGTTTTGGAGCCCGATCCTCGCGTCAACCGACCCTGTCCTTTTCTGCATAGCCGATCAGACGCAATATACCGCTATCTCTCTCCGCGATGCAGATGACCCAACCCACCTGGTCACTCTAACCGATAACCTCACGGCGGTGGTCATCGACGATCTGAGTGCAGTCACGAAGATTGCCGGTGTCCTACAGTCCGCAGGGAAGCCCTACAAACTTCGCGGAGAAGGCGCCACGACTCTGAGCGATCTCCGAACTGGACCCTCGATCATTATTGGAGCGTTCGACAATGCCTGGACCCTGCGTCTCTTGAAACCGCTGCGATTTCATTTTTGGAACAACAAGGATATGACCAAATTTGGAATTGTTGACGCGTCTACTGGCCAGGTCCGATGGGGAGTGGACCGCACCCAGCAGATGACCATCAACAACTACCGCGATTACGCGATCGTCGCACGCTTCACGGATCGTGTCACTGGCCAGCCAACCCTGATTGCCGCCGGAATCGGCCGCGGCGGTACCACGGCGGCAGGCGAATTTCTAACGAACTCGGAATTACTGCAACAGGCGAAAGCGCAGATCGCTTCGTCGGCCATGAAAAACGTTGAAGTTGTCTTATCTACACAGATCATTGATGGAGAACCGGGCAAACCCACAGTCGAAGCTGTCTATTACTGGTAAACCGGTAATCGTTGTCACAACAAAACCCGTTACGGGAACTTAACTCTTCAGCTTTCGCAACTGACAGTGAGTTGATTTGGCGCTCGATCGCCCGTTATCGGAGGCTGATAAAAAAATAGCCTTCCACTGCGAAACCTCCCTGCATCAATCCTGAGATGGAGCCACAACTCAATCGACTGGGTCACGACAATGTCGTGCCGGGTCGGTAGTGTTGCATCGCTATACCCCAACCAAGAAATTCGCGGCGAAACATCTACGGCCCCACACCTTGGAGTGGACCCTCGTAGATTCGTCCTGAGTAATGGAGTGACACGATGCGTAAGGCTCTAGCAGCACTTGTTTGTTTGGCGACCACCCTGGTTTATGGCCAGCTTCCCAGCAGCACACTCAACGGCAGAGTTACCGATCCTCAAGGCCTCAGGGTCTCCGGCGCGCGAGTGACCGTCACGAATCTGGCCCAGGGCACCTCGCGCGAGACACAGACCAATGCCGAGGGTCTCTATGTATTTCCTTCACTGGAAGTTGGAACGTACGACCTGCGGGTCGAGAGTCCGACCTTTGCCGCTACCGAGATCCACGGCCTCATCTTCGCTGCGGGTAAGACGCAGACGGTCGACGTCTCCCTGCACGCCGCCGGCGCCAAAGAGACAATAAGTGTCACCGGAGTCAACACGACGGTTGATCTTACACAGTCCATGATTCAGGGCCAAATCACATCGCAGACGATTTCGAGTATTCCCCTCAACGGCAGAAACTTCCTCGAGCTCGCCTATCTCGTCCCCGGTAATCGCCCGGCGCCGACCTTCGATCCCACAAAGACGAACACGCTCGAAGTGAGCTCAGCCGGCGGCTTCGGACGCGGCGGCAACATTACCGTTGACGGCGGAGACAATAACGACGAAGTGGTTGGTGGCACGCTCGCCAACTTCCCCGAGGACTCCATCCAGGAATTCCAGATAGCGACCGCTCGATTCACCTCCGAAGTCGGCCGCTCCGGCAACAGCATCATCAACATCGTCACCAAAACCGGAACGAACCAATATCACGGCTCACTCTTCTTCTACGAGCGCAATCGCAATCTGCAAGCACTCCCAGCGACGTTCGACCGCTCCCTTCCCACGCCCCCATTCGACCGCGAACAATATGGCGCTACAGTCGGTGGTCCAATCAGAAAGGACAAGGCCTGGTTCTTCACAGGCTTCGAATACCGTGATCAGAACGCAGCGCTCCAAACCGGCGCGCGCAACTTCACTACGTCTCAGATTCAAAATACCTCCGCTCCCTCCCCACTTCGCGAAGCGCTCTGGTCAACGCGCTACGACCAGCAATTCGGCTCAAAGAACAGCCTCATGGTGCGCTACTCCTTCAATCGTTCCACAGACACCGGTGAAGCAACGCCCTCCCAAACCACACCCTCCTTCACCGCAGCAGAACGGCAGAACTCGCTCAACCGGTTCAACTCCGTCGTCGCTGGTCTCACAACCGTCCTGTCGCCCACTCGCGTCAACAACTTTGCCTTCCACTACGACAACTTCTATAACAACATTCCGCCCTTCTCCCCCAATGCCCCAACAACAAATCCGCAGTTGGGTCTGACCAACGAACTCATCTTTCCAGATATTGCGGACGGAGCAAATTTCAATCTCCCCCAAGCGACCTTCCTGAATCGGTATCAATTCGGCGACGCGTATTCCTGGACGCTGGGAAAGCACGCCTTTAGATTTGGTGGCGAATTTCAGCACTACACCGCGCATGGAGAGATCAATGTCTTTGGCACAGGCACAGTGATTCTGACCAGCGATTTTGGCTTTGCTGATCTGAATGGAGACGGGCAAGTCAACGACCTTGATATTCCGATAGCAGTTGCGATCAAGAGCAGTGCGCCTGTAACGCCGGTTCCGATCCCTACGGTCTTCAACAGCTACCTTGCGTTCTTTGCGCAGGACGACTGGCGTGTGCTGCCGAAGCTGACGCTCAACCTTGGCCTGCGTTGGGAGTATGACTCGAATCTCACCGGCACCTCTAGCGCTCACGACCCGTGCCCCAACCTGACCTCAGTGCCCACCGTTCCATGCACATGGATGGCGAATGTTATCGACCTCAAAAAACACCCGGACACCAAGGACTTTAGCCCACGCGTCGGTTTCGCCTACGATCCGTTCGGCATGGGAAAGAGCGTTATTCGCGGCGGATATGGGATCTATTACGACCGCATCATTCTTGAAAGTGGCGCCGAAGAACTCGTGCAAAACGATCGAGCTTTGACCGTGACCCAATACGCAGGCTCTTATTGCGTCTCGCCTTTTGTGCCGGGACCACCGAGTCTAAACGCCTGCTTTGCTCCTCGGGCAAGCTTCGGCACAGGCAGCCCGTCTCTCGCAGCACCATTCAGCGGCCCCCATCAGGTCGGCGGCGTGGGTATGATTGCGATGGGCCCCGACGCCCATCACCCTCTCATTCAACAATTTTCTCTTGGCTTCCAGCAGCAACTCGGCACCAGCTGGGTCATGTCAGCCGATGGGCTTTACGTCTTCGCCAATCGGCAGTTGAACGGCCATCTGCTTCGCAGCACAAACTCAACATCTCCAGACGTCGAGTGCCCAGGCAACAACATACCGTGCAGCTTGACCGACCCACTCAACGGAATCTCCGACAACATCACTCTCCTGGAGTCCAGGGCAAAGTCGTGGTACGACGGCCTGATCTTCAGCCTTCAGCACCGACAGTCGAAGCTGGGCCACCTCAGCTATCAATACAACGTCAGCTACACGCTGTCGAAGACGCTCGACTACTCCGACGACGATCAGCTCACTAACAACAACGCCAATGAACAGGTCAATCTCGTGGAAGGAATCAACCAGCCTCAACTCGAGAAGGGATACGCCGTCACCGACGAACTGAACCGGATTACGCTCTACGGAGAAGTGCAGTTTCCGTGGCAAATCTCCTTCGCGCCAATCTATACGTTCGGGTCGGGCGTGCCTGCCGACACCTTCCTGCCGGGCACGGCCATCAATGGAGCCAGCGGGTCGCGCCTGCCCCTTATCTCGCGCAACTCCCTCGGTCGCGAGATCAAGAACAGCAACCAACTGAATGCAATGATCGATAAATGGAACGCTCTCCCAGTGTGCCCGGCAGCATTTCCGTGCCTCGCCGGTGGCACCCTTCTACACGTCCCGGCTAATATCAACTTCTTCAGTCCATTCAGCTCTCTCGACTTTCGCTTGCAGAAGATATTCAAATTCAAGGAAGGGATAGCCCTCAACCTCATCGGAGAAGCGTTCAATATCTTCAACGAGACAAACATTCGCGGCACCAGCAACAACAACTATCCCGGACGCAACATCTCCATTGGCCCATTTCAACCGGCCGAAAACGGTCAACGCCCACAAACCGTCCAGACAAACTTCTACTCTGCAGTCACAACCGCAGGAGGGTTCTTTGGCTCCGGCGGCCCCAGGGCGTTCCAGCTCGCAGCACGTCTAACCTTCTGATTCCGCACTCGAAGACTAAGCTCTTAGCAGGCAGGCCAAACCAATGACCACCATCGCAACCATGATACCCATCGTGGAGGAAGATGCAGCAACCGGTGCAGTGGCGGAAGCATACGCCGACTACCGCACGCGTTTCGGGCGAGACCATGTCCCCGGCATCCTGAAATGCTTCGCGACCCACCCGCCACTGCTCGAGCAAATGCTAGCACTGGCCTCCACCCTCCTTTTCACCGAGAGCCACCTCAGCCGCAAGGTCAAAGAGATGATCGCAACTTACATCTCAGCACTCAACACGTGCCCTTATTGTCTCGACAGCCACGCCTCCTCCCTGCGAACACAAGGAGGCAGCGACGAGTTAATGCAGGCATTGTCCAACGCAAACCTCGAGGTTCCGGCGCTAAGTATCAAGGAACGTCGGATGCTCGATTTCGTTGGCAAAGTGACAATCGAATCTCACAAAATCTTGCCGGACGACATCGATCTGATGAAAGGTGCCGGGTGGGATCAGCAAGAGATTGCAGAGGCAGTCCACATCACGGCGCTGTTTGCCTGTTTCAACCGCGTCGCCAATGCCTTCGGACTGCCCTCCCAGCACCTCCTCGATCTCGGCCCCAACCTGGTCCACGCAAGGGAGAACGCATGAATACGTTGAAAACTGAACAGCCGCCAATATTTCTTCGCGGAGTTGAAGAGAGTCCCAAGCCCAGCGTCTACCGCGACCTCATCGAAAATGCGAAGTCCTCCGGGACCGATTATTGGCAGATCTGGCATCTCCTCGCCTTCGATCCTGAAGCCGCCCATCACCTCGCCGCCCTGTCGCAGACTCTGATGCACAAGGAGTGCCCCATCAGTGCCGGCCTCCGAGAACTCATCGCAGCCTACACATCGTCCCTCAACCAATGTGAGTTCTGCATGAAGGCTCACGCTGCCGTGGCCTCGCAGTTGTTGGGTGATGAGGCGCTCGTCTGGAGTGTCATCCGCGACCTCGACGCCTCCGACCTCGACAACAAAGAGAAGGAACTCCTGCGATTTGTCCGCAAGACCACACTGGCCCCCTCGTCGATCACCGCAACAGACACGCAACAACTGAACGCCGCTGGTTGGGACGACGCTTCAATCTTCTATGCCATCTCTGCCTGCGCTCTGTTCAACTTCTACAATCGTTGGATCTCAGCAACGGGCGTGAATCCCGTTAGCGACGAGGCCTTCAAGAGTCTGGCCTCCCGCATGGCAAGGGCTGGGTACGCCCGCTGACGCTCTGACCTGTCCGCCGTGAGCACCCGGCGTGCGAGAACACAACCAGAGGGGCCCCCGATAAAGTGACTGTTGGAAAGCTGCCTCCGTATCCTTCATCCGCTGCGTTGCGCGATAAACATCGCCAGGTTGTTCGGCGTGCGCTGGTAGCGTCTCGGCACAATCTATTTTCCAAGCCGGTTGACATGCGCAGGCTCTAGAGAAACCCTCATCCGCTGTCGAGCCCGCAGCAGCCTGGATTTCGTCGCTGCAACCGTTATCCCCAGAAGGTCTGCGACCTCGTCATTTGAGATCTCCAAAAAGTATTTACGTTCTACGCACTCGCGGAGTGCACAAGGCAGCGCCTGTATTGCCATCTGAATCTCCTCTGAGGATTGCCGCCTCATCACCCACTGCTCCGGATTTGGAGCATGATCGACGATTGGATACTGAGCAATGGTGCCGTCGCAAAGGTCAACCTCGAGGCTCATCTCAAGTTTGCTATTTTTCCTGCGAAGCAACATAAGAGCAGTATTGATCGCGATACGAGTAAACCAGGTTGAAAACGACGCCCTTTCATCGAATGAGGAAATGTGCCGAAATGCTTTCATAATGGCCTCTTGAAGAACGTCTTCGGCGTCGGCGTGGTCGCGAACGATCCTGCGAATCGTTCCTAAAGCTTTCCTCGAGTGCCGTTCTATCAACGCAGTGAAGGCGGAATGACTCCCCTCTTTACTTCTTTCAACCAGGCTATGGTCCGTAGGATTTGCTACTTCGATGGATTTCAATGCATACACCTCCGACCGCGTGTGGCGGCCAACCATAGCTCTCTGCCTTCTCCGGGAGCATGCGCTTTAGGATTAGCGAATAGCTTTCTCTTAGGGTGAGTCACTGCTCTCGCCAGGTCGAAACGCCCTTTCCGCGGCCCCATTCAACAAGCGATTCTCTGCAAATAAGCTGTCAGGCTCAGGGTCTAATAATAGGAATGAAGAGTCAGATTGCCTATCACATCTTCCTAGTAGACATTTGCTTTTCTTCGGAACACGGGCAATTCGCAAGTTTGCCGACGGGAAGGCTACGTCAGTTGCAATGGGACCCGCAGAGCGACGCCCCTCCGCCGGATCGACCGTCTACCAGACATATGTAATAGCCAGAGTTGTCGATCACCGCTACCATCGCTGTAGAGGGTTATATACCTCGGACAAGCCTGGCCTACCAAAAGCTTCATCCACGATCGCCCTCAATCGAGCGACAACTTCATGCGGCGCGCTCTCGAAGTCCTTCAATTCGTAGTCACGTCCGAGAAATTCATACTTGGATTGTCCGAAGCGGTGATAGGGCAATAGTTCGTACTTGATCACGTTTTTCTGAGGCCTGATGAAGGCGAGCACGGCTTCTCAAGCCGTTGAAATACTACGCGCGTACCGCAGACTTTCGCTCTTACGGCTATCCAGTTCGACTGCACATGTCCCTCGGAATTTGGCAGGAAGCTGGATGGCGAATATTTACACGATCACAAACTCGAACTCTACGACACCGCAGAGATGACCTTTGACGAGATGCTCTTTGAGATCGGCAGGGTCTTTGATTGTGACCCACTGAAGCTGGAGATGTTGCGGCGGGATGTGTGCGTAGACGTCGTCGGCACTATCCTCAATTGGTTCAAAGGCACGGGGGACATCCAAAAGAAGAATTATGTCTATTACCGCTCCACGGGGCATCGGGGTAGATGCGGACTTCCCCGTTCCGAGGAAGTTATCGCAGAACGGTTCCAGAGAGCCATCAAAGGGGCTCCGGGTGCCTCAAGAGGTTGTTGCTCAGATCGTCTCGGCCTTGCCTGACGATCAGCGAAATGCGGCTACCAAAGCGGATGCGGAACGCTCTCCCGACCAGAGGCTCGTCTAGCTGGGATTCACACGCGCATGGACGGGGTCTACGCCGACAAACTCGACGGAAAAATCCCGAGGACTTTTGGGAACGTAAAATGGCCGATCTTCGGGTCGAAGGAGAAGCAGGTGAAGATGGCGATGCAAGAGCTCAGTCAAACTCTGAAGAGCGACCGGGCGCTCGACGCACAAAGGATTTTCGAACTCGCAAATAAGGCCGATTCACTGTATGTTTCGCAAGATTCCATTGAAAGGCCAAATTGTTGAGAATCATATTTTCGAAATTCTCAGTAGACGCCGTAAGTGTCACAGCCATATACAGAAAGCCCTTTGACGAGATATTCAAAAGAGCTCATTTCGAAGAATGGTCGGGACGACTAGATTCGAACTAGCGACCTCACCCACCCCAAGGGTGCGCTCTACCAGGCTGAGCCACGTCCCGACTATCATTTCCGTCAGCCCAAGTCGGGCCGCGGAGGGGTATGCAACAGCCTTAAAGTGTACACGAATCAGGCCCATTCACGACCTACTTCGGCGCAACATACTCCTTCGGCAACTGGCCCCCCTCGCCGAAGAAAAACTCGTTCATCTGTTCCACCAGAAACTCCTGGGCCTCACGCGTCCACGGCTGAAGACGGTACTCATTCAACAGCATCTTCTGCCGTTCCACCCACTCGCCCCAGCTCTTCTTCGAGACGTTCTTAAATATCTTCTGCCCAAAGTCCGAATCGAACGGCGGCTCATCCAGCCCTTCCATCTCAGCTTTGAACCTCGTGTCGAAAACCATATGTGCCATTCGTATCAGCTCCTTCGGAACCTCTATTTTACGATGCTTCCTGAAATCTCGTGCATCGAATCTCTATGACAATTGCCTACGACATCGCAACCGCAGCCGTTGCGGCCACCATGGTCGGCAACGAATTCGCAGTAGCAGCCTTCGTTCATCCACAGCTCAGAAGACTCGCGCACGAGCCCCACGCGCAGGCCGCCGTCCCGCTCGCCAACTCCCTCGGTAAATGGATGCCCTTCTGGTACGCCGCTGCCCTCGCGCTCATCCTCGGCGACGCCTACCAGCACCGTGCCGATCCTTTCGCTCTCGGTCCCCTTCTCGCGTCCGCTATCCTTTGGGTCACAACCATTGTCTTCACCATCGTGATGCTCGTGCCCATCAACAACCGCATCGCAAAGATGGACCCCCAACACCCCTACGACTGCTGGCTCGAAGACCGCCGCCGTTGGGATCGCCTCCACAAAATCCGGGTCGAAGTCCTCATCGCCGCGCTGCTCCTGCTGCTGGCAGGGCTGTTCTTTGGCGATTCCGCACCTTCAATCTTCTAACGCCGCTTCCCCTTCGACTTCTTATTTCGCTCGCGAGCCTTGGACTTCGTCTCTCGTTTCTTCCCTGATCGGTTGGGGCTCAATTGAGGCCGTTCACCGCTCGTGCTAGCATCCGCCGTCTTCCTGCGCGATGAGCGCAAAGACCGAGGCGCCGCAACCTCCTCCTCCCCAGGCACTAAAGCAAACTGAAGTCGCCGCTGCTGACGATCGATCCGGTCCAGCAGCACGTGCACCCGCTGCCCCATCTTGAACACCCGCCCACTTCGCCCGCCCACAATCTGCCGGTCCGTATCCCGAAAAAAATACCGGTCATCCTGCAGCGAACTCAGCGGCACCAGCCCCTCAATAAACAACTCATCCAACTCAACAAAGAATCCATACTTTGTACAGGACAAAATGATGCCGTGGAAATCCTCCCCCACCCTGTCCTGCATAAACTTGATCTTCTTCCACTCAATCAGCTCCCGCTCGGCATCGTCCGCCCCGCGTTCTCGCTGACTCGACTCTGTAGCAATCGCCCCCAACTCCGCCTCCGGAATCGGCCCCTCCAAAAATCTCCGCTCAGCCTTCTCCGAACGCTCCTTACCCGCTGCCTTCTCACCCCACGGCTGCGCGTCGCTCGACAAGATCGCCCCACCCCGCGTATCCGCGCCGCTCCGAATCAAATCCCGCAGCAGCCGATGCACAATCAAATCCGGATACCGCCGAATCGGCGAAGTAAAGTGCGTATAGCTCGGCGAAGCCAGCGCAAAATGCCCCACATTCTTCTCGCTATATCGCGCCTGCTTTAGCGACCGCAGCATCAGATACGAAAGAATCCGCTCCTCTGGCTTTCCGGCAATCTTCGCCGTCAGCCTCTGGTACATCTGCGGAGTCACCGGAATCGACTCCGCAACCTCATGCGTCTTCGCCGTGCGATTCGTCCCGCGCGCATCGCGCCTGTCGCCCTTCGTCTGAATCCGCTTCACCGGCAAACTACTGAATCCTAGCGAATATCCAAACTGGCTCGCCGTCTCTTCGAAATCGACAATCCTCTTCGGATCAGGTGTCTCATGAATCCGATAAACACTCGGCACTCCCTGAGCCTCAATCCAATGCGCCACGCACTCATTCGCGCTCAGCATGAACTCCTCGATCAACCGGTGCGACCACCCGCGCTCCGACCGCACAATCGCCTCCATATTTCCATCGGGATCAAACTGAATCACCGGCTCCGGCAGATCGAAATCAATCGACCCGCGCCGGTGCCTCTTCGCATTCAGCTTCAGGGCGAGTTCATGCATCCGTTCAAACTCCGGCACCAGCTCCACGAACTCCTCGCGCGTTGCCGCATCCCCATCCAACACCGCCTGCACCTGGGTATACGTCATCCGTCGCGCGCTGCGAATAATCCCCTCGCACACCTCGTACCCGAGCACCTCGCCGCGCCCATCGATCTCCATCACGCAGCTCTGCACCAGCCGATCTTCATCGGGCCGCAGACTGCACATCCCACTCGAAAGCTGCGGCGGCAACATCGGAATCGCCCGATCCGGAAAGTAAACCGAAGTCCCGCGCAGCCTCGCCTCCAGATCCAGTGAAGTCCCTGGCCGCACATAGTGGCTCACATCCGCAATATGAACCTGCAGCTCCCAGTTCCCATTCGCCAGCGGCCGCACCAGCACAGCATCATCAAAATCCCGCGCCGTCTCTCCATCGATTGTCACAATCGGCAACCCGCGAAAATCCCGCCGCTGAGCACTCTCTCTCGCACTCAGAGAGTCCACCGTCTGCGCGGCGCTTGCTTCCGCCTCCGCCAGCACATTCGCCGGAAACACATGCGGCAGATGATGCTTGCGAATAATAATCTCCACATCCACGCCAAACGCATCCGGAGGCCCCAGCACCTCCATCACGCGACCCCGCGCCGGCCGCCCCGCACTCGGAAAATCCGTAATCTCCACATCCACCGCGAGCCCTTCCAATGGCCGCAGCGGATCCAACTCCTCCGACCAATGCACCTGCGCTGCCTGCGCCTCCTCTCCCATCACACGATGCATCGACTCCCGCGGAATCGCCGAAATCTCCGCCCCCTCCGGAATCAAAATCGCCTGCGTCATCCTCTCATCCAACGGAGTCACATAATTCCCATCAATCATCGGAGCATTATCCCAAGCGCTCCTCCGATAACTCCGCGCATAATGAAACACCCCCACCACCGTGGGATTCCTTCGCGTCAACACCCTCACCACGCGCCCCGACCGCCGCCCATCCCGTCCCGGCGGAGCCTCATCCACCAGCACCTCATCACCCTGCATCGCCCCATTCAGCTCATTCGGCGGAATAAAAAGATCATCCTCCCGATCCACACTCCCATTCGGCCGCACAAACCCATACCCATCGCGATGCAGATCGAGCTTCCCCGCCACCAGTTTGTCCCGAGTAGCTCTCTGCAACTGCGGCGTCTCCTCCCCACGCCGCGCCCGCATCGTCTTCTCCGGAGTAGCCGACGGCAAACTCCACTGCTCCTTATCAATCTTCACCAGCTCCCCACGAGCCGTCATCCGCGCCAGTTGTTCCAGCAGCAACCGCCGCTCACGCCCACCACCAAGCCCGAGCTCGCGGACCAGTTGCTTATATCCCGCGCGATGCCCCGGCGAGCGCTCAATCAACCGCACCAGCGCGCGATCACTTTGCGGATAAGGACTCTGTGCCATCATCTCCGAGCATACAGCCACCCACCGTCACTTCGCCTTCCCATTCCCCGGCGCGCTTACGGGAACATATCCCGGTTTCGACATCTCCGCCGCCTGCTCTAGCGTCGTCCCCTGCGGCACCTGCGTAAACTCCGACTGCACCTCATCCTGTACCTGCGAGATGCTCTTAAAAAACAGTACTCGGCCCTCAATATGCACGTGCGTCTCGGTAATCTGCCATAACCCCGGAGCCACCTCTCGCCGCTCCACCCGGAACGTCCCACCCTCGTGCAACCTCCCCAGCAAACCCCAACCAATCGTCACATCTCGCATCAGCTTCCCGCTCAGCGTCGCAATCCGGTGCTGCTTCTTATCCACAACCATCTCACCAGCCATGTCGCCCAACACCCGCGACTGCATATCCGGAGGATCGAAGTTCGGATTCGGCTCAAACCGCAGCTTTACTCTCTCGCCGTCATCACTCACCACCTTCCACACAAACGCCTCCGGCAGCATATTCGTCAGTTCGCGAGCACTCTTGTCGTCCTGCGCCCCGTCCTTCCGCTGCTTCGCCATCTTCTCCGGATTGCGAATGAACTCCTGGATCCGCGCGTCCTCCGCACGCGCCTCCTCCTCACTCAAGGGCTGCCCACCTCTGCTGACAAGCCGCTTCACCGAACCATGACCCGTCTGCACCACGATGAACACGCTATCGTTCTGATCCTTCCGCGTGTCCTTGTACCTCCATATCGACCGGTCGGTGTCATCGGCGTTGACCTCCGCCTTCACCGCCGCCTTCACAATCTCCTTCGCATCCGCCGCCGGCTCCTGCCCGCGTGCCCACCCGAGCCCCGCCAGCAGGCAGACCATGACCATCAAGCGTTCAATCTTCAGAGCCACACCCCGTAAGACGCAGATTATCCAGCAAAGTTTGCGCCGTATCCCTACTTCACCCACTCTACGCGAACACTCTTCTTTCCAACCCGCAAAATAGGCGAATCACCCAGCACGCTCCTCCCAATCGTCCGCCCCGAGACCTTCTCGCCGTTCACGCTGACTGCATTCTCACTCAACTTCCGCGTCGCCTCACCCGATGAGCCCGCCAGCCCCGCCTGCACCAGCAGCTTCGGCACGCGAACCTCCTCGCCCTGCATCAAACCATCCTCAGCCAACGACACCTTCACCACCGGAACATCCTCGCTCACCCCACGCTGCTGAAACATCGTCGCCCACCCCTCAGCCGCGGCATTCGCCTCCGCCTCCGAATGAAACCCCTTCGTAATCGTCCAGGCGAGATTCTTCTTAGCCTGCATCGGATGCAGCTTGCCCTCGAGTACCGACTCCTGCATCGCCGCAATCTCCGACCCGCGCAGATCCGTCAGCAGCGTCCAGTACCGCCACATCAGCTCATCCGACACCGACATCAGCTTCCCATACATCTCCGTCGCCGGCTCATGCACGCCAATCGCATTGCCCAGTGACTTCGACATCTTCTGCACGCCATCCAGCCCCTCGATAATCGGCATCATCAACACAATCTGCTGCGGCTGCCCGAAGTGCCTTTGCAGATCGCGCCCACGCATCAGGTTGAACTTCTGATCGGTCCCGCCAAGCTCCACGTCGCATTCCAGCGCGACTGAGTCATACCCTTGCGCAATCGGATAGATCATCTCGTGCAATCCAACCGGCTGCTCCGCCTGGAAACGCTTGTTAAACTCCTCGCGCTCCAACATCTGCGACAGAGTAAACTGCGCCATCAGCTTCACCATGTCATAGTAGCCAAGCTTATCCAGCCACTCGGAGTTGTACCTCACCTCAGTCTTCTCACCATCGAGAATCTTGAACACCTGCGCCTTATACGTCTCCGCATTCGCCGAAATCTCCTCCCGCGTCAGCGGCTTCCGCGTCACATTGCGCCCGGTCGGATCGCCAATCAGCGCCGTCGAATCCCCAATCAAAAAAATAACCGTATGCCCCAGGTCCTGAAAGTGCTTCAGCTTCCGCAGCAGCACCGTATGCCCCAGATGCAGATCCGGAGCCGTAGGGTCAAACCCCGCCTTAATCCGCATCGGCACACTAGAAGCAATCGATTTACTGATGCGCTCCTTCAGCGCCTCCAGCGGAACAATCTCCGCGGCACCCTTCGTAATCAAATCAAGCTGCTCTTCCAGTGAAGGAAACTTCTTCGTACTCTCGATAAACTGCATATCTCATAAGTATAAAGACCAGGCCTGCCAGGGAGGCTTAATCCGTCACGCGACGCTTTCCCCACGAAAACCGCCGCCCCACAATCCCCTTCACAATGAAGTGATCCGTAGACGCCGTCGGCCCCCACCCCACGCCAAAATTGATCTCCCAAACCGGAGAGACATTCAGATCCGTCACCACAAAAATCTGCTGTTCCTGATTCCGCAAGCTGTCAAACGACCCGATCATCCCATAATTCCCGTAGTACTCCACGCCCCCGCTCACCGCCTTCGTGAAGTCGTAACTCACCTTCACCGCCGGCGCGAACTGCCACCCCTGATTCACATCCGGCCCGTGCAACGTCCTCTCCAGCGCCGGATTCACCGCGAAATACCAACGGCCCACCGCCTTATCCATGATCGGCCGTATCTCCCACGTCCAAGTATCAGGCGAATACTGCGGCCGCTGATACCCAATCTCCGTCGACAAACTCAACCCCACCGGCAGATGCCAGCTATCCGGAGCCCGCACCCGCGGCCGAATATGGTCCCCCACCCATTGCCACCCATACCCGCTCTGGATGCTCGAAAAAACGTAAAACCCAACCTCCGCCCAGTCATTGATCCCCTGCGTCAACTCCAGCGTCTCGTGCTCCTGATGGTTCGTCGGATAGACCCCATCAATCGTCTTCTGCTGCCCATCCACCGTATAGTTCGAATGCAACTCCGTCATCAGCGTCTTCGGCGCAACCGTGTCCGACCCATACACCTGAATCTCATAGTTCCCCTGCGCCCACGCCTGCGCACATCCTGTCACGATCAAAATCACCGCCCCCAACCAGGCCCGTCGCATCCCCCACACCCCTTCACGCATACCGAAACACCATCATGAATCCTTTGTCCATATGGTTCTGCTGATGACAATGAAACAGCGTTCGCCCCGGATGATTAGCCAGAAACTCCACCTCCGCCGTACTCTTCGCCGGCACGATCACCACATCCTTCTTCAATCCCTGCAGCTCCGCGCCTCCGCCAACGCGCCGCACGTCAAAGCTATGCCTATGTAGATGCACCGGATGATCATCCATACTCACATTCTTCATCATCAACCGATACCGTCGTCCCGCCACGAGCACCGGTTCAGCTGTCTCCGGATACGACCGCCCATTAATCGTCCACATCTCCTCGCTGCCATGGCCCTTGAACTTCGAATCGAACACCAGCGGAATCCGCTCAACTTCACCCGAGCCTCCACTCGCATCCGCGCTCGCAAACTGGTCATAGTTCCATCGCAGATCATCCGGCTGAATCCACTTCGGCTGCCCACTCGCCCCCGCATACTCAACCACAACCGCCATCCCCGCCGCCTGCACATGCCGCCGCACCTCGCCCATCACCCACACTCCCGGAGCATCCATCGTCACCAGCGCACACACTCGCTCCGCCGGCGCCAGCCGCAGCATATCCACCATATGCGGCCGCGGCACCGCATTTCCGTCCAGCGCAATCACCTGAAATTTGTGCGCCGCCAGCGCAATCCAATGAACCTCCGTCGGCGACGAATTCAACACATGAAGCAACACCCGCTCTCCCTGCTTCACCCGCAGCGGCTCACCAAAACCCATCATCTTCCCATTGATCGTCGAAACCTCATACACCGGATTCATCGATCCATCGTCCCCACCAATCAGGCTTCCCTCCCAGTCATGCAGAGCCAGAAAAAACTCCCGGTCATGCGCAACCTCGCCGTCGCCACCCTCCACCATCAAAAAGCCATGCTGCCCGCCATACTGAGCCTTCCGTAGATCGCCTCCCGCCGGCATATGCGTATGAAACCACCGAAACCCCACGGGCTCCGGCTTAAATCGCAAAGTCGTCGTCGCCCCCGCAGGAATCATCGGCGTCCCTTCCTCCATCGCGCCATCAACCTCCGAAGGCAGAAACAGCCCATGCCAATGCACCACCTCCGGATCAGGCGACGAATTCTTCACCACCACCGTCACCTCGCGCCCCTCCTTCATTCGCAGCAACGGCCCCGGCACCTGGCCGTTATAAGCAACCGTACGAATCCGATGTTTCGGCGAAGCCTCCAGAACATAGGGAGCAATCTCCAGCGTGAAATCCGCCTCTGCACTCGCCCCACCCATCGCCGCACAAGCCGCAGCCATGGCCCCCATCTGCCCAAAGCGCCGCCGCGTCATCCCCGACATACAGAAGCCTCTCCCACCATCAGTATCTCCCACCACTCCCTCGCGCACCCACAACCATCGCCGAACCTTCAGGTATCATTCGCACGTATGTACCTGCCCGACTCGCAACTAACGGCCAGCCAGGTTCTGCACACCTTCCACCACGACGAGTTCTACCTCTTCCTCGGCGCCGCCTTCACCACCTTCGGACTGATCTCGGTGGCGTTCGCCTTTCTCAGCCGCAAATTCGACGCCATGCTCTTCTGGCTGGGCCTCTTCGCCATCTTCTACGGTCAGCGCGTCTGGATCGATCTACGTCTGCTCGCCCTGATAATTCCCCCATCAGCCTTCTTCGACAACCTGCGCGCAGCGGTCAGCTATCTGGTGCCCATTCCAGCCTTCTTTTATTTCGACGCTGCAGGATTTCTCACCCGTTTCGGAGGCCGCAAGGCCGCCATCGCCATATCAATCCCGCTCCTGTGCCTTTTCGTAGCAACCTTCCTGTTCGGTCACCACCATCGCTTCGACCTCATAAACAACGGAATCGTGATCGTCAGCGTGACTGTCCTGGTCATTCAGTCGCTCACGCTAAAGCGAACCGATCGCGACTCCGTCATCGTTAGCAGAGCCACCCTCGTATTCGCCGCCTTCGTCCTCTACGACAACTTCAGCAGCGTCTGGGGGACTTTTTACGACATAGAACCGCTCGGATTCGCCTTCTTCCTCGCAACCCTCGGGTACGTGGCCGCAAAACGAAGCCTGGCTCGCGACCATCAATTCAGCGAGCTCCAAAAAGAACTCGAGATCGCCCGCCGCATCCAGACGGACATTCTCCCGCCACCCTATCCCCCCTCCGATCACTTCCAGGTCGCCGCCCGCTACGTTCCCATGACCGCCGTCGCCGGAGACTTCTACGACTTCCTCGTCACCAACCCGCAACAAGCCGGACTCCTAATCGCCGACGTCTCCGGCCATGGAGTCCCCGCAGCCCTCATCGCCTCCATGGTCAAACTCGCCGCCACCGCCCAGCGAGCCAACGCCGCCGACCCCGCCGCGCTCCTCACCGGCATGAACTCCGTCCTCCACGGCAACACCCAGAGTCAGTTCGTCACCGCCGCCTACGTCTATCTCGACGCCGCCACCTCCACCCTCCGCTACTCCGCGGCAGCCCACCCGCCCATGCTCCTCCTCCGCGACGGAGAAATCATCCCCATCACCGAAAACGGCCTCATGCTCGCCGCCTTCGCTTCCTCCACCTACGAAACCGCCACCCACCCCATCGAACCCGGAGACCGTCTCCTCCTCTACACCGACGGCCTCCTCGAAGCCACCAACACCACCGGAGAAGAGTTCGGCCCCGACCGCCTCCATCTTTTATTAAAAGAAGGCGCGCTCCTCAACCCCAGCGCCGCCGCCGACCGCATCGTCGCCACTCTCGAAAACTGGTCCCGCGCCCAGAACGACGACCTCACCCTCCTCCTCTGCGACTACGCCAACCCATTCGCCAATCCAACCAGTCCTCTACCCAACTGAAACCGCCAGCACGTCCGCTCTCCTCGGACGAAGCAGCAACACGGCCGCAATCCCCAGAGAAAAGTTCTGCGTAAAAATCTCCACAATATGCGCAAACCGCTGCATCGGCACCATCCCCATCGGAACCACCAGCAGCGCCAGCCCGCCCACTACCCACAACAAAATGCCAATCGCCAATGCCGCCGGCCACCGCTGCATCCTCAGCGTATAGATCATCGGAAGCACCGCCACCGTCATCAAAATCCCGCGGCCAAGCTGAATCACCCACAGCCAAATCCCGAACGACCGGGCCATCTGCTCCCCCTGCGGATAATACTGCTTCGTAAACATAAAAAATGCGATCGACCCGAAGACAAGATAGAGCAACACGTAAGCAAACCCGCTCGCGAAAACCCCCGCGACTGCCTGCATCCCCGACCGGCGCTCCGGTGAAGCCCCCGAATCCTCCGTCAGCTTCAACACCTTCGCCAACACCGCCAGCCACGCCGCAGCGATCAGATACATCCCGAACGCACCCTGCAGATTGCGCCACGCCACCACACTCTGGCCGGGCAGAAACATCGCCGCCTCCGAAGCCGTGCACACCCCCGCCACCACAAACATCGACAGAAAGATCATCCCAAACTGCACAACCCAGCTCCTGGGCCCGAACCGCACCAAAGGCACATAGGCCGCCGCCATCAGCGCGCCCGATAACCACCACCAGCCAAAGTGCCCGGCGCCCATCGCCGCAATCGAAAACGACAACCCGCCTAACAAACAGTAAGCAACGATTCGCAGATTCATCGCTCCTTCTTTCTTCGCCCATAATGAGCGATCGCCTTCTTAGCCCAATCCAGCCGGGCCTGATACTCTCCAATCCCACTCTCCAGCGCCAGCCGTCCCGACACCGGCATCGCCCCGGCATGAGCCTTCCTATACTCATGCAGCCTCGGAATATACTCCGCCAACCTCTCCACAAACTCCCGCAGAAACTCAACCGACCGCTCCGCCCCCAGCGCATCATCCATAAACGCAAACCGCAGCATCAGTTCACCGATACGCCGCACCACGTCCTCCTCTGTAACCGGCTTCGCCATCCACGCCTTCACCGATGCGAGCCCCTTCGGCGTAATCCGAAAAACCCTCCGCTGCCGCAGTCCCGCCATCTGCTTCACCTCGCTCCGCACCAGACCCGCCTTCTCCAGCCGCCCGAGCGCCGGATAAATCGCACCCGGACTATCGCTGAACCCAGCCATCGGAGTAGTCGCAAAGATCTTCTTCACGTCGTAGCCAGAGAGCGGCTGCTGGCTAACCAAACCCAAAAGCGCATATCCAAGAACGGAGGAAGTATCCATACGCAAAGTATTATTACGCTACGTACTATATTTTGGCAAGCGGCCACGCCGATCTTCGCCATTGCTTGTTGTTGCCGTCATTCTGAGCGAAGCGAAGAATCCCCGCATTCCGCCGAAGCGCCGCATTACCCGTATACCGACTGAGCCTAAGATTCGCGTGAGGATTTCATTCCCGCTGCTATCCTCGCATTCATGAAATCCAGAGGTTTAATCGTCGGAGCGCTCCTGATCCTCTTGATCGTCATTTGCATCACAGGCTACTGCGCTTGGGGAGCATTTTAACTCCTCACTAACCCGCGGATTGGGCGAAGAAAAGAGCTTCTTCAAACACACAGGAACCCTATACCGCTTAAGGCCTGAACTGCGTGGCCAGAAAGGCAATCTTGAAACCTGGGACGAAGCGGAACAAATTGTCGCCGTAATCAAATCGAACGGTAGGCAAGCTACATGGGCTGCATGGAGCAATCAACTCGAGCTTCCTCAAGCCTTGAGCCTCGATCCCGTCGGACGCCCAATGTGCATTATTCGCTTGCATGAGGATTTCTATGTTGTTCGAGGCGTGAAGAAGCAGGTAGCAAAATGTGAGCCTATACGACCGGGATTTAGCGTTAGCAATGTGGGCTCTGGAGAACTGGTGCCTTCGTCTGATGGAATGGCCGAAATTTATTACGAGCGGATCCCCCTGTAAACCCGCGCAGTAGATTCCCTAATGCCAGATCGCAAACCCAAGCCCGACCGCCCCCCCACACAAAGAAAAACTCTGCAAGACCTGCAAGCGCCCCATCCGTTGGACCGAACAAAACGCCCGCGACTGGGATATCCTCCGCTTCTGTTCCGAAGCCTGCAGCGGCTACCACCCCGCCCAACATGACCCAGCACTCGAGCAAGCGATCCTAACTCTCCTCGCCGAGCGCACCGCCGACGGCGACCGCACCAAAACCATCTGCCCCTCCGAAGCCGCCAAACTCGTCGCCGGCGATCCCCGCACCAAATCCCACGCCGCCCGCCGCGACTGGGAGGCCCTCATGGAACCCGCTCGCGCCGCCGCCCGCCGTCTCGCCGCCCAGCGCCGCATCGTCATCACCCAGCACGCCCGACCCGTCGACCCCAGCACCACCAAAGGTCCCATCCGTCTGCGCCTAAGCGAAAAAATCCCCACCTAACCAACCACGCATCAATCGCTTACAGATATTTTCACCGAAAACATCAGCAAAATCACTTGTCAAGCCCCAAAACCACCTAAACCATTCATCCTGAAAAGGATACGATTGGCATTTTCCCCCTGTCCCATTCGATACAATAGAAATAGTGGCAAATAACAAGGAATTGGGGCAATTGGGTCGGGCAGCACATCGGGCTAAGTCCTTTATTTGGAATATTTTGACCCATAACTCCTTTGTTTAGAATATTTTGGTAGGTATCAAATCGAGTAAGCCAAGCGTAATCAGCAATTTACGCGAAAAGGCCTACATAGGGGGGAGGGGGTACACCATGGACGTCGAACGAATTCGCACCTACCTCCATAATCTCCCGCACGTCCTCGAAACCGAGCAGTTCGGCGGCCTCGTCTTCTGGGTTGGCGATAAAGCTATCGGCGGCAAAATGTTCGCCTGGATCAGGCTCGAACCGACCGACAACCACCCTCGCGTCCTCTCCTACCCCGCCGGCTCCGAGCGCTTTCACGAGCTGCAGGAAACCGAAGGCATCTTCCCCGCTCCTTACGTCGCCCGCCTCTTCTGGGTGTCCGTCGAGCGATGGGACGTCTTCCGCCCAGCCCAGTGGGAGTCCGAACTTCGCGCCGCCCACACCCTCACCTTCGACAAACTCCCGCCAAGAGTTCGCGCCGCCCTGGCCCTGTCCCCCGCGCAACAAAAGCGCCTCATCGCCGACCGAAAAAAACTCCTCGCCACCAAAGCCGCGGCCAAATCCTCTAAGAAGAAATCAGGAAAACGCACCAAATGACTCCAACATCCGCCGACACCGCACTCGCCTATCCCATCGCCCGCAAAGCCGACCAGACCGACGACTACTTCGGCACAAAAGTCAGCGATCCCTACCGCTGGATGGAAGACGTCGACTCCCCCGAGCTCAAGACCTGGATCGACGCCGAGAACGAACTCACGCAGAACTACCTCGCGCAGATTCCCGCCCGCGAGACCATGCAGCGCCGCCTCACCGAGCTCCTCAACTTCGAGCGCTACACCGCACCCTCACGTCGCGGCACGCGCTACTTCTACTCCCACAACTCCGGCCTCCAGAACCAGAACGTCCTCTACTGGCAGGAAGGCCTCACCGGCGAGCCGCACGTTCTCCTCGACCCCAACACCTTCTCCGCCGACGGAACCGTAGCCATCAGCAGCATCAGCATCACCGACGACGGCGCCCTCGCCGCATACTCCATCGCCGACGCCGGCAGCGACTGGGTCAAATGGCACGTCCGCAGCGTCACCACCGGCGAAGATCTCCCCGACCTCATCGAGTGGTCCAAGTTCAGCGGAGCATCATGGCTCAAGGACAACTCAGGCTTCTTCTACGCCCGCTACGACGCTCCCGCGCCCAACGCCTCCGAGGCCGAAGCCCTCAAGACCGCCAATTACTTCCACAAGGTCTACTTCCACAAGCTAGGCACGCCGCAGTCCGAGGACACTCTCATCTTCCACCGCCCCGACGACGGAGAACTCAACATCGGCGCACAAGTCACCGACGACGGCCGCTACCTCGTCCTCCACCAGAGCAAAGGCACCAGCCCCAACAACGAACTCACCATCCAGGATCTCCGACAACCCGAGAGCCCCCTTGCTGCGCCTCATCGACACGCCGGATGCCACGTACACACCGATCGACAACGACGGCACTCTCTTCTGGCTCCTCACCACCCTCGACGCACCCAACGGCAAAGTCATCGCCATCGATCTCAACCAGCCTGCGCGCGAGCACTGGAAGACCATCATCCCTGAGAGCGCGAATAAACTCAGCGACATCTCCATCATCGACAACACCTTCATCGTCACCTACCTCGCCGACGCGCAGAGCAGTGTCGAGCTCCGCCATCTCGACGGCTCCCTCATCGAGCAGCTCACTCTGCCCGCCATCGGCACAGCCGTCGGCTTCGGCGGCCGCCGCGAAGACACCGAGACCTTCTACCAGTTCACGAACTTCACCACCCCCGGCACCACCTACCGGCTGGACATGAAGACGCACCGCTCCACCCTCTACCGCCAGCCCAAACTCCTCTTCGACCCAGCCCTCTACGAAACCAGGCAGGTCTTCACCACCAGCAAAGACGGCACCCGCGTCCCCATGTTCATCACTCACAAAAAGGGGCTCGCCCTCGACGGCACCGCCCCAACCCTCCTCTACGCCTACGGAGGCTTCAACATCTCTCTCATGCCGGAGTTCTCCCCCGCAAACGTCATGTGGATGGAGATGGGTGGCATCTACGCCCAGGCCAGCCTCCGCGGCGGCGGCGAATACGGCGAAGCCTGGCACGATGCCGGCACCCGCACCCACAAGCAGAATGT
The DNA here is from genome assembly GCA_963841335.1 of uncultured Acidobacteriaceae bacterium. Classification (GTDB taxonomy): domain Bacteria; phylum Acidobacteriota; class Terriglobia; order Terriglobales; family Acidobacteriaceae; genus Edaphobacter. The sequence goes on along the minus strand of CAWJCF010000001.1, from coordinate 2,243,995 downwards.
CTTCGACGACTTCATCGCGTTGGCCGAATGGCTCGTCGCCAACAAGTACACATCACCCGCAAAACTCGCCATCTCCGGCGGAAGCAACGGTGGTCTCCTGGTAGCCGCTTGCGAACTCCAGCGCCCCGACCTCTTCGCCGCCGTCGTCGCCCAGGTCGGCGTCATGGACATGCTCCGTTTCGACAAGTTCACCATTGGCTGGGCCTGGAAAGAGGAGTATGGCTCCCCCTCCGAAGACTCAAACGAATTCGCGGCTATCTATAAATACTCACCTCTCCATAACATCCGCGCAGGCGTCAGTTACCCCTCCACCCTCATCACTACCGCCGACCACGACGATCGCGTCTTCCCCGCTCACAGCTTCAAATACACTGCCGCTCTTCAGGCCTCCCAAACCGGGCCAAACCCCATCCTCATCCGCGTTGAAACCCGTGCCGGCCACGGAGCCGGCATGCCGCTCAGCAAGCGAATCGAAGCAATCGTCGACCAATTCGCGTTCATGGCAAAGGAATTGCACATGAATTGTGGGTAGAACAGCCAGAGCGCGAAAATCCGGCCAATAGTGGAAATTCGGGTACCCAAGAACGATTTAAACAAATTTAAAGTGTAAAATCGCTCCCAAAAGCCCATACTTTCCTCATTCCGCCTAAGTTGTATTCCAAGGTTCGTCGGTTTGATGTACCTGCGGAAGGAAAATAGAATCCGGACCAACGTTCTGCGCGTCCTATTTACGAAGGCGTCAGAAAGGTTGCCTCATGAAGCTGAGAATTTCCATCGCGTTGCTTCTTATGCTGGCCCCATCGCTCGCCGTTGCGAAGCCTAGGTCGGCGTCGGCGCACATGCGGCCTCAGCTCTTCCGCGACCGCAGCCCGAAGGCACACGTCCGTCAGGTCGGGCCGCGAACGAAATCTGCTTCAGTCCCTGGCGCTCCGGTGTCCAAGCCCGAACCGGCCGAACAATAAGAAATCCAATCACTCATTCCTAGCCGCTTCCCGCGTCTTGCGGATGAATTCTGCAACTTTCTCCGGGTTTTTCTGCCCAGGCTTCAGTTCCACTCCACTCGCAACATCCACTCCCCAAGGTTTGAGCCGGCGAATTGCCTCGCCCACATTCTCCGGCCTCAATCCTCCCGCAACAATCAGCTTCAATCCCACTCCAGCTTCAGCCAGAACTCCACGCGAAGCCTCCCAGTCGAACGTCACTCCAGTTCCGCCGATCGCAGCTCCCACCTTGGAATCAACCAACACTCGCTCCGCAGCTCTACCTTCGGCGATCGCTCGCAGTTGCCGCGCGAACACGTCTGCGTTCGTGTCGGAATCTTCTATCTCCCAATGAAGCGTCTGGATCAGCTTCACTCTTCCCTCGAAGCGCTCCTCCAACTCTCTCAGCAGCGCCAAACTCACCCCGCCATGAAGCTGCACCGCGTCCAGACCCGCTTCCTCCACGACCGCAACGATCTCCGCAGCATCAAGAGCCGGGAAAACTCCAACCTTCTCCACTCCGGACAAATGCGGCGTAATCCGCGCCACTTGTACTGCATTCACCTGCCGCGAGCTCGGGGCAAACACGAAGCCAACCGCATCTGCTCCAAGAGCAGAAGCCGTTTGTGCATCCTCGAGGTTCGTGTTCCCACAGATCTTGATCCACATGGAAGAAGAACAGTCCGTTCGTCGTACTTAGATATCGGAAGAGTATTCACGATCCAGAAGCAACGCTAAAGCAGCAGCCGGATCAGGTTGCCGCATCAACGCCTCTCCCACCAGAAAAGCGTCATAACCAACCGAACGCAGTTCAGAGATGGTCTCCGCCGAACGAATACCGCTCTCGGCAACCATTACAACGTCCTTCGGCTTCCACACTGCCATCTCTTCCAGCAGCTCAGGCCGAACCACAAACGTGCGCAAATCACGGCTATTTACACCGATGAGGTCGAAGCCAAGCGCAACCGCGCGCTCCAACTCCTCACGATCATGCGTCTCGCACAGCACATCGAGTCCCATACTTCGCGCTTCGTCCCGCAGATCGCTCAGGGAATCATCCGTATGAGCCGCGACGATAAGCAGAATGGCGTCAGCGCCAGCCGCCCGCGCCTCGAGCACCTGGAATGGATCGAGGATGAAGTCCTTCCGCAGACACGGAATCTGGACCACACTCGAAGCCTCATGCAGATAACTCAGTGATCCCTGAAAGAACTCCTCGTCGGTCAGGACGGATAGCGCAGCCGCGCCAGCAGCCTCGAAGCCGCGGGCGAGAGTCGCAGGATAGAAGTCACTGCGAATAAGCCCCTTGGAAGGCGAGGCCTTCTTGATCTCGGCGATAATCGCGGGACCAGCAGCCGCCGCTACGCGCAATCCCACGGTAAAACCACGCGGTACGTGTTGCGCGGCTCTCCGTTCGAGCAGGCCGTAATCGGCGCCTGCCTTTCGGGATTGCACCTGCAATAGTGTGTGGGCAAGTATCTGATCAAGCTGAGTAGGCATGGTCCGTTTGAGTTTCTCTAACAGGTGACACGAGCCCAAAGCTGTTACGCCTTGCGCTCAATTTACTGCCGCCTCAACTTACGTTGAGGATGAGAAACTTTGGTGCCGAAGGGGGGACTCGAACCCCCACACCCTTGCGAGTACATGGACCTGAACCATGCGCGTCTGCCAATTCCGCCACTACGGCACGGTGTCGTTCGCGCCGGCCCCATCTGGGCCGAAACACGCTACCGCGAGCTTTTAGTCTTACAAACCGGAGGGTCCCTGTCAATTCCCGGACAACTGATCCGGACCTATGGGGCTCTCAGGTTTCCCCGAATACAAGACTTATGTAAAAAAAAAGAGTCTACTGTCTCAAGGAACTAACTTTCTCAAAAAAATGACCGAACAAAACGATCTCTCCCAGGCCCCAAATGTTGAAAAAATCCCAGAAGATCTCTCCGTGGAAATGCGCAGGTTGGCTCATGACCTGAGCAACGCGCTCGAGATCATCATCCAAACGAGCTACCTGCTGAGCACCACCGAGATGAAAGAACCGGCATCAGACTGGTTGCGCATGCTCGATGATGGTGTGCAAAAAGCGATGGAACTGAACCTGGCACTTCGCACCTACATCAAGGAACATACTTCCAACTGACGAATGCCTAAGATGCAACCGCGTTTAGGACCTTCGCTTGGCGGAGGTCTTCGCTGTTTTCTTGGAGGAGCTCTTTGCTAGGGCTTTTGGTCTTGCCGAGGATTTGGCAGCCGTCTTCGCTTTCGCTTTTTTGGTGGCCGCTTTTTTTGTAGCCTTAGCGGAGTTCGATTTCTTCCCAACAGCTTTTACCGAAACTGCTTGTTTTCTTAGCGGTAACTTCTTTACGACGACTTTTGCGGCAATTTTCGGCGGCGCAGATGGCCGAGAAGCCGGCGAACTGACCGCGACGCCTTGCTCCGCGAACTTTCGCTCATGCGCGGCGATCATATCCTCGATCTGCTGCAGGAGAACTCGCGTATGCATGGGCTTGACGAGAAGCTGGTCCGCACCCATCTCCTGCCAATCCTCTTCCGCCACTGGATACGCCGTCAGCAAAGCGACCACTGGGTGGTAGGCCGCTGTGCGCGCGGCCCTGATCACTTCCACCCCCGCAACATCGTGCTCCATCCGCATGTCGGTGATGAGCATATGGTACTCGCGGGTATGCAGCTTGGAGACGCCTTCCCGCGCCGAAGCAGCGGTGTCCACCTCAAATCCGCTGATCTCAAGCACGGCCTTCAGCGTCAACAAAATGGCCACTTCGTCATCGACAAGCAAAATCCGGCGTCCCATTCGAGTTCCTCTCCAAAGAGCTTCCGAGTCAACATACATTATCCCAACAGACAGTGCCAAAAATTCGTGCCTTGACGGACTCTCAGGAAGGCGCGTGCAAAGTGTTATACTTTTCGTTGTAATGCAACCTTTTCTGAGAGTTGCATCTAACCCCTAACACAATGCATAGCGAGTGACACAACCCGCTGTGGAGGCGACTTATTCCACCAATTGATAAACGTTCCGCAAAGTCTTTTATACGCACCAACGAACGTATTCGCGCCCGCGAGATTCGCGTTATTGACGAGAACGGCGAGCAGCTCGGAGTCATGCCCCCTTTTGAGGCCCTCAAAATGGCCCGCGAGCGTTCGCTTGACCTAGTAGAGATCTCTCCCAATGCCGTCCCGCCGGTCTGCAAGATCCAGGACTACGGCAAATACCTCTACGAAAAAGACAAAAGCGAGCGTGCAGCGCGCAAAAAACAGAAGATTATCGTGATCAAAGAGGTCAAGTTCTCCGTCACAGTCGACGAGCACGACTACCAGACCAAGAAGAACCAAGCTGTCCGATTCCTCAGCGAGGGTGACAAGGTTAAGGCCTCGCTGCGCTTCAAGGGTCGGCAGATGGCTCATCGCGACCTCGGTTACAAGATCATCAACCGCCTCATTCTGGATATCGGCGACGCCGGTCTGGTCGAATTCATGCCACGCATGGAGGGCACCACCCTCCACGCCATCCTGGCACCCTCGAAGAAGGCTGAATCAGCTCCCAAAAAACCTGAACCAGCCTCTGCTGCGTCCGCCAACAAAACCTCGTCTTCCGCCACCCCTGCAACCGCATAATTTCCAAGAAACACACACATCTTGATTCAATTTTGAGGTCAAGAATGGGTGTGCAGAAATTTTCACGGTTGGGTTAATCGTGCGAGTAGTAACCTTTCTGGAAACTACTCGCATACCTACCGCGTTGCACCGGCGAACTCCTAATGTGGGTGAGCCACCACTCATCCCATCCTGCCAACAAGTCGATATAGGCTCTCACTTCCCTCGTTTGATTTGGGAGCGTTGACTGGCTTTCCCACGGAGACCCCCGACTCCAGCGGAGTCGCCCAATTCAGGAGACGGCAAGCACCTCACCGATTGAGCGGCCTTTATGATGCAGTCTCTTGCAGGAAACGTCGGGATTGGGTACTTTAGTAATCAACCCTATTGAATACTCTAGTATATTATTGATTCTATTGGACTTATTCCATTGTGTATCCTATTGTTACCTCATCTGGTTGTCCAGAAAAAACTTTTTCCTCAAATACAACTTTAGGGGTATCCCACTATGAAACACCTCGTCCGCGCTTTCGTCGTCGCTCTCGTCCTCACCGGTGCAGTTGCCTCCACGCAGACCAGCTCGGCCTCCACGAAAAACAAGGTAACCGTGGCGAAGGTTAGCATGCTGCCCGTTCCAACCTGCCCTCCGGACGATCCGAATGCCTGTGGCATCGCTCAAGGCCGCTAATCAGGTCCCATTTGTTATCCACTTAGTTATCAACTGCTTATAAAAAGGTGCCCACTATGAAGACCATCATTCGCGCTTTCGTCGTCGCCCTGGTTGTAACCGGCGTTGCAGCCACGACTCAGACCTCCAACGCTGCGACTAAGAACAAGGTCGCCCCTGCACGCACCAGCATGCTGCCCGTCCCGACCTGCCCCCCGAACGATCCGAACGCCTGCGGCATCGCTCAAGGTCGCTGAAGGTTGTTTATTTCTGCGCACTTTTCTGCATATTTTTGAAAATAAATTGTTGTGTCCGTACCGGGAATCGACTAGCCTATGCTTGCTCTTCTAGGTACGGACAACCATGGGAACTTCTTTATCAGGCTTCATCTCGGTCCTCGAATACACTGAACCGATCCTTTGCGGGATGCTGCTATTTCTTCTCATCCGCTCTGAGGGCGTGCGCCAGTTCAGGTTTCTCTTCGCTCTGTTGTGCGTGAGACTTGCGTGCTCAACCATTTGTCTGCCAGTCCTCTACTTCGCCGCGCGTGGCATTGAAAAGCACACGGCGTATCAGACTTATTTTTATGTCTACTGGACGAGCTACGCTCTGGAAGCGATCCTCTCGCTGCTGGTTATCTACAGCATTTTCAAGCTGGCCATGGCCCCATTGAAGGGCCTGCAGACGCTCGGTATGCTGATTTTCCGTTGGGTTGCAGCCATCTCTGTCGCCGTCGCCATTGGCGTTGCAGTGACTCCGCACCAGTCCGGCATTCACTTTATGACGGCGATGATTACCCAGCTGCAACAGACTTCTAGCATTCTCACGCTATGCCTGTTGCTGTTTGTTTGCTTTGCGATTCGGCCAATGGGTTTGTCATTCCGCAGCAGGATTTTTGGGGTAAGTTTTGGGTTGGGTTTGCTGGCTACAATTAGCCTGGTGAACTCTGCTTGGATAGCCCACAACCCGAACATGTATTCTTCGTTCAGTGTAATCAACGGTTTAGCTGTCGGGTTGACTCTGCTCACGTGGTCGGTCTATTTCGCGTTTCCTGAGCCGAAGCGGCGGATTATTGTTCTTCCGACGACGTCGCCGTTCCTTCGCTGGAACCAGATTTCAATGGCGCTTGGCGACGACCCGGGGTATGTGGCGGTTGGTGGGATTCCGCCGGAACTCTTTGCTCCGGCTGAACTTGAGGTCATGCGGCGGGCTTCCGCCAAGATGACTCCGGCGGTGGAATCTCCTGCTGCAATTCATTCTTTGACCGCTTAGGATCGGTTTTTCTGTAAGCAAAAAGGCCGCCCGGTTGGGCGGCCTTTTTGCTTATGAATACAAGTGTTTTTGAGGGGGGGTGGGGGAAATCGTGCGTTTTTTGCATGGTTTTTTGTGGTGAAGTTGTGGTGATTTCATGGTGAGTTGTGGTGTTTTGGGTGGTGGTTTTGCGCTCTAAAATAATGCCACTTTTTGAAAATATTTTTGTGGGAATTTGGCGGTGCTAAGGGCGAGTTGGTCTTGGTTCTGGTCCGCGATACACTCGCGAAATGCGTATCTGGAACCCGCAGCTCCCTGCTCTGCTTCTCTGCCTGTCGGCTTGTGACCTCCTCGCCCAGACGGCGACTCCAACGACTTCTCGGACAGTTACCGCCGCTGATCCTGGCGTGCGCACCATTGCGGAGGTGGAACGCGGCATTGGCAGCGGCGCACCGGCCTCCTCGGTCTGGAGTCCTGACAGCAAGCGGCTGAGCTATATCGCGGGAGACGCCGATGCGACGGGGAAGGCCGGGGACATCGTCCAGATTGACTCCGAGACCGGGAAGGCCAGCGTACTTGCGAGGGCGGATCAGCTGAGCAAGCTCTCGGCGGAGGCGGTTGACGAGAAGAATAGGGATCACCGCGCGCGGTACGCGATGTCGGATTACCTGTGGGCGCCCGACTCAAAACATGTGCTGCTCGATAACGGGGGCAAGCTGTGGCTGTACGACATCGCGGCTGGCACCGGTGTGCTCGTGGCTGACACGCGTGAGGGGTCGGGTGACGATCCCAAGTTCTCGCCCGATGGGAAGTTGGTGTCGTATCTCCACAATCACAACCTGTATGTGCATCCGGTCGGCAGCGGGAGCGAGACGGCTGTGACAAATACCACGGGGGACACGCTGCTGAATGGCGAGGTCGATTGGGTTTATCTGGAGGAACTCGATGTTCGGAGCAACTACTTCTGGTCGCCTGACTCCAAATCGATCGCGTACCTGCAGATGGATGAGGCGAGGGTTCCGCAGTATCCGATCACTGACTACATTCCGACTCATCCCACGATCGACAATCAGCGATATCCGCAACCGGGAGATCCGAATCCCAATGTTCGGGTAGGAATCGCTTCGGCTAAGGGCGGGAAGACTCGATTTATCGAGGTTCCGTTCAGCGCGAACAACGACTATATTCCGCGGTTTGGGTGGGTCGACTCAGATACTGTTTTTATCGAAGTCCTGACTCGCAGCCATCAGCACCTGAGCATCTACTTTGCCGATGCGCGTACGGGGAAGACTCGGCTGATGGCGTCGGACAGCGACCCGAAGTTTCTGAACTTCAGTACAGATCTCGAGATTCTTCCGCATGGCCGGTTTCTGTTGCAGAGCTGGCGAGACAGGCACAACCATATCTACCTCTATTCGTTCGATGAGCACAATCCTCTTGGCGCGGATGCTACGCTGACGCGGCAGCTTACGCAGGGAGACTACGAGGTGGAGGATGTGATGGTCGAACCGAATACGGAGACCATCTTTTATCTCGCAACGGTCCAGGGAGATCCGCTGAAGCTTAGCCTGTGGTCGATTCAGCCTGATGGGTCGAAGAGACAGAAGCTGACTTCCGACTTCGGAGGCCTGTCCGTGGGGGTTGCACCCGATGGCGCACATTTCCGGCTGCGTGCGAGTGACAAAGCAACACCGCCGACGATCAGCATGTGCACCACCGGACAGTCGTGCCTTCCCATCTGGAAGGCGAAGCCTCTGGCGCCGGCGACGGGAGTAACGCGGAGCATCATCACAGTCACGGCGGCGGATGGTAAGACGAAGCTCTACGGGTATCTGACGCTCCCAGCGTCGACGACTGCGGCTTCGGTGCCGCTGATTCTGAATCCCTACAATGGACCGCTGCCCTTCGCGACGATTATGGATTCTTGGGAGAGTCCGAGCTTTGATGAGATTCTTGCGCAGCATGGCTTTGCGGTTCTCAATGTAGATGGACGCGGGACGGGCGGGCGTGGACGAGATTTTTTGCAGCTCTCGTATCATGACTTCGGCAAGGTCCAGTTTGCTGATCAGATGGCAGCGATGGACCAGGTGCTGGGCCGCTATCCGCAGCTTGATCCGAAGCGCCTGGGATGGTGGGGGTGGAGTTGGGGCGGGACATTCACTCTCTATGCGATGACTCACAGCGACCGCTTCCGCGCTGGTGTGGCGGTGGCTCCGGTTCCTGACTATCTCAACTACGATTCGATCTATACGGAGCGGTTTCTTGGGCTGCCCTCGGAGAATGCCGAGGTATATAAAGATGCCTCGGTGATCAACGAGGCTGCGAAGTTGAAGGGTCGGCTACTGATTGCTCATGGTACGGGGGACGATAACGTCCACATGTCGAATACGATCCAGTTTCTGCAGCCGTTGATTGATGCGGGGATTCCTTATGATCTGCAGTTGTTTCCGCGGAAGACGCATTCGATTGCGGGGCTGTCGGCGCGGAGTGAGTTGTTTAGTAGGATTCTTTGGCAGTTTGAGACTTATTTGAAACCTGCGCAGTAGCGTTGAAAGGGCTCGGACTTTAGACCCCTGTTTGGGAGGGTCGGCACTTCTCCCGCAATCCCATTGCGTGCTCCTGAGCTCAGCCAGAGAACTACCGTGACAGAAGGCGATTTGAGCTTGCCGGTCACGGCTCAATGAGTGCATCGGCGATTACGCGCTCGTCGGTCTTTACCTTAACCCCAATCTCCGGCCCGCTCAGTCCTGAATGAGTAGACGAAGTAGCTCAGGGCCGATGTAACATCCGACCTTCTCGTGCGTACTCTCTGTGACAATTAGGCCGATGGACTTTCAGAGTCTTTACGAAAAATACGCACCAGCAGTGCGGCGGTTTGCGCTGTTTCTGTGCGGCAATCGCGCGCTGGCGGACGATATCACCTCCGAGACTTTCCTGCGTGTTTGGTTGACGCGCGCGCGCATTCGGGAACTCACGGTGAAGAGCTATCTTTTCGTAGTAGCACGGAATGTTCACCGCGACTTGCGACGGCAAGGCTGGCGAAAAGTGGAGCTGGACGAAAAGCACACAGACCCGGGAGCCAGTGCGCACGAACGCCTGGAACACAAGGAGGAACTGGAGACGGTGTTGGCAGAACTACAGGAGTTGCCGGAGACCGATCGCGCGGCGCTGCTGATGCGCGCGCTCGACGAAGTGCCGTATGAGGAAATCGCTGTTGCGCTGGGCATAACAGTGGCAGCCGCCAGGGTGAAAGTGCACCGTGCACGGGTCAGGCTGATGGCGGTTCGAAATCCGATCCGCGAAGAATTGAATGTTTCGGGAGAATAGTGATGAATGTCACATGCGATGTGCTGACCGACTTGCTGCCGGTCTACTTTTCTGGTGAAGCCAGCGAGGATACGAAGCGGCTGGTGGAGGAATATTTTCGGGAGAATCCGGACTTTGAGCGGATCGCGCGAAAGGCCGCGACGTTCCTCGAAGATTTGCGGATGACAGCGCGGGTTGCGCCAGAGGCAGAAAGAGAAAAATACGATTTACAGTGGGCTCGTGAAGAATTATTCCGGCGCCGCGTGAGCTTCGGAGTAGCTCTCCTTTTCACTCTCGCACCTCTAATGAGCCTATACAGAGATGGACGTTTGGTCTGGACGGCTATTCTAAATGACCCATGGCTGCTGGCGCTTTGCTGGTCTATCGGAGCGCTTTGCTGGTTTCAATATTTCGCCCGCCTCAGCAGGCGAAGAAGTGCGATGGTCTCGAGCATTTTCTTCGCACTGCTACCGCTTATGCTCACATTCCATCTGTTCCTGCCTGGCTGGCAAACCGGCCTGAGCCACAGGTTAGCGGTCGCCACGGTGATGTGGGTAAACGCGATTGCAATATGGGCAAGTTATCTTAGGCAGAGCCGCAAGCATAGGGTAGGCGTGCGTAGTTGACGGGCGTGAAGAAAAATTTGAGAGCTGGGCTACTATCGAGCCTGAATTCAACATCTATGCTGACAGGCTCAAAAGAGGGAAAGAACGTTTATGACTACGGCGCGGGTTGTATTTCTCGACGAGGGTGGCAAGGAGATCAAAACGGTTGTCCTTGCGGGGTTGGTGGTAACGGTTCGTCTGACGGACCAGGAGGACTCCACCCACAACCTCGATGATTTGATTGGATGCCTGGCAGGCAAAGAAAACCATATTCTCAAGGTTGGTGGAACCATCACCGAGGTCGCGTAGAACGCGATTTCTGAAACCCAGCGCGGGTTTGCTAGATTGCGGTATTTTCCGGAAATAGAGATAGCTGCCTAGGTGAAAAGGCCGTCCCGGTTGGGACGGCCTTTTGGTATCTGGTAAAGAGGTTGAGAATTAGTCGCGGTCGAATTCGGAGCGCTTCCAGTTGATCAGGTCACCGAGCGTGGTGCTGCTGCTCGAAGAGGAGGAAGAGGAACCGGAGTTGTTGCCCTTGGGCGACTTCTCGCGCTCCTTGTAGATCTCGACCTCGGCGCGGCTGGCTTCCTCGCCTACGGCGCGAATGCTGAGACCGACCTTCTTCTCTTCCTGATTCATCTTGACGATCTTGAACTCGTGCTCTGAGTCGACATCGAGCGCCACTGGCTTCCCGTCGGGACCGACTGCTTCGGAGACGTGGCAGAGACCCTCGACTCCTTCGGCGATCTCGACGAAGGCGCCGAACTGCGCGGTGCGCAGAACCTTGCCCTTGATGACGTCGCCGACGCGGTGCTGGGCGAAGAACGTCTCCCAGACATCGGGCTGGAGCTGCTTGACGCCGAGCGAAAGGCGGCGGTTCTCCGGCTCAACGCCGAGGACGATCGCGCGGACCTTCTCACCCTTCTTGAGGACTTCGGAGGGATGCTTGATGCGCTTGGTCCAGCTGAGGTTCGAGACGTGGACGAGGCCATCGATGCCGTCTTCGATCTCGATGAAGGCGCCGAAGTCGGTGAGGTTGCGTACGCGGCCTTCGATGATGGCACCGGTCGGGTACTTGTCCTCGAGCTGCTCCCAGGGATTTTCCTGGAGCTGCTTCATGCCGAGCGAGATGCGGCGGTCGTTCGGGTTGACGCTGAGGATGATGGTTTCGACTTCGTCGCCGGGCTTGACCATCTTCGACGGATGCTTCATCCGTTTGGACCAGGTCATTTCCGATACGTGGACGAGGCCTTCGATGCCCTGCTCGAGCTCGATGAACGCGCCGTAGTCGGTGACGGACAGGACGCGGCCGCGAACGTGCGCGCCGATGGGATAGCGCTCGGTCGCGTCGAGCCATGGGTCAGGCGTGAGTTGCTTGAAACCGAGGGAGACGCGCTGCTTATCCTTGTCGAACTTGAGCACCTTCACCTGGATCTCATCGCCTACATTGACCAGGTCGCGAGGGTGAGTGAGGCGGCCCCAGCTCATGTCGGTGATGTGGAGCAGGCCATCGAGGCCGCCGAGGTCGACGAATGCGCCGTAGTCGGTGAGGTTCTTGACGGTGCCGGTGAGGATGGTGCCCTCTTCGAGAGTGGAGAGAGTGACGGCCTTCTTGGCGTTCTGGTCCTCTTCGAGGAGTTCCTTGCGGGAGATGACTACGTTGCCGCGCTTCTTGTTGAGCTTGATGACGCGTACTTCGATCTCGGTGCCGATGTAGCCGTCGAGATTGCGAACGGGGCGCACTTCGACCTGCGAGCCGGGCAGGAATGCCTTGATGCCGATGTCGACGGTGAGACCGCCCTTGACGCGGCCAAGCACCATGCCCTTGACGGGCGTCTTGGTGTTGGCGGCTTCCTCGAGCTTGTCCCAGACCTTGTGGCGGAGAGCCTTTTCGTAGCTGACCAGGTAGCCGCCTTCGGCCTCCTCGCGCTCCACGACAACCTCAACCACATCGCCGGCCTTGAACTTCGGTGCGCCGTTGATGTCCAGCACCTGCTCGAGCGGAATGAGGCCCTCGGACTTGAGTCCGATATCGACGACGACGTGCTTGTCCGTAATCTTGATGACGGTTCCGGAGACGATGGCCTCCTCCGCGGTCAGATTCTGGGCAGTAGCAGACTCGGCGGCTTGCTCGCGATCAAAGTTCGCGAGGGCGGCGGCGAAGTCTGCAGCGTCGTAATTGAGGTCGTCATCGTCGGCTGCGGCCGTGACCGTGGCGACAGTCCCGTGATCGGCGGTCTGTGCGGCGGAGGCAGCAACGTGCGGTGCGGCTTCACTTGAGGCGATGTGCGCCGTCTCGTGCGGTTGGGTGGAGGTGGATTCAGAAGACAGGTCGGTGTGATCCGCTGTCGCTTCGTGCGCTAGGACTTCCGTTTCGGTGGTCAGGGGTTTGCTCTCGTTGTCAGAATTATGGTTTTCTACCATGGTGAATGCGGACTCCGGGATCCAAGAACTCCTTCCGTCTCAAGGGCGAGTTGGGCTCGAACAATCAGCGGATCAAACAGGAACCGCTGGCTGCTCATTCTCCCCGCATCGTCTTCGGCAGGCTGGAAGGAATCAGGTCTTTCAGAGGAGCTAGTGCACTTGGGTCCCACACACATTAGCTCGCTTACATTAAGCATAGAACTTTGCCTACGGTACGTCAACAAATAGGCGGAATCGACGCGGGGAATTCATCTCCGTGTCATTTGTCCAGATAGAGACTTTTTGGGTCACGTTGGTTTGATGCTTGAAGAGCGCTCGACGTTCCATCTCGGGGGATTAATCTGGCTGTTGTGGGAATTTGGCGGCGGAGGGGAGGAGGCGACGCCGCTATACTCGGCGAATGGACCGGCTATGGACACCCTGGCGCTACAGCTACATCACCCGCGTCGATCCGGTGGCGCGGACGGGCGTTCCTGCTGAACTGAGCGCGTGGCCGCCGTCGGAGGCGGAGGATAAGCACTGCGTTTTTTGCAACATGATCGCAGCGGTGGATTATGCGGTGGCTCATGGGATGGATCGCGAGACTGCCGAACGGGCTGTGCACCTGGTTTATCGGGGCGAACACTGCTTTATCTGCCTGAATGCTTATCCGTACTCGACGGGCCATGTGATGATCGTGCCTTATCAGCACCTTGCTTCGCTGGCGGACCTGCCAGGCGCGGCGGCGAACGAGATGATGGCGCTGGCGCAGAGGAGCGAGGTGGCTCTGCGGGAGGTGTATCGGCCGGGTGGGATCAACATGGGGCTGAACCTTGGAGAGGCGGCGGGCGCGGGGATTGCGGATCATCTGCATCTGCACGTGCTGCCGCGGTGGCTCGGCGATACAAATTTTATGACGGTGACTGCGGAAACCCGTGTACTTCCTGAGCCGTTGGATGTAACATGGATGAAGCTCCGGGCCCCTTTCAAAATTTAATACAACCACCGAATTGCCATATTCATCCAAGCTCTTATAGCAGACAGAAGGCGCAAGCCTAAGTCCTCCTATCGAGCTATTGAGGACGTTCCCCATGGCAACCTTTCAACAAAATCTATCTCTGTCCCTCCGCGGCGGTGCGTCATCGACGCAGGAAAACCGCGGCATCCCGACGCCGGACCGGCGTCCCTACCTAGTCACTGTTCCTCCGCGCAAACCTGTCACCTCGATTAATCAGAATTCTGTGGCGTCGCGTCAGTTTCTTGCGCTCTTCCCCCACGAATCCGAGGACGCGCGCATCACCGGCGCGACTCGCTCCCTCTATCGCCGTCTTCTGGCCCTCAACCTTCCGCGCACGGATGTCTCGATTGAGACCCGCGAAGTGATCGAACAGCGGTTCAGGCTTGTCGCCACACGCACTGCATAGAGAGCAACTGAAATTTTAAACAGAAAGACTAAGACCTTGCCGATGGGCAAGGTCATTTTGTTTAACCAGGTAAGACCTGTAGGAAAGGTTAGGGAGGCCCGGGAGGGCTGGGGACGCTTGCCGTTGCCTTGGGTGAAGGAGCGTGGTCGGGCCTGGGTCCGGGGACCCGGGTTGCCTCAAAGCTGGTGATCTTCCATAGGCCCGATGGGAGCCGTTGATAGACCCGGGTATAGCGGTACGTTCCCTTAATGGGCGCTCCGTCGTTGGTGCCTTCGACCTCGGCACGGGAGGTGACGATGGCGATGGAGCCAATCAACTTGACTTGACGGTCGCCCAGGTCGAGACGGGTGAGGGCAATCTTATGCATCCGCATCCGATCGAGCTGCTGAGCTTTGGTATTCACCTGGCCGGTCATGGAAATGCCGATGTAGTCGTCGGAGAGGAGCTTGTCCATGGTGGCGACGTCACCGGCAAGCTGGGCCTGGCGCCACTGCTCTTCGAGGGCCTCGACCTGCTGCTTGGCGGCGTGCTTTTTCTCGTGGAGGGGCTGGTTCCAGGCGGCGCAGAACGCTGGCGCAGACCATCCCAACGCTATTGCGGACAGCAGCATAGCGGAGGGGACAAGCCGGCGAATTGGTCGACCAATTAACCGCATTTCGTACCGGATACTAGACCGATCTACGGATCAGAGTCAAAGAACTTTAGTAGTATCCGCCTCTTAGGCGTATAAGACGCTGAATCGGCCTGAAAAGTCCAATGTGAAGGCCTTAGCAGATTGCAGACAGGTTTTCGACCTGGCGATCCTTCATCTTTTGATACAGACCGCCGATTGCATATTGATGAAAATGCGGGGTTGCCCTGTGGTGATCTAACGCAGCCTCATCCTCATATTGCTCGTAGATGAGGATGGTGCAGCTCTCGCCCTCGACAAAATGAGGGACATAACTGATGCAGCCGGGCTCTTTACGGGACGCGGTGGACAGATGGCCTAGAATCTCATCGACGGCCTCGCGGTCTGCCTGGTCGAACGTCATACGAACGGTAAAACTTACCATAATTGGCCTTTTACGCCTTCAGCGCTTCGTCAAATGCCGACAGGGTTATAGTCTGGTCGCGATCAGGCCCGGTCGAAACCATGCCGATCTTTGCTCCAGACTCTTTTTCCAGGAACTTGAGATACTCTTGCGCCAGTTGCGGTAGCTTATCAAACTCTGTGATGCCTTCTGTGGAAGACTTCCAACCCTTGAGTTTTGTGTAGACGGGCTCGATGGCGTTGTATCCGGGCATGTCGGCGGGGATGACGTCGGTGAGCTTGCCGTTGATCTTGTAGCCGGTGCAGACGGGGATCTCGTCGCACTCATCCATTACGTCCATCTTGGTGACGACGAGCCATTCCGTCCCGTTGATCATGTTGCTGTAGCGGAGGAGGGGCAGATCGAGCCAGCCGCAGCGGCGGGGACGGCCGGTGACGGCACCGTACTCCTGCCCGCGGGCGCGAAGCAGGTCGCTGGTGGCGTCGTGAATCTCGGTGGGGAAGGGGCCTTCGCCAACGCGGGTGACATAGGCCTTGGTGACGCCGATGACGGTGCCGATGCGAGTGGGGCCTACTCCGGTTCCAGTGACGGCTCCGCCTGCGGTGGAAGACGAGGAGGTGACGAAGGGGTAGGTGCCGTGGTCAATGTCGAGGAGGGCGCCCTGGGCTCCTTCGAACATGACCTTTTCGCCGCTGTCGAGGGCCTGGTTGAGCATGACGGCGGTGTCGGTGACGAATGGTGCGATCTGCTCGGCTGCGCGGGAGTACTCCTCGTACATGCTTTTGGGATCGAGGGGCTCGGTGCCGAAGAGCGCGTGGGCGATGGTGTTCTTCTCGTGGCAGGCGTTCTCGATGTGGGTACGCAGAAGCGCGGAGTTGAGCAGGTCGACGACGCGGAGGCCGCTGCGGTGCATCTTGTCCTCGTAGGCAGGACCGATACCGCGGCTGGTGGTGCCGATCTTTGTGCGGCCAGGGGCGTTTTCGGCGGCGAGCTCGATCATGCGGTGGTAGGGCAGGATGACCTGGGCACGGTTGGAGACGAAGAGCTGTCCGTCGACCGGGAGGCCGGCGTCTTTGAGCTTCTTGACCTCATTGAGGAAGGCCATCGGGTCGAGCACGACACCGTTGCCGATGACGCCCTTGCAGGCCGGACGCAGCACGCCGCAAGGGATGAGCTGCAGGACAAACTTTTTGCCCTTGATGATGACCGTGTGTCCGGCGTTGTGGCCGCCTGCGTAGCGCGCTACGACGGAGAACTTCTCCGACAGGA
Source organism: uncultured Acidobacteriaceae bacterium (assembly GCA_963841335.1). Lineage (GTDB taxonomy): Bacteria > Acidobacteriota > Terriglobia > Terriglobales > Acidobacteriaceae > Edaphobacter. Next base: position 2,227,447 of record CAWJCF010000001.1, on the reverse strand, counting down.
CGTCGACGATCTTACCTTTACCCTCATCGCCCCACTGGGCACCCAAAATGACCGCTGATTTGCGTTGACTCACGATGAAAATGTTCTCCAGGGATTTGCGTTGGCCGGCAGACGCTCGCATAGACCGCAAACGAGCGCCACTATCCATCATATCGCGTTTGAATTGCAGCGAAAGACTATCACGGGCTATGGGCAGCCCAATGCGCGGATTCGACCCGGGCGCGTGGAGGGTCGATCAAGGCTGAACGTAATAGCCGTCACGCGTTCGCGGCGTGAGTCCTGGCTTCGCGATATTGACGGTTAGCGCGTGGTACGAGTCTGGCGCATCGGCTGGAGCCTGATCGACAATGATCGTGTAATAGGCATCCGCATCGTTCACGCAACGGGCAATCTGGCCGGTGATATCGTTGCTCGCAGTCGTTGCCAGACCGCCGCTTTGGGTGGCAATAACCTGCAGGGCGAGGTTGCCGAACTGGGATTTTTTCGCTGCAGTCACTGGCTTGAGAAAACTTCGATAGTAAAAGTCCTGTGATCCGGCTGCCGCAGCGGCTCCTTCCGGGTCGACACTGTAAAGCGTAATTCGCGCCTCGCGCAGGGCCGTGGAGGTGGAGACGATGGATGCGAATATGTTGGCTTCGTCCTTCGCGGTCAGGTTAATCCCTGGCCCGGAGAGCAGCGGCCAACCGGGGCTGATCCACACGACGAGCTTCCTTCCGGGCTGCGTTGTCTCCGCCTGCGCCAAGGAGTTCAAGGCGGTCATGGAGAGTTGAAAGCGATCGACCGCTCCGTAGAATCCGGCCGATCGGCGAATGGTCCGCAGGGTCGTCTCATGCTGGTCGAACGTCGCCAGCAAGGCATTGCCGTCGGTCGACGAACCTTTTTGTACCTCGGTTCCCTTGTCGGAGAAGAATGCCATCGACATGGGATGCTTGAGAACGCCGCCGTTTTTCAGGAGAAACGCCTTGATTTCATCGCGCTCGAAGGCGACACGGCGGAAGTCGGAATTGACTTCGTCGACGAGCAGGATGATCTTTACGGGAGGCTCCGCGGCCTGGCTCGGCTGTGGGGATTCGCCTCCACTGGCGTGAAAGGCGACGATCTTTTGGCCGTGTCCGTTGTCGAGAACGGTAAAGTCCTTTTCTTCGAGCCCCGTAATGGCTTTGCCGGAGCCGTCGGTCACGACGATATCGAGGACGATCCGGTGGTCGGCTGGTTTGGTCGGCGATGCAGGCTCGACCTGTATTTGCGCGACGGCTGACGACAAGAGCGATGCGATGGAAAGAACAAGCCCGGCCCGATAGGACAACGCCATGACGACCCCTTGGAGAACCATCTCTACTGTACTTGGATGCCGAGGAGAACGAACCACAATGACCAGCGCAAATCTTTTTTGATGGCGCGGGCAACGTATCTCTCGGTATCCTCCTCCTCGTGCCTCTCGCGCGACGCATCTTTGGGCTGGCGCGGCTGTACAAAACTTTACACCCGGTCCCCACATGCCTGCATCGCGTTCGCTCTATGGTTTGACGGTCTTTCTCGGAGCATTCCTGCTGTTTCTGGTCGAACCGATGGCGGCCAAGCAGCTGTTACCAACGCTGGGCGGCTCGTCGGCCGTGTGGCTTACGTGTTTGGTGTTTTTTCAGGTCACATTGCTGCTGGGCTATCTGTTCGCGCACTGGCTGACGGGCTGCGAGTGCCTTGGTTGGCGGCGGCATTTCTACCTGGCGTTGCTGATTGGGGCGGCGCTGATGCTGGCGGCACAGCGAATCCACCCGATTGAGCTGGGCCTGGGTTCGGATCATCCCGTTGAGACGATTTTTGCTCTGCTGACGCTCAGCATCGGGCTTCCATTTCTGCTGCTGGGTTCGACGAGTCCACTGATGCAGGTGTGGTTTATGCGGTCGTATGGCGGCAAGGTGCCGTATCGGCTCTTTGCGCTTTCGAACGCGGGCTCGCTGCTTGCGCTGATTGCTTATCCGCTGGTGGTTGAGCCGAACATCGCGCTGCGGCTGCAACGGACTCTTTGGGCGATCGGCTTTCTTGTGTATGCGATTCTGTGCGCGGTGATCGCCTCGTCGGGGAGGGCGAAGGACGCAGAGCCAGTCGTTTCTGACGAGCCGGGGGCTGTCGTGCGCACGCCAGCTTTCGTGAAGTGGCTCTGGTTTTTGTTGCCGATGGCAGCGGCGATGCAGTTGAGCGCCGTGACGGCACATCTGACAGTGAATATTGCGGCGATTCCGCTGCTGTGGATGCTGCCGCTTACTGTCTATCTGCTCAGCTTCATTATTGCGTTTGAATTTCCGGGGTTCTACCGCCGTGGCATCGTAGTGCGGCTTCTTGTTGTGATGCTGGCGAGCCTGGGTTATGCGATCTCGAAGACAGATGTGAGTCTGCCGATTGGTGTGGCGATTCTCTTCTTCCTTGCTGAATGTTTTCTTGCGTGTTTGTTTTGCCACGCAGAGGCCTATGCGCTGCGGCCGCAACGTGGCTCGGAGACGACGGTTTTCTATCTGCTCCTAGCGGCGGGCGGCGCAGCCGGAACCTTCTTTATCGGCATTGCGAGCCCGCTGATCTTCTCGGCAAACTACGATCTTGCCATCTCGTTTTTTGTGACTGCGCTTGCTGCCGTTGCGGTGACATGGAAGGACGGCTGGCCACAGCGACTGTTGTGGATCGTTGCGTCGGGGCTGCTGCTGGTCTTCGCGATCATGTTGCGTTCGGCGTATTCTCGCGACGCTTTAGTTGAGGTGCGCAATTTCTACGGCACGCTGCGCGTGAAAGAGACCGCGACGCCGCAGGCCGATCCCGAGCGCATGCTGCTCAACGGAACGATCCAGCATGGCACGCAGATCTTCGGCAACGGACTGAGCCGTACGCCGACGACGTACTACGCGGTGAACTCGGGCGTGGGGCTGGCGCTGCGGTTTTGTTGTGATGCGCGTCCTCGCGACATCGGAGTGATCGGGCTGGGGGCGGGAACGCTTGCCGCCTACGGTCATGCGGGCGACAGGATTCGGTTCTACGAGATCAATCCGAGCGTTCGACCGATCGCACAGAACCTGTTTACTTACCTTCGCGAGTCACCCGCTACGATTACGTTTGCTGATGGCGACGCGCGCACGTCGCTGGTTCGCGAAGCGCCGCAGAACTTTGATGTGCTTGTTGTCGATGCGTTTTCAGGCGATGCGATTCCGCTGCATCTGCTGACAGTCGAGGCCATCGGGGTTTATAAACGGCATTTGGCGCCCGATGGGATTCTTGCATTTCACGTCTCGAACCAATACCTGAACCTGGTTCCGGAGATTGCGCAGCTTGGCGTTGCTACGAATATGCCTGCGAAGCTGTTCGAGGTTGCGGGCGATGACGCGATGGGGGCGTATCGGTCCACGTGGGTTTTGTTAAGCAACAGCCCTGTGTTTTTCAATCAGCCGGACGTCGCTGCGGCGGCTAGCGAGGCTGCGATGATTCCGCATTTGCGCGCGTGGACCGATGACTACTCGAGCCTGCTGCCGATTCTTCAGCTTACTCACCACTAAACTACTGCGCCCAGGCCAGGCCGTCGGCGTCCTTTCCAGCGTCGATAACCCGCGAGACCTTCATCTGGCCAAGATCGATTTCGGCCACCTGACTTTTGTAGTTGCATGCGACGTAGGCGGTCTTGCCATCGGGCGTGATGAGGACTTCGGCTGGTCCGTCGGGGACGTCGATCGTCTTTGTGACCTTCATTGCCTTGAGATCGACGACGGCTACTCCTTTGGATCCGCGCATCGTGACGAGAAGCCAGTGACCATCGGGAGTGGGCGCTGTGCCGTAACCAACGCCCGGGAGCGTCACCCAGGTCTTCACCTTGTTGGTTGCAGTATCGATGACGGCGAGTTGAGGCTTGGCCTGGTCCGAGGTGAAGACCATGGAGTCGTCGGGCGAGATGGCGATGCGCTGCGTGTTGGTCGAGATCGGAATGATCGCGAGGGTCTTGCGCGCCTTCATGTCGAGCACGGAGACCGTGCCGGGGCCGACGTTGGCGGTATAGCCGCGGGAGCCGTCGTGCGAGAGCGCGAGCATGTGCGACTGCTCCTGGCCAGTGGGAATGCTGCCGACGATTTTGAGTGTCTTTGGGTCGATGATACTGATGGACTTGTCGAGCTCGGTGGTGACGTAGAGCATGCCGCTGTTGCGGTCGTAGATGGCGCAGTGTGGGCGGACTCCGTGGCCGAAATCGATTGTGTGAGTGACCTTGCGGCTGGCGAGGTCGATAACGGAGATCGTGCTGCCGTCAGTGCCCGCGCGGCCTACGCCCGCGTCGCCGTAGATTGGCACGTAGGCTGTGGTACCGTCGGGTGAGGCGGCGACCTCGTGGCCGGTGATTCCGCCGACGGGAATAGTGGCGATCTGTTTGCCCGCGGTTGGGTCTATGAGGCTCAGGTCGCGCGAAGCTTGGTTCGCGACCAAGAGCAGAGGCTGCATTGCTTTTTGTCCCTGAGCATAAGCAAGACCTGCAACCACGCCAGTTACCGAACACGCAGCCGCCACGTACGCAAGAATGAGCTTTTTCATAGGCGACAAGTATAGCCTCACCGGAGTAACGCCTACACCTATACTGGCAGAGAGTTATGCCTGAGCTTCCTGAAGTCGAAACAGTCGCAAATGGCGTTCACGCACGGGTTCATGGCCAGTCGATCCGGTCTGTGTGGACGAGCAACAAGCCGCAGACCTTCAAGTCGCCGCCGGAGCGTGATCGCTGAGACGCTGACGGGGGCTCGGATCGACCGCGTGCATCGCGTGGGAAAAACTGTTGCCTTCGACCTGACGCGGAAGAATGGACGGAACGAGGCGCCTGCGCAGTTTCTCGTGCACCTGGGGATGACGGGGCGTTTGCTTATCTCAGCTCCGGAGACTCCGCATCCGGCGCATACTCATGCGATTCTGACGCTGAGCGGTGGGCAGGAGATTCGGTTTGTCGATGCGCGGCGGTTCGGGCGGCTCTCGGTGGTGGATGAGCCCTACACTCGGGCCGGGCGCGAGCCACTGACGATTTCGCTCGAAGATTTTGTTGCGTTGTTTCGTGGCCGGAAGACGCCGATCAAAGCGGCGCTGCTGAATCAGAAACTTCTGCATGGGGTGGGGAATATCTATGCCGATGAGGCGTTGTTTCATTCGGGAATCCGTCCGCGCCGACACGCCGGACGGCTGACGCGGGAGGAGCTGAAACGGCTGCTTGCTGCGCTGGTGAAGGTTTTGAAGAAGGCGATCAAGCTTGGGGGCTCGTCTGTGTCCGACTATGTGGATGCGGACGGCGTTGCGGGGTTCTTTCAGCTGCACCACCATGTTTATTCGCGGACAGGTGAGCCGTGCCGGACCTGTGGCACGCCGATTGAGCGCATCGTCATTGGGTGGCCGCAGCACTCACTTCTGTCCGACGTGCCAGAAGTAGACTGCTTGGCTGCGACTATCGTGCGGCCATCTGTTCGGCAGCGACGGCTGCGCCGATGACGCGGAGTTCGGCACTGTCCTCGACGATTTCGAAAGAGTAGCTTTGGAGCGGACTCATCTTCACCATCTGCTGGATGTAGTCCTTGAGCATTGGCAGGTCGACGAAGCGGACGTTGAATCCCGTGAGGAAGATCTTGCCGGGACCCGCCATGTGGATTGTGGTGGCCGAGGCAGCGGCCAGCGCCTTGTGCCAGAGGCGTTTGAACTCGAGGCAGCGGGCGTCGCCGCTTCTTGGCGGCCTCGAAGACCTCTTCGGGCTCCATATCCAGAAATCGCAGGCGCATCGCGCGATGGCCCATGATGCCTTCCATGTGGCCGCGTCCGCCGCAGCCGCAGAAGCGCTCTTTCTCGTCGAGCGTCACGACGGTGTGGCCGCCCTCCCAGACGCCCGGGGCGAAGGGGTAGCGTCCGTAGCCGATTCCGACTCCAAGGCTCCAGACGCGGATCATGTGGTCGAGCTTGCCGTGCGCTGATGCGAGTCCAGCGGCCATTCCGTCGGCGTCGTTCAAGACCGTGACGGGGGCTTCGATGCCATGGTTGCGCAACTCTGTTGCGACCAGCTCCCTGATGCGCGCACCCTTGAGTTGAGGCAGGTTCGGGGCCTCCTCGACCACGCCTTCCTTGATCAGGCCGGGGAGCGCCACACCCACCGCCGCCAGGTCCTTTGTGCCATCGGCTGCAAGAACAATCTGTTTGCAGATCGTTCCGACAACTGCTTCGGTGTGCATCTCCACCAGACGCATCGTCGTCGTCGTGGTCCTCAGGAAACCGTCGCAGTGGGCCCACAAGCTTGTGGTCGATCACCAGTCCAGCGGAGATTCGCTCGGATAACGTAACCCCTATTGTCTTTGCCATTGCCTGATTCGCCTCATCCCCGGAGACCCGCGTTTTATTCGAACTTGCTGACGCGGTTCAATCCATTGAAAGCCGCTACTTTATAACATTCCGCGAGCGTTGGGTAGTTGAAGACAGTGTCGACGAAGTAGTCCAGCGTTCCCCCCAGCGCCATGACGGCCTGGCCGATGTGCAGCAGCTCACTGGCGCCCTCGCCGATGATGTGTACGCCGAGGATTGCGTGCGACACGCGGTGGAAGATGATCTTGAGGCGCCCGGTGGTATCGCCGCGAATCTGGCCGCGGGCGATCTCGCGGTAGTAGGCGACGCCGACCTCGTAGGGGACGTCCTCTTCGGTGAGCTGCTCCTCGGTCTTGCCGATGAAGCTGATCTCTGGGATGGTGTAGATGCCGTAGGGGTAGAGGCCGGGATTGGACAGGACCTTGTCGTCGCCGAAGGCGCGGGCGGCGGCGACGCGGCCCTGCTCCATGGAGACGGAGGCGAGCGAGGGGAACCCGATGACGTCGCCGACGGCAAAGATGTTCGGCACCTTGGTGCGGAAGTCCTTGTCGACCGGGATGCGGCCGCGGGAGTCCGATTCGATGCCGACGGCGGCGAGATTCAGTTCGTCGACGTTGCCCTGGCGGCCGACGGCGTAGAGGAGCGCATCGCCCTGAACCTTTTTTTTGCTTTCGAGATTCGCGACGACCGTGCCGTCGGGCATCTCTTCGACCGACTCCACCTCTTCGTTCAGGCGCATGGTGACGCGGGAGTCGCGGAGATGGTAGCTGAGGGCCTCGACGATCTCCTGGTCGGCGAACTCCAGCAGCTTGGGCCGGCGCTCGATCAAGGTCACGCTCACGCCGAGAGCTGAGAACATGCAGGTGTACTCGACGCCGATGACGCCGCCGCCGACGATGATCATCGTCTTGGGCAGGTTGACGAGTTCGAGCACGAGGTCGCTGTTGATGATGCTGCGGCCGTTGATCGGCACTTTGGGTGAGCAGGCGGGCTTGGTCCCGGTGCCGATGAGAACATTTTTGGCTTCGTAGACGCTCGAGCCGCGCGAGTTCGTCACCTTGACGTGGGTCGCGTCCTCAAAGCTCGCAACGCCGACCAGCATCTCGATGTTGTTGCGGGAGAGCTGCGCCTCGGTGACGTCGATCTCGGTCTTGATCACGTGCTGGACCCGGAACGCCAGGTCGGCCATTGTGATCTTCTCTTTCACCCGGTAGTTCATCCCATAGATGGACTTGTAGTTGTAGCCGGAGAGGTGGAGGACAGCCTCGCGCATGGTCTTGGAAGGGATGGTTCCGGTATTGATGGAGGCTCCCCCGACCACCTCGCGCATCTCGACCAGCGCGACTTTTTTTCCCAGCTTTGCGGCGTAGATCGCCGCTCGCTGGCCGGCGGGCCCGGAGCCAATCACAATCAGATCGTAAACGCTATTCATCGTGGCACATACTCGTGGATGTCGGCTCCAGCCCCGTGGTCGGTCCCACTCCGGTTATCGGTAAGGATATGAAAATTGGTGAGACAAAGTCTCTCCTCTGCTCCTGTGGTCGCTATTTTGAAACTACCACACTGGAGTTAACTGCTCTACCTTCTGCAAATTTACCTTTCGAGGGAAACCATACACTGGACGGAGATATGCTTCGCTACGCCATCACGAGCCGCGCATCTTTTCCGGGGAACGAGCGGGAACAACGCGCCGCCTTGTTGCGGCAGGCCTACCATTGGGTGCGCGATGGAATCGATTTCATTCAGCTTCGGGAGAAAGATCTCTCTTCGGACGCGCTGTCGGCCCTGGCGAGCGAGATCCTTGAGGCCATCGCCGCAACTCCTACACCGACCCGCCTGCTCATCAACTCACGTGCTGAGGTTGCGGTTGCAACCCGAGGTCACGGGGTTCACCTGACGGCCGCACCCGAGGAATTGACGCCGGCCGACGTTCGCGGCCTATATGCCTCGGCCAGGCTGCCCCCGCCGGTGGTAAGCGTCTCCTGCCATAGTCTCATCGAAGTGGAACAGGCACGGACGAACCGGGCGGATGCGATTCTCTTCGCGCCTGTCTTTGAAAAATGGCTTCGCGGTGGACAGCACCTCGAGGGTCAGGGACTCGAACGGCTGGGCGAGGCGTGTCGAGCTGCAGCGCCGGTGCCGGTCTTCGCGCTGGGCGGCGTCACGCGGGAGAACGCCGCAGCTTGCCTCGCAGCCGGGGTCGCCGGGGTCGCCGGCATCCGGCTCTTTCACGGACACTAGAAGGTTGTGCTGACCGTCAGGCGGAAGGTCTTCCTGGGCTCACGCAGAATGTAGTCTGCGCCGTAGAATTGCAACGCCTGCTGGTAGCTGAACTGGCCGGCTCCATTGCTGGGGAAGTAGCCCTTGAAGGTGTTTACGTTGTCCGGACCGGAGTTCGGGACGGCAAGCTTCTGTGGAACGTCCTCGTAGAGCCGTAGCGAGTTGTACGCATAGAAGATTCGGAACGGAGCATTGATGATCGGCAGAATGACCTGCAGCTCCGCACCGTTCGACATTCGCGGAACATAGTTGGTTCCGGGAACAATTGCCAGCGTATCGGGGAACTTTACCGAACTCCCGCCGAAGCAGGCGCCGTTGATGATCGTCGGGCAGCCATACTGCGCGCCGGAGATGAGTGACTGTCCTGCGGTGCTCTGACGGAGTTGCCCAGGCAGCAGGTCCACGTCCATGCCAAAGTCGGTGAAGAACGCGAAGGTCACCTGGCTCACAATGGGAATGCGATATTCCAGGTTGGCAACAAGCGACGTGTCACCGCCAATCGCCACCATTCGATAGATCGGCAGCGGAATCAGGACATTGCCCAGGGCGGGATTCGACGGATCGCGCGGAACCGGAGTGCCGTCGGGATTCGTCAGCGTGTATTCAATCTTGTTCGGGATGAAGGTGTAAGGAGAGACGGAACGGACGTCGAATCCGCGCAGGTCCTGCTCACCGCCGCTGTAGAAGCGGTGCGTCGGCGGGGCCACTTCGCCGCCGTACCCCTGGATATGGGCGACCTGTATGCGATAGCCGAGTACGTTATGCCCTTCGCGGTTGACCTTCAGACCCTTCATCGGGAAAAACTGGCGGTAGCTGCCGATCGGTGAGAAATACTTCACGTTGCCACCCACGCCGGCAACCTGAATCGAGAGGTTGAGGTCTTTGCCGTGATGCGGTCCGACGGCACGATCGAGGCTCGAGAACGTATAGCTTGGTGTAAGGACCGAGGTGATGATGCCCGTCAGCTGGTTCTGCCCGGCAACTCCGGAGCGGAATGCAAGCGACTGGAAGACGTTCGTCGTGTTCTGGTTGAAGGTTGTGACCGACGACCGCGAAAGAGAATACGCCAGTCCGATTCGAGTCACACCTGTCTTCGCGAAGAGATGGCGGAGGGGTTCGCTCGCCGTCAGCGTCAGGCCAGTCGTCGAAGTGTTGTAGTTGGTCAGAAGCGACTGCTGCGCGGCGGATAGATTCCCGGTTGCCCCGGTGGTCGACTGGCTCTTCGAGGGATTGAAGTCGTACTTCTGGGCGAAGACCTGCGCTCCGACTGAGATTGGCTTGTCGCGCAGGTAGGGCTCGGTAAATCCGAGGCTGATCTGCCGCGACAGGTCGCCGACATTCGCCTGCACGGACAGCGTCTCGCCGAGGCCGAGGAAGTTGTTGGTCTCGTAGTTCAATCCGATAAAGGTTCCCGACAGGCCGCTGATGCCGCCGTTCAAGCCGATCGAGTTCTTGCCCTTTTCCTTGAGCTTGAGCAGCAGGTCGACGGTTGCGTCGTCGGCGTTCTGACGGCTCTCGGAGTCCTGATCGGCTTTGAGGGTTTCGAAGTAGTTCAGCTGGTTCAGGCGCAGGATCGAAAGGTCCCACAACTGGCTGTTGTAGATCTGGCCTTCTTCGAGCAGCAGTTCGCGGCGAATAACCTTGTCACGGGTGATGGTGTTGCCGGTGAACTCGATGCGCGACACGTAGAAGGGCTTGCCCTCGTCGATGTCGATGTTGAGGATGATGGTCTTCTTCGCGTCGTCGATCTGCGGAACGGGGTTCGCCACCATGTTGATGTAGCCCAGCGCGCCGTAGGCCTTGCGCAACTGATCCAGCCCCTTGCTGAATAGGGTCGCGTTGAAGTATTCGCCGTCCTTCTGGATGAACTGTGCACGCAGCGCCTTGGTGTTTGCCGCGTGCGCGTTTCCGGTGAAGGTGATGCCCGCCAGCTTGTAACGCTCGCCCTCTTCCACCGGCATCAGAATGTCGATTCGCTTGCCCTTCGAGGGATGCAGGGTGAGGGGATTCAACCCGCCGGCGTCGCGGACGTGCGTGGTCGGCTCGCTGGTCTGCGCCTTGAAGTAGCCGCGGTCGCGGTAGGCCTGTCGGACGCGCTCGGTGTCTTCGTCGAGCTTACTGGCGTCGAAGGTTCGCGCGAAGAGATTCTCGAGGATGATCGAGTGCGGGACACCGATCGGCCTCAGGTTCGTCATCGCATTGCGCAGGACGCGGTCGCTGAGGTTCTGGTTGCCCTGGAACGCAATCTTGCCCACCTTTACAGTTGGGCCCTCTTTGATAACAAAGGTCAGCGAGACGCCAGCCGGCGGAATCTTCTTGATGTCCGGGGTGACCGTCGCGAACTGGTGTCCGTGCTCGGCGAGGAGGTCCTTCAACACGACGACGGCGCGCGCAATCTTCGTGGGGTCATACTGGCTCTCGACCGAGACCTGGACCTTCGCCTTCTTGAACCGCTCGAGAACGTCGGACTGCGTTACCGCGTTCAGGCCCTTGTAGTTGATGTCGCGGATGGTCGGCTTTTCGCTGACGATGATGATGAGCTGAACGCACTTCGGGGTGTCGACCCGTTCAATCCGCAGATCTTCGAAGTAGCCGGTGTTCCACAGCGAGTTGAAGTCGCGTTCGACGACCGTGGGGTCGTAGACGTCGTTCTGCCGGCTGAACAAGCGCGCCAGAACGGATTCCTTGGGGATGCGCCGGTTGCCGATAACCTGAGGCTGACAAAGAGTTTGACCTCCCTGCGCGGGGGAGGGGGCGGGGGTAAAGCCAGAAGGCACCTGAGCAACCAGTGCGGATGCGCCCACCAGGAAGACGGCGATGACGGACGCGACATGAGCAATGCGGGGACGGCTGGAGCGCGCGCACACAGGATTGGCCTTGCATTTCAGGGAGCTTCCGCTCTCTCGATTCACGGTAAAGATACGCACACCCTCACTGCTCTAAAAATGACACTCCGCCATCAACTTAGCGAAGTCTCGATTATATGGGAGCGGAGAGCCGATAGCGAGTTCGCCCCCGGGTTCCGGTCCGGCCAGACAGCATCTAACGCGCCTGAATTCAGTTTTGTTCTCTTTTGGACGAGCGTGGCGCCGAAAGGCACTCCACCCTGCACCTAACTTTCGAGCTCCGACGTAATGACGAACTCGCCAGCCGATCCGTCCCACCGGATGGTCAACACATTGGGCTGGCAGCAGACCTGGCAGTCCTCGACATACTGCTGCTTCGACCCGGCAGACTCGTCCACTGTGGTTTCGATCCACTCGCCGCAACCTGCGCACTGAAACTTCGCCGGATGCATCGCTATCTCCCGAACACATTAGCTTCCACGCGGTCGATAAATTCATTCACCGTCAGAATCCTAACCCCGCGGAACGCCTTCATGCGGAGCAAGTGGCGGTCCCCGCTTACGATATATGCCGCTTTTCCTGCGACAGCGGCCTCGAGGATTCGATTGTCATCGGGGTCTTCGCAATCGGAGATCACGATGCCGGGTTGGATGACTTCCGAGAGGGCCCTAAGTCCCATCAACGTCGCAGCAACGTTTTTGGCACTCCAGAGAAACTTTCTGAGCAACACATCCTCTACCTCCAGAAGAATGTCTTCACTGGTGACCAGCAGGCACTCCGGTCTTGCCGCCATCTGTAAAACAAGGGCCGGCTTACCACCAAAGTGCAGACCGGAGATGAAGAAATTGGTGTCAAAAACAACGCGCATCAGGAGGCGCGACGGTTGGGAACCTGCGACTTGGACGCGACCTTCCGGCGTTCCTTTCTAGCCTCGTGGACCACCCGGTCGACGTTTTCTTCGGTCGCAACGCCCACCGCAGCGGCCCGCTCTTGCCCGTAGACCTGCATCTCAGCCAGCCACTGAGTCGCCTCATAACGGCGCAACGCCTCGCGGACCAGTTCACTCATCGTGCGGTTTTCTTTTTTGGCCCGCGCCTTGGCAGTCTTAAGCATCGGCTCGGGCAGGGTAATAGAAATCGCCTTGGTCAATCTCATGGCAAGATCACCTCGATACTTGATCATATCAAGTATGATTATGTCTTACGCCAGCGCCATGCTGCATAGTACCGCGGCAAACGCATCGCTGTTGACGTTACCGCCTGTCAGCACCGTTCCCACCCTCGCACCACCCTGTTCGCGGTCCTTCAGCAGCGCAGCAAGGCCAGCGCCACCAGCGCCCTCCGCTACATTGTGGGTGTCCATGAAGTAGGCGCGCATCGCATCCTCGACCTCTTCGTCGTCCACGACCACAACCCGGTCCATCCCCGCCTTCATCAGGCCTAATGCATCGGCAACCGGCTTCCGACACGCCAACCCGTCGGCGATGCCCGCCTGCACCGCATGCTCCACAACTTCGCCCTCGGCAAACGACAAAGCATATGCCGGAGCCCTGCTCGACACGACACCTACGATCTTTGTCGCCAGCCCCAGCGCATTTCGCACGGCGATCACTCCGCATACGCCGGACCCCATCCCGATAGGCACATAGACTGTCTCCAACTCCGGGCAGGCCTTGAAGAACTCCCAGGCGTAGGTCGAAACGCCCGTCACGATTCGCAGATCGATATTCGGGACCCGGTGCCAGCCAAACTCCTGCTCCAGCCGTTCTCCGTGTTCGCTCGCCGCTTGAAAATCCTCGCCGAACTCGATGAGCTCCGCGCCCAGCGCCTGCATCGCCCGGTTCTTCTCGACGCTGTTGCCGAACGGCACCACGATCACGGGGCGAATTCCGTGCTGCGCCGCGGCGAACGCGATGGATTGCCCATGGTTACCGCGCGTGGCCGAGACCACTGTCGTCACCTCCGGCCGCTCCCGCCGCAGCCAGTCCATGTAGACGAGGCCGCCACGGACCTTGAAGGCTCCCACCGGAGTATGGTTCTCGTGCTTCACCCACACCTCGGCACCGGCACGCGCGTTGATCAGGGGCCAACTGTACTGCGGCGTGGCGGGCATGCTCTGGTAGACAAGCTCAGCCGCACTCTCGATCTCACTCAATCCCGGAAGCAAACCTTCCATCTCATCCCTCGTGTCACTCTTGTGTCAGCCGGCTCGATGCTCCGGCGAAATTTTGCGTACCTCGACCAGCGTCGAGTAAAACGTAGCCCCGCGGCCGAGGTCGGTCAGGGTCTCGGACGTCAGCACATTCACATTCGCTCCGCCCGACGAGAGCTTGTTCCAATCCAGCCGCGCCGCGACGACTCCCGCCGAAACGTGACCGTTCACGAGGGCCTTGAGGGCAACACTGCCGCGCCCGTTGAAAACCTCTACCTCATCGCCGCTCACAATCGATCGCGAGGCAGCATCCGCGCCGTGCATCTCCAGCACCCCCGCCGTGCGCGACTCCATCCGCTGATGCACAGGCAGGTTCGCAAACGTCGAGTTCATGTAGTTGTCAGCCTTGCGCGGCAGAAACTCCAGCGGGTAGGCTCCCTCAGCCGCATGCGCGCGGGACTCCGCCGGAGCCTTGAATACCGGAACGGGCAGAAACTCACCGCGTCCGCTCGGCGTGCTGAACCAGTCAGGCGTACTGAACGGCAAGACCTCGCCATCCGCATTGGCAGGGAGCTTTAATTCGATCTGCCCCTCTCGTTCCAGCCGCTCGCGCGTGATCCCCGCAAACCACGGATGGTCCGTCTTGAGCGCCTGGTCAATCAGCGCATCTTCGCGGTCGTCGAAACACAACTCCGTGAATCCCATCTTTCGCGCGAGCTCTCCAAACATGGCGACATTGCTCTTCGTCTCGCCCAGCGGAGCAATGGCCTGCGCACTCACCTGTGCGAAGAGATGTCCGTATGCGCCCTGCACATCCTTCACTTCAAGGAATGTCGGCGCAGGCAACAAAATGTCCGCGTAGTCTGTCGTATCCGTGAAGAACTGCTCGTGAACTACGGTAAACAAATCGGCCCGCATCATACCGCGGAGCACATCGTTCTGGTTCGGAGCTACCGCTGCGGGGTTGGAGTTGTACACAAACATCGCCTTCACTACGGGGCCATCGTTTGGCCTGCTGCCCAGCGTGGTCAACGCCTGCCCGAGCTGGCTCATATTCACCACACGCGCAGCGCGCCCCAACGGACTTTCAAGCATCAGCTCCGGCATATGGAGCGCCTTATCGTTGAACGGAAATGCCCCTGAGGTCGAAAGCTGCAAGCCGCCGCCCTTGTACTTCCATGCGCCCGTCAGCAGCGGCAGCATGCACACGGCCCGTGCCGCAGTGCCGCCGTATTCGCCGCGCTGAATTCCATAGTTCAACCGGATCACCGCCGGGCCCACGCTTTCAGGCTGTTTCGCAGAAGGCGCGCGTCCGGCCATCGCATACTCACGCGCCAGCCGCACAATCGTCTCGGCAGAGATTCCCGTTATCGTTGCGACTCGCTCCGGAGAGTTCTCCGGCCGCAGTGCATGCGCCTTCAGCTCGTCGAAGCCCGCGGTGCACTGTGCGACATATTCGCGATCCTCAAGACCCATGTTCAGGATGACGTACATCATCCCCAGCGCCAGAGCGGTGTCTGTTCCGGGGTTAATCGCCAGATGCTCATCTGCCAGCGCAGCGGTTCTTGTCTTGTAGGGGTCGATCACGACCAGCTTCGCGCCCCTGCGCCTCGCCTCTTCAATAAACGGCCACAGATGCACGTTGTTCCCGTGTATATTCGCGCCCCAGGCAATCACCAATCCCGCGTGGGCGAAGTCCTGCGGCGCCGTTCCCAACCGCGCCCCATACACGCTCTCCAGAGCAGCAGCGCCTGCAGTGGAACAGATGGTCCGGTCAAGTTGCGAAGCCCCGAGACGGTTAAAGAATCGGCGGTCCATCGACCCATAACCCAGCTTGCCGATGGTTCCCGCATAGCTGTAAGGAAGAATGCTCTCCGGCCCGAACTTCGCCGCAATAGCCTTCAGTTTCGCGGCGATTTCGTCCAGCGCCTCATCCCATGAGATGCGTTCGAATGCCTCCACCTCGTGTCCCTGCGCGAGCGGCCCCTTCGGCGCGCCCTTTCGGCGCCGCATCGGATACAGCAGCCTGTCTGGCGAATACACACGGTCCAGATACTTCGCCACCTTGCCGCACAAAAATCCGCGAGTGACAGGGTGGTCCGGATCGCCCTGTAGCTTCACCGCGCGCCCGGTCAGCTCATCGACCGTCACCAGTACGCCGCACGAGTCCGGGCAGTCATGCGAGCACACCGCATGAACCACTTTCCTCGCGCCCGATGGCACCTGTGGCAGAGTGGAATGTAGGCCCATGAACCAATTCTAGAGCAATCCCCAAGCCTGCACCGCCCAATCGCGTTGTATGCTTCTGCCAGAACAATCCATGGGACACCGCGTCTTCACTCCAGCTCGCCTCGAAGCCTTCTCCGACGGAGTCATCGCGGTGATCATCACCATCATGGTGCTCGAGCTGAAGGTGCCTCATCAGGATGGACTCGCCGGCCTGCGAGCCGTTCTGCCCACGCTATGCCTCTACCTCATCTCCTTTGCCTTCACCGGCATTTACTGGATCAACCACCATCAGCTCCTTCACCGCACCGAGGAGGCCGACGAGCTGATCCTCTATGCCAATCTAGGCTGGCTCTTCTGTCTGTCGCTGCTGCCCTTCTTCACCTCCTACGTGCTCGACAAGAAGATGGACTCCTTTTCGGTCGCCCTCTATATCTCTTCCATGGTCGTGACCGGCTTCAGTTTTCTCCTGCTGCGACTGTCCATCAGCCGCCGTCTGCGTCACGCGGGCAGGTTCGAGGCAGAAGACAAGGCCGTGGAGCGGAAGAACTGGCTTTCCCTCTTCGTGTATGTCGTTGCCGTCCCGCTCGCCTTCCAGCATCCCCGCATGGCTCTTGGCCTCACCGCCTTCGTCACCGTTATTTGGATTACGCCGACGACGGGCCTCAAACCCCGCCGCGAGCGCCCTCCCAGCGACCCCATCGAGCCTGCCTGAGCGCGAGACCTATGGCCCTCCATTACGGCTACACCAATCCGGCCATAGCCCACATTCGTTTTGAACGATAGAATCCATGCTTTAGATAAGTCGAGGCAACTAAATCCTCCACAGAGATTACCCATGACGCTTCGTTCCGCTCTTCGCATCGCCGCCTTTAGCATCACCCTTGTGGCTCCTTTCGTCGTCTCGGCGCAGGAGCCCGATAAGCTCCACACTGCCTCGCGCCAGGAGCTCAACATCGTTAAAGTTCTCCTTGCCCAGGAGAACGCCTGGAATAAGGGAGACCTTGCCGGCTTCGCGAGCGGGTACAAGGACTCGCCCGACACCTTGTTCGTCACGCACCAGGTCTTCCGCGGATTCGCCGGCCTCGTCGACGAGTACAAGCACGACTATCCCAATCGAGCAGCGATGGGCACCCTAAGCTACTCCGATCTCGAGGTCCATCCGCTCGATGAGAACTTCGCCGTCGTCATCGGCAAATACCACCTCGAGCGCAGCAAGAAGGATGGCGGCATCACCGAAGGCCTCTTCACCCTGGTCTTTGAAAACACCGATAACGGCTGGAAGATCGTCGTCGACCACACCACTTAGGCGAAATGTGATGATCCCAATAGCCCGTCGACGTGGTACTTGCTAGAATTCACCACAGGGGTATCGAATGACCTTTCACATCACGCTTAAGCCCGCGGAAGACGGCTGGATCGTAGCCGAGTGCCCGGCTCTGCCCGGCTGTGTGTCTCAGGGTAGAGATGAGGAAGAGGCCATCAACAACATCCGCGAGGCCATCACTGCATGGATGTGGGCCGAGGATCAGAAGGCGCTCAAGTCGCTCCCTGAAAACCAAACCCCTTTGCTGGTTGCCGTTTAAGGACGAGTGCCCTGCCGAAGATCAACCCTTCGAATGGTTCACACACAGCAGACCTGCTTTCCACAGGCAAATTGGGAACTATGCATCAATAAACGTGCACAACTATTGGTGCGTACCCATATCCCTGATCCATGGGTACGTTGGCCAACAGATCGGGAAAGGAAGCGGTTAAGGCTTTCGGCAAGGCGGGCTGGCAAACCGTCGGTCAGGTGGGCAGTCTTCTCGTGATGACCAAGCCAGGCCAGCGCGCCAACTTATCGATTCCGCAACACAAAGAGCTTTCGGTTGGCACCTTGCGCGCCCTCATCCGCGGCGCAGGAATGACTGTGGACGATTTCCTCACCCTTCTCTAACTAACAGCTGCGCCAAGCCCTTCGATCAACGCCTCCAACTCGGCCCGCGTCGCGGCATTCATTCCTTCAAATAAGAATCCCGCTCCGCGCGTCCTAAGCATCCGGCTGGTGGCTTCGCACCGGAACACACGGTCACCCACTCGAAAGACCATCTCTACCCGCGTTCCGGGAGCAAGACGCAGACGAGCCTCGGTCTCCACATAGCAGCCGCCCACGCTCAGATCCAATACCCGCCCGCGAAAGAGCATTGACGCATTCTGGACCATCACCTCGGCCCACGCATCGACCTGGTAGCGCGTGTGCGCTCGGCGGTCCACGAAACCCTCCGCCGTCATCCGTCTCTCCGGCTCGACAAACTCGCCCATCGCCTCTCCCGCACCGGTGAACCCAATCGCGTTCTCGCCGGTCCCTCGCCTGATGCAGTCATCGGCGCGGATTCAAGGAAACTTAACGCCGAAGCGCACAAAGGCTTCACTATGGTCATCTCGGCAATGTATCTTCGACCATACAAAGGACTCCTACGATGACCCCTCCCTCTCTCTCGCGCCGCCGATTCCTCACCACCGCCGTTGCAGCGGCAGCGGCCACAAGTTTTCACCGCTCCAAGCTGCAGGCCCAGGAGATCCCTGACGTTCTTGCGCGAGGCCGAGCTGCCGGAGCTACAGCCAAAGTCAAAGCCCAGAGCCTCCGCGGCAACGTCACCGTCCTCATGGGCGTGGGCGGCAACATCGCGGTTCTCCCCGGCAAAGACGGCAAGCTCCTCATCGACTCCGGCTACGCAACCGCCCGCCCGCAGCTCACCGAAGCCCTCGCCGCCATCAGCCCCGACCCCATCACCCACCTCATCAACACGCACTGGCACTTCGACCACACCGACGGCAACGAGTGGCTCCACGCCGCCGGTGCCACCATCATCGCGCACGAAAACTGCCGCACCCGCCTCAGCACCCCGCAGGAGATCGTCGCCTACAAGGCCAAGTTTCCACCCTCGCCAGCTGGAGCCATCCCCACCCTCGTCTTCAAGACGGACGACGCCCTCAAGCTCAACGGGGCCAACATAACTCTCCGCCACTACGATCCGGCCCACACCGATACGGACCTCTCCGTCTACGTCGCCGAAGCCAACGTCCTTCACACTGGTGACACCTTCTGGAATCCGATCTATCCCTTCATCGACTACTCCACCGGAGGCAACATCGACGGCATGATTCTTGCCAACAAACGAAACCTCGAAATCTCAACCGCCGACACCATCATCATTCCCGGCCATGGCGCGGTCGGCAACAAAGCCCAGCTCGCTGAGTTCCACGAGATGCTCGCCACCATCCGCGACAACGTCGCCAATCTCAAAAAACAAGGCAAGTCCCTCGACGAGACCGTCGCCGCAAAACCCACCACCGCCTTCGACGAAAAATTCGGAGGCAGTCAGAGGGCGTCCACCTTCATCGGCTACGTCTACCAGGGCGTCTAGGCAACTTCGATGCAGACCAAGCAAAAGGGCCGAGCAAAACATGCTCGACCCTTTGTTTTTTGCGCCGAAGGCGCTATTCGCCTTGCTGCAGTAGTCAGACCGTCATGATCTCTTTCTCTTTGGCCTTGAAGAGATCCTCAATCCGCTTGATCTCCGCATCCGTCAGCTGCTGAACCTCTTCGTTCGCCCGCTTCTCATCATCGGCCGAGATCAGCTTATCCTTCGCCGCCTTCTTGATCTGATCGTTCCCGTCGCGGCGAATGTTGCGAATCGCCGTCTTGTGGTCCTCCGCAGTTTTGTTCAACTGCTTCACGACTTCCTTGCGCCGTTCCTCGGTCATTGGGGGCACGGGCACGCGAATCACTTTGCCATCGCTCATCGGGTTCAGCCCCGCGGGCGACGTCCGGATCGCCTTTTCGATCGTGCCAATCATGCTCAGGTCGTAGGGTTGCACCAGAATCAGCGTCGGCTCCGGAGTGCTCACTTGGCCCATCTGCGCCACCGGCGTATCCGTGCCGTAGTAGTCCACCTTCACCGTGTCGAGCATGTGCACGTTTGCCCGCCCGGTCCGCGCCGCCAGTAGGTGCCCGCGGAAGTCCTCGACCGAGCTTTCCATCTTTGCCCTCAACTGCTGGTGCGTTCCCTTCAACGCCTCCATTCCTGCCATTGCCGATGCCATACTTTTCTCCTTCTGCTGCCACCCGATATTTTACAGAGACGCTCCCCACCGTGCGAGGCGAGCAAGGGAAAATCCAGCAGCAATCGAAATTCCCACGTCAGCCCTTCACCTTATACTTAATCGAGAGGTCGAGGTTGGGCTCGCACGGCCTTCTCGCCAGACTGCCTTTTTGAGGGATGAATGTCCGCACTGATTGAAGCGATTCACATCAAACGCAAAACGCTCTTTGAGTTTGAAAACGCCCCGTACACCTGCCTGGATTCGGATATCACCACCCCAACCGCTCGCGGCGGTCAGACGCTGGTACGCCTGAAGATGCGCAATCTTCTGAACAGCGCCGTCTTTGAAAAAACCTTCAAGGCAAACGACAAGTTCAAGGAACCGGATCTTCAACTGGTCCCCGCGTCGTACCTCTACAGCGACGGCGACGGCTCTCACTTCCTGGACCAGGAGAGCTACGAGACCCTCACCCTGACCGAGGCGATGCTAGGAGATGCATTGGACTTCCTGATCGAAGGTTCCCTGCTTCAGTTGAACAAGTACAACGGCAATCCCATCGGCCTGCAACTCCCAATCTTTGTCGAGCTGAACGTCGTTTACGCAGAGCCAGGGGCACGCGGCGACTCCTCCAGCGGTGGTGGCACCAAATTGGCAAGGCTCGAAACCGGCCTTGAAATTCGGGTTCCGCCCTTCATCAAGGAAGGCGAAAAGGTCAAAGTATCAACAGAGAACAAGGAGTTCGCAGGGCGCGCCTGATCGTCTCGAGCTACAACTGTGATCGCGCTGCCACAAACGTCTCTATTCTTTCTTTTCTCTGGCATCCACGGAACCCAATCCTATTCCACGATCTGGCCGCTTCTTCTTGCGAACCGGATACACCTTCGCCGCAACCGGAGGCGCAATCGTCTCCTTCACCAGAGCCTCGATTCCACGCCAATACTTCACCTCCCCAGGCTGCGCAGACGCAATCCTCTGCCGCATCCGGCAGTGCCACAGCGACCATTCCAACTCCTTCGCGCTCTTGTTCTTGATCGCGGCCTCAATACGTTTCACCTCAGAGAACCCGCTCACGCCTCAGACCCCATCCCCCGCAGACGCCGGCAAGCCTCCGCGAGATCCCTATCCTTCTTCGCAAAACAGAATCGCAGCAAATCCTCACCCTGCCCCGGCCGGAAGAACGCCGACCCCGCCACCGATGCCACTCCCGTCTTCGCCAGCAGCGCCCGAGCCTTCTCCGCCGCCGTCGCACCCGGCAAATTCGCCGCCGAAGCCAGCACATAGTAAGCCCCGTCCGGAACATGCGGCCGCATCCCCGCATCGCGCAGCGCATCGACGATCATCGTTCGCTTTACTTCATGCTCACGCGCCAGTCCCTCGTAAAAGTCCGCCCCCAGATTCTCCACCCCATCCGCGCATCCCTGCTGCAACGGAGCCGGAGCACACACATACGTCAGATCGTGAAAGTACCCGATCGATGGAACCCACTTCGGATCCGCAATCAGATACCCCACCCTCCACCCGGTCACCGAGAACGTCTTCGAGAATCCGGACATCAGAATCGTCCGCTCCCGCATCCCCGGAATCATCGCCGGACTCACATGCTTCGCCCCGCCATAAATGAAGTGCTCATAGATCTCATCCGTGAACACAAACAGGTCGAACTCCTCCGCGATCTCCGCCAGCGCCTCAAGCTCACTGCGCGTGAACACCTTGCCCGCCGGATTCGACGGCGTATTGATCACCATTGCCCGCGTCTTCGGTGTAATCGCCGCTCGCACCGCCGCCACATCCAGCCCCCAGTCCGGAGCCTCCAGCGCCACCGGCACCGCCTTCGCGCGAATCGACCGCAGCGTACTCGCGTGATACCCATAGAACGGCTCAAACAGCAGCACCTCATCGCCCGGATTCAGCAGCGCCATCGCTCCCGCCTGAAACGCGCCGGTCACACCGCTCGTCACCAGAATCTCGCGGTCCGGATCGACGACCATCCCGAACGTCCGTTCCACCTTCGACGCAATCGCCTTTCGCAGACGCTCAATCCCATCCATCCGCGTGTAGATATTCAGCCCATTGCGAATCGCACGAATCGCACCCTCGGCCACCACCTCGGGCACTTCGGTATCGCAAACCCCCTGAGCCAGATTTACGCCGCCAATGCGATCGCACTCCTGCGTCATCGCACGAATCTCCGACTGCACCACACCCGGCGCCAGCTCACTCAGCCGCAATCTCGACAAAACCTGTGCCTGCTCCATATGCATCTCCTAATGCCGCACACCCACAACCTCAACCAGCCCCTGCTCCGACACAACCTCCAGCGCGGCGCCCGAGCGCGTCATCTTCTGCGCAGCGTCCGACCAGTGCAGATGCGTCAGCGAAAAATCGCCCTTCTCGTAGTTATACGTCGTTCCGTCGTCTCGATAAACGTCGAAGTCCCCATCGGCCCCCGGATAAACCCGCAGCGTCGCAATCCTCTGCCGCTCGTTCGTGCTCTCTACCGGCTCACCCAGCGGCAGCACCGAACCCGCCCGCACAAACAGTGGAATCACATCGATCGGCGCAGCGACCGTAATCGTCTGCCCGCCGCGCACCCGCTCATTCGTCCAGAAGTTGTACCAATCCGCACCCGCCGGCAGATAAACCTCGCGCGTCGTCATCCCCTGCTCCGTCACCGGAGCGACCAGCAGCGCAGGCCCAAACATATATTCATCGCGAATATCCGCCACCTTCGGATCGCCGCCAAAATCCATAAACAACCCACGCATAAACGGCGCTCCCGTCTCATGAGCCTGATACCCGAGCGAGTAGAGATAAGGCATCAACTGATAGCGCAGCCGCAGATACTTCGCCAGAATCGGCTCCGCCTGCTTGCCATACGACCACACCTCGTTCTGCGGTCTGCTGCCATGGCTGCGGAAGTTCGGCTGAAACGCACCATACTCGAACCACCGCACATAAAGCTCCGGATAGTCGTCATAGCCGCCAACATTCGCGCGCGCATCCGATGGGTCCAGCAGCGGCGGCCGCTCCGGCTTGTGTGTCGCGATGGCAGATACTGCCATCCGCCAATATCCGTGCTCCAGTAAGGCATCCCCGACGCCACGAAATTGATCCCCGTCGGCACCTGCCGCTTCAGCGTATCCCAGTTGCCGCTGATGTCCGACGACCAGAAGATCGTCCCGTTATGCTGCGCACCCAGATAAGAGTCGCGCGCCAGAATCAGAGCCCGCGTCTTCAGGTCGCGCTTCGAAATCCGTTATAAAACGCCGCCGTGTGGAACAGCGGAAACACATTGAAGAACTGCGTGCCCGGGCCGATGTGCCAGTAGCTGCCATTCGGCGGCAGATCCGGCTCCGTCTCATCCGCCCAGAACGCATCGAAGCCCTTACCGACGTAGTTCTCCTTCACGATCCCCCAGTACCACTTCGCTGCCTCCGGATTCGTCGTATCGATATCCGATCCGGCGCGATCGTACGGCAGCCCGTTGGTCGGCGTCCCATCCGCCAGCTTCTCAAACCATCCATTCTTCAAAATCGTCGCGTAGTACCGGTCCTCGGGAACAAAGCGCGGCCACACGCTGATCATCGTGTGGAAGTTCATCGCATGCAGCTCTCTGTTCATCCCCGCCGGATCCGGCCACTTCGCCGGGTCCATGTCCATCTCACCCATCTTCGTGTAGTGGAACCAGTCGATCACCAGGTCATCGATCGGCAGATGCCGCTCGCGATATCCCTTCGCCACCGCCATCAACTCGGCCTGGCTGGTATACCGCTGCTTGCACTGGATATACCCATACGCCGACTTCGGCAGCATCGGCACATCGCCCGTCAGCAGCCGATACCCGGCATAAATCTCGTCATACGTCTTGCCCGCAATCACAAAGAACGAAACCCGCTGCCCCACATCCGACGTCCACCGCGTCACATCGTTGAACCCAAACGCCACCGTCGTCGCGGAAGGATTGTCCCACACAATCCCATATCCCTTATTTGTAACCACAAAAGGCACACATACACTCTGGCCCGAAGGCGCGTTGTAATCGTGCGCACATCGCACCACATGCCCGCGCCGGTCGAGATACCCCTCCTGATTCTGCCCCAGCCCGTAGTAGTGCTCGTCCTTCGGCGAAGCAAACGTCGCACCCACCTGAAAAAACGGAGCATCCGTTGGCCGGCGGTCATACAGGATGTCCGCATTGCCATCCTTATGGTTCGGCACCGACATCTGCCACCCGCGCATCTCCACCAGCGAAGCACCCTCCGGCGTCCGTATCGAGAATCCCCACCCCCGGCGTCGACCCATTGAAGAACTTCGCAATATCCGCCTGCGTCCCCGTGGGCACCCACGGCTTGCCCTCCGGCGAAACCGTCACCACCATCCGCGACGACCGCAGCACATCCCCGCCTGCACCCGTCTCCGCAGTCCACCCCGCCGCAGAAGCCTTCGCCGAAATCCCATAACCCGGCCCAGCCAGCGCATCCTCCCGCCGCAGACTCAAACTCACCCGAACCACGTTCGGCGCATAGGGTTCTACCAGCACCGTTGCTTCATGGCGAGTGAGATCGAGTTGCTGCGCGTGGCTTGGCAGAACCACTGGTCCCAAAAGAACCACGGTCAACAGCGATCCTTTAATTGCCGCCGAAACAAAACAAGCATTCATAAGAGACACAATTATGCCTGATATACCATCCCGCTCAGGGATGGAGTAGCTACAAGATGACATTCAAAAAAATAGCCGCACTCTTTATCGTGACCGTTCTCGTCGCCGTTTCCTTTGTGTGGCTAAGGGCAAGCCTTCGAGAGAGAAAGCGCCAAGCCAACTATCGCGCCACAGTTGCGATGTACTCCCGCGATCTTCCGCTGGGAATAACTCGTGATGCCGTAGAGAAATATATTCTGATCCACGGCGCTAAACCCGAGAGTGATCAACAACCAACCTCTCCAAATGCGCACGACATTATGGTGCGACTCGGCGAACAGCCCCCGCCCTGGTACTGCAACCGCGTGATTGTGTTTCTTTAAGCTCGAATTCGATAACGCAGACAGGTATCGCGGCGCATCATTGAAACCTGAACCACAACAATGCCTATGATCCCTGCTACGCCAGCCCAGTAGACTCCGCCTGCTCCTGAGCATGATAGCTGCTCCGCACCAGCGGCCCGCTCTCCACATGCTTGAAGCCCATCCCCAACGCCTCATGCTTCAGGAACGCGAACTCATCCGGCGTGTAGTACCGCGTCATCGGCAGATGGTCCCGCGAAGGCCGCAGATACTGCCCGATCGTCAGAATATCCACCTTGCGATCCGCCAGGTCGCGGAAGACGCTCAGCAGTTCGTGCATCTCCTCACCCATCCCGACGATGATGCCGGTCTTGGTAACAATCTGGTCGCCCTCGCGGTCCGAAAACATCTCCGCCGCAATCTCCTTCGACTTCCGCAGAAACTCCAGAGACCGCTCGTACCGCCCACCCGACTTCGCCACGCGATACAGCCGCGGCACCGTCTCGATGTTGTGATTCAGAATCTCGGGCCGAACCGCCACCACCAGCCGCAGCGCTTCTTCCACACCCTGAAAATCCGGCGTCAGAATCTCTACCCTGCATCCCGGAGCCTGCACCCGAATCTCCTCCACCACCTTCACAAACGCCTGCGCCGCACCCAAATTATCGTCATCGCGGTTCACACTCGTAACTACCGCATGCGCCAACCCAAGCTGCGCAACCGCATACGCCACCCGCCGCGGCTCATCAAAATCAATCGGCTCCGGTTTGCCCTTCGGCACCGCACAGAATCCGCATCGCCGAGTGCAAAGATTCCCCAGCATCATGAAAGTCGCGGCCTTCTGGTTCCAGCACTCCCCAATATTCGGGCACTGCGCGCTCTCGCACACCGTATGCAGCTTCAGCTCCCGAGCCATCTTTTTCAAATTGTGGAAGGTCTCGCCCATTGGGGCCTTTGCCTTCAGCCACGCCGGCTTGGGCGCAGGCTTCCTCGGCGTCAGATCGATCTGAACCAGCCCCTCATGCAGTTTTGCAACCGGCGGAGTCATCCCTTCCATTGTATCGAACCCGCCGCAAAACCCACGCCGGCACTCACCGCAGCCGGTCCCTCACCTCAGTCCGCACCAGGTAAAGAAAAAACACCAGCGCAAACAGCCCCTGCACCAGAAACGGCGCCACATGCGTCTTGTGAAACACAAACATATTCCCCGTCGCCAGCGTCAGACACCCCGCGAGCACCAGCGCCCATCCCCACCGCCGCAGCCGCAGCAACCCGAACACCCCCGCCGCCAGCAGCGTGCACAGAGCCAGCACACCATACTTTCCGCGGCCATCGCCAAATTTACCCTGAAGCGCCGCAAACGCATTGATCAGCGTCAGCACCAGCATGAACATGCAGATACCCGCAACACCCGGCAGCATCCCATGCGCCCGCGCCTGCAGCCGTTTTACTTCGTCTCGTTCAGTCCCGTCCATCTCGCTCATAATGTGTGCAGATACGCCAGCAGATCGTCGATATCCTGCTGATTCATCGTATTCCCCATCGCCGGCATCAGGCCATGCCCATGCAGAATCGTCGCCGTCACGCGCTCATCATTCGCTGGAGCCCCGCTCGGCAGCGCAGGCCGCTTGAACACACCCAGCATCGGCGGCCCATGCAGCGGCTTATCCACCCGGTCATAGTGGCACACCGCACAATGCGCCTGAAACACCGCATGCCCCTGCGTCTGCTGCGCATTCAATTGCTCCAGCGGAACGGGGGGCGGCAACGTCTTGCACCCAGCCAAACCACAAACCAAAGCCAACAAAACCAAAACCCGCATCATCTCTTCATTCTCGCAGAGGAACAAAACTTAACACGGATTGACACGGATCAAACGGATCAAAAATCGATTCAAACAAAACCTATAGGATTTAATCCGTTCCTTCCACACCAATCCGCCGTCATTCGTTTTTAAATCCGTGTAATCCGTTTGATCCGTGCCAATCCGTGTTAAGCCTTTTCAGTTTGCCGCCGCAATCGCGCCCACAATCTTATCCATCACCTCACGGTCGTCACTCGTCCCCGGCAGATGATTCCCCACCATGATCGAAATGATCACAGTGCGTCCACTCGCGCACTCGAGATACCCACTCAAAGCCCGCGCCTCCCCCAGCGTCCCTGTCTTCGCAAAGACATGGTCCTTCAACGGAGCCTTGCCAAATCGCGACTCCAGCGAACCATCCTCCCCGCCCACGGGCAAACTCGCCTTCCACTGCGCAAACCAGGGCTGCGTCGACGCATACTGCAGCAGCCGCGCCGTGGCCCGCGGAGTCACCAGGTCATGCCCACTCAATCCCGACCCATCGAAGAAGACAAAATCATCCTTATCGATCCCCACTTGCAACAAGAACTGACGCACGACTCTCGCACCCTGCGCTACCGATCCCCTTTCTTGGTCGCCCAGCGCCATCGCCAAATGATGCAGAAGAAGCTCTGCGTGCAAATTTTGACTAACTTTATTCGTAACCGTTAGATCGTCCATCAACGTCGGTGAGGTGTGATTGGCAATCACTTTCTCTACAGGGAGTTTTCTGCTGTCACAATCAAGACAATCGTATGTACCCATACCTAGAGCAAAGCCGTACCCATGCTTTACCTTCAGATCGAAATTCGGCAACGGCTTCTGAACCTCAGAGATAAAACTTTGTGCATTGGTCGAAATCCTGTGCACCACTCTCGCCTTCCCCGTCACTACAACCCCACGCGCCTCCAGCATCCCCTTCAGCGCCATCGCGGCATACTCCGCCGGATCATGAATCGCCACCTCCTCCTCATCCGGCTGCGAATCCACCGCGATCGACCCATACACGCGCAGCACCTTCGACCCCGGCGCGCGCTCCATCTGCACATGGCTCCCACTCTTCCTCGCTCCCGTCGTCACCGACACATCCAGCGTGTAGTAAGAAGGTACCGCCGGATCCACCACCACCGTCGCCGGCTCGCCCACCGACGTCCCCGGCGACACCGTTACCCTGATTTGGTTGTCATTAATCGTCAACGCCGACACCGGCGCGCCATAGCCCCACACCACATCATCGATCGACCAATCCTGCGGATACGGCTCCCACGGAAACAACGTGTCGTCCCCCACCACATCGCCATTCACCACCTTCAAACCCGTCGCCGCCACCTGGTCCGCCATCGCCGCGAGATACCGTAGCGGATCAACCTCCGGCGCTGGTGGCGCTCCCTTCTCCACCTTTGGCCTCAATGCTGGAGCGACGTAAGGAATCTCCCGCCCCGAAAGATTCGCATCCCCACCACCTACCAGCACCAGATCACCGTTCAGCGCCGTCGTCCCATCCATCACACCGCGAGCCACAATCTTCGTCTCAAACGTAATCTCCGGCCCCAGCAGCGCCATCGCCGCCGCCGTAGTAAACAACTTCGCATTGCTCGCCGGCTGAAAGAGCTGCCCTTCATTCAAAGAGTAAATCGGCGCCCCATCCATCGCCGTCACCATAATCCCCCAATGATCCCGAGCCACTCCCGGCACACTCAGCAATCCCGCAATCGTCTTCGCCAACTCCGTACAAGGCCCGCTGCGACCGGCCTTCAACACCACCGCACCATCGCAACCGACGTTCTTCTCCTGTGCCTGCAGAGGCTGCTCCCAGACCGCAGCCGCGACCATCGCCAAAGCCACTGCACGCACAAAAAACCGCACCATCCGCGCAGTCTAGCACCGGCCTTCTACTCCATACTCTCTATTCGCTACACCCTGCGTCTAATATTTCCCCATGCCCTTCGCGCAGCGCACACATCACGACTGGCATCTCCGCACCCGCACCCTCCCCCTCGGCGCGCGAACCCTCATCATGGGAGTCCTCAACGTCACGCCCGACTCCTTCTCCGACGGCGGTCTCTATTACTCGCCCAAACACGCTCCCGAACGCGCCGTCACACAAGCCCTCAAAATGCTCGACGAAGGCGCCGACATCCTCGACCTCGGCGGCGAATCCACCCGTCCCAACGCCACTCCGCTCACCCCCGACGAAGAACAAGCCCGCGTCCTCCCCGTCATCGAATCCCTCCTAAAACAGCGCCCACAGACCATCCTCTCCATCGACACCTACCACGCCTCCACCGCACGCCGCGCCATCGAGGCCGGAGCCGAAATCGTCAACGACGTCAGCGGCCATCTCTGGGACGCCGCAATGTCCACCACCTGCGCCGAACTCCGCTGCGGAACCATCCTCATGCACACCCGCGGCCGCCCGCAGGACTGGCCCACGCTCCCCAAACTCGCTCCCGGCGAAGTCCTACCCCTCATCATCACCGAACTCGAAGAACGCCTAGCAGCCACCACCGCATCAGGCATCCCGCGAGAGAAAATCGTCCTCGATCCAGGCCTCGGCTTCGGCAAGCGCCTCGACGAAAATTACCCCATCCTCGCCCACCTCGAAAACCTCCACGAGTTCCGTCTGCCCATCCTCATCGGAGCCTCCCGCAAACGCTTCCTCTCGAACACCCTCACCCACACTGCCGCGCTCGCCACCGTCCTTCAAGGCGAACCACCCACCATGGACGATCGCCTCCACGCCACCACTGCCGCCAACGTCGCCGCCATCCTTACCGGAGCCCACATCCTCCGCGTCCACGACGTCCGCGCCACCGTCGAAGCCGCCGCCATCGCCGACCACATCCTCTCAGCGATCCCGAACGCTTAAAAATCCGTCACGATCCTGAGGAACCCGAAGATCCGCGGTCGTCCTCAGCGGTTCAAGTCCGCATCATCCTCCACATCCTCACTCTCATCGTCTTCGTCGTCCTCTTCCAATGCAGCGTCGTCATCATCTTCCTCTTCGAGCGCCTCGTCGTCGCCATCAATTGCGGTCGCCGCATTCGTAGCTTCGCTGTTCGCAAAATCCATCGAATCGCCATCCGTCTTGTCGAACCCAGACGTAGCATCCGGCCCAATCTTGCTGAAAAACGAATCGAAATCCTGGTCCTTCCCAACCTTCGCCATAAAATCCTCCGCGCGAAACCTTGTTCGCTTCAGTCCTTGGATGCACACCCCGGCCAGGAAGGCCTCAAGACAATTCGCCCACACCCACAAATCCCGGTCCCCCCGATCTCGTCTCTCCACACAGGAAATTCACAGCTTTTTGGAGACGCAATGCTATCCTGAGGGGCGAAGGAAAGCCGAAATGTTGACCCCCATCCTGATCCTCCAAATCGTCATCCTTATCGCCATCGTCTTCCTTCTTGTGCGCAAATCCCCTGCTCCCAAGCCCGACGCTCACCTTGCCCAACTCACCGACGCCCTGCCCGCGCAGCTAACTCGCCTCGATGCACGCTCAGAATCCCTCGATAACCACCTCCGCAGCGAACTCGCCGAGCTCCGCACCGACAACGCCGCCGAAGGCCGCCGCACCCGAGAATCCGCCGCCACCGACTTCACCACCCTCCGCACCGAGATCACCACCAACATCGCCGAGCTCAGCAAGCTCCTCAATACCGGCCTCAACGGCTTCCGCACCGACAACAAAACCTCCGACGAGGTCCTCCGCACGGCCGTCCAGCGCAACCTCGAATCCATCGAGCAGCGCCTCTCCTACTTCATCGCCGAGGCCAATCGCAACCAGCTCGAAGCCCGAGAAGCGCTCCACAGCCGCCTCAACGAGCTCTCCGGCGAAGCCAACACCCAGCAGGAGAAACTCCGCTTCACCGTCGAAGACCGCCTCACCAAACTCAACGAAGACAACGCCGCCAAGCTCGAACAGATGCGCGTCACCGTCGACGAAAAACTCCACGCCACTCTCCAGACGCGCCTCACCGAATCCTTCGGCCAGGTCACCACCCATCTTGGCGAAGTCCAGAAGGGCCTCGGCGAAATGAAGGAGTTAGCTACAGGCGTCGGCGACCTCAAGAGAGTCCTCTCCAACGTCAAATCCCGTGGCGTAGTCGGCGAATTCCAGCTCGGTCAGCAGCTCGAGCAGATGTTCTCCCCCGAGCAGTACATCAAGAACGCCCGCATCAAACCCAACACACTCGAGTCTGTCGAGTACGCCCTCAAGTTCCCCAACGGCGACACTTCGCAAAGCCACACGCTCCTCGCTATCGACGCCAAGTTCCCCAAGGAAGACTGGGAGCGCCTCGAGCACGCTTACGAGACCGGAAACCCCGACGAGATCGCCGCCGCAGGAAAATCCTTCGAGAAGACCATCCGCGCCGAAGGCAAACGCATCTGCGACAAGTACATCGACCCGCCCACCACCATGCCGCACGCCATCATGTTCCTGCCCACCGAGGCCCTCTACGCCGAAGTCGTCCGTCGCCCCGGCCTCCAATCCGAGATTCAACAGCAGTGCCGCGTCACCATCGCCGGCCCATCCACCTTCATGGCCATCCTCACCAGCTTTCAAATGGGCTTCCACACCCTCGCCATCCAGAAAAAAGGGGACGAGGTCTGGCGCGTCCTCTCCAGCGCGAAAAAAGAGTTCGAAAACTACGGCGGCCTCATGCAGAAGGTCGAAGACCAGGTCGGCACCGTGCAGAACACCATCCAGAAGCTCGGCGTCCGCACCCGCGCCATCAACAAAGCGCTGAAAAACGTATCCAATCCCACAAATCTCGACGCCGGAGAACCCATCTCGAACCTCATCGGCTTTGAAGACATCTCCTCCGTAGCTCCGCTCCTCGCCGCATCCAGCGACGAAGAGTAAACTATCCCCTCGGCCCCGGCCCCACGCGCAATCCCGCTTTGCTTTACACTCACCTAGGCGCTCAGTATGCTTGAAAATGGTGCGGGCGAGACCGCGCACAAACTAAGGCTCTGATTCCAGACGCAAACAGGAGAACGAAATGGCAGCAGTAGACGAAAAGGTTAAGCAGATTATTGTCGAGCAACTTCAGGTGGATGAAGCGGAAGTCACCCCCGGTGCCAGCTTCCAGGAAGATCTCGGTGCCGACTCCCTCGACGTCGTTGAACTCGTCATGCAGTTCGAAGAAGCCTTCGACATCCAGATTCCCGACGAAGATGCCGAGAAGATTAAAACCGTCAAGGACGCCGTCGATTACATCGAAAAGAACCAGAAGGCGGCAAAATAAAAAATGGAACGTCGCGTCGTCGTAACCGGCCTCGGGCTCGTCTGCGGGGTCGGCAAAACCACCCCTGAGGTCTGGCAAGGTCTGCTGGCTGGAAAGAGCGGCATGGCGGAGATCAAAGCATTCGATCTCACCGGCCACCCCGTTCGTTTTGCCGCCGAGGTCAAAGACTTCGATCCGCTCCTCTTCGTGGACAAAAAAGAGGCCCGCAAAATGGGCCGCTTCATCCACTTCGCCCTCGCCGCCTCAGCAGAAGCCATGGCTCACTCCGGCCTTCAAGTCACGCCGGACAACAGCGACCGCGTAGGAGTCCACATCGGCTCCGGCATCGGCGGTTTCGACGTCATCGAGCGCGAGCACATCAACCTGCTCAACGGTGGCCCCCGCAAAGTCTCACCCTTCTTCATCCCCGGCGCCATCATCAACCTCGCCGCCGGACACGTCTCCATCAAATACGGCGCCCGAGGCCCTAACGAGGCCACCGCAACCGCCTGCACCACCTCCGCCCACTCAATCGGCGACGCTTTCCGCATCATTCAGCGCGGCGACGCCGACGCCATGATCGCCGGCGGCACAGAAGCCTCCATCACTCCCCTCGGAGTCGCAGGCTTCGCCTCCATGCGCGCCCTTTCCACGCGCAACGACGACCCCACGCACGCCTCCCGTCCCTTCGACAAGGACCGCGACGGCTTCGTCGTCGGCGAAGGCGCAGGCATCCTCATTCTCGAAGACCTTGAATTCGCTAAGGCACGCGGCGCAAAGATCCTCGCCGAGGTCATCGGCTACGGCCTCTCCGCCGATGCCTTCCATATGACCGGCATGGCGCCCGAGGGCGAAGGCTGCTACCGCTCCATGCAGCATGCGCTCAAAGTCGCGGGCATCTCGCCTGACCAGATCGACTATGTGAACGCCCACGCCACTTCGACGCCCCTAGGAGACGCCCTTGAATCCAAGGCTATCGAGAACGTCTTCGGCGAGCGCGCCATCAACCACAAGCTTCTCGTCAGCTCCACCAAATCCATGACCGGCCACCTCCTCGGCGGTGCGGGCGGCCTCGAGGCCGGCATCACCGTCATGGCCCTGCAGAACCAGATCGTTCCACCGACGATGAACATCGTCGAGCTCGACCCCCAGTGCCGCCTCAACTACGTGCCCAACAAACCCCAGGCCGCAAAGATCGACTACGCGCTCTCCAACTCCTTCGGCTTCGGCGGCACCAACGGCTCCCTCGTCTTCAAACGCTGGGCCGAATAGCCCTCATCGAATCTCATCTCAGGCGCGGCGCAAGCCGTGCCTTTCTCTTTGCTCCATTGCTTGCGATATAAAGGTCCCCGCCGGAGACAACCCTAAATGAAGCTCCTCCTCAGCCTGGCCCTCCTCGCCACAACCGCTCACGCCGACATCACCCTCCCCAAGGTCTTCTCCAGCCACATGGTCCTCCAGCGCGACATGCCCATCCACATCTGGGGCGACGGCGAACCCGGCGAGAGCATCACGGTCGATCTCCACGGCGCAACCGCCTCCACCACCGCCGACACCCTTCACCGCTGGAGCATCTATCTCCCCGCCCAACCCGCCGGCGGACCCTTCACCCTCACCATCCACGCCACCAACACCATCACCCTCGACGACATCCTCCTCGGCGACCTCTGGTTTGCCTCCGGCCAATCCAACATGGAGATGCCCCTCCTCGGCTTCCCCGACAATGTCGTCATTCAGGACTCGGCCAAAGAGATCGCCGCCGCGAACTACCCGCAGATCCGCCTTCTCCGCATCGAAAAAGATGCCTCCGATTACCCACTCGAAGACGTCAAGGCCGCCACCGGCTGGTCGCAGTGCTCACCCGAAACTGCCGCCAGGTTCTCCGCCGTCGCGTACTTCTTCGCCCGAGACCTACAGCAAAAACAGCACGTCCCCATCGGCCTCATCGACTCCACCTGGGGAGGCACACCCGCCGAAGCCTGGACCAGCCTCGACACCATCGGCTCCGACGCCGGCCTAATGCCCGTCTTCAGCGCCTGGGCCGAGCACACGGACCACGAGTCCACCGAGGAGCGCGCCGATCTCATCGACAAGCAGCTCAAAGCCGAAGGCAAGCCTCCCCTTCCCAACCGCGAGTGGCATCCCAACCCCGTCTCATGGCGCCCCGGCGCACTCTACAACGCCATGGTCGCCCCCTTCACTCCCCTCCCCATCCGCGGAGTCATCTGGTACCAGGGCGAAACCAACTCCACCCACGCCGACCTCTACGACAAGATCTTCCCCGCCATGATTCAGGACTGGCGCACCCACTGGCATCAGGGCAACTTCCCTTTCCTCTTCGCCCAGATCTCCGCCTTCGCCAGCACGCCAAAAGAAAACTGGGGCCTCCTCCGCGACGCACAGCGTAGATCTCTCTACCTCACCAACACCGGCATGGCCGTCACCATCGACGCCGGCGACGAGCACAACGTCCACCCCGCGAACAAACAGATCGTCGGCGAACGCCTCGCTCTCCTCGCCCGCCAAATGGTCTTCGGCGAAGACATCGTCGCCTCCGGCCCGCTTTTTCGCCTCGCCTACCCCAGCGGCGGAGCCATGCACGTCTGGTTTGACAACGCCGCCGGCCTCACCTTCCACGGCGCCCCCGAAGGCTTCGAAGTAGCCGGCCCCGACGGCATCTTCGTCCCCGCCACCGCCACCATCGCCGGCGAAACCGTCACCGTCACAAACCCCAGTATCCCCGACCCGCAATATGTCCGCTACGCGTGGCCCAACTTCCCCAAGGCAAGCCTCTACAACGGCGCAGGCCTTCCCGCCTCCACCTTCACTTCGTCCCAGCCTCTATCGCCCCGTTAGGGCGAAGCAGCGTCTAGCTCGTAGCGGCCGCAATCCCCACCGAGAACAGCAGACCCAGCAGCCACCAGCCCACAATTACGGCTGCTGATTTTCCCGTCGAGACCTTCGCCACAATCGCCATCCCAATCACAAGCAACACCAGTTGCCACAATCCGATCACATCAAAGAAGCTCAGTGCTGCCTTCAGCACCGGTCCCGAGTCCGGCATATAATAGGCCGGATTCGTCCCCACAGGATTTTTTCCATCGTAACTATCGGCGTTGCCGCCGAACAACAGGGTCAAAATCGTCAACAACCCCGTCAGCACCCTCGGCAGCGAGGCGTACATACACACCGCGAACATCTGGCCAAACGTCGTCTTCGCCCCCAGGCCAAAGTTGAAGCTGGCCCAGTAAATCAGCGCGAAGATCGCGACAAAAATCAGAATGAACGCAAACCCTCCATAGCTCAAATAGCGCCAGATATTCGCTGCAACCTGCATCCGGCTGGCTCTTTGATCCGGCGTCAGGTTCGCCATCGCCTCTTCTTGCTTCGGATTCTGGTGAATCTGGTTCTCTGCCACACGCCCCCAACCCACCTGCTTCTCCACCACTGCGCTCGCCCCAAGCGTCACCAACACGAGCAGCACAAACGGCAGCCACCAGCTCGTACTCCGCAATATGTCCTTGAATGTCTTCGACGGCGCGATAAACGTATCTACAACGCGCTCCACCTGGCTCAATCCAGGTCCAGAAGCCTGTCCATCCACCGCCACGACATCGCTCATAAGCGTCTCCTCGCGCAGATCGTCTCCGTCACAAAAATCAGACTTTTCCGGCGTTGGAGGATTGTAGCCCACACTCCACCACCCCTCCCAACAAAATTAGAGACCCCTCTGAGCCCGTCCACAGAGCCTGAAGTTTGACCCTGATCGCCGGAATTTAATTAGAATGAAGTCTTGCTGAATAACTTAGTCTTAGCCAATTTGGGTCATAGGCCGGTACGGACACTGCTGAGTGTGCTGGCCATCGCAGTCGAAGTGACGATGATTCTGACGCTTGTCGGAGTCAGCTACGGCACTCTTGATGGAACCGCCGAGCGGGCGCGCGGCGTCGGCGCAGATATTCTGGTTCGACCTCCGGGGTCTTCAGTGATCGGGCTGAGTTCGGCCCCGATGAGCGAAAAATTGCCCGCGATTCTGATGCAGGAGCCGCACGTAACCTTCGCGATGGGCACGATGGTGCAGCCGTTGCAGGGTTTCGATTCGATGACCGGGCTCAACGTGGAGGATTTCCAGAAGCTGAACGGCGGCTTTCATTTTCTTCAGGGAGGCCCTCCGGTCTCCGACGACGACATGATTGTCGATGAGTTCTACGCCCGCCAAAAGGGTCTCCACGTCGGCGACACCGCGAACCTGGTGAATCACGACTGGAAGATCGTGGGAATCTTCGAGGGCGGAAAACTGGCGCGCATCTGCGTAAAACTCCATGTGTTGCAGGCGTTGACCGGCAATCCCGGGCGGCTCAGCCAGATCTTTCTCAAGGTAGATGATCCAAACAAGGCGCAGGCAGTAGTAGACGCCCTTCGCACGAAGTACAAGGGCTACCAGATTTACACCATGGAGGAGTTCACCTCGCTGCTCTCGATCAGCAGCGTCTCTCTGCTGAAGAACTTCATCGGCGTGGTGATCGGAGTCTCCGTGGTAGTCGGATTCATCGTCGTGTTTATGGCGATGTACACGGCCGTGCTGGAGCGCACACGCGAGATCGGCATCCTGAAGGCGGTGGGCGGCTCATCGGGCCTGATTCTGAATCTTCTCTTTCGCGAGACCTTGCTGCTGGCGTTGATTGGCTCGGTACTTGGAATTGCGCTGACCTACGTCACGCAGTGGATGATGAAACATTCGGTGCCGGCAAGCCTGGTGCAGGAGACGGTCTACGCCTGGTGGCCAATTGCCACAGGAATCGCGGTAGCCGGAGCCCTGCTGGGCGCGATTATGCCGGGCCTCAAAGCAGTGAAGCAGGACGTTACGGAGGCTCTTTCCTATGAGTGAGCCGACGATCATCGAAATCAGTGGCCTGACCAAAACCTACCAGGTAGGCGACGTGCCGGTGCATGCTCTCCGGGGCGTGGATCTGGCGGTCCAGAAGGGCGAGTTCGTCGCCATTGTCGGAGCCTCCGGGTCGGGTAAATCCACTCTCTTCCACGTTCTCGGAGGGCTGACTCCGGCGACCTCCGGCCATGTGAAGATCAAGGATCGTGATCTGGCCGGAATGACGAACCCGGAGCGGACCGAGTTGCGGAAGACCGCAGTAGGGTTCGTGTTTCAGAAGTACAACCTGCTGCCTACGCTGACCGCCGAGGACAATATCCGCATCGTCCAGTACATTGGCGGGCGTCCCGTCGGATTCGATCCTGAATTTCAGGAGGTCCTGAACCTTTTGGGTATCGCGGACCGAATGAAGCATAAGCCCCGCGCGCTCTCCGGAGGCCAGCAGCAGCGAGTGGCCATTGCCCGCGGAATCGTGAATTCCCCGGCGATTTTGTTGGCCGACGAGCCCACAGGCAATCTGGACAGCGAGAATTCGGCAGCAGTTCTGAAACTGATGAAGGACCTGAATCAGCGCCTGGGACAGACCATTTTGATGATTACCCACGACACGGACGCGGCCTCCTATGCCGACCGGATCGTCAAAATGCGGGACGGGCGTATTGTCTAGAGTTGCGGTCTGCGACTAGAGTAATGCCGGGCTGAAACCAGTTGTCAGGGATATCCGTCTACGGGAAACGGAAACTTGTTCTCAAAACCAAGGAAACAAGGTGTTCTAGCCATTTGAGAACGTGTACGATTACAATCGAAGCTAAGCCGAGAACCCAGATTCGAAAGCTTCGCCTTTCCAAGCAAGATAAACTCGTGCCCATTTTGAAGGAGACGATTCGCCCAATGAAATTCACCGCACGGATTCCGGTGTCGGCCGCTCTGCTGGCGCTGCTTCTTATGTCTGCAACCGGGTGTAATCGCCTGAAAGCTCGGGATCAGCTGACCAAGGGCGTGCAGGCTTTCAAGAATGCGCGTTACGAAGAGGCTGTGAACCACTTCCAGCAATCGATTGCGCTGGACCCGAACTATGAGGACGCGAAGCTTTATCTGGCGACGGCGTACTCCTATCAGGTCGTCCCCAATCTGGATACGCCGGAGAATCTGGCGATCGCGCAAAAGGCTCTCAACGGCTTCCAGGCTGTGCTCGACAAGGATCCGAACGACCTTACCGCGCTGAAGCAGATGGCTTCGATCAATCGCAATATCAAACAATTTGATAAGGCGAAGGATTACGAGAAGAAGGTCATCGCCATTGCTCCCAACGATCCGGAAGCGTATTACATCGTAGGATTCGTGGATTGGACGCTGGCCTACAAGAACGCCATCACGATTCTCGCGGCGGACGGGCTTACCGACCTCGGCGACGGCAATGCGAAGAAGAGCAAAGGCGCTTGCCAAAAGTTACAGGCGGCCAACACGGACCTCGTCAACGAAGGCCTGCAGTATCTCCACAAAGCGGTCGAGCTGAACCCGACGTACGACGACGCGATGCAGTACCTGCAGCTCATGTACCGGCGCAAGGCTGACCTCGAGTGCGGAGATGAAAATGCTCGCAAGGCTGACATGGCGCAAGTCGACGAATGGATCCAGAAGGCCATGGGCGCACGCAAGGCCAATGAGCTGAAGAAGGAAAAGGCAACGCAGGGCGGCGTAACGATGCAGTAGTCGTTACCGCTTCAAGAAACAGAGGCCTCCCGGATGGGAGGCCTCTTTCGTTGGGGTCATCTTGCCCCGTCATGGACACAATCCGGCAACTTAGGCGATTTTCCTCCGCAACTACTAGTTTTGGCAGTCGCTGAAGCGATCACGACACTTCTATCCTGTCTCCGAGTTGAATTTGCGCGCTGGTTCGCGGATTGAGCTGTCAACTTTGGGCAAATCGATCGTCTTTATCCCAGTTGACGAGGTGGGCTGGGGCAATGACAACGCCGTACTGAGAAGGCAAGGGCAATCGCGTGTTTGATATCCCTACGCTGCTGGCCAAAATTCCGGACGAATACAAGCCGCTGGCCTCTGTGGGCATCGGTTCCTTGATGCTGGTGGTTCTTGCTCTATTTCACGGCGCCGGCCTGCACATGATTTCTGTCCAGCAAAAGCGCAGACAACGACGCCTGCGTTCCGGACGACCCAGGCTTGCAGCAGGTGCGCTTCTGGTTGGTTGGTCCATCTTTTTGATGCTTGCTTTGCACGTCGTCGAGATCACAATGTGGGCGTTAGTCATTATTCACACCGGTTTTGTTAAGCATGCGTATGACGCGATCTACTACTGTGCCAACGCATACACAACGCTTGGCATGGGGAGTCTTGACATCGACAAAAATTGGCGAAACATCAGCCCGATCATCGCCATCTCCGGGTTGTTTACTTTTGCCTGGACTACCAGCGCACTCGTCGACGTCATGGCATCGAACAGCCGACTCCTCGAACAGCTGGAGGACGAACGCGAACGTGAAATCGAGATGCGTGTCGCCATGCGAAAAGAGGAATCGGGTGTTCTGAAAACAGAAAGAAGCGAAGCACTGTCGGTGAGGGAGAAGACCAGGACGCAGCTCTCCGGACTCTCCTTCTTCCAGCGGCTCAAAATCTGGCGCGACGAACGCAACAAAGAAGAGGAGTTCCACAGTACAGCGCGAGCCCAGATAAAGGACCTCCGCCAGAAAGAACGCCAGGACGAAGAGAAGCTCGGCCCAGGAACGTCGGCAGACGCAAAAGACAAAGAGCAACCATAGCTGCAATCGCCGGAGGATGAAGGCCACGAGACAACTCATGGTATTTGCGGTGGCTATCCTCTCCGCCGGGCAGTTGTTTTGCCAGGCGACGGCCAACACTGCCCAGGCCAACCCTCCCGACGCCGTCAAGAACCCCTGGACATTCAACCTCACCACCGACGGCTACATTATCCCCAACGAAACTGATTATGTGAGTCCAGTCCTCTCGGCGGATCGCTCATGGCTGCATTTGGAGGCGCGCTACAACGACGAAAATCTGCGGACGGGCTCCTTATGGGTCGGATACAACTTCGAAGCTGGCAAGAAGCTCACGCTGGACGTTACGCCGATGATCGGTGGCGTCTTCGGAAGAACGACTGGAATCGCACCCGGTTGTGAAGCGTCGCTGAGCTACAAGAAGTTCCAGCTATCAATCTCGAACGAATATGTATTCGACACGACCCATAAGTCCGGGAGCTTTTACTACACGTGGCCACAATTTACTTACTCGCCGAAGGATTGGCTTCAAGTGGGATTAGTAGCGCAACGTACGAGGGCTTTCCAAACCAGCCTGGACGTGCAACGCGGCTTCTTCCTTGGCATCTCCCGCAAAAAATGGGAATCCACGGTCTACATCTTCAACGCTGGTTTCACAGCTCCGACCGTGGTGCTTGAGTTAGGGTTGAATTTTTGAACACAACGACTTTCGCCCATGCTCAAACTCATGCGACGATCGTAAACTCGGTCCTGCCCCTCGAAAATCTGCACCTTCACATTCACACGATACCGGCACATGCATTCCCACACTGTCGACAGCGTTTGACTGGGCGTCTTCCGTGAGCGTGTGTCAGCAATCAGCTATGGCGCGTCGGTATCGACACATCTTGCTGCAGCATGAAATCAAGCAGGGTCTCACTCGGCACCTTCACCTGGTCGCCCCCAGTAATGATCTCCGAGGCTGCGCCAGCACCTGCGCCGGCACCCGCGCCGATCGCTGCTCCTTCACCACCGTCGGCAGCAGCACCGATGATCGCTCCAAGAACCGCCCCGCCAGCCGTCCTCTTCGCAGTGCTAGCGCCGCGCGACTTCCCGGCAACTTCATATTCTCCCGTCACCACAGGCACCAATTTTCCATTCACTACGATCCCGGTCAGCTCCAGGCGCAGCTTCGATCTGCCGGCGAACGTTCCTGACTCCTTCGATTGCGTCAGCCGGCCATAGACGGGGGAATCTGCCGCGACTACCATGTTGCCCTGCAACATCAGGGGTTCTTCAAGCGCAGCCTGGAAGCGGTCTCCCACGACATTTTCGGCCGAATCGATGGCATCAATCGTGCGCACAGAAATTCGCGTCCCGGCCGGAATTGTGACAAAGGCAGGCTTCGCTTCGACATGCGCCACGGTTGCCGGATCGTCAGGAAGCGAACTCAGGCCCTGCGGCGCCAGCGGACTTACTCCATGCGCTACCGTCCCCGGATCATCGGGAAGGGAACTCAGTGGCTGCGTCGCCGTGGCGCCTGCTCCGCCTTCCGAATCGAACTTGAGCGAAACAACGTCAGCGACGTTATATTTCTGTACCGTCGCCCCGACCTGGAAGCTGATCTCAGTCGCTGTACCACCCAGGAACTTGCCCTTGATCAGGCTGCCGTTCTTCAACTCCAACGTATCGGCCCACGCCATCGACCCAGCCAAAGTCAGCGCAGTAAGGAATACGTATTTCAGCTTGAGCCTCATGATGTCTTCCCCTTGGATGCCCCTGCTTACTTCCCCGATTTATCTAAATTCATATAAATTGTAGACCGCCTCGAAGATTCACCTGAGCCGAAGCTGTAGAACCGGATATTTGGGGAAAGCCAGTTTCGCGGGCCATGCATGATTTCAAATGGGCCATGAAA
The DNA here is from genome assembly GCA_963841335.1 of uncultured Acidobacteriaceae bacterium. Lineage (GTDB taxonomy): Bacteria > Acidobacteriota > Terriglobia > Terriglobales > Acidobacteriaceae > Edaphobacter. The sequence goes on along the minus strand of CAWJCF010000001.1, from coordinate 2,185,897 downwards.
ACATTAAGAGCTGGCGGAAAAGTAAGGCTCTCTCACTGGCCACCGGCTGCTTTATCCGCGTGAGAGGCGACGAGCTTATCTTTCAGCCGGCATGGGTAAGGAATCAGACTATGGCTTTGTTCTTGAGTGGCACCAGATCACTGCGACGAACTGGGAGAGAGCCTAAAGATCACGGTCCTTATCTAGGTACTCGCTGATTTCCTCTTCATTGCAAAACCAACCAATCCAAAACCTCCGCACCATGAACTCCTTGTATTCGCGCTCTCCGCACCATTTGCAGCGTGCGGTTTCCCTAATGGGGTTAAGTTCCCTAAGGATACGACTGAGTTTGCTCAATGATGACTCCGTTATCGGGGCCTGTCGGACGGTTTGGAGCTTTCGCGGGAGTTGTCGGGCCCGACCGTCACATCATCACGGTGAGCGTATGCGTAGTCCCAGAGCGTTGACGCAAGTAGGAGCGCGATACCCAACACGGATACAAAGATGAGAACCTGTTTCATTCTCATGTTAGGCCGCCCAATAGGGTAGTTTTACGTACCCAAGACAGTAGATGACTTCCCAGATAAACCAGGCGATAGCGGCCAGACAGAAGATAACTTCAAACACACCAAGCAGAAAACTACGTGCAGACATTCAAGACTCCCTTTGCTGCTCTGCAATGCGGGTAAATTACCGATTCTGCATTTCCCACCACACCTTATCGGCCTCATCCTGGTTACAGAACCAGCCATAGGGAGGGGAGTGGAACATCTCTTTTTTGCGGCCCTGCCTGTGGCAAAGAGCGCATTCAGCGGTATCACTGTAGTGCTCAGACCGAAGCCAACGCCAAAATCTTTTCATATTCTCCCTCTACTGCTCTGCGGTGCGGGACAACGCCTTTACGGACCACCGAAGGTCTGACGTGTTGTCGCTTCCTCCTCGGTTTCCTTCGCTATTACGGCAGCCCAATACCACCGCAAAGCCCTAAAAATCACTCGTGACATAAAAATCCCTTTACTACTCAACAATGCGGGGTGTTGCGTTAAAGCCCGTTCATTAACTGCCTAGTCGTGATGCCGAAAGGTACGCAGCTCTTCGCGCCCTTCTTGAGGAGGACGTCACCACAGAGACGGCAGACGGCGTGGTTGGTGTAGCGTTCTGGAGGTCGATCAATTCAGATAAGGAGGTTTCTCAATTTCATTGCCGACATTCTCAACTGGCTGGTTTTTTTCCAAAATGCGAAAGATCAAATACCGTTTATCAACTCCGAAAGTAACACTGGAGGCCCGCGCCAGCCGCCCGATATTTCCGAATCATGGCGCTCCTTGTGCCATATTGGGAATGTGCTGAGTGCTGAATTCCGCCAGGTGTCGATCTTCAATTGGTGAACGCTGTGGGATTGGCCGTAGTCCATCCGCAACAGGGACCACCCCATGCCTGAACCCGGCACGCGTTTACCAACGTGCGCATCCCCGAAAATCGGGGAAGAGCAGACTTCGCACATCCGCGCCAACTTCCGAGAAGCCGACATATCGTTAGCCAATAAGCGGGGCTTCAGAGTAGCGGGCCACTCCAAAGCCCCGGACGTTCACCGGATGCCGATCAGCAGGCCGGCGGACATGCCTATCGACTGGATATGACCACCTGCGAAGCTGTAGTCATATGCAGGTTCCAGATACCACCCGAAGCGATGCTTTCCGGTTGGCCAGAACATGAAGTCTCCGGCCAACTCCGCAGAAAAGGTATCTCTTGTCTTGCCGCTTTGTTTTATGTGAGCCCATTGCGGTCCCACGCCCAGCATGAACTCGGCTTTGCGGGAGATGTCCCAGGGTTTCTTGAAAAGGAAATCCGTATCCCATTCTGTCGAGTTGCGTGTGAAGAACGGCGAAACTCCCGCCTCAAGTTCGAGCCAGTTCTCGATAGGGGTACACTCTGCAGCAAGATTTGGAGCGAACGTGGCAGCGCCGCCGTTGACGTTCCAGTTTGTGGATGCTCCGACCTCCAGGATCGCCACAGTACCGTCAGCTGCGTAAGTCTTTGTTGGGTGGGCGGAGGAGTCATTCATAACCGTCTGCCCAAAAGCAGGCAGGCAGCACAACAGAAAGGTATACGCTCCGAAGAGCGTGAATCTGTGCATACGCATGGGAGTCTCCAGGTTCAGGCCTGATTCGATCCGCGCCAATGACGCGGAAGACGATGAGCTAGGAGGCCACCAGACGGGGCGGACGGAATACTGCGGAGCGTGGAGTAAGCGCAGGACGCGTTGATTCGGGCACGATATCGGCGAGGGCAGTGTTCACGGGGACGAGAACCCGATCGCTATTTGGAAGGCCGTAGAATCCGCAGCAAGTGCAGATGCCATTACAGCTATCAGGTGCAATGGGATGGTTGTGCCTGAGGAGGGGCTGCCGCGCCGAGGCGACCGACATGGAAGTTCCATCACAAAGGTCGCAGTGTGGCGGATTCACTGTGAGCCAGAACAGCAGGGCGCACAATAGCCAAGCCCATACCCCGCGCCCGATGCTGCTCCTCATACAACCCACAATAAATGGTTACATGACTCCTATGCCAGATTGGTAATGGGAAACGCTCTTGTCTTTAGCTATACGGCTGGCGTTCCCGAAAAGTCGGCTTTAGGAAACTTCCATCATTCACTCCAAACTGACTTACTACCGGCCTCTATTCGTTGTGAGCGATGAAACTCACCACTGCGATAGAATTGCCCCTTGCGACGCTCCATAAAAAAAGTGCTGATTGCGAACCGCGGAGAGATTGCCCTGCGAGTGATTCGCGCCTGCCGCGAGATGGGAATGGTCACGGTCGCCGTCTACTCCGACTCCGACCGCGGAGCGTTGCACGTGCTCCATGCGGATGAGGCGTACCGTCTAGGTCCAGCTCCAGCGACAGAGAGCTATCTACGCGGAGACTTGATCCTGGAAGTGGCGCGACGGGCAGGGGCCGACTCGATCCATCCCGGATATGGGTTCCTGTCAGAGAACGCGGAGTTCGCGGAGGCCTGCGCGGCGGTGGGCGTGACGTTCATCGGGCCTCCCGCGAGTGCGATGCGGGTGCTGGGGTCGAAGACCAGAGCCAGGCAGGCTGCGGATGCGGCAGAGATGCCGCGGGTTCCCGGAAGTGTGCGCGGGTTGGCCGATGTCGCCGAGGCCGAGCGCGTTGCTCAGGGGATTGGCTACCCCGTAATGCTGAAAGCGGCGGCCGGAGGTGGCGGAAAGGGCATGCGAGCAGTGACGCGGCCTGAGGACTTAGCTTCGGCGTTCGTAGCCGCGTCGAGTGAGGCGGAGCGAAGCTTTGGCTCGGGAGAGGTATATCTCGAGAAGCTGATCGAGCGCCCACGGCACATCGAGATCCAGCTGATGGCAGATGAGCACGGCAACTGCGTCTATCTCGGCGAGCGCGAGTGCTCGGTGCAGCGGCGCCATCAAAAGGTGATCGAAGAAGCTCCTTCCGCCGTAGTAGGTGAAGCACTGCGCCGAAGGATGGGAGAGGCCGCGGTTCGATTGGCGCTCTCAGCGGGCTACGTCAATGCCGGAACGGTCGAGTTCCTGGTTGACGCCGAGCAGAACTTCTACTTCCTCGAGATGAATACACGCTTGCAGGTGGAGCATCCAGTCACGGAGCTGGTAACAGGTCTTGACCTGGTGCATCTGCAACTTCGAGTCGCAATGGGCGAACGTCTACCAATCACGCAGGACGATGTTCACCTCCGCGGGCACGCCATCGAATGCAGGATCTACGCCGAGGATCCGGAGAACAATTTCTTTCCGTCACCGGGCCTGATTACCCGGCTCGTGCAGCCGGGAGGCCCAGGCATCAGGGAGGACTGTGCAGTGTTCGCGGGGTGGAGCGTGCCACTGGACTACGATCCGATGCTGTCGAAGCTGGTGGCGTTCGCGCCGACGCGCGAGATGGCGATCGACCGAATGCTCCGTGCGCTGGACGAGTATGTCATCGGCGGAATCAAGACGAATCTAGGGCTGTTCCGACGAATTCTGACGGATGAAGACTTTCGCGCGGCGCGGATCGATACGGGCTACCTCGAGCAGCTCCTGGCTTCAGGACCAACCGACGCGAAGGAGGCCGTGCCGGAGGAGATCATTGCGCTGGCAGCAGCTTTGTTCGCGGCCTCCGCAAAGGCTGAGACCACGCTCGCGTCTGACGTTGCCGAGGAGAGTCGCTGGGCCGTCGCGGGGCGGCGGGAAGGTTTGCGCCTATGACCGTCTTGCTGGAGATCGGCGGGAAGAAGCGGCGGGTGGAGTTGCCCTCAGGATTGCGCGCCGGTGTGTTGGAGTGCTCGGTAGATGGGCGAGTGTTGCAGGTCGATGTGCGAGTGCTGGAGCCGGGTGTGATGTCCCTCATCGTCGAGGGGCGTCAGTACCGATGCATTTTGGACGACGACGGAGTAGTGATCGATGGCCAGAGGTATGGTTTCGCAGTAGAAGACCCGCGGTCGTTGCAGGGAAGACGCGGGAGTGCCGGAGGAGCACAGGGTCCGCGGCCCGTGAAGGCCCCAATGCCGGGACGCGTAGTGCGACTGCTGGTCGAGGTTGGCGACGAGGTCGCAGAGGGACAGGGTGTGGTCGTGATTGAGGCGATGAAGATGCAGAACGAACTGAAGACCTCGAAGGCAGGAAGGGTGGCAAAGGTGGGGGTGTCAGTTGGAGACACGGTCGGAGCCGGGGACGTTCTGGTCGTGGTGGAGTAGGGAAGACCTCTTTAGCATCGTCCTTCCGGGTTACCAGGAATTTTCCACAGAAATATTTCAAAACAGTGGCATGTTTCCGCCACCACAAAAACACCACACAAATCACCACGTTTTACCATCCAAAAACCACAACTTCACCACAAAAAACCATCAACTTCTGCCCAAATTTTGCAAAACCACCCCCGAAAAACACCCAGGAAAAAAGGCCAATGTGACGAGGCCGAGTTTAGTTCGAACGACGGAAACGGTTGAAGGTGATGGGAGCCGTTTTCTTGAACCCGAGCCGCTCGTAGAGGTCGATGGCGCGCTGGTTGTTGCCTGCCACGTGCAAAAACGACCGCAACCCCAGGGAGGCGTGGAAGCGAACGAGATGACGGATCAAGTGTGCGGCGTAGCCTTTGCCGGTGTGGCCCGGAAGCGTGCAGACAGCGCTGATCTCGCGGTAGCCAGGGATAACAATTCGCTCGCCCGCCATCGCGACAAGTGCCCCGTCAACATGAATGCCGAAATAGTGGCCAAGGATATAGGTCCGCGCGCGAAAGAATCCCGGAAATGCCGCGTCCGTAAGGGCCACCATAGCAGGCGAGTCGCCCGCGCCCAGCGGGGCGATAGCTGGCCCTGTGGGGCCCCGATCGGGGATTGGTTCGGAGAAGTGCATCTGCCACCCCGAGATGCTTCCTCGGCGCTCGAGACCAGCGACTTCTGGGAGATCTTCGCCAGTGATGTAGATGGACTCTTGCGACGCAAGCAGCTCGCGGAGGGCGTTGAGTGAGGCGACGCTGGGGTCGACGAGGCCAGCGAAGGGGATGACATCACCGGGGTAACGGCGCGCGAGGGTTGACCCGATCGCGATAGCTGATTGCTCAGTGGTGAGTGCCTGCCAGAATGGGTTGGGGAAGGGTGGAGTGGTTCGATCCATTCAGCATTTTTTCATAGGGCGAGGGCTGATGGGCGAGGGGCGGGTAGCGTTCGACCACCGACCTTCCGAGCGCCAGAGACCTCCCAATATCAATACGCACACACCCTCACCCGGTTCCCAACCGATCGTGCGATGAATCTTGCTCACCGGTCTTATCCCCGAGAATTTCACTTCGGCATTCCCGCAGTTCCTCGCGTCACCAAACCGATCCCGTTCGCCCCCGCAGCCTGCCCAGCGTCGATAACACCAGCCACCACCCAATAATCCAGCCGGGCATCCGCCTTGACGAGCATCTGCCGCGCGGGTCTCCGTGCCAGAGCCTCTGCCAGCCGTTGTTGAAGATCGACTCTCTCCGCACCAATGCCATCCACCATGTAGCGCGCTGCCGTCTCGCCCTGTTCCACCTGGACCAGCACCGGCCCCGCCGCACTCTCCCCACCCGAGCGATCGGTAGCCGGAATCGCCGACTTCAAACCATGCGGCATCACCGGTACGATCACCATAAATATGATGAGCATGACCAGTAAAACATCGATAAGGGGCGTTACGTTAATCTCAGTGCGAAGGCCACTGCTTTCAGAGGTGCTATTCGTCGAGAATGCCATTGTCATCATCTCCCAATCAGAAATTGGGTGAGCGAGCACTCTCTCCTTCAGACACCACAAGCTCGCAAAAAGCTCCGGGCGGCTAGCCCAAATCGGCCGCACCGCCCGTAACAATGCCTTGTCTTCGTTGCAAACTTGCCTAATCAGACGGACTTACTGTCCCGCTTCAACCCGCGGTGTAATTAGGCCGATATTATCCACGCCAGCCTGATGACCGAAGTCGATGACCTCGGCAACTTTGCTGAAGTCCAGATCCTTATCGCCCTTCACGAACATCACCTTCTCCTGCCGAGTCGCAAAGATCTCCGACAGCTTTGGCTCAAGGTCATTCTTGCTGAAGGCTGTCTCATTGATCAGATAAGACGGAGGCGCTGCACCATTCGAGCGCACCTGAACGACGATCGTGCGATCGTTCTGAGGCTCTTCCTTGTGGTCCTTTGGCGGCTGCGGCACCAGTGTCTCCAACCCACGTGGCGTTACCGGAACGATGACCATGAAGATGATCAACAGCACCAGAAGGACGTCGATCAGCGGCGTTACATTCATGTCCGACATCGCTCCGCCGGAATTTCCTCCACCCATTCCCATAGCAATCTCCTCAAATCCAGCCGCTGCAGCTTTGCAGATTCGGCTCTTACAAAATCACTGCCCTACTTCTTCGTTGTCGTGGTTGCGCCTGTGTCGTCCTGTCTCTCCGTAAGCAAGCCAAGCTGGCTAACTCCGGCTGAGCGGATTCCATCGACCGCATCCATCACCTTGCCATAGTTCGCGCGCTGATCGGCCCGCATGAAGACCTCTTTGCTCAGCTTGTTCTCGAGCTTCGCCGAAATCTTGGGCCCCAGATCATCCAGTGTCACCTGATCGCCGCCCAGAAACGTTCTGCCGTCCCGCGTTACCGCGACCACAACAGCGTCTTCCTTATTCGCGTCTTCCATCACAACAGCCGCATCGGCCTTCGGCAGATCCACGTTGACTTTGTTGTTCAGCATGGGGGTGATGACCATGAAGATGATCAGCAATACCAGCATCACGTCGACCATCGGGGTCACGTTGATATTGGAGTTGACCTTCTTGCCTTCATCCCGTTTATTGATGCCCATAACGTATGCTCCGTCCGGTTTGCTTTGTTTGCGCTCTCCCCGCAATTTCCTGTCCGGCCTCCGGATGCCGTTCGCTTGTCGACATCCGGAGAGCCCGGCCAGAGGAGTGATTCTCGCAGGGTAATTGGCTTACTTCGGAAGAACCAAGCCTTACCGGTTGTGGCTCTGCTTGATGAAGTAGTCAACCAGTTCGCTGGAGCTGTTGTCCATCTCGACGTCGAACGCCTCCACCTTGCCGGTGAAGTAGTTGAACGTCATAACGGCCGGGATAGCCACCAGAAGGCCGAACGCCGTCGTCACAAGAGCCTCAGAGATACCGCCGGCAACCGCGCCGATACCCGAAGTCTTCTGGGTTGCAATCTGTTGGAACGCGTTCAAAATACCGACCACCGTGCCGAACAGTCCGATAAACGGTGCCGTCGAACCGATCGTCGCCAGACCGCCGAGACCCCTCTTCAGCTTCGCATGAACGATCGCCTCAGAGCGCTCGAGAGCGCGCTTGGAGCTCTCGATCTGCTCCTCGGTGATGCTGCCACCCGAACCGAAGCTGCGGAACTCCTGCAGACCGGCGGTAACAACCTCAGCCAGGTGCGACTTCTTGGAACGGTCAGCAACCTTGATCGCCTCGTCCAGACGGCCATCCTTCAGGGCACCGGCAACCTTGGGGGCAAACTCGCGGGACTGCTTGCGGGCAGCCGAGAAGTACAGAGCCCGGTCGATGATCACAGCGAGTGACCAGATCGACATGATGAAAAGTAGAATGACGACGCAGCGTGCCAGCCAGCCCATGTTGGACCAAAGGCCCATCACACTGAAGCTGACCTGAGCCTCTTCGAAGTACATCGCGAGAGAGGCCGGAACGTGAGCGAAAACGGTTGCGAGATGAGCGAGAATCACTGGAATATTTCCTCCTGGTAGAACTCTAACTTTCTGATTCTTTACCCGGGAATCCCCCAAAAGTTCGCACCATGGAAGGACCCTCGAGAAACGTTAGGTAGCGCGGGACCCCTGGTCTAGCCGCCGCCAAAATTGAAGTTGACGGTAATCTGCGTATCCACTTCGGTGGCCTCGCCGTTCAACAGAAATGGCTTGTACCGCCAGTTCTGCACTGCTTCCGTCGCTGCCGTTCGCAGCATCTCGGGACCACTCAGCACGGACAGGTTCTTGATGGTGCCATCCTTCGAGATAATCGCGTGGAGCACGACGGAACCGGATACGTGCGCGGCCTTCGCAATCGGAGGATAGACCGGAGGCGCCCCCGAGATCTTGAGACCCGCGATTACACCGCTCGATACACGCTGTGGTCCTTTCGGGGGAGCAACCTTGACTACCGGCGTAGGCGCCGTGCCAATACCGCCCATCACGCCGCCCGGGACGCCGCTGCCGCTACCCATTCCCGCCATACCGGCAACGCCAGCCATCTGCGGAGGCGCAGCATCTTCCTTCAGCATCTTAATGTCCTTCGGGATCTTCGTCGGCGCATGCAGACCCTGATCGATCTCCGAAACCATTTTGATCGGCTTCACAATCTGCTGTGGAGGCGGTGGCGGAGGGGGTGGAGGGGGTGGGGGTGGCGCTGTCAGCATCGCGGTCATCGCCGTCTTCGGCAACGCCTCCGGATACAGCAGCGGAATCAAAATCATCGTCGCCAGAATCACACCATTGAACGTAAACGTCGCAATCATCCAATACTTGGACTTGGTCTTGATCCTGCCGCCGGATTCCATCAATGAATCTTCGAACATGGGAGCCTCTCTACGGTAAAGAAGAGCTATTTGTCTTTAGACACCACGGAGCTTTTTTTTGTTCCCGTAACCTTGTTCCCGCAGTTCTGATCCGGCCGCTACACCGGTAACCCTAAGCCTTGGCCCGCTTCCCCGCCGGCAGCGAAGCGATCTTGCCCCGCTTCACCCGCCAGTCCTGGTATGCCACCAACATCGGCGCCGCTACGGCAATCGATGAGTAGGTCCCGATCAGAATTCCAACCACCAATGCGAACGAAAACCCGTGCAACACCTCACCGCCAAACAGGTACAGCGAAAGCACGGTCAAAAACGTCAGACCTGACGAAATCACAGTCCGGCTCAGTGTTTGATTGATGCTCCGATTCACCACGTCATGTAACGACTCTCGCCGCGATGTCGCAAGATTCTCGCGAATACGGTCGAAAACGACGATAGTGTCGTTCATCGAATAACCAATCAATGTGAGGATAGCTGCGATTACAGTAAGCGTAATCTCCTGGTTCGTCAAACTGAAAGCGCCCACGGTAATCAGTGTGTCGTGGAAAACCGCCACCACCGCCGCCAGGCCATAAATCAACTCAAACCGGAACCACAAGTACACCAGCATCCCAATCAGCGAATAAACCGTCGCCCACGCCGCCTGCTTCTGCAACTGCAGACCAGCCGTAGGTCCAACAATGTCAACCCCTTCGATCGTAAAGCCGGAGTCGTGATAGTTCGCCGACAGAGCATTCTCCACGCCCTGACGCCCCTGGTCGTGCGCCTGGTCGGTTGCCGTCGACTGCGGCAGCGAAATGATGACCTTGTTCGCCGCCTGGCCGCTCGGATCGCTAACCCGCTGAATCGTGAAATCCCGCACTCCTGCCTTATCCATGGCCTGCCGGAGCTGGTCCTCATTCGGTGTCCGGTCGAAGGCCACGCGAATCTGCGTGCCGCCCTTGAAGTCGACCCCGCGCGGAATGCCATGCCAGAACAGCATGCTCAGCACGCCGAGGACAGAAAAAATCAGCGAAAACCCAAGGAAGTACCACTTCTTCCCAAGCCAATCGATATTCGTTGTACGAAACAGTTCCAGACTCACGCTTCAAACCCTCAGCGGTGGCCCCAGGCCCCGCAATCTCTCAGAAAATCTAAATCGACAGCGCCGCGCCGCGTTCCTTCTTCTGCAGAATCGTGTCGAAGATCAGCCGCGACACAAACACCGCAGTAAACAGGTTGGCAAACAAACCAAACGCCAGTGTCACCGCAAATCCGCGCACCGGGCCCGTCCCGAACAGGAAGAGAATCAGCGCCGAAACGATCGTCGTCACGTGGGTATCGATAATCGTCGTCAACGCATGCGTAAATCCCTGCTGCACCGCCGCCGCTGCCGTCTTGCCCGACCGCAGCTCTTCGCGGATGCGCTCAAAGATCAGCACATTCGAGTCCACGCCCATACCAATCGTCAGAATCACGCCCGCAATCCCCGGCAGCGTCAGCGTCGATCCCGTGAAGCCCATAAACCCAAGCAGGATCACAAGATTCAAGAACAGCGCCAGGTCCGCATTGATGCCCGCCCCGCGGTAGTACACCAGCATGAAGACCATCACAGCCAGCATGCCCGCAACTGCCGCCACAATCCCCTGATGAATCGAAGCCGCGCCCAGGCTCGGCCCAACCGTCCGCGTCTCCAAAAACGAGATCGTCGCCGGCAGCGCGCCTGTCCGCAGCATGAGAGACAGGTCATTCGCCTGCTGCTGCGTAAATCCGCCCTCAATCTCCCCCGAGTCGCGAATCGCCGAATTGATGCTCGCGACCTCGCGCACCTTGTTGTCCAGCACAATCGCCATCGAACCCGGCGACGCGCTCGTGCTCGAGTGAGCCGACGTGTACTTGTAGAAGCGGTCTCCCGCCTCAGTCGTAAGGTTAAACCGGATATTCGGCCGCCCATTTTGGTCTGTCGAGGGCTGCGCATCGCGGAAGTCCGTACCTTCCACCTCGCTCACCCGCTTCAGAAGATAGACCGCCTCCGGAGCCCCAGCCTGGGCCGACCCGCGCACCAGCATCGCATCCGCCGGAATCACGCCATTATTCGCAGTCAGCGCCGCCTGGTCATTCTCGTATGGCCCGCCCATCACCTCATGAATCGAGAGCTTCGCCGTCGACTGAATAATCTCTTCCACGCGGCCCGGATCGCTCACGCCAGGCAGCTCTACAAGGATCTGGTTCTCGCCCAGCCCATACTTCTGAATCACCGGCTCCGCCACGCCCAGATTGTCCACGCGCTGACGAATCGTCTCGATCGACGTATCCAGCGTCCGCGTCTCCAGATCGCGAATCGCCGCCGGCTTCATCGTCAGCGTCGAGCCGTCCGCAGTCGTCACCACGTCGTAGTTCGAGTAGTCGCTCCCCTGCAGAATCCCGCGAGCATCGCCCAACTTCGCCGCCGGAATCCCCGCAACCACAACCGTCTGTGGCCGCGTCGCATCCGTCTTGCCCACGGTCGCGCCCGTAATCCCAGCCTTCTGGAAGTCATCCTCAATCCGCTGCACGTCTCGGTCCGTAGCCGAACCAATCGCCTCAGCGACGTGCACCTCCAGCACCAGGTGAGTGCCGCCCTTGAGGTCGAGACCCAGATTAATCCGGTTCTTGATCGACTCCTTCAGCCCGCCATGAGGAATCCCCACGATGCCGAAACAGAAGACCACCAATACTCCAACGATGAGTGCCAGTTTCCCGGCCAGATTCTTGCCCATGATCTCTATTGAAGGGTTCAGCCGCAGCGTTCAACCTCAAACTCCGCCGCCGTCATCCCTGCTTGTCCTTATCCGTAATAAACGGTCCAATCTCATTTGCATCTACTGACAAACATTGCTTCAGACCCTCAGGCGGTCTGTTCATCCGTGGTCACTGCGGCAATCGAGCTCTTGACGAACTCCAGCTTCACGCCGTCCGGCTGAATCCGCAACACCACAACATCATCCTTCACACTCAATATGGTTCCGCGAATCCCACCATTGGTCGTCACGCGGTCGCCGGACTTCAACTGACCCAGCATCTCCTGCCACTTTTTCTGCTTCCTCTGGTTAGGAGCGATCATCAAAAAGTACAGCACAACAAAAAACAAAATCGGCAGTGCCAGACTTCCCAGGTTTCCAAATCCGCCCGCAATACCGCTACTCTGCAGCCACATCGCAAACATCCATCCGCTCCGTTCAACAACACAAGATCTTCACTGGCCAGCCCGATTAGCTGCAGCAAAAAAACACACTGCAAGCCCGCTCCAGCGGACGCAGCTATTCCATACCGCGAAAAAAGAGGCCTAGCCTCTAAGCATCGCGTAACCGAACGGCAGTGTCAAGGCGACAACCCACCTTCAGGCCGCCGTCACCAACCCTAAATCCGCCACTCCGCTCTCCAGCCCGTCCTCATCCCGAACCCGCATCCGCTCCAGCTTCTTACCCGAATGCCGGTTCACCAACTCCTCACGCGGCTCTTCTGGCTGAAACAAATACCGCTCTCCCCACTGCCTCATCGCCACAAGCACTGGAAGGAGCGCCTCGCCCTTTTCCGTCAACACATACTCCCGATACGACGTGCCATCCGCTGCCGGCCCCATCGTCATCACTCCATCCGCCACCATCTTCTTCAGCCGCACACTCAACACATTTCGAGCGAGCCCCAGGCTCCCCTGAAACTTGCTGAACCGCCGCACCCCCAGCATCGCATCCCTGACAATCAGCAGGGTCCACCAGTCCCCGATGCTGTCCAGCGACCGCGCAACCGGGCAACTACTCCCATCCAGACATTTCCGCTGCATCAAGCCCTCCTGGCTAAAAAATCTCTCAAACCAGTTGCATCATTATACCGATTCACTCCATCCCATATCTGGTAGCCGCTTACCACCACCGATGGAGGATCTGTTTATGAAGAGATTGCAGCTGCTACGTTTCGGCAACCCGGAAGAAGTGATCGCGTTGAACGAGGCTCCTGAGCCCACGTTGGAAGCGGGGGAAGTGCTCGTGAAGCTTGAGGCCGCACCGATCAATCCATCGGACTTCCTCATCGTGAAGGGTTATTACGCACTGCGGCCAACCTTTCCTTTCAATCTGGGCGCAGAGGGAGTGGGTCGGGTGGTAGCGATCGGCCACGAAGTCGACAAGGCTTTAAAAGGAAAGCGAGTCCTTGTATTGCCAACATCTGAGGTCGGCACATGGGCCGACCACCTCGTAGCCACCTCGCACCAACTGGTCCCGGTTCCTGAGCAGGCAGATGCTCTTCAGCTCGCGATGATCGGCATTAACCCTGCTACCGCATATCTGCTCTTGAAGGAATACGTCGACTTGCAAAGGGGCGAGTGGATTGGTCAGACGGCCGCCAACTCGGCCATGGGGCAATACATCGTTCAGTTCGCCAGGCTTGCCGGCCTCAAGACTCTCAACGTGGTTCGCAGGGAAGAAGCCGCGAGGCAGGTCCGGCAGAGTGGAGGTGACCTCGTCTTCGTTGAGGGCCCGGACCTTGCGCAAAACGTTAAGAACGCCTTGCAAGGGGAGCAACTCAGCCTCATCCTCGACACCGTAGGCGGAGGCGTTGTGTCGTCGCTCGCCCAATCGCTCAAGAATGACAGCCCAGTAGTCAGCTACGCCATGCAGAGTGGGGAGTTTCCTACCATCTCTCCTGCTGACTTCTTCTATCGCGGCCTAAGCTTGCATGGGTTCTGGGTCATCAACTGGCTTCGGAAGGCGCCTCGCCAGGAAATTGAGACCGCGTATGGGAAGCTGGCAAGTCTCGTAAATGATGGCACGCTGCACGCATCAGTCGATGCAACATACAGCATCGGCCAGTACAAGCAGGCCATTACGCACTCGTTGCAATCAGCTCGGAATGGAAAGGTATTGTTCCAATTCTGAGGCGACCAACCAATACCTCTCAAGCGTACCGAAACGGCCCATCGGAGGCTGAGCTAACCGCCTCTAACGCAATCGCCGGACGCGAACGTCACCTCGCGTCCGCCTTCATACTATACAAAACAGGCGGCCTGATACCCTCGCTACGGAGACATCATTCCCCATGGCCCTCGCCGAAGACCTCGCCCTTATCGCCCGACAGGAAGCCGAGCTACGCTTCCCCGCCTTCGACTACGACACCGCCTGGACCCTCGGCCAAACCCTCCGCGATCTGGCCCTCTCTCGCAACCAGGGCATCGTCATCGATATCCGCCGCTTCGGCCAACCCCACCAGCAGCTCTTCTACACCGCCCTCGCCGGCACCACCCCCGACAACCAACGCTGGGTCCAGCGCAAGATCAACGTAGTCGCCCGCTTCCACCGCCCCTCTTACGCCATCGGCCTCCTCCTCGAGCAGCAAGGCCGAACCTTCGCCGATCGCTACAACCTGCCCGAAGCTGACTACGCCGCTCACGGAGGTTGTTTCCCCATCCACGTCGCAGGAGCCGGCATCATCGGCGCCGTCACCGTCTCCGGCCTCCCACAACGCGAAGACCACAACCTCGTAGTCGAGGCCATCTGCCTCACCCTTAACCTCGACCCCAACCCGCTCCGCCTCGCCCCACCGCAATAGCAGCCGCAAGCTCTAAACCAAAACAACTACCTGAGCCAAGGTGATACGCTGTCCGAACCTCTTTCACTGGAGCTTCGGAATGGTCTCTGCGCGCAACTTTGCCCGCCTCGCCGCCGTCTGCGTCTTCGCCCTCACCATCGATTCACCCGCTCAGGCCCCGCAGCTTCCCACGCTCCACCCCAAACCGCCTGCAGCCCCCATTCCGCTGCCTCCACCCAATCCCGTCACGCCACCGTCCCTCACTTCACAGGACGTCACCGCCTTCCTCGACGGCTTTCTCCCCCTCCAGCTTCAACGCGACGACGTCGCCGGAGCCACCATCTCCATCACCCAGAACGGACAGCCCCTCATCCTCAAGGGCTACGGCTACTCCGACTACAAGAAGAAGACTCCGGTCGACTCCGTCACCACGACCTTCCGCCCCGGCTCCATCTCCAAGCTCTTCACCTACGTCTCCATGATGCAGCTCGTCGAGCAGGGCAAGCTCTCCCTCGACGCCGACATCCAGCAATACCTCGACTTCCCTATCAACCCCGGTCCTTCCGGCATTGGCAGCGCGCCAATCACCCTGCGCAACCTCGCCACCCACACCGCAGGCTTCGAAGAAGAATTCCACGACTTCGGCTCGGACAAATCTGGAAAGCTCCCCATCAGCATCCGCGACTTCCTCATCCGCAACCAGCCCCACCGCTTCGCCGCACCGGGCAAAGCGCTCGCCTACTCCAACTACGGCATCACCCTCATCGGCTACATCGTCCAGCGCGTCAGTATCGAACCCTTCGCCGACTACGTTCAACGCCATATCTTCTCGCCGCTCGGCATGACCCACTCGACATTCAAGCAGCCTCTCCCATCCGGCTTCCAGGCTACCCTCGGCTATCTCTCCACCAGCAAGCCCGACACCGGTTTCGAGGGCGTCTCCGAAGTTCCCGCCGGCGGTCTCTCCTCCACCGCAGCCGACATGGCCCTCTTCGGCCAGATGCTCCTCAATCACGGCACCCTCAATGGGCACCAGATCCTCCAACCCTCCTCCGTCGCCACGCTCTTCACTCCCCAGTTCACGCCTGCTCCCGGCGTCCAGCCATGGGATCTCGGCTTCTATGAGCAGGACCGCAACGGCCTGCGCTTCATCGGCCACGGGGGCGATCTCCTCGCTTGTCACTCCCAGTTCTGGGTCGAGCCAACCCACGGCATCACCTTCTTCATCTCCTACAACTCTGCCGGAGCCGGGGGCGTCGCTCGTGAAGAGATCTTCCGCGCCCTCGTCGACCGCTACCTTCCCGCCCACCCAATCCATCCCCCATACCTCAAGCTCTCTGCCAAAGACCTCGCGCCTTACACCGGCTACTACCAAACCTCGCGCCGCGCAGACTCCACCAAAACCCGTCTCACCAATGCTCTCGACCCACGCAAAGTTGCGGCCACCAAAGAAGGCGACCTCACCGTCTCCACCCTCAAGGACTTTCGCGGCGCTCTCGTCCACCTCCACCCCATCGGCAACGACTCCTTCTACGATGAAGACGGCCAGTTCACCCTCCACTTCGAGCGCGATGCCGCCGGCCGCATCTCCGGCTACTCCACACCCAGTCACTCAGACCGCATCCGCTTCTTCGAACGCCCGGCCATACTTTTTTCCCTTGCGGACTTCGCTCTCCTTACAATCCTTCTGGTCTGCATCGCTCCCATCGTCCGGTTCTTCCGCCGGCTCTTCCTTCGCAATCGTCCCGCACTCGCGCCGCAACCAGGCACCATCTGGCTGACGCGTCCCCTGCAAATCGCCGCACTCGCCTGCGTCGCGGTCGTAGCCTTTCTCGGCGCCCTTCTCGCTCACACAGCCGAAATCACCAGCTTCTATCAGCTCGGCCATCTCGAACCCTACTTCCACATCCAGAACATCCTCACCGCCATCGCGATCGTTGCCATCGTCGCAGGCGTCGTCAGCGGGATCCGCACTCTCCGCCGCCCGCTCCGTTTCATCACCAAACTCAAATTCGCGCTGGTCTCGTTCGCCTGCCTTTACTGCTTCTGGTTTTTCCTTTACTTCCACTTCCTCGGCAGCGCCAGCCACTACTAGAAATCAAGGCGGCAATTCAGGACGCCAATCACAAATTCCCTGTGATACCGTTCGGCCATGCGCCTCATCCTCACCCTCCTCGCAGCCCTTCTCCTCCCCGCCTGCGCCCTCGCCCAAACTGCCCCACCCGTCTCCCCCGAAACCCATGCAGCCGTCACCAAACTCGTCGGCGACATCATGGTCAACGGCCAGGCCTACGAGTACGACCGCCAGCTAGCCGACGGCATCGGCCCCCGCCTCACCGGTTCCCCCAACTACGTCCACGCCGTCGACTGGGCCCAGAAACAGTTCCGCTCCATGGGCCTCGCCAACGTACACACGGAGTCCTTCACCATGCCCGCCCTCTGGGAACCCGACGTTCCCGCGGCCGGCCAGATCATCGAGCCCCGCGTCCAGGCCCTCCACATCTACTCCGCCGGCTGGAGTCCCTCGACCCCCCAAGACGGAGTCCTGGGCCAGGTCCTCTACTTGCCCGCGCTGCTCCCGATCGAAAAACTCGAAGCCTCTAAAGATTCCCTGACCGCTAAGATCGTCCTCATCGACAACGCCAGCTTCGGCGAACAACCCGCCATCGGTGAGCTCATTAAGGCCTTCACCCTCCTCAACACCTTCAAGCCCATGGCTGTCCTCCTCACCGGCCACGCCAACGGAGGCGAAGGCGCCACCAGCCTCACCGTTGGCGGACGCCTCGCCAGCTTCCCTGTAGCCCAGCTCGGCCTCGAAGATTCGCTCCTCATCAAACGCATGCTGGACAAAGGCCCCGTCACCGTCCACTTCTCCTTCAAAAACCGCGTTCGCCCCGCCACCGAAGTCAGCAACGTCGTCGCCGAGATCCCCGGCAGCGCAGAGCCCAACTCCATCGTCATCGTCGGAGCCCACCTAGACTCCTGGCATCCCGCCACGGGCGCGCAAGACAACGGCACTGGCGTAGCCACTGTCCTCGAGACCGCCCGAGCCATCCAATCCCTCAACCGCCCACCCCGCCGAACCCTCCGCTTCATCCTCTTCGGTGGCGAAGAGCAAGGCCTCGTCGGCTCCACCGCCTACGCCAGAAAACACGCCGCCGACATGGCCACCATCGATGCCGTCCTCATCGCCGACACCGGAGCCCAGCCCTCCAAAGGCTGGTACCTCATGGGCCGCGAAGACGAAAAACAATCCCTCACTAACATCGAACCCCTCCTCGCCGGCCTCGGCGCCGGAGCCACCAGCACCGACACCGAATTCCTCTACGAAACCGACCACGCCGGATTCGACGTCCAGGGCGTTCCCACCCTCGTCCTCTGGAACTCCGTCGACAAATACTTCCGCCTGCACCACCAGGCCTCCGACAGCTTCGACTCCGTAGTTCAGGCCGACCTAAATCAGGACGTAGCGGTCACCGCCGCCACCGCCTACGCCATCGCGGACTCCGCCCAACCCTTCGCCCCCCACCTCGACACCGCCGGCGTCCAGGAGATGCTCAAAAAAGCCAAAGAACTAGACAACTACATAGCCCTGAAATCCCTCGACTGGGTCCCCTAGGCGTGTCGACAGTTGTTGATAAGAAGAGGTGCGCCTTCAGCCCACCATAAGCTCGATCGGTGCATTGCCGCTTTAGCCCTGAGGTCTACACCTCAGCGCGAATCCAGGTTGGATCTGAGCACGGCTGTCAGCTGCTTCAAGACTCGTTCCGGCGCTCATGGGCGCCGGAACGGTCTTGCAAGACAGCGGTTGGTTACCGCTTAAAACGCCGGCGGACGGCTCCAGCGAAGCCAATGACTCCTGTACCAAGCAGCACCAGGCTGCTGGGTTCCGGTGTCGCAGCCGGGACGGCCGCCACACTGACGGAGTCCAGGTAAAAAAATCCGAGCACGTTCTCAGATGTGAAAGTGAGGTTCGTCGTAGGCCCGGACGCAAGTGCAGTGAAGCTCTCGACGGCATAAGACCCCGCTAGAGCGTTCGTCTCGGTAAAGCCTGTCGTGTTTCCGAAGGCAGCGCTGAAGAAGTTCGGATCGCCAGCATCAGGGTTAGTGTCGTTGTCCAGGGCGAACGTGATGGTGTAAGTAGTATTCGCCACTGTGTTCAAAGTCTGGATGAAGGTGTCCTTCTGCGTCTGAGGCCCGAAAGAAGCGTCGTTGTTGCCGCTGAACGGATTGGACGAGTCGACGATCGTTAAGGCCAGGGGATCGCTAACGACAGTGCCCGACCAGCCGGTAAGGTTGGAGTTGCTGGCCTCGAAGCCGCAGTTAGTGACGATATTGCCTGCGACGCTGCCGCAAGCATCGTCTGCCTTCGCCGATTGAGCGGCGAAGACAGACGTAAGGGAAAGAGCCAGAACTGCTAATAATTTGTGCATAGAAATTTATCCTTTTGGTAGTTCATCCTGTAAGAAAGTCAGTCGTAGTGGTTCAATGTTTTTGCGTTGAGGTAATCAATGCGCTACAGTCGGCCACGCAGGATTATTTACTAAGTTGAAAGCGTTGGTGGTTCCAATGCCGGTTGCGAAATCCCAACCGAGGGTACTGCCGTAAGCAGGCTCCAGCACTGTATTGCTGAGAGAGAGAACTCCCTCGGTCCCGCCTGCGTTGAAGCAGTTGAAGGAGGTGCTACGCAATGTAGTGCAGTTGACGTCCATGTCACCCAGCGTCACGTCGTAAAAGACGCAGGATGACGCGGGGCCACCTGCAGCTTCTGAGTTGCAGGCCGGGTTTCCGGTCGCACCATATTGCGCGTTCGCAATCGCGTAGAGGACCGGGTTGGGATTGCCCTGAGCCTCGCCCGTGGACTGGTTGACGAGCGCCTGGATTCCGGCCCAGATGGGACTGGAGACGGAGGTTCCACCGAAGCCCGCCCAGGTGGAAGGATCAGCGGTGCACGGACCGGCGTCGCCGCCAGTGCGGTTGGTGTTGGTATCGGAATAGCAGACGGCGTAGTAATGGCCCCAGACGCCATTCGCGGCAAACAGAGACACGTCGGGAATATCACGCACACCGTCGGCGGGATTGCCAATGAGACCGGCCTGCCAGGAAGGCTTGGCATAACCGGCGCATGATCCGCTGACAACGCCACGTGTCGCAGCAGTTCCCGTGGCGCAGCCGCTGGGACCGCCACTGCCCGAGGCCGTGGTTAAGAAGTTGTCGGTCTTGGCGATGGCGCTGTTACAGAAACCGGCCGTGCCGACCGAGCTGGAAAAGCCGTTGGCAAGTGAAAGCAGTTGGCTCGCGCAAGAGTCATTCCACGGAATCTCCGGAACGTAGGAGAGAGCGGTCTGGTAGTTTGGCCCGTCGGTCGGGTTCCAGTAGTTGCTGGTCGTCCCGAGGAAGGCGTCGGCGTAATCTGTACCTCCGACCGAAACGTTGTTGGGTGTGGACGTCCATCCGCTGACGGAGATGCCGTGCGTGGCGTTAACCTCATCCGCATCCGAACTGGCCGCGCCCTCGTCTCCGGAGGAGACGAAGATGGAAACGCCCTGCGCCGCGCCTATCGCGTAGAGGTTCGTGACGAACAGGTTCGATGTCGCGCCATTCAGGGCCTCAGACTCGCCGTAGCTGACGCTGACGATCTTTGGGACGTTCGAGCTGTTAAACATATTCTCCAGAGCAATGAAGCCACCGAACCCACTCGCTGCATTCGACGTATCGGAACAGGAGGCGAGAACGATCGATGCGGCGGGTGCGGCTGCGGAGGCCCACTCGACGTCAATCGCTGCTTCGCCATCGTCCCCATTGATGCCGGGGTCAGAGCAGGCGAGTGCTCCCGTTGGGTGGACCTGGGTCAGGTTACCTGTGGGATAAGGGCGGCTAAGGCCCATATTCTTGCGGAACAACGTAAAATCGTCCACGGTGAACAGATCTGTGTCTTCGACGACGACGATCGTCTGTCCCTTACCGGTGATACCAGCCTTGAAGAGTGGGTTGAAGTTGTAGATCGTGGCGAGGTCGGCTGCGCCGATGAGATTAAACCCCTCGGGAGCGGCTATGTTCGGCTTCACGGCCTTAGTACGTTTCACCGACATGGTATGCGGTTTGAAGTCATTGACGGGCAGAACACCGGCAACGATGGGAGCAAGCGCTTCGGGAACTTCCGGATCGTTGATGTTGGCGATGTGAGCCGTGCCATTAACCGAAAGATTGTGGATTGCGGAATGGAACGCCTGGCGAACCTGGCCCGCTTGGCCGTCGAACTCAATCAACGTTCCATCGGCAGTGATGCCGTGGACCGTGAATCCCTTCTCGGTCATCCAGTCAGTCAGACGAGCGATGTCGGCCTCTGATGGACCGAACATCTGACCGATCTGGGCGGCGGTGAGCCACTTATGGAAGTTGGCTGATTTAGGATTCTGCAGATCTTGAAGGTACTGGTCGAAGGCAGCCTGCGACTCCGGGGAACGGGCGAGCAGCAGGTGCATTCCACTCAGCTGCAAACTGTCGTTAACTAGGCCGCGGTCGTTCTCGGCGGTGACTTCGGGGCGCACATTGCCGTGGAACGTCACGGTCTTTGCATCATCAATCCGGTTGCGAACGAGATTGACTTTTGGGGTTGATTGAGCAACTGCAGTCACTGAAACGGCTGAAGCGAGAAGCGAACACACGAGAAGCGAGCGGTTTTGAAACCGGAACATAGTTGACCTCGAGCGAGAGCAGATGTAGGGTGCGCATGTCGCTGTTGCAATCGAGTGGCCAACTGTCGGAAGCAAGGTTTCCCCCGAATCTGAGAACCGTCACTCAGAAGCGCTTTTCTCGATGCAATATTCTGCAGCTGGAAGGAAAGAAGTTACACCGCGATCATCATAAGAAAGCCCTTTGACCAGGAGCCAGCTTCTCCCTGGTCACTTCTTCTCCAAAGCCAACACCTTCTCCGTCTGCCGCCGCATAATCGCAATGGTCCTATCGCAGAAGTTCTTAATCGTCTCCAGCTCCCGCGTCGAATAACGGGCAGCCAGCGCCGAAACCTCCTTGCCCAGCTCATCGAAGACTGGCTCGATCCGCTTCGTCGCAGCCGACTCTGTCGTCCGGATAAACACCTTCCGCCGATCCGTCTCGCTGCGCTCTCTCCGCGCCAACCCAGCCTTCTCCAGCCGGTCAATCGCCGCCGTAATCGCCCCGGTCGTCAGCCCCGTCAGCCGGGCCAGATCCCCCGCCGTCACGTCCCCGCCACGGTCCACGTAATCCAGGCACTTCATGTCGGTGACCGACACCCCAACAATATTCGCAATCGCCTGGTGAAACAGGATCGTCCGCGCCCCAATCTCGCGCCCAACTTCCAATCCAACCTGCCGCAGTAGTTCCTGCCTCTTGCGCGAATCCGTCATATCGTTTACTTTATCATTATCTCGATTGTTGAGATAATTACTTAGTGAGGTAAACCACCATGGCAAATCCAAAATGCATCCTCATCATCGGCGGCGGAATCGCAGGCCCCGTCCTCGCCCTCTTCCTCAAGCAGTCCGGCTTCTGCGTCCACATCTTCGAAGCCTCCGACGGCCCCAGCGAAGCCGGCGGAGCCCTCGGCCTTGCCCCAAACGGCATGAACGTCCTCGCCGCAGCCGGCGTCACCGAGCAGATCCGCAACGCCAGCGTCACCGCACACGAGTGGGCCTTCGAAAACCAGCACGGAAAACTCCTCGCCTGCCAGAGCGCCGGCGATTCCACTCGCTACGGTCAGGCCGGGGTCATGATCACTCGCTCCGCACTCCACCGTGTCCTCGTCGAGCAAGCCGAAGCCCAGGGCATCTCCATCACCTACAACAAGCGCCTGACAGCCATCGAGGACAAACCCGGCCATCCTATCGTCGCGCACTTCGACGACGGCACCCGCATCGAAGGCGACCTCATCGTCGGAGCCGACGGTATCCGCTCGCAGGTCCGCCGCGCCGTAATGCCCGAAGCCCCCAAACCCGTCTACTCAGGCCTGCTCGCCCCCGGCGGTTTCAGTCCGTGCCTTGAATCCAGCGTCACCCCACGCTCCAACCAGCGCGTTCACTTCATCTTTGGCCAGAACGGATTCTTCGGTTACTTCAACACCATCACCCCCGAAGGCCCACGCACCCTCTGGTGGAGCACCGCCCTCGCACCGCTCGACAGCAAAGAAGAGATGGCAGCCACATCCAAAACCGAAATTCAGCAACGCCTCCTGGCCCTTCATGGCGATTGGGCCGCACCCGTTCCACAACTCATCCAGTCAGCAACCGACGTCCTCAACGTAGCCATTCACGACATCCCCAGCCTCCCCCGTTGGCACTCAGGCCGCACCATCCTCATCGGCGACGCCGCCCACGCCGTAGCTCCGCACTCCGGTCAGGGAGCCTCCATGGCCCTCGAAGACGCACAGTACCTCGCCAAACTCCTCCGCGAATCCAACGGCCTTCAACTCGAACGAGTCTTCACCGCGTTCGAGCAACACCGCCGCCCCCGCACCGACAAGGTCATCGCCCTCGGCCGCCGCAACGGCCGCTACAAAGAAAAAGTCCCAGCCCTGGCCTTCTGGATCCAGCAACAACTGATCCGCATCTTCGTCCCCCTCACCCGCGCCAAAAACCAGGACTGGCTCCTAAGCTACAAAGTCGAGTGACATTGCCCTCACTCGACCCACAACGAAGTTGCGTCATAACCGAAGCAGCAGACTGTTCCACTTTCTCTTGCGCAGTGAAGAAGCCCATGCCTCCCCCGCGCCATCCTTGATCCCACTGTCGTCATCCAGAACGTGGTGAAGGATCCCTCTATTTGCTGTTGTCTTTGATTTTGCCGCTGACGTTGTCTTCTAAGCTGTCGCCGGAAGTGAAGCAGATTGCGATTGGGGCTTTCTGCGGAGGATGGCGGCGGAGATCAGGGTAATGACAAGGCCGACGGGGAAGGGTTCTATGAAGGTATAGAGGGCGTTGACGAAGGGGTTCTCATAGAGCTGCTGCGAATGGCGGATGGCGGCGACTTTGGCCTGGATGGCTTCGGGCGTGCCTGGCGTGGATTGAACCTTCTGGATTTGGTGAGCAAAGTAGCTGTCCATGAAGCCGTGGAGGAAGTTGAAGTAGATGATCTCCCAGGTGACGACGTAGAAGATGCAGGAGATGAGAGTGATGCCAATGCCGATGGTGAAGGCGCGGCCGAACGTGATGGCGCCGTTGGAGAGATTGTCCCGGTAGGAGCGAATGCCGAAGAAGACAAGCAGGAAGGAAAGTACGATGGCGGCGTAGCCGAGGTAATAGCCTTTGTTGCCATGGTTGAGGTCGCGGAGGAAGGGGATGGTGCCGCACATCATGACGGAGGAGAGAAAGCCGGAGATGATGCCGAAGGTGAGGATGGTCTTCTTCAATGTGAGGCTCCTATGGGGTGACTTGGAGACACTTTGCAGGGCGGGGGCTGTGCTTGTCGTCATGCTTTCGGGTGATTTTAGCGATGAATGGGGGAAATCATGCTTTGGGATGACGGTTTAGAGCAGTTTCACTGTCACCGCGCCCAATCCTACGATATGCGAGACGCATCCCCGTCAGCTCATGATTGAGGAGTGCAAAATTTCGCAACAAAGATCGTCCGGGGCTGAATCTCAACCCTCAGAAGATGATCTCCATCCTCGCGCCGAGAAGAGTCGTAGTGTACGTTTTAATTGCGTAAGTGGGATGGATGGAGACTTCAAGATCCGGGCCAATGTTTACGCTTTGCGTGAGCCGGAGGCGATAAAACGACTCAAACACGCTTTCGCGATGCTTACCATGGCTGGCTTCGCTATAGTTGAAGGCCATTGCGAACATGTCTCCGCGACGTCCGAATGGATGCACCTTGGCCAGACCGACTCCCTCGATCTGCTTAATCGCGGTCCCGGTGCTGGTACTGGCGGCAAACCTGCCGAACGGGGTCCAGCCATTGGTAAATTCGTGGTCGAATCCAAAGCCGCCTCCATAACCGCTCCCGCTATTCTTCGTGTCGTCCCGCCACATACCGACCCGAAAATCCCGGTACCGCTCACCAAGTGATCCTGAAGTCCAGCCCAGTTCCACGCCTTCCGCATATTTTCGATCGACGAGCGTATCGATGTTTCTCTGCTGTCCGCCTTCCGTATCCACAGCGATAGCGTGAATGTAAACATGGCGGGTCGCCTGGAATTCAACCGCGCCGCCGCCGGCATAGGTTCCATCGTAAGCGACCGCCAGGTTGCCATCGTTCGCCCCGTTTAAGAACTGCGTTCGCTCGTCGTTGTTGAACATGCTGAGAGTGACATACTCATTAGGGTGGATTTTGCCAACATAAAATGAAAGCCTCTTGTTGAGGAAGTCCTGCCGCCAATAGAGGATGTTCACGGTGATCGGCCGCTGCGGACCGCCGCCCTGCAGACAGTTCAGATAGAGGCCAGATCCAAGGCTGTCACTGAGATTGAATTGCTGACTGATGCCGATATTTGTTCCGGAGCGAACGAGCAGGCTGATGGATCCGGCGGTGCTTCCGTGATCGTACACACCCCAGGCCCCGGTAAAATCGAGCCGTCCGCTCAACTGGTTATGCCTGACTCCGTCCGGCGTAATGGTCGCGTACTGATTCAGAAATGTATACGATGCTCCAAACTTCAGGCGCGGAGATGGGGCAAAACGATCGCTGAGCTTATCGATGGGCTGAAGGATCGGCGCCAGGGGATCGGGGCTGATAAGCGGATCGGCCGGAATCTTCGACAATGCGGCTGCGTCTATGTCGAGCTGTTGGTTCAACTCGTCGGCGTGCTGCTTGACCTCAGATGGCTGGCTCGATTGAGGAGCAGCGGCAGCGTTCATGCTGAGGCTTTGACCGCCGGAGAATTGGCTTGATGCCAGCAAAAGCAGCAGAGACCAGGTTCCCAAGTATCGCCTCCGATATTGTTCATCCATCTTACGCAAACGAATTTGGCGAGCGCATCTCGGACCTTCGAGCAGCGCCACTCAGAGCGACCTGTGATCTAAGGAAAATACTTGGGAGGGAGCCGTTGTCGCGAGTCGACGGGATTGGGGTGTCACACGAAGGATTTAGGGTGTTTAATCACCGTTGGGCTCGGTATCGGAAAAGGAGTTGTCGATGAACGGCATACAAATCGAGCAGAAGAGCTATGAGATGCCCCCGAAGGAGGGGATCAGCATCGCGCATTTTCTCACCGTCGCCGACGTCGAGCGATCGGCTCGTTACTACGAGAAGGTCTTCGGCGCTCGCATTCTGACCATGGGTGACGGCAACGCGCCTCCGTACCTTCAGCTTGCGAATATCTGGATGATTCTGAACCTTGGAGGCGGGCCGACCCCGGACAAGCCGACGGTAACGCTCAGCGTCCCCGACCCGAATCACATCAACAGCTTTATGAATTTCCGTGTTGCGGATATTCAAGCCTGCTACAAATTATGGAAAAGTCGAGGAGCCGAGTTCATCACTGAGCCGATTCCCAAGTACGGCGAGATACGCTGCTACATCCGCGATCCTGACGGCTATATCATCGAAGTCGGACAGAGCACCGATCTCACCTACGGTTAACGCTCGGCCTGGATGGGATGCGGATTTCAACGCTAGCCAAGGTCCGCGTAGTGGCCTTGCTCGACGCAATGTCCAAACCAATACTTTGGTATGGATTGATACGTTCGTCCAATGGACTCCGTCGGGCTCCGCCAGTCTTGCCTTGAACAGTCACTCGGTCTGACATCGAAAGGACTACCAGATGGACGCCTCGAACACCCTTAGTGTGAACGTTTTTACCGCCCCGGGAAAGGCTATGGTCGGCGAGCGGCCAAAGCCCTTCGGCGAGCCGCTCGGCTTTGATCCGGCGACGTCGACGTTGATCTTCGGCGAGCACGACGCGGTACTGGTGGACGCCATGACCACGGTGGCTGAGGCCGAGGCGCTCGCGGATTGGGTTGCATTGCACAATCGCAACCTGCAGACCATCTATATAACGCATGCGCATTTCGACCACTTCTACGGTTTGAGCGTTCTGCTCGACCGTTTTCCAGGCGCTCGGGCGATCGCAACGCCCAAGGCTGTGGAGGGCATACAGATGTATTTGTCTCCCCCAGTGCAGCAGTTAGCCCGTCGAATGTTTCCTGGGCAAGTGCCTACGAAGTTGGTTGGGCCTGAGCCCTATGAGGGCGACACCTTCACGCTTGAGGGCCACGAATTGCGCATCATCGAGCAGGGCCGCACCGATTGTCCCGATTCGACGTCTCTCTATGTTCCATCGCTCGGCCTGATCGTCGCTGGCGACGTTGTGTACAACCAGTGCCGCATGTACGTCGGCGACACCACCCCCGAGAGCCGGCAGAATTGGATCGCGGCGCTCGACCGGTTAGCGGCGCTGAACCCGGCGATGGTCGTCGCCGGTCACAAGAAGCCTGGCGCGCCCGACTCTCCCTCGACGATCCAGGACACCAAGCGTTATCTGCAGGACTTCGATCGGCTACAGAAAACCGCGACCTCCGACAAGGCCCTGTTCGATCAGATGACGGCGCTATACCCGGATTGGGTAGCCAATCAGTCGTGGTTGATGTTCGGATTCCCAGCGGGATAACTCACATCAACGGCCTCCGTGTGGCTGATCAGGAGGCGTATTCATGTCGCTTCATTTTTGCGATGGGCGCCGCATTGGTGTTACACCAACCTGCTCGTCTTTCGTATATGGAGCTCCGTAGTAGGGAAACTCATCCCGAATGAGACCATGATCCGGCGCAACTCCGTCGGTAAGCGGTTTGTTGCACGCCAGCGTCAGCATAACGTCCATTACGTCATCGCCCAGTGAACGCCCGTTGAAACGATTGCGCTCAAATCTAGCTGGCGTCCCAAGTTCATAAGGCAAGATGGAAGGATTCAACAGACCAGCGATCTCCCTCCCGTACTCCGAGGGATTCGCGGCAGAACCAGCGTAAGACGTCATCTTGTCAACGAAGTCCGCAATGACCTTCGAGAAACGATCCACATCTTCTGACGGCACGGAAGCATTGAAAACCTCCTTCGTATCCTGCGAGGTCGGATCGTTAAAAAAGATCTGCGTGATCAGAGGGAGACCCCAACGCGAGACCTGCATCTCAGGCGCGTGCCCATAAAGTGAGATCGTCGTCCAGGAATGGACCTTCCCCTCGCCGATGAGATCTGTCGGAACCTCAAGAACGATCGCCGTTACGTTTCGCCGTGCGAAGAAGTTTTGCCCATGATGAAAGGCGTCGCCATCATATCGATGGTCTTTATAGAAAGCAGCGAGAAGCGAGTGAAGCCCGGAGGCATCGGCTGCGAAGAGATCTGGTACGACGCCGACGTACGCGCGGACACCTGATTTGGTCTCGACCTTTCCGGTCTCGCCCTCCACAAGGAGATCGCCGGCAGCTCCACAAACAGCATCGGCGCCAGCTGCTCTTCGTACCTGAAAACTTTGGACATGAATGTGCTCTCCGCCGTCTGAATGCCGCGGTTCACCGAAGCGAAATTTAAACGTGACATCCTCACGCGCATCGCCATCAAGGTCAAACCGGAACGCATAGAGGCCTTCGGGATGAAGGGCGTCCGACGCCGATAGGCCCAAATCCGGATTGACAGTCATGGCCATCACCGTTGTTCCGGGAGGGCCCGCGAAGAGATAAAAGTCGCAGAGATTTAGGCTTGGGTCTTCTTTCGCAAGCTTGGTATCAAAATGGTGAGACATCGCGACTCCTGAGAATCGACAATCGCATGATTGTAAAGGGGGAGCGGGCCTGAGCAATATTATCGCGATCTTTTGGAGGCATTTACGGAGCCCGAAAACTCTTTCCTTCAAAAACAGCCCAAAACTCGCACGTCAAGGCAGAAACCACTCAACTCATCCAAAATCAACTCCAGCCGCCAACTCCCCCCGAACCCTCTCCATCGTATCCAGGTAAAACGCCAGGTTGTGCACCGAGTTCAACGTCAACCCGAGCGGCTCCCCCGCCACAAACAGATGCCGCAGATAAGCCCGCGTATATCGCCGGCAGACCATGCACCCGCAAGTCTCATCGATCGGCCTCTGGTCCTCCGCATATTCCTTGCGCTTGATATTCATCCGCACAACCGGCCCACCAGCCTCCTCGCGCATAAACAACAACCCATGCCGCCCCGCCCGCGTTGGCAGCACGCAATCCATCATGTCCACACCCATCTTCGCGTACTCTGCAATCTCATCCGGATACCCCACCCCCATCACATACCGAGGCTTATCCTTCGGCAAAAACTCAAGCGTCCGAGCAATCATCTCCCGAGTCACCTCACGCGGCTCACCCACAGCCAACCCACCAATCGCATACCCTGGCAGCTCCATCTCCACCA
This sequence comes from uncultured Acidobacteriaceae bacterium, assembly GCA_963841335.1. Taxonomy (GTDB): domain Bacteria; phylum Acidobacteriota; class Terriglobia; order Terriglobales; family Acidobacteriaceae; genus Edaphobacter. The sequence continues at coordinate 2,156,942 of CAWJCF010000001.1, read as the reverse complement.
GCCGCTCCGCCGATTCTTTCCGCAAATCCCCATACATCCCACCCTGCACAATCCCAAACAAACTCTGCGTAGCGCCGCCCGACGCCTCAAACCACGGCACCGTCTCTTTATGTAACTCAAAATGATCTTTTGACCGCTGCGCCCACGCATGCGTCAATCCCATCGACTCCCGCGTTCTCTCCCAGGTTGCCGGAGTCTCCACGCACTCATCGAACACCATCGCAATATCCGCCCCCAGCGCAATCTGCACATCCACCGAGTGCTCCGGCGAGAAGAAGTGCTTCGACCCATCCAGATGCGACCGAAACTCCACTCCCTCCGAAGTCACCTTCCTCAACCCGCTCAGGCTGAACACCTGGAACCCGCCCGAATCCGTGAGCATCGGTCGTTCCCAGCTCATGAATCGGTGCACTCCACCCATTCGCCGCACCAGCTCATGCCCTGGCCGCAGATACAGATGATAAGTATTCGCCAGAATGATCTGCGCCCCTTTACCCGCAGCGCCGATCCCCTCCAACACCACCTGCTCCACCGCCTTCACACTCGCCACCGTCCCCACCGGCATAAACACCGGCGTCTCCACCACCCCATGCGGCAGCCTCAACCGTCCTCGGCGACCACCCCCCGCCGCCGTCCTATCCACTCCAAAAGAAAATGCCATCCTCCAAATTGTATGGGCACGGAACTTCCCAGGCTTCAACGCAACCAAACCTGCCCTCGAATGATTGCAGTCCGATTAATTCATCTTCCGTTCAAATTCGGTTCACATAATCACTCATATCGAAGGGGAAGAATGGACAGCAACGCATCTTTCCACCTTCTGAGGCCTCCAAAAATGATTAGGAAACTTCTCGCCCTCTCGATGTCCTTGACCCTTATTCTCAGCGGCTGCGGTCAGGGTGTCGTCAGCACGCCTCCTGGCAACGGTAACGCCAACACCACTCCTCCGGCTCCGCCTCCAACGCCGACCACCGCGCAGGCAGCCATCAAGCACGTCGTCGTCATCTTCCAGGAAAACATCTCGTTCGACCATTACTTCGGCACCTATCCTAACGCTGTCAACACCGGTGGAACCACCTTCACCGCTGCGACCGGTACCCCGACCAATATCAACAATTACCTCACCAACCCGACTCTACTCACTGCCAACCCGAACCTGAATAGCGCCAACAACAGCACATCTACAAGCACAGTGCAAAATTCAGTAGCCGCGAACCCCTTCCGCCTCAGCCCAAACCAGGCCGCCACTGCCGACCAGGACCACAACTACCAACCTGAGCAGCTGGCGTTCGATAACGGCAAGATGGATCTCTTCCCCTACTCCGTCGGCACTCCGAATAGCGCCATCCTTACCAGCCAAACGGCTGCTCCTAGCACCGCCAGCACCACTGCACTCACCATGGGCTACTACGACGGCAACACCGTCACGGCAATGTGGAACTACGCGCAGCACTACGCCATGAACGACCACTCGTTCGGCACTACCTTCGGTGCATCGACCCAGGGTGCCATCAACCTCGTCTCCGGCCAGACCAACGGTGCCGTCGCTTCAGCGGGCGCCGCAGGTGGCGTCGTGGCTGATGGCCAGGGCGCCTTCACCCTCATCGGCGACGAAGACCCGACCAACGACGTCTGCTCCTCCGCAACCGCCACGGTTCAAATGCAAGGCAAGAACATTGGCGATCTGCTGAACGCCGCAGGCGTCTCCTGGGGCTTCTTCGCAGGCGGCTTCAACCTCTCCATCACCAACCCCAACGGAACAACTGGATGCCTGCCGAACGAAGCAGCTGGCAGCCGCGCGACCGGCGCCGTAAATATCCCCGGCAACCCGCTGAAGTCGGATTACATCCCCCACCATCAGCCGTTTCAGTACTACGCCAGCACCGCCAACCCAAACCACATCCGTCCCGCCTCGAACGCTGTGATCGGCACCGCGGCTGACACCGGTTCCGGCACCGCCAACCACCAGTACGACGTGCTCGACTTCGCCACCGTACTTGCCGGTACTGGCGGAGCAGTTCTTCCCGCCGTCAGCTTCCTGAAGGCCCCCGGCTACCAGGATGGCCACGCCGGTTATTCCGACCCTCTCGACGAGCAAACCTTCGTGGTCAACACCATCAATGCCATCGAGAGCTCGTCCTACTGGTCCAGCACCGCCATCATCATCGCCTACGACGACTCCGACGGCTGGTACGATCACCTCAACAACTTCGTCAACGGCTCCCAAAGCGCCGCTGACGCAACAGGCTTCTGCAACAAGGCACCATCGCTTCTCGGCATAACCGGCACCACCCCTGTGCAGGGTCGCTGCGGCTACGGTCCGCGTCTGCCCCTGCTTGTCATCTCTCCCTGGGCCAAAAAGAACTTCGTCGATAACACAGTGACCGACCAGTCCTCCGTCACCCGCTTCATCGAGCAGGTATTCCTCAACAGCACCCCGATCGGCGGTGGTTCCACCGACACAATCGCCGGCAGCCTGATGAACATGTTCAACTTCACCAGCAACGTCGCTCCCAACCCCAACGTCGTCCTTCTCAACCCGACCACCGGCGTCGTTACGTCGGGTAACTAGCCACGCTGTTCACCGAACATTCATAGTTGCAATTTAGCCTTGAAGGACGCACCCCGATCTGGAGTGCGTCCTTTTTCTGCATTTGTCCTGTAACATCTGCACCAGCACGGAGCCCGTTTGTCCCCCACTCGCCGCACCATCCTTCAGCAACTCTCAGCCCTCGGCGCGCTCGCATCTACCCCCGCCGCATTCGCCCGGCGCCTCACGCAGGCGCACGATCACGCAACCGGACAGTCCGGCATGTCCATGCCCACCGCCGCACCGCCCATGATCCCCCAGCTCAATGCCTTCAACCTTGTGCCCTTCGTGGACGAAATGCCTCTCCCGGAGCGGATCCGGCCAGTCTCCTCGGCCAACCCGAACAAGCTCCGCATCACCATGCGCGAAGTCCACGCCAAACTTCATCGCGATATCCCCACGACCCGCCAGTGGAGCTACGGAGAAACAGCCCTCGCCCCGCTCATCGATGTCCACGCCGGCCATCCCCTTTCCATCGAGTGGGTGAACTCTCTCCCCACCCAGCACTTCCTTCCCATCGACCACTCCCTCCACGGCTGCGGCCCTGACATCCCCGAAGTACGCACCTGCGTCCATCTGCACGGCGGAAAGAATCCGTCCAAATACGACGGCTATCCAGAGGACTGGTTCATCCCTGGACAATCCCGCATCTGCAACTACGCGCTCCAGCAGGAAGCAACCGCCCTCTGGTACCACGACCACGCCATGGGCATCAATCGCCTCAACACATACGCCGGCCTCTTCGGCATGATGCTTCTGCGCGACTCTGTCGAAGACGCACTCAATCTCCCCTCCGGCAAATACGAGGTCCCGCTCATACTCTCTGACCGCCAGCTCACCACCGATGGCCAGCTTCTCTACCCCGATTCCGGCGATCCCGAGCACCCCTGGGTCCCCGAGTTCCTCGGAGGCTTCATCCTCGTCAACGGAAAGGTACGGCCCTACTTCGAGGTTGAACCGCGCCTCTACCGCTTCCGTCTTCTCAACGCCGCCAATAGCCGCTTCTTCGCCTTGTCCCTCACCAACCACCAGCCCTTCCACCAGATCGGCACCGATCAGGGACTGCTTGCCGCGCCAGTCAAGCTCACCAGCCTCGACTTTGCCCCCGCCGAGCGAGCCGACCTCCTCATCGACTTCTCTCAAGCCGCCGGCCAGAAACTCCATCTCATCAACGGCGCCTTCGAGATCCTCGAGTTCCGCGTAGCCGCGAAGCCCTCGACGTCCCAGCCTCCACAACCGCAACGTGCCGTTACGCATGTCGACTCCGTTCCCCCCAGCCTCCGCAGCATCGACCGCATCCCCGAATCCTCCGCCATCACCACCCGCACGATCACCCTCAACGAGTACACGGACAAGATCGGCAACTCGATGCTCATGCTGCTCAACCGCAAGCACTGGCATGAACCGGTCACCGAAACACCTCGTCTCAACACCACTGAAATCTGGGAGTTCATCAATCTGACCGAGGATCTTCATCCCATGCACCTCCACCTCGTTCGCTTCCAGATCCTCGACCGCCGCGTCTTCGATGTCTTCGCCTATCAGAACGACAAGGGAGTCCATTATGTCGGCCCCGTCGTCTTGCCACCACCCAACGAACTCGGCTGGAAGGATATCGTTCAATGTCCCGCAGCCATGATCACCCGCATCATCGTGAACTTCTCGGGCTATCCCGGCAAATACCTCTATCACTGCCACATCCTCGAACACGAAGCCAACGACATGATGCGCCCCTTCGAAGTCCTCGCCTGACATTCGTCACAGATTCAGCTCCTGCGCTTTTCCTCTGATCCAAGTTGGAGTAGCGTATCCACAAGGAGATCGCGCCATGCTAAGGAGAGACTTCCTTCGCCGCTCGGCCCGCACCCTCAGCGCAGCATTCCTCGCCGCCAACCCCGTAGCCCGCGCCGCGCTCATCGACCCCGAACCCCTCCCCAAAAAGTTCCAGGCCAGCGACGAAGTCATCCTCGGTCACACCGGCATCCGCACCAGCCGCCTAGCCATGGGCACAGGCACCATCGGCTACGGCGGAGCCTCCAATCAGACACGCCTCGGCACCTCACCGCTCACGAGACTCCTCGTCGACGGTTATCACGAAAACGGCCTCCGCTTCTTCGACTCCGCCGACTCCTACGGCAGCCATCCCTACGTAGCCGCTGCCCTCAAGCAACTCCCGCGCGACAAAGTCACCGTCCTCACCAAAACCGACACCCGCGATCCCGCGGGAGTCCGCTCCGACCTCGACCGCTACCGCAAAGAGCTAGGCGTCGACTACATCGACATCGTCCTCATCCACTGCGTCACCGAATCCGACTGGACCACACGCTACCGCGGCATCATGGACGTCCTCTCCGAAGCCAAAGAAAAGGGCACAATCCGCGCCCACGGTGTCTCCTGCCACACCATCGGAGCGCTCCGCGCCGCAGCCGCATCCCCATGGGTCGAAGTCGACCTCGTCCGCCTCAACCCCATCGGCTCCCACATGGACGCCGACCCCGACACCGTCATCACCACCATCAAACAGATGCGCACTCAGGGAAAAGCCATCGTAGGCATGAAGATTCTCGGCCAGGGGGACCTGCGCCACAAACCCTCTGAAGCTATCCGCTACGCTCTGAGCACCGGAGTCCTCGACGCCTTCACGATCGGCGCCGAATCCCAGAAAGAACAAAACGATCTCGTCCAACGCGTCGCCGCAGCCTGACCACTTCGCCGATACCGCTCTTGCCGTCGCTTGTCCTTTATTGCCGTTGCTTGTCCTTATCGGTCACCCGAAAAGGTGTCATCCTGAGCGAAGGGGTTCGCGTACTTTGCGAACCTCGCAGTCGAAGGACCTGCATTTGTCTTTATCTAGTTGAGGTCTGCCAAACCCGCCTCTAGCGATAATGCTTCATCTCAGTCCAATCCGCCTGATACGTCGTCTTCCTGCCACGGCACAAATAAATCGGTCCACGCTCCCAGGGCATCGAGTAAACGCCATTCCGTTGACCCACAACGATGCATGACCCGTAAACCGCATTCATCTCATCGAGGCTCGCATCGTTGATCACGATCATCTCCTCGCCGGTGTACCCTCGCGGTCCCCACATCCAATAGCTCTGATGTCCGCTGATCGCCGGCGGAAGACCGTACTTTGCCCCCAGAACATCGACCGCAGCCGCCTGCCCATAGTTCGAAGCAAGAATCCCGGTCCGTGCACGCTCCTCCTTCGGCAATGCGTTGAAAATACCGGACAACTGCTTCACCAGATCCTCCCAACCAATACGATCCGTAAAGAACTGAGGCAATAGAGTCGCAGCATGATTCTCGCTCTCCTTAGGAATGTAGTGAAGCCGTTCGGCATAAGCCCGCCACTGTTGCGGTGCCAGCACGGGAACAGAAAACGGCAGGAACAGCACCACGCCAACCGCCAGCACAGCAGCTGGTGCGCCCAGAAGTCCGTTACGCCACCGTAGGCCCTTCGCCCACCGAAACAACGCCACTCCACCCGCCGCAAAAAACACCGGATAGGCAGGCACAAGGTAATAATCCTTCGCGTGCAGCGCCATCATCAGCGCAAGAAACACAACATAGAAGACCCCGAGGAACCGATAGCTCCAACTCGTCTTCCCAAACAGCAGCCACACAACACCCGCTCCCCACAAAAAAATATTAGTCGGCGTGAGCGTCATCACCTGCGCAACGAAAAACTGCATCGGCGGAAGCTTCACATCCTTATCCGAGTGCTGCACATCACGCAGCCACTCCAGCGTGGGAAAGTGATGGTGTACCTGCCAGAGAAAATTCGGCAGCGCAACCAGGACAATCAGCCCCACTGCAACCACAAACCAGCGATTCGCAAGAATCCGCCGCTGCGGCGTCAACAACAGCGCAACCAGCATCGCAATCAGAAAAAACGCAATCGAGTCCTTGTTCTCAAAAGCCAGCCCCGCGCTGACTCCAAACGCAATCCACCAATTGCGCACCTCATTTGGCGAATCCGACTGAACAATGCGAATCAGCGCCAACACGCAGACCATCCAGAAGACAGGATCGAACGAGTTCATCGAAAGATACCCATCGATCCCCAGATAAACTCCGCCCGCAATCACCCCCAGCATCGCCAGCGCCGCCGCCCTGCGCCCTCCACCTAAAGTCCAAGCCAACAAGCCGGTCAAAAACACCTTCGCCGCGCCCGCCAAGCCCGAGATCAGCCGCAGCGACCACATCGTCCCATGCCCAAACAACATCTCGCTCACACGCGCCTGCAACGCAACCAGCGGTGGCTGATCCACATACCCAAACGCAAGCCGCCGCCCGCAAACCAGGTAATACAGTTCGTCGCGAAAGATTCCATACCCGGCATGTTGCGCCAGGACATTGCCTGCAATCTGAATAGCCAGCTTCAGCGCCGCGAAGCCAGCGCAAAGCCAAAGAATCGACCGCAGATCTGTCTGTCTCTGTACCGTCGTTTCCGATTCCATGCCACCTACAAGTGAAAGGAGTATTCGTACAACATCGACTACGCAGGCTGACCCGTCAAGTTCCCCGCCGGCCCATCGAAAGCTATCACCGCATCAGCAGCGCCACCGCCTCGGCAACACTGATATTGTCTGCCAGCCGTTGGAACTCCCGATGCACCATCTGCTCATTCCTGCCAATCTCCTTAAAAAGCATCGCTTTGCCTTCGATCGACGTATTCACCATCGCATCCTTCCACTCACCACCCGGCTCCATCTCATGCGCCGTCGCAAAGCTGCTTCCCGCATGAATCGTCCCTAAGATTCCATAGCCCAGACTTAAATCCGTTGGAATCTTTCCCTCAATCCGGTGCAGCTGCATCGTCTTCTCATCCACCAGCACCCATCCCGACATCGCATGGAGCACCTTCTCCTCAATCGTCTTTGGCTGATATGCCGGATCCGGGCGGTACGGAATCCTCAAGTCCCCACCCTCCAGGCGGGGCTCATCAAACAGGAAAGCCTTCCCCAGCAGCACCAGCATCTCCTCCGCGTGCTGCTCATCGTTGTTCGTCGCCTGCTCGCGCCTCTGAAACGCATCCGGATGTGCCGCGATATTCGCCAGCTTCGCCTTCTCCGCCGCCACGCGCGACGGACTCAACAGCTTTCCATCCTCCTCCAGCAGCAGCCGAACCTTCCCCCGCTCCGTCTCCACCACCTGCTCCTTCCACAGATGCCCACCGGTCCTCTCAGACCGCTCCTCCGACACATACATGTACTTATAGCGATGCTCCGCCGGATCGCCTTCATGCGCCAGCATCGTATCCACAATCTTTCGTGCGTCATCCGAGCCCTGAGCCTGCGCAGCCCCCAGCGCCATCAGGCACAGCAACCCCATCAGCCATCGTCCAACACGCATCTTCTCACTCCTGCCGCCAGTTACCGGGAGAATCATTCCCCACCCACGAATAGAACAGGACCGCTCCCGAGCGCGCCGACCGCCTGGTCTCTCAGACGTACCCTATCCCACAGGGACTCGGCCGAGAGTAAATTAGTGCCGAAATCTCCAAGAAATCTCGAAAAACCTCACGTAGACTAGCCCTCAAACCGTCGCTCAGTCTCAGTTATGCCGGATACCCCACAAAATCCGCCCCCGCTCGATGTCGAGGACAGCAACCCCCTTCTCACCGAGCCCGAGCTCATCGCCCCCGGCGAGGCCCTCACACCGCACCCGCCCAAAGGCCGCCGTGCCGCCGCCGCCTTTATCTTCTTCACCGTCACCCTAGACATGCTCGCCCTCGGCATGATCGCTCCCGTCCTCCCGCGCCTCATCGAAGGCTTCCTCCACGGCGACACCTCCAGCGCAGCCAGAATGCTCGGCCTCTTCGGAACCGTCTTCGCCGCTATGCAATTCTTCTTCTCCCCCATCGTTGGCTCGCTGTCAGACCGCTTCGGCCGCCGCCCCCTCGTCCTTCTCTCCAACTTCGGCCTCGGCCTCGACTACCTCGTCATGGCGTGGGCCCCTACACTTAACTGGCTCTTCCTCGGACGCATCATCTCCGGCCTCACCTCCTCCAGCATCCCCACGGCAATGGCCTACATGGCCGATGTCACCCCACGCGAGCGCCGCGCCGCCGCCTTCGGCATGTTGAACGCAGCCTTCGGAGCCGGCTTCGTCCTCGGTCCCGCCATCGGTGGCCTCCTCGGGAACATCAACCCACGCCTTCCGTTCTGGGTCGCAGGCGGCCTCTCGCTCGTCAATGGACTTTACGGCCTCTTCGTCCTCCCCGAATCTCTCTCCAAAGAAAACCGAAGCCCATTTTCCTGGACTCGCGCCAATCCCATCGGCTCTCTCACCCTGCTTCGTCACGGCGGCATGATCGTCATCGCCACGATCCTGCTCCTTGGATACATCGCCCAGCAGGTTTTGATGAACGTCTACGTCATCTACGCCGATTACCGCTACCACTGGACCGACCGCACCGTCGGCTTCTCCCTCGCGGTCGTCGGAATCTGCACCATCGTCTACGGCGCGCTTCTCGTCAAACCCGTAGTCGCAAAGATCGGCGAGCGCGGAGCCATGACCCTCGGCCTCACCGGCGGCATCATCGGCTACTCCATGATCGGCCTCTCCAAAACCGGTCTTCTCCTTTGGCTCGGCATCCCCTTCCTCAACATGATGACCCTCACCTGGCCGGCTGCCCAAAGCCTTCTCTCCCGCATGACCAGCCCCTCCGAACAAGGCCAGCTACAAGGAGCCATCAACAGCCTCCGCGGCATCGCCGGACTCCTCGGCCCCGGCTTCTTCACCTACATCTTCAGCGTCTCCATCGCCAGCGGAGTCCATGTCCCCGGCACTCCCTTCTACACCGCCGCCGCCCTGCTCCTCGTCTCCCTCGCGCTCACCCGGAGCTCCGCGCGAACATCAACTCCAGTTACTGTTTAACTTTCTCGGTAGCCTGAGCAGGAACGAGCCGGAGGAGATCGAAGCCCGACCGCTCGTGCAAAGCATCGAGGAACTCTTTCTTGAAAGATACGGTTCGCGGATCACCTTGGAGTACCATCTAAGCCATCGACGCGCGTGAACTCAAAGCAAGAAGGAAATCCCTGATGAAAATCAGAGTCGTCGGGACATATCTGTTCCTTGGTGGAACTCTCGCGATGGTTGGTCTATGGAGAGCGGTGCCGGTGCAGGGTTTCTCCTCACACTCTTCGCTCAGTTGGAACCGGCAGAGCGCCGCGCACTATCTTGATGATCGCGAAGTCTGGTGGCAGGAGTGGCCGCGAGCCCAGAAAGACCACGGCACGATCTGCATCTCCTGCCATACCAATGTGCCGTATGCGATGGCGCGGCCAGGGCTGCAGCGAGAGCTAAGCGAGAGCGGGATGACCGCGCCCGAAAGGATCATGATGGACAGTGTGGAGAAGCGCGTCACCCACTGGTCCGAGATGGAGACGTTCTATAGCGATGCAAAGCACGGCCCCGGCAAGACCGCCGAGTCTCGTGCGACAGAGGCAGTCCTCAACGCCATAATCCTTGCCAGCGTCGACGCCCGGCAGGGGAATCTGCGTCCGGTCACGCGCACCGCATTCGAGGAAGCGTGGGCACTCCAGGAGGAAACCGGAGACCTGTCCGGCGGATGGAAATGGCAGAACTTCCACCTCGGTCCCTGGGAGTCGTCCGAGTCCGGCTACCAGGGGGCGGCGCTCCTGATGGTCGAGACCGTGAACGCTCCCAACGGATACGCCAAGGAGCCGAATGTTCGGCTGCATCTCGATCGGCTCCGTGAGTATCTGCAGCGGCAGTATGCATCGCAGCCGGTCTTGAACCAGCTCTACATCCTGTGGGCGTCCCCAAAAACCTCCGGATTGCTGACTGGAGCCGAGCGCGAAACCCTGCTCGAGGCCGTCCGCAGCAATCAGGAGGCAGATGGAGGATGGAGGACGGCCTCGCTGGACCATCGGGAAAGGGTCGACCACTCCCCCGAACCAATTGGGAGCGACGGGTATGCAACAGGGCTCGCCGTACTCGCTATGGAAGAATCAGGAATATCCGACCAGGCACTGCGCCGCGGACTCGCCTGGCTCGCAAGCCACCAGCAGAAGGACGGTGCCTGGTACGCCTCCTCGGTCAACAAGAATCGTGAGCCGAATAGCGACGCGAGCCTCTTTATGAACGATGCCGCGACGGCCTATGCCGTGCTGGCCCTCGAGAAAGCGAAATAGCAGTAATCTCTACTATGCGCCATCGCCTACTACGCCCCGCTACAAAACTCACCCGCCGACTCTCGCTGCTGGCCCTGATGCTATGCGCGGCGCCGCACGTCCTCCACATCCAAGCACTCGCTCAGACCAAACCCTCGGCACCCGACTGGGCCCAGCCCGGCTCCGCAACCCACACTCAGGTAGCCCCGCCGCCAGACTTCCACCGCCCCACCCAAACCTTCAACACCCCCATCGGCATCTTTGAAGGCCAGTCCGATGTCGGCGGCCCGCTAGTCCCAGGCAGCGCCAGCTTTGACGCAGCAACAAAGCAGTACACCATCAACTCCGCCGGCTACAACGTCTGGTACACCCGCGACGAGTTCCGTTACCTCTGGAAGAAAATGTCCGGAGACATCTCCCTCGCAGCCGACATCGCCTTCCCCGATCCCAACGGCTACAACGACCGCAAAGCCTTCCTCATCATCCGCCAGAATCTCGACGACGACTCCAAAGAAGCCATCGTCGCCCTCCACGGAGCCGGCATGGTCCACCTCGCCCAACGCGCCGAAAAGAACACCCGCATCACTGACCTCGAATTCCGCATCGCAGGCCGCGGCCGTCCCGGCGGCGCCAGCCCCGACTCCCTCGTCACCGTCATCCCCAAACGCATCGGCCTCGAAAAACGCGGCGACAACTTCGCCATCTTCATCAGCCTTGAAGGCGAACCCATGCACCAGTTCGGCCCACCCATCACCCTCCATCTGGACGGACCCTTCTACGCAGGCATCGGCTTCTGCTCGCACCTCCCTGACAAATCCGACACCGCCATCCTCTCCAACGTCGTCCTGGAAAACTCTGCCGGCAAAGTCCACTAACAAATTGCAGTAAACTTTGAATACCCTGTGGTGCGTTCAGCCGCGGTATTCAATTGGAGTGGAATCATGTCGATCAATGCTAAATTTTGGAGTCGTTTCGAAGAGCGTATTGCGCCGTATAACCTGTTGAAGCACCCGTTTTATCAGGCATGGTCGAAGGGCGAGCTTACACGCGAAGACCTGTGCGAATACGCAGCGGAGTACTGGAGCCATGTGTCGGCGTTTCCAACTTACCTGAGTGCGTTGCATTCGCGTCTGCCGGATGGAGAGATGCGCCGCGAGGTTTTGCGCAATCTCGCTGAAGAGGAAGGTGTCGATTCGCCGACAGGACGTCCGCATAGCGACCTCTGGCTGGATTTTGCCGAGGGAATGGGTGCTTCGCGTACCAATGTTGAGGCGCGAAAGATCGGTCCCGAGACAACGGCATTGATCGCAACGTTTCGTGGCTTGATGCAAGAGGAAAAAGCTTCGTCCGCAATGGCTGCACTGTATGCGTATGAGTCGAAGGTACCCGCGATCGCGGTCACGAAAGCGGAGGGCCTGGCGAAGCACTATGGGACCGAGGGCGCCGCGGCCAGGTATTTCACGCTTCATCAAACGGCAGACGTTGCTCATGCGGGCGTCTGGCGAGAGTTGATCGACAAGGAGCTGGCAACTTCGCCCGAATCCGCGGAGGCTGCGCTGAGTGCCGGCGAGCAGGCCGCAAAGGCACTCTGGATCGCTCTGGATGGAGTGGAACGTCGGCGCAGGACAGTCAATTAGTTCCGACAGCCGCTTCTATTTTCTAATTGCCTCCTGCCTCTCAATGAGGTTGGTTTTTCACTGAGGGGGTGAGCTTGCGCAGGACGAACTCCTGAATGACGCCGTTGGCCATGTCGGCTGCAATGTCAATCAAGGTGGTCGAAAACGTCAGCCCCGGGCCGCGATCCGACGCCGGATAATAGGCGTTGGAGATCGCGCCGGACGCGAGATAGCCTCCCAGGCCTGAATAGTTCGGCTGCCAGCGTCCGTTATCTCCCCTGCAGATAAATGGCGTAGAGAGAGCGTGGAGCATGCGTGATTTCTTTGTGCCCGTACCCTGGTAAAAGTAGCGCGGATCCTGATGCAGGAGGGTGGGAAGGATGGCGCCGCCGATCATGATGTCAGTCAAACCGTTGGCATAGTGGGCGCCGAAACGTTGACCATATGCCTTCCCACCTTGCCCGTAGTTGTGGTTGTTGTCCGCCTGATCGAGGCCAGCCAAAAAGGCGGAGCCGAGGAAAGTGATGGGGTCCGTCGTCGTCTTGAGAGCGAGCCTGAACTTCAGCTTCGGCGTCAGTGGCACGGCGTTGCGATCATAGACCGTGTAGAAGTTGGGAATGAAACCAAGGACGCGCTGCTTCTCCTCAGCCTTTTCCTGCTCCCTTGCGAGCTCTTCCGTCGAGAAAACTGCGTTTACCGTGGTTACCGCCGCTGCAATCCGGAGCCGGATGTCCGTCAGGTCCATATGCTGACCTGGCTGGAGGATGACTTCAGGCGAGATCCAGTCCGCGAATCCGCTGGCGCTGACGGTGATACGGTACGGCATCTCCGGACTGAGATCGTCGAGTTGAAAGAAACCGTGAATGTTCGTCTCCACGCGTTGGGGATCGGAGAGCAACGGGCCTTCAAGAGCGACCGTAGCGCCCGGAACGGTGCCATCATCCACATCGGTCACTGTTCCGATGATCATTCCGGTCTGCGGTTCGGGTGCGGAGATCTGCGGGCTTGCCGCTACACTGCTGACGGAAACACTGAGAATAAGGAAAAACAGATAATGCTTGACACTCATCTGCCATCTCCAGTCCTTTGACATCGTGTTCGTGCAGGCGCACGACACTGCCTTGGCAAACTAACGCTGTTCGCGACTCATCATTAAGGCATCACTCAAAGCGTCGAGCGGCCGAACACGCGAATCGTCCGTCTCGCGCCAAATATTGCACTTCTTGACCGCAGATCTGCCGAACATCAGGTTGATCGATAGGATGATCTGCAGCGAGATGGCCACGAATGCGACGATCAATATTTGCCAGTCGAGTGCCATCATTTCTCGATGCCTCACGATTCCGTGTTGCAAGGCAAGGGTCACTTGCGACTGATTGAACGCAGAGGCGACCAGCCGGAGGACTCACAGCATTTGAACTGCACGCTCTTAGAACGCTAACGGTGTCGAATGGAAACCCCTTCGCATCGTCTTCGGCTTCTCGTGATAGTAGTCAACGGACGCAAGTGCGCCAATTACATAAAGCTGCTAGCTACGAAGTTAAGAGCGCCTGACAAAGGCTGCCTTTCGCGAGTTAACGCTCCAGAAACGCCTCATTAGGACCGAGCTAAAAGCCACGAACGGAAGGGACCGACTCCCAGCGCCAGCCGCAGTCCCACCTGCCGCTGCCGCACCTTCCCCACATAACTGATCGTCCCATGCAGCCCAATACTCACCGGCGAAATCGCCGTCACCGCAAACAGTGTCAGCAGAATCGTACGCAAACGCCCTCCTCCTCGAATCGCCGAGTTCAAGCTCGACGGTCAAGGCAGTTTCGCAAGAAAACCATTCATCTCCCGCACTACATCTGCCGCGTTTGACTTGAAAATGTAGTGGCTCGCATTCGCCAAACGCACAACATGCGCGGAAGGCAACCCTCTTTCAAACGCGTTTGCCTGGGCCGAATTCCGGGCGAAATCAGCCGCGATCAAAGCAGCCTTCGCGTCCGCATCCCCCTTGAACCCATCAAAGTTGTGAGGAATCGCAAAGATAGCCAGGATCGGAACGTTGATCTGCGAATATCGCTGCTCGCCAAATTGAATCGCGGCAATAATCGACGGCCGCGAAGGCAGTGGAGCCACTGGACCAGGCGTAGATACTGTCTCCTTCACCATCTGCTGCATATCCTTTTCAAATCGCATGGTGCTGGCCAGCAATTCATTCAAGAACTGCTTTTCATCCTGCATCGCGCCATCCTGAAACTGATCCAGCATTTTTTTGAGATCAAGCATGTCCAGCACGATCCATCCCGCATCGGGGTCGTAATAGGCATACCCCATTCCCGCCTCGAGATAGATCAACCCCGAGATCTTCTCCGGATGCCGGCTTCCAATCGAACTCAATTCTTCCCCCGCAATCGAATGCCCGACCAAGACCGGACGATCGATCTTGAGCGCGTCAATAACTGCCAGCACATCATCACCCAGTCGGTCGGCACTATAGTTCCCGTTCGCAGGGACAGGTTTACTGGAAGCGCCAAAGCCGCGCCGAGTGATGCCGTAGACGTGATAACTCGAAGTGAATTGCGGCGCGAACTTATCAAAAACATGGGCATCGTCTCCAAGCCCCGACATAAAAATTAGCGCACGCCCCGTGCCGCCCCAATCCAGCACCTGCAGCTTTACATCCTTTTCAACCGTGACAAACTGTTCGGTGGAATGAGGAGAACTGGCAGTAGGCTGTCCATGCAGAGCGGCAGCCGATAACATCACCAGAATCGCAATCCGTCGAAGCTGTCGACGATACATACCGCGATGGAATCCCATAACCGGCCCGAAATTGGATTGCGAAATTCGTCGCCTGCGGACGAGCCTTGGCGTGCAAGGGACGGCGCACAAGATCGCCACAAGCAGGCTCAAAGCCAACGGCACCCTTATTCCAAACAGAAGAAACATCGAATAAAACGCTTCGGCCGTTACATATTTCACATCGATCACAGGATGCTTCAAGTGAAAGAGCAATCCGATCGTCGCTGCCAGAAGTACGCTCACGCTGGTCGACAGGCCAAGAAAGAGCCTGAACGGCGAAGCCGCAAATCCCTTGGATCGCGAGACCCTAGACCGCAAGACCTTAGACCGCAAGACCTTAGACCGCAAGATCAGATAAACAAGAAGGCCAAGCCAGACGAACGTGATGGCCGGAAGAATTCCATCCGCAAGGTCCATCACAGTGGAGTACGGCCAGCCCAGCCCAACCCAACGATCGAGTGCCACGTGGGAGAGCCAGTTTCTCCCAAGAATTCTCCATAGAGGATAGAGAGTGCTCCAGCCGGAGGAATAAACCAGAGCAAGAGCAAACTCACGAGCCCATGCGCCGAGCCCAACCCAAACAGCCATCAGCACCTGACGACAAACCCAACCCGCCGAACGCCCCGCTCGAAACTCTTCCAGCAAATCTCCGGAAAGAGCGTCGATATCCCGCCCGAAGGTCAGATGCTCAAGCATCCACGTCGCAACCACTACGATCCTTGTCGGATTCATGCGAGCTCCTCCGTTCCCGCCGGAAGTGACCTCCAGAGCTTGGTTAGCACCCTGCGCATCTCCTGAACCGAGCGCAGTCCCTGTTCGGTCACGCGAAAATATCGCTTCGCCCGGCCACCTCGCTCCGGCGTCGACTCGCCCAGCGTGGACTCAACGAGTCCCTTAAGTTCCAGCCGGTCTAAAGCCGCATAGACACTCCCTACCGAAACCTCTCGCCCCCGCCTCAGCGCCAATTCTCTCGCGAGCGGCACCCCATACGCATCATCGCCCAGCCGAATCAACGTAAGCAGAAGCATGAGTTCGAATTCCCCAAGATAGCTGTGCTCTCTCATTTCTTCAAAATACACGAAGAAATAGAATTTGCACAAGAAAACTCACCAAAGCAAGCAAGCCGTCCCATCCAGAAAGCACTCAGCACGCCAGTCGTTGCTTTTGCTGTTGTCTTTGTCGTTGCTGTTGCTGTTGTTTTTCAGTTGTCATCCTACGCCGGGCGCGGAGGACCTTCGTTTGTTGTTGTCGTCGTTTTAGCCGTTGCTTCTAGGTAACCCAAGGCTTCAGCCTTGGGCCTCTCAAGCCGCGCGCAAAGCGCGCTTCCGCTCTGCCGAAGGCACGAGCGTAGCCCGAAGAGCGAAGCGACCAAATCGTTGCCTTTGCTGTTGCTTGTTCTAGCCTTCGTCCTTATCCCCGCCGATCACCCCACCCGACAAATCAAACACTTCAAATAACTAGTCTCCGGCAAAGTCAGCACCGCAGGATGATCCGGAGCAGCCCCCCGCACCTCCATCACCTGCACCCGTCGCCCCGCATCCGAAGCCGCCGCCGCGACCACCTCCGTAAACTCACCCAACCCCACATGGTGCGAACACGAGCAAGTCACCAGCGTCCCGCCAGCCAAAAGCATCTTCATCGCGCGAAGATTCAACTCCTTATACCCACGCATCGCCCCCTCAGCCGCCCGCTTCGACTTCGCAAACGCCGGCGGATCGAGCACAATCGTGTCGTACCGCTCCCCATTCGCCTCATACTCCCGCAGCAGCTCGAACGCATCCGCCTCTATCCAATCCACGGCACCCTGCTGCCCCGCATTCAACTGCAAATTCCGGTCCGCAACCTCCAACGCGCTCCGGCTCGCATCCACACCTGTCACCCGATCACAACGCTGCGCCAAATGCAGCGCAAACCCACCTTGGTAAGTGCAAACATCCAGCGCCGCGCCACGCGCAAACCTCGCCGCCGCTGCATAGTTCAATCGCTGATCCAGAAACGCTCCCGTCTTCTGGCCCGAACTCGCGTCGTAGTGAAACCGCAGCCCATTGATCGTAAAAACCGTGTGCAGCTTCGGCGATTCCTCCGCCGAATAAATCAACCCATTCGCAGGAGGCAAATCCAACTCCTCCAACTCCCGAATCTTCGGATCGGGCCGCTCCACAATCGTCTTCGGCCGCAATCTCTTCCGAATCACCTCACCCAGTACGCCGCGAACATCATCCTGCGCAGTCCCCTGCGTCAGCAGCTGCACAATCACCAGATCGAAATAACGATCCAAGACGATCCCAGGCAAACCATCCGCTTCCGAGAACACCAACCGGCAAGCATTGTTCTCCCCCGACACCGGCGCAACCTCATCCCGCAGTGCCAACGCTGCCAAAACTCGCTCCCGCACCTGCGCAAGATAAGCCTCGCGCGTCAGGCCGACTTCCGCCGACACCATCCTCACCGCAATCTGCGACGCCGAACTATACAGCCCGGTCCCCAACGGAATCCCCCGGCCATCCATCACCGTCACCAACGACCCGCCCGCAACATCCACCGACCCCACCGGAGGCACCAGCGTCTCCACATCCGACCGGTAAACCCAAAGATGACCCGCCCGAATCCGGTCCGCCGCCCGCCGCGTAACTCCCGCCGCCGGACCAAACGACTCCCCCGCGACCACCCGCGGACCCCGCTCCTCAATTCTCTTCAACATAAAACCATGGTCGCACGAACCATCATGCGACCACGATCTCACCATCAACTCACCAGCATTTCACCACGAAAGAAACACCACTAGGGCCGTTGATCGAGCGCATTATTCTGCACCGCCACCGAGGCAGGAGTGACCACAGGTGCCGCCGCGCCAACGACTTGCGTGATCGTCCCCGTCCCGGCCGTCAGCGACCCCAAATTTGCCACCCAAACATTCCCCGACCCATCCACCACAACCCGAAAAGGGTTCATAAGTCCTGCACTTCCATACCCCGAGACACCGGACTGAGCGCGCCCATTACTCAAAAACTCCGACACGCTGCTGCTCCCCGAGTTCGCAAGCCACACATTATCAAGACCATCCAGCGCAATGTCGATCGGAGCATTCACTCCCGCCCCAAAAAAAGGACTACCAGCAATCGGTGACCCATCAAACGCCAACCTGCTCAAACTACTCCCCGTCCGGTTCGCAACCCAGGCTCCGCCAGTAGAATCAATGGCCAACGCAAACGGCCCACTGATTCCCCCGCCGGAATAGGGTGATCCCGGCAGAGCCGCACCATTGCTGCTCAGCACCGAAACACTATCTCCGCTGCTGTTCGCGATCCAAACATTGCCCGATGTATCCAACGCCAGCGCAGGCGCTCCGCTTGGCCCGCCCGTGCCGTAGCCCGCTGGCGATATCGCCGCCCCATTTGCGCTCAGCTTACTCACTGTCGGTCCGTTGTCGAGCACCCACACGTTACCCGAGCCGTCGAACGCCAGCGCCCCCGGCCCTTGAATCCCCGCGACGCTAAATGGGTTCGACGAGGCATGCCCCCCTGAGCTGGTGAGCTCAAGAACATTTGAACTCGCATTATTGGTCAGCCACGGATCATCAAACGGATCGAGCGCAAGATGCCCGAGGGCTGCCCCAGATTGCGGAAAGGTCGCGGTGATGCCGTTCGCATTGAGAATGCTGACATTGCTCGAATTAGAACTCCCGCTCAGCACCCAGGCATTGCCTTGCGAGTCTATGGCGAGATCTGCCGGCACATTGAAGACGGGCGAAACGTAATTAATCGCAATCGTCCAGTCAGCTGGAGCGGAAGCCAACGTTGGCTGATACGCGCCACTAGAAGGTAGGCAGCTGAATAGAGAGGTCGTGTTGTGACCCGGGTTGCGCGCAATATTCAGAGCCGCGGCAGCCGTATCCCCAGGTGCAACGCCTCCGGCCGGTGTAGCAGCTGTAAAGAGCCGCCCGCATCCCGCAGTCGATGAGGTGCTTCCGTCCGAGTTCACGCAAGAGGAAAGGATGTCCGCAAGAGTATTAATCTCCGCCGCGGGAACGGTTGCAATCGCAGGCGCGGTGCCGGGAGCCTGACCGGTGTGAATATCGACAAGGTTCTGCGCAGCCGCAAACGCATTCATCAAACCCTGCGCATTGCCATGGCTCGTCCCGATGTGCGCATAGTCCACCATAAAGGGAGCAAGCGCCCAGACGGCCGCCACCGTACTGCGTTCTCCAAGATTGAAAAAACTCGTGGGAGTGAGACTTCCGCATTGGCCCAGGAGCCCCATCAATGCAATCGCGCTGTTATTTGTGCCCGGTGCCAGCCCGGGGTTCCCGCCAGTCGCGACGAGGTAGACCGGCGACGTGGCCGACGGGCAGGAGAAGTCGCCCGTGAGGGAGAAGAACCCATTCGCATCGGTAGTAACCGCCTGATTCAGCAAAGGCGTCGAGGCGGAGCCGTATCCATTTGTGCCGGGGGTGTAGAGCTGAATGCTGGCGTTGGAAACCGGCTGGCTTCCACCGAAGATGTGACCGCCAAACGCATGCGCTGCGGTCGCCACAGGCGCAGCCGACGGGGAGACGCTGCAACCCTCTAATCCAACGGCAACAGCAACCGTGATAGCTGAACTCAGAATCCAACACAACCGTTGACGACGAACGCGCATAGCATCTCCTTGAGTTGCTCTATCAGGTGTAGAGCCCATATCGGGACAGGTCTATGACACGAAAGGAGCACTTCGCGCAGAAGAAACCAGAAGTGGTATGCCAAATGCCCCTTTGTGCAAATCTAGAATGGAAGAAACAACCCAACGAAATCCCCGGAGGATGGAATAGCGAATGCCCGTGCAGAAAGTTGATGTCGTCATCCTCGGAGGAGGAGCCGCCGGGATGATCTGCGCACTCGAGGCCGGACGCCGGGGACGGCGAGTCGTGCTTCTGGAACACGCCGAGCGCGTCGGGAAGAAGATCCTCATCTCCGGAGGCGGCCGGTGCAACTTCACGAACATCCACACCCGGGCAGAGAACTTCCTCTCAGAGAATCCCCACTTCGCGAAATCAGCCCTCGCCCGCTTCACACCCACAGACATAATCGCGATGGTTGAGCGCCATGGCATTCGATACCACGAGAAGACCCTCGGCCAGCTGTTCTGCGATCGCTCTGCGATCGACATCGTCACGATGTTGGAGCGCGAATGCGCAGAGGCCCGAGTCATGTTGATAACCGGAACGCGAATCCTCTCAGTCATTCGTGACGGCAAATTTCGCATCGAAACCCCGCAGACCAATTTCGAGGCGGAAGCCGTCGTCGTTGCCACCGGCGGCCTGTCGATTCCAAAGATGGGCGCCACAGGCTTCGGCTATCACCTCGCGGAACAGTTCGGCCTGTGCATCATAGAGTGCCGACCCGCCCTCGTGCCCCTCGTCTTCAGTCCGGAGGACCGCGACCAATGGTGCGACTTGTCGGGAGTCTCAACGGAAGTCATCGCAAACACCGGGACGCACAAGAGACGCGGCAGCTTTCGCGAAAAGATGCTGATCACACATCGGGGCTTGAGCGGTCCGTCGATCCTGCAGATCTCGTCCTATTGGCAACCAGGCAAGGAGGTCGCAATCGATCTCGCGCCGGAAATCGAAGTGTTCAAACCCTTCTTCACCCCCACCGCAAAACGCGACGCAGCAGCAGCAATGCTCGCCCTTCGCGAGGTCCTTCCGACCCGATTGGCCGAGCGTTGGCTTACCCTCCATCCACCCGCGAGCTGGACGAACGCTTCTCTCGCTGCCATGGAGCAGCAACTCCACGCCTGGAACATCACCCCCGCCGGAACCGAGGGTTATGCGAAGGCTGAAGTAACCGCCGGAGGTGTCGACACAGCCGAGCTCGACGCGAAGACGATGCAGAGCCGCCAGGTCCCTGGTCTCTACTTCATCGGCGAAGTGGTCGACGTGACGGGATGGTTAGGCGGCTACAACTTTCAGTGGGCCTGGGCCTCGGGAGTAAGCGCAGGCCGCGCCGTCTGAGCTTAAACCATTCAACCGATCTCTACTGGACGGTCAGCGTCAGGCTGACCGTCCGTGTCAGCCCGGCACTCGTCGCTGTGGCAACAATCGTATATGTTCCAGTCGGTGTTACAGGAGTTGCCGGCGGGTTCGGGTCCGAGCCGGTCTCCAGCGGAATCGTTCGCCCAACACCGCACCCACTCACAGCCGCGAGAGATGCCAGCACAAGAACGCAACCAAGGACGCGCCTTCGCCGCACCGCACAGCCCAACGGCAGCAATATCGCCAGCCAGCCAATCCGAGAACGCCTCGAAAGAAATCGCGCATTGGAGCTCGTCGCGGTGACACCCGTAAGAACGGTCGCCGAAACCGTAGTTGTTCCCCCAAGCGTGACAGTGGACGGAGTGACCGTGCAGGTAGCGTTGGCGGGAACACCAGAACAAGTGAAACTCGCGGTCCCGGGAACGTTCGCTGCGGAGCTAAGCAGCAAAGGATATACAGCGTTCTGACCGTTCGTAATCGTAAGACTCGTGCCACCATTTGGATTCAGGCTGAAATCCACTCCGGCACCGCTGAGCGACAGCGTCTGGGGAGAATTCGTAGCATTATCCGTAACGGTCAATGTTCCGCTGCGCGGGCCGCCTGCAGTGGGCGCAAACACAATCTGCAAAGTGCACGCAGTATTCACCGCAGCGCTGCTCCCGCAGGTATTTGTCCCTGACAAAATAGCAAAGTCGCCGGTAGTCACGATGTTCTGAATCGCTAGCGGAACTCCGCCATTGTTCGTCAGCGTCACCGTCTGCGCGCCGCTGATGACACCCACTCCGACGGGCGAAAATGTAACCACGGAAAATGGAGAGAGCGAGACACCGGGCGGAGCAACACCAGTTCCATTCAACGCGACCGCCTGGCTGCGATATTGGTCCGAGACCGTCAGCACTCCTACGATTGGCCCAACGCTCTTCGGCTGAAAGATGATGTTCATCGAACAAGTGGAGTGTGCGTTGAGTGAGTTCCCACAGGCATTAATCACACTGAAGTCGCCACTCGTAACCTGTGCGGCAATCAGCGTCAGCGGAACATCGCCCGAGTTTGTCAGCGTAATCTGTTGCGCAACGCTGGAGGTATTCAACTGCTGACCGGCAAAAATAAGCGAAAGGGGAGCGAGGGCGTCGGTAGCAGGTGAAGTCCCTGTCCCGCTCAGAGAAGCAGTCTGTGTCCCAACATCGTCTGTAATACTCAACGTTCCACTCCGCGCTCCAGATGCCGTTGGAGTAAAAGCGATTGAGACCGTGCATCCTGTGCTTGGACCAAGACTCGCTCCACACGTATTTGCCGTGATCGCAAAATCAGTTCCGCTGATTGTCGGCGTCTGAAGAGCAACGGAAGCTCCTCCGGTATTCGAAATCGTAATATTCTGCGCCGGGCTCGTTGAACTGACGGTCGTGGACGGAAAGCTAAGCGCAATCGGATTGAGAATTACAGTCGCAGCAGCGCTCCCCGTCCCTGCGAGCGAAGCCGTGGCTTGCCCCCCCGACACATTTCCATAGATGGTAAGCACTCCGCTGCGATTTCCCGTCGAAGTAGGCAAGAAGCGCACCTGGACTCGTGCAGCTCGCATTGACTGCGATCGTAGCCCCAGCGCAATTATCCGTTTCACTGAAGTCTCCGGTGGTCGTAACGGAACTCACGACGAGCGAGGCAATTCCGGTATTTGTAACCGTGAGAGTTTGCGACGCGCTCGAGGTCGCAACCGCCTGCACGCCGAAGCTCAACGATGTTGGACTCAGACTCATGGAAGGTTGCGCTGCTGTAGCAGCGGTCAGAAGCGGAATTTGCCAGATACCCCGGCCATAGGTTGCTGCGCGAAGCTCACCCGCGCGCCCATCTCCCGTAGCCATAGCCTGCGCCGCCGCCAGCTCCACAACCGGAGCATTCGGCAATCCTGTGCCATAGATGCTCCAGCAGTTCGCCGCCGCACATGTCGAAATCTGAGTCGTAACATAAACTCCCGTGTCCAGAGCAACGTACACGGTATTCGCATCATTCGGGTCGACGACGACACTGTTCGCCGGAGCATTAGGCAGGTTGCTGCTGACATTTGCCCATTGCGCGCCCGCATCCGTCGATCGGTAGAGATGCGCGGCATTCATGCCGTTACCGGCAAAACCCATCACTGTCGCGTAGATCGTCGCGCCAGTCGAATCATGCGGGTCCGCGGCAAGAGAAGAGAGATCGAATCCACCAGGGTTAAAGCCCGCTCCCTGCCCATTCGTTACCGGGGACACCGCGAGATCGTTCCACGCCGTTGCATTTGTCGCGGTATTGCCGTTCGTAATAGAAAAGAGGTGGCCGCCAAAATCTCCGCCCCCCCCATCCATCGCCCCCGCCATCCCGGCGTAAAGCACCTGCGAGCCCGCATTCTCGGCCGTCGCAACATTGCTCGCGGGACCAGCAGCAGCAAGCGACCGCACTACCGGGTTTAAGTTGGCGCGCACAGAATTCTGCGGGCCGCCAAAAAGCTTGCTGACAGCATTCGACGAAGACCACAGGTTCCCGTTATCGGCTGGTCCTCGCCAAACCCGGCAAGTCCCAACGATCACGTTGGCAGACAATGCAGGATCAAGAATCCATGGAACATCAATTAGCGAATCATCTCCGGCGACCTGGACAGGTCCGATTGTAGGGGCCCCGATAAAATTGGTCGCCGTACAAGCCGCGCCAAGACCGCACTGACGGATATTCACTCCAGCTCCCGTCGAGACATACCAGAGCGAAGAATTTGTCTGATCGATCGCTACCGTTCCGCCCTCGCCCGTCGACAATTGCGGCCACGGCGTCCCGAGCGAAGCCGCAGACGACGTCGACGCTGTCCCGTTCGCGCCTAATCCAACCAGCAATGGGCCTGCATCCGCAGCAGGCTGTGCAAAACTGACTACCTCGGCGAGTGACCCAAGGCCGCCGTTCAGATTCTGAAAGTGCGTCGCGTCATCAGAGGAACACGCCGCACCTTGTTGGTTGACTCCATCCGTCGACCTCCAGAGCCCACCATCATTTCCAATGTAAAGGAGCGGCAGGGTCGGAGTGCTCATGATTGCAACCGCGTGTTGCGCCGGCGCAACCTGTGCTGGCGCGCTACACCCATTCGTTGCATTGGTCGTATTGCGGAGGACACATCCCGCCGCCAGAGAACAACGATAAAGGTCGACCGTGCCCGCAAACAGCAATGTGTCCTGCGCAGAACTGCTCGTCACTGCTGGCGCCGCCGCAAGCGTCAGATTGTAGTCGGCCTGCGGAATCACGCTGCTTCCGCTCCCAACCTCCATCGCCGCCGACGCCAATTGATTGCCGAACGAAACGGTCGTGTTGCTGCAGCTCGGACCGGCCAGCGCACAGACATCCTGCCAAAGGCCTTGGTCAACGTTGTTACTATCCACCGTCAGCGCAAAGAGGTCGCCCGTCACCATTTGAACGGCAAGCGCCCCACGAAAGATCGGGCAGGCCGCGCTGCCAATCGTACCCGGGCCCGTTGGACATGCCATCGTCGTCAAACCCTCTCCGGGCTGGTTCACGAGCCGAGTCCACGTCACGCCATCCGCCGACTCGTAATATCCGTGATACCGAATCGCTGCATAGAAGCGCTGACGTACAGGGTTCCACACCACGGCGGTCGCCGCCCGCCCACCCAGATCCTGACCGGAGGGTAGTGGGGTCTGTACAACCCCACTCCCATCCATGATCGTGGACATCTGCCACGTAACACCGGAATCCGTGGAATAGTAGAGCCCCATCACGCTGTTCGTGTCGTCTACAGCGTTCACGAGCGTGCCTTCCGCAGCCTGCGAAACCGCCGCCACCACAGTCCCCGGCGTCGAACTGCTCCATGCAAAGCCTGCGAAACCAAGGCCGGTAAACGAATGATTGCCTGCTACTCCATCCTTCGAATTCTGAATGAGGGTCCACGTCTCGCCGCCATCCGCCGACCGCAATATTCCGCTGCCGTAAAAGGAATCTGATGCATCATTCGGGTCGCCCGTGCCCGCCAGCACAACACCCGGCTGCACGCTGATTGCACCAATGCTCAAGGAAGGGATCGCCGCCGCACCCGCATTCGGGTTGAAGACAGGCAGCGTATCCGTAAGAGGAGCAAAGATCACACTTGCCGTTGGCCCGGCAGCATTCGTGGACTTCCAAACGCCGCCACCGGTCGTCCCCACATAGACCGTGTTACCGCTAGCGTCCGCAGGATCAATCGCAATCGATGTGACACGTCCCGTGACATTTCCGTAAGCCGTGCTTGCAACTTGATTCGGCCCGAGCGGTTGCCACGACGCATTCAGGTTGGAAAGAGGAGAAGCAGCCTGCGCCGCCATCATCGCCGCGTGCTGTTGACGGGCTGCTTCCATCGCTCGCGCGGCCGACACGTCTCCGTTAGACATGCGTCCGGAAAGAAATCGACGCCCATTGATCGAGTGAGCCCGGACGCCGAGCGCTGATTGAGTAGTTGCTGCGTTGTCGCGGGCGACAGGAGTATCGGCAAGTTGGCCGAAGACACCAACAGGCCGAATCGACAGGACCCACACGCCAACGACAAGAAGGCAGCGCAGACAGCTACGCAGGATTGACCAAGAAGACAGCGCGGATTGTCGAACTTCCATCGGGCCCATAGCGTGCAAATCCGAATCGTGCAGACGGCTAGCTCAATGCTCTGGGCTGCCATCGTACGAGTCAACGCTAGAGCGGGAGAAGAACGACGGATGGTTCCAGAACGGGATGAGAAAATTCTCATCAACGCTACTGGAGAATCGTTGGTGTTACTCTGCGGCCATCTCTCAGCGTGTTCCACTGGAAAATCCCAGGGAACGTCCTCAATCTACCATCCGCTGCGACTGCCCACAATCTCTTCATAGTTGTACAAACCGCTACCTGCCGGCCTCTCTAGAAGAGCAGCGATTTCTGCTCCGGCAAAAGCCCCATCTGCTGGATGTAGCGTTTCGAATCGAACTTCTTCCCCGTCGAAGCTTCGGACATGTAGCGAATCTTGCCAAAGATCGGCCTCTCCCCCCACGCCCGATCGAACTTGCCCAGAATCGCCCACGCGATCCCCGCATATCCATTCGGATCGCGCCCATCCAAAAAATACTTGTCGTTCAGATGAATCGCATACTTCAGAGCAGTCGCAACATTCGGCGTCCACTCCAGAATCTTCTTCGCCCAGTACATCCGCAGATAGTTATGCATCCACCCAAACCGAACCATCTGGGTTTGCCCGGCATTCCAGAGGTCGTCATGAGTCTGCGCCTGCTCGAGCTGATGCAGCGTATAAATCCTCTCTCTTTCATCACGCGCGTGCTCAGCAATCGTCGCCTTCGCCCATGGCTCGGCACATTCAACAGAATCGTAGGTTGGCGTGTAACGCACAAAGTTGATTGCGAGCTCTCGCCACACGATCAATTCATTAAAATAGCTATCCCGCGCCGCTCGAAGCTGCGGGTTCGCCTTCGCCGCGGCATCAACGGCCAGCGCAATTGTCATCGGCCCCACATGCCCGAAGTGCAGATAGGGAGACAGGCACGAAGTCCCATCCGTCTCCGGATGATTCCGCTCGGCGTCATACTTCGCAAGCAGCCTCCCGGCGAATAACTTCAGCCGTTCTAATCCAGCATGCGTGCCGCCTTTCCACATATCAACCGGACCAACGCTGCGGTCCAGATCCTTCCAGTCACGAGTCATATCTTCGTGGACAGAGTCAGCATGAAATCCACGCGGCCTCTTCCACTCATGGTCGGCTTTCAAATTTTCGTATTCATGCAGATAATCCGGCAGAACTCGACAGAGTCGCGGTCGAATTGTATACGCCCCATACTGCGACTTTTCGATCAGGTGTGACGGCACTACGACATCCGCGTCCACGGTCCAAAACGGAATCCTGATCCGCGAAGCCAGGTCTCTGCGCCACCTCTCTGGCTCCCGCAGGGGATTCTCATCACCCACCAGGAATGCCGCCCCAACATCTGCCAACAATCGTTCATGTGACTCATGCGGAGCCCGTCGCATCACAAACGAGATATTCCGCGCAGCCAGATCGGCCTCAATATCCGGCAGACCTTGATTCAGAAAAACGAAGTGCCGGAGATTCGCATGGGGAAAATTCGCAATCCCCGCAAAATACACAACCAGCGGCAGCGCCAGCAGATTCGCAATCTTCACCGCCAGGTCGACCGCATGATTGTCGACTCCGCGTTGGGCTCTTTGCATCCAGTAGACGACACATTTGCCATCCGGATCCGGCCCGCCATCTCGCCGCACCGTAACTCGCGCGTCCGTCAACAGTAGATCGAGGTCATCCGAGAGAGCAGCACGCAACTTAGGCATGGACTCAGTCTACGAGGCAATTCCGCGCTACTTTGACAGCAATAAAAAATGCGGCCCGCAGGCCGCATCTCCGTAAAACAGATCGTCAAGACCAAAGTCCCCACGCCCGGCTGATGTAGTCGGTCAACGTCATCGTAATCAGAACAAGAAACGTGAAGAAGCCCGCAGTGACCGTCAACTTAACCAGCTTCGACTGATACTTAACATGCATGAAGAACAGAATAACGATCACTGCCTTCGTGCAGGCAATCGCCAGGGCCACAATCGGATTGAAGATGCCGAGGTTGACAAATGCTGCCGCCACCGTAATACCCGTCCCGACCAGCAGCGTCGCGAAGACAATGCCGTAAGTCACCGGTGAGATGATGTGATGGTCAGCGTGCTCCGGGTTCACTACGTTCGATGCATCGTGATGCTCTGTCATATCTCTTTTTTTCCTTCCAGCTGGCGTCGGCAGTCCAAATCATTCCCTAGACAGGGTGACGGTTGATCAGGTATAGCAGGGGAAACAGGAATAACCAGACAATGTCGACAAAGTGCCAATACAAGCCGAAATTTTCAATCGGCGCGACATAACCGGCACTGAACTCCCCTCGGTTTGCCCTCCATGTAAGCCAGAACAGCAGAACAATACCGATGATCATGTGGAGCGCGTGCATACCCGTCATGGCGAAGTAGAGGAAGAAGAATACCTGCGTCTTCTGCGCCATGTCAGGAGCCAATGGCTCTTCTTTCAAACCGTAGGCATGGGGATTTATGAATTGCGAGACGTCAAAGCTTGCACCCGGTATGTGGTGAAGCTCCCATTTCTCTTTGTACTCAAAGTACTTGACGCCAAGAAACGCCAACCCGAATAGCGTGGTCAACACCAGAAAAAGGACCAGTAGGTTCTTTTTCTTCACCTCCGCCGCCCACACGGCTAGCGCCATGAAGAAGCCCGACGAAATCAGGATAGCCGTGTTCGCCGTGCCCATCGGGATGTTCAGCTGGTTCGACGCGGCCACAAAGGCAGGGTTGTACCAATTGCGATAGAGCAGATAGGCAAAGAACAAACCGCCAAAGAACATGATTTCAGTCAGCAGGAAGAGCCACATGCCGAACGTGCCAGCTTCGCGCTGCTGTTCCTGCGTCTCGAAGTGGTGGCGGTGCTGCGGCAGCGCAACGTGTTCGTGCTCCGCGGGAACCGCAGTCTCATGCGTATGGGGATGCGTTGCTACGATCGCATTATCCAACGGTCGTCACCTCGTGTGCTGTCTTGTGTTCGAGCCACTCGTAGTCGTAAGCCTCATGGTCCACGATCGGAGTCTCAATAAAGTTTTCGGTCAGCGGCGGCGATTGAATCTGCCACTCAAGTCCTGTCGCCTGCCAGGGATTGTTGCCGGCGATTGCGCCATACTTCAGCGACCACCCCAAATAAAGCAGCGGCAGCATATAGCCCACGCCCAGCACCGTAGCTCCCGCCGTCGAGAGCACATTCAGCACCTGGAACTCTGGCGGATACGCGTGATACCTTCGCGGCATCCCGAGATAGCCCAGAATGAACTGCGGCAGAAACGTAAGGTTGAATCCGATAAACGTCGTCACAGCCGCGAGCTTCGACAACGACTCCGGATACATCCGGCCCGTCATCTTCGGCCACCAGAAGTGAATGCCCGCCAGGAACGCCATCAACATTCCGCCCACCATCACGAAGTGAAAGTGCGCGACGATAAAGTACGTCTCCGTCAGGTGGATGTCCATTCCCAGCGCACCGAGAAACACGCCAGTCATTCCGCCGATCGTGAACAGCCCCAGGAAGCCGAACGCATACAGCATTGGAGTCTCAAACGTAATCGAGCCTTTCTGCAGCGTAAAAGACCAGTTGAAGATCTTGATCGCCGACGGCACAGCGACGAGCATCGTCAGCAACGAGAACACCAGCGCCGAGTAATTCGAGACGCCCATGATGAACATGTGGTGCGCCCAAACAAAGAACCCAAACAGCGCAATCGCTACAGAGGAGAACGCAACCGCCGTATACCCGAAGACCCGTTTCCGGCTGAAGGTGCTGATGACCTCCGAAATCACACCCATTCCCGGAAGAATCATGATGTATACCGCCGGGTGCGAGTAAAACCAGAAGAGATGCTGGAACAGCAGCGGATCGCCGCCCTTAGTCGGGTCGAAGACGCCAATTCCAACCAGCCGCTCCAGAGCAACCAGCACCAGCGTAATCGCCAGCACCGGCGTTCCTAGCACCATCAGAATTGAAGCCGCATAATTCGACCAGCAAAACAGCGGCATCCGGAACCAGGTCATCCCCGGCGCCCGCATGCGATGGATCGTGACGATAAAGTTCAACCCAGTGAAGATCGAAGAGAACCCGATAATGAAAACGCCAGTTGCTGCGGTAACAACATGAGTATTCAGATAGTGGGTCGACAGCGGAGTCGTAAAGGTCCAGCCCGTATCCACGCCGCCCAATACCAGCGCGGCTAGCGTAAAGAGACCGCCAATCCAATACAGATACCAGCTCAGCAGGTTGATCTTCGGAAATGCCAGGTCCTTTGTACCAATCATGATCGGAATCAGGAAGTTTCCCAGCGTCGCAGGAACCGACGGTACCAGGAACAAAAAGATCATGATGATTCCGTGCATGGAAAAGAACTTGTTATAGGTGTCTGCAGCCACCAGATCGGGCTGCGGCGTCAAAAGCTCCAGTCGAATCAAACCAGCAAACGCACCGCCTATAAAAAAGAAGAACGTAATCGAAATCAGATACAAGATCGCGATCCGCTTGTGGTCGCCCGTAAGTAGCCAGCTCAGCAACCCATCCTCATTATTGAGGTAGGTCCGCTTCGGCAGCGTCGCTGTCCGCTGGTCCGGTAGATTGACGATCGTATGTGCACTCATGGCTTTACCACCCCCGGCGTTGTCGGCGCCGCTTGGTTCGACTGTGACGTGGTCAGCGTCTGCTGCACACGGTAGTTGGTCTTCAATCCCTTGATGTACTCCACCAGGTCAATCAGGCCATCTTCACTGATCTGCCCCTGGTATGTCGGCATAATCGGAGCATATCCCGCTGTAATGTGCTGCGACGGGTTCAAAATTGAATCCCGCAGGTAGGCGTCGTTCACCAGAACCTCAGATCCATTCGTCAGTTGCAGCTTTGAGCCATACACTCCCGCGAGATTCGGCCCGCGAGCCGCCGCGCTGCCCGAATGGCAGGCATTGCAGCCCATGCTGGCAAACAACCGTTCGCCATTCTGCGACAGCGACGTGCCGCTCGTCGACGTCTGCGTCCACTTCTCGTAATCATCTGGACTCATCGCAGTCACTTCGCCGATCATCACCGAGTGGTTCGTCCCACAGTACTGCGTGCAGAAGATGTGATATGTCCCTGGAGTCGTCGCATTGAACCACACCGTTGAGTAACGCCCGGGAATTACCTCGCGCTTCACGCGAAAGTCCGGAATCGAAAAGCTATGGAACACATCCTGCGAGATCATCGTCAGCTGCACATTGCGGCCAATCGGTACATGCAGCGCATTGATCTCATGCTGACCGCCGGGATGCTCCGCCTTCCACATCCACTGCTTGCCGACGATGTAAATATTCATTGCATTTGTCGGCGGATTATAGATGCGGAAGTACAGCAGCGCCCCCCAGACAAACACAATCAGAAAGAGCGCCAGCGGAATAATGGTCCACGTCGCTTCAAGCAGCGTCGAGCCCTCAATATGAGTGGCGACAGGGTTCTTTTCCTTCCGATAGCGAATCGAGAAGCCGAAGACAAGGGCGCACACCAGCGACAACCCAACCACCGTGAGCAGCAGCAGGAAGAAATACAGCGCATCGGCGTAAGGCGCAATGGTAGAGGCCTCCCGCGGAAACAGCGCGGAGTTATTGAGCCACTTCACCAGAAATTGCCACAACACTGGACTGATATGCATCGTTACCCTTTATCCATTTCTTTCTTCGTCAGGTCATGTTCGCGCGCAACGTTGACGTCTCTCCGGAACATCAGAAACATAAAGCCGCCCAGCCCGGCCACAGTGATCATCCCGCCAAGCTGGACCACTCGCGCGACTATCAGCGAGTGCTTGTTCGTCTGCGGATCATAGTGGTAGCAGTACGTCAGAATATTCGCCACCGGCGAGCCAATCTTGTTGCCCGATGCATCGATCAACCCCAGCAGCATGTCCTTTGGCGAGTACTCCACCCCGAGGTAGTACTGGGCAAGCTTGCCCTCGGGCGTCACAATCTCAATCGAGCTGGCATGGGCAAACTGCGACAGCTTCCCATCCGGTCCGGGAACCCGGACATACCCGAAACCAACCGCATTCGTGACCGCATCGATCGCCGGACGCTGGCCGGTGAGGAAGTGCCAACCCGTAGCCGTCTCCGGACGCCCGTAGCGCTTCACATACAGCGCCTTTGACTTCGCCGCCTGTGCTGGCGTATCACTCGGATCAATGCTCACAATCACGACATCGAAGTCCTTGCCCGGTGTCAGCTTTACCATCTCGAGCGAGCTCGTCAGGCCATCCAGCTCCTCAGAGCAAAGCATCGGACAGGTGTAGTAAACCAGCGACAGAATGGCTGGCTTCTTGCCGAAGTAGTCGCCAAGCTTCACCGTCCTGCCCGTCTCATCCACAAACGCAGCATCCAGCGGCAACTGCTGATTCAAGTGCTGCGAAACCCCAACCTTTTGCAGCACCTGCGGCAGCTGATCGCCCGTGTTCTCGCCGCTTTCCTTATCCCCATAGCTTGAGACCTGCGCCGGCAAAGAGGCGCTCAGCAGCGCGCAGCCAAGAATCGCCGCTGCCTGCCAACCCCCTCGCATTGTCCGCCTCTGCCTCATGCTGTTCTTCTCTATCTTAAATCTAGTCCGGTTATCGGTTACTTCGCCGGAGCAAGTTCCGCTTTGTTCTCTGCCTGCGCCTTGCCATAGTTCAGCTTCTGCTCGCGAGCTTCGATCGTTTCCAGCTCATACCCCGTGCGCGCAAACCCCGAGGTCAACGGAGCCTGCACCACTGGCTTCTCATCCCCGGTCATTGCAACCGCCGTCTCGGCCGTCTGTGTATTCACCGGCAGGCCACGCTGCGCAATAATCTCCATCGCGCGTGAGATTGGAATCCGAATCGATCCCGGCGCAGAAGGTGAGTTGCTGTAGTTATTCAGCAGAAGATCCTCGCGGGCATGCAGGTCCGCTGTCGCCTGGTTGCCGTCATCGATATCCAAACGTGGCTCAGGAAACGCCGAGGTCACCTGCTGCAGCTCTTTCTGCTGCATCTCAGGATTGCTCACCAGGTCTTGGCGTTTACCGTTCGTCTCACCCGCAACCTGGTTCCACTTCGTCTCCGGCCCGTCCTGTTTCCTGATGCCGCCATTGATCAGGATGCCGATGCCATAGCACAACAGGAAAAAGACGCACACGGAACCAAATAGTCCAGCCAGAAACACAACGATGCCGCCGGCATTGACGTCCGTAATCTCATACCCCGGATGGTCGTCATCGCGAACATGCGGATCGTGCGCCGGTGGCTTATTCAAATCATGATCGTTAGTGGGCATGTTCGGGCTCCAGCATCTCTTCCACGTGAGGATCGTTTGTGGCAATCAGAGGACGCGCTTGTAATTCTCCGAAATAAAACCACGCCCACAGCGAAAGCACAGCCACAGGCACAGTCAGGTAAGCAAGAATTCCTATATTGCCGGCGATGTGCAGATTCCCCGCCGCATCCGGAAAGTTCGGCTCAATCAGCCAGAACATATCCAGGCACCGCGCGAAGATCATGAAACAAGTAAGCCAGATCATCTTCTCTTTGTTCCGCTTCAAATCGCGAGAGAGTAATAGGCAGAAGGGAATCAGCCAGTGGCAGATAAAGTCCGCCGAGCAGATAACCCACCAGCCGCCATGAATGCGGTTCAGGTACCACGGAATCTCGTCCGGAACATTGCCCGACCAGATAATCAGGAACTCCGCAAAACAGAGATAGATGTTCAACATCACAAACGCAAAAGCCAGCTTGCCCAGATCGTGCTGCTCCGTCTTGCGCAGCATCGTCTTCATCGGCTCATACCGCGACAGCAGAATCACCGTCAGGATTCCCAGCGCCAGTACCCCATACCCTTGCCCAACCAGGAACTGCAGCCCCCAGATCGACGAGTACCACGTAACGTCCAACGACTTGATCCAGTCGATCGCGCCCGCCGTCAGCAGAATGACATAGATCAAAATTCCCGGTCCGGAGAGATTCTCGAACTTGATCCGCCAGCGATCGTAGCTCGGCTCGGTCCCGCGCTCCGGGTCGGCGTCACGCTGCAGTGACCACTTGTTCAGCAGGTATTGAAACAGCCACAGAATCGCGAAGATGATGACCGTCTGCACAATCACCGCAGTCGGGTTCAGCATCGCGCGCTTCGCATTCAGCGTCATCGCTTGTTCAAGCGTCACCGCATGATTCTCAAGTGCCTGCGCCACCGCTCCCGCCGTCGGAAACGCTGCCCACTGATACAGATGCTTCCAGAAGAAGATGATCGGCACGAAAAGCAACCCAACAAACCAGATCGTCCGGCTCATCGCTTCAAGCGGTCTGCGCAACAACAATCCCCACTTGCCGCCCGAGACATATTGCAGCATCAGCAATACCAGCCCCCCGCCGGCAAAGCTGAAGCTGATCATGTAACCCAGCAGATAAGCGCGAAGAATATGGTTCCGGCCTTCGTGCGACCACGAGAAGGCAAGTACCGAGATGATGGTAGCGACCGCAAAGACAATCAGCGCGCGCATGCGCCACGCGGAGACAATCGTCGGCGCGGCGAGCGAGGCAGGCAGCACACGCGGTCCGTCATCGTGGTGGCCGTTCGCTGCTTCGTGATGTTCGTGTCCAGATGCCATTTGTTTCAAGCCTTCATTCGGAAGCTTCCGAGGTTACTGCTTCGGTACAGTTTGTCCGGGCGTCCCGGACGGAGTCGTTGAACCCGTGTGCGCCGGCGGCGCAGCGCCATTCGTCGTTCCCGCTGCCCCAGTCGTCGGGAGAACATACAAGCCACCATCGGTCGTGCCGGTCACCGCGGTCGGCGGCAGCGTCCACTCATCGGCAAACGATGCGGGCAGTCCCTGCTTATCGGCAATCGATGCCAGCGGTTGAACTTCCTGGCCCGCCGGCACATCCGTTTGGGTCGCGTTCTGGCTCAACTGCAGCGCCTTGATATAAGCGACAATCGCCCAGCGATCCTCGGGGGTTATCTGCGATGCATAATCTGGCATCGCTCCATAACCATTCGAGATCACCTGGAAGAAGTGCCCCAGCGGAGCCGCCTCCAGCCGCGCCGAATGAAAACTCCCGGCCTTCACATATCCGCGCTGGACGATCATCCCGATCCCATTGCCCACGCGCGAGTGGCACGGCGTGCAGTACACGTTGTACCGCTCCTGTCCACGCTGAAGGACCGCCATCGTCGCCGGAAACGGCAGACCGTCACCCTCTTTTCCATTCACCAGGCCGGTCGCGAAGTAGCTGTCCTCATGCAACTGGCCTCGCGCGACCGTATTCTCCACCTGCGGCCGCACCGAGCGCCCATCCGCATAAAAATCCGTCCCGCGCTGCGGAAAGAACTTCGGCTGGTCTTGCATGTCCTGCCGGCAGCCGGCCAAGACGAGAGTCGCCGCCATCGCACCAAACGCCGCGAATTTGTTGAACTTCAGCATGCCGTTCTCTATTCCCTCGGCCCTAGGCCCTGGTCCCTGTCGTCGCATTAGTGGTCCACCTCCACCACGGAGACCGCGTCGAACTGCTCAAGAAACGCCCGCGTTCTGTCAGGAGAAAACAGGGGATCCGTCGCCTCCAGGCAAAGAAAGAACTTGTCCGTCGTCGCCCCATTCCTGAAATTGGCCGCATTGAACAGCGGATGATACGGCTGCGGTAATCCATTCAGCGCAATCATTCCAAAGCACGCCGAGAATCCCGCAAACAAAATCGTCCATTCGTACGCCGGAATAATGAACGCCGGCCAAGACCACAGCGGTCGCCCCGCGATGTTCAGCGGATACGCCCACACGTTCACCCACGTCTCCATCAGAAACGCCGTCGTCACGCCCATCACTCCACCCAGCAGGCACACCAGCGGCACCCGCGTCTTATGGAACTCGAGCGCCTCCGCAGCCTCTTCCACCGGATACGGCGTATAGCACTCCATCCGGCGATAACCCGCCGCGCGAGCCTCCTCGGTAGCATGCACCAACTCACCGGGAGTATTGAACTCGGCCAGCAATCCGTAAATCCCCTCACGCGGCGGCATCAGGCAGTCTCCTTGCTAACAGTCTCTGAATCCGCCCCGCCGCGCGTGACCTTCGTCTGCGGCAGCATCATGCGAATCTCCGACATCGGAATCATCGGCAGGAAGCGAACGAACAGGAAGAACAGGAACGTGAACATGCCCAGCGTTCCCACATAGATCATGTAGTCCCACTTCGTCGCCCGGTAAGTGCCCCAGCTCGAAGGCAGATATTCGCGATAAAGGCTAGTCACGACGATAACGAAGCGCTCGAACCACATGCCGGTGTTGATGATGAACGACAACACGAACAGGTAGGCCACGTTCACCCGAAGCTTGCGCGACCACAGCGTCGTAAGCGGAATCGCCAGGTTGGTCAGGATCAGGATCCAGTACGCCCAGCCCATCGGCCCGAACATACGGTTCCACATCATGAAGAACTCCCAGTGGCTGGCCGAGTACCACGCCATGAAGACCTCCATCGCGTACCCATAACCCACGATCGAGCCTGTCGCCAGCATCACCTTCGCCATATTGTCCAGGTGACGTAGTGTGACCAGATCCTCCAGGTGATAGAACTTCCGCAGCGGAATCGCCAGCGTAATCACCATCGCAAATCCCGAATACACCGCGCCCGCGACGAAATAAGGCGGGAAGATCGTCGTATGCCACCCCGCCAGCGCCGCCACCGCGAAGTCGAAGCTGATGACTGTGTGCACCGAGAGCACCAGCGGAGTAGAAAGTCCAGCCAGCAACAGCGATGCCGACTCATACCGCATCCAGTGCCGCGTCGAACCGCGCCAGCCCAGGCTCAGCAGCCCGTAGAAGTACTTCGCCGCCGGCATCGTCGCCCGGTCGCGCAGCGTCCCGAAGTCAGGAATCATTCCCATATACCAGAAGATCACCGAGATCGACGCATACGTCGAAACCGCAAACACGTCCCAAGCCAGCGGGCTGCGGAACTGCGGCCAGACATTCATCGTGTTCGGGTAAGGGAACAGCCAATACGCCAGCCAGGGCCGGCCCACGTGAATCAGCGGGAA
Source organism: uncultured Acidobacteriaceae bacterium (assembly GCA_963841335.1). GTDB lineage: Bacteria > Acidobacteriota > Terriglobia > Terriglobales > Acidobacteriaceae > Edaphobacter. The sequence continues at coordinate 2,120,154 of CAWJCF010000001.1, read as the reverse complement.
CAGACCAGCGCAGCACACCGCGAAGATCGTCATCGCCTCGGCAAACCGGTTAATCGAGTTGCGCCACGTCTGCTTGAACAACAGAAGAATCGCCGAGATCAGCGTGCCCGCGTGGCCGATACCGATCCACCATACAAAGTTGATGATCGCGAAGCCCCACGCGCCCGGAATCGTAACGCCCCAGATCCCAACGCCCTTCAGGAACAGCCACGTGCACCCAATCACCAGGCCCATGGCAACGCCGGCCGCCACTACCAAACCGAAGAACCATCCCAGTGGCGTGTTCGACGTCAGCACGATGCCCGCAATCTTCTGCGTCACCGACCTGAAGTTATGGCCCGGCGCAATGACCGCATACTCGCCGGTGCGCGGGTCGATCATGGGATCGACGATCGGATCGTTGGGGTTATGGATGGGGCCTTTGGTTGCCATGGTTATGCCAACTCCGGATGCGGGTTGATGACTCCGGCCGTGTAGGTCGTGCGCGGACGGAAGTTGAGATCCGCGAGTACCTGGTAATCGCGCTCCTCAGCCTTGAGCTTTGCTACCTTGCTTGCCTTGTCGTTGATATTGCCAAACGTTATCGCGCTGGTCGGGCACGCCTGCTGGCACGCCGTCACTATCTCGCCATCGCGAATCTCGCGGTTTTCCTTGTCCGCGACGATCTTCACTGCCTCAATGCGCTGGATGCAGTAGCTGCACTTCTCCATCACGCCGCGCGAACGTACGCTGACATCCGGATTGCGCATGAACTTCAGGCTCTCCGTGTCGTAATCCGAATACAGCAGGAAGTTGAACCGTCGCACCTTGTACGGGCAGTTGTTCGAGCAGTACCGCGTGCCCACGCAACGGTTATAAACCATCGTGTTGATGCCTTCCGGCGTATGCACCGTCGCACCGACCGGACAAACCTGTTCGCATCCCGCGTTCTCGCAGTGCTGGCACGCCATCGGCTGGAAGTGCGCCTTCGGAGCATGCAGATCGCCCTCGAAGTACGTATCGATGCGCAGCCACTGCATGTTGCGTCCAACCTTCACCTGCTCGCGTCCGACAACCGGGATATTGTTCTCCGCATAGCAGCTCACGATGCAGGCATTGCAGCCCACGCAGCTGTTCAGGTCGATGGCCATGCCCCACGAGTTCTGAATCTTCAGCGTCGAAGGATCCGTCTTGTCGTACTTCCACGCATCCGGGAAGAACGAGTTGTCATGCGGAACCTTCTCGCCCTGCGGAGAATAGCCAACCTTATCGATCAGCGTCCCGCTCGCGCCACCTTCATGCGCGAAGTTCGGATTCTTCTTTGCCTCTTCAACGGTGGCGTAACGGATAATCGACCGTTCCATCGCCTCATGCCCGGCCAGCGAATAAACGCCTTCCTTATCCGAAAGCGGCCTCTCCAAATCGTGCTGCGCAAAGCTTCCGCGGTGCTCAATATTGTGCACCTTCGTGATGCAGAGGTCATACGTCCCCGGCACCTTCACCGCGGTCACACCGGAAGCAGACAGAGGCCCATCCGACATCCGAATCTGGTACGCATCAAAACCCACGCCCTGAGCCACGCGCCCAGCCAGCACTCCGCGGCCAAACCCAAGATGAACCGTAATCACGCCATCCGGATGACCCGGCACCATCAACGCCGGCGCAATGCACTCACGGCCATTGAACGAAAGCTTCACCGGATCGCTCTCTTCGAGCTTCAGATCGGCCATCGTATTCATGCTCATGATCGCCGCATTGTCCCAGCTCAGGTTCGTCACCTGTTTAGGCAACTCCTGCAGCCAGCCAAGATTCGCAAAACGCCCGTCATAGAGAGAAGGATCAGGCCGGAACGAAACCTCAAGCCCACCCGAAGTAGTCACCGGGAACGAACCAACAACACTCTTGCCTGCGCCCGCAGCCTTCGCGGTAAACGCCGTCCCATCCACCCACCCATCATGCAGAGCCTTCCGCCAACCCGCGGCGAAGTCCCCCTTGATATAGTCCCGCGCATTCGCCTGCACCGCAGAAAACGCCGAAGCCTGAGGATCGGCGAGCAGCGTCTGCAGCACATCATGCGCCGAAACCCCGCCATACATCGGAGCTATCATCGGCTGAACAATCGAGATCGTCCCGTCATACGCCCGGGCATCCGACCAGCTCTCAAGATAGTGCGTCTTATTGATGTGCCAGTTCGCAATCGCGCCCGTCTCATCCACATACTCGCCCAGGTGCACCGTCACCGGAACCTTCGCGAACGCATCCTGGAAGAGCAGATCGCTCGGCGCCGAATAAATTGGATTCACGCCAAGAATCACCAGCCACTGCACCTTGCCCGCATTTATATCCGCAACCAGAGCCTTAAGGTCTGCCACCTGCTCGCTCGGCAGCGGATTTACCGTTTCGGTATAGATCACGGTCTTACCAACGGCACCCAGCGCGGAGTTTAGCGCATAAGCCGCAGCATGCACCGCCGACGAAGCCTGCTCACCCGGAATTACCACGCACCTGCCGCCACTCTGCTTCAGGTCCGCACTCAAAGCTGCAAAAAACTTCTGCGCCTCCGCACTCGCACCGGCAGGAGCCGCGCCATTCACCAGCGCCGTAGCAAAGCCCGAAATCTCACTCGGCTTCAACGCCAACCGGTGATCCGCCTTGAACCCCGTCACCGTCGGCATCGTCTCGACGACGTACATCCGGTTCATTGTCTTGCCTTCTTCGTACCGCCGACGCTCCCCATATCCAGCAGCCAGCGGCAGGAACCCCGGATGCGCAATCCCACCCAGGAAATCCGCATCAAGCGACAGAATCACATCCGCATCTTCCAACTTGTACTGAGCGTCCGTGTAGCTTCCGAACGCCGCCTTCGAAGCCGCACGCGACGAATCCTGGTTCACCGGCTCCCACTGCACCAGCTTCGCGCTGGGATACGCCGCCTGCACCTGCTTCCACTGCGCCGCCAGCGTAGGCGAAGTAATCGTCTCGCTCAGGAAGTAGATCCCCTGGCCGCCGCTCGTCTTCTTCGCCGCAGCAATAAACTCCTGCTGAAAATCGCCCCATGCCGCCGTCTGCCCGCGATGCAGCACATGCTGCGAACGGTCCGGATCATAAAGTCCCAACAATGTAGCCTGTGTGAACCCATCCGACTTGCCCTTCGACACCGGATGCTCCGGATTCCCATCCACCTTGATCGGCCGGAACGAATCCGACTTCACCAGCACCGGAATCGCGCCCGTCGGGAACGGATAAGCCGTAGCAAAGTACATCGGCTTGCCCAACACCAGGTTCTCGGGCTGCTTTACATAAGGAAAGATCGCCTCATCCGGCTGCTTCGTGCAGCCCGCCAACCCAGCCAGGGTCAGCGACGCGCCCATCACCTTCAAAAAGCCGCGCCGGCTCACTGAATCGACCCACTCATTGGCTCCCGACTGCCGCGGAAACTCCTCGCGCATCAGCTCATGGAACGCCGGCGTATCGGCCAGCTCATCCAGATTCTTCCAGAAGCGGCGCCCCGTCTTGCCGTCGAGCTTCGCCTGGACCTCGGCCAGCGTCATCTTCGCCGGCTTGATCTCGGTCACCACCACGGGTTGTTCTGCCTTTGTCTCAGCCATCGTCTCGTTGGTTCCAATTCCCGTTGTCTTGATCATCGGTGGCAAGTCTCGCAGCTCGAAAGCTGCTCAGGATTGCGAATGTGGTACTGCGAAGTTAGATACTTGCCCAACTCCATCTGATCCGTAAACTTCGTATAGCTCGCCGGCATCGTGATCCCCAGCGGAGGCACATCGCTCGACGTCGTGCCATGCGATTCAGCCGGGCTCTGCATCATCGCCACCTCAGGCCCCTTGCCAGAAGGATCGGTCGTCGTGCAGCTCACATTCTGCGCCGTCACCCCGCCCTTATCCGTGCTCGTGCACCACACAGGCTTATCCGTCGAAGGCCCGGCCCAGGCCATGTTGTAGATCTCGCTCGTCGGCCTCAGGTTCACCGCCGGATTGCGATGGCAGTTCAAACACCACTCCATCTGCAGCGTGTTCTGCTGATACATCAGCGGCATCTCGTCCACGCGCCCATGACAGCTCGCGCACCCGATGCCCTTATTCACATGAATCTCGTGATTGAAATAAACATAGTCCGGAAGATCATGCACCCGGATCCACTGGATCGAAGCTCCCGTCGCCCAACTCTGCCGCACCGGCTCCAGCAGATCGGCATTCGTCCAGATCTGCGCATGGCAATTGATACAGGTCTTCGTCGGCGGAATTCCCGCATACGCCGCCTTCTCCACCTGCGTGTGGCAGTACTGGCACTGCAGCCCCAGCCCTTCCACATGGTGCTTATGGCTGAACGGGATCGGCTGATCCGGCCGCTGTCCCTGCCGCGTCACCCACGGCGAGCGCTGCAGATTGTCTAGCGTTACGCCGAGCGCGATGACAATTACGCCCGTCAATACCAGGCTGAATCGTGCCAGCGCGTTCGAACTGCGGTCAAAAACTTGCGCCATGAGTCGGTTCCTGCTTCCTCTGCTTTGCCTTCAGCTAAGGGTTGAGAAGTTGCTTCCGATGGTTGGTTCGTCCTGCATGTTTATGCCGAGCACTTCATGGCCGGCGGTTGGGGCGTCCGCGTCAGGGTAAGCCCAGGTTTTTCTACTCTCAGAAACTACGAGTATAGCAGCGGAAAAGTCGCATGAAACTCATCACCTCACCGCCGCAACTGATTTTTCATCTGCAACATCCGATTATCGAACCGCCCGACAATACTCCTGCACAACATCTCGTGCACAGCCCTCTCAACGATTCGAATCACCACAACATCTACCCTGCCGCATAGGTATCCCACTTGTAAATGGAAACCAATCTAGTCCGAATTATCCTTCTCGCGCAAGACATTCTCCCGCCGCTGCGATACCGTCAAAACATATGCCGCGTTCTTCCACGAAACTGCGCGCTCCCAGCTACGATCGTGACCTCGCCACACGCGAACTCTCCGCCAGCGACTCGAAGCTCGCGAAGCTCATCGAGCGTGCCGGTCCCTGCACCCTCCGCGTCGCCAGCGGCCAATCCCCCTTCGAAGCCCTCGTCGAATCCATCATCTATCAACAGCTACACGGCAAAGCCGCAGCCACCATTCACCGCCGCATGATCGAAAGCTTCGCCCCGGTCATGACTCTCGCAGCCCCAGGCACAGGCACCCATCCCACCCCGCAGCAACTCCTCGACTGCCCCAACGAGCAGCTCCGCGCCGCCGGCCTCTCCAAAAACAAGATGCTCGCCCTCCGCGACCTCGCCGCAAAAACCATCGACGGCACCGTCCCCACACTCGCCGCCATCCGCCGCATGCCCGACGAAGCCATCATCGAACATCTGGTTCAAGTCCGAGGTATAGGCCGCTGGACCGTAGAAATGTTATTAATCTTTCGCCTGGGCCGGCCCAACGTCCTACCCGTCGACGACTACGGCGTCCGCAAAGGCTTCGCTCTAACCTTCGGCAAACTAAAACCCACCGACAAGGTCACCCCAATGGACCTCCCCAAACCCGACGAGATGCACCGCCGCGCAAAAAAATGGCAGCCCTGGTCCTCCGTCGCAAGCTGGTACCTATGGCGGGCCTGCGACCTCGCCAAACCAAGGACCTAGACGTTGGCATTGGCGTTGCGGTGGCCGTTGAACTTGCGGTTGCTGTTGCCCTTGCCTTTCTGGTTGTCATCTCCGAAGGGGATCTGCGTTTGCCGTCGTTGTTGCCGTTAGACATCTTCCAAAACCCAACACCCGCAAAAAAAACGTGTCATCCCGACCGAAGCGCAGCGAAGTGGAGGGACCCTCGCATTTCGCTTTTGTCTTCGCCTTCGCTTTCGTCTTTAGTTGTTAGTCGTTGACATCCCCGAAGAGCCTGCCCTGAGCGAAGTCGAATGGGGGATCTACTTTTCATCTTCAACTTTCGTCAACCGCGGCCCGCTAGGTCCATAAACTTACAATCAGAATGCGCCGCTCCATAACCTCCCTCATCCTTCTCCTTATCACCATCCCCCTCGGCCTCGCCGTTCGCTTCCTTCCGCTCCACCTCCCGTGGTTCCTCTACAAATACCTCGGCTCCGTCCTCTGGGCCGCAGCCCTCTACTGGTTCCTAGCCACCCTCCTCCCCAAACTCCGCCCCAAAACCCTCGCCGCGCTCGCCATCACAATCGCCGCTCTCCTCGAACTCACCCGCCTCATCCCCATCCCACCCATCGACGCCTTCCGCCTCACCCTCCCCGGCCGAATCCTCCTCGGCCGCTACTTCTCCCTCAAAAACATCGCCGCTTACATCCTCGCGATCACCCTGACAGCAGCCTTCGACCGCTTTTTCCTTACACAAAAGCTACAAAATCCCAACACCACAACAACACCCAACCCCTCCACACGCGATACCCTCTAACTCAAGACTTATGGCCAAGCCTCGCGCCACAGCAAAATCCCCAAAGCCGCAACCCTCCGCCGAAGCCCCTCGCTTCGTCTGCGTCCACGGCCACTTCTACCAGCCCCCACGCGAAAACCCATGGCTCGAGACCGTCGAGGTCCAGGACTCCGCCGCCCCCTATCACGACTGGAACGACCGCATCACCGCCGAGTGTTACGCCCCCAACGGCGCCTCCCGCATTACCAACCAGGAAGACGAAATCATCCGCATCATGAACAACTATGCCCGGATGAGCTACAACTTCGGCCCCACCCTCCTCAGTTGGCTCGAAGACAAAGCCCCCCGCACCTACCGCATGATCCTCGACGCCGACAAAGTCAGCGCCCAACGCTACAGCGGACACGGCTCCGCCCTCGCCCAGGTCTACAACCACCTCATCATGCCCCTCGCCGATCGCCGCGACGCCATCACCCAAATCCGCTGGGGTATCGCCGACTTTGAACACCGCTTCAAGCGCAAGCCCGAAGGTATGTGGCTCTCCGAAACCGCCGTCAACCGCAGCGTCCTCGACCTCTTAGCCCAGGAGGGCATCAAGTTCACCCTCCTCGCCCCCTCCCAATGCGCCCGCGTGCGCAAGCTCGCCGCAGATCCTCTGAAGAATCCCACCCCGGACAGCGACGATTCCAAACCCACCGACCCCGCCGAAGCCTGGACCGAAACCCCCGACGCCACCGTCGACCCCACCCACCCCTACCTCGTGCGTCTCGACGAAGGCCGCTCCATCGCCGTCTTCTTCTACGACGGCCCAGCCTCCCGCGCCGTAGCCTTCGAGGGTCTCCTCAACAGCGGCGTCGACTTCGCCAACCGTCTCTTCGCCGTCTTCCACCCTCCCTCGCCCGGTGACCCCGAAACCGCCCAGATCTCCCACATCGCCACCGACGGCGAATCCTACGGCCACCACCACAAGCGCGGCGAAATGGCGCTCTCCTACGCCATGCACACCATCGAAGAGGGCCAGAAGGCCAGCCTCACCAACTACGGCGAGTTCCTCGAAAGATTCCCGCCCCAGTGGGAGGCCGAGGTCGTCGACGACACCTCATGGTCCTGCATCCACGGAGTCGAGCGCTGGCGCTCCGACTGCGGCTGCAACGGAGGCAAGCCCGGCTGGAACCAGCAATGGCGCGCCCCCCTCCGCGAAGCCCTGGATTATCTTCGCGACGCCTCCGCCCCACTCGCCGAACAACTCGCCCAGCACTTCCTCAAAGACCTCTGGGCCGCCCGCGAAGCCTACATCCACGTCATCCTCGATCGCTCCCCCGCCTCCATTATCAAGTTCTTCGACCAGCAAGCCGCCCGCACCCTCTCCGAACTCGAGCGCATCACCGTCCTCGAACTCATGGAGCTCGAGCGCCACACCCAACTCATGTACACCTCCTGCGGCTGGTTCTTCGACGAAGTCTCCGGCATCGAGACCGTGCAGGTCATCGCCTATGCCGGACGCGTCCTTCAACTTGCCCGCAAGCTCTTCGGCGAACCCGGCCTCGCCCTTGAAGCCAACTTCCTCAACATCCTCGCCAAAGCAAAAAGCAATCTTCCCGAGATCGGCGACGGCAGCGAAGTCTATCGCCGCTACATCAACTCCATGCAGATCGGCCTCGAACAGGTCGGCGCCCACTACGCCATCAGCTCCATCTTCCGCAACTACCCCGAACACGGCGAGCTCTTCTGCTTCGACGTCCATCGCGAAGGCCAGGAGACCTTCAGCTCCGGCCGTGGCCGCGTAGCCGTCGGTCGAGCCCTCATCTACTCCCGCATTACCGAAGAGGCCGAAGACATCTGCTTCGCCGTCCTCCACCTCGGCGACCAGAATCTCTCCGCCGCCGTCAAGCGCTACAACGCCCAGGACCCCTCCCAGGTCGAAGCCTTCAACCACTTCACCACCGACATCGGCACCGCCATCCGCCGCGCCAATCTCCCCGAAGTCATCCGCCTCATCGACCGCTTCTTCGGCGACATGTCCTACTCCCTAACCTCGCTCTTCGCCGACGAGCAGCACCGCATCCTCAACACCATCCTCAACCAGACCATCTCCGAAATGGAGGACTCCCTCCGCAAGATCTACGAAGACCACGCCTCGCTGCTCCACTTCCTCACCGAAACCGGCATGGCCGCCCCACCCGCTCTAGCCTCCGCCGCACGCTTTGCCATCAATGCCGCTCTCCGCCGCGCCATCGAAGCAGATCCTTTCGATCCCGCCACCATTGAATCCCTCCTTCAGCGCGCCGAAGCCGATCAGGTCCCACTCGACACCCAGCTCCTCGGCTACACCGCCGGCCAGCGCATGAAGCGAGCCATGGTTCGCCTCGAAGCCTCCGCATCAGGCGACCCCTCCGCCGTCGGAGCCCTCGCCACCGCCCTCCTCATCGCCGAAACCATCAAGAGCATGCCCTTCGAAGTAAACCTCTGGCAAGCCCAGAACATCTGGAACGACCTCCTCCGCCGCAGCGACACCAACTACTGGACCGCCGAATGGAAAGAGGACTTCAAAAACCTCGGCAAGGCCATGAACATCTCCGTCGACCAGCTAGTGATCGAAGAAGGCGTCAGCGCCTTCTAACGTTTAAACATCAAACTGCTACTATTGCTAGCTTCGCCAAACCTCCTGACGGCCCATAATCCAAGACAATCATGCACAAGGCGACGCTTGTCTATCGCCCGGTTGCCTTCTGGCCCCCACAGCACACGTCATCAGGAGCCCTCAATGAATTCATCTCAAGCCCTCATCCCTTCGCAGCCCACCGCTCAACCCTCACCTCGCGTCGGCGGAAAAGCCGTGCTCCTCACCGCCGCCGCACTGCTGGCCTCCATCTTCTCTGTAACCGCCTCCGCGATCGCCCAACCCAGTCCCGCGGTTCAACAAAAACTCGCGGCGATAAAGCAGTCCATCGCCGAAAACCAGGCGAAGCTCCGCCAGTACCAATGGACCGAAACCACCCAGCTCACGCTCAACGGCGACCAAAAGCCCCCATCCCAATCCCTCTGCCAGTACGGCCCCGACGGAACCGTGCAGAAGACTCCCATGAGTCCGCCACCCCCACCGCCGAGCGGCGGCAGAATGAAACAAAGAATCATCGAAAAGAAGACAACTGAGATGAAGGACTACATGGGGCAGGTCAAGACCCTGCTCGCCCTGTACGTCCCGCCCAATCCTCAAAAGATGGAGCAAGCCTTCGGGGCCGGCAAAGTCTCACTCAACCCCTCCCCGGACTCCGGCACCACAAACATGGTCTTCAAGGACTACGCCCAGCCCGGTGACCAGATGACCCTCACCTTCAGCAGTGCCACAAAAAAGATCGTCTCCATAAACGTGAACACCTACATGGACAATCCTCAGGACACCGTCACCCTCGCGGTCCAGTTCGCAAGCCTGCCCGACTCCACCAACTACGTCGCGCAATCAGTCCTCAACGCCACCGCCAAGAAGCTCGTAGTCACCACCACCAACTCCAACTATCAGCGGGTCATGGGACAGTAAACCAGCGCCGCGGCCCTCAGCGATTCATTGCCGAACAGCCGCGGCCTGTTCATTGGTTTTTTTCAATCTGGCTCAACGCTGCACGGGCCGAGATTGGAGAAATCTTCAAAATTCCGCTAAACGGCGAATACATCGAAGAGATGATGAAGATCGCAAGCGAAGCCGCCAGCGCACAGATGATGAGCGTCACAACCACAGTAGCGTTGCGGGGAGCGAACAGACCGAAGCTGACGAAAATCGCAACTAGCCACGAGATCACGACCGCCAGCAGCGGCTTCGGCACGGATGTCTGCTCCGATTGCAGATACATCAGCCAATAGGTCTCTCTCAACGTGAGAGACGTGGACAGAAGCTCAGCCTTAATGACCCGTTGCATCTCATCGTTCGGCTTTAACTGTTGCACATGCGCATAAAAATCGGATCCGGCGCTTCCCGGCCTCAGCTGGTACCTCTGCGACGTGTCTTTTGGCCAAACCCGATCGATGCCCTCCTCGACAAACTTCTGGGCCACAATATGAGTCGAACTGGCCTCCGGACCATACGCTACCAACAGATCACTGAGCAGAACGATCTGCGAACCCAGCAGCGCCACTTGGTTTTTTTCGCCGTCGTAAAAGGTCTTCGCCGAAGAAACCAGCATCCCCAGCACAAGCCCCGTCATGGTGACCACAAGACCGATGGCCAGTCTCACGGTATCTTTCGCTTCCGGGACCAAGTGCCCCGGAGGCACGATGGGCCGGATCGCAATGCCAACCAGCGCTCCCACGAAGATCAACGCAAACGCCAGAGAGCCAACCACCAAAGCATGCATAGACGTTCAATTCTCCCTTGCCTCAGATCAAATCTTCGGACCTTTGCCAATCGCGCCTTCGAACACCGGACGCACAAACAGCAGCGTCAGCAATCAATAAACAAGACAAACCGGCAAAAGAAAATACCTACTGAACTCGCCAGTGATTCTCAGGTAGCCCAGGTACAAAAACGCCAGAACGTTATAAACGAACAAGCCTCTGATGGCCTGCGTGTGGTCCTCCCCATCGCGCGCCCAGCATGCAATCGCTAGCGAAAGGAGACCAAACCCGCAAACCCTGCCGATCGCCCCTCCGTCTGTGATGAGCGGAGCAATCTAACTCTTCGGCCACTGCTTAAACATCTTCGTGACGGCACTCTGCACCATCTTCTGATTCTTATCGCCGTTATTGCTCAACGTGTCCTGGGCGATCCCGCGCCAAACCAGAGACTTCGTCTTGGCGTCAAACAGATCGACAATCATCGTCCCAATCACGTTTTGCTCCGGGCTAATCGTGCCCATTCCACCGCCAAACCCGCGCATGCCCATTGCGGTATACGAAGTCTGCTGTTTCATCCCGCCGTTCGCGGTAATGACCAGATCCGGATTCTTATCTTCCGTCACCTTCTGCAGACCCTTGGCTTGCAAGGCCGTATCGATATCCTGTTGTGCCACCTGGGCCAGGATCGAGTCTTGGATTTGGTTCGCGTTGTTACTTCCCCAGGCATACGTGTGATACCCGGCGAAACTCTGGCTGTGGTTGTAGTTCACCGAAACCTGCTGTCCAACGGCAATCACGGACGTGATGCACAGCAGCATCGCGCAGAATGCAATCTTGGTCTTCATGATCGTGCTCCTTCTTTCGTAGTTGTGTCCTTCACAAACTCGGCCCAGTCTTCGTCAGACTCATGCGTTCTTGACGGGAGGCGGATTCCACTTGCCCGTCAACGCGTCACTCTGCGGCGCGTAGAGCCGCATCGTCAGATTGAACGCTGCTTTTGGCGCCGGAAGCCAGTTAGCCTCTTTGTCCTTGCCCGGACTGTCATTCTGAAAATAGATGTCGAGCGAACCGTCAGCATTTTTCACAAACGGCATCCAGCTGCTCACCGCAAACCGATTCAGCACATTCCCAACCTGAAAGCCATCCGAGTCGTAAAGCGTAATCGACCAGAAAGCATCAACCGGAGGTGTAGCGCCCTTCTCAAAATGAATTGTGTACTTGTTCGCCCCATCCAGCGGCTTGCCCTCGGCGTCTCCAAGATTCAAAGGGTAGATGGCATCCTCCGGCAGATTCGCCCCCAGGCCCACCCGCGACACAATGGCGCGCTTCAGGTAGTAATTCCCATACACCCCCATCGTGTCGGTATTCATCGACCAGCCGTTCGCAACCCTCGCCAGGGTTGGTATCTTCCACTTCATCAGTTGATGCGCATCCGCCGGCGCTCCCTCCACACCCTTCCTCACCTCCGGGTCGAGCTTCGACAGGTCGAAACTCTTGCCGGGCGTGATCCCGATCCGCTTCATCTGCGCGATGATGGGCTGGTCGGTGATGTGAGGTGGATGGATCTTAAGCAACTCCGCAGCATACGCAAAAAAGGCCCCTGCGGACATCGTGTCCCCCTGCACCATGGGAGGCGTCTTCATATCGACGGTCGGGTCAGTCTTTACCGGCACGGGTACGGGCGCACTGCCCCAGCCTGACTGCGGCGTAACTTTATAGCCCGCCTGAATCTTGTGCACGGCGTCATAGTCCGCCGGTCCATCTGTCTTGGTGCGGCCGATAATCCAGACATACGAAGTCGGCGCAGCGATATGAGCGAAACCATCAGGAACCGTCCCACTCCACCCGGGAGGTGTAACTAGAAAATTAGCCGCCTCCGTGCCTGTAGTCCGCCACCCGGGCGAAGCGAAGACATCCGTCCACATATCAAGCATCGGCAGCAGGTAATACCGTCCCGCCGAATCCGGCGCGGAGACCACCAGCGGTTCCTTCGTCAGATCCAGCCACGCAATCGAATAGAGCGTATCGAAGTTCGAGCGCACCACCCCTTTGAAATCCGCAGGCGGATAAGCCGGAACATTCACAAACGTATTCATGGGACCCTTGCCAGTCTCTCTTTGGTCGATGTTCGTCAATTGCTTCCGGGTCAGATCCATCAAGACAAGTGGGTAGAAATAAACATACGCATCCACCGCAATCGCATGCGCCTCTTCTGTCGTCAAGGTCGAACTTTTCTCTAATAACGCTTCCATGACTTTTCCCCTTGGATTTGGTCAGACACGCGAGACGCGCCATATGGCCCATAGCCGCAAAACAGAGAAGGCTCGCGCGGAGTAGCCTGTACCCACGGAGACTACCTCCACCGCAAAACGCGCGGAACTCCCAGAACTACTAGCAAGCCCACTTAATCATGCGTAAAGGGACAAGTCATCGCCCTTCAGGCCATAGCCCGCTCACCCAAGAAAGGTGTCATCCTGAGCGGAGCAGTTTGCGCACTTTGCAAACAGCGCAGTCGAAGGACCTGCATTTGCTTTTTCACTTGCCTCACCAGTCTTCTCGCCGAAGACGGCCCGCCTATTCCCCACCCTCTGCACAGCTCTTGGAGCAAACGCCACCCAAAGTCTAGACTTAACCAGCTTCTTACCAATACTTTGCATACTTTTTGACAGGGGGGCCACCCAACCCTCAACTCCGCCAATGCAACTCCACCGGCCCACTCAAAGGATGCTCACCCGTCCCCTTCAACCGAGCCTGCTTCAAAGCGAAATACCACTTCGCCGGCTTATCCGCATCATCAATCAGCATCAGCCCCGGATTGAACCGCAACCCCCGAGCCTGCTCCACCATAGTCTCCTGATCCTGCCGCACAAACCGAGCCCCAAAAAACGTAGCAATCGGAGTTACAAATGGCACCCAATAAAAAACATTCCAGGCCGCACAAACATCAATCCTGCAAGTAGAAGCCGTCACCGGAGTCACCGTAGTCAAACTAGCAAACCACTTCTCCCCCGCGCGAATCGTCTCATACCGCCGGTTCGGCAGCACAAAATCAATCTCCGTCGTTATCTTCTCCCCATAAACCCCCAGCAACTTATAAGGCGCCGAGTTCGCACTGGGAGCATGCGACGACATCCGGAACCCCGCATTTCTCCCCTTATTCGCGACATCCTCGATCGGCTCAAAGTGCTTCGTTTTCTCATGAATACTAGCCGCCGACCGCCACCACCAGGCCTGGTGCACAAACGGCCCATGCGCCGGATCCATCAACCCAATAATCCCGTGGTCCACATTGCAAGGCAGCTCCGCCGTCAGATGAGCCGACCGAAACCGCCCCGAAAACTTAGGCACCTCCGGCACCGGAGGCAACTCTCCCATCACCCGCCCAGTCCCAGCCTCCGGCAGATAAACCCACGCATACCCATCCCGCTCCTCACACGGATAAGCCCCCGCATAAATCTTCCCCGGCTCCAGCGTCTCGTGGCTAGTCAGCGAAGGAATCTCCACGCATTGCCCCGAACAAGGCTCGAACCGCCACCCATGGTACTTACAAGTCACAGTCTCCCCATCGAACCACCCCGCCGACAGCGGAATCCCCCGGTGCGGACAAAGATCCCGCATAGCAAACAACCGTCCATCGTTCTTTCTCCCAAGCAGCAGCGGCACTCCCAGCAACAAGGCCGTAGCTGTCTTCCCCGCACGCAACTCCCGCGACCGCAAAGCCGGATACCAATCCCCAAAGATCAGCTCCGTCGGAGGCCCACTCACCTGAACAAGATCACGCACATCCATCAGCCTACGACAAACCACCAAAAAGTCGACCACGGAACACAACGATGCCCACGGATAAAAAACAATTTCCTGCCTTCGCCTCTAAATCCGTCTTTCATCCCCGTTCTATCCGTTCCATCCGCGCAATCCGCGGTCGCGTCTTTACACTGTTCGTGTGACCCCAGTTCCCGACGAGACGCGCCGCAACCGCCTCATCCTCTTCGCTCTATGGCTCGCCCTCTACGCCAGCTTCACTCTCCTCAGCCCTCCCCTCCTCGACGACGCCGACTCCGTCCACGCCGAAGTCTCCCGCGAGATGCTCCTCCGCCACGACTGGGTCACCCTCTACGCCAACGGCATCCGCTACCTCGAAAAAGCCCCTCTCCTCTATTGGTCCATGGCCGCCAGCTTCCGCATCTTCGGAGTCCACACCGCCGCCGCCCGCCTCCCACTAGCCCTAACCGTCCTCGTCCTCACCCTCCTCCTCGAAACCTTCGCCCGCCAAGCCTTCGCCCGCCCACGCGCTGGTCTCTACGCTGGACTCCTCGTCCTCTCCAGCTTCGGCATCTTCATCTTCACCCGCATCATCATCCCCGACGCCATCGTCTGCCTCTGGCTAACCTTAGCCCTCTACTCCTACTGGCTAACCGAGCAATCCGCTCGACCACCAGACCCACTCCTCTGCTACACCTTCGCCGCCGCCTGTGCCCTAAACGTCCTCACCAAAGGCCTCATCGGCATCCTCTTCCCCATCCTCATAGTCCTCGCGCATCTATCCCTGACCCGCCGCAACCCAAGCGCCGTCCTGACCCGCATCAAACAACTCCACCCCATCTCAAGCACGCTAGTCTTCCTGATAATCGCCGCCCCCTGGCACATCCTCATCGCCCTCGCCAACCCCACCCAGGGCCACCCCGGCAACCTAGCCTTCACCCACGGCCACTGGTCCGTCCCCCTCCCCACCGACGCCAAGGTCCACGGCTGGCTCTGGTTCTATTTCATCAACGAGCATCTCCTCCGCTATCTCAACCTCCGCGTCCCCCGCGACTACGACACCGTCCCCCTCTATCTCTTCTGGGGCCTCCTCCTCATCTGGCTCCTCCCCTTCAGCGCCTACCTTCTCCAAGCCCTCCGCACCGTCCCCCTCCGCAAATCCCTACGCCCCCTAGTCTCCATCCGAACCTGGTCACCCCAGGAAAACACCCGCTTACTCTTAGGCCTATGGGCCGCAATCCCCATGCTCTTCTTCAGCCTCTCCACCCGCCAGGAGTACTACGTCCTCCCATCCCTCCCACCCCTCATCCTCCTCATCGCCGCCTGGCTCAACGACGAAGCCACCGAAGCCGAATCCTTCACCGTCCCCAACCCTCTCACCCGCTCGGGCCAACGAATCGCCACCATCCTCTTCATCCTAGGTTCCATCACCGCCCTCATCGCGGTCTTCTTCGCCCTTCACTCACCCCCACTCACCAGCAACACCGACCTCGCCACCCTCCTCCACCAAAACCCCAGCGACTACGCCCTCTCCTTCGGCCACTTCCTCGACCTCAACGCCCGCGCCATGTCCGCCTTCCGCGACCCGCTCCTCCTCACCGCCATCGCCCTCTTCACCGGAACCCTCGCCAACCGCCTTCTCCGCCGCAGCTACAAACTCCACGCCGCGAACCTCTGGCTCTTCGCCGCCACCTGTGCCTTCCTCATCGCCGCCCACCTCGGCCTGCAGATCTTCTCCCCTGTCTTATCCTCGCGCCAGCTCGCCCAGGCCATCGCCCCCCAGCTCAAGCCCTCCGACCTCATCGTCATCCACGGCGAATACGAAGCCGCCAGCACCCTCGGCTTCTACCTCCAGCGGCCCAGCGCCAACTCCGAACCCATCCACATCCTCGAAGGCCGCAGCTCCAATCTCTGGTACGGCAGCTTCTTCCCCGACGCCCCCCGCATCTTCGAAGACCCCGGCTCCCTCCGCCTCAAATGGACCCAACCCCGCCGCATCTTCCTCTGGCAAGACCTGGCCGAACCCACCCCCGCAGTCCCAGGCAGCGTCTACCTCATCACCCAAAGCGGAGGCAAAGAGATCCTGAGCAACCAACCAAATCGCTTCTAAGAGATGGCCGCCGTTCGATCCTTTTGACTCAAGCCGTCTTGTCGTATGCCGTTAAAGAGGAGAATTCACTCGAAGGAACACCCTGAGCTTGAACTCTCTGACCTAAGCTATCGCCAGCGCATAGATGACTGCGCTCATCTTGCGCTAGGTCCTCCTCAGTCCTCCGCGTGGAGATCGTCCGAAAGCATCTTGGACAAATAGAGTCGAACGAAGAGTCATTGTTTTTACGATGAGGAAAATTGGGATGTTCTTCGAGCATCGCACGACCTCTCAATTCTCATATGGCAGTACAAACTGAGTGGCAATTCAGTTGATTCGGTCAAAACCTGACATGTCTTGCTGCCCAAGCCGCCACCACGAGCCCGCTACTTGTCCGTCTTCCAAACGTACAGAAACTCATCATTACTCGAAGTCGCCAGGCTGAGGCCCTGCTGGGTAGCCGCTCGACTCAACGCCGACCGAACATTCTGTTTTGTATCCGGAAGTTTATCCAGCGGAATCTTCAGCGCCTGCCCAGCGCTAAGTTGTGCGATATCGCTCAGTAGCTGAGTAATGATCTGCTTGTGTTTTCCATCCCGTCCCCTGGGAACATTAGTCTGAAGAACGGATTCAAACTTCATAGGCATATCTATTTCGCTATCGCCCACGTCGAACCTCCCCTCTAATCTGATCTAACGCTAACGTGACACTAACGTAATAATAATCCGATGTAACCGTAATTTGTCAAGAGCTTATACGCAAAAATAACTAAGCCTTTCTGCAACAGCAACTAAGCCTGTCCATAACTGACAGATATAAAAGAGTTAACCCGTATCTTTTAAAGAGGGCTACTGTGAAACTAGAGGTTGCCCCCATGACTCCAAAAATTTACTTCGATGTGATCCCTCTCTCAGAAGTCCCGAAAAACAACGTTGCCTCCCTCAAGAGCCGTCCCGTCATTCTCATCGTCGACGACGAGAAGGTCATCGCCGACACCCTCTCCATCATTCTCTCGAAGAGCGGCTTCGACACCCACGCAGCCTACGACGGCCCCAGCGCCCTCGCC
The DNA here is from genome assembly GCA_963841335.1 of uncultured Acidobacteriaceae bacterium. Lineage (GTDB taxonomy): Bacteria > Acidobacteriota > Terriglobia > Terriglobales > Acidobacteriaceae > Edaphobacter. The sequence continues at coordinate 2,102,542 of CAWJCF010000001.1, read as the reverse complement.
CTAGCCCTCCGGATCGTGCCCCAACTCCTCATCTCCGACGTCGTCATGCCCGGAATGAGCGGCATCGATCTCGCCATCTCATTGTCCAGCGAGCTCCCGCAATGCAAGGTGCTCCTCTTCTCGGGACAGGCCTCTACCGTCGACCTCCTTGAAGAAGCCCGCAACTCCGGCCACAACTTCACCACTCTCACCAAGCCCGTCCACCCCACCGACCTCCTCAAGCGAATCTCAGAATGCCTCGCCCTCCAGACTTCTGTTCACAGCGAGAGCGCCCTGGCCATCGCGAACTAACGTCGAACGCAATCGGGACCAGCTCAATCTTTCGTCTTTGTCGTCGCTCATGCCCGTCCTTACGGATCGACCCCAGAACGTGTCATCCTGAGCGTAGGATCGGCCCGTGCCGTAGCTCTTGTCGGTCCTCCCCTGATCCAGCCCCAAAACGTGTCATCCTGAGCGTAGGACCGGCCCGTGCCGTAACTCTTGTCGGTTCTCCCCTGATCCAGCACCAAAACGTGTCACCCTGAGCGTAGGACCGGCCCGTGCCGTAGCTCTTGTCGGTTCTCCCCTGATCCAAACCCCAAAGCGTGCACCCTGAGCGTAGGATCGACCTTTGCCGTAGCTCTTGTCGGTTCTCCCCTGATCCAAACCCCAAAACGTGCACCCTGAGCGTAGGATCGGCCCGTGCCGTAGCTCTTGTCGGTTCTCCCCTGATCCAGCCCCAAAACGTGTCATCCTGAGCGAAGCAGTTCGCGCACTTTGCGAACTGCGCAGTCGAAGGACCTGCAGTTGCTTTTGCTTTTTGCCTTTGCCTTTGCCTTTGCCTTTGCCTTTTAGTTGTCATCCTTCACCGCAGTCGAAGAGCCTGTCCTGAACCCGTCGAAGGAACCTGCGGTGGCTTCTGCCTTTGCTCTTGCCGTTGCCTCCTTTGGTCTTGTCATTCCGCAGCGCTGCACCAAGCCCATCCACCCAGCAAAAAGAGACGAAGTAGATTGCCTATCTTCCGCGATAAGCGATAAATCCACCCGCCACAATCAACAAACCCGCAATCCAGGTCGAGTGCGTGGGAGCCTTTCTGTAAACCACATAGTTCGTAATCTGGAACATAACGAAAACCATCGACGAATACACCGCAGCCGCCGTTCCAAAATCAATTGGAGCGAGATTGAAGCTTGTTCCGTAGGCCGCTAGTACCAGCGCACCCAGAAGAAACAGTCCGAGACGAAACGGCAGAGACTGTGACGGCAGAGCGTTTCGAATAATAGCGTCGCCGCCGGTCTCAAGCACAGTAGCTAAGGCGAGAAAAAAGAAAATCTTCATGACAAAGCATTATCAAACTCTCAGTAAAAGATGGATAAAGGCCACTCAGGAATGGCAGGATCGTGCCTAATGTCGCTTGAACTGCTGCTGCCTGACATACTCCTGCGCCCTCTTCACCATCGCCGCAAAGTTTCGCAGCTCGTGAATAGTGCCATCGAATCCCGGCAATCGAACGCTCTCTAAAACCGCAGCACGCTTCTCTAATCGTTGCGCAATAACGGCAAGAACCTGAACGGGCGAAAGATCACGCATCTCCAAACCCTATAGCGAAATAAAAGCGAAAACAATGTAACTTTAGTAAGCCGATATTCGCTCTTTTGCCGTTGCTTCTAGGTAAGCCAAGCCTTTAGGCTTGGCCTCTCAGCGGAGAGAAAAAAGGGCTTCAGCCCCTGGGGTATGCTTTGCTTTCTGGAGCCCATGACACTCAGGCTCGCGCAAGAATCAGAAAGTAAAAGCTACATCCCTTCAATCACTTACAACTTTTTTCTTCAAAAACAGCCCAGAAATCGCTTGTCAAGCCCAGAAACCACCTAAACCATTTATAAACAACAATATCCGACTGGCATTTTAGTTACACTCAACCCGATATACTTAACTTATAGATCAGAGAAGAGAACAGCCCCGGCCACCAGCCGGGGCTAACTCTTTTAGAAACAATATTTTGAGGCTTAACCCATTTGTTATGAATATTTTGCAGCGAACAAAATCAATAAAGCATTGCAAATCAATAAATTACACGCTACATAGGGGAGGGGGGTACCCCTACACCAGAAGCCCGATCCACCGGAGCGATCCGCCCATCTCGCAACCGGAACAACTGCCCCCGCCAGACCACGGTATCGCCCGCAAAGCTCCAGGCCCAGAACCACAACCCAAAAAAATCCCGCACCGGCAGCAGCCACAAATCGCGCAGCACCTGCCCATCCCCCAGCACTCCCACGCCAACCGACAACGCCACCGCCACACGAGCCAGCGCCACGACACTCAACAGCGAAAAACTCCAAAGCGCAAAGCCGCTCGCCACACAGGTCATCACCGCCCAGGGCAGAGCATACGTAATCCCCAACCCAACATACCCCAGCTTCCGCGAATCGCGCGTCGACCGCGCCCAGCGCAACTGATGATCGCGAAACCCGTGAAATCCATAAGCCGGTACCGTCGTCTCCACCACCTCACTCGAAAGCTCCACACGGTACCCAGCCTTCCAAATCCGCGCACCCATCTCGTAATCGTCTGCCAGATACTCCACCAGTGGCTCCAACCCACCAGCCTTCGCCAGAGCACTCTTCGTAGTCGCCAGCGTCGACCCCAACCCAAACCGAATCCCACCCTCCAGCCACCGTGCCGCCAGCACACCCGGCAGAAAATCCGTAGAAATCCCCAGCGCCTCCAGCCGAGCCCACAACGTCAGCCCCGGCCGCCGTTCAGACGCCTTCCCCACATAAGGACAAGTCACCATCCCCACGCGCTCATCCGAAAAATTCCTCATCACCTTCGCCAGGTACCGCGGCGAAACACAAATATCGCTGTCATTAATAATCACGTGCTCATACTTCGCCTCGCGCAGCATCTGCACCAGGTTGCTCACCTTGCCCGAGGTCCCCAGACGCTCGCGGCACTCCACCAGCCGAATCGCGCACTCAGGAAACTCCGCCCGCAGCCGCTCGATCTCCCCCACCGCAGGATCATCCAGGCTGCTCACCCCAAACACAATCTCAAACTTGCCCGAGTATTGCTGCCTGCAATGACTCTCAAAACCCGCAAACATCCGCGGGTCCACCCCCTTCACCGGCTTCAGCAGCGTCACATCAGGCGCAAACTCGCCCTCAAACTTCTTCGACCGCCAATAATGTCCGAAACTTCGCGCTCCCCAAAGCGCCAGCACCAGATAAGCCAATCCAGCAAGGGTCAACAGCGCAGTTATGGTCTCAATCGCTGTGGCCATACCTCAAGTCTACCAACGCAAGCGTTCCAATTCCGTTCGCGCTCGGAAAGCTCGGCCGCCCCATCCTTCGCGCTCTTGCGAAGGATGAGACGCAAACTCTCAACCTCGTTCACTCATAGCGCAGCGCTTCAATCGGATTCAGATTCGCAGCCTTCCACGCCGGATAGATCCCGAAGATCAATCCAATCGCGCACGAGCTTATAAACGCCACAACCACCCAAAGCGTCGACAGCGCCGACGGGAAGAATATACCCACAATCAGCGCAAGCGCACTGCCGATGAGCAATCCAATCACTCCGCCAACCGCGCACAACGTAATCGCCTCCAGCGTGAACTGCGCCATGATCACCTGCTTCGACGCACCTATGGCCTTGCGGACCCCGATCTCTCGCGTTCGCTCCGTCACACTCACCAGCATGATGTTCATCACGCCCACCCCGCCCACCAGCAACGCCACGCTGGAAAGCGCAAACAAAAGCAAAAACAGCCCGCTCGTAATGTTGTTCCAAAGCCGAGTCAGCGAGTCCGTTCCAAAGATCGCGAAGTTGTCCGGTTTCTCATTGGGCACCTTTCGCCGCCGCCGCAGCAACTCCGTCAGCTCATCCTGCACCAGCATCTTGTTCTTCTGGTCGTCATACTTCAGGCTGATCCAGTAATCCAGCACCTCCGGATGGATCTTGTGAAACGTCGTCACCGGAAAGAACGCCTTGTTGTCATTCGGATTCTTCCCTCCGCCAAACGCCTGCTTCTGCTTCTCCATCACTCCGACAACCGTAAACACCATCCCCCCGATGGTCACATCCTTGCCAATCGGGCTCTCTGTACCGAACAGCGTATCCGACGTATCGACGCCCAGCACCACAACGTTCGCCGCCCGCTCCACATCGGCGTCATTGAAGAATCTGCCCTCCTTCAGATTGAGATCGTAGACGTCCTTCACGGCCGCCGTGTCCCCTTCGAGAGTCGTCCCCTCCATCTTCTTCGTGCCATACTTCACTGCGACAGTTCCCTCCACACCGCTGTTGTCCCGGTATTGCAATCCCGGCGTCACCGCCAGCACATGCGGCAACTCCTTCATCGCCATCGCATCGTCGTAGGTCATCTGCTTCCGAGTCAGCATCTCCGTCGTCGGCCGCACCCCGATCACCGGAAACCGGAACACCCACATCACATTCGTCCCCAGCGACTCCACAAGTCCCGCCACGCTCGAGTTCAACCCATTGATCACCGACGAGATCACAATCACCGTCATCACGCCGATCACGATGCCCAGAATCGTCAGCCCGCTCCGCAGCTTATTCGCCCGCAGCGTATCCAGCGCCATCGTTACCGTCTCTTTCGTATTGACGATCTGCATCATCGGCCTCCCTGGCCTCTGTTCCTAAGCCTTAATCCGCTCTCAGCGCCACAATCGGATCCAGCATCGCCGCCTTCCGCGCCGGATAAACCCCGAAGAAGATTCCCGTGCCCGTGGCCATAATCAGGCCCGCGATCACGCTCCAAACCGCAACCGTCGAAGGAAATCCCACCAGAATCGTAACCACCTGCGCCACCAGAATCCCCCCGGCCACGCCGAACACACCGCCCACCAGCGCCATCGTCCCCGACTCGATCAGAAACTGCATCAGGATATCCTTCGGCCGCGCGCCCAGCGCCTTCCGAATCCCAATCTCACGCGTCCGCTCCGTCACGCTCACCAGCATGATGTTCATGATCACGATCCCACCCACCACCAGCGAGATCAGCGCCACAGTCCCCGCCACCGCTCCAAACGACGCCGTCACCGTGCTGAAGAATCCCACCAGCGTATTGTTCGTATCCAGTTCAAACGAGTCCTCGGTCCCCGGAGCATCATGCCGCCGCGACCGCACCAGCACCCTCACCTCGTCCGCTGCCGTCTCCAGAATCGGACCCGCCGCGCCAGCCTTCACATAGATCGTCACCGACTTCGCCGTCCCATAGCTCTTCTGAAACGCCGGCAGCGGCACCGCCACCCAGTTGTCCTGGCTTGCGCCAAACGTGCTTCCCTGCTTCTCGCTGATGCCGATCACCGTATAAGGAGTGCCGTCCACCCGCAGCTCCTGCCCCAACGGGTCCACGCCCTCAAACAGATGATCCTGAATGTCAGACCCAATGATCGCCACATGCGACGCGTGCTCTTCGTCGGCCTCTGTAAACCCGCGCCCCTGCACAATGTTCAGGTTCTGCAGCGAAGGCATCTGCCACGTATACCCGCGAATGCTCGAATCCGTCGTCGACTGCGTCCCCCGCACAATCTTTCCCGTCACCGCCTGCTGCGCGCCAATCCCGACGCAGTGCTTGCAATTCGCCTCAACATATTTGAAATCCGGAAACAGGATGACCTTCCGCTTCTGGTAACGCTGATAGTCCTCAGGGCTGGTAATTATCTGCGGCATCCTCGACACCGTAAAGACGTCCGCCCCATAGCTGGCGAACTTCGTCGTCACGTAGGTATTCGCGCCATTCACCAGCGTCACCACCGCAATCACGCTGGCCACGCCGATCACGACGCCCAGCAGCGTCAGCACGGAGCGCAATTTATTCGCCCATAGCGACTGCAGCGCGATCTTGACCGCCTCTTTGAATTCCATCGTCTTTACCGGATTCCCCGAGACTACCAGCCGACGCCCCTGAAAGCGAGGCTCAACCTTCTCTCTTCTACGGAATTAGACGGGGTTTTGTTCTCCTTGGTGGGATACACTTATACCTGCAGGCGGCCGGATGATCGCTGCCGCCCGGGCCGCATAGCCTCGGGTGGGGGAGGAAAGTCCGAACTCCGCAGGGCAGTGTGCCGGATAACGTCCGGGACGGATGGTTCAAGCCATCTGGACGGCCAGTGCAACAGAGAATATACCGCCTCAAGTTATTGATTTGCTTCGGCAAATCTGCAAGTTCTTGAGGTAAGGGTGAAAAGGTGCGGTAAGAGCGCACCGCGTCACGCGTAAGCGGGACGGCACGGTAAACCCCACACGGAGCAAGACCAAATAGGCAGGAATTCTGCCGCGCCTCTCCAGGCGGCAGAAGCGTACCGGCCCGGTGCGCCAAGGCGGAGAGCCCGGCTGTGCCCTCGGGTACAGCAGCCGAAACTTGCGGGTAGGTTGCTAAAGCGCCGCAGCAATGCGTCGCGTAGAGGAATGATCGTCTAAAACAGAATTCGGCTTACGGGCCGTCTGCAGACCGATGGCCCCGGAACCGCAAAACGGTTTCGGGGCCACTTCTCTTTGCGCCGAGCCTCCTCTTTTACGCAAATGTGTCGAGTTCACTCTTGACAAATCAATAACCATTTGGCTATGGTTCCGTGAGTGGAGCCGGCCAGTGCCAATCAGGTCTTCCGCGCTCTCGCCCAATTCAACGCCGAGCAGAAAGGATCAACCATGAAAATCAAACTAACGAGCGTCTTTGTCGACGACCAGGACAAGGCGCTGAAGTTCTACACCGAAGTTCTTGGCTTCGTGAAGAAAATGGAATTCCCTGCGGGGAAATTCAAATGGCTTACAGTGGTCTCTCCTGAAGAACCAGAAGGCGTGCAACTGGTCCTGGAGCCCAACAACGCCTACAACCCGGCCGCGAAGGGGTATCAACAGGAGATCTTTCGGCAAGGGACACCTGCGGCTAATTTCTTCGTCGCGGACGTCCAAAAGGAGTACGAGCGGCTAAAGCAGCACGGCGTCACCTTCACCAAGGAGCCAACCAAGACCACGGGATCAACCATCGCGGTGCTTGACGATACTTGCGGAAATCTCATTCAGATAACACACCTGGACTGGTAACACGCCACATGACCAAAGGGGGAGGCTCTGTGAAGCCGGCCAACGCCACGCACGTCTTCCGCGCTCTTGCCGACCCAACGCGCAGGGCCATCTTCGAGCAGTTGACCCGGCAGGGCGAACAAACCGTCCACGCGTTGACCAGCTATGCAGGCGTCTCCCAGCCTGCTGTCTCCAAACACCTCACGGTGCTGAAGAGGGCAAAGCTGGTACGGCATCGCCGCGAGGGACGCGAAACTCACTATCGCGCACAGCCTGACGCGTTGACGCCGATGGTGGACTGGCTCAATCTCTACGGAGCCTTCTGGCGCGACCGGTTTGACCAGCTTGAAGCACTTTTGCAAAGGATGGACTAATCTCATTGAGCATCACCCTAAGGATTGGTCATGAGCAAAATCAGATCCGTTCGCGTCCTTTTGATCGCCGCATTTCTATCGTTTGCACTTCCGGCAATGACCTCCGCCCAGACGGCGACCCCGAATAGTCCGGGGAACCAGAACGCAACACCGCACGATGGTCGGCATGATTTCGACTTCGAGGTGGGTAGGTGGAAGGCCCATGTGAGGAAGCTTCTTCATCCCCTGACGGGATCCACCCAATGGGATGACCTCGATGGGACGGTGGTGACGCGATCGCTGCCGATGTTGGAAGGGTGGAATGAAAGTGAGATGACGGTCGACAGTCCCACCACTCATCAGCACATCGAGATCCTTGCCTTGCGGCTTTACAACCCCACCTCGCACCAATGGAGCATCTACGGTTCCAGCATAAAAACGGGAATCTTCGATCCTCCCCAAATCGGACAGTTTGATAACAAACGCGGGGAATTTTACGCTCAGGATACGATTCAGGGTCGGGCAACCTACATTCGATACGTATGGCAAAACCTAAGTCCAAGCACCACTCACTTTGAACAGGCTTTCTCGGCAGATGGTGGAAAGACGTGGGAAACAAATTGGATCTACGACGGTACGCGGGTAGAGAAATGATCTGGCGTGATCGGTTTGACCGTCTTGAAGCACTTCTGGAAAGGGTGGATTAATGAGCAATGCAGCAGAGAGTACGCGCACCCTTGTGATCGAGCGCGTATTCCCACATCCGCCAGCGAAGCTGTGGCGCGCTCTCACCGAGAGCCCGCTCCTCGCGCAATGGATGATGAACAACGACTTCGAGCCGGTGGTCGGGCGGAGGTTCCAATTCCGAGCCGATCCCGTGCCGAACTGGAATGGTGTTGTCGACTGCGAAGTGCTGATCGTCGACCCGCTCCAACGCCTGTCCTATAACTGGGGTGTTGGAGGAGGCGAAAGCGGGCTTCAATGGGTGGTGCTCTTCATCTTGACTCCCGCGGAGGGCGGCACCCACGTTCGCATGGAGCAGTCCGGCTTCGGTCCCGATCAGCAGCAAGCTTATGGCGGCGCAAATTACGGCTGGCAGAAGTTCTTCGGGAGCCTGGAGCGTGTCCTTGGGGGGTTGGACTAAACATGAATGCAAAATCTATTGCTTATTGGACTACGACCATACTCGTGGCCGCTCCTATCGGAAGCGGCGGTGTCGCGCAGTTGGCACAATTTCACGCCAACCCCCATGGAGTCGTGCCTGTCCTTGGCTACCCAATGTACTTCTTCGCCATCCTGGGATTTTGGAAAGTGCTTGGAGCCATCGCCATACTCGTGCCGCGTTTTCCGCGGCTCAAGGAATGGGCGTATGCCGGCATCTTCTTTGACCTGACAGGCGCAGCCGCATCCTGCGTTGCAGTCGGCGGTTACGGCGCTTACGCCTTTCACGTCCTCGCCCCGCTCATCATTGCGGGTCTCACTGTGGCATCGTGGGCACTGCGACCGGAAAGCCGCACAATCGGCAACCTCTTTCCAGCGAAAAACGCTGCGCCGGTATAAACACGAGAACAGCGTTTCCACATCGCGGAGCCGCTCATTTTGCCGTGGAGGGTGCGGACGGCGTTTTCTGGACTGCGACCCAGTCGTGAATCCGCTCCTTGAGCACGTCCATTGGGAGGGCGCCGCCGCCTAAGACTTCATCGTGAAAGGCGCGAATATCGAATTTGTCGCCGAGCTGATCCTTCGCGTACTGCCGCAGTTCGAGAATCTCGAGTTGGCCAATTTTGTAGCCTAAGGCCTGCCCCGGCCACGCGATGTAACGGTCGGTCTCCGATTGCACGCTGACTTCATCCTCGTTCGAATGGTCGTGGAAGTAGTCGACGACCTGTTGCCGCGTCCAATGCTTGGAATGGAGGCCGGTATCGACTACGAGACGGACGGCGCGCAGCATGTCGTCTTGAAGGTGGCCGTAGTAACTGTAGGGATCCTGAAAAAAACCAACTTCTTTTCCGAGTCGCTCAGCGTAGAGTGCCCAGCCCTCGGTGTAGGCCGTGTAGTATTCGTTCTGCCTGAACGGGGGCAGCTCCGGCAACTCCTGCGCAATGGCGATCTGCATGTGATGACCGGGCACACCTTCGTGATACGCCGTTGTTTCGATATCCAGCAGTGAACGTTTCTCAAAATCTCCGGTGTTCACCATGACGTGGCCGGGGCGTGAACCATCCAAAGCTGGCTCCTTATACGAAGCGCCAGACGCTTCCTTTTCCCGGAACTCTTCCACAGGCAACACCACCAATTTCGCTTTCGGGAGACGGTTGAAGAGCTCGGGCAGTTTCGTATTCATCTGGTCGATGTATTTGGTATAGAGATCCAGGATCTGCTGGCGCGAGTGGGCGTGGAGCTTCGGATCCGCGGCAATGGCGGCATTGAACGCTTTCGGATCTTTGTATCCGAATTGAGCCGCAACCTCCTTCATGCGAGCTTCGATCTCCTTCACCTGTGCGAGACCCAACTGGTGGATCTGCTCCGGGCTGAGATCCGTCGTAGTACTTTCCTTCACTCGAAACGCATAGTAGTTGTCGCCATCGGGGAGCGACCAGACGCCGACCTCCGTGCGACCGTGCGGGGCGTAGTCATTAATCACAAATTTTGCGAAGTGCGCATAGGCGGGAAGGACGGCATCTCGAATGGCGGCAATTCCCTGGTCTCGTAGGCGAGCCTGATCTTTCTCGGAGATGGATTTCGGGAAATCCTTGAAGGGTTTAGCGAAGGGAGAATCGCCGGGCGCCTGCTTGGCAATCGCATTGGTCTGATCCCCAACTTTCGCGAGAAGAAAAATGGGTGGCATCAATTTGTCGGCCATGCCCTTTCGCATCTGGATGACCGTCTGATCGAACAAGCGAGGCACTTGGTTCAGGCGAGCGATGTAATCTTCGTAATCCTTAACGGTTTGAAAGGAGAGGACCAGCACAAGCTGAGGGAGATACAGATGGTATCCGCTTTGCTGGGTCACGGGCATCTCCCACCCCTTGAAACGAGCTCCCTCCAGCGACATTTTAAGATCGCGAACCATCAGGCGCTTATTCAAGATCTCCTGTTTGGGAAAGCCTGTCGTGTCGATGGCTTCAAACCGCGTTAGAAATTTTTGTGTTTCGAGTAAATCCTTGTCGATAAACTCTTGCGAAAAATCATCCAGCTTGTCGTTCCATCGTTTGTCCCCGAGGGAAGAGGCATACAGCGGGTTGGTGCGGAGGTTGTATTCCCATTGCTCGACGAGAAGATCGTTGAGGGCTTTGCGCCGGGCTTCCAGTGTGGGAGTTGTCTGTGCCGCGCTCAGAGCGCTGCAAACCAGGAGAACGAAAATAGTCAGGCAAATGCGTTTTACAAGTAAAGGCATGAAGCCTCTTACCCTAAGGTGAAATCCCAACTAAGGAAGAAGAACGCTATTCAGCCCGGAATTTCCTTTGATCTCGAAACGTCACCATACTATACCTGTCTACATTCACGTTGAGAAACGTGACGTTCAGTGATCAAGGCGCTTCTCGGAGCTAGCCGTTTTCAACACGCGCTTTCATATTCATGTACGCCGTCTCGATGAGTCTGATGAGCGATGCGGCATCTATGACCGTTCCCGGTCTCAGCTTCACATGACGCATGAACTTGCCGGTGCCTTGCAACAAGCGGGCCGGATCCGGCAACGACGCGCCATGAAAGAACCCCACGTTCACGTGCGAAGTGAATACATTGACGTAGCCGAAGGGCGCATCGCCCAGACATGCAACCGGACAGCCGTCATGCAATATCTCCCGGACCTCGTCCCCGCATCTTCGCATCACCTCAAACCACTCATGCGCGATGGCTCCCAATTCACCTTCATGCTCATTCATCCACGCATCAATGGCGGGATCGCGTTCGACAGCACCGTTGAATCGCAGCAATTCCGTTCTCATCGTCGCCCCATCTTCGGATCTATATTACGTGGCACCCTTCCCGCTACTCATCGAAGCTCTAAACCGCTCCATAATTTACCGCGTCTCTTATTCATGTATGAGATAAAAGGATTGCTGTCTATCTGCGTGTGTGTATGCGATCTAAGGTCGAAGGGTCTAGCCGGATGGCTAGACCACAGGAGTGGCGATGATCTACCGAGTGGCAATGCTGAGCACCATATTGCTGGCGGGGATGGGATCCATAATCCCAGCCTATGCCGAGGTTAGCAACGTCCAGGTTGTTGACGGCACATGCAGCTCCTCTAGCAACACTGCCGAAGGGCCCCTCGGCAGTGACCTGGCAAAGCGGGAGTCGCGGTTCTACTGCGACACTGCCGCCATCACATTTTTCGACGACTATGAAGGTCATGTGCTGATTAAATTTCTCACAGAAGGAATCCCACCATTCTCCGATCCTTGGCTTTGCTGGCCGGATCGAGACTCGCCCGCTTGAGGATGGTGGAAGGATGATGCAGGTTTACAACGTTTATTTGGGAACTGGGGAAGCGACGACGGTCAGCGACGGAACGTGCAAGCTCTTTTTCAAGAACCGGCAGTTGTCGGGAATTGGTTGTGGGATGAAAGTGGACGAAACGGGCCGACGAACTGTCGCAATCGTGACGTTCGACGTTACGCCAGGTCAAACGTTCCAATTCAAAATCAATCCAGATAGCTCAATAAGTAATCCCCCGCCAAACAATCCCGCGCCGAGTAAGCATGAGATGGGTGTGGATGGCTTGGCGGGGGGATCACCAGACGATATATGGCAGAAGGTTCAGAGCGATGGCCGGGAAATCTACTTCATGACAAATGGCCGTTACTTCACCACAAATCCTCCTCTATCCACTGCGGAGCATCATTCAGGCTATGGGTTTGCGACGTACATCGTCGCAAATCTTCAAGAGAGCACGATTGTCGGAGCGCCCCAATCAGTAATGAACTCGGTCGAGGGTAACTGTGAGACGAGACATTATTCGGCACTTGGTTCACTATTTTTTGCAGGGAAGAATCGTAGCGGTTTACCGATGCAAGACGTGCCTGCGGAGAATGTTGAAAGAACATTGGTTCCCAATTCTCCTTTTGAAAAAGCGTTCGACATGCTGTGCAAAATTGCAACAGAGCAAAAGTAGCCGGATGTTGTGTTCGGCGCTGCCGATGAACAAGATATTCAGAACTTCCAAATTCGGTTGGCCGGGGAGAAACGATGTTTTGCACGCAGGATGAGCTTAGTTCGATCTGGAAAAAATTAACGGACGGAACTGAATGCGACGCGTATGGTCTGCTTGATGTGAATGAGACTGTTAGTGCGTATATACATACTGGATTAGCGCCCGATATAGACATGGAACAAACGCTGACGCTTTCCACAGTTGCACCCTACAGTGAGTTCAATAACGACAGTACAACTGTCTCTTATACCCGCATACGCCTGAACAAAGAGGCACCGTGGGGGATGTGGGAGAAGAAGAACTAGGTGAGGGGAACTGTGGAGAGCGCCTTCTCCACTTGGGGTCCCTTACTCGTCCAACGCTGGCAATGCCGCCCGCCCCTGGGCCATCTACTTACGGAGGGTGCAGGTTACGCTGAGCACAGCTAAATTAGGTGCGAGAGTTGGAGCGATACATGAAAAGAACGAACCCGGCGGAATCTGCATCCGCACTTATCGACGCAAGGAGCAACGAACTTGGAGACTGGCGCGGGAAGACGCTCGCGAAGGTGCGCGCAATCATCCACAAGGCAGACCCTGAGATCGTCGAAGAGTGGAAGTGGATGGGGACTCCCGTCTTCTCCCACGACGGTATCGTCTGCACAGGAGAGACCTACAAGAACGTCGTCAAGCTAACCTTTGCCAAGGGAGCCTCGTTGGAGGACCCTTCAGGTCTATTCAACTCCAGCCTCGACGGAAATGTCAGGCGCGCCATCGACATTCACGAAGACGAAAAGATCAACGAAGTGGCCTTGAAGGCTCTCATCCGTGCTGCAGTCACGTTCAATCTCGAACTCAAGGCGGCCAAGAGCAAACCAAAGCCGAAGCCCCCACGAGCGAGCAGCAAGCGGGCCGATTAGCTATCGCAGGTCCCGGCCATATCTCGTCCCATAGGGAAAGACTTGGCCGTCAATGCTCCCGCGCCTGTCTGGGAGCTGCGTCGTACAGGCCGATGCCAAGCTTTTTCCACAGATTTATTTTCTAAAAGTGGCAAAAAATTAGCCGTCAAAAACAACCATCCAAAAACCACGTTCCCACCACAAAATCACCAGAACTCACCATCCAGACACCACGATTTTTTGATACAAAATCGCAAAACCCCCTTGAAAAACGCCCCTTCACCACAAACAGAGAAAAACGCTACCGAATCGCAGCCATCGCTGCCCGGAAGAGCGTTTCAAAGTCACGCGCAGCCTCGGGATCCTTTTCAATCGCTTTCTCAATAGCCTTTTGCGCCACAGGGCGGGCGTAGCCCAGGTTGACCAGCGCAGAGAGCGCATCATCCCCCGCCGCGCCATGCACTTGCGCCCCCCCGCTACCCGCAGGAATCGCCTTGGCCAGATCATCCAGCTTGTCCTTAAGCTCCAGCACCACCCGCTCCGCAGTCTTCTTCCCGATGCCCGGAATCCGTGTCAAAGTAGCATGATCCCCTGCCCGTATCGCACTCACAAGTCGCCCGGAATCAATGCCGCTAAGCACGGTAATCGCCAGCTTCGGCCCAATCCCTGAAATCGTAAGGAGCTTCTCAAACAACCGTTTTTCCTGGCTCTCCGCGAACCCAAACAGAGCCAGCTGGTCCTCGCGCACATGCGTGTGAATATGCAGCGCAGCTTCCGCTCCCTCGTGCGGCAGGGCAGAGAACGTGGCGACGCTGATGGTGATGTCATATCCAACGCCAGAACATTCAACGATGGCCTGATTGGGAGTTTTGGAGAGGAGGCGTCCGCGGAGGTGAGCGATCATGCTTGTGGTGATTGTAGCTTGTGGGTCCGTCCGCGATCCCACCGTGAGAACAATGAGATCCGCGAAAGCGTGCCCATTGGGGTGTCCCAGCGGAATCTCAATCCGGTAGAGCGTCCCCATGAAAACGGAGGGTTTCCGGTGGTGGTGCAGATGTGATACAAAGCTGTCGCCATGAAAATGAATCGTCGTTCAGTGCTGGGATCTCGTCGTTTGGGGTTTGCGTTCGCTGCAGGCGCAGCTTGCGCTTCGCTTGTGGGGTGTTCGAACGGGAGTTTGAATTCGCTGCAAGAATTGCAGAAGGCGCAGGCGGCAAATGTAGGGAATTTTTCGAACACGATCTTTCTGGGCGATTCGCTGACAGCGGGTTATCAGAGCGGGTCGCTGCTGGATACGCAGCAGGTGCATGGGTGGGCTCCTGTGTTGGCGAAGCAGGCGGGGTTCAATATTATTCAGCCGCTGATTGCGTTTCCGGGCGCGCCGAATGTTTTGCAACTCGTCTCGGCCGGCCCTCCTCCGACGATTTCGCAATACTGCGGGCCCATGCCTCCAAACTGCGTAGCCACGACGGGGCGGGATAATTTTGCGACCCAGGTGACGGACCTGGCTGTGCCGGGAGCGTATGTGAACGATGTGATGAATACGGTTCCGCTGGTGAATCCGGCGCCGGGGCAGCAGCAGTTGAATCAGCTGGTGCTTGGGTATCCGGGGCTTGGGTATGGCCTGGCGCTGAGCCAGTCTGCGCAGGCGATTGCGGCACAACCTACGACAATCTTTTTGTGGATTGGGAATAATGATGCGCTGATTGCGGACATCACGGGTTCGACGGCGAGCATGACTTCGGTGGCTAACTTTACGACGCAGTACACGGCGCTAATAACGCAGCTGACGACGATGACTCCGGCACACCTGGTGATTGGGAATATTCCGGATGTGACGCAGGTGCCTTATTTGACGCCGGCGGCTCTGGTTCTCGCGGAAGCTTCGCAGCAGTCGGGTCTTCCGACTTCGGTGTTGAGCGCGATTCTGGGGATTGTGCCGGGGGACTATGTGAATCCTACGGGGACGGCGCAGGTTCTGCCGATTCTGCTGCAGCAGCAGAAGGGGCCGATTACGGACGCAGGAGTGTTGTCGGCTGCTGAAGTGGTGGTCGTGCAGGCGCAGGTGAATGCGTTCAACCAGGTGATCGCAGCGCAGGCGCAGGCAGCGGGAGCTACGCTGGTGGATATCAATGCGCTGTTCAAACAGGTGACGGCTTCGGGGCTGACGATTAATGGATATACGGGAACCGCGGCGTTTCTGGGCGGATTCTTTGCACTGGATGGGATTCATCCGACGAATACGGGGTACGCGGTGGTAGCAAATACATACATCGATACGATGAACTCGAAGATCGGGACTAAGATTCCGGATGTGTCGTTGAGTGCGGTGGCGGCGGCGGATCCTTTGTGGCCGCCGAATCTGGTCGTGCCGGCGGTAAGAGGAGCGGCGATGCCGGCGGTCGCGGGGAAGAGTACCGAGGATCTGATGTTGGGCAAGAGATAGCTAGTAGTTGTCCCCGCCGGGCTGAAGGTTCTCGAAGCGGGTATAGTCCGCGAGGTAGGCGAGGTGGACGCTGCCGGTGGGGCCGTTGCGCTGTTTGGCGATGATGATCTCGGCTTTGCCCTTTAGGTCTTCGTTTTCGCGGTCGTAGTATTCTTCGCGGTGGATGAAGCAGACTACGTCGGCGTCCTGCTCGATGGAGCCCGATTCGCGGAGGTCGCTGAGGAGCGGTTTTTTGTCGCCGCCGCGCTGCTCGCTGGCTCGGGAGAGCTGGGAGAGGGCGACTACCGGGACTTTCATTTCCTTCGCGAGGGCTTTCAGGCCTCGGGAGATGGCGGAGACTTCCTGGGTGCGGTTTTCGAAGGACTTGGAGCCGGTGTTGGTGCCGGTCATGAGCTGGAGGTAGTCGATGACGATGAGGTCTAGCTTGCCTTGTTGCTGCTGCTTGAGGCGGCGGGCTTTGGCGCGCATCTCGGCGAGGGTGATGCCTGGAGTGTCGTCGATGAAGATCTTGGATTCCATGAGTTTCTCGAGGCCGTTGATGAGTTTTGTGCGGTCGTCGCGCATAAGCATACCGGTCTGGATCGCTTTGGAGTTAACGAGGGCTTGTGAGGCGAGCATGCGGCGGAGGAGGCTGGCCTTGGACATTTCGAGCGAGAAGACGGCGACGACTTTGCCTCCGCGGACGGCGGCGTTTTCTGCGATGTTGATGGCCCAGGCGGTCTTGCCCATGGAGGGGCGTGCGGCGATGATGATGAGCTCGGAGTCTTGGAGGCCGCTGGTCATGCGGTCGAAGTCGATGTAGTGGGTGGCGAGGCCGGTGACTTCGCGGCCCTGCTCGTAGAGGGAGTCGATGGAGCCGAAGGAGTCTTTGACGATAGTGGAGATGTCGGAGAAGCCGCCGGTAATGGCGTCGTCGGAGATTTCGTTGAGGAGGTGGCCGACTTTGTTGAGGACGTCGAGGGCGACCTGGCTTTGATCGCCGGCTTCGTTGAGGCCGATATCGCAGACGGTCATGAGCTGGCGCATGAGGCTCTTGTCCTTGACGATGCGGACGTAGCTTTCGATGCTGAGCTTGCGGGGAAGGCCTTCACTGAGAGAGGCGAGGTAGGCTACGCCGCCGATGGAGTCTAGCTCTTTACGTTTGCGGAGCTCTTCGGTGACGGTGACGATGTCTACGGCGTGGCCGGCTTCGGCGAGGTGAAGCATCGCGGTGTAGACGCGGCGGTGGGAGTCGAGGGAGAAGTCGTCGGCGCGGAGGAGCATGGTGGCGTCGACGATGGCGAGGGCGTCGACGAGCATGCCGCCGAGAATTGTGGTTTCCGCATGGAGGGATGCGGGCCGTTGGTCGTCTTCTCGAACTAAGTAGGGGGTTGCCATGGTGGAGTCTGAAGGTTAGTGGATGAGGAGGCTAGGAAAACGGCGCGGGCTGTGCATCATGTGGAAATCGCGCGCGCCTTCACTATTTTAGACGTGGTTTTGGGACGCATCTGCAGGTGGATATAAGCTGGAAGGGTAATCTCTGGAGATTCCTCAATGGGTGCAGAGAAGAGTTTGAGTATTCCGACGGTTGCGCAGCGCGATAGGGCTTCGTTTGAGGTGCTGCGTGTCTGGATTGCGGAGCAGGGGCAGCATGTGAGCATACGGAGTGGGGCGTGGGAGGATCCGTTTGCGTGGGGGATTGTGCTGGCGGATCTGGCTCGGCATATTGCTCACGCGCATGAGCTGCAGAATGCAGGTGTGGATACAGCGGCCTTTTTGCAGAGACTGTTGGAGGGGTTTCAGGCGGAAATTGACAACCCTACGGATGAGCCTGAGGGTGAGGTTACGCAATAGGAGTTAGCGGGGTGGCGCGACAGCAACAGCAGGTTCCTCCGCTCCGCTGCGGAATGACAAGCCAAAAAGAGCAGGCTACAGTAAGAGCTTCGTTCGGAATGACGCAGTTATTAGTTCGCTACTTGGGTTTGTACTCCTGGAAGAGTTCGGGGAATTGTTCTTTGAGGGCGGCTACTTTAGGGACGTCGCAGATCTGGATGTAAGGGTTATTGGGGTTCTTTTCGGCGTAGTCCTGATGGTAGTCTTCCCCGTCGTAGAAGCCTTTGAGTGGGGTGACTTCGGTGACGATCTTCTTGGGGAAGACGTGGGCGGCGTCGAGTTGGGCAATGTAGGCGGTGGCTATCTTCTGCTGCTCAGGGGTCGTGAAGAAGATGACAGAGCGGTAGGAGGTACCGACGTCAGGGCCCTGGCGGTTGAGCTGCGTGGGATCGTGGACTACGGAGAAGAAGATGCGCAGGAGGGTCCCGTAGGAGATGCGGGCGGGATCGAAGACAACTTTGACGGATTCGGCGTGGCCGGTGGTTTCCGACGAGACCTGATCGTAAGTAGCAGTGGTGGCAGAGCCTCCGGAGTAGCCTGCGGTGGTGGCGGTAACGCCTTTGAGGCGCTGGAAGGTGGTCTGAACTCCCCAGAAACAGCCGCCGGCGAAGACTGCCGTTTCAGAGTGGGCGGTAGGGGGATGCTCATCGACCGCGGGTGCTGGGATCGGTTCTTTGCGGGTTGCCTCTGCTCCCATGACCATTCTCCTTGCGCCTGTCATTAGCAGGGCTGCGATGATTACGATGCCGAAGATAATGCATACGATTCTTGTTGTTGCGGTCACCGTTTTTTTCTCCTAATGTCTGAACTATCAGACGCGCGTAGGTCGACGTTGGTTACAGAACGTGCAACTTATGTACGGTTAGGCGGGCTTTTTGGTTTTTTGCTGCGCAATGCGAGTGGGGTGGCGCGGCCCGAACCGTAAAACGCTTGCCTCCTTCCGGTTGGACCATTAGTCTGAATTGCACCACTGGAGTCAGCTATGTCCTTTGTTCGACTTGTGCGAGTCCTCGTTCCTGCCCTGCTTTTGAGCCTTCCAATTATCCTGGCAGCGCAAACGCCACAAATTAATGAGGGCGCTTCGGTCAATGAGGATGATCCGCGGATTGGCCGGTGGATGCACTCGATCGAATCTGACCTGATTGAGGAGAAGTTCGACGATCTGGAGCGCATGGCGAACGACTATCGTGTTTCGAAGTCCCGCGTGCCCGGTGGCGAATGGCGGCTTCGGCTTTTCTATAACGCGCTTGACGCTCCGCAGCAGACAGACAAGGATACGCTCGACCATCTGGCGCATCTGGAGCGTTGGATGAAAGCGCATCCGGAGTCGATAACACCACGCATCGCTTTGGCGACGAGTCTTCATCGCTGGGCCTGGGTGGCACGCGGCAACGGCTTGGCGAATACGGTAACTCCTGAGGGTTGGCGGCTTTTTGAGGAACGGATCAAGGAGGCGCAGGTTGTGCTCGAAGGTTCTGCCAACATACATACGATGTGTCCGCAGTGGTACTCGGAGATGATGACGGTTGGGCTGGCGCAGAGCTGGGATGCGAAGCGTGTGAAGGAGAACTTCGAGCGAGGGATTCAGTTTGAGCCCGGCTATTACTATCTATATCTTCAGTACGCCAACTATCTTCTACCCAAATGGGATGGGAATCCTGGAGATGCCTCTAAGTTTGCGAAGTCATCCGCCGATCGACTCGGAGGAGAGGCCGGCGATCTTTTGTACTTCCAGATTGCAACGGTTCTGATCAAACGCGGCGATGGTGATTTTCCAATCAAGCAGATGGACTGGGGCCGCATCCAGCGTGGGTACCAGGCTCTGACAACACAGTTCGGAGTCGACCGCCGCACGAAGAACCAACTGGCTTTTATGGCGTACAAATATCGCGATGTGAATGTTTCGCGTCAGCAGTTCGCGCTCATCGGGGATGACTGGGCTCGGGGAGTGTGGCGTGACCGTAAGTTCTTCGATCGCGCGCGGGACTGGTCACAGGGGAACTGATCTTTCAATATGACGAAGAAGATGACGGAAGTTCATCGCTGCTCCTGGTCTGGAAGCGATCCGCTTATGCTTGCCTACCACGATACGGAGTGGGGAGTGCCGGAGCATGACAGCCGCGCTATGTGGGAAGCGCTGATGCTCGACGGGTTTCAGGCCGGGCTTTCGTGGATGACGATCCTGCGCAAACGCGAGGCATTTCGCAAGGCGTTTCACAACTTCGATCCGAAGAAGATCGCGAGGATGGGTGAGGCTGATGTTGTGCAGCTGCTGCAGAACGAGGGCATCGTTCGTTCGCGGGCGAAGATTGAAGCGACAATCAACGGCGCGCGAATCTATCTTGCAATGAAAGATGAGGACGAGGATTTTGGGACTTGGATCTGGAAGCTGGCGGGAGGCAAGCCGATTCAGAACAAGAGGCCTGTTCCGGCGAAGACGCCGCTGTCGGAGGAGATTTCGGCGGCGTTGCGAAAGCGCGGCTTCAAGTTTGTTGGGCCAGTCATTGTCTATGCGTGGATGCAGGCAATCGGCATCGTGAATGATCACAGCGCGGATTGTTTCCGACGCAAAGCGGTTATGAAGGGATGAAGAAAAGCGGCGGGAGAAAGCTGCTTCTCTCGCCGCTGGTTTTTCTACTTGAATGTTGCTACTGGCGAGGACGTCCTGATTGCTGCTCGGGTGCACCGGTTGAGTTGGGAAAGATTCCTGGGATCGGCGCGGTGCTTTGGTGCTCAAGCTCAGGGTGTGGGAAGGGCTTGCGCGGCATCATCGCTTCGCGCTCGCTGGTGTTGTAGAGGAAGATCGCTTCGAGCACGGCGCCCTGCTCGAGATCGAGCGCGTGCAGCCGGTCGAAGGTATCCATGTCGGAATGGTGGGTGCGCGTCTCGTAGTCCATCGGGTCCTGAATGAACTGGAAGCCGGGAAGCCCGACCGCGTCGAAGGATAGGTGATCCGTACCGCCGGTGTTGCGGTAGCTGATGGCCGTCACACCGAGGTCGGCCAGTGGAGCAATCCATTGCCGGAAGATGGGAGCGACCGCGTAGTTCTCCTGGGTGTAGACTCCGCGTACTTTGCCGGTTCCGTTGTCGAGGTTGTAGTAGGCGTCGAGTGTCTCCCACTCCTTGGTCGTTTTAATCGGAGGCTGAGGGGCCGTCGCCTGACCCGGGCCTCCGGTCGTGGCGCCGCAGACCGGTAGTGGTGAGCCTTCTGGTCCGCCGAAGTGATTGTGGACGTATCCTCGGGAGCCGCAGAGGCCTTGTTCTTCGCCTGACCAGAGAGCGATACGAATCGTTCGTTTGGGTTTGAAGCCGGTGGCCTTGAGAATTCGCATCGCCTCCATCGCCATGATGGAACCCGCGCCGTTGTCGGTCGCACCAGTGCCGGAGATCCAGCTGTCGAGGTGCCCCCCGACCATGACGATCTGATCCTTCAGCTTTGGATCGGTGCCGGGAATTTCTGCGACGGTATCGAAGCCATGCTCATGGTCGCCGGTGAACTTCGCGTCTATGTTCACCTCGAGGGTGACAGGCACGTGGTTCTGCAGCAGACGGCCAAGGCGGTTGTAGTGCTCGATCATCATCACCGCGTTAGGAATGGTGACAGCGTTCTCCTTCAACTGCGCGCTGCGCACGATGTTTGCGCCGTTGTCGTCGAAGATGATGCCAGTTCCGCCGCCGTTGCCTCCGTCGCGGCTCGGCGTGATGATCGCGGCGACTTTTTCCTCGGTGAACATCTTCAATGCCGCGGTGCGAATCGCAGTCAGGCGAGCGCGGTCGGCGATGAGTCGCGCAATATCGGGAGCGCCTCGGCGACCTTCGCCGGTGGGATAGGTCTCCATCTCCGCCAGCTCTTCGGTTGTGTAGCGATGGAAGAGAGGTTCGGTGATATCGGGCGTCGATCGCATCGCGCCCAGCAACACAATCTTGCCGGAGAGCTTGCCTTTGTATTTGTCGAGGTCCTTGACGTCCTGGATGTCCATGTAGACGGCTTCGCCGGTGACGGGCCCGTTGGTCGAAGGCGACCATGGCGCGGCCTGCATCCAGAGCGGTTCGGGATCTGGCGAGACCATCCTTGCCCAGGTATTAATCTGTTGCCAGCCCATGCCGAACTCGCCCCAATCTTCGAGGTGCGCATTTTCGAGGCCGATCTTCGTCATGGTGTCGCGCGTCCAGGCGTTGGCCTTTTCCATGTTCGGAGAGCCCGTGAGCCGCGGGCCGATGCCGTCTGCGAGTGCGCTGCCAAACTCCATGACGTGGGAATGCTTAAAGCCCTCGTCGCGAATCCGTGAATACATCGTCAGATCGACGTTTTCGGTTGCGGGCTGCGGGCCGTAGTAGGAAGGCGTCGTCGCAACGGAAGAAGCCGCGTCTTTCGGTTTTTTGTCAGCCGAGTAGGCGGGAAGAACAAGGCCTGCGACTGCGGCTGTACAACAGCCCCAGCGCACAAAGGCACGAACGAGTGGCATACGCGGTGAATCCTCCGGAACAATGGATGAAACAGATTGGTGATGAAAGCGAAGAATAGCAGATATCACGGAAACAGACGGGGCGGGCCGGGCTGCGTTCATCCACGTCGTAACTGACGGCGAACCCATAGGGTTCCCAGATACGCAAGGGCCAGCGCTAAGACCACGGCGCCCACCGGCAGACCGACAAACCTGTATGTCAGAGAAAAATCAACCGCATGATGCGTTGCAGTGTTGTAAATCAGCACGCCGAAGATTGCAAAAAACGTTGCCGCAAAGAAGGCTGCGAACCCGATTGCGAAACTCATCAGAAGGCTGGTAAACCATCCCAGATCGCCCAGTGGGACACCAAACAGATAGCCTGAGCCGAAGCTGCGGGCGGCGGTCGAGCTTCTTTGCTGCGATACGTGCTCCATACCAGTAGAATACTGCTTTATGGCAGAAGGCGTTCAGAGCGAGTTGGTCCAGGCAGCCCAGGTGATTCAGGAAGCAGAGGTGCAGTATGCGCCCAACGGCATTCGTTACGCCTTCTTCGGCGAAAATAATCTTGAGCAGCGCGATCTGGAGCGGATGGTGCAGGCCGTTCCCATTGCCGTCGCTGGCGCATTGAGTCGTAAGACATACTATTTTGTTCCGCTTGCTCTGAGTGACCGCCGCGGTGGCGAGGCGACTCTGGTCGCGCCAGCCTACACTCCGGAGCTGGGCGATCAAGCTATCTGCCATCGCAACGTCACTCATGATGGCACCGAAGCTGTCTTTATCTCAACGCGCCTGCTCGGCGATCGCTTTGCGCTGGCCTTCGAGTTCTTCATCAACATCGGTCATGCGTTTGTAGACGTGATTGGTGTGCCGGAAGCCTTCGATCAACTTGTATGGGGACAGGCGCTTGCGGATGTGCGCGGGGAGACCAGCCTTGACGCCTGGGAAAGCCGCAACCTCGCGCTCTCCAACAACGGCTCACAGGAAAAGGTCGACGGCAAACCGGTGATTGACGAGAAGGCGCGCAATAGTTATCTCGAGTCAACGTTCTCGGACGCGGTTGCTATCTATCAACTGTCGCTCTCAGTTGACTTCGACTATTCGGAGCTGCGCGAGCGCGAGTATCCGCTGCTTGCCCCGCAGGCTCTCGCCGACCGCCTTCGCCTCATTGCCCGGCTCTTTCCACCGAACCCGGGCTATGAGTTCGCTATCCGTTACCGCCGGCGCGCCTGAACTGGGCTTGCAACCAGAACCGCGGAGCGAAATCTAATCGACAGGGAGAAGCCTGATGCCTGCAATTCGAACCTGCAAGAGCTGCGATCAGAAAAACCGGCTCGCTGCTAAACACCTGGCAGATACTGGACGTTGTGGTGCCTGCAAGAGTCCTCTGCCGCCGCTGGACGAGCCATTGCCCGTCGACGCTGCCCTTTTTGATGAGATCATTCAGAGTTCGAGGGTTCCGGTTCTCGTCGACTTCTGGGCCGACTGGTGTGGACCATGCCGCGCCGCCGCTCCAGAGGTGGCGCGCACGGCCAAGGAGATGGCTGGACAGGCCATTGTCCTGAAGGTCGACACGGACCAGAATCAACCTCTTGCCGCACGGTACAACGTGCGCGGCATTCCGAATTTCGCTGTCTTTCACTCCGGAAAACTGGTTCGTCAACAGGCAGGGGTCGTCGGCCACGACGTGATGGAATCGTGGCTCAAGTCTGCTATGCAGGCAGCGACGGCATAGTTTACCGGCGTGGCGCGCCGGGGTCAGTTTCACACCGCGAGGTAATTCGCATCGGTGTGCCTTGCGAGTTGAGGTTTTGCGCAGGCGTTACCAGTCGCGTCCGTGGTGAGGAATCGGCGAGCAATCTCCCTCAGTCAGATAACATCGCAGAAGCCCGCACACCACCGTGCATCCCGCACCAAGAATCATCATGAGGACGCCCGACGAGATGCGGCCAGTGAAGTAGGGAAAAAGGAAGATCGCGACTCCTGCATACATAAGAATCGTCAGAACAATTCGTAGAATGCTTCTGGTCACGTTCAACCCCCCGGCCCGCTTCACCAACAGTTCTGAAGAAGCAAGGTCGATTATCCGTCTTCGGTGCGCGCCTCGGGCAATTAGCTTCGTCCGAGTTCACGGTACCCGACATACTATCTTATTTAGACGACATTCGATCAGATTTTGTCGGCTGAGCTGGGATGCTGGTGGAACCCGGCCTGCGCCGTAGACTTACCCTGTTATGATGCCCATTGCAAAGACGGCTCCCAGAATGGCGCTCGCATCTTCGACGAGTGCCACTGGCCAATCTTTGCCACCGAACCGGTTGACTAACTCACGGCGGATGAGGAAGCCAGCAAAGGCTCCAATCAACGCGCCGCCGACTCCAAGAATGATGCCCTCAATATCCGATCCTTCGAGACCGGCCGCGACGATCGCACCTACCAAGCCTCCGATCACGACCCTCGCCAGCAGCGGCCCGAGAGCGGTCCGGTTAGGGGTTTTCGGGAGCTTATCCGCGACAAACTCCGCGAGCGCCAGCACGGTGAAGATAAGGGTAGTGGACAGCTTGCCCGCCCACGCTGCCCAGGTGTCGTCTAGCGGGAGATAGCCTTCATGAGCAAACCAGCAAAGCACCGCGATGGCGGTCATGGAGCGCATGCCGGTAACCACGCCGAGCAGAGGGATAGCGATCAGCCACGTCATTATCTGCATCGCCATAACGTTCTCCTCTCGGCCTCAGCGGCAAGGATGGACGCAAAACAACTGTTTCCAGCCTTTCAAGAGAGAACTATACTCGCAGATTGTTTGCTGGCAACGGGGATGCCTCAACCTCGATACGCCGGTTTCGGGCGGGCCGCTTATTAGTTGCGCAGCCAGCCGTAGAGAGGAAACTTCTCCGCGAGCTCCGTCACTTGGCCGCGAATCTGCTGGAGTTTTGTAGCGTCGGAGCGATGCTCGAGAGCCTCGGCAATCCATCCGGCGATGACGCGCATCTCCGATTCCTTCATTCCTCGGGTTGTCAGCGCAGGCGTTCCGATGCGAATGCCGCTTGGCTTCATGGGCGGATTTGTGTCGTAGGGGATTGCATTCTTGTTGACGGTAATTCCGGCTTCGCCGAGTGCATGTTCTGCCTCGGAGCCGAGCATCCCCTTCTGGAAGACATCAATCAACATGACGTGCGTGTCGGTTCCGCCGGAGATGATGCGGTAGCCTTGCTCCGCCATGGCCTCGGTTAGAACCTTAGCGTTTGTTATGACTTGTCGGGCGTAAGTGGCGAACTCGGGTTGCAGGGCTTCGCTGAAGGCAACGGCTTTGGCTGCAATGATATGCATGAGGGGACCGCCCTGCTGACCAGGGAAGACGCTGCGATCGATGCCGGCAGCGAACTCCTGCTGGCAGAGGATCAGGCCGGCGCGGGGGCCACGCAGGGTTTTGTGGGTTGTGGTGGTGACGACGTGAGCGTGGGGGACGGGTGAAGGGTGGGCACCTCCGGCTACCAGGCCAGCGAAATGTGCCATGTCTACAACGAGATAGGCGCCAATTTTGTCGGCGATGGAGCGCATGCGGGGGAAGTCGAATTGGCGAGGGTAAGCGCTGCCTCCGCCTACGATGACCTTGGGTTTTTCGCGGAGGGCGGTGGCTTCAAGTTCATCGTAATCAATGGTTTCGGTGTCTTTCCGGACCTGGTAGCCGACGATGCGGTAGAGTTTGCCGGAGAAGTTTAGCTTGTGGCCGTGCGTAAGATGCCCGCCATGAGCGAGATCCAGGCCGAGGATGGTGTCGCCGGGGTTGAGGAGGGTCATGTAGGCGGCGGCGTTGGCCTGTGAGCCGGAGTGGGGCTGAACGTTGACGTGATCGGCGTTAAAGAGGCGTTTGGCGCGGGTTCTGGCGAGGTCTTCGACGATGTCGGCGTATTCGCAGCCGCCGTAGTAGCGCTTGCCGGGGTAGCCTTCGGCGTATTTGTTGGTGAATACGGTGCCTGCGGCTTCGAGAACGGCTCGGCTGACGAAGTTCTCTGAGGCGATCATCTCGAGGCCTTCGTGCTGGCGCTTGATTTCATTGGAGATTTGAGCGGCGATCTCGGGATCGCTGGTGGCCAGCGGGGCGTTCAGGTCGATGGGCATGGGGTTATTTTATGTCAGTGTTTTGGTGATTTTTTTTCCTGGGTGGGATTTGTGGTTTTGCTGTGTTTTTGGAGGGGGTTTTGGGAGAAGTTGATTTTTCAGGATGGCTTTTTGTGGTGGGTCGATGGTGAGTGCGTGGTTTTTCGCGGTGCCTTGGCTGGTGGTTTTTGGGGCTTGAAAATATGCCACTTTTTGAACTTTATTTTTGCGTTTTGTGTGGAAATTCCGGATTTGGGAAAGGCACACCTGAAGTAACTGTGGGGCTGCCATTCTTGTGGGTGGGTTTGTGGATCTGCTCGCTATAGTCGGTTTCGGCGAGAGGAGATTCAAAATGCCGCAGTGGATGATGGGAGTTGGGATTGTTCTGGTTTTGATTGGGCCTTGTTTGCTTGCTATGCGGACGGGGATTGAGGAGGCCGAGGATTAGAAGGTTCGGGATTTCGTCCGCTCGATCCTAATAGGCCGGCAGGGACAGCATGAGCCTCATCAGTTCCGTTTGCCGTCTGGCGCCGGTCTTGGCGAGGACTCGCTTGAGGTGAAAACGGGCGGTCTCCAGCGTAATCGCAAGGCGCTCTGCGGCCTCCCTTACGTCGAGGCCCTCGATGAGGAGATCGGCGATTCGACACTCGGTGGGGGTGAGGCGGTAGAGTTGGCGCATGACAGTTGCGCGGCTGGCTGGCGCGGAGCAGGGGTCGGTTACAAAGACGACGGCACAGAGCTCGTATCCGGCGAGCTCATTCTGCTCGGGTTCCGGGACCACACTGATCTGCAGCGGCGGCCCACCGGCTGGCCGCGAGACCCTCATCGCTCCTCCGGGGGAGGCTTTTGACTTATTGCGACGATTTGAAGTGGCGGCGAGCAGCAGGTTATCCAGCTGCTCCGCTTCCTGCAGGTCATGGGTTGTGAGTTTTCCCAAGCGCGAGCGGAGGCCCGCGTTCTGCCCCAGACAGGCTTCCCCACGGTTGTTGCAATGGCATATGCGGCCTGTGCCGGTGACGAGGATGGCTGCGATGGACATGGCATCCAGCACAGCCTCTGAGAACACCTGGATTGACTGCTGCGCTATGAGTTTCGTACGGAGCTGAAGGGCTGTCTGGACGTGGGGGAAGAGAGTCTCAAGAAGATGGCGAGAGGCTGGATCCACTTCTCCCTGCTCCAGGCTTCGCCACAGGGAGAGCCCTTCCAACTGTTCCTGGTTCCGGCTGCAAATTAAGAAGTTCATGTATTCGAGGTCGTAGCGCACCAGGAACTCGTTATAGAGTTCGGTTTTCCTGAGGTTTGCGCGATCCAGGAGATCTTCTCCCGAGACCACGCCCATTCGCGGGATTGAAAACAAGGGAACGTTGTATGGGTCGGATTCTCGATAGTGAAGGTTGTAGAGATGGAGGGCCCCAAGGTCGAAGTTTGTCCCTCCGCCGGCCAACATGCGATTGCCTTCCTCCGGGTAGCGACCGACAAGGTAGCCGCAGGAGATGCTGGTGAGATCGCATAGGCGGTCGAGGAAGACCTTCCACATCCTGGGTTCGAGGGGTGCGGCATATGAGTGTACTGGGGACATGCTTTACAAAACAGACCGGAGACATGGTTTACACCATGGCGGAGAACAGTTGGCTTTCCCAGCTTTGGCTAGACGCATGAAGATGCGTTTATGCCTTGGAAAGAGACTCGAACCGTGGATCAACGCCTGCAGTTCTTATCGAGCTATCAGAGGGATGAAATGTCCGTGACCGATCTATGTCACGAGTACGGCATCTCGCGTCCAACTGCTTACAAATGGATCAAGCGTTACGACGAGGTTGGGCCTGAGGGACTGCTCGATCTGACGCGCACGCCGCACAGTTCGCCGTACGCAACATCGCCAGAGGTGGAGAACGAAGTCCTTGCGCTACGGAAGCGGTTCCCCACCTGGGGAGCGAGGAAGCTCAAAGCGCGGCTGGAGCGCATGAACCCGAACGTGAACTGGCCGGCGGCGAGCACCGTGGGCCAGATCCTCAGCCGGGCCGGGCTCACTAACCCGAGGAGGAAGAAACGGCGCGCCACGCCCAGCTTGCAACCGTTTTCGATGGTCACTGCTCCCAACCAACTTTTTTGCATGGATTTCAAAGGGTACTTCCTGACTGGCGATGGATATCGCTGCGATCCTTTCACGATCACCGATGCGCACAGTCGATTTTTGATCCGCTGCCAGGCCGTCGCACGAATGGACCTCGCCCAAGTGAGCGCGGTTTGCGATGCCGCGATGCGTGAGTACGGTGTGCCAGAACGCATCCGCACGGACAACGGAGCGCCATTCGCGGGCGTCGGCCTGCTGGGCCTGTCGAAATTGTCACTGGGATGGATGTGAAGCTCGGGATCGTTCACGAACGCATTCAGCCGGGACGGCCGCAACAGAACGGAAGACATGAACGGATGCACCGCACACTTAAAGAGGACACAGCGAGACCGCCAGCTCGCACGGTGACGGCGCAACAGAAAAAGTTTGATCGTTTCCGTCTGGTTTTCAACCATGAGCGCCCGCACTAAGCTCTGGCCAACGAAACGCCGGGAAGCATCTACGTGCCCAGCACTCGGCTGCTGCCTAGCAGGGTGGCGAGCTTTCAATATCCAAGATCGTTCCAGACGCGGAGGGTGAACAACAGTGGAGACATTAGCTGGCATAAGGGCAGAGTTTTTGTTAGCGAAGTCTTCCGCAACGAAGAGATCGGCCTCGAACAGATGGACGAGGAAGTGCACCGCGTTTTCTTCTGCAATACCGAACTGGGCGAGTTCAACACCTCCGAAATGCGGTTCCGCCCAGCCGTGCGAGCTTGAAAAGCACGCGTAGCCATTACATACACGAACGGTCGATAGTTGTGACAAACGGGAGCGGGATTGATGGATTTGGGACTCCGCTCCCAAAGCTAAGGCTTGATTCCAAATTGTCGGCAAGTGGCTCGGCTATCTCCTCAATCTGACTCTATCTTTGCTAAATCTGTGATCTATAGCAGCCCGATGTACACCCCTAATCCGAGAGCGGAACTTTTCCACCAATTGGAGCAACAATCAAATGACACTAAAAGGACAACCCTCGTTTCCCGTTGAGCCTATAGTCGACTCGAGTCACTTTCATTCACGCCCCGTGGAGCATCCCGTGAAAGCAATGTCGATGGGTCCGAAATACAACGCCCTCAGTCAACACGTGTTCATCCGCTTTCGCCGACGGCGGATGAAACAATTCTTTGCACTCATCGCCCCTTCCCCATCTGACCGTGTAGTCGATATAGGCGGATCGGTGCATACATGGGACTCCGAGTCGGAAACACACGCACCATTTTCAGTCACGCTGATTAACAACCTTCAATACGAGGACTTCGCGGGTGACCGCTTCCAGTCGATCGAGGCCGACGCCACCGCGTTGCCCTTTTCGGATAATACCTTCGACATTGCGTTTTCAAATTCGGTGATCGAGCACCTCGGCACCTGGGAAAAACAGCAGGCATTCGCGCGCGAAGCGCGAAGAGTAGCCCCGAAGCTCTGGATTCAGACACCTGCGCGCAGTTTCCCAATTGAAGCGCATTTTCTAGCTCCTTACATTCAGTACCTGCCGAAAAGCCTGCAACATCGAATCGTGCGATGGACCCCGCGGGGCTTGCTAAATCCCGGCGTGGTCCATGGAATAGTCGACGAAGTGCGCCTTCTCACCCACCGAGAGTTCGCGAACTTGTTCCCCGACTGTCGCATTTTGCGGGAACGATTCTTCGGCCTGACCAAGAGCTACATTGCCGTGCGATTCTAGTGGCCTGAAGATCGACTCCGTGCGCAGGGTCAAGCGTTCGCGCGGATGGACGCTAATGGCAGGAAAAACTTCAGCCAGTGTGCAAAGGAGACAGGGCTGCCTCCAAAATGCGCTTGTGCTGGATCGGCATATTAGTACGCGGACCCGGCGGCGCTCACACCGCCGGGTTTTCATCGGAGACCGGGCAAGATATCTCCCAAATGGGAGACGGTTGTGAAGGCAGGGAACGGCTATTCTGACACCCTCCCCACACTTACATCGGGAGTCCCCCAGGAGAACTATGTTCGACAAGAGAAAAGTTCTGGCTACAAGCAGTTTCGCGGTTCTACTGTATCTCTCCGGCTGTAGCGTCGGTAGCTCACCGTCGACCACTTCTACAACCACAACCCCTCCCCCAACAACTACGCCTACACCGAACGTTGTTGGTGGCAGCTGGACGGCCATGGCTCTATCTTCGACGGGTCAACTCTCCACCATCATCGCGCAGTTCGCGGGACAGAGTGCGCTTACGGGTCAAGTCCAGGTATCGGGTGATTCCGCATTCGACGCCACTACATCGTTCCCGTTAACAGGATCCATCGATTCAACGGGTAAGATCACGTTCTCTGGTACACAGGGTCAGGAGACGCTGTCCGTCACCGCAACTGCGAGTACAGATGGAAGCACCTTGAAAGGTACCTATACCGCCAGCGGCCAGGCTACCGAATCGGGCAACATCGAGGGCATCCATCCCCCGGCCATCACTGGTTCCTACACCGGCTCCTACTCGGACACTAACGGCGACTCGGTGAGTGAGTCTCTGGCCGTCACGCCAGGCTCACCCACTGCAGGGGCGTTTGGTGTGCCGCTTACAGGCACGGCCCAAGCCAGTTCACCATCCCTGACACTCTGTGGCCCGGGGAGCAATCCAGGCAGCACTGCACAATTTCAGTTCACAGGTACTCAAATAGGAGCCAATATCAACGGCGTTCTAATGTCCGGGACTACAGCGTGGGGTGAGCTCAGTGGCACCCTCAGCTCGGACGGAACTACGCTGAATGGCTTGGTGGACATCGATGAAGGAGCATGCGCCGGGACGACGTTGACTGGAACGGTTGCAACCACCTCGAATCCAGTGAAGATGCCGCCGCCAACTCCTAAGAACATCCCTTTCACTATTGTCAACAATGGCCCGGACCCAGGCGAAGTCATCATCAACGGACAAGTTGTTCAATGTCCCTCCGCAAAGGGGATAACAGGTGGGGTTTCGTGCGGCACGATCACCATACCCGCTGGAACCGAAGAGGTTCAGGTCATTGCGAAGCCGACAGTTGATGGAGATTACGCAACAATGGGCAGCCCCTGCCCGGCGGTGGGCGGCTCAACCGTCCAATCGCCGAATGTCCCCATCTCATGCACCTGGCCATCTATACCGATTTCCGACTTTCCTGTCGGAGATACGATTGATGGCTTAGCTGTTGTCGGCTTCATTCCCAGTACCAGGCAGAACGCATACGCTCTTAGTGGTTCGCCAACCGGTTCAGGGCAATGGAACGTTGATGACAATTTGGATATCTATCGTAATGGCACCCTCATCTACACCACGGGAACTGGATTCGGTACCACGCACCCACCCCTCAGCGTCCTGGCGTCTATTGGCGACCAGCTTCGCTTTGTGACCCGCGATACTTATGGAGGCTCTTCTGGTCTCGCGGAGCTCTACCTTACGTGCACTGCCAGCGGCAGCTCTGTTGTTGCCGATCCAGGATTCATTCTGGACCCGAGTGATGGCGGAGTGACGCAGGACGTGACGTTTACGGTTCCAACTATGAATGGATGTACCATGTGACCCTCAATGACCCTATTAAATGACGAAGGCCTCCTTAGTTGGAGGCCCTTCGCGCGTCTAGTGGTAGTCGCCATCGATATCGCCCAAATTTGAGAGGCCCAACGCTGAAGCCTTGAGTTACCCAGCAACAACGACGCGAAAGTAGGGGCAACGCCGCTTCAAGCGAACGCTTAGCGCGGTGACCGATGGGCGAGGCGTTTGAATTCTTTGTAGATGAAGTGGCCCAGGTACCAGCCGTCGATGTATTTGTAGGGGAACTCGCCGGTGGTGTAGTGGCCGCAGGGGAGGATTTTGGAGTCGTAGTCGACTTTCAGGGCGTCGAAGTTTTTGTGGACGTCGAAGGAGTAGTCGAGGGGGAAGGTGAGGTCATAGGTGGCGTGGATGACCAACGAGCGGCGAGGTTTTTCAGGGTTCTTTGCAGCGAAGCGGTCCATGTAGGACATGGGACTGACTATGGAGAAGATTTCGCGGACTTGATCTTGATTCAGCCCTGACTGTTCGAAGGCGGCGCGGATGTGGCGGGTGGACTGGCCCGTCCAGACTACGTCGCCGAACCAGGTGGAGGCGTGGTTGAAGGCGCAGACCTGGAGGCGGGGGTCGAAGGCTGCGGCTATGAAGGCGTAACAACTTCCTAGCGACGTGCCGAGGACTCCGAACTGTTCGTAGCCCTGGGATTCGAGCCAGTCCAGGCAGCTGCGGATGTCGACTACAGCCTGACGGCAGGCCTGGGTGGTACGGCCGACGTTGGAGCTGACGGCGTAGTCGGAGCGCTCGAGCTCGGCAGGGCGGCGGATGTCGTGGTAGGGCTTGGAGAGGCGGAGGCAGGAGATGCCGAAGCGGTTGAAGAGGGTGCAGAGGGCGTTGTGAGAGAAGGCGTCGGCGTTCCATTGAGGCATGACAATCATGGCCTGTTTGGGTTTGCCGTTTTGAGTTTCGGGATGGGCGGGGAACCAGCGGGCGTTGACGGTGTCGTTTTCGGGGTAGCGGGTGCGGAGGGGCGAGGTGAAGCGGAGGAACTCGGCTGCGTCGAGCTCTCCGGTTTCGGCCTGGCGCTTGATTTCGGCGTCCTCCTGGAGGGTCTCGGGGCGTACGTTGGTGGGAAAGAGCTGTGGGTGACGGGCTTCGAGGCGGAAGTCGGTGGGGGTGGTGTAGCTGTAGAACTCGCCGGCGCGGGCTACGATGTCGGCGTTGATGGCGGACATTCTTTCGTAGTCGGAGAGGTGCGGGGGGGCGGCTACGGCCATGGGGGAGAAGTCGTCGAGCCAGTCGAAACCCCATTCGAGGGGGCGGACGATGCGGTTGGTGTCGCGGGTGGTGAGCGCGGTTTCCCACGCGTACATCCACTTTGCGTAGAGCCTGGAGAGCATTATCTACAAGTTTAGCAAGTGTGGAGGGGAACGCTCTCTTGCGATCGCGCGTCTAGGCTAGAAGCTTCATGGCGAGCTTCATGAGAACGCTGAAGGGGATGGCGGCGATGAATACAGGAATGCATGGGATGAGTGCGGCGATGACGAAGAGGTAGACGTTGATTAAAGACACGGGGACGACGCGGATGTCGTCGATGTAATCGACTATGCCGAAGAGATTGCGAGTGGGAGCGAATTCGGAAGTTGTCAGAGCATCGTCGTTGAGGTTGTCGTCGCGATCTAGCCACTTGCGTTCAAATTTTTCTCCTACGGCACTGGCGAGGGCTCCATACTTCAGCATGCCTTTGCGCCTCATCTGGATGAGGGTTGGGACGAAGAGGAAATAAGGCGCTATCGATATGAGCAGGGCGACTCCAATGAGAACCGGAGCAAGGAATCGATAGGCCATGACCTTTTGTCCTTCGTGAAAGACGCGGTTCGCGATTGCTCCAGCGAGGCCGACGCCGAGACAGAAGCTGAAGGGAAGCTGGGCCAGAAGAGAAGCTTCGAGGAAGCCGAGTCCTCCGAGGTGATCGGGATGTACGGCGATGAGACGGAGATGCAAGTGCGTGGTTGATCGGAGGAATCGGGACCAGATGATTTGTTTCCAGACCCAGTGCAGAGTGAAGTAGGCGAGGATCGGATAGCTGACAAAGATTTCCCATGTGGCGGCCAGGGAGAAGGATCGGAAACCGCCGCTGCCTCTGGACCAGTCGAGAAATTCAGAGCCCTCGGGGTGAAGATATTCGCTCAGCCACGCTGCAATGGCGACGGAAGCCAGAATGAGCATCGCCCGGACGAGGATTGTGTCTCTGAGGCTTTCGTGGGATCTCCATTGTGAGTTGAATCTTGCCTTCTCATCGTCCCGGATCATCGTTGTCTCGAAGTGATGCGCAACCAGTTGGTACCGGGCGTGCAGGGGTTGGTCGCCGAGGACGAGTATTGGAATGATGATGAGGAATCGCGTGAGAGCGGCGTAGTCGGTGAGGAAGGAGAGGAACACGTGCGTCCCGCGGAACGCTGAGAGGACGGCCAAGGGAACCCACGCTATTGCTGCGGCAGTTGCGGCGCGGATCAGCGTGGTTGAGCTGGCGTTATGAATGAGATCGAGGAATCTCCACGAATGGAGACGAGGGGGGCGGGTTGAGTGGATGGAGTCATCGGGACTTGATCTGCTTTTATTTGTCATTGCGATTTCGCGCCGCTCTTTTCGACACAGTGGGGAAAAGATAGGCCATTCGCGGAGTTAATGCAGTTAGCAAAAGTGCTAGAACAGCGGAAAATCCGGCGGCGACGGGATCGGCGTGCGTCTGCCGGTTTAGTGGGTCCGGGGCCAAGGAGGAAGATGACGGGGCGGAAACGGTTTGAACGAAGAGACAACTTGTGCATGGGCGTCTACATCAGACGTTAACGTAGATGGACCGTGCGTAGTATGGGTCGGCCGGTCTTGAGAACCGAGGGAAGTCCTCTTCGGGAGAGGTGATTCGAGATGAGTTTGAAAAGTATGAAAGGCGTGGCTTCGGCTGCGTTGGCGGCTTTGTGTTTGTCGGTGAGTTTGGGGGTCGCGACAGCGCAGACGCCGGACAACACGGCCAACAACAAAGGTGATACGCAAACGGCTGATAAACAGAGCAATTCGAAGGCGGATCGTGAGATTACCGCGAAGGTAAGGAAAGAGATTGTCGACGATAAAGACCTGTCGACTTATGCGCACAACGTGAAGGTCATTACGAATAACGGCGTGGTGACGCTGAAGGGGCCGGTGAAGTCGGAGGACGAAAAGGCCAAGGTTGCGGAGCTGGCGGCTAGTGTGGTGTCGGCGGACAAGATTACGAACGAGTTGACCGTTAAGTAAGACAGGCAAGGAACCCTATGCACGCTGGGCTCAAGATTGAGGTCCGTTTTCTTTTGATGGGACGGAGCGATAAGAATAATGCACGTCAAAACGAAGAGCTGCCAAGGGGCAGCAGAGGAGTAAAGTCATGTCCAGCAAAAATACAGCGGTCTTTGGAATTTATGCGACGCCGGCAACGGCCGAGGCGGCGGTCGATCACCTGCTTGCGCGGGGATTCAGCAATTCAGCGATCTCGGTGCTTCTACCGGACGATGAAAGTACGCGCGCGTTTGCGCATGAGAAGAACACGAAGGCTCCCGAGGGTACGGCGACGGGTGTGACGGCGGGCGGAGTGGTTGGCGGAACGCTAGGCCTGCTGGCTGGGATTGGCGCACTGGCGATTCCGGGAGTCGGGCCGTTGATTGCCGCGGGACCGATTATGGCTACGTTGGCAGGCGTTGGAGTTGGCGGCGCTGTGGGCGGCTTAGTTGGAGCGCTCGTGGGAATGGGGATTCCGGAGTACGAAGCGAAACGATATGAGGGCGCTGTGAAAGGCGGAGGAACCCTCCTGTCGGTTCATTGCGATACTTCGGAACAGATTGATGCGGCGAAGAGAGCGCTGAAGGAGACGGGCGCGTCGGATATTTCGTCGTCGGGCGAGGCCGCTGGAGAGAAGAGGGAAGGCTCGACGTTGCGGGATGTGGTTGCAGACCAGAGGCCGAGAGAGCGGCTCGCAGAGGATCGTGTGGTGGTAGATCAGGTAGATCGGGACGTCGCGACGACTCGGTACTAGACAGGTTGGAATGTTGCACTCGGACACCACGCCCGCTCCTGATGGAGCGGGCAATTTTTTTCGGCGCCTGAAATGGGATCATCCAGAGTAGCGGCGGTGCTAGAGTGGTCTGCTATGAAAATGATTTTTGGTGTCGCGTTCGCTGTTGCTGCGTTGCCCTGTGTGGCACAGCAAAACCCTTCGACGATGCAGAGGATCGGTACTGTCGATCCGCGTTTTCAGTCGTACAACATCGAGATGGTGGAGGTGATCGGTGGGAGATTCTGGAAGCCTTATGGGAGCAAGGCGGTTGCGTCGCAGACAACGAGCGGCGCTCCGAGCGGTATTGATCCCGGGTTGTTTGAGCAGCTGAGTCCGATCGATCTATCGAATCCGCGGTTGCGGAAGCTGGCGGCGGCGCTTGGGCCGGCGTATGTGCGGGTGTCTGGCACGTGGGCGAATACGGTTTATTTTCAGGACTCGGATGCGGCTGCTCCGGCGATGCCTCCGCCGGGTTTCGGCGGGGTGCTGACGCGGGCTGAGTGGAAGGGCGTGGTGGATTTTTCGAAGGCGGTGGATGCGCAGATTGTTACTTCGTTTTCTACCGGGATGGGAACGAGGGATAAAGCAGGCGTGTGGACTCCTGTGGAAGGGAAGAAGTTCCTCGACTATACGCAGTCTATTGGTGGGTCGATTGCGGCTGCTGAGTTTATGAATGAGCCGACGTTCGCAACCGCCGCGGGAGTTCCTGCGGGTTATGACGCATCCGGTTATGGGCGGGACTTTGCGGTATTTCAACCGTTCTTCCGGAAGGCTGCCCCGAAGGCGATTCTTCTTGGGCCGGGGTCAATCGGCGAGGGTATCGACCTGATTCCTGGGGGAACGGGGATGAAGTTGATTCCTTCGAAAGAGATGCTTGCGGCGATGGGGCCGAATGCAGTGGATGCGTTCTCATACCACTTTTACGGTTCGGTGTCTGAGCGGTGTGGCGCTGCAATGAAGATTGGGACGACTCCGGATGCTGCGCTGACAGAGGATTGGCTTGGGCGGACGGGGACGGTTGAGGCGTTTTATGCGGGGCTTCGCGATACCTACGCACCCGGGAAGGCCATGTGGCTGACGGAGACAGGACAGACGGCGTGCGGAGGAGATCGGTGGGCGGCGACTTATATCGATTCGTTTCGCTATCTGGATCAGCTTGGGCGGCTGGCGAAGCTCGGTGTGCAGGTGGTGATGCACAATACGCTCGATGCGAGCGATTACGGGTTGATCGATGCGGGGACCCTCGTGCCGCGTCCGAATTACTGGGCTGCTGTGCTTTGGCACAACACCATGGGCACCACGGTTCTGGATGCTGGGACGGCTGCGTCGAAGGATGTTCATCTTTACGCTCAGTGCATGAAGGGGCACAGTGGCGGAGTGTCGCTGCTGGCGCTCAATTTGCGCCGGACTGAGGCACAGACGATCGCTCTTCCGCAGGAGGCGAAGCGCTACATGCTGACGGCGAACGATCTTATGGGTAAGAGCGTTTTGCTGAATGGCGGCGAGCTAACGCTGGCCGCGAATGGGGACGTTCCGGCGCTGGCAGGGGTGGCAACGAAAAAGGGGGATTTCTCGCTGCCTGCGGCGAGCATTACTTTTCTGACTTTCGAAAGAGCGAATAACCCGGCGTGCAGGTGACGAGATGAGGGGACGGGCGGAGACGCGAAGAGAGACCCGCGGGGTTTTTGGCGGCGAGCCCAGCTATTTGCTTAGTTCGATCGCGAGAATCTGTCCCGCGACGTTTTTGTCGGAGACTTCTGCATAGCGAATGCTGGCTTTCATGTCTTCGATGCCGGTGCAGGGCTTGATATCGCCGTCGGGCTCGTAGTTTGCCGTGGTGAAGACGACTTTGTAGTAGTTGTTGGTGTAAAGCGTGGTCTTCTTGCCTGCCTGATCGACGGTGAGGGCGAGGACAGTCGGGTAGGAGCAGACGACGTCGCGAAGAATGCCTTTGACAGTGTGCTGCGGGCCTTTGGAGTCGCCTGCGGGATAGACGGGGACGTCTTCCATTTTGCCTATGACCTGACCGTTGACTCTCCGGAAGACCATTGTCTTATTTGGGTTTATCGATGAGTCCCCTGATTGAGCCACAGAGGTATTGGTGATGATCCGTGTGCTTTGCGTGTCGGGCTGGGCGCTTGCTTTGGCAAAGGTCGTTTGGATTTTCTGAAGTTGATCGATACGGCTGTGCACCATCTCAATCTCCATCGGGGTTTTGGCGAGGTTGGCAGCGGATTTGAGAACGCTGATTGCGGCCGAAAAGTCCCGTTGCTGGCTGAGCACGGTTGCGGTGTTGATGCGGTAGTTCAGATTTGCCGGATCGAGTTGCACGGCTTTGACGTTGAGGAGATGGGCTTCGTCGAACTTCTCGTTGCGTGCCGCATAGAACATGGCGAGCGCATCGCAGGAAGGAGCGAATTCGGGGTTGAGCTTAATGGATGTGCGCAGACTGGATTCAATGGATGCGTCGTGATCGCGATCGCCAGTCTGTAGGGACATGACGGCGAAATAGTAGTGGGCGAGATAACTTTGCGAGTCGAGTTGTACCGCTTCGCTGAACCACTTCGTCGCTGCAGCGATGTTGTTTTCGTGGAACTTGAGATATCCCATGGCTTCATGAGCAAGCGCGTTGTTGGGATCGTCGCGGAGACTGGCTTCAAGGAGGGTTTGGGCCTCCTGCATGCGACCTGTGTTGATCAGCACGTCGGCGCGAATGGCATTGGCTTCAGGCGAGGGGACGGGTCGGAATTTGAACGAGGCGGGATCGGCAGATACGGCCACGTTCATGGTGAACATCTTGAAGTCACCCTGGTTGATGTAGCTTTCGAGCGACCGCTGAAGCTGATTGAGATCGCCGAAGACATGCTGGGCGGCGGTGACGGGATCTTCCTGTTGGGCGAGGAGTTTGACGTAGTCCTGGAGGTGGGTGGTGTTCTTCTGGCGGTCGGTAACTTCGATGTAGTGCGTGAGGGCCCAGGATTCGGCGTAGAAGACGGAACCCTTTTCCTCATCGTGGTAGTAGGGCGAGGAGTAGTCGACTTTGAGAAGAGTGGTGAGCGGCAGGAGGCGGTTCTGGCGGAGGTAGAGGATGTTGTCCTCGCTGGGCTGGCCGATGAGTATCTCTTTTTCGTGGATGGTGGTGTTCTGATAGAACTCCGCGAGGCCTTCGTTGAGCCAGAGTGAAAGCCACGGCGCTTTGCTGAGCATGAGGTGGGTGTACTCGTGATAGACGGTGGAGAACGGATGCTCACCGTCGGCGTCGAGGCGGAGGAGGATGTAGCTTTTGTCGGGGGTACGGACAAAGAGGCCGGCCAGATCGAGCTGGCCCTTTGCGAGGTAGGCAGCGGGTTCGAGTGCCTGGAACCCTTTCTTGTCTTTGAGGGCGACGACGGTGATCGGCGCACCAACGTCTGCCGTCGCGTTAGGGACAAGGAGATGGAAGACGGCCCGCATCTGCTCCATCTGGCCGGCCATGTGGCGTGCCTGTTTCTCGTTGGAGTCAGTAAGAACGATGAAGTGAGGGCTCTGAACTTCGATCCAATGTGGACTCGGGTCGCTTGAGCGGGCGGGCAGAGAAAGGAAAGCAAGGAAGAGGGCCGTGACGTACTTGTACATGACGGCTCTGAGGGTAAATGACGCGCGACTCGGTGGGAAGGGAAGTTTTTTAGAGGTGAGTCTGCGAAAGA
This sequence comes from uncultured Acidobacteriaceae bacterium, assembly GCA_963841335.1. Taxonomy (GTDB): domain Bacteria; phylum Acidobacteriota; class Terriglobia; order Terriglobales; family Acidobacteriaceae; genus Edaphobacter. Next base: position 2,062,897 of record CAWJCF010000001.1, on the reverse strand, counting down.
CGCGCTGCTGCTGCCTAGGGTTCACATCTCGGAGAAGAGTAGGCAGACGCGGCCTATGAGGTAGTCGGCTGGGGTTTCGTGGGTGGCTAGGGGTAGGAGCTGAATGGGGAATTCGCGGGACCAGGGGCGGAGGATGAGGCGGCCTTCGTCGAAGTCGACGAAGCGGAGGAGGAGAGCGGCTCCGCAACGGACGGCGTAGAGGGTGGGCTGGTGGGCCCGGTAAGGGGCGAGGGAGTTGTAATGGCGATCGAGGACGGCGATGGCTCCAGTGGTAACGAGGGGTTCCATGGCGGCGGATTGCTGGGCGTCGGCGCGGATGGCGAGGAAGCGATGCCAGTGGGCGTGTTTGGTGGAGGGGCGGGCGCGGTTGTCGTGCAGGCGGGAGGTGGAGACCTGCAGGGTCTCGATGATGGCGGAGGGGGAGATTTGGGGCTCGTCCATGGCGGTGGAGGAGGAGACGACGGGGATGGGCTCGGTGGGGTCGGTGATGTGGGGCTGGGGGGAGTGGACGGCTTGCAGATCGACTGGGAGGAGCTGGTCGATGGTGATGTTCTGGGAGGCGAGGACGCGGTCGAGGCCTTCGAGGGAAAGGGCTCGTTTGCGGTTGAGGAAATTAGAGATGTGGGCTTGTTGGAAGCCAGCCTGGCGTGCGAGGCGCGTGCCGGTGAGGGTACCGCGTTCGATGCGGCGGAGGAGTTCAAGCCGGAGGAGTTCGTGCAGGTCTTGAAAGTTCATAGGGCCTGAAGGTATGACTGTGCGACTGTTACGGCGGGTTCGGGGTGCGAGAGGTTGTGGGGACGGAGTTTCCTTCGCGAAACAATATCATTCGACAAGACGAAGATAAGGCGAAATATTTACTTTATGCAATAAGACCCTTTGATAAGCGCCTGATTGGTGGTGGTTTTCGGATTTTACTTGCCTGAGGAAAGATTGTAGTTGACATGATTTTTGTCTAAAGCTATAACCTTGAGACTTTCCCAATTCGGAACCCGAGACGCGAGGTAGCCTGCGAGCGAAGTCTGCCGAAATGGCACTGGAGCGTGTTCGGAAATCGGTTGGGAGAGTGATGCACGGTTTTTCCCATGGTTCGACACTGAAGGAACACAACGACAGCTGAATGCCAGCGCTTCGCTGACGGAGCCGATAGAGCTACCGCAGAGAAGAGATGGACTTCACAACAAACTGGATGAGCCCACTCGAACGTTGAAAAATATCGAGGCTCGTCGAGGAGAGGTACGCCTTGAAAGGGAACAACGTGAATTACTTGCGCATTGATTTGAAGGTATGTGAAGGATGCGGAGTGCTTTGGCTCCGCAAGGCCATGGTTGAAGGTAAATACTGCCTGGAGTGCACGGGTCGTCTGTCGGAGTTTCCTGCTCCGCGGGCGAAGCATGCCGGCGGCCGTAGACGGCGTCGGGTGCGGGCGACGGGATGCACGGCAGCGATGGGAGTTGCGGGAGGTGCGCGATGAGTGCAGCTCTGGTGATTTTGCCGATGGTATGGGCTACGGCGAGTGCTTCTGAACGGGAGACGGCCGGCGTGGGCGTGAGGAAGCCGATGGTCAGCGTGAAGAGCGCGGCGGCGGTTGTGAGGGCTCCGGCGGCGGTTGTGGAACAGCCGATGCGGACGGCTCCGGAGGTGGCGTTCTACCGGAAGTACACGGAAGGACTGCTGCGGCGGTATGTGCGGATGTCCCTGGAGGCGGGACGAGCGCCTTCGCTGCTGGGACGGGAGATGTTCCGAGGCAACGTGACGAACTACTCTGTGACCGGCTTCGACGATGTGGTGATCTTTGTGCATGACGTGGAGCAGTGCGTGAAGATGCTGAAGGAGGGACAACAACACCTGGTTCGGCGGATTGCTATTCAGGAGTTCACCCTGGAGGAGACGGCGAGTCTGCTGGATCTGCCATTGCGTACGGTGATTCGGCGGTACTCGAGAGCGCTGGATGCCCTGACGGAGGTGTTTCTGGAGCGGAAGCTGCTGGAGCCTGCCAAAGCGGGACGCGAAGCCGGAACGATTCTCTAAGGCGTGTTGTGGAGCAGTGATTGCTTTACTTGTTTTATTTTTTCTGTCTTGAGGCTGGAGTCTTCGTTGAACTCCGGCTGGTCAATCCTGGTTCAGGCAGCAATGATTTAAAGCGGGAGGGTGGCGAAAAGCCGCTCTCCCGTTGGCTTTTGGCGATCGTGAAAGTTTTTTTCTGCGTTTTTGGCTGGAAAATCGAATGTCAAGAGGGCGAAAAGGCAAAAGGGGATGTAAGTAACAGAAATGATTACAAATAAAAGTTTGGCAAAAGTGGCATTTTAGTTTGGTTGACCTTGGTATTCTATATTTGTAAGTGAGAGATGGACGGGAGAGGGCCGAATGGCTGCTCTCCCGTTTGTTTTTGGGGAGGAGAGTAGATGGAGCGAAAGCGGGTGGCGGGCCGGTTTGTGCGGGCGGGCCTGGATGGAGATGGAGGGGCTAAGGCGGGAGAGAAGAGGGGTTCGGGGGTTGCTCCCAAGCCGAAGCAGTGCAGGACGTTTACGCGAAAGAAGGTGGCGGAGGCGTTGCCGGATATCGTGGAGACGTTTGTGGAAGAGGCCAAGAAGGGGAGCATCGCGCATGCGAAGATGCTGGCCGTTCTGGGCGGGTTGGACAAGGCGGATAAGAGCGAGACGCAAGTGGTGAAGAAGCGGCGGGGCAAGAGTGCGATGACGCTGTTGCTCGAACAGATGGGCCGGAAGCCGGAACAGAAGTAGAAGCGGTTAGCTGAATGATTGCATCCCACTCATCGCAAAAGACGCGGTGGATGGGGTACCCGTGGTTTGTCGTTGGTTGAGATGAGAACAGGCTGTGGCGGGTTTGGTGTTGGTGGCGTTTCACAACATGGGAGGTGCGATGGGACATGCGGAAGAACTTGCCCGGCGGAGTTTTGGCCTGGCTGCGGGGCTTCAACGTGAGGGAGTGGGTCGCTCGGCGGGGCTGGCGATGCGGGCGATGGCGGTGGAATTTCCGGTGGTGCATGGGCATCCGAACCGGCTGCCGTTTGAAGGCGTGTTGACGCTGGTGGACGTGCCGAGCGATAAGGCTCCGAGCGGGTCGCGTGGGCACCGGGTGGTGCTGACGCGAGAGGCTGCGGATGCGGCGCTGCCGAGTCTGCTGGGAATGGCGGTCGACTACGAGGCGGGATGGGATGGTCATGATGCTCGTCAGAAGTGCGGGATTATTACGTCGGCGGAGATCGATGGCAGGAAGCTGACGGTGGCGGGGTATCTGTTTGCTCGGGACTTTCCGGAGATGGAGGGGAAGATTCAGACGGATGGGTTGATGGGGATGAGCTATGAGCTGGCGGATGCGCATGTGGCAGATATGAGGGCTTCGGTGTGGACGCTGACTCGGGCTACGTTTACCGGGGCGGCGATTCTGCTGCGGGATAAGGCCGCTTACCGGGGGACTAGCTTCCGGGTGAAGGCAAGAGCAAAAGCAACGGCGTCTTGCGCGTACGGCGCGATCTGCCATCGAGGCTGACGCGCCTTCGGCGCCTAAAGACAGAGGAGAGATGATGAGTTTTGTGAGCGTGTTGGAGACGATTGGGAAGGGATTTGCTAAGGGGTTGAAGTGGGCGGCAGAGTATGCAGTTCCGGTGGAGAAGCTGGTGGGGCTTTTGTTTCCGGCTGCGGCTCCTGCTGCCGATGGGGTGGCGGATGCTACTTCGCTGATTCAGTCGGCGGTGATGCTGGTGGAGCAGAAGTATGCGGCGTCGGGCGTGCAGAACGGGACGGGAACGCAGAAGCTGTCGGAAGTGATGCTGCTGACGGAGCAGGCCGTGACGGCGCTGCTGGCCAAGGCGGGGATTACTGCGGATAGTGCGTATATCGCGAACATCGTTTCGGCCGTGGTTGGGATTTTGAATGTGCAGGTGGCTCCGACCGGAAGCACGACTGCTGCCTGAACGAGTGGAGCGGGTAAACGAATCTTTTTGTGATCAATGGGGAAGGCGGGGAGTATGGAGATGGAGATGAGGGACGAACTGAGTGGCGCGGCAGAGAGGCTGGCGGCTGCGGCAGGTCTTCTGGAGCAGGCGGTGGAGAGGCTTGCGCAGCGGCAGAGCGAGTTTGCGCTGGACGCGGAGGCTTCGATTGGCAGGATTGTGGCTACGGTCGGGCGTGAGGCTGAGCTTGAGGCTAAGCTGGCTGCCGCTGAGGCTGAGATTGCGGAGTTGAAGGCTTCGGGTTATGTGCCTAATACGGTTACACATGGTCGAAAGACTTTACCTGTTTCGGTTACAAATATGCTGGCGAAGCAGGGTGTTGCGGTGGATTCGCTTGAGGCAGGGGCCGTTGATGCTGCTTTGGGGAGTTTGAGTATCGAGCAGAGGATTGCGGTGAAGGCTCAGTTAATGCGGGCTGGTTTGCTGGGTTAGGAACAGGCAACAGCAAAGTGCGTCCTGGTGGGACGGCGCGATCTGCCATCGTGACCTGGCAAGGGGGCTGACGCGCCTTCGGCGCCAGGATACTTATTTTTTGATGGGCGTGGCTACGGCTGCGCCTTTTTTTGTTTTTGAAAGGGAGAATGATGAACGCGATGTTTACTGATATTCACGGCGCAGCAGACTTTATCGGGCCTGGTGCAATTGAAGTTCCTTTGTATCAGACGGAGATTCTGGACCTGGTGCAGCGACGTGGGATTTTTGGACGAAGGATCAAGCAGGTTCCCGCTACAGGCCATCCTTCACGATATTTTGAGGAGACTGCGATTCCCTCGCCTGCAGCTTCGGCTGGGTTTGTGGATCCGCGGAATATTGTTGCTCCGCTGGTCAGCCCGACTCGGGTTGAGCGCAGCGTTCCGCTGAAGGCCCTGGTGGCGCAGATCAACTACAACCTGTTCGATATCGAGCTGGGCAAGCAGCAGAGCCAGTTTGCCTATCTGCAGGCGAAGGACCTTGCAGATACTGTGGATGGCGTTCTACGCACACATGATGTTGCGCTTTGGAATGGATCGGATACGAGCTTGAGCTCGCCTACTACTGCGCAGTATTTCGGCGCGGCCGGTCAGATTGCTGCGGGTGGCAATACCGTCACTATCGGCGAGAGCGCGAGCATCGTGGATGGCTTCAAGTCGACGATTGCACAGATGGTTTCGAACAGCTCGTTTGGAGTTCGGCCTACAGCGATTTATGCGAATCCGGTTCTGCTGGATTTGATCGATCGCGAGATGAAGGCTGAGTTCAATGTGGTTCTGAATACGAAGGAGATTGCCGCTGGTTTTACGGTTAAGACGCTGTCGACGCAGGCCGGCGATATTCCTCTTATTCCAGAGTGGACGCTGAGCTTTACCGGAACCCCTGGTTCGGGTTCGGCGGTTCTTCCGGCTTATATCGTCACTGAGGATTTGATTGAGTATCACTGGTTGAGCGATCCGAATCCTCGCGTGTTCGAACTTGGTATGCCGGGTTCGCTGGCTTCGCAGTATGTGGTGGTGAAGTTTGGCGCGGTTGTGGTGAAGGGTGCGAATTATGCGCACTACCAGGTATTGGTGGATCGCTAGGACTCAAGAACCAGGAACTAGAAACTAGAAAAGTCTAAGGCAGGGACTGGTGCTATTTGGGCCGGTCCCTGTTGTTTTTGAAAGGGAGATGCGATGGGGTATTTGTTGCCTTCGGAGTATGTGGAGTTTGGTCTGACGGCGGAGACTTCGGATGACTGGGTGACGATGGCCTCGGCGATGATTGAGGCTTATTGCCGGCGACCAAGTTTGCTGGTGACGCAGTATGTGGAGAGGATGCGGTTGACGGCTGGAGCGCAGACGGTGCGGCTAAGCTATCGGCCACTGGCGGCGGCGGTGGGCGCGGCTTCGGCACTGGTGGGTGTGAGGGTGCGGTATGGGCGGCCTCGGCGCGGGGAGTTGCCGGATGCGTTTCGTGAGCAGGTTGTGTGGGCGTTCGGCTTGCCGGGAAGCTGGACGGCGCTGGATGCGACGACTGTGGATGTGAATCAAACGACGGCTGAGCTAACGTTTCCGGTGAACTTTCTGGGGTTGGACTACAACGAGGTTGAGGTTACGTACACGTCTGGTGTGGTGACGGTTCCGGATGCGGTGAAGGTGGCCTGCGTGCAGATTGTGAAGAATGCGCAGGCGACGCCGGGGATGAATGTGAAGTCGAGCAAGATGGACACGCTGCAGATGCAGTATTTCAGCGGGTCGTTGATCGATCCGCAGGTGCAGATGCTGCTGAAGCCCTATGTGGCAGAGAGGCTGGGGTGAGGCGATGGGGGAGCTGCGAGATGCGTCGGTGATGGCTCGGCGGGCGGCGGGTGTTTTGTTGAGGTGTGCGGGTGGAAGAACGGTTTTGTTGCGGATGCCGGCTCCGGCAACAGCGGGTGATGTGACGGAGGAGCTTGGGCTGGCGGTGCCGGAGTTTCAGGATGTGGAGCTGGCTCCGGTGGCGTTTCGGAAGGCTCGGGACGACAGTTGCGGATGGGAAGGCTGCGCAGTGGGAGCTGATGGTTTCGGCGGCGGCGGTGAATACGGTTGTGGGATCGCTGGGGTATTCGGCGGCTAGTGTTTTGTTTGAGACGGCGTTTGGCGTGCTCGTGAATGGAGTGCTGATGGAAGTGGAGTCGGTGACGGAGTCGGAGGTAGGCGGAGTGCCTTACGTTTACCGGGTGGTGGTGAAGGAGCCGCTGGCTTTGGTGGTTTAGTGGGCTGGCGGCGCATATCCGGCGTTGCAGTGGAACAGAATTTATTTGTTACTGGAAAGGTTACATAAAGAATGCAGAATGCCAGAGATACGTTTTATGTCACGCTGCGGGACAGGCTGGCGGCGTTGAATCCGGCGCGGACGATGGTTTTGCGCGGGGTGACGAGGCCTGGAGTGCTGGTGGAGGAGAACGAGCTGGCCTCTGCTGCGGTTCCGGTGAATGCTTTTTGTCTGCGGTGGACGGGGCTGAGCGTGGATGCGCAGGCGGCGTTGCCGCTGGTGACGATGGTTTGCGAGATTCAGTATGCGACGGATGGAAGTTCGGGGAACGGTGGGATGGACCGTGGGCGGCTACTGTCGGCGATGGATGGAGAGCTAGTGGGGGCGGTGAGTGGGGCTCCGCAGAATACGGCGAAGATGAATTACAGCGCGGCGACGGGAGCAGGTGCGGCTCCGGTGGCGATGGGGACGAATGTGTTCTGGGGCGATGCGGCGTTTGGCGCGACCGTGGTGAATGGAGAGCGGTTGGAGCGAGTGGCTACGGTTGAGGTGTTCAGCTACCAGGAAGCGGGTGAACTGTGAGCGGGACGACGACGGGTGTGAGTGTGGTGGGGGCGGTGGCTCCGGTGACGCGGCGAGTGCGGGCTTATTTTGCTCCGGTGGATCGCGTGGCGGGCGTGCCGACGCTTTTTGATGCGGCGCAGATGGGAGCGTTTGCGCTGGCGACGCCGCCGGGACCGTGGGTGGATTTGGGGTGGTGCTCTGAATTTTGTCCGGAAGAGCGAGACGAAGGTGGGGGCGTTGACCACAGGCGCGCCTGCGGTGGTGCAGAGCCAGGTACGGAGCCAGGTGGAGTGTTCGGTTCAGGTTGAGTTTGAGAGTTGGGGGAAGCTGCAACTGGCGCTTGCTTCTGGATCGCAGCAGATGAATCTGCTGCAGACAGCGACAGGGGCTCCGTTGAATGGGAGTGGCGGGCTGGCTGCGGCGGCGGTGCCTCTGGTTGCGGGATCTGGAACTACGGCAAGTTCATTGAATGTGGGGGCTTCGGCAGCGGCTCAGTTTCAGATGGGCGAGCTGGTGGCTGTTGATGAGGATTATGTTGCGCAGGTGGGATTTGTAGGGAGCGGAGTGAGTGCGGCCTATGTGAGCTCACCGGCGTCGGTGGGGAATGACATCAACTATGTTCGGCGAGTGACGCTGAATGTGGGACGGGTGGTCGGGATTGCGGCCGGCGTGTTGGAGCTGGGTGGGCCACTGCTGGCGGGGGCGCCTCCTTCGGGGATGCAGGTGAGTTCGGTGGTTGGGTTTGTGGATCGCGAGGGTGGCGGGTTCTTTCAGGAGTGGTCGGGACTGTTTGTGATGGATGGAGAGCAAGGGGATCGGGTGATCTATCACTATCCGCGGCTGCAGGCGATGCAGGGTTCGGCGGAGATGGTGGAGCCGTTGGCGGCACCGTTGGAGCAGGTGAGGCTCGCGGGGGCGTTTCGCGCGCTGCCGGTGAAGGATGCGAATGACGGGGAGACGGTGCTTTGTTTTCGGAGTTATCTGCCGGGGCTATGCGCGCGGTTTAACTGCTGAACACGGATTTGCACGGATGAAACGGATACGGACGCGACCGCGGATTTCGAGGATTTAGAACAGGCAACGACAACTGCAGGTTCTTCGACTCCGTAACTCGCAAATGCGCGAGTTGCTTCGCTCAGGATGGCACGTTTTCTGGGCTTGACGAATAAGAACGAGTGGAAATGGCAAGCGAGCACAACGACAAGGGGATGAGGATGCGTTGGAGATCTAAGGGATGGACGCTGATTGGGATGCTGTTGATGGTGATTCCGGGGGCGATGACAGTGATGAAGGTGACGGCCGCGGCGCAGTCGGGCTCGAGTAGTTCAATTGCAACTACGCAGGTTACAGATACGGTTTTTCGGGGGGATGGCACGCCGCTGGCGGGACCGTGATTGTGAGCTGGACGGCGTTTACTACGGCAGCCGGACAAGCGGTGCCGAGCGGGACGGCTTCGGCGACGATCACGAATGGAGCGTTGAGTTTGGCGCTGGTCCCGAATGCGGGATCGACGCCTATGGGGACCTACTACACGGCGGTGTATCACCTGGATGATGGAAGTGTGAGCCGGGAGTTCTGGGTGGTTCCGGCGAGCCAGTTTCCGGTGGCGGTGAGTGCGATTCGAAGTACGGTGTTGCCGACTTCGGTGGCGATGCAAACAGTGAGCAAGAGCTACGTGGATACAGCGATTGCTGCGGCGGTGACGGGACATCCGCTGGATGCGAGCTCACCCTTTGTGATGAAGACCGGCGATACGATGACGGGTCCGCTGGTGCTCCCGGGAGATCCTACGACTCCGAATGAGGCCGCAGATATGCACTATGTGGATGTGAATATTGCGGCGACTACGGGTGGATTGGGGCAGAAGGTTTCGCTGCTGCCTTCGGCTACCCAGGCGGTGACACAGCCGGTAGGGACGCAGTTACAGGTGAATAACTTGAACGGCGACGAGTATGCGAGCCAGTATGTAACAGGGTTGGGCGGGAATGGGATTGCGAATGCAGTGACGAGCCCGGACTGCGCGAATGGTTGCGATGTGAAGGTGGAGCGCAGCTACGGAGGAGAGAACTACCAGTCGACGACGTGGAACAGCGGTACGGGCGGTACTCATGTAGAGGACAGCCGAAATGGAGAAAAGCGGGATGACATATTTGAATCCGACGTCTTCGGCCGGCAATGGGCAGGATGCGGGGCAGGTGATCGATGTGACTTCGACGCGGAGCACGCAGACGGAGTTCGCGGCGGGCGGGTCGCAGACTCCCGCCTCGTATTCGTTGCTGATCAGCCAGGAGGGATTGACAGGTGGGTCGAATCTGTTTCCGCAGACGGTTGAGGGAACTGTGCCGTACTTCAAGACGAACTATAACGCTATAGCTGTGACCGGCACGTACAACACGATGGGACAGCATGCATTGCATACGCAGTCGATCAATTGCTACGGAGTGGGCGACTGCCTGATCGGCTCGCAGTTCCTGAATTCCTCGGGCGGGTTTCGCGACGAGGCGGATGAAGGCGCGCATCCCTTCGACCTGCAATATTCACGAGGACAGCACGGTGTTTGAGGGGACGTGCAGCGTGGGTTGCACGGCGGGATCGACTACGGTGAACGTGACGGCGAGTGCGGGAGCGGGCACGCAGGGTGAGGGGCGATTCCTCATCGATAAGAACCCGGCGAAGACGATTACTGCCGGCACGTTGACAGGCGGAACCGGCGAGCCTCCGGCAGGGCAGCCTGGGCCGAACGTTACGTTTAGCGGGACGAACTTTCCGGTGAGCGTGTTTCTGGCGACGGCGCAGGTGATTCCTTCGCAGGCGAACAATGTTGCTCCGGGGACGGTGACGGTTCCGATTGCGACGAGTGGGGTGGTTGCTGGTTTTGCGACGAATACTGCGGCGATCGGGAACCAGAGTGGCGTGGCTTGTGTGACGGACCAATCGAGCGGTGGGCCGCATAACTACGAGATGGCGAAGTATACGGTGATCGATGGCACGCACCTGCAGATGACGCTGAACAAAGTGCATAGAGCGAACGCGACGATTGCGTTTGGCGGTTTGTGCGGATATGGGCTGGAACAGACGGTCGATACGGTGGGTTCGATTCGGCAAGTCTTTCCGGTGATTGGATCCTTCTCACCTACGGGGCTTTATTATGGGGCTGCGTTGACTGCGATTGTGGGAGTGACGGGGAATACGAGCGCGTTTGTGAATGTGTCGCTGCCGATTGCGTCCGTCGCGAGGAACAACAACCTGGTGACAGTGACCATGGCGGGCATTCTGCCGTTCGATGTGAATGGCCTGACGATGACGGTGGCGGGAGTTGCGGACCAGAGCTTCAATGGAAGCTTTCCGATAACAACGACAAGCGCGAATACGTTGACGTATAGCCAGACGGGAGCGAACGGTACGAGTACGGCCGGTACGGTGGCCAAAGTAACGGGCGGATATGTTCTGTATCCGATGGCTGAGGTACTGGGCGTGTTCGACACGGCGACGAAGAGCGTGGATGGTCAGATGACGTTGGCGGCAAACACCGTGCCGTGGGCGGCGAATGATCCAGTGGAGGAGCCGCACTACTATCAACAGGCGGTGGCGGCGGACGTAACGGTTGTGACTCAGACGACTCCGCGGGCCACCATTACACAGACAGCAGGCGTGCAATATGTGGGGACAGTTGGGCCGGGCCTGATCGGGTGGACGATTGCGAACCTCGAGCCAGCGTCGGACTATCTGGGAAATGGCGGGACGCATTCGACACCGCATGTTGCGTATTCGGCGAGTGGCGTTTGGCAGAGGACGATGGACCTACAGGCAGGTGAAGAGAACGTGTTCTCGGTACACTGCAACTCACATGGCTGTGGGCGGTGGAACTCGAACTACAACCTGTTTGAGCTGGACAGCAGCGTGGGCGTAGATGTGGTGTCGTTTCAGCCGGAGACAAGCACACTGCTGATGGGTTTCCGTGGAACGCAGTATGGGTTCAGCCCGCAGGCTTTTACCGCAGGCACGATCAATGCTGGAACGGTGAACGCGACGACGTTGAATGGCGCGGTGAGCGCGGGCCAGTTGCCGCTGTTTGGAGCTTCGGGAAGCGGGCATGGACCCGGGGCGGTACCTGATCCGGGTGCGACCGCGGGGACGACTCGGTATCTCCGTGAGGATGGGACCTGGGCGACGCCTGCGGGCGGAGGATCGAGCGGCTTGGGTGTTGGGGCCGGAACGTCTGGAGGCGCAGCGATTGCCGGAGCGGCGGCGGACTACAACTTCCTGCAAGGAAGCGGGACCGTGGTGACGGACAACAGCGGCAACAGCAATAACGGTACGCTGGGGGCTGGAGCGCTGGCTCCGAGCTGGACGCCGACGGGGCTTGCGTTCGGCGGCCAAGAACAGGTTGTGCTGCCGGCTGCGTTGAATACGGCGAAGACGTTCTTCTTTGGCGTGTATTTGAATCCACTGACGAACACTTCGACCCTGGCGACAGGGAACCAGTTTCCTGCACTGCTGACGTCGACCCTGGGTGTGAGCGGGTTGAACCTGTTGTACGTCGGTCTCGAGAATGGCGGGCCGGAGGGGAATGCGGCGATCTTTGCGCCGACGGTCTTTGCGAATAACGGTTTCCTGACGGCTGCGCCGAATCTGATGTCGGGTTTTCATGTTCTGGCGTTCGCGTTGGGGACAGGCTCGGGGAGTCTTGATCACATCTATCTTGATGGGGCCGAGGTTGCGAGCTATTCGGCACAGGGATCGTCGTTCGGGTCGCAGACGAGCGGCAATCTGTTTCTGGGCTCGAGCGACATGGCGACGTTTACAGCGTCGGGCTTGAATGGGACGATGTACCGGTTTGTGGCGATGCCGGGCAATACGCTTTCCGCGGCACAGGTGCAGACGATCTCGGGGCAGATTCGTGCCGAGATTGCGGGTCGCGGTGTCAATGTGACGCCACAGACGATCGTTCAGAGCCAGCCGGCTCTGTATGGGATTGGTGACTCCATCACCTTCGGGACAGGGCTGACTAACCCAACTACGCAGACGTGGTTTGCAAATCTGAACCTGACGAACCAGCCGGCGTACACGATGGTGAACGATGGGATCTTCGGGATTACGGTGCGCGCGGTCGTTGGGTCAGAGGCGAATCGCGTTGCACAGACGTGCACGACGACAAGCGGGCCTTCGGTGGCGATTGTGTTTCTGGGGACGAACGATTTGACTGCGCAGCGTCCGGCGTCGCAGGGTCTATTGCTGTCGGAGCCGCTGGGCGAGCTGGCGGGCGAGATTCAGACGCTGAAGACGGCTGGATGCAGGGTGTTTGTGGGAACGATGATCTCGCGCGGTGGGACGGACGCGTTCGGGAGTGCGCTGGATGCGGACAAGGATGCCTATGATGCTTCGATTCTCTCTCGGGCGAGAGGGATGGGTGCGGATGGCGTAGTGGACTTCGCGGCGAACCCACTGCTTGGGGCAGATGGGGCTAGTGCGAATACGGCGGAGTTTCAAAGCGACCAGACGCATCCGACTGCGCCGGGGCAGATGTTGCTGGCGGCGGCGGCGAGCAATACTTTGAACTACTACTTCGGGTCGAATGCGGCGAGTCCGTCGGTGGTGAGCGCTACTACTCATACGATTCTTTCGGGTGAGGGATATATCAGCGTGGCCCCGACGGCGAACCAGACGCTGACTCTGCCGGATTGCACGGGACCGAGCGGGGCGACGTATACGGTCAACAATCCGCAGGCGTCGTTTTCGGTGAGCGTGGTAGCGGGAAGCGCTTCGCAGTTGATCAATGGGCGTGGAGTCGGGACGGCGGTTGCGGTTCCGGCGAATGGGTCGATTGTATTTCGCGATGTGCCGAATCCGAAGAACGTTTCGGGTTGTCATTGGGAGATGTAAGCGGTGGCGTGGACGCAGCCCTGTCCGGGGGACGGGGCTGCGCTGCGATGCGGTGAGGTTCAGGGTGAAGTGCAAGGCTGAGTTTGAGGTCGAGGATCTGTTGCGGCTTGGCAGGTTAATTGAGGCTGAACCGGAACGGTTGATTGAGGCGGCGGCGAGTTGGCTTCGGGTGCGGGATCGCGAAGGGAATGAGACGCCGCTACGGGCGAATGCGGTGCAGCGTGAGTTTGAACGGAGGCGTAGGCGGCAGAATATCGTGCTGAAGGCCAGGCAGATGGGATTGACGACCTGGGTGGCGGGACGGTTTTTTCTGAAGACGATTACGGCGCGCGGCGTATTGACGGTGCAGGTGGCGCATACGCGAGAGGCGGCGGAGGGAATATTCCGGATTGCGCAGAGATTTTGGGAGTGTCTGCCGGAGGAGCTGCGCGATGGGCCGCTGCGGCGGAGTGTAGCGAATGCAGGGCAGATGTGTTTTCCGGCGCTGGATAGTGAGTTTCGCGTCGTGAGCGCGGGGGATGAGAATGCTGGACGCGGGCTGACGATGCAGTATTTGCACTGCAGCGAAGCGAGCCGATGGCCGGGCGATGCGGGGGCTACGCTGGCTGGTTTGCGAGCGGCGCTGGCTGCTGGCGGAGAGTTGGTGATGGAATCTACGCCGAATGGGGCCTATGGGTGTTTTTATGAGGAGTGGGGACGGGCTCGTCAGTTAGTTGGCGAGTCAGTCGGTCAGCTTGCTAGCGGGTTGGCCGACGATGACCTGGTGGTGCGGCATTTCTTTCCCTGGTGGATGGAGGAGGGTTATGTTGGGGCTCCAGTCGAGCAAATGCGCGAGGATGAACGGCGGCTGGTTTTTGCGCATGGTTTGACGGCGGAGCAGATTGGGTTTCGGCGGGGGTTGGAGGCTAGTTATCGCGGGTTGCGGTCGCAGGAGTTTGCCGAGGATGCGGAGAGCTGTTTCAAAGCTACGGGGGAGTGTTGTTTTGAAGTTGGTTCGGTGGAGAATCGGCTGAGTGAAGTTGGTGAGCCGATGGAGAGGCGGCGGGGCGGGGCTTTGCAGGTTTGGCTGCCTTCTTTGCCGGGCAAGGAATATCTCGTTGCGGTGGATACTGCGGGTGGTGGGGCGGATGGCGATTTTGCTGCAGTACAGGTCATTGAGGTGGGGTCGGGATTGCAGTGCGCGGAGTTGCAACAAAGGCTGGGGACGCTGGAGTTGGCGAGGGTTTCGGCGGGGTTGGCGAGAGAGTATGGCGGGGCGATGATTGCTGTGGAGCGGAATAATCATGGGGCTGGTGTGCTCGCGTACCTGGATAGCGTGGAGCGGTATGCGAAGGTTTATGAGCAGTCGGGTGTTGCGGGGTGGTTGACTACGGCGGGATCGAAGCCGGGGATGGTGAGCCGCATGGGGGCTTTGCTGGTGGAGTCGCCGTGGATGTTTTTCAGCCGACGGTTGCTGGGGGAGTGTCGGACGTTTGTGGTGATGGGTGGTGGGAAGACTGGGGCGGCGAGCGGGGCGCATGATGATTGCTTGATGGCGATGGCGATTGGGCAGGCGGTTCGGGCGGAGTTGTTGGGACGGCGACGGTAGAGGCGTCCTGCCGGACGGGCCCACTACGCGTGGGGCGGCCACTTCGTGGCGTGTGTACCTTTTCTTGCTGGGGTGGGCGCTTTGGGCCTGCCTTTGGTCGGCGCGGTATTCTGTTGCTGCGAGGTTTGGCTTGGCGGTTCTGGCGGTGCAGGCGATTCGGAGGATGCGGGGTGGGGCTCAGAGTCAGCTGATGCTGGGAGCAGATGGGAAGTTGTGGGTCGTGAAGTTTCAGAATAATCCGCAGGATGTGCGGGTGCTGGCGAATGAGCTGATCGCTACACGGTTGGCGGCGGCCGTGGGGTTGACCGTGCCGATGAGCGATGTGGTGGAGGTGACGGAGTGGCTGGTGGCGAACACGATGGATATGTTCGTCGAACTGCCCAAGGGCCGGCGGGAGCAGTATTTGGCTGGGCTGCATTTTGGATCGCAGTTTGTCGGTGGGTTGATGCCGGGGCAGGTCGTGGATTATCTGCCGGAGCAGCAGTTGGAAGAGGTTCGGAACCTGGCGGAGTTTGCCGGGATGCTTTGTATTGATAAGTGGGCGGGGAACTGCAATGGACGGCAGGCGGTGTTTGAACGGAAGCCCAGGGAGAGGAAGTATCGGGCTACGTTTATTGACCAGGGATTTTGTTTCAATGCGGGGGAGTGGACGTTTCCGGATTCGTCGCTGCGTGGGGTTTACCCGAGGAACCTGGTGTATGCGAAGGTGACGGGTTGGGAGAGCTTTGAGCCTTGGTTAAGCCGGGTGGAGGAGATGAAGGCGGGGACGCTTTGGGAGATTGCGGAGGCGGTTCCTCCGGAGTGGTATGGCGGGGATACGGCGACGATTGAACGGCTGATGGAGCAGATGTTGCTTCGGCGTTCGCGGGTACGGGATTTGATTGGGGAGTTTCGGGATTCGGATAGGGCGCCTTTCCCGATGTGGGAGCCTGGGAAGAGGATTGTTGTGCCGAGACAGTTTGAAAATCTGGGTGGAGTGGGAAGATTTGTAATGTAAGAGAAGGCTAGCGGATCGTTGTTATCAGGATTTGAGGAGACTTGGTGTGAGAGAGCGGTTGCCGTGCGAGTTCTTCCTGATCCGGTATGTGCCGGATGTGGTGAAGGGCGAGTTTGTGAATATCGGAGTGCTGCTGCGCGAGGCGGGCGCGGCGAAGGCCGATAGCACGGTGGTGCGCTTTACCCGGGACTGGACCCGCGTGAAGTGCATGGATGCGGATGCCGATCTTGCGCTGCTGGAAGCCCTGGAGGGCGAGATTGGTGCTCGGTTGCAAACGGTGAGCAGCCCGGCGCATGGGATTAAACCTGTGATGGAGATCTTGCAGGATACGCTGGCGAATTCAGTGCAGATGACTGAGGTGAGGGCTTGCCTGGCGGAGAGCCTGCCGGCGGAGATTGAGCAGTTGATGAAGATGTATGTGGAGCCTCTGAAGGTGAAGGTGGAGCGGAAGAGGACTGGGCGCGCGTCGATTGCGGGGGCGATGCGGACAGAGTTTGAGCGGGCTGGGGTCTGGGGTTTGATGCGGAAGCGGATTGCGGCTTCAGCTTACACGCGAGCGGGCGACCCGATGAAGATTGATTGCGGATATCGAGTGGGCTCGGCCGAGGGAGTGGTTCGGATGTTTCAGGCGGTGTCGCTGGAGGGGGATGTGGAGACGGCGAAGGGTTTGGCGTATTCGGCTCCGCAGTTGCGCGAGGGTGTGGAGCGGGTGGAGGCGGCGAAGTTGGAGCTGACTGCGGTTGTGGAGCCACTGCGGACTGTTTCGGATGCGGAGGATGAGGCGATGGAGCGGTATCGGTTCGGGGTGGAGGCAATGGAGAGGGAGGCGATTCGGGTGGTGACGCTGAGCGATCTGGCGCGGGTGGCCGAGACGGCTCGGATGGAGCTGAGGGTTTGAGGGACTAGGGACTAGGGACTAGGGACTAGGGACTAGGGACTAGGGACTAGGGACTAGGGACTAGGGACTAGGGACTAGGGACTAGAAAGAGACGTTATGGCATGGCCCTCGGGCTGTGCCTTTTTCTTTTTGCGGAGAGATTGAATTGAGGAGAGGTGAGGGTATGGGTGTTCGGGCGGCGGTGAAGAGCGTTTGGGAGCGTTTGGCGGGTGTGGACGCGGAGGCAGGCGATGCAATGAAGGGTGAGCGGAAGACGGCTATGCTGCCTTCGATTCTTAGTCCCTATAACCCGGCCGGGCGCGCGGGGCAGAATGCTTTGCCGAAGCCGACGGCGGCGAATCTGCGGAAGTTTGCGGAGACTCCTGTGGTGCGGCGGGCGATCAATGTGGTGAAAGACAAGATTGCGAGCATGGATTGGCAGGTGCGGGTGCGGCGGGGCTACTCGGAGGTCGAAGTGGAGGATGTGCAGGCGCGGCTGAAGGTGCTGCGGCGATGCCTCGAGGAGCCGAATGTCTCGGACAGCTTTCGCGTGCTGTGGGAGCAGGTGTTGGAGGATCTGCTGGTGGGTGGCTTTGGTGCGGTGGAGATGGAGGCTACGGGCGACCCGGAGAGACCGTTTCATCTTTGGGCAGTGGATGGAGCGACGATCCAGATCGATGCGAAGTGGAATGGCGATCCAGAGAAGCCGCGGTACGCGCAGACGACGGGACGGCTGGGGCAGGACTCGCTGGTGCCGCTGCTGGATGATGAGCTGATGTATGTGCGGCTGAATCCGCGGACTTATACGCCATTCGGCCTGGGGCGTTTGGAGGTTGCGTTTGAGACGGTGAACCAGTTTTTGAGCGCGAACAGGTATGCGGGGCGGCTGGCGAGCAACTCGGTGGTGCAGTATGCGCTGTGGTTGAACGAGGCTACTCCGGAGCAGCATGATCGGTTGATCCGGTGGTGGCAGGACGAGATTGAGGGCACGGGGCGCGTGCCGTTGTTGAGCTGCGAGCAAAAGCCTGAGGTGTTGCGGTTTGCGGGCGGAACTGATGCGGACCTGCGGCTCGAATGGCAGGAGATGCTGATCCGGCTGATTGCGAATGCGTTCGATCTGCCGCCGATGATGCTTGGCCTGGAGAGCGATGTGAACCAGTCGACCGCGGGGGAGATGGCGGATGAGGCGTTCCAGAGCGCGGTGGTTCCGGTGGCGAAGCTGCTGGCGGAGCACATTACGCGCGATCTGTTTGCGAAGAAGCTGGGGTGGCGGGAGTTTGAGTTCTGCTTCAACGACCTGGAGAGCCGTGACGAGATGCAGGAACTGCAAATCCAGACGGCTTTGCTTGGGGCTGGGGTTTTGACAGTGAACGAGGTGCGGGCGATGCGTGGATTGGGCCCTATCGATGAGGCGGTGGCGCAGTGAAGGTGACGATCGACAATCTGGATGGGGCGGCAGCGGTGGACTATAGCGCCGCCTTGTGCGCAGAGGGTCCGGTGAAGATTGCGCGTGCGTTGAATGTGCCTTCGGTTTGCAGTGGGATGCTCGATGTAAGCGATGCGGGGTTGGCTGTGCCTGTGCGACGAGGCCGGGTTGTGGCGACAGCGGCGAATGGGACGGTACTGTTCACCGGGTATATCGCAACGGATCCTGAGGCGTTGTATGCGGGAACCGGCGTGAAAGGAGCGGTGTATCGCTACGCATTCAGCGCGGTGAGCGATGAGTGGCTGCTGGATAAGCAGGCGGTTCCGCTGAGTGGCGCAGGGCTGGGACAGGGCGGCGGACTGTTGTTAACGACGCTGACCAACCGGGTGGATGCGGGGTTGTTTAGCACGACGGGTATCGTGAATGGGCTATCGGTAGGTGTGTTTGAGCCAGTGGAGACGGAGAGCTGGTCGGTCAATGCGGGAGAGATCGCCAGCGCAACGTATGCCGCTTATCGGGTTCTGGACGGGGCGGTCAGTCTTCAGCCTGCTGGTTCGGTGACCCATGCTCTGAGCGATGGCGATGGGACGCTGCAGGTTGCGGCGTTGAAGACTGCCTCGGTGAAGGAACTGGCCAATGATGTGACGGTTAGTGGGGAGATGGAGCCGACAGCTTATGTGACGGAGGCGTTTGCGGGAGATGGGACGACGACGGTGTTTCAGTTGTCGGAGGATCCCTTCCGTCCTAAGAAGACGGCGAACTCAGCGCAGTTTCTTACGGACAGCTTCAATGAGAGTGTGATCGATGCGCAGATCTGGCAGGTGACTGACCCTGGGTCGCATCTCGGCTTGAGCGGGGCCGGGCTGACGATGACGGGCGGGAATGGATTTGATGGACAGACGACGCTGACGGCGATTGATGCGTTGGAGCTGGGCGGGTCGCTGGTGATTGAGGCAGGAAGCTTGCAGCTGACGGGCGCGAGCGCGGGGGTGGTGTGTGGTTTGTACTCCGGGGCTACGCAAAGTGCGAACTGCTTTGTTGGTTACAACGTTCGGCAGAGCGGAGGCGCAACCGTTGTGGTGCCGTTCGTGAATGGGGCAGAGGTCGGAAGCGTCCTTACGATTCTGACTGGGAACACGTATACGCTGCGCATTCGGCTGCATTGCGTGGAGATGCAGCGCGTGCTGCAGGCTTACTACGCCATGGTTAATGGCGCGGTTGAGTCGTTTGGCGGAGGGTTGATCTCTGCGCCGATGAGCGTGGTGTTTGAGCTGCAGGATTTGGGGGCGGCTTCGAATACTCCGGCGACAGTGCTGTATGACGGCAGTGTCGTCAGTTCGCCGGCTAGCTGCAGCTTTGTGGCAGTGAATAGTGTGCAGCTGTTTGGGTCGATGGGCTATTGCAGAATGACGCAAACGGGTTCGGCGTGGGTGGTGAGTACCCTGCCGAATGGAACGAAGATGACGCGGCTGATTGGCGTGGCGGGCGAAGGTGTGGATTGCAAGGTATCTTCTGCTGGGAAGGTTACATTCTTTGCGGGTCGCGTCCCGATTGCAGGGGAACTTGTAACTGTACTGTATCGAGCTCAACAGAGGGCTGTGGCGCGGCTGGAGAATGCGGCGAGTGTTGCGGCGGAGGCGGCGGGAGGTCTGCCGGGAACGGCGCAGTGGCTCGGCAAGGTGCTGAAGCCGGCAGCGCGGAGCTCCATGGACTGCGAGAGTGCGGCGCTGGCGGTGCTGAGTTTTTCGGCGAGTCGTGCGGCTGCGGTTTCAGGGACCTATGACGCGGTGAATCCGGCGGATGTGTGGCCTGGAGATGTACTGGCTTTGACTAGCGGCGGACTGACGACGAGTGTCATCGTGCGTCGAGTTGAGATTCTGGATGGAATGACCTGTCCTGAGGGGCTGACGTACAAGATTGCGTTTGCCAACGATTGGGCGGAGGGATTGGGGCTGACATTGTCTGAGGCTATTGCCGCGGATGCGCTGCTTCCCGAGACGGCGTTGACTGCGCCTGGCGATGTGCTTGCGAACTTGCAGCAGTTGCAGGTGGTCAGCGCAACGGGTACTGCCCTGCAGGTGGATGTTGGAACGGCTCCGCCGGTGGGGGGCGGTTTCGAGGTGCGGCGGCGGGATGGGGATTTTGGACCCGGAGTCGATCAGGACCTGGTGCTGCGCAGTCCGGTGCGGAGTTTTTCGATTCCGCACGAGGCGCAGGTGGAGCACTACTACGTCCGGATGTATGACGGCTCGACACCGCCAGTGTATTCGCGGTTTTCGAGTGCCGTGTTCACCGATCTGCCGGTGAGCTAACCGCGATTAAGGAGGGAGGATGAGATGACTGACTTTGAGGGACAAGTGCTCGCTGATTTAAGCGTACTGAAGAATCAAATGGAATCACTGCTCGGGATAGGACAACCGGGGAGATTGACGCAGCTTGAGGAACGCGTGGGGAAGCACGAGCGAAGCGTTCAGCGCGTGAAGGGCTTCGTTGCAGCTATCGGCGGTGTGATGACGATTTTTCATTTGGCTATTGATTATTTGCGGCGGTAGGGGCGAGGAGATTGATGATGAATTTTTTAAAGATATTTCTGCGGACTATTACGTTGATTCCCGGTGTGGTGCAGGGGACGGAAGGTCTGTTCGGCGCGAAGAGCGGCGAGCAGAAGAAGAAGGCAGCGGTGGAGATTGTTGGTGCTGCAATCAACATCACCGATGCGGTGACGGACAAACATATTGCGGATGCGGACCGATTCAGCGAGGGACTGAGCACAGTGATTGATGGGGTGGTTATGTGCCTGAATGCAAGTGTGTGGGCGAACCGCTCGTGATGCTTCCTGCGGCACGGTGTCTGTGAGAGAGACCGTATAATCAGGGTCATGGACACCGTGTCGCCGGGCTGTGTTTTGGTTGGAGTGGTGATGGGCAGCCGCAGTGATTATGCGGTGATGCGCGGCGCTGTTGAGACGCTGAGGGAGTTTGGGATTGCGCATGAGGTGCGGGTGGTCTCGGCGCATCGGACGCCGGATTTGTTGTTTGAATATGCGGGGGCGGCCGTAGGGCGCGGGCTGCGTGTGATTATTGCTGGGGCGGGTGGCGCAGCGCATCTGCCGGGAATGATTGCGGCGAAGACCGTTGTGCCAGTGTTGGGCGTGCCGGTTCCGGCGACGGCGCTGCAGGGGATGGATTCGCTGTTGAGCATTGTGCAGATGCCGAAGGGCATTCCCGTGGGGACACTGGCGATTGGTGGTGCAGGCGCGACGAATGCGGGTTTGCTGGCTGTGGCCATTCTTGCTACGACAGATTCTGCGCTGCAGAAGAAGTTGGTGGCGTGGCGCGAGGCGCGGCGAGATGAGGTTCTGGAGCAGGTGGTGGGCGAGGAAGAGGTTGGCGCGTGAGCTCTGGTTCTTCGCAGGCGAAGCCAATTCTTCCGGGGGCGACGATTGGGATTTTTGGCGGCGGTCAGCTGGGCCGCATGACGGCGATGGCTGCTCGGGGTATGGGGTATCGCATCCTGGTGCTTGACCCAGATCCCGCTTGTCCGGCGCGGTTTGTCGTGGATGGGTGTATTGAAGCGGGTTGGGATGATTCGCGGGAGGCGGCGAATCTTGCGCGGGGATGCGATGTGGTGACCTTGGAGATTGAGCAGATTTCGCCAGGAAGTATGGAAGCTGCGGCAAGCTATGCACCGGTGAGGCCGAGCGGGGCGATGCTGGCCGTGATTCAGGATCGGATTGAGCAGAAGGACTGGCTGCGGCGCAATGGATTTCCGGTAGGGGAGTATCGGGCGGTGCGGTCGCTCGATGAGCTGCGCGAGGCAGTGGCTGCGTTGGGGGGAAGGTGCTTCTGCAAGAGTGCTACCGGCGGTTACGATGGGCGCGGGCAGGGTAAGGTTGGGTTTCGAAGAGGCGCTGTTGTTGAGGATGAGATACGCGCCGCTTGGGAGGCTTTGGGTGAGCGAGCTGGTGTTGCGGAAAAAGCTGTCGATCTGGAGCGGGAGATCTCGGTGCTGGTGGCACGGGCTCCAAATGGCGAGGTGAAGGTTTATCCGCCGGCTTTGAATCATCATGAGGAGCAGATTCTGGCGTGGAGCGTGATTCCGGCGCCGATTTCGGCGGAACAGGAGCAGGGCGCGCGGGAAGTCGCGGCGGCGATTGCCGATACGTTTCAACTCGAGGGCATTTTGGCGGTTGAGATGTTCTGTACGAAGGATGGAGAGTTGCTCGTGAATGAGCTGGCTCCGCGGCCGCACAACAGCTATCACGCGAGTGAACGTGCCTGCGTGACGAGTCAGTTTGAGCAGCTTGTGCGTGCGGTTTGCGATCTGCCGCTCGGTGGGGTGGAGATCGTTCAGCCCACGGCGATCGTTAATCTGCTTGGCGAGGTTTGGCTTGCGGAGGATGGTAGCGCGAAGGTACCGAACTTCGATGCGGCTCTAGCGGTATCGGGCGTGAGGTTGCATCTTTATGAGAAGCATCGCCCACGGAAGGGCCGGAAGATGGGGCATCTTTCGGCAGTGGCAGCGACCGCCGAGGAAGCGGTGAAGCTCGTTCTGCAGGCTAAAGCCCTGCTTTAGCCATTGTTTGTGGCCGAAGCAAAACAATGGCGGCCTCCGAAGAGACCGCCGTTTGAGAATTTACCTTCATTTGTGAGCTAGCCGATGTCTTCGTTCCAGTTCTCGAGATAGGCTTTGAAGTCCGACATGAACTTGCCGGCGTCGGCACCGTCGACGATGCGGTGATCGAAGCCGAGTGTGAAGCGCTGGATAGAGCGAATGCCAATGAAGTCGTTGCCGTCTTTATCGGTGATGACTTCGGCTTCCTTGTTGAGGCCGCCGATGCCGAGGATTGCGCTCTGCGGCTGGTTGATGATCGGGGTGCCGAACTGCTCGCCAAAGATGCCGGAGTTGGTGAGGGTGAAGGTGCCGCCGGAGATCTCATCGGGGGCGAGTTTTTTGCCGCGCGCGCGGTCGGCTACGTCGACGATGGAACGGGCGATGCCGAGGAAGTTCTTCTCTTCGGCTTGCTTGATAACGGGAACGATGAGACCCCAGTCGAGCGCGACCGCGATGCCGATGTTGATGTTCTTGTTGTAGCGGATGGCTTCGCCTTCGATCGAGCCGTTGACGATCGGGTGCTTGCGCAGGGCCACGATGGCGGCTCGGGTGATGAACGGCATATAGGTGAGCTTGACGCCGTTGCGCTGCTCGTACTTTGTCTTCTCCTTTTCGCGGAGCTTGACAATGCGGGTCATATCCACTTTGAAGACGGTGTGGACGTGCGGACTGGTCTGCTTGGACTCGACCATGCGCTTTGCGATGATGGCGCGCATCTTGGACATGGGTACCAGTTCGCCGGGTAGCGGTTGAGGCGTCGCAGGTTTGGCTGCAGCAGGCGTTGGAGCGGCAGCGGGTGCCGACGGAGCGGAAGCTGCGGGTTTGGTGCTGCCCTGTTCGAGATGACCAACGATATCCGATTTTGTGATTCTCCCCGACGCGCCGGTGCCGGGAACCTGGGCCAAGTCGACGCTGTTGTCTTTTGCGATTTTGCGTACAAGCGGCGACGAACGCACTCGCTCGCCTTCGGAGGCAGAAGCCGGTGCGGGAACGGCAGGTGCTGATGGAGTTGGGGCGGCGGCTGGGGCCGCCTTTGCAGGAGCCGGCGCTGCGGCTTTTCCTACGGCACCGCCGATAACGGCGACGACGGTGTTGATCTGTACGGTCGAGCCTTCGGGAACCTTGATCTCGGAGAGGACTCCGGCGACGGGTGAGGGAATCTCGGCGTCTACTTTGTCGGTGGAGATCTCGAAGATTGGCTCGTCGCGCTGGACGGTGTCGCCGAGATTCTTGAGCCACTTGGTGATGGTTCCCTCAGTGATGGACTCGCCCATCTGAGGCATTAGGACGTCGGTGGCGCCGCTCGCTTCAATCCTGGTTCCGGCTGCTGCGGACTCTGCCGCTGCGGGATTCCCCTGGGTCGCGGTGGGTTTATCGACTGCCGCGGGAGTCACGCTGTCGACTGCGGGGGCGGCGGCTGTCTCTGTCTTCACCGGCGAAGAGGTGGTAGAACCCGCGCCTGCGCCCTCGATGACCGCGACGACCGTATTGATCTGCACTGTTGTGCCCTCGCCGATCTTGATCTCCTTCAGGGTTCCGGCCACCGGCGACGGAATCTCGGCGTCCACTTTGTCGGTCGAGATCTCAAAGAGCGGCTCGTCGCGCAGGATGTTGTCGCCCGGCTTCTTCAGCCACTTGGTGATGGTTCCCTCGGTGATCGATTCGCCCATCTGGGGCATAACTACGTCGGTCGGCATGAACTTCTTCTCCCTAAAATTTCCAGATCCGGACGGCTAAAGCCAGCTCATTCAGCCGGGTGCGCCATGGACTCTACCCTCTGGGATTATACGGCTGGCGCGGGCTTTCCCGCCCGGAGCGTCCGGTAAGCGAACGGCTCGAAACAGCGTCAGACGCAGGCGGCGAGAAGTTGATCCACGGATTCACACCACAACATTTGCCGTTCGAAGACGCGCCCGAAGTTTCGCGCTGTGGCATTCATCGCCAACTCCATGGTCGGCTCGAGCTCAGAGCTGGCTTCTAGTTCGAGGCTTGTGACGCCGCGGTCGGTGATGCCGCAGGGAACGATCCAGTCGAAGTCGCGCAGATCGGTCGTCACATTCAGCGCGAAACCGTGCGAGGTGACTCCTTGAGAGACATGCACTCCGATGGCGGCTATTTTCTTCTCCCGAATGCTTCCGCCGGCCATCGTCCAGACGCCGGTGAGCTTGCAGATGCGCTGAGCCATCACGCCGAAGTCGGCGCAGGTGCGGATCAAAGCTTCTTCGAGAAGTCGGACGTAATCGACCGGACCTAAGTATGGGCCTTTTTTTCCGGGGAGGTCGCCGCGTAGATCGAGAATCGGATAGCCGACCAACTGGCCTGGCCCGTGGTAGGTTACGTCTCCGCCGCGATTGACCTCGTGCAGTTCCACTCCGCGTTGTGCGAGCAATGCGTCGCTGGCCAGAACGTTCGAGCGATGCGCATTGCGGCCAAGAGTCAGCACGGGCGGATGTTCCAGAAGAAGGAGTGTATCGGTGATCAGGTCCTGTTTGCGTGCGGCGACGATCTGCTGTTGGATGGACATCGCCTCCGCGTAAGGAACTCTGCCGAGATGGAGAAGGTTGATGTGCATCTGAATCTGTCCGTGATGAAAGAAAACAGCCGAGCCGCGAAGCCCGGCCGTTTTTCTATCGTCCTGCCGATCTAGACATTCACCGCCAGGCCTTCGACGCTCGAGAAGCCGTCGAGTAGCGCTTCGGCAACGGTTGGGTGGGCGTGGATGGTGAACATCATTGCTTCGACCGTTGCTTCGAGCTCAATCGCAGTGACAGCTTCGGCGATGATTTCTGTTGCGTATGGTCCAATGATGTGAACGCCGAGGATCTCGCCGTGCTTCGCGTCGGAGACCACTTTGACGAAGCCGTCGTGCGCGTCGAGGATTGTCGCCTTCGAGTTGCCGACAAACGGAAACTTGCCGACCTTCACCTGGAAGCCCTTCTCCTTCGCCTGCGCCTCGGTGAGGCCTACGCTGGCGATCTGTGGGTCGCAGTAAGTGCAGCCCGGAATGCGGGTGCGGTTGACCGGCTTGGCGTATTTGCCGGCTAGCTTTGCCGCTACAACGAGGCCCGCCATCGAACCGACGTGAGCCAGCTGCGGCAGTCCGCCGACGATGTCGCCGATCGCGTAGATGCCGGGTTCCGTTGTCTCCATCCACTCGTTCGTCATCACGAAGCCTCGGTCCGGCTTGATGCTGGTTGTCTCGAGCCCGATACCTTCGGTACGGGGTGCGCGCCCCACTGCCATCAATACCTTCTCGGCCTGCTTGGATTGCGGCTTACCGTTCGCATCGGTCCAGGTTACGAGGGCGCCATCCTTATTCTTCTCGACTTTCGTGTCCTTGATCGACAAGCTGACGTCGATGCCGCGCTTCTTGAACTGACGCAGCAGTTCCTTGCTGATCTCCTCGTCTTCCACTGGCACGACACGGGGTAGAACTTCGAGGACCGTCACCTCGGCGCCGAAGCTCTTGAAGATCGAAGCGAACTCAACCCCAACTGCGCCGGAACCGATGACGACCAGCGACTTTGGCGCCTCGGCGATCTTCAGAATCTCGTAGTTAGTCAGGATCGTGTCGTCCGGTTTGTATCCCGGCAACACACGGGCGTCTGAGCCCGTCGCCAACACGACCTTCTTTGCCTTGACGGTCTCGGATTTTCCGTCGGCCAATTTCACGTCCACCGTGAAGACGCCGTCCTTGGCAGGACCGGTCAGTTTGCCGAAACCCTTGAAAGTAGTGATCTTGTTCTTTTTCATCAGGAAGTCGAGGCCTTTGACGTGCCGCGAAATAACGTCGTCCTTGCGAGCCAGAACACCTTTCCAGTTCAGCTTCGGCGTCACGCCGTCGATGCCGTAGCGCTCGGCGTGCTTCAGATGATCCCAAAGCTCGGCGGAGAACAGCATGGCTTTGGTTGGAATGCAGCCCCAGAGCAGGCAAGTCCCACCCAACCGGTCATTTGCATCGATCAAGGCGGCCTTCAGGCCATACTGCGAAGCGCGGATCGCGCAGGTATATCCAGCGGGGCCGCCGCCGACCACAACCACATCAAAAATCGTATCTGCCAAAGGAACACTCCATGTAGGGGGAACGTGAAAAGCCAGCGACTACCATCTTATTCGATTCATCACCGGTTGTTTCGATTCTGCCTGGCATGCGCGCGGCCTGACGACGGACCGAACGGCTCCAGTACATGCCCAGCCGAAGGACGGTCAGCCGTTGCCGAGCATAGCTTCCATCAGCGCGACCGCCATACCGTTGGCTGGAGTCGGAATCCCGTACTTCCGTCCCAGTCGCACAATGACGCCGTTTCGCGCATCAATCTCAACTGGGCGCCCCGCCTGACGGTCGGCCAGCATGGAATTGATTCCGTCCGCGGGAGCCGTCCGCTGCGCCGACAGGATTGTCTCGGCGATATTTTCTTCGAGCTTGGCTCCTTCGGCCTTTGCTACCGCAGCGCACTCGCGAACGATCTCCAGCGCGACGTTGCCCATGGTCTCGCTGCGCACGACGCCAGCGGGTTGCATTGTCAGGGCAGATAGAACGCCAGCCGAGTTGAAACACAGCTTGCGCCAAACAACGCTGAGAAAATCCGGCACCACGGAGGCGTCAGCCGCCGTTCCCGTAAACAACTTGACGAAGGAGCTTCCGAACGCACCGTCCGGCACCTTCAGGTGCATTACTCCACGCTGCCGAATTCTTTCCGGAGCCTGACGCTCTGCGGGACAATCCACCATCACCGGCAGAATATTTTCCATCGGCACATAAGGCGCGAAGCGCTCGCGATGCTCCACGCCATTCTGCAGAACGGCTACCGGAGCGCCTTTCGCGCACAACCGCTCCAGCCACTTCGCGGCGCCGGCGACGTCATAGGCCTTCATCGAGGCAATCACCCAATCCACCGCAGAAGCCTCCGCCGGATTGCTTAGGAATGTTCCCTCCACGCGCACAAGTACATCCGGGGTCTCGACCGACAGTTCAGCCATGGGTCGTCGCGTACACAGCAGTAGTTCGTGCCCAGCTTGTTGCAGCAGCGCAGCCGTTACCCCGCCAATCGCTCCGACGCCAACGATTCCGATTCGTGCCATGTATTAGCCCAACACCTTCGCCGCATCCTTCGCAAAATATGTCACGATAAAGTCCGCGCCAGCACGCCGAATCCCCACGAGCGACTCCATCATCGCCCTCTCTGGCTCAAGCCATCCTTTTGCAAATGCGGCCTGCAGCATCGAGTATTCCCCGGAGACCTGGTACGCGCCTATCGGCACGTCATACCGCTCGCGCGCTGCCCGAATCACATCGAGATACGGCATCGCCGGTTTCATCAGCACCATGTCAGCGCCCTCGGCGATGTCCTGATCGATCTCCCGCATCGCCTCGCGCAGGTTCGCGCCATCCATCTGGTAGCTGCGACGATCGCCAAACTGCGGAGCCGAATCCGCCGCCTCACGAAACGGCCCATAGAACGCGCTGGCAAACTTCGACGCATAACTGAGCACAGGCGTCTGCTCCATCCCGCCTGCGTCGAGGGCTACACGGATCGCCTCGACTCGTCCATCCATCATGTCGCTCGGTGCCACGATGTCCGCGCCCGCCTTCGCGAGCGACGCCGCCGTCTTCGCCAGCAAGGCCACACTCGAATCGTTCTCGATCTCGTAGTGATCGCCATCCCGGGCGACTACGCCACAGTGTCCATGCGACGTGTACTCGCACAGGCAAACATCGGCAATCATCACCAGCGAATCCAATTGGCGATTCTTCTTCAACTCTTTGAGCGCCGTCTGCACAATCCCAGAGTCAGCCCAGGCACCCGCCGCCAGCTCGTCCTTCTCCTCTGGAAGCCCAAACAACAACAACCCGCCAATCCCAAGCGCCGCGCAGGCCTCGGCTTCTTTCAAAGCCTCATCGATGGAAAGATTAAACACCCCAGGCATCGAGCTAATCTCCCGCCGCACACCTTCGCCGGGGCAGATAAACAGCGGGCAGATCAAAGCGCCTGGATGCAGATGGGTCTCGCGAACCAGCGACCGCATCGCCTCCGTACGGCGCAGGCGGCGCAAACGAGTAGCAGGAAAGTTCATCCTTTTAGTTTACCCAGTTCGCAGCGCTCCTAGGTTCGATCCGCGATCGCGTCGTACTCCATTCCAGAGGTCGAAGGCGCCAAAACCCACAGCGTATAGATGGCGAGCGCTGTTCCGAACGGAATCTTGAGCAAAGCGAGAATCGCCGCGATAATCGCGACAGTCCTACCCCAGGGCCTCCGCTGCAACAACCCATACCCGGCAAATATAGCCAGCGCGGCCATCAAAATTGCTGTTGTGATGAATAATGGCCAGAGATTGCCCAGCCAGAGCGGGCTAAATCCCCCTCCCCAATGCCTGCCGAATACCCAGCCGTCGTTGCCGAAGTTGTGCGTCGACAGCGCCCGCAGAAAGGTGATAGCGAACAGTCCGCTCGCGATCCGATAAACCCCCAGTACACACCACAGAATCCCCAACACCTGCAGATTCCTCTGCACCCGCGGCATATACATCGGCACAGGCGGTTGCGGATAACCCGCGTACATCGGCGCCTGCGGTTGGGCCGGAGGCTGAGCCATCACGACCTGCGCGCCACACTTCGAACAATAATGAACACTTTCGACGACCGGAGTTCCACAAGCCTGACAGACCATCTCACACCTCCAGACAACCCAAGGCGCCGGAACCTGCGCTCCAGTTGCTACGCACGTTCCATGTAGGCGGTTCCCTGCGAGGGTACGATAAAAGACGTGAATGTACCAGCGTTATTGCCGTCCATCCCGTCGCCGCTCGCCGATTCCAGCGCCCAGGCCCTTGAGTGGCCACGCCTTCGCGACCACATCGCCTCCCGCACTGCCTCTCCTCTTGGCAGAGCCTGGACACTTGCTCTTGAACCGTCCTCCGACCTTGCCTGGATCGACCGGCAGCAGCAGCGCACCGCGGAGATCCGCACCATGCTCGCCCGAGGAGGCAGTTTCAGCTTCACCGGCCTATTTGATCCCATTGAACTCCTCGAAAAATCGCGCATCGATGGCGCAGCCCTGGAGTCACTTGAGATCCTCCACCTGCTTGACGTTGTTGAACATGTGGCCGCCTGGCGCAATCTTCTCAATCCCCCGCCCAACGCCACCCGTTACGACTGGCCCGGCATCGCCGAACTGTCTTCACCACTTCTGCCTCATGATCTCGCCCCACTTCTCCGCTTGCTCCGCGGCAAGATAGAGCCTGACGGTTCCCTCAACGACGACGCATCGCCCGAACTCCGACGTATCCGCCGGGCCATGGAGCGCCAGCACCGCGCCATCGAGGAGAGCCTTCGCAAATCGCTCCGCAGCCTCACCGAAGGCGGCAGCACCCAGGATGACCTCATCACTATTCGCGGTGACCGCTTTGTCATCCCTGTCAAAGCCGAGTTCAAACGCAAGGTTCCCGGCGTCATCCACGGCTCGTCGTCCTCCGGGCAGACGGTCTTCGTCGAACCTCTGGAGACTATCGAACAAAACAACGAACTTGTTCGTCTCCTCGACGAAGAACAATCCGAGATCCACCGCATCCTAGTCGCCATGACGCGCGCCATCGGCGAAAATGCCCAGGCCATCCAACTCGGTGCCGCCATCCTCGCTGAAGTCGAATCACACTTCGCCCGAGCGCGCTTCGCCAACGACCTCAATTGCACCCGTCCCACCTTCGCGACAGAGCTGGCCCTCACCGCCGCACGCCATCCTCTGCTGCAACTCCGCATGGACGCGGAACCCCGCGCAGCCGGCGAACCACCAAAAACTCCAATCCCGCTAACGATCGTGCTGCCGCCCGAAACCCGCCAGCTCATTATTAGCGGCCCCAATACCGGCGGCAAGACCGTCTCACTCAAGACTCTCGGTCTTCTCGCCATCATGGGGCAATCCGGCCTCCCTGTCCCCGCAGAAGAAGCGACGCTGCCGCTCTTCACCACCATCTACGCCGACATAGGCGACGCGCAGTCCATCGAGCGCAACCTCTCCAGCTTCTCCGCTCACGTCGTCAACCTCGACCGCATCTCCCGCGAAGCCACCGCTGATTCCCTCGTCCTCCTCGATGAACTCGGCTCCGCCACAGACCCCGAAGAAGGCGCAGCCCTCGCCGTCGCCATTGCACAACACTTCCTCGACCTTCACGCCTGGACATGCATTACCACGCACCTCACCTCGCTCAAGGTCTACGCTGCCAACCACGCCGGAGTCCTCAACGCGGCCGTAGGCTTCGACCAACTCACGCTCACTCCAACCTACGAACTACGCCTTGGAGTCCCCGGAGCATCCGCCGGACTCAACATCGCCGCTCGTCTCGGCCTCCAACCCGAGATCATCACCGCCGCCCGCGCTCAGCTCACCACCCAGGCAGCCGACATCGGAGCCTTCCTCGACCAGCTCCACGATCAGCTCACCGCTGCCTCCATCGAGCGCGAAACCTTGCAGCAGCGCGAGCGCGAGCTCTCCCGAGAACGTGCCCGCCTCGAAGTCGAAGGCCGAGTCGAACAAAAAGCCCGCACCAAGGAGCTCGAAGGCAAGCTCAACTCCCTCATCGAAGACTTCGCCTACCAGCTCCGCGAGACCGTCAAAGCCATCGACGATAAAACCATAGCGCAAAAGATCGCCCGCGACTCCGAGCGTCGCATCGCAACCCTCCGTCGCGAGTTCTCCCAGCAGTTCAACTCCACCGTCGTTGCTCACACCACCAGGGCCGACAAGAACGATCCCCATGCGCAGCCCCACATCCCCAAAGGCATCAAGGTCGGCGACCTCGTCAAACTAAAGTCTCTCGGCCGCCAGGCACGCGTTGACCGCGTGGTCGACGCAAAGACCTACGAGGTCTCTATCGGTCCCATGAAAATGCGCGCCAACATCGAAGACATCGCCGAAGTCGAATCCGTCAAAGTCGTTACACCGCTCGAAGCCGCGCGCAAGCGAGGAGGCATTACCGTAGCCACCACCAGCGGCGACGCCGACAACGTACCCTCCGAGATCAACGTCATCGGCCGCACCGCCGACGAGGCCCACGATGAAGTCGAGCGCTTCCTCGACCGCGCCTTCCTAGCCGGCCTCCCGCGAATCCGCATCGTTCACGGAACCGGCATGGGCATCCTCCGCCGCACCCTCCGCGAATATCTCCGCAACCACCCCCACGTCACCGCTGTAACCGAACCGCCTCACAATCAAGGCGGCCAGGGAGCCACCGAAGTTGAGCTCCGACAGTAGAGCTCCTCCACGCTCGCCGCGCGACCAAGTAATCTACTGCCATGAACCCCCTCGTCGACCCCGCATGGCTCGCCGCCCGCCTCCAAGACCCCAACACCATCGTCCTCGACGCCACGCTCCCGCCCGTTGGCGTAACCCCACCCATCGACACTCACGCCCGCTATCTCGCCCAACACATCCCGGGCGCGCTCTTCTTCGACATCAACGAGCACTCCGACCACACCACGCCACTCCCTCACATGCTCCCCACAGCCGAAGGCTTCTCCCGCAGCATGGCAGCGCTCGGCATCTCCGACACCGCAACCATCGTCATCTACGAGCAGCAAGGTGTCTTCTCCGCGCCGCGGGCGTGGTGGATATTTCGCACCTTCGGCGCACAAAACGTCCACCTTCTCGACGGAGACCTCATGGCCTGGATCGCCGCTGACCTTCCCACTGAATCCGGCGAAGTCCACCGCGGACCCGCCACCTTCCACGCGAATCTCAATCAAGCCGCCGTCAAGAGTTTCTCCGAAATCCAACAGCTGATCGCCAGGCAAGCACAAATTCTCGACGCCCGATCTAATGCTCGCTTCACCGGCACAGCCCCCGAACCCCGCGCCGGCATACCCTCCGGCCACATGCCCGGAGCCACCAGCGTCCCCTTCACGGAGCTCGTCGAAGACTGCCGTCTCAAATCTCCAGAGACTCTCCGCAGCCTCTTCGCAGAAAAGAAGGTGGACCTCCAGCAACCCATCACCACGACCTGCGGATCAGGCGTGACCGCCGCCGTTGTCACCCTTGCTCTCGAAATCGCCGGAGCAAAAGACTTTACTCTTTACGACGGCTCCTGGGCCGAATACGCTCAGCAATCAAACGCTGTTATCGAAAAGACGCCTTAGCCGCTCACAAACCTCCTCCCAACGAGCAAAGGAGTTCTCTGTGCCTTCCCCCCGTACACGCATCTCCGTCATCGGCTGCGGCCACGTCGGCACCACCTGCGCCTACGCCATCCTTCATACTCGTCTCGCCCGCGAGATCGTCCTCATCAGCAATACGTCTGAACACGTTCTCGGCGAAGCCATGGACCTCCAGCACGCCGTCCCGCTCGGTTCCCCTATCAAGATCTTCGCCGGCACTTATAAAGAAGCCGCCGAAAGCGACATCGTGATCCTCACCGTCGGCACACCCGCAAAATTCTCGGGCTCGCGTCTCGAGATGCTCGCGGGCAACGTTGTCCTCGTGCGCTCCTGCGTGCAAAAGCTGATGGCCGAAGGTTTCAGCGGCATCATCATCGTCGCGACCAGCCCTGTCGACGTTCTCACTTACATCGTCCAGAGGGAGTCCGGCCTTCCCCATGGCCAGGTTCTCGGGTCGGGGACATTAGTCGACTCGGAGCGCCTCCGCCAACTCCTAGGCGAGCAGCTCGAAGTCGACCCTCGCTCCGTCCACGCTGCCATCATCGGCGAACACGGAGACTCCTCCGTCGCCGTCTGGAGCGCCGCTCAGGTCGCCGGCCTGCCCCTCACGCAATACCCGGGTGCAGAAACGCTACCCACTCATGAAGAACTGCTTATCGCTGTTCGCTCTGCGGGACCCGTCGTAGCCTACCTCAAGGGAAACACCTGTTTCGCTATCGCCTCCTGCGTTGCGCGCATCTGCGAAGCCATCCTCCGCGACGAACGCTCCGTCCTCACCGTCTCCACTCTCATGACTGGCCAGTACGGCCTGCGCGACGTTGCCCTCAGCACCCCCTGCGTCGTGGGTCGCAGCGGAATCGAATCCGTCATCGAGCTTCACCTCCGCGAATCAGAACAGCAAGCCCTCGAGGCCTCCGCCGCGATTCTTCGTCGCGCTTACTCCAACCTCCCCGCTTGATTTTGTTTTTGGCGTCATTCTGAGGGAAGCGAAGGATCTCGCATCTTTTTTGCGATTGCGGTTGCCCTCGCCCGGCCCGAGATAAAAGGCCCAGCCAAAGCCGGGCCCGCCTATCAGCCACAGCAAATTAAAACACTCCCACGAACCCGGTAGCCTTCCTACGCGAGCGAGTAATGGCCTCCCAAATATCCCACAGAAACTTCACCACGCTGACGGCCAGCACAATTTTGAACCCCAGATTCACCGAGTAATTCACCTGGGCCAGATTCGCGAGACTCGGCAGGTTGCTTCCGTCACGCAACGGCACCAGATACGACCGAGCCTGAACCAGTACCACCAGTACCAGAATTCCGATCGCCTGCGCCGTCAGGTCCAAACCCTTCCGCCATTTCTCCGCGACCAAGAGTGCCATGGCTTTCACTGGCAGCATTAGCACTAACAGCCCGACAATCTGCCAATAGAAAATATGCCAATCTGGCGTCAGCCCGAGCGACAACCGATTTAGCGATGCGCCAGGCCCCAATACAAGAAAAGGATGGTTCGGTACTGCGAGCAGCCACGCAATCATAAGCACGCTCACGATCAGATCGGCGACACGGCTCGCAAACGACTTCCCTTTTGACTCCGGGGTCCGTTCCTTCAGCTCGCGGGGATCCCACGCCTGCGACCACTTGATCGGCTCGAAAAACCGTCCCTGCGCAAACTCAAAAACGGCAAACCCCAATGTCACGACACTCCAGAACGTAAACGCAACATAAGGGAAATGCCCGATCGCAGTCGCAATCCCCGCGCCGCCGCCGCCGCCGCCGAAGAGAAAGTTCGCCACCTGCGCGACCGTATAGGCCAGCAACACCAGCGGAAAGCTTTTGATCAGCGTGACCCAATAAAGTGGAAACAATCCCGGCCCAATCAGAGATTGCTGGGGTAGATAACGCGACGCCACAATTACCGGCCGTCCATGCTGTGCCAGCACAGAAGAGACCTCAGCCTCGTTCAGCGGCCGGCCCAATTCTTCCTCCCGACCCTCGATCTCAGCCATCAGATTCGCGCGCAGCTCAGCCAGCGTATCGTCCTTGCCCTTCACTGGAAGATACTGTCCTACCGCCTGTAAATATCGTTCGAGCAGGTCCATAGCGTTACCCTCTCTTTTCGTCCTTCAGAATCCTGTGCAGTGACTCGTTAATGCCGTTCCACTCCGCCAGCAGCTTCTCAAAGATCTCAGCGCCCCCGGCCGAGAGCCGATAGAACCGTTTATTCCGCTTCTCTTCCTCCCGCCACTCGCTCGTCAGCAGACCCTGCGTCTCCAGTCGCCGCAGCAACGGATACAAAGTGCTCTCCTCGATCTCGAGACCACGGTCGGCCAGCGCCTTCCGCAAGGTGTAGCCGTAGTGCTCCACCCGAAGTTGCGCCAGCACCGCCAAAACCAGGCATCCCCGGCGCAACTCCAACCGGAGAGAATCGAACAATTCGTTTTGAATCTCAGTAGTCATACTGTACTTAGTACACTGTATGTCACATAGTGTATTGTGTCAAGTAGTATTTATAACTCACCCTCAAGATCACGGCTGAGAAACCGTTAAATAGCGGATAAGGCAGACATTTACGGTCATCCCTTTGTCCGCGCCGGGGATTCCCTTGCCGCTCGTTTTGCACGTAACCCAACACCCGGTTACAGTAACCCCTACGAGCAGACGGCGTGGTCTGCCGCACGAAACCGGGTCCGAACGCCAGGCCAGCAACTGGAGGATCGCCCTGAGAAGCTCTCTACATCAAAGCCGGTCGCGTATCTCCCGCTGTCTGTTGCTCGGGGTTCTAGTCACCCTTTGCGGTTGGGGCATTCCCACCAGCGCGTGGCCGCAGACACTTCCAATCCCGAAGAAGCCGCATTCAAAGGCCGCCCCGAAGAAACCTGATGCATCGGCTCAAGAGACCCAGACGACAGAACAGCCGGCGCCACAACCGACACCGCCACCCCCACCACCCACCGATCCTCTCGGCCGCACCTCTCCGTACGGCTGCGTCATAGGATTTCTGCGAGCCGCCGAAGCGAAGGACTACGAAAGAGCTGCTCAGTATCTCGACGAAAAACGCACGGTTCATGAGACAGAGACACTCGCGATCGAGCTGAAATATCTCCTGGATCAGGGTCTGTCCACCGGCATCGAAAAGCTATCCCACGAGCCGGCCGGAAACACGGAGGACAATCTACGCTCGACGCGGGAGCTCGTCGGAACCGTGACGCTTCCTAAAGACGAAGATCTGAAAATCTACCTCGACCAGGTCAAGCGAACCAACGAACCCGCGATCTGGCTCTTCTCGCGTGAAACTCTCAATCAGGTTCCCGCAGCCTACGACGGTATTCACCATACCGACTACGGAGAACGCTTCCCCGCCTGGGCATCGAACATCCATTTTCTCAGCGTACCGCTATGGCGCTGGGCGTGTATCCTCGCCTCTCTCCTGATTATCTTTGTCTTGGCCTCTCTTCTTAGCCGCGTTGTGCTTTGGCTTCTCAAGAAAGCCATCTCTCACCGATTGAGCGGCAATATTGAGGAATCCATCCTCGGTCTCAAGACACCAATCTTTTTTCTAACCATGGCAATTCTCTGGGTCGCCGCCGGAGGGTATGCGATCACCGCGCTGGGCCGCCACTATTGGAAATCAGCCGGTATCATCCTGGTCTGGTTAGCATCTGGATGGCTGCTGATACGGATCAGCAACATTTTAAGCGACTTCTTCCGCCAGAGGCTGCTTCGGCAGGGACGGGTCGAGCGCGCCACCTTCGTCAGCCTGATCGGACGGCTCTTCACCATCCTAGTCATGCTTGTTCTCCTCGTCGGTCTGCTCGCGCGTGCTGGTGTAGATGTCACCGCTCTCATCACAGGCTTGGGAATCGGCGGCGTTGCCATAGCGCTTGCCGCGCAAAAAACCCTCGCTGACCTCTTTGGCGGTCTGTCCATCATCATGCGCGGCGCCGTACGAGTAGGTGACTTCTGCCAGATCGATAAGGTCAGTGGCACCGTGGAAGACATCGGGGTCAGCTCTCTCAGTCTCCGAACCCTCGAGCGCTCCCTCGTGTCCATCCCAAACTCAAAGGTCGCTGAAGTAAACCTCGAGAACTTTGCCTTTCGTGATCAATACTGGGTAAACCAGGTCTTCACCCTAAGGTTCGACACCCCTCACAAGGTCCTCAAGACCGTTCTAGACAACATCTTCCAGATCCTGAAGGATTACCCCGAAATCGACAAATCCAGCGCCAGGGCAAGATTGATCAACCTCACTCCCTCGGGGCCGCAGATCGAAATCTACGCCTACATACGCAGGCCAGGCATGGACCGCGCCGCGTTTCTGGCCGCGCAGGAGCCGCTACTCCTCAAGATCTTGAGTGCAATTGAAATGGCAGGAGCCAGTATTGCCGCGCCAGTTCCTATCGTTAGGATGGATGCCCCACAAGCGACCGACCCGGGCGCAACACGATGATGCTTCGATAATTCCTCACGCCGTGGGAGAGTCTTTTTTAAACGATAATCTTGCGCGCTAAAAGCACCGGCGGGAGAACTCCTCGATGACAATCACCTGTTTTAAAAAGAGACCAGGCAACGACGTAACCATAGTGACAGGAGTTTACGGATGTCCATAGCAGAGACCAATGCACCTCGCAGGCGCGCATACACGGACCTGGGCGTCCCTCAACTTCCCGAGCCGACCTACGCCGAACGGGTCCGACGCTTCTCTCTCAGCACGATTGCGACGCTTTCTACCGTCTCGCGGAAGCGGCGGGGATATCGTCACGAAACTGCTGGATCGTCGGCAACCCGGAACCGGCATTGCGTCTGACTCTCAACGAGTGATAAATCGCCAACTCACTCAGCGACGCTCCGTCTATATCCTCAGGTCGACACACGCATTCCGCTATTGAACATTAGCCGGCGGCCGCATCAGGAACGAAATGTTACCCACCTGATAGATCACCTTGCCCACACCCGCTGGTTTTGGTTGCACCTTTCCGGCCTGCACTTTCTCGAACGCGTCCGCAAGATCCTCCAGTACGCTCGGCGGGGCAATAGGCACGTTGTGTGCTCCGAGAACCAGCTTTACCTCCGGCTGCAATGCAGCTATCCTTCGCACCGAGTTGCCATAGGCCGCGAGATCCGTCTCCGGTCGGTATAGCCATACCGTTCCGGGATAGTACGTGTCACCCGTGAACAGTAGCCCGTTAGCGCGATCGAACAGGGAGATGGAATCCGGCGTGTGACCCGGCGTGGCTATCACCTCGATGGTTCTCCCGCCCAGGTCGATGCGGTCACCGTCATGCAGCCATTTCGAAACCCTCCACGGCCGGGTCCGGTACGCCGCGCGATCGAACCCGGCGGGCAACGAACCGCAGATCTCGCCGGGCGCGATCTCCGCCTGCGCATCTTCCTTCGAACCCTTCGCGTTACGCCGCGTGAACTCAGTATCCATACCGTAGACGGTATCGAACTGCCAATTGTTCCCCACGTGGTCATCATGGGTGTGGCTGTTCAAGACGACGATCGGAAGCTTGTTTAGCTTCAACGTCAAAGCCTTCAGGTCGCCGATACCCATACCTGTATCGAAGAGCAGCGCCCGCGTGTTCCCCGCGATCAAGTATCCGATCGTCTCTTCGGACTGGTGTGGCTCGTAGATGGCAAACACATTCGGCGCAACCTTGTAGACCTCGAACCACGTGTCCGCGATAGGCACGCGTTTCTGCTTCGCGTACTCCGGCCGCGGCAACTGCTTGCACCACGCGGGCTTCTCCGCCGTTTCCTGCGCTCTGGCAAGCACGGCCTGCTGCAGCATGCCGGAGCCGATCGCGGCAATCGCCACAACGTGAATTCCCACACCCCGAAACCTCGACATCGCTCCAGTTTCCTCCTGAGTTCGCGTACTCCAAGAACGAACACGGTCGAACGCGGTGTCGTCCTACGCACGGACCCTACCGCGCGGAGGCACCGCCATTCAGACATTCCCATTCCATAACGGAAGATTTGCCAGCCACGCAGAACCGCAGTTTCAGGCCGATCACGGTCACTGAGTGCTTTGGCCTTTATTCGCTATTCTTTGTTCTGGAAGCGGCCCTACGCTTAGGTGCAGGTAGCTTTCGGTCCACAGCGCGCATCTTCTGAAGACTGGAGGCGAGCGTCTTCGAAGACAGTGAGACGAGCATGGCCGTCTCCGCATCTGAGGTAAGCTTTGCAAAAAAATCGTCCATGTGGGTGCTGACGATGCAACGGTGAGGAATATCCTTGCGAGCTGACCACAGAGGTCCACCTTGCATGACGCTCCTATATATTTCGGCCAGCGTGATCTCAGATGCGGGTCTAGCCAGGCGAACCCCGCCGCTTCTGCCTGCCACGCCGGCGACAAGTCCATCTTTTGCTAATTGCGCCAATAGCTTTCTGACTAGGCTGGCCACCGAGCCCACCCCGACAGCAAGCTGTGAGGATGTGAGCATGGGCACGCCCTCGTCGTACGCGAGGGCCAAACTCAACATGATCTGAAGCGCTGTAGGAAATCGAACGTCTGTCATAAACAGTATCCATTATAGTTGCAGTTTCCGTATTTAAATGTTCTTATAAAAGATACAGTTTCGAGCTTGGCGCAGGAATAGGAGCAGGAGATGGGAACACTGGCAGGGAAAGTGGCACTTGTGACCGGGGGTAGCAGCGGGATCGGGCTGGCGTCAGCGGAAGAACTGATTCGAGAAGGCGCTTTTGTCTACATCACAGGGAGGAAGAAAGCTGAACTGGATGCTGCAGCCAATCGGCTCGGGGAGCGGTGCGCGAGTATCCAGGCCGACATATCCGGGATGGAAGATATCGATAGTATCTATAAGAAGATCGCGGGCGATGGAAAAACGCTGGACGTGCTCTTTGCCAATGCTGGCGGTGGCTCGTTTGCACCGCTTGGAAGTATCACTGAAGAGCAATATGACAAGACATTCACAACCAATGTGAAAGGCACACTGTTTACAGTCCAGAAGTCTCTCCCCCACCTCAATGACGGCAGTTCCATCATCCTGAACGCTTCCATCGCTTCCGTGAAAGGCATACCTGGCCTGAGTGTCTATAGCGCTGCCAAGGCTGCGTTGAGATCATTTGCGCGTGTCTGGATGATGGACCTCCGGGAGCGCAGAATCCGCGTAAATGTCATCAGCCCCGGCCCCACCGACACACCGGGATTTCGTGCCGCAGCAGGCTCCACACCGGAGGATCTGCAGCGATTCGTCGAGACCCAGGCCAGCGGTGTACCGGCAGGCCGAATTGGAGAGGCCTGGGAGATTGCCCGTGCTGTTGTCTTTTTGGCTGGCAAGGATTCAGCATTTATCAACGGGATAGAACTGTTTGTCGATGGCGGCGTGACCCAGAACTAGACAAGCTAAAGTGAGGCCGGCGGGGAAGTTAAATGTCTTCGCCGGCTAAGTATTTACGCACCGCTGGGGTGACTCTCCAAGTATTGATCTTTGCCTTTGAGGCCTGGCGACGGGCTCACCTGGAGGTTGTGGGACGTAAACCAACCGGATGCTCAAGACACGCCAACGCCAATTTTTGCGGCATAGCACAAGGTTGGTCGGCGATAAATCGCCAATTCGCTCGTCTAGCTGGCTAAACGGACCGACTCTAGCGGTCTCAAAGTGGCGTGTTTGCATGCGTAGAGAGGCGTCTCCACACCCCGACGCGGTTGCGTCCATCGGACTTCGCAGAATAGAGGGCCTGATCTGCCTGCTCCAGTAGTTCTGGGGGATCAGCAGGATCTTCGGGCATATATACCGTGAGTCCTACGCTGAGGGTGACCCGCATCCCTTGTCTGCCAAGGTCAGCCGTTGCGAGGACCACGTCGTCTCGAATACGATCCGCCAGTTGCGAAGCTTCATGCAGTGCAGTGTCGGGTAGCAGAATTGCAAATTCATCTCCACCGTAGCGTCCCGGCAGGTCAGTGGAACGGAGGCAATCGGAGATGCGTCGGGCAACTAACTGCAAGACGCGATCTCCCATGGCGTGACCAGCGACGTCATTGACCATCTTAAAATGATCCACATCAATGAGCAGGAGAGCAAAGTGGGAGCGGTAGCGTGACGCGCGCACAAATTCGCGCTCCAGAGCGGCATCGAAGGCGCGGCGGTTTGCGATCTCAGTAAGGGAATCGGTTACGGCATGATGGTGCAACTGCTGCACAAGCTCAATCTGGGACGTAATATCCGACACAATCACAGCCCAGCCTAAGTGTTGCGTCCCGCGGTTCAGCGGAAAGACGCGCATCTCGAAGTGCTGTTCTTCGCCATTCACCCGCAGACTCAGCTCCCGTACACTCTCCGAAGTGCTGAACGCCTTCAGGAAATTCGAGTTTTCGGGAAAGACGCTGGATAGTGTGCGCCCAAGGCAGGGCTCCGACAGCCATGGGAAGAGCACGCTTGCGGCTGGATTGAAGTCCACCAGACAATGCTGCAGATCAATCGCAAGCACTGAATCGCGGATGCTCTTGAACACGAGCGAGCGCACCGTCGGAACAAGATGGAACCACTCCAGTCTGAATACCGCAACGTACACGAGCGCGACCGTAAGGCAGAGGGAAAGCGGCGCCAAGTCGAGTCCCCACGGGCTCCAGCCAAAGAAATAAATCAGATAGCCCATGAGGGGCGGCACGCAGGACAAGGCAAAAAAGGTAGTTTGCAACCTGGCGAGGCCCGAAGACCCGCGAATGCGCGATAGGCAAAGCACCGTCCCGTAAGCAAGTGAGCCATACAGAAATGCCAGATTCAGCCACGCAATGGGGCCTCTGTGGACCTCGACCACGCAGAAAGGACCGCGGGGCACAAGCATCATCGAACGGTCATACAGACCGTGCATGCCGTTGGTCCATTCGGCAATCGCCACGATCACGGGAATGATCGATAAAAGAACTGCGCGGCCTCGCAGGCCGAAGTGCCGGCGTCCAATCAGAACCCAGAGCGCCGGGATCCACGGAATGCCGATGTACTCCACTCGGAGCCAGAAGCTTGCTCCGGCAAG
Organism: uncultured Acidobacteriaceae bacterium; assembly: GCA_963841335.1. Lineage (GTDB taxonomy): Bacteria > Acidobacteriota > Terriglobia > Terriglobales > Acidobacteriaceae > Edaphobacter. Next base: position 2,021,128 of record CAWJCF010000001.1, on the reverse strand, counting down.
CGTGGTCTGCGCCATCTCTTGCGAGTAACCGAGGCAGTAGAAAGCCTCGGCGCACATCGCCAGAGCCAACAAGCGTGACTGCGGCGCCTGGCGCCGACGCGTGATTGTCAGAACGGCCATAACGAACAGGCCAACAGACACGGCGAGGAGAAAGAGCTCTAAAGTAGTGACGATATTCGCCGGCATGAAAGAGAGGCCACAAATGGCTTGACACTTCACATTATCGGCTCTGCTCTCGGACTCCTCAAATTCTCGCTAAATGACACAGTTCTTCGGGCGATGCCAAGCCTTCTCAGAGCTGATCTGTTCAGTGTTTGGTTTGTCGATAACCGTACCGAAGAGCCACAATGGTTGGGGCTCAAAGAATGACTTGTCCTGAAGTCTTGTCGCTTCAGTTCGAGACCTAGTTTGCCCAGGACCGTGAAGATTGTCGGGAGGCGGGCGTAGGGGCTCGCGGCCGGCGTAGCGTTCGGTGGCGGAGGAGGCAGTCGCGGCAGGTGCAGAACCTTCTTCTCCTGCTGGCGGAACTGGGGCCTATGCCGGAAGGCTTGCCACTGTTGATGCCTCATCTGAGGTTTCCAGGATCGTGTGGGGAGACGAGGCATACAGGAGCAGACCCTTTGCCTCCTGAAAGAGGGCTCTTGCCGAAGGCCTGCCCCCAGATTCGACATCAAATTTGATAAAAGTCTGCACTGCCTTGCGGAGTTCAGGATGGAGCAGGCTGTTGCACAACTGCAGAGACACTTTCATGAAGGAATCTCCACCGTCAGCTCAACATCATGCTTGACATAAACATGTAATTGATCAAGGGGGCCAAGGGACATATTGTTTATATTCACAAAGCCGAGGATGTCCTTGCTTCCCGGAGTTACGTTGAACTCGTGGTATCTCGAATCGAAAAACACGGCAACGCCTCAAATCGTCGGCCCAAAATGCCACCCGCCGCGTTCGTGGTTCTTCCTAGAAGCGAATCAGCTAACGCCACGCAATCTGGATTGGAAAAAGGGCGGACGTTATGAAAACGGATCCCCGAAAGCTGAGACATTTAGGGGCACCGCTACTGATCATGCTCTTGGCAGCAACGCTCGGCTGGTTTGTCCATGCGATCGGAGTAGTTGCTGTTGTCTTGATCGTGGTTATTGTCAAGCGTTTCGGCAAATTCGAGGCGCAGCTAGCCGCGAGTACCTTTACAGTTGCGTCAGCTCTCTTTGCACTCGCGCCGCACTCTCAGTTCAAAGTTAGTGCACGGTTCCTAGAGACTGCCCTGTGCGTCGCTTGTGTCTGGATCACCGTTGCTATCGCAAATAACCGCGATAGTGCCGAAGAATCCATTCGCCGGAGCGAGAGAGAGCTGCGCGAGGTAATTCTCTACCGCTCAAGAGAGTTACTCAGGGAGAGAGAACTGCAACTGAGTCTTTTTACCGAGAATCTCCCCGCGGTTCTATTCAAGGCCGCACCAGACGGGTCGATCGTCTACATCAATCAGAGAGGAATCGAATACTGCGGAAGGACGGTTGAGGATCTGCAACAGAAGGGTTGGATCGACCTGATCCACCCGGATGATTTTGAGGAAACTTTAGGCCATTGGAATCGATTGCTCACCAAAAGCGTTGGGTATGACACAGTCAATCGCTTTATAGGCGCTGACGGGCAATACCGTTGGTTTCACACCAGCGTTGCCGCTTGCCGCGATGACAGCGGAAAGACCATCGCGTTTCACGGAATCATGCTCGATACGACTGCCCAGAAGGCTGCAGAACTTGCCCTCCAACAATCTGAACTTCAGATGCAGAGAATGATGGACACGGTTCCTTCGAGCTTGTATTCGACGGCACCTGATGGAAGGTATACGTTCGTCAATAAGAAGGCACGTGACTACCTTGGACTGACTCTGGATCAGATCCAAGGCTGGGGATGGGTTGAGGCCACTCACCCTGAAGAACAGGAATACGTCGTCAAAGAATTCAAGAATGCTCTTGCGACCGGGAATTCCTACATCAACGAACATCGGATCCGACGAGCAGACGGGATTTATCGTTGGCATCTGAGTCGCGCAGAGCCCCTGCGAGACAAAGACGGGCAGATCGTACAGTGGTTTGGGGTCGCCATCGATATCGACGAGCGAAAGCGAGCGGAGGATCATTTACGGGAAACCCGGGTCACGCTGGAGCGAGCATCGCGCATCGCCACCGTAGCTGAGTTGTCGGCATCTATCGCGCACGAACTAAACCAACCTCTCACTGCTGTAATCGCAAACGCGCAGGCAGCTCGGCGCTGGCTATCAAACAGTCCGCCGACTTTTAGTGAAGCAATGACTTCCATAGAACGAGTGCTGCGCGACGGCCGTGTTGCCGACGAGAGGATGCAGCACATTCGGGCGTTGTTCAAACAGCAACCGCTCAGGAAGAAGCACGCGTTGCCGTCGCAGATCATCCGCGAAGCGATACGTTTTGTTCATCAAGACGCAAACAGAGATGAAAGTCTCATTGATGTACAAATTGCGGAGGATCTTCCAGCAATTTTAGTCGAACAAATTCAAATTCAGGAAGTATTGATGAACCTTATCTCGAACGGAATCGAGGCGATGGAAAGCAACGCCCGGCCGCCTCATCTCATGATCAGGGCCACTCTCGTCAATGAAAGCGAGGTTCTAATTGAAGTTATAGACAATGGACCGGGCCTGAAGGATACTCAAAGCATTTTTGACGCCTTCGTAACTACTAAAGAGAAAGGCATGGGGATAGGTCTCGCCGTTTCCCGTTCTATTATTGAAGCGCACGATGGACAATTATGGGCTGAGAACAATCCAGACTATGGAGCCAAGTTCAGCGTTATACTTCCCTGCGGCGCGCGACGAGTGCCCCACCTTGAGATTTGACCATCTGATGTGGAGGTGATGTTTATGAGACAAGGCAGCCGGTACGGGCTTACTGCGGGGCAAAGGACTGACATCTGGCGCCGTTGGAAGGCGGGCGAGTCATTGCATGAGATTGGTCGTGCCTATAGATGGCACGTTGTAGGATAGAGGCCACCGGAGGCAACGATGCGGCATGAGTTCGGAATGACGGGCATGCTGCAACTGTGGTGGATTGTTATCCTTGTGGCCCGGTTTGTGCCGGATGGGTTTGCGAGATGGAAGGCGGCGCGGCGGGAACAGCTGGCGGTGGACTGGCCGGTGAGGCCGGGCCGTGTGCGCGATGGTTCGACGAAGCTGATCTTGGGACGACGGCGGCTGACGCTTACTTACAGCTATGACGAAGGTGGGTACGGGATCGAGTTGTGGGAGCATAACTTCGCGACAATCGGTGAGGCGGACCACGCGAAGAGGGTGCTGAACAACCGCCCGTGCATTGTCCATTACAACCCCGAGCGTGTCGGAGTGACGACGCTGTTATGGAGCGAGGTAAAGGCGGAGTTGGAGCGCGAGCCATACGTTCCGAAGCCGGTGCAGCTTGTGCGATGGGGACGGGTGGGGTATCGGTGGGGGATTGGGGCAGCGGTGTTGGCATGGTGTGGGCTGGCGGCAAGTGCGGCGGTGTATGGAATGGCGATGGGGGGTAGTCCCTGGTGTGTCTGCGAAGCGATGCTGGTTCTGCTTGCGATGTCGCCGGTGGTGTTGATTGCTTCGATGGTTTCGGTGAGCCGGGTGCTGATGCTGGCTCCGCGACCAGATTTTCCGTGCGGGGTGTGGTGGGCAATGAATGGGTGGGAGCGCAGGGAGATGGGGGTCACGTTGGTGGGGATGGTCATGAGCCTGGTTTACTTTGGGCCGATGATGCGGGCGCTGCCGATGGACGCGGAGATTCCCGACAGGGTGATGGCGGGGGCGCTGGGGGTGCTCGCGGTGCCACTGTATATGTTCTCGGCGATGATGACGTTGACAGCGGCGCGGAGATTGAGACCGGTTGAAGAAGCGGTAGGGGTTACGACATCGGCGTAGGGCGGCGATGACGCCTCTACCCTTCGAACAACCGTGACTACGACAGTTGCGAAAACCACCATTGCGTGAACTGTGCAACTGGTGCGTGTCTGCTACTGGTGGTCGACTCGAAATCCCCAGGGTGCCCTTTGTCACGTTCGCAGGCTCCCCAGAAGGACTCTCCCGAACATCCGCCTACGATGGACTCCTGACGTTGGGGCTCTTCCGGCGCGTCTTCATCTGCCACACTGACCGCTTTGCCATCCTTGAGTCCTTGTAGGGTCGAAATACTCGATCTTCGATTCTGGTGAATGAATCACAAGACGTGATTTCACCAACCACGCGAGAAGCCATTTAAAGTAGGTCTGATCTCAAATGATGAGAACAGGCAGTTCACTCAGCGAACTCGCCTGTCTGAGCGTTCTTCAGAGTTCCGGATGGATTGTCGGCATTCCGGACAGGTGGTTTTCACGCGGGTTCGTTGAGTGTAGTTTTGGCCAAGTTATGGTTCATTTTCGTTTGACCACATTATGCTTCAAGAGTCGAGGCAAAGTCTCAACACGCAGACTGAAAGCAAAGCTGTTACCGTGGCCATTTCATGCTTCATTTGGTCAGATTATGTTTCAACTGGCAGCAAAGTTATGGTTTCTACCAAAAGCTGTAGGTGGGGTGGTGATGCGGTGATGGTCGTTGGCGGGTTAGAGATCAGGGGAGTAAGGTGCGGTTAGCCGACCACTCGGGAGTTTCGTGACGACAAGTGCATTTATGAGGACTGAGTGCGGATAATTCGAAGCGCCAGGTGAGCGCCTTCTCACAAGTCAGCCGTCTAGCGCCATCGGCGCAGATCGTGGTCGAGCATTTTCTCTTGTATCTGGCCGTTGCCGTAACGACTCAATTGACCGTAAGAGTAACGAAGGTGGAATGGCTGAGTGCGCCAGCGGTGCCGTTCATTGTGATGGTGTAGGTTTGGGGCTGGCTGGGGACGGCAGAACTTCCTCCACTGCAGCCGCTCAGACTGGTTGATGCAGCGATGCCGATAGCGAGCAGAAACCAGAGGGGCGCTATTCCGCGGATCCGCTTGCCTGCTTTTCGCAGCCTGGCAGCCAGTGGCATCAGCAGAGTGGCGAGTGCAAGCCGGAGAGATAGAGGAACGCCGGGTCGGCCAGACGGGTTGATCACGGAGCTTGAGCTCGGTGGAACGGTGACGGTAAGAGTCACGGGTGTGGAACCTGCGCCGCTCGTAATGGTTGTCGGCGAAAGAGTGTAGGTTGAACCGGCGGGGCCACCCGATGCGGAGAGTGTGAGTGCCGATGGGAAAGTGGCTGCCGGAGCAATGGGATTGAAGGTGAACGTGTAGGCTGCAGCGCTGCCGGATTTGATTGTCGCTGTGGTCGTTGCTCCGGCGACGATGTTGAAGTCATCGACTACCTCGGTTAGAGGCGCGTTGGCAACGAAGTTATTTGCGTCGCCCGCGTAGCTGACCGTGATGGTGTGGGAGCCTACGGTCAGGGTGTTGACGGTGAGGGTTGCGCTGCCCGATGAGTTCAAGGTGCCGGTTCCGATGGACGTTGTGCCATCGAGAAACGTGACTGTTCCTGTAGGTGCTGCGCCCGATGCAGTGACCGACGCCGTCAAGGTGATGGGATTTTGCGCGAAGACAGGGTTCGCGCTGAACGTAAGTGCTACCACAGGGTTTTGCTTGAGTTGATATTCCCAGAGATCATTCAGGGGCCAAAGACTGCCGATGGAATCGAATCCTTCTCCGCCAAAAAGCCACAGGTGACCGTTCCGATCGGACCAGCTAGCCGCGTCTTCACGGCTGCCCGGAACGTTGCCGGGAGCAGGAACGCGCAATGTGCCATAGACCCCGTATGCCCCGTTCGTAACGCAGTTTCCGGTGCTAGTCTTCGCACCGCAGGTGGGGGTATTGCTACCGGACATCCAGACCCACTGGTTCGTCTGCGGGTTGAACTTCCAGAGATCGTTCAGATCATTAATAATCCCGCCCGCATTATTCTCGCCCCCGAAGAGCCAAAAGTTTCCGTTGCTGTCGAACGCACCGACTGCTCCGATCCGACCCCCGGGAACGTTTCCTGCGGCAGACTGGCCGAGAGTGCCGTAGATACCAGGTTGGGAGCACTCGATGCCCGGCTGATAGCAGTTGCTGTTTCCCAAGGTTCTGCTTCCGCTCATCCAGGTCCATTGGTTGGTGGAGGGGTTAAACTCCCAGAGATCGTTGAGGTAGCCGCGAGCGCCGACGGAATCGTAACCCTCCCCGCCAAACAGCCAGAGGTTGCCGCTGCTGTCGGTCCAACCGCCGGAGACGAATCGCCCCCCGGGGAAATTGGCTGCAGAGGCGACTCCCTGAATGCCATAGACACCAGGAAAGCCGTACGCTGTGTACAGCGCTGTGCTGCTACCGCCCATCCAGGCCCATTCGTTCGTGGAAGGATCGAACTTCCACAGATCGTTGAGCAGGGCCTGAGTACCAGCGGAGTCGCAGCCGGGCCCGCCGAAGAGCCAAAAGTTTCCATGAGCGTCTGTCCAACTAGCGGCGCTTGAACGGCCACCGGGGACGTTATTGGCTGAAGCGACTCCCAAGCTTCCGTAGACACCGGGTTGACAGGTGTTAGCGTTCGGCACCGCGCTGCTTCCACCCATCCATGTCCACTGTTTCGTGGTGGGATTGAACTTCCAGAGGTCGTTGAGGATTCCAAAGCTCTTCGCGGAATCATAACCCGACCCTCCAAACAGCCAAAGATTGCCGCTGCTATCAGCCCAACCCATCGCGTCCTGGCGGGCACCAGGAACGTTGGCTGCTGCAGGAACGCCGAGCGTTCCATAGACACCACCCATCGTATTGTCGTATCCGCTCATCCACGTCCATTGGTTGGTGTCGGGATTGAACTCCCAGAGGTCATTGAGGTGGATGGATCCGTTTGTCCCCGAAGAAGGCCCGCCTCCACCAAAGAGCCATAGATTTCCGCTGCTGTCCGTCCAAGTCGTGGCATCAGTGCGGTAGCCGGGGACGTTGCTGGAAGAAGGAACTCCCAGGGTTCCGTAGTTGCCAGTTTGCCCAAGTGACGTGCTTGCGCCGCTCATCCACGCCCACTCTCCGGATTGAGCCCGAGAGGGGCTAGTTAGGAGAAGGGTAATTACCAACATCTGGCTTGCGGCAAGTCCACGCCGGAGACGAACTGTTCTGGTTGGCGATGAAAGCGTAATGGTGAGAAGTGGGCAAAGGAAAGAGAAGGCAGAGAAATTCCATGTCACAAAAAGACTCCGAGAAAGTGGCGGCTCTAAAATATACCATTTGCCTAACCATCATTCGGGGCACTTGAGGTTCGGATTGCGTGGGATATGGCGCTCAGGGAACACCTGCGGGCCGAGAAACTTCGGGACCTCGGAGTTCTGGGCGGATCACGGGCAATCCGCACCTTACTGCCTGCTCCGACCGGAGTGGCCATGCCGCCGCAGACGGCTGGATTTGGTAGAAAGTGAAAAACAACCCGAAGCCGCAGCAAGCGGGCGCTGATCCTTATCAGCATCTACCGAAGCATCGGTGACGGAGCGAGATGGTATTGCCTTGAGCCGCAGGCAGGGAGAACTTACCTCTGTTCCTGCGTTCGATGATAAAACTTATGCCTGCTTCGCCCGTAAGCGCTGGTTGGAAAGATCACGTTTATCAAGGAAACGGCGGTATCGGTCAAGAAGCGATGCCGGTCCGCGGGCTCGGAGAAAGACGAGGTTTCCTTCGAAGCGTTTCTCGTCGATGATAGCTCCGCCTTCGAGCGAGGCGAGGATGGAGCCTTCGGATTGCGGGAGCCGAAAGCTGGATTCGACGAGCGGGTCGACCACGAGCGCGGCATCGATGGCAGTCAGGAGTTGTTTAAGGCCGGTGTGCTGAAGCGAGGAGACGGGAATCGCTTCGCGATCTCTGGAGAGGTGGGCGAGTTCCTGGGGCGGAACGAGATCGACCTTGTTCAAAACCTGGATGACGGGCTTGGTCGAGACTGCAAGCTCGGCTAAGACTCTTTCAACCTGAGTTTTCTGCTCTTCGCGGACAGGGCTGGCGGCGTCCTGGACGTGGAGAAGAATTTCGGCTCTCTCGACCTCTTCGAGGGTAGCGCGGAAGCTCGTAACGAGTGTGTGAGGAAGGTTGCGGATGAAGCCGACGGTATCGGAGAGCAGGATCTTGCGGCGGGAAGGAAGCTGCAGCTGCCGGAGCTTCGGATCGAGGGTAGCGAACATGCGGGCAGATTCGAGCACGCCAGCCTCGGTGAGGGCATTGAAGAGGGTGCTCTTGCCGGCGTTGGTATAGCCGACAAGGGCGACAACGGGGACCGGGACTGCCTCGCGGCGCTGCCGCTGCTGATGGCGGATGCGGCGGACGTCGTCGAGCTGGGTCTTGATGTGGTCGATGCGAAGGTTGATCTTGCGGCGATCGGTCTCGAGCTGAGTTTCGCCCGGGCCGCGGGTTCCGATGCCACCGCCAAGCTGCGACATGGCGCGACCACGTCCGGCCAGGCGGGGCAGCTGATATTCGAGTTGGGCGAGTTCTACCTGGATTCTGGCCTTCGCGGGTCTTGGCGTGGCGGGCGAAGATGTCGAGGATGAGCTGCGAACGGTCGATGACGTGGCAGGGTAGCCGGGATTCGATGTTGCGGAGTTGCGAGGGGGTGAGGTCGTGGTCGAAGAGAACAAGCGAGGCGTTGGTGGAGGCGACGACCTCAACAATTTCGTCGAGTTTGCCTTGGCCGACGAGACTGGAGGGATCGGGCCTCTGGCGGCGTTGGACGAGGGTGGCGGCAATGGTCGCACCGGCTGATCGGGCAAGTTCCTCGAACTCTGCGCGGCTGGCATCGAAGTCAAGGGTGGAGACTGCATGGCCCGGGAGGTCTTCTTCTCCAGCCATGACGGCGGCCGAGGTGCGGGCAAGTCGAGCGGCTGCGGTAAGCTTGCGCTTGCGGAGTTCTCCGGTGAACTCGACCACGACAATCACGGCAAGTTCTTGCTGAGTTTGCGAGGTACGGAGTTCGCGGGCGAGGAGTGCCGCGTCCTGGGCCTCACTTGCTTCGACAAGACTACGACGGACTGTCTTTCCGCGATTCCGGCGTAATTGCGCTTGACCCGGGGTGCCGTCAAGCGAAGCCTTCTTGCTGGTCAAAGTTGTCTCAATTCACGGCCGGGTTTCCGACCGACTCTCATAATGATACTGATGGGAGATCACTTCTTCTCGCTTAAAACATCGCTAAGGTGCAGCGCCGATGGCAATCGTTCCTTCGGCGAGCGCCATCACGCTGTCACCATCTTTGCCGACCTGCTCTTCACGAACGCTCCGAAACGGTCGAGCGCCTTGGAGAAATTGTCTCCGGCGGCGGCGAAGCCTAGGCGGAAATGCGAGGGGACCTCAAATTCGCATCGGCATCAAAATATACCGGTACTTCACGTCCTCGTTCGCATCCTCAGGCCGCATCTGCCCCGCCGACTGCGCATCCTTGAACTCCAGCCGAACCTCTCCAGTGTTCCCAATCGCCTTCAGAAAGTCGATGAGGTACGAGCTGTTGAATCCCACCACCAGAGCATCGTAGTTATACGGCGTCTCGATCGTGTCCTCCGACTCCCCAGCTTCGGTCGACGACGACGACAGCTTTAGCTCATTCTGCTCCAGTCGAATTTTAATCGCCCCTGAACGCTCATCGGCAAACTGCGCCACGCGCTGGATCGACGCCATCAGGTCTTCGCTGCGCACGATCACAAACTTGTTGTTATCCCGCGGCAGCACGGCCTCATAGTTCGGGAACTGTCCCGTCAGCTTCCGGCTCGTCAGCACCCGCCCGCCCACGCGGAAGAACAGGGTCTGGTCGTCATCGGCAAAGTCCAGCGTCTCGGCATCCGTGTTGGAGAGCAGCCCCGACAGCTCGCTCAACGCCTTGCGCGGAATCAGCGTCTTCTTCTCGCCTGAAACCCCATCCAGCGTCTCGCCCAGCTTCTCGATGTGCGCCAGCCGATGCCCATCCGTCGCCACCATCGCCATCGACTCCGCCTTCAGCACCATCAACGCGCCGTTGAGCGTGTACCGCGACTCCTCGTTCGAGATCGCAAAGATGGTCTTCGAAACCATGTTCTTCAGCGATGCCACTGAGATCTTTACCGCGCCGCTCGCCGGAAACTCGGGCACCTGCGGAAAGTTCGCCCGCGCCATTCCCACCATCTTCGTGTTCGATCGCCCCGCGCGAATCTGCACCCAGTGGTTATCCATCAGCTTGATCGAGATGTCGCCATCCGGCAGCAGCTTGATGTAGTCGTACAGCTTCCGTGCAGGAATCGTGCATGCGCCCGGCTTCTTCACCTTCGCCGCGCAGCTCGTCCGCAAACTTTGGTCGAGATCCGTCGCGGTGATCGTCAACTTATCGTCACTGGCCTCAAACAGAAAATTCGAAAGAATCGGAATGGTCGTCTTCCGCTCCACTACGCTCTGCGCGGCGGTCAGCTCCCGCAGCAGTTCCGCGCGCGAAACGGTGATCTCGAGGTTGCCGGTGGGGGCTGCTGTCTCGGGCATCTGGGGCTCCTGGGTGGCAATCGTCACGGTCGGTTCTCTCCGAAAATCAATTCACTTCTCGCTGGCAAAACTTTACACCGAATCAATCCGCGGCGCATCTTGCCATTGGAGCGTCTGCTTGATTCTAGGGTCGAACCCGTTCAATTGCGAAAGATTTCGCTGTGGAAAGCGGGTCGACTGTGTGTGAGAGCGGCCCGAGCCAATTTCCCTTCTGCCACACCGCTACTGCTTCTAAGAAAGACATAAAAAAGAAGACAAATACTAGTCGTAGTAACCGTTCTCACTTGAAAAGTGGATATCTCTCCCATCCCTTCTCGTTTCATGACTTGCGTGCCCATCCCGTTTTAGAAAACCGAGCCTGTCCAAGCGAACACTTCGGAAGACTCGACTCACCTCCTCCTCAACCACCCTCGTTATCCCACTTCCTCACAATGCGACTCCTCACCCTTTTGAGAAGACACGGTACGATCCGTGAAAATTTTCACCAAACGAAACAAAATGATGCACTTATCCCAACCCCTTTTTTCACAGTCTCGTCGTATCCAGGAGGATAATCAGTCCCAGCCTCAAAAGGAGGTCGGATGAACATAGCGATCTTCGGCGCCGGCGGAGCCACTGGAAAACTCCTGACGGAACGCTGTCTAGCCGCTGGCCACAACGTTACTGCCCTCATCCGAACGCCGGAGAAATTCCCCGACCGTGACAAGGTTCACATCGTTCAAGGGAGTGCCTTCGATCCAGCCGCCGTCCGCGAGACCGTCGACGGGGCTGACGTCGTCTTCTCTGCCCTCGGAGCGCACTCGCCCCTCCGCAATGAAAACGTCCTCCCTCGCGCCGTACCCATCATCGTCGATGCCCTGCAGCGTGCCTCAGTCCGCCGCATCATCGTCCTCGGCTCGGCGGGCGCTTTGGCTAACTCGCTCGATAAGCAACCAGCCTGGCGCCGCTGGTTCGTCCAGAAGATCGTCTACAACTCCTTCCTGAAGTGGCCCGTGTCCGAACAGATAGCTCAATACAAAGCCCTATCCAACAGCGACCTCGACTGGACCATGGTGATGCCGCCCATGCTTACTAACGGCCCTGCCCGCGGCCGCATTCGCATCGACGGCGAAGCCCTCCCGCCCAACGGCGGCAAGATCTCCCGCGCCGACGTAGCCGACTTCATGATGCAGCAGATTGGCAATCCGCAATGGTTTCGTATGGGCGTTTACATTAGCTGGTAGCTGAGACGAATGCAGCGTTGGGCGATAAGATCGAAGGTATGGCGACGCACTTTTCCAACGAGGCAATCAAGTTTCTGCGAGGCCTGAAGCGCAACAACGACCGCAGCTGGTTCGATGCCCGCAAGTCCGTCTACGAGCATGAACTGAAGGCCCCGATGCTCGCGCTCATCAGTGAGATCAATGAGGCCATGGTGGACTTCTCCCCTGTGCATGTGCGCCCACCGCAGAAGATCATGATGCGCATCTACCGCGATATCCGCTTTAGCAAAAACAAACAGCCTTACAAGACCCACGTCTCCGCATGGTGGGCAAGGGAAGGACTCGAGAAAACCTCGGGTGGCGGCTTCTACTTTCACGTCAGCCCCGAAGAGGTTTTCATTGCGGCTGGGGTCTACATGCCGGAACGCGAGCAGTTGCTGGCGATCCGTCGTTATCTCGCAGAACACCATCAGGAGTTTCGTGCGTTGATGAAGGCGAAGAAGCTGCGGTCGTTGATGACTGAGTTCGACGGCGCCTCGCTGACCCGCGCGCCGAAGGGATTTCCCGAAGATCATCCGGCGATCGATCTGTTGAAGAATCGGCAATGGGGAGTTTCGGCGAAACTGCCGGGCGAGACCGCGACGAAAGCTTCGTTGGGGAAAGAAGTCGTCGAGCGATTCAAGGCTGCGGCTCCGGTGATTGCGATGCTGAATGAGCCGTTAGTCGGGAAACCAAAGAAACCCTTGTTTTAGTGCGCTCGACATCATCGATCCAGTCTCATCGCCACGACGATTACCGGGTTTGCAGTGATACGCTGTTTACCTTGGTCCCTGCGGAGCGTCTTTGACTATGTACTGGGTCTACGATATTCCGAATTGGTTATTTGGCGTCCTCACGATAGGGCTGTTCGTTGTCGTGGGGCTGCTGGGGCTTTGGTTGACACGCGGCTGGGTCCAGCGTCTCCACACTAATCATTCGCACAACGATATAGTCGGGTTTTATCTCGCCGGAATGGCAGTCATCTTCGGCGTAGCGCTCGGCCTGTTGGCAATTGGGGCGTGGACTACCTACTCCGACGTGCAAGGCAAAGTCAGTCATGAGGCGACCGCCCTCGGTGCGCTTTATCGTGATGTCGGCGCTTATCCCGAGCCGGTGCGCAGTATCATGCAGGACGACCTGCGCAGGTACACGCGTGCCGTGATTGACGTTGGATGGCCGATGCAACAACGCGGCATCGTTCCTAACAATGCCACCGGCATACTGAATGACTTCCAGGAACACTTCATGTCGTTCGAACCCACAACCGAAAGACAGAAGATATTGGCGGCGGAGGCCTACCGAGCATTCAACGAGCTGACCGAAAGCCGAAGAGCGCGGCTCAATAGCGTGAAAGACGAGATGCCGGGACCGTTGTGGTCATTGGTTATCCTCGGTACGTTGATCTGCATCGCGCTCACGTGGTTCTTTCACATGCCGAGCTTCGGGATGCATATCGCAATGACTGTCCTATTCTCCGCGCTACTGGGACTCATCATCTTCCAGATTGCCGTTCTGGATAATCCATATCGCGGCAGAGTGAGTGTCTCTCCAGAGCCGCTGGAGCAGGTCTACCAACAGATCATGGTGCCGCAGGCAAAGTAAAGAAGCACTCAAGTCAAACGTGCAGATGCCGGTAACGCCTTACGGATGATGGGAGCTACGCGACTTCCGAGCAGTTCGGTTGCGCGGATGAGCTTGTCGTGCGCGAGTCCTGCAACGCTCATCTGGAAGCTGAGCCGGGAGATGCCGCCCAGATCCTCGTTGATGCGTAGAACTTTTTCGGCAACCTTCTCGGGATCGCTGACGATGAGCGCACCGCTGGGCCTGCGCAGAGCTTCGAATTGATTGCGCGTTACGGGCGGCCAGCCGCGCTCTTGGCCAATCTTCGTAAACGCCTGCGCGTAGCCCGGGAAGAAATCTTTTGCAGCCTGCTCGTCGGTGTCTGCGACGTAACCCAGCGCGTGAATGCCGACTTTGAGAGATTCGGGCGCATGGCCTGCGCGTGCTCCGGCTTCGCGATAGAGATCGATGAGTGGGCGGAAGCGGTGCGGTTCGCCTCCGATGATGGCGACCATCAATGGGAGGCCAAGGATTCCGGCGCGGATGAAGGACTGCGGTGTGCCGCCTACGCCGAGCCAGATGGGCAAAGGATTTTGTAACGGACGCGGATACACGCCCTGTCCTGTCAGCGGTGCGCGATGCTTTCCCGACCAATGGACATGCGTGTTTTCGCGGAGAGCAAGGAGAAGGTCGAGCTTTTCGGCGAAGAGATCGTCGTAGTCCTCGAGCTTGAGGCCGAAGAGCGGAAAAGATTCGATGAAGGAGCCGCGGCCCGCAACGATTTCTGCGCGGCCACCGGAGATCAGATCCAGCGTGGCGAACTCCTGAAAGACGCGGACTGGGTCTGCTGCGCTGAGGACGGTAACTGCGCTGGTGAGGCGAATCTTCGTTGTGCGCGCTGCTGCAGCGGCGAGAATAACTGCGGGGGCGGAGTCGAGGTACTCGCTGCGATGGTGTTCGCCGAGACCGAAGACATCGAGGCCGACCTGGTCTGCCTGGGCAATCTCATCGAGCAGCTGAGCGATTCGTTCCTGGGGGGTTATCGTCGCGCCGGTCACTGGGTCAGGAACTGACGCGGCAAAACTGTCTACTCCAATCTGCATTCTTTTTTCCTCGGCCTACTAAGAAAGCTTAACGCTTTTGCGTTACGACTGTTTTTTTCAGTTTTTTCTGGCGCTGGTGGAGGGGGTGTTTTACAGGGGGTTTTTGAGAAAATGTGTGGTTTTGAGATGGTTTTTTGTGGTGAATTTGTGGTGAACTGCTGGTTGGGTCGTGGTTTTTGGATCGTGATATTTGAGCGCTGAAAAAATGTCACTTTTTGAAAATATTTCTGTGGAAATTTCTAGAGTCGGTCCCCATTCGAGAGCGGCTGTACGCGACAGCACAGCGGTGGCTAGTTGAGTATGTGGGATCCCACCCTTCGCAAAAGCTCGAAGGATGGGGAACCCGGGGATTTGTGGCTGGCATAGAAAAACGGACGCCGGTTGTCCGTGTGGATCTTTCAATCAGGATTTGATGAAGGCGAGCAGGTCGGCGTTGATCTCGTCGGCGTGGATGATGGGCATGCCGTGGGGATAGGCGGGGTAGGTTTTGAGCTTGGCGTTCTTCAGGATCTTGGCGGAGGCGCGGCCTGCTGCGTCGATGGGGACGATCTGGTCGTCTTCGCCGTGAAGGACGAGGACGGGGATGTCGATCTTCTTGAGGTCTTCGGTGAAGTCGGTTTCGGAGAACGCCTTGACAGTGTCGTACTCGCTCTTGTGAGAGCCGAGCATGCCCTGGAGCCAGAAGTTGTCGCGAACGCCCTCGGAGATCTTCGCGCCGGGGCGGTTGTAGCCGAAGAACGGGAGGGTAAGGTCTTTGTAGAACTGCGAACGGTCAGCAACGAGACCCGCGCGGATTCCGTCGAAGGCTGACATCGGCAGGCCGAGAGGGTTCGCGGCGGTCTTGAGCATGAGGGGCGGGACGGCGCTGATGAGGACTGCCTTGGCGACGCGTTTGCTGCCGTGACGTCCGAGGTAACGCGCGACTTCGCCGCCGCCGGTGGAGTGGCCGACAGCAATGGCGTTCTTGAGGTCGAGGTGGTCGTATAGTTCGGCGAGATCGTCGGCGTAGTGATCCATGTCGTTGCCGTCCCAGGGCTGGCTGGAGCGACCGTTGCCGCGACGGTCGAGCGCGATGACGCGATAGCCTTTCTGGCCGAAGAAGAGCATCTGGGCGTCCCAGGCGTCGGCGGTGAGGGGCCAGCCGTGCGAGAAGGTGATGGGCTGTCCGGTGCCCCAGTCTTTGTAGTAGATGGAGGTGCCATCCTTCGTTGTGATGTAAGGCATAGTTTTGTTCTCCTTGTTTTTCGTTGACCCAAATGGAAGCGTTATCGGATGGTTCCCAATGCTAGGGGTCGGATTCCTCGTTTCATCAATCGGATGCATGTTTAGATGGGGGCGAAAGATTAATCTTTGCGTATGAGGCGATGAGGACGTTGTTACCCGATTTTTCTATGGGCGTAGTGAATGCGTAACAGTGATAGGAGTGATAAAGACGGATAAGACGGATCTTTGGGGATCGAGTTTGCGTAGGAATGTGCGATGCGGGCAGGGGCTCAACGCGTGAGATGATGGCTTGCGTGTTTTGGGAGGTGACCGGAATTTCCTGCGAGCCGACTTAGCGTTACCGACCACGTGGGGTTGGGACACAACTCATTCGGCATAGTTCCCATCTACACCAGAGATAGCGCGTTGGGAGGACACTCATGCAAGCCCCTTCTTCTCCGACCGACTTCTGGTGTCTGGCCCATGAATATTCTTTTCGCGAAACGCCTTCGAATTTGTTCCCTCATGCTCCCGCTGGTCTGGGCATTACAGCCGACCGCACAGGCGGATCCGGTTCCCGTGCGCGCTGTGCAGGGAACGATTCACGGGTTCCTTGAAGTGCGTAATGAGGATGGAAAAGTGGTCGCTTCCGGAGACAGCTTCCAGGTGGTGCGGGGTGGCCGCGTCACATCGCGAACGGTCTTCCATTTCAAAGATGGGTCGATTGACGATGAAACGACAGTCTACTCGCAGCGCCAGACGTTCCAACTCATCAGCGACCACCACATTCAGAAAGGGCCTTCGTTTCCTCATCCGATGGATGTGCTGATTGACGCCAGTAGCGGACAGGTTACGGTGCATTCGATGGGAAAAGATGGGAAAGACGAGGTTAAGAGCGAGCATCTCGATCTGCGGCCGGATCTGGCGAATGGACTGGTGCCCATCCTGCTCGAAAACCTGCCTTTGGACTCCCTGGCGACAACCGTGTCCATGGTGGTGGCTACACCGAAGCCGAGGCTGGTGAAACTCGTCATCACTAACGTGGGTGACGAGAAGTGCTTTGTCGCCGGGTCTTCGCGGAAGGCGATCCACTACAACATCAAGATCGACATTGGTGGAGTTGCGGGGGTGGTGGCCCCGATCATCGGCAAGGCGCCTCCTGACATTCAAGTTTGGACTATCGGTGGCGAGGCCACGACCTTCGCGAGAGAACGCGGTCCGCTTTACGCGGAGGGTCCCGTGATGACGATCCAGCTGGCCAGCCCCACCTGGCCGGATACACCCAAGCCCGGCCATTAGCGGCTCGGCTATCGCCATCCAGAATCGGTCCCTGCAAACGCGCGAGGCGTCAGTAACTGATCGATGATGAGAAGTGGATGACCGCGGTTTGCTAACGCACTCCTCCTTGCACATTCTTCGCTGGCTGGATGACCGGGACGTCGAGCTGCAACTTCATTTGAATACCGGTGGGAAGTTCGCTCAGGATAACCTCGACGAGGATCTATATACGGCGCTTCGGGAGAGTCGGCCATTGGGAACAACCCTGCCAGGGTAAACCTCGAAAAGAGCGATTTTGCCGGGTTTTTGTAATAAAAATGTGCCTGTAACCGAACAAAACCTAAGAAAACCGTAAAAAACCTGTGGAAACCGAAGAAAGGATATTGACAAAGCGCTCGGAAAGGATGAAGGTGAAATGCGGTACGGTTCTCCGCACCCGCATGAACATTGGTGATTTCGCATATGAAACAGGATGCGGGCCCCACACAGTTTTCAGGCAGGCCGGCGAGCGGACCGCGAAATCATAATTCGAACGTAGAAGGAGCAACACACATGGCAAAGGGAATGACAAAGACAGCGCTGGTTCGCCACATGGCGGAGAAGCTCGAGCTCACCAACAAGCAGGCCGCCGCGGGTCTGGAACTTCTCGCCGAGACAGCAGTGAAAGAGACCAAGAAGAATGGCGAGTTCACCATTCCCGGCATCGGCAAGCTGGTGAAGGCTGAGCGCAAGGCGCGCCTGGGTCGCAACCCGCAGACCGGCGAGACGATCAAGATCAAGGCCAAGACCGTGGTGAAGTTCCGCGTGGCCAAGGTTGCGAAGGATTCGATCGCTCCCGTGAAGAAGTAGTTGTTGGGCGATGCGATTTCGCGAAGATTGCGCGATTGTGTCGCTGTAAGTGGCCCTCCCCATCGTCATATTTGTCCGGCGTTTGTGAGGTAGGAACGATTAGCCCGCTGTGTCCCCTGATTCGGGGATGCGGCGGGTTTTTCGTTTGGGGGCTAACGGGATGACGACGTAACGGTGATAAGAGTGATAAAGGCCGATAAGAGGGATTTCCTGGATATTTGAAATCTGCGCTGAACCGGTGGAGTGCTAGCGGCGCGGCAGGATCGCTCGCACTACGAGCGATAGTCCCAGCGAGATGAGGGTGCCCTGCGCCATGAGGAGGGCGTTGTATCGCCAGCCGACGATGAGCCAGGTGAGAAAGAATCCCCAGAAGAAGGTCTCGCTGAGAAAGGCAGCGCGCCAGTTGGGCAGCGCTTCCGATGGAGGGATCCGGGGCGATAGGGCGGGAATGAGCCTTGGCACTCGTGCGCGATATTGCAGATAGGATTGGCCGAGCTTCTCGGTTAGAAACGGCTCCTCGCCTGCGATGAGCACGAGCTCGAAGAGGATGATGCAGATGATGGAGAAGATCGCTCCGCTGGGTGGCATCAGGAGGGCCAGCGAGAACGTCAGCATGATGATGCCGAGGTAGAGCGGGTTCCGCACAAACCGGTAGGGCCCGGCCGCGACGACTTTGTCACCATGCATGGAGCCGGACTGGACCGTCGAGAATCCGATGTATGCGGAACCGGAGGTTCGGAGGATGGCTGCAATCAGAGCGCAGAGAGCGCCGAAGATGAGCAGCGCAATCGTCGCTCCCGAGAATGAGAGCCAACGATTGCGCGCCAGCCATGTTGACAGCAGAAGCCATGTTGAACCGCTGGCATCCATATCGAGATGCAGCCAATAGTTCCAAGGCACGTTGAACGCGAGTACAAAGATTACGGCGTGAATGAGAAAACGGAACCGGAAGACGAGGGGCGCGGCTTTCATTGGTGAGTGGACCTTGAACAGCGAAGGCGTAACAGTGATCAGAGGGATAAAGACTGATAAAAACTGATAGCGCTTCGCTGTGCTTTCTATTTGTGACTTATTACTTGCTGGGTTCGTTTTTGTAGACGACGCCGGACTTCATGACGAAGGGGACGTGCTGGAGGATTCTGACGTCCTTGAGCGGGTCGCCTTCGATGGCGATGATGTCGGCCCACTTGCCGGGTTCGATGGAGCCGACGCGGTCGGTCCAGCCCATGAGGTCGGCGGCGTTGAGGGTGCCGGTCTGGATGGCAGCGAGCGGCGACATGCCGAACTGGTTGACGTAGACGTCGAGCTCATGCGCGTTGAGGCCGTGCGGGTAGACGGCGGCGTCGGTGCCTAGAGCGACTTTGACTCCGGACTTGATGGCGTGGATGGCGTTGGTCTTTTCGACGGCGCTGACATCCTTCATCTTTTGTTGGTAGATGGCCGGGAGATGGCCATTCTGCTGCACCCAGTCGATGAGGTAAGCGGTGGGGACGAAGTAGGTGCCGTGCTGCTTCATTGCGGCGATGCAGTCGTCGTTGATCCAGGTGCCGTGCTCAATGGAGTCGACGCCGGCTTCGGCGGCCCAGAGGATGCCTTGGGCTCCGTGGGCATGTGAGGCGACTTTGCGGCCGAGACGGTGGGCGTCGGCGACGATGGCCGCCAGCTCTTCTTTGGTGAACTGGCTGGCCTGCGGGTCGTCTCCTTTGGAGAGCACGCCGCCGGTGGAGGCGATCTTGATGAGGTCGGCTCCGTATTTGATGTTCTCGCGGACCTGATGCTGGACGGCGGGGACGCCGTCGGCTACGCCTTCGCCGTGGATGTGGTACTCGTACGGGAGCAGGTTCTCGTCCATGTGGCCGCCGGTGATGCCGATGGGCGGACCGGAGACCTGCATGTGCGGGCCGGGGATGTGGCCAGCGTTGATCTCGTCGCGGAGGGCTACGTCTGTGTAGTCGTTGGCGCCGACGTTGCGGACGGTGGTGAAGCCGGCTTCGAGGGTGACCTTGGCGTTCTCGACTCCAATGATGGCTTCTTTGCCGGGGGTCATGGTGAGCTCGAAGTAGGGGTCGAAGTTGTTGGCCATGGTGAGGTGCGTGTGCACGTCGATGAGGCCGGGCATGACTGTGTAGCGCGTGAGGTCGATTTCGGTGTCGCCTGGCTGCTTGGGGGTGGAGGTTGTGGGCGCGATGGCGGTAATGCGGTCGCCGGTGATGATGATGGTTTGCCCCGTTGCTTCGGAGCCAGTTTTTACGTCGAGGAGATGTCCGGTGCGCAGGAGAGTACGCGTGGGAGTCTGCGCGATTGCGGAGACAACTGCAATTTGTAACAGGATGAGGAACAAATAGAGTCTCGTGCGAGGTGTGTTGCGCATTCTGCGTTCTCCTGGCGTCTTGATGAGGTTTTTGAACAATTTTCTAGGGACCGGGGATAGGCTATTCGCCGCCGAGGGCGGTGAGGATGGCGTCGAAGTCTTCCAGTCCGGAGTATTCGATGATAACGCGGCCTTTGCCCTTCTTGTCTTCGATCTTGACCTTGAGGCCGAGGTGGCGGCGGAGACGATCCTGGGCTTCGCGGACGTTAGGGTCTTCCGGTTGAGTGGGCTTAACTTCTTTGGATTGTTTTGCTTCTGGGTTGATGAGACCCTGGACATAATTTTCGGTCTGACGGACTGAGAGATTGAGGGCGAGCACTTTTTGGGCGGCGGAAGTGATTGATTCTGCTGAGTCCAGCGCGAGGAGGGTGCGGGCATGGCCGAAGGTGAGGTCGCCAGACTCGACTTTTTGCTGAACCGGCGCGGGTAAGCGTAACAAACGAAGGAAGTTAGCTACGCTGGCGCGCTCTTTGCCGGTGCGCTGGGCCATTTGCTCCTGAGTGAGCTTGAAGTCCTGGCTAAGTCGTTGATAGGCACGAGCTTGTTCCATTGGATTGAGATCGGCCCGCTGGAGGTTTTCTACGATGGTCATCTCGAGGGTCTGCTCGTCGGAGACCTGGCGGACGATCGCGGGGATGGTGGTCTTGCCGGCTTTTTTGCTGGCTAACCAGCGGCGTTCGCCGGTGATCAGTTGATACTTTACTTCGCCTTTTGCCGGGGTGAGGGCGCGGACGACGATGGGCTGGACAACTCCGGAGGCGGTGATCGAGTGTGCCAGTTCGGTGAGCTTCTCTTCGTCGAACTGGGTGCGGGTCTGGTAGGGGTTGCGCTCGATGTGGTCGAGAGGGATCTCCAGGGGCTTGCCGGTTGATTCGGCTACCGCCGCGATGACGGGTGCGATGGCTGGCGCTGGTCGCGAGGGTAGGAGGGATTCGAGACCTTTTCCCAGGGCTCTGCGTTTTGGGTCGGTGGCTGTGGACATGGTTTTCTTTCTTTTTCTCTTTGAAATGCTTTTGGCCTGCCGGCCGGGCCCACTGCGCGTGGGGCGGCCACTTCGTGGCTTGTATACCGGACTGGGTGGTACGGGATTCCTTGGTCCGGCCGTTGGCCGGTCACTTTTTTAGGTTTCTTTGCTGGATTGCCAGAAACGGGTCTTCTTCTTTTCCGGGGCCTGGAAGGATTTGAGTGCGCTTGCGGCTGCTGCCGCGGCGGCCTGGCGGCGCCTGGCCTCGGGGCTTTCGAGGTTATTGCGCTGGAGGATCTCAAGGGCCAGTTCGCGGTAAGCCTCTGCTCCACGGGACTTGGGGTCGTAGAGGGCTACGGGTTTGCCGTGGCTGGGGGCTTCGGCGAGGCGGACGTTGCGAGGAATGGAAGTCTTGAGGAGTTTTTCATTGAAGAAGGATTTGAGGTTGTCGGTGACCTGAAGGGCGAGGTTGGTGCGGTCGTCGTACATGGTGAGGAGGACGCCTTCCAGGGCGAGCGAGGGGTTGAAGGCCTGGGTGACTCGATCGAGGGTGGACATGAGCTCGGAGATGCCTTCGAGGGCGAAGTACTCGGCCTGCATGGGGACGAGGAGGCCGTCAGCCGCGACCAGAGCGTTCAAAGTGAGGAGGTCCAGGGCGGGAGGGCAGTCGAGTAGGATGAAGGAATAGTCGGTGCGGATGGGGGCCAGGGCCTCGCGTAACTTGAACTCGCGCCCTTCGAGGCCGATGAGCTCGATGGTGGCGCCGATGAGGTTTTTGCTGCTGGGAACGAGCTTGAGGGTGTCGATCTCGGTGGAGAGGGTGGCTTCGGCGATGGTGGCTGAGCCGAGGAGGATGTCGTAGATACTGAGGCGGGCCGTTTCTCCATCCCGTTCGCGGGCGTGGCCGAGGCCTCCGGTGGAGTTGGCCTGGGGATCGCAGTCGATGAGGAGGGTTTTGAGGCCTTCGAGGGCGAGAGAGGCTGCCAGGTTGATGGCGGTGGTAGTTTTTCCGACTCCGCCTTTCTGGTTGACGACGGCGATGATCTTGGAAGACTGGGGGGCGGGTGGGAGTGCGGGCTTGGTTTTATTGACGGGGTGAATGGTGATCATCGGCGTAGAGAGAAGGGTATCGGGCGAGGGAATGGATAGCAATATGAGGGGGGTTGTGCAGAAGTGGCGAGACCTGTGGAGAACGTGTGGAACATGCAAAAAGCTGCGGTTTCTGGCCGGTTTGGCGACTCGCGCTGTGGAAATCTTTTGTTCCACGTGGAACATTGTTACGGATGGAAGTAAGGCGTAACACGGATAAGAGGGATAAAAACTGATAAGAGAAGAAGCTTGGAGGTTCTGCTCTTCGGGTATTCGTTGTTTGGTGTCTTTTATCAGCCCTTTATCTTTTTTATCCGTGTTACGCCTTGCGCTGTGTTCCACGTGGAACATTGGGGTGCTTTTTAGAACTTGTAGCCGATTCCGAACTGGACAATCGGGTAGAACCGGAGCCAGGAGTAATCGCTGATGTAGGTGTTCTGCTGGGCGGCTATGTTGGCCTGAATTCCCGGGTCGGTCGCGACAGGTTTGCAGCTCGTTCCCGAGGCATTGCAGGCAGTTCCGGTGAGATTCATATTGACCTTGGGCTGGCCGGAGTAGACGCCGCCAATTTCGAAGGGAAAGCTGATATGACTGTGTTCGCCCCGGGGAATGAGGTTTCCCCAGCCAATCGTGAAGCCAGGGGCGACCTTGGAGAAGGTCACCGACGGCGTTCCCTTGATTGGATCCGCGGCATTGCTGAAGTAGACGGTGTTGTTGATCGTGACGGAGTTCTGAGGTTGGACGGTGACCGTTCCACCGAAGTTGTTCCCGTTATAGGCCATCAGCAGCGGGCTGATGTGAAAAGAGCCGGCGAAGGGAAGAAAGTCGTAGGCAACGCGGACGGAGGCCACTTTGAAGGTGGCGTCGACGTCGAAGCCATTGGTGTTGAAGGGAGCGGAGTATTGGAAGGCGTTGCCGGAGACGCGAAGGTTGCCGCGTTGGTGCAGAGGGGTGGCGATCTCTGCGCCGATTCCGAGGAAGCCAACGTTGAACCCCACACCCACCTTGGAAAAGGGGCGCACTGAGGTACTTGCGACCTGCGGTTGGGCGTTGGAGGATTTCACTGCGGGACTTTTGGTGAAATCGCTCCGGTAAAAGCCTTCGCTGGTGGGGTCAGGTTGAGTCTCGGATGGGCTTACGGAGGAGCTGTAGGCAGTGAGCAAGGATGCTTCGGTATGGAACTCCAGGTTTGGAAGGAGGTTCTGGGCCTGGATCAGGGCTGTTGGGAGAAGTATGAGCAAGGCAATACGGGCAGAAAATGAGCGCAGCATGGCGAAGGCGTCCTTGGATTTTTAGTTTGAATGACTTGTAGCTTTGTAGGCAGGTTATCGGAGGGTTAACGAAGACGCCATCTCCCAAATGGGAGATAGTCGGGGCCTTATCTCGAATCGTGGTGGAGGGCCAGCTCGATTGATGTTGATTAGGGGGGAATTATCGAGAAAGCGGCTCAACTGGCAACGGCCCGGAGGGAATCCGGCCTGATGACGGGAACCTTGAGGTTTAGTGGTGAAGACGGAGGAGCGCGATAACCGCGAGGACGATTGTGCTGAGGAGGATCTCGGCGACGTGGTAGTCGAGGACCTTCTGGTAGGTGTCTGAGGTATAGCGGTAATGGGTGTCCTCGGCTGCGGCTTGATCGAGGGAATGGAGTGGTTCCGTTGCGGGGGGTACGTTCTTCGGTGCGGACATGGCCGTGTTGCTCCCTTGGTTCGCAGCACAGAGGTTTCCCCTTGTGTAGCGGCAGTGCATTACGTGGGGAGTTCCCCTGCTATTCCAGGGGCAAGGGTGTTTATAACAAAGGTTCCCCCGCGGCACAAGGGGTTTTTGCAAGAAAAAAAGGAGTTTTTCCGAAATGGAAATGGGGCGGGTTCTCAGTTGCCCGGTTTCGGTCGTCAGATCTTGGGGAACCGGATGGGGTTCGTCCCTAGGTCGTAAGACGTTCGACGTAGAGGATGCCGGTTTGAGAGTTTGGGAGGGGGATCGAGGCGCCGCCGGTAGGGGGGTGGGTTGATGTCGTGAGGAGGAGGAGTTGGCCGCGGGCGGCGATTCGCGCCTTGGCTGCTGGGAGGGCGGTGGCCATATCGTCGACGGCGCGAAGGGTGACGACGTTGAACAGGCGGTTGGGGGGCATAGATTCGACCCGGCTGGGCCATATCTCGACGTTTCGGAGGGCGAGGGTGCGGACGGCTTCGCGGAGGAAGGTGGATTTTTTGTTCTGGGATTCGGCGAGCGTGACCTGGATTTCGGGGTGGAGCAAGGCGATGGGGAGCCCGGGGAAACCGGCTCCGGAGCCGACGTCGACGAGGGTCTTGGTTTCGGCCGGGATGTGCAGGCCAGCGAAGAGGCTCTCGCCGAAGTGACGGCGGACGATCTCCTCGGGATCGCGGATGGCGGTGAGGTTGGTGCGGGCGTTCCACTTGAGGAGGAGATCGAGGTACGCGGAGAGCCGGGGGAGGATGGCGGTGGGTGGGGTCAGGTATGGGCTGAGGAGCGTGGCGATCTGCGATTCGGAGAGATTGGGCATGGACGGGATTTGGGCGAGAGCGGCTCGCGAGTGGCGCGAAGGCTCACCTTAGCGACGATACTACCGTCACGACGCGGTTCGAGCTCGGTGGCCTCCGCCAAAAAAATTAAATATTTATGTCACCTTTTTCCACCGTTTTACGCTTATGCGAATACCGGCGACTCTTTCCGGCTTTATCCCTCGTAGAGCAACTGGAGAATGTATGTCCCAAGACTCGATCCGCATCGTTACAACTGCAGGAATTATCGCTTTGATGTTTGCCTGGGTTCCAATTCTGGGCGTTGTCTGTCCGTCTTTACGGAGATCCCCCGGGAATCCGAACGGGCCGGCATCGCAAAAAGTGGGGTCCAAGAAACGGTGCCGGCCAGCTTCGGTGACCCCCCTTGCTTCACCGCGTTATGAGAATCAATCAAGAGATTTTCTTCATGCTCTATCCACCCGGAGAGATCGGGAGAGCTCTCGCTCGCAGGCGATCAGTCCGCGTGTACCGCCTAGCTCAGGCGCATAACTGCACCTGGGCGCTGATGGATGGATAAAGACGCGGCAGGCAAAGCTGAGGCCACAGCCATACTCGCTGAGGCTTCAGCTTTACCTGACATCAGGACTTTTATAGTTAGATGAACGTCTAACGATCAATCGTATTGAGACCGCCTGCGTTGTAGCGTTCGCCGGCGATCTCGTTTTGCGGGATAGCGGCTTCGAGCTCCTGGATGTCGGCGGGAGTGAGTTTGATATTGACTGCGGCGGCGTTTTCGTCAAGGTACTTGCGGCGCTTGGTTCCAGGAATGGGGACGAGATCCAAACCTCTGGACAAAACCCAGGCGAGAGCAAGCTGGCCGGCGGTTACGCCTTTGCGCTGGGCGATAGCTTCGACGCGCTCGACGAGCACCGTATTGCGGTCGAAGTTTTCGCCCTGGAAACGCGGGTAGCGGGTGGCGCGGAAGTCCTTGGAGTCGAGCTTGCTGGTGTCTTTGATGGTGCCGGTGAGGAAGCCGCGGCCGAGGGGCGAGTAGGGGACGAAGCCGATGCCAAGTTCTCGGACGGTGGGGATAATCTCGGCTTCGGCGTGGCGCTCCCATAGGGAATACTCGGTTTGGAGCGCGGTGATGGGGTGGACTTTGTGGGCGCGGCGAATGGTAGCGGGTGAGGCTTCGGAGAGGCCGAGGTATTTGACCTTGCCGGCCTTGACCAGCTCGGCCATGGCGGCGACCGTGTCTTCGATGGGGGTGTTGGGGTCGACGCGGTGCTGGTAGTAGAGGTCGATGTGATCGAGCCCGAGGCGCTTGAGGGAGGCTTCGCAGGCAGCGCGGACGTATTCGGGGCGGCCTGAGACTCCCCAGTAGGCGGGGTCCTCTTTTTTGCGCAGGTTGGCGAATTTCGTGGCGAGGAAGACCTCGTCGCGACGAGGCTTGATGGTCTTGCCGACAAGGATCTCGTTGTCGCCGAAGCCGTAGACGTCGGCGGTATCGAGGAAGTTGATGCCTAGATCGAGTGCGCGGAGAATGGTGGCGGCAGACTCCTCGTCGTTGCGCTCACCGTAGAACTCGCTCATACCCATGCAACCGAGACCCATGCGGGAGACAACTGCGCCTTGAGAACCTAACTTTACTTTTTGCATGCTCATTCTCGTTTAGATGGCGATTGGCGTGTGGAGGGTTCCCCTGTGCAGGAACTCGTGCGGACGAGCGAACCGTCGGCGACGTCACAGGATTTCTCGAATAACGATGACACTTTCTTCCCTTGTTTTACGCCTAGAAGAGTGCCGGCGATTTTTCTAGTTCGGCCTCCATTCGAGGCGAGGGAGGGTGCCATGTCTGCTGACTCGATCCATGTCGTCGTAACGATTGGAATCATCGCGGTGATGTTTGCGTGGGTGCCGTTTCTCCATGTCGTCTGCCCAAGTGCCTGGAGGGTTGACGAGCAGCCTAAGGAAAAAAAGCGGGAGGAGACGCGGCAACAGAAGGCTTCAGTAGCGCCTCTGTCTTCGCAGGGCCTTGCGGAGAAGTCGCGCGATTTCCTTCACGCTCTGTCGACGCGCGAACATGATTCGCGATCAGGCGGGACGCCGGGATCGTATGCGAAGTAGCGGGGTGGGCGCGAGCTCAGGAGCTTACGACAGAGGTGTGGACGGCGCGGGGCTGCCAGGCTTTGGATTCAGCGATGAAGCGGTCGAAGAGAGCACGCGAGGCGGGGCTGAGGTCGTAGCTGCGTTCGGGGTGCCATTGCACGCCGAGAACGAAGTGGGCGGTAGCTCCCTCAGTAGCCTGCCCGCCCTCTACGGCTTCGATGACGGAGTCCTGGGGACACCGGGCGGAGACTTTTAGGCCGTCGCCGGCGATGCCGATGGCCTGGTGGTGGCTGGAGTTGATGGGGAGACGCGAGAAACCTTCTTGATCGGGTGCCTCTTCGGGAGTGAGAAGCGTGCCAAGCATAGATTCGGGAGCGATTGCCGCGGTGTGGGCGATGGCTACCTTTTTTCCTGCCGCGTGATTGACGGGAAGGATGTTGAGATCCTGCACGAGTGTGCCGCCGCGCCACACATTGAGCATCTGGATACCGAAGCAGATGGCGAAGATGGGTTTGTAGAGATTGTGCGCGTCCTGAAGGAGGAGCTCGTCCACGTTCTCTCGCGGGAGGTCAGCTGGGGCGGTCTCGGAGAGGGGATCCTGACCGTACTTGTGAGGGTTGACGTCGGCGGGGGAGCCCGGGAGCAAGACGGCCTGGCAGGTGTTGATGAGGTTGACGATCTCGACGGGAGTGGCGTGGAGGGGAATTTCGACGGGCGTGCCGCCGCTGCGCTCTACGGCTGAGGCGTACTGGGGGAAGGAACGCTGGTTGTAGTCGGCGTTAGTGCTGGTGGGGAGGGGAATGGCAACGCGGGGCTTCATGGAACCATGATAGTGATTTTGGTGTTACAGGATTGGATCGGGAATGTACGTGTCGGTCTTTTTATTGTCGGGTGGCAGGCCGAGGGCGAGCTTGTCGCCTGTGCGTTGGAAGGAATAAACCGCGGTGGCGGGTTGGTTCTGAAGATGGAAGGTGTGAGCGGCGGGGTCCCAGGTGCCTTCGACCGATGTGAAGGGGACGCGGACGCTTTCCGTGTTGTTGGCGGAGAAGACCAGGATCGCGTTGGCCATCGCCTTTTGCTGCGCGGCGATATCGGGGTTGGTGCTGGGCGTTGTCGGAGGGGTCGGCTTCCATTTGCCGAGGAGAGGATCGGTGGTGGAAGGTGCGGCGCCGATGCGGGTGAGGGTCTGGTCAAGAGTGTTGGGGGAGACAAGGTGGAGGGTGTCGCCGTCGACGTGATACGTCACCTTGACGGGTGCGCCGTCGGTGGTTGGCGCAGGCGAGGTGAAGGTGTCTCCAGCGCGGGTGATGGGTGAGGTGACCATGGCGCCGATGTGCGTGGTGAGCGTGCCGTCGGAACGAAAATCGCACCAGGAGCCGATGCCGCCATTGGAGGCGCGTTCGGCGACCCAGTGGCCTACGGGCGAGGTGGGGTCTGAGGGAGCAGATGTTTGCGAAGCGGCGAAGAGCGTAGTTATCAGAAGACTGGATGCGGTTAAGAAGATTCGCCGGGTTGTCTGCAGGTTCACGGAGTCGCTCCAGAGTCTGGATGGTATCGCAGATACGTGTCGGAGATCGCCTGATAGAGGCGCTGGGTGAGGGCGTCGGCGTCGCGAGTCGTGAGGCCTTCGGTGGGGAGTGGGTCGCCGACGACGATGGCAAGAGGGCGGGGGTAGAGCGCGTAGACGTGAATGGGAAGAAGCTCGTAGGTGCCGACGAGCGTGAGCGGAACCAGCGGGACCTGGGCCTTGATGGCCATGTAGGCGCAACCGGACATCATGGATTGGAGATTGCCGGTGGCGGCGCGGCCTCCTTCCGGGAAGAGGACGAGAGGCATGCCGTGCTTCAGCGTAGTGACGCCGCGGTTGAGGCTGGCGATGAGGGAGCGTGGGCTGTTCGAGTCGACGGGGACCTGGCCGGAACGGTTGAGGTACCAGCCAATGAAGGGGGTCTTCCAAAGCGATTGCTTGGCGAGGATGCGGAACTGAAAGGGCAGCCAGGCAAAGAGGACCGGGGTGTCCATGTAGCTGAGGTGGTTACAGGCGTAGACCGCCGTCTCGAAGACGTGGAGCTTCTCGCGGCCGATGACTTTGACCTGGGACATGCTGATGAGGAGGAGGATACGTGCCCAGAGGCGGGCGATGAAGTGCTGCTGGCGGCCGGACTTGTCCCACAGGCCGAAGACGAGAGAGATGCTTCCGCAGAATGCGGTGGCGAGGGCGATGAGAGGGAGCAGAAGGAGGTAAGTGAGCCAGCGTAGGGCGATGGGGGGCTGTTTCGAGTGCGGGACTGGCGCGGGAACGTCGGGTTCGGAGACAGAGAGAACGCCTTCCGCGTTCGGCCTGGCTACGGCAGGGTTGCTGTCAGGTGTTGGGTGCGCCGAGTTCGCCATGGGGGAGTCGTTCATCCTTGCCCTGCGAGACGGCGGATCTCGCCGACCAGGTAGATGGAGCCGGTGGCGATGATGAGGCCGTCGGATGGCGTGAGGGCGCGAGCCTGATCGAGGACGGCGGCGATGTCGGGTGCGGCCTGGGCGGGGATGTCGAGCGCGCGGGCTGCGGCAAGGAGATCGTCGAGGCTGTTGGCGCGGGGGTTGTCGATCGGGGCGAAGAGAATATGGTCCAGCGGCCTGTCGGCGCTCGAGTCGAAGAGGGGGAAGAGAATCTGGGACATCTCGGCGAGGTTCTTGTCCCGGAGGCAACTGAAGAGGAGGGTGCGGGGCCGCGACTCCGGAAGGCGCGCCAGAGCAGCACGGAGGGTCCATGCGCCCGCGGGATTGTGGGCGACGTCCAGGAGAATCGCTGGGCCATTGCCGGAGGGGATGAGTTCGAGGCGGCCGGGCCAGCGGGTGTCGCGGATGCCTGTTTCTATTGCGGAATTCGTAATATTGTAACTATCAAGGTTACGTTTTTGGCTAGTTCGGGCCTGGTTGTAACCATTACTGTTACGTAATGCCACCGCAGAGGCGATTGCGAGCGCGATATTGCGCTGCTGGTGCTGGCCGGAGAGCGGGGAGTCGATACGGAGGGGTTCGCCATTTAAGTTGATGGTGTATTGGTTGCCGAGTAAAGGATTTGACGGTTCTGACACGATGGGTTGAGAGCCGGGAGTCGCGGGAGGCAGGTAGTCGGCGGCGTTGATCGCGGTGAGGTTCAGCGTGGCGGCGGCTTCGCCGATGGCCTGATTGGCCTCCGGGTGCTGAGGGAGGGTAATGAGGATGCCGTTTGCGCGGAGGATGCCGGCCTTTTCGCGGGTGATCTCGGCGATGGTGTCGCCAAGGTAATCCTGGTGGTCGAGCGCGATGTCGGTGATGACGGAGAGGAGGGGCTCGACGATGTTGGTGGCGTCTAAACGACCGCCAAGGCCCACTTCGAGGATGGCGATGTCCACGGGCTTGAGGGTAGAAAAGCGGGTTTCTCCACTCCGCTCCGCTTCGGTTGAAGTGACAGCTTCCGGGTGGGTACTTCCGGCGAAGTAGAGGAAGGCAAGCGCGGTGAGGACCTCGAAGAAGCTTGGGGGGTGGGGCAGGTCGCCTGCTTCGACGAGGCGGCGGGCGGTGTCGTCGACCTGGAAGTAGAGGCGGGCGAAGTCGTCGTCGGAGATCTCGACGCCGTCGATCTGGATGCGCTCGTTGACCCGGATGAGGTGCGGCGAGGTATAGAGGCCGGTGCGGTAACCGGCGGCGGTGAGGATGCTGCTCAATGTGGCTGCGGTGGAGCCTTTGCCGTTAGTCCCGGCGATCAGGATTGAGGGGAAGGTGTTTTGCGGGCTGGCGAGCGCGGCTGCAAGGATACGCATGTGTTCGAGGTCGAACTTGCGGCGGGGGGCGCTGGGCGCGGCCGGGGCGAGCTCGTGGCCCAGGGCGTAGAGATGGTCGACCGCTGAGGCGTAAGACATGGGGCTATTTTAGGCGATGTGCCTGGGGTAGAGCGGGATGGGTAGAGGTGGACCCAGAGTACGGAAATGGGCGGCGGGAGGTGAAAATACCACTTTCGTTCGGGGCATAACACGAAGGTGGGATGTCGAGGGTGGTTCGGCGGGGGGATAGTAAGGAATCAACAGTAGCAACATGCAATATTTTGCAGTCTGGCTGCCGGTTCAACCCTGAAGGAAGCCGTAAAACCCTGGGGAGAAAGGAGATGTTGAATGCACATCGCTTTAGCCGTTTCGTTTGCAATGATCGCCGCTGCGCCGTTCGTAGGACGGTGGAGGGCCAACGTGTGGCTTAGGAAACACATGCCCGCCGAGCGGGAAGTGAAGCATATTCCTGAGATTGCATAGATTTACCGTGCGAGCAAGAAGAGCACAGAGGGCCGCTGCCGGGATGGCGCGGCCCTTATTTTTTCCCTTGGGAAGGACCTTCGGCGCAAAAAAGCGGCAGCCCGTTGATTCCAGGCCGCCCTCTTGCTTTTTTGGAAACTCTGGCAAGACCCTTGAGACCCTCCGCGCCACCACGAAGAATCTTTGGATTCTGCAACGCTCCGACGACTTCGGATGCCGGCTAAATTGCGTTATCGAGGAGATTACCGAGCGAAGCTGAAGCCTCGTAGGGCTGCGCTCCGGACCAACTGGGGATGTTGAAGGTACGTTCGGGATGAACGTTGGATTGGTCGCGGCGGCTATGGTGGTTGCGCAGAGCGTGCTCGATGACGCGGAGGCTCATGGTGTCGACCGAGCCCGCGCCGCGTTGGGCGAAGATGAGAAACGCCTGCCCGCAGAGTGGGCACCGAACGGTGGAGGAGAGCTTGGATTGCCGAGACAGATGCATGTGAGTTGCTCCTTGCCAGCTTGTCCTTTGTCTTCGCCTTCGCTCTCTGCACGGCGCAAGACTGAGGTTCAGTATGCGGCGGCAAGGAATCGCCGCATATAGCAAGGGATGGGAGCGAGGCTGCAACGAACGGGGGAGGAAGATTGGTGCCATAGCGGCAAGGAAAGTATGCTGGTAGATGACGCTATGAGTGAGCAGATCAAGATTCAGCTTCCGGATGGTTCGGTGCGCGAGGTTCCGCGCGGTACAACAGCACATGATGTGGCGATGAGCATCTCACCCCGTCTTGCGGCAGCGGTAGTGGTGGCAAGAATCCGACCGATTCGTCCGCTGGCCCCGGTTGCCGCAGGTGAAACTGCTTCGGCGGAAGAGAACTCCGAGGCCGCGATGTATGGCGGGATTGAGAGCGGAGAGCGTCTGGTCGACCTCGCTGCGCCTCTGAACGAGGATGTTGCGCTGGAGCTGTTGAAAGAGAGCGATGAGGCGGCGCTGAAGGTGGTGCGCCACTCCGCCGCGCATGTGATGGCGACGGCGATTCTGGAGCTATTTCCAGAGACCAAGCTCGGCCACGGACCGGCGACGGACTTGGGGTTCTTTTACGACGTGTATCGCGAGACGCCGTTCACGGAAGACGACTTGGCTGCGATCGAGAAGCGCATGGGCGAGGTTGTTGCGCGAGACGAGAAGTTCATCCGCGAAGAAGAGTCGCGCGAGATGGGATTGAAGGACTACGCGGAGAACGGCGACTTCATGAAGGTGCACTTCATCGAGAAGTTCACGCAGCCGGGCGATGAGATCTCGCTTTACCGCAACGGCAAGTTCGTCGACTTCTGCCGCGGCCCGCATGTCCCCTCGACCGGACGCGTGAAGGCGTTCAAAATCATGTCGATTGCCGGGGCTTATTGGCTTGGCGACGAGAAGAATCAGCAGTTGCAGCGCATCTATGGCACGGCGTTTTTCAACGCGAAGGATCTCGATGCGCACTTCAAGCGGCTGGAGGAGATTAAGGCGCGCGACCATCGCGTGCTCGGCAAGCAGCTCGATCTGTTCTCCATCCAGGAGGTTGCAGGGGCGGGTTTAATCTTCTGGCATCCGAAGGGCGGACTGATCCGCAAGACGATGGAAGACTGGATGCGTGACGAATGTATCCGTCGTGGTTACCAAATGGTGTTTACCCCGCATATTATGCGACGGGAGTTGTGGAAGATCTCGGGGCACGAGGGGTTTTATTCGCAGAACATGTATCCGCCGATGGAGCTGGACGACGCGGAGTACAGGCTGAAGCCGATGAACTGTCCCGGCCATATTTTGATCTACAAGAATTCGCCGAAGAGCTATCGTGATCTGCCGCAGCGCTATGCGGAGCTGGGCAATGTGTACCGTTATGAGCGCT
This sequence comes from uncultured Acidobacteriaceae bacterium, assembly GCA_963841335.1. Taxonomy (GTDB): domain Bacteria; phylum Acidobacteriota; class Terriglobia; order Terriglobales; family Acidobacteriaceae; genus Edaphobacter. Next base: position 1,988,237 of record CAWJCF010000001.1, on the reverse strand, counting down.
CGGGAACGATGCACGGGCTGCTGCGTGTGCGCGGCTTCACGCAGGACGATGCGCACATCTTCTGCATGCCGTCGCAGATTGAGAGTGAGATTGCGGCATGCGTCGAGTTCGCCGAGAGCGTGCTGAAGACCTTCGGCTTCTCGGAGTTCAAGATCGAGCTTTCGACCTGGGACCCGAAGGACCGCAAAAGCTATGTGGGCTCAGATGAGAACTGGGAATTCGCCGCGGCATCGCTGAAGAAAGTGTTGGGCGAAAAGGGCATTCCGTTCAAGGAGATTCCGGGCGAGGCTGCGTTCTACGGGCCGAAGATTGATATCAAGCTCGTCGATGTACTGGGCCGGTTGTGGCAGCTCTCGACGGTGCAGTTCGACTTCAACCTGCCTGAGCGGTTTGAGCTGGAGTACAAAGGCGAAGACGGCGGGCTGCATCGGCCGGTAATGGTGCATCGCGCGCTGTTCGGCAGCGTGGAGAGATTTTTTGGCGTGCTGATCGAGCACTATGCGGGCGCATTCCCGTTGTGGCTGGCTCCGGTGCAGGTCGGGCTGGTGCCGATCTCGGAGAAGCACCTCGAGTACGCGCAGAGTGTGAAGGCGAAGCTCGAGGCTGCCGGCCTGCGCGTGGAGCTCGATGCTCGTAATGAGAAGATGAACGCGAAGATTCGAGAGTTCACACTGCAGAAGGTGCCGTTTGTCCTGGTCATGGGCGATAAGGAGGCAGCGAGCGAAGCAGTCAGCGTCCGCACCCGCGGCAAAGGCGATGAGGGCGGCGTCTCGTTGGCGGCATTTCTTGAACGCTGCAAGACGTTGGTCGAGACACGATTGGCGACGCTCTGATCCTTCCCGATTTGGTCGGACTGTTTATAGCGCGCAGTTTTTTCATCGAAATTTGCAAATGCCCGCAGTACAGTAGAAGCAATACTGCGAGATCAAGCATCAACTGTGGATAGCGACAAACTGCAGGACTGCCTTGGGTTGAGACGACGTTGTGCAGGCCAGTACAATTTGTCTACAGGGGTCCCATGTTTACCATAAGTGACAGTATTTTTATCAGCGCTCCGATCGAGAGATGTTTTCTGCTCTCGACCAACGTTGAGCTGGTCGGGAAGGCGCTGGGGATGAAGCCCATCGAGGGCAAGACCAGCGGATTGATCGTGGAAAACGATAAGCTGTTGTGGGCTGGGTGGAAGTTCGGGATGCCGCAGATGCATGAAAGCATCATTACAAAATATGAGCGGCCCACTTTTTTTCAAGACACCATGGAGCGCGGACGTTTCAAGCGGTTCCAGCACGACCATTATTTCTACGTAATGAATGAGCGCACCGTGCTTAACGAGAAGATCCGGTTCACGATGCCCCTGGGATTCGTTGGCAAGCTTTTCGCCAAGGTCGTGATTGTGCCCTACCTCTCAAAGCGGCTCCGGCGTCGGCTTTCTTTGCTCAAGCGAGTCGCGGAGAACAAAAATGAGTGGACCAAGTACCTGCCAATGGAGCAGAAAGTCTCCTAAAGTGTTCATGGTACAGGCCATCTTTGCGAACAACCCGTATTCCCTTGCACGCATCTAAACGTGCACGCTGAGGTGTCCCCATGAAAGCTGTTGTGCTGCACGCATATGGTGGACCCGACAAACTGAAATACGAAGATGTTCCTGATCCGGTAGCCGCGGACGACGAGATTCTCATTCGTGTGGCCGCCAGCAGCGTTAACCCGATTGACTATAAGATGCGCAGCGGCGCGATGAAGCAATACTTTCCGCTGGAGCTGCCGGCGATTCTCGGCAGGGATATAGCCGGCATTGTGCGAACCGTCGGCAGCAAAGTGAGCGGCATTGCTCCTGGCGACAAGGTAATGGCTCTCGGCAACAGGGCCTATGCGGAGCTGGCGGTCGTGAAGGCCACGGATGTCGCGCATGTACCGGAGAAACTCGACCTGGTGACGGCCGCTGCATTGCCGCTGGTGACGACGACCGGGGAGCAGTTGATTTCCCGGGGCACGAAGATTCAATCCGGTCAGACGGTGCTGGTGTCCGGCGCGGTGGGTAGCGTGGGGCGCTCGGCCGTATGGACGGCGAAGAGAGCCGGGGCGACCGTCATCGCCGGAGTCAGGAAATCGCAACTGAAGGAAGCGGAGGCAACCGGCGCCGACCAGGTTGTGGCGCTCGATGACGACACCTCGCTCGCCAGGCTGGGATTCGTCGACGCTGTGGCCGATACAGTTGGAGGCGAGACCGCCCAGAAGCTGCTAGGCAAGGTGAAGCAGGGCGGGGTCTTTGCCTCGGTTCTGGGACCTCCCGGAAACGCCGCAATGCACCCCACTGTAAAGATTGAAGCTGTGCAGGTAAGGCCCGATGCTGGAACGCTCCGGACGACTGCTGAAGATGTAGCTGCGGGCCGTCTGGTGATTCCCATCGACAGAATGGTTAATCTTGCGGAGGCGGGCAATGCGCAGGCTGCCGCCGAGAAAGGTGTTGCAGGGAAGATATTGCTTCTGGCTTAATTTAACTACGGCACAGTCGCGGCAATTCGCAAACAGAGTTATGAACGAACGGTTTGAATCAAATGATCGAAACGATTCGACTCCAAACCTGGATTGACGCTCCCGTGGAACGCTGCTTCCTGTTATCGCTCAGCGTCGACCTGCATCTCGCGTCGACCAGCAGAACGCTGGAACATACAATCGACGGTGTGACCACAGGGCTCATCGGCGAGGGTGAGAGCGTGACATTTCGGGCGCGCCATCTGGGGCGGTGGTGGCAGCACACCAGCCGCATCGAGGCGCTGCGGCCTTGCAGCTACTTTCGCGATGTGATGGTCGCCGGCGCCTTCCGGCGTTTCGAGCACGACCACCACTTCGCTCCGATGGATGACGGGACGCGGATGCGCGACGAAATTCACTTCTCGGCACCATGGGGCGTTCCCGGACAAATTCTTGCGAGGCGGCTGCTGCTCCAGGTTATAAAGGAACGTAACTCCCACATTAAGCAGGTCGCAGAATCGGAAGAGTGGCGCAACTACCTTGACGCCAGTGTGGAGGTCAGCCTGCCGCTCCCTGCGGACGGCTCTGTCCGCAGGTGGGATCCCAACGGTCTCCTGAAAAATTCGGGCATCGCGGTTCCGCCACCCCCGCAAAACTAGAGAACGAACCTATCGCCGGCGGAAGCTGCTGCGAATGGCTTTGGTTCGGTCCTCCGCCGAAGGTTGTGGAGCCGGAACCGGCTCCAATCCCTCAGGGTAGACCACCACAAAGCGCCCCGGCCCGATACCCGATGACGCCGTCGGCAGCCCGGACTTCACCAGCGCCATATGCAGAATGCGCCGCTCCCGCGAGCTCATCGGCGAGAAAGAGTATGGCCGTCCCGTCGTTCGAACCCGCTCGATGGCAATGTCGGCCATCATGTCGAGCTCCTGGGTACGCGTTGCCTTGAAGCCCTCGGCGTCGAAGCTGATGCGGTCGTGCTCCTCCGGCTCCAGGCGCAGAATCTTGGCGGCGATGTGCTCAATGGCGTGCAACAGCTCGCCATTGCGGGCCAGCAGCAGCGGAGTATCGGCACCACTGAGTTCTACGCTAATTTCGGGGGTAATGGAGGAGGGCGAGGAGGAGTCATCTGGCGAAACCGGTACCGCACCGGCGGAGCCGCTGGAGGTGGGTTGCACTTGGCCGTTGCAGGCAAGGATGTGGGGGGTAAGATGCAGACCGCCTGACCGGTTCAGCACATTCAGGAAGTCTGTTATCTTTTTCGCCGCGAGACCCGGGTCTTGCAAAGCATTCATCATCTCGGAAAAACTACCTTCATTTCTGGCTTACTGCGCCAACCAAAAAGCGCGACATCTTTCAGATATCACACTCTCAAATAGACTATCGCACCCGCGCGAAAGACGCGTCCCAGGCAAAATTACCGTTTGCCCTGAATGGTAGGCGCGGCGATACCCGCTTTTCTTCGCGCTCGCTTGGCCGCTATCTCCCGCATCTCCCGTCCGATGCTGGAGCGATTCATGACCTGCTGTTGGATGATGCTGATAAAGTTGCCGACCGCCCAGTAGAGACCAAGACCCGAGGCGTAGTTCAACACGAAGTAGCCCGTGATCGCCGGCATCATAAAGGCCATCATCTTCTGCTGCTGCGGGTCCACGCCCGGCGAAGGCGTATAGAACTGCACCAGGAACTGGCTCAGCACCATGACGATGGGAAGGATGTAGTAAGGATCGCGGGCCGAAAGATCCGGCAGCCAGAACCAGTGCGCCTGCCGCAACTCCACCACCTTCGGCAGCATGCTGAAGAAGGCAATCAGCAGCGGAAACTGGATCAGCGTTGGGATGCAACCGCCGAACATGTTGACGCCGTTGTCCTTCTGCAGCTTCATGACCTCGACGTTCATCTCGTTGCGCTTCGGATCGGTCGCCTTGTACTTCTTGTACTTCTCCTTGATGGCGTCCATCTGCGGCTGAATGCGCTGCATCTTCAGTCCGCTCTGCATGGTCTTGATGCGCAGCGGTAACAGCAGAAGGTTGATGATGACGGTAAGGATGATGATGGCCCAACCCCACGCGCCCGGCCAGCTGGCGATCGCCGAGTGCAGGAACTGCAGTGCGAGGAAGAGATACTTGCCGATCGGCCCGAAGAAGCCGAAGTCCAGCAGCGGCTCGAGTGTGATGTTGTTGCCCGTCGCGTGGATCCCACGGAGAATATTGACCGCCTTCGGTCCGACGAAGATGCGCGTCTTCGTGTGGCCTACTGTGTCGCCTAGCGCCACGCCAAGGATCGGCACCTCGACGGGCTTTGAGGACGAGCCGCTACCCAGACCCGCGTGGCGAATCGTCTTCGCTACGTCGAGCTGGTTGTGCAGCATCGCCACCGTCGCGGTCTCCGGAGAATCCGGCAGGAAGACCGCCGCAAAGTAGTTGTCGCTCGTGCCGGCCCAGTCAAACGGGCCATTCAGCGTATCGCCGCCTGAGACCTTCTTCGCGGCAATGTGCTCTTCCTTCCCATTCCGCGCAACGTCGACCTGTGTGCTGGCATAGGCGTTTACATTGTCCTGATCGCCAAAGCCTCCCGGCCAGTTCAGCAGCGCTCGAACCGGCTGACCGTTGCGCGTGACCTGTACGTCTGCGTGCAACAGGTACGTCTCGTCGAACGAGAAGGTCTTCTGAACGTCCGCGCCACCGTCGGAGTAATGGAAGGTCAGCGTCCCCGGCGCATTCACCGTGCCAGTTGCGGAGGGCACATAAAGTGCCTTGTTCAGCACCGCCGCAAGCGAAGCATCGTACGTATAGAGCGAGAGCGGATAGCCAAACTGCTCGGCCGCCTGAGTGTGCACCAGGTTCAGCGGCTTGCCGTCCGCATCCTTATACTTCTTCAGGATCCAGCTCGTGACCTGCGCGCCGCGATTGCTGAACGTAATCTTGTAGAGCTCATTCTCGACCGTGGTCGTCGACTCGGCTGCTGCCTGAACCGCCGGTACGGAGGAGACCGCCGCCTGAACCGTTGGACTGCCGCAGGAATGCCAGCAGCAGGAGTGCCGGCAGCGGCAGGTGCGCCGGGCTGAGCGGGAGCGGTCTGCGCCGCATTCGGAGCCGCATTGGGTGAGACCGTCTGCGGATTATTCTTTGCGCGAAAGTACTGCAGTCCGAAAAAGACGGTCACCAGAACGACCATCATGACGAGCAGCGACTTATTGTCGCCCCCGCCTTGCTGATTTGGGTTAGTAAACTCGGCCAAAAGGGTCTTCCTATTCTTTACGTGAGGCTCGGGTAATTCCGCGCAAGGTTTTACGCGCTTTTTCCATGATAAATGGTCTGCCGCCCGGTAGACGGACGCCGCCTAACCGGAGTTTCCCCGGGCATCGGCCCCGGGCTGTGCTAACGGGACCGGATCCACCCCGCCCTTCGCGAACGGATGGCACCGCGCCACCCTTCGCAACGCCAGCCACGAGCCCTTCCAGACCCCAAACCGCACCAGCGCAACGTACGCATACTCCGAGCACGTTGGCAGATAGAGGCACTGGCTAAGGCTAAAGGCATGCAGCACAGGCGAAATGACAGACTTGTAAATCCTATAGGCCGCGCGAACCGCGAAGCCCGGTTCAGGAGTTCCCTCAGGAGGCATCGTCTGCCCTGGCTGAGCCCGACACAGGAGCCGCGCGTTGCTTTTGTTGCTGTTTCTCCGCAGCACTCTGGATCATCCGGAAGACCTGCGCCACTTCGCGCTCCAGCGCCGCAAACTCCAACTCCATCACACTGCGTCGCGGATGCAACACCACATCCACCGGGCTTTGGAGCGCAGCAAGATTCCTCCGCACGGCCTCCCGCATCCTCCGCTTGATGCGATTGCGCTCCACAGCCTTGCCCATCACCTTCCCCACCGTCAGACCCACACGCGGACTATGCTCTTCTACGTCACGCAGCGGCTTACCATCGGGCCCTATCGGCGCGCGCAGCATAAAGAAGTACGCCATCTGCTTGGCAAACTGCTTGCGGCTTGCCTTGTAGACGCGTTGGTAATCAGCGTGTTTTCTCAGTCGGAAGATCGAAGCTTGCGTGGTCATACATTGGAAACGCCTGTTCTTAAGCAAAGAAGAAGGAATGGCGCTACCCGTATCTTAGACCCCATGCAAAAAGGGCCGAAATTGCTACCGGACAACGGCAGAAAGCCCGCGAAGTTCAGCGGGCTCCCTGCAGTCGAAACCTGTTGTTTGGTTGAGTGGGTTAGCTATTTCTTATTTGTGGACTGATCATGCTGTCCGCCGGTGCTGGTCTGTTGCGACCCTTGGCCGGGCTTATTCGGCATCGGGTTGGGCTGTCCGGGCTTGTTGCCCTGCTGCGGCTGATTCGGCTGATTTTGCTGACTCATAGTTTTACGTCTCCTAATGATCAGGCGCCTCATCGTGCATGGTGCTGATACAACGTTCGACATCGCGCGACTCCGCAGGGTTGCCCATCTCCGTCGCCTCCTAAATTCGCGTTTTTCCGGCGAAGAATCCCACTCGACACAAATCAATCAACTTACGCTCACGGCGCAGTTACAGCTGGTCCCAAATATATTTTTCGGGTACGGAGACCTGAGAACAGAACTCGCAAAGGCTGTGAAAATCCCGTCCCCTAAGGTATACTCAGAGATTGCTGCTATAGCTAAAAGTTTGTGCAGGAGTCTGCTCCTGCCTTAGGAGTTTTTGTCATGCCGAAGCGTACCTTTCAACCTAACCGCCGCCACCGCGCCAAGACCCATGGCTTCCTCTCGAGGATGAAGACCAAAGCCGGCGCCGCGGTGCTCAGCCGCCGTCGCGCCAAGGGCCGTCACAAGATCGCCGTCAGCGCCGGATTCCGCGACTAGTTCGCGCGCCTATGCCTTCGGGATCGCCTTTCGAAGCGCAACAGCACCCCATCTCTCTCGAAAACGCCTGCTCTGCTCTCAAAGAGCTTTGGTCGCCGCGAGTCGTGGGTCAGGTGAACAACCAATACATCAAAGTGGCGAAGATCCAGGGAGAGTTCCCCTGGCACAGCCATGAGCACGAAGATGAGATGTTCTTCGTCCTCCGTGGTCTCCTTCACATCGGTCGCGCCGAGGCCGATGGTGGAACCGTCTCCGTGCGCCCAGGCGAATTCTTCGTCGTGCCGCGCGGCGTGCGCCACAACACCTCGGCCGCGGAAGAGACATGGATTGCGCTGATTGAAACCATTACCACCCGGCACACCGGCTCCGAACAAACGCCATTGACTCGCTCCATCGAGGAGCAGCTCGGCGTCATCGCTACATCGACAACAGATAACTGAACACCCATTCGCGGATACCATAGGATCCTACTCGCTGAAAGAAAGAAATACGCTCTCACGGCAACTTTTCTTCCTCTTGCAGCCCCGAAGATTCCCTTCTTCACAACGAATGGTGCAACTGAATTTTTTTGGAGGAGACGATTGAAAATCGTCATCGCTTCCGTGCTACTATCGAACCCGTTTAGTAAGACGTTTTTCTTGAGGTCCAGCTGTCCCGCACTCTGATACTCGATTGAACAACTCCTCTTCGCCTGATCGTCGGTAGGCATCTACGAAGAGACTTCTCGCAACTCCGGATTTTTCCTCTTGCCTCTCAGCCGGCAGGAAGAGACTTCTATTTGCTCTTCTCGCGTTTCCACGCGAATTTCAAAAGTGCCGCTGTCTGGGTTGAAACAGGAAACGAGACAAGGAAACTAAAAGAATGTCATTCGTTCCGACGGCCACCGCCGTATTGAACTATTGGGTCCGCATCCTTGCGGCGCTCGAAAAGAAGATCAATCGCCAGTCGTATGAGACCTGGCTCAAGCCGACGCGGTTCTCGCACCTCGAAGGCAAAAAGCTCTTTGTGCGCATCCCCTCGGCCGACTTCCAGCACATCGGCGACCGCTACGCCGATCTCATCCAGGAAGCCATCGACAACCTCGGCCTTGATGTCGAGGCGGTCACCTTCACCACGCCCGAGCAGGACCCCCGCACCCCCAAGGTTCGCGAGGACGGCGGCTTCGCGCCCGTGCCCAGCCACAGCCAGAACGCACCCCGCCAGTCGCGCCTCGGCACCCCGTCGCAATCAATCGCCGGCCCAGCACCCGAGCAGGCTCGCTTCGACTGGAGCGCCGCCAGCCAACTCAACCCCCGCTACCAGTTCGACGCCTTCGTCATCGGCAGCGGCAACCAGTTTGCCATGGCCGCCGCGCAGGCCGTCGCCGAGCGCCCCTCCAAGGCTTACAACCCGCTCTTCCTCTACGGCGGCGTCGGAATGGGCAAGACCCATCTCATGCACGCCATCGGCCACGACGTGAAGCGTCGCCAGCCCCACGCCTCCATCAGCTACGTCAGCGGTGAGAAGTTCACCAACGAGATGATCAACTCCGTCCGCTACGACAAGATGACCGGCTTCCGCGACAAGTTCCGCAACGTCGACGTCCTGCTCATCGACGACATCCAGTTTCTCGCCGGCAAGGAGCGCACCCAGGAGGAGTTCTTCCACACCTTCAACGCTCTCCACGAGAGCATGAAGCAGATCGTCATCGCGAGCGACCGTCCGCCCAAAGAGTTACCCGACTTCGAAGACCGTCTGCGCTCGCGCTTCGAGTGGGGCCTGATCGCCGACATCCAGCCACCGGACCTCGAAACCAAGGTAGCCATTCTGCAGAAGAAGGCCGAGAGCGAATCGACCTCGCTCCCCGTCGACGTCGCGATGTTCATTGCCTCGAACGTCCGCACCAACGTGCGCGAGCTTGAGGGCGCGCTCGTCCGGCTCATCGCCTGGTGCAGCATGCACGGCGTCGAGATCACGCTGCCTGTCACCCAGCAGTGCCTCAAGCAGTTCATCGACACGCAGGTCCGCAAGATCACCATCGAGACCATTCAGCGCAGCGTCGCCGAGCAGTTCGGCATGCGCGTCGCCGAGCTCAAGCAGAAGAACAACTCCCGCCAGATCGTCGTCCCGCGCCAGATCGCGATGTACCTCGCGAAACAGCTCACCGAGGCCTCATTACCCGAGATCGGCCGCCAGTTCGGAGGCAAACACCACACCACGGTCATGCACTCCATCGCCAAGATCGACGAACAGCGCCGCGCCGACAAAGACCTCAACCGCACCATCAACAAACTGATGGAGACGCTAAGCTAAGGTTTCTGGGTATCACGCGCGAAGGGCCACCGTAATCACGGGTGGCCCTTTTCATTTTCCGCGCCGCTCACTTCGCTAAATACTTTGCCGGAATTGGATTATTCGGTCGTTCGCTGTCCCAATACACATCGACGATGTAGTACCGGTCGCCGCTCTTCAACAGTTGAATGCTGTTGATCCCCCGCGAAAATGGTTGTGGATCTGACAGGTCATGGCGCGACTCGTAGGTGCTCCACACATGTACGATGTTGCCGAACTGCTGGGCCTCGTTATGAATCGTGCGCTCGAAGAAGCCGTTCGCCATCGTCTGCGTGCTGCGCTGGATGTAGTCGTCCAGAGAGAGTACGACCGTGTCCGCAGCCCCGGTCCCGCGATCGATGCGTGTCGGAATCAGCACCGCATCGGGGGTGAACAGCGAGCGCATCCGGTTCCAGTCGCGATCCTGTCCCTTGCCGGCCGAGATCGAGTTATAGAGCGCTGCCAAAATCGCTTCTATCGAATGCACATCTTCAGGCTTGGCTTTGGGCCAATCAGGCCTGGCCGCAATCGAGCCGATCAGCGGCTTCTGCGCCGGCGCCGGTGCTGGAGCGGGAGCCGGTGCCGGAGCGGGCTGCTGGGCAAACGCCACACTGCACACAAGCGTGAGAGCAAAGATCGTCTGTTTCATCCTGGACTCCTCGAGTTAAACTTCGAACCACTCTACCGCACCCACACATTCCTGCAAATCCTCCACGATCCCTTCGAATCTCCTTGTAATTGCACACAGACCCAGCGTAACAAGAAGTATGTCGAAGAAAACCCTGCTTCCCTGCTCGCTTCTTCTCTCCCTGCTCCTTGCGTTCTTTCTCGCATCCCCATCTCTCGCCCAGCCCCCCGCAAAACTCATCGTCCGCAACGCCTATATCTTCTCCATGGCGAATAACCAGCGCACGCCCTTCCTCGGCTACCTCGTCGTCGCCCCTGACGGAACCCTCCAGACCGTAGCCCCAGGCGAACCCCCCGCCACCCTCCACGCCACCACCGTCTACGACGCTCACGGCCACTGGATCATCCCCGGCTTTATCTCCGCGCACAGTCATCTCTGGCAGAGCGCCTACCGCGGTCTCGCCTCCGACCAGACCCTCCTCGGCTGGATCACCGCGCTCTACGGAAACGCCGTCAAGCAAGCCACCGCCGAAGACCTCTACTGGTTCACCCTCGAAGGCGCGCTCGATCACCTCCGCCACGGCATCACCGGCGCCTACAGCTTCAACTACGGCGGCCACACCCGCGACCAAAGCGTGTCCTTCAACGAGCAGGCCTTCCGCGCCGAATCCGACTCAGGCATCCGCTTCGTCCACGGCTGGGAGCCCGGCCGCGCCAGCGCCACCTACACTCCCGAAATCGCCGACCACGAGTTCTCCACCTTTCTCGCCTACACCCGCGCCCACCCCACCACAAAACTCCTCTCCGTCATGATCAACGGCGGCACCTCCTTCGACGGCACACCCACCCAGGCCCCTCTCGAAGCCGCCCTCATGCAGAAATTCAACGTCGGCAATCAGAGCCACTACCTCGAGCAGCCCGAAACCCAGGTCGCCGACCGCGAGCAGTTCCAGTGGTTCACCGACGGCGGCCTCGTCACCGACAAGCTCATCTTCGGCCACTTCATCCACACGGACCCCGCCATCCTCGCCGCGACCGGCAAAGCCCACGCCTCCATGAGCTGGAACCCGCTCTCGAACGGCCGCCTCGCATCGGGCACCGCCGACATCCCCCAATACCTCAAGGCCGGCATCCGCGTCGGCATGGGTGTCGACGGCGAAGCCTCCGCCGACCTCGCCGACCCGTTCGAAAATCTACGCACCGGTCTCTACGCCATCCGCGACAAGTACGAGAACGCCGCCATCATGAGCCCCTACGACGTCCTCCGCCTCCACACCGTAGGCAGCGCCGACGTCCTCGGCGTCTCCGACAAGCTAGGCTCGCTCGAACCCGGCAAACAAGCCGACTTCCTCGTCATCGACCCCACACGCTTCGGCCACATCTTCGACCCTTACGCCACCCTCGTCTTCGTCACCAGCCAGCCGGACCTCGAGCGCGTCTACGTAGCCGGCGAACTCCAGGTCGACCACGGCGCCCTCCTCCATCAAGACCTAAACAAGGTTCAACACGAAGTCGATCAGCGCGTAAACCTCCACGCCAATCCCTGAAGCAGCCGACCGCCCTTAGCAAACGATTTCCTCAGAGAATATTGCGGCCAGAGCCCTGACTCTTCCTGTAAGGGAGCGCCAACAGCTTCTGAACCAGCGCCGATAGCCTTTCCAGATCGCCCAGCGCCTGCTGTCCGATCGTCTCCGCATCGCTTCCGCTGTAACCCTGCACCGCAAGGTACAAAACATTGGTCAGGCTCTGCAACGGATTGTTGATCTGGTGAGCTAGATCATTCGCCATCGCCGCCGCGGCCGTTGCGCTCGCCTGCTCCACCAATAGTTTTTGCTGCTTCAACTGCCTCACGCCCATCGCCGCAAAGTCAGCGAGCACCAGCATGATCTGGCAGTCGTCGAGATCAAACGCCTCAGACCGCTCATGCGCCATGATGAAGATCGTCCCGCGCGTTCCATCCACCTCCCAAGGCAGCAGAATCCCGTCAGTCACCAAGGGTGCTTCAATCCCCATCAGATCGAAAAACCGCTTGCCCACGCGAAACAGTTGCGGCCGTCCCCTCTCCAGGCAGATCCCGCACGCACTCGGATAGCGCGGCAGAACCGCATCCATAAATCCGGAGTAAAGCCCCGCTGTCGCCACCCAGTGGTAAAAGTCCTTGTCCGTCCCGTCTTCTCTTTCAATACTGATACCAGCACTGTCAGCCCCGCAAATCGCAACCGCCGCATTCACCAGCTCATGCAGAATCGTGTCAGGCCTCTCAACAAACGCATGGGCAATCCGCTGCATCCCTTCCATCTCCGCCGCCACCGCGCGGGCGTGCGGCTGCCGCGTTGCATAAGCGGCATCGCCCTGAATGTCGACGACTTCCAGGCCCGTGTCTTCCCACATTGAAATAGATGCCAGCACAGCGCTCCCCGGAGAAATTCAGAGCGTTTATTGTACGCTGCGCCCCAGACTAAGATGGTTCCAGCATGCCCGAGCCCCAAATCCACGACGTTACTCTCCAGGGCTCCGTGCTCGTCCTCCTGCAATTCGACGTCTGCGAAGCCATCCGGCTCGACCAGCTCCGCACGCTCCTGCAGGCCCGCATCGCCGACCCGCCTGGTCTCAAACATCCGGCCCAAGGCAACGTCCGCTACCAGCGCCCACCCATCATCGAACCCCTCGACCCACTCATCCTGGAGTCCGGCGAGCAGCTCCACGGCACCATCAAGTACTACGACTACGGCGTCCTCAGCGTCATCTACCAGCTCACCTACACGGGCACATGGGAAAAACTCGTCGGCCTCGCAAGCCGCTGGGTCTGGGAGATCGATTTCGCCGCTCAAGCCACCGAAGCCGTTCGCACCCGTCTCGCCCGCGCCGCCCCAGCACTCATTAAGCCCTACGACAAATGGCTCAGCGAAGACTACCTCATCTTCCACATCCGCGAGATCGCCGGCTCCCCCTCCGTGCCTGACCTCATCCAGCAGCACGCCCTCCACATCACGCAGATCGTCCGCGGCGACACCGGCAGCCTCGCCGAGAGCGAGTGCCACGAAGTCCTCCAGTCCCGCATCTCCTACTATGCCGACGACCTCGCCGTCATCGGCTGGAATGCCGCCTTCCTCTACGACACCACCACCGGAGCCGAGACTGCCATCCAGCTCCTCGAGTACGCCAACTCCCAGCTCCTCGACTTCCGCCACTACGACGATCTCCTCACCCGCGAGCTCGACCGCGTCTACCCTCTGCTCGACGCGGGCACCGGCTTCTTCGCCCGCTGGCGCCTCGCGCGCTCCGCTACACAACTCCAGACCGTTCTCCTCGACGTAGCCGAGCTCACCGAACACACCGACAACGCCATCAAGTTTCTCTCCGACATGTTCGCCGCGCGCTTCTACAAACTAGCCGCCTCCAAAATAGGCGTCCCCGACTACCGCGACCTCGTCACCCAGAAAGTCCGCACCGCCGAAGAGCTCTATCGCTTCATGGTCGATCAGTTCAACCAAAGCCGAGCCTTCCTGCTCGAGCTCACCGTGGTCATCATCCTCGTCATCGAACTCGGATATCTATTCCGCGGCCGCGCCATCTAGCGACAGGCCGCGGCCGATGCGTGTTGGCAACTCCGACTCCTGGCGCGATCGTTTGCGGGTAATCCCGTAAAAGGTCGACTAAGGTTGTATTGTCCGGGAGAACTAGTCGTGAAACCCTCATACGCAATTGCAGCACCTGGCATAAGAATCACATCTGCCAGGAAGTATTCGGAGCGCATAACGCCCTGACGCTCGCTCGACTCAGCTGGGCAAAGCTAGGAGACGACATGGAAGACGCCAAATTTCTTCAACAGTGCGGTATCGAGATTGATCTTCGATGGCTGCTGGAGTTTATGGATAAAGACGATGCGTCTGAAGTCTGTAACTACGTCAAGGATTTGCTGAGAATCGGGGATATGTTGGGCAGCGTTGTTCATGAAAACCGCAACAAAGCCCTCCCAAGCAGTTGTCAGTCCACCCCTGAGTCTTCATGAAATCCTGCCGTGCCACAAGGCCATCGCGAACAACACCGTCATTCGGTCCGTGAGTTCGCCTCGCATGTCTTTTGAAACAACCATGAGATTATTCGGTTACTCTGCGACTCCTCCACAGATAAAGGTTCATCCAGTTGTCAGCAAATCCCATCTGTCTAATAGAAAGCCCTTGAATCTCAGGAAAGCTATCAAAATGCGCCATTAGACGCAGGCTCCAGCTGGTATCCGGATGAATGGTACGAAGAAGATATTGCAGAGATGCAGCAACTGCATACAGCCTGCGTTGTGCATATTGGTCTGCGGCCAGATGATCCAAAATTTCTATTTCACCCAAACGTGTAGGTCCCGGCTGCTGAACAGGCGGACGATTCCAAAGTCGCCCATGATGAGCGCAGACGTTACGTACGAAATTTATACTTTGGGCCCAGCTAATCAACAGTTTATTACGGGGTAAATCATACCGATCAGCCAGCTGCTTCAAATCGTCCGACCGCATACCCGAGATGACATTCGCAAGCGTGCCGAAGTCCCAAAGCTCGATGCACATCCAAATAGGCATAGCTGTCGAGTATTTGAGCCTGAACGATGTCGCAAAGTCTTCTTTTGATCGATCAAAGGCCTCATCGATCTTTCGGAGGAACTCCTCATGCGGGATGATAGACGTCTCCGAGTCCGCACGGCCGAAGTAAGCATTGAAGTTTTCAGGCGAGCGATGAGCAAAAGCCCCGCGAGCTCCCAGAATGAGAGCGATGTCTACTCGTAAGCCCACCTCGATTCGTTCGATGGCATCGATGAAAAGCAAACGCAACTTCTTATCGAAGACATACAAGCGCATCACATCATCGAAGGAAGTTCCAAAACGAAACATTTCACTTACGTGCCGCTCTTCCTTGCCTTGGAGATTGGTGCGTATTTCTTGATGGCGAAACGGGAACCAATAACCGCTCAATCGGTAGTAGCCAATTCGTTGAAGACAATGGACGGCACGTTCCATGTCGGTGACGTTCATACCCCTCGCTCGTAGGAGTTCCACCTGCATGCGAAGGGGTAGATAAGGTTTTATGTAGGGGACGCGTTCCATCAAAAAAGAGGGCCGACTCGTACACATAAATGTGCAGAGGAGCCAGCCATGTATATATAGGATGCTTGAGTGCAGAGGAAGTGTCAAAAGCTTTTTGCTAAGTCCTACTTCACACCCTCCCGCAACAGCGCATCCGCGCTCCAAAGCACCGGAGCCTGCCCATGGAAATCCCCCGTCCGTCTCTTCCGCTCAAGATAGTAAGCCAGGTCATCTTTCTTATTCGTCCCCTCGCACACCTGCGTCACATCGCTGTTCTGATCTACATACCCCACCACGGCAATCCAAGCCTTCCGAGCCGCAGGCCCATACGTCGCCGCATCCAGCCACCCGTGCTTCACTCCCGTAATCATCGCAAAGCTGAACATCCCCGAGCTCGAGCTCTCCGGCCACGCCTCGTCATGATCGATCAACTGCCGCCACATCCCATCCTTACCCTGATACTTCAGCAGCGCGCTCATCATTAACTTGTAGCCCTGCATAATCCGAGCCCGGTCCGGATGATTCTCCGGCAGCGTCGAGAGCATCTCCGCCATCCCCGCCGCAACCCAGCCATCCCCACGCCCCCAGAAGTACTTCACATCCGGCGCATGATAGAACAGCCCATTCGGCTGCTGCAGCTTATCCAGATAAGCCACCATCTCCTTCGCATCCCGGTCCAGGTACTTCCTGTCCCCCGTCGCACGATAAGCCTCCAGCTGCAGCATCGTCAGCATATACATGTCGTCGATCCAGAACCGCGTCTCATCCGACAGCCCAGTCGCATCCGGACTCTTCCACTGGTCATCGGCAAACGTCTGCCCAAACGCAACATACTTTGGATCCTTCAACTCGCGCCCCACTTCGAGCGGCACAATGCCAAAGATCGCCGCATCCACATGGTGTGCATGCGGAACCCGTTCCGGCGTCGCCCCACCGGGCATCATCGGATCCAGCCGCTCCACCAGCTTCTGCCGCAGCGCATCATCATGCGTCAGCTCCGCAAACTGCAGCGCCCCATACCAGGTTCCTGCCTCCGCATAGAACACCGTCTTCGTGTACTGCGTCGGAGCCGTCAAAAAGTGCTCCGCCACCTTCTTCCCCACCTCCGTCGGCGAAACCCCCGCAGGCCAGTTGTCAAAATACCCACCCTGCGCCGAAGCCACACCCACACCACCAGCCAGCACACACCCTAGCAATCCAATCCTCGAAATCGAAACCGAAAATGACATCATCCTCACCTCGCAAAGTCTTCTTAATTTGCAACGTCGGCCATTTTACCCTCCAAAACATATTTTTATCCTCCAAACTCACAAGTCGCTCCCCGTATTTGCCGATGACGCCTCTCCAAACTGACTAAGCAGGATCTTTCCTTGCAGATTGGCATTTACCCGACATAGTGCGAAACTTGTGAAACTCGTACGTCTACGTGGGCTCGGGCCGTTGGAGGTATCGCAATGGGGACGATGACCGAAGGGCGGAACGCACAGCGAAATCTAGGACTCATCTCTTGGGTACGTAGACGCGAACGGACGATAGCCGCTCATCGCGGGCGGCAAGGGCTATTGCCGCGAATCGAACTATGACCCCCGAACTCTGGCAGCGCCTGAAACCGTTGTTCCATGCCGCTCTGCAAGAGGGGACAGAGAGCCGTGCCGCATTTATAAAGTCTGCCTGCGGTGGCGACACCGAATTAGAAGCCCATCTACAACAGCTTCTGGAGGCCGAGCAGCGAGACCGCGGCTCGCAGGACGCTCCCTTTGCCGACGTCAATGATGTTCTCGAGAAGATGGGTCGTCTCCAGCTCAACGAACTTGGATCCGGCAGCATGCCTATCGTCCTCCCAATGATTGGCCAAGTCATCTCCCATTACCGAATCGTTGAATTGTTGGGTGGCGGCGGCATGGGTATCGTCTACAAGGCTGAGGACTCCTCTCTCGGACGGTTTGTCGCGCTTAAATTTATCCCCGATCATCTGGCACAGGATTCGCAGGTGCTCGAACGGTTTCGGAGAGAGGCGCGCGCAGCGTCAGCGCTCAACCATCCCCACATCTGCACCATCCACGAAATCGGCGAGCAGGACGGCAAGGTGTTTATTGCCATGGAACTTATGGAAGGTGCCACACTGAAGCATCGCATCGCCGGCAAGCCGCTGCCGCTAGACGAGGTGCTCGAATGGGGGACGGAGATTGCGGACGCGCTCGGTGCCGCCCACGCCAAAGGAATTGTTCACCGTGACATCAAGCCTGCAAACATCTTTGTGACCAAGCGCGGCCACGTCAAGATTCTGGATTTCGGCCTGGTAAAACGGGTGCCCGCAGACGGCCTGACTTCTTCGGCGACGCCCACAGCTAGCTTCCGAGAGAAGCTTACCCAATCAGGCAGTCCGATGGGCACCATCCCTTACATGTCGCCCGAACAGGTGCGCGGCGAGGAGATGGATTCGCGCACGGATCTGTTTTCCTTCGGAGTCGTGCTCTACGAGATGGCGACCGGGGTGCTTCCGTTCCGCGGCGACACCGCCGTCGTGGTCGGAGAAGCAATTTTGAATCGCACGCAGGTCCCGCCGGTGCGACTTAATCCCGACGTACCCTCAAGGCTCGAAGAGATCATCAATAAAGCGCTGGAAAAGGATCGCAAGCTGCGCTACCAAAGCGCCGCCGATCTGCAAACGGATCTGCAACGCCTGGCGCGAGACACCAGCCGAAGCCATTGGGACGCATTGTCTTCAAGACAGGACGAGCAAAAGCCAAATGAGCTACCGCCACCAAAACCAAAGTCGTGGAAGCCCTACTACTATGTTGCGGCCGCGGCTCTTGTTCTCGTAGTTGTGGCAGCATTTCTCTTCCGCCACTCCTCCCATACCGGAGCACCAGCCAGCAAAGAGTGGGAGCAGCTGACATTCTTTACCGACTCGGCAGTCTACCCCACCCTCTCCCCGGACGGACGAATGCTCGCTTTCATTCGAGGAGACAACTCATTCATCGGGGTTGGAGACGTCTACGTAAAGTTATTGCCTGGAGGCGAGCCCGTCCAGCTGACCCACGATCCGTTGCCAAAACTGGCCCCGTCATTTTCTCCGGATAATTCGCGTATCTCCTATGGTCACGGCATCCAGTTTGACACCTGGGAGGTACCTGTACTCGGTGGCGAACCCCATCTGCTGCTTCCCAACTCTTCATCCCTGACCTGGATTCAAGGAGGGAAGCGCCTGCTCTTTTCTGAGCTCATAGACGGGGAAGGGCTTCATATGAAGATTGTGACCACCGATGACGGCCGTGGGAATAGCCGGGACGTCTACGTGCCCGCCGGCGAACGCAGCATGGCCCATCATTCCTACCTTTCGCCGGACGGCCGATGGGTACTCATTGTTGAGATGGACAGCCGAAGCGAAATTATTCCCTGCCGGATCGTTCCATTCGATGGCTCGAATGAAATTAGAGTTGTCGGCCCTCCCAACGGAGCCTGTCGTTCGGGCGCCTGGTCGCCGGATGGGAAATGGATCTATCTCTCCGCCAGAACGGATGACTTCCACATCTGGCGGCAGCGTTTTCCGGATGGCAAGCCAGAGCAATTTACCTTTGGCCCAACGTCTCAGGAAGGAATTGCGATGGCGCCTGACGGCAAGTCGCTTATCACCTCTGCCGGGTCAGAGGACCGGTCGGTGTGGTTGCACGATAAGGACGGAGACCACCCGATCTCCTCCGAAGGGACCACTTCCCTGCCAAGGTTTTCTTCTGATGGACAGAGTCTCTATTTCCTCAAAGCCATCGGACAAACCGGTAGCGACGAGTTGTGGATCAAAGACCTGAACAGCGGGAAAGAAGAAAAGATTTTGACGGAATATCCGATGCAGGAGTATTCCGCAGGGCGAGACGTGAAACAGGCATACTCAGTATCCCGAGATGGGAAGGAAGTTGCATTTTCGATGAAAGATAAAGACGGCCATACAAACCTGTGGATTGCTCCAACCAACCGTCGCTCGTCCCCGGTGCGCATCTCCTCTGCGGCTATCGAAGATCTTCCCTTTTTTCTGCCGGACGGCGACATTATCTTTCGCGCGATAGAAGGCGGCTCGAGCTTTATCTATCGCATGAAGCCCGACGGCACAGACCGCCGCAAGATTACCTCGGAACGCATTATAGATATCTCTGCAGTGTCACCGGACGGCCGCTGGGTTGCTGCCGGGTCGCCCAACTCCGACGAAGAACACCCGGCTAGTACGAAGGCGTTTCCTGTGGATGGGGGCGCAGCGGTGCCGGTGTGCCCCGGCTATTGCTTGCTCAGTTGGGATACGGCCGGAAGATACGCTTACATTTCCTTCGAGCCAAATGGTTCACGCGGTTATGCACTGCCAGTGATGCATGACGGACTTCCGAAGTTTCCAGCTGGAGGCGCGCGCAGTCAGGATGTCATAAACGTGAAAACAAATATTGCTATCCCACAATCTGTGCAATCAGCCGCAAGCCCATCCGTTTACGCCTACACGCGCGAGACGACTCGCCGCAATCTTTACCGCATCCCCTTACAGTGAGTCGATTTCCATCTGTAAGTTTCAGAAAGTCAGCTTGAGAGCCAGTTGGATAAGCCGAGGATTGTTCACCGTAGAATTTACCGCGCCGAATCCAGCCGCGCTCACATCGTTCACCGGCAGACCAAACTGAGTGTGATTGAAGAGGTTGAAGAACTCAGCGCGGAAATTCAAACCCATCCCCTCTCGAGGCAGCGCGAACTGTTTGATCACGGAGAAGTCCGTGTTGACGAAATCAGGCCCGATCGCTGGAACGCGCGACGCATTCCCCAACTGCCCGACGGGCGGAGCGACAAAGCAGGTGGCGTTGATCCACTGGAGCTGACTGTGGTTCGCATTGTGCGTGTTGCAACCCGCGACCTGGGTAGGCCGGTTCCAATTGTTCCCATTCCCGCCGTTCTGGAAGTAGGAGCCGGACTGATTATTGCTGTCGATCAATGGAACCGGAAATCCCGAAGAAATTCTTTCAATAAGAGTTAACTGAAAGCCGCCAAGTAGAGTATTGGTCACGTTGTTCCAATTGCTGCCAAACTGCTGTCCATGACCGAAAGGCAGATCGTAAATGATGCTGCCCGTGAAGCTGTTATTGAGATTAATCTGCGACAAGGCCCAATCCAGGTTTTGCCAGTTGGGAAGGGGGAAATAGGGGGCGCTCAGCAAAGAACCTAAGCCGTCCGATAACCCGTTGTCATAGGTATGAGAGTACGTATAAGCAAACAGAGCGTAGAGACCGTACTTCGGCGTCTTGGTCTCAGCCTTGATCTGAAGCGAGTCATAGTTCGTCTTACCTACATCGCCGAACAGCGAAACGGTCTGGAATGGCGTGAAAGGCGCTATGTATGGCTGCCCACTGGGAAGACACCCGATCGTGTAGTTAGCCACCGTGCCGCACGCGTTCGGACTGTCCGTGTTGAGGTTATTACCGGCCACCAGGATATGCGTGCCGCGCATCCCGGCATAGCCGGCGGTCAAGACAAGGTTGCCGACCAACTGGCGCTCGACGTTCACGTTCCATTGCTGGACTCGGCCCAGCTTGAAGTCTGTAGGTTGGGTATAGAACGAGCCCGTAAATGTGCCGACGGTAGGCGGCGCAGGAATGGCCTGAAATCCGCTGGAGAGACTAAGGCCGGATGGCTCTTGTCCGAGCACTTTGGCGCAGTACGAGGTCGCAAAGGCGCAGCCGGCAGCGCCGAAGGCATCAGATTCTCCCAGGAAGGGCGGGTTCTGCCATAGACCCTGAGCGCCCTGACTCCAGGCAGAGTCATGGAAGAACGCGTATCCGCCGCGCAGCACCGTCTTGTCGCTGCCAAAGACCTTCCAGCTCGCACCGACGCGCGGTTCAAGGGCCGTCCAATCCATGTTGACGCCTGCCGACCCGCTCACTCCATTTTGATTCGCGATGAGAAGCTGTCCAGTCGCCGGAACGTAGTTGGCCATCCGCCCATGGGCTTCCGTGATCGGAGTCGTCATATCCCAGGCCAGGCCAAGATTGAGCGTGAGCGTTGGCGTGACCCTCCAATTGTCCTCGAAGAAAGGACGCCAGATTGTCCAGCGGCGGCCGGTGACGGGGCCATCGAACGTCTGGTCATGAATGGCCAGGCCGGTGAGGCCGAGCAAAAAATCGGCCGCCGGACTACCGTTGATATTTGCGCTGCTGAGGCCAGTAAAGGTACCGCCGTTGCCGATAATCCAGAAACCGTCCTGGAAAGCCTCAGTGCCTACGTTCATTTGATTGCGGCGAACGTCGAGTCCCATCCTCATGTCGTGTTTATGATGAATCAGTTCGAGCGAGTCTCTGAAAGAGAAGATGTTCGTACCACCCTGGAACGGAGAATAGCCGCGATCGCCGATGGCCCAATAGCCCCCAAAAACGATTGTCGAAACCAGTCCGCAACTGTATGCTCCATCCGCGCATTTAGCAGGAGTGCCGGAGCATCCCAGGTTGGCGTTGGGAATTCCGCCGGGCACGATGTTCGCAGAGGCGCAGGTCCCCGTGCCTTGCGAAGTGATGTAGTCGAAGATGCGGTTGTAACCAAAGCTGGCCTGGTTGACCATGTTGGCGGAGAACACATGGGTCTCGCCAAGCGCGAGGTTGCGCGCGTGGTTGATAATGTGCTGATTCGTGCCGAAAGCGTTCGCCGCAGCAAAGGCTGGCGGAGTCGAGCCGCCCGGCACATAAGAGAACGCCTGCTCGTAGCTGAAACGGCCGAAGAGACTGTCCTTGTCGGAAAGCGTGTAGTCAAGCCGTGTATCGAACCTGGTGTCGTTCAGTTGGCGTACGGGAGTATTGACGAAGTTGTAGCCGGCGTTCGCATTGTTGGCGTTCGGCGCAGGATACAGGTTCATCATGGCCTGCCCAATGTTGTTGATCAGGCCGGAAGGAATCTTATTACAGGGAATCCCATGAGCCTGGCTTCCATCAGGATTCGAAGGCAGAGGATTCCCCGCGCCATTGCACTGAAAATAAACATTCGGATAGATGCTCGGGTTTGTGGACGCGCCGATCATGTTCGGGTTTACGATCGCGAGACCGGAAACAGGATTGCCAAAAGCGTCCGCAGAGAAATCGCCGGTGCGCATCGCCAGCGAAGGAACCAGGCCCGTAAATGGAATGCCGTGGCGCTGATACTTCTGTTCGCCATCGACAAAGAAAAAGAGCTTGTTCTTCAGAATGGGTCCGCCGACTGAGCCTCCAAAATCGTTCAGGTTGAATTTTTCTATGGTGCTGGAAAAGTAGCTCTTCGCATCGAGATTCGTATTGCGCACAAACTCGTAGAGAGTCCCGTGAAAGTTGTTGGTGCCGGATTTTGTCGTCACCAGCACCGTAGGTCCTGCCCGAGTCCCGTATTCGGCGGAGTAAGTGTAGGTCAAAACCTTAAACTCCTGAATGTCATCGATCGACGAGAAAATACTGATACCGCCGGCAGTCAGTTCGTTATTGTCGACGCCATCCAGCAGCCAGTCCGTACTGTTCGGGCGCGAGCCGCCCACCGACAGCGAAAACGATCCGCGTGCGGCCACCTCACTGCTGGCGGCGGAGGTAAAGAAGCTGTTGGGGTTCGTCTCTGCCGTAGCGCCGGCTGTCAACGTCGCAAGCTGAACGAAATCCCGGCCATTCAACGGGAGCTGCGCCACCTGTTGCGAGGTGACCACCTGGCCGAGCGAAGGACTCGCGGTCTCGACAGCTACCGCCTCTCCCGAGGAAACTGCCACCGTGGTAACCACAGTAGGGGGCGCAAGAGTGAAATCGAGCTCGCGGGCTTGGTCGACGTCGAGCTTGAGATTTTTGGATTCGGCGCTTTGAAAGCCCGACGCGTCGACATGCACCGTGTAGGTCCCCACAGGAAGTAAAGGCATCAGATAGTGTCCTGTACTATCCGTCTTCACGTCTCGAGCCAAACCGGTCCCCTCCGACGTTGCGATAACGGTAGCTCCAGCAACACCCGATCCGGTTTTATCGAGCACATTGCCCGAGAAACTTCCGGTGGCCTGCCCATACAGCTCCGGCGAGATCACAAGCGCAAGAACGCCGGCAATCACCAGAAGTAGTATTTTGTAGGATTTCGTATCGGCTGAACCTTCCACCGATCTCGGACACTTCGTGCCAATTAGAGTGCGTCTCATGGTCAATCCCCTTTCGACAAAATCGTTTAGGGTTGCACATACATGGCCTGCACTGCGTTGAATTATGAATAGACTGTATGAACTAGCCCGCAGAAAGTCAACGCAAGACTTGGACGACTCATCATCAGACTCACGAATCCCCAGTAGGTAGACGTTTATCGCAAAGCGAAATATATTACTGCGCCGCCATCTTATGCTTGTTGGACGAGCGCCATTCGTGCCTCTCTGCTGGCTGCCTCCGCACGAGCACGGGCACGATTGATACTGCCCACGGGCGTGGTGTCGGATGACGAATGATGCGTCACATCGAAGTAAACCGCCTTCGTCGCTTCAGGCCCAAGGTGCGTACCCCTCAGAAGGGTGAGCCGGGCGATGATGTGGAAGGGTGCTTCCGATTCCTTCCATTCGACACTGGCATTTTCAATCCAAAAGCTGGCATCGTACTTCTTGCCCCGATAGGTCATAACGCCCGGATCCAGGAACTGCACTCCGAAGTCGAAACTGCTCATCCGGGTATCTTCCTGTACATGCCGGATCACCTCGTCCTGAAGGCCATTAGGGTTGCTCTTTTGCAGAGGCCTCGCCAGATTGTTGGGGGACGGTGTGGCCGAATACTTCACAACTTCCACCGGTCCATGACGAAAGGGCACATTACTCCCAAAGCGCATTTGTTGATAAGGTTTGATCGCCTGGTGTGACTGCACCTGTACTAACGCCAGCGTCCTGAACACTCGCAACTTGTCCTTGAACGAAAGCGACCACAGGCCCGCGGCCGGATTAGACGCGGTGAGTAACTTGATAATCGCAAGAAATGCAGGCGAATCGTTGATGGGCAAAGTCGTTGTGTTTTGCATGGAAAAATCCTGCCGCCCATAGCCTGCGTCAGAAACAACTGTCCCACCCCGAGTGAGATCGACCGAAAAAGACAACGATCTGACGTCTGCTTTGAAATCAGAGTTTTTCTTCGAGTCCGCATTTCCAAAGCGAACAGTAGCGGGATAGATGCCTGGCTTCGCGAAGATCCCTTGCGCGAGTCGCGCCGCCAACGCGGGATCGCGGCCTTCGGCAACATCCAGTACTTCAAATTGTGCAAGGGCGCATACACCCTTGGCATGAGTTCCACGCGCTAGAGCCCGACGTTGCTGAGCGGCCGCATTCGCCTGCATTAACAGGCTCCTCTGGGTGATCTCCGCGATGTCAGCCGGTTCTCGCGTCAGATTTCTGTCCGCGTCGCTAAAGGTTACGCCGAACAATCTGGTCAAAGGCATGAGCTTACTTCATCCTTCCCTCTTCTACTCAACCCAGATTCGAAATGAATTTCAGTGCGGTAATGCTAGGCAGGAAGCAGTAGGCTGCTGCTTTCGTCTTGATGAAAGTTGAGAACCCGGTGATCTTGATCGGAGGCGCGCCATTCGCTTGAGGAATAACGAAGATGCTCTGCGCGGGATCTTGCGTGGCAATCATTGGATCTTTCGATTTCGGATCCAGCCTCACCGCGCCGGCGAACTCGCTGTCATTGACCCAATGCCCCAGCACGAATTCATATTGGTTCTCGATGCTCGAGTTGATGAAATAACCGAGAAGCCCGCGTTCGATGCCGTCATCTGGTTTCGCGGGATCGTAGGCTGGCCCATAGGGCATGCCGCGGCGGATCAGTCGGTGAGTGTTATTGGTTCCTCCGGGAACCCCTTGTCCAGTAACTGGCTGGCCTCGAGGATTGACCCGGCGCATGTGCGCGCCAACGGGACAACGCAGCCCCCTCGGATCTCCCGAACCATCGGCATTCACGTAGTTGAAGTCGTTCAGTTGCTCAGGCGAAATCCCGCCTGAAGGACTATCAGTCTCCGGCGACAACATAAGAGGAACGCCGTTGCGCCAGCGGCCACAAATCTTGGCAGCATGCAGCTCAGGATCGATCTTGTCTTTGTTCGATTGCAGATGGTTCTCAAATCCGGCGCAATCCGTTTCGATCATCTTGAACACGGCAAAGCTACCATTCAGTCCGAGTTCTCGAGGCTCCGGCAACAAATAATTCTCAGCCGCGTCCTGCAAAACGAACAGCCACGGTTCGCAAGGTTCCTGGTGATCGGCAGGATATTTCTCCGGGCCGCCCTGAATCGTTGTCATGCTGACGCCGTCGGTATAACCGAAGTGAACTCTGGAGGTAAAGGTGGGCTTGCCATCGACTATCTCCGTCAACGCCATGCCATCAGTCCGCCAGATCTCTCGAAACGCCTTCCCTTCTGCAAACAACGCTGACAGCCGCTCACTATAATTCGTCAGCGCCTCGGGGCTCAGAGCATGCAGCGTTACCATGACGTGATCGTCGCCGCCCGTAAAAGCGCCGAGCCAGTTTTGCGGATCACTCGGTCCGGTGTCGCCCACCAACCCGGCGCGTTTCGCGGCTCCGTCAACGAATGCGCCGAATGACTTGAACGAGATTGCCGGGATACGATCCTTCATCTCCAGCGCGATCATTCCCTGCCAGGTAATCCCAACGTTGAGGCAATAGTCCGGCTTATGCCGTGGGACATCGGCAGGATTATCTCCAGGCCCCGGCGCAAACCCGACGTGCCAGTCTTCTGCGGTAGTAATCTGCGGCGCGTCGGTCTCATCTCCACTCACGAGGCGTCCCAGCAGCTTGCGCGCCGCAGCGGGAGAAGTGACCGTCAGCAGGAAATGCCGCACCATCGGCATCCTGTAACCGCGCAGAATGAATCCCTGAATATCAGGGAGGTCGAGCATCGATTTTGTCTCGCGGTGACTCCTGCCGAAGAGACGGCCAAAGATACCCTCGACCTCTTTCGTCTCTGATGTCGTATTGCTCACTTGATCCTCACGAATGACTACGCGGCGGGAGCGCTGGATTGATTCGACCCTGTTTGCGATTTGCTATCGGCGATCAGCGCATGAATGTCCTGGACGCTCAAGCCCGGATATGCCTGGTAGAACCCAATCGGCTTGAGATTCGCTCCCGTCGCGAAATCGATGAACTCCTGCAGGTGCTTTCGGCAAGGCGAAGGGGGCGCACCCTTGGTGAACTTGAATAAAAGATCGAAGACCGGTCCGATATTCTTTGTGAAATCAGAGATGTATTTATCGAAGTCGCCGTCGTAGACCGTGAAGAAACCGATCTGGTTGTCTTCGAGCGGCACAAACTGCGCGAAGTGCGGTGTCCCGACTTTGTCCAGGTCCTTCGTTGTTCCGTGCCCCCTCGCGCGCAGGATCAGTTGAACCTCGATATCGGCGAGCTTTGATTTCATCGGCAGGATCACAAGGAAGGGATTGAGTACTCCATTGCCGCCGACGCCTGCCGCGGCTGCCAACGCCTTGATCTCCTTGGCGGTCGCATCTGGATAAGCAGTGTAGAGATTGACGGCATGGAGAACATGCGTTGCGGCCCATTCGACAAAAGTGTCTGCGTTATTTGCAACCGGAGTGGGTGGCGGATCGTTCACATGCTGCAAGACGGCATCGAACACCGGCCCTGCCTGCCTCGCGAGATCGACCATAAGGTCACCGAAATCGCCGTCGAAGTCGCCAAGAAATAGCAGCGTCTTATCGCTTAGCACGGTAAAGCGCGAATAGTGAATCGTGCCGATGGCGTCTTCCACCTTGAAAAGTCCTGGCATCAACGCTGGAAGTTGTTCCGCAATCGCCTTTGCGTCCGCGGGCGACTTCAGAGGAAACGCGAGGGTAAAGTGATTTTGGTTTGTCACGTGATCTCCTTCGCTAAGAGCCACCCCGGAGTTGGTGGTCCTTAGCCGCATTCGAGAGAATGATTTCCAGTGGTTCGGGCGCCTTTCTTGTGTCAGGCCTCATCAGGGAATCATTCCGCATTCAAACAACTTGTTGGCAACCGGAGCAGCCACTTTATTAATGAACAGCGCACGCATCTGCGGATCGCTGTGCAGAAACTGAACTGCCTTCGCCTCTGCGGGTGTCGGGGGCGCATGCTGCTGTCTCTCCGCCCACAACTGTTGACAGCTCGCGTTCTGGTATTTCTGAATAACCTTGTTGGCCGCTTGGTCCAGAATCGGATGCTGCTCTTGACCCTTTATCTGAACAATACCGGCCAGCAGCAGACAGCTCGAAAACACTGCGATCGTTTTTCCCCTCATTGTTTTTCTCCCATAGTAAGGTCCAGTCAATTCGGTTCTTAGGCCACTGGTTGCTGGTCAGTCCGGCTAGTCCTTCACACTGCGTCCTAGTCATGCGCCATTGCTACAGCTTTCGCAGCGGTCTTTTGTTCAACTTCAGATAGTTGTGAAGGCCCGAGTTTGAAAGTCAGCTTGTCGATCGTGCCGGTGAACTTGAACGGTAGCTCGTAGCTGTTATCCACGCCCGTGCGCGTATCGAGCCCAACGTCGAAGGTCTCATCGATGGACATCAGCAGCGGAATAGTGTGTTTGATGGTCTTCCTGTCCAATTCCTTGCCATCCACCGAGAGCACACCGGTACCCCCCTTGCCCGGACCGGGACCGTCGTATGTGAAATCAAAGACGATGGTGTGTTGGCCCGGCTTGAGCTTCCGGCCGAACAAGTCCTTGCCGACGATGGCGCCGACGCCGCCCTCCCAACGGAATCGTTCCAAATCGAGGAGGTTGTACACAAAGACCGGCTTGCCATCCTGCAAGAACAATCCGTAGCCGCCGAAACGGCCACCAATCGTCACGATCATGCCCTCCGCGCCGCCTTCGGGGACGGTGATCTCGGCTGTGATGGTGTAGTCCTTGTTCAGAATGTCGGGGGCATTAGCGACGGGTATGCCCGCTTTTTCACCCGTGTAGGTGAAGACAGTCTTCCCCGCAGTAGTGCTTGGTCGCGGCGTCAAAAGACGCACGAAGGCCCTATTATCCAAGGGGAAAACCTGGTATTTCTCGGCTTCGGTCACAAACAACGCCTGCAACTCCTTGAGCTTCTCCGGAAACTGCGCCTTGAGGTCGTTGTTTTGTGAATAGTCCACGGCAACGTTGTAGAGTTCCCACTGGTAATCATTGACACCGGGCAGTTTACCCGTTGCCAGGAGCCAGGGTGCGGCAAAAGGCGTCGTGCAGGCATACCAGCCGTCGTGATAGATGCCGCGGTTGCAGGCCATCTCGAAATACTGGGTGGTGCGGGTCGAGGGCCTGTCTGTAATCGCCTTGTCAAAGGTATAAGCCATGCTCACGCCTTCGATTGGCTTCTGGGGAATGCCGTTGACGATCTCCGGGGCGTTGATGCCGGCGGCTTCGAGGATGGTCGGCACGATATCGATGATGTGATGGAACTGCGAGCGAATGCCGCCCACGTCCTCGATGTGGCCGGGCCACGAGACGGCCAGACCCTGCCGCGTTCCGCCGAAATGCGACGCCACCTGCTTGGTCCACTTGAATGGGGTATCAAACGCCCAAGCCCACTGCACCGCCATATGGGGGTAGGTTTTTTCAGAGCCCCAGTTCTCATAGTGAAATGCATTCAGCACCTCGACGGGCTTGACCGCCGGGTCTTCAATAATGCCGTTGTAGGCGGTCATCTGGTTGAACGTCCCGTAGGCGGTGCCTTCGGGACTGTTGCCGTTGTCGCCGCAGATATAAATGATGAGCGTGTTGTCGAGCTTGCCCATGTCCTCGATCTGCTGGATGACCCGGCCAATCTCATAGTCGGTATAGGCCACGTAGGCTGCAAAGACCTCAGCCTGACGGGCAAGGACTTTCTTCTGGATCATCGAGAGCGAGTCCCACCTGGGCAGCTTGGCTCCGCCAAACTCGGGCTGTCCGTCCGGCCAATCGGTGAGCTCACTGTCCGCTGGAATCACGCCAAGCCGTTTCTGGTTGGCGAAGATCTCTTCGCGCAGCTTTTCATACCCCATGTCGAACTTGCCTTTGAACTTCTCTATCCATTCCTTTGTAGGTTGGTGCGGCGAGTGCGCGCCGCCCGGCACGTAGTAGAGGAAGAATGGCTTGTCGGGCGCCGCTGCGTTCAAGTCGCCCAGGTATCTAACTGCCTCGTCCGCCAGGTCGGTAGTGAGGTTGTAGTCCTCACGGCCGATCCACGGAGAGATTTGGGTGTGGTCCCTAAACAGATAGGGCGTCCATTGGTCGGTCTCGCCGCCCAGGAACCCGTAGAAATACTCGAAGCCCATCCCCGAGGGCCACTGATTGAAGGGCCCCGCAAGGCTGTATTGAAATGAGGGGGTGTTATGGTTCTTGCCGTACCACGAGGTGGCGTAGCCGTTATCGCGAAGGATGGAGCCGATGGTGGCTTTTTCCGGGCTGATGACGGAATTGTAGCCGGGGTAACCCGTACCCAGTTCGCCGATCACGCCGAAGCCTGCCGAGTGATGGTTGCGACCGGTAATGAGCGCCGCGCGTGTGGGGGAGCAGAGCGCGGTGGAATGAAAGTGGGTGTAGCGCAATCCCGCCTTGGCGACGCGGTCGATCGCGGGCGTTGGAATGACGCCGCCGAACGTGCTCGAAACGCCGTAGCCCTGGTCGTCGGTCATGATGAGCAAAACGTTTGGCGCACCCTTGGGCGGCACGACGCGCGGCGCCCACCAGGGAGTGGAATCCTTCGCGCTTTCCTTGATGACGCCGCCGAACTCCGGGGGCAATGGCGGAAGTTGTTTTCCATCGAGTGACGTCGTTGCGCTGGGCGAACCCAGAACGCCAGTTACCTTTTGATCTCCCATTTTGTTCTCCTTATATTTCGGCTCTTGGCGAAATCTTCGAAGAGGAGTTCCGCCTGGAGAAGTCCTTGCAACAATGGTGGGAAGTTGCTCCGTGGTAGCCGTGGCGTCTTTTTGGTCGGGCGCGCTTAGATTCACGGCTAGCCTAGCCCCGCTGGGACCGTTCGGAAACTGCTAGAACTCATAGGCGGCGAATGAAAAATGCGCTAAACTTCCTCAATTCGCTCCGGTCAGCACCCATCTGTAAATCAATGGCCCAAGAGGTCCTTCTATCTCCTGTCGTCTTCCACAGAAAGATTTTCAAAAAGTGGCATTTTTTAGCGCACCGCAAAACGTGGTGCAACTCGCCACGTTTCACCAGCGAATCACCACAACTTCACCACAAAAAACCACGCAAAAAAACACCCATTCCGCAAAAACCCCCCGTAAAAACGCCCTCCCACCGCGCCCTACAAAAATCCCCCAAAGTACATTAAGAAAGTGCTCGACTTACAAGACACCATCGTAGCCATCTCCACTCCGCCCGGCCGCGGAGGCATCGGCATTGTCCGCCTATCCGGCCCCAACGCCCGAGCCATCGCGGAACCCCTTTTAAAACTGAGACATCCACTAGCCCCCGCCCAGGCCCGCTTCGCCGAAATCCTCGACAACACCGGCCAAACTCTCGATCAAGCCGTAGTCACATACTTCCAAAAACCCCACTCCTACACCTCCGAAGACATCGTGGAAATCGCCGCCCACGGCTCTCCCGTCCTCCTCGATCTCCTTGTCCGCCAATGCCTTAGCGCCGGAGCCCGCCTGGCCGAACCCGGAGAATTCACCCAGCGAGCCTTCCTCTCCGGCCGCCTCGATCTCACTCAAGCCGAAGCAGTTAGCGACCTGATCGACGCCACCACCCTCCATCAGGCCCGCATCGCCGCCCAACAACTAGGCGGCTCCCTCTCCCGCCAGATCACCCCAATAAAGCAACAACTTACCACCTTGATCGCCACCCTCGAAGCCGGCATCGACTTCGCCGAAGACGACATCGACACCCTCTCCGCCACCGAAATCACCAAACAGATCCAATCCATTCAAACCCCGCTAACTGCCTTAGAACAAACCTTTTCCTACGGCCGCATCGTCCGCAACGGCTTCACTTTAGCCATCGTGGGCCGCCCCAACGCGGGCAAATCCTCCCTTTTCAATCGCTTAGTAGAACGCGACCGCGCCATAGTCACCGCCACACCGGGCACCACACGAGACCTGGTCACCGAACACGTTTCCCTCGACGGCATTCCCGTCCAACTCATTGATACCGCAGGCCTACGCGAATCCACCGACGAAGCTGAATCCATCGGCATAGCCAAATCCCGCGAAGCCATGTCCGACGCAGACATCGTCCTGATTGTCCTTGACGCCACCACCCCCATCCACCCCGAAGACGAAGCCACAATCGCCTCCCTCAAGGACCGCCCTTACCTCCTCATCCTCAATAAGATAGACTTGGCCCCAGGCACGAATTTCCCCGACCCAACTCTGAAAACCTCGGCCACAACCGGAACCGGTATCCCCGAACTGCGCCACGCGATCCTCGCCCTCCTCACCCAAAAATCCCCAACCCAGGAAACTGCCCTGCTCACCAATCTCCGCCAGCAGCAAGCAGTTACAACCGCTCTGGCCGCACTCCAACGAGCCCAGCAAGGTATTACCGCAACCATCCCCCACGAGATGATCCTCCTCGATCTCTACGAATCCCTCCGCGCCCTCGACACCCTCACGGGCACCACCACCACCGACGACATTCTCAACCTCATCTTCAGCAAGTTCTGCATCGGCAAGTAGACCCACTTCCCGCCACATCCAGGATCATCCAAAAAACGCATGCTAAATACCTTGATTACATGTAGATATGCGCCTATAGCGTACCCCGTCCTCACCATCCCCATGCGCTTCATCACCCAGGCGCGACCCCGAACAAGGGCGCTCTCCCCCGGCGAGCTCCGGGTCTATCTCCAAACCCTCTACCAATCCAATATCCGCCGGCAGTTCAAGCTGGCGCTTCACCAGATACTGCTGACCTTAGTGCGCAAGTCGGAGTTGATCCTTGCGCGTTGGGAGCATGTCGACCTTGAGGCGGCCGAGTGGCAGATCCCCGCGGAGAACTCCAAAACCCGGGCCCCCCACATCGTCTATCTCTCTCGCCAGTCTGTCGACATCTTCCGGGAGCTGCACAACCTTGCTGGTGGGTCACCTTGGGTCATACCCAGTAGAAGCAGCTTGGCCAAGCCCTTCTCCACCACCGCCCTGAACCAAGCCCTCGAGGGTGTGAGCTTCGCGATTCCACCTTTCACCATTCACGACATGCGGAGGACGGGATCGACGCTGCTTCACGAGAAGGGCTTCCCGTCCGATGTAATCGAGAAGGCACTCAACCATACGATTGGCGGTGTGAGGGGAGTCTACAACCGCGCGGAATATTCAGAACAGCGCCGCAAGATGCTCCAATTCTGGGCGGACTACATCGAAAGCCTTGCCACCGAGAAAAAAATACTAGTTGGCAACTTCGAAAGAGCCTCATAGGACGCGCAGGTGGCATCACGGCGAGAGCAAGATGCTTCGGCTCGCAAATTGGAACGCAACTTCGACTAATTGATGCGCAATTCAAAGGATCTGAGTGATACCTAGTTGGTCTAGATCTACGAGTTATGAAGGCGCCTCCAGTTTTAGCGCCCTCGAATGGTATAAGCACCTTTCAATTCGACGATATTTTGTTGAATACCTATTTCGGACCGAAGATGGGTCTGATGGCGACGACTGTTACACCGAAGTTCACGAGCCGACACTGAACGCGATAGCGGCGCTCCGAAGAAATCCTATCGATTTCACCGGGGCCACGAACGAGTATCCCGCTGGCGAGGAACCAGCCTTCGGAGCCGATTACTCTACCGCTGGATTGCGGGAGCTTAAATTGCAAGGCCCGGTGCACTCGTTGACAATTCTAGAAATAATCCAACTCGAGCGTGAAATGCCGACGAAGAAGCGCGAAGCAGCACGGGCATGCACTGACCAGACCTTACAACAGTTCCTGGAGTCTAACGTTACGTGGACCTCCGTGGCACGCTCTCCAACGCGCCCGTGGATTATCAGCAATTCTGGGCTAACGAGCTGCACCCCACCGGCGGAAATCCCTTCGATCCAGGGAACAACGGTTTCCTGCTCATCGCTCAGAGATTCGCCGCTGTATTAGCGCAACTCCCGTAAATCTATGTGGCCATTTGCTGAGTAACCTACGCCCCCCCTCTCGATCTTCTGAATCCGTACCACGCCGACACAATGACGATTACCCTGCCAATCCCGCGGTGGGGAAATGGCGGAACAACGGGCCCGAGATGCTTAATGGCCGGATCAACGCTTTCTTGTCATCTTCCGAGGCTCCGGTACGCATTACAAGACAAGACTGGAGAAGCCCAGGCTGGTCAGCGTCTCTCAAAGCCAGGTTTATTCCAAGATTTGAAAAGGCGTGGCACCAAAGCGTTCCTGCGATAAGCTGTATGCCATTCCGAGGAAACAGAAGTGGGCGCAACGGAACGCCCCTGGCTTCATGAACGATTTGTCCTGAACCGCTCCATTGGAACGTCACATTGTCCATTCGAGCGTCAAACTTGTGCACCCGAAGACGGAAGAACAATGTTCAATCAGTTCAAATCCGCTGGGTCCGCCGCCGAATCCATCTTTGCGCGAGCCCTCGCTCTCAAGCCCGTTGAACGGGCGGCCTTTCTCGATGAGGCATGTTCCAACTCCACCGCACTCAGAGCTGCAGTTGAAGACCTTCTCTCCCGCGACATTCATGCCGGCAGCTTCCTGAACAACCCGATTTTCGGTGTTTCGGTAACTAACGAATCAACTCTGGACATTTCCTGCGACAGCCCGACTGAGGATCTATGCGTCCGGCAGCCGGCGGGCAAAATAGCCCCCTACGTTCGCGTCGGCCGTTTCCAACCCGGTGACCTCATCTCCGATCGTTTCCGGATCGTCGGTTTCATCGCCTCCGGCGGCATGGGCGAGGTCTATGAAGTAGCTGACCTTGAGCTGCAGGGTGTCCATCTGGCTCTCAAGACCATTCTTCCCCACATCGCCGCTAAGCCCGATGTCCAGGCTTACTTCGAGCGCGAAGTCCTCC
Source organism: uncultured Acidobacteriaceae bacterium (assembly GCA_963841335.1). Lineage (GTDB taxonomy): Bacteria > Acidobacteriota > Terriglobia > Terriglobales > Acidobacteriaceae > Edaphobacter. The sequence goes on along the minus strand of CAWJCF010000001.1, from coordinate 1,953,924 downwards.
ATGCCCGCAGCGTCGTCCACTCCAATCTCTGCCCCATCTACGACATCTTCCATTGCCGCCACGAGGGCACTGACCTCACCTTTCTTACCATGAAGCTCCTTGCCGGGGAGACCATCGCCGCCCGCATTGCGCGCGACGGCCCCATCCCCCTCCCTGAAGCCACCCGAATCGTCAACCAGGTCGGCGCCGCCCTCACCGCCGCCCATGACGCCGGCATCCTCCACCGCGACATCAAGGCCGCTAACATTATGATCGACGGCTTCGACCAAAAGATCTGCGCCACGGTCACTGACTTCGGCCTCGCCCGCGCCTACGACACTGAGAGCACCCTTGACGGCGTCGCAGGAACTCTCGGCTACCTCGCCCCCGAACTCTTCCATGGAGCCCTGCCTTCCCCCGCCACCGACGTATATGCTTTTGGGGTCGTTGTCTATCAAATGCTCGCTGGCCACCTACCTCCGATTCCCATCAATCACCAGGCGGGCCACAAGCCAAACCCATCCCGCGATCCTCTCCTCGACCCCGACCCACATCCGTCCTCCAGACCCACTTCAGACCGCGCCGCCGCGCAGTCCCAACTTCCCCTGGATTGGCGCCGCCTTCTCAAGGGCTGCCTCGAACCGGACCCCACTCTCCGCTTTCAAACGTTCCCCCAGGTCCTCGACTCGCTCCAGACCGCAGCACACGCCCTCCCTCCCCGCTCGGCGTCACACCCCATCACACGCCGCCGTCTTCTCACAACCGGCGCAGCCGCCACTGCAGCCGTGGTAACCGGGGCATGGTTCAACCGCACCCGGATCGCCTTCCTTCTGGAGCCACTCCCGGCGAAGCGATTTGTCGCCCTCATGCCCTGGCCTGCAGGCGACTCGCCGCCCCTTCTCTCCACCGTACTTGACTCGATCGGGAACCGCCTCGCCCGTGCCGAAGCGCACGTCAAAGACCTCCTCATCATCCGATCCAGCGATCTTCCCGCCAACGCCATCGCCCCCACCAACCCCACTCAATCCGTCAGCGCTCTCGGGGCCAATCTCGTCCTCGCCGCCTCCTTAAAATCCACTCACACCACCGCGACACTCACCCTCCAAGTCCTCGATGCCGTCAGTCAGGCCGTCATCCGCCGTCACTCTGTCCCACATCCCGCGGCACAGATTTCTACCCTCGCCGAGGCCGCCTGCAAGACCGCCGCGCTCCTCCTTGGCCTGCCTGACCATGAGGCCATCCTTCAGGACGCTGAAGAGCTCAAGCGCGTCTCCCCCGAAGCCTTTCGCCTCTACACCGAGGCCGAGCAACTAGCAAAACAGCCGAATGGCGCCGGTCTCGCGGCTGCAATTCAGAAGTACCAACAGGCAGTCGAGCTAGAGCAACACTTTGCGCTCGCTTACGCCAAACTTGCATTGGCGGACATCAGAATCTATCTGAAAAATGGTGATCCCGGCATTCTGAATGCTGCTTCAAACAACGCTGCCGCTGCGATTCGCCTAAATCCGGATTCAGCACAGGCATTGCTAAGCAAGGCCGTCGTCCTTCTCTATTCCGGTAAGCCAGACGAAGCCATCGTGTACTTCGTAGACTCTCAAAAAGTTGACCCGGGCAACCCTGAGACTATGCTCTACAAGGCCCAGGCGTATCGCAACATGGACAAAGCGGCCGAAGCCGAGCTCGTCTACCGGGCGATTGTGAAGCAGCGTCCCAACTTTTGGCCAGCTTATAACGAGCTCGGCTTTACCCTCTCAAAACAAGGAAAGTACGAGGAGTCCTTTAAACAGTTTCAGACCGCCGCCGCTGTTGCCCCACTCGTTGCGCTTCCGTTGGCAAATCTCGGTTCCCTCTATCTCATCCTTGGAAAGCACGACGAGGCGATTGCAGCCTGCAAAGAGAGTTTGAAGCGAAGCCCCAATGAAGCTGCCTATCTTGCTCTTGGAGACATCGCATTCACCGATAAAAAATATCCGGAATCCCTCGCCTACTATCAACAAGCCGCGCTCCTGAACCCGAGGTATCACTTGACCTGGAGAGACATTGGCGATTGCTACGCGGAGTTGCACAAACCTGACCTCGTCATCGAGAGCTATACCAAAGCCGCCCAACTTCTCTCAGAAGGGCTGACAATTAACCCCCATTCCTCGGAGAAATGGGCAACACTCGCGTTCTACGAGGCCAAAATTGGTGACGTTCCCAGAGCGGAGGCCGCCCTCAATAAGGCACGCTCGCATGCGAATTTCGATTTGGAGACTCAGTTCATGACCGTTCAGGCCCTGGCGGTGCTCGGACGGACAGAAGAGGCGATCGCTCTTCTCTTAATTTGCATGGAGCGAGGGCTTTCTCTTAATCGAGATAGATCTTGCCATCGACCTAAAACAAATCCAGAAAGACCCGAGGTACGCGGCGGAGGTGGTCAAGTTGCAAAGGTCCAGTGCCTCTAAGGCGCCTCGATGACTCAATCAAATCGAAAGCAGAGTGAAAGGAGCAGCTCTATATGCGTAAATTAATTGGTTTCGGCGGTTGCTGTCTGGTTGTATTTCTACTTGGAATCTTGGTGGGTATTGCTATCGACGTGAAACAGCGTACGAACATTGTGCGCATGGCCGTTCAGTACGACTCTGGCGAAGTCTTCGTCGCGCCGTTCGTCGGAGACACCGTAGAGTGGTTTCAAGTTTTGAAAAATGGTTCGTTTGCGCAGGTCGAGGCGGATTTCGGTAACGATCCATCAATGTCGCCTTGCGACCCCACCTTCAACGACAAGCCCAATTGCCATATCAGGAAACCAGACCACTATAGCGATAGGTACTACTACACCTGCAAGGCGCCCTACCCCTGCATAGACCCCGGTGGGGGGCCGCAAAGCGGCACCCGCATGAGCTTCATGAGTGCGGACGGCCCTCAGTTCTGGTCAGTTGTCTCCTATGATTTTAAAGGCGTCTTTAATTTGCCGCAGAAATCTGTTGCCGTCACAGCCGTTGGCGAGGGGGGAGCAAGCCCTAATTTAACCGCCGGGAAAGTCATTCATATGAGGGTGAGTTGTCCTGGTAACCAACTAACCGTCTACGGCCCGGACGGGACGACAAATCCCGTCAACGCGATGCCGAATGACCAAATCGTTTGGATCACCGCGCTGAATACCCTGATAATCACTGACAATAGCAGTCTTTGCAGTGGCGACATCCGCGATTTGGCACACTCGGGTTGCACTATTAACGCAACCGCGAAGGCAAGTCACACTTACATTGCTTCCTCGTCGGACGGCAAGTGCAGCAGCGTAACCCCAACCGTGATTCTACCGAACTAACCCTCTTCTGCGGCTGCACGGTTTCGGTGCCAGCTGCCGCTGCTCACATTCCGGCTGAGAGGAGCAATTTCCCAGCCGGAAGACTCTCAAGAGCTGTTTAACAACAAGCTTTCTCGCAGATGGAAGACGCGGACGAGATTCATCGACGGGAGAGGCTCGTCAAGCCCCTCAGGCTGTCCAAAAATTACAAACACCGACCCCTAACCTTCACCCTCGTGGGATATCCCCATCGCTTCAAACAGCCACATCCGAGCCAACGCCCAGTCCCGCTTCGCCGACCTGGCCGAAATTCCCAGGACGACGCCAATCTCCTCAAACGTCAGTCCCCCGACATAGCGTAACTCCACCACCCGCGCCTGTCGGGGAAACAGCGCCTCCAGTCGAGGAAGCGCATCGTCCAGAGCGATCAGCTCCTTCGACCGCTCCATCGGCAGTCCAAATGTCTCCTCAAACTCCACCCGCCGCGCCGCCCCTCCCCGAGCCGCCGCCAGGTGAGCCCGGGCGTGATCCACTAGAATCCGCCGCATCACCGTCGCAGCCACGCCGATAAAGTGAGCCCGGCTCTCCCATTCGACCGAGTCCCACGCGAGCCGCAGATAAGCCTCGTTAATTAGCGCCGTAGGCTGGAGCGTGTGCTCCCGGCGCTCTCGGCGCATATACCCGCGGGCCAGTCGATGCAGCTCCGCATACACCAGCGGCAGGAGCTCTTCCGCCGCTCCAGTCTCGCCGCGATTCATCGCCTTCAACAGCTCAGTAACGCTTCCACTCATCTTCAAGCCTGTTGCGCTTCGATAGAGGTGAGTGTACCGGGACATGCACGTTGTGGACCTGAGACATCCGTTACAAGCCCCTTGCGGTGGCGACGGTTCGAGTTGAGGGGAGTGAGGACATATATATATCCAGTCGTGGAAGCCGTGGGAATGTGGGAATCCCAGAGGGATTTCCAAAGAGTGTGGGAAGGGTGGGAAGCCGGCTTCATGGCCTTCCATGCTCTGTCATTTCCATGGCTTCTTTTTCGTTTCGGGGACTCAAAACCCACTTCACAAGTCATTAGGAGCGGTGTAGAACCACACAGCTGTGTGTGCATCCATACTTATTGTTTCTGTAATTCTCTGTTGGTAATCTTCGACTCGAGGCAGTAAGAGCAGCCGGTGCCACCCTGCGTAGCGCGAGGATCTTATGTCATATTTCGATCATCCTGAACTGCCCTCAGCACCTGGCGGAGATACGGTCATCTGGCGATACCTATCCTTGGCTGAGTTTCTCGACCTCCTCAACGAGCAGACGCTTCACTTCTCCGCGCCGACCGCCTCTCCGACTCTTTCCTCGACATCGAAAACCAAGTAGCTCTGAGCGCCCTCGCCGGCATCTCCGCAGAATCTACCCGCAGAGCGTTCGATCTCATGAAGAGTGTGCAGGGCGCAGTCTTCGCCAACAGCTGGTACGAGAACGACTCCCAAGCTCACCTTCGATGGGAGATCCGCGGTGGCAACTACGAGGTCGCAATTCGTTCCACGGTGAACACTCTCAAAGTCGCTCTCTCCGTCTCATCCCAGAAAATCTGCATGTCGCGTATGCAGTACATCGACTTCGCCTCCGCGCCCATGCCCACCGGCAACGTTTTTTTCCCGCCCTGCACAAGCAGCACAAGCTGCGAGACGACAAAGAGGTGCGGCTGCTGCTCCTCCAGACCCAAGGACAGGCGGTATTTTCGCCAGGCCCTGAACGGGGTGTAGACGTTACCATCGCGCGCGGCTCTCTGATCAAAGGAGTACGTGTCTCCCCTCAGAGCGCCAACTGGTAAGCACGGGACGAGAGATCGTGGAGAAACTCGCCAGCGGACACGGACGAACACCGATTCCTCCCACCGTCGTGCCGACTGCTGCGTGCTTTGAGCGTTTGGCGCGCGCCGAACTCCTGAGAGGCCGCAACGAGATCCTACTCATTGAGACTGAGACAGCAGCCGTGAAAAGCCCTTCTCATTTGTGTCCACAGATGCGTCTACGTTAGTTTCTTGACACCCGCATCTAGCAGGATTCCATGATTGTTGCCAGATTTCAGCAAGTTCTGCATCGGCAAGTAAACCCACTTCCAGATCCTCAGCGCAAAATCGCACTCAAGATCAAGGCTACGAAGGAGTTGGCAAATGGCTCGATCTTAAGAATTACGAGGGCCTCGTCGAGGATCACTGTTCACGGACCTCCAATCGGACCGGCCGCGCTATCGAATTCACGTCGGGGTCGTAGTACTCGTAGACCCTTGATTGGAAAGTGTTCGCTCGAATTGGATATTTCGCGCGCAGCCGGAAGCTAAAAGTCACGGTTTGCGCTGGTGAGAGCGCGTTGAAATAGAGAATCGCCTGAGTGGCGGTGAGGCTGAACTTTTCAAGGCGCCCGGTTTTGGCACCGGCTGTCTTCTCCTGCAGGGACTGCAGGTCCTCGCTGAGCAGGTCGAAGCCGGGTGGGATGCCGAGGTCGACCATGACCATATTGGCGGTCTTGGGGAGATTGTTTCGGACTGTCACGGTGGCTGTCGCGATGTCGTTCTGAGAGAGTTTGGTTCGGTCGTAGGCGACGTCGATTGAGAGTGGTTCGGCGACGGGCTTTTCGTCCCATGGGGTGAAGTAGCGGCCTACGATCTGATAGGCGAGGCCGCCAGTGCCTTCGAATTTGAGCTGTACGCTGGTGGTCTTTTCGGCATCGATGCCTTTGAAGACGAATTGGTGGAGTAGGTCGTTATTCTCGGGTGTCAGCTTCAGGGTTTCGACAGGCCTGCCATCGACAAGGACCTGGAGAGAGCCGCGAACGTCGGATGTGCTGAGTTGCGACGCGAGGAGCAGGGAGCGCAGCGCCATAATCGTGGCCTGAGTTGTGCCCCAGTTGCCGGATGCCTGTTTTTTGGATGAGATGAAGTTGAGGGCCTTGCGGACGGTGTCGGAGGCCTGCCCCCACTTGAGGAGCGCCTGGGCGGCGAGGCCGGTGGTCTCGATGGCTGCGCTGGAGCCAGTGGAATAGACGCCTGTCTCTTCAACCGTCCAAGAGACCTGATCGTCCCTTTCGGTGCGAGCGTCGATGAGGGCTTGCATGGAGCGGCGCGTAAAATCTCGGTCCTTGCCATAGTCGGCGGCGAAGTTGGCGATGATCGCGAGGGTGTAGGTGTCAGGCTTCGAAGTGGAGTTGGAGTCGATGAAGTGCTTGGCTTTTTCGACGGCGGGTCCCTGGTAGCCGGTATTAACGAGAGACCACGCGATGTAGGCAGTGATGCGTAGGACGTCAGAGTTGTATCGATTGGTTGCGCCCTCGTTGATAAAGGACGTGTCGGGCTTCCAACTGCCGTCGGGCTGTTGCTGGCGAGCGAGCCAGTCGCGAGTGCGCTCGATGAGCTTCGGGTCGACGTCTGAAACCTTCGACATGTCGTTGAACTCCATGAGGCCGTAGGCGGTGAGGATCTTGTTGGCGGGCGCCTGGCCGAACCAGGAGAAGCCGCCGCCGGGGACCTCGAAGGTGAGAAGCCGCTGGTAGCCGTTGGCGATGTATCCCTCCGCCTTGGCGTGAACCTCGGGTGTGAGTTTTTTTGTGCGCTTCATGTAGTCGAGTGCGAGGACGTTGGGGTAAGTGCTGGAAGATGTCTGCTCGAAGCAACCTCCGGGCATGCGGAGAATGCTGTCCATGCCTTCGATGACTTGGCTGAGCGGGCCGGGATAGAGACGCACGAAGATGCTGGTGGCGTCGGGGATGGAGGCAGAGGGAAAGTGCAGATCTTGCTGGGCGCTGCTTTCGAGTCTTCCGTTGAAGACCCGGTTCTGCTCGCGTCCGTTGGGGACCACTTCGATCTCGCGGACGACGATGTCGTCGCGGCCTGCTGTACCGTTCATGTGGGCGTTGAGAGTGAGTTTGAATTTTCCGATGCGGTTGGCGTTGAGGGTGAACTGCGAGGCGCCGACGCGGCCTGATTCAACGGAGACGCTCTTTTCGGGGGTGTCGTTGTCGAGCGAGAACCAGGCTTCGGGTTGAAGCTTGAGGCTGACCTGTCCGGGGGCGCCGGAGTAGTTGTAGATGGCGACGGGAATCGAGACGCGGTCGCCTTGGGTAAGAGTGACGGGGAGGTCCATGTCGATGAAGAAGTCCTGAAAGACCTTCAGGCTGGAACTTCCGGTGCCGAGCGCGCCGGAGGGCGTGGAGGCGAGCATCGCCATGCGCCAGGTTGTGATGGAGTCGGCGATGGGGATGGAGATGTTCGCATTGCCTTTCGCATCGGTGATGATCTCCGGATTGATGTAGAGGGCTTCGGGGAAATAGGAACGAACGTGCGGAGCGTCGGGTGACGCCGTTTTGCGAGCTGCGGCAAAGGACCTGCCTTGAACAGCTAGGGTTGCGATGGCGACGTTGCCGTTCATGACCAAATTCTGGGCCATTGGCGCTGCTGCCGGAGCTTCAATGAGCCTATCCATCATTGCGCCATGGATTGCCATTGCGCCGCCCATAGCAACTGCGTCTACGGTGACGGTCTCGGTAGCGGAGCCAACGGAGAGGGCGATCGAGAGAACCGCGCGATCGCGTGGCTGCAGCACGAAGTCGCGCGAGAGAACTTCGAAGCCGGGAGCCGAGATCTGCACCTGATAGCGGGCAGCAGGCAGCGCATTGAGAGAGAACTGCCCGGCGGCGTTGGTGTGTGCGGCGCGGCTTTTGCCGGTGAGGAACTCGTGGAGCGTAACGGTGGCTCCCGGGATAACTGCTCCGGTCACGTCGACGACAGTACCGGTGACCTCTGCAAGTTCGTTGAGGGGACCGCGATCGTGTTCAATTTTGAGATCGAGTGAGCCGCCTCGACCGGGTTGGTTTACGACGCTGCCGGAGTTTTCGATATAGACGTTGAGGTCGTCGGCACTGTCAAACCGGTGGTCCGGCCCTGCGCTTCGGACGCGGTAGAAATTGTCCCTGCCACGGCTCCAGCCTGCCGATTCGATGCGAATTGGATTGTTCCAGGCATCGCGAGGTTGGGCGCCATTATCGAGTGTGATGCTTTTGAAAGCAGTGATGAAGTCCTTTTGCGAGTGCCCTTTGTCGGACTCTTCGTCGAGCTTTGCGGCGATTTTGCGAACCAAATCGATGAAGGCCGCTTGATACCGCTGCTGATAGTCGGCGTATTTTTCCTGCGGCAGGCTGCGGCCGAACTCTGTGTCGAGCTTGGCGGGAGAGACGATCTCGGTTGCTGCGAAGAGCGCGCGGGCGGCAAGGTCTTGACGATCGTTAGCGGACGGGTCTGTGGGTTCGACGACATCCGACATAGAGAGCGAGTGGATTTCGTAGCGGGGTTTCATGACCTCCTGTTCGAGATAGAAGAAAACTTTGGCGAAGCCAGGACGCTTCTCAGTGAGCGCGAAGACCGCCTCGTCGACGATCTGTAAGCCGAGGGCTGCACTGACGCCTTCGCCGTGACCGTTTGTGACGTGGAAATGAATGCGAGCTTCGGAGCCGGGTTTGTAGACGGTGGAGTCGGCAGTGGTTTCGATCTTCAGCTCATCGGAAGGCTGGACGAAGACGAGTCGATGATCGGCGACGGGTTGCGCGTCGCGTCCAAAGAGGTAAGCATTGATGTCGAGAGTGCCGGCCATCTCGGGCGTTGCGATGAGCACGAGGTCGGCCTGCCCATTCTGGATGTCGAGGTCGCGTGTGAGGATCGTCTGGCCGTTCTTGACGATGTCGATGTAGGCAGAGCCGCTGGTACGGGTGGAGAGAACCTTGAGTTGGAGACGGTCGCCTGCCCTGAGGACTGCGCGATTGCTGCGGAGGAGAATCTGGTCGGTACCGCCGCGAGTCTCGAGGGGTACGGCATTCGAGGTGCGGTTGCCGTGGTGATCGTCGGCATCAATCTGGAGTGATTCGACATTGGAGCCTGGGTTGAAATGAATGATGGCCACGCCGCCGCTGTCGGTTAACACCTGTTGATTCTGTCCCCCGGGAAGATGGACGGTGAGTGTGGTGCTCGCGGGAGTGCCATCGGGGTATGAGCTAAGGATGAAGACCTGGTTGTCGAGATGTGGGATAAGGACGCCGCCTTCAGGAACTGCCGTGATGAGCAGTGACGACTGGCTGATGGTGATGGGCTCCCCGCGAGTCTCTGTATGAGCGGCGGAGTCCTTGACGCTGGCCTCGACCAGAGCGCGAGCGGCCCCCTGGCTGAGTGGGCGTCCGGCGAAGTAGGACGGCAGCTTGAGATCGAAATGGTACAGGCCGTCGCTGTCGGTTTTTCCGGTGGTGGAAGCTGCTTCGAAGGCGGCGACATCCATGCTGGAGGCTTTGACGGCGATGTCGGCGTGGTCGACGGGCTTGCCGAAGAAGTAGTTGGCCCGAACAGTGCCTGTGACGTGGTCTCCGGGACGGTAGTCGCGTTTGGGTTTGTTGTCTTTTTCGGTGAACTCGACGGCAACCTTGAACTTGGGTAGGACATAGCGTTCAACGTTGAGGCCGACTTCGGCAGTATTCGATGGAGAGGATGCGTCGCCCATGAGGGCTCGGAGATGATAGATGCCGAGGTTGACCTCGTCGGCGAGCGCAAACTCGGCAGACGCGACGCCGAATTTATCGGTTGCGGTCAACTTCTTGAAGACCTTGTTGCCGCGGGAGTCTTCAAGCTCGAAGGTGAGTTTGCGATCGGCGTCGGCCCTTGAGTCGGTGCGGTCGAGCGCGAGCGCGCGAACGTGGATGGTCTGTCCGGGTTGGTAGATGGGCTTTTCGGTGGTAAGGAGGATCGATGCTTTGTCGTCCAGTTGGACGTCCTGCGTGAATTCGGTCGAGCCGATGGGGGTGTCTGCGACGTAACGCATCTGGTATTTGCCGGTGAGACCGACCGGGAAACGAAACTGGGCCTCGACCGTGCCGCGACGGTTGAGGCGACCGGAGAAGAGTGGACGTGGCTTCTGGTCGGGAACGAGGAGTTCGATACGGAGTAATCCGCTTTCGGTGACGTCGTTGTTGTTGGCGTCGGACACGATGACTCGCACGGCGGCCTGGCTGCCCGCGAGGTATTGGGTTTGGCCGAGGACGTGGACTACGGGGCGTCGGAGAACTTGTGAGATGGACTCGATGCCCGCTATGGCGGGGAGTGCGTTGCCGTTGTACTCGAAGCGGTAGCGAATACGCTGCCAGACAAGGTCCTCAAAGAGGAGTGGCTTTTCCGGGGCGATGGTTTGTTTCCAGAAGCCTTCTTCTTTGGCGATTTCGACTGAGTGTTCGACTCGGCCGAGGACGTTATCTTCGGGGTCGAGAATTTCGACTGTGAGTTTGCCAGAGCCCGCGCGCGCGGAGTGATACGGAATAGTGACAGACAGGTTGCCGCGTGTGTAGGTGGCAGCAAGTTGCTGAGCTCGTGCGTGTCTTAGGGAGAGAGCGATAGCTGCAAGCAGGACGAGAAGAACGAAAGGCAGGAAGAGGCGAAAATAACGCTGGAATGGGTTGGAATGCATGCAGTTCTCCTTGGGCCACGCCGATCGAAGGGTGCGTCGGCTGGCTTGCTGAATGGAGAACGGGGTGTTTCTCTGAACTTGCAGGAAGAGTAAAGAATTTTTTTCGGGAGAGCGGCTAGTTGTGCTTCCAGATACGACCGTCAGTGCTCGTCCAATGCTCCCCTGTGTCGGTGGTGATCTCGAAGACTGGGGATTGGCTGGCAGGTGAACGCTCTGTCTTATTTTTTCTGGCGACGGATAGAGTGGCGGTGTGATCCGTTGATCCGTTGATGTCGATGACTTCGGAGGCCGCGCTGACCGCCACGGTTTCGGAGGCCTGGCCGACGGACAGAGTGAGATTGGCCGAACTCTGCTGTGAGGCGATGAGGGAGACGTCGATCTGTTGCTTATTGAAACCGGGCGCTTCGAACGCTACTTTATAGCTGCCGGGTACGAGGCCGTCGACGAGATACTGGCCGGCGCGGTCGGTCTTAACAGTCCGGGCGTTTGGTGTTGTTGGGTCGCCGACGACCACCGATGCGTTCGAGATGGCCGCGCCGGTCGGGTCAGTTATCGTACCTGTCAGGCTCGCACTTGTGGTTCGTGTTTGGGCAGTCACGGGACCACCGATGGCGCCATTGCTTGCGTTGGAAGCCCGACCAGCGACCGTTCCCGCGCTCAACATCTCCGAAGGAGTGAAGGAGGCCAGGTCGACTTTAACGGCTCGGCCTTGCCATTGTGCCGGGACTGCCTTCCAGTGGTTCCCGTCGTCGTCGCTCATGAAAAGGGAGTGCTGGGTGTCAATGGCGAGTACCTGGTGGGCGTTTGAGACCATTGAGAGAACAGGGAGTTTGCTGGGCAGAGAAAGGGTGACGATGTTCCTGGCTTGGCTGAGTTGGCTGTCACTGCTTGTTGAGGGAAGGGTCACGACCGATGCCCCATCCGTGACTTCGACGGTTTGATTAGTGGCGGCAGCGGCGGGGGCGGTCATGGGCGGCGGCGCCGGTCTAGGGGCCTGAGGAGCGGCGACGAGGGGAGCTTCTATCAGGCGACCCGATCCGGCTGCGTCGGTTGCGTTGCTTGAGCCGGTAGGACTTGGCTGGAGATGATCTGTCGGGAAGGAGGGCGCCTTTTGAGGTGGTGCCATAGCAAAACTGTCGGCGTTGTTGATTGAGGGGCGCAGCTGTCCGTGTATGACTTGGGTTCCGGAGGCGGGTGCGGGTTGCGGTAGATCGTTTTGCAGTAACGACCCTCCGACGCTCCTTGAGTTGATAGCACTTTTGTCTTTTGCCGGGTTGGGTAGTGGCAGGGGTTTGGGATTGGATAGTTCCGGGGTCGTGAGGGGCTGAAGAGGCGCTGGCGGTTTGGAAACAGCAACCTGAGTTGGTGCTCCTGCACTGTTTCGCGTCGTAATGCCATTACGGACAATGGCGATGATGAATACGATCGCGGTTGCTGCAGCGATGGCGGGCCATGCGAAGTTCCAGCGGAAGAACCATGGTTTGTGGACAGGCTTGGGCAGGCGATCATCAACCAGCGGAAGCGAGAGTGCGACAATCTCCCGGCAATCCGGGCAGACGGCGAGGTGGGCGAGGGTCTGCTCGAGTTCGTGTTGTGGCAGCGTGTGTTCGACGAAGGCGTTGAGCTGGTCCGCGTCTGGATGGTGCCCGGATTGAAGGAGCTCGCTCATAGTTGGCCGGATGCTTTGGTTGGGGCCGATGCCGTCTTATTGGAGAACGAATCGATTTGAGAAGTTTGCAGCAAAGCGCGAAGGTTTATTTCGATGTCGCGCGGGTCGGTGCCGAGGGCCTCTTCGGCAGCCCGCCGGCTTAGACCGCCGGACTGCAGGTTGATAAGGAGTTGCTTGCGGAGATTGTTTACGAGGCGCTTGAGCCTTCGGCTGATGGTAGCTTCGTGGACGTCAAGGACACGTGCGATCTGAAGAAGTGTTTGGCGATCAAGGAAATAGGAGGAGAGCAAAAGTCGGTCGTCGGGCGGCAGAGCTGCGAGGGTTCGGCTGACCGCGTGGCTAACGCGATTGAGATCTGTCCCAGCGGGCGATGTGGAAGATGCTGGCGCAGCAACGTCGACGGTGTCGAGAGAGGTTTCGCGGTGGGTGCGGCGGTGGTGATCGACGTGGCGCTGGGCGAGGGTGGTGCGAAGCCACCCAAGTAGCGAGCCCCGACCAGAGTAGGAGGCAAGCGGGCAGTTTCGCTTTCCCTCAACCTGACGAAGACCGTAGAGTTCGGAGTATAGGGAGTCGGCGAGATCGTGTCCGAGAGTAGCTGAACCCGTGATGGCGATCGCGGCCTGCGTAAGTGGAGCTCGATAGAGATTCAGGAAACGCTGCCATGCGGTCTCGTAGCCCAGCGCGCAGGCGTGGGCGAGAGCCAACTCGGGGAGGCGGAGGGAACGCAAGAAAGTAGCTCGCTGAGCAGAATTGGGGTGCGTGCCGGGCGGAAAGCCGTGGTTGAATTTTGCACTTACCGTGGCCAGGGCAGTGCCGAATTCCTCTCTGCTAAGGCCGCAGCCCTCCGCTTCTGCCGTGAGCCAGAGTTCCTGAACCAGTTCCAAAGGAGGCCCGGAGAGCGCTGGAATTTCATCGTCACCCCCTGTAGCTTGCTGCGCGGACGGCAGTGACAAAACGAGATCACCGGGTTGTGACGACGTAGCGTCCACAATATGCTCACGATACTGCATGTAGGAACGCTATGTGAACACTCGACCGAAATCGGTTAATCCACCTTAGCCCACGCACCCGAGTCTCCACGCGCCAACTCGCGCAGCACACGGCGCTCGCCCGTCGGCCGCTTTCTCGGCATGCTGGTCACTTCACCCCAACAGACCTGATTACGGCCCTGTGACTTAGCCCGGTAGAGAGCCCTGTCCGCCGACTCCAGAAGGTCCTCCTGGCAATTCGAATCGCTCGGCCAGCAAGTCGCGACACCACAGCTCACCGTCGAAAGTCGCGGATGACTTCCCGGTTCAGGCAGCGCAGGCGATCCCGCAACCTCTACCAGCTTCCGGATTCGTTCCGCGACGATGACCGCACCCTCGCGCGTTGTACCGGGAAGCAACACAACAAACTCCTCCCCGCCAAATCGCGCAGCAAAGTCACCCTTGCAACGCAGACTCTGCAATAGCAGCGAAGCCACCCGAACCAGCACGCGATCGCCGTACAGGTGTCCCCGCGTATCGTTCGTTCCCTTGAAGTTATCGATGTCGATCACAATGGCGGATAGGCAACTCTCTGACTTGGCCGCTTCACTCCACATCTTCGTAAACTGCAAGTCGTAGGCATGGCGATTAGCGAGGCCCGTCAGGCTGTCGATGCATGAGATCTTCTGCAGCTCCACATTGAGAAACGACAGCTCCCGCGTTTGGATCTCGCTACGCAACCGCATCAGATAGGCAAGCCGTTCTTCCCGTCCGACACTGTAGTTGGCAATGATCGTCATCGACGTAGCACAGACCACTAGCGTGAGTCCAAGCAGCTTATCCGAAGCGTTCAGAAAGTGATCGTAGTGAAGGAACAGCAGATCGGCCGCCACCAACACTGCAGAGGCGCTGACCGCGTAGGGAAATTGCAGCCGCATCACAACATTGACGAAGATTACCGTTACGATCAGCCCAACCTGCGCATACGCCGATGAGGTCGCATTCGTATTGCTCTCAAGATAAAGGTGGGTAGCGCCGATCAAACAGCTTACCGCGGCTATTCCGGTCTCGCGGTAGACCTTGCTCGGACTCCACCGCATGCTCACGTTGACGAGCAGCGCGATCGGCGTTACTACACACAGCCGCACCTGCAGCGGAAACCACGAAACCCCGCCGCGAATGAAGTAATCAGCGATGACGTAAAAGTTGAACAGGCCTATCGCGATCAGGCCTTCCATCCACAATCGGGACGCGCGCAGAACAGCCGTCGACTGTTCAAAGCCGCTCTCGAGAGGTTCTGCTAACGTCAGCCGCTGCAGACCCCGTCGCGAGAGCCGCTCTATCTCTTTGATCGCGAGTTCATGGATGGAAGTACCGGGCATGTTGAATCCGTATCTCACTCATTCCAAGCGCCAGGCTCAGCATGCACTCGGTTATTTTCCTTCAGATGCACGAAACGCAAGCCTCGTCAGGAAGTGCGTGCCCCCATGTTACTAAAGGGACGACCCAATACACTCTCTTAATCCACTCTGCCTATAGTACTTCCGTGCAGTTCCGGAAGCCTCAAACGGACGGTATGGGAGGCCTCTATATTAAAGGGTCCGCCTACAAGAAAATTATCGATCAGCCGCGTCTTCCCCACATACGCAGCAACAGCAACCAGCGCACCCGAACCGGCGCGTTCCACCGGCAGCAAGGTGTTCGCATCAACAATCGACAGATAATCGACCCGAACTCCAGGTTCTGCGCCGAGAACCCCCATCCCGCTTCGCACCAACACCGCACTATCATGCTCTCCTCGCGCGATCGACTCCTGTATCCGCAACAGGCATTGATGCAAAGCCAGAGCCCGCTCCCGTTCTCCCGCGGACAGATATTTGTTTCTGCTGCTCATGGCCAGTCCATCCGGATCCCGCACGATCGCGCAACCCACCAACTCCACATCGAAGTTCAAATCCCGTACCATCTGCCGCAGCACCGCGACCTGTGCCGCATCCTTCTGTCCGAAGTAGGCCTTATCAGGGCCCACCACATGAAACAGCTTCGCCACCACTGTCGCCACCCCGGTAAAATGCCCCGGCCGCGAAGCGCCATCCAACCGGTCGCCCACGCCGGCGACCGTCACCGTCGTTACCGAGCCCTCGCGATACATCTCCGCCGCCGTTGGCGCGAACAACACCTCCACCCCTTCCGCCTCGAGCAGCTTGCAATCCGCCTCAAACGTCCGCGGATACCGCGCAAAGTCTTCTCCCGGGCCAAACTGAAGCGGATTCACGAAGATCGATGCGACCACCACATCGCATTCAGCCCGCGCCCGCCGAACCAGCGAGAGATGCCCTTCATGCAGCGCACCCATCGTTGGCACAAAGCCAAGCACGCGCCCTCCCGCACGAATCTCCCGGCAGAGTCTTTGCATCTCCTCAACGCTGCTAACAATCCGCATGCCCTAAGACCGTCCCCTCACCGCACCCCAGCCGAAACAGCCATCAGCTCACGCATCTCCCGCGGAAGATGGTAGCTCTCCGCGTCCGCAGGAAACGTCCTCGCTTCGACATCGCGCTTATACTCCCCGAGCGCCTCTCGCATCACGCCCCCCACGTCCGCGTAGCGCCGCACAAACTTCGCCGGCGGCGAGAACGTCATCGTCATCATGTCGTGAAGCACCAGAATCTGACCATCGCAATCGGGTCCCGCGCCGATACCGATCGTCGGAATCTGCAACTCTTCCGTCACAATCCTGGCCAGCTCCCGCGGTACCCCCTCCAATACCACCGCAAAACACCCAGCCTCCTCGAGCGCCATCGCATCCGTGCGCAGCTCGTCGATTGCCTCCATCGTCTTGCCCTGCACTTTGTACCCGCCCATCCGGTGCACGCTCTGCGGAGTCAACCCGATATGCCCCATCACCGGAATCTCCGCATCGACGATCCGTCGCACCAGATCCTTGCGTTCGCGGCCGCCTTCCAGCTTCACTGCTTCGGCCCCGGCCTCTTTGACGAACCGGACTGCGTTGGCGACGCCTTGGCTCTCATCCGCCTGGTAACTCCCAAACGGCATGTCGGCAACCAGCAGCGCACGTCGCAGAGCCCGTCGCACGCCACGCGTGTACACCAGCATCTCGTCCATCGTCACTGCGAGAGTATTCTCGTGGCCTTGCATGACCATCGCGAGCGAGTCACCCACCAGCACCACATCCAGCCCAGCCTCATCCACCAGACGGGCGCTGGCATAGTCATAGGCTGTCACCGCGGTAATGGGCCGCCGCGACAACTTCTTCTCGAGCAAATAAGGGGCTGTAATCTTCGAAGGAAGATCGCCGTCGCGCCCATCACGCGTAGCAATCCGTTCCCGTGAGAATGTAGTCAGACTCATCGAAATCTCCAGTGCAGTTCCACCGCGTGTCGCCTCAAAGTAGGCAACTTTGGCCGGATACCACCTGTCCCAGCAACCTCCTGGGCCGATTTAAAGGTTACGCCCGTCGAGACCACATAGCAAGGGAGACTAGCGAGCGTTTCCTCGCGCGTTCGGCGCCGGCGGCGGATAAGCAGGCTTCAACTTCACGGCCTCAGGCGTCTCCAACTCCACCTGGACGGGTCTGTGTTCCGCCACCATCTCGGCGATCGCATACTTCAGAGGCTCAACACCTTCCCCCGCCACTGCAGAGATCGCAAAAAACGGCAGCTTACGCCGCTTCGCCATCGCACTCAGCTTCTTCAACTTCTCCGGATTCGCCACATCCACCTTCGCCGCAACCAGAATCGTCGGTTTGGCCGCCAGCGCAGGGTCAAAGCTCTTCAGCTCTTCCGTAATCACCTTGTAATCTGCCACCGGATCAGGCCGGTCGCTCGAATCTGAGACATCCACCAGATGCACAATCACGCTTGTCCGCTCAATGTGCTTCAGAAACTGAATCCCCAACCCATGGCCAAGATGCGCGCCTTCAATCAGCCCCGGCAGGTCGGCAACCGTAAACGACTCCGTATGCGGATAGTCCCCAACCTGCACAACTCCAAGGTTCGGCTCCAGCGTCGTAAACGCATAATTCGCAATCTTCGGTTTCGCCGCTGAGAGCCGCGAGATCAGCGTCGACTTCCCTACATTCGGATAACCAACCAATCCGGCATCCGCAAGCAGGCGCAGCTCAAGCCTGTAGGTGCGCTCCTCGCCCGACCGTCCCAACTCATGTTCGCGCGGAGCCTGATGCGTGCTCGTCGCAAAATGCTGGTTGCCCCGTCCTCCGCGTCCGCCCATCGCAATGACAATTGTCTCGTTCGGCCGCGCAAAGTCATGGATCAACTCACCCGTCTGGTCATCGTAGAGCAGCGTACCCACCGGCACTTTCAGCGTCGTCGATTCCCCCGCCTGCCCCGAGCAGTTCGACCCAAGCCCATGCCCGCCGCGCTCCGCTTTGTGTTCCGGGTTAAACCGAAAGTGCACCAAAGTATTGTGGCTCAGCGAAGAGGACATCAGGACGTCCCCGCCGTGTCCGCCGTCTCCACCCGAGGGACCTCCCTTAGGCACAAACTTCTCTCGCCGGAAGGCCATGCAGCCATTACCACCGTCGCCGGCCTTAATCCGAATTCGCGCTTCGTCAATAAACATTTTTCAATATCCAGTGTACAAGGGTGTGCGCTAAACTGTACCAACTCGCACAACCCGAACGCGCGTGGACCCCGGCACTCTCGACGGCTACGACGCTGTTATTTTCGGGACACTGAAACCTCACGATTGATTGGAAGCGTAACCGCCAATTAACTGGTTGTTAATCGCGGTATGCGATCTTTAATACAAGCCCATAAAAACGATCCAGAAGCTGGACGCGGATAGGGAGGCGTTCCAGAGCAGCAACACGAATTCTTTCAGGAGCCAGACGATGAAAAAGACCATAATGTCCTTGCTTTTCGCTGCAGCTTGTTTAGTTGCAAGCCCGCTACAGGCGCAGTCGACAACGCAGGGCGCAATCAGCGGTACGGTATTCGATTCCACCGAAGCGATCGTCCCGAACGCCGCCGTCAACATCCATAACAACGGCACGAACGCCGAAATTCACCTCGCCGTCGATCAGAGTGGTTTCTTCAAAGCGCCGCTGCTTGAGCCCGGAACCTACACCGTCACCATCGTTGCCAACGGCTTCAGAGATTACCGCGCCAATGAAGTCATCGTGCAGGTAAGCCAGGTAACAACACTGACGCCGCATCTGACTACTGGTTCAGCCAACCAGGTCGTTGAAGTGACCGCGGAAGCACCCATCCTCAACTTCGACAACCCGGACTTCGCATCCAACCTCAATAAGAAGGCGCTCGACGATCTTCCAATCAACAATCGCCGCTGGTCGAGCCTCGCCATGACAACTCCGGGAGTCGTATCCGACTCCAACGGCTTCGGTCTGGTCAGCATCCGCGGCATCAGCCCGATTCTGAATAGCGTCCTGATCGATGGCGCCGATGACAATCAGGCGTACTTCTCGGAAGAGCGTGGACGTACGCGTGAGGCGTATTCGACCTCGGCGAGCGCAGTGCGCGAATTCGCAGTGAACACTGGCGTCTATGGATCAGAATATGGCCGCGCTGCGGGCGGTGTGATCAACTCGGTCACCAAGAGCGGCACGAACCAGATTCATGGCGAAGCGTACTTCTACGACCGCGAGAGCAACTGGAACGCTTACAACGCGTTCAGCAAGATCACCACTCCTACCCTGAATCCCGCGACCGGTGGCTTCACGTTTCCGTCAACACCGTTGAAGCCGGAAGACGTGCGCAAGATCTACGGCTTTACCGCCGGTGGTGCGCTGATCAAGGACAAACTGTTCTGGATCTATACCTATGACCAGCACTCGCGTATCTTTCCGGGAACCGCGATTCCGAGCTCGGCGGCGAGTTTTTACGCACTGCCCGACCTGACCTTGCCAACTGGAGCTACGATCGCCGCCAATGGCTATGTGTCGGGCGGAGGAGCGAACTCGATGGATAGCCAGGCCGGTGTGTTGGCCATTCGTCAGGGTCAGCCCGCGACGGCAGCCGGTTACGCTGTCGGTGCAAAGCTCTATCAGGCTGGCATCGTCGGCTTGCAGTCGGACCTTGGCACCGTACCGCGTACGGGCTACCAGGAGATCAACACTCCCAAGCTCGATTACCAAATCAACGACCGGGAGCATGTCAGCTTTCTCTACCACCGTCTGCGTTGGGACTCCCCTGGTGGCGTACAGACCTCGGCGACGAACGACTACGGTCTCGACACGTGGGGCAATGACTTCGTCAAGCTGGACTATGGCGTAGCCAAGCTGACCAGCCTGATTTCGCCCAGCATCAGCAACGAGCTGCTCTACCAGTACGGACGCGAGCTCAACGACGAGACGCAACAGCCCTTCAGCGCGTACACACTGGCAAATCTGGTAGGAACTGGCGGCAACGTTCCCGAAGTTGCGCTGGATACGACCGTCTTCGCAAACATCGGGTCTCCGTACTATTCCTATCGGCTGGCATACCCAGATGAGCGCAAGTGGCAGATCAGCGACGTGCTGCACTACACCAAGGGCAACCACAACTTCACCTTTGGCGGGGACACGGTGCACAACTGGGACCTGCTGAACAATCTTTACGAGGCGAATGGCTTCATCAGCTACGGCTATCTCGGCAACTACATCAACGACCTGCTGAACAAGAGCAAGTCGGCTTCGACGTGCGGTTCGCAGACCGGTCAGGCGCCTACGTCGGCGACGACAACGGGCTGGACCGGTATCTTGCCGTGCTACACGTCAACCACCCAGGGTTTCGGCGCAAGCCCGGTCTTCACTATCAATACGCTCGACTATGCATTGTTTGGACAGGACAACTGGAAGATCACACCCAGGCTTACTCTTGAGCTTGGTGCACGGTATGACTACGAGTTCCTGCCTTCGCCCGCAGCCAACCTTATCGGACCTGCCGGCTCGTTTGTCCCCTTTCCGGGGGTTACAAATCATCCCAGCGACAAGAACAACATCGGTGTTCGCATCGGCTTCGCAGACGATCTCTTCGGCGACGGCAAGACCGTTCTTCGTGGAGGCTACGGCATCTTCTACGGCCGTATCACCAACGGTGTATTGCTGAATACGCTGCTGAATACGGGCAGCCCGAATGGCCAGTACACCTCCCTCTTCAAGCCTGCGACCGCCGGCGCACCGGTGTTCCCCAACATCGTTCAGGGGGCGGCCAGTACTCTGGCGGCTCCAGGCGTGTACTTCCTCGGGCCACACCTTCAAAACCCGCAGGTGCATGAGTATGACCTGGTCCTGCAGCAGGAGGTTGGGAGGGGAACGATCTTCTCGATGAGCTATCTCGGAGCGCTTGGCCGCGAGTTGCCGAACTTCCTTGACCTCAACCTTGACCCGACCACCGTGGTGCCGGTGACGATCACCGTCGCCGATTCCAGCGGCAAAGGACCGTTACCCAACGGAGGGCAGTACGTCGTCCCCACTTACACCAAATATGGCAATAAGGGTCTGTTTGGGGCGGTTGCGACCAACTTCCAGAACATCACGGAAGTGGTCAGCAACGTGAATTCGAGCTACAACGCCCTCGTTGCCGAAGTACAGAACCGCTCCATTCACAATCTGCAGTTCGACTTCAATTACACCTGGTCGCACGCACTGGACTTTGCCCAGAATGCAACGACAACCAACTCGGCAAACAGCTGGTATGACCCCTACTCCAACGCACGGGCGAACTACGGGAACTCGAGCTATAGCGTTCCCAACCGCTTCGTGGGGTATGCCCTCTATACCTTCCCGGTGATCCACTCAACAGCGTGGTACACCTACGCGAGCAACGGTTGGAGTATCGACACCTCCTTCCAGGCGCAGAGCGGCCTGCCGTATACCACCGCAGTTAGCGGCTTCAACTCGAACGACGCCATTCTCGGTGATTGGAATGGAGCCGGAGGAATTGCGGCGATCCCGGGAATTGGCCTCAACACGAATAAGCAACCCCGGAAAATCGTGGATGACATGCGCCTACAGAAGCAGTTCTCCTTCACGGAGAGGTACAACCTGCAGTTCCTGGTCAATGTTTTCAACATCGCCAACCACCAGAACATCGACGGCGTTGGGACCACAGCATACAAACTGAGCAGCGGCGCTGCGGCTAACCTGGGTGTCGCAACCTTCCAACCCGCAACATTCGCCGTACCCACCAGCAGCAATAACAGCGGCTTCCTCTATACGCCGCGTCAAATAGAAATTGGCGCGCGGTTTGCCTTCTGATTTGGACCGTTACGTATTTTAGGGGCGGCGGCTTCGGCTGCCGCCCTCTTTTCGTTAACAAGGTCCCGGACGCGAATCCCGTATCATCGTCGGTATCGTGTCCCAGTTGGGTATCTGAGAGGTTCGCCCGAAACGTCAGATGGAATCGGCCTGCAGTCTCGATCTTCCCGTGGTTGTCATGTAGAGGAGTTCAATTCTTCGGGGAGAGCGCATGTCGTTCCGCAAGGCCCGCGCAAAATCCAGCGCGGTGGTTCCCACGATTCTTCAAGCCTGCTTGTTGTGGTGTTGCGCCGCCGCAATCGCCCTCACGTGCGTCCAGACCTGCGCGTACGCACAGACCGCTGTGGACGGTGCTCTCGCCGGCTTTGTCGTCGACGCCACTGGAGCCGCCCTCGCCGGCGCCACCATAGAAGTCCGTAACGCCGCCGACGGTAGCGTCCATCACACCAATACCCTCATCAAAGGAGAATTCCTCCTCCCCAACCTCCCCGCCGGAGAGTACACCGTCGCCGTCGACTACGCCCTCTTCGCCCAACTCACACTCGCCCCCGTCGTAGTCGAAGTCGGCGCCACAACGACCGTCGAAGCCCGCCTCCGCCTCGGAACCGTCACCACCACCGTCAACGTAACCGCCGAGCCCGCAATCGCCATCAACGTCGGCGAAGCTTCCTCTGCCGCCACAGGCAGCGTCATCACCTCCAGCGAGATTGATCTTCTCCCCGCAAACGGCCAGCGCTGGCAGACCTTCGCGCTCCTCACGCCCACCACCAACCCCGACTCCCAATCCGAAGACCTCCTCAGCTTCCGCGGCGTCGCGTCCACGCAAAACACCACGCGCATTGACGGCGCAGACGACGACCAAAGCTTCGCCTCCGTCCCGCGCGGCACCGGCATCGAAAGCGGCGACGAGTTGGAAGACGCCGCCGAGACAGGCTCATCCAACCACGCGCCCATCTCCAGCGCATCAGGAGGCGGCGGCTACGGTCGCCACTCTGGAATGGCCTACACCTTCACCAAAGAAGCCGTCCGCGAGTTCCGCGTCAGCAGCCAGAACTACTCCGCCCTCTACGGCCACGCCGCCGGAGGCATCATCACCACCGTCTCCAAATCCGGCACCAACAATCTCCACGGCACCGCCTTCTACCTGGTCCGCAGCAACGCGCTAGGCGCAACCAACCCCTTCTCCATCGCCACCAACTACAACAATGGCGTCGTCACCACCGGCCTGGTCAAGCCCAACGATCTCCGCCAGCAGTTCGGAGGCAGCGTTGGCGGCCCCGTCCTCCGCGACAAACTCTTCTTCTTCTACGCCTACGACCAGCAAGCCCGCACCTTCCCGGCAATCTCCACTCCGCAGGACCCAAACTTCTTCGCCCTCACGCCAACCCAAACTGCCCTCCTCGCCAATCGCGGCGTCACCCCGGCAAAGACCAACACCGCCCTCAACTATCTCAACAGTCTCACCGGAATCATCCATCGCAGCCAAAACCAAACCATCAACTTCGCCAAGTTCGACTGGCAAGCGGCATCACAACATCGCCTAAGCCTGCAATACAACCGCGCCCGCTCCAGCGCTCCCTCCGGCTCCCGTTCTGCCTCGGTCGTAGACGTCGGTCGAGCCAGCCTCGGCAGCAGCTTTTCCACCCTCGACTCTCTCCTCGGTCGCTGGAGTTGGCTTGCCAGACCATCTCTCACCAACGAATTTCGCGTTCAATACGGCCGCGACATCCAATCCGAGCAAGCCCCACCACCGCTCCTGCAAGAGCCTGCCATCGGCCCCGGAGGCACAGCCCCTGAAGTCGCGATCGGTCCCAACGGATTCACCTTCGGCACTTCATCCTCCCTTGGTCGCAACGCCTTCCCCGACGAAGACAAGCTCGAACTAGCCGACCTCATCACCTGGACCCGCGGCCGACATCAAATCCAGACCGGCATCGACGTCAGCTTCGTCCACGACAACATCAACGCTCTTGCCAACACCCAGGGCGCCTTCCACTACGACAGCGACACCACCGCAGGTCACGCCGGAGGCATCGTCGACTGGATCACCGACTACACCTTCAGCGTCAACTCCAACCCCAGCGGCGGCTGCCCCTCCATCGTCTCGCCCATCCACGACTTCTGCTTCCGCTCCTTCACCCAAAGCTTCGGCCAGCAGTCCGCCATCTTCAACACGCAGGAATGGGCCGGCTTCCTCCAGGACGACTGGCGCCTCAAACCCACCCTGACCCTCAACGCCGGCCTGCGCTACGAGTACGAACTCCTCCCCCTCCCGCAGCAACCCAACCTCGCACTCGACCAGGCCTTTGGCACCACCGGCGCCACCAGCGTCTTCCCCGAAGACCGCAACAACTTCGGCCCCCGCATTGGTGCATCGTGGCAGCCCTTCGGCTCCGGTCGGGGTCTCATCCGCATCGGCTACGGCCTCTTCTACGGCCGCCTCCCCGGAGCCACCATTCGCAGCGCCCTCGTCAACACCGCGCTCCCCTCCTCCGCAACTCACGTTCTAATTACACCTTCCACAGTTACAAATTGCCCGCAGGTCGCCAATCAAGGCTTCGGATACGTCTGCACCTTCGTCACCACGCCACCTGCCGCCGTCTCCACCACCACCACCGCCACCGTCTTCGACCGCCGCTTCCGTCTTCCCATGGTTCAACAGGGCAGCTTCACCCTGGAGCGCGAGATCCACGCCGGCATCGTCGCCAGCGCTACCTATCTGATGAACCTCGACCGCCAACTCCCCAGCTCCGTCGATCTCAACATCGTTCCCGCAACCGCCACCAAAACCTTCCAGCTCCAGGGAGGCACCGGCGCAGTTGGCGTCCGCGATACCGAAACCTTCGTCCTGCCCTTCTACTCGCAACGCGTCAACACCAACTTCGGCCCCGTCACCGCCATCACGTCCAACGCCGATGCCACCTATAACGCCCTCGTCCTCGAAGCCCGCCGCAGCCTTCGTCGCAGTCTAGAATTCCGCGCCAGCTGGACATGGTCCAAGGCCATCGATTTCGGCCAGGGCGGAGCCACACCACGCACCAACGCCCAGCTCGACCCCTTCAACATCCGCTACGACCGCGGTCTCTCCGACCTCAACTTCCCCCACAAAATCCTCGCCAGCGCCGTCTGGCAACCCACGCTCCACACAGAAACCCACTGGCTCCGCATCGCCGCCAACGGATGGACCCTCTCGCCCCTCTTCACTGAATCCAGCGGACGTCCTTACAGCTACGAAATCTTCGGCGGCACACGCCTCACCGGCGGCCACGAGAGCATCAACGGCTCAGGCGGGGCAACCTATCTGCCCACAGTAGGCCGCAACACCCTACGTCTGCCCGACACCGCTCGCATCGATCTCCGCCTCATTCGAGCCATCCCCCTCACCGAAAAAATCCGTCTCCGCGCCACCGCCGAAGCCTTCAACCTCACTAACCACGTCAACTACTCTGCCATCATGCAGCGAGCCTTCCTCGTAGGCACCGAAACCAACGGCATAACCCCGCTCATCTTCCAGAACGCCGCGACCATCGCATCGGAAGGCCTCAACGTCCAGCCCTTCGGCACCTACACCGCCGCCTCCACAGGCCAATCCCCCGAACGCCAAATCCAACTAGGCCTAAGAGTCGAATTCTAGAAATCCTTCTACCCCCCACCCAAAAAAATTGAAGTCGTCATTCTGAGCGCAGCGAAGAATCCCCGCATTTCTCCCATGCCGCACGATCCTAATCGTCACTCCTTCCCGCCATCCCCACGCCGCAAATACTCCAACATCTCCAGCACCTGCTCCGTCAAAGCGACCCGCTGGTCCGAATAAGAGTGATCCGTCGACAAATGCACCGCAGTAATTTCCTTCCCACCCGCCTTCTTCAGCGCCTCCACAAACGCATCGTTCGATGCTGCCAGCCCATCATCCGAAGTAATTACCAGCACTGACCGATCCACCAGCTTCGGCGCAAGCTTCGGCACATTCCAAGCCGCTGCATTCGCGACAACCTCCTTCGCCAGACTCTCCGGCGTGCATCCCGCCAGTGGAGCCATCCCCTCGGCTGCCAGATGCGCAGCCAGACCCGCCACCGCCCGCTTCTCATCTTCCGGCTTCAACCCCTGCACCTTATCCGCGCCCATATCCGCCGCGGAAATCAACCCAACCGCTTTGATCCCCGCATCGTTCGCCCCCACATACCGAGCCATGAACCCACCCATGCTGTGCCCAATCAAAACGACATACCCTGGATCAGCCCGCAGCTTCTTCGCATTCGTCGAATCCCGCACATAAGCAATCGCCGCCTGCGTGTCCTCAATCGAGTGCGTAAAAGAAAAATCCCCTGGCGACCCCCACGACCCGCGATAGTCGAAATAAACCACATCCCACCCATCCCGCCGAATCGCCTGCGCCAGATCAAGATTCTTCTCATTCCCCGGAAACCCATGCAGCAAAATCACCACTGGATGCGGCCCCGCACCCTCCGCCACATAAGCCAGCCCATTCAGCATCGCCCCATGACTAGGAATCTGAAACGTCTCCATCGCCGCTGGATAAGCCTTATCTGGCGGAGGATCTGTCGTCAAAGCTGCAGGCAATTGTTGCGCAAGGGCAGAAAAAGAGTGCGATGACCCACACAAAAGTGCGGCTGTAAAAAGCAAACGAGATAAGCGCATGCGCTGATTGTTCTTGGTGCAGGGCGAATTGTAAAGACTTCATCGACGCGAAAAAGCAGGCGAACCGCCTAAAATAGAGAAGTGAGCTTCACCGAACAGTTCGACGTAGTCGTCGTAGGCGCAGGCCACGCGGGATGCGAAGCCGCGATGGCCTCCGCGCGCATGGGTCTCCGCACCGCCATCTTCACTCTCAACCTCGACCTCATCGCCCAGATGTCCTGCAACCCAGCCATCGGGGGCATCGCCAAAGGCCATCTCGTGCGCGAGGTCGACGCGCTCGGCGGAGTCATGGGAGAAGTCGCCGACGCCACCGGCATCCAGTTCCGTCTCCTCAACACCTCCCGCGGCCCCGCCGTCTGGTCCCCCCGCGCCCAATGCGACAAAGCTCTCTACCGCGTAAAAATGCGCGAAGTCCTCGAGGCCCAGCCCAACCTCTTCATCAAGCAAGCCGAAGTAGTCGACCTCCTCGTGGAGGCGCCCCAGGAAAAGTGTCATCCTGAGCGAAGCGGAGCGGAGTCGAAGGACCTGCATTTCGATCCTTCAGACCCACGAATCGTCCGGGGCCTCAAGCTCCGCGACGGCCGCACCATCCTCGCCGTCGCCACCATCATCACCACCGGAACCTTCCTCAACGGCCTCATCCACTGCGGCGAGCAGCAATACACCGCCGGCCGCTCCGGCGAACCCGCCTCCGTCCTCCTCGGCGAAGCCCTCAAGCGCCTCGGCCTCCGCGAATGCCGCCTCAAAACCGGCACGCCCCCACGCCTTGATGGGCGAACGATAGATTGGACGCAGTTTCAAGTCCAGCCCGGCGACGAAGACCCAACCCCTTTCAGTTTCCGCACACGCGAAATCCCCCTCCGCCAGATCAACTGCCACATCGCCCACACCACCCCCGAAACCCTCCGCCTCATCCGCGAAAACGTCCACCGCTCCCCCATGTACACCGGGCAAATCGAAGCCATCGGCCCGCGCTACTGCCCGTCCATCGAAGACAAAATCGTCCGCTTCCCCGACAAGACGCGCCACCAATTCTTCCTCGAGCCCGAAGGCCTCAACACCCACGAGGTCTACATCAACGGCATGAGCACCAGCCTCCCCATGGAAATCCAGGCCGCCATGGTCCACTCCATCCCCGGCCTCGAAAACGCCGAGATGCTCCGGCCCGGCTACGCCATCGAGTACGACGCCATCGACCCCACCGAACTCGACCGCACTCTCCGCGTCAAATCCATCGCCGGCCTCTATCTCGCCGGCCAGATCAACGGCACCAGCGGCTACGAAGAAGCCGCCTGTCAGGGCCTCATGGCCGGCATCAACGCCGCGCTGGCCGTCCAAAACAAAGAGCCGTTCACCTTAGACCGCACCGAAGCCTACACCGGGACCCTCATCGACGACCTCATCTCCAAGGGCACCAACGAGCCCTATCGCATGTTCACCTCCCGCGCCGAGTTCCGCCTCCACCTCCGCATCGACAACGCCGACCGCCGCCTCACCCCGCACGGCCGCCGCCTCGGCCTCATCGACGACAACGCGTGGTCAGCCTACGAAGCCAAGCAATCCCGCGCCGCCGCCTTCGAAACTCTCCTCACCACCGCCCGCATCCGAGCCGAAGAACTCCCCTCCGACCTCCTGGCTCAACTAGACGGCGAAGCCGCCAACCTCACAGGCCAAACCATCGCGCAATTCCTCAAGCGCCCCGAAGTCTCCATCGAAACCCTCGCTCCCATCCTCCAAAGCCGCATCGCGAACGCAGACGCCATCCTGCAACCTTGGATCGCAGCAATCGAAGCCGCCCCCAGCAAAAAACTCCCCTCCTGGGTCCGCAACGAAATGAAAACCGTCGAAACCGAACTCAAATACTCCGGCTATCTCGACCAGCAGCGCCGCTCCATCGAAAAGATGCGCAAGGCCGAGCAGCGCAAAATCCCCGAATGGTTCAACTACACCACCATCAGCGGCCTCTCCACCGAAATGAAGCAAACCCTCACCCGCGTCCGCCCCACCACGCTAGGCCAAGCCAGCCGCATCGCCGGAGTCACCCCCGCAGCCGTAAGCCTCATCCACGTCTACATCGAAATTCAGGGCCGCGAACGCGTAGCCTGACTACACCCAGGCGCTAAGAATCCGCCCCGCCGAGCCACGCATCTTCAGATCATCGGCTCTACCAGCGAAGTAACGCGCATTGATCTCCGCCGAGCCAAGATCCTCAATCGCACGAAACCCCGCAAGCTCCGCAGCCATCTCCGGCGGAGTGAAAAACAGCCGAAACGGTTCCCCCGCAAGCTGAACTCGCGCGGCAAGCGAATCATGCGCCAGCTTCTCGCGAAAGGGAAGAGCCGAACGCGGCTGACCATAATCCAGAACCACTCCAGATCCAGCCGCCCGCGAAGCAATAAAACCAACCGTCCCGCGAAACGCCTCCAGCGTCAGGTATGGCACAACGCCCAGCCACGCAAACAACGTCGGCGCGGAATCATCAAAACCAGCCTCCCGCAGTCTTTCCCCCAACGCCTGCCTCTCAAAATCCACCGGAGCATAAGTCAGATTCGCCGGATGAGAAAAACCACCAGCCGCAAGCAGGCCAAGCTTCCACTGCTGCGTCGCCGGATGGTCCACCTCAAAAACCCGAAGCTGCGGATAGGGATTACGATGAGCAAACGTATCCAGCCCCGCCCCTAGCAACACATACTGCGCAATGCCGTTCGCCACACCGCGCGCAAGCATGTCCTCCGCGTAACGGCTCCGCGCAACCAGAAAAGCCCGCAGCCCAACCGAAAAAGGTCGGTCCGGCCGAGTCGGCGTGCGGCGCAGTTCCTCCGCATAAGCCTCACCAAGAATCGGAACCGCAACAGGATCGTTAAACACCAGCGGCTGCGCATCATAAAGCTGGTGCGCTGCCCGCCGCAGAGCCACACGAAGCGCTGTCCTCGAAGGAATCGCAGCCTGCATCTCGCCTCTAAGCCGTCATCCAGCTCAGCGTCTGCGCCAGATACTGTTTCATCTCCTTGCGCGGCACAATCGCATCCAGAAACCCATGCTCCAGCAGAAACTCCGACCGCTGAAATCCCTCAGGCAGCTTCTGGCGAATCGTCTGCTCGATCACGCGAGGCCCCGCAAATCCGATCAGCGCATTCGGCTCCGCGATATTCAGATCCCCAAGCATCGCGAAGCTCGCCGTAACTCCGCCCGTCGTCGGGTCCGTCATCACCGAGATATAAGGAATCTTCGCGTCGTCCATGCGCGCAAGCCCAGCCGAAATCTTAGCCAGTTGCATCAGCGAAGCAATCCCCTCCATCATCCGCGCTCCCCCCGAGGCCGAAACAATAATTAGCGGCTTCCGGCTGGCCAGCGAACGATCGACCGCCCGCGCAATCGTCTCACCCACCACCGAGCCCATGCTTCCGCCAATGAAGTTGTACTCCATCACGCTCAGGATGACGTTATGCGGCCCAATCTGGCCTACCGCGTTGATAATCGCGTCGTTCAGCCCCGTCTTCCTCTGGGCCTCCGCCAGTCGTTTCTTGTAGGGCTTCAGGTCGGTGAACTGCAAAGGGTCGGTCGACCGCAGGTTCAGGTCCACCAGCTCATAACCAGGCTCCAGCAGGTTTTCAATCCGGGTCCGCGCATCGATCCGGAAGTGATGGCCGCAGTGGGGGCATACCTGCTGATTCCCCTCCAACTCCGCCTTAAACAGGATCTTCCCGCAGTCAGGACACCGGATCCACAATCCCTCGGTCCGCACCGTCTTCTCCGAGTCGTTGACGATCTCGTTGTCTTCGCGTTTGAACCAGCTCATGCCTGCATGTCCTTCCCAAACTGCCTTGTCCATTGTAGCGGCACAGGAAAGCCCGGAAACGGCCAAACAAATTGCCGATAACCCGCCTGTTTCGAGGGAGATGATGCAAAACGGGCCATTATTTCGATTGCATCCGGCCGCTTTGCGAGTAAACTGTTCTTGTTTTACTGGTGTTCTTGGCGACTTTTCTCCCGATTCGATCTTTTTGTCGCCTGGACTCATAACGAGTCCGCGGGCCCCCAATCTCCCGAATTAACCAACGTCTCACGATAAGCCTGCTTCGACAAAGAAGCCGGGCATGAGCCGTCGCCACTCTGCATCTTGCCGGCTGGCATCCAAGAGGACATGATGTCGACCTA
Source organism: uncultured Acidobacteriaceae bacterium (assembly GCA_963841335.1). Classification (GTDB taxonomy): domain Bacteria; phylum Acidobacteriota; class Terriglobia; order Terriglobales; family Acidobacteriaceae; genus Edaphobacter. The sequence goes on along the minus strand of CAWJCF010000001.1, from coordinate 1,923,480 downwards.
TCCGAGCACTCTCCAGCAACCGGAACCTCTCGAGCGATACTCGAAAAAATTCCGTGTGATTTGCGAGATGCATGCCATCAAGACCGGAGCCCCGGAAGACCTCGAGCCCTTTCTCGGTAAACTTGAGTCGGACAGGCACTTCGCGATGGACTTCTGGGCCTTCGCAGGAAAACTCAGCGCCCGGGACGGCGGCGAGCTCTCCGATGACCAGATGCTTGCCCTCTTCGTGGAAGGCATCACTGGCAGCCCAATGCCCGCGGAAAGTGACTCCGACCTGGACCCCGCTCTAGCCCTTCTGCGTGCCATGCTCGCAGGCGTTGACGTCCATCGGCCCGAGCCTCCGCCCCCTCCCGCTCCGGCGCGCACCGCCCCTGTTGCCCCCATCGACGAAGCGAGATCCAGGCTTGCCTCCATCGACGAGCCAAGGCCAAAACGGTTCTCTGCAAGCCTCGCTTCCAGGCCTCTACCCGCTGAGTCCGAGCCCAGCCCCGCTCATCTGCCATCCCAACTCCAGCTTGCTCTGCAGAGCCTCGAGATGGTCAGCCGGGACCTCGGCGACCATCTCGGCAAAATAGACCAGCGCCTCTCTGGCCTCGAAACCAAAGTCAAGAAACAAGCGGTGCAATCGGAAGCAACCCTGCTCCGCGCCCCGGTCGTCAAGCCTCCCGAAAAGACAAAGCTCGCGCTGGACCCCGCCGCGTTGACCGATGAGACTCGTCGCGTCTTCGAAACCTACCCCTCGCAGCGCGACGTGAACTGGAAGAAAAATGTAACCCTCGCGGTTGTTCTGCTCTCCGCACTCGCAGCCGGCTTTACCTTGAACTACTATGGCCCGTTGATGCGCGAGAAAGTCCATGAGATCGTGCAGGAGGACCTCGAAGCACCCGAAGGCTCCGTTTGGCATCGCGACAACAGGCCCCCCGCTCTGCTGCCCCCGACCGGACATCCTGCGAACGTCGTCCCCCAACCGCAGCCACAGGGAGCCGCTGCCGCTCCAGTCGTTGAAACCCCCTCCACTCCCGAACCAAAAGAATCTCCCGGTCGTGCGGTCGCGCAAACGGAGCAGAACCTCTTCGATCTTCCCGGCGCAGTTTACGTGTCGCCCGCCGTCATGGAAAAGAACCTCATCGTCTCGCGCGTTCCCATCTACCCCGAATCAGCAAGGCTCGAAGGGCTCCAGGGCAGAGTCGTAGCCCAGGCGCTTATCTCGAAGCATGGCTCAGTCACTCGAGTCCACGTGATCGAAGGAGACACCATCCTTCGCAGCGCGGCTACCGCGGCCATCCAACAGCGCCGCTACAGACCGTATCGGATAAATGGGCTGCCGGTAGATGTCACGACCAGCATCACCATCTACTTCAAACTGAACGGCTAGCCGAAACTCAACCTCGAAACCGGGTCGGCATCTCGCCGCGCATCGTCGCGTCCAGATGACCCAAAAGATGCACGCCATAAGAATTTCATTTCCTGCGAAGTGCCCCATAATAAACTTGCTTCGCGGTTCACGGATGCTGCATTTCGATTGCTCGTCGGTCACATGGTTCCGACGGGCTTGGAGGCTGCCATCTCCCTCAATAAGAAACCACGAGGTGCGAGGCTTACGGATTCCACGCACCACCATGAGCTGACCGCGGACTATCCGGCCGGCATCAAAGAGGAGATGATCTTGACTTCCGCCAACGGTATACACAAACCGGAACGCTTCGAACTCTACGTCGGAAAGCTTCGCTCCCTCTGCGACATGCACGGCATAGCAACCGGGTCCCCGGACAGTCTCCCCACCCTCCTCCAAAAGCTCGAAGAAGATCGCCGTTTCAGCATGGAATTTTGGGGCCTTGTCGGCAAACTCAGCAGCCGTGAAGGCGGCGAGCTCTCCGACGAACAGATGCTCACCGTCGTCGTCGCGGGAGTCAGCGGCGACGAATCACTCGATGTAGCCGACAGCCGGGTCAGGCACTCTCTCGACGAGTTGCGCGCCCTCCTCTCCGGCGTCGATCTCCATCAGGAGCCCTTGACCCCAACCCGCGCCATCGCCGCCATGCAGCAGGGAAACTTCCGGACTCCGCGTTCTTCCCTCTCAGGATCGTTCCTCCCCCAGGAGCCGGCAAGTCACGCGAAACCTCAACCTGCCGCACTCCAGACCCAACTCGAGCAGACCATCCAGCGGCTGGAACAGGTCAATCAGCAACTGGTACAGAGCCTCACTTATCTCGACGAACGGTTTCGCCGTCTCGAAGCGCATTTTGACCTCTCCTCAGCCCCTCCCATCGCCACAGAGAACGTAGCACCCCCCGCGCCAGAGAGTTCGCCTGAGCCCATTCTGGAAAAAGTCGACCCTCTGCCGCCCCCGAATCCCGAAATCACTTCAGCCCCACCGCCCGCCGAGCCTCCCATCGTCATGATCGAAGAGGAGCCAGTCCTTCATGCGGCCCCGATAGCCCCAATCGCTTCGATGGTCCCGCCAGCTTCACCGGTCCCACAACCGCGTACAGAGACCCCCGAACTGGTACACAAGGCGGAATCCGCTAAACCCAGGCTCATACTCGAGCCCGCTCCACCCGCCGACTCCGCAGACCTCCCGCTGCAGACGAGCAAGCCACACTCCGGTCCTCTCTTCGAATACGCCTCGCCGTCTACGGACGATACCGGCTCCGGCAGGAAAGTCGCCGCTGGCCTCGCCATCGTTCTGCTTCTCGCAGGTTCAGGCTTCGCATGGTTCCGATACGGCACACAGATCCATCAGAAGGCGACTGACCTCATCTACGGTTCCCAACCAGCCGCAACGCCACCCACCCCAACCCCGCAACAATCCGAAGAAGCCACTCCCGCCGACTCGAACAATCAGGTCGCGCAACCGGCTGCACCCGCAGAGCAAACCGCTGCTCCACCCGCAGCCGATGCTGCCACATCTCAACCCGTACCCCCGCCGCCGCACAACGCCGCGCCTGCGCCTCAGCACACAACCCCCAGCATCCCTCCGGATACCTCAAACTCCTGGCCCGCCTCAGCAGTCAAGGTGCCCCCCGCAGTTATGGAAAAGAACCTCCTCGTATCGCGAGTCCCCGCCTATCCTGAAGCAGCCAAGGCCTCCCGCGTTCAAGGCTCCGTCATCGTGCAGGCCCTCATCACCAAGACCGGTGCCGTCGGCCGTCTCCGCGTCATGCAGGGCGACACCCGCCTCCGCACCGCAGCGCTCGAGGCCATCTATCGCCAGCGCTATCGTCCCTACGTCGTCAACGGAGTCCCCGTGGATGTCGTCACCACCATCACCATGAGCTTCGCGCCCGGCCAGTAACTTCCGCCGCTCAAGCCACCGTCAGCCGAAGCGTAGTCACGCTAGCCGCCGGAAACGTATGCAGCAATCGCCCTCCCGCAGGCTGGCCTGTCGCGGCAGGTCGCGGATGCACTGCATTCGGATGATCGAAGTCATTATGAGCGTGCACATCCGTCTCGCTCAAAACCGTCCCCACCACGCTCGCAATCGCCGCTCCTTGAATCACGACCTCGGTCGTCAAAGCCTGGTCCAGATGCGGATTCACCACGGTCAGCGTAATCTCTTTGCCGTTCCCAGTCGTCGCCACCGAAGCCGACCCACTAAGCCCCGCCAGCGTCCTCGAAGCATCGAGCGACCCTCGATAGCTGTTCCCACCCGCCGGAGTCGCCCCATTCGCCACTCCATTGCGAATCACCGGAGCCGTAAACTCCGCCCTCACCGCCTGTGCCCCCTTGTGCGGCAGATACATCTGGAACACATGAAAAGTCGGCGTCACCGTAAACTTGTCTTCCTTCGCCAGCATCAGCGAATGAATGCAATTAATCGACTGCGCGACATTCGCCACCGCCACCTTATCCGCATGGCGCTGAAAAATATCCAGCGTAATCCCCGTCAGCAACGCATCCCGCATCGTCGACTGCTGCGACAAGTTGTACTCCGGCCCAATCTCCGTGCCCTTCCCATACCACGCGCCCCACTCATCCACCACCAGCTTCACCCGCGGCTGGCCCTCCTCCACGCGCATCGCACGCCAGTGGTCGGTCACCACGCGCTCCATAATGCTCCCGCGCGTCAGCAGATCGTAAAACTCATCGGTGTCGAACTTCAGCGCATCGCCCTGCGCAAACTTCGTCGCGCTCCCCGAAGTGTAATAGTGCACCGACAATCCCCACAGATGCCGCCGCTCCGGATTCGCATACAGCGCCTTGAACAGCCGCGTCGTCCAATCCACATCATCGCCATTCGGCCCCACCGCAACAAAGCGCAGCGGCGTCTTGCTATAACTCGGCGTCCAGGCCGTATACCGGCGAAACTCCGTCGCATACTCCTCCGGACTCATATTGCCGCCGCAACCCCAGCTCTCATTCCCCACGCCCCACAGGTCCACATCGAACGGAGCCGCATCCCCATTCGCCGTCCGCTCTGCCGCCAACGCATTCGGCACCGCCTTCGCCGCCGAGTTCGAAGGCACATCGCCCGCCGGAGCGTTGCAATACTCAATCTCCTGATAAAAATCCCGCGCCGGCAGTGCTCGCAAATCCGCCGCAAGATACGGCTTGCATCCAATCGCCCGGCAAGTCCGCATAAACTCATGCAGCCCGTACCGATTCGAATCCTGCTGCCCCCAGAACCCGGTCCGCGCAGGCCGCTTCCCCGCCGGCCCAATCCCATCCCGCCAGTCATAGCTATCCGCAAAGCACCCACCCGGCCACCGCAGCAGCGGAGCCTGCACCGCCCGCATCGTCTCAATAAACGCCTTCCGAATTCCACCCTCATTCGGAATCGCCGACCCTTCACCCACCCACACACCGTCATAGACCACCCCACCAAGATGCTCGATGAAGTGCCCATAAATCTCCGGCGAGATCGTCCCGATCGTCTCCGCAGGAAGAATGTCAATCCGCGCATCCGATTGTGCAGCCTGCGCCATCAATCTGCTGCCGCGCAGCGAAATAGCCGAAGCCGCAAGTGTGGAAGTCTTCAAAAAAGAGCGTCGCGAAGAGGTAGGCAAAGACATCATGAAAACATTCTCCCATTGAAAGAAAAAACGATATAGCGTTGCAACACCCCGCGCAAGCAATTTGCACGAAACCCGCTAATGGCCGCAGTGATAAGGATGCCCACCCAGAATCGTCAGCGCCCGATAAACCTGCTCTGCCAGCACCACCCGCGCAAGCTGATGCGGCAGCGTCATGCGTCCCAGCGACAACAAAACATTACCCCGCTCACGCCCCGCCGCCGACCATCCATCCGCCGGTCCCACCGCCAGCACCACCCGCTGCGCCCCCTCATCCCGAAGCCGCCCCAGCAGCGCCGCAAACTCTTCCGAACGGTATTGCTTCCCGAGACTATCCAGCACAATCGCATAGGCCGCCACCCGGCCCGGCTGCTTGTCCAGCCACTCCAGCAGCAGCGCCTCCGAATCAAACACCCGCGACTCACACGGCGTGTACCTCGCAGACCGCTCCACATAGTCGTCGATCAGGCGATCGGTAGCATCAGTCTTATTCCGTGTCCGCCGAGCCCCGACCGCCGCAATCGTAATCTTCATTCAGCACCGCAAAGTTGCTTTCGCAGCCACGCCTGTTTCAGAAAACTCACCTGGAAGACTTGCGCGGCACACTCTTCTTCGCGGCTGTCTTAACCGCAACAGACTTCTTCCCACCTGCTGCCGTCTTCTTAGCGACCGCCTTCTTCACCGCCGGCTTCTTAACGGCAGGTTTCGCCACAGCCTTTTTAGCAGCAACCTTCGCCGGAGCCTTTTTCACCACGGCCTTCTTTGCCCGCGTCGAAGCAATCGCCGCCTTCACTTCCGCATTCACATCTTCGACACTCAGAGTCGTCGCCGACTTGCGCAGCCGCTCCAGCCCGTAGAACGCCCGCTTCTCCGGCGAGAACACATGGACGATAAAGTCCACATAGTCCATCAAAATCCATTCCGCCTGCCGTCGCCCCTCAACCGAGTTGGGATAAACCCCAAACTCGCGCTTCAGCCGCAGCTCAATCTCATCGGTAATCGCGACGTTCTGCCGTTCATTGGTTCCGTTACAAATCAGGAAGTAATCGGTAAGGCCGCTCTCGGCCGGATCCAGCGCGAGGATGCGAATATCTTCTGCCTTCTTGTCTTCAGCCGCCGCCGCAGCGGCCAGCAGCAGTTTGTTGCCTTCAATCGACGCCATGCGCCTCCTTGAAACTCCATGGTAGCCCGTTGTGCCTAACGAAGCCAGCTACTGTTACTTCGCCTGTGCTTTTTGTTTGTCATTCCGCACCCTGAGCGAAGTCGAAGGGGAGGATCTGCTGTGTGACTTGTTGTTTGCCGACGCTATCGAAAAGAACCGCTTACTTCTTCTCAAGATGAACCATCAACCGCCCATTCAAAAGCCTCAGCTCACTCACCGTGACGAAATATTCACCAAAAGCCCCACGAAACGCATCTTCCGTGATGTGCGCATAGATGGAATCCCTTCCCCGCAGCAGCTCCCGGAACTTCTCATCCGTCGGCGGAACCCACTCCACAATCAAATGCCGCGTCGTCAACCCGCTCGCCAGCGCCGCAATCCGGGTCAGCGGAATCTGGCTCCGCAGCAACAGATGATGAATCACCGCCAGCATCATCACCGTGTCGAAATGCCCCGCACACCGGCTAAGAAACGACGCATACTCCCGATTCTCCCAGCCCGTCGCCGGCGATGGATGCGCCAGATCGACGCACAGCGGAAGAATCTTCTTCCCGCTCCCCTTCAAACTCGCAAACAGCCGATCCACCGTCTGCAAATCCGTATCGATCGAGACCACCTCGCCACCCGCATCCGCAGCCAGCCGCGAATACACCCCCGTATTACATCCCACATCGAGCACCCGCACAGGCCGAGCCACCTCCAGCGCCCGCGTCACAAAATCGCGCTTCCGCCCATGATCCTCGTCGCTATAGTGAGTCGCCGTCTCCGCATACTCCGACCACACCGACACGCGCTGCGCCGGAGTCACCCTCCGCATCTGTGTCTGCAGCCCCTTCAGCGTCTTCAAAAAAATATGCTTCGCCAACTCAGGATCCTTCACCCCACGCGAACCCACACCCTCAGCCTGCAGCTTCTTGTTCTTCGCCAGCAGCGAGGGCATCGTCACCACCGAAAGCGCCGGCTGCTGCAACCTCCCCGCCCACGAGAGCGCCGCATACACCTCCTCTGGCTCATATCCATCGCGCTTCGTCATCAAAGCCTGCAGCGGCCATCCCAGTCGCGAGTAAGCCAGCATCGGCAGCAGAAACATCCGCACAAACTGCCCATACGCCAGCCAGATCGGCTGTGTCGGATTCATCTTTTCAATCGACAGCACATCGACAAAGATCGGCTCCGTCCCCTGAAACAGGACATTCAGCGGAGTAGCGTCCTTCAGCAACCAACCTTCACGCACCAGGTCGCTGCACATCGTCAGCGTTAGCTCCGCCGCCGCCAGCCACATCCCCGGAGCCCACTCCCACGGAAACGACTGAAACGAGATTCGCGGATGCCGCAACACCAGAACCTCGCCATCCGTCAGCGAAACCGTCTCGCTCGCCACCAGTCGCCCCTGCCCCACCATCTCACTGGCAATCGGCAGCGCGAGGAACTCCAGCATCGCCGCATCAAACGGCGCACGAACGCTCCGGTAAACACCATCTCTTCGAATTTCAACGCTGCCCGCAGGATCGCGAAACGTAGGCAGCGAGGGCACACTCAATAATTCGGACATAGGCTCGCAATGTCGCGTTACGACCGGTTAGGTTACGCTGCTTTTGCTTCAGCAGTGGGGAGAGGGAGGTAGACCGAAAAAATGCCGTCAAGCTAATGACACGGGTTAAGAGGGAAAAGTTTCGTGTCCCGAACAAATATCCCGGCCCATCAAAAACCGCGACGGCATCAATCATAAAGCCTATGCGCTTCGATGTACGCCGCCACACCCGGCTCCAGCACATCCGCGCAGGCATCCCCTGCCTCCAGCCGCTCCCGCAGATTCGTCGCCGCAACATCCTCATGCACCGTCTCCAGCAGATGCACCCTGCTCAGCTGTTCCGCACTCAGATCCATCTCCGACAGATCAGCCAGCGCAAACCCCGGCCGGCTCACCACAATCCACTCCGCCAGCTCCAGCAGCCTGTCCGGCTCATGCCATCGCCGCATCGTTAAGAAACTATCCGCCCCTGCCAGATTGAACAGCCTCGCCTCCGGCATCCGCTCCCGCAACGCAGCCAACGTATCCACCGTATAGTTCGGCGCTCCATCCGCCCGCGGAGCGTCGATGTCCGAAGCCACAAATCGCGCATCCACCCCGCACGCCAGCGCCACCATCGCCATTCTGTCCGCAAACGAGGCCATCGCCGAATCCTTCTTCAACGGCTGACGCCCCACCGGCGCAAACAGCACCCGATCCAGCGCAAACGTATCAGCAGCCGCCTTCGCTATCGCCACATGCCCATGGTGCGGAGGATCGAAGCTGCCGCCAAAAAGAGCTACGCGCATAGATCTCTCGCCGCTCTCAATCCGCGCCTACTTGAAGCGCACCACGAAGCCCGAGCTGACCTGTTTGATCGGATAGTTATGGCTATACGTCCCAAACGGGTCCAAACCACCATAGCCAAACTCGACCATGCGCCAGTCCAGCATCGGCAGCACCCTGAGATCCACCCCCGCCAGCCCTTGGTATTCGAAGTTGCTATAAATAATGTCCTGGCCGTTGCTGGTCGAGTAGGAGAGACCGTAGTCGCTTCGGCCGAGACCCGCCGAGACCTGAAGATACGGTTTCAGAGCCGCTATCGGAGTATGAAAGGAAGCGCGAACGCCGCCAAGTAGGGAATAGATGCGCGTTCCACTGTCGTTGAAGCTGACATTAGCGCCTCGCTTGGCGGTTAGAATACTTCCTCGCACATCGGCGCCGAGCTCGACCCGACCCAGCTTCAGAAAATCGTAGTAGATGCCGCCTGTACCGCCTATAGGGCTAGCTGTGTTGCTACGGGCGTTGGGGCCATTCGTCGGGGGCGCCGGCAGCGGCGACGAAACAATATTACTCAGCTCATCGGCGGTAAACATCCCATATACACCCACCTGAGCGGAAGCAGAGACACAACTGACAATGGCGACGGCGGCAAGAAAGAAAACTGCTTTGCGAAAATTCATGTGCCTTTAGTTTACTAGTTCAGACTCCTTCAAGACGTTCCCACGCCGGATTTGTCACCGTAACCGTCACTCAACCTCGCAGCTTGCACACCTCATCCAGAATCCGGTCCGCCATCGCGGCCTTGCTCATCACCGCAATCTCCACCGCCCCATCCCCAGTCAAAAAGTACCCCGCATTCTCCTCCGAATCGAATCCAATCCCGTCCACACCGACATCATTCACCACCACCGCATCCACCCCCTTGCGCGCCAGCTTCAGTCTTCCATTCGCCAGCACATCCTCCGTCTCCGCCGCAAACCCCACCACCACCGTCCCTACCACGCGCTTCTCCACCACCTCGCGCAGAATATCCTCCGTAGCCTCCAACTCCAGCAACACCGCTCGCGCAGCCTCGCGCTTCATCTTCTGCGCGGCAACGCTCCTCACGCGATAATCGCTCACCGCCGCGGCCATCACCACAATCGTCGCCTCGCGCAGCCGTTGCATCACCGCCGCGCGCAGCTCCTCAGCAGTCACCACTCGCACCATCTCCACGCCCGCCGGAGCCTCCAGGCTCGTAGGCGCGCTCACCAGAATCACCCTCGCCCCTCTGCGCCGTGCCGCCGCCGCCACCGCATACCCCATCCGCCCGCTAGACCGGTTCCCGATAAACCGCACCGGGTCGATCGCCTCTCGCGTCCCACCCGCCGTCACCAAAACCACCTCACCCGCAAAATCCTGCTCGACCCCATCGCCCGCAGCAGTGTCGAGCCCCGGCACCTCAACTACCTCACTCACCGAGCCGACATCCGACGGAATCCAGGGCGACGTCTCCGCAGCAAACATCTCCCGCACCGCCGCCGCAATCACCGCCGGCTCCGCCAGCCGTCCCCCCCCCACCATCCCGCAAGCCAGATACCCACTCCCTGGCTCAATCACCTTCACCCCACGCCCCCTTAGCGTCTCCACATTCGCCCGTGTCGCCGGATGCGTCCACATATTCACATTCATCGCCGGAGCCACCATCACCGGAGCCGTCGTCGCCAGCGCCATCGTCGACAAAAAATCATCCGCCAGCCCATGCGCCAGCTTCGCCAGCATATCCGCCGTCGCCGGAGCCACAATCAACAGCTTCGTACTCTGCGCCTCAAAAATATGTTCGATAGACGACTCCCCACCCTCAGTCACCGCCCCAGCATCCGCGCCCCACAACGAAGTAATCACCTTATGCCCCGAGATCGCCGCAAACGTCAGCGGCCTCACAAACTCCTCCGCCGCCCGCGTCATCACCACATGCGGATCGAACCCGGCATCCTGCAGCAGACGCACCAGCTCCACCGACTTATAAGCCGCAATCCCCCCGCAAACCCCGACAGTAACCTTCGTGCGCTCCGCACTCATGCCAAAACCTCTGCCACATCAAATGTTCTCACAGGCCCGTCTTTTCAGCACTTTCACAACTCGCACCCGCAACCAGTTAGGATGGAATCCGTGAAGACCTGGGTGGAGATCTCAAGCCGTCGCCTCATCGCCAACTACAACCTGCTCCAGCAAGCCGCCGGCCCCGACACCACCGTCCTCGCCGTCATCAAAGCCAACGCCTACGGCCACGCCACCGAGCTCTGCGCCCTCGCCCTCGCCCGCGCCGGAGCACCCTGGCTCGGAGTCGCCGACCCCCCCGAAGGCGCCGCCGTCCGCAAAGCCCTCACCGCCGCAGGCATGTACCATCAACCCCGCATCCTCGTCATGTCCGCCCCATTTCCCGAAGACGCCGCGCTCCTCTTCGAGCACAATCTCACTCCCGTCATCTGGCTCCCCCAGCACATCGACTGGCTCACCGCCGCCGCAAACAAAGCCTCCGCCCCGCTCCCATTCCACCTAGAAATCGACACCGGCATGGCTCGCCAGGGCATAGCTCCCGGCCCCGAACTCAACGCACTCCTCCACGCAATCCAGCACCACCCAAACCTCCATCTCGAAGGCCTACTCACCCACTTCGCCGCCGCCGAAATCCCCGGCTCCCCGCTCACCCACCTCCAGCGCACCCGCTTCGAGCAAGCCGTAACCCAGACAAAAGCCTCCGGCCTAAATCCTCAATGGCTTCACGCCGGCAGCTCCTCCTCGCTCGACGCCCACCCGGAAGACACGCTCCCCTGGCTCTCAAACCTCGCCTCCTCCGCCGACGCAAAGCCCATGGTCCGCACCGGCATCGCCCTCTACGGCTACAGCCTCCCGACAACCGAACCCAATATCCACTCCGCGCTTCAGCCCGTCCTCACCTGGAAGACCCGCATCGCCGCTCTCCGCGACATCGCCCCCGGAGACACCATCGGCTACAACGCCACCTACACCGCCCAGCGCCCCATGCGCATCGCTCTCCTCCCCATCGGTTACGCCGAAGGCCTTCGCCGCGAGCTCTCCAGCTCCAACGCCCACTCCGGAGGATGGGCCATCGTCCATGGCCAGCGCGCGCCCATCGTAGGCCGCATCTCCATGAACCTCACCACCATCGACGTAACCGGAATCCCCGCCGCACTAGACGACGAAGTCATCCTGCTCGGCGACAACATCACCGCCGACGACCACGCCAATATCGCCGAAACCATCTCCTACGAAATCCTCTGCGCCATCCGCGCCCCTGCCCGCCTAACCTGGCTCTAAAAGCCATAGGCTAAAAAACGTGTCATCCTGAGCGAAGCATTTCGCGCACTTGCGAACTGCGAAGTCGAAGGACCTGCATTTGCATTTGCTTATTCTCCCCTCCGTCTCAGCAAAAACCGCGTCACTCCGACCGAAGCTACTCACAGTTTCATCGTGAGTAGCGCAGTGGAGGAACCCCCGCATTTTGCCGTTGCCTGTTCCTTCTCCATCCCACCATCAAACGTGTCATTCTGAGCGAAGTCGAAGGACCTGCCGTTGCCTCTCACTCAAGCAACCTCACCCCCGCTTAGGATGCCGCCGCACCTCCTTCTCAATCGCCTTCCACCTCTGCTTCGTCTCCTTCGCCACCCGAGCATCCGCCTGCCGCTCCAAAAACCGAACCTCCTTCTTCAACTTGAAATAACTCTCCAGCCGCATCGGATCAACCTCTGCCTCCCGAACCGCACACCCCGGCTCTCCCTCATGCGAACAATCCCTGAACCGGCACCCATCCGCCAGCTCAGCAATCTCCGCAAACGCATCCCCTAGTCCCTCCTCCAACCCATCGCCCCAAAGCTGCAACTCCCGAACCCCCGGCAAATCCATCAACAGCCAATCCCCCGGCATGCGAATCAACTCCCGATGCGTCGTCGTATGCATCCCCTTACCATCCGATTCGCGCACCGCCGAAGTCCGCTGCCGGCTCTCCCCCAGCAGCGCATTCACAATCGCCGACTTCCCCACCCCCGACGACCCCAGCAAAGCCGCCGTCTCCCCCACGCCAATCTGGCTCCGAATCGCCTCCAGTCCCCACTCCTTCAGCGCGCTCAGCGCCAACACCGGCACCCCCGGAGCCCGCCTCTCCGTCAACCGCACCACATCCTCCAGATCCCCCCGCAGATCCGCCTTATTCAACAAAACCACCGGCCTCGCCCCGCTCTCATGCGCCAGCACCAGGTACCGCTCCAGCCGCCGCGGGTTGTAATCCCCATCCAACCCACTCACAACAAACAGCACATCGATATTCGCCGCCAGCACCTGTTCACTCGCGCGCCTCCCCGGCTCCTTCCGCGAAAGCTTCGTCCGCCTCGGCAGCACCGCCGAGATCACACAACCCTCCCGCAGCGTCACCCAATCCCCAACGCAGGGTCGGTCCCCATCGCCATGCCGAAGATGCCCGCTGGCAGTAGCCGTCACCTCACCGCCATCGGTCCAAACCACAAACCGGTCCCGGCGAACCAGCGCCACACGTCCAGTCAAATTCTCAGGGGTAGTCTCAGGCGCATACCGCGCCCATCCAGCATCCATCAAGCTCATGTCCAACTCCTCATGGGTGGGGCAAAACACACGTCACCCGCAGCCACAAAAACAACCGTGGCAACAGCCGAGGGAAAATTTAGACAGAGACCGTCATAGGCAATACCTTTACCCGCCGAGCATAGCGTCCAGCGTCGCCACCGTCAATCAATCCGTGGCTCCAGTACCGGGTCAGTTGGGAGGGCAATCCGTCCGCATGGTGCCGTAGGAGGCCCTACACCAGATTCGAGCCACGATGCGATACTTCCCGAGTGGTGGGCAATACGGACATTTCGGGGTAACTTCTGGAAGCCGGTTGTTGCTCGCTGAATAGTTCGCGATTTCTCGTCGTAATTTTCATCTTTGACGGGGAACAATCGCAGGGCGTGCGGCATCGTCTCGCTCTCGTTCGTGGAGAGCCTCGGCGATTGCACGGCAGTTTGACAAGCTCTCTAGGGTCAGTAGACGCGCTTTCCGGTGATGGTGTATTTCGCGTCGGGAGGATCCTCTGAGACGATCACCTTCTCCTCCGCAGCTTTCATCGCCTCTGCAGGTTTCAGTGCCTCTGCAGGTTTCAGTGCGTCCGCAGGTTTCAATGCGTCCGCAGGTTTCAATGCCTCTGCAGGCCTCAATGCCTCTGCAGGCTTCATCGCCTCTGCAGGCTTCATCGCCTCTGCAGGCTTCAGCGTTTCTGCAGGCTTCAGCGTTTCTGCAGGCTTCAGCGTCTCTGCAGGCTTCAGCGTCTCTGCAGGCTTCAGCGTCTCTGCAGGCTTCAGCGTCTCTGCAGGCTTCAATGCGTCCGCAGGCTTCAATGCCTCTGCAGGCTTCAATGCCTCTGCAGGCCTCTTCGCCTCTACAGGCTTCTCTGGGATCATCGCCCACGCGAAGCCGTGCGCCAGCCACAAAAAGAAGCTGGCGAAGAGGCACACCGAAACAAGGCCAACGAAGAGGAATACGACTATCTGGCCTTTCGTGTTGGCGGCGACATACAACCCGATTGAGAAGAAGGCGACGGTTGCGAATGAGAAGCCGCCCGCGAAGCGCCCAAGTCGACGCGATAAAACGCTCATGCGATTACTCATTTAGGTCCTCCGTCGCTTGCGAATAGACGCCGGAGAGCTCATGGAACAGAGCCGCTTGCCTGTCCAGATAGGTTGCACCCTCCGTCTAGGGCCTCAAGTCTATCCCGATTCTTCGAGAAGGGTTACTGTGCGAATTACTAGTTCCTGGACTTGTCGAGAGCCGGAGGTTCGGGATTCGCACTCGCGTCAAACCAAAATGTCTGACAACGTCCTCTCGATAGTGCCGAGAAACCCGCTCTTCTGCTCTGAAGGTGTCGTTGCTTTCGGGGCGGCGTAAATGGTAGGATTTGCGCCTCTGAGAGCGGTTAGACTTTGAGCATGCCAGTGAAGTGGAGACAGTCGAAACGACGAGGCGTGCACGTGATGGTTCTGTGCATTTCGGCGTTTGTTATGTTTGCGCCTCGCAGTCGAGCGCAAGCTCCCGTTTTCGAGATCACGCCAACAGACAGCTGGATAAAATTCCACGTCAAATCATCGATAACGTTGGCGGGCAAATTCGATAAATGGGATGCGAGTCTGACTTTTCAGTCTCCTGATGAAACAACAGGAACGTTGGAAGCAAAAATCGATGCAGCCAGCGTCGATACCGGAAGCGGTATGAAGAATGGCAAGTTGAAAAGCAAAGACTTCTTCGACGTCGAACAGAATCCATACATCACATTTAAGTCGACTAAGATCGTGCCGACTGGACCACACACCTATGAAGTAGATGGCGATTTTACGGTTCGTGGTGTTACAAACCCGGAGAAGCTGACCCTGACGATCTCCGGCAAGGGAACAGGCTCAGGCGAAATTCATGGAGCAATGGTCTTCGACCGCAAAAATTACGGCATGAACAAGGGCATACCCTTTATTAAGATTGCTGACCATGTAGACGTAAATTTCCATCTTAGGTGGAAACATGTCGGCGGACCTCCGCTGGCCTCACGCTGATCCTGTTCAGTGTCCTCATAACTGCCCGTTCTAGCGCTCTCGATGCTCTCCGGGTTCTCACCGGATGGTCGCCCAATACCGGATACCCTGTGGTCGAACTTCCCGCAAACGGGTTATAGGCAACCTTGGTTGGCCGGAGTTCAAACTCGCCCACTCCCCTGGTTCCTCCATTTGCGCCGACCCCATCGCGACCATTAACATCACCACAGAGAAACGAAAGGCACCCACTCATGGAATCCATCAACGCAGCGCGCAGCAACCAGGACGTCGCGCTCGATCTGCTCAAGTTCATCGCATCCCACGCCAACGTAGGCAGCAAGGCCACAGGTTCCACCGGCTTCGGCGTCACCGCGGCCAACAAGCCGGATGAGCACGTCACCCAACTCCTCGAGCTCTACGCCCGCTGTCGCACCGCAGTAGAAAGCCCGGTCGACAAGAAGTAGTGTCCCCTACCCACCCACTCCGCGTAGCCGTCATCGGAGCCGGAGCCTTCGGCCGCAACCACCTCCGCGTCTATCGCGAACTCGAACAAAGCGGCGAGCCCATCCAGCTCGCCGCCATCGTCGACACCAACCCATCCATAGCAGCCGAGGCCGCGCAAAAGTTCGCCGTCCCCGCATTCCCCACCATCGAAGCAGCTCTAGCCGCAGGTCCCGCTCGATGCGGCCTCCGTCTGCGTCCCCACCATCCACCACGCTTCCACATCCGCTCCGCTTTTAGCCGCAGGTCTAGACCTTCTCATCGAAAAACCCCTCGCCGCCTCGCTCCCCGACGCAGACCAAATCCTTGAACTCGCGGCAAAGCACAACCGCATCGTCCAGCCCGGCCACCTCGAGCGCTTCAACCCCGCCGTCACCGCCGCCCGCAAGCACCTCCACAAGCCCATGTTCTTCGAGGCCCACCGCCTCAGCATCTTCACCCCGCGCTCGCTCGACGTCGACGTCGTCCTCGACCTCATGATCCACGACCTCGACATCGTCCTCAGCTTCGTCGCCTCTCCCGTCCGCGAAGTCCGCGCCGTAGGCCTGCCCGTCCTCTCGCAAAAGGTAGACATCGCCAACGTCCGCCTCGAATTCGAAAACGGCTGCGTCGCCAACTTCACCGCCAGCCGCGTCTCCACCGAGCGCGTCCGCAAGCTCCGCTTCTTCCAGCCCCACCAGTACCTCTCGCTAGACTTCGCTCGTCAAGACCTCCTGATGATCGACGTCACCGCAGCCGCCGCCATGGATCCGGCAAAACTAGCCGCCCTCGCCCAACTCGCCGTGATGGAACAGATGATGGCCGCCGACGCCTCAGCCTCCCAACCCGGCCAACACCCATCCGCCGGCCTCTCCCTCAAAAAAATCGCAGTCGAACAATCCGAACCCCTCCGCCTCGAAATCGCCTCCTTCCTAACCGCCGTCCGCACCCGCACCGCCCCCCTCGTCACCGCCGAACAAGGCCGCGCCGCCCTGGCCCTGGCCCTCGAAATCAACGAAGCCATAGCCACCCACACCCACCGCGCCGGCCTCTGACCTACTCCGCGCGGAACCCGTTGTCTTGTCATCCCGCATTTTGCTCGTCATTTCCCCGCACTTTTGTTTGTCATTCCGCAGCGCAGCGGAGGAATCTGCGGTTGCCTTTGTCTTGGCAGTTGCTTTCTACTTGTCATCCTTCGCCGAAGGCGGAGGACCTGCTTTCCTCATTTGCCACGCTGCCCAATTTTCCACAGAAATATTTCAAAAAAGTGGCATGTTTTCCGCCCCCGAAAAACATCCATCCAAAACACACCAACTCACCAGCAATCCACCACAACTTCACCATAAAAAACCATCACGAAACCACCCGTATTCTCAAAAACCCCCTGAAAAAACGCCACTCCACCACGCCGAAGAAAAACCCCAAAACTACTTCATCACCTTGATCGGAACACCCTCGGGAATCTTGATCTCGAACTGGTCGTTCTCCATCGGCTGGTTCAAGGTCAGCTTCAGGATCGTAATGGTAAGGCTGTACTGATCCCGCGGTCGGTCGATCTTGATCTTCATCGGGTACGAAATATCCCCAAACTTCTGATACTCGCTATAAAAGGCACGCGTAACGATAGCCCCGTCAGGCCCATAGATATCCTGCTGATAAGGCAGCAGCGTGCTGCGTCCGATATGAATGACACGGATAGCCCGTTCGGTCTTACCCACGGGCTGAGCGAGGATCGCAACCTCGTAATCAGGCTCTTCGATAAGGTCTTTCGTGTTTTTGGGGTCAGGCAGAACGCGACTATCCTGAGTAAGCGACACAATCTGCCCGGACTCCAGCCCCTGGATAAGCAACGAGTCGGTGATGACGGGGGGGCGTAGACTCCTGAGGCCATGCTCGGATGGGTCGGGCTCCGTGTTAGTGCCCGTCATCGCGAGGTTATCGTGAGGAATCCAGAAGGTCCACGTCTTCCCGTCGCTGACGAGGTTAAAAGCCTGAGAGCCGAGCAGAGGCACACGGAGCAGGACACGCAGATCGTCCGGCTTTCGCATGAAGATGTACCCGCTGAAGCTGGGATGTTCAATGACCTTGCCCTGAGGCCCTTTACCCTCGGTGGCCTGCAATTCGATGGAGGCATTGAAGGTATGGATGGCCTGGAAGCGCTGGTCTACTTCCTGAAGAAGCTTATCCAGATTGGTCTCATAGACGATTTCGGCCGGCCGGATTTTGGGGACACTTCGCACGTGGGTCAAACACCCGGTCAGGGCCGGAGCCAGGGCAACCAGCCCTGCCGCTAAGGCTTGTCGTGTCCTCATTAGCACAAACTTCAAGTATATCTTTCCCGTCAGTCACCGCCGGATGACGCGCTAATTCCATGACCATTGAATACAAAAAGGATACGTGTTGGATGACCGGCGGTTCCTCCACGGTTCCAAGAGTTTCGGCTAACTCAGACTTCCGATGGCGACCGGCAACCGCCAGTGGTATAAGTGCCCCTAAAATTCAATGTTTTGTGGCTTGTCGGTAAGCCTGGACCTGCTGGGCGTGCTGCTTCAGGTCGACGGAGAAACGCGTGTGTCCGGCCGCATCGCTGACGAAGTAGAGGTATTCCGTTGTGGCAGGATGCAGCGCCGCCCTCAGGGCCGCGATGCCGGGGTTGCAGATGGGCCCCGGAGGAAGGCCTGTGTGTTTGTAAGTGTTGTAGGGGCTGGGAGATTGCAGGTCCGAGGCGTAAATGGTCCCGCGCCAACGATTTTCGAGCAACGCCGCATAAATCACTGTGGGATCGGTTGCCAGCGGCATGGAACGGGCGAGCCGGTTGACGAAGACTCCGGCGACCAGGGGACGCTCGGTGTCCTGACCCACCTCTTTCTCAATCAGCGACGCCATAATCACCGTCCGCTCCGTCCCCTGCCGTTCGAGCCCGAGCTGTGCGTCGACTTGGCGAAAGCGATGGACCATGGCAATAAGTATCTGGAGGGGAGTAGAGTGCCGGGAGAAGCGGTAAGTATCCGGAAACAAGTAGCCTTCAAGTGACTCGGGGTGCGTGCCCGGAGGGAGAAGATCGGCGATCAGTTCGGTGTGGCGGTGCTCCGCGGCCAGGAAATCGTCCCGTTTCGCAAAACCGGCGCCTTCGACAGCGGCAGCGATGTCGAAGATGTTGAAACCCTCGGGGATGGAGAGGGCGCGGGTATAGACGTCTCCCTGAACGAGGCGGTTGTAGACCTCCCCGACAGGTTCGGGATGATCGAAGCGGTATTCGCCGGCCTTAAGCGTGCCTCCGCGTGTGAGTTGCAGGATATCGAATCCATAGCGGCTGCGGATGATGCCCTTGCGCGCCATCTGGGCTCCAATCGCCGAGGCGCCGGTCCCGGGGGCGACCTCGACGAAGGTCTCGGAGGCGGGGCCGTAGGGGGCGTAGACGATATAACCGGCTACACCCGCTGCAATGAGGAGTAGGAGCAACAGGATTGCGAGGAACTTCAATGTTGCGTCTCCATGAGGTCTTTGGACTGAAGTGAAGGAGAAAACGTTCGCATCGATATCATCGACCCGACTATTCTACGGTGCGACCGATACACTCAAGACCGTGACTGACGATTCTCCCAACCCGAAGGCCCAGGCGTTTGCCGTGGAGCTTCGGACTGAGTTCGGCGTTACCGTGCATCTGCGGGATGAGAGGCTAACAACCACCGAAGCGCATCGACTTCTTGACGACGCGGGTCACGCAGCGATGGGCCGGAAGGGAATCATCGACCAGGTAGCGGCGGTGTTGATTCTAAAATCCTTTTTGCAGGCGAAAGCGAATGAGCGGGAGCGATCCTGAGGCTTCGTCGCACGTCGGCCTTTGCGCAGAATCTGAGGTTTTTAAGCCTCCCATCGTATAATCGTATTTTCAACACAATGCGTCACCGCACGGGCATCTGCGGACGCGCCAAAGTACCCCCCGGAAGGCCCCAATGCCAGAAGAAGTAATGAAAAGGCTCGCAGAAGAGATTAAGTTGTTGGAACACGAGCTGACGACCGAACTGCCTGCAGAGATCAAAAAGGCGGTCGCTTTGGGTGACCTGAGCGAGAACGCCGAGTATCACATGGCCAAGCAGCGGCAGGTGTTCGTCAACGCCCGCCTGGGCCAGTTGAAAAAGCGGATGGGCGAGCTCGCCATGGTGAACCTGGTGAACATTCCCGCCGATAAGGTAGGTTTTGGCTCGCGGGTAACAGTTTTTGACTCGAGCAAGGATGAGAAGCTCAAGTACCAGCTTGTCACCAGCGAGGAGTCGGACGTGGCGAAGGGTTTGATCTCGACGACATCACCGATTGGGCGGTCGCTCCTGGGCAAGCGGGTGGGTGATGTGGCGACGGTCATTACGCCGAACGGCAACCGAGAGCTGGAGATACTGAAGCTGCTGACGATTCACGACGCCGCAGAGGATTAGCGGGAGCGGCCGCGGACGTGGTATCAAGGAAGCGGCAAAGACGGGATTTTCTCCCGGAGGACACGTTTTTTGACCTGGACAAGCGCATTCGGCAAGGGCAGCGGCTGGCTGCTGCAGAAGATCGTGAACGGCCTGGCGCTGACGCGAATCTCCCCAAACATGCTGACGTTTATCGGCCTGGTGATTAACATCATCGCTGCGTGTTTCTTTGGATTCGCGCGCGCCAACAACGCCAACAGGATGTTTCTCTATGCGGGGTTGATCATCATTGGCGCGGGTGTCTTCGACATGGTCGATGGGCGTGTTGCGCGGAAGACCAATCAGGTGTCGGTGTTTGGGGCATTCTTCGATTCGGTGATGGACCGTTACTCGGACGTGGCGATCTTCTTTGGGCTGCTGATCTACTACGCACGCGGAAACCGGCTGTTTTATGTGGGGCTCGTGGCCTTTGTAATGACGGCATGCGTGATGGTGAGCTACACGCGGGCTCGCGCCGAGGCCTTGATCGGGACATGCAAGGTTGGCTTTATGGAGCGTCCGGAGCGGATTGTCTGCGTCATTTTGGGGGCGCTCGGCAATCGCTGGGGAGTGATGGCTCCCGCGCTATGGGTACTAGCGTTATTTTCGACGCTGACAGTGATCCATAGGATTCGATATACCTATCTGGAGACAGAACGGCGAAAGCTTCAACCGGCGCGCTAAGGTAGAGCGGAACTCGTTCCTCGAAGACAAGGTCACGGATGCGCCGCTCGCGGCTGACGAGGCCACTGCCAACGAAGCTTGACAACGACTTGGTCCGATGTCGCTGGAAAAGAGCCTTTGCAGCGAATTTCCGGAGAAGGGCAACGGTTCCCCTTCGCCGTGGCGTGTGGACGACAATAGCTACGTTTCAGGGGAGGATCCGCTGGAGGACGTTTGTCTTCGCGAGATCGACGAGCTCGTCGCCGCGTCCGCTGAAGACGCTCCTGGCCATGTAGAGCGAGAAACCCTTCATCTGGTCGAGGCTGATGTGCGGCGGCATGGAGAGCTCGAGACGATTCACCATGACCTCCACCAACGCCGGGCCCGGCGTCGCAAAGGCTGTTCGCAGGGCGGCGTCGAGATCGTTGGGCTGCTCGACGCGAATGCCCTGAATGCCGATCGAGCTGGCCAGAGCGGCGAAGCTCGGGTTGTCGAGATCGGTCGCGTAGGTGACGATGCCCGCGGCTTTCATCTCAAGTTCGACGAAAGCCAGAGATGCGTTGTTGAAAACGACCATTTTGATGGGTAGCTTGAGCTGGAGCAGTGTGAGGAGATCGCCGAGCATCATGGCGAGTCCGCCATCGCCGGAGAGCGTCACAACCTGACGGCCCGGGAAGGCAGACTGCGCACCGATCGCCTGCGGCACGGCACAGGCCATCGACCCGTGTGAGAACGAACCGAGAAGGCGTCGTCGTCCATTCATGCTGAGATAGCGGGCAGCCCATACCGTCGGCGTGCCTACATCGCAGGTGAAGATGGCATCGTCCGCCGCGTATTGGTCGATCAGCTTCGCGACGAATTGGGGGTGGATGGGGGTCTTGTTGCCGTCGGCACCAGCCAGTTCGGTCAAGCCTTCACGAACCTTCTTGTAGTCTTTGGTCTTCGCATCGAGATGAGCCCGATCGGCTTTGGTTTCGAGCAGAGGAAGCAGAGCGGTGAGCGTGTCTTTGACGGAGCCGACGAAGCCAAGATCGACCTTCGTGCGGCGGCCAATTTGATTGCCGCGAATGTCAACCTGGATGATTTTTGCGTGTTTGGGGAAGAACTGATTGTAAGGAAAGTCCGTCCCGAGCATCAGCAGAACATCGCAGTCCTCCATGGCGTGATAACCGGAGCTGAAGCCGATGAGGCCGGTGAGTCCAACGTCAAAGGGATTGTCGTACTCGATGTACTCCTTACCGCGAAGGGCATGGACGATGGGGGCTTTGAGAGTCTCGGCAGTCGCGATCAACTCGGCGTGGGCGTCCTTGCAGCCGGCGCCGCCGAGGATGGTGATCTTCTTTCCTGCGTTCAGGATTGCAGCGGCCTCGCGGAGCTCCTCGTCGTTGGGACGGATGACAGGCTTGGCGACTTTGATCGACGGGCCACTCTCACCGTCGGGCGCGTTGTGCAGTAAGACGTCGCCGGGTAGGACGAGGACGGAGACCCCGGAGAGATTGATGGCGGTGCGCATGGCGATGTCCAGGACACGCGGCATCTGCTCGGGTATGCCGACCATCTCGCAGTAATCGCTGCACTCTTTGAAGAGATTTTGCGGGTGCGTCTCCTGAAAATAGTTGGTGCCGATCTCGGAGCTGGGAATGTGTGCTGCGATGGCTAAGACAGGAACACGGCTGCGATGGCAGTCGAACAGGCCATTGATGAGATGAAGGTTGCCTGGGCCGCAGCTGGCAGCGCAGACTGCAAGCGAGCCGGTGAGGTGCGCGTCGGCGCCGGCGGCGAATGCTGCGGCCTCCTCGTTACGCACATGGACCCAATCGATGCTGCCGTCCTTCCGCAGAGCATCGGTGAAACCATTGAGTGAGTCACCCGGCAGGCCATAGACACGCTTGACGCCGGCTTTTTTCAAGGTTTCCACTAACAATTCCGCGATTGTCTTTGACATGGCTTCTCCAACTTTCCTGTGTGACGCTACCCGCCGATGACATGTGAGATGCCGGTTCAGGAGCCTTTGATTCGCTCATAGCGGTATTGCCGGGTCTTGAAGACCTCATTGAGATAAATGTTTTTGGAAGGCGTGGCGCGAAAGGCCGCAAACTCCTCTGGAGGGACTTCGAAGTAGCGATAGACACCACGTTTGCCGCGATAAACGACGGAGAGGGTTCGAGTTTCGTCGTTATAGCGCATTCCGGAGATGACACTCGAGGGCATTAGGGCAACAGACTCCCGTAAACTTGAGATGCAATGAAGACACAACCTGTTTTGTTGATTCACGGCGGAGCCTGGGCGATGCCCGACGACGCCGTCGCCGCCCACGAAGATGGAATTGCTCACGCCCTGAGTGCCGGATACACGCTACTCGAGCAAGGGGCAAGTGCGGTGGATGCCGTAGAAGCCGCGGTAGCCGTGATGGAAGACGACGAAACCTTCGATGCTGGAAGAGGCTCGTTTCTGACACAGGATGGTCGGGTGCAGATGGACGCACTGCTGATGAATGGAGAAAATCTTCGCACCGGAGGCGTGGCCTGCGTAGAGCGAATCAGGAACCCGATTCGAGCGGCGCGGCTGGTGCTGGACAAGTCGCCGCACGTCTATTTTGTGGCGACGGGAGCGGAGCGATTCGCGCGTCAGCATGGGATGGCGCTTTGCGACAATAGCGAACTGGTAATCCCGCGGGAGCAGGAGCGGCTCTACAAAGCGCAGTCGGCTGAAAGGGCCGGGCTGCCGGACGAAACCTTCTCCGGAGGCCTCAATTCGCACGACACTGTCGGGGCCGTCGCGCTCGACATACACGGAAATATCGCGGCAGGGACGAGCACTGGCGGAACGCTGAACAAGGCTCCTGGTCGCGTGGGGGACTCTTCGCTGATCGGTTGCGGCTGCTACGCCGACAATCTCACCGCCGCAGTCTCGCTCACGGGTTGGGGCGAGCCGATTATGAAGCTGGTCCTTGGCAAATGGGCGGTGGACCGCGTTGCTGCCGGAGCACCTCCGGATGAAGCGGCGCATGCGGCCATTGATTATCTCTTCGACCGTCTTGGTGGGCATGGCGGCATCATCCTGCTGGGACCCGACGGACGCATCGGGCTGGCGCACAATACGCCGCGAATGGCCTGGGGGTTGCGGACCCCGGACGGCGTCGAAATTGGCGTGACGCGCAACTGAGGGTTCCCGTTCAGGCAGCGGACGCGGCTTACTTCACAATCGGAGCCAACGCGATTGCGGTGAGCCCGAGCACGAAGAACAAAAACATCAAGCCAAGGAGAAGCTTCACGCGCGAACTCGCCCCCTTGAACTCCTTCCAAACGAAGACTCCCCACAGCGCGGAGATCATCGTGTTGCCTTCCCCCATAGCGAAAGAGGTCGCGGGACCGATCATAGGAACGTTCGACGCGACAAAGTTTGCGATGGTGCCCAGCCCCCAGAGTAGGCCCCCCGCGACTCCCCAGGCGTGAACTCGCGCGTTGCCTGCAGTGTAGTCCCGCAGGCTGAGCTGCGAGCCGCTGACCGGCTTTCGCATCAGGAGCAGGCTCATGGGTATGGCTGTGGCGAGCGCGCCCAGAGCGAAGATGAAGTTCACGGTATAAGGAACGAGATGGTCGACCCCGGCGAGTGACTTGGCCACAAATGGATAGAAGAGGCCCGCGCCAATTCCTCCGGCGATGCTGAGCAGAATTCCCTTCGCACTCGATTTACCTGCGCCTTCGAGATCGCGATAGGCGAGCGCGTCCAGCCCTATGGCAACGCAGACAAGCGCGATTCCGCCAAAGATGAGCACAGGATTTCCGGTGGGCGAGACGAAGTAGTTGAGCAGCGAGCCGAGCACCAGGGCGAGGCCCGCTCCGATGGGAAACGCGACCGCCATACCCGCGACCGAGATCGCCGCGACCAGGAGAATGTTACCGATACTGAAGATGGCCCCGCCTGCGAGCGCCTCGAGGATGCTGCGGGTGCTCGGCACTATGCAGATTGGCAAAGAAACTATTTGCCGAAGCAGGAGTCGGTGCGGCCAAATGTGAGTCCGAATAAGATCGATGCCGCGAGGAGCCCGAAGGTGTAGTCAAGGTAGAAGAGTTCGAAGCGCCAGGCAGCATCGATCTTCTGGGCATTGGCCCAACTGCCCCAGCAGAGCATGCTGAGGATCATGAGAAGCAACGCCGCCGGATAAGTATGAGGAGTAAACAATGCGCCTCGGTTAGAGCCATTACTTCTTTGATTGAGAAGATACTCCTTGCCTGTTGCCGCAATTCACGCCGGTTTCCGTGAGTTCGCAGTGACAGGTCTTCCACTCCGGGTGGGCTTTGGTGCACATGGCAGCGGCCTTGTCCGGCTGGTTCGAGCGGTCGTAGGCGACTGTCAGATATTCGCGGTCTTTAAGCAGGTCATCCTTTGTGAGCTCATCCTCGTCGGGATCCGCAGCGGCCTTCGCATCAAGACCTTCGGCGACTTCAAATCCGGCGACGCTGGCTCCCGTATGTCCGCAACGCATCGCCGCCCGCGCCATATTCCGCAGATAAAGCGCCTCGTTTGCGGTGGCCTGAACTGCCTTGGTATAGGAGTCCTCCGCCGCGCAGAACTCACCGGCATGTTCCTGAGCATCGCCCAGTCCGTTGAAGTTCCACGCCGTAGGTCCCAGTGCGATCGCCTTCCTGCACGCCGGTTCGTCGGCCGCCGTCGCATTGTTGTTCGCGTGACAGCGCCAACTCCACGCGTCCGCACTCTCCGGGTCGAGCCTGATGACGCGATCCAATGCAGTTGATTCGTCTTTGCCGTTCGGAGCCTTTCGCAGGGCAATCTGGGCGACGGCAGCACCTACAAGGGCCGGCAATTTCGCGGTGAAGCTGTCCGTCGCGGGGTATCTTGCCGCAGCGGCCAGATACAGGACAAAGGTAAGCGGCAGACACAGGACAAAGACGAGCAAGCCCCACAAAACAGGACGCATGGCGAACTCCCGAGGACCGGAACTCGCCCAGTATACCTGCGGACAAAGCAATACACTTGCGCACTGAATGGTCATTCATGTAGAACTTCGCGTTGTCAAAGTAATCCTCTGGCCGTTGCGTACTGAGGCGCGGCGGCGGATTGCACAGGAGCTTCCTTCATGCTGATTCGTTTTTCGCGGCCTCTCTTCGCAACCGTTGCGGCCGCCATCTTCTTCCTCGCGGGCTTCTTTTCCGCGACCCTCCGGGCTCAGAACATCTCTACCGCCGAACTGCACGGCACGGTGCATGATCCCAGCGGCGCGGTCGTTCCCAATGCGGCCATCGCGATCGACGATCCATCGAAGGGTTTCTCTCGCGCGACCACCAGCGATGGCGCGGGCAACTATCAGATGTCGCTCCTCCCCCCCGGAACGTACGTCGTCACGGTGACGGCGACAGGCTTCGCCAAACTTACGGAAAAGAATGTTGTCCTCACGGTAGGAGAAACCGCAGAGCTGCGGCTCACCCTTGCCATCACCGGAAACGAGACGGTTAACGTCAACGCGAGTGCCGACATCATTGAGACGCAGCGAAGTTCGCAGTCCACCACCATCGACCAGCTAAGCATCGGCAACCTGCCGACGAATGGCCGCAACTACATCAGCTTCACGCTGACCAATTCGCAGATTGCGCGCGACGCTGCGCCTTCCATTGGGGCAATTCCGACCTCAGGGTTGAACTTCGGCGGTGTGCGCGCGCGATCGAACTCGATCAACATCGATGGCGCCGACGCGGGTGACTACATCTCTGGCGGTACACGCACCACTGTCTCGCAGGATGCCGTCCAGGAGTTCCAGATTGTTACGAATGGTTTCGCGGCCGAGTATGGTCGCGCTTCCGGCGGCGTGGTAAACATCGTGACCAAATCGGGCACAAATCAGACCCACGGCAGCGCTTACGGCTACCTGCGCAACCGTTATATTCAGGCGACGAATCCGTTTTCCACGGTCTATCAACCGGCGTATACCCGGGTACAGGCGGGTGCCACCATTGGTGGCGCGCTTATTCCTAATAAAACGTTCTACTTCTTTTCCGCGGAGATTACGCGGCGGCAGGAGACGGGCTTCTCCGATATCGGTGCGAACAACTTCGGACTCACCAACATCGATGTGAGTCGATTTTACGGCGCTCCAACCGGCGCGCTCATCATTCAAGGAACGGCGCAGCAGCAGGCATTTCTCCAGAATCCGCAACTTCCCGCAAATACTCCCGGGATCCAAAGCTACGTCGCGCTGGTGGGTTCGGGTTCGTCGATCGCAACCTCGGGCCAGAACCCCTCATTTCTACAGTCGACGATTGGAGCGAAGAATTTTGTGACGTCAGGCCAGGTGTTGCCGTCCTCGTTTGTTCCCCTCAACAGCATCGTGGGCAACTTCCCCATCTCGGAGCGGACCGAGGTCTATTCGCTCCGCATAGATCACAAGCTGACCAACAATCAGCAACTCACCCTGCACGGCAGCGCCAGCCCCAGTTTCATCAGCGGCATTGAGGAAAGCGCAGCGAACCAGAACCTCGGCGAAAACTCCTTCTCACGCACGGCAACGCAGAGCCTGCATGACTGGGCCATAGCCGCACAACACACCTGGGCGATTGGCCCTAACAAGGTCAACGAGCTGCGTTACCAGTTTGCGCGGCACCCGGTACTCTTCGCGAACAGTAACTCTCCGGGCGGAGCGAATACAGCCGTCAATATTCCGGGCTTTGCGTATTTCGGCAAAACGCCCTTCTCCGTAGTCAATCGCATTGAAGATCAGAACCAGTTGCAGGATGAATTCACATACACCCACGGTGCACACACGTTCAAGACAGGCATCGATCTGCGGTATATTCCCATCAATCTTCTCCAGGGGCAACTCTATGGCGGTGGCGACTACAGCTTCGGCGCGCTAAACAGCACCGATGTCTCCTCGACGCTCGTTGGCCTTCCGGGATTTTCTGCAATTCAGGCTTACGGGCTGGGCATTCCGCAGTCCTTCGTGCAGGGCATCGGCAATACCGAAACCAAGTATGACTTGAAAGTACTGGGAGCGTTCTTTCAGGACACCTGGCGCGCTACGAGCAAGCTCACCATCAACGCCGGCGTGCGCTATGACATTGAGGCATACCCAACCCAACTTGCGATTAACGCCGATACCAACGCCGCCGAAACTGCCTATGGAGTTCGCGAAGGGATTCGTTTGCAGCCGAGCAACGTTGCTCCAAGGATTGGCGTAGCGTACGACGTCAAAGGGGATTCCAAGACCGTGGTTCGCGCGAACTATGGTATCTTCTACGATCGCGCGCCGGGCAACCTCGAGGCGCAGTCCTTGGCATTCAACACGACGACAGTCCCCCTTGTGATTCTGGCCGGGGGCTCTCCCTGCGCGGTGAATGCGCCGGTCACCAACACGAGCCCGCTGAATCTTAATGCCACGAACACCTTCCAGGGTACCCTCGGAAACGCCAACTGCCTCGCAGCGAGTGCGGCGGGCTTCAACTATATCGCGAGCCAGCAACGCTTCGATCCCAACAATTCGAACTCGCTCTTCGTCAATCAGAACTTTCTAACGGCAGGCTTTCCCCTTCCCATTCTTCCCTCGGGACTTCCCGCCGATCTGTACTTCAAGACGCCTTACGTGCAGCAGGTCTCCTTCGGAATCGAGCAGGACCTCGGCCACAACATGTCGTTGAATATCGCTTACAACCTGACAGGGGGCCGTCACCTCAACCGTCCGATCAACGTGAACCCAGTGAATCCGCAGTTGCTGACTGCTAACTGGCGGAATGCAGTGAACGCGGTCAACGCTGGGCTTGCACCTCCTGCCACGGCGAGCGCCACGTCTAGCCCGCTGACCGTTGCGACCGCGAGCGGAGTGAATCCCTGCGGCGTGGGACCTACCGGCCCCTACGTCACACCACCGCTGCTGAACTTCTTTCGGCCATCGGGCCTCAACATTTCCCTGGCAAACTTCCTTGCCAACCCGGCGGTCGGCGGCGGACCATGCGTCGCCCTCGCCAGCCAGATCGCCGCCGCAGATGGTCTAGGCAAGGGTTTGCCAGTGCCCTTCGGCGATATGTCGCCCAACCTGACCAGTGGCACGTCGGACTACAACGGCCTCAGCATCAACCTGAAGAAGCGCTTCACCCAAAACTACGAGTTCCTCGTCAGCTACACGTGGTCGCACGCGATCGACGACTCAACTGACGTCGTCTCGACCTCGGACGCGCCGCAGAGCAACTTTGCGCCAAACGCCGAACGCAGCACTTCCACCTTCGATCAACGCCATCGCTTCGTGCTCTCCGGCGTCTACAACACAGGAAAACTTGGCGGGTCTGGTTTCGTTCCTGCTGTCTTCTCGGGGATCACCATCGCGCCGATCTTCGAGATCTCTTCCGGACGTCCATTCAACATACTCACAGGCCAGGACACCAACTTCGACTTTGACCCGCTGACGGACCGTCCCAACGCAGTAGCTCCCGGCAGTGGACCGACCGGCTGCGGCACACTGCCGGTGCTCTCAAAGTACTCTCCGACGGGGGCATTCAATCTGCCTTGCTACATCGATGCCCCAGCCACAGCAGGTCCGACGAGCAGCTACTATGCCGGCGATCTGGGACGCAACGCAGGAGTGAAGCCTTACACCGTCTTCACCGACATACGCTTCGCTCGCGCCTTCACCTTCTCGCACGAGATCGCTCTCCAACTAACTGCCGACATATTCAACCTGATTAACAAGAACAACACTCTGGATGTAAATCTCCTCTACACCGCGGCTGGCACCCCCACCGCCGCGTACGATCCGCGGCAGTTTCAATTTGGAGCTCGCATCTCCTTCTAACGCCAACAAATTCATTCGACAAAACAACGGAACGCCTGTGGTTTGTCATGCAACCACAGGCGTTCTTTGTTGTGTTCCGAGCCTTGCCCCATCGGGCGGCTGCGCGAATAGCGATTCAGTCCACCCTCAGCGTCGCATCTGCATCCATCACCAGCGACGCGCCCTCCACCAGCAGCGAGTGCAGCTTCAGCGCACTCAGTGTCAGCGCGTAGCCCGTCGTCTCGGTGGAACGGCTCAGCAATTCCCGCATCAGCACCGCCGCATTCACCTTCATCTGCGCCGGCAGCTTGTTCTTCAAAAACGGCTCCAACAGAAAATTCAACTCCTTCGACTCTGTTAGCCGCTCAATCCGCGCATCGCGAAATCCAATGCTCTCTTCTTCCGCATCGGGAATCAATGAGACATCCGTATTCGTTGTGAGCGACACGCCAAGGCAAGCCCCATGAACCGCCGTGCCTAGCTTCGCCCTCGTGTGCACCCGAACGACGATCCTGTCCTGCACGAACGTCACATGCGGCGACTCGGCATACACGTAGCACGCGGAATTCGCATCACCGCGAAGATAGTAGCGGCCCTGCGGCCCATTGAAAAGCTGCGTCTGGAGCGTGCGCTCGAGCGCCTGCGCCGAAACCCGCACCTCAATCGCCGAAGCATAATTCACAACACCGAACCCTATCGCAGACAAAAGCAGCAAACGAACCGGAAGTCGAAGCATCTATTAAGCATAACGGCTGCTACTCTGTCTCCATCATGCTTTGCAGATTTGCCCGACTCACTGCCCTGCTCTTCATCAGCCTCGCCGTCGCGTTCGGCAACGCACAAACCCGGCGCATGGTCATCATCGATCAGGACGGCTCCGGCCCCGGCGGCTCCAACGAGATGGCCATGATGGTTCTCCTGCAATCCCCGCAGGCAGACGTCCTCGGCATCACCATGGTCAGCGGCAATGCATGGGAGCCCGAAGAGGTCCAGCACACGCTACGCATGCTCGAACTCATCCATCGTCACCGACGTGCCGGTCGTTCCCGGGGCGATCTTCCCGCTCGTGCGCACCGAGCAGGAATCGAAGATCCTGCAGCAACTCTACGGAACCTTCTCCTGGTACGGCGCATGGGGCGATATTGCCGCAGGCACCAGCCGCCAGCCCTATCACGGTCCCTACGTCGTTCCGAAGCTCGCAGAAGGCGAGCCAACTCTCAAGCCTTCCACCGAAGACGCCGCGCACTTCCTAATCAGGCAGGTCCGTGCCCATCCACATCAGATCACCATCTATGCCGCCGGCCCGCTCACTAACATCGCGCTTGCCATCTCCATCGACCCGCACTTTGCCGAACTCACACAGGGCATCGTCATCATGGGAGGCAGCCTCAGCCCCCAGAGCACCGATCCCGAGTTCGCCAACAATCCGCGCCACGAATTCAATTTCTGGTTTGACCCCGAAGCGGCTCACATCACGCTGCGCGCCCACTGGCCCCGCATCGACCTCACCACCGTCGACATCTCCATCAAGACTCAGTTCACCAAAGCGATGCTCGACGACATCGCGCAGTCTCCCAACCCGGCTGCAAAATATCTCGCTGCCTACACTGGCGAGTTCTACTACCTCTGGGACGAGCTCGCCGCCGCAGCGTGGCTCGATCCAGCCATCATCACGAAGGAACAAAAACTCTATCTCGATGTCGATCTCAGTCGAGGACCGTTTTACGGGGATACGCTCTCATGGACTGCGGCTAACAAACCTGCGCTCGATCTGCAACTTGTCCACGTCCAGACCGATCTCGACCTGCCGCGCTTTAACAAGCTCTTCATCGAGCTGATGAAAGCGCCGCCGCAACTGCCGTCAAAATAATCCAACGCTTTCCGCATACACTGGAGGTTGGCACCAGCGGAGACAAAAACTTGGATATCACTCAGCTCAACGAACACTTTGCCATCCCGGGCATTCTCAGCTTTCACGAGACCGCCAGGGGGCTCGCCTACGCCTCCGTCACCGTGCCAAGTGCAACCGCGACCGTCTACCTGCAGGGGGCGCACCTCAGCGCATGGCAGCCCAGCGGACAAAAACCCGTCCTATTCCTGAGTCGCAAGAGCGACCTTCTTCCCGGCAAACCCATTCGTGGCGGCGTGCCCATTGCTTTCCCATGGTTTGCCAATCGCCACGACGGCAAGCCCGGTCCATCCCACGGCTTCGCGCGTATTCAGGAATGGACCCTTGTCTTTGCCGCAATGGCCGGCGACGATCTGCACCTCACGTTCACGTTCGCACCCACAGAGATGAGCCGGACCTTCGGCTTCGATAACTTCCGCCTTGTCCATCAACTCACTATCGGCCGCACCCTCACCATGCAGCTCACCGTAGCCAACGACGCATCCACGCCGCTGGTCTTCGAGGAGGCGCTCCACACCTACTACGCCATCACCGACATTCACGAGATCACCGTCACCGGACTCGATGGCGTCACCTATCTCGACAAAGTCGACGACTTCAAGCCAAAAGTGCAGCAGGGCGCCATCACCATCACGGAGCAGACCGACCGCGTCTACCTCAACACAACAGGCCCCTGCATTATCCACGACACCCCTGGAAGACGCCGCATCCGCGTCGAGAAGACCGGCTCCAGCACTACAGTTGTCTGGAACCCCTGGGAGAATGGCGCACAGAAGCTCGCCGACCTCGATCCGACCGAATGGCATGAATTCGTCGCACTCGAAACCGTCAACGCCGCCGCGAATACGATCACCCTCGCACCCAAAGCGACCCACGTCATGCAGGCACACGTCACCGTCGAAGACATTGCAGGCTAGAGCTATTTTTTCTTGATCCCAAAAAGTCCAGTGATCGAATTCGTGAGCTTTTTTCCATTAGCTTTCATCATCCCATTCACGTCCGGAGTGATGATGGGGTTCGCCGACGTTCACGCAATCGTAACGGGAAGGCCCGTGGCCGCAGCATCAGCCGCAGTTTTTCCAGCCGTCCCATTCACCTCGCGAAGAAGACCGACCGCCTTGCCGTCGACACCGCGGCTGGTGTCCACCTTCATCTTCAACTGGAAATTCAGAGCACCCGACGGAAGGGAATTCCAATTGACGACTTGCAGACGCTGCTGCCGGCGGCAGGTGTGAAATTGCCGCATGGGTCCGTGTTGCAGGGCGGCACACTCACGACGAACCTCAACATCGTCGGGCAGCTGTATGCTTCTCCAGAAAACCCGCTGCAACCGGATCGAGGTGGAGTATTGTCACCTGCGCGTCGAAGGGAGTCTTCGCAGCCTGTGCGATCTGGCCCGGTACCCGTTGACGCGCCCGAGATGGCTTTGCCGAACGTGCAGTCCTGACGCTACTCTGAAGGACGTGAAGCTCATTCTCGCCTCAGCCTCGCCTCGTCGTCACGAACTTCTCACCCAGGCGGGCATCAAGTTTACCGTAAGCCCCGCCAACCTCAACGAAGACCGTCTTCCCGAGGAGGCCGCTGCCGCCTACGTCCGGCGCCTCGCCGAAGAGAAGGCCTTAGCTGTATGGAACGTCCACAAGACGGAAGACACATCTGACGACCCGCTCATCGTTCTCGGCGCGGACACCTGCGTCGTCAGCGACGGTCACATCCTCGGCAAACCAACAGACACCGCCGACGCTCGTCGCATGCTGGAGCTGCTAAGCGGCCGTACCCATGCCGTACTCACTGGCCTGGCCGCCGTCTCTGCAATCAAAACAGCTCGAGCCGTCGAGATCACTCAGGTCACCTTCCACCAACTCTCCGACCGCGACATCGCCCACTACATCACCACAGGCGAACCCCTCGACAAAGCCGGAGCGTACGCCATTCAAGGCTACGCGGCTCGCTGGATTCCCCGCATCGAGGGCTGCTACTTCAACGTGGTCGGCCTACCCATCGCCCGCACGGTCGCTCTGTTGGAAGAGGTCCAGACAGAGCCCGCTGCCGCTCTGCCCTAGCTACTCGACGCTGGCGATCATCGCCGCCAGTAGCGCCGTGCGCGGCACCAGGTGCTGGATAAGGACAGACTCATGCGCCGCATGGGCTCCCTCGCCAACCGCGCCCATCCCATCAAGCGTAGGCACGCCTAGCGCGGCCGTAAAGTTGCCATCCGAGCCGCCGCCAGTCGAAGCCTCTTCCAGCACAAAGCCAAGTGCAGCCGCGAGAGCGCGAGCCTTTTTGAATAGCGCCACAGTCCCTGCCTTGCGCTCCATCGGCGGCCGGTTGATCCCGCCCGTAATAGTCAGCTTGCAATGCGGATCAGAAATCTTCAGGCGTCGGAAGAGCTTTTCCACATAAGCCGCGTCGCTCGCTTTGGCGATCCGGACGTCGATTTCAGCATGAGCCAGCGAAGGCACCACATTTGACCGCGTTCCACCAGCAAAAACACCACAATTTACCGTCAATTTCCGTTCCAAATTTGTGAAATTCGAGATGGTCTGGACCTGTTTTGCTAGCTCCAGAACCGCCGAATGACCCCTCTCAAAGTCCACCCCGCTATGCGCTGCAATCCCCGTAACTTGCACATGATATTGGCCTACGCCCTTCCGAGCCGTCTTGTAAGCTAACCCCTGAGCCGGCTCTAAAACAAAAACCGCCGCCGACTCCAAAGCAATTTTCTCCGTAATCGCCCGCGAAACCGGACTCCCCACCTCCTCCTCACTGTTCAAAAGTAGAGTAATTTTGCGTTCTAACTTTAACTCCTGCAGCGACTTGAGCGCCGCAAGCGCCATAACAACCCCGGCCTTCATGTCTAGAACTCCCGGCCCCCAATATCGCCCTTCCGCCTCCTTCCAAGGCATCTTCTTTAACGTCCCGACAGGCCAAACGGTATCCAAGTGACCGAGAAGAAGCACAGGTTTCCTCGGTTGCCGGGATCGCCCAAATCGAAGTTCCAGGACGTCTCCAAAGTCTTTTTGTTTGTGTCGCTTGACGGCTCCACCGAGTTCTACAGCCCAACGCTCCAAAAGATACGTCGCGGCGTTAACTGCGGAGCGGTCATCACTTGGCGATTCCTGTACCACCAATTCGTGGAGGTGGCTTCGAATCCAGGCTTCTTTTTTCTCGATGGAATGATAGAGTGCTTGCGGGTCCATATGCGGATGTTATAGCAATGAAATGCATTAGTTTAGCGCCTCACAGTGCGGATAGTAGTCACTCCGAACCCTGAATTGTGGCAAATTAGCCACATTGTCAAATCGGGGCTAGATTGTACGCTTAAACGTGGTTTCATTGGAGACGTGCGTTCGTGGCCTTGGAAGCTCATTTTGAGCGGACAATTCGATCGGGGATAGAGTTCAGTGGCGTCGGTTTGCACAGCGGCGCTCCTGTTTCGATGCGATTAGTGCCTGCACCGGCTGGCTCCGGTATCGTCTTTCGGCGCATAGACTTAGACAACTTCGAAATTGCGGCGGCAGGACGCAATGTGGCTAAAGTCAGCTATGCGACGAGCCTGATGCGGCAAAGTGTTTTGATTTCAACGACTGAGCATCTCTTGTCGGCGCTGATTGGCTATGGCGTGGACAATGTGATTGTTGAGGTGGACAATCTCGAGGTCCCGATTCTGGATGGAAGCTCCTTGCCGTATGTGCAAGCATTTGAACGGGTTGGCCTGAAACAACAAAGACGTAAAAGGGAGTATTTAAAGATCCTGAAGGAAGTTGAGGTCCGGGATGGGTCGAAATTTATCGGGGTCTATCCTGGGACGGGTTATCGAATTCAGTATACGATCGACTTCCCACAACCCATTGGTTATGAGAGATTTAGCGTGGATTTGGCCGCCGGCGATTATGTAAATTTGATTGCTCCGGCACGGACTTTCGGGTTTAAGGAGGATGAGCCGATGTTGAGGAATATGGGGCTTATCCGGGGGGCTTCGCCTGAGTGTGCGATTATTATTGGCTCGCAACGTGTTGAAAATGGGCCACTTCGGTTCGAGGATGAGTTTGTTCGGCATAAGGTGCTCGATTTGATTGGGGATTTGGCGCTGGCGGGGCGCAGGATTCAGGGCCGGGTGGTGGCCGAGAGGGCGGGTCATGCGATGCATACTGCTCTTGTGCAACGACTTATGCGGGACCGGTCGGCGTGGGAACTGGCTCATGGATACGATGAAGTGAGCGAGCCCGAGACGGCGGTTGGGCATCTGCAGCCGGCGATAGCGTCGTAAATCCTGTCGATTTTCGTGGTAAAAACGTGGTTCCTGGATGGTTTTTTGTGGTGAAGTTGTGGTGATTTGCGTGGTGGATTTCGCGGTCGCCTGGGCGGAGCGGAAGTGAGGGGGCTGGCGGCGATTGCGCTGGGGTCGAACCTGGATTCTGAGTTTGGGGATCGGGAGGCGAACCTGCGGGAGGCGGTCCGGCGAGTGGGAGAGCTGGGTGAGCTGAGGGCGGTCTCGTCGTTTTACGATACGGAGCCGGTTGGGTATCGGGAGCAGCCTCGGTTTTTGAATGGGGCGATGGTGCTGGAGACAGAGCTTGGGCCGGTGGAGTTGATGCGGAAGCTGCTCGCGGTGGAGCGGGCTATGGGGCGTGAGCGGGTTGGCGCGGTTGCTAAGGGGCCTCGCGTGATTGATCTTGATCTGTTGTTGTATGGGGATTGGGCACTATGGTCCGAGGAGTTGATGCTGCCGCATCCGGCGATGGGGGAGAGGCGGTTTGTGCTTGGAGCCTTTGGCGGAGATTGCTCCGGAGTGGGTCCATCCGGTCTTGGGGAAGACGGTGCGGGAGATGTTGGATGGGTTGTAGACTTGTGGGCGCGGTGCGATTGAGATCGGTGGTGGGTTGAGTGTGTGGTTTTGTCGTTGCGGCTGCGCCTTCACTCCAGCCTTCGGCAGAGCGGTGGTGCGCCTATCGGCGCGGGTTTTTTTCGTGGGGCTAAAGGCCTCCCGCTAATCCTGAAAAGCAAAAGCAAAAGCAAAAGCAAGAGCAAAAGCAAAAGCAAATGCAAATGCAAAAGCAGCAACTGCAACTACAACT
Source organism: uncultured Acidobacteriaceae bacterium (assembly GCA_963841335.1). Taxonomy (GTDB): domain Bacteria; phylum Acidobacteriota; class Terriglobia; order Terriglobales; family Acidobacteriaceae; genus Edaphobacter. Next base: position 1,887,063 of record CAWJCF010000001.1, on the reverse strand, counting down.
GCAATTGCAACCGCGGGTCCTTCGACCGTGCCGTTCGCAAACGTGTGCGAACGGCTCGGCTCAGGATGACAGGTTTTGGGTTGAATTCGATTGTTCAACTGCAACTGCAAGAGAAAAGACAAAGAAGATTCGCTGAGAGGAACCAACAAATTGCTTGTGGGTTGGGGAGTGTTCTGATTTACTGCTGCGGGAGATTGCATGCGTGAGTTTGAGCGGTATCTGACGCGTTGGCGTGGGGCTGGGCTGATTGATGAGGCTACGGAGACCTCGATTCGGGCGTTTGAGGGCGCGGATGAGCGGCCCAGTGGGCGTTGGCAGGTAGTTGTGGCGCTGATTTTGGGTGGGATTCTGTTGGGTGCGGGTGTGCTGCTGTTTGTGGCGGCGAACTGGGATGATGTTTCGCCTGGTTGGAGGCTTACGCTGGTGCTGGCAATGGTGGCGCTGTTTCATGGCGTCGGAATTGTTGCGAAGGAGCGCTTCGCTGGGTTTGGTACGACGATGCATGCTCTGGGGACGGTTGCGGCGGGTGCGGCGATTGCGCTGGTGGGACAGATCTTCAACATGCAGGAGCACTGGCCGGCCGCGGTGATGTTGTGGGCGTTGTGTGCGCTGGCGGGGTGGCGGCTGCTGGGCGATCAGTTTCAGCAGACGCTTTCGTTGTTGCTGGTGCCGGCTTGGTTGATCTCGGAGTGGATGTACCGGGCGAGTGTTTATCAAGGCGCGGAGTGTCTATCTCATACGCATGATTGCGGTGCTTGCGGCGGTTTATCTTACGGCGTTTCTGCATTCCCGCAAGAGAGTGGTGTTTGGGATTCTGTTTGGTGTTTCGGCTGTTGTTTTGTGCGTTTGCGTCTGCATTCTGGCCGATGGTTGGAGCTATTACTACATGGTTTTGGGCATGATTGGGGTTTTTGCCTGTGGGGTTGCGGCTGATTGCGTTTGTTGTTCTGCTGGCGATTGCGGGATTCGGGTGGTATGCGGGAAGGCAGAGTATCGTTCCAGCGCTGGTTGTTGCGTGATGGCCTTCGCTCTGCCATGGGCACAGACGGTTGTGACCTCATGACGGCTTCAAGGTCAGATATGGACGCGATCCGAGCCCATTTACTGGCTTATGCGATGGTGGCAGCAGCTAGCGTTTTTCTGGCGTGGTGGGGTGTGCGGGAGAACAGTAAGGCGCTGGTGAACTACGGGATCGCGCATTTGCAATCACGGTGATGTGGTTTTACTTCTCGAGTCTGATGGATAAGCTGGGGCGCTCGCTGGGGTTGATTATGCTGGGCGTTCTGTTTCTCGCGGGTGGATGGCTGTTGGAGAAGATGAGGCGGAAGCTGGTGGGAAGCATTCGGGGGTGGCGGCGTGACGCAGCGGAGCGGGGGTGGCGTTGCTGGCGGTGCAGCTGGTGCTGGTGTTGACCATCGCGGGGAAGTATGTCTATGAACGGAAGGTTTGTCCGCGAGTGTGGGTGAGGACGGCACAGTTCGATCCCAACCTGTGTTTCGTGGACGATATCTGGCATTGCGCTCGCGGTTGACGCTTGCGGTTTGCCGCATGACATGGCAGCTTCTTTAGGTGGGCCCCGTTGAACCTCCATGCATATGGAAGATGGAGAGTGAGACCTGAGGCGAAAGAGGACAGTTGATGGTTGTGCCCGCGGGTGACGGCGTCAGGCCAGAATTGACTCAAGAGCTGATCAGTCGGTAATAGCCCTGCGATCGGGCCGCGTTGTCGCCGTCGGCGGACTACTTTATTGGGGATAGGGCGAAGAGTCCGTTTCCGCTGAAGCCGAATGAAGAGTTGTGGGCGGAGGTGACAGTGCCTCCGAGTGGGCCTCCGCGACCGATTCAATTGGCGATTTCGAGTGGTGCAGGGTTTAAGCCGCTTGTGGTTCGATGATCTGCTGTTCTCTGGAATAAATGTGGCGGAACGGAAGAAAGCAATTCAGTCGTTACGGCTGCGCCTTCACTCCGGCCTTCGGCAGAGAGGTAGCGGGCTTTGCGCGCGACTTTTTCGTGGGGCTAAAGCCCCACGCTTAATCCGGAACGGCAAAAACAATGCAAAAAAAGCAACTGCAAAAAAAGGCAGAGCAGAGCAAAACAACCGCAGGTCCTTCGACTGCGCCATTCGCAAAGTACTCCAACTCCCGTTCGACTGCGCTCAGGGTCAGGATGACAGGTTTTTGGTTGCGTGGACTGTTAAGGGGATAGGCAAGGCAAAGGCAACTCATCAGGCAGGGGATGCGGTGAATTGGGATCAGAGGGGGAAGGAGTAGGTTAGGCGGACGATTTGGCTGTCTACGCCGGGGTTTTGGTAGCCGATGTAGGCGTTGGAGAGGTGGTGGATGCTGTAGTCGAGGGACCAGGCTCGGCGATGGCTTTGGAAGAATTGCAAGCCGACTCCAAAGTCGAAGGTGAAGTTGAAGCGGGAGCTGGTGAAGACGGGAACGTCGCGGGGAGAGACGAGGAATCCTGCGTTGAAGAAGGCGACGGGTTGCAGCCGATGGGTGGGGGCGAAGTTGATGCGCTGGCCGAGGGGGCTGAGACCGCCGGCGTAGGTCCAGCGGGTGCCACAGGTTTGGGTTTCGGTCACGGTTTGTCCGGGAAAGGTTCCGCCGGGGTTCGTGACGGTGGCTGACTGGCATCGACTTTCTATGGGACCGGTATGCGTGGTGATTGGACCGATGGGTGGCTGGCCGGTGAACTGGACAATGAACGTGGTGGTGGAGACTGGGTCCTGGAGGAAGGTGAGGGGGCGGAGTTCGAGGTCGTAGTACCAGTCGAAGGATTGGGTGTGGCGAATGCGGCGGGAGTAGGTTGCATCGAGTTCAGCGAGGCGGCGATTGTCGGCCCGGCCCAGGACGATGTGGGTGGAGTTGTCGCTGTAGCCGGCGGCTATGGATACGGAGTTGAGGAATGAGTATGGGTTGTCGGTGGGCGACTGGCTGCGCGCGAAGCTTGCGCTAAGAGCGAGGGCTAAAAGAGGGAGTCCTAAAAAGCGCATTGAGTAGGAACGATTCTTTCATAACTTTGTGGCGCAGTCTTGAGCGCGGTTGAGGAGGAGTTCGCGCTCGCGGGTGTTTCGAGTGAGGGCAGCGGCGCGCTCGAATTCGGTTTGGGCTTCGCGGTGGCGATTGAGTTTGGCGAGGAGGTCGCCGCGGACGCTGGGGAGCAGGTGATAGTTCTTCAGGGAGGGTTCGGTGGTGAGGGAGTCGACGATGTCGAGGCCGGCTTGCGGGCCCCGGGCCATGGAGATGGCTACGGCGCGGTTGAGTTCGACGATGGGAGATGGGTTGGTTTGCGCGAGGGTGGTGTAGAGGGCCGCAATTTGCGTCCAGTCGGTGGCGCCCGGTGTTGTAGCGCGGGCGTGGCATGCGGCGATGGCGGCTTGCAAAGTATAGGGACCTTGCGCGGTGCTTAGTTGCTGAGCGTGTTCGAGTGCGGCGAGGCCGCGATGGATGAGGAGCTGATCCCATTGAGCGCGGTTCTGGTCGAGGAGGAGGATGGGTTCGCCGGTGGGAGTAATGCGGGCTTTGATGCGCGAGGCTTGAATTTCCATGAGGGCAACGAGGCCGTGAGCTTCGGTTTCGTTGGGGACGAGGGTCGCGAGGATGCGTCCGAGGCGGAGGGCTTCTTCGCAGAGGGCGGGGCGGAGCCAGTCGTCGCCGGCGGTGGCGGAGTAGCCCTCGTTGAAGATGAGGTAGATGACTTTGAGGACGGAGGCGAGACGGGCTTCGAGTTCGGGGCCGCGGGGGACTTCGAAGGGGATGCGGGATTCGGTGAGGGTGCGTTTGGCGCGGACGATGCGCTGGGCGATGGTGGGTTCGGGGACGAGAAAGGCGCGGGCGATCTCGTCGGTGGTGAGGCCGCCGAGCATGCGGAGGGTGAGGGCGAGCTGGGCTTCGAGGGAGAGGATGGGATGGCAGGAGATGAAGATGAGGCGGAGGAGATCGTCGCCGACGTTGTCATCGATTGCGGTGACGTAGTCGGGCACGGCCTGCTCCTTTTCTGCGATCTGGGGGGCGAGTTCGGCGAGTTTGGTTTGGAGGCGGGTGTTGCGGCGGAGGTGGTCGATGGCGCGGTGTTTTGCGGTGGCCATGAGCCATGCGCCGGGGTTGTCGGGGATGCCAGTTTGTGGCCACTGCTCGAGGGCGGCGACGAGCGCGTCCTGGGCGAGGTCTTCGGCGCGGGCGATGTCGCGTGTGAGGCGAGTGAGTGCGGCGATGAGGCGGGCGGACTCGATGCGCCAGACGGCTTCGATGGTGCGGTGTGTGGCGTGATGTGGATCGGCAGCGGACACTGCTACCGATCACACGAGTTTTGGATACGTCAGTGCAAGTGGGGCTATCTCTTTGCTGCCTGAGCTGCCAGTTGAGCGCGTAGGGCTTTTTCCTGCTGAATGCCTTCTTCGGAAAAGCCATCGGCGAAGTCTTCCGGCTCGAAGACCTGGCGGATCTCGATTTCTTCTTCGCCGGGGGGGCCGCAGTTGGGGATGCGCTTGACCCACTCAATGGCCTCTTCGAGGGATTTGACCTGCAAGAGATAGTAGCCGGCGATGAGTTCCTTGGTCTCGGCGAAGGGACCGTCGATGACGGTGCGGTTCTTGCCGGAGAAGCGAACGCGAGCGCCTTTGGAAGAGGGGTGGAGGCCTTCGTAGCCTAGAACGACTCCGGCTGCTACGAGCTCATCGGTGAACTTGTTCATTTCGTCAATGACCTGCGGGTCGGGGAGTGCACCTTTTTCTGAGTCTGCGTTTGCTTTGAAGATGACCATGAATCGCATTTTTTTTGTCCTTTCGGGTCGGAGATGGATGTGGGTGGATCGCGGCTCACTTTGCTGGCTGCTCGAAGATCTGGCGGATTTCGACTTCGCCGTCGCCTGCGATCTGCATGAAGGTTCTGGTGAAGTCGATGGCATCGTCTTTGGAGGATGCCTTGATGAGTGCGAAGCCGCCGACGAGCTCTTTTGCTTCAGTGAAGGGGCCGTCGGTTACTTTGAATTTGCCGTCAGTCATGCGGATGCGCGCACCGAGAGCGCTGGGAAGGCAACCTTCGGTGGCGATGAGCCTACCGGATTTGAAGGACTCCTCGATGAGCTTTCCCATTTTTTCCATCTCGTCACAGGTGGGAGGGGCGCCTTCGGCCTTGGCGGGTTTGTAGATGCAGAGGAAACGCATGTTGATCTTCTCCTTGAATTTGGGGAGCCGGCTTGGGTTCCGACTCCGGCTCTTGCTAGGACGTCGAGTGAGGTGGAGGGGAATCGACAACTTGACTGCGAGGCTTGGATTATTTTTTTGCTACTTCGTTGCGGACGCGCTGTTCCTGTTGCTTGAGTTCGGGAGTGAGGAGCGGTCCGAAGTCTTCGGCTTCGAAGACGGGGCGGATTTCGACTACGTCGCCAGGCGCGAATGGGCTGCGTTTCAGCCATTCGACGGCTTCTTCGATGGAGCGAACCTGCCAGAGCCAGAAGCCGCCGACGAGTTCTTTGGTTTCGGCGAAGGGACCGTCGGTGACGGTGGGTTTTTCGGCGGTGAACGTGATGCGCTTCCCCTGGGAGGAGGGTTTTAGGCCTTCTCCTGCGAGCAGGACGCCTGCTTTGGCCAGCTCTTCGTTGAACTTACCCATTTTAGTGAGCAGTTCGGTGCTGGGGAGTAGACCGGCTTCTGAATCTTTGGTGGCTTTGACGAGGACCATGCAGCGCATTTTTGGGGTCTCCTTAAAATGGCTTTCTATTTGTAACGTCGAATGGGCTTTGCAGGAATCGACAGCGTCGGGAATTTTTTATCAGGGCAGGGCAACGGTGTCCACGCTTCATCAGGAAACGCGAAGGAGGCGGCAGCTGATGGAGCCATCAGGGGATGCGAGCGGGGTCGGTCTGGAGATCGCTGGCGCGGCGCTGCGGGTTTGTGGGCAGGACGTGGACGCCGGAGGGTTGTTCGTGCCAGTGGGTGACTTGCTCGAGGGCCTGGGCGAGGGTGTTGACGACGATGTTGGGACGTCCCTTGCCGAAGCGCTCCATGGTCTGGTCGGGGTCGTCGGTGCTGTTCCAGAAGCCGATGACGATGCGATTGAACGGAAGGTGAGAGCGGACGCGCTGGCAGATGGTGCGGGCCTGGGAGAAGGCAAAGGGCGGAAGCGCGGAGATGAAGACGACGGTGGTGGGCTCTTTGGCGAGGTTCTCCAGAATCTCGTTGGAGACGAAGGAGGCGGAGAGGAGGAGGGTCTGGTGGTTGGCGCGCTCCATAAGCTGGGCGAGCATGAGGGCGGTGAGCTCGTCGGCCTGGTCGTTGGCGGAGATGCAGACGATGGCGAAGTCGGCGGCTTCTCCCGAGGGAAAGCCGTTGAAGGCGTTTTGCGCGAGTGCGGCGGGCTCTTTGCCGCGGTAGTCGGTGAGTTCGGCGACGAGCTCGCTGATGGCGAGGAAGAAGAAGTTGCAGCGGATGTCGTCGAGGATGCCCTGGTGGCGATCCTGCTCGACGAGGGTGAGGGAGGGGACGAGGACGGAGTCGTAGAGTTCGACGATGGAGTGGTTGTCGAGGAAGCGGTTGGCTACGGCGCGGGCCTCGCCCTGGTCCATGGCGAGGAGGCGCTCGTAGAAGAGAGCTTCGGGGGAGAGCTCGGCGTCGGTGCCGAGCAGGGTGTGGAGGAACGACATCTGGGGGACGTAGCGTCCCATGACGACGATGCAGACGGTGAGCGGAGTGGAGAGGATGAGGCCGGGCCATCCCCAGAGGAGAGCCCAGAAGATGGCCATGGCGAGGAGCGCGAGGGAAGAGATGCCAGTGCGCGTGCTGAAGAGCCAGGGTTCGACGAAGTTGGTGCTGGTGAGTTCGAGGCAGAGGAAGAGCAGGATGATGAGGATCGGCGGCCACCAGTCGGGCGAGATGGCGACGGAGACGATGAGGGGAAGCACGAGACTGGTGGCGGTGCCGACGTAAGGGATGATGCGGAGGATTCCGGCGAGGACTCCCCAGAGAGTGGCGTTGGGGACGCCAATGAAATAGAGACCGATGCCGAAGAGGATGCCGTAAGCGGCGTTGACCGCTACCTGGAAGAGGAGATATTGGCTGATGCGGGTTGCGGCCTCCTGAATGGCCTGGGTCATGATGCTGATGCGGCCCATGCCGGCGAGCAGGAGGATGCGGTGGCGCAGCTCCTCGCGCTTCATGAGGAGGTAGATGGTGAAGACGATGACGACGCCGATGGTTCCGATGGGGCGAAGGAAGCTCATGAGGAGCTCGGCGGTGGTTTCGAGCTGGGTGCGGTTGGGGTCAACGACGCGAACGGGCGTTGCTTGGGAGGCGGGGGTGGCGGCTTCGCCGGGGGTAGCGGTGCGGGCGCTGGTGTAGAGGTCTCCGCTGATGTCTTCGATGGAGCTGAAGGCTTTTTCGAGGGACTGCTCGGCGGGCGAGTGGACGGAGGCCATCTTCTGCTGGATGCTGAGGCGGTAGGTGGGGAGACTGCGCGCGACATCGAGGAGTTGACGGGCGACGACGTATCCGACGCCGAGGACAAGTGTCAAGGCGACGACGCCGGTCACACCGACGGCGACGATTCGGGGAAGACGGCGTTCTTCCAGTCGGCCGACCACAGGGGCGAGGAGGAACGAGAGGGTGAGGGCGAAGGCGAGGGGGATGAGCAGCTCCCGCGCGAAGTAGAGCACCAGGGCAGTGACGGCGAGCACGATGAGGGGCTCGATCCTGGAGAGTTCGGCGGTGAGAGAGCGTGACATAGGAATTTGCCTGGGCTCTTGCTCGGCAAGGATACATCAACGGATGGGCGGCGGAGTTCCGTAATGCCACAGAGACGATTGTTAGGAGCTAGCCAGACGCGAAAAGGCAGCCTGGAATGCGCTGGCACGCAAAGCAGGCTGCCGGTTGGAGGGAAGACGCGGTGCGGTCTAGAAGTGATGCGAGACGCTGGCGATGACGGTGTAGTCGGCGAAGAAGGCATCACCGTTCGGTGTGTTGTTCTGGATCTCGGGGACGCTCGGTGGCCGGTCGCGGTGGATGGCCCAGGGACCGTTCACTGAGAGGGTTGTCTGGTGGTAGTTGTACATCAGGCCCGGGTCGAGCGAGAGGATGTATCCGGGGCGGCGGAAGCCATCGCTGTTGCCGATGAGGTCGCGCACGGGAACGCCTTCGAGGCGAACACCGAGGCTGAGGGCGAAACCGCGAACTTTGGGAATGGTTTGGGAGACGCCTGTGCGGAAAAGATACTGGTCCGTGACGGACATCACGCCCTGACCGGGTTGCGAGCGGAAGGTGGCGACACCGTTGGTGTTCATAGGATTGAAGAGGTAGGCCCCCTGAACGTAGAGGTCGGAGAGGCGCCAGAGTGGCTTGTAGGCCTGAGTGCCCAGGACGAATCCCCAGCCGCCATCGCCCGGCTGCAGGGACTGGTCGGCCGTGGCTTCGATGATCTGTCCTTTATAGAGAGCCGAGCCGGTGGCGTTGTTGATGCCTGTGGGGATTTTCAGCGCGAGACTGACGGCGATGTTGCCTCCGTTTTCTGTGGGCGGACGGAAGATCCAGGACTGAGCGCCTATGGTGACGTCGCCAAGACCGCTGACCTGAAAGATGCCGGAGGGAGGGTAGACCTGGTTGCGAGTGCCGTCGTAGACGGGGATGTCGGCGATGATGCTCCAGCGAGGAGAGAGTTGATATTCGAGGCCGACGTCGAAGATGTTCTGGTGATTCCTGACGACGGAGGCGCGTGGAATCTCCTGGTCGCCGATGAAGTACTTGTTGGAGTTGAAGACGCGATAGCCAATGTTGACGGTGAGGTTGTGAATGGAGAAACGGCCAGGACCGCTCTCGGCTGGAGGCTGGAAGAGTTGGTCTAGCTGGATGAGCTGGTCCATGGTGCGCTGGTTGGTGTGTGCGGCGACGCATCCCTGAGCGAAGGCGTGATTGGTGCTCACGGCTGCGGCGAGTGCGATCGACAGGAAGAGTTGAATTTTATTTTTCATGAACTACCTCGCGCTACTGGTCTCAAAAATATTTGCAGTGATAGAAATGGGGGCTGATGAATGCGCCACCACTCTACGGGGTGGTCGCAACGTTGTCGTCGGCCAAAAGGTCTAGACTGGTCTCCACAATTTTGACCCTTGGGCCGAAGGGCGTAGGCTTGAGGATTCATTGTCCAAAGGAAGTTGGAGGGGGAGATGGCTACGATGCGATTGCCTGACGCGATGGAACGGTTTGCGATGGGACAGGAACGGCGCAAACAGATCAAGCGGGCGGATCACGCGGCGTGGAAGACGAAGGACCGGCGGGAGAGCCCGCTGGCGTTGCTGGATGCTTCGACGAAGGGACGGATACCGAAGCTGGTCGCGCTGAAGAAGCAGTTGATGTCCGCCTCGCCGTTTGGGTATTTTCGCGGGGCGGTCCCGGTGATGGCGTATGACCTGTCGTTGACAGCGAATACGGGGATTTGTAACCAGCTTTGCGGCGATGCGCATGTGAGGAACCTGGGAGCGTTTGCGGCTCCCGATGGACGGCTGGTGTTCGACATTAACGATTTTGACGAGACGATCGTTGCACCGTTCGAGTGGGATGTGAAGCGGATGGCGACGAGCCTGATTCTGGCGGGACGCGCGTCGGGGAGCAAGAACATTGCGTGCCGGGAGGCGGCAGCGATGTTTCTGGAGCGGTATCGAACGATGATGGGGATTTTTGCGCGGATGCCGGTGCTGGAGGTGGCTCGGTACCAGGTACACAGGCTGCAGGATGTGTCGCCGGTGCAGGGGATTTTGCGGCTGGCGGAGAGAGCGACGCCAATGCATACCCTGTTGTCCCTGACAGAGGTGAAGGAATCGGCTGTGAAGAAGGCGGCGAAGGGGAAGAAGGAGGCAGCGCCCAAGACAGGCGAGCGCGTCTTCAAGACGGAGCCTCCGACGCTGGAGCGCGTGACGGGGGAGACAGCGGCGAAGGTAGTGGGGTCGTTGACGAAGTATGCGGAGAGTATTTTGCCGGAGCGGCGACATTTTCTGGCGCAGTACCGGCCGGTGGATGTGGCGTTCAAGGTGGTGGGGACTGGTTCGGTGGGGCTGAGGGATTATGTGGTGCTGATGGAGGGCAATGGACCGAAGGACCCTCTGTTTTTGCAGATCAAGGAGGAGGTGGCCTCTGGGTATGCGCCTTATGTTGCGGTGAAGGCGCGGAAGGAGAGGGAGAACCAGGGACGGAGGGTCGTTGAGGGCGAGCGGGCGATGCAGCTGCAGTCAGATCCGTTTCTCGGATGGACAACGATGGAGGGGCGGGACTACCTGGTGCGGCAGTTGAACGATCACAAGGCTTCCATCAACCTAAAGAACCTGAAGGCGGCGGGTCTGCTGGAATATGCGGCGGTGTGTGGGGAGATGCTGGCGCGCGGGCATGCGCGAGCCGGCGACTGCGCGATGATCACGGGGTATATCGGGACTTCGGTGCGATTTGATGAGGCGGTGGTGGGGTTTGCGGAGACGTACGCAAACCAGACCGAGGCGGATTGGAAGCAACTGGTGGACTCCTTAAAGAAGCCAGGGAAGAAGGCTGCGGCGAAGAAGAGTTAGATCGGCGCAACTTCTTGGAACCGATCAGGACAAGTTGGCGAGTGGGGCGAGCTTTCGGCTACGGCGGGTGTGACGATTCAGGGGGGCCGGCGTCCAGGTGGATGGGACGTTCTCTCCCGCGGCGGCTTATACGTTGACGGCGAGCGGGACGCAGCTGAGTTGTTATGTGCCGGCCTTGAGCGCGGTGCTGATTCAGGTTTCGTGAACGGCTTCGGCGAGGGGAAAGCTATACTGGGGGCCTGGTTTTTCGACCGGCTGGAGTGTGTCTGGATGCCTAGGAATAGCGTGTGGATTGGTGTGTGTGCGGCGGCGTTGCTGGCCACTTCGGCGTGGGCGCAGGATAAGAAGACCGACGACAAGAAGAAGGATGAGAAGGTAGTGGTGAAGGGAACGCCTGCGGCTGCGGAGGCGGAACTGCCGGGGGACTCGACGACGGATGGTTCGGTGACGGTGGGCGGGCAGGCGATTGCATACAAGGCAGTGGCGGGGACGTTGACGGTGGGGTCGACGGATGGACAGGACGCGATGATCGGGCTCGATGGCAAGCTGCTGCCGGGGACGGGCGAGAAGCCGCTCGATCCGGAGAAACCGGATGAGGCTCCGGCTACGGCACGGATATTTTATGTGGCGTACTTCAAGAAGGATGCGGGACCGGGGCGGCCAGTGATGTTTCTGTACAACGGCGGGCCGGGTTCGGCGTCGATGTGGCTGCATATGGGTTCGTTCGGGCCGCGCCGCGTGGTGACGACGGATGCGCAGCACGATGAGGCTGCGCCATACAAGATCGTGAATAACGACTTCAGCCTTCTCGATGTGACGGACCTGGTGTTCATCGATGCTCCGGGGACTGGGTTCAGCCGGATCATGGGCAAGGATAAGGACAAGGCATTCTGGGGAGTGGACCCGGATGCGCATGCGTTCGAGCGGTTCATCCGCCGGTTTCTGACGAAGTTTGACCGCTGGAACTCGCCGAAGTATCTGCTTGGCGAGAGCTACGGAACACCGCGGAGCGCGGTGCTCAGCGCAGACTTGCAGCAGAATGTGGATTTGAATGGGATTGTTCTGCTGTCGCAGATTCTGAGCATGGACAACAGCATCGATGGGCCAAAGTTTAATCCTGGCGTGGATCAGGCGTATGCGCTGGGATTGCCTACCTTTGCCGCAACTGCCTTTTATCATCACAAACTGCCAACGCAGCCGGCGGCTCTGGAGCCCTTTCTGACCGAAGTGGAGCAGTATGCGCTCGGTGATTATATGAGCGCGATGCTGCAGGGGTCGGAACTGCCGGCGGCGAAGAGGCAGGCGGTCGCCGAGAAACTGCATCAGTACACGGGTCTGCCGGTGGAGTATCTGCTCCGTGCGAATCTGCGGGTGACCGGTCCGGCGTTCAGCAAGCAACTGCAATTGTCGGATGACACGACGACGGGCAGGTTGGATTCACGTTACAAGGGGCCGGATTTGGATCCGTTGAGCTCGGATGCGGAGTACGACCCTCAGAGCAATGCAATCTCGTCGGCATACACGGCGGCGGTCAACGATTATCTGCGCAAGGAGCTGAAGTATGGCACGGACCTGACGTACAAGCCGGGTGCGTATGACGAGGCGGACTTCACGTGGGACATGCGGCATCAGGTTCCGAACGGGCCGTCGGCGAATCAGCAGTGGGGCGGGACCAACGTGATGCCGGACCTGGCGTTCACGATGAAGTCGAACCCGAAGATGAAGGTGATGCTCGCGGGAGGGTATTACGACCTGGCGACGCCGTTCTTCGAGGGGATGTACGAGATGCATCACCTGCCGATTCCTGACAAGCTGCAGGCGAATATCAGCTACCACTACTATCCCAGCGGGCACATGATCTATGTGAACGAGGATGTCCTGAAGCAGTTCCATGCGGATGTGGCGGCGTTTATCCGGGGGACTGACTCGGGGAAGTAATCTGTTGGGATTTGGGAGGGCTAAGCGATGGTGATTTTGCGCTGACTATCCCGCAGGTGTAGCCTCCCGTACGAGGGCTACACATAAGCATGCGATTGTTCGCGTTATCTTTTATCCCTGTTTTGTTTCTGATCACGATTGTCGTCGCACAGTCGGTTGACCAAGCCAACCCAACTCCTCAGTTCGCTCGCAATACCGCTCGAGATCTGACGGCAGAGCAAAAGGCAAAAGTAGAACAACTCGCCAAACTTCAAAGAAATTTCGGCGAGAAGATGAACAGCCCGGGAGTGGAATTATCCCTCAAGGAGGGAAGCCGCTCACGGGATTCGGACCGTACTCTGATTAGCTTCGGACTGAATGGCACAGGCCTCCCGTCGAATACTACTTTTTCGCTCTTTCAAATTCAGATTGACGGCACCCTCAGCAAAGTGATGGAAGGCGTGACATTCAATGCGAAAGGGGAAGCTATTTGTGCGGGACGGCCGGGCACATGTCAGGGCAACGGGCCCGACGACCCGATTGACCTAGTTGTTTACGCGGGCAAGGCGGAGCCTAAACGATTCGGGCTGGTTTCCAACGATGAGGCGCACGTGAAGGCCTTTGTACAGGTGGTTCCTTTCCCCAATGCGACAACAGATAAAGGCTGCAGGTTGGAATCCATCCTTGGTACGCCTAACGGTGAGCTGACCTACATTCAGGGGAGCGGGTTTGAGCCGAACGCGGAGTTAACGATCGACAGCCAGAGCTATGACGAAAAGCACCATGACACTGTCAAAGCCGACGCGGATGGGACCTATTTTGCCGTAATCATGCCCTACGTAAACGGGAAGCAGTCCGGAAAAACTGTTTGGGATGTGAAGTCGAAGAACTGCAACCCAAAGTTGAATTTCTCGTGGGGCACATATCATCTTGAGTAAAAAGAGCCCTCAGCTATTCCGGGTTCAGGGACGCTGGCCGTGGTTGGCGGGGGAGATCGGCGTCGCGGTGGGTGTGGCGATGCCGATGAACTCGGTGATGGAGTTGTAGGTGAAGTTGGTGAGCCATGCGTTGCCGGAGGCGTCGATGGCCAGGCCGCGCGGGTTGCTGATGCCCGCGGCTTGGAAGCCCATAGCAGGGGAGATCGTGTGGCCGTTGCTGGTGAAGGCGGAGAGTGAGTTGCCGTCGCGGTTGGCGACCCAGACGCGGTTGGAGCCGTCGATGGCTATTTGGGCTGGGCCCTGAAGGCCTCCGCCGGTGTAGCCGGTGAGTGGGGAGAGGATGTTGCCGAGCTTGTCGGATTCGCCGACGGCGTTGTTCTTGTTGCTGACGTACCAGACGTTGTCGGCGGAGTCGATGGCGAGCGGGGTGAGTTCGGTGCCGGAGGCGACGGTGGTGAACTCGGAAACCGGCGTGAGGGGCACGGCGAGATTGAAACGGTAGAGGCTGCGCGGCTGACCGAGGGTCCATGCGAGGCCGACGCTGCTAACGGCGATGCCGGAGTCGTAGGCGCTGGTTGCGAATTGTTTGATCATGGTGCCGCTGGGGGACAGGACGGTGGTGTGGTCGGAGCCGGAGATCCAGAGGTTCTGGTCGGCATCGAAGGCGGGGAAGAAGCAGGCTGACGAGCAGGCGTAGGGTGCGTTGGTGAGTGCGGTGCCAGTCGGGGAGAACTTCGAGACGGTGGAGGCGCCGGGCGGGCCGAAGTTCGTAACCCAGGCGTTGTCGGCGGAGTCGATTGCGATTGCGTAGGGAAGGTTGAGGCCACCTCCGCCGATTCCGTTGCCGGAGAGGATGTCTCCGGTGGGACTGAGGAGGGTGAGCTGGGAGTTGGCGTAGTTCGGGATCCAGATGTTGCCGATGGAGTCGATGGCGGGGAAGTAGGGGCCGTCGATGTTGCCGGCGTAGTAGGTGATGGCGAGGGTCCAGTCGTTGGGTGCGGAGGTGAGCGCGGGCTGGAAGGGCGTGGTGATGAGGCTGGCGGCGAAGAGTGCGGCGACGTTCGCTCCGGGGTTGTGGGCGATGTTGAGGATGGCGGTGAGGGTGTCGGCCGGCGGGGTTCCGTCAAGCGCAGGAGCGGCGGAGAAGAGTGGCTCGCAGGCGGAGGCGCCGTCGGAGTTGACGCAGGTGACGAGGAGATTGGCGAGTGAGTTGATCTCGGCCTGCGGGACGTCGCCATTGCCCCCGACGCTTTGACTGAAGGCGGTGGCGGTGCCCAGGTCGACGAGATTGGTGATGGTGAGGAAGGCGTTCGCTATACCGTGAAGTGCGCCGGGAGTTGCCGCAGAGCTGACGTGGGTCGCATCGGTCATGAATCCGGAGAGCGCGTAGACGGCGGCGACGGTCGAGACCTCGTTGATGAAGACATAGGGCACGGTGCTGGCGAAGTTGGTCTCGCCGTCGGGGCAGGCTCCAATGGCAGCCATGAGGACGATTGCCGGGTTGGTCTGATGCGGATCCGGCAGGCCGGGATTGCCGCCGGTCGAGAGCAGGTAAACTTGCTGGCCCTGGGTGCAGGTGTAATCGCCGGAGATTCCGAAGTTGCCGTTTGAGTCGGTGAGGACGTAGCTGCCGGTTGGGTCGCTGAAGACGCCGGGCTGGGTGGGGTCGAGCATGGAGGTGCTGGGGGCTCCGTAGCCGCCGGGGTTGGCGCCGAAGAGGTAGATGTGGGCGCCGGTAATCGCCTGCTGCCCGCCGTGGACATTACCGATGATGGGTGAGCCAGGGGTAGTGGCGGGAGTCGGAGGGGTGGTGGTTGTGGCGGTAGTAGTAGCGGACGTAGCTGTCTGTTGCTGGACGGCTCCGCAACCGCCTAGCAGGGCGGAGCTGAAGAGAGCGGCCAGGCAGAGAGCAAGGGGGCGGAGCAAAGCGACTCCTGAATGCGGCAAGTGACGCAAGAGTAACGGTTAGCATGAGCGGGAACGATACGACTTTTGCGTCAGAAGCGATGGCGGAAGACGGGCACGGCGACCGCGATCAGGAGGGGTTCGGCGAGCCAGAGGGAGTGGTTGCCGAACCGAGGCGCGGCCCACGCTCCGACCACGGCGCCGAGGAGGAAGCACAGAACGATCATGCCGAAATCGACGGTTTTGGCGCGGCCCTGGCTGCGAGTCTCGGGCCTAGACGAGGGGGCCAGATCTTCGTACAGCCCTTCGGCAACATCGCGAAGGTTCCCGCTCATAAACGTGGAGTTGTAGGCGAATGCTTCGACGTGACGGAAGCTGGCCACCTGAACAGCGGCGACATAAGCGATGACGCCGGTAAACATCATGGAGGGAGCTCCCGGGGAGAGCCAACCGAGAGCGAAGATGGTTACGATCTCTAGTCCCAGGGCGATTGGGGCGCATCGCAGGCCGAGGCCCGTCCGGAGATATTTTGAGGTCAGGACGCCAAGGAAGAAGCCGAAGATAGGAACGATGTGAGGGATGATGCTGTTCCCATCGTGTACGAGCACTGCGATCCCCAGGAAGATGAGGTTGCCGGTCATGTTGTTGGCGAAGACATGGCCGTGGTTCAGGTAGACAATGGCGTCGAGCAGGCCGCCGGTAGCGGCGAGCAGCATGGCGCTGGAGAGGGCGTTGGGTTCGGCTGCGTCCATGGTGGATAGGGCAACTCGTCTGAGAGTATCGTGAAATGGGTTTGGGACAGGGGTTAGCTGGAGCGGCTAGGAAGGTTTTCTTGCGGCCCTCGGGGGTTTTGGCGGGTTCGAACGGCTCTCTGCTCAAATATGAGTGAGTTGTTATCACATTTCTGCATCTTATTGCTTCTTCAAGCGTCAAATCAGAGACAAGACTGACAATTCAGTAAGGAGAGATCGGAATGGCGATCAAGTGGGACAAGTTGACGGTGAAATCGCAGGAGGCGGTCCAGGCTGCCAGCGGACATGCTGCGGAGAATGGCAATCCTGAGGTGCTTCCGCTGCACCTGATGGCGGCGTTGCTTGAGGATCGCGAGGGGGTGGTGCTCCCGGTGCTGGAGAAGGTAGGGGTGCCGGTGGAGCAGTTGCTTTCCGGGGTGAACTCGGCGATTGCGAAGCTGCCGAAGGTGCAGGGTGGCGGCCAGCCGGGGATGAGTGCGGCGCTGCAGAAGGTTTTGGAGCAGGGATTTAAAGAGGCTGAGAACTTTAAGGACGACTACGTCTCGACCGAACACCTGCTGCTGGCTTTGTCGCGGGCGAAGGGTGACGCGGTGCAAACGGCGCTTGCTGCCCTCGGTGCGACGCATGAGGCGATCCTGAAGGCGCTGAGCGCGGTGCGGGGTTCGCAGCGGGTGACTGACCAGAATCCTGAAGGAAAGTTTCAGGCGCTCGAGAAGTATGCGAAGGACCTGACGGACCTGGCGCGTCGCGGGAAGCTTGATCCGGTGATTGGACGCGATGATGAAATTCGCCGCGTGGTCCAGGTGCTGTCGCGGCGGACGAAGAACAATCCTGTGCTGATCGGCGAACCGGGTGTGGGTAAGACGGCGATTGTGGAGGGGTTGGCGCGGAGGATTTTTCTTGGCGACGTACCGGAGATTTTGAAGAACAAGCGCGTCTGCTCGCTGGACTTGGGAGCGATGATTGCCGGCGCGAAGTTTCGTGGCGAGTTCGAAGACCGTTTGAAGGCGGTTCTGAAAGAGATTGAAGAGTCGAACGGCGAGATTATTTTGTTCATCGACGAGTTACATACTCTAGTCGGTGCAGGCGCAAGCGAGGGATCGCTGGATGCGAGCAACATGCTGAAGCCGGCGCTGGCCCGGGGTGCGCTGCGTGCAATTGGTGCGACGACGCTGAATGAGTACCGCAAGTATATCGAGAAGGATGCGGCGCTGGAACGGCGTTTCCAGATTGTGTTTGTCGGTGAGCCGAATGTTGAAGACACCGTCGCGATTCTGCGCGGCTTGAAGGAGAAGTACGAGGCGCACCACAAGGTCCGGATCAAGGATTCGGCGATTGTGGCGGCGGCGACGCTTTCGCATCGCTACATCAGCGATCGGTTTCTTCCGGACAAGGCGATTGATCTTGTGGATGAAGCAGCGGCTGCGCTTGCGATTCAGATTGGTTCGGTGCCTGTGGAGATAGATGATTTGGATCGGCGAGCGACCTCGCTTGAGATTGAGCGCGCGGCGTTGAAGCGGGAGAAAGATGCGGGGTCGAAGGAACGGCTCGAAGTTGTGGAGCGGGATCTGGCCGAGATCAAAGAAAAGTCGGCTGGGTTGCGGGCGCGCTGGCAGAAAGAGCGCGGGGCGATCGGCCGGATCGCAGAGCTGAAAGAAAAGCTGGAGGCCTTGCGGTTCCAGATGCAGGAGGAGACGCGCAAGGGCAACCTTCAGCGCGCGGCGGAGTTGCAGTACGGCGAGATTCCTAAGCTCGAGATTGAGCTGCGCGATTTGACCGCCGAGCAGGATGCGGCAGTGCGTGAGGCTGCAGATGAGATGAAGAGTGGCGTTGCCCGCAAGCCATCACGGATGTTGAAGGAAGAAGTGGATGAAGAGGACATCGCCGCGATTGTGTCGAAGTGGACGGGCATTCCCGTATCGAAGATGCTCGAGGGCGAGATGCAGAAGCTGGTGCAGATGGAGGATCGTCTGCGCGAGCGCGTGGTCGGCCAGGATGAAGCATTGAGCGCAGTGGCGAATGCGATTCGCCGTTCGCGCGCGGGACTCTCCGATCCGAAGCGGCCCATTGGCTCGTTCATCTTCCTCGGACCTACGGGCGTCGGCAAGACGGAGACGGCACGTGCGCTCGCTGAATTTCTCTTCGACGACGAGGCCGCGATGGTGCGGATCGACATGAGCGAGTACATGGAGAAGCATGCGGTGGCGCGGTTGATTGGCGCGCCTCCGGGATATGTCGGCTACGATGAAGGCGGTCAGTTGACCGAGGCTGTGCGGCGGCGTCCGTACGCTGTGGTGTTGTTCGACGAGATTGAAAAAGCGCATCCCGATGTCTTCAACGTGCTGCTGCAGGTGCTCGACGACGGGCGGCTGACGGACTCAAAGGGCAGGACGGTCGATTTCAAGAACACGGTGCTGATTATGACTTCGAACGTTGGCGCGGCGCAGTTGTCGACCGCCTGGGCGCAGGGCGAGGAGGGATTTGAAGAGGCGAAGAGCCGCGTGATGGAAGAGTTGCGCAAGCACTTCAAGCCGGAGTTCCTGAACCGCGTCGATGACCTGGTGGTCTTCCGTCCGCTGGGCGATGAGCAGTTGACGCACATCGTCGATCTGCGGCTGAAGGATCTCGAAATCATGCTGGCGGATCGGAAGATCACGCTCGAGATGACGGACAGCGCGCGGCAGGCGATCTTCAAAGCGGGGTACGACCGGGCGTATGGGGCGCGACCGTTGAAGCGCGCGATCCAGCGGTTGGTGCAGGATCCGCTTGCAGTGAAGATCCTCGACGGCAGCGTGCTCCATGGCGATCACGTTGTCGTGAAGGCGGGTAAGAAGGGGCTGGAGTTCGAGGTGACGGGACGCGAGGCGGTGGTGGCGTAACGGCCGGTAGCTAGGCGGCTGAGTATTCCCTGATCTCCGAGTCGCGTTGCACCGGCTTCCGACGGGTCTGTTCGCGCACGGCTGGGCCAATTGCGATTGCGCCAATGACGAAGGTCGTGCCCAACGGATTGAGGGCATAGAAGAACCTGTGCGAGTGGGTGAGCCACATGAAGTGATCCGTCATTGCCAGCGGCTGGACGCCGACCAGTAGAAAACCGCCGAGGAAGAGGTAGTCGTAGACGGTCAATAGGCCGCGAGCGGCTATCTCCCGACTCCTGAGCATGAGGACCGGGAGAAGCAGGATCCCGGTATAAGGCAAGACCAGAAAGGGCATCGCCATCATCCAGGGAAGAGAGTAGATCGTTTGAATGTCGAGAGAAGACTGTCGATGTCGAACCAGCATGCAGAGGTAAGAGAGGAGCCAAAGGGCAAGATATGCCAACTTGAACATGCGGCCTTCAGCATAGCTTGCGGAGATAGTGCCTAACGCCGCAGGACTGATGTTCTCGACCAGATAGGCTTCCGCGCTTCGGGCCAATTGAGTTCGCAGGAAAGATGTGAAGAGTGGGAGGACGGAGAGAAAGAGCGCGGCGCATACAGCAAGCATCGTCATGGCCTGCTTCCATCCACGGTTGATTGCAAGTGGAACCAGGAACAGAGTGGTGTAGAGCTTCAAAGCGACGGTGAGTCCCAGCACAACTCCTTTTGCGATCGGATTCTTGAGCAGAAGGGCCAGAACGACGAGCATTAACATAAGGCCGTCGAGATTGCCTCGTTCTATGACGAAGTTCAAAGGAAAAAACATCGAACCAATGCCGGCCAAAAAGAGGCTCTCGGAGTGATTGAGCTCGAAGTATCGGCAGATCCCCCAAAGTGCTATCGCAATCGCCAGAAGGTTCGCGGCATAAAAGATATGTGCGGCGGTCGGTTCGCTGAAGCGTGTCAGCGGCAAAACAATCCATAGGATAGGAGCTGGCTTGTTGAAGCGATGGTACTGAAACTGATCGAGCCGGAGATAAGGATTCGCTCCGTGCGCCCAATCGATCGCTGCCTGGTAGAAATCCTGAAAGTCGACCTGCAAACGGATCTTTTGCACGAATTGTAGAGGCTTTTGCGACACGAACGAAGCAAACACAAGAACCTGAAGCTGAAGAAAAAGAGCGATGAAGACTCTTCTGAGAATGACCAGCGAGGTAACGGGATTTGCAGCGGCGGCATTCTGCTTTGAAGCTCTGAGCGCGGTGTGCGCCATGCAAGAAATCCTTCCAGAGAGTATTCGGTTGATCAAAAGTTGGTCAGCGGTTGAGCAAGAGAACCACTCCGCGGTTTCTTGCCGTTTCGTATCTCCCCGAGAGCAATCGTGTGATTGGGCGCTCGATCCTTGCGTAGGTCACGACGCCTACTGAGGTCACCAGGAAGATAAGCAGGGAGACATTCAGAACGGGCGGCAAGCCGGCGAAGGGCCTGTAGAAACGATTGGCGAGAAACAAGGTGCCGACCGAGGTCAGGTAGATGGAATATGAGGCATCGCCGAGACGGGCAAAGAATCTTCCCACGGTGGATCGTATGTCGCCGCGACGGAAGACGACGCCCGCGGTGACGGCGGCGGCCGGGATGCCCCACATCAAAACGCGAGCCCAACTCTCAGAACCATTCAAAACGAAAGCGGCATCGTCAATCCGTCCATACCCAAGCCATACCGTAGTTGCGAGAGCCAAGCAGCCGCTTATCAGAAACGCTGTTCCCATGCGAGGCCAGGTCCCGAACCTCGCATAAACCAGTGCGATCAAGCACCCCAGAACGAACTCCATGTTCATGGGGTTGGCGATGAGAATGAGGATTGGCTTTTGAAATCCGGCCATTGCGCCAATGCCTGTGAGCAGAAGGATGGAGGTAATTGTCCTCAAGACGGCTACCCTTTTTCCAAAGAGTAGATTGAAAGTGATGAGGTAGTAGAAGAACATCTCAAACATCAGCGTCCAGCCAAAGATCAGAAGCGGAGCTTTCAAGGGATACCCGGATGGCAGCAGGAGGTACGAGTTGAGAGCCCCTTCTGGAGTAAGCAGATTGTGCGTCGCGGCGAGCACGAGAAAAAAGATGGAGACGATCCAATAGATCGGGAAGATGCGGAGAACTCTGCGCGTCAGGAAATCGAGGGCCAGGCGCGGGGTTTGCGGATCAGTGCGCAGAACGACGGTGGCTAAAATGAAGCCGCTGATGACGAAGAAAATATCGACTCCGCAGGCGCCGAACTTATCGAGCGCGTAGGAGTTTGCGGGCGGCTTCTCCTGATGCAGCCGCACCACTTCGACGCAGTGGCGGTGGACGACCAGGAGAGCCGCTACGGCCCGCAGTATCTGCAGAGCATCATTCTTTTTGAAAGGCTGCTGGTTGAATGAGGAGTTGGTGGAGCTCAATCTTTTCGGTTCAACTTTCAGATTAGGTACTCAACGTGACTGAAACACACTTCCAACAAGATAATTGGTGAGCGTGGCTTTTCGATGCCAACCGCACCAGCATTGCAAACATAAAAGCATTAGGGTACGGAATAGAGCGTGGAGTCGCCCTGTCGGGCTACTACGACGAATCCGGGCAGGGCTTTATAGAAGGGCGGCCGGTCTTTATCCTGAAGGGCGAAGAAAAGCCTGCTTGCGGGAAAATCGACGCGCGCTTGAGGGACGGCGAGATGCAGAAGCTCGGGTGTCTCAATACCGCGAACGATGTGCCGGTCGGAGTAGTAGATGGGGACGGCCGACTCGCTTGGCGACAGAGTGACGGAATCGGGGGAAGTGTTGTCGCGAATCACGTCGGAGAGGTCCCGAAATTCAGCCGCTCCGAAGGGAGTCTTCGCCTGCTGAACCGTGGTAACGATCGGATAGAGGACGAGCAACGGAAGTACAACGATCATGGCGTAGAGAAGATAGCGCGGGCCAGTGGGTTCTTCCCTGTGCAGGAACTGCCAGATGCGGCTGAGAATGTAGCCGCTGGCAATGGCGAGAAAAGGTGCGCCGAGAACAAGCGGAAACGGATGAAGGGCGACGTAGTTTCGCATCAGGGCGAAGAAGACCACCCAGGGCAGGCAAAGACCCCCGATCAGGTAGACGGCCGCAACATTACCGCGGCGATCCGATCGAAGCCAGAGCGCTAGAAAAAGGACGCCGGCGAGAAGGGTGAAGTCGCAAAAGTAGAGAACGAGCCATCGCGTGATAAAAGAACCAGTCCTCAGTAAGGAGAGCTGATTTAAGCCGTAGTGAACGCGATCGACGATAGTGTGGAGTCGCGTGGAGGAGTCGATGTTGAACCCAATGCCGGCACGATAGGCGATGGTCGCGAACTGATTTTTGAAGAGCGCGGGGTAAGAGAAGACGTAGTCGGCCTGGACGGCGAAAAACGTGAGCGCACCCGCGATGACGTAGAGGCCGGCAACACGAGCCGCGGCGCGGCGGCGAAGATAGAGCGACGAGCCCAACAGGCCGAGCGGGATGAATATGGGATCCCACGCGGTCAGAACGGTGCAGATGCTGGCCAGAAGACCGAGAGCGGCGTAGAGTCTTCGGCGCGATGCCGGGGCGTCCGCGGCTGAAGACGGCTCACCGGTTGCCAACAGGAAGAAGAGTACGGTCGCTGTGCCGAAGAGCATCGCCAGCGGCTGATGAAGAATTGCGCGTCCGCCTTCGTAGGTGGCTCGCGCAGTCAGGAAGAAGAAGCCGGAGAGCAGAGCCGTGAGGGTTCCGTAGAGGCGACGGGCGATGGCCACGACAACACCCGTGGTCGCCAGGGTGATGGTAAGCGCGAGCAGCCGCGCGGACGACTCCTGATCGCCGAGAATGCGGGTAACGACGGAGAGCAGCAGCGGAAACAACGGCGGCCAATGGAGATAGACATCCGGATCGGAGCCGAGAGGAAGATTGTTCTGGATGGGAACGAAGTGGGTGTGCAAAGCGCCGAGCTGGTTGAAGGAGTGCGCCATGGTCATGCAGCTGGCGCTGGCCCAGCCCTGAAAGTCGCCGTCAAAGGTGTGATGAAGAACACGCGCGTAGAGGGCCACGAGCACGAGCACCGCCAACGCAAACCATGTTGCGGCAGCCTTAATCAGATTGGAGCGAGCCGATTGGGCAGAGGTAGATTGAGCGGACGGGGGAGCCTGGACAACTGTGCGGTTCAAACTGAGATCTCCGGTTTGATGGTTTACTCAGGTGTTATATCGATCGATTCGGACGAAAACTCTTGTGCAGAAAACAACGTGACATGAGTTTAGCAGTTGCATGTAGTCGAGGTGAGTTATAAGAGCGGGTGGAGTCTTGGCCCGCGGTATCGAATACGTATACTGGCATAAATGTATTTCTCAGGAGCAGGTCTCTTTTGATGAGCAAAACGGCGGTGATTATTGGGGCGGGGCCTGCAGGATTGACGGCCGGGCTGGAACTGCTAAGGCGTTCGGATGTGAAGCCGGTAATTCTCGAGGCGAGCCAGGAGATAGGTGGTATCTCACGGACGATCAAATACAAAGGCAACCGGATGGACATCGGCGGCCACCGGTTCTTCTCCAAAAGCGATCGCGTCATGCAGTGGTGGGTCGATCTGATGCCCCCCGACGTGGGCGACGCAGGTTCGGAGACCGGCGGCCAGACTGAGATTAGTTATCAAGGCAAGAAGCGCGTGGTCGCTGTGCCGGCACACCTGCACGAAGAGCCGGTGCTTCGCGGCGCCGGGCCCATCGACCCGCACGCGGCCGAGGAGACCGAGCCGGAGGAGCCGGAGACCGAAGAAGCAGACATCCTGGTGGAGGTGGCCCCGCACGATCCCGATCTGGTGATGCTCATTCGACCGCGCAAGAGCAGAATTTACTACCTGCGCAAGTTTTTTGACTATCCGATCACGCTGACGGCCACGACGCTGAAGAATCTCGGGCTCGTGCGAACGTTCAAAGTGGGAACAAGCTATATGAAGTCCCGAGTGAGCCAGATCGCTCCGGAGAAGAGCCTCGAGGACTTTCTCATCAACCGGTTCGGCCGCCAGCTCTACCTGACGTTCTTCAAGAGCTACACGGAGAAGGTTTGGGGAACGCCCTGCCACGAGATCTCGGCCGAGTGGGGAGCGCAGCGAATCAAGGGTCTCAGTCTGACGACGGCGGTAAAGCACTTCCTCAAGAAGGCCTTCAGTGGAAAGGCGAAGGGGTCGGGCGATCTTGCGCAGAAGGGCACCGACACCAGCCTTATCGAGCGCTTCATGTATCCGAAGTTCGGCCCGGGACAGTTGTGGGAGCATGTGGCGGACCAGATTCGCGAGAAGGGCGGCGAGATCCACATGGGGTGGAAGGTCGTCCGGATTCATTGCTCGGAAGAAGGCGGTGTGAAGCGAGTAGTTTCGCTGGATGCGGTGAACGAGAGCGGCGAACGAAAGACATTCGCTGGGGATTACTTCTTCTCCACCATGCCGATGCGGGAGCTGATCGAAGCGATGGATGCCACTGTACCGGCAAATGTACGCGAGGTCAGCGCGGGACTTCAATACCGCGACTTCATTACAGTGGGCCTGCTCGCTGACCGGCTGAAGGTGAAGGAGCCGGATGGCGGCCTGTTGAAGGACACCTGGATCTACGTGCAGGAACCGGATGTGTTACTGGGACGGTTACAAATATTCAACAACTGGAGCCCCTACCTCGTCTCCGACCCCACACAGGTGTGGATTGGCCTGGAGTATTTCTGCTATGACACTGACGATCTGTGGAAGATGCCCGATGAGGAGTTGAAAAAGTTTGCGATCGCGGAGGTCGCGAAGATCGGCATCCTCAACGCGGCGGACGTCTCCGATGGGCATGTGGTTCGTGTGCCAAAGACCTATCCGGCCTACTTCGGAACCTACAACCGGTTTGACGAGCTGCGCGGATTCACCGACGGGTTTGAGAACCTGTTTCTGGTTGGCCGAAACGGCATGCATAAGTACAACAACCAGGACCACAGTATGCTCACTGCGATGACGGCTGTGGATGGCATTGTCGCGGGAAAGGTAAACAAGGCTGCGCTCTGGGAGATCAACACGGAGCAGGAGTATCACGAAGAGAAGAAGTAACGGCTGGCCTTTTGCGTGAAATAGAACGTGGCGCTATGGAATTGGTGATGAGCGACGGACGCGAGGAGCGCAAGGAACAAGAAGAGCGGCGCAAGTGGGAGGAAGAGCACAAGGAGCCCCGCCGCGATCCGCAGGACCGGCAGCGAGACTGGGAGAAGGACGGCAGACCGGAGCGCCGCGATTCGCGCGCAGCTGTCGACCTTACGCCGCGACGGTTCCCTGGTGGAAGAGGAGCTGCCAGCGGTTGTCGCGAAAGATCCACAACGACGACCGGTGCGAGACGGCCAGCGCCGTCGTGGCGCGATACGTGGCCAGGGCGACGTGTTCGCCGAGCTGCTCGACATAAAAGTGGTGGATGGTGGCCGTGTGTGATTCGCTGCGAAGCATAACGTCGATGGTCTGCTGGCGGTTGAAGACGCGGCCGGAGGAACAGAACTCCTTGTACTCTTCGGCGAAGAGTGGGATCAGCGCGTTGCGATCGGCCTCGCGGTCGGGATGGAAAAGACGCTCCTCAAGCGAGAAGAGATGATCTTGTAGTTCCGGGTTCTTCATTAGGGCTCCAACTGTTATACGAACGGCCCCCGGAAGGGTTTCAGTCCCGACGCGGAAGGATTTTAGCGCCTTGCTGGAGTGGGAGGCCTTTGCGCCAGGGCAACCCGCGGTATCTGTTGCAGGTCATTGAGAAAGGACACATCCCGCCAGTCGGCCAGCAGTTCTGCGATAGCGTCCCGTTGCCCCTGCCCGAATTCGAGCGCCAGCAGCCCATTTGGTTTGAGCGCGTTATGCGCCTGCGGGATGAGACGGCGGTAGATGTCGAGGCCCGTCTCGCCGGCGAACAGCGCCGTGGCCGGCTCATATTCCCGGACCTCTGGCGCGAGACTCCCGCGGTCTATCTCGGCCACATAGGGCGGATTGCTGACGATAGCGTCAAAATGTTCTCCCGCACCATCCAGAGACGAAAGCAGATCGGAGATGACGAAGCATATGCGGTCAGCCACGCCGTGCTGCTCAGCGTTTTTCCTTGCGATGGCGATGGCGTTCACAGAGATATCGACAGCAGTCAGCGTGGCGTGCGGTAGATGACGGGCAAGCGTAACAGCAAGTATCCCCGAGCCGGTGCCAACATCGAGAATCTCCATCGGTTCGTCGTGCGGGAGCAACCGCAGCACGGCTTCAACCAAATGTTCCGTCTCGGGACGAGGGATCAGAACCGCCGGAGTCACAAGAAAATCGAGGCCGTAGAACTCTTGCTTGCCCAGAATGTACTGAATGGGTTCGTTCGCGGCGCGGCGGTCGATGGCCCGCAAGAAAGAAGACTCTTCTTCTTGCGTCAGCTCCCGGTCAGGGTTAGCCAGAAGCTGCGCATGGCCGATGCCGAGCTGACCCAGCAGAAGAATCTCGGCATCGCGCCTGGCGTTGCCGCGAAGGTGTGGGTCGTCTGCGAGTCGAGCGGTCGCAGCAGTAAGTGCCTGGCGGAGGGTCATAACTCAGCGATGCTCGAGCAGAAGAACATTGCCGTCGGGATCTTTGATGGTCAGCGTCTGTCCGTTCTTTTCCGCGTCGATCCCCTGCTTGTGCAGCTCCCGCGCAGACTTGCTGAGATTCGCGGACGCGAACGTCAGGCGCGCCTTGATTCCCAGCGATGCGGCCGGCACAATTTCAACCTCTTCGCCAGACTCTCCAGGCATGTGCAGAACCATCTGGTCGCCTGCGATCGGCTTGAAGAGCAGCTGGTTGATGTAAAAGTCGCGTGCCACCGCTGTATCCTTCATCGCCAGCGCAACGGCGACCAGCTTGTCGGCGACGCGATCGGGACCGAGGTGCTTGCCCTCGTCGTTGGAATGGAGCGAACCCGGCATGTACTGGGTGTACTCGATGTTCTGCGGCCCGCTGGGCTGCTCTGGCCCGGCGAGAGTAAATAGCAAATTCCCCGCACCGGCCTTGCGCACAGCCGTTGGAGTCAGCCCGCGAGTGACGTAATCGTCATGGATGGCGTTCAGGTCGACGCCCTCAAAACACAGATGCAGAAATCCGACAGCAGGATCGCGCTCGGTCGCAGGGTAGAGCTCAATAAACTGACTGTCGTTGATCTTGATGAAGGACTCGTACGGCACGTCGTTCTTGCGCAGATCGAACGCCTGCTCAAACCCAAGCTTCTGGTAGAAGGCCACCGATGCTGCCAGATCGTGCACCCGAATAGCGACGTGGGCGATGCCATTGAACGGCAGCGGCGGAGCGCCGTCGGATTGCGCGCGTGCAGTACGTGTGTGGGCCGGAAGAAGAGCGAACAAAACGAAAAGCGGTGCCGTGCGGCAAACGATGCGGTGAAGCCTGAGCATGGGTCAATCCCCTCGAGAACGCTGACATGGATTCTCGCCGACGGGCGCGAAGAATGCCAAAACCAGCGTACCGGATTTCCCAGCCGCCGGCGCAGCATCGCTTTTAGGCGGCCTGAGTCTCCGCCTTCAGCTTTTCTGCCGTATAGTGCGCGATCAGCGCGTCGATCGTGGGTTGCAGCATTCCTTCCATCACCATGGCGAGCTGATGGTTCGTCAGCCCGATGCGATGGTCAGTCAGCCGATTCTGCGGGAAGTTGTAGGTGCGAATCTTCTCCGAGCGGTCGCCGGACCCGATCTGCTGCTTGCGGTCCTTGGCCTGCTCCTGATGGATGCGTTCCGCCTCAACCTCATAAAGCCGCGCACGCAAAACACGCATTGCCTTCTCGCGATTTTTAATCTGCGACTTCTCGTCCTGGCAGCTCACGACCGTATTTGTCGGCAGGTGCGTGATGCGCACAGCAGAATAAGTCGTGTTCACGGACTGCCCACCCGGTCCCGACGAGCAGAACGTATCGATGCGCAGGTCCTTGGCCTCAACTTTGATATCAACTTCTTCCGCCTCTGGCAGGACCGCAACCGTAATGGCCGAAGTATGGACACGTCCCTGAGTTTCCGTCGCAGGCACGCGCTGCACGCGGTGGACGCCGGACTCGTACTTCAACTGCGAGTAGACGTTGTCGCCCTCGATGATGGCAGTAACGTCCTTCAGGCCGTGGCCGATGCCGGACTCCGTCTGCGAAAGAATCTCGACCTTCCACTTGTGCTGTTCCGCGAAGCGCATATACATGCGGAAGACCTCGGCGACAAACAGCGCAGCCTCGTCGCCACCGGTTCCGGCGCGCAGTTCCAGAATCACGTTCTTCTCGTCGTTCGGATCCTTTGGCAGTAGCAGAACCTTGAGCTCTTCTTCGATCGGTCCGAGACGAGGCTCCAGTGTGTTGAGCTCCTCCTGCGCCATCGCCTTCACATCGGGATCCGAGTCAGCGAGCATGGCTTTGGCTTCGGCGATGCCTTCCTTCACCTTGCGATATTCGCGAAACTTTTCGACGGTCGGCTCCATGGTGCGATGCTGCTTCGCAACAGCCTGAAATTTTTTCTGGTCCTGGACCAGTGTGGGGTCGGACATCTGCTGGCCGAGGTCTTCGTAGCGGGCTTCGAGTTGGTCGAGGCGGTCGAACATGACATATCTCCTGAAGGGGCAAGGTGAAGGATTGAGGTGCAGGGGAGTGGCGAGGGTTAGGCGCAGCTAGGCAAAGTCGTGACGCGCCGGGGAGGCGGCCACGAGGGAGGAAAACACCGGATTTGCCACTGCGTTCATACCTTATTTGATGTTACTCCATGCTTCGAGGGTGCGGAATGCATCTATTGAGGGGGTCCGGTTTAAGCTGCCTAGATTCGGAGGTTTGGCCATGAAAACCGTGCGCACAGAACGTTGAGAGATCGCGTTTGAGGACGGCGGCCCGCCCGCCGGACCGCCGATCATGCTGTTGCATGGTTGGCCGGATACCGACGCCGATGATACAAGGTGCTGAGGATCGTTGCATTGCGCCCAATGAGACCGAGCGACTGGAAAGCCGCTTCTCGGGAGGATGCGAGCGCGTGTTGCTGCAGGGCGTCGGGCATTTTCTGCAGCGGGAGGCTCCGGCGGAGGTAACAGCCGCGGTGCTCCGTCATCTGGCCGGAAGCAGAACACGATGAGCGCACACCGGAGGTTGCGAAATATGGCGGCACTTATTGCGGAGGTTGCGAAGTTAGCGGAGGAGCTCGCCGGAGAACCGGGCAAGCTCAAAAAACGTGCTGCTATCGCGGAAGCGCTCGCATGCGTTCACTCCGAAGCTCCCGAGAGCAATGATGCCGGCTTATTCGCACTGTACCTCGCAGGAACGCCCTTCGCAGAAGCCGATTCCCGCAAGCTAAACGCAGGTGGCGCGCTCCTCAGCAGAGCTCTGCTCGCGGTCAGCGGCGCAACCAACATCGATCTCACCACCGCCTACAGGAAGCACGGCGATATGGGCGCCGCAGCCTTCGATCTCCTGATGGCCTCTCCCTCCGCAGCTAAGTCGCCGCAACTCACCCTCGCCGAAGTGGCCGAAATCTTCGCCGCAATGGCAGTCGCAAAGACAACAGCGATTCGTGCGTCACTGGTCGGGGACCTCTTGCGTCGCGCAACGCCCCTCGAAGCGAAGTATCTCCTCAAGCTCATGCTCGGAGATATGCGCATCGGCGTAAAGCAAAGCCTTGTCGAAGAAGCCATTGCAGTGGCCGCAAACGTCCCGGTCGAAGCTGTGCGAAGAGCTGTGATGCTCGAAGCCGATCTGGCCGAAGCCGTGAACCGCGCGTTCGCCGGAACACTCGCCGAGGCACGGATGCGCCTCTTTCATCCTCTCGGCTTCATGCTCGCCTCTCCCGTCGAATCTCCCGAAGAAGCTGTCGAACGGTTCACCGGCAAATCTGCAAATAAGGCTCATGGCCCCGAAGACCCCGAAGCCCACACCATCGAAGCGTTCCTGGAAGACAAGTACGACGGTATGCGCGCCCAGCTGCATTGCGGTGACCCGGATCACCCTGGACGCGTCGCCATTTACTCCCGCAACCGCGAAGACGTAACGGAAAGCTTCCCCGAACTGGAGGAAGCCTTTTCGCGCGTGCTCCCCGGAGAAAATGGCGCTGTGATCTTCGATGGCGAAATCCTCGGTTGGGACTTCGAGCAATCCCGCGCACTCCCCTTCGCAGTCCTCGGTCAGCGCATTGGCCGCAAACGCGTCTCTAATGGCTGGCGCCAGCAAGTTCCCGTCATCTTCATGGCCTTCGACCTGATGTGCGCTGACGGCGAACTGCTTCTGGAACTGCCTCTGCGTGAGCGACGCAACCGGCTCGAAGCCATTGCTGAAGATCTGGTCGACCGCGTCAGCTCTCCTGTTATCGTTGACGAACGCGCCCGAGACTCCCAAACATTTATGTTTGCTCTCGAAGAAAGCTCTGCCGTCGAACGGCTGATGATCTCCCCCGCACGCCTCGTCGAGAGCGCCGAAGACATCGATCGCGCCTATGACGAAGCCCGTGCGCGCGCCAACGAGGGCGTCATGCTGAAGGCGGCTGATTCCGTCTATCAGCCCGGACGCCGCGGCATCGCCTGGGTCAAGCTCAAGCGCGAGCTGGCCACGCTCGACGTCGTCGTCACCGGCGCAGAGTTCGGCCACGGCAAGCGCGCAGGCATCCTCAGCGACTACACCTTCGCCGTACGTGGCGCGGACGGTGAGCTACTCAACGTTGGCAAAGCCTACTCCGGCCTGACCGATGCCGAGATCGCCGAACTGAGCGCATGGATGATGGATCATACTCTCGATGACCAAGGCTTCTTCCGCACCGTCGAGCCGTTGATGGTGCTCGAGGTCGCCTTCAACAACATCATGCGCAGCGGGCGTCACGCGAGCGGCTTCGCCATGCGCTTCCCCCGCATCCTGCGCATTCGCACCGACAAACCAGTCAGCGAAATAGACACCGTCGAACGCGTCGAAGAAATCTATCAGTCGCAGGTGGACAAGCCTGTCGAAACATAGCCGCCGCGCAGACGATGTTGGCAAACCTGCCCAGACGAACTACCATTGCGAAAGTTCCCGCCACATTTCTGAAGGAGTTTCCTCCTATGCGTCGTCTTCGCGCCCTCGCACTGTTTGCTGCCATTCTCGTTTTCCCGCCGTTCCTTTTTAGTCAGGCTGACGCACCTGAGACTCAGGCCATCCGCGCCGTGCTCGACAGGCAGGTCGCCGACTGGAATCGCGGCGATCTCGACTCCTTCGCTACTGGCTACAAGAACTCGACCGACATTCTCTTCATGGGTTCGAAGATCTCCCGTGGCTACCAGCAGATGGTGGATGCCTATCGCAAGAACTACTTCACAAAAGAGAAGATGGGCACACTCAGCTTTACCGAACTCGAAGTGCAGCCTCTAGACGAACATTTCGCGACCGTGACCGGGAACTACCATCTCGAACGGACCGCGGTTGGCGGAGGCAACGCAGACGGCTATTTTCTACTTGTCGTCGAGAAGACGCCCGGCGGATGGAAGATCGTTCGCGACGCTACCACAAATCTCCCGAAGAAGGCCGAAAAATAATCTTCTGTAACCCGATGAACCGTCGCGCCCCACTCGAACATCAGTAAATACAAGGAGTGTGTAATGGAATATCGTCAACTTGGTAAATCGGGTCTGAAGGTGCCGGAACTCTGCTTCGGCGCAGGCACATTCGGTGGCGGCAGTGAGTTCTTCAACGCGTGGGGCGCAACCGACGACATCAACGAAGCCAAAAAAATCGTCGACATCTGCATGGACGCCGGCATGAACATGTTCGACACCGCGGACATCTACTCCGATGGCCAGAGCGAAATCGTCCTCGGCAAGGCGCTCGCTCACCTCAAACGCGAGGACGTCCTCATCTCCACCAAGACGACATTCCGTCTCGGCAAAGGACCGAACGACGTAGGTTCGTCGCGTTACCACCTCATCCAGGCGGCCAACGCATCGCTCAAGCGCCTCGGCACCGACTACATCGACATCTACCATCTGCACGGGTTCGACGCGACCTCGCCGGTCGAAGAGACCCTGCGCGCCCTCGACGATCTCATCACCCAGGGCAAGATCCGCTACATAGCCTGCTCCAACTTCTCCGGCTGGCACCTCATGAAATCCCTCAGCGTCAGCGACCGCTACGGTTGGTCGCGCTACGTCGGCAATCAAGCCTACTACTCGCTCGTCGGACGCGACTTCGAGTGGGAGCTGATGCCGCTCGGGCTCGACCAGGGCGTAGGCACACTCGTCTGGTCTCCGCTCGGCTGGGGACGCCTCACGGGCAAGATTCGCCGCGGCTCGCCGATCCCCGCCGAAAGCCGACTCCACCAGACCGCCGACTACGGCCCGCAAGTCCCCGAGGAATATCTATACAAAGTTGTTGACGCGATCGATGAGGTCGCCAAAGAGACAGGCAAGTCCGTCCCGCAGATCGCGCTGAACTGGCTGCTTCATCGGCCCACGGTCTCGACCATCATCGTCGGCGCAAGAAACGAGCAACAGCTCAAACAAAATCTCGGCGCCATCGGGTGGAACCTGAGCAAAGAGCAGATCGCGAAGCTCGACGCAGCCAGCGAAGTGCCGCTTGCGTATCCTTACTGGCACCAGCGCCAGTTCGGGGAGCGCAACCCAAAACCGGTGTAGGCGAATAGCCCATCCTTTGCAATTGGCGAAGGATGGGCTTCGCTTCGTTACAAGTCTCGACTTTGAGCCACTACTGCGGCACTTTGAAGCCACGATTAGGATCGTAGGCAAATTTCATAAGGCCGTCGCGGTAGTCGATGTTGATGGTCAGGTGAGCCAAGGCGGTATATCCGATCAGCCCGGATACTTCCATATTCAGATTTTTGCTTAGCGACGACGTATCGAAGGCGACGACGTCCTCGACCTTCTGCGAAATGTTCGCGAACTGAAAGGTGATGGCATCTGCGCTATAAACCTTATCTACATTTCCGCTTAGACCGCGCACCTTCATCCTGTCGTCAGCGTGCACCTTTGTAACCTCTCTAGCGACGTCCGGCGAGATGGTTGTATTCGAAGCCCCCGTGTCGAGGATGAACATCTTCTGCTCGGTCTTGTTGAGTGATGCAGGAAGCAGCAGACTGTGTGCAATACGATAGACGGGAACCCAGTCCTTCATCTCCGGCGCAATATAGCGATCGCGAGGGCCGTTCGGCGTAGGTTTGGCAGCGGCAGTTTTTGTTGCGTCGGTTGGAGCAGGCGAATCGTCGTCATCCTCGCTACGGGTGGTCTTGAGCGTCAGATCGTTCGCACTTGCATCGTCCGGCCGGCGGGGCAGTGGTGCCAGCAACAGCTTCCGCATGGGGTAGTCGAGCGTGATCAGGAAGCGCGAGAAGACATCCATTCCGATCAAGCCGTCGATGTCGACCACGTTACGTTGATCAATGACTTCGACTCTGCAATCACGGAATTCAAGCGAGCCAATCTTGATGTCGTCAGCGAAGGCAGTATAAGCAGTTTTGCGTCCCTGACTCCCGACGCCTCCTATCTCCATTTGGCTGAACTGCTTCAAGCCCGCGTGGTCCGCCACGGAGCGGCTAATCACCAAGCCGCTGGCCCCGGTATCGATCTGCAGACGAGCATTGTGATCGTTGAACTTCACATCAAGACCAAATGCGTGGATGTGGGTACCATCGCTCATCAGCGGCGCAAAGGGAATGGTGGCGGTCTCGGTATTGGAGACCAGCCGACAGGCATCGTGAGGTTGGGCGACCTGCTGCTTCAAATAGTCGAGGAAAAAGTGAAGGCTCTTCGTAGTTTCCGCATCATCGCCGCCTCCGGTGGCAAGATAACTCTCCAACTCAGCGATGCGCTCTTTGATTGGAAGAGTATCGAGCCAGCTTCGCCGAACCGTCGGATTATGGGGATTCAGTGTGTGCGCCGTCGCAATCTCTTTCGTGGCAGATCCGTAATAAGAGTTGAGTCGCAGAACCCTGGCGCTTAGCAGATGCCCTGCGGGATAACAGACATCGGCCTTTTCAGCCGCCTTCGCGGAGGCTCCGGCAAGCCACGGCGTGCCCTCCCGGTACTGTATCTCGCCGAGCGAAGTCAAAAGAATCGCGGATTGAGGATTTTGCGCCAGAGCCCTCTGGACGATGTCATTGGCTTCCTTCACCTTCTGCTGCTTGAGGAATACCTGGGCGAGGCTTGCGATCAATGCCGGGTCACCGGGCTTCTGCGCCAACTGTGCCTGATACAGAGTCACGGCGCGATCGTAGTCGCTGTGAAAGAAGGCAACGTCTGCCTCGGAGGGTATATAGACACCCATGATCTTGCAGGTCTCGGCGGGCACTGAACGATCTCCGAAGACGCAGGCAGCGAAGACGAACGCAATCGTCAGGCATCGACGAAGGCAGGAGGATGAGAGAGTGGGCACAACGTTCGGTCTCCAGAGGCATTCAGAATCAACTGAGCTGTAAGCATATCGGGGATCGTCCTAATCGGAAAGAACTGTTCTGCCCGAGATCTCGGAGTGCGGCGAGTGACAGGAATGGCCCGCAGCAAAACATGCCTGCGGGCCATCTTGGTTTATGGGTTGGTGCGGTTGACGGCGGTGTGAACAGGCCGCCTAGAACTTTACAAGGATGGCGCCAGTCATTCGATTTTCGCTGTTGCGAAGATCAGGATTCCAGCCCGGGACGAGAGAGCCTGGAGCCCCGGTATTTCCTCCCGGCGGTGTGACGCCTCCGGGTCCGGCAAAATACGGAACGTTGGCCGCTCGGTGGTTGTACTCCAGCCGGTAGGTAATGTACTGCTTCGGCATGTAGTCGGTTGTGACCGAAGTGTCCCACGCTTTGAATGGATCTCCAGGGTTCTCGGTGAAGTACGGCGTGCCAGAAGCAGCCGTCGCGCCGTTGATCGGCGGCAACAGCACGAGATAGCGGCCGGGGTTGTTGATACGTCCGCCGCCAATCGTCAGGGCGAATTGGTTGCGATCAAACCACAAGCGGTTGTAAACCATGAAGCCGAGGAAGCTCTGTTTCGGGCCTTCCTTGGTATTGCCATGGCAGCTGACGCCGCCGCCGCTCTCGCAACCTGCATCTCCGGTGACTGTGAACGCGGCCATGCTGAGAAGTCGCGTGGTGCCTTGGTAGTACTTGTACTGGACGCTGTCGTCGGTATGGTAGCGAGTGCGCGACGGGATGCCAAGAGCGTCCTCGCCATAGCCGTACTGGTTGCCGAGAATCTCCAGCCTGCCGGTGGGCCTCCACAGAATCTGTCCGCCGAGTCCAGGCCGATTGTTAAACCTGCCGTAGGACTGCCAGCCGTTGATGAACCACGGCTCGATCTTCAACTTGGCCGTTGGATACCATTGCACGC
Source organism: uncultured Acidobacteriaceae bacterium (assembly GCA_963841335.1). Taxonomy (GTDB): domain Bacteria; phylum Acidobacteriota; class Terriglobia; order Terriglobales; family Acidobacteriaceae; genus Edaphobacter. The sequence continues at coordinate 1,851,805 of CAWJCF010000001.1, read as the reverse complement.
GCACACCGTTGAAGAACCATGGTGTGTTCGACGAGACGTACGAAGGTTGATAGGCCCAGTTGTCGAACTGGTAAAACGAGAACAAACCGACATAGGAGAGGAAGATGCCGGCATCCACGTTGAGGCCGTGCTGCACGTTGAAGTGGTAGCCGGCGTTCGCCTCACCTATATAACGATAGGCGTCGGCAAGGTCCCACTGTCCGCGCGCAGGGCTGGCATCGTTGCGCGGCGTGGCCGTGGCGTATAGACCGACCTGGGTCAAGACGCGGGCCCGCACATTTTCCCAATGGAAGTCGCCGCCGATTCCAAGGTCCGTCAGCGTAACCTCGCTGGACCGAAAGACCTCGCTCGATCCGACGATGGTGTCGTCCTGCGGATGGCGAAAATCGTAGGTATAACTCACATCCGAACGTATCTCCGGTGTGAAGAATTTGGTTGCATATGGAGTATCTACTGTGCGCGGGTTGCCGTTGAGCCAGGTGAAGTCGGCAAACGCGAACGGCTCCGAATGCGGGCTGGAGGGATCGGTAACCTCTGGTGGAGTTTCACTGAGGTTTGGCGCGGCAACTGAGGCCTTTGCCGTGGTGATGTGGTGGGTCTCCGGCTGGGCCGAGTTGGACTGCTTCAGTTCCATCAGTTCCTTCTGGATCTCCTCCAGTTTGTCCTGAAGCTGCTGGATTTTTAGGTCCTGGCCGGTCTGAGTTCCTTCCACCGTTGTTTGCAGATTGGGTGCCTGAGTCTGAGCCTTCAAAACGCCTGCGCACAGTGCAAGCCCCCCGAAAAATGCGGCCGCCCTGACAGTACACGGCGGAACGCATAAGCGCCTCTTCATTATTTTCACTTTTGTTTCTCCTTTCCCACTGGCTTCTTTGGCTGGCTTAAGGATTTGCCAAGCCAGAAGACGCTAGTACTTCGAGCCTAACCAGCGGGCAATAACTAATTCATTAAGAAGTCATAATGAATTCATAAAGGCGGCGGAGAACCGCATCACGATTGATCAGAGTACGAAAAAAAATCCCTGCGAATTGCCTTCAGGGCCTCTGTTTCGACCCGCCCCCTTCAATGACTTTGATCTCAGCGCACAGTACTTTGATCCGGTCGCCGGAAAAATATTTTTTCAGCGTCCTGGCGCGATGGTAGGCCTGCAGAAAGAGTGCAGGCAGTGCCTTTCAGTGAGCTGCTACGAGTCGGGCTCATTAAAATGAGGGGCCCTCCTTCCCGCGAGGAAAGGAGGGCCGGAACTGATTCAACTTTGAGTTCTGTATCTCGTGGCGTTGCGCCTACTGCGCAGGCTTAGCCGCCGGAGCCGGAGCTGCAGCCTTCGGCTTCCAGAACGAATCAGCTTTGATCCATTCGTCCGGCGGATAGCTCTCCTTCGGATTGAACGCGAACAGATTCGTCATATTGCTATCGATACACGCCGCTTCAAGATCTGTCATCTTCTTCTTATCGATCTCGCTCATGGAGTCCATGAACTTCTTCGAATCGCCAAAGCTCTTGTCGACTTCCGACAAAGATTTCATCGGCGTCAGGACGATGAAGACCGCACCGCTCCCTGTCCCGTAATACCGTTCAAAGGTAGCCCAGTGAGCCTCAGGAACAGCCTTCGAATAGTTGTCCGTATAGAGCTTCACCAGCTCTTCCCATTCTTTGCCATGCCCCGGCTTCACAACAAACTGGGAGATCTCGAAGTACCGCATCTGCGCAATATTCACGGTCGAATGAAAGCTCATATCGTCGCGGTAGAGAAAGATGCTCGACTCATACTCGCTCAGCAGATCGCCATCCACGAGTGAGGCATGGTCCAGCGCCGCAGACAGAGTCGCATTTTTCTGTGTGGCCAGGGTGTCCTTCTCCATCGCTTCGAACGAGGGGTAGCCGATGAAGAAGAGCGCTCGCGACGGGCCGGAGAGCGAGTCCATTCCGAAGTAGTGAGTTGGCCATTTGGCGGCAGACATCGCGTGAACGAACGCAGCTTCAGTCTTCTCGTGCGTGCTGCCAGCCTTGCCGGGTTTGAGAAATTCGCGTTGTATCTGCAGAACTTTGGGAGGACCCATATTGTCCTGTGCAGAGCAGATAGTTGAACCGAGAAAGAGTAAACACAATCCGGAAGAGAACAAGGTCAGTTTTTTCATAAGCAGCCTCCTTGGCTGAAAATCGCGCATCAGGGAAAGAGATCTCCGGCGGGCAAAAATCGAGTAGGCCAGAGGACACTCGGAGCTGGGAACCGACTTCCACAACAGGGCCGAAGCTGCGGGGAGGGAGCCTTGAACCGGAGGGTTCAACGCTGCAACCTATTGATTCTTGATAGCATGACGAGATTGCGCCAAGACACGGCGAATGTCAACCGTCAATTTCATGAAACATTCCCGGCGATATCCCGAAGAAATCGGCTCCACGGCCGGAGACCGCGCTCACCCGCGATGCAGAATAGTGACATCGCGTATGAGGTTATCGGTGACAACGGCGGTCGAGGCAGATGGAGCGGAGATCGCTGCTTTGCGCAACCTGGTCTGCCAAGACCTGACGCATAAACATGGAGTTGGGCCGTGGTCCAGGAACTCCACCGAGCGCGGCGCATTTCGAGACTTACGCGAGTCGCAAATAGTGATCGTTCGCCGAGGAAAGCGCATCGTTGGCAGTCTCTGCCTAACGAAGAAGAAGCCTTGGGCTATCGACGTGAGCTACTTCACACAGGTTAAACGCCCTATCTATCTGCTGAGCATGAATGTCGAGCCGAAGCTACAGCGGCAGGGCGTGGGACGTTGTCTGCTCGACGCAGCGAAAGCGAGGTCGCGTGAAGCTGAATTTCAGGCGATCCGCCTCGATGCGTTCGATGCAAAGGCTGGAGCCGAAGGGTTCTACAGGAAGTGCGGGTACTGCGAAGTCGGGCGCGTAATCTATCGCAAAGCGCCTCTGGTGTACTTTGAACTCATGCTCTAGCGGCGATCGATTGGGCGGATGCCATGCCAACAAAATCATCTGGCCCTTCCTCAGAATTGAAGAAGGGCCAGCCGTTTCAAGGTAGATTAAGTCGAAAGAATTCGCTTGCCCATCAGTGACCCGCAGAGGGATCGGCGTGCTTCGGCGGCCGCGGAATGAAGAACAGCAGCGGAATCATGCATGCGCAGAAGATGCTCATGTACTGGATCACGTCGAGATAACCCAGCATCGCCGCCTGCCGGTGCAGCTGGTTGTAGATGTAGGCCTGCGCCGCATGAGAACCCTTACCAACCATGGGATTGCCGCTGCTGTGCCCGCCGAACATCCCCTTAAGCTTCGAAACCTGGTTCATGAACGCAGGATTCCCCGACGTCAGGTTGCGGATCATGTTGTTCTCGTGGGTCGCCGTTCGCCGCGTCAGCACCGTGGCCATAAACGCCGTCCCGCACGAGCCCCCAATATTGCGCGCAAGATTCGTCAGACCCGAAACGTCATTATTCTCCGATTGCTTCACGCCGATGTACGAGATCGTATTAATCGGAATAAACAGGAACGCCAACCCCGAGGCCTGAAAGCACCGCAGAAACACCAGCCGCCCATAACTAATGTTGAGATCCATCGTGTGCATCGTCACCAGCGCGACAGTCAGCGACACGAAGCCATACCCAATCAGCTTGCGCGGATCCACCCTGCCCACCAGAAAACCCACAATCGGCATCATGCACATCATCATCAGGCCCGCAGGAGAAAGCACCAGCCCAGCCAGCTCCGCCGTATACCCAAGCAGCGTCTGCACAAACTGAGGAATCAGCACTGTCGTTCCGTACAACGCGAAGCCCAGCACAAACATCAGCAGGAAGCTGATCGAAAAATTACGCCGCTTGAACAGAGTGAGGTTCAAGATCGGACGATGCCCTATGCGCAACTGCCGCAGCTCCCACCAGATCATCACGACAAACGCAACCACCATCGCCACGGCAAAGAACGTAATCAGGGGCGAAGAGAACCAGTCGTCCTCCTGGCCCTTGTCCAGCACAAACTCCAGCGAGCCAAACGTCAAAGCCAGCAGGCCAAACCCGAGCAGGTCCAGCCTGATGCCGCCCTTCTGCGAGATCGCCACCTGCTTCTTCACCCACGGAGGATCTTCCACAATCCGCGAAGTCAAAAAGAGCGAAATCAAACACACCGGCACATTCAGGAAGAAGATCCATCGCCAGTCGAACCGGTCGGTAATGTAACCACCCAGCGTAGGCCCGATCGCAGGCGCGCACACCACCGCGAGCCCATACATCGCGAACGCCTGCCCGCGCTTCGCCGGAGGAAACGTATCCGCCAGAATCGCCTGCTCCGAAGGAGCCAGCCCACCGCCGCCAATCCCCTGCAAAATCCGGCAAAACACCAGCAGCGGCAGCGTAGGCGCCAGCCCGCACATCGCCGAGCTGATGCCAAACAGCGCGACGCAGATCATGTAGAACTTCTTCCTCCCGATGAACGTTGTCATGTAAGCGCCCGCGGGCAAAATAATTGCATTCGCCACCAGGTACGCGGTCAACACCCACGTCGCCTCATCCTGCGTCGCCCCGAGCCCACCCGCAATATGCGGCAGCGCGACATTAGCAATCGATGAGTCCAGCACCTCCATAAACGTCGCCAGCGTCACCGTCATCGCAACAATCCACGGATTGATCCGCGGACGCCACGGCTGTTCGACAGTGGTCTGCTTTGCAGAGGCCTCGGGAAGCTGGGTTCCGGGGAGTTCGAGTGTACTGGCTGCCATGAGTTCTTAATTCGATTGTAGGGGTCTAGCCCGGGATTCAAAGATTGCGCAGCAAATCCGAGGCGTAAATTACGCCGCTGTTATAGATAGCGGCAAAAACCTTCAGCATGTCATAGCCCAAATTCGCGCAGATCGGCCCGAGGAGGCGAAAAACCCCGCCAATTTCGCGATACGCTAGCCATGATGTCTATCTCGGCTCTCCGCACCCGCACCCTTCGCACCCTGGTCCTCCTAACCTCTTCTGTCGCGACGCTCTTCGCCCAGACCCAGCAGTCAACCCCACCCCCGCCAAGGCCTCCCGTCATCGCGGAGCCCACCGCTCAGGATCTCCTCCGCGGCTCCTACGGCCCCTACCGCGCCAACAACGACCTCCTTTATTACCACCTTGATCTCCGCGTCGACCCCGAAAAGAAATTCATCTCCGGAACCAACACCATCCGCTTCAAAATGCTCGAAGACGGCACGCGTATCCAGCTCGAGCTCTACCCCAACCTCCAGATCGACAAGATCACCCTCGGCGCGACGACGCTGAAGTACGATCGCGACGGAGGCACCTTCTATGTCGACTTCCCGACCACCCTCCGCAAAGGCCGCACCTACTCCATCGACGTCCACTACTCCGGCAGCCCCACCGAGACAGGCCGCTTCGGCTGCTTCACCTTCAAAACCGACCCCTCCGGCCATCCCTGGATCAACACCGCCTGCGAAGGCGACGGCGCTTACATCTGGTGGCCTAACAAAGAGCAATGGCGCGACGAGCCCCAGGAAGGCATGCTCATCACGGTTGCCGTCCCCAACGGCCTCATGGACGTCTCTAACGGAAAATTTCTCGGCAAAAAAGATTTAGGCGACGGCTACACCCGCTGGGACTGGCAGGTCCATTACCCCATCAACAACTACGACGTAGCTCTCAACATCGGCAACTACGTCCACTTCGGCGACAACTTTGAGGGTCTGCCACTCGACTACTATGTCCTACCCGAGCACCTCGAAGGCGCCAAGCGCCAGTTCGCTCAGGTCCCCGGCATGATGAAGGCCTACTACCACTACCTCGGCGAGTATCCCTTCAAAAAAGACGGCTACAAATTAGTTGAAGTCCCCTACGCCGGCATGGAGCACCAGAGCGCCGTAGCCTACGGCAACCACTTCGCCAACGGCTATCTCGACCGCGACTGGACCGGCGTCGGCATCAGCCCGCGCTTCGACTTCATCATCATCCACGAGAGCGGCCATGAGTGGTTCGGCAACGCCATCACCGCCGCCGACAAATCCGACATGTGGATCCACGAGGGCTGGACCACCTACCTCGAAAGCCTCTACGTCGAATACACCTACGGCCACGACGACGCCATCAAGTACATCAACGCCTACAAGAAAAAAGTAAAGAACGACCGCCCCATCATCACCACCCGCGGCACCAATCAGGAGCCCTCGCAAGACCAATACTTCAAAGGCATTCTCTTCATCAACACCCTCCGCAGCATCGTCAACGACGACGCCAAATGGTGGCCCATGCTCCGCGGCCTCTACCAGAAGTTCAAATACCAGAACATCATGACCGAAGACATCATCGCCTACTTCAACCAGAAGACCGGCATGAACCTCACCCCCGTCTTCCGCCAATACCTCTGGCACACAGCCATCCCGACGCTGGAGCTTAAATTCGACGAGCCCGGCTCCGTCCAATACCGCTGGGTCGCCGACGAAAAAGACTTCGCCATGCCCGTCCGCGTCGGTTCGCCGGACCATTGGGAGACCATCCACCCCACCACCGACTGGCAGACCCTGCAAACCCCGTTCACCAAAGACCAGTTCGAAGCTGCCACCGATCTCTACTACATCAACGTAACCAAAATGTAGGCGTATCCTTGAATAAGCGAGGCATAACAACCGGATGCATCCCGATCTCGAAAAACTGATTGTCCTCCAGGCCCACGACATCGAAGCCAAACGTCTGCGCGACGAAATCGCCGCTTTGCCAAAGCACGTAGCCGAGCTCGAAGCCAAAGCCAAAGCCACAGAGGGCCAACGCGCCGTCATCCTCAACCTCATCGCCAAAGAAGAGACCTTGCGCCGACATCAGGAGTCCGACATCAAGGACCACGAGGCCAAGATCACTCGCATCCGCAAGCAGCTCGATCTCGCCACCACCACCGTGCAGGTCACCGCCTTCGAGCACGAGATTTCCTTCGCGAAATCCGAGATCAGCCGCCTCGAAGACGCTGAGCTAGAAAGCATGGAGCGCACCGAAGGCTTCGACTCCCAGAAATCCCTCGCCGACGAAGCCGTCCTAAACGCCAAATCCACGCTCGACCGCGAACGCACGAAGGCCACCGAGACCATCGACCAGGACAAGCAACTTCTCGCCGCCGTCGAAGACAAACGCAAAATAGAGCGAGCCGAAATCGACGAAGCCGCGCTCTCCGTCTACGACCGCATCTCGAAAGCCAAAGGCACCGCCGTCGCCGAAGCCCTCAATCAAAAATGCATGGCCTGCCAGATGATGCTTCGACCACAGCGCTGGAACGACCTCCGCGACCGCGACAACGACTCCGTCATGATGACCTGCGAGAGCTGCGGCCGCCTGCTCTACTACGACCCAGCCCGCGACTCTCCGCAACGCAAACCCGTCGCCGTCGAAAGCATCGCCGCCTCCATCATCCGCTCGCTCTGAAACAACCCCGCAACCAGGAAACCTGTGAAGAGACTTTGCGTAGACATGGACGAGGTGATGGCCGACGCGCTCGGCGAACATCTATCGCGCTACAACCAACACTTCAACGAGCAAATCACCGTCGAAGACCTCCACGGCAAGTGGCTCTGGGAGGTCGTTTCCTCCGACCGCCACGAAGTCCTCGAAGCCACCCTCCGCTCCGAAGACTTCTTCGAAGCCCTAGCCGTCATGCCGGAATCGCAACGCGTCCTGGGCCGCTTGCAGATGAACTACGAAGTCTTCATCGCCACCGCTGCCATGGAAGTCCCAAGCTCGTTTCACCAGAAATACCGTTGGCTAGCGAAGCACTTCCCCTTCATCCCCGCCTCGCACATCGTCTACTGCGGCGACAAGAGCATCCTCCGCGCCGACTACCTCATCGACGACAACCCCCGCCAACTCCGCCGCTTCAAAGGCGAAGGCATCATCTACACCTCGCCCCACAACATCAACGTCAAGGGTTTCAAGCGCGTCAACGACTGGCTCGAAGTCGAACAACTGTTTCTCGGCTGACAGCGCTCCCACCCCGAACCCGCCCCCCTCTTCGCAGAAAACTCTCCCGCGCAACTGTCGCAATCGCCTCCACAATGGCACGGTCTTCGCTGCTTCGGTACGCCAGCTCGATATCGCTTTCAACAGCCGCGTTGCGGAGACCCAGGCACACGACATTCGGCATAGCAACCTGGCGAACACACGCAGGCGCGATCGTAACGCCCAAACCAGCACCCACCAGACGCATGATCGTCAGCCACTGCGGGGCCTCCTGTACCACGCGTGGTCGAAACCCATGCTCTTCGCAGAGCGAGACCGGCTTCTCATAAGCCAGCGTTCCCGCCGACGGAGTAAAAAAGACGAATGGCTCATCGCGCAGGTCCCCAGCGGAGATAGTTTTGTGTTTCGCAAGCGGATGCCGCTTCGGAAGCACCGCAATGAACGGCTCCGAGAACAGCGGCTCAATCTCAAGGCCCTCAGTCTCGCCGCCATCGCGCAAAAAACCCGCATCGAGCTCACCCTTCAGCAGTTTATGAATCACCAGTGACGTATATGACTCGTGCAGCTGCAGGTTCACCCTGGGGTACAGCCTCCGATACTGCCCCAGCATCGCCGGCAACGCCGTCAGCATCGCCGATCCGATAAATCCCACCCGTAGAAAACCCTCTTCCCCTCGCCCCACACTACGCGCCTCGTCCATATCTTCCTGAACATTACGCAGCGTCCGCCTCGCTCGCTCCAGGAAAACCTCACCCGCGCTCGTCAGCTTCACCGCCCGCGACGTCCTCAAAAAAAGCGGATACCCCAGGATGTCCTCGAGTTTGCGTATCTGTTGCGAAAGCGGAGGCTGCGCAAGATGCAAACGAAGCGCGGCATGCCCAAAGTGCAGCTCCTCGGCCACCGCAACAAAGTACCGCAAATGCCTTAACTCGAGATCTCCATCCATATCCAAAACATCATAATGCGAACGAACAAGATATTGGACGTATCGGACGGGCAAGTCTATTTTTTAACCAGAGGTGAAGCTACCATGACAGAAACCACCACCCACTCGACCCTGCAAGAGGCGCTTGTCATGCCAGAGATTACGGTTCGGCTGTTCCAACAGAGCGATGCCGAAGCCTTCCGGGACTTGAACGAAGCCTGGATCTCAAAATTCTTCCGCCTCGAAGATCAGGACCACATTCAGCTCGCCCAACCGGAAAACATCCTCCGCGATGGAGGACAAATCGTCATGGCGGTTGCTGGCGAAGAAAGAATCGGCTGCTGCGCGCTTGTCTTCATGAAACCCGGAGTCTTTGAAGTGGCAAAAATGGCCGTGTCCGAGAGTTATCAGGGCCGAGGAATAGGCCGAAAAATACTCGAGTTCACCATCGAGCAGGCAAAGGCCCTCGGAGCCCACACCCTCGAGCTCGCCACCAACTCCAAACTTGGCAACGCCATCCACCTCTACGAATCACTCGGCTTCCGCCATCTTCCACCCGAACGCGTCGGGCCTTCACCGTACGCCCGCGCCAACGTCTTCATGGAGCAGCATCTTCCCGCGAGCCAAAACCCTCAGGCGTAAAGCGCCGACTCAAACCGCTGCAACGCCTCTTCCGACCACGCATGGCTGGTCTTCTTCCACCGGTCGCCCGGCTCCTCACGGAAGTTCGGAAAGTCCATGCGGCAGTATCCGCGCCGAGCCTTGAAGTCATACAACCCCTGCGCGGTCCCATCCAGATACAGCACCGCCTGCAGCCCATCGCGCGACCACTCCACCGAAGCAATGCGCTGCGGCTCGGGCCGCTCTTTTTCTTCATCGCTCTTCGCCAGCGCCGCAACGTTATAGATCAGCATCGCGTCCATAATGGCGTGCTCATGCTTCTCCTGCGAGCGATCGCAGGCATAAAAATATCCCGCGACCCCTTCATCTTCAAACACAACAGTCCACGGAACGACAGGCGAATCACTGGAGAGAAACGCACGGCCCGGAATAAACGAAAGCGACTCCATATCTCTCACGATACACTCGAGGGATGGGTCGCCGCTCCTCCAGAATTCACAGCCAGCCACCGAACGCATGACGCTTCCCCGCATCAGGATCGGCCGGCCCCAGCGCCTCGCTGCGCTTCTCCTTCTCTTCTTCCTCGCGAAGTGCCTCTGGGTCATCAACCATCAGCAGCTCTCCCAGCAGGACTACCGCTACGCCGAGTGCGGCCGCCAGATGTGGGAGCGCCCCTCACCGCTCGCCGGCTACTTCACCACCTGCGGCAATCTCAACGGCGACGGCACCTTCGCCTACCGTGTCGCCGGCTTCCCTCTCACCGTCCAGCGTCTCGTCATGCTCGGCGCCGACAAGCTCCGCAAGCCCGAAAACCGTCTCTACGCCGAAGGCACCCTCCACGGCTCCACGTGGGAGGCACGCCACGAGCTCCTCAACGTCAAATATCTTCTCCACCTTCCCTTCGTCGCGTTCGCCATCTGGCTCGGCGCAGGCCTCTGGTGGGTCGCGCGTCGTCTCTTCGGCAACGAGGGCGGATTCTTCTCGCTGGGCCTCTACTGTTTCTGCCCCGCCATCGTGCAATCCGCCGTCACCCCCAACAACGACGTCCTCGCCATGTGGGGACTCTATGGCCTCGTCTACACCGCAATGGGAGTAGCCCACGCGATGCAGGGTCCGCGCAGCAAATGGAAACCCCGTATCGCCCTCCTCACGGTAGCCCTCGGCCTAACCGCCGCCGCACATCTCCTCGCCGCAACGCTAGGCTTTGCCTTGGCTCTTATCTGGATGCTCTATCTCTCCGAGCGCCGCCGCAGCTACGTCATGCAGATCCTCATCTTCTCCGCAATCGGAGCGCTCGCCATCCTCTTCGCCTTTTACGCCTTCCGCCCGGAGCCCTTCAGCTACGTCTTCACCGGCGGCAGCGCCCGCTTCTGGTTCTCGCTCGAATCCGCCCGCCACTTCTTCCTCAACATCACCAACGCCCCCATCGCCATCTCCACCCTCGTGGCCCTGCTCCTCTACGTCGCCGTTCCCCGCAGCCGCTACTTCGGCAACACCGCCCCTCTCGTCATGACCCTCCTTCTCTTCCCCCTCATCACCACCCAGACCATCTCCGAGCCCTGGCTCTGGGCCCTTCCCTTCCTCTTCACCTTCATCGGCGGAGTCTTCGCCGACACCCTCGAAACCCGCCACCGCAAGCTCTTCTTCACCCTTACCGGCGGCATCCTCCTCGCCCAGGCCCTCCTCTGCTTCACCACCCTGCCCCAAATTGCCCGTTAGCAACAATGAAGTGTCATCCTGAGCGGAGGCGGCGCTGTTGCCGCCGCAGTCGAAGGACCTGAATTTTCTCCACGCGAATCTCGTTCCTCAGCACACCCCGCACCCCCTTCGCCACCCACCCTTACCGCAATCCACCACAAATTCCTGCATAATAGGTCGTCACTCCCCAGGAAACCAGCACCACGAAGGATGATTCGCCGTCATGAAGAAAGTCTCCCTCCTCAGCTCGCTCGTAGCCGCCTGTGTGATCGCCGCGCTCCTCTTCGCCTGGGGATGCCATCGCCACCGCAAATCCAAATCCCGCCCCAACACCGACGCCTACTCCTCGAACCTCCAGCAGCTAGTCCAAAAGAAGGCCCTCCCGCCCGAAAAAGTCGACACCGCCAAAGTCCCGAACCTCCGCTGGCCCGACTTCTCCGACTACGAGCCCCTGATCCAGACCTTCTACGACGACCGCAACTTCGAAGTAGCCTGGACCCGCGACGGCGCCCCCACCCAAACCGCGCTAGCCTTCATCCAGCAGTTCAATGACGCAGCCGCCAAGGGCCTCATCCCCGAAGACTACGACGCCCCCCGCTGGCCCGAGCGCGTCCAGGCCCTCAACGACAAGTCCGCCGACGCCATCTCTCTCTTCGACGTAGCTATGACCGTCAACGTCATGCGCTACATCTCCGACCTCCGCATCGGCCGCGTGAACCCGCAGCACTTCAACTTCGACATCAACGTCGCCGAAAAGAAATACGACCTCGCCGAGTTCGTCTCCGACAACGTAGTCGACTCCGACGACGTACCCAAACTCATCAGCAGCGTCGAGCCCGACTCCGACGACTACCGCAAGACAGAACAGGCCCTCGCCCACTACCTCAAGCTCGCCAAGCAACAAGCCGACAACCCCACCGACCCGCTCCCCACCGTCTCCAAACCCGTCGCCGTCGGCGGAACCTACCCCGCCCTCGAACCCCTGCTCCTTCGCCTCCAGCTCGAAGACGACGCCTCATCCGACACCGCCCTCACCGCAGGCATCTACAACGCCGACCTCGCCACCGCCGTGAAGCACTACCAGCACCGCCATGGCTACACCGAAGACGGCAACCTCACTCCGCAGACCATCAAGTCCCTCAACGTCCCCATCAGCGACCGCGTAGCCCAGCTGCAGGACTCCCTCGAGCGCTGGCGCTGGCTCCCCGACCCTTACCTCCACGCCCGCCTCATGGTCAACCTGCCTGAGTTCGTTCTTCGCGGCTACGATCCCGACCACAAACTCGACTTCACCATGCGCGTCGTCGTCGGCAAGGTCATGGGCGACCACGACACCCCTGTCTTCACACACATGATGAAGTACCTCGTCTTCCGTCCCTACTGGAACGTCCCGGTCGACATCGCCCGCAACGAACTGGCCCCACGTATCGCCTCAAACCACGGCTACCTCGCCAGCAAGAACTTCGAAGTCACCGACGCCAAGGGCGCCGTACTCGCCGACTACACCGCCAAGCAGGTCGCACAGGGCGGCGTAATGGTCCGCGAAAAACCCGGTCCCAAAAACTCCCTCGGCCTCGTCAAATTCATCTTCCCCAACCAGTACGACATCTACCTCCACTCCACCCCCGCCGTCTCGCTCTTTGAGCAAACCCGCCGCGACTTCTCCCACGGCTGTATTCGCGTGCAGAAACCCGCCGACCTCGCCGCATGGGTCCTTCAGGGCCAGGGCGGAGACTGGGATCTCGCCAAAGTTCAGGAAGCTATGAACAATGGCTCTAACAACCGTACCGTCAGCCTCAAAAACCCACTCCCCATCGTCATCTTCTACCTCACCGCCCGCGTCGACGACGACAATCAGGTCGACTTCTTCGACGACCTCTACGGCTACGATGCCTCCATGCAAAAGGTCTTCGCCAAAGGCCCACCCTACCCCGTCAAACCCTACCCCACCACTCCCAAACCCAAAAATGGAGACACACTCTAGCCCCATCAGGCAATCTGACGGTTCGACGTCCTCGCTCCCAGGTAACCCAAGGCTCCGGCCCTGGGCCTCCCGTACCGGAAAAAGAAGGGGCATCTGTTTTTACAGTTGATCTGCAAGTGACGAATAACATTACGACAACACGCACTGTCACTGATACCTTGGCTGCATGAAGATCAACATCTTGCACAGCTCTATTTCTCTGTTTGCTTTGTCTGCTCTTGCAATGGTTTCGGTGGCACAGCAACCGGCCTCGGCCACCGGCACAGGCACCGTAACCGGCCATGTCACCCTGGGCGATACAGAGCGCCCTGCACGGTTTGCGACAGTCGCGCTGTACGGCGTACCTGCTGAGGTCACCGCAACGCCCAAGCCCGATCCCGACGCAAGCGATGAGGCGAAGATGAAGGCGATGACTACCGCCTTTAAGAACATCGGCAAGACCAACATGGTGCAGGCGCAAACCGGCGCCGACGGTGCGTATGTGGCGACAGATGTCGCACCGGGAGATTACTACGTGTTCGGATCGGCGTCAGGTTATGTTTCCCCGATGAACCAGGTGCAGGCAATCTTCGAAGCCGGCGCTGACCTGAAGAAGCCACTGCCGGGCGTGCAGATAGTGCACGTCGCGGCGGACCACCAAAGCACGGCGGATGTAACGATCGCACGCGGAGCCGCAATCTCCGGCGTAATCTCATGGGACGATGGCAGTCCGGTAACGGGCGCGATCTTTACGGTGACTCCCGGGAAGGGCGATGCGAAGCCACCATCGCAGTTCGGCATGCTGGCGATGGCCAGCTTGTTGAGCGCGCTTTCGATCAGCGACGACCTCGGACACTATCGCATTTCGGGGCTGGCCCCAGGAGATTACATCGTAACGGCGACACTGCGGACAGGCGGCCAGTCGGGCCTGGGCGCCGGGATGAACCTCGCGAAGGCGATGGCCGTGACGCCGATGATAGTCTATGCGCCTTCGGCCCTCCATAAGGCCGATGCGAAGCCGGTGACGTTGACGGCCGGCGAAGACCTCCGCGATCAGGCGATGACGCTGAACCTCGCCGGTCTGCACTCCGTAAGCGGAACGATAGCCTCGGCGGAGGACCATCATGGCATCAACCAGGCCACCGTGCGATTGCAGGACGGCAAGGACAACGAGTTTGTACGGTCGGCGTCGGTGGACGCGGCGGGCAACTTCACGGTCACGTTTCTGCCCCCCGGAACCTACACCATGAAGGTTTCAGACGCGGAGGACACCGAGCCGAAGCCGAAGACCGACAAGGACAAGGCAAACCTCTTCGGGACGGGCCAGAAGACGATCCGCAGCTATAAAGATGGCTCCATGAGCGTAATCGTCAGCGACAGCGACGTAACCGGACAGAACATCGACCTGGTGGTGGATAAGAACCCAAAGACCCAAGCGGACTTCAGCAAGATGTTTGATGACGACAAACCGGCAGCGAAATAAGAACAGCCCACCCACCCAACTCCGTCATCTCGACTGAAGCGCAGCGCAGTGGAGAGACCCCTGTATTTCGCCCCTGGAGAAAGATTTGCCCCTGCCCACGCCTCAAAACAAGCGATAAACTGCTCTCGTGAAAAATACAGACTTCAACCCTAAAGTCGACGCCTACATCGCCAAGGCCCAACCCTTCGCGCAACCCATCCTTACCCACATCCGCGAGCTCGCCCACAAAGCCTCGCCCGATGTCGAAGAAGCCATCAAGTGGAGCATGCCCTTCTTCACAATTCGCGGCGTCATCCTCGGCCACATGGCTGCATTCAAGCAACACTGCGCCCTGGGCCTCTGGGGTCCGGAGATGAACGCCATCCTCAACGCCGACGGCCTGCACTCCGAAAACGGCATGGGCTCCCTAGGAAAAATCACCAGCCTCAAAGACCTCCCGCCCGACAAGCAGCTCCTCGGTTACTATCGCCACGCCGCCGGCCTCATCGTCAACGGAGAGCGCACGAAATCCCTCGAACGCACAAAGAAATCCGTAAAGCCGCCTCCCGAAGTCCCCGCGGAATTAACCGCCGCGCTAAAAAAGAACAAAGCCGCCGCCAAAGTCTTCGCCGACTTCTCCCCATCCTGCAAGCGCGAGTACGCCGACTGGATCGCTGAAGCAAAGCGCCCCGAGACCCGCGAAAAACGCATCGCGCAAGCCATCGAGTGGATCGCCGAAGGCAAGCAGCGCAACTGGAAATATCAAAACTGTTGAGGCGGAATCCCGTTCCTACGCTTTAATGGGAGGCCCGACAAGCACCATCTCGTACTTTTGAAACAGAGCTGCATCCATCGGAGCTGCCCCGGGTTTGGCAGCCTCACGAAAGAACGCCTCCATCCTGCCCGCCGGAGAAAATGCAATCAGCATCTTCGCCGGTTTGTCTCCGACAGCGGTAAACGTGTGCGGCACTTTGCGAGGCGCAAGCACCGACTCCCCCGCTCCCAACCGCAAACGCTTCTCCCCCACCTGAAAGACGACCTCCCCCTCCATCACGTAGAACCATTCCTCCTGCGCCAGATGAAAATGCAGCCCGGGACCTCCCGGAAGGAGGTTGTCGTGCTCGATAAGGAAGACGTGATCGGTCTCCTGCGTCGAAGTCTTGAACGTGATTCGGCTGAAACCCAGCGATCGAGCCTCGCCAAACATGTCCTGCCCCGCGGGCACAACGTGTGCCTCCGGAGACAAGTCAGCTGTCGGTTCACCAGCCAGAACAAAGGGTTGAGAGAGTGCGATCGGAAAAACAGAGACGGCAGATTTCAGAAAGCTGCGACGCTTCATGGGGGTCTCCTTACGTGCAGGGCCCTATGTCGCCAAAGTCTACCGCAAATAAATTGTGCCGCTACGTAATTGTGGCTGACGCATCAGATTAAGTCGTATGCGCCTCTTCGTCGGAATCCCGCTACCCCCCATCGTCATCGACGAACTCACACAACTCACCGCTCGCCTCCGAACCAAAGACAACTCGCTCCGTTGGCCCCCACCCGAAAGCTGGCACGTCACTCTCCAGTTCCTCGGCAGCACCGACCAGCAACAATACAACTGCCTCATCTCGCGCCTTCGCGAAATCCACCTGCCCCACGTGCCCATCCGCCTCGAATCAACCGGCATCTTCGACCATGCAGGAATCTTCTTCGCCGAGGTCAGACCCGCGCCTATCCTGCTCGTTCTTCAACAAGCCGTCATCGCCGCCACCACCCCATGCGGTTTCGTCCCTGAAACACGCCCCTACCATCCCCACATCACTCTCGCCCGCGCCAAAGACAAAGATGCTACACCAGCCATTCGCCATCTAAAATCCCGTATCGAGCGCGACCCGAAGTTCACCCTATTCATGGCCAACGAATTTCTTCTCTACGAAAGCTTCACCGAGCCCACCGGCTCCCGTTACGAGATCCGCGAGCGTTTCCGTCTCGGCCCGCCCCTAAGCGGCTGAGTGGCTAAGCCGCCGCGCGTAATCCAGAAACACCAGCGCTGCCGGCGAATACCCACTCGGATCAGCCTGCGTAAAATCTCCCGTCATCGGATCCATCTGCTGGCGAAACTCCCCATGCCGCATAATCGCCTCACACCACTGTCCCATCATGTGGTTCAACTCCGTCTGCTTACCGTAGTACGGCATCCATCGCGGAGCCCGCAGCGCTGTCAGCGCCTGGCTTGCCCCACCCCAGCTATTTCGTGGAATCGGTCGCACAAACGCAGGATCATCCATCGCCACCGAAGTCAGCGGATAAGGCGCCCAGAAAGCCTTCGGATTATGAATCTGCTTCGTCCACACCGCGTCAAAGATCGCCCTATCCTTCGCGTCATATCGCTTCAACACATGCTCACCCAGCACGCGACTATTCACATCCGACCGCACCTTCACAAAATTATTCTGCGCGTCCAGGTCATAAAACGAAGCATCCTTCGGGTCATACAACCGCTCAACAATCAGCACCCGAATCTTCTCCGCATCGTCATGCCAGCGGCTAGCCTCATCGCCCTTACCCAGCGCCGTAGCCATATGCGCCAGCGCCATCCGCGCACCAAACACCGTAGCCGATAGATCAGGACACAACCGCGGCATCGAAGCAATCGGCGGACACTTCCTCGCATCCGCATCCGGACACCGGTTCGGAATCCCCGCCCACCGCGGGCTGTTGTCATGCCCCGTGTCATACGTGCAGAAACCCTCCACCAGCCCCGTCTTCCGTGTATCCCGATACTCCCGCAGCCACGCATCCCAACGGCTGCAAGCCGCATAAGCCGTCACCAGCAGCTCATCATCATCCGTCAGCTCCGCTAGCTCCCAAGCGGTCGACGCAATCGGCACCACCATCTGAATCTGCCCAAATCCAACATCGCTCACTTTGATCGCAGAAGGAATCTGTCCCGCCGAATCCGCCCCCACCGGCTTCTGCAGCGCAAAAAAAGCCATGTGATTATTCCGCGCAATCTCCAGCGGAGCAGGCCCGCCATCCTTCACCGCAACAAACTGCCCCAGCGTCCCATACACCAATCCCTCGTTCGGCCCGCACTCCTGCCACACGCCCGGATACACCGCCCCTTCAATCAGCACCGGCTCCCCATAGTGCGGAAGCGTCTTCACATTCCCCGCCAGCACCGCCAGCGCGGCATCCCACGTCTTCTGCCATCGCGCGTCGCCACTAGGAAACACCGGATGCGCTGCAGCCGTAGGGGCACCCCCACCCCGCGCAGGCAACAAAGCCGCCCCGGCCGCCATCCCCGCGAGCCGCAAAAAATTCCGCCGCCCTGTCCTCAACCCCCCACTCGACTCTCCGCCACACCGCATCATCAACCCGAGTGTAGCCCTCCAGAAACACCGCGGGTGCCCCATCCTTCGCGTTTTTTGCGAAGGGTGGGATCCCATACCCTCCACCAGCCTTTTCTTTCGTTTCTCATTCCGCACCGTGAACGAAAACGATAGACTTACCCCGATGCAAGCCAACGCAAAGCCAGCCGACCCACCGGAAGAAAAGCTGGACCCCGCCCGCTTCCGCAGCAAGCTCATGGCCTGGTACAAAACCCACGCCCGCGAACTCCCCTGGCGCAACGTCACCGACCCCTACCGCACCTGGCTCTCCGAGGTCATGCTCCAGCAGACCCGCGTCGCTGCCGTCATCGACCACTACCAAACCTTCCTCCGCCGCTTCCCCACCATGTTCTCGCTCGCCCTCGCCACCGAAGCTGAAGTCCTCGCCATCTGGTCCGGCCTCGGCTACTATCGCCGAGCCCGCATGCTCCACAAAGCCGCCCAGTTCCTCGTCCGCGAGCGCAACGGCGAGCTCCCCAAAACCGCCGCCGAACTCCGCACCCTCCCCGGCATCGGCGAATACACCTCCGCCGCCATCGCCAGCATCGCCTTCGGCGAGAGCATCGCCGTAGTCGACGGCAACGTCGAGCGCGTCCTCCTCCGCATCTCCGGCCGCCCCGAATCAAAATCCGCCGAAGGCCGCGCCTACGTCCAGAAAAAAGCCGCCGCACTCATCCCCAAACGTTTCACCGCCGAAGGCTCCAACGCCGCAGGCGATCACAACCAGGCCATGATGGAGCTCGGCGCCACCATCTGCCTCCCGCGCGCACCCCTCTGCCTCCACTGTCCCGTCTTCTCCATGTGCCAAACCCGCGGCGAACATCTCACCACCCCCCGCGCCGCGCAGCTCAGCCGCCAATCGGCCTATCTCCTCAGCCTCCGCAAACGCGGAGCCCTCACCGAGGTCCTTCTCGAGAAGCGCGCCGAACATGCCACCCTCATGCCCGGCATGTACGAGCTCCCACCCGTCCCTCTCGACGCCGTCCAGGGCCGCGAGCCCATGCTCCGCCTCCGCCACGCCATCACCAACACCAACTACTACGTTCAGATCTACGCCGCCCAGGGCCCCGCAGACAGCGGCCTTCGCCGCGCCATCCCCGCCTCCAACAAAGACCTCACCTGGGTCCTCACCACCCGTCTCAAATCGCTCCCCCTGACCGGCCTGACTCGCAAAGCCCTCCAGCGCCTCGACGTCATGCCCGTCACCCTGCCCAAGCTCCCCACCATCGAACAAACCACCGCCGCAACCACATAAGAGCCACCGAGCCGGGTGAGTTGCCGTTGCCGATTCTTCTCCTTCCAGCTAAATGAATGAAGGTGTCATCCTGAGCGAAGCGGTTCGCGCACTTTGCGAATTGCGAGGTCGAAGGACCTGCGGTTGCATTTTCCGTTGTCGGTCCAGTACCCCTGGCAAAATTCACTTGCAAACCCACTCATTCCACCCCACACTACGCAGGTAGAATCATCAGGACCCCTCAGGACCCCTGCTCCTCCCCGCTCTCCCTATATCTATGCCTGCCTCCTGCTTTCCCTCCTGTTCGCCGGCTGCTCCCAAACCCAGCCCGGCAAGATCGCCGAGCCTCTCGTCCGCCACAGCAGCGTCCACGGCGGCCAGCAGCCCATCAGCGGAGCCACGCTCACCCTCTATGCCGCAGGCACCACTGGCGACGGCTCCCCGTCCACGTCGCTCATGACAACCCCCGTCACCAGCGACGCCAACGGCAACTTCAACCTCACCGGCGCCTACACCTGCCCTTCTGCGTCCACGCTCGTCTACGTCGCAGCAACTGGCGGCAACCCCGGCCTCAGTCCCGGCACCAACAACACCGACATCGCGTTGATGGCCGCTCTCGGCCCCTGTGGCAACCTCACCTCATCCACCTTCATCACCATCAACGAGCTCACCACGGTAGGCGCCATCTGGCCGCTCGCTCCGTTTATGACCTCCTACACCAACATAGGCTCGGGCTCGTCCGACGCGTCCGCCCTCTCAAGCGCCTTCTCCCTCGCCTCCCAATACGTCAACACGACGACGGGCTCGGCCCCAGGCCAGAACGTCCCCTCCGGCACAACCGTCCCGGTAACCCAGCTCAACACTCTCGCCGATATCCTCTCCAGTTGCGTCAACTCAGCCGGAGGCGTCTCCGGAGACGGCTCAACCTGCGGAACCCTCTTCGCAGCCACCACACCAACCGGCGGCACCGCTCCGACGGATATCTCCGGCGCTGGTTTGAATATCGCCAACAATCCCACCGCAAATATTTCGAATCTCTACGCCCTGCTCACACCGACCGCGGCGTTTCAGCCCACGCTGTCCATGGCACCCCCAGACTGGACAGTGACGTTAACACTGCCATCAACGCTGTCGATCTCACCAGGTACGCTGACGTTTCCGGATACGATTGTGTCGATCAATTCGTCCGCCCAAACGGTGACACTCACCAACGGCGGCGCATCTGCGATTCCACTGTATGTCTTCTCAATCAGCGGAACGAATGCGGGAGTTCAACACTTTCATTCGCGGCGCGAGATGTGGGATCTACCTCAACCTCGCTCACGGTTACTTTGACCAGTGCAGGAAACGTTCCGGCCGTAATCCAAGCCACGGGGATCACCATAGCTGGCGCCAATCCCGGTGATTTTCAAGAAACAAACACGTGTGCCGGTAACAACTTCCAACCCGGCCAAGGCTGCAGTATTTCGGTCACTTTTACCCCGACGGCTTCAGGACCCCGTACGGCATACTTACAAATCGTGAGCAGCGCACCCAGTTCTCCGGACTCGATTCAACTGACCGGAACTGGCAATTGAGCGAACGTCTGTCGGTTTGGCTTGATGCCCGCAAGACCTACCTACTGCATCCGCTCCGAGCTCTTCTTCGCCATCCCCGTCGGCAGCATGGGTGGCGGAATACTCCGCACCTTCCCATTCCCCTGCCCAATCGAGCGCACTCCCTGGCCCGACTGCAGCACCAGAGGATTCTGCAGCGTCACAATCACCGCGGCAGCCGGAGTCTTCCCGCTGCACATGTAGCTGTGAGTCGTATTCGCGTCAAAGTAGATCGCATCCCCCGCCTCTACCCGGTGAATTGCATCCCCATGCCGCACATCCAGCGTCCCCGTCAGCAGATAAAGAAACTCACAACCCGCATGCTGATGCGCGCGCGGCACACGTCCTTCCTTCATCGGCAGAAACTCCGCAAAGTAGGGATCGAGCTGCCGGTCAGGAACCAGATACCCGAGACTCTCGAAGAAATACGCAGGATCATCGGCACCCGTCTGCGGCATCCGCACCCGGTCATCCCGCCGGTGCAGCCGGAACAGAGTCTGCGGCTCCGGGTCGAAGAAGTAGCTCAGGTCCTTCGAGAAGACCATCGCAATCCGCGCAAGGTTCCGCAGCGTCGGCACAACCCGTCCTGTCTCAAGCTGCGACAGGAAGCTCGCCGAGAGGCCCGTGTGCCTGCCCAGCTCCACCAGCCCCATCGACTTCTTCAGTCGCAGGTGTTTGATCCGCTCCCCAATCCGTTTCTCGGCGATGAACGATTCAGCAGCTTCGCCATCGACGTGCAGTGTACGGTGCCCATTCCCCCCGTTGCCTGAAAGAACATCTTCCGGGGAGGGAAGAATCGGAGAAGAGTCTGATACGGTCGCGGAGATGATATTTTTGCTCATAGGATTGGTTGTGCTGCACCAACAGATGTTGAAACAGGGTCAAACGTTGTACGGTCCGCCCTGCTTTTTGGATTGGATGCCCCGCGCGGCTTCCGAATTGCCCAGGAGTCCATCAAAATTAGCCGCCCCTCCAAACCGCTATCAAGCCCCGAGACCATCGACGGACCATCCTTCGCCGTATGATCAAACCATCCATGGAGTTCCTCCCCTCGTCCCATCCTTCCCCCGCCCCAAAGTGGTTCCCCGTCACGTCCGCCGCACTCCTCACCGCCCTGACCATCGGCTGCGCCAGCCCCGCACCCCCCCTAACCCCCTCCCTCAACCTCCCCGATCCCATTAAAGACCTCACCGCCGAGCGCATCGGCAACACCGTCCATCTACACTGGACCACCCCCACCCAAACCACCTCCCGCGTCCCCGTCAAAGGCCCCATCACCGCCGAGATCTGCCGCACCACCGCCGCCTCTGCTCCCTGCACCCAGACCATTCGCATCCCAACCCAAGCCGGCCCCTCCACCGCCTCCGACACCTTACCCGCCACCCTCACCACCGATCCCGCCACCCTCCTCATCTACCGCATCCAACTCCTCAACTCCCACAACCGCTCCGCCGGCCCCTCCAACCAAGCCTTCGCCGCCGCAGGCTCCGCCCCGCCGCCTGTCACCGCGCTCCAGACCACCCCCAGCCCTGAAGGCATCCAGCTCACCTGGACCGCCACCCCCTCCCCCGCCGCAATCGAGCTCACCCGCATCCCTCTCAACCCCGACGGCACCCCCATCCTGCCGACCGTCAAATCCGCCAAACCTTCCCCCAACCCCATCGCCAAAAAGCCCCCACAAAAATCCCAACCAAACCCTCCCACGCCAACTGCCCCCGCCCCCACCGAAACCAAACTCCGCACCCCCGCCGCTACCTCCGATCCCGGCGGCACCCTCGACCACACCGCCCAGAAAAACTCCACCTACCGCTACACCGCCCGGCGCGTCCTCACCGTCACCTTGGCTGGCCACGTACTCGAACTCCGCAGCCCAATCTCGCCACCGGTCACCTTCACCCTCCACGACATCTTCCCGCCCCACACCCCCACCGGCCTCGAAGCCGTCCCCGGCGGCCTCTCCCCCACCGACCGCTCCATCGATCTCTCCTGGACTCCCGATTCCGACGCCGACCTCGCCGGATATTTTGTGTATCGTCAAGACATAGACTCCACCGGCGCAGTCGCGGCCACAGCGACGCGTCTCAACCAAACTCCCGTCGTCGGTCCTGCCTACCGCGACCAAACCGCCAAGCCTGGCCACCGCTACGCCTATCGTGTCTCTGCTGTCGATCAAGCAGGCAACGAGAGCCCGCGCAGCGAGCCTGTGCAAGAAACCCTCAGGGAGCCATAACACCCCATGCGTTACTGCAAATACTTGTCGTCTGAAAACGGAGCCACCCTCTCCCGCTACGCCCTCGTAGAAAAGCGCAACGGAGTCCTCTGGGCCACGCTGCCTATGCAGGCCCCTCAGGAAGACCTCTCCGCCCGCGTCCTCGGCGGCCTTCCCGTCCCCACCACCGCCACCAACTTCGAGCCGACACCCCTCTCCGACCTCAACCTCCTCCCCCCCGTCTCTCCCTCCAAGATCCTCTGCGTAGGCCGTAACTACCGCGACCATGCCGCCGAGCTGGGCAACGAAGTCCCAAAGGAACCTCTCCTCTTCCTCAAGCCGTTCTCCTCCCTCTTGCCACCCCGCGGCACCATCGTCATGCCCTCCATCTCCACCCGCGTCGATTACGAGGGCGAGCTAGGCATCGTAATCGGCCGCCGCTGCCACAAGATCGGCCCCGACGAAGACGTCCGCCCCTACATTCGCGGCTACGTCTGCGTCAACGACGTCACCGCCCGCGACATCCAGAAATCCGACGGTCAGTGGACCCGCGGCAAAGGTTTCGACACCTTCTGCCCCGTTGGCCCCATCGTCTCCGACGAGATCGACCCCGCCGGCGGCCAACCCGTCACCGTCATCACCCGCCTCAACGGAGCCGTCAAGCAGCAAGGTTCCACCCGCGACTTCATCTTCCCCATCGCCGAGCTCCTCCGCTACATCTCCCAGACCATGACCCTCGAACCCGGCGACCTCATCCCCACAGGAACTCCCGCAGGAGTAGGAGCCGTTCGCCCCGGTGACCGCATCCAAGTAGAAATCGACGGCCTGGGCATCCTCGAAAACCAGTTCGCCGCCGAGTAAAACGGACCGCGGATCACAGGATATCAACGGATAAAAACCTAAAAAACCTTCAAACAGCGAGCGCAAAGTCTTCAATGCGGAGTTCCCCAATCCGCCTTTATCAGTCTTTTATCCCTTTTATCCGTGTTACGCCTTTATCGCCCCTATCCGCGGAAATCCGCGGTCGACCAGAACTTGATAAAATCTCAACCAACAGCGAAGGAGCAATCCCATGGCATCTTTTCTCGAGCAGCTTCGCGGCATGACCACCGTCGTCTCCGACACCGGCGACTTCAACGCGATTAAGCAGTTCCACCCGCAGGACGCCACCACCAACCCATCCCTCATCGCCGCCGCCTCCGAAAAGCCCGAGTACCAACCCGTAGTCGACGGCGTTCTCAAGCAACTCCGCAAAGACCTCGGCGCCACCGCCAGCGACAACGACGTTGCCGCCGCGTCCTTCCGCCCGCTCGAGGTCGCCTTCGGTCTCAAGATCCTCGACATCATCCCCGGCCGAGTCTCCACCGAGGTCGACGCCCGCCTCTCCTACGACACCGACAAGTCCGTCGCCGAGGCCCACGAGATCATCAAGCTCTACGACAAGGCCGGCATCTCCCGCGACCGCATCCTCATCAAGCTCGCCTCCACATGGGAGGGCATCCGCGCCGCCGAGATCCTCGAAAAGGAAGGCATCCACTGCAACATGACCCTCCTCTTCGGCATCCACCAGGCCGTCGCCGCCGCCGAAGCCAAGGCCACGCTCATCTCGCCCTTCGTCGGACGCATTCTCGACTGGTTCAAGAAGAACGAGCCCAGCCGCAACAACGACGGCCCCAATGACCCCGGCGTGGAGTCGGTCACGACGATCTACAACTACTACAAGAAATTCGGCTACAAGACTGTCGTCATGGGCGCTAGCTTCCGCAACACCGACGAGATCAAAGAACTCGCTGGCTGCGACCTGCTCACCATCGCACCCAAGCTTCTCGAAGAGCTCTCCACCACCGAAGGCACGCTCACGCGCAAGCTTGATCCCGCAAAGGCTCAGTCTTTGAATATCGAGAAGATTCCCATGGACAAAGCCACCTACGACAAGATGCACGCCGCAGACCGCATGGCCAACGACAAACTAAAAGAAGGCATCGACGGCTTCTCTAAAGCCATCGTCGACCTCGAGGCAATACTCGCCAAGCGCCTCGCAGACATCAGCGAACCCGCTGGCGCAGCTCGATAATCCATCCACAAATCTTCATTGCGAACTCGGCGGCCCGCAAAGGCCGCCGAGTTCTTTTGGTATTAGTTTTGTCGTCGGCACAACTAAACCACCTCGCCACCTCTCTCACCAGGCTGAGGTAACTCCATGCAAGGCATTAAGTTCTTTACTTTGGCCGCTGTCGCCGGTCTCTGCTTCGCCGCAAGCGCTCCCAAAGCTCAATCTCAGGTCAGCATCGAAATCGGCGCAGCTCCAGCGTGCCCCTACGGCTACTTCGAATCCGCTCCCTACGGCTGCGCTCCCTACGGTTACTACGGACCCAGCTGGTTCACCAGCGGTGTATTCGTTGGTGCCGGACCGTGGTTTCATGGCCCATCCAACTTTCGCGGCCAGGTAAACAACACCTACAATCCCGAGCACGGCTACAAGGGCGCTATGCCCGAGCGCGGCGAGAAAGCCACCGCAGAGCACGCCAACCCACCCAAAAACTTCAAGGGAAACGAAACGCGTGACGGACGCGGCCACGTAGGCAAGTAGTCCCATCCGCAAATAGCAATTCGATCCGAATCAAAACAAGGCAACCCATTCTTCACTGTCCCACCGTGAAGCGTGGGTTGCCATTCCATTTGCCCTTGACGTTGTCTTCCTTCCGCCTATCGAACTATCGAAAAATAGCGTCATCTCGACCGGAGTAACAGACAGTCTCATCGTCTGTTGCGCAGTGGGGAGACCCCCGCATTTTGCATTTGCCGTTGTTCGTTCTCTTGCGCACCTACCTTGAAGAAGTGTCATCCTGAGCGCAGCGCGCAGCGCGAGTCGAAGGGACCTGCGGTTGCATTTGCTGGTGCCCTTTTTTGTCATTCTGCAGCGGAGGGATCTGCTGTTGGCGTTGCGTTCCATTACCGTTCGATAAAACCCCTTCAGCCCACAAAAACCATCCACATATACAAAGCAACCTTTCCGGCACAACCCCATTTTTATCTCGCACTCCCCAAACAACGCAGCCCAAATCAACTTCCCTCTAACCAGGCAGAGGTGATCTCATGAGAAGTTTTAAAATCCTTGCTCTATCTGCAGCAGCCAGTCTGTGTTTCTTTGTTGCAACCCCTCCCCAAACCCAGGCCCAGGTCAGCGTAAGCATCGGCGCCGCGCCCGCATGCCCTTACGGCTACTACGAAGCCCCGCCCTACAACTGCGCCCCTTACGGCTATTACGGCCCTGAGTGGTTCTCCAGCGGTGTCTTCATCGGAGCCGGTCCCTGGTTCCACGGCCCCTCCAACTTCCATGGCTACGTCGACACCCACTACCACCCTGATCACGGCTACCACGGTGAGTATCCGCACGCCGGCGAAAAGCCACGCGAGGGCTGGAACGGCCACGCGGAAAACTTCAAGGGCAACGAACGTCGTGACGGTCGAGGACACGTAGGCCGCTAGTTTTTCTCGCAAGCCTTTTCATTCAGGGCAACACAAACAGGAGGGCCCAACTCAGGGCTCTCCTGTTCTCTTACATCCTCAGCAGCGCAACTTGGTGTTAGCCAGGCAAACGCAACCCGGTGTCATTCTGAACAAAATAGAGTGCGTCATTCTGAACAAAATAGAGTGTGCCATTCTGAACAAAATAGAGTGTGTCATCCTGAACAAAATAGAGTGTGCCATTCTGAACAAAATAGAGTGTGTCATCCTGAGCGAAGCAGTTCGCGTACTTTGCGAACTGCGCAGTCGAAGGACCTGCATTTGTTTTTGTATGTCCCTAGTCCCTAGTCCCTAGTCCCTAGTCAACCCTTACCACCCGCCACCGCCACCGGAGTCGAATCGCCCACCGCCCTCATATTTCCGAGAGTCTTCGGAGCCAGTTCCGGCCGCTGCTTCAGCGCATACATCCTCTGGTCCGCCACCCGCAACAACTGGATCGAGTCCGCCGCATCATCCGGATACACCGACATTCCCAGGCTCGCCGAAATAGTCATCGTATGACCATCCACCAGCATCGGCTCGTCCAGGGCACTCCGCACCGACTCCATAAAGTGATCCAGCGTCTGGTCCACTCCCAGATCCGCCGCCACAATAATGAACTCATCTCCGCCCAGCCGCGCCAGCGTATCCGACCCCCGCACGCTCTTTCGCAGATGGTTCGCCACCTCCCGCAGCACCTGGTCTCCCGCCTGGTGGCCCATCGAGTCGTTGATCGCCTTGAAGCCGTTCAGATCCAGAATCAGCAGCGCCAACCGTCCCCGCATCCGGTCGGCCCGTGCAATCGCTGCCGACAGCCGGTCCGCGAACAGCCTCCGATTCGGCAAACCCGTCAGCTCATCATGAAGCGCCAGCCACTCGTTGCTCGAAACCTGCTCCTCCAGCATCACCAGGATCATGCCAATCGAGATCAGCGACTTCTGCATGTTCCACACATGCGATGCAATGTCGGCGTACTCTCTGTACCTCACAATCCACGGATGCATCAGCAGGCACACCGCCCAGATCGCAAAGCCCGTCACAATCGCCAGCTTCCCCGTGCTGTTGCGTGCCAGCCGCCGCTCAAAATTGATTGCCGCCAGCGTATAAAGCGCGCACAGGCTCCAATACACCGCCTCCCGATACTCTGCCCGCCGCACGAGGTACGCCATCAACAGCCAGCCCGCCGCGTGCAGCACCGCATACTTCCAGCTGTGCTTCAGGTAGAGCGAACTGATCACACCCGCCACCAGCCCCGCCCCGATGCACACCAAAAACGCGCCCTGCGAATACAGATGCATCCCGTACAGCGTCGTCAACGCCAGCAGAGGAATCGAATTCACCCACAGGTAAAACAGCTCCGATGTGTTCGACCCCGGATATCCCGCCGAAGCCCACACGAACACCACGCCCGCCAGCACGTAGCAATCCATGACAATGACATGCAGAGTCCACGGAGGCGGACCATCCAGCGGATAGAACGTGTGCGCCACCGCTTCCACCAGCGTGAAGAACAAGCCCAATAGCCAGATATCCGCCCGCCCCTGAGGATGACGCCTGCGCAGAAGCAACAGGATGACAATCAGGATCGTAAGCGCCAGCAAATCGGGCAAAAACGAATAGTTCATCAGGCTCCATGCACCGCATCGCTTGGATTGGCCTCAAGGCCCGAGGCTCGAAGGGCGCATCGTTCACCTGGCGGCTGGGAACATCTGGGAGAGGCCGCCCTCGTCAAGCAATCGCTTCTCTGAATCAGCTGCGTTGTTCAACTTCGATTACTGGGGTTTTCAACTTCGATTGCGCCTTACGCCGGCCCGCGATCAGCAACAACCCTGCAATGTCGAAGGATACCAGTCTGCGCACTAATCTGCGCATATCTTTTGCTGCGAGTCATGCAATTTTAGCTGCTCCGCAATTTACATAAAAGTTGCAATCCGGAACACTCTTCTTGTCGTACCCTTAAACGCCGTTTGCCGCCGTAACCCAAGACCCGCTACTTGATACCTGAAACCCGGAAACAAAAACAGTTCTTCTCTCCCGGCCCCGAATTCGGAAAAAAAAATCTCAAAAAGTGGCAGAAAACTCAGCGCAGAAATCGCACCACCCAAAAACCACGGTTGCACCGCAAACTCACCACGATTTACCGCGCAACTCACCACGATTTTCGACAGGACAATCGCTTAACCCCGCGAAAAACACCGCTCCACCATTCCGCAGAAAAAACTACAAAATATACCGCGAAAGATCCTGATCCTTCACGATCGAAGCCACTTGCTGCCGCACATACTCCGGATCCACCACAATCACCTTCTCAACGCCATTCGCCGTCTGCCGCTCGATCACCGGCAAAGGCGGCGAAGACTTCTGCGGTTCCCCCGTAAGTGACGCAGATGCATGTACTTCCCCCACAACACCCTCCTCCGTAATCTCCGCCCGCGGACTCTTGAACAGATCCGGCGCCTGAAAACTGATCTCATCCAGCACCCGCTCCAGAATCGTATGCAGCCGCCGAGCCCCAATATTTTCAGTAGTTTCGTTCACTTTGAAAGCAAACTGCGCCATCTCCGCAATCGCCTCCTTCGTAAACTCAAGCTTCAACCCCTCCGTCTCCAGCAACGCCGTAGACTGCTTCACCAACGACGACTTCGGCTCCGTCAAAATCCGAATAAAGTCCTCCACCGTCAACGAGTTACAGCTCCACCCGAATCGGAAATCGCCCTTGCAGCTCCGGAATCAGATCGCTGGGCTTCGAAACATGAAACGCCCCCGCCGCAATAAACAAAATGTGGTCGGTCGAAACCATCCCATACTTCGTATTAACCGTAGTCCCTTCAACAATCGGCAGAATGTCCCGCTGCACGCCCTCACGCGAAACATCCGGCCCGTGCCCGCCCTCACGGCCGGCAATCTTGTCGATCTCATCCAGGAAAACCATCCCCGAATCCTCAACCCGCTCCACCGCCAGCCGAGTCACCTGATCCATATCGATCAGCCGGCTCTCTTCCTCCTGCACCAGGTAATCGAAAGCCTCCACCACCTTCATCTTCCGCTTCTTCGTCCGCTGGCCAAACAACCCCGGCAGCATGTCCTTCAGGTTGATGTCCATCTCCTCCGAACCCTGATTCGAAATCACCTCAAAGCTAGGCTGATTCCTGTCCCGGACATCCAACTCCACCACTCGCTCATCCAGCTTCCCTTCGCGAAACTGCTGCCGTAGCTTCTCCCGAGTCCGCAACTCCCGCTCCCCCGGCTTCTCGTCACCAGCCTCCACCGAAGTCGTCGCCGGCAACTGAATCACATTGCTCCCCGGCTCCTGTACAGGCTCCGAACTAGGAGTAGGCGGCAGCAACAAATCGATCAGCCGGTCCTCAGCCGCGAGCTCCGCCTTGTCCTCCACCTCTTCCATCTTCTCTTCGCGAACCATGTCGATCGCAATCTCCACCAGATCGCGCACAATCGACTCCACATCCCGCCCCACATACCCAACCTCAGTAAACTTGCTTGCCTCCACTTTCAAAAACGGCGAGTTCGTCAGCTTCGCCAGCCTCCGTGCAATCTCCGTCTTGCCCACGCCCGTCGGCCCGATCATGATGATGTTCTTCGGCATGATCTCTTCCGCCAGCTCCGGCGAAAGCTTCTGCCGACGCATCCGATTCCGCAGCGCAATCGCTACCGCCCGCTTCGCCGCATGCTGTCCCACCACATATTTATCCAGCTCCGCAACAATCTCTCGCGGAGTCATCTCATCCAGCGCAAGCGCCTGGTCTTCCGCAGCACCCGGTAAAAAAATCGCCATCACAGTACTCCTTGTTGCATCCCTCGTCGCGATCCCTCACAACGAATTGTTCTACGAAGAAACGCCCCTACTTGTTCGCCGGAGCCTCAGACTTCAGCTCTTCCACCGTCATCTGGTCGTTCGTGTAAATACAGATCTGCCCCGCGATCTTCAAACTCTTCACCGCAATCTCCCGCGCACCCAGGTCCGTGTTCTCCATCAGAGCCCGCGCGCTCGCCAGCGCATAACTTCCCCCACTGCCAATCGCCGTAATCCCCTCATCCGGATCGATCACATCGCCATTGCCCGACAGCAGAAACGTCTGCTTCGAATCCGCCACAATCAGCAGAGCCTCCAGTTGCCGCAGCATCTTATCCGTCCGCCAATCCTTCGCCAGCTCCACCGCAGCGCGCCCCAGATTCCCCGCATACTGTTCCAGCTTCGTCTCAAACCGCGCAAACAGCGAAAACGCATCCGCCGTCGACCCCGCAAACCCCGCCATCACCTTGTCCTGATAGAGCCGCCGAATCTTCTTCGCCGTCCCCTTCATCACCGTCGTTGCCGACCGACACCTGCCCATCGGCCGCCATCACCACCGCATCTCCGCGTCGAACGCAGATCACGGTAGTCGAGCGCACACGCCGCCCCTCCCCCAGATCGAGCGGGTGAGCAAATCCAGTAACTTCCGTGGCAGCAGCTTTACGTATCATCGAGGGCTTATCAGGGCGAGAGGAAGGAACCTTCATGGTCAACCTCCAGTATATCGCCAATCGCACGAATGCTCGTCACCCCACGCCTTTGTCCATCCCACCAAACGTCGGGTTACTCCCGCAACACCCCCGCCGCCAAACCCGCCCGCCTTCGACTATCCTTTTTTGCAGACGCCTGTGTACTTGCTGAATCCAACTCATCTCCCGCCCTACCTCCACTCCCCGCGAGTCATCGCCTCGGCCTGCGCCACCGTAGCCGCCGCGGCAGGCGCCACCATCTACCTCCTCACGCGCGACAAACCCTCCGAAGAAGAGCTCGAACGCCAGCGCCGCGAACTCCTCGCCCGCTCCGGCCGCATCACCGACGGCACCATCATGGACACCCTCATCGCCCAAGCCCGCACCGCGCCCGATCCCATCCCAGCCGCACCCGAAGAAGCCGCCACCACCCCCAACATCATCATCTACAACTACCGCATCGCCGGCGTCACCTACGAGTGCGCCCAGGACGTCACCGCCCTCGCCGAACTCGTCCACGGCATCCGCACCGATCTCCCCATCCAGGTACGCTACGCCCCGCACAACCCCGGCAACAGCATCGTTGTCGCCGAATCCTGGAGCGGCCTCCGCCTCAAATCCTCCCAGCCCCACGAATCCGTCGACCGCGGATAACAACCGATCACCACGGATACCCCCCGAAAACCTCAAAGAAGTGTCATCCTGAGCGAAGCGCGCAGCGCGCAGTCGAAGGACCTGCATTCCCAGCCCAATACCCCGATCAAATCCTCGGGCTTTAATCGGCGTTCCTCCGCGCCAATCCGCCGCCGTTCCGATTGAACCCGACCCCCGCACAGACTACACTTGAATCATGCACATGGTCGCGAGCCCGAACAGCAAAATCCAGCGGGTGCTCCAGTTCTCCATGCTGCTCACTCTCGCCTACGTCGCGGCCACATTCTTCTTCGGCCTCCGAGCCCACTCCCTCGCCCTCATCTCCGAGGCCGGCCACAACGTAAGCGATCTCCTCGCCATCATCCTCTCCTTCGTCGCCGTCTATTTCCAGGCGCGCCCCGCCACCGACCAAAAAACCTTCGGCTACCAGCGCGCAGGAGTCCTCGCCGCCTTCCTCAACGCCGTCACCCTCGTCGCTCTCTCTGCATGGATCGCCGCCGAAGCCATCCACCGCATCGCCGCACCCGTCGCCGTGCAGCCTCGCCTCATGATGTACGTCGCCGCAGCTGGCGTCCTCATGAACGGCACCGTCGCCGCTCTCCTCTGGCGCTTCTCCGGCGACGTCAACATCCGCAGCGTCTTCCTCCACATGCTCGGCGACACCCTCTCCACCGCCGCAGTCATCGCCGGCGGCGCAGCCATCCTCTTCACCGGCATCACCTGGATCGACCCGCTCCTCTCCATCCTCATCGCCGGCATGATCGTCTGGAGCTCCGTCGGCATCATCCGCGAGACCCTCAACATCCTCCTCGAAGGAACCCCGCGCAACCTCCGCCTCGCCGAAGTCCGCGAAGCCATGGCCTCCGTCACCGGCGTCCTCGACGTCCACGATCTCCACGTCTGGAGCCTCGGATCAAGCTCTCACGCGCTCGCCAGCCACGTCACCATCGCCGAGATGCCCATGTCTGAGTGCGGCGAAATCCTCACCGGCATCAAATGCGCCCTCCACGATCGCTTCCACATCACCCACACCACCATCCAGTTCGAAATCACCGGCTGCGAAACCACGCACGGCTGCAGCGCCCCACCCGAACTCGAAGCCGTAGGCGCCCACAACCACCACCACGGCCACAACCACTCACACTAGTCGCCGAGTGCCATTTGGCGTTTGAAGAATGCTAGAATGGCGGGCATGACAGTTTCGGCGATCGCCGAAGTACTTGGCGGCAAGAAAGTGCTCAAGAAGAAGGTCGGCACCCCAGCTCAACTGGTGACGCTCATCCGTGAAGGCCTGCCCGCCGGCATCCTTCCCACCATCGCCGCCGAGCTCTCCATGGACCGCAGCGCCATCGCCAAAGTAGTCGGCATCTCCGGCAGAACCCTCAGCCGCCGCATTGCCTCCCACTCCCGCCTCTCCGCCGAAGAGTCCGATCGCATGGTTCGTCTCGCCCGCGTCCTTGCACTGGCAAACGATACCCTGGGCGATCGCGCCAAATCCTCCCGCTGGCTCCAGACTCCAAACCGTGCCCTTCAGGGCAGCACTCCATTTGAGCTCCTCGACACCGATGCAGGCGTGAAATCCGTCGAAACCATCCTCGGCCGCATCGCCTATGGCGTCTATAGCTGATGCAGGGGCATATTTCTCGCTGCCACATTCCTGATCCTCGCCCGGCGATGTTCATTTCCTTCCCATGACGGTAAAGAGAAGCCCGCTACACCTCTGGAGAATTTGCAAATCCCGCTTCGCCGCCTCTGCCTTTACCGGCGAAGGAGCCCGGCTCTTCTCCGGACGCTGGAATCCCGCAGGCATCCGCATGGTCTACACCTCTCCGTCGCTGTCCCTTGCAGCCGTCGAGTTCTTCGTCCACCTCGACCCCAGCGTAGCCCCCGACGACCTCGTCTCCTGCAAAGCGACGCTCCCACTCGACGAAGCCAAACTCGCTCGTGTCAATCTCGGAGATCTTCCCCCCAACTGGCGTGCCACCGACAATCCCGCGCTCCACGCCATCGGAGCCAACTGGATCGCCGCGCAAACCTCGGTTGCCCTGGAGGTCCCTTCCGTCGCCGTCGAAGGCGAGTGGAATATCCTGCTAAATCCAACCCATCCAGACTTCGCGAAGATGAAGCTCGCCCCATCCGAGCCCTTCCACTTCGACAAGCGAATGTTCAAATCAATCCCTTAAACCAGCAGGGAGCAAGCCGAAGCCTGCTCCCAACTTTCCCTGCTCCAACTTTCTTAGCCCGAACTTAAACCAAAGTCGCATCCAGCGTAATCTCAGCCGCCTTCAGCACGCGCGACACCGGACAACCAACCTCCGCATTGTGCGCCAGCTCATCGAACTTCGCCTTATCGATCCCGGGAATCTTCGCCTTCGTCGTCAAATGAATCTTCGTAATCGTCGGCTTCTCCCCATGCATATCCAAAGTCAGCACCGCGGTCGTCTCCAGAGAATCCGGCGTGAAGCCAGCACTCGTAATCTGCCCGCTCAGCGCCATCGTGAAGCAGCCCGCATGCGCCGCTGCAATCAGTTCTTCGGGATTCGTCCCCACGCCCTCGGCAAACCGAGCCTTGAAGCTGTACTGCGTATCTTTCAACGTGCCGCTCTGAGTCGAAATCGTTCCACTGCCTTCTTTAATTGTGCCGTGCCAAACTGCGGTTGCGCTGCGATCCATCGAAGTCTCTCCTTCAGGTTTTTTCTCTTGTCATCCTTCCGCA
Organism: uncultured Acidobacteriaceae bacterium; assembly: GCA_963841335.1. GTDB lineage: Bacteria > Acidobacteriota > Terriglobia > Terriglobales > Acidobacteriaceae > Edaphobacter. Next base: position 1,817,422 of record CAWJCF010000001.1, on the reverse strand, counting down.
TCGCGAAAGGTTCTTCCCTTACCAGCAAAATAACTACAGCTAAAGGTACCCCCTTCGATGCTCCCGCGGGGCTAAAGGAGCTTGAAAAAATCGCCGAATGCGTTCATGGGAAAGCAAACACTCCCCCAGCCAACAATCTGCCGTTGCCGTTGCCTGTTTTTTTGTTTGTCATTCCGCAGCGCAACGGAGGAATCTGCGGTTGCTCTTTGTTCTCTATCGCCAAAAGCAGAAAACAGCGTCATCTCGACCGAAGCAACAGACAGTCTCACCGTCTGTTGCGCTGTGGAGAGACCCCCGCATTTCGCCGTTGCCGTTGCATTTGCCGTTGCCTGTTCTCCCTCCACCCCTCCCTAAAAAGTGTCATCCTGAGCGCAGCGCGGAGTCGAAGGATCTGCATTTGCCGTTGCCTGTTCTCTCTCCACCCCTCCCTAAAAAGTGTCATCCTGAGCGAAGCGCGCAGCGCGTAGTCGAAGGACCTGCATTTGCCGTTGCCTGTTCTCTCTCCACCCCTCCCTAAAAAGTGTCATCCTGAGCGAAGCGCGCAGCGCGTAGTCGAAGGACCTGCATTTGCCGTTGCCGTTCCCTTTTTTGTGTGTCATTCCGTATCGGCGGAGAAATTCGCGGTCGCTGCTTGTTTCCAGGCCCCCCACGCCTCCCACAAGCCAAACCCCGCCAAACACTTACAGCTATTTTCTTTAAAAACAGCCCAAAAATCGCATGTCAAGTCCCAAACCGACTGAACCCAAGCAAAATCAAAGACATAAGAGTGGCATTTTAGTTCCGCTCAAACCCGTATACTTAACTTATAGATCAGAAAAAGGAAAAGCCCCGGCAACAAGCCGGGGCTAACTCGTTTAGAAACAATATTTTGACCATTATCTCGTTTATTATGAATATTTTGCGTCAAACTAAATCAATAAATTATTACGAATGAATAACTTACGCACTACATAGGGGGGGGGTACCCCCTCCTAGCTCAAAACCGGAAGCTGCAGCGTAGTCCCAATCGGAACGTTATTCGGGTCGGCAAGGTTGTTCGCCTTGGCAATCTGCGGATACTTGTTGGCGTTGCCATAAAACAACAGGCTGATCGCCGAAAGCGTGTCACCCGACTTGATAGTCACTGGCTGAGTCTCCCCGCCGCTTGTCCCGATCTCATGCTTCAGGTCGGAGTACGTGGGGTCAACCTTCTTGATCGTGTCCCACACACGGTTGGCGACTACGGTGGAGGGGACACTGCCTTTGATATGGATCTGCTCGCCGGCGAGGTCAACCGCATCGAGTGTCGCCCCATAAGGGACGAAACGCTCGATCATCGTTATCACGGGGGTGTACTTCTGTTTCAACGCGTCAAGATCTGCCATTGCAATACCTCTCCTTGGCCGGCTCAGCCGGACGGTTTCATCGTGCGAAATAGGGGATAAATGCCATGGCCCGGACACTCATCGGGATTGAAGCCGGAGCAAAACTCTCCAGCCGAACTCAGGCAAACTTGCTGAGAATCTGCTGCGCCATGGCGCCCATGCCGCTGGTCGGCGTGGCCTGCCCATTAGGAGCAAAGTGCTGAATAACCATCGGAAGCACGGTCGCCAGCGCCATCGACACCACCTGAGGCGAGACACCCGCCTTCTCCGCGGTTTTCTCAATCAGGCCCGTGCCGCTCAGCCCCTGCGACACCTGGTCCGGGGTCGCAGTCGCAGCTTGTCCCGCTCCCCACGCACCGACATGCGACGCCATCCCGTTGTTCTTGAACGCATCAAGAACACCCTGAATTCCTTCAGGATGCTGGGTAAGAGCTTCGATGAAACCCCCAGCCACCTTGGCCTGATCGGTTCCGGCAGCCGCTCCGGTCTGGCCGGCAAGCGATTGAATCATGTCCATAATTCCCATGGTTTTCACCTCGCCCAATCTTAGGCCGCTTTCTCAGGGGAATGCCGGCGCCAGGCGTGAAAATTCAGCGATTTCCTTTGGCCGAACAAAATTTTGATCGCATGAAGTTCACGAGATCATGCGCGAGCTAGCGATTCGAGCTCCACGTCACGCAATTGCCCGTTGGATTCAGCGTGTTCAGACTCTGACAAGCCGCAACACTTCCGACCTGCGCATTCTTGCCCCCAAAAGGCGTCAGTTGAGGAGGACCTAAAACGCCCAGCGTCGGCAAATCCCACGAAGTCGCAGTCAGCGCCCCTCCCTTGAACGTCAGAATCAGCGGATCAGGAGTCGTCGCGTCCTTCACGACGTCGTAAGTGATCGTGACCTTCTTCCCATCCCGCTTCCAACGCGCGTGCCACGTCTGAGGGTCTTTGTCATGCCACTTCTGCTGGAGAAGAGCCGTTCCATCCGCAGCGAACTCGATGAACAGCACGCGATGCACCTCCGCCGAGAAGCCTCCGCTTCCCGAGTAGAAGCCCTTAAGCTTGTCCGCCGCATGGGCAGAACTCGCAGCCATCGCGCCAACCAGCACGAGAGCAGCGAAGGAGGAGCAGAAGTTGCGCATACGCAATCCTACCCAAAACACGCCTCGACCGCAGGAAGAACACGATAGACTTGAGGCACTATGAGCAACAACAACAAGACAGCAATCGCCACCAAGGAAGCTCCCGCGGCCATCGGCCCTTACTCTCAGGCAGTCCGCGTAGGAGACACGCTATTCGCCTCCGGACAAGTCGCCCTCGATCCTGCAACCGGACAGTTGGTTCCCGGCGGAATCACCGAGCAGACGACGCGCGCTCTCGAGAACGTCAAGGCCGTCCTCGCCAAAGCAGGGCTCGACCTGGTTCACGTCGTCAAGACGACCGTATTCCTCAAGTCCATGAGCGACTTCGCCGCCATGAACGTGGTCTACGCGAAGTACCTGGCTCCCGAGGGCGTCGTCCCGCCCGCGCGTTCTACCGTCGCCGTCGCGGGCCTGCCGAAAGACGCACTGGTTGAGATCGAAGTCATCGCCAAGGACGCTTCCGGATCATAGCCACATGAAGCATATCTGCACCCCAGACATCTAACGCATAGAACAGGAGGATTGAGTGATGGCCGAAACGACAAAGGCGACCAAGCTACACAAAACGGAGGCTGAGTGGCGCGCACTCCTCACCCCGGAACAGTTTCACGTGATGCGCGAAGGCGGAACGGAAAGAGCATTTACCGGAGCGCTGGTGAACAACCACGAGGACGGAATCTACCACTGCGGCTCTTGCAACGCCCCGCTGTTCACCTCGGACAAGAAGTTCGACTCCGGCAGCGGATGGCCGAGCTTCTGGAACCCAGTCTCAGCAGACGCGATCGAAGCGATCGAGGACAACTCGCACGGGATGAAACGGGTCGAAGTCCGTTGCGCAACCTGCGGGGCTCACCTGGGCCACGTCTTCCCGGATGGACCAAATCCTACGGGCATGCGCTACTGCATCAACAGCGCTTCGCTGGGTTTTGAAAAGCAGTAGCTTCGGAAGAGAGCGGGAATAACCTACTCACGCAGGAAAAGCCCCAGCCGGCTGATACGCGGCTGGGGCACCTGTTTTTGAGTCTGACGAACTCTTACCCTTTGACGATTTTGCCGGTCTTGATGCAGCTTGTGCAGACGCGGATACGCTTGCTGCCACCGTCGACCTTGGCCTTGACGGACTGGAGGTTGACGTTCCACCGCCGGCGGGTCGTGTTGTGGGCGTGCGAGATGTTATTGCCGAACTGCGGGCCTTTGCCGCAGAGATCACATTTTTGTGCCATGAATTGCTCCAATCCTGAGTCGCAGAAGTTTCCCTGGGCTCGAGCGTGAGTGAAGCCGCAAAGCGATGCCGGGGAAGAAGTCAGGCGCGGGGAGATTCAATCCCGGCCTTCTACCGGGTGAACGGTAGCCTGCTGATGCTTCAATCATACCATGCAAGGTCTTTCCGGCTCAATTCTTGAGTTTTGTAATGAACTCGATGACCTCGCCGCGAGTTGAGTTACTGTAGAAGTCATCGACAAGGACTTGAGGCGGTTCTGCTTTTCACGCGCCACGTCGTGAACGCCGAGGCCGATGTCGCTGAATTTTGACAACCTAGGGGCTGTGGGCCTGAGTCTTTAACCACCCGCTCATTCGTCGATACAGTGACGGACGCCGTTGCGTCTCAAGTCTAAACTTCAGAAGTGGGCAAGGGAGACGTGTTGCCAGCCGATTCAAATGAACACCCCGCCATAGCGCCGGATCATCAACTTCCGGCTCCTCCTCCAGCATCCTCACGACACAAGATTGTCAGGGCTATCGTGTGGGTCGTCCTCCTGCTCATTTTTGCAGCGGGGTTTTTCCTGGTTTTGCGGCACCACGACGACACGACCAAGAGCGCAGCAGCCTCGTCGCGGCGGGGCGCAGGCGGAGGACCGGTCACCCTCACGATCGCCACAGCGACGACGGGCAACATCGGCGTCTACCTGGACTCGATCGGCACCGTTACGCCCGTCTACACCGCGTCCATCACTAGTCAGGCAACGGGACCGGTGATCGCTGTGCACTTCAAGGAGGGCCAGATCGTGAAAAAGGGAGACTCCCTGGTCGATATCGATCCGAGACCCTATCAAGCGGTTCTCCTGCAGGCGCAGGGAGTTTTGGAGCGGGACCAGGCCATTCTGGCGCAGGCGTCAATGGACCGCGACCGTTATCGCGATGCGTGGGCGCGGAACGCGATTCCCAAACAGACCCTCGACGATCAGGAGAAGATCGTCCTGCAGGACGCAGGGACGGTCAAGAACGATCAGGGCACAGTGCAGTCCGCACAGGTGAATCTGAGCTACTGCCACATCACCGCGCCCATCTCGGGCAGAGTCGGTCTTCGACTGGTCGACCCGGGCAATGTCGTCCAGTCCTCGGGAGCCGTCACACTGGCTGTCATCACCCAGCTGCAGCCAATTACTGTGATCTTCACCATCCCTGAAGACAATCTCGGGCAGGTCCAGCCCCGGCTGCGCCAGCAGGCGAAGCTGGCAGTAGATGCCTACGACCGCGCCGCGTTGAAGAAGATTGCCAGCGGGAGCCTGCTTACGCTCGACAACCAGATCGACACAACGACGGGAACCGTCAAGGCCAGGGCATCTTTCGAAAACAGAGACACTTCGCTCTTCCCCAATGAGTTCGTCAACACCAAATTGTTAGTCAATACATTGCAGGGAGCGACGCTGATCCCCTCGTCTGCGATTCAGCACAACGGTACGGTGTCCTTTGTTTATGTCATTCAGGACAACACAGCCCACATGCGGAACGTGAAGCCGGGAGTCACCGAGGGCCTGAACACGGAGGTCACCGGAGTCAACCCGGGTGATGTAGTAGCCGACAGCAGCTTCGATAAGCTCCAGGACAAGTCAAAGATCATCGTCTCGAAACAACCGATGCCTGCCAGTATCACAGCTGGGAGTAGTGCTCCTTGAGTCCCTCGCGTCCATTTATTCTGCGCCCTGTGGCGACGTCACTGCTGATGGCGGCCATTCTGCTCGTCGGTATCGTCAGCTACACGCAACTGCCGGTGTCGGCGCTGCCCGAAGTTGACTATCCAACCATCCAGGTCCTGACGTTTTATCCGGGAGCGAGCCCGACGGTGATGGCGACGACGGTGACCGCGCCGCTCGAGCGTCAGTTTGGCCAGTTGCAGGGATTGAGCCAGATGACGTCGTCGAGTTCCGGCGGGACGTCAGTCGTCGTGCTGCAGTTTAACCTCAGTCTCAATATCGACGTCGCCGAAGAAGAGGTGCAGTCGGCGATTAATGCGTCGTCGAGCTTTCTACCCGCCAATCTGCCGGCGCCGCCGATCTATAGCAAGACAAACCCCGCCGATGCCCCGGTTCTTACACTCGCCATCACCTCGAACTCCATGCCGCTTTCGCAGGTCGAAGATCTCGTGGACACACGCCTCGCGCCAAAGATCTCGCAGCTGAGCGGCGTCGGTCTGGTCAGTATTAGCGGTGGTCAGAAACCTGCGGTGCGCATTCAGGCGAATCCGACAGCTCTCTCGTCGTATGGCATCAATCTGGAAGATCTGCGCACCGCCGTAACGCAGAGCAGCGTGAATGCAGCAAAGGGGAACTTCGACGGACCGCGGCAGGACTATCAAATCGACGCGAACGACCAGCTTGTAACCAGCGCGGATTATCGGAGCGTGGTGGTCGCCTACCGAAACGGTGCGCCAGTGATGCTCACCGACGTCGCCAAAATTGTCGATGGCGTCGAGAACTCAACGCAGGCTGCGTGGATGAACGAGACGCCCGCAGTGATTCTCAACGTGCAGCGCCAGCCCGGCGGGAACACGATCAGCGTTGTGAGGAGCATCAAACAGCTGCTTCCCCAACTCGAAGCAAACCTCCCCAAAGGGATTCAGGTCACGACGCTCACCGACCTGACAACCCCCATTCAGGCATCGGTCGACGATGTTGAGTTTGAGCTCATGCTGACGGTCGGCCTCGTCGTCCTGGTCATCTTTCTCTTTCTGCGAAATCTCTATGCCACTATTATTCCCAGCGTGGCGGTTCCCTTGTCGCTCATCGGCACCTTCGCCGCGATGTACATGCTCGGCTACAGCCTGGACAATCTTTCGTTGATGGCGCTGACCATCTCGACGGGCTTCGTGGTCGACGACGCCATCGTGATGGTGGAGAACATCTCGCGTTTCCTGGAAGAGGGCGACAGTCCGATGCAGGCCGCGCTGAAGGGCGCCGAACAGATTGGCTTCACCATCCTGTCGTTAACAGTTTCGCTAATCGCGGTGCTCATCCCGCTTCTGTTCATGGGCGATGTCGTCGGCCGCTTATTCCGCGAGTTTGCCGTTACCCTGGCTGTCACAATCGTTGTGTCTGCGGTCGTCTCCTTAACGCTGACGCCCATGATGGCATCGCGCATTTTGAAACACAATCCGCACGAGCAGCAAGGGCGCTTCTATCAGGCGTCCGAGCGAGTCTTCGAAGGCATGATCGGCTTCTACGGCCGAACCCTGAAGGTCGTGCTACGCTACCAGACCATCACGCTCCTTGTCGCGGTAGCGACCCTTCTGCTGACGATTTACCTGTACATCATTATCCCAAAGGGCTTCTTCCCCTTGCAGGACACCGGTGTCATCCAGGGCATCACTCAGGCGACACAGACAATCGGGTCGAAGTCCATGGCGGAGAGGCAGAAGGAGGTCGCGAAGATCATCCTCCAGGATCCGGCGGTGGAAAGCCTCTCGTCCTTCATCGGAGCCGATGGCACCAATGTCACGCTGAACAGTGGAAGGATGTCCATTAACCTCAAGCCGCTCGATCAGCGGGATCTCAGCGCCGCCGACGTCGTTCGCAGACTGCAATCAAAGCTAAGAAACTTGCAGGACATCCAGGTTTTTATGCAGCCCGTACAAAACATCACCGTCGATGACCGTGTGAGTCGCACGCAGTATCAGTACACGCTCGAAGATCCAGATCAAAATGAGCTCAATGACTGGACCAATCGCTTTGTCGCTCGCCTCAAAGAACTGCCGCAGCTGGAAGATGTAGCGACCGACCAACAGATGGGCGGCCTCGCGGTGTCCCTCGTGATCGACAGAGCCACAGCTTCGCGACTCGGCGTGGCCCCGACCACTATCGACAACACTCTCTACGATGCCTTTGGTCAGCGTCAGATCAATACGATGTACACGCAGCTGAACCAGTATCACGTGATCCTTGAAGCCGAACCTCAGTTCCAACTCGACCCCGACAAGTTGAATCATTTGTATATTCAGTCGAACTCTTCCGTCGGGCAAAGCGGCGCTCCTGCATCGTCCTCCTCGGGCAAGGGATCGACTTCTGCGGGCTCCAATGCGCTGACCGGATCGGCGTTGTATACGCCGTCGGCGAATACCCTGTCGCCTCCCGCGAACGCGCTTACTTCCAGCACAGTCACTTCGACATCGAGTATGGGTGCGACCTCCGCGGGCGCAACCAGCTCATCCACCGCCAGTGCGGTGCCACTCAGCACCTTCTCGCACTTTGAAACCACCACACAGGCGCTCTCCATCACCCATCAGGGACAGTTCCCAGCCATTACAGTCTCTTTCAATCTCGCCCCCAACGCCGCGCTCGGAGGGGCAATCACCGAGATCACCAAAGTCCAGCAGGATATGCATATGCCCGCAAGCCTGCAGGCAGATTTCCAAGGAACGGCGGCGTCCTTCCGGAACTCGCTTTCCAATATGCCCCTGCTGATTCTCGCCGCTCTCGTTACCGTCTACATCGTGCTGGGAGTCCTCTACGAGAGCTTCATCCATCCCATCACCATCCTCTCCACCTTACCTTCTGCCGGAGTAGGCGCCTTCCTATCACTGATCCTCTTTCATCAGGACCTCAGCGTCGTCGCCATTATCGGCCTCGTCCTCCTCATCGGCATCGTCAAGAAAAACGGCATCATGATGGTCGACTTCGCTTTGGAGGCCGAGCGGCACCATGGACTCGACGCCACCGAAGCCATCTACCAGGCTTGCCTGCTTCGCTTCCGGCCCATCATGATGACGACGATGGCTGCCCTTCTTGGAGGACTACCGCTAGCGTTTGGCAGAGGCATCGGGTCAGAACTACGCAGACCGCTTGGCATCGCGATGGTCGGTGGATTGCTCCTGAGCCAGATCCTTACCCTCTACACGACGCCTGTCATCTATATCTTCTTCGACAACCTCGCGGCGCGGTTCTCAAAGAAGAAGGCGAAGACCGCGCAACATGAGGCTCAGCCAGAGGCGGAGCTGTCATGAACCTCTCTGCGCCATTCATCCATCGCCCGGTAGCGACTACTCTGCTGACCGTGGCGATTGCGATCGCGGGCGCGATTGCCTATACCGTGCTTCCGGTCTCCCCTTTGCCGCAGGTAGACTTTCCTACCATCTCGGTCAACGCAGGCCTCCCGGGAGGCAGCGCCGAAATCATGGCCTCCTCGGTGGCGACACCACTTGAACGGCAGTTCGGTCATATCGCCGGCGTCTCCGAGATGACCTCCTCGAGCAGTCTCGGCACCACGTCCATCACCATCCAGTTCGACCTGAGCCGCAATATCGATGGCGCCGCCCGCGATGTCCAGGCAGCGATCAATGCGGCGCGTACCTATCTGCCGGCAAACCTGCCGTCGGAGCCGACCTATCGCAAGGTGAACCCGGCCGATGCGCCCATCATGATCATCGGCCTTACTTCAGATAAGTATGGACCCGCCAAGTTGTACGACGAAGCCTCGACCATCATTCAACAGAAGCTGTCGCAGATCCAGGGAGTCGGACAGGTGAACGCCGGCGGCGGCGCATTGCCATCTGTGCGCGTAGAGGTCAATCCAACCAAGCTCGCTGGCATGGGGCTGACGATGGCGAATCTTCAGGCTGTCCTCAGCATCCAGAACGCCGATCTTGCCAAAGGGCAGATAACGAACGGAAACATCTCAGCAGACATTCAGGCCAATGACCAGATGATGCTTGCGGACGAGTATAAGCCGATCATCGTTGGTTACCACAATGGCTCCGCGGTGCGGCTGTCCGATGTGGCGGATGTCATCGATTCGACGCAGAATATTCGGGCGGCGGGATACCTGAACGGCAAACGCGCGGTGACTTTGATTGTCTTCCGGCAACCCGGGGCGAACATTATCGACACAGTAGACCGGATTCAGGCGGCGCTACCTTCGGTTGAAGCGTCAATTCCCAAAGGGATCGACACGACGATTGTTCTCAATCGCACAACGACGATCCGAGCATCAGTGGACAACGTCCAGTGGACGCTCGGCCTTTCGATTTTTCTGGTAATCATCGTCGTCTTCGTCTTCCTTCGTAGCCCGCGCGCTACGCTGATTCCAGCGGTCGCAGTCCCGGTCTCTCTCATCGGTACCTTTGCCGTGATGTATCTCTGCGGCTACAGCCTCGATAACCTTTCGCTCATGGCGTTGACCATCTCGACCGGTTTCGTCGTGGACGATGCCATCGTGGTCATGGAGAACATCACACGACACATCGAAGACGGGATGGAGCCCTTCCCTGCGGCGCTGAAGGGAGCGAAGGAGATTGGCTTTACCGTCTTCACTATTAGCATGTCGCTCATTGCCGTCTTTATCCCCCTTCTCTTGATGGGCGGCATTGTCGGCAGACTCTTCCGTGAGTTCGCGGTGACACTTTCGACCGCGATTATGGTGTCGATGGTCGTCTCTCTAACGACGACACCAATGATGTGCGCCTACATCTTGAAAAATTCGCATCACGAGAAACATGGATGGCTGTACATGGCTACGGACAGGGGCTTCGATTGGATTCTGTCGATCTACCGCCGCAGCCTTCATTGGGTGCTGGAAAACCCTGTATTGGTCCTCACGGTCTTGCTACTTACGATTGCGCTCAACGTCGCCATAGTCATCAAGATTCCAAAGGGCTTTTTCCCGCTGCAGGATACAGGCTCTCTCAGTGGAGCTGTGCGCGGACCCCAGGACGCCTCCTTCTATTCGATGAACGACTCCATCCAAAAGATTTTGAAGGTCGTCAAAGACGATCCTGCGGTCGCTAATGCGATCTCGTTTACCGGGGGTGGGGGTGCCTCAAATACGGCCAATATGTACGTGGCCTTAAAACCTTTGGATGAGCGAAAGATCAGTGCGTCGGATGTTATCAACCGGCTTCGGCCAAAGTTGAACCGTCTGCCAGGCGCGTCCTCGTTTCTGCAGGCATCACAAGACCTGCGTATTGGAGGTCGCGGAAGCAATGCGCTTTATCAGTACACAATTCAGGCGGACAATCTTTCAGACCTTTCTGCGTGGGGACCGATTCTGCTCGCCCATATGATGACGCTTCCCGGCTTTCAGGACGTAAGCTCCGACCAACAGAACGGCGGACTCGATGAACTGCTGCGCTACGATCGAGTCACCGCCGCAAAATTAGGCCAGACGTCTCAATCGCTCGATTCGGCGCTTTACGCCGCCTTCGGTCAGTCCGAAGTCTCGCTTATCTACACACAGTTAAATCAGTACTACGTTATCCTCGAGGTCGCTCCGGAATACTGGGAGAGTCCCGAAGGCCTGAAGAGCGTCTACTTCCACCCTCCTGGAACCAGCAGCACAACTGCCAGTGGAAACGTCCCGCTTGCGGCAATGACGTCATGGAAGACCAACACCACTCCGCTTGCGTTGAACCATACTGGCCTCTTTCCTTCCGTTACGGTTTCGTTCAACCTTGCGCCTGGCGTCTCGCTGAGCGATGCGACGCTTGAGATCGCTCAGATGCAGCAGCGTCTGGGGACACCATCGACGGTGCATGGATTCTTCGCGGGCACGCTGCTCGCCTATCAGCAATCGCTCGGAACAGAACCGCTTCTGATCGTCACTGCGATCCTCGCCATTTTTATTGTTCTCGGAGTCCTCTATGAAAGCTTGGTCCATCCGATTACGATCCTCTCGACGCTGCCTTCAGCCAGTGTAGGCGCGATGATGGCGCTGATGATGTTCAAGCAGGATCTTAACGTCATCTCGATCATCGGTATCGTGCTGCTGATCGGCATCGTCAAAAAGAACGCGATCATGATGATCGACTTTGCGCTCCAGGCAGAGCGTGAGGGCGGCATGAACACAGAGGATGCGATCTTTCAGGCGTGCATGCTCCGCTTCCGTCCGATTTTGATGACGACGATGGCAGCTTTGTTTGGCGCGCTTCCTTTGGCGTTCGGGTCTGGAACGGGCTCCGAACTGCGCCGCCCCCTCGGCATCACCATTGTTGGGGGGCTGATTGTGAGCCAGATGCTCACCCTCTATACCACCCCGGTTGTGTACCTCGCGCTCGATCGCCTGCGCCTGCGAGTCATGGGCAAAGAGCGCGACACATTTCATCCGGAGAACGGCACACTTGCTGCCGGTGCGGAGTAAATTCTATGACCAAACTTCGATTTCAATTTGCTGCTTCATTGGCTGTTTGTTCTACGATCGCTACGATCTTGTTGACTGGTTGCATGGTCGGGCCTAAGTATCATGCGCCGTCGCCGGCGGTCACTGCGACCGCTCCTCCTCTTCCGGCCGCTTATAAGGAGTCGCCCACCCAGTTTCAGGAGACGGACGGCTGGAAGGTCGCGCAGCCGCAGGATGCCGTGCTGCGCGGCAAGTGGTGGGAGCTCTACAGCGACCCCGAACTCAACGCTCTCGAAGAGCAACTCAACATCAACAACCAGAACATCAAGCAGTTCTTTGAGAACTTCCTGGAGGCGCGGACGCTGATTGCGGAGGCCCACTCGCAGCTGCTTCCTACAGTGGGGACGAGTCTGTCGTATCAGGCGTCGCAAACGTCGTCCAATTTGACGAACTCGTCTAACGCCAATACCGGCAAGGTAAGCTCGATCGGATCGCTGCCGTTTGACGTGTCGTGGGCACCCGATCTGTGGGGCAAGGTGCGCAATACCATCCACGAGCAGCAGTACAACGCGCAGTTGAGCGAGGCTGACCTCGAGAATGAGAAGCTGACCGAACAGGCCAGCCTGGCGGAGTTTTTCTTCGAAATTCGCGGCCAGGATGCGCTGCAGCAGTTGCTGAACGATACCGTCGAGGCGGACAAGAAGGCGGTTGAGCTGGCCCGCGCACGGTACGAAACGGGTGTCGATCAAAAGCTCTCGTTGGTGGAGGCCGAGAGCACGTTACAGGCTGTGCAATCTCAGGCAATCAATCTTGGCGTGGCGCGCGCGCAGTACGAACATGCCATTGCGGTCCTGGTGGGCGCGAACCCGTCGCAGTTTTCCATTCCGGTGAAGCCGTTGCTGACCGACGCGCCGGCGATTCCGTTGGGCATGCCCTCAGGCCTTTTGGAACGGCGACCGGATATCGCTGCAGCGGAGCGAAAGCTGGCAGCAGCGAACGCACAGATCGGGATAGCAACCGCGGCTTACTATCCGACGCTGACCTTGAGCGCCAGTTACGGCTACGAGAGCTCGAACTTCAACCACTTTTTCAACCTTGCGAGCAAGTTCTGGTCGGTCGGGCCGTCGCTCAGCGAGACGGTTTATGATGGCGGACTGCGCCGCGCAACGGTGAATCAGTTCATCACCACCTATAACGCTGACATCGCAACCTACCGGCAAACGGTGCTGACAGCGTTTCAACAGGTTGAAGATTCGTTGGCGGCGGTGCGCCTCCTGTCACAGCAGGTTCTGAAGCAGCAACAGGCAGTGACGTCGTCCCAGGAGGCTTTGAATCTGGAGATGGCGCGTTACCAGACGGGGGTCGATCCTTATCTCGATGTGGTGACGCTGCAGACCACACTGTTGGGGAATCAGGAGACGCTGGCTAGCCTGCATGTGCTCGAGATGACCAATTCGGTGACGTTAATCGAGGCCCTTGGCGGCGGTTGGGACCTTTCGCAGCTGCCAACACCGGCGGATGTTTCGAAAAAGCTGACCAAGGCGGACACGACGATTCAACAGTAGGGTACCCCCCTCCCCCTATGTAGCGCGTAAACTATTGATTCGTAAGTGATTAACTGGTTTGGTTGGCCGCAAAATATTCATAATAAAGAAGTTAAACCTCAAAATATTGTTTCTAAACGACTTAGCCACGAAGATTGACCCCGGGCCTTTCCTTTTCTTTAATCTATAAGTTAATTATATGGGCTTGAATGCAACTAAAATGCCACTCGGAACTTGTTGATTTTGGACGAGTTGAGTGATTATGGGGCTTGACAAGCGAGTTTTGGAATGTTTTTGAAGAAAAAAGTTGTAAGTGATTGGTAATATAGGAGATGTTTGAGGGGAATCGCGCGGTTTACTCCAGAGCGATCCGAGATGACCAACAAAACGAACCGGCGGGTCGCGAAACCTTCCGGTTTCCTATCGGCTGGTGACGAGCACGAAGTTGGACGGAACGGCTCTACAGGTCAGGTTTGGAGTGGCGTGCCATGTGGTGCCGTCCGTGTAATTGATGGAGATTAGGTCGGCGGAGCGGATGGAACCGACTTCGTGCATCCAGACGTCTGCTTCCTGGAGGGTATCGGCTCCGGTTTGACGGGTCAGCTCGAAGGTTTTGGAGATGGTGTCGTCGGAGCGCGTGTCGAGTGGCAAACTTCGGAGCTTGAGGGAGGTGGCGTAGACCGTGACCTCAATTTTTTGAATGTCGGGCTTAGCGAGATGATTGAGCGTGAGGTGTAGACCTTGGCCGTTGCCCTGGGTTTTCGCTTCACTGGCGGTCGTTACCTGAAGGTCGGCCTGTCGGCTGGCGTAGAAACCGACCGGGCAGCCGGTGCTGGCGGCAGGGACGGTGTAGGTGGCGGGTGTCTGGTTTGTCTGGGCCAGGGCGGCGGTGGAAGCCAGGATCAGGACGGTGATGAGGCGCATGGGGTCCTCCCGAGGTGTACTACTTTACACCTGCATGGGAGAGGGTTCAATCGTCGTTGGGATTGAGTAGTGTGGCTCGGTTTGGAGTGAATGGTTGAAGTTTCCGAAAAGCGAGACACTACGGGCACTACGAATGGCCAACGTCCCGATTGGCCATCATACGGGAGGCACGCCGCCTCGTTTCTGCTGTTTGTATGCGATCGCAAGGCACCAGCTCCAAAATCGTCCCAATAGTCCTCGGCCAAGCCCCCGTCAAGTGGGATCGTACGGTTATCGGAAACCGCGTAGCCACCCAAGGCACTACAACCCCTTACTGCGGCCAATGCAGTAAATAAATCTGGGCCGCACCGGTCCGGCTCATGACCGCCGGTTGACCTTCGCGCGTAAGGCTCACAAAAGATTCGGTTCCGTTGGCGGGGTTGACGCCTTCCGAGTCGGTCAACTTCTCCCATTTCCCCCCGGGAATCGTCATGCGGTAAATACCATCGGTGGCTTTTCCAAACAACAGAGCCATATACAAGGAGTTGCTATCTGGTGCCCAACCCCAAAAGCCCCATTGTTCCGGAAACGCACGCAAATCTTTCCACGTATTCGTCGCCGTGGAGTACAGAGCCATGCGCGCAGGATTTTCCGCCATAGCGACCAACCATTTGCCATCGGGCGACCAAGAAGGATAGTAGTAGCCCTTGCCCGTTGGCATCGCGGAAACCTGTCGGGTGGCCAGGTCGATTACCTCGATCCGGGGCAAAGTATCCGGATATGGAAAATAGCTGAACGCAATTGTCTTCCCATCAGAAGACCACGTCGGTGCGATTGGGGTGCGGCCATCGGTGGTCAATTTTTCGGGAGCGCCACCGTCGGACGAAATGAGAAACAGATTCTTCCAATTGGAGTAGACCAACCACTTGCCATCGGGCGACCACTGTTCCATCACAGAGTAGGAATGGGTGAGTTGCAACCTCTCGCTGCCGTCCAGCTTGCTCTTCCACAGATTTCTGCTTGGGTACTCTGTATATGCCATCCACATGCGGTTAGGGGAGATCACGAAACCCAGCATCGACAAATCATCCAGAATGGGCGCCAGCTTCTTCAACCGTGGGTCATAGGCCCGCATTACTCCCTCGTCCATCCGACTCAACACAAACAGTCCGCGGCTATCGCGGCTCGGGGTGGAAGCCAGAATAGGGATCTGGTTGCCCGTTATTCTTACCGGGGCCGGCTTCGTCCAGAACTCAAACCAACGTGGCGCAACGAGTTCGTATACATTGTTGCGTCCTTCGCGATTCGACGAAAACAGGAAGTGGCGCCCGTCCGGCGTCCACTGGCCGGCATACTGATCAACATCGGCAGGCCAGTCGAACTGCAATGGCTGTGCGTTCTTCCCGTCGGCGCCCAAACGCCATAGCCGCGGAGCGTCGGGAGAATCACCTACGGTCACGCTCAGTTGTCGGCCATCGGGCGCGAAAGCGAGATCCTTCACCTCTCTTGGTGCCTCCCAAAATTTGGTCAAATTTTCGCCGTCCGCACCGATTCTGTAGAGGACGTGCTCGTCCGAAAAGACAACAGAGCGTCCATCGGGGCTCCACCGCGCCAAGTTCGCCAGGTGATCACTCAGTCTTCGCGGAGTTCCGCCCAACATAGCTGTTGTCCACAGAGTGCCGCGGCCCATCGTATCCTCGCCGTCGAATTTTAATCCGAGTGCCTTCGAGGCGTCGGCCGAGATATCGAGCATCACCATCCCGCGTTCGAGGATACGCATAGGCACAATCGGGCCGCCGCCCACCGCCATCTCAGAGGGCGTTCCGCGGCTATCGAAATAGATCCGAGATCCATCAGTAAACAGTGGTTCCTCTTTGGGCTCAGGTGAAGAGGTGATCTGGGTTGACTCGAGTGGACCGGAAACTCGAGCTGGCGTCATGTATACCGCGAGGCCGATCGCAATGATTGCGGCGATCGCAATAACTCCTAGTCCGACGATTGAAATGAGGCCGGGCGACCATGCAAGCGCGACTCGCGGCTTCGATGCAACGTGGGGTGTTACGGAGATCTCACGAACCGACCCAGAATCGCGCCGGAGGCGCTGCAGATCGATGCGGAAATCGGCAGCGCTTTGATAGCGTAGTCCCCGGTCCTTCTCCAGCGCCTTACCAATAATCTCTTCGAGCTTTAGCGGCACGTCAGGATTCAGCCGAACCGGTGCGACCGGCGTACGGTTCAAAATCGCCTCTGACACAACGCCGTTGCTTTCGCCACGAAAGGGCAGAACACCAGTCGCCATCTCGTACAGCACTATTCCAAAGGAGAATATGTCGGTGCGGCCATCGACCTCCTCGCACCGGATCTGTTCGGGCGACATGTACACGATAGTGCCCATTACAGTACCTGGCAGCGTAAGGTCATCTGGTGGAGTGGCAGTAGGAGCCTCTGAAGGATTCGGGGCCACGCTCGCGTGCAACAGCTTCGCGAGGCCGAAATCGAGAATCTTGATTTGGCCCCGCTCGGTCACAAACATGTTTGCAGGCTTGATGTCCCGGTGAACAATACCTTTGCTGTGAGCTGCATCGAGCGCGTCCGATATTTCGATCCCCCAATCCACCACTTCACGAATCTGGAGTGGTCTGGCAGCGATGCGATGCTTCAGCGTGGCGCCTTCCATGAGTTCCATGACAATAAATACGTGGCCCTCTTCTTCACCAATTTCATGGATGGTGCAAATGTGAGGATGGTTGAGAGCAGATGCTGCACGCGCCTCTCTCCGAAATCGTTCTAGCATCTGTCGATCCTGAGCCAAGTGATCCGGAAGAAATTTGAGCGCGACAAATCGGCCAAGAGACACATCCTCCGCCTTATAGACGACACCCATCCCGCCACCGCCTAACATTTCGACAATTCGGTAATGGGAGATGATTTGGCCAATCATCGTGCGACCGATGAGGAAGCGACCGTTCCTCTGATTCAGCAGATCGTCAACATGCGCAAACGGAAGATCGGCCGAACCGGTGTTTCCTTGTTCAGCCTCAAGGAGCTGTTTGAGTTGGGTTTTTAGTGCGAGATCATCACCGCAGGCAGCCTCAACGAACGCGGCACGACTCTCTATGCCCTGTTGCAGGGCGGCTTGGAATAACGGTTTCAGGCGCTGCCAGAGTTCAGGAGTCATATTCGCTGTCAGGCAATCGCTTGCTCCGAGTTTCGAGCCCTTGGAGTTTTGATTCTCTCAGCGATCGCTAGGACCGCGATACAACATTCAGCCCAGGTAACTGTGCAATTCCACAAGTTTCGCACCATGTCAGGGAAATGCCAATCGCCGGACAACGCGGGTGTGAATGAATCTTGAGAGAGATCAAAATGCCTAACTAGGACTTCCAGCAGACTTTTGCGAGTCTCTCATCACGAATCGATCAGTTCTCATAAGTTGGCTTAGCGGAAGTGATCTTCGTAGCGCCTAGAAAGTCGCCTTATCGGACAAGTGGTGTACCGTAGTCCCCGGAAACGGGGTTATAGGCAACTTCGGTTGCCCCGGAGTTCAAACTAGCCCACTACGTGGATAGACCGTTTATTGGGTGGTGCCGGTGAGGAAGATCTGTTCGGGGTGGGAGGCGATGACGCGGTAGAGGGCGAACTGGCGGGCGTCTTTGCTGCGGAGCTCGAAGAGGAGGCTGGCGCGGTTGCTGGCTTCGGCATCGACGACATCGACGAAGTTCATGCGCGGAGTACGGTCGAGATGGGCGGCGTCGGTGACGCTTTGGATGGCGGGTTTGAGGTCGCCCATACCGTCGGCTTGAGCGACGATAGTGACGTAGCGGAGCGCAGTGCCGGTGCCTCCAGTGTTGGCGGTGTAGACGTAGGTTGCGGCTCCGCCGTAGCTGAGAGTGTAGGCCCTCAGTTCTTCATCGAGGAGTGGCTGTGCGGGCGGCGGGGCGGCGGATTTGTGGGTTGGCGTGTGGGTCGTGGTCGCCGGCTTCCTGGCTGGAGTTGTGGAGGCGGCAGGTGCTGTCGCGGGGGGCTTGCCGTAGGCGGCGAGCTGGGCCTGGGCGAAGGCCTGCATCTTTTTCAGGATGGCCTGGTGCTGGTTCTCGTCGTCCCACTCGAGTGTGAACGGGTGGGGGTCGCGGTTGACGGCGTCGGAGATAGCTACGGATTGATGCAGGTTGGAGGGAACTCCTTTGAGGGGAGGGAGCTCGGACTCGGTCATTGCGCTGGTGGGTTTGCCGTGGTGGAGATTGGGACGATTGGGGTCGGCGTTGAGGTCGCCTACGCTGGTGACGGCGCTGGTGTTGGAGGATCCAGAAGCGTGCTGCGTGTCTTGGGGGGAGTGGCGTTTGAGGGTGGGGCGGTCGGGATCGTCGGCGCCGGCGGGTGTGTTGCTTGCGGTGGAGGTAGTGTCGGTGGTTGTCGTGGTGTCCGTGGTAGGGCTGCGATGGGTGAGTGTGGGGCGATCGGGATCGTCTGACGAAGGGGTGCTGGTGGATTGGCTGCTGGTCGATGTGGACTGGGTGGAATCGGTAGTGGAGGTAGTTGGGCTGCGGCGTGTGAGGGTGGGGCGGTCCGGGTCGTCGGTTGAGGGTGTGGTTGGGGTGGACGTCGACGCGGTTGAGCCGGAGGATGGGGTGGAGCTCGTACTTGAGGTTGTGCCGGAGGAGTCGCGGCGGGCCATCGTGGGTCGGTCGGGGTCGTTGCTGGAGGCGGTTGCCGTGGTGGTTGGCGTAGTTGTTGCGGCCGGTTTGGCGGAGTCGCTGGTAGTTGTGGAGTCGGCGGGTTTCGAGGAGAAATGCGGACTGTTTGAGTTGGTGGCGATGACGGGGAGGTTCTTGGAGGGCTTGAGAGCGACGGGCCTTCTGGGGGCGGCGAGGGGTTTGACGGAGCCGTAGCCGAACCAGCCATCGTCGTAGGCGAGGTCGCCGGTTGATTCGACTGCCTGAAGGTGACGCGCGTAGGCGAGGTCGAGAGTGCCTTTGTCGATGCCGGCGGTCTGGAGGATGTAAACATTGCCGGGGAGGAGAGCGAAGGGGATCGGGCGGGCGATGTAGACGCCGGCGTCTTCGAACTTGCCGTCGATGAAGACGGTGATTGGGATGAGGCGGCTGGCGGTGGGTTTGTTGAAGTCGCCGGTCCACTCGTAGACTCCGACGGCGCGGACGACCTGCTCGGGCTTGGCGACCTTGTGCATCTGCGCAGTGGCGATAGAGGCAGCGAGGGTTGCGGCGCCGACGAGGATGCGGAGTGCGGGTCTCATGATGTCCTGCTAAGCAGTTTAGACGCTGTTAGCCGTGCAATGTTCTGCTCGGCTGCCGTGGGGCCGGGTTAGATGCGGATTTGGGCTAGTATTCGAAGGATGAATGCGCGCTTACCACTGCTGGATGTGAAGGATTTGTCGGTTGGGTTTGGGGGGCGGGAGGCGGTGCGGGGAATCTCGTTTGCGATTGGCGCCGGGGAGACGCTGGGGTTGGTGGGGGAGTCTGGGTCGGGGAAGTCGGCGGCTTCGCTGGCGGTGTTAGGGCTGCTGCCGGAGACGGCGACGGTTTCGGGGAAGGTGGATTTTGATGGGGTGGATCTGCTCGGGTTGCCCCGGGACGCGATGCGACGGCGGAGGGGGCGTGAGATTGCGATGATCTTTCAGGAGCCAATGACGGCGCTGAATCCGGTGATGAAGGTGGGGGAACAGATTGGAGAGGGGGTGCGGGCGCACCATCCGAGGATGACGCGGGGGGCGGTGAGGGCGAAGGTGCTGGAGGCGATGGAAGAGGTTGGGCTGCCGGAGGTCGAGCGGCGAGCAGGGGAGTATCCGCATCAGTTTTCGGGAGGTCAGCGGCAGAGGATTTTGATTGCTATGGCGATTGTGAATCGGCCGCGGCTGCTGATTGCCGATGAGCCGACGACGGCGCTGGATGTGACGGTACAGGCGCAGATTCTGGAGTTGTTGAATCGGCTTCGGCGGGAGCATGGGCTGGCGATGCTGTTTATCTCGCATGATCTGGCGGTGGTCGCGCAGGTGGCGGACCGGGTGGCGGTGATGCGTCGGGGGGAGATTGTGGAGATGGGTGGGGTGAGGGATCTGTTTGAGCGGCCGCAGCATGAATATACGCAGAGATTGCTGGCTTCGGCTCCGACGATGAAGACGAATCGGGAGCAGCCGCTAGCTTCGGTTTGAGGCGATTTCTCTTCGCGGGCGGATGACTATAGACTAAGCAATTGGGCCTTTATGGCTGTATGGACTGGTGTGGATGCGCGCGCTGATTGTGTCGGATATTCACGGGAATCTTGAGGCACTGCAGGCCGTTCTGGCTGCGGCGGAGCCTTATGATGCGCTGTGGAATCTTGGGGATGTGGTGGGGTATGGCGGGAGCCCGAATGAGGTGGTGGAGATCGTTCGAGCCAAGGCCGCGGTGAATGTGAGGGGGAATCACGATAGAGTTTGCTGCGGGCTGAGCTCGTCGCAGGGGTTCAATCCGGTGGCGCGGGCGGCGGCGATGTGGACGAATAAGACGCTGACCCCGGAGAACTTAGAGTGGTTGAAGGCGGTGCCGGCGGGGCCGATTACGCCCGACGAGCCCGGGGTGACTTGTGTGCATGGGTCGCCGCTGAATGAGGATCAATATATTTTGAGCATGCGGGATGCTTGGGCTCCGCTGCAGCAGATGGGGACGGCGATTACGTTTTTTGGGCATACGCATCTGCAGGGTGGGTTTTCGCAGAAGGATCACGACTGGCATGAGATCAAGCCGCGCTATTACACGAAGAATCAGGCAGTTAGCTGGAAGATGGAGATTCCGGAGGGGACGCGGCATTTGATCAATCCGGGGGCGGTGGGGCAGCCCAGGGATTGCGACTGGCGGGCGGCGTTTGTTGTGTATGACTCGGAGGCGCGGGTGATGGAGTACCACAGGGTTCCGTATGACGTGCAGGCGGCGCAGGGACGGATTTTGATGGCGGATTTGCCGGAGAGATTGGCGGCAGCGGCTGCGGGAAGGGCGGTAATTTTTTTTGGGTGGTTTTTGCGTGGGGTTTTGCGAAATATGGGCGGAAATTGATGGTTTTTGGTGGTGGAGTTGTGGTTTTTGCGTGGTGAAACGTGGTGATTTGTGTGGTGTTTTTGTGGTGACGAAAAACATGCCACGGTTTGGAAATATTTCTGTGGAAATTCTGAGAGGCAGGGCTCGGGGCTGCAGCTTGTAGTCTCGTTAGAGTTATGGCGCGGGTTAAAAGTCCGGAGAAGCGTGAGGCGATCCTTGAGGCGGCGGTGCGCGAGATTGCTGAGGGTGGGCTGGGGGCGTCGACCGCGAGTATAGCGGGGCGAGCGGGGATTGCGGCGGGGACGCTGTTTACCTACTTTGCGACGAAGGAAGAGCTGCTGAATGAGCTTTATGTGGAGCTGAAGGCAGAGGTTTATGCGCGGATCAATGCTGGGTTTCCGCATAAGGCCGGGTTGGAGCGGCGGGCTCGGCATGTGTGGTCGAGCTATCTTGCCTGGGCGGTTGAGTTTCCGGAGAAGCGGAAGGTTTCGGTGCAGTTGAATGTGTCGGACGTGATTACGACGGAGACACGCAAGAGAACCGAGGCGGTGCGGAGTGCGATCGATGCGACCCTGAGCGAGGTGGCGACGCTGGCTGGATTGCGTGGGATGCCGGAGGGGTTTGCCGCGAGCCTGATGGCGGCGATGCAGGAGGCGACGATGGAGCATGTTGCGAAGCAGCCGCGGCGGCGGGAGGAGATTCTTGAGAGAGGGTTCAGAGTGTTCTGGAGGGCTGTGCGGTAGGGGCTTATTTTTTCATTATAAAATGAGCAACTAGTCAGTCATTGAAGCATCCGATAGCAAGGAGGATTTTGAGATGGCTAAAGTCTGGTTGATTACGGGAAGCGGAAATGGTCTGGGACGGAGCATTGCGGAGGCGGCGCTCGGTGCTGGTGACAGCGTGGTGGCGGGGGCTCGGCGAATAGAGGAGTTGGCGCCCCTGGTGGCGCAGTATGGGAGGCGGATCAAGCCCGTGACCCTGGAGGTGCGGGACGAGGCTGCGGCGAAGGCTGCCGTGCAGCTGGCTGTTGATACGTTTGGGCGTCTGGATGTGCTGGTGAACAATGCCGGTTATGGACAGTTTGCGCCGTTTGAGCAGATGAGCGCTGAGGATTTCAAGGCGGTTGTGGATACGTGTTTCTACGGCGTGGTGTATACGACGCGGGCTGCGGTTCCGGTGATGCGGAAGCAGAAGAGTGGGTACATCTTTCAGGTGTCTTCGGTTGGCGGCCGCATGGCGTTTGCGGGCAATACGCCGTATCACGCGGCGAAGTGGGCTGTGGGCGGGTTCAGCGACGCACTGGCGATGGAGGTGGCTCCGTTTGGGGTGAAGGTTTGTACGCTCGAGCCGGGTGCAATTCGGACGAACTGGGCGCAGCGCGCGGGAGAGAAGTCTCCGGAGTTGTTACCGGAGTACGAGGCCTCCGTGGGACAGATCATGGAATTGCTGCGGAGTATTCGCGGGCGTGGTGAGGGCGATCCGAACAAGATTGCGGATGTGATTGTGCGGCTGGCGAATAGCGATGACGTGCCTTTGCGGCTGATCCTTGGGGTTGATGCGGAGAAGCGTGTGCAGAATGTGGAGCGGGCTCGGGCTAGCGAGGCGGAGAGGTGGAGGGAGTTGACTTTGTCTACGGTGTTTGAGGATGCAGAGGCGATTCCTGAGTTGCTGAAGCATTGAAAAGCAAAACGTAAAACGCATAGAGAGGGATTTAGTCCTCGGCGTGGTGGAGAAGCAGGTTTCTCCACTGCGGCGGCAAATGCGCCGCCTCCGGTCGAAATAACGGCTCTTGGGTAGGGTAGCTGCTGCAAGATGCCCACGTCGCTGAGTTAGGACGTGGGCCACCCTGAGAGATGGGGCCTTTCCCTCTGCAGGGGGAGAGGCCTCTTTGTGTTGATTAGGCAGCCTGGAGGGCTTGAGAGTTGACGGATTTGGCTACGGTTCCTAGCTTCTTATCGGCGGCCTTCTCTTCGTTGAGAGTTTGTTCGAGGAGCTTGGCGATTTCTTTCTGGCCGAGGAGGGTGGCGTACTCGTGGACGCAGCCGTAGGCGGCGATCTCGTAGTGTTCGACGCGCTGCGCGGCGGAGATGAGGGCGGCGTCGCGAACGTCTCCCTTTTCTGTGTCATCGAGGACTTCGGCGCCTTCTTCGAGGACGCCTTCCATGCCGTGGCACATCTTGCCGCGTGCGGGTTTGCCCAGGATTTCAAAGGCTTTCTCGAGGCGCTCGACGTGACCTTTGGTCTCTTCGAGATGGGATTCGAAGGCGTTGCGGAGGTCCGGGGACGTGGCGGCTTTAGCCATTTTGGGGAGGGATTTGGTGATCTGTTTTTCGGCGGAGTAGATGTCTTTCAACTCGTCGATGAAGAGTTCTTCTATGGTGGTTACGCTCATTGGCACACCTCTTTGTTTGATCGCGTGCTGGTAGGGTGTGTGATGCGGGTTTTTGGGTTGGGTGTGTCTTTGGGGACAGACAACGGCAATGATGCAGTCGTGCAGCGCTTTGGGCTTCGCTCCGGCACCTGGACTGCGCTCACTCCGGGGATCGCGTTGCGCGATGGGACGGCGAGAGCAAAGGCCAAGGCGAAAGCGAAGGCAACAGCAAATGCGGGGGTCTCTCCACTGCGGCGGCAAGCGCCGCCTCCGGTCGAGATGACGCTTCCTTGGGAGTTGAGATGAACGGCAGGATCTGAAAGGCGAGCGGGGTTAGGCGAGCTGTTGTTCTTCGAGGGTGAGGGAGAGTTCTTCCCACTCGGCCAGGAGGGTGGTGCGCTGGGCGCGGAGCTGGTCTAGTTCGGCGGCGTCCTTTTGGGATTGGTCGGCGGAGGTGAAGTTGCCCAGGCGGGCTTCGACGGCGGCTATGGCGGATTCGAGGCGGGGGATCTCGTGTTCGGCGTGCTGGAGACGGTCTTCCAGTTGTTTGAGTTTGATTGGGTTGAGGCGCTTGATGGGGATGGCGGGTTGAGGTGGTAGAGAAGCGGGTTTCTCCACTGCGGCGGCAGATGCGCCGCCTTCTGTCGAAATGACAGCTTCGATGGCGGGTGTGGATTTCGCGACCAGGGAATTTGTAATCTGTTCGGTTACTTTTTCGGGGCCGCCTTGTTTGCGCCAGAGGTAGTCTTCGTAGTTGCCGGGGTAGATGTGGAGGCGTCGGTCTTCGACCTCGAAGACGCGGGTGGCGAGGCCGTCGATGAAGTATCGGTCGTGGGAGACGAAGAGGACGGTGCCGGTGAAGTTGCGGATAGCGTCGAGGAGGACGTCTTTGGCGCGGAGGTCAAGGTGGTTGGTGGGCTCGTCGAGGAGTAGGAAGTTGCTGGGCGAGACGAGCATCTTGGCCATGGCGTAGCGGTTGCGCTCGCCGCCGGAGAGGACGCCTAGTTTTTTGAAGACGTCGTCGCCGGAGAACATGAAGCAGCCGAGGAGGGAGCGGAGTTCGACTACGGGGACCTTGGGGGCGGCTCCGCTGATGTCGTCGAGCATGCCTGCGGCGGGGTCCAGGACTTTGTACTGGTCCTGGGCGAAGAAGTCTGTGAGGACGTTGTGGCCCTCTTTGATGATTCCGGCGGTGGGGGCTTCCTGACGGCTGAGGAGGCGGATGAGAGTGGATTTGCCTGCGCCGTTGGCGCCGACGAGGGCGATGCGGTCGCCACGCTCGATGGTGAAGTTGAGATCGTCGAGGATGAGTTTTTCGCCGCCGGTGGGTGTGGGGTAGATCTTGCGGAGGCCGGAGACTTCGATGACGGTGCGGCCGCTGGCGGGAGGCTGGGGGATGGAGAAGTGGATGGTGGCTTCGTCTTCGGGGACTTCGATGCGCTCGATCTTTTCGAGCTCTTTGATACGCGACTGGACTTGTTTTGCTTTCGTCGCCTGGTAGCGGAAGCGGTTGATGAAGGCTTCGAGGGCGTCGATGCGGTCGCGCTGATTTTTGTAGGCGTTCATCAACTGAGTGCGGCGCTCTTCTTTTTGGGCGACGTACTTTTCGTAGTTGCCGTGGTAGACGTGCATGCGCTTGTTCCACAGCTCGATGGTTTTGTTGACCGTGACGTCGAGGAAGTAGCGGTCGTGCGAGATGAGGATGTAGGCGTTGGGGTAGTCGTGGAGATAGTTTTCTAGCCAGTTGCGGGATTCGAGGTCCAGGTGGTTGGTGGGCTCGTCCAGGAGCAGGAGGCTGGGTTTTTGAAGGAGGAGTTTGGCGAGGGCGATGCGCATCTGCCAGCCGCCGGAGAACTCTTCGGTGTTGCGGTCCCAGTCTTCTTTGGAGAAGCCAAGGCCGCCGAGGACAGCGCCTACTTGCGCGTCGAGGGTGTAGATGTCGTGGACGTGGAGCTGGTCGGCGATGTCGGAGTAGCGCTCCGCCGCGGCCATATACTCTTTGGATTTTGGATCAACCGTCGAGAGGGTGTGGGTGAGGTCTTCGGCTTCGCGCTCGAGGGCATGAAGGTGATCGAAGACAGAGAGGCACTCGGCGAAGACGGTTTTGCCGCGGAGGGCTAGGCCGTCCTGGGGGAGATAGCCGAGGGTCATGCCCTTGACGCGGGTGAGCTGGCCGTAGTCGAGGGTTTCGATGCCGCCGAGGATCTTTAAGAGCGTGGATTTGCCGGTGCCGTTGCCGCCGACAAGGCCAGTGCGCTCGTCCGGCGTGATGAGCCAGTTGGCGTCTTCGAAGAGGAGTTTTTGGCCGAAGCGTTTGCCGGCAGAGGAGAGCTGAAGCATGCTGCTTCTATTTTCTCATCTGCGTGGCGACTGCGGATTTTCGTGGAGGATGGATTAGGGACAAAGGCTTAACACGGATGGGCACGGATGACACGGATTGGTAGCCGCAGATTGCGCGGTAAAGGCGGAACAGTGATAGGGAGGATAAAAGACTGATAAGAGATGCGGGATCACGAGTGGCCAGAGGGAGGAACTCGGGCTACGGTTGCTTGTGGGATGCTAGTGGCCCAGTTGTTGGGCGGCTAGTTCTGTTCCTTCGACTCTTGCGCGGATTTTTTGGAAGGCGGTGTCACGGGCGGTGGAGGTGTCGTCGGCGAAGGGTGCGAAGCCGCAGTCGTCGGTGGTGCCTAGTTGTTCGGGGGAGAGGATGGAGGCGGCTTCGAGGACTCGGTCGCGGACCTGTTGGGCAGTTTCGATGGTGGGGTTGATGGGGTCGATGACGCCGATGAAGATTATGTGATTGGGGGCAGCTAGTTTGCTGATGATTTGTAGGACGCCCTTGCGGTCGGGCTCGCTGGCCATCTGGAGATAGAAGCGGCCTACGTTCATTTGAAAGAGATCGGGGAGTAGGCCGGCGTAGTCGATGTCGGCGCTGTGGGTGGAGTCGTGGTCGCCGCCAGGGCAGACGTGGACGCCGATCTTGCGGCGCTGGTCGGGGGTGAAGCGGTCGAGGACCTGGTTGTTGAGGGCGACGAAGCTGCGGAGGAGGTTGGCGGAGGGATCGAGCTTGAGGGAGAGACGGGCTTCGGTGAAGTCGATCTGGACGTTGGCTGCGCCAGCGTCGAGCGCGCCGCGGATGTCGGCTTCGGCTTCGTTGATGAGATCGGCGAGGAAGGCTTCGCGTGGGTAGCTCGGGATCTCGGTGGATGGGTAGAGCAGGCTTAGCGCGGAGGCGGAGATGACGGCCTGCTTGATGGGGCGCTGGGTGTAGGCGCGGGCGGCCTTGAGGTAGGTGTCGGCGTGGATGCCGTAGCGGAATGGGCCGGCGGTGAGGCAAGGGAGTTGGCGCTGGTGGCCGTCGGCGAAGGGGATGAAGACTCCGTCGGGTGCGAGATTTTTCAGTCCTGTGAGTGGGTAGGTGGCGAAGCTGGGCTTGGTCTGCTCGCCGTCGGTGAGGATGGGTGAGCCGGTCTGTTCGAGGCGGGTGATGGTGTCTTTGAGGGCTTCGGAGTATGCGTTGTTAAGGGCTTCCGGCGTGAGTTTGCCTTCTTGGAAGGATGCCATCGCCTGGAGGAGTTGCGGTGAGCGGGGAATGCTGCCGATGGATTCGGTGGGTATCGCCATTCGGGGAGTGTACCTATGTGAGGGCATGAGGTACTTCCACCGAAAGGTGGAATTTCTCGAATTTAATGCGGTGTGGTGAGGTCCGGAGCCAGGGGGCTGGGTTCTGTGGCATGTGTGTTGTGGTGGTCATGTTTCCATTGGCGCTCGAAGTAGGACGCGATGCCCAAGGCGAGGATGAGGGCGGCGATTCCGAAGAGCGTGAGGCTGGGGACTTCGTTCGGCTCTTCGATAATGACCTTTCGCGCCATAGCGATCAATGCGACTTCGAGGACGACGCGAACGTGGATGGCATCTTTTCTGACGTAGGCTTTGAGGGTTTCGATGAGCTCAACGCCGATGAGGACAAGAAGGAAGTAGCCGAAGATATCGAGCAATCCCTGGACGGGAATGAGGAAGCGTGGAGGCTTCATGATCTCCTCGCCAATGAGCGCACCAAGATGAATGGTCGAAAGGACCATCACGACGATGAGCATTGCGGCGAGGACGAGGACGGTGAGCTTCTGGATTTTCGTTAGCAGAGATTCAAAGGTCAATCGAAGCACTCCCTTCGATGGAAGGCGATGCAACCATATTAGACAGATATTCCGAGTGATGAGTGTTTCGGGGCGGATTCTTTGTGTGAGTCGCGTCTTTTCGTGCGGGGGAAAAGACGCGGGCTAGATGTTGTCCGGGAGGTCGTCCCGAACTTCGAGTTCGACGAGCTCGGGGGCTTTGGGACCCTCGGGTTTGTAGATGAGGACGGCGGGGTGTCCGGTGAGATGAAAGCAGGAGGAGAAATGATCTTCGCCCCACCAGAGGGTGTCGGAGAAACCGATGCCGATGCGGCCGTCTGTGACGAAGGTGAGTGGCTTGGCGTCGGTGGATTTGTCGGGCATCAAGGTAATGGTGAGCTTGCTGGCTCCGGGGGGACCGCTGCAGGAGACGTCGAGGAGCTGACCGCGAGCGACGTCGGCGCCTGCGGGAATGTCGAGGGTTAGCGGCGGCCCGTCGCCCTGCATGTTTGCGGGAATGAGCTTCCAGAGATCGACGGCTTCGTTGTGGTCGGACCCAAAGAAGTGGGTGGCTACATAGCGCGAGGAGGTGGCGGCGAGAGCGGGCTGACCGCCATGCAACAGGATATGTCCGGTGAGCAGGCGATAACTGGCACGCCATGGCTCGAGGGTTTCGGCCTGATGGGCGTTCTTGTATGCGTCCTGCAAGGAGCCGAGCTGCCATTCGACGAGGGCGAGCTCGACGTAGGCGGGCGCGTAGGAGGGTCCGAGCTGAGTGATGTGCTGGAGGGTGACCTGCGCGGCGCGAAGCTGATCGGTGGATATGCTGGAGAGTTTGCGGGAGAGCGGGCCGGTCATGAGAAGCGCGAATTGGGAGCGGGGAAGCGATGGATCAAGAGTGGCGGCCTGCTTCCATTCCCTTTGGGCGTCGTCATCTTTGCCTTGATCGAAATCCAGGTAGGCGAGTTCTTCGTGCGCAGCGGCGAGGTTGGGGTCGAGAGCGATGGCTTTTTCGATTGAGGTGCGAGCGGTGGTGCGATCGTGAGCTCCGACTTGAAAGCAAGCGAGTTCATAGTCCGCTTCGGCGGGGGCGAGCTTGCGCTCGGAGAAGGACTTTGGTTCGGTGCTGTGATCGGGTGGCATTACGCCTGCCGAGAATGAAAAACGACTGATGTACTGCGAAAAGGCAAAATCGAAGGCATGCGGGTCGCCGAAGACTTGCTGAAAAGCTTTTTGCTGGCTGGTTCCTTCCTGAGTGAGTTTGAAGAATTGATTGAGTTTCTCGCCGCTCCCCATGTCGGGACCGAAGGTCATGTAGTGCACCATCGCCCACGCCTCTGCATAGAACAACTGCGCCTTCGATTCATCGTGATAGTAGGGTGAACGACTGTTGACGTCGAGCATGGTGGTTACGGGTATCAGAGATTCGTTGCGCAGCACGGCCATGCGCAGCGAGGGTGCGCCGACGTAGATGTGATCTTTCTCGAATCGCGTGTAGGCGAAAAACTCGGCCATGCCCTCGTCGAGCCAGATGGGCAGCCAGTGGGCGTTGGCGTGGAGGACGCTGTGGGTGTATTCGTGATAGACGACAACCGAGTTGGCATCTCCCCAGGTATCGAGGCGGATGAGAGCAAACTGTTTTTCCCATCCTCGAAAAAAGACGCCGGCGATCCTGTTGCCTTCGGCTTTCCATAGAGCAGGAGCGACGGCTCGGTAGGTGCTTTCATCACGAGCGGCGACGATGGTAAGCGGGGCACCGGACTCTATATGGGCATTCTGGAAGCGTAAAGCAAGGACGTGGCGCATCTGCTCAAATTCGTATGCAACATTCCGTGCGTCTTTGCTGGAGCCATCGGTGATGACGCGAAAGTGCGGACTGCGCACCTCTAACCATGTTTGTTCTGCGACGACTTTGGTGGAGAGAAAGGCAGGTAGCAAAGAAGCCAGGAGCAAGGACCTTAGGGCCGAAGAGCACATGGATGGGATTCTCGCCTCGGCGCTCGGCTCCGTCAATCCCAAAAGGTGCGCAGCTCTTGGACTGTTGGTGTTCGGAATTAACTTGAGGTGAACTTTGTGCCCTCGGCGGCGAAGTTGGGCGCGGGTTTTTTCGCTGGAGTTGTTGTGATGACGATGACGCTGACTAGCACGAAGAGGGTTCCGAGGATGGTGCGCAGGCCTAGGGCTTCGCCGCCGAGAAAGTAGCCGATGAGGACAGCTACTACGGGGTTGACGTAGGCGTAGGTGCCGACTTTTGTGGGGGATTCGTGGTGGATGAGCCAGACGTAGGCGGTGAATCCGATGAGTGAGCCGAAGAGGATGAGGTAGAGCAGGGCGAGCCACGCCGCGCGGGAGATGGTGGAGGGATGGAAGTTGTGAAGGTCTCCGATGGCGGTTGAGGCGAGGGTGAGCATGATGCCGCCAGCGAGCATCTGGGCTCCTGAGCTCATGACTTTGGACTCGGGGAGGGGCAGGCGGCGCGTGATGACGGAAGCAATGGACCAGCTGATAGAGCCGAGGATGAGGGCGAGGGCTCCGATGCGACTGATGGGGGCGGTGCCGAGGTTGAGGGAATGGCTCATGAGGACTGCTACGCCGCAGATGCCGATGAGAAGTGCGAGGGATAGACGGAGCGTGAGTCGCTGGGTTCGGAGGAAGAGGATTTCAGCGAGCGCGATGAAGACAGGAATGGTGGCCATCATGACGGCGGCGATGCCGGAGGGGACGCGCTGCTCGGCCCAGAAGAGGCACCCGTAGTCGATGACGAAGATGAGGAACGCGAGGAGGGAGATCGAGAGCCATTGGCGACGCGTGGGTGCGGGTTCTCCGCGTGCGACCATCCAGCCGTAGAGGATGAGGCCGGCGGTGAGGAAGCGCATTGCAGCGAAGAGGAGCGGTGGGAGTTCGCGGACGCCGATGCGGATGGCGAGGAAGGTCGATCCCCAGACGAAGTAGATGATGGCGAAGGCCAGGAGGGTCTTCCAGGCGGGACGATGGGGTTCGGCTGCCATACCTGCACTGTATCAGTGCGGCGGGCTCCTTTTCGGATGACTCGTTTAGGATTTTGCCGCTCGTTCGAGTTCGGCGAGGTTGATTTTTTTCATCTGCATCATGGCTTGCAAGGCCTTTGGGTTTTTGATGAGCTCCGGCAGGCGGCTAGGGACGATCTGCCAGGTGACGCCGAACTTATCTTTGAGCCAGCCGCATTGAATCTCTTTGCCGCCGTCGGTGAGTTTGGACCAGTAGTCGTCGACTTCCTGCTGTGTGTCGCAGCGGACGACGAAGGAGATGGCCTCGGTGAACTCGAAGGCTGGGCCTCCGTTGAGGGCGGTGAATTTCTGGCCTTCGAGCTCGAAGGAGACGGTGAGGACTTTGGCGGGTGGGTTGGGGTGGTCGGCGTGATTATTGACGACGTCCAGTTTGCGTGAGTTTTTGAAGACGGTGAGGTAGAAGTCGACGGCTTGTTCTGCGTTGTCGTTGAACCAGAGGAAGGGCGTGATGCGTGGGTAGGATTCGAGAGCGCTCATGGGTTCACCTAAGGGTTGGGATTGTGGGGCCGCGGCGGGAGATGCTTGAGTTGAGGAGATTGTAAGAAAAATGCGGGGAGGCGTCGACAAGTGGGGGTTGGGTCGTGGAGACTGGATGCTTGTGGACGGAGGGTTCGCCGACACTTATATCCGAGATGAAGGAGAACGACATTCATGTATGACATGGCGAATTTGAAGAAGTTGAAGACACTGGGCGAGGGCGCTCCGGCGGCGATGGATGCTTTCTGGGCATTTGATAAGGCGGCGATGTCGGATGGGGCGGTGCCGAAGAAATATAAGGAGTTGATTGCGCTCGCAGTGGCGTTGACGACTCAGTGTCCTTATTGTCTGGAGATTCATCGGGGGAACGCGGTGAAGGCCGGGGCTACTCCGGAGGAGATTGCGGAGACTGCTTTGGTGGCTGCGGCTCTGCGGGCAGGGGCGGCGGTGACGCATGCTACGCATCTGGTGGGGGACGGGACTGGGAAG
Organism: uncultured Acidobacteriaceae bacterium; assembly: GCA_963841335.1. Taxonomy (GTDB): domain Bacteria; phylum Acidobacteriota; class Terriglobia; order Terriglobales; family Acidobacteriaceae; genus Edaphobacter. The sequence goes on along the minus strand of CAWJCF010000001.1, from coordinate 1,785,624 downwards.
TAGGGACTAGGGACTAGAAAGATCAACGGGGCGACCTGGGTTTGTGGACTGGGTTGCCCTGATTATTTTTCTTTTTCTAGCTCGACGACCATGACTTCGATGGGTTCAGTGCCTCCGTTGACATCGGCGTGGGTGGTGTTAGGTGGATTGGCGGGAAGCCAGTAGGCTTTGCCTGCTTCCCAATTGTGGACTTCGACGGCTCCAGTGGAGGGGACTAGCTTCATTGTGCCGCCGCGGAGGGGGATGATGACGCGGGGATGGTCGTGGCGGTGCATGGTGAGGGGCTGATTGGGCAGGACGATGGAGCGCCAGACTTTAACGTCTTCGTTGTCGAACTGAGGGAAGCGCTGGGTGGTGGTTTGCTGGGAGTGGATGACGCCGGCAGCGGCGAGGAGGAGGAGGGCTTGCGTGGCGATGAGGGTGTAGAGGGTTGGGCGTGAAGGTTTCATGGATTCTCCGGTGTGGGGGGAGTGTAGCAGAGGGATTTGCGGGCTTGAGGTGGGCTTTTGGTGGGGTGGGTGCGTCTTACCAGTTGGCCGAAGGCTTAACACGGATTTGCACGGATGACACGGATTAAGAACGGACAACGGCAAAGGCGAATGCGGAGGTCCCGTTCGACTTCGCTCAGGGCAGGCTTCTCCACTGCTCAATAGACGGTGAGGCTGTCTGTTGCTTCGGTCGAGATGACGCTTCTGCGTTGCGAGGTGGAGATTGAGTGTGATGGGTTTAGAGGCGGTGGAGAGACGGCGTCCGCTGTGGAGGCGGCGATGGGTGTTGTGGATGGGGTCGGTGTTTTTGGGCTTGGTGATTGTGGGGGTGGGTGTGGTGGAGTGGGGGTTGCGGCAGTCGCAGCCTCGATTGCGGCAGAAAGTGGTGGATACGCTCTCGGCGCGGTTTCATTCGCCGGTGGAGTTGGACCGGCTTGAGGTGTCGATGAGGAAGGGGATTCTGGTGACGGGGGGTGGGTTGCGGATTCTGTATCTGGCAGGGCCGACGAAGCCCGATGCGCGGCCGAATGCTTCGCCGATGCTGGTGGTGGATCACTTTGAGTTTCTGACGGGTTGGAGGGAGTTGCTGCGGCCGACGACGCGCGTGGTTTCGGTGAAGGTGCGGGGAGTGGAGGTGCGGATTCCGCCGAAGGAGGAGCGCGGGGAAGCGAAGGAGAATTCGAAGAATAAGAAGCAGCCGGTCATTGGGCTGGCGGTGGACACGATTGAGTGCACGGATGCGAAGGTGACGATTGAAACGAGCGATCCGAAGAAGGAGCCGCTGGAGTTTGTGATCAGCAGGGTGGTGCTGAAGGATGTGGGGCCATCGAAGCCGTTCAATTATGAGGCTACGCTGCGGAATCCGAAGCCTGCGGGGGATATTCACTCGACGGGGCACTTTGGGCCGTGGCAGAAGGATGAGCCGCGGGATACTCCGCTGGATGGGAGCTACGAATTTACGCATGCGGATTTGAGCACGATTCATGGGATTGCGGGGATGCTGTCGTCGACGGGCCGCTTTGGCGGGACGCTGGGGGAGATTGCGGTGGAGGGGTCGGCGGAGGTGCCGGCGTTTCGGCTGGATATCAGCGACCATGCGCTGCCATTGCAGACTGATTTCAAGGCAGTGGTGGATGGGACGACGGGAGATACGCGGCTGGAGGATGTGAGGGCTCGGGTGGGGCGGTCGGAGGTGACGGCCTCGGGTGCGGTGACGCGGTCGACGACGGGGGTGAAGGGGCATGTTGTGGATTTGCATGTGGTGATGGAACGGGGGCGGATTGAAGACATGATGACGCTTGCGATGAAGGGGAATCCGACGCTGATGCGCGGGGCGCTGGCGACGAAGACGCATCTTGAGATTCCGCCGGGGCCGGTGAGCGTCTCGCGGAAGATGCGTTTGGAGGGTACGTTTGCGATTCGGGATGCGTTTTTGAATGATGCGAAGATGCAGCAGCAGTTGGATTCGATGAGTGAGCGGGCAAAAGGGAAGCCGAAGCTGGCGAATGCGCAGGATGCGGAGGTAGTCGGGTCGTCGTTGAGCGGCAAGTTTTCGCAGGCGAATGCTGTGCTGGATGTGAGCGAGCTGAAATTTGCGATGCCGGGGGCGCAGGTGTCGATGGATGGGCAGGTGCAGCTGGTCGCGAGCACGTATGAGTTTCAAGGGAAGGTGAGGACGGAGGCTACGGCTTCGCAGATGACGACGGGGTGGAAGAGCCTGCTGGCGAAGCCGTTCGACAGGCTGCTGAAGAAGGATGGCGCGGGGATGGAGATTCCGATCAAGGTGACGGGGACGAAGTCGACGTATGATCTGCGACTTAATTATTCGCATGACACGAAGGCTCCGCCGGGTCTGACTAAATAGTCGGAAATGAATGAGGTGCCGGTTGTGGTGCCATTGGCAGAGAGACAAGGGAAGGGCGCTCTGCTAGTGTCAATTCTGGAAGATTTTTTCGCAGGATGCTCTGCGTGGAGTTTGATGTCGGGACAGTCACAACTTTATCCGACCCCGGAACCGGCGGAGGAGCAGACGCCGGTCGTGGGCGCGGCACCGGCCAAACGGACTGCTCCGATCTGGCTGCAGCGGTTGTCGCTGTTTGTGCTGGTTCTGTTCTGTGTTTATCTGGGGGTGCTGGTGATGGCGCTGCCGTGGTGGACGCGGATCTGGGACAGGAACGAGTTTATTCTGGCGCGGCCTTGGCTGGCGGCGGTGCTGCACAACGGCGCGGTGCGCGGATTGATCTCGGGGCTGGGGCTGCTGGATATCTGGATTGGGATTTCTGAGGCTGTGCATTATCGGGACTATCGTGGATAACGGGATCGGGTGACAAGATTGGGTGACAAAAAGCTGGATGAGCAGGCACTGAAGCAGGAGAAGGCTGTGGAGTCTCCTGAGGATCCTCCGCTGGCGTATGAGAATTCGGAGTTTCTAAACTCGCCGGATGGGCGGGTTCTGAGGATTCTGGCGGAGTATCAGGAGCCGATGTCACGGTTTCGGCGGGAACGGATTCAGGACACGGTGGTGTTCTTCGGGTCGGCGCGTTTTCGCGCGCTGGATGTGGCGAACTCGGAGCTGGAGCTGTTGGCGAACACCGGTTCGGCGCAGTCTGCACCAGAGGAAGAGCAGCCCGCGACGATGGAAGAGATTCAGCGGGGCGACGCGACAAAGCTGCAGTTGAAGCGCGCTGAGGCTGCGGTGGAGATGGCGCGGTATTACGAGGACGCGCGGGCGCTGGCTGGGATGATGGCCTCGTGGGCGAAGACGCTGCCGGGGCGGCGACACCGGTTTGTGGTGACTTCGGGTGGCGGGCCGGGGATTATGGAGGCGGCGAATCGCGGGGCGTTCGAGGTGGGCGCGAAGACGATCGGGCTGAACATCAAGCTGCCGTTTGAGCAGCATCCGAATCCGTACATTACGCCGGAACTGAATTTTGATTTTCACTACTTCTTCATGCGGAAGTACTGGTTTGCTTATCTGGCGAAGGCGCTGGTGGTGTTTCCGGGCGGGTTTGGGACGCTGGATGAGATGTTTGAGCTGTTGACGCTGGCTCAGACGAAGAAGCTGGCGAAGAAGATCACGGTGGTGGTCTATGGGCCGGATTACTGGAAGCAGGTGATCAACCTGGAGCTGCTGGCGGAGAAGGGTGCGATTGGAACCGGGGACCTGGATCTGTTCAAGTTTGCCGATACGCCGGAGGAGGCGTTTGCGATTCTGAAGCAGGGGCTGACGGAGCATCATCTGGAGTCGGAGTACGAGCGAGAGCAGAGACGGCTGGAGCGGGAGGGTGGGGTGCCGGCAGAGCCTGCTCCGAGTGCGCAGGAGATTCTGGGTCCGGATATTACGAAGACGCGGTAGGTCACAGCCTGACGCCGTGTTCGCCGATGATGCCGAAGACGCCCAGAAGATTGGTGAGGCCGAGGAGTTCGCGAACCCGCTTGCCGATGTTGAGGAGTTGCATCTCGCACCCTGCGGTGCGGGCCGAGGTGTAGAGGCTCATGATGGTGCCGAGACCCATGCTATCCATGTAGCTGAGATGGCAGAGGTCGAGGACGATTCGCCTGGACTCGGGGATCAGCGGCTTGACGCGAGAGTAGAGGGTTTCGGTGAGCCCGGAGACAAGTTGTCCGTAGCATCGCACAGTGGCGAGGTCGCCGTTGCGTTCGATCTCGAGGGTGAGGTAACGGGTGGGAGCTGCTGCTGGTTCGGACATGGGGCTTCCTCTCTTGGCGATCTGCAAAAGGCAGCGGGAGGGTGCCAAGAAAGTCTCTCATACAACTTGTGGGGAATCATTGCAGTAACTGAAGTTAGGGATATTGAAGCTCCATTGTTGGTGCAGTCACAGCTCTGTCACAAAGAGTGGTCATACTGGCCTCGTTAGCATGGGGGCAGACCATGAGCCAGTCGAGCGTGTCGTATCTGTGGCGGGAACCTGAGGCGGTGAAGGGGTTTACGACGGGCGTTTCGCTGCATAGCCATACGAACCAGTCGAAGGAGACTCTGGATTTTATCTCGGAGCTTTCGAAGGACTGGAGCGTGCTGCAGCCAGTGATGCGGTGGGCGGAGCGGCGATGCAAGAGACTGACGGGGATCAATCCGGATTATGCGCGGAGTTATTGGACTCCGCCACTGACTCCGAGCCTGGCGTTTGACTTGGAACGGCGGCAGATTGAAGAGAAGCTGCAGCTTTACGGGCTGGTTTCGATTACGGACCATGATGATATTCAGGCTCCAATGCTGCTGCGGACGGTGGCCGGGTCGCGTCATATTCCGGTGTCGGTGGAGTGGACGGTGCCGTTTGGTTCGACGGCGTTTCACCTGGGGATCCATAACCTGCCGAGCGCTCAGGGGACAGCGTGGATGGAGCGGCTCGCGGCGTTTACGGCGATGCCGGTGGAGACGCGGCCCGCGAAGTTGTTGACGGAGATGCTGGCGGAGCTGGACGAGCTGCCGAATGTGCTCATCGTGTTCAACCATCCGCTGTGGGATCTGTATCGCGTGGGGAAAGGAAAGCATGATGTGCTGGTGAACGAGTTTCTCGCGGTGAATGGGCAGTTTCTCCATGCGCTGGAGCTGAATGGGCTGCGGGACTGGAAGGAAAATCGCGAAACTTCGACGCTGGCGGGGAAGTGGAATCAGCTAGTGATCAGCGGCGGCGACCGGCATGGGATTGAACCAAACGCGAACCTCAATCTGACTCGGGCGAAGAGCTTCAATGAATTTGTGCATGAGGTGCGGCGGGATCGAGAAAGCCACGTGCTGTTTATGCCGCAGTATGCGGAGCCCTGGAAGCACAGGATTTTGCAGTCGACGCTGGCGGCGATTCGGAACTATCCGGATTTCCCGGAGGGATCAAGACTGTGGGATGAACGGGTGTTTCATCCGGATGTGGAAGGGGAGATGCAGCCGCTGAAACGGCTTTGGATGTCGGGGCGGGCACCGGTGTATTGCGCGGCGACGGTGGCCGTGGTGCGGATGATGGGAGCAGGGCTGGTCTCGAGCGGGCTGCGGATGGCGTGGAATGATACCGGGGAGATGAGGGCGGCGCTGGCGCGAGAGTAGAGGAATGGGATTTAGGGATCAGGTGTCGAGTTTTGAGTGGGTGTGCGGGTTAGTCTAGAGCGATGCGGGTGCCGCGTGTTGCCTACTTTCCGGATTCATTTCATGAGGTGAATGGGGTTGCGCACACGAGCCGGAATTTTCTGGCTTATGCGGAGCGGCATGGGCTGCCGTTTTTGTGTGTGCGCGCGGGGTCGCGAGAGCACGCGCTGGAGCAGGTGGGGGAGTTGCGGACGCTGGAGTTGAAGCGGAGCCGCGGGTCGGTGCGGATGGAGAAGGACCTGGAGTTTGACACGCTGTTTTGGCGGCATGAGGCGTCCATTCGGCGGGAGTTGGAGCGGTTTCGGCCGGATGTGATTCACATCACGGGGCCGAGTGAGCTAGGGATTCTTGGGGCTTACTTTGCGTGGGAGCTGGGGGTGCCGCTGGCGGCTTCGTGGCATACGAATGTGCATGAGTACGCCGCGCGGAGGATGGGTTGGCTGACGGGGCAGATGACGAAGGCTAGCGGGGCGGCGATTGAAGATGGGGTGGAGGCTGGGGCGCTGTGGGCTGCTTCGCGGTTCTACCGGCTGGCGCGGGTTTTGTTTGCTCCGAATGAGGAGCTATGCCGGATGCTCGAGAAGACAACGGGCCGGCCGTGCTTTCTGATGCAGCGAGGTGTGGATACCGAGTGGTTTTCTCCGTCGCACAGAACGCGTCAGGCTGGAGACAGGACCGTGGTGCTGGGGTATGTGGGGCGGCTTTCGGTGGAGAAGAATGTTGCGCTGCTGGCAAAGGTCGAGCGGGAACTAGGCGCGATGGGGTTGGTGGATGCGGTGCGATTCCTGATTGTGGGGCATGGGAGCGAGGAGGCTTCGCTGCGGCGCGACTTGAAGAGTGTGGAGTTTGCGGGCGTGCTGCGCGGGGCGGAGTTGGCGCGGGCTTACGCGGATATGGATGTGCTGGTGTTTCCTTCGCATACAGATACGTTTGGGAATGTGGTGTTAGAAGCGCTGGCGAGTGGGGTTCCGGCGGTGGTGACTCCGGATGGGGGGCCGAAGTTTATTGTTCGCGACGGGGAAACGGGATTTGTAACTGACGATGAACATTTTGCCGAGAGGGTGGCGGAACTGGTGAGGGATCGGAGGATGTTGGGGGAGATGCGGGTTCGCGCGCGGGAGTATGCGGTGGGGTGCAGCTGGGATGCGGTGTTTGAACGGGTCTATTCGGGGTATGAAATGGCGATGGAGCGTGAGGAAGCGAAAGTGTTCAGCGGGAATCGCGAGATGCAATAGGACGGGCTTTCAGCCTTCGGGTGTTTGAATTGAACCGCTGCGGATCAGAAGCTCGATTTGCAGAAGTCGAGCTTGTTTGCTTTACTCTTCGTCTATTGAAGCGGAGGCGAAATGAATAAGCGGGAGTTCTTGAAGGCTTCTGGAGCAGTGGTGGCAGGGGCGATGGTGGCGCGGATTTCACGGGGACAGACGGGAGCGAATGGCGTGGAAAAGAGGACGAACTGGGCGGGGAACTATACCTATCAGGCCCAGCATCTCGATGTGCCGGCGAATGGGGATGAGGTGAAGAAGGAGATTCTGGCGCATACGCGGGTGAAGGCTCTGGGGGCTCGGCACTCGTTCAACTCGATTGCGGATAGCAAAGAAGAGCAGATCTCGCTGAAGAAATTTGACGGAATGGAGCTGGATGAGAAGAAAAGTACGGTGACGGTGGGGGCCGGGGTGACGTATGGGCAGCTTGCACCGTATCTCGATGGGCGTGGGTTTGCGGTGCACAATATGGCTTCGCTGCCGCATATTTCGGTGGTGGGGGCTTGCGCAACGGGGACGCACGGGTCGGGGAGTTTCAATGGGAATCTTTCTACTGCTGTTCGCGCGATGGAGATGGTGACGGCGAACGGAGAGGTGATGACTCTGTCGCGAGAGACGCTGGCGGAGAGCTTTGCGGGAACGGTGATTGGGCTGGGCGCGTTGGGAGTGATTACGAAGATCACGCTTGCCGTGGAACCTGCGTTTCAGATGACGCAGCTGGTGTACGAGGAGCTTTCGTTTTCACAGCTGGAGAAGAATCTCGAGGAGATTTTTGCCAGCGGGTACAGCGTGAGTTTGTTTACAGACTGGCAGAAGCATCGGGCCACGCAGGTTTGGATAAAACAGAAGATCGTGCCGGGCGCCGAGGCTGTTGTTGCGCCGAGCGAATTTTATGGAGCGACGGCGGCGAAGCGGAAGATGCATCCGATTGCGGACCATTCGGCGGAGAGTTGCACGGAGCAGATGGGGATTCCGGGGCCCTGGTATGAGCGGCTGCCGCACTTCAAGATGAACTTTACGCCGAGCAGCGGGGCCGAGTTGCAGACGGAGTACTTTGTGCCGTTGGCGAAGGGGTATGAGGCGATTCTCGCGGTCGAGGAGTTGCGGGACGATATTACGCCGCACCTTTTTATCACCGAGTTTCGGACGATTGCGGCGGACGGGCTCTGGATGAGCCCGGCTTATCAACAGGATTCGATGGCCATTCACTTTACGTGGAAGCCGGAGTGGGAGGCGGTGCGCAAGGTGCTGCCGCAGATCGAGGAGAAGCTGGCTCCGTTTGGGGTAAGGCCGCACTGGGCGAAGCTTTTTACGTTGAAGCCGGCGGTGGTGCAGGGGCAGTATGCGCGGCTGAAGGATTTTCGAGCGCTGATGGGGACCTACGACCCGAAGGGCAGATTCAGGAACGAGTTCTTGGATACGAATGTGTTTGGTTAGATGGGGTGTGCGTTAGAAGCGGAGCTCGCCGATGTAGGAAGCGTAGGGGGCGAGGGTCATGGATTCGAGGTGCATCGTGCCCATGCCGTTGTCGGAGCGGATGACGGTGCGGAGGAAGCTGCCGCGAAGGTGGAGCTTCATGGTGTCAGTCTTGATGGAGAGGTGTTGGGGCTGGCCGGAGAGATTGCAGAGGACGACGAGGATGGGGTTGGTGGGGGAGACGTTTTTGGGTTTGCGGATGGTGATGAGGACGTTCTGATCGTCGCGGTTGATGGTGAGGTATTCGCCGGAGTTGATGGTGGCGTTGCTGTGGTGGAGGTTGATGAGCTTGCGATACCAGCTGAGGAGTGAGTTGGGATCGGTCTCTTCGACGGCGGCGTTGGGCGGGGCGGCGGGATCGTAAGGTGGCGGTGGGGGGATAGGTTTGTTTTTTGGCGGTGCGGCTGGGGCTTGCCAGAGGATGACGGGGGCGCTGGGAGCGGCGTCGGGTTGGGGTTGGGGTACGCCTAGCTCCTGGCCGTAGTAGAGGAGGGCCTGCGCGCGAGTGGTGAAGAGAACGGTGGCGAGGAGCTTGGCGATTTCTATGTTGTGCTGGCCGTCGCCGTAGCGGGTGAGGCTGCGGGGGAAGGCGGGGCCGTCGGTGGCGAGGAGCGCGATGCTGCGGCCGGCGAGCTGGATGTTTTCGGTGGACTCGATGGCGGTGCGGATGGGGCCGGGGGTTAGGGGTGTCACGACGCCGAGGCTTACGTCGAGGAGAAGCTGGGGGGCGTTGGGATCGGGGGCTTTGTAGGTTCTTTGTTGTGAGAGGGAGGGGTCGGCGTCGCCGATGAGGATTCGTTGGCCGAGGTAGGTGGATGCGGCTTTGCGGATTTCGGCGGCCTGAGCGTGGGCTTCGGGAGTTGCGCCGAAGATGTGGAAGCCGGCGATGCCGCGGTTGAGCCAGAAGCGGGCTACGTTGGAGACTTCGGCGGCGGGGATGTGGGGGCTGAGGTCGAGGAGGATGCGGAGGTTGCGGCGGCTGGCCTCGTGAATGAGGTCGTCGAGATCGTCAAGGGTGCCGATGGCTGGGTCGATGGATTGGGGATGGGTGGGGTCGAGTGGAATTTCGGTGAGAAGGAGGGCGTCGACGCCGAGGGACTGGATGTAGTCGAGGTGCTGGGCGATGCCGTGGAGGCCGCTGCCGCTGGTGGGATCGAAGTTGATGGGGTTGACGTGGTAGATGACGGGGTTCTTCCACCAGACGTCGGGGTTCATTCCGGAGCCTGCCCAGCCCGGGCGTGCGAGGGTTTGGGCGTGAGTGGCTGACGGGATGGCGCAGAGAAGGAAGAGCGTGAGGAGGCGGAGTATGGGCGGGTGCTTAGTCATCGCGCTTGTAAGTGATGCTACGCGAGATGTGTGATGGGCGGAATGATGGGATGGGTACGGGTTGGGATTTTGGGATTAGGTATCAGGTTTCGGATTTTGTGGGTTGGTCTGATAGAGTCGCAGGAAAAAGGAGAATTTGCGATGAAGGGTTTCGCCGTTGTGTTGATGGGGGCTTTGTTGTGTGTTGGGGCGGAGGGTTTGGCTCAGATGGGGGCTCCAGAAGGGCGGCCGACGCCTTCGCTGCCGGGAGTTGCGGGGCCGTTGGCGGAAAAGTATGGCGCGGATGCGGCGAAGATTTTGAAGGCATCGGAGACGGATGAGGATGGGTATGCGGCGCTGACGTATCTTTGCGACCACGTGGGGAAGCGGTTGAGTGGGACGCCGCAGTTGAATACTGCGATTGAGTGGGGCGCGGAGTTGATGCGGAAGGCGGGCCTCGAAAATGTGAAGGTGCAGCCGGTGATGGTTCCGAAGTGGGTCCGGGGGAGTGAGTCGGGGGCAATGATTTATCCGGGAGCGGCGGGGCAGATTACGCGGCCCCTGCACATGCTTGGGCTGGGGATGAGTGTGGGGACGCCTGCGGGAGGGATTACGGCTCCGGTTGTGTTTATCACGACGTTCGATGCGCTGGATGCGATGCCGGCGGACCAGATCAAAGGGAAGATTGTGGTCTTCAATCCGGGTTGGCATGGGTATGGAGTGAATACGCAGTACAGGACGTATGGGGCTTCGCGAGTGGCGGCGAAGGGCGCGGTGGCGATGCTGGTGCGGTCGGCGACGGGGCTGGCGATGCAGATTCCGCATACCGGGACGCTGGTGTACGACGCGAAGCAGCCGAAGATTCCGGCGGCGGCGATCTCGGTGGAGGATGCGCTGATGATTGAGCGGCTGGCGAAGGAAGCGCCCGTGACGGTTCACCTGCAGATGGACGCGCACATGGAGGCTGATGTTGAGGCGGGGAATGTGATGGGGGAGATTGTGGGGACGGAGCATCCGGAGCAGGTGGTGTCGATTGGCGGGCATATCGACTCGTGGGATGTCGGGCAGGGTGCGCAGGACGATGGGTCGGGGATTATGGCGGCCTATCAGGCGGTGACGCTGATTCATAAGCTGGGGTTGAAGCCGAAGCGCACGATCCGGCTGGTGTTCTGGGTGAATGAGGAGAATGGTGGGGCTGGTGGGCGGGCGTATCGCAAGATGGTCGGCGACAAGATTGGCGATCAGGTGGCGGCGATCGAGATGGATGGAGGCGCGGAGAAGCCGCTGGGGATTGGATATGGCGCGATGGCTGGACCTCGTCGGCCGCGGACCGCAGGAGCAGCGAATGGCGCGATGGCGATGCCGGCGGCTCTGGATGTAAGTGCGATGTCGCAGGATGTCCAGCAATCGGTGGCGGCGATGCGGGATATCGTCTCGATGCTAGGACCGATTGGGACGGATTCGTTGTCGGCTGGCGGCGGTGGGTCGGATATTGAGGAACTGGTGGCGGATGGTGTGCCGGCGCTAAGCCCGAGAACAGTGGGAGCGCATTATTTCGACTGGCACCATACGGAGACAGACACGCTTGATAAGGTGGACCCGGTGGATTTCAGGAAGAATGCGGCGATGCTGTCGGTGGTGACGTATGTGCTCGCGGATATGGATGGACGGCTGGCGGGGCGGAAGGGTGCGGGTGGGGAGTAGCGACGAGGTTAGATGTCGAAGGTGACTCCCTGGGCTAGTGGCAGGTCGGAACCATAGTTGATCGTGTTGGTGGCTCGGCGCATGTACTGCTTCCAGGCGTCGGAGCCGGATTCGCGACCGCCGCCGGTCTCTTTTTCGCCGCCGAAGGCTCCGCCGATCTCGGCCCCGGAGGTTCCGATGTTGACGTTGGCGATGCCGCAGTCGGAGCCGGTGGCGGAGAGGAACTGCTCGGCTTCGCGGAGGTTCATGGTGAAGATGCTGGAGGAGAGGCCTTGCGGGACGTCGTTGTGGAGGCGCAGGGCTTCTGCGAAGTCGCGATATTTGAGGATGTACAGGATGGGGGCGAAGGTCTCGTGCTTGACGGTGTCGGTTTGCTGCGAGATTTCGACCAGGGCGGGGCGGACGTAGAAGGCCTCGGGGTTTTCGATCGCGACGCGGTGGCCTCCGGTGATGGTTGCTCCGGCGGCGCGGGCATCTTCGAGGGCTTTGTGCATTGCGTGGAATGCGCGCTCGTCGATGAGAGGGCCAACGAGTGTGTTGGGCTCGCGTGGGTCGCCGATGTTGACGGAAACGTAGACCTTTTTCAGTTGGGGGATGAGAGTGTCGTAGATGTCTTCGTGGACGATGAGGCGGCGGAGGGTGGTACAGCGCTGGCCCGCGGTGCCCATGGCGGAGAAGGCGACGGCGCGGAGGGTGAGGTCGAGGTCGGCGGAGGGAGCGACGATGGCAGCGTTGTTGCCTCCGAGTTCGAGGATGGCTCGTGCGAAGCGGGCGGCTAGTTTGGGGGCGACGGCTCGGCCCATGGCCGTGGATCCGGTGGCGGAGACTAGCGGGACCAGGGGTGAGTCGACGAGTTGCTGGCCGAGGGTGGCGTCGCCGATGAGGAGGGTGGAGAGGTTTTTGGGGGCGGGGCCGAATTTGGCCGCTGCCTTTTCGAAGATGGCCTGGACGGCAAGGGCAGTCAAAGGAGTTTTCTCGCTGGGCTTCCAGACGACGGAGTTGCCGCATACGAGCGCGAGGGCGGCGTTCCAGCTCCAGACAGCCACGGGGAAGTTGAAGGCGGAGATGACGCCGACTACGCCGAGGGGATGCCAGGTTTCCATCATGCGATGACGGGGGCGCTCTGAGGGAACGGTGAGGCCGGCGAGTTGGCGGGATAGACCGGCGGCGAAGGTGCAGATGTCGATCATCTCCTGAACTTCGCCGAGGCCTTCCGAGAGGATTTTTCCGGCTTCAATGGTGACGAGGCGGCCGAGTGGTTCGAGGTTGGCGCGGAGCTCTTCGCCAAGGAGACGGACGAGTTCGCCTCGCTTGGGAGCGGGGACGGTGCGCCATTCGAGGAAAGCTTTGTGGGCTTGAGCAATGGCTTCGTCTGCGTTGGGGGTGGTGGTCAGGTGGGCCAGGATTTCGCCGGTGATAGGGGTGCGGACGGTAAGTGGGCCTTTGGGTTGTGTGGGGACGCCGAGGCGGGTGAGGATTTCGGTGACTTCGGTCTGGAGAGATTTGATTGGCACGTGGTTAGAGTAGAGGTCGGGGGTGGGGCGTGGCAAACTGCGGTCGGGGCTCCCATTATTCATTCCAGCTGATGTCGTCAGCCGCCCATTGCAGCGCCGACTGTACAAAACTGATATGGTTTCGCCCAAGATGTTGCAATCCGACCAATCATCTGCGCGAGTGCCGAACCATTCTGGTTGTTAAGAAAACTTTTCGCGCAGTATTCCACTCGGAAACTCTCTTCGTAAATCTCCGGTAGGTGGTGCGCAAAGCTGTCTATGTAGTTTTGGAGCGTGCGAAGGCCAGTGTCTTCGGAAAATGGATTCTCCGGGCTGAAGTGCTCCCAATGGAGCGACGATTCCAATTTTTCTCTTAGTTTCTTACGAAGTGTGCTCTCGCGACGGATATCGGTTTCGACACGGTCGTATGTAGAGGCCTTGGACACAGCTTCGAGGGCTGGCAACTCTCTCGTTACGAGTAGATAGTCAAGATAGAGTTGCGATGCACAAATCAGCACTTCGAAGAAATAACTCTGCCATGCCCTAAGATCCAGAGGAGCTTCGGAAAAAATCTTGTCGACAGCTTCACGGTAGCTAACCGAGTCTGACTGGAGCCTTTCCAATTGATTGGACATTCGTCCTCAATTTTGCAAGAACCTGGATATCGACGCCAGTGAAATTATCTGCCAACTTTCGGGGAACGCTCGGGAGATTGAGCCAAAACCTCAGCGAGGTGTTTGGGTTGGGTGGTTGTGTTCTGGGTGATCTGTTCGGCGCAGCTGAAGCCGTTGGTGAGGATCGTGGCTTGGGGGTTGTTGCGGATGGCGGGCAGCAGGACGCGGTTGGCGAGGGTTTGGGAGACTTCGTATTTGTCGGCTTCGAAGCCGAAGGGGCCGGCCATGCCGCAGCAGCCGGAGTCCAGGAGCTGGACGTCGGCTCCAGTGAGGCGGAGGAGGGCGATTTCGTCGTGCATGCCCATAGTGGCTCGGTGATGGCAGTGGCCGTGGACAAGAATTTTCTCGTCGAGTTGCGGGGGCTTGTAGGTGGGGGCGAATTTGATGAGGAATTCGCTGAGGAGGTAGGTCTGGTTGCGAAGCTTGCGGGCTCGGGGATCATGCGGAAGCAGGTTGGTGAGCTCGTCACGGAAGACGCTGGCGCAGGAGGGTTCGAGGACGACGATGGGGGTGTTGTTTTTTAACTGCGGAGTTAAGGCGTTGAGCGTTTTGAGGAGGTAGTCTTTGGCGGTTTCGAGCATGCCGAAGTCGTAGAGGGGGCGGCCGCAGCAGAGGTGTTGCGTGGCGAGGGTGACGCGGAAGCCGGCGGTGGTGAGGACCTGGTGGGCGGCGCGCATGGTGGCGGGGTGGAAGTAGTTGTTGAAGGTGTCGGCCCAGAGGAAGACCTCCGGGGCTTCGCGCGAGACCGTGGCCCGGCGGTCGCGATAACGTTGCGCGTCGCGGGCGAGGCGGCGGTCGGGGATGAAGGGTTTGGCGAAGCGGGGAAACGCCCGATTGGGATGAATGTGGAGAACCTTCTTGATGAGGGCGCCGAAAATGGGTGCGTGGTTGATGGCGTTGACGGTGCGTGGCGCGAAGGCGGCAAGGCGGGCGAACTGGTCGATGCGCCCGAAGGCATAGTGGAATAGCGGCCGCGAGGCGGTTTCGTAATGGTGAGCGAGGAACTCGGCCTTGTAGGTGGCCATGTCGACGGAGACGGGGCATTCGGATTTGCAGGCCTTGCAGGAGAGGCAGAGGTCGAGGGACTCGCGGACCTGCTCGTTTGCCCAACCGTCGGGGAGGACTTCGTTTTGCATGAGCTCCCAGAGCAGATGGGCACGGCCGCGGGTGGAATGGAGTTCTTCGCCGGTGGCCATGAAGCTGGGGCACATGGTGGCGGCATCGGTTTTGCGACAGGCTCCGACGCCTACGCAGCGGAGGGTGGCTGAGGGGAAGGAGCCGTGATCGTCGGGAAAAGCAAAGTGAGTTTTAGGTTCCCACGGCTTGTAATCCGCGCCCAGGCGGAGGTCTTCGTGAATCTCGTGGGCGTCGATGAGCTTGTTGGGGTTCATGCGGTTGGTGGGATCGAAGATGCGCTTGAACTGGCGGAAGGCTTGCATGAGCTCTTCGCCGAACATTTTGGGATAGAGTGCGGCACGAGACTGGCCGTCTCCGTGTTCGCCGGAGAGGGAGCCTCCGTGGGCGAGAGTGATGTCGGCGGCCTGATCGACGAAGCGGCGGAATTTGAGGATGCCTTCGGGGGTTACGAGGTCGAAGTTGATGCGCATGTGGACGCATCCCTGACCGAAGTGTCCGTACATGGCGCTGGAGTAGTTGTACTCCTGCATGAGGGCGCGGATGGCGCGCAGGTAGCTGCCAAGTTGAGTGGGATCGACGGCTGCGTCCTCCCAGCCTTCCCATCCTTCGGCGATTTTTCCGTCGCTTGTGGGCATGTGAGCCGTGGCGCCGAGGCCGGACTCGCGGATGTGCCAGACACGCTTGGCTTCGTCAGAGGTGTAGATGCGGCAGGTGGGTTGGGCGGGCAGGGTTTTCATCGCGGCGACAAAGGCTCGTGCCTTCGCGTTGGCTTCCGCTTGCGTAGAGGCGCCGAATTCGACGACAAGGAAGCCGTCACCGGGCGGGAGGAGTTCGAGGTCCGAGAGATATTTTTGTTTGCGGCGGAGCGCTTCGAGAAGATAGCCATCAACGCCTTCGAGGCCGATGGGTTTGTGTTCGAGGATTTGAGGAACGTGATCGGCGGCCAGAAAGACGAGCGAGAAGCCGAGGCCGACGAGGGTGCGGCACGGCGGGGATTCGACGAGCTGAAGCGTGGCGCCGAGGACGATGGCACAGGTGCCTTCGCTGCCGACGAGGGCTCGGGCCAGGTTGAAGTTGTTTTCGGGGAGCAGTTCGTCGAGATTGTAGCCGGAGACGCGACGAGGGATCTTGGGGAAGCGTGCTCGGACCTGATCGGCGTAGGTGTCGCGGATGGTTTTGAGCGCGGAGTAGATCTCGCCGACGCGGCCTCCTGCGGCGATGTGGGTGGCGAGCTCAGCCTCAGTCGTGGGGCCAACTGTCATGCGCGTGCCGTCGTAGAGGAGCAGGTCAAGGGACAAGATGTTGTCGACGGTTTTGCCACCCATCAGAGCGTGGACACCGCAGGAGTTGTTGCCGATCATGCCGCCGATGGTGCAGCGCGAGTGGGTCGCGGGGTCAGGGGCGAAGGTGAGGCTGAAGCGTTCGGCGGCATCGCGGACGCGGTCGAGAACGATGCCGGGCTGGACGTGAACCGTGCGTTGAGCGACGTTGATCTCGCCCATCTTGTTCATGTATTTCGAGAAGTCGAGGATGACGGCGAAGTTGCAGCCCTGGCCGGCGAGAGAGGTGCCGGCGCCACGGGTGAGAATGGGGGCATCGAATTCGCGGCAGAGGGCGACGGTGGCGATGACGTCGTCATCGTCCCGCGGAATCACGACCCCGATGGGAATGTGCCGGTAGTTGGAGGCGTCGGTTGCGTAGAGCGCGCGGGAGGTGGGGTCGAAGCGGACTTCGCCGCGGATTTTGGTACGGATCTGGGAGGCGAGCTCGTCGGCGTTGGGGAAGGCGTCTTGCGCGCGAGCGTGGGAACTCGGGAGCACGACAAAGGGGGAGGTTGACATATTGGCACTATACGGCTGGATAGCGGTGGATTGAAGTGACGGAGTGAGGGCAGTATGTATTGTGGTGCATGGCAGGTTTGATGCTTGACGCCCGGTGATCTTCGGCGGAAGATTTTGCTCAAACGATTCTCAGAGCGCTGAGGTGTTGAGCCATGCGTCATTCTGCCCGTTATCAGAACCGGTTGTGCGGCATTCTTGTGGCTGCCCTTTGTTTCGCGATGGCAGGGTGCGGCGTCAACGTCGCCTCGAATGGCTCTGTTGCGGGTGGGCAGCTTCGGGGAATGGTGCACGGCGGGCAACAGCCGGTTAGCGGCGCGAGTATTCAGCTTTATGCTGCGGCAACGACAGGATATGGCGCGAGTGCCACTCCTCTGTTGACGTCGACTGTCACTTCCGATTCGACGGGGAGCTTTACGATCACGGGGGCTTATACGTGTCCGTCCTCGACCAGCCAGCTCTATATCGTGGCGACGGGAGGGAATCCGGGGCTTGGGCCGGGGACAAATAATGCTGCGCTGGTGTTGATGGCTGCGTTGGGGCCGTGCAGTCTGCATGGTGGACAGCTCACGCTTGACCCGAATGCTTTCCTTACTGTTAATGAGGTGACAACGGTTGCTTCGGTGTACGCGCTGGCGGCGTTCATGGGTCCCGATGCGGCTCATGTGGGGACGAGCAGTTCGAATGCGACAGGGCTGGCGAACTCATTTGCGTTGGTGAACAACCTGGTAAGCACGGCGACGGGGACGGCGCTCGCTGCGACTCCGGCGGGAAATGGAGTTGTTCCCCAGGGGACCATCAATACGCTTGGGAATATTCTGGCTTCGTGCGTGAACTCGACGGGAGTGGGGAGCCCGTGCAGCGCGTTATTTGGCACAGCGACTCCAGTGGGAGGAACTTCTCCGACCGACACGGTGCAGGCGATCTACGATGTTGCTCGCAACCCGACGAATAATGTGAGTGCGCTGTATGCGCTGGCGAGCGGGACGCCACCGTTTCAACCAACCCTGGGGTCCACGCCGAATGACTGGACCGTGCAGTTGACCTACACTACGGTGCAATTCGATGCCAACGGAAACGGGCCAACGCAGAAGGCAATCGCGATCGACGCCTCGGGAGATGCATGGATTGCGAATGAATACACGACGTCCGTCAATTTGAACAGCAGTGTCGCGGTGCTGAGCTACAACGGCAGCATCCTCTCAGGGACTGCCGGCTACACCGGAGGCGGCCTTACCAGCGCCAACAGCATCGC
Organism: uncultured Acidobacteriaceae bacterium; assembly: GCA_963841335.1. Classification (GTDB taxonomy): domain Bacteria; phylum Acidobacteriota; class Terriglobia; order Terriglobales; family Acidobacteriaceae; genus Edaphobacter. Next base: position 1,767,891 of record CAWJCF010000001.1, on the reverse strand, counting down.
CATCGATCCGCTCGGAGCGGCCTGGCTGACGAACAGCCTGAATCCGCGTTTGAGCAAGTTCAGCAGCAGCGGGAGCCCGCTGTCGGGTTCAACCGGTTTTCCCCTGACAGCCACCACTTCGGCGCTGGCCATCGACGGATCGGGGAATGTCTGGTGCGGAAGTCTCGCCAAGTTCGACAACAACGGAAATCTGCTCTCCGGCAGCGGTTACACGGGTGGAGGAATCGGCCAGGTGGAAAACATCTCTATCGACACGTCGGAGAACGCCTGGTTGGCGAGCAATACCGGCAGCTTCACCAGTAGCGTCTCAAAGTTTACGAACTCGGGCAGCCCTCTTTCGGGCAGCACAGGCTACACCACCACTGGCATGACCGCAGCCTGGAGCATAGCCAACGATAATGCGGGAAATACCTGGGTCACAAATAACGGGCCGACTTACAGCGTGTATAAGTTCGCCAATGACGGGACGCTTCTCTCCGGGTCGAATGGCTACAGGGGAGGTGGGCTTACGAATCCACTAGGCATCGCGATCGATGGCGCAGGGGATGCCTGGGTGACGAGTGACGTTGCTACATCTACTGCCATCTACAACAGCGTGGTCAAGCTTGGCACGGATGGAACGGTGCTCTCGGGAGGCAACGGCTTCGCTCTTCCACCGACGACGTATCCCGTCGGAGATGCCGTCGATGGCTCAGGAAACGTGTGGGTGGTGATGGCCTCCAACAATGTCATCGAGATTATCGGCGCCGCTGCACCTGTCGTCACGCCACTTTCCCTGGGCGTGAAGAACGGTACGCTCGGCACACGTCCCTAAGTCGTTGCTGGCGAATTCCGTTCCGTCATTGACGGAGTGCGGCGGGGACGAAGTTGCTGCTTAGGCTCGCGGGGGCTCCGGTGAGATAGTAGGTCGGGATTTTGGGGAATTGTTCTTCGACGAGGATGAGGGTGCGGAAGTCGAAGCTTTGAACTTCGGCGCGGGACTCCATGTGGTTGCGAGTGATGGCTCCGCAGAGGGTAGTGACGAAGGTCTGCGGGTCAACTGTGTGATTGGTGGTGGGTTCGTGGTGCTCTGGCAGCGGGGGTGGCGGGCCTGCGGGATCGTTGGGGAAGGGGGTGATCTTGGTTTCGAGGTTGAAGCGGACGGTGCGGGCGTTGGCGGCGCGGGCTGCGGCGTCGGGGTGGGACTTGCCTGGACCGTTGGTGTAGTAGTCGGCGTAGAACGCGACGAAGTGGAAGAGCTGCTCCGCGTGAGTGGGAACGTAGGGACTTACGAGGCGTTCTTTTTTCGCGAAGGCTATGGCGACCGGCGAGAGCGCGAGGTCGTTCTTTTGTTCATCGAAGCGGGCGTTGCCGTATTCGGAGCCCTGGTGGAGCTTGTCGCAGATGTAGGTGCTCTGGGCTTCGGCGAGAGAGATGTCGCGGATGTAGACGCGTTGGTCGCGAGTGTAAGGCTTGCCGTCAACGCGGCGGCAGGACTCGGGATTGAGGAACTGATCATGCCAAATGAGAGAGACGTGGTCGGTGGTGACGCCGGTGTCGGTCTCGAGCTCGCGGACGAGATGGTCCAGTCCGTCTTCGAACGAGGGGAGAGTGTTTTCGGGGCGCAGGCCGCGGCCTCCGCGATGGGCAGAGGAGATGAACGAGGCGAAGTAGGCGGCTTCGGCGGGGTGTGCAGATTTTTCTTCAGCGAGGACCTGCTGGAGGTGGTCGGGGTAGTCGGAGATAAGGCCGTCGACGCGGAGATTGATGAGGGCGCGGATCTTTTCAGGGTCGTTGGTGGTCCAGGGGATGACGCGGAAGCCGGCTTTGTGGAGTTCGGCTACGTTGACGGGGGCGTTGGGGCCGAGGACCGTGGCGTCGACGGGCGAGAGCGTCGGAGTGGGGGCGCCGTGGGCTTTGGCGTGGGCGTTGGCGGCGGTGAGGAGGCCAAGGTAGGGGTCGGTGGGCATCGTGGCGAGAAAGGCCGCGGTGAGGGCGGCGGCTCGGAAGGAGATTAGCATGACAATCGATGCTAGCGGGGAGATGTTGCCTGGATGTGAATGGGACAGTCAAGGAGCGGCGGGTTTAGTCTGTGCACAGCGAGGTCTGGGCTACTCACTCATGCAGAAATGTCTTCGATGTTGCGCGTTGATGATAACGTTCGTGCTTGTCTCCTGCCTGCATGGGCAAGAGACGTGCGATGAGGAAGTGAAGCTTTTGCTTGTGCCTGCGGAGGTGAAGGTCGCGATCCCCGCGCTCCAGGCGCGCGATGAGACACGCGGGCGAGTCTATTTTTATGACACGCCTGCTCTCGATCTGTTGTCTAAGGGCGTGGTGCTTCGTCTGAGAGAGCGTGCGGAGATCGATCTTACGGCGAAGCTGCGGCCACTCTCGAATAAGACGTATGTCGATCCAAGCGGCGGTAGCGAGCGCTATAAGTGTGAGGTGGATTTGAATAATGGTGTCGAGGTGAAGTCGTTTTCGGTGGAGAGGGAGTATGCGGATGCCAATGTGCCGGAGACCGGGACGGAGGTCTTCCAATTGTTGAGCGTGGGACAGAAGAAGCTGCTCGCAGAATTCTAAGGTTGCGATTAATTGGAGCCGTGTTCGCCGTGTCGCGGATATCCAATCGACGAGTTGGAAGACAGATGAGAAGCCGGACTTGGGCAAGTTGAGCGTGGAACTGTGGGAGTGGCCGGGGGGAAGCGCTCTTGAAGTTTCCACGAAGGTGAGGCCGGCTGCCGGCCAGTCAACCTATTCCAAGCTGAGGCTGCTCGCGAAGAAGGAGGGGTTGGCGCTGAGTCGTGATCAACGGTCCAAGACAGCGATTGCGCTAAGGGCGATCGTCGCAGCGCATTGAGCGTCGAGAGTAGCATCGGTGTCATGGTGAGAACGGTTCGCTTTTTCACATTGCTATTGCTGGCGATAGGTTTGGCCGCGTCCCGCCTCGCCCCAGTCCGTTCCTTCGAAGGTAATTTTCGACACGGATATTGGAGACGACATCGACGACGCGTATGCACTGGGACTGCTGCTGCGAAGCCCTGAGGTTGAAGTGCTTGGTGTGACCACTGCGTTTCAGGACACCCACTTGCGTGCCCGGCTTGCCGCGCGATTTCTCGATTCGGCAGGACGCAAGGATGTTCCGGTGTACGAAGGGCCGAAGACGACTGGGAAGTCCCACTTCACTCAGACAAAGTGGGCGGAAGGCTCGCCCGATCGCACCTTTCCCGATGCGATTGAGTTCGTGCTGGAGACGATTCGCAGAAACCCGGGACAGATCACACTCGTGGCGGTCGCGCCGCTGACGAATGTGGGTGCGTTGATCGCGAAGGATCCGGACACATTTCGCAAACTCAAGCGGGTGGTGCTGATGGGTGGATCCATCGCACGCGGATACGGCAACAAGCCGGAACCCGAGGCGGAATGGAACATCATTAACGACGTCGCGGCGGCGAAGGCCTTGTTTGGTTCAGGAGTACCGCTGTATGTGATGCCGCTGGATTCGACGGAGATCCCACTCGATGTAGCGCGGCAGGCGCAGTTGTTTGGGAAGAAGACTGGAATGACGAACGCGCTCGAGGAGTTGACTGCGGAATGGAGCGTCGCGACACATCAGAAGTCTCCGCTTTTGTTCGATGCGGTCGCTGCGGCCTATGTGGTGAAGCCGGAGATTTGTCCGACTACTGCAATGCGAATCGAGGTCGATGACAAGGGGTTTACCCGCCGGGTAAACGGCGGAGCGAACGCGAATGTCTGTCTCGATTCGAAGACGGAGCCATTCTTCGCACTCTTTATGTCGCGAATCCACTAAGAGTGGCTTCTAGCCAATGCCAAATTTGTGCATGTAGTCTGCGTCAACCTTCAGCGATTGCATTGGGGGCATGTTGAAGCCTTCCTGCTCGACGAAGCAGTGCTTGATGTTTCCGGATTTGGCTGCCTGGGCGAAGATGGGGGCGTAGTCGATGTGGCCTGTGCCTAGTTCGGCGGGGACTGGCGGAGTGGTGTCGGGCTTGAAGTCTTTGATGTGAAGCATCGAGATGCGCGTGGGGTATTTCTTGAGGTAGTCGATGGGGTTGCCGCCACCGACGACGACCCAGCCGCAGTCCAACTCGAATGTCACCTTGGCGGGATCGGTGAGACGCATCAACTCGTCGTAGGGCACCACGCCATCGACCTCGTGAAACTCTGGCGTGTGGTTGTGGTAGCCGAAGCGCATGCCGGCGGCGATGACCTTGTCGGCGAACTGGTTGAACTGATCAGCGTTCCAGCGCCAGTCGTCGAGCGTGAAGGCGTGGTTGCGGTCGGGGTTCTTGGGAGTGGAGGGGTCTTTGAAGCTGGGACTTGCGCAAATGATGTAGGTGACACCGACTTCCTTGTCGAAGGCAATAATCTCGTCGAGCCTTTTGTGGAGATCGTCGGAGGAGTGATGGGCACTGACGAGATGAAGATTGGCAGCGGCCATCGCCTGCTTAACTTCGGCGGAGGTGTGGTCGAAGTATCCGGCGGATTCCACCTCGCGATAGCCAAGGGCTCCGACGTCCTTGAGTGTGCCGTCGAAGTCTTTGGGTAGAAGCTGGCGGACGGAGTAGAGCTGAAGGCCGAGCGGGACGTGGAGAGTTGGAGCGGCGGCGAAGAGGCTGCGGGTTTGGGGGAGCGTGGTGCTGAGGAGAGCGGCGGAGCTGGTTTTGAGGAAGAGTCTTCGCGTGGAATTCAAGGGCGCCTCGTTGCGTTCGGAGCTGCTGGAGTTGTCAGCTAGAAACGATAGGCGGCAGAGGGAGGTTTTGTCGACTTTAGATGTCGCGGAGGAGTGCGGAGAGGTTGCCGTGGTGGGCGGCTAATTTGGCTTCGGCGGTAAGGCGCTCGACGTTGAGTTTTTGCATGATGATGGCGGTTTTTACAGTTTCGGCTTCGGTGAGGAGTTGGGCTGCCGTTGTCTGGTCGACTCCGGTAGCGGCCATGATGATGCGGTGGGCGCGCTCGATGAGTTTGGCGTTGGTGGGCTGGAGGTTGACCATCAGGTTGCCGTAGACGGCTCCGGCTTTGATCATGATGCCGGTGGAGAGCATGTTGAGGACGAGTTTGGTGGCAGTTCCGGCTTTCATGCGCGTGCTGCCGGCGATGATCTCGGGGCCGGTGATAGGGGTGATGGCGATGTCGGCTAGTGCGGCCATGGGGGATTCGGGGACACAGGTGAGCGCGATGGTGAGGGCCCCGAGTGGGGTGGCATGGGCAAGGGCGCCGAGCACGTATGGGGTGCGGCCGCTGGCGGCGATGCCTACGACGGCGTCCTGGCCGGTGAAGCCCGCGGCGGCGAGGTCGGCTGCGCCCTGTTCGGCGGAGTCCTCGGAGGATTCGCTGGATTTGCGGAGAGCGGAATCCCCGCCGGCGATGATGCCTTGTACGAGGGTTGAGGGGACAGAGAAGGTTGGGGGAATTTCGCTTGCGTCGAGCACACCGAGGCGGCCGCTCGTGCCTGCCCCGATGTAGAAGAGGCGTCCACCGTCTTCGATGCGGAGCGCGATTTCGTCGACGGCTCTGGCAATATCAGGAATGGTAGCGACGACAGAGGCGACCGCCTTTCGGTCTTCGTCGCTGATGAGGTGGAGCATGTCGAGGGTGGGGAGTTCGTCGATGTTTTCGGTGAACGGATTGCGCGATTCGGTGAGGAGGTTCGAGAGATTCATGCTTCTTCTATGATGCCTGATGACGAGGGAAAAGAGGTTTGAATGAGCTGCCTCTTTATACACTCTCAAAGATCAGCCGCGATTCTGCTGTGTCGCAGGCAACCTCTTGAATCCACGCTGTTGACAAACATTACGGGAGTATGACGCAGGGGCCTTTGGCGGTTTCGTCTTTTACGGCCTGCAGGGCTTCGTTGGCGTGGTCCAGCGGAAAGGTTTGTACCTGGGTTTGGATGTGGATTTCGGCCGCCAGCTGTAGGTAGTCGCGGGCGTCCTGACGGGTCATGTTGGCTACGCTGCGGATCTGGCGCTCGCCCCAGAGGAGAGTGTCGTAGTCGAAGGCAGGCATCTGGTCGAGGTGGATGGCGTTGATGGCGACGACGCCACCTTTGCGGAGGCTCCCGAGTGCGGCGAGGACGACGGCGCCGCTGGGGGCGAAGGTTATAGCTCGGTCGAGAGGGACGGGTGGCTTGTCGTTTTCAGTACCAACCCACCTTGCGCCGAGCGCGGCGGCTTGCTCGCGATGGGTTTCGCCGCGGGTGGAGACGTAGACGTCACAATTCCAATGGCCGAGAACCTGGATCGCCTGGCCAGCTGAGGCTCCGAAGCCGAAGAGGCCTACGCGCTCGCCGGGTTGAGTGCCCGCGACACGGAGGCTGCGAAAGCCGATGATGCCGGCGCAGAGGAGTGGTGCGGCGTGGATGTTGTCGAGGGTGTTTGGGAGAGGGTAGGTGAAGTCGGAGCGGACGAGGGCGTATTCGGCGTAGCCTCCGTTGGTGGAGTAGCCGGTGAAGCTGGGGTGGTTGCAAAGGTTCTCTTCGCCGCGCAGGCAGAAAGGGCAGGTGCCATCCGTGCCGCCGATCCAGGAGACGCCTACGCGGGTTCCTTTGTGGGCGCCGTCGGTGACTTCGCCCACGATCTGATGGCCGAGGATAATCGGTTTTTGGAGAAGCGGGAGATCACCCTCGAAGATATGCAGGTCGGTGCGGCAGACTCCGCAGGCGAGGACGCGGAGGAGAGTGTGGCCGGGAGTCAGGATGGGGATGGGGACGTCGAGGAGTTGGAGGGGTTGATTGGCGGCTTGGAGGACGGCGGCTTTCATTGGGTGGCTCCTCACGCGGAACAGCTTAATTTGGATGCAAATTCACTTCATTTTGCGGCTGGAAAAGGATATGGTGGACTCCGATCTCCCCAAGAATGAATTGGAAATTACGACCGGAGGAATTCCATGGCTACAGAACCGCCGTCACAACAGGTCACCCCGGAACGCTTCTTCAATGCGATGAGCGCCTACCAGCAGACCGAGGCCGTGAAGGCTGCGGTGGAGCTGGAACTCTTTACCGCCATCGCGGAAGGCAACACGACGGCCGATGCGATTGCAAAACGGTGTGCGGCTTCAGAGCGCGGGGTGCGGGTGCTGTGCGATTTTCTGACGATCCATGGTTTTCTGACGAAGGCCGGGTCGCAGTACGCTCTGGCGCCTGACACGGCGGTCTTTCTGAATAAGAAATCTCCGGCTTATCTGGGTGGGGCGATCGAGTTTTTGCTTACTCCGCGAAACCGCGAGGCCTTCACCTTGCTGACGGAGGCTGTGCGCCGTGGAGGCTCGGCGCTGGGCGAAGGGAACATGCTGCCCGACAATCCCGATTGGGTGAAGTTTGCGCGGGCGATGATGCCGCTGATGGCGATGCCCGCGCAGATTACCGCTGCAGAGCTGCGCAAAGGCGGCGAAGCCCGCAAGGTTTTGGATATTGCGGCAGGACACGGAATCTACGGAATCTCGGTGGCGAAACAAAATCCTGCGGCACAGATCTATGGGTGCGACTGGAAGAATGTGCTCGAGGTTGCGGATGCAAATGCGAAAGCGATGGGAGTTGGGGATCGATACCATCTGATGCCTGGCAGCGCCTTCGATGTCGACTTCGGTGGCGGGTACGACCTCGCGCTGGTTACGAATTTTCTGCATCACTTCGATGTGCTGACCTGCACGGCGTTTCTTCGCAAGGTATGTGAATCGTTGGTTGCCGGGGGGCGCGCGGCGATCGTGGAATTTGTACCGAACCCTGATCGCGTGTCACCGCCGGGCCCTGCCGCGTTCAGCATGATGATGCTCGGGACCACTCCATCGGGAGATGCATACACGTTCGCGGAGCTGGAGAGCATGTCGAAGGATGCAGGTTTTGCGCGGGTCGAGGCGGTGAACTCCCTTGGCATGGACGATTTGATCGTTGCGTACAAGTGAGTCGCCGAGCCTAAAAGGCGGTGGGTGGATCTTTGGCCACCGGCTTCGTCCCTTTTCATGCCAAGGCGTAGAATTCCTGCGATTGACGGATGCGATTGCTGGGGAGGATGAGATGGGTGTCCGACGGCTCAGTTTGATTGGGATAGCTCTGGTACTGTCCGCTCCACTCTGGGGAAAGAACAAAGAGGATAAGACGCTTCCGATTTATGTACTGACGGCGCGAACGGTCGCCGTTATCGTTGATCCGCAGGCGGGGGTTGATGTCGAAGATCCGCGCGCGAATCAGGTGGCGCAAAAGGACGTGGAGACTGCACTCGCGAATTGGGGCCGATTTGAGATGGTGATGCAACCGGAGCAGGCGGACCTGGTGATTGTGGTTCGCAAAGGACACGGCCGGTTGGTTGATGAGACGATCCCGGATTCGCGGCAGAATAGCCGGGCCGGAGTGATCAACCCGACGAACAATGGAATTCAGGTTGGGGCTCAGCATGGGTCTCCGAATCCCGGCTCGGCGCCAGGAAATGGGCCGGATGAGTCGCCCGCGCCCAACACGGCACAGATTCCGATGCCGCAACAGCAAAGCCCCCAGATGGAGGTGGGCAGCGTGGAGGATTCGTTCGCGGTCTATCAGGGCGGGCGGTCTGGCGAGAAGCTGGGCGCTGCGGCGTGGCGAAAAGACGAGAAGAATGGGCTCCGTTCGCACAACGTTCCCGTCGTGGACGAGTTCCGGAAGGCCGTTGCGGAGGCAGACAAAGCGGCCGCTGCGAAGAAGCCTTAGTTGCGATCTTGCGGCTCAGATTCAGCGAGTCATGTGTTGCAATAAGCCGCGACGCACATAGAGTTCGTTGACCAAAATCAGGAAAAGAATCGCGAATAAGGCGAGAAGCAGAACTCTTTCCATCTTCATCGGGCGTCACCTTTCGCAGGGTGCCGTTCTCTGCCAGCGGGGAGGGCTACAACCCTACACCCTCGGCCTCTCAAACCCGACAATTTTACGGAAAGACGGTTAGTACTGGCCGTAGCGGCCTTTGATGGAGTCAAAGAGTTTGGCCGAGTCGTAGCCCACGCCGTCTTTGAAGACGATTTCGACCTTTTCGATGTCGTTGATGTTGGCGGCGGGGTTGCCGTTGATGACGACGAGGTCGGCGTTTTTGCCCGGCGCAATGCTGCCGATGGTGGATTGCTTGCCCATGTACGTTGCGCCGTTGAGGGTGGCGATTTTGATGGCTTCGAGTGGTGTGAAGCCGTCGGAGTCGACGAGGAGTTCCACCTCGCGCTGATCCCCGAAGCCGGGGAGTGTGCCGCCGTCGCCGGTGGGATCGAGGCCGGCGATGAGGAGACCGCCGGCGGTTGCGAACTTGTGCTCGAGCTTCGCGCCGTGCTCATAGATGAGGGCGCGGGTGGGATTGGCGGGACGGGAGAGTTCAAGGTTGCGGGTGTAGAGGTAGGCCTCGCGGGTAGGTGGTGACATGGCTTCGAGGACGCGGTTTTGCAGGTGAACATGCTGGGGAATGTCGCTCTCGAAGACCGGCAGTGTACTGGTGATGGCGACGTGGTGATCGACGAGGAGTTTGATGAGTGCGGCGGCGTCGGGGCCGTCAGGATCCATCGCGGCCAGGGTGGGGTTGCCGGTGGTGCGGGGGCAGAGGTCTGGTTGCTTGCCGGGATCGTTCTGGGTGTTGACGAAGAAGCCGTGCTCGAGATCGTCGATGCCCGCCTCGACTGCTTCGGGATAGGTGACGGCGCAAAGGTGTCCTGTAACTTTGAGGCCGTGCTTGTGGGCAGCGTCGACGGCGGCCTTGAGTTCGGCGCGGGTGATGTTCATGTAGGCCTTGTAGCTGGTGACCCCTTGAGTGGCCCAGTAGTCGACGAAGGTCCGGGCGTCGTCGGGGCCGGTTAGGTTGTGCATCTGAATGAAGGGGCTGTTGGAGCCTTCGAGGTAGGGAGCGGTGATGTCGGTGTGCGGCCCGACGAGGTGGCCAGCATCGATTTCGCGATGGAGGTTGAGGTCGACGTAAGGCTCGACGCTGCCAGCGGTGCGAATGGTGGTGACGCCGGCAGCGAGATACATGCGCGGGGCGGTGAAGGACATCTGCGGAACGATGAGGGGTGGTTCGGAGGAGCCGTCGGCCGCCTCATCGGCGCGGGCGATGTAGTAGAGGTGGTCGTGCATGCCGACGAGGCCGGGGATGACGGTGTGGCCGTGGAGATCAAGCACGGTGGCGTTGGCGGGCGCGGGAATGCTTGCTGCGATGGAGGTGATCTTGCCGTTCTCAATAAGGATCGATTGGTCTTCGATGGGTGAGGCTCCCGTGCCGTCGATAATGCGGACGTGGGTGAGCAGAACTTGTGGGGCGTTGACTTTGACGTAACGGAGAACGTCGGGAGAGAGGGTTTGCGATTGGACGGTGGCAACAGGCAGAGTGAGGGCGAGGATTGCGAGCGGGGCGAAGCTGGGGCGCATGCAGAGGTCTCCGGTGCGATGAGTTTACCTTGAGACCAGAGTGCTACGCGGATTTTGGGGAGTTCGTGGAGAAGAACAAAGGACAGGAAAGAGAGCCGGGAGCCGGTGAGACTCCCGGTTCTGTTGGTGATGTTGAGTTATCGAGCGTTAACGTACCGGCGCGAGAGGCCGAAGAGAGCAAGCATGCCGGTGCCGAGGAGCGATAGAGGCAACGGTTCTGGAACAGAGGGGTCTCCTACGGCAGAGTCGATTGAGCCGGAGAAGTCGAGGCCTTCATCGGCACCATTCACTTGCTCGACGTCGAACTCAAGTTGATTGAGTCCTGCCTGAAGACCAGTGAAGGTGAATGTGAGTGGGGTTACGCAGTTGGGGCCTACGTTCGAACAATGAGCGTAAGTGTTGGTCGGGCTCATGGGCCCTGCAGCCTGAAGGATGAGGGCGTTATTAAGAAAGACGGAGACGGTATCGTCCGCAAGGACAGTCAGGGTTCCTAGGCCAGCGACGTCCTCCGGTGAGATGTTGAAGCTGGTCTTGTAAACGTAGTCGCCGTTTGGGACGGCCGTGTTTGAGGTCGGTCCGGTTGATGGGTTGAAGGAGACGTAACTGGAGTTGCCGGTTGCCGCATGCCAGACGATGCCGGGGCTGATGTCGAAGGTTGAATTGGATCCGTTGTTTATGGTGGAGTCGGTTGGATCGTAGGTTGTTGCGGAGTTGGCGACTCCGGGGTTGAGAGACGATGTTCCATAGCTGCCCAGCAAAAGAATCGGGGAGGCGTGGGCTGAAACGATTCCCCCGAAGACGATCGCCGAAATGCTAAGAATCCAAGAGCGGTTTTTCAAAGGAGACTCCATGTGCAGGTTTGCGTGCGGTCGAACCTGGGATAGCAGTTGCACGCGGGCTGCCAAGGAGGAAAAGACGAAAATCGTCGTTAGGAGATCAGGAGTTAGGTTTTTCGCTAAAAATAAGCACCATGAATGAGGAGGAATTAATGTCGAAGTGGGAGAAAATTCTTCCCGAAGAGGGATGGATTTTCTCTATTAACCCCATTCATATCAATATTTACGGCGTGAATAGAGGGCAAAAATCCCGTAAAAATTTCTCCCGGAAGACAACCTTTGCCGGGCCGGATTCATCGAGCTCGAGGCCGTAAAATAGAGGAAGACCACAGAAAAAAGGATAAGGAAGCAGAATGGCTATGAGCACGCAGGAAGTGTTGGCACGGCAGGTTGAGTCAGCGGCGAAGGCGGCCGGGATGGAGGTTATTTCGAGCGAGGTAGGCCAGGACTTTTCCGGCAATCCAACGACACGGTTTAAGCTGGCCCTGGTGGCCGACCGCACCAAAACTCAGGTGCTGGAGCTAACCGACAAGTTTGATTTCAGCCGGGCCGATCTGCTCGCCGAGGTTGGCACCTATCTCGCAGCGACAGCGAAGCGGCTAAGAAATCCCCGCCCGGATTGCCTCTTGACCCTGCATGGACTACCTCTGCGGTTTGAGAAGTTCACCTGGCCCTTCCACTCGTCGACCTCGGGCGCGGACACGTTCCTGGTGCATGGAGAGGTCTGGTTGGAGAACGGCGAGGCGAGTCCATTGCATGCGAAGATTGCGGCGTCGATGACGGTGACGTTTGCGGAGATCGTCAAGGCTCCGGAGCAGCCGTTTGCTGAGGGTTTTATCTATAACGCCGTACGGAAGACGATGGATCAGGGGCAGCTGGAGCTTGTGAAGAGCGGCAATCGCCAGCCCGTTCCCGTGACCACACGCTTCTATAGTCCGTGGAAGAAGCACTTCAACTTCAACGACACAACGGAGGCGCAGCGGATGGAGTACCTTGCGGCGAAGGTGCTTTGGCTCTCGGGTGTTCTCGGCGGTGGCCAGCCTGTTTGGGTGCTGGATCCGATGGACGCGCAGTATCTGAACACGACGGTGGAGGAATTGAAGAAGAACGCGACTGCTCTGGCCGGCGAGGGCGTAGTAAGACTAGCGGCCGATACCGAGTACGCTACGCCGACCGAGGCTCTGATGGGGCATCGGGCGAAGTATGCCGCTGAGGTTGCCGCGGCGCTCGACTTCATCAAGCCCACATTCAACGAAGACATGCGGGGCGGCCACACGAATATGTAGATATTTCGTGCAACTTTCGGGGGTTAACGGCCTGGTTGCTCCCGTTTGCCAGCAATTAATGGGTTATGGTAACTTCCGTCTGGCCTTAAAGGCGCATCTTAACCTGCAAGGTAACGAGGAAACGTGATGAAAACAACAATTCGAATTGCAACCCCACTGATTGCAGTGGCACTTATGAACGGTGCATCCTTTTTCGCACACGCCCAGGACAACAAGGCCCCCGATGCCCAGAGCCAGAGCTGGAACACGCCGCCCGCAGGGACGGAGCAGGCACAGGCCTACCGCGATGGCATCGAAGCAGCCAAGCTGGATAAGGCGGTTCATCGCCCGATCGATGCGAAGCAGTCTCATCTGTATGTTCATCCACCGGTGAAGACAGCAGTTCGCGACTCGTATCGTGCCAGCTTTGTTGCTGGATACGATGCTGCGGTGAAACACAGCTTCGGCGAATAACAATCAAGGTTCCCTGGCGAGTCCAGAGACCGAATGAGAGAAGGCCCCACGCGGGGCCTTTTTCTTTGGCGCAACGACGGCCTAGGCGGTTTGGGTGGTGAGAGAAGTGGGGGTGACGGAGGCTCCGCAATGGTTGCAGAACATAGCGGTCGGGTTGCTGAAGTGGCCGCAAGCGCTGCAGCGTGAGGCGGGCCTGCCGGAAGTGGCGAGAATCTGGCTGGAGATGTGAGCCGCCTGCAAGGCGTTGTAGCGGCGGACCCGCCCGGGCATGAAGAAGGCCTCGACCCATGCGACGAACATGGGGATGCTGGTCCACGACAAAAGGAGATAAAGGATGCCGAGGCCGTCGCGGCGCAGGTAGAAGTGATGGATGCCGAGGCCTCCGAGAAAGATGGCGAGGAGCACGCCGAGGACTTCATCTTTGCGGGCGGCGTCGTATTCTGCGTAAAACCATGCGCGCTGGTTTTCGTTCATGTTGATGGTGTAAATGGGATCGACTGGATGCATCGCTCTTACCTCATGAAGCAGTGAAGCTATACGGATTTGGGGTGCCGGCGGTTCCGCAGCACGTTGCGCCTGATGGGCTGCGATTTACAGGGCATTTGGCAGGGCGTATGGTTTTAGCGAAGACTTGGGCGCAGGCAACGCGGTTCTCGAGCCGGGAGTCTGAACACGGTACAGGGTAGGAGAAAACAGGAGGATCTTATGCAAGCAGTTCACAGCGGACAGTGCGGACTTTGCGGGCACTTTGGCGAACATCACGCCAGGAGCCAGGTTCTGGTGTCGATTCATACGAGCAAGAAGGCCGACGTGGACTTGCTGGATGATTGTGGTCATCCGAAGCATGCGGCGCTGCACCTTAAGGTTTCGCCGATCAGCGGCTGCGATGGGTTTGTGGCGGCGGCGCAGGCTTAGAAACGCTGTCGATTGTCGCTGCGATCCCCGTTGATATCCGCAGCTATCGGCGGTTCATACCCAGAAGGCTAAGGAAGAAGCTTCCGAAGATGGCTTCCACACCCAGCATCACGAGGGTTGCGGAGGGCAGCGTCAGGCGAAGCATGCGCTGCGGGGAAAGGTCGCCGAAACCGGTGCCGCGCCAGATGTGCAGGGCATAAGCCAGGATGGCGAGGCCTACGAGCAGGAGGGTGCCGCCGAACAGGAGCCCTACTTCGAGATTGATGTAATTGAAGATGCGCTCGAACTTCGGGTTTGGAGGAAGAAAGCCTTCCTGCGTACCGAAGACGCGAGCGCTGACGGCGAAGACGGAGATGTGGGCTCCGATGAGGACGAGGCCGAGCGAGTAGGTGAGGGTGTCGACGTCGAAAGTCCAGCGACCGACGGTCTGCGGGCCGGGCAGAAGCCAAATGGAGAGAAGAACTCCGGCGAAGAAGGCGAAGATGCCGGGGTAGAAGAAGAGCCAGCGGGGGCTGTAAAGAAGCAGGAAGCGGAGGTGGCGCCATCCGTCGCGCCACGTACGGAGGTGCGGGGGGCGGCTGCGGCCATCGGGTGCGAGAGTGGCGGGGACTTCGGCTAGGCGAAGGCCGGCGAGGGAGGATTTGACCACCATCTCGGAGGCGAACTCCATGCCAGTGGTGCGGAGGTTGAGGCCGAGGATGGCGTCGCGGCGGAAGGCTCGGATGCCGCAATGGAAATCGCGGGCGGGGATATTGAAGAAGAGCCTGCCGATATAGCTGAGAACCGGGTTGCCGAGATATCTATGGAGCGGGGGCATCGCGCCGGGTTTGATTTCGCCGCTGAAGCGATTGCCCATGACGAGATCGTTGCCGGCTTCGAGCTTGGTGAGGAAGCGAGGGCAGCTGGCCGAAGTCGTAGCTGGCGTCGGCGTCGGCCATAAGGACGTATTGGCCGCGTGCGGCTTCGATGCCGGCAAGCAGAGCGGCTCCGTAGCCGCGGACGGGGACCGGGACAACCCGCGCACCTTCGTCTGTGGCGATTTGCTGCGAGCCATCCGTGCTGCCATTGTCGGCGACGACGACCTCGCCGGCGATGTTGTTGTCCCGAAGAGCGGCGACGGCCTGGCGGACGCAATAAGCGAGCGTCTCTGCTTCGTTGAGGCAGGGCATAAGAATGGTGACCAACAGCTCGCTCATTATTTGAATGCTACCAAAGTGGATTTGAGAAATTCTGTCTGAGAAAGTGGAGTGTTCAGGGATGGATCGGTCGACGGCAAGGATGAGATTGACTGGTCTGGGAGATTGAGTGGAAGAGCGTAGTAGGGAGTTGCCACCAAGCTGACGCCATCCGGCGGAGACAGGATTGTGCCGGACATCAAACCGGGGTCGAAGTAGCCGACGAGAACCTTTGCGCCTTCCTTGCGGACGATGTCGTACACCTGATCGCGATTGGGCATAGCGGCCAGCGCCGGGTAGAGCGGTCCCGCAGGCACGTAGACTTCGGTCAGAACTCGAACACCGGCAAGCCGCATCCAGTAGGGGTCGTACATGCAGGCACGTGTGCCGATGCAGGCGATGGTATCTCCGGGGCCGACGCCGAGCTCGTTGAGCGCATGAGCAGAAGGAAGATGTCGCGGTCATACCATCCGGTGGGGTATTCGATGAAGACGAGATCCCGTCTGAGTTGGCCGACGATACGGGCGGATTCTCCGACGGCAAGCAGAGCCAGCAAAGTGACTGCGGCTGAAGCTGCGAAGTCGGGCCGAAGAACTCGGGTTCACGGCGGCTGCGATTCGCAGCGCGGCGAAGAGCGCCATGAGGATCGTGAAGAATGCCACGGTGAGGTACCGGTCTTCGACGTTGACGATAGCGTAGACGCCGATAATGGCGATTCCTAACAGGAGCGGCCGAAGCCAGAACGCATTCGCGAAGTCGCCCGGAATCGAGGCCGAAAGCGCGTCCGCCGAGCAACCCAAGCAAGATCAGCAACGCCCAGCCTTCGGGGTGATTGCACATGTACCGCAGGATGCGCATGATGCACTGTCCGATGACGATGATCTGGAGGTGAGGGTTCATGTGAGCCTTGATGCGCTCGTTGAAGAAGGAAGTGTCGAACCAGTCCGGATAGGTGCCGTAAGGGAGCTCTTTGTAGCTGAAGACGGGCGGGCTTTGAAGAAGCTGCTTTTCAGGATGGGCCAGATGAACGTCAGCGGCGCCGAAGAGGTTCGTCTGGTACGGCTGGAGATGCATCTTTTCGGTGCCGGCAACGAACCAGACGTAATTGAGGTTTCCGGAGTCGCCGAAGTCGAAGCGGTGCTTCTGTTTCGAGAGCGCTGCGATGTAAGGGCCAGCAACAACGGAGAAGCAGATGAGTACGAGGAGAGCCGAGACCGCTACGCGCGCAGGAGCGTGCCGTTGCCAGAAAAGCCGGAAGGCGACCAGAGCCATAACGCAAAGCAAAGTGAACAGAAACGCGAAGGACTTCGTCAGATAAGCGAGACCGAGAGCAATGCCCATCCAGCGCGGCGTAACGCACACGAGCCGTGGCGAGATGACGGAACAAAGCTGCGAGTGCGAAGAGCAGGAACGCCTGAAGCAGAGCGTCAGGACGGACTTTACCTATACTGACTTCGCGCTGAGTCGAGATGACGAGGATGGCGACGCCGAGATAGCGGAGGCTGTAGCGGTCCAGGAGAAAAGGGAGAGAGCTTGATGCGGTACTGACGGTTTCGCGAAGGTCGCGCAACTGGACGAGAGCATCGGAGAAGGCGACGACGGCAAGCATCTCCAGAAGGAAGATGCCGAAGTTGACCATGTAGCAGGCGTGGAGCTCGGTGTATCGGGTGGGGTGGAAGATGGCGTGGCCGAGTGTCAGAAAGGCCGGATAGAGCGGATTCCAGTAGCCATTGATGACTCCCGCCCAGTTGTGAGCGCGCATTAGGTCGGCGATGTCCATGTAGGAGACTGCATCGCCATCGATCTGGTAGGAGTCGTAAAGGGCGTAGCCGAAATTTACGAGAATCGCGAGGAAGCAGTAAAAGGGCCAGAGACGACGCAGCCAATGAGAGAGCGGTGTGGGCTCCGGCGAGTTGACGGTCATGAGGCGGGGAGTTCCTCCGATGGTGTTTGTACCATCATCGCAGATGACGGGGTCGAACTGATCAAATTGATATCGCTAACGAGAGATTGCAAGGAGAGGGGGAAGAAGTTCGCGACTTTCAGTATTGCGTCTTGATAAACGTTTCCGGGGTGCCTTCCGATGGATTGACGAAGTGGATATCTTCGGGAGGGCGGCGTGGCGCGTCGACCGCAAGCACCGTGAAGGGGTGTTCCAGGATTTTTGGCAGAGCGTGAATTGTTCTCTTTTTAAAGAAAACAAGCTCGCCAGGATGGATCTCACGCACTGCATCGTCGGCTACGACGATCTGCGCCGCACCGGAGATGACGTACAAATACTCGTCGCAGCTGGTGTGGAAGTGCGCAGGGACGGGGCGGTAGACGCGAAAGATGCGGCAACTCGCGGCCTCCTCGTCGGTGAGGCGGATGTCGGTGAGCATGGTGTCAGCGGTACTGGGAAGGGTGGCGGCGAGGGAGACTATATTGAAGAACTTGGCTGCGGAGGTCATAGGCGTCGAACCGTCATCCGGAATGAGGTATAGACTAAAGCCACAACAAATTTGATGGCGACAGCCTTCAAACGATCTAGACGCAGCAGTTCACCTGCGACTTCAGATGCGACATACATTCTGATGCGCCGCAAAGAATTGGAGAACGTATGCGCTCAGAAGCTATCTTTCGCGCCAAAAAGATTATCGAGAATAGATATCGTCTTTGCCAGACGGCATCGAAGACCACCCGCCTGATCCATGTCTCGTCGAGAGATACACATGAGACGATCAACAGCGCCTTTGAGAGGATTGCAGCGGATGTGAAGGGTTCTGTTGCGACTCCTGTCGCGGCCTGATCTCTCATCATGTTCTCCATTTGAGAGACGGGGTTCGGCACATGAAAAGGGCCGCGATTGCTCGCGGCCCTCTTGCTTACTTCAGTGGATTACATGTCTTTGACGCCGTCGACAAAGGCCTTGAGCTTTCGGCTGCGGCTTGGATGACGCAGCTTGCGAAGTGCCTTGGCCTCTATCTGGCGAATGCGCTCGCGGGTAACCTGGAAAGACTGGCCAACCTCTTCGAGAGTGTGCTCGGAGCCGTCTTCGAGGCCGAAGCGCATCTTGATGACGCGTTCTTCTCTCGGTGTCAGGGTGCGGAGGACCTGCGAGGTGTACTCCTTCAGATTGACGCTGATGACGGCGTCAGACGGGCTGACGGCCATGCGGTCTTCGATGAAGTCTCCAAGGTGCGAATCTTCCTCTTCTCCGATTGGAGTCTCGAGCGAGATGGGCTCCTGCGCGATCTTGAGGACCTTGCGGACCTTCGCGACGGGGATGTCCATGCGGCGGGCGAT
Organism: uncultured Acidobacteriaceae bacterium; assembly: GCA_963841335.1. Lineage (GTDB taxonomy): Bacteria > Acidobacteriota > Terriglobia > Terriglobales > Acidobacteriaceae > Edaphobacter. The sequence continues at coordinate 1,749,575 of CAWJCF010000001.1, read as the reverse complement.
CTCTTCGGATGAGGCTTCGCGCCCAAGCTCCTGCACGAGCTGACGGCTGGTGCGGATGAGCTTGTTGATGGTCTCGATCATGTGGACCGGGATGCGGATGGTGCGGGCCTGATCCGCGATGGCGCGGGTGATTGCCTGACGGATCCACCAGGTCGCGTAGGTCGAGAATTTGTAACCGCGACGGTACTCGAACTTGTCGACGGCCTTCATGAGGCCGATGTTGCCCTCCTGAATGAGGTCGAGGAACTGGAGCCCGCGGTTGGTGTACTTCTTCGCGATGGAGACAACGAGACGAAGGTTGGCCTCGATGAGCTCGCGCTTGGCGCGCTCGGCGTCCATGTCGCCCTGGATCATCTCGCGCTGGGTGCGCTTCAGGTCGGCGATGGAGATGCCGGCGTCGGCTTCGACGCGCTCGAGATCGATGCGGCAGTTTTTCTGCTGGCGCTTGTACTCCTTGCGCAGCTCTTCGGACTTCGAGGCCTCGAACTTGGTCTCGAGTGTCTTGATCTGACGCTCGAGCGTGCGCATGGCGTCGACGGTCTTGTTGACCTTATCGAGCAGGCGCTTCTTTTCGCCGTTCGTGTACTTCAACTCGCGAACGATGCGGTTGATGTAGACGTGTTCGCGTCCAATGAGCCAGCGGGTCTTGCGTGCGTCCTTGGCTTTGGCCTTGGCGTCTTTGCCGTGCGGAGCGGCGAGCTTCTCGTCGAGCGCGTGAATTTTCTTCTGATGTTTGAGGATGACATCGATGCGGCCGACCGTGGCACGCACGCGGGCCTGGAGGATCTCTTCGGTGAGTTCCTCTTCGTCGAACGTTACGACTTCCTTGATGTTGCGGACGCCGCGGCGGAGGTCTTCGCCAAGGCCTACGATCTCGCGAATGACGATAGGCGAGCGCGAGATGGCCTTCATGACGCGGAGCTGTCCGCGCTCGATGCGCTTGGCGATCTCGACTTCGCCCTCGCGTGTGAGCAGGGGAACGGTGCCCATCTCGCGGAGGTACATGCGGACGGGATCGTTGGTCTTCTCGAGGGTTCCCGGTGAGAGGTCGAGTTCTACGTCTTCAGACTCTTCCCCTGCCTCGGGCTCGTACTTCTCGCGGTCGCCGGAGAACTTATCGCCGGAGAGGACATCGATGCCCTGAGTGTTGATGGTTGTGAGGAGGTCATCGAGATCGTCTGGGGTGTTGATATCGCCCGGGAGGAGGTCGTTGACCTCGCCGAAGGTGAGATACCCTTTTTCTTTCCCTGTGTCGATGAGCTTGTCTATATCGTCTTCGTACTTGTCAATTTCTTCTGCCACGGCAGTGCGCACTCCTGCGAAAGATTCAGATAATTGGGTTGCCGCTATTCAGGCGGACAAATCCCTGGGTTGTTCCGTAATGGGCAGGGAGCAGATTGCGGTTTAGACCGCTTTGGCCAGCCGTTTGACCTTCAAGAGGTCAGGGCATACGAGGGCACACTTCCCCAGCGAACCATAGAATACCACACTCTTTAGACGACTTTTGAGTGGAAAAGATTCCCTTTCCGCCCAATAAGCAAGAGAACCTCTCCGATGAAGAACAACTGGGAAAATCTCTGCGATTTGGACGTGGTTTAGCTTTCGAAGCCGGGTCGGGATCGGCGAATTCGCGCCAACAGAGCTGCAGGGCGGAGGGAGGGGGGGTAGTTGAGCATGGCGGAGAGGAATTGTGGGAGGGTGTCGTGGGCGATGCGGAGGGAGGCGGGTACAACATACAGATTCATAATGGTTTCTGAGATGAGTAAAGAAGCGGCAGCTCCGTAGAGGCCCCAAATTCGCGCAAAAATGTAGCAAAAAACGCAGGTAATTGTGGTGCCAGCGAGGTAATAGATGGCTAATCGCTGGTGCTGGTTGGTGGAGGTCATGAGGGTGGCGCTGGTGGACCAGAGGGCATAGAAGATGACGACCAGGAGAAGGATGCTGAGAAGAGGGCGGCTGGGGGGTACGTGGCCTGACGTCCAGTGGGTGAGGAACCAGGGGCCGATGGTCATCATAGTGAGGACGACGATGAAGGCGACGATCAGCGCGAGTTGGCAGGCGCGGCGAAGAAGGGCACGGGTGAGGTCGTAGTTTCGGGCTCCATAGGCGAGTGACATCTCGGGCTCGAAGGTGCTGTTGACCATTTGCGTCATTTGGAGGGCGACGCGGGAGACCGTGCGCGCGGTTCCAAAGACGACGACGGCGATGGGGCCGAGAGCGTAGCCGACGGCGAGGAGGCTCCCGTTCAGGCTGAGAGAGTTACCAAGGGGGAAACCCATGTAGGCGATCGCCGGGCGGGTGAGCTTGCGAATCTCGTCGAAGGTGGCGTACTTCCATCCAAACTTTACCCAGGGGATGTCGCGGTGGACCATAAAGGACAGGATGAGTGTGCAAATAATATTGCTGATCGCAAAGACGAGAGCCGTCTTTCGGGGGCCACAGCCGACTGCAACGGCGATCAGGGTGCTTGTGAAGGCCGCCAGGGAGAAGAGTGTCTTCACAAAGGCCCCGTAAGCGTAGCGGCTGATGCTGCGATACGCGGACTGGAGAAGATATTCGAGCTGCCCCACCAGAACGGAGATGCCAAGGTAAAAGATGATCCACTTGGTGTCAGTTTCGCTGACATGGGTGATGTGCAGCAGGCGGGCCGCCGGAAGATAGTAGAGAGCGCAGCTGAGGAGCAGGATGGTGACCGAGCAGATGAGTATGATGAGCCACCAACAGCTTTGAAAGACGCGGAGTGCGCTTTCGCGGTCGTCACGGGCAACCATCATGGTCATCTCGTTGCCGGCGACCGTGCCGAAGCCAACGTTGGTGAAGCTGAGGTTGTTTGGGATGGCGGTGACGATCATCCACTCTCCGTAGAGAGGGACGCTCCAAAAGTGGAGAAAGACGGGAACCTGGACGAGCTGGATGATGGTGGAGGCGAGCCTGCCGATCCAGTTGGTGATGAAACCCAGAAGGAGTCGCCGCTTTGTCTTGCCGTCCATGCTCATGAGTGTGGTGCTTTCCTGGGTGCGGGGAGCTATTGGGTTGTTGCTTTCCGTGATGGCTATCAGGATATGGGCTGAGGATCAATGCTCGCGGAGTCTTCGGTCAACCTGGAGCTTTTCTGAGGTTAGCCGGGCTAGCATTTCAGGGTCGCCGCGACGGTCAGCTTCGGCGATCAGGGAACGGAGCTCGCGCTGGCGCCGCTCGAGGTGACGGTGGGCGAGGGTATGGAGGGCGTTTTCCACCTGCTCGGCGAGAGATTGAGTGTTGGCTGCGTCGTCGCCGTGTTGGAGGGCGCGAGCGAGGAGGACGTGACTGTGCTGGTCGGGCGCGGCGTCGAGCGGGTTGGCGGGGGCGGGTCCGTGGGAGAGAGCTTCGAGGAGTGCGGCGGAAGGAAGGCTCTCGTACCAGTCGGGATGCTGGGAGAGTTGATCGGCAGCGAGGACGCGTGCCGGGTCGTTTTCGGGCAGGACGAGGGCGCGGAGGAGAACGCGCTCGGTCTCGCTGGCGGGGTCGTGGTTGTGAGAGCGCACACTTTCGATGCGCTGAGAGGCGGCTTGCTTGAGCTCCTGACGGAGGATGGCGGAGTCGATGCCTAGTTTCTGCGCGGCGTCGGCGGCGAACTCGTCGCGCTGGATGCGATTGGGCATGCGGCGGATGTGAGGGAGCAGGAAGTTGAGTGCTTTGACCTTGGCGTCGGCGGTGCGGCCGGGGAATTGGTCGCGGGCGTGATCGATGAGGTAGTCGGAGTGGCGCTTGGCGTTGCGGAGGGCGGCCATGTAGGACTGGACGCCTTGCTCGCGGATGTAGCGGTCGGGGTCGAGCCCGCCTTCGAGGGTGACGATTTTGACTTCGAAGTCTTCTTCGGTGAGCAGGGCGATGGATTTTTCGGTGGCGGCGATGCCAGCGGTGTCGGGGTCGAAGTTGACGATGACGCGTTTGGTGAAGCGACTGATGAGTCGGATCTGCATCTCGGTGAAGGCGGTGCCGGAGGTGGCGATGACGTTTTTTATTCCGGCCATGTAGACGGAGATGCAGTCCATCTGGCCTTCGACGAGGAGAGCGAAGCCGAGGGCGCGGATGTCGGCTTTGGCTTTGTCGAGGTTGAAGAGGATTTGGCCTTTGCTGTACAGGGCGGTTTCGGGGGAGTTGAGGTATTTTGCGATGTCGCGGCCCTTTTCGTCCTGGGCGTCGAGGGCGCGGCCGGTGAAGGCGATGGTTTTTCCTTGTTCGTTGCAGATGGGGAAGGTGATGCGCTTGCGGAAGCGGGCATAGAGTTGGCCGTGCGACCCGTCGGGTTGCTCTTTTGCGCTGAAGAGGCCACTGGCGCGGAGGACTTCTTCGGGGAAGTGGCGGGCGAGCTGGTCGCGCATGTGGTTGAAATCGTCAGGGGCGTAGCCGATGCGAAATTTGCCGACTGTTTCGGGAGTGACTCCGCGGCTGGTGAGGTATTCGCGAGCGCGGGCGGCCTCGGGGGCTTTGAGAGCGGCCTCGAAGTATTGGGTGGCGGCTTCGTGGATGTCGATCAGGTGACGACGAAGGCCGGCTTCCTGGGCCTCTTCGGGGGAGCTGAACTCGCGTTTGGGAAGGGGGATGCCGCACTTGGTGGCGACGGCGCGGATGGCCTCGGGGAAGCTGATGTTCTCCATCTTCATGACGAAGGTGAACACATCGCCTTTTTCGTGACAGCCGAAGCAATAGAAGTAGCCGTGGGTGGCGTTGACGGAGAAGGAGCCGGTCTTTTCTTTGTGGAAGGGGCAGAGGCCGGTGTAGTTCTGGGCTCCGGATTTGCGGAGCTTGAGGTAGTCGCCGATGATGCGGACGATGTCGGCCTGCTGCTTGACGAGTTGAGCGAAGTTGTCGGACACGGCTGGAGTTGGCAGACCCTCGTCTATTTTAGAGAGCTGCCGAGTTTGAGTTTAGATGGTAAGGGGAAAATGGCGACTGCTGTAGAACTCAGGTCTTCTTGTATAAACGAGCTACCTGCGAAAATTGCGCGCACGCCGGATAGGTCTGAGGCTTTGCCTTGTGTAGGTTCGGTCTTTGCTCGAAATCTGCAGATTGAGGATGGTCATGGGGAAGCGAATCGGTTTTGGGACGTGTGTTTGGGCGATAGCAGGAGCAGTGTGGAATGTGGGCGCGCTGGCTGCGACAGCGCCGGCGGCCGGAGCACGGCAGATGCCTCAGGTGATTGAGCAGTTTACTGCCGACCGGACGAGCCTGAACCGAATCTACCCGCTGATCCTTGCTCCAGCGCGAATGGAGCGCTTTGAGAAGTTCGACAACGATGAGCTGGCGCTGCTGGCGGCACTGAACTTCGACAAATTGACGGAAGAGGACCAGGTTGACTATGTGCTTTTGAAGAATCGGCTGACGTCGGATTTGCATTATTACGACGTTCAGAAGAAGCAGTTGGAAGAGATGCTGCCGTTGCTGCCTTTTGCGAAGACGATTGAGGATCTGCTGGATCGGAAACGGGAGATGCAACGTCCGGATGCGGAGAAAGACGCGGCGGCGCTGACGGAGATGGTGAAACAGATTGAGGTGATGCGGAAGCAGTTCGACCCGAAGACTGCCGGGAGCGGCGCAGGAGACAAGCCGAAGGTGGATCCTGTTGTGGCGAATCGTGCAGCGATTGCGACACTGCAATTGAGCGCTGCTCTGAAGGATTGGTTTGGTCAGTACGACGGCTATGACCCGATGTTTACGTGGTGGGTGGATCAGCCCTATAAAGATGCGGACAAAGCGCTTACGAGTTACAACGTCTTTTTGAAGGAGAAGGTGATTGGCATTGCGCCTGACGATAAGACGACGATCATCGGCGACCCGGTGGGACGCGAGGCTCTGATGAACGAACTGAGGGAGGAGATGATTCCGTATACGCCGGAGGAGCTGATTGCGATTGCGCAGACGGAGTACGACTGGTGCATGCGCGAGATGCTGAAGGCGTCGCACGAGATGGGGTTTGGAGACGACTGGCATGCTGCGGTGGAGAAGGTGAAGCAGACGCATGTGCCGCCGGGGGAGCAGCCGGAGGTGATTCGGAAGCTGGTGTTGCAGGGCAGGGATTTTGTGGTGAAGAACAACCTGGTGACGGTGCCGGCGCTGGCGGATGAGACGTGGTACATGATCATGATGACGCCGCAGCGCCAACTGGTGAATCCGTTTTTTACGGGTGGGAATGAGTTGAGCGTGTCCTATCCGACGGACACGATGACGTATGAGCAGCGCGAGATGAGCATGCGAGGGAACAGCACTCCGTTGTCGCATGCGACTGCATTTCACGAGATGATCCCGGGGCATTTTCTGCAGTTTTACATGGGCTCGCGTTACAACCCGTACCGGCGTGCGTTCTCGACGCCGTTCTGGCACGAGGGGAATGCGTTCTGGTGGGAGATGCTGTTCTGGGACATGGGATATGACAAGACTCCCGAAGAGCGGGTGGGGGCGCTGGTGTGGCGGATGCACCGGTCGGCTCGGGTGATCTTTACGATGAATTTTCATCTGGGTAAGTGGGCGACGCAACAGTGTGTGCAATCGCTGATCGACAATGTGGGGTTTGAGCCGGAGAATGCGGCGGGTGAGGTGCGGCGGTCGTTTGATGGTTCGGTGGGGCCGCTTTATCAGAGTGCTTACCTGATGGGAGCGTTGCAGTTTCGTGCGTTGCATGGGGAGCTGGTGGGGTCGAAGAAGATGACCGAGCGGGAGTTTGCGGATGCGGTGTTGCATGAGAACTCGATGCCGATAGAGATGCTGCGGGCGGACCTTGAGGGGCAGAAGCTGACGCGGGATTTCACTACCGGCTGGAAGTTTTATGGGGAACATCCGACCCATCCTTAAGCAGTCTTAGGTGTTCTCCAGCGGATGGGTGCAATCACCCTGAGTGTGCTTCAGCGTCGTGAAATCCCCGACGACGACAACGCTTGGGGATGGTGTCGTCCATGGTTCTCGGAAGAAGAAGACAAGGGTTATCTCCTGTCGGGTGAACAATCCTGGGTGTTTTTACCTGGAAAAGAAAATCTTTATTGTTGACAGCGGTGCCTAGACTCTCTTACCTTTTCCCGCCAGAGAAATAAGTGGTCCATCCACGGTAGCGAAACCGCCCATTCTGGTTGGCGTGTTCTCGATGCCTGCGGTCCAGGGCCCGGCGACGTCTACTCGGGCCGGAGTGACTTTTCGCCTCAGACACAGAAATGAAAGACAGCGATGCTTTGACTCTGGAGGTTTTCATGCGAGGCAATAGAATTTTCAATGCGATTCGGGGGAAGTCCCCTCACTGGTTGTTTATCGTCTGCTGCGTCGCGGGAATATCCTTTTCGACGCGAGTGCAGTGCCAGCAAGCCGGTACTGCCAGTATCCAAGGCGCCGTCGCTGACTCAACGGGGGCCTTTATCGAAAATGCAACGGTCACGGCTACCGACGTCGCAACCCAGGTGAAACGGATTTCAACAACGGGAGCTAATGGTCTCTATAGTTTCCCGAGCATCGGGATCGGAACGTATACGCTCGACGTTGTGGCTCAGGGTTTCGAGCATTACAGCCAGTCCAATATTGTTCTTGAGGTTGGGAGCAGCATCGCGGTCAATGTTGTGATGACGGTGGGACGGACGGACCAGAAGATCGAGGTGCAGGCAAGTGGTCTGGCCTTACAGACCGAAGACGCGACCTTTAAGCAGACGATCGATCAGCAAACGGTCACCGAGATGCCATTGAATGGCCGGCAGATGACCTCCTTAATTACGCTTTCGGGCGGGTCCACGGCTGCTCCGGCCGGCGACTTTACCGGTAGCAAGTACTCCTACCAGACCATCGCTGTCTCGGTCGCCGGCGGCATGGGCAACACGACCATGTGGCGGCTCGACGGTGGCGACAACAACGACTATATGGCCAACGGCAACCTGCCGTTCCCCTTCCCGGACGCTGTCAGCCAGTTCAGCGTCGAAGCTGCAGGGCTTGGCGCGCAGGATGGAATGCACACCGGCGGCATGGTCAACGTCGTTACCCGCTCCGGGACGAACAAATATCACGGGTCTGCCTTTGAGTTCATCCGCAACAACTACATTGACGCGACTAACTTTTTCTCTACCTGCACGCCGGTTGCGCCCGCGACAACCTGCTCAGCAAAAGACACGTTGCATCAGAACCAGTTTGGCGGCACCTTCGGTGGCCCCATTCTCAGAGACAGGCTCTTTGCCTTCGCCGCATACCAGCGATCGGTTTCGAAACAGTTGCAGAATTCAACGAAGGCGCAGGTCCCGACTGCGGCAAACCTGGCGGGTGACTGGTCCGTCTCCGATGGAGCGGGCTGCACTTCGAACGGCAAGGCACTCGCCCTGGTCGATCCTCTGACCGGCGCAAAACTGAATGGCAACAAATATGCGACTCCGCCCGCATACAATGCGCAGGCGCTGGCACTTGAGAAATATTTGCCTGCAATCAACCCGGCCTATGACACCGGCAATTGCGGCTTTGTCTCTTATACGATTCCGCTCGATACTTTTGACAATTCGTTCGTCACTCGGGTCGATTGGACGATCAACGCAAAGAACAATCTATATGGCCGCTACTTCATCGACGGCTACCAGGCTCCGGCCTTTTACTCTCCGACAAACATCCTGATCACTACCCAGTCGGGAAACGAGCAGCGAGTGCAGTCCTTCACCATCGGCGAGGCTTTCACGATTAGCAACAGGACCGTAAACAATGCACACCTAACCATCATGCGGCGTCGCAACAACCGTGGATACAATGCCCAGGCCATCAACGCCGCTACTCTAGGCGTCAATCTCTTCCAAGGCGAGCCCAACGGCCTGCAACTGGCGGACAGCAGATTCACGATCGGCGGCGGCACTAACTCGGTCTCCCACTTCAACGACAACACCCTTGCCTTCGACGACGATGTAACGATGCTTCACGGCAAGCACCAGTTCGTCTTCGGGGGACAGTGGGTGCAGAATCAGCTCAATATCTCCAACGCATATGAGTCCAATGGCACCTTCACCTTCACTGGCGTTTACAGCGGAAATGGTCCAAACGGAGGTACGGCGACTGGAGACCCTGAACTCGACTTCCTCCAGGGCGCATTACAAGCCTTCCAGCAGAGCAAGTTTCAGCAGAACGCCCTTCGTGGGCCAATCCCGAGTCTTTATATTCAGGACACCTACCGCGCTAGCACGCGACTGACCATGACGGGCGGCCTCCGTTGGGCGCCTGCGTACATGCCCGTGGATGTCTTCAACCGTGGAGTTGTCTTCAATTTGGCAGATTTTCTGGCGAACAAGGGAAGTGGGATCTACCCGAATGCCCCGGCCGGAGCGTTGTACTACGGTGATCCGGGTGTATCCCGGCAGTTCACAAAGAACTCGCCCTGGCAGTTCTCTCCGAACATTGGTTTGTCGTTCGATCCCATCGGCGATGGCAAGACCGTCCTGCGCGGCGGCTTCTCGCTGGGTTATGACCAGGTGAACTTCTTTACCTCCCAGCGCAACGAGGATAATCCTCCCTTCGCTACCGCCATCAGCCAGACCCAGACCACGACCTCTGGCCCGATCAGCTTCTCCAGCCCATGGTCGGTCGGCCAGATTACAACCAATCCGTTTCCTCAGCCTCAGATTCCAACTCCCGCGATTGCGCAGTACTTTCCTCAATCGCAATTTGTTGTCTCCCCCACCCAGTTCCACCCTTCGTACACCGAGATCTGGACAGCGAGTGTTCAGCGCGAGCTTGGAAAAGGCTGGCAGCTCCAGGTCCAGTACATCGGGAGCCATACCCTCCATATGCCGGTCGGCACTCCGCTGGGAGGGGCCGGGGCCGTCTACATTCCCGGAGTCTGGGGCGCGAGTGGCACCGGGTGTGCGGGTATCGTGACCACAGGGCCCGCCGCAGTCAAGCCGGGAGCAGCCGGAACACCGTGCTCCACGGTCGCCAATCAGGCTTCGCGTTTTTATCTGACTACGCTGAATCCCACGCAGGGCAACCAGTATCAGGGCGGTGGCACCGGTTCGACGCTCGTCAATGACAATGCTTACGCCAACTACAACGGCCTGATCACCTCGGTGCAGCATCGCCTCTCATCCACCTTCAGCCTGCTGACCAATTACACCTGGTCGAAGTGCCTCAACGTCTACGATGCGCAGGGCGACTACGCAGGCACAGGGCCGGAGAATCCCAACAACTACAGATTGGACTACGGTCCCTGCGGCTCCGATTACCGCAACGTGTTCAACATCGTCCTCGTTACCAAGAGCGCGTTCCACATAAGCAACCGCTTCGCTTCGTTGCTCGCTAACAACTGGGAGTTCGCCCCGCTGGTGCATATCGTGAGCGGAGCACCGGTCAACGTAACGGCGGCCGTGGACAACTCCTTCACAGATATAGGGCAGGATCGCCCGAGTCTGGTTCCCGGAGTTCCGGTTTATCTTCATCAGGCCCTGCGAGCGGGAACTGGCGTGGCCAATCGAGGATATCTGAACCAAGCCGCTTTCACTCAGGTCACTACCGGTTGCCCGACTCCGCTATCGCCGGTGACGTGCGCCGGATATGGAACCTATGGAAATATCGGTAGGAATGCTTTCCGTGGTCTAACCGCTACGCAGTTTGACGCGCAAATCTCGCGGATCTTTCCAATTTGGGAGACCCTGAACGTGACTCTGCGGCTGGAAGCCTTTAATGTGCTGAACCATCCGATCTTCAGCACCCCAGCCAATACTCTCACCTCATCCACCTTCGGCCAGATCTCAGCTCTCGCAACAAACACCAATGCGAGGCTCTTCCAAGGGAGCATAAAGTTCAATTTCTAATGGGGTCTGCCTCGCCCGCCCGCAACTCGGTGGGCGAGGTAACCGTATAAAGAACGGCATCACAAAACACTGTGAGGAGATTACTGTCATCTTCCTCATTCTCAGTTCAGCAAAGAGCGCAATCAGATCCAGGAGCGAGTCATGGCAATAGAGGGAAACGGTCGCAGGGAGTTTTTGAAGTTGGGTGGGGCCGCGGTGGCCACAACGGCAGTCTCGTGGAATGCCAAGAGCTACGCTGCCGTAGTCGGCGCGAATGACCGCGTGAAGGTGGGAATTGTTGGTTGTGGCGATCGGATGAAGGGAGGGGATCTTCCCGCGTTCCAGCAGCATGCCAAAGATATGAACTTCGAGATCGTTGCGGTGTCGGATATTTGGAACCGGCGGCGCGAGGAGGGTGCAGCTTACATCCAGAAGATGAGTGGCTGTACGGTTACCCCAGTGCGAAACAACGACGAACTGTATGCGCGAAAAGACGTCGACGCAGTCATCATCGCGACCGCCGATTTTCAACACGCGAGGCACGGAGCCGAGGCTGTTAATGCCGGCAGGGACGCCTACGTAGAGAAACCGATCGCACACACCATGGAGGATGCACGCCTCATTCGTGATGCGGTGAAAAAGTCGGGCAAGATCGTGCAGGTCGGCACGCAACGTCGCAGCACGCCGGCTTATGAGAAGGCCGCCGAATACATCAAGTCCGGGAAGTTCGGCGACATTGTCATGGTCGAGATGAGTTGGAATGTGAATCAGCCTGGGCGATGGCGGCGCCCGGATGTTGTGCCGCTCCTGAAAGAGGAGGACACCGACTGGAAGCGCTACCTGATGAACCGTCCGTATGAGCCGTTCGACGCTCGCAAGTATCTTGAATTCCGTCTCTTCTGGCCGTACTCCTCGGGCATTCCCGACCAGTGGCTGGTTCACCAGATCGATACGGTGCATTGGTTTACCGGGTTGCCCCATCCGCGCAGTTGCGTTGCAAATGGCGGCATTTATCTGTGGAAAGATGGACGCAAGAACTGGGACACCATGACGGCGGTCTTCGACTACGGTCCGCTCGACGACCTGAGCAAAGGCTTCCAGGTGCAGTACACCTCACGGTTCACGAACTCCGCCGGCGGCGTAAAGGAGCTGTACTACTCCAACGGAGGAATGATCGACATGGACAAGCAGACCGTCACGCCGAATGGTGGCTTGTCGGCAAAGAGTGCTGCTGAGATGAAGATGCAGCCGAATCTGCTGCCGAGCTTTTCTCTCGTCGATAAGGTCCAGACGGTTTCGACGGACGCTGACACGAAGGGCGATCCTCAGACCTCAGCCAATATGCGCAACTGGATGGAGTGCGTGCGCTCGCGGCAGACACCGAATGCCAGCATCGATGCCGGTTATAGCCACTCGATCGCACTTTGCATGAATGTGGCCGCAATTCAAACTGGTCAAAAGGTAACCTTCGATGACAAAACGCAACAGGTGATGGTGGGAGGGAAGGCCTATGCATAAATTGTCGGTCCTGGGTCTTCTGGTTGCGAGTTTTGTCAGCGCACAATTCGCAGGGGCGGCGGCGAGCAAAGGAGTTCAGGTTGTCGCAGATGAGTCGCACCAACGGGTTGACATCACCATGGACGGCAAGCCGTTCACTTCCTACATCTGGCCAACATCTCTGAAGAAGCCTGTGCTTTATCCGTTGATCACCGACGAAGGCATTACGGTGACGCGTGGCTACCCTCTTGAACCGCGGCCTGGCGAGCGCGTCGACCATCCGCATCATGCGGGGTTGTGGTTCAACTACGGGAATGTCAACGGCTTCGATTTCTGGAACAACTCTGACGCGATTGAACCAAAGAACCGCACGAAGATGGGGACGATCTATCAGAAGAAGATCGTCTCGACCAAGAGCGGCGCGGATCGAGGAGAACTGGTCGTTGAGTCGGTCTGGGTGACGGGCGAGGGCAAGGACATCCTGAAAGACACGACACGCTATGTCTTCATGCAGCGGAAAGGCGTTCGCATTATCGATCAGATCACCACACTTCAAGCCCTCGATAAGGCCGTCTTCAACGATGACAAAGAGGGACTGTTGGGAATGCGAGTGGCCCACTGGCTTGAATCAGCTGATGAGAAGGGCGGCATCTTCATGGATGCGAGTGGGAGGCCGACCAAAGTTGATGCTGCCGATACGACAGGCGCGACCGGAGTCTATCTCACGAGCGAAGGAGTAAAGGGCGGGGCTGTATGGTCTACTCGGGGCCGATGGTGCATTCTGACCGGCAACGACGCCGACAAGCACGTCGTAACAATTGCCATGATCGACAACCCGAAGAACCCTGGCTACCCGACGTACTGGCATGCGCGTGGTTACGGGCTGTTCGCAGCAAATCCGCTGGGGAGAAGCATCTTTGATCCAAAGCAGCCTGCCTTCAACTACACGCTGGACAAGGATCAAACTACGACGTTCCGCTATCGTGTGATTTTGTTTTCGCACGCCGCTGGCGCGGACGAGATGAACCGGGAGGCGGACGCCTTTGCGGCCGAGTACAAGTAGTAGATCTGGCAGGAGGCGTGTCAACGCGGAAAGAGAATCCGAGGAGGATGTTCTCTATGCTTTGTGCGTCTGGTTTTGAATTCGAAGAGAGACTCCGTCAGGCCGCCGGGGAGCGGGCCAAGGTCGAACGCGTGCAGAAGTCTGGGGCGGGCGTAAGTGAGAACAATTTGAAATATGCTGAGGCCGTCGCAAAACGTTACGACAGCAGCTTGTCCGCCTTTGCCAACCACAAACAATCCTGCACCTTGTGTAGCAAGTCATAAGTGGATCCTTTTGTATTCGTGCCGGGCCAGCGTCGGGATACAATCTTGTCATCTTGCAGGCAATCGAATCGACCGGCGATCGGCAGTCGACAATCGGGGAAACGGCGAACTAAAAGATGGCGTTTGTAGCCGGGACTGAAACAAGTAACGACCGGGAGATGAAGGGCTGGAAGTTTGCCGTCGGCTCAGGAATTCTGGGCTGGGTGCTGGACGCATTCGACTTCTTTGTCGTCGTATTTTTGTTTGACACACTGGCGGAGCACTTCCATGTGTCGAAGGCGTCGGTAGTTTACACGCTGACTCTAACGCTTGCGATGCGACCGATTGGCGCGTTATTTTTCGGTGCTCTTTCGGATCGATTCGGGCGCAAGCAGCCGCTCATTTTTTGTGTGCTGTATTTTTCCCTCCTTACGGTGTTGACCGGGCTTGCACCCAACTTTCTGACCTTTGTGATTTGCCGTGCACTGTATGGCATTGGCATGGGGGGATACTGGGGAATTGGCGCTTCGTATGCGATGGAGAGCTCTCCCCGCCGATTCCGGGGCGTACTCTCCGGCATGATGCAAGCTGGATATCCGATGGGTTACCTGCTGGCGTCGGTAGCGATGCAGACTCTGACTCCGGCTTTCGGGTGGAAATCTGTCTTCTTCGTGGGCGCACCTGTGGCGGTATTGATCGTTATCCTGACTCTGTTCGCTCCGGAGTCTGAGGCTTGGAAGCAGCACCGACCTGCTTCCGTGAAACAGATCCTCGGCTCGCTCATTCAGCACAAGAAAATGTTTCTTTACTTGTTGCTGATGATGGGGGTGATGCTGTGCCTTTCGCACGGTACGCAGGATCTCTATCCCGATTTCCTAAAGTCGATCCCGGGGGTCACGGCGAATTCTATCTTTGGGATGAAGGCACTTTATGGCATACCGATTCTGTACAACATCGGCGCAATCCTCGGCGCACTTTTCTTTGGTCACCTATCGCAAAAAATAGGCAGGCGTAATTCGATCATGCTGGCGCTGGTGATCTCGTTGTTGTCGATCCCTGCGTGGGCATTCGGGAGCACGCTTGGAGTGTTGGTCGCGGGATCCTATCTCATGCAGACTGGGGTGCAGGGTGCTTTTGGAGTCATTCCCGCGCACTTGAATGAACTTTCGCCCGATGCGGTGCGAAGCTTGTTTCCAGGGTTTGTGTATCAGCTCGGAGTGCTTCTGGCTTCGCCAGCGACGGCAATTGAATTCGTGCTGCGAGATCACTTTGGGTATCCCTGGGCCTTGACGATGTTCGAAGGGACCGTGATTGTTCTGATGATCATTATCTTCTGGTTCGGACCGGAGGCACGGGATCGAAGCTTCTTGCGAGAATCGCATGAACAATCTGTTGCTCGTTGAGTGACTACGTCAAAAGGATTGCAATGAACGAGAAGCGAATCGGAATCATCATGAACGGTGTCACGGGGCGGATGGGATTGAATCAACATCTAGTCCGTTCTGTTCTGGCAATTCGAAAGCAAGGTGGTCTTGCGCTCGAAGATGGGACGCGCCTGATGCCTGATCCGATTCTCGTAGGGCGTAACGCCGCCAAACTGGAACAGATCGCCGACGAACACGGGGTAGAACGCTGGACGACAGACTTGCAAGCGGCGCTCGCCGACCCGGGCGATTCGATTTACTTCGACGCCCAGTTGACAACGCTGCGCGGCCTGAGCGTGGAGGCGGCAATCAGCGCCGGAAAACATGTTTATTGTGAAAAGCCACTCGCTGTGGATTCTGCGGGAGCGCTAAAGTTAGCGGCGCAAGCAGAGTCCGCAGGAGTCAAGCACGGCGTTGTGCAGGATAAACTCTTTCTGCCAGGCATGCGCAAACTGAAGCGGCTGGTCGACGGCGGCTTCTTCGGCAGAATTCTTTCTGTGCGCGGCGAGTTCGGCTATTGGGTCTTCGAGGGCGACTGGCAGCCTGCGCAACGGCCTTCCTGGAACTACCGCAAAGAGAACGATGGCGGCATTATCGTCGACATGTTCTGCCATTGGCGCTATGTTCTCGATCATCTCTTCGGAAGAGTGCGCGCTGTGCAGTGCCTCGGCGGAACGGCCATTCCAGAGAGAGTGGATGAACAAGGAAAACGGTACAAGTGCACGGCGGAGGACACTGCGTACGGAATTTTCGAACTTGACGGAGGCATCGTCGCGCAGATTAACTCGTCCTGGTCTTTTCGCGTCTACCGTGATGAGCTCTTCAGCCTGCAGGTGGATGGGACGCTGGGTAGCGCTGTTGCGGGTCTACGGGAGTGCAGGACCCAACATCGTGTTAATACACCGCGTCCTGTTTGGAACCCTGATATCGAAAATCCCTTCCGCTTCCGCGAACAGTGGGAGGTTGTGCCCGACAATCAGACCTTCGACAACGGATTCAAGGTCCAGTGGGAGCTATTCCTGAGGCACGTTGTAGAAGGTGCCGCATTTCCGCATGACTTCATGGAGGGAGCACGTGGCGTGCAATTGGCCGAACTTGGCCTGAAGTCCTGGCAGGAGCGTCGTTGGATCGACGTGCCGGAGTTGGAGTCGTGAGTCTCCAGAGAACCGTCAAGCTGGTGCGGTCCGACGGATCGACTTATCACTACACTTCGACCAGCGAGCCCCTGAAGCCGCAACAACGTAAGAGATTCAAAACGCGCATCGCATTTGCGGCGGCTCATGTGGTCCTGGATCCGTTGCGGACCACAGATTCACTTACACGGCCAGTCATAGATTGGGAGGCAACCCTCGCTTATCGCGAGTATCTCTGGTCATTGGGCTTTGGCGTGGCTGAGGCAATGGACACGTCGCAGCGCGGAATGGGCTTGGAGTGGCCAGACGCAATCGAATTGATCAAGCGCAGCAACTCGGCAGCTAAGGCCCGAGGAGCTCTGGTCGCGAGTGGCGCAGGCACAGATCATTTGCCCACCGGTAAGGCATCAACTTTGGACGAAGTTGCTCAAGGCTACCTGGAGCAATGCGAGGCCATCGAGGCGGTGGACGGGCGAGTCATTTTGATGGCGAGCCGCGCACTGGCGGCAACGGCCCACCATGCTGATGACTACGCTTCGGTGTACGCGAAGGTGCTTTCACAAATTCGTCAGCCGGCAATACTGCATTGGCTTGGGCCTATGTTCGATCCGGCATTGAAGGGCTACTGGGGGGATGCTTCTTTTTCTGGTGCAATGGAAAACTGTCTTGCGGTCATCCGAGAAAATAAGAGCAAGATCGACGGAATCAAGATCTCTCTCCTCGACGCAGACCTTGAAGTTTCCATGCGTCGACGACTGCCGGCAGGTGTGCGAATGTATACGGGCGATGACTTCAACTATTACCGTCTAATTCAAGGCGATGAGCATGGGCACAGCGATGCTTTGTTGGGAATCTTTGATGCCATTGCTCCGGCAGCTTCGCTTGCGCTAGCAGCGTTGGATGACGGCGATCTCCCTCTTTATCAAAGCCTTCTTGCTTCGACGGTCCCTCTCTCCCGGCACATCTTTGCTTCACCGACACAGCACTACAAGACCGGCGTGGTATTTGTGGCCTTCCTTAATGGATTTCAATCACACTTCCGCATGGTTCGCGGCATGGAGAATGCTCGGTCGATATCGCATCTTTGTGATCTTTTTGTGCTCGCAGACCAGGCCAGAGTTCTTCGGGATCCCGAATTGGCGGTGCAGCGAATGCGGAGTTTCCTGCTACTGGCAGGTGTCGCATGAGTCTCCTGCAACGCCTTAGCTTTAACCAGATGACAGCCGATCCCTGGTCTCTCGATGAAGCTGTAAGGAATTGTTCAATCAGTGACATTCCGTATATCGGAGTATGGCGCCATAAAATCGGTGGCAACGCGGCAAAGGCTTCAGCACTGATTCGCGACGCGGGCCTGCGCGTATCCAGCTTGTGCCGAGGAGGATGGTTTTCGGCGCCTACAGTCGATGAACGCCGCAAGCGCGTCGCGGATAATCGGGCCGCGATCGAGGAGGCCGCTTTGCTTGGCGCTCCTGTGCTTGTGATTGTTTCCGGCCCTGCCAATGGGCAGACATTGAATGATGCGCGTGCTACCGTGCTGGATGGTCTTCTGGAAGTTCTTCCCGATGCGGAGAAAGCCGGCGTCGTTCTGGGAATCGAGCCCCTGCATCCGATGTACGCGGCGGAGAGGTCTGTTGTGGTGACGTTGCGGCAGGCTAACGATCTCGTTGAGAGACTTTCGAGTCGAGCGGCAGGGGTGGTCGTCGACGCCTTTCATGTATGGTGGGACCCCGAGGTCATGGATCAGATAGAGCGAGCGCGCGGGAAGATTGTGGGTTTCCATGTGTCTGATTGGCCCGTGCCTCTGCCTGGGATTCTCATGGGGCGCGCCATGATCGGAGACGGAGTCATCGAGTTGAGACAACTACGGCAGGCCGTAGATGCTGTCGGATATTCCGGCCCTATTGAGGTTGAAATCTTCAATGAAGAGATTTGGAAGAACGCGAATGATGAACTTATGAAACGTATTCAAATGAGATTTGTCGAACACGTTTGAAGTAATCGCGCGCTTCGAGAGATATATTCGAAGTCCACAAATTATGAATCAAACGACTGTTCGAGGTTCGGTAGGGATCTGTTCAATCCTTCCTAGCAGGAAGATATAGCCCGCAATGCCGATCAGCAGGTAGATCGCGGATATTCTAAAGGCCCAAACAAAGGATTGGCGAGCCGCTACGAGATAGCCAGTGATAATTGGTGCGGCGATTCCCGAGAGCTGATTCGAGAAGTTCATGATTCCCCCAACCTTTCCTACGCTGCTTCGCGGCGCGATCAAAGAGGGGACAGACCATCCGACGGGTGATGCCGCGGATAAGCCGCCGATCGAGAGACTTATCCATACAAGCGCCTGGACTGGCTCGTGCGCGTGCGCCGCTCCCAAGATGCCGAGACCAAACGCTGTACCGCCTATAAGTACTGTTTTTCGGACGCGATTAGCATTCCATCCGCGGCGAATCAGCAGGTCCACCAACCAGCCTCCGATGACGATATCCGTCATGGTTGCAAAGAGCCAGGGCACGCCTGTGTATAGAAACGAGTGGAGTAGGTCAACGTGCAACGCTACGGAGAGATAGCTGGGCAGCCAAGTCAATAAGAGATAAAAGACGTAGTTGTAGGCTCCGAATCCAAGGACCATGCCGAGCACCTTAGGTTGTCGCAGCAAGTAGGCGAGTGACGCTTGCGCGGGTTCTGCGCTGTTCACGACTGGATCATCTTGTGCTATGTAGATATGTTCAGCATGGCTGAGGCCGATATCATCCTCAGGATCGCGATACACCTTCCAGAAAAGCAAGAAGTAGAGAAAGCTGACTAGGCCCGTCGCGGCAAAGCTCCAACGCCAACCTATTCTAAGTAAAAGCATGCCGATCAGCGGAACGCCGATCGCCGAAGCGAACTTCGCAGCGGCGTCGAAGAGCGACGTGGCGAAGCTGCGTTCCTTCTGGGGAAACCAGTAGCCGATCGCTTTGGCATTTGCGGGGAATGTGGGGGCTTCACCAATACCTAGCAGAAAGCGGGCAGCGAATAGGCCCCCAAGGCCCGAGCTGACGGCAGCTCCAAACGAGGCCACACTCCATAGCAATGTGCTCGACCGGCCTACGCGTTTGATTCCGAATTTATCCAGCAATACGCCGACCGGTAGCTGACAAATCGCATACGTCCAGTTGTAGGCGCCCGAAAGATAACCAAAGGTAATCGTCGATATGCCGAAGGTCGTGTTTAGCGCTGCCTGCGAAACGGAAAGATTGACGCGGTCGAAATAGTTGACGAGAACGCCAAATCCGAGGAGCCACGCAATTCTCCATCGCCGGCGCGGAATACATATTTCGGCATCAGGCAACTTCGGTCACCCATTCGAGGAGAGCATCGTATTTCGCGTCGACGGCGCAACGATGTTCGCTGCACGTCAATACTACTGGTCAATTCACGCTTACATCATAACGCGGGTTGTTGGGTATTTCGCGTACAGAAGAGGTCAGCGAGCGAGCCCAATCAGAATGGACAAGCTCCGCAGTCGACGGTCGCTCCCGGCTAGTTGCTCGGAAGCTGCGCTGAGTTCCACCCGCCGCCAAGCGCTATTTGAAGCTGTGCGCTGGCCACGATGCGTTGCGTTACCAGCGACGCCGCCGTCCGCTCATTTGACAACTCGAGCGTCTGGTTCGTCAGGACTTCGAGGTAGGGAGCGAGGCCGCGTTTATAGCGCATCGTGGAGAGCTCGGTGCTGCGTTTTGCCGCGGTGACCGCTCGTCCTGTTACGACTGCTTCCTGTTCGAGTACGCGCAGTGCGGCGAGCTGGTCCTCGACATCGCGAAATGCTGAGAGCACCTCTTGGCGGTAGAGAGCTGTGGCCTGCTCGCGCTGAGCGATCGCAAGGTCGAGCTGCGCCTTCCGGCGGCCGGCATCGTAGAGAATCTCGTTTGCGGAGGGCCCGGCGCTCCATGCGGCGCTGCCTGCGGTGAAGAGCTGGCTGATCTGTGTGCTTTCGACTCCTCCGCTCGCGCCGAGGGTGATATTGGGGTAGAACGCAGACTTAGCCACGCCGATCAGGGCGTTTGCGGATGCGACTCGCCGCTCTGCACCAGCGATGTCAGGACGTCGTTGGAGCAGTTCGGAGGGAATGCCGGTGGGCACGCTGGGTGGATCTCCGATCAGGGGGTCTTCCGCGATGTGGAAGGATGTCGCGGGCTCTGCGATGAGCACTGCAATCGCGTGTTCAAATTGCGCGCGCTGCACGCCGAGGTCGATCAGCTGCGCGCTGGTCTGTTCCAGCTGAGTCTTGGCCTGTTCTACGTCGCTGTCTGAAGCGAGGCCGCCCTTGAACCGGAACTGCGTGAGTTCGAGGGACTGCTGGTAGGAATCGATAGTCGACCGGAGCAACTGCGCCTGCAGGTCGAGGCCGCGGATCTGAAAGTAGGTGACGGCCAACATTCCCTGCAGGCTTAGACGTGTGTTGGCGAGATCGGCAGCGGTAGCCTGCGCGCTGGCTGCGCTGGACTCAATCTGCCGGCGGATACCTCCCCAGAAGTCCGGCTCCCAGGAGATGTTCAGCGGAATCAAGAAATCCCAATAGTTGGTCGCCGTGCCGGGTACATGAAGCGGCCTGTTATCGGAGATGAGGTTGCGGGTCGCCGCGGCACCGATTGAAACGGTCGGATAGAGCGATGCTTTGTTCTCGCGGACTAGGTCGTGCGCCTGTTCGTACGCATGCAGTGCGGCGGCGATGTTCTGGTTTGCGTTCGCGCAGCGCTGCTCAAGATCGTTTAGCTGGGCGTCTTGGTAGATGGCCCACCAGTCTTCGCGGATGGCGGTATCCGCGGGCGTGGCGACGGACCAGTTTCCATTGCGGCCGTTGTCGCTGTAGGCAGGTGGAGCGGGCATGGCCGGCGCTTTATAGTTTGGGCCGACTTTGCATCCACCAAGCGCCACCATCGCAACGAGTGTGACCGACGCGGGAAGGCTGTAGGCTTTCACTTCTTTTCTCCCGCTGAGCGGTTCGGCGTCATCACGCGAACCTTCTCGCCGTCAGTCAATGAGTCCGGCGGATTGGCGATGACGCCTTGTCCCGGCTCCAAACCATTAAGAATTTCGACTGTTGTTCCGAAATCACGGCCTGGCGTCACACGTGTCAGATGTGCGATGCCATTTGCGTCGACGGTGCCGACTCGCAGGCCATCGGATTCCAGAATCAGCGCGCTTACAGGGACGATCCAAGCGGGCACCGAACTCGAGGTGTGAAGATGGACCTCCGTATAACTGCCGGGGAGAAGTTCACCCGAAGGATTTTTTACATCAACTTCGGCAAGCAGCGTTCGCGTTGCGGGATCGACGGCGTTTGAGGTTCGCACCAGCCTGCCTTCAAACTTGCGCCCCGGATACTGCGGAAGAGTGAGGGTCGCAATAACGCCGTTCTTCGCGTCGGGCGCATAGATCTGCGGAACGTTGATGAAGACCCGCAGGGTATTGATTGCGGAGACGTCGAATATCTCCTTGTTTCCGACAGTTGTACCGGCTCCTGCGGTTGTTGTGCTGCCCGTGGCGGAGATCAACTGGCCAATGTCGAGGTTGCGAGCAGTGATGACGCCATCGAAGGGTGCTACGATGCGCTCGAATGACTGGAGTTCCTCCAATCGGCGCACATTCGCTGTCGCGGAGTTGACCTGCGTGGTCGTTGCCTTCAACTGGGTGGTGGCATTGTCCGTGTCTTGTTGCGAGACCGCATTATTGCCGATTAGATCCTGATAACGGTCGGCGGTTGTCTTCGCCAATGCCTGGTTGCTCTGGGCAGTCGCGAGGTCTGCTTTGGCCTGTGCGAGTTGCTGATCGAGTTCCGGGGTCTCAATGACTGCGAGCAGGTCGCCTTTGCTGACATGCGAGCCGATGTCGTGGTACCAGGCCTTTACATAGCCTGTCGTTCGCGCGTAGATGGGTGCGAGAGTGAAGGCCTGCATGTTACCCGGCAGCACGATCTCCTGCGCGCTCTGCTGCAACACGGGCTGCTGCACGGACACCGTGGGGGATGAGACTGTATCGGTGTACTTCGCGAGCACCGTGCTGGCGTGTTGACGCCGGACGATGCCGACGATGGCGAGAACGACCGTTACGACGAAGACAATGGCAACCGGCGTCAGGACAGAGGCGCGCGAGACCTTTGGCGGCGGCTGATGCTTGATCAGTTCCGGCACGTGGGTCGTTGGTTGGGTTGATTGTTCCTGGGTATTCATCGCCGTGTCTCCATGTGCGCCTCTGGCGCGTTATTCCGTGGAATTCGTTTCGCTGTGGTCCTCATCGAGTTCATCCTAGATATCCGTCCATGGCTTCATGATTGGAGGATCGTTGCGGTGCATCAAGGAGAAGAAGACCGGAACGAAGGTCAGCGTGCCGAAGGTCGCCAGCAGCAGCCTCCGATGACGGCGCGGCCCAGCGGCGCATTCTGTTCGCCGCCGTCGCCCAGTCCCAGCGCCATCGGCACCATGCCGATCATCATCGCCAGCGCCGTCATGATGACCGGACGGAAGCGCGTGAAGCCCGCGGAGAGCGCAGCATCTGCAGCAGTTCAGGCCGGCCTCCATCTGCTCCTTCGCAAAGCTGACTACCAGGATGGAGTTCGCCGTCGCCACGCCCACGCACATGATCGCTCCCGTCAGTGCGGGCACGCTGATATGGGTTCCGGTAAGGAACAGCATCCAGACGATCCCTGCCAGCGCGCCCGGCAACGCCGCAATAATGATGAACGGATCCAGCCAGCTCTGGAAGTTCACCACGATCAGCGCGTAGACCAGCACGATCGAGAACAGCAGCCCGGAGACCAGCCCCATGAACGAGGTGCGCATCGTCTGAATCTGGCCGCGCACGAAGATCTCGGACCCTCGCGGAAGCTTGCTCTGTGTTGTCTTTGACGATCTTATCGATCCTGCGCGCGACGCTGGCCAGATCAGTGCCTTCGACCGAGCCGTAGATATCGATGACCGGCCGCGCGTTGTAGTGGCTCACCGTGCCCTGCTCAGCGCCGCGATCGATCGACGCGATATTTGCCGAGAATCTGCGGCTGCTGAGTCGGAGCCGTTGGTGGCGATGGGGAAGTTCTTCAGCTGCTGCAGGTTCTGCACGTCGTACTGCGGAGTCTGCACCGCGATGTTGTAGCTGACGTGGTTCTGCGGATTCAGATAGAACGTCGGCGAAGTCTGGAAGCTGCCGCTCAAGCTGGTCAGCACATCGTTGGCCACATCGCGCTGGCTGTAGCCGACCTGCTGCGCGCGCGTGCGGTCGACGTTGACTCGTCCACTTCGGCAGATTGAACGGCTGCTGGATGCGCAGGTCGGTGGTGCCCGGAATATGGCTGATCTGCTGCATCATGTGCTCGGCCAGATCGTGGTCTTGATCGACCGCATTGCCGACGACCTGCACATCGATCTGCGCCGGCAGGCCGAAGTTCAGGATCTGGCTCACCATGTCGGTGGGCAGATAGTAGAACTCCGTGCCCGGAAACTGCTGCGTCAGCTTGTCGCGCAGCGTCGTGCGTGTACTCGCCGGTGGGCCGATGCTTCTCAGCCAGCGTTACCAGAATGTCCGCGTCCGCCGTGCCCACCGGGGCCGAGTTCGAGTAGGAAAGATTCAGGCCCGAGTAGGGAATGCCGATGTTGTCGATGATCGTGCCCATCTCCGCCTGCGGAATCTCCTGGCGAATCACGTCCTCGATCTGGTCGCACAGCCGCGCCGTGTCTTCAATACGCGTGCCGGTGTGCGCGCGCACATGCAGCTTGAACTGGCCGCCGTCCACCGACGGGAAGAAGTCCTGCCCAAGCCATGGATAGAGCAGCGCGATCGAACCAATCCAGAACGCAACGATCGCCACCAGAAAGACGCCGCGGTACTCCAGGCAGAAGCCGAGCACGCCGTGGTACCAGTTGCGCAGCTTCTCGAAGTAATGCTCGAAGGTGATCTGAAAGCGGATGAACGGATTGCGGCTCGCCCTCGCCTGCTCCACGCGATCGTGCTCGTGGCCCTTCAGCAGATACTTCGCCATCGTCGGCACAATGGTTCGCGAGAGGAAGTAAGACGCGAGCATCGCGAAGACCACCGCCTCCGCCAGCGGAACGAACAGATACCGCGCCACGCCGCCGAGGAAGAACATCGGCACGAACACGATGCAGATGGAGAGCGTCGAAACGAAGGCCGGCACCGCGATCTGCGCGGCGCCGGTCAGAATCGCGTCTTCGACCTCCTTGCCCTCTTCCAGGTTGCGATTGATGTTCTCGATCTCGACCGTCGCATCGTCCACCAGGATGCCGACCGCCAGCGCGAGACCGCCGAGCGTCATGATGTTGATCGTCTCGCCCAGCGCCGCCAGCATCAGCAGCGAGCAGATGATCGACAGCGGAATCGACACCGCGATGATGAGCGTCGAGCGCCAGCTTCCGAGAAAGATCAGGATCATCGCCGCGGTCAGGCAGGCAGCAATGATCGCCTCACGCACCACGCCGCTGATCGCCGCCGCGCACAAAGATCGACTGGTCGGCGATGGGCGTGATCCGCAAAGCAGGAGGCAAGTTGGGCGAGGATCGACGGCAGTTGCGCACGCACGTTGGCGATGATGTCCAGAGTCGAGGAGTTGCCGGTCTTCTGGATGCTCAGCAGCGAAGAGCGCTGCCCGTCCACGCGCACGATGTTCGTCTGCGGCGGAAATCCGTCGCGCACGTTGCCGATGTCGCGAATGTAGATCGTGGCGCCATTCATCGGTCTTGATGGGCAGATTGTTGAGCGCCGCAATCGAAGTCGGGGCGCTGTTGGTCTCGACCGGATAGTCGATGTGGCCCATCTTCACATCGCCGGCGGGCAGAATGATGTTCTGCGCATTGACGGCGTTCACCACATCCGATGCGGAAAGCCCGTACGCCTGCAGCTTCTGCGTATCGATGTCCACCTGCACCTGGCGCTGCTTGCCACCGTAGGGAAAGGCGAGCGCGGCGCCCTGCACGGTCGCGAGCTGGGTGCGGATGAAGTTCTGCCCGAAGTCGTTCAGCTGCTGCTCGGTCAGGCCGTTGCCGGAGAGTCCAAGCTGCAATACAGGCACGCTGGAGGCGCTGTACTGAATCACCAGCGGCGGTGTCGTTCCCTGCGGATACTGGCGCAGCGCTGTCTGCGAGATTGCCGTGACCTGCGCCACTGCCTGCGAGATGTTCACGTTCGGGCGGAAGAAGATCTTGATGACCGAGACGCCGTTCAGGGTCTGCGATTCGGTGTGCTCGATGTCGTTGACGGTCGTCGTCAGGCTGCGCTCAAACGGCAGCACGATGCGGTCGCTTAGCTCCTCGCGGCGACATGCCGGCGTAGTTCCAGATGACGGAGACGACGGGGATATCGATGTTCGGAAAGATATCGACCGGCGTCCGCAGCATCACCACGGGGCCGATGATGAAGAGCAGCAGCGACAACACAACGAAGGTGTAAGGTCTCCTAAGTGCGAGACGGACGATCCACATCGATACTCCCCTAGTGCGTACTCTCAATGCAGAGAGACGGCTGCCGTAAGACGTTGAGGCGAAAAACCTAAGTTCTGACCGAAACTAAACCCGTAGTTCAGTATTTAGACGAAACTGCTTTATCGAAGGATTCAACTGTTCCGAAACTGTTCGGTATTCGGCTAATGTCGGTTTATATCTTCCAATGCGTACCCTGGCTGTCTGAGGCCGCCGAAGACGGCCTCAATCATGGCCTCCGATTCGCGGTCATTGAGCGAGCCGTGTCCCGCAAGCAGACGAAAGATCATCGGTCCGTAGATCAGGTCGAGCACGATTTCTCCATCGATCTCTTTTCGAATCTCACCGCGGTCGACGCCGCGCCGCCACATGACACGCGCCGCATCTCGCCTTGCATAAAGAAATCGCTCCCGAAACAACGCCAAAAACCCAGGGTTGCTCTGGCCCTCTGCAATGAACTGGCAAAATAACCTTCCAAGAGAAGATCTGTAAAATGACGTCACCGACTTCAATTGCAGCTGGAAGTCAGTCTCGGCAGATCCTGTATCTGGAATCGCAACCCGCTCGGTCATTCCCCCCAAATACGCGTCGAGTGCGACCATGCTTTTATTTGGCCACCATTTGTAGATCGTTGCTTTGCTCACGCCGGCCCGTCGCGCGATCGCATCCGTAGTGACCTGACGAAGTGGCTTGCGTTCAAGCAGGTAAAGCGCGGCCTTCAAGATTGATGTCTCTGCTTCAACGCTCCGATGCCGTCCCCGACCCTTTGACCCGCCTGCAGTTAGAACCTCAATCGTTTGCGGCGGTTGATTGCCGCCAGGCAAATTGGCTGTTCTTTCCAAAATTTTCCCCTTCAACTCCTCTCCCCTCTGGTTCGGAAGAGACTGGCGCAAGATGGATATCTCTAGGAAACAAGTCTACCCTCGTTCAGTTTCTAAAACTGAACACGCCGTTCACATAATCTTTTGTGGGGGAAATTAGAAGTGGTAGGCACGAGCGGATTCGAACCGCTGACCTCTACCGTGTCAAGGTAGCGCTCTAACCAACTGAGCTACGCGCCTGCGTGTCTCTAGTCTAAACGCAGGAAGGGGCTTGAGCAACCTGCAGGTGATTGGGGTACGATTGTCTGACTCCTCAAAGTGCCTCTCCTCCGTCAATTTCGAGCTGCGCCCAACCTGCTGACGTTGACGCGGTTGTTTATCATTCCGTTTCTGGTGATAGCGATTCTGGACGAGCATTATGCGACCGCGTTCGGGTTATTTATTTTGGCGGGAATCAGCGATGCGCTGGACGGGTTGTTGGCTCGTATGTTGCGTCAAAAGACCACTTTAGGGCAATATCTCGATCCCATCGCGGACAAGCTTCTGTTGAGTACTTTGTTTGTGGTGCTGACGCATGTGGGGTTGATTCCGCAGTACGTTACGGTGCTGGTTTTTAGCAGGGATGTTGGCATCTTGCTGATTTCAACATTGTTGTTCGTGACGAGTGCTCTCCGGGATTTTCGGCCTAGTTTGTTTGGGAAGCTGAATACGCTGGCGCAGATCGTTACGCTGGTGGTTGTGCTATTCCAGAAGGTCTTTGTTTCTATGGATTTAACGGCGCTGCGGGAAGGGCTTTTGCGCGCAATTGCGGTGCTGGCGCCGCTCTCCGCGGCACAATATGCGTGGATCGTGATTCGTAGGATGAATTCGCCGTCGCCAGAGACTGTGGCTTAGCGCTTTGGCTTCTCGGCGGCTTCCTCATCGAAAGACTCTTCCTCTTCGATGGCGATGTCGCTAAATTCTGCGGAATCAAAGATTTCCCCGCAGGTTTGGCACTCAACAAATTCGGCGTCTTCCTCACGGGAGACGATCTTGACGATGGGATGTTTGCAAAGGGTTGTCATCAGGGGAGGAAATCCGAATGGTAAGGATTTTGCCCGTCTCTGGCGAGCTTGTCAACTGCGATTTCTGTCGTTTTTTACGTCAAAAAATGCTGGTGAAATGCTGGTGAACGTGTGGTGGATTGCTGGTGAATGGGTGGTTGCAAACACCCCGACGTAGACGTAGACTATGTAGGACTGGAATTGTCTTATTTTTGTGAATTTTCTGGTCTGGAACGAGAAGTGCGAGATCCTCGAAGATGCTTCGGCTGACGAAAAAAGCGGATTACGGTCTGATGGCTCTGAAGTACCTGGCAGAGCAGACGGGCCGGACTGCGCACAGCGCGAAGGATATTGCTGAGGCTTATCACATTCCTGCGCAGCTTCTGGCGAAGATACTGCAGACCCTGGCGAAGGCCGGGATTCTGGTTTCGCACGCGGGGACGAATGGCGGGTATGCACTATCGCGATCGGCGACGGAGATCACGGCATTTGAGGTGATCCGGGCGATCGATGGGCCGCTGTTTATCACCAGCTGCATTACGATTCACGGAGCTTGCGACCTGACGAGTACCTGCACCATCAAAGAACCATTGCGCAAGGTGAACGACAGCATCAAGGATTTGTTGAGCGGCATCCGTATCGCCGATCTGGTTGAGGCGGATGCGGACCAGGCTGGAACGGGCGCACCGGTGGGTGGCGGCCTGGTGACGATCGCGGTTTAGGATTCGTTCGCGCCGGAATTTTCGCGCGCGGTTAGAGTTTGGCAACAGCAAAGCGATTTGAAAGATGGAGAAAAAGAGATGAGCTTGAATGGGGATGGAGTTGGAGTCGTAGTCACGGAGTCGTCGACGTCGCTGCCGGCGGGAGTGCATCTGCCGATTTACATGGACAATCATGCGACGACGCCGCTGGATCCGCGGGTGCTTGAGGCGATGATGCCTTACTTCACGTCGACGTTCGGGAACGCGGCGAGCCGCAACCACTCATTTGGGTGGGAGGCGGAGAAGGCGACGGAGAAGGCGCGCGAGCAGATTGCGAAGCTGATTGGCGCAACCGCGAAGGAGATTATCTTTACTTCGGGCGCGACGGAGTCGAACAACCTTGCGCTGAAGGGCATTGCGGAGATGTACCGCGAGCGCGGAAATCACATCATCACGCAGGTGACCGAGCACAAGGCTGTGCTCGATACATGCAAGAAGCTCGAGAAGCAGGGCTATCGCGTGACCTATCTGCCGGTGCAGGCGGATGGGCTGATCGATATGGAAGATTTGAAGCGCGCGATGGACGACAAGACGATTCTTGTGTCGATCATGTACGCGAATAACGAGATTGGCGTGGTTCAGCCGATCGCGGAGATTGGCAAGCTCTGTCACGAGAAGGGCGTGCTGTTCCATACCGATGCTGTGCAGGCTGTCGGCAAGATTCCGGTGGACGTCCAGAAGGACAACATCGATGTGTTGTCGCTGAGCGGCCACAAGATTTATGGGCCGAAGGGCGTTGGCGCGTTGTATGTGCGGCGGCGGAATCCTCGGGTGCAGATCTCGGAGCAGATCAACGGTGGCGGGCATGAGCGCGGGATGCGTTCAGGCACGCTGAATGTGCCGGGGATCGTGGGCCTGGGCGCTGCGTGTGAGATTGCGGGCGCTGAGATGGCCGTCGAGGCGAAGCGTGAGACGGAGCTTCGCGACTATCTGCGAAATAAGTTTGAGAAGGCGCTGGACTACGTTCACGTGAACGGAAATATGGAGCATCATCTGCCGGGAAATCTGAATATGAGCTTTGTGTATGTCGAGGGCGAGAGCCTGTTGATGGGCATCAATGACATCGCGGTTTCGTCGGGTTCGGCCTGCACTTCGGCTACGCTCGAGCCCAGCTATGTGCTGAAGGCGCTTGGGCTTGGCGACGATGTGGCGCATAGCTCGATCCGGTTTGGTCTTGGTCGGTTCAACAGCAGGGCCGAAGTGGATTATGTCTCGGACAAGATCATCGACGTGGTTTCGAAGCTGCGGGAGCTGAGCCCGTTGTATGAGATGGTGAAGGAAGGGATCGACCTGTCCAAGATTGAGTGGGCGGCACACTAAGGACAAGGAAGCAGGGAACGTGGCTCTTCGGGCGACCAGGCGTTGGCTAAATTCTGGCTCTTTTGGGCAGACGGCATTTAAGCACACCATGTTTAATCTTCTGTGCGCGATGCTGGGCGGAATTCTGGCCTATCTTATTGGCAGGCAGTTTGGCTGGAAATCCTTTTTGGTTGCAGTTCCCTTTATTTCTGGAGAGTTTTGGGTCAACACGTTTTGTGTCACATTTGGACTTACCGTTGTGGATGCGAACAACCTGATAGACGCCAACAGAAAGACTTCGGAGCCGTCGGGCAACACTATGTAGCGCACCTAATTGGGAGCGCGTATCATCTAAGTAAGAGACGAGGAACAGATCATGGCATATAGCGATAAGGTCGTAGATCATTACAACAATCCGCGGAACGTCGGTACGCTGGACAAGAGCGCGTCCGAGGTCGGAACGGGCCTGGTTGGTGCGCCGGAGTGCGGCGACGTGATGCGTCTTCAGATTCGTGTGAATCCTGAGACGAACGTGATTGAAGATGCGAAGTTCAAGACCTTCGGTTGCGGTTCGGCGATTGCTTCGAGCTCGCTCGCGACGGAGTGGGTGAAGGGCAAGACGATCGACGAGGCGCTTTCGATCACGAACACGGATATCGTGAAGGAGCTGGCGCTTCCTCCGGTGAAGATTCACTGCTCGGTGCTTGCGGAAGATGCGATCCGTGCGGCGATTGGTGACTGGAAGAAGAAGAATAATGTGGCCGAGACTTCGACAGTTGCTGCGGCGGCTCACTAGAAGTTGAAGGCGGGGTTGGTTCCTGGGTGATGCGGAAGACGGCATACCCCAGGGGCTGAAGCCCCGCTTTGTTGCACGGTTGAGAGACCCAAGGCTGAAGCCTTGGGCTACCTAGAGGCAACGGCAACTGCAAAGGCAAAATGCGGGGATTCTTCGCTCCGCTCAGAATGACGACGTTGGTAACAATATGGCGATGGTTTCATTACAAACCGCGGCGGAGAGGGATGCAGCACATGCTGCTTCGGGCGAGAAGAAGGATCCGCTCGCCGGGATGACTCTGCTGACGGCGGAGGGGCAACAGCCTCGCGCGAAGGCGGCGATTGAGATTACGAAGAATGCGTTGAAGCGGATTCGGGTGGCGATGGCGAAGGAAGGTGTGTCGCCCACCGCGGGTGGTCTGCGTGTGGGGATTCAGGGTGGCGGGTGTTCGGGTTTGAGCTACAACATCCGGTTTGATTCGCAGCCCCGGGAGCGGGACCGCGTGTTCGTGTTCGGCGAAGGGTTGGAGACGGTGGGCGATCCTTCGGGCGGGAAGGCGATTCGGATGTTTGTCGATCCGAAGAGCTTTTTGTACCTGGCGGGGATGGTGCTGGATTTTGAAGAGACTCTGATGCGGCAGGGATTCAACTTCATTAATCCCAATTCGACGAAGAGCTGTGGGTGTGGGTCGAGCTTTTCGGCGTAGACTACTTTCTAATTTCATAGAAGGTGGTTTAAGCGGATGCGATTTTTTCTGATAGTGGCTCTTGGGATGGCTTGTTTGAGCGCGACTGCGCGTGCCGCTTCGCCGATCGATTGCACGAAGGTGACGAATCCTACAGAACAGACGATTTGTGCGACGCCCGCTTTGTTGCAGGCGGATGCGCGGATGACGGCTTACTACGAGATTGCTACCCAACTGGTGGGGATGGGTGTGCGTGGTGATCTGGATGACTCGCAGCGGGCGTTTCCGGCGGTGAGGAATAAGTGCGGCACCGATAAGACTTGTATTCTGGCCGCTTATTGGAAGCAGACGGAGCCGCTCGAGGCTGTGATTGCGAATGTGAAGACGCATGGGCCGTTTTGATGGGTGATTTTTCGTAGTGCGAAAACCCTGCGCTTAATCCGAAAGGCAAAAAGCAAAGACAAATGCGGGGGTCTCTCCGCTCCGCAACAGACGATGAAACTGTCTGTTGCTCCGGTCGAGATGACGCCTCTTGGTGTTAGTTGGAAGTATGTGGGCTATTTCAGGGCTTCGGAGCTTAGGATTTGGTGGGTGGTGGTGAGGGTTTTCCAGGGGTCGCGGCGTAGGCGGGATTGCCAGTCAGCGAAGGTGCTGACGGCGAAGTTGGGGCGGTCGGGGGTTTTGAGTTCGGACCAGGCTAGGGGCATGGAGACCTGCATGCCGGGGCGGGCTCTGGGAGAGAAGGCGGCTACGGCGGTGGCGCCGCGTTCGTTGCGGAGATAGTCGATGTAGATGCGGTCTTTGCGGGCGGATTTCGTCATAACGGTGAGGTAGAGGCTGGGGTTCTGCTTCTGCATCGCGATGGCGAAGTTGTGGGCGAAGGTTTTTACGGTGGGCCAGTCGTGTTTAGGCTCGACGGGGATGACGATGTGGAGCCCTTTGCCGCCGGTGCTCTTGAGGAAGGATTCGAGGTTGAGTTTTTTCAAATTGGCGCGGACTTCGAGGGCGCTGGCCGCGAGGGTGGGCCAGGAGATGGAGCTGTCAGGGTCGAGATCGATGATGATGCGGTCGGGGTGTTCGAGGTCTTCGTTGGTGGAACCCCAGGGGTGGATCTCGAGGACGCCGATCTGGGCGAGGCCGGCGAGGGCTTGTTGCGTGGAGAGGGTGATGTAGGGCTCGACCTTGCCGTTCTTGTCGGCTACGTCGACGGAGCCGATGCCGGGGGGAAGGGTATTTGTGACGTGCTTTTGGAAGAAGCACTGGTGGCCGGTGCCATCGGGGCAGCGGACGATGGAGAGCGGGCGGTTCGCGATGGAGGGCAGCATGTGCGGGGCGATGGCCCAGTAGTAGTCGGCTAGCTGCTGCTTGCTGAGGTGGGATTCGACGTCGATGATCTTGTCGGGGTGGGTTAGGCGGATGGGGGCGTGCGTGGTGGGTTTGGATTTAGTGGTAGAGAAGCGGGTTTCTCCACTTCGCTGCGCTTCGGTCGAAATGACGGCTTTTTTTGAGGCGCGGGATTTTGTTGTGTGGGTCTTGGCGGCGATGGGGGTTGCGGTGATGTGGTGGGCTTCCTGTTGGGTTTCGGCCAGCGGGACGGGTTTTTCTAGGCGGACTTCGGTGGCGGGCTTGTCTTCGCGGAGGCCTTTGAAAGAGGCCTGGCGGACTAGGTTGTCGGCGGTCCATGTAGCGAAGCGGACTTGGGCGACGAGCTTGGGTTTGACGGGGATAATGCCGCGGCGGGCCTCGTCGGGTGGGTTGTGAAAAGGGTTTTCGGTCTGGCGGAGTTTGTCGAGCTGGGTGCGGATGATCTTGTGCGTGGCCTGTGTGAAGCCGGTGCCGGTGCGGCCGGCGTAGATGAGTTTGCCGTCGCGATAGTAGCCGAGGAGGAGTGCGCCGACGCCATGGATTCCGGCGTGGCCTTTGGCGGGGAGGGTGAAGCCGCCGATGACGAACTCCTGCTCGCGAATGCATTTGGCTTTGAGCCAGTCGCCGGTGCGGCCGGAGATGTAGGCTCCGGCGGCGCGCTTGGAGATGATGCCTTCAGCGTCGAGTTCGCAGGCGCTCTTGAAGACGGCTGGGCCGTTGGATTCGATGTGCTCGCTGAGATGAATGAACTCGCCGGGATTTTTTAGGAGGTTGGCTAGGAGGGCTTTGCGTTCGATGAGGGGAAGGTTGCGGAGGTTGTGGCCGTTGAGGTGGAGGAGATCGAAGACGAAGTAGGTGAGGGGCTTGTTGGCTCCATCCTGGAAGGCGGCCTGGAGGTCAGCGAAGCTGGTGTTGCCTTTGGCGTCGAGAACAACGACTTCGCCGTCGAGGATGGCGGATTCGCAGGGGAGGATGGAGACCTGGGTGGCGATGGTCTTCATGCGGTGCGTCCAGTCGAGGCCGGAGCGGGTGATGAGCTGGGCGTGAGGGCCGGATTTGCGGGCCTGGATGCGGTAGCCGTCGAGTTTGAGTTCGTGGAGCCAGCCTTCGGTTGCTGGTGGCGTGGGGGTTTGAAGGGCTAGCTGTGGGGGGATGAAGGTGGGGAGTTTTTCTTTGGGGGTGGAGGCCGGGGGGTGGGTGGGTTTGGTTTTTGTTGCGGGGATTGGCGTGGGGGAGCGGGTTGGGGGTTGTGCCTCTTTTTCTTTGTCGATGCGTTGCCAGGCTTTGCCGGTGGCGGTGTCTTTGGAGTGCCAGACGTGGTCTTCGCTGGCGGCGATCTGCTCCATAGTGCGGTCGGTGACGACGCTGGTGGTGAACTCTTCGGTGATGGGCTCGGCGCTCTCGGGTTTTTCGAAGTCGTCGTGCTCTTTGATGAGGAGCCAGTTGGGTTTGCTCTCGTTGGCGTACTTGCCCTTCATGCGGATGAGCGCCCATTTTCCCTTCATGCGCTCGCCGTGCATGATGAATTTGAGGCTGCCGGTGCGGAGGCCTTCGTCGATGTCGGTGTGGCCGGGTTGCGGTTCCCATGTGCCCTGATCCCAGACCATGACCGTGCCGCCGCCGTACTGGCCTTTGGGGATGACGCCTTCGAAGCCGCCGTATTCCATGGGGTGGTCTTCAACCTGGACGGCGAGGCGCTTGTCTTTGACGACGTAGCTGGGGCCTTTGGAGATGGCCCAGCTTTTGAGGACGCCGTTCCAGCCGAGGCGGAAGTCGTAGTGGAGGTGCGAGGCAGCGTGCTTCTGGATGACGAAGGGAAGTGCGGAGGTTTTGGTGGATTTGGAGACGCCGCTGGGCTCGGCGGTGACTTTGAAGTCCCGCATGGAGCGGTAGCGGGCCAGCTGATCGTCTACGGCGTTGGATGCTTTAGTGCGGGCCGTGGTGGCGGAGGATTTCTTGGGGGCAGGGGAAGTCTTTAGCGTGGATGCCTCTTTGGGTGAGGCTTTCTTCGCGGTGGACTTTTTCTTTGCGGTCATAGGTTAAGCGGATTTGCGTTTTTGCGCTTTCGGCTTGACCAGTGAGATGCCTTTCTTGCTGACGGAGGCTGCAGGCTTCTTCTCCGCGCCGGTGTCTTTTTCTACGCTCTTGCGCAGGGCTTCCATGAGGTTGATCACCTTGCCGGATGTCGGAGCAGGTTCTTCCCTCGGGATCGGGGCGTTGTTGACTTTGGCTTCGACCATCGCGCGGAGGGCGGTCTCGTACTCGTCCTTGAATTTTTCGGGGGCGAATTTTGCGGCTTTGCGCTTGATGAGCTCTTTGGCGAGCGAGAGCTGGTCGTCGTCGATGGTGACTTTCTTGATCTTGTCGAAGAATTCGGCGGGTTTGCGGAGCTCTTCCTCGTAGCGCATGACGTAGGCCATCATGCCGGGGAGCTTGTCGTCGTCGTTGGGCATGACGGCGACTAGATGTTCGCGGCCACCGAAGGCGATTTTTCCGAGGGCGACTTTCTTGGTCGACTGGAGGGCTTTGCGGACGACGGCGAAGGCTTCGGCCTGGGTGTCGCTCTCGGGGGCGACGAAGTAGGGCTTCTCGAAGAACGCGGGAGAGATCTCGTCGTAGTCGACGAACTGGGTGACTTCGAGGTTGTGGCGGGAGGGGATGCGGAGGTTCTCGATCTCCTCGGGCTCGACGGTGACGTATTCGCCTTTGCGGTACTCGAAGCCTTTGACGATGTCGCCCTTTTCGACAGGGCCTTCTTCGCCGGAGACCTTCTGGTGCTTGATGCGCTCGCCGGTTTTGCGGCTGAGCTGATGGAAGCGAATCTCGGCCTTGGACTCGGTCGCGGTGAAGAGATTGACGCTGAAGGAGACGAGGGAGATTTGGATCTGACCTGACCAGTAAGGACGTGCCATGAAGGTACCCCAAGACTAATGAGAGTTACAGGCGCGCAATGGAGATGCCTGTTTCAGACCTAAGAATGGTACCAAATCCAGTGTTTTTTCCCTGTTTTTCAGTTGGTTTTGCCGGTTTGAATGTGCTGTCTGAATCAACGTCTCCATTAGCAGAGGAGTAAAAAGTTAAGCCCGAGTTTTCGCTTTTTTTACGCCGTCGGGAGTTGATTGGAAAATTATTGTCGAGGTCGCATTCCGAGCAAACATGAGGATCCAATGCGGTTTTTCGGCGTGATATGTGCCCTGCATGGGATGGGGCTGTCCTGATATCATCAAGCGGAATCTATGAGTGAAACTACGGAAATTCGGAAGCCTAAGTTACGGGAAAAGGGCCGATTGATGTCGGCCTCGGAGATCGAGCGCACGCTGGTGAGGCTAGCGCATGAGATCGTGGAGAAGCACGACGGCAGCAAAAATGTTGGTTTGGTTGGGATTAAACGGCGTGGGGTTCCGCTGGCGCAGCGGCTGGCGAAGCTGATTGAGAAGATTGAGAAGCATCCGGTGGATACCGGGGTGCTCGACATTAGTTTTTATCGCGACGATCTGACGACGGACGGGCCGCGGCCAAAGGTGACGCCGGGAACGCTGGGTTTCGACGTGAACGGGCGTGATGTCATCTTGATGGACGATGTGTTGTATACGGGGCGGACGATCCGGGCAGCGCTGGACGCGTTGTTTGATTATGGGCGGCCAAAGAGTGTAAGGCTGTTGGTGCTGATTGACCGCGGACACCGCGAACTGCCGATTGAGGCGACGTTTGTGGGAAGGACGATTCCTACTTCGAAGCGCGAGATTATCGAGGTCAAGCTGAACGAGGTCGATGGGCAGGAGCAGGTGCTGCTGGTTGAGCTGGCGGACTGACGGTCGGTGCTGATGAAATCCACGATGCATCGCGCGGGGAAGAGCTTTGAGTACGCGGTGGGGTCGTTGTTGACGGTGGCTGATCTGCCTGTTGTTGAGGTTGCGACGATACTGGCGGAGACGGACCGGCTGGAACGGATGCAGGCTGCGGAGCGGTCGCGGATTCTTGCTGGGCGAAAGATTGCGTTGCTGTTTTACGAGTCGAGCACACGAACGCGGACGTCATTTGAGCTGGCGGCGAAGCAACTGGGTGCGACGACTACGCTGGTCAGCGATAAATCTTCTTCGATTGAGAAGGGCGAGAGCCTGAAGGATACCGGCCTTACGTTGCGGGCGCTGGGAGCAGAGTGCATCATTCTGCGGCACGCGAACTCAGGGGCTCCGTTTTTACTGGCTCGTGTGACGCAGCTGCCGGTGTTAAACGCGGGTGATGGGATGCATGAGCATCCTTCGCAGGCTCTGCTCGATCTGCGGACGATTCTGGCGAGAGTGCCAGGATTGGATGCTGGAAGGATCGACGCGAAGACCTTGGCTGGCGTGACGGTGGTGATTACGGGAGACATTCTGCATAGCCGGGTGGCGCGGTCGAATGCGATGCTGCTGCCGAAGCTTGGGGCGAAGGTGGTGCTGTGCGGCCCCCCCGGGTTGCTGCCGGAGGAGGCGCTTGGGTTGGGAGCGGGCGTGGAGATTGAGCGGGACTTCGATAAGGCGCTGCGAACGGCGCAGGTAGCGATGATGCTGCGGATTCAGAGAGAGCGTCTGGCGGGGCTGGAGCTTGATTTGGGTGACTATATTTCGCGTTACCAGTTGGATGGGGAGCGATTGAAGGCGACTGCTCCGAAGGCGCTGGTGATGCATCCCGGGCCGATGATTCGGGGGATGGAGATCTCGGATGAGGTGGCGGATGGGCCGAACTCGGCGATTGAAGAACAGGTAACGCATGGGCTAGCGGTGAGGACGGCGCTGCTGGTGCGGGCGCTGGGTGCAGGCCGATTTGAGAGTGTAACGGTATGAGTGACATATTAATCTTGAATGGACGGCTGGTGGATCCGGCGAGCGGCGTGGATGCAGAGCGCGATGTGCTGCTGCGGCATGGAAAGGTTGCGGGGGTAGAGAAGCCGGGTGGGTTGAAGGATGTGACGGCAAAGGAGATTATCGACGCGGCGGGGATGGTCGTCGCGCCGGGGCTGGTGGATGTGCATGTGCATCTGCGCGAGCCGGGGCAGACGTATAAAGAGTCAATCAAGACGGGGACGGCTGCTGCGGCGGCGGGTGGGTTTACGACGGTGGTCGCGATGCCGAATACGGTTCCGGTGAATGATTCTGTTGCGGGACTCGAGTGGATGATGGATGCAGCGCGCGGAGCATGCATCAAGCTGCTGGCGATGCCAGCGGCGACATTTGGCAGCCGGGGCGAAGAGATTACGGACTTTCACGAGCTGGCAGAGGCTGGTGCCGTAGGTTTTACCGATGATGGCAAGCCCGTGCTGGAGGATGGCGTGATGCGTGAGGCGCTGACTGCGGCTGCGTCCATTGGTGTGCCGGTGTCGCAACATGCGGAGGATACGCGGCTGACGGGTGGTTGCAGCATGAACGCGGGGCCGGTAGCGTTTCGCCTGGGGCTGCGCGGGATGACCGTTGAGGCAGAGGCGCGGATTGTGGAGCGGGATATTCAACTGCTGCGGGAGATTGAACGGGTGGACAGGGTGCGGCCGCATCTGCATGTTCAGCATGTGTCGACTGCGCGGGCGATGGAGTTGATACGGAGTGCGAAGGCTGAAGGGCTGCATGTGACGTGCGAGGTGGCGCCGCATCACTTTGCACTGACGGATGAGGCGATTGGGGATTACGACACGAATGCGAAGATGAATCCGCCGCTGCGTGTGGAAGCGGACAGGCTCGCGATGATTGCCGGGTTGATGGATGGCACGGTGGACTGCATTGCGACCGATCACGCTCCGCATGCGCGGTTTGAGAAGGAACAGGAGTTTGAGCGCGCTCCGAATGGAATTACCGGGCTCGAGACGGCGCTGGGGCTGGCTTTGCGCGTGCTGCATCAGGGCGAGGGGATGACGGTTTCGCGGGTGATCGACTTGATGAGTGCGCAGCCGGCGGGAGTGATTTCGCTCGATGGCCGTGGGACGTTGAGAGTGGGGAGTTTTGCAGATGTGGTGGTGTTCGATCCGGTGTCAGAGTGGAAGTTCGATGTGGCGAAGACGCGATCGAAGTCGCGGAATACGCCGTTTGATGGAGCGGCGATGGTGGGGAGGGTGGCTTTTACGGTGAGCGAAGGGCGTGTCGTCTACAAAGGGTAGCTTGCGTGGTTTGAAGTGGCCGCTCTAGTGAGTGTGGAAGACGTATTTGTTAGCGGTAGGCCACCACTCTTTCCACCAGAAGTTGAAGCAGTCGATGAGGTCGCTGGTGAGCCAGCGCTGTCCGACTTTGGTCCAGGTGCGGTACTGTGAGGGGTAATAGAGGCTGCCGACGCCCGCTGCGGCGCCAGAGCCGACGACCTCGGAGAAATTGAAGGTCTCATTTCCATTGTCCCTGCGAGTGACCAGGACGCGAGTGACGGCATACCAGGAACGCTTGCCGAAGCTGCCATGGCCGAGGGTGTAGAAGCGGTTGTCCTGATGAAAGACGACGGGGCCGATGCCCGAGACGAAGAAGTTCTCGTCAGCCGTGTCGGCTAAGGTGTGCCAGTAGTAACGGGCATAGCCAGCGGCGCCCTGATGGAACTCCGGGTAGGACTTGCTGCCCATGGAGATCCCCGCCTGAATCCCGACGATGATGAAGGAGGAGTAGTCGAAGCTGTTCTTAGCGGCTATGGTGAACTTTTGTTTTACGGTCTGGGGCGGCAGCTTGAGGTCAGCCGAGACGGAGCTGAAGTTCGGCACGATGCCGAGGACGCGCTTGGTCTGCTGGTTGCCGTTGGCACTGACGGCGTCGGGGTTGTCGGTTGTCTTCTGGGGTGGAGTGGCTGCCGGTTGAGCCGCTGGGGGATTGGGAGTTTGTGTTTGCGGATAAAGCAAGGCACTGGGAGCGTCTGGGAGTTCCGGAGGTGCGACTGTAGCCGATTCGATGTAGGAACTTGTGGAGGAACTCACATCGAGTTGCTGAGCGCGCAGGGTGTGGGGCGCTCCAAGAGTGGCGAGCACGAAAGCGGCAGCGAAGGTGAAGCAGGATCGTCTCAACTGGCTAGGGGTACAGAGGGTCATACAGTGAAAGAGACGCATTCTTATAAGATTAGACTCTAATCTTGCGCAATCGATGGAAAATCAGCCGATGGAGTACGGTCATTTTTGAGTTGGCGTTTGCTATCAGGCGTTTAGGATGTTGGTCTTTTTTGCAACCTCGCGGAAGATATCAAGGGCCTGGTCGATTTGAGTCCGGGTGTGTTCGCTGGTCATGATGGTGCGGATGCGGGCTTTGCCTTCCGGGACTGTGGGGAAGGCGATTCCGGTGGCCATCACTCCGGCGTCGAAGAGGGCGCGGGAGAAGTCCATGGTCTTGCGGCCGTCGCCGATGATGATGGGAGTGATGGGTGTTTCGCTGGCCGGAGTGGTGCGGCCGCCTACGTCAAATCCGGCGTCACTGAGCTGTTTTTTGAAGTAGTTGGTGTTGTCCCAGAGACGCTGGATGCGATCGGGCTCGTTTTCGAGAATGTCGAAGGCGGCGATGCAGGTGGCTGCAACTGAGGGTGGGTGCGAGGTGGAGAAGAGGAACGGGCGCGCGCGATGGTAGAGATAGTCGATCAGGTCGCGACTGCCGCAGACATAACCGCCGAGTGCGCCGATGGCTTTGGAGAGTGTGCCGACCTGGACGTCTACCTTGTCGGTCATGTGGAAGTGATCGACAGAGCCGCGTCCGTTGCGGCCGAGGACGCCGGAGGCATGGGCGTCGTCAACCATCATGATGGCGTTGTATTTTTCGGCGAGTGCGGCGAGCTTGTCGACGGGGCCGATGTCGCCGTCCATTGAAAAGACGCCGTCGGTGATGATGAGTTTGTGGCCGGGCTCGTTCTGGACTTCGCGGAGGAGCTCTTCGCAGTGGGCGGCGTCTTTGTGGCGGAAGACTTTGATCTTGGCGCGGGAGAGACGTGCTCCGTCGATGATGCTGGCGTGGTTGAGCTCGTCGGAGAGGATGAAGTCTTCTTTGCCGAGGATGGAGGAGACGGTGCCGGCGTTGGCGGCGAAACCGGATTGGAAGACGACGCAGGCCTCGACACCTTTGAAGGCTGCGATCTTTTCTTCGAGTTCCATGTGGATGCGCATGGTGCCGGCGATGGTGCGGACGGCTCCTGAGCCTACGCCGAATTTTTTTGTGGCGGCGATGGCGGCTTCTTCGAGTTTGGGGTGGTTGCAGAGGCCGAGGTAGTTGTTGGAGGCCAGGTTGATGACGCGCTTGCCGTCGTAGGTGCAGACGGGGGCCTGCTGGTCGTCGAGCTCGCGCAGTTTGA
This sequence comes from uncultured Acidobacteriaceae bacterium, assembly GCA_963841335.1. Taxonomy (GTDB): domain Bacteria; phylum Acidobacteriota; class Terriglobia; order Terriglobales; family Acidobacteriaceae; genus Edaphobacter. The sequence goes on along the minus strand of CAWJCF010000001.1, from coordinate 1,708,957 downwards.
AGAAGGTTCCACGCTGGCGGAGATCGTCGAGCTGGGCGGTGAGGTGGGCGAGCTGAGGGCGTTTGGCGGCTGCGGTGGTCATAGAACTATCTTAATCCTTTGCGAGCCGGGTGGTCTTTGACGCGAAATGAGCATCTTACGAAAGGTGTTCCTTAGTCTGGATGCGGGATATTCCTGACTAATAATTTCTTAAGAATGAGGGCCGAACGATGAATGCACAATTTTCAGGTAAAGCTGCTGTTGCGATGATGGTGCTTGCGGCCGCGATGACGACTGGTTGTAAGTCGAAGCAGGATGAGGCGATTGATCAGGCCAAGAAGCAAGCTGCGGCGACAGGGCAGGCGCAGCAGGTAGTTTCGACGGACAAGAGTGGAAATGTGACGACGACGACGGTGCAGCCACCGGCTCCCGGGCAGGCCACGCAGGCTGTGACGACGACGGTGACGCCTGCGAATGGTACTGGCGCTGTGCCGGCAAATACGCCGGCGACGGCGGGTGGGGTTGCTCCGGTCGCACCTGGTCAGGTTGATTCTTCTGGGCAGCCGGTGGCGGGGGCAGCTCCCGCGCCTGGCGCTGCGCCGATCATTCGGCCGGCGGATGTCAACATCGCGGCGGGAACGAATCTGACGATTCGGATTAATCAGCACATCAGCGTGAAGACGAGCCACGCGGGTGACCGGTTCAATGGCGAAGTGGTCGATCCCGTGGTCGGGGATAACAACCAGGTGGTGATTCCAAAGGGTTCGCCGGTGAGCGGGGTGGTGGTTGCTTCGCATCGACGAGGGCACTTCAAGGGCAGCTCGATTCTGGAGCTGCGGCTGACCTATCTCACGCTGAATGGCACGCGGTATGCACTCGATACGAGTGACCTGACGCAGACCAAGAAGGGCAAGGGCAAGCGGTCTGCTGCGTTTATCGGCGGCGGCGCCGGTCTCGGAATGCTTGTAGGTGGTGTAGCCACTGGCGGCGTTGGACTGCTGGTTGGCGGACTGGTGGGAGCAGGTGGCGGAACGGCGCTCGGCGGCTTGACGGGGAATCGGGACATTGAGATTCCTGCGGAGTCGATTGTGCGCTTCAAGCTCGCGGACAATCTTGTGGTTCAGCCTGCGTAATATTTGGTTGGCGGAGACGAAAAGGCCCATCGAGTGACGATGGGTCTTTTTTGCGCGCGAAGTGGCGTGCGCCGCATCAGTTAGGATGGTCTGGATTTCAGGAGGAAAAAAGAATGTCGATTCGACTGCACTTCTGGGGTGCGGCACAGACGGTTACGGGTTCTTCGCATCATCTGGAGTGTGGCGGACAAAATATTCTGCTCGATTGCGGAATGTTTCAGGGACACAGGCAAGAGGCTCGAGACATCAACGAGCACCTGGCGCTGCCGGCGGAGCAGGTGAACGCGGTGGTGCTTTCGCATGCGCACATCGATCACAGCGGCAACCTTCCGCTGCTGGTGAAGCAGGGTTATCGAGGTCCGATTTATCCGACGCCGTCGACGGTCGATCTCTGCGAGAAGATGCTGAAGGACAGCGCGCATATTCAGGAGTCGGATGCGGAGTTTGTGAATCGCAGGACGCACAGGAGACGATCGATTGGCATCCCGGCAGATCAAGCGGCGGTGTTGCCGCTTTATACGCAGGCAGATGCGGAGCAGACGATGCAGCAGTTCAAGCCGGTGACGCTGCATACGCCACAGCTGCTGGCGGGATCGACGGCGGATGCAGGGTTTACGGCGACGACGTTTGACGCGGGGCACATGCTGGGGTCTACGTGCGTGATGATTGAGGCTCGCGAGAAGGGGCAGACCACGAAGCTGTTGTTCTCGGGAGATGTTGGACGCAAGGGGTTGCCGATTATCAACGATCCGGAGAAGGCGCAGGCCGCCGATTATCTGATCATGGAGAGTACCTATGGGAACCGTCTGCATCAGCCGATCGGTCCGGTGAAGAATAAGCTGGCGAGCCTGGTGAACCGGACGGCGCAGCGCGGCGGGCACATTGTGATGCCGGCGTTTGCGGTGGGACGGACGCAGCAGGTGGTCTTGCTGCTGCATGAGCTCATCGATGAGAAGGCGATTCCCGACATTCCGATCTTTGTGGACAGTCCGCTGGCGGTGAATGTGACGGACGTATTCCGCAAGCATGAAGAGGAGTGGGATGCGGGGGCGCGAGCGTTTGCGGATTTGCACGAGGATCCGTTTGGGTGGAAGCGGCTGCGATATGTGCGCACGGTAGAAGAGAGCAAAGCGCTGAATGGCCTGAAGATGCCGTTTATCGTGATCGCCGCGTCGGGCATGTGCGAGGCCGGGAGGGTGCTCCATCACCTGAAGAACAGTGTGGAAGACCCGAAAAATCTGGTGCTGATAACGGGGTTTCAGGCAGAACATACTCTCGGGCGCGCGATTGTACGGCGGGACCCGGAGGTGAAGATCTTTGGCGAGCCGATGCGTCTGCGGGCCGAGGTGGATTCGATCGGGGAGCTGAGCGGACATGCCGATCAGAGGGAGCTTCTGGAGTGGATGGAGCCGGTTGTTCCTACATTGAAGAAGGTCTTTCTGGTGCATGGGGAGCCTGGGGCTCAGCAGGCGCTGAAGGTGGAGATTGAAAAGCTTTATAAGCTGGAGGTCATCTGCCCGAAGCGGGACGACCGCTATGAGGTGGGTTGATGTTTGAGGTGGCGGCGGACGAGCTGTAGTGCTTGGTCGATGATGTCCTCATCGCCGCCGCAGCCTTCCAGCCAATTCATGTCGGGTTCGCGGCGAAACCAAGTTAGCTGGCGTTTGGCGTAGTTGCGATGGCCTTGCTGGGCTTGAGCGATGGCTTGTTCGCGGGTGAGTTCGTTTTGCAGGACCGCGGCGGCTTCGGCGTAACCGAGTGAGGTGAAGGGACGGCAGTCGGGGCCGTAGCGTTCGATGAGGCGTTCGGTCTCTTCGACGAGGCCGCGGTCGAACATGGCGGCGGCGCGCTGGTTGATGCGCTCGTAGAGACGTGCTCGAGGCGGGTTGAGGCCGAAGCGCAGGATGCGGTAGCCGGTGAGGGCATCGCGCCCCTTTTGCCATTGTTGCGTGAGTGGACCGTCCGGGTGGAGCGACACTTCGATGGCGCGGATGATTTTGGGGACGTCGTTGGGATGAATAGCCGCCGCTGCTGCACCGTCAAGACGGGTGAGGAGGCGATGCAGATAGGCGGAGCCGCGAGTGGTCGCGAGTTTGCGGAGGCGTTCGCGCTGGCCTGCTTTTTGAGGAGGAGCGGGGAAGAGGCCGTCGATGAGAGCGCGGAGGTAGAGGCCGGTTCCTCCGGCGACGATGGGGATGCGTCCACGTTCGGTGATGGCGGTTAGAGCTTCGCGGGCCTGACGGCTGTAGTCACCAGCGGTGCAGGGCTCGTCGGGCCAGGCGATGTCGATCATATGGTGCTGAATGAGGGCTCGCTCTTCGCGTGAGGGCTTCGCGGTGCCGATTTCCATCTCGCGGTGGACGGCTACGGAATCGCAGCTGACGATTTCGCCGCTAAACTCCTGCGCGAGGCGAATGGCGAGGGAGGTTTTGCCGCTGGCAGTTGGGCCGACGAGGACGATGAGAGGTTGGGCGTGAGGCGTCACCATAGACGCCACCAGCCCGGAGTGAAGATGGTGTGCAGGCCGGCTCGCAACAGGCTGAAGAGAAGGACGACGAAGCCGAGCACGAGGAGACCGCGTACCTGGCGGCGTCGCTCGATCTGCCGCGGAGTTGCTGTTGGGCCAGTCGGTTGGGACATGAGCTTCTGGGTGACCGGTGTGAGCGTCGGTGAGGTCAGACTAGTACGGGAGGGGCTTGTTGGTGAAGAAGTCGACGCGAAGCTCCAGGTTGGGACCCTTGAAGTTGGCGGGCAGCGGCGGGAACTGGCCGACGCCGGTGATACCGCCCCAGCAGGCGCGGTCGATGGCGGTGTCCTGGCTGGAGCCGTCGAGGTTCATCGCGGCGATGCGTCCGTCGGGAAGGATGGTAAAGCGGATAAGCGTCTCGCCCTGCTTGTTGAGCGGCGGACGGGCCTCTTCGGGGATGAGCGGAATCCAGTTGCGCTTGATGTCGGCGAGGATTCGGCGGATATAGGGGCCGAAGTCGACTCCCTGGGTGTCGGAGAGGATCTGGACGCCGGTGCCCATGCCCTGCTGAGCGCCGCCGGGGCCGCCGGGGGGGTAGTCGCCGGAGTCATGGTTGTGCGCGGCTTGCTGGGCGGCCTGGCGGACGAGGTCCCCGGCGGTCTGATTTGGATTGCCGAAGTTCGGGCGCGTCGGCGCCGGCTTGGGCGCTTCGATGAGAGCCTGCTGCGTCGGCTGCGGAGCCGGTGGAGGTGGCGTTGGAGCCGGGGGCGTCGGAGCGGCCGCTTGGGTTTGCGCTGGCGGTGCGGGTGTTGGAGCCGACGCAGCTTCGGCCTTGCGCATGGCCTGCAACTGCTTCAGAGTCTTTTGATCCAGATGGTTCTTCTCAGGGACGGGCTTTGGCCTTGGAGTCAGCTTCGCGAGATTCGCAGGGTCGTCGAGGAAGGTGAGCTGCTTGTCGCGCTCCTTCAGGACATCGACCGGGCTGATGAGCTTGGGCTGGTGGAAGAGGACGCGCGGGCCGTAGAAGAGGAACCAGACAATTCCGAGATAAATGATGACGGAAATGTAAATGGACTCGCGAAAGCGAGCTTTGGCGCGCTCATCGTCGAGCGAGTCGAGCAGGTGAATCAGCTCATGCTCTTCGAGTTCGCCGTACCGGCCGGTGCGAACCTTAACGGGCTGGACGGGCGGCGCGGACTTGGGTGGTATCTCGAGGGAGGGCATGGGCTATAGGTCTGACGGGTACTCAGGAGGAAAGTTGCACGCTAAATGAAGGGCCAATCGCCGGTTAAGTGCCCCGGTTTGCACAAACCCTTTTATTTTCTCATTTTTGATGGCAAATACCCAGAACAACTAGTGGGTGACGTTTCTGGATTGGCAACGGAAGCACTTAGACTAAAGAGATGAGTCAGAATCTCCTTAGGAATGTGTCAGCCGTAGTGTTGACGATCAGCGATCGCTGCTCAAGGGGAGAGCAGGTCGACGTTTCGGGGCCTGGGGTGGGGAAATTGCTGGAGGATGCGGGAGCGAGCGTGACGACTGAGGTGCTTCCCGACGAAATAGAACTAATTGTGGCGGCGTTGCGACATCATGCCGATGCTGCGGGGTTGATTGTGACGACGGGCGGCACGGGGCTCGCGGCGCGCGATGTAACACCGGAGGCGACGAAACTGGTTTGTGACCGGCTGATTGATGGGATGGCGGAGCGGATGCGTATGGAGGGGTTGAAACATACTCCGCTGGCTGCGTTGAGCCGGGCGGTTTGCGGAACGCTGGGCGCGACGCTGATTGTGAATCTGCCGGGGAGCCCGGCGGGAGCGAAAAGTTCGCTGGAAGCGGTGATGCCGCTGCTGCCGCATGCTCTCGATCTGCTGGCGGGGCGGACGGGGCACGACGCGGAGGTGCTCCGGTGATGATGATGCTGGCGGCCGGAGTGCCGTGGAAGAAGATTGGGATTGGGCTGGTGAAGGCCAATGCGTGGCTGCTGGCCGTGCTGAAGCCTCTGGGTGCCTTTGGGATTTTGATAGTGGCTATCATCGATTCGTCATCGATTCCGATGCCGCTCGATGCGATGGTGGCGGAGTATGTCGTCCGCAACCATGCGGGGTTTCTGATCTATTGCGTTACAGCTGCGTTTGGTACGGCTGTGGGTAGCCTGCTTCCTTACTATCTCGGGCGGGCCGGAGGTGAGCTGTTTCTTTTGAAGCGTATCAATCGGGCACGCTATGAACAGTTGCGCGACCGGTTCGAGAAACAGGAGTTTTTTGCCATCATGGTTCCTGCGATGATGCCGCCGCCTTTTCCGGTCAAGATCTTTGAGTTGGCTGCAGGCGTCTTTGAGATGAAACCGCTTTGGTTTTTCTCCGCGCTGATGCTGGGCAAATTGATCCGCTTCGTGGTGGTCTCCCTGGTCATCATGGTTTATGGCCCTGCGATCTTCCATACGATGATGCGGACGGTGCACAATCAGGGATTGATGATGGTCGGGGTGGGGATCGTCGTTGTGCTGATTCTGGTGTACGTGGTTCGGAAAGTGTTCGACCGGCGACGCGGGACAAGTTTGCCGGTCGAAGAAGAGTAGATTGTCCAGGGCGAAAAGGCCGTGTTATGGAGTGACAGCGCTTGACACACCCAACCCCTCGAATGGCTACGTAGAGGGGTCTGAGGCAAAAGTACAACTGCCGATTCAGGATAACTAAAGTATTTTCAATACTTTGCAAATGATACCCTGTGTGTTTGCAGGACTTTCGCATCTGCACGGACATCAAGTCCGGACCTAAGTAACGCTTTTGGAATACTTTAGCCAATTTGTGTCAGGGGAGGGGTCACTAGTGTTGGATGCGGCCGCTGAACTCCATCCGGACGACGTGGCGGTCGGAGTTGACGTTGACGGCTCCGCTTAGCGGAGCGGCGCGGCTGCCTGATAGGAGCGGCGTGTCTTCGAGGAAACGCAGGTCCCGGAAGGTGACGGTCGCGATGCCGTCCTGGTCGATGCCGGTCTCGGTGACGACGGGCCATAGCGACCAGTCGAGGTAGATCTCGCCGAGCCAGCTTTGCTTGGCGGCTAGCGTCGCGAGGGTTGTGGGTGGTTTGTAGATGGTTCCGGCTTTGCTGCTACTGGCGATGGCATCGTTGAGCGTATCGGCCGTGGAGATCTGGTAGAAAGTGGGGGTTTCGACGACGGTCTGCCAGCGGAATGGGTTGATGGGGTAGGGGTTGGCTGCGGCGCGCAGGACTGGGGCGCCGTAGTCGCCATTCTGGGCGAGTTGAATGGCCTTCTGGTGTTCGACGAAGCGGAGGGCCCAGAGAGAGGCCATAGCGAGCAGGCCGAAGATGGCCCAGTTTTGTCCGCGGAAGGCCGGTTTGCGTGCGCCGACCTCGCTGCCGACCAGGCCGAAGAGAGCAGGGGCAACGAGCGCGGTGAAGAGGATGAGGAGAAGCAGGGGCTCGACGATGAAGACGAAGGAGCCGGCGTACCAGCGGGGATTGAAGGGGAAGAAGGGTCGCAGGCCATAGTTGTTCGTCCAGTCGAGCAGGAGATGGCTAAGTAGAGCGATCAGGATGAAGAGGTAGAGCAGACCCCAGCGAACGGGAGCGATTGGCGGCTTGGCGGATGGTCTTCGCGAACGCCAGCGGTGATAGAACCAGATGATGCCGACGACTATCGCGGCTTCAAAGGGCAGGCCGAAGAAGGTGTGGGTCCAGCCACGATGATGCTGGAAGGCGGCGATGGGGCCACCGAATGACCAGAGCGTGTCCAGGTCTGGGGCCTCGGCGGCGAGCGTCATGGCCAGGGTTGCGTAGGCTGCCTTTCGGTTGAATCCTGCCCGGGAGAGGCAGGCTCCGGTCATGAAGTGGGTAACGGGGTCCATGTCAGTGTGATGTTAGCTTGCGGTAGATAACGAGCTGGCTTCCGGCGATGCGGTAGAGCGGAAGCTTGCGGCGAAGTTCGGTTAGGTATTGGCTTACGCCGTCGACGAACCAGGCGTAGTCGTCCCAGACGATGACCCCGCTGGGCGAGAGAATCTTGAGGGCGGTCTCGGTGTCGGCCTGGATGCACTCGTGGGAGTGGCCTCCGTCGATGAAGCAGAGATCGGTGTTTTCAATCGATCCGGGCGGGGTGAAGGTGACGGAGTTGCCGCGGAGCTGATGGATGCGGTTGGCGGCAGGATGATTGAGGAAGGCGAAGCCGGTGGAGGTGCGGGATAGCCGGACCCACTCGCGGTCGCCTTTGCTAAGTGTTTCGACTTCTGCGTCAGTGTACTGTTCCGGGAGGTCAAGGGTGTAGATGTCGGCTTGAGGTGCGTTGAGAGCCATGGTCAGGGTGCCGACTCCGCGAAAGGTTCCGGTTTCGAAGATTTTCTCAGGTTGGAGCGCGCTGACGATGGTGGCGAGCAGTGTGTACGGGACGACGAAGCCAAGGCCGGAGAGGCTGATGGTGTCGATGGGGGGAAGGACGATCTCGCGCGGCTCATTGCAGCCGAGAAAGGCTGCCAGGTCGGCGTGTTCGATGATCGGGAAGGGGTCGCGGGCATCGAAGGCATGCTGGCGGATACTTCGGCCAAGCTGGACCACGTGACGGCGAGTGGATTTGTCGGCGAGGCGGACGGTCGCTAGTTCCAAGAGGTCGCGAAGCATGGGGAGGAGGTGCCTGTTATCGACTCCGTAGCTGCGCGTCTTTGGGGGAGGTTTTTCTTTCATTTGCGGTTCTGCAACTGATGAAGCGCGCTGTGCGGATTTTCTCATACCCGATGGAAGGGAGGACCGAGCGACCGCAGTGGCTTGGTAGAATCGAGGTGCCAATGCCTACGATGACAGCTCTGACGCCCGAAATCCTTGCCAAGTACCAGCCTGTGATTGGGCTGGAGGTCCATGTCCAGCTCCTGACGGAGACGAAGGCGTTTTGCGGCTGCGTGAACAAGTATGGCGGGGAACCAAATACGCATATCTGTCCGACCTGTCTCGGGCTGCCGGGCGCTCTGCCGGTGCTCAATCGCAAGGCAGTGGAGTTTGCGGTGCTGGCGGCGAAGGCGATCAATTGTGAGATTCGCGAGACGAGTATTTTTTCGCGCAAGAATTATTTTTATCCTGATTCGCCAAAGGGGTACCAGATATCGCAGTTCGATAAGCCGGTGGCTGAGCACGGATGGATTGAAGTTCCAGCTTTTGATGCGAGCGGAGCAGCGATTACGAAGCGGATCGGCGTTACCCGTTTGCACATGGAGGAGGATGCGGGCAAGAGCATTCATGATGGGTTTGCGGATTCGGTTTCGAAGACGTATATCGACCTGAATCGCTGTGGCACGCCGCTGGTAGAGATTGTGAGCGAGCCGGATCTGCGGACTGCGGACGAGGTGTTTGAGTACCTGACGAAGCTGAAAGAGATTCTGCTCTATACGGGCGTGAGCGACTGCAATATGGAAGAGGGTTCGCTGCGCTGCGATGCCAATGTGAGCGTGATGCTGAAGGGTGCGAAGGAGTTTGGCACGAAGGCTGAGGTTAAGAACGTTAACAGCTTCCGCTATATTCGTTCGGCAGTTGAGTACGAGATTGAGCGGCAGATAGGCGTGCTGGAAGAGGGTGGCCGAGTTGTGCAGGAGTCACGGCTGTGGAACAGCGCCGAGGGCCGGACGTACTCGATGCGAAGCAAAGAACACGCGCATGATTACCGGTACTTTCCGGAGCCAGACCTGCCGCCACTGGTTGTAGGCGCGGAGTGGCAGGCGAAGATCTTTAAGATGCTTCCGGAACTGCCTGAGGCGCGACGTGCGCGGCTGATTGCGGAGTATGAAATCTCGGTGCAGGATGCGGCTACGTTGACCGCAACGCGTGAGTTTGCGGACAGATTTGAGGTGGCGGCGAAGAAAGCGAAGAGTCCAAAGCGGGTTGCGGGGCTGCTGACGAGCGAGTTGACGATGAGGCTGCGGGCCGCGGGGTTGGAGCCAGAGGAGTCGCCGGTGTCGATGGAAGGCGTGGTGATGGCGGCGGACCTGGCTGAGTCGGGCGAGCTCTCGAGCAAGATGCTGAAGCAGCTGCTCGATATTGCGTTTGAGAAAAAAGAAGACTTTTCAGTGGTGTATGAGCGGGAGAAGCCGCAGCAGATTTCGGACTCGTCGGCAATTGAGAAGATGATCGATGAGGTTATTGCGACGAATCCGAAGCAGGTAGAGCAGTATCGTGGCGGGAAGAAGACGGTGGCCGCGTTCTTCGTGGGCCAGGTGATGAAGCTGTCGAAGGGACAGGCGAATCCTGCACTGCTGAATGAGTTGGTGGTGAAAAAGCTAGATACGGCTTGAGAAGATGGCGGATTGAAGCTGCTTCTGTGGCTTGCGGTCAGCCGTTTGTGGCCTCCCCCTAGTGAAATAACCAGATGGCAACACGCGCGGGATGAGGTTTAATGGGCGGATGCGAATGCCTCATGGTTTGCCCCGGAACTTAGGCCGTATGATGTGCGCCGCTGTATTGGCCGCTTTAATTGGATGTAGGGGGGATGAACCCTACGTGGTGCCAGAACAGCCAATGCCTCCCAATACGGTCCTCTTGTCGCAGATGATGCGGGAGTTGTCGGCTACTCCAGGATTTACCGATGCTCTTCTGGCGCATCTGGATCAGGGCGGGAAGAAGGGGCCAGCGTTGATGACCCCCGCGCTGATGAAAAGGCTGCGCGAGCTGATTCTAGGTAAGGACTGGCAGGGGCTCGACAGGTTTCCGGGATGGACGATGGATGCGGTGAATCCGACGGTTGGGGTGATCACGCGGCAGGCGGCGAAGAAGACCCCAGAGACGGCAGTAGGGTCGCCTGCGGGGGCACCGAATGAAGCTTGGCCTACGGCGGGTTCGGGGGTGATTACGGAGTATCTGGACCTGGGAAGCTATTCGCCCAATAAGGCGGAGACAGTGAGTCTGAATGAGCCGTCGATTCTGCCCGGATTGGATGATGCGACGCTGGTGACAGCGCTGGGCGCGGGCGTGGTGCGTGGCGATGTGGGGAATCCGAAGCTCGCCCCGTTGCATTCGGAGAGCCAGAGGCTGGCGGATGTGTTGAACCGGCTTGGTCTGAATGGGGTGGGCGGTGCGCCGATGGCGACTGCGGAGATCGGGGGCAAGACTGCGACGACACCAGAGGGTTTGATTGAAGCGCTGATGGCGACGGGCCACTCGGTGGTGGTGGCGGATGGGCGGTACTTCGCCAACTTCGGACACTTTCACTTCAAGGGCCAGGATGTGATGATGCCGTTCTTCATCGATTCGCAGATTGGGATTCCTGGGACGAAGAGGTCGCTTATGTCTCCGGTGAGCCATGCAGAGTATGAGTGGGAGATTCGCGGGCCGAAGGTCAATGCGAATGTGAGCTGGTACTTCGGGATTGATGGGAAGTCGGAGTTTCGCACGATGGATACGCTTGACCAGGCGTGGGTGTTGGGACGTCATGCGCATGAGTATCGCGGCGCGGATGCAGTGGAGGTGACGCAGCTAGTGGGGAAGATGGTGGTCGCGTTTATGCACCAGCACATGACGGCGGCCCGATCTGCCGTTTGGCGGGTACTATGCGCTGGGCGTTTGCCAGGATGGCGTGGCAGCGATTGAGAACAAGATGACCGGTCACGACACCCTGTTTCCGAATACGGCGGATGGCGCGCTGTTTGACGATCCGCGCGATGCAGAGGTCAATGCGATGATGCTAGCGATTCCGAAGGACAGGAATGGGGCCCCGCCAGCGCCAGAGAGAATCTTTGGATCGATTCCGACGACGAATTTTCGTGAGGTGACGATTCCTGGAATGGCTGCCGATCTCGAGACTGTTTATGCGGCGTGGCAGGATGGCTCGCTGGAGCGGACGCGATCTTGGATTGAGAAGATGATCCTGCGAGCGGTGGTGGCGGGCGCCACCGTTGTGTTGGTGGGGATCGTGATTTGGAGACGCCGACGGAAGCAAAAGATCGCGGTTTAGCTTCGGGCTGCGATGCAACTCGCGGATGCGATGCTGTGCTCCTAGAGAATAGGGAGGAACACCATGGCAACCAAGAAGTCGGCTAGCAAAAAGACATCGGCAAAAAAATCGAGTTCAACGCGCAAATACAGTCCGTCGGCAGGTAAGGACGTCGAGCGCGAGATGAAGGCGATGAAGCAGGGTAAGCTGAAGAGCGGACGGAGCGGGAAGACTGTGACGAATTCGAAGCAGGCGATTGCAATTGGGCTGTCGGAGGCGCGTAAGGAAGGCAAGAAGGTTCCGCCGCCGCCAAAGAAGGGATAGGAATGACGGAACTGGAACGGTACCGCGCGATGCTGGGAGTCGCGCTGGAGGAAGCAAGGCGGGGACGGGACGAGGATGGCGTCCCGATTGGTGCGGCGATGTTTGATGCAGAGGGAAAGTTACTGGCTTCGGGAAGGAACCGAAGAGTGCAGGAAGGTGATCCATCGGTGCATGGGGAGACGGATGCGTTTCGGAGGGCCGGGCGGCAGAAGACTTATCGCGACAAGATCATGGTGACGACGCTGGCTCCGTGCTGGTACTGCAGTGGGCTGATCCGGCAGTTTGGGATTCGGACGCTGGTGGTTGGTGAGAGCCGAAACTTTTCGGGTGGGGTGGAGTGGTTGAAGGAGCTTGGGGTGAAGGTGATCGATCTGGATTCGCAGGAGTGCTCGGATCTGCTGACGGGATTTATCGCGGAGCACCCTGAGATTTGGAATGAGGATATTGGCGAAGACTAGATGGGTTGCGGCCGGTTGAGCCGGGAGACGTAGAACCATGCCACGCCGCAGAGGATGTAGGCGAGGAAGAAGTAGGGTAACCAGTTCAGCGGGGCGGCTGGGATAGGGTATAGGGTTCCGGCCAGGGCTAACAGGGTGGCGACGGTGGCGGCGATGGAGAGCGCGATGGTGCCGGGAGTGAGGCGGTGATTGCGCTTGAGGTAGATAGGAAGCCCGATGGCGGCGAGACCGTAGGTGGTCATGAATCCGTAGACCGAGAGAGAGCCCATCCATCCGTAGATGTCGATGCCGGAGATGCCGTGTGAGGCGAGGGCGCAGGTGGGAAAGACAGTAAGTAGGCCGGAGAGAAGGACGGCTGAGCCCGGGGTGGCGTTCTTTTGGTGGGCGAGGCTGAGGCGTCGGTGGACGAGGCCGTTGTGGGCCATGCGCATGAGGACTCGGGCGGCGGCGGTGATGCAGGCAAGAGTGCAGGCGAACATGCTGACGAGGGCACCGAAGTCGATCAGCGGGCCGAGCGCGGGGACGTGGGCGAGGTTGGCGAGAACGCTGAGGGGTGCGGTGGAGGTGCCGAGGTCTTGGTGGGCGGCCTCCATGCCGAGGGTTTCGGTGTAGGCGCAGAGGATGAAGAAGAGACCACAGAAGAAGGCGGACTGGATGACAGCGCGAGGGATAGTGCGGAGGGGATTAACGGCTTCGTGGCCGAGAGTGGTGGCGCTCTCGAAGCCGACGAAGCTGAAGAGGGCCATGACGACTCCGAGGCGGACGGCGGAGGGGGTGACTCCGGTCAGTCGAAGTTGGGGTTGATGCATGTGCGGGCCGTTGTGCCAGAGGACGAGAGCGATGACGATGGCGATGGAGAAGACAGAGGCGGCTTCGATCCACAGCATGAGGCGGGCGGAAACCTGGACGTCGCGATAGGCAATGAACGTGGCGATGGCTACGCAGATGAGACCCAAGAACGGAGTGGACGCAGTGCGGCCGAAGAACACCGTGAGGAAGACGTTGGCATAGTTGATGAAGCCCCCGGCAACCGCTGCTCCGGTGGCGATGTAGGCGAGAAGCAGGGACCAGCCGGCAATGCTTCCGGCGATTGGCGGGAGTGAGGATGTCGCGTAGGTGTAGAGGGCGCCAGAACAGGAGGTGTAGCGGGCGAAGCGGCTGATGCAGAGGGCGATGAGAAGGATTGCGACGGTGGCTAGAAGATAGGCGAGCCATGTTCCGTTGCCCGCTAAGGCGAAGACGAGTGGAACGGTCATGGTGGGTGAGGTTGTTGGGGCGATGGTGGAGATGGATTGGGCGAGGGTTTCGATGGGCGAGAGGATGTTGGGGCGCAGGCCTGAGGAGGAGATGGGTGCTTCGGAGAGTGGGGCGACCGCTTGCTCCATGCGGGACTCCTTCGGGGATGGAAGCAGATAGACGGGTGCGCTGAAACTGAGCCGTGGATTGGGCTGGGAACAGCGGTGCTCAATGACTCTGGGTTAGTCAGAGCATAGTCGAAGATGAATTTCGAGTGAAGCGGCTATTTTTTGTCGGAGGACGCGGCGGCTGCTGGGGCCGGGCTCGATGCTGGCGCGGCGGAGGCGCTGTCGCCTGAGGACTTCGACTCTGTTGCGGGTTTCGAGCTGCTGGTGCCGTCGCTTGTGGCCTTGGGTTTGGCGTTACCGTAGCCGTCGGCGTACCAACCACCGCCTTTGAAGCTGATGGCAGGGGCAGAGAGGACGCGCTCCAGCTTGCCGCCGCAGTGCGGGCAGACGGTAATTTCGGTATCTGAGAACTTTTGGATCTTCTCGGTGTGCTTATGACAGGCGGTGCATTCGTATTCGTAGAGCGGCATGGTTTTCTAGTCTTAGTGTCTCCTATTTAGTGATGCTGGCGAAGGACGGAGGATGCAATTCAACTTTGACGGATAAGATTTTCAGAGCTTACCGAGCTCGATTAGGCGGACGCTGGCTATGGCTTCAACTTTCCGGAGGGCTTCGATGGCGTCGTTGGCGGCTGAGGCACTGGGGACGTCGATCTGGACTACGGCGATGGCCTGGCCCTGGGGGACTCTTTGAGAGCGCGTGGAGCGGCCGAGGGCGAAGTTCGCGATGTTAAGGGAGTGCTTGCCCAGGATGGTGCCGATCTGGCCGATGACGCCGGGGACGTCGTGGTTGCGGATGGCGACGAGGGTGCCGTGGAGGGGGGCCTCGATGTCGATGCCGTCGTAGCTGAGTAGGCGGGGGGAGTTACCGTGAAGGACGGTGGCGGAGGCGCTGGTATCGCCGGCGGAGGAGTGGAGGACGAGCTTGAGGACGGAGCCTGCGCCCCCGGGGGTGAACTCCTTCTTGTCTTCCTGGATGCGGATGCCGCGCTCGGCTGCGATGGCGGCGGCGTTGATGCGGTTGGCGGTGGTGTTTTCGCCGTCGGTGCCGGCGAAGATGCCGGCGATGGCGGCGTTGCGGATGAGGTCCGTTTTGCCCGACGCGATGCGGCCGGTATAGGTGATCTGGATGTTTTCGAGGTTGCCGGGGGTGGCGTGGGAGAGGAAGCGGCCGAGGCGCTCGGCCATCTCGATCCAGGGGGCTAGTTCCTTGTACTCCTCGTGCGAGAGCGAGGGGAGATTGACGGCGTTCTGGACTACTCCTAGTTTCAGGTAGTCGCGGACCTGCATGGCGAGCTGGATGCCGATGGCCTCCTGGGCCTCGTCGGTGGCTCCTGCGATGTGGGGGGAGAGGATGACGTTATCGAGGGCGTAGAAGGGCGAGTCTTTGAGGGGTTCCTGGTGGAAGACGTCGAGGGCGGCACCGGCGACCTGGCCGGATTTGAGGGCTTCGGCGAGAGCGGCTTCTACGATGAGCTCGCCCCGGGCGCAGTTGATGATGCGGATGCCCTTCTTCGTGATGCGGAGTGAAGTTTGATTGATGAGGCCTTCGGTTTGAGTGGTGAGGCCTACGTGGAGGGTGAGATAGTCGGACTGCTTGAAGATGTCGTCGATATTGACGAGGGTGACGCCGTTCTCGCGGGCGATGACGGGGGCTACGAAGGGGTCGTAGCCGATGAGGTCCATGCCGAAGCTGGCGGCGCGGCGGGCTACTTCGAGGCCGATGCGGCCGAGCCCTACTATGCCTAGGGTTTTACCGCGGAGCTCGGAGCCCTGGAGGGTCTTTTTGTCCCATTTTCCGTCGTGCATGGTGGAGTTTGCGCGGGGGATCGAGCGGGCGAGCGAGATCATGAGGCCGAGGGTGAGTTCGGCTACGGCTACGGCGTTGGCGCCGGGGGTGTTCATGACGACAATGCCCTGGCGGGTGGCGGCGTCGGTGTCGATGTTGTCTACGCCTACGCCGGCTCGGCCGATGACGCGGAGTTTGGGGGCGGATTCGAGGAGCTTGGCGTCGGCCTGGACGGCGGAGCGGACGACGAGAGCATCGGCGTCGGCTAATTCGGCGGCGAGGCCGTTTTTGATCTGGTCGGGGGTGACGATCTGCCATCCGGGTTCCTGTTGGAAGACGGCTAAAGTGGCGGGGGAGACTTTTTCGGCGAGAACGATCTTCAAAGTGAACCTCGGGGGCTTGGGGGATACCCGCCCCTGGTAAAGTTGCTAAAGTATTCCAATTGCATGGCTTAGGTTTGGACTCCGTAGCCGGTTTGATACCGAAGTCCTGTAAATACGCTGGTGTTGATTGGCAAAGTATTGGAAACGCGTTGGTTACGTTGGATTGATCGTAGTGCTTTTGCTTCCGGCACCCCTATTGTAGCCAATCGGGAAGAGTGGGTTTGTCAACTGCGGGAAGATTTGCCTCCAGTGTGACGGCGTGCCGATGAGGAGTGGGGGATTTTTTTTGAGGTTGGAGGATGTCACGTCGGGTTGATTTTGGCGGGGAGCGGTTCGCGCCTTCGCGCGAATGCCACATCCCAGAGTCGAGACCCTTGGAGAAGCTCAGGGCAGATTATGGGGCACTCAATTTTGAGGACTCGACTTAAATCTGGCCCCCCCCGCCGGAAAGTAGTGGGCAGAACAGGACTTGTGACGTTGCTGTAACGTCGGACGATTAGTTTGACCCGAGTAACCCAAAAGTTGTAGTGAACCCACCGGAGGAAACTGACTGTGACGGAGAGGCTGATGCGGAGGATGTTTTTTGCTGTTGCGCTGCTGCCGACGGTACCGATGTTGGCGCAGGGGACTTTTACACCGGGCAACCTGGTGGTGGCGGTGGAAGGATGCGGCGTTTACAGCGGAACGTGCGGGAGTGTTGCGAACGGGACGGGCACCGGTACTTTGAACAGCTCGGTGGGCGGTTACGGCGATAATCAAGCGGCTCCGCTGACGCTGTTCCAGTTTGCGCCGGAGGGAACGACGGGGGCGGTGTTTGTGAACTCGCTGGTGCTGCCACAGACGCCGACGGGTGTGAACGGGCCGGTGTCGGGTGAGTATGGGTCTTCGTCGGAGGCGACGCTGCAGCTTTCGGGAACGGGACAGTTTTTGTCGATTCTTGGGTATGGCGTGAATGCGAATGCGTTTAATGCCAACCCGCTGCAGTTCGGGTCGACGCCTGGGGCGCTGGGGCAATCGGGGAGCTTGACGGGGCAGAGTTACACGGCGGTGCCGAGGGTGCTGGCGCTGATTGATGCGAATGGAAACGTGAGCTCGTCGACTGCGGTCTACAACATTTACAACACGAACAATCCGCGCAGCGTGTTCTCGACGAGTGGGACGACGGCGTACTTCTCGGGTCAGGGCAGCGGGAGCGATCTGACGGGCGGGGTGTTTTATGTGCCGGTGGGCGTGACGACGGCGACTCCGACGGCAATTACGGGAGCGGACACGACGAACAACACGATTGCGCAGGATACGCGCGACGTGCAGATCGTGAACAACACGCTTTATGTGTCGGTGGATACGAAGGAGGGTTCGGGTGCGGCGCGGAGCTACCTTGGAACGCTGGGGACGGCGGGGACTCCGCCGACGAGTACAGTAGGACCGCCGACAATGCTGAACAGCTTCGGCAACACTGGCGGCACGGGCAAGGAGACGATCACGACAGGCGCGAATGGCAACGGGAATGGCCTGAACGCAGGGCTGAACATCAATCTGAGCCCCGAGAGCTACTTTTTCGCGACCCCAGCGATCTTGTATGTGGCCGATGGGGGGAACGGAAAGCAAAACTCGGCGACGAGCTCTTTGGGCAATGGCGGATTGCAGAAGTGGATCAACAGCGCGCAGGATGGGTCGGGGGCGTGGAGCCTGGCTTACACGCTGCATCAGAACCTGAACCTGGTGGCGAACACGAACACGTCCGGCATCTCGGGGCTTTATGGTTTGACGGGTGAGGTGCAGGGCGGCGCGGTGAGCCTGTATGCGACGGATATGACGCTGAATGATCTGGACGCGACGCACCTTTACGGGATCACGGACACGCTGAGCAATACGACGGCGTCGCAGGCGGCGGGCGAGGCGTTCTCGGTGCTGGCTACGGCTCCGCAGGATTCGAACTTCAAGGGCGTGGCGTTTGCTCCGACCGTGGCGGCGATGACGCTGACGGAGACGAGCTCGTTTGCGACGCAGCCCGATGGAAGCTACGTGCTGACACTGACGGTGACCAACAACGGCGCGGGCACGGCGGAGGATGTCGTGATCACGGGCGTGACGGTTGGCGGCGTGAGTGGATCGACGCTGCCAGCGGTGATCGGGCCGATTGCTCC
Source organism: uncultured Acidobacteriaceae bacterium (assembly GCA_963841335.1). GTDB lineage: Bacteria > Acidobacteriota > Terriglobia > Terriglobales > Acidobacteriaceae > Edaphobacter. Next base: position 1,690,984 of record CAWJCF010000001.1, on the reverse strand, counting down.
GGGAGCGGCTGCGACGGCTACGTTGACGATTCCGTCGACTGCGGGTGCGCCGGGAGCGACGGTGGTGGAGAAGGTCACCGGAACGTTTGCCGGCGGGTCGATCACCAACAGTGTTCGGGCGAAGCTGCCGTAGTTCGACGACAAGCGATGCGAAAGAACAAGGCCGGACGAGCGGTCAAACAAGAGATTGGAGATGAGAGATGAAAAAGGGTCTGTTTTGCACGATGTTTGCTGCTGTGCTCGCGATTGGAGCGATGTCGACGGCGGCGCATGCCGATACGGTTGTTTTCACGCTGAGCTCCTCGACTGAGGATGTGGCTCCGGGTGGGATGGCGACATTTGATGCGACCATCAGCGCGCCAGGGAGCAATGGAACGCCGGTATTTCTGAACTCGGACAGCGTGACGTTCAACCTGCCGACGGGGAACACGGTGGATGATTCGGGACTGTTCAACAACTTTCTGGCCGATCTGAATCCGGGGGACAGCGAGACGAATGAGTTGTTCACGGTGACGATTCCGACGGGCACGCTGGCGGGATTGTACAGCGGCGTTTATCAGCTTCAGGGTGGTGCGGACGGGAATGCGCTGGGCGTGATCGGGACGGTAGATTTCACGGTCGATGTGCAGTCGCCCGTGGCTGCGACTCCGGAGCCCGGAAGCTGGGTGCTTCTGGCGTCGGGCATGGCGTGCGCTGCGGCGGTTGTGGCGCGGCGAAGGTTTGTCAGAGCATAAACGAAGTGGAAAGACCTGGCGCACTCGGAGGGTTTCGAGTGCGCCGAGCTTTTAAGGCGGCTTTGCGTGGTGGACTAGGGTGTCGGTTGGTCTTCGAATATTTCCTGGTTGATGGTCATCATTTTTACGTCGGCTGCGGATTCGCCATTGATGATGCCTTGCTCGTAGACCTTGGACTAGCGGAGTCGGAAGAGGAGGCCCTGGATGGCGACCTTAGTGTCGGCTGCGGTGGCGGCGAGGCGTTCGGCCTGGTCCGAGGTCATTGTCCAGAGCTCCGATGTGCCCGGTGTGGTGGCGGCTTGGGCGAAACGGCGGCGCATGGCGACGATGGTTTGACAGCCGTTGAAGACCTGGTCCCGTGCGGGCTGGGCGGGCCTGCATGCGGGATTGTTCGACGGGGAGCAGGGCGACGAGACTGCCTTCTTTGGCGGTGGTCCAGGCAGGCTGCTCCGGCGAGATGGCGGGAGATTCGTACATAGTGGGGGCTTTGGCGACGAGTCTAACGCGGCGCGCGGGCGTCGGCTGAAGAAAGTGCGGGAGGATGGGCTGAGGTTGTTGATAATGGGATTGGCGGATGCCGTTTGCAGGACATGGCTCCGTGGAGCGTGAGAGGATTTTGGTATGAGTGAATTTATTCCGAAGGCAGGCACGATCAAGATTGGCGGACTAGGTCCTAAGGCGGCTCGGCTGCAGGCTCTGCGTGAGAAGGCTGCTGCAGCGCAGGGGAAGAATGGCGCTAAGCCGAATGCCGGGGTTTCTACGCAGTCGGTTAAGGCTAAGGATTCGTTTGCGGGGACTAAGAAGACCACTTTTCAGCGGAAGGCTGTTTAGGGAGATTCAAAGAAATGTCCTGCCGGACGGGCTCACTGCGCGTGAGGCGGTCACTTCGTGACTTGTGTACCGGTCTTGGCAGGGCTATGCGCTGGGGGCCTCGCGTTGCTCGGCGCGAGGGCTCTCTTCTCAGGCGAAGAAGTGGGGGACGAAGGAGCTTAGGTTGCCGGTGATGGGGCTGAAGGATTCGCGGACGCCCATGCCGCAGCAGTCCTGATCGATCATCCATAGTCCGAGGACAGTGTGGCGGTGGTCGAAGATGGCTTCGGGTGCGAGGGCTTGCAGGATCTGCGGGCCTCGGTAGGGGCCTTCGGTGTTGGCGACGGTGGCGTTGTCGCGGATGAGGGTGATGTTGGCTCCTTCGCGGGAGATGAGGGGCTTGCGGACGTGGTTTTTTAGTGTGGTGGGGATGGTGCCATCTTCGTTTGCGAAGTGGGCTTCGAGGAGCAGGTCGTGGTTGGGGTAGAGCTGCCACAAGATCGGGAGGATGCCTTTGTTGGAGAGGAGCATCTTCCAGATGGGCTCGATCCAGCGGACGGCGGTGTAGGTGTCGATGGCGTGAGGGCCGAATTCTTCCTGGAGCATGGCCTCCCAGGGGTAGAGCTTGAAGATGGAGAAGATGGGGTGGTCGTCGAGGTCGACGAAGGTCTGGTGCTGCGCGTCCCAGCCGATGTCGTGCATGGGGAGCTGGCGGGTGTCGAGGCCGGCTTGCTGAGCTGTGTCGCGCAGGTAGGTTACGGTTAGTTGGTCTTCGGGGTTGTTTTCGTTTTCGAGCGCGGCGAAGTAGACAGGTTTGGAGAGGTAGGGATCGATGTCCTGCCATTTGGCGATGAGTTTTTCGTGGATGGAGTTGAACTGGTCGGGCTTGGAGGAGACGAGGGATGGTGGCATGGCCTTGAGCCAGTTCCACTGGATGACGGCGGCTTCGAGGAGCGAGGTGGGGGTGTCGGCGTTGTACTCGAGGAGCTTGGGCGGGTGGCCGGATTTTGCGCCGGCCCATGCGATGTCGAAGCGGCCGTAGAGGGCGGGGGGTTCGTTGTTCCAGGCCCACTCGATGGCCTCGATGGCGGCAGTGGGGATGTCGAGTTCGGCGTAACGTTTTTCGTCGATGATGTGCTGGGCGGCGGCCAGGCACATCTCCTGGAGTTGATTGCCCACGGCTTCGAGGGTGTCAATCTCGGCGGCGGTGAACTGGTAGGCGGCGGACTCGTCCCAGTAGGGAGTGCCGTTCTCGAGTGTGTGGAAGGTGAGGCCCTGGGACTCGACGGTTTGCTGCCAGTTTTCGCGCGGGGTGATGGGGATGCGTTGCATGGTTATCCTGAGCTGGTTTATTCGCCGCCACTGGCGCCGTGGCCACCGCCCTCGCCACCGCTGCTGGAGTGGCTGCCGCCTTCGGCGAAGGAGCTGCCGAATCCTCCGCGGGTGACGTAACTGATGCCGGGGCTGGGGGTGAAGGAGCCGCCGCCGACCTGGCTGCCGATGCCGTAGCCGCCATAGCCACCGTAGTAGAAGCGGTAGATGGGGTGGGGTGCGGTTCCGTTCTGCGTCTGGTTGGGTTGGTCTTTGCAGAAACTGTCATCGACGACGTTGTTATGCTCGTCGACGCAGCGCTGCATCTGACGGCATCCGGTGAGGAGGGAGAGAGCGGTTGCGGCGAGGAGCGGGGCTGTGACTTGAGCGGAGCGCTTCATGGGAAATGAAATCGGGGCTGCAACAGACTATCAAGAAACGAACTGAAACCGTGCTGAGAAGTTTTGGATTGGAAACATCTCAACTCAGGGCATGGAAAGTTTGCTGAGAAGACTTCACGGGGCCGAGACAGGCGAAAAGAATGGCAATTGGAATGGCAACGAGGTAATGGGAGTCGAACCATAGAAAGGATCCCCAAAATGCGCCGAGTTGGAGAAAGATGCTGGCGTAGAAGGCTCGGCTTTGACGGCCGCGGACGAGCGAATCGACGTTATGGTTGAAGACGAGGGTCATGGGAAGGAGGAGGAGTGTGAGGTCGTAGAGGTAGAGGTGGTAACTGACGAGGATTGAGGCCAGAAGCGCGAGGGGCAGGGAAGGCTGCTGTTTTGCGGCCCAGGCCAGCACGAGAAGAGAACAGAGGATTGTGAGGCCCATGCCCCAGGACGCTCCGCCGGACAGGGTGTGGAAGAAGCCGTAGAGGTTGGGCATCTCGGCGGGGAACATCGCGAATTTGGCCTCGCCCGCGGCGTTAGAGGCGGCGTGGGACATGAAGAAGAGAGAGTGGCCATAGGCCTCGAAGGCCTGGGGGCCTGTGATGAGAATGGAGAGAAGACTGAGGGCCGAGGCTCCGGTCAGAAATCCAGTGAGGAAGCGCCATTGACGCCAAAGAAGGAAGAGAAGGGCGATGGGAAGGGCGACCTGAAACTTGATGAGTGCAAGGGATAGGAAGATTCCGGCGAGGAATGGTTTGGAGGATTGAATCGCGGCGAAGCAGGAGCAATAGAGAAGGAGAAGAAGAATGGATAGTTGGCCTAAGGTTAGTGCGACGGCAAGGGGCATGAACGAGAGAAACAGTAGCGGTGTCAGCGGCCGCCATAGCGCGTTGAGTGACGGGAGTTGGGTGCGAATGATTTTTATGGTGATAGCGCAGAGGCAGAGATTCAATGCGGCGAAGAGAAGGTAAGCAAGCCAGTAGCTGACTAGCGAGAAGGGAATGAAGAGCAGCGCGGTGTAAGGGGGAGACATGAATGGGAGCGCGTAACCGTTGGGGGTGACGAGTGTGCTCTGTTGGGAAAGTTCCGCGCCGTAGTTGTAGAGGTCGGTTCCGGTGCGGAGCATGTGACCGGCGGTGTAGAAGGTGCGGAAGTCGGTCTGCCCGGCTCGTGCAAAGGGGAGAAGCCTGGCGCAGGTGACGATTTGCAGGAGGAGCAGCGCTCCGAGGTAGAGACGCAGTCGTCCTTTCGTCAGAAACATGCGAAGCCCTCGCGCGATGCAGTTTTCTAACGGTAGCAGAGGCGCAATCGATCGTGTTTCACGAAACGTGAGCTTCAGGGCGTCGGCTGAATAGTGAGAGTAAAGGCGGTCGGAGGGGTGGGGAGGGTGGGTTGAAATGGTCCGGTTCCGGTCGAGAGATTGAAGATCGACGAGACGTTGTAGGTTGGGTAATGGGCGATCGCGATCATGGCCGCTAAGGTGTCGGTGGGGGATTCGCCGCCGTTGACGGAGGTCTGGGTGGTGAGAGAGAAGAGTTGGCCGCAGGGCGAGCCGTCGCCAGCGACTCCGCCAGCGGAGTTTACGCAAGAGGCGAGGATGTTGCTCAGGGTATAGAGCATCGCGGTTGACTCAACGTAGCCAGTTGGCAGGGCGGGGCCGGGAGCGGAGCCGGTGGCGACATTGACGTATTGGTTGATCTGCGCGAACTGAGTGGTGAACTGTGAGGGGTTACCCACGTCTGGCCCCATGACGTTGTAGGAGTACATATAGCTGGAAAGACATTCAACCGAGGCAACGGTGGTGACCTCATCGACCCAGATGAACTGGGATGAGGTGAGGCTGCCGCAAGGGCCAAGGGCGGCCATCAGGCTGAGGTTGGGATTGCTTGCGCCGACCCCAGGATCACCGCCCTGCGCAACGACATAAACCTCGGTGTCTGGGAATGGGCAGGTGTAGGTTCCGGTGAGAGAGAAGTTTCCCTGGCTGTCTGTTGTTACGGGGTTTCCGAGATAAAGCGAAGCCGGCTTGGTGCCGGTACCTGCGCGAAACAGTTGGATGTGCCCACCGCTGACGGGCTGCTGGCCGCCGTGAACCCGGCCGGCGAGAGTGATGGAAGCAGCGGAAGGGGGACTCGACGCAGACCGCATTGCACAGCCTGCAAGAACAAGCGTCGCTGTGCCCAGGAGCGAGACGACGAATCGAGAGGAGCGCCTCATCAGTTTGGGTCAGAGTATCAAGAAAAAATCTGCGCAGCTTATTTATTTAGATGCGGGCAGATGCTGTGGACTTGATGCAAGAGGTAATTGGGTGGACTTTGATGACAGGATCACGGGCGAGGCGTAGGATTGGCTCGCTGATAGGCGGACAACCAGGCTAACGCCGGTTCGACCGTTTTGCCTCGAAGCGCGGATGCCGGGGAGCGGCATGCTGCACCCTTTCGTGGGCCCCCTACCCATTGGTGACTGAATGACCCAAGGCCGAAAGCTGGCTTGGCACGGTCTTTTGTTCGCGATTCCACCCAGGAGAGATTCAATGAATCGAGTTACCTTCACATCGTCGTTTTTGTGTGCCGCGGTTCTTGTTAGCGGCGCGTCGGGAGTTCGGATGCTGGCACAACTGCCGGCCAATGCAACACTGTATGCCTCGGGGCTGGAAGGGCCGAGGGGATTGGCATTCGGGCCGGATGGCACTCTGTATGTTGCCGAAGCAGGCCTCGGCGGGACGAATGTCGGCAATTGCACGCAGGTGATTCCGCCGATCGGGCCTTACACAGGCGGCCTGACTGCGCGGATCTCGAAGGTCGATACGAAACAAAACGTAACGACTCTGACCTCGGGGCTGCCTTCGTCAGTGGGTGCTACGGGAGCTGTTTTAGGGGTCGCGGACGTTACGTTTCTGAACGGGAATCTGTATGCGGTACTGGCTGGGGGAGGATGTTCGCATGGAAACACGGCGTTCCCGAACCAGATTCTCAAAGTAAATACGAAGACGGGAAATTGGACGAGCGTGGCGAATTTGAGCCAGGCTCTTTTGAACTTCCCGGCGAAGTACACCAGCTCGGACGACTATGAGCCGGATGGGACGTGGTACGGGATGATCAGCTCTCAGGGTTCTCTCTATACCGTGGAACCGAACCATGGGCAGGTGTTCTCGGTGACGCCGTGGGGCCAGGTGCAGCAGGTGATCGATATCTCTGCATCGCAGGGCCACATTGTGCCGACGTCGCTGGTGATGACAGAGGGTGTGCTCTACGTTGGCAATCTGAATCTCTTTCCCATCGATCCGCAGTGGGCGAAGGTGATGACGATTGCGAATAACGTGTATGCGCCGAATCCGCTGCCGGGATTCGGCAACCTGTTTGGCGGCTTTGGACAGTGGAATATTGTGAGCTCGAAGGCTGGCTTTACTACGATTGTGAGTATGAAGATCGGGCCGGATGGGCTGCTGTATGTGCTGGAGCTTTCGGATTTTGCGGCGAATGGTCCGGCGCCGGGGATGGGCAAGGTTGTGCGGGTGAAGCGCTCGGGCGACCTTCAGGATGTGGTGACCGGCCTGTCCTTTCCGACGGGCATGACCTTCGGGCCGGATCAGCGGCTGTATGTATCGAATCTGGGCATTGTAGGGGGATCTATGGGACAGATTCTGCGGATCGATCTGCCGGCAGTGCAGTAAGTCTGTTTTTTGGGAGACCTAGCCGGGGAGATCGTGTCGTATTGAAACCCACGTCCGAAAATCCGGACGTGGGGCACCCGGTTTGTTGGCTTGCGTTATTTGGCGCTTTCGGAGAAGAGTTTTTGGGCGGCGATTAGGCCTTGGCCGAAGGTGAAGTTGGGGAGTGGGGTTTTGGTTTTGTGGATGACTTGTTCGAGGGCTCCGAGGATGGCGATGGTGTCCATGTAGTCGAAGTAGCCGATGTGGGCTATGCGGAAGAGCTGGCCCTTCATCTCGCCCTGGCCGTCGGTGACGATGGCGGCGAACTGGGATTTGAGGCCTTTGACGAGGAGTCCGGAGTCGGTGCCTTCGGGGGCGAGGATGGCGGTCGCTGCGGCGGCTTCGGCGCCTTTGGGGGCGAAGAGTTTGAGGCCGAGGGCCGTGGCTGCGGCGCGGGTCATGGCGGCGCAGGTGATGGCGTTGTCTACTAGCTTCTTTCGGCCTTCGGCTAGATCGCCCTTGGGGTTTTCGGGTGTGGCGGCCTGGGCGGCGATGTAGTCGAGCGCTGCTCCTAGCGCGGCGATGAGTGCGACGGGTGGGGTGTAGGCGGATTCGCCCTTGGCGGCGTTTTTGCGCTCCTTGCGGAGGTCGAAGTAGTAGCGTGGGTTGGAGGTGGACTCCATGCGGTCCCAAGCGCGCTGGCTGACGGCGAGGTAACTGAGGCCGGGGGGAATCATGACGGCTTTTTGCGATCCGCCGATGAGGACGTCGATGCCCCAGTTGTCCATGTCCAGGTGCGAGGTGCCGAGGCCGGTGATGCCGTCGACGATGAGGAGGGCCTCGGAGTTTTCGGATTTGAGGAGTTTGGCGATGGCTTCGATGTCGTGGCGGACGCCGGTGGAGGACTCGGTGGCCTGGACGAAGACGGCGCGGGTATCGGGCTTGAGCGTGGCTTTGATCTCGTCGAGCGAGAAGGTGCTGCCGTAGGGCGCGCTGACGACGTGGGCCTGGCAGCCGAAGGCTTTGGTGATGCCGGTCCAGCGCTCGCCGAATTTGCCGGCGGTGAGGATGAGGACGCGGTCGCGGGGCGAGGTTAGGTTGGAGACGGAGGCTTCCATGGCTCCGGAGCCGGAGGCGGAGAGGATGATGACGTCGCTTTTGGTGCCGACGAAGTCTTTGAGCTGGGAGAGGACCTTCGTGTAGAGGGCGCGGAACTCGGGAGTGCGGTGGTGGATGTCTGCGGCGGCCATGGCGAACTGGGCGGCGGGGAGGAGTGGCGTCGGGCCGGGGGTGAAGAGGCGGGTTTTACGGATCATGAGGCTATTTTAGCTTTGTCCTGCCGGACGGGCCCGCTACGCGCGGGGCGGCCACTTCGTGGCGGGTGTGCCGGTCTTGGGGAGGCGCGGGGCTTGGGGCCTCGCTTTGCTCGGCGCGTACTTATAATTGGGGATTGATTGTGAGGGAACGATGACGATTGGTGAGAAGGTGCAGGCGGATATTGTGGTTGCGATGAAGGCGAGGGAGGAGCATAAGCTGACGACGCTGCGGATGGTGAAGTCTGCGCTGAGGAATAAAGAGATTGATAAGCGGGAGAAGCTGACGGATGCGGAAGAGTCGCAGATTTTGACGACGCTGATCAAGCAGCGGAAGGAGTCGGTGGAGTCGTTTACGAAGGGCGGACGAACGGAGTTGGCGGAGAAGGAGCAGGCAGAGATTGTGATGATTGAGGGCTATCTGCCGAAGGCCGCACCGGACGATGTGATTCGCGAGGTGGTGCTGGGGGCGATCGATACGCTGACTAAGGATGGGGCTCGGCCGGGGCCGAAGGAGATGGGGACGGTGATGAAGGTGGTGCAGCAGCGGATTATGGCGGATGGGCTACGAGCGGATGGGCGGCTGGTGAGCGAGATTGTGAAGGCGGAGCTGGCGAAATAGGGACTGGCAGGATCTTTAATGCTCCTTCATATAATGGCATATAATGGCAAACTATGGCTATGGCGTCGCTCAACATCTCCTTGCCCCAACCTCTGAAGAAATACGTCGAATCTCAGGTTTCGCTTGGGGAGTATGGGACCCCCAGCGAATATGTGCGTGAGCTGATAAGGCGCGACAAGGAGACTCAGCTCGCGAAGCTGGAGAAGAGACTGTTGCGTGCGCTGGATTCGGATTACGTGACGATTGAGGTGGATGAATTGAAGGAGCGCCCGTTGCTCGCTTTACTTCAGGAGAAGATATCTGCCCGTCCTAAAAAGAAGAAATAGTCGAAGTGTCCCATTCTGCGTGGGTGATCGCTGAATATGACACGAAGGCATGGTTTGAAGCTACAAGTTCGAGACGGCGCGACGCAGGCGATCGCGAGTCAGGCTTTGTACTATCAGGAGCAGTCGCCTGATTCCAGGCTTGATGAGAGATGGCAAAACGCGGTAGCCAATACAATCCTGTCGTTAGCTTCCATGCCTGAGCGTGGTGCGAGGTGCGGGTTTCCTTCGGCAAAGCTGCATGATGTGCGGCGTGCGGCTGTGGAAGGATTTCCGCGTCATTTTGTGTTCTATCGGTACATCGCCGAAGAGCTGATCGTTCAGGTGATCGATGTGGTGCACGGCGCGCGAGATCTCGAGAATCTTCTGTAGAAAGCTGGCTTTACCTGCGTGACCAGTTGAACTCCATGCCGGCCATGATGGTGCGGCCTTGGAGGGGGACCTGGGGGATTTCCTGATAGCCGGTGTTGCTAAGGTTGAGGGCGCGGAGGTAGGGGCGGAGGTGGCCGGTGTTGCGAGTGACGGCGATGTCCCAGAGTGGGTAGGCAGTGTGCTGGGTTTTCTGGACTACGTTAATTTGCGTGTAGGCCGCTAGCTGGCGGAAGTTTCCCGTCCATCGGAAGAGGGCGTTTTGGGCGGCGTAGTTGTACGCGTATTCGGAGAGGAGATTGGGTGGGGGTGGGGCGGCGTGGGCGGTGGCGTAGCTGAATTGGAGTTGCTGGTTGTTGGTGAGGCGGAGGCGGAGGGTGGCTTCGGCTCCGGTGATGTTGAGGTTCTGGATGTTGATGGCTTGCCAGGGTTCGGCGAAGGTGAGGGCGGCGGTGGCCAGGATGGTTTTGGCGTAGTCGATAGTGTCTTTTTGCTGGAGGTGGAAGGCGGCGGCGTTGAGGGTGAGCCGGCTGTTGGTGGGGGTCCATTCGATGCCCGCTTCGTAGCTCCAGGAGGACTCGGGTTTCAGGTTGGGGTTGCCGATGGTGGTGGGGTCGGCGTAGTAGAGGTCGACGTAGGTGGGGAGACGGAAGCCGTGGCCGGCGCTGGCTCGGAGGCGCGTGGTGCGAGTGAGGGTGTAGGCGGCGGCGATGCTGGGGGAGAAGACGTTGTCGGTGCCAGTGACTGCGCCGGTGAGGATCTCGTCGCGGGCTCCGAGGGAAAGAGAGAAGCGGCGGAGGGCGGCGAGGTTGAGGTTGGCGTAGGCTGCGCCCTGGTTGCGGGAGTGCTGGCCCAGGGAGTTGGAGTGGATGGTGTCGCCGTCGGCTTCGCCTCCGTAGGAGAGAGTGGTGTTGGGGCTGAGGGTTTGGACGCGGCGTAGGGCGCCTTCGTAGCTGGTGGTGATGTGGTTGTTCTCGTAGATGGATGGCTGGTCGACGAAGAGGACGAAGAGGTCGGTGTGGCGACGGTAGCCGAAGCTGGCGGCGGTTTGCGGGCCGAGCTGTTGTTGGATAGCGGCGAACCAGCCTTTGGTGCGCTCCCATGAGGGGTAGGGGCCGTAGAACTGATTGGCTCCGTAGGGACGGTCGCTGGTGGCGAGGAGGATGTCGCTCGAATAATTTTGGGCGCCGGGTTTCCAGGCGAGCCAGGTCTCGGAGGCGACGGCGTTGGAGGAGTAGTTGCGGTCGGGGATGAAACCGTCGGAGGTGTCGCGGCTGCCGGTGAGCTGTTCGGCGACGGGGCCGGCGGTGTAGGAGGCGCGGAGGTGTTGTTCGATGGAGTTGTAGCTGCCTCCGCCGGCGCTGCCGATGACGGTGAGGCCGGGAGCGGGTGGTTGAGTCAGGAGGTTGACGGCGCCGCCGATGGCGTCGGAGCCGTAGAAGGTGGAGCCTGAGCCGTGGAGGATGTCGATTCTGGTGACGGCGTCAAGCGGGATGGGGATGTCGAGGTTGAGATGGCCGGTTTCAGGGTCGTTGATGCGTAGTCCGTTGAGGAGGATGAGGGATTGCTCGAAGGTGGTGCCGCGAAGGGAGAGGTCGGACTGGACGCCGTTGGGAGCGCGGGACTGCAGGTTGAGGGAGGAGTCCTGGCGGAGGTAGTCGACTACGGAGTTGGAGACGAGGGGCTGGTCGCGGGGAGAGATGAGATTGACGGAGCGGTCGCTTTCGGCGAGAGGGAGGGATTCAAGGGTGGTGGTGACGGTGATGTTTTGGGTGATGGGCGCAGGGTTTGGCTGTGCGGTTTGCTGAGGCGATTGGGCGAGGGTGGCGCTCAGGTTGGCGGCGCAGAGGACGAGATGCATGATGCGGGGCTTCATGGGTCGCTGTTTCTCAATTTGACGTGAATTTAACTGTAACTATCTTCTCCGGGAGTTGTTGTTGCTCGAAGGTAGTTTTGTTTTGCTATAAATAGTTGAACTTATCAATCTCTTGAGGGTTACGCGTGCGAATAGAAGCGTTTTTGCGGCAGAGCCCAATCTTTCAGGCGAGCCGGGCTGCTCGAAGGACAGAGGTTTCGCTGAATGCGATTTTGAGAGATGAGGGGCTGACGTTCTTCGAAGCTCTGATGCTGGCTGCGATTTTTTTTGAGAGCAAGTCCGGCATCAGGCCCTCGGAACTGGCGGAGACTTTCGAGACCACGCGGGGCAATGTGAGCCACTGCATCTCGTCGCTGGAGGCGAAGGGACTAGTGCGTCGACGGATCGATACGGAGGATGCGAGGTCGTTCCGGCTGTTATTGCAACCAGCAGGCAAGAGACGAGCGGTGCGGGTGGTGGGGATCTTCGACCGGATGCAGACTCAATTCGAAAAAAGTGTGGGAGTAGCGAAGCTTGCCGGGATGGTGGAACAGATGCGCGCCGTGGAAGAATTGTGCTTGCGGCTGGCCGAATCGGCGAATGAGCCGGGGAGGTAGGGCTGGCGCGGTAATTCAAGGTGTAGACGGAGCTAGAGGGACAGTGCCGACGCCACGACAGGGCTACTCGCGGATGATTTTTACGAAGACGCCGTCGGGGAGGGTGGCTCCGCCGAGGAGGTGGATAGCGCCGTCTTTGGTGAAGCCCCGGAGCATGGTGTTTGGCTGGGCGTAGGGGTTGGGTGGGACTTCGGATTTTGTGGGGTAAGGGGTGGCTTTGAGGGGAGCTGGAGTGGGCTGCCCGCGGGTGGGAGTGCGTTTCATGCCGCGGTCCATGGCTTCGTTGGCGAGGCGGTCGGCGTCTTTGTTTTTGTGGCGGAGGGCGTGGGAGATTTCGAAGGCTTCAAGTTTGGCGATGCGGCTGCGGGCCTCCTGCCAGAGAGGTTTCAGGTCTGGGGAGTTGACCTTGTACTTGCCCTGGATTTGCTTGACCATCAGCTCGGAGTCGGAGACGACGCGGAGGCGGGGGTGATGGTGGTCGAGAGCGTATTGGAGGGAGGCTAGCAGGCCGGAGTACTCGGCGTAGTTGTTGGTGCGGATGCCGAGGAATTCGCTAAGTTCTGCTAACACTTTGCCTTGGTCGTCCTGGATGAGGGCTCCGAAGCCTGCGGGGCCGGGGTTGCCGCGGGCTCCTCCGTCGCAGTGGGCGTTGATCCATGTGGAAGAAGTGGTTTGGCGGGAGGTGGGTTTGGCGGCGGGAGGGTCAGAGAAGAGGGTGGGGGTCAGGCGGGAAGGCATGGGGTGAGTGTAACCCGATCGTGTTAGGGAAAGGCAGGTCGGGCGGCTCACCTTTTTGTCACAATCAGGTCTATTGGAGTGTAAGTTGATTTCCTGACCTCCGGAGTCAGTCAATGAATGCAGATGCTGTTGGGATGGACCTTGGCGGAGAGTTGTCTGCTCCGGTGGCAGTAAGGGCTCAAAAGCGGCATATTAGCCCTTTTGCGATGGGATTATTGGGGACTGCGGCTGTAGAATCTATGCCAGCGATGGCAAAGGCTGCGACCCAATCCGGTACCAGGAGTGGCGGCAAGCTGACGCAAGCGCAGCTCGATGCGCGGGCCCAGCAACGGACCGAAGACGACGAGCTGATTCGCGAAGCTCAGAAGGGCGAGCGGGCGGCGTTCGATGCTCTGGTGCGGCGGTACGACCAGTCGGTGTTGCGGCTGGCGCTGCATATGCTCGGCAACGAGCAGGACGCGCAGGATGTCCACCAGGAGGCTTTTATCAAGGCGTACCGGCACCTGGGAAACTTCCGGTTTGAGTGTAGCTTTTACACATGGCTTTATCGGATTGTGACGAACCTTTGCCTGGACCAGCTGCGGCGGAGAAAGAGCCGCAGGGAAGATCCGGCGACTGTGCTGGATGCCAGTGGCGATGAGATGGACCTGATGGCGAACATCTCCGACGAGCGGGCGATGGCGAACCCGGGACGCGAGCTTGACCGGAAGGTGATGAGCGAGCGGATTAATGAGGCGTTGGGCAAGCTGACGCCTCGGGAACGGACGGTTTTTGAATTGAAGCACTACCAGGGATTGAAGCTGCGGACGATTGGCGAGATGTTGAGCACGACGGAAGAGACGGCAAAGAATACGTTGTTTCGGGCCACGCGGAAGCTGCGGGCGAATCTGTCCGAACTTAGAAGTTGAAGTGCCCCCTGGTTTGTGTTGAGTAGAAAAAAAGGGGCGATGGCAGAGACCCCAGGCAATGAAAATTAGAGGCTGGTTGAGGTAGGACAATGAAGTGCCAAAACGCAAGAGATTGTATTGTGCTGTTGAATTACGGCGAGCTTCCAGATGAGCTGGCCGGGGTATTAGAGCAACATCTGTTGGGATGTGAAGATTGCCGCGAGGAGATGGAGGCGTTTCGGAGGTTCGATGCGCGCCTGGGTGCGTTACCCGTGCTGGAGCCTTCTCCGAATCTGCTGGCGCAGTCGCGGATGCGGCTGGATGATTCGCTGGATATGATTCCACCGCATGGTTTTCTGACGCAACTGAGGATCAATTTTTATCGTTGGGTGGGGAATGTTCAGAGCGCGCCTGCGTTGGCGACGCTGCTGCTGGGAGTGGGATTTCTGAGTGGCAACTTTACGCACCGGTATCAGGTTGCGCATGCGCCGAAGCAGACGGGTGCTCCAGTTACCGTGATCCATCCGACTGAAGGCGTGGTTGCGAATGTGACTGGCGTACAGCAGCTGCCGAACTCGGAGCTGGTGCAGGTGAACTACAACAAGATTGTTCCAGAGTCGATGGAGGGATCGCTGGACAGCCCGGAGATTCGGAGCCTGCTGCTGGTGGGGACGCATGCAGCGGCGACGGAAGGGATTCGGATGCAGACGGTCTCGCTGCTGACGGAGGAGTGCAGGGCAGGGCATGAATGCCAGCCGACGCCGGATGGCAAGGGGATTCGTCATGCGTTGATGGTGTCGCTGCGCTACGACGACGACGCCGGCGTGCGGATGAAGGCGCTGGAGGGGCTGGGGCCTTACGTCGGTCAGGATCTGCATGTGCGTGATGCGGTGCTGGAGGCTGTGGCTCACGATTCGGATGCGCAGGTGCGACGCGCGGCGATTGGGCTGCTGGAGCCGGTGCAGTCGGACTCGAGCGTGCGGCAGGTACTGCGGACGGTTTCGACGCAGGATGCGAATCCATATATTCGGACGGCGTCGTTCAATGCGCTGCAGGGATCGGCAGATATTCAGTAGGGCGCGGGAGGCGCGGTTGGCCTGTCGTTTCGTGTTGGGAAGAGAGCTGTGAGGTTACGGAGATGAAACACCGAAGGGCGTTCGGGATCGCAGCGCTGGTGGCCGGGGTGGTTGTTCTTGATTCAGGGCAAATTGTTTTAATGGCGCAGGGGGTTCCGACCTCAGGACTGCAGATGTATGCTGCGGCGATGATGGGCGGGTCGCGTCATTCCCAGGGGTATATCGGGGTGGAGATGCGGGACGTGAGCGAGGATCAGCTGAGTTCGTTGAAGCTGAAGGACGCGCACGGGGTGGAGATTACGAATCTGGACCACGATGGCCCGGCGTGCAAGGCGGGGATGAAGGTGCACGACGTGGTTCTGCAGATGAATGGGCAGACCATTGATGGCGGAGACCAGCTGCGGCGCATGCTGCGTGAGGTTCCGGTAGGCCGGTCGGTGAGCTTTGTGGTCAGTCGCGATGGACAGACGCAGACGCTGACATTAATGACTGCTGATCGCAGGATGGTAGAGCAGCAGGCATGGGAGCAGCACTACTCGGTGCCTGCTCCGGCGCCTGTGCGTGGGAACAGTTTTATCGACTCTTCGAAGCTGGCGAACTCGACGGCTCCCAAGGAACACAAGGATTTGCTGGGAACAGAGACGATTGTTCTCAGTTCGTCGTTCACCGGGGCTAAGCTGGAGGTGATGGGGCAGCAGCTTGCTGAGTTCTTTGGCGCGACCGATGGCGGAGGGTTGCTGGTGCGGAGCGTCGACGAACATAGTCCCGCTGAAGATGCTGGCCTGAAAGCGGGCGATGTTGTGGTGCGCATCAACTCGGTTACAGTGGCAAACGGTACGAACTGGACTAAGACGGTGCACGATTTTCGCGGCAAACCCGTGCCCGTCATCGTGCTTCGCGATAAGCAGGAGAAGACTTTGACGCTGACGCCGGATGCGAAGAAGCGGTCGAGCCTGTGGCCTTATTTTGGCCTCGATGGATTCTTCACGCAGACTAGTCAGCAGACGCGCGAGCTGTTAGCAAAGCTTTAGTAGATTGAATCTTCTTCACAAGGGTGTTGCGGTGGGCAAGTAATGGGCCTGAATCGACATGGTTCGATATACTTGAAAGTGATATGTCTTCTGCTTCTAAAACGGCCGTCGTGACCGGCAGCCGCCCAATGCCCGTCCTGCGCCGCTGGAAGGCCGTGACACGCAAACTGCGCGAGCTTGGTTCGATTGGCTCGGCCCTCGTCTCCACCGGACACCCATATATGGCGCATATTGTGCCGATGCGGCGGTGCAACCTGGCGTGTACCTACTGCAATGAGTTTGATGATTTTTCGGATCCGGTGCCGATTGACGAGATGCTGCGGCGGATCGATCATCTTGGGCGGTTGGGGACTTCCGTGATTACGATCTCGGGCGGTGAGCCTCTGCTGCATCCGGAGCTTGACCGGATTATTGCGCGAATTCGGAAGACGGGCGCGATTGCTGGAATGATCACGAACGGCTATCTGCTGATGCCGGATCGCATCAAGCGGCTGAATGATGCCGGACTCGACCACATGCAGATCTCGATTGATAATGTGATGCCGGATGAGGTCTCGAAGAAGAGCCTGAAGGTGCTGGATAAGAAGCTGCAGATGCTGGCCGAGCATGCGGACTTTCATGTGAACATCAACTCGGTCGTTGGCGGCGGAATTGCGAATCCGCATGATGCGCTGGTTGTGAGTGAACGTGCGTTGGGGCTGGGGTTCAGCTCGACGATTGGGATTATTCATGACGGCAGCGGGCAGTTGAAGCCGTTGGGCGAGGCTGAACGGAATGTCTGGGACAAGGTGCGGAGCCTGACGCGACGGAGCTACTCGCGGTTCAATCATTTCCAGGAGGCGATTGCCAATGGGAAGACGAATGACTGGCGTTGCCGTGCGGGTGGACGTTATCTGTATATCTGCGAGAACGGGCTGGTGCACTACTGCAGCCAGCAGCGCGGATATCCTGCGGTGCCGCTGGCGCAGTACACGACGGCGGATGTGAAGCGGGAGTTTCTGACGGAGAAGAGCTGCTCGCCGAGCTGCACGATCAGCTGCGTTCATCAGGTGAGCTATATTGACCATTGGCGTGCGCCGCAGACGTCTTCCGTGACGCCGGGGACATCCGGACATGGAGCGGGCGCGGAGCTGGTACAGATTCGATAGGATTGGGGGCCTGGGCCGGTGGCGACGAAGAAAGTTGAACTGACGGACGAACAGATTCAACTGATCGCCAAGGCGCTGGCCGATCCGAGGCGCATGGAGTTGCTGCGACAGATCGGAAGCTGCGAAGAACCGATGGAGTGCGCCGATATTCGCGATTGCCAGACAGTGAGTGCGGCGACACTGTCTCACCATATGAAAGAGCTTGAGATGGCGGGGTTGATCCTGGTGACGCGTGAGGGGAAGTTTGCCAGCTACACGCTAAGGCGCGATGTTCTCAAGGCTTACACGGAGCAACTGGCGAAAATTTAGCGCATCTCCCTAAAAAGATTGCAGAACGAGGTATTGAATCCTTCTTCTTTCGTCTCACATCAATTAGATGCTTATCGAAATATCAAACGATAAGGACGATAGTCAAGGAGATTGAAATGGGAAAGCTGGCAAATAAGGTAGCGTTGGTGACGGGTGCGTCGAAGGGAATTGGCGCAGGCATTGCGAAGGCTTTGGCGGCCGATGGCGCTTCGGTGGTTGTGAACTATTCGTCGAGCAAAGAAGGCGCTGATAAGGTTGTTGCCGAGATTAAGGCGAAGGGCGGCAAGGCTGTGGCTGTCCAAGGAGACTTCTCCAAGCAGGAAGATATTGGGAAGGTCTTTGCCGAGGTGAAGAAGAACTTTGGACGTCTGGATACGCTGGTGAACAACGCTGGGATTTATGCGTTTACTCCGCTCGAGCAGGTTACGGCCGAGGAGTATCAGAAAATCTTCAATTTGAATGTGCTTGGGCTATTGCTTTCGTCCAAGGAGGCATTGAAGTACTTCGGGCCGGAGGGCGGAAGCATCATCAATATCGGGTCGGTGGTCTCTTCTCTGACTCCGCCTCACTCCAGCGTCTACACGGCGACCAAGGGCGCGGTGGATGCGATTACGCGCGTTCTCGCGAAGGAGCTTGGGCCAAAGAAGATTCGCGTGAACTCGATCAATCCTGGAATGGTTGAGACCGAGGGCGTGCATGCGGCTGGATTTATCGGAAGCGATTTCGAGAAGAACACTGTGGCGCAGACTCCGCTTGGGCGTATCGGACAGCCGCAGGATATTGCGACGGTTGCGACGTTCCTTGCCTCGGATGATTCCGCGTGGTTGACGGGCGAGCTGCTGCGGGCGGGGGGCGGGTTGCGGTAAATTTGGAAGTTTGACGAATGGGAGTTGAAGAAAGGGAGCCGATTTCGGCTTCCTTTTTTCATGCTGTGAGAGCTGTACATCACGAAGCAAAGTGTGATGTGCCCCTTGCCAACGGTAGGTCCGATGCTGAATGGTGGGTGAATGAAGAATTCGGGCTACGTTCGGACGCGGGCTGTTTTGTTGTTTCTGATGGCGATGTCGGGGTTGATGGGTGCGCAGAGCGCTGGGGTTGCGGTGCGAAGTCAGAGTGCGGCTTCTGCTCCACAGCAGGCGGCTCCAGTGACACAGAGACCGACGAGCACGCCGTATACCGGCGATCTCTCGATCTTCGATTCTCCGGACCGGGACAAGAAATTGCAGATTGATCGAGTGATGGATTTGCTGGGGATCTCGGCAGGGAAGAATGTGGCGGATATCGGGGCGGGCTCGGGGTGGTTCGCGGTGAGGGCTGCGCGGCGAGTGGGGCCGACGGGCGCGGTGTTGGCGGAAGATATCAATCCGCTGGCGATTGAGTACATTGGCAAGCGGGTTCTCAAAGAGAATCTGTCGAATGTGCGGACGGTGCTTGGGTCGGTGGACGATCCTCGTCTGCCGGCCGGTAGCGTGGATGCGGTGCTGATGCTGAAGGTGTATCACGAGATTGCGCATCCGGTGGCGTTTGCGAAGGCGTTGAGGGCGGCGCTGCGGGCGGGCGGCAAAGTGGGGATCGTCGACAAGAACGGAAATGGTGCGAATCACGGAGTGAACCACGATGTGGTGGTGAAGGAGATGGGTGAGGCTGGATACAAGCTGGTGGGGACGTATGACTTTACCAAGGCGGACGGTGAGGATTACTTCTTAATCTTTGAAGTGAAATGAAGCGCTGAGAAGGCTTCGGGCGAAATTTCTGCGCGGTGGATTCATTCTTCTGTATCTTGAGATATTGGATATCAGGCCAGTGGTCTGACGGGAGAAAGTATGCGCGGCAGGATGGTTTGTTTGGCGGCAGTGGTGTTGTTGAGCGCGGCGGCAAGGGGTGCGGAGATTCATGGTAAAGGCGGAATCACTCTGCCTGCGCCTCCGGCGGTGAAGCCTGATCCGGTGGTCGATGAGTACAAGAGCACCGACCCGAATGCGCCGACGAAGGTCACAGATCCTTACCGGTGGCTCGAGGATGCGCATAGTCCGGAGACGCGGGCCTTTATTGCAGCGCAGAATGCTTATACCGCGCAGTACTTTTCCCAGGTGAAGATGCTGCCCGAGGTCGTCGACCAGATGGGTAAGCTGTTGAAGACGGACTTTGTGGGAGTGCCGAACAAGCGAGGCGACCGGTATTTCTTTTCGAAACGGCTGGCGGATGAGAATCAGGCCTCGATCTATATGCGGGTGGGGCTGCATGGGGCCGACGAGAAGCTGATTGACGGGCCGAAGCTGAGCGCGGACCAGAATACTTCGGTGAATACGATGAACCTTACCGAGGACGGCTCGATGATGGCGTATGGAGTGCGCGTGGGCGGCGCGGATGAGGTGGAGGTGCACTTTCTCGATGTGGCTAGTCGTAAGGATGTGGGGGATGTGATGCCGCGGGCGCGCTACTCGGGCGTGGATATCAGTCCGGATAAGGCGGGGGTTTACTACTCGAAGCTGTTTCCGCATGAAGGCAACCGTGTTTTTTATCACAAGTTCGGGACGCCGCTTGAGAGTGACGCGATGCTGCTCGGCAAGGAGTATCGCGGAGAGAAGCTGGGCGAGATTGACGGGGTGAGCGTGCGTGCCACTGCGAATGGGCACTATCTTGTCTTCCGGATTGGGCGAGGTGTGCCGGCTACTCGGGAGGACATTTTGATCAAGGATCTGCGCGTGCCTGATTCGCCGATTGTGCCACTTGTCTATGGGATCGACAGCAGGTTTGGCGAGTTCAACGTGGGCGACACGTTCTATATGCGGACGGACTATAAGGCTCCGAACGGGCGTGTACTGAAGGTTGTTCAGGGCAAGGGGCCGGATGATTGGCCGGTGATCATTCCAGAGGGAGCGGATGTGCTGGAGGCGGTGAACGTCGTCGGCAACAAGATTTTTGCGCTGCGGATGAAGGATGTGAATTCAGAGGTGACGATCTATTCGCTGGAGGGTAAGGCGGAGGGACACATCGCGTTCCCTGGAATCGGCGCGGGTTCGACGTTGTTCGGACGAGCCGTGGATACGGATGGCTTCTATACCTTCCAGTCGATTATTACGCCGCCGACGATCTTCCACTACGACACGAAGACGGGAAAATCTGACGTGTTCAACACGGATAAGGTGCCGTTCGATTCGTCGCAGTATGAGGTGAGGCAGGTCTTCTACACGTCGAAGGACGGGACGAAGGTGCCGATGTTCATCGCGGGGAAGAAGGGTCTGAAGCGTGATGGCAGCGAGCGGCTGTTGATGACCGGCTACGGAGGGTTCGCGTTGAGCGAGACGCCGGTTTGGAACCCGGAGTATGCGTGGTGGATGCAGCAGGGCGGATGGTTTGCGCTGCCGAACCTGCGCGGCGGAAATGAGTATGGCGAGGCCTGGCACAAGGCGGCGATGTTTGAGAAGAAGCAGAATGTTTTTGATGACTGGTTCGCCGCGGCTGAGTATCTGATTGCGAATAAATACACGACGCCGGAGCGGTTTGCGATTCGCGGGCGATCGAACGGCGGTCTGTTGATGGGTGCTTCGATGACGCAACGGCCCGGATCTTTTTGGCGCGATCTGGTGCGGGTATCCGCTGCTGGACATGCTTGCGCTACCAGATGTTCGAGATGGGCCGGACGTGGACGACGGAGTATGGTTCGGCGGAGAATGCGAAGGACTATCCGTACATCCTGAAGTATTCGCCGTACCAGAATGTGAAGGCGGGAACGAAGTATCCGGCGATCTTCTTCTTCACGGGAGACGGCGACACTCGCGTCGATCCGATGAATGCGCGGAAGATGACTCCACTAATGCAGTCGGCGAGTTCGAGCGGACGGCCGATTCTGTTGCACTATAGCGTGAAGGGTGGACACAGCGCGGGCGTCTCGCAGACGCAGCTGGTGCAGGATTACTCGGATGAGATGGCGTTCCTCTGGACAGAGACTTCGGCGAAGTAGTTCTCAGGCCGATGTGAAAGACGAAGGCCCGAGCTGACGCCCGGGCCTTTTGTCTGCGTGAAAACGACTAGTTGTGGGCTGTGGTCTTTGGCTTTGCTGCGGTCTTTGGCGCGGGGTTTTCTGCGATTGCGGTGTCCAGCATGGAGTAGAGCTGGGAGACGTCTGTGACCTCGGCGTAGCCCTTTTGGGTCACGATGAAGATGCTTGGCGTCTGGTGAAGGTTGATGCGCTCACCGAGGGTGTGGTCGGCACGGACCTCGGCGGCGAAGAGTCCGTTGGGGTCGATGACGAAGGGCATGACGCGGCCATGCTGCTGAAAATATTTTTGAGAGAAGGCGTTGAGGTCTTCCTTGGTGGCAATGGAGGCCTGACTCGCGAAGACAGCGCGGCGATAATCATCGGCAGCCTGCGGAGAGATCTTGTCCTGCATGTAGCGGGCGATAACGGCAGCGTCAAAGCTCCAGGGATGGGCGGGGCCGAGTGGGAAGTCGTGGCGGATCAGAGGAATCTTGTACTTCTCAGCGGCGGTGTGAACGATGGGAAAGGCGTGGGCACAGGCGGGGCATTCCATGTCTTCGAACTCATAGATGGCGACGGGAACGCCGGCCGGGGCGCGGAGCATGGAGGTGTCCCGATAGGCGCCCGCCTGCGCGAGAGCGGGGATGGTGGGAAGGCTGAGAAGCAGGGAAACGGCGGCGACTGCGATGCGGTTCATTGAGTTAAGACGCATAAGGTTATCTTTTGTATTTTATCCGACAGCCCTTTATGGGAGGGCCCAGGACGGCGGCAGGTCGCGGATTTTGAACCATTTCTGCATCTTGGGGGCTGGTGTGGCACTCTAATAAAGGAGCGAATGAAGGTCCTGAGGGAATTTTTCAACAAAAACCGTCGGTGGCGGCATGGAGTTGTGTGGCCGCTCGCGCTGCTCTTGTGTGGCGGGTCTATTGTGGCGCAGACGCCTGGTGCGGAGCTGCCGCAGGCTCCTGTGCCGAATGTGCCGAAGCTGCCCGGCGGTGTCACCGTGGAGCGCGCGGCCCCGGAAGCTCTGCCGCTGAGTCTCGATGACGCGATCGTTCGCGGCGAGAAGCAGAATCTGCAGATGCTCCTCACGATTCAGAATGAGCGCATGGTTCACGGCGAGTTGCTAACTGCGGAGAACAGTCTTCTGCCCAGCCTGACCGCAAAAGGTGCGCTTGAGGCGCAGCAGATCGATCTGGCGGCGCTGGGTTTCAAGCCAGGTTCATTGGCGGAATTCGGCATTGCTCCTGGGACGTTTCCCACGATCGTGAAGGTGAACACGGCATCGGCGCAGATCAGCATGGACCAGGAGCTATTCGATCTGCCGGCGTACTATCTCTATCGCTCGGCGCAGAAGGCGGCCTCTGCGGCGAACTACACCACGCTGAATGTGCAGGGGGGGGTGACGCTTGCAGTTGGGACGCAATATCTGCTGGCGCTTGCCGATGCCGCGCAGATTGAAAACGCTCGCGCTCTTGAGAAAGCGGACCAGGTGGCCTTCGATCAGGCAAAGGCCCAGCATGATGCCGGCGTGGGGACGAACCTTGATGTGCTGCGCGCTCAAGTGCAGTTGCAGACGCAGCAGCAGGCTGTGATTAGCGATGAAAATGCGTTCGCCAAAGACAAGATTCAGCTGAACCGGTTGATCGGACTACCGGCGGACCAGGAGCTTGCGCTGACGGACACGGCTCCTTATGCGGAGTTTGCGGAGTTGTCGCTCGACGATGCGAAGCACCTTGCGTTCCAGCGCAGGAAGGATTTGCTGAATCTCGAGGCGCAGCTTCAGGTTGCGAACCAGGCGTACAAGGCAGTCAGGACGGAGAGGCTGCCGACGCTGGCGTTCAACGGTTACTATGGCGTGATTGGCGTGGTCGACGGGTTGTATCACGGCGTCTTTTCGGCGACCGGCAAGGTTAGCGTTCCGGTGTTCGAGGAAGGGCAGTTGCGTGGTGAGAATCAGGTTGCCGCGGCACAGGTGACGGCGCTGCACCAGCAGATTGAGTCGCTCCACGTTTCGATCGAGTGGCAGATTCGATCGGCGATGCTCGATGTGGAATCGTCGAAGGAGCTGGTTGAGGTGGCGCGCAGTAACGTCAATCTCGCCTCCGAGGAGGTCCAGGACGCAAGCGACCGATTCAAGGCCGGGGTGGATGACAATCTTCCTGTTGTGCAGGCGCAGGCTGTGCTGGCGCAGGCGCAGAGCCAGTTGGTGAATACACTCTACCAATACAATCAGTCGAAACTGACGCTGGCGCGAAACACGGGTGTGGTCGAAACGCAGTACAAGCGTTATCTCGGCCGCTAAGGCGTGGCTTCCTGTTGCTGTGGGGAAATTGCGGGAATCCGTGAAGTGTTTGTAACCGAAGTGTGAAAACATAGGATATGGCGGATGGTTCGAAACGATTGGAACCGGAGGCAAAGAGAGACTTCCGGTCGGCGTTCAAATCGCGGGACTTCCGCTTGTACCAGACCGCCCGGTTGATGGTGATTCTTGGCGCGGAGGCGCAATCCGTCGCGGTGGCATGGCAAGTCTACGCGCTGACTCACTCGGCGCTCGATTTGGGATACACAGGACTTGCGCTGTTCCTGCCTGGGTTGTTCGTCATGCTTGCGGCCGGCCACGCTGCTGACCGCTTCGATCGTCGAAAGATCATTCTTCTCTGCTACAGTCTGCAGGCGATTTGTACTGGAGTGTTGCTGTGGCTCTCGTTAAGCGCGACAGCGCTGCGCGGAGGGCGGGTGTGGCCCATCTACGCTGTGCTGGTTGGGATTGGGTTGGGCAGGGCGTTCAGCGGGCCGGCTGCGAGTGCGATGCTTCCGAGTCTGGTTCCGAAGGATCACTTCGTTAATGCAGTGACGTGGGGTGCGACCGTCTTTCAAATTGCAAACATGTCAGGCCCGGCCGTCGGAGGACTTCTGTTCACACTGCCCTTGGGTGGTTTTGCTTCGGGGTGGAACGGCGCTCCGATCGTCTATGCCTTTACACTCTTGATGCTTCTGGGGTTCATCGTGCTCGTCAGCATGATCCAAGCCAGGATGGTCACGACAGACAAGAAATCATTCAACATGAGGACCGTGCTGGCTGGCCTTGAGTATGTCTGGCGCGCCAAATTGCTGTTGGGGTCGATCTCGCTGGATCTGTTTGCAGTGCTGCTTGGCGGGGCGACCGCGCTGCTGCCTATCTTTGCGACCGATATTTTGCATGCCGGGCCGCGCGGGCTTGGGTTGCTGCGTGCGATGCCTTCGGTTGGTGCGCTGGTGGTATCGCTGACGATGCTGGTGAAGCCGATCAAGCAGCGTGCCGGCGCGACCATGCTGGTGTGTGTCGGAATCTTTGGCGCAGCGACGGTGGTCTTCGGTTTATCGAAGAGCATCTGGCTGAGTGCGGTGGCGCTGGTGATTGTTGGCGCGAGCGATATGGTCAGCGTGGTGGTGCGGTCGAGCCTGCTGCAACTGGCGACTCCGCCGGAGATGCGTGGCAGGGTGAGCGCGGTGAACTGGCTGTTTATCGGGGCTTCGAATGAGTTTGGCGAGTTTGAGAGCGGGGTGACAGCACAGTGGTGGGGCGCTGTGCGGGCTGTGGTCATCGGTGGCTTAGCGTCGATGGCAGTGACGTGTTCTGCCGCGGCGCTGTTCCCGCAACTGCGCAAGGCCGACCAGCTTACGGCGGAGTCGCTGTTGGGAGCCGAAAAGGAATTGAGTGTAGCGGAACCGGTAAATTAGATTGACAGAGTCCGAAGATTCGAGACCTGATGCGAAAGGATTGCGATGGGAAATGGGGTAAAGGCGGCGATTGGAGGGATCATCGTACTGCTGCTGGCCGTGGGCGGCGAGGTGTTGTACCTGCGTCATGAACGCAACAAGCCAATGGTCGTCAAGGCGCCCGAAAGAGAGGTGATCGCCGATGATGACCTGGTCTTTCTCAAGAAGAAGCGCCCCGATACGTTGAAAGACATCAAGGGCCTGAACGGGTCGACGCTCTGGGTGTCGGCTGGTGGGCAGCTTGAGTACTATCCCTTCGTCGGCCACGCGGCACAGTATGGCAAGAGCGCGGGAACGCTGCTGGGTGCCGAGCCAATCATCGCGAAGGATGCGGTTGAGCAGGTGGCTCCGAAGGCTGCAACATTCCGCATTCCCGGCGGCGACAAGCAGGTGCTGCTGGTTTTCTCGAAGCCGAACGACACTAAGGAATACGTCGTTCCAGTGGGCTATCGTCAGGCGGGGCAATACACCTTTTATACTGACGAAATTTTCTTTTACGACGACCCGCACGAGTTGTACAAGCACTGGGGTCCGGAGATTTGGAAGGCGGTCGATGCGCACGAGATCATTCTTGGGATGAATGAGCGGCAGGTGGAGCTGTCTCTCGGGCAGGTTTCGAAGAGCACCAGCAACGACTATGGCAATCGCATGGTCGTCTTTGCGAATCTGGGCAAGCCGATGGCGGTGACGTTTGTGAAGAACAAAGTGACTGCGTTTCGTGCTGACCAGGGGTATTGATTTGTGTGACGAAGAGGGAGCTGATGGCCTACTCTTCGCTTAAGGTTGAGTGCTTACTGCTCACTGTTTTACGACCGAGATCGTAAGCGTGCTGGGATATTGCGTTGAGTGATGGATTGCGGTGTGCGCGACGACTCCGGTTGTCTCGTCGTAGTTGTTACCGCCCGTGTTCAGGTTGCGGTCGAAGCGCGGGAAGTTTGAGCCGGCAATTTCGATGCGGATTCTGTGGCCCGCGTCGAAGTAGTTGCTTGTGTTCATCGGCGTGAGGGTGACCTTGTAAACTCTGTCCTTTTCCATCCAGACCGTTTTGTCGTCGCCCTCCCGGTAGCGGAGGCGCTGGATGGTCTCATCAAGGTTGTAGGCAGTGCCGTCAGGCAGCACGTCGATGACTTTGACGGTGACGTCGGTGTCCTTCACGTCGGAGGAGACGTAAAGGGTGGCGGTCATGGGTCCCGAAACTTCGATGGCTTCCTTCAATGGCTCGGAAGTGTAGACCAGGATGTCGGGGCGCTCCTCCATCTTGCGCTGATCCAACGCGCCGCCGTTGCCAGGGATCGTGTTGGCGGCACAGCAGACGTTGCCGCCGTAACTCGGTGTGGGATGCGTGGGGTCATAGGTGAAGGTGTCCGGCAGATCGATCTTCAGGTTGGGTGCAGTCGATGCGTCGGTGAATTGCACGAGAGAGGTAGAAGCGTCAACTGCGAGCTTTCCGTCGCCGTGAAGGGTGTTGGCGTGACCTGCACTCGAAAGCGTCAGCGTGACGTTCTTCGCTCCCTCCGGTGGCCATGTCTCCGAGTGCTGCCATTTGTTCGAACCCATCGTGTAGTACATCACCTTGGGTTGTTTCTGAAGGAAGCCGTTGTCTTCGCCTTTGAGGAAGTGATCGAACCACGCATAGGTGAGTGCGTTGTAGTCGAGGCGCGCATCGCCCATGTCGCGTTCGCCGACGACGGTGTGTTCTTTTGCGCGGGTGTAGCCGCAGTGCAGCGTGGGAGCGATGATGGCGTACTGCTCGTTTGCCGCCTCGCCCTTTGCGGTGGAACGAACAAAGTTGTACGCGGCGAGGTTTGGTCCAGTGGAGACGTCATACCAGGTCATGAACCAGAATCCGGGGACGTCGATGGGCATCGTGTCCGACTGCCAGATGCCGCCCTTGCGCCACGCGGGGTCGTTTGGCGTACGCTCGATCATGGCGCCGCCAGTGGTGTCCGGCATTTTGTCGGAGAAGATTCCTTTGGGCCCTCCGACAGCGGAGATGATGTCCTTTTCGGGTAGGTGCTCAAAGGCCTTGGCCCAATCGACGGGAGGCATCTGAGGAGCGAGATCGAACATCTTCGAGGCCTGGATGCGATCCTGCTGCGACATATCCTTTGGAAACATCGGACGCAGTTGATTTTGTTCCCCGTAGAGCCAGTCGATGAACAACATCTGCACGGCGCCGCCGCGATACCAGTTGCCCTGCTCGTTGTATGGGCCCACTTTGCCGACACCAGCACCGAAGCTCTGGGGGATGATTGTGGTGAGGTGCTTGTTGCCGAGCGACGCAGCGGCGAGCTGCCACTCGGCAGTGGATGAGCAGCCGATGAGGCCGACCTTCCCGTTCGACCACGGTTGCGTACCCATCCAGGTGAATTGATCGTCGGCGTCGGTCAGGGGTGCGCCGAGGATGTCGTAGTTGCCCTCGGAGAAGAAATGGCCACGCTCGTTCATCTCGACGAGTACATAGCCTCGTTTGACCGCTTCCAGCTCGTTGGACATGTCGCGATAGGTGCCAAGCCGCACATCCCAGTAGTTGAAGTTGTACGGAGTGCGGCTGAAGATGATGGGATATTGTTTGCTCGCATCTTTCGGCCGATAGATGTCCGCCGCCATACGCGCGCCATCTCGCATAGGCACCATCACCTTGCGGTCGATGATGGCGATGCCCTCCAACTGCTTCTCAATCGACTCACGCTTTTCGATGAGGGTCTTTGTCTCTTCTGGCGTGAGCGCCTGGCGAGGACCTTGGGCGAAGGAAGACAGCGTGATGGCGCAAAGCGAAAGCAAGGCGAGGAAACGGAGGCGCATGCGTGAAACTCCTTGATTTTGTTGTTATTCAAGCCTACCAGAGCCTTCTTTCGGGTAGGTCGCGGCGGAAGCGAGTGATACCATTTCGTCAAATCATCACAGACAAATCTTCAGGGCAAAGGGGAGCGTATGGGTCTGAACAGGCGGGAATTTGTGCAGGGAGCAGTCGCGGGGGTGGCGTTGACGGCGGCTCCGGGGTCGGCGATGGCGGCGTTTGCCGCGGACGACAGCGATAAACAGGCCGTGCTGCAGCAGATCCCGAAGATGCACGACGAGAATGTGAAACGCCTGCAGGAGTGGATTGCTCTTCCGTCCATTGCGGCCGAGAACAGAAATTTTCCGCAGGGCCCGGAGTACATGGCCAAGTTGGCTCGGGACGCAGGATTTACCGACGTGAAGCTCGTGCCGACGGATGGCAAGCCAGGAGTCTTCGGCAAGATCGATGCCGGGGCGCGCACGACCGTGGGGATCTATTTTATGTACGACGTAAAGCAGTTTGTGCCGGAGGAGTGGAGTTCCCCTCCGCTTGAGGCGAAGCTTGTTCAGCATCCTGGCTTGGGAACTGTCTGCATGGGCCGTGGGGCCGTGAATCAGAAGGGACCGGAAAACTCGTTCCTCAGTGCGTTGATGGCGTTCAAGGCCGCGGGCAAAAAGCTGCCGGTGAATCTCGTGCTGGTTTGCGAAGGCGAAGAAGAGATTGGCTCGCCCCACTTCGTCCAAATCGTGCGTAGCCCTGAGGTGTTGGCGGAGATAAAGAAGTGCGTTGGTGTCTTCATGCCCGCGGCCAGCCAAAATGCTGACGGAAGCGTCGAGATCTCTTTAGGCGCCAAAGGCGTAGTGGAACTGGAGTTGGTTTCGAGCGGCGAGCGGTGGGGCAGAGGATCGAAGAATGACGTTCATTCGAGCATGGAGGCTGCGTTGGACTCGCCATCCTGGCATCTTGTGCAGGCACTCAACACGCTAGTCGAGAAGGATGGACACACGCCTGCGGTCGAGGGTTTTTTTGACAAGGTGAAGCCGCTGACAGCCGCGCAGAAGAAGATGATTGAAGCAGTCGCAGCAAAAGGAAATGAAACAGACGTCAAGAAACTATACGGCGTACAGCATTGGGTGCACGACGTGAGTTACCTTGACTCGCTGATGCTCCTTGAATCGAAGCCGACGATCAATATCGAAGGGCTGGTGGCGGGATACACGGGCCCAGGCGGCAAGACCGTTCTGCCGCATCGCGCACTCGCGAAGATCGACATGCGCCTGGTCCCGGATATGACCGCCGAGGACACGCTGGCCAAGCTTAAGGCTTATCTCGCAAAACAGGGATTTGGAGATATTGAGGTGAATATGAGCGGCGGCTACGACCCAACGTCGACGGATCCTAACAGCAAACTCATCCAGGCGCAGGTTGCGACCTACCGCAAGCTCGGTCTCGATCCCGAACTGTGGCCGCGCAGCGCCGGATCATGGCCGGGTTGTGTCTTCACCGGCGCGCCAGTCAGTCTTCCTGCCGGACACTTTGGGTTAGGGAACGGCACGGGTGCCCACGCTCCCGACGAGTACTACCTTATCGATTCGACCAACCCTAAGGTGCAAGGGCTCGATGGCGCAGTCGCGTCGTTCGTCGAATATCTATATCAGCTTGCGTAAGGCAACGCTCAGCCGGTGTTGCGAAGGCCAGCGCTGATTCCGTTGATGGTTGCGGCGATAGCGCGGTTCAGTTCGGGGGAGTCGTCGCCTGCGCGCTTGCGGCGAATCAGCTCGACCTGGATCAGGCTCATGGGGTCAACGTAGGGGTTGCGCAGCCGGATCGAGTGATTGAGCACGGGGTTTTTCTCGAGTAGGGAACTCTGTTTCGTGACCTCGAGAATCATCCTATGTGTCAACTTGAACTCCGCCTCGAGCGTCGCGAAGACGCGATTACGTAGAGCTTCGTCTTCTACGAGGGCAGCATAGAGCCTTGCGATGCCGAAGTCGGCCTTGGCTAGCGCCATCTCCACGTTGCGGATGATGTCGAGGAATAGCGGGAAGTCGCGCGCCATCGTCTGAAGCTGGGTGAGTCCGACCGCATGTTCGCGCACGAAGCGCTCGAGCGCGTGGCCAACGCCGAAGTAGGCGGGCACTAACTGGCGCGACTGCATCCAGCCGAAGACCCATGGAATGGCGCGAAGGTCAGCCATCGACTTTTTGCCGCCGCGCTTGGCAGGGCGTGAGCCGATCCGTGCGTGCTCGAGTTCCGCAACCGGCGTGGCTTGCTCGAAGTAGATGAATGTCTCAGGATCCTCAACGATGTGTTTGCGATAAAACTCATATGACGTAGCCGAGAGCTCGTCCATGGCGGTCTCCCACGCGGGAAGGATTTCGCCGGTCAGGTGAGGCGTCTTTGCACCGTGCTGCATCGCGGCATCGGGCCGTGCGAGTGCGTCGAGACTCGCCGCGATCATCAGTTCGAGATTGCGCTCGGCAAGAATCACGTCGGAGTACTTCCAGTTCAGCACTTCGCCCTGTTCCGTCAGCCGCAGTTCGCCGTTGAAGCTGTCGATGGGTTGCGCAAAGATGGCGCGATGCGTAGGGCCACCACCTCGGCCGACCGTTCCGCCGCGTCCGTGAAAAAGCCGCAGATCGACATAGCATTCGCGCGCGACTTCGTGGAGGGCGCGATGCGCCTTCCATATCTCCCAGGTGCTGGTGATCATGCCGCCATCTTTGTTGGAGTCGGAGTAGCCGAGCATGACCTCCTGACGTCCGTCCCATGATTTGAGCAGTGGCCGATACGCTTCGCTGGTCCATAGAGTACGCATGATCTTGGGAGCATTCCGCAGGTCTTCAATCGATTCAAAAAGAGGGACAGGCTGCAGTCCCGGATCATCTCCACTCGCTTCGACGCGAACTCCGCCAAGGCGCGCTAGCCAGAGAACATGCAGGACATCTTCGGCGCTCGTCGCACCGCTGATGACGTACTGGCGAATCGCCTCGGGCACGTAGGTCTGCTTCAA
Organism: uncultured Acidobacteriaceae bacterium; assembly: GCA_963841335.1. Taxonomy (GTDB): domain Bacteria; phylum Acidobacteriota; class Terriglobia; order Terriglobales; family Acidobacteriaceae; genus Edaphobacter. Next base: position 1,660,258 of record CAWJCF010000001.1, on the reverse strand, counting down.
CTCCGCGATGGTGCGGAAGGTGTCGAGTACTTCGGCGGTCTGATTTGTGAGAGCGGAAGGCAGGGCAAGCGGACCGCCCGTCTGCCACGCCGAGATCTCCTCCACTGCTGCCGCGTGAACGCGGGCGTGTTGCCGGATATCCAGTGTTTGCAGATGCAGCCCATAGGTGCGGACTTCCATCAGCAGCGGGTCTATCAGCATCTCGGCGAGCCGGTGGCCGCGGTGTTCCACCAACGATTTGCGCAGCGTTGCGAGGTCGTCGAGAAGCTCCGCGGGTCGCGTATAAGGCGTCAACGCGGGATTCGCCGGGACAGGAACGGCGGACTGGGGCGTCGCACCGAGTCGCATCATGATGCAGGCGATGAGCAGACGGATGGATTCGTGCGTAAAGCGCTGCTCCAGAGCATCCTGACCCGCGGTCCGAAGCTGTTTTAGGTAACGGTCGAGCAACTTCCTCAGCTCCGCCGAGACGGGAACCTGCTGGGTCGAGCTGGCTAGCTGCTCAAAGATGTTCTGCAGTCTGCGACGGTAGTGGCTCAGAAGGAGACTGTGAGCCATCCCAAGAGCTTCGCGCGTAGCCTCCGGAGTGACAAAAGGATTGCCATCACGGTCCCCGCCGATCCATGATCCAAAACGAATCAGTTCCGGGAGCTCGCAGGTATTTGTAATATCATCCGTTGCCTGTTTTGGGTACTCCGCTGCGAGTGCCGATCCAACCTCGGCGTAGAGTACGGGAAGCGTATCGAAGAGACTGGCTTCGTAGTAATCGAGCGCCATGCGAATCTCGTCGCGCACCGTGGGCCGAACGCTGCGGACGTCATCGGTCTGCCACAGCGCGGTGATTTCGGCGAGCAGATCGCGCTCCATCGCCTTCAACCCAGACTCGGGGACAGGGATGCGATCGAGGCGCTCCAGCAGGTCGGAGATGCGGCGTCGTTTGAACATCACGCTGCGTCGGGCGACTTCCGTGGGGTGCGCTGTGAATACGGGGTAGACGCAGATGTGGCGAAGGAGAGCGAGGGTTTCTTCCCTGGAGACGCCGGCTTCGCGCATACGACGCAGTGTGCCGCGAAGATCGCCACGCTGGACTCCACCGGTCGATGAGCCTTTTTCTTCGAGTTGATGTGAGAGCCGTCGGCGCTTACGGTGATTCGTTTCGGCCAGATTAATGAGCTCGAAGTAAAAGCTGAAGGCCCGCGCAAGTTGGTAGGCGGCAGGAAGCTCGAAGCTTTGGACGCGATCCAGCGCCTCTCGCAGATGCGCTCCGGAGGAGGCTGCATCGGTCTGCGCATTCTGCGCTGCTTCCGTTTCGCGGCGGGCAATCGCTCCCCGTCGCAGCGCTTCGACGGCCTCGTAAAGCGTGTTTCCAGCCTGCTCGCGAAGCACCTCGCCCAGCAGCATGCCCAACGAACGCACATCGCGCCGGAGGGGAGCTTCCTTCAGCTCGCCCGTGGAAGCTTGGAGCTCGCCAAGGCGATGAGGCCAGTCGGTGGGAGACCAGAGGGACTGCATTAACCGATTATGGCATCCTCGCCGAACTGAATAGCCAGAGCAGGACGCAACGCTAGTTGTGCGAGCCGCCTCCGCTTGACGCTCCTTCGCCGCCCCCACCACCGTTTTTCGAGAGGAAACGTGCCCTAGAGACCAGAGGCGCGGCAGAGCGGCTCTTTGCGAATCGCATCCAGTAGCGGAGTCGTCATGTACTCCGCCGAGCGGTCACCCAGCGTGAGCCGGAGCGTGGGAAGCGCCAGAAGGTAGCGCAGGTAATAGGTAATCTCCTCCATGTTGGAAGACGCGCCGCCGGGAGGGTTGTAGCGGAATTGTCCCGGCGTCTGGATTGGAATCTCCCACTGGCGCCGTGCTGGTTTCACCGGTTTGTAGCCCAGAAAATCCATCGTGATGGTCACCTTCTGGGTGATCGGCGGGAAGAGGTCATTCTGTGTCGCCGGGGTCCACGGCGGATAGTACGCCAAGTCAGTTGCGCCGCCGAAGTTTGCGAAGAACTCGAAGTACGACCGTCCGTTCGGCCTCAGAGTGCATTGGGCGATGAGAGTCGGCGGGGGCACGGGAGACTCTGGCGGAAGATTCCCACGTAGCGAGCCAGTCAAAATCAGACGGACATACTGGATTTGGGAAGCGCTTTCTGTTCCTGCAAGACGATCGACTCCACTTGTCAGAGTCGTCTTCTCGGCTTGCTGCGGATCCGCCTGCGGAGCAGCGAGGAGAGACGACGCGCACAACGACAGGCAAAGCAAGGCAGTCATGCGGAACGCGATTTCGGGACGCATGCCAACAGCCTACGCGGAAACAGAGTGGCCAAAGAAAAAACGTTACATTACCTGGGCAATCTTCTCCAGCTCCTCCTGCAGGCAGCGCAACGAGCAACTGGACACCTCCATGCGGAACGCGGCCGTGCGGGCATCCTGCATGGAGACGCCATAGCCACGTGCTGCAAGGAAGCTGCTGATCAGGTCTGCGGCCTGCCAGGAGTCAAGGCCAGACTTCATCAGGTCTTCGCGCAGACCAGTGAGATCCGCGTCGGAAAACTTTTCAACGGTCGCCATTCTGGCCTTCATCTGTCGCTCCCGCTCGACGGCATCTCCCTTTGGTTAGACGCAAAGAAAACAAGAACGACGCGTCGAGTCCGCCGGGGAGCCGAACACAAGACAAGCTACTATGGCCTGGGATATATCCACCGAACAATTTACGAAGAATGGGATCCCGAAGTTTCAAGCCCGGAGAAACTAGATCGCCCGGTCCGCCAGCAGAACGGGAATGCCGTCAACGATAGGGTAGCGGCGTCCACATCCCGAGCAGCGCACATTGTCAGACTCCAAATGCAGAGTCTTGTGGCAGGCCGGACAGACGACCCAGCGCAGATCCTCTGCTGTCATGGTACGCGCGTTCATGCCACTATCTTAGCGAATCATCCGCAACCGCGAGCGACACACCGCGATACCATAAAGAAGATGACAACACCCCGAATTCTAGACGGCATCGCTATCGCCGGCCAAATCAAGGCCGAAGTCGCGGCTGAGGTCCAAGCTCTCAAGGCTCAGGGCATTGCGCCGGGCCTCGCGGTTATTCTGGTGGGCGAGGTTCCCGCGTCGCAGATCTATGTTCGCAGCAAAGTAAAGACCTGCGGTGAGCTCGGCATCTTCAGCGAGATGATTACTCCGCCGGAGAGCATCACGACCGACGAGATGCTTGACCTCGTCGACGACCTCAACGAGCGCGACGACATCGACGGCATCCTCATCCAACTCCCGCTGCCTCGCCACGTCGATACCAAGCGCCTCCTCGAAGCAGTTAACCCCGACAAAGATGTCGACGGTTTCCATCCCATCAATGCGGGCCGTCTGCAAAGCGGTCAGCCCGGCCTCGCGCCGTGCACTCCAGCGGGGATCATGGAGATTCTGCGCCGCAGCGACATTCCGGTCGCGGGACAGAACGCTGTCGTCATCGGCCGGTCGGACATCGTCGGGAAACCTGCCGCGATGATGCTGCTGAACTCCTCCGCGACGGTGACGATCTGCCACAGCAAGACCCGTGACCTTGCAAAGGTCACCCGCGAAGCCGACATCCTGGTCGCCGCCATCGGCCGCGCAGGGTTCGTCACTCCTGAGATGGTCAAACCGGGTTCGACCCTCATCGACGTCGGTATCAACCGCATTACCGATCCCGTCGAAGTCGAGAAGTTCTTTCCTAATGAGCCGGACCGCGCCGCTACCTTCGCAAAGCGGGGGTCTGTCGTTGTGGGCGACATCGACCCTGCGGCGTTTGCGCACTCCGGAGCTTATACGCCAGTCCCGGGCGGCGTTGGCGCGCTCACCATCGCTATGTTGATGCACAACACCGTCACTGCGGCGAAACTGCGGCGCGACCTCGCAACGGGAAAGAAGTAAACCTCATGCTGCGTGTTGGCCTCACCGGTAGTCTGGGCAGCGGTAAATCTACTGCCGCTCGACTATTTGCTGCACATGGCGCCCACATCCTCCAATCCGACAGCATTGGCCGCGAGCTGATGCAACCCGGTCAGGCCGTTTATGCAGCGATCGTTGAGCGCTTCGGCAGCGGCGTCGTTCTGCCTGACGGTCAACTCGATCGGCCGGCATTGGCTAAAATCGCCTTCTCCGACGGTCGCGTTGAAGAGCTCAACGCCATCGTTCATCCCGCAGTCATCGCCCGCCAGGCGAAGCTGACAGAAGCTATCTTCGAGCGTGATCCGCTCGCTGTAGCTATCGTCGAGTCCGCCCTCATCTTTGAGACCAACTACGGGGAGACCAACAACGCTGGCCAACCCGGCGACAAGGGCCGCTGGCACAGGCGCTTCGACCGAACCATTCTTGTTACTGCTCCGGAAGAGATCAAGGTCGCCCGGTTTGTCGCCCGGTCGGCTGCAGGCGCCGAACTGACGGAAGCTCGCTGCGAGTCGCTAGAGGCCGAAGCCCGCAGGCGTCTCGCCCAACAGCTCCCCGACGACCAGAAAAGTTCGCTCGTCGACTACATCCTCACCAACGGCGGCCCGATCGCTGAGCTCGAGTGGCAGGTCGATCAGCTCTGGCCCATCCTGCAAACGGCTGCTGCACAGGCACCTACGATGACCGAGGATCATTGACATAGCGGGACTTACCGGTCTCCGGCAGACTTCGGAACGTAAGCCTCGATACAATCGTACTGTCGGCAGACAGAGTCTGCGATTTGAAAGATCAGGTCGTGCCCGCGATGAAACTGCGTCCCGTTGTTCTTGTAATTCTCATTCTCTCGGCGTTTTACTACGTGACGACTCACGTCGGAACAACTGGCGCGTCGGCACCCTGGGTGCATCATGCTGCTCCGGCCGTCGCTGGTACCAGCACGAACACTGCCACTGTCACCGGCCCCCTTGGCGACTTCGAACTTACGCAGGCCAATGCGGCTCCGGCCTATGACGTCGAAGAGCAACAGAACATCGCCGTCTACAAGAAGGCGCTGCCTTCGGTGGTCAACATCACCTCCACCGCCGTCGCGTTCGATTTCTTCTACGGTCCTGTCCCGCAGCAGGGCCAGGGATCCGGCTTCATCCTCGACAAGCAGGGCCACATCCTCACCAACAACCACGTCATCGACAACGCCCAGCGCGTCGAAGTCACGCTCTACGACAAGCATAAGTACAAGGCCACCGTTGTCGGCGTGGATAAAGGCCACGACCTCGCACTCCTTCTGATTGACGCACCGAACCTTCAGCCCGCCACGCTGGCCGAATCGACGGGCCTCACCGTCGGCCAGCGCGTCTACGCCATCGGCAACCCCTTCGGCCTCTCCGGAACCATGACACGCGGCATCATCTCTGCGATCCGCTCCATTCACGGCCCCAACAACAATCCGATCGAGGACGCGATCCAGACTGACGCTGCCGTCAATCCAGGAAACTCCGGCGGCCCGCTGCTCAACTCGCGGGGCGAGGTCATCGGTATCACCACGCTCATCGCCAACAACGGCGCCGACCAGTCCTCCGGCATCGGCTTCGCCATCCCGGTCAACACCGCCAAGGCTGTCATCGCGGACTTTGCTCACTACGGCCGGGTCCGGCGTCCGTCGCTGGACATCGCCACACTCGCCATCGGCCCTGACATCGCCGAACAGATCGGCCTACCTGCCGACTACGGTCTCCTCATCGAGCGTGTCCTTCCCGGTGGGGCAGCCGACAAAGCGGGTCTGCATGGAGGCACCCAGCGCGCCTTCCAGGGCAATATTCCCGTGATGCTCGGTGGCGACCTTATCGTTGCCGTGGATGGCCAGGAGATTGCAGAACCACAGGATCTGGCCGCAGCGATGAACTCCCACAGAGCCGGCGACGAGGTCACTCTGACTGTCTTTCGCGGCCGCCGCAAAATGGACTTCAAGGTCAAGCTAAACGACGCAACCGACCAGCAAGGGCACGCCAGTTAACGCGCCGAGCATCGCGAGGCCCCCAAACATCTAGCGCGCCCCGACCGGTATACCCGCCACGAAGTGGCCGCTCCACGCGGAGTGGGCCGTCCGGCAGGACAAGTCCTTCCTGTAACTAAGTAAGTTACTTATTGCACCGCAGGTACCGCCGCCCCTGCACCGCGTAATCCCCACTCAGCACCCGCGCAATCGCCTCCGGATAAGCTGCATGCTCCTGCGCAAGAATCCGCGCTGAAAGCGTCTCTGCGGTGTCGTCATCGTGCACCGGCACCGTCTTCTGCAAAATAATGACGCCATGGTCCACAGCCTCATCCACAAAATGGACCGTGCACCCGGCGACCTTCGCGCCGTACTCCAGTGCTTGCCTCTGCGCGTCCAGCCCGGGAAACGCAGGCAGCAGAGAAGGATGCACATTCAGAATCCGGTTTGGAAACGCGGCAACAAACGCCGGCGAGATGATCCGCATATATCCAGCGAGGCAAACCAGATCGACCTTATGCTGATGCAGCCGCGCAATCATCTCGGCGTCATGTTCCGCCCGCTTGCGTCCAGCCGAAGGAATCGCAAACGCAGGGAGCTTAATCCCGTGCGCAGCCGCCAGCCCCGGCGCATCCTTCACGTTCGACAACACAACCCCGATCTCCGCACCCTCCAAGCGGTGCTCGCGAATCGCATTCGCAATCGCAAGAAAATTCGAGCCTCTACCTGAGAGGAGAACACCAAGCCGCTTCATCACCAGAAAAATCCCTCAAGCAATTCTATCGGGCGTTCGGCATCAGGCCCTGCTCCACCAGCACCGGAGGCCTGCGATGCTTCGTCGCCTGCTCATACGCATAGGCCCACCCCAGCAGGTCGCCGTCGTGCCAGGGCCGCGCCGAGATCTCGAGCCCAAACGGCAGCCCGCCCGGATAAAACCCTCCCGGCACCACCACCGCTGGCACCCCGATCATGTTTACCCATCCCGTCGCCGAGTGCGGGCCTCCGCTGATCTGCCCATCCTGCGGCATCGTCTCATCCGGAGGAGGCATCTGCGCCGCCGGATACACATACCCATCCAGATGCAGCCGGTCCAGTGTCTCCATGTACATTGCGAGCGCCTTCGTCCGCGGCCCAAAGAAGTTCGCCTGCGCCTGAGGATCGCTCTCGATCAGTGTCTGCTTCACTGCCGGCTTGTCCACGTGCCCATACACGCCGCCGCTTCCGATGATCGTCTCCGGCAAGGGCGACCCCACCGCCTTCTCATACTCCGCAGCTGAGTGATATTGAGGCGGTCCATACTCCGCCAAAAACTTCTCCGTCCCCTCGCGGATATAAGGAGTCGTCCCCACGCGGGACACCGTCACCGCGAAGCTATCCGGCAGAATCGAGTCGTCGAACACCACCGTCGCTCCCACCGCGCGCAACCCCTCGATCGCTTTCATGAATGCCTCGCGCGTCTCCGGGCGCAGCGGCGTCACCGCATCCTGCGTAGCCGCCGCAACCTCCTTCGACGTCGCCGACGCGGGTATCCCCTGGAATGGAATTCCCGCTCCCGAGAGCACAATCGCCGGCACGCCAAACCGCTTCCCCTTCAGCGCATCCGCCTTCAAGTACTGTGTATAAGGCCCAGTCTGGGCTTTGGCCGCCGACCCCGCTGTCCGCGGATCGTCAGCATCCTCGCCCGCCATCACATCCAGCGCAATCGTCGCATCGGTGACGTTCCGCGCAATCGGCCCCGTGTTGTCCAGCAGCCAGTCCAGCGGAGCGATCCCCGCAATGCTCACCAGCCCACGCGTCGGAAACACTCCCACCACAGCGCTCGTCGACGAGGGCATCCGGATTGAGTTCCCGGTATCCGTCCCATTGCCCAGCACCGCCATATTCGCCGTCACCGCCGTCACTGTCCCACCCGAAGAACCTCCCGGGCTGAACCGTACGTCATAAGCGTTCCCCGTGCGCCCATACGCTGTGCTGCGATTCGTATCACTCGCAGCAAAGTCCGGCATATTCGTCCGCCCAAGGATCACCGCCCCGGCCCCGCGCAGCTTCGCCACGATCGTCGCGTCCTTCGGAGCCACCAGTCGTTTGCCGGGAATCATGAAGCCCTTCCACCCATCGGAAGTGACCAGTCCCTTGACGCTCGTATTCTCTTTCGTCACAATAGGCACGCCCCACAACGGTCCGCGATGGAAATTCGCGCCACCGGCCTTAGCGTCCGCGTCTTCACGAGCCGCCGTCTCCAGCGCACCCTTCGCATCCACGTACTGCACCGCACGATAGATGCCGTTGTACTTCTCAATTCGCGCCAGATACCACTGCACCACCTGCGTCACCGTATATTTATGGCTCTGGTACATTGCCTCCAGCCGTGGAACCGTAACCTCCATCATTTCGCGATCCATCGCCCTCGCCGAAGCCTTCTTCCTTGCCGGCGCAGTTGTTGTCTGAGCACCCAGGACTGCGCAACTCACGGCGAGCGAAGCAATAAAGCATCGGAGACAAACTCGCATCTGCATAGCATCCTTCAACCACGAGCGATTTCCCTATCAGAACACAGCTCCGATACCATGGTGTATCGCAACGAACAGCCGGCCAGTCAGGCATCCCCCATGAGACCTGTTCCCATCGTTCGCTACGCTATCTTGATCGCCCGCATTGCCTTCGCTGCAACGCTTCTCTCCGCTGTCGCCGATCGCTTCGGTCTCTGGGGCCCGCACGGCGCGCACAACGTAGCCTGGGGAGACTGGACCCACTTCGTTCGCTACACAGGCATCCTCAACCCCTATGCACCTGCCCCCCTCATCCCCGTGTTAGCCGGCATCGCCACCGCGCTGGAAATCCTCTTCGCCCTCGCACTCCTCACCGGCTTCCAACTCGAACGCGCAGCTTACGGCGCAGCCATCCTCTTCGTGCTCTTCGCCCTCGGAATGACCCTTGGCACGGGCATCAAGTCTCCACTCGACGCCTCGGTCTTCACCGACGCGGCGGGCGCACTCCTCCTCGGAGTGCTCCTAACTACCCTTCGCGCCGCTCGGCGACCCGCTGCCATGAAACATCAGGCGTAGCTAACCTTTCGCTCCCCACGCACGACGCGCCCAATCAAGCAATGCCGTTCATTCGCGCGGTTCAAAATCGCTTTTGCCTTCTTAATCTTCTCCGCCGGAATCACAGCAATCAATCCAATCCCCATATTGAACGTCCGCAGCATCTCATCCTCTTCCACATTCCCAAGCTGCTGCAGATGCGCAAACAGCGGAGGCACTGTCCACGCAGCCCGGTCCACTACCGCGCCCATCCCCTTTGGCAGAATCCGCGGCAGATTCTCCGTAATTCCTCCGCCCGTAATGTGCGCCATGCCGCTGACGACCTCTGCCCCGGTCAGTTTCTTGATCACCGAGAGATAGCTGCGATGCGTCCGCATCAACGCAGCGCCTGTCTTGTCCTTCAGCTCGTTGACATACTGTTCCGGGCCATACTTCGCCACCTCAAACAGCAGCTTCCGCGCCAGCGAGTAGCCATTCGTATGCAGGCCATTGGAGGGCAGCCCCACCAGCACATCGCCCACCTGAATATGCTCACCCGTAATGACCTTGTCCCGATTCACCGCGCCGATAATCGTGCCTGCGAGGTCATACTCGCCGTCCCCGTAGAAGCCCGGCATCTGCGCAGTCTCGCCGCCAATCAGCGCGCAGCCATTGGCCCGGCAGGCCTCGCTCAAACCCTGCACCACCGTCTCCACCACCTCGTTCTCCAACCTTCCCGTCGCCAGGTAGTCCAGAAAAAACAGCGGAGTAGCACCCTGAACCGCAATGTCATTCACGCAATGGTTCACCAGGTCCGCGCCCACGGTGTGATGAATCCCAAGCTCAAACGCCACCTTTAGCTTCGTCCCCACGCCATCGGTCGAAGACACCAGCACCGGGTTCGGAAACTTCTCCAGATCCAGCGCAAACAGGCCGCCGAAGCCGCCAATTTCGCTCAGCACCTGTTTGTTGAACGTCTTCCGTGCCAGCATCTTGATGCGCTGCTTGCTGCGGTCGCCCGAACTGATATCAACGCCCGCATCCGCATAGCTGATGCTCTTCCGTGCCGGACCATTGTTCTTCGCGTCCTGTTTCAGCCCAGCGGTCTTCTTCTGCGCTGCAGCGGTCCGCAGCGAAGGTTCTGAGGTCACTGCCGCCTGTTCAGCGGTCGTTTCAGCAGTAGAGGAGGTCTCGTCCGGCAAGGTAGTGCTCCATATCTCGAGTAGCTTTGAATCGAAGAATTTAAGTCTAGCAGGATCGGCGTGAAAGCCTCATAAAACAGCGGTTACTCGTACACGCCGAGGAGCCGCCCACGCTCTTCCGGCGACGGAACAGGGCAGGTATCGAACCGCCCAAACACCCTGTAGCGGTACCGCGCCACCACCCCATATCCCCAGTCACGCAACGAACGCGGAATCAGCCCCAGCGTGCGTCCCAGGCCCCGCCAAAACCCATCCAGCAGCCGCAAGCTCGCCGCAACCGCATCCGACCGCTGGTACAAACGCTCTTTCGCCGTCAGCGTATTCACCACCAGCACCACGCCATCTGGAAACCCTTGAATCCCAAACCGCGCCAGTACCTCACGCCCTAACCCGCTCTGCAGCGGAACGTAGCGAAACTCGTCGCCCCGGTCCCGCTTCATCAAAAACTTCACCCACCCGTTGCAAAGAGCGCAGACGCCGTCATACAGCAGCAAAGCCCGCCCCTCGATTGCGCTGCGCTCCGCGTCGGTCATGCTTCGATGATATTCCTCCACCGATGCCAAATGTTCCGTCGGGGCAATCCCTACCTCTACTCCATTCTCAGCGCCCTGGCAGGATCGACCGACGCTGCTCGCCGCGCTGGAATGAGTCCAGCGATGCAAGCCGCGACAGCCAGCGTAACGACCGCGCCCGCGATCACCCTTGCATCAGCGTGAGTAATCTCGTATAGCTGCGCCTTCACAAACCGCACGCACAGCAACGCCACGGGAACGCCGATCGCCAGCCCCAACACCGTCTGGGTGGCTGCCCCGCGCATGATCATTGCAACGACATTGGCCCGTTCGGCTCCCAGAGCCATCCGAATCCCGATCTCCGGCGTCCGCCCCGCAACCGTATAGGCCGTCACGCCATAAAGTCCGATTGTCGCCAGCAGCAGGGCCAGCCCTCCAAACAGCATCGTCAACCGCGAGATCATCTTCTCCTCGCTGAGCCGGTCGCCGATCTGCTCCGAGAACGTCTGAAACTTCACGACCGCAAGATTCGGATTAATTCCCGCCAGGGTCTTTCGTGCCAGTGCCTCCATATCGTTCATTGGTCGATCCGTGGCAATTGAAACCGCCCCGGCAAAGACCCCCTCATCCTTCTCAATGGGACCTTTGTCGCTCTGCGGACGCTGCATCATCGGCACAAAGTACATGTAGTGGTTCTCCCACCTCACGCTCTCGTAGGCGGTGTCCTCGACAACGCCCACGATCTCATAGTCTCCGGCTGTCTCTGGCCCATCTCCGCCGAAGTGTTGCCCAATCGGATTGAGGCCCTTCAGATAATGGTTCGCAAACGCCTGGTTGACCACCGCCACGGTCGGAGAGGTCGACGTATCCCGCACACCGATTCCGCGACCCATCACCACCCGTGTTCCCACCGAATCAAAGAACTCAGCATTTGCCTTCACAAATGAGGCACCGAACCCGCCAACCGGTGGCTGTCCCTGAACAACAACACCTGTTCCCCAGTTATTGTCTTCCATCGGCGTATAGGTCGCGATCCCGACCTTTGTCACACCCGGCAGCGTATGAAATCGCTCCTCGATCGTCCTGTAAAGGGCTTCGACCTGTGTCTGCGAGTACCCCGCAGCCTGCGGGTTGATATGCACGATATACCGGTTCCTCGCATCCAGCTTCAGATCCTTGCCCTGGAGCTTGTTCAGGCTCTGCGCAAACAATCCCGCACCCACCAGCAGAATCAGCGAAAGAGCCGCCTGCAGAACGACCAGCCCACGTTGCAGCAGTGAAGCTCCAGCAGCTGTCGTTCGAGTTCCGCTGCGCAAAACATCGGCAGGATTCGCACTCGCCGCAATCCACGCTGGTGCCACGCCAAACAAAATACCCGTCACCAATGACAGCGCAAACGCAAATCCGATAACTTCGAGCGAAGGGCTCGCGTGAATTGGAACATTCTCGTCGCCGGGAAATGCCATTCTCAACAGCATCTGCGTCCCTGCAAACGCTACCGCCAGGCCCGCCACTCCTCCCATCACAGACAGAAGAATGCTCTCCGTCAGCAATTGGCGTATCAGTCTTCCCCGCATCGCTCCCAATGCCGTGCGCACTGACATCTCCGCCTTGCGTCCCATGCCGCGCACCAGCAGTAGATTCGCAATATTCGCGCACGCAATCAGCAACACAAGTCCCGAGATCCACATCAGCAACCGTAGATGCGACGCATATTCATCCTGAAGCGCCTGAATCCCGGCCGCACCCGGAGTCAGCGTCGCATGAGTCTTCGCCAGCACCTCCTGATCGTGTTTCGACGTCGTGAACCTATGCGCAAGAATCTGCTTCAACAGCGTATTCACTTTGTCCTGCAGCGGAGCCGTTGCCACTCCGGGTTTCAGCCGACCCACAATGTACAGCCAACTTGAGTTCGGATCGTGAACATACGCTACACCCGCCACCACCGGCATCGACTCGATCGGAAGATAATAATCCGGCGGTGTGTTCGACATCCGGTCGCCGTAAAATCCCTGCGGTGCAATCCCCACGACCGTCACTGCCTTCGTATTCACCCAGAACGTGCTCCCAATCACGGAAGAATCGCCCGCATACTCGCGCTGCCACGTGTCGTAGCTCATCACCGCCGCCATTGGAGCGCCCTGCACATCATCCGCATCTCCCAGCAGCCGCCCCCTGTCCGGCTTCAGCCCGAACGTTCGGAAGTAGTTGCCCGAGACAAACTCTCCCATCACGCTCTTCGGCTCAGCCCCCGTTCCATCCCGCCGCACCGTCACCGGCCGAAAATGAAACCCCGCCTGGATCCCTGCCAGCTCCTCAAACTCCGGGAGATTCTTCTTCAACTGCTGGTAGGTATAGGTCGAAAACATCCCATAATCCCCATCGCCCTTCGTCCCGCCGGTGACGCAGCAGTCATCGTTGCCGCCCAGCCGCACCAGCATCTTCGGATCCGCAACCGGCAGCTTCTTCAGCAGCACGGCATTCACCAGCGTGAAGATTGCAGCATTCGCACCAATCCCCAGCGCCAGTGTCAGCAGCACGGTAATCGTGAACCCCGGCGTCTTCCGCAACTGCCGCAGCGCATACTGCATATCCTGCATGAGCGTTGTCATGATTTCTTTCTCCTCGAAGGTTGCGGTTCACCGGAAGGCGAGTCCCGCCGCTAAACAGAAAGCAACTCACCAGCCAAAATCAGTCGCAGTTATTTCGCCAGTTATCTATGACTTGGCGAAAATCACACTGTCGCGATTGTCCGCTCGCGATTCTTGGCGTCCAAAACCGGACACCCCAATCATTCCGACGCAATCATCCGAGCCGATCCTTCCGAGTTAGCGCGTTCGCTGACCACAAGCCGGTCCACCGTAAGTTCCCCGATGCTCAGCCTCTCGATGCGCCCGCTTCGGATAGCGAGCCTCCGAATCGCCAGCGCACCGATTGCGAACGCACCGATTGCGAACGCGCCCACTGCACACGCGCCAATCGCCAGCGCACCAGCCGCTGCGGCACCCCCCGCCATTGCCCCCGTCCTGTGTCGGGACAGGTCCCTTTCCTTCTCTCTATGCATCGAAACCTCCGCATCCGGCGTCTGTTACTTTACCCGTGCCGGCTTCGTGCTGTCATAGGGCAAGCTCCCAACGCCTCCACCTATACTTCAAATATGCCTCGCAGCCTCACCCGTTCCCGTCATTTGCAACAACGCGCCGAAAAATTCCTCCCCGGCGGAGTAGACTCCCCCGTCCGCGCCTTCCGAGCCGTTGGCGGAGACCCACCTTTCCTCACCCGAGCCGAAGGCGCCTGGCTCTACGACGAAGACGACAACCGCTATCTCGACCTCTTCGGCTCCTGGGGGCCTATGATCCTCGGCCACGCCTTCCCGCCCGTCGTCGAGGCCATTCAGCAGGCTGTCGCCAAAGGAGCCAGCTTCGGAGCCTCCATCGCCGCCGAAGCCAACCTGGCCGAGTTCGTCACCCACTGCTTTCCGTCCATCGAGAAGCTCCGCTTCGTCTCCTCGGGTACCGAGGCCTGCATGTCCGCCATTCGCCTTGCAAGAGGATTTACAGGACGCAACTTCGTCATCAAATTCGAGGGCTGCTACCACGGCCACTCCGACGCCATGCTCGTCAAAGCCGGCAGCGGAGTCGCCACCCTCGGCATTCCGGGGTCCGCAGGCGTACCCGCTGAGACCGCAATGCACACTCTTGCGCTGCCCTTCAACGATCTCAACTCCGTCGCCGCCGTCTTCGCCGCCCGCCCGCACGACATCGCCTGCGTCATCGTCGAGCCCGTCGTCGGCAACGCCGGAACCATCGCGCCGAATCCCGGCTATCTGGAAGGCCTGCGCGAGATCACCGCAGCCCACGGCGCGCTCCTCCTCTTCGACGAGGTGATGACCGGCTTCCGCCTCTCCCTTGGCGGAGCGCAGCAGGTCTACGGCATCACACCGGACATCACGACCCTCGGCAAAATCATCGGCGGTGGACTGCCCTGCGGAGCCTTCGGCGGACGCGCCGACATCATGCAATACCTCGCCCCGTTAGGTCCCGTCTATCAGGCCGGAACTCTCAGCGGAAACCCGCTCGCCATGGCCGCAGGGATCGCTACCCTCCGCCACCTCATCGACCATCAGGAAGACGTCTACAACGGGCTCGAACAAACTACCGAACTCATCGCTAGCGGAGTAACCCGCATCGCTCACGAGAACGGCGTACCACTCACCACCAACCGCGTAGGCTCCATGTTCACGTGGTTCTTCACTGACCAGCCGGTCACCAACTTCACCTCGGCCGCAACCTCGGACACCGTCTCCTTCGGACGCTTCCACCGAGCGCTCCTCGAAGCCGGCGTCTGGCTCCCGCCCAGCCAGTTCGAAGCTGCCTTCGTCTCCACCGCACACACCCCAGTCGAAGTAGGCTTCCTCCTCGAAGCCGCTCGCAAAGCACTCTCCTGAAAGAACCATGGGCTACTACCTCGCTCACATTACCTATCCGATTCTCTTCGTCGCCGTCCTCGCGCGTCAGCTGTGCCTTCCTGTACCTGCCATTCTCTTTCTGCTCTCTGCGGGAGCGTTAGCCGGTTCTGGCAAACTCAGCTTCGCCGGAATCCTTATCGCCGCAGTTGCAGGAAGCGTCCTGGCGGATTACGTCTGGTTCGAAGCCGGGCGAATCGGCGGAAAGCGAGTCCTGCGATTGCTATGCACCTTCACCGCAGATCCAAGTTTTTGCATCCGCCGAGGCCAAACGAACTTCCAGAAGAGAGGTGTGCGGCTTCTCGTCGTTGCCAAATTTGTCCCGGGGCTCGACGGAATCACTCCGCCATTAGCGGGAATGCTCGGCACCCCCACAACTACCTTTCTCCTCTACGACGCAATCGGCGGGGCTCTTTGGGCCGGAGCCTACATCGGATGCGGCTTTCTCTTCGCCGAAGAGTTGGATAAGGTGGTCCGGAACATCTCTTCCTTCGCCAACGCCGTTGTCCTGATCCTTGGCGTTCCTCTGCTCGTGTTCTTTGTCTGGAAACTCTTGATCCTCGTGCGCATGATTCGATTGCTTCGTCCATTTCAACTCACTCCCGAACAACTCAAATCCAGATTGGACGCCGGAGAAAAAATCGCCATCATCGATCTGCTGCGCTTCGAGGAAGATCCTGAGGATGTGCCCGGAATATCCGGAGCAATTCGACTCGAACCTCTCGAGATCCGCCGGAGGAAACAAATCCATGTTCCCGACGATGTAGCGTTAGTGATCTATTCCCGATCGAGAGACAGTTTCGTAAGCGCGCGGGTTGCTGTGGCGATGCGCAAGCACGGAATTCTGAGAGTTCAAATACTCGATGGCGGTCTCGAGGCATGGAAAGCCCTCGGCCTTCCCCTAAGCGACAAATTCGCCGACCCGCAAGCCGAAATGCACCGCCTCGGAATCGAGGTCCAGCCTCCCTGGCAATCCCTTCCCGCCGAAAAATTCTAGAGTTTCTTCCAAGTTTTTTTTGAAACCTGGGTGCTTTTTTTCTGGCGTGGGGGACGAGGGCGAGAGGGCGGATTTGCTGGTGTTTTTAAGGGGGGTCTTGGGAAAGTGTGGTGAAAATGGATGGTAACTTGTGGTGATTTTGTGGTGAGTTGATGGTGGATTGTGGTGTTTTGGATGGTGGTTTTTGAGTGCTAAAAAAATGCCACTTTTTCCAAATTTATTTTTGTGTTTTTCCACAGCCGGTCGACGGCGGTTCAAGCTAGGCGGTAACTTTCCGGGGCTCCATCCAAAGCTTCCCGACCAGAATCAGGATTACCAGCATCACTGCGCAAAGCGCGAAGACCTGCCTGACTCCAACGTGCTGAGTGAGGATGCCAGACAGAACCAGTCCGGAAATCTGAGCGGCGAAGATGATGGACATGAAGGTAGATCCGACCCGGCCCATGAGTTCGGGCGGTGTTGCCTGCTGGAAGAGGGTCTGGGCCGGGACGATGATGGCTGCGACAGAGAGGCCGATGATAAAGTTGCCCACCAAAGTCGACCACACATGCGGGAGGAGCGTGAGAATCACGAGCCCGACTGCGATTCCGGAGAGACCGCAGTAGACGAGGAAGGTGTTGCTGAGCTTTTTGCCGAGCGTGTTGAGGCCATTGATTCCGAGGAGCATGCCGAGACCAATCATTGGGGAGACGATGCCAAACATTTTGGTGGAGGCGTGCAGAGAGTCGCGGACGTAGATGGCGATCAGGGGACCGAAGCAGCCGATAACGAACATTCCTGACGCCATGGCGAGGATGACGAAGGACAAGGCGGCATGGTGAACGATGAAGCTGATGCCTTGCTTCATATCGAGCCAGATTTTGGCGATAGCGGAGGCGTTCTCTGCGGCTTGCGCTGCGGGTGCAGGCGCTGCTTTCTCGGGCTTGAGGAAGACTACGGATGCAATGAGGCAGGCGGAGGCGACGAAGCTCGCTGCGTCGAAGATGTAGCAGCTTGCCGGTCCAAGATAAGCGACCATGAAGGCGGCGATTGCGGGGCCGAGGATGCGCATGCCGAACATGACCTGCTGCATGAGCGCATTCGCAGAGCGCAGACCATGCAGGGGGACGGCTGAGCGGATTGCGACTCCTTGCGCGGGGCTAAAGAAGCTGGAGACGACGCTGATGGCGGCGAGGATTGCGTAGAAGTGCCAGATCTGGGTGGCGAAAAGAAGCAGGAGGCACAGAGCGGCGCGGATGCTGTCGCTCGAGACCATGGTTGGCTTGAGGGGCCAGCGGTCTACGAATACTCCGGCGAGGATGCCCAGGACAGCGATGGGGAGCATGTACGCGATCTGGACGCCGGTGACCTGCTGGGCGGTCGCGTGAAGTTTGAAGGTGAGGATGGAGATGACGGCGAAGAGCGCGAGGAAATCTCCGAAGACGGAGATGACCTGGGCGTACCAGAGCCGGCGCATCATGGGGATGCGCATGACGTCGCCCATTGAGAGCGGCGCGGGGAGCTCTGGGTCGATGGGTGGCTTGGGTATCGACTCGGCGGGGGCCGGGTTGGGTGAGGTTGTGCTCATGCGCGGTGAGCTTATGGTACTCGACCGCTGAGCGAAATTCACTCCCTGAGCGTGAAAAACCGGAGCAAATTTCTTAGACGAATAAAGCAGACCGCCAGCACGAGAGGTGCCGACGATCTGCTTGAATCAATGGCGAAAGCTCTACGCTCATCCCAGAAACAACAACAGCTTTTTCGCAGACTCCAGACTTATTGTCCGGAGGAGGGCGAGGAGGCGAGGACGAGGGTCGTGTGGGACAGGCGGATCGTCTGCAGGACATCGATTCCGCCCTGGGTCTGGGTCTCCAGTCCTACGTTCTTGTTGTCCTGCTCGACCAACTTTGCCGGGAACGTGGTGATGACCTTCTTGTTTTGCGTGAGTGTGACTTGAACGTCTGCTCCCGTACCTGTCCAGGTTACGTCGTAGTTGCCTGGGGTGAGTTTGGTGGATCCGGCTTTTACCGGTTCAGGAACGCTCATTGATCCAGAGTTTTTAGCGGCGAAAGCGGGGAGAGAGAGCGCGGCGAACATGGTTGCGACAACAAAGAGACGTTTCATTTGTGTATCCTCCAATGCACCGAAAAACCCCTTTTTGGGTGAGGCATTGGATTAAGTACAGCATGATGGGTTGGTTGTGAATCTTAAGAATTCTTAAGCCCGCTAAGCTGATGAGAAGGCTGGGGAGATGGCGGTTGAACAGCGGGGATTGTTGTTGTGCGGAAGATGGGGATTCTTATCCGTACACGCAGGCCTGGTGAGGCGTTTTCCGCAGAGATGGCGCCGTGATGCACCTGGACGGCTCGCTTAGCGATCGACAGCCCGATTCCGGATCCTCCGCCCAATGCATCACGCGCCTCTTCGACTCGGAAGAAGGGATCGAAGATTCTGGTGAGCATGTCTTCGGGGACGCCGGGTCCGCAGTCGCGGATGGCCATGTTAGCGGCATCGAGGTCGTCGTTGAGGTAGACGTCGATGGTGGATTGTTGCGGGGAGTAGCGAATCGCATTGCGCAATACATTCTCAATGGCACGGCGCAACAGCTCGCGGTTGCCGAGAATCTCCCCAGTGGAGGTTCCGCTCAATGCGATGCTGCAGCCACGAACCTGGGCTTCGAAGGCGCAGTCGCGAAAGACTTCGTCGAGGACCTCGGTGAGGTGGATGCTCTCCGCGCCCTGAACCTCGGGGTCGCCCTCGGCGAGAGTGATCTCTACGATGCCGGCCACGAGGGCTGCGATCCTGTCGACGTCGCGGCTGATGCGATCCAATGCGGTGTTGGTGTCGGGTGAGGTTCTTGCCAGCTTGACGGCGAATTTGAGTCGCGCCAAGGGAGACCTGAGCTCGTGGGATATGTCGGCCAGCAGCCTTCGCTCATTCGCGATCATTCTTTGGAGACGGTCGGCCATTTGGTTGAAGGAGTTACTGAGTTGGCCAATCTCGTCCTGCCGTTTTGTTTGGACGCGCACGGAGAGCTTGCCTTGTCCGAAGAGGGCGATGGTGGCCGCAATGCGGTGAATGGGGGACACGACTGCGACGGAAGCCAACCAGCACAAGAGGCCGGTGGCCCCGATGACCAGAAAATAGTAGGGAAGAAAGGTCCAAATTTGAGGGCGTGCCTGACCCTCGGCGGCAAACCAGTACATGCCGCTCTCTGATCGTTGCGCTGCGACAGAATGTCCGTTGGTGCGAATACGCCATCGGGTGGATGGTGGTGGGGGAAGTAAGGCTGCCTTGTTTTCGCCAGTGACCAGATCGATACCATGCGCGTCGAGGAGATAATGGCGGGCTGATCCAAGGTGGTCGATGCCGGTCATGTAGTTCGACAGCGCTTTTGGACCTTCGCTGTTGAAGATTCTGATCGCAGTCTCCAGCTGAAGTTCATCGAGACGATCATAGACGGGATCGAAGTGCTTTCTTTGGAGGCGATCCGAGATGGTTCGAAATACGAGGAAAGAAAGTGACAGCGTGGTCACCATCGCGAGAAAGACCGCGAAATAGAGCGACTTGATGGGCGGGAATTTAAGCCGCTGCAGCAAAGACATAGCCGACTCCCCGGATGGTACGGATCAGACTCCGACTGGCTTTCAGCTTCTTGCGCAGATGGCTGATGTGGACGTCGAGAAGACGATCATAGGGTGCTGCGGTGCGTTCGAGCAAAGCCAACGTAATTTCGTCTCGCGAGATGACACGGCCGGCGGAGCGCATGAGCATCTCCAGCAGGCCGAACTCCATTGCGGTGAGTTCGGCAGGGGAGTCTGCGATCCAGACTTCGCGGGTGACGGCGTTGATTCGAATATCGCCGATGGTGACGTCGTTGCTTGCCTTCCAGCTTGTGGTCTCGGTGCGGCGCAGGATGGCGCGAATCCGGGCGAGGAGCTCATCGGGATCGAAGGGCTTGAGAAGATAGTCGTCCGCGCCTGCGTTGAGGCCAAGGATCCTGTCGCGATGCTGAACGCGCGCGGTGAGGATGATGACGGGGAGGTCGCTGCGGCGGCGCAGGTGTTGGAGGACGGTGAAGCCGTCAAAGACGGGAAGCATGACATCGAGGACGGCCAGGTCATAGGTTCCTCCGGCTGCGGCGGTGAGGCCCCGGCGACCGTCGTGCTCGCAATCGAGTCGATGGCCGGCTTCGGCGAAGAACTCCTTCATCATGGCACACAGTTCCTTGTCGTCATCGACGAGCAACAAAGACAACGGGACCTGCTTTTCAGCGCTTTCCATCCACTTACTGCCTCAGAATCCGCCGGGTGTTTTGACTTATTCGGGCGGTGTTTTAAGTCTCGCATAGATAGAAAATCGCTGCGGGCGCGCTTAGAAATCTTAAGATTGGAGAATCGCGGAGATTCGCCGCTCGATCGGGTGAGCGGGGAATATTGCTGTTTTCGATTGGTAGAAGCAATGATATGATCCGGCAAAATCCTTCTATTTTTTCCTTTGAAGCAAGCCTCAGAAACGAAGGTGGTTTGCCTGGTAGTGGGGCGATCGTTTGTTGGCGAGCGCCTGGGTGTTCCTTACTTTGTTGTGGTTACACAATTTTGAAAGATGAGGACGAATGATGAAGCTGACGCGGCGTGGTTTCAATGGGATGATGGGGGCGGCTGTGGTCGCGGAGACGTTTGCGGCAGCTTGGCCGGGGTTGAGCAGGGCGGCCATGGGTGCGGTGTCGGGGGTTCCGGCGGAGAACGATCAACTCGTTACTTTGAGCCTCACCGAGGTTTCGGAGAGGATTCACGCGAGGACGGTGACTTCGACACAACTGGTGAAGGCGCTGCTGGACCGGATCAATGTCTATAACCCGAAGGTGAACTGCTACATCACCGTGATGGGCAAGGAGGCGCTGGCGCAGGCGGAGGTGCTGGATGCGGAGCAGAAGGCAGGGAAGTTTCGCGGGCCGCTGCATGGGATTCCGATTGGGCTGAAGGACAATATCGACACGGCGGGGACACGGACGACGGCTGCCAGTCCGATGTTTAAAGACCGCGTGCCCACGGAAGATGCGGATATTGTGGTGCGGCTGAAGAAGAGCGGCGCGATCATTATCGGCAAGCTGAATCTGCATGAGTTTGCGCTGGGATGTACGGGAGATATCTCTTACTTTGGGCCTTCGCGGAATCCGTGGGCGCTGGATCATGTGACGGGTGGGTCGTCGGCGGGCTCGGCGGCGGCGCTGTCTGCGAATCTGGTGTTTGGCGCGCTGGGGACGGATACGGGTGGGAGCATACGGTGTCCTTCGGCGTGGTGCGGGACGGTGGGGTTGAAGCCAACGGTGGGGCTGGTGTCGATTCGCGGAATTATTCCTTGCCGCGCATCGCTGGATCATTGTGGGCCGATGGCGCGGACGGTGGAGGACGTCGCGCTGATGCTTGGGCAGATGGCGGGATATGACGCGCTGGATATTTTCAGCGTGCAGAGTACTCCGGTGGACTATGTGAAGGAGATGCATCAGCCGGTGAAGGGATTTCGGCTGGGGACTCCGGCGAGCTTTTATGATCACGTCGAGCCGGATATCGAGAAGGCGATCAAAGCTGCGCTGGAGGTGCTGATCGGCCTCACGGCTGGGGTTACGTCGAGCGCGCCGCTGTGGGATGGGCTTCCGGGCTATGGTGTGGGGGATACGGACTTTTATCATCACGATCTGATGGAGAAGTACGGGCCCAACTACATGCCGATTGATCGCGCCCGTTTCGCGCGGATCGACAACCCGCCGGCTGGAAGCAAGCCCGCGACGGCAGCCGATGCGGCGCGCGACCATCAAATGCTCGCCAATACGCGCCGGATGATCGACTCGCATTTTGATGGATTCGATTTGGTTGTTGTTCCGACTACGCGGCAGAATCCGGCGAAGATTAACGAATCACTTGCCCGGGAAGCTAAGGCGGGTCCCACGGGTGAGGCAAGCGGCGCCGACGCGAAGGTCTATGACTGGTTCGCGCCGGGCGGTGGCTGTACGAACACCTCGCCGTTCGATGCGTATGGGATTCCGGCGATTTCGGTGCCGTGCGGATTTAACTCGGCGGGGTTGCCGATTGGGCTGATGATCGCTGGGCCGCACTTCACCGAAGGCAAAGTGCTGGCGCTGGCGTATGCGTATCAGCAGGCGACGGATTGGCATAAGAGGCAGCCTCCGCTGACGGCGGATACTCCGGTGCCGCCGATTATCGAAGGGAAGCCGGACGCGAAGGGCGAGGCGAAGGCTTCGGAGGGGAGTAAGTGAGGCGGTTTATTTTTTTGGGTGCAGGACGAGTTTCTGGACGCGCCAGTTGAGGAGTTCGGCGACGAAGAGGACGTTCTCGGAGGGGCAGGCGATCTCGTGGATCCAGCCGAATTGCTTGAGTTGTTTGCCGGATTCTCCCAGGACGCCGAGAACTTGGCCGTCGAGACTGAGTTTGTAGATGCGGCCAGGGAAGGCGTCTGAGGCGTAGAGGACCTGGGTGGGGCCGGGCGTGATGCAGAGCGCCCAGGGAGAGCCGGGCGCTTGTGCTCCGGTGGCGTCGGGGGCGGGTTTTTTGCCGATGGCGGGTGTTGCGCTGGCGTAGTCGAACGGGACGTCGATGGTGATCTGGCGGAGGAATTTGCCTTCGCTGTCGAAGACCTGGATGCGGCGGTTGCCGCGATCGGCTACGTAGATGTTTCCCTTCGCGTCGGCGGCGATGCTGTGCGGGCGTGTTGAATTGGCCGGGCTTGTCGCCGGGTTCGCCGAAGGACTTGAGCCATTTGCCGTTCTTGTCGACTTTGGCGACGCGGGAGTTGATGTAGCCGTCGCTGATGAAGGTATTGCCGGCTGGGTCCCATGCGATGTCTGTGACCTGACGGAACTGTCCGTCTACGGGTGGGAGGGGTGGGTGGACGTGTTTCAGCGGGGCGGTGCCTTCGTCGGAGGCCTCCTGCTTGCGACCGAAGACCATGGTGACGCGGCCGGCGGGATTGAATTTGATGACCATGTCGGAGCCCTTGTCAGTGACCCAGATGTTGTCTTGCGGGTCGATGCGGACGGCGTGGGCGAAGGACCACGCGTAGAGGTTGTGGCCGATCTCGCGCAGGTATGTGCCGTCGGGGGCGAACTCGAGGAGCTGCGCGGCGGCTGCGCCGTAGGCGGGCCCGGTGGAGTTGCCGCGCGAGAAGACGAAGATGTGGCCTTTCGAGTTGACGGCGACTCCGGCGGTCTCGCCGAGATAGATGTCTGGCGGAAGTTTTAGAAAATCGGGGACGGAGTCGAAGGGAATTTCGGGGACCGTGGGGTTTTGGGCGAAGAGAGAGGATAGTGCGGTCAGACACAGCGCAAGAACGAGGGCAAAGCGTTTCACGGCTATCTCCTTCATCGATTGTTGGTCGATTTACTGTACCCAAGAATCGATGGTGACGAACTTTATTGCGGTGTCGCGGCTGTATTTTTGCAGGAGCAGATTCGTGGCTTCGACGGTGGGGAGGCGGGGTTGGCCGAGACCGGCTTGTCCGCCGTCGTGAAGGACGATGTTGGAGGCTCGGTTTTGCCGCTGGTTGCGCGTGATGGCAAGAATGGCGCGGTCTGCGATATTTTGCGGGGTGTCGGGTTCCCAATCCTTGGGAAGAATGTTCCACTGCACGGGCGTGAGGTTGAGTTCGCGGGCGATGTGGAGGACTGCGGGGCGACGAGCTCCATGGGGTGGGCGGAAGTAGCGGACGGGGATGCCGAGTGTGTCTTCGAGGAGGGCGTTGCAGCCGGCGATCTCCTGATGGATGCGAGCCGAGGATTGCCAGGCTAGCCAGGGGTGGGTCATGGTGTGGTTGCCGATGAGGTGTCCGGATGCCGCGATGGCGCGGGCGATGTGCGGGCGCTGACGGACGTAGCTGCCGATGAGGAAGAAGGTGGCACGGACGCTGTGACGGGCGAGGACCTCGAGGAGGCGCTCGGTGACGATGTCGTTGGGGCCGTCGTCGTAGGTCAGGGCGATCTCGTTGGGTTTGCGAGGGGCGATCAGGACTTTGCCGAATAGCTGGGATTGCGCGGAGAGAGCGGCGTAAGTGCAGCCACCGGCGAGGAGGCCTGTCGCGGTAAGAGCTATGGCCGCCGTCGTGATGTTGGAGGAGTGCATTGCTGAGTTGAGTCTAGTTTGTCGTGACTGTTTTTCGCGTCAGCCTTTTGTGGAGGACTTCTTCAGCAGATCGAGGACTTCTTCTGCGTGACCTTTGGGGGTGACCTCTTCGAAGATATGGATGAGGCGCTGGTCGGGGCCGATGAGATACGTAGTTCGCTTTACGCCTTTGACCAGCTTGCCGTACATGTTCTTGGGCTTGATGAGGTCGTAACGGTTGATAAGGGCCATGTCGGGATCGGCGAGGAGGTCGTAGGGCAGGTCGTATTTGTCTTTGAACTTTTTCTGGTCTTTGACGGTGTCGCGGGAGATACCGAGGACGACGATGCCGGCCTTCTGGAATTTTTCGAAGGCGTCGCGGAAGCCACAGGACTCGATGGTGCAGCCGGGGGTGTCGGCGCGGGGATAGAAGAAGAGGACGACCGGCTTGCCCTTGAAGTCGGTGAGGGAGACGTCTTTGCCGTCCTGATTCTGGAGGGTGAAATTTTCTACTTTATCGCCAACTTGCATGAGCGCTCCTTACGGTGTTTGAGCAGTGAACGGTGGAGTCAGAAACTACCTCGTTTGAGGTTACCAAGGGGAACAGTTTCTCGATGGCCGAGCTTTCGTTAGCCTTGATTGGTTCGACCATGAAGTCTCGAATCCCTTGTCGAAAAATCGAATATATCTCAATTTTGTAAAAATTTATTTTCTAGCCTGACCTTCACTTGATCAAGTACATTCTATTGGTCCGACCAAACAGGGTTGCGACGATTCGATAGATAACGAGCAGATCGATCCTTGAGGAGCAGTAGATGCGTTTTCGTTGCATGGTTGAAGGTGCTGCACTGGCGATAGCCACTTTGATTTTTGGATGCACGGCTAACGCTCAGGATACGCGGACGGTGACGGAGCCAGTCTTTCCAGCGACCTGCAGCACACTACAGGCGCAGCAGGCGATCGTGAGCGGGGAACCGGCGTCGGAGACGAGCTTCGATACGGCGAGGTTGCAGAGTGCGCTGAATGGCTGCGCCAAGGGGCAGGCAGTTGAGTTGCAGACTTCGGGAAACAACAATGCGTTTCTGATCCAGCCGATCACGATTCCGACTGGAGTTACGCTGCTGGTTGATGGCGGGGTTACGGTGTTTGCTTCGCGTAATCCTGCTGACTATCAGGTCAGCGGTGCAGAGACCTGTGGGACTGTGGGGACGGCGGGTAATGGCTGCAATCCGTTGTTTAACATTGCGGGCAATGCTACATCGTCCGGTGCGGGGATCATGGGGTACGGCGTGATCGACGGGCGTGGAGAGGATAAGCTGCTGGTCAACGGGACGGCGTCGGCGAATGCCTGGTGGGATATTGCGAATCAGGCCCAGCAGGTGAGCGGGGGTGCGCAGAATAATTTTGTGCTGCTGGCGGCGAGCAAGGCCTCGAATTTTACGCTGTACAAGATCACGTTGAAGAACTCGCCGATGTTTCATGTGACGTGGAAGAATGCGACCGGTCTCACCGCGTGGGGCGTGAAGATTATTGCGCCGTTCTCGGCGCGGAACTCAGACGGCATCGACCCGAGTGGGTCGAATATTACGATTACGAATTCCTCGATCAGCGATGGCGACGACAATGTTGCGGTGAGTGCTTCGAGCGCCTCGTCGAACATCACGGTTTCGAACGACAACACGTATAGCGGGCATGGGATTTCTGTCGGCAGTTTCACGCAGGGTGGCCTGACGAACATGCTGGTCACGAATATCAACCAGGCGGGGACCGTGGCAGATAGCAATGGGATTGCGCTGCGGTTGAAGACGGCTGCTGACCGCGGCGGGTTGCTGCAGAACGTTACGTATCAGAACATCTGCATGCAGAATCATCGGACGCTGATTTCAATTACGCCGCACTACAACACGAACACAGGTACGTTGATTCCGGAGTTCTCGAATATTACTATTCAGAATGTTCATGGGCTCACGAACGGCCTGATGAGCATTGTCGGATACGATGCGAACCATCTGACGACGCTCAATCTGAATAATTTTGTCTTCGATACTCTGACGCAAGCCAATCTGTCGCCAGCCTTTGCGTATGACACGATTACGCTGGGGCCTGGGCCTGTGTCTCCGGTGTTTCTTCAGAGCCTGACGGGAACGGGAGTGTCCTATAACGGAAGCGTGACATCGCCGAGTACAGCTGCCTATCCGTGTTCCGCGTCGACGTTTACGTTTCTTGTGGGCGAGCTGTATCTTTCCACGGCGACGACGACGAATCTTTCTACGGAGACTGTGCCAGGGCCGGGAACCGTGACGCTGAACGCGATGCTGCAGCCTGCGATGTCGCAGGTGACGTACATGAACTCGACAGGAACTGCGGCTCCGACCGCTGCAGTTCAATTCATGGAAGGCACCAACGTAGTGGCAACGGCTGCTCTGGGCGGAAACGGAACAATTGCCAGCGTCACATTGACTGGCGTCGCCGCTGGAATCCATACCTATACGGCGCAGTATCCAGGCGACTCCAACTATGCGGCGTATCCGTTCGGAAGCGTCACGGTGACGGTTTCTCCGTTTTCGACAGCTTCAACAACTGCGCTGATGGCGTCGCCTTCGCCGGTTCAATCAGGATCGAGCACTGTGCTGACCGCCACGGTGACTGGAATGCAATCGAACGCATTGCCGACGGGGATGGTAAATTTTTTTGATGGCACGACGATGATCGGTTCGGCTGCTCTCGGGACTGCGGCGTCGGGGCTGGGGGTGAACGCTACGTTGTCTACGGTCCTCAATGGGCTCGGGGCACACAGTCTGTCGGCGCAATACGTTGGTGACGCCAACAACGCGGCATCAACCAGCCCCACCGTTACAGTAACCGTATCGCCCAGTGCTGCGTCTTCGATGACCACGTTGACGGTGTCACCCTCGACAGTGCAAGCGGGCTCCAGCACAGCCTTAATCGCCACAGTTGCCGGAACGTCGACGACCGCAGCACCCACCGGCACAGTGAATTTCTTTGATGGAACCACCATGATCGGCTCCGCGGCTGCCGGTGCCGCCGCTTCCGGGACGAAGGTAAGCGCTATGCTGTCGACAGTCCTCAACGGGCCCGGGACGCACAGTTTGTCGGCCCAGTATGCGGGAGATGCGAACAACGGCGCTTCCACCAGCACGTCCGTCGCCGTGGCCGTGACTGCAATTCCTACGGTGACAACCCTCAGCCTCGCTTCGTCCTCCATTGCTGCAAGTGCGATTGAGACTCTGAGCGTTACGGTAACCTCTGCGGCGGGCGTTCCCAGCGGCACCGTTACATTCTTCAACGGAACCTCTTCGCTTGGCACGGCAATCTTGGCGAACGGAGCTGCGAGCTTGATGGTGGTGTCCAACACGGTTGGATTGGAGACGATTAGTGCGGCGTATAGCGCTTCGGGCAACTTTGGCGCTTCAACCAGTTCAGCGTTGCCATTGACAGTCGTGACTCCACTTGTATTGGGGCTGAGTCCGGCTACCGTGACAGTCGCCGCAGGAGCTTCGGGAATCACCACGATTAGCGCTACGCCAGCGGCGGGGTTTTCTGGAGCAGTTAACTTTACTTGCTCGAGCCCTGTGGCCTATGTGACGTGTACGCTCTCACCAGTTTCGCAGATCATTAGCAGCACGGCGGCGGTTCAAAGCACTCTGACGGTGAGCGTGGCTGCGACCTTGAGTCAAGTGACTCCGGCGATACTACGCGGAGACTCGAGATCCATCGTCTTCTCATGGTTCCTGCCGTTTGGCGCCGTTTCGCTGCTTGGCTTCGTGCGGGCGGGGCGAAGGTTCCGGCGGGCCATGCATGTTTGGATGTTGTTCCTTAGTTTTGGTGTGATAGGGCTTGTGGGTTGCGGTGGTTCGGCGGCGGGGAGCAGTAAACCGTCGGCGCCAAGTGGGAGCCAGGTCGTGACCGTCACCGTGCAGAGCGGGGCGGTGACGCAGACGGCTCAGGTGACGGTCAATATTGGAGGGTGATTACGCGAGCCTCGACTGGGATTACTCTCCGGTTAGAGCGGTGAGGGTCTTGTCGAGGCTGGCGGAGTCCTCTACGTTGAGGGACTTCTGGTTTCGGTCGATCTGGCGCATGAGGCCGGACAGGACCTTGCCGGGACCGACCTCGACGAAGTGCGTTGCGCCTTGGGCGATGAGGAGCTGGATGCAGGCGACCCAGCGGACTGGTCCGGTGACCTGACGGATGAGGCAGTCGGGGACTTCTGTGGCGTGAGTGAGGAGTCGCGCATCTACGTTCGCGGCGACTGGGAATTGGGGGTCGTGGAAGGTGAGGCGGGCGAGATCTAGGGCCAAGGCGTCTTGGGCTGGCTGCATGAGGGCGCAGTGGAAGGGGGCGCTGACGGGAAGCATGACGGTGCGTTTCGCTCCGGCTTGCTTGCAGAGGTCTGCGGCGCGCTCGACTGCGGCGGCTGCGCCGGAGATGACGGTTTGGTCGGGGGAGTTGAGGTTGGCGGGTGAGACGACGGCGAGGTTGGGGTTGAAGGCCTTGGCTTCGGGAGTGGTTGGAAGTGGTGTGAGGTCGTCGGAGACCTGGGCGCATATCTCGGCGATGAGTGTGGCGTCGAGGCCCAGGATTGCGGCCATTGCGCCTTCGCCTGCGGGGACGGCTTGCTGCATGTATTGGCCGCGGGAGCGGACAGTGCGAACGGCGTCGGCGAAGGTTAGGGTTCCGGCTGCGACGTGAGCGGAGTATTCGCCGAGGGAATGGCCTGCGGCGACGATGGGCTGGATGTTGCGCTCGGCGAGGACGCGTGCTGCGGCGACGGAGACGGTGAGGATTGCGGGTTGCGTGTGCTCGGTGAGCTTGAGCTGGTCTTCGGGGCCGTCGAAGATGAGCTTAGAGAGCGGGAAGCCGAGCGCTTCGTCGGCTTCGTCGAAGGTGGCGCGAGCTGCGGGGAAGCTGGTGTACAGATCGCGGCCCATTCCGACGGTTTGGGAACCTTGACCGGGAAAGAGGAAGGCTGGTTTTGTCATCCTGATTATCGTAAATGCACTTTGCGGAATGGCGGGAAGTGCAAAAACGAAATGCGGGGATCCTTCACTGCGTTCAGGATGACGGCTTCATGTTTCTTGGGTGGGGTGGATTAGATGCCCAGGCCGAAGTCTACGTCTTGCTCGTCGCCGGAGTGGGCGTAGAGGTCGTAGGGGGTTCGGCGGTTGAACTGGTAGCGCTGGCGGAGTTCGCGGCCGATGAAGAGGCCTAGCGCTACGGCTCCGAGGCCGGCGGAGATCCAGCCTACGGTTTTGATGAGGGTGGATTCTTCCTCTTCGCCTTCGTGGCCGTTGTTGCCGTTCGTCGGGAACGGGATTGGTGCGGAGGTTTCCTCGGTGTTTTCCGGCGTCGAGGATGGAGGGCGGAACTTCATGATTGGATGATAGCGCACGTGTTCGTCTATTGGATGAATCTGTCGTTCGATGCGGTGCTGCTTTTGTGTCATCGGCTTTTTGACGCAAAGCATGAGGAAAGGTTGCACCTTTTGTGGTGTTGAAGATTGCGGTAGAGAAGCGGGTTTCTCCACTACGGCGGCAAATGCGCCGCCTCCGGTCGAAATGACAGCTTCTGGAGATGGTCGAGTATTTGCCAGCCAGGCTTGTCACTTTACGTCGACCTCGTGGAAGCCTAGGGAGTAGAGGAGGGTGGTGACGGTGGCGCGGGCGTTTTTGCTGGCGGCGTCCAGGATGCCGTCGGTGAGAGCTGCGGCCTGGATTTGCTGCTCGGCTTTGGCGCGGGTGTCGGATTCGAGGTTGGGGTCGGCGGGGACGAGGACTCCGGTGGAGCGCATGTAGACGCGGGTGTGTTGGTTGTCGAGGGTGGTGGTGAAGATCTGGGAGGGTGGGAGAGCGACGTGGATTGTCTGGCCGTTGTTGTCGATGCGGACGTCTTCGGGTTTGAGTTTGGAGATGTCGATGCCGGCGATGGATTGGCCGTGGACGACGAGAAGGATGCGGTCTCCAGCGAGGAGGTCGGGGAGGACGGCGGAAGATTTGGAGCCTTCGACGACTGTGTCGATCGAGTAGACGACGGTTTCGAGGCGGTTGAGGCGCTGGATTTTCTGGACTACGGCGGGGACGGAGGTGTCGAAGGTGGTGGTGCGGCCGGTGATGGCGGTTGCGACTCGGCCCATGATGCCGGTGGTGGCCTGGCGGAGGAAGACGACGATTGCTGCGGCTCCGAGGATGAGGGAGAAGAGAATGACGAGCAGGGTTCCGGAGCCTCGGCGTGTGTTGTACTGGGTCGTCATGCTGGTTTGATGCTCCTCGGGAGTTGATTTTGAGGGGTACCCCCCCTCCCCCTATGTAGCGCGCAAATTACTCTAAATATTACACTTGCGGGTCGACTGGCGATGCAAAATATTCATAATAAATGGGTTACATGGCAAAATATTCATAATAAAAGAGTTATGGTGCTGATATTGGTTGGAACCGGATTTGTCGATGACTTTTATTCCCCACATTATTTAAGTATAGCTATTTGAGCTAACTAAAATGCCATTCGGATGTTGTTGCATGGGAATGGGTTAGGTGGTTTTGGGGCTTGACATGCGATTTCTGGGCTGAAAACACGAAAAATAATTCTTGGGCTCAGATAAGGAAGGCTTACCCCAGGGGCTAAAGCCCCAAGTTCCCTGCGAGAGTCCAGAGGCCCAAGGCTAAAGCCTTGGGTTACCTAGATGTGATCTATCAGGAGGTTGTTGTCCATTCGATCGAGAACTGTGAAGCTGAGTTTACGAAGACTTTGCGACTCAGGAGACCGAGTGGACTACCACCATCATGCTCGATTGACGATTCATCGTCGAGAGGAACTTGCGATTGCTGTTCTCACCTGCCGGCTGAGCTTGAAGGAGGCTGCGGCCGAGTTCAAGCTTAGCCGGCAGAGCGCGGCGAAGTGGGTCAGGCGCTATCGGTTGGAGGGTCTGTCTGGGCTGCAAGACCGCTCGTGCCGTCCGCGCCGGAGCCCGCGCCAGACGCCGGATGAGCTGGTGACCCGGGTCGAGGCCTTACGCCGCCAGCGCTGGACTGGGGTTCGGATCGCGCTCGAACTGAAGATCGGCCCGGCCACAGTGAGCCGGATCCTGCGCCGGCTCAAGCTCAACCGCATCCGCCATCTGGAGCCGCAACTGCCACCCAACCGTTACGAGCATGCCGCGCCAGGCGACCTGGTGCACTTCGATATCAAGCGCCTGGTGCGGATCCAGCGGCCCTCACACCGCGTGACCGGCGACCGCCGCGACGGGGTCAAGGGCATCGGTGCCGAGTTCCTCCACATCGCCATCGACGACCACTCCCGCATCGCCTTCACGGCTATGTATCCGGATCAGAGCGAAGCCTCCGCGACCCACTTCCTGTACTCCGCCACGGCGTGGTTCGCCCGGCTCGGCATAGCGGCCCGAGGTCTGCTGACCGACAACGGCAAGTGCTACACAGCCCATCGCTTCCTACGCAGCTGCCACGATCTCGGTATCCGGCCCAGGCGAACCCGGCCCTACACGCCGCGCACCAACGGCAAGGCGGAACGCTTCATCCAGACCGCGCTCCGAGAATGGGCCTACGCACAGACCTATCAGAACTCCCAACAACGCACACAGGCTCTGCTAAGCTTCACCCATCAGTACAACTGGCATCGACCACACGCGGGCATCAATCAACAAACACCCATCAGTAGAGCAGGAATCGACGACAACAATCTCTTGAGGCACCACACCTAGAAGAAGGGGCTAAACCCAGAAGCAGAAACGTAAAACCTTGGGGTACCTAGAAGGAGAAACGGATTCCATCTTTGGACGATCAGGCGCAGATTGTTCCGGAGGCGGTCGGGTCGCGATCGGACAGAGACCCTCAACCGCGAGGTGGGTGCTCTCCCAGATGGGAACTTGGATGAGCAAAATCCGATTGACGTGTGGCAGATTATATTGATATCAACGTATATTGCTAAGCGTGCGTGATCGTTCGCGGTGCCACTCCAGCGAACAAAGACGGCGCGCCAGGGGCCTCGATTCGGTGAAGGAATTCTTCTAACTCAGGGGAGGTCATATGAAACGGAAATGGGAAGCTCTCAAGGTCGTTGCATTAGGAAGTTACGCGCTGGTTGTTGTCTTGGGCGCGGTCTGGCAGGCGAAGGCGGAGGATGCGAAGACGCCGTATCCGAAGATGGCGCCGGTTGAGCAGTACATGATGGAGCGGAGTGCGGAGATTGCGCTGGCGCAGAGTGCTGCTCCGCCGTCGATCTCGCGGGATGCCGAGGTGATGGTGATGGGGCCGCATGGGTATGAGGTTGCGGTGAAGGGTAAGAACGGTTTTGTGTGCATGGTGGAGCGTGGGTGGACTGCCGGGGTTGACGATCCGGTGTTTTGGAATCCCAAGATACGGGGGCCAATCTGCTTCAACCCACCGGCCGCGCGATTCAATGTTCCCATCACGGTCAAGAAGACCGAATTGGTCCTGGCTGGGCGATCCAAAGAGCAGATGGCCGAGGCTATCAAGACCGCTTTCGACAAGAAGGAGTTGCCGGCGATGGGGCCTGGTGCCATGTGCTACATGTTGTCCAAGCAGGGAGTCTTGAACGACCAGGGCGGAAACTGGCATCCTCACCTGATGTTTTTCGTTCCCGACACGGACCCTGAAGCGTGGGGTGCAGGCTTGGCCGGCTCTCCGGTGATAGGAATCAAGGACCCTCTGGACCGGTTCACCTTGTTTCTGATTCCGGTTGGCAAGTGGTCGGATGGGACGGATGCCTCGGTGGGCGAGCACTGATTTATTCGTTCAAGGGTTAGCGGCGTGGGTGAGGTCATTTGAACTTTGCCAACGATTGAATCAATTCGTTTACCGATCCCAAAATCTTAGTGAGTCCCTTTGATGTGTCAGCGACTTCATCGGCGGCTGCTTTGGTCTCCTTATTGCCAAAGATTTGTTGAGTAGGTGAAGTGAAAACTTTGTCAATCGAAGCTATAACGAAGTCCGAATACTTTGCAGCGTCCGCTCGGTCCCCCTTGTCGATCATTTTCTCAACGAGCTCTCGATATGGCTCTAATGAGATCGAAATGTTCCCCTTGAATGCGTACTCCTCTTCCAGCTTGCGCTCCTTAGAATATTCCGTACTGCAGAAATGGATAGCATAGACAAGGGGAAATGATATCGAGAGCTTTAGATAGAAAGCAGCATCATAAGTTGGATGGGCAACGAATAGATAAATTATGAAGGAAACTGCCAGCAAAAACGAAAATGCGACAAACCCGAAGAGCGCGTTTCGCCACAAATCCTTGCCCTTTGCAATGGCGATTTGCCGAGTCTGAAATGCGTGAAATAGCTGAAAATTGGTGGCGAGACGGATCTTTTCGCGGATAACATCCTCAAGCTTAATCAGTTCCTCGAATCGTTCTTTGGTCTTGAGTTCGTTACCTGCTATGAGGGAATTGGATTTTCCGGTTGCCGCTTCATAATCCTTAACAAAACTCTCTTTAACTGTTGCCGCATCCGCCTCAAATTCGTCAGTCGCTTTTTTGAGAACACTGATAAGTTTCTGTTCCCTAGCCGCGTCTGCACTATCTAGTTTGACGATGAGAGCATTACTGTCAATTCCGAATTGGTCAACCGAGGA
The DNA here is from genome assembly GCA_963841335.1 of uncultured Acidobacteriaceae bacterium. Lineage (GTDB taxonomy): Bacteria > Acidobacteriota > Terriglobia > Terriglobales > Acidobacteriaceae > Edaphobacter. The sequence goes on along the minus strand of CAWJCF010000001.1, from coordinate 1,626,432 downwards.
TTTTAGCGTCGAATTAATTGTCGTGGTAAGAGCGGTCGTTGTCTCGCTAGTTGACGTCTGGAGCCCAGTTATAGATGTTTGTACCCGCTGATCAAGTGTTTTATATTCAAGCTGTTGTTGCGTCCGAACTTCCGAGATTCCTGCTTCTGTCTGCTGTCTGAAATCTGATAGGGCTTTAACAAGAGATGCGTAGCTAGCGCTAGAACTGTTTAATTCTTCGACAACCGATTCGAGCCTAATTTTCTGCGCGTCAATTTCCGCGGCAGAGGTTCTTGAAGTAGCTACGGACTGCGCGATGCTCGTTCCTTCTTGTTGAATAATAGCGAGGCTTGCGCTAGCCTTTTGTTCGGTTTCTTTCACGGCTGAGACTCTTTGATTTACTTCTTCGGCACCTGACTTCACCGCTCCGACTAAAGAAATAGTCTCGTTCGAACCTAGGTTGATCTTTTCTAATGCTCGTTCGGCCGCTTCCTCCTTTGCACGGAAGTCGTTCGCCCGGCGAGTCAAATCTCTCAAGGTTGTTTCAAGTGTTTTGAGTTGGTTTTGTTTTTTGTTGAACCCCAGGATCTCGCCTGACATATTCTCCAGATGCGAATACCAAATAGTTGCCGTCAAATCGTCGACTGCTGATTCTAACGTCACAATTGAATCGACACCGCTCGTCAGCTGCGTAAGCTGTGTTGATATTTTCCTTGCTTCAGCCAATAGCTGATTTTGAATTTTGAGAGGAAGTTGTGGCAGTGCGGAATCTTCGATAGCTGCGATAAGAAGGTCGCGGTTCTTACTTAAATTAATGAGCGTTTCTTCGAAGGGAATATTGCCACGATCAAGAGCGAACTCAAGTTCGATTGCCCTTTTCTTTGCAGCAGATTGTGCTTCATCTGAGAATGTCTGAAGAATTTCCCATAGTACTGTGGAATTATCGTGTTTCTGCTGGTCTGGAGAAGATTGCTCTGCCATGTGCTCTCCGTTCTATTTTTGGATAGAAGCAATCTTACACTCGGTAAATATGGCAAGATTTTGCACACCTCGCTCGTCGCTAAGGGGCGCATTAGCCGCTTTGCGCGAACCGAATCTATTCGCCGCCGAATCCAGAGTCTTGATGGACTGCAACAAGCTGTTCTGCCAGCATTGATTTGAGCAGGTCTTTCATCGCAGTCAGATCAATCTTCCCACCTGCCCACGTTATATCTGCAGCCTCAAGCGCTTTGTAGTAGGGAGTCTTGTTCTCCGAAATCTGGTCGGGGATCGTCCGCTTACCGGGAAGTAGATATCCAAGTTTGAGGCACAAAATTAAAGTAGGAGGCTGCTCGAGAGGTGCGTCCGTTGCCATCCGTAAATGGATGGATCCAATTCAACCTCCACATCACATAGGAAGCCAGATGAACCGGGCTCTTTTCGTTCCACTTCTCATTGATGTAGTCGCATAGCTCTTCAATGCGCTCAGGAATCTCGAATGCTCCTGGAGGCTGATGTCGACTGCCTTCGATCTTGATGTCGGAGGGCCGCCAGTTCCCCGCATAACCCGACAACCCAACCAGCGCAACGCGATGAAGGCTTAACAAGTGTGATGGACGAAACTTGAATGGCCTTTCTGGATTGAAGTAGTACTCCACCATATCGACGACTGCCCTGAACTGCCGGACTCCGTTTTCACCTTCGATCCGAGCGCGTTCAATCGGATCGGTAATGATCTCGGCCTCAGACGCAAAACTATGTCGCGTCTGATCGCCCATTACCGTCCCTTGATCTCCGCTTTGATGCGCTCGTCTGCCTCATCTATCATCTCGCGAGTAATCAGGTCGTTCTCAATCTTCGTGTTCCCATACGCAAAACTGCGTCTTTGGGCCTCACGCTCATCCTCAGAAAACGGACGGTGACGGGCAGCATCAATGAGTTGTTGAAGATTGTCGGACATGACGTGTTCACCCCTGCTGTTCGACCTTACCACCAAAGCCTCTGGATTCTCTACAGGTGATGACGCCGAGTGTCACAAGCATTATTGGTTGGTAAGTGGCTCATATCCGCAAACGTTAGAGATTGCGTTCGAATTGGGATTCGGTTTCGGTGGTGGGGGTGAGGCGTAGGTGGTTTTGGTAGCTGGCGGCTATGAAGTCGCGGAAGATGGGGTGGGGCTCTAGTGGCTTGGATTTGAATTCGGGGTGGAACTGGCAGCCCAGGAAGAAGGGGTGGGTGGGGATCTCTACGATCTCGACGTAGGTGGCGTCGGGGGTGGTGCCGGTGATGCGTAGGCCTCCGCCGGTGAGGATGGCTTCGTACTCGCGGTTGAACTCGTAGCGGTGGCGGTGGCGTTCGGAGATTTCGGTGGTGCCGTAGGCGTGGGCGGCGAGGGAGTTGGGTTCGAGGATGCAGTCCCAGGCGCCGAGACGCATGGTTCCGCCCATCTCTTCGACGCCGGTGAGCTCGCGGAGTTTGTAGATGATGCGGTAGGGGGTGGCGGGGTCGAACTCGCCGGAGTTGGCGTCCTTGAGGCCGCAGACGTTGCGGGCGTACTCGATGCAGGCGGTCTGCATGCCGAGGCAGATGCCGAAGTAGGGGGTGGCGGACTCGCGGGCGTAGCGGATGGCGTTGAGCATGCCCTCGATGCCGCGCTTGCCGAAGCCTCCGGGGACGAGGATGCCGTCGAAGCCCTGGAGCTGGTGGATGTAGTCGTTGGTGGGGCGGCCTTCGGGGGTGGTGGTCTCGAGGCCTTCGGCTTCGATCCAGGTGACGCGGAGCTTGAGGTTGTGGGCGAGGGCTCCGTGGACGAGGGCTTCTTTGAGGGACTTGTAGGAGTCTTCGTACTCGACGTACTTGCCGACGATGGCGATGGAGACTTCGTCTTTCGGGTTGTAGGCGCGGTAGACGATGTCCTGCCACTTGGAGAGGTCGGGGGTCTTGGTTTCGATGCGGAGATACTTCAGGGCGAGGGTGTCTACGCCTTCGGCGGCGAAGGTGAGAGGGACCTCGTAGATGCTGGCGACGTCGCGGGCGGCGATGACGGCGGGCTCTTCGACGTTGCAGAAGAGGGCGATCTTTTGGCGCATCTCGCGGGGGACGGCGCGGTCGGAGCGGCAGAGGAGGATGTCGGGCTGGATGCCGATGGAGAGCATCTCCTTGACGGAGTGCTGGGTGGGCTTGGTCTTGAGTTCCTGCGCGGCGGCGATCCACGGGATTAAGGTGACGTGGACGAAGCAGGTGTTCTCGCGGCCGAGGTCCTGGCGCATCTGGCGGATGGCTTCTAGGAAGGGGAGAGACTCGATGTCGCCTACGGTGCCTCCGATTTCGACTATGGCTACGTCGGTGTCGGCTGCGACCTTGCGCATGGCGTTTTTGATTTCGTTGGTGACGTGGGGGATGACCTGGACGGTTTTGCCCAGGTAGTCGCCGCGACGCTCCTTGGTGATGATCTGCTCGTAGATGCGGCCGGTGGTGAGGTTGTTGTCGCGGGTGAGGCGGGCGTGGGTGAAGCGCTCGTAGTGGCCGAGGTCGAGGTCGGTCTCGGCGCCGTCGTCGGTGACGAAGACTTCGCCGTGCTGGAAGGGCGACATGGTGCCGGGGTCGACGTTGAGGTAGGGGTCGAACTTCATGAGGTTGACGCGGAGGCCGCGGGCCTCGAGCAGGCAGCCTATGGAGGCCGCAGCGAGACCTTTTCCTAACGAAGACACAACGCCGCCCGTTACGAAGATGTACTTGGCAGACATTTCCGCGACCTCTTTGGATGAATTGGAAGTTTGTGCGTGGTGTGCACGATTAAGTATCGCAGGGTTGGGGTGCGGAGGCAATGGGTTGACTTTTGAGGGGAATCCCGGAAGGAATTGGCTGGGATTTTACGCAACTGGCCGGGCGGTGTGGGTGTGGGCCTTTGCGGTTTGCTTATGAATTTCATATGCATTCTTTATGGGAAACAGCGTTTTTCTTTATGGAGAAGATGATGTTCTTGGCTCATTGGTCTTGAGAGGGTTTATGAACGTCGCGAAGTTGAGCAAGAGTGTGTTTCGGGTTGCGGGGTTGCTGGTTGTTCTTGCGCTGTGCGGGGTTAGCGGACAGGCGCAGTCTACGTTTGGGAGCGTGCGCGGAGTGGTGCAGGATGAATCCGGTGCGGCGCTGCCGAATGCGCAGGTGACTCTGCATAGCGTAGAGGAGAATACGGATCGCTCGGTGACGGCGGATGCGAGCGGAGGTTTCACGATTGAGAATGTGAAGCCGGGTGAGTATTTGCTGCGGGCGGATTTGACGGGATTCTCGGAGATCGTGATGAAGGGCATCGCGGTTGAGGCGCGACAGGATGTGCGGGAGACGGTGACGATGCTGATTGCGGCGACGTCGACTACGGTGGAGGTATCGGCCGCAGCGGATCAGATTAATAGCGAGAATGCGGCGATTGGGGATTCGAAGAGCAATTTGCAGATGACGCAGTTGCCGTTGAATAACCGGGCTACGACGACGAGTCCGCTGGGAGCGCTGGGGTTGTCGCCGAATGTGCAGACGGACAGCTCCGGGAATATTGCTCTGGGTGGGGCTAGCTCGTCGATGGTGAATTTCTCTGTGGATGGGATCTCGACGGCAAATGTGCGGCAGAACGGAGCGCTGCAGGATGCCTATCCTTCGCAGGAGGGGATTACGGCAGTAAAGGTGACTTCGTTCAACAACAGTGCGGAGTTTTCGCAGGTTGGCGACGTGACGTTTACGACGAAGAATGGCGGGAATACTTTCCACGGCAGCTTGTTTGAGTATCTGCAGAACGATGCGCTTGATGCGAGCCCGTATGGATTCAGCTCGAAGGCTCCGAAGCGGTTCAATACGTTCGGCGGATCTCTGAGCGGACCGGTGACGATCCCGCATCTTTATAACGGGCACAACAGGACGTTCTTCTTTGCTGACTATGAGGCGAACCGGCGACGGACGGTAGTGGCGCAGCAGTTCCTGGTTCCGACGCAGGATGAGCGGAACGGCGATCTGACGGCGCTGGGAGGGGGCTTGATCTCTCCGGCGAGCATCAGTCCGACGGCGAAGGCGCTGCTCTCGACGTACTATCCGCTGCCGAATGTGGGGAACCAGTCAAACTTCAACTATGAGAACTTTGCGGCGACGCCGTCGAATACGGATGGCGCGGATGCGCGGATCGACCAGACGATCTCGTCGAAGCAGTCGGCTTATGCGCGGTTCAGCAGGAAGAACATCACTTCAGAGTTCGCGAATCCCCTTCTGCCCAACGATGTCGACAGCATCCATAACCGCAGCCTGCTGATCTCGCATACGTATACGATCACGCCGAAGCTGCTGAACGAGTTCCGGTATGGGTTTACCAATGTGACGACGAATGTCGGCTTCGCGATTGAAGGCGCGGCAGCGCTCCAGCAGCTTGACCTGCAGGGCGTGAACATCAGCCAGCATCCGACGACGAATGCGTTCCCTACTTTCAACTTCAGCGCGGGCACCGGCTTTCAGGTGATTGGACGGGACAAGACTGGGATTACGCAGTCGAGGACGATGCAGTTCAGCGATAACCTAACGTACACGTTCGGCAAGCATACGGTGAAGGGCGGCGTCGATATTCGGCGGGTGCGGTACTTCGACCTGGAGAGTTTCGCACCGGCGTTCGCGTCGGATGACTTTGGCGACTTTACATTCCAGCCGACCCATACCGATCCCTCCGGCGCGCAAGGTATCTTTACCGGCAATGCGTTTGGGGACTTTCTTGAAGGCGCGCCGACGACACTGGGGTTCGCGGTTTCGAGCCCTGACGTAGGTGGAACGGCGACGCAGTACAGCCTGTTCGTGCAGGATGAGTTCCAGTTGAACAGCCGGCTGACGTTGAGCTACGGGTTGCGCTGGCAGGTACTGCCAGGCTTCCAGGAGGACGGCGGCAACCTGGCGAACTTCGACCAGAACACGAACTCGATCGTGGTGCCGGATGCGCTTGCGGGGTACCTTGCGCAGCAGAATATTGAGGCTTCGAACCTTGCGTTTCAGCAGTCGTTCAACGCGTGCAATCTGAATAACAACTCGATCTCTGCGTGCACGAAGTACGTGACGGCGAGCCAGGACGGCCTGCCGCAGAGCCTGCGCCAGACGTACAAGGGCAACTTCCAGCCGCGCGTATCTGTTGCCTACCGGCCGTTCAACGATACGAAGACGGTTGTGAGGGCAGGCTTCGGCATCTATACGATGACGAACCTTGGGCCACTGTCGTTCAACAACAGCGGCAACCCGACGTCGAGCCTCCACACCTACTCAAATACGAATACAGCCGGACCGAATACGCCGCAGATATCGTTTCCGCAGACCGCACCACCGTCGACTGGCGGTCCGCAGATCGGTGGAGGCGGCCTCGACCAGGGTGTGGACCCGCACTACCGCGATCCGCAGTCGAACCAGTGGAGCGTGACAGTGGAGCGTCAGCTGGACAACGCGACCTCGGTGCGGGCCAGCTATGTGGGGATGCATACCTACCGGTTAAGCATCACGGAGGACCTCAACCAGATACCTGCGAGCACGACGCCGTACAACACGAGCGTGGCGCCGAATCCTGATCCGCGCGCACCGTATCAGAACTGGTTCACGCTATGGAGCACGTTCAACGCGGGCAAGGCGAACTATCACGCGATTGAGCTGGAGGCGACACGGCACCTGGCGCACGGGCTCTACTTCGACGCGAACTACACGTTTGCGAACAACGAGGCGGACAACCAGGGGGACGCTCCATCAGCCTTTGCGGGGGAGGTGAACTATGGCCTTCCGACCGCAGACCGGTTCCACATCAACCAGGCTTACGGCAATGTGGAAGGCACGCGGCATCATCGTGTGCTGCTGACGGGCGTGTACCAGCTTCCGTTCGGCCACGGGCGTCAGTTTTTGACGGGTGGCGGCTGGAAGGACGCGCTGCTTGGCGGTTGGGACCTGACCAACATCACGATGCTCGAGACCGGGCCGTGGCTGACGCCGAGCGTGAGCGGAGCTTCGGACCAATCGAATACGGATGTTGCGAATCGCAGTGCAGTACAGCGTGCCGACGTGGTGTCGAACGACTTCTACCGTGGTCAGTCGCGGACGAACTACTTCAACCTGGCAGCGTTCTCGACGACGCCGGTTGGAGCTGGCCGGTTCGGCAATGCTGGAGTTGGTATCCTGCAAGGGCCCGGGACGGCGGCGGTGAGCCTGGGCGTAGCGAAGTCGATTGCATTGACCGAGAAGGTCCATGCGCGGTTCGAGACGACCTTCACCAACGTGCTGAACCACACGAACTTCTTACCGCCGGCGACGGTGGTGGACAGCCCGTCGACTTTTGGGGCGCTGAGCGCACCGCAGACGGCGGAGAATGCGGGGAACAGGACGGGTCAGGTTGCGCTGCGGCTTGATTTTTGAAGGGCCTGACCTAAGGCCGTACGCTTGATCCCGAAAGCCAGGGCCGATATTTGATTCGATGCGTGTTCGGTGTCCCACCCTTCGCAAAAGAGCGCGAAGGGTGGGGTGTTTTTGGGGGGAAACCTCAGTGGGGGGCGTGGGCGGATTTAGGGAATTCAAGGAGGGTATCAAAGCCGGGTTCGGAGTGGACGCCGCGGGAGATTTTCTTGACGAGGAACTCCTGGAAGAGGGCGCCGATGGCTCCTGAGCCAGTGCCGATGAGCCAGTTGTCGATGGTCAGGCGGGCGCCGCGATTTCCGGCGGGGTAGTAGGCGTTGGAGAGGCTGGCGGAGGCGAGGTTGCCGAAGACGTTGGAGTAGTTGGGCTGCCAGCGGCCGTTGTCGCCTTTGCAGATGACGACGGTGGAGATGGCATAGAGGGCTCGAGAGATGATGCTGCCGGTGCCTTTGTAGAAGTAGCGGGGGTCCTGGTGGAGGAGTGAGGGGAGGATGGCTCCGCCGAAGAAGGTGCTGGTGACGGAGTCGGTGTAGGAGGCCCCGAAGCGTTTGGCGAAGCCCTGTGTTCCCTGGCCGTAGCCGTTGAAGGTGTCCTCTGACTGCTCGGTGCCGGCGATGATTGCGGGGATGGCAATGGAGACGGGGTCGATGGAGGTTCGGAAGGCGAGGCGGAACTTTTGTCCGGTGCTGAGGGGGGCGGCGTTCCAGATGTAGGAGGCGTAGAAGTTGGGGAAGATGCCGAGGACGCGCTGTTTTTCTTCGAAGTGCATCTGGTCTTCTGCGATTTCGTGTTGGGTGTAGGTGACCTGGACGCTGGTGACGGCAGCGGCGATCTTTAGCTCGACCGCGGGGAGTTCGTAGGTTTGGCCGCTATGGAGCGAGAGGTCGGTTCCGGTCCAGGATTCAAAGCCCTTGGAGGTGATGGTGAGGGTGAAACGGCCGGGTTCGATGCCGTCGAATTTGAAGGAGCCGGAGGCGTCGGTGGTGGCGACGCGGTCGATGCCGGAAGTGGTGTTTTCGAGAGTGACGGTGGCGGCGGGGATGTCGGCGCCGTTGGCGTCCTCGACAGTGCCGACGATACTTCCTCCGGATTGCGGTGGGGTGGGGGGCGGGAGATTGGACGCGGGGGCGTTGGGGAGATTGTTGATGGCGACTTCGTCAACGTTGGAGGACTGGGCATGCGCGGGCTGACTGAGCCGGAGGGTCAGCAGAGCGATCAGGAGCAAGAGGCGGCCTGAGTGGCGCAAGCTAGTCATAACTAATATGTTCCGGTTCAACAACTCAACAACGGCTGCCACATTAGCGTTCAGGAAGATTCGATTTCGCGAACGATCTGTTTCATCTTCATCGGCGAAGTGTGGATCGGCAATCACCCATGGGTGCAATTCCCCCCGTGAGAGGTTGGTGTGGGTATAGACGTTGTATCGGGGGCGCAGGCTTCAGCTGGAAAAGTACTAGGGCGGGGCGGCATTCTTGAATTAGGTATGAGGTATCAGGTTTCGGGTATCGAGGTGCTACCTCGATGACCTTGTGGAGCTACAAAGAGTTGATTTCTTTGGATTCGAGTATGGGTTTGGGGTAGCCGGTTTTGGCGACTTTGAGCATGGCTCGGCCTAGCTGCTCGGTGTTGGTGACGGCTTGAGGGAAGGCGGATTTCAGGAGGGGGAGGATGGGGTTGAGGATGTTGTAGAAGGTCTGGTAGACGCGGGTCTTGGAGCGGATGCCGTGGAGTGGCTGGATGACACCGGGGCGGAACATGTAGGCGGCACGGAAAGGGAGTTTGATGAGATCGTTTTCGGTGCGGCCTTTGACGCGGGCCCACATGGTGCGGCCGCGCTCGGTGGAGTCGGTGCCGGCTCCGGAGACGTAGAGGAAGGTCATTTGCGGGTTCAGGCGGGCCAGGGTGGTGGCGGCGGCTAGGGTGAGGTCGTGGGTGAGGTGGGTGTATTTTGCTTCGTCCATGCCGGCGGAGGAGACGCCGAGGGTGAAGATGCAGGTGTCGAAGCCGGTGAGCTGGGGTTCGATGTCGGAGTAGTTGAAGAAGTCGGGGTGGAGGAGTTCGCGGAGTTTGGGGTTTTGCTGGTTGGTGGGGGTGCGGACGATGGAGAGGACTTGATAGACTTCGGGGTCGAGGAGGCATTCGCGGAGAGCGCCCTGGCCGACCATGCCCGTGGCTCCGAAGAGGATTACGTTCATGGGGTAATGCTACATCCGGGGACCGTCGCTCGATGGTTAGTTGGGTCGCGGGTTGAACTGGGAACAGAGTGCGAAGGTTTTCTCCAGGTGCTCGATGAAGAGACGGACTTTGGTGGGCATGCGGCGGCTGGCAGGGCGCACGGCGAGGATTGGGACGGTTCGTTCGAAGGGAGTCAGAAGACGGAGGACCGTGCCTTCTCTGAGTTCCGCGGCGAAGAGCCATGCCGGCGCCTGGGCAATCCCGAGATGTTCGAGGACGCCCATCCGCATCTGTTCCACATCGCTTGTGCGGAAGACTCCGGTTGGGATGATTCGCTTCGCATCGTTCCCTGACCCGAAGGTCCAGGGTTGCACGGAACCGCGCTCGACGAAGACGACGGATCGGAAGCGGGTGAGATCTTCGGGAGACTCCGGTGCGCCATTTCGTGTGAGGTATTGAGGAGTTGCAACAAGAATGATTAGCGTTTGCGCAAATCTTCTGGCGACGAGACTTGAGTCGGGAAGGTCGCCTGAGTGGATCGCGAGATCGAAGCCGTCCTCGATGATTGTTGTTGGGCTCTCGGATGCGGCCATTTCGACTGCCATGTCGGGGTAGGCAGCGAAAAAAGCGGGCAGCTTTGACACCATGTGCAGACGGGCAAATGTGGGTGGGACGGTCACGCGGATGAGACCTTTTGGTGCGGTCTGGCCTCGACCGATTCGTGAGGTGGCGCTTTCGAAGTCGTCGAGAATGCGCAAGGCGGACTCGTAAAAATCTCGACCTGCCTCGGTGAGCGCGGTGGAACGGGAGTTGCGGTGAATTAGTTCGGTGCCTAGCTCGTCTTCAAGGGCGGAGATCTGTTTGCTGACTGCAGGCTGGCCGATGCCGCGTTCTTTGGCGACGGCAGAGAAGCTCCCTTTCTCAACGACTCGGACGAAGACCTGCATCGCATCGAATTTGTCCACAACATCCTCCGTCTTCGGCTCTGAGTGTGAATTTTATGCAGTAATCGCTAGCTTACGGTTGATTGGCGCTCTAACTTTTCTTTTTGACGCGATATTATTCCCGTCAGGAATAGATGGTATTCCGCATATTGTTAAATCTGCTTGCCAGAATGGCACATCAGATAGCGGTCTGACACGTTCCAAACGAGAATGCAGTCAGTTGAGTTGCTGCAGTGATGAATCGTTTCAAAACGATAAAGGAGATTTATGTCTAAGTTAAACAATAAGGTTGCACTGGTTACTGGCGGCTCCCGGGGCATTGGGGCAGCGATCGCGAAACGTCTTGCTGCGGATGGGGCTAAGGTGGCCATTACCTATTCGAAGGGCGCGGATGCTGCGGCGTCTGTCGTCAAAGCGATTGAAAGCAAGGGCGGAAAAGCAATTGCCATTCAGGCGGACGCTGCCGATCCAAAGGCTATCCATGCTGCGGTCGAAAAGACTGTCGCGACTCTGGGCAAGCTCGATGTGCTGGTGAACAATGCCGGGACGGCCATTCCGAAGCTGTTTGTGGAGACCACGCTCGAGGAGATCGATCAGATGATCGACCTCAACTTCCGCGGTTTGCTGGTCGCGACGCAGGCGGGGCTCAAGCAGATGAACGATGGCGGGCGGATCATCATGATCGGCTCGTGCGTGGGCGAGCGTAATTTGACGCCCGGGCTGGTAGCCTACGCGGCGACTAAGGGAGCCGTGAAGATGTTCACCCAAGGTTTGTCCCGAGAGGTTGGGAGCCGGGGGATTACGGTCAACAACGTACAGCCTGGCCCTATCGACACGGATCTCAATCCTGCTTCGGGCGATTGGGCGGCACCGCAGATAGCCAACACAGCGCTCAAGCGCTACGGAACCGTCGACGAAGTCGCTGCGTTGGTGGCGTTCGTCGCCAGTCCCGAGGCGTCGTACATCACGGGGGCGAATCTGACGGTCGATGGCGGGACGAATGCCTGAGGCATGTGCCTACTCGGCCCGCGGTCTTTGATGAAAAAGATCGCGGTGGGGAATCTCATTGGGGGCCGGCGATTTCGTGGAGCCGGCTCTCCTCTGAGAGCGAGTGGTGCGGTGGTTCTATCTGTTTGCGGAGTATTGATAGAGGAGACGATGACTACACTTCGAAACAAAACGGCGCTTGTGACGGGCGCTTCGAGAGGGATTGGCAGGGCTACGGCGCTTGCGCTTGCTTCGGCCGGGGCACACGTTCTGGTTCACTATGGCCGCTCGGCGGAGGAGGCGAGGGCGGTTGTCTCTGAGATCGAAGGCAAAGGTGGACGGGCCAATGCAATCGCGGCGGACCTGGGAGCTCCTGACGGCGCGGCGTTGCTTGCTGAACGTGTGAGGTCGATCGTGGGGGACCGGTTGGATGTGGCGGTGCTGAACGCGGGGGTTAGCAAATCGGCACGGATTGCGGATTACACGGTGGAGGACTTTGACAACCTCTATAAGACCAACGTCCGGGGGCCGTTTTTCCTGGTGCAGCAGTTGTTGCCGGTTCTTGGTGACGGGTCAAATATTGTTGTGATCACTTCCGTCGTCGCACGCGGGGTGGTGGGCAAGCCTGGGTTGGAGAATCCTTCGATTCTGGCTTACGCCTCCACGAAGGGAGCGCTTGAGACTCTGATTAAGAACTGGGCCGCCATTCTGGGGCCGCGAGGGATACGCGTGAATGCTGTTGCACCGGGCGTGATCGATACGGACATGTCGAGCTTTACGAAGACAGAGGCTGGGCGCGAGGCGGCGATGGGAATGCAGGCGTTGAAGCGGATCGGCAAGCCTGAAGATGTCGCCGACGTTGTCGTTTTTGTGGCGTCCGAGGGGGCGCGCTGGATTACTGGAGCAAGTATTCCGGTTGATGGTGGTTCGAAGTTATAAGTAGCACGCGTTACTGGGGCTGAGGTTTTGGGGTTGCGACGGCGAAGTGGCGTCCGAAGAAATCGGCGGTGAGACCGTAGGCTGTAACCCAACTGCGATGCATGAGGAAGCCGTGGATTTCGTCGGGGAAGACATATTCCTCGAACTCGACTCCCTGGGTGCGGAGGGCGGCGGCCATGCGGACGGTTTGGGAGAAGGCTACGTTGCGGTCGTCGTCGCCCTGGATGAGGAGGACAGGGGACTTCCAGGTTTTGACGGAGGCGAGCGGTGAGGATTCGAAGGCGATTCGGGAGACGTTGGCGTCCGGGGTAGCGTTGTTTGGGTTTGGTTGCTGATTGAGGCGTGCGGCCCAGTCGTGGACTCCGTGGAAGTCTACGCCTGCGGCGAAGAGATCGGACGAGCGCGCGAGGGCGAGGGCAGTGAGATAACCTCCATAGCTGCCGCCCCAGGCTCCGATTTTTGCTGGGTCGACGTCGGCGCGGTCGCGCAGGTAGAGTCCTGCACCTTGTACGTCGTTGTACTCGCTGGCGCCGCCGGCCCCGTAGTTGATGGCCTCGCGGAAGTTGAGGCCGTAGCCGATGCCGCTGCGATAGTTGACCGAGAGGACGATGTAGCCGAGGCTCGCGAGATATTGGTTCATCGCGTAGGCGTTGGAGTAGTAGTCCATGTAGTGATAGCCAAGGAGCATCTCGCGACGGGAGCCGCCGTGGAAGAAGACGAGGGCGGGATGGCGGTTGCCGTCGTTTGCGGTTGCGGGCAGGAAGAGCTGGCCGTGGATCTTCATGCCGTCGGCTGCGGAGAGGATGACCTGTTGCGGGATGAGGAGTTTGGCAGCGGGATAGTCGGTGGGGACTAGCTGGGGGGCTAGATCGCGGAGGTCTCCATTGGCGGTGACGAGCGCGGGACGGATGGGGATGCGGGCGTCGGCGCGCAGGGCGGCTACAGAGCCGGTGGCAGTGATGACGGGGAAGACCTCGATGCCCTCTCCTTTGGTTAGCTGCTTCAGGGTGGATTTGTCGGCGGCTAGCTGCCAGACGTGGCGGCGATCGATGTCTCCCTGATTGGAGCTGAAGACGAGATTGGCGCGATCGGGGCTGACGGCTACGTGTTCGACTTCGAAGTCGCCGGGAGTGAGCAGGGTTGCTGCGCCGCCGGTGGTGGAGACGGAGTAGAGGTGCTCCCAACCGTCGAGTTCGGAGGGGAAGATGATGTGGTTGCCGGGTGTCCAGAAGAGTTGTTGGTCGGTTGCGAGGGGATGAAAGACGCTGCCCTGGCCTTTTGCTGCGTGCCAGATTTCGTGGCCGGCTCCGGTGGCGGCATCGGCGATGTAGATAGACCAGGGCTCGCCGGTGCGGTGCGCTCCGGCGCCGCCTCCTCCGCCGGCGGCCAAGCGGATGAAGGCGAGCTGGCGGCTGTCGGGTGACCACTCGGGGTAGCGGTCGGTGAGGGTGGACGGGTCGAGGTAGGTGATGGTCTTGGCGGCGATGGAGTAGACGCCGACGAATCCGTGATCGCCGCGGTTGCTGGTGAAGGCGATGCACTTTCCGTCGGGCGACCATAGTGGGGGGCCTGGGGTGCCGCGGGCGTGGAACATCATCTCGGGTTTGGGGGAGTCTTCGGCGAGAGAGATGGTCCAGATGGCGTCTTTGCTGAGGAAAGCTATGGATTTTCCATCGGGGGAGACGGCGGGGGAGCGTCCTGCGGCGAGTTTGCGTGGTTTGCCTCCTTCGGCGCGGACGATGTAGATGGTTTGTTCGACGCCTTCGGTGAGGAGTGCGGGGTTGGGATCGGGGCGGCCGGGAAATTCGAAGTCGCCGCCGTGGACGTAGACGATGGATTGGCCGTCGGGGGTCCAGGTGATGTCGCCGATGTCCTGGCCGTCGTCGGCGGTGTAGTCGGTGAGTTGGCGTGGGGCGAAGTTTCCGGCGGCGAGGTCGGCGATCCAGACGTTGCGCTTGCCCTCCTGGTTCGCCATCCAGACGACGCGGGAACCTTTGGGAGATGCCTGTAATTCTGAGTTGAAGGTTCCGCTCATGACCTGCTGGAGGGTGAAGCTTTGAGCTGAGGCTGGGGTGAGGGTTGAGCAGAGACAGGCAACGACGACGACCAGAGTTAATTTCCAGGACATGTCAGGCTCGCTGTTGAGGAATTTTCCCTAGTACAACATTGTTTTGGTGTGGTGGCCAGCAGATCCTGACGAGGTTTGAAAGAAAGCGGATTTCGGGAGGTGAGATAGCTGGCTCTTGATTGACGAAAGGCCCGGGGCTAAAGCCCCTTGTTGGTCCGTGACTTTTCGTAGGGCTAAAGCCCTACGCTTAATCCCAAAAGCAAAGGCAAAAGCAACGCAAGGCAACAGCAACGGGCAACGGCAAAGCAGCAGCAAGAGCAAAAGCGACAGCAAAGCAGCGGTAAGAGCAAGCGCAACAGTTTTTTAGTCCGTGTAAATGCGACGTATGCTAGTTGCGGAGGTGGTGGTGACGTCATCCAATGCGGTGAGGACGGTGGGCGGGGTTTGGATTGATCTTCAGGCTAGGGGGATTGAGTGGCTGGCTGCGCGAGGAGCGCGCGGTAGGAAGGCGCAGCATCTCGTTACAGGTGAGCGGGGAGAGCGGGAGGCGCTATTTTATCTGCGAAGGATGGGATATACAGTGGTGGCGCGGCGGTGGAAGAGCTCGCGGCTGAGGGGCGATGTGGATTTGATTGGTTGGGATGGGGAGTGGCTGTGTTTTGTTGAGGTGAAGACGCGTGGCGGACGCGGTGCGGGGCCGGCGGAGTTGGCGGTGGATGAGGAGAAGCAGAAGATGTTGCGGCGGATGGCGCGGTCCTATCTGGGTGGGTTTCCGTGGAAGTTGAGGGCGGAGGTGCCGGTGCGGTTCGACGTGGTGTCGGTATACTTGCTGCCGTCGGGAGTGGAGTGCGAGTTGTACCGGGAGGCGTTCGGATGGTGAAGTACGCGACGGATGCGGAGGCAGCTTCGCTGGGGCCCGCGGAGTTGAGCGAGCGGCTGGAGACGGTGATGCGGGGGGCGATGCCGTGGTTGCTGACGATCTCCGAGGCGGAGGCCAGCGTGCCGGAACGCGAAGGGAAGTGGAGCGCGAAGCAGGTGATTGGGCATCTGACGGATTCGGCGGTGAACAACCTGAGAAGGATTTTGCTAATCGAGATTGAGCCGGAGCCTAAGCTGTCGGGGTATGCGCAGATGGAGTGGGTGAGCCTGCAGCATTATGGGGAGCGCGAGTGGTCTCAGGTGCTGGGGTTGTGGTTTGCGCTGAATGAGCATGTGGTGTGGACGATTGCGCATGTCGAGAGGGCTCGGCTGGCGAATGAAGGGGTGGTTGAGGGAGAGCGGGTGACGCTGGGATTTTTGATTGCGGATTATGTGGCGCATATGCAGCATCATCTGCGGGCGATGCGGTTGTGGTTGGGAATTGAGACGGGTGCGCGCGGGTAGCAACCGAATTGTGCAGAGCGGGTGTCTAATGAGTCTGGTGTGGCTGAATCTGGTTTGCCGAGGATAGAGAACGATGACGCTGATGAATGCTCCGGAGTATGACAGCCGACGAGATAACCGGATTCGGAATATCTGGATAGGCGCGGGATTGCTGGTGGTGGTGTTGATCGTGACGGCGTTTGCCGGGTTTGCGATGGGCCATGGATGGTTCTATACGAATCTGCCAGCGGAGCATCGGGTGGACCACTTCTTCAAGGCGCTCGAGGCGAAGGATTACAACACAGCCTATGCGATCTGGACGAACGATCCGGAGTGGCAGCAGCATCCGCAGAAGTACGAGTACACGCTGCAGCGGTTCACGGAAGACTGGACGACTTACAGCCCGGTGAATGGGCCGATCACATCGCATCAAGTCGATATTTCGAAGACGGATGGCAAAGGTGTGTTTGGGACCGGCATCATCGTGGCGGTGCGGGTGAATGGCGATCACAAGATTTTTATGTGGTACGAGAAGAAAGATGGGACGCTGACTTATCCGGCACCGCATATTCTGCAGTACGACTAGCCAAAATTCTCTGGATAGCCGCTTTCCCGGAAATGATCTTTACTTGCGAATGAGCGCTAATTCGAAGCAATCTTTGCGAGTGCCTGTAGAATTTGGTCTTCGGCAGGACAGTGGGTCGGTCGAAGGACTCAATTTACAGGAGATCAGATGAGCGTTAGGGCACAGAGACGCGCGGTTTGCTTCGGAGTCTTTCTCTTCATGGCCGCATTCGGCCTTACTGGTCAGCTGTCCTCTCAGAGCAGCGGTGGAGTGCATGGAGCGCTCGAAGTTACGTCCGGTCTTGGGCGAAAGCTCTACGCACTGCCCGATGACCAGAACGTCATTGATGCGCGTAAGAAAGTTGCAGCCGATCCGAAGAATGTCGATCTGGTTTTGCAGCTTTCCAAGGCAGAGGCTGCGCGGCGACAGTACCGAGAGGCTGTGGCGACGTCGACTGAGGGGTTGGCGTTCGCTCCGAAAAACGCTGATCTTTATCTGGAGCGAGGCCACCGGGAGCTGGGACTGCGGGAGTTCAAACCAGCGTTGAAGGACCTGCAGCAGGCGACGCTTCTCGCTCCGGAGAATCTGGATGCTTTTTATCATTTGGGACTGGCCCATTACTTCCTGGGTGAATTCGACGAGGCGGCAGTTTCGTTCGGTAAGGCTCGGGACCTGGCGAAGACCAACGATAGCCTGATCGATTGCTCGAACTGGCTGTACGTTTCGCTGCAACGCGCTGGGAAACCGGAGGAGGCGGCGAAGGTCTTGGCACGCATCACTCCCGATGTTAAGAACACCGAGCCGCACCTGTATTTTTATCTGCAGCTTCTGCACTTCTATCAGGGCCGGACTACGGCTGAGGCTGTGTTGCCGCCTCCACCCTCGGGCTCGCAGGATCTTGAAGGGGAATTGTCATTCAACACGGTGAGCTATGGCGTTGGTAACTGGCGTGTCTATCATCACGAGAGATCCGACGCGGTGGGACTATTCAGAAATGTGGTGAAGGGCGAGGCGTGGAACTCATGGGGTTTTATCGGGTCCGAGGTGGAGCTCCTGCGAGGGGAGAAGTAACGCGATCGCGGAGCGGGCGGAGATTTGTGGTGGGCCCGGAGGGATTTGAACCCCCAGCCAAGGGATTATGAGTCCCCTGCTCTAACCGTTGAGCTACAGGCCCCTGAGAGGATGTGACGCGTTCTTCAGGGCTCTCATCCCTGCGATGACCTTTGCGCTGGATATCCGGCCAACTTCCATGATTGTAAACGGTCGGCAGGCGTCTTCGGGTTGGGCGCAGGTGGGCCGTTGACGCGGGAAGCGGCGGGTGTCGGCCCGGATTATTTCTGGAGATAGACGTTGGCGAGGCGGAAGGGCTTCTGGCCGTAGTTTTCAATCTCGAGCTCGTTTTTCTTGTTGAATTTGATCTTGCACACGGGGGCCAGTTTGCCGGTGCCCTTGCCGTTTTTATCCACGTCGAGGACGACGATACCGAATTGATAATCCGTCGAGCGCGTTCCGCTGTAGAGTTCGCCAAAAGACATGGGGCGGTTGGTGACCATTACGATGTGCAAGCCACCGTTTGCCGCCGGTCTGGATCGTGCGAAGCGAAAGCCGCTGCCTACGTATCCGGTAGGAGAGAGACGTCCTACGTCGTCGATCTTTTCCATCATTTTGACGAGACCGTCGGGTCCTTTTTCCTTCAGAACGCTGGTGTAGTCCTGGACCTGTTGATCGGTTGTCCATGAGGTGATGTAGACGGTGACTCCGAAGCTCTTGCCTGTCAAGGCGCCGGACTGACCGAATGCGGTTGCTGCATATTGACGTGGCAGGTCGGTGAGGGGCTTGTTGTCTCCATTTTGAGCAGATGCAGCGGACAGGGTGAGTCCGGAGAGGATCAACAGAGCAGCGATTCCCCAAAGATTTCTTCGTGTCATTCTTTCTTCTCCTCTGCCCGTGTGCGCAAAGCTGCTGCCAGCGGGTTTCCTCGCGATAAGATTTTTGCTGGCACAAGGTTAGACCTATCCCTAACGGGCCGCATCTAGCAGTTTTACGAGTAACGCGATTCGGCTGATGCGTGGTGCTTCGTGGCGGGGGTGGGTGGAAAGAGCTACTTTTCGGCGGTTGTGCCGGGGGTGGTGTTGGCGTCTTCGGGTGCGGATGTGTTGTTGTGGCCGAGACGGTTTTCCAAGGTGTCGGACTGGACGTTGGTGGGGCCGGGGCCGGCGGTTGAGGGATCGTCGCCTTTGAAACCTGAGGGCTCGACGGCGTTCGGGGAGGGTTTTGGCGATTGATACGTGCGTTGGTTGAGCTGCTGATCTTCGGCAGATTGGATGGATGGTTGCTGAACGCTCGAAGACATATTTGACCTCTTTCGCTTCTTCCTGATTGGAGGCCCGGGGCGGGTTGTCAGTTGTCTGGTGGCAGGGGGTTGATGAGGGGTCGGGGTGTCGAAACTGTTGTAGAGTTCATAGAGTGCAAGGAGATCTCCGTCTGTTTGGCGCAGGCTCTAGCGGAGGTATGGTTGGTAAATGGGAATGGATGAACGAACAGAACGGAGCTCGGGCGCGGGTTCGATCCTTGTAACAGGTGGCGCTGGGTTTATTGGCTCGAATTTTGTGCTGGACTGGCTGGGCGCAGGGGCCGGGCCTGTGGTCAATCTGGACAAGCTGACGTATGCGGGGAATCCTGCGAATCTGGGTTCGGTTGCGGCGGATCCGGCTTATACGTTTGTGCATGGGGATATCTGCGACGCGGAGCTGGTGGCTGGGTTGCTGCGGCGGCACAGGCCGCGGGCGGTGGTGCACTTTGCGGCGGAGAGCCATGTGGACCGATCGATTCTTGGGCCGGAGGCGTTTCTGAGGACGAATATCGATGGGACGTTTTCGCTGCTGCGGGCGGCGCGTGAGTTTTATGAGTCGCTGAAGGGTGAGGAGCGGGAGCGGTTCCGGTTTCTGCATGTTTCGACCGATGAGGTTTATGGGACGCTGATGCCTGAGGATCCGGCGTTTCATGAGGAGACTCCGTATGCGCCGAACTCGCCGTATGCGGCGTCGAAGGCAGCGTCGGACCACCTGGTGCGGGCCTGGGTGCATACATATGGGCTGCCGGCGTTGGTGACAAATTGCTCGAATAACTATGGGCCGTATCAGTTTCCGGAGAAGCTGATTCCGCTGATGATTGCGAATGCACTGGCGGGGAAGGCTCTGCCGGTTTATGGAGATGGGCAGCAGGTGCGGGACTGGCTCTATGTGCTGGATCACTGCCGGGCGATTGGAGCGGTGTTGGAGCGCGGGCGAGTGGGAGAGACTTATAACGTTGGCGGAGGGAATCAGCGGGCGAATCTTGAGGTGGTGACGACGCTGTGTGCGCTGCTGGATGAGTTGGTGCCGCAGTCGAAGTTCAGGCCGCATGTGCAGTTGGTGAAGTATGTGACGGACCGGCCGGGGCATGACCGGCGGTATGCGATCGATGCACGGAAGCTGGAGGCAGAGTTGGGGTGGAGAGCGCAGGAGAGCTTTGAGACGGGTTTACGCAAGACGGTGGAGTGGTATCTTGCGAACGCGGCGTGGGTGGAGGGTGTGACGAGCGGGGCGTATCAGAACTGGATGACGGAGAACTATGGCGGGCGTGGGAATGTTGAGCGTTCGGCGGTTGCCGCGGGGGAGGGTCCGCGGTGAAGGGGATTATTCTTGCGGGTGGTTCGGGGACGAGGCTTTATCCAGTGACGCAGACGGTTTCGAAGCAACTGCTGCCGGTGTATGACAAGCCGATGATTTACTATCCGCTGTCGGCGTTGTTGCTGGCGGGGATTCGCGAGATTCTGGTGATCTCGACGCCGGAGGATACGCCGCGGTTTCGACAGTTGCTGGGCGATGGGGAACAGTGGGGGATCAAGCTGGCGTATGCGGTGCAGCCTTCGCCGGATGGGCTGGCGCAGGCGTTTTTGATTGGCAAGGAGTTTCTTGCGGGCGAGGGTTGTTGCCTGGTGCTGGGCGACAACATCTTTTATGGACAGGATTTTGCGAAGACGCTGCGCCGGGCTGCTGCGGGTGGTGCGGGGGCGACGGTGTTTGCGTATCCAGTGCTGGACCCGGAGCGATATGGGGTGGTGGAGTTCGATGCGGAACGGCGAGCGGTTTCGATTGAAGAGAAGCCGTTGAAGCCAAAGTCGCGTTATGCGGTGACGGGGATTTATTTTTACGATGCGCAGGTGGTGGGAGTAGCGGAGGGTTTGAAGCCGTCGCCGCGCGGGGAGCTTGAGATTACGGATGTGAACAGGTGGTATCTGAAGCAGGGGCAACTGCGGACAGAGGTTCTGGGACGAGGGACGGCGTGGCTGGATACGGGGACGCATGACTCGCTGATGGAGGCGTCGATGTTCATCCAGACGCTCGAGAAGCGGCAGGGGTTGAAGGTGGCTTGCCCGGAGGAGATTGTGTACCGGCTGGGGTACATCGGTGCGGATGAGTTGCGAGCGCTGGCTGCGAAGATTGCGAAGAGCACTTACGGACAGTATCTTCTGCGGGTGCTGGAAGAGACGGTGTACTGATGGGTTCGGTTGCGCCGGTGGGTGGACGGATTTTGTTGACAGGAGCTTCGGGGCAGGTGGGTGGGGAGTTACTGGAGGCGCTGAAGCCGCTGGGTGAGGTGGTGGCTCCGGTACGGGGTGAGATGGATCTGGCGAATGCGGCGTCGGTGCGGGAGATGATTCGCACAGTGCGGCCGCGGTGGATTGTGAATCCGGCGGCTTATACGGCGGTGGATAAGGCGGAGAGTGAGCCGGAGGTTGCGTTTGCGATCAATGCTGAGGCTGTGAGGGTGATGGCGGAAGAGGCGCGGGCGATTGGGGCGGTGGTGATTCACTTCTCGACGGACTATGTGTTTGATGGGTCGTTGAGTGTGCCCTATCGGGAGACGGATTCTACGGGGCCCGTGAGTGTTTATGGGGCGAGCAAGCTGGTGGGTGAGAAGGCGCTGGCGGCGAGCGGCGTGGGCCACTTGATCTTCCGGACGAGTTGGGTGTACGGGACGCGGGGTAAGAATTTTTTGCTGACGATTTTGAAGCTGGCGCGGGAGCGGGAGAGGTTGCGGGTGGTCGCGGATCAGTTTGGCGCTCCGACGTGGAGCCGGGACCTCGCGAGAATGACGGCCGCGGTGATCGGGCAGTGTGAAGCGGCGGCGCGGGGGCGAGAACTGAGGATGGTGCTGGATGAGGTGGGCGGGGTTTATCACGCGGCTGGTGCGGGGGAGACGAGTTGGCATGGATTTGCGGCGGAGGCTGTGCGGTTAATGCAAGGGCGCGAGCCAGGGGTGAGGTTTGCGGAGATTGAGGCGATTGCGACCGCCGAGTACCCGACTGCGGCGATGCGGCCGGCGAACTCGCGGATGAACTGCGGGAGGCTGAAGGAACGATTTGGGTGGAGGATGATGGATTGGCGGGATTCGTTGCAGCAGGTGATGGCGGAGTTATGAAGGCGCGGGCTTTATTTCTTGACAGGGACGGTGTGGTGAATGAGGAGGTGGGATATCTTCATCGCGCGGAGGAGGTGCGGTTTGTCGAGGGGATCTTTTCGCTTTGCAGAACGGCTGCTCGACTGGGGTACAAGCTGATTGTAGTGACGAACCAGGCGGGGATTGCGCGGGGGTATTACACGGAGGCGGACTTTGAGGAGTTGATGGAGTTTATACGGGGGGAGCTTCGCGGCGAAGGCGTGGAGCTGGATGCGGTTTACTACTGTCCGTTTCATCCTGAGCATGGTGTGGGGGAGTACAAGCGGGAGCATGAGGACAGGAAGCCGGGGACAGGGATGCTGCGTCGCGGGGCTCGGGAGTTTGGTGTCGAGTTGAGTGAGAGCGTTCTGGTTGGCGATCGCTGCTCGGATGTAGGGGCGGCGAACGCGGCGGGATTACGGCAGGCGTTTTTGATCAGTGGCACCGAGGCTGAGGGATGCAGTGGGGATTATGTTGGGGTGGACTCGCTGGCAGAGGTGGAACGTTGGCTGGTTGAGCGCGGGTAGGGCGGGAGCCTATCGCGAAAGATGGCTCACGACGAGCGCGATCGGCAGACCGACGAAGAGAATATGAATGACCAGCTGGGTTAGGAAAGCTTTGGCGGAAAAGGGAATTGCTGCAGCGGAGAGCGGGAGCACAATTCGATTCATCACCAGATGAACCGCGGCGCCGTATAGGACTCCGCTGAGTAGTGGATGATCGATGAGGATCGCCAGCTTGCGGCTGCTTTCGTAGTAGAGGAAGGCGGCGGTGAAAGAGATCAAGAAGTGGAAGAACAGGCCAGCGGTTGCGGTTTTCTTTCCTCCCTCGAATGCGGAGGGGGCCGAATGCGCCGCTGGCGATCCTCTGCAAGAGCCGCTCGAGGGGTATGCCTTGCGTCCGGCGGACCAAAGTTGAGGTTGCGGTAAGGTCGAGAACGCCGGAGAGCAGACCTGCAAGGGATATCACTTCAAGGCTTGTCATGAGGTCTTCCGTTCGTATGCTGTGAGGCGGGTGGGTTCCTGTGATTCGTCTTTTCTTTAAGAGTCAGGTCGTTGGCGGGAGATCGGCCGTTGTGAAAAGTGCGCCGCGTTCGTCCTTTGGGCTGACGGCGAGTGAGGCTCCGTTGAGGGCGTCGAGGGGCCAGGTGATGTTGAGGGTGGGGTCGTTCCAGAGGATGGTGCGCTCGCCGGCGGGGTGATAGGGGTTGGTGGTCTTGTAGAGGACCTCGGCGGATTCGGAGAGGACAAGGAAGCCGTGAGCGAAGCCCTCGGGGATCCAGAGGAGTTCGAGCGGGTGTGTGGGGGAGGGGTTCTTGAGGTGGAATCCGGCCCATTTTCCGAAGTCCGGGGAGTTACGGCGAAGATCGACGGCTACGTCCCAGATGTGTCCGGAGAGGACGCGGACGAGTTTGCCCTGAGGTTGATCGAGCTGGTAGTGTAGGCCACGTAAAACACCCTGGAGAGAGAAAGATTGGTTGTCCTGCAAGAAATGTGAGGGGAGTCCGGCGGCGGAAAAGGTTGACTGATTGAATACTTCCGCAAACCAACCGCGACTATCCTCAAAGCGATGGGGTTGAATAATCTTGACGTCGCGCACCAATGTATCGAGAACCTGCATCTGGGTAGTGTAGTGGGTGAAGTGGGATAAGCAGGAGGCCCTCTCTGAAATCCCTAAGTGGGACGAATGGAAGGCGAAAAAATGGTCAACGCTTTGCAATCCTCGGCAGTTTCTTGAGTAGAATGATGGAGTTGGTTCTCTGCACAGCATTCCCAGTCCTGGTTAAGCGAGTTTAGTTGAGATAAGAAAACGACACGAATTCAAGGTCTATCCACAGCAAGAAGATAAGAATGCGACGCGCGGTCGTCCCAAGGCTCGCAGGGCCGTCAAGACGAGTGAGAGTAATTTCACCGCGATAAGAGGGTATGCGTGAGTTAACCGGTACGGTCGATGCGATGCGGAAGAGAGCACGCGTACGGGCCGTACAGATACAGGATTCAAATGCAGGCTGATTATCAATCGCCCGAGTCGCCGGTTGCGGCAATTGACGGAACTTATTCGTATACAGAGGCTGCAAGCCTCTCTTTGGAGAGGCTTCATCGGTCGAAGATCGCGCCGGAGTTTTTCCGCTATAGGGTGGTAAAGCGGTGCATGGGTGTCGCGTTGCGACGGCGAGTCGCATGTCAAAGGCTGGAAGGAACTTGGTCACATTTCGGTCTCCACGGGGCCCGGTTTACCTAGAAATTTGGGTTCCGAGCTTCGGGCAGGGTCGAAAATTCTGGCTAGATTTTTAGCCAATTTGTCTCATTAGGCACCACAAATCTAAAGGAGCTAGCAGATGGATGTTGTTGAGCGGTACCCCGTCAAGAACGTAAGTCTTCCAATCCAAGTTGTTAGACGAACGTTGGATGTCACCTTGGGGTCTCTTCTATTGGTGGTTTCTGCCCCAATTTGGCTGCTGGCTGCACTCGCGGTTCGAATCGAATCCAAAGGCAACCCTTTTTTCATTCAAACGAGAATCGGATTGGGTGGAATCCCGTTCAAGATGATCAAGCTGCGCGGGATGTATCTTGACGCTCGGTCAAGATTTCCCCACTTGTATGATTACGCGCGCTTCGGCGATTTGAACTTTCACTTTCATTACGAACATGATCCACGGATTACCCGTGTTGGGGCCTTTATTCGCAAGGCAAGCATTGATGAACTGCCCAATTTCATCAATGTCGTACGGGGGGATATGACTCTCGTTGGTCCCCGGCCGGAGATTCCCGACGTTCTTGCTCTCTACGGAGAGAGCAAGGCTGAGTATCTATCGGTTAAGCCAGGAATCACCTGTCTGTCTAAGATTACCGGACGCGATAGATTGACCAAGAGCGAAACAATCGAGATTGATCTGGACTATGTTCGCAATGCTTCCCTGCGAATAGACGGAAGCATTTTCTGGCAAACGATGAGGAATGTTATGCGGCGCGAGGACGTTTTTGACGGCGGCGTGATTGACATTGATTCGCTGGAACAAAACCCGGATTGAGGTTGAAGGAGTCGGGATTTCTGCGGATTACCGGAACAAAGCGGGTCCCGATTCAACGCGTCGACAGATTCTTCTGGAGAACTTTTTTTAGTCCTTCTTCCAGATCGATCAGGGGTTGCCAATTTAGTTCCTGCGATGCGAGGCGGATATCGAGAACATTTTCGGCGACATCAAATGCTCTTCCTGGCCGGTAGACGACATCTACGGGAAGCAAGGTGTGCTTCTTCAAGAGTTTTAGAAGGTCGTTCAGGCTCGTGCCCCTGCCACTTCCTATATTGAATATATGATGGCTGCCAGAATAAGTTGCGGCAGTGATGAGCGCTCTTGCAACATCGTCCACGTGGACGTAGTCGCGTACCACAGAGCCGTCTCCCCAGACTTCAATCGGCTTATCTTCGAAGATCCGGGAAGTGAAGTGAGCGACGGCACCTAGAGGCTTTGCACAGTCCTGGTTCTCTCCATAAATGTTTGAAACGCGAAGGACGGCACTTTTGAGTCCATAAAGGTGACGGAACAAGTGTAGGTATTTTTCGATCGCAAGTTTATGAATTCCATAGGAGCAAATGGGGTCGGTTGGATGGGTCTCTCGAATGGGATTTTGTTGTGGTATTCCGTAGACCGTGCCACCAGAGGAAACGAATACCAGCTTGTCGACACGCAGATTCGCAGCGGCCTGTAATACACGGAGGGTTGCCAGCGTATTCGACTCCAGATCGGACGCCATATCAAGGTTAGAAGTCGAGGGATATGTTGTGCTCGCGAGATGGTAGATGACGTTAGATCCGTCCAGAGCTCGAATCGCGGAATCGGAATCGATCGAAGCTGAGATCCATTCGACTTCTGAGTGCCACTTTTCGAATTGGTTCCTTGGGCGGCCTGAGCGTGTGATGGATGAAACACGGTAGCCAGCATGAACCAGCTGGCGGCAAAGGGTTTGCCCCAAAAAACCGCTACCGCCCAGAACGACGCATTTTTGACGCTCACTCATGTTGATAACTGAAGCACGTGTGGGTTCTTTTTGTGAGAAGGCTCGTCTGTCGACTTGATTCGTCGAGCCGAGTCGCTTTCTGAATTGCAGGTCGCGGCAGATTTTCAACACAAGTGGATATTTGGGGGCCGTTTGTCCAATCTCGGCGTGAGCCCGTAGAAATCAACGTGAGCAGATTCAGGCGTTCAGGTCTGATGAGGGAATTCCAGCACACGGTAACATTGTATCAAGACGACGTGGGGCAACTCTTCCATCCGGCGTCTATGTGCGAACATGTAAATTGGGCACATGCGTTCGAGGGTGACTGACATGGAGAGGATGAGAACGCTGCTGCAGAAGGAACTCTGGGCAAGTTTGCGGTCATTGCCGGAAGACGATATGTTTGCGCTTGCATGGCAGTTGGCTTGCGGTTCGACGATGGCACGACGAGGAGAGGTAGTGCGGTACGAGAAGGGTGTGGTTCACGTTATCGTGGCAGATGCTGGATGGGAGAGGCAGATGCGCTCAATGAGTGGTGCATTGCAGCGGGAGCTGGCAGTTATCACGAGGAAGCCTGTCACGGGGATCCACTTTGAGGTTCGCAAAATGGCGCTGGATTGAGCCACATGGTTCAGAAAATGAAACGGGCATGGAACTGGCCGAGAAAAGAAGGGAGGCAGACGAATGAGTGACCACTCAGGTGTAACGGTAGATGATGTGCGCCGGGTCGCGGAATTGGCGAATCTGGAGCTGACAGCCGAGGAGGAGCCGCGGATGCGGCGAGATCTGAACGCTATTCTGGGACATATCGCTCAACTGAACGAGCTGGAGACGAAGGATGTGCCTGCCATGGCCCAGGTGGGCGAGATGCTGGGCGGCAACGTCGATTCTGCGGGCGCGCCCTTGCGGGCTGATGTTGTGCAGCCCTCGCTTGACCGTACTGCTGTGATGGCTTGCGCTCCGGAGAGCGATGGCCGGTTCTTCAAGGTTCCCAAGGTGATTGAACGCTAGTTTGAATTCTGCGAGTGAGTTCTTTCGGAAGGAAATGGTGGTTTTAGACGGATGGAGATTGAGAGTTTGACAATCGATGCGGTGCGGGCGGGGATCGCGTCCGGAAAAGTGAAGGCGACGGATCTGGCGGAGCAACACTATGCGCGGATTGGCGAGCACGATGGCACGATAAACAGCTTTCTGGCTTTGAGCCGTGAACGGGCCATGACGCAAGCGGCAAAGATCGATGCGCTGGCGGCGAAGGGCGACGAGCTTCCGGCGCTGGCGGGCATCCCGATCGGGATTAAGGATGTGCTGGTGATGCAGGGCGCTCCGGCAACGGCAGGGTCTAGGATTTTGAAGGGCTATCGGCCTCCGTACGATGCGACGGCGGTTACGAAGCTGGAGGCGGCGGGTGCGATTCTGCTGGGCAAGCTGAATTGTGATGAGTTTGCGATGGGGTCGTCGAATGAAAACTCGGCCTATGGACCGGTGTTGAATCCGCGGGCTTTGGACCGGGTTCCGGGAGGATCGAGCGGTGGGTCTGCTGCTGCGGTAGCGGCGGATTTTGCTGTGGCGACACTGGGAACGGATACTGGCGGGTCGATTCGGCAGCCAGCGGCTTTTTGTGGGGTGGTTGGGGTGCTGCCGACGTATGGACGGGTCAGCCGGTATGGATTGATCGCATTTGCTTCGTCTTTGGATCGGGTAGGGCCGTTGACGAAGAATGTGAGTGACGCCGCTACTGTATTGCAGGTGATTGCAGGCAAGGATGTTATGGATGCCACTTCGTCGGATCGTCCGGTGGAGGATTATGTTGCCAGGTTGGCCGAGCCCGTGGAAGGGCTACGGATCGGGGTGCCCGAGGAGTACTTTGGCGAGGGGTTGGACGAGGAGATTCGGGCGGCAATTGATGGTGTTCTTGATGGTTTGAAGATGGTGGGATGCGTGGTGAAGCCTGTGAAATTGCCGCATACGAAGTACGCCATCCCGACCTACTACGTGATTGCGACGGCGGAGGCCTCGGCGAACCTTTCGCGGTTCGATGGGGTGCGGTTCGGATTCCGGGCGGAGGAGGCGAAGACACTGTCGGAGATGTACCGGAAGACACGGGATGCGGGATTTGGGGCCGAGGTGAAGCGGCGGATTCTGCTGGGCACGTATGCCCTGAGTGCGGGGTATTACGACGCCTACTATCGCAAGGCGCAACAGGTGAGGACTCTGCTGACCCGGGATTTTCTGGCGGGGTTTGCGGATGTCGATGTGCTGGTAGCTCCAGTGACGCCAACCCCGGCGTTCAAGCTGGGAGAGAAGACGGACGATCCGGTGAAGATGTACCTCGAGGACATCTACTCGGTGGCGGCGAGCCTGGCGGGAATTTGCGGAGTGTCGGTACCGTGCGGCACGACGAAGGACGGACTGCCGATCGGGGTGCAGGTAATGGGCAAGCATTTCGATGAGGCGACACTGCTGCGGGTGGCGCAAGCAATAGAGACCAGGCAGCAGACGGCGTAAGTTTTTGATCGCGGAGACGTCTTTTTTCGAAACAAAGCAGGAAGCTTAAGAGCTTCATCGCTTTATTTCGTTATCGATAGAGGGATACATTCGCGTATGCTGAAGTAGCGATATCCAGTGGCTTTGACGGCTTGATTGGCGAGGATTGCTCATCATTTCGTTCGCGCGGGAGCCGCTTTTCATGACGAACAGGCAGGGCAAAAGAAGGTTGCGAGGATTAGTACAGATGCAGTTTGGTCGCTCCCCCAGAGTATGCAAGTTAGGATCGGTGGTTCTGTTTTCTGTGTTCGGGACGCTTACGTCTTTCGGGCAGTACCCCGGGCAATTCAGTCAGGCGCTGGGGACCATTTCGGGGCAGCAGACGTGCAATCCGGGCGATCCATCGTGCCAGCAGTCGGGGGATCAAAATAATTTTCCAATAGCCAATCCTGGGAGCACTCAGCAGCAGCCGCCGACGCTGAATCCTCAGATTACTGTGCCTGGACAAACAGAAAATCCGAACAATACTGCCAATACGCAGAACAACAATCGAACACAGGTCTTGAACCGACAGACCCCTCTTCCGCTCGACCCCCCGACGGAGTTTCAGCAGATGATCGCCAACTCCTTGGGTAAGGCGCTGCCGATCTATGGCGCGAATCTATTCCGGAACCCGCCGTCTACCTTTGCACCGCTTAATCTGGTCCCTGTAACCCCCGACTATGTGATCGGACCGGGAGACGAGTTGCTCGTGCAAGTGTGGGGGCAACTAACGCTGAACGGCCGCTTCACGATTGACCGATCGGGGTCGATCTACATTCCGCAGGTTGGCACGTTGCATGTTGCCGGGCTACGGTTTTCCCAGATACAGGAGAATTTGAAGACCCAGCTAGGGAGGGTCTTTCGTAATTTTGATCTCAATGTGAACATGGGGCAGCTTCGTTCCATTCAAGTGTTTGTGGTGGGGCAGGCGCGACGACCAGGAAGTTACACAATCAGTTCGATGAGCACTTTGACCAATGCTCTCTTCGCGACTGGAGGGCCGACGCCACAAGGCAGCATGCGGCACATCCAGTTGAAACGTGGCGGCCAGGTTGTTATGGAATTCGATCTGTACGATCTGCTGCTGCGAGGCGACAAATCGAAGGATGCGCAGTTATTGCCTGGCGATGTGATCTACATTCCGCCCGTGGGACCTCAGATTGCGGTGGCTGGGAGCGTCAATTCGCCTGCCATCTATGAATTGAAGTCGCTTGAGAGCACGACTGTCGGCGAGGCCCTGGAGCTGGCCGCCGGTACGACAAGTGTGGCTTCAGGACAGACGCTTCGGCTGGAGCGTGTCGACGAGCACCGGATGCGCGGCATTACACAGATATCTCTCGACGCGCAGGGTAAAGCGACGACGCTGCGTGATGGCGACCTGTTGGAGCTAATTGCCGTCGTCAGCGAGTACAAAGATGCGGTAACGCTGCGCGGCAACGTGGCAAACCCTGGTCGTTATACCTGGAAGGCGGGGATGCGCGTGCGTGATCTGTTGCCGAATAAAGATGCACTGATCACTCGCGAGTATTGGTTGAAGCGGAGCCAGTTGGGGCAACCGGTATTGACCTATATCCCCACCTGCATGCCGACGACGCCATTTGGCATTCCTGGTTTGCGTTATGGCATTCCGTTTGGAGAAGAGGGCGAAAATCCGAATTGGAGATACTCGTCTACGAGGAACCCAAATCTGATAGGTTTGCCGTTTGGAAATAACGAGACAGGCTCGCACCCGACGACTGATGGTGCAACGGACGGGGGGTTGGATTGCATGACTATCCCGGAATCGGAGACTGCAGGAAGCGGGATAAACGATCGCTTTACTCCCGCCTCAGCGCCGGGAATGATCACTGGAAGCGGACCAAACTCCGCGGGCGGCGGCCTGTTGGCAACCGTCCCGCAGCAGAATAACGGGAACTCAAATCCAATGAGTGCGACGAGCGCGAGTGTGGGTTCAAATACCGTTGCCAGCTCCTCGGCTGGGCAGTTCAAGCCGCGCAATGATGTCAAGTTGAGCGAGCCGGATATCGATTGGAGCTACGCGGTGATCGAGCGGCAAAGCAAGGAGAATCTGACGACTTCCTTGTTGCCGTTCAATCTGGGCAAGCTTGTGTTGGGGGGAGACGCTTCGCAAAATCTTGAGCTGCTGCCGGGTGACGTGGTCACTATATTTTCGAAGGCGGATATTCGTGTTCCTCAGGCGCAGCAGACGAGATATGTTCGACTCGAAGGAGAGGTTGTTTCTTCGGGAGTCTACAGCGTATTGCCAGGCGAGACTTTACGACAGCTGGTGGAGCGAGCTGGGGGCGTGACCGCAGATTCCTATCTCTATGGCTCGGAGTTTACTCGAGAGTCGACGCGCCGCGTGCAGCAGCAGCGTTTGAACGAATATATCGACCAACTCACCCTCCAGATCACCGCGAACACAACGAATAACTTCGGTCGCGCGCTCAACGGGGCAGATAGTACGGCAGCAGCCGCAGCGCAGCAGCAGAACCAGAGCGTTGTTAATAGCTTGCGCCAAATTAGAGCGACCGGCCGGATCGTACTGGAGCTTCCGGTGGACGCGAATAATGTATCGCAGCTTCCGGATCTACCGTTGGAGGATGGGGATCGATTGATTGTGCCCCGAATGCCATCGACGGTAAACGTCGAAGGAGCGGTCTACAACCAAAACTCATTTGTATTCGATCCGACTCGACGCGTGGGAAGTTATATTCGCCTGGCTGGCGGGGCCAACCGTGACGCCGACACCAGTCGGGCTTACGTCATTCGGGCAAGCGGTTCTGTTCTGAGCAAGCAATACAGCTCCTCGTTGCGCGGAAACAGCTTTGACTCATTGCATATCTATCCGGGCGATACGGTGGTTGTGCCCCTGAACCTGACGAAAGGCCAGACTCTCAAAACGATCGTCAGCGTAGCGCAGATCGTGGGTCAGTTGGGGATTGCGATAGCAGCCGGCAATACTGTGTTCTAGAAAGATAAAATTGGTATTCAGGTCTTCCTTCCGACATAGCTGGATAGCCGGATTAGAGATAGACGGTCCGAGCGGCCTCTTCAAAAAGGGGGTGCTCTCCCAATTTACGAAGAGATCGGAAGCCACCATCGTCGCACTTCCTGCGCTAAAGCCATAATTACTGGAAGCCTCAGTTGAATCCCTGGTTGAGTTTGTTTTCTTCACCTTTTGAGAAACCATGAATAGCTACATACGAATGCGCGATCACATAACAAAAGCTCGAAGCGAAATTAAGCATCACCGCAGTTCTGGCAGTGCGAACACCAAAGATAGCGACAAATCCGACCTGAATCACGAGTAGCAAAGCGATTTCCGTTATTGTTCCTCGCCAAAAGAGCCATTTGCGAGAGCGATTCATGATCCAAATTAATCCTGCTACGTAATTGATGCAGGCAGTAAGGATGACCCATCCGATCAAATTCCGCAAGACGGCATATTTCGGCCCCAGAACCCATAGGAAGATTTCTGGCTCCAGGAAGGCCAGTAGAACTATGAGAGCACCGCCAATGATTGCGATGGCTATTAGTCTTAGATAAGTAATTCGTAGGTGTCCTCGCTGTAAACGGGCCATGTACGGCTCGATGATCACTACATTAAAAGTCATCAGAACATTGAAAATCTGCCCAATGCGACTGAGAGCTGCCACTTGGGCAATACCGACGGTATTACCAAAAATACTTATCAACAGAAGAGCAATCTGGCCATGAAAGGCCCCAATGAGAATCGCTGGAGTTGCGGGCAGAACATAACGGATGATTTCTTTCCTGATGGCTGGATCATTCTCTTGCGGCCATTCGATAGAGCTGCTACTTTTTTTCCTGAGTAGATATCCATTAATGGCGACGTTAAGTGCGCTGCATCCCGCTGCGACCCAAGAATTTAGCCCGCCTAGTATTCCCAACGAGAGATAAATTCCCAACCGGCATATTCCGGTGATTGTTTGTGGAAGGTAGTAGTCGCGCAAACGCCTGTAAAGGATTAGGGGCACGGAAGAGTATGCAAGCGTCCCGTTTGAATACAGAGCAACCAGTACCGATGCAAGCAAGACGATTTGAATAGGCCAAGCCCACCGCTGCCTATGAGTAACGATCAGAAATGCAATTGATACAAAAGGAGCTATTGCCCAAAATGCTCGGTTTCTGAGCGACTTTGCTCCCTGGACGTACCTGCCGACCAACGCTCGGTCAAATACGCGTTCTCCTACTAACGGGATGATTGTGCTTGCGAATCCCAGATCCATAAAGATGGACGCGGTGGATTGGAACCCAGAGGCCAGGCCGAACTTTGCATAGTCGCTTACACTGAGAACACGTACCAAGAACAAGCCAATAACCAAATTGACTCCCTGCAAAGCTCCTTGGCCGAGAAAGAAACCGAGAACTACACTGAAAATACGGCGAGTTCGATCTTTCAGCTGGTTGTACGGCGGTTGATACACGTCTTCGGGCACATTTTCCTGTCAGAGTTGTCGAATTTACCCCTTCCCAGTCAAACTAGTTTGGGAAATGTCTAGATATTGAGCAACGGCCCTGAAATACACGAGCTGCGCCGTGCTCAGGTTGCAAGCTTGCGCAAGACGAAAACGGGACGACGATTGGCTCCACGCAACCGCATTTCGACAAGAAAGGGTGCTAGACGCATAGATATCGAGCGGCCCAATTGAGCATTCCTGTTCTTTGGTTCAAGCTGTAGTAATCAGTAACCGAGTTTGTCAAGTCATCCGGTCAGGAAGCATGGTAGACCCTTGCTTTGGCTATAATATACGACTGGGGAGAATTGCGAACCTAGAAGGGGCCGCCTGGATTGCAATAACGGGGGAAAGGACCCGAAATCATTGTCTAGCAAAGCACTGACCATTCTCATTCCGACTTTTAATCGCCCAGATGCTTTGTTGGAATGCCTGTCTCATCTCGAAAAGCAAACGTTTAAAAGTTTTGAGGTGGTCGTAATCGACGATGGAAGCACCGATTCGACTCCAAAACTGATGGAGCGCTACCTCACGGAAACTCCCCTAGCGGTGCGCTATGTGTACCAGGATAATGGTGGGCCAGCGAAAGCACGGAACCGCGGAATCTCTCTTTCGCAAACACCAATCTGTTTAATGCTCGGAGACGACATCTTTGCTTCTCCAAACCTGGTTGAAGCCCATATACGATTGCACGAAAAATATCCAAGCCTAGAAGTGGCTGCTCTTGGTTTGACAAAATGGAGTACATCCGGTCAAGTGATTACGCCATTTATGCGTTGGATTGAAGGAGACTCAATCCAATTTGACTACAAAACCCTTCTGGCGGGGGGGCGGGCAGACTGGAAACATTTCTATACCAGCAATTTGTCTGTGAAGACCGAACTGCTACGGAGGTTTCCTTTCAAAGAAAATTTTCCGTACGCGGCGATGGAGGATTGTGAGCTAGGGTACCGAATTGAAAAGCAGTTCGGATTGAAGCTAGAATTTATCCCTGATGCGCTAGCCGATCATTTGCATCCTACTACTTTTAGGCAAGCCTGTAACCGAATGGTTCGTGTTGGATACTCTTGCCGGTTGTTTCATGAATTGTGGCCGGAACACCGGCTACGATCGAATCCGTTGAAACGAGCTGTGAAGTTGGCTCTCATTAGAACTCCACTGTTCTTGAGACTTCTAATGAGGGCCGCAGACGTTTGTAATCGGGCCATTTGTCCGAACCGAATTATGTTGTTCGCGCTCGCTTGCCACTTCGAAATCGGTCAACAAAGCCACCGCGATGGCAATGGTAAGTTGATTTGGCGACGTATGAACATTTAGCTTCAATGCGAGTCAGTTAGATCGTTCCACGTCGGATAGCAATCAAATCTGACGATCTCTCTCAATGCGTGGAATGAATGGTCCGAAGGATGCCGCCTGCAACCCGATCAACGGTTGGGGACACAAATACCTTCCGCTATAAGGCAGCATATATTTAGGGTCATAGAGCTATCTCTACATCCTTCGTTTTCCTTAGCAGAAGGAACTCATAGATCGTGAGATAAATGGCGTACTTGACGAACGGAACGAGTGATGAAGCAAGGAGCATGTTTGCACCTATCCAAAACAGCACACAGAAGCCGAAATAAGGATAAATAATAACTCCGGCGGCAGATGAGCGGCGCATCGCCCTCCATGCGACACCATAGGCCATCCCATACAGGATGAGCCAGAGAGGCGAGAACCAGCCGAGGTCGACGAAGATATATCCGAATGTCCCTGGCCATATCAGTCCGCCATCCAATCCCGCTCGTTCCACACTGGCGAATTCCGATGCCGCTAAATCACGATAGTCAGGCCAGTTGAAAATTCGGTCTACCGGAATCAAATGATGAAGTGTTTTATTGAACCCGACAAAGTCGCTAAGGCGGACGCCCGGATAACTATAGTGCAACGCTCCTGTAATTTCAGCGGCGAGCCTGTTATAGCTCGCGATGGTATATCCAAATAGAAGCTGGAATTGCATGTCGAGAGAGCTTGTTCCGCGAATAAAAGCGAATGCTCCAAACAGAATCATGAGTCCGATAATAAAAATTCCACACATGCCAGCGATAAAGGGCCATGAAAGACGACCTTCCGCTTCTCGATGCAAGACATAGAGTAAGAAGAGACCAGCGATGGTTTCCATAATCGGAAACCGGAAGACCAGAAGGACAGACGAGCCGATGATTACCAGAATTGTGGTCAGGATCATCAATCGCACGCACCAAGCACGCCATCCCGTCAGACCCAGTTGCCAGAAACGCCATTGTGCCCACCAGCTGAGGCCCACAAGAATAGGTGCGGTAACAGCTAGTTGATCCTGTGAATCAAGCAAGATGCCACCTTTAATGCTCTGTCCTTGCTGTGCCGCAATTAGTAACAGAAGATTGGGTACCTGTTTGAACATCTGCAGGATGGCCCATGTCGTCATCAGCAAGCCCACTAATAGTGGTAGAACAAGGAAAAGTGTAGCTGGAATACGCGGAAACAGCTTGGGTACATAAAGAGGGAGGTCCCGCGGAGAGGTGATCCAAACTCCAAAGATAAAACCTAAAACACAAAGGGTATAAAAGAAGAAAGTCGGCGGGTTAAGGAATAAGATATCCCTTTCGTGCATGACCGGCGAATAGATGGATGGCGGCATGAGCCACGCGATCAAAAAGACGAGAAAGGATGTACCCGCAAGGCCATATGGTGATGCGAAATTGCGAAGAATTCGGTCGCCGAAACGGTTTTGCATGACTTTTCGCTATCGCTCGGGCATTTATTAAGGAGCTTCGGAACGAAGTTCTCGTATGCGCTCAGCATACCCTGAATTTTCCCAGCGACCCTGAACTACGAGCCAGATACAGGTCGCGAGGAAACTGAATAGGGCTACGATAAGAGCTTTCAGAACGCGGTATTGTGGCATCTTCTTATCGGGAGGCAATGCCTTGTCAACGATCTGCACTGTTGAGCCCTGACGAGCCTCATCCAGCTGTGCGACCTCGAATTGACGAGCCAATAACTCAAACAGAGTCTCGTAATACTTCACCTCACGCCATCGCCGAACATACTCGAGACTTCCTTCGTCTATGCTTCCTTTCGACAGGATGACGTTTTGCGATCTATCGCTACGGTCGTTGTTCAGAAGAGACAGTTGAGATTGCATAGCGGCAAGTTCACGCTTTGCGGTCACCAGGACCGGATTATCCTCGGTTGCGTATAACTGCAAAGATTGAATCTCTACTTCCTTTGCGGAAATCTCAGCTCGGAGCGTGGCCGCGGAACCAATCAGTGCGCGAGCCTGTGCGTCTAGTTGCATCACGCCGGTCTTCTGTTCGGTGATCTCTAGCTGCTGTTCTGCATTGGCAAGTTTATCCTTAGCATTCCTCAGTTCCTGCTCATAGAACATTCTTCGCTGGGACGCCTCGGTTACCGCAAGTGTCGCTGAAAACTTCCGGAACTCCTCCACATAACCGTTCGCCAGCTCAGCTGCACGATTAGGATCATGCGCTTCAACCGTCAAGCGTAGCAGTCCATCACGTGCCCCGTAGACGACGGTGACTCGCTTTTCCAGAATCTTCCGCGCATCCGATAGTCGTTTCGTTTTGAATTCGTCCATCAGGTTGAACCGGCGAATGACGGCGTTTTCAACAGTTTGACTGGTTAGTAGCGAGACATATGTTTCGCCGGTATTCCTGATCCCAAAGGTTCCCTCTCCAATCAAGGATGCACCACCTCCACCCAGGGCGGCGCTGAGCGCACCAAGCCCAGAAGAGGACGACTGAGGAGGAATCATTACAGTTGTGGCTGCGAAAAAGGGGCTGAGGAGAAACAAAATTACCAATGCAAGCAACGTTGCACCGAGTACCACCCTATATATAAGACGGCGGCGGTGGAAGAGCAGGGCAAAAACTCGCCAAGCTTCACCCGGTGGATTTACCGATGCAGCCACGCTTTCAGCTTCGAGTGATCCGATACGACTCATCCTCATTGACCTTCGCCATTATCTCATGGGTACCTGTATCCATTGATGACTTCGCTATCATGGCTGAATGCAATCTTTGCGACCTGGCGCCAGTGCGGATGCTGCTGGATTTCAAATCATCCCGTTGCTGCCGACTGGGGATATGTTTGCAACCTTGGGAGGAGATGGTGAAGTGATCGGATCATATTGCGAAATTCCGGATGATAAACCTGTGATGCCAGTCGCGAAACAGGTATGCGCAGTCGTAGTGACCTTCCGTCCTTCGCAGCAGCTTCTTGAGAATGTAAGCCTTGTTCTCGAACAGGTCGGCCACCTCATTGTCGTTGACAACGGATCCCTCGGCACCCCTGCTGATCTCCTAAAGGAAATTCAAACCTATGCCCGCACGAGTGTCATCTTCAATCCCTCAAACGAAGGAATCGCTGCAGCCCTGAATCGGGGCCTCAAACGTGGCATAGAGATGGGTTATGACTGGCTGATCACATTTGACCAGGATTCAACGGTCTCGCCGGGGCTGGTCAAGAACCTGCAAAGATGCTTCCTCGTTGAACAGCACACGGCCATCGCTGCACCTTCCTACGTCAACCGAAATCTCCGGACCAGCATCAACAGAGAACGGAGCGAACGCGGGGAAGTAGAAAGCGTCATGACCTCCGGAATGTTGATGCCGGCCTGGCTCTTCAACCAGATCGGATTCATGAACGAAACCCTCTTCATAGACTGCGTGGATGAAGAGTTCTGTCGCCGGACCCGCGCGGCGGGTTACCGCATCATCCAGTGCGAAGAGGCTCAACTATTGCACTCGGTTGGCAGGCCGACGAAATTTCGTCTCCTTGGCCGCGAGTTCGAGACGACGAATCACAGTGCAGGCCGTAAGTACTATCAGACGAGAAATCGTCTCTGGACGCTTGGTCGTCCGACGCTGCGGATTGGGTGGTGGAAAGAGA
This sequence comes from uncultured Acidobacteriaceae bacterium, assembly GCA_963841335.1. Lineage (GTDB taxonomy): Bacteria > Acidobacteriota > Terriglobia > Terriglobales > Acidobacteriaceae > Edaphobacter. The sequence continues at coordinate 1,588,603 of CAWJCF010000001.1, read as the reverse complement.
CGGCGAAAGCAACGAAGGGTATGGCCTGGGACACCTTCAAGATAATCCTCGTCGAAGAAGACAAACTGAAAAAGGTACTTCGGATCGCGCAAGGCGCTCTCGATGCAATCGCAGGGAGAATGGGCAAACGGCTCGAGTTATGACATTGGACGACAGTTCTAATGGTGGATTCAGTGGGTTGACACATATTTCCGCGGAATGAATAATCAAACTCGGTACTGCGAGTGATCTGTTATCGGTACGGCAGGGACGACCAGACAAGGTCTTTCAACGGACATCAAGGAAGTCGGCACTCCGCAAACACACTGTCGTATATGCCACGGAGTACTGCGGCTTTGATGAAGAGTTGGGAGAAGACTTGAAAATTCTTATCGCTGGTAATTTGGGCTATGTTGGGTCGGTATTGGTGCGGCACTTGCGGTCCGTATTTCCCAATGCTGTCATAGAGGGTGCTGATACCGGATATTTTGCCCACTGTTTGACCGATGCAGAACGCATTCCAGAAATCTCTTTGGACACGCAGCATTTTTGTGATCTGAGAGAAATCCCTGAAAAACTACTCGAGGGTGTCGATTCCGTTATTCAACTAGCAGCAATCTCTAATGACCCGATGGGCAAGAGATTTGAACGGCCCACTGAAGAAATCAATTTCGAGGCAACAGTCAGATTAGCCTACCTGGCAAGTAAAGCAGGTGTGCGCTCTTACACGTTTGCATCCAGTTGCAGCGTATACGGAACTGCGTCGGCCACGCCGCGAACGGAAGAGGATGAGGTCAATCCTCTAACCGCCTACGCGCTATCAAAGATCAGCTCTGAAATCGCGTTGCGTCAAGCCGATCTCAAGCCGATGGTCGTGACCTGTCTTCGTTTTGCAACTGCGTGTGGAATGTCGGATCGACTTCGGCTGGATCTCGTCTTAAATGATTTCGTCGCAGGAGCGCTTGCCACCGGCAAGATCAGCGTACTGAGCGACGGAACACCCTGGCGCCCCCTGATCGATGTTAAGGACATGGCTCGGGCTATTGAATGGGCATTGCAGCGTCGTGCAGATAATGGAGGCGCGTTCCTTATTGTAAATACAGGATCCCAGTCATGGAATTACCAGGTTCGAGACTTGGCACAGGCGGTAGCTGCGGCCCTCCCTGGAACCAAGATTTCCATTAATGAAAATGCGGCTCCGGACAAGCGCTCCTACCAAGTTGACTTCTCGCTGTACAAATCCCTGGCACCACAATACCTGCCAAAACAGACACTGGAAACTTCGATTATGGAATTGCGAGATGGCCTGAAAGCGATGAGCTTCGGAGATGAGAATTTCCGTGTCTCGGATTACATCCGGCTACGGGTGTTGGAATCGCACTTGACCTCAGGTCGACTTACGGACGAGTTACGCTGGGCCAAATAGGTGGTCAGAAGTTCAATTCATGAATGATTTTGCAATTATTGGAGGCGGCATTGTTGGCGTCGCAACGGCTATGCAGTTGTTGCGGACTCGCCCTGGATCATCTGTTGTTCTACTGGAAAAGGAAGCCAGCCTAGGACAACACCAGACCGGACACAACAGCGGCGTAATTCATGCCGGTGTCTACTATGCACCTGGGAGCCTCAAGGCAAGGTTCTGCAAGGAGGGCGCTCTAGCCACCTATGAGTTTTGCAGGGAAAATGGCATCGCTTGCGAACGCATCGGTAAGCTCATCGTTGCCACAAATGATTTGGAGTTGGGGCCACTCAATACTCTTGCGGATCGTTGTTGTGAAAATGGTATCGCTATTGAACGGATGAGCGTATCCGAAGTTAAGCGGCTCGAGCCGAATATTCGGACTGTAGGGGGATTCTTAGTTCCTTCAACTGGGATTACCGATTACCCGGCTATTGTTGAAGCGATGCGCCGTCAAATATTGCAGATGGGCGGCAAAGTTTTACTGAGCAGTGAAGTCGTTGATATTCGCGAAGCCTCGGACTCCGTAGAAATCATCGCTCGCAACCTGGAAGTTTCTGCACGAACTGCAATTGTATGTGGCGGAATTATGGCAGACAGACTTGCTCATATGTGTGGTTTAGACGCAGACTTCCGGATGGTGCCATTCCGAGGTGAGTACTTTCAACTTCCCGCTAATAAGAAGGAACTCGTTCGTCATTTGATTTACCCAGTTCCAGACCCGAAACTACCATTCCTTGGTGTACATCTGACGCCAATGGTCGGCGGATTTATAACGGTTGGACCCAACGCAGTCCTAGGGTTATCTCGAGTAGGGTACCCGAAACTATCCATCAATCTCCGCGATCTTTGGGAGACCGTCAGCTTTCCTGGTTTCTGGCCGATGGCAAAGAAGCATTTCCGATTTGGAACAGAAGAAATGTGGAATGCAATCTACAAGCGCGGCTATTTGAATGTATGTCGTCGCTATTGCCCGGATCTCACTTTGGATGATTTGCTGCCGTACCCGGTTGGTATACGCGCACAAGCGGTTTTACGAGACGGAACCCTCGTACACGATTTTCTTATTCGAAGGACATCTCGGACTCTGCACGTATGTAATGCTCCTTCGCCTGCTGCTACATCGGCAATTCCCATTGCTAAGCACATTGTTGAACTTGCTTTGGGTAAAACGGGTTAGAGAATTGCACACGGCGCCGAAGTAGTCTCGTTATATTAGGAAAAAGTTCATTTATAGGAAATTGCTCTGTTTAGCTCTGCCACGAGTACTATCGCCACTAGCTCAGATGCAGAAATGCATTGGTGTGCGGCCATACAAGCCATTAAGTATTACTGCAATCTCGAGCCACTAATGGTTGAGAGAGCTTGCTGTTTTCGTTGTCTATCCCCCTGATGGTGAATCCTCATCGAAAGGTTTTCCATCTTTCGGAGTACAAGACAAGCTAAGAAACAGCTCGACGTTACCCGGGAACCAGTTTTGAGGGAAGCGGTATAATGGAGGTCGATCTTTCATTCTCACGTGCCGAACATCCTCGCGTTATCGCAGATTGCGTATTTAGCCGAGCGCATTAGACACAACCCGAGACGTAGACGGATCGCGAAGCACAATCAAATCCAGATCGTTGAGTCAACCAGATGAAAGCAGTCATTCTCGCCGGCGGCCGCGGAAGCCGTATCTCTGAAGAGACCTACCTGAGGCCAAAGCCCATGATTGAGATCGGCGGTAAGCCTATCCTCTGGCACATCATGAAAATCTACTCCTATCACGGTGTGAACGAGTTTGTGATTTGCTGCGGCTACAAGGGCTACATCATCAAGGAGTACTTCGCCAACTACTCTCTGCATCTATCCGACGTCACGTTCGATGTCGGCAATAACACAATGCGTGTACACGAGCGCCGCGCAGAGCCCTGGAAGGTGACGCTTGTTGACACTGGCGAATTGACGATGACAGGCGGGCGCCTGAAACGGATAGCTGCTTACGTCCGCGATGAAGAGAGCTTCTGTCTGACGTATGGTGATGGCGTTGCCGACATCGACATCACCAGCGAGATTGCCTTTCATCGTCAACACGGCAAACTCGCAACCATCGCGGCCGTCCGCCCCCCGGCTCGCTACGGCGCGCTCGAGACCGAAGGAACCAAGGTCACAAACTTCGTCGAAAAGCCAGCAGGTGGTAGCGGCTCGATCAACGGAGGGTTCTTCGTACTCTCGCCAAAGTGTCTCGATCTGGTCGAGGGTGACGAATCAATTTGGGAAGAAAAACCGCTCCAAACCCTCGCAGAAAGAGGCGAACTCATGGCATTTGAACACAATGGCTTCTGGCGCCCCATGGACACTCTACGCGACAAAAACCAACTCGACGACCTCTGGCAGTCTTCGTCAGCACCGTGGAAGGTTTGGTGAACGCTCTGCCTGCCACGGCCACTTTTGGCGAACTCTACGCCGGGAAGCATGTCTTTGTCGCGGGCTGGCTCCGGGCTTCCTTCCCGAGAGAGGATCTAGCTGCACTCTGCCTCTCTCTGATTCGCGTTTATGAAGCATCAGCCTGTTAGAAGAGGCGACACTTGGACATTCTTGATACTCCGATTCAGGGATTGAAGCTGATTCAGCGCAAACCAAAAGGAGATGAACGTGGTTACCTGGAGCGGATGTTTTGCCAGGAGACTCTGACGCCGTTTCTCTCCGGCAAAGGCATCGCGCACATTAATCACAGCTTGACGGTAAGGCGCGGCACGGTGCGCGGGATGCATTTTCAATATCCGCCTTACGCCGAAACCAAGATTGTGAGCTGCCTTCGCGGCGAGGTCTATGATGTCGCTGTCGATCTGCGCCTCGACTCTCCGACATTCTTAAACTGGCACGCGCAGATTCTCAACGCATCGGAACACAGAAGCCTCCTTATCCCCGAAGGATTTGCCCACGGATTCCAGACCCTTACCGAAGAATGTGAACTGCTCTATTTCATGAGCGCCCCCTACCACTCCGAGGCAGAGGGCGGCCTCAACCCAATGGACCCCAGACTCAACATCTCCTGGCCCGAGCCGATCACAAAGCTCTCTGCCCGCGATGCGGGACACCCCATGCTTGATGATAACTTTGAGGGAATAGCAATATGAAATGTCGTCATTGCGGATTCGCGCTCGAACTTCCACTAGTCAATCTGGGGAGCGCGCCGCCATCCAATGCCTATTTGACACAAACGACTCTGATGGCTCCGGAGAAGTGGTTCCCTCTCTCCGTGCTGGTCTGCCAGAACTGTTGGTTGGTGCAAACTGAAGACTTCGCCCAAGCAGAAGAGCTCTTCGATGCCAACTACGCTTATTTCAGTGGCTTTTCAAGTAGCTGGCTGGCACATTGTCAGAGGTATGTTGCTGACATGACCGCACGCTTCCATCTCGGCATCAAAAGCCATGTCGTAGAAGTCGCTGCCAACGACGGATATCTGCTGCAGTTTTTCCAGGAGCGGAAGATACCGTGCACCGGAGTAGAGCCCACCGCCGCCCCTGCAGAAGCAGCAAGAGCCAAGGGCATCGAAATCGTGCAGGATTTCTTCGGATCCAGGCTGGCGCGCGAGATGGTCGCCCACGGCAAGCAAGCCGATCTTACAGCGGCAAACAATGTGCTGGCTCACGTGCCAGATATCAACGATTTTGTGGCTGGCTTTTCAATCTTGTTGAAGCCTGAAGGCATCGCAACGTTTGAGTTCCCACACCTGCACAAGCTCATTTCAGGGCTTCAGTTCGATACCATCTACCACGAGCACTTCTCTTATCTATCGCTTACCGCCGTCGACCGGATCTTTACAGCGAACGGGCTCAGCATCATTGATGTAGAGGAACATCCGACACACGGCGGTAGCCTTCGAATTTTTGCTCAACGCAGCGACACCGGTTCAAAGACACGCACCAGCAGTGTAGACGGTCTCCTGAAACGTGAATTCGATGCCGGCATGACAACGGCTGGCTACTACGCAGGGTTCCAGGTTAAGATCAATAAAGTTAAGAACGACTTTCTGTCGTTTCTATTGGAAGCGCAACGCAACGGCCGTTCTATTGCCGCTTACGGAGCAGCCGCCAAAGGCAACACGTTAATAAACTATGCAGGAATCAGATCGGACCTGGTCCAATTCGTGGTGGATCTCAACCCTGCGAAGCAGGGCAAGTACATGCCCGGTAGCCAGATTCCCATCATGGATGAGTCACATCTGAAAAAATCCAAGCCGGACTACATCGTCATCTTGCCCTGGAATCTGAAGCAGGAGATATCACAGCAGCTTCAGTACATCCGAGAGTGGGGCGGGCAATTTGTTACAGCGATTCCCTTTTTGGAGATTCAATCGTGAAGGTTGCCGTGACTGGTGCAACTGGGTTTGTAGGACAGCATGTTCTCGCAGAGCTGGAACGACGTTCTATCGTCCCTACCATCCTTTGCCGCCCTACGACCCGGGTACCTTCCTCACTGGCAAAATATCCCGCCGTCGCATGCGACATACATTCTTTCCCGTCAAACATCTTCGAGTTGCTCGGTCAACCGGATATGTTGATTCACCTTGCGTGGGACGGCCTTCCCAATTACCGCTCTCTGCACCACTTTGAGCAGGAGTTGCCAGCCCAATATCGCTTCCTTAAAGCTATGCTGCAGGGGGGGCTGAATAACCTTCTTGTAACCGGAACGTGCTTCGAATATGGTATGCAGTCCGGGCCTCTCACTGAAACGCTGGAGACCAGACCCAACAACTCCTATGGGTTTGCTAAAGATACCCTGCGCCGTCAACTCGATCTCCTGCAGAGAGAAATCCCTTTCAACCTCAGCTGGGCGCGAATCTTTTATCTCTACGGAGAGGGACAGGCCGCGACCTCCCTGCTCCCGCTGCTGAAGCGGGCAGTCGAGCACCACGAAAAGTTTTTCAAAATGTCGGGCGGTGAACAACTACGCGACTTTCAGTCCGTCACCGACACAGCGAAGGACATCGTGGCTTTAGCGATGACTGCGAACAACTCCGGCGTCGTAAATGTCTGCTCAGGTAAGCCGATCTCTGTCCGCCGTCTCGTCGAGCGGTGGATACGAGAAAGCGGCTGGTCGATAGAACTCAGCCTGGGCGAATATCCCTATCCCGACTACGAACCCATGGCATTCTGGGGTAGTCGCGAAAAGCTGAACCGCTGCCTGGGCAGCTAATGCAAGTCAAAGCTGACCACAGTTTACGCAATCTCTGAAAACTGCAGCGACTTCTGGATACGGCGCAAAGCACCGATGGCGACCTCAGCCCATGGGTGACGGTACTGCACACGTTGCGCCCACACTAGCAGGTTCAGATAAAAAACCTGAGGAAGACACTCGATCCAGACATCTTGGGGAATCTTGGCATGCAGCTCCTTTGAGAACCGTAGGCCGGGGAGTATCCGCTCCCAGCGATCTCTGAATTCAAACGATGACGATTTGTAGTAGTGATACCGCGGATTCACAAACTTCTCGAACAAAACCTCCGGCACTTCGTCATGCTCCCCTTCCAACGCTGAAAGCGCAACAACTAGCCAGTCATAAGCGAAAAACCATGTTCCGCAGGAAAAACTCCGATGCAACGCATCGGTACGGAAAAATCCGTAAAAGCGATGATTGCCATCTAGGTTTCCCAGACATTGACGCAGACGGCGCGCGGGAGATCCCGAAAGCGGAGCCGTCCCCTGGTCAAGCCGTGTCGTTCCATCTTCGTAGAGGTGGTTCGACCGTGGAACAACACAGACAACTTCCGGTCGAGATCTCATACGCTCGAGGCATTTGGCGATAAACTCCGGACGCCAGATGTCATCGTGAGATATCCACATAAAGTATGGAGTCGTTGCCTCCACCACCAGACCCTGAAAATTCTCAGATGCTAGAACTTGGGTCTCCCGCCGCTTATAAATAATGCGATTGTCCAGTCTCGCGTAGTGTTCGCAGATCCGTTGCGAATCGTCTGTGGAGGCGTTGTCCGATACCACGAGGCAAAAATCACGATGGGTCTGTGCGAGCATTTGATCGAAGGCCCGTGTCAGAGTTTCGCCGCCGTTATAAACTGGTAAGCCAATCGTGACTTCTACCATTCTGTTCCTATTCAAAGTGATTTGCCCGATGATCAGCGTCGGCCGGTAGATCTCTTCTGCGCAGTCAGCTGCAACATACGTTCCCTTATAGCTTCAATCTTTTCATCGAAGTCGTACATCTCCTCAATAAACATCCGGCCCGACTCTCCCATCTTCTGCGCGTTCGCTTTGTCGCGAAGCAGTAGAATCGCCTTCTCTGCGATACTCTCTGCATCATTGGCGACGAGAAAGTCCTTTCCAACCCGGGCATCAATTCCTTCCGCGCCCACATCGGTTGTTACGACCGGCATTGCGGCAGCCATACATTCGAGGGTTTTAACCTTGATTCCTGCTCCTAATCTCAGGGGTAGAAGGGCGATCTCCATGCTTCCCATCATCCCCTCAATGTCATCGATAAAGCCGAGTAAAGAAATATCCTCGCGATGACCAAAGATGTGTCCGAGGCGATCGCTCTTGCTACCTGCAATGTGGAGATGAGCGGTTGGAAATTCCTTCCGAATGCGTGGCAAAATTTCATCTGCGATCCACTGTACAGCGTCTATATTTTCGACGCGATCCATCGCGCCCCAAAAGAGGAGCGAATCGCTTTTGGGATAACGCTCGCCTGACTTCTCGAGCACAGAAGCATCTACCAACGGCTGTATTGCCATAAGCGAATCGCCGAACTGCGATAATTTGCCGACCAGGCGCCGGTCTTTCTCGCTATGAGGAAAGATAATGTCAACGGATCCAAAGGCGCGCTGCTCCCACTGCATCACTCGGCGTTTTTCTATTCCGAGCAACGAGCGATACAGAGGATTTTTGGCATGCGCGACCTGGCGCTCCCATCCCTGAGTAAGGATGTCGTGAATCGATGCGAGTGTAACGATCCCAGTGGGTACATCTACTGCATATTGCAGCATCGCTGTGTGATCGAACAAAACCGCATCGAAAGAGTCCTCAAGAAACATTTTTTTTAGTCGCTGACGATACGCAGCAGAGCTTCGTGCCGCGATTGCAAGCGGCAACGAGGGGGCACTCAGAACGCTCAACGCCCTCGATCCCTTTGTGACGGGAAGGTACTGCCAGGATGCAAATATCGCCATCTCCTTTTCGGCCAATGATTCAATCTCAGATTCAGTCGCAAATGCAAGCAGATGCACTTCCTCCGTCCGCGATAGATACTCGCAGATCCCATAGCTGGTTTTCGCTCCAGCTTGGCTTTTTTGCAAAGACGGTAAATGACCGGTCGCGAAAAGTACTCTCATAGCTCGTTAGAAACGGAAGTGAGCTCCCGAATCTCTACATCAAACTTTGCGTCAAAATCGGAGCCAAAATAGTAACGCTCAACAAGCATGCAGAAGATGTGTTCAAGGGCCAGATGGCACTCTTGGATCTTCATGGTGACGCGGGACGGAACGACGATATTGATCCCGCACTTTTCAGCCATCTTGCCACCGCCATTTCCCGAAAGCCCTACGGTACAAATTTTCATGTTGCGGGCACAATCGAGGGCGTTCAATAAATTACGAGAATTACCAGACGTGGAAATAGCGAGGAAGATATCTCCTGGGAGGCCGAGAGCCTCCAATTGGCGCTCAAAAACATTGTCATAGGAGTAATCGTTTCCGACCGCGGTGAGTATAGAAGAATCGGTCGTTAAAGCAATAGCACGCAGAGCGGGGCGATCTACGGTAAGGCGTGAGACAAATTCAGCAACAAGGTGCTGGGCGTCCGCTGCGGAGCCGCCATTTCCGGCAATCATCAGCTTGTTGCCTCGCTGCATGGCATTTGCAGTTTTTTCAGCGGCTCGCAACAGACTGTCAGCGATTGAGGCATCGGCACGAACCAATTCGATCACGCGAAGGGTGGCGGAAAGCTGATCGATAATCAGATCCTTCATAGCGGTCAGTTTACTTGTTGTAGCTCACCAAAGTCGAATCGATCGGCCTCGTGTAAGCTGAGATTTGCATGCAGGAACGAAACTTTGGTCGTGTAAGAAGTCGGGCGCCTCTACGGCTTGGATTGGCGGGTGGAGGAACGGATGTTTCTCCATATTGCGACCTTTACGGCGGAGCGGTACTTAACGCCACAATCGGTTTATTTGCGCATACGACGATTGAGCCTTCAATAGATGGACAAATACACTTCGTCGCTCTCGATCAGCAGTTCGAAGAAGTATTTCCTCTTACTGCGGTTATTCAGCCCGGCAATCGTCTGCAATTGCATCGCGGGGTCTATAACAGGGCTGTTCAGGACTTCAACGAAGGCAATCCTCTTCCTGTAACGATCTATACTTCATGCGACGCACCTGCCGGAAGCGGATTGGGGTCTTCATCCACGTTGGTCGTATCCATGCTCAGAGCCTTTGCCGAGTTGTTAAATGCTCCATTGGGCGAATATGATCTGGCCCATCTCGCATATGAGGTGGAAAGGAAAGACGTAGCGCTGCATGGAGGAAGACAGGACCAGTACGCAGCGGCCTTTGGTGGAATCAACTTCATGGAATTCGGTGGCGACCGCATCCTGGTAAATCCATTGCGAATCAAAGAATCAATCTTATGTGAACTTGAAGCATCGCTCATTCTCTTCTTCACGGGGCAATCGCGGTCTTCGGCGGCGATCATTGAAGAGGAATCTCGTAACGTTGAAGAGAAGAACGAAATCGCGCTTGCAGCTATGCATCATACAAAGGAGCATGCATTTCGCATGAAGGACGCTCTGCTTCGTGGTCAAATCAACACCATGGGCGATGTGATGCGGGCTGCGTGGGAGCAGAAGAAGTTGATGGCGCGATGCATCTCAAACAGCCGGATCGATCACCTCTATAATTTGGCCACGGAGAAGGGTGCTTTCTGTGGAAAGGTATCCGGAGCAGGCGGCGGCGGTTTCATGATGTTTCTTGCAGAACCAGAGAAAAAGCTCCAGGTAATGCGTACCCTTAGCGACTCCGGAAGCGGAAGGGTTGTTGAGTGTCATTTCGTTATGCAGGGAGCGAGTGCATGGCGGCCGATCTAACGTCGGATGAAGCCATTATCTTGGCTGGCGGCAAAGGGACTCGCTTAAGCACCGTTGTTCCAAATCTTCCCAAACCTCTCGCTCCCATCGCGGGGCAACCCTTTCTAAACTACTTGCTAAGACAACTTGGCCGCCAGGAGATCAGAAAAGTCTACCTTTCGGTCGGTTATCTCTGGGAGAGAGTCCGTGAAACCTACGGAAACCGCTTCGAGAATATCGATCTCGTTTACGTCGTCGAATCAAGCCCACTCGGCACAGGAGGAGCGGTTCGAGAGGCGCTCGGCCAAACCAACGGAAGCAATATCTTTGTTCTGAACGGAGATACCTTTTCAGATATCTCGCTTTCAAATATGGGCGAGCTTCACGCCAGAAATGGTGGGAAGCTTACGATGGCTCTCTCCCACGTCCCCAACGCATCGCGATACGGCGGTGTTCAAGTCGAAAATGGCATCGTAACGGGTTTTCTGGAAAAAGGCATCTCAGGCCCTGGTTATATCAACGCGGGTTGTTACCTGTTAAGTCGGTCTATTTTTGATCGGACGATTCTGCCTTCTACATTCTCACTCGAATCAGATTTTCTAATACCGAACCTCGACAGTCTCCGTCCCATGGCATTTTTCTCTGATGGCTACTTCATAGACATTGGTGTTCCAGAAGACTATGCGAGGGCAGAGATCGAACTCTCGTCTGTTCTTCCTGGCGCATACTTGGAGTGAAGAACGTTGGGATGTTTGAAGTATGGCTTATCTGAGATTGCGCACAAATCGGAGAACTTGGGCGGGACGCTGTTGGTGATGGTTGACGATGATAACCTGCCGAAGATGAATCACTTTGTTCTCATCCCTACCTTGAATGCAGCTTCGGATTGGTCTCGATTTTCCCCTCCCTTGTTGGACGCTGTGTTGCCAGAGCATGTGCTGATTATTGATTCATCTTCCACTGATGGCACTCCAGAGTTGGCTCGTGCAGCGGGTTTTCGGGTTCATACGATTTCACGCGAGGAATTTAACCATGGCGGCACACGCCAGCTAGCGGCTGAAATCTTAACGGATACGGAGATTCTCGTGTTTCTGACTCAGGACGCGGTGCTGGCGGACTCTGATGCAATCACCGTGCTACTTGAATCTTTCGCAGATCCGAACGTAGCCGCTGCATTTGGACGTCAACTTCCTCGCCCAGGCGCAACGCCCATTGAAGCTCACGCTCGCCTCTTCAATTACTCACCTCAATCAAGCATGCGAACTGTGGCCAGTCGCGAGCAGATGGGTATAAAGTCCATCTTTATATCGAATTCCTTCGCCGCTTACCGCCGGGAGGCCTTAGTCGCATCTGGCGGTTTTCCGAAGAACGTTCTCTTCGGCGAAGACACGATTACTGCTGCCAGACTCCTGCTCTCCGGCTGGAAGATTGCTTATGTGGCTGAGGCGCAGGTGTATCACTCCCATAGCTACACATGGAAGCAAGAGTTTAAGCGCTACTTTGATATTGGCGTGCTCCACGCGCGCGAGAGATGGCTCCTTCAGGAGTTCGGAAGCGCAGGCGGCGAAGGCGGCCGTTTTGTACGATCAGAATTGCGCTATCTCTGGCCGCATCACTGGTGGCTCATTCCTTCTGCCTTGATCCGTACTGCTCTCAAACTGGTGGGCTATCGGCTGGGCAGGATCGAGAATAGATTGAGTCTGGGATTGAAGCGCAGGTTGAGCATGCACCGCGGCTTCTGGGACTAGTCCCAAAACGAACAAACTAACGCGACGTTCACGATCACCTTCCGAAAGGCCCCTACCCGCAAGGATCTTTGGGATCAGCGATGCAGGTGCAGGTCCGGGTTCCAGACGAGTTGCAGCCAGCCGCTTGTATTGTGTTGCGATCCGCTCATATAGGAGGGTATGAGAAATCGCTCGTATTGAGTGAAGAGCTGGGCTTGCCAGTGGGAATTGAAGGCGTAAGAAGCATTCACGAAGCCGTCCGTGATCGTCCCCCCGCCGGGCAGGAAGAGCGTACTGATCTTGTTCTGGCGGTAGCCCGCCTCGACTCGCGTGCGGTCGGAAAACCAGTAACTCGTGCGGCCTTCGATAGCGCGGCCATCACGGCCGATGGCATTGCCAAGCAGGAAGCCTTTGTTCGTATTGCTATCGAGATACTGATTATTTATGAAGAAGTGCTGTCCGCCGAAGTCATGCGGCAAGGCCTTCGGAACTAACTGCCTCCACGCGAAGATCCATGTGCGGCAGGAAGGGTAATCGCGCGAAATAAATTCCCGGGTTCCAGACGGCACGGCGAGGCGCGTCGATCGGGCTCGGGTCATCATCGGAGTAGGCGTCGGCGTAGAGGGTGACGAGCTCGCTGAGGAAGGGCAGCCGCCAGGTGAAGTCGAAGTTGCTCTTGCGATCGCCGGGATCGTTGCGGTCTCCGTAGCCTGCGCTTCCGCCGCCTCCTCCGGCGCCACTACCCGTTGAATCGAAGCTGAAGACGTTCTGCTTTGAAGCTGTGGAATGTGATGGGATGTCCGACGCCCCAGAAGACAGACCAGCGAGTAAAGCTGATTTCCAGGTTGTCCCCGAAGTTGAAGTCCGCCTTTTGACCGTTGTACCAAGGGCGAGCGGGATAACTGTGTCCGGACAGCTTTCCAAGCACGATGTCGAACCGGTAGGTTCCGAGCGAGGGGAAGAACGGAAAGGGGTGCGGCCGCGTCGAGACAAACCGCAGATTGTAGGTTGGCTCTGCGTTGCTGGAGAAGGCGAGCGGTCCCATAGTCGTCGGGCCCCAGTAGAGCTCCTGCTTGCCGAGGGAGAGAGCGTTGCCTGCGAAGGCGACTCCTCGCATACAGTTCGATTGGCGCCCTGAGCGATCGAACGCGGCGCTGTGCAGGCACTGGTTGTATATGCGGATCGGAATCAGGCTGGATCTGATCCAGGGTGTTGATCAGTTGATTGATGGCAGGCGATCTCTGCCGGATTGCCGGGGCTGTGCTGCAGCTCTTGCCTGTCGTAGAAGAAGAAGCGGCCGTCAGTGGGCCCTGAAGGAGAACCCGGCGATGGCGCTGCTGCCTCGGCCGAGCGGCCGGCCGAAGTCGTTCCACCAGGTCTGGCCGAAGTGGAAGCTGTCGGTGCAGGGCGGGACCAGCGATGGTTCCGTATCGTGCGTAGACGGACTCGAGCGCTCAACGACTCGTAGTACTGGGGCTCGGTTTCGAGTTCGGTGTGAAGATCGGCGATCAGGAGGTGCGCCTGCGCGAGCAGGCTGGGGCTGTAGGCGTCTTTCAGATCCGCTAGATTCTCTGCCACGCGGAGTTGGCGGAGGCACTCCTGACGGGTCCAGGGGCGGATGGCGGAGCTCTGGCCGGGGATGAAGCCCATTGCAGCGAGCCGCTCGAGGGCTGGGTAGATCCAGCTGTCCATGGGGACGTTGGTGGAGCCGATGGTGTCGGGGTCGGTGTCTTCGGGCAACGGCTTGGGGGGCGCGGGATGGACGATGGGAGCGGGTTGAGCGAGTCCGGGTGAGAGATTTGTGACGCCTGTGGAGTCACGGCGGGTGAGGCAGGAGGTGGCTGAAGGAGTGGGTGGGCGGAGGGTTGCCGAAGTCATTCGGCAGGGGTTTGGCGTCGAAGGGGTTCAGGGTGTAGTTGTGGTGGGCGCGGTAGACGTAGTGGCCGATGAGCCAGCCGGTGGCGCTGCCGACAGAACATCGGAGGGGAAGTGCTGGTACGGCGAGGACGCGGCTGACGCTGACAGCCGTGGCGAGGCCGTAGACGGCGGTTCGGGTGAGCCAGCCAGGGTACTCGTCGCCGACGACTGCGGCCAGGGACCAAGCGGCTGCGGCGTGGTTTGAGGGGAAGGAGCCGTCGAAGGGGGCGGAGGTGAAGAACTTGCCTCTGGCGTTGTCGACGCTGGGGCGCTCGCGGCAGGGAGACGAGTTGAATGGCTTCGCTGACGGCGAGGCTATCGACAAGGGCTTCGCCGCTGAGGATGGCCGGTTTCGCGGGCCTGGGGAGCATCGCGGTTGAGGCTCCAGAGATACATGGCGGTAGGCATGGCGCCGAGTGCGCCGACGTCCCGCGTCGGAGAGAGTTTTGAAGTGGTTCTGATCGTTGGGGCTGATATGGATCAGATCGTTCATGGTGTGCTGGTCGCTGCCGATCATGGTGCCCGTGACCGCACCAAGCGGCAGAAGCCAGAAGGCGTCCATGGGGCGAATGTGGAGTGGGCTGGTCCAGATGGCTTTCTGGTCGAGAAGAATTCTCTTTGGTGTACCGGCCAGGGTGATGGGTTCGGGTTTTGATGGCGGCGGCAGCGGCGCGGGGGTGTCGTTCTGAGGTTGAGGAGCATCGGGCAGGGAGTCGAAATTTGTGGAACGGACAGCGGCGGTGGCCGGAACTGGGGTCTGCGCGGCGCAGAGAAGGCTGGAGAAGAGGAGAAGGCTGGCCGTGAGGGGAAGAAAGGGTCTTCGTCTGGGGTGGGTCACAGGCATTGGCAGATTCGGGCTACAGTGGACTGCACCCCCTTGCTGGAGGCTACCATAGCTGGCCCTCTTGAACTAGGCATGGCTTCGTGACATGGGTTGGGCTGGCGGGAGATTGCCCATCCTTTGCGAGGGAGACGGCAGAGGATGGGCTTCGCGGCGTTCTACAGGCGGTAGAAGTGGTTGGCCGTCAGGACGAGGAGGAGGGTTACGGCGGCGATGGCGATTTCGCCAAGTGCTCCTACGAGGAAGGGACGTGCGCCTTGTTTGAAGAGGTCTTTGAGGTTGGTGCGGAGGCCTACTCCCGCGAAGGTCAAGAGGAAGGCCCAACGGCTTAGATTTCCTAGTGCGAGGAGCTGGAGTTTGGTGAAGCCCAGCGCGGCGACCGTTGGGTTCGATGAGGCGCCCAGCGTGGCGAGGAGTGAGATGACGAGGAAGCCGAGGACGAACTTGGGGAATTTCTGCCAGAGGAAGGCGGCTTTGTTGTCGAGTTGTTTTGTTGCGGCGCGACTGGCGAGGCCTTTGCGTGCCCACTGGATGGCGTAGGCGAGGACGACGAAGCCGATGAGGGCGTTGCGGCAGGTCTTGGCGAGGACGGCGTACTTGCCGGCGGCGTCGGAGTAGAGGGCTCCGGCTGCGGTGGCTTCGGCGGTGTTGTCGACGGCGAGGCCGGCCCAGATGCCGTAGGCGTGGTCGCTCATGTGAAGCAGGTGGCCGACGGCGGGGAAGGTGAAGAGGGAGAGCGCCCCGAGGGCGAGGATGGCTGCGATCGCGGTGGAGGAGTCCTCTTCGTCGGCGTCAATGGCGCCTTGCGTGGCGATGATGGCGGAGACTCCGCAGACAGAGGAGCCGACGGCGAGGAGGGTGGTGAGTTGTGGGCTCAGCTTGAAGGTGCGGCCTAGCCACGTCATGAACGTCAGCGAAAAGGCGAAGGCGATGAAGACAAGGATGAGCGAGATGCCGCCGAGTTTGAGGACGTCGCCAAGGATGAAGCGGGCTCCGAGGAGGATAATGCCGGTCTTGAGCCAGAAGTCGTAGGTGGCGACGCCAGGGCGGAAGATTCGGGCGACACCGACGGTGTTGGCAATGACGATGCCGAAGAGGATGGCCCAGAGAACGTATTCGATGTTGGGGAAGGTGATGTGATGGGCCTTGGTCCAGGTGTTGAGGAAGTGCTCGACGAATTTTCCGGCGTAGCCGACGACGAAGAGGAGTGCGATGCCGGGGAGAAGGCCGATCAGAGTGGAGCGTTCGGCGGGGGATTTTCCGGGAGCGTGAGGAGGGTATTCAGTGCGCAGGTCAGGCAGATGAGTCGATGCGGCCATGGAGTTCTCCTACGTGCGGACGGTTAGGTTGGTTTACCAGGCGACGGTTCGGAGCAGGCCGAAGCGAATGACGAGGCCGAGAGCGGCGGCGAGGAGGATTGCCCAGGCGTCAGTGGAGAGACGGGTGCGAAGGGTGGACATGGTGGAGTCTCCTTGGATATCGCAATGCACACGAAAAAATGTGCGGGAATGCGGCTGATTGGATTTTTAGAGCGGGGATGTGGCGCGGGTGGGACTAGCTACAACAACAGCGGGTGGGCATGAGGTGCAGGGTCGCGGATTGGCGGAAGACCGTCATGTTGGGGTTTAGTGTACACCAGCCTGGGAGGGCACGGCGCAGATTGTGATGAGAAGTTGTTGTGCAGCGGCGAGGGCCTGGCCGCGAAGACTATCGGCCTTTTCGTGAATCTGTTCGGTGGTTGGGCTTTGTTTGGAGAGAGTTGCCTGGGCTTCTTCGAGGAGGAGGAGGTAGTCGTGCCAGACGCCGAGAGTCTGTTGGGCGCGCTCGAATCGGGCGGCGAGCGCGGCGGCGGCCTTGGAGGTTTCGGCTCCGGTTTCGGCGATGTAGCGGGCGGTCTTGCCGGCTTTGCGGATGGAGTGGAGCTGGTCGTCGTGCTCGGGATCGAGGGCGCATGCGTTCTTTGCGAACCATCCGCGCGTGATGTGGATGAGTTCGCTGCCGCTGAGGTCGATATCGAGAGCGGGCTTCAGCGCTACCTCCAGGGCCTCGAGAGACCGGCGAACCTTCTTCTGATTTTCTTCGAGGGTTTGACTTAGCTTGCGCGCGGCCTTGTCTCGTGCAGCGGCGAGCTTTTCGTCAAAGCGTTTCGTGTCGGCGTTTTTGCCGTAGGCTTTCAGGAGCTCGCGATGGACGTCGAGGTCGCGAACGGCGCCGGCCGCCCGTCGGAGTTTGCGGAGTGTCTTGCGGAGGGGCTTTGCCTTACGGTCGGCGGGAGCGTCAGTGGAGATGGCGGCGAGGAGCTCGAGCGTGGCTTCGATGCGGCGAGTTGAGGTCCGGAGCTTGTGCACCGGCTTCGGCGAGGTGCCCTTCAGGCAGTCGGCGATTGCGGCTTTGAGGGCGAGCGATTGACGAAGAAAGGCGGTGACGGGTTGCGACATGAGATCTCGCTTCCGGCGAAAACTCTCATTCTACCGACTTTGCAAGGCTTTTTGGGTGCGCTGACACAGCCCCTGCAAAATAGTTGCGCGCAACCGCCATGTTGAACGGGGGTTCAGTGAGTTGTAGGCAGGAGGTTGTTATGAAGCTCACAAACGTAAAGGCGATGTTCGCGAAGGTTGCAACGGTTGGTGTGGTGGCGGGAGCGATTGCGATGGCGGCTCCGGCTAAGGCAGAGGCGCAGGTGGTGGTCGGTGTGGGGTTCGGCTATCCGCACCCTGGCTACTACTATGGGCCGGACTACTATGCCCGGCTGCGCATGGAAGAGGCGCGGCGGCATGCGGAATGGGTGCGGGCGCATGAGCGTCCCTACTATGGATATCGCGGGCGCTGGTAGTTCAAGCGCGCACGCTAGCTAGCAATGTTCGCAGGCCGGTGGCGGAGAGGTTTCCACACCGGCCTTGCTGTTTGCGGCGAGCTCTTCGGGCGAGAGTGGCCGGTAGTAGCGGGCGTCACGGTCGGCGCAGGCTTCGCAGAGGGTTTTGCCGTCGCGATGGACCTCGCGGTCGTAGTTGATGCCCTCGCCGCATTGCTCGCAGGTGATGCGGGCGGATTTGTAGCCCGGCATCTCGCGCGGGTGAATGGGGACGGCGACCCACTCTTCGCTGAAGAGGTCGGCGTCGGGCATCTCGCGGTAGGCGAGCATCTGCTGCTGGTTCTTATTCTCGATCTGAGGGTAGAGCTCGCGGGCGCGCTGCTTGGAGGACTCAAGTGCGGCGATGCGGATGGCTTTGTAGACGGGGGCTTCTCCCTGCGGCGTGAGCGGTGCTGCCAGATCGACGAAGGTGGCGGCCATCTTGCCCCAGTCGCGGAACTTAATGGCGCGCTTGCCGAGGCGGCAACCGGTGACGACTCCGATGGCGTCGGTGGCGCAGCGGTCGATCTCGATGAAGGTGACGAGACGCTTGCGGTCTTTTGGGTTTACGAGGCCTTTGGGATCCTCGATTCCGAGACGCTGGCAGCCGAGCATCGCCATGCGGACGCCTAAGATCTGGCCGGCGCAGAGATGGCCGTGGGCGATTTCGGCCTCGCGGAGGAGCGTATCGAAGGTTTGCATGAATTGATGATAGCCCTGTGGTTCCGGCTCGGGGGATCCTCGTTCATGCAATGAAAAACGTCGGCGCCGGATTAGGGAATTGGGGAAATAAAAGTCGTTGCACGGGGTTGCGCAGGCGAGGTAGTATTCGATTCCCGAGGTGGTCTATGAGTGATTTCGAGACGACGATTGCCATGGTATTGAAGCAAAAGGGCGGAACGATTGCTTCCATACTGCCAGACGCGTCGGTCTATGCGGCGATTGAGGTGATGGCGGAGCGGCAGGTGGGTGCTCTGCTGGTGATGGAAGCGGGCGTCTTGATCGGGATTATCTCGGAGCGGGACTATGCGCGCAAGGTGATCCTCCAGGGAAGGTCATCGAAGGAGACCCCGGTGAGCGATATTATGTCGAGTCCGGTGATCACGGTGACGCGGCAAAGTACGGTGGGCGAGTGCATGCGCATCATCACGGATCACCACATCCGGCACCTTCCGGTGGTTGAGGCAGGAAGTGTTGTCGGCGTGGTGTCGATCGGGGACCTGGTGAACTCGGTGATCTCGGAGCAGGAGCGGACGATCCGGCACCTCGAGGCTTACATCTCCGGGACAGCTACGGCATAGATTCCGGCTCCTCGCCTTTGTTGGTGAGAGCTTGCGGATAGGCTTTGTTGTAGGCTTCGATGGCGTCGTGCAGGTGATTGAAGATAAGTGCTGATTCGATGGCTTCGCTGAGGTGGTGGCGTCGAAAGTCGGCGCGCGTGTTCCATGGGACTCGAGCGAAGCCGAAGGTAATGCCCGCGTCTGTCAGGGTCTTTTTCAGGTCGATGACGGTCCGCGCCGCGCTGTAGTCGACGTTGATGATGGCTTCGGCATCGACGATGAGCCAGCGGACGGGCGAGGGAGCAGGCCCGACAATTGCGAGAATCTCGTCGGCGAACCTGTTGGCATTTGCGTAAAAGAGGCCGGCGCCGAAGCGATAGAGGACCAGGCCAGGCTCCGTCATGGTCCCGGCGACGGGTGGCGACATCATCCATGTGCCATCGCTTTCGGAGACCATGACACCACTGCGCGGATGATAGCTGTGGTGCACGATACGGAGCAGTGACATGATCATCGCAATGACGATCCCCTGCTCGACACCGGCAATGACGACCCAGAAGGCGGTGAAGAGCGCGAGGGCGAACTCCTGCGGGCTTTCCTTGCGAATCTCTTCGAGGGTTTGGAGCTTGATGAGACGGATGGCCACGAGAAAGACCAGAGTGCCGAGGACACAGTGAGGAAGATATTCAAGCGGTTTCGTGAAAAAAAGCAGGACGAGCGCAACGATGGCCGCCGTGACGACCTGAGCGATCTGGCTCTGACTGCCCGCACTCTCAACCATGGCGGTCTGGGTGGGGCTGCCATTGACGACGAAGCCCCCGCTGAGGGCAGCAGCGGCATTCGCGGCGGAGAGTCCGACGAGGTCCTGGTCTGCATCGAGCCGCTGCGCATAGCGCGTGGCGTAGATGCGAGCGGTCGCGGCGCTCTGGGTAAGGATCATGACCGCGCAGGAGGCGGCGATTGGAAGGAGCGGAGGAAGATCGCTCCATTGGATATCGGGTAGTCCGAAGTGTGGCAAACCTCCGGTTACGGGGCCAATGGTTGATATGCCGTGTCCGGCGAAGTTCCAGATCGCGCTGGCTGAAGTCGCGACCACAACGGCAAGTAAGGAACCCGGCAGCCTGGGAGCGAAGTGCTGCAGCACGAGGACGGCGGCGAGTACGGTGACGGTGAGAAGCACTGTAGTCAGATGGGCATGTGGCAATCCGCGGCAGACCTCGTAGAACTGGACGATGGTTTTGCGGGAGTTTGTTTCGATGCCCAGCATCTGGCCCAAAACAGTGATGCCGACCTGCAAGCCTATCCCAGTGAGAAACCCGGCGAGTACGGTTTGCGAAAGGAAGTCGGCGATGAATCCGAGTTTGAGAAGTCGTGCCAGCAGGAGAAATGCAGCTGTGAGCAGTGCAACTGCGCCGGCAAGAGCGACGTAGCGCGCGGTTGCCGCCGGCGCCATGTCTGCGATTCCGCTACGAAGGATCGCGGCGGTGGCGGAGTCGGCGGCGACGATGAGATAGCGTGAGGAGCCGAAGGCGGCGAAGGCCAGCAGCGGAGTCAAAAGAGAATAAAGGCCAGTTTCGATCGGCATACCGGCGATGCGGGAGTAACCGAGAACCTGCGGTATATCCATCGCAGCGAAGACGACGCCCGAGAGCGCATCGCGGATTGCGGTGGCTCGCTTCACCGGCCTGATGCCCTGGAACAGAGTCAGCAAATCACGAGCTCCTCGACGGGATGACGATTTCGTAATGCGAATCGAGGTTGATGCTAAATCAAATCCTGGGGAATTTTTGGAGAATGCGTAGCGGTCAGTTCGGGTCGGAGTCGCCTTCTTCCACGATGGAGGCGGTGCCGACCACGTCGTAGGTCGCCGCTTCGCCGCCGGTGGGCTTCAGCGTGACGCGAGTGGGCAGCCGTTGCCACTGCGCGGGCTGGCAGACGGGGATGAAGTGATTGGTCTGGGGCCAAGGTCCGATCTGTTTTTGCACGACGGGGCGGCGGGCTCCGAGCTGCGCCACGATGGCGAACAAGCCGCCCTTGGCCGTACTGGCGATGCCGCAGTAGGCGGCGTAGTCGCGGAACCAGACCACGTCGGAGACGGCCGCGTCAAAGTCCGGAAGGTGCAGCGCGGTGATGTGGCCGGTGACGCGATCAACGGAGAGCCAGGGGCCGGGTTGCCATATCCAGTGCGGCGCTGCGTCGGTGGGCAGGGCATCGTTCAGCCGGAGGGCGCGGCGGACGGCGAAGGTGCGGTCAGTGACGTCGTGGATCTCGCCGGTGGTCCACTCTTTCTGGTGATCGTCGACGAAGAGAGCCCGGATCTTCAGCGAGCTGGTCTCGTCCGCTTTGGTGTCAGGCGTCGCATCGGGTTGGGTGTAGGGGACTTTGCGGTACGCGCCAAGCGTGACGGTGTGGACCTTGGGCGCGGCGGCAAGGAGGCTTCGTCCTGAGGAAAATGTGGATAACGCCAGTAGAAAGAATGTCGAAGGGGCGAAGAGACGATGGAGTACGCGGTGCGGAGTCAGGCTCAAGAGGTAGGGCTCGCTGTTAGAGATCGATTGCTGCCATGCTACGGGAAGGCGCCTGTTTTCTGAAGACGAACTTAGCAGAAAGGACTTAACACTTTTGGGGAGGGGAAGAAATGGCAGGCTGGGCGGAAGAAAATTCAGGCTGGGCAGAAAGTACTGCCGGGGTATTGAGAAAGGTACGAAAACTGTGAAATAGATTGTGGATTCGCGGCTCTGCGCGGGCTCTCGCAGAGTAGTATCGTGGAAAGAATACGTGCTGCCGTCGTGGTAGCGCGTGCAAGCAGACCGCGGCGAGACCATTTGAAGCAGTACGAAAGGATAAGGATCAAAATATGTGGAAACCGAACCAGACTGGAACCAACGCCCCTGCAACTCCCGAACCGGTACGTCCGTCGACGCCTGTGTCGAACTTTGAGGCGAGCCCTGCACGGCCTACCGTTGGAGCGGGCAATGCGGCTGGCGCCGTCCCGACGGGTGAGCAGGCGACGATTGGCAAATCGCTCATCGTCAAGGGCGAGTTGACGGGCTCCGAATCGCTGTATATCGACGGCAAGGTGGAAGGTGCGATTAATCTGCCGGGCAATCGTGTAACGGTTGGACGCAACGGACAAGTGGCAGCGAACATCGTGGCGCGCGAGATCGTGGTCCTGGGCAAGGTTCGCGGTAACTGCCAGGCGAGCGACCGTGTGGACATTCGCAGCGAAGGTTCGCTGACCGGCGACGTGATCGCGGCACGCATCTCGATTGAAGACGGCGCGTTCTTCAAGGGCGGAATCGATATCCGCAAGCCGGGTGGAACCGACCTCAAGGGTGGCGCCGCTACTCCTGTGGCCGAGCCTGTCGCGGTCGAAGCGTAGATCACGCAGCGAATCTTTCTCGAACGATGACGGCTCCGGCTCGTGCTGGAGCCGTTTTGCGTTTGCTAGAACTACGGAAGATTGCGGATGACTCCAAATACGAGGGTTATACCGAGCGCTGCGTAGACGGTTGCGGGCCGAAAAGTAGGCGGGCGGATGGGTTCGCGCTTTAGATATTTTTCATAGCTAAAGATTGCGTAGGAAGCAGCCAGGGGAAAGAATGCGGCTGCGAAAGCGTTGAAGTGAATCGCCGCGACGATATCTCCGTGAAGCAGAGCAAAGAGTGCGCGCGTGGTTCCGCAGCCTGGGCATTGCAGGTTGAAGAGTTGGTGGAACGGGCATTGCGGATAGAAGGAGTATCGCTGCGGAGGGAAACGAAAGAGAATCGTAGCTGCGAAGGCGATCACCGCAAGTGGCATGGCCGCGCGCAGGATGCTGGCTACGCGGCCTTGCGGCGAGGGCTTCATTGCGCTACGGACCGGTAACGCATCGCCTGTTTGATCTGGTTAATCTGGTTAAGCTTGTACTGAAAATAGATGCCGCCGAAGAAGAACGTCATGACCGCGCTTAGGCGCAGGCCAATCGGCTCGGCTGTGTTGAAGTGCCGTTCGAGGGTATCGCGGAGGGTAAAGCGAGCGATCAGACGCATAATCCATGTCGCCAGGCCGACGAGGTTGCCGAGGAGGTGTGGCTGCGGTGGCACGCCGGAGTGGTGACTGATGGCAACGACGACTCCCCACGAACTGCCCGCGTTTATCAAGATGAGCACGGTTGCGATGATGTAATACATCAGGGCTTTGCTTGCTGGTTGAACGCGGTTTGCCCAGGCGGCGATGACCAGGTTCCACACGACGACGAAGATATAGCACGTGACGAAGCCGAGTAAGAGCTCGAGGGCCCAATGTAGGTTGGGCGGGTCAGGATACGCTGAAGCTGGCGGCTGCGGATATGCTGGAGCCGCCGCATAGACCGGGGCGGCTGCGACGGCGCTGCCAAGAATCTGAGACACGGGAAGCCAGTCGGGCATCTCTTCGCTCTTGGCCATGTCGGTAGGAAGGACGTTTGCCGAAGCGACGTAGCGTTGAAGGTCTTCAAGGGTGTAGGGCCCATAGGTCTGTCCGTTGCGTAAGACTTGATAGGTCATGCACAGCTCCCGGGACGATCTCTTTTGTCTGTAGACCCGATGAGACCACGGAGAGGCGGTTTCCTACAAATCCAAACTGTCAGAAATCGATGGTCGATAGGGGTTACGGTGTCTCCTGCCACGAATTTCTATAAGGAAATAGTTTCAAGTAATGTTCGGGCCATGTATAAACGCTGGTGCGAGCCTTTGCCGGTTGTGGATCGAGCCTTTTAGGATGGCACCTGATGCGAGTCAACGCGAGGAGTTTCTGATGAAGATAGTGCTTACGGGAGTGTTCGCGTTTGTATCCACTCTTGCGGCAGCGCAGCAACCGTGGCAGAAGATTCAAATGCCAACGGCCGCACAGGTAGCGCAAGTCTGGAAGGCGCCTCCTCCTGAGTATGGGCCGGAACCGTACTATGGGCTGAACGGTGCCGTCGACGAGACGGTGATTCGACGCGATCTCGACACGATGAAGTCGCTCGGCTATCAAGCTGTGACGGTGCAGCCGGGGTACGGGATGCCGTTTGCCTACCTCTCGCCGGAGTATTTCAAGTTCTTTCGCGTCTTCGTCGAAGAGGCGAAGAAGCGCAATATGCGCGTCTGGATTGTTGACGATGCGGGTTATCCCAGCGGCTTTGCGGGCGGCAAGTTTACAGAGCTGAAGCCAAAGCTAAGGATGCAGGCGCTGACGGCCGCGCAGAGGATTCCCACGACTGCAGGCGAGGCAGTGAAGACAACTGTAGGGCCGGATACTGTCGTTGTGACGGCGATCAATGCAGACGATGGCGCAACTGTGCCTGTCACGGTTACAAATAACGCAATCGAATGGAAACCACCTGCCGGAAGTTGGACGGTTATCGTTGTTGAACATGAATTCAAAACTTCGCCGACGCGATCCGACACCAATCCGAAGCGCGTAAAAGACGGAACCCAATCGCTCGAGGACTATCTCGACCCCGCTGCGACGATGCAGTATCTCGAGTTCACGCACGAGCAGTACAAGAAGGCTGTTGGGGACGAATTCGGTAAGACGATCATGGGATTTCGCGGAGATGAGCCGGACTATTCGATCAACGGCCTGCCGTGGACGCCGGAGTTCTTCGACCGCTTCACCGAGGCCAAGGGTTACGATATCAAGCCGTACCTCGCAGCCTTCCTGCAGCCGCGCGGCGCGAAGCTGACCGACCAGCAGATGCGCGCGAAAGCGGATTATTACGACGTGTTTTCACAGATGTTCCGCGACGGATTCTTCAAGCCTCTAGGTGACTGGTGCGCGGCAAACCACCTCGAGTACCAGGTTCATCTGAACCACGAAGAGATGGAGATGGATCTCACGCGCTCTGAGGGAGAATTTTTGCGTGACATGCGATATGTGCAGGTGCCGGGGATCGATACGATCTGGCACCAGATATGGAAGGACACCATCTCCGATTTTCCGCGTCTGGCGGCTTCGGCTTCGCACGTGTACGGACATCCGCGAGCGTTCACCGAGAGCTTCGCGGCATATCGGCCCGCACCAGACGTCGATATGGCGCGCTACATTCTGAACGAGCAGTTTGTTCGCGGGGTAAACCTGGTGGAGACGATGTACTTTCCGGCGACCAGCACTCCCGACGCACACAAATCGTCGTACATGGAAGATCCTGCGTACCCTGCTCTGTTGGCCTACGTGCAGCGTATGTCGTATCTGATGTCGATGGGCCGGCCTGCCGCGTCGGTGGCACTGTATCTTCCGTCCAGCTCGATGTGGATGGGCGATACGGCAGCGGACGCGGCGTTTGTCTCGACGGAGCGTGTGCTGTCCGAGCGCCAAATTGACTTTGACATCGTCAATGACGACGCGCTCGCCAAGGACCTTACCGCCGGCCATGGTGCGTTCGAGACGGCGAGTGGAAATCGCTACGGGACCGTTATTCTGCCTAATGTCTCTCTGCTTTCGCAGGCGGCACTCGATCGCCTGCATGCGTTCGCGAGTGGCGGCGGTCACGTTCTCTTCCTTGGGCGGACGCCTTCGCTGATCTCCGGTAAGACAATTCTGGATGCACGCTCGGCGGCTGCTGCGGACTTTTCCTGGGCCACGATTGCACCGGGCGAGTTGCCTCCGACACCAACGCCACCCGCTCAGCCACCGGCCTCACCTCCGACTGCGTTAGTAGTTCCGGAGGCGATCGCCCAAGCCGTTGGCGCGGCAGTTCCCTTGCCAGATGTCACGTTGGATACACCAGATGCCGCGTTGCGAACCCTCCGGCACCGACTCAAAGATGCCGATCTCTACCTATTTTTCAACGAAGGGCCGGATGCGCTCTCTCGTGCCGTAACGGTCAGAAGTGATGGAAAGACGGCCGAGCTGTGGGATGTGCAGACAGCGAAAATCGTGCCCACAAAAGCCAAGGGCGAGAACGGAACAGTCGCGATTCAACTCGATCTGAAGCCTTACGAGACAGCTATTCTAGTCGTGAGATAGGTCTTCGCAACGCGGTCGCGGCTAGATGGTTTTGTTGTCGGCACTCTCGAGTTGCGTGTCCTTGGCCGCGCGGCTGACAAGGATGCGCAAATCGGTGACCTTGTCGAGATAAAAAGCGGGATTTGCCGTGGGCGCGGTCACTGCAATGAAGTCCGCGCGAGCGACGCTGTCGAGGAAGAAGCTTGGTCGCGGGTCTGGCTGCACGGGCGCGATCTCGACGTGGCTCATCTCGAGATTGCGAATGTGGCGCAAATAAAATCCCTGCGAGGGCATCGGCCCGAACATTCCTGGATCGGGATACTTATTTTCGAATTCGGGCGGACGGATCGCAAGAGTGTCCTGCGCGGCTCCGCCCTTGTGCTGTTGGAAGACATTGGCAATCTTGAGGTCCTGAATCGCATAGTCGGGAATCCCGCTGATGATGGAGCACAGCCGAGAACCGGCGTCATGGCTCACGAGATTGTTGATGAGGATGCGCTGCATCGTACCCACCTTCGTTGTGTCCTTAGGCCCACGCAGCCGGGCGCCTAGCCGAATGAAGATCGGTGCGGTGAAGATGCCGCGCATGGAGATATTCGAGATGGTGATGTCCTCGCAAAGGGCACCGTCTTCGCTCTCGAGCGCGATGCCGTCGCACTCTTCGAAGACACAGTTCGAGATGGTTACGTTCTTGAAACCGCCATTCGACTCGGTTCCGCACTTGATACGGCCAGTGCGAGGAACGCGTGCGTCAGCGGCGAATTTCTTGAACGTGCCGTCGAGAATTGTGCCTAGTTCGTAGTTTCCGGTGACGTAACAATTCGTGATGGTGAGGTTCTCGGTTGCCCTGTTGTAGCCAAGCGCGTAGCTGCTCTTGGGGCAGATGCCGTCGTCCCACGGCGAATTGACGGTGCAGTTGGAGACATGGACGTTCTTGCAGCAGTCGATGTCCATTCCGTCACGGTCTGTGTCGATCTTCAGGTTGTCGATGGTCAGATTGTCGACGCCAGTGAGGAGCAGGCCAAAGTGACCGCCCTTGAGGATCGAGAAGTCACGAAAGATGACGTTGCGGCAGTTCTTCAGCGCAATGGCTTTGTTGCCGACCCCGGGCTGCTCGGCCTGATACATCGGATAGTTGCCACGCGGAGGACGAACGACGGCCTGCGCTGGCGTGTTTGTTCCAGTCCCGGCCGCAGCGGGAGCGGCGGCCCCTCCGGCTCCAACAGGTCGCCCAGGTCCGAAGCCTTCGCGAGGGGGACCTACGCGGCCAGGACCGGCGCCGAAGCTGAGTCCCTTGCCGTAGATGATGCCGGGGCCGGTTATGCCGATGTCGTTGAGCGACTCGCCCCACATCAGGGAGTTGTGCCAGTGGTTATGGCCGTAGTCCTGGTAGGGCTCCCATTCGCCATTCGGCTCGGCTGCGTCGTAAGTGCCGCCGTTGTAGCCGGTGGTCTGGCCGGGCAACGGAGATTCCGCCGCAACGATCGTGCAGCCCTGAGAGAGATAGAGATGGACGTGACTCCGCAGATGGATCGAAAAACAGACATAAGTTCCTGCCGGAAAATTAACGGTTCCGCCGCCGGCTCCGGCAGCAGCTTCAATAGCCTGATTGATCGCGGGAGTGTCGACGGTTTTGCCATCGCCTTTTGCTCCATAATTGCGAACGTCGAAGACCAACGGCGGTGTGTTCGTGTAGGACTTGGGAAGTGCAAGGGCGTATGGAGCAGATGTTGCGGCTGCAGCGGCAAAACCCATGCCACCAAATCGGAGAAGTTCGCGTCGGGCCGAGTTGAAAGAATCCATAGAGACGCCATGCTAGCAGAGGCACGGTACGATTGAGAAAGCATTTCTATACGGAAACTTTGCCGAAAAAGCCTCCAATCAAAAATCGTCGTTGCCGGTCGGACGGAAGCGATATCCAATCCACGGTTCGGTGACGATGTAGGCAGGTTCCTCGGAGCGTTCGATCTTTTTGCGCAACTGGCCAATATTGACGCGAAGATACTCTGGCTGGTCGGCATTGGTTCCCCACACGGCATGCAGGAGAGCCCTGTGGGTGAGCACCTGACCCGGATGTTGTGCCAGATGGACTAGCAGGTCGAACTGCTTGGGCGTGAGGTGAGTGTCCTGGCCGCGAACGACGACGCGGTGTTGCGGGATATCGATGAGAAAGTCGCCGGCTTGAATGATCTGCGGCGATTCCTCGGTGGCGAGGCTGATGCGACGCAGTTGGGCACGCACGCGGGCCTGGAGCTCCTGGATGCTGAAGGGCTTGGTTACGTAATCGTCGGCGCCGGCGTCGAGCGCCTCCACCTTGACTTGATCCTGGTTGCGTACCGAGAGAACGATGATCGGCACCTGCGAGACGGCGCGAATCTCCCGGCACAGCTCCACGCCATTCATCTCCGGCATCGAAACGTCGGTGATGACGAGGTCCGGTCGCCATTCGTGCACCGCCTGCATTCCCTCGACACCATTGGCGGCAATCCGCAGAGAATAACCCTGCGTCGAAAGCGCGGTGCTTAAGGACGCGAGTGATCTGTGCCTCGTCATCGACGAGGAGAATTCTTCGCCGGCTGATCGTTGTTATTTTGTTTCATTCGTGCTCCGGGTGCTGTTGCGTGACGATGTGGACGTCGACGTTGGGCGACTCTTTGAGGAAGTGCTGAATCGCCCAGTAGTAAAGGTACTTGCGGAAGCCGTGAATGGCGCTGCGGCCAAAGACGATGTGCGTGATTCGTTTCTCGCGTACGAAGCTCGCCGCACCGTGGGCTATGCTGCTTCCTTTGATCGTGAAGACCTCTGCGTTAAGGTTACGCGCAAACTGCATGTTTGCGGCGAGCGCGCTCTTCTCCTCTTCGCTCAGGTCCTCGCCGGTATCGATGTGCAGGACGAAGAGCTCGCCGCCGACACCTTCGGCCACGCGGGCTCCTCGGGCGATTAGGGTCTGCGCAGCTGCTGTTCGCAGCTGATGCAGACGGCGACGCGCTCGCGCACAGCCCAGTGGGCCTCGATTCGCTTTGCATCCATGTACGCGGTCAACGTGCGGTCAACCGCCTTGGTGACATGCTGCAGGGCCAGTTCGCGCAGTGCGATGAGGTTGCCGCGCCGGAAGAAGTTCGCGAGCGCCTTTTCCGCGCGGTCGATGCCGTAGATGTCGCCGCGGCGCATGCGGGTCTGCAGTGCTTCGGGAGTCAGATCCGCCATCACGATCTCGTCGGCGCGCTGAACCAGCCAGTCCGGCACCGTCTCGCGAATCGGGACGCCGGTAACGCTCTGCACGGTGGGCGCGACGCTCTCGATGTGCTGGACATTCATCGTCGCCAAACACGTCGATATCGGCCGCGAGCACGTCGAGCACATCTTCGTAGCGCTTTGCGATGTTTGCTGCCCTCGATATTGGTGTGCGCGAGCTCGTCGATCAGGACGATCTGCGGATGGCGGGCGATGATGCCGTCGAGATCCATCTCTTCGAAGACGACGCCCTTGTACTCGATCGTCTTTCGAGGAATCTTCTCGAGCTGCTCGGCCAGCTCCGCGGTGCGCGGCCGGCCGTGCGTCTCGACGACGCCGATGACGATGTCCTCGCCGCGCTGATGTCGGCGGATCGCCTCGCTGAGCATGTTGTAGGTCTTGCCCACGCCGGGCGCGTAGCCGAGGAAGAGCTTGAAGGTGCCGCGCGTCTTCTCGGGCGCGACCTTTTCCAGCCACTCTTCGGGGCTCTTAGCGGCGGGGTTCGAGTTGGCGCGAGTACCCATAAGGATAAGATAGAGTGGTGCAGCGCAAGGTGTATACGCAGTATCGTTCGCTACAGTGTGTCGACGGCTACCGCCGCTGTCATTGTAGCGGTCTACTTCCGTTGGCTGCATGTCAACGAGACCACGGTCGCACTGACTTTTCTGGTCGGCATCCTTCTGGTCGCCGCAAACTGGGGGCTGCGGCACTCCATTTATCTGTCGATTCTGTCTCGGCGCCGCCTTCAACTTCTTCTTTCTGCCGCCGGTACTGACCTTCACCATCGGCGACAGTCGGAACTGGGTTGCGCTGCTTGCATTTCTGGTGACGGGCATCGTTGCGAGCCAGCTTGCGGAACGTGCTCGCCGGGAGGCGAAGATCTCTCGCCGCCGCCAGCGCGAGGCGGAGCGGCTGTACGAGTTCAGTCAGCAGATGCTCGTCACCGGCAACGTGATCGACCTGCTGAATGTTCTGCCGCAGATGATCGCAGCGACCTTCAACCTCGCCGGGGCGGCGATCTATCTGCGCGAGAAAGACCGCGTCTACCGCTCCAGCCCGAACTACATGGACGTCACCGCGGCCGAGTTGCGTGACGCCGCCTTCACGCGCGACCATCGCCGCGATGAGGAGCGTAACGTGACGCTGGTTCCGATTCTTCTCGGACACGCGGCCGATTGGTGCCGTCGGAATCACCGGCGATCAGGCACCTCGCCCGAGGCGCTCGACGCGGTCTGCGGCCTCGCGGCCATCGCGATTGAGCGCGCCGGCGCGGTAGAGACGCTGACCCGGGTACAGGCCTCGCGCGAGAGCGAACGCCTGCGCAATGCTCTCCTCGATTCCGTCGCGCATGAGCTGCGAACGCCGCTGACCTCAATCACCGCAGCGATCACCAGCCTGCGAAGCGATCCGCTGCTCGACAAAGAGCAGAGTGCGCGAGATGATGCAGGTCATCGAAGAAGAGGCCGCGCGGCTCGACCGGCTCGTCGGCCAGGCGATGGAGATGGCGGAGCTGGATGCGAACGACATCAAGCTCGATCTGCAGCTGCACTCCATGCGCGAAGCGGTCGATCTCGCGCTCGAAGCGGTGCAGGGCCCGCTCAAGAACTCACCCGCATCGAGCTGCGCCTGCCCGACACGCTTGCCGCTGGTCCAGATGGATCTCGAGCGCATCGCCAAGGTGCTGCAGCATCTGCTGGAAAACGCCGCGAAGTACTCCGCGGAGGGAAGCCCCATCTTCGTCAGCGCAGAAGTCGCCAATGGACAGCTCGTGACCAGTGTCGCGGACCGCGGCGTCGGCGTCGACGACTTCGAGCGGATGATGATCTTCGACAAGTTCTATCGCGGGCAGGGCCAGCGATATCGCGTGCAGGGCACAGGCATGGGGCTTGGCCATCGCGAAGGCGATCGTCGAGGCGCATGGCGGATCGATCGAAGTCACCAGCCAGCCGTCGCAGGGCTCCGTCTTTTCGTTCTATCTGCCGCTGCAGCTCTCTGGCCGCTAGGGCTAAGCTTCGGCAGATCGCTGCACGTTCCAACCGCCGCCCAGCGCTTTGATGAGCAGAACGCTGGCATCCATCTGGCGGCGCATGATGTCGATGTCGTTTCGCTCATTGGACAGAGCCGTTGTCTGCGCTGTGACCACCTGCAGATAAGTGTCGAGCCCGCCGACGTAGCGGTTGTTGAAGATCTGCTCAGCAGACTGCGCGGCCGCTGTGGCCAGGTGCTGATGGTCGGCCTCCTGCTGCAACACGCGCAGAGCCACCAGATTGTCCTCTACCTGCTGAAATGCAGTCAGCGTAGTCTGGCGGTAGCTGGCGACCGTCTCATCGAAGCTGGCGTTGGCCTGTTCGGAGACTGCGGCGCGGCGGCCCGCATCGAAGATCGTCTGCGACAGCGTTGGACCAAGCGCCCACGCAAGACTGGCTGGATTGAAGAGATTGGCAAAAGAGGTTGCTTCCACGCCGACTGATCCGCTCAGTGAAATAGTCGGGTAGAACGCCGCCCGCGCGATGCCAACCCGATCGTTAGCTTCAGCGACTCGGCGCTCAGCCGCGGCGATGTCCGGCCGCCGCTCGAGGAGTTCTGAAGGCAGCCCCGGAGGAATTGCCGGCGGCCGCGCAGCAAGCGGCGCGGTGGCCAACGTGAACGTAGCTGGAGGCTGACCGAGCAACACAGCGATGGCGTGCTCAAACTGTGCGCGCTGCAGCGTGATATCGCGCGCCTGGACTCGTGCCGCTTCAAGCTGCGTTAATGCCTGGTCAACGTCGGACTTCGGAGAGACACCGCCTTCGAAGCGGTTATTGGTGATGCGATACGCTTCTTCGTAGCTCTTTACCGTGTCGTTCAGCAGTTTTTCCTGTGCGTCTGCGCTGCGAGCCTCAAAGTAATCGACTGCGAGCTCTGCCTGCAGGCTCAGCATCACCGTCTGCCGGTCGCCTGCGCTGGCCTGAGCCTCTTCGCGCGCGGCGCTGACGGTCCGTCGGACTCGGCCCCACACATCGATCTCGTAGTTGAGATCAATTGGAAGCTGGATGTCTCCCACACCGTTGCCCCGCGATGCGGACGCGCTGAAGTAGGGCCGATTCGTGGACTCGCGCAGACCTCCTGCAAACGGCGTTGTTGTTATCGTGGGGTAGAGCGAGGCATGGTAGAAGCGAATCAGCGCTCGTGCCTCGCGAAACCGCGCATCCGCAACTTTCAGGTCCTGATTATTCGCTGCTACCTGTGGCTCCAAGAGGTTCAACTGTTCATCGCCGAAGATTCGCCACCACTCTCCGCGCTGGGCCGCGTCCGCAGGCTGGGCGATGTGCCAGTCAGTGCTCTCCTTGTACATATCCGGAGTGGCCTCTTTATATGCGGGCGAAAGAGGGACGGCGGGCTTCACGTACTTCGGCCCGACCATACAGCCGCCCAGCATCAGCGCGCCTATACTCGCTCCAACCGCCGGAATTACCTTCATCGCTGGCCCGCCTTGGTCTGCGCTCCGGGTTGGTTGGTGCGGTTCGCGATCTGGACCTCCTGTCCGCTGGACAGCGCATCTGAGGGGTCGAGAATGACGGGATCGTTCGGGGTCAGGCCGGAGGAAATCTCTACAGTGGCTCCTGCATCCTTGCTGATCTTCACGGGAACCAGCTGCACGCGACCGTTGCGAACCACGCCGACCCGCAGGCCTTCCGCCCGGAACAGCAGGGTATTGGATGGAAGCATCAGTCCGGTCGCGTGCTCCGGAACCTTGAAGTGAACGAAGACATACGCGCCGGGCAGCAACTCGCCCTTGGGATTCTCGACATCGACCTCTACATTGAGGGTTCGCGTCGACTGATCGATCGCGTTGGAGTTACGCGCAATGGTGCCCTCGAAGGCCTTGCCGGGAAACTCGTCGAGCGTCAGCGTCGCCTTGCTGCCGACTTTAATTGCAGCGGAGTACGCCTCCGGCACAGCGACGTAGACTCTCAGCTTGCCGATCGCCGCTAGGTGAAAGAGCTCTTGCGGCGTGGTGTTTTGCCCGGCCGAGATCAGCCGCCCTATGTCCGTGTTGCGCGCCGTGACGATTCCGTCGAATGGAGCATAGACCTTCTCGAAGGACTGCAACTGTTGAAGCCGCCTTACGTTCGCCATCGAAGCATCGACTGCAGCCTGCTTCGCCGCTGCGTCGCTCACCGCCACATCCGTCTCCTGCTTCGATACCGAATTTGTCTTGAGCAGATTCTGATAACGCGTCGAGGTCGTGTTGGCAAGGTCGAGATTAGCCTGCGCGCTCTTCAAATCTGCCTGCGCGACCTGCAACTGCTGGTCTAGTTCCGGGGTTTCAATCACCGCCATCAACTGTCCCTTGCGAACATGCGCGCCGATGTCGAAATACCAGTTCTTCAGATAGCCGCTAGTGCGGGAATAGATCGGCGCATCCGTATAGGCCTGCGTATTGCCCGGCAATGAAATCTCCGACGACACCGTAGGAGCTGCCGGATAGACCACATTCACAGAAGAAATCGCCGCAACCGTGGTGTCCTTCTCCAGTTTGTTCTCGGAGTTGTGTCGCGCGCTAATGCCGAAGAACACAACCGCGGCAATAACCAGAGCCACCACCATGAGTCCGATCCACGTACCGCCCGTCAGGCCCGATCTGGCAGGCATAGGAGGCACTTCTTCGACCGGAAAATCATTCGTCGGCGCGAGTCGTGAGGGATCCGTCTCTGATTTTGTCGCGCTAAAGGTCGCTCGTTCGATAGTCATATCTTAGTTTCTCTCAGGCTCCGGCGGTAATGTGGCGCTCAGCTGGCTCATCTACGGGCTGCGTCGTCTTGCGTCGTCCGTGCAGAAGACTGAAAACGGCTGGAACGAAGATCAGCGTGGCTACTGTAGCCAAAAGCAAACCCCCAATGACGGCGCGTCCAAGCGGAGCATTCTGTTCTCCACCCTCACCGGCGCCCAGCGCCATCGGCACCATGCCAATAATCATTGCAAGTGCGGTCATACAGACGGGGCGGAATCGTGTGGCGCCGGCTTCCACGGCTGCCAGGACAGCATCGCCATGGTGCGTCAGGCGCTCCTTCGCGAAAGAGACGACCAGGATGCTGTTCGCCGTCGCTACTCCCATACACATGATCGCGCCCATCAGCGCGGGCACGCTCAACGTGGTGCGAGTTGTGAAAAGGAACAGCACAATGCCGGCAAGCGCGGCGGGGAGCGCAGTAATGATGATGAAGGGATCGAGCCACGACTGGAAGTTGACCACCACCAGCAGATAAACAAGAACAATCGAAAACGCAAGACCGGCGATCAGGCCAACGTAGGAGGCCTGCATTGTCTCAATCTGACCGCGAACTCGCACGAAGGTTCCGCGCGGAATCGTCTTCTCGTTCTCGGCGATGATCTTGTTGATCGCCTTACTCACGGTTCCAAGGTCGCTGCCTTGCACCGCTCCGTAAATATCAAGCACTCGCCGAATGTTGTAGTGATTGACCACTTCCATCTCACTGCTTCGGCTGATATTTGCCACGTCCGCAAGAATTTCCGGTTGTCTGGCGGTCGGCGAGGAGAGCGGCACGTTTTGCAGGTCGTTCATCGACTGAATGTCATACTGCGGCGCCTGGGCCACGATGTTGTAGGTGACGCCGTTTTTGTAGTTGAGGAAGAACAATGGGGAAAGCTGCGAGCTGCCGCTAAGAAGATTCTGCAAGCTGCCGCCGACATCACGCAGCGCGTAGCCGCCTTGTGCGGCCTTAGTGCGATCTACATCGACCGTAAGCACGGGATAGTCGTCCGGCTGCTGAATCCGAAGATCGACCAGGCCGGGCACATGCCGCATCTGATCGAGGACGTTATTGGCGATCTTGCGGGTTCCGGCAAGATCAGCGCTCTCAAACTGCACGTCGATGGGCGCAGGCAGTCCGAAGTTCAAAATCTGCGTCACGATATCTGACGGCAGAAAGTAGAACGTGACGCCTGGGAAATCGCGTGGCAGGTTTTCGCGCAAAGCGGCAATGTACTCCGCGGTCGGGCGGTGTTCGTGCTTGAGAGACACAAGAATATCGGCATCACCGGCGCCGATCACGCCAGACGTCGCATGTTGTGTATTCAGCGTGCTATAAGGCAGGCCAATGTTATCGAGGATGTTGTCGACCTCACCTGGCGCAACGGTCTTGCGGATGTTTTGCTCCACAAGATCGCATAGCTTGGCAGTCTCTTCGATGCGAGTTCCACTCTTGGCACGGAGATGCAGAATGAACGATCCCGTATCGCTGCTCGGGAAGAAATTTCTACCCAGGAACGGCACCAGCAGGAAGCAACAGAGACAAGCCGCCAGGAAAACAGGAATGAAGACTGTCCTTATCGATACCAGACGCTCAAGAAGTCTCTCGTACGCCGACCGAACTCTCTCGAAGTAATGCTCGAATCGCCGTTGAAAGCGCGCCAACGGATTCGAAGATGGAACTGCGTGTGCGTCATGCGGCTTCAGCAGATACATCGCCAGCGTCGGCACAAGAGTTCGCGACAGAATATAAGACGCGAGCATCGCGAAGACCACAGCCTCCGCCAGCGGCACAAAAAGATACCGCGAAACCCCGGAAAGGAAGAACATCGGCAGAAACACGATGCAGATGCACAGCGTCGAAACCAGCGCCGGCACCGCGATCTGCTGCGCGCCATCGAGAATCGCCTGCAGCAACGGCTTGCCCTCTTCCAGGTTGCGATTGACGTTTTCAATCTCAACCGTCGCGTCATCCACCAATATGCCGACCGCCAGAGCGAGTCCGCCGAGCGTCATGATGTTGATCGTCTGCCCAATCAGCCCCAGCACAATGATCGACGTCAGGATCGAAAGCGGAATGGAAACAGCGATGATAATCGTGCTCCGCCAGCTTCCCAGAAACAGCAGAATCATCAGGCCGGTAAGCACAGCCGCGATGATCGCCTCCCGCACAACCCCGACAATGGAAGCGCGCACAAAAACAGATTGATCGCCGATCAGCTTGATCTGAAGCTCAGGCGGTAGCGTCGATTTGATTCGTGGAAGCAGCCTGCGAATGCCGCTCACTACCGAAAGCGTCGAAGCGTTGCCCGACTTGAGCACCACCAGCATCACACCGCGGTGTCCATCCTGATGCACAATGTTCGTCTGCGGAATACTGCCGTCGCTCACCGCCGCAACGTCGTGCATGTAGATCGTCGTGCCGTTGACCTGGCGTAGCGGCAGGTCGGCGATCCCCGCCAGCGTGATCGGCGAAGAGTTGATGTGAATGTCGTACTCATCCGTCCCGATCTTTGCGGTGCCTCCCGGCAGCACAAGATTCTGCGCGTTCATCGCATTCAACACATCGACCGGCGAAAGCCCTTTCGCCTGCAGGAGCTTCGGATCCATAAAGATCATGATGGATCGCTGTTTGCCACCGTAAACGTTTGGAACCACCGCACCCGGAATTGTTACCAGCTGCGGCCGGATGAAGTTCAGGCCCATGTCGTTCAGCTGTTGCTCGGAAAGCCCTCTCCCCGACAGGCCCAGCTGCACAATAGGAACCGTCGACGCGCTGAAGTCGATGATCTGCGGCGGCAGAATACCGGGCGGAAGACTCTTCACGATGAACTGCGACGCGGATGACACCTGGGCATTCGCCGTATCCAGGCTCGCCCCGGGTTGCAGGTAGACTTTGATGATGGCCTGCCCAGCGATGGTCATCGACTCCGTGTGCTCGATGTTGTCGACCAGCGTCGTCAGCACCTTCTCATATGGAGTCGTCAACCGTCCTTCGAGTTCCTCCGGATTCAGCCCTGTGTACTGCCACGCAATCGAGATGACAGGAATGTCGATGCTCGGAAAGATGTCGGTGGGAGTGCGCGAGATCACCACTGGTGCGCCAATGAGAATCAGAATCGCCAGCACGATGAACGTGTAGGGTCGACTCAGCGCAACTTTGACGATCCACATGCGGCAAATCCTCTTTCTTGGCTGGAGCTATCTATAGAGTAAGACATTTCCCGACACATAAAGGTTTGTCAGGTATTTCCGAGACTAGCCATCGGAAATACCGATACACTGATTCTGCAGCACGAAACACGAACACCATGGAACTGAGACACCTCCGTTATTTCTGCGCCGTAGCCGACCATGGCAGTCTCAGCGAAGCCGGGCGGCAGCTTCATGTCTCCCAGTCCGCTATCAGCGAGCAGATCGCAGACCTCGAGCACGAGGTCGGTGGGGCTCTCTTGAATCGCAGCTCCGGCCGCGCCAGGCTTACGCCCCACGGTCAACTCTTCCTCGCCGAGGCCCGCAAGACGCTCCTTGCGGCTGACCGCGCCGTCGAGATCACCAGCCGCTCGCTCCTCGGGCAGGTCGGCTCGCTCAACATCGGCTTCTTCCTGTGGGGTGCCGGAGGCTTCTTCGCGCGCATCATCCGCGACTACCGCAAGCTCCACCCAGACATTAAACTCTCTCTCTATGAAATGCGCACGCCCGAGCAGATGGAGGCGCTGACCAGCGGCAAGATCGACGTCGCCTTCGCCCGTCCGCTCGAGCCGCCCTTCGACCGCACCCTCCGTGCCGAGCTGCTCTACCGCGACCCCGTCGTCATCGCTCTACCGCGCGACCATCCCCTTGCCGGCAAACGCATTACTATCGAGGCCTTGACCGCGGAACACTTCGTCCTATGCGATCGCCAGATGACGCCCGCGCTCTTCGATGGCATCGTCGCCCTCTGTTCGGCGTCCGGCTTCTCGCCAAACATCGTCAACACCTCCGGCAACTGGTCCGGCGTCCTGACGCTGGTTGAATCAGGCGAGGGCGTCGCGCTGGTTCCCTCCGGTGTCCGTTATCTTCGCCCCCCCGGCGTCGTTATCTCACCGCTCGTTCCCCAGAAGCTCCATATGGGTCTCACGGTAGCGTGGAACCCGGAGAACGAGAGCCCCATCGTCCGGGATTTTCTGCGTCTCGTGCGCGACAACAAGGAGCGCATCCAGCGCACCAACGGCAACTAGCCTTAGCCGAGGATAGCGGGCCAGTTTGAACTTCGGGGCAACCACGGTTACCTATAACCCTGCTTTCAGAGAACCTCAGATGATGATGGACTTATTCCACTCTTAGGAACCTGCCTCTTCAACATATGGGCCTCGACGCTGTAGAGATTGTCCTCCGCACAGAAGAACTTTTCGTCATCACAATCAACGACGACGAAGCCGCAGCCGTTCGAACAGTCGGAGACTTCTACAATCTTATCTGCATGAAGCTCGATGTGACGCCGTTGGAATCTCCAGCTACCTCCACGGTGCTTCCGACGATCTCGCAGAAGGAAAAGAAGCTGTTGTTTCTTTATAGATCCATCCCCCTTCCAGCTCCGCCGAAAGTCCTGCCTTGGTCTCCTCAGAGCGTTTGGGACACTCTGGTTGCCGTCTTTGTCGATCAAATGTGCCTCGAACCAGAAGAGATCGTCTTTCATGCCCGGATAGCACAAGACCTTGGGGTTGACTGAGACAAAGCTGGCGACGCAAAAGAGGGAAGTTCACGCCTTGCGAATGAGAAGTGGGGTTTTAGGAAACTTCAGTCATTCACTCGAAACTGACCCGCTACCTAGCTGAGCCTTCGTTTTCCAGCCTCACTAAACTAGTGTTCTAATGCTTGGCATGAACAGGCCGTGCTTTCTCGTCATCGACCGTGAATTTCCCGGCAGTATCTCTACCCGCAAGCTCGTCATCGAAACCGCAAAGTTCAACGTGCTCACAGCCTATAGCGGGCAGGAGTCGCTCGAGGTCTTATCAAGGTTCCCCGCGGTCAGTGGCGTTGTTCTCGACGGAGGCATCGAAGACATCCCCTGCACCGAAGTGGTCAAGCGGATGAAATCTCTTCATCCCTCTTTGCCGATCATCGTTATTGAAACGCCGGGTTTCGAGGACTGTCCCGGGGCGGACTTCCAGCTTCAATCTTTCGACCCCGCCAAACTCTTGGAGACGCTCCGCACCTTGAAGCCGGAAGCGTCTGCCGAGATTGAAAAGCGCAACGAGGATCTGAGCCGAGGAAAAAGTTAGTACTGCGCATAACGCAAAAAAGCCCCGCCCGCTGCGACAATCCGCAGCAAGCGGGGCTTACATGTTTTACTGGGCGGCCTTGCTAGCTTCGATGTCAATCGTGAACTTAACATCGTCCCCCAGCATCGCGGGGCCGAATTTCGTGCCAAAGTTGAAATCGCTGCGCTTCAGCGTTCCCGTAGCCGAGAAGCCCGACACCAGTTTGCCGCCCTGGCCTTTGACAGGTGCAGTCGGTCCATCCACGGCGAGCGTGATGCTCTTGGTCACGCCTGCCAGCGTCAGATCGCCGGTTACCGTCAGCTTGCCGCCAACGTTGCTCACCGAAGTCGATTTGAACGTCAGCGTCGGGTATTTCTCAACGTTGAAAAAGTCAGGCGACTTCAAGTGCTTGTCGCGCGCGTCATTGTTGGTCGAAACCGTCGTCGCGTCAATCGTGTCCTCAACGCTTGATTTGCTCGGGTCCTTGTCATCCCACACCACGGTGCCGGCCACGCCGCTGATCGAGCCGCGCACCGTGCTGACGCCCATATGGGAAATTGCAAAATTGACCTGCGAGTGATTCTTGTCGATGGTCC
The DNA here is from genome assembly GCA_963841335.1 of uncultured Acidobacteriaceae bacterium. Lineage (GTDB taxonomy): Bacteria > Acidobacteriota > Terriglobia > Terriglobales > Acidobacteriaceae > Edaphobacter. Next base: position 1,548,710 of record CAWJCF010000001.1, on the reverse strand, counting down.
AGGTGGAAGGTTGTGCAAGCGCGCTGGCTCCGGTCAGAAGCAGGGCTGCGAGGGTTGCAGTAAACGTGCGACGATTCATTGGGTGGTCTCCTTGTAGAAAACGTTTTGGTAAAAATTTCCTGAGTTGGAATGACCGGCTCAAAATCATTTGTGCCGGTCATCGTTGCTTTTGTTTCAAAACTCGCCGTTTATTGCAAACTCAGTGACGCCTCAGGCGAGGTCGAACAGTAGTATTTCGCTGTTGCCCGAGCCCTTCGCAACGACTTCGAGCTTCTCCTCCTGGTTGGCGGATACGGCATCTCCCCTGTGCAACTCCTTGCCATTCACGGTCACATCGCCGTCGATCACATGCAGCCACGCATGCCGCTTCGCGCCTAGTGGATACGTCAACTCTTTGCCCGGCGTCAGCTCGGCAACCGAAACCTTCGCATCCTGGTTGATCGTTGCGGCGCCGGCAAGTTTTTCCTGCGACGCCAGCACTTTGAACTTATCCAGTTTCTCGGAGGCATCGAACTTCAGCTGCTCATACGCAGGCGTCGTTCCGCGACTCTTCGGCTCAATCCAGATCTGGAAGAAGTGTACCGGCTCCGTCTCCGATCCGTTGAACTCGCTATGCACCACGCCGCTGCCGGCCGACATCTTCTGAATCTCGTTCGGTCCCAGCACTTCAACGTGTCCCATGCTGTCCTTGTGGGCCAGCTTGCCCTTCAGGACGTAGCTCAGGATCTCCATGTCGCGGTGAGCGTGCGCTCCAAACCCGCGGCCCTCGGCTACCCGGTCTTCATTGATCACGCGCAGCGAACGATACCCCATGTGCTCCGGGTCGTGGTAGTTGGCGAACGAAAACGTATGGTGCGAATCCAGCCAGCCGTGGTCGGCGTGGCCTCTGTCATTGCTCTTTCGTACTGTCAGCATAGTTTCTCCTTGCTTCAAGCCGAGCGCTCAGGCCGAAGCCTCTTGCTTTGCTTCCTTGCTCTCGGCCATGGCAGCCTTCGCCGCCAGCCCGATCTTCTTCAACCCCTCATACATCGTGTTGCGTTCTTCTTCATTCAGCTCTGCCGTTACTTTTTCCAGGTCAACTTCGTGCCGCGCAAAGATCTCTTCAATAAAAGCCTTACCGCCATCCGTCAGATCGACATACCGCAAGCGCCGGTCCGAGGCACAGTTTCGTCGTGTAACCAACCCACGTCTCTCGAGTCGATCAATCGCCGAGGTCATCGACGCACTGGCCAGCAGAACCTTCTCCCCAATTGCAGAGATCGTGAGCGGACCCTTGTGCAGCAAAACCTCCAGCACCATGAAGTCGCTGACTCCAAGCCCTTGCGCATGGATGGAGTCCTCGATGTAATCCACGATCGACCCATGCGCCCTGGCCAGAACCAGCCAAAGTCGGGGTGCCGAGATTTTCTTTGTACCAGCCGCCATCTCGCACCTCCCAACTCCTACGACATAAGATATCTCGATATCGAGATAAGATTCAAAAACTAGCTAACCATTGAAACTAAATGCTTTGAGCCTCTCCGATTTTTAGTCGCCGTCTGAGTCGGAGCGGGAAATCCCGCATTTTGTCCTACCAGCCCTCAGATTTAGGGTGCCTCAGTGGAGACGCCGGCTCACCCAGCCTCGTTCAGCCGTGCTGACATCCGGCCAGCCTCTTTCATCTGTTCCGTCATGTCGTTTCCCGCTGCAAAGTGCAGCACATTCGAAGGCAGTACCACCAGACCCGCAATCTGCAACGACGACTCGACAAAGACCTGAGCCTCCGTCCGGTCCTGCGATAGTCCCTCCGGCCCAAATGTCCAAGCCTGCCTTCCGCCCAGACTGCCGGGGTCGACAGCGCTTAGGAGTGACAGCAGCCCGTCCAACTCCGTCGCTTTAGGTCTCGGCGACTCCAGTGCCACAACCAGGGTGTTGGCCCACAGAAGATCAGCCTCCTGTAGCTTCCCATAGCCCTTATGCGCCAATTCCGCTGTACCGGGAGCCGCCAGGCGCCTGAGGCGGATGTTGGCTTCCGCCTCGACGGCGCCGACACCCACTGCAAGCGCCATCTGCTCGGTACGTTCGGTATCAGCTTGGAAGATGACCAGTACGTTGCTCATGTTTGCCCCCGTCCTATTGGTGTTTGAGATTGCTTTTTGCGGAAATATTTTGAGGTGGTGGAGTGGGTGTTTTTACAGGGGGTTTTTGTGAAAAGTGTGCTTTTTGGGATGGTAAAACGTGGTGAGTTTGTGGTGGTTTGACGGTAAATCGTGGTGAGTTGACGGTCACTTTGTGGAGGCTGAAAAAATGCCACTTTTCCCAACTTTATTTTCTACGATTCCCGTTTTGGGAATCAAGCTTTTGTGTTGAGGGGCTTCCGGGCGAAATAGTAGAGGCTGTAGGCGAGGACGGCGAACATGACGACGCTGACCCAGTCGTGATGGAGCGGGTTGTGTTCGCTGAAGCGTGGGATGGAGCGGTCGGTGGCGGACTCGTAGAGTTTGATACAGACGCCGAGGAGACCGACGATGCCACCCGCAGCGATGAGGCCTGAGGCGTACAAGCTGCCGGGCGAGATTTCTTCGGAGGCTAGCTCGTCACCGGGGATGGCGTTGGCGAGACGATGTTTTTCCATGGCGCGATCGACCATCCAGCGCATGACTCCGCCGACGAAGATGGCGAGTGTGGTGGCGATGCTGAGGTAGGCGCCGACGGCGAAGGTGAGGGAGCGGACGCCGAGGAGTTCGACGACGATGACGAGGGCGACGCCAAGAAGAACAAGGGTCCAGGGGAGTTTGCGGGAGAGGATTCCGTTGATGACGGTGGCCATGAGGCGGCCTTGCGGGGCGGCGGCTTTTTCGCTGCCGATGCCCTGAATCCACTGGATTTCGATTTCGCCTGTGGCCGGGTTGTAGAGGTATTTGCCGTCGTCGAGGGTGGTGGAGCCGATGGCGTTGAGGAGGATGTATTGCTTCGCGTTATTGATCTCTTCTTTGGCGTGATTGTCGGCGTTGTGTGAGGTGAGGGTGATGCGGTCGCGGGTGAAGTTGCCGTTGTTCTGAACGCCGTCGGGGAGATGGTCGAGGGAGAATGTGATGGGTTTGGGAAGGCGCTGGAAGGTTTCAAGGCCCTTGTTCATGGCGTTGAGGGTGGCGCCGATGGAGAAGATGGAGATGATGACGCCGATCATGATGGCGATCTGCTGCTTCCATGGGGTGGCTCCGATGAGGTAGCCGGTTTTGAGATCCTGGCTGGTGTCGCCTGCGTTGGAGGCGGCGATGCAGACGACTCCGCCGATGGTGATGGCGAGGGCTCCGAAGGCGGGGGCGGTCCAGCCTTTGACGAGGAAGATGGCGGCGGTGGCCATCAGCGTTGCGATGGTCATGCCGGAGACGGGTGAGGCGGAGGAGCCTACGATACCCACGATGCGGGCGCTGACGGTGACGAAGAGGAATCCGAAGACGACGACGAGGAGGGCGGCGGCGATGTTGGCGAGGAGGCCGACCTGGGCGCCGGGGATGGGTTTGAACTGGAGGAAGAGAACCATCAGCACGATGAGGAGGAGTGAACCGCCGAAGACGACGGATGGCGGGAGGTCGTGCTCGATGCGCGAAGGCTGGGTTGCGGCTGATTTTCCGGTGCCGGTTTTTTTGAAGCCCTGGGTGAGGGCTCCGACGATGGTGGGGAGGGTGCGGAGGAGGGTGATGAGTCCGGCGGCGGCGACTGCTCCTGCTCCCATGGGGCGGACGTAGGTGCGCCAGAGATCGGAGGGGGACATCTGGGTGATGAGGACGGTGCCGGGGTAGAGCGGAGCGGAGAGGTGTGAGCCGAAGAAGTAGATGGCGGGCATGAGGACGAGCCAGGAGAAGACTCCGCCGGCGAGCATGATGGCGGCGACGCGGATGCCGATGATGTAGCCGACGCCGAGGTACTCGGGCGGTGCAGTCGGCGCGGATGGCGGCGCCTTTGAGGAGGTGCTGGGGGCCGAAGTCGGGCTGGTAGTCGGGCTGGCAGGGCCAGAGGGAGAAGAGATTGTCGTTCTGGAAGAGGGTGTAGAGGCCGCCGAGACCGAGGCCGAGGAAGACGCGGGAGGCGAAGGAGCCGCCGCGCTCGCCGGCCATGAGGACGTCGGCGCAGGCGGTGCCTTCGGGGTAGATGAGGGTGCCGTGCTCTTCGACGATGAGCTGGCGGCGGAGGGGGATCATGAAGAGGACGCCTAGCCAGCCGCCGAAGAGGGCGAGGGCGAAGATGCGGGAGGCTTCGAGATCGAAGCCGAAGAAGATGAGGGCCGGGAGGGTGAAGATGACTCCGGAGGCGATGGACTGGCCGGCGTTTCCGGTGGACTGGACGATGTTGTTTTCGAGGATGCTGGCCTTGCCGAAGGCTCGGAGGATGGAGATGGAGAGGACGGAGATGGGGATGCTGGCGGCGACGGTGAGGCCGGCGCGGAGGCCTACGTAGACGGTGACGGCTCCGAAGAGGACGCCGAAGAGGGCGCCGAGGATGAGGGCGCGGGCGGTGAGCTCGGGGCGGGTTTCGGTGGCGGGGACGAAGGGTTTGAAGATGGGCTTTGGTGGTGTGGTTGTTGCCATGGTGGTGCTTCTCCCGCTTGGTTGGGCTGGATGTTTTCGACTTCGATGGAGTGTATCAGCGGAGAGGATTCGATGGCAGATGGGTCGGGGTTTGGAAGGGGGGAATTGGTTTCCCCTTACCTACCGCATCGAAGGACAGAAAGGAGGATGAACACGGACTTTTTGCTAAAGCTCGTCAGCGATGATGTGGACTGGCCGGATAATGAGAATCGAGTGCATGGCAACCGTTATGGGAGGATGAATGGCAGACATTAAGATCATTATTGAGCGGGCGTACTCCGCATTCAACATGCGGGACATCGACGGTGCATTAGCACTGATGACGCAAGACGTGAGCTGGCCCAAGGCTTCGGAGGGCGGCAAGGTTGTCGGAAAAGAAGAGATCCGCGCCTATTGGACTCGGCAATGGGGTGAGTTCGATCCCCATGTCGAGCCGCTTGCAATGACGGAGGAAGGCGGAGGCAAGATCCGCGTCCGGGTGCACCAGCTCGTCAAGAGCCTTCAAGGGGATGTTCTTTCGGACAGCGAAGTTCTCCACGTATTCACTGTGAACGGCGGTCTTATCGCAGCCATGGACCTCGGTGATGAGGCCGATCGAACCGCTGGTCCGTCTGCCGCATTCGCACATCGATCCTAACTGGCAATCCGCAGTGGCGTGAGAGTAGGACTCAGCCTCGAGAATTCTGTGAACGGGCGACAGACCACATTTTCAGCGCGACCGGATCGCTTCCGGTGAATCGGCCTCTTGTCATCAATCCATCGGTCAACGCAAGCGTGGTTTTCTGTCGGTTCCAATGGCGTTAGGATATGACCGGGAGGTTATATGCCTGTCACTCCGACGCTTTTATCCACCCGGGAGCTCGTCGCTAACAATACAGCGCATTTTCCTAATGAGGGCGCGGAATACCGAACAGCCCGAAATGCACTTCTGATGGAAGAGATCGAACTGCGCCGCCAGATTGAGCACGTGGCGGCTCGACGGCGTGCGCTGCCCAGCGGTGGCGAGATCCCGCAGGACTTCGAACTCGTCTCAGAGACTGGTCCCGTTCGGTTCACCAGCCTGTTTGGCGAGAAAGACACGCTGATGGTTTACAGCATGATGTACGGTCCACAGCGCAAAGCGCCTTGTCCCATGTGCACAGCGTTTTTGCACTCATGGAATGGCACCGCTATCAATTTACGCGAGAGATTGGCGATCGCCGTTACGGCCCGCTCGCCAACAGACAGGCTGGTGGAATACAAGAGACAGCGTGGCTTGGCGAATCTTCCCTTAGTTTCAGACATGTCCGGCGACTACACACGCGCCTACGTCAGTTCGGACGACGGGGATGTACCGGGCTACAGCGTTTTCACGCGGCGTGACGGAAGGGTTTTCCATTACTACAGCGGCGAGATGAGCGGTGCCATGGCGGATCCCGGCCAGGACCCGCGCGGTGCTCCGGACCTCGACCCTCTTTGGCTGATGCTGGATCTGACTCCCGAGGGCCGCGGCACCGACTGGTACCCGAAGCTTGAGTACAAGCAAAAAATAGCGCTATGACGCTGGTCTCTCAAACTCCTTGGTAGACGAGCGCCACAAAGTCAGCTGGGTTTTGGAAGAGGTTGCCCCATACGGCGTCGTACCGTGCGCCGGGCTTGGCTGCGATGATTTCGGGCAGGGGCTTGCCTTGTTTTTTGAGAGTGGCGACTTTGTCGCGGATCTCGACTAACACGTCACGGAAGAGAATCAGGTCGGCTTTGCCGCCGACGGCACCGTGGCCAGGGATGACGATGGTCTTGTCGGTCACTGCTGCGATGTTGGCCTCTGCGGCTCGTATCTGGCCGTCGATGCTGCCTCCGGTGCCGTAGTCGATGAAAGGATAGTCGCGGTTCCAGAAGGTGTCTGCGGTGTGGAGAATGTCGGCCTCGGCAAAGTAGACGGAGATGTCGGAGTCGGTGTGGGCGGGCTGGTAGTGCTTCAGTATGAGAGTAGTGTTGTTGGCGTGGAGAGTGTGTTCGTCTTTGAAGACAGTGGAGGGGATTGCACCTGTGGGCGCGGCTGGGAAGGTGTACTGCCAGTTGCCTTCGACGCGGGTGGCTTTGGACAGATGGATGCGCGTGTTCTCGTGGGCGAGGATGCTGGCTCCGGCTTCGTGAACCCACTCGTTGCCGCCGGTGTGGTCGAAGTGCCAGTGGGTGTTGATGAGTTGTTTGATGGGATCGGCGTTGATGCTGGCGAGAGCTTTTTCGACGTTAGGACGGGCGGTGACGATCTCTGCGTCAATTAGCAGCTTTCCGTCAGGGCCGGTGAGAACGGCGATATTTCCACCGGCGCCCAAGAGGACGCTGATATTGCGGCGAAGGTTTTGGACGGTGACCTTTGCGGTTGCGGCTTCCTTGAAGGCGCCTCCGACGATTTGGGCAAACAGGCTGCGTGGAGCGAGGCAGGCTGCTGCGGCCGTGAGAGTTCCAGTAGTAAGAAATTGACGGCGAGAGATGTCGAAGGGCCGCGGTTCGGGGACCATGGAAGGTGCTCCTGTCGCTTTCGCCTTGAGTTTAGCCCTTATCGTTTGCGGGTTGGAGCCGAATTCTGATCTGGGTGGAACGGGACGGTCGGGATTGGCGGTTACTTCGCAAGACTCAATGCAGCGGCGAGGCGATCGAGGAGGGGAATCTGAGTTTCCTTGATGTGCTCTTTGGCTTCGTCGATGGTGAACCATGCGCCACGGTCTGCTTCGGGAATTTCGATGATGCGACCGGAACGGGGGGGCCACTCCACTTCACAGAGGTTGCTGATCATCTTCGCTGGGTCGCAGTCGCCCTCGAAGGCCCAGGCGGTGACGATCTTTCCGCCTTTCTGCGTGATCGAGTCGAGATAAAGAAAGGGCTCAGAGACGGGAAATCCTGTTTCCTCGTGGAATTCGCGTTTCGCAGCGTCTAAGGGTAGCTCGCCTTCGAGATATTCGCCTTTCGGGATGGTCCATATCCCCAAGTCTTTTTTGGCAAAGTGGGGGCCACCCGGGTGGACGAGGAAGACCTCAAGTCTGTCGACACGGCGATACATGAGCAAGCCTGCACTTCGTCTTGGCATGAGGGCTAATCCAGGTTAGGAAGAGATGTGGATCTCAAGGTTCAACCTCAGAGATTGTCTGAGGTGTTGTGGAGCGGCTGGTGAGGCGATAGCGGAGCCATGCGGCGATGGCGGCGGCCATGAGGAAGAGCATCGGGCCGGTGAAGAGGAAGCGGTCGCTGACCCATTTGCTGTCGAGTAGACCGGCGTTTTGGGTGTAGAGGGGGCCGAAGAAGCGCTCAATGCGGCCGGGGGAGTAGCGGGGGTCGAGGACGCTGGAGTTGCGGGATTGCCAGGTTGCAAAGCGGACGAGGAAGGCGAGCGTGACGGGGAGCCAGGCCCAGAGGATCGGTGGGATTTGATCGGGTTCGGGTGGGAGCCTAGTGGAGGGTGAGGCGAAGAAGGAACGGTAGAGATCGGCGAGGGCGTTGCCGAGTTTGCCGAATGGGATGAGGCCGAAGAGGAATCCGGCGGCAGCGAAGGTGGGCAGGAAATAGCTGAGGACAAAGATGAATTGGGTGCGCTGGGTCCAGTGGAAGCGAGTGGCGATCTGGAAGACGGGGGTGGTGAAGATCCAGGAGAAACGGATGGCCAGGATGGCGACCAGGAAGTATAGAAAGAGGCACTTGGCGCACCATGTGACAGCCTTGAGCATGTTCAAGGTTTAGCACAGAGGCACCTGGTTTGGTGCGTAATTGTTGACTGGACTTGGGCTAGAGGGCTTATACTGCAGCCATGGCGCGGTCCGACCGACCTGGAGCGCCAGCGAGTGAGGTGAGTCTTCAGCCAACGCTGGAACGACAATGCGCTCGAAGCTGTTGCCGGGAGGGAGTCCGGTGCGCCGCCTGGGAGGGTGGCCGAGCAACACGCGGCAGTACGATGGTTGAAGGAGCCGGGACGGGTGGTCCGGGCGGCGGTGGATGATTTCGTTACGACATTTTGTCCTGGTGATTGCAGGGTGTGCGGAGAACCGCTGCTGAGGGCGGGTTTGTCTCCTGTTTGTGATGGGTGTGTTGACGGGGTGCGGGAGCAGACGATGACGCTCTGCCGGCGGTGCGGCGAGGCTCTGGATATGGAAGGCGTGCGGTATGCGGGGCAGTTTCCGGTGGAGGGGCTGCTGTGTTCGGCTTGTCGAATGGTTCCGCCGGAGTTTGAGCGGGCGGTGGCCTATGCGGCGTATGAGGATGAGCTGCGCGAGATGGTGCAGCTGCTGAAGTATGAGCGTGTGCCTGCTTTGGCACGGCCGATGGGCTCGATGCTGGCTCGGGCGATTGAGATGCTGGAGGGTGAGGCGGCGAAGGAGTTGGTGGTGGTGGCTGTGCCGCTGTTTCCGGCTAAGGAGCGTCGGCGTGGGTATAACCAGGCGGTGCTGATTGCCGATGCTGCTATTGCGGAGTTGAAGACGAGCCGGGCGGAGTGGGGATTGCACGCGGCGCATCGTGCGATGCAGCGGGTGAAGGATACCGAGAGTCAGTTTGGGCTGACTCCGCGGCAGCGGCGGTTGAATTTGCGGAATGCATTTGAGGTGGTTGACCCGGCGGTGGTGGCGGGACGCGAGGTTTTGCTGGTGGATGACATTTATACGACCGGGGCGACGGCTCGGGCTTGTTCGCGCTCGTTACTGCAAGCGGGAGCGACGAAAGTTTGGGTTGCTACTGTTTCTCGTGCTCAAGTTGAGACGGTGGCTTTGTGGAGTACGGCGGGTTCTACAGCAGCGGTTTGGGATGCGAACTAGTGTTGAAATTGAAGGACTTTCGAGGGCAGTGCTAACGCAAGGGGAATCGGAGGTTTGGCGAGATGCAATCGGGGAAGATTCGGAAGCAGGGGTTTAGCGGGAAACGGCATGCCGGGCACGGTGGGCATGGGGCGGGCCGAGTGGTCTCGGAGCGGGATGTGCGGGTTGGGGTGTTTCGGCAGCCCGCGATGCAGACTCCGGTGCTGGTGCTGAATGCTTCGTATGAGCCGATTAATATTTGTGGTGCGAGGCGGGCCCTGGTGCTGGTGCTGAAGGGAGTCGCGCGCACGGAGGAAGAGCAAGGCGCGATGCTTCATGCGGCGCGGATGCAGGTGGCAATGCCGAGCGTGATCCGGTTGCTGGAGTACAGGCGGATTCCGCACCAGACGCGGGCGTTGAGCAGGAAGAATATTTTGTTGCGCGACAGGAACTCGTGCCAGTACTGCAGTGTGGTGCTGACGGCGGGAGAGTTGACGCTGGATCACGTGATTCCACGGTCGCGGGGCGGCCTTTCGACCTGGGAGAACCTGGTGGCGTGCTGCCACGACTGCAACCGGAGGAAGGGCAATCAGCTATTGCACGAGTTGACGGAGATGAAGCTGCAGCGGGAGCCGCGGCCGTTTTCACTGCACACGTCGCGGCATATCATGCGGATGATCGGCAGTGCCGATGCTGCGTGGCGGAAGTATTTGTACTTCGAGGCGGAGCCGGCGGCTTAGCTGACGCCGGAAAATGCGTGGATGGATGTCGCGGGTGTGCGACACTGTCGCGTATGACCCCTTCTTTTCAGGTTTCTAGGAAGCTCCGGACTGCCTGTGTGTCCGGCGTAATTTCGGTACTGCTGGTGGCAGTCGCAGGTCCGGCTTGCGGCCAGACAAACAATGCTGTGACGATCGATGACGCTCTGGAGGCTCCGCAGATTGGTGGGCTGGCGCTGTCTCCGGATGGTCAGCACGTTGTCTATGACGTGACGCGAACGAACTGGAAGACGAATGCTTTCGAGCATGATCTGTGGGTTGCGGATCGGGCGGGCAAGAGCTTTTTGTTGACTTCCCAAACCAAGAGCAGCTCTGGTGCGAAGTGGTCGCCGGATGGAAAGTGGATTGCGTTTCTTTCGGACCGGCCGGGACAGATTGCCGAGACGAAGGCCGACTCGATGCAGCTTTACGTGATCGATCCTACGGGTGGCGAGGCTCGGCAGGTGACGAAGCTGGAGGATGGGGTGAGCGGGTTCGAGTGGGCTCCGGACTCTAAGCACATTGCGTTTACAACGAAGGATGAGGAGTCGAAGGCGGAAAAGGACCGGAAGGAGCGTTACGGCGACTACACGGTGGTGTATGCGGACGAGCGGATGACGCATCTGTGGACGATCGATGTGGGATCGATACCTGCGGGGAATAAGGCTCTGGAGGCGACGCGGATTACGGAGGGGGAGTTCAACGTTCAGGGATTTTCGTGGTCGCCGGATGGTGGGCGCATCGCGTTTGCGGCGTCGAAGGACTCGGAGCTTCGCAATAACGGGTCGACGACGGTTTATGTGGTCTCGGTTGCGGATAAGAAGGTGACGAAGCTGGTGACGACACCGGGGCCGAATACGAATCCGCAGTTCTCTCCCGATGGGAAGCAGGTGGCGTTTGTGACTGCTGATGGGGCGAAGAATTTCTTCTATTCGAACCAGAAGATCGCCGTGGTTCCCGCGACGGGTGGGATGCCGAAGGTGGTGAGTGGGGACTTCGATGAAGACACGCGGCTCATTCAGTGGAGCAATGGAGGGATTTACTTCGCTGCGTCGAAGAAGACAGCGGCACACTTGTACAGGTTGGATGTGGCGAGTGGGGCTGTGACGCAGGTGACGCATCCGGATGATGTGGTGGCGCAGGGGTTTTCGTTCTCGAAAGACTTCAGCCAGGTGGCTTATCGCGGGGCTCAACCGAATGGGCGTGGGGAGATTTATGTCGCGGGGACGAGCGGTTCAGGAGCGACGCAGGTGACGCATCTCAGCGACAAGATGAAGCAGTTCACGCTGGCGAGGCGCGAGGTGATTCAGTGGAAGTCCGGTGATGGCACGACAATTGAAGGCGTGTTGTACAAGCCGGTAGATTTTGATGCGAAGAAGAAGTATCCGCTGCTTGTGGTGATTCATGGCGGCCCGACGGGTGTCGATCAACCGGTGATTCAATGGGATCGGTACTACCCGATTGAGCAGTTTGTAGCGAAAGGCGCGTTGGTGCTGCGGCCTAATTACCGTGGGTCGGCAGGTTATGGTGCGAAGTTCAGGGCGCTGAATGTGCGGAATCTTGGAGTGGGCGACTATGCGGATGTTATTTCGGGCGTGGATTATCTGATTGCGCAGGGATATGTTGATAAAGACCGCGTGGGCTCGATGGGATGGAGCGAGGGAGGGTACATCTCGGCATTCATTACTGCTTCGAGTGATCGCTTCAAGGCGGTTTCTGTTGGGGCGGGGATTTCGGATTGGATGACGTACTACGTGAACACGGACATTACTCCGTTTACGCGACAGTATCTGCAGGCTACTCCGTGGGACGATCCGGAGATTTATAAGAAAACCTCACCGATTACGTACATTGCGAAGGCGAAGACGCCTACGTTGATTCAGCAAGGCGATCGCGACAAGCGGGTTCCTGTGCCGGATAGCTTTGAACTGCGGCAGGCATTGGAAGACAAGGGCATTCCCGTAAAGATGGTGCTGTATCACGGGTTTGGTCATCCAGTAGACAAGCCAAAGGAGCAGAGGGCCGTGATGGAGGAGAACCTCCACTGGTTTGGGCACTATATCTGGGGCGAGCCGTTTGTGGATGGGATTGGGCCTGGGGCTGCTCCGATTGATACAGGGAAGTAAACTGAAGGCGAGCTCATTTGTTAGTTTCAGCGGCAGGAGAAAGAGGACGATGTCTTATATCGAAAGCTATCAGTGCGATGTTTGTGGAGATAAGAAGGGCGAGGGCGGGGATTGGTGGCTGGCTTGGGTGGATTGCTTCCAGGGAGAGAAACCAGAGGAGGATCAGCCTCTGATTAAGTTGACGAGGTGGCAGAGAAGTCATGCGCGGTCGGCGAATGTGAAGCATCTTTGCGGTGCGCGGTGTGCCGGCACGCTGATGGATAGGTGGATGACACAACAGCATGCCGATCCGGATGCGCATTGCATTACGAATTAGCGGACAACCTGCAACCGGGTAAGCATATTCCTTTGCTGCGCCCTACTTGGGTGGGGTGGCGGGGGGCTGCTGTGTCTTGTTCTTATCGTCGGTAGTCTTGTTATCGGTGATGTCCTGGCCGTTGTAAATGATGCGGGCTGAGGTGTGGTACTGCTTGTAGTCCGTGAATTTGACGACGTTGCGCATGTGGACGTCCTGGGAGAGGGAGCCGTTGGACGCTGAGAAGTGGAGATTGCCTTCGGCCTTGGTGTAGGTGGGGAACCAATATTTGCCGTCGACCTGCTCGTAGTAAGTGGTGAAGGGTGGTTGCAAATCCTCATGGCCGGGGCGGGTGTCCTGGGGGACGGTTTTTCCGTTGATGAGGACTATCTGCAGATCCTGCTGGTCGACCCAGACTTTTCCCTGGAAGTAGTGCTGCTTTTTTTCGAAGGTTTTGGGTGCGACGGCGAAGACGTAGGTGTCGAGATCGTCGACGCGCTGGCGGCCTAGATAGTCGATGTTGTATTTGGGCTGGTCTTCGGTGGTGAGGATAAAGGGCAGGCGGTGCTCGATCTCATCGAAGTCGGCCGGGGTCATGAGGACGCGCTCGAGGGTGTTGGCGGGGGCGAAGACGACGTGCTCCTCGCGCTTGCCGGCGTCGTTGAAGGTGATGTCTGTGACTTGCTGGTATTCGCCGTCAATGCGGCTGGTCTCTTCGGAGATGGTGTCGACTTTGACGGACTGGCGGAAGGTGTAATTTTCGCGGGCTTTGGCGAAGAGAGACTCGCGCTCGCCGAATTTTTTAGTGATCTCCTCGACGGTGAGGCCGGTTGGAGATGCGGGGTCGAGTGGGCCGAAGCCCGCGGCCTCCTGCGCTGCGGCGGCACCGTCTGGATTTGCGACAGCAGCGATGGCCGGAGCCGGTGCGGCCGATAGCTGAAAGAGGAAGAGTGCTAGAAGGCCAATGGGGACAGAGACATCGATGCGAGAGGGCTTCATTGGGTCTGACTCCGGGATGGGACTGGGGCGGCCGCGATGATGTTGCCGGGCACGCTACTAAGAATAGACGCGATTTGGGAGGTTTGGTGATGTCGGGTGGATTGAAGGAGTTGGACAGGCTGATCGCGTTGCCTTGGAAGGAGTTGGCGGCGGGGGGAGGGATCTTTGGGGCGTTGTCTTTGTTGGTGTTGCGTCTGGAGTTGAAGGCCGGCCGGCGAAATGGGGAGAGGCGTAGAGAGGAGGAGCTGACGGCTTATGCGGAGCTGGATGTGCGAGTGCGGGGGGACGGGGAGACGAAGGAGTTGGCGTCGCGGGTCAGTCGCGCGGTGGCGGTAAATAGCGCGTTTCACCGTGTGGCGATGATGGTTAGTAGGGATGGCCGCCTGAGTGTGGCGGCAAATGTTGGAATGGATGAGGTTACGATAGGCTGGCTGAATTCCTGGGGGGAACGAAAGGGGCTGGAGCGCGGGGGTGGGAGGCGCGGGGAGAGTGGGTTGGGGATGCGGGTGGGGGCGCGCAGTTTTGCGGTAGTGCTGGATAGGATCGGGGGGGAGGGTGGGTATCGGCGGGCGATTGTGTTGCCATTCTGGACGATGGGTGGGAGTCTGCTTGGGGCGTTGGCGCTGGGGGCGGATAGCTCGATGAATGTTCGTAGGAGCTTGCTGATGAAGGCTTTGGAGCCGGTGGAATCGCTGGCGTTGAAGGTGGAGAGGGCGCTCGAGACTGCGGCACTGGCGGAGAAGCTGATGCGGGCTGAGAGATTGGCAGGAATGGGGTTGCTGGCCGGGGGTATGGCTCATGCGCTGAATAATCCGTTGACGGCGGTGTTGGGATTTGCGGAGTTGATTGCGGATACGACTGGGGAGGTGCGGGTAAGGGAGGACGCGCAAGTCATTGCTCGAGAGGCACTTCGGATGCGTACGACGGTGGAGACGCTGCTGGATTTCTGGAAACCGGTTGAGGTGTCGGACGAGCTGGTGAATGTTGTTGATTTGGTGAGGGAACGTGCTGGAGCTTGTGCGGGAATGCTGAAAGAGCGGGGGGTTCGGATGGTGGTGGAGGCAGGTGGGGATGCTCTGGTTAGGGGGAACGAGGGAAGGTTGCGGCAGATGCTGGAACATCTGCTGAACAATGCGGCGCAAGCACTGGCGAATGAAGAGGTTGTGGAGCGCGGAGAGGAGCTGGTGATTCGGGTTTCGGTGGTGCGCGATGAGGCGTTGGTGCATTTGATGGTGAGCGATTCGGGTTTGGGGTTTCGGGAGCCGGAGCGGGTGTTTGAGGGGGATGGGTTGGGGTTTGGGTTGAGTATTTGCTATGGGATTGTGCATGAGCATGGCGGGGAGATTCGGGCGTTTAATTTGAGCCCGCATGGGGCGGCGGTGGCGGTGGAGTTGCCTGTGGCGGAGTTTGCGCAAAAAAAGTCCGGCGCGGCCTCGGGAGCGATGACGCGGGCGTAAGTGTTTGGTGATATGCGGAGTGGAGTGTGTTTTTTCGATGGTAAAACGTGGTGAGTTGATGGTTTTTTGTGGTGAAGTTGTGGTGTTTTGCGTGGTGATTTTCGCGATCTAAGAATTTTCACTTTTCTGAAAAATATTTTTATGGGCTGAGGGGGAACCTTGGAGGGGTCCTGCCTTGGGGCGCTGAGACAGCGTTGCGGCGTTAGACTTGCCGCATGAGGAAGCGAGCTTTTTTGGGGTTTGCTCCGGCGGCTCGAGCGGTTGCTCTGGCGACGCTGCTGGCCGGGGGCTGGATTGCGGGTTGGGCCCAAGACTCGCATGTGGATCGTGGTGGGGATGGGTCCGCTGGAAAGCGGCCGATAACGTTTGCGGACTTGCAGCGGATGAAGAGGGTGAGCGATCCGCAGATCTCGCCTAGCGGCCGATGGGTGATGTTTTCGGTGGTGGATGTGGACCTCGAGAAAAACTCGAAGGTGAATCATCTGTGGGTGGTGCCGGTGGCGGGGGAGAATGTGGGTGAAGGCGATGCGTTCCCTTTGCGCAATGACCGGCAGAGAAATGAGCGGCAGATTACGTTCGCGAAGGAGGGAGAGTCCGGTGGGCGGTTCGCGCCAGATGGAAGGCATCTGCTGTTTATCGCGACGGACAGCAAGTCGGGGCTGTCGCAGATCTTTGTGGCGAGCTGGAACGACATCATGGGGACGATGGGCACGCCGACGCGACTGACGAACGTGAGCACGGAGGCGGATGGTGCTGTGTGGTCTCCGGATTCGCGGAGGATTCTGTTTACTTCGCGAGTGTATCCGGAGTGCAGCGAGGGGTCTTCGTGGACGGAGGAGGAGAACTGCGACCGGCGAAAGGATGCGGAGGCTGCGGCGAATCCTTCGAAGGCGCAGGTTTGGGATCACCTGTTGTACCGGCACTGGGATCATTATGTGGGGCCGAAGCGGAGCCATGTGCTGGTGGTTTCGGCGAGCGATGGGAATGCGGTGCGGGATTTGACGCCGCGGCAGGATATTGGGGATACGGAGGCGCCTACGTTTTCGCTGGATGCGCCGATCGGGTATGCGTGGGCTCCGGATTCGCAGGAGATTGCTTATGTAACCAATCTTGATCTTATTCCGGCGGCGAGCACGAATAACGATGTGTTTACGCTGCGGCTGGATGAGCCGGGGGCAAAGCCGGTGAAGATTTCTATTTCGCCGGGGAGCGATGATGGGCCGGCTTATTCACCGGATGGGAAGTATTTGGCGTTCCGGTCGCAGGCGCGGGCGGGTTATGAAAGCGACCGGTTCCGGCTGATGTTGTATGACAGGACGGGAGCGGCTAGTCAGCGTGCGAGTGAAGCAGCGAGTCAGGCTGCCGGTGGTCCGGCTGGTCAGCGAGGTGGTGCGCCGGTGGGGCAAAAGCTGGTGCGGCCGGTGAATATTCCGGGCGATGGAGTGCTGCTGGAGTTGATGCCGAAGTACGACCGTTGGGTGGATGAGTTTGCGTGGGGGCCGGACTCGAAGGCGGTGTATCTGGCGAGCAGCGATGCGGGCAGGACGCTGGTGCTGCGTTTTCAGTTTGACGGCGATCCGGATGAGCCGATCCGCATTGTTACGAATGACGGCGAGTTCTCCGATCTGCAGGTGAGCCGGGATGGAAACATGGTGGTGGCGACGCGGATGAGCGTGGATCAGCCGGCGGAGATTAACCTGATGCGGCCGGGGCTTACGGCGGAGCCGCTTTCGCCGGAGGAGGCGGAGCAGCAGCAGGAGATTCTGAAGTTTTCGGCGGTGACGGCGCTGCAGATCGGGGGGTCGAGTCCGCGGAGGCAACTGACTCATTTCAACGATGCTCTGTTGAGGACGCTCGATCTGCAGAAGCAGGAGGCGTTCCGGTTTGTGGGCGCGGGCGGAACTCCGGTGCAGGGGTTTTTGTTGCGGCCGCCGAATTTTGATGAGACGCGGAAGTATCCGGTGAAATTTTTGATTCATGGAGGGCCGCAAGGGGCGTGGGGCGAGGCGTGGAGTTATCGATGGAATCCCGAACTGATGGCGGCGAGCGGATATGTGGTGGTGACGGTGAATCCGCGCGGGTCGACGGGGTACGGGCAGGCGTTTATTGATGGGGTGAATGGGGATTGGGGTGGGAAGGCGTATGTCGATCTGATGAAGGGGCTGGATTTTGCGGAGAAGCAGTATCCGTTTATCGACAAGACGCGAGAGTGTGCGCTGGGAGCGAGCTATGGCGGGTTTATGGCGGACTGGATCCTGACGCACACGAACCGGTTTGCGTGCATTGTGACGCATGATGGGATGTTCAATCCGCAGAGCGCGTATGGGACGACGGAGGAGCTTTGGTTTAACGAGTGGGAGTTCCGTGCGAGTGCTGCTGCTCCTGCGGCGAAGGGACGTGCGACGGCTCCGCAAGGAGGGCCTGCGATGCCGTGGAATTATTTTGACCGGCCTGCGGCGCTGGATCCTTTCCGGAAGTGGTCGCCGATGCTGTCGATTAAGAATGCGAAGACGCCGACGCTGGTGATTCATTCGCAGCGGGATTATCGGTTGGATGTTTCGGAGGGTTTGCAGTTGTTTACGGCGCTGCAGCGGCTGAATGTTCCTTCGAAGATGCTGTACTTTCCCGATGAGGGGCATTGGGTGCTGAAGCCACAGAACTCGAAGCTCTGGTACGAGACGGTGGGGGACTGGTGCGACCGGTGGACGAAGACGAATGCTTATGCGGATGGTGAGCCGGTGCACCCGGTGAAGGCCAGGTCTGCGGCGACGAACCGTGGAGCTTCGTCTACGAGGATGGGGGTTTCGCGGCCTGAGGAGATGAATGAAGTGCAGCCTTCGAGTGAGAGTCCGGCCGCGGCTCCGCCTGCTGTTGCGCCGCCTGTTGAGGCTCCGCCGCCGGTGAAGCGTCCGCGAGGAGGCGATGTGGGCAACGGTACGGCTGTGCTGGGAACGGGGACGACGGATGGTGCGCTGCCTCCGGTGGACGCGGATGCGGCGGGACGCGCAGGGACGACGGGCGCAGCGTTTCAGATTCAGATCAACGCGCGCAGCAATGAGGTGCAGGTGGGGTCGGATGCGGAGCTTGTGGTGACGCTGAAGAACATGACGGAGAAAGAGCTGCTGTTTCCGCATAGGCCGGGGTCAGGGAATGCGGAGTTCTCGTATGTGATTGTGGTGCGGAATGCGGCGGGCAAAGTGCTGGGAGAGACGGCGTATGGGCGGGCGGCGAGGGAACGGCAGCAGACGGAGGCTCGGACAGTGGATTATGTGCAGCCGGGACAGGCTTCGGTGCAGACGACGAATCTTACGCGGCTGGTGAATTTGAGTAGGCCGGGAGAGTATCGGGTGAGGGTTTCGCGGCGGGATGCGGTGACGAAAACGGTGGTGGAGTCGAATGAGATTACTTTGGATGTGGTGCCGTAGAGGCTTGGGGGAGCGGGCACCAGGAAACAGCCAAATGCAGGTCCTTCGACTGCGCAGTTCGCAAAGTGCGCGAACTTCTTCGCTCAGGATGACACTTCTTTTTGTGAGTGAATATCGAAGAAGCGAGCGGGCAGGTAAAGCAACTGCAACTGCAACTGCAACGGCAACTGCAACTGCAACTGCAACTGCAAATGCAAATGCGGGGATTCTTCGCTACGCTCAGAATGACGACGCTTTGGATTTTGAAAGTGACGGCAGGTTTGAGTTGGAAGGGAGAGGTGGCTGTGGCGTTTGCGAGGGCTAAGAAGCGGGAGCCGGTGGGGGAGGCGGGTTTGTTTGAGTATGCGGTGGGAGCGCTGGCTCGGCGGA
Source organism: uncultured Acidobacteriaceae bacterium (assembly GCA_963841335.1). Classification (GTDB taxonomy): domain Bacteria; phylum Acidobacteriota; class Terriglobia; order Terriglobales; family Acidobacteriaceae; genus Edaphobacter. Next base: position 1,529,947 of record CAWJCF010000001.1, on the reverse strand, counting down.
TGCGGACGGAGCGGGATTTGCGGCGATTGATGCGGGCTCGTGCGGAGGAGGGGGATGCGGGGGCTCGGGCAATGGATGCGGTGGTGGTGCGGCTGAAGGAACTGGGGTATCTGAGTGACGAGCGATTTGCGGAAGGGTATGCGCGGGTGCGGAAGGAGTCGGAGAAACTGGGGCGGCGGAGGGTGCAGCAGGATTTGATGTTGAAGGGCGTGGGGAAGGGGTTGGTGGCTGCAACGCTGGACGCGGCTTATGAGGATGTGGATGAGGTCGCGCTGGCGCGGCAGTATATTGCGCGGAAACGCATGAAGCAGCCTAGCGGGGAGAATGCGCAGAAGGAGAGCGCTCGGGCGATGAACCGGTTGTTGCGGGCTGGGTTTTCTTCGCGGGCGATTTATAAGGTGCTGCGGGAGTGGAATCTGCCCGAGGAGTTGATGGAGGTTGAGGGGTTGGACGAGATGGAAGAAGGTGCGGGGGATTCGGATGGGTATTCGCGGCAGAATGAGAAGGAGTGACGGGTTGTCCTGCCGGACGGGCCCACTGCGCGTGGGGCGGTCACTTCGTGACTCGTGTACCTGGTCTTGGCGATGATGATCGCTTTGGTCCTCCCGTTGGTCGGGGGAAAGTTAGTAGTCGCCGCGGAAGCTGTGGATGAGGCGGCGGTCGCGTTTGGTTGGCCTCTTTGACGGGGCGGGGGCGGTCCATGCGATAGGGCCAAGGAGTTTGCGCTCTTCGGCGGCTTTGAGGCGGGCTTCTTTGCTGGCTTCGGTTTCGCGGTAGAGGGTTTGGGCTATGGCGGCGGAGGCTCGCTGCTGGCTTAGAGCCAGGACTTCGACGGTGAAGTCGCCGGATTCGTTTTTGATCTGGAGCGTGTCGCCGATGTGGACCTCGCGGGCGGGTTTGGCGGGCTGGCGGTTGGAGAGGACTCGCTGGAGATCGCAGGCTTTGGAGGCCTGCTCGCGGGTTTTAAAGAAGCGGGCGGCCCAGAGCCACTTGTCGATGCGGGTGCCGGTCATGGATCTATTTTCGTTCAGGACGGTGGTTGAAAACGGAAAGGCTTAACACGGATTTTCACGGATGGCACGGATTTGGAATGGCAGGGCTTCTAGATGGCCCGGAGTGCGCGGACGGGGAGGTAGAAGATTGCGGCGATGAGGGCGAAGGTGCCTCCGACTACGATGCCTACAAGGCGGAAGGGAAGGAGGATGAGCCAAATGAACGGATAGAGGACCAGCGCGGCGAGGGCGAGGGGCCAGCAGAAGAAGGCGAGGATCAGGAAGAGGAAGAAGTTGAGCATCGGATTGTTCTCTCGTTAGGGATAACGCTGGTGGGAGGGAAAAAGTTCCGTTGGGTGATGATAGAAGGATGGCGGATGGCGGATTGCAGCGGGTGGTGGGGGTGGACTGGTCGGGAGATCAGGGGCCGGGGCAGCGAAGGAAGATCTGGGCTGGGGTTTGGACGGCTTCTTCTGGTCGGGTGATGCTGGAGTCGGGGCGGTCGCGGGTGGAGTTGGTGGAATGGCTGGTGGAGATGGCGCGGGAGACTCCGCGGATGGTGGTGGGGTTTGATTTTTCGTTTAGCTATCCGGCTTGGTTTTTGCGGGAGTTGGGGATTGGGTCGGCTCCGGAGTTTTGGCGGCTGGTGGCGGATGGGCAGGGAGAGAAGTGGCTGCATAAGGACTGTGAGGATGGGCGGTTCTGGGGACGGGTGGGGTCGCGGCGGCATGGGAAGAAACCGGCGGAGTTTTGCGGAGAGCATGCGCATAGGATGTTGCGACGGGCGGAGACGGCGTTGAAGGTTAGGGCGGAGATTGCGGATCCTCTGGCGGCGGCGCGGATCGCGGGGATTGCTCCGAAGAGCGTGTTTCAGATTGGTGGTGCGGGGGCGGTGGGGACGGGTTCGCTGCGGGGGATGGCGGCGTTGTTGCGATTGCGTTCGGCTGGATTTAAGATTTGGCCGTTCGATGCGCCTTCGGTGACGGAGCCGCTGGTGGTGGAGATTTATACGCGGCTGATGACGGGGGCGGTGACTAAGAGCTCGGAGAGTGCGCGGACGGAGTATTTGGCGAAGAAGCGGCGGGAGAGTGAGTTGTATGCGGGGTTGGGGCGGGGGGTGATGGCTAAGGCTCGGGGGAGTGAGGATGCTTTTGATGCTCTGGTGACGGCGATGGTGATGACGGAGCATCGGGGGGAGTTTGCGCGGCTGAGGAAGACGGAGGATGAGGTGTTTCGGATGGAAGGGCAGACCTGGGTGCCGGGGTTGGTGGGTTAGGGAAACTTGCGAATGCGGGCCGTGTCTAAGTGGGGATGCGGACGATCACATTAGAAGAACATTTTGTAACGGAAGGTTTTTTGCGGGCTACAGGGGCTTATGGGAGGGGTGGGGCTCCTCAGATGGCGGAGTTGCAGTCGAAGATGCTGGATATGGGTGCGGGGCGGATTGCCGCGATGGATGAGGCGGGGATTGATTTTCAGGTGATGTCGCTTGCGGCGATGGGGTTTGATGCGCTGGATGCGGCGGATGCGACGGCGCTGGCTCATGATGTGAATGATGAGTTGGCGGAGGCGTTGAGGGGGAATCCGACGCGGTTGGGTGGATTTGCGACGCTGGGTTTGAGGGATGTTGATGGTGCGGTGAGGGAGTTCGAGCGGTGTTGCACGACGCTGGGGTTTCGCGGCGCGATGCTGAATGGAACTGTTGGCGGATTGTTTCTGGATGATGCACGGTTTCTGCCGGTGTTTGAGATGGCGGCGCGATTGGGTGTGCCTGTGTATTTGCATCCTGCGGCTCCTCCAGAGCCGGTGAAGCAGGCTTATTTCTCGGGGTTGCCTGGGGAGACGGGGATGCTGTTGTCGATTGCCGGATGGGGTTGGCATGCGGAGACGGCGTTGCATACACTGCGGCTGATCGTGTCGGGGGTGTTTGATAAGTTGCCTGGGTTGCAGGTGATCATCGGGCATATGGGCGAAGGGTTGCCGTATGCGATGGCGCGGTCTAGCGGGATTTTGTCAGGGCCGGCGCGGCTGCGGCAGACGGTTGTGGAGTACTTTAAGACGAATATTCATGTCACGACGAGCGGGTATTTCTCGTTGCCGCCGTTGAAGTGTGCGCTGGAGGTGGTGGGGATTGAGCGGATGATGTTTTCGGTGGACTATCCGTTCAGCGCGAACACTCGGGGGAGAAAGTTTCTGGAGGAGGCTGCGGGGATGATGTCGGCCGAGGATCTGGAGAGGCTGGCGCATGGGAATGCGGCGCGGTTGCTCGGATTGAGTGGGTGATAGGATGGCTCCGCGTGGGGACGAATGGGCGGACGAGAGATCAGGAAGGCGATACCGTGGGGAATGATTGCGGGGCGCGCGCTGGGCGGGCCGCTGATTGTGTTTGGGGCGTGGCGGGGATGGAGTGGTGGGTGGCTTGGCGCGATTGTGGTGGTTGCGTTGCTGTCGGATATTTATGACGGTGTGTTGGCGCGGCGGTGGGGCAATGAGACGGCGCGGCTAAGAGTCTCGGACTCTGTAACGGATACGGTTTTTTATCTTGGGGTGCTTGCAGCGCTGTGGATCAGGGAGCCGCAGATGCTGCGAGGAAACTGGCGGTGGCTGATGGTGCTACTCGGGTTTGAGGCGTTCCGGTATGGGTTTGATTTCTGGAAGTTTGGGAAGGCGGCTAGCTATCACTCGTATATGGCGAAGGCGTGGGGGTTGCTGCTTGCGGTGGCGGTGGTGGGGGTGCTGAGTTTTGGCGGGTTTCGGTGGTTAATCTGGGTGGCGATTGTGTTTGGGATTGTGGTGAATGCGGAGGGTCTGGTGATGTCGTTGATGTTGCCGCAGTGGAAGAACGATGTGAAGACCTTGGGTAAGGCCTGGGAGTTGAGGATGCGGATGCTTCGGCAAAAGACCTCGACTGATTTAGAGGGAGAAATCTCGTAACTCTCGGCGTGAGAGTTTGAAGGGATTGACGAAACGGACACCACCCAGTTCTCTGCCGTCCTGAAAGTCCTCTGAAAAGATGATGTGGCAACCTGCGCGTCGTGCGGTCGCCCAAAGTAAGGCATCCCAGATTGGCAGCTTGTGATCTTCGTTGGCTTGAATGGCTTCGATCAGATCATCAACGACCGGCGGTTCGAGTGTGAACGCGCTGCGGTGGTACTCGATGATCTTCTTCACGGTTGCTAACGACATTAATCGTTTTTTCCGAACGACAGCCGCAAACTCATTGAGCGACTGAAGCATCAATGGCTGTCTGTTCATCGCTGAGCGGAGAAGGATTTTACTTGCGAGAAGGTGTTTCGCGCCTTCACTCGAATCGATTGCATAAATCAGAATATTGGTGTCGAGGGTGACCTTAGTGGCCGCGATCATACAGTTCCTCGCGATTCACCTTGATTCCTCCAAGGTCATGACCTTCTTTTAGAAAGGCTGCAAGTTTTTTGATAGCCGCCTCATGCCTGGGGTCGCGAGGTTCCTCTTCGTCGAAGGGGATGATGCGAGCGACGGGCTTCCCGCGACGCAGGAGGATCAGGCTCTCACCTGCTTCAACTTCCGCAACGCAGGAGGAAAAATTTTGATTGGCTTCGCGGAGAGATACTCGGCGCATGATAGTGCTCCTTGAGCAATTGTACTATGTACTACATTCAAAATCTCGCTGATAGACTTTAAGGTCTATGAACTATAGGTCGGGGAATCAGATTCGGGAAGATTTTTTGCGGTTTTTTGAGGGCAAGGGGCACAGGCGCGTGCACTCTTCTTCGCTGGTGCCGGCGAACGATCCTACGCTGCTGTTTACCAATGCGGGGATGAATCAGTTTAAGGATGTCTTTCTCGGGAACGAGAAGCGGGACTATACGCGGGCGGCTTCGAGCCAGAAGTGTGTAAGGGCGGGGGGGAAGCATAACGATCTGGAGAACGTTGGGTTTACGCGGCGGCACCATACGTTCTTTGAGATGCTGGGGAACTTTTCGTTTGGGGACTACTTCAAGAAGGATGCGATTGCTTATGCGTGGGAGCTGCTGACTTCGAAGGAGTGGTTTGGGATTGATCCGGCGAAGTTGTATTGCACGGTGTTTGAAGGGGATGCGAAGGTTCCGCGGGATGATGAGGCGGAGCAGTACTGGATTGAGACGGGCGTGCCGAAGGAGCGGATCTTTGGGATGTCGGCCAAGGACAACTTCTGGCAGATGGGGGATACGGGGCCTTGTGGGCCTTGTTCGGAGATATTTTACGACCTGGGGATTGAGGCGGCGGAGGAGCCGGGGGTGGATAAGCCGTTTCCATTGGATGAGCAGAGGTATGTTGAGATTTGGAATCTGGTTTTTATGCAGTTCGACCGGTCGAGCGATGGGACGCTGACTCCGCTGCCGAAGCCTTCTATCGATACGGGGATGGGGTTGGAGCGCGTGTCGGCGGTGCTCCAGGGAGTGCTGTCGAACTTTGAGACAGATTTGTTTACTCCGCTGATCAAGCGGGCGGAGGAGTTGACCGGGCATAAGGTGGAGCCGGAGCACGAGGTGGATGAGCGGTCGCGGGCGAGTCTGCGGATTATCGCGGACCATGCGCGGGCGGCTACGTTTTTGATCTCGGATGGGGTGAATCCTGCGAATGATGGTCGTGGGTATGTGCTGCGGAAGATTCTGCGGCGTGGGATTCGGCATGGACGGCTGCTGGGGCAGGAGAAGCCGTTTATGCATGAGATGGTGTTTGCGGTTCGAGATGAGATGCAGGTGGCTTATCCGGAGTTGAAGGAGTCGGCTGAGCGGGTGAGTAAGGTTGTGCTGGCAGAGGAGTTGCAGTTTGCGCGGGTGCTTGGACCTGCATCGGCAAACTTTGAACAGTTACTTAACTCGAGGCAAAACGAAACGCATGAATACCTAGCAAATGTTGTGCCTGGTCATTTGGCGTTCGCAGTATATGAAACTTTTGGATTACCTCTAGAGTTTATGGTGGAAGCTGCGAGAGATCGCGGGTTTGTTTTTGACCATGTCGGTTTTGAGCAAGCGTTAGCCGAAGAGAGAGCACGGGCGTCAGCTTCTTGGAAGGGTGGGGCTCAGAAGTCGGCGGCGCCGGTTTATCGGGAATTGCCGAAGACGGAGTTTGAAGGGTATACCGCGTTGCGGGTGGATGGGGCTCGGGTGTTGGCGCTGGTTAAGGATGGGATTGGTGTGCCGGAGTTGAAGGGTGGCGAGATCGGCGAGGTGGTGCTGGATGCTACGAGTTTTTATGCGGACTCGGGTGGGCAGGTTGGGGATGTGGGGTGGTTGTATTCGGGGGATCACAACTCAGTTGTGGCTGAGGTGAGTGGCGCGACCAAGCCGGTGCAGGGGGTTTTTGCGCATAAGGTGAGGGCGAACCAGACGATTGCGGTGGGCGATACGGTGGATACGGTGGTGGATGCGGCGACGCGGTCGGCTACGATTCGGAACCATACGGGGACGCATCTGCTGCATGCGGGGTTGCGTGAGGTGTTGGGCAAGCATGTGAAGCAGGCGGGGTCGCTGAATGATGCGACGCGGCTGCGGTTTGATTTTTCGCACTTTGCGGGTGTGGCGGAGGAGGAGCTGCAGGAGGTCGAGGACATTGTGAACCGGCAGGTGATGGGGAATACGAAGGTGGAGACGCTGGTGGATGTGCCGATCGATGTGGCGGTGAATGAGCTGGGGGCGATGGCGCTGTTCGGCGAGAAGTATGGCGAGCGGGTGCGGGTTGTGAAGATCGGGGACTTTTCGACGGAGCTTTGCGGTGGGATTCATACCGGGGCGACGGGCGAGATTGGGTTGATCAAGATTGTTGGGGAAGGGTCGGTGTCTTCGGGGGTGCGACGGGTGGAGGCGGTTTCGGGGACGGGGGCGCTGCATGAGTTCCGTCGGGATTTTGATGTGGCGAAGGTGGTGGGGTCGCTGGTGGGGTCTTCTTCGGAGTCGGTGACTCCTGCGGAGGCGCTACGGGTTCGGATTGCGGCGCAGGAAGAGGAGATGAAGAAGCTGCGAAGGGAGCTGGATGCGGTGCGGATGAAGTCGGCTGCGGCTTCTTTGTCGGATGCTGGGGCTTCGGCGGTTTCGGTCAAAGGCGTCAAGGTGCTCGCTCAGCGGGTGGATGGGTTGGAGAAGGCGCAGATGCGGGATCTGGTGGATCAGCTTCGCGGGAAGCTGGGGTCTGGGGTGGTGGTGCTTGGTGCAGCGGTGGATGGGAAGGTTTCTTTGATTGTGGGGGTGACGAAGGATCTTACTTCGCGGGTGCAGGCGGGGAAGGTGGTGGGTGTGCTTGCGGCTAAGGTTGGTGGGAAGGGTGGTGGGCGGCCTGATCTGGCGGAGGCTGGTGGGAGTGATGTGGGGGCTCTGGATGGGGCTTTGAGTTCGGCTAGCGAAGTGGTGGGAGGGTTGTTGTAGGTGTCGTGGCTGGGATGGGAAAGCATACCCCAGGGGCTAAAGCCCCTTTGGTTGCTGGTGGTGGGAGAGGCCCAAGGCTGAAGCCCTGGGTTACCTCGAAGCAACGGCGACGGCGACGGCAAGAGCAACTGCAGGTCCTTCGACTGCGCAGTCCGCAAAGTGCGCGAACTGCTCCGCTCAGGATGACACGTTTCTTGGTTGGTCGGAGGTTCTGAACTGCACCAGCATCTGCAATTACAACAGCAGCAACTGCAACTCCAATACAACAAGCAGCAGTGGCAACTGCAACAACAAGAGCAACAGCAACCGCAAGGGCAACGGCAACCCACCCTTTGCGATGAGACCGCAAAGGATGGGCCACCCGGCGAACGGCTCCGCTCAGGATGACAATGTTTTGGGTGGGTATGGGAAATGCAACGGCAACAGCAAAAGCGAAATGCGGGGGTTCCTCCGCTTCGCTACTCACGATGAGACTGTGAGCAGCTTCGGTCGGAATGACGCGGTTTGTGGGTTGGGTGAGGGAAGGCAACGGCAAGAGCAAGACCAACGGCAAAGAGCAACGGCAAGAGCAACTGCAACTTCAACGACGACTGTTTCTGGATCGTGCGTTATAACGGTGGGAGGCGTTTCAGGAGGGGATTTTGGACGTTCATGCTCCGCATCATCCGATTGGAGGGTGGAAGGATTTTTTTGTTCATCTGGTGACGATTACCGTGGGGTTGTTGATTGCCGTGGGGATTGAAGGGTGCGTGGAGCTGCATCGTGAGCACAAGCTGGTGCAAGAGGCGCGAGAGACGATGCGGGTGGAGATCCAGTACGACAGCGGCCAGATGAATCATGCGGTGGGGAATCTGAAGACGCAGCGGGAGACGATGCAGAAGAATATTGATACGCTGACGCGGATTCAGGAGAATCCGAAGGACAAGGAGGCGCAGAAGGGGTCGATTTCGGCGGACTATACGATTGTGGGGTTGCGGGATACGGCATGGAAGACAGCGCAGACGACCGGGGCGTTGGGGTTTATGCCGTATGCGGAGGCGCAACGCTATTCGGATGTGTATGGCGCGCAGAAGGATTTTCTGGATCAGCAGGACAAGATTCTTGAGGACGAAGCGCAGTTCCTGGGTTTGATGGCGAAGACGAACTTTGGCCACAACGACGTTACTGCGGAGCAGGCGTCGGCGGCGCTAGAGCGGTTTGGGATATGGAACGCGCACCTGTTGTATCTGGACCTGATGGCAAAGGTTAGCGCGCAGACGGATCAGGCGTTTCTTGAGGGTAAAGAGGGTCCGCATGAGATGCACGAAGATCTCCATACCGGGAAGTGAGGCGAGGTTGCGCCGTCTCTCTGCGGTGGGTGGGTTATTTGGTTGCGTCTTGTTCGAGCAGGTGGCGGGTTTCTTCGAGGTTGAGGGTGTTGCCGTCTACGACGAACTCGTAGAGGCCGGCGTTGTCGGGGACGGAGAAGACATGCTCGACGGTGTGACCGTTTTTGCGGAGCGCGTCGATGATGAGGTTGGTGTCGATGTCGTTCATGCGAGCCAGTATAGAGGAAATGGTTTGGTTGGGTGCAAGTGTGGGCAACTATACGCTGTGGTCGCGGGCGGGCGGTTCTGCTAGGGGTGGGGGAGTATCGCGGGGTGTAACCGTGGGCGGATTCGGGCGCGGGTGGAGGGGTGGATTCTCTTAAACTTAGGGTTGTCTATGGGCCTGAGGACGACAATGCGGAGCGGGTGGTTGGGTGGGGTTTGTGCGGTTTTTTGTGTGGCGTGTTTTTGCGCGGTTTTGTGTGGGACGGGGTATGGATCGGCTAGATCCGGTGGGCAGGCTGCGGGGTCTTCGGGGCGGAAGGCGGAGTTGACGGCCTGGCAGCAGGCGGAGCGGGGGTTGGAGGAGCTGCAGGGGATTCCTGAGGAGTCGCGGACGAAGGCGGATTATCAGCGGGCGATGGATGGGTTTCGGGTGGTGTATCACGGGGCTCCGGGGGATGTGCACGCTCCGGATAGCGTGAGTGCGGTGGCGGAGCTGCTGGCGGAGCAGGGCAGAGTGCTGCATGATACGAAGTCGTCGAAGGCGGCGGTGGGGCAGTATGAGTTTTTGAGGACGCAGTATCCGGGGAGTTCGCTGAGGGTGCAGGCGCTGCTGGCCGAGGGGCAGATTTATCAAAACGATCTGCATGATACGGCTGCCGCGAAGGAGAGATATGAGTTGTTTCTGAAGGAGTATCCGCGGAGTGGGTTGGTGGAGGAGGCGAAGGCCGGGATTGATTCTTTGAGCGCGGGGACTCGGGCCGCGGGGCCAGGGACTAGTAAGCAAGGGACCAGGGCCGAGGGACTAGGGACTAGCGTGCCTGGGGCTTCGTTGAAAGGGAGTTCGGTAGTGGATGGTGGGAGTTCGTTCGCTCCTATGCCGGTGACTGGGAAGGTGCCTGTTCCTGTGGCTTCGCCGGCGAACGATGATGCGGATAGGCGTGGAGTTTCGGTGCCGGTGGATGCGGAGTTGGAAGCTGCTACGGCTGTTGGGCAGGCTGGGGAGATGCCGGGTTCTTCGGCTCCGGTGGCTTTACATGTGGCGAAGGACTCGGGGAAGCGGCATGGGTTGGCGCAGGTTACGGGGATTCGTCACTGGTCGACGCCGACGTATACGCGGGTGGCGATCGATCTGGGGGATGACGTGACGTATGAGGCGGCGAGGGTGCCGGGGCCGGACCGGATTTATTTTGATTTGCATGGGACTCGGCTGGCGTCGGAGTTGGTGGGGAAGAGTTTTGCGGTTACGGATGATGGTTTTTTGAAGAAGATTCGCGCGGCACAGTTTTCGAATGATATGACGCGGGTGGTGCTGGATGTGAATGATGTGACGGAGTACTCGGCGTTTTTGCTGCCGAATCCTTACCGGCTGATTATTGATATTCATGGTGGAAAGGCCGAGGTGGGTGCTCCGGTGGTCAGCGTGCCGATGCAGAGAGCGGCTACTGCGGCGCCTACGGTTCCGAATACTACGGCGGTGAAGGCGGGGAGCTCGTTTGATGTGGCGGCGCTGAGCGCGCAGCCGGGGAGAGTGGAGGCGACGACGCAACCTACTTCGCAGCCGATCTCGGCGGTGGTTTCGAAGGCAGGGAGTAGGGAAGAGGGAGTAGGGCGTAGTAAGCCGGCTGGTAGTGATGTGGCGGCTGCTTCGGCTCCGGTTGCGAGTACGACTTCCAGTTTGAACACGCGGAAGGGCAAGAAGGGGAAGGCTGCAGTTGATCCGGATGCGGGGCCTGCGCGGGCGGCGGTGCCTACGGCGGATGGAGAGACTTCGCTGGTGAGGGCGCTGGGGTTGAAGATTGGACGGATCGTGATTGATGCCGGGCATGGAGGACATGACACGGGGACGATTGGCGCGGATGGGATTTTAGAGAAGGATGTGGTGCTGGATGTGGCGCTGCGGGTGGGGCAGCTGCTGCATGAGCGGCTGGGGGCGGAGATTATTTATACGCGGTCGGATGACACGTTCATTCCGCTGGAGACGCGGACGGCGATTGCGAATAAGGCGCAGGCGGATCTGTTTTTGTCGATCCATGCGAACTCATCGCCGGATGCGAGCGCTCGCGGGGTGGAGACTTATTATCTGAACTTTACTTCTTCGCCGGATGCGCTGGAGACGGCGGCGCGGGAGAACGCGGTGTCGGATCAGTCGATTCATCAGCTGAGCGATTTGGTGAAGAAGATTGCGTTGAAGGACAAGATTGAGGAGTCGCGTGAGTTTGCGAGCGATGTGGAGGCGAGTCTTTATGGCGGGTTGCAGAAGGGGAATGCGGGGCTGAAGGATCGTGGGGTCAAGAAGGCTCCGTTTGTGGTTTTGATTGGAGCGAATATGCCTTCGATTCTGGCGGAGATCTCGTTTGTGACGAATGAGAAGGATGCGCGGGAGTTGCGGGAGCCGGATTATCGGGAGCGCGTGGCGGAGAGTTTGTATAAGGGTGTGGCGAAGTATGCGGGTGGGTTAAGTGGAACACGGACGGCTACGGAGCGGGCTAGTACGAAGTAGTTCCCGGCGCGTCAGTGGGGAGTAGATTCATTGAAGTGTAGGCTGGGCCTGCGTGGGGATGGAGGCTCCGTGAAGACGTATCGATTCAAGGCGAAGATTGAAGCGAGCGATGGCGGCGGGGCGTTCGTGCTGTTTCCATTTGATACGGAAGCGGAGTTTGGCACGAAGGGGAAGGTTGCGGTTAAGGCGATGGTTGGGGGTGTGGCTTATACGGGGTCGTTGATGACTTGTGGCGGGGCGCAGCATATGTTGGCGGTGGTGAAGGCGATTCGGCAGGAGATTGGGAAGGGGCCGGGGGATGTGATCGATGTCGAGGTTTGGAAGGATGAGGGGTTGCGTGAGTTGAAGGTGCCGGCCTCACTCGAAAAAATGCTGAAGAAGGAAGGGTTGATGACGTTTTTTGACGGGCTGAGCTTTACGAATCGCAAAGAGTATTGTCGATGGGTGTCGGAGGCGAGGAAGGAAGAGACGAGGACGGGGCGGTTGGAGAAGGCGGTGGAGATGATGCGGAAGGGTGTGAAGACTCCGGGGTAGCCAGCGGTGGACCGAACGACAGTAGATGTCATAGGGTGCACCAAAGGTGGCGCGGAGATGGGGCTCTTCGTAGAGAATGACGAAGAGATGGGCAAACAGGAGCCAGGGCAGAGCGAAGACGAGAATTGCGGGCGAGCGTTTGTAGAGACCGAAGCCAATGAGGAGAATCCAGCCCCCTAGGTACATGGGATTTCGCACGAATTTGTAGGGGCCGACGGCAACGAACTTACGAGGCGGGTCGAATGGCGCCGGCGTGCCTTCCCCGCGGGCGGCAAACGTCGTGATGCAAGCGAGCGCCACGGCTCCGCCAGCGACCAGGAGCACGAGGCCGAGCGTACGTGTCCATTCGGGCAACGCGAAACCTACCGTGTCGTCGTAGCGGCGATGCAGTCTCAAGGCGACCCAGCCCCAAAGCAAAATAAAACCGGCAGTGAAGGTCGCCGAGCGGAGCGCGATAAAGAGCGTTTTCATTGCGTTAGCTCTCTGAGTGCTTTCGCAGAAAGGGTTATCACTGCGAAGTGTGTGTCTCATCGATCAGCCTCAGGAGCTGGTGATCGTACCTGAACACGCTCAGCGACACAGTAGCTCAGCGACACTATAGGACACTAGTGCGCGGGTTGGGGTATAGGCTTACTTTATCAAGCTGGTGTAGTCTGACCTCGTATGGTTGTTTCTTCTGGGTTTCGGGTGATGTCGCGGTTTGTTTTGGGTGTGATGCTGGTTGGTGGGCCGGCTGTCTTGCAGGGGCATGGGCAGGAGACGAAGACGGCGACGACGTTGGCGTTGCCGCCGACTCCACTGCTGCCTGAGGCTTTGCGTTCGGGGCCTCAGCATGAGGAGGGGATGGGGGCTCCGGCGTGGAGTGGGGCGGATGGGCCGGTGCTGGTGGAGGATGGGATCAAGCGGTATGAGCGTGGGACGGTGACGAGCCCAACCGCGCGTGGTGGAGTGCCGGGTGGGACGGTTACGGTTTATCAGTTTGATGATGCTACGGGAGCCTATTCGGCTTACACGTATTTGCGCCGGAGCGGTGGGGACCATGTGATGCAGAGCGGAGTGAGTGTGGTGGTGTCGGATTTGAAGACGTACCCGGAGTCTTCGGCCGCGCTGTTGAAGACGGTGCAAGTTGGGTTGCCGAAGATTGGTGGGACGAAGGGACTGGCTCCGCTGCTGCCGACGTATCTGCCGGCGAAGGGATTGCAGAAGGATTCGGTGAGGTATGCGCTGGGGCCGGTGGGGTACCAGGCGATGGGTGGTGTGTTGCCGGGGGAGATTGTTGGGTTTGATAAAGCTGCCGAGGTGGTGACGGCGAAGTATGAAGGCAAGGGCACGCTGACGCTGTTGCTGTATCCGACTCCGCAGATTGCGGGAGACCATGGACGGCAGATTGTGGCGGAGATGAACAAGCAAGGTCCACAGGCGGGGACGGTGATGCTGCGGCGTGAAGGGCCACTGGTGTTGATGACTTCGGGTGCGTGGAGTGGGGCGGAGGCTAAGGCTTTGGTGGAGGGGATCCATCTGCGCAATGAGCTGACGTGGAATAAGCCGATGCCTCTGGAGCTTCACTCGGAGGTGCGCAAGACGGTTAGCCTGTTGACGAGCATTTTGGTTTTCTGTGGGTTGGGTGCTCTCGCTGCGGTGGTGTTGGCGTTGTTCTTTGGTGGAGCGCGAGCTGCGGTTCGAGTGATGCAGGGCAAGCCCGCGGCGACGGAACCGGAGTTTCTGCGGATCGACCTGAGCGGACGAGCTGCGCAGATCCACACGGATGGGCCGGGGGCCGGACAAGGGTAAGCGGCAGGATGGGTGAGGATTATGCACTGAGGACGGTGCATGGGTTGGGCTAAGCGGCTGAAAGAATGGCGCTTTGGTAACCGTTCGGTGCCATAAAAGCGAATATCGGGCGAATAAACAGAGTGGTGTTAACGATTGAGTTAACGTTGTAACTGTAATCTGATCAATCACTTACATTTTGCCAGATTAAGCCTTGACACGCTATTTTGCCAAACTTAGTATTTCGCCAGAAAGTTCTGATGGCTTTGCCTCCGTTGGAACTATTCTCCCTAAAGAAGAGGCTGCCCTGTTGCCGGGCGGCCTCTTCGCGTTATTGGGTACAACTTTTTGGCGATTGAGGGTGAGGTTTCCGGTTATGAAAATGGCTGCTAAGAATCTGAATGTGCGATTTGAAGCGCGGACAGAATCAGCCGATGGAAGAAAGAAGGAGAGCTCCTGGAGTTCTTCGAAGAAGGGGTCCTTGGTATGTCTCATGCACTGCATACTGCGTTGGAGGTCACGATCTCTCTGGTGTGTTTGGGGATCTTGATATGGCCGGGTTGGGTTGGGAACAAGATGGATAGCGAGAGAGAGGATCGGGAGCGACGCCGCATGGTGTGATGTCATGATCTCCCGCTGCTGCATTGTGCTAGTTTGGCTTGAGCGGCTTTAGGGAGGCCGGACCAGTGATCGGGATGCGGATGGGCAGGCGAGTTGGCGGGGCGGAGTGGTGCGTTTTGACTGCGCTTCTTGTGGGGACGTTAACGGTGAAAGCGCAGGATACGCGGCAGGTGAGTGAACCGGCGATTCCTGCTTCGTGCGTGCAGTTGCCGGCGCAGCTTCGGTCGGTGAGCGAGAAGCTAGCGGAAACAGATGAGAAGAAGCTGGATACGGTGCGCATTCAAAGCGCGTTGGATAAGTGCAAGCCAGGGACGGCCGTGGAGTTGACGCCCGCGAATGGGAATAATGCATTTCTTTCCGGGCCATTGGAGATGCGGACGGGGGTGACGCTGCTGATTGATGAAGGCGTGACACTGTTCGGGTCGCGCGACGCGGGGGATTATGAGATGAAGGGGGATGGTGTGACGGCGGGACTATGCGGGACGATTGCCGCGGGTGCTCCACCCGCGGTGTTTCCTGCTCCGCAGCGTCCGGCTCCGCGTGGAGGGTGTCGGCCGTTTATCAGTATTAACGATGCGAAGAATGTTGGGATCATGGGCGATGGCGTGATCGATGGGCGGGGTTACGGGAAGATTTTAGGCAAGGACTATAGCTGGTGGGAGATGGCTCGGAAGGCTGAGCCGAAGAATGAGCGGTACTTTACGCCGCGGATGATTGTGGCGAGCCATGCGGATGGGTTGGTGATGTACCGGATTACGCTGCACAACTCGACGAACTTTCATGTGAGCGTGAATCAGACGGATGGATTTACCGCCTGGGGGGTTCACCTGCTGACTCCGACTGTGAAGGGGATGGATGCGCGGAATACGGATGGGATCGATCCGGGGTCTTCGACGAATGTGACGGTGGCGCATAGCTGGATTGACAACGGCGACGACAATATTGCGATCAAGACAGGCACGACGCATATGAGCGTGATCGACAACCATTTTTATTCGGGGCATGGGATGTCGATTGGGAGTGAGACTTATACGGGTGATAGTTATCTGCTGGTGGATGGGCTGACGGAGGACCACACGACGAGTGGGATTCGGATTAAGAGCAATGTGACCAGAGGCGGCGCGGTGCATGATCTGACGTACAAAAACATTTGTATGCGTGGGGTGAAGAATCCGATTGCGATCAGTCCTTACTACACGAATCAGACGACGGAGGGTTTTGAAGATCCGAAGTATACGGGCGATAGGATTCCGGACTACAAGGGGATCACAATTCAGAATGTGATCGATACGACGTCGGGGGATGTGCTGATTGCGGGGTTGAATGATGACCATCGGACGGAGGTTACGCTCGATGGAGTGCGCGTGGTGGGGATTACTCCGGCGCAGGTGCATGGGCGGTTTGCTACGGTGACGCTGGGACCGCTCGGGACGAATCTGGATTTCAGCGGGACGGAGATTAAGGTGGTGCCGGGGAAGGCGGGGGCGGCTCCGAGTACTTCGGATGCGGCGGTTGCGCCTCCGGCGTTTAGTTGTGAGGAGAAATTTGTGCCTATGCAGTGAGGCACGAATTAATTGGGTGCGAGTTCCGGCTCCGGCAGGGCGACGTAGATTTGGAGTCGTGTAGAGGAATGCAGCGTCGAGCGAAATACGGGGATTCTTCGCTGCGCTCAGAATGACGATCCTTTATAGACAGGGACTTGCTTTAGGTATTGAGGAGGGCGGTGGCTTCGGCGTGGATTTTTCCGCGGAGGGTGGCGGGTTCGAGGACTCGGACCCGGGGGCCGAAGCCGAGGACGAGGAAGCGGGCGTGTTCTTCGCTTTCGAAACGGATATGGAGTGTTTCCCAGGTTTCGGGGAGGTTTTGGGTGGGTGAGCTTTCTATGCGGGTTGTGACGCACCAGCCTCGGAGGGAGCGAGCGGCGTGAGGTTCGGCGGCGATGGTGGCTTCGAAGGGGGCGCGGTTCTCCTGGAAGGCCGCGGTGGAGGTCTCCCAGTAGGCGGAGAGTTTGAAGTTGGCCGGGCGCTCGAAGGTTTGGGCGAGAGTGGTGGCGGCGCGCATGCGGGAGACGCGGTAGGTGCGGAGGCCATTGGGGGTGCGGGCGACCAGATACCAGGCGACTCCTTTGGAGACAAGGCCGAGGGGGTCGACGGTGCGGGGGCCGGATTGTCCGTCGGCGCGAGTGTAGTCGAAGGTGAGGCGGCAGTCGCGGGCGACGGCGTCCTGGACGATGGGGAGCATGGAGAGATCTTCGGTGGAGGCGTGCCAGCCGGTGGGGTCGATGAGGAGGCGCTGGCTGATGGCGGCGGCTTGTTCGCGGAGGCGGCTGGGGAGGGCGGCCATGAGCTTGCCGAAGGCTCGTTCGGAGGCGGCGCGCATGGCGGGGTCGCCGAGGGCGCGGGGCTGGGTCATGAGGAGGGCGCGGAGCTCGGCTTCGTCGAGGCCGGGGACGTGGGTGCGCCAGCCGGGTTCGAGCTGCCAGCCGCCCTGGGAGCCGCGGAGGGCCGAGATAGGGACGTTGGCGGCGCTGAGGGCCTCCATGTCGCGATGGACGGTACGCTGGGAGACCTCGAGGCGGTCTGAGAGCTCGCGGCTGGTGACGCGGCCTTTGGCCTGGAGGAGGAGGAGCGCGGAGAGGAGTCGGTCAGCCTTCACGGGCGGTCGGTTACCCCTTTCATCAACTTTTTTTACTTTGCCGGATTAATTATGACAGCGGATGTCATATATGGAAATTTAGGCTTTGAGTTATCGAGGCGGAATATCAGCCGTCCAAAGGAGAACTGGTTATGGAACTCAGGGATTTCTTTCTGGAAAAGCTGGAACAAGAGTCAGAGGCGTCACGGAAGGTATTGGAGCGGGTTCCGGAGGGCCGGAACGACTGGAAGCCTCACGACAAGTCGATGGCTTTGGGGCAGCTGGCGGCGTTGGTGGCGGCCATGCCGGGGTGGGCGACGTTGATGGTCGAGCGGGATGAGCTGAATATGGACGATCCGGCGAACGAGAAGTTCAGGACGAAGCCGCTGGCGAGCCGGGAGGAGTTGCTGAAGTCTCTGGATGCGGGACTCGCGCGGGCGAAAACGGTTCTGAAGGGGACGACGGAGGCGCATTTGATGAAGCCGTGGACGCTCAGATTTGGTGGACATGAGATCACCAATAAGCCGCGGTACGTGGTGCTTAGCGAGTCTCTGTTCAGCCACCTGGCACATCATCGCGGGCAGCTGACGGTTTATCTGCGGCTGAATGATGCGAGCGTGCCGGCGATCTATGGTCCGTCGGCGGACGAGCAGTTTTGATTTGCGACTGGTAGATGCTTTGGGCCCCTGAGATTGACGAGGAGGATCTGTCATATGGCATCGGAAGAGACGGTAAGAACAGAGTCGGGGCGTTATGACCAGATCGGGTCTTCGTCGAGTGTTCCTTTTGCGGATGCGAGCCGGATGTTAGAGGAGTTGCGGCTGGAAAATGCGGGGCTGCGGCGGCTGGTGGCGGAGTTGCTGGTGGCGAATCAGCAACTTCGCGAGCGGTATGGTCTTGGACGGAGAGATGGTGATGGGGGTGCGCCTCCGCTCGCTTCGCGAGGGAAGGACTGGGTCGCGGCAAAGGTACCTTTTGGGTGATTTGGCGGATATCGTTTCAATCGCTAGAATAGGGAAGAAGGCCGATGTAGCTCAGTTGGTAGAGCAACTGATTCGTAATCAGTAGGTCAGCGGTTCAACTCCGCTCATCGGCTCCATCAATCTTCGTACCATTCAATTATTTAGGAATATCTGCCGCCTTCTTAGCGGGCTTCCTTTTGACTTTGGGGACTTTGTGAGGACTCGCCGGAAAGAATTGTGGAGACGCATTTCTGTTAAGCACCGTAAGTATTAGTTCAGCGGAACGCGGTTCCGGCGTACACCCACGCGGCGGCGAAGCGCAGTCAGCGCTGTCAGGCCGCTGCCGAAAAGCCACAGAGTCGAGGGCTCCGGCGTGCTCGCGCTTGCCAGCGAAAAAGTGCCGTCGATGCCGTGGTCGATCCCAATTTTGTACCACCGCCAACAAGACATCCGTAGCACCAGGTACCGTCAGTTGCGGTATTAAATCCGATGTCCTGACCACCGGTAAACAGCGATACGATTACGAAGTTATAGCAGCCACTGCTTTGCGGCTGCCGCCCAGAGAACCCAAAGTGGCTTGGGTAATATCAACGTTCGCCAGACTTGAGGTATAGGTGAAGCTGACCAGTTCAGATGCTTCGAGCGGATCACCGAAGGTGTAGTTCTGGAGTACGAGCGTACCCTGCGGATCGGAGCAGTCAAGGCAAGTTCCGGTGAAGTTGTAAGTAATCGTATCGGCTGAGGCGCGGGATATTCCCAGGAAAAGTGGACTGACGAGCAAGCACACTGCGAGTAGGAACTTCATGGCTCTGTGTATGTCTCCCTTTGATTTGTTGGTGTTGGTGTAGCTTGCCGCGGGGACGAGGACGCGCCAAGCGGGATTCGCCAGGGGGTACTATTTCTGTCCTGCGTCCGCGAAAGTTCCGAGCAGTCATCCGCCGCGACGGAAAACTGAGTCTCAGTTGGTGACAAGATTCGTTAAATTACTGGCTCTCAAAACTAGCTTCGCCTATCAGACATCCGTCTGGCCAAAGCTCCCTGTCTTTTCGTATGTTCCTTGATCTGATCCTTTATGTCGATGCTCGAATACCCGGCATTCACGGTCCTGCCGCTATTGTCAGCGTAGGAGACGGTCATCGTATGACTTCGTAATGCCTTGCGAAATGGTTTTGATGACAGGTTCATCGGACAAAGTAGCGGCATAGGATTATCGCTTTGCTGAGCAGCTCCCCATACCTCTGAAATAGGTGGTTCATCACCAAAGGCAATTGTTAGAGGTAGTATGCCTTCAAAATATGTGAGAGATCACCACGTCGAGCACGGGACGGCGCTGTGGCAAGACACGTGCACGCAGCGCAGTGCGTCGGTTGAATCGGCGCTGATCTTTCCGCTTGAGTAAGGTTGCACGTATCCGCTCCATCAGGCATGCAGGTTAGCAAGTCACTTACTTTACGCGGCGACTTCCACTCCACTATGGTCTCTGAGCGACGTGTTCGTATCCGACGCCGAGGGCACTCGCGCGGTTGAGTTGGAGCAGTTGAGGGACAAGCTGGTCGATGCGCCAACTTGTAATTGACCAGCAACTGTCGTCTGGCTGAGAATTTATTGCCCCGGCAGAGAGAGCATCAACCGCATCAACTCTGTCTGACGACGCGTGCCAGTCTTGGCCTGCACTCGCTTCAGATGGAAGCGGGCGGTTTCAAGCGTGACCCGAAGGTGGTCGGCGGCTTCGCGAACCTCAAGTCCATGAAGCAGCAAGTCGGCCAGCCGCGACTCGGTTGGTGTCAATCCATAAAGAGCTTGTAATACGGCGGCGCGAGACGAAGGTTTGGATGAGGGGTCAGAGAGGAATACGAGCACCTGCGGGCGGTCTTCGACGAGCAATCCGCTTGGTGCGAACGGAAACACAACCATCTGCAGTGGCTTCTTGCCTGATTCGCGCGATAAAAGCAATGTATTGTCGCTCGACTGATGCGGGTGGTCCCAGACCTGATTGACGAGGACGAGCATTCCCTGCAGCTTGCCGTTTTCGGCAGGATGAGTGGCTTCCAGACGGGAAGCATGAATCCGGATGCCGTCCTCCTGATCGAGGAGATGCTTGGCTGGCGGGGAGAGATTAGTGATGCGACCTTCGCCGTCAAGAGCAATCACGCCGAAATCGAACTGGGCGATGCTGCCGAGGAGTGCCTTATTGTTACCCGCGGCGAGTTCAAGGACGCGCTGTAAGCGAAATGCTTTGGCGAGATGCGGGTTGAGCAGCTTGAGCAGATGGACATCTTTGGCACTAAATGGCTTGGCATCTTCTGGACGGATGAAGCCGAGGCCTGCCGCAACACTCGTTGTCTGCTCGACGGCGCTCCAACATGTATGAAAAACTTCGTTTGGGCGGCAAAAGTCATGGTAGATTTCGGTGTTTCGATATTCACCGGAAGTCACCAGATCCTCGCTTGTTCCGGCATTCATTCCTAACGGAAATCTCTCGCGAATGCGTTGAACGTAGATGTCCTTAGTGGCATAGTGGTTCGCATACGCTGCGAGAGACGAGGCGTCATATCCAATCGCGACTGCGCAACTTCCCTCAGCGGTGTGAGTGGTGTTTCCGGAAGCAAAGTAATGCACATGGAGCGCCGCCTTCGACGCGTCCAGTTCCCGGGCAGTCTTTTGCAGAAAGGCAGGCCAGTGCTGCGGGTTTGCTGCTGACTCATAGACATCGAGCAGGAGATCAGAGAGGCGCTTCTCGGACGGCTTCACGCACCGACCTCAGTGTCAACGGTGCTTTTCGCTAAACCGCAGCCGAAAGTTTTGGTCCGAGAGTGCCGGCGTTTGAAAAGGATTCGCACCGTCTCCGGCTCGAGGGGAATGGCGTATGGCGGGTGAATAGGCAGGAACAGCTCTTCAGTCGAGATCATGGGCCTTGGAAGCAAGCGATGCAGAAATTTCGAGTGCGAAGACAGTGTGCCATAAATATCTCCCAAATGGGAGATAGGAGCGCCGGCAAACTTGATCTTTACTGTGATCAGGACACTACTCCCGGAGAGCACGCCACCCATGTTTATTTTTCGCTTCAGCGATTTCAATCTGCCCAAAATCTCACACAAATCCAGGCCCGATTACTATCAGCGAAAACTTCCGGGAAGTCTTGGCTGGCAAATCACCCTCATGTTGTCCCGCTCCTTCCGCTGTCTTGCGATCCCGGTTGCCCTCTTAGCAGTCGTTTTGAACGCTTCGGCACAGGCCCAGCAGAGCAACGGGCTCACCTTCTACCATCTCGCCGACTCAGCTGCCAAGGACGCCAACGGCAATCTGTTCGGCACCATCAGGGGCAGCTCACAGACCAACGGCACTGTTGTCGCGTTTGAAAGCGGCAGTGCGAGCACGACATGCGACTCTACTGCGTCGCTCTACACCGTTCCGATCACGGGCGGCTCTGTGTCTACGCTGGCGGGACCCGGGCTTCAGGTGGAATCTTCAGAACCGGCGGGCACCACCTCCATTCTCTGCGGGCAACCCGAACTCAGTGGTTCCCTCCTGTTCTACGCCGCTTACTACACCCCCACCGGCGGTACCCAACGCAGCGGTATTTTCAAAATCCCGCTAGCGGGCGGTGCGAGTGCGGATGCGCTGGCTGTCGGCGATACGGTAACAGGCGCAGGCGCCGTCACCGCGGTTGCGTCCGGCGCCCCCTTCAACGGCACCACCATTTCACAAAACTTTGCCACAGATACGAACGCAGATCTGCTCGCGGGATTCAGCACATCGACCAGTTCGTACACTCTCTTCAATAAGTCCGCCATAGCAAATACTTCTTCCACTTGCCCCGGCGTAACTAGCATAGACAGTGGGGCCTATTCAGGTAATTTTGCGAACGGACCATACTTCTTCGCGACCGATGGAACTGTATTCGCCGCCTTCGAGAACGGAACCGGGCCGGCCTACGGTACTTCCATCATTTCCTTCATGCAGTTCATCCTTGTCTCCTCCGGTGCTCCTTCCGGAGACTGCAGCAAGGTGGTCTTTTCGCCCACATGGGGGGTCGCCGGGCCAACCGCCGGCACTACTTATTTGTTGCCGGGCGAGCCTTTGCCGAACACCTCAAATCCCGTATCCACGATGGTGGAGGAAGATCTTGCGGTATCGAGCGGCGTTGTCTATCTGAGTGCTCAACAGACTCTCAGCACGACACAAGGCTCGTATTCAGGCATCTTCACAGTTCGGACCTCTGGTGGCTATCCCGTCAACGGACAGTTTCCAAATCCCCCTCTCGTCAAAGTAATTTCGAACTATGACGCGGTTCCCGGCATCACTCCGGGACAGGGTTTGGCCACATGCCCGGGCGGGGTCTCCCAAGTCCCAGTAATCAGCGGTGAGTTCACAGTCTCGGGCAACTATCTGGTCTTCACGGAGACTCAGCAGCTTCAAAACTGCACTACGATGGCAACTTCGTTTGCAGGTGGCCTGTATGCCTATAACCTGACAACGCACGCAGTCCAGATGATCGCCGACTATGGATCCCCCGTGACTTCTGGCGAACCGATCGTAAGCGGTTTGTCTGCTGCCGAACCGGGCTCGCTCTCTGCCGATGGCCACTTCACCTTCGTGGCAGGCACCACCAACGCAAGCACTTCGACAACGACTCAAATCGCCTATAGCATCTACCTCCCTCAACTACTTACTGCTGTCTCGCTGACCGCCTCCGGCACCACCACGACCGGCGGCATTATTACCCTGACGGCCAAGATCTCTCCCAACACCGGCGCCGCGAATCAGGCGACCGGCAGTGTCCAGTTTCTGGATGGCACCACGGTTCTCGGCACGCAACCAATCGACTCCACCGGAACCGCCGCGTTCAGCGTCTCGACGTTGTCCAACGGTCCTCATACCCTTCACGCCATCTACACTGGCGACGCTCTGTACGAGGGCGCCACGTCGGCGGCCGTCCCCCTTTCGAACGGTAAGGCGACCCCTGTCCTCACGCTCACGTCAGTCTCCACCATCTTTGTGGGCCAGTCCGTCACGCTGACGGCACAGCTCTCCACATCAGCCGGGTCACCCACAGGCCAGATCGTCTTTACCGCAGGCGGCGCAACTCTCGGATCTGCTGCCGTGGTTTCGAACGGTTCCGCTGCTCTTGCGATCTCGACACTTCCTGCCGGCACGGCGCTGGTCGTCGCAACCTACTCGGGAGACAACAACTTCAATGCGGCCGTAAGCGCGCCGGACCCCGTGCTGGTTATCGCCAACAACCCCATCAACCTCACCCCCTACACTCTCACCTTTCCCACGCAGACTGTGGGCACGACCAGTGCCGCGCAGATTCTGACCTTATCCAACTTCACCAGTTCGCCTTTTCCAGTCGGTTCGATCACGATCTCTGGCGACTTCTCCCAAACCAACGCCTGCGGCAACGCTGTCGCTTCAGGCTCGAATTGCCTCATCAGCGTAGCCTTTGCTCCGAAGACAGCTGGGCAAGCCGCGGGCTCGCTCACGATTCCCGGCAACGGAAGCGTCCCCGCGCAAACAGTTGCCCTCACTGGGACGACGCTTCCGCCCACCATCGGCAGCACAACGACCACGATCATCAACTCCGGCGCGGCGGGAGAGTACACACTGACCGGAACCGTCATCGGCGTACGCAGCACGGATGCTCCAACCGGCGCAATCTCGTTCGTCGATGCCAGCAACAATAACCTCTCCCTCGGAACGGCTACCCTCGGTGCGGCCACGCCGGGGCTCAGTCTGGCTGTCTTCTCTCCGCCGTCATCCGGCATGGGACCGAATGCGATCGTTATGGGAGACTTCAACGGCGACGGCAAACTCGATATCGCCACGACAAACTCAGGAGGAACTTTCGGCATTCCTACGGCCGGTGGCCCTCCAGGCATTCTGCTCGGAAACGGCGACGGCACCTTCACTGCAGGAACCACTCCTGTAACCCCGACCCACGCGCTCATCATCGCTGCGGCCGACTTCAATGGTGATGGAAAACTCGATCTCGCTGCCGACGGAGGCGCCAATGGCGCAT
Source organism: uncultured Acidobacteriaceae bacterium (assembly GCA_963841335.1). GTDB lineage: Bacteria > Acidobacteriota > Terriglobia > Terriglobales > Acidobacteriaceae > Edaphobacter. Next base: position 1,505,994 of record CAWJCF010000001.1, on the reverse strand, counting down.
TGATCGTCCTGCTCGGCAACGGTGACGGAACCTTCTCCGTCGCGCCCACCCCGGTCACCAGCTTTGATCCAGCCTTCGTCGCAACTGGCGACTTCAACGGGGACGGCAAGATGGATATCGTCGCTCTCAATGGTGACTCAGTGGTGGTATTGCTGGGCAACGGCGACGCCACCTTCACGCAGGCGTCAACTTACCCAACCGGGCAATTTCCTGCCTCCATCGCGGTCTCAGATTTTAACCACGACGGAAAATCTGATCTGGCGATTCAGAACAGCGGGGATGGGACTATCACCATATTGCTCGGTGCCGGCAACGGAACGTTTACCTCTGCCGCCACCGTCCCCTCTCAGCAGAACGCATCGACGCTCGCCGTTGGAGACTTCAACGGCGACGGAAAACCGGACCTTGCCACAAGCTTTCAGGACAGCAACAACAACTTCGCCAATACCCTGATGGTGTCTCTCGGAAACGGTGACGGCACCTTCAATGTCGTTACCAGTCTCGCAACCGACAGTGGCACCGAGACACACTACGTCGCGGCTGCGGACTTCAACGGTGACGGCAAATCCGACCTTGTCTTTGGGGACGACAACAATGTGTCGATCCTGCTGAGCAATGGCGACGGCACCTTCACCCTTGCTGCAAGCACAACAGGAGCCACCACGGCTCCGAACTATTTCTCGCTAATTCTCGGCGACCTCAACGGCGATGGCGTTCCAGATATAGCCACCGCAGACTCAGACCTCAACACGGTCGGAGTCCTTCTTACCCAGCGGACGCAGACAGCAGTAGCGACCCTCAGCAACGTCTCGGTTCCCGGCGCAGGAACCCACAACATCCAGGCAGCTTACGCAGGCGACAGCAACTTCAGTGCCAGCACCTCCAGCGCAATCCCGCTCACTGCATCCCAGATCGCCACAACGCTGCAACTCACCTCATCCTCCGGTTCCTCGGTCGTTGGAGCACAACTCACCCTTACCGCAACACTCTCTCCGTACTCCTCAGGCAACCTCGCAACAACAGGAGAAACCATCACCTTCAGCAATAACGGAACCAGCATCGGCACCGGCACCCTCACCTCCGGCGTCGCCACGCTCAACACCGCCTCGCTGCCCGTTGGCAGCAACAGCCTCACCGCATCCTACGCCGGAGACACGAACTTCGCCTCCGCCACCGCCTCTGCTGTATCGGTTGTGGTCACGGCGCCTGCGGGGCCCGCAGTCACACTCTCACCAACCAGTCTCACGTTCGCCCAGCAGACTGTCGGGACGACCACCGCAACCCAGGCCGTAACCCTGATGAACTCCGGACAGGTTGCCCTGACGCTGACTTCGATCGCTGCCTCCGGCGACTTCGCCCAGACCAACAACTGCGGGGCAAGTGTCGCGCCTGGCGCCAACTGCACCATCGCCGTAACGTTCACTCCGACGGTAGCCGGCTCTCGCACCGGCATGCTGACCGTTACGGATAACGCGGGGGGATCGCCCCAAACCGTCGCTCTGAGCGGAACAGCAGCGGAGGTCAGCCTGACTCCCAGCACCAGCGCATTGACCATTGCCTCTGCGGGCGGAACAGCAACCACGGCAATCCAGCTCTCCTCGCTCGATGGATTTTCCGGAACCATCAATCTCACCTGCGCCGTGAGCTACCAGGGCCAAGGCACGCCGAACGATCCGCCCACCTGTTCGCTCAGCCCAGCCCAGGTCCAGGTCACGGGCAGTTCTCCAATCTCAAGCACTTTGACCGTCACCACAACGGCGGCCACCACGTCAGCGAGACTTCAAAGGACGTTCAACCAATCTTTGATAGCCTTCGCCGGATTGCTCTTCCTTGGAACAATGCCGAGACGGCTCTGGCGCGGAAGACTCCTGCTCGTCGCTCTATGTTTGATAACTCTGGGGGGTATGCTTGGCTGCGGCGGTTCGAGCAATTCCAGTGGCTCAGGCAACACTACGCCGATTCCAGGAACAACCTCAGGAAACTATCAAGTTGTGGTAACCGGAACCAGTGGAGCTTTGAAAGCATCGACGACAATCCCACTTTCCATTCAATGAATTTGAGTCGATGGACTGCAAATAAAAACGGCGTCCATCCACGCGGCGATCATCAGTAAGTTGTAAGAAATCGAAGGTGTGAAGAGTAGTGACCCTCGAGAGGTCGGTTCATTTCAAGAGGAAAGGGAGTGCCGAGCGATTCGGAAGTGATTGGTCAGACGTGGGCGAGCAAGGACGGTAACCGGGAATTTGCGTTTTCGCGGTTAATTCCCAAGTCCCATCGCACGATATGGCAATCTCACGCACCAACTGCCTCTTGGAAGAGTTTGAGTTCTCATATCGAGCAAAACGAGCAATGAAAATAACGTCCATCCCGCAATTCCCAAGAATTTTGTGGCGGTCGGTAATTCTCTAGCCATCGTGGATTCTGGGCTGTGGGTCATTAGGCAATCGTCGCGTGGTGTTGTGCGGAACCATGTTTGGTACGTGTTATCCACGGTTATTTCGTGAGCACAGAGGGAAAGGGTCTTGATTGGTGCGGCTTCTGAAGGCATACTCACGGAAGAGTTTGCTGTATGGAGTTCGCAGACGGTGTAACACGAGACGCACAGTGACCCGATATAGCCGTCAAGATGTAATACGAATCCTGCACTTGCATACTCGCCAGTTGCTGGCGTGGGAGCGAGCGGGACTCATCACCTCCAAGGAACATTATTCGTTTGAGTCTTTGAGCCAGTTGCGGAAGCTGCGCGATCTGCAGGCGAAGACGCGTATTTCCGCGAAGAGCATACGGGCTTCCGTGGAGGCGATGCAGCGCGTGGCGGGGATGCGGAATCCGTTGATGGAAGCGAGCTTTGTGCGGAGAGGCTCGCGGCTGAATTTCCGGCACGGCGGCGCGCTGGTGGATCCGCTGAGCCAACAGCTTTCGTTCGACTTTGAGACTTCGCCGACGCGACAACTGAGTGTGGTGGGCGGCGCCGTTGCGACTGCTTCGTCGCGGCGAGCGATGGATGTGCAGGATAGGTTTGTGCAGGCGGTTCAGCTGGAGGAGAATCCGGCGACGATTCCGCAGGCGATGGAGATGTATCAGGCGCTGCTGGAGATTCAGCCGGGGCATGCTCCTGCGCTGATCAATCTGGGGACGATTCACTACAATCAGCGGCGGTTCGAGATGGCGGAGGATCACTACCGGCGGGCTACGGTGGCGGATCCGGAGTATGCGCTGGCATTCTTCGATCTGGGCAATGTGCTAGACGAGATGCAGCGGTTGAGTGAAGCGACTGCGGCCTATCAGAAGGCTGTGGCGCTGGTTCCGCAATATGCCGATGCTCACTACAACCTGGCGTTGGCGTACGAGCGGCAGGGGCAGAGGCGGCGGGCGTTGCGGCACTGGCTGGCTTATGTGCGGCTTGATCCGGTGGGTCCGTGGGCGAAGCACGCGAAGGAGCAGGCGCAGAAGATTCTGAATACGGAGAAGCTTTCGATTGTGAGCCGTCGTGGGCGGCCAGTGAAGGCGGCTGGGTAGGGTTATGCAGTCTAACCCTGACCTTGGTATCACGACGCTTGATGTCGAATCTTGGCGCGTGACCAAGATCGAAGAAGGTATAAAGCAAGCGGATCAAGGACTCGTTGCGACTGCGGTAGACGTTGACCGGTGGTTGGCGTCCTGGGGTACCAGCGACGAGTTGTCCCCGCCGAAACCGCTCAAGAGCCGCTAGCAAATCCATAAGATTTCGTTAGGTCAGGCGACTGAATGGCTATTCATTTGTGTATCCAAGATGCTAGACTCACTTTTTCTTGAATATCTTTTGAGGTGAGTAGATGTCGCAGGATGCAGTGCCGATGGCGTTGACGCAGTTGGGTGAAGAAGAGCAGATGTTTCGCGATACGGTGCGGCGGTTTGCAGAGGAGCAGATCGGTCCGCTGGTGCGCGGGATGGATGAGTCCCAGCAGATGGATTCGGGTCTCATTAGGAAGCTCTTTGAGCTGGGATTGATGGGGATTGAGATTCCTGAGGAATACGGTGGGGCGGGTGGGAGTTTTTTCAATGCGATTCTTGCGGTGGAGGAGATTTCGGCTGTCGATCCTTCGGTGGGGGTGATGGTGGATGTGCAGAATACGCTGTGCATCAATGCCCTGGTTCGCTGGGCGAATGAGGAGCAGAAGAAGAAGTATCTGACGCGGCTGGCGGTTGACACGATCGGGTCCTACGCGCTGAGCGAGGCGGGTTCGGGTTCGGATGCGTTCGCGTTGCAGACTCGTGCGACGAAGCGCGGGGACGATTATGTGCTGAATGGGCAGAAGCTTTGGATCACGAACGCGAAGGAGGCCGGGTTGTTTATCGTGTTTGCGACGCTCGATCCTTCGGCGGGGTACAAAGGGATAACGGCGTTTCTGGTGGAGAAGGGGATGGCGGGGTTTTCGCTGGGGAAGAAGGAAGACAAGCTCGGCATTCGCGCATCGAGTACGTGCGAATTGGTGTTTCAGGATTGTGTTGTTCCGGCGGCGCAGGTGCTGGGCGAGCCGGGTAAGGGATACAAGATTGCGATTGAGACGCTGAATGAAGGGCGCATCGGGATTGGTGCGCAGATGCTTGGATTGGCTGCCGGGGCGTGGGGTTACGCAGCGAAGTGGGCGAAGGAACGGAAGCAGTTTGGGAAGCCGCTGGTGGAGTTTCAGGCGATGCAGTTCCAACTGGCCGAGATGGCGACGGAGATTGAGGCGGCGCGATTGATGGTCTATAACGCGGCTCGATTGAAGGATGCGAAGTTGGAGTTTCTAAAAGAGGCGGCGATGTGCAAGTACTTCGCGTCGCATGTGGCTGAGCGGGTGGCTAGTCTTGCGGTGGAGGTCTTCGGGGGTTCGGGCTTTGTGAAGGACTATCCAGTGGAGAAGTTCTACCGGGACGCAAAGATAGGAAAGATCTACGAGGGGACGTCGTTTATGCAATTGGCGACGATCGCGAAGTTGATGCTGGGCAAGGGTTAGCAGGCTGCTACTGGCCTGTTTCGAAGGTTAGGACCCGTTGCCGGGATTACACTAGAGATACGCTTGGTATGACCACTTCAACAAAGACCGCTGTGCGCGCTCCGCTGGCCTTTCTTGGCTTGGCTTGTGCTGTTGGCGTGTCCACGATGTACTACAACCAGCCTCTTCTGATGGAGATGGGCCGGACGTATGGGGCGACTGCCGGGCGGACGGGTTTTGTTGCCGTGGCGACCCAGGTTGGTTATGCGCTGGGGCTGCTGGGGTTCGTTCCCCTGGGGGATGTGCTGGAGCGGCGTGCTCTGATGATGAAGATGTACGGCGCGGTGGCGATTGCCCTGGTGCTGGTGGCGCTGGCGCCCACTCTGAACCTGTTGATTGCGGGGAGTGTGTTAATTGGGATGCTGGCTTCGGTGACTCATGTGGCGTTGCCGATTGCGCCGGACCTGGTTTCGCATGAACAGCGCGGGCGGGCTATCGGCACGGTGATGACGGGGTTGCTGTTGGGGATTTTGCTGGCGCGGACATTTGCGGGATGGGTGAGCGGAATTCATGGCTGGCGGTGGGTTTTTGTGGTGGCTGCGGTGATCAATGCGGCGTTCGTTCCATTGCTTTGGAAGGTGATGCCGAAGCTGCCACCGAAGGAAAAGTTGCACTACCGCGATGCCATGAGGTCGCTGTGGACGCTGTTCAGGACGCAGCCTTTGTTACGGGAATCATCGGTGATTGGGGCGCTGGTGTTTGCGTCATTTAGTTGCTTCTGGACGACGCTGGCGTTTCTGCTGCAGAGCCATTATGGATTGGGCGCGGGAGTCGCAGGGACATTTGGCGTGGTCGGTGCTGCTGGAGCAATGGTGGCTCCGCTGGCCGGGCGGTTGGCCGACAAGCATGGATCCCGTTGGGTCATCTCTGTGGGGATGGGATTGCTGGCGTCATCCTATGCTCTGCTTTGGGCGGAGGAGTCGGCGCATCGTTCGACGGCGTTTCATCTTGTAATGCTGGCGGTTGGGGTGGTGGTACTGGATATGGGGGCGCAGATGACGCAGGTCGCGAACCAGACACGGATCTTCGGGCTGGTGCCTTCGGCGCGAAGCCGGCTGAATACGGTGTACATGACGGTGTACTTTACCGGGGCAGCGGCGGGTTCGGCGCTGGCGACCATCGCGTGGGTGCACTGGCAGTGGAATGGTGTATGTGTGTTGGCGCTGGGGTTAATCGGGATGGCGGCGCTGTGGCATGTGACGGGGCATCGCGGCGCCGAGGACCATCGCAAGGTGACTCCGGAAGACGTCTTCATGGAGGCCTAGACCTGCCCGGGATACAAGGGCAGTGGTGAGCGAGGCAGGGCTCGAACCTGCAACCGTCAGCTTAGAAGGCTGATGCTCTATCCAATTGAGCTACTCGCCCGCGAAAACGCCTTCTCCTTATTGTAACGGGAGCGTTTGGGGGAGGGGGAGTAGCGCGGCTGGGACGGCGGCTTTGCCTCAGGAGAAGGCTAGCTCTTTGCTTCGCATGACGGCGACGACGGAGTCGAGGGCGGAGCCCCAGTTTTGCACGGCGGCGGCGGCGTCGTGGCCGAGGGCTTTGATGTAAAGGCTGACGGCGAAGCCTTCTTGCGGGCCGTTGAGATCGATCATTGCGGGACGGATGATGCAGTCGAGCATGGCATATGGGTGATCCAGTGACTCAGCGTAGCGGGTGAGGCGGCGTAAGAGTTGTTGCTGCAGGTGGAAGGAGGCGTAGAGGGAGCGCTCGCGGGATAAGAGATCGATGTAGCTGGCGAAGCCGGTGGGAGCTTCGTCGGCCTCGATGCCGAGGTGGATGCGGAGAGCGTCGAGCTCATCGGGATCGAGGGGCCATGCGTCGGACTTTGCGGTGAAGACCGGGGATCGCGGTGCGTTGAGCGCGCGGAGGGCGTGCATCAACGGAGGATAGTGCTCGGCTTCGGGGAGATGGTCGAGGTCGTAGGGATTTTCGCGCAGGTCGACGAATCTTTTGGCGGGATCGGAAGGGTCGGACCAAGGCACGACCAGGACGGGATCGTCAGCGGAACATTCGGCAGACCACTCGGAGAGCATTCTCTTCTATCTTAGCGGCAGGAGTGAGTGGCTGTTGGATGAAATCATCTCAGGCGTGGGAGAGCAGGAAGCGTAGCAGGGTGTGTTCGGCCCAGTAGCCGTCGTAGCCGGCGGCTCTGTCCGGCTGCGCGAGAAAGGCGCAGTGGCCACCATGCTTGGTCTCGATCAAAGTGATGTGAGGGTTTGCGTCGATGGTTTCGCGGGTCTCGGCGGTGACGCGGATGAAGGGGTCGTCCAGTGCGTGCAGGATGAGCGTGGGCACGGTGATGCGATTGAGGACGCGGGCTGCGGCGGCACGGTAGTAGTAGTCGTCCGCGTTGGCAAAACCGGAGTAAAGAGAGGTAATGCGATCATCGAATTCACGCAGGGAATGGATTCCAGCGGCGCGGTTTCGATCGTAAGCGCGCGGGAAGAGCATGGCTTTGCGGCGGAAGCGGCGTAGTAAATTGCGAAGAAATTTCATCTCGTAGAGGCGGTTTTGAGGTAGATGCATCGCGTCGGCGGAGGGGCCGAGATCGACTGCGGGCGAAATTCCAATTGCGGAATGAAGAACTGCCGGCGCAGAGGCACCGAGCTCGCCCGCCAATTTGAGAACCAGATTTCCGCCCATTGAATAGCCGATTAGTGAGACGGACTGCAACCCGTATTGAGCGACGAAGAAGTTCATCACAGTAAGCACATCGCCGGATAGGCCCGAGTGGTAGAGGGTAGGCGAAAGGGCCTCGGTACCTCCGCAGTTGCGCATGTTCATGCGGATGACGTTGCAGCCAGCGCGCCAGAGCTTATTGGAGTTGCCGATGACGTACTGCGAGGTCGACGACCCCTCAAGACCGTGCACGATGATAGCCGTTGGCCGAGTCGCGCGGAGATCATTCGGCTGCCAATGGCAGTGACAGAGAACCTGGCTAGCGATCTGGTTGGTGGTGGCGGGAGAGACTTCGACAAGATGGGATTCGGGGGCCGGAAGGCGGTCGGTGCGCGAGAGATAGTTGCCAGCGATGGTTTGGATATGACCGTTGGTGAGGAAGCGGCGCGGGGTGAAGTCTGACGCGTGTTCGGCGATGGTCTCGAGTTCTGCGGTCTGCATCAACGCTGGGCCGCCTGAGCAAACTGAAGGAAAGCTGTTGCGTTGAGGGCGCCGGTGGGCTCGTCCTCGTGCTTGAAGTAGACGTAGACGTCGCGCTGTTCGGCGAGTTCAGTGAAGCGTTTGGCGAAGGCTTCGAGTTCGAGCGTCGAGTAGCCTCCGTCTCGCCGCAGCCTGTAGCAGGTGTAGCTTGAGGCGGTATGAATTTCGGGTGTGAGGAGATCGTCGCTCTCCGCGATGCAGAGTGCGGCGTTATGGTCGCGAAGGATGGAGTACGTCTCTTCGCTGAACCAGGATTCGTGGCGGAACTCGAAGGCGATCGGAGGAGCGTTGTCCGATTGAAGCGCCGGAATGGTGAGGAAGCCTTTGAGGCGCTCGGGATCCGACTTGAAATTGGGGGGAAGCTGGAAGAGGACCAGGCCAAGTTTGCCAGATTGTTGAGCGGGTTCGAGTGCGGCAAGGAACTGAGTCATGTCGCCGGTGCAGTCCTGGAGTCGCTTGAAGTGCGTAATGCGCTGGGGGGCTTTGAAACTGAAGCGGAAGCTCGCCGGAGTCGCGGCTAGCCAGCCTTCGAGCATTTTTGCGGTGGGAAGGGCGCGGAAGGTGTAGTTGACTTCGACTGAGGTGAGTTTCGTCGCGTAGAACTCGAGGAAGCGCTTGGCGGGAGTGCCCTGGGGATAGAAGTCCGGCTTCCATGTGGGATAGGCCCAACCCGATGTGCCGGCGTACAGACGGAGGGAGGGTTCGGTCGGGACGAGTGCCGGCGATGTTTTGGAGGTGCGGGTCAAGGTGTGGCCGCAATGTGCAGGGATTGAGGATGTTTGGGGCGGCTAGTGGGTTTCGAACCCACGACATCCGCTGCCACAGAGCGGCGTTCTGCCACTGAACTATAGCCGCCGTATACTGGAATTATAGCACTGGCGCCTGGTTGGGCAATCCTACGGGCGGTGTCTGGAGCGTGATGGCGTTTACCGCGAAACCCGAGGTGCTATCACCGCGGATAAAACGCGGCGGAAAGGCATTCGACGACGAGAATCTGGATCTGTTGTCGCATGTGCTGGATGACTTCATCAAGATTCCCGGGACCTCGATCCGATTCGGTCTCGATGGTATTGTCGGGTTCGTTCCGGGGATCGGCGATCTGATCGGGGGCATCGCTTCCTGCATCATTATTGTGGCAGCCTGGGTTCGTGGGGTGTCGTATGTCACGGTGGCGCGCATGGTGGCAAATGTCGCGATCGAGGTTGTCGTTGGTTCGGTTCCGATTCTCGGCGATATGTTCGACATTGCCTGGCGAGCCAATCGTCGTAACTACGCGCTGCTGGTTGGAAGCGTGGACGAGCCGCGGAAACACACGGTGCAGAGCTGGTTGTTTCTCGGTGGCCTCTGCGTCGTGCTGATGGCGCTGGTTCTGCTGCCAATGCTGCTGCTGACGTGGGTGTTTGATGGACTCTTTCATGCATTGTTTGGTCCGGGGTCGCATGGTTTGTTCGGGATCATTTGAGGATTGTTTGCGAAGTCGATGCGATAGACTAGGAGAAGTCGGGGCGTAGCGCAGTCTGGTAGCGCATCTGCTTTGGGAGCAGAGGGTCGGGGGTTCGAATCCCTCCGCCCCGACCATCAATCCATCCATCCTCATCCCGCAAAATCCAAATCTCCCCTCAAAATCAATGAATATGCAGGCGTTATGCTTGTTTGTTGTCCAATGACGTCTTGGACTTGTACGATGAAAGCCATGCCTTTCTGGGGGCCTCTATCTGGGGGCCTTTTGCTTTTTTCATCAGTTTGAGGGGGAAGTAGTGCTGACGGATACAGCGATAAAGCGCGCGACTACGGGCGAGCAAGATTACAAAATGGCGGATTCCGGCGGCCTTTTCCTTCTGGTGACAAAGGCAGGGGGTAAGTTGTGGCGTTGGAAATATCGCTTTGAGGGTAAGGAAAAGAAGATGAGTTTTAGCCAGTATCCCGAGGTGATGGTAGCAGAAGTCAGAGTGCTCCATGCCAACGCTCGGCGGCTGCTTGTCTCAGGCATTGACCCAATGTCAAAGCGTAGGTCTGAAAAGAGAGCTATCCGTGAAAGTAATGAACTGCCTTTCTGCGTGATCGCTGCTAAGTGGCATGAGCATTGGAAGGGGGGCAACAGTGCACATCATGTGAAAGCAACGTGGAGCCGCCTAGAGGCCAATGTGTTTCCGGCGATTGGTGATCGTCTGATTACGGAGATCGAAGCCCCCGAGATCGTGGCAGTCGTCAAGGCCATTCAGGATCGGGGTAAGTTGGATATTGCCAAGCGGGCGCTAGAGACTACGGGGCAGATTTTCCGCTATGCCGTGGCGCATGGACTGGCAAGGCGTAATCCTGCCGGCGAGATAAAACCGGGTGACATTCTCAAGTCGCGACAGAAAGAGAACCATGCCCGTGTGGATGCCAAGGAACTTCCGGCGCTGTTGAGAGCAATCGAAGTCTATCAAGGAAAGCACGTAACCCGATTAGCGATGAAGTTGATGGCAATGAGCTTTGTTCGTACGAGCGAGTTGATCGGAGCCAAATGGGAAGAGTTCGATTTGGAGGCTGCGCGGTGGAATATTCCGGCCGAGCGCATGAAGATGCGCACGCCGCATATCGTGCCGCTCTCTCTGCAAGCGCTAGATGTGCTAGCGCTGCTGAAGCAGTTGAACGGGAATGGTGCGCTGGTGTTTCCTGGTGAACGTGACCCCCAAAAACCGATGAGCAATATGACAATCCTTGAGGCGTTGAATCGCATGGGGTATAAGGGCGTTCAAACCGGTCACGGCTTCCGAGGGATCGCCAGCACACTATTGCATGAGCAAGGTTGGCCCCATGAGCATATCGAGCTACAACTGGCGCACTCGCCCCGTAATTCAGTGAGTGCCTCTTATAATCATGCGCTCTACTTAGAACCGCGGGCCAGGATGATGCAGCATTGGGCCGACTTCTTAGAGCAGACACAACGCGGTGGAAATGTAGTTCCTTTCCGGGCCAGTGTGGCGAAGGGGAACTGAAGAGATGAGCAGGAAGAAGCCGGGTTCTGAAAAAATAGCAACGCCAGAAAAACGAACCATACGCGAGATAGACAAGCTTGAGGAGCTTCTGTTTAGAGAAGCTTCATCTGATCTTGCTGCTGAGTCACAGAGGGTACAGATTCCGGTCGGCGAGATGCAACGAGCTTATCCCGAGGAATATAAGGTCACCCGCAAATTGCTATCGGGTATAGGGCGGTTTGCAATCATTGCTTCGATTTCATTCAAGCAGGCCAAAAAAATATCCGAGATGATTCACTCCGAGGATGAAGGGCTGAGTTCCATACAGGAGATTCTCAATATGCAACCTGTGAACGCTCTTACCCTGATCCATTTAACCAAGCTAGAACGAAGTTTCGAACGTAGTCGTCGGGGTAGGGAGACTGCGAACAAGAAGCACAGCCGGCCCGGTGGTTCACGGGAGAAGAAAGCGGAACTGCGCGCGATATGGGACAGCGGGAAGTATGACACCCGGATACGATGCGCCGAAGAAGAGTATGAGGCGCTGGGGATAGGCCTTCACACTGCTGTGAAATATCTGGCAAATACTCCGGAACCAGCCAGTCGCTGCTAGCAGCGACTAGCTGGTGCTAGCAGAGTGTATTCACAAGTCCTCCGTAATCGAAGAAAGTCCTGGTTAGACGTTCTCAACGGAGGATTTAACAATGACAAATCAATTGCCGCAGACAGGATTTCTGCGTCTCAAACAAATTATCGGCGACAAGAAAACCAATATTCCACCCCTGATCCCAGTCTCTAAGTCAACATGGTGGGCTGGCTCGAGATCAGGGCGGTTCCCGGCTGCCGTGAAATTAGGTCCACGTACGACCGCGTGGCGCACCCAAGATATCGTTGCATTGATCGCCAGCGCTGGCGCGGAGGTGCCAACCGCCGGCCGACAGGCGGTGAACTAATGTTCGCAATTGAGGACTTGATGGCTTTTATCGCCTCGCACTCTCGCAAGGGTGACAAGTGCGGAGAGTGCAGTTTTATCTTCACTGCGGACCGGGGCGACGGGAAAAACAGTAGCAATCTTCCGCAACGTCTGGGGAGGGGCTTCCTTTTATGTCCAGTGCAACACCTGTGGGATTAAATACAAAAGACACGGGAAGGATGGAATTCCAAATGCCTGGAGAGACTCAGGCATAGCGGGCTCGATGTGTGTCTTCTCGAAAGAGCCCCGAAGATGGATTCACTAGTTTTCAGCACTCGGCTAAAGACTGCTGCAAATACCCATTTCGCAAGCCAACCAAAGAAAGATACCCAATGATCCCCATCGGACTCGCAGCACTCAAACAGTATCCGCAATTCATCGTATATCGCATCGAACTAGACGCAACCACCGGAAAGCTCAACAAGATCCCGGCCGTATCCGTGACCGACCCGTCCAGGTGGATGAGCCATGATGCCGCGTATCAGTTCGCCAACCAGCATCCTGGCAAACTCTTCGTTGGCTTCGTGCTCCGCCCCGAATTGAGCCGCATCGCGGTTGTGGATGTGGACGGCTGTCGCGACCAGGACACAGGCAAGCTCTCAGACTTGGCGCTGACGATGATCGCAATGCTGCCCGGCGCGTATGTCGAAGTCAGCATCTCCGGGACTGGCATACACATTTGGTTCAGCTACAGGGGAGATATGCTCCCGCATGTTTGCAGGGCCAAAGGCCTGGAGTTTTACCATACGGAACGCTTCTTTGCGTTAGGGACGGAGTATGTTGCTGAAGGTTTCATCAATGGCTCCGTCGAGATGGATCTGACGGCGATTCTACCGTTGCTGATCGCTGCCTACTTCCCACCGGTGCCCCCGTCGGCCAGTGGCGAGATGCAAGAGTGGACCGATGGGCCTTGTGAAGAGTGGAACGGTCCAGCAGATGATCGCGAACTGTTGCGCCGTGCGCTGAATAGTCGCTCTAGCGCGTCAGCATTCGACGGCAACGCCAGCTTTGCGGACTTGTGGTTCGCCAATGAACCTGTCTTAGCCGCTAGCTATCCCGATCCCAACGAACGCAGCTACGACGCGAGCGCCGCCGATGCCGCGCTCGCTCAACATTTGGCCTTTTGGACAGGCAGGGATTGTGAGCGTATCGACCGACTGATGCGGGAGAACAAGCTGGCGCGTGACAAGTGGGACACTCACAAGACCTACCTCCGCGAGCTAACCATCCTGAGAGCCGTGGGGCGCCAGACCGAGGTATTGCAGGAAAGGCGTCCCCCTGCGACCGTGGCAGCGCCGGCAGTTGGTGGAATCACCCTGACCCCCATCGAACGGACGCTTGCGAACGTGGGAACGCAGGATGCGGTGGCGTTGATCTTTACCCAAAGAATGAAAGGAAAGATGCTCTACGACCGTACCCGCAACTCCTGGATGGACTACGACGGGACCAGATGGAGAAAGGACCAATGGGGGAAGGCTTACAACCTCATCCGCGATATCTCTCGAGAATTGAACTACGAAGGCAAAGCCTCAATGGGCGCCGCTTCTTTCTGTGAAGGTGTGGATCGTCACCTTCAAAGCGCTCCCGAGTTCGCGAGGACGACCGATCAATTCGACCTGTACAACTACCTGCTTAATACCCCGGCCGGCACCTTCGATCTGCGCACATGCAAGATGCGCCCACACGATCCCACAGATTTCATTACTCTATGTACCGCGGCGGCGCCCGAACCCCTAGGCGGAGAGTCATTCATGCAATTCATGAGGGAAATTACCCTAAACGATTTGGATCTGATTCAGTTTCATCAGGTATCCCTAGGGGCCTGCCTGTCCGGCGCGGTGGAATCGCACTGGATGCTGTTTTGGATTGGCGGAGGCCGCAATGGTAAGAACACGCTCGGGGATCTAGTGCAGGACGCAATGGGTGATTATGCCCGCAAGGTTCCCGCGTCAACGTTGATGGCGAGGTCGTTCGATGGCCACCCAACGGATATAGCTAACCTACAAGGACTTCGGCTGGCTACCTCATCGGAGATAAACGACGGCGATCACTGGAACGAGGCGCTAATCAACGAAGTGACCGGAGATGCCACGCTTAGTGCCCGCTTCATGCGCGGCGACTATTTCGAGTTCCAACGCACTCACAAGCATCTCATTTACGGTAATTACAAACCACAGCTTCGTAGTGTGAGCGATGGTATCAGGAGCCGCATCAAGATTGTGCCGTTCAACGCCTCCTTCAAAGGGCGCGAGAACGCCGATCTTCCCCGGCTACTGCGTGAGCATCTTGGTTATGTCCTTCTGTGGCTGATGGAAGGGCATCGAAAGTGGCTGGTAAACGGCAAGCAGCTGCCCAACTGCGAAGCTGTCGAGGCAGAGAGCAACCAGTATTTTGAGAATCAATCCACGCCGCAACTTTGGCTAGCTGAGCGTACTGAACGCGTTGAGAAGGACGACCGCCCGTCCCTGCAGTTTTCCAAAGTTGGTGACCTCTACCGGGACTACAAACAATGGAAGGAGGCCCGAAGCGAAAGGGCGGTATCTCTGACACGCTGGCTGGAAGTGCTGCGCGGGTTCGAGAAGGTCCGTAGTCAATTGGGAACTCACTATCGAGGATTGCGGCTCCGGCCACTCCAATATGGCGAAGTGCCGTTTCCTCCCATGCCGTTGCCGACGCTGCCATCCTTGGCCTTCACAAATGGTCCAATGACGTCCAATCAGTAGAGTGTGCTAGGTGTGTTTGATTTCTGCTTATCCATATAGAAACTGGCTTTCTAAGAGGTAATCAAAAATCAGAACACACCTAGCACACTCCGCCAATAGTCCCCTGTGACCGACACGACATCATCGCCAAAAGCTACGCTCGTTACGCCGTACAGAGACAGAAGGGTTGAGTTGAGAGATCGGTGGGTAGACATCTATGAATAGCGTAATTAGTGCAACCAGCGTAACCAGCGTGAATGCCGTGGAAATTACAGAGAAGGAACGCCGGCGGTTGCTCAAGACATATTGGGTCGAGTTAGCTCGTATTGAAGCCCTTCGGCTCAAAATTGTGAGCGATAAGCGCGAAGCTAAACGTAGGGCCTCTTTCTTTCTCGATCGTGGGTATTTGCCGCCACTCCCTACGTTACCTTCATGGCCGAAGCTTCCACCGGAATGCCGAGATATGGTTTGTGGCGGCAAGGGACGGCGTTCTGGGCGGCCCTGCCAGTGCAACGCAATATACGCGAACGGCCGTTGCAAGTGGCATGGGGGAGCAAGCACCGGTCCCAAGACGGCAGAGGGCAAGATCCGGAGCCTACGCAACCTGCGACGCGGCCCGAAGTTATAGAGGCTAAGAAAACCTAAGGTTGGCGGAGAAGCATTTCCGAGGAATACTGGTCTTACAGAACCTATTAATCAGTTCATAGACATTCACAGAGATTTGCAATCGCTCAATGAAATCAGGGTGTTTTGTGAATGTCTATGAACGATTGAAAGTCACTCGGCCCACCACGAATTTCACTACATCACTTCAATTCTCACTACAGTCGATGGCCTGTGCAAGAGGGGCCAGAACGGGCCGCTGGCCTAGTCTGAGGGCCAGAAATAGCGCCTAGGGCCAGGCAGAGGCCAAGAACTAGCTGTAATAAATAGTCATCGTTAGCTCAGTGATGTGTGTGCCTTCTGGGCCTTCAGTGTCTTCGACTTCATTTTGATCTGGGCCGAAATTCGCTGTTATGAAAGCCTTGAGCTGGTCGCCTGCGATAGCCGCCAGATGTCCCATCTTCGCGATATTACTAAGCTGTTTACCGAAGAAAATCTGGCCTTGCTGCTTCGCCTTACGATAGTTTGGAGATCCGCTTCCGTCCACATGAGCGCCGCCATCTTTATTCGCCAGACCCAGAACAACTTCCTTGTTGCTGATACTGTTCGCGCCGCTGCACCAACAGACTTGACCCCACCAGTTTCGCAGCGAAGTTCGCGGGGTAGCCGAGGTCAGCTTTTTTCGGTCGTAGCGTATACGGTCTCCCATTTGCACAACGTCCTGAGGCACGCCGCGAGTCTGCGCGAATTTGCCGGGTTCTAGTTGCACGTCTGGCACTTGCTCAACCAGCTTTGGCTCGAATGCGATTACCCGATCTTCAAAATCTGGTGTCCACTGTTTCAACAATGCTTCGTTGCCATGTACCAGCACGCGGATTGCCAGTGCGATTTCGATTGCCGCAGCGTCCCCCGCCGACGGATTCGTGCTGTCCGCGTTATAAAATTTGTTCAACGCGGTAGCCAACCGATACTTCTGGGTCGTCAAAAGGCTCCGCAATTCAGATTGTGATAGGTTGCTCATTCGATAATCATTACCCAAAAAGGGAAGGGGCTCTCGGCTCATCTGCCCGCGGTTCGCACAACTCATGGCCTACGTTCCTCATCTTGGGGTTCACCTTCCACGCCTCCAGAGGCACCAAGGAGGGCCTGAAAGGTCTGTGGGCGGCCTAGCAGAGTCAACAAGGGCCAGCCATCTCTCGTATTCTTCGGGCCGCAAGATGATATCCTCGCCCTCCACTTCGACTGGCTCGGCGCAATCCCCGCCATCATCTTTCTCTCCCTCTTCATGATGCCCATCTACGCCCGCAGCGGAGCCATGACTGTCCCCGACTTCCTCCGCGTGCGCTACGGCCCGCAACCCAGATCCTCAGCGCCATCATCCTCGCACTCATGATGATCTTCGTCGCCGGCATCAGTCTTTACGCCATCGCCGCCGTCCTCAATCTCTTCTTCGGATGGCCATTCTCGCGCATCGTCGTCGCCACCGCTCTCTTCGTCCTCTGCTACACCCTCGCAGGAGGCCTCCGCGCCACCGTCTACAACGAGATCCTCCAACTAACTATCACCATCGCCGGCCTCGTCCCGCTCGCCTACCTGGTCCTTCACGAATCTCACGGCGTCCGAGGAATCCAGCATTCTCTACCCGACAACATGCAGCATCTCTGGACCACGCTCCCCACTCACGACCCTCACCACGCCCCGATGGACGTCTTCGGCCTTGTCCTCGGCCTGGGCTTCATCCTCAGCTTCGGATACTGGTGCACCGACTTCGTCCTCATCCAGCGCGCCTTTGCCGCCGAAAAAATCGAAGACGCCATCCGAACCCCGCTCTTGGCAGGATTCGCCAAGCTCTTCTTTCCCATTCTCGTCATCGTACCCGGCCTCGCTGCAGCCACCTTCTACAACAAGGGAGACTTCCCCCGATACGATCAGGCCCTACCATTCCTCATGCGCCACTACTACGGCAGCGCTCTCCTCGCACTCGGCATCGCAGCAATCCTCGCCAGCCTCATCTCCGGCCTCGCCGGCAACATCAACGCCCTCTCCGCCGTCTGGACCTACGACCTCTACCGAACCCACTTCAGCCCGCGCCAGACCGACCGCCACTATCTCCGCGCCGGACGAATCGCAACCACCGCAGCATGCCTGCTCAGCATCCTCACCGCCTGCATCGCCCTCCGTTACAGCAATCTGATGGATTACCTCCAACTCATCTTCTCCCTCTTCAACGCGCCCCTCTTCGCCGTCTTCCTCCTCGGCATGTTCACCCGCTGGGCCACTCCAGCCGGCGGCTTCTACGGACTACTCTGCGGAGTCCTCACCGGAGCAACCTATAATCTCGCACTCCATCAAGGCGCCATCGCCTGCGGCAGCCAGATGCTCGCCAACTTCTATGGAGCCATCTACGCCTTTAGTGCCTGCCTGTTCGTCACCATCACCGTCAGCCTCTTCACGCAAAAAAAATCTGCCGCAGAACTCCACGGTGTCACCTACTTCACCCAGGATCAAGCCACCCATCGCATCTCAACCCAATCGTACGTTCTGGCCGCGGTCCTGCTCGCCGCCTGCATCGCCCTGAACTTCATCTTCCGCTAACGTCTGCGAGCCGGTCCCGTCGACTTCCGCACTACCAGGGAAGTCTTCACACTGAACTCCCGACCCTCCGCATGAGGATCACGCGCCGAAGACTCCAGCACCGCAACAAACTTCTCCGCCATCTCATGCTTCGGCAACCGCAACGTGGTCAACGGCGGATAAACCATATCGCTCAGGTCAATATCGTCGAACCCCACAATCGAAAAATCTCCCGGCACCGACAGCCCTTCCCTGTGAATCACCCGCATCGCGCCGATCGCAGTCAGATCATTTGCCGCAACGATCGCCGTCGGCCTCTCCTTCATCGCCAGCAGCTCCGTCATCGCCCTCTCTCCACCCGTAATCCGATAGTCCCCTTCCCGCAAAAACCGCTCATCCACCTTCAACCCCACCCGCTCCACAGCCTTCACAAATGCCCGCAGCCGATGATCCGAGATCGTTCGACCAGCCGACCCGCCAATGTAGCCGATCACCTTATGCCGCAGCTCTTTCAAATGTTCCACCGCCTGATTCATTCCGCTCGCATAGTTGATCGAAACATCGCTCAACCCCGGCCCCGTCAATCTCCGATCCATCGTCACCAGCGGAACCCGATGGTGAATCAGCGTCTCAATCGGCTCCGTCTCAATCTCCGACGCCAGCAGAGCCACCCCATCCACTTGCCGCACCAGCATCCGGTGAATCGTCTGCTGCATCCGCGACGCATGCAGATCCGTCGTCGCCATCAGCATGTCCTGATTCTTCCTCACCAAAATCGACTCGAAGCTCCGAATGAACTCCGGGAAAAACGGATTGGTAATATCAGGAATGATCAACCCGTAGCTGCTACTCTTCCCATACTTCAGCGTCGTCGCGCTGCCATTCGGAACAAACTTCAGCTCCCGGATGACCTTTCGCACCTTCTCCGCCGTGGCCGGCCTCACCAGGCTTGAATCATTGATGACGCGCGAGACGGTTGCACTCGAAACACCGGCAAGCTTCGCAATGTCGCGCATATCCATCGTTCTGTTCTACGCCTCCAGTTCACCTACCCGAACCATCTTATGGTGAAAGACGATAATTTTCATTGAAAAATGTATACGAGTACATTTATTGTTCTTGTGCGTCAAAACGAGCCCGCCTTTCGTCCTTGAAATATAGCGATTATTCCCAAAATTTGTTCCGCACCCCAATTCAACCCCCATAGGTTACGAATGAACAACAATCGCGTCGAGCAAGAAGCCACCAAGCCCACCATGAGCCGCCGCCAATGGCTCGCACAGGTCCCACTCCCCGCCGTAGCCGGTATCGTAGGAACCATGGCGACATCCGCCCCCTACGCCCGGGCTGCCCAAAACGCCTCACCGGCCGGCAATCTCGGCGGACGCATCTACAACATCCGCGACTACGGAGCCAAAGGCGACGGCACAACCCTGGATACCGCCGCCCTACAGGCCACCATCGACGCCTGCACCGCCGACGGAGGCGGCACCGTCCTAGTCCCCGCGGGAACCTTCGTCATCGGCACCACCGAGCTCAAGAGCAACGTCACCCTCCACATCGCCGCCTCCGCAAAGCTCCTCGGCAGCGCCGACGGCAAGCAGTACCACGCCGTAGACGCCATCCCCCTCAGCGGCGACACCACCCTCGTCGACGGCAACTGGGCTCTCCTCTTCGCCGTCCGCCAGAAAAACGTCACCATCGAAGGCCCAGGCACCATCGACGGCCAGGGCGCTCAATTCCACTCTCAAGTCCGCGGCACCCCACCCCCCAGCGGTATCGGCGGCAACAAGCGCCCGTATCACATCCTCACCTATCAGTGCGAAAACCTCACCATCCGCAACCTCGACCTCATCGACTGCGCCTATCACAGCATCCGCGTCATCCAGACCAAGCGCGTCCACATGGAAACCCTCTACATTCACAACCGCGTCAACGGTAATAACGACGGCTTCCACTTTATCAGCGCCCAGTACGTCACCGTCAACAACTGCATCGTCCTCTCGCAGGACGACGCCTGCGCCCTCTTCGGAAGCTGCAAATTCGTCACCATCACCAACAGCATCTTCAGCACTCGCTGGTCCGTCTTCCGCTTTGGCGGCGGCTTTCCGGAAAACATTGCCATCTCCAACTGCATCCTCTACGAGGTCTACGGCTGCCCCATCAAGTTCCAGGGAAACCCCGGCTCTCGCTACGAAAACATCTCCTTCTCCAACATCGTCCTCAAAGACGTCACCGGTCCCATCCACGTCGGCGTAGGCCCACGCGCTCCACGCGCCGTGCCTGCCGGCACACCAACGGGTCCCGCCACCGACGACATGCACGCGAACGCCCAAGACCCCAACAACGAACCCGCCATCATGCGCAACATCTCCTTCAGCAACATCCACGGCACCGTCACCACCGACCCTGCGCAACTCGCCGAATCCAAGGTCACCAGCACCGCCAACCCCGGCGAGAAGCACTCCTGCATCACCCTCAACTGCGTCGGCGGAGCCACCATGGAAAACATCACCCTCGACAACATCAACCTGACCTTCGGCGGTGGCGGAACAGCCGAAGACGCAGCCCGCCGCGACCTCCCGCAGATCGCCGGCGAGTACTTCATGATGGGGCCCATGCCCGCCTACGGACTTTACGCCCGCGGCGTCAAAGGACTCACCCTGCAAAACATCCGCCTTCAGGTGGCCTCACCCGACCTCCGCCCCGCCCTCATCTTCGATCACGTTCAGGACGTCACCATCAACGGCCTCAACGTCCAGGCCAACGCCTCAGCCGAGTCCGCCCTACGCATCATCGACAGCAAGGACATCCTCCTCACCGCTCCACGCCTCCTCACTTCAACCGCGACGTTCCTGCAACTAGAAGGAGCAGACAACGAACGTATCACCATTGACGGAGGAGACATCTCCAAAGCCCAGAAACCTCTAAACCTCGCCGATAAAGCCACCAAAACAGCTATCAAAATCAGAAGCTAACCCAATCAAGAGCGGCGAAACACAAACACAAATGTTTCGCCGCTCTAAATCTCGTCCTTGTCTTTATCCGGGCTAATCCGCGAAGATCCGCGGTCGCGGTTTAGATCTCCATCTGATCAACCTGCGCCTGCCTCACATCATTCACCGCATAACTTCCAAACACCCGAAAGTCCTTCACATTCTTCAACGCAAACACAGGAGCCGTATGGTTCCGACTCGTCTTCACGCGAAAGAAATCCGCGCCATCCACATTATTCAGCCAGAAAGAAGGCCGCTCGTCCGGCTTCTCGGTAGCAATCTCCACGCTGCCAAACTCCAAATTCTTCACATTGCGAATGAAGAACCCGCTGGCCGGCAGCGTCCCAAACATCCTCGGCTCCGGATAAGCATCCCCTTTCTCCTCCGGCTGCAGAGCCGCCATCTCTTTCGTCCCGCCGCCGACCTGATGCATATAAATGTTGTCGAGCTTCACATCCTCGATCATGTAATCCGGCACACCGCTGATAATCGAAGGCAGCTCCGCCACTGCGCCGTAACAAGTCACATCGCTGATGATTACCCTCTTCAACGTCCCCACCGGAACCCCTTTCGGCCCACGCATCCGCGTCCCCAGACGCAAAAAGATAGGCGAATTCCGAATATCCCGCATCGTGACCCCGGTAAACGTAATGTCCTCGAGCAGAGCACCATCCACAGACTCCAGCGCAAACCCGCCGCAGCTCTCAAACACGCAATTCGAAATTGTAATGTTCTTAACCCGCCATTCGACTCCGTCCCGCACTTGATCCGCCCCGTCGGAACAATCTTCGAGCCCACCTCCCACCGCTTGTACGTCCCATCCAGCATCGTCCCCAGCAGATAATCCCCGGTCACGTAACAATTCGTGATCGTCACATTCTCCGTAGCCCGCGGATACACCAGCGCAAACGAGCTCTTCGGACAAATCCCATCAACCCACGGCGAATTCACGCTGCAGTTTGAAACCCGAACATTCTTGCAGCAATCAATATCCATTCCATCGCGGTTCGTATCGATCTTCAGATTATCGATCGTCAGATTGTCCACACCCGTCGCCAGAATCCCAAAGTGCCCACCCTCCAGAATCGAAAAATCCCGCAGCAGCACATTGTGGCAATTCTTCAGCGCAATCGCTTTATTCCCCGCTCCAGGAGTCTCCGCCTTGGGTTTCTCTTTCTCCGCTCCACCACGACTTAGCCCTTTCCCCCAGATCAACCCCGTCCCCACGATCGCAAAATTACTAATCCCCTCGCCCCAGAGCAAGCTATTGTGCCAATGGTTATGCCCATAATCCTGATAGCTCTCCCAAGGATCGTTCGGCTCCGCCGGATCATATCCTGAAGTCGTCCCCGTCAACGAAGTATTCGCCCCAAGAATCGTCGCCCCCTGCTCCAGGTACAGCACAATATTGCTTTTCAACCGGATCGAGTAGCTCGCATAAACGCCCGCCGCAAAATCGCCGTTGATCTGCGCCTGCGTCGGAACCATGTAATTCTTCAATCCATCAGGCGAGGTGATCGGCGAGTCTTCGACAGATCCGAAGAAGAACAACTTATTCTTGTTTGTATTGAAGTGACCCGGCCAGTAAATCGGGCCGCCGAGCGTGCCGCCAATCGTGTTGTAGCGATAGCGCGGACGCGGTTGACTGTTACCGAATTTATTGAAAAAAGGATTGGCGTTCAGATCCTCATTGCGAAAGTAGTAATAAACTCCGCCATGAAATTGATTCGTGCCGTTCTTCGTGACGAAGTTGAAGTTGCCCCCGGCAGTCTTCCCATACTGCGCCTGGTAGTTCGAACCCAGCAAAGTCATTTGCTGAACGGCATCCATATTCAGCGGTGTATCCAGCGTGTTAAGACCGCGCGTATTGCCCGTAACGCCGTCGATCGTCGCTAGATTGTATTCGCTGTTCACGCCATTGACCGTCGGCGTTCCCGAAGTCCCCAGGCTACTTGATCCATAGCCACCAGAGCCGCCCGGTTCCACCACGCCCGGCAGCACCCGAGTCAGCGCCATCGAATCGCGCCCGATCGCCAGCAGATTCTCCAACTGCGCATTATCCAGCACGGCATAGCGCTCGGAACTCGTCGTCTGCAGTGGCGTAATCGTTGCCTCGACCGTTACAGATTCCGTGACTTGTCCAATCTGCAACAACAGGCTCTGCGACGCGGCCAGCACCAAACCCACCTGCAACAACTCCTTGTACCCCTTCGCATCGATAACAATCGTGAAGGTGCCCGGCTGAACGTCCGGGAAGACGAAGTTTCCATTCTGCCGGACCGTCGTCGAGACCACGACATTCGTAGCCTGATTGATCAGCTTCACCGTAGCCCCAACCACCACTGCATCCGTCTGGTCCACCACACGGCCGGAGATCGTTCCGCTTGACGTCTGCGCCAGAGCGTTCGAAACGAAACACAATACTGCCACAATTACTGCGAATAGCCTCAAAAAGCGTTTCATAGAAAAACTCCCTCTCAAAACTGCGCTCCGATATTTCATGAATCTTCTTTCGTCATCGTTCGAATGAATACGTATACAGAACGGAGTGAATACGTATACAAACACGAGCCAGAATCCTCAACACTTGCCTTCCAACCATCAATATTTTCGAAAACGATTCGGCCGCCCTCTTCTTTGCCGCCGTCCCGCGCAGGTTACCGGGCCAGCAATCCAATCCCTTCAACCGGCGCAAAAATCACAACGTCAGGCACCGAAAAAAGCGCGATCTTCCGCACGGCAGATATTTTTATATGTAATCGACAACAGTCGTCAATAAAAAAATAAGTTGACACCGGTATTACCTTTTGTGCTCCCATGGCTCTCAAGAGGTCCGTCATGCCCTACGAGCTCCAACCCCTCAACCGTCGCAATTTCCTCCGCCTCACCGGCGCCGGTACAGCAGCCACCGCCATCTCCTCCCTACTGCCCCATACCCTGTTCGCGCAGGCCGACGAAGCCCCACTCACCGACCGTCCCGCCCCAAAAAATCCCGTCATCCTCCGCTCCCCGCAGCTCGAGCTCACCCTCGATCGCGAAGACGGCCTTCCCTTCTCCTACCGTCTCATCGCCAACGGAGCCATCCTCCACGGCGAAGACCTCGGCAAACAACTCGGCGCCATCGTCTGCCAGAAATCCCCCTGGCAGTTCTCCCTCCAACCCCTCAAACCCGCCCACGCCACCGCAACCCAAACCTCAGCCGCCTTCGCCTTCGAGACCTTCGCCGACAACACCCGCACCACCTCCTTCACCCTCCGTTACGAACTCCGCGACGCAAACCTCACCATCACCCTCGAAGACATCACCGAAGCCGCAGGTTACGAACTCATCTCCGTAGAAATCCCTCGCCTCCTCACCGTCCGCGAATCCGACGCCGGCGCATGGCTCGCTCACGGCGACACCGGCGGCAACTTCATCACCCTAGACAAAGCTAAGTCCGGAGCTCTCCCACCCAACCAGTTCTGGGGTCCTGCTCTCGGAACCCTCCCCATCCTCATGCTCGGCACCAGCTCCGCAATGTGCGTCCAGGAAACCACCGCCTACATGGATGGCGGCCTTCTCTCCGTCATCGGCCCCAACGGCAGCCGCCGCGCCGCCATCGGCTCCTCAAAAGTTCATCGCGTCAACGGCGAAGCCTGCTACGACCTCAACCTCCCCAAAGACCAGCCACGCAACTGCGGCACCGCCAGCACCCCCAACCTCCTCGTCGAACAAAAATCCTCCTGCCGCCTCGACTTCCTCCCCATCGCCGCCAACACCGCCGAGCCCTGGCTAGCCGGAGCGAAACTCGTCCGCGACCGCATGCCCAAAATCCCCACCACCCTCTACAACGACAAGTACACCTACGGCATCCGCTGCGACGAACCCCTCTTCCCCAATCCCACCGCCACCTTCGACGACTGCGAAAAACTCATCCGCGACGTCCACAACCTCACTGACGGCGCGCCGCAGATCGTTCATCTCTGGGGCTGGCAGTTCAAAGGCAAAGACACGGGCTACCCCGCCGTCAACGTCGTCAACGAGCGCATCGGCGGCTACGACCGCATGATGCGCCTCTTCGAAACCGGCCCCTCCCTCAACGCCATCGTCACCCTCTCCGACAACTACGACGACGCCTACCGCAGCAGCCCCGCATGGAACGAAGCCCTCATCGCACGCCGCCCCGACGGTCAACTCTGGAAGAGCCGCGCCTGGACCGGCGAAGAGTCCTACATCCTCGGCCTCGCGAAATACATGGAAGGCCCCGGCGTCGAGCGCATCCGCTACACCTGCGAGCGCTACAAACTCCGCCAGACCACCCACATCGACGTCCTCTCCTACTACACCATCCGCAACGACTGGGACGCCGCCCATCCCGCTAGCGGCATCCGCAACCTCGAAGCCGGCCGCTACCGTGTCCTCGACGAGTACCGCAAGCGTGGCATCGACGTCAGCTCCGAAGCCCTCCGCTATCCCATGATCGGCCACATCAGCAGCTTCTGGTACGCGCAAACCCCCGCCACCTGCCCCTTCGGCGGCGACGTCATCCCGCTTCTCCCCATCATCTATCGCAACTCCGCCACATGGGGCTACTCCGGAGGCTCACGCGCCGACCATTCCCTCGATCGCCACCACCAGCTCTTCTACGGAGCCTGCCCTCACAGCATCCTCCGCGGCGACATCGACCGCACCACCATCACCGACACCTGGTACCTCGGCCTTCTCCCCTGGTTCCATCTCCACGCCCTCCCCATCGAATCCTTCCGCCGCGAAGGCGACACCGTCCACATCGGAATGACACCCAACGCCCAAATCACCATAGACTGGGCCGCCAAAACCTACTCCGTCACACTCAACGGAGCCGAAATCGCGACTCACGACTCCGTCTCCTGCCCCATCAACGAAGATAAGATAGCCTTCTACTCCCTAACCCCAAAAACCCTCCGCGCCCCGCTTCCCGCGAACTGGAATCCCAACGAAATCGCCGCCGTAACCCTCTCCAGAGAAACCCGAACCCCTACCACCGTCCACGTCTCCAATGGAACCATCGAAGTCTCCACCGCCGCCCAGCAACCCATCCTCGTCTACCGCAACAAATCCCTAGCCTCTGCCCCGCAATGAGCATGCGATCAATCATCGAGGAAGTGTCATCCTGAGCGGAGCCTCTCGCAGTCTTATCGCGAGAGGCGCAGTCGAAGGACCTGTGGTTTTTTTGTAGCTCCGCACGATAAGGCATCCCCTAATCCTTCAAGCCCTCTTCCTGTATCTCAATTAATTTTCACTTGGTAAAAAGAGGTTTCACCCTTGACATTCGTATATCGGTTCCACTAGCGTCAGGTCGATTTGGAGACGTCGCCATCGCACGCACTCCATCCGGTCAAATTCAAAAAAGAGGTCCAAGGATCATGCGTTCCTCACGAATCATCCTGCTGTACCTTTTGGGGGCTTTGCTAACCGTCTCTTCCAGCCATCTCACCGCACAGAGCGCCTCCGCAACGGTCAACGGAACCATCACCGACCCCCAGGGCGAAGTCATCCCAGCCGCCACCGTCACCCTTACCAACCAGGACACCGGCGTCACTCGCCACGCCACCACCAACGCCACTGGCTACTTCGTCTTCATCGACATCACGCCCGGTCCCTACTACCTCGCCATCTCCAAAACGGGCTTCCGCACAAACCAGCTTGCCGGCCTCAGCCTCCTCGTCAACCAGACCCTCACCGAAAATCAGACCCTCTCCGTAGGCGCCGTCACCGAGACCGTCAAAGTCTCCGCCGAGCAGGAAGGAGTCATGCTGCAGAACTCCTCCTCCGACCTGGGCAATGTCATCCAGACAAAAGAAATCCAGCAGCTCCCCCTCAACGGCCGAAACTTCACCTCGCTGCTTATCCTCTCTCCCGGCGTCAATCCCGTCTCCACCGCCCAGGGCTCGGGAGTCAGCACCACCGACGCCGGCATCTCCGCCATCCCCGGAACCTCCTTCTACAAAGTCTCCTTCTTCGGACAGCAGAACCGCGAAACCCTCTACTACATGGACGGCATCGTCAATACCGACCTCCGCGGTGCCATCTACGGCTTCCTCCCCATCATCGACACCATGCAGGAGTTCAAGGTCCAGTCCCACATCGATAGCGCTGAGTTCGGCATCGTCACCGGCGGCGTCGTCAACATGCTCTCCAAATCCGGCACCAACAGCTTCCACGGCTCCGTCTGGGAGTTCATCCGCAACAACGACTTCGACGCCCGCAACAGCTACAGCGACTTCTGCACCACCATCCGCTGCGGCCCCGGAAGCAGCTCCACCACCCCCGCCCCGCCGCTCCACTACACGCAGAATCAATTCGGCGGCGCCATCGGTGGCCCCATCTTCCGCGACAAACTCTTCTTCTACGGCGGCTACGAAGGCTGGCGCTACTCCAAGCCCGGCCTCTCTCAAACCCTCGTCCCCACCACTCAGGAACTCGGCGGCGACTTCTCCAGCGCCTCCTACTCCTACTACCAGCACAAGTTCTACAACCCCTACTCCACCACCTGCACCGGAGGAACCTGCACCGTCCAACAATTCAAATGCGACGGCAACGGCAATCCCATCGTCCCCGTCAACAACCTCCAGACCACCGGAACCCCGTGCCTCAAGATCCCCACGTCCATGATCAATCCGGTCATGCTCGCCTACGAAAAGGCCTACTACCAAGCCGCCAACTCCGTCGCCAACGAAGCCTCCGGCTTCAACTTCGTCGAGGACCGCCCGCAGATCGACAACAGCAACTCCTACCAGGTCCGCATCGACTATCACAAGAGCGAGAAGAACTTCGGCTTCGGCCGCATCAGCCAGATGTGGGTCTACGACTCCACCCCCATCGCCGGTACCATCGGCTCCAACATCTCCAACTATCACGCCTACAACTTCGGCGGAGGCTACACTCACGTCTTCACCCCCAACCTACTCCTCGACATCCGCGGCGGAGCCATGCTCAAGCCCTACGTCTTCACCCAGGCCTACGCCCCCGGCGGATACAGCGCCGCGACCGCAGCCGGCTTCCAAAATGTCGGCCAATACGGCGGCATGTACATCAATCTCGGCAGCCCCTACAACACCAGCAACGCCGGCAGCGAATCCGATCTCTACCGCGGCAACCCCGTCATCAATGGTGGCGGCAGCGTCTCCTACCTCCTCGGCCGCCACTCAATCAAAGCCGGAGGCGACTACGTCTACCAGAACCGCCTCCAGCGAAATCTCTACCAGCAGTTCACCTTCTCCGACTCCGTCACCAGCAACATCAACGCAACCAACACCGGCAACTCGCTCGTCTCCTCTCTCCTCGGCTTCCCCGCCACCTTCACCGCCCAGACACCCGACCTCGGCGAAGACTACTTCAACATGCAGCTCTGGGCCGGATACGTCACCGACTCCTGGAAGGCCCGCCCCAACCTCACCCTCAACTTCGGCATCCGTTACGAGTACCTCCCCGGCATCGGCATGCTCAACAACCGTCTCGCCAACGGCTTCGACATCCCCAACGCAAACTACATCATCGCCGCCTCCAGCGTAGCCGCCTGCACCACCCCCTTCGTCGACCCCTGCATCCCCGGCGGCATCTCCGCCGTGCCCTACAACAACCACATCACCTTCTCGCCCGGGCAGAAAGTCGGTCCCTCCATCGCCGACAACATCGGCCCACGCTTCGGATTCGCGTATCAGCCGCACACCAATACCGTAGTCAACGGCGGCATCGGCATGTTCTACGACACCATCACCGCCCGCAGCCAATGGGTTCAGAACAACATCGAAGGCCCCACCTGGCCCTGGACCACCGGCATCTCCGGCCAGCAGACCAACACCGCCACCGGAGGCTTCTGGCCCGGCGCCCCACAAAATCCTCTCGTCGCCATCACCAGCCTCGAAGGCAACTTCCCGAACCCCGTCGTCGCCGCCAGCCCATGGCTCACCACCGGCGGAGGATACGTCGCCGCGCCCGGCTACAAAGACCAGCGCTCCGTCGAATGGAATGTCCAGGTCCAGCAGCAACTCTCCGCCACCACCCTCTTCTCCCTCGGCTACGCAGGCTCCAAGAGCACTCGCCTCAACTTCACCGGATTCGCCAACGCAGCCCAGCACCCCTCACCCAATGGAACACCCCTCGCCACCATCGACACCTACAAATACATGCCCTGGGCAACGCCCGGCTGGCACTACTCCACCGACAACGGCTACGGCAACTACAACGGCCTCCTCGTCAGCTTTCAAAAGCGATTCTCCAACAACTGGAACACCATCGCCTCCTACACCTGGGCCAAGTCCCTCGACAACTCCAGCGGCTGGTTCGCTGCTGAAAACGGCACCGGCGGTGGCTCCGTCGTGCAAAGCTTCTTCATGCCTCGCAACGCCTACGGCGTCTCCTCCTACGACATCCGTCACTACTTCACTTGGAGCACCGTCTACTCCCTGCCCTTCGGCCCCAACCAGCACTGGCTCCAGACCGGATGGGTCTCCTACCTCGTCGGCGGATGGAAGGCGAACTATCTCTTCCAGATCCGCACCGGCCAGCCCTACAATCTCAACGTAGGCGGCGACCCCGCCAACATCTCCGGCGATAACGGCTCGCTCGCCAGCTACTCCCGCCCCAACATCAACGGCAATCCTCTTCAGGGAGCCTGCGGCAGTACGTCAGTCGGATCCCGCGGCACCTCCGGCTCCTGCCTCTTCAACCCCTCCGTCTTCTCCGTCCCCGTAGCCAACTACGGCAACATGGGCAAGATGATCCTCCGCCAGCCCAACTTCAACAACCTCGACTTCTCCATAGTCAAAGAAACCCCAATCCACGAAAGCACTAGCCTCGAGCTCCGCGCCGAATCCTTCAACACCTACAACGTAGTCCTCCCCGGAGCCCCCGGCACCACCATAGGAAACTCCTCCGCCGGCCTGGCCACCTCACAAGGCACCACCCCAAGAGAACTCCAGTTCGGAGCCAAAATCATCTTCTAAAAAGGCCACCCAAGAACAAAGGTAGCCCACGAAAGTGTCATCCTGAGCGACGGCGAAGCCGGAGTCGAAGGACTTGCGGTTGACGACCTTCGCAGAATTGTGACCGAACTCACGACCCGTGGGGTACAAATCCAGTTCATGAAGGAAGGGATGCTCTTCACTGGAGAAGACACAGCCATGAGCAAGTTGCTGTTGTCCGTCATGGGCGCGTTCGCCGAGTTTGAACGGTCGCTACTCAAGGAACGCCAGCGTGAGGGCATCGTTATAGCGAAGAAAGCAGGCGTCTACCGAGGGCCGCAAGCCTTCTCTGACACCCGAGCGCGTCACGGAACTGCTTACTTTCGGGACTGGACCGTTGAGGTGTTCATACCGAAGGTCTGCTATTGTGAGACGAGTTTCGCTGCGGCGAGGGGAATCTTCTTCGGCTCTGGTCGTCCAGTCACTCCAGCGATTGTGGTCACGATCTGTTGCATCGTCAGGTTTTCACCTGTGATGAGGTATCGTTCTCCGATCTGGCCGTCTTCGCAGACTCTTACCAGTCCACGGCCACCATCACCGGCATAGATGACGTTGCGATTGCCTTCGACATACCCAGGAAAGGTGCCGTTCGCTATCTCCAAAATAAAGCGGCCAGTGCCATTGCCGGGATCGTATTCCCCAAATGTCATTGATGGAATGCCTATCACCACAGGCAAACCTTCCTTTGCCTTTCTCCGCGCCATAGCGTCTTGCGCCCACTTGGTCTGGAGATAGGGGTTGTCATCAGCTGGACGATCCTTGTAGTCCTCAGAGCCGTCGCTCGGTTCTCCATTCGTGCTCTTGGGGAGGGCGATCGCTGCCCCGACGAAGACAATCTTCTTCAACGGCAGTTCAGAACAGACCGAATAGAAGTTGTCTAGCAGACGCTGAGACGTCTCTAACTCCTGGGCCAAAGGTTTTGGCGCTCCCGGGTAGGACGCAGCAGAGTGGATCACCGCATCGGCTCCGGTCAAGGCTTCCCTACATGGCGACCTATGCCGCCACGAAAGCTTTTGTTCTCCATTTCAGCGAAGCCATACATCGGGAACTCGCCACGAAGGGCGTTCACGTAATGGCGACCTGTCCAGGCCCAACAATGACCAGTTTCTTCGACGGCACATCAACTCAGAGATCCCCAAGGGATATGGATAGCGTGGAATCGGTTGTCAGAAGAACGCTGGAAGCCTTTGACCAAAATCGAGCCGTGGCCTATCCAGGAAGAACGAGTGTCCGAATTACATCATGGTTGCCCAGACTGTTTCCTCGCGCTCTCGTCGTATGGATTGCCGGGATGGCAACGGCCAAGATGGGTCTTGATAACTGATACGGGTACCAGAACCTTTACAACTCCAACATCACGACGACCAACAGCAGAGCGGCGAATCTCCTCACCCAAGCCCACTGAGAAAGCTAAAGGGCATAGAACATGGGTCTCTTCGACCATATCGCTCAGTCGCTTGAAGTCTTCTGAACATCGCGCCGTGCAGTATTTGTTTGCGGGCTTAGGCAACCTAATTGATTGGGCGCCGTCGTGTTTGTTTTTAACATCCTGAGAAGGACACCTCGTCTCTTCTACCTTAAGAGACTGCCTGCGGCTTTGGTGCTTCGTCGGGTATAGCCGGTAATTAGACGACAATTTTGTGTTTACAGTAAAGCGTTCCTTATTACGCATTAGAGCCATGATACGGGTATCGTTTTAGGGATGATAATTTATGACAGAATTTGCGACTTTTGTGTTGTAATTTATCATCGATTAACAGCCGCGCGCTATCTTGAGTCTGTTCACGTAGTGATCTAGGAGGAGCGCCAATTTTGCTGCAATCGCCGTTACGCCATCCTGTTCTGTTCTTGATTTTCGCAGCTCCCTTGATGCCGTTGCAGTTAGCCGCCCAGACGCCGTCCAGACCTCCGGCGGTACCCTTGTCCGAATCAATCCTGGCCCGCATTCCGGCGGACTACCGCGCTGAGGCTACGGAGAAGATCAGGCAGACCGAGGAGATTCAGCGGCAAGCCGAGAAGATGCCGGACGGCGATCTTGTAGCAACCGTGCTTCACGTCCTTGGCGATATGCCTTCGGAGTCCGCGTTCCTGCTCGACCGGCTCGCAAAAGAGCCCTCTGCGACACTTCGTATTGACCTCATTCAAGCGCTCGAAAAGCATTGGCAGAGCGGCCAGGACTTATCGGCCCTTGAGAGTCATGCGTCGTCGGATCCTGATGTGAAAGTCTCCCTCGCCGCCATCGAGATGCTTAAGGCGGTCCGAATTGACTCTCTGAACCGCCTGCTGAACGCCAGGCTCGGAGCTGCAGTGGCCATCGGTGATATGCGTAGCGCAGGCGTGGTGCTGGACGAGCAAAAACTGCTGCAGCAGACGCGCTACGGTATCGCTCTTCCCTCGTTCATGCGGGTGCCGCCGCCCTTATTCTCCGCCGTCCCAGCAGGCAAGCCCATTCGCGTGCTGGCGTTTGGCGACTTTGGAACCGGTTCAGTGGCGCAGAAGCAGACCGCTGCGGCGATGGTGGCGTATCACAAGACCCATCCCTTTGATTTCGGTCTGACTCTCGGCGACAACTTCTACGCGCGCGGCATGAACAGCCCCGACGATCCTCGCTGGCAGACGCAGTGGGAACAGTTTTACAGCCCGATGCACATTCCGATTTATGCCGTGCTTGGCAATCATGACTGGAGCGGCCCCGACAGCCCGGCGGCGGAGATTATCTATTCAGCCAAAAGCCAGAGCTGGCACATGCCTGCCCCCTATTACACCTTCACCGCCGGCTCCGTGCAGTTTTTCGCCTTCGATACTCCAGCGGTCGATGAAGCGGAACTGAAATGGCTCGATGAGGAACTTAGCAAAAGTACCGCGCAGTGGAAGGTAGTCTATGGCCACTATCACATCTATTCGGCGACCCGTGGCGACAACAAAGAACTCATCGCGCGGCTTCTGCCCGTTCTTAAGAAGCACAACGTCGATGTATATCTGAACGGCCACGACCACAACCTGCAGGAGCTGAAGCCGGAGGGCAGCGTGCACTTCTTTGTCAGCGGCGGAGGAGGCGCTGGTCTCTATGAGATGAATCCGTACGACCGCTCCGTCTTCCGGCAGAAGGTAAACGGCTTCACAGTTCTTGAGGCCGACAGCAAGACCCTTGCAATTTGTTTTATAGGCACGGATGGAAGTGAACTGTATCGTCGAACCCTCACCAAATAACAGGTTTCTGCATGACGGGTCCTTGACGCGCCGCGGCTTTCTCTCAGGAGCCGCGGCAACCGTCGTCGAACTTGCCGCAGGCCCCGCATGGGCAGCTCTGCCGGGACATGGCACGCCAGCGGATCTAACACTGCGCATCGGCCCAGTGAAGGTCGACGTCGCTCCCGGAAAGACGATCCTCACCACGGGATACAACGGCAGCGTGCCCGGGCCACTGATTCGTCTACGCGAAGGCGTTCCCGTCACCGTGGACCTCTTCAACGACACCGGCATTCCGGAGTATGTGCACTGGCATGGCTTTCCTTTGAGCGCGGCTCTGGATGGCACGCTGGAGGAGAACAGCCTGTCCGTGCCGCCGCATGGACATCTTCGCTATCGCATGACACCGCAGACGGCCGGTTCGCGATGGGTGCATTCGCATGTGATGACGATGGACGATCTCACTGTGGGGGTGTACAGCGGCCAGTTCGGATTCGTCTACGTTGAGCCGAAGGAGAATCCCGGGCGCTACGACAAGGAGATCTTTCTCTCCACGCATGAGTGGGAGCCTTTCTACATCGATATGGACGACGATGACAACCCCTCTGCCGTGGAGGAGTTCGGTGAGACCGATTGGGGTCCGAGTATGGTCGAGGTTGGCTACCGCGTCGGCTCGATCAACGGCAAAGCGCTTGGTCACGGCGAACCGATTCGCGTCAAAGAAGGTCAGCGTGTACTGTTCCACATCCTCAACGCCAGTGCGACCGAAAATATTCAGATCGCCCTTCCTGGCCACGAATTTCTCGTCACCGCATTGGATGGAAACCCCGTGCCGCGACCTCGTAAAGTTCCTTCGCTCGATCTGGGCGCCGCCGAACGCGTCGACGCAATCGTCGAGATGAACCATCCGGGAGTGTGGATTCTGGGCTCGACCGACGACAGTGTACGCGGCGAAGGTCTGGGTGTTTTGGTCGAGTATGCGGGCTATAGCAGCACTGCGATGAATACGCGTGCCACTGTTGTGCCGTGGGATTATGCGCAATTCGGTCTACAGGTGGCACAGCCTCATGCCGACGTAACGCTGCCGATGGTCATCGCACGTATCCCTCCCAGCGAGAACGGCATGGAACGATGGACGATCAACGGCAAGAGCTATCGCTCGTCGGATTCATCGGATCCGCCCGTGGTTTTGCGCAAAGGCGTGCGCTATCGGTTCGCATTCCACAACACCAGCTCCGATGCACATCCGCTGCATCTGCATCGCAGTTCGTTTGAGTTGACGCGCATTGACGGACGAGTCACCAGCGGCCTGCTGAAGGATGTTGTGCTCATCAGCGCCCACCAGCGGGTGGAAGTCGATTGGACGCCCGAGGGGGAGGGCCCGACGCTCTTTCATTGTCACAACCAGTTCCACATGGATCGCGGCTTTCAGATGTTGTTTGACGTGAGATAACGCGACAGCCAGATTCCGGTGCCGCTTTGTACACAGGTTGGCCGGCATGTTTTGCCGATCGCGCACTAGAGCTTTTCGGCTTACACGATTTTCCCGGGAGAGATTCAGAATGATAGTTACTTTTCGTGCCGCTTGCGCCACCATCCGACGCCCTTTGCGATCCGTTGCATCCGCGGCTGCGATACTCGCCTTAGTAACCGTCACCGACGGTCAGACGATGACCACACCGGACATTGCAAAGACTCCTACACTCTTCGTCGTCCCTTACGCTCATCTGGACACGCAATGGAGATGGGAGTTTCCCCAGACCATCAGCCAGTTCCTGCCGAAGACGATGCAACTGAACTTCGATTACATGGATAAGTATCCGCACTATGTCTTCAACTGGACGGGTGCGAATCGCTATCGCCTGATGAAGGAATATTTTCCCAACGACTATGCTCGAATCAAGGGATACGTCGAACGCGGACAATGGTTCCCTGCAGGTTCTTCGGTGGAAGAAGGCGACGTAAACCTGCCCAGCGCCGAAGGAATCTTCCGTCAGATTTTGTATGCCAATACGTATTTTCGGCATGAGTTCGGCAAGGCAAGCAGCGAATTCATGTTGCCGGATAGCTTCGGATTTCCTGCTTCGTTGCCCACGATTCTTGCTCATGCCGGACTCACTGGATTCTCGACGCAGAAGATCGGTGGGCGCTGGCCCGCGGGTCCTGAAGTGGGTGGGCCCGATTCGCCCGAGCAGACGCCAGATGGCGTACCCTTCAACGTCGGTGTGTGGGCAGGACCGGACGGTAAGAGCGTGATTGCGGCGTTGCATCCTGGCGCATACGGCAGCAGCATCTACACCGACTTGAGCGAAGCTCCCGATAAGTCCATGGAGCAGACGCTCCTGAGCAGCACACAGAAGCCGCCGCTCAACGAGGAACAGTCCAGCGCGCTTCACAAGCTTGTCGCCGCCGATACGGACTGGGTGAAGCGCATCGATCTCGATGGCAAAGCGTCGGGCGAATTCGCCGATTATCGCTACGTGGGCACGGGAGACACGGGAGGAGCGCCGCAGGAGTCCACCGTCAAACTGCTCGAAGATATCGCAACGAAGAGCGACACCATACTGCCGTCCTTGCCAAAGCTGAACGGTGCGCCGGCCTTCCCCGCACATTCGGTGACGGTGCGCGTGGGAGAAGGCCCGGTGCATGTGGTTGAGTCCTCCGCCGATCAAATGTTCAACGCCATCACGCCAGCTATGGCCGCGAATATGCCGCACTACGAAGGCGACTTGGAACTGACCGATCACTCCGCCGGCTCGCTCACGTCGCAGGCTTATCACAAACGCTGGATCATCAAGGATGAGAATCTTGCCGACGCGGCGGAGAAGGCTTCGATCGCTGCTCAATGGCTTGGTGCGCGCGCCTATCCGCAGCAGCGGCTGAATGACGCATGGATGCTCGCGCTCGCGGGGCACTTTCACGACACTGGCGCGGGAACATCGACGCCACGCGCTTATCAATACGCATGGAATGATGATGTGATCGCAGCCAATCAGTTTGCCGCAGTGGTCACCAGTGCAAGCGCTGCTGTTGCATCCGGTCTCGATACGCGCACACTGGGCATACCTGTTGTGGTTTACAACCCACTCAACATCGTTCGCCAGGATCTGGTCGAAGCTGCGGTTGCCTTTCCTGGTTCCGCTCCGAAAGCAGTGCGCGTCTATGGTCCCGATGGGCAGGAGACACCGGCGCAGTGGGAAGACGGCAAGGTGGTCTTTCTGGCGCCCACGCCCTCTGTCGGCTATGCCGTCTTCGACGTACGCCCAGCCGCACGACCAATATCGAACAACGTGTTGCACGCATACGACCGCTCGCTTGAAAACCCGCGTTATCGAGTGCTGCTCAATGAAGGTGGGGATGTGTCGAGCATCTATGACAAGAAGCTCGGCAAAGAATTGCTCTCCGCGCCTCTCAGGCTGGCGATCTCCACCGATATTCCTCGCAATTATCCAGCGTGGAACATGGACTTCGCACAAGAGCAGGCTGCTCCGCGCACCTTTGTCAGCGGACCTGCAGAGATTCGCATCAGCGAGAATGGCCCGGCGCGCGTCTCTCTTGAAGTGACGCGACAGACCGAAGGTTCCCGGTTTGTGCAAACTGTCAGCCTTGCCGCGGGCGATGCCGGCAACCGTGTCGATCTCCGGTATGCAATCGACTGGAAGACTGCTGGCTCAAACCTCAAGGCTGCTTTTTCGCTGAGCCCTTCGAATCCGAAAGCAACCTACAGCTGGGACATCGGCACCGTCGAGCGAAGCAATGCGAAGCAGCGGCAGTACGAGGTAGCCTCGCATCGTTGGATCGATCTGACTGACAAAAACGGGAGCTTTGGCGTGACTCTACTTACCGATGTGAAGAATGGTTCTGACAAGCCTGACGATCAGACGATTCGCGTGACGTTGCTGCGTTCTCCCGGAGCGAAGCCCACGGCCGACGGCCATCCAGGCAACTACAGCGATCAGACGACGCAGGACTGGGGACATCACGAGATCGCACTCGGCGTCGCGGGACACTCTGGCCACCTCCGCGAGGAACAGACGGCATGGCAGGCGTATCGCGTTAACGATCCGCTGATCTCGTTTACAACAGAGAAGCATCCGGGCACGCTAGGCAAGAGCTTCTCACTGGTGCGTGTCAGCAATCCTGCCATCCGCGTGCTCGCACTCAAAAAAGCCGAGGACAGCGACGAACTTGTTCTCCGCATGGGGGAGCTAAACGGCAAGCCGGCGCCAAACACGCGCGTGTCCTTTGCTGCGCCGATTGCGTCGGCGCGCGAAGTCAATGCGCAGGAGCAGCCGATTGGGTCAGCCGAAGTGAACCAAGGCGACTTGATGGCATCCTTCACGCCGTATCAGCCGCGCACCTTTGCTCTGCGCCTCGCACCGCCGCAGGCTCCGATTGCGAGACCGCATACACAGACCGTCGTGCTGCACTACGATCATGCCGTCGCCAGCAACGATGATACGAAGATCGAAGATGGCGGCATGGATGGTAAGGGAAACGCGATGCCTGCCGAGATGCTTCCGGCTGAGATCGATTACGGTCCAGTCAGGTTTGAGCTTGCCGCAGCCGAAACCGGCGCGCCGAACGCCGTCACAGCCAGGGGCCAAACGCTTGCGCTGCCTACTGGCCGATTCAACCGCATCTATCTTTTGGCCGCCTCCTCCTCTGCAGACGATCAGAAGGCACTCTTCCGTGTTGGGAATCGTGCCTCGGAACTGAACATTCAATCGTGGACCGGCTGGATAGGCCAGTGGGACACGCGCATCTGGAAAAATGCCCCAGACCGAGATTGGCCCGTCTCCGCCAATCTCGCCGCATGGCATCCCCTCGATCCGCAAAGCGTGTCCGAGCCGCCCACATGGCGCTATCCCGATGACTACGTTGGCTTGAAACCCGGTTACATTAAGCAGGCCCCACTGGGCTGGTACGCGTCTCATCACCACACAGCGCAAGGGCTCAACGAGCCGTACCAGTACTCCTATCTCTTCGTGTACTCGCTCGATCTGCCTGCGGGCGCTCGCACGCTTACACTGCCGAACAACGACAGGATCCGCATTCTGTCGCTCTCGGTCGTCGGCGACAATCCGTCCTTGATTCCGGCCTCGCCACTGTTTGACACACTGACCCGTTCGGAGCCCTAAAGCAATTCTCCCGAAAGTGTAGCCAGGGCCGTGGATGCTCAAGCTGTCTTTCTTCCAGGGAAAAAGGCCTTCTACCCATCGAACAACAAACGTCTCTTCGAAGTAGTAGCAGTGTGGGGCCAGGTCGCCTCTCGGCGGGACGTGCTTATCGATTACGAAAAGGCGAGCGCCTCCTGTTCAGCCTCCAGGAGCTTTTTGAATACCTTGTCAATGGAATGAGGTCGAGGTGACAGTCTTCGATTGGAAGTCTGCGCCGGGAAAGATTACTTACGGCGAGGAGGCGATTTCGAAGTTCCGTTTCGATGAGTCGGCGCACTCGCTTACGATGACGCTGCCGGAGAAGGCGGAGGGTGGCGAGTTAGAGATCGCCGCGAGGTAGTATTTTTGTTTGCGATGTTCGCGGATCTTAGTGGAAGCGAAAGGAGGCGCCGATTCCCAAGACCTGCGGAGACAGATTGTTTGGCGGGAAATCGAACCATTTTTGAAACGTATTCCACTCGTACGTTGACCGAGTGCAGGAGGCGATAGTCGACACCTAAGCCGGCGGCTACGATGTACTCAGGCCCTTCGAATCTATTTGGACCTTCTCCAACAAGCACACGAGAGGGTCGCTTTGGTGGCAGGCCCTCGACCCAACAACTCCGGGAAGTACGACGACGTAAGTAACCATCCGAACGACGACTCACGAAGAGGTTATCTATGGATCGGCGAATGCTGGCGATAGTAGCGGTCGTTATAGTTTGTGTACTGGCGCTGTTCATGACCCTAGCCAAACCAAAGGTGTCACCGCGGAGTGGACCCGCCCTCTCGGACTCGGTTTACGACCCGTACCCGCCTGGCATCCTCCCGCCCGATTTGAATTCCGAGATCGATCGTGTTCAACGGGAGGTAGACGTCATCGAAGACCGAGCGCTTGCACGCGGGCACGGGTTACAGTCCCCGATTCTGACAGGTCAGCCGCCCGTGCTTAGAGATATCGGAACTGAAGCAGTAGAGACACTCGGCGAGCTCATGCTTTTCGACAAGAACATATCAACCAACAGAAATCAAGCGTGCGCGTCTTGCCATATGCCATATGTAGGCTTCGGTGGGCCGATCCCCTCGGTCAACCTGACAATAAGCGCGTTTCCCGGATCGGTTCACACTCGGGCGGGCAAGCGGACACCGCAGCGACACCCGTATTCACCCTTCTTCCCTGTGCTCCAATACAACCAGGCACAGGGTCAATTCTTTGGCGGAAACTTCTTCGACTCACGCGCGACAGGGTATTTGCTAAGGATTCCCGACGCCGAGCAGGCACAGGGCCCTCCCGTCGACACTCAGGAAATGGGTCTCCCCGACACAGCCTGCATCGCATTCCGGCTTTCGCAGGCTGTGTACCGACCTCTCTTTGAGGAGGTATGGGGCAAGGGCTCGTTCGAGATCAACTTTCCGCGTGAGACGGAGCAGATCTGTGCGACCCCTGCTGGGGCTGCGGTGTTTGGCGGGAGCACCACGCCGATTCCTCTAAGTGCGGCCGACCGAACCCGCGCCAATACGGTCTACGACCGTTGGGCGCAGTCGATTGATGCATACGAACAGTCCGCGCAGGTCAGCGCCTTCTCATCGAAATTCGACGCGTTCCTGGCCGGCAAGTACAAGCTCACACCAGAGGAGATGGCGGGGTTCAAGCTCTTCGACGGCAAGGGCAACTGCAATTCATGCCATCTCGATGGACGCGGAACCACACTCAGGTCAAACCAGACAGACACTAGCTCGGCCGCCATGGTGAACCCTCTGTTCACGTGCTTTGGCTCGGCCAATGAGGGCCTGCCTCTCAATCCGCGAGATTCTTTCTATTACGAGACCACGCCGGATGCTTACGGATTCACTGCTAACCCTTACGGTTTCGGCTACAGAGATTTGGGACTTGGGACTTTCCTAAGAAGCGGGTTCGGTTCCGGTCCCAACCCAAACATGAGTTGGAAGCAATACGCACTTACCGCCGACGGCCAAATGCAGGTATCTTCGGTGCGCGATGTGGCCATGACACCGCCGCAATGTCCTACCACGGAAGCTCCCGGGCCATATTTCCAGAAGGCGTTCTTTCACAACGGCTACATTAAGAGCCTGAAGCAGCTCGTACATTTCTACAATACGCGCGATAAGTATGCGTATCCGGTCACCTCCGGACACTGCCCGAAGGGAACAACCGAAAAAGTCGATTGCTGGCCTATGCCTGAGGTACGAAACAATATCGATATGACCAGCGGGGATCTTGGCCTCACAGATAAGGAGGAGGATGAGATTGTTGCGTTTCTGCAAACATTATCGGACGGTTTCACGAGGCCTTACCGCAACAGCGATACTTATACGGGTTCTTGTATGAGGGGGGGTTCGGCTGCGACCCAAGGCAACGAGTTGCTGATCCCCACTCCGCCTCTACCACCCTGCGTATCGGCGATCTGCAGCGTCATGCCTGTCCCCAAACCGCCTGTTCCGTAGCGTCAACGATAAACGGCGTGGATGTGCCTTCGATCATCTGGCCATCGAGCTTTTTGAGGTGTGAACATGAACAGAGTGCTTGGAATATTGGCGATCTCGGCTTTGAGCAGCAGCCTGTCCGCTCAGGAAAGTCCAACGACTCCGAAAGCTGCGCAGGTGCGCATCATCCATGGGCCCGAGATCGAATTGGCGAAGGCGCATTTGACGATTATCAACTGGACGACGAACAATCCTGGTGGCTCCCCCGTGCATTACGGAATCGTGCACTATGGGACAGATCCACATAGCCTGACCGAGACCGCAAAGTCTCCAATCAGGTTGAACCCGGATCACTCATCGACGGTCTTCCGCGTTCGCCTCGATAAACTCGAGCCGCAGACGACCTACTACTACACCGTTGACTTGATGGAGGCCACCGGCGCGAGCGATGGGGTGAAGAGCTCGGTCAACCACTTCAGTACCCGTTAGCTATCCGCGCCAGCCGCGTCGTCCATGTCCGCACCCTAAAAACGGCAGGCACCTTCGCAGCCGGCCACCGAGCATTCGAAACACTGAACCTGAGATGTCCTCTAACCCCGAGCTTCACATTTGAAAGGTTTATATCCTGGGTCCGACCTCTCAGAGCACCTGAGCTTAGGGTGTGGAGACCGGGAGTCTAAGGCTCTGGCGGATTCGCTTTGCGGAGGTGAGTTTTCCATCCGGTCCCATGTCGAGGACGATTACCCAGTCGAAGACGTCGTCAGGCCATTGGCCGTTTGGCAATAACTCCTCCGGCGATGCTCCGAAGGCTCGTAAGAGAGCGGGTAGCTCTCCGTGACGCCATGCAATGAGTGGGTGCTGGCCATGGGCTTCGGTCCTCAGAGCCTGAACAAGCAGTTCGGAGTCTTGGGTTCCTATGTTGGAGTGAAGAGGCATTCCTGAGGATTTGCTGAGCGGCTCCAGTGTGAGACGCGGACGGAAGCTGTTCTTCGAATCAGCTCCGGCGAAGAGGCTATCGACCTGGATCGAGAGCCCTTCTTCCTGAAAGGGCTGAAAGTATTTCGAGTAGAGACGCGCGCGGGTTTCTCCTGCGGCATTGAGGCCAGTTCCCACGTCGGGCTTCTCCGAGTGGCGGATGATGAGGATTGTGTTGTTTGCTAGATAGTTCTGGGATTGCTGGGCCGAGGAGAGGTTTGAGAGCAAAAGGCTCCCGACTAGTAAGACCGATACCGCTAAGAGTTTCATCGCAGACAGCCTCTATTTGTAATTAGACGAGCGCCGCGCGGATTTTGACTGCGCGGCGCTTGTATTTGTTGAGACTAACGCTTCGGTGCGAGGCCGAAGGTGACCGAGAGCATGATGCTGCGCCCGGCCAGGATACTGACATTGTCCTGACCGTTGATGGGGGTTGCGCCCGAGGTATTGAACGGATTCGTGTACGTGGTGCCATTGGCCGTGATGTTCTGGGTGAGCGGGCTGCCAGCCAGTGTGATGCCGGTGGCAGAAGAGGAGTTGAAGATGTTGTTGAGGCTCAGGCGGAACTTGGTCTGGTCAAAGCGCCCGCCACTGCGGAGGGTGTAGTTGACGAAGGCATTCGCCAAGTTGAAGCGCGGAATAGTGAACTGATTGTGGTAAGCGCCGTTGTCGATGTACTGCTGATCAATACTCTTGTCAAAGAACGCTGCGTCCCAGGCTTTGTGCTGATAGGTGGCGCCGACGGTTTCGATGTTTGAGGGAGTCTGCTGGACCCACAGACCCGAGGGAGCAGCGACGGTGAGTTGCGGCGTGGTGGAAGTGCAACCCGCGCCGGTGTTGCAATTGACGTTCAAGGTGCCGGAGTAAACGGCATGATCATAGCTGCCGTTGAAGTACACGCTGAGACCATGGCCGAAGGTGGCGTTGGCCTCCGCCTCAAAGCCTTGCGTGATGGAGCTGGGCTGGAGGAAGTAGACGGGCTCGCCCGACGGGTTGAGGACGCTCGAGTAGCTGTTGTCGAAGTGCACGTAGAAGTAGTCGGCGTCGAAGGTAAAGTATTTGAGCTTGAGGACGGTTCCAGTCTGGTAGGTGGTGTTCTTCTGTTGTTTGGGGAGAACGGCGGGCGGAATCACGTTGCCGGTGGTTCCCTGGTTGTAGTCGAAGACGCTGGAGGGCGGCACGATGCTGCCCTGCGCGGCCTGAACGTAGGCCGACCAGTTGTTCCTTATGCGGTAGTTGATGCTGCCGGATGGGAGCGTGGAGAAGTAACTGCCGCCGTTGGCGATGAAGGCCTTGGGGCTGATGGCGGGGTTTTTCGACGGGTCGCAGGGGCCTGTGACAAGACAGCCGATGGTCTTGCCGTCATCAGCAAACTGCTGCGTGCCGACGGTGTAGTAGGCGAACTTGACGCCAGGAGTGAAGTTGAGGCGCGAGGTGATGTGCCACTGGAACTCGGCGAAGGGCTGATAGCTGTTAGTGACAAACTTCTCGGCGAAGTTTGGCAGGCTTTGATCGGTCCAGTTGTTGAGCGGGTCGGTGGGGTACTGGTGCCGGTTGGTGTTGGCCCACTCGTACCACATGCCAGCATTGAAGATGCCGAATTTGGAGACCTGGCTGATCCGCGAGACTTCGCCGTACTTGCGGTAGCTGTTGTATTTGTCGACGGCGCAGGGAAGAGCCGTGACCCCCTTCTTGGTGACGGCGACGTTGCAGGGTGCAACGGGGAGGCCAAGGTAGGTACCAGCTGGTGAGTTCGGTGTTGCGGGGAAGGCCGAGGCGGGAAGCTCGGTGATCGTGGTCGCGTTCGAGTACTTTTCGGAGTTGTCGTAGTTATAGGTGTAGGGCTTGAACTCAAAGGAGAAGCCGTGACCGAACTGGCTTTGGACGGTGACGTACTCGAAGTCAGTGGGAACGTGATACCAGTTGTACTGTTTGTTGAGGTAGAGAAGTGGATCCGAGTTGTTGGTGAGCAGGAAGTTGATACCTGCGCCGGTGCTGGGATAGAGGGTCGTACCGGTGATGAAGCAGTTATAGCCAGTTCCAACGCCATACATCTGGCAGCGCGTGGCGCTGAAGTTGGGTGTGTTGGCGTCGGCCCAGACAACGCCCGAATAGCCGGCGATGGTGGTCTTGTCGCTGACCTTGTACTCCATCTTGAGCGAACCGGCGTTCTGAGCCTGGAGGTTGAGCGTCTGATAGCCATCTGACTGCATGTGGTGGACGTCGGCGGTCAGGTTGAGCTTGTGACTGGGACCGAAAGAGCCTGAGTCGTACTGCGCATCGTAGAGGTAGGTGTTGAAGGAGCCACCGGCGAAGGTTACACGCAGGTTCTGAAGCGGATCGAGGTCGCGCGAGAGCAGATGAATGGAACCGCCGAAGGGGGCAGGTCCGATGGTGGACGCCGTCCCGGGCGAGCGGTCGAAGTCGACGCTGCCGATGGACTGCGCGGGGAAAAACGC
Organism: uncultured Acidobacteriaceae bacterium; assembly: GCA_963841335.1. Lineage (GTDB taxonomy): Bacteria > Acidobacteriota > Terriglobia > Terriglobales > Acidobacteriaceae > Edaphobacter. The sequence continues at coordinate 1,461,792 of CAWJCF010000001.1, read as the reverse complement.
CCACGAGTGATGCGTGGGCGTGTTGGTGTCATAGAAGGGAATGCCGTCGAAGTCGATATCGTAGTCGCCGTCGGGGAAGCCGCGGAAGATGGTCTTGGACTGGCCGAGGCCGACACCGTCACTGGAGGTGGTGAAGGTGTTGGGAGCCATGTTGACGATTTCGCCGTAGTCGGAGATGGGCGAAGTGAAGTTCTGAATGAAAGCCGGGGTGATGACGGTGCGCGCCGAGGTGGCATCGAGCAACGCGTCCATGGGCGCAAGCGCGGCGGCGACGGAGCCGACGGCGTTGGCCTCGACGGTCACTTGCTGGGAGACATCGCCGATGTTCAGCGGGACGGTGATGTCTATATTCTGCCCTGCGTTGAGCTGGACCGCGCGGCGGTTGGTTGAGAATCCTGGCGCAGACACTTCGAGACTGTAACGGCCGGGTGCTAACCCGTTGAGTGAGAAGTGACCCTGTGGGTCGACCGCAGCCGGCTTAGTGGTGCTGGTCGCTTCATTCTTTACGGTGACGACTGCATTTTGCAGCACGCCGCCGATGGCGTCGGTGACGGTGCCGGAGAGAGTCGCGGTGGAAGACTGGGCGTGCAGCAATTGCGGCGCCGCCATGAACAAGAGTGTGCAGAAGCTGAGTAAAAGCCTGAGGCTTGAACGGTAGACGATGTTTCGAATCACAGGTTCCTCCGTAGAAATCGCAGTATGCGCCTGATGTGAAAAATGCAATGCGGCAAGGGGTTGCGCTGGGTGCTTCCTTGGGACTTCACTGCTGAGGCAAGACAGGAGACAATCCAAGCTTGCGGCGAGTTTCTTCCGAAGCTGCTGCCAAGTCTTGTTGAAATTTGGGTGAGGCTGCGAGCGAACCGAAGACCGCGTAGGCTAGCATGCGACTTGCTTCGATATCGCTGGCGTAGTGGACTCCACAGATGAGGCGGTTGTGAACATATTCGTCGGCACGGTCGAATATCTGCTGACGCTTCTCCGGTACAAGCTGCACTAACGTAAAGGCAAGAAGATACCCGGAGAGAGAGTGTCCGCTGGGATAGGATGTGGGCTCGGCGTTGAGCGCGCAGACCGGGTGCAGAGCGCTATCGATTTGATAGGGACGCGGACGACGATAGATTTTCTTGAGCGGGCCGCCGGCGGCCGATTCATCTTTGCGCACATGAGCGGAGAGTGCCGCTGTGAGGGGAAGAGCCTCTGCGGTGAATGCAGGTCCGAGAACGGTTTTGAAGATGAAAATATCTTCTTCTTGATCGTCAGCCTCGGCCTGTATGACCTGTGCCGGCGTACGAATGGACTCGATGTGGTGCAGCTCGGTGAGTTCGGCGGTCGTGGCCGCGGAGTTTCGTGAAGGAGGAGGAGGGAGAATTCGATCGAGGTGAAGCGGTGACGGATCGATGTAGTAGTACGCGGGAGCGACGGGGTCTTTGACGGATGTCTCCGCGACAGCCGGAGTTGCGGGATGGGTCTGCGCAAACACACCTGCAGAGAGAAGCAGAAGGCTTGCTGTCAGGCTTTTTCTTGTCATGGTGTGACCGAGCGTAAGGTCGCATTGTGAATACGGGAAGTAAGCTGGGTTACCGAGCTATGAATAATGCTGAAAAAAAGCTGAACCCTCAAAATCCCGCTTGAAGTTAAGGTTGATTTAAGGTTTATTTCAGCAACCTTAAGTTCGTAATCATCTGGAGAAGATTGGTTCGGGTGAGGGCTCGGAGATATTCAGCGGAAATTTAATTTGGAAGATCGAGCCCTGAAGCGGAGTGCTTTCTGCGGTCAGCTCTGCGCCGTGCGCGTCTGCGATCCATCGGCCGATGGAGAGGCCCAGGCCGTTGCCCGCGTTCGATTTTCTCTCGCGCAGATCGGCCTGGTAGAAGCGATTGAAGATGTGCTGGCGCACGTCTTCGGACATTCCGACGCCGGTATCGCGCACAGTGACGAATGCGTTGTGCGCAGTGACGGAGACTTCGGCGCGGATCTCGCCCGATTCGGGTGTATAGCGGATTGCGTTGTCGAGGAGGATTCCGAGGAGACGCTGCAGTAGGAGCTCATCGCCTTCTATGTAGACGGTCTCGGCGGGAAGATGCCAGTCAAGGAGGATATCGCTTGACTCGGCGAGATCCTCGACGCGCCGACAGCCGCTGACCACTAGTTCGCAGAGATTGATTTTCTTGAAGGCTACTTCGTGGATGAAGTTATCGCTTTGCGCGAGAGAGAGAAGTGCGTCGAGGAGGGTGGAAGCAGTCCGGCACTCGGTGACGATCTTAGCGAGAGAGTCCCGATATTCTTCTTCGGAGCGATGGCGATGAAGAGAGAGCTGTGCGGTCGCGAGCATGACAGTGATGGAGGTTCTAAGATCGTGGGAGGCGTCGGCAGAGAATTGGCTGAGACGCGAGACCGCGGTCTCGAGCCTTGCGAGGAGTTGATTCCAGGCAATGGCGAGGTGCTGGATTTCATCTTTTGCGGCCGGAACCGGAAGGCGTTGCGACAGGTTGCCAATGCCTATGCCGAGGGCGGCTCGCGTTACTCGATCAACGGGCTTGAGGGCGCGGCTGCTAAGGAAGTATCCGCTGACGGAAGACAAGACTAGCAAGCCAGGCATGAGTAGAAGAAGGGCATTGCGATATTTGCGGAGGATGTAAGATTCCTCCTCAAGGGAGCCGCCGATGTGAAGACGGACCATGCGGCCATCGAGAAGAATCATATGGCACATAACGAGGGCCGGTTGCTTATCGATAACGACACGACTGAATGCAGGTCGCGTGCAGTCTTCCGAATTTAATGCCCAGTCATGACTGATGTCTTCAGAGGGAAAGAGAAAGGTGCCATCGAGATTGTGGACGTGAAAGAGATTTCCTTCGTGAGTTACGAGTGCATAATTCTTCAATTGTTCGCTTAGTGGCTCGGCAACTCCCGCAGCTTTATTTTCCTTGAGCAGACTGAGCAGACGATCTTCGCGGCCCTGCAAATGTGTTTTCTTTCCCTGTAGAAGAGCATATTGGAGCGCACCGAAGGACATGAGCCCGAAGATGAGAAGACCTGCCAGAATCACCAGCAGGTAATAGACCATGAGTTTGGCGCGAACAGAGAGAGAATGCACTTTAGACCGTCACAAGCATGTAGCCTGACCCGTGAACGGTTTTGATCAGAGGCCCTTCGTCGGAGTCATTTTCGAGTTTCGACCGCAGACCATGGATGTAGACGTCAAGGGTGTTTTCTTTCACCTCAGCCGCATGGCCCCAGCCAGCCTCTATCAGTTGTTCGCGAGTGGTAATGAGGCCTCTATGCCGCATAAGGGTTTCGAGAAGTTCAAATTGCTTGCGTGTGAGAGCGATCTCTTTCCCATTGCGCACAACTATGCGACGACCACGATCGAGCATGACATCTCCCACCTTGTTCACCGCCGGTTCGCTTGACGCGATGCGCCTTGCAATGGCGCCGACTCGGGCGAGGAGTATTTCAAGAATGAATGGCTTAACCAGATAGTCGTCTGCTCCCAGATCAAAGGCCTCAACAATTTTGGGAACCGCATCGACGGCAGTCAAGATCAGGATCGGCGTTTTGCAGTGTCTGGTGCGGATCTGCCTTAGAACTTCAAATCCGTCCATTTCGGGAAGGAGAATATCCAGCAATGCGGCGTCGAATCTTCCGGACAGAAGCATCCCTGCACCTTCGCGGCCGTTATTCGATAAGGAGACGTGGTGTCCGTCCTCGGTTAGTGCGCGGTCGACGAGGCTCGCAATTCGGTTGTCATCTTCGATGACCAGGACATTCATTGGAGGGGCCTATTTTCTAGGTTAGATTGACGTCTGTTGAGCTTGGATTAACAGTTGATAAAGATCAATGGCGGTGGTTGCGCCGTTCTTGGGCGACTTGCCGGACTCGTCTCCCACGATGTCGCCCGATGGGTCTTACATTGACTTTCAGTTGACGCGCCCGAAGGTTCCTCTGACGGATGCAGCTCGGCCCAAACCGGGTGAGCCGATCCTCGGGATTGCTTCGAATCTCCGGCGTGTCGATTGCGTAGGCGCGGGATGGAGCGAGCCGAAGCGGCTGGGTGCTGCGGCCGGCGGCGCGGATGGATTTGGTGTCGTTCGGCAAGATCATCCGCATCGATCATCACTGATCGCCCCCGCACAGATCCGTACGTGCGCGTCTAACCGACGGCACGGTCACGTGCGAGTATGGCATCCGTCAATTAAACTCGTGTTGGGCGTGAAGAAAAAGACCGTGATCGAGATTGAAAAACTCCAACCATGGATTGACTGGGCACTGGCTCGAGCTGATCGGATCGACCCGTCAATCGGTGATGTCTTCGTTGGAGGAATGCGAGCAGAAGAGAATTAGGTTGAATGTGAATTCTTAGCGATTAGATGTGAGGAATCGGCTCGCGCAGGTACCCGTTGTCCAGCACCGGCCACTTGCGGATCGTATAAAAGGCTCTCGCCCCTCGTTAAAGGAAGAAATGACGCTGGAATCTGCATTCGATAATTCGCCGATCGCTCGCCGATCTCTCGCCTCGTGAATCGTCACTTTCAATCTCCAGAGCACGCTCAACGTTTTCTGTGTGTTCGAGTCGATCAACGCCCCCCTTCCCTTGCGCCAACATCTCCTCTCCGCAGCCCGCCATCGGCGGCTGCTCGAGCAAGCGCTTCACCTCTGGCACAAGACCGCCATCGCGGCTCTCCTTCCATAGCTCGCCTTGTATGCCGATCTATGCTTTCCTGTACCGATGCTGCACAGATCGCCGTTAAGTTGACGATGCCTCCTGAGCATCCTTGTTCTCCTTTACTGAACAATCAGGGTGACGTTGGTGGAGTGGGTCAACGAACCGGATGTTCCAGTCACCCGTGACGGTGTAGCTCTCCTGCGGTTGCGCGACGATGCCTTCGCCTCCGCCGCATCCGGTTAGCCCTGCCAGCGCGCCTGCTCCTGCGAGTAAGAGCAAGGCCAGCGCACCGCAGCGGCTCAACTTCTTCGCCGATCTTCTCAGCCGTCTCGTGAATGGCAGCAGAAGAAGAGCAAACGCAACAGGCGCCACTCCCTTCCCGATTCCGCCACCGCGTTCGAGCTCTCCTTGCTGCTGCGGCACGGTGATGGACAGCGTGACATTGGTCGCCCCTGCACCGCTGGCGATGCTATCCGGAGTGAGCGTAAACGTCGCTCCTGTCGGCAAGCCGGTCACGCTCAACGCTACATTCGCTGGGAAGGTCGTCGACCCCGTCGGGCTGAACGTCAGCGGGTACATCGCCGTCCCTCCGGGAGCCACCGTCGCCGAGGTTGTGCCGCCGGTGGTCGTCAGACTCAGCGTGAAGTCTTCAACCTGCTCGCTCACCGCGGGCGCTCGTCACCGTGATGAAGTTCGTATCGCCTGAGTAGATCGCCGTAATCGAGTGCGTGCCCACCGTCAACGCCGAGGTCGTGAACGTGGCCGTACCGTTGCTCAACGTAGCCGAACCGAGCGGCACTGTGCCGTCGATGAAGCTCACCGTTCCCGTCGGCACACTTGCCGACGACGATACGGTCGCCGTGAACGTCACTGCATTCTGCATCACCACCGGGTTCGCAGAAGATACCAGAGACACCGAAGGCGTGACCTGCGTCACCGTGAGCGTCGTTGTCCCACTGGCTGCCGCATAGCTGCCCACTGCCGCGAAGCTCGCGCCGATGTCATTGGCGTAAGTTCCTGCTGCGAGCGTCCCGTTTGGCGTGTAGGTGGTCGTGCAGGTACCTTCAGCGCTCAGCGTACAGATAGCTGGACTGAAGCTGCCTGTCGCCGGACTGGCGATACTGAACGTCACCACCCCCCCGGTTGCAACACCCGCAGTGCCGCTTTCGGTCGCCGTCACCACGATACCCGCTGTCGAACCATAAGGCGTCGCAATGGCCTTCACCGACACGGTCGGAGCCACGCTCAGGATCGCGGTAAGACTGAAAGATGCCGTGGCCGTCGCGCTGTTCGCATCCGTAACGGTGACGGTGTAGGTCGTCGCCGTACTTGCTGCCGTCGCTGTGCCAGTGATCGTTCCAGTGGAGGTCGAGAAACTAAGCCCCGTGGGCAGCGCGGGCGATACGCCATAACTCAGCGTCCCCGTGCCACCCGATCCTGTTACCGGTGTAAAGGCGGTTGCCGGTAGATTATCAACCAGAGTGGTGGCCGCGACCGCCTGTGCAGCCGTGACAGCAGTATTCACGGTCAAGCTGAAAGTCGCCGTCGCGGTCGCGCTGTTGGCGTCCGTCACAGTAACCGTATACGTTGTAACCGAACTGGTCATCGTAGGCGTGCCCGAAATCGAACCTGTTGTGGAAGAAATCGTTAAACCGGTGGGAAGCGCAAACGATGTTGCCGCATGATTCTGCGTCAGCGCCGCAATGGACTGCGTCGCAGCAAGTCCCGTCACGGTCAGGCTGAAAGTCGCTGTAGCCGTTGCGCCGTTGGCATCCGTAACTGTGACCGTGTAGGCGATTGCTGCACAGGTCACTGAAGCCGTGCCGGTAATTGCGCCCGTAGAAGTGGAGTAGCTCAGCCCCGCGGGCAGCGTGGGCGAGACACTATAAGATAGCGTGCCCGTTCCATTCGCCCCGGTTACCGGCGTAAACGACGTGGCCGCATGATTTTGAGTGAGCGTGGTAGAGGCGATAGCCTGCGTCGCCGCAACCGGTGCCGTGGCCGTTCCGCTCAGCGGAACACTTTGCATTCCGTTGTTGCCGGCGGTCAGGCTGTTGTCCGTAAAAACGAGCGCGCCGGAGGTGCTGCCAGTAGTGGTCGGGGTAAAGCTGATCAAGTAGGTGCATGTGCCCGCCGCGAGCGAACCTGGGCTTCCTGTCGTGCCCAGCGGACAAGAGGAGCTGCCGCCCAGCACGAAGTTGGTAGAGATGCTGGGATTGTTACCCATACTCGGCGTCGGGAAGCTCAGCGCCGCGTTGCCGATGTTCTGCACCAGTAGCGTCTGTGGGCTGTCGCTGCTGGTACTGCCCACGTTGGCAGAGGCGAAGCTCAGGCTGGGCGGCGTGGCCAGAGGGATCTCCTTCACCGCGCTGTTGCCAAAATCCGCCACGTAGACGTTGCCCACGCCGTCCACCGCCACACCAAAGGGAAAGCTGAAGCCGCTGCCCAGCGTCAGGATGGTCGGACTGCTCGCAGGGATGCTGCCCCCCACCGCAACGATCTCCTTCGCCGCATTGTTGCCAAAATCCGCCACGTAGACGTTGCCCGCGCCGTCCACCGCTACACCAAAGGGCTCGCTGAAGCCGCTGCCCAGCGTCAGGATGGTCGGGTTGCTCGCCGGGATGCTGCCCCCAACCGCCACGACCTCCTTCACCGCATTGTTCTTGACATCCGCCACGTAGACGTTGCCCGCGCCGTCCACCGCCACACCGCCGGGAAATCTGAAGCCGCTGCCCAGCGTCGTTGTGGTCGGGTTGCTCGGGAACACCACCGCCGCGCCCGCCCGTGCCGTTCAGCAGCGCCGTCGCCACGGTCGCGCCGCCGCTGGTCAGTACTACCGCACCCAACCGCTGCCCCGGCGCCTTCGGCGTGAACACCACGTTGACCGTGCAGATGCCGGCCGAGACCGTGCCCGTGCAGGTGCTGCCCGTGCCCAGCGTGTAGGCGAGATTGGGCGCTCCGGTAAACGTCACGGTCGTCTGCGCCTGCGCGGTGCCCGCCGCCTGGCTGCCAAAGCTCACGGGCGCCGGGTTGCTCGCCACTGGAACCTGGGCCACGCAGGCGGGCACGAACGCTGTGAAGCCGAGCGCCATCACTATCGCCGGCAACCAGCGGCCCAGGCGTCGCGACCGCATCGCAACACACACCTCCTGCACGGCCTTGCCCGCCATGCCATGTCACAACGGCAGTTTTGAGTTACGAATCGATGAAACATCGGTCCGAGGGGTTGTGGGTGGATGGATAACTGACGCGGAACAAACCACCGCGCCAAACGCGACGAACGTGTGACACACCCAAAAGTTGCACGAGTTGGTTCCCCGCCTAACCTTATGCCCTGCAACCTCTTACTTCCATCGCAAACCGAAGACCTGCGCCCCCTGCGCTCTCGGCCCACTCGGAATAGATCAGCACTCGGTCGCGAGAGGCGCCGCACAGCGTGCCATCGGTGTCACCAATGTCATCCAGGCCGAGAGAGAAACGGGCGCCAGACGAGGCTTGGCTCCGGTGCAAATATTGAGTTATGCACGGTGAGGCGCTTGGAGAGCCAGTGGTTTATGCTGCAAGAACTGCACTCCAGATCGCAGGCACAAATCTCGACCATTTTGTCGTAATAGCATGAATCGGCCCCGGACGCACTTCGGCATCTGCACAGAGCGAATGAGGACACCGAACGATGAAAATCCTGATGGTTTTAACCTCGCACGACCAACTCGGCAACACTGGCCGCAAGACCGGTTTCTGGCTGGAAGAATTTGCCGCACCCTATTTCGTCTTCAAAGATGCCGGTGTGCAGTTGACGCTCGCATCTCCCAAAGGCGGCCAGCCGCCGATCGATCCGAAGAGTGATCTACCAGAGAGTCAGACTGCGGCGATGACTCGCTTCAAGCAGGATGCAGCGGCGCAGAAGGCCCTTGCCAACACACTCAAACTTGCCGACATGAAATCGGAGGATTACGACACGGTGTTTTATCCAGGCGGGCACGGTCCGATGTGGGATCTTGCGGAGAGCCCCGAGTCCATTGCTCTGCTTGAATCGTTCTACAACTCCGGCAAGCCCATCGCGTTGGTCTGTCATTCGCCTGGGGTGCTTCGCCACGTTACCTACAAGGGAGCTCCGCTTGTGAAAGGCAAGCACGTAACCGGCTTTACCAACGGTGAGGAGGAAGCGGTGCAGCTTACCAAGGTGGTGCCATTCCTCGTTGAAGATGAACTGCTGCGGCTGGGGGCCATCTACGAGAAGATGTCGAACTGGCAACCGTTTTCGGTCACGGATGGCCGCCTCGTCACCGGACAGAATCCTGCATCATCGACTTCGGCTGCTCAGGCACTCCTGAAAGTCATGGCTGCCAAATAGCGGCTTGAGCTTTTGTACAACTTACGAGCACACCGGCCGGCGTTCATCATGTGCGTCGGTCAACGTAGCGAGTCTTCTCTGGCGGCATATGAGAGTGACGATCATAAGAAGGCGTTGGCTGCGCTCGGTCCGGGTGTGGAGAGGACTTTCGGATTGCTGAGGGGGTTAGCTGAACCTACGGTCTAAAGTGACGTGCCTCAACTTCCAACGCGGCTCGCTGGGACTGACTCTTCCTTGCGAGAGAAATGATGGTCCACGCAATCTCTATACAGGTCAGAATGAGTTTGTACCCCTTCAGTTCAGTCCAGAAGCTTCGCTTTTCAGGGCTTCTCCGTCTACCAGGGCAGCCCGATTAGGGATTTCCCCAGTTGTTGAGACCAGGCCTGCTACATAACATTGATCCATTAAACCGGAACCTGAGATGACGGTTTATTTCGGCAGACAATGCGTGGCAGGAGAAAACCACATGCTTGCTAACTTAAGAATTCGACACTTCGCGAAGGGAATCTTCCTTTTGCTTGGGTTGTTTATGATCTCTGGCGACCACGGCCTTGGACAGCGGTCGAATGTTGAAACCATCGACGCACAAGCCTTTGGCACAAGCACACAGCTAGGAAGAAACTTTGGCATCAAGATTATTATTTATGAGTTCTCGAGTCCTGAGGACAGAGACGTTCTCGTACAGGCATTTCAGAAGGGGCAGAACGACGGGCTGGTGAATGCTCTCGAAAAGATGAAAAGCGTGGGCCGAATAACGATCCCCGGCACAGTCGGCTACGATCTCAGTTTCATTCGCGAGATCATAACGCCCACTGGCAGAACGATCCGTTTTGTCACCAACCGCCGGATCGCTTTTGGTGAATCCTACTGGGATACCCAAACGAAGAGTTTCAATCTGACTGCCGGTGAAATCAACTTGAATGATACCGACAAGAGCAAGAGCAGCGGCGTTCTTTTCCCTGCCGCGCAGCTCATCGTCAACAACGAAGGCGAGTTGCAGTTCGAACTTAACCAGAATGCCTGGAAGCTGAATAACATCATCGAGTGGAAATGAAATCGAGGACAGATCGGGTTATGACTATCAAAGTTCAACAACGGTTAAACACTCGGACTGCATTGCTTTTATCAACTTGCATGATTCTCCTGACCGGGGAACTCGCACAGGCGAAGAGTAAATACGTGTGTGAGGAACCGCAGCCCGAGACCCTATGCAATGCAACCAACACCTGCGGTTCTGCTTCGTCTCAATGCACGATTAGCATCGGCAGGTCAGCCAGCTCCGCCAACGTAAAGCCCAGCGTCCCGGACGCTAAGAATAATCAATTTTTCTGTATCAAAACCGGCACTACAGTGGTGTGGATGAGTCCGAATAAGAATCACGGATTTACCGTTTCGTTCGGTACTGACTCGCCGTTTGACCCCGATGACCCGATCATGGGAGGCGGAAAAAAGCCGGTGACAACGAAAGCCATGACTCCGGGTTGCTACAAATACGATGTAGGCGCGTTCCGTTCCGGGACAATTTATGGAATGGGCAGCGGCAGTAAGCCAGAACTAGTTATTCTGCCCTGATGCGCCACGCAAACATATCAGGACGATGAACGACCCACTCGACTCCAAACCCGACGCAGCATCGCGAGCCAGCAAATCACCAAGGCGACACGTTTTCGAGCGAAGTAGTTTTCACGCGAAACTGTCCACAGGTGACACTACGATCACGAGCAATCAGTTCTTCCCATTAATTTGCTAATCGTCCACTAGGTATAGGTAAGCTTAGCCGCCGACTCCACAAGGCAAACCAAGTCTATCTGCCTGATATAGTGGATGTTTATGTCGAAATTATCAGCCTTGGAGGCTGTGCTGGGGGCGTCCGAGACTGGGCCGGGCCGGAATGCAGAACAATCCTGTCCGCGTGTGGATACGATTCGGCGATTTCGATGTGGCTCTAGTCACACTTCCGCAGGAAAGCCGCAGTCGTAGACTGACCGTATGGCGAGCGGACGGGTAATGGCGCTGGATGTCGGAAAGGTGCGCGTGGGTGTGGCGCTCTCAGACCCTTTGGGCTACACGGCGCAGCCGCTGCTGACGCTGTGGCGGAAGAGTCGGAGCGAAGATCTGCGCAGTCTGCTGCGATTGACTCGCAAGCACGAGGTCGTCAAGATCGTGGTCGGCAATCCGCTGCACATGTCGGGAGACCTTAGTCCGTGGGCGGCGAAGGTGCAGGAGTTTGCCGAAGAGTTACATGAACGCTCTGGGCTGCCGGTCGAGTTGTGGGATGAGCGACTGAGCTCGGTTGCCGCGCACGAGATCCTCGATGAAGCCGGGCGCGACCGAAGGGATCGTAAGTACGTGATCGATCAGGTTGCCGCGGTGGTGATTCTGCGTGGGTGGATGGAGTTCCAGGAGCAGGCAGCTGCGTTGGAACGGCGAAATCTGCACAAGCAGAATTGTGCTAACGAAGAGGACGGTCCCGCCTGAGCAGTTAGTCTCCGTAGCAGACTGGCCTTCTGTGGGAGCATGCGGAGTAACCAACGCATCTATATATGTATCCAGCTGGAGCCGCGCAGGCCCGTTTTCCAGAATCTCTCCGGCTACGATAGGAGAGAATGCTTGACACTAAGGCGCTGTCCCCCGAAGCTCTGCTGCAGATCACCAACTCCCTCAATATCTCCATGCACTCGCTGGTCGCGGTTATCGGTCTGCTCGACGAGGGCGGCACCGTACCGTTCATCGCCCGCTATCGGAAGGAGGCCACGGGCAATCTCGACGAGGTGCAGATTCGCGCCATCGAAGAAAAGCTCGCCTACCTCCGCGATCTCCTCAGCCGCCGCGCGACCGTTCTCACCTCCATCCAGGAGCAGGCCAAGCTGACCGATGAGCTGAAGGCGAAGATCGAAGCCACATTTGACCGCGCAGAGTTGGAAGATCTGTACCTGCCGTACCGCCCAAAGCGCCGGACGAAAGCGACAATCGCTCGTGATAAAGGCCTCGAACCGCTTGCCGACTACCTCTGGAATCAGCAGCACACCTCCTGGCCGCTGCACCAGTTCGCCGCCACCTTCGTCAGCGTGGAGAAAGAAGTAGCCAGCGTCGAGGACGCTCTCGAAGGCGCCCGCCACATCGTAGCCGAGCGGATTAGCGAGGATGCCGACCTGCGCAAGTTGACTCGCCACTTGATGTTCGAAGAGGGCATCATCCAAAGTCGCCGATGCATCGACAGCGTCGACGAACAGGAAAAGTTCAAGATGTACTACGAGTATCGCGAGCCGGTGAAGACAATCCCCTCGCACCGGATGCTTGCTATCCGCCGCGGCGAAACTGAGTCGATCCTCTATTTCCTGATCGAGATCGATCCGCTCCGCGCGAGCGGCCTGCTCCGTTCCCGCATCCTGCACGCCGACGGAGACTGGAAGCCACAGCTCGAACTCGCCATCGATGATTGCTGGAAACGACTCCTCAGCCCCTCCATCCAGGGCGAGATTCGCGTCGAGCTAAAGAAGCGATCCGACACCGATGCCATCCAGGTCTTCCGCGATAATCTGCAGAATCTCCTGCTCGCTGCACCGGCCGGCCCCATCTCCGTACTCGGCATCGACCCTGGCCTGCGTACCGGTTGCAAGGTCGCCGTGGTCGACGAGACGGGCAAGTTCCTCGCAAACGACGTTCTTTACGCGCACACATCGAAGAGCGCGGCCGGTGGAGCCGCCGACCGGCTAGTAGCAATGCTCGCGAAGTATAACGTCCGCGCCATCGCAATCGGCAACGGCACTGCCTCACGGGAAACCGATGCTTTCGTCCGCGACACACTGCGCCAGCATCACCTCGACAGCATCTTCTCGGTCACGGTCAGTGAGTCCGGGGCCAGCATTTACTCCGCCTCGGACGTCGCCCGCCAGGAGTTCCCCGACCTCGACCTGACCGTTCGGGGAGCCATCTCCATCGCACGCCGTCTGCAAGATCCGCTCTCCGAACTCGTCAAGGTTGACCCCAAGTCCATCGGCGTTGGCCAGTACCAGCACGATGTGGACCAACGCCAGTTGCAGCAGTCACTGGAGACAACTATCGAAAGTTGCGTCAACCGCGTCGGCGTCGACCTCAATACGTCCTCGTGGACGCTGCTGCGCTACGTTGCGGGAATCACCGAACGGGTCGCGCTGAACATTGTCACTCATCGCGACGAGCATGGCCGCTTCCGTTCGCGCAAGGAGCTCAACAAAGTCCCCGGTATCGGTGCCAAAACGTACGAACAGGCTGCCGGTTTCCTGCGCATCCGCGACGGCGAGAATCCGCTTGATTGCACTGCCGTCCATCCGGAATCGTATCCGGTGGTCGAGCAAATCGCCCGCTCGCTGGAAACACCGGTCAGCGAGTTGATCGCAAACCCTCAACTCCTGACCAAGGTCGATGCTCGCCAAATCGACGCAGGCGCGTTCACCGTCAAGGATATTTTGGAGGAGTTGCGCAAGCCAGGTCGCGATCCGCGCGAACAATTTATCGCTCCCAATTTCAACGAAAAAGTCCGCGAGTTCGCCGACGTTCAGCCAGAAATGATCCTCGAAGGCGTCGTCACCAATGTCACCAAGTTCGGCGCATTCGTTGATATCGGCGTCCATCAGGACGGCCTTGTGCACATCAGCGAACTTTCTAACCGCTTCATTAAGGATCCCTCCGAAGCGGTCAAGGCCGGACAGATTGTGAAGGTCAAAGTGCTCAGCGCCGACGCAAAGACGAAGCGAATCGCCCTCTCTATGAAGGCGCTCACGGCCCCCACGCCGAAGAATAGTCGGCCAAATTCACCGCAACCGGTTCCCAAACCGCACCCGAGCCTGAGCGAAAAGCTTGCCATGCTCTCGACCAAATGGAAGGTTTCCTGACCGACCCCTGGTGAGATTTGGGCCCGAAGCGAGCCGAGTGGGAAAGCGGCATCTCAAGGTAGCTCTGAATGAATTGGCAGTCGACTAACCCGAAATAAATTGGAACATCCAATTGACCCAGCGGTCGGTGTTTCAGGTTACCGAGCCTGTCCGAAGGTGCCGCAGCTTTGAACTTGCGACGCTGTCCGGACTGAAAGACTTTTGCCCCACTGTGATCAGCATGTTTGGGCTGCGTGGCTGTCTATCTTCGCAAAGGCAGGATCAACCCGATAACAGTTCTTTTCGATGGCAGAGGCAGCAAAGGTGCGACACGCCGCAGGTCTTCGGCGCATATCGTAAAAACGGCCCGGGAAGCGCGCAAACGAGCGCTTCCCGGGCCGTCGAGTCGAGTCAGGAAAACTACTGTACTGTCAGTGCCAGGGATATGGTCTGTTGCAGCGATCCGGACGTCGCAGTCACGGTTACCGTCGTGGATGCGGGCTGATTGTTCTTTGAGCTGCCGCATCCCGCCAACATGCTCACCCCAGCGATGCCGATCGCCAGCACCAGCAGCCGCACGGTCCGCCGTCTCCGGAACCCAATCAGGCAAAGCGCAACTGCCAGCGTGGCCTCCGGCAGCAGGCTCTTCGACCTATTGCGGATCGCCGCCGCAGACACCGGTGTGACGATCGTCAACGCGGTTGTGGAGGGGCCGGCCGTCGGTGTTACGGTCGCCGGAGTAAACGTGCAGGTCGCACCCGCAGGCAGCCCGGAGCAGGCGAACGAAACGGCAGCGTTGAAGCCGTTCTGCGGCGACACCGTAAGGCTAACCGTTCCCTGCGTGCCCGAGGCGACGGTGAGGGATGCGGGATTGAGCCCGATGGTAAAGCTCGGCTGCGTCAGATTGATTGTGTAGGTTGCCGAACCAACCTGGCTGTTGGTATATCCGGCAGCCACGGCAATCGCCTGCACGGTTGCAGACGCAGTCACGGGGATCGGATTGCTATAGATGGTGGAGCTGGCCGTCGGGGCCGTTCCATTGGTGGTGTAGTAAATCACGGCTCCCGGTGTCTTATCCGAGATTGTGACTGACTGTGCGGAGGTATACGTGCCGCTTGCCGGTGTAAAGGCTGGTGTTGCAGCCGTACCTGTTGAGTTGACCACGATGCTATAGGGGACGGCGGTTGCGGCTGCGTAGGTGGCATTGCCTGCCTGGTTGGCGGCCACGACAATCGTTCCTACTCCTGTAATCGTCAGCGAGTTGCCACTGATGGTTCCAGGACCCGAAGTTACAGAGAAGGTTACGGCCAGACCTGAGCTTGCCGTAGCCGACAAGGTGATCGGCGTCGAGGTGAAGGCCACAGGCGTGGCGGGTGCGGTGAAGGCAATGGTCTGCGATGCCTGATTGACGACGATGCTCTGCGTGATCTCAGGCGCTGCCGAAAAGGTGGCATTGCCAGCCTGATCTGCGGCTATGACCACAGTCCCTATGCCTGTAATCGTCAGCGCGTTGCCGCTGATGGTTGCAGGACCGGAGAGAACGCTGAAGGTTACAGGCAGGCCCGAGCTTGCGGTCGCTGTCAGCATGATCGGAGTGGCGGTGTAGGTGATCGGAGTGGTAAGAGGGGGGAAGGTGATGGTCTGCGATTGAGCAGGAGGAGGATTTCCAGTACTGCTCACCTGGGCGACTCCGATTGCTCCGCTGGTCGTATCGCTTACGAGGAGGGTTGCGCTTCGAGGCCCAGTTGCTGTTGGGGTAAAGGTGATTGTCCCGGCAAAGTCGGAGCCGAAGGATTGTCCCGCGCACGTCCCTGTCGTCGCGCCTGAAAACTCGGTTGTCGAAGACCCGTTTTCGGAGGCGGCGATGGTGATGACCGGGGAACTGGAACAACCTGCAGAGTTATCCATCACCGTGACATTGGTTGCTGTCGAAGAAGTTCCCAGGGCCGCGGCAGGAACGACGACGTTGTTGACCAGAATCTTTCCTACGGAGTCGTTGTTATTGTTGAATGCCACAATATAAACGTTGCCGTTCGCATCCAGCGTCATTCCCTTGGCGCCCTGTGGAGAGATGCCATAGCCATTTGCGGTATTGATGCTTCCATGGTTGTTCGGCAAGGCATACATGCCGTTGAATTGAGTGGCATAGTAGACGGTGCCGTTGGCATCGGTTCCTACAGCGCCCAGGGTGTCATCGAAGTTACCCGGCGTGGCATCGGTGTAGGTCTCAAGAACGATCGGGGTCGTAGAGAATCCCGTTCCGGCCGTGAAAGTCAATTCGTTCAGGGCAGAGTTGGTGCTGTCCTCGTTGCCCACATTGGCGAAGACGGCGTCAGTGAAGAACAGGTTTCCCCATGGATCGATAGCGATCGAGCCGATGGTGTTCGTATCGGAGTAGATCAGGGTTCCCGTACCCGAGGGCTGGCATGTTGTCACGCTGCACTCGTAGATGGCGGTCGCCCCGGATGTGGACGGAGCACTCACCATATAGAAGTTGCCAGCTGAGTCGAACGCGATTGCCCTGGCGCTCGCGCTGCCCAGTTGGACAAACAGGCATTCCGTAGTGTCGGCTCCAGTGCAGGCCGGCGGAGGCGATGAGGGGGAGGATATCGTCGCGTAGGCGCCGCCGACATAGGGAATCTTGTAGATGTAAGGGTTGTAGTTATTCGAGATATAAAGATTATTCCGGCTATCGACTGTTATGCCGCCAGGATTGCTGAAGCCGCCTGCCGGTGACAGGGTCGCGACTGCCCCTGTCGTTCCGTTGTACATGTAGATGGCGCTGCCAAAGGTATTGCTCACGATAATGTTGCCCTGCTGGTTGACCGCAAAGCTTCCGCCGGTCGGGTTGCCTCCCGCAAGAAATCCGCCGCCGTTGATGGCTCCTATCCAGGAGAGCTGGCTGACCACGATGGGCAGCCTGGAACCCGCCAGATTGATGGTGTAGGTCCCTGCAGCGGCCGCACTGTTGGAGAAGCCGGAAGCAATCGCGATGGCCTTTATCGTCTCCGTTGTAGCAACAACGATGGGACTGGTATACAGCGTCGAGCCAGCTGTGGGCATGGACCCATCCAGGGTGTAGTAGATGGCTGCGCCTGTGGTGGTGTCGGCAATCGATACCAGTTGAATTGAGTTGTAGGTGGCGGGCGCGATCGAGAAGGTTGGCGTGGGCGCCGAAGCCAAGGATCCCGTTCCGATCCCGCTGAGCCCAATATTCTGCATTCCGCTGGCGCCGAAGATTGCTGTCTCAGTCGCTGTCGACATGTTGAGGGTATAGCTCAGTTGATTGTCTGTCAGTGTGACGCTTCCCATCAGCACACCGGAGGCCTGTGGGACGAAGTCGGATAAGACGGTGCAGCCTGTAACGCCGGGAGCCAGTGTCGTTCCCGATGCGCAGGTGCCCGTTCCCAGGACACCGAAGTTAATGTCTCCGGCGTCGATCGACGGCGCGCCTGAGAAAGAGAGCGCCGCATTGCCTGTGTTGAGCACAGTCGTAGCAGTGGAGAAGCTGGTGCCGCCTTGTCCGGTGGAGGGAAAGTTGACTGGCGCCGGTGAACTGACGGCCAGCTCGAGGACGCGCCCACCTGCCGTATCGGAGATGTAGAGGTTCGAAGCAAGGTCGAGTGCGATGCCCTGGGGATTGTTGAGCACGAGTGTTCCGATAGGAAGCGCCGAGCCCGTACTATTGGCGATCAGCGAGACCTCATTTGCGGCATCGGTCACAATCAAAGCTCCCGAAGGCGTAATTTTGACGTCGGTCGGCGCATTAAGGGTTACTCCCGTCGTGCTGACAACACTGGCGATGCCCAGAGAGCTGTACTCGACGATGCGGTTGTTGCCGGTATCGGCGATGAAGAGATCTCCGACGGGGTCGAGAGCCAGGCCGGTGGGATTGCTGAGCGCGGTTCCGCCGAACGTCACGGTGCTGGGGACATACACGCTGTTGTCCGTGGCGACAGCCCCAAACTGATGCGCCATCACAATGCGGTTGTTGCCGCTATCTGCGATGTACAGGTTTGCGTATCCATCCACGGCAATACCTTTCGGACTGCTCAGGGGTGTGCTGCCGAAGTCTGTAGTCGAAGTCACTAGCGCACTCGAAGTAAGGTTGACGCTTTGAACCAGGGTTACCGAATTGGCGGCGCTATCGACGACGTACAGGTTATTGACTCCATCGAGCGCAATCGCCGCAGGTTTGGTAAACCCGGTGCTCAGCTCGACGACCGAGCCAAGGTAGCCTGTGCTTCCGCAGAAGCTGTTGCTGACGGAGCCATTTCCCGCAACTGCGGCAGTTGTTGTCGACAGGCAGTCTGCCACGACTTTGCCATTGTCGGTATCTGCGACGAAGATATCGCCGAAGGTATCGACTGCAATGCCGGAGGGGCCGTTCAACGGCACCGGCGTGACGATAGTCGAACTGGTGGCAGCGCTTGAAAACAAGGCAGAGGCGATCCCAGGCAGGAAGACAGGCTGTGGACCTACGCCTACTCCCTGCAGATTGATGGTCGCTTCGTTGGTGCTGCCGTTGCGGGGTGTGTACGAGCCCTTCAGAAGGCCCGGATGGATCGGCTGAAAGTCCATCACGATCGTTCCGGTCGAGCCGGCTGCCAGCGTGCTTCCGCCTGCGAATGACTTTGTGCCGGAGAATGGAAAGCTCTGCAGTAAAGCAGCGTTGCTGTTGGAGGTCGGCGACGCCGTCGTGAAAAAGCTGGACATAACCTGCGGAGCGTTCGCGAAGAGGGTGAGAGTGGGGCCCGTTGCCAGCGTCCCGACAGTCACCGAGCCGAAGTTGTACCCGTTGATCTGTAGCTGCTGGAGAGTTGTGGACGAACCGCTGTCATACGCATAGTAGTAATTGCCCTTGGCGTCCAGGCCGCCGCCCCAGTTGATGCTGTTTTTGCCGGCGCCGCTCAACCCATTGATGACGCCGAACTCATCGGCGAAGTTCAGGGCCGTGCCTTCAAACGGAACTTCGGAGAGCTGTGCCCCGCTGGCGATATACAGATTGCCCCATTGATCTGTGCTAATTCCTGTGGGCGAGGCGATCTGCGCAAAGCTAAGCGCTGCGGTATTTCCCACCGTCGTCAGCGAACCGCCGCTTACCTGTGAGACGTTTCCGGCGTTCGGGGAGCAGTAGAAGACGTTGCCAGCGGCGTCGACTGCGACCTGTCCGCTGAAGTCCTGGGGTACGGTTCCCAGAACCGTCCCATTGCCCGAATACACGTTGCTCTGAACGATGCGGGATGAGCCCGCCGGAAGATTATTGTCGGAGATATCGACATAATCGATATCTCCAGAGCCATCGATCCAGAAATCGAGCACCTGCGGCCCGGCTACCATCCCGCCTGCGTCGTTGAGCCTAAAGTTCTGTACTGTACAGACCACGGTCCCCGTCGTCGTGCAATGGTTAGCGTCCGCGTTGTTGAGAGTCATTCCGGAGCCGACCAAGTTTGTGTTGGGGATACCATTGAGCGCAGGAATCTCCGCCAGCGAGATAAAGTCGGTTCCACCTGCGGGAGGAGTTGCCGACTCCTGGCTGCCTACCGTCACCCACAGGTTGCCGTTTCCATCGACGACGATGGCGCGAGCGTTGAATTGGCCGAGCCCGGTAATCAACGGCACCGGAGCAGCTGGCGAGGCAACAGGTATCTCCATCAAAGTCGAGGAAGAACCGTTAGCCACATAGAAGACATTGCCCGCTTTATCAATCGCGACGCGGCCAGGGGTGATCGACGTGCTCGATGAGTAAAGAGTGACATTGGCAGTCGTTACGACGGGAGGCACATAGCTCGAAACCGCTCGAGCCGATGGGGTGCTCATTACGAATGCTCCGCCGAAGAGGATCAGGCTACTCGCAATCCTCGCTGCATATCTCGATCTGTGTCTTATCACACTGCCTTCTTCCGTCCTGCGCCCAATTACGTTCCAAACCATGCTTCCTCCGATAGATTGCTTCCAGACCGTTTGCACTACCACGAATGCTCGTGAACCAAGGCGATACCGGAGTAAGCCTGACGATGTCGCTCTGACCTGCCGGCACTGCGAGGTTTTACTGCCGAAATTATTGCGATACTCAAAATGCATAAGCCCGCTTACTGCCGGGCAGGTATCAGCTTCTACGTGCTCAGAGAACGGAAGCATTGTGAGTTGTTTTGCGAGTAAAAAAAATACACAGGATCTGGTATGCCAGTCAAGGACAAACTTGCTCTCGTGTTGCGGACGGCAACGTTCGTTGCCTCCGCTGGCAGGGCTGAAGTTTCTTTGGAGATCGAACCGCCGGCCTCGGGAGGTGCTGGCAAGCTGGTCAAAGGCACGTGTTTCCCCTGGGCCGACATCCCGATCAGGCCACTGCCTCCATAGCCAGAAATGGCGGGAGAAAGAACAAAAAAAGAATTTTGCATTCTTTGATTGACGAAAGTTTAAATCTGATCATATATTTGTTAGCGCAAAATAAATGAGGTTATGTGGGTCCCATGATTTCTCGGCCGCTTGCTTTCGCCTGCCTCTTGTTCTTTCCCGTTTTGGGTCTTATGTCCGGCTGTACCGGAGCAGGCTCGGGCTCCGCCTCACCGTCGCCCACTCCCACAAATGCCACGAGCACCGCAGCGCTGACGGTATCTCCTAATCCGGTAACGGCAGGGAATAGCACCGTGCTGAGTGCCATCATTTCTGCCAGCTCCGGAACGCCGAGCGGAATGGTTACTTTTCTCGACGGATCGACCCCGCTGGGGACGGCGATGCTCAACAATGGAAGCGCCTCTCTGACTGTGTCTACCTTCGCTGTCGGGAATCACTCTCTCACCGCAAGCTATGCAGGCACTACGGGATTTGCGGCAAGCACCTCGTCCGTGGTCACGCTTACCGTCAATGGAGCGCCGCCTCCCAGTGTCTCTACCGTCACGGCGTTGACAGTCGCTCCCAATCCCGTGACCGTAGGAACGAATGTAGTTTTGAGCGCGGCCACCTCTGCCAGCTCAGGAACTCCAAGCGGCACGATCACTTTTTTCGATGGCTCAACCTCGCTTGGCGCTGTTGCGCTCAACAACGGCTCTGCTGTTCTTACGGTGTCCACCTTCACGGCCGGGGGGCATACTCTTACCGCGACCTATGGGGGGACCACCGGCTTTGCGCCAAGCACCTCCGCGGCGGTCGCTCTCGTTGTTCAGGGCGCAACGCCGCCCGTCAATATCACCGCGCATGGAACATTCAGTTTTGGAACGGCCAACCAGACGATCGCTGGATTTGGCGGAGCCGAAGCGTTTTTTGACAACTATCTCGACTCTCATCCCTATCAGTCTGAGATCTATTCGGCGCTCTTTGATCCCACAAATGGCCTTGGCATTACGATTCTGCGTGTGCAGAACTCCTACTATGCCTATACGGGAAGCAATGCCGCCACGTTTGATCCCGACACTCCCAAGGTAGTGCAGGCGGCGAATGCTGCTCATGGAAGCCCGCTCACCGTGCTGATGAGCTCATGGACCCCGCCGGCATCGATCAAGAGCAACGGAAGCACGATCGGAGGCACGCTCAACATGGTCAATGGCAGTTATAACTACAATGGATTTGCCCAGTTCTGGTATGACTCGCTCAACGCTTACGGGGCTTTAGGCGTGACTCCCGACTACATCTCCATACAAAATGAGCCGGACTTTACCGCGACGTATGTCTCGTGCCGGTTCAACCCGACGGAAGCACCGTATGGCGTTCCGGCGACGACGTATGCGGGTTACGGGCTTGCCTTCGATGCCGTCTACAAAAAACTTCAAACTCTCCCTTCGCCTCCGAAGATGATCGGTCCGGAGACCTTCAGCGCGGTTAACTTTATCGACATGGCGGCACAGATTCCGGCCTCGGAGACCAGCGCCTACGCGCACCATCTTTATAACGTCAATTCGGCTTCGACGAATCCCGACGGCGGCTTGCAGGCGCTCCAGAACGTGGACGCCGCCTATCCTTCTCAGCTCAAGTTCGAAACCGAGTACTATGCCTCGCCGGGATTTAATGACGCATGGAACATCCATAATGCACTCACGGTCGCCAACGACAATGCTTATTTTTACTGGGGTCTCGCATGGCCGAGCACTCTCACCAACGGTCAGGCCGCAGATCAGCAGGGTGTTCTCTACATAGATAATCCCCTCAACGCCCAATCCACCTGGGCCTTTCCTCATGGCTGGAGCTACAACGACTCCTACTATGCTCTTAAGCATTTCAGCTACTTTATTCGGCCCGGCTACATTCGCTACGACGCATCCGTCGACAATACGGATGAGCGCATCAGCGTCTATCGGAGTGCGGACCAAAAGACCACGGTAATTGTCGCGATGAATGTCTCTTCAATCGCCACCGATGGACTGGCACTCGATCTTTCAAGCATTGCTTACAGCAATTCGACGGTATATCGCAGCACGTTCTCTACGCCGATCGCAACCGGGGAGCGGTGGGCCAATCTGGGACCTGTCACTTCGGCCGGAGTCTCATTGCCTCCTCAGGCGGTAATTACCATTGTGCTGACGAACTGAAGATTACTCTTGACTGTTGCCATGCCGGTTCTGTATTTTCTGGTGCACCTGAAATTTGACAAAAATCCGTAAGTCTATTTCGGCCTATTCATTTTGATAGTCAAAAAATATAGCATTCAAGAAATCGTATGTTTGGCAATACCAACCTTGATCTAGATGTCCGGATTAGTGTTACCGCTCTTTGTTGTAAAAATTTTGGAGTTGGATTATGTCTGTAGTTTTTGGGGCCGTCGCGAAACAGGTAAACCAGAATCGCTTTGCTATAAAAGCCGGGTTTCGCAGTATCTGCTGCATCCTCCTTGTTCTTTTGATGACTGGTTCGCTGTCCTATGGATATGCACAGACGATCCCGTCCGCCGTGATCTACGAGACAGAGACTCTGGTCAACGTCAATGGCAATGCCGGTCACGTCGCAGCCAACAATGTTGGCGATTCCTTCTACGTCAGCCAGACCGATAACACAGCCTACTGGCTGCCTCGAGGCTCCGCGATCCCAATTGGACTGGTCACCGGTCTTACTGGCGGACGGAGCGTCAGCGTCGACCAGTACAACAATGTCTACGTCTCCAGCAACTACGATGGACGCATCATCGAGGTGCCTTATGTGAACGGCACCTATGCTGCAGGCACAGCAAACAGCGGTGGTCTTCCTGCCTGCACTTCTTCGAACCCCACCTCGCCGTGCCTGGCGTTCGGTAACGGAGCCGGCGCCACTGGATATTATCTACAGTCGAGCGACATCGGCTTCGATCAGGCAAAGAACAATGGCCTGGGGGCGAACGCTTTTATCATCGACGAACGCGACAACAACTGCAACCAAAGCTCAGCGGCCACGACCTGCAACACCATCCTGAAGTTCACTCCTAACGGTGGCGGCGCCTACACAGCGACGGTGGTGGTTACGGGGTTGCCGCAGACCAACAATGGGCAGATTGCTGTTGGGCCGAACGGAGATATCTATTACGCGGATGGTACGAGCGTCTACTACATTGCAGCGGGAGGCACGAGCCATACCACCATTGGCACCGGCCTGACCGATCCCACGGGTGTGACAACGGATCAGTACGGCAATCTCTTCATTACCAATGCGGCCACACCCAACGGCATCCTAGAGATGCCTGCGGTGAACGGTGTGGCGCAACCGAACCAGCAATTCACCTTTCTAAGCATCTACTCGGCGAATGGCATCGCCTTCGATGGTCTCGGTGACATCTACTACACCGGATATTCGACGCAAACGAACCTGAATGTCGCCACGATCGGCGCATTTGGTCTCGGCTCCGGAGTGATTGGTACACCATCTACCTCCACAGCCACGACATTGACCGTGCAGTTCGCCTCTGGCGTCACGGTTGCTGCTATCACTCCTGCCGGCGCGGGTTTCTCCTATGCCGCCGGCACGTGTGCCCCCGGAGCCTTTATTGCCGGCAATACATGCAGCTTTAACGTCAGCTATACCCCAACCGCAGTTGGGCTCCAGAAGGGTGCCATAAGCTTCACAACATCGAGCGGGGCCAATATTGTGACGGCGTCTCTTTCCGGGATTGGAAAGGGCGCTGCTCAAACGAACGATCCCGGCACCTTGAGCACGATCGGCGGCGACCTCAAGAGCCCTCAGGGGATTGCTGTCGACAGCGCCAATAATGTTTACATTGCAGATGCAGGAGCAAACGCGGTTACTCTCTACCCCGCCGGCTCCAGCATGGGAACTTCGCTCGGTACGGGCCTGGCAAGCCCAACATCAGTTGCTCTCGATAATGCAGGCAACCTATTTATTGCGGACTCCGGGAACGGAAGAATCGTCGAAGTCCCCAACCTTGCCGGCACATTGACAACCAGCGCTCAGACGGTGATCGCCAGCGGTCTAGGCACGGATCTCGGCATCGCGACCGATCTGAACAGTAATCTCTATGTCGCTGACAGCACCAAAAATCGGGTGCTGCGGTTGGGGGCCGTGGCTGGGATCCCGAGCTCGAGCGCCACCAGTCAGATTGGCTTAGATGCAATGGGAAATTCCACCTTCACCGCGCCTCTCGCTGTCGCGACCGACAACTCGGGGAATCTTTTTATCGCGGATGTGACGGCGAACAAGGTGACGGAGATCACCTATCTAGGCAAGCAGACGCTCAACATTGGAACCGGCTACTCGCACCCGTCGGGACTGGCTACCGATGCCTCCGGTAGCCTGTATGTAGCCGACAGCGGTAACGGTCGTCTGCTCAAGATCCCATTCGAATCGCCAATCTTCAATACCAACGATCAGTATGTAGCAGGTGCCGCCGTTGTTGCCCCATACGGCGTTGCGCTTGATAGTTCCTCCAACCTTTACGTGGTGGACAGCGCGAATGCGGGCGCCTATGCGATTAATCGCGAGCAGGGCACGCTGTCGCTGGGCCGGGCGAATATCAATACCTCTACCTCGCAGCTGAACAGCTATGTCGGTAATGCCGGCAATCAGCCGCTGACGCTTGGCAACCCCGCCTACGTCACGACCGGGGATACGGGAGTCTTCGCGATAACGGCTCCTTCGGGAACAGGTTGTGCGAACTCGGGCACGGTAGCGCCGGGCTTTGCCTGTGTTCTATCTGCGGTTTTTTCGCCAACTACGGTCGGGAGCTATAAAGAGCTTTTCTCCTTTACGAGCAACGCCGCGAACACATCCGCGCCTAGCCTCTCGCTGACCGGCTCCGGCCTCAACCAGTCGGTTACAACGACATCGCTGGCGCAGACGAATCCGCCAGGTATGGCAGCGTTCGGCCAGACCATCACCATTACCGCGACGATCTCGACGAACTCCGGCATGCCGACCGGCTCTATCGCATTTTCTGTCGATGGCGGGCAAGCAAGAAATGTCTCTCTGACCGGTAATACGGCGCAGATACTGCTGACCAACCTCACCGGAGGGAATCATGCCGTATCTGCCAGCTACTCTGGCGATCTCAGCTTCGCCCCCAGTAACGCCAGCATCATGATTACAGTCGGCCAGGCGAAGAGTACGACAGCCCTTACCACCGGCACTGGCTTTCAGAATCCACCCAGCGCTACCCCGGGATCGCCGTTACAACTGATAGCAACAATTACACCGGGAACCGCGACGGTGCCGACCGGACAGGTCACGTTCACGCTGAACGGGAAGGCGCTTGCTCCGCCAGCAACCGTTACGCCGTCTACCACAACGGTTGGAGGGGTCTCGACCACAACCTACAGCGCGTCGATTACCGCCTCGAATCTGCCCATTGGAACCGACTCGGTCGTGGCGACTTACGGTGGCGATGTGAACTACACCTCGTCTTCGGGAACGTTGGCCGTCGCCATTACTCCCATGACCTTTATCGTTACGCCATCGACCTCCAGCGCAACAATAGCCGCTGGGCAGACGGCGAACATTACCCTTCAGGTCTCTTCGCTCTCCGGCTACGGCGGCTATGTCAGCCTGGGCTGTAGCGGCTTGCCGGCAAACACGATCTGCGGCTTCAGTCCGAACGGCTTCGTTCTTCAGGCGAACAACCTGATCACAGCTCAACAGACTGACGTCAATGGTGTAGTCACGGTGCCGGCAACCTACGGCCCCATGAATGTCACGCTCAGTCTGATCACAGGGACAACGCCGGTCGTGGTTCCACCGCCCGTCGGAACTCTCAGCCTTCCATTGTTCGGTCATAAGGTTCCGGTGAGCCTAGCGATTCTGTTGCTGTCCCCTATCACTTTCTTGGTGCGCCGCCGCGCTCTCGGGCGGTTCCGCAAATCGCTCTCTCTGTTTTCGGTTCTGCTCGCGTTGTTTGGAAGCGTAGTTCTCTTCAACGGCTGCGGCGCCAACCTGGTCGGCAATACGCCGTCCGGCGCTTACATGGTAACCATTCGAGCGATAAGTACAGCGGCCAGCTATACGGGTACGTATGCTCCGGGGTGCAGTAGTGTTCCCGCTGGTTCAGGCTCTGTCACCTGCGAGCAGGATATGCAGCTCAGCCTCACGGTGAACCAATGAGGAACCAGATGAAATAAACGATCTCAAGCTCCGTCAATTCCTGCCTGCCTTCCGTTCGAACTCTCTCTTGCGAAGAGCAGGATCTCATAGCCTCAGCAATGCAACGATACGGTGACCACCCGATGAAGCCCTTTTTCCGCACTTTGTCCTTTTGCACGTCGCTTCTGGCAGTTTTATTGCTCTGTCAGGCGGTTTCATCCTGGGCCCAGACGACGAGTGCCTCGCTCAGCGGCACCGTCGCTGATACGACGGGAGCCCGCATCGCCCAGGCCAGCGTGACCCTTCGCGATGTCAAGAGTCGCGATGTCCGCCACGCTACTACCAACGGAACAGGCGTCTTTCAGTTCAACGCCGTGCCTACCGGTACTTACACCGTCACGGTTGCGCTGAAAGGCTTTGAGACTCTGGTAACCAAAGACATCGAGCTTCACCCCAACGACAACCTCAATCTTGCTGAAGTGCATTTGAAGATTGGGGAAGAAAACGTATCCGTGACGGTGGAAGCGAACACGGATATCGCTACCAGCGGAGAACGCAGCTCACTGATCACGGCCAAGGATATTCAAAAGCTTTCCACGGTCGGCCGCGACGTCTCCGAGCTTCTGCGCACGCAGGCGGGCTTCGCGGTTCTGCAGAGTGGTCTCGATAACTCCAGCGCCAGTTCGGCGGAGGTAGCGGGTACCTACTCCGGGCTAGCCAATTATGTGGGTAACGGCGCTACCGCCAACGGCGCAAGCATCATCTCCGACGGCGCAAACGTCACGGATCCGGGGAGCGGAGCAGGCCAGACCCAGACCGTTAACATGGACTTCGTGCAGGAGGTCAAGATCGAAACCTCCAACTTCGGGGCCGACACAGCCAAGGGTCCCACCGTCATCACCGCGGTTGGCAAGTCCGGCAGTCAGGCCTATCATGGCAATCTCCGCGTCTATGCCCGCACCTACCAGCTCAATGGTCAGGACTGGTTTCAAAAATTCAATGGCTTCGCACAGATTAAGGATCACTATGTATATCCTGGCGTCGAGTTCGGCGGCCCGGTCCTGTTTCCGCATAGCTCTTTCAATAAGAGCCGGAAGCTAACGTTCGAATTTGGCGCCGAAGACTACATCCAGCGCAATGTCTATGCCTATGGCAGCCTGCCCAAAAGTCTTTTGGAGGGTCTGGTTCCCACAAAAGCTATGCTCAATGGAGACTTCTCCCAAGGCTCGCTTGCCAATTATCTAGGTGTCAATCCACAAGACATCACGGGACAAACCGGAGGCAAGTATGGTGCAGGGTGCACCGCGAATGGCTTGTTATCCACCTACCTGCATGTCTGCGCTTCGCCTGCAGGCGGTGGACCTCTGCAATCGGTCGGCGGTGTTTTTCCAACAAGTATTATCGATCCGGGTGTATCGGCAATTCTCAGGGCATACTATGAGCCCGGCTGCACAAGCTCAAATCTGAGCTCCTGTCCTGGCCCCGGTCCAACAAAAAACTTCTACAACACACAGACCCTCAACCTCGAGAATCCCGAAAGCTATCAGATTCGCGGCCGCCTCGACTTCGCTCTCAACGATGCCAACAAGATCTTTCTTGTCTACAACGGTCAGTTCGGGACCACATCGCACATCCCCGAGTCGATCTACTATTCTCCGGGCACCAGCGGTCAGGCATTCCTGGGCGGCGCCGACACGCCCGGAAAAATCAATGCCAGCCAGAGTTCGAACCTGCTCAGCATCAACTACACCCATATCTTCAACGCGCGGATGACCAATGAAGCATTCGCGGGCGTGTCGGAGGTTAAAAATTACTTCCGCTCCGGCAATCAGGACCTGCTGTCGAAATCCTTCTGGGGTTACCCCTACAAAGGGATTTACCCGACAGCCAGCACTCAACTGCCGCAAATTGCCACCTACTCGGCCGGAGATGCAATCCTGCCCTTCGCCCTCACACCTGACTTTAGCTATGGGCCGTACAGGTCGACGAAGTTCTTACCTTCTGGCGGAGATAACTTCTCTTACGTTGGCAGTGGCTGGCTGCATAACCAGACATTCAAGTTAGGTGTATATCTGGAGCGTGACACCGCTAACCAGACCGACCTCAGCCCATTGACCAATGGGCAACTCTCCAGCTACTACCAGAATTACAACGCTTGCGGTAGTTTTACTGGCTGCAGCGAAAACTACCTTGCCGATTTCTTTGCCGGTCAGGTGGGAACGTTCACTCAGCAGAACTTCAACTCGCAGACCGACCTGGACTACTGGACGGTTTCCTGGTACTTGACCGACAACTACAAGCTGACTTCGAGGCTGACGCTTGACTTCGGCGTGCGCTTTGATCATCTTGGCCCCTGGCAGGACAAGCATGGGCTGGGCATGGCGACTTTCTTTCCTGATCTTTATTACTCGGATCCCAAGAATACGACGAATCCCGATGGCAGCCTCTTCGAGCCAGGTGTTCGGTGGCATGGTGGCAATAGCGCTACCAATGGCAATGCCGGTTATGCGGGTGTACCCGTCTCAGGCGTCTCCTCCGTCTGGGCCTTCGTATCGCCGCGCGCTGGTTTCGCATTCGATGCGCAGGGTAACGGAACCACAATCATTCGCGGCGGCTGGGGCATGTACCGCGCGCATGACTCCTGGAATGACTTTACAGGGCCGGCCGCTACAGCGCAGGGCCTCGTAACTTCAACAGCAGGCGGCAGTCCCACGGTGGGTTCTGTCTCCCTGGCTATGGTCGATCAGACGGCGCCGGGCTTTCGCTGCGATTTCAGTCAGCAGAACGGTTGTCCCAGCATCCTGCTGCTGGATCCCACCGACAACCAGCAACCCCTGACCTATACCTACAGCTTCTCTGTATCTCAAAGAATGGCGTTAGGCTCTGTCTTCGATATCGCTTACGTTGGAAATCAGAGCACTCATCTGCTTACCGACAACGCCTCGACCAACGCTGTGCAGGCCCAGGACCTGCGGGACGTCAATGCGGTTCCCATCGGCTCCTTCTTCAGGCCGGATCCGAATCCCACCTCTGCCACGTATGGTCAGATTCCCAATCCTTCCTCGATTCTGCAGGTCACGCAGAACGACTACCGCAAATACACCGCCTACACGCATATCGGCATTCCACGTCACATCGCATATGCCAACTACAACGCGCTTCAGACTACCTGGAACCGGCAGAGAGGCCACCTCAACTACGGGCTGAACTACACCTTTAGTAAGGCGATGGGTATTCGTGGCGCGTACAACAACGGCGTTGCCGGCGATCCTACCAACCTGCGGGCAAACTACGGCCCTCTGGCCTTTGACCGTACCAGTATCGTCGCCGCCAGTTACTCCTACGACGAGGGAGAGTCCGTTCACTCCGGGTCTCGCTTCCTGCGCGGGCTTGGCAATAACTGGCTGATCTCGGGAATCACTAATTTTCAGAGCGGTCCCAACCTTCAGGCAGTTTATCTCCCTAACTTCAGTCTTCAGGGCTTCGCCACCAGCTCTTACGGCGGTAATACCTGCTCAACGAATACTCAGGCAGGAACGGCCACTGCCTGCCAGATCAGCAATCAGGTTTTACTCGGAACGGCCGATGTGATGCTCCAGCCCGTTCTTCGTCCTGCGGACGGCTGCCCGGGCGGTAATCCTACCGGGAATTTGCAGAAGCATCAGTACATCAACGGAAATTGCTTCGGGCTGGGACCGCAGGGCGTCAACGGTCCGCCTAACCTTGGCTATGTCCATGGACCGGCCTTCTTCAATAGCGATCTGACGTTGCAGAAGACCATTCCGATGGAGAAGGGGCGCAACTTCCAGTTCCGTCTCGCCGGTTTCAACTTCCTCAACCACCCGCTCACCAGCTTCAGCTCGCGCTTTCCGCAGGAGGCCAACCTCAGCTTCTACGATCCGAACAACGCGGGATTTGGCGGAGTCAAATTGCTCAACAGCGTTAATCCGGGCGGCAACTGCAGCGCCGCCGGCTCCGACTGCTTCGGCTATGCCGGGTACAAGACGGGCCGTCGCGTTCTGGAAGTCATGGCTCGATACAACTTCTAAAACCACGTCGAGATGCTGCGGCTCCAGTGCAGGTGGATCCACCACGAACCTTGACAACTGCGCAGGGCCGCTTAGACCGATCATTGCGAAAGGCGCTATGACAATTACCCGTCGCTCGTTTGTACGCGTTGGCGTCGGTGCTGCTGCGGCTGCCTATGCCGGCCATGCCCATGCCTTGGAGAAACCCGCTCCAGCCGGCATTGCGGCGACGCCGGATCACGTCCGGCAACAGATCGACGGCTTCGGCTTCTCGGAGGCTTTTCATCAGGCACGCGCCATGCGGCTGCTTTCGGACAAAGATCAGAACGATCTTCTGAATCTGATGTTCTCGCCAAACGGCGGCATGGGATATTCCATCCTCCGCAACGAGATCGGCAATGGCCCCGAGGACGCCGGAAAGAAAGACGGCACGGTTGCATCGATCGAACCGCAGCCGGACCAGTTCAACTGGACTGGCGATGAAGATCAAATATGGTTGATGAACGAGGCGAAGAAGCGCGGGTGCACACGTTTTTTCAGCAGCGCCTGGTCTCCTCCGGCGTGGATGAAGACCAACAATGACGGCTATGCGGGCGAACTCAAGCCGGGCATGTATCAGGCATACGCCGACTATCTCGCCGCATACGTTCTGGAGTACAAGAAGCGCTACGACCTCGATATCTATGCGATCTCGCCGCAGAACGAGCCGAACTTTACTCCAACGGAAAAGTACGCCTCATGCCGATGGACCGGCTCCGAGATGGCGAAGTTTCTTCGCTCGAATCTAATCCCGACCTTCGCGGCGAAAGGAGTTGCCGCAAAGATTGTGGTTGACGAGCACGAACACTGGAGCGATGAGATGATCAACGAGATTCTCGCCGATCCCGTCTGCGACAAGGGGATCGAGATTGTGGCGGCGCACGCCTATGCGCCCACCTCGGCGCCCTACGTGTCTCTCGATACGCGCACTGGAAGATTTGAGACTGCCCTGGCAAAGAAGAAGACAATCTGGCAGACAGAGGTGAGCGCCGGCGACGCGAACATTACCAATATGAACGACGGCGTCTACTGGGCGCGGGTGCTTCACACCCACTTGATTGAAGATAATGTGAGCGCATGGCTTTACTGGTGGGGAGCGGCGTCAACTACCTCGCGCGGCTCGCTGATTGCAATCGACGTGCCCAATAAGAAGTATCAGCTCACCAAGCGCTTCTTCACCCTGGGCCATTTTGCGCGCTTTATCCGGCCCGGTTTCCATCGCGTCGATGCAAACCCAACTCCGGCGCCGAACACGTACTTCTCCGCCTATCTGGAGCCGACCGGCAAGCATCTCGTCTGTGTTGCCATTAATGATGATGCAGTCGAGCATCCACTTACCATTCAATGCGGCGGTTTCAACGCTACCGTATGCACGCCAATTCGTACTTCAAATACCGAGACGCATACACGTCTTCCCAATATCAATGCTGTGAATGGGCAGATCGACGTCACAACCACTCCTTTGAGTGTTACAACCTTCGTCATCTCCTAGTGCCAATGGGGATGTACGGCCTTAGCGGACAAGAGCCGCGCCAGAAATCATTATCCGAAGCAGCGCCGCAGCCAATCCGGCGACGGCGAGGTTTTTCCGAGATCCAAATGGAGGGAATCAGGTGGGTCAGACTATATTTTCGAAGTTTCCGACAGTTCGTTTCGCGGGAGCGGAGAGTACCGGCGAGCTCGCGTATCGCTGGTACGACTCCGAGCGGCTTGTTCTGGGAAAGCCGCTGCGGGAGCATATGCGTTTTGCTGTGGCCTACTGGCACAGCCTGGCGATGAACGGAAGCGATCCCTTTGGCGCTCCGACGATTCAGCGTCCCTGGATGACCCGTTGCGACACCCTCGCGGCAGCACGAGACAAAGCGGATGCCGCATTCGATCTGTTTCGCGTCCTCGATCTCCCCTTCTTTACCTTTCACGATCGAGACATCGCTCCCGAGGGCGACTCGCTGCGCCAGTCGCTGAAGAATTTTTACGAGATGGCGGACTACCTCAAGACAAAGATGTCTTCTTCGAAGACGAAGCTCTTGTGGGGTACTGCCAACCTGTTCAGTCACCCGCGTTTCATGTCCGGCGCCGCTACCAATCCGGATCCCGAGGTCTTCGCCTACAGTGCGGCGACGGTGAAGCACTGTATGGACGTCACCATGGCTTTGGGAGGCGCAAACTATGTTCTCTGGGGCGGACGCGAAGGGTACGAAACGCTGCTCAACACGGATATGAAGCAGGAGTTGCAGCAGTTGGGACGGTTTCTGGCTCTCGTCGTCGACTACAAGCACAAGATTGGTTTCGAGGGACAGATTCTGGTGGAGCCGAAGCCAAAAGAACCCACCGCCCACCAATACGATTTCGATACAGCTACGGTCTTCGGGTTCCTTAAGCACTTCGGTCTGGAAGATGAGGTGAAGGTGAATTTGGAGGCGAACCATGCGCTACTTGCAGGCCATAGCTTTGAACATGAGATTGCGACGGCGGCAAACTTTGGGATTCTCGGTTCGCTTGACATCAATCGCGGCGACCCGCTTCTGGGCTGGGATACAGATCAATTTCCTGTCGATCTGCACTCGATGACCCTGGCTATGTACCACGTGATTCAGGCAGGCGGCCTGAAGCACGGCGGCATGAACTTCGATGCCAAGGTGCGCCGGCAATCGATCGACCCTGAAGACCTTATCCACGCGCATATCGGTGGCGTTGACCTGTGCGCGCGCGCGTTTCTTCTTGCGGCTCGGCTCTTTGAGGAGGGGCGTCTTGCCGAAGCAGTCAAGGCGCGGTACGCAGGATGGAACACAGCGGAAAATCGTGCGATGCTCAACGGAGAACTGACGCTGGAAATGATCGCTGAGCAGGCGGAATCGAAGGAGATTGATCCTATACCGCGTTCGGGACGTCAGGAGCGCTTAGAGAGCCTGATCAGTGCGCATCTCTAACGGGGTTCTCCTCTTCGGCTGGAATCGCCGGACGGAGAACCCCTTCGGAACGATTGAGCGTTCCGGGAATGGCGCTGGAGGGAAGTCGCCGGTCCGCCTTGTGCGAGTGAGTCGAACGATGATACCCAGCGTGCCGCTGCAGGAGTAGAGCGGCCGCGCCCTGCAGCCGAGCCAGTTCTCCATCTCCTGCCGTGGCCATACGGGGTGCAGCCCCGGCCAGCACGGAAGATTGAAGCTCCTGTTGGACGATCGGCCCGAACCGTTGCCAGCTTGAGGTAATTTCGCCGGTTATCAAGATAAGCTCAGGCGAAAGAGCAGCGACGATGAGCCGCAACCCTCTGCCGAGAGCCTTGGCCTGCCGCGACACCGCTTCAATGGCTGCCGCATCGTTCTCCTCGGCGAGCCGCAGCAGACCATAGATGTCGATTGGACCGGCATCAGGGCAAAGCTCACGATAAACCCGAAGCGCCGCGCGCGATGAAGCTGCCATCTCCCAGCATCCACGCTGTCCACATCCGCAGACAGGCCCGGTCGCGTCAATCGGTATGTGTCCAAACTCACCGGCAAGCCCGTTATATCCCGAATGCAGTTGGCCACCGGCAAGAATTGCCGTGCCAACTCCCTCGGAGACGGCGACGAGAACTGCGTTGCGAACTCCAGCCAGCCGCCCATACCAGGACTCGGATAACAGACAGGCATTGGCGTCATTTTCCATCTCGACCTGCAGCTTCAATGCCGCTTCGAGCTTCGATCCGAGATCGAAATCGCCCCAATGCAGGTTGGGCGCAAGCAGAAGCCTCTGCGTCTCCGGATGTACACGGCCTGGAACGCTTACCCCGATTCCCTCAAAGGTCTTATCCGAGTGGCGCGTACGCAGTACGCGCATTCTTTCCACAATCCGCTCCAGCGCTGCCTCGGGATCCGAAACAGTCATCACGGTCTCGCGCGCGAGAAATCGTCCAGTCAGATCAATCACGGCAAGAATTGCGCGATCGGGGCGAACATCCAGGGCAAATGTGACGAGCCGGTCATTGACCTCGAGCATGGTAGCGGGACGCCCGCGCGAGCGGCAAATGACGGCTCCCTCTCGAATCCATCCCTCGCCAATGAGTTGTTCGACGATGATAGAGATAGTGCTCGGCTGCAAACCCGAAAATCGCGCAAGCTCAACCCGGGATACTGGCTGCCTGAACCGTATGACCTCCAGAACGATATCCCGATTAATATCTCGTGCATTCTCGCTCGAGGCAAGCTGGGCAGACGACAGATCAATCCGTCTTACATCGTGAACTCGATGCGAGCCTTCTCCTGAAGTGCCTGCGCGCGAAGTCATAATTGGATCCTACGCTTTAAGAGCACCTTATTCTTTTCCATTCGCTCCCCTGCATGGGCTTATGGTTGCAAGATTACCAAAAAATATTTCCCTGGGGTCTATTGGTGCTGCGACGAGACCGTGCTCCGTACAGGAGGCGTTCCCAGGGGCGCCAGATCCTTGATAGCGCTCACCGGCACTTCAACTGAGCCAAAACGGTCGCCGTTGAGATCGTGAACCGCGATTCGCAAAAAGTACTCTCCCTTGTCGGGGACGCTCACATCCTGGTTGAACGTGAGCGGAGTTTCGAGGAAGTGGGCGAAGTTTGCGGCAGACAGGTCGGCATGGATGGAACTTCCTGTCCTGTTGATCAAGGTGCCGTCCCGATCGTAAACGGCGATCAGAAACTCGATGATGTCGTGGTGCACGCCATCGGGTGACTGAACAAAGACGAGGCTGCGCTGATCGGCGACGAGGTCAATGGTGTACGGGCGGAATGCTCCCTTAAGTTTTTCTCCCTCCACGGTCAGAGAGTTGCCGTCCGCAAGCTTTGCTCCGGCCGCTTGCGATACTGGAAGAACACGAACTGTAAACAGGATCTGGGTTGACGCCGGAGCGCCCCGCATCATCACTCTCTCAGTGGCTGTGCTGCTCCGTTGCGCTGTTGCAACCGGCTCGACTCCCGGCGTTTTTGCGACGTCGGCCCCGCCACTTCCGTAATATCCGCGCCGGTAAGAAAGCACGAGCCCCTTGTTCTGCGTCTCAATGGATATTCGGCGAAGTTTACCGTCCGGTTCCGTGTTGGTCGGCGAGTAAGTCAACGTGTAGTAGCTGGAACCTGCCTCCACTGCTTTGCTCACGGCTTCACTTAGGCCATTGGTATTAACAAAAGCCCGGCCGCCGGTATCGTC
Organism: uncultured Acidobacteriaceae bacterium; assembly: GCA_963841335.1. Classification (GTDB taxonomy): domain Bacteria; phylum Acidobacteriota; class Terriglobia; order Terriglobales; family Acidobacteriaceae; genus Edaphobacter. The sequence goes on along the minus strand of CAWJCF010000001.1, from coordinate 1,426,210 downwards.
TGCCAGTTGCAGCATGGTCTGATTTTCCTGGCCAGTCTGCTGGGCGAACTTCATCTCATCCTTGCCTGCCGCAACCGGGCTTTGTCCGTACGTCGTTCCTGCATTGGCAGCGCCGTACACCGGAGATGTCGTCAGTCCGCGAGCATCGATGGGATAAACCGCGACCTGGCTGCGAGCCAGCAGAGTTGCAGTTTCACGAAACTCTGCTTCAAAGCCCACCATCGCGGCAAATGAGTTCTGCAGATCACCGTTCGGCATTACGTTCAGAGGGAAAGACCCGGAGAACCAGATCAGATTCTTGCGGCCCGGAATGCCGGCAAGGTAACGCGCCAGTTCATTCAACGCATCCAGCGTGTAGCGCGCCCGCAATTGCAGTTGATAGGATCCGGTCTCCGCCTCGAACTGCTGCACGTTGGCAATCGTCTGCTGAAGGTTTGCATCGTTGCTGCTGCCCTGCGCGGCAAGCGTATCGGAGAGCGCACTCGGGCTGACTCCCCCTCCGCCGCCTCCGTTCGCATCATCCAACAGGGAGGAACTCTTCGTAACATTTTTCTTCAGCAGCGCGGAGCGAAGGATCGCCGGATCGGAGGTAAATCCCTGCAGAATACTCAATCGGTTCGACAGTCCGAAGATCGCAACCTGCGTATCAGGAGTCTTCTTCAGATAATCCAACAGTTGGGATCTGACGAAAGATTGGTCTCGCAACGGCGTATTGAGCGTATCGAGCAGAAGGATATTTGCTGGACCCTCTCGCGGAGCGGGAGAGAAATTGCTGAAGATCCCGGGAGTCAGCTTCGGCATTGCGACCGGTTTGGCGGATGCGGCTGAACTTGGAGTAAATTCCCTGAAGCTGCGAATATGCTGAACACGGCCATCCTCGCTGACGGTAAAATCCGCTGCCTTCAGGTTATGGACTGGATTGTGGTTTGCGTCGGTGACTACCACATCCTCAATCACAAGATTTGTTCCGCTTCGAAGCGTAAATACAGGCGAGGCCGATTGTGTATTAATTGGCGGCACCGGGCTCTGAGCCTGGCAGGACACCCCGATCACCCAGGCAGCGGCTAGACATTCTGCCGCGCACCTCCGCATGCAGCTTCCGTTTTGCCCAGTCATCATCTTTCGTCGCAAAGGCTGAGATCCATTATTTTTACTCTCAAAAAACTCATATTTTCTCTCTTGCCGTTCGGATGCCAATAAGGGCTTTGTCCTCGCATATGGCCTGTTTACTGCAGAATCTGGCAGAGCATCCTCCGTGAAACCGTGGAAGTGCCTATAACAGAGACACCAAGGATTTCTGCCATTACTTTAGCACCAAAACTATTTCTAGTTTCACTCTAATTATGCTGGTGGGAACCTCCTTGAAGAGCAAGATCAAGGAAGTTGCCGGCACAGGGATACATAGGAACCTTCGCTCGGTGCGAGCGGCACCAGAGTAAGGATTTGTCCCTCAGGCGCAGAGCGGCGGGATCCAGGCAGAGTAGGATCTTCAAATTCCCCTGCCCCCTTACGCTGTCTGGCAGAGACATCACTGCTCCCCGGATGACGGTCTTTCAGCCGCAAAGCCGGCAGTCTTCGCACCGCCATCCGGCTTTTCTGCTCCCCTCAACCTACGAGCCGATCCCACCTTAGACGACCGAACGGTAACGAAAATCGCGGTAGTTTCCATAAATCCGGCTTCCGATAACTCGACTTTTGCAGCGACCTCGCCGATTGCTATCATCTGCCTCATGGAGTTTGCCGCATTCGTCTTTAGAATTGTCTGCAGGGAGCCAAAACAAATGGCTTTTGTGGGGGCGACGTTATTCAGCCCTGCCTTGTCGAGGATCTGCCAAGTGACTTCTGCCTCTGGCCTCGCTGAAGCAAGGGCCAGCGCATACGCGGCGACAAATCATTAGAGCGATAGGAGCCCAACCCATGTCCAAGGTCAAAGTGAGCTTCTCTGTTTCCATCGACGGATTCGGTGCCGCTCCGCAGCAAAGCCTCGAGAATCCGATGGGAGTTGGCGGGGAGGCGCTGGCCGAGTGGGTTTTCGCCACACGGACGTTCCAGCGCATGAACGGTAAAGACTGGACGTTCCAGCACGGCAAGGACGGAGGAACGACCGGGATCGACGACGATTTCTTCGCTCGGAGATTCCAAAACTTGGGTGCCTGGATCTTCGGTAGAAACATGTTCGGACCCGTTCGAGGACCGTGGCGTGACAACTCCTGGAAGGGCGGGTGGGGAGACACGCCGCCGTTTCGCAGTCCTGTGTTCGTACTGACCCACTACCCGCGCGAGTCGATCCCGATGCAGGGAGGAACGACGTTCCATTTCATGACGGATGGAATCCATGGCGCGCTCGAGAGAGCCACAGCAGCCGCGAATGGGAAAGACGTTTGTATCGGAGGCGGCGTCGCCACCGTTCAGCAGGATCTTCGCGCCGGACTCATCGATGAGCTGAATCTGGCGATATCCCCAGTGCTCCTCGGCTCGGGCGAACGCTTCCTGGGCGACATTGATCTCGTCAAGCTCGGATACACCTGTACGGAGCACGTCGCGGGCGAGCGTGCGACACATGTTGTTCTAGGGCGTCACGCAATCTATTGAAAAAAGCGGAGAGATCTCCATGTGCTTGCTGACGGCCTTACGGTTGCCAGCCTCGTGATAAGAAAGGTGGTAGCAGCAATATTAAATATGCCGCTTACCCTTTATTTACATTTGGGTTTCGGCTCTGTTGCGAATTCTCCGGCCCGGGTTATTGCCGCTTCCATTGGGTGTTGTAAGAGTCGAATGACACGACGCTGGAGATTGGCGTGCGGCTCTCCCAACCGGCGCGCTCGAGATCGGGCTCCGTGGCAAATTGATCGACATAGCCGAGACATAAATAGGCAACGGGAGTAATGTGCTGGGGAATGTTCAACGTAGCGCGCAAGAGGCAGGGATCGAGGATGCTGACCCATCCGACGCCGATACCTTCGGCGCGGGCGGCGAGCCAGAGGTTCTGCACAGCGCAGACAGTGGAGTAGAGAGCGGTCTCAGGCATGGTGACGCGTCCGAGGCGATGGCCCTGAGTGCTCTCAGGATCACATACGACGCAGAGATTTTGTGGTGCTTCGAGGATGCCCTCCAGCTTTATGGCAGCGTAAGTTCGCTGTTGCTCGCCATCGTATCCGGCGAGTGCCTGCTTGTTCGCATCGAGGAAGATCTGATGGACCGCCTGACGTACTGCGAGGCTCTTGATGACGATAAAACGCCACGGCTGCATGAGGCCGACGGACGGTGCATTGTGTGCGGCTCCCAACAGGCGATAGAGAAGGTCTTCGGGCATGGGCTGCGGCAGATACCCACGACGCACGTCTCTACGCTCGCGAATTGCGCGGTAGACGGCGCGGGTTTCGTTTTCATCGAAGCCTGAGGCGCGTGTCATTTCCATGCCTTTGACCACTTCGGTCCTGCCGTTTCTTCGCTGCGGAGCCGCGCGTCAACGCCGGCATTAACCTCAATCAATCGTCCGAAGAGCCAGATAAGGTCAGACAGACGGTTGAGATACGCGAGCAGTTCGAGATTGACGTCGCCGCCATGGGATGCGAGTCGAACGGTGTCGCGTTCCGCGCGGCGGCAGACGGTGCGTGCTATCTCGTAGGCGGCAGATTCGGTGTGAGCTCCAGGAAGCGACCAGTCGGAGAGGACGCCTTCGGTTTTTTCGATCTGGTGGACGAGTGTGGTTAGCGTGTCAACGTCTTCCTGAGTGATCGATTGCTGTCCCTTTCTACTCTCGGGAGGTGTTGCCAGCGCCGAACCAACGCGGAACAGCGTGCGCTGAATCTCTTCGGTCCAGCTTCGGATTTCCTGATTGGTGCAGATGCTGCGGGCGAAGCCAAGCGAACTGTTCAGCTCGTCGACGGCTCCATATGCTTCAACGCGGAGATCGGCCTTGGAGACCCGCGTGCCTCCGATTAGCCCGGTCTGCCCTTTATCGCCGTGGGTTGTTGCAATGCTCATTGTTTCCTCCTTGTCGGCTCATCTTCCTGCGAAAGCGGGTGTTGCAACGCTATGGCGGATAACCGAGCAGTATGTTTTAGTCTGCTGCCATGCAAGTTCTTCTGAGATACCCCGCACCTTAGTCAGGATAGTTCGAAGAACGCCCGCGTGTGTGACCACTGCGACAGAACGGTTGCATCTCACTGCTTCGGCTGAGAGTTGCTTTACTTCGCCTAGGACTCGGCGTTCAAACTCGCAGAGGATTTCGCCGCCGGGTGCTGGCAGATCGGGATACTCCTCGACCCATCGTCGCGAATATGTCGGATCTTTCCGTTCGATCTCGTCCCACGCGAGGCCCTCCCATTGACCGAAGTTGATCTCTCGCAAGGCCGCGGACACATGGCACTCGATGGCGAATATTTCGGCGATTGCTTTCGCGGTTTTGTAGGCCCGGACAAGGTCGCTGGTATAGACGGCGCAGATGTCTTCGTTGCGAATGCTTCTGAGCAACTCTTTGATCTGCAGATGGCCTGCTTGGTTGAGATCGGGATTGGAGTGGCCGCAGAAAGTTCCGGCCATATCGGTTTCCGCGTGACGAATCAAGATTAGTTCGCTCATGCGTTCCACACCCCGCATAAATAGACAGCGATTTCAGTCAGCTGGTTGGTTGCGCCGAAGCAATCGCCGGTGACTCCGCCGATTTTTCTGAAATAGAACCAGCCGCTCAGGGCGACGGTGAGGATCGCGAGGAGGATCGGCGCGATGGCAGACCATCGCAGTAAGAACGCAACGATTGCGAAGCTGAAGAGAGATGCGATTACGAGCGAGGACTTTGAAGTGAGCTTTGCAATTTGTGCCGCTTGGCCATTTTGTGCGCGAGCCGCCGGAAGGAGATAGCTGAGAGGGAGAGAACTCCAGCGGGACAAGACCTGAGAGGAAATGATGAATGCGGAGAAATGCTCGATGGGCAGGGATGCCATAAGCAGGTAGCGCGCGAGCAACGACAATGCCAAAGCGGTTGCGCCATAGCTTCCGATTCGGCTGTCCTTCATGATGGCAAGAATTTGATCTCTGCTCCAACCACCGCCGAACCCATCGGCCGAGTCGGCGAGACCATCTTCGTGAAAACAGCCGGTGACGAGAACGAGATAGATCAGCACAAACAAAGTGGTGAGGGGGTGGTTGAAGTGGCGTGTCGCGAGCCGTTGCAACAGTGCAGCACCTGATCCTACGACCAGACCCACGAGCGGAAAGAACCTTATGGCACGGGAGAGCGAGTCGGCTTCAAAGTTAGTCTCCGGCGTGGGGATTCGCGTGAGAAATTGGAACGCAATCACCAACTCTTCGCCAAGTCTGCGAATTGGCTGAACTTTGATCACTCATTCGCCTCGCTCACTCCGGCCGACGCGAATGTCGCCATCTCGTAGTAGAGGCACATTGCGGACTCAATGATTGGCATGGCCAGCACTGCGCCAGTTCCTTCGCCCAGCCGCATATTGAGGGAGAGGATTGGATTCAATCCGATGTAGTCAAGGAGTATTCGATGGCCAGGCTCTACGGATTGATGACCCGCGAAAAGATAGCCACGAACTTGGGGCGCAATCGCGAAAGCAATGGCGGCTGCTGCTGTTGAGATAAATCCGTCCGCGATTACCGGAATCTCGTGGCTGGCTGCGCGCAGGATGAAGCCGGTCATCGCGGCGATCTCGAGGCCCCCGACACGTCGTAGAACTTCCAGGGGGTCGGGGGTGACATTGTGCGCGCGCGCTGCGAAATTTGTCTGGAGGACTGTACTGATAATCCGCTGCTTGTTTGCTAGAGATTCGGCGTTCAAGCCTGTGCCTCTGCCAGTGACAAGGGCTGGAGGAGTATTCGTGAGCGCCGCGGTGATGGCGCTTGCTGCCGTCGTGTTGCCGATGCCCATCTCGCCGACGGCCACCAATGTTACATTCTCTTTCTTTGCCTGGTCTGCCAACTCGATTCCGACGTTGATCGCCTCGGTGAGCTCTTCCTCACTCATTGCCGGTTCCCGCAACATGTTGCGGGAGCCCTTGCGCACCTTGCGGTGGAGTAGTCTGGAATTGGGTGCGAAGTCTGCATCGACCCCCACGTCGATGATCTTCATTTCAGCTTTGTGAAGCTGCGCGAGCACGTTGATGGCGGCGCCCTCTGCGAGAAAATTGAGCACCATTTGGTGCGTGACTTCGCTGGGGTACGCGCTCACGCCTTCAGACGTAATTCCGTGGTCGGCGGCGAAGACATAGACGGCTTTGTGGAGAGGTTCATTCGACCTTTGCTGAAGGATCGATACCATCTGAGCGGCGATGTCCTCGAGCATTCCCAGGCTGCACAGCGGTTTGGTCAACGTATCGAGACGTTTGCGCGCGACAGCGAGCCATTCTTCACTCGGCGCCTTGATTCCGGAGGCGATTTCTGAGACGGTTGGCCAGCTCGAAGTTTTCATCCAGCCCTCTTTGTCTGCTCTTGGGCTCGCTCGAGAAGCAGAGGATGACGTCGCGGGGGACAGTTGAAGGCCTTTTCGAGGATCGCAGGCTTCAGAATTTCCTGCGGTGTGCCTTCCATCAAGGGCATGTCAGGGCTCAGCAGCAGGATCGAGGAGAAATTTCCTTCCAGTAACTGAAGTTCGTGAATGGACGCAAAGATAGTGATGCCCTCATCGCCAAGAAAGTGGAGTAGGTCAATGAGCTCAACCTGGCGCCCGATGTCGAGATTCTGTGTGGGTTCGTCGAGAAGAAGCAGCTTGGGTTGTTGAGCGAGGCCGAGTGCGATTTTTACACGCTGCCGCTCGCCGCCGCTTAACTCGTTGAAGACGCGGTTCTGAAGCCCCGTGACATCCGCAAGATCGAGGGCGCGATCTACGGCCATGCGGTCCTGTTTGGCGGGTCCGCGCAGGAGACCGAGATAGGGTGTCCGTCCCTGCCCGACAACTTGTCGAACGGTGAATTGGAAGGGCACGTCTAGTAGTTGGGGAACTAGCGCAACGGTTCGAGCCACGTGCCGCAGACTGAGGTTTCGCAGCGGCGTTCCGTTGAGAAACACGGAGCCGGCTCTTGCTCGAAGGGTTCCCGCCGCGAGTCGAAGGAGTGTTGATTTGCCCGCGCCGTTTGGACCGATCAGGGCAACGCAACTTCCCGTCTCGAGACTAAAGCTCGCTGATTGAATTACGTCCGACTTATCGTATCCGAAGCAGACGTTTTGAAAGCTCAGGAGCGGGTTCATAGGGTGTAACTCCGTTTTGATTTTCGCAGAAGGTACAGGAAGAACGGGCCGCCTATGAATGCCATCAGGACGCCGACTGGAAGTTCGGTCGGTGCGAAAACGGAGCGAGCGAGAGTATCGGCGACGACGAGAAAGATTGCTCCTGAGAGTGCTGTGACGGGCAGGAGACGAACATGATCGGGGCCGAGCACAAGACGCGCGACGTGTGGCACGAACAGGCCGGCAAAACTGATGAGGCCGCCGAGTGAGACAGCGACAGCGGTCAGCAAGGAGCCGGTTAGGATGATGCCGATGCGCGTGTGCTCGACCTTGATTCCGAGTTGGTGAGCGTACTCGTCGCCTAAGGCGAGTGTGTTGAGGCGGCGCATGAGCGGAATTGCAATCGCTGCTGCGATAAAGAAGAGTGCAGTGCTGATGGCGAGCTGCGTCCACTGGGGAATTCCGATGACCCCGTGAAGCCACGAGAGGAGAATTCCGTGATTCGAGCTGCCACTGCTGTCGAGAGCCTCGAAAAAGTAACTGGAATAACCGAGCATTGTGCTGACGGCAAAACCGGCGAGAAGCAGAGTGACTACGTTTGTGCCGCTGCTTGATCGCGCGAGAGCGTAGACGAGGATCATGGTGAGGACCGATCCGGCGAAGGCCAGGATAGCAGTTGCGCTAAAGCCAAAGATTGAAAACTGCGAGAAGAAGAAGATGCCGAGACATGCGCCAAGCACGGCTCCCCCGGACGAACCGATGACGTAGGGGTCGGCCATGGGATTGCGGAAGAGGCCCTGAAACATGAGGCCCGAGATGGCCAGGGCAGAGCCGACGAGGGCGGACGCCAGGACTCGGGGTAGGCGGATCTGCAGCAAGATGATTTGCTCTGTTGGCGTGAGCGGACTGCGGCCGAGCAGAGCCGCAAGAATTGCTCTCGGTGCGACATGGATTGCGCCTGTTCCGAGCGAGAGCAAAATGACAGCTCCCAGGGCGATGACGAGCAGCGCAATGAGTGCGACGAGCCCGATTCTGCCCTTCGGCGAGATGTCTTCGAAGACAAGTTTCTTCAACGGCTGCTCCTGATGAGATTCAGAAGCAGCCGGCGAAGAGGTCGCGGTTCGTGTTGATTTGGAAGTTATTTCAGTCCCCAGGACTCGCCTCCAAAGTTGAATTTCATTCCTGCGCGAAATGTAAAGGGCAGGGCTGGATATCCGAATGCCTCAGCGTAGTGTTCACTCAGAAGGTTCTGAATGTTGGCATAGGCGGCAAGACGCGGTGTGATCTGATAGCCGCCGCTCAGGTCAATCCTTTGATAGGCGCCGTCGAGATTGCGGTTGGGTAGCAGCATCGTTGGCCCAAAGTCGGGGTCGAAGAGGAAGTCGCTGTCATCACGCCGGCCTACTAGAGTTCCCGTGAGCGAACTGTAGAACTTCGATCGAGAAAAGTTTAGACCGAAGTATCCCGAATGGGGAGCAATGCGGAATGGCCGCGCACCTACGAGCGGAGAGAATGCTCCGATGGGGATGTCGGCGAAGTTGAAGGCGGGATTGAAGGACTCGCCGATTCCCTGATCGCTTGAGAAGGAGCGCTGAACGACAGCGTCGATATAGGTGTAACCACCCCGCGCGAAGAGATGGCTATTGATTTTGTATTCGGCCTCGAACTCAAGGCCCTGGGAACGGAAGGCTTCGGAGTTGATGTACGCGCCGAATTGGAGGGCGGGCAGTTCGTTGACCGGTACGCCTAATTGAATGAGGCCGCCTGGAGGAACGTCTTCGATGCCGTTGGTGAATTCGTTGTGGAAGTAAGTAAGTCCGAGCCGAGCGCGGCCGTTCCACAACTGCTGGTCGATCCCGCCATCGTAGGTGCGTGAGTCTTCTGGGCCGATCTGCTGTATATGAAACTGCTGGATTAGTTGCTCTCCGTCCGGGAGTGCGGAGATGATGTCGAAGACAGAACTTGCTTGTTGCGAGATATTGGGCTCTTTGATTCCTTTGCCGAAGCTCGCGTGAAGTTTCGTCCCGCTCCACCATCCGGATGCAGAGGGGCGCGCGAGATAGTAGGCAATCGAAGCGCGTGGCGTTGCGGCAAAGCCGAAGAGTCCGTTTTCTTCGAGGCCGGTGCCAATGTTGTAATAGAACCGGTTGCGAAGGTCGCCGGAAATTTGCAGCGTGTAGTTATAGTTACCCCGGCTAACTGCGCTCAGGGGTGAACCGGTGAACTGGGTCGAGCCGCGTTCGGCTTCGTAGTTGAAGCCTCCGAGTACGATCAGATGAGGGTTGAAGCGATAGTCGGTCTGCGCGTAAACGAAGTCGCGGTTGGTGATAGTGGAATATTGATTTGGGTAATCTCCTGCGAACTGAAAGATCGCCTGTCCGAAGATGCTGTAACCATTCGCTCCCTGAATAGTGAGAGGCTCACCGAGGAAGTTACCCGAGCCTGAAGGATCAGGGATGCCGGTCGGCGCGAAGTCGTCAAACTGCGAGCGGAGGCGCAGGCCACCGTAGCGAATTTCGTTATGCCATTCGGTAGTGGCTTGATTGTTCCAGGCGCCGCTGTAGTAGGTGTTCTGGGCCTTCTGGGCTGCGTCGTCGGGAATGCCATAGAGGAGGATTCCGTTAGGCTGGCCCCCTGAGACAGAGAGATGACGCACAGTGAAGCGAAGGTCATTTGCGAGGTTCGGAGACCATCCAAAGTTTCCGGTATAGGTCGCGTTGTGGAAGGAGGCATTCGGGATGTTGTTCCATGTGTCGAGTCTCCCAAACGCACCATAGTAATCGAATTGCTTCGCTACTCCGCTCGCTGTTGCCAGCTGATGATAGGTGCTAAAGTTGCCACCGTCGGCGGCATAGGTAAACAGCGGCAATTTTGTAGTGCCACGCGCGGTTGTCATGCTCACAACCCCGGCCAAGGCATCGGGGCCGTAGAGCGCGCTGTTGGGCTCGCGCAGCACTTCGATTTGCTGCACGCCGACGGTGGAGAAGTCCGTAAAATCAACTGCTCCACCGATGTCGTTCACCGGCACTCCATCAATTAGCACTTTGTTTGCGTCGGTGCTGCCGCCGCGAATCGAAAGGCCTGTGGCGCCACCGACTACCCCGACTTGTGTGACCTGCAGGCCGGGGATTTGACGCAATGGGCTCTGAACCTCTGTGTATTGCTGATAATCGTCCGCGGTCAAGACGGTTACGGAAGCGCCAATCTGAGCGATCGGCGTTGGTGTTGCGGTGGCCGTCACGGAGACCTGTTGGGTCAGTGTTTGCGTTGCTAGCGTCAGGTCCAAATCTGCTTTGACCGACTTCGTCAGGTAAACCGGCTCGCTCGTCGTGCTTTGAAATGTTGAGGCCATGGCGCGAACCCGGTAGAGCTCACTCCTGGGCACTTCAAAGACGTAGTTGCCTTCCGAATCCGTGGTTGTCGTTTTGACTACCACCGTTCCACTTAGAAGATCGACTTTAGCGCCGACGACTACTGCCCCAAGTGGATCTCGAACCGTTCCATGGACAGATCCTGGTTCCGCGGCGAACGCAGGAAAGGCCGGTAAGAAAAGTGAGATGACAGACAGGATGGCGATTAAGAAGATGGCCGGCGATCGACGAAGCGTGCGATTCATGATTTTTCCCCCTCGGGTTCTTGAAACAAGGCCGGTCTCCTGACTTGCGCTTCTCTGAACCATGGCTGCCTTCCCGGGATGATCTCCAGTGGCGTTGCTCGTCCTTGCCTAGGCTCTCTGCGCTTACAGTTACGGGGTAGTGGCGGATTTGCACCGCGCTTCCCGACACCTCGCTTGGTGAATGTTTGTGAGCTGAACGGCTCAGCTCAAAGGATGAAATTGTTTTGCGAGATCCTCCAGTGCATCGATTGCTACCGGGCTAGGGAAGTTGATCCTGTCATCGACGTAATAGACCCGACGCATTTTGATCGCAGACATACTGCTCCAGCCCGGACGGCTTTGTAAGACTTGTAAGGTGGTCTTTCCGCCACGCACCAGAAGCAGCGCATCCGGTGCGCGAGACAAGACGACCTCGAGGCTAACCTCAGGCCATTCAGCGCTAAGGTCGTCGGTTACCGAATGTCCTCCAGCGGCGTCGATGATTTCTGTGATGAAGGCATGCTTGCCGATCGTCGTGATGGGGTCGTACCAGACCGGCATGAAGACTTTTGGCGCGGGGAGGTTTCTGGTGCGAAGTTTCACTGCCTCCACCCGGTTCTCTAGGCTCCGAATCAGGGCATCAGCCTGCGGAGTCCGATTCAGCGCTTCGCCTATGGTTTCGACGGAATGAATGATTCCCGCGATGCCATGCGGACTAACCAGGAAGACTGGAATCCCTAACCGCTCCAGTTGGCCGGTTACCTCCATGGGGCCCGTGGGCTGCACGCCGATGACGAGATCGGGATGAAACGAGAGGATCGTCTCGATCGACGGAGTGATCAGGTTGCCGACGCTCGGCTTGGATAGCGCGGCCGCTGGATACTTTGTGAAATCGCTGATGGCGACGACCTCGTCTCCAGCTCCCAGGGCGTAGACGGTATCAGTAACGCTGGGCATCAGGCAGATGACGCGATGCGGGTGATCCGGAACCACCACCTTGCGGCCGGTTTCGTCGGTCAACGCGCGCGCCGCGAAGCAGGGGACTGTCGCCAGCGTGACCAATAGAGCGAAGAGCATCCGCTTCACGCTGTCACCACCCACAGGCTGCGCAGCTGTTGAATGGTTGCGAAGAGGCTCTCCCCAGTGGCCGGGTTTGCCCGAGCTTGCGAGCCCATGCCATTGTTGTCTTACCGACACCAGTGGCCGACCTGAAACGAGGAGACCTCTCATGGCATCACCTCGACATGGCCCTTCAGCGCGAGCGGAAGTCCCGCAACCATCAAGACGGCATCGTCGGCGATGGCCGCGACTTTCTGGTTAAGCTCCCCCAGCAGATCTCGATAGCGACGTCCTAGCGGGTATTCAGGCACGACGCCGCTGCCAACCTCGTTCGACACGAGCACGATTGGGCATTGAGTGCGTCGCAAGGTCTCACACAGCGCTTCGATCCGACGAGCGATGGCTTCATCGTTCTCGCCCTCCGCATCGAGAAGATTCGCCGCGTAGAGCGTAAGGCAATCCACCAGGATGAGGTCGGATTCGGCCTCCCGTTCGCGGAGTACCCGAGACAGGTCGAGAGGCTCTTCTACCGTGGTCCACTCTCGGGGACGATCCGCGCGATGTCGTTCGATCTTGGCGCGCATCTCCTCATCAGAGATCGTTGCCGTTGCGACAAAGACGACGCGGCGCGACTCACCGCCAAGCTGCTGCGCGTAACGGCTCTTGCCGCTGCGTGCACCACCCAGGACGAGTGTCACTGAACCTTGGCGCGTCTCCTGCATCGTCGGCTCCTTACCCACGCACGCAAACGCACGTGGAGTAGAGCGGGAATGAATTTTAGGCAGCGCTCGCGCAGACCTCTTTTGGAATGGGTCTGCTGAATGCTTTTCAGCTCTCCCAGCGAAGCTGAATCAAGCCTGGTAGTCCTCCGGCGGGTCTCCTGACTTGCGCTTCATCGAGCTTTGACTCACCTTCCCAGGACGCATCCCAGTGGTTTCAAAAAAATGTCAGAGCTCTCGACGCTTACAGTTACGGGGTAGCGACGGATTCGCACCGTCTTCCCAACACCGGATGAGAAAAGACTATCCCGCCCGCATCCCGGGGTCAAATATCGGCGGTCCTGGGCATTGGGCCAGCTAATTCGCTGCCACAAATTGTCGTGCGGCGGCGCGTGCATCTCTGATTAAGTCAGGCACTCCGACCCCACGGTAGCCATTGCCCAGAAGCCACAGACCATCGAGTTTTCTTACTCGTTCCTGCAACTCCGCCATTCGTTCCAGATGGCCGACAGCATACTGTGGAAGACTGCGAGGCCAGCGGCGAACTACGTTAATCTGCGGCTCCGGGAGAGGGCCAAGGATCCGCGCAAGCTCCATTCTGGCTACAGCAGCGATCTCATCATTGCCGCAAGCCATGAGCCGATCGGCTGCTTTTCCGCCGAAAAATGCTCGAAGGAGGCGACCGCCGTATGGAATTCGGCAGTCGAATTTCTGATCGACGAAGGTGCAGGCCAGCAACAGGCTGTCCGAGCCCGGTGGAACCAGAAATCCAAACCCGGGCGGGACCTTGAGCTTTGCAGTATCTGAAAACCCAAACCCGACAACGACCGCGGAGCTGGCGTCCATTTCCATCAACTCGGCCGCACGGGCATCTACTGGAGCCAACAGCGAACGGGCAACATCGACCGGCGTAGCCATCATGACCGCGTCAAACCGCTCCACGCCTCTTGCTGTCCCCACCAACCATCCTTCGTCGGTGGCCGCGACAAATTGAACCTCGGTTGCCAGCCGGACCCAATCTTCCGGGATCGCCGCAATCATTCGGTCGATAAGGGTGCCCATTCCGCTCCGCAGTGTCGTGAAAACGGAATCTGTCTTCGAAGCCGAGCTTCGTGCTTGCAACGCCGTGATTAAACTGCCATATTCGCGCTCCATGTTGACGAACGGAGCCATCACCGCACGCACGCTGAGCTTCGTTACGTCCCCACCAAAGACCCCGCTCAGCAGTGGAGCGCCGATTTTTGCTAGCACCTCTTCGCCGAAATGCCGCTGCACAAACGTTGCGACGCTCTCGTCGGATTCAGGGGCATTTTCGCGCAACATCCCGGCGTGTTCAACCTCGTCGTGATAAGCCTTCTTCGCGTCCTGACTAAATATCTGCGAGGCATCCAGAGCGTCAAGATCGCCTGGCACCATCATCCTCATTCCATCCGGCATCGCCTGTAGCTTCTTGTCGATGAGCACATAGGTCTTCCGTGTCGCATCGTTGGAGGCCATCACCTCGTCGCCCAAGCCGAGCTCGTTCGCCAACTCAAGCGCCCACGTCTTCTCCGTTACCCACGCATCGGGTCCACATTCGATAACGAAGCCTCCCTCGCGCACCGTCTCGACGATTCCACCCAGGCGAGTGGAAGCCTCAAACAACACTGCCTGCACTTCATCGCCTTCGCGGGCAAGCCGGGCCAACTCATAGGCTGCGGTCAAACCTGCAACCCCACCGCCGATGACCGCCACTCGCCTCATCTTCTCTCCGAAAAACAAAAACGGAAGCCGAAGCTTCCGCGCCCGGCCCTTTCGACAGCCTATACTCCCGCCGGGACGGTTACCTCATCGACGGTTGCTTTATACTCCCCCGACGCAACCTCGGCCAGCGCCTTCACAAGTAACTCGGAGTCGTTCAGGCTTTCCGCGCGCCACAGCTTCAATCCGAGCTCGACGGCGAGTTCGCGAAAGGCGATATCTACGTCATAGAGGATTTCGACGTGATCGCAGAGGAAGCCTACTGGCTGCATCACAACCCCTACATGCCCCTCGTCCCGAATTGCCTTCAGCGTGTCCTCGACAGTGGGCCCTATCCATGGACCGCCGCTCATTCCCTGGCTCTGAAAGGCAAAGTACCAATCCCGGTCGCCAAATCCGGCCGAAGCCATCCGGTCGGACACCATCTGTGCCGTGCGCTTCGCCTCCACCGGGTAAGGATCCGGAGAGAGCTGCATCGGCGTTCCTGGTCTTGCGCCTGCGACGGATGCCTCTCCCGTCATGATCGTGCGGCACGGCACGCTGTGAGCGGTAAAGAGCACAGGCACTCGCTGGCCTGCCTCCGCGCATGCCTTCGTCCAGACGGGGTGGAGTCTTTCGGCAAAGGCCTCGGCGAGCGTGGGGTTTTCCGCCCAGCCTGCGACGAACTCGACCTCCATCCCAGCCGTGGCTGCGAGCACAGCGCGCCGGTACAGCCCTACGCTTGTCCGCGAATTCTGCGGTGCCAGACAGACAGCTTTGATGTGCGTTACACCATCTCTTCGCATCTGGGCGACCACATCAGCGATGTAGGGATGCCAGTTACGCATCCCAACGTAGACCCGTTCTCCGTTCAGGGCTTGCTGCAGCAGATGGCCTTGCATCATGGACCACTTTGTAAGCGGCGGTGCCTCCACTCCGGGAGTCTCGCGTAGCCCAATCTGCGCATAACGGTGTTGCAACTCCTTCACAGCCTCCGGCGGGAGTGCCCTCCCACCTGTGACCTTGCTGAGATACTCCGCCATCTCCCCGAGGACATCCGGCGTTCCATGCGCCAGGAGCAAGACCGCGCGATTTTCCATGCTGACGGTCATCGCCTGCCGAACTCCTTTACCCACTCCACGACGCGAAGGACGTTATCCACGGGAGTTCCCGGGACAATGCCGTGCCCCAGATTGAAGATATGGCCGGGCTTTCCTGCAGCGGCGGTCATCACCTCGCGCACTCGCTCTTTCAACACGTCTCCCGGCGCAAACAGTGAGATTGGATCCAGGTTTCCCTGTACCGCGCAGCCAGCGCCTACGGCCTTCCACCCCACTTCAAGCGGAACCCGCCAATCCAGACCGATCACGTCGGCGCCAGTCTCGCTCATCGCCGGCAGCAGGGAAGCGGTCTCTACTCCAAAGTAGATCACTGGGACACCCATCGCCTTGATTCGCTGAACCAGCTCCGTCGTCCATGCAAGGCAATACTGTGTGTAGTCGCCGACGCTCAGCTTGCCCACCCAGCTATCGAAGACCTGGATTACATCGGCGCCTGCCTCCACCTGCTGCCCCGCATACGTCGCGAGAACAGTGACGATTTTTTCCATCAAGAGCGACCAAGCGGCCCCGTCCGAGTACATCAGCTTTTTCGTCTCGATGTAGTTGCGATCTCCACCGCTCTGTTTACCGCCCTCGATCATGTAACCGGCGAGAGTCCAGGGAGCGCCGCAGAAACCAATGATTCCAAGCGTGTCGCCATCGGCTCTCGGCTGGGCAAAGTGCGAACTCACCTGCTCGATCGCGCGTGCCACATAACTCAATTCCTCTGTGCGATCGGTCCTTAGCGCTTTGATCTGTTCGAGCGACCGCAGCGGAGTATGCACGACCGGCCCTTCGCCCGCAACGAACTCAAAATCCAATCCCATGGGGGTCAGGGGCAGCAGAAGATCCGCAAAGATAATCGCCGCATCCACACCGAGTCGCTCCGCAGCCGTAATTGTCACTTCGGCCGCAATCTCCGGCGTTCTGCATATTTCGAGCAGCGAATGGTGCTTCCGAACAGCCATGTACTCCGGCATATAGCGCCCGGCCTGGCGCAAAAACCACACCGGCGTCCGGTCCACGGGGAGCCTCAGGCACGCTCGCACAAAACGGCTTTCGCCCGCTGCCTTCGCGGCAGTCTGCCGCGCTGTCTTTTCGTCTATTGTTGTGTCGCTCAAATTCGTCCCTGTTTCGAGCCTAGCACCGGCCCCTGTGGCCGCGCACCTGCGAGACGGCTACGCGTGACTAAACTGCAGAATCGTCTGGGTCAGGCCTCGAGACGGAACGTAAACTCTTCAATGACAGGGTTAGTTAGGACCTCGCGCGCAATTCGTTCTACCTCGGCATGCGCGGCGCTTTGCTCCATTCCATCGTCCAGCGTCAGTTGAAAATACTTTCCTTGCCGCACATCGGCGACGCCGCGATATTCCATCCGACGCAATGCGTCTGCAACTGTCTGCCCCTGGGCATCCAGCACCGTTCGTTTCAGCGTGACATAGACATGAGCCTTCATCCTGTCTGATTATAGACAAGGTGCTGTTTTTATCCGCGAGTGGCAATGAGACCGTCCGCCGAAACTTCCCAAAAGGCATCGCATTCTTAAAGACCCAAGAAACACCAAAAGAGAAGAGACCGCAGATTTTATGACGAACTACCTGGAACTCCCCGTAGGGCCCGAGACCCCGGAAGTCATCAACGCCGTTATCGAAATTCCCTACGAGGGCGTCAACAAATACGAGTACGACAAGGACCTTCACGTCTTTCGTCTCGACCGCAATCTATACTCCCCCGTCCACTATCCCGGCGACTACGGCTTCGTCCCGAGCACTCTCGCAGCCGACGGGGACCCGCTTGACGTCCTCGTATTGGTCGACGCCCCCAGCTTCTCCGGATGCGTCATGGAAGTGCGCCCCATCGGACTCCTCGAGATACTGGATCAGGGACTAGCCGACGAAAAGGTTCTGTGCGTCGGCAAAGGAAATCCCCGCTACAAAGATGTCTGGAACTTCTCCGAGATCTATCCCCACATGCTCCGGGAGATCACGCACTTCTTCTCCATTTACAAGGATCTTGAGGGCAAGCGCGTCGAAGTCAAAGGATGGCGGGACGCCTCGTTTGCTCGCACCAAGGTCCTCGAAGCGCAACAATGCTTCATCGAGAACAAGATCAACCCCAAGCCGAAGCCTGTGCCACATACGACCGAGCAGACGGCTGAGCAGAAGAGAAGAACCGCAGACTAAGCGCCCCTGCTTCGTCTCATCCCTTGGGCTGCCAGATAGACTACGGGGCCGGCTGCCGCCACGATCGCTGCAAACCCCAGTGCCGGCAGTCCCGCCACGCGTTCGCCTCGGGCCGCCCACAACGCGAATCCGATCAACAGTGTTGGCCCAACCCCCACTGCAATCGCGCCCCACACTCCGCCCGGCACTCTAAAAGGTCGTGCCAAAGCCGGCTCCTTCACCCTTAACACGACGAGTGCGACAAACTCCAACACCAGCGCCGCCCCGTAGAGCACCAAATCGATCGAGATGAGGCGCTCAAAGGTCAGATTGAGCGCGAGCGCCCACGCCGCCGAACAGAGCACCACGCTTACCCATGGCACACCCGCTGTCGTCTTCCACGTCAGAGCCTTCGGCAGCAGCCCCTCTTCAGCGAGAGCATAGGGAACACGCGTGTAGCTCATCATCAACGCGTTGAACATCCCAAACCCATTGATCGTCCCACCCAGCACCACGCACAGCGCCAGCCATGGTCCCACGATCTCTCGCGCCGCGTCAGTCCACGCGCCCGTAGAGAACCTGTCGGCCGGAATCCCCGCTAACCCCACAGCGGCCAGCGGCAAAATATAGGTCAATGCAACCAGCCCTGCTGATGCCAGCATCGCCCGTGGATAGTTTCGCTGCGGCTCGACAACTTCCTGGGCAACAGTCGAGGCATTGTCCCAACCCATGTAGTTCCACAGCGTCACTGAAACTGCTCCGGCAAGGTCTGCCCCGGCAGTCGGCACCGCGTGGAACAATCCCACCCCGGAGTGCGCCGCGATACCTCTCCAAAAGCCCACCGCCGTCATCACCACAAACGGGGAGAGCAGCAGACAAAACAATCCAACCGAACCTTCCCCCACAGCCTTAGCCCCGCGCAGGTTCCATGCTGCACACAACACGACGACCAATAAGGCCCACAACGTCCCGCGCCCTCCCGCCGTCCACGCCGGCTCAATCCTCCCGAGATAAAGCACAAAGATCACCGGGTAGATGGCCATATCGAAGATACTTGCGGCCAGGCTAAGCCATGCTTCCTGAAATCCCCAGAACTCGCCCAGTGCCAGCCGTACCCAACGGTAGTACCCACCCTCTTCAGGCAGCGCTGAAGCCAGCTCCCCGACCATCAGGCTCGTTGGCAGACTCCAAAACAACGGCACTAGCAGTAGCAATAGCAGGGCCCGCCCATACCCAGCCTTGCCGATGATGTCCTCGAGACCGTAGGGACCGCCAGAGACCATGAAATACGTCGCTGCAATGAGCGGCAGGAGCTTCATCTTCTTCGAAACCGACAGCCCCTTCGCCACCCCACCCCCTTGCGCCGCTTATCCGTTCAGACACAAATCTATCCGAAGGCGGCCGAATCTCCTCAACCCTCACGGTATAATCTCAAAAGCCGAAAGAAAAGCAGGTTGCGGAGAGTTGGCCGAGTGGCTGAAGGCGGCGGTTTGCTAAACCGTTATAGGGTCAAAAGCTCTATCGGGGGTTCGAATCCCCCACTCTCCGCCAGTCAGTCCAAGCGTGATTATTATCCGCGTCCACTAACCGCAAGGCTCTCGAAAATCCCCATAAAATCAGGTATTTAGGCGAAGCTATAGTTCCCGGAGAAAACTTTATGCCCTTGGGTTTTGGGACATCCCTGGAGCATTCTCCGTAGTCGGAGAGTTTGCGTGGGTTCGCATCTGCGTTCTCGAGGATCTCAGGCATCGCCTGCTTCAGCTTGAACGGAGTCTTGGCGAAGACCATGCCACGCTCGAGCAGGAAGGCTCGCAGCTGGTTGATGACGGACGTTCGACGGGCGACAAGCCGGTCGCGCACTCGATGCATCGCCTGGAGATCAAGCTGGTCGTCCGTCTTGATCGGAACGAAACGCATGTTCTGCCGGTCTACCGCCTCGGCGATGGCTTCGGCATCGAGGAAGTCGTTCTTGTTCGACTTCACGAATGGCTTCACGAACTGGGCTGGAATCAGCTTCACGTCATGGCCTTGTTCGCGCAGCACACGCCCGAGGAAGTGCGCCCCTGAACATGCCTCCATCCCGATCAAGGAGGTCTGCAGGTTGGCGGTAAAAGTGATGAGCTGCTTCTGGGCGAACTTCTTCCGCAACAGCACCTTCCCAGCTGCGCTGAGAGCTACGAGGTGAAAGGTAGTCTTGCCAAGATCGATACCAATGGAACGAATCTGCACGTCGATGATCCTCCTTGAACCCGCCCAAAGATCACTCACTTCACTGCGGAGATCAAGCGGCGGACCATTTCATTAACGGGGTTTTCGGAAAACGGGGTTTTCGGAAACTTCAACCGAAACTTGCCAAAAATGCGACTTTCGAGGAGTTCGGTTCCACGAAACTTCCGAATTGCCGGTGATACGGCAACGACAGTACATGAATCGTGGTTTTGAGCAGCTATCGCCTAATCTCTATAGTCCAGTCTTCTATACGCTCTATGGCTGTCACGACCTGAGTTCCCGGTCCTGGGCAGATCACCGCGTACAGGACATCGGAGCCGAACGCAAAGTGTATGTGTGGAATGCGAGAGTTGGCGTTGAGACGATGACACTCGGAACTTCTTGCGCGTCCTGAATCTCACTGGCCAGCGCAGTGCCATTAACTGTCTTCGTTTTGGTAATCACGAAGTCCTCGGTGACATTCACGATTGTGCCGCCTTGCACTGTGATCGACAGCGCCATTTTTCCCGTCCCGTCAGGATTCACAATGTAGGTTCCGGAAAAACCGATGCTCGTGATGGACCGCGTGTTATTCGGCCCCGGCTCGTTAATGATGGCTGAACCCGTCAGGTTGCCATGGCCGTCCATCGTCTGCGTTCCCAGCGCCCGTGCAATGCCTCCGCTGTAAGAACCTACGATGCCGTAGTCTCCACAAAAGCTTGCCAACGTGTATTTCACCTGAGAAGGGTCCCTGTCGTGATCCGTTTGGAGTGTCGCCGCAAGAGAGGTCGTTCCGAGCGATGCGAGAAGAAGCAGACCTGACTTCCATATCCTAAGGATTTCCATCGGAGTTTCACCTCGAAGTTCTCGAATATTGGAATGGTTCGATCTAGATGAGTCCCGTATGGTGGGAATTATAGCCCTGAGGCCTAAAAGACGTATTGTCCGCAACTCGGAAGTAATCGGCCGATCGATGATCCGAACTCGGCGTTGAAGTGCACGAAAACGCGACTTTGGGGGAAGTTCCTAAGTGAGAGATCCCTCTCGAAGTTCTGACTTCTTCAACCGAGATTGCAGTGCCGACACGGGGTCCCAAACGGATTCCGAACGAATGCTGATGTAAAGAACGGCTCGCCACAGCGAGGACAAGTCTAGGCTCCCATCGTCCAGTTGAGCGTGAACCAGTGAATGGCAATACCCAGCCATAGAAGCCGACTTGAACGAAGCCGCTGGCGCGGCGGACGCTGCCCGTGCGATACTCCGGACATCATGGGGCTGCCGAATCGTTCTGAATCGACTTTCGCCTATTTTTTTCTGACTCAAACTTCCTTCAGCAGGTTGCAGGCGAAAGTAGATTCAATTCCCATAGCCTGACCGCATCCCCCGCAAACTCCAGCGGCTCTCTTCAAGTCGCTGTATCCGAACAGCCCGCACAGAAGCGGTGACAAAACCAGCGCCACAATGGGCGGTCCAGATACAGCACTAAGACATGCACTGAGACATATCGGTACTAATCCAGCGTCGTTGAAAGGCGGAGGATCGGTGACGAACAAAATACTTACTCTGACATCTGAGTTCATGGACCTGCGCTCAAAATGGAAAACCCTGTCGCTCTATGAGCGATTTGAGCAGACGGTCGTCTCGGTACTCACGCTGGTGATAGCCATCATCGTAGCGCTCGCCGCCTGGCAATTGCTGCTGCACACACTAAGCCTGGTCGAAACCCATGCCGTAAACCCTGCCGATTCCCAGGCATTTCAGGGTCTCTTTGGCATGGTGCTCACGGTGCTGATCGCTCTCGAATTCAAGCACACGCTGCTGGTCGTCAGGCATCATCGCCGCGCCATCGTCCAGGTACGCGCCGTAGTGTTGATCGCCCTGCTCGCACTGGTTCGCAGGTTCATCATCCTCGATCTCTATCAGACCACTCCGAGTGTGGTCGCAGCCCTGGCCGGAGCCGCCCTGGCGCTCGGAATTGTATTTTGGCTCGTCGCCAATTGCGCACCCCCGTTGGAGGAAGATGTGTTGCCGGAGTGACCATCGCGATACCTGGCGGCCAAAAACCGGGCTCAACCGCATGATTTGTTCTCACGAATTCAGGCTTCAACGAAGGGAGAGACCATGAACAACGCTAAGGTACAGGTACGGACTCGAACACCTCAAAAATTTGTCAGCATGCTTCTCCGCAAGAGCCGGGGCGGGTCCCACCATGGGCATCCAGATGAAGCGCATGCATCTCTTCCACATTGCTCTGGTCATCCCAAACAATGGATCGAGAGATGGGGTTCAATCCGCCTGCTGCTCCTGGTGTGCCTGATCCCGATACTTGGGGGGCAGCCCCCAGTATCGTTTGCACAGCCGGTCGCACTGAGTCCGACCCAGCTGGATCAACTCGTGGAGCGCATCGCACTGTATCCTGATCCCCTCCTGGCAAATATACTCACCGCTTCGACCTACTGGAGCGTGATTCCTGAAGCTGCATCCTGGGCAGATCAGCACAACTATTTGAAAGGGGATACGCTGGCTCAGGCCATGCAGGCGGACCATTTGCAGTGGGACCCCAGCATCCTGGCCTTGTTGCCCTTCCCTTCGGTTCTGGACATGATGGCACGGGACCCGGCATGGACGGAGCAACTCGGTAATGCGGTCCTGACGCAGGATGCGGAGGTTATGGATGCCGTGCAGCGGATGCGCCAGCGTGCCAGGAGTTACGGTTATCTGGCACCAAATAGCTACATCAATGTCATCGCTACCGGAGGGTATATCCAGATCCTTCCCGTCAATCCAAATGTGGTTTACGTTCCCTATTACGACCCTCTCGTGGTCTTCGCGCCACCGCGGCCTGGCTTCGCGATTGCGGGCGCAATCCACTTCGGCCCGGGAATCACTATTACTGCGGCATTTGGTGGATGGGGATGGTGGCTTGGCTCAGGATTTCTCTGGCCTTCACACACCATCCTGATCGATCGCCGTCCATGGACTCGAGTGTGGATCAACCGAGTTGGATACGTTCAACCATATGCGCATCCATGGGTGCGACCGGTAGCGCCGCGCGTGGAGGTACATCGGTTGAAAAAGTAGGTAGACCATATCTGGCGGATCCATAACGATAGATGGTCCGGGGGAATAGGTGCGCTTCACCCCTGTAGCGGCAAACCGGGATTGGTGGTGGTTGGATGCATGATCTTTTGAAACTGGCTGTTTCCCTTTCGCTTCTCGGGAAGTGCGTGGCCGCAGTTATCGGAATTCTCTGTATTCACGCCACGTTTCGCGTGCTCGAACAAACACTGCCTAGGCGCTTTGGCCGAGCCGATGCGCGGTATAAGGTTCGCAAATTCGTCGTCTTTTCCGGATACCTCGCGATTCTCCTTTTCCTTGCCATCCTCTTTGAGGATCGTTTAGGCCGCCTCAGCTTTGCCTTCGGCGTCGCAGGTGCCGGTGTGGCAGTAGCCCTGCAGGACGTGCTGGCCAGCATTGCTGGCGCTTTCTCAATCGGCTTCTCGAAGCTATACGCTGTGGGAGATAGAGTTCAGATCGGCGATACTCGAGGTGACGTGATCGACATCGGACTCCTGCGAACCGCTTTGCTGGAAACCGGGAACTGGGTCAGCAAGGACTTGTACAACGGCCGGATCGTTCGCATCCCCAACAGCACTGTCTTGAAAGGATCGGTTTTCAACTACTCGCAAGGATTCCATTTTATCTGGGACGAGATTAAGGTGTTGCTTACAACCACCAGCGATTTCCAGCTTGCTAAGGAGATGCTTTTGCGGGTAGCTAAGGAGGCGATCGGAGAATATCTGGTCGAGGCGCAGACCTCCTGGAAAGCGATGAGTGACAACTATCAAAGCACAAACCCTCCATTGGACCCTATCGTCGCTCTTGTTGTAAATGCGGGATCGTTAGAATTCACCGTCAGTTACGTCGTCGACTACACGAAACGAACCGCCATGCAAGATCAGTTGTTCACGAAAATCGTGGAGGAAATCGCGAATAGCAAGGATCGGCTCCAATGGGCATCACCGCCAGGTACTACCGTAAGTCAGCGGGGAACTCCGGACGCGATCGACGAGCACCCGTCATCTTCGACCCACGGAGCGGGCCATGTGGCAGATTCCCGTTAATACCCTCCACTCGCGCTTGCCACCCTCGCCGGCATGATCCAGGGACAAGTCCTGCCCGTGAGAACAGCCCACGCCCGACAATCGATGGCAAAAGACTAGGGAGCAAACCCCATCAAGAGACAGAGCCGTTGGCTGCCTCCCGTCGAGAATTGCCTCGGTAATGTCTGGCGCCAAGAAGGCAAGGGGCAGAATTCGACTGATATAACGCTCATTGGTGCCGATTGAAGCCGCGATGGCCCTTTGGTTGAGAGCCGTACCCACGGTGAATGCGTTCCGGTCTCCAGTGCGATACGGCTCCGAGGCATCGCTCCGAAGATCTCTTGTATCGCCTTGGGCGTCGTGCTCAACCTCTGCTCCATCAGGATGTCACCTGCTTCATCGAGCACGCAATAAAAGCTCGACCTGTCGCCCAGATCCAGACCGACGGTCAGGCATTGGTCCTGCTTGTTGAGTGTCTGCTGCATCATCGTAGTGGTAAGCTTCTTCATCGCCGGTCTCCTTGTCTCCCGCGCCTCGATAACTTGGGAGCTTAACGCATCCCGCTCGAACCGGCCTTCTCATCCCATCTGTTATCACCAACTGAAAACCGTATCTACTTGAAAACGTGACTTTGCGGACCATTGAAATCAGAAATATATCTCCCTTGACTCCCCGCCCAATGCACATATAGCCTCTACAGGACTGCCCTAACACGGCAGTGAGCCTAATCAGCAAGTATCGCGGCCAAACTCCCCATATCGCGCGCCGGAGTTTGCATGACCATTAAGAGGCGTCGAGTCTTCTATGGGTGGTTGATCGTCTTCGTGAGTGCCATCGGACTCTTCCTTGGCCCGCCATTGATGATTTTTTCCTTCGGCGTGTTTTTCAAGTCGCTGGTCCAGGACTTTCACGCCAGCCGTGCCGCCGTGTCCTTCGCCTTTTCCCTGTTCAATGCTGCAGGTGCGCTTTTGATTCCGTGCACTGGCATGATCATCGATCGTTTCGGAGCGAAGCGTGTCGTCCTTGTGTTCACCCTCCTCTACGGTCTCGGCTTATGTTGTGCGTTGTGGGTGGGCACCTCTGTGGGGCAACTCTATCTATTCTTCACGCTGCTTGGAGTTGCGATGGCCAGCGGTCCTTCGCCCGTCCCTTATGGAGTCGTGATTTCTCACTGGTTCAACCGGCATCGCGGACTCGCTCTGGGTGTGTCTATGTTGGGGATTGGAATCGGCTCCGTTGTAGTGCCAATCGTCGCTCAGCGTCTGATCACCGACTTCGGCTGGCGCACCATGTTTGCGATCTTCGGAGGCGCAGTCATCCTGCTGCCGCTCCCTATTCTTGCTGTATTGCTGCAAAACGACCCCGCAGAACGCGGACTGCAACCAGATGGAGACGAGAAAGATCAGGTTTCCCAATTGCAACCACAGGACAAGCAGGGTTTGACGTGGCATGAGATCTGGCACAGCCATATATTCTGGATGTTGATCTGCATCTTCTCTCTGGCGGGAGCGAGCGTACATGGCGCCGCTCTTCACATGTCCGCAATATTTACCGACCGAGGTGTCACCGCGGAGCGCGCCGCAATCGCCACCGCGCTTGTCGGAATCGCCGTGATGTTGGGCCGCGTCGCCTCCGGGTACCTCCTCGATCGCCTCTTTGCCCCACGCGTTGCGATGTTCTTTTACGGTGCAACGGCGCTGGGAATAGTGATCTTATGTACCGGAACGTCAGGGCCAGTCGCGCTCGCCGCTTCGTTCCTGGTGGGACTGGGCATGGGAGCTGAGGTGGAGTCGATGGCCTACATGATTACCCGATACTTTGGGTTGCTTTCCTTCGGTACCGCCTATGGGCACGCCTTCGGCGCATTCATGCTTTCAGGAGCCGCAGGTGTGTTCCTGATGGGGGCGGGATACGATCATTTTCATTCCTATACTGTCCCGCTCGCGTGCCTCTGCGGCGCAATGGTTCTCGCGCTGATACTGCTTGCCGGCCTCGGGCCATACCGGTATGGAGTCGAAGCGAAACCGAATCAGCCGAAACCCATCGAAGTGCCGAGTGGTGCCTAAACTCGTGCGCCATTTCATGTCACAGTTCTTTCCAACGATCCAGCGCTTGCAGAAACCAAGGAGAATCCATGACGCAACAAGCCCCTTCGAATCCACTCCCGCCAATTCTCTTGCGCGCGAGGGATGGACTGATCCTCCATCAGACCTTGTACGCTGCAGCCAAATTAGGCGTGGCGGATCGCCTCGAGGAGGGCTGGCGCTCCGCCACCGAACTCGCTCGCGAATTGAAGGTGAATGAAGACGCGCTCTATCGAACCCTCCGCCTGTTAGCGAGCCAGGGCATCTTCGAAGAGAACAACGCTCGCGGTTTCAGGAATAATCAGGTCTCCAACTTCCTGCGAACCGGCGTGCCCGGCTCCGTTCGTTCTCTGTTTATCTTTTGGGGCAGCGATTTCCATTACCCGAGTTTTGGTCACATCCTGCACAGCATTCAGACGGGAGAGTCGTCGCGCACATTCCTTTCCGGCACCGACGGATTCGAACATCTTCGTCGAGATCCCGAACAAGCCCGCATCTTCGACGACGCAATGACCAATATGTCAGAGCTGGTTGGCCCCGCGATCGCTGCGGCATACGACTTCGGAGCGTGGGGAAGCGTTATGGATGTCGGCGGGGGAAATGGCATCTTGCTCTCGAAGATTCTCCGCGCCCACCCCGACCTGCGCGGTGTACTCGCAGACCAGGAACACGTGCTCGAGCGCGCCCGCGAGCGGGGATACCTAGGCGGCGATTTAGAGGCACGCGGCACCATGGAGCCCTGCAATTTTTTCGAAAACATCCCGCCCGGCTGCAAGGCATATCTTATGAAGAGCGTGATTCACGACTGGGACGATGATCAGGCGCGAATCATTCTCGCGAATTGCCGGAAAGCGATTCCTGCGGATGGAGTGCTGCTCCTGGCGGAGTGGGATCTTTTCGGCGAAAACGTTCCGTCGAATGGCAAATTCATTGACATCGTCATGCTTATTTTGACGGGAGGCCGCGAGCGCTCGGTGGACGAGTATCGCAAGCTGCTAACCAGCGCGGGATTTCGACTCAGCAGGGTCGTCCCTACTGCGGCTCAATTCGCGGTGATTGAAGCATTTCCCATCTAGTGGGAATTACGATTCGGAATTAGTCATGCGGCCAATATTCGAAAGTTGTGTGCACGGAAAGGCATTTGGTGTAACTTACCCGGAGCCTGGCAGTCGCTACCGCTCCTCAGTTGATGAAAAATCGCCAAATGCACTCATTCACACGGATTAGTACCGATACGTCGGCTTAGCGGAAGTGATCTCTGTAGTGCCCGCAAAGTCGTGTCGGCTCAACCGGTCGATGCAACGCCCTCTAATCGCTTGACCCGACAACACTTCTTCGGTAGCACCGGCTACGATCGATCAGAACCTAAACAGGGCAGTGTTTTGTTTGAATGAAACAGTTTTAGCCGTTGGATTCTGTACCAGTTAGCTTCGACCGAATGTTGCATCGACCCATTGAGACCACTCGACTTTTCGGGCATTGTCCGAGTAGCCGGCTTTACGTCCAAGTGACTGAAGCACATCAGCGGGACACCCCAGTTTTCCTGTGTCGACGGACTTCCATCTAGTGAGCACTCCAATCGCGCAGAATGGGTTCACGGAAAAATTCCTCCATTGTGCCCGCTGCCGTCGACGGATATATTTGCGCTGTGCAAATGACACGCTCGTTCAGAAAGCCTGACGCGCCGAATCGTCCGTTCCTGTCGGGACTGCTCTTGCTTTCTTTGTTGCTCTCGCTCGGGACAGCGCCCTGCCAGTCTACCGGGGTCCGCGCCACGATTGACGTGGCAAGCACCGGGCCGCCGATCTCCCCATATCTCTATGGGATGTTTTTGGAACACGGCGGAGATATCGTCAACACCGGCCTCTGGTCCGAGATGCTGGCGGACCGCAAGTTTTTCTATACGGTGCAGACGGCTGCGCCCACGCCTCCGCCGGCAATCGGCAATGCTGCCGGCAATCCGCGCTTCCGCAATATACCGACACGGTGGTGGTCTCCCATCGACGGCGACGATGTGGTTACGATGGACGCCAAGGCTCCGTATACCGGCGATCATGCGCCGCTGGTCACGCTCGATGGCAACCAGCCACATGGCTTCCGTCAAGGTGGGATCGCCATTCGAAGCGGCAAAACGTACACCGGCCGCATCGTTCTCGCGGGTACTCAGGGCGCGGTTGTAAAAGTCACGCTCGCCTGGGGTAAAGGTGTAGCGGAACGTCAGACCATCACGATCCCGACACTCGGCCCGACCTACCGAAAGTTCCTCCTGCACTACACTGCGTCTGCCGATAGCGACGACGCCGCGCTCGAGATCCTTGGAAGGGGTACAGGCTCGTTTCATGTCGGCGCGGTTTCACTGATGCCCGCCGATAACATCGAGGGCTTCCGCCCCGAGGTGATCTCTGCGCTCAAACAGTTACGTTTTGGCGTTCTGCGTTTTCCCGGCGGCAACTTCGTCTCCGCATACGAGTGGCGCAACGGTGTGGGCGACATTGACAAGCGGCCGCCGATCTTCGATCCCGTGTGGCACGCACTGCAGCCCAACGATGTCGGAACAGACGAGTTCCTGACGCTCTGCCGTTTGCTCGGGGTTGATCCGTACATCACGGTGAACGCGGGTTTCGGCGATGCCTGGTCCGCGCGCGAATTGGTTGAATATGCGAATGGCGCTGCCGCCACGCCGATGGGCAAGTGGCGCGCGGAGAACGGCCATCCCGCGCCTTATCGCGTGAAACTCTGGGGCATCGGCAACGAGCCCTGGGGTGACTATCAGATGGGCGCCATGGCGCTCCCACAGTTTGAGCTGAAGTACGAGATGTTCGCCAAAGAGATGAAGAAGGTCGATCCAACAATCACGCTTATTGCGCCGGGCGCAATGCCCGATGTAATGGAAGGAGCGGACCAGTCACGGCGCATGAATGGACAGTACGTCCCGGACTACCTGTCCTCCGCGGACTGGACCGGCCAGATGATTCTCTGTTGCCTGAACGACATCGACATGATCAGCGAGCACTACTACGCGTCCGGCACAATGCACACCAATATCAAGCTCGAGAAGAAGGTGCCGATTGACCCACCGCTGTCGTTCATCGAGTTCCAACGAGCCGCGGCCGTCCAGGTCAGAGCCAAATACGAGCATTACGAGCAATATGTGAAGCTCATACCCGCATTCAAAGCAAAGCCTGTCCCCATCGCGATTGACGAATGGGCATATTTTTCCGGGGACAGGAACTCCTACATGACCGTACCTGCTTACGCATGGGCGTTCCATGAGATGTTCCGTCACTCGGACGTCTTCAAAATGGCGGCCCTGACCTTTGCGACTGCGACCATCACATCCAACCGCATGGAAGCCGTCCTCAATCCTACGGGCCTGCTCTTCAAGATGTACCGCGAACACTTCGGCCAGATCCCAGTCGAGGTCACGGGCAATTCGCCACAGCCCAAGCCGATCTTTCCTGCGGGCGGGGACCAGCCAGCCGTGAACCCCGGCAGCGACACGTTCCCACTCGATGTCAGCGCCGCTTTGAGCGCAGACCGCAAGACGCTCACCATCGCCGTCCTGAACCCTTCGAACTCCGAGCAGAACATCGAGCTTGCGATTCGCGGAGCGGCGCTCGCGAGCGCAGGAAAGCTTTGGCGTATGACTCCGGACTCCGTCGACGCTGCCATAAAGCTCGGAACGAAGCCTGAGGTTCAAGTGGAAGAGCAACAACTCGGCGCCCTGCCAGGCACCGTCACCGTTCGCCCCTTCAGTGTCAACATCTACTCCTATCCCATTCAATAGCCAGCTGGCTGAGAAGGTGGCATGAGACTCACAAACTTACTTCGCGGAGCAGCAACGGTAACAATCCTCGCCTGCGGAGGATCGGTTTCGGCGCAGGTACAGACCATCGTTCCCCCGCTCGTCCCGGGTGCGAAGTCTGTCACGGTTGAGCACATCAAGATCCATGGCGCTTCGCTCGAGGGCAATCTCGAGGGCGAGGCCGTCGATCGCGACGTAATCGTCTTTCTTCCGCCGAGCTATCAGAAAGAATCGAAGCGCCGCTATCCGGTGGTCTATGCGCTACATGGTTATTTCATCGGCGCCGACCAGTGGAGCCACGAGATCCACGTTCCGCAAACGATCGAAGGCGCCTTCGCACAAGGCGCGCAGGAGATGATCGTCGTCCTTCCCGACTCCAAAACTATCTACAACGGCTCCATGTATTCAGGCTCGCAAACTACCGGCGATTTCGAGAAGTTCATCTACCACGACGTAGTCGCCTATATCGACGCGCACTATCGCACGATCCCCGACCGCCGGAGCCGTGGATTGGCCGGTCACTCCATGGGTGGTTACGGTGCATCGCGTATCGGCATGAAGCATCCAGAGGTCTTCGCCTCTCTTTACATCATGAGTCCTTGCTGCATGTCGCCCATGACCGCCGGCGGCCCCGGACCGGCTGACCAGGCCAATGAGCGTGCTCTGGCCGCCGAGAAGAAAGCGAGCGAGGCCAAGTCTCCGGCGGATCTCGCCGCGCAATCGCCCGGATTCGGCGCGGCTGTATTTGCGGACGCTGCTGCGTGGGCGTCTGATCCGAAGAATCCCCCTCTGTACTTCGACCTTCCCACGAAGGACGGCGTTCCCCAGCCGGAGATCGTCGCCAAGTTCACTGCCAACGCTCCGCTTGTCTTCATCGACCAGTACATCGGAAACCTGAAGCAGTACCGCGCGATCTCTATCGACGTCGGCGATCAGGATGGATTGCGCTTCGACACGATCAAGCTGCACAAGATCCTGGATGACTACGGAATTCCAAACGGCTTTGAGATCTACTCCGGTACGCATACGAGTGCGGTAGCCGATCGATTTCAGAACCATGTCCTGCCATTCTTTAGCAAGAACCTTTGCTTTACGGAAAACTGTCGGTAGCTGAGAAACTGATTCAACCCACCTCGGAGAAACAATGAGAAGTCGCGTGACGCCCATTTTGGTTCGAGTCCTCGCAATCACAGGAATGCTCTTCTTCAGCGCAATGCCTCAACATGCAATTGCTCAGGACTCCGCAAACCTGCCCTACATGAATCTGCGGCTTTCACCGGAGCAACGCGCGACCGATCTGGTGGGTCGCATGACTCTCGTGGAAAAGGCATCGGAGATGCACAACAACTCCGCTGCGGTACCGCGGCTGAAGATTCCGGCGTACCAGTGGTGGAGTGAAGCTCTTCACGGCGTCATCAACGACGGTGTGACGGAGTATCCCGAACCAGTCGGTCTCGCAGCTACTTTCGACGCGAAGGGTATTCACACCATGGCTGCTCAGATCGGCGTCGAAGGCCGCATCAAGCACGTGCAGAACCTGCGCGAGGGCCACACCGGCATCATGGGAGGTCTCGATTTCTGGTCTCCCAACCTGAACATCTTCCGCGACCCGCGCTGGGGGCGCGGGCAGGAGACCTATGGTGAGGATCCCTTCCTCACAGCACGGATGGGCGTGGCTTACGTGACTGGCTTGCAGGGCAACGATCCCAAGTATTACCTCGCGATTGCGACCCCGAAACACTTCGCGGTTCACAGCGGACCGGAGCCGACGCGTCACTTCGCCGACGTGGACGTTAGTAAGCACGATGAGGTCGACACCTACGAACCCGCCTTCCGGGCTGCCGTAATTGAAGGCAAAGCCGGCTCAGTGATGTGTGCTTACAACGCGATTAACGGTCAACCGGCCTGCGCCAATCAATACCTTCTGCAGGATCAGTTGCGCGGCAAGTGGGGATTCCAGGGATACGTCGTCTCCGACTGCGATGCCGTCAGGGACGTCGCGGCGAACCACCGCTATCGTCCAACGCAGGCGCAGGGTGCAGCGATCTCCGTCCTGCGCGGCATGGATAACGAGTGTGTCACGTTCACCTCGCGTTTCGGCGAGCCGGTCGACAAGGCCTACATCGACGCCGTTCAACAGGGCTATCTGCCCGAGAGCGTTCTCGATACCGCTTTGATTCGCCTCTTCACGGCGCGCATCAAGCTCGGCATGTTCGATCCCCCCGACATGGTTCCCTACACAAAGATCGATGAGAAGGAACTCGACAGCCCTGAGCATCGCACCCATGCTCGCAAGCTGGCCAATGAGTCGATGGTGCTGCTCAAGAACGATGGCATGCTTCCTCTCAAGCCAGAGACGCGGCGCATCGCTGTTATCGGTCCGCTTGCCGATCAGACGCGGCCGCTCATCGGAAACTATGCTGGGCAACCTACACATATCGTGTCGATCCTGGATGGCCTTCATGCCGAGTTTCCGAACGCCACGATCACCTTCGTTCCCGGGACGCGGTTCCTTCGTGCCGATGGAACCGCAGTCCCCAACGCGATGCTGACCACGCCCGACGGCAAGGCCGGTCTGAAGGCTGAGTACGGCGAAGGCCGCCGCGGGCCGGACGAGAAGAGCCAGCCCTTGCTCACCCGCACCGAAGCCAATGTGAACCTGACCCAAGGCGACCTCCCGAAGGAGGTCACAGGCAAAATGAGCTTTGGCGTGCAGTGGTCTGGGTTTCTTACTCCGACCGAATCAGGTGACTTTCTGTTCGGACTCCGCGCTCAGGGGTTCGCCAGGGTCAGTGTCGACGGCAAGCAGGTAGCCATGTCATTCGGCGGCCGCGAAGCTGCGCCGGTGATGGGTCGTGTTCACCTGGAGAGGGGCCGCAAGGCTGCACTCGAGATCACCTACGGTGTGCAGAACGGCAAGGCGAACGCGACGTTGATCTGGGAGAAGGTGAGCAATTCGGTCTCGCCCGAAGCGATCGCGGCTGCGAAGAATGCCGACGCCGTCATCGCGGTGGTGGGAATCACCAGTCAGCTTGAGGGCGAAGAGATGCCGGTAAGCGAGCCTGGCTTCCTTGGCGGAGACCGCACCAGCATCGATCTGCCACGGCCCGAGGAAGATCTCGTGGAAACTGTAGCGGCCGCGGGCAAACCGCTCGCGGTCGTTCTGATGAACGGAAGCGCCCTCGCGGTGAATTGGATCAATGATCATGCCAACGCCGTGCTCGAAGCCTGGTATCCCGGCGAAGAAGGTGGTGCTGCGGTTGCAGAGACCCTGAGCGGCAAGAACAACCCCGCTGGCCGGTTGCCCGTTACCTTCTACAAGGGTGTGGATCAGTTGCCGAACTTCGAAGACTATGGAATGGCGAACCGTACTTATCGCTATTTCACAGGCAAGCCGCTCTATCCCTTCGGATACGGACTCAGCTACACAAAGTTCTCTTATAGCGACCTCAGTCTCCCCGCCACGCCGGTTCCGGCCGGGCAGCCCGTGGACGCCGACGTGACCGTCACCAACAGCGGCCAGCTCGCCGGCGACGAGGTTGTCCAGCTCTATCTCAAGTTCCCACCGGTCAAAGGAACTCCGCGGATTGCCCTTCGCGGATTCCAACGCATCCACCTAGACCCTGGTGCGAGCCAGAAGCTACATTTCCATCTCAACCAGCGCGACCTCGGCATAGTCACTGAGAATGGCGATCCGATGATCGCTCAGGGCGATTACTCCATCAGCATCGGAGGAGGACAGCCAGATACGGGTGCGCCAGGCGTCAGTGGGGGCTTCCACATCGACGGCCAGTACGCTTTGCCGGAGTAGGCCTCATGGCGCCGGATTTCGAGAATTCCATCGTTGCTTGGATGTGGTTCTCCGCCCGCCGGATAGCCGAGTTTCAGCTTCGGCTCGGTCGGACGTTCGTTTAGAGGTCGCCCGAAAAATCGCGATCGGCTAGCCACCAAGTCTACCGATTCCAAGTCCGCACAAAAGAATTTGAGAAACGCCCCTGCCATGAGCGTAGGCGTATTACGAGGGGAAGACGAATGTTCCTTCGCTATTTGTCGTCGTTTTCAGCATCAGGCCAGTGTTGGCTTGGGTTGCCGTCACCTCGGCGCCGGGAATGATCGCGCCGGTCGAATCAGTCACGGTGCCCCTGATCGTGGCATATCCTTGCGCAAATGTAGCGGGCAGATTTTGCAGGCCCAGCAAACGGGGAAGATCCGGGGTATGGTGCTGCACGAGAATAGCCCAAGGCCCTCACAAACTGTTTCGCTCGGAGGGTTTCTGCTTCGCGCAACACTTTCGCGCTCTTGGCCGGCGAAGCAACTCCTTGCTTCCGATGGAGGAATGATGATCCTCGAGAGTGGGCCAAACGAGTTCCTGGTATCGGCAGCGGGCTTCCAGTAACGTTTCAGCGTGATCCTGACGTCGATCAACAGATTGCGGGGAT
Organism: uncultured Acidobacteriaceae bacterium; assembly: GCA_963841335.1. Lineage (GTDB taxonomy): Bacteria > Acidobacteriota > Terriglobia > Terriglobales > Acidobacteriaceae > Edaphobacter. The sequence goes on along the minus strand of CAWJCF010000001.1, from coordinate 1,392,032 downwards.
CGCAAGCATCGAACAGGTTTCTGAGATGGACGGCAAATGGGTGACCGAGCGTCGGCTGAACGGCGACCAAAGCGATCAGGGCCGCCAGCCTTTGATGGATCCACATGAATTTCGGATCTATAAGGTAAGGCTCTACACGCACACTTCACCCTGATTGTTCCTGCGATCTGCGGCACAGCCGTTTTAGTACGACTAACCGCCGGCACCATTCTGCCCCCAATCAACTTGGCAAAACGACCCGATAATCAGAACCCACTTACTGCCGTAAGGCGCTCTTGGGTCGCTCTTGCGGCTGCTGGGGCCGAAGTTGTGCGATGAACTCCACGCTGGAACACGAGCGCGGCAGCACCGCGGAGCCGGGCGATTTCACCTTCATGGGTCGGCCGGATCAGAGGCGCGCTGCCGCCCAGGGTGAGGTCAGCCGCCTCCTTTTCGATCACGGGCCCAAAACGATGCCATGCGGAGGTGAGGTCGCCTGCTATCAGAATCGTGCTGGGAGAAATGCCGGCGATAAGAATCCGCAGTCCGCGGCCAATCCACGTGGCCTGCATCTTCAGGGCCTGGGCGGCGGCCGGATCGCCTTCTTCAGCCAAATTGAGCAGCTCCTGAAAGGATACGAGGGGGAGTTTCGGCCGCAGTTCGCGGTAGTAACGCAAGGCCGCGCGGCATGAGGCAAAGACTTCCCAGCAGCCATTCTTCCCACACCCGCAACGGGGACCGTTGGGATCAACGGTTACATGGCCAAACTCTCCCGCCATTCCGTTGTGGCCAACGACCAGCTGCCCATTGGCAAGAACGCACGTGCCCACACCCTCGGCGACCGCGACTAGCACCGCATCTCGAATTCCATCCATGCGCGAGAATGTCAACTCCGCGAGTAGACACGCGGTCGCATCATTTTCCATCATTACCGGCAAACCCATTCTGGCTTCGACAACTTTCTTGATATCGAACTCAGGCCACTTCAGATTGGGCGCAAAGATCAGCCGTTGTGTTGCCGGGTTTATTCTTCCGGGAATACTGATACCGATACCCTTGATCGACTTGCGAGGGGCGCTGCGCTGCATTCGCTGCATGCAGTCGACGATCAATCGCATGGAGTCCCCGGGATCAGACGTCAGCGGCGTCAACGAACGCGAGAGCAACCGCCCGTTGAGGTCTACTAAAGCTACGCTGGCCTGCTTTGGATGTATGTCCACCGCGATTGCCACCAAATCTTCGTTCAAACCCACCATAGTGGGTCTGCGCCCTCGCGGTAGCGAACCAATTGCGCCTTCGCGCACCCAATTCTCGCCAATGAGCTGTTCCACGATTTGAGAGATGGTGCTTCTTCCAAGGCCCGAACGCCGAGCTAAATCGGCGCGCGAAATGGGCTGGCTCGCTCGGATTAGCTCGAGGACAATATCCCGGTTGATGAGCCGTGCCGTCTCGCTCGAGGCGAGCTGCATTTCAGCCAAGTCGATTCGTCTTATGCTGTGCCTGTCGTGTCGCAATTTCTGCAACCTCTCTACCTAGAACGCTATAGTCCACTTCAACGCCTGAAGACGACCGCGATGCCTACCTGAAATAACGAAGCATACCATCAAGAGCCGATTTTCCCTTAGAAGCGAAGTCAATAGCGGTTTTGTTTTTATTGAGAACTAATTACCACCCCCGATATTCCTTTCCGGCGGCCCGCTTACATCCTTTGCTACTGGGACGATTGAATATACGGCAAAAAGGCGGCGCAGAGGTAAAAAATCTCGCGACGACTGACCTGCGATTGGCACGCTTGGACAAGGAGAAACGATATTTTTCCGGCAAGTCTGGGTTTATCTGGATCTTAGCTTCATCCATTTGATTCAGTTCAAAACCAACTCATCTATCCATTTAAATCTAGAGTTTTCTCTTGACAGTGCTGAATTCCGGTGTCTATAGTCTCGGTCGCTAACAAAATCACCGACCTTCGACGAATTAAACAGCATTTCGGAGTTTCCCCGCACGTTCTGTCATCGGAATTTCTAGGAGGCTATGGAAAAAATGCACATCATATCCCGCATTCTCAATGAACGAGGACCAAAGTCGGTCCTTCGACAACTCTGTGAAAGAGCTCGGCGGAGCCTTCCTTTCATCGCAGTCTTGTTCCTGCTTCTGACCGCGCCCCTGACCCACGCGCAAACCACGGCGCAGTTGACCGGGAGTGTGCAGGATCCTTCGGGGGCTATGATTCCGGGCGCCCAGGTCACGCTGACCGATGAATCGACGGGAACCTTGCGCGTCGTACAAACGAATCGCCAAGGGTTGTATGCCTTCCCCGCGCTGGTACCTGGCACCTACTCGGTGAAGGTCACCGCAAAAAGTTTCGAACCAAGGCAGGTCACCGGAATCGAAGTGCACGCTGGAGATGTTCGCGCTGTCCCCGCATTTACGCTTACGTTGGGCTCTGAAACGACGACTGTCGTAGTCGAGGCATCCAGCGAACTGATTCCGACGGAGGACGGGGCGCGCACTAACGTCCTGACCTCCAAAGACATTGATAACCTCGTTCTTGTTGGCCGCGATACGACAGAGTTGCTAAAAGTGCTGCCAGGAGCGACAACAGTCTCTTCCGGGTTAACGCAGAACAGCCCGCAGTACACCGATCTCAACGTGTCTGTACAGCAGAGCGCGGTAGGCAACGGCATCGACATTAATGGCGCAGTGAATCGCGGCGGCACGGCGTTGCTGGCTGATGGAGCAAACGTAATCGACCCAGGCAATATGGCGTCGTCGGTATCGATCGTCAACCCGGAAATGACCGCGGAAGTCAGCGTGCAAGCGTCGAACTTCGGTGCTGACACGCCGTTTGGCCCGGTCGTTGTGAGCACAATTAGTAAATCGGGGGGGAATAGATATCACGGCGAAGCTTACTTCGACGCGCGGAACAGTGTTCTGAACGCGAATGACTGGCAGGACAACCATCAGGGAGTCCCACAGGGCCCCCAAGCCTACTATTATCCCGGCGGCAACTTCGGCGGTCCCGTACCCGGCACTCACAAGAATCTCTTTTTCTGGGGTGGCTACGAACGGTGGCTCCAGAACCAGGGCAACGCGAATGTGCTGAAATCTTACATTCCCACTCCGGAAATGATGGCGGGAGATTTCACTACCGATAACGCAGACAACCTGAAACTTTGCCCGAACGGGTTTTTCCCGACTCCGAACGGCACCTTTCCGCAGGGAGGATGGTGTAGCGATCTCTCTGGAACAGTCTACCCGGACGGGTCTACGGCGAGTTCTACTCTAGCTGCCTACGGAACTGCGGGTGGAAATGTGGGCCAGAAGATCCCCTCTCAATTCATCGATCCCGGCGCAGCGGCACTGGCCAAGATCTGGCCCGCGGCCAACGCAAGTTCGGCGACCACCCCCGGCGGCTACAACTACTATCAGCCCATTCCGAACATCAACAACGGATGGATCTATCGCTTCCGGATCGACTATCAGTGGGGACCCAATACGAAGATCTACGGGTCTTACCAGCAGGCATGGGACTCGCAACTGGCGCAGGGCAACGGCGCTCACCTGTACTGGACGCCGGGCAATGCCATCCCCTACCCAGGCGGCGGCGAGTCTGAGGCTTTCCGGGGCAAATCGCTGGCAGGCCACTTTGTACACAACTTCAGTGCTTCAATGACCAACGACTTCATGGCGGCATGGGCCTTCGGCAGCTTCCCCTTTGTCGAGCCGAACCCATCGGCGGTCTACCGTACCACGCTTGGCTACACCTACGGCAAAGTCTTTCCAACAACCTCTCTTAACATCCCTGCCTACGCCAGCGCTGGGAACTATACCTTCCCGGATTTCTCGCAGGCTTCTATCTTTGAAAACCCTCCAGGGCAATATGCTGTGAGAAAGGAAGCCCCCCAATTTAACGATACGCTGACCAAGGTTTGGGGTGCTCACACAGTGAAGATGGGCGCGTTTACCCAGACCACTGATAACTTCCAGAGCACCTTCAGCACCTATCAGGATGGAAACCTCGGTATGGGCGCGGGTACGAATCCGAACGTTATCACCGGAAATCAGCTTGGTTCGCCGCATAGCGCCGTGGCGAACTTTGCGATGGGCATTGCGTCGAGCTACAGCGAAAACAACGCGTCTCCCATTGCTGACACCGCTTACATGGCAACAGCTTTTTTCATCACTGATAACTGGAGAGCGACCAAGCGCCTTACCCTGACCCTGGGCGCGCGCTTTGAGCACATCGGTCACTGGTATGACCGTGATCACATCGGCATGGCGGTCTTCTACCCTCAGCGCGTGATATCTGACTACAACAGTGGCAAGGTCGCGCCAGGATATTACTGGCATGCCATCGATGCCGGCGTTCCGTTGAGCGGTCAGCCGAACCGCTTCGCCTATGTCGATCCTCGATTGGGACTTTCCTACGATTTGTTGGGGACCGGCAACACCATGGTTCGCGGCGGATGGGGAGCCTATCGTTTTGTCACCCAGGTCAACGACGTCTCGGCGCCGCTGGTTACCGCACAGAACGTCCTGGGCTACAACTTGCCCGGGCAGAAGAATGTTCTGCTCTCGCAGATCGGCCAACTGGCATATAAACCCTGCTCGATTCAGTGCGGAAGCGGATCACAGACTGGCTTCGATCCGAGCGACTATGGCCAGCCGCTCACCTTTGCCTACAACCTCACAATCGACCAAAGGCTGAAGTGGAATACTGTGCTTGACGTTGCCTATGTTGGAAGCAGCACCAGCCAGCTTTCCGATAATAGCGAAGGCATCGAAGGCAGCAACTATTCCGCAATCGCCGATCAGAACAAAACCCCGTTGGGAGCCTTCTTCAATCCTGATCCCAAGACAGGTGTGAAATCCACTAATCCAGAAAACCTGGGAACGAATCCTAATTTCGCCAGCTTCACGGGTACTCCAACCGGAAACACGGCGGCAGACTATCACCCCTACGGTTACGCGTATGGCACCGCTTCCGCCTATATGAACGAAAGCAGCTCTTACACCAATTACAACGGTCTGCAGGTTGCGTGGATCAAGACAACCGGCAGGCTCGGCTACAACCTGAATGCCACATGGTCGAAAACGCTGGGCACGAGCCTGCAGGAGAATCCGTACAACATCAACTTGAACTACGGTCCGACTTCGATTGATCGACCGTTTGTCTTCAACGCTTACTACTACTACAACACCGGGAAGCTCACTGCCTTCAGCAGCGGGTTTGTCAACGGGCTGCTTGGAGGATGGACGATCTCCGGAATCTCCACGTGGCAGGCAGGCGGATACATTCCCGCCGCGCTTGGGAACGGAGTGCCAAACTTCAACCTGGGACTGACGTATAGCGGTCTGCCCGGAACTGCGGCGCAACAAACGGCAATGGGCCTCACCAGTGCGCTCAGCCAGGCCACGTACTTTGGCACGGATGCACCTGTCCCGATTTTGCCTGCGTTGACCTGCAGTCCAACCTCCGGCCTCGGCCACTACCAACGTGTTAATGGGAACTGCTTTACGCCTCCACCAATAGGGGCGCAGGGCGGTCAGGGTTTCCCCTATATCAGCGCTGCAGCTTACTTCAATAACGACCTGGCGCTTTACAGGTCATTCCCCATCCCTGGTCATGAAGGACAACAGATCCAATTCCGCGCCAGTGCGTTCAACTGGATCAACCACCCACTACCGGGCTTCAGCAACTCAGGGAATGGAGGGCCGCTCGCCTTAGGTTACCTCGCCAACTACACCAGTAAAGCATTCACAACGAACTACAACACTGCGAAGTTCGGCATTATGGACACCAAGACGGGTGCTCCCTACCAACGCATTATCGAATTGAACGTCAAGTATTTCTTCTAGCAAATCTCCTCCAAACGGAAGGTGAACACCTTGTTCACCTTCCGTTTTTTTCTAAGGTTCTTGGCACGATGGCCACCTTGTCGCGCACATAGTGCGCGATGGTACGATTCTGAAATTGGCAGCGCATATCCCATTCATCTCTGACTTCTTCATGTACATCCGATTCAAACTGCGGGGAACATGCTTTTTTTTCATATTGATTTATGGTGCAGCCCTTTGCGGACAGACTGCTGACAACGCAGTTGATAACAACAGGTTGTTGCAACAGCACTACTACAACGCCCAGGATTTGCAACGGAAGGGCAAGCTCAACGAGTCAGCGGAGCAATATCGAGCGTTTCTCGCCGACGCCCTGGGCGAACTTGCGACGGGGTACGGCATGGCGCGGGACTATCCGAACGCGTCGCCGTTATTCGAGGAAGCTCTTGCCTTGGAACCCGGCTCCCCGACTCTACTGCTTGACTATGCGCGAACCGCGTTGGTCCTGGGCGACCTTGCCCGTGCACAGACGCTGGCGACGGAATTCATAGGGAAATTTCCAGGGAATCGTGAGCAGCTCGCTCTGGCTCATCAAGTGCTTGGACGCACACTTCTAAAACTCAACCGGGATCAGGAGGCAAGGAAAGAGCTCGAAGCAGCCGTGGCCTTGGATCCGACCTTCCCTAATGGCTATGACCTGGCCGTGGCCTGTCTCGATCTGGACGATGAAAACTGCGCCGTTCAGATATTCAGCGAGATGCAGAAGTCGTTTGGAGATACTCCCGAGATCCACATGGCGTTCGGTCGCGCATTCGCCAACTCGGACTTCCAACCCCGCGCAGTAACCGAATTCAGGCGTGCAATTGAGGAAAATCCGCGTTTACCAGGCGCACACTATTTGCTCTCCGCTGTGTTGCTTGCGACCGGCGGTGATGAAAGCCATTTGGACGACGCGGAAGCGGAGTTGAAAAAGGAACTGGCCGTTTCCCCGCGTGATGCGATGACGTATACGGCGCTCGGCAAGATTGCGGCAACTCGTAAGAACTACCCTGAAGCCGAAACATATCTGAAAAAGGCAATCCTACTTGGACTGCACAGTCCAGACGCGTATCTGTATATAGGACAGATCTATTTCGAAACCAATCGTTCCGCGCAGGCAGAAGCTGCTCTTCGTCAATGCATCCGTCTTACAATCGATGTTTCGCGGAATCGATATCAGGTCCAGAAGGCGCATTTTCTACTGGGCAGAATCCTGATGCAGAGAGGTCAGCAGGATGCGGCACACGCCGAGATGGTCGTCTCACGCGAGCTGGCGAACAAAACGTTGTCGCAGGATAAAAGCAGCCTGGCTGGACTCATGGATACGTCCCAGATTGCTCAATCGACTCCGGCAGAAGGGGCGGTAGCGCCTCCCCCCGGTCCCCCAATGGCAGATCCGCTGGCGCAGCATAGGACTGAAGCATTGAGAGAGCAGATCAGATTCCCTATGGCGGATAGCTATAACAATCTGGGTGCCATCGCCGCAACCAACAACGACTATTTGGGCGCAGTGAAGTACTTCGAGCGCGCCGCGGTATGGAATCCATCGCTCGAGGGTCTGGACTATAACTGGGGGCGAGCGGCATTCGCCGGGTCGCAATTTGCCGAAGCTGTTATGCCTCTTTCGCGCTATTTGAGGTTGCACTCGGACGATACGGGCGCCCGAAGCGTTCTGGCCATCAGCCAGTTCATGACTGGAAATTACCGCGGTTGCATTGAGGCGTTGGAGCCAGTGATCGGAAAGAGTGACCTGGCTCCGCAAGCGGAGTACGTCTACGCAGAGTCTATGGTCATGACTGGACAAATAGCGTCCGGCGTAGAGCGGCTTGTGGCGCTGCAGAAGTTGCACCCGGAAATTCCCGACGTACATCGCGCCCTCGGAGAAGCGTTCAGTCAACAGGGAGAGAAGCCACGGGCACTTGAAGAACTCCGCGCCGCGATTCAACTCAGTCCGCTTGACCCCGACTCTCACTACGATCTGGGAAAAATAGAGCTCGAAAGCGGAGACACTGTCGCAGCGATTCCGGAACTTGAGGCGGCAACGCGCCTGTTGCCGACCAGCCAGAAATTTCATCAGGAACTTGCTAATGCATACATGGTCGCCGGTCGGCCGGAAGATGCCCGGAAAGAAATCGAAATCTATAATCTACTCCGCTCGCGCACAAAATAGCCTCGAAGGCTTCGCGTCGATCGCCTACTATCCCGATCGAAAACTAACCGTCATCGTTCTCGGCGATATGCATATGTGCCATCGGAATGAACCGTGAGACAGCACTCCCCGGGGCCTTTACTGACTTCCAGCGGGTGACTCCGCTTGGACGAATAGTCGGCTTCTCCGACAAGTGACCCAGGTAGATGCCGAAAAACGGTGCTTTCGGAAACAATCGGGTCGCAGTGGCCATCAGCTTTTGTGGATTCCGAAACTCTGATATTGGCCTCAATTTACCCAGATAGACAATTACGATTCCCTGATAGCTGAATTTAGATTCCCTGTTATGTCTGGGCCTAGTCTCGGGGAGCGCGGGAGAAATCGCCTGTATTCATAAAGATAGATCGAGGCTCCGAGGGTATTTACGGCAAAATTCTCTGAAAATCCCTGTATTAATCCCTGATAGCAGGGAATCGGGCCAGGAGAGCGGTTCGCTCAGGACTGCCTCCACCGCCAGTAAGTCCGCCCTCTTGCTCTGGAACTGGGGAAGAGGAGCAATAATTCCCAAAAATCCGCGAAATTACAGATCGTTCTCTAAATTTGTTCCTCTTGGAGAAGCAGCTCTGCCTGCTTTAGCTCCCGCAGCAGCCGAGTCATCGCCTTCATCGATCTATTTGACCGAATATCCTCGCACATCCATACAAGCCGAAAACCCTTGCTTGAACTTATTCATCTGCTGGTTGTATTCGGCCTGGGCTTGGTTGGATTGCTGTTGCACCTGTGACCCTGCCGCCTGGGCAGCCTGTTCCTTGGACGCCTCGTTAGCCTTGCGCTGCTGTCGTCCGCCCCGCACCGTGCCGACTGTCGCTCCAACAGCCGCCCCCGTGCCTGCATCGCCGGCGATCCCTCCGATCACCGCGCCGCCCACTGCGCCTTTCGCTGCCCCCCGCGCCCGTCCTCCCTTTGCCTGCGGAGCGTTAGCCGCAGCTTGGTCTTGCGCAGCCTGCACATCCGCTGCGGACGCACCCGCGGGTGGCGGGGCCTCCGGGTTGATTCCCGTCTGCTGCTGAACCATGCCATAGCAGTCATACTCATCCCGGAGTTGCTGGTCCTGGTTCTGATTGTTTTTGGCGAACGCAAACATCCCGAGCTTCTGCGCCGCAGAAAACGGAGGAGGCGGCCCAGCGGGGCCTGCCGGGGCTGCAGCAGCCGGGGCTGCAGCCGGCGCTGCAGCCGGTGCGCCCGAATCAGATTTCTTGCAGGCTGAGGCCGCAGACAGAAACAATAAAAGGCATACTGCTCGAACTGTTGAGCATGTCATTTCTTCCTCCTCGGTATCGCATTTGCGTCTGGCCCCTATCGTTCTATCAGCGCCGCGACAGCCATGAGAACTGGGAAAACCCCTAGCCCCGAGGTGACCCAGGTCTAACCCACGACAAAGTTGGGTGTGCGCGGTGCCCTATGCATACAGTCTCATCGCATGAGTGGACCTTCGAGCGAAGCCGGATGTTCGGCATTAGGAAATAACAGCCAGCGTACTGGAGGCTTTGGCGACGATGAGCCGCTTGTTATCGCGTTCGACCATCACCTCCGCATCGGTAAAGATAAGTCGCTTTCCACAAAACGGGAATCCCAAAAAATAAATACAGAACCAGTGGCATATTTTTCAACCCAAAAATACGACCATCGATTCACCACGAAACCACCACGATCCACCACACATTTACCATCAAAAAACCACGTCCAACCACTCGTTTTCCCCAAAACCCCCTGCAAAAACACAAAACCCATCCCTTCAAAAAAATCTCACTTCCCATTGAGGGTCAATCTTCCCATGGAGGTCGTTGTATTGAATTGCTGGGTGATCGACACGAAGCTAATACCCTGTCAAGTCAAATCAAACCGACCGAGATTCAGACGGACTGCTAACTTCCGGATGGCCGAGCAACCGGGTGTAAAGTGACGAGATGCGAGTTTATGAGGACTAGTTGGTTACGGACGAGCAGTCCCAGCTCACGAAGTGATAAACAGCAACTCGACCGCCGTCCTCAAAGAAGCCGCCGTCATCTACAAAGTAGATATCGACGCCATCACTGCCAAGGTACGGCAGGAGTTCACAAGGCCAAGAAGACACCACCGCCCACAACAAAAACGGTAAAGAAAGCCGCTTACATTGTCCATGCTGCGAGGGACGGCGCCCGCCCGCGCCGGAAGAATCATTTCACATCGGCTTTTGTATCTAATAATGTGCCGAGATTTTGAATGGTGCGCCTTAGCCAGATATGGGCAGCATCCGTGTTAACTCGCGGATGCCAAATCATCACATACTTAAACGGCTGAAATATGTTCGGCGGCGACAGGAGCTTTAGACGCTTATCCTTCGCATAACGCAATGCAGATCGTCGAGGGACCGTGGCAATCAACTTCGTTCCTGCAACCGCTTCGATCGCAGCGACGAAATATGGAACCTTCACGACCACGTTTCTTTGGTGGCCAAGGCTGGCGAGACGTTCATCAGGTAGCGTCTGTTTACCTTCAAGCGTGCTTACGCCGACGTGATCCCCGTCAAGATATTGCTTCAGTGACAACCGGCTTCCACGTATATGTTCTGCATCGACGACGCATACAAATTTCTCTTCGTGAAGCTCCGTTCGTTGTAGGGGTGACGGAACTCGAACACCATCGGCGTCGAGCACAAGGTCCAGGCATCCATGAGAGAGCCGTTCAAAGCGATCCGATCTCCACGTCGCGAATTCGAAGGACACCTTCTTTGCAACGGGCAAAATCGTGCGACACACCAGAGGCGCGAATAGTCTGGCCGCGTAGTCGGTAACCGCGATGCGGAAGTTCGCAGCCTCCAATGAAGGATTAAAGTCCGCGCGCTAATCAACCGGTCCAGTCTGGGGAAGACAGTTTCAAGCTCATGAAAAGGCGGGTACCTTGCGGAGTCAACTCGTAAGTCTGTGTTGTTCGCACCATGAGGTCATCGTGGAATAGCTCTCGAAGTCTGGATAAGGCGCGGCTGACCGCGGGTTGGCTCAAGAGCAATCTCGTCGCGGCTCTAGAAACGTTGCGTTCCTCGGCGAGGACAGCGAATACCACTAGGAGATTGAGGTCGGCTTGACGAAGTTGTGTCAGACGCATAGTTGATATTAGCACTATGCATTGTACAGATAGGCCCGGCGAGGATCATATTGGTCACAAGCGATCCAAGAAGGACGCCGAGAGGAAAAGATCATGGCTAAGTCAGCAATGGTAACGGGTGCATCGCGTGGTATTGGACGAGTTGTTGCAAAGCGTCTCGCGAAGGACGGATTCGCCGTCGTCGTCAACTACGCAGGAAACGCATCCAAGGCGCAGGAAGTAGTCAACGAAATCACCGCCGATGGTGGCATTGCAGTTGCGCTGCAAGCTGATATATCGAAGGCGGAAGATGTCGCAAATCTCTTCACCAAGACCAAGGAGCAGTTCGGGCAGATCGACGCAGTGCAACAAAAGCGCAGACACCCGCACTCCCACCAGTAAACATGGGAAACACGACGTTTCTCGACGGAATTGCCGAGCCCGGCTTCGTCGCAGAGGAAATCGCGTTCGTGGTCCATGATGATCGGTCGGTCGCATTGGCTCAAGTTGGGGCGCAGGCGACGTCACGATCGGCCCGATTCTCCAATGGCCGGAGCGTCACATCTTCGGAATGCCGGTTTATCAACGGGCTGCACTCGACTTCGATGTGCCGTTAGGAGCGTATTCGAGACACGCACCGGTGAACATTGGCAGTCATGCTTGGGATGTACATCCTTCATATACCGTTACCGCAATGCCATATACGCACCTTGAAACAAGCTGGAGACTTCATTATCTTTGGGACGGCCGAAACGACTCTCCTCTGGTCTCCTCAGGTGCGAAGACGGAACAAGCAGGGCAGGCTGTCCAGGGCAACGGAACGCTGGCGTATGAAGTTCATAAGCATGCCTATCTGGGTGTCAACACATACTATTTACGTCAGCTCACCAGACATCAATTAGATGGTGTTTCAGTCCCGGGCTTGCAGCAGATCGCTGGCATCGGGCCGGGCGCGGTCGTGCAGGACGGAAAGTGGTTCTATTTTGTGAACACCTACCACGAACTCGGAGCGCGGGAGATGCCGGGAGGCAACAAGTTAACCCTGCGTGTGATGCGTGTTTTTTGATGGATTGACCGTGCGAGCGACTAGCCCTGGATGACCTGTTACGAGGAGACTGTCAGCAAATCTCCAGCGAAGTTTCATTTCTCGTCGACGCCAGCGGCGATCTGCCGGTTGAAAGTGACCTGAACTGTGGCAGCTCGGAGGCGTGTGTGCGATAGCTGGGTAAAAAGCGTGAAGAGAGCGGCGGTTCCGAGAAGGGTTGCACCAAGATGATTTGTACTCCGCCACGTCATGGCTGGCCTATGATTCCGCAGCCTACAGCGGGTCCGTCGGGCTGATGCACGGAGCGGTGTTGAAGAATGTCGACGACGGCCCGTTCGAGGTCGTGCTGCGTGGCGGTGGGCCGCTCCTGTCCTATCTGGAGGTATCGATCGTCGATGCGGCCGTGATAGACGGTGCGAAGAGTTTCCGTAGCTCCACGCTCGGGAACAAGGACTGCAGACTCAGGGTGACCTTGGCGTGGGTAAGGGCGACGAGTTGGTGATGCGGGTCGAGGAGGACATGTTCTTCAGCGCCATAGGTCACTTCATGCTGACGCACAGCGTCGGAGGTTTCTCCGATGTTTGGATAGACAAACCAAAGCACTACGTGTTGCGCAGCGAATTCTTTTTCTAGGCGTTGTAGCTCAGGAATGTAACGATTGGAGATGGGACAGTCGGATGCGACAAAAAAGAGAACAATGGCTTCTGTACCGGGAACGGCCAGACGTGTAACAGGTAGGCCGTGCAGGTCGTAGCCATAGGGTGACGGCACTCGCTGTCCAGGAGAGAGGAGCGGGAGGGTTAACACACAAGCGACGGCCCATAGTTTGAAAGGCGAGTTCCGCGTTGTGAGTAGACAATTTCCCACGTCTTTTCCTAGCGAAGTTCGCAGCGCTCACCTGCATAAGTACCCGAAACCAAGAACTTGCGAAGCATTGGGTCGTCGGGGTTGAAACGTGACAGCCCCGCAAGTGTCTCCAGCGCTTTTTTCTTGTCACCAATTCTGCACTCTATGAAAGCAAGGTTCAATCCGGCAGCCATCTGGCTCGGGTCAGCATCGAGCACACGCTGCAATAGATTTATCGCATCTGCAGTGTGTCCGGATGCGGCATCCAAAACGGCGAGATTTCCCAACGCAGTCGCTTCATAAGGGTTCTCCGCCAGTGCGTCATCGTACTCCTGGCGGGCACCTATCGTGTCACCGGACATCTGTTCAATAAGACCCAACTGCGTATGAAGCTGGGCGTCGCTCGCCCCGTCTTTTTCTGCTTTGCGCAGCAGGTGGAACGCTTTCTCCGCGGTCCTTTGATTCCCATGCTCGGCCAATTGTGCATAGGCCAATCCAAGCTCTCTGTCTCCAGCCGATACATTACCTACGGGCAGCAGCTCATCAGGAGCTTCGAGGTTCCTCAACGGTAGTGCCGATACTGTTATCGACGGCCGGCGTTGGATGTTGTGGTCCGTTGCCTGTTCATGGGAGATGTCCGTAGGCTCGCGAGTCGGCATGTGACATACCGCACAGTCCTTCTGTTCAGGATGATGTTCGGCTGCCATTTTGAGGCCAGTGTGACACGTCAGACATTTACTGCGGAAGTAGCTGACACGCTCCTCTGAACTGGGAGAGCTATGCGGATCGTGGCAAGTAGTACACGTCAGCTTGTCCCCGCTCGCCACCTTACATGCACTGCGAAGGAGCGCCTCATACTGACTGCTTGCCCGGCCGCCGCCGGATTTCGCGCTCGCCTTCACAAAGTACGCTACGTGGTCCGCGAGGTCGTCCCCCGCGCGAAACTGTGCGAGCGATGTGCCGGCGCGGTAGATAGCAACATCTCCTTCAAGATGACACTGGAAGCAGATGCTGTCTCTCTGCCCAGGAGTTAGTTTGGCTGGATCCACGATCGGACCGTGTCCCTGCTCCGCAAGATGCTTTGATGGATCTCCATGGCAAGCCGCGCATCCTATTCCGCCCTGTTGGAATGGTGGTCCATCGTATTTATTACGAGCTTCGGGGAGTGCATTCTGTACCGCGGTCGCATGGCAGTGGAGACAGTTAGAATCGACAGGCAAGGCCGTAGGCATACTTCTCGTCGCGCTATAGTTTGGAGCCATGTCCCATAGCTGCTTCTTACCGTAGTAGTTGATTGGAGCCTCAAACCATAGGTCCTTTTCCTGATAAAGGTAAGTCCGTCCACGATGCCCTGAACCAATAAAGTAGACGAGTTGCTTCTTTCCATGCAGGGCGACCTGCTCATTCGGCATCTGTGGCCCTGCATCGCGGTCGTAGGACATCCAGGCCTTGCCATCCATTAGAAAGACGTTATAACGGGTGCCCGAAGCAGTATGAAGGAAGCCCCCTTGCAGAAGGCCGTCAGTCGCAGCTCCGCTGCCCCGTGCCATCGGAGTACGTTCATATTTCTCATATATCTCCCTATGGCAACGGACACATATCGCATCAGGGTTTGGAGAGAGTTCTGCAGTGCGCGGCTGAGGTTTTGCCTCTACGGAAGCGCTCATCGGCGGATTTGGCAAAGCGCAAACAGCAAAAGCAACTAACATCAACGTGAAGAACGCGGGACCGGCACGGCCAATATCTCGCATTCCCTTGAAGGGATTTGTTTGCGTTCCATAAGAGTGAGCATCACGGGTGCGCGAAGGATCGTCGCCCTGCGATGCACCCCCGATTGGCGTCGTTCCTGACAAGATTGTCCCTGTATTCCTAATGAACCGTTTCAAATTTTGGTTCGCTTGCAGCCTGTATTTTCTGAGAGGTCTGGATCTCTCGACTAGCGTCCTCTGCGCGGCCTAACAAACGATATGCCTGCCCCAGCAGGCTATGCGTTATGTAGTTATCGGGGTCCATTTTCTCAGCGCGCTCAAGGTACATCGTCGCGCTTGCAGGATCCTGCCGCTTGAGTAGTACTTTGCCGAGCAGAATATAGGGCCCAGTTGCGTTTGGCTCCAGGAGCAAGGCACGCTGCAGCGACTGCTGCGCCTTCGTGTAATCCCCAGCGCGGGTGTAAGCATCGCCCAGCCTGTCATAGATGCTGCCATCAAGCGGATTGCGTTGCCGTTCCTTCTCAAACTCGGCAATGGCAACATCGAGATGTTCGCCTGCGAGTGCGATCTCGCCGAGAAGTTCATGTGCGAGTGGCAATTGCGGGTCCAACACCAGCGCCTTTGCGGCAAACTGTTGGGCTACCGGGAGGTATTCCCTGCGCAGCAACATTCGCGCAGCCAGGAGATACGCCTGCGCCGAATCTGGAGGAAATCCATATTGGGCAGCAAAGGCCCGGCGGGCGTTGTCATATTGACGAGTATCGAGGTAACAGAGAGCCAGCACGTAACTCGGATCAACTTTGGTCTGCGCTGTCCATGCGGGTGCCGACTCAAGCAGAGGAATCGCGTCCGCTGCTCTGCCCATCCGGAACAGCGTCAGGCCGCGCAACTGGGTCGACTCTTCATCGTGTGGGTCTTGTTTCAATGCGCTTGCAAATGCAGCGTCTGCTTCAGCAAATTGGTTCTGCGAGTACAGGGCCAGGCCGCGCAATCGATTGACTCCCGCCGGCGCAGGCTGTTGGGCGGCTAGTGTATTGAGCTGCTTCAGGGCATCCGCAGTATGCCCGCGATCGATCATCTGGCGTAGCTGGACCAAGTCAGGCGAAGCTACAACCGGAGCATCCCCCGTAGCGGCATTGGGTGTGCCAGACGTCTGCGCTGGAGACTGTGCAAGTGACGGCAACAGCACTGCAAGAGTGAGGATGGGCCGAAGCAATGCCATTTTGTGCAGACGGCGCATAGAATATTTGGCCTAAGTGTAAACCGAACAGAAGAGGGGAGCCGCAGCTCCCCCCTTCTGAAAAAAGCCGCCACGTTAAAACTGAACGCGGGCCGTGAATTGCATCTGACGTGGGTTAGTGCTGCCCTGCGGCCCAGGTCCGGAGGTAATGTTTCCGACACTCTGAATGTTGCCGCTCGGAAGGCCGAAGTTGATGTGGTTGAACGCATTGAACGCATCGACATCGGAACTGCAGCGTGACCCTCTCTTTGATGGTGAAGTTTTTGAAAGCCGATAAATCGACGTTGTAGAAATTCGGTCCCCAGGCGTTGTTACGCCCTCCATTTCCGATGGTATCCAGACCAGGATCGGTGAACGCGCCACCGAGCGTCTGGGCCTGGTAGAAGACCACACTATGACCGGGAGGACCGCCCGCGAAGCCGGTTGCCCCAGCCTTGAGCGCGGATGAAGGACCATTGACGTAGCAGGGCGCAGAACCAGGTATCTCGGCGCCGCATCCGTTGAACGACAGCGTGAAGGGTAGGCCGCTTTGGACTATCACCACTGGGCTGACCTGCCAGCCGCTGACTAACTGGTTTACAAAGCCATTGACGTTGCTGAGGAATTGTTGGTTTCTGCCAAAGGGCAGATTGTAAATACCATACGCGGTCAGCGCGGTCCGGCGGGTATTGCTATCGTTACCTGTCACAGCCGGAATACTCCATGTTGCATAGTTGCTGGCCGCGTCTCTCCCATGCTGATAAGCGAAGTTCATGTTGAGAGATAGGCCTTTGGTGTAGGTTTTGGCAAAGGTGATCTGAAGTGCGTTGTAGGCGGTGTTCTGGTTATCCCCGTAGTAGTTGAATGCCCTGGGTCCAGCCGCAAGGCCCACCGCACGCAGGGAGGGTTCCGCCAACGTAACGCTGCAGGAATGTCGCGTTGGAAGTTATACCGTTTTGTATCAGCGTAGTACTAGGTTTTACGCCGCCACCGACAGGGTTAGGAACTCCGCCCGCAACGCAGTTGGGACCAGCCGGATAGCAATTTCCGCCCTTAGGATTGAAGGAAAGAGAACTGCCAGTCACACTGAACTGAGCTCGGCAGGGTGATCGCCGCCTCGTTGGGATTGGTATTGTTGCCGTCACCGTCGCTCAGGGTGTGAGTCCCCTTGTTGCCAACGTAAGCTATCGTCACCGAGATGGTAGGCGAGAGCGAACGTTGAACCGAGATGTTCCAGGCATCAAGCGTAGGCAGGCGCTCGGTGAAGGGACGCGCCTTGGAGGTGACTGACGCGCCCGGATTCACGATATGTCCGTTCGCATCCGGATTAAGGGGTACGTAGATCGATAGGCCCGTTGCCTGACCACCTTGAGTAAGGGCGGGGTTAGTCAGGTTGAAGGCGTAGGTGGAAGTTCCGCCCGTAGCATTGATCGCCTGGTTGGCAAGAACCGGAAGGTTCTGCGTGACCACGTGACCAAAGATCGATCCGAAGACGCCAATATCGAAGCTGCGCCCGTAGCCAGCACGAATCACCGTCCTTGGGTCCATCTGGTAAGCCAGGCCCAGACGCGGGTTCCAGGTGTTCTTAGCAATGGAAACACCCATATTGGAGGGAATTCCACCGATACCGGCGACGTTGAGGTAACCAGTAGACAGGTTTAGGAGGGACCCGTTGCCGGGGGCGTTGACGGTCTCAGGGAAGTAGAATTCGTATCGCAGACCTGCATTGACGGTCAGCTTCTGAGTCGCACGCCATGTGTCCTGCGCGTAAAAGAAATCGCGCTTCTGGAACTCTTTGGCGTTCGTTGACGTGCTGGCGTAGCGGTTAAAGGCAGTGACGTCACCCAAGACAAAGGTGGCGAAACCCAGACCACCGGACGTTCCGTTGGAGGTTGGACCCGTGCCAAAGTTATTGATGCCGGTACGATCGTTATCGCTCGGAACTCGAAGGTTCCTGGCGTAGCGAAGATCGGCGCCGACCTTCACCGCGTGGTTGCCGATCATCTTGGTCCAGTTGTTGACGAATTGGAACTGGTCCTCACGCTGGATAGTGGGGCAGTTGCATCGATCCACGTTTAGACCTGCACCATACTGCGAACCTGCGGTCTGTGCGTTGTTCGGTCCGGCTGTAGGGTTCGTCACGTTGAGGTCGGCGACATTGAAGTCAGGCGCACCATAGTCGATAGGAACGACGAGAGCTGAGTTCACGCCCGTGCCGCTGATGTTTTCGCCCTGGATAGGCAGGTTCGTGTTGGTAGTGTCGTACTTGCCCGTGAGGATGTTGTAGCGGAAGTAGCCTAAGCGAATATCGGTCACCAGCTTAGCGTTGATGGCGATGTCGGTGCCGAGGGCGGCGCTGTCGTTGGCGCCTTCGGAGGTTCCACCGTAGCCACCCAGTCCAACTCCGGAACCACCGGCTGGGCCAAACAGAGTGTTACCGGACAAAAGGTCCGTAAAGCGGCTGAAGCGGCCAAAGATATGAATCTTGTCGTTTAGCGTCCAATCCCCGCGTACGTCCCATTGGTTGCTGTTGAACAGACCCGTACCACCACCTGAGTAGTTGTTCGACAGGCCACCAAAGCTCCCGGCGACGTTGGGCGCATAGGGCTGCAGCAGTTTGAACAAGTTGAGCGATACCGGTGAAAGTTGGGAGTTGGGAATAATGCCGTTGGGATAAGGTGTTGTGGTGCCAGGCTGGTAAATCTGATACGGATTGGCGGGGTTGGCGCTGGTAACGAGGGTCTGGCCGTAGGCGACGTACTGGCTGAAATTACAACCATTGCCACTTAGGCAACTCGAGACCAATTGCGCGGTAGGAACGGTCTGCACAGTCGAATAACCGACCTTCTGACGAACGCCCTGATAGTCGCCAAAGAAAAACAATTTGTCCTTGAGAATGGGGCCGCCGATCGAACCACCAAACTGGTTCTTTAGCGCCGCAGGAATCGGGCCGCTACCAGACTGAGAAAACGGATCGCGCGCGAGGTTTGCCGCGCTTTCGCGGTTGTCGAACGCCGTGCCGTGGAAACTGTTGGAACCGGACTTGGTCTGCACGGTGACCACTGAGGCCACGGCCTTGCCAAACTCTGCGTCGAAGTTCTGCGTCGCGATCTTCGCCTCCGACATCGAATCCGAATTCGGGTTGATGACGATGATGCCCAGAATCGGGTCTTGATTATCGGTGCCATCCAGCGTGTAGTTCACACCGCCGAACGCCTGTCCATCGACCTGGATTTGCTTTGAGCCTTGCGGGTTTTCATCCGCCGCGTGCGACCATCCGAGTTGCACTGCGCCCGGCAGCAACAGTTGCAGATTGGTAAAGTTGTGGTCGGGAATCGGAAGGTTCTCCAACTCCTGCGAATTGAAGTTTATTGCAACGTCCGCGCGATCTGTCTTCAACTGCGGAACCGAGTCCGCGTTTACTTCGACGATGTCAGATGAACCACCAACTGTGAGGGCCGCCACCACTTTCACCGATGAATCAGCAGAGAGGGTGATGCCAATTTGCTGATATCCCTTGAAACCCGTCATTTCGACCTTCAGGTCATACGCGTCCGGAATCAGGTGTTCCACCGTGAACTGGCCGTCACCATTGGATTGCACGTTGACCGAAGTACCCTTCGACTGGTCCGTCACGGTAACGGTTGCGCCTGGAACGACCGCGCCCGTGGCATCAGTGACGGTTCCGAAGATTGACCCGTAAACCGCCTGACCATACGCCGCCGGCGAAAGGGTCAAGAGACTTACCACAGATAGCAACATCGTTACTCGCGTCTCGAATCGCATTGAAAAGACCTCCAAAAATGCTGCGTGCTGCTTCTATTCGTTGGCGATGTTGTCTTCGTGCCCCCTAGCATCGCTCTTGCTTAGCCTCCTATCGAAGATAGGGGGGCGACTAAGTGCTGCTTCGTCTACCCTCCCACACGAAATACATTCTTCTGAATCGCACAAGAACGTACGCGCGAGGTATGAAATGTGTCAATGGCGCTGCCATGTTGATTTCCGTGTGGTTGCAATCAAATGACATATTAAGAGAAGAGAAATGTGATGTTATTTAGATTGGTATGACCTCTTCCAGCGTCGGGGCTGGCCCATCTTTAGCACTTTATTGAGCCGGTGCATGTTTCCTCCGTAAAGAAACCAAGCGGGGATCGGCTCCATCTTTTAGAGGAGTTGAAAACCAACTGAAAGGTTGACCACTTTGGAAATAGAAAATCTCGCTCAAATATGTGTCCAGGCCCGTTTGTCTATACATTAAACGCAGTGAGGATCTGTACCGATCCTCTGAATGGGGATTGCATGGAAAGCAAAGGTTCTTCTGGGACTAAAACCAAGCGTTCAGAAATTGCTAGCCCGGGAGTTTTCACTTACGAAAACCTAGCAACAGCAACCCGTTGCTCTATCCCTAAATACCGGCAGGTCTACGAGGACCTCCATTCAGCCATACGAACAGGTTCCTTTCAGCCGGGGGAGCGCCTTCCAAGCGAGACAGTACTCGGAGAGCGCTACAACACCTCACGCATCACCGTGGCGAAGGCCCTCAACGAACTGCACCTGCAGGGCCTTGTATCGAGACGTGCTGGTTCCGGTACTCATGTGCTGGCTCCGCCGACCACCGGTGGGCATGTCTTCGGATTACTCATTCCTGATCTTGGGCGGACGGAGATCTTCGAACCAATCTGCCACGGCATGATGCAATCGCCGTCATCCAAGCCGCACTCCCTGCTGTGGGGACACTCCATGGGGGAGGCGGCACAGCAGGAGAAAGAGGCTGAGCATCTTTGCCATAGCTATGTCGCACAAAGAGTTTCTGGCGTCTTCTTCGCGCCGTTGGAATACACACCAGAAAAAGACGCTGTCAATAGGCGCATCGTATCCGCGCTGGATCGTGCAGGCATTCAAGTTGTACTGCTCGACAGATGCTATGCGCCATATTCCATGCGCTCAAAGTATGACCTCGTCGGAATTGACAACCGGCGAACGGGCTTCCTTATCACGCAGCATCTGCTCCTTCATGGAGTAAAGCGTGTCGCCTTTGTCGCAAAACCGCTGTCAGCCTCTACTGTTCTGGCGCGAATTGCCGGATATCGTGAAGCCCTGTTGACGTACGGAATTTCCCTTCAACAGAATCTCGTATGCCGTGGCGACCCCGAAGATCCTGACTTCATCAAGAAAATACTGAAAGATTGCAGGCCAGACGCGATTGTCTGCGCCAATGACTTCACCGCAGCACGAGTTATGGCAGCCCTTGTGAATCATGGTATAAGCGTGCCCGAGGAGATTCGCATCGTCGGTATCGATGATGTGAAGTATTCCAGCCTTCTGCCGGTGCCTTTGACTACACAACACCAGAATTGCGCAGATATTGGCGCAATGGCCATGGTAACGATGTTGCAACGTGTGGAAAAACCTGATCTGCCCACGCGTGACATTCTCCTGCAGACCTACACCGTCGTTCGCAGGTCGTGTGGAACGCATCGGTCAACCCTTGGAAACGCCCAAAGATAAACGGCACTACGCGGGGGGGAAGTGCCAGGTCTGCTGGGGCGGGTAAGAGTTACCAACTCAACGCTACGGTCCGCTGTTGATAGCCAGTGCCTGATGGAAACTTGACGGTCAACGAATCCAACCTACTTACGCCCGATCCGTGTTCGGCAGACACCAGTTCCGCGCCATCGGCATGAACGTTGAGTTTTTCCTGATTGAGGCGAAGCTTTAGCTCAACCACTGATCCCGCTTCGGCTGCCAGTTCGAGCTTCAACGAGTGCGCAGTCGCGGTTTCCGCCAGCACTTTCATCTGTAAGGTGCGCGCACCAGGCAATGGCAAATAGTGTGGCACCGCGACTTCAACAGCAGGCAACGCAAATGCGATGGACAACCCATCGGCTGAAGTTCGTGAGTTCTTTACCGCAGTCTCCAGCCGAACCGCCTCACCAGAAATAGTCGCAGCTCTCACAACGAGGTTCTCGCCCTGGCGTTGATACTTCAGCGAGCAGATCGATTTCCCCACATGAAGTCGCTGCAGCTCGGCGTTGTCCCAATCGGCAGGAAGATGCGGCTCCAGCTGAACCGACCGTGAGAGTCCGTCCACATCAATGCCAAACATGCCTCGGAGCGACGGTGTAATTACCATAGCGGAAGACCAGAGCTGGTGGCTCGTGCTTCGTCCGAAGGGCTGAAAGAATGCGCCTGACAACAACTCGGTCACCGCACCGAGATCCTGGGTCGTGGTTTGGTTGGTATTCTGCATCAGATGAGCGTAGGCGGAGAGTACGTGGCCCGTACGGTACTCCGCGATCGAGACCCAGCCTGTGAAAAGCGGCCACACGGATCCTTGGTGATAGCTGATGGGGTCGTACAGAGGATCGCTCTCGGCCACATCGCGCAGCCCCCAGTCCGTCGAGAAGTCATTTGAGGCCCACCGTCGGAAGCTTGCCTCCGGATGAGCCAGCCCCTCCCCGCCGTTCCACCAAGCGATGGCGGGATAGATGGTTGTGGTGTGGTCGAGGGTACCATCGACGTTTCGACTAAAGGCGTATTCCTGTCGCGCAGAATCGTAATACTCAGCCTCGATATTCTTCGTCAAATCGGTAGCACGAGTACCAGCGGCATCGGCGGTTGTCTTGTCGCCCAACAGGGCTGCGAGCTTTGACATCGCCAAAGACGCCTGCTGGTCAAGTAACGCAAGATACACCTCTTGGTGCGGCATTCCGGTTGGCCAACTCTCCACCCAGCCTGTGCCCTGTGAATTGTCGTAAATGCCATCGCCGTCAGAGTCATGCGTCGTTTCGAAACGCCATGCCTTTTCGACTGCTTCCCGGTGTTGCCGGAGAAAATCGACATCCCCGCTACTGCGCACGTAGTCGAGGGTTGCTGTCAGAAATAGCGGTGTCGAATCAGCCGCGGCGTAGGCATACGAAAGTTCTTTCCAGTTAAAAGTAGGACCCGGTCTGCGGATACTCGTGCATAATCTTTCCGTCATCACGCTGCCGCTTCATCAGAAACTCCAACGCCTCCCGAGCCAAAGCGAAGTCCCCGAAGCTATTCACCGCGTAGAGGGTATAGAGGGCGTCGCGTCCAAAGTACCAACCGAATCCAGGTCGCGCCGAATCCCCGGAGGAGTAGTATCCTGCCACGAGTCCTATCTCTCCGCTCGGTTGCGCCTTTGCTTTCAATTGCTCGATTGACATCTCCGCCCATGCAAAATCATCGTTCAATTCAGCGTCCGGTGTGCGAATTACTGTAAACTCCTTCTTCATCCGCTCATATCGCGCCGAATGTTTCGCATATATCAGCGGCAGCGTTGCGTCCATCCGCTCTAACTTCTCCTGCAGTATGGCGTTGGCGGCCGTCTCCACTGTATTGCCCACTGCCATAAGCAAAGGGAAATAGCGATTCGTGTCCCGCTTCGGGTCGTAATGGAGATTTAGCTCAAGCGGGTAAAAGCGTGGCTTCTCCTGGTATGGCGCCATGATCCCTGGCTGCGTGTCGGGCATCCCGATGGCCCCAGCCAAGTTAGTAAAGTCAGTATGAAGCACGTAAAAACCGCCGGACTCCTGCTTCACCCACTCCGCCGATGGCAGTCCCTGACTATGCTGCGGCCACATTGGCCGCATCTCCGGCGTGAAGCTGAATGTCAGGTCCATCGGACGCGTCGAGTCAATCTGAAACAACACGACAGCACCGGTGCCATCCTCCGCATCATCCGGAGCGAACATGATCTGCCTTATTGTGAACGCTATATGGGAATAAGTGATCACCGTGTGATCAGGAAAAACCTGGATTTCTGCTGCGGCAGCGTTCAGGTCAATTGGAACAGAGTAGCCCTCCACATTGGCACGAATGGCGAAGTGGCTGAGTAGCTTGATGGGCAACATCCATGCCTCGAAGGTCCCTTCCTGCTGCCCGACGATGACGCCGCGCGCACCTGCAACAGTAAAAGGCTTTCCCTCTTCAACGTGTTGTCGGATCGCTAACCCTTCTTGTTGCATCGTAAAAAAATCAATCGGCCGCAGTGCTGCAGTTTGCGCAGCCGCTGCACCGCAGAGCGTCAGAATCACAGAAGAAGCAACCCGCATCTTGCCTCCCATTTTCAAAGATCACCAGTCTACATGTTGCGATGTTCACTTCAGGCGAAGTACGATTCTCCCTATAAAGAGGCCCTTGATGATTCGTCGATCCCTGCGCTCGATCATGCTTTTCGCCATTGTCGTATCTGGGTTCTACGCAACGCCCCAAACCGCGTCCAAAGGCAAAACTGATGCATCGGCTGGGATTGCAACGAAGGTATTGACTGCTCCAGAAGCCGCAAAATTTCTTCCCGCAGCGGTTTTTTTCCAGGGCCAGACCGCGGCGATTCAGGCCAGGAACTCCGGCGGAGTTCAATTTGCGAACGACTCTCTTCTACTCGTTACGCTGGTGGACACAACCGGATACTCAAGCTCCATGCAGCAGAAATATCAGGCTTATCTGATCACTGAGACGCCCATCGATATTGGGGGACATCGACTTGAACCGGGAGCGTATGGCTGTGGTTTCCTCGCTGGCGAGACCTTCGTCGTCATGGACATCGGCGGCCACGACCTCTACTCCGTCCGATCTGCGCGGGACGCAGAACTCCGTCGTCCGATGCCTCTGCAGTTGCTACCGGCGCCCGACGGCGCTGGATACCGGCTCTATGTGGGCCGCGAGTTCGTTCACATTGTGCAGGCTTCACCGCCGATGCACTAAACAACCCATCTTCATTCATGATTACAATCACGCTGAGATGCAATTCTTCGGCGTGCAATCGCTATTCCTTTGTGGCGTGATGGCGGCAATACTCCCACTGGCGCGGGGACAGACATCTACTGCGCCGACTGCCAGTCACAATACCTCCACAAACGCCCGGCTGAAGTCGGCCGAGGAAGCATTTCGCGCCGGCTCCGCAGCCTATCTTCAGAACGACCTGCATTCCGCTCACATCCAATTTGCGAAGCTGGTGCAGCTTGCGCCCGAAGTTGCCGCGGGTCACACGGCATTCGGCACTGTATTGCTTGCCGAAGGCGATGCCCGGTCCGCTGCAATTCAACTTCGGCTAGCACACACCCTCGACCCTCAGGACACAGGCGCCATACTCAACCTCGCACTGGCTTACTCCCAGCTTCACGACTATGCGAAATCGGTGCAGATGTTTCAGCTTTTTGACCAGACGAAGGGCGGCGCGGCGCAGCCACTCGCACCTCAAGCCGCAATCACTTATGCCGCCGCGCTGAGTGCGACCGCTGAACCCGCAGCCGCGCGGAGGCAGTTGGAAGCGGCTCTCACCACCTCATCTAATAGCGCAGCGCTGCACGACGCCCTCGGCACGCTCCTCGCACAGCAGGAGGACTACGCCGACGCCACGACGCAGTTCCAGCGTGCCATCTTGCTCGATCCGGCGCTCGCGTCCGCACATTATCACCTCGCCTCTGTCTTCCTGAATCAAGGCGACCCCGCCGCGGCAGTCACAGAACTTACGCAGGCAAACAATCTTGCGAAAGCAAACACCGAGTATGCTCTGCAGCTTGGGCGTGCTCTTCGCGGAGCTAATCAAGACGAACGAGCAATTGCCGTACTGCGTCGTGCGCTGGCGGATGATCCCGCGTCCGTGGATGCCAAATACGAGCTTGCCCTTACCTTACAGATGAATGACAATGCCCGCGAGGCGCTGCCTCTCTTCGAACAGGTCGTTACGGAACGGCCCCAGGATTTCGCCGCGCTCACGAACCTCGGCCTCGCTCTCGTGCAAACAGGTGACGCAAAAGGGGCAATTCCTTTCTATGTTCGCGCACTAAAACTGAATGCGCAGAACGCGACGCTGCGCGAAGACCTGGGTGTCGCTTATCTGCAGCAGAGCGACCTCAACCATGCCATGGAACAGTTCCGCGCAGGCCTCGCTGTCGAATCGGACAATCCACAACTTCATTACGATCTCGGTCTCGCGCTAAAGCTGAAGGACAATCCCACCGAGGCTGCTTCGGAACTCGAACTGGCCGAAAAGCTGGATCCGAAGCTACCCGACTCACCGTATACGCTGGGCGTTCTCTACTTGCAGCTTGGCCGCTTCTCTGAGGCTGAGGTCGAACTGGAAAAAGCCACTGCACTGCGCCCGGATAACGGCGATGCCTGGGCAATACTTGGGAATGTCTATAAAGAAACGGGGGAGTCGCAGAAGGCCGCGGCTGCACTGCGGCGCGCCATCGAACTGTTGCCGAATCAGCCTAGCCCTCACATCAGTCTCGCCGCAGTTCTCATCCAGCAGGGCGATTCCGCAGGAGCGGCCGCAGAACGCAAACAAGCGGCCGCTCTCAGCCGCATTGCCGTTAGCCGCCAACGTGCCAACTTCGCCCTTGATTCCGGCAGAACGCTTCTTAAGCGAGGTCAGATAGCGGACGCTGTAGTCCAGCTTCAATCGGCGGTCGACGCAGATCCAAACTATGCTCAGGCCCATTCCGCCCTGGCTGAGGCGCTGGATCGACAGGGGCGAATAGCCGACGCTGCACTCGAGCGTCAGAAGGCCCAGAAACTTATCGACGCCGCCCGCACTCCCACCGATGTTCCACCAACTCACCCCTAAAGCCAATCGCTATCGTTCCTACGATGTCATTGCCTCCGATGCAAGAGCTTCTCTATACTCAGTCAGCCGCTTCGGAGACCCTTTCAATCCGTCAGTTATTCGATCTAAGAATTACCACGGCAATCAAAGGAGCTTTGAGCGTCTTTACCGGGCGAGCTGCCAGCCCGAGGGAGTGTCCGCTTGACCTGGTCTCGCCGCAGCTTTCTCACTTCGCTTTCCAGCACCGCGCTTGTTCTCTCGCTTGACGATGTTCTCGCCCTCTCGGCCTTCCAGAATCCGCAGTCGGCTTCCCCTGTGGAATCGCGTCCTACCTACAGTGCGGTGCCTCGGCCCGCGCCCAAGGGACTCCCCTCTCCCGTCGCGGGCACCCCTCTCGGAGTCAGCTTTATCGACGTAGCACGTCAGTCCGGCCTAAACGCAAAGACGATCTACGGCGGTGAGCACAAGAACCGATATCTCCTTGAGACTACCGGCTGCGGCGTGGCCTTTTACGATTACGATCATGACGATTGGCTCGATGTCTTCATGGTGAACGGTACCCGGCTGGACGGCTTCCCAAAAGGACAAGAGCCCGTCTCTCACCTCTTCAAGAACAATCGCGATGGCACTTTCACTGACGTCACCTTAAAAGCTGGCTTAGGACGTGGAGGATGGGGCCAAGGCTGCTGTGTCGGCGATTACAACAATGATGGCTGGGACGATCTTTTTGTCACCTACTACGGCCAGAACGTCCTCTACCGTAACAACGGCAATGGAACTTTCACCGATGTCACAGAGAAGGCAGGCCTGCTGCAATCGAAGACACGGTGGAACTCCGGCTGCGCCTTTCTCGACTACGACCGCGACAGCCATCTCGACCTGTTTGTCGCCAACTACATCGACTTTGACATCAAGACAGCGCCACTTCCAGAGGCGGCTGGCTGTTCCTACAAAGGAATTCAGGTGGCATGTGGGCCGCCGGGCCTCCAAGGAGGCAAGAACATCCTCTATCACAACAACGGCGACGGCACCTTCACCGACGTGTCGCAAAAGAGCGGCATGTGGGACACCATTGGCACATACGCTCTCTCTGTCGCAGTTTCCGACATCGACGACGACGGGTGGCCGGATATGTACGTTGCTAACGACTCCACAGCCGCCACGTTCTACCAGAATCAAAAAGATGGCACGTTCAAAGATGTGGCCATTGAGGCCGGCATTGCCTATTCGCCTGACGGAAAGCCCCAGGCCGGCATGGGTGTCTCTATTGGTGACTTCAATCGTGACGGCCGTTTCGATATCGTCAAGACGAACTTTGCCGGCGACACCGATTCCCTCTATGTCAATCTCGGAGATGGGAACTTCGACGACCACACTTATCTCTCGGGCCTCGGCGTCAATACCCGCTTCCTGGGCTGGGGCGTCGGCTTTTTCGATATGGACAACGATGGCTGGTTGGACATCCTGATGTCGAATGGGCATGTCTACCCAGAGGTTGATGGAACCGACGTGGACGCCGCTTACGCCCAGCACAAGTATCTCTATCGCAATCTGCGCAACGGGCAATTAGAGGAGGTGACCGCACAGGCCGGGCCGGGCATCACCACGCCTGCACCTGGCCGCGGTTGTGCGTTTGGCGATTACGACAACGATGGCGATCTAGATGTGGTCGTTAACTGCATCAACAGCCTGCCGCAACTGCTCCGTTGCGACTCGATCACTGGCCGCAACTGGATTAAGATTCGCACCGTCGGCACAAAGTCCAACCGCACGGGTATTGGCGCAAAGATCAGCGTCACGACAGCAACACCTGACAGCGACAAACCTTTTGTACAGATAGACGAAGTCCGGAGTGGAGGAAGTTACTTCTCGCAGAACGATCTCCGCGCTCACTTCGGATTGGGCCATTCAGCAAAGGCAGACTCCGTCGAGATCCGGTGGCCCTCTGGCGCCACCGACAAATTCGCAGACCTCGCGGTCAATCATCTCTATGTCATTCAGGAAGGCGGCAAGATCCTGAAGACTGTAGCCATGGGCCAATCAACGCCGTCTGGACCACAAGCATCCAAACCATGAAGTGCCGACTCCCCTTTTTCGCAGTCGTCCTTATCTGCTTTTCGCCGCTCGCCCTCGCACAGCAGCCTTACCCGCCGTCGACCGGTCACCCTCCGCCTGCTTGGTTTGTGGATGTCGCGTCAAAGGCCGGGATCGTCGTTCGAGACATCAACGGCAGCGTCGAGGCGAAGCGTTACATCATCGAGGCCACCGGCTCCGGCGTCGCCATTCTCGATTACGACCGGGACGGCTGGCCAGACATCTTCCTCGTCAACGGCACCGCCCTCCCAGGCGCAAAGTCCGGGGACGATCACAACAAACCGACCAATCACCTCTTCCGCAACAATCACGACGGCACCTTCACCGACGTCACCGCGAAGGCAGGCCTCGTCTCCACCGGATGGGGCCAGGGGGTTTGCGTCGGAGATTATGACAATGACGGATACGACGACATCTACGTCACTGGCTACGGCAAAAACCGCCTCTTCCACAATCGGGGCGATGGGACCTTCAAAGAGGTAGCCGAGCAAGCCGGCGTCGTCGGAACAGGCAAAGAATGGGGCACAGGCTGTGCCTTCGTCGACTACGATCGCGACGGTAAACTGGATCTCGCCGTCGCGAACTACGTGCACTTTGACCTTGCCCATACGCCGGCGCCCGGACAGAACGCGGGATGCATCTGGAAGGGAGTTCCCGTTATGTGCGGCCCGCGCGGCCTCGATAGCGTACCGAATATCCTGTACCACAACCTCGGCGGAGGAAAGTTTGAAGACGTTAGCAAGTCCAGCGGATTCGAGCGCACCAATGGCCACTACTGCTTCTCCATCACCACGCTCGACTACAACGATGATGGCTGGCCCGATCTCTACGTAGCTTGCGATTCCACCCCCTCTATCCTCTATCGCAACAACCACGATGGAACCTTCACCGATACGGCCGCGGATGCTGGCGTTGCCTTCAATGAAGATGGCCGCGAACAGGCTGGAATGGGCTCAACCTCAGCCGATTACGACGGCGACGGCAAATTGGACCTCTTTAAAACCAACTTCTCCGACGACACCTCCACCCTTTACCACAACAACGGCGACGGCACCTTCACTGATATGACCTTTCCTGCCGGACTCGGTATCAACGCGGATGCCCTCGGCTGGGGCGCTATGTTCGCTGATGTCGATAACGACGGTTCGCCCGATCTTCTCGTTGTTAACGGTCACGTCTACCCGGAAGTCGACTCCGCCAAACTAGGCGCCTCCTACCGCGAACCCCGCTTCCTGTACTACAACCTCGGCAACGGTAAGTTTCGCGACATCAGCAAGACATCCGGACCAGGGCTTACCGACCCCCGTTCGAGCCGCGGCCTCGCAATCGCCGACCTCTTTAATGATGGTCGTCTCGAAGCCGTGATCAACAACCTCAGCGATGTGCCCCTGCTCCTCGTCAACCTCGCAAAGAATGAGAACCACTGGCTCAGGCTGCGCCTCATCGGCACATCGTCCAACCGCGATGCCATAGGAGCACGCGTGACCATCCACTCGGCAAAACGCCTTTGGGTCGATGAAGTGCGCAGCGGTTCCAGCTACAACTCTTCGAACGATTTTCGCCTCCACTTCGGCCTCGGTGCCGAGACGCAGCTCACAAATATTCAGATACGCTGGCCAAATGGCAAGATCGAGCTCTTCGATCCTCCTCCAGCGGTCGATTGCTTTATCGAGTTGACCGAGGGAAAAGGCCACCTCCCGCCACTGATGGAAGAGCCGTCATCTGTCGAATCTTTTCGCATCTCGTTCCTCGGCAGCGGGCCCATTCAGATGGGCCGTTTCGTCGTCCCGTACTACTTGGACAACCAGAAGAAGCAACCTGGCAGATAATACTCAGCTGAGGTACGCTGCGTAGCATGTTCCACGCTTCAAAATCGTTTAGCCACAAAGGAAATATCTATTTCCCGGATTTGCTCGGGGGTATACGATGAAACGAATAGCTCGCACCTGCTCGTGCTTACTTGTTGTCACCACGCTATTAACAAGTGCAGCGAACTCTCAATCACCCCAACCTGATGCGGCAGCAAGCCAAAAGATACTGTCGTACATCGACAGCGGCTGGGACACGCTCTCCCGGTCCATGAGCGACTGCAAATCGCTCGTCGATCCCAAGGTAACGACGGCACCTATCCTCTATCTACCTGCCGGCATGGCCATGCCAGCAGCCGTCGTCGCCATGCAGCAGCACTGCAAGGTGGAGGTAAAGCACCTACCCCGCAAGATCACTCAGATGGGCGACGTGCGTGTTGCTGAAATCCCGGACGAAGGCCTACTTTATCTGCCAAACCGTTACGTCGTACCTGGGGGCCGATTTAACGAAATGTATGGTTGGGACAGCTACTTCATCATTCTCGGTCTCGTCGAGAATGACCGCACCGATCTCGCTCGCGGCATGGTTGAAAATTTTTTCTTCGAGATCGAAAACTACGGCGCTATCCTGAACGCAAATCGCACTTATTTCTTTACGCGCTCGCAACCGCCATTTCTTACTTCCATGATCCGCGAGGTTTACGAACACCCGACAGACAAGCCGCTTTCAAAGGAATGGCTAGCCAAGGCCTACAGCTACGCGAAGCGAGATTACGCTCTATGGTCCACTGCACCGCATCTCGCCGGAGGCACCGGACTGGCACGCTATGACGACATAGGCGAAGGCCCGGTTCCCGAGATGTCCGACGACAGCAATTACTACCCAGACGTGATCCGCTGGCTGCTCGCACACCCCGATATCCACACCGATTATCTCGTAGTCGCACCGGCCAATCCTACCGCTGCGCAAGCAGCCGATCTCGCAAAGACAAGCTGCAATGTCACCACATCCAAAGTCTGTGCCAACGCCCACTTTGACGGCCACCGCCTCAGCACCGACTTCTATCGCGGTGACCGCGCCATGCGCGAGTCCGGATTCGACACTAGCTTCCGCTTCGGCCCTTTCAGCGGCTCGACTGAGAACTACGCTCCCGTATGCCTCAACAGTCTCCTCTACAAATATGAACGCGATATGGCCCACTTCGCCGGCCTACTGGGCCGAAAAACCGATGCCACACAGTGGGAACAACGCGCGACCAGCCGGCGCGACGCCATCAACAAATATCTTTGGGACTCCACTCGAGGCATGTTCTACGACTACGACTTCACTACGAACCAGCGCTCGACCTACAACTACCTCACCGCTTTCTATCCACTCTGGGCTGGTCTCGCTAGCGCCCAGCAGGCAACCGCACTTGAGCATCACCTCTCGCTCTTCGAGCACGATGGCGGCCTAGCCATGAGCGACTCCGCTTCCGGCACACAATGGGACCTCCCCTTCGGCTGGGCCCCCACAAACTGGCTGGCAACGAAAGGCCTCGTACAGTACGGCTTTACCAGCGATGCATCCCGCGTTGCAAAAGAGTTCTCGCAGACCGTCCTTCAGAACTTCCTCCACGACGGCACCATCCGCGAAAAGTACAACGTCGTCAACGGCTCGGCCAACATAGAAGTCGCCGCCGGTTACAAAAGCAACGTTGTCGGCTTCGGCTGGACCAATGGCGTCTATCTGGAGATGAATGACCTACTCACTCACGCGCGAGAAGAGACTACGTCCCTTCTTAGCATCACCGCCCCAGCCCAAACCGCAACTCCCCAACTCAAAGCCCTCGCCAACGGAATTGAGTTAACTTCCGGCACGACCATCCTCCAGATCACCGCCCTCCGCGACGACGTTCTCCGCGTCCGCGCCGGCCACTCCGACCATCTTCCCGAAGACGCCTCCTGGGCAGTTCTCCCCCAAGCCCGCACCGCCAGCATCAATATCACCCCTTCTCCCAACGGTTTCCAAACCGGCGCCCTCCGCGTCACCTTCACTGCCGACCTCCGCCTCACCATCGCCGACCTTAATGGAACCATCCTCCAGCAGGACGCACGACCCATCGAGTGGCGCGGCAGCAGCTTCGTCGTCGACAAGCGGAAATTCGTCGACTCCCACTTCTTCGGCCTCGGCGACAAGCCCGGCCCACTCGACCGCGCCGGCCGCTCCTTCGTCATGTGGAACACCGACTCCTTCGGCTGGCAGGAGTCCACCGACCCCATCTATAAATCCATCCCCTTCTTCATCGACTATCGCGCTGCCCGCGCCCTCGGGGTCCTCTTCGACAACACCTTCCGCACCTACTTCGATTTCGGCCACCAGTCCACTACCGACTACACGTTCAGCGCCCCCGACGGCCCCGTCGACTACTACCTCCTCTACGGCCCCGACCCCAAAAAAGTCATCGAGACCTATGCCTGGCTCACCGGCCCCACTCCCCTCCCTCCCCTCTGGAGCCTCGGCTTCCAGCAATCCCGTTATAGCTACCTCACCGACAACGAGCTCACAGGCGTCGCCGACCGCCTCCGCGCCGACCACCTCCCGGCCGACGCCCTCTACCTTGACATCGACTATCAGGACAAGAACCGCCCCTTCACCGTCAATACCCAGAACTTTCCCAACCTCGCCAAGATGGTCCACGAGCTCGCCGAGAAGCACTTCCACACCGTCCTCATCACCGACCTTCACATTCCCGACCTGCCCGGCTACGCCCCCTACGACACCGGCAAAGCAGGTGACCACTTCGTCAAGAATCCCGACGGCACCACTTACGTCGGCCCGGTCTGGCCCGGCCCCTCCGTTTTCCCCGACTTCACCCAGGAGAGCAGCCGCCAATGGTGGGGCACCCTCTATCAGGACTTCATCCACGACGGCGTAGCCGGCTTCTGGAACGACATGAACGAACCCGCCGTCTTCACCTATCCCACCAAGACAATGCCCGATGACGTGCAGCACCGCATCGACGGAACCGGCTTCCAGCGCCGCACCGCCACCCATCTCGAGATCCACAACGTCTTCGGCATGGAGAACTCCCGCGGCACCTACGAAGGCCTCCTAAAACTCGCTCCCGATCAGCGCCCGTTCGTCCTCACACGCGCCAGCTACGCCGGAGGCCAGCGCTACGCATCCACGTGGACTGGAGACAACAGCTCCACCTGGAACCATCTCCGCATGACCACCCCACAGCTCCTCAACCTCGGTCTTAGCGGCTTCTCAATGAGCGGTGCCGACGTAGGAGGCTTCGCCGGCTCACCGCCACCCGATCTCCTCACCAAGTGGCTCCAACTCGCCGCCTTCCAGCCCATCTATCGCGACCACGCCGTCAAAGGCAGCCGCCCGCACGAGCCCTGGGCCGACGGTCCCGAGCAGGAAGCCATCCGCCGCCGCTTCATCGAAGAGCGCTACCGTCTTATGCCCTACCTTTACACCACTGCCGAAGAAACCTCCCGCAACGGCCTCCCCATCATGCGCCCGCTCTTCCTCGAGTTCCCCAACGCCACCACCGATGGGCACCCCATCGACCTCGACGCAGACAGCGAATTCCTCTTCGGCCCCGACCTTCTCGTCGCACCCAATCCCTCCCCCGAAGAAGTAGCCCCGTACGAAGTCCACCTCCCGCCCGGCATCTGGTACGACTACTGGACCGGCGAACGCATCGACCGCAGCGAAAAAATCGCCACCCGCGACCTCGAGCAGCGCGACTCCCCGGCAGTCAAAGCCCAAACCGAAACCCAACCGAAGACAGAGACCCAACCCGAGGCCATACCCAGCATCGTCACCTCCAGCCATCCCTTGATGATCACGCCCACCCTGGCCAACCTGCCCGTCTACGTCCGCGCCGGTTCGATCATCCCCATCTCGCCCCTCACCCAGAACACCGAAGAAATCCCTAACGGCCCTCTCACCCTCCGCGTCTACGCTGGCGACAACTGTCACGGCACTCTCTATCAGGACGACGGCAAGAGCTTCGCCTTCCGCAACGGCCAATACCTCCGCATGAACTTCACCTGCGAGCTAGAATCCGACGGCTCCCTTACCGTCCACATAGCCGCACCCGAAGGCACATTCCAACCTTGGTGGCATCAACTACGCATCGAAGCCTTGGGCTGGACTCCGATCTCGAAAGAACTGACCTCACCCACCAATAAATCAAAACTCGAGCAGCTGAACAATTCCTGGACCGCCACCATCCCACAACCCACTAGAGCCACAGACCTGACCTTGAAATAAGAGGCAAACCGTCAAATCTGTTGTCAGCTTGCGCGGAGAATCATTCGAACGCACGCTTCTGTCTGGGAAAGTCGCCGAAGAGGATGAACGGCTCCGGAGCGAAGGCAAGTTCACAATCGACCGCCGAGGCGGTCAACCTGCCCGAGGAGCGGCTTGCGGTATTTTTTTTGGGGTGTCGGCACCTTGTTCTTGCTTGGGGGTTTTGGCGAAAACGGGTGGTTGGACGTGGTTTTTTGGTGGTGAAGTTGTGGTGGATTGCTGGTGAAAGCTGGGAAGTTGACGGTCAGGATTCGGGCTCGAAAAACATGCCACTTTTTCCGGATTTATTTTTGAGGGATTCCCATTCTGGGAATTCGGTCTTGAATACCACCCCTGAGGTCGGCAAGGTCATCGGCATTAACCTCGTCGACGAGACCAGCGAGCTCATGGTCATCAGCCAGTTCGGCAGGATCATCCGCATCGACACCAAATCCATCCTCTCCGCTAGCCGCAGCACCCAGACGAAGCTTATGCCCTGTTTGTCGAACTGTTCGACGATCTTGGCGAAGTCGGCCAG
Organism: uncultured Acidobacteriaceae bacterium; assembly: GCA_963841335.1. Taxonomy (GTDB): domain Bacteria; phylum Acidobacteriota; class Terriglobia; order Terriglobales; family Acidobacteriaceae; genus Edaphobacter. The sequence continues at coordinate 1,356,781 of CAWJCF010000001.1, read as the reverse complement.
GGAGCGGGTGAGTCGGTCAACTTTATAAACGACGACGGTGTCGACTCGCTTCGCGGCGATTTCGTCCAAAAGCCTTTTCAGTCCTGGCCGCTCCATGTTGCCGCCGGAGAAGCCGCCATCGTCATAGCGAGTGGAGACAACGTTCCATCCCTCATGCCGCTGGCTGAGGATGTAGGCTTCACATGCCTCTCGTTGAGCATCGAGGGAATTGAAGGACTGCTCCAGCCCCTCCTCGGAAGATTTGCGAGTATAGACGGCGCAGCGAACTCGAACGGTCATGGCTTTCGCACCCCAAAGAAGAGAGGTCCTGACCACCGAGTACCTGTAATTTCCCGGGCGATCTTAGACAGGCTGGAGTAGGTCTGTCATCTATATAGATATAGATAGCCATTTCCTGTAGCAGTGACCTCATGCATCTCTCCATGCCACATGCGGAGAAGTCTGGTGCCGGTTTGAGGGGCAGAATCGGGTCTCTCCTGGGATGGTTTCTCCGTGTTCAGAGAGGCTGCGGCTTCCCGAAGTCGCCGTCGAGCGCCATGTGACAAGCCACCGAATTCTCTCTCCTGCATTCGATAGGCCAGTACGGGGACCGTGAGCTCGTTGCGGAGATTGGGGGGAGGGTCTTTGCTGAAGTTCTCGGCCCAAATGACGAGTAATTGGGCCTTATTTAAGGATGGTAGTGTAGCAATTTGCTCAGAAAGCCTGTCATGCACGTATTCTCCACTTTGGCCGAAGGTTCAGCCGTGTGGATAGTGGCGCTCTGCTCGGGCACACAGTCAAGTCAAATCAAATCAAATCGACGATGTCGAAAACATAAGCCGAGTTTCGGGTACAAATCCCCTGTCGATGAATGCATTGGCGATTTGTTGTCAAACTGAGAATGGCCGGCTGTGTTGTCCGGTAAGCCGGTTTATCGGACAAGTGAGTCATCGTCGCTCCAGGGACGACTATCACTGATCGCCCCCGCGCAGATCCATACAAGAGCGTTTACGCATACGGCTCTTACGATTGATGGACAGCGGCGAAGCGTGCGTCGCGATAAGGGTGCAGAACACGCTGTGAATCCGCCATTTCAAGACTGGGGTAATACGATCCTCCCATCTGTGCGCGCTGACTACGGCCGAAAAGAACACCTCGCCATGTCGGCAAGGCAAACACGAAGCTCAAAAGATGTGCAACCGGTGTCGTGATACTGGGACAGCGTGATATTGGTAATATCCCCGCACAACCTTCGAAAGCATGGCCCACCTCGGCCGCGCGATGATGCTTCCGGGTTGAAGTTCAATCTTGATTTCGCTGTCCTCTGCAGAATTCCTCGCCTCATTGCAGCCTGCCGATAGCCCCTCATGGCTACCTCTCCGAAAGAAGGCTCTAGTTGCTCCCGGAAGTTCCTGGAAATGTACGCGTTGTCACGGATCTCTCGGCGGCTTTCATGACCGAGCGGGGCACCGGGATGTTATAGACCTCGTGTCTTGTCTGAATCGTGCTGAGGTAGTGTTGTTCCCCAGTTCGTTCGAAGCTTACCTCGGGCTTGTCGGTAGCAGCGCCTTCGATCTCATTCGCACGCACTATCACACTGGTGTGAGTGTCATAGTTATTGAGGATCATCCCATCGAACTTATCGTTCGAAAAGTTACTCACTGTGTATGTGCCTGCGGGGAGTGTCTTTCCGCCAGCCACAAACTCGAAGGGCAGCGTTACTACAATCTCACCCCGAACCTCCGCTTCGGCAGCCAGACCCAACCCAAGGATACCAACGACTGCGACCAAGATCCTTACATAATTCAGTTTCTTCATACTTTCTCCTCTTAACCGTTTAGTTATCGTTTCTGATTCCGTGCCGCGCGCTAGCGTTGACTTCGCAAGGATCACGCCTGGCAACTGTTTTAACAATCATCCTCAAAACGTCTCTAGGTAGTGAGAGTGGCTTGTCGCTGGAAAGTTACAAGGATTTAGGGAACCTCTGAGCAACCGGCAATTCGACGGGCATCGATGAGGCCAGAGAACTGGTGATTTCAAAGATGCAAAGAGAAACGCGTAGGGATCTGCAACGTAAAACTTTCCTGGGTCGGACAATAACAACCGGGACAGTGAAGGGTAGGTTGCACCGCGCGCGCATGATGATGCAGAAGGAACTTGCACCCAAACTGAAGAACGCAAGTCAGCGGAGGAGGTGGTTTCAATTGTCATAGAATGCAAACACGTTTGGGACTACAATTTCGGATATCTCGACGACTCTCTACCACCCGAGACCAAGGAATTGGTGCAGCGGCATTTGGAACATTGTGAGATTTGCTCTGCGATCCTGGATTCAACACGCAACATCGTGGTCCTCACCGCCGACGATCGTGTGTTTGAACTGCCTTTAGGATTCAGCGAACGTCTTCACGCAAAACTGGCCCAGGAGATTAAGAGCACCTTGGCAAAGCCTCATGAGGATTCTTCGGATTAGATGGAGCCGTGAAGGTGAATGTGAAACGCCCATTCGACGCCGACGAGTAGCAAAGTGAAGATGGCGAGAGCCATCTGGATCGACTCGGCGCGTCTTTTTTCGGCAGTCACCGCTCCAACTCGCCATTGCGAAGAAGGCCGAGCGCGTAGCGAACGAATACGCCAAATCACATAGAGGTTTACCGCCGAGCCTGCGACTGCAACGATCTCCATGGGGATCCGAATAGCTTCTCCGTGAATGTGAGCCAACAGTCTGACACCTGTTGTAGCGGCCGCCAGGGAACCAATTCCAATAAGCAGGCGAAGGCCGCTCAGCGCCATCACGGCGGTACATGCGCTCTGCAGCAGGATAAAGAACAGGCTGGTAAACCCGATGATCCAGGAGCGGCTCTTCACGGCGTCCTGCTTTGTAGCGTCGACAGGTGTTTCCTGCTTGAGCAAGATAGTTCTCCAGTCAGTAATGCTACCTGCTTTCGACGGTCTGAGGAACTCATTCAGTCCACAGGAATCCGGCTGTAACTTTATTGGCGGTTACGAATCTGATAAAAGCAACCACCGTAAGTCTGGACAGGAGCCACATTGATGACAGTCTTGAAGATAGACAGAAAGCTTATCGGTCTCCGGATCGCGGGCCTCCGCACCAACGGTTCGGCAGTGCTCCTCATTCTTAGAAGCTTCCTCGTGCTTCTATGTGCCGTTGCGGCAGTTGGATCGGCCGCCGCTCAAACACCTGCAATTGGATCCAAAGCACCCGATTTTACGCTTGAGACACCAACCGGCAACTCCGTAAGCCTCGAAAAGGAGCGGGGCAAAGGTATTACAGTACTTGTCCTGCTCCGCGGCTTCCCTGGGTATCAGTGCCCGTACTGCGTGAAGCAAGTGCATGACTTTGTGGAGCATAGCGCGGACTTCGCAGCCAAGAAAGCTAATGTTCTCCTCGTCTATCCCGGGCCGCCAGCAGACCTTGATCAGCACGCCAAGGAGTTCCTTGCGAAGCAAGCCGATTTGCCGCCGAACATCCAGCTGGTGATCGATCCTGACTACAAGATGACGAACCTGTACGGGCTCCGCTGGGATGCGCCGCACGAGACCGCATATCCGTCTACTTTCATCCTCGACAAACATGGCACGATCCTTTTTGAGAAGGTTAGCCACACCCACGGCGACCGTACGTCAGCAGAGGACGTTCTCGGCCAGCTCAAAACGAATTAGCCTGTCGAAGTTTGCAAGCGATCAGGCTTCGCTTGATCCAATATTCCCTAACTAAGCCACCGGATGTCTTTTTGTTCGTGGTAAGTTACGCGTTTCTGGTTTCATTTAACCCAGCGGTCAGTATTAGTAACGAGAAACGCGCTTGTCGTCACTTGGCCGAATAGTCGGCATTTCGGACACTTGCCGGTTTTACGTCCAAGTGGACTGGATTTGTAAACACTGGCCGATTTTTCGTTACTAGGTCCTGTTGTGCCTCTAACGGCCTACAAAATAAAGCTCAAGGCTAACAGGATTGATTGCGCTATTGGGTAGGCCAATCTTTAAAGGGAATGATCAGGTAACGCTCCGAATGACCCGGCAGATGTGAGATGTAAATCGCATGAGGGCCCACGTGATAGGTGTGATCGGCACTGTGGGATGTTCCATGCAGGTCCGGGACCCACGCTCCGGAGAACATGTACATGACCCCGATCTGGTCGATGTGTACGGGACGCTCCGCGAGACTGTCCTTGATCCATTGCATCGATGTCTTATCCAGGCACATGGGTTCATCATGGGGATATCCGGGGATTCCGGGAAGGCATGTCCAATCGCTCTTCCTGCTCGCAGGACGCGATATTCGGCGTTTGGAGCCTTCGGATCGACTGGCCAGTCCGCAATGACCGCGTCTTTGACAATAAAAGCCGGTCCTGCCCGCAGAGCATCTGCAATTTTCTCTTTATCTGTGGACTGATTTCCTGAAGGCTTCATATCCATTTGTGCGAAAGCAGCGAGCGAAACTGCAAACGTGACGGCGGCGACTGGTTTGAACATGTGTGTGTCCTTACGGAAGAAATGCGATGCATTTCAAATCGTAGGGATGAGCATTGCGGTCAGTCTTGGCAGAATCTGCTTATTGATGGCCCTTTTTGCTTCTGCGCCACTGGCCCGGACTCTCTCCGAGGATGCGCTTGAAGGATCTGTTGAGTGCGGATTGATCGGCGAAGCCACACTTACTCGCAACTTCGGCGAGTGACAAACGTGAGGTCAGCAGAAGATTTTTTACGGCATCTATGCGACGTTCCATAAGCCAACGGTGCGGGGGGCGCTGGAGCGTTTATCAGTGTGGCTGGGACAGGCGGTCATGGAGGGCAGGGCGGCCCTTCATGCTCTAAGGACCTCCGCTACGGAACGGAATCGCCTGGCGGAGTATCTTCAACAGACTGCAGAGGAGCAATGCCGATCAGCCTCAATGTCTGTTGCGATGACAGTCCTTGGCGACGCGAAAAATTTGCATCCCATCGTTAGAGATGAAATCGCGCGCATCAGTGAAGAAGCTATCCGAAATGCATGTTCCCACTCCAAGGGCAGCCAACTCGACATCGAACTTCGATATGCGGATGATCTTCATCTGAAAATCAGGGACAATGGCTTGGGCATTGACCCCTCCATCATTGATTCCGGAAAGATCGGGCACTACGGTCTGCAGGGGATGCGGGAACGCGCGGACCGAATAAACGCACGGATCACAATCCGGAGCGCACTCAACTTTGGCACAGAGGTGACGCTGCGTATTCCCGGTAATGTCGTATATCGACGTGACCATCCAACAATCTTCGATCGCTTGAGGCAACTTCTTAGATTGCCGACTAAGACATCCGATTCTGACTAGGCTATCGCAATCCGATGAGGGGGGTATCTTTAGATTGATCTAGAAAAATGAGGGGGAAAGCCTTGGTAATTATGAACTTTTAGACCTCTTCAGGCGGAGAATGATAAAGGGTGTATCGAAGAGGAAAGCGTGGTAAAAACGGAGTAGCTCTGAATCGGAACTGGAAAATACTCGAATAACTAAGCCATTCTTATAACCAACGTGACTTGCCGAAAACCCGACTTTCGAGGAACGGCAGGCACGCGGTCAGGATCGCCGCCTTTTACCATGGAGCCCATTCGCACGCTGTTCGCAACACAACCCACTGAACCGTCGAGAGCAGTCCTTCCCGAGGCTCTGCGCGCGAGATACGACGGAAATCTTTCTTTCCCGCCCGCTCCAGAAGAGCGTCCCTATTGCATCGCAAACTTCGTGTCGACACTCGACGGGGTCGTGAGCTTCAACATACCGGGTCAGTCGGAAGGAGCTCAAATCAGTAATTCGAATGAAGAAGACCGGTTCATCATGGGCCTCCTGCGGGCTTCAGCAGACGCGGTGGTGGTGGGTTCGGGAACGCTTCAAGCCGCTGGTCCGCAGGGCTCCTGGCTCCCGGAAGCCGTCTATCCGGCAGCGAAAGATCTATACCAGAAGTATCGAATCGACGTGCTGCGAAAGCTGGAGTATCCACTCGTAGTGATTATCACGGGAACGGGCGAACTGGACCTCGCCAGCGCCGTGCTTCATACACCCCGAACCAGGGTACTCATACTGACTACGGAGCAAGGCAAACGGAAGTTGTCGCAAAGCGGATCGGAGGCGCTTGCCTCAGTCGAAGTGAAGGTGCTCTCTACGGTAGAGGAGCGGATCTCTCCTTTCGCCATACTTCAGTTGCTCAGACGAGAGGCCGGGGTGGAGTTGCTGCTTCACGAAGCCGGCCCGACACTCTTTGGCGAATTTCTCGCAGGCGGATTCATGGATGAACTTTTCCTGACAGTGGCGCCTCAGATCGCGGGGAGAGTCGCAGGGCATCCCAGGCCGGGTCTGGTTGCCAACGTTCAGTTTTCTCCCGCGACGGCTCCCTGGTGGAAGCTTCTCAGCGCAAAAAGTGCAGCAGATTACCTCTTCCTGCGTTATCAGGTGGGAGATCGGAGCGGATAGAAGGCCTGTAACGGCGTGTGACCGTAGGGGTGATCGAGTATTGGACTTCCGATCACCGGCGGTGCGTGTCGGGTGCATCTCGACTAAACTGAACTTCGTATTTGAATCGAGGTTGATCGTGTTTGAAAGACCCATAGTCATTGGGCAGCGCCTTCGCTGGAGGTACGCCGACAGCAACGAGTCCTCAGAGGACGCCGTAGTAGTCAACGTTCGAACTGACCACGAGGAAGGCCTCTCTTCCGAAGCAATGGACTACGCAGCGCTTTGGATCGAGGCGAAATACGTGCGAGACTCACCGAAGGAAAAACCCTTTACGATTGAGCTCGGTACGGACAAGCTGACGTACATTGAGGGCAAAGAGGTCATCATCCAACTCCTCTAGTCTCGAAGAGCCGGCTCCTTGCGAGTGCATTGCCCTGTAATCCCTAATGGATGGTGACAGGGTGAATTGGCATACCATGATGGCTCAAACATCAATCCTCATTCGTGCTACCAGATTCTGTTTGGCTACGAAAAGAAGGAGACCGAACAGTTGCAGCCTGCCGCTTCTGGGGAACGCCTCCGTCTTGTCACGATCTCACGCTTTGGACGATACCTTTGGCGCGTAGCCCCGCCTCAGCTTTGGAGAAGTAATCTTCGACCGGGCCCTGCGTCTTGATCCAATCGACATAACGTGCGATGCCTCGCTCGATGGTGATTTGAGGTTCGTATCCGACGGTCCGAATGCGGCTTATATCCGATATGAGCGCCCGAATCTCTCCAGGACGAAACTCGCCCCTTGCCTGGGGTGCGAGCATGACGCCAAGTTGCTCTGCAATGATGCTGGCCAACTCGCGCACGCTGATGGCCCTGCCGCTGCCGACGTTTACGGGCAACCCGTCCAATTCGTCGGTTGAGGCCACAAGCAGATTGGCATGAGCGATGTCTTCGACGAAGCAGAGATCGCGCGTTTGGCCACCATCCTCGTACATGACAGGAGGGTGCCCGTTCAGAAGACGTGTGCAGAAGATGGCGATGACGCCCGTGTAGGGATTGAAGAGAGATTGGCGCGGACCGTACGTACATGAATAACGCAGCGCAACGGTGGGAATGCCGGTCTGTTTACCCCAAAGCAGCACGAGTCGTTCCTGATCGACCTTTGTCAAGGCGTAAACCGTTTCGCCGCCGCCTGGTGTGGCCTCCGGCGTCGGCAGGGAAGTAGTAGGTTTGCCGCAAACCGGGCAGTGCACGCTGAAATCACCCGCACGGAGTTGCTCAACCGGACGCAACAGAGGGACGACATGACCATGGTCTGGACAATTGGCCGCGCCTTCGCTATACACCGCCTGCGAACTCGCTACGACCACCTTTTGAATCGGTAGTTGATGGTCACGAATGATCTCCAGCATTTGCGCTGTGCCGAAGCTGTTAACCAGGACATACTTCGCCATTTCGGGCATGTAGCCACCATATGCGGCTTCATGGAAAACGACATCGATATTCATCAGCGCGGAATGCATCGTCTCGTAGTCCTGCACGTTTCCGAGACGAAACTCTGCGGCTGGATTCACCCATTCGGGCTTGCCGTTCTTGTGAGTCTGCGGCTCGAGGTTATCAAGGATCCGAACGATCCAGCCCTCGCTTAGAAGCAAATCCACGATATGAGAGCCAATGAGGCCTGCGCCTCCGGTGACGAGTGCACGCTTTTGATGTGTAGCCATAATCCATCTCCCAAAAAACTTGGCCGAGTGCAATCGAGAAGCTTAGGTTCAGTCAGAATATGAAGTACGAATGAGCACCGCCAGGATGCGTATTCCAGTCTTCAGAGAGGCAAGGAAATTGCCTGATACTTTACTCACTCCGCCCCTTCTGCACTGGTAGTCGACAGCGATCTCCTGAATGCGTAGGCGTTGCTTCGCCGCCCTAACCTGCATTTCCAAATTCCAGCCATACGTCATTTCCGACATTCCCAGCTGCGCCAACGACGACCGGCGAATCGCGCGGAACGGCCCCATATCTGTGTAATGAACGCCGTGCAGGAGGCGAAGCAACATCGCTACGAGGCGGCCCGCGAAGATCTGGCTAGGGAGCATCGAACCGGCCTCACGATGACCACGGAGGCGGGAACCGACAACAAAGTCAGCTTCGCCAGCCTCAATGGGAGCAATGAGATACGGGAGACCGGCGATGACGTCGCTGCCGTCTCCATCCATGAAAACGAGGATGTTGCTACTGGCGACGGAGGCCTCTGCGCCAGCCTTGCAGGCAGCACCGTAACCTCTTCGAGAGGTGATGACGCGCGCCCCGGCGGCAGCGGCGATCGCAGCGGTTCCGTCGCTCGAGCCGTTGTCGACGACGATACATTCGGCGATGCCAGACCACGGCATCGACGCGACAACATACCCAATCGATTCCTGTTCATTGAGGGCGGGGATGATGACGGAGATGTTCTGGCGGCTCACGAATCTAGGTTCTCCAGCGTCGGCCTGTTGAGAGATGAGAGACAGTAAGGGCTCATCGCCTATCCATTGGCAGGAGCGAGAAATAGGGACGGTGGATGGGCCAACGGCGCAGAGAAAGGTCCAGCAGGAAGGCGACAAAAACGCCGCCGTAGAGAATCTTATTGAGCAGAAATTGCGAAGGCCCTGTGCCAACAGCCAGAGCGGTAGTGCACAGGTAGAAGATCCCGCAGATGTAAGCGAAGACCGTGAGGTCCGGAACGAGCGCGAAGAAAGGAACAAGCCAGGCGACATACCAGGGATAGTGTGGGGAAAACAATAGCATCAGGGCCACTGACAATGCGAGTGTGGGGAGGAGGAAGTCTGCGTGAGCGGGGAGACCGAAGAGACGTGTCTGTGCACTGTCTGCTCGGGAGGATTCAGGGCTGCAGCAAGTTCGCCAGCACCAGACGATCAGTGCCGCGAAAATGAGCGCAACAAAGACAAGGTAGGGGGTCGTCGAGAGTCTGTGGAGGCCAGGTCCATGTTGCGCCAATTCGAGCAGGAAGTAACGGGTGCCGGTGTCCATACCTTCTTCCTGTAAATAACTGCCGAGAAAGCCGAAGGCACGTATACCCACGCTCGAGTAGCAAGCATAGCCCAGCGCGATAACGGCGGCGAGAGTTGCGGGCATCTTGTATTCGTTACGCCGGAATAGCGCAGGAATTAGGACGAGCGGGTAAAACTTAGTCATGATCGCCAAGCCCAAGAAGAACCCAGTAAGGATGGGCTGTCTGCGGTATCGCATTAGCAGGGCGAGCGCGATGAAAGCCATCGCCGCCGAATCCAAGTGGCCGGAACTGCCGATCTCCCAAACAAGCAATGGACACCAGGCATAGAGCAAGGACTGCTCCCGGCGAACGCCGAATTCGTGCAGAAGTTTCAAGAGTGTGAAGAGCGTTAGACCTTCGAACAGGATCATCGCCATCTTCATGAACGTCATCGTGGGGCTGATAAAGGTGATGATGTAGAAAGTGAATTGCGCGATCGGAGGGTAGATGGTTAGCGCGTAATCGCGGCGATTGATGTTGTTGAAGAGGTCTTGGTTTGGTTTGCGGAGGAACTCGAGTGCTGGGTCGCCAGGCACATATCGATAGGGTGAGATGTGGGCGTGCTGAACCACGCCGTCCCATGCGTAACGGTAGATATCGGAGGACAGATATGGGCTGGGAAAGAGCGTGACTAACCGGAATGCGATCGCGAAAGTGAGGATGATGCCAAAAGTGTATCGATTGACAGGTTGGGTGAGAATGACGAGCACTGCGAGCGCATAGAGGATTGCGGACCATCCGGAAACTCCGGAAAAGCCAATAGTGAAATGATCGAACTCGCTAATGAGCTGACGTGTGAGCAAGAGCAGACCTGATCCGAGGAGGATCAAGATGGCGTTCGTCAGCCATGGGCGGGCTTCGCTCCAATGTCTTGGCCGAGTGAGATTCACTGGTCCCCCGCTGGAAGATCATGGAGAAATTTACGACTGTGCGGGGCAGAATATCCGCGCAATTCCGCAAAAGGCGGCGGTTTCTCCCCGAGAAGCTCCTCACGGAGCAGATCGAGGGTCCCGCCATCGTCGACGTCATACCAAAGCGGGAGTTCTACAAGTTCAATCCCAGCGGCACCGATCGCGGAAGTAGTCTCGGTGTAAACCGTTGATGTACTCCAGTGGATATTTGCGAAAGGTTCAGGGTGCGGCCGTTTAAGGCCGATGAGGTAGTACCCGCCGTCGCTCGAGCCGCCGATCGTGATGCGATCGCCAGGACGATTCAATGTTTCGATTGCCAGGCGAAAAGCACTGGAAGGTACCGTCGGCGAGTCGGAATCGATGAGGCATACTGCCCCGAAGCCGCACGCGAGAACGTCTTCCGCAGCAGCCAGTAGTCTTTCTCCGAAGTCCTCTCCGCGTTGAGGGATAAGTGCGAAGCCTTCGGGCAGGAGACCCTCAAAGAGGCTTTCGTCCCCAACAGGAGTATAGGAGATGAGCCCAGAAGCGTTGGTCGTCGCTGAGACTTCGGCAATGTTCTGCGTTGTGTCCCGCAGAAAACAAACGTTCAAGGCTGCGGATTGCTCGAGTGAGAGCGGTGGTGACAGCCGGGTCTTCACCCTGCCGGGGCGGGGAGCCTTCGCCATGACCGCAAGGGCGCACTTCGACCCAAGCGATAGATCAGGATGCGACGGATCAAGGATAGGATAAGGCATTCAGGCGGCGCTCCATCTCGATTCATTGATCTGTGGTTCGCCTTTTTGACAGATAGCATATTGATACCAGCCGTCGTAGCGTACGTCGACCGAAACCCAAGAGGGCGCTTGCACGAGATCGATGAAATCGGCGCGCGGCATGACCTCAGCATGTTGAGGTTCGCGATACCGGCCGGCAGGACTGGCCGTGAGGCGGGCCAACAGCCACATGGCACTCAATGGTAGTCGGGTCCTAAACTCGGAGATCGGTTCGGCGATGAAACATCGCCCGCCAGGACGCAGCACACGAAAGATCTCGGCGAGTACCGCCCTTTTATCCGGTACGATAAGGAAGAGGCGGGATACGATGACGGCGTCAATCGATTCGGTAACCTCCGACAAGGCCTGAGCGTCGCCCTCGAAGAAGCTGCAATTTGGTAACTGGAGACTCTTAGCACGATCGCGAGCCCTGCGAATGAGGCGCTTAGATAGATCAATCCCTGTCGTCGTGACTTGCGGGAATTTTTTTGCGAAACGACACGCATAGAGGCCAGGGCCGCAGCCTAATTCCAAGATTCTCGTTCCGCTGGAGGGGGCGCCCAAAGGAAATAGCGCGCTTGTGATCTCAGCTGTATGGTCACGAAATAGATACTCTCGACAGAGAGAGTATAGCCAGTGACATCGTTCGAACAAGCTTTCTGGCGAAGAGGATGGGCTTTGGCCAGAGAGACCGTATTGTCTTAAGTCCATGCTTGTAGCCCAATTTGAAATCGTTGAGGGATCATGATGTGCGCGACTGAACCGCAGAATGTGGATGCCAGACCGTCGGAGGGCTCCTCATGGTCTGGCTCTGAGATGGTCCCGGGCGAAGTTAGATGTCCCAATCAAGGTGGATTTCCAATGATGCTGTCCATAGACCGAGATTTGAATTGGCGTCGCTTCATCGGTCATAGCCCTGCGTACCAGTCGTAGCCCAGCTTGGTCCAATAATCGTCTGGCTTCGTGTTCGTATAACTGATAAGCGCAATGCGTTTGATTTGTTTGTATCCGTACTTCGTCGGCATATGCAGACGGAGCGGCGCTCCGTGAAATTGAGTCAGCGGTGCGCCCATCATTTCAGTGACTAGCAGGGTTTGTGGGTGACGGCAAACGCTTAAGTCGTAGCCAGTGTAGTAATCCCCATCCGGTGTCTCCATGTACACATACTTTGGCTCGCGACCCTGGATAAGGTCTGGTGGATACGCCTCAAGGAAATCAGCCATACGTATTCCCGCCCAGTGCACGATCTGGCTCCAACCCTCGATGCACTTAAACTGTGTCACCAATTCGTGACGAGGAAGTACAAGAAGGTCTCCCATGGTGAGCAATAGCCCCGGAGTACTGGGCATTAGCGTGCTCGCGCTCTGACCTGCCTCCTCTTGGCCACGTGGCATCCTGCGTCCTGTGCTCTCTTCGGCCTCCCTGGCTTGATTCAACATCGGCTCGGGAGCCATCTTCTCGGCTGTCTTTGCGTTTGGATCGACCTTCGCGTCGTGCCCCTGATCCTCATGGTTGTCGGCGTTCACATACTGGTACTCCCAGGCAGTGACATCCTTCGCGAAACGAAGATGTTTCGCGGCTTCCCGCATCCCTACCAATTGCAAGCGCCAACTCCCCAGCGCAAGCATCTTCTTCAGTCCATACACCCCGTTCACGCGAAGGTCTCTAGCCTCTTTGAGCGAGTATGTCGGTGAGAGGGCGTTGTCGTGGGTTACTGCTTGCGCTATGGCTGCGTTGGCTTGGAAAGCACGGCGCAGAGGAACGGGTTGCATTTCGACACCGGGGCTGCGATCGATCCAGCGATATACGCCGTAACCTGCTGCTGCAGCTGCGGTCGCGCCAATGAAAGCGCGGCGGGTATGCTTGCGTGACTCTGCCCGAACGGCGGCGTCCGCCGCCTCGCTGCGAGCCGCAGCTTCGTCCGGATCCTCTGCGGCTTCGGGACCAGCTTTGCGCACCTCGTCCTGCAATTGTGCAGCAGGCTCGGTCTCAGGTGCCAAACTTTGCCCAGCCGTCATTACCGCCTCATTGAGGACTGGTTCCTCGGGTGCGGGTGAAGACATGCCCTCAACGGTGCATTGCGCTATCGGGACGGTCGGAACCACGCCCGTGCCAGGCTTCGCCTCAACCGGCGATTCAGGCTTTGGAACATCAATGGGCAACTCTTCGTGTTCACTCATCGGTGACTCCGGCGTGCCTCTTCGATTGACGGGGAATTCGTTGGCTGAATCTCTTGTCCGCTCACCATGGCCCTAAAGTTATTCCATCCCGCAAGTACCACCTGCGCAACGTGAACTACGAAAAAGGCTATAAAGTTCATCGTGATCCAGAAATGCAGCCACCGGGCCATCTCGTAGCCGCCAAGCAGGGTCGTTAGCCAATGTGCCTGCGTCGGCTTGTAGATCGCGAGACCCGTTAGAAGCATGCCCACTCCCATCAAGATCACTGACGTATAGGCGATGCGCTGTGCGCCATTGTACTTTGTTTGTTCGGGTAACCCCTTTCGCAAGTGAAGATCCACAAGGGTGACTTGAATTGCGTCGCGGAGGCTGTGCCGGTCTGGCAAAAGGAAGCGGCATTCGCCAGAAAGAACGGTATAGAGCACATAGGCGATACCGTTCACGGCAAATATCCACATGAAGAAGAAGTGGTAGCCAAGACCTTCCGTCACGTGGTATGGCACATGAAGTCGCTGGTAAAACCAATCCGGGAAGAACCGAATAAGGGTGAACTTACCTATTCCTATGCGATATACGGCGTGAGGGTGTTGATAGGCATTATCGGAATCGTTCCAGTAAATGAGGAGACCGCTCCAGATCATCGTGAACAGCACCGGAAAGTTAACCCAGTGCATCCAGCGGATGGCAAGAGGATGCTTGAGTTCGATACGGATCGACGCATTGGAGGTGGCTTTCGGCATAGACGCCGTGGATTGTGCTCCGCAATCTTCGATTTAGGTCATTGCGCAACAGTTAGAGCCACGCCGAGCAGTGAAGGTTACAAGCAATCTTGTAAAACCTCAAAAGGCCGAGGAATCGTTGACGAAGCCCGCTAGACGGCAGTGGATCTTAATGGCCCCCAAATTGCTTGCCGTAACTACCAGCTGCGCAACGTCTCCAATGCTATGAACGACTCTTGCCGTGATTTGTGATCCAGCACAAATGTGCAGGCGTGCATCTGCATTACGAAGTCGTCTGAGGGAAGATGAAAAGATTAGTGCAGATTGGCGAGGAGATCGGCATTGGGTTCGTTTGGGACGGTGCCCACACCCCCTATCGAATAAAGGTGGAATCCTGATAGTTATGGAGGGTGAGGTCTCAAGTCGTAACGAGGCACAGATGATCGCGTCTATCCTGGGCGGTGACTTGGAGCAGTTCACGAACTCGTCCGTCCCTACGAGCGCAGCGTCTACAGAATGGCGCTGTCTTTCATGAAAAATGAAGCGGACGCCGAAGACGTTGCGCAGGAAGCGTTTTTGAAGGCCTTCCGTAATCTGAGATGCTACGAGCGGCGATTGAGGAGCTCTCCCCTATCTACCGTGAGATGGTGCTCTTGCGCGACATTGAGGAACTTAGCACTGAGGAGACGGCCGAGACACTCGCCATCAGCATCACGTCTGTCAAGGTCAGGCTTCATCGTGCGCGGATCGACGTCAATTTTAGTGACTGCGCTCCAAGGAAGTGTCTCGATTTTGACTCATCGCTACGTTGACCATTCACGCTGAAGTCGCCGTGACTGTCCGAGTTGTACTCCTACCGACAGATTGCGAAGCTGCCAATCTTATGTTCCTCTTGGGCCGTCGCGGTTTGATGCTATTGTTCCTGGTGCGATATTTGATCAATGAAAAAAAGGCCATATCCAGAAAGAATGCGGACTCCGCGAGCACACGGCGAAGTGTTGAAATTCTCTCAAACAACAATCATCGTATTTTCTGGCTTCGAGTGGTTCAGGTTCTGAACGGATTGCGGGGTGGGTGACCGCACCGAAGAGTGTAGAGACCTACGCAGGGCCGTTCTGGCTCGCAATAAACGCGATTTGGCGGCAGCAACCGAAATTCCTGCCACGTCGGCTATTTCCTTGACGGAACCGTCGTGCGATTGCTGAATCTCAATGATGATACGAAGGGCAGGTCTTAAACGGTTTATTGCCCGCTGCAAGTCCCTTTTAGTTTCGTTTTTTGCGTAGTGCTCTTCAATATTGGCTCGCTTATCTCCCACTTCCCATTGTTGCCACCCTTCGCCATCGACGCACCATTCCAGCGGGTCCTCTCGATGAGACCGCTTTCTGCGCAGGATCATGAGCGCTGAATTGATCGCGATTCGCGTAAGCCAGGTCGAAAATTTCGCCCGCCCGTGGAAAGTGTTCAAATGCGTGTATGCTTTCATCCACGCATCTTGTATCGCATCTTCAGCATCGTCTCGGTTTCCCGTGACGCGAAAGACCATGTTGAATGCGGTATTCGAGTATCGCTTCCATAACTCGCCAAATGCTGTATGGTTTCCTAACTTGGCCGCAGCCACCAAGACTTCATCAGTTATAGCGGGACCAACGAAAGTCGCGTCGATTTCGCCTTGAAGCCCGCACGATTGGACGAAAAGCCCTTCCGAAACGATGGTCATTTCCCACACTCTTTCTTTGTTATAAACAGATCGCTCGATTTCACTTCACGCACCGGTTTAGACAGGCAAATGGACGACAGATGGCGCGCCTGATCCGACCGCCATTAGCGTTGACGGCGGGCTCCAGCAGCTTGTCGTCAAAAGCCACGAAGACATCGCCTTTACAATGTTCTTGGGATCGACCATGCTGGCCAGAGATTATGTTTATTGCCGAAAACACGAAACCCGAGATCGTGTTCAAAATTACAACCACTTTCGAGGTATCGAGGGTGCACGCCTTGGGTAAATTAATCTGAACGAGCAGTTCCAAGAGCGAAACCGAATTGGGAACAAAATACGCGGAATACCGAAACCTGAGACCGTCTGATGAATCCTGGGATCTATAAGAATTGGAACATTTTACGGCACGCTGTTTGGTTGCCAATCAAGGGACCTATTACCGCGTAAGAGAGTTACGAGGAAGGCAGGAACGCACTCCGCGGTTTGCGATCTGCGAATGACGACAGCCGCGATCTCGAGCTGGCATTTTCGCGGGTGCGATAGGAGCTCGTCATCGATGAAACAATCGATTACCGCGTCGTCGCCCACAGTGCTATTCGGCAAGTCGAAGTTCAGCCCGAATACCGTAGTCCAATGGCTTGGCGCTCTGCGGTTCTTCTACCGTGGACCTGTACCGGAAATCGATGCCACCTCGAGAGCAATCATCAGAAAACCGCTACAGTTTTCTCCATAGATAAGCATCGGTATTTCCAGTCGGAGCGTATACATATATATGACTGGCGCCAGAGAGCACCGCTACGACAATCCAAAAACGTGGTGGGATACGGACTACGGTCAAATATTGCGGACATTTGGCGGAATATGACACGTTGCCCTTACACTTCCTCCTTCAAGAAGCATCGATCGAATATCCTTCTCGTGTTCGTGAGCCTCCTTCTCTCTGCCTGCAATTCGAGTAGGGTTCCTCCCAAGCCAAACGTTGAAATCACGCTAGTCCCCGCCGCCAATCCTGGAGGTCCGGTGCAACTGGACTTTATCGAAGGGCGGGCAACCGGCGCCAAACCTGGTCAACAGATCGTACTTTACGCACGCAGCGGCATTTGGTGGATTCAGCCTTTTGCGAATCAGCCTTTTACGGAAATCCAACCCGACTCGACGTGGAGGAACTCGACCCATCTCGGCACCGATTACGCAGCGATCCTAGTCGAGCCCGGCTTTCATCCTGCAACGAAGCTTACGACTTTGCCTGCAGAAGGCAACGGCGTAGTCGCAATCGCTACTGCGACAGGCAAGCCTGTTGCACCTATTGTTTCTAAGGTCATTCACTTTAGTGGATATGAATGGAGAGTGCGTAACGCGGCGAGCGACCGGGGAGGGCAACCTAACTCCTATGATCCGTCGAATGTGTGGACCGATAAGGACGGCTATCTGCACCTCCGAATGGAGGAGCATGACGGCGTATGGACATGTGCGGAGGTGAGCTTGACCCGCAGTCTGGGTTTCGGTTCGTACATCTTTGTCGTTCAAGATATCGGTCACTTTGGCCCATCTGCTGCTCTGGGGCTATATACCAATGATGACTTTCGAGCGGATGACGTTCCCAGTGAACTTGACATCGAATTGAGTCGCTGGGGAATCGCAGACAGTAAGAATGCGCAATATGTTGTCCAACCTTTTTATATCCCTGAAAACGTCTCTCGATTCATGGCTCCCGCCGGAGTGCTGACGCACGTGTTACGTTGGGAGTCCGGGCGTGCTTCCTTCAAGACTGTCCGCGGATCGATGATTGGCCCAGGAGCATCAACCATCGGTGAACATATCTTTACCTCAGGGATTCCGATTCCCGCTAAAGAGACGGCTCACATGGGTTTGTACAGTTATCGACACTCGAAGAGCTCTTCTCAACAACCGGTCGAGGTTGTGATTGAAAAATTCGAATTCCTACCGTGAAAACATGGTGCAGAGGCGTCGGCTACTTTAAGGAACTCATAGCTGGAATCGCGCTCTTGTGTCTCGTGAATGCCGCTTTTGGATTAGATCCTGCTCGAAGAATCTCACAATATGTACATGACAAATGGGGAGAGGACAAAGGGTTCGTTGGAGGAAAAATCTACGCCATTTGCCAATCGACCGATGGTTATCTGTGGATTGGAACCGAAAGAGGTCTGGTCCGATTCAACGGGTCCAATTTCACCCTGATTAAGCGACCTCTTCCGAACTCGCCTTTGATTGATCGCGTGCGCGGCCTTGTTACCGACGCCAGCGGGAACCTCTGGATTCGTCTCGAGGGCCCCCGCATGCTTCTTTATCATGACGGGAAGTTCGAGGATCCATATGCGCTGTTCGATCTCCAAGACATTACCTTCACAGCGGCCGTTTCCGACTACGAGGGTCGCGTCATTCTCTCCGGGCTCGGGGACCGGACATTCCGATACCAGAATGGACGCCTGGAGACAATAGTCAGCGCAGAGCAAAATCCCGGTAACGTTATCTCACTTGCTGCAACGCGAGACCAGAGTATTTGGTTCGGCACACAAGATAACGGTCTTTTTCGGCTGAGCCAAGGGCACATTTCCAGAGTTGCCCAAGAGCTCAAAGATTCTAAGATCAATGCTCTTTTGCCCGCGGACACGGGCGGCTTGTGGATTGGAAGCGACGATGGAATTCATTTGTGGGAGGGCGGCGTACTGGCCACGCTCAATCTGCCTTCTTCGCTTAAGCAACTCCAGGTTCTTACAATGGCCAGAGACAACGCCATGAACATCTGGATTGGAACAAACCATGGCATCGTGCGCATCACTCGATCCGGCGCTGTTTCGCTCGACCAACTCAACCCAAAACCTGGGTTCGAGGTAACAGCAATCTATGAAGACCTTGACGGCGATATTTGGTTCGGCGGCTCGCGAGGAATCGAGCGACTGCGAAATGGAACGCTCACAACGTATTCGACTTCTGACGGTCTTCCTTCAAGCGGTATTGGATCAGTCTATGCCGGCTCTACGGATCGGATTTGGTTTGCGCCGCTCTCCGGTGGTCTCTACTGGATGAAGGAAGGGCAAGTTGGCCAAATAACTGTCGATGGACTGGAACACGATGTTGTGTATTCCATCAGCGGGGGTGGCGGTGAAGTTTGCGTTGGCCGGCAACATGGCGGTCTCACAGTGCTGACTGGAAATGGCGATTCATTTACTGCCCGGACCTATACAGAGGCGGATGGCCTTGCGCAAAACAGCGTTTATTCCGTGCACCGCGATCGCGATGGGACGATCTGGGCTGGGACTGTGAGCGCTGGCGTAAGCAGATTGAATGGCGGGAAATTTACGAATTATTCGGACTCCAGCGGACTCCCGTCGAATGGTGTCAATTCCATAGTCGAAGGTTTCGATGGGACAACATGGGTGGCTACTCCAAGCGGTTTAGCTTCGTTCGCGAATGGATATTGGACAAATCGCACAGCTAGTGACGGCTTACCCTCGTCAATCGTAAGAACAATTTTTGAAGACACAAAGCATGTGCTCTGGATCGTAACCTCCAACGGTCTGGCGTACCTATCCTCCGGAAAGATCAGAGTTCCAGTAAGGCTGCCGGAGGCGCTACGGGAACAAATCCTGGGAGTTGCGGAGGATGGGATGGGTTCGCTGTGGTTCATCACCTCCGATCATGTGCTTCGGGTGAACCACGACCGGCTTCTGAGCGATTCGCTCTCTGAAGCAGATGTTCAAAGCTACGGAATCGACGACGGCCTCCCAGGAGTGGAAGGCGCGGGTCGCGACCGCTCTGTAGTGGCAGATCGTGAAGGGCGCATCTGGATCTCAGGTAAGTCGGGCTTGTCCATGGCCGATCCGATCGTTATCTCCAAGAATTCGACTCCAGTCGCGGTACGAATCGAATCTATGTCAGCCGGCGGAAGTCCGGTTAAGGTGCAGAACCCCATCAAGATTCCCTCTGGAGTTCAGAGCATTACCTTGAATTACAGGAGCACGAACCTGGCTATGCCGGAACGCATCCGTTTTCGCTATAAGCTCGATGGCTCCGATCAAGGTTGGAGCGACTCCGTTGCGTCAAGGCAGGTTGTCTATAAAAATCTTGGTCCTGGTACATATCTTTTCCGTATCATTGCTTCGAACAATGTCGGCCTGTGGAATGGCCCGGAGACGTCAGTACCTTTCGTCATCGAACCCGCGTACTGGCAAACGTGGTGGTTCCGAGTTGCTTGTCTTGCAGGATGTTGCCTGATGATTCTTGTCATTTATCGTTTGCGTATTCATCACTTGACGAAACGATTGAATGTTGGTTTCCAGGAGCGGCTCGCCGAGCGTACGCGGATTGCGCAGGAGTTGCACGACACGCTGCTGCAAGGTGTTCTGAGCGCCTCTCTCCAGCTTGATGTAGCTGAAGACCAACTCCCAGAGGAATCGCCCGCCAAACCTCTCTTGAAACGGGTTCTGCAATTGATGGGTACGGTCACTGAAGAAGGTAGAAATGCGCTCCGTGGGCTACGCACAACAGAATCGGGCAACCAAAGCCTCGAGACCGCCTTCTCGCGACTGCGACAGGAGTTCCCCCTCGACGGCAAAACCGACTACCGCGTCATTGTTGACAGTGTTACGCGTCCTGTGCGGCCGCTGATCCGCGATGAGGTCTACCGCATTGGCCGCGAGGCTCTATTGAATGCATTTATGCATGCGCACGCGAACCGCATCGAAGTCGAAGTAGAATATGCGAGCAGACATCTTAGAGTATTGGTGCGCGACGATGGCCGTGGCATAGATCCTCAGGTGCTACATTCAGGTCTTGAGGGGCACTGGGGACTGGTTGGCATTCGAGAGCGCTCCAAAAGAATTGGCGCTAATCTGAGAGTTCGGAGCCGTATTGGCGCAGGAACTGAAGTGGACCTGACCGTTCCTGGCTTGATCGCATTCGAAAAAGGTTCGAATGGCCCTATATCACGGTGGTTCCGTTGGCTTAACCGAGAGAGACTCGAGACGCCGAAGCATCACAAAGAGAAGCGAGTACATAAATGAGCGCTGTCCCCCGGATTCGAGTCTTCTGCGTTGACGACCATCCTCTTATGAGGGAAGGCATTGCGACCGTTATCAAAAATGAATTCGACATGCAATTGGTTGCAGAGGCATCAACTGGACACGATGCTATTCGGGGATTTCGTGAACATCGGCCCGACGTGACACTTATGGATGTCCGGATGCCGGATATGGGGGGCATCGATGCATTGCTCGCCATTCGCGCAGAGTTCGCGAACGCCCGTGTGATCATGCTTACGACGTTTGAAGGCGACGCCGAGATTAAGCGCGCGCTGGAGGCTGGAGCGCAAGGCTACATGCTCAAAAGCATGCCCCGAAAACAGCTCGTCGATGTGATCCGCAAGGTGCATAGGGGGCAGAAACACATCCCTAACGAGGTCGCTGCTCAGCTCATGGAGCATCTTGGGGCTGAAACGTTGAGCAAGCGAGAGGTTGAGGTCCTTCAGAAGGTCGCCGCCGGAAATAGAAACAGCGACATCGCAGCGCTTCTCTTCATCTCTGAGGAAACAGTAAAGGGACATGTTAAGCACATCATGGAGAAACTCGGCGCAAGCGATCGCACCGAGGCCGTCGCTATAGGAATTAGACGCGGGTTCCTACATCTCTAGCTCCACCCTCATACTCCAGAAAGAAAGTACGAAGAGTCTGCGAGAAGTGCCAGAAAAGCACTCGATCTGGGGGTCCAATTCGCGGCGAAAGAAGCTAATCTCTTGCTGGCACGTTTTGTGCCCCGAGGAGGCATCCGCTGCAAAGACTCTTTTCCAGCTTCCCGGAGCGTTGGCCAGGCATCGGCCTCATCTTTCTGCGGCTTACGGTTGCCGTCAATGCAATCGTTTGCGGAATTGACGCGCTCGATGGACCCAACAGCCACTCGATTAGCGTTTTGGCAGTTGGAGCGCTCGCAATCGTTGTTGGATCGGCGATTTTCGTCGGGTTTCTTACACCTGTTGCAACCGCCGTGGTAACAGTTGGTTGTCTCAGGACGGGCATTTCGTCGTTTTTGATGACTGGAGCGACCATCAACATCAGTGCGATAGCTGCCTTCAATCTGGCTGCGATGTCGGCCGCCCTTGTCTTGCTTGGCCCGGGCGCCTTTTCAGTCGATGCGCGTCTCTTCGGTCGTCGCGAAATCATCATTCCTGAGGGTGGGCGTTCCCCTCGTCGATGATTCCAAGGAAGATTCCGCACTTCATTGAGATTGAACGCGACAGTTGTGCATACGCTTGGGGTATTAATCATCCCTCAATAGTGGTATCGAATGCGCACCAGTTCCTAGCGTTGAAAATACCTTCCTTTGCGGGATGCAATCATCCGAGTCTTCCTTCATAGTCACTTCAACAGGATCGAGCACGGATGACGAATCAGAGAGTTGCGAATCACTCATTCTCTGATTTGGAGGAAGCTTCAATGGGGGTCGGTTTTTGCGATGTTCCATACGGATTATCTATCTTGTTTCCTCACCATCTAGCGACAATACTGCTCGCACGAAAATCCTGGCTCGGACTCCTTGTCGCAATTGTCAACAGCTTGATCGTCTGTGCAATTGGATTGCTAACGTCACAGCTTGGCTTTATTCCAGCGAGCCTGTTTTGCATCTGCGCATACGCGTTCAACATGCGGCCGTGGCTCAAGGAGTCGATCATCGATCCTGAACTTAACATCTGCAACAAAGATCGGACTTCCGGGAGGAACACCGTGCGCGCTGACTCAACACTTATGGCTCTCGCCCGTGAATCGAATCGCTATCTACTCACTCAGCTAATAGCGAAGGCAACCCGCAAACTGCACCGCCCTAAAACACGGTTGCAGGATACGATGAACGACGCGTTCGAGCGGTTCGGCTGCTCAAAACCACGAGCAACCCGCCGTGCTGCGGAAGCGGCCAGCAATTCGCAAGGCCGTGCTGCGTGACGCGTCCCGCCCCCACATTGCAAAGCTAAGCTTGCGTGACCTTGTACTTTGTGTAACCGATCTGCCTGTCGAGCTGCCCGCGTCTATGGCACGATCGCAGGTGTTCAACGCTGCTAACAATTTCAAAGCAGTCATGACTGGGCCTGCGTGGACGAGCAAACCGAGTTAGATGGTAGTAGCGACAAAAGTCGCCAGCCATTCGATCTATGTCTCCAGATCATAGGGGGAACAGTGAGAACACACCTTAGGAAACCAAAGATTTCAGACCGCGGCAATTTCCTCATCATTGATAAGGGCGTAGGTCTGGATCTTCGAGACGAACGGCAGCGGCCTGCACCTCACCAAGTGATAGAGGAAGGGAGGATGTCGGCAATCGGCAGGATGGCATGCTCGATATCCCACGATATGCGCCACTCGCTCACGGCGATCTATGCGAACGCCGAGTTCCTCGAGCGCCACGATATATGTGCGAGCGTGCGGGCTGATCTGCTGCTCGAAATTCAAGAAGCAGTGCTCGCGATGACGGAGCGTATTGAATCATTACTGCAATTCGGTGGTAACGGACGGCAAAGCCCGCTTGTCCGTGCGCGCGTTTCCTTGGTTGTTGAGAAAGCCGTTGCGGCAGTGAAGTTTCATCCAGATGGGAGGAACGTGTCCCTCACAGTCGCCGAGTTCCCGCCGGCGGAAGCAGACATCGATGCGAGGAATCTTGAAAGTGCCATATATAACTTGTTGCTCAATGCCTGCCAAGCTGCGACACACTCGACTCACGCGCCTGAGGTGAAGGTCCACCTTACGGAAGTCGATGAACGGATCTACCTCACAATCCTGGACAATGGTCCCGGCATACCTGCCTCTGTCCGGAGGACGTTGTTCGATCCGTTCGTGACCGCAGGAAAACCCAACGGAACAGGCCTGGGGCTCACCCTGGCTCGTCGAATAGCTGAAGAGCATGGCGGTAGCGTCTGCCTCGAGGAATCGAATCGAGAGAGGACAGTATTCACGCTGAGCCTAACGAAGAACAGATCTTTAACTTTAGAAGCCCTAAATAGTGAAAGAGCCGGCCTCGAGATCTGCGGCAATGGATCTGCGAAGTGTTCTTAAAGAATCAACAAACTGAGATGGCGCTCATGAAATGTCAGGAGGCAGAAATATCCCGCGGGTGTCACGGTCGTTGTAAGCGGCGATGTGAAACCCCAGCCAGCCGCCGCCGTGTTTCATGTATTCCTCAAAAGAAGCACGTTGTTGCGGCGTGTGTGGCTGGTCGTCCAGCCAGAGTATGAGTTCATAGTGCGCGAGATTGGCGGCGTTGAGATCGTCCCAGTTTGTGGTAGACGCGAAGTCGAAGTGGTCGCGTTGTGCGGCAGCAGTGTAGTACTTGATGGCCTGATGAGCAAAGTCGACGTGGTCGCGCTCAACTGTCTCCGAGTAGAAAGCCAGTACATGAAAAGCGGGTTGCTGTGCTCGCACAACGGGAGCCAGAAGGAAGAGCGCGAGAAGATATTTCATCGTCCGGCCGCCCAGAGAATGGAATTATGAAAAAGAGTTATGAAGGCGGTGTTCTGAAATAGCTCAGGGTGGTGCCCCATGAAGATGTAAATGTTGCGCGCCTTGACGTGCTCGTTGGACCACACAACCGGGTGGTCGCCCATCTTTACAGTCGTATTGGGCGTGTAGGTACTCTCATCGACGCTCGCGAGAACATGCACGTTGGGTCGCGGAGATTGATTCCATGTGTACCACTCCTCGTTTTCAATTGTGAAGGAATGTGGGAGGTTCTTCATCGCCGGATGATCAGTAGCTTCGACGTTCACGGAGGCAGTGGCGAAGGTAGGAATGTACTGGGTGTATCGGATATCACCCATAAGGTGGGAGAACCACGGCCATATAGAGAAACCGTCGAACTCGCCGAGGAGGGTGGCATGATGGAAGCCGATCCATCCTATGGTGCCTTGCTCAACGGCCTCTGTAAACGCCTCAGCCGCAGCAGGCGTCCAGTTGTAGGGTGGGTAATTGAGCTGGATGAAGAGGCTGTATTGCGCAAGGAAACGCGCGTCAATGGACTTGGTGTCTTCGATGTAATCCACCGAAAAGTTGTCAGCCTGCGCCTCCTTCTGCAACCAGGCTTTGGCTGCATCGACGAAGGGCTTGTGAATGCCACCCGCTTCGGCGATGGCGATGACCTTGAACCTGGGTCCAATCTGCGCTGCAACGCTGGCGGCAGACAGAACCAAGAGAGCCATGGTGAAAAGGGAGCGCCGAAAGACGAAATGCTTTTCAAAAGTCATGAACCGGGTTCCTCGTCAGCATTTTGATGCGGTATCTCGTCGCAGCTTTGTTATCAGTGTAGACAAACGCTTGCACGCGTAAAGATAATTCCTTTGAAAGCTTGATCTGAGGTGAGCAATGAGAGTGTCCTCATGCAGGTGGCGTATGTTCACCATAGCTGCGATGGTGATCGGCACCTCGATGTGTGCCCAAGCCGAAGATCCTTCTTCCGGCCTGATCAATCGCTCCGGAATCGTTTATAGCGAGAGGAGCGGCAAGGTGTATGCCGTCGACAGCAATCACGGAGCTGTAGCGATCGTGGCGGCGAATGGCACTGCGAAGTTGGTGAAGACGGGATCGGGACCAGTGTCGATCGCGGTGAATGACCAAACGGGCAGAGTGTATGTGGCAAACTCAGGCGACCATTCGGTCTCAGTCGTAGACGGCGATACAGATAAGGTGTTAGCCACCATACCCACTGCGGCTCGACCATATTCCATTGCGGTGGATGAGGCGAGCAATAAAGTGTTTGTTTCAAATACCTTCAGCAGCATGCTTACCGTGATCGACGGCAAAACGAACGTCGTGACCAACGTAAGAACTGGATCAGCTGATGCGATCGTGGTAGACGCGCAGCGGGGCAAAGTGTATCTGCTGGGCTATGAGAGCGACTCGTTGACAGTGCTGGATGAGGAGACCCAGGCGATCTCTAAGATTCCGGCTGGAGCTCTGCACCTCTGGGGGATAGCAGAATTGGGCAAGACACTCTGCGTGACGCATGTGCAGGATGCAACGGTGGAGGCGATCGATACGGAGACCCACGCGATGCGAGAGATATTGACCGGAGCCATGCCATGTGCGCTTGCAGTGGACGCCGTGCGTGGGATGGTCTATGCCGTCAACTATGCTGACGCTTCTGTCTCGGTGATCGATGCGCGGAGAGATGTAACGGTGGGTACGGTGAACGTGGGCGGCCATCCGCAGGCCATTGCAATCGATGCGGCGAAACACCTTGCATACGTCGCAGACGCGCAGGACGGCACCGTGAGTGTGATCGACACAGAACAGAGGCGTCTACTGAAGAAGCTGCGGACGGACGGGAGACCTTATGCTCTTGCGGTCGATACGAAGACGCACCGAATCTTCGCTGCGACTATGGGATCAACTCCGTATTCGGAGCTTCCTATTCCATGAGGTTTCGGGGCTGCTCATGGGACATCGGCAGGGGAGTGTTGATCCAGGCCTGTATGGATCGCGTTTAGAAGCACACCCGTTGGATCTCCGGCGTAATCCCAGAACATGATGCCCGCCAGATGTTGATCCACAACATAACGCGACTTTAGCGTGAGCGATTCTGCGTCTTCGTAAGAGACGAAGATCTTTTGCTGCGGGTTGTAGAGATATGGGACTGACGAAGCCTCATCCCAATAGCGGTCGAAGCCGTTGTTCAGCATGGTTGTCGAGATGACGCTGTACGGTGCGTATCCGTGCAATAGCGGCTTCCCAGTCTGAAAGAGGCCGTGCTGTGTGTCGGCGACGTCGGCCCACTGGTGTCCATAAAACGGTACGCCGAGAACAATCTTTTCCTTCGCTACTCCTGCTTGCTCGAATTCGTGAACGGAGCGGTCGGCGGAGATTTTTTTCGGATCGGCAGGGTCCGTGAAGAGCGGCGCATGATTTCCTGTTGGCCCACCTGGCTCGTAATAGTCATAGGCCATGAGATTGACCGTGTCGATGTACTGCTGGGCCTTATCCATCTCGGTGTGTGCAAGATAGCTCGACGAAGCCCCGGCAGCGATGGTCAAGTACAGGGGACGATGCAGCTTTCGCTGCTGTCGCCCAAAGCTGGCGCGGAGCTCCTTCAGTAGTAACGTAAAATTTTGCTTGTCTTCCGGTCGAAAATGATTGGTAGAGCCCGCTTGACCGGGATACTCCCAATCGATATCCAAGCCGTCGAGCTGGTGGGACTCAATGTACTTGGTCACGCTTGCGATAAATATATTGCGAGACTCCTTAGTGAGCGCCATATCGGAGAAGTTGCCGGACCACTCCCAGCCACCGACCGAGACCAGCACTGTAAGCGAGGGGTTCCGCTGCTTGAGTGCGGCCAGTGTAGCCAGGTTTTGGTCGTCATGCTTGAAGCCATTGACGATGCGGCCATCCTGGATATTGGCGAAGGCATAGTTGATGCGCGTGAGCTGCGTCGAAGCTATCTCATCTTTTTGCAGTTCGCGGTCCTGCGGGAAGACGTAGGCGACGACGACCTTCTGCATAGGGGGTTCCGTCCGGGCGTTTGCATCGAGTCCATAGATCAGGGGCAGCACAGCGAGCGCGCCCAGTGTTCTCACGAATCTGGGGGACCAGGAACGTAGGATGCCGCGGGGTCTTCCGATGATAGGCAAGCGTTTTCTCCGTTAATTGCGCATGTTGCAGGCGCGGTCAGTATAAAGTCATACCATCATGGTCAAGAACCTCAGCGCGTATCTAGCGCAATCTGCGGACGATACGAGGGGCACGAATATTTATCGCCGCAGCGTCAAGCAATTTTCTAGTTGCTGCCTGCTTCTATCCGCTTTAGTGAGTGCGGCGCAGCCACGTGTAGTCGTGGATCATGTTGGTTATGAGACAGCTTCGATCAAACAGGCGTTCCTAGTTGGTACCGCGCAGGATCATCCACTTCAGTTCTCGCTGGTGGATCATGCAACCGGAAAAACTGTAATGACGGGCAGCCTGACGCCCGGCACGCAGGTAGACCACTGGGGCGGACGGGTGTTTTGGATCGCTGACTTCTCTGCTTGGCAAATGCCCGGACACTATGAAGTTCGAACAGAGACCGCGGGAGGGCCCGTGAGTTCGTGTGCGTTTGCGATCGAGGACAATCTGCTGGAACGCGAGACGCTTTCGAACGTCGTGTACTACTTCAAGGGGCAGCGCTCCAGCGGCTCGTTTGACAAGGCGGATCGGCATTTGAAGGTTCCAGATGGACCAGCTGATGTCGATCTCCACGGTGGCTGGTATGACGCGACCGGCGACTATGGCATACATCTGTCGCACCAGAATCTGACGTCATACTTCAATCCCCAGCAGGTGCCGCTGGTGGCTTGGTCCCTGCTGAAGAGCTACCTCGTGCTGCAGGCACGTCACGATGACAACTTCAGCGAATATGCGCGCCGCCTGCTGGATGAGGGTTTTTTCGGCGCCGATTATCTCGCGCGGAGCAAGCGGCCGAACGGCTCGTTCTACCAGAGCATTGATGCACCGGGCAAAGAAAAGCTGGCGATCGACCGGCGGATCGGAAATCCGAACTGGAGAACACAGATCAAAAAAGACACTACGGACTCGACGGAGCAGGTTCAGACCGCGAAAGGGCCGCATGCGTATGAGGCGAGTTTTCGAGCCGGCGGTGGCATGGCGATCGCTGCTTTAGCACTCGCGAGCACAATGCCTGGTGAAGGTGATATTTCGCGCTCTGCATATCTGCGTGCGGCAGAGAGCGGGTTTCAGTTTCTGGCCATGCATAACCGGGAACTTCTGAACGACGGAAGAGAAAACATCCTCGACGACTACTGTGCACTTATGGCTGCCACCGAACTCTCTCGCGCAACCAAACTGCCGAAGTACCAGGCCGCGGCCGATGCACGAGCCGCACACCTCATGGGGCGGTTGACGACCATCGCAGGGTATCAGGACGCGTGGCGGGCTGACGATGGCTCACGTACGTTTTTTCATCCGTCCGATGCCGGACTACCTGTCGTGAGCTTGCTGGAATATGCTGAGATCGCACCACCTGCAATGCGCCAGCAGGTATACGCGGCAGTAAAGCGGTCACTGCACTTCGAGCTCGGCATCACCGCTGAAAGAAACAATCCGTTCGGATATGCGAGGCAATTAATTCGGATGGGGAATGGCACGGTGCGCAGCGCCTACTTTTTCCCGCACGACACCGAGGCAGCTCCTTGGTGGCAAGGCGAAAACGCGCGACTGGCTTCGCTCGCCGCCGCCGCGCGCATGGCCGCGCCATTTTTCGCAGACGACCCAGACTTCCGAAAACAACTACAGGAGTACGCCTGGAATCAGCTGCACTGGATTCAAGGCCGAAACCCATTCGACGTGAGTATGTTGATCGGCAGTGGGCATGGCGATGCGGCTTACATGTTCTTCAGCTCCTACAAGTACACCAATGCCCCGGGATCGATCGTCAATGGCATCACAGCAGCCATCGAGGATGAGGATGGGATCGCCTTCAACGAAGGCTTCGCCGTGACTGGCAAGGACGAAGATTGGCGTTGGTCGGAGCAGTGGTTACCACATGCGGCCTGGTATCTCTATGCCGTTAGCCTTCCGCACGCGTAACCCGAAGTTCAGATTTCCTACGCAAATGATCTGTCGCACAGGCCTCGATCGGAGTCTGCGTGATTTATTTCCGCAACATTATCAAACCACAATTGACCGCTATTTCGTCGGCTAACCTGGGTTTTATCTGCCTGACTACAGGCCCTTAAATGCCACGTAAAACATTGCTTTGCCCGCACTTGTCTCTTCTTGCCACCTGCCTCGCCCTGGCTTCCGCTGCATTCACCCAAGTGCCTAACGGCCACCAATTTATTTCCACTGGTGGGACGCGGGGAATCCCACCGCATAGGCGGCAACTGCCGTCACTGGTTCAGGTTTCAGTGTAGGAGGCGGGATCCGATTTTCTCCCAATTCCGGTCCGCAGTTTGAATTTGTACGTTGATCACGCAGGCCCTATTCCGCTATAGCGACTACATACTTATCCGGCTGTCGATCAAATGTTTGCTTACAGCCGCCGCAACAGAAGTAGAACGGTTTACCGTCGAACTCCGATTTGTCTTTCGTGTTCCTTATGCTTACCGTCATCCCACAAATCGGATCTCTCGCTTCCTCTTTCTGCTCAAGCGATTCAGTTATTTCGTTCTGCTCGATGGCTTGGCTCCTGCTTAGCTGGATAATCTCGGCGAGGATGCTCACCGCGATTTCCTCTTCGGTGCCAGCCCTAATATTCAGGCCCGCCGGGGCCCGTACTTGATTCAGTCTTTCCGTGCTAATCCCTCGTTCGCTTATGGATTGAAGGACCTTGGCAGCCTTCACCTTGCTGGCGATGAACGCCACATAGGAAGAGTTCGTTTTGAGTGCCTGCTCGAGCGCCTCTTCGTCGCATTCTCCCTGGGTGGACACGACGATAAAGGTCTGCGGCGCAATCCTAACTCTGCTCAGATCCAAATCTGCCTGCACTCGATCCGCATTCGGATAACTCTCCCGGTCAGCCTGCGGAGCGGCGACTGAGACCGAATAGTTGATCGCTTTGCCGAGCGTGGCCAGCGTTCGACCAACAGGGGAGCGCCCCAGAATCAAAATATGCGGCTTCGGCAGAACAGGCTCGATATAAACATCCAGCGTGCCACCGCTGTGGCAAGTAATGTTGTAGGCCACGATGCCCTCCTCCTGAGAAGACGATGGGCTGATACGGACCAGCCGAGGTCGACCGTCTTTGAGTGCCTGTAGCGCCTCCTTGATCACGGCCGGCTGCGCGCAGCCGCCACCGATCCAGCCCCAAACTGTGCCGTCCGCGAAGACAATCGCCTTGTCGCCAACTTTTCCCGAGATCGGCGACAGATAGCGGACTACCTCGGCAACTGCAAAGGGTTCGCCTTTCGCGAGAAGCTCACTTGCCTTATTCAAGAATTGATCGAACAATCTACGATCACCTCTTCCATATCGATGCCCTAAAAATATCTCTCTAGTGCGAGCAGGCTCTCCAGGTTATGCGCCGGTGCAAAGACATCCACATAAGGTAGCGCGGCAGCCATACCCCGTGTAACGGGCTGATAGTCCTTCAATCCCAGAAGCGGATTTAGCCATAAGATTTTTTGCACGCGTCGCCTGACGGCCCCCAGTTGCCGGGCCAACAGCTCCGGTTCTCCGGTGTCCCAACCGTCACTCAGGATGAGGAAGATCGTATCGCGCGAGAGCAGCTTCCTGCCGTAGAGTTGGTTGAACTGCCGGAGCGACTCGCCGATCTTTGTACCGCCCGACCAGCCGGCTGCCCGTTGCGAGAGCCGCCGCAGGGCCTCCTGCAGATCGCGAGTGTGCAGCATGTCGCTGATCTCGACGACGTCCGTGCTGAAGAGAAATGTATTGACACGCTGGAAGCTCGCCTGCAGGGCATACGCAAAACGTACCAGGAACAAGCTGTAGAAATTCATCGAACCGCTAATGTCGAGAAGGATCACCAGTTTGTTCTTTCTCGGCTTTCTCCCTTTGTAAGCCAAAACGATCGGCTCGCCGCCATACATGATGCTTCGCCGGATGCTTCTGCGCAGATCGACGCGATCCGTGAGAGTGCTGATGGTAAGTCTCCGCGAGCGGCGCAGACTCATTCGTCGCAAAAGACGCAGGGAAAGTTCTTCCAGAGAGGCCATGTCATCGCACGATACTTCAGAGAAATCCACTTTTTTCAATCGCTGCTGCGTACTCGCTCCGTAGACTGCCTTGCCATTCCCGCCTTGCTCCGCAGCTCCGTGGCCTGGTTGATCGAGAAACACAAGAGAGCCGACCTCCCGTTCCGGCGCGTTGCCCCTGGAATGTCCCTTGTACTCACCTGAAACAGACCGTGCTCTCGGTCGCGTCTCGCCCCAGAATTCCTGGAAAAGCTCCGGGAACCGCTCCCATTCTCGGCTGGTGGAACACAGCGCCGCCCGCAGGGCACAGGCAAAGGATTGCGGGTCTGTAGGGTTGATTGTCTTAACCGCTTCGAGGGCCGTGAACGTCTGGCTTGGGTCTGCGGACAGTCCACGCATTCTGATGAAGCGGCCGAACTCTACGATAGAGGCAGCTAGATGTTCGGGCTGTTCTTGACGCATGATGTCCTCTCCGTCGCCGTCGTTCTAGGAAGTCTGCAGGAGCAGTTTGTCGATGCCCGCAGACTTGAGTTTCACGCCATCTTCCATGGACTTCGCCACGCACCCGATCGTTTCCTCGATCATCTCTGCACTCAGACGACGGCTGCCAAGAGAGATCACCGCCTGAGCGCAGTCCAGAGTCTCCGCCACTCCGGGCGGCTTCTCCAGATTTAGCTGGCGCACTGCCTGAACATACCGCACCACTTGCGTGCCCAACTGCTCCTCGATACCGGGCAGGCGGGTGCGCACAATGCTGATCTCCTTTTCGAAGCTCGGGTAATCGATCCAGCAGTAGAGGCAGCGCCGCTTCAGGGCGTCGCTCAGCTCGCGTGTGCGGTTGGAGGTGAGAATGACATAAGGAATGTGCTTCGCCTTGACTGTGCCCATCTCGGGAACAGTGACCTGAAACTCGGAGAGCAATTCAAGAAGAAATGCTTCGAAGGCCTCATCTGCGCGGTCGATTTCGTCTATCAGAAGAACGGGCGAGGTGTCCTGAGCAAGAATGGATTTGAGAAGCGGGCGCTCTAGCAGAAACTCTCGACTAAAGATGTGCCTCTCCTTCTGCTCGACCGTTTGGTCTGTCCCTTCCTGCATTTTGATGGCGAGTAATTGTTTCTGATAATTCCATTCGTACACGGCGGAGCTAATATCAAGGCCTTCGTAACACTGCAACCGGATGAGTTGGGTCCCCAACATCAACGCCAGGACTTTGGCCACTTCCGTCTTCCCGAGGCCGGCGTGACCCTCGATCAAAAGAGGCTTACGCAATTTGGTCATGAGATAGACCGCAGTGGCTAAGGAACGGTCTGCAATATAACCCAGGCGCCCAAAGCGGCGCATCAGAGAGTCCGGGTCCCTAACGAACTCCTCCACAGGCTGCTCTGGCAAGGCTGGCATGATGGTTCGCTCCAACTTCTAATGAATCGACAGATTTAAGATTCGTGGTGAAACGCTCCCTTTGCCGCAGCCCACGCCAATGACGCGGCGCTGATGGGCTTGGCTTCCTGCGCCGCTGTATCTGCGGGTTGCTGTAGCTGTGCCTGGAAGTTCTTCGCGAATTGCTGAAACATGATGTTGGAGACTTCGCTAATCACTCGCGATCCCATCTGTGCCAGGATGCCCACAACGTTGACATCGGAGACGCTGGTGACCTCCGTGCCACCATCTTCAAGGGAACGCAGTTTGCTAGTCATCTTCATCGACGCGCTGCCGCGGCCCCTTACGTCCTGTCCTTTGCCGACGATTTCCATCTCGTGGTTCGCAGGGTCGACACGAACGATCTCCAACTCACCCTGGTAGTCGGTTGCGCTTGGGCCCACTCTTACGCTAATCGTTCCCTTGTAGGTTTTCTCATCCACTTGCTCGGTAATCTTTGCGCCGGGCACACACGTGGCGACTCGCCTGGGATCGCTCAGCAGGCCCCATACCTTCTCTATCGGCTCCTTGACCTGGAATGTTTTTTCGATTTCGATCGCCATAGTTAATTGACCACGCCTTTCTCTTTGAGAATGTTCCACACCTTCCACGGTGCGATCGGCATATCGATGTGCTTCACGCCCAAATGGGAAAGTGCATCGACTACGGCATTGACGAACGCCGCCGGAGAGCCGACATTCGGCGACTCGCCTACACCTTTCGCGCCGAACGGATGATGCGGCGAAGGCGTGCAGGTCTTGCCCGTCTCCCAGTGAGGAGTTTCAACCGCCGTCGGAATCAGGTAGTCCATAAAACTCCCCCCCTGCACGTTGCCGCTTTCGTCGTAGCTAATCTCTTGCATGAAGGCGATGGCTAACCCCTCGGTCAATCCGCCGTGGATCTGGCCTTCCACAATCATGGGATTGATGATGTTGCCGCAGTCGTCTACCGCAACAAAACGACGCACTTTCACCTCACCTGTCCCTTTGTCGATGTCGACCACACAAATATATGTGCCGAAAGGAAAGGTGAGATTCGGTGGATCGTAATAATCGACAGCTTCCAGCCCGGCTTCGAGGCCTGCCGGGATATTGGTGTATGCAGCGAAGGCAATGTCCTGAATGGTTTTGGATTTACTGGGCGCGCCTTTGACGAAGAATTTTCCGGGCTCCCAATCCAGGTCCTCCTCACTGCACTCCAGCAAGTGAGCGGCGATCTTCTTGGCTTTGTCGCGAATCTTACGTGCCGCCATGGCAGTGGCCGCACCGGAGACTGGGGTACTGCGGCTGGCGTATGTTCCCAGACCATACGGAGCAGTGTCGGTGTCGCCTTCCTCAACGGTCACATCTGCCGCGGGAATGCCCAGCTCCTGCGCGACTATCTGCGCATACGTCGTCTCATGGCCTTGGCCCTGGCTCTTGGTTCCCATGCGGCACATGGCCTTGCCCGTGGGATGAACACGAATCTCGCAACTGTCGAACATCTTGATTCCGGCGATATCGAAGGTATGGGCAGGCCCGGCGCCGACAACTTCCACAAAGCTGGAAACCCCAATGCCCATCAGCTCGCCTCTCTTGCGCTTCTCCTGCTGTTCCTTCCTCAACGCATCGTAGCCAATCGTATCCAGTGCTACCTTCATTGCGGCATCGTAGTCTCCGCTGTCATAGGACCAACCGAGCGGCGACGCATAGGGAAACTTCTGCGGAGGAATAAAATTCTTCCGCCGCAACTCGACCGGATCAATTTTCAACTCCTGCGCCAGAACATCCACCGCTCGTTCGATGAGATAAGCCGCCTCCGTCACTCGGAACGA
Source organism: uncultured Acidobacteriaceae bacterium (assembly GCA_963841335.1). Lineage (GTDB taxonomy): Bacteria > Acidobacteriota > Terriglobia > Terriglobales > Acidobacteriaceae > Edaphobacter. Next base: position 1,322,151 of record CAWJCF010000001.1, on the reverse strand, counting down.
ACAGCGATAGGCAATGCCTCCTGGCGCCTTGTTCGTGTAAACCCCATCGACCTCGCAAAAGGCAGTCGGATAGTCATACGCACCAGTGCAGATGCTGAACAGGCCTGCGGGAAACTTGGTAGGTTGAGCGGCCGCGTTGAAAGCCCCATGATCAGCCAGAGTCTTGACCCGCATCGCCTTGATCTTCCCGTCCTTCCCGGCAGCGAGCTCCGCCGTCATGTGATAGTCCCGCGCGAACCCGGTGGATTGTAGATTCTCCGAACGCGTCTCAATCCATTTCACCGGCCGCCCCAGCGTCAACGAAGCAACCACCGCACAGACATAGCCTGGATAAATGGGAACCTTATTCCCAAAGCCGCCGCCGATGTCCGGCGAAATGACGCGAATATTGTTCTCAGGAATTCCGCCAACCAGCGCGAACAGAGTGCGATGCGCATGTGGCGCCTGCGACGTCAGGTAAATCGTAATTCTCCCGGTCGCTGAATTGAAGTCGGCAACGCACCCGCAGGTCTCCAGCGGCGCCGGATGGCAGCGCTGAAAGACTGCATGGACCTTTGCTTTTACCTCTGCGTCCACGAAGGCCTTGTCCGTAGCTGCCCTGTCGCCGACCTCCCAGTGAAAGATATGGTTGGTCTTCTCTTCGCGATCTTCACGCAGGATAGGCGAGCCAGGATCGAGCGCCTTATGAGGATCGACCAGCACCGGCAACTCTTCGTACTCGACCTCCACCAACTCCGCGGCGTCCGCGGCGGTGTATTGGTCCTCAGCCACCACGAAGGCCACCTCCTGCGATTGAAAAAGGACCTTTCCCGTGGCCAGCACCATTTGTTTGTCGAAGAAAAGAGTAGGCATCCACGCAAGGTTCGATTTGGCAAGGTCCTCCCCGGTAATCACCGCCAACACACCCGGCAGTGCTTTGGCCTTCTCCGTGTTCATGCTCTTCAGACGGGCATGAGCATAGGGACTCCGTACAATGTGTCCATACAACATGTCCGGCAGTTGAACATCGTCCACATAGTTGCCTTTGCCCTGGATGAAGCGCAGGTCCTCTTTGCGCTTGATGGAGTGGCCCATGCCACCGATCTCAGGCGATGTTCGCGAGATCATCTTTCCCTCCTTGCTCCATCTGCCTGGCGGCATACTGCACGGCTTTAACAATGTTCTGGTATCCAGTACAACGACACAGGTTCCCGGAGATCCCCCAGCGGATCTCTTCTTCTGTCGGATTCGAATTCTTCTCAAGCAGGGCGTAGGACGACATCAGCATGCCCGGTGTGCAGTAACCGCATTGCAATCCGTGCTCTTCTTTGAACCCCGCTTGCAGCGGATGTAGCTTGCCATTTTGCATCAGGCCTTCGACGGTGAGCAGTTCGCAGCCATCGGCCTGCACCGCGAACAAGGTGCATGATTTGACCGTCTTTCCATCGAGCATCACTGTGCAGGCGCCGCAATGAGTGGTGTCACATCCGACGTGAGTGCCGGTCAATCCAGCGAATCCGCGGATGAAGTGGACCAGCAACAGCCTGGGTTCAACCTGGGCTTCGCGAATACGCCCATTTATTTTGACTTGAATCAATTGTTTCTTCGGCATGTCAGTTTCCTCCGCGTTTTTCCGGATATTTATTTTCCTGCGCGCTCGTTTGCGCGAGCGAGGGCACGCCGGGTCAGTTCCTTGACTAGGCCTTTCTTATATTCGGCGGGGCCACGTAAGTCCGAGCTTGGCTCTGCTGCGTCGGAGGCTAGTTGGGACGCCTGGGCGATCGCGGACTCATCCAGCTTCTTCCCGCGTAAGGATTCTTCCGCCTTACTAGCTTTCACGGGCGTCGCACCAACGTTGGTCAAGCCGATACCCGCTTTTTGGCACGTCCCCCCTCCATCCATGGTCAATTGCACCGCCACTCCCGCAGTAGCAAAGTCGCCGACCTTTCTCTCTAGCTTTAGGTATGCGCCTCCACTCCGCGGCGGTGGCACAGGAATACGAATCTCGCTCACGATTTCGTCATGCTGGAGCTCCGTTGTGAAGAGGGTGATGAAAAAGCTCTCAATGGGCAACACTCTCTCGCCCTTCGGCCCGACCGCCACGACCTGCGCTTCCAGCGCCAGCATCGTAGCCGGATGATCGTTCGCCGGGTCACCGTGGGCCAGGTTGCCCGCCAGTGTTGCCATGTTCCGCACTTGAGGATCCGCGATCACGCGGGCGGTATCGAAAATAATGGGATACTTCGACTGAATGAGAAGGGAGTTTTCCAGTTCGGCTTCTCGAGTGAGACCACCGATCCTCAAAAATCCACCCTCTTCTTTGATGTAGGACAAGCCAGAGATTCGGTTGATGTCGATCAGGTAGCCAGGACGCGCCAACCGGAATTTCATCATGGGAATCAGACTCTGTCCGCCGCTCAGAATCTTGGCGTCGTCACCGTACTGCTGTAAGAATGCGATGGCTTCAGAAATGGTATTTGGTCTGAGATATTCAAACGCCGGCGGGATCATCGTCGTCCAACCTCCCATCCAGGTTCCTGGATGCTGACGAAAGCCACTAACGCGAAACCCGCTAGACTATGCGAGCCTGCAGGCCCCGCAACTTTATAGTCTCTGGAAAGGCGGTAGGTCAAACGTAGCAGGACATTCCATGTTGCCCGGACAGTAGAAAGAGACCTCACGTAAGGATCGCAAATGCGAGGCGCCCTACAGGGTGATCTGAAGCATGTTCCTCATCCACGAAGAATGAATTCCAGCGATTGAAGTCGCTATACGACGCACCCTGTAGTCGTTAGCTCATTTTCAAGGATTTCTCGTGGAAACTCGCTGATTGTTATCAGCGACACAGTCGATCGTCCAAGCAAAGATGGCGTCGACCGGTGATTTTCCTACGCCTTGCCTGCATCGGTCAGCGGGCTTGACCCATCGCCAAGGATGAGGCCAACGGTGCGTCCTCCCACTAAATAAGTTCGCTTCTCGCAGTTCCGCAAGCGAGGGCAGCATCTGCCTGACTCGCGTGTACGGTAAATAAGTTTATGATTCCTACCATCTTGAATGTCTTCGATGCGAAAGTCGAAGGATTAACCAGCTTAACATCTCCACCAATCTTTTTTGCATTTCGAAGCGCGTCAACTATCGCTCCAATGCCGCTCGAATCAAGATAGGGCATGGCCTCGAGGTCCAGGATGAGGAAGACATGGCCGCTCGAAAGAGCGGATTGGACAGCAGCGTCGAATTGAATGACGGGGTCTCCGCTCTTGAGGTGGCCTTTTACTTTCAGAGTGCAGATTTTACCTTCTTGTTTAATGTCGAGATCCACCGTGTTCTCCCATTCCGGCCTGCAGAAAATACTTTACATCGTAGAGAACGCTTGTTAGGCTCCATCTACTTCAGAATCCACCCAGGAAGTTGCCTGCGTCAAGGAACCGCTTGAGTATGACGCCTTGTTGCCTAGATGACACTGTCCCCAAACGAGCCGATGACTAATTTCGCTGCGTCGCTTCTGGCTGAACCCGACTCGCCAGCGCGCGCAGCATTGATCGCCGCTGCTGTCGTCTCGTTGATTCCAGACTCGGCGTGTATCGTCCATAGAATTATGTTCGACCGGCCGGGATCTCCCTGGATAGCGATCGGTAAGGCTGGAGAAATCTCAGTTAGGCAGGTTTCGCAGGCTATTCTCAGTCGCCTCACCGCACCAGTGCTCTCTCAAGGGGCTCGGACCCATATTTACAAAGCGTCCGAGATTCGCCGTGAGGACTATGCTCACGTCAACGTCAGCCGTTCCATTGCCTCTATCGCCTATCTTCCACTGCGGAGCAAAGACGTAAGCATAGGAGCCATCGAGATCTTTGCGTTCTCGGCTGAGCTTCGCCACCAGGACCTCGAAGAGTTGACTCCCATTCTAGAGTTAGCCTCACCCGCTCTTCTGGCTGCGGAGAATTTTGAGCAGCAACGTCAAGACCTGCTCGACTCCGTCCATCGGATGACGCAACTCTACGATCTCGAGAAATCTCTGAACGCCACCCTCGACCTCGACGCAGTGATCGCTCTCATCCCGGTGAAGGTTGGGGCAATGATCGCCTGCCAGGCCGTCCATCTCTGGCTATTCGATGGAGGGACGCTTCGCCTCGTCTCCAGCCGCGGCTCCGATCCCACAGTCCGTTCCGGCATGATGCAAGCCCCCGGGGAAGGCTACGTCGCGGACATGGCAGAGGAAGGCGAGGCTCTCCTGATCGCAGACTCCAACGACCCGCGCCTGCAAGACCGCAACGCCCTCGCGGATCAAAACAATCCGTCCGACGGACGCTCATTGGTCAAGAACGCCTTATTGGTACCTATCCTTCAGGACGAATCCGAGGTCGGTGTACTCGAAGCAATCAACAAGGATGGAGGATTATTTGACGAAGACGACCTGTTCTTTCTCTCGACCATCGCGCAAACGGTCAGCAGCGCCCTCAAGAACGCCAGCCTGATGTTTGCCGAGCGCAAGCTCGAGATTCTTGAAGCGCTCGTTCGCGTCAGTTCCGAGATCACGTCCACACTGCGTCTCGACCGGCTGCTACAGATCATCGTCAACAGCCCACAGAATGTTCTTCCTTTCGAACTCTGCGCCATCGCACTCGATAATCGCGGCCGCCTACAGCTCAAGGCGGTGTCGGGAATGTCGAATCTTCCCTTCGGCGACGCGCGCGTGGAACAGCTCCATGAACTCATACGCTGGATCTCATCGCACGACGACGCGCAACACTTTCGGAAGTACGAAGAATCGGCCGACGATGCGCAGGAGGAGCTTCCTCCGGAGATCATAAGGCACTTCGCAGTGACCGGTTATCGCGCGCTCTACTCTCTGCCCTTGGTTGACGACCAGGGTCGAGTCGGTCTTTTGCTCTACGAAAGCAGCGATCCTGACTTCCTCGATCTGCCTCATACAGAGATGATCAAGATTCTTGCCGGTCAGGCTACGGTCGCCGTACGCAACGCTTTGCTATATCGCGAGGTTCCGCTCATCAGTCTGCTGGAACCACTCGTCCAACGAAAACAGGCGCTGCTGCGCACCAGCCGCAGCCGGCGGGTCGGCCTGATCGGTGGAGTCGCCGCTACGGTGGCCTTCCTTGTCTTTTGTCCGCTACCGATGCGCGTGTCAGGAGACGCGGTTGTCGCTCCGCAGCATATCGTCACCATCGCTGCGCCGGTTGACGGCAACGTTTCCCAAGTCTTCGCGCACGAAGGGCAGCGCGTTCTCGCCGGAGACGCCCTGGGGGCAATGAACGACTGGCAATGGCGAACGGACCTGGCCTCGTCCGAAGCAAAATATCAGGAAGCCATGCTAGTCATGGAAACGGACCTCGCCCACGGTGCCCCTCAGGCAGGCGCTGATCGTGCGCAGACCGAGTATCTTCGCTCCGAGGTAGCCCGCGCCAGGTCACGTCTCGAAAGTGCGCAGCTGCGATCTCCCATCACCGGCGTCGTTATGACTCCCGCCTTGCAAAACGCCGCAGGAGGACACCTCGACGCGGGCGCCCCCTTTGCGCAGGTACTCGATCTCTCCTCTGCAGTCGTAAATATCGCTTTCCCCCAGCGCGATGCCGCCCTCGTTCGCACCGGTCAGAACGCCGCCATCAAACTCGACGGCTACCCGCAGCAATCCTGGCACAACTCCGTCGCGATCATTAGCCCTGAAGCCCAGCAAACCGATGGAGAGGGGACCTTCGCGGCGCGCGTCTACTTGCCCAACGCCAGTGGCATTCTTCGCGCCGGCATGACGGGCCGCGCAAAAATTTTTATCGGCTTTCGGCCCGCCGGATACGTCCTCTTGCGTCGCCCAGCCCTGTGGCTTTGGCAAACTCTATGGAATTGGATTGGCTGGTGAAATACGTGAATCGCATCCCTCTTAATTCGGTCAGGTTCTCCGCCGCTGCAGTCCTGATATCTTTCCTGCTCACCGGGTGTGAGTCCCATCTCCAGGTCGACGCAGCCAGTGCCTCCGCGCCTGCGACTGCAGCGCCAGTCGCTACGCGTGCTCCCGCGCCGTCCGTGTCTTCCGCTGAGACCACCGACGCAAAGCTTTTCACCACTAGTGGTCCATTAGTCGCCGAACAGCAGGCCGATGTCGCCGCCGAACGCGATGGCCGCATCGCACAAATAGCCATCGAAATCGGCGGCCACGTCCACAAGGGTCAATTGCTGGCCCTATTGGATGATCGAACGTTGCGTTCCGCCGTCGACTCGCAAAAGGCTCGCGTCGCCTCTCTTCACGCGCAGGTCGCCGAGTGGGAGGCCGAACAAAAAAGCGGCGAAGCGGACCTTCGTCGCGCCGACATCATGCGTTCGGAAAAAATCCGCAGCGAAGAAGACTGGGAGCACGTCAAGTACAAACTCGACGAGACGATCGCAGAGGTGGCCCGGTATCGCGCCGAAGAAACCGCGGCCCAGGCTGACCTCGAGATCGCAAAGCTGCAGCTGGATCAATCTCGCATCGTCGCTCCGTTCGAAGGAGTCGTAGGCCGCAGTTCTGTCCGTCCCACGCAGGAGGTCAAAAAAGGAGACGTTCTCTTCTGGATCACAGCCGTAGCTCCACTGCATATTCTCTTCACGGTTCCCGAGTCCTCTATGGCTGCCTTCACGGTCGGGGCTCCGCTCGAGCTTACAACCGCCGACTACCCAGGCCTGCGCCAGTCCGCGCGAATCCTTCGTGTCAGTCCTGTCGTTGACCCCGCTAGCGGTAGCGTCCAGGTCATCGGCCTCGTCAACCACGCCTCGCGACTCCTCAAGCCTGGCATGTCCATGCAGGTCCGGCTTGCGCCATGAACCTCAGCGAGGCTCTTGACGCTGCGTTGCCCGAGATTCCCAAGGCGCGGTTCGCGCGCAACGCGTGTCCGCGTCTCGACCCCGATCTCATCGTCCGCGAAGACGTGCTCGATGGAGAAACCGTCTTTGGGGTCCTGCAACGCGGCAAAGCCAACTATTTTCGGTTTCAGCCTGCCCAGTGGAAGCTCGCTCAGCTATTCGACGGAGCGCGCTCATTCGAAGAAATCGCCGCTCTCTACGCCTCGGAGACTGGAACATTCGTCGCCCCGGAAGACGTCCGATTCTTCGCAGAAAACATGGAGGAGAACGACTTCTGGTACAGAACGCCACAGGAGAAAAACCTCGCCCTCAGCGAGAAACTCATGGCCCAACGTGGCCGCCGTGCTCAACGAAAATCCAAAATCAACATCGCGCACATTACCTTCTCTGCGTGGGATCCAGACCGTTATCTCACCTGGCTCGACCGCTGCACCGGACGATTCATTTACAGCCGTTGGAGTGTCATCGCGGCCGTTCTGCTCTTCTTGTTTGAAGCTGCCGTCTTCATCTCCAAGTGGAAACTCCTTGGACCCGACATCCGCCTCTATTACACCTTCACTCACAAGACCGTCTTCGACATCGCCGAGTTCTGGATTCTCCTCCTCGCCCTGGGTTTCATTCACGAGTCGGCCCACGGGCTTACCTGCAAACACTATGGCGGAGAGGTCCACAGTATGGGGCTGATGTTCCTCTATCTCACTCCGGCCTTCTATGTCGACGTGACCGAAACCTGGATCTCCGCCACCAAGGTCCAGCGTCTCGCAACAATTATCGCGGGCATCTGGGTTGAGATGGTCGTCTGCGGCATCGCGATGATTGTCTGGACCAGCACCCAGCCCGGTCCCTGGATCCACGACTTCACCTACAAAATCATCCTCATCACCGGCGTAGCGGTGATCGTTATGAATCTCAACCCGCTCATCAAGCTCGACGGCTACTATTTTTTCACCGAATTCATCGGCATCCCCGACCTGAAAGAGCGCTCCACCGCCTTCGTCTCCGCATGGTGCCAAAGCCGCGTGCTTCGAATGCCGATTGAAATTCCCGTCGTTCACAAAAAGCGCATTCCGCTCTTTGTGCTCTACGCTCTCGTCTCCGGCGCCTACAGTTATCTGCTGCTGTTCGTCGTCGTCCGTCTCTCGTACAACATCGCGGCGCATTGGATCGCCGAGTTCGCCCTTATCCCTGCGGGCGCACTCGCCTTCGTCCTGTTCCGCTCTCGACTGCGCTCCTTGCGAGAGCTTACCGCGCGCACATGGAAAAATAACGTGGCAGAACGCCGTTGGCGGCCGCAGCACATCGCAGCCGCCACAGCGATTCTTGCCCTCTTCTTCCTGCCCCTCTGGCGCGACCGCGAAGATGCAGTATTCCTGGTCGAATCATCTCACTCCGCGACCGTCCACGCAGCCCTCACCGGACGCGTCACTGCCATCTTCGTAAAAGAAGGCGAACAGGTCACGGCAGGTCAGCCACTCCTCGCTATGACCAGTCCCTCCGCCGCCTCCATGCGTTCCGCTTCTGACAGCCAGGCCAGCAGCGCAAAATTCCAAACCTTCTCAGCAGAGCTAGGCGGCGCCAGCGTCGGCGTAGGAGCAGCAAGACAAACCGCCGCCGTCCGCTCTGGCCGCCTCGCCGACGAAGCGCAAAACTCCTTAGTCCTCAGTGCGCCCATCAGCGGAATCGTCCTCACCGAAAACCCTGGCGCACTCCTCGGTCGGGACGCCGCTTCCGGTCAGAGCCTACTGCGTATCGCCGACTCCGGTCCGCCTATAGTTCGCATTTTTGTTCCGGTCTCCGCACTCGATCGTATTCCTGCAAACGCGGAAGTAGCCCTAATTCCCCCCGGCAGATTTTCCCCAATTCGCTTGACGCTCGCGCCTCTCGAAGGTGAAGCAGTCGATTTGCCACCAGGCGTCGTCGCCCGGCAGGACTACAAGGGAATCGAGCTGCCTGCCTTTTATTCCACCCGCATGCAACTGCCCGCCTCCGCCCATTTACCCTTAGGAACCGCCGGCACAGCAAGAATCTTCGGCGTGCGCCGCAGCCTCTTCGGAAGGCTCGTCACCATCACCCTCGATCTAGTCCGCGCTCACGTCTGGTAAACAAAAACGGCTACCGCATGAGCGGTAGCCGTCTTTGTTACCAAGAGAACCCAGCAGCAGTGTTAGACCAAAACCCTCATTCCGGTTTGCATACCGGTCTTCGCGGTCTTCAAATTTGCTTTTGCAAGCCGCATTGCTGGCACCATCTTGCCAGGTGTAACGGGACTGGCGGCCTTGGCCGTCACGGTCTTCTTGGTGGAATTCTTCGCAGATGCTTTGCCGACGATCGATTTCTTCGCGATTGCCATTGTGCCTCTCCCTTGATTTTGAATTTAGACTTCCAGAATCTCGATTTGAATTCGGAAACCGAACCTCGATGTCCATTGTGGATCTAGAACTCTGGCTGCTTCTAAAAATAGACCCGTCCTGTTTTCAGGCCAGCCGCTTTTGTTGTCTGCAAATTTGCCTTCGCCAGACGCATCGCAGGAACCATCTTGCCCGGCGTCACAGGGCCAGTCGCAGCGGCAGGGGCAGTCTTATTCTTCGCGGAATTGTTTATGGAGGTTTTTCCGATGAGCGATTTTTTCGTGATTGCCAATGTGACTCTCCCTGAAAGTTTGAGTTTTTATTTCTTTCTACGTCTCTACCCAATGCACTTCGCGTGCCAAAGGATAACAAGTCCCGGGACTTCCGCAAAGCATTGATTTCTAAAGATCTCCGGGAGGCAACCCTTTGAGCCAATATCTCGGCTTGATCCAAATGGGTGAAAAAATAAACTATGATGGGTAAAAAAATAACCCATTCATCTCAGAGGGAATATTTCCGGCAGAGATATTTGATCCGCTGACCATCCAGCCGCAGTAGCCGGGCAGCCGCTGCCTTACTCCCCTCCGACCGCCGAAGCGCCGCCGTCAGCAACGCTCTCTCCACTCGTTGAATCTCCGCGTCAAAGTCCGCTCCCTCTTGCGGCAGCAGGGCCGCTTCCTGCGCGACGACGCTGTTCGCAACCAGCCGAGGCGGCAGGTTCTGGGCGCGAATCTCCTCTCCGCGGACCGTGATCACCAGACGTTGAATCAGGTTTTCCAGCTCGCGAACATTTCCGGGCCAGGTATGCTCTTCAAAAACCGACAGAGCATCTGCGGCGAATCCCTTCACCGGCAAACTATTCGCCACGCAGTGCATCTGCAGGAAGTACTCGCAAAGCAGCGGAATATCTCCCGCGCGCTCCCGCAGAGGGGGCAGATGAATCGGCACGACATGAATCCTGTAATAAAGATCCTCGCGAAACCGTCCCGTGCGAGCCATCTCCTCCAGCGGCTCGTTCGTCGCGCAGATGAGCCGGAAATCGATCTTTCGCAGTGTGCGTCCGCCAAGCCGCTGCACCTGATGGTCCTCCAGCACGCGCAGCAACTTGGTCTGGAGCGGCAGCGTAAGCGTCGCAATCTCGTCCAGGAAAAGCGTGCCTCCATGCGCCAACTCAATCTGGCCTGGCCTCGCCTCCATCGCTCCGGTAAAGGCCCCACGCTCACTTCCGAACAACTCCGACTCGATCAAGTTCTCCGGCAGAGCCGCGCAATTGAGGCGAATGTAAGGCTTGTTCGCTCTCCGGCTGAGCGCGACAATCGCCCGCGCTGCCAGCTCCTTGCCCGTGCCACTCTCCCCCCGGATGAGCACATTGATGTTGCTGTCGGCAACCTGTTCGATCGCGTCGTAGACGAACCGCATAGGCCCACTCGCGCCAACGAAGTCCTGAAAGCGGCTGATCTCAAGCGCCTGACGCCGCATCTGCCCGCGAACCGCCTCTTCTGTGCGGCGCCGTAACGTCTCGGCCAAGGTTAGGCGAAGTTCGGAAAGGTCAACCGGGCTGCGAAAATGTGCATCCGCCCCCGCTGCTATCGCCTCCTTCTCTACTAGCCGCGTGCGCGATCGGCTGAGCGAGAGAAGCGCAAAACCTTCGTTTAGCTCGCGCAGCTCATGCAAGACCTTTAGGCCGCCATGCTGGACCTCACCCTCCGTATCGATATCTAGCAGGACGGCGACAACGTTCTCTTCCCGGGTCCACCGAGCAAGATCGACATAATCGTCCCGCACGACTACCTGAAACCACGGAATCAGCTCAGGGACTAGAGTGTGGAGGAACTCGTCGTCGGCCGTGACCAGGCACACGACCGGTAACGTCGAATGAACGGGCGGAGGGGATTTTGACTCCGCCTTGGGCTCTCGCGAAGGCATAGCGAATTTTATCGACAAATTGATTCCTCCGACGTGGGAGGATCACACTGATGAACCTTTGGGGACGTCTATTCCTTCACCCCAACGGTGTTTACAACGACAGCGATAAACCGGACCGCCTGCGAATTGAGCGAGTAATTCGCGCGAGCTATACCGTTACTGCGCGGAAAAAAATGGGTCGACTATGTTCCGCAGAACGTCCAACGAACGCTCTCGTCGGGCCGTGCTGGTGTGGCATACCGCTCGAGCCCCGGCCTCTCCTCGTACGGACGAGATAGAACATCCAGCAGCGCTTCAAAGGGCTGGAAATCCTGCCGCTCGACTGCCGCATCGATCGCTCCCTCCACCAAATGGTTGCGGGGGATGAATACCGGATTCATCTTCCGCATAGACGTAGCGCGCTCCTGAGCAGAGATGGGCTCTTCGTCCAGCCGCCGTCGCCATTCGGCGGCCCACCTGTCATAACCCGCAGGATCGGCAAACAGCGCACGTACACCCGGGTCACCTTCAGGTCCAATTGCAGCATCGCACAGCCGGCGGAATGTCAGCGTGAAGTCTGCGAGGTTGGCCGCCATACACTGCAAGAGGTCCTGAGCCAGTGCCAGATCGTGCTCGCGCTCGGTGAAGAGACCGAGTTTGCGACGTAGGCCGGCAAGCTGCGCGGTCTCGTATTTCGCAGCGAAGGTCTCGAGGGCCTCCTGTGCCGAGTGCAACGCAGCGGCTTCGCTTCCTTCCTCTTGTTCAAGGACGGGCAACAATGCCTCGGCGAGCCGTGTCAGATTCCAGAGTGCGATGCCGGGCTGGTTGCCATAGGCATAGCGACCCTGGCGATCAATCGAACTGAATACCGTCTCCCGATCGTAAGCCTCCATGAAGGCGCAAGGACCATAATCGATGGTTTCGCCCGAGATGGAAGTATTGTCAGTGTTCATCACGCCATGGACGAACCCGAGCATCATCCACTGTGCCACCAGCCGTGCCTGCCGGGTGATCACGCTATCCAGGAAAGCGCGGTATGGCCGCTCTGCCTGTGCGGCCTCGGGGTAGTGCCGGGCGATGGCATAGTTCGCCAGCGTGCGCGTTCCGTCCGTGTCGCGCCGTGCGGCGAAATACTCGAACGTCCCTACGCGGAGGTGGCTTGTTGCTACCCGCGTCAGCACGGCCCCAGGCAAAGCTCCTTCGCGGAACACTTGCTCGCCTGTGGTCACCGCAGCCAATGCTCGGGTGGTCGGGACGCCCAGCGCCGCCATTGCCTCACTCACGATGTACTCGCGCAAGACCGGACCGAGCGCGGCCCTGCCGTCGCCTCGCCGCGAGAAGGGAGTCGGCCCAGAGCCTTTGAGCTGGATATCATAGCGGACGCCGTCGCGCCCCACCACCTCGCCCAGCAGATTGGCGCGGCCGTCCCCGAGCTCAGGCACGAATTGCCCGAACTGGTGTCCGGCATAAGCGATAGCTAGAGGCTCAGACCCTTCGGCCACTCGGTTGCCCGCCAAAATCTCGACACCTTCCTGGCTCGCCAACTCATCGGGATCGAGACTCAGGTCCCGCGCCAGCTCCACATTCAACTTGATGAGGTTAGGGGCCGAGACCGGTGTCGGGTTTAGTCGACTGTAAAAGCGCTCCGGCAACCGGGCATAAGTGTTTTCGAAGCCGAAACGGACTGGCTTGCCATCAAACCCGGCGGCAAGAGGTGAAGCAATTGTCGACACTTTTAGTGAACTCATACTCTATTCGATGCTGGCATATTTTTTTCGCTTCGCCGCGTAGCAATACCTTGACCCCGGCTCTTTGGGACAAGATGAGGTTAGCGTAAGCTGATGTACGAGAAAAGCGACGTGGAGGAAACTGTGGAACGGCGAGAGTTTGTCAAATCGGCGTTGGTAACGGCTGGGATTGCTTCCGGGGCAGCATTTGGTGCGGAGCCGGATGCAAAAGCACAGGTGGTCGAGTTCTACCAGTTGCGGAGGTATACGCTACGAACAGGCCCGCAGCTCGCGTTGACGCAGGGCTATTTCGAGAGGGCGCTTATTCCAGCGCTTAACCGATTGGAGATGGCGCCGGTCGGTGTGTTCAAACTGGACATCGGCCCGGAGACGCCAACGTACTATGTGCTGATTCCATCGACGTCGGCAGAGGCTCTGGTTACGCTCGACACGCACCTGGGGAAAGACATGGAGTATGTGAAGGCTGCGTCGGGGTTCCGGGACGCGCCAGCCTCGGCGCCGGCCTTCGTGAGAGCGGAGAGGTCGTTGCTGTCCGCATTTGCCGGCTGGCCGAAGGTGGTGGCGCCGAAAAAGGAGAAGCGGATATTTCAGCTTCGCACCTACGAGAGTCCCAGCCAGGTCGCGCATGCGCGCAAGGTCCAGATATTCAACGAGGCGGAGATCGAGATTTTTACGCGAACAGGCCTGACGCCTGTGTTCTTTGGGGATACGATGATTGGCACGCGGATGCCTAGCCTGACCTACATGCTGACCTTCGCCGACACGGCGGAGCTCACTCAAAAGTGGGCTGCGTTCTCGGCAGACGCGGCTTGGAAAGAGCTGTCTCGCAAGCCGGAAAATACAGATGCAGAGATTGTGAGCAACATCTCAAATCTCTATCTCAGCCCGCTGAGTTGCTCGCAGATCTGAGGCTGGAACTTGAGCGAGGAGTCTGCCGACTACCATTCTCCTCGCCGCCGCTGGTTCGGCATTTATCTCTCCCGTCCCGATAGCAGAAAAGAAATATTTAACGCGGCGCACCACTTGAATCCTCCTGTAATAACAGCCATTTACCCGACCTCTTTCTTCAAGGCTACTCGGCGTTACTGATGCCTGAAACTGCATTCGAGCGCATCCCGAGGCGGCGTAGCGCATCTTAAATTCTGTGGAGACCATCCTGAGGTTCAATCAGCGTCGGCGCGACATCAACCCCACATGGAGACGATCCACATGATTTCTAGAAGCACCATTGGAATCACCGCCATCATCACCGCAGCATCTCTGACGGCCATACTCGCCCAAACCCAGACGAATAGCGTTGCAAGTGGCCAACGCGAAATTCTGCTGCAAACGACCCAATCGTGGAACGGCAACCCGTACACACACTACCCAACGGGTCAGCCACAACTCACGACGATTAAGTTGACCATCGCGCCGCACACTGCTTTGCCGTGGCACACGCATCCATTCCCAAATGTCGTCTATGTGCTCTCAGGCTCTCTCACGCTGCACGACAAGGCCAGCGGCAAGACCCACGTCGTTCATCAGGGACAAGCCGTAGGAGAGTCAGTGGATGATGTGCATCGGGGTGAGTCGGGTGACGAACCCACCGTGCTGCTCATCACCTATGCCGGCACCCCCGGCGTTCCGACGTCAATCCCCGCAAAGGGCGAGAAGGCGGAATATTGAATCGGGTTAAGGAATGCCCCGCATTTCGGCCTGACCTGTCAGCGGGTCATGATTCTAACAATATGGCGATTCCGTTCGAATAATTGCCTAATAACAGACCTGTTACAAGGGCGTAGCATAATTGCCAAGGCATGAATCGCAATATCGTATTGCGGCTTTATAACTAGCTAAGGCGTCCATAAATACGTAAGCTGCTCCATCTTTCAGAGGTTCTATGGCAAAGTACCCCAATACCCCGGAGGACGAAGTCCCCTCCGCAGTCGATTCCGAATCGTATCCCGATTCAGCTCCCGTTGCGCCGAGCGCCGAAACCCCTCCTGCTAACCGGGTTACCCGGCGTTCCTTCCTCTCGCGTCTGGGAGCTGCCGGGCTTGCTGCTACGGCACCGCCTGTCTTCGCAGCAACGCCAGCGCCAGCACCTCCTGCGGCGGACGCGATGGAAGGAACTCACGCCGAAGGCGCCGTGAGTGTAACTCTCAAAGTCAACGGAGAGTCACACTCACTCCGGCTCGATCCTCGCACGACTCTTCTCGACTGTCTCCGAGAGAACCTAGCTCTGCCCGGCACCAAGAAGGGCTGCGACCACGGTCAATGCGGTGCTTGTACCGTCCACGTCAATGGTCGCCGCGTCAACTCCTGCCTCTCCTTCGCCGTCATGCACGCAAACGACGAGATCATCACCATTGAAGGAATAGGTCAGCCCGATCACCTTCACCCAATGCAGGCCGCCTTCATCGAGCACGACGGCTACCAATGTGGTTACTGCACCTCCGGTCAGATCATGTCCGCCGTCGCAGTCCTCAAGGAGAACGTGGGCCCCACTGACACCGACGTCAAGCAAGCGATGTACGGCAACATCTGCCGCTGCGGCGCGTATTCCAACATCGTCGCGGCCGTCCAACAGGTGCGCCATAGCTCCTAAGCTTCTCACGTAGGACCTACCCGGAGTCGAATTATGGATAGCTTCACCTTCACGCAACCGACCACCGTCGATCAAGCCGTCCAAGCCGCCGTCAAGTCTTCGACGGCCCAGCAGGGCGCGCAGGTTCGCTTCGTCGCAGGGGGTACCACCCTCATCGACCTGATGAAGCTTAACGTCGAACGCCCCCGCGAAATAGTCGACATCAACGGTCTTCCGCTTGATCACATCGAGCCCAGCCCGACGGGCGGCTTGGTCCTCGGGGCCCTCGCACGCAACTCTGATGTTGCCCACGATCCCACTGTCCTGCGCAACTATCCAGTCCTCTCGCAAGCCCTGCTATCCGGGGCTTCTCCCCAGCTCCGCAACATGGCGACGACCGCCGGCAATCTCCTTCAGCGGACCCGCTGCGTCTACTTCCGCGACATCGTCCACCCCTGCAACAAGCGGGCGCTCGGTACCGGCTGTTCGGCCATCGACGGCCACAACCGCATGCTCGCCGTCCTCGGCACCAGCAAAGATTGCATTGCCTCGAACCCCTCCGACCAGAACGTCGCTCTCACTGCCCTCGAAGCCACTATCCAGGTTGAGGGACCAAAGGGCAAGCGCACCGTCCCCATCCTGGACTTCTACCTCGTTCCCGGTTCTACTCCGGATCGAGAGAATGTCCTCGAGCCCGGCGAGATCATCACCAGCGTCACGCTCCCTCCGCCGGTGGCAGGCACTAACTCAACCTATCTCAAGCTGCGCGATCGCGCGGCCTACGAGTTTGCTCTCGTCTCGGCAGCCATTGTTATGAAGATATCCGGCGGGAAGATAGAGCACATACGCGTCGCGCTGGGAGGCGTAGGTACCAAACCCTGGCGCTCCTTCGAAACTGAGAGAGCCCTCGAAGGCCGCGCTCCCGACCGCGCCAACTTCGTGAAAGCCGCAGAGGCTGCGTTGAAAGACGCTCACCCTGCCAGCGAAAACGGTTTCAAGATCGAGCTTTCTCGTCGCTGCATTGTCCGCGCTTTAACCATGTCTACAAAATCCGCCTGAGAAATAGGCGTTCGCACGTCGCAGGAGAACCTCAATGCTTTTCAGTGAATACCTCGAGTTCATTCAGGCCGACAATCCCGGCCCTAACGGCCACATCGTAGCCTCTACCGCCGAGCCCACGGCCGTTATCGGTGCCTCGCTTTCGCGCGTTGACGGGCCCCTCAAGACTACCGGCTCCGCCCGCTACGCCTCCGATTACAACTTCGCAGGCATGGTTTATGCCGTTCCCGTCGGAGCGAGTATAGCCTCAGGCAAAATTCTCAGCATCGATACCTCCGCAGCCAAGAAGATGCCCGGTGTCCTCACCATCCTCGACCACAGCAACTTCGACCCCGTCTTCCGCAATGCTTCGGGCGGCCGCAACAGCGAGCAGCGCCCGCCCTTCGAAGACGACACCGTCTACTACTGGGGTCAGTATGTCGCCCTCGCCGTCGCCGAGACCTTCGCCCAGGCGCAGGCCGCCGCCGCCGCAGTCAAAATTTCTTACGCGCCAGACAAATTCAACGTAGCTACCGACCTCAGTGACCCGATGCCCGCCATCGGAGCACCGGACGGCCCCAGGATACTCAGCCACCGAGGCGACCCCGAGGCCGCCTTCGCCGCAGCTCCGGTCAAAATTGACTACACCTATACCACTCCCGTCGAAACCCACAACCCTATGGAGATGCACGCCACGGTCGCGGTGTTCGATGGCAAGAAATTCACGCTCTACGAGAGCTCCCAGGGCGTCATGAACCACCTCAACGTCATGTACCAGGTTCTCGGTGTCCCGAAAGAAAACGTAGAAGTCATCTCCCGTTTCATCGGCTCGGGCTTCGGCGGCAAGCTCTTTCCCTGGCCGCACTCCGCCCTCGCCGCGGTTGCCGCTCGCCGCCTCAACCGTCCCGTCAAGCTCACTCTCTCACGCAAAATGATGTTCGCCAATGTCGGCCATCGTCCTCGCACGCAACAGCGCATGCGCCTCGGCGCAAGCCCCGACGGCAAGCTCCTCTCGCTCAGCCAGGACTATCGCAACCACACCTCCATCAACGACGACATTCGCGAAAACTGCGGCGAGGCCACACCTTTCCTCTACAGCACCGCCAACCTGCAGGTCTCTTCTGCTCTCGTCCGTCGCAACGTCGGTACTCCCACGCCCATGCGCGGCCCCGGAGCCGTCCCGGGCCTCTTCGCGCTCGAGTCCGCTATGGACGAGCTCGCGATCAAGCTTCAAAAAGAATCCCGTCCAACTCCGCCTCTCGCTCGACACCCTCATCGACGAAGAGAAGAACAAGCCATTCTCTTCCCGCCATCTCAAGGAGTGCCTGGAAGTCGGCTCCAGAAAATTCGGCTGGGAGAAACGCACCCCGGCCGTCGGCTCCATGCGCAAGGGCGATCTCGTTTTAGGTTGGGGAGTCGCCGCCGCATCTTGGTCTGCCGGCCGTGGTGTCTCGGAGGCCTCAGTTAGCCTATGCGCCGATGGTTCCGCTCGCGTCAGCTCCGGATCCCAGGATCCCGGCACCGGCACTTACACCGTTATCGCCCAGATTGTCAGCGACAAGACCGGCATCCCCGTCTCACGCATCCAGTCCGTCCTCGGCAGCAGTTCACTTCCGCCCGGACCCACCTCCGGGGGCTCCACCGCCACCGCGACTATCATTCCCTCGGTGGCCGAGGCCGCCGTTAATGCTGTGAAAGTCGTCCTCGCCACCGCCTCGTCGGCCAAGGGCTCACCCTTTCAAGGTAAGCAGCCCGCAGTGCTTACCATGTCCTCCGGCCGCGTCCACCTCAAAGGTCAGGCGCCCGATTCTGGCGTTCCTTTCCAGGAAATTCTCAAGATCGGCAACCTCGCCAGTGCCAATGGAGAAGGCAAGACCGGCGGCTACGGCTCCGACACCGATGGCAAGAACTTCTCCAGCCACTCCTTCGGGGCGCAGTTCGTCGAGGTCGAGTGGGATCCCGGCATCTGCCATCTCCGCATCAGCCGCGTCGTCAGCGTCGTCGACGCCGGACGCATCATCAACGCCAAAACCGCGCGCAACCAGATGGCCGGAGCCATCGTCATGGGCATCGGTATGGGCCTTTTCGAGACCACCACTTACGATCCCCGCAATGGCCATCCAATCAATGACAACTTCGCCGACTACGTTGTCCCCACCTCAGCCGACCATCCTGAAATCGACGTCAGCTTTCTAGACATCCCCGACCCTATGATTGGAGAGTACGGTGCGCGCGGCATTGGCGAGATCGGCCTCGCTGGAATCGCCCCGGCCATCACGGCAGCTGTCTACCACGCGACCGGCGTTCGCGTTCGCGATCTTCCTGTTCGAATCGAAGACCTTATCCTGGCCAAAGCTTAGGTTTAATTTGACCCATTGCACTAGCTTCCCGACTCCCCAGCGATATTTTACGTTCGTGCACGATCATGAGCAGCGCCAGTGAACAACCTACGCTATCTGAACATATGAGATTAGAGTGGATTTGATTGCGAGCCGGTCCGTGTCGAGAGCGACTCCAGCAGATGCTTCGTATACAACCCGCTCGCCACCAACTTCGCTCCATCTTTGATCATCATCAAGAGGACTCGCTCACCTTCCTTGTCGATAGAGGTGACCTCGTTGAGATCGACGACGCAACTCTGGGTTGGCGAGCACCGTTGATTTGCGCGCCAACTTGCGGTCAATTCATCGATGGTGGATCCTATCAATCGACCTTGGAGAACCCACCTCTGTTCGGATGTGTTCTCGGTCACGGTGATTCGTAACATGTGGCTCGTTCCTTACAAAAAGACATATCGATGTATCTCCTGGTAACTCAGCCCTCCCTGGCCGATTTGATCGCGTGGCGATGCGAACGTCGACAGCTTTCCCTGTAATTTCTATCCTTCCGCATTTCGATAGCCTAGCTCGGTCGCTATGTCACATATGCAATCCGAGTGCCTAATGTGCCGACTCATTCTCGGGAGCAAGCCTACGAAAAGGTAGAGAGCCGATGTGAGATCGATAGGGGGATGTATGCTCGAAATGCTTATAGATTGGCAGTATGCCAAAAAGTTGGCACTCGAACAGACCTAACTATCTATCTATTCGCGCATTCTTCGGATTCGGATTCGTCGGCCGAGATATACCCAGTTTTTGCATCCGAAATTGAAGCGTTGGGCGTTTTATCCCAAGTTTCGCGGCCGCCCCGTTCGGGCCGGCGAAGACCCAGTTGGTTTGTTCCAACACTGACAGAATGTGCCTTCTTTCAATCTCCTCCAGAGTCACGGCCCCATTGATATTGCCGTTTGTGTCGGAAGACTTCGTTTTCAGGTCGGTCATTGGTACCTTTAGCACCGGACCTTTCGAGAGGATCACTGCCCGTTCAATGACATTTTGCAATTCACGAATATTTCCGGGCCATGGGTATTGAGTCAAAGCGTTCATGGTTTCGGCCGATATTGTATCGATATCCCTGCTCATATTGCGGGCAAAGTGCTGGGCAAAGTGTCTGACGAGGAAAGGTATATCCTCTTTTCTCTCTCGGAGAGGAGGGACATAGATGGGGAAGACATTCAATCGGTAAAACAGATCGGAGCGGAATCTCTGTTCCTCCACCATCGCGCTTAAGTCCCGGTTCGTAGCGGCAATGAGGCGCGCATCCGTGCGAAGCGTCCTCGAATTGCCCAGGCGTTCAAACTCCCGTTCCTGCAAGACCCGCAGAAGTTTAGGTTGCAAATCGACAGGAATTTCGCTGATTTCGTCAAGGAAGATAGTTCCCTGAGATGCTAATTCGAAACGCCCGATTCTCTGCGCTATGGCCCCTGTAAATGCTCCTTTCTCGTGTCCAAACAACTCGCTCTCCAGCAAGCCCGTGGGAATTGCAGCGCAGTTAAGTTTGATGAAAGGATATTTGCGCCGTTGGCTAAAGTTATGAACAGCGCGGGCAATCAGTTCCTTGCCGCTGCCGGTCTCCCCTTGGATAAGAACAGTTGAATTTGTCGGCGCGACAGCTTCCACCTGGCGAAGTACTTGTCGGAGCACAGTGCTATTCCCAATGATTTCCTCGAAGTTAAGTTCGCTGCGAATCTCGTCTTCGAGATAAAGCTTCTCTTGTTTGAGTTGGTCTGAGAGCTCTGAAATGCGACGATAGGCAAACGCATTGTCGATGGCGATCGCTACCTGACCGCCTATCTGCGAAAGGAATTCGATATCTGGCGGAGTGAAAGCATTTCTCTCCAGTCTCACCAGGCAAAGAACTCCAAGGGTGTGGTTGCATCGAATCAATGGGAGCATACAGATCGTCTCAACGCCGTCTTCGGAGAGGAGCGATTTGCCAAACCCGGATCCATTCAGCTCTTCAATGTCACCGATCCATGGCTTTCCGGTCCGAAAGACCCGACCTGCAACTGAATCGTCAAGTGGCTTCATCATCTCCTGATGCGGAATCCCTTTGCCATCAGGGAAATCGAGCGCGTACAACTGAAGGTGTCCACTAGCCTCATCAGGCAAAATCAGAGCTACACCATCCAAACGCATCGTTCTGCGAATGCCGGGAGAGACGGATAGCAGAACTTCTCGCAGCTCAAGGTTGGACACTACGCTGTTGTTTAATTCGAGGATGAGTTGCAATTTCTTCCTCTCGCTCTCCAACAGAACTTGAACTGCTTCCGAATGGGCGAAGTTTAGGCGATCATCGATTGCTAACCCAACATAATCAGCAATCAAGGAGAGGAAGTCTATTTCGCTCTTGGAAAACGCCTCTTCGGAAACCCTCGCAAAACAAAGAACGCCTAGCCGACGCAGCGGCGTACTAAGCGGCAGGACGCAAAGCGATCCGTTTCCGCGTTCCCGGAAGAATCCGATAGCCTCATGGAATCCGGTCTGTTGTGCGAGCGATGAAATAACTAAAGAATTCGATTGCTCAGAGAGCATCTGACAGATTTCGTCATGCCACGACTCCCTCAAAAACTCAGGCACAATCGCAAGCTCCTCCTGGCCGGCCACGTACCCAGAAAGACGGCATTCTTTCGAAAAAATAAGCGCGCTCGTACTCGAGGAGACAAGATTGGAGAGTTCTGACGGTAAGGAGCGCACTAGCTGTTCGGCGTCAGAAGGCACGTCCAGACTGCGCACGAAGCGCACAAGTTCCTCCATCTGCCCGGGCCACAGACCTGTGTCTGCCGAAGAAATGCGCTGAAGAAGCGACCTCATATAGGGTTAGACAATTCCCGCACGGGGATGACCTATAGATGAACTTTCGGGCCCAAAGGTAGCAACGGCTGTCCCTTAAATGCTCCACTCCGAAGGACGACAGCATTTGTCCATGGTAGTCCATTGCCTGCCAAATGCTTGGCAGGCAGCCAATGGACTGGCAGTCGGTGGCTTCGCGAGCCGAGTCACCGAGAGGCCAAGCGGTAGATTTTCTCTTCTATATGTGTAATTTATGGCGACTTGCGAAGTAGGCCCGCCAATGGTCGGCAAGTTGCACTTGAGGGACCGCAAGGATCGACAGCTCGTTACAAAAAAATCACAGGAATGAGTGTATTTCCTGTTTGAGGGGGCGCCCCGATGCATCTGGAGCGGGAGGTAACCGAACAACAGCCTGATTTCCGGCTTGACGTTCCGCTGCACGACCTACTCACGAAACCGACGGCAGCTCCGTCCCGGCTGCAGCCGAACGGTATGCCACAAAAATTTCCGGATCCCGTCTTTCCGCAACGTCCCGAACTCCTCGGGTCCGTGGACGTAAACGGCGCGTGGATCCCGCCTGAAAGCCGCAAGTGGGCTCCCGGGCAGATCTACCACGCGATGGAGGGTTGGCTATTTCCCTACATCCGCTCGAGAGTCACGGCCGGAGACTTTCACCCGCTCATCGCGTATCTCTTCACCGAGTTCAAATGTAATCTCGATTGCCACTACTGTTGGGCCTTTGACAACAAAGTAAAAGGAATGACTGAGGACACCGCAAAGCGATCCATCGACTGGCTACATGGCACGGGCTGCCGAGTTCTTGCGTATATGGGTGGCGAACCGCTGTTGCGACCTGACTTGATCCACAGAATTACCTATTACGCTGCCAAGAAGAACTTCTGGATCTACCTACCGACCAATGCACGCCTGCTTCGCACCGACGTGATTGATAAATTGGCGGATGCAGGGCTTTCTACTTTCAACATTGCGGTTGATGCTGTCGACCTCAAGCTTGGCCTGCCAAAAGCACTAGCGCCGATTCGTGAACAGTTCAACTACCTGGTTCGAAAGCAATATGGGTATGGCTTCTCGGTCTTTCTCAATATCAACATCTGCCGCAACAACTTGGACGATGTGCGGCAACTTACCGAGATCGCTCATGACAACGGCATCGCAACCGATTACCACATCAATGAGTCTCCCTTACTGAAGCAAGACGAACACTTCAAACATGCGGATAACAACGTTACCTACATCACAAAAGAAGACTGGCCAGCCGTAGAGGAGACAATCCAGTGGTTGACGGAGAAGCAGGACTCCGGATACAAAATGGTGAATTCGAACACCCGCCTGTGGCAGATGGTCGACTTCATGAAAGGCAAGCACTTTCCCTGGAACTGCCGCGCGGGACAGAACTCGATGATCATTCGCGTAGACGGAACCCTGGCCCCTTGTTTCCCGATGTATACGGCCAGCTACGACTGGGGAGTTGTGGGCAGTCACAAGTTTGAAACGAAACAACTGGACAAACAAAAAGAGACCTGCCAAACCCACTGTTTTTCCACTCTCAATCACATCCTGGGCTGGTGCTATAACGACCAGCGCGTCATCAAGTATTTCTTCAAGCAGCTCGCGCATGGCTTCCAGGGAGTGCATGGACAGATGTAGGACCGAGCGCGACAGAGCCTAAGGAGACGCAAATGCCGCCAACTGAAGAAATTGTTCAGAAGGACTTCGAAGTTGAAATACAGGCACGTATCGATGCCGAGCGGGCACGCCTTCGCGCGGAAGCAGGACTGGCGCGCATGCGCGAGTTCAAGAAACCCGTAGAACGAACGTTTACGGCCGGAGAGCGCGATTACGTAACGATTCTCTTCGGCGGCCTGACGTGGAAGCACGAAGAGATGATCAAGGCGGTCTTTCACGGCAGCGGCTACCGCTGCGAGAACATTCCAACTCCGGTAGTCGATGATTTCCAGGCTGGCAAGGAGTTCGGGAACAACGGACAGTGCAATCCCACTTACTTCACCGTGGGCAATCTCGTCCGCTATCTCCAGATGCTCGAGCAGCAGGGCCAGACGCGCCAGCAGATCATCGACAATTACGTCTTCTTCACCGCAGGATCCTGCGGCCCGTGTCGCTTCGGGATGTATGAAGCGGAATATCGATTTGCACTTCAAAACGCAGGATTCGACGGTTTCCGTGTGCTCTTGTTCCAACAGACCGACGGCATCAAGGCCGCAAGCGGCGAGCCCGGCCTGAAGTTCTCTGTCGACTTCGGCATGGGTATGCTTAACGCCCTCAATCTTGGTGATGTCATCAACGAACTCGTCTATCAGGTGCGCCCCTTCGAAGTGAACAAAGGCGAAACGGACCGCGTCATTCGCGAATCGGTAAAGACGCTGACTGATACGCTACGCGACCGCAAGCGCTGGCACATCATGGACGTCGCTCCGTCCTGGACGAAGCCGTTTCTTGAGAAGAACAAAAAGCTCACAGGAATAAGTTGCACGCTCGGAAAGGTCAGCCAGAATTTATACGGCAAAGAATATGTCGACGCACTGCATGCGTGCCGCGACAGCATCAACGCAATTGAAGTCGACCGTCTGCGCGTGAAGCCCGTCATCAAGATCACCGGGGAGTTCTGGGCGCAGACCACCGAAGGCGACGGCAACTTTAATATGTTTGCCTTTCTCGAAAAGGAAGGGGCCCAGGTCCTCGTCGAACCGATCGCGACATGGATTGCTTACATGATGTATGTCGCCAAAGAGGGCGCCAAGGCGCGAGCTGACGCCGAAGCTCCCTATCGCGATCCCAAGTGGTATGAGGTGAACAAGCGCTTCGCCAATGAGTTCAAGATATTCAAGAAGACTGGCGGCTTGAGCGCTGGCAGCGCGATGTGGACCTATTTCTATCACCGCACCATCAAGCACATGGGCAACACGGCTCATCATCTGATTCCGCAAAAGGAGCTTTCGCGGCTTGCGCATCCCTTCTACCATCAGCTCGCTCGCGGCGGAGAAGGCTACATGGAGGTCGGCAAGAATGTCTATTACACCGTCAATCACCTATGTCACATGGTGCTGGCGTTGAAGCCGTTTGGCTGCATGCCGTCAACGCAGTCGGATGGCGTCCAATCGCGCGTTGTCAATAAGTTCAAAGACATGATCTTCCTTCCAATCGAAACCTCTGGCGAAGGTGAAGTGAACGCCCATAGCCGAGTCCAGATGGCGCTGGCAGAGGCAAAGGCCAAGGCCCGCGCTGAATTCGACGGCGTTCTGCAGCAGACCGGGAGATCCCTCGAGGAAATGCGAGAGTACGTCAACGAGCATTCGTATCTCAAGCACGCGCTTTACAAGGTTCCCCATCGTAAAGGCATAGCTGGAACTGCTGCGCAATTTGCCTTGCACGTTAGCGATCTGATGGAGAAAGACACTGCCTATCGTCGGCGAACCAGGGCGTCCGTTCCTGTTCAACAGGTTGCGTAATGCCGTATGCCGCCCGGTTCTCTTTCCCAACGCTGACTCGTCACTGAGGAGATCGTAATGGAGCAATTCCTGGTTGGCCTGGACGTAGGTTCCACCACTGTCAAAGCGATTGTGGTCGACGCGGCAACTGACAAGACCATCTGGCAGGATTACCAGCGTCACGAGACGCGACAACCGGAAAAGGTCTTCGAATTCCTGCGTCGAATGGAAGAGGACACGGGAATTGCCGCGGGAAACACGCGCATCTTCGTCACCGGTTCAGGCGGTGGAACCATCGCTGAGATGATCGGAGCAAAGTTCGTTCAGGAGGTGCACGCCGTATCGCTCGCGGTCGAAAAACTTCATCCCGAGGTGTACTCAGTCATCGAACTGGGAGGTCAGGACGCGAAGATCATCGTGTTCAAAGATGACGCAGAGACCGGGCGTAAAAAGAAAATCCCCTCGATGAACGACAAATGCGCCGGCGGCACGGGAGCGGTCATCGACAAGATCAACGCGAAGCTCAAGATTCCCGCGGCAGAGCTCGCAAATCAGGGATATAACAGCGTCAAGTTGCACAAAGTCGCCGGAAAATGCGGTGTCTTTGCCGAAACCGATATCAACGGACTGCAGAAGACCGGCACTCCTCCGGACGAACTCATGGCCTCCCTCTTCGAGGCCATCGTGTTGCAGAACTTGAGTGTCCTGACTCGCGGCCACACGCTCCGGCCCCACGTTCTGCTTCTAGGCGGCCCGAACGGATTCATCCGTGGCATGCGCGAGGCCTGGCAAGCCAACATTCCGCGCATGTGGAAGGAACGCAAGGTTGAGATTCCCGAAGGAACAAACCCCGAGGAGCTCGATTAAGGTTCCCGACAACGCGCAGTACTTCGCAGCCCTTGGATCAGTTGAATTCGGTAAAGAGGAAGAGCCAGAAGTCGGTCGTTATTTGGGCACAGACAAACTTCTTTACTACATCGACTTCGGGCGTGCGGAGGAAAAGGCAAATTCGGGTGTCAAAGGCCTCGTAGCGGAGGATGCCGAACTCGTTGCCTTCAAAGCGGCCTACGCGAAGAAGAAATTCAACGCCGCGGAGTTTTATCCTGGGCAGGCCGTCTCGGGTTTCATTGGAATCGACGCAGGATCGACCTCCACCAAGGCCGTTGTTCTCAACCGCGAAGGTAACATCCTCTGCAAGACCTACCAGCTCTCGAACGGCAACCCAATTCAGGACACGATCGAAGTGTTCGAGAAGCTTCTAAGCCAGATCGAGACGAAAGGCGCGACCCTCGACGTGCTCGGCGTCGGCACGACCGGCTACGCCAAAGATATTCTCAAGGATGTTTTGAACGCCGACGTCGCGTTGGTAGAGACCGTAGCCCACACGGAGTCGGCCCTTAAGTTCTACGACGACCCGCACGTCATCGTTGACGTCGGAGGCCAGGACATCAAGCTCATCGTCCTGAAGGACGGCCGAGTCAAAGACTTCAAGCTGAACACGCAGTGCTCCGCCGGAAACGGCTACTTCCTGCAATCGACAGCCGAAGGCTTTGGCATGAAGGTTGAAGAGTTCGCGGACATCGCCTTCGCCGCCAAATCCATGCCGTCCTTTGGTTACGGATGTGCCGTCTTCATGCAGTCCGACATCGTCAACTTCCAGCGCCAGGGCTGGCGGTCGGAAGAGATTCTCGCCGGTCTCGCGGATGTCCTTCCGAAGAATGTCTTCCTCTACGTCGCCAGCATCCCAAATCTCGCCGCACTCGGCACACGTTTCGTCCTTCAAGGCGGCACGCAAAATAATCTGGCCGTCGTCAAAGCAGAAGTCGACTTCATCAAATCCAGCTTCCGCGCCAACGGCAAAGAGCCTGAGATCATCGTCCATGAGCACTGCGGAGAATCCGGGGCAATCGGCGCCGCGCAAGAGGCACTGCGCCTCTGGAACAACGGTCGCCAGACCACATTCATCGGTCTCAAGGCCGTCGCAAACATCCGCTATCGCACGACGCGCAATGAGGACACCCGCTGCTACTTCTGCAAGAACAACTGCCTTCGCACCTTCATCGACGTTGATGTGACCGGCGACAAAATTACGGAACATCATCACACCCACGCCGTTGCTGAAGATCGAGCCGCCACGACCGAAGAAATTGCCCAGGTCGTCACTAGTCTCCCGTCTCTCGAGCAGATTCAGGCGAACCTCCCTCCCGTCGAATCACACGGTTCTTGCTCCACCGGCGGAGCACACAGCTCCCCCAACGTCTTCAAAGCGAAGATAGAGCCGCTCGTTCAGATTCAATTGGCTCCGGGCTCGAACAAGGTTGTCGAGCTGCCGAAACCTACCGAATTTCAACCGCGCAAAACCAAGGTCCCCTTGCGGATGGGAGAGCAGAGGCTGATCATCGCCACATGCGAAAAGGGTGCAGTGGAAGATCTCGGCGAAATGAAGGACATCAAAGCCGATATCGACAAGATAAAGGCCGTCAATCCCAACTTCGTCGATATAGCCGCACACGATGTCTTCCGTCACCATGAGGTGGAGATCATCGCCGACGCCATGCCAAATACCAAAGGGCTCTTCATCTCCAAAGCGACCAAAGAGCGCGCTTCGCTAATAGAGCAGCGGAAAGAGTTTCGCGTCGGAATTCCGCGCCTCTTGAACACCTATACCTATGCCCCGTTCTTCAACGCATACTTTGCGAGTCTCGGTTTGAAATCCGAAAACATTATTTACTCCGACTACACAACACCGGAACTCTACCGTGCCGGCGCAAGCCGCGGTGCGATCGACCCCTGCTATCCCTCAAAGATCGGCATCGCGCACGTCTACAACCTGCTCGCAACCAAGCACACCAAAAAGCCCCTCCATGCTATCTGGTTCCCGATGTATGACGTCCTGCACTCGCATCTTGTAAACCTCACAGGATCGAACGCCTGCCCCACCGTTACGGCGACGCCCGAAACCGTCAAAGCCGCGTTCACCAAGGAGAGCGACATCTTCGCCGAAAACAATATTCAGTACATGGATCCAATTCTTAACCTTCAAGACGAGAGGATTTGCGCCGATCAGATGCACAAATCCTGGGGTCCTGTACTCGGTCTCAGCCGCGAAGAAAACGAACGTGCCGTCGCCATCGGTTTCAAATCTCTGCAAGAGTGCGAAGCCGACATTCGCCGTCAGGCGCGCGAAACCCTCGATCAACTCGAACGCGAAGACCGCATCGGTATTGTGATGCTAGGGCGCGTCTATCATCACGACCCCGGCCTCAATCACGAGATCATGGAAGAGTTCCAGAAACTCGGCTACCCGGTCTTCTCGCAAAGCACCTTGCCGCTTGATGAAGACATGCTCGACCGCCTCTTCGGCGATGAAGTTCGTGCTGGCCTGATCACTCATCCGCTCGACATCAGCGACGTCTGGAAGAACCGTTACTCCACCAGCACCAACCATAAAGTCTGGGCTGCGAAGTTTACGGCACGCCACCCCAACCTCGTCGCTCTCGAGGTCTCCAGCTTCAAGTGCGGCCACGACGCCCCCATCTATGGAGTGATCGAGAGCATCATCGAACGTTCCGGCACACCTTATTTTTCATTCAAGGATCTAGACGAAAACAAACCCTCCGGTTCCATCCGCATTCGCGTCGAAACCATCGATTACTTCCTCCGCCGCTACCGCGAGGACGTCGTCAAGCGGCGAAAAGTCGAAAACGATATCGAATCACAGCTGGCTGCCTTCGAACAATCGCTGCGCGCGCAACCGCGGGATCGATACGAGATGGCAGTCGCCGGAGACTGAAGTCTAGTCTTCCGATCGAAGCCGTCTCACGCTCTCCTCAAGCCTCACAGTCAGTTGCGCAGGCTCTGCACCTTCGTCGACTGAAACAGCGTTGCCGACACGTACTTCCAGTCGTCCCGAACGAAACCAGCGTGTCTTGCGCGCCCGCATCTCACCCAGCCCGATCAGCGCTACCGGGACCACTGGGACCCGAGACTGCTCCACAAGCAGGCCTATCCCGGCCCTGAACCCGCGCATCTTTCCATCGGCACTCCGCGTTCCCTCCGGAAAGATCATCACCGAGTACCCCCGGTCCATCGCTTCGCCTGCATGCGCAAAACTTTTCTGGAATCCACGCTGTCGAGGCAACGGAAAAACATCGAACAACGCGATCACCAGAAAGTATCCGGCAGGCGCCAACAGGTTCCGCAGCGCGCTCTGCTGGTTGCGACCAAGCCGAAGATCCAGCAACACCTCCGCCGACATCGCAATCGCCATGCGTCTCCGCAACCTTCCTGGCAGACCGTACAGAATCAGCGCGCCATCGTAAGCAGTCACATGATTCGCAATCACCAGTACCGGCCCACGCGGCAGTTCTCCTGGCTCTCGCACT
The DNA here is from genome assembly GCA_963841335.1 of uncultured Acidobacteriaceae bacterium. Classification (GTDB taxonomy): domain Bacteria; phylum Acidobacteriota; class Terriglobia; order Terriglobales; family Acidobacteriaceae; genus Edaphobacter. Next base: position 1,292,695 of record CAWJCF010000001.1, on the reverse strand, counting down.
ACGCGAGGCGCGACAAGCAACCAGACCAGCGGGCGCATCACTAGTTCGATAAAGGCAACGCGAATTGCCCGAATCGGCCAGCTCCAAGGCCAGCGCGGATACCCAAGCTCAGGCTCCCCCTCGCGCATTTTGAGTGGAGGCGACGCCGTCAACTCGGCCGGATTCGCGGACGAACCGATCGGCGCAGTATCTCCCACTCTCTGAGACGAAACACTCATGCCGCCAACGTGCTCCAACAACGCACGCAGTTCACCCAGTGTCTTCACTTCAGCGAGGGCATTATCGTCGAGCTCCATTCCCAGCTGCTGCTCCAGCACCGACTGCAACTGCACTCGCCCGAGGCTATCGAGATATAGATCCTCCGAAAGCCGTAACTGGTCGTCGCACTCTGCGAGAGTCTCACCGGTAATCCCCGCAATCGTTCGGAGTAATGCGTCTCCGCTTGCTATCGTCCTTGAAGATGCTCCCTGTTGCTGACTCAAGAGCGTCGCGCATGCCCACTCCGCCACATTTTTGCGCAACAACTTCCCCGTCGAGGTGAACGGGAACTGCAGTTCCGGCCACTTGAGCACTCGGCGAATCTGCTGATACTCGGCGAGTCCGCGGTTCGCCTGCCCCACCATCGTCTGAAGCTCCGCATCGGCCGCCGAAGAAAGCACTACAGCGACCGGCTCCGGGCCGCTCTTCCCCTCGCATGGCACAACGACGCATCCCCGCACGCCGGCTTGTCGCATCATTGCCTCTTCCAAATCGGCGGGATGCACATTCATCCCCGCGCCCGTGACAATGACGTCCCCCTTTCTACCGAGAAATCTCAGATCGCCCGATTCATCCTCGGCAACCAGATCGCCGGTCGCCAGCCATTCATCCTGCCGAGGGCGGAATGTTCCTCCCTGCCACGTCGCGGTTGCCAGCATCTCTCCGCGCACAAGCAGTTCGCCTTCGTCGCTAATCCGAACCTCGCGCCCAGGGAGAGCCTTCCCGATCGTTCCATGTGCGATGCGGAACGGATGATTCAGCGTCACAAGAGCCGTCGTCTCCGTCATCCCATAACCCTGAATCAGCGCAAACCCAAGCCTGCTCCAGAAATCCTCCAGCTCAGCCGGCAGCGTCGCTCCTCCCGAGATCACAGCCCAGAACTTCCAACCCAGAGCACTGTGCACCTTCCGGAATCGCCACCACCGCTTCCAGATCGAGAGGCTCTTAGCCTGCTCCAGGTCGCGTGCAACCGTCTCATAACGTGCCAGTAGATGCGTCCGCAGCAGCTGCAAGACGCGTGGCACCGCAATCAGCACCGAGATGCGTTCGCGCCGTATCAGTTCCGTCATCCGCGACGGCTCCAGTTGCTCGCCGAAGTGGACCTCTGCCGCCAGCAGAGGAGGTGTCCATAACCCCATGAATTGCCCGAAGACGTGACTCAACGGCACACTGTGTAGAAACCGCAGAGGATGCACCCACCGCTCATACTTCAGATACTTGGCAATCTCGTCCTCAATCGGCTGCAGGCTCGCCAGAACATTGCGGTGCGTCAGGACAATTCCCTTCGGCTCCGCGGTCGTGCCGGACGTAAAGATGATCTGAAACGGCGTCCGCTCATTCACAGCATCACTCACGGAGAACATCGGCTCTGCTGGCAACTCCACATCCATCTCCGAGAACAATATTCGCGGGACAACGCTTTCGAGCGAAGCCAGCAGCCGGCGGTCGCCCACAACCAGCTTCGGCGAAACATCTTTTAGCACCCGTGCAGCAAACTCACTCGAGCCGGCCGCGTCCAGGGGAACCGCGATCACTCCGCGCAGCAGGCAACCGAAGAAAACTCCAATCCATTCCGCAGAGTTTTCGCCCCACAGCAGAACCCGGTCACCTGCCGCTACACCGCGCCGGTCGAGGTCAGCCGCAAACCGCCCCGCAAGCTGCGCGAGTTCCGCATACGTTGTCGCATACCGCCGATTGCCTCGATGGGCTACCACCGCCGTCTCAGTACCACGCTTGCGAAAATCTTCAACGAGGCTCGCCAAATGAGAACGCACATCGCCATCATAGCTGTCCAGCGAAGTGGAACAACCGCAAGTTGTCAGGTATGGTCTGCGGTCGAATTGACTCGCTCGCGGCACCTCTGCGAAACTCTCGCGTATGCGGCATGGCGGGAGGGTCGAATACGCTCAGGCGCGAAAGATGCGGGAGCGGAACACGCCTCTCTACCGATTGGCGCACTGGCCTATATGGATCTGGGTGTTCTTTCTTGCCCCGGGACCGTTAACTTTTTCGCTCTTTGCCCACGGCTTTGGATGGCGCAATATGACCTGGTTGCTGCTTGTGCTGGTCGGAACTGGCATCGCTGGTCTACGCGGGCAGTTGCCCGGTGTGGAACCGCGGCCGTATATTCTGCGCTTCGACGAGAACAAGCCAAATCCGCTCTACAGGCGCGTCTGCTACACATTTGCGTGGAACGCGGTGCTAAGTTTTGCGATCCTAAACCTCGTTGGTTTGCTGATCGCGGCTGTAACGGGAACCTGGTACATGGCGCAGGTTTATCGCTATGCCTACCTGCCGGTCTGCGGGACCATTCTGCTGCTCGGTGCAGCGGGTATGTTGCCGCGTGTGGGGCTCTCGACCCGGGGAGAAGGCATGGAACGGCGATATTTCTACGGCTCGGTTTGGGCGGTCACCGCGTCACAGGCGCTTCTCCTGGTAGTTTGGAAGACCTTCCCCCTGACGCCGGTGTCGAATCTGACGAAGCTGGGTATCTTTGCGTGTACGCTCCTGCTGATGGGTTTTGCGGCATATCGCGGGATGCTCCCGCGGACCCGCCCCATTGTGCCTGGGGATTTGATCGTCGCCGACTGAAGGAAGCGTAGCGAAAATCCAAAACTTGGATGTGGTGCCTTCAGAAATCCTTCTTTCGAAGAGCTAATTCCCGGCGGGCGAAGCTTGTCCCGCAGTCCGAGGCTGGCGGGGAGGCGGTATGGGGTACACAGCGGCACTGCGATGCCCGGCTGCGTCGACAGAACGAACGCCGAAGATGACATTGTCTTTGGAGAGAGAAACGGCGACGTAGGTGGCGTCCCCAGCGGAGACGACGTTGGTCCAGTCGGGCTGGCTGGAGTCACGGTAGACAACCTCGAAGGTGGCGCCGGCGGGGAAGCCCAGTGGCTTTTCCCAGCGAAGGGTGGTCCGCGTGTCATAGGGCGGATCGAGCACAGCGACGTTGCGTGGCTGCCCAGGCGCGGAGGCCAGCGTGGCCAGCGTCGCGGCATTGAGGCGGGCTACATTGGCGACATAGTTGAAGTCCACAAACTTCAGGAGATCGCCATACTCGATGCCGTTTTCCGTGCGCAGGTCCTGGTGCTGGTGATTGAAGTTTTCCAGCCACTCTGTGAAGCGCACGGCGGCGAAGCCCTCCTGCGAAAAACTGGTGTGGTCGCCGCCGCGGCCGAAGCGATCGCGGCGGAAGATCATCACGGGATGGAACGCAGGGACCATGCGCATCGCCATGTTGTGGGGCTGGTTGGGAGGCGTTCCGGCAGAGAGCCGCTCGGAAGTGGGGTGGAAGTAGGTTCGGCCGACGTCGACGATGGCGCGGGCGAGTTCGCGTGCGGGAGAGTCATTTTCCGCCCCGATGGTCTGGATCTGACGCAGTTGCTCGAGCGTCGCGGGACCGGGGACGCCTTCGGAGAAGACACGAACGGCGCTCTTGTCAGAGCCTGCTACGCCGGGCGTGGTATCGCCGCCCACGATGTCGTTATTCAGGACGGCCTCAAGCTGCCAGCCCTCGGATTTTGCGAGCTTGGCAAGGTGCCTGCTGCCATTGAGACCCTGCTCTTCACCAGCGACGGCGACAAAGACGATGGTGGAGGGAAATTTCAGCTTGCTGAGGACGCGCGCGCACTCGAGGGAGACGGCCGTTCCGCTGGCATCGTCGTTGGCGCCAGGAGCGGGGTCGTGAGTATTGCCGTTGGTGGAGTTGCGGGAGTCGTAGTGGCCGGTGACCAGCACCATGCGCGCAGTCTGGGCGGGATCGGTGCCATGGAGGATGGCGTAGACGTTAGTGATTTTTGTCGGCTTGGTGATGCGCGCGGCCGGGCCGGTGGCGGCAGGTTCAACAAAGTCGTCACGCTTCACGTCGAGGCAGCCCCCACAGTCTGCGGAATAGCGCTTGAACTCCGACTCAATCCAGTCTGCGGCGGCGCTTGCCCCTGTGCCGGTCGGGAGATCGGTATCCATGCTGGAGAGGGTGCTGCGATTGTTGAAGGTGACGAGTTTGGAGATGATTGCCTTGATGTTCTCCGGGGAAACCTGCTGGAGCGCATTGGCGATAGCAGGATCGGCCGGTGCAGCGGCGATGGGCTGACCAGCCGGAAGCTGTTGCTGCGCGTGGAGAAGGCCGGAGCCGAGAAGAGAAAAGGCAACGATTAAACCGCTGAAATGAGAGAGGAAACGGGGACCGGCGATCACGAAGTTTCTCCTTGTGGGAAAACTAAAAAATGACAGCGACCATGCTTGACGAATGGACGGGAAGGCCGCTAAATAATTAGCAGGGTGTCCGCGCGATTGCTGTAATCATCATCCTATAAGGAAACAATTTGCTATAGGTGGGTGGGCGAACACGAATGCTGCTGGAGGAGTTGAAAATGGCGGTTGTATGTCCCGAATGCGATAACCCGATTATCGTTGACGCCGATGAGGTGGAAGAAGGCGAAACGGTCCAATGCGATGAGTGCGGGGTGGACCTGGAGATTGTCTCGGTTGATCCCGTGGAGCTCGCGGTGATCGATGAAGCCGGCTATGACGACGAAGATCCCATGCACGCCGATGATGACGATGAGGAGTAACCGCTGAGGCATTTCAAGGGATACTCATATACTGAAACAATGAAGCTTATTCCTGGTTCGTTCCGCTCGTTTGTCGGCCAAGTGATCCTCGCCATGTGCTGCGTGACAGCGTTCTCGGTCCCCGTGTATGGCACGGGTGTGTTTGCGGAGCAGCGCGGCCCTGCACAGCGGGTTGTTCAGGGGAAAGTGACCGATAGTGCAAACGCGCCGATCAAGGGTGCCGTGGTTTATCTGAAGGACACCCGCAGCCTTTCGGTCAAAAGCTTCTTCTCGGATGACGAAGGGAACTACCGGTTCGGGCAACTCTCGCAGACTACCGACTATGAGGTGTGGGCAGAGAACAACGGTAAAAAGAGTGCCGTGAAGACGATCAGTTCGTTCGACAGCAAGGCCCAGTTCGTCATCAACCTGAAGATCGACAAGTAGGTGATCTAGAGGTAGTCGGCGACGAATCTCATGATTCGTCGCCGTCACTCGTTGCGGCAGGATAAATCTTAGTCTGCGATGCCCGGGTTGGGCGGGTCAATTCCAAGGGCAGTAGCTAGGGCGATGAGGTGGTCCTGCTCCTGCATTAGAATTTCGCGGATGGATTCCCCGATAGCAAACTCATTGAGCTCGTCGCACTGCTTGATCCGCCGCCTGTATTGGCGGATGGTCTCTCTTTCGTTGTCCAGATCGAAGCGCAGCATATCCTCTGCTTTTTCAGATGTCTTGACCGGCTTTGGTGTGACCGAAGGCATACCCCCAAGGTAGTCAATGTGATTAGCCAGCGCCAGGGCGTGTGCAAGCTCCTCTTTGGCGTGCACCTCGAGCTCACCTGCAATATTCATATAGGCAGCGCCTTTGAGCACCTGGGAGTAGTTCACGTAGGCGATGATTGCCTGGTATTCGCGTGAGAGGTCTTCGTTGAGCAGGTCAGTCAGTTTCTCGCGGGTCAGCGGGGAACCCGCACTGCTTTTCTTTTTTGTGGTCATGTCTTCTCCAGTCATTCCTTGGATGGGGATATCAGATTCTTGGATGCCGGAATTGTAGACGGAGTTTGTGACAATTGTGTCAGTTAGCGGATTTGCCCGCGAACCAACCGGCTAGCTCTCCAGTGCCGGATAGTCGGTATACCCCTCGGTGCCGGAAGCGTAGAACGTTGCTGGGTTGGGACGGTTGAGCGGTGCGCTTTTCCGAAAGCGGGCGGGCAAATCAGGATTCGCGATGAAGAGCTTCCCAAAAGCCACGGCATCGGCTTTACCTTCATCAAGGAGCCGCTGCCCGACAGCAAAGTCGATGGCCTCGTTAGCAACGAAGACGCCTCCGAAGGCTTGTCTAAGCGTTGGGCCAAGGCTGTCGGGGCCGACGTGCTCCCGGGCTGCGATGAAGGCGAGGTGGCGTTTCCCCAACTCACGGGCAAGATAAGTGAAGGTGGCGTGCGGGTTGGAGTCGGAGATGCCGTGCGCATCGCCGCGCGGCGCCAGGTGCATGCCAACGCGGCCGGGGCCGAAGACCGAGATGGCAGCTTCGGCACACTCAATGTGCAGACGGGCGCGGTTTTCCAAGGGGCCGCCGTATTCATCTGTCCGGTGGTTCGAGCCGTCTTGGAGGAACTGATCGAGCAGGTAGCCATTGGCTCCGTGGAGTTCGACGCCATCGAAGCCGGCGAGCTGAGCGTTCTGAGCGCCGCGGCGGAAGGCCTCGATGACGCCCCGGACCTCGCTGGTTTCAAGCGCGCGTGGAGTAACGAAAGGACGCTGAGGGCGAAGGAGGCTCACCGTACCGGAAGCCGCTATAGCGCTGGGAGCAACGGGAACCTGGCCATTGAGGAACTCAGGGTCCGATATACGTCCTACGTGCCAGATCTGCGCGAAGATATGGCCCCCGGAAGCGTGGACGGCTGCGGTGATGGGCTTCCAGGCTTCCGTCTGCTCCCGCGACCAGAGGCCGGGGACCTTGGCATACCCTACGCCGAGCGGGTCGATGGGGATACCCTCGCTGAGGATGAGGCCCGCGGTGGCACGCTGCCTGTAGTATTCCGCAATGATCGGTGTGGGAACGTGGTCGGCTGTGCCGCGCAGACGGGTCAGAGGCGCCATGAAGATGCGATTGGGGAGGTGAAGATCCCCAATCTGGATGGGGTCGAAGAGACTTGGTGTGTTTGCCATTCAACCAATTGGATGACAACAACGCGAGATACGATTCTGCGACAGCGAACAGACAACCTAACCGTTCATGAGGCGGTGACCTACGCGTTCCCATCGTCGTCATCCTGAACGAAGTGAAGGATCCCTGTATTTCGTCTTGGCTGTTGCTTCTGCCTTCACTCAAGCACCCCCAAAAAGCGTCATCTCGACCGAAGCTACTCGCAGCTTCACGTGAGTAGCGCAGTGGAGAGACCCCCGCATTTGTCTTTGCTGTTGCCTGTTCCTTTGTTTGTCATTCCGCAGCGAAGCGGAGGAATCTGCGGTTGTCCTTGGGGTTGCTCGTACTTTTGTCTCGGACCCCCAGCGGAGTCGTCCCACTCTGAGGGTCGTCATCCTGAACGCAGTGAAGGATCCCTGTATTCGTCTTTTGCTTTTGCCTTTGCCGTCGCCTCTAGGTAAACCCAAGGCTTCAGCCTTGGGCCTCTCCCGCCCAGCCACAAATGGGGGCTTTACCCCCTGGGGTATGTTTTATGCGATACCAGATGGGATCTCGTCAGTTAGAGTCGACCCACATGCGCACAGAGTCTCTTGCAAAGCTGTCCATCGGCATTAATCTCGTTCATTTGTTCCTTATATTGGCATTTCGTAAGCAGTTTCTCCCCACAACAACTCCAGCCTTTCCGAATTACGTGCAAATCCTCGTCTTTGTCGAATTCGGATTAGCTGGATCGGTTGTTTCTAAGGTGGTCGACCGGGTCATCTCCTCTAAAGCAAAACAATCAGAAGTTGAAGATATTTCCGTGACGTCTGTGCGAACAATAGCTCCTCAAGGAATCAGAGCCGTTTCCGCAAGTGATTGGCGATGGACTATCGCGGTAGCAGCCTCTTTTCTCTGCTTATGTGTGACTCTGTTTTCACTCCATCCGCCAAAGTTCGTACAATAGAACTCATCGTGACTCTAGACTTTTTAGGCAACTTACAGCGCACGCACAAATGCGGCGAACTGCGCATGGAACAATCCGGCCAGGACGTCGTCCTCATGGGCTGGGTCAACCGCCGCCGCGACCACGGCAACCTCATCTTCCTCGACCTCCGCGACCGCACCGGCATCACCCAGATCGTCCTCGACAAGGAGATCTCCGGCCCCGCGCACCAAAAGGCCGAAGCCGCACGCTCCGAGTACGTCGTCGCCGTCAAAGGCAAAGTCCGCCGCCGCGGCGAAGGCCTCTCCAACCCCAACATGGCCACCGGCGAAATCGAAGTAGTCGCCCACGACCTCCTCCTCCTCAACGAGTCCAAAACCCCGCCCTTCTCGCCCGCCGAAGACGCCATCGCCAACGAAGAGGTCCGCCTCAAGTACCGCTACCTCGATCTCCGCCGCACCGGCATGCAGCACAACTTCGCCCTCCGCAGCCGCGTCGCCATGGCCATCCGCAACTACCTCGTCGGCGAAGGCTTCCTCGAGATCGAAACCCCCTTCATGACCCGCTCCACCCCCGAGGGCGCGCGCGACTACCTCGTCCCCAGCCGCGTCCACACCGGCTCCTTCTACGCGCTCCCGCAGTCCCCGCAGATCTTCAAGCAGATCCTCATGATCTCCGGCTTCGACCGCTACTTCCAGATCGCCCGATGCTTCCGCGACGAAGACCTCCGCGCCGACCGCCAGCCCGAGTTCACCCAGATCGACCTCGAGATGACCTTCCCCCAGCAGGCAACGGTCTTCCGCGTAGTCGAAGGCTTCCTAAGCGCAGCATTCGCCACCGCAGGAATCACCCTCGAGCCGCCCTTCATCCAGATGAGCTACGACGAGGCCATCCGCCGCTACGGCATCGACAAGCCCGACATGCGCCTGCCCGCCCTCACCGACCTCACCGGCGAACTCACCCCCGAACTCCGCGACCAGCTAAAAATCGAACAGAACCTTCCCGTCCTAGGCTTCGTCATCCCCAAAGCCGGAGGCCTAAGCGGCACGCAGCGCCGAGCCCTCACCGAAGAAATTCGCGCCACCTTCGGCCCCAGCGGCCTCGACTCCCTCGACGTAGCCCGCCTCAAAACCAACCCAACCTTCGCGCCACTAGCCGAAGCCATCGAAGGAAAGCTCGCAGCCGAGCCCACCCTCGAAGCCGGAGTCACTCCCGAAGACCTCATCATCGTCATCACTCCCAAACCCGGCACCCCCGAGAAGTGGAACTACGATCCCCAGTGGATATGGAAGCGCGTAGGCTCCCTCCGCCTGCAACTCGCACAAAAATTCGCCGACAAGCACAAAGCATTCGAGCAAACCGGCACTGCCGCCGACTTCAAATTCCTCTGGGTCACCGACTTCCCCATGTACGAGTGGGACGAAGAGACCAAAACCTGGAACGCCGCCCACCACCCCTTCACCTCGCCTCACGAAGAAGACATCAAAGCCGGCCGACTCACCTCCGACAAAGGTGCCGTCCGGGCCCTCGCCTACGACATCGTCCTCAACGGGACCGAGCTAGGCTCCGGCTCCATCCGAATCCACCGCCAGGACGTGCAGGCCGAAATATTCCGCTCCTTAGGCATGTCCGACGCCGAGGCCAAAGAGCGCTTCGGCTTCTTCCTCGACGCCCTCGAGTACGGCACCCCCCCACACGGCGGCATAGCCCTCGGCCTCGACCGCATCGTGATGATCCTCGCCGGCGCAACCAGCCTCCGCGAGGTCATAGCCTTCCCAAAAACCGCCAAAGCCATCGACCTCATGGTCGACGCCCCCAGCCACCCCACCGACCAGCAACTCCGAGAACTCCACCTGAAGATCGTCCCCCGCACCTGACGCCAAGCGCAGCCATCTCACTCCAACTAACCACAGGTCCACGTATGCTACTCGCAGCTTTACGTGAGTAGCGCAGTGGAGCCCCCCCGCATTTGTCTCTGCTGTTGCCTGTTCCTTTGTTTGTCATTCCGCAGCGAAGCGGAGGAATCTGCGGTTGTCCTTGGGGTTGCTCGTACTTTTGTCTCGGAACCCAGCGCAGTCGTCGCACTCTGAGGGTCGTCATCCTGAACGCAGTGAAGGATCCCTGTGTTTCGTCTTGGCTGTTGCTTTTGCCTTCACTCAGCACCCCCAAAAAGCGTCATCTCGACCGAAGCTACTCACAGCTCCATCGTGAGTAGCGCAGTGGAGAGACCCCCGCATTTGTCTCTGCTGTTGCCTGTTCCTTTGTTTGTCATTCCGCAGCGCAGCGGAGGAATCTGCGGTTGTCCTTGGGGTTGCTCGTACTTTCACCCCGGACCCCAGCGAAAGCCGGAGAGGAAGGAATCTGTCTTCGCCTTCGCCGGTCCCGCTGTCGGTTCTCTTTTGTTCGGCACCCCGCCCACCGATTTCCACAGAAATATTTTCCAAAAGTGGCATTTTCTTAGGGCCCGCTCAAGAGCCACCCAACCACCACATTCCCACCACAAAAACACCACAACTCCACCATAAAAAACCATCCAAAAAACACCCGCTGTTCCCCAACCCCCCTCAAAACACCCGCAAACATAACCCTTAAGCCACCCCAATCAACCCGGAACTTTTTCTACAAAAAACCCACGCAAAAATTAATTCATCCACCGCTTATCATTCGGATTTTTCCTAAGCTCATCCGGATCCACATACCGCCCATCCTTATCGAAATGGACCTCCCGGTTCTGTTTCTTCATATAAACCTCAAACTTACGAGCCGCCCGCCGCCGCTTCCACCGGTAGTAGTTGTTCCGAACCCCGAAGTACCGCTCACTAAGCCCAAAAGCCAACCCCCGCCGAGGAGCAAACTTCACAAACAGATACCCGCAAAGCGCCCCCGAAAGCTGCAACAAAGCCCCAAAGCTGTCGTACTCCTTCAAAAGCACCGCAATCGCAATCAGGATATATAAAGAAACAAGGTACTTAGCCTTGATCCTCACCAAAAACCAAAGCAGAAACTCCTGATCCCCAAACAACATCCCAATCGCGACCAGCAACCCGAAGATCCCCGTATAGGCACCGACCCCCACAACATCCGGCCGCAATCCCAGTATGTGAGTAAAGGAGATAACCGTCGCAAGCAGCGCCCCGCCAATCACCGAAGTAAAGTAAAGCTCCCCCAGCCACCGCCCCCCAAAAGACGGCTCAAGCAGAGCGCCGACAAACCACAAAGTCAGCATTCCAAAGAGGATGCCAAGAATTCCCTGATTGATGAACGAATAGGTAACGAGCTGCCATATCTCCCCATGAACAACAGCGCGCGGCTCAAGGAAGAGATGGCTCGTGAGTACTGGTTCCAACTGCGGAGCTAGCCAGTGAAGCAATCCCAGCGCAAAGAAAACCGCAACATTGGCAAGGATCAACTTCCGGGTGACACCGGAGAAGGCAGGGAGACTGAGCGTAGTGGGGCTGGAGCGAGGCATGGGTACTTGTCCTATTTCATCATAGGCCGAAGGAGGGCATTGCAGTCGAAAAGGCTTACGCCCGTCGTGTCAGCCGTGCCCGAACCAGAACTCTCGGAACGAACAGTCAATCTCGGGCTTCGACAGGACCAACCGTCCGGCAATATCGGAAGCGCTCGCTCCAGTGCCTCAACTCTTTGGCGTATAGCGGAAAATCCGCGTAGGCTGTCTCCGGCTGCCAGCGACGCCTACCTTGGCGACGGAGCCTTGCTCGATCTCGAACACCCTGATGGACCCTCGGAGCATCGCTAACAACAAACAGTTCCCATCGTCGCCTCCCTGATCGGAGTCCAACGGTGCATACCTTGGTCCATTTCTTATCAATAACGGATACGCGTAATCGTCGCCGCCAGCTACTCACTCCCCATATGGAACCCAGATATTTTTAATTTGTGTCGCGTGCCGCATGAAGTAGTTCCCTTCACCCTGCTTCACGTCGAACCAATCGATATCGTACTTATCGTTGGTCCAAACCTGTTTCAGGTTGCCGATAGAAGCTGCCTTCACGAGCGTCGCGTCCGCCGGCTCGCGAAAGCACCAGATCGCATCGATATCATCATGCTCCGCAAGTGTCTTCGCCAGTTCGGCAGGCCGTCCTGCAACGATGTTGACCACACCGCCAGGCAAATCACTCGTGTCGAAGACCTGATAAAGATCGCCAATGATGGTCGCGTAGTTCTCCGAGGGAACTGCCACCACTGTATTCCCTGCAGCGATCGCCGGCATCACCAGCGAAAGAAATCCCAGCAGCGGAGCCTCCGTCGGGCAAATGATGCCGACCGCGCCGATTGCCTCATTCATCGCAAGCGTCACATTGCGCATCGGCGGATTGTGTACCGCTCCGTCATACTTATCGGCCCAGGCAGCGTAAGTAAAGATGCGTTCGATTCCTAACTTCACCTCAGACGCAGCCTGATCTTCACCCACAACCTTGGCGAGCCGCGCCGTAACATCCGCGCTGCGCTGAATCAGGTTCTCGGCAATGTAGTAAAGAATCTGCGCCCGCGTATGCGCAGCTGTCTTCGCCCACTTCTCAGCCTTGTGCGCCGCCTCCACAGCATTGCGAATGTCCTTGCGGTTACCCAGCGGAGCTTCGCCGATCAGCTTGCCATCGCGCCCATAAACAGGGAAGCTGTAACCGGAATCCGGCCTTGCCTGTTTCCCCCCGATGTATTGCTTCACCGTCCGATCGATTGAGGAGGAACCGTCGCCATCAGGCTCCACAAGCTTGGCAACAGTTTTCGCAGCATGTTTAGTCTTCCCTCGCCCGTACAGCCAAGTTGGTTCGAGATACTCATACATCCCTTCGCGTCCACCTTCGCGTCCGTAGCCGCTCTCCCGATAGCCTCCAAACCCGCACGATGCATCAAACAGATTCGTGCTGTTCACCCAAACAACTCCCGCCTTGATCTGCGAAGCGACATCAAGCGCAACGTTGATGCTCTCGCTCCAGATCGAAGCCGCCAGCCCGTAGGTCGTGTTGTTCGCAAGCTCGACCGCCTCGCTCGGAGTGCGAAAGGTCATCGCAGCGAGCACCGGGCCGAAGATCTCTTCCTGAGCCACCGTCGCCGTCGGATGCACTCCAGTCAGCAGAGTCGGCGGAAAGTAGAGACCTTGCTGCGGCAACGTGGATGTCGGCTGCCAGCATGTCGCGCCATCGGCAACACCCTGATCGACCAGCGACCGAATCCGTTCCAGTTGGACCGGCGCGACAATCGCACCTATATCAATCGACTTGTCCAGCGGGGAACCCACCCGCAAAGTCTCCATCCGCGCGCGCACTTTGCCGTAAAACACATCCGCAACGCGCTCCTGCACCAACAGCCGCGAACCCGCGCAACACACCTGCCCCTGGTTGAACCAGATCCCATCCACCAGCCCCTCAACCGCCGAATCCAAATCCGCATCATCAAACACGATGAAAGGAGATTTTCCCCCAAGCTCGAGCGAGAGCTTCTTCGAAGAACCAGCAGTAGCTTTGCGAATAATCCGGCCAACCTCCGTCGACCCGGTAAATGCAATTTTGTCGATCTGGTCATGCTCCACCAGCAGCGCACCCGTGCGTCCATCTCCATTGATGACGTTCAGCACACCCGGCGGCAGCCCCACCTCGCTCGCCAGTTCAGCAAACGCGAGCGCCGTCAGCGGCGTGTATTCTGCGGGCTTGATGACCACCGTATTCCCCGCAGCCAATGCCGGAGCGACCTTCCACGCAAACATCAGCAGAGGAAAGTTCCACGGAATAATCTGCCCCACTACACCACAAGCCGCATAGCCGGGAAACTCGCTCTCCAGCAGTTGCGCCCATCCCGCGTGATGATAAAAGTGTCGTGCAACAAGCGGAATGTCGATATCGCGACTCTCGCGAATGGGTTTTCCGTTGTCGATCGTCTCCAGAACAGCAAGCCGGCGCGAGTGCTTCTGCACCTGCCGCGCCAAAGCATAAAGATATCGCGCACGTTCATGGCCGCTCAATGCCTGCCACGCCGGCAGAGCCTTACGCGCAGCCTTCACCGCCGCATCCACATCTGCAGCATCCCCATGAGCCACGTCGGCAATCTTGTCCCCATTCGCAGGATCATTCGTAGCGAAGTACTCCCCTGACGAGGGCTTCTTCCATTCACCATTGATGTAGTGACCAAAGCTGCGCCCATGCGCATTGAGCCAGCGGTCCACTTCCTTCGTGTCTTCCGGGGCCGGCCCGTACTCCATGCTGTAAAACTCTTCGACAATAAAGTTGCTCACGGATTCTCCTTACGCGATCGGGTGACGGTACGCAGCGGAATAACGGCCAGTGACATAGTGTTCCAGTTGTCGCTCGATATCGGCCAGCATGCTGCTCGCGCCAAACCGGAACAGGCTCGGCTCCAGCCACGGCCGCCCCAGCTCATCCTTCATCACAAACATCCATTCCAACGCCTGCTTTGCCGTCTTGATTCCGCCCGCCGGTTTGAATCCCACCGCCATTCCCGTCCGCTCGGCATAGTCGCGAATAGCGCGCACCATCACCAGTGACACGGGAATCGTCGCATTCACAGCCTCTTTGCCCGTAGAAGTCTTGATGAAGTCAGCCCCGGCCATCATCGCAACAACGCTGGCGCGCGCAACATTGCGCAATGTCAGCAGATCGCCCGTGCCGAGAATAGCTTTCATATGCGCAGGCCCGCACGCATCTTTGAATGCGGCCACCTCGTCATAAAGTGCCTGCCATTCGCCATTGAATACATGCGCCCGCGTAATCACGATGTCAATCTCGTGCGCTCCCGCTTCGACGGAGCGGCGAATCTCCTGCACCCGTTCCGCCAGCGGCGAAAGACCCGCAGGAAATCCCGTAGACACCGCAGCGACTGGAATCTTCGTCCCCTCCAGTGCCTTCACCGCAGTCTCGACAAACGCGTGGTAAACGCAAACCGCTCCAGTCGTCAGCCCCAGCTCCTCAACGCCCAGCTTCTCCACCAGATGATGCTGCAGCGGACGCCTGGCCTTAGCACACAGCCTCTTCACTCGTTCAGCGCTGTCGTCTCCACTCAACGTCGTAAGGTCCATGCACGCAATAGCGCGAAGCAGCCACGCTGCCTGCCACTCCTTCTTCACTGTGCGGCGCGTGCCAATCGTGCTCGCGCGGCGCTCCACCGCGCTCGTGTTCACGCGAATCTCCTCGACCCACTCGAGATTCAGCGGGATCCGGCGATTCGGCTCCAATAGCCGGCCATTCAATTGAACCGGAAGAGAATGGCCAAGGGTTGAATGATTTTCCTGTTGTTTCACAGCCATAAGACACTCCGCAAAACTCGTGCGAGAAAGCTTTCTCTAAAGCGCTTTAATGATCTTAATTCATTCAGGTCATCGCCTAAAAGCCGCGTCCGGCTAAATCGGCAGCAAACCCGCAATCTCTCCCACTAAAATCGCTTCAACAAATCGTCAATCTCTCTGCGAGAGGGCATCGAAGGTGCTGTACCCGGGCGCGTAACCGAAATCCCTGCTACCGCACACCCGAACCGTGCCGCCTCCACAACATCTTTCTTCTCCGCCAGCGCCACAGCGAAGCCCCCATTGAACGCGTCCCCTGCCCCCGTGGTCTCCACAACATCTCCCGCGAAAAACGCAGGAACATGTTGCCGCACCTTGGCGCTCTTCACCAGCGCTCCCTGTGCCCCCAGCGTAATTACCGCGTTCCGCACCCCGCGCGCCAGCAGCGCATCAGCCGCCGCCTCCGCATCTTCCATCGTAGCCACGCGAATCCCCGTCAGAACCTCAGCCTCGGATTCGTTTGGCGTGATGTAGTCGCAGTATGCAAAGATCGTCTCCGGCAACTTGCAGCCGGGTGCTGGATTCAAGATCGTCGGCACGCCTGCAGAATGCGCCAGCCTCAGGCCATACTCCACCGTCGGCACCGAAAGTTCCAACTGAGTAACAAACACAAGCGCTCCCGCAATCAGCTCGCGAGCCCGCTCCACCTCCTCCGGTGTCAGTTCATAGCACGCGCCCGGAACCACGATGATCGCATTCTCCCCTTTCACCGCATCGATGAGGATCGCCGCCGCGCCCGTGGCCGAATCCGTCTCCAGCAGATGCGTCATGTCGATGCCCTCCTCGCGATAGATCTTGCGCGCCATATCACCAAAGGCGTCGCGGCCAAGTTTGCTGATGAAGCTCACCTTGGCCCCTGCACGAGCCGCCGCCACCGCCTGGTTCGATCCCTTTCCCCCCGGCCCGAGCTTGAATTCGCTTCCCATGTACGTCTCGCCCCAGGCAGGCAGCTTCTTTGTCCGGAACGCGACATCCGCCACATAACTTCCCATCACCACGACATACCCGTTGCCCATCGTCTTCCTCACTCCTCCTTCACGTTGCGCTAAGACAAAGTCATGCTGCATACGCCCGTGCAATCAGCACCAGCGCAAGCAGATACGCGGCGAACATCGCAGCAAGATAGCCCTTCGCTCGTGTATTCGCACCACGAAACTCCTTCCACACAAACACACCCCATAGGCACGCGACCATCGGCGACGCCTGACCGATCGCATACGAGATAGCGACTCCCACAAGCGATGCAGCCACAAAATTGAACACCGTCCCAAGCCCCCAGATTGCTCCGCCCAGCAGGCCGAGAGCATGGTACGACCTCGGAGCGCGAAAATAATCGCCCGCCGCCACCGGCGTCCCCACAATCGGTTTGCGCATAAGTATCGTGTTGAAGAAGAAGCAGCAGATAAAAGCGCCCAGCGTGAGGAAGACCGCCGTAGTGTAAGGCGTCAGGGTCGCACCCCGCGTCATCGCGCGTGTAACAAAAGGCGCGAAGATCCCCATCAGCAGGCCGGAGATGACGCACACCACGACGCCACGCCGGGAAACTGCACTATCGCCGGTCCGCAACGCTCCATAAGCCTTGCCTACCAGCACAACAGCGACCACTGCCATCAGCACGCCTGCTGTAAGCAGCACGGGGTTACCGCGCGGCTGCAGCGCATAGCTCAGAACAACGCCCTCCACCAGTGCAATGCCGATCGCGATCGGAAACGCAACCGAAAGACCCACAATCTCGATGCCCGCGATCAAGAGCACATTCGCGATATTAAAGATGAAGCCACCCAGCGCCGCATAGAACAGATTGATCGTGTCGGCAGCATGAACATTCGCAAGAAACGCATTCGGACCACCCGCATAACTTCCCATCGTGAAAGCAAGCAGGAGTGAGATCAGGAAGATACCAAGCCCATAGTCCCAGTAGTAAAGTTCAAATCGGTAATTCTTCGTCCCCTTAAACGTGTTCGCGAAAGATCCCCAACAGATAGTGCTCAAAACGGTCATCAAAAGCGCTGCGTGAAAGGTGGTCGGAACAAACATGCCTGCGTCTCCAGCTCGTAACGCCCTCAGGATTCTGGGTCTCATACAAGAAGCAGCCATTATGCATTGCGAAATCGCATAATGGAAGTCGAAGCTGGAACCCCCGGAAGAGATCCGCTCGTCAGGAGAAGGGAAGGCGTCTGGAGCCTCGACCTTGCTCGGTTCGAAACTAATCCATTCGATCATCCGTCAGAAACGGAATAGCCGTCATTGGAATACAGATCATCGTGGAACCCACTCTGCCCGAAATATTTGACAGCATGACAAACGGGCGAGCACAGGCCAGCGCGGTAAACCTATTGCTGCTTCAAAATTCTTAGGCCAGAGGAACAATGTCAGATCAAGTCGTACACAAGCGTTTGGTAAAGCGGACCATCGAGTTTTCGATCCTTTCCCTATCGGCATTGCTGATCTCATCCATCCTGCCGTTCTCCGCTGATGCCCAGGAAAATTCGGAGAAGAAATCAGATTCTCCATTCAACGGGATTCAATTTCGGCAAATCGGCCCGTTTCGCGGGGGACGCTCTGGCGCAGTGACCGGAGTCCAGTCAGAACCCCTCACGTTTTACATGGGGGCCACAGGCGGAGGCATCTTCAAAACGGTCGACGGCGGCAATCACTGGGTTCCTATTGCGGACGATCAATTAAAGCTTGGCTCCGTAGGAGCAATCGCCGTAGCCGACTCTGATCCGAACATCGTCTACGCCGGTATGGGCGAGGGCGACATCCGTGGAAACGCCTCCCATGGCGACGGAGTCTACAAATCGACTGATGCTGGTCACACATGGACCCACGTCGGCCTGACAGACACGCAGCAAATCGGCGCTTTGCGCATCGACCCGAAGAATCCCGACATCGCCTACGTAGCCGCTCTCGGACACATGGCAGGCCCCAATGAAGAGCGTGGCGTGTTTCGCACAAAAGATGGTGGCAAGACCTGGCAGAAGGTCCTCTATAAGACCAATCTCGCCGGCGCCGTCGATGTTGCGATCGACCCCACGAACTCACGCGTCCTCTACGCCAGCATCTGGCAGGTCATTCGCAAACCCTGGACCTTCGAAAGCGGCGGCCCTGACAGTGGCCTCTACAAATCAACCGACGGCGGCGACACCTGGAAAGAGATCACCCGCAACTCCGGCCTGCCTAAGGGAATCATCGGCAGAATCGGCATCGCCGTCTCGCCCGTCAAAGCCGGCAGTCTCTGGGTCATCGTCGAAGCCGACGAAGGTGGCATCTTTCACTCCGACGATGGTGGCGCAACCTGGACCAAGGTGAACGATCAGCGCGAAGTCAAACAGCGCGCCTGGTATTACTCCCGCATCTTCGCAGATCCCAAAAACGCCGACACGGTCTATGCATTGAATACCAGCTTCTACCGTTCCATCGATGGCGGCCGCACCTTCAAAGCCATCCCCACCGGCCACGGCGACAATCACGACCTCTGGATCGCGAACGACGATCCCAATCGCATGATCGAGTCGAATGACGGCGGAGCCAATATCACCTTCGACGGCGGCAAGAGCTTTAGCACTATCATGAACCAGCCTACCGGCCAGTTCTATCGCGTCACCACCGACCAGGACTTCCCCTATCACATCTACGGAGCCCAGCAGGACAGCAGCACCGTCGAAATCACAAGCCGCTCCAACAACGGCTCCATCACAGAGTCCGACTGGCACGAAGTAGGCGGCGGCGAAAGCGGTTGGATCGCCCCCGACCCCACCGACTCCCGCTACGTCTACGCCGGATCATACGACGGCCTGCTCACCCGCTACGACGACAAGACCCGCGCACTTCGCAACATCACGGTGTGGCCTGACAACCCCATGGGTTCGGGCGTCGAAGTCATGAAGTACCGCTTCCAGTGGAGCTACCCTCTCCTCTTTTCGCCATGGAATCAGAAGCTCCTCTATGCCGGTGCAAATGTCCTTATGACGACCGAGGACGAAGGTCAGCACTGGAACGCAATCAGCCCCGATCTGACGCGCGATGATAAGTCGAAGCAAGGCCCGGTCGGCGGTCCCATCACAAAAGACAACACGGCCGTCGAGTACTACGACACCATCTTCACGATTGACGAGTCGACGATAGAAAAAGGCCTCATCTGGGTCGGCTCCGACGACGGGCTCATTCACCTCACCCGCGACGCCGGCAAGACCTGGACCAACGTCACACCCAAGGACTTTCCCGACTTCATCCGCGTCAACTGCATCGCTGCCTCGCCCCTCGACGCGGGAACAGCCTACGTCGCCGCGACGATGTATCTATCTGATGACTTCCGCCCCTTCCTCTATAAGACCAGCGACTTCGGCAAGACCTGGACAAAGATCACCAACGGAATTCCCGCCGACGACTTCACCCGAACGATTCGCCCCGACACGAAAGTGAAGGGTCTTCTCTTCGCTGGAACCGAAGCGCACCTCTATGTCTCCTACAACGATGGCGACAACTGGATCCCCTTCCAGCTCAATCTTCCCAACGTGCCGATGACCGATCTCACCATCCAGAAACGCGAAGACGATCTGATTGTGGCTACTCAGGGTCGCGGCTTCTACGTTCTCGACGACCTCGCGCTCATCCGCGAATTAGCGCCCGGAAAACTCCCTGCAGCCACCCACCTCTTCCCACCCAAAGCAACATACCGTTACGCGGGAGGCGGTGGCGGCTTCGAGCGACCTTCACCAAACGCCGGAAAGAACCCTCCCAACGGCGTGACCGTCTATTACTACATCAAAGCCAAGCCAACCTCCGATATCGTCCTCAAGTTCACAGACTCCTCCGGCAAGTTGATCCGAGAGATCTCTTCGAAGCCCGAGCCAAAAGAGGCCGCAGGCCTGGAAGAGGACGAGAGGCCCACCACCCCGAAACCTTCCACCAAGCCAGGACTCAATCGATTCGTCTGGGACCTTCGTTACGCCGACGCCACCCGTTTCCCGGGCATGATCTTCTGGGCGGGAGGTGTACGCGGCCCCCAAATCGTCCCCGGAACTTATGCCGTCCAGATGACTGTGGACGGCCACACCGAATCGCAGAAGTTTGTCGTCAAGAAGGATCCCAGAACGCCGACAACGCCAGACGACTTCAACAAGCAGCTCGAGCTCGCGCTCCAAATTCGTGATCGTGTCACAGCGGCAAACCAGGCTGTAATCGATATCCGCGCGGCACGACACCAGCTCGAAGAGTACGGCAAGAGCAGTGATGCAAAGGTATCCTCATCAGCAAAAGCAATCTTGGCCAAGCTGGACACAATTGAGAACGCAATCTATCAAACGAAACTTCGGGCAAGTGAAGACGCACTCAATTTCCCCATCAAGCTGAACAATAAGCTAGCCGCACTTCTATCGACAGTCACAGAAACCGACGTGTCGCCAACCTCGCAAAGCTACGAAGTCTTCAAAGAGCTCTCCGCGCAACTCCAGGTCCAGCTCGATCAACTGAAACAAGTCGAAACGCATGACATCACGGAGTTCAACAAAGTTGTCCGCGATCAAAACATACCCGCGATTCCCATGAAATCCTCCGAATAGAGCGAATGGGAGCAGCGAAAACCGGGCCAGATCCTGCAAATGATGTGAAACACAGTATCTGGTCCTATCGAATAATGGAGCGATGGATCTAGTTGACCTCAGCGCTTACGCAGGCTTGGCTGCTGTTGCCCTGGCAACGGTAAACCTGCTCATTGGGCTGTCGATGGCGGTTCGGTACAGTCCGGTCAAATATTGGCCGCACCGTCACTTCAATCTCTTCTACGCGCACCGCATCACTGCCTATGCAACCATCACGCTCACTGTGCTTCATCCACTCATACTCCTCTTCGTGCGTCGAATACCGTTTCGCGTCGTCGATATCCTCATCCCCATTCGTTCTCCTCTGCAGCCCTTGCAGAACACCCTGGGAGCCATTGCTCTCTATCTCCTGATCATCGTCGTCGCCACCTCGCTTTATCGCTTGAGCATCGGGCGCAAGTGGTGGAAGCGAACCCATCTCCTCGTCTACCCGTCGGCCGTCCTGCTCTTCATCCACGGAGTCTTTACAGACTCCGAACTCAAGACAGGCCACGCCGACCTGCTCGATGGAGAAAAGGTCTTCGTCGAAATCTGTTTTCTGCTGATCTTGCTTGCCTCGCTCGCCTCCATCCGGATTCGACGCAGGCGCATAATTAACTTAGCGACGCATCCAATCTCGTCATGACAGAGCCTCGCCGGTCCCGAAACCCGTTCAAATTGCTCCTTCTCGGTTCCCTGGAACGCGAGGTCTTGAATCTCGTCTCCCAGACTGGAGGCGGAACCGTACGCGACATATGCAACAGCCTGAGCAGGCCGCTCGCCTACACCACCGTCATGACCACCCTGGACAGGCTATACAAAAAAGACTTGCTGATACGTCAGAAGGATGGGCGCTGCTTCCGCTATGCGCCACGCACTGCCGAACCAGGCGATCCGAGCAAAGGGTCTTCCAACTCCGATCGACTGCTCAACACCCCCGCAATTCCGCTCGTCTCATACCTACTGGACGCAGTCGGAACCTATGACGAGGCCCTCCTCCAGGAATTGGAAAAGACGATCGCAGCACGAAGACGACAATTTGAGCGAGAGGGAAAACTATGATCGCGACTTACTCCGTCCGCCTCCTGATTCTATGTTTCGCGTCGTTCTTCCTTGTTCACCTCGCGCTCGGTCTTCTGAGCCTCAATCTTTTTCATCGGCTTGCCCGCACCTTCGCCTCCATGCCGCCTCAATGGGGCTCCCGGATATCGATTGCTCTAAGACTCGGCCCCGTCTTCCTCTCCACTTTCGCCGTCCTGTGCGTTTGCCTCCCGAGTTATCTCCGCTACGAAGGCAATCTCGCGACAGAAGAGGTCGGTTGGCCAAGCCTTGTTCTGGCAGCCCTCGGCCTTCTGATCTGCCTCCTTGCATTGGCAAGAGCGACGGGTGCGGTCGTGCAGTCGTCTGCCCTCAGCAGGAATCTCCGCGCGGCCAAAGACCCGAACTACTGGTACCTGGCCTCAAAAGAAGATCTGTTTCCCTCGATGGCGCTCGTCGGCCTCCTTCAGCCTAAGGTCGTGATCTCTCCCAGAGTTCTCGAAACTCTGACGGCCGAGCAGCTCCAGGCTACCCTCGACCACGAACGGGCGCACCGATCTTCCAACGACAATCTGAAACGGCTCGTCATCCTTTTGGCCCCTGACCTGTATCCGTTCGTCCGAAGCTTCCGGACCATGGAAGATCATTGGAACCGTTGCACCGAGCTATCGGCCGACGATCTCGCAACTCAAGGTCAGCCCGATCGCTCCCTGGCACTCGCCGAAGCCCTCGTTAAACTGGCGAAATTCGAATGCCGCCAGTCTCCGCCTCACCTGGTGAGCGGACTTTTCACCGCTTCAGAGGGCCTGACTCTCCGAGTAGAACGCCTCCTCCAACTGAAAACCCCAACCCAACCGTCCCGACGACTTCAAGTGCTCTTTTGGAGCGGCCCCTGTCTGATCCTATTCAGTTGTGCGCTCCTCTGGCCGCGTCCTCAGTTCTTCGAAGGTGTCTATCATCTTCTGGAAGCGATACTTCGCTAACCAAACGCGCCACTCATCTACTACCGCTGGTAGTACTTCGCAAAATATCGTATCCGTATATCTATCCATATCTCAGTCAACGACTTGAACGTGTCGCCCGTCGGCGGCGACGCCCAAACCATACCGCCAGAAACCATTGGGGAGATTCATGTTTAGGCTTTCTGTTTTGTCCGTCGTTCTGTTCCTCTGCGGCTCGCTCGGCACAGCCCAAACTCCAGACACAGCAACCCTGCGCGGCCGCGTCGTCGACCAGACCCACGCCGGCATTGCGGACGCAGAGATCACACTCGTCAACACGCTGACAGGTCTCCAGCACCTCGCAAAGACCGATGCCTCCGGCGACTTCTACCTGGGCGGCCTTCCCGTCGCGGGAACCTACAAAGCCACCGCTACCAAGGCAAACTTTACGTCAGCCCAGGCAGATGGCATCGCGCTATCCGGCGACAGCACTGCCAGCATCGAACTGCAATTGAACGTCTCCGGCGGCAGCACCGAACTCACCGTAACCGGAACCGTCGGTGAAGCGAGAACGGATGAGCCCCAGCTCGGCATTTTTCTGAACTCCGCAAAGATTCAGGAGACCCCGCTCTACGGAACAAAGATCACCTACCTTCCCCTTCTTAGCGCTGCCAACCGCCCCGCTATCAATCAGGGCGACATCTTCATGAACCAGAATCTCTTCACCACCAACGGCTCCGGCCGGCGACAGACATGGTTTGAAGTCGACGGTGCCAACGCAATCGACAGCTGGGGACGCCAGACCATCTTCACCAACATCCCCGCAACCGCCGTCGATCAAATCTCCGTCCTGACCAACAGCTTCTCAGCCGAGTACGGCGGCAGCACCGGCGGCGTCGTCAGCATCGTCACCAAGAGTGGCGGCAACTTTTACCACGGCCAAGTCTTCGAGCTCTGGCGTCCCTCCGCCACCGAAGCTGCTCTCTCCGGATTCAACTCGAGCAACGCAACCAGCGGCAACGACCTCACCAACGACACGCTAGGCCAAAGTGCCGCCTCAATCTCCGGTCCAATCGGAGCAAAGAAACTCACCCACTTCTTCGCCGGAGCAGAATACAGTCGCGAGGACCGCGCCTCACCCGTCACGTCCCCACTCGATCCCGGAAACTTCATCGGACACTATCGAGATTGGCTCGCAATTCTCCGACTCGATCATCAGCTCTCAACAAACAACAACGTCTTCCTGCGCGGCAGCGCGGACGGCTTCTACGACACCAATCCCAACGGCATCGTCGGCGGCAGCAGTCTTCCCACCGTTGCCCGCACCTTCCGCCGCAAGACCTATACCGTCGAAGCGGGTGATACCGCTGTCCTCAGCCCGGCGATGGTCAACAGTCTCAGGCTCCAGTTCCAGCTAGCTTCTCCCATCACCGAGTTCGATCCCGTCATCTACGGCACGCAATACGTTGTCCCCATCTCCTCCGGAGGAACCTTCACCTCCGGGACATCGCAGTCCGCGCTCCTCATGAACCGCCAATATGAGATAGCCGAGACACTCTCCCTCTCGAAAGGGAAGCAGCAGTTCAAGTTCGGCGGCAACGCTATCTACGCTCACAACGGCGGAAACAGCAAAGAGTTCGGCGGCCCCATCTATCTCGGCAAATTCACCTACAACACCTGCACACAAAGCGCCTCGTTCTGTGAAAGCCAGGCCTACCTTGGCAATATCGCGAACGTGGCCAACTATCAGCAAAGCTACGGCAACGCCGATTACACCGTAAACGACACCTTGTGGTCGCTCTTCGTTCAGGACGACTACCATGTATCGTCCAAACTTACCCTCAACCTCGGATTGCGTTACGAACAGCAGACCTTTACCGACTCACGCGGCGACGTAGCCCCACGCGCCGGTTTCGTCTACGACGTCAAAGGTGACGGCAAGATGGTTCTGCGCGGCGGCTTCGGCATCTATTACGGCCAGATCGTCGACAACTCCGAGGCAAACTACGCACTCACGGGCCCCACCGGAGTCTTCAATTACACCGCCACGCCGGGACAAACCGGCTTTCCCACATCCATCGCCGCAGCCCCGCTTCCCGCTTTCCCCCCCGGAGCCCAGGTACCTCTGCGTAGTCTTTACATCCGCCCCGGGCAAAGCGCCTATCTCAATCAATTCTTCCCCACATCAACTCTCATCGGCTATCCCAACAAGCTCCTGAACCCCTACTCGGAGCAGTGGACCATCGGATTCGAGCGTCAACTCGTTCCAACCTGGGTCTTGGCAGTCGACTATGTCGGCACCCACACCATCCGTATCAACCGCCCGCTCGACGTCGACTTGCCATCCCCATTCATCCGTACCCAGCCGAATCAGATTCGCTCCGCGCAAGCGGCCAACTGCACCCGACCCTACTGGATCTACTGGTATGCACAGGCCAACAAAACCTGCAGCACAACCACGGCCAGCAATCCGCAGCCTCCCTACAGCGTCATTCAGTCCGACGTGAACGACGGCTATTCCTACTACGAAGCCCTCGACGTCAACCTGAACCACTCCTTCAGCCACGGGTTCTCCATGCTAGCCAGCTACACCTGGTCCCACGCCATCGCCAACGTCGATCCCGACGTACCGAGCCAGAATCCCAACGACCCAAACTTCACTGGCCAGGCCGAAGTCGGCAACGCCATCTTCGACCAGCGCCATCGCTTCGTACTGAGCGGCACCTACGTTGCACCACTCAAAATCCGCATAGGCGGCATCGCCACGCTGGCTACCGGACTTCCCTATAACTTTGTCACAGGCACGACCAACAGCGGCGACACAGGCGCCACCACCGACCGCCCCGTCATCAAAGGAGCTGTAGTAGGCCGCAACACCGGCCGAGGCGGAGACATCTACTCGGTCGATCCTTTCATCGCCCGCAGCTTCGCAATCATTCACGAACGCCTTCAGCTCGATCTCCGCGCCGAATCCTTCAACATACTGAACCACGCCAACTTCGTCGGATACAGCGGAACCTGGGGCAACGGCGCAACCGCCGGCCCCGGCTTCGGCGCTCCTCTCGCGGGCGTGACCAATCAACTCCCGGCACGCTCCTTCCAGTTCTCCGCCAGGGCCACCTTCTGATGCTGCGCAAAATCGGCCCTGTCCTTCTTGCAGGAATCACCCTCTATGCCGGCGGCTCCCATCTCTTCGCGCAGGCAAACACCGCCTCCATCCGAGGCACCGTCGTCGACCCGCAAAACCGCCCTGTCCCCGCAGCGAACGTAGTTGTCAACAACACCGATCTATCCTCCAAACGCACCACCGTCGCAGACTCCGCAGGCACCTTCGTCATCTCGAATCTTGTCCCCGGTGCGTTCACAGTCGAAGCCACCGGCAAAGGCCTCGTCACCCGTCGTCCCGTGCGCCTTATGCTCAGCCTCGGAAGCACGACACAAATCACCGTGAAACTAAGTGTCGCCGCAGTCTCACAGAGCACCACCGTCACAGGCCGCGGTGCCACATCAGAAGGAAACACCGTAGCACCACCCGTCAATACCGACGACGCCGCAGCAAAGATCTTCTTCCCCGGCATGGAGGTCACCTATCTCCCCAACCGCGACCGCGACTTCACTCAATTCGGTCAACTCGCACCAGGAGTTAAGGAAGACGCATACAGCAACGGCGTCATCGTCGCCGGACAACGCTCTTCCGCTCTCATCACCCAGGTAGATGGCGTGAACTTCAACGATCCCTTGCTCGGCGGCCGCAGAGGAGCAGGCGACGGAACCTTCTTCCTCCCTCAAACGGTCGTTCGCGAATTCCAGATCGTTCGCTCCGGCGTCAGCGCGGAGACCGGAGGAACCAACGCGGGCTTCATCAACGTCGTAACCAAAGAGGGCACCGGGAAATATCACGGCGAAGCCTTCTACACCGGCCGCCCCTCCGCCCTCACCTCCGCCGACGCCTTCGGAAACTCCCTCGACAACGTGCAAAACACCTTCGGCGGCTCCATCGGCGGCCCAATCCACGGCACCCACGCATTCTTCTATACCGGCATCGAACAGGACTTCCTCCACGTCCCTTACTGGTCGCAGTTCGAACCCCAGGCTCCTGGCGTCGCTGTTCCCGAAACCCTCTCCGCCCAGCAAGGTCAGATCGTAGAGAGAAATTCACCCACAGCCTTCTTCGGACGAATCGACGAAGTGCTGAACTCCGCAAACACCCTCAACCTGCAGCTCGCGCTCAACCGAGTCCGCTCCTCCGACGTTGGCGACAGCTCAACACGCAGCCTCGGCACGCTCGACCAAGCCTCATCGCTCAGCGGCCAAAGTCTGTGGGGCAAGAGCTCGTGGACGCACGTCCTCACCAGCCGCAGCGTCAACGAAGCGCTCGTCTCCTGGTCCCAGGATCACCGGAACCTCACGCCCAACTCCACCGTACCCGAGATCAATATCAACGGCTTCGGCACACTCGGCGGCAACAGCCTCGGCCAGCACCTCTACACCTCCGATCAGCTTCAACTCACCGACTCCGTCTCCATCAGCCGCGGCTCCGCGCTCTACACGCTAGGAGGCAGCTTCGCCTACGATCCCGCGCACGAGCAGCGCGAAGCCAATCTGAATGGCCGCTTCGACTACAACTCCCTCACCGACTATCTCGCCTTCCAGCCTCGGCGCTTCCAGCAAACCTTTATCACTGGCAACACTCTCTACGACGGCGCCGTCCGCGAGCTAGGCCTCTTTGCCAACGCAAAACTCACCCTCCTCCCACGCCTTACTCTAACTGGCGGTCTACGCTGGGCAGGCCAATGGAATCCCCAGCCTCCCCATCCCAATCCCGCAATCGTGCAGACGAAGTCAATCCCAGACGATCTGGCGCAATGGCAACCCCGCGCAGGCCTCGCCTGGAACCCAACAACAAAGACCATCGTCCGCGCCTCCGCCGGCCTCTACGCCGCACCCACACCGGCCACGTTCTTCCATCGAGTCACCGCGGACAACGGCCTGCAAACGGTAGTAGCCGACAGCTACTTCGATCCACAAATCGTCGCCCTAACCGGTGTGCTCACCGGAACACCCCACTCACTCGCAGGGCCGCCCTCCGGCCTCACCACTCCCGGCGCCCTGATAGTCGGCATCGCCCCTGGCTTCCGCAACCCAACCTCGTTTCAAGCCGCGGCAGATGTCGAGCGCGATGTCACCGCAAAACTCAATCTCGCAGCGGGCTACGTCCACGGCAGCACATGGAATCTGCAATGCGCAATCGACCAGAACCTTGCTCCTCCGATAATCAACAGCGTCGGCATCCCCGTATTCCCGCTGGTCCGCCCCAATCCCACAATCGGCCGCCTGCTAGTCAACGAGTCATCCGCACATTCTTCCTACGACGGTCTGCTCCTCACCGCAACCTCGCAGATCTCGCGCCGCACAACCATTACGGCAAACTACACGCTCTCCCGAACCCGCGACGACGACTCCAACCTCGGCCCCTACAGCATCGATTCGGCCCTCAATCCCTACGACCTCAACATCGAAGCCGCCGACTCGCTCGAGGACGTCCGCAACAACTTCAACCTCAGCGCAGTTCTGAATCTTCCC
The DNA here is from genome assembly GCA_963841335.1 of uncultured Acidobacteriaceae bacterium. Taxonomy (GTDB): domain Bacteria; phylum Acidobacteriota; class Terriglobia; order Terriglobales; family Acidobacteriaceae; genus Edaphobacter. The sequence goes on along the minus strand of CAWJCF010000001.1, from coordinate 1,264,346 downwards.
GTAGGATTCAAATTTAATCCCGTCCTCGTCGCCCGCTCTGGCCAGCCATACAACCCAATCATCGGCTTCGACACCCAGAACGACGCCAACGACTGGAACGATCGCGCCATCATCAACGGCACCGAGGCCGCGCGCAACAGCATGCGCCAACCCTCCTTCGCCAACCTCGACTTCCGCATCGTAAAAGACTTCACGCTGAAAGGCGTCGGCCACCACCTCGACCTCTTCATGGACATCTTCAACGTGACCGGAACCGGCAACCGCAACTTCGGCGCAGAGGGCGTCAGTCTCTTCGGCCTACCCAACTTCCCGATCTTCACGTCGGGGCAGCCCTTGTTCGCTCCCAACGTAGCTCACCTGGGCGGGCCACGCGAAATTCAGTTCACGGCCCGTCTCGTAGCTTTTTAACTCCCCCTTCCCCGAAAAGAGTGGTCGTTGCCACGCTCGTTGGCACGGTCGACCGGGATAGGCCGCAACCTGAGACTTTCTTCCAGCACCCTTCGTTTCCCATACACTACATAGAAATTCTCCAACCGACCGGCGCGGCGACACACACGTCAGGCCGCGCCGCATCTCGCATCTTTCAGGAGTCAACGTGACAAGGAACCACCGCACTCTTCTCCTCTCCGCTCTATTTGGATTCAGCGCTTTCATAGGCGCTGCGGCCTCGGCCCAGAGCTCGCCTCAGCTCTTCTCCGACATGCGCTGGCGTCAGATCGGCCCCATGCGCGCCGGCAGAACCCGTGCTCTCGCCGGAGTTCCCAGCCAGCCGGCAACCTTCTATCTAGGCGCAGTCAACGGCGGCGTTTGGAAGACCACCGATGCGGGAGCCACTTGGCACAGCGTCTGGGACAACCAGCCCTCCGGCTCCATCGGCACCATCGCCGTCTCTGACAGCGACCCCGAAACCCTGTACGTCGGCAGCGGCGAAGGTCTCCAGCGCCCCGACCTCTCCACCGGCGATGGCGTCTACAAATCCACCGACGGCGGCAAAACCTGGTCTCACCTCGGCCTCAGCAACGGCCAGCAGATTGGCCAGATCGCCATTGATCCCGGCGACGCCAACCGCGTCTTCGTCGCCGTCACCGGCCACCCCTACGGCCCCAACGACGAGCGCGGCCTCTACCGTTCCACCGACGGCGGCAAAAACTGGAAGCGCGTCCTCTTCGTGAACGACCGCACCGGAGCATCCGAAGTCCAGATCGATCCCAAAGATCCTAAAGTCGTCTTCTGCGGCATGTGGCAGCGTCAGGAAGCCCCATGGGAAAACGGCTCATGGACTGGCGCCGAAGGCGGTCTCTACAAATCCACCGACGGCGGCGACACCTGGAACAAGCTCACCGGCAACGGTCTTCCGGACGACATCCTCCAGGTCCAGATGACCATCTCCCCCACCGATCCGAAGCGTATCTACGCCGCCATCGCGACCACTCACAACACCGTAGGCATCTATCGCTCCGAAGACGAAGGCGTCAACTGGGTCCACACCCCCGACCACGATCCTCGCCCCGAAGCCCGCATCGGCGGAGGCGACGTGCCCGTCCCCAAAGTCGATCCCAAGGATCCCGACACCCTCTATGTAGCCAGCGTCGTCACTTGGAAGTCCACCGACAAAGGCCGCACCTGGTATGGTCTTCGCGGGGCGCCCGGCGGCGACGACTACCAGAACGTCTTCATCAATCCCAACAACACAAAGATCATCGCCCTCGCCAGCGACCAGGGCGTCATCATCTCGCAGAACGGCGGCGAAACCTGGACCCAGTGGTTTAACCAGGGCACCGCGCAGATGTATCACGCCACCACCGACAACGCCTTCCCCTATCGCGTCTGCGGAGGCCAGCAGGACAGCGGCAGCGCCTGCGTCCCCAGCCGCAGCGACGACGGCCGCATCACCTTTCACGACTGGCACCCCGTCGGCATCGAAGAATACGGCTACGCCGCACCCGACCCTCTCAATCCCGACATCGTCTACGGCGGCAAAGTCACAAAATACGACCGCCGCACCGGCCAGATTCAGGACGTCGAACCCAAGCCTCTCCGCACCTACCGCGTCCTCCGCACCCAACCCCTCCAGTTCTCTCCCGCCGACCCGCACAACCTCTACTTCGCCACCAACACCCTATGGCTCACCAAAGACGGCGGCAAAAACTGGAACGAGATCAGCCCGGACCTCAGCCGCGAGACCTGGGAAATTCCTCCGATCGTCGGGACCTACAAAGACACACCCGCCGCACAGCCTACCCGCCGCGGAGTCATCTACGCCCTAGGCCTCTCCCCACTCGATGTCAATCGCCTCTGGGCTGGCACCGATGACGGCCTCATCTGGACTACCGCCGATGGCGGAGCCCACTGGACCAACGTCACTCCGCCCGAGCTGAAGCCCTTCTGGAAGGTCTTCAACATGGACGCCGGCCACTTCGACGCCCTCACCGACTACGCCGCCATCAACACCCTGCGCCTCGACGACATGCGTCCCCATCTCTTCCGCACACACGACGGCGGCAAGACCTGGAAGGAGATCAACAACGGAATCCCCGACGGAGCAGCCACCAGCGCCATCCGCGAAGACCCGAAGCGCAAAGGCCTCCTCTACGCCGGCAGCGAAACCCAGGTCTACGTCTCCTTCGACGACGGCGACCACTGGCAATCCCTCCGTCTCAACATGCCCGCCAGTTCCGTGCGCGACCTCGAAGTCAAAGACGACGACCTCATCGCCGCAACCCACGGCCGCGGATACCTCATCCTCGACAACGTAACGCCCCTCCGTCAGGCCGCCGAAAAAATCGCGGCAGCCAACGCGCATCTCTACGCACCCCAAACCGCCATGCGCATCCGCAACAACATGAACCCGCCTACTCCATGGCCGCCCGACATGGCAACCGGAGAAAATCCCCCAGTCGGAGCCATGCTCGACTACTACATCGGTACAAAGTTCAAAGGCGTCGTAACACTTGAGATTCTCGACAGCAAAGGCGCGGTCGTCGCTACCTTCAAGAGCACCGACCCCGTCCCTCCGCTTGATCCGCGCTATCCCGACCCCACCCTCTGGGCACGCCCGCCCCGCATCGTCTCCGCCGATCCCGGACACCACCGCTACCTCTGGGACATGCGCTACCCCGCGGTCCCCGGCATGTCCACCGGCCCCGACGCCAGCGAAGCCGTCCCGTACAACACACCCTCCGTGCCCACCTCACCGTGGATCATGCCCGGCGACTACACCGTCCGTCTCACCGCCGGCGCCGAGACCCAGTCGCAGACCTTCAAAGTCATCATGGACCCACGCGTGAAGACCTCCATGGCCGACCTCGAGCAGCAGTTCACCATCTCCAAGGCCATGTACGACGACATGCTCAAAGCCACCGCAGCCATTCACGAGATCACCGTCCTTCGCGAGCAGATGAAAGCGCAAGGCTCGGCAATCTCTGGCTCCAGCGCCGATCTAAAAACCAAACTCGATGCCATCGCCGGAGCAGAGCAGGGAGGCTTCCGTCGCGGCGGCCAAGCCGGTCCACCAACCCTCAACTCTCTCCGCCTCCAACTCTCACGCCTCGAACACTCCGTCCAGAGCGCCGACGCCGCCCCCACCCCCGCACAAATCGACGCCGTTCAGACAACATCGAAACCGCTCGACGGCCTCCTTCAGCAGTGGGACGCCGTGAAGAAAACCGACCTGAAGGCCCTCAACCATCAGCTACAAACCATGCACCTGCCGATGATCGTCCTCAACACCAACAAAATCGACCACGACGTCGAAGACCAGATCGAACTGGGCGACGAACCATAATCCGACCATGGCACCCATCCCTCGCGCGTTTCGAGGCAGATCGGGTTGTCCAGCATCTAATCAACGGTGATCCCTAAACTCGGGTGCCCATCCTTCACGGTCTCATGGTGAAGGGTGGGTCGCCGTTGCTGCTGCGTTTGCCTGTTCTTTTGTTTGTCATCCCGCAGCGAAGCGAAGGGATCTGCGGTTGTCGTTGCTGTTGCAGTTTTTCGTCGTCATTCTTCCCTATTCACGAACCACACTTGACAAACTCAGCCCTCACAATACCCCCGAAAACGAACAGGGCCGGCCTAAAAGCCGACCTAACTCATTTAGAAAGAATACTTTGACCCTTAAGTCATTTATTATGAATATTTTAGACGCAGTCAAGCCGTATAAATGTTTTAGTATCAATATTTTACGCGTACACCCCCGGGGGGGGGGGACCCTCCCCAGCAAAAGTAAGAGGCGGCCCTAAGGCCGCCCCAAAGAAGCAACAATTCCACTACATCTTCAAAGCACTATCCAACTCCGCAGTAGCCTGATCAACCTGCTTCCGAAGATACTGATACCGCTCCACCGCATCTTTTCCAATCTTCTGATCAGTCCGGTTGGTCATGCTGTAGAGATACTGCACATTCGCCTGCAGCCCCGGCTGGCTATAACGAATCGGCGGAGTCAGCACCTTATCCGAAAGCCCCTGCAGCTTTTTGCCCTTGTCAGAAGACTCAGCATGACTCGCCTTAATCTCCTTCTGGGCATCCCGCAAGCGAGCCGCCAAGCGATTCGTGTCATTCACGAGGACCAGAACCCGCTCGTTATGGTCGAACTGCTCCTGCAGATTTGCCGTCGTCACACCATCCTTCGTCACACGCGGATCCTCAATGACATGCAGCGGCTGAGTCGCCGTCCACTCTCCAGCCTTCACGCGAACCTGGTAGTCGCCCGGAACCGCAACCGGACCATTCCCCGCAGCAGGACGTCCCTCCGCCGCCGAGACGCCCGTATAGCGCAAATCCCAGGTAAAGCGATGCATCCCAGCCTTACTCTCAAGCACAGTCGGCCAGGTAGGACGGAAACCGCCCTCCTCCTCATCGCCGCCACCAGCATCATCTTCCTGTCCCGCTCTCGCAGGCCGCGCCGGAGGAACAACGCTCGTAAAGCTGCGCACCACCTTGCCGCTCTTATCGAGAATGTCCATCGTCACAGGACCGGTACTGTCCGACGCAAGAGAATAATCAATCTGTGCTCCCGTCAGCGGATACTGCGCGCCTTCCTTTCCGCGCCCTGCCTCTCCGTTAGCCGGCACCCGCACTGCAACTCGAGGCACATAAAGCGTATTTGAAGTCCCCGGCTTCAACTGGTGCAGCACCGTGAGGTTATCCAATATCCAGAACGACCGCCCCTGCGTCGAAACCACCAAATCCTTATGCGCAACCTTGATATCCGTGATCGCCACGACCGGAAGATTCAACTGGAACGACTGCCACGTCCCGCCATTGTTGAACGAAACATACATTCCAAACTCAGTCCCCGCATACAGAAGTCCCTCACGATCGGGGTCTTCGCGAACCACACGAGTAGGTTCATCTGACGCGATCCCGTTGTGCCCATCCGTAAGCTTCGTCCACATCTTCCCGTAATCATCCGTCTTGTAAATGTAAGGAGCGAAATCCCCCAGCAGATACCGGTAAATCGCCACATAAGCCGTCCCCGCATGAAACCGTCCCGGCTCGATATTTTGCACACGCCCGCCAGCAGCAAGCCCAGCAGGCGTAACGTTCACCCACGATTTCCCGTTATCCCGCGTAACATACACAAGTCCATCGTTCGAACCCGACCAGATGACACCCTTCTGCAGCGGCGACTCGCGAATCGAATAGACGGTACTGTAAACCTCTTCGCCCGTAGCATCGCGCGTGATCGGCTCACCACTTGCGTATTGCGTCCCTTCAAGATGAGCCGTCAGGTCCGGACTGATCTTCTCCCACGTCACTCCACCATCCGAAGTCCGATGAACATACTGCGACCCGTAATAAACCACGTTGGCGTTATACGGTGAAACCTCCATCGGTGACACCCGCTGGAAACGATACGTCAGCGCGCTCGGCGCATTGCCATAAAGCGATTCCGCGCCAACCCAGTACCGCTCCTCATTGTTGTTGGTCGAGATATTCAACCTGCTGAATTGCCCTTTACACCCACCCCAAACCACATTCGGGTCGTCAATCTTCGGAATGATGGGTCCCGTCTCGCAACCTGGCCCTTCACGGAACTCCTGCCCATTCCCCAGCGGCAAACTCGGCACAATCACCGTCGTATTGTCCTGCTGCGCCCCATAAACCCGATAAGGAAACTGGTCATCAATCGCAACCTGATAAATCTCCGCCGTCGGCTGATTAGCCTGCGTGCTCCAACTGACGCCTCCATCCAGCGAAACATTCGCGCCACCGTCATTCGCCTGAATCATGTACTGCGAGTTCTTCGGATTGATCCAAACATCGTGGTTATCTCCATGCGGAGTCCGCATCGTCGCGAAGTTCTTCCCCGCATCGGTGCTCTTCATCCACTGCTCGTCGCCCACATACACAACGTCCGGATTATTCGGATCGACCCCAAGCGTGTCGTAATAAAACGGTCGAGTCGTCAGCTTCCCCTGCCCATTCACCAGTGTCCAATTCGCGCCCGCATCGTCAGACCGGTAAAGCCCCGCTCCCGGCTTCGCCTCAATCAGCGCGTAAATCCGATCCGGAGCCGCAGCCGAGATAGCAACATTGCTGCGCCCGAAAAGCTCATGCGGCAACCCATTCTCCAACTTCTTCCACGTCTCGCCACTATCCGTGCTCTTATAAATCCCGCCGTCCGTGCTGCCGCTGATAATCGTCCAAGGCTTCCTCTGCCCATACCACATAGAAGCAAAAACCACATTCGGATGCCCTGGCTGCAACTCCAGATCCGCCGCACCTAACTTGTCTGACAGAAACAAAACCTGCTTCCAGGTCTTGCCGCCATCGTTAGAGCGGTAAACCCCACGCTCCTTATTCGGCACAAAAGGATTCCCGCTGGCCGCAACGAAAACGACATCAGCATTCGCCGGATCGACGCGAATCGTAGCAATCTGCCCCACATCCCGCAGCCCCATAAAAGCCCACGTCTTGCCTGCATCCGTTGACTTATAGATTCCGCGCCCAATCGAGATATTGCTCCGAATCTTCGAAGACCCCGTCCCCGCATAAATCACCTTCGGGTTCGACTGCGAAACCTCCACTGCCCCCACCGGGCCCACCGCAATCTGCCCATCCGTCATCGGCACCCACGTATGCCCCGCATCGGTCGTCTTCCAAACGCCTCCACCAACCGTGCCCATATAAAACGTATACGGCTCCGAAGGAACCCCCGTCACCGCAGTCACACGACCGCCGCGCCATGGACCAATACTGCGATAGTGAAGTCCAACCCACTGCGAAGGTTCATACGTCGTCTGTGACAACACAGGTGCTGCGAAACTCACGTACAGCGCAGCAATTCCGGCTAAACCTTTAGAAAATCTTAGAATCGACACACTTCCGGCTCTCATCATCGGGGTCCTCTGGGGTTGTAGAAAGTAACAGAAATACGCACGAAGCGGCGGCACGATGGAATTCCGCGCTGTCCGTCCAAGGTTCAATCACAAGAGTGATATTGGATATTGAAGCTAATGCTATAAGCAGAGACGGAGCCCACAGATCGTAAGTTTCGCATCAGGAGCCCCGGTCCTCGCCCCACCTCAGCTCCAACCGTTATCCCGAGTGGCAAACTGCAGCCGCTTCCGAGCATCCTGCAGATGCTCCGTCATCAGTCGAGCTGCATCATCAGGAGTCGGTCGCGGCTGCTGGGCGACAACCGAGAAGGGAAGCACGAATCCACGAACAGGCAACACAAAGGAGCTACGCAAGAACCTGATCAACATCCCATCCTCCGTCAATCCCGTTTTCATCGCATCCCAAAAACGGGAACAATTTCGACAGAGAAGCACCCTGGACGCCTCACCTTGCACTGTCAAGAAAGAAGCTTCAGCGACCTCGAAAAATCTGGATCAAAAGCCAGAGGTTCAATCCCGCAATCAGAAGCGCAATGAAATAGCTCAGCCATTTGAGCCATTTCGCATTGGCAAACTCACCCATTCTTTTGCGGTCGCTTGTGAAGCCCACCAGCGGAAAGACCGCAAAGCTGAGCTGCATGCTCAAGACAACCTGACTAAGAATGAGCAGGTTTGTCGTCCCGCGAGCCCCATAAAAGATCACCACAAAAATGGTGGGGATAATTGCAAGAGATCGCGTCACCAGACGGCGAAGCCACGGGGCAAGCCTGATGTTGAGGAATCCCTCCATTACAATTTGTCCGGCCAAAGTCCCCGTTATGGTGGAGTTCTGGCCCGCGGCCAGCAATGCCACGGCGAACATCGTGCTGGCGCCGGCGACACCCAGCATCGGCGAGAGCAGCTTGTAAGCATCCCCGATCTCAGCGACTTCAAAACGCCCGTTCCGATGAAAGACGGCTGCAGCAACAATCAAAATAGCCGAGTTAACGAACAGTGCGAGCATCAGAGCGGTGGCGGAATCGATATTCGCAAATCGAATCGCTTCTCGCTTGCCGCTTGGCGTGCGGGGATAGTCCCTCGTCTGGACAATTGACGAGTGCAGATACAAGTTATGGGGCATCACCGTTGCGCCGAGAATGCCAATCGCAATGTAAAGCATCTCAGGATCGGCAACGATCGCCCTCGAAGGCAGAAAGAGATGGTGGACGATAGGGAGCCACTCAGGTCGCGAGAAAAAAAGCTCCATCCCAAAGAGAGCGCCGATCGTCGCGATCAGAGTAATCACCAAAGCTTCCAGGTAGCGAAATCCCCGGTTCTGTAAGAGCAAAAGAAGCAGCACGTCCGCCGCGGTAAGCAGGACGCCAACCACGAGAGGTATATGAAAGAGCAGTTGCAGCGCAATCGCCGATCCGACAACCTCGGCCAGGTCGCAGGCTACGATGGCAACCTCAGCAAAAAGCCAGAGACTAATCGCGGTTGGCCGGCTATATGACTCGCGGCATGCCTGAGCAAGATCCCTGCCAGTCGCAACCCCCAACTTGAGTGCCAGGCTTTGTAAAAGGATGGCCATCAGGTTCGACACCATGATGACAAACAGCAACGTGTAGCCGTACCGCGATCCCCCGGCAAGATCAGTTGCCCAGTTGCCCGGATCCATATATCCGACAGAGATCAAAAACCCGGGGCCTGCAAAGCCGAGAACTCTCCGCCAAAAATTCGGGGATTGGCTCAGCCGGACCGAAGAAAACATCTCCGGCAGCGACGGCTTTCGCTCGAGCTCAATTTCCGATAAGGATGGCATAGGCAGCGGAAGTCTCGGTCACTTAGACCAAGTATGCCATAAATTGTTAACCTAGGTTTATTTCTTTTTAGTTGCCAAGGTTACCTTGCCAGTCTTGCCCCGCACCCATACCCTCTTCGCCGAGGACTCCCCCAATGTGACCTTCCCATCCGGAGTTCCAACCTGTACGGTCCGATCATAGTTCCGCTCGAGAACCCGCACCGGAACTTTCGGCCCGATCCCTATCTTGTGGAGAAACTCGAGCAGCCTCGCATCTCGCTCGTAGATGCTCGCTACGACATAGTCTTCCCCCTCAGAGGCCTCCGAAAGCGGAACCAGCCCGCGGCGTTTGATCTGCGCTGGCGTCTCTGGAAGAATGCGGTTTCCATGGGGACAATCACCCTCTTCGCCAAGCTTTTCAATCAGCTTGGCCTCAAAAGCCGGTGAGATTGCATGTTCCAGACGCTCTGCCTCGGCGTGGATCTGATGCCACTCCATCCCGAACATCTCCGACAGCATCCGCTCGACCAGATGATGTCTCAGCGCGGTGTGACGGGCGGTTTCCCGCCCTTTCGTCGTAAGCTTGAGCGCCCCATGCCGGTTCGCATCGATAAACCCATCTTCCCGTAGACGCTTGACGGCCTTTGTGACCGCAGGCGCAGAGACCTCAAGCCATTGAGCCAAAAGAGATGGAATAACCGTGTGGCCCTCGCTCTCGGCCTCAATGATTGCTTTGAGGTAATCTTCTTTCGAAATGGTGATCTCTTGCGACATTCTTGCAAGTTAACCACGGTAAAGGCCACTTTGTCGAAGGACAAGGTGGCTTTGGGTGGTGGCATCATAGCAATCCAAAAGAAAATTGATTACCACGAGTAGAAGCGGACAAAGGAACTCCGGTTGTAGGGTGAAGCGGGTAAACTGATGACTCACCGCCATATCCCAGAAGGAGTTCAGGTTCCAGGGATCCCGTCTGAACGGAGAAAACGCAACACATGAAGACCAGCTGTCGCCTGAAAAACCTCGTTATCGCCCTCGCATTTCTATCCTCCTCGACCGCACTCCTTCACGCAGCCGACAAACCGGAACTCGAGCGGTGGAACCAGGAGGCGGCCAACGTCACCATCACTCGCGACGATTGGGGAATCGCCCACATCCACGGCAAAACCGACGCCGACGCCGTCTTCGGTATGGAATACGCCCAGGCCGAAGACGACTTCAACCGCGTCGAAACCAACTACATCAACGCCATGGGTCGGCTTGCCGAGGCCGAGGGTGAGTCCAAAATTTACCTCGACCTTCGCATGAAGCTATTCATCGACCCCTCCGTTCTCAAGACCGAATACGCCGCCAGCCCTGCGTGGCTAAAGTCCCTGATGGACGCCTTCGCAGACGGCCTTAACTTCTACCTGTACAAGCACCCGGCGGTGAAGCCCCGCGTCATCCATCACTTTGAGCCCTGGATGGCGCTCTCCTTCACCGAGGGCAGCATCGGTGGCGACATCGAACGCGTTAACCTCGATCAACTCAAAGCCTTCTACAGCAAAGCCCCAACCGTCCAAGCCGGCAACCCCACCACTCTCAAAGATCAGATCGCTTATATCCACGATGCTGACCCGCCCGAGCCAACCGGCTCCAACGGCATGGCAATCGCGCCCTCGAACGCGGCCAGTCATCACGCTCTACTTCTCATCAACCCCCACACCTCTTTCTTCTTTCGCTCCGAACTCCAGATGGCTAGCCAACAGGGTCTCAACGCTTACGGAGCCGTTACCTGGGGTCAATTCTTCGTCTACCAGGGCTTCAACGAGCGTGCTGGATGGATGCATACCTCAAGTGGCGTCGACGCCGTCGATGAATATCTCGAGACCGTCACAAAAAAGGGTGACACCTTCTCCTACAAATATGGAACCGAGAAGCGTCCTCTCACCGTCAAGCAAATATCGGTCCCCTACACCACAGACCACGGAATGGCTGAAAAGAAGTTCACCGTCTACTTCACACACCACGGTCCTATCATTCGCGAGCAAAACGGCAAATGGGTCAGCATCAGCCTCATGCAGAAGCCCATCGAGGCCCTCACCCAGTCCTACATCCGCACCAAAGCCAAAGACTACAAGTCTTTCCGCGAAACCCTGGAACTCAAAGCAAATTCATCAAATAACACCATCTTCGCCGACGCCGATGGAGACATCGCCTACTTCCACGGCAACTTCATCCCGCGCCGCGACACGAGCTTCGACTTCACCAAGCCCGTCGACGGCAGCAACCCCGCAACCGACTGGAAAGGCCTCCTCACCGTCGACGAACTCCCCCAATTGCTCAACCCGAAGAGCGGCTGGCTCTACAACAGCAACAACTGGCCCTGGTCCGGTGCTGGCGAGAGCAGCCTGCGCAAGCAGGACTACCCCGTCTACGTAGAATCCGGCACTGAATCCGCCCGCGGACTGCACGCCATTCGCGTCCTGCAAAACAAAAGGGACTTCACCCTCGATTCTCTGATCGCCGCTGCCTACGATAGCTATCTTCCCTGGTTTGAGAAAACCATTCCCGCACTGATCAAAGCATGGGACAACGCCCCAAATGGCGATCCCCTGAAAGCAAAACTCGCCGATCAGATCGTTCTGCTCCGCAATTGGGACTATCGCTGGGGCGTAAACTCTGTTCCCACCTCCCTCGCCGTTTTTTGGGGCGAAGACATCCGTCGTCACACGGCAGACGATGCCCGCAAGACCGGCATCTCCGTCGAAGAGTACGTCGGCGCCAAAGCCTCTCCCCAACTCCTTCTCGAATCCCTCGCAGCCGGCTCCGACCGCCTCACGTCCGACTTCGGCACGTGGAAGACCCCATGGGGAGACATCAATCGCTTTCAGCGCCTCACCGGAGACATCGTCCAGCCCTTCAACGACGCCGCACCAAGCATCCCCGTCGGCTTCACTTCGTCCCTCTGGGGCTCCCTCGCCTCATTTGGGGCCCGTCCCTACCCCGGGACAAAGAAGTGGTACGGCACCAGCGGAAACAGCTTCGTTGCAGTCGTCGAATTCGGCGACAAAGTCCGCGCAGAGGCCGTCACCGCGGGCGGAGAAAGTGGCAACCCCACCTCGCGCCACTTCGATGACGAAGCAAAACGCTACAGCACCGGCGATCTTCGAGACATCTACTTCTACCCCTCCGATCTCAAGGGACATATCCAGCGCGAATACCATCCCGGAAGCTAACTTCTCTTCATGAGCAACAGCGCACCTCAAACCCGGCTCTCCAGCTTTCAAAGTCTGTGCAGCCGTAACCTTCGAATCGTCTCCACCCTGCTGGCCACCCTTGTCGCCTGCATCGTGCTCCTAACTCTGCTTGGCCACAAGCCGCTCACCAACTGGGACGAGGGCATCTACGCCGAGATCTCCCGCGAGATGCTCTCCTCCAACCCGCTCATCCCCCATTGGAACTATCAGCCATGGTTCGAAAAGCCTCCGCTGATGCCATGGATCACCGCCGTCTTCTTCCGGTTCTTCGCCATCAACGAATTCTGGGCGCGCGCAGGCTCCGCACTCTCCGGCGTGGCCATCATCGCTCTTCTCCACGGATGGCTGATTGGCAAGAGAGACGCACTCGCCGCCTGGCTCAGCACACTAATCCTCCTCAGCACCTTCGGCTTTCTGCATGTCTGCAGGGTTGGCGAGATGGATGTGCTGCTCTCCTTCGGCTGTTGTGTCGCGCTCTGCGGCCTCACTGCAATTCAAGACCACAAATTCAACGGTTGGTATCTCTTTTGGGCCGGACTCGCGATCGCCCTCATGACCAAGGGCGCAGCCTGCATCGTTCTCATCCTCACCGCCTTCGTTTTCGCCGCTCTCGAACGCTGGAAAACAAAGCATCTTGGCAAAACCTTCTGGCTCGGCTTCTTGCTCTTCCTGTTTGCCGTTCTGCCCTGGCACCTCTACATGGTGCATCGTTTCGGCGAAAGCTTTCTCTCCGAATACCTCGGCTTCCACGTCGTAGCCCGCGCAACCCATCAGATTGAGGATCACATCACTCACTGGTGGTACTACTTGTGGGTTCTCCTCATCTCGGCCGCCCCTTTCGTTCTGCTCTACCCCTTCGCAATCGTCGATTCCCTCCGACGCAAACAATTCCGCGCATGGTCCGTCTTCACCCTGGTTGTCGTCGGATTCTTCACAATTATTCAAACGCGCCTTCCTCACTACATCGCCCCCGCATACCCTGCCTTCGCCGCCATCACTTCCATCTTCCTCGCAAACAGTCTCCGAGCCTTCCAGCAAAAGCGCCAACGGCCTCCCAGAGCCTTCTGGATCAGAGCTACTCTGTTGATTACCGCAGCCTGCCTGGCCAGCGCCCTGCTTACAAGCGGCCCCCGTCGCAGACTTCATCAGGCAAAGGTCGGCCCCGATATTGTCTCTGCTGAGAAGGAGTCGATCCAACTCCTGCGCGAAGTCTTTCGCCATCCCCAACCGGTTCAGGGCCCTCTCCTCGTCTGGTGGGAGGGCGATGCCCGCTCTATCGCCACCAGCATCTTCTATTCTCGGCGTGCCGTACAGCAGATCAACCTCGAACCCCTACCCGCCGGCGTCCCTACCGACAAATACCTCTTTCAGCCCGAGACACTCGACGAGGCCATCGCTTCCGGCCCGCATCTCATCCTGCTCGACCGATACCTCGTTGGCCAAATTCCATCCGAATTCTCTTATCGCCCAATCCTCGTCGGACGATCCATGGAAGTCGGAGTCATCGCCCATAGATGATGCCAGATTCGGTTCCGGGCTCTTCTTGAGTCTTTCGCGATGCAGAAGCCGTCTACGCCAAGAACACGCTTTTTCGCTTTTCTTGTCTTTTCCAGAAGCCAAAGAAACTAGAATCTGGCTAACTAAAGCGATTCGAATGAGCCTTCCTTCCAATACGTAAACATTTGGTCCACTCGCGTCGTGTACAATCCACGAGACCTATAACAAGCATGATTAAGCTGGCGAAAATTCCAAATCTTACAGAGCTTACCTATCGGAGCATTAAGCAGAACCTCCTCGATGGGACCTTCGACGAGCTGTCACGGCTTACGGAAGAATCTCTGGCGACTCAACTCGGCATCAGCAAATCTCCCGTGCGCGAGGCGCTGAACCGTCTCGAAGCCGAAGGCCTCGTCTCCATCGAACCGCGCCGCGGAGCCTATGTCCGCCAGTTCTCCGCCAAGGAAATTCGCGACCTGTACGAACTCCGCGAAATCCTCGAAGTTCATGCCATCGACGCCGCCAACATTACGTCGAAGCTACTTAGCGACCTCCTCGCCAGTATCAATCGGACCAAGAAATTTCTTAAAGAAGGCAACAAGATCGAGCACATCGAAGAGGACATGCGCTTTCACGCCATGATTACGGCAGCAACCGGAAACGAAGAGCTATGCCGCGTCCTCGAAAACGTCCAGCAAAAAGCGCTCCTCTGCCGATCGAAATCCTACGAACTCTCAGCGACGACAGCGCCTTTCGCCCACACGAAGATCTACCAGGCCCTGAAGGCGAATTCGAAAAAAGACGCGCGTCTTGCAATGCGCGACCACATCGTCTTTGTGCGCGAACGGCTTCTGGCTTCCTTGAAAGCCTCAAACTAATCACGCCAGCAGCGCAGTTGCTGCAAGATTTCCATCAAAGCGCCAGTGGGCGATAATGTCTCTGTGTCGCTCCTCACAGCTTCTCCGTCCGACGAGTATAAGCAACGCCTGCAGGTTCGCGAGAGCCGCGTCGCGCACTTCGAAAAACTTCACATCCGCTTTGGAAATTTCCGACTCTTCATCGTGATCGCGACGCTCGTCGCCGCATGGTTTTCTTTCGATCGCGAGGCGTTCTCAGCACGGTGGCTCCTCCTCGCTCTTGCCCTGTTCTTAGCAACTGCAATCCTCCACGCGAAAGTTCTGCGTCAACGCGCCTGTGCCGAACGAGCCGTTGCCTTTTACCGCGACGGTCTCGCTCGTATCGAAGATCGCTGGGTGGGAACCGGTCAAATTAGTCAACGCATCGACGTCCACTCCAGCATCTACGCCACCGACATCGACCTCTTCGGCCTCGGCAGCCTCTTCGAACTCCTCTCCCTCGCCCGCACCCGCATGGGCGAAGACACCCTCGCCGCGTGGCTCCTCGCCCCATCGCCGCTGCCTGAGCTTCTTGAGCGTCAAGCTGCCGTCGGCGATCTCCGCGCCCATCTCGACCTTCGTGAAGACATCGCCGTCCTCGGCGAAGATCTCAAAGTCGGTATCCATCCTGAAGCGCTCACGCAGTGGGCCGAAGCCCCAAAGCAACTTACGCAGCCTTGGCTGCGCTGGGTCTCGCTTCTCCTCGCACTCTCAGCCATCGCAGCGACCATCATCTGGGCAGAGCTCGGAACCAAAACACCATTCTTCGCGATCATCATCCTCGAGACCATCGTCACCGCCTCCCTGCGCAAACAAACCGCCGCGATTCTCCGCACCACCGACCACGCCCTTGAGGACCTTCAGCTCCTCTCCTCTCTTCTCGCTCGCATCGAACGCGAATCCTTCATCGCTCCGCGTCTCAAATCCATCAAAGACAGCCTCTTCTCTCGCCATCTGCCCGCATCCCGAGCTGTTGCCCGCCTGCGCACCATTGTGGAATACATACGTTCGCTCGACAATCCGATCATGCGAGCCCTCGACATCCCACTTCTCTACACCGTCCAGGTCGCTTACGCGGCCGCAGCCTGGCGCGTCGCCCACGGGGCCGCCATCCGCGATTGGCTCCATGCGACCGGCGAACTCGAAGCACTCCTCTCCCTCTCTGCCTACAGCTACGAACATCCCGCCGATCCCTTTCCGGAATTCGTAGAGGGGCCCCCCTGCTTCATCGCCGAACAGCTCGGCCATCCTCTTCTTCCCGCATCCCAATGCGTCCGCAACGACATCGCCATCTCTGGAGAAACCCGTGTCCTGCTCGTCAGCGGGTCCAACATGTCCGGCAAGAGCACACTCCTCCGCGCAGTCGGCATCAACACTATTCTCGCCATGGCTGGTGCTCCCGTCCGCGCTCGTCATTTGCAGCTAACAGCGTTACAGCTAGGAGCAAGCATCCTCATCAATGATTCCCTGCAGGAGGGCAGCTCCCGCTTCTATGCCGAAATCACCCGCCTCCGCCAAATCTGCGACCGCGCCGAACGTCGTCCTCCCGTCCTCTTTCTCCTTGACGAACTCCTCCAGGGCACCAACTCCAAAGACCGCCTCATCGGGGCCGAAGGCGTCGTCCGCGCTCTCCTCGCAAGCGGCGCAATTGGCCTCATTAGCACCCACGACCTCGCGCTCACCAACATCGGCGAGCATCAGGACAATCGTCTTCGCAACGTCCACTTCCAGGACGCCATCGCGGATGGCAAGATGACCTTCGACTTCAAGCTCCATCCAGGGGTTGTTACGAAAAGCAACGGCATCGAACTGATGCGCCTCATAGGCCTCAAAGTCTGATTCGCCACCCGCAATTCCCCAACGTTGACTTACTGAATGCTCATTCAGTATTCTTCTCCCGTCGCAGAAAGCTCTTCGTTCCGGGAGTCTTCTCCAGGCGTCTTCTTGCGAGAACTTCTCGACTGGCTGCGCCCGGTTACGATCAAAATAGAATCATTCAAAGGATGGAGCAGGGAAGAGATGCGAATACTGACGTACATCCGCCAGGTTCTTGACGCGGAAGAAAGCGTTCGCGTTGCCAACAACGCCGTCGCTCTCGAAAGCAGCAAACTCGTCATGGACACCATGGACGAGTACGGTGTCGAAGAGGCTCTGCGATTCCGTGAGTCTGGTATCGACGCCGAAGTGATCGCCGTCGCCGTCGGCCCCGCCCGCGTTCAGGACGCGCTGCGCACCGCGCTCGCCATGGGCGCCGACCGCGCCATTCACGTCGAAACAGACGCCCGCCTCGACCCCATCGCTCTCAGCAAAGTTCTCGCTCAGATCGCGCAACAGGAACAGGCAACCCTCATCTTCTCCGGCGGCCAACAGGCCGACTGGGACAGCCACGCCCTCGCCGCAGCCACAGCCGAGCGTCTCAACTGGCCTCAGGCCACCTGGACCAGCGCACTCGAACTCAAAGGCACCACGCTCACGGGCAAACACGACGTCGACGAGGGCAGCGAAACCTTCACCCTTGAGCTTCCGGCCGTTATCACCACCCAGCAGGGCCTCAACGAGCCACGCTACCCAACCCTCCCCAACATCATGAAGTCCAAGAAAAAAGAGCTCCGCAAAGAATCTCTCGGCCAGTTCAACATCAAACCGAAACTCAACTTCATCAGCGCAGAAATTCAGGTCAAGAACCGCCTCAACAAAATCCTCGATGGCAAAGACGCCCCTGCCGCAGCCGCACAACTCGTCGCACTTCTTCGCAACGAAGCCAAGGTGATTGCATGATTCTCCTCGTCGTCGAGTATGCCAATGGCAAGGTAAGCAAAAGCACTTGGGAGATGGTCACCGCAGCCCGGGAGCTTGGCCGCGAAACCCCCATCACAGCGCTAGTGCTCGGCTCAAACATCGCTCCCATTGCGGCCGAGATCGCCCGCAGGGTCGATCAAGTCCTAGTCGCCGATCTCCCAGTCCTCGCCCAGTACGATCCCGAGCTTTGGTCCGCAGCCGTAGCCCAGATCGCCACCGAAGGCGAAGCCTCCGTCGTCCTGATCGGCGGCAGCCGCAGTGGTCGTGAATACAGCCCACGCGTAGCTGTCAAACTCGACGCCCCGCTCCTCGAAGACATCATCAACCTCAAAGCCAGCGGCGAGTCCATCACCGCACAACGCTACACCTTCCTCGCGCGCGTCACCGAGACCATCGAAACCACCGCGCCCGTCGCCGTGATCACCATCAAACCCGGAGTCTTCTCACCCGCATCTCCCCGCGCTGAAGCCGCCGAACAATTCGACGTCGACCTCAACCTCCCCACGCCACGCCTCCATGTCACCGGCAAGACAGCCGAGCGCAGCTCGCGCGTCGGGCTCGCCGAAGCGGACATCGTCGTCTCCGGCGGCCGTGGCGTAGGCAGTGCCGAAGGCTTCACCCAATATGTCGAAGCACTAGCCGATAAGCTCGGCGCAGCCGTAGGCGCCACTCGGGCCATCGTCGACGCCGGCTGGCGCCCCTACTCCGAACAGGTCGGCCAGACCGGCAAAACCGTCCAGCCTAAGCTTTACATCGCCATCGGCATCTCCGGAGCCGTCCAGCATCTCTCCGGCATGAACAAGAGCAAAACCATTGTCGCCATCAACCGCGACGCCGAAGCCCCGATCTTCAAAATCGCCGACTATGGCATCGTAGGCGACGTCCCTCAACTCATCCCCGCCATCCTCGCGGAACTGAAGAAATAAGATGCATTGAAAACGAACACGTTTAATCGCGCTCATGAAACTAAAGCCGTCATTCTGGAGCGAAGCGAAGAATCCCCGCATTTTGTTTTTGCAGTTGTTGTTGTCTTCGCCTTTGCAGTTGCGGTTGTCTTTGTTTGCCGTTGCTTCTAGGTAGCCCAAGGTCTTAGCCTTGGGTCTCTCAATGGGTCCCACGAAAAGGGGGCTTTAGCCCCTCGGGTATGTCTTTTCTTTGCGAACGGCGACGCAGTCCATGCTTCCAATCCCCCAAAAGATCGCCTTCCTCCTCTTCGCCCTCCTCACACTGGCCCTTGCCTTCGAAGGCTTCTATCGCCTCTATCTCCGCATCCGCCGCGGCACATCCGACCCCGAACCGCGCTTAAACAATCTCCCCCGACGCCTCATCTACGCCCTCTCCACCACCCTCCTGCAAACCCGCACCTTCAAAAAACGCCGCACCATCAGCCTCTTCCACTCCTTCATCTTCTACGGCTTCGTCTTCTACGGCCTGGTTAACCTGGTTGACGCGATTGAAGGCTACATCCCCTTCACCATCTCCTCCACCACTCCCCTCGGCGCAATCTACAACCTTCTGGCCGACATCTTCAGTTTCCTCGTCCTCCTCGGAGTCATCGCACTCATCCTCCGCCGCTTCGCTCTTCCCAGCCGCCGCGACTTCCGCTTCAACCCACGCACGCTCCTCCACAAAGACGTCCAGCAAGCGAAGATCACCCGTGACTCCCTCATCGTCTCCGCCTTCATCCTCTTCCACGTAGGCAGCCGAGCGATCGGCGCCGGAGCAAAACTCGCCATCGAAGGTTCCGACCCACTCCAACCCTTCGCCACCGCCCTCTCGCATCTCTTCACCCCCGCCAACGCCGAAGCCTTCCGCATCTTCGGCTACTGGGGAGCGCTCGCCTCCGTCCTCGCCTTCCTCGCCTACTTCCCCTACACCAAACACATCCACATCTTCATGGCTCCCGCAAAGTACTTCGTCGCCCGCGAGCCCAACTCCGGCACTCTCCCGCCAGTAGCACTCAACTTAGAAACCGATACAGAATCCGAACCGCAATCCGAACTCAAGATCGGTGCCAGCAAACTCGAAGACCTCTCCTGGCCTCGCCTCCTCGACGCCTACGCCTGCATCCAGTGCAACCGCTGTCAGGACGTCTGCCCCGCCACCGCGACCGGAAAATCCCTCTCCCCCGCCGCGCTCGAGATCAATAAGCGCATGGAGCTCAACGATCTCGCCGCGCAACAAAACCCATTCGCCTTCACCCCCGCGCCATTCGAAAAAGGAACCCCAAGCCCCAACCCTCTCCTGAAATTCGCCCTAACCCCCGAAGCCGCCTGGGCCTGCACCACCTGCGGAGCCTGCATCGAAGTCTGCCCCACCCAGAACGAGCAGATGTTCGACATCATCGACATCCGCCGCAACCAGGTCATGATCGAAGGCGAATTCCCCAGCCAGCTTCAATCCGCATTCCGCGGCATGGAGCGTGCCCAAAACCCGTGGGGCATCAACCACGAGCAGCGTCTCGCCTGGGCAGACGGCCTCGCCGTCAAAACCACCGACGAAAACCCCACCCCCGACGTCCTCTACTGGGTAGGCTGCGCGGCCAGCTACGATCCCGTCGCGCAAAAAACCGCTCGAGCCTTCGTCGAGCTCCTCAACCACGCCGAAGTCAACTTCGCCGTCCTCGGCAAACGCGAGTGCTGCACCGGAGACTCCGCCCGCCGCGCCGGCAACGAATACCTCTACCGCCAGCTAGCCGACAAAAACGTCGAAACCCTCAACACTATCCGCCCCAAACTCGTCGTAGCCAGCTGCCCCCACTGCATGAATTCCCTCGGCCACGAGTACAAACAAATCGGCGGCGATTACAAAGTCCTCCACCACACCGAGTACCTCGAGACCCTCGTCACCAATAAAAAACTCACCCCCGCCCCAAGCGAAGCCACCATCACCTACCACGACCCCTGCTACCTCGGCCGCCACAACGGTGTCTACGACGCCCCGCGCAACCTCCTCCACGTCCTCTCGAACAACACCCCCGAGCTCCCCCGCAACCGCGAAAACTCCTTCTGCTGCGGAGCTGGCGGCGCCCAGTTCTGGAAAGAAGAAGAACCCGGCGACGAGCGCATCTCCGACAACCGCTTCCGCGAAGCCCAGCAAACCCTCGCGATGGCAGCAGGAGAAACGTCAGAAAAAGTCCTAGCCGTAGGTTGTCCCTTCTGCAAGAGCATGCTGGGCAGCACGCCAAGCAAAGTCGCACGGGAAGACATCGTCATCAAAGACGTAGCCGAACTCCTCCTGGAAGGCGTCCGCCGCGCCAAAGGCCTCACCACCCCAACCATCGACACCAAACCCGTCCACGAAATCCGACCCACTGCCCAAAACCTCGTCATCCTGAGCGAAGCCCCTGAGCGAGCCGCAGGCGGGTCGAAAGGGGCGCAGTCGAAGGACCCCGAGAGCGCCATCCCAGCCCCAGTCGCTCAGAACCTCTCAGCCACAACCACCAACCCACCGCCTCCCGCGCCGGAGCGCAAAAAATGGCAGCCAAAACCCACCACTCCCGCCACCGAAAAAACCCCCACCCAATCCTCAGCCCAAGAGATCACGCAACCCGAAGCACCAAAGCATATCGAGACGCAGCCACCACCAGTCGCAACTCCTGAACGAAAAAAGTGGCAACCCAAAACCACCACCACAACTCAGCCAACCCAACCCGAATCCCCCACTACCGTTTCTGAACAAGCACCGGCATTCTCCCCCGAACCCACCTCGCCAGCCGAGCCCCAGGCTCCCGCGCGCAAAAAGTGGCAACCCAAAAAACCAAACTGACCGCAACTCCAAAACCATCTTGCTTTATGGCACGGCTTCAGCCGTGCCATAAAAGTCGCTCTTTGAAAACGGCTTCAGCCGCTGAGGTTACGCTCTTGTCCGCAGGAAGCGCAAAAGCCGCACCCCTGATTCTCCCTTCCCCACCTTCAGACGTGGACCCGAAGGTAATTGCCGGATCGTTTTCTGGAAACTAGAGACTCGGTTTGAGTTTCCTGTGTGCAGCGCATATTCTGATGGGGTATGCGTGGACTCAAGTGCGGAGCTGTTCTGTGCGCTGTAACGGCGCTTTTGGGCGCCGGTAATAACGATCCATATTCCGCGGTTACCCCAGCTCAGCGGGCGGTTCTTCAACCCGTCATCGAACGGTATGTGCGAGATCAGATCAAACAAGATTGGGGTGACCTCTGGGAAATTCAAGATCAAACAGTCGATCTTAAGAACGAACTACTCCAAGGGAAGCGAGATGCCCCCAATCTGACCAAACAGCAATTTATCTCAGCAATGCATGAGATCATCGGTTCCGGCTATCCTCGGTTGCGTTCATTTGATCTACGTGAGGTTAAGCCAGACAAAGGGAATTTCGTCATGATTGGCTGCGGTTTGGGTACGAGGGAGGAATGGAAGCAACGACGGTTCGTCATCGCAGGAATCAGAATTGTGGACGGCAAACCATTGGTAGACCTATTCAGCATGACCCCAGATTCATGCACGTAAGCCCTGAAAGGGTTCTTCATTCCTGTAAAGTCCGCGGTATCGGCAAGTTCGCGATTCCAGTGGCTTACTCCGCCACCCATCCCGCCACCCTCCGCAACAACTCCTTCGCCTGCGGCAAAAACGGAAACTCATTCGGCGAAGCCGCAAACCCATGGTTCATCCCCAGCGCCAACTCATGCGTCACATCCACCCCCTCACCCTCCAGCCGCCGAGCATAAGCCTGCCCTTCATCCCGCAACACGTCATACTCCGCCGTCACCACAAACGCCCGAGGCAAACCCGCAAGAGACGAAGCCATCAGCGGAGCCGCCCGAAAATCCCCAGCCTCACCCGGATCATTCAAATAGTGATCCCAAAACCAGATCATCCCCTTCCGCGTCAGCCCATACCCCTCCGCCATCTCGATATATGAAACTGTCGGCGGATCATAGTACCCCGCCACCGGATAAAGCAGAATCTGCCCAGCCAGCCGCCCAGCCTCGCCACGATCCCGCAACATCAAAGCAGTAACCGTAGCCAGCGTAGCCCCAGCGCTATCCCCCGCAACAAACACCCGCCGCGAATCCCCACCCAGCTCCCCCGCATCCCCCAGCACCCATTTTGTCGCGACCAGACAATCCTCCACCCCAGCCGGAAACTTATGTTCCGGAGCTAGCCGGTAGTCCACCGACACAACCATCACCCCGGCCTCTGTCGCCAGCGCTCTGCAGTAAGGATCATGTGTATCCAAAGTACAAACCACAAACCCGCCACCGTGAAAGAACACGACCACCGGCAATATCCCGCTAGCACCCGCAGGCCGATAAACCCTTGCAGCCATCGAACGCCCACCCGCTGAAATCGTCTGCTCCTCCACCGTGACCCCGGCGTACACCGGCATCGGCACATACCGCCGCATCATCGCCGCCCGCTCCGCACGAGCCTCTTCCACCGTCATCGTTTCAATGGGAGGTACGCCCAGCGCCCTTCCCGCATCCAAAATCTCACGCAACTTCGCATCAACCGGCATGCGACCATCTTAACTCCGAGGCGGCCAGATTCATTTCCGGATGCTGAAAGCAGAAGCTGGCGTCGGAACTGGAATGTAGGTGCTCTCCGGGGGGCCAAGATAGCTTTCCGTATTGACAGGAACTCGCGTGTATTCCGGACGTGGGGGTTTTGTGCGAAGGATAAGTCGTTCCACGACCACGCCGGGGTCGACCATGCAGAGGTGGAGCGTGTGCGTGCCGGGCTGGTCGATTGTGATCGGAGTCGATACTCGGTGAACCCCGTCGCTAACGGCTTTCTCCCAGTCGGCCGGGGTGTTGTTGGCCCATGCGTCGGTTGTATTAAGGTTTAGCTTATCGAGCCCGATGGCGAAGCGAAGACCGCGCCCGGGAACGAACGCAAGTGTGGGCGCGAGGATGGCTTCCAGGGTGTAGTCTCCGGCGTGGAACAGGTAAAGCTGGTAGTCCAGACAAGCCGAGGTTTCCAGCGTTGGGTTGGCGTCGCTGTCGGCGGTTGTGGGAAGCGGCGTCATGGCAGAGAGAGTTTCTCCGAAGTCTGGAAGCCTCTGCCATGAGACGTGATTGGCGTCCCGTCTGGCCGTGAAGTGTTCCGCTTCGATGGCAATGACTCCGTTGTTCTCTACAAAGCCGGTGATGTCGGAAGGCGACGATGATTTGGATGCCTCGATCTGGATGGCGACGGGACGCTCCGCGTCGTGCCCTTGCTGCGCAATGACAATAGTGCCTTTGTTGTCTTCAGCGGGAACCTTGTCCCAATCGATCGAGACGTCAATCCTTTCGCCTGTCTCCACGGTTCCCGAGGGTTTGCTGATAACGATCGACGGATCGCTGGGTGTCGCGGTGAAGTCATAGGAGCTGGTGCCGCGGTTGGCGAGCTCGATACGGTATGTCTGGTGGTTGATAGAGTCGAAGACGGGCAGCGCAGGACGGAACGGAGCGGAGTTCTCCGCGAAAACGAGCATGTGCGCGCCAGGGAGCGCCTGAACCTGCTGGACGGCGGGCATAGCGTTCAAGGGCGGCTCATTCCAGAAGGTATAGCCGATATGAGTCTGGTCCATCATGTGGTTCCACTTGCCGCTGAGGAGTTTGTGGTTGTACTCGTCAGAAAGTGCAGCGTCTTGGGCGAACAGGTCGCGAGTCTCGTCGGCGTACTGATTCGCGATGCTCCTTCCCTGGCGCGCGTAGAGCTGGTTTCGGCCAGCCGCGATGTACATCTCCGTCACGATGGCTGAGGCTTTCAGCGGGTAGAGAACCAGCTCGAAGAAGGCAGCTTGCTGGTTTACGGGGAGTTCGGCGTTGAGCTTTTCCGCTCGAGCGCTGAGGGCGCGCCATTCTTCGTCGACGCGTTCGGCTTCGCGGTCCTGCGCAAGCGAAAAGGTCGCGGGATCGATGAGTTCCGGTTTGCGGCGGCCGTTGTATTTGGCGTAAGCGGAGAGCAGGTCGGCGATCTCGATCGCATGTTCCGGCCCGAACTCGCGCGTGGCCCATAGCCGGGTGAATTCAGCGAGATGATCTTGATCCCAGCGCTCTGGCGTCCGGGCCAGCGAGAGAAAGAACTCGATGGGGAACTCCATCGGTTTAAGGTCACCCACGTTGACGACCCAAAGCCGGTCAGCTCCGTAGTCGAGGGCGAGACGCATCTGCTCCTGAATTTTAGGAATAGGGTTGGTGTTCAGCCATTTGTAAGAGCGCGGCCCGCCAACATAGTCGAAGTGGTAGTAGATCCCCGCGCCACCAGAGCGAGTGCGCTCTTCAGCGGTGGGAAGCCGACGCAGATTGCCCCAGTTGTCGTCCGACCAGAGCAGCGTGACGTCGTCGGGCACGCGCATACCGCGTTCGTAGTAGCCCTGCACCTCTTTATAGAGAGCCCATACTTGCGGAATTTTAGTAACGTCGGCGTTGACGGTCTCGGTGAGAATCTGGCGCTGGTCGGCAACGATCTTTTCGAGCAGCTCGGTGTTGGTCTCCGCCGACATGGGAGTGTCGTTTGCGCCGCGCATACCGAGAGTGACGACCTGCTCATAGTTCTTATCGCGCAGCATCCCGGTACGCCAGAAGTCATCGATGGCCTTGGCATTTTTGGTGTAGTCCCAGGGACCATAGTTGCCGCGAGTCCACTCCTTCTCCGCGCGCATCATCGGCTCCTCGTGCGAAGTGCCCATGACGATGCCATATTCATCGGCGAGCGATGCATTGACTGGATCGTCCGCAGCGAAGGCCGAATTCCACATGGCGGGCCACAGGAAGTTGGCCTTGAGGCGGAGCAGCAACTCGAAGACGTGCTCGTAGAAGTGATGATTGTAGCCACCGAATTTCTCATTCGCCCAGCCCGTGAGACACGGAGCTTCGTCATTCAGGAAGATGCCGCGATAACGGACACGCGGCTCGGGCTGGAGGTAGCGGCCAGCATCGACATAAAGAGCGTCGTGGTGGCCGATGGGAACATCAGCCCACCAGGCCCAAGGAGACACGCCGATCTGCTCGGAGAGATCGTAGATAGCGAAGATCGTCCCGCGCTTGTCGGCCCCGGCGATCACTAGCGCGGAGTGCACCCCGGGGAACGGATTGGCGACGATTTCGGTGACCGCGGTCTCCCAGTGACCGGCGATAGCCGAGACGTCGAGTTTGTGTTTTGCGATGAGCTTATCGATGAGGGGGCTGTGGCCGATGGTGCCGATGAGGACGATATCTTCTCCGCCAGTGAGGTTCTGGTGGATGAGCTCAGGGCTGCGTCCTGTCACCTGCGCGATGTCGGCGGCGAGGTTGAAGGCCGCCCGTTGAACACCAGGCCAGTCGACGTTGTCTACATAGATTGGGGCGCTGACGGCCGGAGTGGAGAGAGCGAACGCGTCGGGCGTTTGTGTGAAGGAGACGTAGGATTTCTGGCCGAGCGCGTGGGCCTGGGCGGCAGGGAAGGCTACAAGGACAACGAGGGTTAGACGTAGGTTGAGCATCAGGATTCGGGTGCTCAGGATGCTACCAGTCCGTGAGGGTGCCGTCGAGTTTTCTTGCGATCGGGAGATAGGCGCGTTGGTATGGGTATTTCGCAGCCAGTTTTTCGTCGATTTCTACGCCCAGGCCCGGGGCGTTGCCAGGGTGCATGTAGCCGGCGTTGAAGGTGTAGTGGTGAGGGAAGACATCGTCGGTGAGTTTCGAGTGGTGCATGTGTTCTTGGATACCGAAATTGTGGATGGCGAGGCCAAGGTGAAGCGCCGCAGCCATGGTGACCGGGGAGACGTCTGTAGGGCCGTGGTATCCGGTGCGGACGTTGTAGAGCGCGGCGAAGTCGGCGGTCTTTTTCGCGTGGGTGATGCCCCCACCGTGGACGATGGTCATCCGGATGTAATCAATCAATTGATGGCGGATCAGATCATGCGCATCCCAAACCGAGTTGAAGACTTCGCCGACGGCGAGGGGCGTGGTGGTGTGGTGGCGGATGAGTTCGAAGCTCTCCTGAAGCTCGGCAGGGCAGGGATCCTCCATCCAAAAGAGATGGTAGGGCTCGAGGGCTTTGCCGAGGCGCGCGGCTTCGATGGGAGTGAGGCGGTGGTGGACGTCGTGGAGGAGATGGACGTCGGGGCCGAGTTCGACGCGAAGTTTTTCGAAGAGCTTTGGCGCGAAGTTAAGGTAGCGTTCGGAGGACCAGAGGGATTCGGAGGGCAGTCCGCGCTCTGCGGGTTCATAGGGTTTGCCCGCTTTGGGAACGCCATAGCTGGAAGGAACGCCGGGCACTCCGGCCTGGGCGCGGACGGCGAGGTAGCCCTCGTCCATGTGTTTGCGGACCGAGTCGAGGGCTTCGGCGATGTCGGCGCCATTGGCGTGGGTGTAGACGAGGCAGCCCTGGCGGGACTGGCCGCCGAGGAGGTTGTAGACGGGAGTGTTGAGGGCCTTGCCCTTGATGTCCCACAGGGCGACGTCGACGGCGGCGATGGCGGACATGGTGATGGGGCCGCGCCGCCAGTAGGCTCCGCGGTAGAGGTATTGCCAGATGTCCTCGGTCTGGAAGGGGTCGCGGCCGATGAGGCAGGGGAGGATGTGGTCTTGCAGGTAGGAGGCTACGGCTAGCTCGCGGCCGTTGAGGGTGGCGTCGCCAAGGCCGTAGATGCCTTCGTCAGTGTCGATGCGGAGGGTGACGAAGTTGCGGTCGGGGGAGCAGATGATGAGTTTGGCGGCGGTGATTTTCATGGGTTCGATGTGAGACAAAAGAAAAAAGTCAATAATTCGGTCGCTTCGGTAGTGGGCCAGCTTGAAATCTTGTCCTAGTTACCCGTATAGAAGTAAAGTGCAATGCTGATAAAGCCAAGCGCGTAATACACGGCAACATTCTGCCAAAATGTCTTAGGGTCTTTGGAACGGAGAACGATTCCTTGGTATTTCACTAGGCATCCTCCGGAGACAGTGAAGATCAGCGCCGAAGCCACTAAGACGACTCCCATATAAAAGAAAACATCATGCCTTGCCAACAGGTACCTATACCAGTATGAGTCGTGATCCATGTCAGCCATGTTCTCATCCTATTGAGGCCGCGAGTGCCTAGCTTCGGTCTCGGGCATCAACAACGTGACCAGTTCTTCCAATTTCCCAAACGCGATTAGCTAATTCAGCAGCTTCCCTTCGGGGATGACAACAAGAAAAGCATTGTATTCATCGGGTTGTGAGTCCGTTGTTTGAGTCTCTATTTACTGATTTCGATGTAGTCGATAGGGGCGGGTTCGGTGTTGTCGGGGGTGCCGTGGAGGGTTAGGGTGTCGCCGGGTTTCAGGGGGATGTTGGGAAAGGTGATGCGGGTGCTGGTGTCGCCGTTGGGTTGGTTTTCGGCGCGTGCAGGTGGGAGGGTGTCGTCGGCGATCCATGTGCCGATGGGTTTTCCGTTTAGGTCAAGGGTGAAGTGGGATTTGCCGGACCAGTAGTCGAAGTACTGGACGATGATGTTGTAGGTGCCTGCTGGTTTGTCGAGGGTGGTGGCGAGGGTGCAGCCTGTGGGTTGGTTGCAGACGACGGCTTTGCTGTTGGAGGCGGTCTCCCAGGGTTTGACGTCGATGGGGGTGTAGCCTTCGGCGGTCATGTTTTCGGCTTCGATGCGGTCGGGGTAGTTGCCGACGCGGCCTTGCTTATCGGGGATGTTGGATTCTTTCTGAAACCACTTGGTGACGGCGTCGCGCCAGACGATGGCGTGCCCGGCTTGGTAGGTGAAGAGTTTCAAGGTTTCCTGATAACGCTCGTCGTCGACTAAACCTTTTAGTGTTTGCCAGCGTGGAGCATAGGTTTGCGCGGTAGCTGCACCATCGTAGTGAGCGTCATAGACATACTGGACGACAGTTTTGCCATCGTGAAGGACGTGGGTGTACGGGACGTGGTGCATGAAGAGGAGCAGGTCGTCGGGGCAAGTGTTGACATCCTCATAGACCTTCGCGAGTTCAGGAGGATACTGGCCGATGTAGCCGGTGCCGGTTGCCACAGTGCGATCCATGCCAATACCGTTCGCATCCGCGCGGAACCACTGGCCCCATCCGTTGCGCTCGGCGGATTCGATACCGGGACCGTAGTGGTAGCCGAGGATATTGGTAAGCGTTCCGATGCCGAGGTTCCCGGTGTACTGCTCATAGACGTGCCAGGAGTGGCGTTGCAGCTCGTCGATGGTGGCGACAACGGTGGGATTATTTCCCCACGTGAGCCGAGTCCAGGTGTCGAGGATCTGGTCAGTGGTGAGGTCAGGGTTCCACGCGAGCTTCCCAAAGCCGTACAGGTTTGCCATGGCCATAGGGTGATGCATCCAGTTTGTGTCGAGGCCAACATTGGCAACTCCTACAAATCCCCCCAGTGGCTGACGGAAGGACTTACCCTCAACGATCTCCTTAACTGGAGTGCTTACGTTGTCAGCCCGCATGTCTGTATCGAGAGTGGCCTTCCACATGGGAACGAGAAAGACCATATGCCGCTGCTGCCCGAGATACTCCTGCGTGATCTGCAACTCAATCGCCTGCGAGGTGTGCTGCAGCGCAGCAAAGAGCGGCGACGCGGGCTCACGAACCTGAAAATCAATCGGCCCATTCTTAATCTGAATAACCACATTCGATTCAAACTTCCCGTCGAGCGCTTGGAAGTTGTCATATCCGGCGCGAGCGCGATCAGCCTTAAGGTCGTTGTAGTCCAGATGATTGTTGTAGACGAATCCCCGATACAGTACAACTCCGCCATGCGGTTTCAGCGCGCGGGCAACAGCATTGGCGGCCTCGGCAGGCGTCCGCCCATATTTTGACGGCCCAAGTCGCCCTTCGGAGTCCGCCTTGATGACAAATCCCCCGAAGTCAGGAATCGCCTTATATATCTCATCCACTTTGGCCTGCCACCACGCGATGACGGTAGGGTCGACCGGGTCGAAAGTGGGAAGATGGCCGACTACCTGAGGGCTCGAGAGATCAACTGCCAGCGACATGCGCACTCCCCACGGACGAAGCTGATCGGCGATCCGCGCAAACTCGAGAATCATCCCCGGCTCAAGCGTGCGCAGGTCGGAGTTGACGTTATTAACCGTAGCTCCGTTGATCCCTACAGAGGCAAGCAACCGGCCATAGTCCGCCACTCGGCTCAGATCGGACCGGACATGCCCATTGTCGAAGAAAATGCTGCGACCCGCATAACCCCGCTCGATCGTGCCATCGAGATTGTCCCATTGGTTCACCCAGCGAATCGCCGAGGAAGGGCCTTCCACAGCAGGTTTCGCAGGCAAAGGCTTCTCGGCGCCCACCAAGGCAAGAAGATGGAATACGCCATAGAGCTCGCCACGCGGGTCCGCGCCCAGGATGATATAGCGACGGGCACTACCCTCTGTTTTTTCGCCCAGCGTGAACGACTCAGGCGGGAGTTTGTCTCCCGTCAAAGAGAGAGCTCTGCTCAAACTCGCGAGATTGGCGAGGACAATGGCGTCGCCCTCCCCTGGAAGCTCATGAGAGACAGTGAACCCACGGCCAAGCATCGAGGCAAGTCCGCGCTGGAGCTCATTGGCTGCAACTTGATCCGTCGGCGTGTCTCCCAGGACAACGATCCGGTTCGGGAGCGCAACGTAGCTCGCCGCAGCTGCATTGCTGAGCGGAGCATAGCGAAGCCACCCTTCCGCTCCGCTCTCTCCGTAAGCTAGCGATCCCACGGCGACGAGAACTGTAGCCACCAGGGCGCACACGCCACGACGATTCATTAGCGCGGAAGCTCTGCGGCCCCTTCAATAGTGAAGGTGGCCGTCTGGGCGTTGGTGGTTTCCGCGGGTTGCGCGCTGCCCACTGCGATACGGTAGCTTCCCGGGGCCACCGCACGGACGCCCTTGTCATCAACCTGTGAAAGCGCCCGCGGATCCAGGGTAAACGTAATATGTTTAATCTCTCCGGGTGCCAGGCTGACGCGCGTGAAACCATCCAGCGCCAGCTTCGGAGACACATCCGTATGCGGTGGCATCAGGTAAAGCTCCGCAACCTCTTCACCCGCACGCGCACCAGTATTTTTGACGTCGGCCTCGACGCTGAGGCTATCGCCAGCATGTAATGTCGACGTCGAGAGCTTCACATTCGAGTAAGCAAACGTCGTGTAGCTCAAGCCGTACCCAAATCCGTACAGCGGCTTGCCATCAAAGTAACGGTAAGTCCGATGCGCCATCGAATAATCTTCAAACGCAGGCAGTTGCTCAAGCCCGCTATAAAAAGTGACGGGCAACCGTCCTGCAGGATTGTTCACCCCACTCAGCGTCTCAGCGATGGCCTGCGCGCCGCCGTCGCCCGGATACCACGCTTCAAGAATCGCGTCCGCATTCTGTTCCGCCCATTTCACCGCAAGCGCCGAGCCGTTCATCAGAACCACGACCAGCGGTTTTCCCGTGGCCTTAGCAGCTTCGAGCAATTCCTGTTGCGCCGCAGGCAGGGTAATCTCGGTCCGATCGCCTCCCGAGAAGCCAGGAATGTGCACCGGCATCTCCTCACCCTCAAGATTCGGGGACAGCCCAATAAACGCCACCACCACATCAGACCTCTTCACAGCCTCAACAGCCTGCGCGCGCAAAGGTGCAACGGGCGCGGTCCATTGAAGCGACAGCCCCGCGCCAAAAAGCCGCGCACGATGCGCATACGTCACCTCAAACAGATGAGGGTTGGTGTCCTCAAAATGAATCTTCACCGCCGTGGTCGTAGAACCATGCTGCGCCTTGTCCTCGCTGACCTGAAACGCCAGTAGGTCCTTGCCGTCGAAGTGCACGGTGTAGTGCTCGGAGTTGTTGCAGGGGTAGCAGTGGGCCAGAATGCCCGTCACCTCATAATCTCCGGGCGCGGGAGCCTGCAACGTACCGCTCCACCGCACCGAGAAAGCCTTGGGATCCAGCTTGCTGGGCTCGGGCGACGTCGAGTTCCAATCAAAATCAATCTGCTTGTCGACACGCGTCAACGCAGGCGTTCCCGTCAGCGAGTCGTTATCAAAGTACTCCGCCTTCAATCCCTCTTCGCCCGAGCCCGCCGCAGCGCGGAACTGCGTGCGTGGAATCACGATGGCGGCGTTCTCGGCGAAAGGCGATCCTTGCGCATAGAGAATCTTGGCAGAGTGAAATTCCTTGATGATGCCGTCCAGCGGCAGTGTCGGATTCTTCGGGACAGCGTTATAGTTGCCCTCGATCGCGGAGAGTTCCGCCGCATTCGGGCCAATCACAGCAATGGTTTTGTACTTCGCGGGAGCCAGCGGCAGAATGTTATTGCTGTTCTTAAGCAGAACCATGGACTCGCGCGCGGTCCGCAAAGCCAGCGCCGCGTGCTCCGGCGAGTTCACCTCAGAGAATGGCACCTTCGACCAGAGCATCCTCGCCGGCGGATCAAACAGGCCGAGCTTGAATCGTGCAAGGTACAGGCGCTTCAGAGAAACGTCGAGTTGAGCCTCAGTAATGAGGCCCTTCTTCACCGCGTCGGTGAGGGCCAGATAGGTGCTCCCGCAATTGGTGTCAGTGCCGGCCTCAATACCGGCAACCGCCGCGGCATCCTTGTCGGGCGAAGTGTGATGTGCCTGGGGCTCGAAGAAGTCATCGACCGCACCGCAGTCGGACGTCACGAAGCCCTGGAACTTCCAGTCACCGCGCAGAATGGTCTGCAACAGCATCTTGTTGGCGCAGGCTGGATACTCATCAATGGCGTTATAAGCGCACATGATCGAGTAAGCCTTGGCATCGACGATGGTCGCGCGAAAAGCGGGTAGGTACGTATCCCACAGATCGTGCGGCGTGGGGTCGATGTTGGCGGAGTGTCGCGTAGACTCAGGGCCACTGTGGACCGCGTAGTGTTTCGGCGTAGCGATTGTGCGGAAGTACGTCGGATCGTTCCCCTGCAAACCGTTGACGAAGGCGACGCCCAGATGCGCGGTCAGGTACGGGTCTTCGCCATAAGTCTCCTGTCCGCGGCCCCACCGTGGATCGCGGAAGATATTGATATTCGGCGACCAGATCGTCAAGCCGTAATAGATCGAGTGAACGTTATTCCGAACCGCCTCGTTGTACTTCGCACGCGCTTCGGTAGAGATCACCGTCGAGATCTGGTGGATGAGCGGCGCATCCCACGTCGCCGCCATACCGATCGCCTGCGGGAACATCGTCGCATAGCCGGACCGGGCAATCCCGTGGAGTCCCTCGCTCCAATAATCGTACGCAGGCACGCCAAGGCGCGGGATCGCAGGAGTTGTATTGATGAGTTGCGCGACCTTCTCGTCGAGCGTCATGCGCGAAACAAGGTCGTCAACGCGCTGCTGAGTGGGCAAGGACGGGTCGAGATAGGGCACAGGTTTGGCCGTCTGCGCGAAGGCGCAGGAGGAGAACAGAGTGGAGGCGAACAGAAGAGCAGCGAATCGGGGAAGCTGCATGATGGTAAAGTCCTCCGGAACGGCTTTTTCACTGAAAACACAAGGTTTTGGGCGGAATGGTTGCGCTCGATGCAGAACTCAGCGCATTTTATACGCGTCGCGAAATATATCGAATTTGGCAAAGCGCTGTCAAGGTATTCACTCCGCAGGACAAACCTATCTCGCGACTGCAGCTTTTCGACGGCGGCTTCGTTTGCCCGAGGGAGCCAGATGAGTCGATGTGTGGTAGCCGGAGTGACGTTGCAGGACCACCGCTGCCGCGCCGCGAAGGCGGGAGAGTTCACCGTCCTTCGTTATGCCGAGCTCGGGCGGGGCGCCCGCAAGCATCGTGCCCGCCATCTCTTTCTGGATAATAGGACCGAACCGCGACCAGGAAGTCGTCAGATCGCCCGTGATCAGAACGACCTCGGGCGCCAGAGCCGCCGTAACGAGACGAAGTCCTCTTCCCAGCTGCGTTGCCTGCCGCGTGATGGCAGCAATGGCGTCCGGATCGCCCTCTTCCGCGAGTCGGAGCAAGTCATGGATGTTTGCGATACGGTTCTTCGGTTTCAGTTCGGAGTAGTAACGCAGCGCCGCGGTGGATGAGGCGAAGACCTCCCAGCACCCGCGCTGGCCGCAGCCGCAGATGGGGCCCGTAGGGTCGATCGGGCTGTGGCCAAACTCGCCGGCAAGGCCGCTGCGGCTCGTGATGATCTGTCCGTTGGCAAGAATCGCACCCCCAATGCCCTCCGAGACAGTGATAAGAACAGCGTTGCGAATGCCATCAAGCCGTCCCGACCAAAGTTCGGCCAGCAGACACGCATTCGCGGCATTGGCCAACTCAACCTGAAGCTGCATCCGCGACTCAACGGCACGCTTGATGTCGTAGTCGGACCACTTGAGATTCGGTGCAAGGATAAGCCGTTGGGTCTCCGGATCGACGCGGCCCGGCATGCTGATCCCAATCCCCTCGAACGAGCGGTCGCTGTGCGCGGTGCGCATAGCCTCCATGCATTGCACGATCTTCGCCACCGAGCGAGCCGCGTCCGAAACCAGGGGGACGGCCTCGCGCGCGAGAAAGCGCCCATTCAGATCGACCAGGGCGACGATAGCCTGCTGCGGCCGAAGGTCGGCGACCAGGATGACCATCGCGTCGTTCAGCGAGAGGAGGGTAGACGGGCGTCCCCGAGGGCGGCGGGCGATGGCTCCTTCGGAGACCCACTTCTCATGAATCAGCTGTTCCACAATAGCCGAGATCGTGCTCGGCTGCAGACCCGAGGAGCGAGCAAGATCCGCGCGTGCGACCGGCTGTTTAGATCGAATGATCTCTAGAACAATGTCGCGGTTGATGTCGCGCGCGTTTTCGCTCGACGCGAGTTCCACATAGGCCAGGTCGATTCGCTTGATGCCCCGAGCGCCGTTCTTCGTGTGCTGATTCGACTTCATGGCTACTGGTTGACTCCACTGGCAAGAAAACCGCCGTCGACTGCAATTACCTGGCCCGTTGTAAATGCGCTTTCATCGGACGCAAGGAAGACTCCAATGCCTACAATTTCCTCAACAGTACCAAAGCGGGCCATCGGAGTTCTAAGAATAAGCTCTTTGCCCCGCGGCGAATCGAGCAACTCGCGGTTCAGATCGGTGGGGAAGATGCCGGGTGCGATGGCATTGACGCAGACGCCCGAAGACGCCCACTCGACCGCAAGGGAGCGGGTCAAAGAAGCGACGGCGGCCTTACTAGCCCCGTAAGCCGCAACCTCGCGAAAAGCCACGAAGGTCGCAAGCGAGGCAATGTTGATGATCCTCCCCTTCCCCTGCTGAAGCATGGTCTCACCGAAGATCTGGCAGCCGCGAAGCGTGCCGTTGAGGTTGACATTCATGATGTTTCGCCACAACTCCTCAGAGCACTCGAGCGTCGGAACACGCTTCGTGATCCCTGCCGAATTAACGAGAATGTCGATATGGCCGAAGGCAGAGACCGCGGAGTCGCGCAGGTTTTGGAGAGAAGACCGGTCAAGCACGTCGGAGGAGATGCGAAGAGTCTTGCGGCCCGCTGCCTCGATCTCCCGCGCGGCTTCTTCCACACCTTTCCTCGATCGTGAGGAGGGAATCACGTCGGCGCCCGCAGCGGCCAGCCCAAGGGCTATCGCCTTCCCGATGCCGGAGGTTCCACCGACAACAACGGCGCATTTCCCTGCGAGACTAAACATCGAACGAGGCCTTCCGTCCTGACTTTCCGGTTCTTGCTAAGCCATTAGGAGTTTTACACCAATAAAATAGCGGTGTCACGATAGAGAGAGCAAGGCCAGCGCTTTTAAACTCACTAATCCTTTACTAAATTGTTCATTTTCAATATTTTAAAGGTAATAATCCCTTTCTCACTCGCCCAGTCGGCTCGCGCTTGCGTTCGCACCTCTGTCTACATTTCCGGGCATTTTGTTCAGAGCCAAAAGAAAAAGTTCGCTGAGCAGGGGCACAGCAAAATTCCGCCCATTCCTCAGAGAGGTCGGAATCGAAAGGGAAACGATGTGCCTTGGAATGGCTATCCCTGAACCCACGTCCCGTTGATAAAGCGCCATGTCTTCGAATTAGCAATCGTGTCTTTGAGGATCGCTGGAAGGCGCTCCGGACGAACGGCATCGTAGCAATCAAGTTTAGCGAAGCGGTGAATCGAGGCAGGAATCCCAACCGAGGTCGACCCCGGATGAGACGTCGCAGGGTATGGACCGCCGTGATTCATCGCTGGGCTCACAGCCACACCCGTCGGCATCTTGTCGTTGAGCAGACGACCCACCCTCTCCCGGAGAAGTGGAGCAATCGCGTTATAGATCTCATCGTCCCCGCCCGATTTCGCAGAGTAAATCGTCCCCGTAAGGTTTCCTTCAAGCAGACGGAGGATCGACTCAAGCTCCTGTCGAGACGTAACCGTGACCGCAAGGGTTGCGTTGCCGAAGACCTCACGCTGCAGGTCCTTCGGAGCCCCCAGAAACTGCCCCGCTGAAGCGCGCAAAAGCGTGTTGGCGTAGCGATAGCCTTCCCCCGGCGCATCTTCCCCACCGGTAACAATCTGTGCCCCCGCATCTCGGAGCGCGGCCACTCCCCCGGCAAGCTGCGTGCGTCCGTTCGAGGAAAGCAAGGGCTGCGCAGCCCGCTCCCGAAACGATTTCGCAACCTGCGCCAGAAACGGCTCCGTCCGTTCCGACTCGAAGACAAGCAGCAGATTCGGACTGGTACAGAACTGCCCCGAAGCAGCCAGAACGCTATCGACAAGCTCCTGCGCAATCGCTTCCCCACGTTCGGTCAGCGCATTCGGCAGAAAAATTACTGGATTGACGCTCGACATCTCGAGGTAGATCGGTTTCCCAGCTTCTTCCGCCGCCCGTTTCAGACGCACGCCAGCCCCACGGCTCCCCGTGAACGCAACAGCCCCCACGCGCGGGTCGCTGACCAGCTTCAAACCGTTTTCGTTGCTCACGTTATAAATCAGCTGCACCGTAGCAAGCGGAAGCCCCGTCGATTCCACCGCCTTGAACGCCTGTTCCGCCAGCAGCCGAGTCGTATTCGGATGCAGCGGATGAGCCTTCGCGATGACCGGATTCCCCACCGCAATCGCCGCCGCGAAATCCCCTCCACTAACGCCATTGAACGCAAACGGAAAGTTATTCGGCCCGAAGATAATCACCGGCCCAATCGGCGCATAGCACGAGCGAATATTCTTTTCGACGTCCAGCGTAGCGTTGCGCCACGATTCCTCCCGCACCGCCGCCGCCGCCTGCCGAAGCTGATTCGTCGTCCTCGGCAGCTCGACATCTTTCAATCGCGGCGTAACCGGCAGCCCCGTCTCCTCTGCCGCCGCCGCAATAATCTCCGCCGCCGCCCCCTCAATATTCGCCGCATAAGCTTCAAGAAACGCAGCAATCGTCGCCGCCTCAACCGCCCTCAACTCCGCAGCAGCCTTACTCGCCGCAGCCAGAGCAGCATCGCAATCCGTCCATCTGCTGATCGGAAACGCAAGCGGCAACACCTCGCCCTTCGCCGGATTCTCCGCATGAAACGTCCCCTCCGGATCCGCCGCGCGCCACTTGCCGTCAATCAATACCTGAGCCACATCCATCGCCATCTCCATCGTTACTCCACAGTGTTTTCAAGCGTCCCAATACCATCGATGCTGATGCGAATCACATCTCCGCCATGCAGCGTAAACGAGTCCGGCGGCACGATCCCCGTCCCCGTCAGCAAAAAACATCCATGCGGAAACGTCTGATCCCGAAACAAATAATCCACCAGCGTCCTCGGATCCCGCTTCAACTCAGCAAGCGTCGTGCCTCCGGAAAAAACCGCCTCATTCGATCTTAGAATCTCAAGCCCAATCTGCGTGCTCACCGGCAGCGGAGTATTACGAATAAGCAGCCCAGGCCCCAGCGCGCAGCTTCGGTCGTACACCTTCGCCTGCGGAAGATACAGCGGATTCGTCCCTTCAATATCGCGCGAGCTCATATCGTTCCCAATCGTGTACCCCACAATCTCCCCCCGCGGATTCACCACCAGCGCAAGCTCAGGCTCAGGCACCGACCACGTCGCATCGCTTCGAATCCTCACACTGCTATCCGGCCCGGCAACCTTGTGTCCAAGCGCCTTGAAAAAAATCTCCGGCCGCTCCGCCGAATAAACGCGATCGTAAAAATCCCCGCCACCCGCGTCTTTCGATTCAGCAATCCGCGCCCGTCGGCTACTGTAGTACGTCACTCCAGCCGCCCAAACCTCTTGGTTGCCAACTGGAGCAAGCAACTTCGCATGAAGCAGATGATCGGCCGGCGGAGTCTTGTCGATCGTCGCCGCGAGTCGCGCATGCAAATCCGCATCCCCAAGCAACGCATCCACCGAAGTCTCTTGAAGCGGATAAGCATGCTCCTCGTGGTACACGAAAAGACCTTCTTTGGTTCGATAGACGATCAAGGCTCAACCCTTTCCTGAAGAAGTGGATTTTGACGGCGCAGTCGACGATTCGAGCCGCGTGACGATCGCATCAACGTCGTACACGCAGCCCGCCCAAATCCCTCCGCTCGCCTGCACCAACGCCGCCCACAGCCTCGTATCATCCGGCAGCTCGGGATGCGGCGCAAGATCGTGACGCGGTCCGCGCTCGGCAAGAAACTGCGCGGCGACCTCAGGACTCATCGTTCCATTCGATGTCCCGACAAAGTCCACCGTGCCCGTAAGATTCTTTCGATCAATCACAATCTCAATCTGATCACCATCAAGCAGCTTACCCAGCGCCCCACCTGCCAGCGCCTCAGGCGAGATATGGCCAATGCACGCACCCGTAGAAACCCCGCTGAAGCGTGCATCCGTCAGCACCGCCACATGTTTCCCAAAAGGCAGCGCCTTCAAAGCCGAGGTCACCTGGTAGATCTCCTGCATCCCCGCGCCCAGCGGCCCGCAGCAAGTCAAAACCATCACATCATTCTCCTTGATCGCGCCGTTCTTAATCGCGTGGATCGCCGCGGCCTCTGTAGTGAACACCTTCGCCGGACCAAGATGTCGATACCGGCCATCAGCATCAATGAGCGCCGGATCAATCGCAGTGCTCTTAATCACCGAGCCCTCCGGAGCAAGATTTCCCACCGGAAAACACACCGTCGAAGTAAGCCCACGAGAACGCGCACGATCCGGCGAAAAAATAACGCGATCCGGATCGATGCCGTCCTGCTCGAAAAGATTTTTGCGCAACGCCTCCCGTCGCTCGCTCTGCTCCCACCAATCGAGGTTCCTCTCGAGCGTCTCGCCAGTCACCGTCATCACGCTCGTGTCCAGCAGCCCCGCACGTCGGAGATGCAGCATCACCTCCGGCGTCCCCCCTGCAAGAAACACCTGTACCGTCGCATAATTCTCCGGCCCATTCGGAAGCGCATCCACCAACCGCGGTACCTGGCGATTCACATCCGCCCAGTCCGCCGCAGTCGGCCGCCGAAGATTCGCAGCATGCGCAATCGCCGGAACATGCAGCAACAAATTCGTCGAACCCCCGAAGGCAGCATGCACCACCATCGCATTCCGAATCGAAGCGCCGGTAAGAACGTCCCTCGTCCCCAGCCCCAACTGTCTCAGCCGAAGAATCGCGCGAGCCGACCTTCCCGCCGCGTCAAGCCAGATAGGCTGCCCCGATGGCGCCAGCGCAGAGTGCGGCAACGCCAACCCCAGAGCCTCCGCGACAACCTGCGAAGTCGCCGCAGTCCCCAAAAACTGGCATCCTCCGCCAGGCGAAGCACACGCACGGCATCCCAGCTCCGCGGCCTCTTCCAGCGAGATCTGATGCTGGGCATAGCGCGCGCCAATCGTCTGAATTCTGCCGGCATCTTCTCCATTCTCAGGAAGCAGCGTCACCCCACCTGGAATTAGAACGCTAGGCAAAGGCCCCGAAGCCGCAAGCGCCATCATCATCGCCGGCAGCCCCTTGTCGCACGTCGCAACTCCCAACACTCCCGCTCGCGTGGGCAGCGACCTCATCAAACGGCGAAGCACAATCGCAGCATCGTTACGGTAAGGCAGCGAATCCAGCATTCCCGCCGTCCCCTGCGTACGCCCGTCACAAGGATCGGTGCACGCTCCCGCAAACGGCACGGCATCGAGCGACTTCAACTCGCGCGCCGCTTCGGCAACCAGCAGGCCGACCTCCCAATGTCCAGTGTGAAATCCAAGCGCAATCGGACTGCCATCCGCACCACGAAGCCCACCGTGCGTACTCAAAATCAAAACCTCAGGCCCCAGCAATCGCGCAGGATCCCATCCCATCCCCGCATTCTGCGTCAAGCCGAAGAGATTCCCCGAGGGCTGTGTGAGCAACATCTCCGGCGTAATCGGAAGGAAACCCGCTGGCCCGGCGGCATGCGTCGCGACCTTAGCCAATTCGAAGTCATCGGTTTCAAGAACGGATTTGAACAATATTTCCGGAATAGCAATTCCCCTGATCTGCAAGCCTACCGAAAAAGTCGTCTCCTTGTTCTTCGTTAGTGAAGGCGGTTCTCACCCTTCGAAGAATCTGAAGAGTCGTTGTCTTTGTTTTCGGTGGAAGCAGGGGCCTTCAGGCCCCTGCTTCCGCAGCAAAAGAAAAGGGGCTTTAGCCCCGGGTCTCTCTTCTCAAAACCTCCGCATCTGGAAGCGTAGCGAGCGTGTCGTTGGAGGGCCCGCGCAAACACAAAATGATTACGCCCGCGGCGATCAACGAAACGGCCATCAGCAGAAAACTCGCACGCGAATTCCCGGTGCGCGCCTGCAGTAGCCCGACGAACCACGCTCCAATAAAAGAACCCAACGCCCCGCAACTGTTCACCAGCGCAGTCACCTCGCCGGAGACATTCTTCGGCAACATCTCCGGCATGATCGCAAAAAAGGGACCATAAGGCGCATACATACACGCCCCGGCCAAAATCAGAAAGCCATAAGCGGACCAGAAGTTCGTGGAGACGGTGACATACGACCCGAAGAGAGCAACGCCCGACAGAATGAGAAACGGCCACACGAAGCGACGGCGACGAAAACTCCGATCCGAATAGTGCGCGACGATCAGCATCAGGATAATCGCAAACAAATAAGGGATCCCGCTCAGCAGCCCCACGATCTCGATGCCGTGAGATGCTCCGCTCTGAATGATGGTCGGAAGCCAGAGTACGAATCCATAGACGCCGACGCTCCAGCAGAAGTACTGGAGACAGAGAAGAATGACGTTTGGATCGCGAAGCGCTGTTTCGAAATCTGCTACCTGCGGCAGCAGCCACTGCTCACGCTCCAGTTGCTGATTCAATTGCGCGCTTGCTTCCGGACTCATCCATCTCGCTTCCTCCGGCCGGTCGCGCACAAGATAGAGCCAGCCAAACGCCCACAGAACAGAAGGGAGACCCTCCAGAACAAACGCCATCTGCCAGCCGAAGCCGCGAATCAAATATCCGGTCGCCGCAGACATCCAAAGCACGGTGACTGGATTCCCCAGCAGTAGCAGCGTGTTGGTTCGCGATCGCTCAGCCCGCGTAAACCAGTTCGTCAGCAGGATCAGCATTGCCGGGAAGATGAAGCTCTCAGCAACCCCCAGCAAAGTGCGGTCGAGCGCGAGCAACCAGAAGTTGCGAATCACCCCGGTAAGCGATGCAAGAACTCCCCACACAACCAAAGCGAAAAAAATCAAGGTACGAGTGCTGCTGCGCCTCGCGTACGCCGCCCCCGGAACCTGGAAGAGGAAATATCCAAAGAAGAACAGCGATCCAAGCAGAGCCGATTGCGAGCTGCTGATGTGCAAAGTCTGCGCTAGCCCAGCCGCCGCCCCAAATCCGTAGTTTGCGCGATCAATGTACGCCAGGCTATACGTGATGAAGACCGCCGGCAGAATGATCAGCCATCGCTTGCGCATCTCAACATGTACACGAGTCGTCTGCTCTGTAGCATCATTGACAGAACTCGACGGGATGGTTTT
Organism: uncultured Acidobacteriaceae bacterium; assembly: GCA_963841335.1. Lineage (GTDB taxonomy): Bacteria > Acidobacteriota > Terriglobia > Terriglobales > Acidobacteriaceae > Edaphobacter. The sequence goes on along the minus strand of CAWJCF010000001.1, from coordinate 1,222,987 downwards.
CATCGTGGAGTGGTCCTATGCCCAAAACTACCGCACCGGAGAGAATGAATGCGCTACCTGAAGATGCTACAGGGATGTTTGTTGGCAGGTGTACTGGTCCAAAGTCTTTCGGTCATGGACGCTGGCGCGGCCGCCGCCGCTGACGTGGTTTCGGCCCCGGTCAAGGTCGATCGAATGGACGCCGGTTTGGACGCAATCGTCCCTGCGGACGCAACCGTGGAACGGGTTGCAACCGGATTCACTTGGGTGGAAGGCCCCGTCTGGATTCCGAAGGGATATCTCCTATTCGCCGAGATCACGAGCAACAGCATTCGCAAGCTCACCCCGGACGGAACAGTGAGCATCTTCCTGCAGCCCAGCGGATACAAAGGCGCCGCTCCCTACGGAGGCAAAGAGCCGGGTTCGAACGGCATGACGCTCGATGTGAAAGGCCGCCTGACCGTCGCAGGCCACGCACAGCGCGATGTGTGGAGGCTTGAATCGCTCGATCCCAACGCGCGGGTCACAGTGCTGGCGGACTCGTATCAAGGCAAAAAGCTGAACAGCCCGAACGATCTCGTCTATGCGAACGATGGTTCGCTCTACTTCACCGATCCACCCTATGGTTTGCCCACCCAGGGAGACAACGACCCCATCAAAGAGCTGCAGGTGAACGGGGTTTATCGCATTCCACACGCCTTGCAGCAAGCGCCCGGCTCCGCCCCTGCGCGCGATCAACTGCAATTGGTGAGTAAGGATTTGCCGCGGCCGAATGGAATCGCGTTCTCACCCGATCAGAGATACCTCTACGTAGATAACTCCGGCCCCCAGAAGATCTGGATGCGGTATCAGGTGGAGAAGGACGGTTCGCTAACCAACGGAAAGCTCTTCTACGACGCATCCTCCGACAAGCGCCCGGGCGGCCCTGACGGCATGAAGGTCGATAGCCTCGGCAACGTCTACAGCACAGGTCCGGGCGGCATTTGGGTCTTCACGCCGGAAGGAAAACCACTCGGCGTCATTCTGATCCCCGAACGAACTGCCAACCTGAACTGGGCCGGCTCCGACCGCAAAATCCTTTACATCACGGCAAGCAGCAGCATTTATAGAATCACACTCAAGGTCCCGGGAATTTGATTCGCGCGACCGAATAAGCGCAGCCGAAAATAAATCTTAAAAATGTGGCATTTTTTCGGCGCCGGAAAACCACCATCTCAGAACCACGTTTTCACCACAACTTCACCACGAATCACCATCGAAAAACCACGTTCTGCAGACTGTTTTTCGCAAAACCCCTTGAAAAACACGCTTTCACCGCAGCCAGAAAAAACTGCAACTTTAGCTCTCAATGTAGGGGTAGCGTTGGGGCCGGGAGAGCATCGAGTTGGCCTCATCATCGTTCTGGAAGCGCTCGAGCACAGGATCCCAATGCAGATGCCGCGGCAGCTTCATCGCAATGTGATGAAGCAGACAAGTCGAGCACGCTCTATGACCTATCTCCACCGGAGCTGTAGGCTGCTTGCGCGTATGAATGCACTCGATCCAGTTGGCGTGCTGCTCAGTCGCGGTATAAAGATGAATCTCATCCGGCCCAATCACAGAGTCTAGAATCCTAGGATCACTCGCCATAAGTGGTTCAATCTTCACGGCGGGTGACCCATTCGATGTTGGCGTAGTCATCTCATCCCGCGTAACAAAAATCCATCCCTTCGTCCCAATCCACTTGATTCCATTGGGAAAATCGCCGGAGATATCCATCGTGACACCATTGGCGTAGCGCGCATGCGTAAGAAATTTGCCGTGCACATCCCAAAGTCCATGAGTAGGAAACTCCGCGCTGCCCCAGATCTCTACGGGGCCGGTGTACTCCGTGTTCATGCCCCAGTGAGCGGTGTCGACATGGTGCGCGCCCCAGCCTGTGATCATGCCGGCGCCGAACTGCTCCATGCGCAGCCAGCCGGGGCGGTCGAATCCTTTGAGGGGCATAACGCGGTCGAGGGTGTAGTAGACGTCGGGGGTTGAGCCAAGCCATGCGTCGTACTGAAAGCCTGCAGGGACGGCCATGGGCGTGGGGTCGCCGCCCGCGGGGTCGCCAGGGAGGCCGATTTCGACGTGCTGGACGTCCCCTATGCGACCATTGCGAACGAACTCGCAGGCACGGTGGAACTGCTTCCATGAGCGTTGTTGGCTGCCGATCTGTAGGATGCGGCCAGTGGACTGGACGACGGCGGAGAGGTAGCGGCCTTCGGCGATGGTGAGGGAGGCGGGCTTCTGGAGGTACACGTCTTTGCCCGCGCGAACGGCGTCGGCGCCCACGCGGGCATGCTGGTGGTCGGGTGTGGAGATGACGACGGCGTCGATGTCTTTGTTGGAGAGGAGCTCTTTGTAGTTTGCATAGCCGGTAACTCCGTCGCAGGGTTTGCCGTTTTTCTTTGCGTAGAAGTCGTTGACGAATTGCTTGCCCTGAATGACGCGGTCGGTGGAGAGGTCGCAGACGGCGATGATGCGGGCGGTGTCGACCTTAAGGATGGCGGGCATGTCGTGGCCGCGCGAGATGCGGCCTACGCCAATGGCTCCAATGTTGATTTGTTTGCTGGGGGCGTATTGGCCGAGGACGCGCGAGGGGATGATCGTGGGGAAGCCCACGACTGTTGCGGCTCCTGCTGCTGTCTTGAGGAATCTGCGCCGAGAGATTCGGGTGCTGGATTGCTTCATTGGCTTCTCCTCAGCTTTGGAGATGGATGAGTTTTGCGTTCTTCTGGGCTTTGATGACCAGTTCAGCAGCTAGCAGGCACTGGGTCTGATCTTGTGCGATGTGGGTGCGGTTGACGATGTCGGCGACGAATTGCGGGCCGAAGGGAAGGTCGAGGTTGTTGCAGTCGATGTAGCGGGACTGCTTCTGGTCGACGATGAAAAGGTTGTTGCCTTGTTTGCCGACGGCGACATTGGTGTATTTGCGGACCTCGATGTAGCCCTGGGTTCCGAGGATGAAGAGGCGGCCGTCGCCCCAGGTGCCGAGGCCGTCGGGGGTGAACCAGTCGAGGCGGACGTAGCCGAAGCCACGATTGCCGCGGAGGACCATGTCGCCGAAGTCCTGGAAGTTGGGCTTGTCGGGGTGGTTGACGTTGGCGATTTGGGATTCGCCGACTTCAGCTTCGGTTGAGCCGGTGTAATAGAGGAACTGGTCGACCTGATGGGAGCCGATGTCGCAGAGGATGCCGCCATACTGGACGGGGTTCCAGAACCAGTCGGGGCGGCCGCCTGAGCCGCCGGCGTCTCCACCGTGCCCTTGAACGATCTGATGCGGAGCGATGTTGATGGTCTGGATGACGCGGCCGATGGCTCCGGCCTGGACGAGCTCGCCCGCTTTGACGGCAGCTTTGACCTCGAGGCGCTCGCTGTACATGATGGCGTAGATTCTTTTGGTTTCGGCGATAGTCTTGCGAATGGCGGCGAGGTCTTCGAGGGTGGTGACGCCGGGTTTGTCGCTGAGCACGTCTTTGCCGTGCTTCATGGCGCGAATGCCAATGGCGGCTCGCTCATTGGCGATCTGCGAGGTGAGAATGAGCTGGGTGGAGGGATCGCTAATGATCTCGTCCTGAGTGGCGGCGATTTTGACGTCAGGGAAGCGCTTTTTGAAGGCGGCGAGTTTGTCGGGTTCGCTTCCCCAGGCGGAGACTAGGGTTCCGCCGCCGCGCTGGACGGCTCCGATCATGCCGTAGATATGGTCGTGGCTCATGCCACAGACGGAGAATTTGATGGAGTACTTGGGTTTGGCAGCGGCGTCCTGGCTGGGTGCGGCAACTTCGTGGAGTACGGAGCCGTTACCGGCTGCGAGGCCGAAGGCTGCCTCTGGGAGCGCGGCTAACATTCCGGTCGAACTCATGGATTTGAGGAATAAACGGCGGTTGAGGCCATCTTTCAGCATGGAGGGTGCTCCGCGAGATGATTTGTTTTGCTTGCGAACTATCTTGGTCAACAATCTAGTCACTGAGAGTGGCTTTGGCAAATCCGACGATGGTATTTGTGGGTGAAACAAAGCAAATGGCCCGCCGATGGTGGGCCATTTGCTTCGGGGTGAGACGGATCAGTCTGTCGATTCAGGCTTTGTGGGCTTCTTGCCGGCGTCCAAGTTATCCCAGTTGAGGATAGTGTTGAAGCCGAGGGCGAAGGTGCCTTGGGTTTGCCAGCGCCAGAAGGGCCGTAGCGCGAACATGACGACGTGCCCCTGACCCAGCGGTTGATCGAGGGCAAGGGCGCGATTGGTGAGGGCCTGACCGCCGGCGAGTTCTCCGGAGAGGAGGATTTCGTCGGGCTTGGCTGGGAATTGGAGGACGACCCGTGGAGCTGCGGAGGCATCTTCTACGATTCCGAACTGGCGCATTGCCTGGCGCATTGCCGCTGCGTCGCTGATTTGCGAGGGCAATCCTTTTGGCTCCGTTGTGTCGTCGTGTTCGTAGGGAGATAAAGCAACCGGAACAGCATTAGGAGTGATGTTGGCTCCTACACCGGGAACTTCTGGCCCCCCGCGGCCGCCTCCACCCAAGCCGCCTCCCCGGGCGTTGAGGACCGGGTCTTGATTGAAGTAGACAGGCATCTGATCGCCGGTGTAGCCGTAGACGATCGGACTTTTCTTGTCGGCGATGATGCCACGCATGAGCGCGCCTCGAGCGTACATCGTGCCGGGGTGCTCAACGTTGATGCGAGTGGTGATGCCGTAGTCCGGCAAGATGGTGGTGGTGGAGCCTTCAGTGATGAGCGTGCCTCCGGCTTCGACGAACTTGACGAGTTCGGTTAAGCCTTCGATGCCCATGCCACCGCGGATGTCGGGGCTGGAGTCCTCGACGCCAAGGTTTGGAGTCAGTTTGGTTTTCTCATAAGGGATTGCGTCGGGGCCGGTCTTGGGAATTCCGTTGACCTGGGAGACAGAGGTGCCACCGATGCTGGGGAAGATGATGACATCGTATTTGGAACGGAGATTGCCGTCGCGGAGTTTCTGATCGGCGAAGTAGGTGTAGGGAATTTCATAGTGGTCGAGCGCGGCGCGGACCCAGCCTTCATCCTGCGTGCGCTGCCAGGAGTGGACGTAACCGATGCGCGGAATTGTGAGTGGATGGGTTTTCACGCTGGGCGCTGCAGTGGCGTATGCGGTGAGGCCGAGTTCCTGAATGGAGGCTCGGACCTTCGCGTCGGCTCCGTCGCGGATGATCAAGGCACCTGCGCGGAGGTGATGGCCGTCGAGGTCGAAGTCATCCTCTGCGGCTTCCATTTTTACGCCTGCATTGCGGAAGCGGAAGGTGGCGAGCACGTTGTCAGTTGTGTTTTCCACTACGAGTGTGTCGCCGGTTCCGTGGATGCTGCCGGGGATGGCAACATCTTTGGAGATTGCGCTCATAGGCTGATCGAGCAGCGACTTGTCAGTGATGTTCTTCACCGTGACGTTGCGCATGAGCGGCATGGTCCAGGCGGTGTCGTCGTAGGGGATGGGGTTCGCTGCGGGATAGTTTTGCAAACTGAAATACATGTCCACGAGAGTGCGATAGGGTTGATCGGCGCGGATGATGTAGTCGCCGGAGGCTATCTTCAGGTTGCCTGCGGTGGTGTCTTTGTCCGCGATGCTTATTTCGACTCCCTGGCGACGGAGGTCGTTGACCATCTCTGCCGTGTTTACGCGATGAAGCTGTTGCGCCGGAATCGTCCATCCATAGACGGGACCGTCTTTGCCCTTTTGCACGGAGCGTTTGTTTTTGAGCCAGTAGTTTTCGAGGTAGAGGTCTTTTTCCTTGGCGACCTTGTTGAGCGCGAGAAGGAGTGCGGACTCCTGGATGTTGGTGTTGTTGCGCGGGCCCCACTTAATGGTTGGGAGTGGAGGATTTGGCCGATACCACTCGCGACTGGTGGTCGTTGCGGGTAGTTGGAGTTTTTCGGTGACGTCCGGACCATAGGATTGGACTTCGTAGAATCGGCCGAAGGAGTTGTGGGTTTCGGCGATCCAGAAGAGATAGTTCGGTACCCAGCCGTCGTAGAAGCCATAGGTCCAGACGCCGGGGACACCGCGCTTGGCCATCTCCATGACTTCGGTTTCTGCGAGCATCCACCACTCGTCGACAGCGATTGGGTCGAGCGACGGGTTGTAGGGTCCGGTTCCGGTGGAGACGTAAAGATAGGACTGAGCTTCGTGGAGATCGTGGAGGATCGTGGGGTGCCACTCCAGAACTCCGTTGGTGATGTTCTGGGTGAGGTGGAGATATTGGCCCATGCCGTCGCGGTTGTTGTCATGCGCGACGTACTTGCCCCAATACATTAGTGGTGGGCGAGGCTTCTTGGTGTCTTTGCCGTAGTAGTAGGTGTCGACCTGCTTGTCGCGGCCGTCAGTTTCTACCACGGGCGTAATAAAGACGATAGCGTTGTTGCGAATCTCCTGGATGAACGGGGACTCTTCCACGATGAGGCGGTAGGCGAGTTCGACGAGCATCTGCGGGCCGCCGGTTTCGGGAGAGTGAATGCCGCTGGTGATCCAGTAGATGGGCTTGCTGGTGTGGATGATCTTCTGGGCCTGCTCTTCAGTGGTCTTCCGGGGATCGGTGAGAGCGGCGAGATCGGCTTTATAGCGATCGAGATTCTTGATGGTGTCTTCATTGCCGATGGCGAGGACGACCATGTCGCGTCCTTCTTCGGACTTCATGCCGAGCTTCCAGAATTTTGCGCGAGGGGAGTCCTTGGCCAGCTCTTCGTAGTAGCGGTTGATGTCGGCGGTGTAGTAGAGCTCGCCGGGTTGGCCGGGCATGGATCCGAGGAACTTCAGCGGCGTGGGCACCTTGGACGATGCAGGAAGATGATCGACCAACTCTGTGGTGAATCGCGGGTCGGAGAGATACTCCTTGATCTTCTTGGTGTACTCTTCGTCGTTTGCCTGCTTGGGGACATTGTTTTGAGCGGAGACGACAGACGCCGATGCGAGCAGAAAGGACCAAGCGAGCAAACAGGCGCCGGATGGCCAAGTTCGCAGAAATTTCCTAATGGCGGGGGAAGAGGGTGGAGTTGAATTCATGCAACAAACCTATAACAGCGGCCTGACGACCCCTAGAAGTTTTTGCTAAGCGCGCGTCGCGCCGATTCTTTTGCTTTTGGGCTAAGTATTTGTGCGCAGCGACTTACAGACCGGCAGGGGCAGTTCTTCCTTTGTACTGCTCCTGAGAGAGTCGACCGAGCGGTCAGACCTCGGTTGCCATCGAAAGGTCTCTTTGTCAAATTCTTTTTGAAATCTGTTGACTAGACTGAACTGACCCTGATAGGGTTCGTTCGCTCTTCAAACAATAAAGTTCATGGGCCCCTAAACTGACTCGCTTCCTGGAGGTTCACGTGCAATCGCTAAAACGTTTTAGATATGCCCTCGCAACTATCGTCCTGGTGTTGAGTTCTTTGTCTTTGCTTCACGCGCAGCAGACTACCGGCTCCATCGTAGGTACGGTGAAGGATCAAACCGGCGCGGTGGTCAATGCCGCCACCGTGAAGGCAACCAACGTGGACAACCGGATTCTCCCGGTCGGCGCCGACCAACGGCTATGGGGAGTACCGCATCGATTACCTGCCCGTGGGCGGGTACACCGTCGAGCTGGAGGCGACCGGCTTTAGACGCTTCGTGCAAGAGAATCTCGTCCTCAACGTAGACCAGACGCTAACGGTTGACATCGCACTGTCCGTGGGTGCTGCCACTGAGACCGTCACGGTCACGGCTGCTCCCCCGCTGGTCAATACGACTGACGCGGTATTGGGCGTAACCGTTGAGGGTGCCGAGATCATTGGCCTGCCCCTGGTCAATCGCAACGCATACTCCGAAATTTCCCTCACGCCGGGCGTGATGGCCAATAACAACAGCCCCACCTCGAACCCCACCGGCTCCCCCAATTTCACCGTTGGGCTACCGTCCGCGGATGTCCAGATCAACGGCTCCATTGACGGCGGCAATCCCGAGGTTGCCTTTTATCTGGATGGCGGCAACAACATAACCGGTATGCGCAACTACGGAAACCCGGCGCCCAACCCCGACGCACTCGAAGAGTTTCGCGTAGAGACCAGCGCATTCGGGGCGCAATACGGCCAGTTCTCCGCCGCCGTCATTACGGTTATCACAAAGTCGGGAACAAATAAATTTCATGGCTCATTGTTCGAGTTCAACCGCAACACCGACTTCAACGCCTATCCCTGGACCGCGGGACAGGGCGCTCCGGCAGTCAAATTGCCTTACCACCGCAACCAATTTGGCGGTACCGTCGGTGGCCCCATCAAGCACGACAAGGCCTTCTTCTTCTTCAGCTATGCCGGTCTGCGCCAGGTGGCTGGACAGCAGCTCACTGGCGCCATCGTGCCCACGGCTGCCGAGCGTCTGGGCGACTTTACCGGAGACACCTTCAAGGTCAACACGCCGGGCACCTAAGACGCAGGTTCTGGGAACGAACACCAGCCCGGGTTGCCAGGTTGCCACGCTGAACTGCATCCCCCAGGCCCTCCTGGATACGACCATTGCAAACTTCGACAACGTAAGCAACAAATTTGGCTCTTCCATCCCGCTGCCCAACGGCGCCCCCAACCCGCAGACCGGAGGCGGGGCTTACACGGGCACCTACACCACCCCGATAACGTCAAACGAATACCTGGGCAAGTATGACCAGGTATTCGGCGACAAGGACCATGCGACGGTGACCTTCTTCTTTGTCAGGAACGTGCAAGGCGCCTTCGGAGGCGGCACCAGCGGCAGCCAGGTCCCGTGGACCATCAATCAGTCCGCTGCGAATCAGTACGAATGCCAACCTCAGCGACGTTCACACCTTCAGCCCCACCACGGCGAATCAGTTCTGGCTTACGTTCACGCGGGCAGCGGGCGGACGCGTCAACCTGCCAGTGCGCGGCCCGTCGACGCAAACCCTCGCCACATACGGCTCGAACTTCCTCATCCAGGGACCGAACGCTCTGCCCAATTTCTCCCCATCCGGGGCCTTTAACGCGACCACGACCAACGCCGGTCCGTTCACGGGCTCTAACAACTATGAGTTACGCGACATGGTCAGCCTGGTCAAGGGTAAACACACCCTCTCCCTTGGCGGTGAGTTCGCTCTCGATAAGACGATGTTCTGGGCCGATCTGTTGAACTTTGGGACTATCAGCTTTGCGACCTCCGCACCCACGTCCACGAGCAATGTGTTTTCGGACTGGGTTACCGGCCAAGCCTCCTCGTTCGAACAGGACACGCCTTATACAACGCTGATCAGTAATTGGCACACTGCGATGTTCGTGCAGGACAATTACCGGATCACACCCCGGTTCACAGCAAACCTTGGACTCCGGTGGGACATCGATACGGTTCCCGTCGAGTCCCTGAACAGGACGGCTACGTTCGTTCCCGGCGTGCAATCCACCGTGACGCCGGTCGCGCCGAAGGGCATGTTGTTCCCGGGGGACCCGGGCGTCGGTCGCGGCATAATCACCACGAAATTCCATCATCTTGCGCCGCGTGTCGGTTTCGCATGGGACCCATATGGGGACGGCAAAACCGCATTTCGCGGCGCCGCGGGCGTCTTCTACGGCACCACCAGCGGCAACGAGTGGAACCAGCCCGGCAACGGCGCACCGTTCGCCATACGTCAGGGCTTCGGTGCTCTTAATTCAATCACCAATATCTACTCGACCCCGGGGGACTTCCCCTCCACCGCACCTGGCGGAGGCATCTTCCCGTACATCTATTCGCCAAGCGCGCCGAAGTTCTTCCCGACGGCCGCCGTCGAGAGCATCGACAAGAACGCGCAATATCCTTACATCTACCAGTTCAACACGTCCGTGCAGCGACAATTGCCCGCCCAGGTAAGCTTTGACGGTGGCATATGTCGGTACGCTCTCGCATAACGTGCCCACCATGATCGACGGCAACTACGCGCCGTATTCAACCGCTTTCGGGCCGCCCTGCACCGGAAACTCCAACGCGTCCTGTGCCGCCGGCCAGGTCGGCATCGCAGAACGGCGTCAGTTCGATCCCTGTGTCGGGACTTGTCCAAGCGGTCCGGCCGGCATCAACACTGGCACCATGGGACAGAACATCTATCTGATCACAAACCAGCACGCCAATTACAACGCCCTTCAAGTCTCGGCGAGGAAGCAGTTGTCGCATGGCTTCACTATCAGCGGTTTCTATGTCTGGAGCCGCGCGCTGCAAAGCTCAAACGAGTCGGCGATCGGACAGATGACCGCGCAGGATTTCGGTTACTTCGGCGATCCCTTCACCGCCACCAATAATTCTTTGGGCGCCCTCGGCGGCGGCCTCGCGGAGGAAAAGGGTCCGATGGATGCTAACCGGACGCAACAACGCGGTGATCTCCGCCATATGGAACATCGACTACTTCCACGGATCGAGCACGTTCCTGAAGGTAGCTGGCAAACGGCTGGCAGATCGCGCCGGTTCTCGTTATGACGAGCGGCGCGCCGTTAAACATGACCACAGGATCCAACAAGAACTTTGACAGTTCGAGCGCGAACCGCCCCAACGCGGTTCCTGGCGTTAGCCCCAAGCTCAGTCACGGCTGCCGGATTTGCACCACCGGGAGTGAGTTGACGGCGTGGTTCAATACGGCAGCTTTCGCTAACAACGGCCCCGGGCTCCCCGGGGCATCGGGCCTGGTGGCGCCGATGGCAATGTGACGCGCGACTCCATTCTCGGACCGGGGTTCCGCGACATGGATCTGGGAATCTTCCGCAACTTTTCCTTCGAGCATGGAATAGTGTTCCAGTTCCGCGCCGAAGCCACCAATGCCTTGAACTGGGTCAGTGTCGGCAACCCGACAACGTCCCTCTCGTCGGGCAACGACGCCAAGATCACCGGGGCGCAGGGCACCCAACGTGTCATCCAGCTTGGAGGTAGGCTGACGTTCTAGATCGAACCGGCGCAGACTCAACGTCCTACCCGCTCCACGAAGCGGTCGGTGTGCTGTATCGACCGCTTCTCCTCAAAGTTCACGGAGTTCCTGTGCGATCTTTTGTCCCGAAGGTTGCCGCTGTGCTCGCAGCCATCGTTGCTGTAGGCGCGGTTGGACGGGTGCACATTGCAGGTATCGGTAAAATTCATGTTCTTGAGGGCTGCTTAAGAAAAGTTAACGTTCTAGACGATGCATCAGATTGGTACTCTATTGGCCGGTCACTGCTTGTATGGGTGTGACTGGTATCTAAGATGATGAAGCTTAGTGCAATCCACCGTGGGGTTGTCACCAAGAATCAGGATGAGCATGGAATTCGTCTCAAGACGAAATATTCTTACAGGAGCGGGATTGACTGTTGCGGCTTGCGCGGCACGTCCGCTCTTTGGCATGGCAGCGGCATCGCAGTCACCCTTCAAAATCGCCGTTATCTCCGATGAAATCTCACAGGACTTTGATCACGCATGCTCTGTGATTGCGAATGACTTTGACCTGCAATGGGTCGAGCTCCGCGAGATGTGGGGCAAGAACCTCCAGGACCTCTCGGATGCCGAAATAGCCGAAGCGCAGAAGATATTAGCCAAGTACGGTCTGCAGGTCACGGATATCGCAAGCCCCTTGTTCAAGGTCGACTGGCCCGGCGCTCCTAAATCCCAGTACGGATCCAAAGGGGACATGCATGGTGCTGCCGAGGTCGCCTACAAGCATCAGGACGAAGTCATCGAACGTAGCATCTCGCTGGCGAAGCAGTTTAAGACGGATAAGATTCGCTGCTTCGACTTCTGGCGGCTCGATGACGTGGCTCTCTACCGCGCGGCCATCGATGAAAAACTTCGCGCTACAGCAGAGGTCGTAGGCAAGCAGGGACTTCTCCTCGTCATCGAAAATGAGTTCGCCTGTAACACCGCGACTGGCCGTGAGGCCGCCAAAGTTCTGGCTGCCATTCAATCTCCCAACTTTGCGCTCAATTGGGACCCGGGAAATGCTGTTATGCGTGGCGAGATGGACGCCTTTCCCGGCGGTTGGGACAGCCTGCCCAAGAATCGTATCCATCATTGCCACTGCAAAAACGCAGTCAAGGACGCCGGAGGCAAGATCGTATGGTCACCGGTTGATAAAGGCTATATCGATTGGGTTGCACAGTTCCGCGCTCTTAAGGCGGCTGGCTACCACGATGCCGTAAGCCTCGAAACGCATTGGCGTGGCGCTGGCACACCTGAAGCTTCTACGCGGATTAGTTGGGCGGGCATGAAGGAGTGCCTTGTCGATTCAGGAACTTTTTGAGATGGGAATTGATGTATCTTCGTTGGGTAGGGAATTCGCCAGCTAAAGGCGTTGCTTACTGATGGAACACACTCGGTCCGAAGAAACCTGGCGGCCGTAATTGTTTGAAGGAGAGATGAAATGGTTACTCGGCGTGAGTTTCTGGACACACTTGCGGTAGGAGCGGCCGGCTTGGCTGTCAGTTCGACGGCGAAGAGCTACGGTCAGATCATGGGCTCCAATGACCGGCTTAACTTTGCGGTTATTGGATTGAACTCTCGCGCCTACGCTCATCTTTCGGCGCTGAAAGCGAATAAGAATTCTGCGCGGATTGTTTATGTCTGCGATGTGGACAGTAACATCCTGAAAAAATTCGCAGACAACACGCAGAAGGAGATGGGCGAGGCTCCGAAGACTGAAAAAGACTTCCGTGTCGTTCTTCAGCAGAAGGACGTGGACGCGATCACGATTGCGACCCCCGACCACTGGCATGCTCCGATGGCGATTGCAGGGTTGCAGGCGGGGAAGAATGTGTATGTGGAGAAGCCTTGCAGTCATAATCCGGCGGAGGGTGCGCTGCTGGTGGAGGCGCAGAAGAAGTATGGGAAGGTGGTGCAGATGGGGACGCAGCAGAGATCGTCTCCGCACACCATTGAGATCGTGGATAAGATCCACAGCGGGCTGATTGGGCGAGCGTACTTTGCCAAGGCCTGGTACAGCAATGTCCGGAAGTCGATCGGGGTTGGGAAAGAGGCGCCTGTTCCGGCGCAGCTTGACTGGGATTTGTGGCAAGGACCAGCGCCGCGACAGGCTTACAAGGACAATGTGCAGCCTTACAACTGGCATTGGTTCAAGATCTGGGGAACTGGCGAGACGCTCAACAATGGAACGCATGAAGTGGATGTTTGCCGCTGGGCGCTTGGCGTGGATTATCCGCAGCGGATTACGTCGAGCGGCGGAAGGTACCAGTTCAAGGACGATTGGCAGTTCTACGACACGCTGATGACCAGTTTCACTTACGACGACAAGATGATCTCGTGGGAAGGCAATTGCTGCAACGGAATGAAGTTCTACGGTCGCGATCGCGGGTCGACGATTATGGGAACGACTGGCAGTGTGCTGATCGATCGCGATGGGTATGAGGTTTACGATCTGAAGGGAAATAAGACGAGCGAGGTCAAGGCGAACAAGGAGAAGACTTCGTCGTCCGATCTGACTGGACGGGATTCGATGACGGATCTTCACTTTGCGAACTTCATTGCGGCGGTTCAGAAGGGTGCGAAGTTGAATGCGCCGATTGCCGTGGGTAATGTTGCGGTCACGATGCTGCAGCTTTCGAACGTCGCCTGGGAAGTGAATCGCGAACTCGAACTCGATACCACCAACGGCAAGGTGCAGGATGATGCCCACGCGATGAAGTACTGGGGTCGTGAGTATGAGAAGGGCTGGGCTCCGCACTTGTAGGAGTCAGCTGGTTGAAGTTGGAATGTGAAGACAGACTCGATAACTGCGTAATCATGGATGGTTATGAAAAATACTTTTTCCCGTCGTAGCTTTGTTCAGTCTAGTGCGCTTGTTGCTGCTGCAAGCGTTGCTTCGAGAGCGGTTCCTTCGTTTGCCCAGGCGCCGGCACCCGCGAGCGGAAAGCCTTCGCCGATTCATCTGGGGTTGGCAAGCTACACGTTCCGAAACTTCACTCGCGATCAGATGATCGGGTATATGAAGCTGCTGAACGTCAAGGACCTGAACTGCAAGGACGTGAAGGACCATCTTCCGATGGACCCGACGGAGGAGGCAAAGGCTCTGGCGGACTATGCAGCTGCGGGCATCAAGCTTCATGCCGCGGGGACGATCTACTTTCCCAAGGATGATGATGCCGATATTCGCAGCAAGTTTGAGTATTGCAAGCGGGCCGGCATCTCTGTGATTGTTGCGGGAGACCCGGCGCCTGAGGTTCTTCCGCGCATCGAGAAGTTTGTGAAGGAGTATGACATCCGGCTTGCGATCCACAACCATGGGCCGGAGGATAAGATCTGGCATTCTCCGCTGGATGTGTTGCAGGCGGTGAAGAAGTACGATCCGCGGATGGGGTGCTGCATTGATATCGGGCATACGGTTCGTGCGGGTACGGATGTGGTGAAGGCGATCCACGAGGTGGGACCGCGGTTGTACAACATGCATGCGAAGGATCTGACGAGTTTCACGAGCAAGGAGAGCCAGGTTGCGGTCGGTGAAGGGATCATGCCGATGCGCGAGATCTTCGAGGCGCTGATTGCGATTAATTACAAGGGCTTCGTGGACCTGGAGTATGAGATTCATGCGGACGATCCGATGCCTGGGGCGACTGCGAGCTTTTCGTACATGCGCGGTGTGCTTGAGGGCATGGGTTACCGGACCAACGGATGAGGAGAGGGGTACCCCCCCCTCCCCCTATGTAGCAATGCAAATGATTGAATTCATGTCTCTTAGGTTCGACACTGTGCTCCAAAATATTCATAACTAAGGGGTTAAGCCTCAAAATATTGTTTCTAAACGAGTTAGCCCCGGCTGCTGGCCGGGGCTTTCCTTTTCTCTGATCTATAAGTTAAGTATATCGGGTTGAGGGTAACTAAAATGCCACTTGGATCTCTCTTTGTTTGTTGGGGTTAGGTGGTTTTAGGGCTTGACACGCGAGTTTTGGGCTGTTTTCGATGAAAATAGTTGGAAGCTATTGAAAACATGAGTATTGATCACTGCTTTCCTGGTATACGTCCATGCTCTTGACGAAAACCCGGCTTTCGAGGAACTTCGGATTGTATTCTGGGGGCACGGGTGCGGTGCGGCAAAGGTAGCTGCAGCCAGCACACTTTACTCGATGGTTACGAGGGATCTATTATGCCGCGCGATATCGTCTTTACTTCCAAGGCGGCAAAGCCATCGCCTACGTATAGCCAAGCTGTCAAAGCTGCGGGACTTGTCTTCGTTTCGGGCACCGCGCCGACCGATCCCGCGACGGGTCAAATCAAGGGAACCACGATTCAGGAGCAGACACGGCAATGCTTGACGAATGTAGCCGCGATTTTAGAGGCTGCTGGAACCTCACTTGACAAGATTGTCAGTGCAACGGTCATTCTGGCGGACGAGGATGAGTTCGCCGGTATGAACGAGGAGTGGATCCGATGGTTTCCAACCGATCCACCTGCACGCCAGGGCGCCAAACTCCCCGCGCGCATTCCGGGCCTGAAGGTTTCCGTTGCCGTTATCGCTGAGGCTTAGGACACCCGTTGGTGCGGCAGAGCAAGTTTCCGAAAAGCCGACTTTGCGGGAACGGCGGGCCAGTGGAGACGTTAAGCTGGATTGGTAAACGGATGCGCGTTTATCGTGACCAATCGTGGCTTTCTAATCCACGTTTGAGGTAGTCCCCCGGGTTAGCTCCAACCAGTCGCTTGAACGCCTTACTGAACGCAGCATCAGATTCGTAACCGACCGACCGGGCAACGTCTATGAGCTTCTTGTCACGTTGTTCGAGTAAATGCATCGCCTTCTGCATACGCCACTCGGTTACGTATTCCAGAGGTGTTTGTCCGAGCAGGGCTTTGAATCGCACGGCGAATGCGGAGCGCGACACGCCCGCTGCTTCGGACAGAGACTCGACTGTCCATGGCGCACCTACACTGTCGTGAAAGGCAGTCAGGGCAGCTCCGATTTGAGAATCAAAGACAGCACGAAGCCATCCCTGGTTGCGTTGCGGTTCGGACGCGATATACGCCCGGAGTACCTGGATAAATAGAACCTCGGCCAGGCGCGTCGCGATGATTTCAGACCCCGGCACTTGGTCTGCCATCTCTGACGCCAGCGCCTGCATCGTGTTGTGAAGAGCAAACGTGCGTGCCTGATCGGCCCTGATCAGAATGAAGCTCGGCAATAACTGAGTGATCGGTTTCAGGCTGGCGCGGTCGAAGCTAAGAGACCCACAGACGATGGTCGTCGGTGCGCCGCCGCCTCCACAATGAGCGACGTTGCTCTTGGCCTTGGCCGCGATCTCACGGAAAGTCGATTTCGGAGATGTCTGAGGGCTATCGCGCATGACGATCGAAGTGTCACGGGCGAGCAAGATGAAATCGCCACCGGTGAGTGGAATCGGCTCTGCAATGCCTTCGACGTTGAGCCAGCAATTGCCGCGCGAGAGCATGGCGAAGTGCGCCAACTCTGCCGGCGAACTCTTCTTGCCGGCATTCAGCGCTTTCTCTTCGGTCTCCGATCCTCCCCCTCTAAGGCCCCACGGAGCGGTGGCTTCGAGCCTGTGCTGACCAAAGGCGGTTACGTGTAGCGTGCGAAAGACATCTGTTATGGGATCCAATTGCAGCCTCCTGATTTGGACGAATAGACAAAAGTTTTGGACTCCTGGGCAGTTCTCGTCCACCCCAAGAGGAATCTACTCCTGTGTATCGGATGTTTCACGGAACGCAAAGGAGCAGGTATGGGAAAGCTTGAAGGAAAAGTTGCAGTCGTCACGGGTGGATCGAGCGGTTTGGCGCTGGAGACCGCCAGGCGATTCGTTGAGGAAGGCGCCTACGTTTTCATCACGGGCCGGAGGCAGGAGGCGCTCGATGAGGCCGTCAAGCTGATTGGGCGCAATGTGACCGGCGTGCAGGGTGATGCGGCGAATCTCGACGACCTCGACCGTCTGTTCTTTACGGTCAAGACGAAAAAGGGCAAAATCGACATCCTGTTCGCGAGTGCAGGTAAGGGCGAAGCCGCCGTACTGGGCGAGATTACCGAGCAGCATTTCGACAAAGAATTTGGCCTGATTGTTCGGGGAACGTTATTTACGGCGCAGAAAGCGTTGCCGCTGATCAGCGACGGAGGATCGATCATCTTGACCGGTTCAGTTGCGTCGGTGAAAGGCTTCCCTGGCTTCGGCGTCTACGCGGCGAGTAAGGCGGCACTGCGCTCGTTCGCGCGCACGTGGCTCAACGAACTGAAGGGCAGGAAGATCCGAGTGAATGTGCTGAGCCCGGGGCAGGTCGACACACCGGATTCCCAGCGGCTCGACAAGGCGACGAGGGAGATGTTCGAGTCGCTGATCCCTCGCGGGAAGATGGGTCGTCCTGAGGAGATTGCGGCGGCAGCGCTGTTTCTTGCTTCAGACGATTCGAGCTATGTGAATGGGATGGACTTCGCAGTCGATGGCGGCTTCTCGGCCGTCTAGGTTGCGCTGAGCCGGCCAAGAACCTTACCGCACGGAATATCACAGATCTATCGAAGGAAAAATCATGGGAAAACTTGAAGGAAAAGTTGCAGTCATTACAGGCGGATCGAGCGGCATGGCGCTGGCGAGTGCCAAGCGGTTCGTGGAAGAGGGCGCTTACGTTTTCATCACGGGTAGAAGGCAGGAGCAACTCGATGAGGCCGTGAAGGCGATTGGCCAGAACGCAAGCGGCGTCAAGGGTGACGCAGCCAATCTGGACGATCTGGACCGTCTGTTCGAGACGGTGAAGCGCGAGAAAGGCAAGATAGACATCCTGTTCGCGAGTGCCGGTAAGGGCGAGCCACTGCCGATGGGTCAGATTACGGAGGAGCACTTCGATGCGGCCTTCGATCTGAATGTGCGCGGCACGTTGTTCACGGTTCAGAAGGCGTTGCCGCTGCTCAGTGATGGGGCGTCGATCATCATGACCGGGTCGAATGCTTCGGCGAAGGGTTTCCCTGGCTTCGGTGTCTATGCAGCAAGCAAGCTGGCGTTGCGCTCTTTCGCACGGACTTGGGTCAATGAACTGAAGGACAGAAAGATCCGCGTGAACCTGCTGGTTCCGGGAGCTGTCACCTCGCCGATGCAGGAGGAGGTTCTGACCAAGGAGGCGCGGGAGTTCTTCGAGTCGCTGATTCCGCGCGGCAAGATGGGGCAGCCTGAGGAGATTGCGACGGTTGCGCTGTTCCTTGCTTCGGACGACTCCAGTTACGTGAACGGTCTGGAGCTGTTCGTGGATGGCGGCATGACGGCCGTTTGAGATCTGGGGGCCGGTGAGCGCGTGGTCTCGAAGGCGCTCACCGGGTTCGATCGGCGGAGAGCAACAGCAACAGGTATTGGAGAAAATCTATGAGCTACGCAATTGTTGGATTCGGCAAGATCGGCCAGGCACTGGCCCACGCGTTTGCGCGTAAAGACATGGACGTGACGGTCGCAAGCCGCCGGTCGCCTGCGGAGCTGGAACCGCAGGCTCGTGCGATTGGGCCGAAGGTTGTTGCCAAGTCGCTGGAGGAAGCGCTCAAGGCGGACACCATCTTTCTGGCGATCCCGTTTGGGGAACATCGAGATGTTGCGAATGCGCTTCCGAGTTGGAAAGGCAAGACGATCATCGACGCGATGAACTCGTTTCCCGTCCCGCTTGAGGAACTCGACGGTCTCCCGTCCTCTGCTTTCGTGGCGAAGTCATTCCCCGACGCCAGGCTCGTAAAGGGCTTCAATCACCTGGGTGCGGCCAAGCTGGCGACCGATCCGGAGGTCGAGGGTGGGCACCGGGTTGTCTTTCTGTCGAGCGACGATGAAGATTCGGTCGCTCCCGTGGCGGACTTGGCCAAAGAACTGGGGTTCGCACCCGTCAAGCTGGGAAAGCTGAACGAGGGCGGATGGCTGGTGCACGCGCGGGGCGGCACTTGGGGACAGCTTATTTTTCAGGATGTATTCAAAAAACAGCAGTAATCGGGTTGAGACCGTGTGATTTGGCCGAGGAGGATGGTTCCGAAAGGTTGCATTCACTCGGACCCGCTTTGATGAAGGAAGGGAGAGATTCGATGAGCATCGAAGAGAATGTACAGGTTGTAAAAGATTTCTTTGCAGCGATGGGCAGCGCCGACAAACAAGCCCTGCTGGCGCTGGTTGCCGACGACATTGAGTGGATCATTCCGGGCAAGGACTGGCCGCTGGCCGGAACGCACCGCGGACACGCGGGAGTGGCGGCTACGCTGCGGAAGGCGGCTGAAGAGATCGAAATGACCTATCCAAAGCCTCCCGAATTTGTGGCGCAGGGCGACCGGGTTTTTGTCGTCGGCGTGGCTACGGGGAAGATCAAAGCTGCGGGCAAGCCGTTCAAGGATGAGTGGGTCTTCGACATTACCGTTCGACATGGCAAGGTGGCGAAGATCCGGGAGTATATTGACACGCAAGCACTGGCGCGGGCCTCCGAGACAGACGCAAGCCCCAGACACTGACCCTCTGAACTGGCGGGTCTCGGTGAGTGCATCTTGGCTAACGCACTCATCGAGACACGCTTACTACCGAAAAGTCGGCTTATCGGTAGCAACCGCGCGGAAAACGGGGTTTTCGACAACTCGGCTCCACCGATCCGCCGGCCATCCTTCACCTCAACCGGCCTCAGCTCGACATCCTGAGCGTCACCCAGCGAGCCGAGGATGAGGACATGGCGCTTCATGTCTATTAGGGTGGATTTTACTGCGGCGGTCGAGACTAGGGGCAGACCCACCCTTCGAGACGATACTGAGAAGGGTGGGCGCACCGGTTGAAGCCGGTTATTAGCTTTTCGGATTAGTTTTGGACGGTGACGAGTTCGAGGCGGACGGGGTCGACTCCCATTTTGACCATCTCGAGTTGCCGGGCTGCGGCGTACGAGAGGTCGATGACTCGCTCGGGGAACAGGACTCCGCGGTCGGTGATGGTGACGATGACAGAGCGTTTGTTGCGGAGGTCGGTGACCTTGACGCGGCTGCCGAACGGGAGGGTCCGGTGGGCTGCGGTGAGCTCGTTCATATCGAAGCGGCGGCCGCTGGCGGTGCGGTGGCCCTGAAGAACGGAGCCGTACCAGCTTGCCATGCCGCTCTTGATGCGGGTGAGGACCGTGATTTTGGGTGGGGTCACGGTCGTGACGATCTCGTTGGGGGCAACGTTATTCATTGCCACGGAGAGATCACTCCCAAGCGCGGACGCCGGAGTCGCGGTATCCGTCGCAAAGGCCGAAAGGACGACGAGGGCTGCGAGGGTGACGGCAGCTTTCGTCCTTCCTGTGAGGCTTGCGGTACGTTCGTTTCCGGTAGTCGTATCCATCCCTTAAGTATAAGAAATTCAAGGATTAATCGATACTTTTTCGACGGAAAAATGAAGCTCGGTTCATCACACGGGCGGCTGGTTGTCAATAGATTTTGGGTTGTCTGAAGGGGCTGGAAAAGAGCCTGAAAAGAGGTAATCTGGGCAAGTGAAGGTTACAAAGGAGTTAACAGGCAGTTGAGGGATGCCGGTTAATTCTGTGGTTACTTAAAATTTTGTTTTTTTTCCGGCCACACGCCGGAAGGAAGCCGTGTCAGGATGAGCTTGGAAGAGCGGCCTAACGAACTTCGCTGAAAAAAAGCGTTTTGGGCCGCCAATCGTCTTATCAGCGCCGATCCGGAAGGGAAGCACGGAGACCCCTTTCGAGCCCCAACTCCCGATCCGCACGGAGCAGCACCCATGTCGCCCTTAAGCCCGGCGTACTTCGCCTTCGCCGCTATTGTGATCACGCTCTACTGGGCGTGCTATCGCTGGAAGCAGGCGCGGCTGTGTATCTTGTTGCTGGCTAATGGGTTTTTTCTTGCGCGGTTGGCTTGGTTCTATCCGATTCTGTTGCTGGCGGCGGCGAGTGTTGACTTCATGGTGGGGCTGGATCTGCAGCGGATTCCTCGTGAGCGCAAGAGGCCGCGGTTAGTTCTCGTGTCGGTGAGCGTGGTTTTGAACGTTGGGCTGCTGGCGGCTACGAAGTTTATTCCGGTGGCGCTCGGGGAGCTTTACCGCTGGGTGTTTCCTTTGAGCCTGTCGTTTTATTGTTTCCAGTCAATGACTTACACGATTGATTTGTACCGCGGGACGCGGCCGGGGACGCGGAGTTATCTGACGCACCTGACGTCGGCGTCGCTGTTTACGGTGATTGTGGCCGGGCCGATCAACCGGATGTCGGATTTAGTGAAGCAGTTGCAGGAGCCGTTTTCGATGACGCCGAACCAGGGCGGGCGGGCGTTTCTGCTGATCTCTTCGGGGCTGGTGAAGAAGCTGCTGATTGCGGATTTTCTGTCGAACAATGTAGCGAACCGGATCTTCGATACGCCGACTCTGTATAGCGGGGCGGAGGTGCTGGTTGGGGTGTATGCGTATGCGCTGCAGATTTACTTCGACTTTTCGGGGTACACGGATATTGCGATGGGGCTGTGCCTGCTGCTGGGGCTGACGGTGCCGGATAACTTTAATCGGCCGTACAAGTCGTTGAACCTGGCTGACTTCTGGCGGCGGTGGCATATTACGTTTTCGAATTGGCTGCGGGATTATTTGTATTTTTCGCTGCCGAATGCGGCTCGGTGGAAGGGCGCGGGGTATGTGTACCCGATCATCGTCTTTTTCCTTGGTGGCTTGTGGCATGGGATTGGGTGGCCGTTTGTGCTTTGGGGATTGCTTCATGGGGGGGGGCTTACGCTGCTGCGGGTGTTTCAGGTGCAGCGGCAGAGGATTTGGGGCAAGCGGCCGGCGACGGTTTGGGGCAAGTATCTGGCTATTGCGTTTACGTTTCATTTTGTTTGCCTGACGTGGATCTTCTTCCGGGCTCCGGATATGGCGACGGCGATGGCGATTCTGGGGCGGTTGGGGTCGATGACGTTTACGGTGAGCAATGTCAGCCTGTCGATGATTGGGGTGATGCTGGCGGGAGTGGCGTTGCATGCGATTCCGCCGGGATGGTTCGAGCGGGTGGTGGAGGTGTTTGGGCGGGCTCCTTTTGTGTTACAGGGGGCCGGGCTGGCGGTGGTGGTTCTGGTGATTGAGATGTTGTCGGGGCGTGGGTCTACTTCGTTTGTTTACAGCAATTTTTAGCTATGCCGACCTTTCCTACCAAGACGATGCTTGCCGCGGCCACCTTCGCCGCGATTCTGCTGGGTGTGCATTTCGCCACGGGGAATGCGAAGGGGCTGGACCCGGCGTCGCTGCGGCCGATTACGGATTTTCCGTCGGGGGAGGCTTCGCTGGTGCCGATTGTGAAACTGCCGCCGCCTCCTGTGCCGGCGGTGCTGGCGGTGCCGAGGCCGAAGATTCGAGGGCGGGCTGCTGTGGCAGCGAATCTGACGGTCGAGTCACAGTTTTTGGTCGACAACAATGGGGCGCTGGATCATTTTTACGAGACGCTGCGGCAGCTTCACTCCGGGCAGCGGCGGACGGTGCGGATTGTTCATTATGGGGACTCGCCGACTACGGCGGATTTGATTACGGGGGATGCGAGAGAGCTGCTGCAGGAGCGGTTTGGGAATGCGGGGCCGGGGTTCATTCTGGTCGCCAAACCGTGGGCCTGGTATGGACATCACAATGTGGATGTTTCTGGGGATGGGTGGAAGATCGATACGGCTGTGGGGTCGATGCGCGAGGCGAACTATGGGTTGGGGGGAGCGATCTTTACCGGACCGGTGGGGGCTACGAGTACGTTTCGGTTGATGGCGCGGGATTCGACTTCGGTGGAGGTTGAGTATTTGGCTGAGCCGAATGGGGGGACGGTGGAGGTGTCGGCGGATGGAGTGGTTGTGGGGAGTGTGGCGACGGCGGGCGAGGCTAAGCAGGATGCGGCGGCGACAGTGGCAATTCCGGCTGGGACTCGTGCGGTGAAGATGACGGTGACAGGGAGTCCGGTGCAGGTGTTTGGGGTGGTGTTTGGGCGGGATAATCCGGGTTTGACGTATGACAGCATCGGGTTGAATGGGGCTTCGACGACGGTGATGTCGCGGGCGTTCAATCCGGTGATGTTTGCGGTGGCGCTGGAGCATAGGAATCCTGATTTGGTGGTGATCAACTATGGGACGAATGAGTCGAGCTTTCCGGGGTATGTGGAGAAGCAGTATGAGTCTGAGCTGATTCGCGCGGTGGGACGAGTGAGGACGGCGCTGCCGGATGCGTCGATTCTGATTATGAGTCCGATGGACCGGGGGGAACGGTCGGGGGACAACATTACGACGATGCGGGCGATTCCGGAGATTGTGGCGATTCAGCAGAGGGTGGCGGAGCAGACGGGGTGTGGCTTCTTCAATACTTACCAGGCGATGGGCGGAAGTGGAACAATGGGGCAATGGTATAACCGACATCCGGCGATGGTGGGGGCGGACCTGATACATCCTTCACCGCAGGGCGCGCGGATTGTGGCGCAACTGCTGACGGGCCAACTCCTGATAGGCTACGAGAGGTACATGGAAACGCATCCGGTCTCCCCGAGGCTCTCAGCGCCGACGAACTCTGAGACGTCCACCTCGCTCGATAAGGCAAAGCCCGAGGGGGTGCGATAGATGCGTCTGCGATGGTTGGGGGTTGGGGTTCTCGGGATTTTGATGGCGGGCGGCGCGGTGGCGTATGCGACTGCTGACCCTGTCACGACGAAGAAACCGGCGAGCAAGACCGCGGCGAAGACTCCCGGGGAGATTAAGCGGGCTCCGCCGGCCAAACCTTATAAGACGAAGACGAAATCGAAGAAGACGAAGTCCTCGGCACGTACTGGGGCGACGAAGTCTGCGTCGGTGAAGTCGACTGCGCCGGTCAGTTCTGGTGCGACGGCTCATAGCAAGACGGTGGCGCTGCGTACTCCGGCGCCTACGCTGGCCAGCCGTGAGGTGATGACGGATCATATCGAGCATGCGCTGGCGACGCCGCGGGTGGGGATCGAGAATCCTCGGGCGTTGGCGGGATTTTTCGACCAGCTGCATCAGCTTGAGACGGACCCGAAGTCGCAGTTGGTTCGGGTGATTCAGTTTGGCGATTCGCATACGGCGGCGGATGTTTTTACGGGGGCGCTGCGCACGCTGTTTCAGCAGAAGTTTGGGGACGGCGGGGCGGGATTTCAGTATGCGGGGTATCCGTTTGCGGGGTACCGGATTCATGGCACGAAACGGGCGCAGTCGACGGGATGGTCTGCGCTCGGGACTCATCTGGCGGATATTGGGGATGGCAAGGTGGGGATGGGGGGCGTGAGCCTTTCGACGAATGCGGCCGGGAACTGGGTTTCGGTAGAGGCGGATGCGACTTCGCTTGAAGTGCAGTATATGGTGCAGCCCGGCGGGGGATCGATTGAGATTCGGGACAATGACACGTTGATTGCGACGGTTTCGACGGCTACGGCTACGGCTACGGACGCTACGGGCGTGGTGCCTATGGCTGGGGGGACAGGTAATCCGTCGGCTGAGGGCGGCGACTCGGCCGGGGTTTATCGGAGTGCGCTGCTGCCGGGGCCACATCATATTGAGGTGCTGACGATTCAGGACGCTCCGGTACGGCTGCTTGGGTTGTCGACGGAGAATGCTTCGGGGATTACCTATGAGGCGGCGGGCATCAACGGGGCGGAGGCGTCGCTGTTTCTACGATGGAATGACGCGCTGCAGGAGCCTCTGCTTGCTGCTGTGAATCCGGCGCTCGTGGTGTTGGCCTATGGGACGAATGAGGCCAGCGACCGGAACTGGACGGAAGAGAGCTATGCCGCGATGTTTACCCGGATTGTGGAGCGCATTCGCCGGGCTGCTCCGTCGGCCTCGATTCTGGTCGTAGGGCCGCCGGATCGCGCGCTTCGCGTTGGCCGGCGCTCGTGGGCGCCTTTTGCGGGAGTGGACCGGATTGTTGCGGCGCAGCGGGAAGTGTGTCGCCAGATGCATTGCGCGTACTGGGATCAGCGGTCGCGGATGGGTGGCTTTGGATCGATGAGGGAGTGGGTGGCGGTGTCGTGGGCTCAGCCTGATCACACCCATTTCACGGGCGAGGGTTATAACGAACTGGCGAGTGCGCTATTCAGCGACATTCTTCAGCAGTACGACGGCACTGTGGCGACATTCAATCGCGCTGAGGGTGTGACGAAATAAGAGCTGCCGCGTCAAAAGCAACGCGGACGGTTACAAAAGTAGCGAGGCAGGTAAATCCATGAGCACCCAGGCAGGAATTCTGAAAGTTATCCACGCGGTCGCGGACATTCCGAACGACCCCAGCCCCGACGAGAGCCTTTTTGACTCCGGCACTCTTGACTCGTTCACTCTTCCGGATCTCGTCACGGGGCTGGAAAAGGAATTCAATTTGAAGATTCCTGATTCTGACCTGGTGCCCGAGCGCTTCGACTCTGTTACGAAGATCGAAGCTTATCTCGACAGCCACAAGAGCTAGCTGCCGCTGCGTTTCCGACCGCTGTTTTTTGCAATTTCTGCCTGTTGCGCGGGGCGCGTGCCGGTCCTCGTCTTTACACTGGTTTTCCGCCGATATTTTGAAACAGAGAAGTGCTGCCTTATCTCTCCGGTGGGTCCAGAGTTCTTCCGGCAACACAAAGGACCTTTGATATAGGAGCCGTCCCATGCCCTACCTTCGAGCCTTCGGTCATTACCTGCCGGCGCGGATTGTCACAAATGCAGAGCTGGAAGCCCGCACCGGGAGGTCGTCGGCCTCTATCGAGAAGAGCTCCGGCATTCTTGAACGTCGCTATGCCGCCGAAGGCGAAACGGTTGCGGACCTGGGACTTGCCGCTGCGAATGCCTGTCTGGCGAAGGCGAATCTGAGTGCCAGCGACATTGGGCTCATTCTCTTTTCGTCCGGGTCTTCTGAACGAGCATTTCCGGGGCCGGCTTCCGTGCTGGCGCAGCGACTTGGCCTGACGACTACGCCGGCCATCGATATTCCGGTGGCGAGCGCGGGTTCGCTTATCGGGATTGCTTTCGCCGCCGATCTTGCTGTTCGCTACGGCAACGTTCTAGTTGTGGCGTCGGAGATTATGTCGCGCCGGATTATCGATTCTGATCCCGACACGGCTATTTTGTTCGGCGATGGAGCCGGCGCGTGCATCGTCAGCAACGATGCGGGTGCGAACGGCCTGCGTATCGCCGACGTATCGCTTTCTACTGACGGCAATTATGCTGAGGCGTTGCAGCTACCTCATGGGGGCGCGATCCAGATGAAGGGGCTGGACGTCATTGTGCAGGCTTCGCGGAAGATTCCCCGCAGCATCCTGGATCTGCTGGAGAAGAACGGGCGGAAGGCGGGGGAGATTAGCGTCTACCTGATGCACCAGGCCAATGTGAACCTCATCCGTAAGGTGGCTACGGCGCTTGAGGTGCCCGACGAGCGGTTCTTCCGAAATATTGCGAGCTACGGCAATACGTCGTCGGCTTCGCTGCTGATTGCCGCGTCGGAGTGGCGTGCGGCCAACCCTGAGCCGCCGGCTGCGCCCGTTGTGCTTGCGGTGTTTGGAGCGGGGTTTAATCGGGGAAGCATCCTGGTGACGGGTGATTAGCCTTCCTTGGAAGGCGACCCGGGTTAGCCCTGGCATCGGCGACCGCAGTAAAATCCACCCAACAGAGATGAAGCGCCCCGTCCTCAGCCACGTCCTACTTCTCGGCCTCGTCGGCGGCGTCCTCATCGCCATCCTCCGCTGGTCCGAGTACCAGTTCCTGGTCATCGAGCACTCGCTCGAAATCTATGGCGCCATCGTCGCCATCATCTTCGTCGTCTTCGGCATCTGGCTCGGCATCAAGCTCACCAAACCCCGCGAAAAAATCGTCCTCCGCGAAGTCCTCGTCCCCCTGCGCGCGCCAGCCGAACCAGCCGCGCCGGCCACTTTCACCCTCAACCAAGTCCAGCTCGACGCGCTCGGCATCACCCCCCGCGAGCTCGAAATCCTCAGCCTGATCGCTCAGGGCCTGAGCAACCGCGAGATCGCCGAACGCCTCTTCGTCAGCGAGAACACCGTCAAAACCCATTGCAGCCGAGCCTTCGACAAGCTCGGCGCCCGCCGCCGCACCCAGGCCGTCCAGCTAGGAAAACAACTAGGCCTGCTCCCCTAGAGCCGTTTCACTGTTCGTGTACCCAAGGCTTGGTGCTATCGCCGTTTTTCGGTAGAGGGTCAACTTCGACTCCGGAACAAGCGAAGTTGACGAAACGCCGTTTTCCAGGGAATCGCGTTAACGCCCTCCATCTAATCTGATATGGTTCGTGCCAATGGCAGTGAAGGAGTGGTACTGGCGAACCTCGGAGTGGTACCGGCGAACCTCGACCCGATGGATACACTTTCGGTCGGTGCCGATGAGGCGCCTATGGGCGTTGATAGCGGCGGAATTTTTCTTGTTTTCCGTGTTCGGCTTCTACGTCGATCTAATGTACGGGGGAGTGTTGCCTTATGTCATCGTGCTTACCATCGCGCTTTACGTCGGGCTGAACGCTTCGTTATGGATCATCGTGCTGTCCCGGCTGTCGATGCCGTTTCTAATCGGCCTGATTGTGGTGCAGTTTTTCAATACTCGGATCAACACCAGCCTCGCAAACTGGCTGACGCGCAGCTTCGATCTGAAGCCAGTGCCTTCGGAATTGGGAATTCATTTCGCCGCGACCGCGACGCTGTCGGCCGTCATCCTTTCGTACGTGTTTTTCTTTGTGTATATCAGGCGCGAGGGCCGAGAGTCGTTCCGCGTGCGCAACGAACTCGAGGTGGCACACGGGATTCAAAAGACACTGGTGCCTCCGGTGGAATTGCGAACGTCGCGCTTTGAGATTTACGGCATTTCGCACCCCAGTGAAAAGGTGGGCGGCGATCTGGTGGATGCGATTTACCTGCCGGGAGGTGATGCTGTCGCCTATGTTGCCGACATCGCCGGACATGGGCTCCCCGCCGGCATTCTGATGGGAATGCTGAAGACAGCGACTCGCACGGAACTGCTCGACGCGGAGGGACGCGAGCCACATCGGACTCTGCCGGTACTGCTGGATCGGCTGAACAGGGTGCTGCCGGAGGTGAAAGAGCCGCACATGTATGCGACGTTCACCGGCTTTCGACTGGGAGCGGACGGCAGCGTGTTCTATGCGCTGGCGGCAAGCCCACCGATTCTGCAGTGGCACGCGAGCAGGGGAACTTTATCGCACACAGAGGAGAGCCAGTTTCCTCTTGGGTTGCTGCCAGTTTCCAGCTTTGACGGGCACAGGCGGGAAGTTGCGTCGGGCGATCTGCTCGTGGTTGCAACGGACGGGATCTTGGAAGTGTGCAACAAACCCCAGGAAGAATTTGGCGTGGACCGTCTGAAGCAAGTGATTGCGGCGAACGCCAACGACCCTTTACCGGAGCTGGCGGCAAGGATTCTTGCGGCCGCGCGTGGGTTTGGACACCAGTTAGACGATCAAACGATCCTCATCGTGCGTTGTTTGTGATTTGGGAATAAAGTACTCGCCATCAACGATTGAGGTCTTCATGGGCTTTCTTGAGTTGAAGGGTACGGGCTTGCAGAGATTTTCGCAGCATTTGTCTTCGGGGCGGAGTCGCGAGCTTAGCCGTGCGAAATGTTGAACTGTTTTTCGAATACCTTGTGCGCCCGTCCACATCCGAACAATATTTCGCGAAATCGAACACTTACGGGCGATGGCGCCGGGAGGGAAGCGTTGGTATCGCGATGATGCTGGGGAACTTAGCCGATTCTGAGCGAGGTCTTGGCGTGGCGTGAAAATTGCGGATACTTCGGGCGAAGAGATCTTGACGGAGGCATCTGATGCCGTACTTTGAACGGATTCGCGACGTAATCTCCGGGCCTTTCAGCGGAGATCTGATTCCTCAACGCATCACGGCGGGCTGGCAGATGGTGTCGATTGAATGGCGCCGCGAGCGGCCCGACTCGGATACTCCCTCGGAGGGAGCGTTCCATGAGGAGATACCGTACGGTCTTCGCATCTCGGATGATTGTCAGAGGCTGGAGGTCGAGCCGACGGAGCATCAGGTCTTGATCCTGATGATGGAGATGATCGGTCAGGACTTTCCTTATTCGTCGATTGTCAGTGATCTGAACGAGAAGGGATTTCGGATGCGGGATGGGAGACCGTGGAATCGTGTGGCGGTCTTTAATATGATGCCGCGGCTTATCGAAGCGGGGCCGCGGCTGTTTTCGAGTGAAGAGTGGAAACGGCTGCAGGGGAGTCTGTCGCCTGGGAAGCATTCCTAAGCGGCGGGCAATACGAAGACGGATCAGGGGCGACGAGACGCGGGACGGGCTTGGGCGGTGGATTCGCGGATGACCAGCTCGGGGTCGACCTTGATGGTGTCGGGCAGCTTCTCGTGGGCTAGTTTTTTCAGGAGCGAGCTGGCGGCGAGTGCGCCCATCTGATGCAGGGGCTGCCGGATGGTGGTGAGGCTGGGGACGATGTAGGAGGCTGCCTGGATGTCGTCGAAGCCGAGTACGGAGACATCAGAAGGAACATCGAGTCCTGCGTCGTGAAGCGCACGGACGCTGCCGATGGCGGAGACGTCGTTAAAGCAGAGGACCGCGGTGAAGTCTCTGCGACGGAGCAGAAGCTGATGAATGCCGGGATAACCGAGCTCCGGCGTGTTGAGGTCGCGGTCGAGCTGAATGATGAGGTCCGGCGGGACCTCGAGCGAGAGCGCGCGGGCGACCTGCATGATCGACTGCCAACGGCTTTGCGAGTCGGAGCTGAAGGGCTGGCCGTGCATGTAGGCGATCTTGCGATGGCCGAGCCGGTAGAGGTGGCCGAGGGCAAGCTCGGCGGCGCGGTGATGGTCGAGCACAACGTTGGTGAGGCCGGGGAAGGCGGTGTGCCCGGCGACGGAGACGGTGGGTGACGGGATTGGTCCTTCCAACTGGGTGTCGATGGCGAGGATGCCGTCGACCCCTCGGGCTTGGAGGAGGCGGGGATACTCGGCGACGAGGTCTCTTCGGTGACGGTGGTGCGCGGTAAAGAAGAAGTAGCCCTCCTGCATAAGGACGTCTGCCGCACCGCTAAGGACCTGCGAGTGATAGCCTTCGCCGAGTTCGGGAAGCAGGATGCCGATGGTCTGCGTTCTGAGGCCCTGGAGCGAGCGCGCAATGAGGCTGGGTTGATAGCCAAACTGCTTCGCAGCCGCTTTAACTCTTTCGCGGGTGGCGGGCGGGATGGAGCGGCCGGGGGCGTTGTTCAAGACGAAGGAGACGGTTGCCGGACTGAGGTCCAGATGTTCGGCGAGCATCTTGAGGCTGACACGGCGCGCGGTTGATGGGAGCGGTTTTCTGGGCATTGGAGTTTGAATCAGGAACCAGTCTAGCTGACGCGGGTTTTCAGGTGCGTTTTGGCTGACGGTGACTGGACCCGGAGTTTTGTGGGCAAAGGGTTGTCTTTGGTTGGAGATGGATTGGTCGGGTCCGGGGTGGGATCGAGGTAGACGAGCTGCGGGGTGGACCTGGACGGCCAGCCGTGCGGATGATGTATACGACTTCTTTATGGTGTTTCTATAAATTCTTTATGGTCCGCCTGCTCCAATGAAAAGATGCTCGGCGAATGGCCAGGGCATGGGCTCTGCTCAAGAGACAGCCGATGAGGGCGATTGCGAGCACACCGAAGAGGAAGGCAAAACGATGTGGGATGTGGGATGTGTGGCCGTGAGCGTGCTGTTCTTTGCGATTGCGATCGCCTACGTCGCCGGGTGTGAGCGATTGGGTGCAAAGGAGGGGCCGCGATGATTGAACTATGGTCCCTGGGCGGGGTGACTGCCGCGCTGTTTGTCTACCTTGTGTACGCGTTGCTGCGGCCTGAAAAGTTTTAGCGAATAGGATGTCTCGATCATGACGGCGAACGGCTGGTTTCAGATTTGTGTGTTTTTTTTCCTGATTCTTCTCTGCGCGAAACCCCTCGGGTTGTATATGGTGCGCGTCTTTGAGCGCGAGCGCACCTGGGCGGATGGTTTTCTGCGGCCTGTGGAGCGGCTGATCTACCGGCTGACCGGAGTGGATGAGACGCGGGAGATGGAGTGGACGGAGTACGCCGTCCTGATGCTGATCTTCAGCCTGGTTTCGATGCTCGCGACCTATGCGATCGAACGGCTTCAGCAATGGTTGCCCCTCAATCCGCAGCATCTTCCGAACGTCAGTCCTGATCTGGCGCTGAATACTGCGGCATCGTTTACGACGAATACGAACTGGCAGGCTTATGTGCCAGAGACGACGATGAGCTATCTGACGCAGATGCTCACGCTCGCGTATCACAACTTTTTCTCGGCGGCGGTTGGGATCGCGCTGGCGATAGCGCTGGTGCGAGGCATTTCGCGGAAAGAGTCGAAGACGCTGGGTAATTTCTGGGTGGATACGACGCGCGCTTCGTTGTGGGTGCTGCTGCCTGTTTGCGTTATTTATGCGCTGCTGCTGGTCTCGCAGGGAGTCGTGCAGAACCTGCGGCCTTATGATCAGGCTCATCTGCTGCAGAAGCAGACGGTGTCGACGACCGGGGCGGATGGGAAGGTGGTGACGCAGCAGGTCACGACGCAGAGCATCGCGCAAGGACCGGTGGCGTCGCAGGAAGCGATCAAGATGCTTGGCACGAACGGGGGCGGTTTTTTCAATACGAACAGCGCCCATCCGTTTGAGAACCCTACACCGCTCAGCAACCTGATGCAGATGTTTTCGATCTTTTTGATTCCGGCGGCGCTGACGGTGACGCTGGGACGAATGACGCGGACGCCGCGGCATGGCTGGGCTGTATTTGCGGCGATGGCGGCGCTGTTCGTCGTCGGCGTCTTTGTGGCGTACTACGCGGAGGCCCAGTCGAATCCGCTGCTGCATGGGGTGAATCAGCATGCTTCGGTGGCGCAGGCGGGCGGGAACATGGAGGGCAAAGAGGTTCGGTTCGGCATTGCGAACTCGGCCTTGTTTGCCACGGTGACGACGGATGCGAGTTGCGGTGCGGTGAATTCGATGCATGACTCGTTCATGCCGTTGGGGGGCTTGGTCCCGATGCTGAATATCATGCTGGGCGAGGTGATCTTTGGCGGAGTGGGCGCCGGGCTTTACGGGATGCTGATCTTTGTTGTGCTGACGGTCTTCATCGCGGGATTGATGGTCGGACGCACGCCGGAGTATCTGGGTAAGAAGATCGAGTCGTACGACGTGAAGATGGCGATGCTGTATGTGCTCATCTTTCCGTTGTCCATCCTGGGCCTCACCGCGGTCTCGCTCATGACACCGAACCTCGGTCTCCCTGGCATTACGAATCCGGGTCCACATGGCCTCTCTCAGATTCTCTACGCCTACACCTCGGCCACCGGCAATAACGGCTCCGCCTTCGCCGGGATCAACGCGAACACTCACTGGTACAACCTTTCGTTGGCGGCGGCGATGTTGATCGGGCGATTCCTGATGGTCGTTCCAATGCTGGCGATGGCGGGAAACCTTGCGCGGAAGAAGCTGGTGCCACCGTCTCCGGGGACCTTTCCAGTGCATATACCTTTGTTCACGGTGCTTCTGGTTGGCGTGATTCTTATTGTCGGCGCGCTGACGTTCTTCCCGGCGGTTTCGCTTGGGCCGATTCTCGAACACCTGTTGCTGCATGCAGGCAAAAGTTTTTAGTTGATTAGGAAAGCTGAATCATGTCACGTACACGCAAACGTTCCCTTTGGGATGCACAGATTGTAAGACGCGCTTCTGTCGATGCGCTGGCCAAGCTGAACCCGCGCACGATGATGAAGAACCCCGTCATGTTCGTGGTGGAGATCGGCAGCGTTATCACGTCGATTTATCTTCTGCGCGACCTGAAGCTGCATCCCGACGCGTTCCGCTTCGATCTGCAGATTACGCTGTGGCTTTGGTTTACGGTGCTGTTTGCAAACTTCGCCGAGGCGATGGCGGAGGGTCGCGGGAAGGCGCAGGCGGATGCGCTGCGGCGCGCGAAGTCAGAGACCAGCGCGGTGCGGTTTCGTGCTGACGGCAGCACGGAGACGGTTGCGAGTTCCGTTCTGCGGTCCGGAGATGTTGTCATTGTTATCGCGGGTCACATGATTCCGGGCGATGGAGAGGTGATCGAAGGCGTTGCTTCGGTGGATGAGTCGGCGATTACGGGTGAGTCGGCGCCAGTGATTCGGGAGGCTGGTGGAGACCGTTCGGCAGTGACGGGTGGAACGCGGGTCCTGTCGGATCAGATCAAAGTGAAGATCACGTCAAATCCGGGCGAGACGTTCTTGGACCGGATGATTGCGCTGGTGGAAGGTGCGGAGCGGCAGAAGACTCCGAATGAGATTGCGCTGAATATTCTGTTGGCGGGATTGACGATCATCTTCCTGCTGGCTGTGGTGACACTGCAGCCGATGGCGATTTATTCGAGCGCACCGCAGACGGTGTTTGTGTTGATCTCGCTGCTGGTGTGCCTGATTCCGACGACGATTGGCGGTTTGCTATCGGCGATTGGAATTGCGGGAATGGACCGGCTGGTGCAGCATAATGTGCTGGCGATGTCGGGGCGCGCAGTGGAAGCGGCGGGAGACGTGAATACGCTGCTGCTGGATAAGACGGGCACGATCACGCTGGGCAATCGTCAGGCTTCGGAGTTTATTCCTGCTCCGGGAGTGAGCAAGGACCAGCTTGCGGATGCGGCGCAGCTCTCTTCGCTACCGGACGAGACCCCGGAAGGCCGCAGCATTGTGGTTCTGGCGAAGGAGATGTATGGACTTCGCGGGCGCGAGTTGAGTGAGATGCAGGCGGAGTTTGTGCCGTTCAGCGCAGTGACGCGGATGTCGGGCGTAAACCTGGATGGTCGCGTGATTCGCAAGGGTTCGACGGATGCCATTGCAGGATTTTTGAAGGAGAACGGCGGAGTTTTGCCAGAGGAAGTGCGCGCGGCGGTGGAGGTGGTCGCTCGGAGTGGTGGCACCCCGCTGGTGGTGGCGGAGAACCGGCAGGCGCTGGGCGTGATTCACCTGAAGGATGTGGTGAAGGGTGGGATGCGGGAGCGGTTTGCGCAGCTTCGGTCGATGGGCATCCGGACGATCATGATTACCGGTGACAATCCGCTGACGGCGGCGGCGATCGCGCGCGAAGCGGGTGTTGATGACTTCCTCGCGGAGGCGAAACCGAAGGACAAGATGGACCTGATTCGTCGCGAGCAGGCCGAAGGCAAACTGGTGGCCATGACGGGCGATGGGACGAACGACGCTCCGGCGCTGGCGCAGGCCGATGTGGGTGTGGCGATGAACACAGGCACACAGGCGGCGAAAGAGGCGGGCAATATGGTCGACCTCGACTCGAATCCGACCAAGCTGATTGAGATTGTCGAGATTGGCAAGCAGTTGCTGATGACTCGTGGGGCGCTGACGACGTTTTCGATTGCGAATGATGTGGCGAAGTACTTTGCGATCATTCCGGCGATGTTCGCGGCTACGTTTCCTGTGCTGAATGCGCTGAACATCATGCACCTGAAGACTCCGCAGTCGGCGATTCTGTCGGCGGTGATCTTCAATGCGCTGATCATTGTCGGGCTGATTCCGCTGGCGCTGCGGGGAGTGGGTTATAAGGCGATGTCGGCGGAGGCGTTGCTGCGACGCAATCTACTGCTGTATGGAGTTGGCGGACTGATCGCTCCATTTATTGGCATCAAGCTTATCGACATGGTGATTACGGCCATTCACCTGGCCTGAAGGACTTTTTATGATGCGTAATTTGATTGTTGCTATTCGCTTTACGGTGGTGACCACGGTGATCTTCGGGTTGATGTATCCGCTGGTGGTTACGGGACTCGCCCAGGTGCTGTTTCACGACAAGGCCAATGGGCAGTTGCTGTATCAAAATGGCGAGCTGGTGGGCTCGCGGATCATTGGGCAGAGCTTTACGGGTCCGCAGTACTTTCACTCGCGGCCATCGGCGGCGGGAAATGGATATGATGCGGCGAACTCGGGCGCGTCGAACTATGGGCCGACGAATAAGAAGCTGATCGACCGGGTGGCGGGAGATGTTTCGGCTCTGCAGGTAGATCATCCCGGCGAGGATGTGCCGGTCGATCTGGTGACGGCTTCGGGTTCGGGATTGGATCCGCATATCACTCCGGCGGGGGCGGAGTTCCAGGTGGCGCGAGTGGCGCGGGAGCGGCATCTTTCTGAGGACGTCGTGCGGAAGCTGGTGGCGGCACATACGGAGGGGCGGCAGCTTGGGTTTCTGGGCGAGCCTCGGGTGAACGTGCTGCTGCTAAATATGGATTTGGATCAGGCGGTGGCGGGCCGGTGAATTGAGAGAGACAAGATAATCAACCCTATGCGGTGAGACCGCAAAAGATGGGCCACCTGCTGTTCGGGTGGCCATCTTTTTTGGAGCTCCCAAGTGTTATCGGCCGTGGGCTTCCAGGTATTTTTCTACTTCTAAGGCGGCCATGCAGCCGGAGCCGGCAGCGGTGATGGCCTGGCGGTAGCGGCGGTCCTGTATGTCTCCGCAGGCGAAGACGCCGGGGATGATTTCTCCGTTGAGCGTGGTGAAGACGTTGTTCTTTGTGAGGATGTAGCCGTCGGGGTCGAGGTCGAGCATGCCATGGAAGGCCTTGGCGTTGGGGATGTGGCCGATGGCGAGGAACATGAAGGCTACGGGGAGAATGTACTCGTCACCGGAGGCGCGGTTTTTTAGGCGCAGGCCTTTGACGTCCTTGTCCTCGACGCCGAGGACCTCTTCGACGGTGGTGTTGGTGACGAACTTGATCTGCGGGTGGGCCATGGCGCGATCGAGCATGATCTTCGAGGCGCGGAAGTTTTCCGTCCGGTTGATGATGGTGACCTTGGTGGCGAAGCGCGTGAGGAAGAGGGCTTCTTCCATGGCGGAGTCGCCGCCGCCGATGACGGCGATCTCTTTGCCGGAGGAGAAGAAGCCGTCGCAGGTGGCGCAGGAGGTGACGCCGTGGCCGATGAGGGACTGTTCGCTGGGCAGATTGAGCCAGCGGGCAGAGGCTCCGGAGGCGATGATGAGGGTGCGGGTGTGGATGGTCTCTTTGCCGAGGTGAAGCTCGAAGGGGCGCTTGGTCAGATCGATGGAGGAGAGGTGAGACATTTTGAGCTCGGCGCCGAAGCGGACGGCCTGCTTCTTCATGTTCTCGATGAGCTCGGGGCCTTGGATGCCTTCGGGCCAACCGGGGAAGTTTTCGACGAGCGTGGTGATGGAGAGCTGGCCGCCGGGCTCGTGGCCCTCCAAGACGAGGGGTTTGAGGTTGGCGCGGGCAGCGTAGATGGCAGCGGTGAGGCCGGAGCATCCGGAGCCGAGGATGACGGTGTCGCGAGTCGTATTTTCAGGCATAGGAACCACTTTAGTGTAAATGCGCCACAGAGGAAAAAGATGCATGCGGGGGATTGGTGCAAGAATTGAGGCTATGGCGAATCTTACCTTGGTCTATGGAATGAGGCTGTTACCTGCGGATGAGGTAGCGGCAGTGGGCGATGCTCCCGTGACGTTGAAGAACGGCAACCAGGCGCAGGTGACGATGCATGTGCTGGAGGGGAGTCGTGAGGAGATTGAGAAGCAGTTGCGGTTGAGCCTGGATGCGTTCTTTGAGTTTTATCCGGAGATTTAGGCGGCTGCGTTCGGCTGAGCTCGACGGCTTGTGTATGGAATCGGGTCAGTGCTCTTTGCGGCGGCTCTTTCTGACGAAAGGAGGAAGAGAGCGGAGGAGCGATGAGCCGGTTGGTGAGGGTGTCTTTTGGGCTGCGGATTGTGGCGCTCGCGGGTGTGCTGACGACTGGTGCGGCGTGTGGGCAGACGGCGTCGGCTCCTGAGACGGTGGTGGATGTTCTGCATGATTTTTCGGACCAGGCGGCGGTGATCTTTGCCGGGCAGGTGCTGGCGGTGCGGCGGCCGGGGACGGGTGTGGTGGAGGTGGAGTTTCGGGTTGATGAGGCGATCCGCGGATGCTCGGTGGGTGCGCCTTATGTGCTGCGGGAGTGGGATGGGTTGTGGGCCGGTGGTACTCCGCGGTATCGGGTCGGGCAGCGGCTGTTGATGCTGCTGCATGCTCCGAGTGCAGCGGGGATGAGTTCGCCTGTGGGTGGGATGGACGGGGCGATTCCGATTCGGCAGGGGAGTGCGACGACGGAGAGTGCCGGGGCTGCGCAGCCTCCTTATGTGGATCTGCGGTGGCTGGGGGCCAGGGTGCCGCGTGCGGTTGTTTACGCTGCTCAGTCGGCAAGACGAGTTGGTGGGGCTGCGCGGGCAGAGGTTGCGGCGGCTGGCGGGAGTGTGGGCGTTGCTCCGATTGTGGTGATGGGGAATGGTGAGCAGTCTTCGGTGCCTTCGCAGCAGGCCTCGGTGGATGCGGTGGTGGGGATGTTGATGGGTTGGCAGAAGGTGCAGCATGGCACGCCATGAGGTTTTTCGGTGGTTGCGGTGTGGTCTTTTTGTGGCGGCGTGGTGGTTCTTTGCCAGTGCGGAGATGGTGGCGGGTGGGCCGCGTTGGGTTACGGGGCCTCCGTTCTTTACCCAGACCGAGACGTCGGTGGTCTGGTATACGAATAGGCCGCTTTACTTCACTGATCCGGGGAATCTGAGCGCAAGCGTCAATCATGCTGCGGCGGATGCTCTCGTGGCGGCGGCGGCGAATGTTTGGAATGTGCCTACGGCGAATTTGGTGCTGGCACAGGGAGGGACGCTGGCGGAGCATGTGAGCGGGGCGAATACGTTTCTGGGGCCGTCGGGGGTGATGTTTCCTGCGGATGTGGCTAGCGGGAACTATCAGACGGTGCAGATTGCCGTGATCTATGACAGCGATGGGTCGGTCACGGATCTGTTGCTGGGGAATGGGGCGAGCGATCCTACGAGTTGTTTGCAGAATGGTGTGACGGAGAGTGTGGACTCGATTGTGCCGGCAGGGTTTATCGAGCATGCGGTGCTGGTGTTGAATGGGCGGTGCACGGGGAGCGATCCGCTGCAGCAGACGCAGTTGCAGTATCAGTTGATGCGGGCGTTTGGGCGGGTGCTTGGGCTGGGGTGGTCGCAGACGAACGACAATGTGTTTACGGGGAGCCCGCAACCGACATTCAACCAGGCGATGAACTGGCCGGTGATGCATCCGATCGACATTGTTTGCGGGGGCTATACGTTTCAGTGCATGCCGCAGCCGTTTGTGCTGAGGCCGGATGATCTTTCGGCGCTCGCGGGACTCTATTTCATCGGTCAAGGGCAGGCGGGACCGGGAGAGACGGATAGCCTGCTGAATGCGAATCTGCTCTTTGGGTTGGTGCTGTTCCCGGACGGTCAGGGGATGCAGGGAGTGAACGTTGAGGCGCGGCGTTGGGAGCAGTTCACGAATGCAGCGGATATTGAGGACTGGTACACAGCGTCTTCGGTGTCTGGGTTTCTCTTTCGGCAGTCGAACGGCAATCCGGTGACCGGTGCGGATACTTCATTTGCGGGGAGCCAGGGGACGCCGAGCCAGGACCACGAGGGGTGGTACCAGATCGAGCGGGTTCCGATGCTGCCGGGCGGTTGGCAGAACGTGATTCTGGAGACGGAGCCGATCAATCCGCTGTACACGGGGGCGTATGCGGTGGGGCCGTATGTCAGGAATACGGTGGAGCCGTCAGGGAGCGATCCTGCTGAGCTGGGGCAGACCATTGCGAGCTACGCGCAGGTATGGTGGCTTATCTCGACGATTGGGGCGGCGAGCGAATGCAATACTGCCGGGGATGGGACGGAGGGTTCTCCGGCGGCGGCTAATGTGCAGGGGTGGTGGACGGGGACGCTGTGTGGGTATGGGCACTCATCGTGGAGTTCGCTGAGCTTGAAGGGCGGGCGGTCGCTGACGGTGGAGGTGACGGCGGAGGACGAGCAAGGGTTTGCGACGATGGCGAAGGCGATGCCAGT
Source organism: uncultured Acidobacteriaceae bacterium (assembly GCA_963841335.1). Taxonomy (GTDB): domain Bacteria; phylum Acidobacteriota; class Terriglobia; order Terriglobales; family Acidobacteriaceae; genus Edaphobacter. Next base: position 1,184,213 of record CAWJCF010000001.1, on the reverse strand, counting down.
GATTGGGATATGGAATGCTACGGATGCGCTGGGGTCGCTGCCGGGAGTTGCGGGCGTGGGGGAGGCTTTTAACGGGCAGAGTACAGGGACGACGACATTGACGACGTCGTTTGCACAGGCGGAGCAGGTGCGAATTGCGATTGCGGATGAGCGGGGGGATGGGCGGCCGGATTACAACTACCAGGCGCGAGTGCTGTATGCGGATTCGGTGAGTCCGGCTGCAGTGAGTTCGGCAGGAGGGGTGGTGACGATCTCGGGGATGGGGTTTCGCACGGGGAATGCGGTGCTGGTGAACGGCGTTGCGGCTACGGTAACGAGCTGGACGGCGAATACGATTGTGGCGCGCGTGCCTTCGCTGAGTGCGCTGGGGTCGAGTACGGCGTTGACGGCGGATGTTACGGTGAAGGACCTGTCGACCGGGGGGACGACGGTGATGACGCGGGCGCTGAGCTATGGGGCACCGGCGCCTACGCTGAATCTGTTGAGTGCGCCCACAGGGACAGCGATTGTGGGGCAGCCAGCGGGTGTTCCGTTTGCGGTGCAGGTGCTGGCGGCAAATGGAGTGACTCCGGTGGTGGGCGAGGCGGTGACGTTTAGCGCGACGGCGGGGACGGTGTTGTTTGGGGCTTGTGGTGCGGCGGTTTGTACTTTGCAGACCAATGCCCAGGGGATTGCTTCTACGGTGGTGACTCCGGAGGCTGGGGGCGGGATTACGTTGCAGGCGGTTGGAGTGGACGGGACGGCGACGGCTTCGTTGAGTGCGATTGTGCAGGTGAGGACAGCTACGGCGGTGCAGGCGATGGAGTATGTTGCTGCGGGAGCGAGTGTCGCTTGGAGCCCGCAGGTGAGCCTTGGGGACAATACGGGCTCGACGGCTGGTGTGCTGGTGAACTGGCAGACGGTTTCGGGGGCTGTGGCGGAGTCGTCGTCGCAGACTGCGGCGAATGGTTCGGGGGTCGCTGAGACTCAGGCCATCGTGGGGCCGCTGGCTGCGGGGGCTCAGGCTGTCCTTTCGGGATGCGCGTGGACCAGTGTTTGCGCGGAGTTTACGACGCAGGGGGTGGATGCGGCGGAACTGCGCGTGGCAGTGGTGAGCGGCGCAGGGCAGACGATTTCAGCTGATGGGAGTTTCGGTCCGGTGGTTTTGATGGTGACGGATACGGCTTCCCATCCGGTGGCGGGCGCGGTGATGGAGATCTACCAGACGGTGGATGCGTGGCAGCCGGCTTGTCCGGATCGGGGGAGATGTCCGATTGCTCCGGTGATCGGTTCGTCACGATCTTCGGGGACTTCGGATGCGAATGGTTTGTTGACGGCGATGCCGGAGCAGCTAGTTGGGATTGCAGGGACGACGAACCTGGCGGTGTCAGTGGGGACACAGGGGTTTGTTTCCTTGAGCTTCGAGGCTCAGCCGTAGAAGTGTGGTCAGATTTTTCAGAGATCGGGACGATTGCTTGATTTGACGGTTCCTGTGAGGTGGAATCGCGTCTGTGGCGTAGGCATCCAATAGGTGATTCGAAAGGGATAAGCTGGAGTTGAAGTTCGGCCCGCGCTTGAGATAGAGCGATCTGACAGCAGAAGGAGCCTGGACTATGGTGGAAGCAGTGACAGATCGAAGCGGCGAGCGAAAGCGGGTCGTGATTCTGGGGGGCGGGTTTGCGGGAATTAACGCGGCGATGGAGGTCGCGAAGCTGCCTGTCGATGTGACGATGGTGGACCGGAAGAACTATCACCTTTTTCAACCGTTGCTGTACCAGGTTGCGCTGGCGGTGCTTTCGCCGGCGGAGATTGCGCAGCCGATTCGCTCGCTGCTGCGGAATTATCCAAACGTCGAAGTGCTGATGGACGAGGCGGTGGGGTTCGATATGCCGGAACAGCGGGTGCGCCTGAAGACGGGCGTAGAGCTGGAGTATGACTACCTGATTGTGGCGACGGGGTCGACGCACTCGTATTTTGGGAGAGACGACTGGGCGAAGCTTGCTCCGGGATTGAAGACAGTGGAGGATGCTACGGAGATTCGGCGGCGGGTTCTGCTGGCGTTTGAGCTGGCGGAGCGGGAGATGATGGAGAAGGGCACGCATCCTCCGCTGAATTTTGTGATTGTGGGCGGCGGGCCGACAGGGGTGGAGCTGGCGGGTGCTATCAGCGACATTGCGAAGCTTTATATGGTGAAGGATTTTCGGCATATCAATCCTTCGATGGCGCAGGTGCTGATCCTTGAGGGGTCGCCGAATATTCTTGCGGCTTATCCGGAAGATCTGCAGCGCAAGGCGGGCGAGCAGTTGACTGCGCTGGGGGTGAAGTTTCGAACGAACGCTCATGTGAGCGATGTGCAGCCGGGTTATGTGATGGTGGGGGATGAACGGATTGATGCAGTGGTGACGTTGTGGGCTGCGGGCGTTCAGGCTTCTCCGCTAGGAAAGATGCTTGGCGTGCCGACGGACAGGCGGGGGTGTGTGCTGGTGGATGGTCATTTGAATCCGCCGGGGCATGCGGAGATCTTTGTGTGCGGCGACCTGGCGCATGTGGAGGAGGATGGGCGGCAGATTCCCGGCGTGGCGCAGCCTGCGATGCAGATGGGCAGATATGCGGCAAAGCGGATTGCGCGGCTGATGGCGGTGGGGCGGGGAAGCGACGGCACCGGCGTGGAGGAGAACTTCCACTATTTTGACAAGGGAGACATGGCGACGATTGGACGGAAAGCTGCCGTGGCGGATATCAAGTGGCCGTTCAAGGGCCACTGGAGCGGGTTTCCGGCGTGGATGACGTGGCTGACGGTTCACATCTTTTTTCTGATCGGGTTTCGGAACAGGCTGTCGGTTTTTTGGCAATGGACGTGGACGTATCTGACGTTCCGCGATGGGCCTCGGCTGATCACGGGTTCGCAGGAGCTGCCGGGGTGGAAGGGGGACCGCCCTCCGGCCGGCGAGTTGAAGACTCTACCGGCGGATATGGCTTCGCCTAAGACTTAGTCGTGGTTTGATTGAGTGAAAACACAAAGGGCAGCGATTGAATCGCTGCCCTTTGTGTTTGGTGAGGGTTGGGTCAGGGTTTGACGCCATACTTGCCCTGCGCGAGAACAGGTACGGTGGGAGCGGCGACGCCGAGGATCTGGACTACGGGAGCGGGCGATCCGGTTGCGGTTGCATTTACAGTCCACAGAGCCCCCGCGGCATCGATGGCGAGGGTGCGAGGAGCGCTGATGGAGATGAGACCGCTTGGAATTGCGGAAGCCGCGGGAGTTATCGAGTTTGTCTGGTTGTTGGAAGGATTGAATCCGTTGCCTTCCGCCGTAAGGTAGAAGGTTCCGGGATTGCCGCCCGTCGTTCCGACGGAGGGATCGAACTCTACGATCATGCCGGCGGAGAAGCTGGAGATGAAGAGGCGGTTGTTGCCGTCGACCATGAGAGAGCGGGGGTTGAAGAGGCCGCAACCATGAAGGGGGCCGCAGACGGTTCCGGAGCCCGCGGTCACGGTGGGTTGGTACGTTGCTTGAAGTATGGATGGGGTGCCGTGAGGCGACAGGAAGAGATGGCTGCCGTTGGCTCCAGCGCCGGTGCCGGCGATCCATGCGTTGTCGTTCTTATCGATGGCCACCGCATAGTTGGTCGAATCGCCTGTGGTGAGAGAGCCCGGCGCAACGTTGTAAGGTGCTTGGAAGTAGTTGGTGGCGCCGGCGCTTTGATTGGGCGCCCAGACGTTGTTGTTGGTTGCGTCGACGGTCAGTGCGAAGGTGCCGATTCCGGGAAGAGGCGTGCTGACAGAGAACGTAGTGGGGGTTGTGGCGAAGGTGCTGGTTCCGGAGTTGTAGGCGAGTTGACCAAGGGCCTGGCCGGAGGTTGCGGAGCTTTTGCTGGAGAACCAGATGTTGTTACTGGAGTCGACGGCGACGCCAGAGAGAGGGAGGCCGCCCGGCTGAATGACTGTGGTGGTGGTCGTCGTCGGGTTGAAGATGTAGATGTTGGGGGTGGATGCGCTGTCGGCGGTGATGATGTTGCCGTGAAGGTCGGGGGCGACCTGATGGGTGAAAGCTGCCTGGAGGGTTGCATTGCCGTAGCCGCCAGCCGGTGGCGATTTGAGGGCGCCGTTGCTGGAGAGTTCAGCAAGTCCTGCATTGGTCATGCCGGTGATCCAGATGTTGTCGCCGGCGTCGGCGGCGATGCCGAAGGGGAAGGATGCGGTGGTGGCTCCGTCGGTTTCAAGTCCGGCGGTGTAGAGAACACCAACAGAGAGATCGTTCGGTGCGGTGGCTCCTAGAGTGGGCTGGAAGGAGGGTGTGCCGAGGATCTGGCCGTAGAGGGTGGCGGTGTTGTTGCCGGGGTACTGGGCCATGTCGAGGGCTGCCTGCCAGGTGTTGAGCGGGGCAGAGACGGTGGTGACGGCTGGGGGAGTTGCGTTGGAGAATAGGGTGGTGCAGGTAGAGCTGGAGGATGAGGCGGAGTTGACGCAGGGCTCGAGGATATCGGCGAGGCTATTGATCGTGGCGGTGGGAACGGTGCCGTTGCCTGCGGGGGTGGTGGAGCGGGCGTTGCCCGAGGAGGAGTCGACGATGTTGGCGGCGTTCAGGAAGGCGTGCTGGAGTCCGGTCGAGTTGGAGCCGCTGGTGCCGATGTTGACAGCGGGGGTGCTGGCCGCGAATCCGCTGAGCGCGTAGGCCGCGGCGATGGTAGTGACCTCGTTGATAACGACTTGAGTGCTTGCGCTGACGGAAGAGCAGGGGCCAAGCGCGGCTACGAGGACGAGGGCATCGTTGTTAGTTGCGGGGTTGCTGAGGCCGGGGTTGCCGCCGGTGGCAACGATATAAACCTGTTCGGGGTTGGCGCAGCCGGTGGCTGAGGCGATGCTGAAGTTGCCGCTTGCGTCAGTGGTCGTCGAGCCAAGAGTGGTTCGGCCGATGCCATAGCCGGACTGGCCGGTGGCATACAAGGTGATAGTTGCGCCGGTGACCGGGGGCTGGCCACCGAAGGCGGTGCCTTTGACGGAGAGGGTGTGCGCGGCGTTTTCAGTAAAGGGCTGAATGCCGCAGCCGGCGAGGAATAAGGCAGAGACCGAAAAGAGCGTAAGGCCCGCAGACTTCAGAGATTTATGGGAAAGGTTCCTGGATATTTTAATACGCAATCTAACTTCCTCCCGGGTTGTTGAACAAACCGGGACCGTCAACGGAGTTGTCGCGGGGCCCGCATAGTTTGTCCATGTTGAATGAAGCTACACCGTCGAAGGAAGATTCTCTATCAAAAATCCGAGAATTCCTATGATTTAATTCGGGCTGTCTGTATGGACTAGATTCCCCGGTTCCCGAAATGAAAAAGAGCCGCGCTGTGGCGGCTCTTTTGGTTCGGGGGAGGAGTTGGGGTTACTTTGCGGCGGCTTCGATGTCCTTCCACTCGGCGGCGGAGAGTTTGACTGAGGCTGCGGCGATGTTCTCTTCGAGATGCTGGACAGAGGAGGTTCCGGGGATGGGCAGCATGACGGGCGAGTGATGGAGAAGCCACGCGAGGGAGAGCTGCGAGACAGTGGCTCCGTGAGCCTTGGCGACGGAGTCGAGCTTGCCGCCGGGACGGGCAAGCTTTCCAGCAGCAACCGGGAACCAGGGGATGAAGGCGATTTTATGTTTGGTGCAGTAATCGACGACGTCTTCGTGCTGGCGGTCGCCGAGGTTGTACTGGTTCTGGACGCTGACGATTTCGATGACCTTGCGGGCCTGATCGATCTCGTGGGGTTTGACCTCGCTGAGGCCGACGTGGCGGATTTTGCCTTGCTCCTGGAGCTTCTTGATGGCGCCGAGGGACTCTTCGACGGGGACTTTGGGGTCGATGCGGTGGAGTTGCCAGAGCTCGATGCGCTCGAGTTTGAGGCGGCGGAGGCTCATCTCGACTTGTTGGACAAGGTACTCTGGGCGGCCGACGGGGAGCCATTGGTTGGGGCCCTGGCGGGTGAGTCCGCCCTTGGTCGCGATGACGACACCTTTAGCGTAGGGTGCGAGCGCTTCGCCGATGAGTTGTTCGCTGACGTCGGGGCCGTAGGAGTCGGCGGTGTCGATGAAGTTGACGCCGAGCTCGACGGCTCGGCGGAGGACCTTCTTTGCGGTGTCGCGATCTTTGGGTTCACCCCAGATGCCGTCGCCGGTGATGCGCATGGCGCCGAAGCCGAGGCGATTGACGGTTAAATCGCCGCCGAGGGCGAAAGTACCGCTTGCCGCTGCATTGACTGCTGTCGTGGTTTCCATACCCCATGGGATGCGGGAGAAAGGCGCATAGTTTCGCCTTCCACGAGGACTTTCACCTGATCTTCAATCCCGAGGCGGGCGGCTTCGGCGTCGAGGCGTTGGAGGGGCTCGTCCATGGGTTCGCGGCCGAGGCGGAAGGTTCCGTAGTGCATGGGAATCATCTGCTCGGCGCCGAGGTCGACGAAGGCGCGAACGGCCTCCTCGGGGCTGGTGTGGACGGAGCGGTAAGTATCGGGGAAATAAGCGCCGATGGGCAACAGGGCGATCTCGGGATGTAGGCGGTCGCCGATTGCGCGGAAGCCGTCGAAGTAGGCGGTGTCGCCGGAGTGGTAGAGGGAGTGGCCTGCTGCTTCAATGACATAACCGCCGTAGCCGCGATGGGTGTCGCGAAAGATACGTGCGCCCCAGTGGCGACAGGGTGTCATTGTTATCTTCAAGCCCTGCAGCGCGGTGGACTGCCACCACTCGAGTCTGTGGACTGCGGAGAAGCCCAGTCCTTCGACGAGGTCTTCGACTCCGCGCGGGACAACGACCTCGGGGGAGCGTCCGGAGAGTCGTCGGGTGGTGCGGATGACTCGCCGGAGGGAGGCGAGGTCGAGGTGATCCATGTGGGCGTGTGTCAGCAAGACAAGGTCGATGGGCGGGAGCTCGCTGATTGCGAGGCCGGGATGACGCTGGCGGCGCAACACAATCAATCGCTTGGAGAATACGGGATCGATGAGGACTTTGCGTCCGGCGATCTGGAGAAGGAAGGAGGAGTGTCCGATGAAGGTGATGCCGAGATCGTCGCGGCCGACGAGTTGGACAGGCCGGGACGTTCCTGTGATTGGTTGTTCGTGGCTCTCGCGGACCAGCTTGACGAGCTGCTCCACCTTCTGCATTGCGAATGGTCTTTTGTGCCAGGGCTTGTACATTCTTGGTTCCAATTAATAGATGCACAATGTGAACTTTTCGCTACAAATGCCAGGGAAGAATCAGGACTGGTGCAGTATTGCCTTGCCTGCGCCAGGCATCTACTTCGATGATGGTTTGTTTAGGAGAGTGTCATCGCCGCTGACGACCCCATTCTCGAGAATCCGCCGGCGCATGTCAGGCGAAAGGTATGGGCCATTGTGTCCCGCTTTCCGCTGCGCTCGCTGTGGAATCTTGAAGGCATTCCTGTAAAGGTGATCATAAAACACTCGTGGCGGGCGTCGCTTGAAGACAATCTGGTTGGGCGCGCTGCCGAACTCGGATTTTTTTTTCTCTTTGCACTCTTTCCGAGCCTGTTTACAGCCACTTCGCTGCTTGGGCTGGCTGCGCGGTCCGCATCGAAGATCTATTTCACCCTTCTCGGCTATCTGGCGATCGTGATTCCTCATGATGCGTTGGGGACGGTGCTTGATACGTTCAATCAGACCACGGCAAACGCAACCAGCGGCAAGCTGACATTCGGGTTCGTGTTCGCGGTCTGGTCCGCTTCGGTTGGTTTCTCGGCGATTCAGGACAGTCTGAATGTGGTCTATCGGGTGAAGGAGACTCGCTCTTATTTTGGGGCGCGGATTTCGGCGATCGGGGTGACGACGATTTTGATGTTTCTGTTCACCTTGATGCTGGCCTCATTGCTGGGAGCAGATTTGCTTGGCCGGATGACTTATCTGCATTTCCATCCTCATTGGATGGCGATGACGGCCGATTTTGCGGTGCGAGGAGTCGGCTGGGCAATTGCGGTCGCTACTGTTGTCGCTCTTCTTTGGCGTAATTTATTACTTCGCGCCGAACGTGAAGCGGAGCAACTGGCACTGGCTCACACCCGGCGCAACGGTTGGCATTATCGGGTGGATGCTGGCCTCGATAGGGTTGCGTATTTATGTTCACTACTTCGACAGCTACTCCGTGGCATACGGCGGCCTGGGCGCGGTGATCATTCTGCTGACATGGTTTTACCTGACGGGGCTGATGCTTCTGGTGGGCGCTGAGATTAACAGCGAAATAGAAGCCACCGCTGCGGCGAAACTGTTGCTCAGTGTGGAGCAAGCCAGTCTGGCCAAAGCGGTGGCTCATGATAGTGAAGCCGGGGAGAAGTGATGCGTCCGGCTTATTGCGTTGCCCGCGGCTTCAGGATGTCATCGAGATAGCTCGGGGTTCCGGCGACCTTCTCAAGTTGCGGGTAGCGTTCGCCCCCGTGGTAGTCGAGTTTGACGGTTTTGAAGTAGCCGGTGTTTTCGACGATGAGCTCGATGGCGGGGCCGGAGCCGGTTGCGTCGTGAACGGCGGCTTTGAGGACATCGGGGGAGAAGGCGCGGCCGTTGACAGCGATGATCTTCATGGATGGACCGACGCCGCTTTTGTCGGCGATGCCTCCCTTGAGGACGTCGCCTATACTTCCGGTCTTGTCGGCGTAGAGGCCGAGGGAGTACCAGAAGTTGATGGTGCCGCTCTCTGCGATTGCCATGGCGCTCCAGATGTTGGGCTTGTCGGAGTAGGTGAGCTTGTAGCCGCCGTTTTCAAGGCCTCCAAGGGGCGCCTGATAGGCGTGCGAGTCGAGACGCGAGCGGAGGAAGGTGGCCCAGTCGTTTGGGACTACGGAGTTGAGTCCGGCTACGACTTCTTCGAAGGTGTAGGGGACGACTTTGGGCGGAGTATTGCCGCCGAGGCCGTGGAATTTGGCCACGAAGTCGTCGATGGACTTTTTGTTGCCGGTCATCTTGCGGATGGTGGTGTCGACGTCGAGCCAGATGAGCTCGCCTTCGTCGTAGTAGTCGACGCTGAGGCGCCAGTTGTCCCAGCCTCCACCGGCGGCGTAGAGGATCTGTGCGGCGGTGGCGGTGTCCTGGATGTCGCGCCAGGTGCGGCCGGGGCGGTTGTCGTATTGTGCAGCGATGCCGGAGAGTCGTTGCTTGTACTGTTCGGGGGTCCAGATGCCGCAGCGGGCTGCGAGAACGTCGCCGAGGTATTCGGTGAGGCCTTCATAGACCCAGAGGAGATCGCCGATCATCGGTTTCTGATAGTTGCTGGTGGCGAGGCCGGCGGGGCGTCGGTATTTTCCGTTCCAGCTGTGAGTGAACTCGTGTGGGAGGAGCAGACCGGCGAGAGTGAACTCCTGGTCGTCGACGAAGGTGCGAGGTGGAACGCGGTCGTCGCTGGATTGATGGTGTTCGAGGCCGAAGTGAGCTACTTCGTCGCTGAGGGTGACGAGGAAGTGATAGGCACCATAGTGGCGGCTCTGATAGAGGGCTCCGGTCTCGCGGACGAGGCGATCGAATTCGGCGATGTGCTCTTTGGAGAGATCGATCTCTTCGGGGCCGTCGGCGGCCATGTCGAGGTAATGTTTGGGCGTGATCTCAGGGGCGAGGGCAACTTCGCGGAAGTAACGGCCAGCGAGAACTGGCGAGTCGACGAGCTGCTCGAGGGAGACGGTTTTGAAGGTGGTAAGTTGACCGGAGGTTCCGTTGGCGTCAAGGGCGGTGCCAAACTTCCATCCCGCGGGAATGGTGATGGAAGGGGTGAACATGACGTCGCTGGCGTTGGTTCCGTCAGGGTAAACGAGGAGGGTGTTCCAACTGAGGAGTGCGAGGTTTTCGCTGGTGGAAGCTCCGGCGGAGAAGCCTGAGGGCGAGGCTGTGGCGAGGAAGTCGATCTTCATCTCGAGCCGGGTGACGCCCTGGGGGACAGTGAGGTGATAGGCGAACATGTCGACGTTGTCGCGTTGCCACTGGATGGGCTGGCCGTTTCCGGTGATGAAGAATCCGGTCATGTTGTCGATGGGACCGGTGGGGCCGTGCTCGCCGGGAATCCACTTGGGATAGACCACGGTGAGCGGGCCAGCGGAGACGGGCATGACCTCGGTGGCATGGAGGATTTTGCGTGGGGCGTCGGTGAGGTCGACGCTTAGGGTGATTGGCGCGGTTTGCGCTACTGCTGCTGTACTGCCTGCCGCGATGGCGACCGCTGCCGCCGCGACACACTTCTTCCAAAGACTGCTCATCGTTGCGCCTCAGATTGGTACGTTTTGAAAACTGCCAACAGTCTATCTCTTAGCCGCAGGATTCGGCATTCTTGGCGCGGCGGGTGCGTTTGCAGTTAGGATTGTGCGTACAGGAGAACCCATGACTTTGAAGTATCCGGCGGCTTTCGCGGCTGCCTCGCTCTTGCTCTCTGCGTCAACCCTTTTTGCACAACAGCCCGCTGCGCAGCCGCTTGAGACGATGCCTTACTCGCCTTCGCTTGATGTGTCGAGCCTGGACCGGTCTGTGGACCCTTGCGTGGATTTTTACAAATTTTCGTGTGGCGGATGGGAGAAGAACAATCCAATTCCTGCGGATCAGTCGGGGTGGAGTGTCTACGCGAAGCTCGGCAATGAAAACCAGCAGTTTTTGTGGGGAATTCTGGAGGCGGATGCGAAGGCGAAGAACCGCACGCCGGTTCAACAGAAGGTGGGAGATTATTTTGCTGCGTGCATGAATACGCAGGCGATCGATGCACTGGGGATGAAGCCGTTGGCGGGGGAGCTGGCGAAGATCGATGCACTGAAGACACGGGCCGACGTGGTTGCGGCGATTGGGGCGCTGCACCATGAGGATGCGGGGAGTTTCTTTTTCGGTTCAGGGACGGGGCAGGACGCGCAGAACTCGTCGCTGGTGATTGTGGAGCTTGCGGCCCGTGGACTTGGATTGCCGGATCGCGACTACTACTTGAAGACCGATGCAAAGAGCGTGACGCTGCGAGAACAGTACGTGGCGTATATCGAGAAGTTGCTGACGTTGAGCGGTGAGTCGCCGGAGCAGGCGAAGACAGATGCGGAGGCGACTCTGCGGATTGAGACGGCGCTGGCGAAGGCGAGCCTGACGAGGGTGCAGCGGCGTAATCCGCACAATACGTTTCACATGATGACCGTGGTGCAGCTTGGGGAGATCGCTCCGGCGTTTGACTGGGCGCATTACTTTGCGCTGCAAGGCGCTCCGGGAGTGACGATGCTGAATGTGTCGCAGCCCGAGTTCATGAAAGCGGTGCAGGCGGAGCTGACGGATGAGCCGGTGGATGCGCTGCGTGGGTATTTGCGGTTTCACTTGCTGACGGCGGCGGCGCCGTTCCTGGCGCATCCTTTTGAGCAGGCTGATTTTGATTTTTATTCGAAGACGCTGCGGGGAACTCCGCAGATGCCACCGCGGTGGAAGACCTGCACGCGGGGAGTGGATCGCAACCTGGGAGAGGCGCTGGGACAGGAGTTTGTTAAGCGCACGTTTTCTGCGGATACGAAGGCGAAGACTCAGTTGATGACGGAGCAGATTGAGACTGCGATGCAGCACGAGATTGAAGGGCTGGACTGGATGAGCCCTGAGACGAAGCAGGAGGCGCTGCGGAAGCTGCATGCGATCCGCAACAAGATCGGCTATCCGAATACCTGGCGGGACTATTCGAAGCTCGAAGTGAAGCCGAACGATTATTTTGGAAATACGGTGCGGGCTTATGAGTTTGAAGATGCGCGGGAATGGAACAAGTTGGGCAAGCCGGTGGACCTGAATGAGTGGGGAATGACTCCGCCGACGGTGAATGCCTATTTCAATCCGCAGATGAACGACATCAATTTTCCAGCCGGCGTGCTGCAGCCTCCGCTGTATGATCCGAAGCTTGATGATGCTCCGAACTATGGGAATACGGGAGCGACGATTGGGCATGAGTTGACGCACGCCTTCGACGATGAGGGCAGGCAGTTCGATTCGAAGGGAAATCTGCGGGATTGGTGGACAGCGGCGGACGCGAAAGGGTTTGAAGATCGGATCAACTGCATTCGGGATCAGTATGCGGAGTACGTGATCGTCGACGACATTCATATCAACTCGAAGCTGACGAGCGGGGAGGATGTTGCTGACGTTGGCGGGACGCTGCTGGCTTACATTGCCTGGAAGAAGCAGACCGGAGGGCAGAAGTTGAGCGATGCTGATGGGTTTACTCCGGACCAGCGATTTTTTGTTGGGATGGCGCAGTGGGCGTGCGAGAACCAACGCCCGGAGAATCTGCGAGTGAGTGCGGTGACGAATCCGCATTCGCCGGGCTTTGCGCGCATCAACGGCGTGGTTTCGAATATGCCGGAGTTTCAAAAGGCTTTCAGCTGCAAGGCCGGTCAGCCGATGGTGCATGTGCCGACCTGCAAGGTTTGGTAGGAGTTTTGTGAATCTTTACGCGGTTGTTCTTGGGATCATCGTCCTTACTCTGCTTGCGGTCTCCCTGGCGCGCGTCTCGAAGGTGAAGACAAAGGCCGACTACCTGGTGGCTGGGCGGAGTCTTCCCGCAGTTGTTTTGATCTTTACGCTGTTGTCTTCGTGGATCGGGTCGGGGTCGCTGCTTGCGGGAGCGGAGAATGCTTATAAGCATGGCTTTCCCGCGCTGTGGCAGGCCGCGGGAGGTTGGGCGGGGCTGCTGCTGATTTACTTTATCGCGCCGCGTGCACGGAAGTTTGCGCAGTTCACGATTCCGGATTTGCTGGAGGCGCGTTATAACCAGACGGCGCGTGTTCTGGGGGTGATTGCGGTTCTTTTCGCTTATACGGCAATCACGAGTTATCAGCTTATTGGTGGCGGAGATATTCTGCATCTCGTCTTTCCGTCGGTTACGGCCCGGCATGGGCAAGAGATTATTGCTACGTTCGTGATCGTTTTTACGGCGCTTGCGGGTATGAGCTCGGTTGCGTATATGGATGTTGCGATCGGGCTATTGGCGACGATCACGCTTGTGGTGGCGCTGCCGATTCTTGCTCATATCGCGGGTGGTTGGTCTAACGTGGTCTCGGTGCTCCCTGCTACGCACTTTCAGGTGCTCGGAGATTTTTCGGGTGTGCGGGCGCTTGAGCTTTTTCTGCCAACCTGTTTGTTGATGTTGGGGAATCAGTCGATGTATCAAAAGTTTTTCTCGGCGAAGTCGGAAAAAGACGCGGCTCGGGCTGTGGTGGGGTGGTTTGTCGGGATTGTGATTCTTGAGACAGTGATTGTTGCGATCGCCGTGGTGGGCTCAGCGCTGTTCCGCACTGGCGAGGTGAGTGAGAATCCGCGGGAGATTCTGGCCTACACGGCGTTGCATGCGTTGCCGCGCTTGCTGGGGGCCATTATGGTCGGGGCAATCTTCGCTAAGGTCATCTCCACGGCAAACAATTACCTTTTCTCTCCGGCAACGAACCTGATCAATGACGTCTATGTGAGGTATTTGAGGCCGGGGGCTTCGAACCAAAATATTCTGCTGGTCAGCCGGATTCTGGTGGTGCTGCTGGGATGCTGGTCGCTGTACCAGTCGCTGGGCACCCGTTCAGTGCTGGAGAAGGCGCTGTATGCCTATACGATTTACTCGGCTGCGCTGACGCCGGTGATTCTGGCGGCCTTTTTCTGGAAACGGGCTACGGCTGCGGCTGCGGTGACGAGTATCGCAGCGGGGACCTTCGTTACTGTCTTCTGGAATAGCGGCTTCATCCGCGCGCATCTGCCTGAAGCTATCGCGTCGCGCGACGCGATCCTGCCTGCGCTGCTGGCTTCGCTTCTGTGCCTTTTTTTCGTTAGTCTCGCGACTCCTCCACCGACGGAGGTGAAACTTCGTCCTTTCACCGAGGGTTAACTTATCCGATCTCTTATTTCTTATTCTCTTTAATATTCTCGCCCCATGATGGACGTTTCAACCAAATGAAGGTATTTTGATTTCGCGCTAGTACGCGACTGGTCTGTTTTGCGAAGGATTGATGAACTATCTGCTTTTACCTGATCTTGCAGCGATGGCAATGCTTCTCGGCATCCTCTACTTTCTTCGGAGACGGCATCCGGGGGAGACGGTGAATTTCTGGCTGGTTGCCCTGGTCTTCATCTTTCTGGAAGCCATTATCCATGCGGCTTATCCGAAGCCGGGGGTGTTGCGGCTCGTTGCGCATGTTGCGGCGCTAAATTCTTTCTATGTGGCCGGGGCGATTTTTCTCTGGGCTTCGGGCAGAGATATGTTTCCCCGCCGGACTTCTCTCCGCTATCTGCTTATTAATTCAGTGCCGGTTGTGGGGCTGCTGGCCGCTTACGGGCTCGCGGTCCATAATCCTCGGATCTATGAGGGTGTTTCAGGGTGCGGGCTTGCAATCGGCATCGCCAGCGCGTTTGGTATTGCGGGGAGCCGTCCGCTCGGCAGAGGGCGGTGGGTGATTGGTGTTCAGTGCTGCATGTGGCTGCCGGTATGGTACTTTGCCTCGACCGGCTCCTTTCGCGAAGCGGCTTACTTTCTTCTATTCGTGGTTTATTTCGCGACAGCTGTCGTTTTTCAGCTGGGGCTGCCGCGGAAGAGTCTCGGGAAATTTGCTATTGTCGCCGGATTTGTTGTCTGGTCGCTGGTCTTCCTGTCGCACTCGTGGGTGGCGAACCGCCCGGGTTTCGATGCTATCGCCGACGAAGTCTGGAACCTGCAGAAGTTTCTCGTGACCATTGGTATGCTCCTCGTCCTGCTTGAGCAGCAAGTTGCGGCCAATGAGTGGAATGCCCTGCATGACCATCTCACGGGGCTTCCCAACCATCGTCTCTTCGAGAAGAGCCTTGCGACCGCCGTTGAAAAGTCGCGCGACGGCAAGTCCCGAGCCGCCCTTCTGATGGTCGATCTGAATGGGTTTAAGCGGATCAACGATTCGCACGGTCACCATATAGGCGACGAACTGCTGCGACACCTCTCGCAGAATCTTCGGGGGGCGATCCGGGCTGGAGATGTGCTTGCGCGGCTTGGAGGAGACGAGTTCATGATCTTGGCTACGGATCTGCCTGAGGACCAGCCGGGCAGTGCGCTTGCCGCAGCCAGCGTTGACCGCATCTCGGCCGCGCTGCGCAAGCCGGTCAGTATCAACGGGAGAGCCTTTACGGTGACGGGAAGCATTGGCGTGGCGATCTGCCCCGATGACGCTACGGACGAAGTACAGCTTCGCAATCTGGCCGACCAACGGATGTACGAACAAAAGCGCCAGATTCCGCTCGACTTCTAAATTCTGTCAAAAGCAAAATTTCCCACTCACCTTTTCTTTTGCGCTGCATCTATTTCAGTACCATTTTCTGGACAGGAGACATCTTCAATGGCACCCGGCACTCAAATCGTCGACTTCAACACACCCGTTCTCATTCATGGTCTGACCCTTGCACCCTTCGAAGACGCTGCCCGCAGCTTCGACGACGCGGGGAGCGATTCTCTCAGCGCTGCAGCCAAACGTTTGTACTCCGTTGACGACGAAGACGACGAGGAGGAGGAAGACGACGACTTTGCCGACGACAAAGAGGAAGATGAGGATGACGATGAGGAGGATGAGGACGACGAATACGAAGACGACGATGAGGACGACGAAAACGACGAGGAAGACGACGATTATAAGGACGAGGAGGATGAAGACGAGGACGACGGGGAAAAGATCAATCTTATCTAGAAGCCGCTGAGACGAGCGAAAGCTAGAATGCCGTAGCCTTCCTGGGGATCAGTAACCTGCTTCGTTGATGATGTTTTCGAGTTTTTCCCCGGCCAGGAATCGTCTTACCTGGTTCGCGCCGAATCGAAACGCGCGATGAATAAAGTCGGGGGTCGATCCGGCGACGTGAGGGGTGATCATGCAGTTGGGAGCCGACCAGAGAGGATGGCTGGGTGGTAGAGGCTCCGGGTTGGTGACATCGAGGACCGCCCGCAGCCGGTATTGCTGGAGCGCCTCCACCAGAGCATCAGTGGCCACTATCGGTCCTCGAGCTCCGTTCACCAGCAGCGCGCCTCGCTTCATCAGGGCAAGCTCTGCGGCTCCGAGCATTCCCTGGGTCTCTGCGGTGAGGGGCACGATGGCGACGACGATGTCGGCCTGGGGCAGGAGGCTGCGTAGGTCGCCGATAGGGAAAACCTCGGGATCTTTGCGAGCGCTGCGGGCGAGCCGGAGGATTTTGACCCCAAACGGGGTGAGACGGGCTTCGACTGCTGCGCCAATTGAGCCGTAGCCGATGATGAGGACGGTTTTTCCGGCGAGGTCGTCGCCGAGAATCTCGTATTGGCCTACCTGGGGTCCGGGCACGTTCATAAACCCATCGGAGATGGATGCCTGGCCTATCCATTCCTGGCGGAGTTGAGCGTCGCGGTAGGTGGGAAATCGCTTCAACGCGGCGAGGATTGCGGTGAGGACCCACTCGGATGTGGAGATGTCGTGGAGCCCACGGCCGTCGCAGAGCGTGATGTCTTTCGGGAGCCAGGGAGTGATCCAGTCGACACCGGCCATCATCGACTGCACCACCTTGACGCCGCGAAGATGCTGAAAGGTCTGGCCTGCATCGGCTCGTGCGAAGACCAGAATCCAGAAGTCGACGTCGACGGTGGTGGAAGGCTTACGAGGAATACGGACTATTTCTGCTTCTCGCGGGAAATCTCTCAGGAGTTCTTCGGCGAGATTCTCATCGACACCAACACGCACCATGTTGAGAGTGTGCCTGAGGGCGGCAGAAAAAAGAAAGCCCGGAGATTGTCCGGGCTTCTGTTTAGTGCGGGGATGGCGATTAGATGTCGAGGTTTTTTACGTCGAGCGCGTTTTCCTCGATGAACTTGCGCCGTGCCTCGACGTCTTCGCCCATCAGTGTGGTGAAGATCTCTTCGGAGGCGGCGAGGTCCTCGAGCTTGACCTGCAGCAAGGTGCGGCGTTCGGGGTCCATGGTGGTCTCCCAGAGCTGCGAGGAGGTCATTTCACCGAGGCCCTTGTAACGCTGGACCTGGTATTCCTTCTTGCCCTGCTCGATGACGTAGTTGAAGACGTCGCGTGGGGTTTTCTTTTCGACTGGGTCCTGCGAAGCTCGGGCGGAGCGCTTGGCAGGCTTGGTCTCGGCGACGGTTCCCGGCGCGGTTGCGTCGTCGGCTACCCCTTCTTCGGAGGCGATCTCCTCCGCCTCTTCGGCAGCGGCTTCGGCCTTCGTCTTCGTGGCGTACTCGATGAGGAACGGCCCGACGAGCTGGTCTTTGAGCTGTGACTGCTTGGCGAGCATCTGGCGGCATTCGGGTGCAGAGGCGAGAGCCCAGTCGATGGTGCGGACGGCGCCCTGTGCGTCGGTGTAGCTGACCGAGTAGCTGCGGTGCTCTTCGTCAAAGGAGACGTCGCCGACGTTCTTGAACTGGTACGTCTTCTGCATCGCCGTCAGGCGTTGACGCATGGCCTGTAGCTTGGCAGGAGTTTCGAAGTCAACGCGACGGGCTGAGTCTTTGCCGTCGTGGGCGAAGAGTTCGGCGAAGGCCAGCGTAACTTCTTCGTTGCGCAGGCGCTTCTGGACTTTCTCGAAGAAGCCGAGGTAGTCGTTGAGCTGCGTCATGTACTTCGTCAACTCTTTGCCTTCGAGTTTGGCTCCGCCTTCGCCGTAGCGGATGATCATGCCGTCGGAGGCGCGCTTGACCATGACGCTGACGTACTCGCGGTCGTCCTTGATGTACTGC
This sequence comes from uncultured Acidobacteriaceae bacterium, assembly GCA_963841335.1. Classification (GTDB taxonomy): domain Bacteria; phylum Acidobacteriota; class Terriglobia; order Terriglobales; family Acidobacteriaceae; genus Edaphobacter. The sequence continues at coordinate 1,166,566 of CAWJCF010000001.1, read as the reverse complement.
TCGAATTTGCCCTTCTTGATGCGGTAGAGCGGCGGTTGCGCGATGTAGACGTGGCCACGCTTGATCAACTCCGTCATGTGGCGGAAGAAGAAGGTGAGCAGCAGCGTGCGAATGTGCGAGCCGTCGACGTCGGCATCGGTCATGAGGATGAGCTTGCCGTACCGAAGCTTGGCGGCGTCGAAGTCTTCTTTGCCGATGCCGCAGCCGAGGGCGGTGATCATGGCGCGGATTTCTTCGTGGCCGAGCATCTTGTCGTAGCGAGCCTTTTCGACGTTGAGGATCTTACCCTTCAGCGGAAGGATCGCCTGGAACTTGCGGTCGCGGCCCTGCTTGGCGGTGCCACCCGCGCTTTCACCCTCGACGAGGTAGAGTTCGCAGCGGTCGGGCTCGCGTTCGCTGCAGTCGGCGAGCTTCCCGGGCAGGCCGCCGCCGTCGAGCGCGCCCTTGCGGCGGGTGAGGTCGCGGGCCTTGCGGGCGGCTTCACGGGCGCGGGCTGCATCGATCGCCTTGTTAATGATTTTCTTTGCGACGGAGGGGTTCTGCTCGAGGAATCCCCCGAGACGCTCGTTGACGAAGGCCTGCACAGTGCCGGCGATGTCGGAGTTGAGCTTGCCCTTGGTCTGGCCTTCGAACTGTGGCTGCGAAAGCTTGACGCTGATGACGACGACGAGGCCTTCGCGGACGTCATCGCCGCTGAGGTTCTCCTTGACGTCTTTGAAGAGGCCGAGCGACTGGCCAGCGGCATTGATCGTTCGGGTCAGCGCTGTCTTGAAGCCGGAGAGGTGCGTGCCGCCGTCGACGGTGTTGATGTTGTTGGCAAAGGTGAAGACGGTTTCGGAGTAGGCATCGTTGTACTGCAGCGCAATCTCCATGGCCACGTTGTCCCGCTCAGCTTCCATGTAGATCGGCTTGTCGTGGAGCACCTGTTTGCCCTTGTTGAGGTGCTTGATGAACTCGCCGATGCCGCCGATGTATTTGAATTCCTGATGCTTGTACTCGCCAGTCTTTGAGTCGGTTGTGCGCTGGTCCGTCAGATGAATTTCCAGCCCCTTATTGAGGAAGGCGAGTTCACGCAGTCGTTGCGCCAGGGTGTCGTAGTTGAACTCGGTGACGGTAAAGATCGACTTGTCCGGCAGAAAGTGAACCTTGGTTCCCTTACGCGTGGAAGCGCCCATCTTCCTCAGTTTGCTGATCGGCGCACCCTTACTGTAGTCCTGCTCCCAGGCATGACCGTCGCGCCAGATCTCGACGTCGAACTCTTCGCTGAGAGCGTTGACGCAGCTTACACCGACGCCGTGGAGACCGCCGGAGACCTTGTAGTTGGAGGCGTCGAATTTACCGCCGGCATGAAGCATGGTCAAGACAACCTGAACCGCGGGCATCTTTTCGCCGTTGATGACTTTGTCGTCGACGGGGATTCCGCGGCCGTCGTCGACTACGGTGATGGAATTGTCGACGTGGATGGTGACATCGATGCGCGAAGCGTGGCCGCCAAGCGCCTCGTCGACGGAGTTGTCGACGACTTCATAGACGAGGTGATGCAATCCCATCTCGCCGGTGGAGCCGATATACATCGCGGGCCGCAGCCGCACTGCCGCCAGACCTTCGAGAACGGTGATGTTCTCAGCCGAGTAGCCGCCACCCTCTTTTTTGCGGGGAGCGTCCTTGATTTTGACAGCTTCGAGCTCTTGAAGAGCGCCTTCAGTGGGGATTGCAGTCGATGCCATGTATCTCCGTCCAGCGGTTGCTGAATATCGGGAATTGTCAGCCTGTCTGGTGTTCGCTCGATTCGCGAAAACCCGCGCCAGTCCAGCGCTTATTGAGGATTCCAGGACTGTCGTTCCGTTACTTAAGTATAACACGTAAAAGGGATGCCCCGGTGGCTGTTAAGCCATGTGGATTCAGCGTTTGCGCGGTTCTTTTTCGAGTGGGAAAATGGCTCGCGCAAGAGGCCCTTTGGCACGAATCCCTGTGGATTGCGTCTCCCCCAAAAGTGCTACAGATATGCCCCCCATCCGTTGCTATGCTGCACCAAGTTAGTTACGAGGTGACCAATGAAGTTGAATCGCTTGCTGGCAGTATCGATTGTTGGAATGTCATTGCTTACAACCTCAACCTCGGCCTTCGCGTGCGAGCAGGATAGTCATTCGTGGTCTTGGTTCGGCTGGTGCAGTCACTCCGATAAGGACAAGGATTGCGATCATCACGACAATAATGGCGGCCATGATTGCAATGGCGGCGGTCATTCGAGCGGCGGGGGACACTCCACCGGCGGCGGCAGTTCAACCGGCAGCGGAAGCACGGGATCGGGTAGCGGGAGCGGTGGCTCCACGGGTAGTACCCCAGTAGGACCCAAAGGTTAAGCGAACGCCCTCCCTGAACAACCCTGGAAAGACCAGGAAAGACATCATTAGAACAAGAATGCTCGCCGGAGCAAGAACCCATGACCCTCTTCGGAGGGTCATTGCATTTGATTGAGAGCAAAGGATTTTATTGCGAAGGGCAAAGTGAAGGGCCGATTAGTTCGGTCCCAGGCCCGGAATTCGTATATACTCAATAAGTTGTCCAGAAACAGTCAGGAACACAAATGCCAAAGTTGAAGACACACAGCGGCGCCGCCAAGCGCTTCCATAAGACCGGCACGGGCAAGTTCAAGCGTGGCCAGTCGAAGATGCGCCACATCCTTACCTCAAAGGCTACCAAGACCAAGCGAAAGCTGGGCGGTCAGGTGTTGGTCTCTGAGGCGGATCACGCGAAGGTCGCCCGCATGCTTCCCTACGCCTAAAGCAGAGACGGTAAATAGTCTTTCGTTTTTAGGAATGAGGGATGTAGGTTTTCAAGTCGAGCCGTTCGAAAGAACAAAGGGCCAGTCAAAGCGTTCCGGCCCCTGGAATAGCGTTAGCGTTCCACCGAGACTTGAAGTTGCAAGCGAGTGAAGAGGCCACATCGTCGTTCTCACAAGTCCCTTTCAGCGCACCACTAGTTCTGATTGAGACGAGAATGCGACCCTTACCTCCAGCCGCTTAAACGATGTACGCAAAAGGAGAATCACGATGCCCCGTGTAAAACGGAGTACAAAACGTAACGACCGCCGCAAGAAGATACTGAAGCGCGCGAGTGGTTACTTCCTCACCAAATCCAAGCTCTATCAGGCAGCGCAAGAGGCAGTAGAGCGTTCGCTCAAGTTCGCCTACACCGGGCGCAAGCAGAAGAAGCGCCAGTTCCGCGCTCTGTGGATCGTCCGCATCAACGCGGCTTGCCGGATTAACGGGTTGAGCTACTCGACCTTCATCAATGGGCTGAAGCTTGCCGGCAATGGTTTGGATCGCAAGGTTATGGCCGACATCGCCGCGAACGATGCTGCGGGTTTTGCTGCACTCGCGACTCAGGCCAAGACAGCTTTGAAGAAGGCTGCCGATGAGCGAGCTAAGAATACTGCGAAGACCGCTGCCTAAAGGCGAGTCATCCGGAAGAGACGGCGCGGCTTCGGCTGCGCCTCTTCTTTTTGTGGAGCACGCGCCGAGCATACGGCCCTTCGGTCGCACCAATAGAAGCAACACTGCGTTTGGCTAGAGCTCGGAGTTTTGTGGCCTATTGTTTAAGAATCATGCGCTCAGCGAAACTTGTTCTGCATTGGGTCTTACTGTCCTTCCTCTATGTTGTCCCGGCAGTTTCGCAGCAGCTTGCGTTTACCTTCGACGATCTGCCTGCGCATGGCGATCTGCCACCGGGCCAAACGAGGCTGGAAATTGCGGAATCGATCCTGCGTACGCTGCACGATCAGCACATGCCTCCGGTCTATGGCTTCGTCAATGCCTTCAAGTTGGAGAAGAGCCCGGATGACATCGCGGTCCTCAAAGCGTGGCGGGCTGCGGGAGATCCGCTGGGGAATCACGCTTACTCGCACCCCTCGCTCAACGAGGTCACTGTTGAGCAATTTGAATCAGATATCGCCAAAAACGAGCCGATTCTCTCGAAGCTCATGGTGGGTCAGGACTGGCACTGGTTCCGGTATCCCTTCCTTTGGGAGGGCGACACGCTGGAGAAGCGTCACGCCGTGCGCGACTACCTGAAGCAGAACGGTTATCAGATCGCGCAGGTCTCGATGGATTTCGAGGATTATCTCTGGAATGCTCCCTATGCACGTTGCGTGGCCAAACAGGATGAGAAGTCGATCGAGGCTCTGCGCACGAGTTACCTCGCGACGGCCGATCAGTACATTACAGTCTTCCGTGATCTGACCCACACTTTGTATGGCCGCGACATCCCCTACGTGCTTCTGATGCACATAGGCGCGTTTGACGCGAAGATGCTGCCCGATCTCATCGAGCTCTTCCGCAAGCGCGGCTTCAGTTTTACGACGCTGCCCGACGCGATGAAGAACCCCGCCTACCGCGAAGACCCCGACGTGGCGCTGAAATATGGCGGAGCGTTTCAGGAGCAGGTCGCCGCTGCCCGGCATATCAAAATTTCACCCAACACAAAGCCTTATAAGGAACTCGAGGCGGCGTGCCGCTGACGATACGGCCAACTGAAGTTTTGCAGGCGCGGAGTCCTATATCCTTATCTCTATGTCGACTGTCACACCCGCAGCTTCGCAACTTTCCCTCCCGGTGGAGGAGAAGCCGTCGGCGGGGAAGCCTCCTTTTGAATCCTGGGGACGCTACCCCAGCTATGACGCGAAGGTGATTCCGCTGCATTGGCAGGGTGACTTTCCCGCCGTGACCAATGGCCTGCCCGACAGCGCGCTCCCAGTTGGCATGGGCCGGAGCTACGGTGATGTCTGCCTGCTCAAGGACGGCAATCTTCTCCTGACCACAGCGATGAACCGCCTCATCAGCTTTGACGCTGAGACGGGCCTGCTGACGGCTGAGGCTGGCATTACGCTTGCGCAGATACTGGATTTCGCCGTTCCGCACGGATTTTTTCTGCCGGTTTCTCCGGGAACGAAGTATGTAACTCTGGGTGGAGCAGTTGCCAACGACATTCACGGCAAGAACCATCACGTCGCCGGAACCTTCGGCCGTCACGTAGCGCAATTCGAGCTGGTGCGCTCGGATGGTTCGCACAAACTATGCTCGCCTACGGAAAATGCAGACCTCTACGCGGCCACCATCGGCGGGCTTGGCCTGACGGGCCTGATTTCCTGGGCCACTCTGCGGCTTAAGCCGATCGTCTCCCGCATGATCGACTACGAGGGGATACAGTTCCACGGGATCGACGAGTTTCTCGATCTGACGGAGCAGAGCAAGGACATCGAGTACACGGTGAGCTGGGTCGATGTGACCTCGACGGGGCGCAACTTTGCGCGCGGCGTCTTTATGCAGGGCGACCATTCGACGAAGAAGGATGAATTGAAGCCGTCGGCGAAGCCAAAGCTCGTCTTTCCCTTCGACGCCCCCGGTTTCGCGCTGAATAGCCTCTCGGTCAGCGCCTTCAACACGCTTTTCTTTCATAAGCAGATCCACAAGCGAGTTGTCTCGCTCCAGGACTATGAACCGTTCTTCTATCCGTTGGACAAGGTTCTTCACTGGAATCGGATGTATGGCAGCAGCGGGCTGCTTCAGTTCCAGTACGTGATTCCGTGGGACAACGCGAAGGAGGGAACCATCGCGATTCTGCACGAGGTCGCGAAGTCCGGGCTCGCCAGTTTCCTTGCGGTGCTGAAGGCCTTTGGCGACGTGCCTTCGCCGGGCATGATGAGCTTCCCGAAGCCCGGGATTACGCTCGCGCTGGACTTTCCCATCAAACCGGACACGACCTTTCCTCTCTTCCGTCGCCTCGCGGATATGACGCTTGAGTTTGGCGGGCGTCTCTATCCCGCGAAGGATGCAGCGATGACGGCTGCGCAGTTTCAGGCGTTCTATCCCCAGTGGGAGAAGTTCGCCCGCTATCGTGATCCCATGTTCACCTCCAGCTTCTGGGAGCGCGTCACTACGAATCTTTAGACCGGACTGACTAATCTATGAGCTCTACCCTGCAAACCACCGGAGACACGAACCAAACGCCTCGCAAGATCCTCGTCCTGGGAGCTACCTCCGGCATCGCCGAAGCGACGTGCCGCATTTGGGCCGCGCAGGGTGCGAGCCTGTTTCTCGTGGCGCGCAACGCCGAAAAGCTGGCCGCCGTCGCCGCCGATCTGCGCACCCGCGGGGCAAGTTTTGTCGATACGGCGGTCGCCGACCTGGACGACACCGACAAACATCCCCAATTGCTGTCCCATGCGGTCAACTCCCTGACCGGTATGGACATCGCATATCTCGCCCACGGCATTCTGGGCGACCAGGCTGACGCCGAGCGGGACTTCAACGCCGCCGCTCAGATTCTCTACACGAATCTGCTGGCGCCCGTCTCGCTTCTGACATGGCTGGCGAACTTCTGCGTGCAGCGCCGGTCCGGGACGCTTGCCGTCATCTCCTCGGTAGCCGGAGACCGTGGGCGCAAGTCGAATTATGTCTACGGATCGTCAAAAGCCGGGCTCTCGGCGTTCCTTGGGGGCTTGCGGAACCGGGTAGATCGTGAGGGAGTTACGGTCCTGACGATCAAGCCGGGGCCGACCAGGACCGCTATGACGGCCGGCATGCCGAAGAGCGAGCGGTTTGCGGACGTTGACGCGGTGGCCGAGTCCATCGTCACGGCGATCGATAAGCGGCGGGATGTTCTCTACGTTCCGTTCCAGTGGGGACCCATCATGTGGGTGATCCGGAGCATTCCGGAGCGGATATTCAAAAAGCAAAATCTGTAATTTGGGGATTTCGCATCATCATTCTATGAATTTTGGTGGATTTCCAGGAGAGAGAATCCCGGAATTACGGGACTTTTTGATTGGGCATTAAATTGCTCTGTAATATCTCAGATACCAAATAGTAATATCTCGAATACCACTAACGAGAAGGGCATTCTTTGGAAGTTCTCAAAGAAACGGTGTCCCGCAGTTCTCCGTGTCAGATGTTGTGCGGCAACAGTGCAGTAGTGAATCGGTTCTGGATTTTGTCCTGTTCTATATATCTCCTAAAGATGAGGCAAGAATTTTCATGAAAGTGCTATTCCGCAAGACTTCTTTCCTTCTGCTGTTGATCGCGTGCTTTCTTTTCCTGGAGCCGCTTACATCCTCAGCTCAAACCAGTCTAGGCATTCTGGTTGGTGTAGTCCGCGATCAGACAGGCGCGGTTGTTCCCAAGGTGACGGTCACGGTCGTCGGCAATGAAGACGGTATCACGCGTACGGTCTTCTCCCAAGCGGATGGCGCCTACCGCATTGAGGCGCTGCGTCCTGAGAATTACACGGTTATTGTGAACCAAACGGGGTTCACTGCTTTTACAGCTAAAAACGTAATCGTCACCCCCTCGGAGACTACCTCGTATGATGTCAACCTGTCAGTTGGCACTGCGAAGGATGCGATCTCGGTTGAGGCCGATTCGGTTGCGATTAATACGGAAAATGGCCAGCTAACCGGCATCGTCAATTCGACCGATCTTCAAAAGCTGCCTATCTTTTCGCTGAGTCCTTTCGAGGTGGCGACCACAGTGCCCGGTGCGCAGATCGTGGCCAACGGCGGTTTCAGCAACGGTCAGGAGGTCCAGATCAACGGAGCGCGCCCGCGAGCCAACAACTATCTGATCGACGGCCAGGAGATCAATGACGTCTCCATCGCCGGACAGGCCTTCCAGCCCATTATTCCCGATTCGTTCAGCGACGTCTCCGTCTTGACCAGCGCTGCTTCGGCCGAGTTCGGCCGTGCTGGCGGCGGAGTCATCAACTCCATCACCAAGAGCGGCACTAACGTGTACCACGGTGAAGTTTATGAACGCTATACAGGCTCCGGTTTGAACGCACTCGGCGGGCTTGAGCGTGGCACGGGGATCGGGAAGGCACGGTCCGATCAGCATACCTATGGATTTACCGCTGGCGGCCCCATCATTAAAGACAAGTTATTTGCCTTCGGCGGCCTCGCAGTCTCGCGGTTCTATGGCAAATTGGTACCTTCGGTTCTTGAGTTCCCGGATGCCAACGGTTACGCACTCCTGCAAACCATTGCTGCTGCAGCTCCGTCGTCCTCCACGCCAGGTGTTGCGCAGCAGGTAGCTTCGCTTGATGCTTTTCTCAATAGCGGCGTCCCGTCAGGCACCTACCTGAATGCTTACAACCAGCTTGCAGGCCGTACCACGGTCAACACCAACGTAGGAGCTCAGCCGGGATGCCCGCCGTCCGGATGCGTCATTACGGAGAACTTCTTCCAGCGTCCTGCACCAAACGCAAGTAAGCCCAGTACCCAGTGGGAGTACAAGATCGACTACACGCCGTGGCAAAAAGACTCTTTCTCGGCGCGTTATCTTCACGCCCGCAGTTCGTCGAACCCCGACTTCACTAACAGCCCCAGCGCCTTTATCGGATTTGATACAGAGCAAGGTGGTCCGGCGGAGCTGGGTGAAGGCACCTGGACACACATCTTCACAGCGAATCTTCTGAACGAGTTCCGCGTCGCGGAGACCCGTATCAACTTTTCCTTTGCCCCCACCCCCCAGACACTTGCCAACCCGCTCTACGCTGATGCGACGGTCAATCTCGCCAATGTGGGAAGTGTCAACGGTGTGGGCAATGGGCTACTTGGTCCGAATCAGAACTTCCCTCAGGGACGCGGTGAAGACCTCTATCAGTTCCAGGACACGGTCGGCTGGCAAAAGGGCCGTCACTCCATGCGTATTGGCTTCGATATTGGCCGCCAGTTGGAGCACGACCTGGTCTCGCAAAATGCGATCGGCGCTCTCACCTTCGCTGCAGGTGGAACCAATGCAGCTGGAGGCAGTTACAACACCGCTCTGGGCAACTTCCTGCAAAATCAGCTGGGGCCATCGGGTACCGCGACCAAGACCTTCGGCAGCACACGTATCGATCCACATAATTGGCGCTCAGGCTTCTTTGGCCAGGACGATATCAAGATCAATGCGAGTCTGACCATCAACGTCGGTCTGCGCTGGGACTATCTGACCAACGCCGAGAATTCGCTCAAGTATCCTGGCGTTGACATTCATAACCCGTTTGGAGTCATTACCTTGCAAAACGGCGTGGCTACAGCGAATGCCATCAAGGTGAATAACCCGAAAGGCAACTTCTCGCCACGACTCGGCTTTGCCTACTCGCCTCACTTCGGTGGGTATTTCGGGGATGGCAAATCTGTTATTCGCGGTGGTGTAGGCATCTTCTACGACAGCTCCTTTAGCAACATTGTCACCAACTCTGCTCAGAGCTCGCCCAATGCGGTTGCAAGCACGCTAATTCAGACTACGGGCGCCGGTCTTACCAACGCCACCAGCCTCATTCCTACCATCACGCCCGTACTTTCTCTGCAATCCAGCGTGGAAAGCGTTGCGTCCAATTCGACTAATCCAATCACATACCAGTACAACCTGGGTGTAGAGCGGCAGTTCCCGTGGAATATGTTCTTCGCCGTTCGCTACGTTGGAAATATTGGATCGGGGCTCTTTGCCAACCAGCAGTTCAACTACATCAACGGCGTAACCGGACAGAGATTGAATCCGGCTTACGGCTCGGACACCATCCGCGGCAACTTCGCGCGCTCCGAGTACAACAGCCTGCAGGTCGAAGGTTCTCATCTGTTCTCGCATGGCTTCCAGATACGCGGAAACTATACGTACAGCAAATCCCTGGACGACGCTTCCGAAGTCTTCACTGGTTCGTCGAGCCCTACCTCCTTCGGATCTAACCTTGCCTTTGGTGGACTTCGTAAAAACAACTGGGGCGCGTCCGATTACGATCATCGCAACTACTTTGTTCTCACCTATGTTTGGTCTCCGGCAGGTCTGCACGGCTCCAGTGGCTTTGCGGATACGGCCCTCAATGTCCTGACACGGAATTGGACACTCTCCGGTTCCAGCAGATTCCAGTCTGGAACATACAGCACGTTCAATGAAAACGTCGATTCCAATGGCGACTCGAGCGCTACCAATGATCGTCCAATCATCGGTAATCCCAAGGCGCCTCTCACCACGGGCGCGATCGACGGATTCTTCATCAAGGGTGGACAACCAGGAGTCTACTATGACCTTGCAGCTTTCAATGCGGCGACGTCCAAGCTCGTCGTCGATCAGCCGGGCAGCGTGCATTTCCTGGTTCCTCACGATCCGGACAACTCTCAACTAAATAATGAGATCGGACGCAACAGCTTCTCGAATCCCGGCAGGATCCTGACTGACATTGCTTTGGAGAAAGGCTTCCAAGTCCCCAAATTTGAACGTAGCAGAATCATTTTGAGAGCCGAAGCCCAGGACATCGCAAACCACAATAACATCAATATTCTCAATACCACCGTGAACAGCATCGGAACCAGCGCATTTCTGAGCAGGCAGAACGCCAAATTGGATGCTGGCCGCCAACTGATTCTCTGGGGTAAGTTCACCTTCTAACCCTTTCTATTCCTCTACAACGCCGGAGCCCACATGGACTCCGGCGTCATTTTTTTGGGCTCGGCCTGCCTCATCGTGTTTGGCAGCCAACGCGAGGCCAACCAGGCAAAACTAGACGCGCACTTTCCCCAAAAGTGGGGACCCATCATGTGGGTGATCCGGAGCATTCCGGAGGGGATCTTCAAAAAGCAAAATCTGTAATTTGGGGATTACGCATCAAGATTCTATGAATTTTGGTGGATTCCCAGTTGAGAAAACCCGGGAATTACGGGATTTTTTGATTGGGCATCAGATTGCTTTCTAATATCTCGAATACTACAAGTTTAGAGAAGCTATCGGCCACTTGAGGCAGTGACGTCAGTCTTTGTCAGAGTGATCTGGCGTCTTCACAGGCAGCGCATCGCACGAACCATGGGCCCTGTAGGTAGAAGTGCATTCCTGATTTGAATCTCCGAGACGAGGCTATTTCATGAAGATGCTACTCCGCACCCACTCCATCCTCTTTCTTCTGATTGTTGGTTGCTTTTTGATCGCATGCCCCGAGACGGCCTCTGCGCAGGGTATCGTTACCGGAACCATCACCGGCACCATCACCGATGCATCGGGCGCCGTCGTTCCCAATGCCCCGGTGGTTGCAACCAACACGGCAACTGGCATCAAGATAACGGGAAAGACGAGTAGTGCGGGAGAGATATCCCTGAAGGATGTGCCGATCGGTACCTATACGGTTGTCGTGACGGCGCCTGGATTTGCTCCGCTCACGGCGAACAATCTTGAGGTAAGTTCGGGCGGCACGTCGAGCATCGGCAATCTGCACCTTGCGGTGGGCAACACGGCGGAACAGGTCGAGGTGAGCACGGCGCAGAATCTGCTGGAGACCTCTCAGGCGCAGATTACGACAACGTTCGACAGCCAGAACATTACGGATCTGCCTACCGGCGGCGGTCTTGACCGTCTGGCCCTCCTGATCCCCGGTGTCGTGCGCACGCTCTCCAACAACTTTGCCAATACGAACGGAGTGGGCTTTTCCTCGAACGGGCAACGTGGCCGCTCCAACAACTTCGAGATTGACGGACAGGGAAATAATGACAACTCGGTGACCGGACCCCAGTTCTTCTTCCGCAACGAAGATGCCTTGCAGGAGTACCAGGTCCTGACGAACAATTTCGGTGCGCAGTATGGCCGCAACGCCGGTTCGATCATCAACTACATCACCAAGACGGGTACGAACGCTTTCCACGGCTCCGCTTTTGAGAATTATTTTGGTTCCTGGGGCAGTTCGCTCACCCAGGGACAGAAGAGCGCTCTGCTCGGATTCTGCGCTCCCGGACAGGTGAGCGCACCCGGAGCGGTCTGCACCAAGCCAGTCGTTCCTCGCGTTACGGCCAATGAGTTCGGCGGTACTGTGGGCGGTCCGGTCTTCAAGGACAAGCTCTTCTTCTTCGCCGGTATTCTCTTCCGCCGCATTACGAATGGGGCTTCGCCGTCCATCTCGACGACGCTGACGCCGACCCCGACCGGTCTGCAACAGTTGGCTACGGCATTTCCCAATAACGCCTTTGTCGCCTCTCTCCAGAATCAGGGCCCCTACTCGGTTAAGACGGGAAATCCTTCGCCCGTTGCGACCAGTAACGTTGTCGTCTGCGCCGTTGCGGTGACGAATAATAACTGCCCATCTACTTCGCCCAGCGCAACTATTCAGATGGGCACCATCCAGCGCTTGTTACCCAGCACTTCGAGCGACAACGAACAGATTTACCGCGGCGACTGGCAGGCGACCAACAAGGATCGCTTCTATCTTCGCTACATGTACCAGAACGCTCCGACGAACGTTTCGGGCGGAACCATCTCCACCGGCAACTACTACAACACGACGGACAAGGTTCACTCGGTGGGCGGCGACTATACTCGCACCTTCACGCCCGTCTGGGTCAATCAGCTTCGCTACGGCTTCCAACAGGCAACGATTACCTTCGGCGACGGCGGTTACCCGGGATGCGACGATGCCAACCTCACGAATTGCCCATCGAGCATTTCGATCACAGGGTTTGCCGGGTACGGTCAGGCCAGCAACATTCCACAGGGCCGCATCGTGAAGGCGACTCAGGTTCAGGACAACGCCAACTGGTCCTACAGGACCCATCAGATTACGTTCGGTGGTGAGTTTGACTACCAGAACTCTCCAAACGTCTTTCTCCCGAACACCAGCGGTACGTTTGCCTTCCAGGGTTTCGACTACGCCCTGGCCGGCGTAAGCAGTCTCAGCCTGGCGAATGGCAACCCGAACATTCCATTCAAGGAGCCTGACTGGGCCGGATACTTCCAGGACGATTGGAAGGTCACATCCGCTCTCACGCTGAATCTCGGCCTCCGTTGGGAGTTCTTCAAGCAGGCGATCAATCTCTTGCATGATTCGAGCGTCGCGCGTCAGACGGGTCCGAATCCGATCTGGCAAACTACGTTGCCGCTCAGCCTCACGACGTTCCCCTATATCCCACAGAACTATAAGAACTTTGAACCGCGCGTTGGTTTTGCCTATAACCCGCCCAATCTTCCCGGCACGGTCATTCGCGGTGGATTTGCGATCAACTACGATCCACAGTTCTACAACATCTTCCTGAACGTCTATACGTCGGCCCCGATCGTCAACACCGGCGTCATCCCCTGCACGGGTCCGGGGACCTCGGTCAACTGCTTGCCGTCGGGCGGTACGACGAACGCACTGGTGCACGCACAGAACGATCAGTACAATCCAACCGGAGTCAATCCCGGATCGAAATCCCAGAACTCCGTGCTGAGCCCGTTCAAGAATCCGGTGGCCGAGAACTACACCATCGGGATTCAGCAGCAGATCAAACACTTCGCCGTGGCTGAGCTTCGCTACGTCGGCAACCACTCCTATGACAACTTCCAGACGCTGAATGGAAACGCGGATATCGCCGCGGCGCCGCCAACCTCGACAGTTACGGTAGCGCAGGGTTACAAGACGCTTTCCCAGGCATTTCCCGCAACGTTCCCGTCATCGACGTATTGCACCACGACCGGTTCTCTGGGTCTTGGATTTCAGAACTGCAACCTTACCTATCTCACTCAACGAGGCAACACGGCGTTCAGCATCTACAACGCGCTGCAGGCGCAGTTGAGGGTCCAGAGCTACCACGGGGTTACGCTCGATGCGGCCTACACCTTTAGCCGCACGATAGACAACGCGAGCGAAGCCTATAGCACCGACGGCGGCGGTACGACCATCAACACCTCGCAGAGTCCGTTCAACACCAACTTCGGCGAGCGCGGAGTCAGCGGGCAGTCTTACCCCAACGTCTTCACCATGGCCAGCACCTATAAGATACCGGCCTTCTCCGAACAGAGAGGCTTCGTCGGACGTCTTCTCGGAGGCTACTCAATCAACATGGTCTGGAGCTACAACAGCGGCCAGCCTTACACGCCGTACCAGGCGACCAAAGCCAATCCGTTCCAGGGAGCGGGCGCAACCCTCATCCCGACCGCCAACCAGGGCCAGGCGCTCTTCAGCTTCTGCGACCAGTACTACAACGTCGGCGTGTTGGGTCTCGATACCTGCCGGCCGGTTCTCTCCAACCCCGCTGCTCCGAACACCGCCGTGGGTATCAATATTGGTGGGGGGCAGTACCTAAACTTTGCAACAGGTCAGCCGATTGCTCGGAGTGCTGCTCATTGGCTGATCAACAACGAGTACGAGGCTGAGGCGCTCGGTACCCCCTACCCGGGCGTTGGCCGTAATACTCTTCGCGGAAACACCGTCAACGAGCTCGACATGAGCTTCTTCAAGACGATCCGGATCAACGAGAAGGTGTCCGCACAACTACGTATGAACGTCTACAATCTGCCCAACCGCGCGTACTACCAGACGCCGGACGCAGCCATCAATGATGCGAACCCGACGGTTCACAACCCTAATTACGCGTCCTACAATACGTATCTCGCAAACAGTGGAACCCTGATTACGGCCCCATTCGGCAAGGGAACGCGCAACATTCAACTGGGCGGAAAGATTATCTTCTAACTCGTTCTATTCCTTACACATGCCGGAGCCCAAAGGCTCCGGCATTTATTTTTTGCCATTTTCTGCCCAAAAAACGCATGTCAAGCCCCAAAACCACCTAACTCTTTACCCAGCAATGATATCCGAGTGGCATTTTAGTTCCCTTCAATCCCGTAGAATTAATTTATAGATCAGAGAAAAGAAAAGTCCCGGCCGACAGCCGGGGCTAACTCTTTTAGAAACAATATTTTGAGGTGTAACCCTTTATTTATGAATATTTTGCAGGTCAATGACGAATCTAACAAGCATGAAATCAGCTATTTGCGTAGCTACATAGGGGGAGGGGCGGGTACCCCCACCCGCTCTAGCTCTAGGATGTGGCAACGCTCTTACCGTCCTGCTGCTGCTGTGCCATCTGCTGCTGGCGAGTCGGCGGGGCTGGCTGCTCGGGCAGGCGCGTCGCCTTCTCAACCAGCGTCGACCAATCTTCCGGTACGGGTAGCTCCTGATCGAAGGATGGGGTTTCGAGACTTGCGGTGACCCGCACCGCAACCGTCAGCTCGCTGGCTGCGCGGCCGCGAAAGATGCCGTGGGTCGGCGGGACGTCGGCGTAGTCACGGCCGATTGCAGTGCGAATGTGTCGATCGCCAGCGACGAGCCAGTTGGTGGGATCAAAGCCGACCCAACCAAGTTGGGGTAGCAGAGCTTCTACCCAGGCGTGGGTTGCAGAGTTGATTGATCGGTCCATGTCGCTTTCGCCGTGGAAGAGATAGCCACTGACGTAGCGGCAGGGAATCCGCAGCTTTGAGCGCACGAGGGCGATCATGATGTGGGCGAAGTCCTGACAGACGCCCGCCTTGGTGCCGAGTGCGAGATCGATCGGCGAATCGACCTTGGTCGACTTCGGCTTGTAATCGAAGTGCTCGTACATCTGCTGATTCAGGTGGTGCAACACCATCAGAGGATCGTCCCGGCGCCGCACTTCGAGCTGATCTGCGAGTTCGTCCAGCGCAGGCGATAGTCCGGTGAACTCACTCGGCAGCAGCATCTCCCAGTAGTCGCCCTGCTGAACCATGTCATCGAGGTCTCGCCAAGCGTCCGGCGCCAGGAAAGCTGGAATCTGCGCGGTGGGCTGAACTTCAACAAGGGATTCAGCAACGATCACGAGTTGGCCGTGCATTCCGGGGATGTCGAAGTGATGGACGTTGTTCGCCAGGTGGTCGCGATAACTGAAGACCCGGCACCGAGGGCTCACGGAGAGATGAAAGGTGTGGCAGCGCTGGTCGTGGTCGCTGCGCGGATGCATCCTGGTCTCCATCATGCTCTCGCTGACCGGATTGCTGTAGAGAAACTTCGTCAGATGGCGAATCGAGTAGTACATCGTTGAGTCTCCCATGCTTTAAAACGGCCAGTAAAAGAGCCAGCCCAGCCGCCAGCGCTTCTGCTGATACCAGACAATCGCGGGCAGCAGAGTTGCGAACGTTGTAGGCAACAAAAGTTGGAGCCAGAACTCGCGTGTGTGAAAGATGCTATCCAGGACGACCCGCGTCGCGCCCTGGGCAAATGCGCTGAGCAGGAAGATGGCGAGTGAGGCGCGGCCTATCCAAGCGAGCGCGCTTCCGGCTCCATGTTTGTCGAGGAGTCTGGCCAAGAGAAAGAGGGCCGCCGTGCCCGTGAGGCCGAGACCGATGTAGCTCCATCGCGTTGCAGCCCCGAAGAGATAAATCATCGCCGTTTGGAACGCCGCCAGCAGAGCGAAGCTGAAAAACGCGGGAGGTCGTGGGATCTGCTCGAGCCAATAGATGCGCTTTCCGACCCACATGCCGGCGGCGAGAAAGCAGAACTCGCGCAGGACCTGATTGGTCAACGGAGGTCCAAAGGCTGGCGTTACTCCTATCGCTACAGCGAGGACAAACCGCAGCCAATCGGGAAGCGTTATTGAGAGGAGAGCCAGCATGAAGCAGCAGAAGAGAGCGAATAGGAACCAACTCGCATCTCCGTCGGCTACCTTGACGAGGAAGGTGCGCCACTCGAATGGCTCCGAGCTCATCTGGAACCGTCCAATCAACGGGTGGAGGGCAGTGTAGATCGCTGCGAACAGCAGATAAGGATAAAGAATTGACTTTGCTTTTTCCGAGGCAAAGGCGAGTTTCCCTCGGCGCTTGACGCTCCCATGAACAAAGAGACCAGCGACGAAGAAAAATGCCGGCATGTGAAAGCTGTAAATCAGCGCGCGAAGGAAGGACGCGGGAGGAGTTGTCCACCAGCCGCGATGGACCATGCCCTGAGCGGTATGGCCCAGAGTGACGAGGATAATCGCGACGCCTTTGACGATATCGACGAGGTTGGAACGCGCGCCGCTTGAGATTGGCTCCCGCAACTCCGGCTTTGTCTGAAGGACGATCATCTATCCTGCCAGCGCGGTTTGAATGGAGTAGTCGACATAGAGTTCGTAGATGGTGGTATGAATAGCGCGGCACTGCGCCTGGATGCTCTCCAGATAACCAACCACGTCCTGGTTTAGCACCTCATCGACGCTGCTGTAGCTGAGAGATGCCTTCAGGCGTCCGCTCAAGCGTTGCAGCGTCATCGCACGGCTCTTGCCGCTGTCCCCCTGAATCTTCTCGACCGCGTTTCCCACGCTGTCGATGGAAAACCTGACTGAATGAGGAAACTCTTCATTGAGCAGAAGAAATTCGAAGATGTGTTTCGGGGTAAGGTCCGCCGTGTACACCTTGCAGTAGGCTTCAAAAGCAGTTGCAGAGCGGAGCAGCCCCATCCAGTCGAGATACTCGTAACCTTCGCCGATACTTTCCGGATGCTCCCACAAATCGGAATGATAGGCCTCCAGGAGGAGTGCTGTCGCGGAGGCTCGCTCGATGTACCGGCCAACCTGGATGAAATGCCAACCCTCACCATGATTCATCGTAGAGTCGGTGACGCCCTGAAACTGGTGAACCGCCTCCATGACGGACTGGAGAAAATCGCTGGGGCTGGAAATTCCCTTCGCAAAGTCCTCAGCCTGTCGCTCGATCTGCATTTCGGGCCGAGTTACCTGGAGGTAGAGGCTGTTGAGCCGGTGCCACTGCTCCGTTGAGATCTGTTCACGGACCTGCCGGGCGTTTTCTCGTGCCGCGATGATGCAGGACAGAATGGAAGCCTTATTTTCTGTGTTGAAGGTTAGGGCCTGGGTAAGAGAATACGGCTCGCCGGTCCACTCAATGTCCTTCGGCCTGTTCAGGGCTTGCAGCACACGTTGCCATCGCCGCTCTGCGCTGGCGGCGGTTTCGTCGAGCATCAGATTCAGGTTTACATCCAGCAGGCGTGTGGTGTGCTCAGCGCGCTCAAGATAGCGGCTCATCCAGTACAAACTGTCGGCAACGCGACTCAGCATCGGTATCTCCCTTCACTGATTGAGCACCCAGGTATCTTTACTGCCTCCACCCTGCGAGGAGTTCACAACCAGAGAGCCACGCTTGAGCGCCACACGCGTTAAGCCGCCAGGCACAATCGTGACCTTATCGCCAAAGAGAACGTACGGTCGCAGGTCGACGTGGCGCGGTTCGAGTTCGTCGCCGAACAGGCACGGGGCGCGGGAGAAGGAGATCGTGGGCTGCGCGATGAAGTTGCGCGGATCAGCCTCGATCTTCTGAGCAAACTCTTCTCGCTGTGCCTTAGTGGATTGCGGTCCGATAAGCATTCCGTAACCGCCGCTCTCGCCTACCGCCTTGACGACTAATTTGTCCAGATTCGCAAGCACGTGCTGACGTTCCTTCGGCCGCGTGGGCAGGTAGGTCTCGACGTTCTTGAGCACAGGATCTTCGCCAAGGTAGTACTTGATAATGTCGGGGACGTAGGCATATAACGCCTTGTCGTCCGCGACGCCCGTGCCAAATGCGTTGGCGAGGGTCACGTTTCCTGCGCGGTACGCGTTGAACAACCCGGCCACGCCGAGAACCGAATCGCCACGAAACGCCAGCGGGTCGATAAAGTCGTCGTCGACTCTGCGGTAGATCACATCCACGCGCCGCAGACCATTGGTCGTTCGCATGTAGACGATATTGTCGTGGGTGACGAGGTCACGGCCTTCTACGAGCTCGATACCCATCTGCCGGGCGAGATAGGCGTGCTCGAAGTAGGCTGAATTGAAGACTCCCGGAGACAGCAGAACGATGTTGGGCTCGGGCCTGCCTTCGGGTGCGAGAGACCGCAGCGTTCCCAGAAGAATCTGCGTGTACTGCTCGATGGGGCGCACGTTGTAGTTGCGAAACAGCTCCGGAAAGATGCGCTTCATCACCCTGCGGTTCGTCAGCATGTAGCTGACGCCGCTGGGGACACGGAGGTTGTCCTCAAGGACCACGAATTCGCCGTTCTCAAGGCGGATCAGATCGGTTCCGCAGACCGCGACGTAGACATTACGCGGAACCTGCAACCCGGCCATCTGCCTGCGGTAGTGCTTGCAGGAATAAACCATCTCGCGTGGAACGATACCGTCTGAGAGAATCCTTCCCTCGTTGTAGATGTCCTTGAGAAAGAGGTTGAGGGCGGTGATCCGCTGAGTTAAGCCCAGCTCTACCGTGTCCCATTCGGCCGCGGTGATGATGCGGGGTACCAGGTCGTATGGGAAGATCTTTTCGGTTCCTTCCTCGCGGCCGTAGACGGCGAAGGTGATTCCCTGGTTCAGGAAGCTGAGGTCAGCGGCCTGCTTTCGGCGCTGCAACTCGTCCGGAGGCAGCGAGATAAAGTGTTCCAGCAACTCCTTGCAATGGGGATGCAGGCTGCCGGAATCCGTAAACATCTCGTCGTAGGCATGATCCAGCAGGTAGTTCTTCAGTGCGGTGCGCTCGAGATAGAAGGACTGGGCTGGCTGCATGGAGGAGCCTTGAGTATAGCGGGACAAGGAAGAGCCAACAAACCCAAAGTCGTGGGGCTCGCCATGATGCTGATTTCAAGTCTTTAGCCGCTGATTCACCGTATCTTCCTGGAACGAATCGCGGTGAGGCAGCCAAAGAGGGGGTATCTGGGCTAAACTAGAAGTGACGCCCACTTTCCAGAAAAACCTACACTCAGGCGCACAGACAGGACGCACATCGCAGTGAGCAACTCAACCGCAGTCGCAGTGAAACCTATCTTCAATATCGCCATCATCGCTCACGTCGACCATGGCAAGACCACTCTTGTGGACGCCATGTTGCGCCAGAGCGGCACCTTCCGCTCCAACGAGGCCGTTGCCGAGCGCGTGATGGACTCGAACGACCTTGAGAAGGAGCGCGGCATCACGATTCTGGCCAAGAACACGGCGCTCTACTACCACGACAACAAGATCAACATCGTCGATACTCCAGGTCACGCCGACTTTGGTGGGGAGGTGGAGCGGGCGCTGAAGATGGTGGATGGCGTGGTGCTGCTGGTGGATGCTTCCGAAGGGCCTCTGCCGCAGACTCGCTATGTGTTGTCGAAGGCGCTTGAGGCGGGATTGACGCCGATGGTGGTGATCAACAAGATCGATCGGCCGGACGCGCGGCCTCAAGAGGTGTTGAACGAGGTCTATGACCTGTTCATTGACCTTGATGCGGATGAGTCTGTGCTGGACTTTCCGGTTCTGTATACGAATGGGAAGCTGGGGACTGCGACGACTGATCCTGCGGTTCCGGGAACGGACTTGCAGCCGTTGTTCGAGCAGATCGTTACTACGATTCCGGTGGCGAAGGGCGAACCTGAAGGGACACTGCAGATTCTGGTTACGAATCTGGATTATTCGGATTATCTTGGACGGCTTGCGATTGGGCGCGTGTTCAATGGCACGATGCGGACGGGACAGGAATACAACGTCGCGAAGCTCGATGGGACGTTCAGCAAGCATAAGATCACGAAGCTGTTCAGCTTCTCGGGGTTGAAGCGGACCGACATCGACGAGACGCAGGTTGGCGATATCGTCGCTATTGCGGGAATTCCGGGAATCACGATTGGCGAGAGCTTCTGCGATCGTGGAGAATCCGAAGCCGCTTCCGCCGATTACGATTGACGATCCTACGATTGCGATTCAGTTCAACGTCAACAACGGGCCTTTTGCGGGACGCGAAGGCAAGTTTGTGACCTCGCGGAATCTGCGCGATCGTTTGGATAAAGAGCTTTTGACGAACGTCTCGCTGAAGATGCAGGATACGGGTTCTCCCGACACGTTCAAGGTGCTTGGACGCGGCGAGTTGCAGCTTGGAATCTTGATTGAAATGATGCGGCGCGAGGGCTTTGAGCTGATGGTGAGCCGGCCTGAGATCGTCACCAAGCGGATTGACGATCAGCTCATGGAGCCGGTCGAGCATCTTTACATCGACGTGCCGGAGACCTTCGTTGGAACCGTGATTGAGCGGCTTGGGCCGCGCAAGGGCGAGATGGTGAAGATGACCAACCATGGGTCGGGGCGGGTTCGCATGGAGTTTCGTGTGCCTAGCCGTGGTCTTATCGGGTTGCGGTCGGAGATGCTGACGGAGACTCGCGGGACGATCATCATGAACTCCATTGTTGATGGTTATGTTGCTTACCAGGGCGAGATTCCGCAGCGTGCTTCTGGTGCTTTGATCTCGGACCGGCAGGGGACTACGACTGCTTATGCTCTCGAAGGACTGCAGGACCGCGGAGTTCTCTTCGTTTCGGACGGGGTTGAGGTTTATGAGGGCATGATCGTCGGCGAGCACTCTCGCGACAACGACCTGGATGTGAACTGCGTGCGCGAGAAGAAGCTCTCGAATATGCGGGCTTCGGGCTCGGATGACGCCGTTCGGCTGGTTCCTTACAGGCAACTCACGCTGGAGCAGTGCATCGAGTTCATCGCTGAGGACGAATTGGTTGAGGTTACGCCGAAGTCTCTGCGGATGCGCAAGCGGGTGCTGCAGGCTAACCGGCGGCCGCGGAAGAATTCGAACGAGTAGGTTTTTTGGGGGGTACCCCCCTCCCTCTATGTAGCTATGCAAATGACTGATTTCAGGCTTGTTAGACTGGTCATTGACCCGCAAAATATTCATAAATAAAGGGTTACACCTCAAAATATTGTTTCTAAACGAGTTAGCCCCGGCTGTTGGCCGGGGCTTTCCTTTTCTCTGATCTATAAGTTAATTCTACGGGATTGAAGCGAACTAAAATGCCACTTGGATGTCGTTGATTTAGCGCGATTTAAGTGGTTTCAGGGCTTGACAAGCGATTCTTGGGCTGTTTTTGAACGATAAATTTGCAAGTGCTTGTGGGGTTTAGGCTTACTGGGAGCAAATTGAACAGCGAACCGCAATAAGTCCAGATTGCTGCCGGTGACCGCCTTTGCGGAGCTGCGGCCCTCAGTCTGTAAGGTGCTGAGGTGTTTGAAAGGAATGATCTCGTCGTCGAAACGGTGGGAATGTAGGTATCCCGAAGGGATTTCCAAAAGGAGTGTGATGGGTGGGAAGCCGACTCTATGGCTTTCCACTCCACGTCATTTCCACCGCGCAGCCCCGGCTTTGCAAGTTCGGTCGGCGCGTGAGTTCATGACGATATGCGCGTTTGTAGAGACCTTGAACAAGTGCCAGTCGTGGGCGATGAAGACCGGTCTCATTATTAGATCCCCGGCAGATGCAGGTTAGGAATGTTGATTTCCCGGATCGTCGAGCTGACGCAGCTCATCAGATCGGATGAGCCGAATGCATGATTTAGAGTGTTTCGACTGCTGCGGCTCGTGAATCAGGTAAAGGATAATCCGGAAGGTAAGTATGAAGGCCATTGACGGAAAGAAGATCGCCATCGCGGGCGGAGGACCAGGCGGGCTCACGCTGGCACGACTGCTGCAGCAAAGCGGTGCGCAGGTGTCAGTGTATGAGCGTGACGAGAGCCGCGATGCGCGGGTCCAGGGCAGCGCATTGGATCTCCACGAAGACTCTGGACTGGCGGCGCTGAAAGCCGCTGGCCTGATGGAAGCGTTCTGGGCTAACCATCGACCGGATCTCGATAGCCTTCGCCTTACCGATGCCAATGGGACGGTTCTTCACGATCATGTCCGCCGGATGTCCGGTCCGGGGAAACGTCCTGAGATCGAACGCGGTCCGTTGCGCGACCTTCTGCTCGACTCGCTTCAGCCCGGCACCGTGCAGTGGAATTGCAAGCTGGAGTATTCAGAGTTTCAAGACGAGCAGGTCTTATTACATTTTGCGAACGGACAGACCTCAGTGGCTGATATCGCCATTGGCAGCGACGGCGCAAACTCTCGCTTGCGTGAGCTGGTCACTCCTATTCGGCCGCAGTATGTCGGAGTTTCGCTCGTAGAGGGCCTTGTTCCTGCGGCAAAGCGCGCAATACCTGAGTTGTGGGGCCTTCTCGGAGGGTCGGCGTTGATCGCTTTGGGAGGCGAACGGACGATTGGCATGGGAACGAAGCCAGACGGGAGTGTGCTGCTGTACGCGGGATTGAAGACCGATGATCCCGCGGCCAGGCAGAGCCTTGAAGAGGCAATCGGTCCGGACCAGCGAGTGAGATGGTTCCACGCAAACTTCAAAGGGTGGAGTCACCTATGGGAACCGCTCTTCAGGGAGGCGGTCTCGATGGTCTGGCGTCCGCTCCTTGTTTGCCCCACGGATCAGCATTGGAAACCGAAGCCAAACGTTACGTTGATTGGAGATGCAGCGCACGTAATGCCGCCCTACGCAGGCGAAGGCGTGAACATGGCGATGCTCGACGCTCTGGTCCTGTCAAAGTTTCTCCACAGCGAAGGCACATCTGGTGACGCAATCGCCGCGTACGAGGCGGAGATGTTCTCCCGCATGCGATCCATGACAGCAGACACAATGGTGAACACGGAGATGTTTTATGCGCCGGATGCCTGCGAGCGCGTTGTGGATCTGTTCCGTAGCTTCGTTGGAGGAGAGGCGGTTCTGCCAGCCGGCGAGGCTTAACGCCAGGTCCTCAGAAGTCGGCTTCCGGGCAGTGATTGCTACTCCTTGCTTAACTACCTCCGGGGCGCCATCGCGTGCTGCGAGGCAAAGGGTTACCCCTGCAACCTCTCTGCCTGTGAGATGACATCCTTCCCTAGTGCCAGCGCAGACTGTCCGCGGCGTCTCGTTGAACTGCTCCAGCGTCTCCCGCTTTGGGATGACTTCCCGGTTATAGATCCAGTCTTCGCAAATACACAGCGGCCTTTGGGCCGCTGTGTGCGCGTCACTCCCTGGCGGAAGTGGCGCGGATTTTGCTGAGAGTTCTTCGTTTCTAGATCAACCTTGAAGACCTGCCTGAAGACCTATGGTTTGCGCAGGTCGAAGCGGTCGAGGTTCATGACTTTGGTCCATGCGGCTACGAAGTCCTTCACGAATGTCTCCTTCGAGTCGCTCGATGCGTAGACTTCCGCGAGGGCACGGAGCTGGGAGTTGGAACCGAAGATCAGGTCGACGCGAGTGGCAGTCCACTTGACCTCACCCGTCGCGCGATCTAACCCCTCAAACGAACCTTCCGCGGTGGAAGAGGCCTTCCACTCGGTCGCCATGTCGAGCAGGTTGACGAAGAAGTCATTCGTCAGCGTCTCGGGCTTCGTGGTGAGGACTCCGTCCTTCGATCCGCGGTAGTTGGCACCGAGGACGCGGAGGCCGCCGACGAGGACGGTCATTTCCGGGGCCGTGAGGGTCAACAACTGGGCGCGGTCGATGAGCAAATCCTCGGCGCGCTTGGTGTGGCCGAGACGGAGATAGTTGCGGAAACCGTCGGCGGTCTGTTCCAACGGGGCGAAGGAAGCAATATCGGTCTGTTCCTGCGAAGCATCCGTGCGGCCGGGTGCGAATGGTACCTTGACGTCATATCCGGCCTTCTTCGCAGCCGCTTCGACCGCAGCGGAACCGCCGAGGACGATGAGGTCGGCGAGGGAGACTTTGGCTTTTCCATTAGCCGCCGCGCTGAAGTCCTTCTGGATTCCCTCGAGCGTGCTAAGAACCTTCGTGAGCACGAGGGGCTGGTTTACTTCCCAGTTCTTCTGCGGCTCTAGACGGATGCGTGCGCCGTTGGCTCCGCCGCGCTTGTCAGAGCCGCGGAAGGAGGAAGCTGCAGCCCAGGCAGTCGAGACGAGCTGCGAGATTGAGAGACCCGAGGCGAGGATTTTTGTCTTCAGCGCGGCGATGTCTGCTTCGCCGATGAGTTCGTGATTGAGAGCGGGGACGGGGTCCTGCCAGATCAACTGCTCCTTGGGAACCAGGGGGCCGAGGTAGCGGACGATAGGTCCCATGTCGCGATGCGTGAGCTTGAACCATGCGCGAGCGAAGGCGTCGGCGAACTGTTCTGGATTCGTCTGAAAGCGCTTGCCGATCTTTTCGTAAGCGGGGTCGAATTTAAGAGCGAGGTCTGAGGTGAACATCATGGGCAGGTGCAGCTTGCCCTTGATGTGCGCGTCGGGAATGGTTTCGCCTTCCGCGACGGCGTACCACTGCCATCCGCCACCGGGGCCTTTCTTCAGCGCCCAGTCGAAGTTGTAGAGGTTGTCGAGGTACTCGCTGTCCCATTTGATGGGGTTGGTAGTCCAGGCGCCTTCCAGGCCGCTGGAGATGGTGTCCTCGGCGTTGCCCTTGCCCTTGGAGTTCTTCCAGCCTAAGCCCTGCTGTTCGACGGGCGCGCCTTCGGGCTCCGGACCGACGTTGGGGCCGGGATCGTACGCGCCATGGCCCTTGCCGAAGGTGTGACCACCGGCGATGAGCGCGAAGGTCTCCTCGTCGTTCATGGCCATGCGGCCGAAGGTCTCGCGGATGTCGCGCGCCGATGCGAGAGGATCGGGCTTGCCGTCGGGGCCTTCCGGGTTTACGTAGATGAGACCCATCTGCACGGCGGCGAGAGGATTGTCGAGATCGCGCTCACTCTGGTAGCGATCGCTGCCGAGCCACGTGTGTTCAGAACCCCAGAAGATGTCTTCCTGCGGAACCCAGACGTCAGCACGACCGCCGCCGAAGCCGAAGGTCTTGAAGCCCATGGAGTCGAGTGCGACGTTGCCGGTGAGGATCATGAGATCTGCCCAGGAGATTTTTTTGCCGTACTTCTGCTTGATGGGCCAGAGGAGGCGGCGCGCCTTGTCGAGGCTGACATTGTCCGGCCAGCTGTTGAGCGGCGCAAAACGCTGCGTGCCCATGCCTGCGCCGCCGCGTCCATCATAGGTGCGGTAGGTGCCTGCGCTGTGCCATGCCATGCGGATGAAGAACGGGCCGTAGTGGCCGTAGTCGGCAGGCCACCAGCTCTGCGAGTCGGTCATGAGAGCGTGAAGGTCCTTGATGACGGCGTTGAGGTCAAGGGTCTTGAACTCTGCCGCGTAGTCGAAGTCCTGGGCCATGGGATCAGCGAGTTTGGTGTTCTGGTGCAGGACGGCAAGGTCGAGACGGTCGGGCCACCAATGCTCGTTGCGGACGATCTTGCGCGAGTTGTGCGTGACGGCGCCATGCATGGGCGAGGCTGTCTCCGTGGCGGTGGATGGGTTGCCGCCGTGCGGCACTGGACATTTCATTTCGTTCGACATATTCGCTCCTTGATTCTCATTGCCGGAACCTACCCCGCGATTTGGTCGCGGGCGGTCAGCAAGTTCTGGTTGTGACTTACGGGAGGGCCGCGCCGGTCGTCATTTGCTCTTGTAGTCTTCGCCCATCTTGCAACTTTCAGTTTGGTTAGTGAGTGGATGGTGTCAGCTGCGTTGTGCTTTCTGGCACGCGGCACAGATTCCGATGACGTCGATGGCGTAGCGTTCCGCCCGAAAGCCTCCAGGCAACCGTTCGGGCGCCGGGAGGACGCCGAGATCCTTTTCTTCGATGTCGGTGATGGACTTGCAATGCGAGCAGACCATGTGATGGTGGAGATGGCTGTTCAGCTCGACCCTGAGAGAGCCGTGGTGCATGCTGACTTCTTTTAGCACGCCCCTTTCGACAAAGAGATGAATGTTTTTGTAAACGGTCGCGAGAGAGATCGCGGGTATACGCTTCTTGACCCGCGCGTAGACCTCTTCCGGACTGGGGTGGCCAGGCATGGTCTGCATGACCTCATAAAGAACCTGGCGTTGGTGGGTGGCGGCAAGCCCGTGATCCGCACACAGTTCACGGAAGGGACGGGTTTCGACGCTGGGAGCGGTCCGCATCAAGAGCTAGTAAACGATAATTATTCTCGTTCGTCAAGCGGGTATCGGTGGGTGCGTTTGCGAAGTTGTTTGGCAATCACCACAAGGTGGTAGTGCAGTTACCGATGAAATACCGCACAGTTGAGTTGGCTTTCCTTTGCGCGACGGAACCGAGTCATGCGAGAGGCAAGCTCGCGGTCCCCTGTACTGAAGAACGCCTTGGCATACCCAAGCAACGTTGAGCAGAGCGTACTCAGAAGAGGTAACGATGTCTCAAAGCAATCGAACTATGGGTAGAGCAATTTTCGGGCTGCTGCTGTTGTGCGTGGTGTGCGCGACCCCTGCGTTGGCAAATCATGTCGATACGGCAAACGTCACGCTCACGTGCAACTCCTTTAACCTTTCGGTGAGGGCATCGGAACTGGTTCCAGGAACGCAGTATCAGATCAACTATACGATCAACAGCAATTCACCCTCGGGTGGGCCTCCAATCAACGGCTTTCTTCCTTTCACTGCAGTTACCAGCACTTTTGAAACTGCCGTGTGGGGCTCGTTTCCGACTTTGAACGGAAGTTTCAGTTTCTCCGGGACTGCCTCCCTGAAGGGTTGGAACACAATTCCTATCGAGGTTTCGCCCACCAGCCTAAGTTGCGAGGCAACGCCGCCGCCGGTCTGTTCGGCGACGTCCGGCAATGCATCGAACTTCAATGGAGGCTCTCTCGGCACGGGAGAATGGATCTGGTTCAATGCGAATTTCACAGCCACGGGTATACCCAGCACTGGCGCGGTAATTACCTTCAGCAATTCCAAAATTGTGAACGCAGCGACTGGGACCGCTATTACTAATTCGGCTCCAAGCGCCAGAATTACGTTTTCTCCGTCCGCGCCCTGCGGTTCCACCACGTTCGACACGATGACGAACACGTGGTTCACGATTGTTCCGATGAGAGCGGAGGACGAGATCTTTCTCACCGGCGTGGCCGTCCCTGTGCCTGCCGGCGGTCTGCCTGGCGGAATGAATGTGAACTGGACCGGCACCTTCGACACCGGCGGCGTCTCTGGTATCTCCATCGACTGGAAGTGGGGGGCAGCCGTCTACTCGAGCCTAAGCACCGACTTCAATGCCCTTACTATCAAGTCGGGACACCAGACTGCTTGCGGATTTAACGGCGCTGACCATGCCGGCACACCTGAAGGGGTCAACAACCTTGATCAGCTCTGGAAGCAGTTTGTTGTCGGCGGGGGGACGGGTGGTGGGGGATCAAACTGGACGGGTTCGTTTAGCGGTACGCAGAGCGCGTCACCACAATGCGGACCAACGGCTCCAACAGGGCCGAAGGGATAGGATTCCGGTGCGACGCGAAAGACGCCGCACCGGAGATCCTGGTTATAGGGTGACATACGAAGACTATGCCGCTTATCGTTCGGAAGCTGCTTGACGATTACTTGTAGCTTTTGGCGGTGGCGAAGCGCTTGTTGACTTCGTCCCAGTTGACGGTGTTCCACCAGGCGGCGAGGTAGTCGGGGCGGCGGTTGTTGTACTTGAGGTAGTAGGCGTGCTCCCAGACGTCGTTGCCCAGGATGGGGTAGCTGCCCTGCGAGATGGGGTTGTCCTGATTGGCGGAGGTGACGATGGCGAGCTTGCCGCCCTTGAAGATGAGCCAGCCCCAGCCTGAGCCGAACTGCTTGGCGGTGGTCTCATTGAAAAGTTTTTTGAAGGACTCGAAGTCGCCGAAGTCGGCCTTGATCTGGGCTGCGATGTCGCCCGAGGGGTCGCCGCCACCCTTGGGCTTCATGATCTGCCAGAACATGGTGTGGTTGACGTGGCCGCCGCCGTTGTTCTGCACAACTTTGCGCACGTCTTCGGGGATGGCCGCCAGATCCTTAATCAGTTCTTCGGGGGATTTCTTGCCCAGGTCGGGGTGCTTTTCGACGGCGCCGTTGAGGTTGGTGACGTAGGTCTGGTGGTGCTTGTCGTGGTGAAGCTTCATCGTTGCTTCGTCGATGTGGGGCTCAAGCGCCGCGTAGTCGTAGGGCAGAGGGGGAAGTTCGTAGGCCACGGTGATTCTCCTGTCGTCGTTCGATTGTGTCAGCCAGGAGCGTCCTGACCGGCTGGTAGATTTCGATGCCGCCTGGGCTTGTGACGATGCACCCGAGAGGCAGAGCAACCTCGAAGATGATAGCGCAACGGGCCGTTTATCGTTCGTTCACGGTTCTTCGCGGCGGAATTGTAACCATTCGGGAAATTTTGCGCTCTAATGTAGGAAATGAGTGATCTGAACGCTGCTTACCGCTGGTTGGAAGATGACGGGCCTGCCTTTGGGGCTCCGGGTGTTGAACCGCGCTGGACCTCGAGCGAGAAAGATGCGGTCTCGACGGCGTACTCTGCTTCGAGCAGGGTGTGGTTCACCATCTCCCATGGAACGTTGAACGAGATTTACTATCCGACGATCGACCGTCCGCAGACGCGCGACATGGAGCTTCTGTTCACCGATGGCGAGACGTTCTTCCATGAAGAGAAGCGCGACCTGCCGTATGAGAACTTTCAATACATCGACAGCACGGCTCCTGCGGTAAGAGTTTCGGCGAGTGATCCGCAGGGGCGTTATTCGGTGACGAAGGAGTTCATCAGCGACCCGCACCATCCGGTGGTGTTGATGAATGTGAAGATCGTCGGCGATGAGGCCGTGTTGTCGCGGCTGAAGTGCTATGCGCTGCTGGCTCCGCATCTGAATGGCGGAGGCATGGGGAATTCGGCGCGGTCGATCGATGTGGCGGGGAAGCGCTGCCTGCTGGCATGGAAGGGCCAGACGATGCTGGCGATGGGAGCAAGTTGCGGGTTCAGCCGGTCGTCGTGCGGGTATGTGGGGACGAGCGACGGCTACCAGGACCTGTACACGGACATGAAGATGTCGTGGCAGTTTGGCCAGGCGCTGAATGGAAATATCGCGGTGATGGGCGAGATTGAAGTTGCTGAGCACCGCGAGTTTACGATTGCGATCTCGTTTGGCGATGGCAACCACGCTGCGGTTGCGCAGATGATGCAGACGCTGTCGACACCGTACCTCGAACACCAGAAGCGATTTTTGTTGCAGTGGACGCGGTCGGTTTCGCCCCAGGGGTTGGCTTCTGCGTCGATGGATGGCGGGAAGCTGATGCGGATCAGCCACAATTTGCTGCTGACGCATGAGGACAAGACTTATTCAGGGGCGTTCATTGCATCGGCGTCGATACCGTGGGGGAATGCGAAGGGTGACCAGGACCTGGGCGGGTATCACCTGGTGTGGACGCGTGACATGGTGCAGACGGCCACCGCGTTTATGGCGTGCGGAAGGACGGACACGGCGATGCGGGCGCTGGTTTATCTGGCTTGCACGCAGCGAACGGATGGGAGCTTCGCACAGAACTTCTGGATTGACGGGACACCTTACTGGACGGGGATTCAACTGGATGAGGTTGCATATCCGATTATTCTGGCGTGGCGTCTATGGAAGGTGAACGGTTTGGGGGAGTTCGATATCTTCCCGTTTGTAGAGCGGGCGGCTGCGTTTCTGGTGAGATATGCGCCTGTGACCCAGCAGGAGCGGTGGGAGGAGGTGGCGGGCTATTCGCCATCGACGCTGGCGGTGGTGATTTCGGCGCTGGTTTGTGCGGCGGATATTGCCCGGTCGCGAGAGGCGACCGAGCTGGGTGGGTATCTGGAGGCCTATGCCGACTGGATTGAAGCGCATCTCGATGAATGGACGACGACGACGGAAGGCGTGTTGAACCCGGAGGTGAAGTATCACTACGTCCGGATTCAGCCGCCTGCGCCAGGCGAGCCGTTTTATAACCCCGGGTTGCCGAAGGGGTGCATTCACATCAATAACCGGGAGCCGGGCGAACGGACCGACTTCGAGGCGCGTGAGGTGGTGGATGCGGGCTTTCTGGAGCTGGTGCGGTATGGGATTCGACGGCCGGATGACCCGCTGATCGTGGATTCGCTGAAGGTTGTGGACGACCATTTGAAGATTAAGACGCCCTATGGGGATTGCTGGCGGCGCTACAACCATGACGGGTATGGGGAGAAGAAGGACGGCAGCCCCTACGACGGTTCGGGACAGGGGCGAGCGTGGCCGATTCTGACGGGAGAGCGCGCTCACTACGAGCTTTGCGCGGGACATGACGTCGCGCGGCATATCAAGGCGATTGAGCAGTTTGCTTCAACCGGAGGCATGCTGCCGGAGCAGATATGGGACTACAAGGATCTTCCGGAGAAGGGGATGTATCTCGGCAAGCCTGCGGGTTCGGCGCAGCCGCTGGTGTGGGCGCATGCGGAGTATCTGAAGCTGCTGCGGTCGGCGACGGATGGGCGGGTGTATGACCGGATCTCGGTGGTGGAAGAGCGATACAGCGTGGCGAAGGACAAGCGGACCTTTACCAATCACATGGAGATATTCGAGGTAACGCGGCCAGTTTCGATGATCTTCGCTGGATATACGCTGCGCATCGTGGATCGGGAGCATTTTCAGGTGGTCTACACGCTGGACAACTGGGCGACGACGCTGGTTGGAGAGTCCCGGTCGGTGGGGTATCCCGGTTCGTTCGCCGATATTCCGACGCCAGCCAATTGGGATGGCACAATTGTGTTTACGCTGAACTGGCCGGGGCAGAGCGGCCAGGGTCGGTGGCTCGGAAAAAATATTGATGTGTCCGTCATGCGACTGCCGGAGTCTATGTAGTACCAAGGGCCAGGCGGTGAGAGCCGGAAGCCGGGGATGCAGATGCAGGCAGCAGCCGCAGATGCATCGAGTGGTGTCTGGCTAGTACACTGTCAGAGATCGACCAAAAATTCGAGATGCGGCGATGCCTAATGCGCGCAACTCTCATTAAGCAAAGGAAAAGAATGAGCGAAAAGCAGGATTCCAAGCAGAACGAACTCGACCAGCTCTCCATCAACACGTTGCGTTTTCTTGCGGTTGATGCGGTTCAAAAGGCAAACTCCGGTCACCCTGGGGCGCCGCTCGGGTGCGCTCCCATCGCTTATCTGCTGTACCACAAGCTGATGAAGTATGATCCGTCGGATCCGAAGTGGATCGATCGTGACCGCTTCATTTTGTCGAATGGACATGCCTCGGCACTGCTGTATGGAGTGCTGCATCTTGCGGGATACGGTCTGCCGATATCGCAATTGGAGCAGTTCCGCCAGTATGGTTCGCATACGCCGGGCCATCCCGAGCTCGGCGAGGCTCCGGGAGTTGAGGTGACGACCGGACCGCTGGGACAGGGCTTCGGTATGGCGGTTGGAATTGCGACGGCAGAGAAGCATCTGGCGGCGGTCTATAACCGCGATACGTACAACATCATCGACCACTACACCTACGTTCTGTGCGGCGACGGAGACATGATGGAAGGGATCTCGCACGAGACGGCTTCGCTGGCCGGAACGCTAGGTCTTGGCAAGCTGATTGTGCTGTATGACGACAATTTGATCTCGCTCGATGGACCGACAGAGCTCTCGTTTACCGAGGATGTAACGAAGCGGTTCGAGGGATACCACTGGCATGTGCAGATGGTGCACGACGGGAACGATCTGGAGGCGATCGAGAAGGCGATTCTCGCCGCGAAGGCGGAGACGACAAGGCCCTCGCTGATTCGGGTCAGGACGGTGATCGGGTACGGGAGCCCAAAGGCCGGGACCAACAAGGTGCACGGCGAGGCGATGGGCGTGGATGCGGTGAAGGCCACGAAGCGGAACCTGGGATGGCCTGAGGACAAGACCTTCTATGTTCCCGAGGAGGCAGCGAAGAACTGGGGTGAGGCGAAGCTGAAGGGTAAAGACGCTCATGCGGCGTGGGATGATGAGTTTGCGGAGTACAAGAAGGCTTATCCGGCTCCGGCGGCGGAGTTTGAGCGGGTGGTGAAGGGCGAGATGTCTTCTGGCTGGGAAAAGAAGATTCCGATCTTCCCGACGGAGAAGCCGATGGCGACGCGCAACGCAGGCCAGGCGGTGATGCAGGCGATTGAGAGTGCCGTGCCGGAGCTCTTTGGCGGCGCGGCGGACCTGACGGCTTCGACGAAGACGATCTTCAAGGATTCGCCGAGCTTTCATGTCGATCCGACTGGGCGGAATGTTTTCTTTGGCGTGCGCGAGTTCGGCATGTGCGCGATGGTGAATGGAATGGCTGCGCATGGCGCGCTGATTCCGTTCGGGTCGACGTTCTTTGTGTTTTCGGATTACTGCCGTCCGGCCCTGCGACTGTCTGCGCTGATGGGCGTGCACTCGCTGTTCGTGTTTACACACGATTCGGTGGGGCTGGGTGAGGACGGCCCGACGCACCAGCCGATCGAACATCTGATGAGCCTGCGCATGATTCCGCACTTCACGGACTTTCGTCCTGCGGATGCGAACGAGACTGCGGTGTGCTGGCAGCTTGCGCTCGAGCGGAAGAGCCCATGCTTCATGGCGCTTTCGCGGCAGGATCTTCCCGTGCTGGATGCGGCGAAGACGCAGGGCGCGAAGAAGGGCGCCTATGAGCTGCTCTCCTACGGGAAGGACGTCATTCTGATCGCGACTGGATCTGAGGTTTCTCTTGTGATGAAGGCTGCCGAGGAGCTGAAGTCCGCGGGAATCAATGCGACGGTGGTTTCGATGCCCAGCTTCAAGGTCTTTGAGGAACAGAGCGACGATTACAAGGCAGCCCTGTTTCCGGAAAACACTCCGAAGGTGGCCGTCGAAGCCGGAGCCACCCTGGGCTGGTACAAATACGTCGGCCACAACGGTGGCGTGATTGGGCTCGATCGCTTTGGGGCTTCGGCTCCGGGCGCGATTGCACTCGATAAGCTGGGCATCAACGTTGCGAGCGCTGTGGCACTCGCAAAGAAACTGGTGAAGAAGTAGGGATGGCGCGGCGATTCGAGTGAATCGCCGCTTTTCTCTTTGGCCCTAAGAAAATCTCTGAAAACCGCGAGAGGGGACGCGCGGATGACGCAGGATGAAGCGAAACGACTGGTCGCGAAACGCGCGGTTGAGTTCGTCGAGGATGGCATGGCCGTCGGGCTGGGCACAGGAACCACGGCGACGATCTTCATCCGCGAACTCGCTGTGCATGTGCAGCAGGGGCTGAAGATTCGTTGTGTGGCTTCGAGCGATGCGAGCCGTGATCTCGGTCTGTCGCTGGGCATGAACGTGATGACGCTGAACGAACTGCCGGAACTGGATCTTTATGTCGACGGAGCGGATGAGGTTGGGCCCGGGCTTGCGCTGATCAAAGGCGGAGGCGGCGCGCTGTTGCGAGAGAAGATTGTTGCGAGTGCTGCGAAGGAGTTCCTGGTTGTGGTGGACTCGACCAAACTTGTAGAGCGACTCGGGAGGTTTCCTCTTCCGGTGGAAGTGGTGAAGATGGCGCTGCCGGTGGTGGAACCTCGGCTGGCTGCGCTTGGTCTGAATCCCAAGCTGAGAAAAGCCAAGAGCGGCGATGGACCGTATCTAACGGACGAAGAGAATTACATTCTGGACTGCGCTTGCGGAGTGATCGAAGACCCTGAGGTGCTTGCGGCAGAGATTCGCGGAATTGTGGGCGTGGTCGAACACGGACTGTTTCTGGGGATGGCAAGTTTGGCGCTTGTAGCCGGAGAGGAGGGAGTGACCGAGCATCGGGCGTAGGAATCTGCATCGCCGGGGTGGCTGTTGCGTCACATAAAGATATGACGAACTCGACGAACACATCGCAAACAGGCAAAGTATGGTTTATCACGGGAGCTTCCACGGGCTTCGGGCGGCTGCTCGCCGAAGAGGTGCTGAAGGCGGGCGGCAAAGTTGTCGCCACGGCGCGGAATCTGGACAAGGTGTCCGATCTTGAGGCGAAGGATCCGCAGACGGCGAAGGCGCTGGCGCTTGATGTGACGAATCAAGCTCAGGTCGATGCGGCGGTTGAACAGACGGTGGCGAAGTTCGGCCGGGTGGATGTTCTCGTCAATAACGCGGGCTACGGTGTGGCGGGCGCGATTGAAGAGGTCTCTGAGGCCGAGTTTGCGCCGATGTTTGAGACTAATGTCTTCGGCCTGCTGCGAGTGACCCGGGCTTTTCTGCCGCAGCTTCGCAAGCAACGCAGCGGGCACATTCTGAACCTTTCTTCCATCGGCGGGGTGGTGGCGAGCGCTGGCATGGGGTATTACAACGCGACGAAGTTTGCTGTTGAGGGGCTGTCGGAGGCTCTCGCCGGAGAGCTTGGTCCGTTGGGGATCAAGGTGACGATTGTTGAGCCGGGGCCGTTCCGCACGGATTTTCTTGGGCGTTCCGTTGTTGTCGCTGAGAAGCGCATCGCAGACTACGACACGACCGCAGCGAATATGCGGAAGTATGTCGCGGAGAACGATGGCAAGCAGCCGGGCGATCCGCTGCGCGCTGTGCACGCGATGATGCAAGTGGTGGACTCGCCGGCGCCGCCGTTGAGGCTGCTGCTTGGGGCGAGTGCACTGCAGCGTCTGCGCACGAAGCTTGGCGGTTGGGAAAAAGAGATTGCGGAATGGGAGCAGGTGACTGTGGGCGCGGATTTTCCTAAGGGCCAATGACTCTGCTTCGGAGACGAATGACTTTGAAGTTCAAACACTAATCAATCCGGCGCGATAGCCGACAAGGAAGGAAACAAATGGAATTAGGAATTATCGGACTCGGCAAGATGGGCTTCAACATGGCAGAACGGCTTCGCCTCGCCGGTCACAAGGTCGTTGGCTTCGACTTCAACAAGGATGCGACGGCAAAGCTGACGAAGACCGGTGCACTCGGTGTGGATTCGCTTGAAGACCTGGTGAAGAATCTCGCTGCGCCACGTGCGGTGTGGATTATGGTGCCGTCGGGCGATCCGGTGGACGAGACGCTGGCCAAGCTCGAGCCGTTGATGAAGAAGGGCGACACGTTTATCGATGGCGGCAACTCTAATTACAAGGATACGCAGCGGCGTCATGCGGCGACGACGAAGAAGGGCTTCCACTACATCGATTGCGGAACGTCGGGCGGCGTCTGGGGATTGAAAGAGGGGTACAGCCTGATGATTGGCGGAGATGAGGCGCCGGTGGAGCGGCTGCGGCCGATCTTCGAGGCGCTCGCTCCAGCGAAGGATGCAGGATGGGGGCGGGTTGGTCCGTCGGGCGCGGGGCACTTCGTGAAGATGGTGCACAACGGGATTGAATACGGCATGATGCAGGCGTACGCCGAGGGATTTTCGATTATGCATGCGAAGACGCCTCTGAATCTTGATCTGCCGCAGATCTCGAAGATATGGCAGAAGGGTTCGGTGGTGCGTTCGTGGCTGCTGGATCTGACGGCGGATGCGTTGTCGAAGAATCCGAAGCTGCACGGTTTGAAGGCGTTTGTTCCGGACTCGGGCGAAGGCCGATGGACGGTGATGGAGGCGATCGACCTGAACATCTCCGCGCCAGTGATTACCGAGTCGCTCATTCGCCGGCTACGGTCGCGCGAGGAGAACAACTTTACCGACCGCATGATCTCGATTATGCGTGGCGCGTTTGGCGGCCACGATGTGAAGAAGACGCAAGCGGAGTAGACAGAGGCGAAGTTTAACCAGCAGGAAAGGTGAAAGAACATGCCGACCAGCGAAATGAGTGCAACCGCCGTAGTAAGTGCAACGCCTGCTCCCGTGCAGCCGGAGCGCATTCCCGATCCGTGTGTTGTGGTGATCTTTGGCGCCTCAGGCGATCTGACGAAGCGCAAGCTTTTGCCTGCGCTGTATCACCTGGAGCAATCAGGGCTCCTGCCGAAGGATTTTGCTGTCGTGGGAGTCGCGAGGCGCCCGCTGGAGCAGACGTTTGCCGCCGATATGAAGGACGGCATCGTCAGCGGCGGCGGGGTTGAGAAGGATGACGCCAAGCTGGATCCGTTTGTCGGCCGGATTCAGTACCACGCGATGAACTTCGATGATGCCGCGGGCTATGACTCGCTGAAGGAGACGCTTGCGGGGATTGACGCGAAGTTCGGCACGAAGGGGAATCGGCTCTTTTATCTTGCGACTGCGCCGGAGTACTTTTCTGACATCATCAAGTTTCTGGGCGACCACTGTATGGCGAGACCGAGGGACTGCGGCGACGGCCAGAACTGGGTGCGGATCATTATTGAGAAGCCGTTTGGGCATGATCTGGAGTCGGCCCGGGCGCTGAACGATGAGGTGAACAAGGTATTCGATGAGAACCAGATCTTCCGCATCGATCACTACCTGGGCAAAGAGACGGTCCAGAACATCCTGATCTTCCGGTTTGCCAACGGCATCTTTGAAAATGTCTGGAACCGCAACTACATCGATCATGTCGAGATTACGGCTGCTGAGAGCATCGGCATCGAAGGGCGCGGGCCGTTTTATGAGACAGCGGGAGCGTTGCGCGATGTTGTGCAGAATCACGTGATGGAGCTGCTGAGCTTTGTGGCGATGGAGCCGCCGGTTTCGTTTGCATCGGATTCGGTGAGGGCGGAGAAGGTGAAGGTCTGGAAGGCGATTACGCCGATACATCCCGCGGATACGGTGCGTGGGCAGTATGGGCCGGGGATTATCGATGGCAAACCGGCTGTGGGCTATCGTCAGGAGGAACGGGTTCATCCGCGATCGCAGACGGAGACTTATGCTGCGTTGCGATTGGAGATTGAGAACTGGCGATGGGCGGGGGTTCCGTTCTACATTCGTGCGGGCAAGCGGCTGGCGAAGCGGGTGACGGAGATCAGTATTCAGTTCAAGCTGCCTCCGTCGCTGCTGTTCAAGGGAGCACAGGCGGCGGGAGCTGAGGGGATTCGCCCGAATGTGCTGTCGATGCGGATCCAGCCGGATGAGGGGATTTCGCTGCAGTTTGGCGCGAAGGTTCCCGGGCCGACGATGACGATCAGCAAGGTGGATATGGACTTCAGCTACGCGAAGGCGTTCGGGGTATCGTCGGCGAATGGATATGAGCGGCTGCTGCTGGATGCGATGCTGGGAGATGCGACGCTGTTTGCGCATCGCGACGGCGTGGAGGCGACGTGGTCATTGATGACGCCGATTCTGCAGGCTTGGGCGAAGGATCCGGTGAAGGATTTTCCAAACTACGCTGCCGGAACCTGGGGGCCGTCGGCGGCGGATGCTCTGCTTGAATCCGAAGGGCGTAAGTGGCGGAAACTTTGATCGATTGAGAGAAGGTACTTTATGCCTCGAGCGGTGAGTGTTACGTATCGTGTTCTAGCTACGCCTGAGGCTACGGCCCGGGCTGCTGCCCAACTGTTTACGGATGCGGCGGTGAAGGCCGCTGCGGCACGTGGGATCGCTAGGATTGCGATCTCGGGCGGGACGACTCCGAAGGCGATGTTTGCGCTGCTGGCGAGTCCTGCGGAGCCGTTTCTTGAAGCTGGTCCCGTGGGACAAACTGGAGCTCTATTGGGTGGATGAGCGGTGCGTGCCGCCGGATCATGCGGAGTCGAACTACAGGATGACGAAGGAGGCTCTGCTGTCGAAGGTTCCGCTGGCTGCGGAGCGAGTGCACCGGATGGAGGGTGAACTGGAGCCGGAGGTTGCGGCGGCTCGGTACGAGGCGGTGATTCGGAATACGTTCCGGCTGGAAGGGGCTGAGACGCCTACGTTCGATCTGGTGCAGCTTGGGATGGGGGATGACGGGCACACCGCGTCGTTGTTTCCCCATACCGATGCGCTGAATGAGATGAGCCACATTGTGGTGCCGAACCATGTTCCGCAGAAGGATACGTGGCGGATTACGCTGACATGGCCGGTGATCAATCAGGGCAGGGAAGTGGCGTTTCTGATTGAAGGGGCGGCGAAGACACAGGTGCTGCACGATGTGTTTCTGGGGCCGTATCAGCCGGAGACGTATCCTTCGCAGCTTATTCGTCCGGCGAGCGGACGGCTTACGCTCTTGCTTGACGCCGTCGCAGCGTCTAAGCTGCCAGCACCGGCGAATTCTGATTCCACCGGTACTCTGGAGCTGCGATAGATGATTCTTGCCGGTGATGTGGGTGGAACGAAGGTCCATCTTGCCCTTTACAACTTTGCGAATGGGCGGCTTCAGCCGGTTCGTGACCAGAAGTTTCCGGCGCATGAATTTGCTAGCCTCGATGATGTGGTGAAGAAGTTTTGTGTGGGGTGTGGTCAGAAGCCGGAGGACGTTATCGCCGCTTGCTTTGGGTGCCCGGGTCCCGTGCGCGATGGACGGCTGAAGCTAACCAATCTGCCTTGGACGCTGGATACGCGCGACCTGGTGAAGTCGCTGGGGATTCCGCATATCTTTTTGATCAACGACCTGGAGGCGAATGGGTACGGGATACCCGAGCTTGCGCCGGAGGCGATTTTTACGCTGCACAATGGGGACCCGGAGGCGAGCGGGAATGCCGGGCTGATTGCTGCGGGCACGGGGCTGGGTGAGGCGCTGCTGATCTGGGAGGGTAAGGCGCACCGGCCGATTCCTTCGGAGGGCGGGCACGGCGATTTTGCGGCGCGGAGCAATCGGGAGATCGCTTTGCTCGAGTATCTGCGCGCCAGTCTGAAGGGTAGGGTGAGCTGGGAGAGGGTTGTGTCCGGGCTTGGGATCAAAAATATCTATGCGTTTCTGCGGGATGTGGAGAAGATCGATGAGCCTGCCTGGTTGCACGACCGCATGCTCGCGGAAGACCCGAACGCGGTCATTGGACAGTGCGCGGAGGATGGTTCGAGCTCGCTTTGCTTTGAGACGATGAAGATGTTTACGGGGGCGTATGGCGCCGAGTCGGGCAATATTGCGCTGAAGGTGCTCGCTACAGGCGGGATGTACCTGGGCGGAGGAATTGCGCCAAAGATCCTTACGACATTGAAGAATGGGACGTTCATGCAGGCGTTTCTCGATAAGGGACGTTTGTCGCCACTGTTGCAGTCGATTCCGGTGCGGGTGATTCTGGATGATACCTGTGCGTTGCTGGGCGCTGCAGCTTTTGCCGAGGCGCGAGCGTCGGAGGCGACCGGAAACTCAGAGCGCGCAGCATCGGTGCAGAATTAATTGCCGCGCGCTGGGCGTGACAAAGAATTTGCAAATCCATGGGTTGACTCTGCTCCTAAACCGCCAGGGCTCCCCGATATACTAGGGGCGAGTTAACGTGCCGCAGACATCCATCCCATCAACTGAGGCTCCAGCCTCCGAGCTGGTCGCTCCGTACTCTTCGGCGATCGCACCAGAAGTTTCTGCTCCGGCGAGACTTGATTTTTCGCACCGGGCCAATCTGACTGAGTTGATGGATGGGCCGTGC
The DNA here is from genome assembly GCA_963841335.1 of uncultured Acidobacteriaceae bacterium. Lineage (GTDB taxonomy): Bacteria > Acidobacteriota > Terriglobia > Terriglobales > Acidobacteriaceae > Edaphobacter. Next base: position 1,126,790 of record CAWJCF010000001.1, on the reverse strand, counting down.
AGCTATGAGGAGCTGCGCGACTGTCTCCATGACATCGCCCGCGTGAATCGACTCACCTTTGCGTATCGGCCCACGATCTCATGGTTGGATGAGCTTATCGCCGCTCGTCCGCTCCGTGGCGACGTGCTTCGCGTGGTCGACGTCGGCTGCGGTTATGGCGATATGCTGCGGCGAATCGACAGGTGGGCTAACGCTCGGGGAATCGAGGTTGAACTGACCGGAGTCGACCTGAACCCGGACGCTATTCGTGCCGCAAAGGACGCAACGCCTGCGGTGCAACAGATTCGATGGGTTGTTGGCGATGCGCTCTCCGAAGACGCCATTGCGGATGCCGACGTCATCGTCAGTTCGCTGTTGACCCATCACCTATCCGATGAGCAAATCGTCGCACTGCTAGGGTGGATGGAGGGGACGGCCCGACTGGGATGGTTCGTCAACGATCTTCATCGCCAGCCGGTTCCGTATCATCTCTTTCGGTTGATCGCACCTGTCCTGAGGCTCCATCCTTTTGCGAGGAACGACGGCCCGGTGTCGATCCGTCGAAGCTTTGTCCCCAACGACTGGCGCAGACTTTGCGCAGATACCGGGTTAGCTGCCGGAGCAGCTTCCATCCGGGAGCATCGGCCTGCGCGCCTCTGCGTTGGCCGAATCAAGTAGAAGCAGTCTTCATCGCCAATGGCTGTACTCCCTCAAACAGCGACCACTGCGAACAGCGCGGACCAGCCTCGTAAGAGCGGTGCTAGGGTTCTCGTTCAAGCATCGGTAAGACCAGGTTGATCCCGGAGATATTCTCGCGGCTTTTAATTGCAGCTGAGGCGAGCGGTAATCCAGTGGAAGCGCAATGGACGCAACCCGAAAATCGTCCTCTTGGATACGACGGATCGAGTTCTACCGGGTATCTCATCATTCACGACCTCGTTATGGTCATCATGGCAACTTCATTGAAAAGTACAGTCCAAAAATCCTACCAGCATGTTGTTGTGCGGCGTCCGTCTAAGTTTCAGGAATCACTATTATTGTTGAGAGGCCCTATTCATGTCGGTTCGCAGTGCCGTTGTCGCTTTTTCAGTCCTTGTCCTCACCACAAACTTTTCAGTCCAGGCGCAACGGCTTCCGGGCGGCGTCCATCCCGAGCACTATGGTCTTCGGCTGACTCCGGATCTTCAGGCGGCAACGTTCAGCGGGGAGGAGACGATTGACCTGACGCTGGATGCGCCCAGTAAGACGATCACTCTGAATGCTGCCGAGATCAGATTTGGTGAGGTAAAGGCGTATGTACTTCCGTCGGCGGAGTACTCCTACGGAGCTTTGGGTTCACAGCCTAAGCCGCTTAGTGCGCTCGATGCCGACAAACATCCGCAGATCGCGACGACGACATTGGATCCCGCAAAAGAGCAGGCTTCCTTCACCTTTGCGAATGAACTGCCCGCGGGTAAGGTGACGCTGGCGATTCACTACTCCGGCGTATTGAACGACAAGCTGCGGGGCTTTTACCTTTCGAAGACGAAGACGCGCAACTATGCCGTGACGCAGTTTGAGCCTACCGATGCGCGGCGCGCGTTTCCCAGCTTCGATGAGCCGGCCATGAAGGCGACCTTCAACATCGCGTTGACGGTTGACGCGGGCGACACGGTTATCTCGAACACGAATCTCGTCTCCGACAAATCCGGCCCGGTGAAGGGCAAGCATACGCTCGAGTTTGCGCGCACGCCGAAGATGTCCACTTACCTGGTCGCGTTTCTGGTGGGGGATTTCAAGTGCACTTCAGGCAAATCCGATGGAGTGCCGATTCGCGCGTGTTCGACACCGGATAAGGTGGAACTCACCCGCTTTGCCGTTGAGTCTGCTGAGTTTGTTCTGCATTATTACGACAATTATTTCGGCATCAAGTATCCGATGCCGAAGCTGGATATGGTTGCATTGCCCGACTTTGAAGCCGGGGCGATGGAGAACTTCGGCTGCATCACCTATCGCGAGACCGATCTGCTGGTGAACTCGAAGACCGGAGACATCCCTGCGAAGAAGCGGGTTGCGGTGGTGGTGGCGCATGAGATGGCGCACCAGTGGTTCGGCGATATGGTGACGATGCAGTGGTGGGACAACCTGTGGCTGAATGAGGGATTTGCTACGTGGATGGAGACCAAGCCGGTGGCCGAGTGGAAGCCGGAGTGGAACTTCCCGCAGGATGATGCGCAGGATCTCGATCAGACCCTGAACCTTGATGCGCAGCGGACGACGCGGACGATTCGTGCCACGGCAAACACCCCCGATGAGATTAACGAGATGTTCGACGGCATCTCTTACGGCAAGGCCGGCGCTGTGTTGGGGATGGTCGAGAGCTACCTTGGCAAGGAGGTCTTTCGCCAGGGCGTACACAACTATCTTTCGGCGCATCTCTATGGAAACGCGACTGCGGAGGACTTCTGGAACGCGCAGACGGCCAACTCGCATCTGCCGGTCGACAAGATCATGTCGAGTTTTGTTACGCAGCCGGGCGTTCCGCTTTTGACTGTCTCTGAGCGGCAGGCTGGCGGAGTTCCGGTGGCGCAGAGCAGGTTTTTTCTGTCGATGGACACCGATCTGGGCCGCGATTTGAGCTGGACCCTGCCGGTCTGTCTGAAGACGACTGCCGCGCCCATCTGCAGAGTACTCACGCCGGACGATCGCAGCATTCCCATCCCGATGGACGCTGGACTGCCAGTGCTCTACGTCAACGCTGGAGGGAAGGGCTACTACAGGACGGCCTACACCTCGTCGCAATACAGTGCGATTGTGGCTAAAGCAGAGACGTCGCTGACGCCCCCCGAGAGGATTGGTTTGCTGGGAGACCGCTGGGCCCTGGTGCAGTCGGGGGAGGGAAGCATCGGCGACTATCTCGACCTGGTGCTTGCGCTGAAGGCCGACCCCAACGCTGCCGTGCTTGATACGGCGCATCAGCAGATACAGAAAGTCGACTCCGAGATTGCATTCGGTGGCGACCGGGAGGCCTTCCACGCCATCCTGCAACGGGAGTTCGAGCCGGTCTACCGGGCTCTCGGGAGTCCTGAGAAAGGAGAATCCTTCGACCGGCAGCAACTGCGCGCGATCCTGTTCGAGATTCTGGGAGACGCGCGCGATCCCGCCGTGCTCGCCGAGGCGCAGGCCCTGACGGCGCGAACCTTCGCCGTGGACAACAAGAAGGACAAGACGCTTGATGCGACGCTCGCAGACGCGGCGGTGCTGGTGAGCTCGAGAAACGGCGATGCTGCGCTGTATGACAAGGTGCTGGCCGTGAGCCGCAACTCACCCGATCCGGAGGAGCAGGAGGATGCGTTGAGGATGCTGGGACGGTTTCGCGACCCGGCTCTGGTTGAGCGCACGCTGAACTACGCGGTGTCAGGAGAGGTGAGGAACCAGGACAGCTACGGAGTGCTGGTGGCGTTGCTGCGTGACCGGGAGACGCAAGACGAGGCGTGGAGCTACATCCAGAAGAACTGGGAGAAGGTACGAGCCCAGTTGACCGTATCTTCCGGCGAAGACCTCGTCCGCGCAACCGGGTACTTCTGCTCGGTTGAACGGCGGGATGAGGTAACCAGCTTCTTTGCGACCCATAAGGTGGAGGCGTCGGAGCGGACTCTCGCAAAGGCTGTTGATAGCATGAATGCCTGTATTCAGCTGCGTGCGGCGCAGGGAAACGATTTCCACAGATGGCTGGCGGCACGGGCGAAGTGAGGGCAGGAAGCGAAGATCTAGTAAGTTTCGCAGGGTAAGGTAGTTAATCGGTCAGATTCGGTTTGGAAGCTAGAGTGACGGGAGATCAAGATTCCAACGATAAAATCCTGCCAATCGAAGTATGATGGCACTCAAGCAGATTCGGCGCGGCATGCGGTTTATAGATAGGCCGTTAAAAATTTACTGATACCCAAAAAGTGTTATGCAATGTGGGTCATTCCGCGTTGACTTTCAACTTTCGTGACGGTACCTTCCCAATTGAGGACACCAATGAAGAAAACTTTTCTAATACTCGCCGGTATCGCCCTCCTCTCATCCGTTGCCCTCCCGCTCCATGCACAGGACGGTTGTGTCAACTCGCCGGAGAATCCTACGGCGATTCTTGCTGTCGTGGGGTCTGCGGGTGCGTTCTTCGTTTCGGCTCGTGCGCGCATCAAGGCTCGTCGTAACTCGTCCAAATAGAAATTTTACGAGGGTAGACCACCAGATCCCTCCCCCTTGGTGAGTCGCCAGAAACTATCGGTATGTCAACTTTTCCGGCTGCTGCTGAAGTCAGGTTACTCCCTGCAGAGGGAGCGGCGGACTTCAGCGCGTCGCGCGCAGCGGCATTGGCGGCTGTCGTCGCGACGTTTGGCTTGTTCACCATCTGGCCCGCGGTGCAAGCGCTCTGGGGCCTGTGGATGGGCAACGCGCTTAAGTCGATTGGAATGTTTATTCCGCTCGTTAGCCTCGTGCTGATCATGCGGGTATGGCGCTCCCTGGAATGGGAGATGAACGGCAGCTGGTGGGGGCTGGCAATCCTGGTGGCCGACGCCGTCATCGTGCAGTTTCGCGACAAGTCGGTGCTGATGCTGGTTCTTTCGCCTCAGTGGACGATTTATTTTCCGCCATTGTCCCTGGTGGTCTTCGCGTACGGAGCGGGCGTGGTGCTGTTGTTCGGGGGAACCCGGCTCTTCCGCGCGGCTCTGTTTCCGTTGGTTCTCCTGTGGTTTGTGAACCCCATTCCGCATGTCTTCAATGTCTTTGTGGACCTGCCGCTGCAGCGGGCTTCAGCCCACGTCGCGCGCGGGTTCGCGATTGCTTTGGGCCAGAAGCTCAGCCCGGACCAGTTGCGGCTGATGTTCACGCCCGATTTCGGTATGTTCATCGCGCCCGGCTGCAACGGAATTCGCGGGGCGGTGACGATGGGATTTATTGCTGTGGTTGCTGGATATGTCTACCGGTTTCGCTGGTACGCGCATGTTGCAGTGGTCGCCGGTGCGATACTGCTGGGCTATGTTTTCAACTTTGCCCGGTTGTGCATCCTGGTGCTGTATTACATTGTTGCGCTGCGGATCCATTGGCTGCGCAGCAGGGCGGAGATGGGCGACTACATTATTGGCGCGTGCCTGTTTTTGCTCGGGACCTTCCTGCTCTTCTACGTCGTGCGCCGTTTGAGCGAGTCGCGGGGGCAGATCAAGCCGCCTGCGATGAGCGTCGCGCCATCCGCAGGCCCCGTATTGAGATCCTTCTATCCCCGTTTCTTCGCGATGCTCTGTCTGGTTGTCTTCTGCTCCGTTGGAGTGGCGCGCGCCTATATTCACCAGCACAGCCCCGGCTATGAGGCTCGGCTCAAGGCGGACGAGACCGCTCCGGGACAGTTTCCTGCCCACGTGGGCATCTACAAGCTGTCGCGAACCTGGAATGAGAATTTGATCACCGGGCCGCTGATCTTTCATTGGGCAGAGTATGCGCCGGAGGGTGGCGGAACTCACATCTCACTGGGGGTCTCCCCGCTCATGGGCTCGCACGACACGCTGATATGCCATAGCGCGAGGGGAGAGGATCCTCTCTGGAAGGACCAGATTACGCTGCCGACCGCAGGCGATGTTTCCGTCAGCTTCTCCGGCTCGTTCTTCAATGACGGGGCGACTCAATATCTGGAGGCAACAACGATCTGTAACGGCGAATCGTGCGGCGAATACTCGAACGATCGGCTTCACTTCGGATTTGTCTACAGTAAACCCACTCCGGGAGCTATGCTCTCTCAGGACCCGCAGCGTCCGATTCCCATCATGGTAAAGGCTGAGACGATCGATACGACGCTCCCGCTGGATGTTGCGCGCCAGCAGATGACTACAGCGCTACGGTCCTTCATGGCCTCCATCGATCTCGGCGGTCTTACCCAACCTTACCGGCACCAGTAGTTAGGGACTGCTATCGTTAATCCCGTGAGATTCATTCTTCCCCGCATCTCTTCCTGTCACATGGCGTTGGTTACTGGCGCTTTTGCCCTGTCACTCGCTGGCTGTGGAGGTTCCGGCTCGCCAGCCCCCCACCCAACCCTCACCGTCACCGCTGCCGATGCGAGCCGGGTCTACGGGGCCGTTAATCCTGTTTTTACGGCCGCTGCCAGCGGAGCGCTTTCCGGCGATACCTTCACCCTGACTGCTTCAACCGTTGCGACGCCTTCTTCTGCCGCCGGCACCTACTCGATTGTTCCTTCTGCCACGGGGACTAATCTTGGAAACTACAACGTTGTTTACGTCAACGGCACGCTGACTGTCGGTAAGGCCTCCCTCGCGGTGACGCCGAATAACCAGAGCGTCGTCGCCGGAGCTGCGATCCCTGCGCTCACCGCCGCGATCACCGGCTTCGTCAATGGAGATGCCTCGACTGTGGTCACCGGCCTCCCGGCCCTGACGACCACTGCAACCTCCTTTTCTCCGGCCGGCGCTTATCCAATCAACGCCGCGCTTGGCACCCTGGCCGCCTCAAACTACAGCTTCACCTTCGGCACCGGAACGCTCACCATCACCCCGGCGAGCAATCCGGGTGTCGGCTTCACTGGCAGGGCAATGGCTGGAACCCAAGGGATCGTTGGGGCTTCCGTTCAGGTCTATGCCGCCGGAACTACCGGAAATGGCGCTACTGGGACAGCCTTGCTCGGCAGTACGCTGACGACCGATGGAGCAGGAGCCTTCTCGGTTCCAGCGGGTTACGTTTGCCCCGCAGGCGGTTCGCAGCTTTACGTCATCGTTCGTGGAGGACAAGCCGGAACCGCCCCTAACCCGGCGATCACTCTCGCAGCGCCGGTCGGCGCGTGCAACCAGGTCGTATCCGGCGCGCAGTTCGTCATCAATGAAGTCACGACGGCGGCCACGGCATATGGACTCGCCCAGTTTCTCAGCCCCGGCGGCAACATTGGAGCCACTGCGACTAACGCACAGGGCCTCAGCAACGCCGTCGCTACCGTAGCCAGCCTCGCCAACCTGACAACAGGCACATCTCCGGGAGTCTCCTTCCCCGCAAACGGCTCATCACCCACTCCGAAGATTAATTCGATTGCAAACCTGTTGAACACCTGCACCTCGGCAACCTCCGCCTCAGGCTGCGCGGCGCTCTTTTCCGCGACCACGCCCATCGGCGGGACGGCTCCAAACAATACCCTGGACGCCGCGCTTAATATCGCACTCAATGCCGGAAGCAACGTCGCCGCACTCTACGCGCAGTCGAGCGCCAGCGCCGCCTTTTCTCCGGCCCTGACCGCCTCACCCTCTGACTGGACCATGTTTATCAACTTTACGGGCGCAGGCATGAACTCTCCGTCCGGCGTTGGCGTCGACTCGACCGGAAACGTGTGGGTTGCCAGCTACTTCAGCACCGCATCAGAGTTCTCCAACACCGGAAACCCTATCTTCCCCAGCGGAATCACCTCCGGTGGCCTGTATCACTCCTATGGTCTGGCCGTGGATGCACAGAATGGCGTCTGGATACCAAACGAAGACAGCACCGTCAGCGGCGTTAACGGCGGTCTAGGCAGCATCACGACCATCAACTCAACTGGCCAGGTCACCTCGGGCGCTTCGGGATACATCGCGGGCGGCATCTATTACCCGATCGCGGTCGCCGTCGACAACAACGCCACCACCTGGGTGGTGAACTATGGCAACTCCAGTCTGACCTTGCTCTCCAGCTCGGGCCAGTCGCTCTCCGGTTCGACCGCCTACACCTCGCCCCTATTCGCCTTTCCCGTTGCCATCGCCGTCGACGCCAACGACAATGCCTGGATCGCCAACCAGGAGGCTGCCACGGTTACTAAAGTCTCTCCTGACGGCAAGACCATCACCAGTTACACCTGCTGCAACGGGGCCTCAGGCATCGCCATCGACCAGCGCGGCTTCGTCTGGGTCGCCAACTACTACGGCGACAGCATCAGCCAACTCGCCGCAGACGGCACCGTCATCTCCAGCGGCTACAGCGACAACCTGGCCAGCATTCACCATCCGCAGGGCATCGCTATCGACGGCTCAGGCCACGTCTGGGTCACCAACTTTCTGGGTTCGTCGCTCACCGAACTTGCCGGTTCCGCCGCCAACTCGCCGGGCCAGATCCTCTCTCCAACCTCCGGATGGGCCCTCGACGCGAAGTTCAACGAGGGCTTCGCCGTCGCCATCGACGCAAGCGGCAACCTCTGGGTCTCCAACGTCCAGACCAACACCCTGACCGAGGTCGTCGGCCTGGCGACCCCTGTGAAAACTCCGCTCCTGGGCCCCGTGCAGGCCCCATGACCCTGTTTTTTGCCCTGATTGACTCCCTCCAATTGTGAAATCCCCGGGTCTGCGAGGTACAACCACGTCCGAGGCCGCCCCCAGCGTGTTTGTTGCTATTCCGGACTAAATTTGCTGCTCGGTTATTGCGGGATACCGAGAATTTCCGGCTGTGTGAGGGAGGGATTCCTCATGGTAAAAAGTTCGTCCCGCCCCTTGACAGTTCCTGCTGAAAGAGCAGAAGCTGTCTAACGCAATCAATGTGGTCTGACCTCAAGTTGTCAATACAAGGTGTTTTTCCCACCTCAGCCACGCTTAGTTACTCAAATGCTGCATTTTTGGAGGTTCATCATGAAGTTGATCAAGATTGAAAGAAAGCTTACGCCGCGTTGTACATCCTTATCTGTCCGTGCCTTCTTCGGGCTGCTTCTGCTCCTGACTGCCATCGCTCTCTGCAACTCATCGGCAAGGGCTCAGCTCGCCGGTAAGGGCGAGATCAAGGGTGTTGTCACCGATGCCACCGGCGCCGTTGTTCCAGGCGCCACGGTCACTGCCACCTCGACGACCCAGGGCACAAAATTCACGCGGACCACATCGAGCTCCGGCGACTTCGACATCCCGGCGCTTAACCCTGACGTGTATCGAGTCACGGTCACCGGTAAGGGATTTCAGAATCTCACCCAGGAAGATGTTCACGTCAACGCACTCGAAGTGGCCGACCTAAAGCTCAGCCTTACGATCGGATCCGAATCCCAGACCGTAGACGTCTCCGCGACGCCGCCGCAGCTCGAGATCAGTAACGCGACGCTCGGCGCCACCATCGAGAATGATATGTACTCCTCGCTTCCCATTGAAATGGGAGCGTACGGCCAACCCGACCAGCGCCGCGCCACTGACTTCGCCTTCCTCATGCCTGGTGTCCAGGGCAACAACACGAACGGCAACGCGACTACCAACGTCGGCATCATCAACGGTTCCGGCAGCCGAGGCGCCGCAGCTGCGGTTTACATCGACGGCATTCCATTCGTGCGCGCAGGAGGGAACGGTGACCCACGCTACGTCTGGACCGCGATCTCCGTGGACGCCGTCGACCAGTTCAACGTACAGACCACCGGATACTCTGCCATCTATGAAGGCCAGGGCATTCAGAACTTCAACATCAAGCAGGGCGGCACCAAATACCACGGCGCAGTCTACGAGTTCTTCCGCAACACGGCTCTCGATACCTGGGGATTCTTCGGGTCTCTCCCCAATCCAGTCACAGGAGTTGTCAGCAAGCCCATCGAGCACAGTAACGAGTACGGCATTGTTCTCAGCGGTCCACTCGTTCCCGTCGGCTCTTGGCGCGAGAAGCTCTTTTTCTTCGGCAACTACGACGGCTTCAAATACTCGAGCCAGACTCCCACTTCGATGACCTTCCCCACCTTAGCGGAACAGGGCGGTAACTTCGCCGGTCTCTCGCCTGGCGGTATCTTCGATCCCTCCACCCAGCAAGCTTGCACGGCCAACAGCACCGACGGGCCGTGCCGCTACCGCTACGGCTACAGCGGAGGCACTGGCAAGGGTTCACGCGGAAATCCTGTACAGACCGGAGCCATCGACGTAATTCCCGCCGGCGAGATCTCGCCGATCATCAAGAATCTGCAGAGTTTCCTTCCCTCCGGCATTGGCACATCGCCGACCAACAACTTTATCTCTCCGAACTTCACTGGCCTGAGCAACTGGTCCACAACCGATCGTATCGACTACGTCGCAACTTCGAAGGACACCATCACGGTGCTGGCTGCCATCGGCCGTCAGGCAAGCGCCGTGCCACAAGGACAGACCACCGCGAATCGCAACGTTGGCCCCGTGCCGTACAACTATGGGCAGGCTTTCGCCCCCAAGACGGCGGTTGGCATCATTGAAGAGACCCACGTCTTTTCTCCGAAGGTCCTCAACCAGTTCAAATACGGATACGCCCGTTACAACGGTCCTACGTTCAATCCGAACTTCGCGCCGGCGTATGCTTCGTCCGCGCTGGGAATCGGAGGACTCCCGGCTGGTCAGGCTGCGGGTGGCTTCCCCACGGTTACCTTTACCGGCACTGCGGCCCCGACGAACTGGAGCGGCGCGCAGGCGAACATCACCATCGCTGAAAACTACACGCTGGTTGATAATGTCCAGTGGAATGTTGGTAAACATTCGCTGACCATCGGCGGTCAGATTGCGTGGCTTCTCTATCAGGTCACGCCCGACACCGGCGGCTCAAGCTTCCTAACCATCGCAACCGCCCTCAGTGAAACAGCTGGCTACAATGCTTCGACCAACAACAGCATCGCCGCGACGGCCAATACGGGTCTCGCGTATGCCAGCCTTCTCATCGGTCAGGTCGACAAAGGCAGTTTTACCCAAACCCAGGTGCAGGAGTATGGCTCCCGTTTCCGCGCCATCTCTCCTTACGTCCAGGACAACTGGAAGGTCACTGAAAAGCTGACCGTGGACATGGGTTTCCGCTACGATTTCTTCCCATCACTCCGCGAAGCCCATGACAACATCAGCTTCTTCAATCCAAACCTGGCGAACCCTATCACCGGCCTCAACGGCGCGCTGCAATTCGCAGGTACCGGCACCAACACCTGCAACTGCCACACCCCGGTCAACAACTACTACAAGAATCTTGGGCCTCGCCTTGGCATCGCCTATCAGGTCGATCCCAAGACCGTCGTCCGCGCCAGCTATGGTGTTATGTACACGCACGGCAACGCAGTCGGCGGCGGCAATAACATTACCGCGGGCGGCGCAAGCAACAGTCTTGGCTTCGCGGCCAGTCCCAGCGCCTCAGCAAACTCCAACCTGGTCTCTACCTTTCCTTTGACCGCCACCAGCAGCGCCTTCCCCACCTATGCACCGGCTGCGGGGCGAGCTTCCGGCCCGCAGTTCGGAACCGGGTACACCACCACCAGCGGGTACACCGGAACCCCCTCCGGTGTCGCCTACTTTGACCCCTACCTTGGCGGGCGCGCACCGCAGTACCTCAACTGGAGTGTCGGCTTCCAGCATCAATGGACCGATTCGGTCGTCACCAGCATCTCCTACGTTGGTTCGCAGGGCCACTTCCTGATCTCGGACGGAGGCAACGCGCGCGGTCTCTGGTCCAATCAGCTCGATCCCAAATACCTGGCCTATGGGTCCAACCTGGCCCTGTCCGGTGCTGCCGCAAGCGCATTCTGCGCTGCCAACAATCTGCCTTGTCCCGCCAACTTCACCTCGAGCCAGAATCTCGGTACGGAGCTCAGGCCATTCGCCTTCAACGGAGTGTCCGACTACTTGGGGAACGTCTCGAACGCAAACTACAACGCGCTTCAGGCGACCGCCAACATGCGGCCAACGCACGGTATTACCTTGATGGCCAACTACACCTGGTCGCGGTCCATCGACGATGGCGGCACCTTCCGCACCGGCTACGCTATTCCGGCTGCATTCTCGCAGACTGGCAAGGCCTGGGCGCAGGATCGGATTGAACGCACCATCTCGACCTCCAACCAGCCCCAGCACATCGTGCTCACGGGTGTGTGGAATCTTCCCATCGGCCAATCGTTCCTCAACGGCAGTGCCTGGGAACGCGCCGTCTTTGGTGGCTACAAGTTCTCCTCGATCTTCCAGGCTTACTCTGGATCTCCGCTTGCAATTACGGGAAGCAGCTGCGGAACCAACCCGGCTCAGATCACTTGTATGCCAACCTACAACCCCAACTTCACCGGTCCAGGACGCATCCACGGCAAATGGGGCCAAGGCGTCACAGCGGCCAGTGCCAGCGTCGCCAACACCGCAACCCCCCTTACTCAATCCTCCGCGAACCAGTTCATCGATGTCCGCGGCTTCCAAACTACTGGAGCCTACCTGTTCGGCAATACCTCTCGTACAGCCCCTTACAACATCTACGGACCTGGCAACTATCAGTGGGACATCGGCCTGAACCGCAGCTTCCCGCTGCACCTCGGCGAGTCTTCCAGGCTGAACCTTCGGGCCGAGATGTACAACCTCACCAACCACACCCTCTTCGGCGTATCGAGCCTCGCCTGGGGAGCCACCAACTTCGGACAGGTCACCACCAACGCGAATTACAACCGCAGGTCGGCGCAGCTTTCCGCGCGGGTTGAGTTCTAACCCATCCGAAAAAAATTGCCGCCCCTCAACCAAGGGGCGGCAATTTTACTTTTAACGCGAAGGCAATATGGGAACCTCATTGAGGTTTAATGCGCACCATGATCACTCCATGGCTGGGGACCTCGGCTGAGTATCCGCCCTTCTTCGCAGCGGAGTCCTTTCCGGTCCAGAGGTCGTGCACGCTGGCAGAGACTGCCTCGGGGTACCCGATGTCCGTCCAGGATGCGGAGATTTGTGCCGTCGCCGGACCACGGTTGACCAACGCAACTGCGCGTCCGCCATCGGCGAGTTGCTTGGACCAGACCTCCAGATCGCCGGTTTTCTTCACTCGGCTGGCCTGCTGGCCTAGCGCGTCCTGATCGATCGCGATGACCTCCTTGTTCAGGAGAATCTCCTTCGTGTCTGCGGTCATGTTGGCGATGTCGTTGCCGGCGAGGAGAGGCGCCGACCACATCGCCCACATGCTGAAATGGGTGCGGTACTCTTCCTTGGTCATGCCGCCGTTGCCGACCTCGAGCATGTCGGGATCGTTCCAGTGGCCGGGACCCGAGTAGGACTCGATCCCGCTCATCAGGTCCATGATCAGGGTCACGCCGCCTCCGCCCCATGATCGCTTGCAATCCCAGCAGTCCTGAATGTCCGGAGTGGCTCGCCACAGGTTGCCGACCGGTCCGGCCCAGAGCCAGGGCTTCGTCGATCCCCATTCGCAGATGCTGAAGACGATCGGCCGGCCCGAATCGGCGAGCGCGTTCCGCATCAGGGTGTAGGAGGCTTCACTATTCTGTCCGGGAAGCGTGTTGCACCAGTCTTCTTTGAGATAATCGACGCCCCAGCTGGCGTACTGCTTCGCGTCCTGATATTCATGACCGATGCTGCCCGGACGTTTCGCGCAGGTCATGGTTCCGGCGTCGCTGTAGATGCCGAACTTGAGCCCTTTGCTGTGGATGTAGTCGCCCAGCGCCTTCATGCCCGACGGAAACCGCTCGACATCGGCCACGATGTTGCCCGAAGCGTCGCGCCCGGTCTGCCAGCAGTCGTCGAGGATGACGAACTGGTATCCGGCGTCCTTCATGCCGTTCGATGCCATCGCATCGGCGGTATCCCGCACTACCTTCTCGTTGAGTCCCTTGCACCCGAACTTGTTCCAGCTGTTCCAGCCCATCGGAGGAGTGCGCGCCAAGCCGTTGTCCAACGCGTTGCCCATGCACGGCAGCATGGCAAGCGACATCATCACAAAAAATACCCGAGCGACAGATCGCATCAAAATTTATTCCTTTCAAAACCGCGACGCTATGTCAGAAAACTTGTCGGCATTCTAACCTTTCGCGGGAATAGCTGAGCCAAGAAAGGAATTTTGATTTCTTGCGGACTATCTTTTCAGCAGTCGCTTCTCGTAGCAGAAGAAGCGAAGCCCCGGCCTGAATTGCAAGCCGATCTCTCCCGCCAGTTGATAGCCGAGTTGCGGAAAGAGCTTCTGCGTCGCCTGATTCCGCGTGTTGGTGTCGACGCGAAGCACTTCGAGCCCACGCTCGACGGCAATCTCTTCGGCCTTCTGCATCAACGCGCGAGCAACACCTGCGCCACGAAAGGCCGGATCGACCGCAAGGCGATGCACGACGATCGCAGGTTCTTGAATGTCCCAGCCGACTTGTGTGTAATCTGGCTCCTGATCCATTGTGATCGCGGCAACTCCCGCGATCGCTTCGTCTATTTCAGCGACCCAGAGTTGTCCGAGGTGAATATCACGTCCGAGGACTTCCTCATTTGGGTAGTCTTCGTCCCACTGGAGATTCCCCGAAGCGATCATGAGTGGAACGACGCGGCGAAGAAGCGTCATGAGCGCCGGAAGATCTTCAACCACTGCGAGCCTCATCCGCATGACTTCTTACATGATACGGAAGCGCTCGCGCATCAGACGCTGGAAACGAGGCCGCCAGATAAGGTCGTAGGCAAGCTCCTTGCCCGGGAACATCGCCAGCGCGGCCTTCTTGCAGTCGGCAATCATCTGGGACGCATCGTCGACGGTCAGCGTTGGATCCTGAGCGATGACCTGCATCACCATGTTCATCATGACCTGCAGGCGGCGGATGAGCTTCTGCTCCTCCGCTCTTTCCTCTGCCGTGATGGTCGCGATCTCCGTGTTCGTCTCGTTCAGCTCCATCGATGCCCTCCCGGTCCGACACTCTAAGGATAGGATGCGCCCACAACCTCTCGGATTCCGCCGTCCCGTCCAAGCAGGAACGTGGTCAATCCGAACTCATCTGTTCGGTATAGCTTAGTCCGTGCCGAAGCGATTCTCTCAATGACTTCGTATTGGGGGTGCCCGAACGTATTCCCTTTGCCGACGGAGACGACTGCGTCTTTGGGTGCTGCTGTTGCGAAAAACTCCGGCGTTGTCGAAGTGCGGCTACCGTGGTGGCCCACCTTCAACAGGGTCACCGGCGTGACTCGACCGTTCGCCAACATCAAGCGTTCGCTGGGGGCCTCGGCGTCGCCCTCGAGCAAGACGGAAGATCTGCCGTACTGGATCCGCATCACGAGAGAGTCGTTGTTTACAGGTTCGTTAGGGTTAGCGTAACCGGCCTCCGGGGCCAGCATGGTTACTTGCGTTCCGCCCCACGGAAGTTGGTCGCCCGCATAGAAATGCCGCACTCGTACTCCGAGGGAGTTTGCTTCGGCGAGGAGAGCACGATAGGCATCGGAGTTGGGATCAATGCTGACCCAGAGCTCCCGCGGCCTGAAGTTGCGCATGACCGCGGGCATTCCGCCCATGTGGTCACTATGCGCATGGCTCAGGACGAGTACGTCGACATGGCGGAGCCTGCGGGACCAGAGATAGGGCGATACAACCTCTTCTCCGATGTCGAAACGGCTGATCGCTTCCGCGGCTTCAGTGACTCCGCCGACCGGGCCTCCTGCATCGACCAGCATGGTTGCGCCGTCGGGAGCAGCGACGAAGATGGAGTCTCCCTGGCCAACATCGATCGCTGTCACCTCAAGGATGCCGGGGGAAACGATGGCTCGCTCCGGCAATAAAACGATGAAGGCGACGAGCGGCAAAATCGTTACTGCGATCCAGGCCCATCGACGGGATTGTCGAACGGCCCAACAGCAGAATGCCCACGCTACCATTGCCGATAGAACGATCCATCCTGCAGGAGGGGGGACTCGGAGGTCAGCCGCTTGCAATGTGCTTACCCGGCCAATGACGGCTGATATTCCGTGCAGGAGCAAACCGGTAGCAGCGGCGGGCAGCATCGCGATCCACGGGCTGATGAGCGACGCGCAGAAGGCGACAATTGCGACGGGAGCCAGCAGCGCGACGAGAGGCACGCTGAACATATTTGCAGGCACCGCGAATATTGTTGCGCGATGGAAGTAGACGGCCATGGGCAGCACCATCACCATCTCGACCACAATGCCGGTGAGCGCCAGTTCGAGTGTCCAAAGGCAGATGCGTGCGACTAACGACGGAAGGTTGCGCGTCCATTGACCCAGGACGCCGGCGATCATTTCGCTCCAGAGACGCAGCATGACGCGAAATTGGGCAACGCGCGGAGGGATGCTGGCGTCGAGCCATATATCCCAAAGGTTCGCGGCTGCACGGGCGTAGGGAAGGAAGCTGCGCTCGCTGAGTGGAACGGCGATTCCGCCTATGGCGATGATCGCGAGGAAGGTCATCTGAAAGCTGGCTTCAAATAAGGCGGCGGGTGAAATGGCGAGAACTGCGAGGGCCGATGCGCCGAGTGCATTCAGAACATTGCGATCGCGCGAGAGCAGGCGCGCCAGAAGAAAGACGGCAGTCATGAAGAGAGCTCGCTGCACTGGTGCGCCGAAGCCGGTCAGGAGCGCGTAGGCGGAGGTGAGCGTGAGAATGAGAGGTGTTGCGACCCATTCGTGCAGCCTCAATCTTTGTGTAAGCCAGAAGAGCAAGCCGGCCAGCAGACCGACGTGCATGCCGGAGACTACGAAGAGGTGAAACGATCCTGTGCGCTCGAAGCCGAGACGCTGCGACTTGTTCAGGCCGGCGCGATCGCCGAAGAGCATCGCGTTCAACATTCCAGCATCATCCGGACTGAGCCTTAGGAGTTTGGGAAGAGTATGGTTCGCTCGAGAGTCGGCGTATCCGAGTAATCGCTTTGAAGCCCAGCTCTGCGCGGCGTAGATTTTGCATTGGAGCTGTGCGACTCGGTTTTTCGATGCCGGCACGCTCGCATCCGGCTCGCCGAGCAGAGAGATCTTCGAAGCTCTTACGCTCGCGTGTGCTCCGATGCCCTGCGCGAGGAGGTAGTCCGCATATTGCCATGCGCCCGGGTCGCGGTAGCGCTCGGGCAGTTTAATCCGCATCGGAGCTTCTACCATATCGCCGCAATGCAAATTAGGTATGTCCCCATTTGCGATAAGCCTGTCGCGATTTGGGGATTTATCGGGTTGCAAATTGATGCGTACGCCACCGGTCATTGGAATCATCCGAGAGATGTCGGGCGTTACTTCCTCAATAGAGTCAACTTGGATATCCACCGAGATCGCGCCCGGGGCTGCCGCTTCTTCGTCGCCCTCCTTTTCGGGCCACCAGCCGTTTTCTTTGTCGCGATCGGAGTCGCCGCGCTGCGCTGGAAGCTCGCGCACTCGGATGACGCGTCCCTTGATTTGCCGCCTCAGACCATCCGCGTAGGACGCGAGTGCCTGTTGAGTTGAGGGAACAGGCTGGATTTGAGCGCACCAGCACCCGACTGCGATCCAGAGTGCGGCGAGCGGGACGAGTGCGATCCTCAAGGAACATCGCAGAGCGGTCAGCGTGAGGAGAATGAGAAGAGCAGTCGTGATGAGCAGGATGATTGCAGGGTGCCAGTTTCGAGCGATCAACTCGCCCAGCGCGAACCAGCAGACCGCAGCGAGGAGGGGAGCGCGGTGAAATTGGAGCGGAGGAACGCGAGAGATGGCCTTCGGCCAAAGATCTGGGTTCGGCTCGTTGGTTCTTTCGGTCTTCGAAGCTCTACCTGCGGACCGCACTCACCAACTATTTCAACACAACACCATTGAGATTACTTGCGCAGAACGACGATTGTTTCGAGATGAAACGTCTGAGGAAACATGTCTACAAGATGCAGCTCTGCGATTGTGTAACCGGATTGGGTGAGTGATCTTAGATCCCGCGCTAGAGTGACGGGATCGCAGGAGACGTAAACGATCTCCGGTGCGGCGACTCGCGCCAACAGCGAGCAAACCTCTGCGGCTACCCCGGCCCTGGGAGGGTCCATGACGATGAGCTCCGGGCGATCGCGTTGCACAACCGCGCCGCGCAGAAAACCCACTGTGGTTGCTTGCACGGCGCGCCTGCCGGGACCCTTGAAGGAGTTGGTTAAGTCGTCTGCCGCCGCTTCGACGGCGACTACTTGCTGGAACTCTCTTGCCAGTGCGCGAGAGAAGAGCCCCACGCCGGCGTAGAGGTCCCATGCGAGGGAGCCATGTCGTCCGTGTGTAACAAGCTCGACGAATTGGTCGATGAGAAATCGGTTGACCTGGAAGAAGCCGCCCCGGCTTACCCAGTATTTCTCGCCGGCGGCTGGGTAGGCCAAGCCGTCTGCACCCCAGTTGGCCAACGGCTGCATCTTCTTCGCTCTCTGCTGCGGTTCCTTTGTAGCGAGCAGGAAGGCGCCGGCCCCGGTTAGCTCTGGCACCAACCGCTGGATTCGTGCGCAGAGTGCGCTGAACCCCGTTTGCTGCTTTGAAACGAAGAGAGTCATCTGCAATTTCTCCTCATCGCCGGTGGTGAAGAACTCGACTTCAGCCGCGCTGCGCAGCCATCGTGCTGCGGCTGGATCTTCTTCTGCGACGCGCAAAAGCGACTGGGCCGCGCGGACTAACAGCGGGGCAGAAATGGGGCACTCGTGGATGGGGAGGAAATCATTCGATCCGCGGCGGTTGTAGCCAAATTGGATCGTCTCATTCCACTCGCTGATTCGGAAACGGGTGCGGTTGCGGTATGCCCAGGGTTCTCCTGTGTGAGTCGTAATTGCAGGAAGCGCTGTCAGTCCGACTCGTTCGAGGGTTTCCCGCAGGATGGCGGATTTCATGGTGATTTGCGCGGAATACGTAGCGTGTTGGTATTGGCAGCCGCCGCATTGGCTGAAGTACGAGCAGGCGGGCTGGATGCGATCGTTGGAGGCGGTCAAAACCTTGATCAGAGAGGCTTCGCCGAAGGTCTCCTTCTGCTCGAGCACGCGAGCTTCGACAACTTCGCCGGGTAGCGTGAAGGGAATAAATACCGTCTTGCCCTCATCTACTCCTTCGGTTTGATGGGCTAGACCTGCGCCGCCGTAGACCGCTTTTTCAATTTGTAACTTCATCCGTGGCTCATATAAAAGAGGCTGAGCCGGGGCAGCTTGTGTGCTTCGAGAAGCCTCTTTTGGAGAAACTGCTGTTGGACCTGTTTAATTTGCACGGCCTGCATCTTGCCGCGGTAAGGAGCCAGTTCTCTGGCTGCGTGTTCGCGGAGTAAGACGAGTTCGTCCTCCGGTGCTGATGTGAGCAACGCGGCGAATATCTTTTCTTCGAGTACGGTGAGGGTGCGATCGAGCTCTTCGAGAGATTGTGTTGGTTGCGAATGCATGCCCAGAGAGAGAGCCCGCAGACGAGTGCCGATCTCGGCAGCCACCACGTCCGCAGGGGGGATGAGCTTTGCGGCTTCGATGAGGCGGGCGTTCTGCTCCAGGTATTGCGCAACCCGTTCGGTCTCAAAGCCGCTTTCCGGCGAGTCTTTTTGTGATGCGGGCGCCGCGCCGATGGAGGCTTCCATGGCTTGTTCGACCGCTTCCATCACACTCTGTGCGCACCATGCGAGGCCGTTGACCTTGCGGATCTTCGGGGAGACCGCAGGCCTTTCGCGTTGTGCTTGTCGAAGGCGTTGTCGATGCCCCGGAGCACCGCCTCGAGCGGGACGCCGGCCTCTCGCCAGGTTTCGATGAGCGCCCAGTCGAGCGTGGACAACATTAGAAGCGAGCCGCGCCTTTGCTGGAAGCGCTGTTCGATCTCGGTGAAGTAATTGAAGTAGTTCTGCATGCGCTCTTCTTCAGCTTAAGTCAGCGCAGGCGGATGCAAAAAACACTACGCCCCTCGCTTCTTGTGCCGGTCGAGATTGCGCTCGTAGATGAGGCGGAGTCCGGTGAGCGTGAGCATTTCATCGACTGCGCCGATATGCTTCGATCCGCCGGCGATGAGCTTTGCGAGTCCGCCGGTGGCTATGGTTTTGGTCTCCGGCCCCATCTGGGCGATCATGCGCTCAAGGATTCCGTCGACTAGCCCGATGTAGCCGTAGTAGAGGCCGATCTGGATGTTGTCTACGGTTCCAGTTCCGATGACCTTGGCGGGCTTTTTGATATCAATGCGCGGCAGGCGGGCCGCTCGCGAGAAGAGAGCTTCGGCGGAGATGCCAAGGCCCGGGGCGATGGCTCCGCCGAGGAATTCGCCTTTTTTTGAAAGCACATCGAAGGTGGTCGCAGTCCCCATATCGACGACGATGCAAGGGCCGCGAAAGCGATCGAACGCCGCCACACAGTTGACGATGCGGTCCGCGCCAAGCTCCGCGGGATTGTCTGTCAGGACCGGGATGCCGGTTTTGATGCCTGGCTCGACGAAGAGCGGCTTTACCTTGAAATAGAGCTCGCACACTTGGCGCAGGGTGGAGTCCAGCGGAGGCACAACGGAGGAGATGGCGATTCCGTCGACGTCGGCTATCTGGAGCCCCTTTAGTTCAAAGAGATTGCGCAACAGAACGCCGAACTCGTCACTCGTTTGAACGGAGGATGGGGTGGTGATGCGCCAGTTGGCAACCAGCTCGGAACCCGTTGCTGGGTCGGCGCCCCCATCGGGCAGACGATAGAGACCGAGGACCGTGTTGGTGTTGCCTACGTCGAGGACCAATAGCATTTGCTGAGTCTCTCCAATGCTGTTACCGGCTGCGAACTCCGCCTGAGAGAACCGTGTGCAGGACACCGTCATCGCCGAGGACGCGCAGAAAGCCGCGTGTGTCGAGCCCGTCCGTGACGCCAGTATATCCGCCAGCCTCGTCGACGCTTACGGGTTTGCCACGCACCCAGCTTGATGCTGCGGTGAAGCGGTCCAGCAGGCGCGGGTCAGTGGAACTGCCGCGCAGTTCAGCCTCGAGGAGGGCGAGTTGGTTCTCCAGCGCTCGAAGAAATTCGATGAGGATCGGCTCGCGCGACCATGATTTGCCGGTTTCTCGCCGCAAAGAGGTGGCAAACGCTTCGAGTTCTGGGGGTAAATTCTCGTGGTTGAGATTCAGGCCTACGCCTATTACCGCATAACGTAGCATTGCCGGTGTGTCCGGTGGCGCGGCGGTGGCCGAGGTTTCGACCAGGATGCCGCCGCACTTTTTGTTGTTGATTAGAAGATCGTTGGGCCAGCGGATGTCGGGCTGCAATTGGGTTACGTTGGCGATTGTTGCCTGCGCGGCGAGTCCGGTGGCGAGAGAGAGCCACAGGGCTTGGGTGAGCGCGATTTGTGGGCGCAGAAGCACGCTGAGGTAGAGACCGTTGCCGGGGCTGGAGTGCCAGGTGTGGTTGCTGCGGCCTCGCCCTGCGGTTTGCTCGTCGGCTACCCAGACGCTGCCGCTCGGCGCGCCGGATTGGGCGGCTTGGAGCGCGAGAGTGTTGGTTGAGGCGGTAGAGTCGAAGTGGTGGATCTTATTGAAGAAAATGGAGTTGGTGAGGGCGGCGTCTACGGCGGCCAGATTGAATTGGTCGGGCAAGATGGCCTCAAAAATCAGAAGATGTCGGCGGTGATGCGCATGCTCAAGTCGGCGGCGGCTGCGGAGTGAGTGAGGGCGCCTACGGAGACGAAGTCGACTCCGGCGAGGGCGTATTTGCGGACGGTTTTGAGGTTCATGTTGCCGGAGGCTTCGATGGGGACTTTGGGCAGGGTGGCGCGGATCTGCTTAACTGCTTTCTTTACTTGAGATGGCGTCATGTTATCGAGGAGGATGGAGTCGGCGCCACCGGCGATGGCCTGGTCGAGTTCGGTTTGGGAGCGGACTTCGACCTGGATCCACTGGGTTGTCTTGCGGTTTTTCTGTGCTCGCTCGAGGACTGCGGGGATGCCGCCGCCTAGGGATATGTGGTTATTTTTTATGAGGATACCGTCCTGCAAGTCCAGGCGGTGATTGACGCCTCCGCCGCAGCTTACGGCGTATTTGTCGAGGGCGCGCAGGCCTGGGATGGTCTTGCGGGTGTCTAAGACCTTGGTTTTTGTGCCGCTTACGGCGCGGACGAACTCGTTGGTGAGGGTGGCGATGCCGGTCATGCGCTGCATGAGGTTGAGAATCACGCGCTCGCAGGCTAGGAGGGCGGTGGCGTTGTGGCGGATGACGGCGAGGGTCTGGCCTTTTTTGACTTTGACTCCGTCGAAGATTTCGGGGTGGCTGACGACCTCGAATCGACCGGCTGGGGTGTTGGACATGCGGCCGAAGATCTCTAGAAACACGGGGATACAGCCTAGGCCCGAGACGACGCAGGGCTGCTTGGCGATGATGGTTCCGGAGGCTTTGAGGTTTGGGGGGATGGTGAGGGCGGTAGTGATGTCGTTGGCGACTTTGTCTTCGGCCAGGGCAGCTTCAAGGATTGCAGTGACCCGTTTGCTCTTCCAGTCCATGACTCAATCCTAAACCTGTTTTTTGCAAAAAAAGTTGGGGAGTGCTTTGGGAGGGTCATCGAGGTTTTTTTCGGGAATTTGCGGGCGTTTTTTGAGGGGGTATTGGGAGAGTGCGATTTTTTTGCGTGGTTTTTTGTGGTGAGTTTGTGGTTTTTGCGTGGTGAGTTGTGGTGAGTTGGATGGTGGTTTTTCGGTGCTAAGAAAATGTCACTTTTTGAAAATATTTCTGTGGATATTTGCGCGGACTGATGAGGAGCGGTTGGCCGACTGTCAGGACTTACAGTTGTGGGTCTCGGTTCTGCATAGAACAATTTGTTGGTTGAAGCCGATGGCTGCATGGTGTGGATTTGCGACCACCTGTGTCAGTCGAGTACTTGCGCAACAGGAGAGAGATGCGACCGCAGAGTGTGCTGACCATGGCCGTCCTTGCAACTTTCGTTGGGTGCGAACAACCGAAGCAGCCAGAGGCGGCTCCGCAGAAAGGAGCTGCAGTGATGACAACCTTTTCGTCAGAGGAACTCGCCCAACGGACTATTGAGCGTCGCGCCATTGAGGCCGTTATCTGGGGGATGCCGGCCGTCAACTTCGATCGCATGTATCAGGCGATGGTGCATGACGCCAAGGCCGGTGAGGGCAGCAACAAGGTTGTCTTCTGGTCACGTCCTTCGACCTGGAAGAACCAGACGCTGACGCCAAACCCGGACACCATCTACCTGATGCCTTTCTTTAACACGAAGGATGTGGGGCCGGTGGTGTTGGAGATTCCTCCCGCTGATAGCGGCTCGATCACTGGGTCAGTGGATGACTGCTGGCAGACCGCGATTGAAGACGTCGGCCCTGCGGGGGTCGATAAAGGGAAGGGCGGAAAGTATCTCATTCTTCCTCCCGGCTACAAAGAGAAGGTTCCTTCCGGATACATCCCCATGCCATCGGAGACCTACGAGAGCTATGCGCTTCTTCGTTCCAATCTGAAGAGCAGCAGTGAGGAGGATATTGCCAAGGCAGTCGCCTACGGCAAACGGGTCAAGGTCTATCCGCTCTTGCAGGCCCATCATCCGCCAGACACTCAGTTCATCGACGCTATCGATGTGGTTTTCGACGCCACCATTCCCTACGATATGCGCTTCTTTCAATCGCTTGACCGCGTCGTCCAGATCGAACCGTGGCTAACCCGCGACAAAGTTATGATCGATCGGCTCAAATCCATTGGCATCGAGAAGGGCAAGCCCTTCAACCCCGACGCCGCGACCCAGGAGATCCTCAAGCGAGCCGTCGTCGAAGCGCATGCATGGTTTCAACCCCACTACGAAAGCGTCTTCGTTCCGCCCTTCAATGAAGGCACGCACTGGAACCTGCCAGCCAAACCGGAGTTCGCCGAAGCGATACAGACAAACTATGCAAATCCCGACCGCTATCCCGTCGACGAACGAGGTGTCAGTTACTTCTTCGCGTTCTTCAGTGCCAAGCACCTTGGAGCCGGGCAGTACTACCTGATGACGATCAAAGATAAGCAGGGGCAGCCGTTGGATGGCTCCAACAACTATCGACTGAACGTGCCCGCCAACGCTCCTGTCACGCTGTACTGGTCGGCGACAGCCTACGACCGAGAGACCCACGCACTCATCCGCAACATGCAGTGGCCAAGCCGCGCCTCCACCACGACCGGGCTGCAAAAGAACGCCGATGGTTCTGTTGACCTCTACTTCGGACCCAAAGCCCCGTCAGGCAAGGAGTCCAACTGGGTTCCTACCGACCCCAAGGGAAAATTTGAAGTCCTCTTCCGGTTCTATGGACCGCAGAAGCCGCTCTTCGACAAGACATGGAAGCTGCCTGACATCGAACAGTCGAACTAACTGCACGAAACTCACCAAACCGGTTGAAAACCTTGATAGCCAGGAGCTAACCATGCAGAACGAATCGTCAGGAACTGCCGTTTCCATCCCAGGACCAGTCCCCGGTACGCGGCTTAGCGAAGACTATGTCGGCCGCATTGGAGGACTGGCTTACCTCTGGGGCTGGCCGATGGTTAATATGCACAATCGCAAGCTCATTTTGTCGAAGCTGCCTGAGCCCGGTTTGATGGGTGGCATCGTGCCGGTAGCGCCGATGAACCAGCTTTCCATGGTGCACGACTACATCGATCCGGGCGAGCGTCTGGTCGCGTGTCCCAACCAGGATGTCGTCTACGGCTTCGGCTTGTTCTTGCTCGATCAGGAACCAGTCGTCGTGCAGGTGCCAGACTTCGGGGACAGATTTTGGGTCTACCAGGTCGTCGATCAGCGCACCGATTCGTTCGTTCAACTCGGCAAGATGTATGGCACCAAGCCTGGGTTCTACCTCCTTGCAGGGCCAGACTGGAAAGGTACCGCTCCCAGTGGAATCACAGGTGTCTTTCGGTCTAAGACCAATCTCGGCGCTGTCATTCCTCGTGTCTTCATGGACGATACCGCCGCTGATCGCAAGGCGATTCAACCGTTGTTGACCGGGATTCTCATGTATCCGCTCAGCAAGTTCACCGGTCGGGCGCAGATCAAAGACTGGACTAAGGTTCCGAGCTTTCCCAATACTTCCACGGGTGAAGAAGAGACTAAATGGGTGCAACCCGAGAGCTATTTTGATGAACTCGGAGCGATACTCAAAGAAGTTCCGCCGCTGCCCGGAGAAGAGGCACTCTACGCCAGTATGCAAAGCGTCCTCGATGCTGCTGCAAAAGACCCGAAGCTGCACGCTGCACTGGTCGCCTCAGCCGTTGATGCGGACAAGAACCTTATCACTCCACTCTTTCAGTTTCACAACAGCGGTCTCCCGCTCGCCTATAACTGGACGACGATTAACAACGGAGCAGCCTTCGGCACCGATTACTACAGCCGCGCTGCCGTGGCCAAATCCAACATCTTCGTCAATTCGGTGCGCGAGACAAAGTACTTCTATCAGGATGCCGACGGTACCGGGCAGCAACTCAGCGGCAATCACGCCTACACCGTAACGTTCCCCAGCGGCCAGCTTCCGCCCGTCAAAGGATTCTGGTCCCTGACGCTCTACAACCAGCATCACTTCTTCTCCCCCAACGAGATCAAGCGCTACTCCGTGGGGACCAAGAACAAAACTCTCGTCACCGCGTCCGACGGCTCGCTTACGATCTATGTGCAATCCGCGCCTCCTGATGGTGAGAAACGGGCGAACTGGCTTCCCGCGCCTAAAGAGAACTTCGTTCTCTACATCCGCGCTTATTGGCCCGAAGAGAGCGTACTCAATGGGACCTGGACGCCACCGATTGTCACAAGGGTAAGTTGAAGACCACTCACTCGGTCGTGCGGGCTAGCTGTCTTTGCGGTAAAGGAGGTCGCGGATGGCGGAGCGGCGGGCGGCGTTGGCTCCACTGTCGGCTTTGCCAAGGGCGTCGACGTGACGCTTGGCGATGGGCTCGTCTGCTTCGGGAGAACTGCAGGAGGGGCAGCGGTTGGCGAAACCTGGCTTGTCGGGCTTGAGCTCGAACTCTTCGGAACAGACGACGCAGACTTTGACCGGAAAAGCCATTGCTCTTCTATGATAACGCCGAAGACAGGTGGACCGGCAAACGAGAGGTTTAGGGTTTCGCGACGGATGCGTCGAGGTATTTGACGAGGATGACTTCGTTGCCGATTTCGCTGAAGATGAGTTCGTCGACGGTGCCGGCTGCGAGGAGGAGGCCGTATCCTCCGGGACGCATTCCCTGCTGGTCACGGAGGCGGACGTGG
Source organism: uncultured Acidobacteriaceae bacterium (assembly GCA_963841335.1). Lineage (GTDB taxonomy): Bacteria > Acidobacteriota > Terriglobia > Terriglobales > Acidobacteriaceae > Edaphobacter. The sequence goes on along the minus strand of CAWJCF010000001.1, from coordinate 1,100,995 downwards.
GCAATGGGGTCGGAGTCGGGGTTGGAGATGGCGGCGTGGGTGAGGTCTTCGCGGTGGAATCCGGTGCCGGGATCTCGCAGGTAGAAGACCGTCGAACGTGCGGTGCGAACTGCGGTGACTTCGACGACGAGGTTGGGATTGAAGGCTGCGCCGTGCTCCATGGCGTTGAGGAGGATCTCTCGGAGGGCCTGTATGAGTTCCTGCCGGATGTTGTTGGGGAGTTGCTTGTTGAGTTCCTCGGCAAAGGAGAGAAGGCGCTCTGCGGTGATGAGGCGGCAGTTGACACGCAGGGAGACCCAGCCGGGGCGGGCAGAGATTACGTGAATATCGTCTCGCCATTGATTGTCAGAGGCGGCACTGCGGGCGAGATTAGCGATGTCGTAGGGCTCGAAGGGCGGGGTGAAGCAGGCGAAGGCGCGGGCGCGGAGGGCGGCGATAACCTCGGCGGGCGTGCTGTGTTGTGCGAGGACGATGCATTTGACGCCGGGGCGGATGGCGCGCATCTCTTCGAGGAGGGCGAGGTCTTCTTCGATGTCGCTGTGTGCTCCGGTGATGACGACGCCGAAGGATGTGTTGCGCAGGTGCTTGAGGGCGTCGGCGTGTCCGGCGGCGTACTCCGTGGGGAGTTTGGCAGCGAAGAGGGCGCCGTTAACGTCGCGGGCCACCTGGGCCTGATTGTCGATGATGAGGATTCGGCTCATGGGGGAGCCTCCGTGAACGTGCCTCAAAAAAGTGGAGTGAGGCTAGGATTTGGATGCGGGCGGGGCGGGGTCGAGGTATTTGATGAGGATGACTTCGTTGCCGATTTCGTTGTAGATGAGTTCGTCGACGGTGCCCTGGGCGAGCAGGAGGCCGTAGCCACCGGCACGCATACCTTCTTCGTGGCGTTGGGCGATGTGGGCGGTGGGGTCAGCGGCGGCGTTGTTGAAGGCGGCGTGGGTGATGGATTCCTGGCGGAAGCCCGCGCCGGGGTCGCGGACGCGAAAGACCATGGAGCGTGCGGTGCGGATGGCGGTGACCTCGACGGACTGTTCCGGGTTGAAGGCGGCGCCGTGCTCCATGGCGTTGAGGAGGATCTCGCGGAGGGCTTGAAGGATCTCCTGCTGGGCTTCCTGGGGAAGTTGCGCGCTGAGTTCCCGGGCGAAGGAGAGGAGGCGCTCGGCGGTGATGAGGCGGGAGTTGACGCGGACAGAGACCCAGCCGGGGCGGGCGGAGAGGATCTCGATGTCATCTCGCAACTGGTTGTCGGTGGCGGCCTGCTTGGCGAGGTTCGCGATTTCGTGCGGATCGAAGGGCTGGGTGAAACAGGCGAAGACGCGGGCGCGGAGGGCGGCGATGACTTTTTCCGGCGTGGTTTGATGGCCGAGTACGATGCACTTGATGTTGGGCCGGATGGTGCGCATCTCTTCGAGGAGGGCGAGGCTCTCCTCGATGGCGGTGTCGGCTCTGGTGATGACGACACCGAAGGCACGGATGCGGAGGCGGCGGAGGGCGTCGGCGTGGCCGGCGGAGTACTCGATGGGGAGATCGGCGGCGGTGAGGATCTCGCCGATATTGCGACCGATGTGGTTTTGACCTTCGATGATCAGGATCCGGCTCATGTTGGGCTCCGGGGAACTAGATGATTCTAGTTCAAGCCCTGCCCGGTCGCCGTACGCAACGAGGGCGGGGGGCCGCAATCCACGTCAAGCCATGGCATAACGGCGGCAATGTTCGAGATACGCGGTCTCGTGAGTGGCGATGAGCTCGACCACGCCGCGCCACATCCAACCGGGCGCGTCGAGGTTTTTTGAGCGGTTGCGGTCCAACACCGATGCAGAAATTCTGCTCGACGGGTTGGTTTCGGTGTTTTCCGCAACTTCTGATTGCGGAGGAGTCTGTGAGTCCGGATGGGGATGCTGGTACAACTCGTATATGGATGAGGAGCGGGGCGGGGCGAGGCTGAGCGTTCAGGAGCAGTTTGGGCAGATCGACATCTACGTGTTCGATCAGATTCTGCGGGGGAATATCGCGGCGGGTATGCGGGTGCTTGACGCGGGATGCGGGTATGGGCGGAATCTTGTGCATCTGCTGCGGGAGGGGTGCGAGGTGTTTGCTCTGGATGCAAATGCCGAAGGGGTTGAGCATGTTCGCCAGTTGTCGGCGTCGCTTGAGACTGGATTGCCGGACGGGAACTTTCAGGTTGGGGCGATTGAGAAGATGCCGTTTGCCGATAGGATGGCCGATGTGGTGATGTGCAGTTCGGTGCTTCACTTTGCGCGAGATGATCGGCATTTTCGCGCGATGGTGAATGAGTTGTGGAGGGTGCTAAGGCCGGGTGGGATGTTGTTTTGCCGATTGGGTTCGAGGATTGGGATGAACTTCAGGCGGGTTCGGGGGAATATTTTTGTGGTTGGGGATGGGTCGGAGTGGTATCTGGTGGATGAGGCGATGTTGCTGGGGTTGACGGAGGAGTTGAATGCGGTGCTGGTGGATCCGCTGAAGACTACCATCGTGCAGGATTACCGGTGTATGACGACGTGGGTGACGAGGAAGCGGCGATAGGTCGGGTTATCGACCCTTGTTTTTGGGGGATCGATACCTGGGGCTTCGCCCTAGGCTTTAGAGCGGGCTGTTGGCCCCTTGACGACTCAGGGTTGGGCGAAGAAGCCTTTGCGAGCCTGGACGGTTAGCTTGTTGTTCTTAGCCTTGAGCTCGAGCTTGTGATAGCTGTTCGGTTGCGTGTCTGCGGGTGGGGTGTAGCCGAGGGCATATTGCAGGCGGAGGTCCTGGCCGATCTGAGTGAAGATCTCCCGTAGGCTTAGCGTGGGTGAGACGGTGAAGACGCGGCCGCCGGTTGCGTCAGAGAGGCTCTGCAGGATCTTCATTCCCGGGTCTGGGCTCCCTGGACCGCCGACGCCGAATTTGGCGGCTTCGTTTCGCACGCTGTAGAGGATCGAGTAGATCTGAATGTCTCCTCGTTGCGCCTGTTCGATGGCGTTGTCGAGAGTGGATCGGCTTCCGTTGTCGCCGCCGTCGGTGAGGAGGACCATTGCCTTGCGGCCGGTCTCTTTTGCGAGAACATTTTTTGCGACGGAGTATACGGCGTCGTTCAACAGGGTTCCGCCCACGGCGGAGGCGTGGGAGCTTAGGCGCGTCAGCGCGAGATGGAGCACGCTGGGCGAATTAGTCATGCCCTGGAGTAGCTGGACGGAGGTGTCGAACTGCACGAGCATGGCGCGATCCTGCCTGCGGCCCATCATGGTCTCGAAGAAGACGTCGCTGGCGAGCGCCTCGTCGTTGATGAAGGTGCGTTGGCTTCCGCTGGTGTCCACCATCAGGGCTAAGGTAAGGGGGAGATCGGAGCCTTGGGAGAAGTAGCGGATCGGCTGGAGCTTGCCGTCCTGTTTGAGGATGAAGTCATCTTTAGTGAGGCCACCTTCAGGTTGGCCGTTCTTGCTTTTGACTACCGCGGAGATCTCGACTACACGTGTGGTGACTCGGAGCGTTGTTACGGGTTGTGTGTCTGGGGTCGATTCCTGATTCGCGGCAGGAGCAGTAGGAGTTTGTCCCCAAACCGTTGTGGACAGGAGGAGCAGGCACGCAGCGGGAATGGGTTTGTTCACGAGGATTACCCTAAGGCGTCGAGAGCGGCTTTGGTTTTGTCGTAAAGGGTTTTGGTTTCGGCGTGTTGTTTGCGGAGGCCTTCTACGATGTGGGCTGGGGCTTTTGCCATGAAGGATTCGTTGTTGAGCTGGCGGTTTGCGGCTTCGAGGCCCTTTTCGTATTTGGCGAGATCTTTGGTGAGGCGCTCGCGTTCGGCGGGGATGTCGATCTGGCGCTCGTAGATGACGGCTACGTCGAAGTCGGCGGTGCTGCGAGCGTTAGTGCCGGAGAGAGGGTCGGCGGTGAAGTCCATGGAGTTGACGCGAGCCATGCGGACGAGCATGTCCTGATTTGCGTCGGCTAAGGCGATGACGCGATTGCTTGCGTGGAGGGCGATGGGGGTGGATTCTTTTTCGGGGACGCCGAGGTCTTTGCGCAGGGCTCGGATGGTGGTGATGAGGTCCTGCATGGTGGTCATTGCGGCTGCGGCGACGGGGTCGGCGGGGAAGTCGGCGGGTTGTGGGTAGCGGGTGAGTGCGATGGATTTTGCGGGGGGCTTCTGGTTGTAGAGGGCGTGCCAGATCTCTTCGGTGAGGAAGGGCATGAAGGGGCTGAGGAGGCGGAGGGCGGACTCGAAGACTCCGGTGAGGGAGGCGAGGGTTAGGGCGGTGACGTCGTTGTGCGTGGATTTGGTGAAGTCGTACTCGGGGAAGACGAGGCGGAGCTTGACGAGTTCGAGGTACCAGTCGCAGAGCTCGCCCCAGAAGAACTGGTAGATGGCGTTGGCGGCTTCGTCGAAGCGGTAGTTGGTGAGGGCCCGGTCTACTTCGGTGGTGACGGCGTGGAGGCGGTCGAAGATCCAGCGGGTTTCTAGCGGAGTGTGTTCGGGGAGGGTCCAGGGTTCTGTCGTTGCGTCGTTGGTGGGGGTCTTGACTGTGATCTTGTAGCCGGCGTCGCGGGCGCGGTCGAGGTTCATGAAGAGGAAGCGGGCGGCGTTCCAGATTTTGTTGGCGAAGGCGCGGTTGCCTTCGGTGCGGGCTTCGCTGAATGCGATGTCGGTGCCTGGTGAGGCCATGGAGGCGAGGGTGAAGCGGACGGCGTCGGTGCCGAAGCGCTCGATGATGTCGATGGGGTTAATGACGTTGCCCTTGGTTTTGGACATTTTCTCGCGGTTGGCGTCGCGGACGAGGCCGTGGATGTAGACCTCTTTGAAAGGGACTGCGTTGGCGAGGTCGCGCTTGCTGCCGTCGGGCATGGGGATGTCGAGAGTAAAGTGGCAGCCGAGCATGATCATTCGTGCTACCCAGAAGAAGAGGATGTCGAAGCCGGTGACGAGGAGAGATGTAGGATAGAAGGCTTCGAGGTCATCGCTGAGTTGCCGTGAACGCGCTAGAGCGATCGCGATCTTCAGGTCAGCAGTTTGATTTTCATTGAGGCCCATGTTCGCGGCCGCTTCTTCGACTGCGCTCGCAATGTCCTCCTCAATTCCTTTGCGCTCCTCAGGCGATGGGTTACCTTTCCCGCCCCTCGTCAAGGTGACTGAGGGGGCGATTCCATCTGGATTGGGTAGGGGCGGGCCCTGGATTTTGATGCCTGCCATAGCGTCGGGCCAGCCGAGGGTGGTGAAGGGTAGGAGGCCGGAGGAGAACCATGTGTCGAGGACATCTGTTTCCTGGATCATCTCGGTGGAGTTGCAGTTGGCGCAGGTCTTTGGTGTTTCGCGGGAGACCGTGATGCCGCCGCAGGATTTGCAGTGCCATGCAGGGATGCGATGGCCCCACCAGAGTTGGCGGGAGATGCACCAGTCGTGGATGTTGGTCATCCACTCGAGATAGATCTTTTTGTACATCTCGGGGGTGAAGTGGATGGCGGGTTTTTCGCCGTTGATGGATTCGACGGCGTCGATGGCGTTTTGTGCGATGGATTTGCCGCCGGTGTTGGGGGTTTTGTTGACGGCTAGAAACCACTGGAGCGAAAGGCGCGGCTCGATGACTACGCCTGTGCGCTGGCTGAGGCCGATGGTGAGGGTGTGATCTTTGATGGCAACGAGGAGGCCTTCGGATTCGAGATCGTTGACGATGCGTTCGCGTGCGGCGTAGCGATCGAGGCCGTCGTAGGGTGAGCCGGGGAGTGTGACGTGCGCGGTTTCGTCGAGGATGGAGGGCGCGGCGAGATTGTGGCGCTGGCCGATGGCGAAGTCGTTAGGATCGTGGGCTGGTGTGACTTTGACGGCTCCGGTGCCGAACTCGGGTTTGGCCCAGTCGTCGGCCAGGATGGGGATCTCGCGGGCGGGGCTGCCGCTGGTTTGGGTGAGGGGCACGCGGACTTTTTTGCCGATGAGGTTCGTGTAGCGTTCGTCGGTGGGGTTTACGGCTACGGCGGTGTCGCCGAGCATGGTCTCGGGGCGCGTGGTGGCTACGGTGATGTGGCCTGATCCGTCAACGAGAGGGTAGCGGATGTGGTAGAGCTTGCCGAGCGCGCTCTTCGTGTTCGACTTCTAAATCTGATACTGCAGTCTGGATGCTGGGGTCCCAGTTGACGATGTAGGCGCCGCGATAGATGAGGCCTTGTTCGTAGAGGCGGATGAAGGCTTCTTTGACCGCGATGGAGAGGCGGTCGTCCATGGTGAAGTACTCGCGGGACCAGTCGACGGAGGCGCCGAGACGCTTCATCTGATCGAGGATGGCTCCGCCGTAGAGCTTGCGCCAGCACCAGACGCGTTCGGTGAAGGCTTCGCGGCCTAGCTCGATGCGGGAGGTGCCTTGTTCTTTGAGCTGGCGCTCGACCATCATCTGTGTGGCGATGCCGGCGTGGTCGGTGCCGGGGATCCAGAGGGCGAGGTCGCCGAGCATGCGGTGCCAGCGAGTCAGGATGTCCATCTCGGTCTGGTTGAGCATGTGGCCCATGTGCAGGCGGCCGGTAACGTTAGGCGGCGGGAGCAGGATGGTGAACTTTTCTTCTTTGTCCTGCGTACTTTGCGGAGTTGGAACGTCAAACAGGCGTTCGTTAACCCAGTAGTCCGCCCAGCGTTGTTCAATTACAGATGGATCGTAAGCTTTCGGTAGTTCGTTGCTCGGAAGTTGCTCGCTCATGGATGGTTTAAGGGTAGCACTCGGGGGAGGGGATTGGTTGGTCCTCCGGGGGATCTTGGAACGACTACACTAGCCGCACGAGGTTTTTCTATGCGCAGATTGCTGTTGGGGTTTGCTGTTGTCTCGTTGAGTTTGCCGGCGCTTGCCAAGTCGGGGAACGACCGCGCGAGTGTGGGGGACGATATCACGATCTCCGAAGGCGAAACGGCGGCGGATGTGGCGTGCGCGTTTTGTTCGGTGCATGTGCATGGAGAAGTGACCGGCGATGTTGCCGTGGCGTTTGGGGATATCACGGTGGATTCGGGGAAGAGCATCGGCGGGGATGTGGCGGTGCTGGGCGGGAATCTGAACCTCGGAGCGGGTTCGTGGGTGAAGGGCGATGTGGCGATTGCCGCGGGCGATGTAATGACCGGTGACGGCGCTACGATTCATGGGTCGCGGGCGGTGGCGCCGAGCAAGATATGGCTGCTGCTGCCGTTCGGCTCCGCTGCTGATATTGGCTGGGCTGATCTGGCTGATTGTGTGGGTGGTGCGGCGGAACCGGTATCAGTTTCCGGTTTATCCGCAGGGGCGGAGGTTTTGAGGTGGCTATTAGCTAGTCAGCAGGTCGGCTAGTTAGCAAAAGCGAGGAACATGTGGAGTCGTGAGTGCGTATATCCTGAGCAGGCCGCAGGATAGCAAGGCAGCGGATTGTCATTGAGAGGATGTTTCCGTGCATAGACTTTTTTGTGGTTTGATGACGATGCTGCTGACGGTCGGGGCTTTGGGGCAGGCGCCGAATCGCTCGTATGTGGGGGAGGATATTTTTGTTGCTTCGGGACAGCAGATTCATAACGCGACCTGCATTTTTTGCTCGGTGCAGGTGGAGGGGGATGTTACGGGGCGCGTGATTGTGCTGTTTGGAAGCTTGAATGTGAGCGGGAGGGTGGAGCGAAGCGCGGCGGTGGTCGGGGGAAATGCGGTGGTGGATTCGGCGGCGCGCATTGGAGGCGATACGGTGGTGCTGGGTGGCAATGCGGTGTATGAGACGGATGAATCGATCTCGGGTAGCGCGTATGTGCTGGGCGGACATATCTCGCATGTGGGGAGGGTGAATCAGGGGCATCGCGTGTCGGTGGGGCCGGGATTTTTCTGGCTGCTGGCGGTGCTGGTGTTGATTCTTTTGTCGGCGTTGATTGTGCCTCGGGTTCGGCGGCGGGCGTTGGCTTCTTCGGCGGAGTTTCGGTAGAGCGAAATTGCAAAAAGCAGGGCCCCTACGGGGCAAGAAATGCAAAAGCAAATGCGGGGATTCTTCGCTCCGCTCAGAATGACGGCGTTAAAACGGGAAAGGATGCAGCGCGGTGGCTGCATCCTTTCCCGTTTATGAATTTGTGGCTAGAAGGGGTTAAGTTTGGCGAGGCCCTTCTTCTTTTTATGTTTGCTCGAGGACTCGTCGCCCTTGTCGAACTCGGGCTTGGGGTTCTTGCCGTTGGCGTTGGGGGATTGGGCGGCGGGTTGCGGCTTCTCGGCTACGTCGTTGACGGCGTCGGGGGATGCAGCGGGCTTCTCTGCTGCGGGTAGCGCCGTTGAGTTGACCGGGCCGACGGCGTGGAGACCACCGTTCTCGCTGGGGTTGGCCGTGCTGGACGGTGCGGGCTGCGACGGGCCCGGGGGAGCCGCGTTTGCGCCTGGCGTGAGGATCTCGACGCCCATGGAGTTGCCTGCGGGTGCGGAGGCTGCGGGCGCGGCGTTGGTCACGTTAGTGACGGCAGCCGTACCTGCGCCCGCGGTAGAAGCGTCCGCGGCGGGTACTTCCTGAAGCTGAAGAGGCGCGGCGGCCGCGGGTGCTGCTGCGGGTGCGGCAGCGGCCTCAGCCGGAGCAGCAGCGGGGGGTTGATCGCCGGAAGGTTTGGGCTGCGGGTTGAGAGTTCCGGGGGTTCCGGTTGCGCCAGGGTCCGCGAACGAACTCTTGAAGTCGTTCTGAATCTGGGTGGTGACGTGCGGCGCGAGGGTGGGGGCCGGGTCGGTCAGGGTTGGCTCGCCGTCACGCGCGGTGAGGACGACGTCGGGCCGGTGCATGAAGAGGATGGTGGCGCGGTCCTGGAGACTGTACTGACGGCGGCTGTTTTCGAGCGCGAGGCTTGCGGCGATCTGCTCGGGTGTTGGCGTCGGGACGGGTACGTTCATCGCCTGGAGGCGGTCGCGCGCGTCTTCGACGTGCTGGGAGGCTGAGTGATCGAGGACGACCCGCGAGTAGGCAGCGATGGCCTGATCGTCGTAGATTTTCTCGAGGCGCGCTTTGCCGGCCTCGGGAAGTTTAAGGGTGCGGACGAACCTGGCCTCGGTCTCGTAGGCGTCGCCCATACCGATGAGGACCTCATCCATGTGGCTGTACTGCGGGTAGGTGTCGACGACGGTCTGGTAGCGGGCGATGGTGGCGGGCCAGTTGCTGTGGGTGGCGTAGAAGGCGGCGATGGCGGACTCGCGCGTGGCCATGACCTCCTGAACCTCGCGGAGGCGCTGCTTGGCCTGTGGGACGAGGGTGGAGTCAGGGAACTGCTGGAGCATGAGGCGATACTCTGCTTCGGCGTGGGTGACCTTGGAGTAGTCGCGGTCAGGCTTGTCCATCTGTCGGAAGTAGATGTCGCCGACGCGCATCTGGGCCTCGGCGGCCTCGGGGGCGTTGGGGAAGAAGGTGATGAAGTCCTTGTACTCCTGCTCGGCCTGCGTGAGGGCCGCGGTGCCGCCTTCCTTGTACCAGGAGTCGGCGATGGCGAGCTTGGCCTTCATCAGATATTGCGAGTCGGGATAGGTGTTGAGCAGGGTCTGGAGATCGAGGCGGGCGACGTCGAAGTGGCCGCTCTTGGTGGCGTTGACGGCCTTGTCATAGAGGACCTTGTCGGGAAGGCCGGCGTCGACGGGAGCGATCTTTTTCTCCTTCGCCATCTCCTTCTTGGTGTCCTTGGACTGGATGACCTTGTCTGCCTTCTTGTCCGTGGGGCTCGAGAGAGTGACGGTCTGCTGGGGCTGGCCGTTGGCGTCGGTGGTCTGGGTGCTGGAGCCGGTGACCTGTGCGCCTGCGCTGAGGCTCGCGATAATGAGACTGGCGACGGCGAGGGCAGCCTGTGTGGTGGCCCTGGTGGTTGGGAAAAAGGAACGTCTGTTCATCCGCTATTGACCCTATTCCGCCTCGCGCCGGAGGGCGCTGAGACTGCCTCTTATTCTACCGTGCTGACCTTTATCGTGCTTCGCGAACTTCTGCCGGGGCGGCGGCGCGGGCGAGCTTGAGGAATTCACGTGCGTTCTGCTCGGCCTTGCCGTGGGCGAAGATCGCCGAACCGGCCACTAACATGTCCGCTCCTGCTTCGACGACGAGGGCGACGGTGTCGTTAGCGATGCCGCCGTCGACTTCGATGCGAAAGTTGAGACCCATCTCTTCGCGGAGCTCGGCGAGGTGGGCGATTTTGTCGAGACAGAGGGGCAGGAATTCCTGGCCGCCGAAGCCGGGGTTGACGCTCATGACGAGGACATGATGCACCATGGGAAGGACTTCGATGAGGGTCTCGACTGGGGTGGCGGGGTTGATGACGACGGCGGGCTGCATGCCGTGGTGGGCGATCTGCTGGAGGGTGCGATGGAGATGGCGGCAGACCTCCTGGTGGACGGACATCATGTCGGCGCCGGCTTCGGCGAAGGCTTCGATAAAGTCGTCGGGGTTTTCGACCATCATGTGGCAGTCGAGAGGGAGTTTGGTGATGGGCCGGAGGGCCTTGACCATGGGAGGGCCGAAGGTGATGTTGGGGACGAAGTGGCCGTCCATGACGTCGACGTGGACGATGGTGCCGCCACCGCGCTCGGCGGCTGCGACTTCGTCGGCGAGATGGGCGAAGTCGGAGGCTAGGATGGAGAATGCCAGTTCGATCACTTGGGAGTGCTCCTGAGAGCAAGTTTAGCAGTGGGGTATTGGCGCGGATGACTTAGAGTCGTTCACGTGTTGCCGATACCCCCGTTTTGCGTTCACTACAAGAGGACGATGATTACTTCCGTATTGCCGACATCCCGCACGGAATGATGTGCGCTTTCCCAGCCCAGCCTGTGGACCAAATGGTATGGTGCTCTACGATGTGCGGCCCCACGCCTGCGCATCTATCTTCCACTCCTGGCCATGCTTTGAAAATGTATATGCGAGGGTGCCAGTCCGAACGGCCGTTTGCCCCTTAATCGTTACCGAAAGAGTCCCCGCTATGACAGCGTAGGCATAGGAGCCCTCCACGTTCCAGAACCCCATCTCGTATGAGAGATGTTCGTGCGAAACCTCAAACTTCTCACGCCACTTCTCTACGTCAGCAAGCCAATTGGCCGGAGCATTTGGGTTCGGCCAGAGATAGGGTGCGATGCCATCAATGATGATCGCGGTGTCCCCAAAAACACGCTGGTAAAGCTCGGTATCCTGGGTGTTGAAACCCTTGATGTGGTCCTCGATAAGGGTTTGGATTTCACTCGGCGGTTTGCTAGTCACGGTCATCCTCCGGTCATCTGGTACGTCAGATCATCTGCAACTATATGCATCACGACAGAATCAGCCACTGGCAAATCTAATAGTTGGTAGCGGAAACTGGGCGAATCACGCGGGCCATACGGACTATTCCCCTTGTGCCTGTAAAGTCGGCTTATCGGAAACTACGACCAACTTCCTGTGAGATTGCTATCGATTCTTTGGCACGACCGGCACCACTCGTTCCACGTCGGGGCGGCCTTCGTGAAGGATTTTGGTTTTGAGGTCTTTGGCGGTGGTTTTGGCGGCTTCGCGGTTGGTGTCGGCCATGGGTTTGGGGTCGCCGAGGGCCATGCGGGCGGCTCCGCGGAGGATTTTGCGGATCGGCCAGGTGCCGTCTTCGTTGGCGAGGAAGACTTCGCCGTTGCGCTGCTTTTCGGGGCGGTAGTACCAGCGGCGGAGAAGCGAGAGGTGGTCGCTGAGGAGGGCGAGGTCGGTGGGTTTGCCGGCTCGTTCTTCGAGCGTGGCGATGACGTGAGCGGCTCGCGCTTCGGGCGAGTTTGTGGGGCCGATGGAGTCGCCATCAAGAGGGATGGGCTGCAGCATTAAGGGCTGCGCGAAGAGGGAGCTGCCCACGCTGGTCTGTTCGCGGACGGCGCGGACGCCGAGAGTGGAGAGGCGATGCGGGCCGAGGAGGCAGCCGCCTTCGAGGAGGAAGAGAGCGGCTTCTTCGAGGTGGACTTCGGGATTGTCTGGTGAGTTGTCTGGGGCAGGCGTCGCGGATTGGACGATGATGGCGCGGAGTTTGGGGATGGGGCGGACGATCCAGTCGGCGAGCGATTGGACGGATTTAACCTTTTGCCATTGCGCGTGGAGGGCGGCGGCTTTTTCGAACTGCATGCCGGAGGAGGCTTCTTCGCGGGCGAGGCCGATGTCGATGATCATGGACTCGCCGCGGGTGTCGAAGAATTTTTTTACGGCGGCGGTTTCGGCGGCGTACTGCTCGGGGGTGCAAGCCTGTTTGCAGGGCTCGATGCACTTGCCCATCTCTCCGTAGATGCAGCCGGGGTGTTCGGGGTAGGGGGCGAGGTCTTCGTGGCAGCGGCGGAGTTTGAAGAGGTCGAGTGCGGCGTCGCAGTAGCGCTCGGCGGCGGCGCGTGAGGGGAAGGGGCCGTACATTTGCGCGAGGCCGCGCTTGGAGAGCTTGTTGGTGGCGTAGACGCGGGGGAATTCGTTTTCGATGGTGAGGCGGAGGAAGTAAGGCGTGTGGAGCTTGAGGCGGCGGCGGGCTTCGGCGTGGCCGAAGTGTGCGGCGGTGGCGTCGTAGAGGACAAGGGAGGATTCGAAGCGGGAGCCGGTGAGGGTGTACTCGATGCGCGCGACTTTTTCGCGGAGGTTGAGACGTTTGGATTGCGATTCGGGCGGGTCGAGCAGGCGGCGGGTGCGGCGGCGGATGTCGGTGGTGTGGGTTAGGTAGGGTGCGTCTTCGGGGCGTGGGCCACAGAGCGCGAAGACTCCGGGTTTGGCGGGGATGCGTCGGAGGATTTCGTCGGCTTGCGCGGGGGAGAAGTCGACGACGTGTTCGAAGTGGAAGGGAGCGGCCACAGAAGGATTGTATTCGGGTTAGATGCGAAGCGTGCACCTGACGGAATCGCTGGTTAAGAACCTAGAGACTTAACACGGATTTGCACAGATGACACGGATTAGAAACAAACAACTGCAACGCCGAATGCGGGTGACGGCGTCGCCGCGATCAGAATGATCGGCTTTGGTCGGGGCGAAATCCCAGTTTGAATTTCGTAGTTTATTCATTCCAACAATTTCTTACGATCCGGCGATGGTCATGCCTTCGATGCGGAGGGTGGGGGCTGCGCTGGCTCCGTGGAAGACGAGGTCGTTGCCGATGGCGACTATGTTTTTGTACATGTCTTTGAGATTGCCGGCGATGGTGATCTCTTCGACGGGGTAGGCGATCTCGCCGTTTTCAATCCAGAGGCCGCTGGCTCCGTGGGAGTAGTCGCCGGTGACGAGGTTGACGCCGTGGCCCATGGTTTCGGTGACGTAGAGGCCGGTTTTTATGTCGGCGATGATCTGCTCGGGGGTGAGGGTGCCGGGTTCGAGGAAGAAGTTGCCCGCGCCGATGCCGGGGTTGCCGGCTAGGCCGCGCGAGGCGTTGCCGGTGGATTGCATGTGGAGCTTGCGCGCGGTGTAGGTGTTGAGGACGTAGTTTTTGAGGATGCCGCGTTCGACGAGGATGGTGCGGCGAGTGGGAAGGCCTTCGCCATCGAACGGGCGGGTGCCGAAGCCGCCGATCCCGTCGAAGACCATAGTGCCGTCGTCGATGACGGTGATGTTTTCTCCGGCGACGCGCTCGCCTAGCATGCCGCTGAAGAAAGAGGCGTTGCGGTAGATGGCGTCTCCGTTGGCGGCGTCGAAGATGTTGCCAATGACGGATTGGGAGAGCTCGGGGGCGAAGACGACGGAGGCCTTTTGTGTCGGGACGCGGCGGCCGTTGAGGCGGCGGAGGGTGCGGCGCGCGGCTTCCTGGCCGACTGCTTCGGGGTTGTCGAGTTTTGTGGTGGTGCGGGCGTTCGAGAACCAGTGGTCGCGCTGCATGTTGCCTTTTTCGTCCTGCGCGATGGGCGAGGCGGAGAAACCGCAGTAGCTGCGACGGTATTCGCCGAAGAAGCCGCGAGAGTTGAGCATGATCTTGTGGGTGGTGGCGGTGTCGAAGTCGCCGCCGCGGGAGTTCTGGATGCGGGTGTCGTAGGCGAGCGCGGCGGCTTCGGTGCGACGGGCGATCTCGATGCGCTCGGCCGGGGGCATGTGGTTGACGTCATCGAAGTAGAGGTGGAGGTCGCCTTCGAGTTTGCCGAAGGCGTCGGGTTCGGGGAGGCCAGCGAAGGGATCTTCGCTGGTGATGCGGGCGAGTGCGATGGCTCCTTCGACGAGGTGGGTGAGGCCTTCGGTGGAGAGGTCGCTCGAGGACGTGCTGGCGACGTGTTGGCCGATAAAGACGCGAAGGCCGATGGCGCGGGAGCCGGATTCTTTGAGGGTTTCAACCTGGCCGAGACGGACGAGCGCGGAGAACTCGTCGCCTTCGTAGAGGACGACCTCGGCGTCGGTAGCTCCGGATTTCAGGGAGCGGGCGAGGACGTCGGATGCGATGGATTTCAGGTCGATGTGAGGCTGGGTTTCGGTCGGCATGAATTCTAGGATATCGCTTTGCGGTCGGCGGAAAGTTTTCTTAAGTTTTGTATCGCGGGCGAAAACGGTGGCCCAGATATGAATATGATGGTTTGGGACAAACATGACGATGAATCGACGAGATTTTCTGATGAGTGCGGCTGCTGTTCCAATGCTGCGTGTGCCGGGATTGATGATTGATGATCATGGAGCGGCGATTGCTGCTGTGCCTGCGCTCGATACGGCGAAGATTAAGCCCTCGGATTTTTCCGATGAAGATCTCGATTTGCCGTTTGCGCTGAGCCACTTTGCGCGCGTGGCAAATAGCGTGGTTCTGGAGGGGTCCGACAAGGGGTTCATCAACATTTCGGTTTGGCGGGGAACGCCCCAGCTTCATCCGTATAACGCCCGGATTATGGAGAGCATTCTGACGCTGACGTGGTTTTATACGACGGCGCGGAGCTGGAATCCTTATCGCGGGCATCCTGCATTGCGTGCGCGGCTGGAGCTGGCGATTGATTTCTGGTGCAGGATCCAGAGCCCGGATGGGCAGTTCAGCGAGTATGGACCGCAGGAGTGGAATCTTGCGGCGACTTCGTTTGCGGTGAAATTTATGTCGGAGGCGCTGCGTTTGTTGAAGAGCGGGCCGCCGATTTCTGCTTCGCTTCATCAACGGATGATTGATGGCGTGCGCAAGGCGGCGCATGCGGTGCTGTTCGATCCGGAGCTTTACAGCCATGGGAAGGAGTTCTCGAACCAGTACACGAATATCTTCGCGGGTGGTGCGGCGTTTCTGGCGATGTATCCGGATGCTGAGTTGTGGGCTCGGTTGCAGGAACGGCTGAAAGCGGCCGGGACGGAGCTGCAAAGTCCCGCGGGATATATGTACGAGGGCAACGGCCCTGACCTGGGCTACACCCTGAATACGCATCATGAAAATCTACAGATGGCTTATAGCTATTGGCGGAATACGGATCTGGCGAAGCTGCTGGTGGACGAGGAGAACAGGTTTGCGCAGTGGCTGCAATACAACGCGCTGCCGGAGCCGGGGCAGAATTTCTTCGTGCTGAACCGAGGCATCGAGACGCGGCAGCAGCATGCGACGTATGGGTTTATCGATACTCCGTTGGCAGAGCGGTGCGCGATGATGCGAGCGTTTGCTACACCACCGGAGCGGCGCGTGGAGTTGATTCGTGCGGCGCGGGAGAAGCTCAACAGGGAGTGGCCGCAGGTGGATCCGCTGAAGGTGGGAGAGTTCAGTGCGTTGTCGCCCTATTTGTTTTTGCAGCGGTCGAGTTATGAATGGCATCCGACGGCGAAGCAGATTGCGGAGGCTCGCAAGATGGTTCGGCCTTTGAACGAGCAGAACTTTGTGGAGCAGCGGAAGGACGCGCGCGAGCCTATCGTGTTTACTTACGTGCGTCGGCCTGGGTATTACGCGGCGTTTGCTTCGGCTCCGAAGACGATTACGCCACAGGAACGGCTGGGGTTGACGATGGTGTGGACTCCGGGCAAGGGTGTGTTGTTGCAGTCGCAGACATCCGGCGCGGAGACGGCCTGGGGAACTTCGGCTGGCGGTGCATCGCCGGTGGAGGCTTCGGGGCTCGAGGTGGCGTATTCGGATGGCGGCGCGGCGGTGCGGTATCCGCTGACGGGCGGCGGGACGAAGAGTGTTGTCTTTGCGCCGGATCGGATTCGTGTGACCGTGGAGCGCGAGGGGGAGATTGTCGAGCGGGTGCCGGTGTTCGACGCTGCTTGTGTGGTGTCGAGTGCACAGAAAACCGTCCACGAACAGGACAAAACGCCCGTACCGGGGAAGACGTTTTCCGTGGTGGAGCTCAAGGCAATCGGAAAGCTGGAGTATGAGATTCGGCCGGTGTAAGTGCAGGGCAGCGAATTAGAGGCTCACCCATGCGACCAGTTGGCAACTGGTGAATCGGAGTTTGGGTCGGCGCGCTTGCCGGCCTAACGGACAGGCGTTGCGGAGGGGCGAGGCTGGCGGCCGTCGGTGGCCTTGAGGAAGTAGAGGCCGGAGGCGCAATACTCGGAGTCGCTCTTGAGCTTGTGCTCGATGTGGGCGGCAGGGCCTTCGGGGGTGCGGCGCTTGAAGACTTTGACGGCACCACCGCAGTCTTTGCAGCGGAATTCGGTGTCGTTATCTTCGAGGGCCACGGTGATGGGCTTGACCTTCCAGAAGGGCTCGTAGCCGCCGGCTGCGCGGACGCGAAGGCGCTTCACTTCGCACTCGTAGAATTTTTCCCGTTCGACTGCCATGAGACACCTCGATGAACTTGAGACTGTTGGTCGAGCGTTGGATTTTACTTTTCGTTGTGGTGCTGTAAAGGGCGCTAGCTCTATTGTAGCGGATTGTGGGCCTATTTATTGGATTGAAGGCCTGAGAACGTCCTCGGGTCAGCCATTTTTGGTGGGAAGTTCTTTGTATGGCTGAAGAGAATCGTGCTTAGCACGACGGCCAAATTAGCTATGAAACTGGATGATTGGTGACCGGCATTCGGTGAATCGCGTCTCTGCTAGTGCGTTTCCGATGGATTCTGATCACCATCGGTGCGCAATGGATTGATGAACCAGCCTCGCTGGTCAATGTCTTTCAACATGGCATCGCCGGGATCGATCGAGATGATGGTGTCCACGCCTAGAGATTTGCAAGCATGTAAGACGCGATCCGAATCTGTTCGACTGAGGTCTTCGAGTATGTCGAAGGTGTGGCCGTTGTATTTAAAAGTCAAGACAGTGTAGATACGAGTTTTTGATGAACCGCGAAATGTTGAGCGAAGTTCTCGAATTTCGGTGGAAGGGAAGCGAAAGCGGTGCCAGCGACCCCAAATTCGCCGTTTGGCGAAGTAAAGTTCTTGGGCCCCACAGCTCATTACTTCGCCAGAAGCGAAGAAGAGCCAGGTTGCTCCGAAAAGAAATGGAATGAGCAATAGTAACAAGGCAAAGCCGCCGATGACTGCGTCATGCGAGTTATAGAAATCCACGATGGTTTTTCTGACATCCGTGAACAAGCAATAACAGAGATACAAAATTGCCAATTCAGCGATTGTGCTACGGCGGAAGGAGGCGCGATGCTCAACGGAGACGCGATCCTCTTCGATCCGAACTCTGTAGCCGCGGCCTTTTGTTTCGTGGGGCATACGCTTCAAATTGTATGAGAGCGATCGGATTCATGCCTATGGCACGGATGAGACCTCGAATTTTTCCGTGGAGTGCCTTTGGCTCGAAGCGCGTCCGCCCGTCCGGTTAGGACGTGCCACCGACAGTCATTTTGTCGAGCTTGGTAGTGGGGAGGCCTACGCCAACGGGGACGGACTGGCCGGATTTGCCGCAGGTGCCTATGCCTTCGTCTAAAGCAAGATCATTCCCAACCATAGAAACGTATTTGAGGGCTTCGGGGCCGTTGCCGATGAGGGTTGCGCCTTTTACGGGGCGGGTTACTTTGCCGTCTTCGATGAGGTAGGCTTCGCTGGCGGAGAAGACGAACTTGCCGCTGGTGATGTCGACCGAGCCGCCGCCGAAGTTGACGGCGTAGAGTCCGCGCTGGACGGATTTGATGATGTCTTCGGGGGCGTCGGTGCCGTTGAGCATGTAGGTGTTGGTCATGCGCGGCATGGGGATGTGGTGGTAGCTCTCGCGGCGGCCGCTGCCGGTGTTGGGCGTGCCCATGAGGCGCGAGGAGAGTTTGTCAGAGAGGTAGCCCTTGAGGATTCCGTTTTCGATGAGGACGGTTTCCTGTGTGGGGTTGCCCTCGTCGTCCATGTTGATGGAGCCGCGGCGTCCGGGCATGAGGCCGTTGTCGACGACGGTGACTTTTTCACTGGCGACTTTTTGTCCGATGAGGCCGGCGAAGGCGGAGGTTTTCTTGCGGTTGAAGTCGGCTTCGAGGCCGTGGCCTACGGCTTCGTGAAGGAGGACGCCGGGCCAGCCGGGGCCGAGGACGACGGGCATCTCGCCGGCGGGGGCGTCGATGGCGTCGAGCTGGAGGATGGCGGTGCGGGCGGCTTCGCGGGCGAAGTGCTCGGGGGATTTGGAGTCGGTGAAGAAGTCCATGGTGACGCGACCGCCGCCGCCGCTGCTGCCGCGGGCGGTGCTGCCGGCTCCGTTGTTGGCTGCGGCGTCTTTGGCGATGACGAAGACGTTGAGGCGCGCGAGGGGTTGCGTGTCGGAGGCGAAGGTGCCGTCGGAGGCGGCGACGAGGATGCGGCGGAGCTCGTCGTTGAAGCCGGCGCGGACCTGCGTGATGCGCGGGTCGTAGGCGCGGGCTGCGGCGTCGGCACGCTGGATGAGGGCGAGCTTGGCGGCGATCTCGGCGTCGGTGGTGGCTCCGGCTGCGGGGTAGAGGGCGGGAGTTTCGGTGTGGCGGAAGCCGTGCATCAGCTCTTTTGCGGGGCCGGAGGCGATGAGGGCTGCGGTGCGAGCGGCTTTCAGGAGGCAGTCGGAGGAGAGGTCGTCGGTATAGGCGTAGCCGGTGCGCTCGCCCGAGAGGACACGGATGCCGCAGCCGAGGCTGATGCCCTGCGCGGCGGTTTTGACGAGGGACTCGTCGATGCCGAGGGCGGTGGAGGTGACGGATTCGAAGTAGAGGTCGGCGTATTCTCCGCCGGCGGACAGGGCTTCGCCGAGGCAGCGCTCCATGAGGCGCTCGGAGATTCCTAGTTTTTCGATGAAGTAGCGCTTGTGGTCGGTGGGAGGGAGGGTCATCTTCTTTTGATGATAGGGGCGGAAGATGGATGCGGCAATGGAAAAGCGCGTTGGCGAGTCGGCGGTAAAAGCTGCACCGCCAGATTGAGCAACGTTTGGTTGTCGGTTAGGATTTAGGAGGAGGATTTGCGATGAGTTTGTCGAAGGAGTCTTGGTTGGATCGGTGGTGGCCGTTGTTGCTGATCACGTTTGGCGTAATCTTCGTGACGATTATTGATAACTTTGCGCCGACTTTGTAGGTAAGGTTCGTAGGTTTGAGATGGCACGGTGAAAGCCGTGCCTTTTCGTTTGTGGAGGAGTCGTGGGCTCGCGGACGAAATGTGGGGATACTTCGCTCCGCTCAGAATGACGACTCACAGGGAGTTGAGAGTCTATCTGCCGTGCGAGGGGTCGGGGGTGGTGGCTACGCTTAGGTCGAGGGTGAATTCGGGGAGGTTGGGGTCGTAGCAGTTGTTGTCGGAGGCGTAGGTTTTGGCGCAGGCGGAGGTGATCTCTTTGCGTCGGGGGGATTGGGCGTACTGCCACGCGATGACGTTGGGAGTGCCGCTAACGGTGATGGGTGCCGGCGTAAGGGTACAGCCATTGGCGGGTGGGCAGGCGTCCTGGTAGACCCAGAAGGCGATCTCGTGGAGATGTTGCGCGGCGACGAGTTCGCGGATGTTCTGGATGGTGGTGATGGTTTTGCCGGGGGCGTCGTCGACGGGCTGGCCACTGGCGTAGACGCCGGGGAGATAATTGGCGTGGGCGACGGCTTCGGTCCAGGCGAGGAGGTAGGTGGATTGATTGGCATTGAGGCGGCCGCCTTCTTCCTGATCGAGGAAGAGAATGGTGTGGGTGGGGAAGTGTTCGCGCTGGGCGGCGGCGACGGCTTTAGCGGCGTCGTGCGCGCCTAGAGTGGCGGGTGGTGTGCCGGCGCGTTTGGCGCGGGAGATCTCTGCGTCGGTTTTGCCGTTGGCGAGGACGAGGAAGCCGAAGTTGTTGCCGAGGAGGATTTCGCGTTTGCCGACCCAGGTGTTGGTGCGTTCGCCGGGCGGGTTGGTGAGCCAGTAGCCGGCGAAGGCGAAGTGGCGGCGGAGGATCGGGAGAGCGGCGTCGCCGGGGTAGTTGTTGCTGTCGAAACCTATGGGTTGAGGTGTGGCTGCCGGTCCTGCACTTTGCTGTGCGACGGCTGTTGCTGCGAGAAGCATGAGGGTGGAGAGACGTTTTGAGATTGCGTGCATAGAAAGGATTCGACGTTTGGAGGCTGAAACAAGGTTACACAACGGTGTGCTACGTTGCTTAAGTAGAGGTGTGAGGGATGGCTTATGACTTTACAGGGAATCGACCCTAAATATCCGGTGGGAAAGTTTTCGGCGCCTGCGACAATTTCGCCGGACGACCGCACGAACGCGATTGCGACGCTGGCGGAGTTGCCGGAGCAGTTGCGCAATGGGGTAGATGGGCTGAATGCGGCACAGTTGAATACGCACTATCGCGATGGCGGATGGACCGTGCGGCAATTGGTTCACCACATCGCCGACAGCCACATGAATGCGTTTATACGGATACGGCTGGCGCTGACGGAGGATTGGCCGGTGATCAAACCGTACGACGAGAACGCGTGGGCAACGCTGCATGACGCTGCGGCTCCAGTGGAGTGGTCGCTGGAACTGGTGGAGAGTCTGCATGCGCGGTGGGTGATGCTGCTGCAGTCGCTGAAAGATCCACAGTGGATACGGGGCTATAAGCATCCGGAGAATGGGCCGGTGTCTGTGGAGGCGGCGACGCTGATGTATGCGTGGCACTCGCGCCACCACGTAGCGCATATAACGCATCTTCGGGCGAAAGAAGGTTGGTAGCTCGGATGGCGCATCGGATGGCACAGACGAGAACGATCCAGATTGCAGCGACGCCCGCGGAGATTGAGCGTTGCTTTCCGGTGATGCATCAGTTGCGGCCGCTGCTGGTTGCCGGTGAGTTTGTGGAACGGGTGCAGGCGCAGCAGGCGGAGGGGTATCAGCTGGCATCGCTGGAGCATGACGGCCGGGTGGTTGCCGTGGCGGGATTTCGCGTGCAGAATATGCTATCGAGTGGGAAGACGTTTTATGTCGATGATCTGGTAACGGATGCGGCAGCGCGCTCGCAGGGGCATGGCGAGGCGATGATTCAGTGGCTCATTGCGCTGGCGCGGGAGGCTGGGTGCAATACCTTCAGCCTGGATTCGGGGACGCATCGGCAGGAGGCGCATGCCTTTTATCTGCGGGAGCGGCTGCGGATTACTTCCTTTCATTTTTCGCTTCCCCTTTAGTGCTTTGCGGGGAACTCGTTCGCTTCGGCTTGCTGTGGATGTGTTAAGGTTCGGCTATGCCGCTTAGAGCAGCTTACGCGGGATCTACCGAGACCCCCTCACAGACAACGGAGCAGATTGCGGCAGCGCTGGAGGCGTTTCTTGCCGAGCATGCACGCGCGTTGGTGCTCGAAGATGGCAAGGTAATTTTCGATATGCGCGAGGCGAAGTACAGGCTCGCGACCGAGCATGGGCGTTGCACGTTGCATCTCTGGAGTGAGGAGCGCAATGTTGTTCGCAGGGTGAGTGCGACGGCGATGCGCAATGGTGTCTTGCGGTTGAGTACGCATCGATTTGGGCAGACGAAGCCTTCGACGCTCGAGTTGGTGGCGGACCGTGATCGGCGGGCGCCTTCGACGCGCGAGACGACGCGGGTAAAGTATCTGCGGGTGCTCGAGCGGGTGCTGCTGCGAAGTTTTCCCGAGATGAAGGCCGATGGGTTTCGCACGGCGATGGATCTGGAGAAGAGCTTTGGGCCAGCGTATGCGCGAGGATCGTTGGTGCAGGGCCAGAAGGCGTGGGCCGTGATCGCCGTGAACGAGGAAGAGACGCAAGCGACGGTGGATGGGATTTTGACGCTAGGAATTTTGTGGCTCCATCACTGTCGTGAATCTGGTGACGGACGGCGGGTCTATCAGGGATTGAAGATGATTGTGCCACGCGGAATGGCCACACTGACGCTATCGCGGATGGCATGGCTAAATGAGAGCGCGGCGCAGTGGGAGCTGTGGGAGTTCGACCAAAAGACGGAGGAGATGGAGGAGAGGGATGCGGCGGATCATGGGAATCTGACGACGAGGCTGATGCATTTGCCGAATGAGGCGGCGGCGAAGGAGAGGTTTGCTGAGTCGGCAGCGCGAGTGATGGCGCTGGTGCCGGAGGCGATGCGCGATGTGGTGGAGCAGAGACTGCGCAGCGGGTCGGAGCTGGCGTTTCTGTTGCATGGGTTGGAGTTTGCGCGGGTGCGTGTGGGGTACGCGGGAAACTCTTTCAACAGCGCGCAGGAAATTACGTTTGGCGCGGGGGCGAATGAAGCTTCGTTGAACTCCGAAAATGAGGCCGAGCTGCGGGGACTGGTCGCGCGGCTGTTTGCGAGGCGTGGTGCTGGTGGGGATAAGCGCGATCCGTTGTACAGAATGCAACCGGAGCGGTGGCTGGAGAGCGTGTTGCGACGGGATGTTTCGTTGATCGATGCGCATCTGCGGGCTGAGCATGTTTACACGCAGGTGCCCGCGTTTGCGGCGAGCGATCGTGGAATGCTCGACCTTCTGGGCGTGACGGGCGATGGGCGGCTTGCAGTGATCGAGCTCAAGGCGGATGAGGATCTGCATCTTGCGCTGCAGGGGCTGGACTATTGGGTGCGGGTGAGGTGGCATCATCTGCAGAATCCCGATAACGTGACCGGGCTGGGGGAGTTTCAGCGGCATGGGTACTTTGGCGGGATGCGGTTGTCGCCGGAGGCTCCGCGGCTCTACCTGGTGGCGTCCGCGCTGCGAGTTCATCCGGCGACTGAGGTGGTGTTGCGGTATCTTTCTCCTCGTGTGGAGTGGACGCTGGTGGCGCTCGATGAGCGCTGGCGGGATAAGGTGAAGGTAGTGTGGCGTAAACGAAGTGGGGCCTGAGGTGCGAGGAGGTTCCGGTGATGCGAAGGATTGTTGTTGTGGTCTTCTTTGTTTTTGCGATGGCTTTCGCAAAAGTGGCGCGTGCGAAGACGGTGACTCTGGGTGAGGCGGATAACCGGACGGACGTATTTCTCAATCTGGGAGACACACTGGTGGTGGAGCTGTCTTCGGGAGACGTGAATGGATTTGATTGGGTGCTGCATCTGCCGAAGGGGTCGGGGTTGAGCGAGTTGGCGAGTGGACCGACTGCCGCGAAGGGAGGCAGGGCTGCGGAGAAGGTTAAGCAATTTCGTTTTAACGCGGCTTCGGTGGGGGACACGGCGGTGGTGTTTGGATTTGAGACGCCGGAGAAGGTTCCGGGTGCGGCTCCGCAGGATACGGCTGCGTATTCGGCGCGGGTACATATCGCGCTGGGAAGCCCGCGGGTGGGCACGGCGGTGCTGCTGGGCGTCTACAAAGGCTCGTTGCCCTGTGCGGATTGCGAGGGGCTGGAGACGACGTTGCGACTCTATACGAAGGCGAAGTTCGATTTTACTTATGCGTTTTTTGTGCGGACGCAGACGTATCGCGGTGCGCCGAAGGGCGACGTTACGTTCTCGGATCGCGGGGATTGGGCGCTGTTGCGTGGGGACGCGACAGATGAGAATGCGACGGTGTATCAACTGAACCCGGATGATGAGAAGCGCTCGGAGTCGTATCTGGTCGACGAGGGGGGAAACGCGCTGGTGATGCTGGATAAAGAACAGAAGCCGATTGATTCGACTGCGAATCTGACGCTGCGTAAGGTGGGTGCAGCTCCGCCGGCTGCCAAACAGTGAGCGTTTGTGTACCGCTGCAACTCCCGTCGCCGGCTATTTCTCGTCGGTCGGGCTTGGGTGCTTGGCGGTAAAGGGAGAGCAGCAGGGCTCCTGCGCTGGGGTGAACTCCATGAATTCGACGCGTGTCTGGTCGGGGTCGTAGAGGTTGAGCTGGATCTTGCCGTCGCGGCCCATCTGGGACTTGGTGCAGTTGGGTCCTTCGCAGTGGTTGCGGGCTAGAGCGGCGATAGTGTCCGGCATGCTGACGACGCCGAGGGAGAAATGATCCATGACCCCAGCGTGCTGAAGCGTCGGGTTGGGCGGGTTATTGAGCATGTACTCGAGCCAGTCAGTGCCATCGGGGACCTGGATGCTGACCCAGTTGTCGACGTCAGGCTTTGGACCACCGTGCCAGTACGGGCGGAAGCCGAGGACGCCTTTCCAGAACGCGTCTTCTTTCGCCTGATCGGTGACCATGAAGCCTACGTGGATGATGCGGCTGCTGGTGGCGTTGGGCGACGCGGGCGCTGTGGCCACGGGTTTTTCGGAGCCTTTCTGGACGAAGATGACGAGATTACCCTCGGGGTCGCGCACTCCGAACTGACCGTTTTTGAGTGGGAGGTCAGGCTTGATGTTGTGAGCTTCGAGGTAGTGCTCAAGCTGGGCGGCGTTGGTGGTGGTGAAGGCTACGGCAGCGAGGCGAACGTTCGGTTGCGGCGGTGGCGTGGTGAGGAGTTCGATCCACTGGGAGTGATTGACAGGGTAGAACCATATCCCGTCGGCCTGTTTTCGCTGGAAGCCGAGGGTGGTGCCGTAGAATTTTTGCGCGGCGGCGGGATCGGTGGTGTAGAAGCGGGCGAAGGCGACTCCGGTGATGGCGGGGCGCGTCGGCTGCTGCTGGGCTACCAAAAAAGACGCAGAGAGTGCGAGCAGGCTGACGATCAAGAGGGTTCGTCTCATGAGACGAAACTGTAATGAAACGCGTCAGGTTGGTCAAAGACTGTGTGTTCAGTCGCAGTAAGCAGCAGCAGCGGTGAGGAGCTCTTCGTCTGGCTCTGAATCTGTTGCAGGAAGAGGCGGATTTTCCGCGCGGGTTTCAAAGAAGCGCTCGATTGCTGCGAGGACTGTGTCGCCGTTCCTGGATTCAAAGATTTGTTTGCGGAGAGAGCCGCCGCCAGGGACGCCGTGGGTGAACCAGCTGGCGAACTGCTTCATTTTGCCGACGCAGTCGCGGTGGCGCTGCTCGCGGGCGATCTGGCCGGAGGCGATGATGGCCTCGGCGCGGGCAGCTTCGGCTGTTTCTTCGATGGCGATCTCGTCGACCAACATCTGGAAGTAGGTTCGGATCATGCGGTAGCGATCCTGGTCGGTAGGGTGGTCATAGATGCCGACGCCGGTGGCCTCTTTGGAGGCGGTGTACTGGGCGATCTGGCGGAAGATCCACGGGTTTGCCGGAGCGGTGCGGCCGATCATGACGGCGTCGCAATGAGTGGCCTCGACCATGGCGGCTGCGTCTTCAGGGGTGCGAATGTCGCCGTTGCCGATGACGGGGATGGAGACGGCGTCTTTGACGGCGGCGATGTACTCCCAGCGGGCCTGGCCGGTGTAACCGTCCTCGCGGGTGCGGGCGTGGAGGGCGCAGGCATTCAGGCCGCAGTCTTCGGCCATGCGGGCGAGGTCGACGCAGACGATGTGCTGGTCGTTCCATCCCATGCGGAACTTGACGGTAAAGGGAATGGTGACGGCGGCGCGGATGGCTTTGAAGATGCGCTCGATTTGTGGGAGATCTTTGAGCAGGCCCGAGCCTCCGTTGCAGGCGACGACGCGCTTGGCGGGGCAGCCGAGGTTGAGATCGACGATGTCGAAGCCGGCGTCCTGGACGATGCGGGCGGAGTCGGCGAGGGTCTCCGGATTGGATCCGAACAGCTGCGCGGAGATGGGGTGCTCGTCGTCGTAGTAGGTGAGGTAGCGCTTGCGCTTGGTCTCGCGCATGCGGGAGAGGCCGTCGGCGGAAGTGAACTCCGTCATGATGAGGCCGCAGCCGGATTGCTGATTGGTGGTGGCTGCTTCGACGGCCGTGGCGTCCGAAGCAAAATGCAGGTCCTTCGACTCCGCGCGTTGCGCTTCGCTCCGGATGACACCTTTTGGACTGGAGAACTGGCTGGCGTTCTTGATGAAGCGGCGGAAGACGGTGTCGGTGACTCCGGCCATCGGGGCGAGGACGGTTGCCGGGGCGATCTTCACGTTGCCGATGGTGAAGCTCGCAGGGACGCGCGTGTGCTCGGGCATGGCGTGCTCGCGAGGCGAGTCCCAGCGTTTCTGCTCGAGGGTGTAGCGCTTCTTCATAAGGGGATGGCTAACGATAAAAGGCCTCCGTTTTGAGCGGAGGCCTTGGTTGAGGTTGATTGCTCCGCTTACTTGGTTGCGGCTTCGGCCTTGCCTGCGTCGGACTTGGCGAACTTGCGGCGGAAGCGCTCGACACGGCCTGCGGTGTCGACCAGCTTCTGCTTGCCGGTGAAGAACGGGTGGCAGGCGGAGCAGATTTCGAGGACGATGTCGCCCTTGTGCGTCGAGCGGGTCTCAAACGTAGTTCCGCAGGCGCACTTGACGTTGATGGTGTTGTACTTCGGGTGAATTCCTTCTTTTGGCATGGTAGCTATCCTTTTCTGAATCTCGGTCTGCCGTCCGGGAGCGCGGATCGCTTGCAACGGTAGAGCTCACGTCACATCGAAGTGCCTGTCGCGCCGCCGCTTATGCCCCGGTAAGGAGGCTTTGCCAGCAGTACTTTAAGTTTATCTGATTATCCTAGATTCGCACAGGGGGTAGTTGGATTCAGGTGCTGCGATACTGGTTGGACGGCTATGAGTGAAGTTTGTTCAATTTGCGGGGGTTCTGGGCTCCGGGTGGTTCAGGAAGATGGGCGCCAGTTTGCCAAGGAATGCGTCTGCCGGGTGGAGCGGCGGGCTGCCCGGATGCTGGGCCGGGCGCATATTCCGCGCCGGTATGAGCATTGCACCCTCGAGAACTACGACACGGATCTTCCGTACTCGCACAGGTCGCAGGGGTTGGCTCTGGTGACGGCGAGGAAGTTTATTGAGGGCTATCCGCTGGAGACAGGTGGCAGGGGGCTGCTGCTGACGGGTTCGATTGGCGTGGGTAAGACGCACCTGGCCGTGGGGATTCTGCAGGCGCTCGTATCAGAGCGTGGTGCGACGGGGCTGTTCTACGACTATCGCGACCTGTTGAAGCAGGTGCAGAACAGCTACAACGCGCAGGTGCGGGAGACCGAACTCGAGGTCTTGCGACCGGTGTTTGAGGCGGAGGTCCTGGTGCTCGATGAGTTGGGTGCGTCGAAGCCGACGGACTGGGTGTGGGATACCGTGGCGCACATCCTGAACACGCGCTATAACGACCGCCGGACGACCATCATCACGACGAACTATGCGAATGCGGGTCCGCTCGGAACCGAGGCGGGCGGGCGGACGCTGGTTCGCGAGGAGACGCTGGGAGACCGCATCGGCGAGCGCATGCGGTCCAGGCTGCAGGAGATGTGTGTTGTGGTGGAGATTCAGGGAGAAGATTTCCGGCAGAAGGTAAAGCGGGCGAGTTTCGCCTAGGGCCGGATTGCGAGGCCGTTAGAGCAGCGTCGCCAGCAGAAATGCGCCTGCGGTGAGCGCGGCGAGCTGGTAAAGAAGATCCGACGTCATGATTGCCGCCGGCTTTTCGGAAACAGGCACGGCCGGCAGCAGACTCGGTGGAAGCTCATTTGGTGGAAGCGACGATCTTTCGTTCTGAGGAATCATGACTAGCCTTCTCTGTGCATCGGGGAGGATGGCCTACATGTCAATAGATGTTTCTTAACGCGATTCTGCGTCAGGAAGTTCCTGTTTTTGATGAAAAAGCTGCGAAGATTTGCTTGAGGGAGCTTGTTTGATTCCTCCTTCGGCTTGCGGACTGTTCTCGTTGATGGGAAACGAGAGGTATAAAATCTCGGCTTATGAGCGAACTCAATCGGCCAGACGACACCTCCTCGAACATGCCCTCAAAGACTGCAGCTCCGCAGACGGACCAGATGTTCTCCACCAAGCCAGCGGAGAGCGGGGGAATTCCTGCGGTTGCGTGGGGCGTGGCCGGGCTGGTGGTGCTGGTTGTTCTGGCGGCGCTGCTGGTGATGGGAAGGCATAAGGCGGCAACTCCGTCCACGGTGCAACCGCTGGCGGACTATGCGGCGAGCCTCCCGGTGTCGCAGCTTGCGATGAGCGAGTCGACGAGCCTTTCCGGAGGGAAGTCGACATATATCGACGGGCACATCCAGAACACGGGGAATCAGACGGTCTCGGGCGTGACGGTTCAGGTGATCTTTCGCAACGATGAGGCGATGCCGCCCCGGATCGACACGGTCCCGCTGTCGCTGATCCGTACCCGGGAGCCCTACATCGACACCCAGCCGGTGAGCGCGGCTCCGCTGAAGCCGGGGGACGGGCGGGATTTTCGTTTGGTCTTTGAATCGATTCCGACGAATTGGAACATGCAATTGCCGGAGATTCGGGTCATTGGGGTTGAGGGAAAGTAATCGGGGCGGTGGGTGGCCTTTAGGTAATCGCCAGAAAGAGTTACCGGGCCTTCGGGAATATTTTGCTGGGGTTGGCACGAAACTCCCGGTGTCCGCTAATCGGCGAATCATGGCAAACCGCTCATTAGTATAGGTTTAGAAGGATTTCCCGGTTTGGCATGGCAACTGCTCTAGTCAAGGCAAGTCGAAGCCTGAACGCAGGCTCACTCGTTGACGATAGGAGAGAAAAATATGATGAAATCTGGAACCACTTTCGGCCTACCAGTACTGGTACTTGGAAGCGCGTTAGGCGTATCTGCCTTCGCACAGACAGGCGCCACTCCGACGCAGACGACGAACGACCAGCCTGCCGCGACCTCCAGCAGCACCATGAGCCCCAATGACAACTCGACCTATGCGACTGGCAAGCCGCTGCAGGATCAGTCGAAAGAGGGTTTCTGGGGCCACATGAATCCGTTTGCCCGCAAGAAGTGGGTAAATCGGCAGACTGCCCCGATCAAGGATCAGGTCAATGAGCTTGATCAGCTACAGGCGAAGAACGCAAACGACATTAAGGACGTAGACTCCCGCGCGCAAGCCGGCATCAAGAATGCGATGAATACGGCGAACACAGCTGACCAGCACGCTCAGGACGCAGCGAACCGCGCGAACGCGGCGAATCAGGTAGCGAGCAATGCCAGCACCCGCACCGATGCTCTGGGCAACACGGTCGGCAACCTCGATCAGTATCAGACTGTCTCCTCGACCTCGGTGAAGTTTGCCTCGGGCCGCACGGCGCTGGGACCGACGGGCAAGTCGGACCTCGACGCTCTGGCGACGACGCTCTCGGGCGAAAAGGGATACATCATCGAGGTGCAGGGTTACAGCCGCGCCGGTGTACAGACTTCGCAGGCGATGGCTGACTCGGTGGTTCGTTACCTCGTGACCGAACACCAGGTTCCGATGTACCGGATCTATCGCACGGGGCTTGGAAAGAACACGGAGACGCCGGCGGATGGAGAGACGGCGATTACGAATGGCGTGCGAGTGACGTTGTTGCACAACAGCCTGGCGACGATGGGCGGAAACACCGCGTCGAACAGCGCTGCACCTAAGACCTCCCAGACGGGAGTTGGTTCACCTCAAACGGTGAACAACCAGTAGCCCTCCCTAAGGGCGGTATGGCTCCGGTCGTACCGCCCGCAAGTTTGCCGAGATAGCGGCTTAGATCGCACTCGCAAAAACCTCTCCTAACCAGAGAGAACCAAGGCAGATTGGCCCCTCATTGAGGGGCCGTTTTTTTGGTACTTCGTACCCGTGTACCGCTTCGCGTAACGCTCCCGCTGGTCGCGAACGAACTCAGTTTCCGACCAACGGGAGGGCTGGCCAAGGCGGTATACCCGCCACGAAGTGGCCGCTGCCCGCGCAGGGCGCCCGTCCGGCAGGACTAGGGGTTGACGGCTTTGTGGATGGCGAGCAGTTGTTCGAGAGTGGCCTTAAGATGATTCAGGTGCAACGCGTTCGCACCGTCGGACTTCGCATGGGCCGGATCGTTGTGGACCTCAAGGAAGACACCGTCAACGCCTGCAGCCACAGCCGCACGGGTAAGAACCGGGATGAATTCTGGCTGGCCCCCGCTGACTCCATTTGCGGCTGACGGAGTCTGCACGGAGTGGGTGCCGTCGAAGACGACCGGCGCGAAGGCACGCATAACGGGGAGCGAGCGCATATCGACGACGAGGTTGTTGTAGCCGAAGCTCGCGCCGCGTTCGGTCAGGAAGACGCGGGGATTGCCGCTCTCGCGAATCTTCTCGACGGCGTGGCGCATGTCCCATGGGGCGACGAACTGGCCCTTCTTCACGTTGATTGCGCCTCCGGTCTTTGCTGTGGCTTCAGCGGCAGCAATGAGCAGGTCGGTCTGGCGACAGAGGAAGGCGGGAATCTGGAGGATGTCGACGGCCTCGGCTACCGCGGCGCAGTCCACGGCGGTGTGGACGTCGGTGAGGACGGGCAGGCCGGTGTCTTTGCGGATGGCGTTGAGGATGCGAGTGCCTTCGGCGAGGCCAGGGCCGCGAAAGCTCTTGATGGAGGTGCGGTTCGCCTTGTCGTAGCTGGCCTTGAAGATGTATGGAACGCCGAGGTCTGAGGTGATGCGCTGAATGGAGTCAGCCATCATGCGGGCATGCTGTTCCGACTCGATGACACAGGGGCCCGCAATGAGGAAGAGCTTGCCGCGGCCGATGGAGACATTGCCGATTTCGAAGGGGTGATTCACAAGATTATTTGAACACAGCGGAATGGGGATCCGCGTGTGCTTCAATCAGGAGGGAAGGACCGCCTTCATGGGATAGACCTCGTAGTGGTTGATCTTCGAGGCTGGATCCGCGGCGACGAACCGGTTCACCTCGTCATCGCTCTCCATCTCAACCACGCCCATGCCATACGCGCCGTTGGGATCGAAGACCGGGCCGAAGACGTGGACTTTTCCCTGCTTCATTACCTCACTCCAATAGACGACGTGCTGCTGCATAATTGCGCGCTCTTCAACAGACATATCCTGGGCAAAGGTTGGCCGGCAGGGTACGAGCTTAAGGAAGAAGTGCATCGTGTGCTTTCCCGCTAGTGAGGATTTTTAGTGGCTCCATCTTTCAGGGACTTGCCGAAACCTGAAAGGAGCAGCGTGACAAACGAGAGCCCGCGACGG
Source organism: uncultured Acidobacteriaceae bacterium (assembly GCA_963841335.1). Taxonomy (GTDB): domain Bacteria; phylum Acidobacteriota; class Terriglobia; order Terriglobales; family Acidobacteriaceae; genus Edaphobacter. The sequence goes on along the minus strand of CAWJCF010000001.1, from coordinate 1,069,938 downwards.
CTGTCTTCGCTGGTGGCGCGCTTGGCAATCTGGAAGAGACTGGGCGGAGTCTGCTCGCGCTGATGTTCTTCGGTGGCGCTGGACATTGCCTTCGAGGCGTGGTCGAGCACATCTGGGTTTAATTCGCAGAGAATTCTGGCTGCGGTGAGGAGGTTGCGGATGCCGGCAATGCCTTCGGGCTGACTGGCGAGGCCAGAGATTGTGGAGACGATGGTGTCCTTCGACGCAATCATTCCGTGCAAGATGTCGAGGAGGCCCTTATCGTAGGCAACTTCAAGGATGTCGTAGGCAGCAAGAAGCGCGGCTGCGTGCTCGTCGGGAGCCGTTTCAAGACGTTTCTGCAGATCGAGCTTGAAGTCTACGGGAGCGGGCTTGAATGTGAGGGGTTTTCCCATAGGGGTCTCCTTCGTGAGCGGTGAGCTAGGTGTGGGTGGAGGTGATCTGAACAAGCTTGTCGGCGGGCGATGTGCCGGGAAGATGGTAGTCGGAGCGCGCCCATTTGCGCTCGATCTCGACGCCGGGTTGCGGGGTACGCGTGCCGAAGCGGAAGTTCCGGCGTGGCAGCGGGCTATCGCCCTGTTCGGGAAGCACAGTCATGCTGACAGCTGTCTCCTTGAAGGCTGGCGTGTGAGTGTTGCGGTCTGTATAGCTGCTTGTGAGCTTGTTCACGGGTTCGGTAACCGAGTTGAGCGGCATGTAAAGCTGCTTACCCTGGACGCGATCCGAGACAAGAACCTGGAGGCGGACTTCGCCATATTGCGAGCGGAGTGTGACATAACGGCCTGTGGCGATACCGCGTTCGGAGGCGAGTTCGGGGGAGACCTCGACCCAGTTTTCGGGGGTGATGGCGTGGATGCCGGGCGTGCGGCCGGTCATCGAGCCCTGCTCGAAGTGCTCGAGCAGACGGCCGTTGTTGAGGTGGAGATCGTAGACGTCGCTGGGCACTTCTGATCCCGGGATGTATTCGACGGGATAAAAGCGGGCCTTGCCGTCGGGGAAGGGGAATCCCTCGGTGAAGAGCAGCGGCGTGTCCGTGCCATCCGCTGCAATCGGCCACTGCAGACTGTCGAAGCCTTCGAGACGCGAGTAGCTGGCTCCGGCGAAGAGCGGAGTCAGGCGGGCAACCTCATCCATAACCTCGGAGGGATGCGTGTACTTCCAGTTGCCTCCCATGCGGTTGGCGACGAGCTGAATAATCTCCCAGTCGGGTTTCGATTCTCCGAGCGGCTCCATTGCTTTGTAGAGGCGTTGGATGCGGCGCTCGGTGCTGGTGAAGGTGCCGTCTTTTTCAAGCGAGGGTGCGGCCGGGAGGACGAGATCGGCGTAGCGGCAGGTCTCGGAGAAGTTGATGTCCTGCACGATGAACAGCTCGAGCTTGGAGAGCGCGCTGGCGACGTAGTTTGCGTTGGAGTCGGAGGTGATGGTGTCTTCGCCCTTGATATACAGCGTCTTGAGCGAGCCCTCGAGGACAGCGTCGATCATCTGGTGATTGTCTTTGCCAATAGAGGTGGGAAGGGCGACTCCCCAGTCGGCCTCGAACTTGGCGCGGACCGCGGGATCGTCGACTGGCTGATAGCCCGAGTAGACGTTGGGCATGGAGCCGAAGTCGCTTGCTCCCTGAACGTTGTTGTGGCCGCGGAGAGGATAAGCTCCGGCTCCCGGACGCATGTAGTTCCCGGTGAGGAGGAGGAGGTTGGAGAGCGCGGTGGCCGTATCGGAGCCGCCGCAATGTTGAGTGACCCCCATGGCGAAGAGGATGCAGACGCCGTCGGCTGCCGCGACCTCATTGGCGACGGTAATGAGGGTGGCCTGCGGGACGCCGGTTATCTTTTCCGCGTAGTCAAGCGTGTAAGGATCGAGGGATTTCTTGTACTCCTCGAAGTTGTTAACCCACTTGTCGATGAACTGCTGTTTGTGCAGCTTGTGATCGAGGATGTACTTCGCGACTGCGTTAAACCAGACGGCATCGGTCGAGGGGTTGGGACGGAAGAAGATGTCGGCGCGCTCAGCCATCTCGTGTTTACGGAGATCAGCAACGATAAGACGCTGGCCACGGAATTTGTGCGAGCGCTTAACGCGAGTGCAGAGGACGGGATGGTTCTCGGCAGGGTTGCAGCCGACCATCAGGATGAGGCCGGCTTTTTCGATGTCGGCGATGGAGCCGGAGTCGCCGCCGTAACCTACAGTGCGATTGAGGCCCATCGTCGCGGGGTTCTGGCAGTAGCGGGCGCAGTTGTCGACGTTGTTGGTTCCAATGACGGCACGCGCGAGCTTCTGCATGAGAAAGCTCTCCTCGTTGGTGCACTTGGACGACGCGATGAAGCCGAGGGCGTCGGGACCGTGGTCCTGCTTGACCTGCTTAAACTTCTTCTCGATGATGTCGAGCGCCTCGTCCCATGAGATCTCGACGAAGGTGTCGCCCTGACGGTGCAGAGGCTTGGTGAGGCGGTCGTCAGAGTTGATGTGGCCCCAGGCGAACTTGCCTTTGATGCAGGTGGAGATTCCGTTGGCGGGTCCGTGAGTGGGCTCGATCTTGAGGATGTGGCGGTCGCGGGTCCAGACTTCGTAGGTGCATCCAACGGCGCAGTAGGTGCAGACGGTCTTGGTCTTCTTGGTGCGATGGGTGCGCATATCGGACTCCATCTCCGAGAGCGCGAGAATGGGACTGTACCCGATGGGCGGCTCGACTCCTTTGACAATCTCGATCATGTGGTTCAGCGAATTATCAGGCGTGTCGGTGAGGAAGCCGGCCTCGCCCAGCATGGACTTCTCCATCAGCGCATTGCATGGGCAGACGGTCACGCAGTGCCCGCAGGAGACGCAGCTGGAGCCGTCGATCTTTGTGCCGCCATCCCAGAGGACGCGGGGATGATCACTCTCCCAGTCGATTGACAGGGTTTCGTTGACCTGGACCGTCTGACACGACTCGACGCAGCGTCCGCACAGAATGCATTGGTCCGGATCGTAGCGGTAGAACGGGTTCGACATGTCTTTTTCGTAAGGCTTCGGCGTGTAGGGCCGCGACTGATGCTTTACATCGAGCTCTTTGGTTGTGTTGTGGATGGTGCAGTTGCCGTTATTGTTGTCGCAGACCGTGCAGTACAGCATGTGGTTCTGCAGGATGCGATCAAACGCCTCGCGCTGCGCGATGTCGACCGCCTCGCTGGCTGTATCGACCTTCATGCCCGCCGCCACTCTTGTGGAACAGGCGCGCACGAGTTCGCCATTCACCTGGACGATGCAGGTATCGCAACTCTCAATGGGACCCATCTGCTCCAGGTAGCAGACATGCGGTACGGGCTTCTGAGCGCCAACGGCCGTTCGACTGTTGAGCAGATCGATCAGTAGTTCGCCGGCATGGCCCGCAACCTCGATCCCATCGATGATCAGCTGGGTGTTTGGGGTGTGGTCAGCGGGAGTGTTCAGCAGCGATTTCGTAATAGCCATATGAGCCTCAGATGCTTTTCGGGGGCGGATGGTATCGCCCTGTCCCCTCCACATTACACCCAACCAGCCGTGACAGAATCGTTACAAGAAAAAAGCAGCCGGACGATTCGTTGGGGCATCCAAAAGGCTTTTCTTGAGTACCAGAATCCATAGTTTCTCGTTCTGGGTTGTTGACCTCAGACAGCGGAGAGAATCTGCCCGGCGGCCCTCAGTCCGGAGCGCATGGCTGCGTGGACGGTTCCCCAGTGGCCCGTCACGTCCGTATGTTCCCCGGCAAAGAACAAAGTGTTTGCGACGGGGTGTGTCATCTGCCTGGAAGCTTCCAATCCCCCTGCCGCGACGTAGCTGTAGGCGCCAAGCGTGTAGCGGTCCATTCGCCAATCATGCGAGTAACAGCCTTCGAGCAGGCCGGCGATTTTGCGCGCATCAACACCGAAGATTTTGGCAATCGCGGAACACGCACGTTGCGCTAACTGATTCTCGTCAAGTTCCGCCAGCGCCGCAGAGCGAGGGCCACCGACCCAACCGGTGATGGTATTGCTCTTCTCTGGCTGCGGGGTCCACCAGACGGGAGGCATCTCGGAGAACGCAAAGAGAAAACTCAGTTGCTCGAGTGCAGGCTGTGGCGGCAGCTTCTCCCAGAACCGCTCGTGGAATAGCAGAGTGAAGCGACGAGCGTGGCCCATGCGGAGCAATCCTGCGGCCTGGAGAACGGCGCCTGGCTGTGGGCAGAAGGTTACGTCGCCACGTTGAAGGACTGCGAGTGGCAGCGTGATGATGGCTTTCGCCGCAGTGAAAACTCCGGAGTTGGTTACGACCTCAATGTGCCCCTGCTGCCAACGAATTTCGGTGGCGACCGTTCCCGTCAACACTCTGCCGCCGAGTTCTTCCAGTCTCCGCGCCAGAAAGTGCGGCAACTGGTCATACCCGCCACGAACATGATAGTTGTGATCGCTGCCAGTCGCGTCTTCGGCCTTCTGCTGCGCGCCAAGCGACAGTGCGCTGATCTCGCGGTGGTCGGCGGCGTTGAAGCCTTCAACGTAGCCGATCATGGCCGCGCGGCTCTCCTCCGGCACGCCCTCGAGGTCGAGGTATTCGGCGAAACTAAGGTCCGGGCCGGCAAAGTTCTCCAGCTTTTCCAGCGGATCGAAGACATCCTGCATCTCATGGCCGCAATCGCTCAGAGCCCCGTCTTCAAAGCAGACCTGCGCGCCTTCGCGTTCATAAGTTTCAATGCCCGCCTCGTCGATGAGTGCCCACAGTTCGGGCGGCCTGCCATGGACGAACTCTGCGCCCAGCTCGATCGCCTCGTTGCCGATGTGCCGCGTCCAGACGCGCCCGCCGATCCGGTCCTGCGCCTCGATGACGAGAACCTTCAGCCCTGCCTCTGCCAGAGCGCGCGCTGCGGTCAGGCCGGCCATTCCCGCGCCGATGATGATGACATCCTGCGAGCCGCTGGTCATGGGCGTTAGATGCAGCCTCACTGCGCTTCGCTTCCAGCATGGTTTTTGCTCCACATGGCGTAGGCGTCGAGGGCCCGCTGCAGACCCGCGCTGTACCACGCATAACCGTTGCGCCGTTCGAGGGAGAGCTCGCTCACATCATCGTGAACCGTCTTGTCGCGATCGCCGAAGATAGGAAGCCCGGTGGTCATGCTGTAATAGCGCGCCCAGATGGGGCCTGCGCCGGCCTTGGCCTCGAGATGACGCCCATCTGGTGTGCCGCGTCCTCCCACCCACTCCTGACCATAGATCGCCGCCGTCTTCAGCCATGAGACACCCGCGTTGACCGCCGCGACGACTGTCGCAGATGGGTGCGGCAGCTTCATGAGGTATAGCAGAACATCGGCGCTCTCGCCTGATGAAAGAGCAGCGGGCTCGTAGTTCCGGCCAGACACTGGCGTGAGTGTGAGGGCATCGTGCTGTTGTGCCCACACCGTGCGTTTTCCTTTGACCACGACCTGCGTGGCGAGGATGCAATCGAGCGCGTGATCCGCAGCTGCACGAGCCTGCCGCCGCAGCTCCGCTGGGATGAAGGCGTAGTTGCCGCCCCCATCCGCGACCGCAGTCAAAGTTTCGGCCGACTCGGTAACTGCGTTGTCGTTGAAGGTGATAGCGTCGTGGTAGCCGCCCTCGAGCGGCCATACCTGCGGCCATCCGCCGTTGGGAAATTGCGCAGCCAGTAGATAGCGAATCCCACGAAGGAAGCTTGCCCGGTAAGCCTCGCCTGCAGCGCCCGGCGTCGCGCCCGAGACCAGCGCGAGAAAGTGCAGCTCCGTGTTGGTAGCGTCGTTGTCCAGCGTCCCGACGTAGTTCCAGTGCGGGTCTTTGGGCGTGTCGAAGTCGTCGGGACCGGGATGTTTGGATAGATTGTCAGGCGTATAATTCTGTCCCTTTTGCCGCGGCGAACCGCTCATGTCGAGATTTTTGCTCCAGCCTCCCGCGGGGGTTTGGAAGCTGACGATCACATCAGCAACGTGCCGTGCCTCCGCAGTGCCATACCACGCCGCATCGCGATCGAGCGGCATCGTCCGCGCGCTAAAACCCTCCTTCGGCATCGGCGGTTCGGGCTCTCCCGGAGTTCGTTCCGCAACGAGTGCGTCGCGGTCGGCCTGCATCTGCTTCTGCGAGCGATCGAGATAGGCCATCCACGCGGCGCGGTCCTTCGCTGGCAGCGTGGCGATTCTTGCGGCTGTGATGGACTCAGCCGGTTTGCTGGTGCCAATCACAGCCCCGAAAAGGGAAGGGGCAGTCAAAAGACAGAATGCAAGCAGTCGAACGCGAATCTGAAGTGGCATAGGTATCCTGTGTCTTTCGACGTATGCGAGTACGCCAAAGACGCCTTCCTGATTCCCCAACAAACTCAGACAGAAGGCTTGCCGAACCGCTGTCTCACAATCGCGAGTCCTTCGCCTGTCGTGGCCGCATGCCCCTCAAGCTGCGCATCCTCCGCGGCCTCGAGCATCGCCTTGAACTCCGGACCCGGACGATAGCCAGCGGCGATCAAATCTTTTCCGGTCACGAGTAGGTGCGGCTGAATCTCTTCAACCGGAGCAGTTTCGTAGCGCGCCCTGGCAAAGTCATACAGCCTCAGATCGCCGTGCGCGGAGCTTACGTCCATCCAATGCAGCGCGAGATGCTCGTCAAACTTCGGCAACCGCAAGAAGCGCTTCAGCGTCGACTCGCGCATCTCGCGGATGTCGCCAAAGCGCATATGGTTCTTCACCAGCGCCACGATTTGTGTCGCGTCTTCGTTAGAGAATCGCAGCCGGCTAAGGATCGCCTCGGCAATGCGAACGCCGACCTCGACGTGTCCGTCAAACCGGATACGGTCGCCCGGCTTTTTGGGGTCAGGTGGACGAAAAGTGGCCGGCTTGCCGATGTCGTGCAACAGCGCTCCCCACGCGAGCGTAGGCGGCGCGCCCGTGGGAAGCTTTTCGAGCAGCAGCATCGTGTGGACCCACACATCGCCCTCGGGATGGAATTGCGGAGGCTGTTCCACGCCGTGCATCTTGGTTAATTCTGGAAGAACTTGTCCTAGCAGACCCGTCGCATCCAACAGTTCGAAGGCCCGGCGCGCATGGCCCTCCGTCAGCATCAGGGTCAGTTCGTCACGAATGCGCTCGCAACTGACCTGCGTGATCTCCGCGGCTGCAGCCTGCATCGCAGCCATGGTATGCGGCTCGATTTCGAGGTCGAGCCTCGCGGCGAATCGAACGCCACGCAGCATCCTCAATTTATCCTCAGCAAAACGGAGAGCAGGATCGCCGATGGCGCGCAGAATCTTCGCCGCGAGATCCTCCCGCCCCCCAACGAAGTCAAGGGTCGCGGCTGCGGCGTCTCCTGTCTCTTCGTAGATAAGAGGATCGAGCAGCATCCCGTTGATGGTGAAATCGCGCCGCAGAACATCTTCGCGGGGATCGGTCGAAAACCTCACCGCGTCAGGCCGGCGGCCATCGCTGTAAGCGCCGTCATGGCGAAACGTCGCGACCTCTGTGGCAATCTCTCCCTCACCGCTTGGAGTGCAGACCAGCACAACACCAAAATGCGCTCCCACAGAGTAGGTCTTCGGAAATATCTCCATGACGAGGCCCGGTGCAGCGCTAGTGGCCACATCGAAGTCCTTCGGTTCAACCCCAAGCAGCAGATCTCGCACACAACCCCCGGCGAAGTAGGCCTGATGGCCAACCGCGCGCAGCGCCGCCACGATCTCTCGCGCTGCAAGGTACTTCGGGTTGTCGACGATGCGATTCATAGTGCCTACCCTATGATAGAGAGATGCGCGAAGGCAGCGAAACCGGCCTGATTCTCGGCATCGAAAGCTCGTGCGACGAAACTGCCGCGGCAGTGGTCCGTGCAGGCAGTACTGCGCTCTCGAACGTCGTCGCCTCGCAGATGTCGCTGCACGCAAACTACGGCGGTGTGGTGCCCGAGCTTGCCTCCCGCGAGCACCTCCGCAATGTCGTTCCCGTCGTCCGCGAGGCCATGCGCCGCGCCAACGTCAGTTTCGAAGACCTCGATGCCATCGCGGTCACCGAGGGTCCAGGGCTCGCCGGAGCGCTGCTGGTCGGCATCACCTATGCCAAGGCGCTCAGCTTCGGTCTTGAGAAGCCGCTGATCTCGGTCAACCATCTCGAAGGCCATATCCACGCCGTGCTGATGGAAGCACGCGAGAGCGCAGGCACTGCGATGGAGCTGCCTCTTCTCGCCCTCGTCGTGTCAGGGGGCCACACGCATCTCTACCTCGCGAGGCAGGGAGGCGGGAGCACATGGAACTATCGCAACGTCGGTCGTACAGTCGACGACGCTGCGGGCGAGGCCTACGACAAGGTGGCCAAGCTGCTTGGGCTCGGCTACCCCGGTGGCCCGTGGATCGACGCTCTGGCTCCGCACGGAAATCCCCGCGCAGTGCCGTTCACCTTTAGCGAGATCAAGCACCGCGCACCTCGCGAAGGAGTGACGAACAAGAAAGCTCCCACGCACACCGAGGGGCCGCACTTCGATTTCTCCTTCAGCGGCATCAAGACGGCCGTTCTCCGCTACGTCGAAACCCATCACATGCGTGAAAACATCGAGGCCCGCCGCGCCGCGCTGGCCGCCGGCCCTTCCATCACGCCGAAATCCCCCGCAGCCGCCACGCTCTGCGATCAACAGACGCTGGATCTCCTCGCCTCATTCCAATACGCAGTCGTCGGCAACTTATTGCGCCAAACCTTCGCGGCAGCGGAATCCCTCGGCGCTCACAGCGTCGTCGTCTCGGGCGGAGTCGCCGCCAACAGCGAGCTGCGGCGCCGTTTTCAGGCCGAAGCCGACCGCCGCGGCCTGCCTATCGCTTTTCCTTCGCTCGCGCTCTCGACCGACAATGCAGCGATGATCGCCGCCGCAGCGTGGCCCAAATTTGTAGCTCAGGATTTCGCAACCGAAGACCTGGGCGCGACGCCGCAGCTTCGCCTCGGGGCTCGCTAGTCTAAGCCCTGACAAAGCCTCAGGGCCTTTCAGCTAAAATCGTCAGGGATACCAGACAAAAGCAGTCTGCGCCGCGCCACGAGCCCGGCTGCGACAGGAACAGAGAACACGTGGCAACCATCGAACTCTATAACACCCTCAGTGGAACGATTGAACCTCTTGCCCCTGTGCGCCCGCCCGCACTCCGTATGTACTGCTGCGGCCCGACGGTCTATGACTACGGCCACATCGGCAACTTCCGCACCTTCCTCCACGTCGATGTTCTTCGACGTTTTGTCCGCCAGCAGGGAATCGCCGTCGATCACGTCATGAACATCACTGACGTCGATGACAAGATCATCCGCAACGCAGCGGCCGCAGGCGTTCCCATCGCGGAGTACACAAAGAAATACGAGCAGGCCTTTTACGAGGACCTCGACGCGCTTTCGATCGAGCACCCGGAGCACATCTCGCACGCTACAGGTTGCATTCCTGAGATGGTCCGGATGATCGAGCAGCTCGCGGCGAAGGACATCGCCTATCGCGCCGAGGATGGAAGCTGGTACTTCCGCATCGCGCGCTTCCCCGACTACGGCAAGCTCTCGAAGAAGGACTTCGAGGGGATCGAAGACGGCGCTCGCGTCGATGTCGACGAGTACGAGAAAGACGCGGCACGCGACTTCGCCTTATGGAAGGCAGCGAAGCCGGGCGAGCAATTTTGGGAAACCCCTCTGGGCTCTGGCCGTCCGGGCTGGCACATCGAGTGCTCCGCCATGGCGAGGAAACTTCTCGGCGACGACATCGATCTCCATGCCGGCGGCGAAGACCTCATGTTCCCGCACCACGAAAATGAGATTGCTCAATCGGAGTCGTCCAGCGGGAAAACCTTCGTCCGCCACTGGATGCACGTCCGTTTCCTGCTGGTCGAAGGCCGGAAGATGTCTAAGTCGGAGGGAAATTTCTACACCCTGCGCGACCTGCTGCTAAAGGGCCATCGCGCCTCCGCCATTCGCTTCCTGCTCATCTCGGTGCCTTACCGAAACCAGATGAACTTCACCTTCGACAGCCTGCTGGAATCGACCAACGCCGTCGATCGTCTCCGCACCTTCCACCAGCGCATGTTGAAGGGCGGCTTTCCCGACGGTCTCAATTCTGACATTGCCGCTGCAACCGTAAAGGCCGAGCACGATTACACCGCCGCGCTCGCCAACGACCTCAACACCGCCGAGGCTCGTGCCGCAATCTTCGATCTCGTCCGCGCTGCCAATTCAGCCGCAGACGCTGGTACGCTTCGCAGCGGGAATGCCACCGAGATTCTGCGGGTCCTCACACTCTTCGACGGAGTCTTCGCCATTCTCGAGGACAACGACGTCGAGATTCAGCGAGCCGCTCTGGCGTGGGCGGAGCGCGAAGGCCGTCTCGACGAAGCCGACCCATCACTCGTCGCAACCCTTTCGCTCACCGACGCCGATATCGACGCCCTCGTCGCCGAGCGCACACAGGCCAAGAAGACCCGCAACTTCGCCCGCGCCGATGCGATTCGCAACGATCTTCTCGCAAAGGGCATCCTAATTGAGGACTCCAAAGACGGCGTCCGCTGGAAGCGCAAGTAGGCGACCAAGACGGCAGGTACAACTGATGGCTCATGCTTCAAAGTATCGAGTGGCAGTGGTTCTTGCCTTCGCCCTTGTTCTCCACGTCAAAGCGCAAACTCCGGCGCCCGACACGACCGAGTGGGAGAACGAGTCGCTCAAACTGCGCCTATTTTATTCTTCTGATCTCGTGAAGGGTGATCCCTCCGACGTATTGCAGGATGGCCACCTCAATCTTTTTGGTGCTACGGGAATCACCGACCCCAAACTCGCTGAAGCTGTTCGATGCCTTCGTCCGATACTGCTCCTTCAACTCCCGCACAGCGGTCCGATGCAAAAAGCCGAGCCGACAGCGGATGGCGCAACGCAGGTCACTGTAACTCCAGCAGCCAACGCATCCATCCTTCTCGCCGAACTCGACATCAACTGCCTAAACGCCGAGCACGCCAGCAAAAGCACGACCCTCCTCGACGACATGGCCGAGATCGTCAACAAGGCGCCGGGCATGAAGCCGATCGCTCAGCCTTCGACCTACACAATCGGCTGGCAGAAGGTGCACATGGCTGCCGCGCAGGGCCAGCAGGGCCCGACACCATCCCCTGTCTATGCAATGGGCCTTTCCACCAACTGGAACAGCCATCTCCTCGTCTGGTACTTCTCTTCAAGCAGCATAGACACGCTCAATCGCATCACCAAGACGACGGTGCGTTTCGGCCGCGATCAGGCCGCGCCGCTCTATCCGCTGACCATCGGCAACGCAAGCCAGTAGCCCACCCGAACTATGCCTGCTGCCCCACCGCAAGGTCCTCATCTACCACATTCGGTTTGCCGTTCTTCATCTTCGAGCTGGTCACCAGGAACACTGCGAGCAGGGTCGCACCCATCCCCACATACTCCACTGCGACAAAACGCTCATGCAGCACAATGGCGCCGACTATCACCGCGATGACCGGATTCACGTACGCATACGTCGCCACCTTCGACACCGCAACATGATCCAGCAGGTAGATGTACGCCGTGTAGGTCAAGAGCGAACCAAAGATCACCAGATACAGGATGGATCCCCACGCCTTCACCCCCCACTGCGCGCCATGATAACCATGCGTCAGAAGCAGGATGCACAAATTGAAGAGTCCGCCGAAGACGATCTGCCAACCAGCTGCGGCAAATCCGCTGATTCGAATCGTTGACCGCCGCGAGATCACCGAGGCGGCCGTCCAGCAAAGGGCTCCGCCGAGCGTTACCCCGGCAGCGATGATCTGCCGCAAATCGCCGCGCAATCCAAGGCGAAGACCCGGCCAAAGCAGGAAGACCATTCCCGCAAAACCAATCCATATCCCAACCCATCCCTGCAACGACAGCCCCTCGCCCTGTGGCAGGATTACCTCAATCAACGCCGCGTACAAAGGAATCGACGCCACGAGCAACGCGGTAAGGCCGGTCGGAATGTATTGCTCCGCCCAGATGACCGCCGTATTGCCGCAGCCCAGCATCAACACACCGATGATCGCCAGCCTGACCATCTCCTGCCGGGTCGGCCACATCTTCAGCCGGAAGATCGCACTAAGCCCCAATAGCAGCGGCGCGGCTACCAGATAACGCGCACTCCCCAGCACAAAAGGCGGCAGCACTTCCACGCCAAAACGCATCGCCAGATAGGTCCCGCCCCAGAAAAAATAGACGCAGAAAAACGACAGCAAAATCCTCGTTCGGTTCGGGGAGGAAGCGCGGGGCATTTTTCCATAATACCTGTGGATACGGGCCACCCGGGCGGGTCCGCGCGCATATCTCAAACGCCGCTGCGGTGCTACGATAAGGAGATGATGCACCGTACTGCGGCCTTATTTTTCCTCTTCCTTGTCTGTGTAACTGCCCCGTCTCAAACTACCGACCAGACAAACCCGAACTTGCCGAAGAGCTTCCACGATACAGCTCTGAACGTCACGTATTTCTACCCCGGTCGCTTCGTCCCCGACCCCGAGAGCATTGCTCCGAAGCCTGCCGACGCGACGCCCAAGTGCGCTCACTCCACTCTCTTCGCCAACTCCGTCACCCCGGCCGACACCTCCTCCTTCGTTCTCTCCACCATCGACAACACCTGCCCCAACGTGTTGCGCGGAGCCACTCTGCTGGGACCCTTTGTCCGCGAGCAGATTCTGCGGCAGTTGAAGCAGTACGGTGAACCCACCGTCACCCAGGAACCCACCGCTTACTTCATCAACGGCCATCCTGCGGCGATTGTTTTGGCATCCGTTCCAATGCCCGTTGGCGCAGGCAAGGTCCCCGTCACGACTTACGCCGCCAAGGCCTGCTTTCTCGGCAACATCCCTCCCAAAACACACAAGAAGAACGAGCCGGTCGAACAGACGCGGCACGTGCTCTGTCTGGATTTCACAACGCAACACAAAGATCTCTACACCCTGCTGTTCACGTTCTCCATGCAGTTCGATAACGACCCGCCCCAGCCGATCGTTCCCGGAAGTGTTATCCGATAGCGTAGTCGATGCGTTATACTCTCGGGCAAAGGCAGAGGGCATATGAAACTCTCGATCATCGCCCATACGCACCGCATCGCCGGCCCCGACTGCCGCTCCAAACGGCACCAGATGTCGCGCCGGCCTCCCCGCGTCCTCCCAAGCCTCACGCGACCTAGTCTCTTCGCCGGCGACTAGCTCGAAACACCCTCAGCCGGCGAAGTCCCGCTCAGCGTATACCGTTCCCTCCGCAAACTGCGAGGCCGCCGTCCCACATTCAGGCGAGGCTCCCTCAAACGACCGAAGAACGGCACCCAAATGTACCGCTGAACTTTAAGACTCCGAAGGAGAGACCGCATGAGCACCCTGACCCACGAATCGACCTCCGCTTACACCCGCACCGCCAGCTACAAGCAGTTCGGCCCCAAACTGAAGACCCCGCTCCCCGGCCCGCTCGCAAAGAAAGTCGTTGCCGACGACGAGCGCCTCATCTCCCCCAGCTACACCCGCAGCTACCCCATGGTGGCCAAATCCGGTCGCGGCCTTCGCGTCACAGACGTCGACGGCAACGAGTTCCTCGACTTCGCCGCCGGCATCGCCGTCAACTCGACTGGCCACTGTCATCCCGAGGTCGTCAAAGCCATCCAGGATCAGGCCGCCGAGCTCATCCACATCTCCGGCACAGATTTCTTCTACGATCACATGACGCGCATGGCCGAACGTCTCTCCGCCGTCGCGCCCATGCCCGGCCCGCATCGCTTCTACTACGGCAACTCCGGCGCCGAGGCGGTCGAGTGCGCCATCAAGGTCGCCCGTTACCACACCGGACGTCAGAACCTCATCAGCTTCTTCGGCGGCTTCCATGGCCGCACCATGGGCGCGCTCTCGGTCACCGGTTCGAAGCCCCAGCAGAAGCGCCGCTTCGCCCCGCTCGTCCCCGGCGTGCACCACGTCCGCTACCCCTACGCCTACCGCGGCACCACCGGCGGTCCCGCCGAGCAGGAGGCCTTCGCCCTCGACTGCGCACGCTACATCGAAGACCGTCTCTTCAAGACCATCCTTCCGCCCGAAGAGGTCGCCGCCATCATCCTCGAACCCATCCAGGGCGAAGGCGGTTACGTCGTTGCGCCTGACAACTTCCTTCAGGAGATTCGCCGCATCTGCGACCGCCACGGCATTCTGCTCATCGCCGACGAGGTCCAGTCCGGCGCAGGCCGAACGGGGAAGTGGTGGGCCATCGAGCACTCCGGCGTTCAGCCCGACATCGTTTGTATCGCCAAAGGAATCGCCTCCGGCATGCCTCTCGGCATCTGCATGACGCGCGCCGAAATCATGAACTGGGTTCCCGGCTCCCACGCCAGCACCTTCGGCGGCAACCCCATCTGCATCGCCGCCGCGCTCGCCACGATGGACATCATCGAGCGTGAGGGCATTAAAAACGCCGCGACTGTCGGCGAAAAGATGTTCGAGCGCCTGCGTCCGTGGGTCGCAAAACACCTCACCGTTGGTGAAGTCCGCGGCCGCGGCCTGATGATCGGCATCGAGATCGTTAAAGATCAGAAGTCCCGCACCCCCGCCGGACTCATGCGCGACAAAATCGTCGAGCTCGCCTTCGAGCGCGGCCTCCTCATCCTCGGCTGCGGAGAGACCAGCATCCGTCTCTGCCCCCCGCTCATCGTCAACCAGCAGGAAGCTGACGTCGCCCTCGACATCCTCGAGGAGTGCATCCAACTCGCAGCCCATAGCTAAGCCTGACGACAATCGGGCGGCGCAGATTTGGCCTCGCCGCCGCCCGATTGATTCATTAAGGTTTCGCTTCGGGGAAGATTGTTCGATGCCGTTGCGTCTAAACTGGTGAGTCATGCCGATGAAGCTCTCTCATCCGATCCCAGCCAAGCCCGTCCTGATGTTCTCGCTCGCGGCCTTTCTTTTCTTCGCGGCCGCGACCATCCACGCCGTCCCGCAACACACCACCGCGCTCCAGCCCGACGCGACCACTCCACACCGCACACGCCTCATCCTCAAAGACGGCAGCTACCAGATCATCATGAGCTACAAGGTCGTTGGCAACGTCGTCCATTACGTCAGCGCCGAGCGCGGCGGAGCCCAGGAGGAGATCCCGCTTTCGCTCGTGGATATGGAAGCCACCCAGCGTTGGGAGCGCCAGCACGCGAAACCCGATCCCAACAATCCCGGCAATCCTGACGACACGCACGCTCCCGCAATCGACCCCGAACTCCTCAAGGAAGAAGCCGACCGCGCTGCCCTCACGCCTGAGGTTGCCAAAGACCTTCGCCTTCCCGAAGGAGACAGCACCCTCGTCCTCGACACCTATCACGGCACGCCTGAGCTCGTCCCTCTCGCCCAGACCGATAGCGACCTGAATCGCAACACAGCTCACAATCTCCTGAAGGCTGGAGTCAATCCGCTCTCCGCCTCGCATCAGATCGTCCAGCTCAAAGGCGAGAAGTCGCCTATCCAACTCCACATCAAAGATCCCGTGCTCTACATCCGCATCGGCGATGAGACAGTCGGAAATACTGCCGGCAAGCCCTTCACCGTCGACACTCACGGCGCCGCCAGCGCGATGAAGAATGACGACGAAGGTGGTTCTCCTAAAAGCCGTTACGTCATCGTTCGCGCCGATGTCCGCACCGGCGTGCGCGTCATCGACAGCTTCCGCATCCCGCTGCTCGGCACAGGCCAACGCCAGGAAGATGTAGTCGAGACCACGACCGAGCTTCTCACCGGAGGACACTGGCTCAAGATCACTCCCAAAGAGCCGCTCGACTTCGGCGAGTTCGCCTTGATGGAGGTGATCTCGGACAAGATGGTCAATCTTGGCGTATGGGACTTCGGCGTCCACCCGGTTGCGCCGGAGAATCGCGACATCGTCAAGCCCGAACCCCGCCGTGGAACCGCGCTGGAGCGTCACGGGCCAAGCCAGAACTGATTCAGGGGCGAGGAACGGAGCCGCGGCCAACCAGCATCTCCGAGACCGCCCGCCGCGAACCGCTGTCGACCGCGCTCTTCACGACATTCCCCATCAGGCCCTTGCCTGCGACGGCGACATTGTCTCGCGTCACCTTAGCCTCGTACATCATCGTGTCGGCCGCCCGCAGAATCGACGCCACCGTATCGCCATCCTCGGGAAACGTCGCCAACCCGAAGCTCCCTGAGACGCTCAGCGAAAGTCCGGCACCTTGAAGAAACCGCGCCGACCGCAGATCCTCGCGCAGAGCCATCGTTGTTCCGGTAGCCGCCGACTTTCCCATCCCCGGTAGCAGGGCAACAAATTCATCCCCACCATAACGGAAGGCCGCGTTCCCCGGCCCCAGCGAACGCCTCAACAGATTGCCGATCTCAGCCAGCAGCCTGCTTCCAACCAGATGCCCATGCGTGTCGTTGACCGACTTGAAGTGATCCAAATCGACAAACATCAAACTAAATACCCGCTCCGAGGCCACCTGTTCCTCAAGTCTCGTATAGAGGTGCCTCGGATTAAAGAGCCCGGTCACATCGTCCGTGATCGTCAGCTCCTGGATGAGCGTCATCGACCGAGCATTCTGAATCGCAATCGCCGCGTAGTCGCACAAAATCCGCAGGAACGAAATCGAGTACTCGGACATCAGGTCCAGCTTGCTGTTCAGCAACTGAATCACGCCCAGCGTCTTATTGCCCGAGCGCACCGGCACGCAGGCGATCGACCGGATCATCAGGTCAGGATGCTTGCTCGCAAAGGCCGACCAGTGCGGATCGAGCGCGACATCCGGCACCACCAGCGGATTGCCCGTCGACGCCACCCAGCCCGCGACACCCTCCCCGAGCGGCACCCGCAGACCCTTCAGGGTCTCCGAGTTCTCTCCCACCGCAATCGCGTAATACAACTCGCCGGACTTGTCGTCGACCATCAGCATCGACCACTTCTCCGGGCCAAAAAACTGCGCCATCTTATCCATAATGGCGCCCAGAATCTCTTCCAGCTCCAGACTCGAAGTCAGCGCGCGTGCCACGTCGTGGAAGACCCGAAGGTGATCCATCTGTCGGCTCTCGATGACCTCAAACTGCCGTCTGTCTTTCAACGTCTGCCCTCGCAGCGGTCATACATCAGATATCATCTCATCCAAATGGAAAATAGTTTCACCTGCACGTTCCCGAAAAGACAACGTAAGTCTCAGCCGCCAATGTGGACCATATTGCGCGATGGCTTTTGAAATCCCGGTTCGCCGATGTGGTGGCGCGCTTCCTTGCGCATCACAATCGATCGAATATACGCAGCCAGCTCCAAATCCGTTCCGCCACGCAGCATTTCGCCATACAGGTCGTGGTCGCTCTGCGAGAAAAGGCACGTCCTGATCTTTCCATCGGAGGTCAGCCGCACCCGGCTGCAGTGTCCGCAAAATGGATGCGACACCGGCGCGATGATCCCAATCTCGCCCACCCCATCCTCAAACGTGAACCTCTTCGCCGTCTCGCTCGCCGCATGCGGCGCCAGTTCCACTAGCGGCCGATAAGCATCCAGCCGCGCCACGATCTCGTCCATCGACACCACGGTCTCCCGCTTCCAGCTGCGGTCTTCTTCGAGCGGCATCCACTCGATGAACCGCACAACCACGCCTTCACGCCGCGAAAACTCGGCGAACTGTTCGATCTGAGAATCATTGAAGCCCCGCAGCAGCACGCAGTTCACCTTCACCGGCTCCAGCCCGGCAGCCTTGGCCGCCCGCACGCCCGCCAGCACCCGGTCAAAACTACGCGGAACACGCGTAATCGCCGCGAAAGTCTCCGCGTCCACCGCATCCATGCTGACCGTCACGCGGTTCAACCCCGCTTCCTTCAAAGGAGCGGCAAGCCCTTCCAGCAGATGTCCATTCGTGGTCAGTGCGATATCGATTGGAAGCCCAAAACCCGCGGCGTAAGTTCCATCCGGCAAATAGGCCGTACGCAAGGCCGAAAGCTCCCGGACCATTTCCACCAGACCTTTGCGCAGCAGCGGCTCGCCCCCGGTCAGCCGCACCTTTTCGACTCCCAGCGACACAAAAAGCCGTACCATTCGCAGGTAGTCCGCGATAGCCAGCTCGGTGTACTGGGCGCCCTCATTCCCGGTCCGGCAGTAGACGCATTTGTAGTTGCAGCGGTCGGTCACCGAAACCCGCAGGTCCGTAATCGCCCGGCCAAACTTGTCCCGCAGCCTTCCGGGTGCCGGCATAGTCTCTTCCACAGGTTCCAGCACCGCGGTGGTTTCTTCGTCGAGAATCAAGGAAAAAGGGGACATCGTCGCCGCCATCTGCTTCATTTCTATGAGATGTCAAGGCTCGGAAAATGTAGCAGATTTGCAGGAAACCCAATAATAGCCAACTTCAGCCGCAGTCATACACCTTCTCGCCCGCGCCGGTTCAGGACCGGCATCTATTCAGGTCGAAGTGCTCTGCGTGACCGCGGATCTTCGGACAGTCTCGAACCGCCAACAGGCGTCCCGTTCATCCCGACAAAGTTCTCCCAGCCTTAGTAGCTGATGAACTCGTTGCTTCCGCGCTTCAGCCGAATCCCCATGACGCCGAAGATCAGCGAAAGCGCAAACATCGTCACGTCCCAGTACACCATCGGATGGGTCCAGCCCGGCGACAGCGTCCAGTCCTGCCCTGCCCACAGCGTGACCAGCGAGCCGATGATGAAGGTCTGGAGGCACAGTACCAGAAAAAGCTGTCCGCGACGGCGGCGCTTATCCAGCAGTTCCACCTGCTCAGGTGTCAGGTTGCGTTCTTCGATGGGAAGCAGTGTGTTCGCCATTACGTCTATGGTCTCCGCGTATCGTTGGTCCGACATTCAACTGACAATCCAAACAGAAATTGTCAGCTCTACCAAATCTATTAAATCACAGCCGCCCTGCGCACACCATGGATGGAGGAACGCACTGCGTAATCCCCTCCGAAACTCCTAAATAAACGCCACCGACTGAATCCCGATCACGTCAAAGCGCTTTCTGCACCGCACATTCTTGCATCCCATCGGCTCGTCCCGCCGAACCATGTAGCTCTGTGCCTTGG
Source organism: uncultured Acidobacteriaceae bacterium (assembly GCA_963841335.1). Classification (GTDB taxonomy): domain Bacteria; phylum Acidobacteriota; class Terriglobia; order Terriglobales; family Acidobacteriaceae; genus Edaphobacter. Next base: position 1,050,934 of record CAWJCF010000001.1, on the reverse strand, counting down.
CAAAGCGGGCCCGGTCGCGGTCATCGGCTCCGCGCGGCAGTTGCGCTTTCTTTTTCCGCACCACCCATTCAATCTGGTAGTCACCCTGCTGCCCACAGTGAGGACAAGTCATCACGTGCGTCTTTTTCTCCGCTTTTTCATCAAAAAAATCCCGCTCTTCCATGCTGCACCTCATCCCGGCCGACAGCCAATCGAAAAGGCTGCCTCCCTCTGCCATCCTAGCTTGAGATCCCCCCCCGCACGCAAGAGTAATGCATAATCACGCATGGGCTTCCGGCCCCGAAAAGGAACGTCAATGAGCAAGCCGAAGAAGCAGGTCTTTTCCAAGGTCAAAGCCGTCAAATCCAACGCCCGCGACCGCGTCGGCGCCCCACCACCCGAGCGCGTCCTCCCCGACCCCAAACAAAAGCTCGCCGCCAAGCCCAAACACAAGGCCACCTTCGCCGAACTGCTAAGCTCCACAGGAGACGACCAATGAAAATCCCGCGTTTTCTTGCTCTTGCACTCACCTTCCCCCAGTTAACCGCCATCCAGGCCCCGGCCCAAACCATCCAGGTCAACAAAGACAACCGCACCATCGCCGTCACCGCAACGGCCAGCGTCATCGTCATGGCAGACACCGCCACCGTCCACATCGGCTTCATCGCCTACGGCCCCGACAAGGACTCTGCGTACGCCAATGGTTCCACCCTCTCCAACGCCATCGTCAAAGCCCTGACCGCCGCAGGCGTCCCCTCCGACACCATCGAAAGCGAAAACCAGAGTGTCGCCCCCGTGCAGGAGTACCAGAACGAAAAGCTAACCCCGGCCGAGCGATCCCTGCGCCAGTTCCAGGTCACTCAAAGCTGGACCGTCCGAACCAACGCCGCCGACGCCGCCAAAACCCTCGACATCGCCGTCAAAGCCGGAGCCAACCAATCCGGCCAGATCGATTGGAGCCTCAAAGACGAGAACGCCCCGCAGGCCGAAGCCGCTGCCAAGGCCCTCCAGCGCGCCCGCGCCGTCGCCGGCGAGATGGCCAGCGGCCTCAACGCCAAACTCGCCGCTCTCATCTACGCCAGCAACGAGACCGAGGCCGAGCCGGTGCGTCCCCTGATGAAGGCCATGTCCATGAACGGTGGTGCCATGGCCGCGCCTCCGCCTGGTCCCCTCGCCATCAATCCCCGCCGGATCGAAAAATCTGCCACCGTCTACGCCGTCTTCGCCATAGAATAGGTCGTTCGAACGAAAGGGAACCCATGGCCGTCCACGAATACCGCGAACTCAAGCCCAGCCAAGAAGCCGAAGCCATCTACCGCCGCTGGCTCGCTCGCCTCAACGACGACTTTAACCGCCACCAGGACGCCAACACCCGATCCGTCATCGTGCGCGACGAACTCATCCAGCTCTATCTCGGCCACCCCTACGGCGGCCCCGGCAAGGCGACCCTCAACCACGAACTCGCCATGCACGCCCTCATCGAAAGCCTCGACCCTCGCAACGCCACCCTCGAACCCGAGTACTACGGCGACATCGATGCCGAAAAATACGCCGTTCGTAAGCCCCTCATCTGGTTCTGGCAGATGTTCGACCGCTCGCCTGTCGGTCTCAACCACTGGCTCGGCTTCCGCTTCCGCTGCATGCTTGGCCGCCACATTTTCAAACACCTTGGCAAGCACGTAAAAATCTTTCACAACGTCGAGTTCACCTACGGCTACAACCTCACCATCAACGACTGGTGCACCATCCACAAGAACGTCATGCTCGACGACCGCGGCGGCATCATCCTCCACGAGCACACCAGCGTCTCCGACTACGCCAACGTCTACTCCCACACCCACGACATCAACCACCAGGCCGACGTCACCAATAAGCTCACCGAATTAGGTCCCGGCGCCCGCGTCACCTACCACGCCACCGTCCTCGCCGGAGCAAACGTAGGCGAAAACGCCATGCTAGGAGCCCTCGGCCTCGCAACCAAGCCCGTCCCACCCGGCACCGTCTCCGTAGGCATCCCCGCCAAAGTCAAACGCCAGAAGACTCGCTGATGCCGAATCGTCGCTGTTTCAAGGGGCAACGCCTCTTGCATAAAAAAAACCCGGCCACGTGGCCGGGTTTTCTGGTTTCTCGGATTTGTTTGGGTTAGAAAACGATGCGAGCTCCGAGCTGGATCTGGCGAGGTTGACTGTTGGCAGCTACGGCGGTGATGTAGCCGAAGTTGCTGGCGGTTGCGCTCGAAACGTTGGGCGCGGCGAAGACAGGATGGTTGAGTGTGTTGAAGGTTTCAAAGCGCAGTTGCACGTATGCCGACTCGGTGAAGTGGAAGTTCTTCAGGAGTGAGGCGTCGAGATTGTTGAAGCCGTCGCTACGAACCGTGGAGAAAGTCTGGGGCAGCGAGCGGTAGTGGAACGTGTATTGTCCGTTGATGAACTGCGTTCCATCGCACGGCGTCGGCGCAGTCGGGCAGGCGGTGGAGTTTCCGGTGACGAAGGCGGCAGTGCTGAGAGCCGGAGTTCCGGTCTGGCCGGATGCGGGTACGGGTGAAGTGTTGCGGGTCTGGTTGGTGATGCTGGCGATGTTGGCGCCGGGCTGCAGCGGAATGTCAGCCGAGAAGAAGATGGGCGGTCCGGTCTGGAACTGGTAGATGGCGTTGAGGACAAAACCACCCAGGAGCTCGTCCATAAGATGGCTTCCGCCGAAGTTGAACATCTTGTTGCGGCCGAAGGGAAGCTCGTAGGTGCCTCCGGTCGTGAAGTGATAGGTGTGATCGAAGGGTGAGATACGGCGTGTGGGGACGGAGTCTTCATCGTTGAGGAAGGTGTCGGCTTCGATGAGTTTCGAGTAGCTGAAGTTGGCGGTGAGGGTGAGGCCGTGCTTGCTGCGCTGCTCGATGTGTGCGATGGCGCTGTTGAAGTAGCTTTGGCCGATGGTCTGGTTCTGGATGTTGACAGCAGTGTTACCGAACTGCGGAAAGGGCACGGTGAGGTTGCTCAGCGCCGTGGTCGAGCCGTTGAAGCTGGAGCCGGGCAGAAGCTTCGCAAAGGGGTTGGGTACGGTGGCGCCAAGCGCAGCGCCTAGACCCTGATCGCGATAGGGATTGGTAGTGAGGTACTGACGCTCCACCGAGTTGATGTTCTGCGTAGCGATTGGCAGGTGAAGGCTGTGGTTGCCGACGTAGAGCAGCTCGACGAGCGTGCTGCTGGTGACTTCACGCTGAACGCCGAGGTTGTAGCGTTCTGAGTAAGGGTCATGCTGATTGGGAGCAAGGAAGCTGACGGTCTGTCCCAGGAAGGTGCTGGCTCCAAGCGAAGAGCCGACCGGTTGTGCGAAGCCGTTGGGGAAAGGATTAGAAAGCGAGCCGGCCGGCGTGAGGCCATTGTTGTTGGTGGCGACGTAGCTGGTGGTTGCGCTGAAGCCTTGTTGGTTGTTGATGGCGTTGGACGAGAAGGTGCCGGTCGAGGCGAGACTGGCTAGCGACTCCGGCTGGACGAAGATGCCGAAGCCGCCGCGCACTACGGTCTTGCCGTCGGGACTATAGGAGAAGCCGAAGCGCGGGCTGAGGAAACCAGAGTTGGTGTTATAAGGTGCGCCATTGGGGACGTTGGGGAAGGTCAGGCCGCCGAGAGAATTAATGCTGGCCACGGAAGCCGTAACGCCGTTGGCGGTGATGGTCTGGGGGAGGAAGGCGGCAGCTGCACCGGCAGAGGCAGTGTTGGTTGCGGCCGGGTTGAAGCCGTTGACGGTGCGGCCGAGCTTGTCGCGGAAGGGCGTGTCGATATCGAAGCGAAGGCCAATGTTGAGAGTAAGGTGATCATTCACGCGGTAGTCGTCCTGGAAGAAGGAGCCGGTGTAGTACTGGTGATAGTCGGCACGGGCAGGAATGTCGTATTGACCGACAGTGGGAACGCCGAGGTAGAAGTTGGCGAGGTCACCGCCGAAGGTAACGGCCGAAGCGCCAGTGCCTGCGGTCACAAACTGGTTGCCTCCAAAACCCAGGCTTCCAGCAGCGTTGCCGAAGTTCTCGACGCTAAGACGATACTGGCGACCATCGAAGCCGACCTTGAGGGTGTGACGACCGACGACTTTAACCACATCGGCGAAGAGCTGGTAGCTGGTCGTGGGGTCAAGGGCAGAGGTGTTATCGCCAAAGTTGGTGAAGGTTGAGCTAGACGCGCTGCAGGTGCCGATCGACGACGAGGTGGTGAAGTTGATGCAAGGCAGCTGGACCCTGGCACTGCCGCTCTGAAGCGCGGATGGGAGTCCGACGGTCGCGGGACTGTATTGCTGCGCCGGCGTTCCGTGGACTTCGTCGAAGTAGGTCCAGTTGGCGCGGGTATCGAGGATGGTGCTGGAGTTGAGGGTGAAGACGTTGTCGAGTGAAGCTCCAAAGTTTTCGCGCAGGAGGTTTGTGCCGGTGATGCCGTTGCCGAAGAAGTTGTTCTTGATTTGAGTGCGATTGTTGTGGCGGATGTCGAAGAAGACGTGATCGCGAGCGCTGGCGTTGAAGTCGATCCGGCCAAACTCGTTGCTGTAGGTATCGATGCTGGGTGCGCCGCTGATGTAGTTGCCGAGGCCGTCCGCGGCTGCGCCAGTGGTGTTGTTGGGCAAGGGCATGAGATTGAAATATGCCTGGGTGACAGGATTGAGCGCGCCGGCGGAGTTCAGCTGGTTGTTCAGAATCGGCTGACGCACGATGTTAGTGCCGGACATCGCAGCGGTGAACGGGTTGTAGAGCTGGTTGGGGTCGAGGTGAATCTTAGAGCTGCTGCTGTCCGGGTTGCACATCGCCGCGGCAGTGGCCGGGTTGTTGGCGAAGCCATTAGGACAGCCTGCGGCGAGGGTCTGAGAGAAGTCGCCGTTGCGTTCTGCCTGTGTCGGCACGGTAAGGGTGGTTGTGGCGGGCGTGGAATCCCTCAGGCCCTCGTAGGCAAAGAAGAAGAAGAGCTTGTCCTTGCCGTTGTAGAGCTTGGGGATGAATACGGGGCCGCCGAAGGTTCCGCCGTATTGGTTGAAGTGTGCGACGGGGGTCGGCACTCGCGGATTGGCGCGGTCGTTGAAATAAAGATCAGCGTCGATGGCTGAGATCTGGCTGAACTCGTAGAGGGTGCCGTGAAATTTGTTGGTTCCACTCTTGGTGATCTGGTTGATGACGCCGCCGATGGTGTGTCCGAAGCTGGCGTCGGTATCGAAGGGCCGGACGGAGACTTCCTGGACGGAGTCCTGAGTGGGAGCGTAAGCGAGTGCGCCAAGGAGAGTGAGATCGGGCGAGCCGTCCAGCAGAACCTCGCTGACCTGATTGGGTGTACCGCCGATGGACCAGGAGTTCCCGGCGTTGTTGTCGAAGGGATGAACGATCTGAGGGGCGGCTGTGGTGATGACGCCGGCGGCGAGCTCAGTGAGGGTAGTGGGCGTGCGGCCGTTCAGAGGCAGGTTGGCAACCGACTCGGTGGAGATGCTCTGCCCTACGGAGGCGTCAGCCTGATCGATGAGAGGCGGGGCGCTGGTAACAGTGATCGTCTGGCTGGCTTCGCCGACTTGGAGGGTCAGATTGAGGATGGGGTGATCCTGCGACTGCAGGGTAATTCCCTTCTGTTTGATCTGCTGGAAGCCGGGGGCGGAGGCCGTGATGGAGTAGGTGCCGGGAAGCAGGAAGGGTACGACATATTGTCCGGCTGAGTCGGAGGTGGTCTTGTTGACGGTGCCGGTATTGATTTCGGTGATGGTGACGGTGGCGTTGGGAACCACTGCTCCGCTGGGGTCGGCGACTACGCCGGAGATGGTGGCGCGAAACTCCTGGGCTCTCGCGTACGAGGGCAGCAGGACGGCGGCGAGCGCGAGAACGAAGGTCAGGGCAAGACAACTCAGTGGGCGGCGGGCACCGTGGGACAGTTCCGACTGCTTAGCGTGGGAGAGAAAAATAGGTTTCATTGAATAGCTCCAGGAACGGTTGTTGCTGATTGCGTCGGATCATTCTTCGGATGGCTTCTCGGCGTGAGGTGCAGCTTTGGGCTGGCCAATGAGGTCATACCAATATCACCAAGAGAGACAGGAGAATACCTCCAACAGGGGGCCAGAGGACGGCGCATTTCGGCGCAGTCGATGGTCAACGTGGATTATTTCCACCTCGATATACTCCTGTCAAGTATGGGTATGAATTGAGATAACTGCCCATAGGAAGTAGACGGAGCTAAGGAGGAAACGATTTGGAACCGGTTAGTAGTCGAGGAGGGCTCCCGCTAATTGGTTAGGCCTATTTCATAGAAAAGAGGCTGCCTGGGATACCGCCCGAGTGATTGTCGTAGAAAACGGGGAGCCCGGTGAACAGGCTCCCCGCGCGCGCCATACAGTTTTCGTTAGAAGGTGATGGATCCTTTCAATTGGATGAGACGAGGTGAAGCATCGCCACCAAGGAACGAGCCGAGAATTGAGGTTGGCGTGCTCACCGTGCTGGTGATCAACCCCAGAGTCGCCGGATTGTTGATGTCGTGGCCGGGAGCTGCGAAGTTCGGGTGATTGAAGAGGTTGAAGAACTGGGCGCCAACCTGAAGATGGCCGGTATCCGTCTGGGGAAGAGCAATCTTGAAACCCTTCATGACGCTGAAGTCGGTATCAGTGTAGGAAGGTGCAACGGTCTGGTTACGCCGCTGCTGCCCAAACGCAGTGGGATCGACGTAGTTGCCGGCATTGGCAATCGCGCATGGATGCGCCGTTATGCCGGTGGCGTTGTTGAAGACTGCACCTCCGCCGCAGCTCTTGACGCCGTTGACCTGAGCTGCGAGGAAACCCGGGATACCCGAACCGTAGTTGGTTGCCTGCAACGCAGTATCAACCACGCTGAAGGGGAAGCCGGTATGGTGGAAGACCGTACCGCTCGCCTGCCAGCCATCCGTCAGCAGCTTCGGACCACCGTAATAGGGCATCGTGTAGACATAGGAGGCGGTGAAGTTCTGCCGCACATCGTAGTCTGCGTTGCCATAGTTCTGCTTGAGGTTGTTCGGGTTTGCGGGGGACAGAAAATTAGCGCCAAAGACACCGAAGCCCAGAATGCCGCCATTCGAGATCTCGTCCAGAGCGTGGCTCCATGCGTAGTTGAAGTTGATCATCTGCGACTTCGTGTGGCGGGAGATGCCGACCAGGAAACCGTTATAGTTCGAGACTGCCCCGTTACTCACCTCAGTCACTGCGCTGAATGACCCGTTCGGAATAGTGGTTGGAAGACCGGTAAAGTTGATCGGTGTTACACCGTCAAAGCCGGGTTTGCCATTGTTGACGCCGAACGCGTTCGCACCGCCGTTTTGAACGGGTTCATGATATCCATGATTGCCGACGTAGCTGAGCGAGACGACCGTCTGCTTTTTCGAGTCGACGGCCTGCTCGATCTGGAAGCTGTACTCCTCATAGGTTGGATAGTGGAGCTTGCCGGCTGCAGTAACCAGGGAAGGTGCTGCAAAAGCGGGAACAGCCGCGGACAGCGTATTAAGGCTTGCGCCGCTCTTGAACCCCGCCTGGAAGCCTATGTTGGAAGCGTTGGTCACCTGCTCACCGCTTGCTGCATTCGCGGGATTTGGACTGATGAAGCTTGCACTGGAGACGATCTCAGGTCCGAACAAAGCAAAACCGACGTTGGTGGGCGCATTGTTCAGGAAACTGTCGGCCACAGTCGCTGGGAAAACATCGGTGAACAGACCGAACCCTCCGCGAACCACCGTGCTGCTGCCCGAACCGAACGGCGACCAGGAGAAGCCGACGCGAGGATTCACCGCAATCGCCTGGAACCCCGGGAACGCCTGGTGCTGGCCACTGGTAAGCAACGAAGAATAGGCCGTTGTTGGACTGGTGTTCAGGGAATCGAACGCGCCATTTGAATAGGAATAGCAGTTGGTGCCGCAGATGGGGTTGGAGTCGTGCTCGAGGCGAACGCCTGCGATCACGTTCAAGTTTGGACGTGCCTTCCAGGTGTCCTGGGCATACCCCGCAAGATTATAAAGAGCAACGGGCTGGGTGTCCCGAAGTGGATACTGCTGCTGATAGATTTCCAATCCGTTTCCGGCGGCGAAGTCTCCGTTTTCATCGGCCGCCACGAAGGGAGTGGTAAAAAGAGAGGGACTGTAGTCCGTCACATCGTCACGCCGGAAGTAAGCGCCGAACTGGAAGGTATGACGACCGCGTGAGATGCTCACGTCGTCGCTGAACTGATAGTTGGTTACATTACGGCCCTGGGGAAAGTTGTAGTCCTCTCCACCGAGTCCGGTAAACGACCCTCCAAAGTCCGAAAAGTTGAGCGAATAAGGAACAAGCGCGTTGGCGGCGGCGAGATTGGTGTTCGTAAAGACAGAGCTGTACCAGATCACCCCGAAGAGGAACTGATTGCTGATCCTCGAGTTGATGATATGTGTCTCTCCAAGAGTCCCCTCAAACGATGGCTGAGGGCTGTCCGCGTTGAAGATCGGATTCAGGGGATCCGTATAGGTCGCCTGTACGCCCTTATCCCACTTGAAGTGGCCGAAGGCGGTGTCTTTATCTGTAAGCTTCAAATCCACTCGAGAGGTCAGCAGAAACTCGTGCGTGAAGTTTCCTGCCGTGGAGGTATAGGACAGCGCATTCAGGTCGGTGGGTGATTGTGTCGCTGTCGAATAGCCGTTGGCGTTCTGATAGACGCTGAATAACTGCTTGTAAAACGCCTGGTCTTCGGCAGGTGCGGCATTGATCGCATTCGCAATATAGGCCGGGTTGGGCGCGAACACGGTGCTGGACGACGGCAGCACCACGCGCAGACCTTCGTAGTTGACAAAGAAGAACAGGCGGTCCCTGAGGATCGGACCTCCGAATCTTCCCGCAAACTGATTGACGTTGTCGAAACTCCGAGGAGTAAGAGTCGGCGTCTGGTTGCGGAAGTAGTCATTTGCATTGAGGACTCTGCCATTCCATTGGTAGACGGCATTGCCGTGGAACTTATTCGTCCCCGAGAGCGTGATCTCGTTCACCTGAGCGCCGCCGAGGCCACCGAATTGAGCGCCGTAAGCGTTCGATACCACATTGACCTCGGACACCTCATTGTTGCCAAGCAGCATGTTCGTGGCGCCGGTGCTATTCAGGTTCAGAAATGGATCGTTCTCGTAGGAGCCATTCAGGGTGAAGGTATTCGAGGTCGCGGGTAGACCGAAGACGGAGAAGTTTCCGTCGCCGCCGGACGTATTCATGACCGCCCCCGGAGAGACCTGGGCCACAAACGTCAAATCGTTTCCAGGATTAGGCAAGCTCTGGACTTGCGTCTGGGAGATCGAGGTAGAGAGGTCGGCGTTCTCTGTATGGAGCAGTGACACTGCATCGCTCGACACCTCGACCGTCACGCTGTTCGAGCCAATCGTCAAGTGGATGTCACCTGACGCAATCTGACCGATAGCTACCTCCACGGTGTCAGAGGCTGTTTGAAAACCAATCGCTCTAACGGTGATTCGATAGACGCCAGGTTTAAGCAATGGGGCGCGGTAGCCGCCGTTGGAACCGGAAGTTAAGCTTTGCGCGAAACCAGTATCGCTGTTCGTTAAGACAATCTTCGCATTCGGGATAACTGCGCCGGTCGCGTCCGTGATAACGCCGGCAATATCACCGGAGGTAGTGGATTGAGCAAACAGGGGAGATGGGGAGGGTAGAACACAAATGGTGCCCGATGCTGCCAGTGCCATGCCTGCAAAAAACCTTAGGGGCCCGTGAAATCTCATGCTGTCGAGAAGGGCAATTCAAGCGCCAATCAGTGTAGCGCCACAACTTTAGCCATAAGCCACGGTTTATGTGTAGTTTGAGTGACGATGAGTAACGCACGGCTTGGAAATCATCAGCCTGGATATCCGCACCTTGAAATATTCGTTTGGTCCCCCAGGTGTCTCTGCTCCGCCCTTCGGAGACCACGTGCCGAGTTTGCTCTTGACCCCAAGTTAGAGAAAAAGTTTCTGTGTAAAAAGCAATCGGCATGACTTCGCAGAAGTTGTCTTCAAGATGTCTGCTAAGTGTCTCTCCCAGGTAAATTTACAGCATAAATCTGTTTTTAGCTGCCTGGTTATACAGGGACTAAAAATCCGTAAATGAGTACATGTTTTTCCAAAAAATACAAAAAATGGAATAACCGCTCTGAGGCGTTGACCACTGATGGGCTCGAAAGCTGTATCAACGGGCAGAGGGGAGTTTAGGACCGAGACGCGTGTATTGCGTGCGGCTCCGCACCCACAGGCCGCGCTACACAATAATCAAACTGGTACAAAAGTTGACGGTCTATTGTCCGTTGCAAACCAGAACGCAACCCCGAACAACACGGTCATTCGGGCAGAAATGACAAACGTGGGTTGAGTTTGGGGTACACGTTTTGGGAAAAATCCCGTAAGTCACTTATAAGTGTGGTGGCCAGAGACGGGATCGAACCGCCGACGCCGGCCTTTTCAGGGCCGCGCTCTACCACTGAGCTATCTGGCCTTGGCTTAACGCTTGTTGTCGGGGATCGCCAAGAACCACCGCGCGTTATCATCTACATCTGTCGCCCTGGCCTCGTCGAGGCGAGCCTGTCGCTAGCGGGAACCAGCAACGCAAACGCATTCCAAGTATAGCAATCCCTGGCGCTGCCGCCAAATCCCGACCCACACGTTATCCTTGCTCATCTCATATATTTCAAGGACGCCTCATGCCTCCAAGCATTCGACGCTACAGCCTCGCAGCGTGCACGCTCTATCTCACCGCTGTCGCAGTCGCGCAACCTGCCGCTCACCCAGCGTCGCACCCCACTACCGCGACAACCCCGAAGGAACAGCACGCCATCCGCGCCTTCGAAGCCGCCAGGCTTAGTCCGCTCGAACTGAACGCATTCCTCACCCGCATGCCCAAAGGCGGAGACCTTCACATGCATCTCTCCGGCGCCGTATACGCCGAGACCTTTATCAAGGATGCCGCCGCCGACGGTCTCTGCGTCAATCCCAATGAGCACAGCTTCTTCAAACCCGCAGCCACCACTCGAAGCCTCCCGCCGCAACCAGTCTGTGGCGAAGGCAACGTCCGCGCCGACAGCGCCTTCAAGGATCAGAAGCTCTACGACGCCCTTGTCGACTCCTTCTCGATGCGCAGCTTCGTCCCCAGCGCCGGCGTTAGCGGCCACGATCAGTTCTTCGCCACCTTCAGCCGCTTCGACGCCGTCAGTAAGTCTCACCTCGGCGAATGGCTTCACGAGGTCGCCACCCGCGCCGCAGCGCAGAACGAACAATATCTCGAAGTCATGCAGACTCCGCTCTACGCCAACGTCGTCCAGCTCAGCTCGCACATCGACTGGCCTTCCACTCCTGCCGACCCATCCCAAAACCGTACTGGCGACGCCACCGGGACCACACGTCAGGACCTCAGCCATCTACGCGACCAACTCATCGCCGCAGGTCTCAGCAAAGAAGTCGCCCTCGAGCGCCAGGAGTTCAACAACGCCCTCGACGCCCGCAATGAGATCGAAAACTGCGGACGACCCAGCGCTCGCACTGCATGTTCCGTGAAGATTCGTTTCCTCTACCAGGTCCTTCGCGGCTTTCCTCCGCAGCAGGTCTTCACCCAGACCCTCCTTGCCTTCGAGGTTGCTTCGCAGGACGCGCGCGTCGTCGGCCTCAACTTCGTCATGCCTGAAGACGGCTATCTCTCCATGTCCGAGTATCACCGCCAGATGCTCATGCTCGACTACCTCCACAGCGTCTATCCCAAAGTCCACATCAGCCTTCACGCCGGCGAACTTGCTCCCGGTCTCGTCCCGCCCGAAGGCCTCCGCTTCCACATTCGCGAGGCCATCGATCTCGGTCACGCCGAACGCATCGGCCACGGCGTCGACGTCATGTACGAGAACGAACCGCAGCCTTTATTAAAGGAGATGGCCGCTCGTCACATCATGGCTGAGATCAATCTCACCTCCAACGACGTCATCCTCGGCGTCACCGCGCCATGGCACCCACTCCCTATCTATCGCGCCGCGGGAGTTCCGGTTGCTCTCTCCACCGACGACGAAGGCGTCTCCCGCATCGACCTCACCCATGAGTACACTCGCGCAGCGCTCGAATTCAATCTCTCCTATCTCGACCTCAAAAACTCCGCGCGCACCAGCATCGAACACAGCTTCCTTCCCGGATCATCCCTCTGGCAAAAGCCCGACTCCTTCACGCAGACCGTTCCAGCATGCACAGGCCAGCCATTAGGAGGCGCCAACCCCACACCCAAATGCCTCAGCTTCCTTCAGTCCAGCGAAAAGGCAGCTGAACAGTGGCAGCTCGAGCATCGCTTCGATCTCTTCGAATCCGAACTCCCTTAATCACGCTGATTGCGCCGGCGAAACGAATGCCAAAACCCTGGTAGTTGAGGCTAAACTCATCATGAGAATCGATTTATGAAAAAAGCCATCGTCACCGTAGTTCAGCTTGGTCTCTTCTTGCTGGTCTTTCTTGCCGGGTCGTTGTTCCCCCCGTTCCATTTAGAGCATGTCCTCATCGCCACCCCCGGTTCCACCCGCATCTTCGTCGCCGACGGACTCCTTTTGATGCTCGTCCTCTACGTTCTCATAGTTCTCGTTGAAGCCCTGACCAGGCGTCTTCGCACCGCGGCCCCCTGGACCACCGCGGCTTTCGTTCTCGCCGCCATCTTCGGTTTCATGATGAAGTTCGGGTTCCTCACCCGTTCAGCGTACTGAGGCTTCTCGTCGTTCTGGACGAACAGAGAACCGCATCTCTCGTAAATCCAGAATCCAAACGCGATACCCAATACCGGACAAGCCTCGCGACCTCGCTAGTTGCCAACGATGTGACGCACCATATATATATTGCCTGCCGTCATCAGAAGTAACGAAACGGTTCGATGGCATAGGCCCTCCTTTGAGGCAGGCCCCCTCAAAACGTAATCAGTTAAAACATAAAAACCGTTTCCCAACACATTTCGTCCTGTCGCGATTCGCCGTGGGAGCAATTCCTACCACGCATCGTGGCTCGTTATGTGAACGGCCCCTTGGCCTTTGGCAGAATTGCCAATTGCGCCAAAGAAAGGAATCGCGTTATGCAACTAACACCGGAACAGCGCACTCAAGTCGTTGATGAAGTGAAGAGGTTCTCAACGGATTTGCATCTCAGCAACGATCAGAAGGAAAAACTGCAAACAGCATTCCAGACCGCTCGAGAAAAACTCGGTGACTACATGAAGGACCATCCCGGTATCGGCAGGGGTGACATCGTGAAAGAGCTGTCAACCCATCGGGACCAGATTCGGCAGCGTGTTGTGAATTTCCTCAATCCGGATCAACTCAAGATGTGGGACGCCGAAGTCGCTAAGGCCAAGCAATTCCTCGGTCAGAACATGGCGAACTGATCTTATCGCTCGGTGGCGACGGCCAGCACCGCTCGCCACCGAGCCATCGATCCCACTCACCCTCAAACAGCTTCTTTTCGGTTCCACCATTCAGCGAATCCGCTCGGCTATACCCGCAAGTTCATACGCAGGTATATCTTCTATGTAAGCCATGTCGAAAGCCCCACCTCCGGCCTCGGAATTCACCACTCTTCTTGCCCGCGCACAGCACCGTCTCGACGAAGGCTTCGCCAATCTCCCTCCTGCTCCTCTGCCCGAACTCGACAGCCGCGCCGTCGCCATCCTCGACGAGGCGGCAACCCGCCTCCAGGACAACTACCCCTACGCCCACCCTCTTTACGCCGGCCAGATGTTGAAGCCGCCACACCCCATCGCACGTGCCGCTTACGCGCTGGCCATGTCGGTGAATCCCAACAACCACGCCCTCGACGGCGGCCGCGCCAGCTCTGCCATGGAGGTCGAAGCCGTCGCCGCCCTCGCGCAGATGTTCCATTGGCCCCAGCATCTAGGCCATCTCTCCAGCGGCGGGACCTTCGCCAACCTCGAAGCCCTTTGGGTCACCGGCCAACTCACCCACACCGAAGACGGCGAACCCAAAGCCGTCGCTGCCTCCGACCAGGCCCACTACACCCACAGCCGCATCACTGGAGTCCTCGGCCTGCCCTTCGTCTCCATCCCGTCCGACGACAACGGCCGCATGGACCTCCCCATCCTCGAGTCCCTCCTCGCCACAGGCAAGATCGGCACCGTCGTCGCCACCCTCGGTACCACCGCCACCGGCTCCGTCGACCCCCTCGACCGGATCGTCGCCCTCCAGAAAAAATATAAGTTCCGCATCCACGTCGACGCCGCCTACGGTGGATACTTCACCCTCGCCTCCAACCTCTCCCCCGAGACCCGCGCTGCCTTCGACGCCATCCCCCACGCCGACTCCATCGTCATCGACCCCCACAAACACGGCCTCCAACCCTACGGCTGCGGTTGCATCCTCTTTCGCGACCCCGCCATCGGCCGCCTCTACAAACACGACTCCCCCTACACCTACTTCTCCTCCAAAGAACTCCACCTCGGCGAAATCTCCCTTGAGTGCTCCCGAGCCGGAGCAACCGCCGTCGCCCTTTGGTCCACCCAGCAACTTCTCCCCTACACTCCCGGCGGAGCCTTCGCTCAGGGCCTCGAAGCCGGACACACTGCCGCTCTCAAACTCAACCAGCGTCTCGCTGAATCACCCTACTTCCTCACTCCTATCTCGTCCCCCCAACTCGACATCGTCTTCTGGGCGGTGCGCGCTCCTACCCCCGAAGCTTCCTCAGCCCTCGCACAGCAAATCTTCGACGAATCTGCCCGCCACGACCTTCACCTGGCCTTGGCCAAACTTCCAATGCGCTTTTTTCAACAAAATTCATGGAAAAATATTCGTCGGGAGGACGACCAAACCAGCGTCACATGCCTCCGTTCCGTCCTCATGAAACCCGAGCATCTCCTTTGGTTAGACCAGTTGTGGCAACGTCTCGAGACCGCGTCCCGCATCTGCCTCCCTGCAATCCCCCAATAGAATCACCGTAGGTAACCTAAGGTTCTATCGGTTACCGCCTTTCCGTTTGCTAAAATCAGGCCAATCGATGTTCCGGAAGCACCCATTACCGCCCTCGACTCCGCGATTGACTTCCTCTATCTCGCAGCCGATCGAAACTTCCGGCCCCGGCCCCGCCTCTCCTTCAATGACGACGCTCGTTCGGATGAGAAAAGGATTAATCACTGCATGAGTCTCCCCAATCTCTCCCCCACGTCGGCCCCTGATCTTTCCAATCGCACCGTCGCTTACTTCTCCATGGAGATCGCCCTCTCCCCCGCACTCCCCACCTACTCCGGTGGTCTCGGAATGCTCGCCGGCGACACTCTCCGCTCCGCCGCCGACACCGCTGCGCCCATGGTCGCCATATCCCTCGTCCATCGACGCGGATACTTCCGCCAGAAGCTCTCCGACATCGGCCAGCAGACCGAAGCCGACGTCCCCTGGTCGCCTGAAACCACTCTCCCCGGCGCCAACCAGATCATCGCCCTCACCATGCAGAACCGCCAGATCCTCGTTCGAGCCTGGCGCTTCGACGTAGTCGGCATCACCGGTCACATCATCCCCGTCTTCCTGCTCGACACCGACGTCGAAGGCAACGACCCCTGGGACCGTCGTCTCACCGACCACCTCTACGGCGGCGACACCTACTACCGCCTTTGTCAGGAGACCGTCCTCGGCCTCGGAGGCGTTGCCCTTCTTGACGCCCTGGCCTGTCGACCCAAAGTCTTCCACATGAACGAGGGCCACGCCGCACTCCTTGCCATCGGCCTCCTCGAAGATCACCTCGCCGGCAAGCCCCTCAAAGACGCCACCGAAGAAGATATCCAGTTCGTCCGCGAGCAGTGCGTCTTCACCACGCACACCCCGGTCCCCGCCGGCCACGACCAGTTCGGCCTCGACCAGATGTACCAGATCCTCGGTCACGACCGCGCCGCCTTCATCGAGCGCGCCGGCTGTCTCCACAACAATCTGATGAACATGACCTACATCGCCCTGCGTTTCTCGCGCTTCGTCAACGGCGTCGCGATGCAGCACGGCAAGGTCTCCCAGCAGATGTTTCCCGAGTACAAGGTCTACTCCATCACCAACGGAGTCCACGCCGCCACCTGGCTCTCGCCGCAGTTCCAGGAGCTCCTTGACGAGGAGATCCCCCACTGGCGCACCGACAACCACTACCTCCGCGCGGCCTACGGCATCGACCCCGCCCGCATCACTGCTGCCCACAACAAGGGCAAGCTTCGTCTCTTCGCCACCATCGCGAAGCGCTCCGGCCACTATTTCAACCCCAGCATGCTCACCCTCGGCTTCGCCCGCCGCGTCGCCACCTACAAACGTGCCAGTCTGCTCCTGCAAGACCCCAAGCGCCTCTGCGCCATCGCCGAAAAGATCGGCGGTCTCCAGATCATCTATGCCGGCAAAGCCCACCCCGCCGACAACGCCGGCAAGGGCCTCATCAAAGACGTCTACGCGGCTGCCGTTAAGCTCAACTCCAACTTTCTCAAGATCTACTACGCGGAAAACTACGACTGGGAACTCGGCGCGCTCCTCACCCAAGGCGTGGATGTCTGGGTCAATACTCCCCGGCGCCCCTACGAGGCCTCCGGCACCTCCGGCATGAAAGCCGCCCTCAACGGCGTCCCCTCGCTCTCGATCCTTGACGGCTGGTGGATCGAAGGCTGTGCCGAAAACACCACCGGATGGGCCATCGGAAACGGCGAAACCGAAGCTCAGGAAGCCGATAGCCTCTACGACAAACTCGAGAACTCCATCGCGCCCCTCTACGCCAACCCCACGGCATGGGCCGAGCTCCAGCGCCACTGTATCGCGATCAACGGCAGCTTCTTCAACACCCACCGCATGCTCGCTCAGTACTTCGAAAATGCCTACTTCCCACCCCACCAGCTCGACAGAATCCCGAGCAGCCCTCTCGAACGCCGCCGCTCCAGCGACCCCCTCGTCGACGAACCCGCCCTCGTCTAACGCCAGATCATCATTGCGGCAACGTCGGTGTCGTCATCCTGAACGGAGTGAAGGATCCCCGCATTTGATTTTTGCCTTTGCATCTAGGTAACCCAAGGCTTCAGCCTTGGGCCTCTGGGCGCGCAATAGAAAAGGGGCTTTAGCCCCTAGGGTATGCCCTCCTAAGCCCGGCAACTAATCCCCAGCCACCGCCTCCGGCACTCCGCGCGGCTTCACCCTCATCTTCGCAAACCGCCCCCGCAGCCGATCAAAGAAAAGATAGACCACAGGCGTAGTAAACAAAGTCAAAGCCTGCGAAACAATCAACCCGCCAACGATCGTGATCCCCAGCGGCCGCCGCATCTCACTCCCCGCCCCGCGCCCAAGCGCCAGCGGCAATCCACCCAGCATCGCTGCCATCGTCGTCATCATGATGGGCCGGAACCGCAGCAGACAAGCCTCAAAGATCGCCTCCCGCGGCGTCTTCCCGTGCTGTCTCTCCGCCATCAGCGCAAAGTCGATCATCATAATCGCGTTCTTCTTCACAATCCCGATCAGCAGGATGATCCCGATCATCGCAATCACGCTCAGATCCACCTTGAACAGCAGCAGAGCCATAATCGCCCCCACTCCCGCCGAAGGCAGTGTCGACAGAATCGTAATCGGATGAATGAAGCTCTCGTACAGCATTCCCAGCACGATATAAACCGCCACCAGCGCCAGCAGAATCAGCCACGGCTCGCTGCTCATCGAGTCCTTGAACGCCTGCGCCGTTCCCGCAAACCCTCCATGAATCTCCGTAGGCATCCCAATCTGCACTCGCGCCTGCTGAATCGCCTGCGTCGCCTCACTCAGCGAAGCCCCCGGAGCCAGGTTGAACGACAGCGTCGTCGCCGGAGACTGCGACTGGTGATTCACGGCCAAAGGAATCCTCTGCGTCTCAAAGTGTGTCACCGCCGACAGCGGCACCATCGCTCCCGTCGTGCTCTTCACATAAATATTCTTCAACGCCTCCGGGTCCTGCTGAAACTCCGGCGCAACCTCCAGCACCACGTGATATTGGTTCAGCGGCATATACGTCGTCGAAACCTGCGTCTGCGCAAACGCATCCGACAGCGTGTTATCGATCGCGAGCGGCGAAACTCCCAGCCTGCTCGCCGTCGCCCGGTCAATCACCAGTTGCCCGCGCAACCCCTGCTGCTGCTGGTCTGTCGCAACGTCTTTAATCTGCGGCAGCTTATCCATCACATCCTTCAGCTTCGGACCCCACTCATTCAGCTCCTTCAGATTGTCCGCCGTCAGCGTGTACTGATACTCCGTAGCGGTATTTCGTCCGCCGATCCGCAAATCCTGAAACGCCTGCAAATACAGAGTCGCTCCCGGAATATTGCTGACCTGTGGCCGCAACCGGTCCACAATCACCTGCGCCGTATCGCCCTTCTTCAGCCGCTCCGCATCCGGCTTCAGCGACATGAACATGAAGCCCGCATTCGAATTGCCACGCCCACCCGCGAACGCCGTCACATCCTGCACCCCCGGATCCTTGCCCACAATCTCCGCCAGCGCCAGCACCTTCTTCTTCATCTCAGGAAACGAAACATCCTGCTGCCCCTGCACCTGTCCGCCAATGCGTCCCGCATCCTGCTCCGGAAAAAATCCCTTCGGCACCAGGATGTAGAGATAAACATTCAGCACAAACGTCCCGACGGTAATCGCCAACACCAGCTTCTGGTGCTCCAGCACCCACCGCAGTCCCCGCTCATACTCCGCCGCCAGCCACTTCAGCGCACGCTCGCCCGTGCAGATAAAACCAGCCATGCTTCCGCGCGTCATGCGGCTCCAGAAACTTCGCGCTCAACATCGGCGTCGTCGTCAGCGAAACCACCAGCGAAACCATAATCGCCACCGACAGCGTCACCGCAAACTCACGGAACAGCCTCCCTACAATCCCGCCCATCAGCAAAATCGGAAGAAACACCGCAATCAGCGAGGTGCTCATCGACAGCACCGTAAAGCCAATCTCCTTCGACCCCACCATCGCTGCCCGGAACGGCGTCATTCCCGCTTCCAGATGCCTGCTGATGTTTTCAATCACCACAATCGCGTCGTCCACCACAAACCCCGTAGAGATCGTCAGCGCCATCAGCGACAGGTTGTCCAGCGTGTAGCCCAGCAGGTACATCACCGCGAACGTCCCCAGCAGGCTCAGCGGAACCGCAACCGTAGGAATCAGCGTCGATCGAACCTCCCTGAGGAACAGAAACACCACCATGATCACCAGCAGGATCGAGATCACCAGGCTCCGCGTCACGTCCCGCACCGAAGCCCGGATCGTCGTCGTCCGGTCCAGCGCCACATGCACCTGGATCGCTGGCGGAATCGATGCCTCCAGCATTGGCAGCATCTTCTTCACGTTATCGACGGTCTCAATCACGTTCGCCGTCGAGTTCTTGAACACGATCACCAGGATCGCCGGCTTGCCGTTGAACACCCCGGTCGCATGCACATCCTCAACGCTGTCCGTAACCTTCGCCACATCCTCGATCCGCACAATTCCATGTGTCGGATGCCACAGGCGATGCAGAATTCGTCGTCGTCGCGCTAGCGTTTCTCGCTGCAGCATTGCTGCCTGCTGTGAGGTCACTGCACTCGCCACCGCCGCCGGCAGTCCCGTACTCGCCGCTGCCGAACTCACTGGCCCGCGGTCCGTCGCCACAATCAGCGGAGCATACGCGGCCGCGCCAAACAACTGGTCCGACGCGCTGATGCTCCATCGCCGCGCATCATCCTGCAGATACCCCTTCGGCTGGTTCACATTCACCGTGCCAACCGCCGCCCTCAGAGCCTCCAATCCAATCCCGTAATGCGCCAGCTGCATCGGATTGGCCTCAATCCGAACCCCCGGCTTCGCGCTTCCGCCGCACCACGTCTGCCCCACTCCCGGAACCTGCGCGATCTTCTGAGCCAGAATGCTGTCGCAAGCGTCATAAAGCTGCGGCACATTCATCGTGTCCGAAGTCAGCGCAATAATCATGATCGGCGAATCCGCCGGATTCACCTTGTAATACCCGGGATTGCTAGGCAGATTCGCCGGCAACTGGCTCCGCGCCGCATTAATCGCCGCCTGCACATCCCGCGCCGCGCCATTGATGTCCCGCGACAGATCGAACTGCAACACTACCCCCGTCGCACCCGTCGACGAGTACGACGTCATCTCGTTTACCCCAGCAATCTTCGAAAACTGGCGCTCCAGTGGAGTCGCCACCGAAGAGGCCATCGTCTCCGGATCAGCCCCCGGCAACGACGCTCCCACCGAGATCACCGGAAACTCCACCTGCGGCAGACTGGCCACCGGCAGCAGCGTATAAGCCACCGCACCCGCCAGAATCACCGCGATCGACATCAGAAATGTCGCCACCGGCCGCCGAATAAATGGAGCAGAAAAATTCATAGTTTTCTAAACGTTGATATCTGAACAGGTCTCGATCAAGCGGCAGTAATATTGATGGTCGTCATCCTGAACGTAGTGAAGGATCCCTGTATTTCGCTCCTGTTTTTGCTTTTGCACTCGTCTCCTTCAAGCCTGACAAATCAATCCGCCGAAAGCACATGCTCCTGCCACTCCGCACTAGTCGGCGCCTTGCGCTTCGCCAGCCGGTCAAAGAACAGATAAACCACCGGCGTCGTAAACAGCGTCAGCACCTGCGAAACAATCAACCCGCCCACAATCGTGATGCCGAGCGGCCGCCGCAACTCACTTCCCGTGCCCGTACCCAGCGCCAGCGGCAATCCGCCCAGAAGCGCCGCCATCGTCGTCATCATGATTGGCCGGAACCGCAGCAAACAAGCCTGATAAATCGCCTCTGTCGGCGACAATCCCTGCTCTCGCTCCGCCTCCAGCGCAAAGTCGATCATCATAATCGCGTTCTTCTTCACAATGCCGATCAGCAAAATAATTCCGATCAGCGCGATCACACTCAAATCCACATGAAACAGCAGCAGCGCCAGAATCGCGCCCACACCAGCCGAGGGCAGCGTCGACAAAATCGTAATCGGGTGAATGTAGCTCTCATACAAAACACCCAGCACAATGTAGACCACGATCAGCGCCGCCAGAATCAGCAGCGGCTCATTCTCGAGGGAAGCCTCAAACGCCCGCGCCGATCCCTGGAACTCCGCATTCACGCTCGGCGGCATATTCAACTCTGCCTTCGCCTTATTCACCGCATCTACCGCATCGCCAATGGACTTGCCCGGCGCCAAATTGAACGACACCGTCACAGCAGGGAACTGGCCCTGATGACTGATCACCAGCGGCGTAGGCTTCTCTTCAAAATGAGTAAACGCCGACAACGGCACCTGCGTCCCGTTCGAGCTCTTCACATAAATGTTGTCCAGCGCCGAAGGATTCCGTTGGAACTTCGGCGCAACCTCCAGCACCACGTGATACTGGTTCTGTTGAGTAAAGATCGTCGACACCTGCCGCTGTGCAAACGCATCATCCAGCGTGTCGTCGATATTCTGCGGCGTAATCCCCAGTCGCGAAGCCGTATCGCGATCGATCACCAGGCTAGCCTCCAGCCCGCCCAACTGCTGGTCGCTAGCCACATCGCTCAAAATTGGAATCGTCTTCAGCTTCGCCACCAGCTGGTCGGTCCAGTACGCCAGCTCCTCAACATTCGCATCCTCCAGCGAATACTGGTACTGCGTCCGGCTCACGCGATCTTCCACCGTCAGGTCCTGCAGCGGCTGCAGATAGCACTGAATCCCATCCACCTTCGCCACCTTGGGCTCAAGCCGCTGAATCACCTCCAGCGCCGACGACTTCCGCTGCTCCCGGTCCTTCAAATTAATCTGAATGCGCCCACTGTTCAGCGTCGAGTTTGTCCCGTCGATTCCAATGAACGACGAAACGCTCTCCACATCCTTGTCCTGCAAAATAACCCGCGCCAGCGCCTGTTGCCGCGAACTCATCGCCCCAAAGCTGATCGTCTGCGGAGCCTCAGTAATCCCCAGCAGCACGCCCGTATCCTGCACCGGAAAAAATCCCTTCGGCACAATCCAGAACAGATACACCGTCAGCAAAAACGTGGCCGCAGTTACCAGCAGCGTGAACGTTTGATGTTTCAATACCCACCGCACGCCAATCGCATACTTCGCAATCACAGACTCAAAGAAATTCTCGCTCGTGCGATAGAACCAGCTCTGCTGCGTAGCCGGAGTATGCTTCAACAACTTCGCCGCCATCATCGGCGTCAGCGTCAGCGAAACCACCGCCGAGACCAGAATTGTAACCGCCAGGGTTACAGCAAATTCCCGGAACAGCCGCCCCACAATATCGCCCATGAACAGCAGCGGAATCAGCACTGCAATCAGACTCACCGTCAACGAAACAATGGTGAACCCGATCTGCTCCGACCCCTTCAGCGCAGCCTCGAGCGGCGAATCCCCCTGCTCCAAATAACGCGCGATATTCTCGATCATCACAATCGCGTCGTCCACAACAAACCCAGTCGAGATCGTCAACGCCATCAACGAAAGATTGTTCAGGCTGTATCCCAGCAGATACATCACCCCGAACGTCCCCACAATCGACAGTGGCACCGCCACCGAAGGAATCACCGTCGCCGCAAACGATCGCAGGAACAGGAAGATCACCATCACCACGAGGCCAATCGTCAGCACCAGCGAAAACTTCACATCGGCCACCGATGCCCGAATCGTGTTCGTCCTGTCGGTCAGAATCTGCAGACTCACCGCCGCCGGCATCGACGACTTGAGCTGCGGCATAATCTTCTGCACCTCATCCACAACGCCGATGATGTTCGCACCCGGCTGCCGCTGGATGTTCACAATCACAGCGGGCTGCAACCGCGCAGGCTGCGCCGATTGTCCATTTTGCGGCGCGCGTGCCGCCGTCCCCATCCACGCTGCCTGGAACAGATTCTCCGCGCTATCCACCGCCGTCGCCACATCCGACAGCCGAACCGGCGACCCATTCTTATACGCAATAATCAGGTTGTTGTAGCCGCTGCTCGTAGGAATCTGGTCGTTCGCGCCGATCGTGTAAGCCTGCGTCGCTCCATTCAGATTTCCCTTCGGCTGATCCACGTTCGCCGTACCCACCGCCGCGCGAATATCCTCCAGGCTCAACCCATAATTCGCCATCGCCGTAGGATTCGCCTGAATCCGAACCGCCGGCTTCTGCCCTCCGTTGATCGACACCAGCCCCACGCCCGAAAGCTGCGAGATCTTCTGTGCGATCACCGTATCCGCCAGGTCCTCCACCTTATCCAGCGGCAGCGACTCGCTCGTCAGCGCCAGCGTCATAATCGGCGCGTCTGCCGGATTCACCTTGCTGTAGATCGGAGGGTTCGGCAGGTCCTTCGGCAGATACGTGAACGCCGCATTGATTGCAGCCTGCACATCCTGCTGCGCGATATCAATGTTCTCCGCCAGCGAGAACTGCAGCGTAATCACGCTCCCGCCGCCCGAGCTCGTCGAAGTCATCTGGCTCAGCCCCGGAATCTGCCCAAACTGTCGCTCCAGCGGAGCCGTCACCGACGACGCCATCACCTGCGGGCTCGCCCCCGGATAAAACGTCTGCACCTGGATCGTCGGGTAATCCACCTGCGGCAGCGCCGACACCGGCAGCTGCTCATACGCAACAAACCCCGCAAGCAAAATGGCCACCATCAGGAGCGAGGTGGCCACTGGCCGCAGAATAAACGGTCGCGACGGACTCATCCTCGAACTCATGAACGCCGCTCCACCCCGTCGCCCACCGCATTCAACTCAGCCGAATCCTTCGCCGGCGAAATCCGCGGGAACACCTTCGCTCCCGTCTTCAGCCTCTCCTGCCCATCCACCACCACCTGGTCTCCCGGCTTCACACCGCTCGTCAAAATCACCAGCGACCCCTCCGTCAACTCCACGTTCACCGGCTGCGACAGCACATAATAATTCGACTGGTTCTCCGGCAAATCCGGCAACGGCTGATCGGTGTTCTTCTTCTCCACCAACTCCGCCGGCGGCTGTCCTTGCTTCAGCAAATATACAAAGTTCCCCCCCGACCCAGTCTGCAAAGCCGCCGCGGGAATCACCACCGCGTTTCGTTTGTCCTCCAGAATCAGGCGCACATTCACAAACTGATTCGGAAACAACGCACCATCGCTGTTGTCGAAGACAGCCTTCGCCTTCACCGTGCCCGTCGTCGTATCGATCTGGTTGTCGACAGTCAGCAGGCTTCCACTCGCCAGATGCGTCTGTGCCGCACGGTCAAACGCCTCCACCAGCAGTCTCGCTCCTCCACGAATTTTCTTCAGCACCTGGGGCAACTGGTCCTCGGGCAGCGTAAAGATCACCGAGATCGGCTGCAGTTGCGTCACCACCAGCAATCCGTTCGTGTCGTTCGCATGAACGATGTTCCCCGGATCGACCTGCCGCAGCCCCACCACGCCATTGATCGGCGAAACAATCTTCGTATACGCCAAATTCACCTTCGCCGCCTGAATCGCCGCCTGATCCGCCGCAATCGAGCCCTCGGCCTGTCCCGCGTTCGAAACCTGCAGCTGCTGGCTCTCCTTCGAGACCACACCGGCCTCCGCCAGCGCGTTATACCGCGAAGCCTCAGCCCGCGCATTCACCGCATTCGCCTGGTCCTTCACCAGTTGTCCCTGCGCCTGCGCCAACGCTGCCTCGTAAGGCATTGGATCGATCTCCGCCAGCAACTGTCCCTCGCGCACCGCCTGTCCTTCGCGCACCGGAACCTGCAGCAGTTGCCCATCCACCCTGCTCTTCACCGTCACCGTGTTGTACGCCGTCACCGTCCCCAGCGCCGTCAGGTAGATCGGCATCGTCTTCAGCTGCACCGCCGACACCTGCACCGGAGTAGGCCGCTCCGACTGCGCCGCCATAATCAACTGCAGCGAGTCTTGCGCCTTCGTATTGCTGCGGATCTTCCACACCGCACCTGCCACCGCCGCCACGATCACCAGCAGCACAATCCACTTCCGTGCCGCCGAACCCTTCGGCTTCTCCGGCTCCATTGAGGACGAGCCAGTCCCTCGCGGCTCCGTCGCCGTTGACACTTTATTCGACTGCTGTTCGCTCATCTGCGTGGAAAGCATAGGCGTGCTCTCTTCTCTCGGAAAAATTCAGTAAGGCACTTTCGGGTCACTACCCCAGAATCTTAAGAATACTTGATAATGGCCTTGTCCGTCTTAGCCGCAGGGCTACGGCGGAGCCAGCAAAACGCGCGATCTTCTGCCAGTTATCTCGTTAGACGCACGAAAGGCCACTTTTGCCCCTCCCGATCCCTGCACTCGACACCGACACCCTGCCAGCGCTCTGCGTCGACCTGGACGGAACCCTCGTCAAATCAGACACTCTCTACGACTCCGCCCTCGCCGTAGCCCGCCACCAACCCGCCGTCCTGCTCAAATTTCCCGGCTGGCTCGCCCAGGGCAAAGCCGCCCTCAAGCGTCACCTCGCCTCCACCATCCAGCTCGACGTCGCCCACCTCCCCTACAATCGCGAACTCCTCCAATACCTTGAGCAGCAACGCTCCACCGGCCGCCCCATCTACCTCGCGACCGCAGCCGACGCCGGCACTGCCGAACGCGTCGCCGCCCACCTCGGCCTGTTCACAGGAGTCCTCGCCTCCGACGGCCAAACCAACCTCGCCGGCAAAAACAAGCTAGCCGCCTTCCAGTCCCGCTTCGGCGACAACTTCTCCTACATCGGCAACGCCCTGCCTGACCTCCCACTCCTCCAGCACTGTCAGGAGCCCATGGTCGCCAACCCCACACCCGCTCTCCGCTCCGCCCTCCGCCGAGCTCACATCACCCCCATCCGCTCCTTCAACGAGCGCGTCTCGCCCCTCAAAGCCTGGATCAAGGCCATACGCCTCCATCAGTGGGCCAAAAACGTACTCATCGTCCTCCCGCTGCTTCTCGCCCATGCCTGGATCCCCGGCCTCGTCGCCGGTGCGGCAGTGGCCTTCCTGAGCTTCGGCCTATGCGCCTCCGCCACCTACATCGTCAACGACCTCCTCGACCTCGAAGCCGACCGCCAACACCCCCGCAAGCGCCGCCGCCCTTTCGCATCAGGCGATCTCTCGGCCCTCTCCGGAGTCCTCGTCGTCGTTCTCTTTCTTGCCGCCTCTCTTGCTCTGGCGCTCTCGCTTCCCCACATCGTCACCGCCGTGTCGCCTGAACTGGTATCCCCCCTCAAGCCTCACTATTTCCTCTTATGGCTCGGCGTGTATCTCGTCACGACCCTCGCCTATTCCTTACGCCTCAAGCGGTCGGTCCTGGTCGACGTCATCGTTCTCTCCGGCCTTTACACCATTCGCATCATCGCGGGTTCCGCCGCCACGGGTGTCGCCGTCTCCACCTGGCTCGGTAGTTTTAGCATCTTCTTCTTCCTCTCTCTCGCTTTGGTCAAGCGCTTCGCCGAACTGGAAAACCTCCGCGAGCGCGGCGGCGTCTCCGCCGGTGGTCGCGGCTACAACATCTCCGACATCGAGCAGCTTCGCAGCTTCGGTGCCGCAAGCGGCTTCGCCTCCGTTGTCGTCCTCACCCTCTATTTCTCCACCCTCGAAGCCGCCGAGCTCTACCACCACACCAGACGCCTCTGGCTCCTCGTTCCGATCCTCCTCCTCTGGATCATGCGCCTCTGGCTCCAGGCTTCCCGAGGCCAGCTCAACGAAGACCCCGTCGTCTACGCCATCACCGACAAGCGCAGCCTCTTCCTCGGCCTGGTCGTCGTAGCCATCGTCCTCTCCGCCCTCTAAGCGGTCTGCTGAAAAGTTGCTGTTCTGGTTTTGGGATTAGCGTAGGACTTTAGCCCCACGAAAAAATGAGCTACGAAGGGGGCTTTAGCCCCGGGTCTTCTTCATTTCAGGCTAAAAGACCGGTGCTCCTCTCTCGTCGAACAAATTTGCCATCGCACCACATCTTCACTCAAGAAGGAGTTCAACCAATGCGTGCCGATATCGTTCCCGGAGCCATCTTCCCCGACTACGAACTAAGCGACCACACCGCGACCCGCCGTAAACTCTCCGAGCTGCAGGGACCTCACCCGATGGTCCTCGTTCTCAGTCGCGGAGGCTTCTGCCCCAAAGATCGCCGCCAGACAGAACTCCTGGTCCACTTCCACCGCGAGATGGAAGTCGGCTACTCCCGCCTCGTCACCATCAGCACCGACAGCATCGCCGAGACCAACGAATTCCGAACCGGTGTCGGCGCCCACTGGCCGTTCCTCTCCGACGCCGGCCGCCGCCTCCAGAAGGACCTCGACATCGCCGAATATACCGACCCCACGCACAACCCGATGATTCCCCACACCATCGTCCTCGAACCCGGCCTCGTCGTCTACAAAATCTACAACGGCTACTGGTTCTGGGGTCGGCCCACTGTCGAAGAACTCCGCCAGGACCTCCGCGCCGTAACCAAAAAATGCCGCCCCGACTGGGACATCACCGACCCCGAACACCGAGCCGCCTGGCAGCGCGGCGAAAAGGATCGCTTCTACCCCTACGGAAAAACCTACGCCACAGTCTTCGGCGAACAAGACTAACCGCGCACCAGCGGCTCGAATCCTCTCTTTACGCACTACTTATGCGTCCCTCGATAGCATTCGGTAGTAGCAAGAAGGGAGGCATTCTTAACATGCCGAATGTACATGGTATCGAGTTCGACGCAAGTCAGGCCGAACTCGTGAAGGACTTAGTCCGCGAGCTATTGAAAGATGGAGACTGCGTTGTCTACCCGGTGCACAATATGCAACCTAAGGGAGAACTCCGCATGGCTGCAACGCCACCTGGCACCACCCAGAGAAAACTCGGTGGAGTCTTTTTCAGAGTTCGCCCCGGAACGCAGGAAGCACTCATCGTTCGTCCGATGAATGCAAAAGCCGGTCAGAAATTCACAAAAGTCGACAGGGCCAGCCAGGTCGCAACGCTGGCGCTCATCCGGACCTGGCGCTGGCAAACCGGCTCGCTTCCAGTCCGCCCGCGAGAAACGACCGGCAGACCACAACTCGTCATCACAGCCGGTAAGAAAAAGAATCACCACGGCCAGTAACCTCGACGCCCTCCTTCGCGTATCCGATCTCGAAGGAGGGCATCGTCACCTTCAGCCCTCCCCAACCCCAATCTCCTTTCGCCTCTGCACGGAATGTCGTTCCTATTGCTTCCATGTGGGAGGCTTTCAAGCTGCCTGACCGCCATCCGCTTTGCCCTCTAACGCTGCGATACACTGAAAAGCAGAAAGAATGAAGACGCGAGATATATTGCGCCTCATCCATGATGATGGCTGGTACCAAGTTGCTCAAAGGGGTAGCCACCGGCAGTTCAAACACCCGACGAAGCCGGGCCGAGTTACTATAGCCGGTCACCCTTCAGAAGAAATGGACGAAGGAACTCGCAAGAGTATCTTCAAGCAGGCAGGGTTAAAGCCATGAGAGAGTACGCCGTCATCTTCGAAAAAACTTCCACCGGCTGGAGCGCCTACGTGCCGGACCTTCCTGGTCTCGGCGTAGCTGGCCCAACCTACGAAGCAACCGAACAACTCATTCGCGAAGGAATAAACTTCCACATCGAAGGCCTCCGAGCCGACGGCAATCCCATCCCGGAACCAACCACCCGCGTAGCCCGCATGCCCATCTCCGCATAACTTGACCGATCAATGACAAATATCGAAATTAGCGATCTGCCGAACTATTCCCCGCAAACAATTCAAGAAGAAATAGGTAAGCTTTTACAGTTACTGCGTCGAGATGTTGAACAAGCAAAGGATGAGGCTGAGCTAGAACTGTGTCGTATTCGGTGGAACGGACGAAAAGCGGGAGTACTCAAGCTCATTGGCGAAAATTGGCAGTCCAAATGTCCACCTGAATCTCGAAGAGATCTAGGGCAAGCGTTCAATGCCTTGAAGCAACAAGTCTTGATCGAGCTTGATAGCGATAGGTTAATTAAGAAGGGTATTCCAGCAGCGGTTATCGAAGACCTTAAGGATGGTCCTCGACTCCAAAATCGTAAGCCGACATCCGTCGCTATCGACATCACCCTCCCCGCCGCCATCCGCAACCCCGGCATCCCTCACCCACTCCTCCAAACCATGCACGAGGTCGTCCGCGTCTTCCATCACCTCGGCTACAGCACCAACCTCGGCCCCCAGGTCGAATCCGACTTCTACAACTTCGAAGCCCTCAACTTCCCCCCCAACCACCCTGCCCGCGACACCCAGGACACCCTCCAGATCGCCGCGCAACAATCCCGCCCCTCACGCGACCGCCTCCTCATGCGCACCCACACCAGCCCGGTCCAAATCCGCACCATGATCACCCAGGCCCCACCCATCCGCATCGTCATCCCCGGCAAAGTCCACCGCAACGACGCCGCCGACGCCACCCACTCCCCCATCTTCCACCAAATCGAAGGCCTCGCCGTCGACACCAACATCACCTTCTCCGACCTCAAAGGCACCCTCGACCACGCCATGAAGGCCCTCTTCGGCTCCGACGTCAAAACCCGCTTCTTCCCCAGCTTCTTCCCCTTCACCGAACCCAGCGCCGACGTCCAGATCTCCTGCATCTTCTGCGGAGGCAAAGGCTGCCGCAAGTGCAAACACTCCGGCTGGATCGAGCTCCTCGGCTGCGGCATGGTCGACCCCGCCGTCTTCGCCGCCGTCACCGAAGAACGCCGCAAACTAGACCCCGCCGACGACGCCTACAACCCCGAACGCATCTCCGGCTTCGCCTTCGGCATGGGCGTCGAGCGCATCGCCATGATGCTCCACGGCGTCTCGGACATAGGCCACTTCTACTCCGGAGATATGCGCTTCCTCGAGCAATTCGCCTAGTGGCAACAGCCGTCTTTTTTTCTTGTCATTCCGCACCCTGAGCGAAGCCGAAGGGGAAGGAATCTGCTTTTCGGACCCTCGCGCCTACTTCAACCCAGCCTGCAACCGAATCAAATTCTGAGGCACCACCCGAATCACTCCACCCCGCGGACTATCGATATCCGCAATCAGAAAAAACGCCACTCCCACCACAACCGGCAGCACCATCAAAAGCTTCGGATCCAGTCTCTTCGTCCCAAATCCCACCAGCCAGTTACAAAACAGAGCAATCGCAAACATCAGCGCCCACGCGCCCACTGGAATCCGATTCCACC
This sequence comes from uncultured Acidobacteriaceae bacterium, assembly GCA_963841335.1. Taxonomy (GTDB): domain Bacteria; phylum Acidobacteriota; class Terriglobia; order Terriglobales; family Acidobacteriaceae; genus Edaphobacter. The sequence goes on along the minus strand of CAWJCF010000001.1, from coordinate 1,020,875 downwards.
ACGCCGCCTGCGTATATCCCTCAGAGTTCAGCACATCATTCATCCCCGAAACCACCAGCGCCCGCAGCGGAGTAGGCGACGCGTTCGCCGAAGCCGAAACAGCTGTCCATAGTTGATCCTGCACCTTCCCCACATCCGCCCGAATCTGGTTCACAACTTCACCCGGTGGCGCACTATAGAACCTCACTCGCAGGTCCGTATACTCCCGCAGCAGCGCCTTCACTCGCGAAGCCTCATCTGGCGACAGCAGATCGGCCCGCACATACTCCGTCCCAATCGCGTTCGCCTCGGCCTCCTCATAGCTTTTTCTTAGGTCGTACCGCCCCGTCGCCATCGAAAAGCTGAATCCGATAATCAACCCCAGCAGAGTGAGCGTCGCCGCCTGCACCACGCTGAAGTCCGCACGAATGTCCTCATCCAGCAACGCACGCCGCCGCTCCCGCAGCCGCCCCCCCAACAACGCCGCCAGCCACAGCACAACAAACGTGATCACGAAGATCAGGAATGGTTTGTTCAAAACGCTACTCACGCTCCCTCCTGTGGTGCCTTAGCGATTACTCGCCGTCTTCCACAGAAACCCAAACAGCATCTGGATCACCGCCAGCGCCAGTGCCCCCAGAAACGCCGCCTTGAACCCATTCACCGCAAACCCCGGCACAAACACGCTGGAAAACTTCAGTATCACCGCGTTAATCACCAGGAAAAACAACCCGAACGACAGAATCCCCAAGGGTAGCGTAACGAACTTCAGCAGCAGCCCCAGCGTCGCGTTCAACAGTCCAATCACCACTACCGCAATCAGCGCCGAGACAAACCCGCTGACCTCAAACCCTTCCACAAAGTGCGAAACCACCAGCAACGCAATTGCATTCACGATCCAGTGCAATAGCCAACGCATAGCCATTCCTCTCAGGCGCAAAATTTATAGACAGGAGAACAGGGCCCACACTTCCGTCCCAAGAGCATAACCCGTCGCTCTCCCATCTGCACCTGCAAAAAGAAACAGCCCGCCCTACTTCGCCAGCCCGTGGTCGTAACTGATCACCCGTGTAATCTTCCACGCGCCATCCTTGTACTGCCAAAGATGAATAAACTTCGCCTCACCCACCACCCCCGCATCAGGCGAGCCCGCAGGATGCAAAAACCGGTGTGTCCCAATCTCCACCGCGCCGTACCCATGGATCGGATAAACCTCAAGCGACCCCACCACCAGCTCTCGCGTCACCTTCCCGCAGATGTTGTCTTTGACGCTCTGCGTCAGCGCCTTCCTCCCAACCATCAATCCGCCCTTGTCGTGATAAAACTCCACGTCATCCACAAAGAACGAATCAAACTTCGCCAGATCGCACTTGTTATACGAATCAAACAACTGCCGATCCAACTCCGTCACCGCCCGAGTCAACTCCTCCTGACTCTTCATCGTGTCAAACCCCTGCACCGCCTGCGCCCCCGCCGCAGCAAACGAACCTGAAACTAAAACCATCATCAGCCAAGCCGGAAACTTCCTCATGGGCGTCAACCTCTTCGGAAAAATTGAAACACCCAAATCAATACGCAGATGGACGCAAAATGTTCGCATCGGCCATTCTGGGCAGAGGTATCATCTTGACTATGGCGATCATCCACATCTCTGAGGCTGAGGCGGTCCGCGACTTTGCGTCTGTACTCGCTCATGTGCGCGCGGGTTCTGAGGTCATTATTGAGAGCAATCTCACGCCCGTCGCGGTGCTCGTCCCTCCCGCGGACGCCGCATCGTCTGAATCCGGGCATGACGAATGGTTTCGATCTCAGGTACATCGAGCGCTCGATGACACCCGCGCCGATGCCTCCGACGACGACGTCGAGGCACATTTCGCCCAGCGCCGCGCAGCTTCCTTGCTCAAGGCAGGCACTGCCGGGTGAAGTTGGCTTGGTCGTTCTATGCACAATCGGACCGTAACAACATCTACGATTACATCGACACCGACAGCCCGCGCGCTGCCATTTTAGTCGATCAACGGATAGACGATTCGGTTGCAACCCTAAAGCAATTTCCCGAGATTGGCCGTCTTGGCCGGATCCCAGGCACTCGCGAACTCGTCATCCAACATACCCCGTACATCGTGGCTCACACCATCGCTGGCGATACAGTTCGAATACTGCGAATTCTTCACGGTGCTCAGATCTGGCCCGGCACCGTGTCTAGATAGAAGCAGGGGAGTGAAACCGTTAGACTAAATACCGTCCATCATGAACATCCTCACAAAGTGGCTCCGCCACTACCTACCCACTCTCAACGTCACCGATCGCCAGTTAGCCGACGACCTCACCCTTCGCGGCATCGCCGTCGAGGGCGTCCACGACCTCGGCCCTAACAACGGCTCCCTCTTCGAGATGGACATCACCACCAACCGCGTCGACGCCATGAACCACTACGGCATCGCCCGCGAAGCCGCCACCATCTACAACCTCGGGCTCTTGCCACTTGATAAAGATGCGTCATCCCGACCGGAGCCGAAGGCGGAGTGGAGGGACCCCCGCATTTCTTCCGAAGCGCCACAAAGCTCCGCATCCCCCGCCTGCCCCATCCAAATCGAAGCTGCCCAACTCTGCGGCCGCTTCACCGCCCAGATCCTCCGCAACATCACCATCGCCCCGTCAACCGGCCAAATCGCCGAATTCTTCACCCTCCTCAACCAGAAACAAATCTCCAACGCCGTAGACGCCAGCAACTTCACCCTCCTCGGCATGGGCCATCCCACCCACGCCTTCGACCTCGACAAAATCGAAGGCGGCATCCTCGTCCGCCTCGCCCACAAAGGCGAACGCCTCAAGCTCCTCGACGGCACCGAGCGCACTCTCGAACCCGACGACCTGGTCGTAGCCGACCACAAAAAAGCACTGGCCCTAGCGGGAGTCATGGGCGGCTGGGACTCCATGATCACCCCCGAAACCAAAAACATCCTCGTAGAGTCCGCCTGGTTTTCGCCCGCAGCCGTCCGCCGCTCCTCCCGCCGCCACGGCCTCCACACCGACGCCTCCCACCGCTTCGAGCGCGGAGCCGACATCAACGCCGCCCCCATTGCCAACCAGCTAGTCTCAAAATTAATCCTCGAAAACGGTGGCCAAGCCGAAGGCGCCCTCATCGACATCCTCATCCCCGAAATCGGCGCGAGAACCGCCAACCGGCCACCAATCCAGCTCTCCGTCCATCAAGTCCGGCGCCACCTCGGCACCACCCTCGACGACAAGCCCGGCGAGTCCGCCCTGACCCCGGACCTCATCCACCAATACCTAACCGCCCTCGGCTGCAAACTCATCGCAGAAACCGGACCATGGCGCAACATCAACGACCCCGAACCGGGTGTGTCGGCAACATCCAATGGCGCATCCGTCGTTGCTTCTAGGTATCCCGAGGCTTCAGCCTCGGGTCTCTCAGGCGCCAATAAAGAAGGGGGCTTTAGCCCCTGGGGTATGCCCTCTTCCATTCCTGACACAAAATTCCAGGTCCAACTCCCCTCCTGGCGTCTCGACCTCGAACGAGAGATCGACCTGATCGAAGAGGTAGCCCGCGTCTACGGCTACAACCGCTTCGCCAACACCCTCCCCACCCCACTCCCTGTCACGGCCCACGCACTTGCCGCCAAAGAGGCCGCCATCCGCACGCGCCTCCTCGCCCTCGGCTACTCCGAATCCGTCTCCAGCACCTTCGCCAGCCAACACGACGCCGACCTCTTCGCCCAAACAGGGAAGAGAACCGTCCCCCTGGAAAACCCTCTCTCCGAAGAAGCCTCGCTCCTCCGCCCATCCCTCATCCCCGGCATGGCCACGATGCTCGCCCACAACCTCAACCGCGACGTAAAAGAGGCCCGCCTCTTCGAGCAGGGCCAGATCTTCACCGGCATCATCCCAGCCGATGCCTCTTTCATCTCCGAAGTCATCGAAACCCCGCAGCTCTCCCTCGGCCTCACAACTGCCTCACCTCAACCCACACCGCCACTCCAGATTGCAGGCGACGCCCCCTTCTTCGAACTCAAGGGAGCCATCGAATCTCTCCTATCTCTATTCACTCTGCCCGGCGGCCCCGCCGCACTGTCCTTCACCCCTGAAGCTCCAGCCTGGCTCCAGCCCGGCCGCTCCGCTTCAGCCTTGCTCAACAACCAAACCATCGCTCACTTTGGCGAACTTGCCCACACCCAGCGCGTAGCCCGCAAGCTCCGCCAGCCACTCTACCTCGCCCAGATCGACCTGGCCGCCCTCTACGATCTCCCGCTCAAGCGCGTCACCGCCCGCGAGCTCTCCCGCTTCCAGGCCGTCGAGCGCGACTTCTCCTTCGTCTTCCCCGATGCTATCCAGTGGCACACCGTAGCTTCGAGCATCGACGCCCTCGCCATCCCCGAGCTGCAAAGCCTCAAGCCTATCGAGCTCTGGCGCGACCCAAAGAAATATGCCGGAGTCTACTCGCTCCTCATTCGCATCGTCTTCCAGTCCCTCGACCGTACCCTCACCGAAGACGAACTAGCCACCTGGCAGTCGGCCATCATCGCCGCGCTCACCCGGCTCGGAGGCACCTTGCGCGGCGCAGCAACGGAATAAGCTAAACTTGCTCTCCGAGGTGCTCGATGCTGGAAAACGCCGCTGTCATGGGCTTCATCCCCACCCGCGACTTCAAGGCCGCCGCCGACTTCTACGTCGGTCGCCTCGGCCTCGCCGTCGTCAGTCAAGACGACTTCGCCCTCGAGCTCGTATCCAACAGCACCCACATCCGCATCACCAAAGTCGGAGAGCTCACGCCCTTCCCCTTTACCATCCTCGGCTGGCGCGTAAGCGACATCACTCCCGTCGTCCGCGCCCTCGCGGCCAAAGGCGTCATGTTCGAGCGCTACAACTTCCTCCAACAAGACGAGGACGGCATCTGGTCCGCACCCGGCGGCGCCAAAATCGCCTGGTTTCGAGACCCCGAAGGCAACGTCCTCTCGCTCTCCTACCATCCAGCCTGAGTCTCGTTTCGCTCCGGCCCACCCGGAAATCCACAGAAATATTTTTCAAAAGTGGCATTTTTTTCGCGTGCAAAAATCACCACCCAAAACACCACAACTCACCATCGAATCACCACAACGTCACCACAAAAAACCATCCAGAAAACACTCACAATCTGAAAAACCCCCTCGAAAAACGCGGCCTCGACCGCGCACGAAAAAATCCCACGCAAAAACCCGCACCCATCTAGATTCCACCCACGTTTCCCTCAGCTTTCCAGCGTCTATACTCATAGAAATATGAGCACCGCTACCATCAGCACCGTAAGCGTCGACGAGTTCCAGGCACTCGAGCAAAAAGTCCTCCGCGCCGTCGAGATCGTCAAGAAGGAGCGCGAAGCTCGCGCCGCCGCCGAGGCCGAAGCCGCCGCACTTCGCGAAGAGCTCGACACTTACAAGTCCAACGCCCGCGCGGCCGAAACCGAGGTAACCACCCTCACCAAGGAGCGCGAGCAAGTCCGCGTTCGCGTAGAAAAAATGCTCCAGCAGATCGACGAACTCCTCTAAAACCACACCCAGGAGACCCGATGGACCAGACCCTCGAAGCCCCAACCCAGCCCACCGAAAGTCAGTCCGTTTCAGTCGACATATACGACCAGGTCTACAATCTCCGCGGCACCGACCCCGCTTACATCGAGCGCCTCGCCCAGATCGTCGACGCCAAGATGCGCGCCGTCTCCGCCCACGGCAACACCGTCGACTCCCTCCGCGTAGCTGTCCTCGCCGCCCTCAACATCGCCGACGAACTTGTCACCGCACGCCAGCGCCTCGACTCGCTCTCCGGCAGCCTCCAAAACTCCCAGCACTCCACACGCACCCGCGCCACCACCCTCGCCGACATGCTCGACGAAGTCCTCGAAGACCGCAAAGTCGGCTGATTCGCACAAATTTTTCTTGAGTTTCCGCTGAAGCCCTGCCATCCTTGGCAGGCTCACAAATCAACGCTTCTGCGGAGTTCCAAATGCGTCTGCTCTTCTTGTCTGCCTTTCTAGCCTGCTCAAGTTTTACCTTTCTGTCTCCGCTCCGCGCGCAAGACGCTCCTGACTACAAGGCAAACCCCAGGTTCCAGGACGCGATGAAAGAAGCGAAGCAGTTGGAAAGGCAACACAATTACGTCTTCGCCATAGAGGCTTACAAAAAAGCTAGCAAGCTCGCGGACGCGAAAGACGTCGACTGTCTGCAGACGCTGTTTCAGCTGCAGATCAAGACCGGCGATTACAAGAATGCCGTAACAACCGCAACGGCCCTTGAAGCCATCGCATTCACTCCCGCCTTGAAATCCGATGCTGAGAGTAAGCGAGGCCAAGCCCTCTTTTTCCAGGCCGCCGACAAAAAACGAGATCTGCTCACAAGCGCCGACGCCGCCTTCAAGGCCGCTCTCGCTGACAATCCCAAAAACGCTTCGGCAATGTATCTGGACGGTCATGTCCTCGCGCGACTCGGCGAAATCGACGCCGCCCGCGACGAATTCAAGGCGTGCCTCAGTTGCATTTCACCCAAAGACCCCAGTTATTTGCGCGCACAGCACTTCGCCGAGGATCCTTCGCTTTCCCTGCACAAGATGGCTCCGCCTTTCACCGTTACCGCGCTGGATGGGACAAAGTTCAACCTCGACGCCATGGGCGGCCGTGTCGTTCTCATCGACTTCTGGGCCACCTGGTGTGGCCCCTGCAACGCGGAGCTGCCGCACATGAAGAAGATCGCCAAAGAGTTCGCCGGCGAGCCCCTCGTCATCATCAGCGTCAGCTGGGACTCCGATGAGCAGAAGTGGCGCGACTTCATCAACAAAAACGAGATGACCTGGGCGCAGTACCGTGACGCCGACCATCATCTGAGCACTCTCTTCGGCATCAACGCGATTCCGCACTACTTCACCATCGACTCCGACGGCGTCCTGACTGCCGAAATGTTGGGTGAAGGCTCGGACGTCGAAGGCAAGCTCAAAAAACTCGTCGCCAAAGCAAAAACCGCTTCTGCCACCACCACCCAGGTAGGCAACTAGACCGGAGAAAGCAGATAACGATGGACGAAAAGCGGAGCCTTCTGAAACATTTTCTAGCCGCCCTCGCCTACCGCACCCAGAAGGCCCTCCGCGACGCCCCACCCGAGTTCGCAGACTTCCGCGCCGGACCCAAGGTCCGCACACCGCACGAACTCATCCGCCATATGGACAGCGTCCTCGGCTACTCCCGCACCTTCTTCCTCGGCGGAGCATACCAGCCGCCCATCTTCCCCGACTTCACCTCCGCCATCGACCACTTTCACGAAATCCTGGCCGACCTCGCCCGCCACCTCGAACTAGGCACCGAACTCGCAGGCATCACTCCCGAAATCCTTCTTCAAGGCCCATTCTCCGATGCCATGACCCACGCCGGCCAGCTAGCCCTCCTGCGCCGCCTCTCCGGCAGTCCCGTCCCACCGGAAAACTTCATCTTTGCCGACATCTCGCCCGAAAACCTCACGCCTAACCAGCCAGCTCCGCGCAGTCCCGACAAACTCTGGCCCGAGAAACCTGACCTCACGAAGCCGCTACACTAAACGCAGTCAGCAACCAGCTAACGCGAGAGAACCCCGTGTACATCCCAAAGTTCAACGAAGAGAAGCGACCTGACGTCCTTCACGGCCTCATCCGCGCACAGCCATTCGCGACGTTGATCACAATGGGCGCCTCGGGTCTCATCGCAACTCATCTCCCCATGGTGCTTTCACCCGGCGAAGGCGAACCGGACATCCTCCGCGGACACGTCTCACGAGCTAATCCACAATGGCGCGAGTTCGACCCGTCCATCGAAGCCCTCGCCATCTTTGCCGGTCCGCACCACTACATCACTCCCTCCTGGTACCCGGAAAAATCCGAAGACGGCAAGGTCGTCCCAACGTGGAACTATGCAGTTGTCCACGCTTACGGCGCAGTAAAGATCATCGAAGACCCCGCTTGGCTCCTCACTCATTTGAAATCCCTTACCACCCAGCACGAGTCCGGCTTCTCCCACCCATGGGCCGTGACCGACGCCCCCGAAGACTACATCGCGTCCCAGCTCCGCGGCATCGTCGGCATCGAGATTCCCATTCGCCGCCTCGAAGGGAAGTGGAAGGTCAGTCAAAACAAATCCGAACGCACAAGGGAGTCGATCGAGCAGGGTTTAGAAGATCTCGCCACCCCAGACAGCCTCGCCATGCGCGACCTCGTCGGCGGGAAGCGCCCCTGATTCCATCCCCGAACGCCATCCCTATCACCCGCGTCAACTTGCAAACCGTCTCAGCCGCAAGTAGCATCGAAATTAAGAGAACCGGCCTGCAAAGCAGGTACTGGAACAACGCTGGTTGAACCAACATTCATTGAACAGGGGCCCGACTCGTATACATGGCTTGGTGAGCTGTCCTCCAGTCAGGAACGCCTAAAGAGCCACGGTTAGGTCCCGCCGTCTTAGGACGGGTTCACCAGCGCTTCTTGGTACGGCCCAGTGGGTCGGTCTTCTTGCTTCTTCCGCACACGTCCCAACTGACACCGTTCCGCGAACGTGCACCCCTACCTCATCCACTCCGTCCACTTTTTGCTGCCCACCTTCGGCGTCCTGGCTGCCATGGGATTGATGGCCGCTCTAACCCTCAGCCTCCGCACCGCCGCCCTCGCCGGTCTCTCACCCGATAGGCTCTGGAATGCTGGCCTCGTTATCCTCCTCTCCGCCTTCACCCTCTCCCGCCTTTTGATCATTCTTGTCAACCCATTCCGCTTCCTCGTCTATCCCCTTCTCGTCCTCACGCAACCTTCGCTAAACCCTGCCGGAATCCTCCTCACGCTTATTGCGACCACAATCTATCTCCGCATCCGGCATCTCCCTCTCCTCCTAACCTTCGACGCCTGGAGTCCCTGCGCCACCCTCGCCTGGGCCTTCCTCGCCCTCGGCCACTTTGCCGAAGGCACAGACGCTGGCCTCCCTACCACGCTCCCCTGGGGCCTTGCCATCCCACCCAGCAAAATCCGTCTCCACCCCGTGGCTCTCTATGCTGCCCTCGCCGCCGCCGCCCTGACCCTCATTCTTCTCCGCCAACTCCGCCACCGCCGCCACCCTGGCGATACCTTCGCCCTTGCCCTCGCCGCCACAGGCGCCACGCAATTCCTCCTCACCTTCGTCCGACAGCCCTACCCATACCTTGAGCCCACCCCAGCCCTCCTCGACCCCATCCAGTGGATCGCCCTGACCATGATCGCTCTCGCCGGCGCCGTCATCCTCTTCCAACCACGAAAGCTGGTCCCCCATGCCGTCTAAAAACATGCTCCCCAAGGGCCAGCGCCGCCGCACCGTAAAACCCGAGTACCGAGCCACTCGAGGCGCTGAAGAAACCCTCCCACCCCCAGTCCCAGTTCTCGAATTAGAAGACCTCGAGGACGAAGCAGGAGCAGGCATCCGCACCTTCACCGCCGACCCCGCCGCCGCCAATCTCCGCCTCGACCAATACCTGGCCCAGGCCCTCCCCGACATCTCCCGCGCCCGCGTCCAGCTTCTCATCGAAAACCAGCAGGTCCGCGTCAACGGCCACCCCGCCAAGCCCAAACAAAAGCTCCACGGCGGCGAATCCATCGAGATCGAAGGCTCCCCGCAACCCCCACCCCTCCATGCCACCCCCGAGGACATCCCCCTCCACATCCTCCACGAAGACAAACACCTCGCCGTCGTCAATAAACCCGCAGGCATGATGGTCCACGCCGGCTCCGGCGCCAGTGACGAAGCCCGCACCCAGGGCACCCTCGTCAACGCCCTCCTCTTCCACTTCAACAAGCTCTCCGGCGTAGGCGGAGACCTCCGCCCCGGCATCGTCCATCGCCTCGACAAACAAACCAGCGGCCTAATCCTCGTCGCCAAAGACGACAGCACCCACCGCAAGCTAGGCGAGATGTTTTCAGCGCGCCACGTCTCCAAAACCTACGTTGCTCTCCTCCACGGCCACCTAAAAAAGGATGACATAACGGTCAATCTCCCCATCGCCCGAGACCTCCTCCGCCGCACCCGCATGACCACTCGCCGAGCCGACGGCCGCACCGCCGTCTCCCATTTCCACGTTGTCGAACGTCTCACCACTCCCTATGGCCCCTTCACCCTCGTCGAGGTCCGCATCGAAACCGGCCGCACCCACCAGATCCGCGTCCACGCGCAATCCCTCGGCCACCCCGTCGTCGGCGACACCCTCTACGGAGCCCCGCACGCCATCCCCGGCCTCTCAGAAGCCCACCAGCTCAACCGGAACTTCCTCCACGCCGCCCATCTCTCCTTCGCCCATCCCCAGACCCACAAGCAAATCGACATCGCCGCGCCGCTCCCTATCGAACTCGACACGTTTCTCAAAGCAGTTCGCACCAACTGACGTGCATTTCGGTAAAATCGTCGAAGTGATCGTCCAGACCCGAATTAACCGCCTCCCCCTGCTGAAAGCCTTCGCCCTCCTGTCTTCTCTGGCTATAGTCGCTAACCCTCTGTGCGCCCAGACCAACGCCGCGCCGAATCAACCCGCAGCGACCACCCCTGCCCCGGCGCCCGAAGCCGCCACCCCTGCTCCGCAACCGGCAGTCGCCAATCCAGCCCCGCAACAGCCCGCCGCAACGCCTCCTGCAGACAAGGCGCAGCAGCCCGGGGCTCCCCCGGCTTCTGATCAGGAACAGCCCACCGAGACCATCAAAGTTCAGGTCAACGAAGTCAATCTCATCTTCACCGTCACCGACAAGAAGGGCAAATTCATCACCGGCCTCAAGCGCGAAAACTTCGGCCTCCTCGATGACGGCCGCCCGCCCCTCGCCGTGCTCCGCTTCACCCAGCAGACTAATCTCCCCCTCCGCGTAGGCATCATGCTCGACACCTCGAGTTCCATTCGCCAGCGCTTCCAGTTCGAGCAGGACTCCGCCGTCGAATTCCTTCTCCAGATCCTCCACCGCGACGACCGCGCCTTCGTCGAAGGCTTCGACATCCAGACCGATCTCGCCCAGGACTTCACCAACAACGTCGATCTCCTCAACCAGGGAATCCGCAAACTCCGTCCCGGCGGCGGCACCGCACTCTTCGACGCGCTCTACAAAACCTGCAAAGACCAGATGCTCCCCTTGCAGGAGACCGGAGCCGTCCGCCGCGCCCTCATCCTCGTCTCTGACGGCGACGACAACTACAGCCGCGTAGAAGAGTCCGACGCCATCAAGATGTGCCAGCGCGCCGACACCATCGTCTACTCCATCAGCACCAACATCAGCCCAAGCAAAGACAAGGGCGACGACGTCCTCCGCCAGATCTCCGAGGCCACTGGCGGCATGGCCTTCTACCCCATCAAGCTCGAAGACGTAGCCATCGGCTTCCGCAATATCGAAGAAGAGCTCCGCAGCCAATACCACCTCGTCTATCGCCCAGCAAATCTCAAGATGGACGGCTCCTTCCGCACCATCTACCTCCAGGCCACCGATCCGCGCTATCATGTCCGCGCGCAGAAGGGCTACTTCTCCCCACGCCCCGCTCAATAGCCGCTCTGCTGCATTTTGTTGTTGCAGCCGACTTCCTCTACCCCACCCCCAACACAGTGTCATCCTGAGCGAAGCGCAGCGAAGTCGAAGGACCTGCGGTTGTTTTGCCGTTCCCGCGTCAATGCAACCCTTCTCGCCAAACCAATTAGAATCGAGCCATGGAGATCAAACGCATCGGCTCCCAGCCCTCCGGCAAAGGCCCCGCAGACTGGTTCACCGGCACCGTCCGCATCGATCCACTCTTTCAAGCCCCCGACCCCGCGCTTGTGGCCGGCGCCAGCGTCAACTTCGAACCCGGATCCCGTACAGCCTGGCATACCCATCCCCTCGGCCAGACACTAATCGTCACGGCAGGCTGCGGGTGGGCCCAGCGGGAAGGCGGCCCGGTCGAAGAGATTCACCCCGGCGACGTGGTCTGGTTTGCGCCCTCAGAGAAACACTGGCACGGGGCCACACCCACCACTGGGATGACCCACATCGCCATTCAGGAGCGGCTAAATGGCAAGGTAGTCGATTGGATGGAACACGTTAGCGACGCGCAATACCGACGTTGATTTCGTATTCAAAACTGGCCCACCCTTCCGCCGCGAAATCTTCCCAAACCCCATAACTCTGGCCTAAAATCCGTGTCTAACACGGAAGAGGCCAAGATGACACCACGTCTCCGCACACTTCTGCTCCCCACCCTCATCGCCGCCACCTTTTTCTTCGCTCAGGCCCAGCCACCGGCGCCCGGTCCCAACGACCTCCAAAATGCGCTGATGAACCTCGCTGACCAGCCCGCCAGCCACACCGCCTTCATGTTCGACCGCTCCGAGCTGCAGATCGCGCAGAACCTCCTCGCCTCCGGCGGCCTGGACGCCAATCACGCTGCCGCTGCCCTCACCGGCATCTCGGTCGATAACTACCACTACCCTCGCCGAGCCTTCTACACTCCCGAGACCATGGCCTCAATCATTGCCGGCTACCACGCAGCCGGCTGGAAACACCTCGTCAACGCCAACCAGACCCCCGCCAACACCGCCCAGCCCCACTCCACCGTCACTGACCTCTGGCTCCGCTTCGCAGGTCCGGACATCACAGGCGTCACCGTCCTCACCCGCTCCTCGCAGAACATGAGCGTAGTCCAGGTCACCTGCGAGCTCCGCCCACTCGACCTCGTTCATCTGAGCGGACACTTCGGCATCCCCAAAATCGATCCCAACGCTGTGATGGTTCCAGCCCCCGCCGGCAAATAACCAACCGCTACCCGATACCTGATACCTGGATTCATCAAAATGATCAGGCGCAGGTCCCCCACCCCTAAGTCGCCCTTACTTTGCTTCTAGGTAAGCCAAGCCTTCAGGCTTGGCCCTCTAAGCAGACCCCCTGAAGCAAGGGGCTTTAGCCCCTGGGGTAAGCTGTCCTCTCTTTGGCAAAAATTTACTTTGCAACCAACCTCTCCTCAATAACTTACAACTTTCTTCTCCAAAAACAACCCAAGAATCGCTTGTCAAGCCCCCAAACCACCTAACTCGAACAAACAACAATAGATACGAGTGGCATTTTAGTTACACTCAACCCGATATACTTAACTTATAGATCAGAGAAAAGGAAAGCCCCGGATAACCTCCGGGGCTAACTCATTTAGAAACAATATTTTGACCATTAACCCATTTATTATGAATATTTTACCGCACACTCCTACCCGCAAATCCATGAATCTAAGTGATTTACGCGCAAACTGCTACATAGGGGGGGACCCCCGTATCATCCAACAAACTGTTCCACCCGCTGCAACAGATGCAACTTCCGGTCCGGCGGCAGAAAGCTTGCTTCCACCGAGTTCGCCGCCAGCTCCCGCATCTGCTCCAGCGAAAACTCGAACCGCTCCTGCACCAGCACGTACTCGTCCAGCAGATTGCTCCCGAACATCGGCGGGTCGTCAGAGTTAATCGTCACCATCAGGCCGGACTCGAAGTACAGCTTCACCGGATGGTCGTCGAGGCTGGGACAGCATCCCGTCCGAAGGTTGCTGGTGACGTTCAGTTCCAGCGGAATCTGTTTCTGTGCGAGCACCTCGAGCAACTCAGCATCCTTCTGGGCAGACAAAGCGTGGCCCACCCGCTCGGCCCCGATGTTGATCGCGGCCCAGATGCTCTCCGGCCCGATCGTCTCGCCCGCATGAGCCGTCAGCCGAAGCCCGGCCGCCTTGGCTTCCGCATACGAGTCCCGGAACAGGTCCGCGCTGCCCCGTGCCTCGTCGCCCCCGATGCCGATGCCGACGATGCTCGGATACAGCTTCCGCAGCACCGCCGCCTTGCGAAACACCTTGGTAGCCTCGTCCGCGCCAAAGTGCCGCACAGCATCAATCAACCAGTAGACCGTGGTGCCAAAGTCCTTCTCGCCACGCACCCGCCCACGTTCGATGGCTTCGACGAAAGGCTCAACCTCGGCGTTTTTCCAGTAGAAGATGATGCCAAAGGAGATATACACCTCAGCATGAACTACACCCTGGGCCGCAAGATCCCGAATCATGTCGTAAGTAATCAACTCGTAGTCGTCCGGCCCCTTCAGCCGCGAAGAGACAGCTTTAAAGGAGTCCATGAATCCGAGAAAGTTCTCATACACGTAAAGCTGCCTCGCAGCCTCCGGAGTCAAAGGTTCCGCATCATGCCGCTTACTGAGTTTGAGCAACGTCTCCGGCTGAATGGTCCCTTCGAGATGCAAATGCAGCTCGCACTTAGGCAGTCGGCGCAACCAATCAACCACGTCGATCTCAGCGTCTTGTTTGGTCTGCTTTCGCGCCATTGATTGAGTCTAGACCTCTGGCGAGTAAAACTCACTCCGCTTGCGGCTATAGAGAAAGTAGACGAAGAGCCCGATGATCAGCCACACGAAGAACCGAACCCACGTGATAGCCGGAAGGCCAGCCATCAGCAGAATGCAGAAGAGGACGGACAGAATCGGAATCACAGGGCCAAATGGAACCCGGAAGCCGCGATGCCGCTCAGGATCTTTATATCGCAGAACGACAACGCCGAGGGAGACGAGAACGAAAGCGAAGAGCGTGCCGATATTGGACATCTCTGCGAACGTGCCGACATCAAACAGGCCCGCCGGAATAGCCACAAGGACGCCGGCGACCCAGGTTGCGAACGCAGGCGTACGGAACCGTGGATGGACCTTGCTGAAGACATCCGGAAGCAGCCTGTCGCGGGACATGGCGAACCAGATTCTAGCCTGCCCCAGTTGAAAGACCAGGATGGACGAAATCATTCCTACGAGAGCGCCGATCACAACCACCAATTGCACCCAGTGGAGCCGATGGCCGTCTGGCGTCAGCGCGACTCGCTTCAGCGCATTGACCACCGGCGCGGCATCGCCCGCCACGCTGAGCCACGGCACCATCCCGCAAAGGACGACCGCAACGCCGATGTAAAGAATAGTGCAGACTGCGAGCGTCGCCAGGATGCCAATGGGCACATCGCGCCGAGGCCGCCTGCACTCTTCGCTAGCCGTGGAGACCGAATCGAATCCGATATAGGTGAAGAAGATGATGGACCCGCCAGCCAGAACGCCGGACCATCCATTCGGCGAGAAGGGAACGTAGTTTGCCGGATGAATGAAGCTGATGCCGAAAAATACGAACAGGAGGATCGCGACAATCTTGACCAGCACCATGATGTTGTTCGTCCGAGCGGACTCACGTATCCCACGCACCAGCACGACCGTCAGCAACATCACGATAAGGAAAGCAGGTATGTTGAATCCCGCATGAAATCCGACAGGATAGATGTCCCGGCCTTGAAGGTCCTGCAAACCCTGCGGCAGGTAGGCCGGAGAGAGCCACTTCGGCGACAGCGGTACTCCAATCCATTCGAGCAGCGCCACAACGTGCGCAGCGAACCCCACGCTGACGCTCATATTGCTGAAGGCGTACTCAAGGATGAGGTCCCACCCGATGATCCAAGCGACGAGCTCACCAAGCGTTGCGTAGGTGTAGGTATAAGCCGAGCCTGCAATCGGAATCATGCTTGACAGCTCTGCATAGCAAAGCCCGGTAAGAGCGCAGACGATAGCCACCAGAACCAGCGAGATCGCCAGCGCCGGACCAGCGCCGGGGCGCCCGGCGACAGCGCCGCTGGTGTGATGCAGCCATCCGACGATCAGATCGAGGATCGGCGAGCCCTTCCAATCGGCAATCTTCGCCGGGTTACCCCCGATGGCGGTGCCGATGACGGTGAAGATGCCGGAACCGATGACTGCTCCGATGCCGAGCGCGGTTAAAGAGACCGGACCAAGCGTCTTCTTCAACGCCTGTTCGGGCCGTTCTGACTCCGAGATCAGCTTGTCGATCGATTTGGTTCGAAAGATTTGCCTGGCCAGCGCGCTCGCTCCTGCTTGCGGAAGAATTGCGGGGCGTTTCAAACGACGGATGCAATTTCGGTGCTTTTTAGCGACGTGTCACGGTTGGGGTGGAGCGCTGCGGTCGAAGATGCAGCGCCCCGCCTAACCGGAATGCCTAGCGCTTGCTCTGGCCGCGAGATGCCTTGCGGATCTTGGCCTTCTTCTCGCCGCGGGCGTGGGTGCGGGCTGCCTTGGGGGCTGCCTTTTTGCGAGCTGTGCGCTTTACCTTCTTGCGTTCCTGCTTGTCGGTAATCGTCTTGGTATTTGCCATGGATCTGTCAATCTTTCTATGAGTACGAATTTTTCAAAACTTAGAGGCGCTCTAACTGGGCAAACTTCTCCACCAGCTTTTTTACGCCGTGCTGTTGAAATTGTACTGTAATCTTCGCATCATCCCCATCGCCTTCGCGACGAAAAACGGTTCCTTCACCATACTTTGGATGACGAACGCGAGTCCCCTGCCTCAGCCCGGTCTTGCCGGTTGACGCCTCGACCTCGAGTTTTGGCCTCGTGACCTTCTGTCCGCGCGCGGCAAAGAAGCTGGCAATGTTGTCGAGCGACTGCCCCGCTCCAGAAGGCTTCGTACGGTTTACAGGCCTCGCGGAGGAGTTGCGGCCTTCTCCGCTCTGATCTTCATCCTCATAGCTGTAGTGGCGATCGCCTTCGTCCGCTTGCGGGCGGCCAGATCGGTTAGCCTTTGGATACGGAGTCGCGTAGGCGTTGCGGTATCCATAGTCGGAACCGGAGAACTGCGGGCGAGCCGGCGGGCTGCCAAGATCCTCGACCAGATGTGCGGGCACCTCTTCCAGAAACCGCGACGGAATGGACGGCTCAGGCATGTCGCTGCCGTAGCGGCGGCGATAGCGCGCGCGCGTCATCACCAGCGTGTCCATGGCGCGGGTCATGCCGACATAGCAGAGCCGCCGCTCCTCTTCGAGGCCGGTTGGATCGATCAACGTGCGTGAGTGCGGAAAAAGGCCCTCCTCCATGCCGGTGAGAAAGACAAGAGGAAACTCGAGCCCCTTGGCGGCATGCAAGGTCATGAGCGTGACCTTCGCCTCAGAACTGTAGCTGTCCGCATCGCTGACCAGCGCGGCGTGATCGAGGAACTCATGCAGCGACTCTCCGCGCTCCTGTGCGTCCTGCGCAGCGTTCGCGAGTTCTTTGAGATTCTCTATGCGGGAGAAAGACTCCGGCGTGGCTTCCTCTTCGAGTGCGCGAATATAGCCGCTACGATCGTTGAGGAATTTGATAAGCTCGGGCAGCGTCGCGGGATCTCCAGGCTTGCGAAACGCGGACTTTCCGTCCTCCATTTTCAACTCGGCGGCCCGCTCCATAGTTGTGCCGGCAGATTTCTTCAGCACAACCGGAGCGAATGGATTGAAGCTCGCAGCGAAAATGCCGTGCGCTTCGTCGGAGTCCACCGCATTTTCGGGCGCAAGGGTCGAGATCTCCTCGCTTGGCCCGAAGTCGAACCCGAAGTTGAAGCTGGTGTCGAAGGATGTGTCTGCGCCCGTGTCTTCGGGCTCGCTCACGGCCTCCGGCTCATCAATATCAAAGGAAACGTCGGAGTTGTCGGAGAGACCCGAGAGATCGGAGGGAAGGGAAGCACTTCCTTCGGCGAGATCCCCCGCGAGTTTTTCCGCAAAATCCGGTCCCAACATCGCACGCGCGTCCCCAATCAGTCGACGAAAACTGCTGAGCGCCACGAGTGCGCGCTGCGGCAGCAGTTTATCCTCTATCGCGCGGCCCATAGCATCCCAAGTGCTCATGCCGGTGGAGAGCGCCATGCGTTCCAGCGTCTCCATAGTGGTTTTTCCGATGCCGCGAGGCGGAGAATTAATCACTCTCGATAGCGCAATGGAATCATGCAAATTTTGCACCAGCTTCAGGTAGCTGAGGATATCTTTGACCTCGGCGCGGTCGTAGAACGAGAAGCCCCCGACCATGTGGTACTGAATCTGATATCGCCGCAGCGCTTCTTCTACAAGGCGCGACTGCGAGTTGGTGCGATAAAGTACGGCGCAACGCGGAAGATCATCAAGTCCGCCAGCCTCACGAAGATATTTTTGGACACGGTCAGCGACGAAGAGCGCTTCGTTCTCGCCATCGGGAGCTTCGTAAAGACCGATCAGCGAGCCGCCCTCGCGCGCGGTCCAAAGCGTCTTGCCCTTCCGCTGAGTATTTTGCGCGACCACTGCGCCAGCGCCCTCGAGAATCATCTGAGTCGAGCGGTAATTCTGTTCAAGACGGATCGTCTTTGTCCCCTGGAAATCCTTCTCAAACTCCAGGATGTTTTTAATATCCGCGCCGCGCCAACTATAGATGGACTGATCTTCATCGCCGACGACACAGACGTTCGCGGTCTCGCCGGCGAGCAGCTTCATCAGCTCATACTGGGGACGGTTCGTGTCCTGGTACTCGTCAATCAGGATGTATTTGTAACGGCGGTTGTACCTTTCCCGCGTCTCGGAAGAGGACTTCAGTAGCCGAACCGTCTCGAGCAGCAGGTCATCGAAGTCGAGGGCGTTCGCTTTGAAGAGCTCTTTCTTATAGATCTCGAAGATGTGCGCGATCTTTTCTTCGAGAGGGTTAGTGCTCGCAAGAAAATACTCCTGCGGATCGATCATGTGGTTCTTCGCCCAGCTGATTCTTCCCAGCGCAACTCGTGGCTTAAGCGTTTTGTCATCGACGCCGATCCGCTTGATCGCCTGCTTGATGACGGCCTGCTGATCGGTCTCGTCGTAGATCGCAAAAGTGCGAGTTAGGCCGACTCCGTTTACGCGCAGCGCTTCGATGTCACGGCGGAGGACTCGCACGCAGAAGCTGTGAAAAGTTGCGAGCAAAGGCTTTGCTAAGGAAGAGTGGCCGAGAATCTTATCGACGCGCTCCTCCATCTCCTTCGCAGCTTTGTTGGTGAACGTCACTGCGAGGATCGAATCCGCAGGCACACCTCGCTCCTCGATGAGATACGCGATGCGATGCGTAATCACGCGAGTCTTGCCGGACCCCGCGCCTGCAAGCAGAAGGACCGGTCCGTCGACCGATTGGATGCCCTCCTGCTGCTCGGGATTCATGTTTTCTAAAAGACGACTCAACTTGTAAATACTCCAATCTCTATTTTAATCTTTGTAAAAATTTTGCGTTGGCGCATCTCTTGAAAACGTCGAAAAGGCGCGTATTTATTGTCCGTTTACGAACAAATGTTCGCCTGCGGACATTCGTCACAACAATTCACGCATTCGTCACAACGAAGGCGCGTTTTTCAATTTTTTTCGGGAACTATCTTCGAAACTTCTCCGTACCTCTTCCCACGACGAGCTTTTCTGAACCATGGCAGAAAACTCCCGTCGCAATTCAAGAGTACCGGGAGCTAACAATGAACCGTCTTAACCGTCTCACCATCTCTTTTGTCGCTGCTTCACTTCTTGCAGCCCCGGCTGTTTATGCCGCTCCTGCCAGCATCTCGTCCCCAGTTCACGCCATGTTCGGAAAGACGAAATCGAATACGGTCAAACTGAACCTTAAGAACGAATCCGCTGCTCCCCTTGATGTGAAAGTGGGAGATAAGGTGATGACGCTTGATCCGGGCAAACTGGTCAGCCTCAACCTGGAGGTTGGCACGCGCATCGTCTCTAGCTCTGATACTCCGAATCATCCGGCCGGATCGTTGATCGAGGAGGTCAACAAAAATCATAACGGTGCCACGATCGTTCTCCGCTAGATTGTCAACCAACACTAGCGGCAAGTGCCAACTCCCTCCTCTTCTCTGAGGCCGATCGTTCCATACTGTGCAGCGATCGGCCCCGTCCATCACAATTCCACGATCCACTGCTTCTCTTGATATTCTCGTCTTCACGATCCACTGCTTCTCTTGATATTCTCGTCTTTATGATTCGTAACGTCGCTGTCTTCTGCGCCTCGGCCAACGGCTCGCACTCTGTCTACAAAGCCGCAGCCGAGGAGCTCGGCCAGTCTCTCGCAGTGCGCAACATTGGAGTCATCTACGGCGGATCGAACGTTGGGCTGATGAAAGCGGTTGCCGAGGCAGTCCTGGCGGCAAACGGAAGGGTGATCGGCGTAATCCCCGAGGTTTTGGTCGATCTCGAAGTAGCTCATCACGGTATCACCGAGTTACACATCACGAGCACCATGCACACGCGCAAGGCGCTGATTGGAGAGAAGGCCGACGCGTTTGTTGCCCTGCCCGGCGGATTCGGCACCTTCGAGGAACTGTTCGAGGTGTTGGCCTGGCACACGCTCAAAATTCACGCGAAGCCTATCCTCCTGCTCAACATCAACGGCTTCTATGACAAGCTGCTCGTTTTTCTCGATCACTGTGTCGCGGAAGGCATGCTCAAGCCAAAGAATCGCGAACTCCTCCTTGTTGCGGATACAGTGGAGAGCGCGCTGGCGCAACTGCTCGATCAGACGCGGTTCTGACTTGTCGAAGCACGTTCCGCCTGGCATCTTTCGCACTGGCAGACGCGACGCAGATAATCCCACGAGTAAATTCCGCTCTCATGGCCGTCGCTCCACTTAAATTTCAGAGCGTATTTGCCAACCGAAGTGACGTCGATGGGTCTTACCGGAGCTTCGTACATCACCAGGAGTGTCTTTTCCTTAGGCTTCGCGACCCCTACTGGCCTGCCCGTCTTTTCGCGCTCCTCATGACATGTCGCGCACGGACAGGCATTGCGCAGCCATGTAAACGTCCACGAACTATGGTGCCCGTCTTTCCAGTCGATCTCGACACCAGTGCCCTCCGTCTTCTTCACCCGTACCTTGTTCGGAGTCACCGCTTCTGTGGGCAAAGACTTGTGCTCCGAATCCTCCCGTCGCGCCTGTTCTCGATCGACGATACGAATTCCTTCGTGACTCATACATCCTCTTTCATCGATCCTCGTTCGAATCGAATCTTCAGTACTAAGATGCTGATCGATAATCCAAGGGTCGCTGCATTGGAAGCGATAACCGGTTTCGAGCCGCTATAGATGCCATAAACGAGCCAGAGAAAGACGCCGACCGAAAACAGCAGAAAGGTTCCGGGCGAGATATCCCTGGCCGAGCGCAGCTTGAGGACTCGCACTAACTGCGGAATGAAGGCGGTAGTCGTGCAGAATGCCGCTATGAATCCAATGTTTTCAACCACTCGCGCTCTCATTGCTACCTCACTGCTTCCAGAAGAAATAGGCCGCCATCGCGCACCCTGTAATGACGACTATCGTACGCAGCGCCTGTGCATTCATTCGCCGCGCATATTGAGCCCCGACATAGCCGCCAATTCCGGCAAAGACCATCGAGATAACGCAGTAGTGCCAGATGACCGCTCCCTTGAAGACAAAGGTCAATACGGCGCAGAAGTTGGACAGGCAAGCCGCCAGCACCTTGAGCGAGTTGAGAGTATTCATCTCCTCGACGCCAAACAGAGCCAGCGCCGTCATAATGAGAAAGCCAGCTCCAGCACCGAAGTATCCGATGTAGAAGCACACCGGAAGCAACACGAAGAACAACGGCACGATAGCGGGAGCCTTCGGCACATGTGGCTCGGCCGAGCGCGCACGCAGCCAACGCGATACCGGTCCGCTGATTCCGAACAGCACCGAAGCGACAAGCAGAAGCCATGGCACCAGATGCATGAAGGTAATCTGGCGCGTGTTCAGCAGCACAACAGCACCGCTCACCCCCCCGAGAATCGAAGCCGCACACACGACCGGCAGCAGATCGCGCCGCAGATCTCCGTGCAGAGCGGCAACTGAAGTAAGTTGGCCGGGCCACAGCGCCACCGTATTCGTTGCATTGGCCTGAATGGGCGCGACCCCGATCGACAGCATCGCTGGAAAAGATATAAACGATCCACCGCCGGCCATCGCGTTCATCACCCCGGCGATCAGAGAGGCGGCGACCAGCCAGATGTACCGCCAATGTGCGTGCAGTATCGAAATCATCCATCTTCAATTGTAACGACTCGGATCGCGCATCAGGCAAAGCCGACCGCGGATTGCACGGATGTCACGAATTAAAAGACAAGAAATAATCAAGCCGAAGTGCGATAAAGAGAAACAGCACCTCCTTGCTTTTTCTGGGAAGTATCCGTTTTATTCGCGCAATCCGCGGTCGATGGCTTCCGGCATCTCCGGGGTCGCGGCGATCAGGTTGCGGGTGTATTCCTCCTGCGGAGCGTCGCAGACCTGCTCGCAGTCACCCAGCTCCACCAGCCTCCCGCGCTGCATCACCGCAATTCGGTCGCAGAGATAGCGCACAAGCGGCATCGAGTGGGAGATAAAAAGATACGTCAGCCCGAACTCGCGCTGCAGTTCGCGCAGCAGATTGATCACCTGAGCGCCAACGCTGACGTCAAGCGCGCTGACCGGCTCGTCGAGCACAAGAAACTCCGGTCGCAACGCCAGCGCACGGGCAATATTGATCCGTTGTCTTTGCCCGCCGCTGAACTCGTGCGGAAAACGCTCGAGCGCAGAGCTATCCATTCCGACCGTGCGCAGCATCTCCGTGAGCCGCGCCGCCAAACCCTCTGCCGGCCTCTCTGCATGGATCGAAAACGGTTCGGCGAGAATCTCCCGCACGCGCATCAGGGGATTCAGCGCGGCGAAGGGGTCCTGAAAGACAATCTGCATGCGGCGACGCATGCCGCGCATCTCGCCGGAGCCGAGCGTCATCAGATCGCGCCCCTCGTAGAGCGCTTCGCCGCTGGTCGGTTCCACCAAACGCAGAAGCATGCGCGCCACGGTGCTCTTGCCGGAGCCAGATTCCCCCACCAAGCCAAGTGTCTCGCCACGCGCGATCGTAAACGAAACGCTGTTGACCACGCGGCGCCCCGCCCCATACTCCTTCACCAGCCCCCGCGCCTCGACAAGCACATTACCCGCCATACTCAATCCAGCTTCGGATGCATCAGTTGGAAGCTGGTCGCATCCTGGTATGCCTTGGCGAACGCCGCCAGTCGCGCATCCGAATACAACGCACCAAGAAACGTGAGGCTGACCGGCGTCCCCGCACCACCAGCATTCGCCAGCGCTCCATCTTCGTCATTCTCGCTCTTGGGCGCACCGTCTCCGCGAATCCCATTCGGCACAATCACCGCAGGATGTCCAGTCAGGTTCGTCGCCTGTAATTGAATCCCCTGCGAAGGCGTGACAATCACATCAACTTGTTTGAACAGCTTCTCCATCGCCGCAATGGCCAGCGTCCGCGCGCGCATCGCCTGAATATAGTCCACCGCAGAGTAGAACCGCGCGATACGAAACTGATTGGGCCAGTCAAAAGGCAGTTGTCCGGTGAGCAGCTTATCGCGCCCGCCGCGCGTCAGGTCGTCGAACGCTGCGGCACCCTCTGCCTCAAGCACCGGGACAATCGCGGCAAAAGGAAACTCAGGCATCTCGACAGGAATCAGCTTGACGCCCATGTTGCGCAGCTCATCGAGAGCCGACGTCCCGTACTTCGCGTCATAACTGCGCCGCTCGAAGTTCCGTCTCTGCACGTCCGTCGCTCCGGTCTGCAGGGGCGCCACATCAAACGCGCTCTTGATATAGCCCACACGCAACGTCTTCCAGTTGAACTCAACATCCCAGTTGAACGCCGCGGGCTGCACAGAAAGATCGTGACCATCCTGCCCGTAGATGGCCGACAACACCAGCGCGCAGTCCTCTACCGCACGACAGATTGGGCCGATCTTATCCATCGTCCAGCTCAGTGCCATGGCTCCTGTGCGCGGTACAAATCCAAAGGTTGGCCGCAACCCGGTCGTGCCGCATCGCGTCGAAGGCGACGAGATGGAGCCGAGCGTCTCCGTGCCCAAGGCGAATCCCACACACCCCGCAGCCACTGCGCTCGCGCTTCCTGCCGACGACCCGCTCGACCCCTGCCGCTTGTTCCATGGGTTTCGCGTTCTCGCGCCGAACCACAGATCGCCCTGCGCCAGCGCACCCATCGAAAGCTTCGCAATAAGCACTGCCCCAGCGTCATCCAGCCGCGTCACAACCGTTGCGTCGTAGTCGAAGCTCTGATCTTCAAAGCCGCCCGCCCCCCACGTAGTGCGGTAACCCTTCACCGCCAGCAGATCCTTCCCGCCCCAAGGAATGCCATGCAACGGCCCGCGATATTTGCCCGCAGCAATCTCCTTGTCCGCAGCCGCCGCGTGTTGCATGGCCCGCTCTTCAGTCAGCGTGATGACAAAATGAAGCTGCGGGTCGTACTTCTTCAGCCGCCCCAGATACATCTTCGTTAGATCAACGGAGCTCACTTTCCGCGTCTTGACGAGCGCCGCCAGTTCCCGCACCGATGCGAACGCCAGAGCATCCGAATCTCCCGCAACTCCAGCCGAAACCGCTGCGCCCAGTTTGCTCTCATCAGGCGCCGCGCTCATCTTCAGGGGCTTCTTGACAGTGTCGAGCGTCATATCGCCCGGCACGGGATCGAACACAAACGCTGGTGCCACGCTATTGAGAATCTTGAGGTCCCGAATCGCTGTATACGACTTGCGAAGTTGCTCCAGGCCTTCGAGCATCATCTTCTTCTGCTCGTCGGTCACGCTGATCCCGGCGATGACCGCGGCCGCGTCGATCATCTCCGGCGTAATCTTCGCCATGGCATCAGTGCTCGCCTTGACGTCTCCGCCGCCCATAATCGGCGAGCTCTGCGCCCTGGCCTGCGTGGCCAGCGTAAACAATGCGCCCGGCAATAAAGTCTGTCCCAGCCCCACCATGGAGCACACGCCAAGAAAACCCCGCCGGTCCAACCCACGTTCCTGTTCGTTCATTCCCGCATTATTGCATCCCACCATTGCCCGCTCGAGTTTCAGCCGGACCGGAATGAGTTCTGATCAATCGGCATGAAAGAACAGGGCATGAAAACGGGCATGAAACGCTGAAAGCGATCTAGCTCGGCTGGCAACGGACGGCGGAGCACAGCCTGTCCAGCCGCTCTTCCTGATCTTCACGAATGTACTTTGGCCCTTGATCGATCGTGAGCCATCGGCCTCGGTCCACCTCGGGAATCTCAATCTTAATTCCAGAACGCGGAGGCCACACGCCCACGGGGGAGCCGAAAACCATGGTGAGCGCGACCTTCCAATCGGCAAATAGGATGGTGAGGTTGAAGCGGAGTGCGCTTCTCTTCGGCTTTTTTTGGTCCAGAACTACTCCGTATGTCGCGGAGTGTTGGGGTGTAGGGCTCGACATGCGCGGCTGATCTCCGAGTTTTCACTAATCAAGGAGTCTTTGAGGGGAATCGCGACTGCCGGAATCATTGTGCCCGGATCGCGTGAGTTCTATTCCCGGCCGCGCCGCAAGAAAAGGCTCATTGCCACTCCCGCAAGGCTACGTAGGCCGACGGCCCACTTTCACTGCGATCGCGGCCCTCTGCTGCTGATTTCGCCTTTTTCAATCACAATCGGGAATAAGTCTCTGAACCGAGTGTTATTACTTCAGAGATCTGAAAACTTTCAAACGAAAGGTGCTTATGAAGCAATCAAACTGGACTACTCCCGACTTCGATGAAATCTCACTTAACTGTGAGATCAACTCCTACGCTCCCGTTGAGATGTAAGCAGCTAAATATGCGAATTATTACCTTGGGGGCCGCTGCAGGTGGCGGCCTTCCTCAATGGAACTGCACTTGCGCGAATTGCTCTGCACTCCGCAGTCATCAAACAAACGTTCAGGCTAGAACTCAATCGCAGATTGCGTTTACTGGGGATTCGGACGCATGGTTCTTGATCAATGCATCGCCAGATCTTCGCGAACAGCTGAATAGCGTTCCTGAACTCCAGCCGGATCGTGCCAAAGGATTGCGCAACACTCCAATAGCCGGAGTCATTCTCACCAGTGCCGATCTCGATCATGTGCTGGGACTGCTGCTAATGCGCGAGTTTACGCCGATGCGCATCTTCGCCACGAAAGCGGTTAGCAGTGTCCTGCAGTCAAATAGGTTTTTCCAGATGCTTGATCGTACGCCGGGGCAGAGTCGCTGGGCGACCATTGAGCCAGGAGTCAGTTTCTCCCTGGGAAAGGACGTCATCTGCACCCCAATTGCCTTGTCGGGAAGCCTTCCCGCCTATGTGGGAGTAAAGGAGCGAACTTCACTGAACGCAGCCGACCCGGTCGTTGGCTTGATTCTGGAAGCTACTCAAGGTGTGCGCGTTGCATATATACCAGCGCTTTCGTCAGTGCCCTCAGCACTCAAAGAGCTTCTCGCAACTTGTTCGGTTCTTCTATTAGATGGAACGTTTTGGAGTGATGACGAGCTTCAGCGGTTCCAGCCGGGAACACCCTCAGCGCGTTCAATGGGACACATGCCAATTAGCGGTCCCGATGGATCACTCGTAACCTTTCGCGATCTTGCAGCGGTTCGCAAGATATACACGCACCTCAACAATACGAACCCAATCTTAAACGAGGACAGTCCAGAGCGTCGAGCGGTGTATGACGCAGGCTGGGAAGTTGCATGCGACGGATTAGAGATAACGATATAGTGCAGGCGGAGCCTGATCTGCTTGATAAGACCGCTTTGCGTGAGCGTCTGCAACAGGTGGGCGAGGCGATGTACCACCATAGACATCCATTTCATTTACGGATGCATGCCGGTGAATTGTCGCGTGGGCAGATCCAGGCGTGGGTATTGAACCGCTACTACTACCAAAGCTGCATTCCCATTAAGGACGCGATTATTCTGTCAAAGTCCGATGACGCCGCCTTTCGCCGTGCCTGGCGTAAACGTATCATCGATCACGATGGAGATGCCGGCGCCGGAGGCATCGAAAAGTGGCTGCAACTGGCAGAAGCAGCTGGGCTGGAACGCAGCCATGTCGCTCGCGGTCACGCCATTCTTCCCGGCGTACGCTACGCGGTGGATGCCTATGTTGAACTGGTTCGAAGTGGAACTCTGCTGGAAGCAGTTTCATCCTCGTTGACAGAACTGTTTGCCGGCAGTCTGATCTCATTGCGCATAGACGCGCTCGCAAAGTACTATCCTTGGCTCCAGAATGGGATAGAGTACTTTCGGGGAAGACTGACTCAGGCGCCAGAGGATGCTGCTTTTGCATTTGACTATGCGGCTGAACATGCAGGTACGCCTGAGTTGCAGAACGTTGTAATTCGTTCTTTGGAACGAAAGTGCGCGCTGCTTTGGGCCCAACTCGACGCTTTGCAATATTGCTACGTAGAGCCGGGATCACTCCCTCCGCAACCTGCGCTGTTCCGCCCCGAGTTTGTATGAGTGCAGATACGGCTGACCTGAGAGTACCGCGTCTGGCGATGGGCTGCCGCGTACGAACACTTTCGCCGCAAGAGACGGTGTTGCTGGTTCCTGAGGGTGCACTACGCCTTAAAGGAGCAGCCAGTAAGATCATCAGCCTGATTGACGGCCAGCGCACGGTGGATGCCATTACGGTTCATCTGCAGGAGACACATACTTCCGATTGCGCTGACCAGATTGCATCTGAAGTGAAGCAGTTTGTTGAAAAGCTGCATGCGCGTAGTGTCCTTCTTTTCAAGGATTAGAGATCGTGGGATTGGAAGCAACACAATACGAAGCGCGAAGCGTTGAGGCCGCGCTCCCGGGACCGCTCTCGCTGGTTGCGGAGGTAACGCACCGGTGCCCAATGCACTGTGTTTACTGCTCCAATCCTCTCGAGATGCAGACGGCCGACCATGAATTATCCACTGATGACTGGATACGGGTATTTCGACAGGCCTCCGCCCTGGGTGTTCTCCATCTTCACCTGACGGGTGGTGAACCATTGGCACGGCAGGACATTGAGAAGCTAGTTGCGGCTGGAAGAGACGCTAATCTCTACGTCAACTTAATTACATCCGGACTCGGGCTGAGTGCGGACCGGCTGCACGTCCTCAAATACGCGGGCCTCGAACACATTCAGCTAAGCCTCCAGGACGCGGATGAAGACATGGCGAATGAATTCGCCGGCACGCGGGCTCATGCCCATAAGCTGAAGCTTGCTTCGCTTATCCGACAGCACGATATGGCGTTCACGGTCAACGTCGTGGTGCATCGTCAGAATCTGGATCGTCTAGACGCTATTCTTGCACTTGCGGAGTCGCTTGAACCCCAGAGAATTGAAGTTGCTCATGTTCAGTATTACGGCTGGGCCTTAAAGAATCGTGACAAATTGATGCCGACACAGGTTCAGGTCGAGCGGTCGCTGCCGATGATTGCTGAGGCGCAGGCCAGGCTGAGCGGACGTATCCAACTTCAGGCAGTATTGCCGGATTACTACGCGCGCTACCCTAAGCCGTGCGTCGGTGGCTGGGGCCGGCAGATGATTCTTATCGATCCGGCGGGAACGGCTTTCCCATGTCATGCTGCTGGAATCATTCCCGACATGAAGTTCGATTCAGCTCGTACCCATAGTCTGGAATGGTTGTGGCGGGACTCGCCTGCCTTTAACACTTTCCGCGGTCAAGACTGGATGGGAGCACCATGCAGTGATTGCGAACGAAGAGAAATTGACTATGGAGGATGCCGGTGTCAGGCATTCCAGTTAACAGGCGCCGCCGCGAACGCCGATCCCGCCTGTAGCCTGAGCGATTTCCATGGCAGATTGATTTCGATCACCCAGGTATCTGCCAATCGAAATACACAATGGGTTTATCGCATTCTCCCTAAAAACTAATTGTTGCCCGAATGAACGCATCGTTGCGGCATGGATGGGCTTGAACCGTCCCCGATAACTCTGCCAGTTGGAGCTCGTTGAACCGCAGCAGTCCATCGAGTCTTTTATCGCGCAGGCGATGTGGACTCCTGGATTACGTTGCAACTTTCGCAACATGGCCCGCCTGGCTGGTCAAGATCATAAATGTTTGAGCTTTGTAAGGGTGCGATTTTTGACGGTCGGCATCGGCCTCAAACAGATACTTGGCAATCTATCGCGAAAGCCGGGAATAAACCCTCAAGCATCGGTGTTCTATCTCCAGAGCTCCATTTTCCTTCCTTCGGACAGGAGGGCAGGGCCTGATCGCAACGGTACCGGACGGCTTTGGCGATGGGTTTGGCCAGCATGGGAATCAGTAGATCAATGGTCGGAACAGTGAAGGTGCACGTTGCTAAAATATCGAACTAAAACTATACCGGCCAATTTTTTCGCTCTCGTTGCCTGCTTCATTCCGTTGCCCGTTGTGGCACAGGTAAATAGCGGAGAACTTCGCCTGAAAGTCACGGATCCTACGGGGCGGGGGCTCAAGGCAACTGTCGCGCTCTTGAGTGAAGCCAACCAATACCGTTATGAACTGAACACGGCCGAGGACGGCACGGCCAAGATTACAGCTTTGGCCTATGGTGTCTACAGGTTGACCCTAGAAAAGCAAGGTTTCTCCCCCATCTCAAAGACGCTGGAGATAAGATCTGCGATTCCGGTCGAACACACTCTCCAACTCACCATCGCTCCAATCAACACCGTCGTTCAGGTGAGCGGTGCGGGCACTCTCATCGATCCAAATCTCCCCTCATCGATCATGCAGATCGGTTCTATGCAGATTGAAGATCGAGTAGATTCGCTTCCTGGGCGCTCCGTGCAGGACCTTGTCAACTCGCAACCCGGCTGGCTCTATGAGGGAAACGCCGTTCTTCATCCTCGCGGCTCCGAGTACCAAACCCAACTCGTAGTCGACGGCATTCCTCTCACAGACAACCGCTCCCCAGGCTTCGGTCCCGAGATCGAAGCCGACGACCTCGACTCGATCAGCATCTACACGGCCGGTATTCCTGCCGAGTACGGAAGAAAGTTAGGGGGCGTTGTCGAGCTCAACACCCGGCACGAAGCTCAAGCTGGTCTTCACGGCCAGCTGGTTCTTGGTGGTGGCAGCTACGACACGCTCCAGTCCTTCGGACTACTGCAGGACACCTGGGGCAAGAACACGTTATCGGCAAGCGCCTCCGGCAGCGGTACCAGTCATTACCTCAACCCAGTCGTGCCGGAGAACTTCACCAACAACGGCACTACGGCAGACTTCGCCATCATGTACGAGCGCGACTTCACACCCAGCGACCGCCTCACAGCGAGTGTCCGCCACGAACTCTCGCGCTTCGAGATCCCCAACGAATTTGTGCAGGAACAGGCAGGCCAGATCCAGAACGGTGACAACTTCGAGACCGTGGGCACCGTCAGTTATCAGCACATCTTCTCGCCCAACCTGCTCACCAACCTCGCCGGGATGGTCCGCGATAACGCAAACGACCTCTATTCCAATCCGCTATCGACGCCAATCATCGCGTTTCAGAAAAACAGCTTCCGGGAAGGCTACTTCAAGGGCACGGTCTCGTTTCACCACGGAATTCAGGAGTTCAAGGCCGGCATCGAATCCGACGCGACCATCCTCCACGAAAATTTCAGCTACGTCATTACCGATCCAACCCAGTTCGACGACGGCACTCCGGCCACCCTGCCGCCGTTTTTTCAGAGCAGGCCCGACTTGGAGCAAGGTGCCTTCGTCGAAGACCTCGTTCGTCTTGGAAGATGGACTGTCAGTGCGGGCATTCGCTGGGACCACTACCAGTTACTGCTCAACCAAAATGCCTTTAGCCCCCGCTTTTCAATCGGCCGCTATTTTCCTTCGCTGAACACCGTCCTGCACTTCTCGTTCGACCGCATCTTCCAGACGCCCTCAAACGAGAACATCCTTATCTCCAGCTCTGGCTACATCCAGTCTGTAGATCCACAGGTCTTGAAGCTGCCGGTTAAACCGTCTATCGGCAACTACTACGAAGGCGGTTCGACGACTTCAATCGCGGAGAAGCTGCGGCTCGACGTCAACTTTTATCGTCGGGACGTGCGTAACTACGCAGACGATGACCAGCTCCTGAATACCGGCGTCAGTTACCCTATCGCCTTCGACAAAGCAGTAATCTATGGAGCCGAAGGCAAACTCAGTCTGGTGCGCCTCGGCAAGCTTAGCGGCTACCTCAGCTACTCGTACATGGTCGGCAACGTCTGGTTTCCGGTTACTGGCGGGCTCTTCCTCGGCGACGACGTTGGCGCCGCGCTCAGCCAGCTCAGCGGCCACTTCCCCGACTCGCAGGATCAGCGCAACACCGTCCGGACGCGCTTCCAATATCAAATTACGCCACGCATCTGGTTGGCTGCGGGACTTCTCTCGGGTTCTGGCCTTCCCTTCGAGTTTGACGGTGAGCAGTCTGATGCCCTCGCTCAGTACGGGCCCGCCGTGGTTAGCCGGCTTAACTTCGACCGTGGCCGTGTCGACCCCTCTTTGTCCATCCAAGCCTCTCTCGGAGTAGATATTTACAAGGGCGAAAGAATCAATTCTCGCTTTCAGGTCGACGGTGACAATCTGAACAACCGTCTCAACATTATCGACTTCGGCGGTCTCTTCTCCGGCAATGCCATTGGGCCTGCACGAAGCTTCTCCCTTCGCCTTAACACCAGCTTTTAGCTACCCCGACAGAAGGTATCTTCAGTCGGCCTCGCCTTTAATGGCGCTCAATCAAAGACCGTCACACGCTTCATCCGGAGGACAACTTTGCGAATTCCATCGCTCGCACGCGCTCTCTTTATCAATCTTATTGGGCTACTCTGCGTTTCCACGGCGGTTGCCCAGACTGATATCACAACCTGGCAAGTCGACACAAAGCACACAGGAGTGAACGCAAATGAGACTATTCTCACACCTTCGTTCGTTCACACCAGTGGCAACCTCATCCCTCTTTTTTCTGAGAAAGTGGACGGACAAGTCTTCGCGCAACCGCTTTATCTAAGCGGTACGACGAGCAGCAAGCTTCCAGGGGGCTGGGCGGACGGTCAGACTCACAATAATGTCGTCCTCGTTGTCACGGAGAATGCGACCCTCTATGCCTTCGACGCTGATCAAGACCCAAAGTACGTGAAGGGCCATGGGACCTCCAATCCAATCTGGAGCTTGCATCTCGTTCCGACGGGTAACACGACGGCCGTGCCCATTCCGCAGATAGACACCAACTCCGCGCCGGACATTAGGCCTCTCTTTGGCGATACGGCAACACCGGTAATCGACGCAACGCAGGGAATTATTTATGTGGTGTCTGCACTAAAAGACACCGCAACTCTTCCGGCCTCGCATCCCTACGAACAGCTGCTTTGGGCTATCGATCTGAAGTCTGGGCAACCTGTGAACGGCAGTCCTGTCGTGATCAACCCTCAATTCAACGGTGCCTTTGCTGGGGACAATAACACACCTTGCAGTCAGACGAGCCAAATCCCCAACACTCCGAACAGCAATGGCTGCGAAAATGATAATGAACCGGCTCCTCCGGCTGGAACCATCCCCTTTTATCCACTTCATTCGCACCTTCGAACGGCGCTAACGCTGGACAACTTCAATGGCCATAACACCTTGTATCTGGCCTACGCATCGCACAGCGATGGAACGCCGTACTCCGGCTTCGTTGTGGGATACAACGCGACCACTTTGCAGCAAACGACTGAGTTTACGACAACCCCGGATAACACTTTTGAAGCGGGAATCTGGATGGGCGGCGCTAGTCCTGCTATCGATCCTGCATTGAATAAGATGTATGTCATTACCGGCAATGGTGGTAACTGGGACAACAAGAATTCTGCTAACCAACCCTTGGCCCCCATGGGGACGGATAGTCAAGGCAATGTGTTTTCGCAGGGAACCAATTGGCCGATGAGCGTGCTCGCCTTCGATACAACCTCAGCTGGAACAGTATCGTACCGTGGCCAAAATGAGTTGCGGGTTCCCTTTGCTGACACCAGCGTATGGTTTACGCCCGCGCAGTGGGACTCCTTCAATAATGGAGATCAGGACCTCGGTGCTGGCGGCCCGTTGCTCTTCGACACACCTGCTCCGGATGGCAGTACCAAGCAGTTACTGATCGGCGGAGGCAAAGCCGGCGTCATGTACGTCCTGGATCGTACAAATCTCGGCGGTATAGATACGTCGCAGGGAAGCGCGCTCAGCAGCAGTCTAGGAGTTGATTTTCAGGATAATAATGTTGTGCAGGAGATTGTCTTTCCGAGCGGAACAGGCTTCTTCAATACACCTTCCTTTTTCAACAACCGCATCTATTTTTCGGGAGGCACCTCCGGCGCTCGATCGCGTGCAGTCGGCTTTAACCAAACCACGAATACCTATGTTTCCAGCACCGAGGACGCCTCGCCAGAGGGTCCCGTTGACAAGAACGCCGGAGTATTTATCTCTGCAAACGGTACCAGCAACGGCTTGGTATGGCAGACCAGCAACGGTATACGTGCCTGGGATGCAAGCAACTTGGCCCAGGGTGCCATCTTCTCGCAAACTAACATCCAAACTGATGATGGGTCGGAGAATACCTGCCAAACCCCAACATTTTCGCTTCCGATTGTGTCGGGCGGAAAGGTATATTTCTCCTGCTACCAAACTCCCACCACGACCGGATCTGTCACTGTCAACGGCACTCAGGAAACGTTCGTGCAGCCATCCGACAACAAGCCGGGCTATCTCTTCGTTTACGGCCCGGCTCCGGTTGCGCCAGGTGCTCCTACACAGGTGCCCCTGAATGTCACTGCGCAGGCTGATTCTGAATCGCAGATTACTGTGACCTGGACTGACCCGGATAGCGGGCAGCCGACTGCGCACACCGGTTTCAATGTCTTCCGTGCAACATGTGCCGCCTGTACTCCTGTTCAGATCGCCAATAATACCGCCAACTTGGATTATGTTGATACCGGCCTCGAGACCAATGCGAACAACCAGGCGTTTACGTCGAACTTAAGCCCGAATACGACTTATTTCTACACGGTCGTCGCAACCAACTCCGCTGGCTCTTCCAACTCGAGCAATATTGCTTCCGCGACCACGTTCCAGCAATACTCCGAACCCGGGCTGGTTGCATACTGGCCGATGGACGAAGGACTTCAACAGGCAGACAATGCGACTAGCTCGGTGGATCTCACCGGAAACGGCCACACTGCGGTGAAGGACTCTAGCCAGGGGTTGAATGAAATTGCGTCTTCCGCCAGCGGTTATATTGGAGGATCCTGGAAATTTCACGGGACCACAGTCATCGACCGGCTCGTCATAAAAAATACTGCCGATCTGCAGTTCACAGCGAGCCAGAGCTATAGCCTCGTAGCTTGGGTCAACCCATCAACCCTACAGGGCTTCGACGGACCGGACAGCACGCGCGGACTTGACGGTGCTTCGATCATTGTTAAGTCAAGAGATCAGGGTAACGAATACGGTCTTTGGATCAACCTCAACGGACAGTGGGAGGCACGCAGTGGTCCCCTGGGTGCTACCGGGACAATCATCACGGGCACAGCAGCGACGGTCGGAGTTTGGACACAGCTGGCGCTCGTACAAGATGGTCCCAACAACAAGCGATACCTCTATGTAAACGGTCAGCTTGCCGGGCAGGGAACGGCGCAGGACGCTAACGGAGGCGGAGACCTGTGGTTCGGCCAACAAAATTTTTTCCCGACCAGCCCCACTGACCAGACCTCTACCGACGGATTCCAAGGCTTTACCGACGAGGTTCGTATTTACAACACCGTCGTCACTCCGGCGCAACTCTTGAATGAGTTTTCGGATACTGTCTACCAGGCTACTTCTGTTCAGACTCACGCGGGAACGCCGGTAGGCATTTCGCTCTACCCGTTTGGACCGGTGGGGTCCCCTTCTACTGAGGCGCGTGTCGCTCCAAACCAGACCTACGCGCTTCAACTAAACTTTGCCCAACCACTTTCAGCCACCCCCGCAGCTGTACTCAACGCTCAGCCTGGATCGACGCAGCCGGTGCAGGGAAGCGTAAGTGCAGTCACACTCGACTCAACTGGATCCGTCGTTACCGTCACACTCACAAACGTGGCAAACGCTCAGGCGCTGCAGTTGCATTTGACCGGCCTCACGAGTGAGGCATCGCAGAATGCAACCTACGATCTGCCTTTCAATGTTCTTGAGGGAGATGTCAACGGCGACCATGTAGTCGACAACGCCGATGCGAACGCAATCACGACTTTGATCGTGAACAATAACAACAATCCGATTACCACGATCACCTCAGCCAATGCACAGTTCGATCTAAACCTCGATGGAGTTGTGAATGCGGCGGACGTAACCAAGGCAACCAGCTTGATCGGACCAAGCCTGCCCGTGCAGACGGATGCGAATCTAGCGCTGTTCAAACTTACTAGCCCCTCGAGCTCCAATGGGGGCAACATCGCCGCAAACGCGGTAGACAACAACTTGACCACTCGATGGGAGAGCCAGCAGGGTGTGGATCCTCAGTCACTCGTCATCGACCTGAATAACACTGCGAATATCCACTCCATCGTTCTCGATTGGGAAAATGCTGCTGGAGCCAACTATGTGCTGCAGACAAGCAATGATCCTACTGTCATCCCGGAAGCGGCAACCCCAGACTGCAGCACGGCCAACACCAAATGGACGACCGTCGTGAACGTTACGGGTAATACAAACGGTGGCATCAAGACGTACAGTGGTCTGAATGGAAATGGCCGCTTTGTACGTATGTGCGGCACGACTCGGACGACAAACTTCGGCTACTCGCTGTTCGATTTCGAGGTCATCGGCTCCTTTGCTCCTGCAACCCCAACACCAGTCATCACGAGTGCCCCGACTGCAACGGCGACCGAAGGGCAGCCTTTCAGCTATACCATTACCTCGAACGAGGCGGGTACAACCTTCAGTACTAGCTCTCTGCCTACCGGCCTGAGCCTCACTGGCGCAGTCATCTCGGGCACGCCAACGGTCACCGGAAGCTTCCTCATCACGTTGACTGCAACTAACTCCACCGGTCAGTCAAGCACGGCAACACTGACGCTGACCATCAACGCTCCTGCGCCAGTCATCACAAGTGCCACGAGTGTGACGACGACGGAGGGACAGCCTTTCAGCTATACCATCACCTCGAACGAAGCGGGCACGACTTTCACTACTAGCGCACTGCCTACCGGCCTGGGCCTCACTGGCGCAGTCATCTCGGGCACACCAACGGTCACCGGGAGCTTCCCCATCACGTTGACTGCAACTAACTCCACCGGTCAGACGGGCTCCGCGACGTTGAGTCTGACCATTAGCAACGCTGCTCCGGTCTTGCCGGCTGCGCCTACCAATCTGACACCGACAGCAGTATCATCAAGCCAGATCAATCTGAGTTGGACGGCGAGCACCACGCAGGGAGTTACGTACTCCGTCTTCCGAAGTACCACCTCCGGCTTTGCTCCCACGGCGGCCAATCAGATCGCACAAAATCTGACAACCACAACCGACTCAGACACTGGCCTCACCGCCTCGACGACATACTTCTACTTGGTAGAAGCAGTCAACGGTGCTGGGTCTACACAATCGCTGCAGGCCTCAACACAGACGCTGGCTTCTGTAGTAACCGAAGTCATTGCAATCAATGCGGGGAGTGCCACAGCAGTGCCCGACACCGCCAACAACGCAACCTTCATCGCTGATACGGACTTCACCGGCGGCAACGATGATCCTACAAACCATGCCGTCACCATACCCACTGCGATCGCAAGTATCGCTGCGCCCGCCGCGGTGTATGCAGATGCTCATCAAGGTGGCGTTACTTACACCATCCCTAACCTGTCGGCAGGCAGCACCTACACCGTGGTCTTGCACTTTGCTGAACTGTTCTTTACCGCACCAAACTCTCGTCTGTTCAACGTGTCAATCAACGGAGCACAGGTACTGACGAACTTTGATATCTTTGCGGCTGCCGGAAACGCCAGCTTCACGGCGGCTGTCCAGACCATTCCAAACATCACTCCCGTGAACGGTCAGATTGTCATCGCATTCACCAATGGCACGAATGACCAGCCTATGGTGAACGGCATTGAGATTCAGACAGGAGGACCAGCCATACCGTCCGCGCCAACAGCGTTGACAGCATCAACGGGCTCGTCAAGCATAGTCAATCTGAGTTGGACCGCGAGCGTCAGTTCGGGAGTCACATACATGGTCTTCCGGAGCACCACCCCGGGTTTCGTACCGTCCGCGGCTACGCAGATCGCAAATAACCTTACTACGACTAGCTTCTCCGATACGAGTCTCACTCCTTCGACCATGTACTACTACGTAGTCGAAGCGGTGAACGGCGCCGGAGTCCTTTCACCGCCTTCGCAGCAGGTTTCCACATCAACGGCAGCTGCATCTTCGGATGTTATTGCAATCAATGCAGGCAGCTCGACGGTGGTAGGCAGCTTCATCGGCGATACCGATTTTGTCGGTGGCAACGATGATGCTCCCAATAGAGCCATCACCATACCCGCGGGGATCGCAAGTATAGCTGCGCCAGCTGCGGTATATGCGGATGCTCACCAGGGCGGCGTCACTTACACTATCCCCAACCTGTCGGCCACCAGAACCTACACGGTAGTCCTTCACTTCGCCGAACTCTTCTTCACAACGGCGAACTCCCGACAGTTCAACGTATCGATCAATGGAACACAGGTGCTGACGAACTTTGATATCTTTGCTGCTGCCGGAAATGCCAACTTCACGGCGACCGTTCAGAGCTTCGCCAACATCACACCCGTCAACGGTCAGATTGTCATTGCTTTCTCCAACGGTGCGCACGACCAGCCTATGGTGAACGGCATTGAGATCCAATAGCCACTAACCACGAGACAGGTGAGATTTCCGCCTGTTGTCTTTCGAGGGTCTGCTGGAGCACTCCGTGCAGGCCCTCGAATTAACTTTGTAGAAAAGCTCAACGTTCGAAAAGGAATCGATGTTCTCTCTCTATAATCGGTCGCGATATCAGGGGCTTTTACCAGCCTCTGCCTTCATGCTCTCCCTATCTCTGGCAAGCGGTAGTCTGGTGGCCCAGACGATCTCCAGCAGTAAAGAAGGGGCGGGGGGACCTGTCGGCGTCACTAAAGCTTCAATGGCCGTGACCGATTCGTATGTAGATTATTTGAAAGCGTTCGAGCTTGCAGAGACCGGTAGTAAATCGGCGGCGTTTCAGTTATTGGCGGACAGCCTGCGCCAGCAACCTCATAACTTACAGGCTTCGCGTTTGGCTTTTCGCCTACTCACTGAACAGCGCGCCAATACTGCATTAAGGCTTCAAGGCCATACAGGAGTGATGACGTCAGCTAGTTACAGTCACGATGGGACCAGGATACTTACCACGTCGACGGACCACACAGCTCGAGTTTGGGACTCACGCACCGGACTCCAACTGATTCCATCCTTGGATCACGATGACGAGGTGGTCACAGGAGTCTTCAGTCGTGACGGAAAAAAAATCGCAACAGGTACGGACGGCGGCAGGATCGCGATTTGGGATGCCAACACTGGCAAAAGACTAGTCTCCTCCATGGAATTGACCGGTTCTGCGTGGTCTGTGAGCTTCAGCCCAGATGGAAAGATTATTGCAGCGGCATCAGAAGCGGGGAAAGCCCGTACATGGGATGCAGCAACCGGCAAGCCTCTCTCTCCTCTCATCGAGTACCACGAGTCAGCGTATCGAGTCAGTTTTAGCAATGATGGAAGATTAATCTTGATAGCAAACGGAGACAACTACGCCGACCTCCGCGATCCACGCACAGGAGTACGCACTTCGAGACTGCGCCGTAACAATGATATCTACAGCGCTCAGTTCAGCCCTGACGACAAGAGGATTGTTACGGCGTGTGCAGACTCTACGGCAGAGATATGGGACGCGCAGAACGGGACTCCAACAGGTGTTGTCATGAGTCATGGATTCGGGGTAGCATCTGCAGAATTTAATAGCGATGCTTCGCTTGTCGTCACTGCATCGAAAGACCACACTGCACGAATATGGAATGCAAATAGCGGTAAGTTGATGGTCGCTCCTCTGCAGCATCCAGCTCCTGTTGGTCGGGCATCATTCAGTCTCGATAGTAGGCTAGTCGCAACGGTTGCCGGAGATAAGGCGGTGAGACTTTGGGATACACTCTCGGGCGATCAAGTTCTGCTTCCGATCGTTATCCCGACAGGATCCCCCTACTTCTCATTTAGTCCAGACGGATTATCTCTGTTGATCGCTGGCGGCTCGTCTGGCTGGGTTCTCGATCTACCTCCAAACGACGAGGCTCCCTCCTGGCTTGCTGATCTTCTCGACTTTGCATCCACACTGAATAACTTTGATCAAGCCAAGAAACCAGATCTTGTCAGGATGGAAGTTATCCGGACTCAACTGAGCAGCTCGAAGGCCAGCGATCAATGGACACTCTTCGGCAAATGGTACTTTGCGGATATAACTCAGCGACCCATTTCGCCATGGAGCCATGTGACTCTTGAGGGTTATGTCAACTTACTGATCGCAAAGGGCGACCGTTCGTCGCTCGAATACGCTAAAGTTCTCTCGCGTCCCTTTCCGAGTTGGTTAGCTAAAGTGAATTCGTCGCTTGCAAAACTCCCACCCGAACAGCCTTAGTCGTCAAGGCGTGTAACGGAATGAACGCGCCTTTGTGAGTCATGGCATTAGCAGGTAGCCGGCGTTCTCACTATTGGTCATGATCTTGATGTTCTGCCAATCAAAGACAGGGTTTGGGAAAGTGAGGTGAGGCTTCAATTCGAAGCTGCAGGACGAGTTCCTGAACGGCGAAACCTTCTATTCGATCAAGGAGATCAGGGTGCTGGCGGAACGGTCGCGAGACCGGTTCTCGGATTGTTTGAATGCTAAGTCATTGAGGAGGGCGTGGTGTTACATAGGCTCAACTCAGCGGCACGCTGATTCAGAGAACAACCACGGAGGCTACTCTAAGACATATGTATTACATCGGACTGGACGTACTTCAAGAAGACGATCAGCTACTGAGTGAAGGACGTGAGTGGTCGATACAACAAGAAGGCAAGGTTGGATAGAGCCGACGCGAGCTGGACGCTGGATGAAGAGTTGGCCACAGCCGCAACGTGAGCGAGAGCTCTGAGCGGGTATCCTTCAGATTCCAGCTGTACTGGGAGTGGTCGTTCCGATTTATAAGGTAGGTGCTGTCAATCTTGAGGGGTGGGATGATTTACACGATGGTCATTGAAAATCGAGAATCTCGTGAGACGCCATAAAAGAAGTGGTCTTCGTACCGCTGGCGGAAACATCTAGCCAATGGGGACCGGGGAGACCTCAGGATCTCCATTCAAGCCTCCACGTCGGGCGTCGGCCAACATGTAAACTTTGGTTTATGACTTCAGTTCGTGCACTCGTCTTGTCGAAGATACTGGTCCTCTCTCTCCTGATTGCAATCCCGGAAACAATGATTTCTCCCATGATATTCGGTCAGCCGATGCCCGAGACCGCAGGGAAACAGTCGCTGACATCGTCTGCAGCGGATCGGTGCGCCAACATGACGTCGATCGCTCTGAAGGACGCGATGGTGACCTCGGCGACGTTGGTTCAAGCAGCCGGTGGAGTTGTGGGGATCAAGATTTCAGCGCGTCGTGCGCAGGAGATGCCAGCGTTTTGTCGGGTCAAAGTGACAGACCGCCCCACGGACGACTCGGAGATTTTGACCGAAATATGGCTGCCGGCAGTTGGATGGAACGGAAGATATCGCGGGCAAGGAAACGGTGGATTTGCTGGCGATATCGCGTATGAACTGTTGGCTGAGGCAGTCAACGAGGGCTACGTAACCGCTGGAACCAATACCGGACATGTGGGCTCGAATCCGGCGTTTGCGCTGGGCCACCCGGAGAAGGTGAAAGACTTTGGCTGGCGCGCTGTGCATGACATGACAGTGCAGGCGAAGCAGGTTGCGTCGGCTTTCTATGGGCGCGCACCGGAGCACTCCTATTTTTCCAGCTGCTCGGATGGTGGGCGGGAGGCGCTGATGGAAGCGCAACGATTTCCCGCTGACTACGACGGGATCTTAGCCGGAGCCCCCGCCTATAATTGGACCACTCTTTTCGCCGCGGGTGCCATCGATACACAGGCCATGCTTGCAAGCGTGGAGAGCTATATTCCCGCGAAGAAGGTGCCAACGATCGCAGCGGCAGCGCGAGCGGCGTGCGATGCACAGGATGGCGTGAAGGACGGCGTGATCAATGACCCTCGACAGTGCCGCCTGAACCTTGCCGCTCTGACCTGCAAGCAGGGAGACACGGATACGTGCCTGCTTCCGGGACAGGTCGAGACACTGAAGACTATCTATGCCGCAAAGTTCGACAAGAACGGCAGGGAAGTGTTTCCGGCTCCGCTGCCGGGAGCCGAAGAGGGACCGAACGGGTGGTCACAATGGATCACAGGACAAGCGCAGGGAAAAGGTTCGGGCGTCTTCTACGGAGTCGGCTTCTTTGCGAACTTCGTGCATGAGGACCCGGCATGGAAGCTTCAATCGTTTGACTTCGACGCTGACCTGAAACTGGCGAACGAGAAGACTGCCCAGGCGCTGAACGCCACCGACACGAACCTGAATCCATTTATTAAGCGGGGCGGCCGCTTGATTCTGTATCAAGGATGGAACGATCCGGCCATTCCCGCTCTCAGCACTATCGCCTACTATGACGGCGTAACCAGAGCCCTGGGCGCGGAGGCCACTAAGAGTACCGTGCGACTCTACATGGTGCCGGGAATGCAGCACTGCGGGGGCGGTCCGGGGGCGACCGAGTTTGGACAGCTTGGCATTCGGGCACGAGCAGATGCCGAGCATGACATTTTCACCTCGCTGGAGAAGTGGGTCGAGGTGGGAGAGGCGCCGGGGCAGCTTACCGCACAGAGGTTCGTAGACAGCGAACCGGAGAAGGGAGTGGCGATGAGCCGTC
Organism: uncultured Acidobacteriaceae bacterium; assembly: GCA_963841335.1. GTDB lineage: Bacteria > Acidobacteriota > Terriglobia > Terriglobales > Acidobacteriaceae > Edaphobacter. The sequence goes on along the minus strand of CAWJCF010000001.1, from coordinate 979,239 downwards.
CTTTGTGCGCTTATCCTGCCGAAGCGAAGTACAGTGGCGGTGATCAGAACGACGCGAAGAGCTTTGTCTGCGTCGCACCTAAGCGATGACGGAGAAGCTGTTCGGGTCGTGCTCGTCCGTGGAAGGGTTCAAAGTGAGGTGGCGGCGGGATACACACAGGCCCCCTGTGCCCACAGGGGCCCACTCATGGCTGCCCGTAAACAGCGGTCGTTGCTGGGCCCACTGTTGAAAGGCGTTCCATATAGCAATTGGGATGAGGCGGAAAGCGAAAATCGAGACCGAGATAGAAGGTTTGCGCATCATGCGTGATAAGAGCGACTCTCTTAAGGTGGCTTAAGTCTGGATGTTCCAGAACACTACGGATTAACCACGATCCCAAACCATGCCCTCTATGTTCTTTCATGATGCAGACATCACAAAGGTAGGCGTAGGTGACGTAATCGGTGATCACCCTTGCCACGCCGATCTGCTTGTGGCCTTCGATAAGAGAAAAGCAGAGCGAGTTACGCAAGGCACAATCCAGCGATTCCCTGGATAATCCAGTCCACCATGTTTCTTGCTCAAGAAGCTGGAAAACCGCTTGCGCATCTATGCAATCAGGGTGTGTTGAAATAACAAAGCTTCCCCGCTCTTTTCGAAAATAATTCACATTTCTCTCCGCGCGCTAACACGCTGTTCTTTGATTTCATACCCGTTTACTCAGCAGATAAACCCTTATATAAACGTGTATCTTAGATATAAATCACAAGTTGACCTTCTTTGTAATCACGTGTTAAACATTAACAAATAATTGGAGATCATCTCACGAACAACGGTCCTCTAAAACGTCCACGCAAATAAGGGTTCAATTCACCAGACTCTCTCCGCTGACGGAGCATTCCGCAGCTTGATTAGAGGGTGCAGTCGAATTGCAGCAGAATTACTGTCGCGAACAGGACGACTGCGGATCCGAGGATCGCCCGCGGCGGCAGCCGTTCGCCAAGGATGATAAAGGCCAAAGCGACTCCGAAAAGCGGCACCAGGTACAACGACGCCGAAGCAATCACCACGTCAACGGTTCTGAGCGCTTTGAGAAAGAGCACCATGGAGATGCCGTAGAGGAAGATGGCAAGGTACTCCAATGCGGCCCACTGCTTGAGTGAAAGATGGGCAAGCTCACTCAGGCAATGCGGCTCGAGAAAAAAGAGTACAGGCACGCTAAAGGTGGTTGTCGAAAGATAACTAAAAAACAGGATCTCGATTCCAGAGAAGCGATCCAACAACCGTTTTGAATACACATTATAAAAAGCCGATCCCAGGCAACCTGCCGCAATGAGAAAGTTCCCTACGATTTGGTGCGTTCGTCCCGTCGGACTGACCGAGCTGTGCAGGGGGGATAGCAGCGTGACACCAACGAAGCCCAGCAGTAACGCTGCAATGCGAAGGGGCGAAAGAGGTTCCCGCAGCAGCCATACGGCGATGAGTGCGCCAAAGACTGGAACGAGTAAACTGAGGATCGCTCCGTTCGAGGCGGTAGACCAACTGATGCCCACGGTCATGCCGACCTGGGCCATCAACTGACCACATATACCGGCCAGAAAAAATTCGCGGCGCAGTCTCCAGGCGGCCTTGAACTTGTGTGCTATGTTGCCTCGAAGGAGCAGTACGGCAAGACCGAGCAGCGTGACAAAGTAGAGCGGAAGCAGGGCTATGGAGAACGGGCCAAGTCCTCCACCCAAAAGCTTGACAGCAACGCCCTGTCCGGCCCACAACAGATTCGCGGCTATTAGCAATAAAATTGCCGAAATCAGGCGGGACCTTGCGGGCGAACTCAATACTGAATTCATTGGACGGGGGAAAGCTGCATGGTGCGAACTCCGAAGGCATCGACACCACTGGAGCTACCCTCGAAGATATGAGGAGTTCCAGTCCGCCCGTCGCCGTACCGCTCTGCGACTGCATGTATGGCGCGCCGGTCAGAGGAGCGTCCGAGGATTGCGACTACTCCTCCTGCACCGCCACCGGTCATCTTCGCTCCGAGAAAGCCTGCCTCGAGAGCGCACGATACCAATTCGTCGCAGGCATCGGACCCGAGGCCGCACTCGGTGTAGGCGACATGGGACTGGCAGAGAATTTCGCCGATGAGACGTAATGAGACCTCAGACCCGTTTTGGTTTGTGGTTTCAAGCAGTGCGCATAGCATCTGCACGCGGAAGTTCTCTTCGACTGCGTATCGGACCGCGGAACGAACCGGGTATTTCTTATTGAGATCGATCGTCGTGAACGGATCGACGTGTTCTCCGGCGCGCACGATAAATTCCTGCCCAGTGAGCGATTCAGGTAGCCAGCGCTCATAGCTTGTCCGAAACTCCGACGGGGCCAGGTTCGACAGATAGCCACCCCACCGAGAATCGATAAACCGTGGTATCCCGGAGACATCTTCAGCAATCACATCGATCTTCTCGCGCTGGCAGATCAGCTTATAACCGATAAACGCTGCGGCGCGGGCGGTCTCATAAGCTGCGCCAGTCGTTGAGCGGGAGACCATGGAATCGATTCCCCAGAGGCTTAGTCCGACTGGCAACGTCACGGCCGAGAATGGCTGGCAGGGCTGACAGAGCATTGGCAGAAGAAGATTCTCTCTACCCAATACGATCGCTGCCTGATCCATAATGCCGCATGCAGAGCCAACCACGACATTCTCCACCCACTGTGCGGCCGTTGCGAGCGCAACTCCGTCAATACTCAATCCCCAAGCGGCGGATACGGCCTTGATGGTTGCGACCACGAGCGCCGCTGAGGAACTCACCCCTTTGTTCGGGGGAAGATCTGACTCGATGAAGAGAGTCGCTCCTCCGGCGCTGTCCACCCCGTAACACCTCGTTAGAAAGTGGAGCGCACCCAGAACATAGCAACCCCAGCGCGAACTCTCTCTCTGTCCAAAGAGCAGGCGAAGGCTTTCAACTTCATCGAGCTCGTCGCAGGGAAATTCGAGGCAGGGTTCCCAGCCAAACCTTGCAGCGCTGGGGTTGAGAACGCGGATAACCTTGTCGGAGCGGGGTTGAACGGCGACCCAGATGGCTTCACGGAGAAGGCTCTGTAGCACCAAACCTCCAGTGTAGTCGACGTTTCCTCCCATCACATCCAGTCGCCCCGGAGCCCGCGCCACCCATAGTGGCTTGTCCGCCACAAAGCAGTCCTGCCCTGCAAGTATGGTGGCAACGTGATCTTCGAATGGGCTCGTTCCCGACTGAATCTCAATTGACGATGGCATCTTCCAATAGGCTAACCAATCGACGGTAAAGGAACGTTAATAAAATATTCATTCGGCGATCTGCACCTGTGTCATCCGGCCCAATCGTGCGGCATCCTCAGCCGATATTCCCTTGTCGGTCAGGATCAGATCGCAGTCCTCAATGCCGCAGAGGCGATAAGTAGCCTCTGTTCCAATTTTGCTGCTGTCAACGACAAGGACCTTTCGCTTCCCGGCCTGCAGCAACTCGCGCTGCGCATCGGGGTCGTGGACCATGATGCCGCGCGTGAACGAGATGGCGGCCGCGCCAAAGATTACGGTATCGGCGTAGATGGAGGTCAGGCTCTTTGCCACAGCACGCCCAATGAGGTCGTGACTGCTTGAACGATAGACCCCACCGGTAAGTTCGACGCGAATATCTTCCGCGGAGGTAAGCTCCTCCAGGACAGCCAGCGAGAAGGTGAAGACCACAACGTTTCGCCGGGCGCGCAGCTCTCTGGCCACGTAGAGAGTGGTCGTTCCCGAATCGAGCACCACCGACTCTCCATCGTGCACCAGTGCCGAGGCCGCTGTGCCAATGCTTCTTTTGGCGTGCGACATCTTCTGCAGGCGCTCGAAGAAGCTCCGCTCTGCTCCCCGCCAGTGTTCGATCCGCGCCCCACCGGGAATTCGAATCACTTGACCAGCCTCAGCCAGCTTTTGTAAATCCCGCCTAATTGTCATTTGCGAGACATGAAAGGTCTCAGCGATCTCAGCGATCGATGCGGATGTGTTTGTTTTTAACATTTGAACGATCGAATCAAGCCTGGAGCGTTCAGCAATCTCACTCATTTTTGCTTCTTCTTTCAAAGTGCGGGTTTTGTAGTCAGTTGCTGATTCTACCGGCATATCTCTAGGAAAGGCATACAAAATTTGAGCAACCTTATTCAGCGGGCTGGAAAATCAATCTGACAATTTCACGTGTAATTTTTTCTCATTGAATGCCTTCTATTTGTCCTTTATTAACATTTCTCTGCTACGGTTCGCTTATCGCAGGCGAATATGTCGAAATCTGTTCCTCCGCTATATGCACCAGTCCTGCTTCGTCGCTCCCGTTCTGCAGCTTCAAATACGAACGCATCTTTCAAACTTCGGGGTTTCTAATGAATTGCGTCTTCTCTGTCTCTCTTGTAAGTGCCAGTCCGCGATCCACAGTAGTCGGCCAACTCCGCAGTCGTAGCCAACGGCTATTTGGACGAGCCAGTTATCTCACTCTTCTGTTCGCGCTCATCTTTCATGCTGGGCACCTCCGCGCCCAGACTGTCTATGGTTCGATAAGTGGCATAGTCAAAGATCCGAGCGGGGCGGTGATGCCGGACGTGGCGGTTACTGTGCGCGAAACCACCTCCACGACGGAATACAAGACCGTCACGAATAAGTCCGGCAGCTATCGCGTCTCCTTCCTCAAACCCGGCGGTTATACCGTGCGCTTCGAGAAGGACGGTTTCTCTCAATCCATCACTGACGAGCTCAACATCGTCCTGAACCAGGATCTGGTTGTGGACAGAAGCTTGAAGCTCGGCGCAACCTCCCAGGTTGTCACTGTCTCCAGCGCCGCAAGCTCGCTCAACGACACCAACCCCCAGATCGGCGGAGAACTCAGCACCCAGGAGCTCATCGATCTCCCCGAAACCACCAGCACCAAAGGTGCAAACGAGTTCTTGATCACCAAAACCTTCGTCGGAGTTTCCAGCAACAGCTCCAGCCAGGACTACGGCAACATCAATGACGTCTCCCTCGGTGGCGGCAGAACCGGAACCAATCCCATCATTATCGATGGTCTGCCCAGCAACATGGGTATAGACGGTACTTACGGCCTCATCCCCACACCTGACTCCACCGAAGAGCTTCAGGTCCTCATCTCTCCCTTCTCCGCCCAGTACGGTCAGAGCGGCGGCGGCGCCATCCTCACCACCACCAAATCCGGCACCAACAAGTTTCACGGAACTGCCTTCGAATCCTACAGCTCCCAGAGCCTCAATGCCCTTGGGTATTTCACCGCTCCCAAAACGGTCATTCAGCCATCCTACTTCCACTACTTCGGCGGCTCGGTTGGCGGCCCCATCATCCTGCCGAAGCTCCTGGATGGCCGTAAGCGCCGCCTCTACTTCTTCACCGACTGGGAGTACACCCTTAACCACGCCAACGCACCGTTCAACACCACCGTGCCCACGGCGGCGGAGCTCACCGGAGACTTCTCGGGACTATCCCCCACCGGGCAGCCCACCGTCCCCATCTACGACCCGCTGACCACGAAGATTGTCGGCAAGACTGCCACCCGGACGCAGTTCCCGGGCAACATGATTCCGCAGTTGCGACTCGATCAGGTCGGCAGGAACATCGCGGAATTCTTCCCTGCGCCGAACTGCACCCCAACCCCGAGCTTCCAGTTCAACTACTGCTCAAACCCAATCTCAGCCACCAGCTATCTCTATAACGCAGACCGCATCGACTACAACGCATCCGACTACGACCACATCTGGGCGAAGTTCTCCCGCGATGGGCCAAGAAATCAGCCCACCATCGACATTCCCAACGTCGCAAATACTTCCGCATACAACGGCTGGACCGACGACCACTACGAGGTCTCCTGGAGCCACATCTTCTCGCCGCGCCTCTCCAATGAAGCTCGCGCAGGTTATGTTTCAGAGGTGAACTTTGCAACGCCGCCGCCAGCCGACGCAGCCTCGATTGGCCTGCAGGGCGTTCCCCTGACCTCGTTCCCCAGCATCAAGACCACCCAGTACGCCAGCTTCGGTCCAGGCGGCTTCTCGAGGACAAGGGACGGCCACTACATCCTGAACGATGCGCTGGTCATGCAGCTTGGGCGTCACACACTCTCCATCGGTGGCGAGTTCATGCGCTACGCCTACAGCTCCTACAAGCCTGGCGTTCTCTCCGGCAGCTACAGCTTCACCGGCGGCTTTACCGCTGTCCCTGGCCAAAGCGGATACGGCATCGCCGATATGCTGCTTGGTCTGCCCGCGACCACAAGCATCAGCACGACCAACACCGTCTTTCACTACAACCTGAATTACTTTGCCGGCTATATTCAGGACGACTACAGAATCACTTCCAAACTCACGCTCAATCTCGGCCTGCGGTATGAGTTCGATGGCCCGGCCGTCGAAGAGCACAACAACTATTACAGCTTCAATCCCAACATCGTCGACCCCACAACCGGCAAGCAGGGAGGCATCGAGTTTGCTGGTTTCAACGGTCCTCACCAGCTGACTCCGAATACCTACACCGGCGTCCTTCCCCGTGCTGGCCTTAACTACCATCTCTTCCGCAACACGGTCGTGCGTGGTGGCTATGGAATCTATCAGCTTCCCAGCATCGGCTTCAACGCGCTCAGCAATACTTCAGCTTCTACCGTAGCCGCAACCTTTCAGAGTACCGATGGCGTCACCCCGCCTTATCAGCTGTCGAACGGAGTTCCTGCTTATTCGCCGAACGTCGGTCCAAACGGTGAACCTCTGATTCCTTCCAGCCTGACGAAACCCAGCTCCACACCCGTCCAGCTTCAGTTGACTGCGGTCCTTCCGTATTTGCAGGAGTGGCAGTTCGGCGTGCAGCAGGATCTGGGTCATAACTGGGTCGCCGAGCTCAACTACATGGGGGATCGCGGCGTACATCTGCCCATCGTGCTTCCGGTCAACCAGATCGCTCCCACGCCTGGCTGCTGTTTCGGAGTCAGTAGTGCCCAGAGCCTCCGGCCCTATCCTCAGTTCCTCACCGTCTATAACGTCACCAACGGAGGAGCTCAAGCCTACGCAGCTCTCTTCGCCTCCCTCAGCCATCGCTGGACCAATGGCGTCTCGGTGCGGGCCTCGTATACCTGGGCCCACCTGCTCAACGATGTTGACGGAGGTACCCTGACTCCTCAGCTCCAGAACTACTACAACCTGCACGCACAGTGGGGAACGGCAAAGGCAAGCGTTCCTCAGCGCCTCTCCGTCTCGGCGGTCTATGCTCTGCCTGTCGGTTCGGGAGGAAGATTTCTCCAGAACACCCCGGTCCTCTCTCAGGTCATCGGACACTGGAAGATCAGCACCGTGGCTCAGTTCCAGATCGGTGTCCCATACAGCGTCACGCAGGGTGATGGTCTCAATATCTTTTCCGGAGGCCAGTTCGTGACCCAGACGGGCAATGGCAGCATTCCTCGCGGTTCCCGCACGGTGGCAAAGTGGTTCAACACCTCCGCCTTCTCAATCACCCCTAATGACACCCTGGGCAATGGTCCACGCGCCAGCTTCTACGGGCCCGGCCAGAATATGTGGGATATGAGCCTCATGCGGGACATCCCCCTCTGGGAGCATGCCGCCTTCACCCTCCGTGTCGACGCGCATAACGCCTTCAACCATCCGCAGTTCTCCGCTCTCAATACGGGGCTCTCCGCAGCCACGATTGCCAACCATACTTTCGGTACCGTCACCGGCGCAGAGGACTCGCGTTCGCTGCTGCTCGTTGGTCGCCTCAGGTTCTAAAGCGGCGCGCAATTACAAGCACTTCACAAAAAAAGAATAAAAAGAAAAGGAAAAGAAAAAATGCAGAACTCAATCCTGAAGCTCCTCATCGGTTCCACCCTCGCAGGCAGCGTAGCCTTCGCCCAGACAGCATGGACCCCGAAGGAGGACGGAAAGACCATCAAGGTCATTTCTCACCGTGGCGAGCACCTCCATCACCCCGAAAACACCATGGCCGCCTTCCAGGCCGCCATCGACGCCGGAGCCGACTACTTCGAATTAGATGTGCGCACCACCTCCGACCATAAATTCGTCATCATGCACGACGGCACGCTCGATCGCACCACCAACGGCACGGGCGACGTATACAAGCACACATTCGACGAGATTCGGGCGCTCGATGCAGGAGCGAAATTCTCGCCATCCTTCGCCGGAACCAAGGTGCCGACGCTCGATGAGGCCTTTGATCTCGCGCATGGCAAAATCAATGTCTACGTCGACACCAAGTACGCCGATCCACAGCAACTGATCGACACCATCGTTGCCCACGACATGCAGGATCACGTCGTCATCTACGGCAATCCCTTCTTCCTGTACGAAGTGCACAGGATTCGCCCAACTTTGAGGGTTATGCCGGAAGCAGGAAGCCCTGACGTCTGCAAATTGTTCGTTCGCGCCATGCAGCCCCAGGTCCTCGCCTTCGATGCCGGCGATTTCAAAGACGGCGTCATCGACTGCGCCAAACAGGCAAACGCGCAGATCTATGTTGACCGCCTTGGCGATGCAGACAACGCCGAAACCTGGCAGAAGGCGATTGATCTGGGCGCGAAAGGCATCCAGACAAACCTTCCCGCGGAGTTGGCCACTTACCTGCGCGCTCACAATATGGCAACCCACTAAGACAGAACAATCTTTATGGAAACCTCGCTGGATCTTTCAGGGTAGGGAGCATTCCAATTAGTCAGTAGTTGCGGTGGGGATCAGCGCTTCAATCGCTGGTTTCCACCGCAACTATGCTTTAGGGTTCCGAACGGGTCAGTGTATCGAACAGTGGCGACGCCGGAATCAAGGACGGATTGTCGCCGACGACCGAGACCGACAGAATGCGGATCCTGTCGTTGTTCGGCAGTGTAAGCGTGCGAGCGCCCGCAGGCACACTTTCCCCTTGCGGTCGCGCGGCGGACCATACATTATTCCGGCATTAATCATCCAGGGCGTGTGATAGCCAAGCCATTCAAATCAGGCCTTAAGCGGCGGCGAGTCGCAACACGTGTCTGAAGAGATCTGTTGTGACGACAGAAGCGGTAACGCCGGGAACGTTTTCTTCCACGAGGTCTGCCAAAGTGTGGCCTGGCGGCATTTCAAGGAAGAGGTTGCAGCCCAATTCCTCCGCGACTATCGTCGCATCATGCCAGCGAACTCCGTGGGCGATGTTGTCCGCCAGATCCGTTGCTACTGCCGACGCGGAGCGTACAGCTCGTGCATTCACATTCGCAATATAGGGAAATTTTGGCGCCTTTAGCTGCATAGAATTCATCTGAAGCCGAAGGGAGTCAGAAACGGATGAAAGTAGAGGACAATGGGACGGCACTGCAACGTGCAGGAGCTCAGCCTTCCTGGCACCGTGCCCGCGTGCCTCCTCTAAAACCTTCTGCATCCCTTCTATGGAGCCTGCAATTACGATCTGCCTCGGTGCGTTGATATTTCCTACGAACACCGGAGTCAAGGCCGAGTGCACTGAATTGACAATAGCCGTCACCTGTCGCTCGTTAAGACCGACGATCGCAGCCATCCCGTATCCGACTGGATATAGCTGTTCCATTTTCTCTGCGCGGGAACGAACCAGAATCACCGCATCTTTCAAAGTGATCGCCTCGGCAACGACCGCTGCTGCAAAGGCGCCCACAGATAAACCTGCAACTGCACAACACGTGACGCGTTGCCTCTGCAAGGCTCTGGCCGTAGCGACTCCGGAAGCTAGAAGAGCCAGTTGAACCGATACTGTGGAATTCAATGCTTCAGGCGAGTCCAACAGACGAACATCGGATTTCAATATGTCGCTGATCTCATCAAGCGTCAAGTCGACAGCAGGATCATCAACGAGCTCATGAAGCATTCCAGATTTTTGTGCTCCTTGTCCAGGAAACAAGAATGCGGTATTCACGTTAGCCATCCTCGCCGTTCGACAGATTCCAAGGATCGGGGCCGAGAATGCGGCCGTCACTGGTGCGAAGCAGAATCTTACGATGCGATGTTGTCACGAACTCAAGAAGGCGAGCTGAGGACCTCCAAGAGCACAAAAGCCCGCCGGCAACCGGAGGGCTTTATATTTTCGTCGACTGCAGGCAAGTGCCGACGCTATTATTCGTTAGTGCCTTTTCAGTTCCTTGATCGGAAGTTGCTTTCCGCTCGGATCGTCCCTATAAGTTTCTGATTCTAAGCTAAATGTTTTGGTGGACCTGATCGGGATCGAACCGATGACCTCTTCCATGCCATGGAAGCGCGCTCCCAGCTGCGCCACAGGCCCACTCTCAGGAAGGACTCTATCTATTCTGGCCGACTACGCCATATTCGTCAAACGTTCACTCCAGGGAAATTCCAACGCGAACGGGAACAAATCCTGCATCTCGCGTGTCTAAAGGGAATAGAGTGAGCGAGCACTCGGCCCGCGCGGGCGCTGTTCTTCGTGTCTCAGAGCCTCGCAGCTCAGCACTTGCAACTTCGATTTACGAAGCCGTAATGTAGAGGGTACCCGGTATGCAGGCGGGCACGATAGTGGGCAATCTAGCCAGCGCGATTGGCATCACGACAGAAGACGCGGCCCTTGTCGCCGACCTCAAGGCTGGCTCCGAAGAGGCCTTTGCCATCCTCATCGCCCAATACCATCAGCCGCTCTACTCCCTCATCGCCCGCAGCCTCAACGACCCCGCCGACGCCGCCGACATCACCCAGGAAGTCTTCATCAAAGTCTTCCGCAGCATTCGGAGCTTCCACGGTGACTCCACCCTGCGAACTTGGCTCTACCGCATCGCTCTCCGCGAGGCCTCCAATCAGCGCCGCTGGTGGTCGCGCCATAAGAAGCAGGAGATCACCATCGATTCGCCATACGAGTCCGGCGCCGACGACGATAACAACGGCCTCTGCCTCAGTGCAACGCTCGCCGACCGCGCGGATTCACCCTTCGATCACGCCGCGCAGGCAGAGGTCCGCGAGCGCATCGAAGCAGCTCTCCGGCAACTCCCCGAGACCTTCCGAACCGTCGTCATCCTCCGCGAGATCGAGGGATTCGCTTACGAAGAGATCGCCGAAATCCTTAGCGTCAACCTCGGAACCGTCAAATCCCGTCTCACTCGTGGGCGCTCCGCCTTGCGTACTTTGCTGAATTCCGAATCTGTTGCTCACTCCTCCGCATCGGTTCCTGTATCGGATGGATCCAGCATGGAGGTTGGGCAATGACCCCGGTGATTTGTCGTAAAGTTCAGTCTTCCTTCTCCGCTTACCTGGATGGAGCCGTCAGCGGCAGGCAGATGCAGCGCATCGCCAACCATCTGGATATCTGCCCGGAATGCAACCGTGAGTTCTCGGCCCTCCGCGCCATGCAGCAGTCACTCGCCACGCTCGGTCCTGCCAAAGCGCCGGCGGATCTCGGCCTCAGGCTGCGTCTTGCCATCTCTCACGAGCAGGCCCGCAGAACCTCCAACTGGCGGGATTCCCTAAGCCTGAAGTGGGAGAACACCGTCCGTCCGATGCTCCTGCAGGTCTCCGCCGGGTTCGTTGGAGCGGTCCTTCTCGTTGGCAGCATTGGGCTTCTGCTCGGAATGGTCGCGGCGCCTGAGCCGGTCATGGCCAACGACGAGCCCCTCGGAGCCATGACGGCGCCCCACTTCCTCTATTCGACCACTAGTCCGGAGGACATCGTCAGCGATCAAAATTCGCTGATCGTAGTCGAAGCCTTCATCAATGCCGATGGTCGCGTCTACGACTACAACATCGTTTCCGGACCCGAAGATCAGGCAGTTCGCAACCAGATTGCCAACCATCTTCTGATGAGCATTTATCAGCCCGCCAGCGTCTTTGGCGTTCCGGTACGCAGCCAGGTGGTCCTCACCTTCTCCGGCATCTCCGTTCACGGCTAAAATCCGTCGAGGGTCATGCGTTTGCCATCGCTCCCTCTGCTCCCTTAAACTCCATGGGAGCGTCGAATTATCGTGCCTTTCCTAAAAAAATCGTCCTTTCCCCGGCACACCGCATTTTTCCCTCTGGGCCTTGCAGTAGCTTTGTTTCTGTACGCAGTTCCTCCTTCGTTAAATGCGCAGAAACCCATCCCGACGACAAGCAGCAGTACCCCTGAATCTCCCGCCGCGGACGTCCCAGCGAAACTCCCCGCGCGCGTCGCTCAGCCAGAAGCCGGCGGTTCCGCCATCACCCTCGAAACCAGCGAGCCCCTCTTTTACATCGCAGTAGCCCTGAATACCTGCGGCTACGACGCCGACCTTGCCGCCTCCGCCCCCATCCGCCGCAAGATCCGCGACGAGATCAACTCCGAAGTCGCCGCCTCGGCCGCCGCCCGCACCAGCCGCGACGCCCTCTGCACCTACATCCGCGACCACACCCTTGCAGACTCCGGTCTCAATCTCGCCCAATACATTTCGCTCGCGCTCTATCTCTCTCCGCCGCCTGAGCTAACCCCCATCGCGGACGAGACCGAGCTCCCCCCCGACTCCACCCAGGTTGTCAACATTCTTCCTCTTCTCCGCACCTTCGCCGACGACGTGCATCTCAACGCCCTCTGGGTCGAGCATCGTCCCGAGTACGAAGACCTCACCGCCCGCGTGCATAGTCCGCTCACGAAGATGATCTTGAACACCAACATCTATCTTCGGATGCCCGTCAGCAGCTACGATGGCCGCCGCTTCCTCGTGCTGCTCGAGCCCATGCTCGCCCCGTCGGCCACCAACGCCCGCATCTACTCGAGCGACTACATCGTCGTCGCTTCCCCCGCTGCAGAGCCCCTCGGCGCAGTCCACTTCGACGACATACGCCACATCTATCTCCACTACGAGATCGAGCCGCTCGTCTACGCGCGCGCGCAGGCGATGGAACGTCTTACTCCGCTGCTCCGCACAGTTCAGGATGCCCCCCTCGAGTACAGCTACAAGACCGAGATTGTCCCCCTCATCACCGAGTGCCTCATCAAATCCATCGAGATCCACACGATGGACGTCGGTCTCGCCAAGCCCGAGAAGCCCGGCAAGGATGTAAAAGCGCGCGCCGACCTCGAGCGTTACGACGCCGACATGAGCGCGTATGAACACGATGCCGAGACCGTCCGCCGCAAGGCAATCAATCTCGCCATGCGACAGGGATGGGTCCTCACCGACTACTTCTACGAGCAGATTGGGAGCATGGAGCGCGCCGGCATCAGCCTGAAGGAAGATATGGGCCAGATGGTCTATGGCATGGACGTCGACCACGAGCGCCACAAGGCGGAGCAGGTCGCTTTTCTGCCTCAAGGTAGCCGCGACGTCCTCCGTCGTCCTGCCACTCAGCTGACCGGTCTGCAACTCGCCGAAGTGAAGATGCTCAAGGGCGACCTCGACGGCGCCTCCGCAATCGCCAACAAGGTCCTCGCCGACCCCAACGGCGACCACTCCGGTGCCCACTACGTCCTCGCCCGCGTCAACCTGATGGAACGCCAGCCCGGAGCCGCCGTCAATGACTTCCAGGAGGTCCTCGACAACTCCAAAGACCCCCGCACCCTGGCCTGGTCGCACATTTACCTCGGCCGGCTCTATGACATTCAGCCCCAACCCGACCGCCAGAAGGCCATCGCCGAGTATCAGGCCGCCCTGACCGTCCGCGACGCCCAACCCGACACCAAAGCAGCAGCCGAAGCCGGCCTCAAACAACCCTTCGTCGCCCCCAAGGCCGCCAATCAGCCTGCAGACGACGACAACGCTCCATTTGATCCAAGTGGCAAAGCCGAGAAGGACGCATATCGTCCGCCACCCCCACACTAGATTCAAGCCTTCGGACCAGCCCCGTCTGTCCGGTAAATTAGACGCGGAGGAGTTCTCCTTGACGACACGGCACAACAAAGCCGGACGATCGCGGAAAAAGAGCCCTCCTGCGTCTCCGTTCGACCACAGTTTCCGCCGTCCCGAACTCCTCACCTGGGCCCTCACCCACCGTTCCCTCGCCTACGAGACCAAGCCCGACTCCCTCCCCGACCCCACCGCCGACAACGAACAGCTCGAGTTCCTCGGCGACGCCGTCCTCGGTCTCGCCGTCGCCGAATCCCTCTTCCGCCGCTTCTCCGCCTCCCGCGAAGGCGAGCTGACCCGCCTCCGTTCCTCCCTCGTCAGCCGCCGTCATCTCGGCGAGGTTGCCGCACGTATCGATCTCGGCCAGCACCTTCGCCTCGGCCGCGGAGAAGAGCAAAGCGGCGGCCGCAAGAAGCCCGCCCTGCTCGCCAACGCCCTCGAAGCCGTCATCGGCGCCCTCTATCTCGACGGCGGCCTCGACGCTGCCCGCGCCTTCATCGAGAAACACATCATCGAGCCAACCCTCCCCGATCTACACCTCGCCCTCGCAGCCTCAGAGACCTTCAGCGGAGCCATCGGAGACCACAAATCCGCCCTCCAGGAGCGCCTCCAGGCCACCGGAGCTGGCCAACCCCAGTACGTCCTCACCGCGCAGAGCGGCCCCGACCATCAAAAACGCTTCCGCGTCGAAGTCCGCATTGAAGACAAAAAGGGAGTCTCCCGCGCCCTGGCCGAATCCGAAGGAAACACCAAGAAACAGGCTCAGCAGGAGGCCGCGCGCCTCGCCTTCCAGCGCCTCATCGCAGAATCTCAGTTGGCTGACGCTCCAATCGCGGAGGTGGCCGAGTGATAGCCGACGTCAAATCCGGCCAGCGGCTAGCCCAGACCGAGTCAGAGCTCGAAGTCCTCACTCCAACTCAGCCAGAGCAGGCCGTCACGCCACCCAATCCAACCCTCGAGGCAATCCACCCGCATCACGTCCATCACAAACCCGGCATCCTTTCTTCGCTCCAGTCCTTCCTTCACCTCATAATCATCGCCATCTTCATCATCACCTTCTGCGTCCAGCCCTTCCGCATCCCATCCGAGTCCATGGAGTCCACCCTCCTCGTCGGAGACTTTCTCCTAGTAGACAAGCAGTCCGCCTCGCCCAACAGCGACGGCTCTCCCGGCCTCGAACCCGCAGCCGGCGTCCATCGCGGCGACATCATCGTCTTTCACGATCCCGTCGACGCTACCCTCCATCTCGTCAAGCGAGTCATCGGCCTTCCCGGCGACCACCTCCGCCTCCACGCCGGCCGCGTCTACATCAACGGCCGCGAGCTCGTCGAGCCCTACGCCGTCTATCGCCCCAGCCCACCCGACAACTTCCGCGACAATTTCCCCCGCTTCCAATCCGCCGATCCCGAGATCGACTCCCACTGGTGGATTCGCATGCGCTCCCTCATCGACAACGGCGAGCTCATCATCCCCACCGGCAACTACTTCGTCATGGGAGACAACCGCAACGACAGCGAAGACAGCCGTTACTGGGGCTTTGTCCCACGCGAAGCCATCGTCGGCAAGCCCCTCGTCATCTACTTCTCCCTCCAGCAGCACGAGTCCGACGAATCCCCCGCCCTGACCCAGGACGCTCTCGCCGAGAACCAGCGCCGCCAGCACCCCAGCAAGATCGACTCCCTCGTCGACTTCGCCCGCTGGGGCCGCATCTTCCAGGTCGTCCGCTAACCCTCGCACCAGCGTGTAACCCAGTGCGCAAGGCGCTTCCGAAAGCGCCATCCTCACCGGCGCACGCAAGCAGACCATAGAATGCAAACGTTTTAGGGCTATACTGGCCACCTACTGGTTCGGAAAGCATGGCTCGATACAACGGCAAGCCACGAAAAGGGGCTCCGTTGTCGCGGCTGATCCGGAAGTGAGACATGACCGCACGTCGAGCGATTTGAGGACATTCGTTATAGGTCTCGTCCGTGCATCAGGAACGATCGGCCGTGATGGAATATGACTCCTGAACTCTGGCAGCGCCTGAAGCCGTTGTTCCATGCCGCCTTGCAAGAGGAGGTGCAGAACCGCGCCGCATTCATCGACGCCGCCTGCGGTGGCGACCTCGAACTTAAGACGCAACTCAAACGGCTACTCGATGCCGAGCAGCAAGGCACAGGCCCGCGAGACGCTCCCATCGCCCATCTAAACGGCCTCCTGGACGACGCCGGTGTTCCCACAAGCGACTCCACCTCCGGCGGGGTCGCAGTCTTTCGCCCCATGATCGGCCAAACCGTCTCGCACTATCGAATCATCGAAAAGCTTGGGGGCGGCGGGATGGGAATCGTCTACAAAGCCGAGGATTCCTCCCTCGGCCGGTTCGTCGCTCTCAAATTTCTTCCTGACGATATGGCCCAGATCCCCCAGGCGCTTGAGCGTTTTCAGAGAGAAGCGCGTGCCGCATCCGCCCTCAATCACCCTCACATCTGCACCATCTACGAGATCGGCCAGAACGACGGTCAAGCATTTATTGCCATGGAATTCATGGAAGGCGCGACCCTCAAGCATCGCATCGCCGGCAAGCCATTGCCGCTTGAGGACGTGCTTGAGTGGGGAAGCGAAATCGCAGACGCACTCGCCGCCGCCCACGCGAAGGGAATTGTTCACCGCGACATCAAGCCCGCAAACATCTTCATTACCGAGCGCGGCCACGTCAAAATTCTGGACTTTGGCTTGGCGAAGCTCATCCCGGCTTCGAACCTCTCAGCAACGTCGGCAGAAACTCAGCCAGAGCCCCTCACTCAACCCGGCACGCTCATGGGAACCATCGTTTACATGTCGCCCGAACAGGTCCGTTGCGAAGCTTTGGATGCGCGCAGCGATCTGTTCTCCTTTGGCATCGTGCTCTACGAGATGGCAACGGGGCTTCTGCCGTTCCGTGGAGAAAGCGCCGGTCTGGTCGCTGCGGCAATTTTGAACCGCGCGCCCGTCCCGCCGGTTCGGCTCAATCCCGACCTCCCCGCAAAGCTCGAAGAGATCATCAATAAGTCCCTCGAAAAAGACCGCAAGCTCCGCTATCAGAATGCCGCCGACATTCGCACCGATCTGCAGCGCTTGAAGCGGGACTCCGAGTTGAGTCCGCTCGCAATCTCATCCGCCAAGGCAGAGGCCAAGCCCGTCTGGAAGTCGATGCGGTGGGTCGGCCCTGCTGTCCTCGCCGTGATCCTCATCGGCCTAGCGCTCGGCGCCCGAGTGTTTTTCCCTCGCAAGGTCCACGCCCTCACAGACAAGGACACGATCGTCCTCGCCGACTTCGCGAACTCAACCGGAGACCCCGTCTTCGACGGCACACTACGACAAGGGCTATCCGTACAACTCGAACAGTCACCCTTCCTAAGCATCATCTCTGACGAGAAGATCCAGCAGACCCTCGGCCAGATGGGCCAGCCAGCCGATGCAAAACTTACCCCACCGGTTGCGCGGGAGCTCTGCCAACGAACAGCAAGCGCCGCCGTCCTCGACGGTTCAATCGCGAAGATTGGCACTCAATATCTTCTGACCCTTAAAGCCGTCAACTGCGAAAGCGGAAAAACCCTTGCCAGCACGGAGGCCCAGGCGAGCGGTGAGAACAACGTGCTCGAAGCGATGGGAAAGGTGTCCACCGACCTCCGGAACAAACTCGGCGAGTCTTTGAACACAATTCAAAAGTTCGATACACCTTTGGAGCAGGCCACCACGCCCTCGCTCGAGGCCCTGAAAGCTTACAGCTCCGGCATTCAAACCATTAGCACCAAAGGGTCCGTCGCGGCGATTCCGTTTTTCAAACGGGCTGTCGAGCTCGACCCGAATTTTGCACAAGCCTACGGATATCTGGGCATTCTGTCGCAGGATACCCTTGAACCCAATCTCGCTGTGGAATACCGCAAGAAAGCATATGAACTCCGTGATCGAACCAGTGAGGCGGAGAGGTTTTGGGTTACCTGCAGCTACTACAAAGGAGTCACCGGAAATATCCCAAAGGCCATAGAAGCCTGTGATCATTGGATCCAGGCTTATCCGCGTGCGCACGATCCGCACATCTTCCTTGCGGGAGCAGTTTTGCCGGTCGTTGGCCAATATGAGCGTGTAGTCGAAGAAGCCACTGAGGGAATTCGCCTGCGTCCTGACTTTTCCGTACCCTACGGTGCCCTCATCTCCGCCTATACCGCTCTTGATCGCGTCGATGAGGCCAAGGCCACCTACGCCCAGGCAGTCGAACGCAAGATTCATAATCCCTACATTGATTTCGGCATGTATAACCTTGCATTCTTGCAGAACGATACGGCGGGGATGATCCAAGCTGCAAAGTTAGAGGCCGTGCCGGTGTGGGGGGACCAAATGTTGAGTATCGAAAGCGATACAGCCGCCTATTTCGGGCACCTTAAAGACGCCCGTGAGCTCTCCCGCCGCGCGATGGATGCGGCCCAACAGGGAGGAGAGAAGGACCCGCTCGCACTGTACTCCGCTACGTCCGGACTGAGAGAAGTCTGGTTCGGCAACACTGACGAAGCGCGGCAGCGTGTCACTTTCGCATTGAAGCAATCTACAAGCCGCGATCTGATGTATTTTGCTGCGCTTGCATTGGCCAATTCCAGAGATGACGCGCGAGCGAAGTCGCTGGCTGACGAGTTGGGCAAGAAATTCCCCGAAGACACAATTGCGCAGTTTAATTTCCTGCCGACCATCCGCGCAAAGCTTGCGCTCAACAAAGGAAATAGCGCTGAGGCCATTGAGAGTCTCAAAGCGGCAGCTCCTTATGAACTTGCGACGTCAACGGATGCTCCCTTCAATTGGACACCGCTGATGCCAGTCTTTGTGCGTGGTGAAGTCTATCTGGCCGCGCATCAGGGTGGCGAGGCCGCCGCCGAGTTCCAGAAGATCCTGGATCATCGCGGCCTTGTCCTGAACCAACCCATCGGCGCACTCGCCCACCTCGGCCTCGCCCGCGCCTACGTGTTGCAGGGCGACACCGTCAAAGCCAAAGCCGCCTATCAGGATTTCCTGACACTCTGGAAGGACGCCGACCCCGACATTCCAGTCCTTCAACAAGCCAAAGCGGAACTCGCGAAATTGACATAAAGCCCACATCAGCAATCAACCGCACATTCCACGTCTCTCTTAGCCATGCGCCCGCCCCCTCATCAGAGATACACTAATAGCTGCATCACCGGAGACCCGTCTTGCCCGACACCGTAGCCACCGAAGCGAACGACCTCGAATCGACCCAGCAACAGGAGCACACTGAGACTCCCCTCGAGTCCCTGGCCTCCATCTGCACCGTCCTCGCCATCGGTCTCTTCGTCATGACCTTCATCTTCCAGAACTTCGAGATCCCCTCCGCCTCGATGGTCAAGACCCTCCTCATCGGCGACCACGTCCTAGTCGACCGCATCTCTCTCGCCCCGCCCGCAAAATGGGCACCCTTCGTCTTCTATCGCGACGTCCGCCGCGGCGACATCATCGTCTTCTTCAAACCCGGCGAGCCCGACCTCTTCCTCGTCAAGCGCACCATCGGCATCCCCGGCGACAAGATCCACCTCCGCAACGGAGTCGTCTATCTCAACGGAGTCGCGCAAAACGAGCCCTTCGCCGGCATGCCCGTCTCCGACGACAATCCCCAGCACGCCTTCCAGCCCTACCGCGACGACTTTCCCGCCGTCCCTCCCGGGCCCTACGATCAGGTCACCGCAAGCTGGGCCTACGAGCTCCCCAACCACCTCCAGGATGGCGATCTCGTCGTCCCTCCCGGCAAGGTCTTCGCCATGGGCGACAACCGCACCGAGAGTCTTGACGGCCGCTTCTGGGGCTTCGTCCCGCGCGAAAACATCGTCGGCCGCCCCATGTTCGTCTACTGGTCCTTTGAAACCCCCGCCGACCAGATCAACAAACAGTCCATCGGCGAGCGCATCGGTTTCATTGGCCACATCATCCTTCACTTCTTCAGCGAAACCCGCTGGAGCCGCACCCTCCACCTCGTCAAGTAAAGTTGTCCGTACGCCGTTCTCAGTTGTCAGGGAGCCGTCCAAAAACTGACAACGGAGATCTGACAACTGAGAACTTAAATGCAGGAAATGGACCCAACCTACGACCCAGTGCAAGCCCCAGTCGAAGACTCAGGCGAGTTCATCGACCACGACGTACCGCCAACCATTAGCCGCCGCGCGCTGAAGCGCCTCCTCTACATCGCCCTTGCCGCGCTGGCAGTCCTTCTCCTCGTCCTTCTTCCCCCACTCATCAGCCTCAGCCGATACCAGCGCCGGATCGCCAACAGCATCGCCGCAAGCCTCGGCCGCCCCGTCCATCTCGACAAGGTCTCCCTCAATATCCTCCCGCTCCCGAGCTTCACGCTCGAAAACTTCGTCGTCGACGAAGACCCCGCCTTCGGCAACGAGCCCGTCATCCGCGCCAACTCCGTCAACGCCACCCTCCGCATCTCCTCCCTCTGGAGCCGCCGCTTCGAATTCTCCACCATCAGCTTCACCGATCCCAGCGTCAACCTCGTCCATCTCCCTAACGGCAAATGGAACCTCGACAGCATCCTCTTCCACGCCGCCCAAATCGAAACCGCCCCCACCGACCAGAAAAAACGCGGCCCCGCCCCACGCTTCCCCTACATCGAAGCCACCGGAGCCCGCCTCAATCTCAAGCTCGGCAGTGAAAAAACTCCCGTCTCCCTTACCGACGCCGACTTCGCCCTCTGGCTCCCCGATCCCCGGCAGTGGCACCTCCGGCTCCGCGCCCACCCCGCCCGCACCGACACCAACGCCTCCGACACTGGCATCTTCTCCCTCGAAGGCACCCTCGGCCGAGCCGCATCTCTCAGCCAGGTTCCGCTCAGCCTGCAAGGCGTTTGGCGCAACGTCCCCCTCGGCCAGGCCAGCCTCCTCCTTCTCGGTCGCGACGCCAACCTCCGGGGCGACCTCACCCTCTCTGCCAACGCCCAGGGCACCATCGGCAACAGCGCCATCCAGACCCGCATCCAGATCGCCGGAGGCCGCCGCGCCGACTTCGTCCCCGCCGAATCCCTCGAAGCCGATGTGCAATGCCTCGCCACCGCCACCGTCGACTTCCACACCTTCCAGGACATCCACTGCTCCTGGCCCCCATCCGGCTCCTCCACCCCACCCACGCTCGCCCTTACCAGCGACCTCATTGACGTTCGCAACCCCGGCGCCGCGACCTTCGAAATAGCCACCCCCGGATTGCCCGCCTCCACGCTCCTCGACTGGCTCCGCATAGCCAGCGCCCGCATCCCACCAGACATCACCGCAGCCGGCACTCTCACCGGAGCCCTCTCTTACCACCCCAACGCCCCCGACCCATGGCAAGGCCAGCTTCAACTTGCCAACGCCAGCCTCATCAACCCCCATCCCACCCCCGCACCACTCCTCACCGGCGACGTCACCCTCGAATCCGTCACCGCACCAGCTCCCGACCCCCACCACAAACTCCGCCGCGCCGCCGCACCCACTCCCACCGGCTTCGAACTCTCCCCCACCCCCCTCGATCTCGGCGGCAAAGAGCCCGCCACCCTCGAAGGCCACATCGACACCTCCGGCTACACCCTCCATCTCACCGGAATGGCCTCCATCGCCCGCCTCCACGCCCTGGCCACCGCGATTCCGCAGCTAGGCGACGGCCTCCCAGAAGTCCTCCCCACCAACCGCGCCGCAGGCCCCTTCCGCATCGACCTCACCTGCACCCATCCCTGGAGCTCCCCACAGATCTGGACCGACAACACCGCCCAACCCACCAAACCCAAGCCCCGCCATCGCGGCTAATCCCAACCCAGCTGCAATTCGTCACAAAAATCTCTCTCCTGTGGCAATCCCACATAAACTTGTGCGACACTGATGTGGCATCACCACAGGAGTTCCTTTGCCGCCCTCAAAACTCGACCTTCTCCAAGGCACCCTCGACGTCATGGTCCTCCAGACCCTCGCCACCATGGGCTCGCTGCACGGCTACGGCATCGCCCGCCGCATCGAAGAGGCCAGCGGCGACGAAGTCCTTCTCAATCAGGGCACCATCTACGCCTCCCTCGTCCGCCTCCAGCAGCGCGGTTGGATCTCCGCCGAGTGGGGTACCTCCGACAACAATCGCAAAGCGAAGTACTACGCAATCACCCGCGCCGGCCGCACGCAGTGGGCGAAAGACGCCGCCTACTGGCACCGGCTCTCCGCCGTCATGGGCAGAGTCCTCACCATGGCTCCCCTGGGAGATGTCCAATGAATCTCCGCGAAGCCATGAACCGAATCCTCTCCTTCTTCCGCAAACAACACCGCGACTCCGATCTCGAAGCCGAGCTCCAATCCCACATCGACCTCGCCGTAGAAGAGAACATCAGCAAGGGCATGCCTCCCGAAGAAGCCCGCCGCCGCGCCCTCGTCCGCTTCGGCGGCGTCCAGCAAGCCCGCGAGCAGCAACGCGAAGCCCGCGGCCTCCCTTGGCTCGACATCCTCCTCCAGGATCTCCGCTACACCCTCCGCATCCTCGGCCGCGATTCCGGCTTCACCACCATCGCCATCCTCATCCTCGCTCTCGGCATCGGCGCCAACATCGTTGTCTTCTCCGTCGTCGACACCATCCTTCTACGCCCGCTCCCATTCCCCGAAGCCAACCGCCTTGTCCGCATTGCCCCCAAAGTCTCGAAGTGCGGAGCCTCCTGCGCCACCTACTCCACCGACGCCGTCCAGGAGTTCCAGCGCCAGAACAAATCCTTCTCCGATTTCACCGGCTACGACGCCTTCACCTCGCCCGGCAACATAAAGCTCACTGGCAGCGGCATTCCCGTCCCCGTCTCAGGCATCGATGTCATGGATAATTTCTTCCACACTCTGGGCGTCCAGCCCCTCATGGGACGCCTCACCTTCACCGCCGAAGAATCCCGTCCCAGCGGTCCCCCGGTCGTCATCCTCAGCTACCCATTCTGGAAGCGCCAGCTCAACGCCGACACCAACATCATCGGCAAAGCCGTCTCCTTCGGCAACACCCCCACCACCGTCATCGGCGTCCTCCCCGACACCTTCGACTTCGGCGCCATCTACGCACCCGGCACCAAAATGGACGTCTTCACCCCCTACCTCTACGATCAGGTCCGCGAGTACGGCAACATGATCTCCCTCACCGGCCGACTCAAGCCCGGCGTCACCCTCGCCCAGGCCCAGGCCGAAGCCGACCTTCTCTTCCCAACCCTCGATTTCAGCGCAAAGAAGGGGTACAAAGCCAAGTACACCGCCCAACTCTGGGATCTCAAAGACTTCATCTCCGGAAGCCTCCGCCGTTCGCTCATCGTCCTCTGGGGAGCCGTCGGACTCATCCTCCTCATCGTCTGCGTCAACCTCTCGAACCTTCTCCTCGCCCGCGCCGCCGCCCGCTCCAAGGAGTTCGCCATGCGCTCCGCACTTGGAGCCGCACGCAGCCGCATCGTTCGCCAGCTCCTCACAGAATCCCTCGTCCTCTCCGCCGCCGGAGCCATCCTCGGCCTCGGCCTCGCCTTCGCGGCAGTCTTCTACCTCGCCCACCAGGGCTCCATCGCCCTCCCGCTCCTCTCAAGCATCCGCATCGACAAGACAGCCCTCGCCTGGACCGTCTTCATCGCCGTTGCCGCCGGACTCCTCTTCGGCATCGTTCCCGGCCTGCGCATCGCCAGCGGCAACTTGCAGAACGCGCTCAAGGACTCCTCGGCCAGCACCACCGGCGGCCACGGAACGGCTCGCCTCCGCACGATCCTCGTCGTCTCTCAGAATCTCCCTCGCCTGCGTCCTCCTCATCGCCGCCGGCCTGCTCCTGCGTAGCTTCCTCCGCGTCCTCGACGTCGACCTGGGCTTCCAACCCACTCGCGCCTCTGCCATCGCCCTCGACAACTCCAGCCGCGTCGACACCGCAGCTAAAGTAGCCACCTTCGATCGCGAGGTCCTCCACCGCGTCCAGCAGATCCCCGGCGTCCAAACCGCTGGCATCACCGACTCCCTCCCCATGTCTCGCAACCGCTCATGGGGCATCTCCGCCAAGGGCAAACACTACGAGCCCGGCGAACTCCCCGGAACCTTCGTCTATGTCGTCTCTCCCGGCTACCTCAACGCCATCGGCATGCGCCTCGTCAAAGGCCGGGACATATCCTGGGAAGACATTGACCCCAAACAAGCCGTGGTCATCATCAACGAAACCGTCGCCCGTTACCTCTGGCCTAACGAAGACCCCATCGACCGCATCGCCGACATAGGCGGAATCCGAGGCTCGCGTAATCGGTGTCATCGCAGACGTCCGCGAAACCAGCGCCGAAGCCAAATCAGGCTGGCAGATGTACGTCTCCGCCGCCGCCCCCCAGTTCGGCGCCGACGACTCCCAGCTCGTCATCCGCTCCAGCCTCCCCGCCGAGACCCTCCAACCCACCGTCCTCGCCGCCCTCCGACAGCTCAACCCAGGCCAGCCCGCCGCCGACCTCAAGCCCATCCAGCTCCTCGTCGACCGCTCCTCCTCCCCGCGCCGTTTCTTCGTCTATCTCGTCGGAATCTTCGCCGCGCTTGGTCTCCTCCTCGCCGCGCTGGGCATCTACGGAGTCATCTCCTACTCAGTCACCCAACGCACCCAGGAGATCGGCGTCCGCATGGCCCTCGGCGCAACCCTCGCCCGGGTCCAGCTCGACATCCTCCGTTCCACCCTCATTCTCGCCTTCATCGGCATCGCCATAGGAGCCCTGGCCTCTCTCGCCGTCTCCCACCTCATCGCCTCGCTTCTCTTCGGAACCACCCCGAGCGATCCGGCAACCTTCGTCGCCATGATCCTGATCCTCGGCATCATCGCTCTTCTGGCCGGCTACATCCCCGCCCGCCGAGCCTCCCGCATCAACCCCATGATCGCCCTCCGCAACAGCTAGCCCCAAGAGGTAGTCCGCACTAACCGCGCCCAACCCCAATCGCCGTCATTCTGAGCGAAGCGAAGAATCCCCGCATTTTGCCGTTGCCTTTGCTCTTGCTCTTGCCTTTGCTCTTGCTCTTGCCGTTGCTCTTGCTCTTGCCGTTGCTCTTGCTCTTGCCGTTGCTCTTGCTCTTGCTCTTGCCTTTGCCTTTGCTCTTGCCTTTGCCTTTGCCTTTGCTTTTGCTCGTGCTCTTGCCGGAGCCCTTGTCTCCCACAATCCAAACAACAGCGTCATCTCGACCGAAGCAGATCACAGTCTCATCGTGATCTGCGCAGTGGAGAGACCCCCGCATTTTTGCATTTGCCTTTGCCCTTGGCGTGGTTTCTAGCTACGCCAAGCCTTCGGGCTTGGCTCTCTCACCGGTCAAAAAAGAAAAAGAGCTTCAGCTCTTGGACTATGCCTTCCCCAAATCCCTCCCAAAAACCCAAGCCCCATCAATCACTTACAATTTTTTCCTTCAAAAACAACCCAGAAAACGTCTGTCAAGCCCAAGAACCACTCAATTCCCCTAAAATCAGCAACATACAAGTGGCATTTTAGTTACACTCAACCCGATATACTTAACTTGTAGATCAGATAAATCAGAGAAAAGGAAAGCCCCGGCCACAAGCCGGGGCTAACTCGTTTAGATGTAATATTTTGAGGTATAACCCCTTATTTATGAATATTTTACAGGTCGCCAACCAAGCTAACACACCTCGATTCAACTATTTGCATCGCTACATAGGGGGAGGGGGGGATACCCCCGGAAAACTACTGCGCCGTGAACCGCTTCACATGCACCGACGACTCCACCTCCGGCACCGTCCCATCATTCACCAGCACCTCCTGCGGAGTCCCCTCAAAAACAATCCGGGTCGAAGCGCTCGACCGGCCCGGAATCCGCAACCGCTCCGTCGAAGTCAAAGTCCCCGACCGCACCGTCACCGGAACATCCGCCACCGCATCGCCATCGTTCTTCACCTCAACCGACACCAGCCACCCCGCGCCCTTGCCCGCAATCCGGTCCATCGCCCGGGGAGTCACATTGACGATACTCAAATCCGGCAACCCGCGGTCCCGGTAAACCCAATCGTCAAAAAACCAACCCAGGTCCTTCCTCGACATCCGTTCCAGCACCCGCTGAAACTCCTTAGGATCGCTGTCCAGCTTGTCGTCGCGATAGACCTGCATAGCCCGCTTCATCGCCTCATCACCAACCTGAGCCCGCAGCATCCAAAGCACCGCCGCAGCCTTCGTCCGGTAGTAAATCTCGTCGCTAGCCCCAATGAGACTCTGCCCCTCGCTCGCATCCGCCTTCCGCGACACCGTAGGCTCAGCCAGCGCCAGAGCCTTGGCATCCTCCTGCAACCGCCCAACTGCCGCCTCGCGGCCATGGCTCTGCTCGAGCCAAAGCAGCGACATCCACTGCGCAACGCCCTCGTCCAGCCACACATGAGACGAGCGGAACCACGCATGGCTCAGCGAATGCGCCAGCGATTGAGCCAGCACATCGCCAGCCGCAGCCCGCAACGGAGCAACCAGCAGCGCATCGTCCTCGAACGGCTGACCATCATGGTCGAGAATCGTCAGCAGGTTCAACGGCGTCGCTCCCAGCCACTCCGCCAGCAAGGGCCGCACCGTCTCAGACGCTGCTCCATAACTCGGCAACGCATCGTAGTGCTCGGACGTCACCGCCGAGATCAGGCTGTTGTCCGTCACTGTCCCCGCCCGGTCCGTAACGAACAGGCTCATCGTCCGGAACCCCAGCGGCCCCTCGGCAAACTCCGCTGTAGCCACCCCCGGCGACTCCGCCACCGGCACATCCTGGTTCTCGCTCACCACCTTGAGCTGCTCCCGCCGCCCGCAGAAGAACACAGCATCCGGGGCATCCCCCACAAACTCCACCGTTACCCGCAACCGGACAGTGGTGCCCGCCTGCCGCAGCTTTGTCTGCCCAACGCTTTGAAAAAGCTTCGCGCCATCTCCAAGAAAAACCGGCGCAGTCGCAGTCGGATACCAAAGTACATCGCCAAATCCGCGCAATCCAGTCCATTCCGCGCTGATCTCATCCCAATCCGCGCGAGCCGCCTGGTCCAAAGGCGCTCCAATCCGCTCCAGCCGCTCCGCCGACAACATCACTTCCCCCGAATAGAAGCTCGTCAACGCAACACTCGCGCCCGGTTCCAGCGCCTGTGGCAAAGCAACAACCGCCTCAGTCGCCTTCCCTGTGTGATCAGCATCGGTATCGATCGTCTGCACCGTGAACGGCAAAGGCGAAACTTGTCCGTCGCTGCGCATCGCGAAGCTCTCCCACTGCAGCGCAGACGAGACCTGAAACACAAGCCTCTTCAACGGCTCCTTCCCTGAGTTCGTAACCGTGAACTCCGCATGAACCGCCAGCCGCGACTGCGCTGGCGTGAGATGAACATCCAGATCGTAAGCCGTAAACGTAAGCGCAGAGCGCTCCGCATCCGAGACATCGACTACACGCTGTTCAACGGTCGCCTTCGCAGCCTTCTGCGCCTCCGAGTCATCACTCCGGTTGAACAACACCTTCCCTTGTGGGACAGTCTGATCCGTCGCCGGCGACGGAGTCTGTCCCTTCCCAGCCAGACTCAGAGCAAGAACCATCACCAACAGTGACCAACGACGAGGCACAACAGAGACAACTATAGACATCAAGATCCCAATCCCTTACGCGCTTTCACCGGCTTCCGCGCTACCGTCTTCTCCGCCGGCTGACGACGCTGCCGCATCGCCTCATACATCACAACCGCTCCCGCAACCGACACATTGAGCGACGAGACTTGTCCCGCCATCGGAATCCGTAGCAGATAGTCACAGGTCTTCTTCACCAGGTCGTGCAATCCCGCTCCCTCACGTCCCAGCACCAGAACACAGTCGCTCCGGAAGTCATACTCCGTGTAGTCCTGACTCCCGCGCTCATCCAGTCCGAGCACCCAGACATGTCCCTGCTTCATCTGCTCCAGCGCCCGAACCAGGTTCGTGACTCTCGCAATCCGGACATGTTCCGACGCACCAGCCGACGTCTTCGCCACCGTCGCCGTCACCGGCGCTGACCGCCGCTCCGGCAGAATCACCCCATCAACTCCAGCCCCATCAGCCGTCCTCAGCAACGCCCCAAGGTTATGCGGGTCCTCAATCCCATCCAGAGCCAGGAAGAACCTGTGCCGATCCGCGTCCTTGTCCGCCAGCAGGTCCTCAACCCCCAGGAACTGCCGCTCCCGAACCACAGCCAGAACTCCCTGATGGGCATCCGTCCGAGCCAGCCGCGTAAGCTGCTCCCGCGGCTCGATCGACACCCGAACACCAGCCGCCTTGCACAGCTCGATCAGCCGCTCCAACCGCTCATCCCGCCGCTCCCGTGCCACACTCACACGCTCAAGCCGCCTTCCACCCGACCGTATCGCCTCCTCGACCGGGTGGAGACCGTAAAGAACTTCCATCCCTAAATTTTACTTTCTAAAAATTGGGAAAGAGGCTATCGGGCCATAGAATGTTTTTAGGACAAAAGCGAAAGACAACCTCGCTTTTCGGTATTTTCCAAAGAAAAATTTGTTTTTCATGGATCCATTCATCAAAATGCGAGACTTATCCGGTCAAAAGGTCGTCTCAACCATTGTGCAAACTGTTTCTAACTCGCTAACTGCTGTGGAGGCTGCCCAGATTCACAGCGAAAACGCTGAGATCGCCCGCGGACTCAAGAAACAGAATCCGGAACTGCTGGATCGTCTAATCGACCAGTATCAGCACCGGCTGTTGCGATACCTCCTTTTTCTGACAGGAAAGCGTGAGGTTGCGGAGGATCTCTTCCAGGAGACATGGATGCGGGTGCTGCTGCGTGGTGCGCAGTACAATGGCAAGGCTCGTTTTGACACATGGCTCTTCACGATTGCGCGGCATCTAGTGATTGATCTGTCGCGGAAACGTACGATGGCCAGTCTGGATGAGATGAGTGAAAACGGAGGAGATGATCGTCCTTTTGAGATAGCGATGCAAGGACCTTCCCCGCTAGACCAATTTCAATCCCGTGAAGACTGCGCAGAGGTTGGAGAAGTACTCTTGAAGCTCGAACCGGGCTATAGAGAGGTCCTGGTTCTCCGCTTCTTCGAGGAACTTTCCCTTGAGGAAATCGCTGCGGTCACCAAGGCTCCCCTCTCGACTGTGAAGTCACGGCTCTATCGCGGGCTTGCAGCGTTGAAGCCGCAGATGGAGCAGCTACGGGCTTCACGTCATTATGTGGAGGCTGGGGCATGAGCGAAGCACTCGATAAGTTCCTCTTGCGGGACCGGGATTCGTCGAAGAGCCTGTATTTGGGGGAGGCGAACATGGCGGCGCGGGCGTCGGTGGTCAATCGCACTCATCGGGTGGTGCGGGAGCGGGCCAGGACGATCGCGGCTCGACAGAGCAGGGTTCGTAGTCTGTGGATTCCATTAGCGGTCTGTTCTTCTCTTCTGGTAATTCTGTGTACGGCAGTCTGGAGCGCGTTGGATGCCTACGAGGCGACCCCAAATGGAGTTCCGGACGCGAGCAATCAGTTCCTCGTGTTGTGCTTATGGTTTCTACCAGTATCGATGGCGTTGCTGGCAGTGGTATTGTTTCAGCGCGCACGCAAACGTGAGGCTGCTCGATGAGCAGATTCTGGAATCAGGGATCGGAGTGGTCGCAGGAAGGCTCTACAGGGGCTGAGGATCAGCTGAGCATGATCCCAACCTGGTCGATTGTTCTGGCGATCCTTGTGTTTGGGGCGTTCCAGTATCTGTTTCACGGTATTCTTCCTCACCACAAGGCTGAGTTGCTGCCGATGCGGCTGTTGATGGGTTATTCGTGGGGGACTGCGTTTGCCAGCTATGTGCTGCTGGTGGGTTATGTCAGCCGCGATGTGCGGCGACGGAAGATGCCTGCTGGATTGTGGATGCTGATCGTGGTTGTGATGCCGGGCGGAATTGGCGCGGTGGTTTACTTCCTGTTGCGGCAGCCGATGCTGAGTCCTTGTCCTCATTGCAGTACGGAGCTGACGTCGAGCGTGCACTTCTGTCCTCAGTGCCAGTTCCAACTGGCTCCGGTTTGCGGGCGCTGCTTCCGCGGAGTGCAGATAACGGATGTGTATTGTGCTCAGTGCGGACATGATCTGGCTGAGGACAATGCTCCGACGCGTTTGCGCGTATATAGTGACTAGTTGGGATGTCACTGACTGCTCTGATCATCGATGATGAGCCTCTGGCTCGGCAGGAACTACAGTATCTGCTGGAGCGAGCTGGCGGAGTGGAAGTTCTGGCGCAGGGGACCAATGGAATCGAGGCGGTTGAGCTGATCCGGGCACATCGTCCGGACCTGGTGTTTCTGGATGTTCAGATGCCTGGTCTGGATGGATTTGGCGTGCTGAAGAAGCTGCTGGACCGAAAGGTTCCGATTCCTCAGGTGGTGTTTGCGACGGCGTTCAACCAGTATGCTGTTCGCGCGTTTGAGGTGAATGCGGTTGATTATCTGCTGAAGCCGTTCGATCGGAAGCGGGTGATGCAGACG
Organism: uncultured Acidobacteriaceae bacterium; assembly: GCA_963841335.1. GTDB lineage: Bacteria > Acidobacteriota > Terriglobia > Terriglobales > Acidobacteriaceae > Edaphobacter. Next base: position 948,984 of record CAWJCF010000001.1, on the reverse strand, counting down.
ATTGAGAAGGCTCAGGCTCGGCTGACTGCTCCGAAGGAGCTTGCGAGTGAGGCGAAGCTGGATGCTTTGCTTCGACTTGTGGAAGAGCAAGCGCAGCCGGCGAAGGCGAATTCCGGAAAAGTGGTGGTGCGGGCGCAGAGCCGGCTTTTGCTGGTGGATCAGCGCGAGATTTGTTTTGCTTCGATTGAAGATGGGACGATCACGGTGGTGACGCGGACCGTAGAGGGGCACTCGAACTGCAGGACGCTGGAGGAGTTGATGGATCAGCTTGATCCGGAGACTTTCTGGCGGGCGCACCGGTCGTACCTGGTGAATATTCAGCATATTCGCGAGGTGGTGCCGTGGTTCAAGTCGAGCTACCAGCTCCGGATGGACGATGCCCAGAAGACTGAGATTCCGGTAAGCCGGGCGCAGACGAAGCGGCTGCGGGAGCTGTTCAACCTATAGGGGTACCCCCCCTCCCCCCTATGTAGCGAGGCAAATGTCTGATTCGAGGCCTGTTAGGTTGTTTGGCGACCTGTAAAATATTCAAAAATAAAGGGTTATACCTCAAAATATTGCATCTAAACGAGTTAGCCCCGGCTTGTGGCCGAGGCTTTCCTCTTCTCTGATCTATAAGTTAAGTATATCGGGTTGAGCGTAACTAAAATGCCACTTGGATGTGTTTGATTCGGATAGGGTTAAGTGGTTTTAGGGCTTGACAAGCGATTTTTGGGCGGAAAATAGCAAAAGAAAAATAATGGCAGCCGCAAAGAAAATAGAATCAGTTACTTGCCTGAGACTGCGGTCCCATTCGGTCTGTTCCACGTCGAGGTATACGGTCTCCCATAGAATGCGAATTCATTTTGGTAAGTATCCCGCGGCGTAGGTCGGACTTGGGTTTTTGCGAGCCTGCTCAAAACCCGACTTTGCGGGAACCGCGGGTCAGTGCTGAGACGTTACCCCTGGATCGGTAAAGAGAAGCGCGTTTCCAAGGACTGAACCGAAGATCGGATCCTAACCGAGGTTTCATCAGCCACTGTTATCGTCAACTCACCCGGCGTTCACCATAGCGACGGTAAAGACATGTATCCGTCTATTACCTAACAAGAGCACACAACCCGACAGGAGAACGACTCATGAGCAGCATCACAGTCAAGGACGGTACAGAGATCTACTACAAGGATTGGGGAACAGGTCAGCCGATCGTATTTCACCACGGCTGGCCGCTCAGCGCAGACGATTGGGACAGTCAGATGCTGTTCTTCCGGCTGCGCGGATACCGAGTCATCGCGCATGACCGCCGCGGCCATGGCCGGTCAACCCAGACCGATCTCGGCAACGACATGGACACCTATGCCGCCGACAGCGCCGCCCTGGTGGAGCATCTCGACCTGAAAAACGCCATCCACGTCGGCCATTCAACCGGTGGCGGCGAAGTAGCCCGCTACGTCGCCCAGTACGGAGGCAACGGCCGCGTCGCGAAGGCGGCGTTGATCAGCTCCATCACTCCGGTCATGGTTAAGTCGGCGTCGAATCCGGGCGGCCTGCCCATCGAGTTCTTCGACGGCTTTCGCGCTGGCATGGCCAATCGCGCTCAGTTCTACCGCGATGTCCCCGAGGGTCCCTTCTATGGTTTCAACCGTCCCGGCGCGAAGGTTTCGCAAGGGGTGATCGATAACTGGTGGCGTCAGGGAATGATGGGTGGGACCAAGGCCCAATACGACTGCATCAAGGCCTTGTCGGAGACCGACCTCAGCGAAGACCTCAGGAAGATCACCGTGCCTGTGTTGGTGATGCATAGCGAGGACGACCAGATCGTGCCGTTCGCCGACGCAGGCCCGCTGGCTGCCAAGCTCTTGAAGAACGGCACGTTGAAGGTATATCAGGGGATGCCGCACGGGATGCCGACCACCCATGCAGACCAGATCAATGCTGATCTTCTCGAATTTATAAAGTCGTAAACGCAAATTGCTCGGCGAGTCAGAGGTATCTCTTCCTTTGCTTCGCCGAGTACCTAGCCGCCTCAAAACATTGCATCTAAATGAGTTAGCCCTGGCTTGTGGCCGGGGCTTTCCTTTTCTCTGATCTATAAGTTAAGTATATCGGGTTGAGCGTAACTAAAATGCCACTTGGATGTCTCTGATTTGGATAGGTTTAGGTGCTTTTGGGGCTTGACACGCGATTTTTGGGCGGAAAACAGCAAAAGAAAAATGATGGCAGCCGCAAAGCCAATGGAATTAGGAGCTTGTTAGGGTACAAATGCCAGACTTAGCAAGGGCTGGCTATGCCCCGGCGTGGGACCTGGCTCGTCCGGTCCTTGGTATTCGGCAGCTGGAGCAGGAGTGGGTGCGCCCCCCTCGCAGGAAAGCTTTTCGGATGAGCGTAATCCTGTGCGGGACAGCACCGATGCTCTCCGCGGTTTCCGTAATGCGGACACGTATGATGTAAGACACTCCAGTAGAGAAGGTAAGTCTTATGAGCGTCATACAAGTTAACCATATTGAAGCAAATTGCACTGCTCGTTTTAGTTTGCTGATGGATATGTCTGATGCCGCAACGATGCAGCCAGCCGACAAAAAGAACAAGTTTCTGAGCCGATCCGTAGCTGCTTTTGCAATTGCAGCCTTAGCGAAAGTTGACGATGCGACTGCGTGCTCATCTGTAGTCGATGAATTTGGCGATGATGGGATCGATGCATTCTATTTCGACCGCACTGAACACGTCGCATACCTTGCTCAATCGAAGTGGAACGTAAATGGTAACGGCACGGTCGACGTAGGTTCGATCTTGAAGTTTACGCAAGGAGTCAATCATCTTCTCGAAAACAAGATCGAGATGCTAGGTCCCAAGATGCAGGCAAAGGCCGATGACATCCGCGATGCGCTCTACGATTCCCAGGCGAGGTTTGTTCTGGTCGTGGCCTATACCGGAACACAGTCGCTATCTAGTGAAGTCAGTGAACCACTAGACTCTCTCATTGCCGATCTAAATGACGATGCGGACCTAGTTTCTCTTCAAATATTGAGACAAAAGGAACTTCATCGCATCGTTGAATTAGGGGCGATGGGCTCGCCTATCGATTTTGACATCATGCTGCGTGAATGGGGCAAGGTAGCGAATCCTTACACGGTTTATTACGGTCACGTCGATGTGGCAGATTTAGCGTCATGGGCGACATTTGGCGATCGCATCTACACCAAAAATATTCGGGGATTTAAGGGAAGCACGGACGTTAACGATGCGATCATTTCAACTCTCAACTCTGCTCCCGAAAAATTCCTATACTTCAACAACGGCATTACACTTCTCTGCGAGAGCCTCGAAAAGAAACCGTTAGGTGGAACTTCGCGGTCAAGCGGCGTATTTGAGTGTAAAGGGGCCAGTGTCATCAATGGAGCGCAGACAGTTGGCAGCGTCCTGACTTGGTTGAGTTCCAGTGTGCAAGCACCGAGCGTCAGTCCACAAATCTTAGTGCGGCTCATTTCACTCAAGGATTGTCCTGCGGACTTCGCTAATGAGGTGACTCGCGCAGCCAATACTCAAAATAGGATACAGGGCCGTGACTTCGCATCGCTAGATCAAGAGCAGTCACGATTACGTAGTGAGCTATTTCTTTCCCTCAATAAAGATTATGTCTACAAGACTGGTGAGCAAGCACCGCTGCCCGAAAAGGGCTGCACGTTGGATGATGCGACGATCGCGTTGGCTTGCTCTCAACCCGACGTAACACATGCGGTAAACGCAAAGCAGGCTATTGGACGATTCTTCGAAGATACTTCCAAAGCCCCCTATACGATATTGTTCAATGCTTCTGTGACGGCTGAAAAAATGTGGTGCGCTGTGCAGATGCTTCGCGCTGTAGACGAGGCTTTGCGTAGTGAGGAAAAAATTTTAGAAGGTAAGCACAAACTTTGCGTGATTCACGGAAACCGTGTCCTGCTTTATTTGGCCTTCCGGGAGTTTAGCTCTACGTTGTCTCTGGCGACGCTGGGCCAATGCACCGCCAAAATACCTATCCTAATGGCCAGGTACATACAAAAGATGGAATCTGAGATTTCACAAAACTATTCATCGTCGTATGTTGGCAACATTTTCAAAAACATTACAAAGTGCAAGGCGATCGCTTCGGCGATCGCATAAGATGAAAAGCGTGAGGCCATCTCCTGAATTGGAGATGGCCTCCAATCTTGTTGGACGTGTTCTTTCTTTCCCAAAAACAGAGGCGCTCCCCCGTGAAGCGGAGTATGAGAAGCAAGTTGCGTCGAATCCCAAATCGCGGGCGGCCGAAGCGGAAGCCTAGACCTGAGGCGCCCGTCCCATCGGTCTTCTAAACGTCGGGCGCTGTATCGGGTCTCGCAATGTTCCGCGGCAAGGAGGCACTGAGCCTCCCTGCCGCGAAGCAGACTATTCCTGCATCGCAGTCTATGCGGCTAGAACGCCGTTGAAGCTGTTGCGGTATTGCAGGAAGACGAGTATCCACAGCACGCAGGCGACGAGCGCGGGAGCGATGCCCGGTGACAGCGTGAGGTGGAAGGCAAGGATGTTGTAGAGCTCCGCCGCAAGCACCGTGAGCGCGAGCGGCACATAGAGGCCTGAGAGCAACAGCAGTCCGCCGATCACCTGCGCGGCGAAGAAGAACGCGGCAAAATGCGACGCGCTGATGGCGATGAAGAACTGTATCGCGAGCGGGTTCGTTGGCGGCGGTTGGTGGATGAAGTTGAGAAATCCGTTCAGGCCGAAGACGGTGAACATCAGGCCCAGCAGATAACGCGCAATGATGGAGACGATCTTCATGTGGCGTCTCCGTTAGATTGCCTGCGCGTGGGTTTGGACGACCTGAAGGTGGGGCGCTAGAAACGCGTCGCGATCCTGGCCGTAGTTGAGTGCCGCGGTTCCGCCTGCGGTGAGGAAGGTGGTATCGGTGACGCCGAGGAAGCCGAATACGGATCGGAGATAGGGCTCGACAAAGTTGAACGAGGCCATTTGGGTCTCGGCATCGTAGCTGCCGCCGGTGGCGATGATGAAGGTGGCCTTCTTGCCGGTGAGGAGACCTTTGGGCACTCCATCGGCGTAGGAAAAGGTCTTGCCGACACGCGAGATCTGGTCGATCCAAAGCTTGAGGACCGAGGGGACGCCGAAGTTATGCATGGGGACGCCGAAGACGTACTCGTCGGCCTGGTCGAGTTCGGCGAGGAGGGAGTCGGAGAGCGTAAGTAGTTGTTTCTGCTGGGGCGTGCGAGCCTCTTCGGGGGTGTAGACGGCGCCGACCCAGTCGGCGTTGATGGGGGGAATCGGGGTTGAGTAGAGGTCGCGGTCAAGGACCGTTCCGTTGGGGTGGGTGGACTTCCATTGAGTGACGAACGCGTCGGTAAGCTGGCGCGAAACAGATCGCCCGTAGAGCGGGCTCGAGTCGATGTGAAGAAGTTTGGGCATGGCAGAATCTCCTATACGACAATTGATGTGTAGGCGACATTTGTCGATTCAAATAAATCTACAAGTGTCGTTTATACATCTAATGGTGTGAAGGGTTATGCTTTGAGTGCAATGGCGGAGACACTCCAACTCGGCAGTACGGCGGAAGTTACGGACCCGCGGGTGCTGCGCAGTCGTCAGATGCTGATGGAGGCGCTGCTTAGGTTGTTGAACCGCAAGGAGTTCGACGACATCTCCATCCAGGAGATTGCCGATGAAGCGACTTTGAACCGGGCGACCTTTTACCTGCATTACCCGGATAAGAATGCTTTGCTGCAGGCGATGACTGCGGCGCGGTTCCGCGACTTGATCGGGCGGCGCGGGCTTTCGTTTACGGACTGCGATGGGGCGCTGCGGGCGATTGCGCTCGGGGTGTGCGATTATCTTGCGGAGACTGCGGGCTGCCCTTCGCAGTTGGTGAAGATGCCGCTTGAGAGGTCGATCATTCCGGCCGTCGAAGGCATGTTTCGGGAGGGGGCGGAGAAACATGCGGTGGCTCCTGGCACTGACTCAGACCTGCTTGCTACCACGGCGGCGTGGGCGATCTTCGGCGCTGCGCGAAGGTGGCACCAGACTCCCGACCGCGTTCCCGCGGAGGAGATGGCAGCGAAGATTGAAGCGATGGTGAAGCCGATCTTCCTTGCTGCTTCGGTATAGCTCCTTACGCGGCGCTACTCAATGGGTGTCGGCGTGCGAGCAGCGTAATTGATCGGTGTGCTGCGCTGCTATATCGTTTCGGAGAAAAAATCCCCATTTGTCGACGACTCCGAACTCGCGAGCGGGGACGTAACAATATTGAAAACCATTGACGATGGTGGCGTTGAGAAGAAGATTTGGCTCGTGCCGGTATGCGTTCTCTCTGGTGGCGGGCAGGTTCGGGTCGATAGGGCCGGGCGGAACGATTGCCTGAGGCTTCCACTTTGTGAGAGTGCGATCCAGATCCCACTTGTTATGGCCGGGAGGGCCCTGTTTCGCTTTCAGGGTTGCGATGGACTCGTCTGCCTTGCCGAAGAAATCCGCGATCTCGAAGGAAGGGAGGTCATAGCTCACTCCGAGATAGAAGAATCCGAGCGGCCCGTCCTCCGGGTGAAGATTGGTGTTGATCCAATGGGCGATCACATACTGTTGCGCGAGTGCGGAGGGCTCCAGTTGTGGTGGGGAAATCATTGCCTTGTGGATCTTTTGCCGAATGGCCGTAATCATTACGCCACCTGCGACCACTACTATATATAGGACAAGGATAGAGAGCATGGCAGGGTGAGATCGCCAGAATGACGCTGCGTTGCGTACCTGGCTCTCTAGCAATTTTGGAGAGCTCAAGGGTGATTTCAGACATGCGAGGGTAGCAGCGAGAACGCAGGTCGACGACCATACCATTCTGGCTCCGGCGAAGTAGTCGCTGTTGTAGAGCGCAAACCCCACCGTCAAGATGCAGGCGAAGACGATCGGGATCGCCTGGCGGTGCGACGGCATAAGGCGAGATCCGATGGAGAGAATGAGCAGGCCTACGAATAGCGTCAGTGCGGTGTACGAAAGAATCCCATTTGCCAGAGTGTAGTGGAGAATATAGCCGAGCGATGGCGCTCCTCCGATCTTCAGTCTCGCGGGGGTGGGCGTGAGGTAGCCAAACTGATGGTGGTTGATTGCCAGCGCTACTCCTATGATGACGAGGTAAGGTATCAGCGCGGATAGAAACACTCTCCATCGATGTGTCGAAAACCAGAGCGATGCGAGAATACCAAGCGCAAGCAGAACGCCGTCCGGTCTGAAGAGTGTTCCGATGGCCAAGAACAGCGCCATGAGGAGAGCTCTTTTGGGACGAACGTGATTTGTAAGGCTGAGACAGGTGGCCGCTGTTAGAAATAGCCCCTGAAATAGATGGTCCCAACCCTCGAGGCTATAGAGAAGATGGGTGGTTGTCAGACAGAGGGCGGCGACCAGGATTATTCCGCGGACACGCGATAGGGAGTACTGAACGAGACAAGACATCGTCAGTGCGACGCATGCGAGACCCAGTAGCGCATAGAGATAGATCGCTGATTCTTTGTCGACGCAATGCAGGAGCCATGAGAACAGATAAGGCGTGGCGTATGACGTCGATGGTTGTGCGGCATCGGTTCGATTAAACGACGGCTTGCCTGTTTCCTCGATCATGTACCCGGCGCGCAACGAAATCATAACGTCGTCGTCCAGGCGTAGCGGCGCGTGAAGAGCAGCCCAGTGGCCTGGCGGATTCTGTCCCGCCGCAAAACGATATAGGGTCGGCCAATCCGCGGTTGAGAATGTGAAGAGGATAACTATCAGGAAAGTCGTAACTGCCGGCAGAGCCTTCTTGAAGAACTCTGAAAAGTTCATAGGCATAACCAAACTAGCTGTCCGAGCTGTAACGCTGGTGGGCTGGTCAAAGCCAGCGACTAGTTGAAACGTGATTCACGGGGTCGATGCAATTGTAGACGACTCCGGGTCCGCTGCCAGTTCACAACAACGAGCCACCTTTCGCAGTTCGAGGGAGTTTGGGCGCCTAGGAGGCTTCGAGGCGGATTTGGATCTCCTGGTTGGGTTGCATGGGGATGGTGAGGGGGATGGCTTCGAAGCCGGGGACCAGGTTGAAGGTGCGTTCTGCCGGGACCGGGCTGAAACCTTTTGCGGCGTCGGTGCGGATGGTTAAGGTGCCGTTTGGTTTTTTGATCTGGATAGTTTTCAGATCGGGTTGTGTGACTTGTTCGGTGGAGCTTGAAATTACAGGAAGGATCAATTGTGTGGGTGCAGAAAGTGCAGATTCGAGGCTGGCCGTTATTTCGACGCCGGATTCGGTGAGGGTATAGGTGAGGTGATAATTCGTTTTGAAGTTGGGGACGGGTTGGTGGGAAGCCGTGAGTAGGCGACCTTTTGCTTCGAAAGTGATTCGTTGCGGAGTGGCATTGGTGGTGAGCTCGGCTTCGAAGTCGCTGAGGCTCGTGTAGGTTTGTTTGCCGGCGAGTTCGATGCGCGGGGTTAGGCACATGTGGGGTTTGTCGAGATGGACTTGCTGGTTGGAGATTTCGATCATCTGATACTCGGTCATGCTGGCGGTGAGGATGGGACCGAGGGTTTGGTGGTAGAGGAGCGAGAGGGCTCCGCCTGAGGCGTGGCCTCCTCCGGATGCTCCTCCGCCGCCGGATTGCACTCGTTCGATGTATTCGAAGTCGTAGCCGGTGACTGTGGCTCGCCAGTGGCCGATGGAGGCGAGGTGGGTGGCGATCTCGGGGAAGGATTTGAGGCCGTAGGGTTGGTCGCGCGGGAGGGTTAGGCGCGGGGATGGAGTGAGAGGTAGAGAAGCAGGTTTCTCCACTTCGGCGGCAGATGCGCCGCCTTCGGTCGAAATGACAGCTTTTGGAATTGCGGTGAGGGCGGTACTGTCGAGGACGGTGGCGAGGGATTTGGCGTGGGTGAAGGTGTGGTGGATGCAGGGCTTGTCGCCGTGCTGGAAGTAGTGTGGGCCGCCGTAGAGAACGTTGTTGTGGGTGCAGGCGGACATGAGCTCGACGTTGCGGAGGGCGGCTTCGCGGAAGCGCGGGTCGTGGTCGGCTAGGAGGACGAAGGCGGGGTGGCAGCCGTCGCTGGTGCGTGAGCCCCACCAGGACCATTTGTAGTTGCGGGAGCCCCAGGAGTTGTCCCAGGAGCCGTCGGGGAGCATGAATTCCAGGTGGGCTTGGAGGGCGGAGATGGTTTTGTCGAGGACGGGTTGGTCTTTGGCGAGGAGGGCGTACTGGGCCAGGGATGGGAGGGATTCTTCTACGTTGTAGCCGAGGTCCACGGGGCGGCATTTTTTGGGGGTGATGGCGGTTTGTGGGTGGCCTTCGCCGAAGAGGAGATTGTTTTCGGTGAAGTAGTCCATGGAGGCGTGGGCTAGCTGGCGGGCTCGGTCCTGATAGTGGGGTTCGTTGAGGACCTGGGCGCAGATGGCGAAGCAATGGGATGAGGTGACGGGGTAGTTGATGTTGCCGGTCTCGATGGTGATGAAGGTGTCGAGAAATTTTGCGGCGCGGGCGAGGCGATCGGTCCAGCGCTGGCGAGTGGCGGTGTCGAGGATGGCGCCGTGGTGGTGGAGGGCTTCGGCGAGGGCGATGGCGTGGAAGACGGTGATGCCTTGCCAGGAACTGAGGGTGACGTCGTTGATCCAACTGCCGTCGGCGCGGGAGACTTGCTGCTCGGACCACTCGTGGACGAGGAGGGCGGCTTCGAGGTATTTAGATTGGCCGGTGGCGTGGGCCTGGCGGAGGAGTGGGTAGACGGCGTCTCCGCAGCGGCCGTGGATGATGGCGCAGGCTGGGCAGAGGAGGGCTCCGCGGAGGGCTGGGTCGGGGTTGGTGGATTGGTGAGCGAGAAGGCCGTCGCACCAGGTTTGGAGGAGGTTGGCGTAGAGATTGTTTTGCGGAGCGGGTTGTGCGGCTTCGGCGAGGGTGGGGAAAGTGAGGGCGGTTGCTGCTGTCGCGGAGAGCTGGAGCATTGCGCGACGGGTGAGGATGTGTTTTGGCATCGAGGAAATCTTAGACGAAAGGCTGTCGTGGGGATGGAGCGGATTGAAGCCGATGCCGTGAGATGCAGGAATGGAGCGGAAATTGTCTTGACGGATAAGGTCGGTGCGCCGATGATGAGTCACCGGGTCCCAACTTCAAAAAAATCAATTTAAATGAGGAATCTATGCGCACGATCAAAGGATTTCCAGGTGGCTTTGTGGCCATCTCCGCTTTTGTGTTGTCAGCCTATGTGTCGATGTCCGCCCAGCCTCCTGCCGCCTCTGGTAATCAGCGAATGGTGTTGATTGAAACGGTGATTCATCCGAGCGCAGTGGCTGAGTTTGAGGCCGCGGAGAAGCAGCGCTGTGCTGCGATTGTGAAAGGCGGCGGCCAGTCTTGTCATGTTTATTCGACGGCGATGTTCGGGACTCTCTACAAGTACTACACGGTGATTCCGCTGGACAACTATGCGCACTATGACGCGGGGACGTATTACAGCAGAGGGGCGACGGCGGAGGAGCGTGCGGCGATTGAAAAGAAACGAGCGGCCGCGATGATTTCGAGCGAAGAGTCGAGTATGTTGATGATCGGGTCGTTGAGCATCGTCGATGAAAAGATTTCGCCGCTGATTCGGGTTACGGAGATCCTTGTGAGGCCGGGGATGCAGGAGGGCTTCTACGATGACATCGCGAAGATCCAGCTTCCTGCGGCGAAGAAGGCGGGCATAACCGATTTCGAGACTTACAAGACACTGATGGGTAATCCGGACCGTATGTTTACTGTGCTTGCGATGGATAAATTTGCCGAGCTGGACAAAGGGAATAAGATTTTTGCCGCGATGAGCAAGGAGGATATGGCGACATTTGAGGCGAATACTGCGAAGTACAGCGAGAAGGTGAGTTATTCGATCCTTGAGTATCGCAAGGAGCTGAGCACGGAGAAGGCGAAGTAAGACTCCGCGATTGCTGTGCTGGTGTGGTGCCACACTTCCTGAGTCTTCTCCTTGGACAGGCTCCGGGCAGGTTGTGTGGCACCCGACTGGCCAGGGTGGGCGATAAGCGCACGATTGTTCGCATTTCGGATTGCTAGGGGTTGTTTGCGTCCGCTACACTTTTTGAGCGGGAGTTCTGCGAACACACCTATGAAAATTCACGAGTATCAGGCAAAAGAGATTCTGCGGAAGTATGGCGTGCCGGTTCCGGGCGGCGAGATGGCGACGACGCTGGAACAGGCTGACACGGCGGCCAAGAGTTTGTTTGGCGCCGGGAACAAGGTTGTGGTGGTGAAGGCGCAGATTCATGCGGGCGGGCGCGGCAAGGGCGGCGGCGTGAAGCTGGCGAAGGCGCTCGAAGAGGCGGGTACAGCGGCGAAGGCGATTCTGGGGATGCAGCTGGTGACGCATCAGACCGGGCCTGCCGGGCAGAAGGTTCAGCGGCTGCTGATTGAAGAGGGATCGGCGATTGACCGCGAGCTTTATCTGGGGCTGGTGCTGGACCGGGCTTCGGCGAAGGTCGTGTTTATGGCCTCGCAGGCCGGTGGGATGGAGATTGAGGAAGTGGCGCATGCTACTCCGGAGAAGATTTTAAGGAATACATCGATCCGGCGGTGGGGTTTGCTCCTTACCAGGCGCGAAAGCTGGCGTTCAAGCTGGGGCTGAAGCCTACGCAGATTGGCGATGCCGTGAAGTTTATGACGGGCTTGTATAAGGCCTTCATTGAGACGGATTCGACGTTGATGGAGATCAATCCGTTTATTACGACGAAGGATGACAAGCTGCTGGCGCTCGATTGCAAGATCAATTTCGATGACAATGCCATGTTCCGGCATAAGGATCTGAAGGAGCTTCGCGATTTGAGCGAGGAAGATCCGCTTGAGGTGGAGGCGAGCAAGTTTGCGCTGAACTACATCAAGCTGGATGGCTCGATTGCGTGCATGGTGAATGGCGCCGGGCTCGCGATGGCGACGATGGACATCATTCAGTATGCGGGAGGCGCGGCGGCGAACTTTCTGGATGTGGGTGGTGGTGCGAATCAGGAGCAGATTGAGAATGCGTTTGGGATTTTGCTGAGTGACCCGAATGTGAAGGCGATCTTCATTAATATTTTTGGCGGGATCCTGAGGGTGGATGTGCTGGCGACTGCGGTTGTTGCGGCGGCGAAGAAGTTGGATGTGAAATTGCCGATTATTTTGCGGTTGGAAGGCACGAATGTGGAAGAAGGCCGGAAGATTTTGAAGGATTCCGGATTGAAGTTTGAAGTGGGCGCGACGATGAAAGAGGCGGCGGATTTGGCCGTTGCTGCTTCCGGCAAAGGGGCGGGAAACGGATAGGAAGACATACCCCAGGGGCTAAAGCCCCCGATTTTGCGAGGGCTTGAGAGGCCCAAGGCTGAAGCCTTGGGATACCTAGAAGCAAAGGCCGGGGACCAGGGAAGCAAAAGTCCTGAAGCTAGGAAGCGAAGTTTTCGAAGTGCCGAAAGTTGTGAGGAGATCGAAATGGCGGTTTTGGTTGATAAGAATACTCGGTTGATTGTGCAGGGAATTACGGGGCGTGAGGGGACTTTTCATGCGAAGGCCTGCGCGGAGTATGGGACGAAGGTTGTGGGTGGCGTTACGCCGGGTAAGGGTGGCACGACGCACGAGGGTTGGCCGGTTTTCAATACTGTCGAAGAGGCGGTGAAGGAGACGGGGGCTAATGTTTCGGTGATCTTTGTGCCGCCTCCAGCTGCTGCGGATGGGATTCTGGAGGCTGCTGCGGCTGGGGTTCCGCTGGTGATTTGTATTACTGAGGGGATTCCTGTTCTGGATATGGTGAAGACCTGGGATTTTGTGAAGCGGTCGAAGAGCCGACTGATTGGGCCGAATTGTCCTGGGGTGATTTCGCCGGGTAAGGCCAAGGTCGGGATTATGCCGGGGCGGATTCATAAGGAAGGGAATGTCGGGATCGTTTCTAAGTCGGGAACGCTGACTTATGAGGCTGTGTATCAGTTGACGACGCGGGGGATTGGGCAGTCGACGGCGATTGGAATTGGTGGCGACCCGATTATTGGGACGACTCATATTGATGCGTTGAAACTGCTGAATGAGGATCCGCAGACGGAGGCGATCATCATGATTGGTGAGATCGGCGGCTCGGCGGAAGAGGCTGCGGCGAAGTACATCAAGGAGAATGTGAAGAAGCCGGTGGTTGGATTTATTGCCGGGCAGACGGCTCCTCCGGGACGACGGATGGGGCATGCTGGGGCGATCATCTCCGGTGGTGAAGGTACGGCCGCGGAGAAGATGAAGGCTATGTCGGAGGCGGGGATTCATGTGGTGAAGTCGCCTGCTGAGATTGGCGAGGCTATGGCGAGGGTTCTGGGGAAGGCTTAGTTAGCTGGAACCGCAGATTCCTCCGCTGCGCTGCGGAATGACAACAAATATGGGCAACGGACCAAGAGCTAACAACAGAACAAGGCCGGAGAGTTTTGCTCTCCGGCCTTGTTTTGTTGTGCGTGATGTTGCTTGGTTATTTGGCGGGGTTGCCGGAGGTATCGCGGTATTCGATGGGGCCGAGGTTGAGTTCTTTCAGGGCCGGTTCGATTTTGGCGCGATCGCCTACGGCTACGAGGACGAGTTGGTCGGGATGGACGTCGGACTGGGCGGCTTTGGCTACTTCGGCTGGAGTGACGGCTTCGAAACGGCCGGGTAGTTTGGCGTAGTAGTCGAGCGGGAGGCCGTAGATGAAGATCTGCTGCAAGCCGCCGACAGAGGCCTGCGTGGTTTCGAAGTCGCCGGGGAGGGAGTGGAGGAGTGAGTCTTTGGCCAGCTTGAGCTCGGTGGGTGAGGGTGGGTCGGTGCGAATGCGGTTGAGTTCGAGCATGAGTTGTTTGGCGGCGGGTGCTGTGACGTCGGTGCGGACCTGAGCTCCTGCGTAGAAGGGGCCACCGGTGCGGTTGAAGAAGTAGCCGGAGCCTGCGCCGTAGGTGTAGCCGTGCTCTTCGCGGAGGTTCATGTTGATGCGGCTGGCAAAGAGGCCGCCGAGGACGTTGTTCATGATGAGGATGGCGGGGTAGTCGGGCGTGGTGCGGGGGACGCCGAAGCCGATGGCGTAGAGAGCGGTTTGGGGCGCGCCGGGCTTGTCGACGATGACGATTTTGAGGCTGGGCGCGCTGGGTGCGGGAGGCAGGGATGCGGCGGTTGAGGCTGTTCCGGACCAAGAGTCAAAGTATTTTTCGGCGAGGCGTTTGGCCTCGGTTTCGTTGATGTCGCCGGCGAAGACGAGGGCGGAGTCTTTGGGGCCGTAGTGGGCTTTCCAGAAGGCGGCGATGTCGTCGCGGGTGATGGATTTGACGCCGTCGGTGGTGCCGATGGGGCGGAAGCCGTAGGGGTGGTCGCCGTAGAGAGTGCGGAAGCCTACGCGGAGCATGGAGGCCACGGGCTGGTCGCCTTCCTGGAGGATGGAGACGAGGCGCTGCTTGCGGACGCGCTCGACCTCTTCGGAGGAGAAGGCTGGGTGCTGGACGATGTCGGAGAGGAGGTCGAGGCCGGCGTCGGTGTTGTTGCTGAGGGCGCTGAGGCTGGCGCTGGAGAGATCGACGGCTGCGGAGGAGGTGAGGTTGGTGCCGATCTGTTCGGCGTCGTCGGCGAGGACGGTGGCGGAGCGTTGCGTGGTGCCTTCGGTGAGGAGGCGCGCGGTGAAGCCGGCGAGGCCAGCTTTGGCGGGAGAGTCGTTTTCGCTGCCGCCGCGGACGACGACTCCGGCGGAGAAGACGGGCAGGGCGTGGTCTTCGAGAAGGAGGATTTGAAGGCCGTTGGGGAGGGTGAAAGTTTTGGGGACGGGGAGGTTGAAGGCGACGGCAGGGCCGGGGGCGGGAGCGGTCTTTCGCCAGTTCTGTTGCTGCTCGAAGTCGGGGGAGTAGGGTTGGGTGAGCTTGGCGTCGGCGTCGGTGTTATCGGGGCTGCGGGGGACGTCGTCGACTACTTTTTTACCGGGGACGCAGTTGATGACGACGCTTTGATTGGCGCCGAGGTATTGGCTGGCGACCTGTTTGACGGAGGCGATGGTGGCGGTTTGGTAGCGGGCGATGTCTTTGGGGAGGTAGCCGGGGTCGTCGAGGAACTGGTTGTAGCGGTCGAGGGTGTCGGCGACGCCGCCGAAGCCGCCTAGGCGCTGGAGACCGATGATCTTATGGGTGACGTCGACGGTACGGGCGCGGTCGAGTTCGGGCTGGGTGGGGCCGTCGGATTGAAGGCTGGCGACTTCTTTCCAGAGAGCGGCTTCGAGGGTTTCGAGGGTGACGTTAGGTTTGGCGGTGATGTCGCATTGGGCGACGGAGCCTAGCTTGAGATCGTTGAGAGAGCAGTTTACGGATTGGGCGATCTGCTGCTCGTAGACGAGCTTGCGGTAGAGGCGGCTGGCTTTGCCGCTACCGAGTATGTGGACTAGGAGGTCAGCTTCGGCGTCGCCGGGGGTGAAGGCGCCGGGAGTGAGCCAGGCGACGGAGAGACGCGGGAGTTGGACGGTGTCGGTAACGGTGGCGCGTTTTTGGGTGGTGATGGGTGGGGTTTTTACGGTGACGGGGTCGACTGCAGGGCCTTTGGGAATGGGGGCGAAGTATTTGGTGAGGAGAGCTTTGAGCTGGGCGGGATTGAAGTCGCCGGCGATGGCGATGCTGGCGTTGTTGGGGGTGTAGAACTGCTGGTGGAAGTCGCGGACGTCGTTGATGCGGGCGGCTTCGATGTCGGCGTGGGAGCCGATGACGGAGGCGTAGTAAGGATGCTCGTGCGGGAAGAGCATGTGGTAGATCTGCTCGTCGGCGAGATCGTAGGGAGTGCCTTCGCCCTGGCGGCGCTCGTTGCGGACGACGTCGCGCTGGTTGGTGAGCTTGGTCCGGTCGAGGCCTTCGAGGAGGAAGCCCATGCGGTCGCTTTCGAGCCAGAGGGCTAGCTCGAGCTGGTTGCTGGGGAGGGTTTCGAAGTAGTTGGTGCGGTCGAAGTCGGTGGTGCCGTTGATGTCGGTTGCGCCTGCGCCTTCGAGGTATTTGAAGTGGGCCTTTTCGCCGACGTGCTCGGAGCCTTCAAACATCATGTGTTCGAAGAGGTGGGCGAAGCCGGTGCGGCCAGGGCGCTCGTTGAGTGGGCCGACGTGGTACCAGAGGTCGACGGCCACGAGCGGGAGGCGATGGTCTTCGTGGGTGAGGACGACGAGGCCGTTGGGGAGGGTGAACTTTTCGTATTTGAGCTCGGGGACTTTGAGGGGCTTTGCGGCGGGGAGAGTGTCGGCGGCGTTTGCGATGGAGGCAATGGTGAGGCTGGTGAGAAGAGCGGCGACTTTCAGGCAGTTTGATGGTGTCATAGTTTTTCTCCACGGGGGCTGGCTAAGGCTTGCAACGCAAGGACGCTCGGACAGAAAAGTGATGGGAGGATGATACCAAGGGTTTGACGCAGCTGGGGTAGAAGCGGGTTTGTATACTCTCGTCATGCGTAAAACTGTGTTGTTGTTCGCGCTGGCCGCGGCCAGTGTTTCGTTGAATGCTCAGACGGGTGTTCAGGCTGTGTCGGTTTCGTTTCCGGAGGCGCGGTCGGCTAAGGCGCTGGATGGTCGGCTTTTGTTTTTGTTGTCGAACGATTCGTCGGAAGAGCCGCGGATGCAGATTGACGATACGCCGAAGAGCCAGATGGTTTTTGGGGTGACGGTGGATGGGTGGAAGCCTGGGCAGAGTATGACGGTGGGTGATTCGGCGGCGGGGTATCCGGTGAGGAAGTTGAGCCAGGTTCCGCCGGGGGACTATACCGTGCAGGCGGTGCTGGATGTGTATGAGACGTTTCATCGCGCGGATGGGAAGACGATTAAGTTGTCGCCGGATCGTGGGGAGGGGAAGCATTGGAATCTTGCGCCAGGGAATTTTTATAGCAAGCCGGTGAAGGTGCATGTGGGGCCGGGTGGTGCGCCGATTGTGGTTTCGCTGACAGAGGTGATTCCGCCAATTGTGCCTGAAGCAGATACAAAATATGTGCGGCACATTAAGGTTCAGAGTGAGTTGCTGACGAAGTTCTGGGGGCGGCCCGTGTTTTTGAGTGCGGTGGTGCTGGTGCCGGAGGATTTTGATGAGCATCCGAATGCTCGGTTTCCGCTGATGATCTTTCATGACCATTTTGTGACGGGGTTTGATGATTTTCGGACGACGCCTCCGGATCCGAATTTGAAGCCGAACTATTCGGAGCGGTTTCATCTTGCGGGATATAACCGGATTCAGCAGGAGGAGGGTTATAAGGAGTACCAGAAGTGGATCAGTCCGGGATTTCCGCGGGTTCTGATTATGAAGATTCAACATGCGAATCCTTACTATGACGATTCTTATGCGGTGAACTCGGCGAACCTGGGGCCTTATGGGGATGCGATTGAGACGGAGCTTGTTCCTGCGGTAGAGAAGCAGTTTCGCGCGATTGGGCAGGGTTGGGCTCGGTTTATGTATGGCGGGTCGACGGGTGGGTGGGAGTCGCTGGCGGTGCAGATTTTTTATCCCGACCATTACAACGGGGCGTTTGTAGCTTGCCCGGACCCGGTAGATTTTCATGCTTATATGTCGCGGGATTTGTATAAGGACGACAACATGTTTTACATCCAGGGGGCGAATAAGCAAATTGAGCAGCCGGCGATGCGGAATTATCTGGGGCAAACGCTGATTTCTGTTCGGGACAATGCGGCGTATGAGGCGGCGTTGGGGGATACGGGCCGGTCAGGGGATCAGTTGGATATCTGGCAGGCGGTTTATGGGCCGGAGGGGAAGGATGGGTATCCTGCGCAGATTTTTGATAAAGAGACGGGTGTGATCGATCACAAGGTCGCGGAGTACTGGCGAGAGCACTATGACCTGGATGCGATTTTGCAGAAGAACTGGGATACGCTGGGGCCGAAATTGCAAGGGAAGATTCATCTGTATGTGGGGGACGCGGATACTTACTTTTTGAATGATGCGGTTTATCTGATGGAGGATTTTCTGAAGACTACGGGGACTCCGGGGAAAGGCGTTCCGTATGAGGGCGAGGTGAAGTATGGGCCTCGGGCGGAGCATTGCTGGAATGGGGATCCGGCGCTGCCGAATGCGTATTCAAGGCTGCACTACAACACGATGTATCTGCCGAAGATTATGGAGCGGATTGAGAAGACGGCTCCGGGTGGGGCGGATATGAGTTGGAAGTATTGAGGTTTAGTTGGGCACGAGTTTTGGCATCATTTGATGATAGAATTGATGCATGAGAACGACAATTGCATTGGACGACGTGTTGCTTGAGAAGGCGGTCTCTTACACGGGACTTCACGAAAAGTCGGCATTGATGCGTGAAGCGTTGAAGGCTCTGATTGAGCGGGAGGCGGCGCGCAGGCTCGCGGCCCTGGGCGGCACTGAACCTGACGCGAAGTACATTCCGCGGCGACGGCCCGCGAAGTGATTCTCGTCGATAGCTCAGTCTGGGTCGATCATCTTCGGAAGAACGAGGCGGGAATGCATCGCCTGCTCGGAACAGGGCAGGTACTTTCACACCCGTTCGTGATCGGCGAACTTGCGATGGGCAGTTTCAAGCGCCGTGATTTGCTGGTGAATGAACTGATGGATTTGCCTCGGGCGAAGGTAGCAGAGGATGACGAAGTACTGCAGTTTGTTTCCCGATATGCGCTCTTCGGATCGGGTATCGGATACATTGACGTTCACCTGCTTGCGGCTGCGCGGCTGATGCCCGGAACCCTACTTTGGACCCGCGACAAGCGCCTGTTGGAGATTGCGTCCAATCTAAGTTTGGCTGCCGCAGAAGGGTGATTGAAAGTGCTTAAGTCTGGCGGCGGTAGAAGAGGCCGGCGGTGAAAAAGACGATGGCTACGACGAGGGCGATGCGGGCGTGGAGCAAATTGTGGTAGCGGAGGCTGAGGAGGGCGTCGCCGAGCCATGCTGCGAAGCCTACGAACCAGATCCACGCTGTTTTTCGCAACATCGTCAAGCTCTCCAGAATAAGGTTGCCGCCTGGGCGGAGCAGGCGCGGTTTGCTGGCCTTGTTCTACACTAGATAGAGAGACTCATACAGGAGAAATACGTTGCCACAGCGCACATTCAGCATCATTAAGCCGGACGCGGTGAAGAAGGGCCATGCCGCGGCTATCCTTGCCGAGATTGAAAAGGCAGGGTTTAAGATTGTTTCGATTAAGCGGATGTCGATCTCGAAGGCTCAGGCCGAGGGGTTCTATTACGTTCATGCCGCTCGTCCCTTTTTTGGGGAATTGACAGAGTTTATGTCGAGTGGGCCGATTTTTCCGATGGTGCTGGAAAAGGAGAATGCGATTGCCGATCTGAGGACGTTGATGGGCGCGACGGACCCGGCGAAGGCGGATGCGGGGACGATTCGGAAGAAGTTTGCTTCGTCGATTGGGGAGAATGCGATTCATGGTTCGGATGCTGAGGATACGGCGGCCTTTGAGATTGGATACTTCTTTGCCGGGATTGAATTGAAGTAGTTTTTGCGGAATGAGAGCGGGGCGGTTTTGCGGGGAAGCGTGGATGCTTCGGTTCGCGGCCGCCCCGAGTTTGTTGAAACGAGGAGCGAGTATGGCTGGGGATTTCGCGGCGCGGCGGGCGGCGTTTCGGGAGTTGCATCGGGAGGGATGCTTTGTGCTGCCGAATCCTTGGGACGTGGGGAGCGCGGTGCGGCTGGAACGGATGGGGTTCAAGGCACTGGCCTCGACGAGCTCGGGGTTGGCTTGGTCGATGGGGCGCGAGGATGGTGAGGTGTCGCGGGACGAGGTGCTGGCGCATCTGCGGGTTTTGTGTGGAGCGACCGAGTTGCCGGTGAATGCGGATTTTGAGGCTGGGTTTGCGGATGGGCCCGAAGGGGTTGCGGCAAATGTTGGGCTGGCGGTCAAGACGGGCGTGGCGGGCTTGTCGATTGAGGACAGGACGGGTGAGTTGTATGAGCTTGCGCTGGCAGTGGAGCGGATGCGGGCGGCTCGGGAGGCGATTGATGGATCGGGCGAGGATGTTTTGCTGGTGGGGCGGTCGGAGGGGTATCTGATTGGACGGACAGGGCTCGATGCGACGATTGAGCGGCTGGTGGCTTATTCGGAGGCGGGGGCGGATTGTTTGTATGCGCCGGGGATCAAGGATTTGGGGGAGATTGAGACGGTGGTTAAGGCGCTCGCTCCTAAGCCGGTGAATGCGTTGTTGCTGGGGCCGGATATGCGGGTGGATGAACTGGCTGGAGTGGGTGTGAGGCGGGTGAGTGTGGGTGGTGGGTTGGCGGCTGCGGCGTGGAATGGGTTTGATCGTGCCGCGCGGATGCTGATGGACGAAGGGACGGTGCCGGCCCGCGGGCGATGAGGCTTCGGGAGTGGCGACTGGAGATTTTTGATGGAAGAGAGAAAGGGAGAGATGGAACTGAAGCTGCCGGATGGGCCTTTCAAGGCCTACTTGTTTGATTGTGACGGGACGATTGTGGACTCGATGCCGCTGCACTATGTCGCGTGGAAGACGGTGCTGGCGGAGTGGGGATGTGCGTTTGACGAAGAGCTGTTTTATTCGTGGGGTGGAATGCCGGTCGCTGAGATAATCGCAGCGCTGAATGTGCGGGAGGGGCTGGCTATGCCGGCGGACGAGGTGGCACGGCGCAAGGAAGGGATGTACTACGACATTCTGCCGCAATTGAAGGCGGTGCCGGAGGTGCTGGAGCATATCCAAATGACGCATGGGAAGATTCCGTTTGCTGTGGTTTCGGGGAGTACGCGGGATTCGGTGACGAAGTCTCTGGAGACGCTTGGGATTCTCGATAAGTTTGAGACGCTGGTTTGTGCGGGGGATTATGTGAAGAGTAAGCCTGATCCGGAGCCGTTTTTGATGGCGGCAGAGCGGCTTGGAGTGAAGCCTGAGGATTGTCTGGTGTTTGAGGATACGGAGATGGGGATTCAGGCGGCTACGGCGGCGGGGATGGCTTCGGTGAAGGTGCTGCAGCCTTGGGAGCGGGGGAAGGTTTCGGCCTGACCTGGTGGGGACTGCAAAAAGCAGATCCCGGCTGGAAACGACAAACAAGAAAGGCAACGGCAAAAACGAAATGCGGGGTCCCGTTCGACTTCGCTCAGGGCAGGCTTCTCCACTTCGCGATTGACGATGATGCCGTCCATCGCTTCGGTCGAGATGACGCTTCATGGAGGGTGTGCGGGGTTATTTGGTGAAGAGTTTTAGGTCGATGGATTCGCCCATGGCTTTGTAGCCGGCGTCGCCGGGGTGGAGGTGGTCGCCGGAGTCGTCGAGGATGAGGAACATGCCGGGGTGGGTGGGGTCGGTGGTGACTTTGTCGAAGTCGATGACGCCGTCGAGCTGGTTGGTGGTGCGGATCCACTGGTTGATGGTTTGGCGCATCTCTTCTCCGGCGGGCGATTGATATTTTGCTCCGACGAAGGGTGTGAGGGTGGCTCCGTAGACCTTGATGCCGTGGGTGTGGGCTCGGATGGCTAGCTGGGTGAGGCCGGCTATGAGGTCTTCGGCGGTGACGACGTCGTAGGGTTTGGTCGGGTCGGTGGCGTGGCCGATGTCGTTGATGCTTTCCATGATGACGAGGTACTTGACTCCGGCCTGGGCGAGGACGTCGCGATCGAAGCGGGCGAGGGCGGAGGGACCGGAGGTGTCGTGGAGGACGCGGTTGCCTCCGATGCCTTCGTTGAGGACGGCGAGGTGGTCGGTCTTCTTGTCGGCCTGGAGCCGGCGGGCGAGGACGTCAGGCCAGCGGGCGTTGGCGTCGCGGGTGCTGTGTGCTCCGTCGGTGATGCTGTCGCCGAAGGTGACGATGGAGGCTGCTTTTTCGTCGGCGGTGACGTCGATGCCTTTGAGGAAGTCCCAGGAGTAGAAGGGCGTGGGGTTGTCTAGCGACGGGGCGCTGATGACGTTGCCGGAGGCGAGGTAGTTGGTCTGGTCGGCGAAGGAATGGAGGGTGAGTTGGGTGACGGGTTGGTCGGGGAGGAAGAGGCTGACGGCGAGGTTGGAGCCGGGCGCGACTTTGAGGGCGACGGGATCGCTGATGATTAGGGCTCCGGGGGGGATGGTGATGGAGGGTTTGCCGTTGAAGGTGAGGGGAAGGGCCGTAGTTGGGGTGATGGCGGAGGCTTCGGTGCTGAGAGCGATCTGGGCGGCTCCGATGGTGAGGGGGTCGAGGCCGAACTCGTTGGTGAATATGGCGCGGACGGAGGGACCGCCGAGTGAGATGTGGACGATCTCGCGGAGGGTCGTGCCGTCGGTGCCTTCTGCCCCGAACTTTGCGGTGGGATTTTTGGCGGCCATGGGAGAGGTGGCCCAGGTGCCGACCCAGTGATCGGCGGCGGCGGCGAAGGTGGTGGGGAGGGTGCAGAGGAGGAGCAGAGAAAACACGAAAAATCTTCTGGCCTGAATGATCATGAGTGTCCTTCGTCGTGGAGGTGTCGCGATTCATAATATCGCTGTTTCGTGGTGGATGGATGGTTCACGTATAGTGGCGAGGACCATCGATGTGCGGCATTTCGGCAACGAAATTGAGCCGCTGGGGAGAAAGAGAGTTTGGGAGACATGACGATGAAGTGGGTAAAGGTTATGCTGCTTATCATGACAACAGGGATGACTGCACATGGCATGGTATCGCAGACCGTACTTGGGAAGACACCGGATGGCACGCCTGTAGACCTATACGTTTTGACGAGCGATGGGATAGAGGCGAGCGTTATGACGTATGGCGCTCGCGTTGTTTCGATCAAGACGCCAAACCGCGCCGGTACGATGCAGAATGTCGTGCTGGGATACAGCGCTCTGGATGGTTACCTTGCGGACAACAAGACTTATTTCGGGGCGATTGTGGGGCGGTATGGGAACCGGATTGCGCTGGGAAAGTTTTCAATCGATGGGAAGCACTACCAGGTGCCGACCAACAATAATGCAAACTCGCTGCATGGTGGGACGGTGGGGTTCGACCGACTGGTTTGGCAGGGGCGGGCGGTTGCCGATGGCGTGGAGATGACGCTGGTGAGCAAAGACGGGGATATGGGTTATCCGGGAACGCTGACTGCGCATGTTCGATATACGGTGCACCACAATGCTCTGCGGATTGATTACAGCGTTTCGACGGATAAGGCTACGGTGGTGAACCTGACGAACCACTCCTACTTCAACCTGTCGGCTGATGGTAAGCCGATTCTCAACGAAGAGATGATGATTCCGGCTGATCAATACACGCCGGTCGATGCGGGCTTGATTCCGACGGGTGTGCTCGCTCCGGTGGAGGGTACGCCGTTTGATTTTCGTAAGGCGACAGTAATTGGGGCCCGCATCAATGACAATAACGAGCAGCTGAAGATAGCGGGAGGATACGACCATAACTGGGTGCTTCGCGGAAAAGACGGAGACGTGAAGACTGCAGCGCGGGTCTACGATCCGGTGAGCGGGCGTGTGCTGACGGTGACGACGACGGAGCCGGGTGTTCAGTTCTACTCGGGGAATTTTCTGGATGATACGAAGTATGGGAAGGCGCAGGAAGGGCATCAGAAGAACGCGGGGCTGTGCCTGGAGACGCAGCACTTTCCTGATTCGCCGAACCACCCGAGTTTTCCGTCAACTTTGCTGAAGCCGGGAGAGACGCGTCACAGCATGACTACGTTTACGTTTTCGACGCAGGCGAAGTAGAGGCGTTTTCAGCGGCGCGAGTTGACGTGGCTGTGGAGAGATTTGCGATATGAATAAAGTTGTTTCTTCCGCGGATGAGGCGGTTGCGGATATTGCTTCGGGTTCGACGATTATGCTGGGGGGCTTTGGGCTCTGCGGCATTCCGGAGAATTTGATTGCGGCACTGGTGCGGCGGCGGGTGACGGGACTGCAGACGATCAGCAACAACATGGGTGTGGATGGGTTCGGCATGGGGTTGATGCTCGAGGCGGGGATGATTGCTTCGCACATTGGGAGTTATGTGGGGGAGAACCGGCGATTGGAGCAGTTGGTGCTGAAGGGAGAGCTGGATTTGACGCTGATTCCGCAGGGGACACTCGCGGAGCGGATTCGCGCGGGTGGTGCGGGGATTCCGGCGTTTTATGTGCCTACGGGGTTGGGCACGGTGGTGGCGGAGGGTAAGGAGACGCGGGAGATTGGTGCGAGGACTTATGTTTTGGAGCAGGCTCTGCATGCCGATGTGGCACTGGTGAAGGCGTGGAAGGGCGACCGGTTGGGGAATCTTGTTTACCGGAAGACGGCGCGGAACTTTAATCCGGCGATGGCGACTGCGGCGGATTTGACGATTGCTGAGGTGGAGGAGTTGGTGGAGCCGGGTGAGCTTGATCCGGATCACATTGTTACGCCGGGGATTTATGTTAATCGGATTCTGGTGGGTGAGAAGTATGTGAAGCCGATTGAGGCGAAGTTTATAAAGGCCGGAGGTGCCGCGTGACGGGTAAGGAGAGGATTGCGCGTCGGATTGCCCGTGAGTTCAAGGATGGGTTTTATGTGAACCTCGGGATTGGGTTGCCGACGATGATTGCGGGGTTTATTCCGGCGGGGATCGATGTGATGTTTCAGTCGGAGAATGGAATGCTTGGGGTCGGCGGGCCGCCGACTGCTGAGCAGGAAGATCCGGATTTGATTAATGCGGGGAAGCAGACGGTGACGGAGATTCCGGGGTCCTCGTTTTTTGGGAGCGAGGAGTCGTTTGCGATGATTCGCGGCGGGCATATGGATATGAGTGTGCTTGGGGCGATGCAGGTGGATGAGAAAGGGAATCTGGCGAACTGGACGATTCCGGGCAAGATGGTGAAGGGGATGGGCGGGGCGATGGACCTGGTGGCGGGGGCTCGGCGGGTGATTGTTGCTATGGAGCATCAGACGAAAGAAGGGGCTTCGCGGATTTTGAAGGCGTGTACGCTGCCGCTGACGGGACAGAGCGTGGTTCATGACATTGTGACGGAGCTTTGCTGGATTCATGTGACGCCTGAGGGGTTGGTGTTGACTGAGGTTGCGGAGGGGCTGAGCGCGGCGGAAGTGCAGGCGCGGACGGAGGCGCGGTTGATTGTGCCTCCGGAGCTTCGCGTGATGACTGTCGAGGGTTGATGTTGGTTGAAGGTGTGGGTGCCATGAGCCATGAGCGAAGAGATGCGCTGAATATCTTCAGGCATGCGCTGAGTGCTTCGCGGGTGGATGTGGCGATGGGCCAGCGGGTGAGGTTTTCGGGTGGCGCGCTCTGGGTGGATGAGTATGAGTATTCGCTGGAGCGGTATGGGCGATTGGTGTTGATTGCGATGGGGAAGGCTGCGGGGACGATGACGCGGGCTTTTTTGCATGCGGCTGGGGAGTTTGCGGGGCGGTTTGAGGGTGTTGTGGTTGCGCCGGAGTTGGTGGAGTTGGATAAGACGCGGTTTCGTGTGTGGCACGGTGGGCATCCTTTGCCGAATGGGGCTTCTGTCGAGGCCGCGGGGGATATTTTGAGGACTCTGGAGGGGCTGACGGAGAGGGACCTCGTGGTTTTTCTCGTGAGTGGTGGCGGGTCGGCGATGGTGGAGCGATTTTTGGAGCCGGGGATCTCTGTGGAGACGTTAGCTGCTACGCACAAGGCGCTGGTGGAGAGCGGGGCTCCGATTGCGGCGATGAATGCGGTGAGGAAGCATCTTTCGGCGGTGAAGGGTGGGCGACTTGCTGCGGCTGCGGCTCCGGCGGAGCAGGTGACGATCTTCGTTTCAGATGTGCCGGCGGGGCAGCTTGACGCGCTTTCGTCGGGGCCGACGATGCCGGATGGGAGCACGGTGGAGGATGTTTATCGGATTGCCGAGGAGTACGGGTTGGTGGAGAGGTTTCCGGGTGTGGTTGCGGAGATGATTGAGGGGCGTTCGCTTGTGGAGACGCCCAAGGTGGGGGATGAGATCTTTGCGCGGTCGCGATGGAACGTTTTGCTGGATAGTGTTTCGTTGGAGGAGGCTGCTGCGGCGCGGGCGGGAGAGCTTGGGTGGAAGGTGGAGGTCGACAACGGCTGTGATGATTGGGACGTGCAGCGGGCGGCGGAATATCTGGTGCAGCGGGTAGGTGAGTTGAGGCGTGGAGGGGAGCGCGTTTGTCTTCTATCGGCGGGCGAGGTGACCGTGACGGTGCCGCATGGGGTGAAGGGGAATGGAGGGCGGAATCAGCACTTTGCTTTGTTGTGTGCGGAGTTGATTGCGGGAAAGAAGATTGAGATTTTGAGTGCGGGGAGTGATGGCGTGGATGGGCATAGCTCTGCCGCGGGTGGGGTGGTGGATGGGACGACGGTGGCGAGGGCGAATGCTGCGGGTTATCCGGTGAAGGCGGCGCTGGCGGGATTCGACTCGAATGATCTGCTGGCGATGCTGGGAGATGCGGTGGTGACGGGGCCTACGGGGAATAATCTGCGGGATCTCCGAATTTTGCTGGCGCCTTAGGGCTTAGCGAAGAAACAGCTTTGTCAGTGCAGGCCAGCGAGCTACAAGCGAGACGAGCAAGCCCATCAGGCCGGCTAGTGCGACGCTGTTGAGGAAGACGAAACGGAGGATGGTGCCCTCTTTGCCGTATTGATTGGTGGCGGTGGTTGCGACGACGATGCTCTGCGGGGCGATCATCTTGCCCATCACGCCTCCGGTGGAGTTGGCAGAGGTCATGAGATAGGGGGAGATGCCGAGCTGCTGGGCTGTGAGCTTTTGCAGGCTGCCGAAGAGGACGTTAGAGGAGGTGTCGGAGCCGGTGGAGGCGGTGCCGATCCATCCGATGAAGGTTCCGAAGAAGGGATAGAAGGCTCCTGTGCGAGCGAAGGCGAGGCCTAGGGTGGCATCCATGCCGCAGTAGCGGGTGATGAAGCCGATGGCCATGAGAGCTGAAATGGTGATGAAGGTGAAGCGCATCATGGCCGCAGTTTGTAGAAAAACATCAGCGATGGCGCGAACGCCCATGCGCATGAGGAGACCGGCCAGGATGGCTGCGAGGAGAATGCCTGTTCCAGTTGCCGAGAGCCAATTGAAATTGAAGATAGCGGGCTCGGCTGCCGCGGCGGGGACTGCGGGGGGCATGCGCAGGACCATCTGATGAAGTCCGCTGATGGGAACGCGCACGCCGCTGAAGGCATCGATCGTCTGGCTGAATCGGGGCACTCCCCAGAGCACAACGAAGATCGCGAGGATCATCCAGGGAAACACGGCACGGCGGATGGCAACGCCCGATGGCGTGGCAAGCTTTCGCGAAACGAGTGCGACCTCTTGCCGGACGGGGTTGAGGATGCGTTTCGGCTTCCATGAGCGGAGGAAGGCAATGAGGACGAGGATGGTGACGGTTGATGCGGCGATGTCCGCCAGCCAGGGACCGTGGAGGGTCGAGACCATGAGGAGGGTAGCTCCGTAGGTAGCTCCGGCAACGAGGATGGCTGGCCAGACCTCGAGCATGGCGCGGAAGCCGGCGAAGGTCCAGATAAGCCAGAAGGGAACCAGGACGCAGAAGGGAGCGAGGAGGCGGCCAATGACGCGCGAGAGGAGTAGCGTGTCGAGCCCAGTGACTCCGTGGAGAGCCACGATAGGGACACCCAGCGCACCGAATGCTACGGGAGCTGTGTTGGCCAGGAGCGAAAGGCCCGCTGCTTCGAGAGGGGAAAAGCCCAGGCCGATGAGAATGCTTCCGCAGACGGCTACCGGGGCTCCGAAGCCGCCGGTGCCTTCGAAGAATGCGCCGAATGCGAAGGCAATGAGAAGAAGTTGGAGGCGGCTATCTGGGGTGACTCCGACGAGGCACTCCTGCAGGAGAGAGAACCTTCCGGCGCGCACGGTGAGCTGGTAGAGGAAGAGGAGAGGAAAGACGATCCAGCAGACGGGGAAGAGTCCGTAGCCGATGCCAAAACTGGTTGCGAGAAAAGCCAGCCGGAGTGGCATGTGGAAGATGAAGAGTGCGATGGCGAGCGCTGTGGTGAGGCCGATGACTGCGGCGATATGTCCTTTGATGCGGAGACCTGCCATGGCTACGAGAAGAACGACTAGCGGAATTGCGGCGATGGCTGCGGAGAAGAGCCAGAAGTGCGCGGGGTCGTAGCTTTGCGGCCAAGGCGCAGTGAGAGGAGGGGATTGGTGGAAGAGGATTGCGGCGATTGCTAGAACGCCTGTGGTGATGATTACCGGGAGCGGGTTGCGCTTGGGTGGGGGTGCGGGTGTGGAGGAAGTAAAGACGGGCTCTTCGGTGAGGACGGGGGCTGGCGAGACGGAAGAGATGGAGTGGCCCACCGGGGAGGAGACGGGGTTTTCAGGATTATCGGGAGAGGAGACAAAGTCTTCGATGAGGGCCTCGCCAATCCAGGGAGATGGCTAACAGTATGCGTGGGAGGGGTTGTTCTGTAAACAGGACGCTGGTGAATTATGTTTTGCGAGGCCTTCTGCGGCTGTAGCTGCGGCATCCTTTGCGCGGGGGGAGCCAGGCGTTTGTTTTACCATAGAAAGATGACAGGAGTTCAGGAGCAGGAAGCAAAGAGTGCGGTGGGGCATACCTCGAAGTACACGCGGAATAATCCATTTCAGTCCACGGTTCGAGTGAACGAGTTGCAGACGGCCGCGGGGTCGGAGAAAGAGACGCGGCATATCGAGTTGACGGTTGATGAGGGGATGACCTATACGCCGGGTGATGCGGTGGGGATCAATCCGGAAAACCGCGCCGCTGAGGTGGCGGAGGTAATGGCGGCGCTGAGATTCAAGGGCGACGAGCGCGTGCTTGACCACTACAAGGTCGAGATCAGCCTGGAGGAGGCGTTGCGGACGCGGTTGAGCATCGGCAAGCTGGCGCGGGGCAGCTTGAAGCAGTATGCGAAGCTGGCGCCGGGGCTCGAAAGCCTGCAAGCGATGGCTAGCCCGGAGAACAAGGCGCTGGCCGAGGAGTACTGCTGGGGGCGCGAGTTTATTGATCTGGTGACGGACTATCCGGGTGTGCTGACGGAGCCGCAGCAATTGTTCCATGTGCTGCAGCGGCTGGTGCCGAGGATGTATTCGATTGCGTCGAGCCAGAAGATGCATCCGGACAATGTGCAGACGACGGTGCGGGTGATCCGGTATGAGTCGCATGGGCGTAGCCGGCAGGGTGTTGCGAGTGGACAGCTTGGCGAACGTGCTCTGGTCGGAACGACGCTGCCGATCTTTCTGCATGCGAATGGGAACTTCCGGCTGCCGGAGGACACGTCAGCGCCGGTGATCATGATCGGGCCGGGAACGGGTGTCGCACCGTTTCGTGCGTTTCTTGAGGAGCGGCAGGCCACAGGGCAAACGGGGGACAACTGGCTGTTTTTCGGAGATCAGCGAGAGAAGCTGGACTTTCTGTATCGCGACCAATTCCACGTGATGCACAAGGACGGCGTGCTGACGCGACTGGATACGGCGTTTTCGCGGGACCAGCCGCAGAAGGTATATGTGCAGGACCGAATGCAGGAGCACGCAGCAGACCTGTTCGAGTGGCTGGAGCGGGGCGCTTACTTCTATGTTTGCGGCGATGTGACGCGGATGGCGAAGGATGTGGAGACGGCGCTGCTGGATGTGATCGCGAAGGGTTCGACAGGGAACGCTGGATCATGCTGCGGAGTATCTGGCGGCGATGAAGAAGCAGAAGCGGTATCAGCGGGATGTGTATTAACACTGTGTCCTGCCGGACGGGCCGCCTGCGCGGCGCGCGGCCACTTCGTGGCGGGTATACCGGCCGTGGTGATGCTTAGGGCTTGGGCCTCGCGTTGCTCGGCGTTGGATTTAGACGCGGTAGTTGTCAGCGCGCCAATTGGTGATGCTTTCTTTGATTGCTTTGGGTTCGAGGTTCTGGGTGAGGGTCTTGCGGACCAGGGCGGGGATTTCTGCGTCGGAGGCGAAGCGCAGGGCGATAAGTTGCTTGATGGAGAGTTCGCCGATGTGGGCTCGGTCTTCGGTGGGAAGGAGCGCGGTGAGACGGAGACGCTCTTCGAGACGGATGATACGGTCCTGAACTCTGAGAGCTGCGCCACGGCCAAGGCCCGCCATGACGAAGAACACCACGGACATGGCGATCCACCAGAGGTGAGTGTGCTGGTAGCTGGGCCACGCGTGAATGGTGGCGTAGATGGAAAAGATTAAGTTGAGCAGGAGCATGGGCAGAACGAAGAAGTGAAAAGGCGGATTGAAGCGAGCGTGGTTTTGGAGGTTCTGCGGGGCGGCCATGGATTTCCTCTTCGCGATAAGTTTGCCGACGCGCCCAAGCATACCATCTTGTGCGATAGCCTTTAGAGATGGCGACTAAGGCAAAGAAGCGGATTGGCGTGCATGTGGGGACGGCGGGCGGTGTGTGGACTGCGGTGGATCGAGCGGTTGCGGCGGGGGCGAATACGTTCCAGATTTTTTCGTCGAGTCCGCGGATGTGGAAGGCGGCGCCGGTGAAGGCGGCGGATGCTGCGAAGATGAAGGAACTACGGGTGAAGCATGATGTGGGACCGGTGGCGATTCATGCGAGCTATCTAATTAACCTTTGCAGCCAGACGGAGAGCGTGCGGACGAACTCGGTGGGGGCGTTTCGCGGTGAGGTGGAGCGGGGGTTGGCGCTGGGGGCGGAGTTTCTGGTGCTCCATCCGGGGAGTTGGAAGGGGCTGACGCGCGAGGAGGGTTTGCGGCTGGCGGCGGAGTCGATTGAGAGGGCGATCGATGGGATTGACTTTACCGGTAAGGACTTCAGGATTTTGATTGAGAATACGGCGGGAGCGGAGTTCTCGCTGGGTGGGAAGCTGGAGCAGGTGGCGGAGCTGGTTGAGCGGCTGAAGGCCTGCGCGCCGGTGGGGGTGTGTCTGGATACTTGCCATGTGCATGTCTCGGGGTATGACATGGTCTCTCCGGATGGCTATGTGGAGACGATGATGGTGGTGAAGGATACGGTGGGGTTCGATGCGGTGAAGGTGTGGCACTGCAATGATGCGAAGGCGGCGATGGGGTCGAAGCTAGACCGGCATGAGCATATTGGCGAGGGGACGATTGGGGCGGAGGTGTTTCGGCGACTGCTGCATGATGATAGGTTTGCGCATGCGGCGTTTATTGCGGAGACGCCGGTGGATGCTCCGGGGGATGAGGCACGGAATGTTGGAGTGTTGCGGGCGCTGGCGGCTGGATGATGACTGGCTTTCACGATTGCCTTGATTCTGGAACTGAATTGGATTTGTTTCGCGGGAGGGAGCCTGATAGGCTTGACGGCACTTCAGCGTGAAGCCGCTGGTCTTGGGGAGCGAGATGAAGACGGAGTCAGCCGCAAGACGAGGGATGACAGCCTCCGAGATTGCTGCCCGGGTGAGCGAACTCGCGCCGAAGTTACTTGAAGGATTGGCGCCGAGCGAGGTCGCGGCTGTTCTGGGGGCGTCGACACTGCGGCGGGTTCCAGCAAATACGGTGATTGCGAGAGAGGGAGAGCCCGCAGACAAGCTCTTTCTGATGCTCGACGGCCGAGCGCGCACCTTCACCGTGACCCGTAAGGGAGAGAAGATGCTTCTCCTCTGGATTCCGCCTGGGGATCCCTCGGGGGGCAGAGCGTTTTTGCCTCGCGGGTCGATGGAGTACCTGGTGAGCACTGAGACGGTAACGAATAGCGTCGTACTGCTGTGGGGCCGCAGTGCGATCCTCGCGCTCTCGAAACGCTATCCGCGATTATTGGAAAATGCTTTGCTGGTGGCGTCGGATTATCTAACCGCCTACCGTGATCTTTACGTCGCAGCGAACTTTCATACCGCTCCCCGGCGAGTCGCGTGGACGCTGAACAAGCTGGGGAAAGGAATGGGACAGCGAGTTGCAGGAGGGGTCGAGGTCAATGTCAGTAATGAGGAACTTGCCAATGAGGCGAATGTGACGATATTTACCGTTAGCCGGCTATTGAGCGAGTGGCAGCGTAGGGGCCTTCTTGTGAAGAGTCGGGGAAGAGTGGTGATTCTTTCGCCGGAAGGGCTTATGGGCGGCGCGGACCAGATATCGACTTCCTGAAAACTCGAAGATTTCGGAGGAAGATTGCGCGAGCGCAATGAAGGATCGGGTGTCAGAGAGCATTCTTGGAGATGGTAGGTCAGTGTCACAGCTGTTAGCTGACCGAGGATTATCTTGTGAGGCTTTGGTAATTTGGGACCCGTTCGAATTTTGATTGTTGACGATTTTGAATCCTGGCGACGGACTATTCGTTCGATTTTGGTGGACGATTCGGATTTGGAAGTTATCGGGGAGAGTTCAGACGGGCTGGACGCGGTTCGGAAGAGCGAAGAGTTGCGACCGGATCTGGTCTTGCTGGACATTCAGCTGCCCGGGCTGAATGGGTTTGTTGCTGCGCAGCGAATCGCGAAGGTTTCTCCGGGTACGAAGATCTTGTTCCTGACCGCCTTTCGTTGTCTCGAGTTCGTGCAGGAAGCTCTGGGGATCGGCGCGGGGGTGATCGTGAAGGCTGAGGCTGATGAACACCTGTTACCTGCGATCAGGGCGATCATCCGGGGCGAGCCGTTCCTCCGGGTCAGATTTATGGATGAAAATTCCCGGGACTCTGACGAGATGTAGCGTTCTTTTGGGAATCGGCCTAGCCCGTGCGTCCGTGGGCGATGGGTGAAGGACGCGACGGAGGCTCTTTCTTTACAATCAATATACGTATGCCAGAGATTGTGAAGAGTGAGAGCGAAAAGCAGGAGCGGTATAGTCCTGCGGAGATTGAACCGAAGTGGCAGGCGCGTTGGGACGCGGACGCGTCGCTGTACGCGGCGGAGGGTCATGATTCGGGCAAGCCGAAGTACTACTGCCTGGAGATGCTGCCGTATCCGAGCGGACAGTTGCACATGGGGCATGTGCGGAACTATGCGATTGGCGATGCGCTGGCCCGGTACATGTGGATGCGCGGGTATAACGTGCTGCATCCGATGGGGTGGGATGCGTTCGGGTTGCCGGCGGAGAATGCTGCGCTGAAAAATGGGGTGCCTCCGCGCGAGTGGACGCTGGGGAATATCGCCGCGATGAAGAAGCAGATGCGGCGGATGGGGTTGAGCTACGACTGGGCGAACGAGGTGACGACTTGCCTGCCGGACTATTACCGGTGGAACCAGTGGTTCTTCCTGAAGATGTTCGAGAAGGGGCTGGCGTTCCGGAAGAAGAGCAAGGTGAACTGGTGTCCGGAGTGCCAGACGGTGCTGGCGAATGAGCAGGTGATCGGTGGGCGCTGCTGGCGGCATGAGGATACCGTGGTTGAGTTGCGGGATCTGACGCAGTGGTTTTTGCGGATTACGAAGTATGCAGATGAGCTGCTGGATGGGCTCGACAAGCTGGAGGGTTGGCCGGAGAAGGTCCGGACAATGCAGCGGAATTGGATTGGGCGGAGCGAGGGTGCGCACGTCGATTTTGTTGTCGATGGCGCTGTGGAGAAGATCACTGTATTTACGACGCGAGTGGATACGATCTTTGGGGCGACCTCGGTGCAGCTTGCTCCGGAGCATGCGGTGGCGAAGGCGTTTGCGCTGGAGGATGATGCTCTGCGCGCGAAGATTGAGGGCTTGCTGGAGGAGCAACAGAAGGCGCGGGAGTCCGATGCGCTGGGCGCGATTGAGAAGCATGGAGTGAATACGGGGCGGTTTGCGGTGAATCCGTTCAATGGCGAGAAGGTGCCGATCTGGGTGGCGAATTACATTCTCGCGGACTATGGGACGGGCGCGATTATGAGCGTGCCTGCGCATGATGAGCGGGACTTTGAGTTTGCGCAGAAGTATGGGCTGCAGGTGCGACGTGTGATTGCTCCGGGGGCTGCGAGTTTGGAGGAGCCTGCATTGCCGTATACGGCGGAAGAGGATGCGGTGGTGATTGCCTCCGGTGAATGGAGTGGGTTGAGTTGCGTGGCGGCACAGGAGAAGATGGCGGCGTTTGCCAAGGTGAATGGATTTGGCACACCTACGGTTACGTATCGTTTAAAGGATTGGGGGGTGAGCCGCCAGCGATATTGGGGGACGCCGATTCCGATGGTTTATTGCGATGCGTGCTCACCGGGAGAGCCGCTGCCAGTGGCGCGAGAGCGAGCTGCCGGTAGTGTTGCCGGAGCAGATTGATATTACGCAGACGAATGGGTCCCCGTTGGGGCGCGTGGCGGAGTTCGTGAATGCGAAATGTCCGAAGTGTGGCGGGAAGGCGCGGCGAGAGACGGACACGATGGATACGTTCGTTGACTCTAGCTGGTATTTCTACCGGTATACGGATGCGAAGAATTCGTCGGCGCCGTTTGATTCGGACAAGGCGAATTACTGGTTTCCGATTGACCAGTACATCGGTGGCGTCGAGCATGCGATTCTTCATTTGATCTACTCGCGGTTCTGGACGAAGGTGATGCGCGATTTGGGGATGGTCAAGAATGACGAGCCTGCACAGCGGCTGTTTACGCAGGGCATGGTGATCAAGGATGGCGCGAAGATGTCGAAGTCGAAGGGCAACGTGGTTTCGCCTGATGACATGATTGCGCGGTATGGCGCGGATGCGACGAGGATGTATGCGTTGTTTGCTGCTCCGCCGGATCGGGATCTGGAGTGGCAGGAGGAGGGAGTTGCGGGGATCAGCCGGTTTTTGAGCAAGGTGTATCGGTTGGTGACGAAGTATGCGGGTGTTGCGGACTCGAGCAGTGGTGGTTCGTCGTCGCCGACTACTGCGGGGCAGGCTTTGCTGCGGAAGCTGCACCAGACGATTGCGAAGATCACGCAGGATTTTGATGGACGGTGGCACTTCAACACGTCGATCTCTTCGATCATGATTCTCGTGAACGAGATTCTGGCGCATGAGGCTGCGATGGATGCGGGTGAGGTTGCTCAGGCAGTGGTTGCGGAGCTTTTTCGCGGATTGGTGCTATTGTTGGCTCCATTTGCGCCTTTCGTCGCGGCAGAGATGTGGGAGCAGATAGGTGGCGATGGCGTAGTGTTCCGCACGGCATGGCCGGTGGCGAATGCCGAACTGGCGCGGGAAAATGAGATCGAGATTCCTGTGCAGATCAATGGGAAGCTGGTGAACGTGGTGAAGGTGCCGGCTGGCAGCGATGAGGATGCCGTGAAGGCTGCGGCGCTGGCGGATGACAAGGTGAACGTTCGGATTGAAGGAAAGACTGTAGTGAAGGTGATTGTGGTGCCGGGTAAGCTCGTGAATCTTGTGGTGAAGTAGTGGGGCATTTACGCAAATGGCCGGTGACGCAGGACGGCGGGGTGGTCGCGGCGGGGAGGGTGCGGGGGACGCAGTCGTTTGTGCATACCCTTTCCGAGTGCTGGCGACGGCCTTCACTGACGGCGCTGGAGGTGCTCTGGCGATGGGCGTATGGGGTTCCGGCTCTGTTGGTGATGTGGCGTGTGGGGTTGCGGATTCTGCGGGAGACGCCGGTGGATTTTGCTGCCCTGCAAAATATGTCGGTGACCGATCCGATGGGTGCGGCGACGACTTTTGCGAAGGCGCTGGATGTGTTGCTTCCGCCCGTTTTAAAGGTGGCGATGTGGCTTGCGCCCATGCTGCTGATGGGATGGGTGGTGGTGTCGTCGGTTGGGCGCACGGTAGTGCTACGGCGAGCGGATGGGCGGCTGCACAGCACGGTGGGGACGCTGATTGTGCTGCAATCGTTGCGCGTGGTGGCTCTGCTGGGGAGCTTTGCGGTGTGGTTCTGGTGCGTGGAACGGGTTGGAGAATGGACGGTGACGGGCCCGTTGGCGGCGGGAGGTGAGCCTAACCTGGTGGGATATTTCGCACTGGTGATTGTGGCGACGC
The DNA here is from genome assembly GCA_963841335.1 of uncultured Acidobacteriaceae bacterium. Classification (GTDB taxonomy): domain Bacteria; phylum Acidobacteriota; class Terriglobia; order Terriglobales; family Acidobacteriaceae; genus Edaphobacter. The sequence continues at coordinate 913,305 of CAWJCF010000001.1, read as the reverse complement.
TGGGGCTGTTTACGGCTTGGGCGGTGGTCAGCTGGGCGTTGTCGGTGGCTCCTCTGCTGGCGATGTTGCGCGGGCTTGGAGTGGGTGGAAGCCTTGCGGCAGCGTTTCGGCTGGGACCGCTGAAGGGGAAGCTGGTGGAGATCAACCTGGTGATGGGAATCGTTAAGATTGCACTGATTGTTTTGGCATTGGTGTTTTCTGCGACGCCGCTGCCGTTTGAGAGCGTAACGACGCCGGAGTTTTTGATGTGGTGGTGGACAGGGGTGACCGTGCTTTATCTGCTGGCTTCGGATTTCTTTCATGTCGCGCGGCAGGTGGCTTATCTGCAGCTGTGGCGGGCTTATGAGACACCGGCAAATGCGGGTCGATAGCTGATTGGTTCCTCAGAATCGAATATTTTCTCTGCGGGATAGGCAAAGTCCGCATCTCACTTCTCTGGGCATCGAGATTTCCTCTCAGGAGGCTGGCTATGTCATTTGGACTCTATGCGTTGGGTTATCTGATACTAATTGCGGGGGTGGCTTACCTTGCTCATCTGATCCATATCCCGTCGCATTACATTGTGGCGATTGCAGTGATCATGCTGGGCATCGGAGTGGTGACTGGAGTTCAAAGCACGCGACAAAAGGATCCTAACTAGACGGTTGGGACACGTCTCCGCCGAAGCGAAGCGGATTCTTGTGGCATTCTGCCGCTATTCGTTGATACTGGTTGCGATGCGAGCCAAGGACCAGCAACAGTTGCGCGCCGCCGACACGGTTGGTATAGAGATCAGATCGGCGGGTGCTTCCGCGGGTAGGCTCCCCTGGGGACAATTGATTCTGACGTTTCTTGTGCTGCTTCTGTTTTCGTGGCTCGGGATCGCACTTTCGCGCCAGTCGGAAGGAGTGGCAACAATATGGCTCACCAACGGAATGTTGTTCGCCATTGTCATTACCAGGCCACGCCGGGTCTGGCTCCATTTCTTTGCTGTGGGTCTGCTAGCGGACACACTGGCGGACGTTTTGCATGGGGATCCCGTGGCACTGGCGCTGGGCGTCTCGGTGGCGAACTCGATTGAAGTTATTCTCTCTTCTTTTCTGCTGACCTACTGGTTTGGGAGTCCGTTCAACCTGTCGAAGCGCAGGCCACTGCTGGGTTTTCTGGGAGTGTCAGTCCTGGGAGCGACAGCAATCACGAGCGCCATCGGGGCATCGTGGACGCTTTTGTTTGTGGATGCAGGTCCGTGGTGGCAGCTGTTCCGTACCTGGTATCTGGGCGACATTCTGGGGATGGCGATCATTGCGCCTCTCGTGTTTATCCTTTTGCGACCGGGTTTTTTTGAGGTGCTCGGGCGAAAGCAGCTGTTGGATACCCTTCTGCTCCTGAGTATCCCTGCGATTGCAACAGCGCTGGTTTTTACTCACGATAAAGACCCGCTGATTTTCTTTATCTTTCCTGTACTGCTGCTGGTGGTATTTCGGATCGGGTTTCCGGGAGCGGTTTTGACGGTTTGCGTCATTGCGTTGATTTCGATCAGCCTCACGGTGGCCGGGCATGGACCGATGATGCTGATAGTGGACAAGCATATGCTGCACCGGATCGTCGTAGTGCAGATATTTCTGGCGGTGGCGCTGTTTACGGCGTTTCCTGTAGCGGCGCTGCTCGAGGAGCGGAAGGCGCTGGAAGAGTCGCTGCAGAAGAGTGAGGCGCGATACCGGCAGCTGGCGAATGCGGATGGATTGACTGGGCTGGCAAACCGGCGGTGGTTCGATGAGCGGCTGGAGGAGCAGTGGCAGCGGGGATTGGAGGAAGCGCGTCCGGTTGCGCTGCTGTTGATCGACGTGGACCTGTTCAAAGCCTATAACGACCTGTTCGGGCATATGAGTGGCGACTCTTGTCTGCGCCGCATTGCGGGGGTGATTGCGGAGGCGTTGCGCGACAGCTCCGGGATGGCCTCGCGGTTTGGGGGAGAGGAGTTTGCCGTGATTCTGCCGGATACGGACAGCGAAGGGGCTTTGGCGGTGGCGGAGAGCATTCGGGGCGCTGTGACGGCGCTCAATCTGCCGCATGGAGGAAGTCCTTGGGGGATTCAGACGATCAGCATCGGCGTCGCTGCTATGGTGCCGAATGGTACGGATTCGGCGATGATGCTGCTGAATGCGTCGGATAATGCGTTGTATTGCGCGAAGCGTCTGGGACGAAATCGGGTGGAGTCGAGCGTGACGACGACTGCGGTGATGAACGGATCGGGCGGCTGAGTCGCGGCGAGAGGGGCATTTACACTAGGTAAGTGGATAGCTCAACGATCGTCATTCTGGACTTTGGCTCGCAATATACCCAGTTGATTGCGCGTCGCATCAGGGAGTTCAACGTCTTCTCGGTGGTTCTGCCTTGTACTGTTGCGCTGGATAAGGTGAAGGCGCTGAAGCCCAAGGGCGTGATTCTGTCGGGTGGACCTTGTTCGGTGTATGACGCGGAGGCTCCTGCGGCGGATCCGGCCGTGCTGCAGCTTGGTGTTCCTGTGCTTGGGATCTGTTATGGACTGCAGTTTATTGTGCATCATCTTGGTGGGAAGGTTGTTGGTGCCGCGGCGCGGGAATATGGACATGCGGAGGTGAGTGTTGTCGCGGAGACGCCGTTGTTCCGTGGATTGCCTGGAACTCTGGATGTGTGGATGTCGCATGGAGATCATGCGGAAGCTTTGCCTGCGGGATTTGAGCTGACGGCGAAGACGGCGAATGCTGTGGCGGGAATTGCCGATGAGGCGAGGCGGATCTGGGCGGTGCAGTTTCATCCTGAGGTTGCTCATACGAGACAGGGAATGGAGCTGTTGCGGAACTTCTGCCTGGATATCTGCGGGGCGAAGCCGGATTGGACTCCGGAACACTTTATCCAGTCGACTGTGGAGCGCGTGAAGGAGCAGGTTGGCGAAGGACATGCGATTTGTGGGTTGAGCGGAGGCGTTGATTCTTCGGTTGCTGCGGTTCTTGTGGCGCGGGCGATTGGGGATCGTTTGACTTGTATCTTCGTGAACAATGGCGTGTTGCGAAAGGACGAGTTTGCGAAGGTGCAGACGACGATGCGCGAGCAACTTGGGCTGAATGTTGTTGCGGTGGATGCTTCGCAGAGATTCCTGAAGAAGCTTGAAGGAGTGACTGATCCGGAGACGAAGCGGAAGGTGATTGGGAACGAGTTTATTGCTGTTTTTGATGATGAGGCCGCGAAGATTTTTAAGGCTGAGAAGTCGGCTGGGGAAGAGGTTGCTTGGCTGGTGCAGGGGACGCTGTATCCGGATGTGATTGAGTCGTCGAGTGTGCATGGTCCTTCGCACACGATCAAGAGCCACCACAATGTGGGTGGGTTGCCGGCGGATATGAAGCTGAAGTTGATTGAGCCGCTGCGGGATTTGTTCAAGGATGAGGTTCGGCGGATTGGGCGCGACTTGGGGATGCCAGAGGAGATTCTGGAGCGGCAGCCTTTTCCGGGGCCGGGGTTGGCGGTGCGGATTCTGGGCGAGGTGACGGCGGAGCGGGTGGCGATTCTGCAGGAGGCCGATGCGATTGTGGTGGAGGAGATCAAGCGGGCTGGTTTGTATCGCAAGGTGTGGCAGAGTTTTGCGGTTCTGTTGCCGGTGAAGTCAGTTGGGGTGATGGGGGACCAGCGGACGTATGCGAATACGTGCGCGATTCGGGCGGTGGAGAGTGAGGACGGCATGACGGCGGACTGGGCTGCGCTGCCGTACGAGGTTCTGCGGACGATTTCCAGTCGGATTGTGAGCGAGGTTCGGGGGATTAATCGCGTGGTGTATGACATTACCTCGAAGCCTCCGGGGACGATTGAGTGGGAGTAGGAGCTGATGAGTTAGGGCAGCTTATCAGACTTCATCGGGGCCGAGCGGCGTGGGGTGGTTTGGACTACGATCCGGGTGTTTTTTGCGAAGTCGATCTTCTGGCCCTTGGCGATCCAGCGGTAATAGGTGGCGCGTGCTGCGCCCCAGTAGCCGATGCCGGCGGCGAAGTTGGGTGAACCTCCGGCGAGGCCAATGACGGTGCCGATGAGGCCAAGGCCGGCGGCTCCGCCGGTAGCGTTCTTGCCGAGACCGTTGCCAGCGTCAGCGCCATCGTGGTGGTCCTGGTCAAGCGGGCGGCTGGCCATAAGGGCGAGGATGATGGGCAGGGTGATCTTGTCCTGCGGTTTGGACTTGGCCTGCCCCTCGGAGTTGAGAGCGATGTCGCGGGCGGAGTCGGCTCCTGTGAGGCGGGTCTCGACGATGCGGGTTTCTTCGTGGGGAACCTGAAGCTGGCGAAAGTTGAAGGTGAGAACGCCGGTGCGTCCGAACTTGCGGGCGGGTTTGGCGCGTGTGACGGCTCCGATGAGCGTGGAACCCTGAGGAATGGCGATGGTGTGGTCGGGATTGAAGATGGGTTCGGCGACGGTAGCCTTGATTGCCTCGCCCTCTTTGGAAGTCTCTGAGCTGAGCGGCTCGTCGAGATTGGCCTGGACGATCCAACTGCCGGTATCGGCTTTGGCGGGTTCTGCGGTAGGAAGAGGCTCCTCCCAGAAGTGACGCTTCGGCGGGTCTGCTGCGACAGGCGCTGGAGGTGCGGGTTCGGCGGGAATCTCGACGGAGTGCGAGGTCTCGATGGTCCAGGCTGTGCCCTTGTCGATGCGCTGGGGATGGTAGGGAATCTGGCTGTAGATGAATTGCACGAACCGGTCAGCCTTCTGAGGGCCGGTAACGATCGCGACATCGCTGCGGGCGACGGTTAGGAGCCCGTCGAACTCACGGCGGAGAAAGCCTCCCTTTGCGGGCGGCGCGGCGACGGCGCGAAAGATAGGAGCACCATCGATGGCTTCCCCGGAAGCAAAGGGGATGGAGACCCCGTCGGCGAGAACGAAGCTGGTAAAGCGGACGACGGGCTTGTGGAAGGGGGTGAAGTCGCCTCCCATGGCGGCGCGGATCCGGCGGGACCGGTCGTTGCGGAGCTCGACGACGCTGCCGATGACGATGGTGTCCTTGGGGAGGAGGAGTTTGTCGTCGTCGTAGATGGGGTAGATCAGTTGAGCGCGAACTGGCTGCCCGTTACGCATTGGAAGGTGCTCGTCGATGCGCAGGGCGAGCGGGGTTCCGCCGGGAAGAGTGCCGCCTTCGGTCTGGCATAGGGCTGCGTAGGGCGAGAGGGAGAGGGCGATAGCCAGGGCCGATTTGCAAATCAACGAGATCAATTCCAAGGGGTTCAACCTTATGCCGGTGAGGGTGATGCTTTGCGGCTAGCGTCTGGGGGTAACGAAAGCCGGAAGGCACTGGCGCAGGCTTCTCAAGGTCATGACAAAATTATCGATCAGATGCCTTAAACGAACATGAAGTGTTGTTCATGAACGGTGCGTGTTTTCAATGATCATGTGCGATGATGCACGGGTATTGCAGTCGTAACTATCTGGTTGTTAGTTGAAAAGAAAAGGGCGCTGCTTGAAAGCAGCGCCCTTTGGTATTTCTAACTGCAGTGATTAGCGTGTCTGGACTTTATCGTGCCAGGAGTGGGCGCCTTTTAGGGCGTTGTTTACGTTGTTGATGTTTTCCACGCCGGTGGTGTTGAGCCAGTCTTCGAAGGCCTTGGGGCCTTGCTTGGCGTAGATGGCGATGCCGTCTTTCCAGGTGGCGCGGCCGCAGAGGACACCGTTGAAGGTGGTGCCGGATTCTACCGCTAGCTCCAGGGTTTCGATGAAGACGGGGTTTGAGACGCCGGCGGAGAGATAGATGAAGGGCTTGTGGGTCATGGTGGCGGCGTCGCGGAAGTGCTGCAGTGCTTCCGCGCGGGTGTAGGCCTTTTCGCCCTTGAAGGATTTGGTGCCTTCGACGAAGGCCATCTCGACCGGGACTTCGACCTTCAACACGTCTACGTTGTAGCGGGCCTTGCCGAACTCGGCCATGGAGCCGGAGACGATCTCGGGCTTCTTGAGGGCGTAGGCGAGGGATTTTTCATCGCCGCCGTCGGTGGCGTAGCCGACGAACTCGAGGAAGAAGGGGATGTCGTGGGCGACGCACTCGTCGCCGATGCGCTCGATCCATGCCTGCTTGAGGTCGTTGACGGGGGATTTTTCGAAGGGGGTGTAGTAGAGGAGGATCTTGATGCAGTCGGCTCCGGCTTCCTTGAGGCGGCGGACGCTCCAGACGTCGAGCAGGTCGGGGAGACGGCCGGGGGTGGTGGCGTCGTAGCCGGTCTTCTCGTAGGCGAGGAGGAGGCCCTTGCCGTTGCGGTGCTTGGAGGCGGGGAGGCCGTACTCGGGGTCGAGGAGGATGGCGGAGGCGTGCCTGGTGAGGACGCTGGTGACGAGGGTCTTGAACTCCTCGAGATCATGGGCGTCGGCGGCGGCTCCGCGCTCCTTGGCGAGAGACTTCTGGAGAGAGCCTCGCTGATCCATGGCGGCTGCGGCGATGACTCCGCGATGGTCGGAGACGGCTTTGAGTCCTGCGAGTTTTCCGGGTGTCAGCTTTTCCATTGATTCGCTTCCTTTGATCCGATTTTTTGGGGTCCGAGGGTCATTCTACGACAGGTGGTGGTCGACCGCGGATTTGCGCGGATGATACGGATTTTTCCTGCCGGGTCGACCGCGGATTTGTGCGGAGAAGACGGATCGATTCCTTTCGTTTTGAGTGACTTGATGTGTTGCGTTGGGGAGGGCAAATTTGAGGCTAGCGCTGGGGGCGTTCTGATGTGGGATATTCGGCTTCGCCGTCCTCTTCCTTGTCCTCTTCTTCGTCCTCGCCCTCTTCTTCGTCCTCGTTATCATCTTCCTCGTCATCTTCTTCGTCGTCTTCGTCGATGGGGTCCCAGGTGAGGAGGGGTTCGGGTTCTTCTTCGAGGAGTTGGGGCTCGGCGAGGTCGAGGCCTTCGGGGGAGGGTTCGAGGGTGCGGACGGTGTTGGAAGGGGCGGGGCGGAGGGTGGCGGCGTTGTTGCTGGCCAGTTGGAGGCCGTAGAGGAGGGCGGTGGCGCGTTTGGTTTCGAGGCGGCCGGTGGCGAGGGCGTTGATGACGCAGGAGAGGGCGAGCTGGACGGATTCGCGGTCTTCGAGGGCGGTGAGCTCGATGTGCTGGCCGGGGATGAGGTAGCCGCGGGTGGCTTCGGTGTGGCGGTAGGTTTTGTGGCGGTCGTGGAGGCGGTGGTGGAAGTAGCACCACTTTTCGGCGGTGAGGGAGGGGGATTTGCAGCGGGTTCCGTTGGTGCGGATGTGGCGGCATAGGGTGAGTGGCATGTGGGCTCCTTGGGGGTACCCCCCCCCTGGGGGCTATGTAGTGCGTATTTGGTTGATTTGCAAGGGGTTAGCCTTGAAGGTCGGGGCTAAAATATTGCAAATAAAGCGGTTAGATATCAAAATATTGATTTCTAAGGGCTTATCGGTTAAATGCGAGAGCCCCGGCTGGTGGCCGAGGCTCCTTTTTCGATCTATAAGTTAATTGTACCGGGTTGAAGGTAACTAAAATGCCACTTGGAAGTTGTTGGTGGGGTGGGGGTTAAGGGGTTTTGGGGCTTGACATGCGATTTTTGGGGTGTTTTTGAGGGAAATATTTGGAAGTTGTTGGTGGGGTTGGAGTTATTGAGGGACTCGTGAAGGCTTACCTCAGGGGCTGAAGCCCCCCTTTTCCTTTCCGGGTGTAGAGGGCCAAGCCTGAAGGCTTGGCGTCCTGGAAGCGGAAGGCAACGACAAAGTAAAAGCAAGGGCAAAAAGCAGGTCCTCCGCCTGCGGCGAAGGATGACAACTAAAAAGTAAGGCAAGGAGAGCAGGAGCGACTGCAACGGCAACAGCAACGGCAACCGCAACCGCAACCGCAAAAGCCGAATGCGGGGGTTCCTCCACTGCGCTACTCACGATGAGACTGTGAGTAGCTTCGGTCGGAATGACGCGGTTGTTGGTTGGGTGAGGGAAAGCAAAAGCGAAAGCAACAGCAACAGCAACAGCAACAACGGCAAATACAGGGATCCTTCGCTCCGCTCAGGATGACGACTTCCTGTTTGGGGCTGAGGAGTAAGAAATGAAGGACTGGCGGCTGCAACAGGGAATGCGATCCTTCGCTCCTCTCAGGATGACGGCCTTCTGTCTGGTGCTATGGGTGTGCAACAAGTAGAAAACGCTTTCCCTTACGATGGATAGATACTTTGACAAAGATTTTTGTCCAGAGAGGTTTTCGAACTGATGCGATCGAGTTTTGTGCGGGTGGGCTTGCTGTGTCTGTTGTTGTTTGTGAGTGGTTCGTCGATGTGGGGGCAGAAACAGCCTCTGGTGGTGGAGGAAGGGAGATATTCCATTCATCTGCTGCTGCATAAGATTGGGACGGAGAGTTATTCGGTTACGGAGACGGCGCCGGGGCAGTTGGTGATGACGACGAATTCGACGTTGTCGGACCGGGGGATGAAGCGGACTAGCGATGTGAAGCTGGAGATGGGGGCGAGGTATGCTCCGGTTTTGCTGGAGCAGAGGTCTTCGGGTGGGGGTGCGGAGGATGAGTCGCGGACGGAGGTGACGGGCGGGTCGGTGTCGGTGGTGGAGCGTGGGGTGGCGCGTACGATGCGGCGGCCGGCGGTGGGGTTTGTGGGGTTTGGGACGATGCCGGCTTCGCTGCAGATGATGATGATGCGGTATTGGAAGGTGCATCACCAGCCGGTGCGGCTGCCGATTTTGCGGGCGAGCGAGAAGGCGCTGCCGGTGGAGATCAAGCTGGTGGGGCATGATGCGTTCTCGGTGAACGGACGGATGGTTCGGCTGACGCGGTATACGGTGGCGAATTTGATGTTTGGGCGCGAGATCGTCTGGATGAACGATAGCGGGCGGCTGGCGGCGCTGATGACGTTTGCGGGAGGGTTGCCGCTGGAGGAGATTCTCGAAGGGTATGAGTCGGTTGAGCCGGAGCTGGAGAATAGCGGCGTGCGGCAGGAGATGCTGGACCTGGATGATCTCGATCGTGAGGTGCCCGCCCAGGCCGTGGGGGCGTTTGCGATTGTGGGGGCTCGGCTGATTGATGGTACGGGGGCGGCGGCGGTTGAGAACTCTGTAGTGGTGGTGCGGAGTGGGCGGATTGTGGCTGCGGGAAAAGCTGGTGCGGTGAAGGTGCCGGCGGGGATGCGGGTGATTCATGCGGAGGGGAAGTCGCTGCTGCCGGGGCTTTGGGAGATGCATGTGCACTACTCGGGTGTGGAGTTTGGGCCTGCGCTGCTGGCGGCGGGGGTGACGACGGCGCGGGATTGTGGCGGGGAGTTTGAGTTTTTGACTACGGTGCGGAGGAAGATCGATAGGGATCATGCGCTGGGGCCACGGCTGCTGCTTGCAGGGTTGATCGATAGTGGTGGGCCGCTGGGGTTTGGGTATGTGGATGTGAAGACTCCGGCTGAGGCCACGGCGGCGGTGGATACGTATGCCGATGCGAAGTTTGAACAGATCAAGGTGTATACGCAGATTCAGCCGGAGGTGTTGAAGGCGATCTCTGAGGAGGCGCATAAGCGCGGGATGACGGTGACGGGGCATGTTCCGGCGGCGGTGAATGCGTTCGGCGGGATTGCGGATGGGATGGATCAGATCAATCATCTGCAGTTTGTGACGCGGGCGATGATTCCTGAGGGGAGTACGGGGCCTGTGGACCTGGAGTCGGAGCGTGCGAAGGAGCTGATTGCTCTGCTGAAGGAGAAGGGGATTGTGGTGGATCCAACGCTGGGGTGGGGGGAGATGGCGGGGCATCCGAAGAATGTTGAGGTGGCTTCGTTTGAGCCGGGGATCGAGGCGGCTCCGTTTACGCTGGCTTCGAAGTTCAAGGCGCTGGGTGGGGCGGCTGCTGATGAGGCGAAGTGGCGGGAGCGGATGGCGACGAATGTGAAGGTTGTGGGGGCGCTTTATCGTGCGGGGGTGACGATTGTGCCGGGGAGCGATACGGGGTTGCTTGGATATGGGCTCGATCGTGAGCTTGAGCTGTATGTGCAGGCAGGGATGACGCCGATGGCTGCGATTCAGTCGGCGACGATTGTGCCGGCGAGAGTGATGAAGCTGGATGGGGAGTCTGGTTCGATTGAGGTGGGCAAGCGGGCGGATATGGTTTTGGTGGATGGGAACCCGCTCGAGAAGATCAGCGATCTTCGGCGGGTGGTGAGCGTGATTACGGATGGCCGGATGTATGACAGCAAGAGGCTGGGGCGGAGTGTTGGGTTTACTCGCTGAGTTGGGTTAGGACGCGTCGAGGATCGTGCGCTGGGCGGTGAGGAGCTCCTTGATGCCCTTTTCGGCGTAGTCGAGCATTTGGTTGAGCTGGGTGCGGGAGTAGGAGTTTTGTTCGGCGGTGGCCTGGGTTTCGACGAGGCCTCCGTTGGCGAGCATGACGACGTTCATGTCGACTTCGGCGCGGGAGTCTTCTTCGTAGCAGAGGTCGAGGAGGATGTTGCCGTCGACGATGCCTACGGAGGTGGCGGCGATCATTTGTTTTAGCGGGGAGGATTTGAGGGTTCCGGCGGCGACTAGCTTTTGGAGTGCCATGGCTAGGGCTACTGCGGCTCCGGTGATGGCGGCGGTGCGGGTTCCACCGTCGGCCTGGAGGACGTCGCAGTCGAGGATGATGGTGCGCTCGCCTAGGGCCTTCATGTCGACGACAGAGCGGAGGCTGCGGCCGATGAGGCGCTGGATCTCGTGGGTGCGGCCGCCAACTTTGCCGCGTTCGGATTCGCGTGGGGTGCGGGTGAGGGTGGCGCGGGGGAGCATACCGTATTCGGCGGTGACCCAGCCGCGGCCGGAGTTGCGGAGCCAGCCGGGGACGCCCTGCTCGATGGTGGCGTTGCAGAGGACGCGGGTGTTGCCGGTCTCGATGAGGACGGAGCCCTCGGCCATGGCAACGTAGTTGGGGGTGAGGCGGATGGGGCGGAGCGCGTCGGGGAGGCGGTTGTCGGGGCGGAAGATTTGCGCGGGGGATGTGGCGAGAGACATGGAACGATTATAGGGAGATTGCGGTTGTGAGATTTTTCTTAGGATTTTGGAGTGGGTAGGCCGGGCTTGGTTCGTTGTGGGAGTGAGCCCGGTTCCAAAATGGGATTGTTCCAGAATGGGAAGATTACTGGATTGGTGTTTCGTCTAGATTTATGGATGGTTTGGTGTTGGTGGAGTTCTATATTGGGAATTGCCGGGTTGTCGTTCCGAGGCAGCTTGTGGAGTGATTGGTTGGATGAGCAGGGACTTAGGGAACGAGTTCCAGTTTGGCACTCAAAGTGATTACGTTAGTGCATCTGCTGTCATGAAACGTTGAGCAGGGATTGGCGGAAGAAGGAAATGCAGGCAACGCAGAGCAGTACTGCCTCAGGGCCAGGTATCTATTCAGGGAAGTTTGCGGCGCTTCGACATGTGACGCGCCAGATGAGTCTTAACAACGGGCCGATGCCGGCGATGCGGCGGGCGGCGGCTCCTGTTTCGGACGATGCGGCTGCGGTGGCGGGAGTGGCCGAGGGTGAGGGGCTGGCGCATGACGCGGGGAATCTGCTGGGGGCGCTGAGTCTCTATTCGGATCTGCTGGCGATGCCGGGTGTGCTGAACGAAGAGCATCGTGAATATGCGAATGAACTGCGGATGCTGAGCGATCGCAGCTGGGCGATGATCAATCGGCTGGTGAATCACTCGCGTGCGGGGCTGTCGGAGAAGGCGCAAACGGAGATTTCCGTGCTGCCGGATGTGGTGGACCGGTGCAAGGGCGTGCTGAGCAGGGTGGCGGGGCGGACGGTGGAGATTTTTTATGGCGAGGGGGCGTTTCAGCCAGTGAGCGTGCCGGTGGAGGCGGTGGAACGGATTTTGACTAACCTGGTGAAGAATGCGGCGGAGGCTACTCCGTGGGTGGGGGCGATTTCGATTCATGTTGAGGGCGTGGTGGAGCAGGTTGAGGATGCCGAACCGCGGCGGCGGGTGGTGATGACGGTGCGGGATCGTGGATGCGGGATGGATCAGTCGGCTGTGCGGAGGCTGATGCAGACGGGTGGGATCTCGAGTGCGAATGGACGCGGGTTGGGGTTTCGTGTGGTGCGGGAGCTGGTGGCGATGTCGGGCGGGTGCCTGAATATTGAGAGCCAGCCGGATGTGGGGACGAGTATTTCGGCGGAGTGGTATGCGGTTAGCAGCGATGAAGTGAGTGAGCAGCAGGAGACGATGGAGGCAGATGTGAAGACGGTGTTGAAGGGAGAGGCTGGGTGGATTGCATGCTGAGGATTGTGGGTTCGGGCGTTGGTTCGGGAGCGGGCAAGGCGGGAGATGCGGGGATGTTGAGCGAGCGAGTAGAGGCTGTTGCGGCCATGGGTACGGACGAAGTCTCGGGTTTGTTGGTAGGTGTGTCGCCGGTGAATGGTGTGAGCGGGCCGGTGAAGGGTTCGGCGGAGAGCTCGGCGCAGCACTTGAGTTTGCTGCATGTGCTGGTGGTCGACGATGACGACGCGGTGCGGAAGGCGTGCGTGCAGATTGCCGCGGGGATGGGGTTTGCGCTGGTGCTGGGTGCGGACAGTGCGACGTCGGCGCGGGGGATTCTGAAGCATCAGCGGATTGATCTGCTGCTGCTGGATTTGAAGCTGCCGGGTGGTGGCGGGCTGGCGCTGCTGGAGCAGGTGAAGGCGCTTTATCCGGATACGGCGGTGGTTGTGATGACGGCGTTTGCGACGGTGGCGTCGGCGGTGGAGGCGATGCGGATTGGGGCGGGGGATTATCTGACGAAGCCGTTTGCGCTGGAGGAGCTGACGACGGTGCTGGAGCGGACGGCGAGGCAGCTTGAGCTGGATGTGCAGAGCCGATTGTTGCGGGAGCGGCTGAGGACGCAGCAGGGGATGGGCGGGCTGGTGGGGCGGTCTCCGGAGATGGAGAAGCTTTATCGGATTTTGTCGAAGGTGGCTTATTCGACGCATCCGGTTTTGATTCTCGGCGAGAGTGGGACGGGCAAGGAGCTGGTGGCGCGGTCGATTCACTTCAACGGGCCGAATGCGGCGAAGCCGTTTGTGACGGTGGATTGCGGGTCGCTGGTGCCTACGCTGATTGAGAGCGAGTTGTTTGGGCATGTGAAGGGCGCGTTTACGGGGGCGGACCGGGCGAAGGAGGGGTTGCTGGCTTCGGCGGAGGGTGGGACGGTTTTTCTGGATGAGATTGGGGAGCTGCCGCTGGATCTGCAGGCGAAGCTTCTGCGGGCGCTGCAGGAGAAGGAGGTGCGTCCGGTGGGGTCGACTGTTGCGAAGCCTATTTCGGCGAGGGTGCTGGCGGCTACGAATCGCGATCTGGCGCAGATGGTGGAGAAGGGGAGCTTTCGGAAGGATCTCTACTTCCGGTTGAATGTGGTGAACCTGCGGATTCCTCCGCTGCGGAGCCGAAGGGAAGATATTGCGGCGCTGGCGATGCACTTTCTGGAGCGGATGGAGAAGGAGAGTGGGGTCAAGCGAATGTTCTCGGATGCGACGCTGCGGGTAATGTCGGAGTATGACTGGCCGGGGAATGTGAGGGAGCTGGAGAACGCGATTGAGCGGGCTTGCGCGCTGTCTTCGGGGCCGGTGCTGCATATGGGGGATCTGCCGACGCAGTTGCAGAACTTCCGGTTGCAGCAGGGGCCGGAGGTTCGTGAGGAAGAAGAGCGGGTGCCGAGGGTGGAGGGTGTGCGCGGGGAGGATGGCGAGATTGTGTCGATTGCGGAGATGGAGAAGCATGCGATCCTGGGGACGATTCGGCAGTTGAAAGGCGATAAGTTGATGGCGGCGAAGTTGTTGGGGATTGGGAAGACTACGCTTTATCGGAAGTTGAAGGAGTATGGGATTACGGAGGGGTTGGGGGACTGAGCTCGAGTGATGGATAACGAGGCAAATGCAAAATGCAGGTCCTTCGACTCCGGCTTCGCCGTCGCTCAGGATGACACGTTCGGAGGTGAGGTCAAGTTGATAGAGGCAGAAACAAAAGATGGTCTCTTTTGGAGGGTGGCGCATCGGATGAGGGGATAGAATCGGTGCGAAGGAAGGTGTTGCGAATGGAATGTACTCATCTGGACCATATTCATAAGGTGAAGCCGTCGTCGAAGGGTTGTGAGGATTGCCTGAAGATTGGTGGGAGGTGGGTTCATCTGCGGATGTGCATGGAGTGCGGGCATATGGCGTGCTGCGACTCTTCTCCGAATAAACATGCGACGAAACACTTTCATGCGACGAATCACCCGATTATGCGATCGATGGAGCCTGGGGAGGATTGGGGCTGGTGCTATATCGACGAGGTTGAGGTGGATGAGAGGTGGCCTTCCTGAGGGAAGGGCGTCCGTTTGCTATGCTGGCTCTATTGGAAAAGATGTCTTTCGAAGAGAGACCAGAGGAGTGTTATGCCGGACGAAGTTGTGAATGTGGTTCCAGTGGATGCAACGAAGGTGAAGATTACGGTTCGTCCGAATGGGCCGTTTCGGGTGGAAGGGCCTATCTCGCTCGTGGATGTGAATGGGAATGAGTGGGATTTGACTGGGAAGCCGGCGATCTCGCTTTGCCGGTGCGGGATGTCGTCGAAGCGGCCGTTCTGCGATGGGACCCATGGCAGAGAGGGATGGAAGTGCGAGGCGAGTCCGATTCCGACAGAGCCTATTGCGCAGGGTTGAATTCTAAGAGCCGCCGGGGCTTTCGTTCCGGCGGTTTTCTTTTGTTGCGGATTGTGAAATTTCGAGCTTCGCCAATTTGATTTCAATTCGAGGTACGCGCTCTATGTGGATTCGCCAGTGCTGCGGGGTGGTTCTATCGGTAGGTCTGCTGGTTTCGGTTGACGGGTTGAGGGCGCAAGAGGCTTCGCAGAAGGCAGAGCAAAGGGAGTACACGCGCCGTGAGGCGATGGTGCCGGTGCGCGATGGGGTGAAGCTGCATGTGGTGATGCTGCGGCCGGTGGGGTCGGAGAGCGCGGGCGAGCCGCTGCCGTTTTTGATGGAGCGGACGCCGTATGGGACGGATAGCAGCAACTCGAAGAGTGTGAATCTCTCGAAGCCGGAGCTGGCGGCTAGCGGGTACATCTTTGTGTTCTGCGATATTCGCGGGCGGTATGAGTCGGAGGGGCAGTTTGTGATGAACCGCCCGATTGTCGCACATACTACGAAGAATGATGTCGATGAGACGACGGATACGCGGGACACGATTGACTGGCTGCTGAAGAATGTTCCGAACAATAGCGGGAAGGTGGGCGTGTTCGGAGTTTCGTATCCGGGGTTTCTGGCGATTTCGGCTGGGATCGATGCGGATCCGGCGGTAAAGGCGATCTCGCCGCAGGCTCCGATGACGAATGTGTGGCTGGGGGATGATTTTTTTCATAACGGCGCGTTTCGCGAGACGTATGGGTTCGATTATGTCCAGCAGTTGGAGGGGCAGAAGACGGACGTTCGGGTGCAGAACAAGGAAGATATGTACGACTTCTTTCTGCGCAATGTGAACTTTGCTGGAGCGGCGCAGGCGGCGAAGATGGAGAATCTGCCGACGGCGAAGATATTTTTGACTCAGCCTGCTTATACGAAGTTCTGGCAGGATATGGCGGTGGAGAAACATCTGACGAAGGTGGAGGTTCCGACGCTGGAGGTGGGGGGATGGTGGGACCAGGAGGATATGTGGGGGACGCAGGCGGAGTATGCCGCGCTGGAGCCGCATGACAAGGACCACGATGTGTTTCTGGTGCTGGGGCCGTGGAACCATGGCGGGTGGAATCGGCGGACGCTGAGTCTGGGGGCGATTAATTTTGGTGTGGATGCGGGCGAGGAGTATCGGAAGACGATTGAGGCTCCGTTCTTTGAGAAGTATCTGAAGGATCGCGGGATTTGAGCTGAAGAATACGGCGAGCTTTCGGACGGGCGTGAATCAGTGGGAGCGATATGATGCGTGGCCTCCGAAGAGTGGGTTTCATGACGCGAAGCTGTATCTGACGAAGGATGCAGGGTTGAGTTTTTCGGAACCGAAGGAAGGCGGGATTGCGGGATCGTATGTGGCTGACCCGGCGAATCCGATTCCTTATCGGAATAGGCCAATTCAGCCTACGTACGGGGATGGGTCGAAGTGGCGGACATGGCTGGTGGAGGACCAGCGGTTTGTGAGTTCGCGGAAGGACCTGGCGAACTTTGAGACGCCGGTGCTGGACAAGGATGTGACGATTACGGGCGACGTGATGGCGGATATTTTTGCCGCGACGACGGGGACGGATGCGGACTGGGTGGTGAAGCTGATCGATGTGTATCCGGATGATGCGCCGACGCCGATGGCGGGGTATCAGTTGATGATTGTGGATGAGATATTTCGTGGGCGGTATGTGAAGAGCTTCGAGAAGCCTGAGGCGCTGACGCCGGGAGAGGTGACGGAGTTCAAGTGGAGTCTGCATGGCGCGGACCACACGTTTTTGAAGGGGCACAGGATTATGGTGGAGGTGCAGTCGAGCTGGTTTCCGCTGTATGACAGGAATCCGCAGACGTTTGTGCCGAATATTATGACGGCTCCGGCGAGTGCGTATAAGGCGGCTACGCAGACGATTTATGGATCGGAGAAGTATCCGTCGCATCTGGAGTTTTCGGTGCCGGAGTAAGGTCTTAGGGACTAGCGCTCGGCTTGGGGTTGGTGAGTTGATGATAAAGACGATTAGCAGCCGGGAGGTTTATCGGAATCCGTGGACGAGTGTTCGCGAGGATGTGATTGAGCGCGCGAATGGGGAGCGGGGGATTTATGGGGTCGTTGATAAGGATCCGGCTTCGATCATTATTCCGCTGGATGTGACGGCGGAGGGTGAGTTTGTTTATCTGATTGAGCAGTTCCGGTATACGGTGGGCGGGCGTTACTGGGAGTTTCCGCAGGGCGGGTGGGAGACGGCGGAGGTGGTGCCGGAGGAGTTGGCGCGGGGGGAGTTGAAGGAAGAGACCGGGCTGACGGCGGAGCGGATGACGCAGCTGTCGACGCTGCAGATTGCGTATGGGGTGATGAATCAGAAGCACCATGTGTTTCTGGCTGAGGGGCTGACGATGGGGGAGGCTGCTCCGGATGCGGAGGAGAGCGACCTGGGGTGCGGCGGGTGAGCGTGGCGGAGTTGGAAGAGATGATTGTGGATGGGACGATTGTGGACAACTGCTCGGTGGCGGCGTGGGGGCTGTATCGGCTTTGGCGGGAGCGGCGTTAGGGTGTTCTCGGAATGGGTATCAGGTATCGGCTTTCGCGCATCGGGTGTCTCTGGGGGCATCCAACGGATAGGAGTGTGCCCTATGAGCTTGCGAGTTGGTTTCATTGCGCTGTGTGGGGTGGTGGGTCTTTTGAGTTTGGGTGCGCGGGCGCAGCAAGTGGTAGTGCTGCGGGATGTGCGACTGATCGATGGAACGGGTGCAGCGCCAAGGGAGCATGTCTCGCTGTTGTTGCGCGATGGAAAGATTGAGCGGATTGGCGAGGCGGGGTTGGCGGCGCCGGCGGGAGCTGAGGTTCGCGAGCTGACGGGGAAGACAGTGATGCCGGGGCTGATCAGCGCGCACTCGCACCTGGGGTTGCTGGTGGACGACGCGGAGAATTCGGCGACGGCGTATACGCGGGAGAATGTGGCGGCGCAGTTGAAGCAGTTTGAACGGTATGGCGTGACGACGATCATGTCGCTCGGGGTGAACCGCGATCTGGTGTATGAGCTGAGAGCGGAGCAGAGGGAAGGCAAGTTGGGTGGGGCGACGATTCTTACGGCGGGGCGGGGGATTGGTGTGCCGGGTGGCGCTCCGCCTTTGCCGGCGGCTGCGGATCAGATTGACAGGCCGGCATCGGTGGAGGAGGCGCGGAGGGATGTGGATGAGATGGCCGGGCATCATGCGGACATTGTGAAGATATGGGTGGACAAGATGCATGGCGCGGTGCCGGAGATGTCGCCGGAGATTTATAAGGCGGTAATCGAGGAGGCTCACGCGAAGGGTCTGCGAGTGGCGGCGCATGAGTACGCGTTGGAGGATGCGAAACGGCTGGTGTCCGATGGCGTGGATGTGCTGGCGCACTCCGTGAGGGACCAGGTTGTGGATGATGCGTTTGTCCGGGCGATGAAGGCTCATGGGGTTTGGTACATTTCGACGTTCACTGTGGATGAGTCGTTTTTTGTGTATGCGGACCGGCCGGCTTTTATGCAGACTGAGTTCTTTAAAGAAGCTGCGGGACCGAAGCTACTGGCCAAGTTTGATGCTCCGGGATATGCGGAGAAGGTAAATGGCAATCCGCAGACAGCGCAACACAAAAAAGACTTTGAGATTGGGCAGCAGAACTTGAAGAAGCTGTTTGATGCGGGAGTGAATGTGGGGTTTGGGACGGATTCGGGTGCGATGCCTGGAAGGATTCCGGGATTTGCGGAGCATCATGAGCTGGAGTCGATGGTGCGTGCGGGGTTGACGCCGATGCAGGCGATTACCGCGGCTACGGGAAGCAATGCGAAGCTGCTGCACTTGTCCGATCGCGGGACGATTGCTGTGGGCAAGCGCGCGGACCTGCTGATTGTGGATGCTGATCCGCTCGCGGATATTCGGAATACGGAGAAAATCTTTGCGGTGTATCACGATGGGCGGAGCGTGATGGATGTAGCGGCTAGCCGGTAAACCGCAGATTGCGTTGATGGTTCGTCCCGAATGCTTGGGCTTCGTCACCTTTGTTCTCGGTGATGCAGGAATTTACCTGATGACGCGTTTCTGCATCAAAGTTGTTGGCGAAGACTTTGATAGAAGAAATGCACAAGAGCGTGAACGACCAGACAACTCCGAAGCGGAACAAAGGCGCGTGGGGTTGGGTGGCTGTCTCGCTGCTGATTGCCGCGATTGTGCTGGCGGTCATTGGCGAGGTGGTGGCACATCGCGCGGCGCCGATTCTGAAAGGGCGCGTGATTGAGACGCTTAGTGCGCGCTTCAACAGCAGGGTGGAGATGGATGGGTTTGCTGTCTCGGTGGTGAAGGGATTCGAGGTCTCAGGGAGTGGGCTTCGGATTTTTCCGGAGGATGAGGTGGTTGCGGCCGGGGCGACTCAGCCGCTGATCTCACTCAAAAACTTTTCGTTTCATGCGGACTGGGCGGGTTTGTTTAGGAAGCCGATGCATGTCGGTACGGTACATGTGACCGGCGTGGAGATTCAGATTCCGCCGAAGGAGATGCGGTCGCAGGCGCCGAAGGGGCAGCGGCATCTTGGGAAGATTGAGATTGTGGTGGATGAGATTGTGTGCGACGACTCGAAGCTGGTGATTGGGACACTGAAACCGGATAAGGATCCGAAAGAGTTTGACCTGAGCCACATTGTGTTGCGAGATGTCGGTCCTGAGAAGCCATGGGACTATGAGGCGGCTCTGGTGAATGCAATTCCCAAGGGCGATATTCATGCGAAAGGAACGTTTGGGCCATGGGACAACGATAGTCCGGGCGACTCGACGGTGACGGGACACTATACGTTTGATCATGCGGATTTGAATACGATCAAGGGGATTGGCGGGATTCTTTCTTCGGTTGGAGATTTTACCGGGCAGCTGAACAATATTGTGGTGGATGGGACGACGGAGACGCCCGATTTTTCGCTCGACACGGCGAATCATGCGATGCCGCTGCATACGAAGTTTCATGCGATTGTGGATGGGACGAACGGGGATACTTATCTGGAGCCGGTGCAGGCGCGGCTGGGTAATTCCGATTTCACGTGCAGCGGCAAAGTGATTAACGTGAAGGGCAAAGGACACATCATTGATCTGGATACAGATATTCCGAATGGGCGGATACAGGATTTTCTTCAGCTGGGCGTGAAGACGACTCCTGTAGTGATGACAGGAATGCTGACGATGAAGGCGAAGCTGCACATTCCTCCGGGCAAGGAGAGCGTGACGAAGAAGATGGGCTTGAAGGGGGGATTTACGCTGCGGCTGATTCACTTTACGAATCCTGATGTTCAGGACAAGGTGGATATGCTAAGTTTGCGCGCGCAGGGCGATCCGAAGGACGCGAAACCGGGTGCGGATGATGTGCTTTCGCAGATGGTGGGGCAGTTTGTGATGGGGGACGGCAAGTTGAGCTTCACCAAACTGGACTACACGCTTCCGGGGGCGGAGGTGTTGCTGGCGGGCGATTACACGCTGAATGGAGAGACGTTCGAATTTGGCGGCAAGATAAAGACGGATGCGAAGGTTTCGCAGATGGTGGCTTCGAAGTGGAAGTCACTCTTGCTGAAGCCGGTTGATCCGTTCTTCAAGAAAGATGGCGTGGGGGCGGAGATTCCGGTAAAGGTGAGCGGGACGAAGTCTGCGCCGAAGTTTGGATTGGATCTCCATCACAAGGCGGAGAAGCCAACGACTCAATGAACGGTTTTCATGCGGCGGGACATGAAGTCCATGAGGAGATAGTTGCCTAATGTTTGCGGAGTGGTGAAGTAGGCTTTGCCGCGGCACATGGCGCTGACCGTTTGCACGAATTGCATGAGGGTGAAGTCGTTGGCGAGCATGAAGGTGTTGATCATGATGTTGGATCGCTTGCAGCGGCTGACTTCCTGGAGGGTTTCTTCGATGACGAGAGGGTCGAGGCCGAAGGCGTTCTTGTAGATGCGGCCGTCGGGGAGGGTGAGGGCGCTGGGTTTGCCATCGGTGATCATGACGATCTGTTTCATGTCTTTGTTTTGCTTGGCGAGGATGCGCTGGGCGAGGCGGAGGCCTTCGCGGGTGTTGGTGTAGTGCGGGCCGACCTTGACGCGGGATAGCTGCGAGACGGGGACCTCTTCGGCGGAGTCGTGGAAGAGGACGAGGTTGAGGGTGTCGCCGGGGAACTGGGTGCGGATGAGGTGAGAGAGAGCCATGGCGACTCGTTTGGCCGGGGTGAAGCGGTCTTCGCCGTAGAGGATCATGGAGTGGGAGCAGTCGAGCAGTACGACGGTGGCGCAGGAGGATTGGTAGTCGGACTGGTGGACCTGGAGGTCGGAGTATTCGATGTTGAGCGGAGAGTTTTCTTCGCCTTCTACGACTGAGGCGATGCCTTCGCGGGCGAAGACGCTGGAGAGCGTGGCGGTGAGATCGAGGTTGAGGGTGTCGCCGAACTCGTAGAGTTTGGAGGAGCCGTTGGTCTCGACGCCGGCGGCTTCGTGGCGAGTGTCGTGGCGGCCGAAGTTGGATTTGCCTAAGGGGCCGAGGAGTTCGCGGAGGGCTTTGTAGCCGAGGAAGTCCATGCCCTTGTCGGTGACTTCGAAGCGGGCCTCGGCGTTGCCGTCGCCTTGCTGGCCCTGACCTTCCTGGGGCTGCTCGGCGTTGATGAAGTTCTGCTCCTGCATCTTCTGGATGATCTGATCGATGAGCTCTTCGATCTGGTCTTCAGAGAGGGTTTCGTATTTTTCCTGCGCTTCTTCGTCGAAGAGTTCTCCGGAGTCGAGAGCCTGGCGGATGGCTTCGCGCAGGTTCTCGAGGGTCTGGTCGGTGTACTCCTGGAAGCGAGAGTAGGGATCGTTGAAGCCGGAGTCCAGGAGGAAGTCGGAGAGTGCCTGCATAAGGTCCTCGAGGCCGAAGCTGGAGGAGAGATCGCCGGTGAACTTGGTGTAGCGGACTCGCTTCATGAGATGCCTGCTTTAGTGCTGCTAGTTTGACGCAGGCGGAACGAAACCGTCGATGACGGTGGTGCTGCCGCCGATGCGTGTTGCGAAGGTTGGTTTTTTGAGGCCGTCGAGAATCGTTGCCGGGATTTCTGTGGGGGGGACGTGGTGGGAGTAGAACTCGGCGAAGGAGAAGAAGTCGCCGCCTTTTTCGTCGATCATCTGCTGCGTCGGGGGTGTAGGCCTTGAGGATGCCGGGGTTGGCGAGGGCTGCGCCGAGGAAGTTGACGGCGTCTTTGACGCTGTGGCCGGTGGGGGATTTGTAGGCGTAGAGGGCGACGTGCTGCCGCTCGGCGAATTCGGCTAGTGGGATGAGTGGCTGGAGCGCGAAGGATTGGTAGTGGATGGCGCGTTCGTGGCGAGCCATCTCCTGCGGGAGAGCGCCGCGCTGGTCGAGCTCGTCGATGCCTTGCTTGAAGACGCCAATGCCCCAGCTGAAGAGATCGTTGTCGGAGGAGATGACTCCGGTGGAGACGGCGGCGAGTCCGCGCCAGTAGTGGTGGTTGTTGGTCTGCTTGCCGGCTTTGTCAAAGTCGACGGTGCGGTGGGCGACTTTGTTCATCCACTGGATGTCGCGTTTGACGACGGCCTGGTCGAGGGAGGGCTCGTTGAGGAGGACGGATTCGCTGATGGCGATGGAGCTGAGGGTCCACTCGACCTGGAACCAGGCCTGGGAGCTTTCCTTGGAGTCGTAGTCGAGGAGCGTTTTAGCGTCTGCCCATAGGTCGATTTGTTGCTGGGCGCATTGGGCTTCCTGTTTGTTGCCGGTGACGAGCCACTGATTCATGCCGGCGGTGACGCGGTGCTCGAAGTTGTTGTAGGGGCGGGTGGCGGGGGCTTCGGCGGGGTTGACGGGGCCGTGGCCTCCGCTGATGTAGTGCGGGGGGATGATCATGCGGCCGGTTGGGGGCTCGATGACGGGGAGGGCGGTGCAGGAGTTGAGGGAAGCGATGGCGGATTTGGTGCGTGGGTCGGTTGTGCTCGCGAGCTGGGTGTGGCGCTGCTGCACGTCGATGTAGGAGGCTTTGGGGTTGGAGACCTTTTGTGCGTGCATGAAAACGGTGGTGGAGAGGAGGAGTGTTGCGAGGAGGCTGGAGACTGAGAGGGACTGGGACATAGGGGCCTTGGACATAAGGTAATTTCTACCAGAGATTAGGTTCCAGGTTACGGGGTCTTGACCCAGCGGGTGTTGACTACGGTGAGTTTGGGACAGCCAGCTTTTTTTGCGAGCTGCTGGTCGGTGAGGGGAGTGGCTTTGGTTTGGGCGCGGATGCTTTGTTCGAAGTGAGTGAGGTCGGGGAAGCGGAAGACCTGGCAGCCGCGCATGAAGTCGACGATCTGACCGGTGGTGCGGTCGATGGAGTACATGCGGACGAGGTGGGCCTTTTTGTAGACGCCGATGGAGTCGAAGCCGTCGTCGGCGACGGGGGTCATGGGGTCGAGGGTGTAGTCGGGGTTGCCGAGAGGCCAGCCTTCGTCGTGGGCGAGGATGGTGGCGATGTCGTTGAGCTGGGTGGGGGGGATGTGGGGGCGTGAGGGTGCCTGCGATGTCGAGGCGAGTAGGAGAGCGAGGGTTGTCAGGAGCATGCGGTCCGGGAATGTCCGGGCTAAAGCCCGGACCTATCTCAAAAGCAAATGCAACGGCAAGAACAAGCGACTGAATTTGCGATGCTCGTTGGTTTAGTTGAAGCCGCGGCGGGTTCGGTTGCGGGCGGCTTCGTCGCGTTCGATCTCGCGTTCGCGCATGCGCTCGGCGTAGTTGGCGGCCTGGTCGTTGCGGGATTTCTTTTCGGCGGCGGTGAAGCTGCGCTCTTCGGTGCGGCTGATGCGCTTGTGGGCGTACATGCCTTCGAGGAGGAACTCGGCGGCGCTGACGGCGACTTCGGGTTTGGCTTTGGAGCTGAGCTGGAGTGCGGAGAGTTTTTCGAAGAGGCCTTGAATTTGCTTTAGCTCTTCGAGTGAACCGGCGGCGGGTTGCGTGTCGTTGAGTTGAACGGTGCCGCCGAGGTTGAACCACTGCTCGATCTGCTGGGTGTTGGTGTTGGCGAAGTATTTGTCGAAGACGACGGCGACGGATTGGCGGATGATCTCGCGGATGACGGTGTCGGCTCCGCGGACTTCGCCTTCGTACTCTAGTTCGATCTTGCCAGTGATGCCGGGGAGCGCGGTGTAGATGTCGCCTACGCGGGGGACGACGAGGGATTCGCCGTGAAGGAGGGCGCGACGCTCGGCGTTGGAGAGGACGAGCTCCATTGTGCTGATGGGGAGACGCTGGGAGACGCCGCTGCGCTTGTCGACCTTCTTTTCTTCGCGCGCGGTGAAGGCGATCTGCTCGACGATCTGGCGGATGTAGTGCGGGATTTCGATGTTGCTGGAGGGACGGCGCGACCATGCTTCCTGCGCGGTGATGGTGATGCCTTCTTCGATGTCTTCGGGGTAGTGGGTGCGGATTTCGCTGCCGATTCGATCTTTGAGCGGCGTGACGATTTTGCCGCGGGCCGTGTAGTCCTCGGGGTTGGCGGAGAAGACGATGGCTACGTCGAGCGGGAGGCGGACGGGATAGCCCTTAATCTGCACGTCGCCTTCCTGCATGATGTTGAAGAGAGCGACCTGAATTTTGCCGGCGAGATCAGGGAGCTCGTTGATGGCGAATATGCCGCGGTTGGCGCGGGGGAGAAGACCGTAGTGCATCGTCAGTTCGCTGCCGAGGTCCTGGTTGCTGCGGGCGGCTTTGATGGGGTCGATGTCGCCTACGAGGTCGGCTACTGTGACGTCGGGGGTGGCGAGTTTTTCGACATAGCGCTGGTCCGGGGTGAGCCAGGCGATGGGGGTGTCGTCGCCCAACTTTGCGAGCTGGTTGCGGCCGAACTGCGAGATGGGGGCGTAGGGGTTGTCGCGGACTTCGGAGCCGGCGATGTAGGGGAGATGCGGGTCGAGGAGGGTGGTGAGGGCGCGGAGGATGCGCGATTTTGCCTGGCCGCGGAGGCCGAGGAGGATGAAGTTGTGCTTGCTGAGGACGGCGTTGACGATTTGAGGGACGACGGTGTCTTCGTAGCCGACGATGCCGGGGAAGAGCGAGGCTTTATTGTCGGTGCCGTTGCTGGCGGCGCTGCGGAGTTTGGCGATGAGATTTTCGCGGAGCTCGTCTTTGACGCTTCGGGCAAGGCGGGATGGAGTGAAGTCGCTGGCGCGGAGGGCGCCGAGAGTTGCCGGAAGGGGGGTCGCCATGGTTCAAGTATAGATGTTCGGCCACGGCGAAGGTTTCAGATCGAAGGAAAGGCGGCGTTTGCGAGGTGAAAAGAAGCGCGGAGAGTTTTCATCGTCCGCGTTGCGTTAGACCTGAGCCAAACCGCCGTCGACGAAGAGCTCGATGCCGGTGATGAAACTGCTGTCATCTGAGGCCAGGAATACGACGGCTTTGGCGATTTCGTCAGGAGCACCAATTCTTCCCATGGGGACGATATTCTTGAAGCTTTCGAGGCGCTGCTTTCCGGCGTCGCTGCTGCCGAGCAGCTCGCGCAGACCTTCGGTGTCGATGGGGCCGGGGCTGAGGACGTTGACGCGAATGTGGCGGGCCTTCAGATCTGTTGTCCAAGTGCGGGCGAAGGAGCGGATGGCGGCCTTAGTTGCAGAGTAGACGCTATTGTTGGGCAGGCCTTTGCTGGCGACGATGGAGCCGTTGAGGATGACCGAGGCGCCGTCGGGAAGGAGGGGGAGGGCTTTTTGGACGGTGAAGAGGAGACCCTTCACGTTGGTGTTGAAGATGCTGTCGAAGTGCTGTTCGTCGATGGCTCCGAGGGCAGCGTAGGTGGCGATGCCGGCGTTGGCGAAGACGATGTCGAGTTTTCCCTTTTCCTTCTTGATCTGGGCGAAGAGTCGATCGAGATCCTTGAGGTTGGCTCCGTCACCCTGGATGGCGGTGACGTTGGAGCCGATCTCTTTGATGGCAGCGTCAAGTTTGGTCTGGGTGCGACCGGTGATGAAAACGTATGCTCCTTCACTGACGAAGCGTTTGGCTGTGGCGAGGCCGATACCGCTGTTGCCGCCGGTGACGAGCGCGATTTTTCCGTCCAGTTTGCCCATGATGTTCTTCGAACCTCACTTTGGACTGCATGCAGTAGATGGTGAGGAGCGGGGCGGGGATTCATTCGGCGGGGCGGGGTTGTTGCTGGCTCAGATGGCGAGGTCGTCGAGGAGGGCCTGCATTTCGCTGGTGGCGTGGGCGTTGTTGGTGCGGTGGGCGGCGGCGATGCCTTCGTTGAGGCGGGTGATGGCTTCTGCGGTGCGGCCTTGTTTGGCGAGGGTTTGGGCGGACATCTGGTAGGCGGGGACGTAGGCGGGGTTGTGCTCGATGAGGGTGGTGAACTCGGTGAGGGCGAGGTCGATGCTGCCGTGGCTGAGGTGTTCCATGGCGAGGCCGTAGCGGGCGAAGGCGTTGGCGGGGTCTAGTTGGAGGATTTCGTTGAGTGCGGCGATCTTGTCCATGAGTTGATGGTGCGGTTTGGGGGTGAGGGTTGGCAAGCTGAGGAAGATTTAACACGGATTTGCACGGATGACACGGATAAAAACGCAACAGTGATCAAAGGGATAAAAGCTGATAGGGCGAGGATGGTAGAGGAGAGAGGCGTGTGGGTAAGCGAGGGGATTTAGACTTGAAGGTATGAGCGAGGAAGTTGTCAGTAGAACGGTCGCCGAATCGCAGTCGGAGCGGAGTGAGATTGTGCTGCCGGCCGACTCGAATGCGATAGGGAGTTTGTTCGGGGGGCGGTTGATGCAGTATATCGACCTGGTGGGGGCGATGGCGGCTAGCCGTCATGCTCGGGCTTTTACGGTGACGGCTTCGATGGATCATTTGGATTTTGTGGCTCCGGTGCGGGTGGGGGAGTTGCTGATTTTGAAGGCGAGTGTGAACCGGGCTTTCCGCACTTCGATGGAGGTTGGGGTTCGGGTGATGGTGGAGGATGTGCGGGAACAGCGGCTGAGGCATGTTTCTTCGGCTTATTTGACGTTTGTGGCCGTGGATCGGGAGGGGAATCGGCTGGTGGTTCCGCAGGTTGTGCCGGTGACGGAGCATCAGAAGCGGCGGTTTGAAGATGCGGGGCGGCGACGGGAGATGCGAGCGTGGGAGACGACGAGGAAGAAGGAGATGAGAGCGGCTCTGGGGGCCGGTTGGCATGTTTGAACAACGTCAGGTGCTCTGCGAACAAACCGCAGGTCCTTCGACTGCGCAGTTCGCAAAGTGTGCGAACTGCTTCGCTCAGGATGAGACTTTATTCAACGGTTGAGACAGGAGAAATTTATGGGACATATGGGAGCAGGAGCGGCGCAGGGGCCGCAGCCTTTGCCGGGAGTTGCGCATGTTGTGGCCGTTGGCAGTGGCAAGGGTGGCGTTGGGAAGACGACGGTTGCGGTGAACCTGGCGGTTTCGCTGGGGAAGCTGGGGTATCGAGTGGGATTGATCGATGCGGATATCTATGGGCCGAATGTGCCTTTGATGATGGGGGTTTCGCGGCAGCCTAATATTGTGGGGGAGAATCGGATTGAGCCGATTCTGGCGCATGGGGTGAAGTTTATTTCGGTGGGGCTGATCTCGCCGGGAGATAAACCGATGGTGATGCGCGGGCCGATGCTGCACCAGATTATTCGGCAGTTTTTACAGCAGGTGGAGTGGGGGGAGTTGGATTTTTTGATTGTGGATCTGCCGCCGGGTACGGGGGATGTGGTGATTTCGCTGGTCCAAACTGTGCCTCTGACTGGGGCAGTGGTGGTCTCGACGGGGTCTGGTGTCGCGTTGCAGGATGCTCGGAAGGCTTTGGAGATGTTCCATCAAGTGAAGGTGGAAGTGATTGGTTTGATTGAGAATATGAGTCAGATGACGCTGCCGGATGGGCAGGTGATCGATGTGTTTGGCGCGGGCGGGACGGAGAGGACGGCGGCTCAGTTTGGGCTGGAGTTTTTGGGGGCGGTGGAGCTGGATCCGCAGATTCGCGAGGGTGGGGATAAGGGATTGCCGGTGTCGCTGGCGGGGCCGGAGTCTAAGCTGGCGAAGGACTTCTACACTGTTGCGGCGAAGGTTGCGGAGAAGTCTAAGCAGATTGCGGCGAAGAACGAGGATGTTTTGGAAATTTCTTAGGGACTAGGGACTAGCTGTCGACCAGGGTTTCTCTTGACGCGGAGACTACACTGGAAGTGCGGGTCGATGGAGGGAAGAATGGTGGACGCGGGGCGGGTTACGGCGCGGCAGCGAGCTATTCTGACGGCCATCATTGAGAGCTATATCGAGACGGGTGAGCCGGTGGGTTCGGGGACGATTGCGCGGCTGCAGAATGTTGAAGGGCTTGGATTTAGCTCGGCTACGGTGCGGAATGAGATGGCGGAGCTGGCGGATGAGGGGTTGCTTGAGCAGCCGCATACTTCCGCGGGGCGGGTGCCTACGGCTCGGGCTTTTCGGATGTATGTGGAGCAGTTGAGTGGCGGGGCGAATCCCAGGATCGATGCGGCTCGGCTTTCGGCTCGGTCTCGATCGCAGATTGACCTTAGTTTTCAGGGGATTGCCGGGACGCAGGCGTTGCTGGAGCGGACTTCGCATGTGCTGGCTACGCTGTCGAGCGGCGTTGGGGTGGCGATTGCTGCGGCGGCGGATGGGGAGATGCTGGAGCATGTGCATTTTTCCCGGCTGGCGCAGGCTCGGGTGCTGGCTGTGGTCGTGACGCGGAGTGGGTTGGTGCGGGATCGAGTGCTGGCGCTGGATAAAGACTTGTCGGTGAGAGAGTTGGAGGTTGCGGGGAATTTTCTGAATGAGCACTTTCGCGGGTGGAGCGTGGAGCGGGTGCGGGCGGAGATTGCGAAGCTGTTGGAGCGGGAGAAGAGCGAGTATCAAGCACTGTTGAACCAGGTGGAGCAGCTCTGGGCTAAGGCTGTGCCGGAGGCTGCGGTGCAGACGGTGTATGTGGAGGGAGTGGCGAATCTTGTTGGAAGTGAAGGGGATAGGGAGCGGTTGCGGGAGATGCTGACGGCTCTGGAGGCGAAGGAGCGGGTGGTGGAGCTGCTGAATGCTTATATCGATGCCCGGCAGGAGAGTGTGAGGGTGGTGTTTGATCTGGAAGAGCAGGCTCCGGAGATGAGTGGATTGGTGCTAATTGCGGCGCCGGCGCGGATGGGCGGTGAGTCGCGGGGGACGGTGGGGGTGATTGGGCCTAAGCGGATGCACTATGAGAACACGATGAATGCGGTGAGCTATATTTCGCGAGTTTTTGACAGGATTTTGGAGTCGCAGGAGTAGGTTGTTTAGGGACTAGGGTACGGCAACGGCAAATGCAGGTCCTTCGACTTCGCTACGCTTCGCTCAGGATGACACTTTCCTTTTGGAAAAATGTGCCAAGGTGTCTGTGACTCGCGCGATGGCTCGGGATAGTCGACAATAGAAGAGGAATATCTATGAGGAGCAGAAGAGCAATGACGGAAGAGATGGCGGGACGGGAGATCCTGGATCCGGAGGCAGGCGTTGGTCCGGAGATCGATCCGAGTCACGAGATTGAGTCGGGCGCTGGGCCGGCGGAGCTGGAGCAGTTGAAGGGTGAGCGTAACCAGTTGCTGGACCGGCTGGCGCGGCTGCAGGCTGAGTTTGATAATTCGCGGAAGCGTGAGGCGAAGGAGCGGGCTGACTCGCGGGACTATGCGGTTTCTGGAGCGGTCGAACCGTTTTTGAGTGTGATGGATAATTTTCAACTGGCGCTGAAGGCGGATGGGACGAAGGAGCAGCTTCGGGGCGGGGTGGAGTTGATCCTGAAGCAGATGGAGGATGCGCTGAAGGGATTGAATGTGACGCCGGTGGAGACGGTTGGGGCGCAGTTTGACCCCAGAGTCCATGAGGCACTGGGGAGCATCGAAACTAAGGAGTTTCCGGACCACCAGGTGCTTGAGGAGATTCGGCGGGGGTATACGATCCGCGGGAAGCTGCTGCGGCCGGCGCTGGTTAGGATTGCAGTGAATCCGGGGCAGGTTTCGGATTAAGTGCTAGAGGCTTAACACGGATTTGTACGGATGACACGGATTTAAAGGCAAAGACTTAGTGCGGATTTAAGAACAGGCAACAGCAAATGCAACGGCAAGAGCGAAATGCGGGGGTCTCTCCACTACGCGACAGACGATACGACTGTCTGTCACTCCGGTCGAGAGGACGCTTCTGTTGGGGTAAGTGAGCGATTAAGAGACAGCAATGCAATAAGCGGCGGCAATGCGATAAATAACAGCAAAGCGATTAGCAGGAAGAGATTTTGGGGATATGGCTACGGCGAACGTGACAAAAGTTGATTACTACGAAGTGTTGAGTGTTTCGCGGGATGCGAGCGACCAGGAGCTGAAGACGGCTTATAGGAAGCTGGCCATGCAGTATCACCCGGATAGAAATCCGGGGGATGCGGAGTCCGAGGAGAAGTTCAAAGAGTGCAGCGAGGCCTACTCGGTGCTGAGCGACGCGGAGAAGCGGGCTGCTTATGACCGGTATGGACATGCTGCGTTCCAGAATGGCGGCGGTGGTGGGGGTGGTCCGTTTGGCGGCGGCTTTGGCGGATTTCAGGGGAATGTGGACCTGGGGGACATCTTCGGCGATTTGTTCGGCGAGATGTTCAACATGGGCGGGACTGGTGGCAGGGCTTCGCGGGTGCAGCGCGGGCGCGATCTTCGCTATGACCTGACACTGGAGTTTGAAGAGGCGGTGTTCGGGAAAGAGAAAGAGATCACGATTCGCCGGATGGAGACTTGCACAGATTGCAAGGGTACGGGTTCGGCGCGGGGGAAGGCTCCGGCGACTTGTACGCAGTGCGGCGGGCGCGGGCAGCAGAGATTTCAGCAGGGATTTTTCTCTGTGGCGAAGACCTGCTCGGTTTGCGGCGGAACGGGGACGCTGATCGTCGATCCTTGTGGCACGTGCAGGGGCGAGACGCGAGTGCAGATGGAGCACACGATCCTGGTGAAGGTGCCGGCGGGTGTGGAACAGGATACGCGGATTCGGTATGGCGGCGAGGGCGAGTCGGGTAAGTATGGCGGCCCGGCGGGTGATCTCTACGTTGTGCTGAATGTGAAGTCGCATAAGTTCTTCGAGCGCGATGGCGATGATCTGCATTGCGTAATGCCGATCTCGTTTCCGCAGGCGGCGCTTGGCACAGAGCTCGAGATTGAGACGCTGGAGGGTTCGGCTTCGATCAAGGTTCCAGAGGGGACGCAGAGCGGGAAAGCGTTCAAGCTTAAGGGCAAGGGCGTGCCGCATCTGAACTCGCATGGCAAGGGCGATTTGATTGTGGAGATTCGGGTGCAGACGCCTTCGAAGCTGAATAAACAGCAGAAGGATTTGCTGAGACAGCTGAGCGAGACGATGGTGGTGGAGAATACTCCTACTTCGCGTGGGTTGTTTGAGAAGGTGAAGGAGATGTTTAGTTAGCGAGTTGGCTGGTTAGCTAGTTAGCGATAAGTGCCCGGGCTTTGGCTCGGGCATTTTTGTTTGCTGGATGGCTAAATTTCGGCTTGTATGGCGTCTGGAAGAGCATTATCTTTACCGAATGTTGCGGGCCATGTTCTCTTTAGTCCCGGTGTTAGCAGCTCTGACGTTTTCGCTCCCTGGCCGTGCGCAGACCGCGGCTTCGATGACTCCCAATGAGCTGGCAGCGGCAGCGGTGGATCATTTGAAGGCTGTGGCAGAGGAGGCGACGCATTACGCGAGTACTCTTGACTCTGAGTCAGACACCTACGACGCCAAGAATAAACGAATCGGCCGGTTCACAGAGCATGCCGAGTTCGTCGCTCTCAATGGAGCGGCCTACGAGCGAGCGGCGATCATCAATGGCAAGAAACGGTCGCCGAGCGAACTTGAAGCTGATCGTCAAAGCTTCAAAAAGCAGGCGCTCTCGTACGCTGCGAATGTTGAGGCAGGCCTCACTCCTCGCAAGGGAAATCTCTCTGATGTTCTAACGTCGGCTTATCAGAATCGCTTCGTTGGCCATGAGTCTATCGACGGTCGTGACTGTATTGTTCTGGAATTGATTCCGGCTATTCCTATTACTAACTCTAGCGGTCAGCGTGGACTTCGTTTTTGGATCGACGCGGTGAACCTCAACGTGCTGCGCAATACTTCGCAGATACTTGCCGATTACGATGGAGGGGTTTACGACGGCTTCGTTCTTAAGGGGACCACTTACACAACGACCTATCGGTTGTTCGACGGGGTGTTGCTGCCGTATGAGACAGATGACGATTTTTTCTACCGTACGAAGCAGGGAGATCATTTTTTGCGCACCCACACGGTCAATATTTTCAGCGACTATCAGCGTTTTCGTGTGACCACTACGATAGAACCCGCGACGGGGGTGGAGACTTCTCATCCTTGAATGGTGCTAGCGGCAGTTCTAATTAACGGCGAGCGCAAAGGCGAAAGCAAAATGCGGGGATACTTCCCCTTCGACTTTGCTCAGGGTCAGGATGACGGCTTCAATAGGTCTGGGTTAATCTTCGTGGGAGGTGGCGCGGTAGTGGGCGATGGGGGTGGAATGGCGCGGTCGGTTTCGTCGAGGCGCAGGTCGAAGTTGTAAGTGCCGCAGGCGCCGAGGCGGTCGCCGCAGTTGTTGATTGGTGGGGGTTCGAGGTAGAGGGACGCGGGCATGGGGAAGTAGCCGGGGTCGCAGGGGCCAGTGGGGTCGGGGGTGGTGCGGGTGTATTTGAAGGTGTCGAGGGTGACGCAGAGGGGTTTGCCGGAGCGGCGTAGGGCGCTGGTGGGGCTGTCGGTCATCTTGAAGCGGACACCGCCGAATTTTCCGGTGGAGTCGGTGAAGGTGAAGAGGACGTAGATGGGGCCGTTGAATTCGGAGTCGTGCTGGTAGACGTTTTCACAGTCGCCGGGGTTGAGGTTGTGCCAGCCGGCGATGGACCAGAGTGGGCCTTGCAGGAGTCCGCCTTGTTGCTCCGCGGTGGCGTAGGAGATTTGGATTTTTCCTTTGTTGCAGGTGATCAGGTTTACTGCGTGAAGTGCGGTGGTTGCCAGGCAGACGGAGATGACGAGAAGGAGATGCAGGGCCCGGCGCATTGCGGCCTCCGGTGGTTTAGTGTCGGATTGTTTTTAGCATATGGATGGTTTGCGCGTGAGTCTGCCCGGGTTTTTTTCCCGGTGCTGATCAGGGTTCGGTTGCGCTGCGATGGTAGAAGGTGAGGGCGAGCATGAGAATAGGGGTGACGATTTCGACGATGAGGAAGATGCCGGAGTTATTTGATGCGTGATTGTTGTTGAGCCTCATCTGGTGGATGTGGCCGATAGCATCTCCGAGGAACCAGACGCCGTTGGCGATTACGGTTGCCAGCCAGAAGTTGCCGCGAATCCAGAGACACAGAACTCCGAGGACACCGACGGTGAGATCGGCCATGCCGACCTCGTATTCGTAGGGGCTGGTGGACCAGCCAATGGAGGCTGAGGTTTGCTCGGGACGGAAGACGTGGGCGTAGGCAGTAAGGAGTCCCATGAGCCCTACGTAAATGACCAGGAAATAGAGCAGATAGGTTCCGGCGATTGATGCTTTGCTGCTGCGGCTGTCGCGAGAGAGGGCGAGGTGGATGGACGCGGCTGCCAGTGCGAGGATGACGAAGATCGACTGGATCATTGGGTGATCATATCTCAGCCGAAATGCTTTGCGACGTTGTTGTAGATGGACTTATCCGCGATGCGGTGTGCGTCGATCTTTTGGAATATATCGTATGACGATATAATTTAAATATGAGAAACGGAGAGAGAGTAACCGCTTCGTCTGCAAGGCTTCAGGTGCTTGCTGAGTTTCGCCATCAGCTCCGGCTGTTTCTTCAGTTCAGTGAGTCGGCGGCGCAGGAGGCGGGTCTTCATCCGCAGCAACACCAATTGCTTCTGCAGATTGCGGGAGCGCGGGTGAAAGAGGATGTGACGATCGGGTATCTGGCTGAGCGGCTTGGCTTGCGCCACAACACGCTGGTGGAGCTTAGCGATCGATGCGAGCAGGCGGGGCTTGTGACGCGGATGCAGGCTGGGGCTGATCGTCGCCGCGTGCTGCTTGAGGTGACGACCAAGGGGCGGCAGATGCTGGAGGCGCTTTCGATTGATCACGCGCGTGAGTTGAATGAGCGTGCTCCGCAGCTGGTTCGCGCGCTGAGTGCTTTGAAGACGGTCCGGGGAAGCGCGAAAAAGGCCAGCGAACAGGAGGGAAAGTGAAATCTGAAAGTTCGGTGCTTCGTGACTTCACAGTGGATGGCAGAGTCTGGTTGTTGTCCGGCGTTGCGATTTTTATCGGAGTGGGCGCGACGTTTCTTGCGGTGCTGCTTCTGCGCTTGATCGCGATATCGACAAATCTTTTTTACTATCACCGATTCAGTGCGGCATACGTTTCTCCGGCCGGGAGTCCGCTGGGGCACTGGATGGTCGTTGTTCCGGTGCTGGGTGGAGCGATTGTTGGATTGATGGCTCGGTTTGGCTCGGACAAGATCAGGGGGCACGGGATTCCGGAGGCGATTGAGGCGATTCTGCTCAATCGGGCGCGAGTGGATCCGAAGATTGCGATATTGAAGCCGATCTCGGCGGCAATTGCGATTGGTTCAGGTGGACCGTTTGGGGCGGAGGGCCCGATCATTATGACGGGTGGGGCCTTTGGCTCGCTGATCGGACAATGGATTCACCTGACGGATGCGGAGCGGACTACGTTGTTGGTCGCGGGCGCGGCGGCGGGGATGTCCGCTACGTTTGCTACTCCGGTGGCTGCGATTTTGCTGGCGGTGGAGCTGCTGCTCTTTGAGCTGAGACCGCGGAGTCTTGTTCCGGTTGCGATCGCGAGTGCGACTGCGGCAATTTTGCGGGGATATCTGCTTGGAGGCGGTCCACTGTTCCAGATGCCGGTTGTCAGCGGGGTGGATCGGATTTCGTTTGCTGTTGGAGCTGTGCTGTTGGGGGCTTTTGTTGGTCTGGTTGCCGCGGGCATGAGCCGGATGATGTATGCGTTTGAGGATTTGTTCGAGCGGCTGCCGATTCATTGGATGTGGTGGCCTGCATTGGGAGGGATTGGCATTGGAGTTGGAGGGCTTTTCTTTCCGCGAGGATTGGGGGTGGGGTATGACAATATCGCGCAGCTGCTTCGCGGAGATGCGCCGATTGCACTGATCGTTGGGATTCTTCTGGCGAAGTCGCTGATGTGGGCGTTTTCGCTGGGCTCGGGAACTTCTGGGGGTGTGCTGGCTCCATTGCTGATGATTGGTGGAGCTGTGGGCGCGATGGCAGGACACCTCGGTCATGCTTCGGCGGAGATGGAGGCTTGCTGGGCGTTGATTGGAATGGGCGCGATGCTGGCAGGTTCGCTTGGGGTTCCGTTGACTGCGATTCTCTTCAGCCTGGAGGTGACGCACTGCCTTCCGGCGCTGGTGCCGCTGGTGTTGGGGTGTGTGACGGCGTATCTGGTGACGGCGCTTCTAATGCCGCGGTCGATCCTTACGGAGAAGTTGAGTCGGCGTGGATACCATCTGACGCGGGAGTATGGGATCGATCCGCTGGAAATCGTGATGGTGAGGGATCTGATGTCTTCTGTGGACGAGGATGTTGTGCCGGGAGGGAAGACTTCGTTGCCTGAGTGCTTCATCTATGCAGATTGCACTTGCCGCAGCGCGGCAGAGTTGATGGCGACGGAGGGTGTGGGAAGCCTTTTGGTGGCGGATCGGGGTACGCAGCGAATCAGCGGGGAGATCACTCTTCAGGATTTGTTGAAAGGACGAAACAAGGCGGTGTTGCGAGAGACAGAGAGGCTGCGGCTTGCCAGTAGTTTCAATGGCGGGAACGGCGATCTTTCTTAGCTCTTCGCAAGGCTGAGAAAGATCGCCGTCATCTGTTCTGAACGATGGCTATTGTGGTTTTGGAGGGCCGCCACCGCGTGGTTGGCCGCCACCGTTGTTAGGAGATGGCCTGGATTGTGGGGCTGGTTTGCCTTGACCTTGACCGCCCGGGTTTGATGGACGAGGTTGCTGAGCGGGGCGGTTTTCGGGCTTTGGTTGGGTTTGAGGACGATTCTGGGGCGCAGGACGTGGTTTGGGAGCTGGCTGAATGCTCGGTTGTCCGGGTGCTGGGCGCGTGTTGTTGGGCGGACGCGTGCCTGGTTGGCCATTGCCCGGAGGTCGCGTGCCTGGCTGGCCATTACCCGGTGGGCGGGTTCCGGGTTGGCCGTTGCCTGGCGGGCGCGTGCCCGGTTGACCGTTGCCCGGTGGGCGTGTGCCAGGTTGTCCGGTGGGTGGTCGATAGCCCGGTTGACCGGGCTTGATCGGCTGCGTTGTCGGCGGACGGTAGCCGGGGGGACGAGTGGTTGGCGGGCGATAGCCTGGGTTGCCCGGGTAATGCGACGGCGGACGGTAGACGGGTGGGCGATTGGCGTAGGGCGGGCGGTAGTTGGGCGGGCGATAGCCCCAGTTGCCGCCGTATCCGGGATAGTGGGCGTAGTAGGGTGGGCGGGGGTGATACCAGTAGGCGGGTGGACGATAGCCGCCGACCCAGACTCCTCCCCATGGGCCGCGATTGTAGTAGACGCCGTGACCCCATCCCCATCCCCAGCCTCCCCAGCCCCATGGCTGGTTGTTGGCGATGAGGAATCCGATGCCTATGCCTACTCCGAAGGTGATGAGTGAGGTTGCGACGACGGCGCTGGTGCTGGGAGCGACGTAGACGACGGTGGGGTTGTATTGCGGGACGTAGACGACCTGCGGTTGGGCAGGTTGAATGACGTAGACGGGCTGACTGGAGACTTGTTGGACCTCGACGGTCTGCTGTTGGTTGGAGCGGAGGGCTCCTGCGGCGTAGGCCTGGCTGCGGAGGCGCTGGATGGATGCGGCGACTTCTTGCTGGTTGGACGACATCGCCTGGCCGATTGCGGCGTAGTCGTCGATGTGGTCCGCCATCATTTGAAGGACGGTGGGGAAGGCGACTAGCGCGAGGAAGGCGGGATCGAAGCCTTGTTTTTGTGCGGCGTCAGTGAGAGCGGCGCCGGTGAGGCCCGGGTTCTGGGCGAGCCAGTTGGTGACGTCGAGGATTTCCTGTGGGTTCGTGGAGGCGGTTGTGATCTGCGCGAGGAGCTGGTCGGGATAGAGGGCGACGGGCGCGAGGAGTTGATCCAACTGCTGCGCCGTTGGGGGTGGCGGGGGTGCTGATTGCGGCGGGGGTGCGGCCTGGGCCTCGAGGAGTGGTGCAAAACCTGGGAAGAGAACAAGGGCGATGAGGAAAAGTCCTGATATAAAGCCGGGTTTGCGTTTCATTCGATACCCCAGAAGGAGATGGACGGGCCGGTGGAATCTGAAATTTACAAAAAGCGACTTGGCGCACCAGTATATCGAGTCTGGGCAGCGGTGGCGGCGTGGTCAGTCGGTTTATGTTCCGGAGACGCCTTTGTTCTGTAGGATGCGAACGACGACGCGACGGTTTTCGGCCTGACCTTCGGCGGTTTTGTCGGAGTCTACCTGAGAGGAGGTTCCCATGGCGCCGGGTGCGAGCATGTTGGTGAGTGGAATTCCCCCTTGCTGCTCGAGGATTGCGGTGACGGCGTTGGCGCGTTCGCTGCTGAGTCGCTGGTTGAGCGCGGCGCTGCCGACCGCAGAGGCGTATCCCTGAACCTGAAGGATGTAGGCGGTGACGCCCTTGGCTTGTTGGGCCAACTGCACAAGCGCGGTTTGATATTGCGGATCGACTGTGATCTTGCCGTTGCCGAAGTAGACGGTGGTTTCGCCAAGGATGTTGTACTGACCGAGTTCGCCGAAGCGTTTGTTGTCGGCGGCGATGGCAGCTTTGTTGGCGGCGATCTTCTGCTGCTCGGCGGTGAGTTGGGCCTGCTGTGCGGCCAGCGCGGCCTGCGCAGCGGCCTTTTGCTGAGCGAGCTGTTCGTCGGTCTGCTGGATTGCCGCGGTGTTGGCGGCGACCGCCTGCTCGGTGGGTTGGAGGCCGGCTTGCGCGTCCATTGCGGCTTTGAGGTCGGAGCCTTTGAACTTGACGCTGTCGGCGACGAGCTGGTTCTGGGCGTTGAAGTTGCCGCTGACCTGAACGGGCAGGCCGGGAATGAGAGCGGTCATGGGCATCTGCTTGGTGCGGCCGTGGAAGACGCCCTCGACCTCGCCTACATCGGTGGCGTCGGTGAGGACGACGGTGGTGTCGGGGGGAGAATCGACGGTCTTGAGGGACATGGTGGCGCCGCTGCGTCCGTCGATGACTCCCTGAGTTTTGGTTTGAGCGACGAGGTGGGTGGTGAAAGAGAGTGCTGTTGATAGAACGATGAGGGTTAGGGATCTGGGTGCGGGGAGCTTGTTCATGATCGTTACCTCGACGCCACCGAGTGTATGCAGCAGCGGGAGGAATGGGCACTAGCAAATGTCCTAGAAATGCGGGAAAGCTTTCGCAGGAGAGTTCGCATCTAAACGCGGATGAGCAAGTTTAGAAACGCGATTCTTGTTGTTTTTCTTGTTTTTGCGACGGCAATTGTTCCCGGGTTCGCGCAGCATCATAACGACAGCGCTTATTACAACGGTATGCGCAGCGGCGGGCATGGCGGGAATTACTACAACCCACACGATCGTCCTTATCACGATGACCACCGGCAGAATCAGGGTGGGATCGGGCCGGGTAAGGGCGCTTTGATTGGAGCGGCAGGAGGAGCTGCGCTGGGCGCGGTTTTTGGCGGCGGTTTGAAGGGGACCATCGTGGGAGGAGCTGCGGGTGCGGGCATCGGCGCAGTGATTGGACAGGCTGCGCAGAATAATCGGAATAACAACAACTACTATCCTCACCACTAAAATTTTGCAGGGAAAAGGAACGATTATGCGCTTGATTTATGGATTGGCACTTGGCGTAACGCTGGCCGCAGGAACGATGGCGGCGACGGCTCAGCAACAGAAGTCTCCGGTGACGATTACGCCTTCGGCGGATTCCGCGGCTCCGCATAATTGGAATACGGAGCAGATTCTTACTTGCACGGTGTCGGATTGCTGGCAGCTTGCGGGGAAGAATGAGGCTACGTTCTTCGACATTATTCAGCAGCTGACGGTGATTTCGGCGCAGACGCGGGGACTTACGCTTCCTGATGATGCCGCTGCGGGAAGACGGACGGGGGAGTACATCAAAGCGCAGACTCGCACGGATCATGGGCAGTTGTTGTATGCGATTGTGGATGCGGCGGTGCGGAAGGTGGGGACTCGGCCGGCGACTAGTACCAAGTGAGGTGGGTTTTTGTGAGCGGGCGATCCTTGGATCGCCCGTTTTTCTTGTGTGGTGCGAGTGTGAC
The DNA here is from genome assembly GCA_963841335.1 of uncultured Acidobacteriaceae bacterium. Lineage (GTDB taxonomy): Bacteria > Acidobacteriota > Terriglobia > Terriglobales > Acidobacteriaceae > Edaphobacter. The sequence goes on along the minus strand of CAWJCF010000001.1, from coordinate 874,438 downwards.
ATGCCGGGTCTGTTTTTGTTGAAACTGCGGGGGATGAACCGCAATCGGAATCGGATGGGCGCGGTTTCGGAGGGGAGAGGTGTCTTCTTCGAATAAAGAATTTTTGACAATGTGTCACGAATGACCGGCTGTCTGCGCTTTAAGGGGTGAAGGCGATTTTGGAACGGGCCTTCACAAAGGAGAACGGTCATGAAAAACACACGACTCACTTCTATCCTTGGTTCCAGTCTGATTGCGTGCGCGCTTTCGCTCGGTTCGCTGGTTGCGACACAGTCCGCTTCTGCACAAACTTCGAGCGTTGCAGAAGTGAATATTCCTTTTGCTTTTCACACACCGACCCAGACGCTGCCTGCAGGCGCGTATCGCGTCGACCGCACAGGCAATCTTCTTATTTTGACATCGACCGATTCCAAAGCTGCCGGTTTTGTCCTGACCCATTCTGCGATCAAGACCCAGGCTCCGAATCACGGCTACGCAGTTTTCCAGCGTTACGGTGACACGTACTACCTGGAGCAGATCTGGACTGCCGGAGAGAACACCGGCATCGAGTGCTCTAAGGGGCGCGCGGAAAAAGAGAGCATGTTGGCCAAGAACACGACGACGGCTCCGAGTTCCGTTGAGCTGGCTTTGAACGCGATACCTAAACATTGAAACTGGGAGACAGCCGGCCGAAAGCAGTGCTCTGGCCGGCTGTTTTATTCTTGAGGGGAAGGGTGAGCCTTGGGCTCGCCCTTTTCTGTTTGCCGGAGAGATCTTTCAGGCGAGGTGGGTCGATGCGATGGCGATGGCGGCGATGGCGGCGGTTTCGGCGCGGAGGATGCGTGGGCCGAGGGTTACGGGTTGCCAGTTGTGCTGGGTGAAGAGAGACATCTCTTCGGGTGTCCAGCCGCCCTCGGGGCCTATGGCGATGGATGTATCGGATGACTGTGCGGCAGTGAGGGCGGTGGTGAGTGTGGTGAGTTGTTCGGTTTCGCTGAGGAGGATGCGGGTTGGGGTGGTGGATTCTTGCTCAAGGGCTTGTTTGAGGGCGGTGGGGTCGGCGATTTCGGGGATGATAGTGCGACGGGATTGCTTGCTGGCTTCGAGGGCGATGCGGCGCCAGCGGTCGGAACGTTTGAGGGCGGATTGGGTGAGATGCTTTTCGGTGCGGCGGGCGAGGATGGGTGTGATTTTTGCAATGCCTAGCTCGGTGGCTTTTTCGATGGCCCACTCCATGTGGTCGAACTTGAAGATTGCGAGGAGGAGGTGGAGGGGAAGGGCTGCGTCGGTTTCGAGCTCTTCGTGGAGGGTGAAGAGGACTTCATTTTCGCTGACGCTGGTGATTTCGGCGCGGTGGAGGAAGCCGTTGACGACGATGTCGTAGACCTGGCCGGGGGTGGCGCGGAGGACTCGGGCGAGATGGGAGGCCTGGTCGCCGAGGAGGGTGGCTGTGGTGGGGGTGGAGGTGTCGGCGATGAAGCGGCGACGGGTCATGGTTTTAGTTTAAGGGACTAGGGCTAGGGCTAGGGCTAGGGCTAGGGGTTAGGGGTTAGGGGTTAGGGTAAGAGCAAAAGCTACGGCAAAAGCAATGCGGGGATTCTTCGCTCCGCTCAGAATGACGACATCTTGGGAATCGATGGCTGATGGATTTCTTAGTTGGCGGCGGGATGGTTGGCACTGCTAGTGGAGTTGGATGTGGTGCTGGGCGCGTTCGGAATGAGGATGGATTGCTGGCCCTGGTGGTAGAGCTCGACGTTGAGGGTCGCGGAGCGGCGGCGGTCCCACACGTCCTGGGCGACGGGGAAGCGAAGGAGGACCATGCCTTCGGCGGATTGGCCGGGGGCGATCATGGTTTCGCGCAGGAGAGGAGTTGTGGCGAGGGCCTTGACCTCGGGAAAGGAGGTGTAGACGGCGTCGAGGTCCTGCTTCTCGATGGCGCTGGAGGTGACTTCTTCGCCATCGGCGGTGGTGAGGGTACCGGTGAAGTCTTTAAGAAAGAGGGGGACGTGGAGGCGGTCGTCGATGTGGAGGGTGGCGAGGACGTAGAGGTTGTCTTCGGCGCGCTGGTTGGCGACGACCATGGATTCGGATTTGAAGACGGTGTGGGCGGGGTAGACGGCGGTGTGGGTGATGGCGAGGTCGGCGGTGTGGTTGGGAATGAGGCGGAGGAAGAGAGCGAGGACGATTCCCAGAATCAGGAAGGCTAAGAGAACAGGGACCAGAAGATTGCGTCTCGCGGGCTGGGCGAATTGGAGGTCAGACACAGGGTTGAGAATAGCAAGGGTATGGGCGTTTCAGAAAGATAAAAGGAAGCAAAATTTCAAGAGGGTTCGTCATTTTTTTGTCTCGGGCGAACGTGTCGAAGGCGAGGGATTGAATTGAAGGGACTTAGGAGGGATCGGGAGCGTCGTTGTGAACGGCGTACTCTTCGAGAAGGACGGAGATGAGGGCAGCGGTGGGGACGGAGACAAGGGCTCCGACGACGCCGGCGAGGGCAGTGCCCAGGAGGAGAGCGACGAGGATGGTGAGCCCCATGAGATTAACGCTGTGGCGCATGATACGGGGGATGAGGACGGCGTTTTCGAGGTTGGCGTAGATGGCGTAGAAGATGAGGACGCCGAACATCTTGGTCCAGGAGTCGAGCGCGGCGACTAGGGCGGCGAGTGTGACGGTGACGACGGCTCCGACGATGGGGATGATGTTGAAGAGTCCCATGAGGAAGCCGAGGAGGACGAAGTAACGGACGTGCAGGAGTCCGAAGACGATGATGCTGGTGACTCCTAGGATGACCATGAGGGTGATCTGGCCGACGAGCCATTTGCTGACCTTGCGTTCGGCGCGGCGGAGGGTTTGGTCGAGACGCTGGCGCTGGGGAGTGGGGAAGAGAGAGAGGAAGAAGCGGTAAGCGTGCTCGCCTTCGAGCATGAAGTAGATGCAGAGGAAGGCGGCGGTGACGATGTCGACGATGTGAGAGAGCCAGTTGGGGAGAGCGGTGAAGAGATAGCTGGCGGTGGAGTCGAGGGCTCCGAGGGAGCGCTGGGCGATGGAGTCGATGTTGAACTTGTCGGCGAAGGGGAGTTTGTGGATTTTGGCGACGATTCCGGGGATGCGCTGGGGGAGCTCGGCGGAGAAGTTGCTGAGGTCGCGGAGGACGGGAGGCAGGCCGGTGGTGAAGAAGAAGGCGAGAACGACGAGGACGGCGGCGATGAGGATGACGATGGCGACGGGACGCGAGGGTTGGTAGTTGCGGATCTTGGATTGGGAGATGCGGTTGACGGCGGGCATGAGGACTACGGCGAACAGAGCGCTGACATAGAGGATGAGGAGCTCTTTTTGCAGGGTGTAAGCGAGGGCCAGAAGCAAGAGGGCGCCGATCGCGAACAGGATGTAGCCGCGGACGTGAGCGCGGGATCGATGCTCGTGCGGCGTGAGGTCTTCAGGCGATGAGGTGGTCAGCTGGATTCTCCTGGGTGCTGACTTAGATGCTGACAGTGTCCTCTTTTGGGGTCTGGATGGGAAGTGTGGAGGTTGAGTCGCCGGAGTTTTTGTGTATCAGGTGTCGGGTCAGGCGAGGGTCGAGTTCAGGATCGCCTCTACGGTTTGGTCGGGGGTTTGGTTGGCGGTGGGGATGGTGAGGTTTGCGAGGCGGCGGTAGAGGGGGTGGCGTTTGGCGAAGCGTTGTTCGGCGGCGGTGGGGTCGGCAAGGACGGGGCGGGCTATATCTTGGAGCATGCAGCGGTCGTAGAGGGTGGGGAAGGGTGCGTCGAGGAAGATGGTGTAGGTAGCGGGGGTTTGTTCGAGGAGGAGGCGGTTGGTGAGCTCTTCGGGAGTGCCACCGCCGAGGGCGAGGACGGTGTTGTGATGGCCGAGGGCGGAGGCGAGGGCTGCGGATTCGAGGCGGCGGAAGTGGGCTTCGCCGTGACGCTCGAAGAGCTGGGGGATGGTGGCGTTGGTGCGGGCTTCGAGGTGGGCGTCCAGGTCGAGGAAGGTCCAAGTGAGACGGTCGGCGAGGAGGCGGCCGATGGTGGACTTGCCTGCTCCCATGAAGCCGGTGAGGACGAGGCGGCGGAGGTGGGCGGGGATGAGGGTTTGGCCGGGTTCATTGTTGGGCATGGTTTGGGTTGGGAGTTCGGTCTGGGCTTCGGCGGTGGACGTCATGGCCTCTCCTTGGTGATGGTGCGCGAAAAATGAAAGAGCCGCAACCTTTTTGGGCTGCGGCTCGGGAAGATCGATGACTCTGAGGGTGTTTAGGTGTTTTCAGAGATGCATGCGAGGACTCCACTGGCCGCGGGGTGGCGCCAATAGCTAAAGCCCGTAAATCGGAGGCTGCTCGTCATGCTTTAGACAGGTTACAGAGGGTCGGCGGATATTGCAAGGTTTGAGCGGGCAGGAAAGGTTGGAATCTCCACCCTACGGAGGATGCTGATGGCGTTTTGCGCGTGTAGGATGGCGCATCAATGGATAAAGGCAGAAAGATGGGGCTGGCTGCGACGATCGCCGTGGTGACGGGCGAGTCGATTGCGCTGGGGATTTTTCTGACTCCGGCGGCGATGGCGCGGTCGTTGGGCTCTCCTGCACTGCTGGCGGCGGTGTGGTGCGGGATGGGACTGATCACACTATGTGGGGCGCTGTGCTACTCGGAACTGGCGGTGCGCTTTCCGGTGACGGGTGGCGAATATGTCTATTTGCGTGAGGGGTTCGGAGGACGGGTTGCGTTTCTGTATGGGTGGATGTCGGCGGCGGTGATGGATCCGGGGCTGGCAGCTGCGCTGGCAGTGGGTGCGACTCCTTATGTGCTGGCGGTTTTCGGTTTTTCGACGCGGGTGCAGTGGCTGATTCCGGTGGTGATTCTGATTGGGCTGGCGGTCTTGAACTACTTCGGTACGAATCTAAGCCGAAGGCTGATGGCGACTGCGAATATTTTGAAGATTGTCGTGCTGGTGTGCCTGGTGGGGTGGGCGTGGATCTCGGGGCATGGCACGGTGGCGCACCTTATGCCGTTGACAGAGAGACGTGCGGGTTCTGAGTCGATCTTTGCTGCGGTTGCGGGGGCGACTGTGAGCGCGTTTTTCAGCTTCGGCGGATGGTGGGAGGCGGGCAAGGTCGCCGGGGAGGTGCGGGACCCGAAGCGGAATCTTCCGCTTGCGTTTACTTGCGGAGTGTTGCTGGTGACGGCGGTTTATCTGCTGGTGAGTTTTGCGTTTTTGTCGGTGGTGCCACTGGAGAGGATTGTTTCGAACACAGCGTTCGTGGCTCAGTTTGGCGAGGCGCTGTTTGGTTCGACTGGAGGGAAGGTTTTATCGGCTTGTGTGCTGCTGTCGGTGCTTGGCGGGTTGATGGCGCTGACGATGGCTGCTCCGAGAGTTTATTATGCGATGGCGAAAGACGGCGCGTTCTTTGCCCCGTTCGGGAGGCTGCATCCGCGGTTTGGGACGCCAGCGAATGCGGTGTTGTTGCAGACGGGGCTTGCACTTTTGATACTGGGATTTGGGGCGTTCGACCGAATCCTTTCGTTCATTATTTTTTCGGCGATATGCTTTCTTGCGCTGTCTGCGACTTCACTTTTTCGGCTGCGTGAGCCGGTGAGGCGTTGGTGGTTTCCGGCGGCGCCTGTGGTTTTTCTGGCGGGATGCTTTGCGATCAACCTGATGATCCTGATGCATGATCCGGTTCCTGCACTGATTGGGCTGGGGATTGTGCTTTGCGGGGAGCCGGTGCGAAGAATCTTTTTTTCGGGGCAAAAAGTTGCGACTAGAGAGCTTTCAGAACAGATTTCATGATGGAAAGGAATGAATACTTATGGCTCATATAACGCTTCCTGATGGATTACCTGGGATACGCGGCGCGATGGCTTTTCGGCCTGAGACGGCTCGACCTCTTAACGATCTTGTTGAAGTGCTGCTGCACGGACCCAACTCGCTTAGTCCGGGAGAACGCGAGTTGATTGCAACCTATGTCTCGTCGGAGAACGATTGCTACTACTGCCAGACGATCCATGGCGCTGTTGCTGCCGCGAGTTTGAAGGGCGACGAGGCTCTGGTGAAGAAGGTCAAGGTTGACTTTGAGAACGCTGAAATCTCAGAGAAGCTGAAGGCTCTGCTGGCGATTGCGGGTAAGGTGCAACGTGGAGGAAAGCATGTGACGGCGGAGGATGTTGCGCGTGCGCGTGAGGTGGGGGCGACGGATGTTGAGATTCATGACACGGTGCTGATTGCGGCGGCGTTCTGCATGTTCAACCGGTATGTCGATGGGCTGGCGACGACGCAGCCCCGGGATGAGGCGATGTATCGGGAGCGAGGGAAGTGGATTGCTCGCGAAGGCTATGTAAGTGTCAGCAAGGAATATTTGCCTGCGGAAACGGTTCGATAAGAAGAGGAGAAGAGATGCCACATATTTCGTTACCTGAAGGGTTGCCTGGGATTTCGAGCGGGTTTGCATTTCGTCCGGAGACGGCGAAGCCAATGCGTGAACTGGCGCACGTTCTGTTGCATGGGCCGAACACGCTGAGTCCGGGGGAACGCGAGTTGATTGCGACTTATGTTTCGAGCCGGAACGATTGCTATTTTTGCCAGACGAGTCATGGGGCGGCTGCTGCGGCGCACCTGGATAAAGATTGGGGGCTGGTGGATCAGGTGAAGCGGGACTATGCGCAGGCGGAGATTTCGGAGAAGCTGAAGGCCCTGCTACGAATTGCGGGTAAGGTGCAGTTGGGCGGCAAGCAGGTTACGGCGGAGGATGTGGCGGCTGCTCGCGAGCAGGGTGCGAGTGACCAGGAGATTCACGATACGGTGCTGATTGCGGCGGCGTTTTGCATGTACAACCGCTATGTCGATGGGCTTGGGACGTGGCAGCCTGAGGAGCCGGCGATGTACGCGAGCATGGGAGAACATCTTGCGAGTCATGGGTATCTCACGCCTTCGATCAAGCCGTGATTTTTGAGGCAGGCGTCGAGTCGTTTTCTTCGCCGGGGTTGGATCGCGCCTTTGGTCGGTCCGGCAGGAGAGCGGGTCGGCAGGAGTGGGTTGAATCTCGCCTTACAAATTCGCTTTGAGTTGAGCGTTGATGCCGGCGATTCGTTCATTGAGGACTGCGATCGATTCCACCCAGGTTTTGAATGTTTCGGTGGTGTAGCCTGCGTCGAAGTTGCGGGGATGAGGCTCTTTCGCGGCGTTTCTGCGCTTCGCCTCTTCGAGTTTTTGCTCGAAGTAGGCTAGTCGTTGTTTGAGGTTTTCATTGCTCACTCCTTAAGGCTACACGGAGAGCGCGGATGTGCCTAGTGTTTGGCGGCGGTTCCGGGCTGCGGAACAGGTTGTGGATAAGCCACGACTCGCTGGCCAGCGCCGGATCGCCTATCAATCGATGATGGGGCGCTCTGTTGAGAAAAAGTATTCGCAGCGTTTCGGGTCGGTGAACCTCTCTTCATCCGGCTGTATGACCTCGAGGTATGACTTCGAATTACCAAAGGCGTTGAATCCTTCGATATCGTCGAACCAGAGTTCGACGATGCCGTCGGTCTCTCCGAGGTTGGGGCCGGCAGGTTTGTCGCCGGTGATGAAGCACTGGATGTAACGGCGCACATAACGCTTGACGTCCGGCTGGCTTGCAAAGAGTGGCGCGTGCACGTCTCTCCAGTGCTGAACGTATTGCTCATGGGTCATATCAGCGCGGCGACGGCTAAGAATGTGTACTTTTAGCATTCTCTCTCCCTGTTCTGCGAAATGGTGCAACTGACTTCAAGTTCCTCGACAAGTTTTTCGATGACCTGCCGACTCATCGCGGTGAGGCTGGTTCTTTGGTGGGGACGGCGCGGAGGCTGAAGCTTGCGATTTTGGGTGGGGTGGAGTTGGGAAGTGCCTGGAGGGTGCCGAGGACTTCGGTCGCGGAGGGAGTCTGGTCGCGGAGGCGGAAGACGAGGACACCTGGCTGGACCTCTTTGGCCGAGAGCAGAGCGAATCCGCCGGTTTGTTGGCGGAGTTCCATCTGTGACGCGGCTGCGGAGGCTAGCGCGATGTTGGGGAGAGCGTTGCCAAGGGCGGGGTAGCTTGCCTGATTGAAGGCGGCTAGCCAGTTGTAGAGGAGGTGGCCGGCGGCGGTGTCGGGGATGAGGCCTACCTGGTCGCCGTAGCGGGGCAGGCGAACGAGGATGGTGGCGTGAACGGGGCTGACGTGGTTGCCCTTGCGGGCAGGGACGGGTGCGTCGGCGGGATCGCCGAGGACGATGGTGTCGATCTGGTTGGGGTCGTCTTTGTCGTCGTCGGGGGTGGCTGCGGATTTGAAGTTGGCGGAACGAGCGGTGTTGGAGCTATTGGAGGTGAAGTGTGCGCTTCGGTTGTGACTCAGGGCATAGAGGACTGAGGAGAGAGCAGCGAAGGCGGCGACGGTGGCGAGCAGGATGGCTCCGGGGCGGAGCGGCTGGCGAGCGGTGATGTAGAAACTCGGGGCGGGGAGGGACGGGACTTCCGTAGGCACGGGCTGCTGCATGTGGAGGGTCCTTGGGTTTTCCGCGGGTGGATTGCCCGGCGGGTTTGGCCGCTACTGGTAGTGTAGACGTGCTGCCGAAGGGTGGCGTGAGCGATCAGCTCTTGCTCGTTTGGCGACATGTTGCACTGGGTCGTGCTTTCGCCCGAATGCCCACATCTCAAAATCGAGATATGGGGCACCCGATTTTGTGACGGATGTGGGGCACCTGCCCCAAAGAGAGAAAATTGCTCCAATTAGCACATTTGAATCCCGAAGGGCCCACGTCGAGTGCATCAGAACACCTGTTAGCGATCTTTTGGATTTCGCCAATCAGCAAAGATCGCGGAACGTCTCTCAAGGAGAATCCCATGAACAATCTCGATTCGATGTTAAAGCGTAATAAGGATTTTGCTGCTGAGCAGACTGCTGCGGGTACGCTGATGCCCTCGCTCCCGCGGGCAACGCCGAATCTCAAAGCAACCATTATTGGTTGCGCCGATATGCGTGTGGATCCAGCGCATGTACTTGGCCTTGAGCCGGGTGAGGCCCTCGTGTTGCGGAACATTGGTGGTCGAATCACTCCTAGTTTGGTGGAGCAGTTGGGTCTACTCGGGCGAATCGGCCAGGTTGTCAGACAGGCACCCGGAGGCGGCGGTGAGTTTCACCTCGTGGTACTTCATCACACCGATTGCGGCATCACTCGCCTTGAAGGCGACCCTGCCATGCTGGCGCACTTTTTTCAAATACAGGAAGGGGGACTCAAGGCAAAAGCGGTCATGGATCCCCGCGCGTCTGTTGCCGTGGACGTTGCTTTGCTCAGGACGATTCCTGCGTTGCCGGGCGGGTGGCTTCTCTCCGGCCTCGTCTATGACGTGGCGACCGGACTGGTTGAGATAGTCGTGCCGCCGGCGCCGATTCGTACTGCGTAAACGATGGTCACCTAATCTAGATGTCGGCCACCCAGCCGAAAACTATGGAGAACCCATGATTAATGAAAATATCTCTCATGGTCAGTACGGATCGACGCTACGTGACCAAACCATTGTCGTGATCGGCGGTAGCGCCGGCATTGGTCTTGAAACTGCCCGACTAGCTCATGCTGAGGGCGCCAAGGTGATTCTCACAGCGCGAAATCCTGAACCGCTCGAGCGTGCTGCGAAAGAAGTCGATGCAATTCGTACCGCCGCGTTCGATGCTACCGACTTCAAGCTCCTGGACAAGTTTTTCGATGACCTGCCCTTCCCAGTGGACCATGTGTTGGTGACTGGCCCGGGACCTTATTACGCACCGCTGGCAGATTTCGATTTCGAGAGGGCTCGCCAGGATGTCGAGTCTCATCTTTTGCTCCCTATTCGAATTGCGCGGAACGCTCGAAATAAAGTCCGACCGGGTGGAACGCTTCTTTTCATGGGTGGCACAGGCGGCCGCAGCGTGGCGACGGGAATGGTCCTCATCTCGGCGCTTACGGCTGCCCTTCCAGCCATGGCGAGGAACCTTGCGCTCGAGCTAGCGCCTATTCGGGTTAATGTCATTGCTGCCGGTTTTGTCGATACACCTTTGTCTGCGCAGTTACTTGGAGAGAAGATCGAGGACCGCCGCAACCAGCTGCGGAGTACGCTTCCTATCCGGCGCGTGGTTGAGTCTGCTGATGTAGCCGCGCTTGCGATACACGTCATGACCAATACGGCCCTCACAGGCGCAACCTACGACATCGACGGCGGGCAGCAGCTCGTGTCTATGTAGTCGTATGTGGGCCACCCGTATTATCCTCGTGCCATGAAAAAATGGATTCTCGCGACGTTGCTGATTGCCTCTGCGGCGGTAGCGCAGCAAACCCACAACCAATACGAACCGGCGAACGCGGCGGGTGCCGGTCAGAAGCTGCTCGCGCAATTTGCAGGTGAATGGGACGTCGTGAAGACGTTCTTCCCTGTGAGCGGAGACCCGAGAGTGACGAAAGGCACGTGTAAGCAGTACATGATTCAGGACGGGAAGTTTCTGCAGTCCGATTTCACCTTCTTCGAACCTGACGGAAAGACCACCGGCACCGGAATCTCTGGGTTCGACTCCAAGACGAATCGTTTCACCACTGTGTGGTACGACTCGCGGCAGACAACGATGTCGATTCGCCAAAGCGACGGCACGTTCGACGGCAAGAACATCATCCTGTGGGCCACGCCCCTCGACCCGGATCGTCCTGGACGCAAGACCGTCGCCCGTGCGCATCTCGAGGAAGACGGCCGCGTTCTGGTCCATCGTCATTTTGCGATCGATGACAAAGGGAACGAGCGGATGGTTATCGAGTGGCGGCTGACGCGGAAGTAGCTGTCACAACTGCATTTGTATCTGATCGTTATTTATGGTCACCCGTTCCAGCCAGGAAGGGTGCGGACCATGTTCCACATTAGTGGGTCGAGGGCGGCCTGTGAAGGCAAGCTTGTTTGGCGACATACTGGGCAGGTGCTTGCTTTCGCGCGGGAATGCGCACATCTCAAGATCGAGATATGGGGATCCGATTTGTGACGGATGTTTGCCACCCGCCATCAGAATAGCTGTTGCGGTCTCACAAGGAGAAACACATGAACAGTGGAAGGTGTTTTTTGAGGAGGCGGCGGTGAGGTATGGTTCGCGGCGATAACAGCTGAAGGTGATGAAGTGATCGTCGCCTTCTCTTTGGTATCGTTTGAGGCCGAGCGGCATTGGTGAGGTTAGAGTATCGGGATTTTCGCTGCCGCGAAAATTGCCCACCTTAGCGACGATGAGACCGTCGCGAAGATGGGGCACCCGGCCGTGATGGTGTGGTTAGATGTGGGCCACCCGTCCACCCGGCAAAACGGATCGCGCTTTGCACCCGGATTTATATGTGGGCCACGCAGCCATGTTCGGCGTGGTGCGTCTTCGGGTGTAAGTCGCCCGGCGCAAAACCGGCAGGCCAGATGGCTATTGCTCGAAGAAGATTGGGGGGACCAGCCAGAACTTTTTCGCTGAACCGGGATCACTGATGTCGGTCGAATACTCTCCCTCGGCACTCCCGCCGAAGGTGCGCTTTCCGAGATAGTGCCCATCGAAGGTCTGTATGAGGAAGGTGCCGTCATCGCTCGGAATGAACCTGAACTGCTCCCACGTGTTGATGACGGTAGCATCCGTATGGATGTTGTCTGTGTTCGTAGTTCCGTAGTCGAGTCCTCCGCTATTCACTGCAGTGACATAGTTACCATTCAACGTTTGGAGAGCGTACGATCCATTGCTCTGGAGAAGGAACGTGAAGAGTGTCCAACTGGGGTCAATACTTGATAAGCCTGGTACGCCTGATCCGTAGAACTGGATCGTGTTTTGCGTTTGGCCTCCGCCGTCTCTTGCGGCAATGGCCTGGTTCGTATCTGCATCGACAATTACATATTGGTAGCCAGAGCCCGGAGCGCCCCACTTTCTAATGAAGAAGGTCTCCCAGGTTCGGGCCGCTGTGGCGTCAGAGCGGATGGCGTTGCTTGTCTGGCCCCCACCGTCGACTGCCGTGAGTAGGTTATAGCTCTTGGTTCTAATCGCTACGGAAAATCCATTCGGGTCCGTCGGTACTATCTGGAACGCTTCCCATGCATCAATGCCAAGGGCGTCGGTGTGAATCACATCTGTGGTCCGGCCTCCGCCGCCGACGGCGGTGATGAAGTTTCCGCCACTGGTCTGGAATGCGAATTGGCCGGTTGGAATCGTCCACAGGTTGAACAGCTCAAAGGCTCCGATCACGGAAGGGGGAGTATTCGAAGTGCCCACGGCATATTTGAATTGTGTCTGAATGGCATCATCACCAATATGGCCGCCCCCATTCGGAGCGCTGAGAAGGTAACCACCACTTGTGACAAGGTATATGCCTTCGAGAAACTTCATGAACGTCGGAGGGGGCTGAAAAGGCGGAGATAGTGGCAGTGGGCGAGAACCGAGACTAGGCATCTGTGGCTCCTTGATCTCTTCAGATTGAAAAACAGAAGGCCGCACGATTTCGGCAGCATCACTATGGACCTCTTTGGTGCAACCCTCAAGCGGCAAGGAGCAGCATTGCAGTCGCACCTCAATTTGCCGTTCAATGCCGCGTGCCAACTTCCGCCCTGCCGAGACCGTCGCGAAGATGGGCACCCAAATTTAGACATGGGACACCGAACCAGAAAGCAGACGTAATTGCCGAGTGCGGAGAAACGCCTATCTGTGCTGGTAGACAATGCACCCGTATAGGACTACGCTTGAGCTTCACCAAGAGAGAGGCCGCAAGATGGTTTTCACGCTTCCGCCCTTCTTCCCGCATAGACGAAATCGAGACGGTTCGTTCGACTCCATTTGCCTAAAGTGCTTGCTCACAATTGCTAACGAAAGAAATGAAGCCGATCTGGCTAAACACGACAAATATCACCTCTGCAATCCTTCTACCTTGTCCCGACGGGCTTTTGATCGCGCTCGGACACCGCACTGACCAGAACCAGCCTTTGTTCATTTTCTGAACGAACCCCTTTAGGCGGCGTGAGGATGGTTGAAATCAAATTTACCCACCGCTACAACCCTGATGGCACGTGGCAATCAATCTGCCCGGAATGTTATAAGACCGTCGCAGAGAGCCGCGACGAAAGAGACCTGAAGCGAGCCGAAGGAATCCATGTTTGCTTCTCACTGAATGGGCGCTTGGTTCGGATCGACTAGCCTTTTTTGCTTGCGCAGAATTTGAGCAAAAAAGCTCAATCAAGTCCTCACCTCCCTCTGTTTCGAAGAACTTCCGAGGACCGCACCAACAGGTGAGTTGCCCAAATATCCGGATCGAACGGATTGAGGAACTACCGGAGGATTAGGGCCACGTCTTCCAAAGGAGTAAGCTCGAAATGAGGTCACTCCGACCATGTCAGTCACAGTTCACTTCAAAGATACTGCCACCAACAAAATCACATCGCTGGAATATGAAATCGGCGAGGTAATTCCTAGATTGGGCGATCATATTGTGAGTCCGTTCAACGCCGACAGGTCCGTACTTGTATCTGAGATAACCGGCGACGGCAAAAGGCAACCGTTTTCAGTTCTCTGCGCCGAGTAGCCTATTCCGGTCGCTAAGAACAAGAACCTGCATCTCACCCGCGAATTCAGCAGAACTTAGCCTGAACGCCGCAAGAAATATGGAGGCTAACGTGCGCTCAGAATTAATCTTTCGTGCCAGAGAAACAGTCGATAACAAGTACAAGCTATGCCAGACAACTTCAAAGGCAACTCGCAGCCTTCACATCGCCGCGAAGAACACCACAGACACCATCAACGATGTCCTTTTACGAATAGCTGGTGGCGATGAGTCTTCGCTAACTGTGAAACCTATTCTTGCGCCGTCGTAGCAAGGATAGTCAGGAACGTGTGCGCCTCTCCCTCACGGCGTCAACTTAGCTCCTCGCCTTCAGCTATCCATTGCTTTGCTCCAGACGAGCATCACTTAGCGAACCAAAGATTTGTTATGGGGTCAAAGGAATGAACTCACTGCGCTTTAAGTGGCCGGCAGGGCTTCCGAGGTTGCTGAGTTCGCCTAAAGAGTGCCCAGTCTGTACCTCGATCGAGTTTGCCGAGGCGGAATTCCATCCTTTCGACCGCATCCTATCCTGGTTCGCGTTACATCCAATTCGCTGTGTCAATTGCTGGCGAAGGTACTACGGCTTCTCGATGACGAATAAAGCGAGCACATGATGCGCCGGATTTTCCTGTGGCAGTACTGATAGACCACCATCAACGGCGCTACTTGCGTTTTGCATCCCGTTCCGTGAATAGAGATCAGTGATTGTCAGGCGTTCCAGCTAGGGACGGTGCGGACTATGTTCCACATCATCTGGTCGAGGGCGCTGTTGATCTGGTTGGAGGGTTCGGTGCGGGTGTTGCATAGGGCGGCCCAGCAGAAGCCGGTGGGGGTTCGGACCATGATGGAGGTTGTGCCGGGGAGGCTGCCGGCGTGCCACCAGGGGCCGGCTCCGTTGTTGCGGACCATCCAGCCGCGGGCGTAGCGGGCGTCCCCCTGTGGGTAGGCGGGGGCGGGGGTGGTCATCATCTTGATGGTGTCGGGTTTGAGGAGCGCGGGGATGCCGGGGGCTCCGGCTACGTGGTTGAGGAACTGGACGAGTTCGGTCGAGGAGGCGATCCATCCGCCGTGGGAGTCCATGCGGGTGATGTTGAGCTTGTAGGGGTCTTCGTCGTACTGGCCGTAGTAGACGACTTCGTATTGGGCGGCCTGGCTCTCTTTGTTGTGGGCGATCTGCATGGTGGAGATGCCGCAGGGGCCGAGAATGTTGGCCTCGACGTAGGAGTCGTAGGGCTCGCCGGTGACTGCTTCGATGACGCGGCCGAGGATGCAGTAGCCGAAGTTGGAGTAGGCCCAGTGGGTGCCGGGCTGGTTGGTGAGGGGGACTTTGGCGATGGTCTGGGTGATGAGCTTGGTGTGGTCCCAGGAGAGGTTGTGCATCATGGGGTCGTTAGCGTCGTTGGGCCAGCCGCCGCAGGTGTGGGTGAGGAGATCGTCGACGGTGATGTCGGTTACCCATTGCTGGTAGGGGGGCTTGCCGTACTTGATGTCGAGGATGTTGGAGGGGCCGAAGACTTTGTCGGTGAGGTTGAGCTTGCCCTTTTCGATGAGGGAGAAGATGGTGACGGCGGTGATGGGCTTGGTGACGGAGGCGATGCGGAAGAGGGAGTTTTGCTGGGCCTGGGTGAGATTTGCGCGGTCGACCATGCCTACGGCTTCGTCGTAAGCGAAGTGGCCGTCGCGGGAGATGGCGATGGAGGTGGCAGGGACGGAGAATTGGCGGCGGAATTGGCCGGCGATGCGGCCCATCTCGGCGCGCTGCTGGCCGTTGGAGCCTCCGAATTGGGGTTGGGCTTCGAGTTTGGGAAGACCGAGGGTTGCGGCGGCGGTGGTCAGGGCTAGATTTTGCAGGAGGGTGCGGCGGGTGAGGGAGTGGTTCGGCATCGGAGCGGGTGTCCCTTTCGCTTGGGGGTGGGAAGACTTTTGGGTGGCGAGAGGATTTTATCTTGCCGCGAGGGCCGGGGTGGGAAAGAGGGCGGGACTTCTGTAGGCTGTTGGGTATTCGGAAGTGAAGGAGGATTCGTGAAGAGATTTCGATTGGGCTATTGTGCGCTTGGTTTGGTTTTGGGGGTGATGGTGGCTGGAGTGGCGCTAGGGCAGGCTCCGCCGCCGCAGCAGATGCCGGCGAATGCTGCGGGGAAGTGGACTTTGTACTGCAAGGATCCGAATGGATCGACTTCGACGAAGTATCTGGATCTGGAGCAGAAGGGAGCGGTGATCTCGGGGCACTTTAAGGGGCCGAATCAGTCTGGCGGCGTGGAAGGGACTGTCGATGTGCAGCATCTTGTGGTGAAGACGAAGACGCGGGATGTGCTGGTGTTTCGTGGACGCGTGGATGGGCCTCGGGTGGAGGGCGTGGTGCAGGGGAATACGTTCAATGGGACGTTTCATGACCGTGGAGGGACGGGGTCGTTTCAGGGAGTGCGGGCGAATTGATGGAGTCTGCGACGCGGATCGTTAGTGCGTGTGGCTTTGCGAGGCGGACTCACTCGGCTTCGCCGCGGGTAACCGGTTAATGATGAACTGGGATACCCGTTCGGCGGCCGGAGGGTCCATGTTCGCCAGCGCGACAACGGTATAGCTGGAATCGAGGCATATTTCGAGGTCGCCATTGACCCCAGAGCCGCCGCCGTTGTGCCCGAAGCACTGAATTCCATTGAAGGTTTGTACTCCGAAGCCGTAAGCGTCGAGACCAAACGGTGTGACTACTTTGCCCGTCGTCAGCAGCTTCGTGTGCTGCGCATCCAGCAGCCTGTTCTCCTGCAGAGCATTGGCAAAGCGCAGCAGGTCTGTCGCCGTCGAGTATCCGCCGCCCGCTGACGTTCCGCGATAGGACAAGCTGGCTGTGTTCGGATGCCAGCTGCCGTCTGCCGTCCTGGTGTAGCCTATGTTGCGATTCGCGACCGCCTGATCCTCCGGCTCTGAGCCGGTTGATGTCATGCCGGCCGGGATGTAGATGTGTTTGCGGACGTAGTCGTAATAATTTTCGCCACTCACTTTTTCGATCACAGCGCCTAGCAGAATAAAGCCAAAGTTGCTGTACTCCCAGCGGCTGCCGGGCTCGAACCTGAGTGGGCGGTTGCCATAGAGATTCACGTAGTCCTGCAACGTACGCAGTTCGAGGCGATGCTTATCAAAGTCCGGACCCCAGATGTCGCCTGTTCCTCCGGTATTGGTTAACAACTCACCGATCGTTACCTTCGTAGCGAGCTCCTTGTTTGGATAGCCGGGCAGATACTTTGCCAACGGGGCGTCGAGATTAAGCTTTCCCGCCTGCACAAGCTGCATCGTGGCCACAGCCGTGATCATCTTGTTCATTGACGCGATGGAGAAGCGCGTCTCGAGCGTGTTGGGGATTTTATGTTCGCGGTCCGCCAGTCCATAGGCTTCCGAAAAGATGGACTTGCCGTTCTTCGCTACCAGCACGGCACCGGCAAATTTGTCGGCGGCGGTTTCCTCTTCGAGCTTTTTGCGCAATGCAGCGATCAGCTCGCTGTCGCTTATGTGGGGAAGAGCGAATTCGGCGGGTCGGTCGATGGGATGCATGTCTGTATTCATGATGCGATGTGGCTCAGCCGCTTCGACCTCCAGCTCGATTCGTGCAAACCCATCGGAGGCCCGCTCCTGGAGGACGGCTGTGACCTTCGTTGGGGTTTCTTCTTCGATTTTCTTGAGGTCGAAGCCGCCGGTGCGATCGCGAAAAGCTGGGTCGAGAAGGGCGCGTTTAGGCTGCGATGCGAAGTTCTTCGAAAGGAATTCGCGGTATGCATCCCAATTGGTGCCATCGAACGCGGCCAACCACTCTGTAAGTTGCCGAGCAGCCGGAGTTTCCGTGTGCGTGGTCTGGCCAGAAGAGAATAGAGGTGTGAGCAGCACAAGGCAGAATGTTTGGAGGGTCCGTTTGATGCTTAATTTGAGAAGTCCGCGGCTTTTCATGCAGCCATGGTCGCAGAGAGCCTGGCGGGCGGCAAGGGAGAGAACAAGAACTGATGGGGAGAGGTAGTATGCCATTGAGGCGAAGATGACGGATCGGATTGAACGCGTGGTTGAGCCGGGGATTGTGAGCGATTTTTCGGAGCGGCTGAGCTATGCGGGGTATTTGTCGCTGGCTGGTTTGCTGGCTCAGCAGAAGCCGCTTTCGCAGCCAGAACATCATGATGAAATGCTGTTCATCATTCAGCACCAGGTTTCTGAGCTTTGGATGAAGCTGATTATTCATGAGCTGACGGCGGCGATTGAGCATGTCAGACATGATCGGCTGGGGCCGGCGCTTAAGATTCTTTCGCGGGTGAAGCTGATTCAGATGCAGTTGTTTGAGCAGTGGGCGGTGTTGGAGACGCTGACGCCTTCGGAGTATATGGAGTTTCGCGGGGTGCTGGGGAATGCCTCGGGGTTTCAGTCGTATCAGTACAGGAAGCTGGAGTTTTTGCTGGGGAATAAGAATCGGGAGAGCATACGGGTGTTTGCGCATGATGCGGCGATCTATGAGGACTTGGTGAAGGTGCTGGAGTTGCCTAGTTTGTATGACGAATTTTTGCGGTATCTTGCGCGGCGCGGGTATGCGATTCCGAAGGAGTGCACGGAGCGGGATTGGGCTGCGGCCCATGTGAGGAATGAGGCGCTGGTGGAGGTGTTTCGGGAGATCTATCGCAACTCGAAGGAGCACTGGGAGGCTTATGAGATGTGCGAGAAGTTGGTAGATGTGGAGGAGTACTTCCAGCTTTGGCGGTTTCGGCATTTGAAGACGGTGGAGCGGATTATCGGGTTTCGCAGAGGGACGGGTGGGTCTTCGGGGGCTGGGTTTTTGCGGCAGGCGCTGGAGCTTACATTTTTTCCGGAGTTGCTGGCTTCGCGGACCGAGGCTCCAAAGGCATGAGTGTGGCGGATGCGGTGCGCGCGATGGGGCGGGGGGCTCTGACGGAAGAAGGGCTGCGGCGGCATGTGTTTCCGCTGTTCTCGAAGACGCTGGCGCGGCCGGGGATTTATCTGGCGAACCACTCTCTGGGGCGGCCGCTGGATAAGACGGAAGAGGATCTTCGCGAGGGGTTTGGATTTTGGCAGGCGCGATTGGGTGATGCGTGGGATCCGTGGATGGAGGAGGAGCAGGCGCATCGTGCTCGGTTGGCGAGGTTGATTGGTGCGGCGAGAGCGGATTGTGTTGTGCCGAAGACTTCTGCGGGGCAAGGGCTGCGCACGGTGCTGAATGCTCTGCCGGGAGTTGCGCGTGTGATTTCAACGATGGGGGAGTTTGATTCGGTTGATGTGATTTTGAAGCAGTATGCGGCGGTGGGGCAGATTGCGGTTGAGTTTGTTGCGTGTGATGTGGATGGGAGTGTTGATGTTTCGCGTCTGATGGAGCGGGTGCGTGATGGGGTGGAGCTGGTGGTGATCTCGCAGGTGATGTTTATGACGGGGCGGGTGGTGAGGGGGCTTGATCTGTTGGCGCAGCGTTGTCATGAGGTGAGGGCGAGGCTGCTGGTGGATGCTTATCACGCTGTGGGTGTTTTTCCCGTGGATGTGGTAGCGATTGGCGCGGACTATTTGATCGGTGGGAGTTACAAATATCTGCGAGGCGGGCCGGGAGCGGCGTTTCTTTATGTCTCACCAGATGCGATGGCGAGCGGGTTGAGACCGGTTGATATTGGGTGGTTCGCGAAGGAGGAGCCGTTTCGGTATGAGCGGCCGGATCCACCTCGGTTTGCGGCTGGAGGCGATGCGTTTCTGGAGTCGACGCCGCCGGTGCTGACTTACTATCAGGCTCGCGCGGGACAGGAACTGACGCTCGAGCTCGGTGTGGGGAGGATTCGGGAGTACAACCTGGATCGGTTGAGACTGCTGAAGAGATATCTTGCGGAGCTTGGGGTTGTTGCCACTGGCGGGGATGAGGGGCATGGTGGATTCTTGACAGTGGAGCAGGAGAATGCGCCGCTGCTTGCGGAGAGGCTGGAGCGGAAGGGCATTACAGCGGATGCGCGGGGGCGGTGGCTGCGGTTGTCGCCGGATTATCTGACTGCGGATAGTGCGATGCGCGAGGCTGCGGTTGCGCTGGCAGACTCTGTGGCGTCAAGTTAGAAGATGGACGGGTTGGCAGCCGTGGAGAAGAAGCTTTTCTGGAGCGGCGATGAAATCGTCGCGAAGAGGGCACCCAGGCTCGATGCGGGCCACCAACTTTTATGAGAACTGTCAAAATCGACAGTTCCAGCCTGCTCCTACTCGATGTAATTTCAGTGTTGCTATTTAGATCGTGCCCTCGAGAGTGTTTCGTTGCACTCGATCCATTTATAAGGAGCATTCCATGACTCTGATTGCATGTAATTTTGTGGCTGGTTCCATGGGGGTCGCACCATTTTTGTCTTTGGCTGAGAGTGGGCATGGGGGGGCTGACGTTCGTCAGGTCGATGCGCAATTTGAGGAAGCCTGGGCTTACTCGGTAGGTGTTCAGAATTATGTTTTCGGGCTGCCGCTCACAATATTCGAACGTGAGCGGAAGATTCGACTGGATCCGGTGGCTCTTGAAAAGGCGAAGAAGTTCGCTCCAGCGGCCCCCATCAATCAGATTGGTCATAACAAAACCTTGGCGACGGCTGACGATGTCATGCCGTACACGCCCAATAACGACACCGTGTATAGCGGCGCGATTTTGGAACTTGCTGACGAACCGATGATTCTCTCGGTGCCTGACATTGCGGATCGCTACTGGTCGGTCGAGGTGGCGGATACTTATTTGAACAATTTGTTTTATATCGGCACTCGTGCCACACAAGGTAAAGGCGGCAACCATGCCTTTATCGGTCCCTTCTGGAAGGGCTCACTCCCTGAACGCGTTATTGAGCATCATGTCCCAAACAATTCGGTAATCTTCGCGATTCGCATCGGCGCTGCACCCGGGGATGCCGCCGATCTCAAAGTTGTGAATGCTCTACAGGACAAGTTCGTGGTCACTTCATTGAGTAATTGGGGTGATGCGAAGAAGTTTGGGCAGGCGGCCGTACCTAAACTGGCGGCGCGTCCGAATTACACAGGCGATCTTGCCTTCTTTCAGACAGTGGCAGATTTGCTTATCGAAAATCCTCCTCCGAAGGAACATGAGGCAGCGGTCGTATTACTAAGCCGCGGAGGCGTCGTCGCGGGGAGGCCGATGGATATAAAGGCGTTGGAGGAGCCTATGCGGAGAGGACTCGCACGCGCCGCGACCGATGGGCCGAACATCATGAAGTGGAAGGTGAAATACCGGGGAACACCTTATCCGACACGTTGGAATAATTTGAGGCCTGGCACATATGGGTTTGATTACTTCGATCGTGCCGCTGGAGCGTTGGAAGGTCTTTTTGTCCACGACCGCGAAGAGGCGGAGTACTTTAGCACCTACGAGGATGGCGATGCCAACCTGCTGGATGGCAAAAACAAGTATGTTCTCCATTTCAAGAAGGAAGAACTTCCTCCTACTTTGAAGAATGGGTTCTGGTCCATCACGATGTATGGGACAAATTTTCAGTTGGTGAAGAATCCGATCGATCGGTTCTCTGTGGGGGATCGGACCAAGGGCCTTGTTTATAACAAAGATGGCTCTCTCGACATTTATATTCAGCATGGTGCGCCGGAAGGTAAAGAGAGCAATTGGCTGCCAAGCCCGGCGAGCGGAGTGTTCCGGCTGAATTATCGAATTTACCTGCCGCAGGAGATTGCGAGAGATCCTGCGACACTAGGGAAATATCTTCCGCCAATCAAGAAAGTTAGCTGATGCGCAGACGTTGATTCCTGCGCATCAAAGTTATTGGGTGCGACAGGTGTCACGCTGCCTGCGCCAAATTGAAGTTTGGTTAGACGGTCTGAGAGATGGGGAAGTCTTCGTCTTCCGGGCCTTGCTGCTTCAGCTTTGTCTGGATATTGCTCCAGACGGCGTCGCTGGGTTCGACGGGTTCGAAGAGGCTTCGGGCCTGATCGGCAATGGCTTCGAGGTCGCGGACGAGGGCTGCGCAGTCGGGATTGTTCGCGAGGAAGGTCTGGAGACGCGGGTCGGTGGAGACGTGGCCGTCGCCGTTGGCGAAGAAATCAGGCAGATACTTTTCAAAGTCGGCAGGAGTCATGGTGTCGAAGTCGGGAAAGCCATTGCTGCTCATACGGCCACCTCTTTGTTGCCGGTGGGCTCGGTGGACCGTTCCGGGTTGCGGAGGAGTTCGCGGAGCTTGAGGCGCGCTTTGTGGAGCTGGGATTTGCTGTTGCCGGTGGAGCACTCGAGCATGGTGGCGATCTCGTTGTGCTCGAAGCCTTCGACGTCGTGGAGGACGAAGACCATGCGGTAACCGGGAGGGAGGGAGGCGACGGCGCGCTCAAGGGCGACGCGGTCGACGGAGCCGGTGAGTTGGAGGTCGCGGCTGCCGAAGTCGCGCTTGGGGGCGTCTTCTTCAGAGGGGTTGATGGTCTCTTCGAGGGAGACGAGGTTGAGGCCCTTTTTACGGAGATGCATCAGGACCAAATTTACCGTAAGTCTGTGAAGCCAGGTAGAGAAAGCGGATTCTCCGCGGAAGCTGCCTATCTTGCGGAAGAGATGCAGGAAGGCTTCCTGGGTCATATCCTCGGCTTCAGAAACGTTGCCGAGCATGCGGAGGCAGAGGGTGTAGACGCGACGTTTGTGGAGGGCGTAGAGCTTGGAAAATGCCTGGGCGTCGCCGTTTTTGGCGGCTTCGATGGCTTCGGCTTCTCCGACGATGGGGGGATTGCGTTTGAATACGCCTGGGGAGGGTGAATTTTGTGTCATTTGTAGGCCTTGGACGTCCATGGCTACTCCGGACTCTGTGTCGAATCTTGCGTCGATTAAAGTTTTCGCCTGCTTGAGCCTACTGCAAACGGAGTGAGTGCATTTTTGGTTCGATGGAAGGTGGGCGGGAAAGGTTGCGTGGAAATGCGGGAAGAATGGGCTATGTGGATGAAAATGTTGGGCTAGGAAGAAAGTGCGGAGGTGGCGGGAAGTTTTTGCCGGATTGGGGAAGAGTCTGGCGGTTGGGCTGATTCAAAAGCAAATGCAGGTCCTTCGGCTGCGCAGTTCGCAAAGTGCGCGAACTGCTTCGCTCAGGATGACACTTCTTTGTGGGACGGTGTGGTGAGGACGGGGTCAGGAGCCGATGTAGCGGGCGTAGAGGGTGCGGGCCAGGGTGATGTCGGTGGTGCCCTGGATGAGGCAGCGGCCGTCGGGGAAGAGGGTGAGGGTGTGGGGTGGGCGGTCGAAGCGGAGGAGGAGATTGTTGAAGCGGACTTGGCCGTGAGGTTGGAGGCGGTCGCGCATGGCGGCGAAGTCGACGGGGCGGTGGTGCTCGTGGATCTGGACGGAGTTGCGGCCGCAGAGGGTGATGTGAGGGCGGCCTTCTCCGGCAAGGTGGGAGAAGATGCGCTCGCCGCAGACTCTGCAGGCGGGGTTGGGGATGCTGGTGTTGATTTCGCTGCGCTGGTTGGTCCAGAGGTCGTGACTCAGGAGGGTTCGACGCATCAGGTGGGGTTGATGGGTGAGGAGCTTGAGGGCTTCGGTGGCCTGGATGGAGGCGGCGAGGTTGACGGCGGTGGAGAGGATGCCGGCGGTGTCGCAGGTTTCTACCGGGCCGGTGGGGGGCTTGGGAAAGATGCAGGCGAGGCAGGCGGTGGGTTGCGAGGGACTAGGGCCTGGGGTCTGTACGTCGCTTCGCTCCGTTCGGAAAGGCGAAATACGGGGGTCCCTCGACTGCGCGCTTCGCGCTTCGCTCGGGATGACGTTTTTTTGAGAGCTGGGTGGAGAAGGGAGGATGTTCATTGTGGCGGCGTAGGCGCCTATGGCTGCGGCGTAGATCCACGGCTTTGAATGCTGGACGGCGTAGTCGTTGATGAGGTAGCGAGTTTCGAAGTTGTCGGTGGCGTCGAGGATCAGGTGGGCGGGGGCGAGGAGCTCGTGGATGTTGGCGGGGACGAGGTCGGCTATTTGGGCGTGGACGGTAATGGTGGAGTTGAAGAGGGCGATCTTGCGGCGGGCGGCTTCGGCCTTGGGGAGGGAGTCGCGGGCGTCGGCTTCGTCGAAGAGGACCTGGCGCTGGAGATTGGAGGGCTCGACGAAGTCGCGGTCGATGAGGGTGAGGGTTCCGACGCCGGCGCGGGCAAGGAGAGATGCGGTGGCGGCTCCGGTGGCTCCGACGCCGATGATGGCGACGTGGGCGGCGGCGAGGAGTTGCTGGCCGGTGGGGCCGATGCCGGGAAAGAGGATCTGGCGGGAGTAGCGGTCGTCAGGAGAGATAGTGGGGGTGCTTGGGCTGGTGACGGCGGAGGGGTGGGGGTGGTCGGACATGATGAAGGGGGTTCGGGTTCTGCCAAAAGGCTCTGCTCTTTCGTAGTATAGGGAAGGACCGAGGTGCAGGGAATCGCCGACAGGGAGCGGCTATCCGGCATCGTAGAGAAGGATGTGGCCGGCAGGCTGGCAGGTTGCGGGATGCAGGTGGTTTGGCTGGCACCATGCAGGACTTGCAGGGCTCCTTAATACAAAAGGAACACAGGTGGTTTTTTGGGTCAGGTGCATCGAGGTCGCGCGCGAGTTCCACGGTGGTTGATACCGGCGCGTGGGCTGGCGGCGGTGTGGGTGGGGATTGGTGGAATGGCGTGGGGGCAAGGGATTCCAGCGGCATCGACTCCGGCGACCGCTCCGACGACGGTGCAGAGTGGAGCGACGCGACCGGAGAGTCGCGCGGCTACGACTGCGGCGCAGACGGCGAGCGATCAAACTGCGGCTGAAAATGCTCCGGGGCTGACGACTTCGGTGTGGGCGTGGAAGGGGCTTCCAGTAACGGGGATTGAGTTTCAGGGAGTGACGTTCGACAAGTCGGACACGCTGCCGGAGGAGCTGGCGCAAAAGGTGGATACGCCGCTTGATCCGGAGCAGGTGAGGGCGAGCTTGCGGCGGTTGTTTGCGAGTGGGCGCTACAGGGACGTCTCGGTGCGCGGGGTGAGGCGGGGCGATGAGGTGACGCTGATCTTTGCAGGAGCGGCCAGGTACTACGTGGGGCGCGTGACGATTGAAGGGGTGAAGAACGACCGGGTGGCTTCGTTGCTCGAGTTTGCGACGAAGCTGCAGCCGGGGACGGCGATCGATGAGGCGGATGCAACCGCCGGCGTTGAGGGGATCAAGGACATCCTGGCGCAGCAGGGGTACTACGAATCGACGGTGGCGGCGGCGCAACAAGTTGATGTTGCGGGTGACCAGGTGAATGTGACGTACACGGTGGCGTTGGGTCCGCAGGCGCGGGTTGGGACTATCGCGCTGACGGGAACGGATCCGGGACTGACGCTGGAGGATTTTCGCAAGAAGGCGAAGCTGAAGGAGGGGAACAGAGTATCGCGTGACACGACGAGCAATGCGATGGACCGGCTGCGGAAGCTGTATCAGAAGAGAGACCGTCTGGAGGGGACGGTGACGCTGGAAAAGCAGACCTACGATAAGACGCGCAAGCAGGTGGACTACAGTTTCCACGCCAACCAGGGCCCGGAGGTGAAGGTTGCGGTGGAAGGGGCGAAGATTTCGAAGAACAAGATGCACCAGTTGATCCCGATCTACCAGGAGGGGACGATCGACAATGACCTGCTGAGTGAAGGGAAGTTCAACCTACGTGACTATCAGCAACAGCAGGGGTATTTTGACGCGACGGTGGAGGTGAGGGTCATCGGGCAGGATAGTGCTGCCGAGAGCGTGGTGTTTACGGTGGACCTTGGGGTGAAGCATAAGGTGACGGCTGTCAATATCGAGGGGAATAAATATTTTTCCGATGAGCTGCTGCAGGAACGGATGCGGGTGCAGAAGGGGAATGCTTATCAGCGGAGCGGACGGTACAGTCCGGCGCTGGTGTCGGGCGATGTGACGTCGATCCAGGCGCTGTACCGTGCGAACGGATTTGACCAGGCGACGGTGACGACTGATGTGAAGGCTAATGACGTTGGGCCGGACGGGAAGCCGCTGAAGGTGGGCGAGATTGCGGTGACCTACACGATTGTGGAAGGGCCGCAGCAGAAGTTTGGGGCGGTGGCTTTGAATGGCGTCGATGCAAGCCGGATGAAGGATGTGAGGGCGCTGATGAACTCGCAGCCGGGACAGCCGTTTTCGTTGGTGACTCTATCGGGCGACAGGGACACGCTGCTGCAGTATTACCTGAGCCACGGGTTCGACCAGGTGAAGGTGGAGATCAGGCAGACGAAAGAGACGAAGGACGCGGATAAGACGAATGTGTCGCTGAATGTGACGGAGGGGCAGCAGGTCTTCGTGAACCGCGTGCTGTTGTCCGGGGTTGTGCACACGAGGCCTAAGGTGGTGGAGAACCAGGTGCTGGTGCATGCGGGCGATCCGCTGGACCAGACGGCGCTGCTGCAGACGCAGAGGAACCTGTACAACACAGCATTGTTCAACGAGGTGGTGGCGGCGGTGCAGAATCCTGCGGGGGATGCTCCGGAGAAGAATGTGCTGCTGCAGTTGACGGAGGCGAAACGGTGGAACGTGACGTATGGGTTTGGAATCGAGGCGCAGACGGGAACGCCATCGTCCGGCATGATCTCGGAGGCATCCTGCATCCAGTTGATGATCAATCCGTGCAACCAGCTTTCGCAGGAAGGAAAGACTGGCGTGAGCCCGCGAGTGTCGCTGGATGTGTCGCGGATTAATCTTCGCGGGACAGACAATTCGCTGACGCTGCACTCGTCGTATGGATTGCTGGAGCAGGTGGCGATTCTTACGTTTCAGAATCCGCACTTTTATGGCTACAAGAATCTTGCTGCGTCGGTTTCGGGCGGGTACTCGAACATCCAGGACATTACGACGTTTGAGGCGTCGACGCTGCAGGGGGATTTTCGAATTACCCAGCGATTGCGGCGGCGGGACACGTTTATCTATGACTTTCTTTACCGGCGCGTGGCGGTGAATCCGAATACGCTGCAGGTTTCGGCGGACCTGATTCCTCTGCTGTCGCAGCCGGTACGGGTGGGCGGGCCAGGAGTTACGTGGTTTCACGATACGCGATCGCCGGGTCCGCTCGATGCGGTAAAGGGTCAATACACTTCGCTGCAGACGTTTGTAGCCTCTTCGAAGTTCGGTTCGCAGACTAACTTCTGGAAGATCGACGGGACGAACGCGACTTTCTACCAGTTCGGTAAAGAGAAGTATGTGATTGCGCGAAACACACGGATTGGGTTTGAGCAGTCGTGGGGGCCGAATCCGAATGTGGGGAACGATGCTTGCTTGAATCCGGATGCGCAAGGTAACGATCTGTTGAACACCAATCCGAGCTGCGTTTCGGTGCCGCTGCCGGAACGGTTGTACGCGGGCGGCGCCAATTCGCTGCGTGGATTCCCGATCAATGGAGCGGGGCCGAGAGACCTGCAGACGGGTTATCCGGTGGGCGGAACGGCGGTGTTTGTGAACTCTTTGGAGTTCCGGATGCCGCCGCCCACGCTGCCGCTGGTGGGCACGAGTGTGTCCTTTGTTCTGTTTCACGATATGGGGAATGTGTTCCAACTGGCGTCGCAGATGTTTCCGAGCTTTCTGCGATTCAACCAGCCGAACCGGCAGACCTGCAGCAATGTTTCGGGGAGCATCGGGACTTGCGACTTCAACTATTTTTCGCATGATGTGGGATTGGGAGCGCGGTACAGGACGCCGGTTGGGCCAATTCGGGTGGACTTCAGCTATAACCTGAATCCGCCGGTGTATCCGGTGATTTACGACTTCAACAACAATCCTCCGCATGAGGGACATGCGGCGCACTTCAACTTTTTCTTCAGCATCGGAGAGAGTTTCTAGATGAGTTTGACGGCACAGGGCGCGGCGAGGCGGTTGGTGATGAGCGCGGTTGCGCTTGCCGCGATCTCTGTGCTGATGGCTGGTGCCCAGACGACGGGTGTTGCGCAGAGTGGGACGGCGGGCGCTCCTGGGACCGGGGTTGTGCTGGACCGTGTGGTTGCGGTGGTGAACGGAGATGTGATTCTAGAGAGCGATATCGATGAGGAGCGGCGGTTTGAAGAGATTCAGCCCTTCCGATCGGTGCAGGACTCTACGCGGGCAAAGATTATTGAACGGCTCGTGGACAGGGAGCTGATTTTGCAGCAGGCGGCGCTGCTGCCGGAGGACCAGGTTTCGGACAAAGCTCTCGATGAGCAGATTGCAAGGATGAGGAGGGACATTCCGGCGTGCAAGCAACAGTACCGCTGCGATACGGACGAGGGGTGGGCGAAGTTCCTCGGCGACCACGGCTTCACGGTGGAGGAGTTCCGGTCGCGGTGGCGGCAGCGGATGCAGTTGCTGAAGTTTATCGAGGTGAGGTTTAGCAATGGAATCTCGGTGTCCGATGACGCGATCAGTACTTACTACCAAAAGACGATGTTGCCGGAGTATTCGCGACGGAAGGTGACGCCTCCGCCGCTGGACACGATCAAGCAGCGCATCGAAGAGGTACTGGTGCAACAGCAGGTGAGCGCGCTGCTGGACGATTGGCTGAAGTCGCTGCGGGCGCAGGGGAGCGTGCAGTTTATGACGCAGGGCGAGGTGGCTCGATGAGCGATCTCGAGAAAAAAATTGCGGAGAAGAAAGAGCAACTGGAGGCCAAGGTTGCGGTTGGCGTTGCGAAGGTGAAGCGGTCGCTGGCTGCGCGGATGGGGCGCGGCATGGCGTGGACGTTGATCGGGTTTGTGATTCTGGTGATGGTGGTGTTTGGCGGGTTGTGGTGGTACTCGACGACGGACGACTTCAACCGGCGGGTGGGCAATGAGGTTGTGAAGGTGCTGGAGGATTCGACGGGCGGGCGGGTGGAGTTGAAGAGGGTCAGTTTCAGTCTGCGGAATTTGGCGGTTGAGGCGAATGGCCTGGTGATTCATGGGCTGGAGGGTCCGGGTGAAGCTCCGTATCTGTCGGTGGACAGGATTGATCTTCGGTTGAAGTTGTTGGATCTGACTTCGCGGTTGGTGGGAACCAGCATGGCTTCGCATGTGGAGTTGAGTTATCTGGGCGTGGAGCATCCGCAGTTTCACCTGATCGTGGATAAGAATGGAAAGACGAATCAGCCGGAGCCGAAGCATCCGAAGAAGAGCGAGACTCGCGTGACGGATACGCTGCTGGATCTGAAGGCGCAGGAGGTTGTGATCTCGAATGGAGTGGCGCTGTTAAACAATCGCGCGATTCCATTTGATATGGCGGCGCGGGATATGGGAGCGGAGGTGCATTATCTCGACCGGACTGACCGCTATGGTATGACGGTGGACTTGAAGGACCTGCGGACGAAGATTGGGAAGCGGGTAGAGGCACAATCGGCGCTGCATCTGGCGGGAGAACTGGGGCGCGATGCGGTTGATGTGACGAAGTTGGAGTTTACGAGCGGATCGAGCCTGAAGCTGGATGCTACGGCGGGGCTGAAGAACTTTGCGAAGCCGGAGTGGCAGGCGGCGGTGAAGGGTTCGGTGGATTTGAAGCAGCTGTCGCAGTTGGCGGATGTGGATGGTTTGACTGCGGGGTCGGTAGCGCTGGATGTGAAGGCGCATAATTGCACGACTCCGGTGGCTGTGGCGCAGAAGCACCCTCCGTTCTGGAGGCGGAGCCATCCGACGGAGACCACGAAGCCGCCGAATCCACTGCCACCTGATCCGGATTGCGTGGCGGGTTATCTGGTGGTGGGGACGGCGAAGGTCTATAAGGCTTCGTACAGGGATGAAAATGTGCGGTTGCATGATATCGATGGCAGCGCGACTCTGCATGTGACGCCGACGGAGTTGTTGCTTACGGCGTTGACGGGGTATCTGCCTGGCGGGGGAAGTGCGACGGGGGTGTTGCGGATTGAGAACTGGCTGGGCGAGGCGCCGCCACAGGATGTTGCGGCGACGTCGGTGACGACAAAGGCGGCAGTGACGACGACGAATAAGGCTGCGAAGACGATTGGGGCGAAGGCTCCTATTGATGAGAATGCGTTGAAGGTGCCGGCTGTGCAGCCAGCGCATGCTTATCTGACGGCGACGGTGAACCGGATTCCGCTGCGGACGATTATGGATGTGACGGCTCCGGAGAACTATGGGGATCTCGGGTTCGAAACGGCGGTGAGCGGGCCGGTGAAGGTGGAGTGGGGCGGGCCGGCGAAGTACGTCGCCGACACTGTGGAGGTAGATGGCGATCTTAAGTTTGAGCCTACGGGTGTGAAGAGGAAGGGCGCGTTGAATGATGTTCCGGTGACGGGGCAGGCGCTGGCGCACTACTCGGGGAAGAATGAGACGGTTCGGATTCAGAGGGTCACGCTGTTGATGCCGGGGACGAATTTTGAGGCGTCGGGGATTCTGGGCGTGAACGAAGGCGATCCGTTGACGGATCTGCGCGTGGATCTGACGGCGCGGGATATTTCGGAGTTCAATCAATTGTTGACTACGCTGGATCTGGAGGGAAATGGGAAGCGCGGGGCTGCCGCGATTCCGGTGGTACTGCATGGGGCGATGCAGTTCAACGGAACGGCGAAGGGAAGGATTGCTGACTTGGATGTGAAGGGACATCTGCAGGCGGAGAACGTGGAGTTCGCGCTGGATACGACGGATGTGCTGCTGGATTCGGTGGTAGCGGATGCGGAGTACTCACCGAACTCGGGTGTGGTGGTGGCGAGTTCGACGATCAAGCGCGGGAGTGCGGTGCTGAATGTGGAGGGAAAGATAGAGCCGAGGAAGGTGGTGTCGCGACGTGGGGTGGCGACGTATGTTTGGGACGACGGGATGGCTATGGATGCGAAGATGCAACTGGCCAATGCGCAGGTGGCGGACGTGCTGCAGATTGTTGGACAGGAGGGGAAGATTCCGGTGACCGGCATGATGTCCGTGGACGCGCATGCCGTGGGCGTGTTGAACAGTTTGAGCGGAGGGGGACACGTTTCGCTGACGAATGGCGTGGCGTATGACGAGCCGTACGAGTCTGCCCTGGCCGAGCTGACCGTGCGTGAGAAGGATATTGAAGCAAGTGGTGTTGTGTTGAAGGCGCATGGTGTGCGGATTGCAGGGAACGGAGGATATGACTGGGGCAGCGAGCACCTGCATGCGCATCTGGAAGGGCACGATATTCAGCTGTCGAAGTTTGAGATGGTCAAGAAGGAAAATACCGACCTTGATGGTGCGGTCAGCGTTGTTGCCGATGCCAATGGAACGGTTAAGCAGCCGGGGCTGAAGGCGAATTTGAAGCTGACCGGCGCGACCTACAAGGGGCAAGGTGTTGGCGACGCAGTGGCTGAGGCGCATAGCGATGGTTCGACGGTTTACTTCACGGTGAATTCGACGCTGGTCGGTGCGAAGGTGGATGCGACGGGGCAGGCGGGGTTGACGGGAGACTATCCGTTGCAAGCGAAGGTGGCTTTGACAGGGCTTGATATCGGGAAACCGATAGGGATGTTTGGGTCCGCAAGCATGAAGGCGGAGTCGCTGATCGATGGCGTGGCGACGGTGAGCGGACCGCTGAAGACACCCAAAAAATTGAGCGGCGAGGCGACGTTCAGCCAGGTGGATGTGAAGCTGCAGGGGATTGAGTTGAAGGCCGCCGAGCCGCTGAAGATTGGGCTACGAGACGGGGTCGCCACACTGGAGCAGGTGCATATTACCGGGCAGGACACGGACATGCGGGCTAGCGGGACGGCCCAGGTTCTTGGGGTGACGGATCCGAAGGGCGGCAAGCTGGATGTGAATGCGACGGGAAGTGTGAGCATGACGTTGCTGCACACGTTCGATTCGGACATCATTTCGAGCGGGAAGGTGGAGTTTACGGTGGCCGCGGGTGGACGCGTGACGAATCCTGCGCTGACGGGCAAGGTGCAGTTCGACAAGGTGAACGTTGCGATGGATGGGGTGCCGAATGGACTGAGCAATATGAGCGGGACGCTGGTCTTCAACGATGACCGGTTGCAGGTGCAGAGCCTGACGGCGACCACGGGCGGCGGGACGCTCAAGATTGGCGGGTCGATTCGCTATAAGAATGGCATCTACGCAGATCTGACGGCGACGGGCGACGTGGTGCGGGTGCGGCTGTACGGATTGAGCGCGACGGCGAATGCGAATCTGAAGCTGCAGGGCGGGCTCGAGAGTGCGTTGTTGAGCGGGACAATTCTGATGACGCGGTTTGGGATTGGGCAGAATGTGGACTTTGCGGCGTTTGGGTCTCCGGGCGGGGTGAGCGCGCCGACTGATCCGAACTCCGCGGCTAACAAGATACGGCTGGATGTTCGGGTGACGAGCGCGCCGCAGTTGGATTTTCAGAACTCGTATGCGAAGCTGGCGGGGTCGGTTGATCTGACGATTCGAGGGACGGCCGCGGTTCCGTCGGTGCTGGGGCGGATTGAGATTAATGACGGGAGCGCGACGTTTGCGGGGACGAAGTATCAACTGCAGCGGGGAGAGATTTATTTTACGAATCCGGTGCGAATCGATCCGATCATCGATCTGGATGCGACGGCGCAGGTGGAGAACTACGACATAACGATCGGGCTGCATGGGACTTCGACGAATTTGAAACCGACATATCGATCGGAACCTCCGCTGAGCGAGTCGGATGTATTTGCGCTGCTGGCGCTGGGGCGTACGCAGGAGGAAGCGCAGCTTTACCAGGAGCGGCAGGCGCAGCAGGGGACCGATCCGACGACGAGCGCGTTGCTGGGCGGGGCTTTGAATGCTACGGTGAGCAACCGTGTGGAGAAGCTGTTTGGCGTGGGCAGCGTGAAGATCGATCCGGCGTTTGTGGGAACGCTGGGCCAGTCTTCGGCGAGGATTACGGTGCAGCAGCAGCTCTCGCGGCAGATTACGGCGACGTTTGCTACCAATGTGAATACTTCGGCGCAGCAGTTGATCCAGGTGCAGTATGACCTCAATCACGACAATTCGATTGTGGTGACGCGCGATGAATCGGGAGTGTTCAGCGTTGTTTATAAGCTGCGGCGACGGTATCGCTAAGCTGCTGCGACGGCGACGGTTGCATCGAAGACATTGTGCTTTGCGGGACGACTGCGGTCGATTTGAAGACGACTTTGTGGAGGAACGATGAGGCGAAGGGCGGGTGTGTGGCGGATGGGCTTGCTGGTTCTGGCAGGGTTGCTGGCGTTCGCCGGTTCGGGGATGACTTTGGCGCAGGTTCCGAGCGACGCCCAGATTCAAGCGGATGTGATGAAGTCGCTCGATAACAAGCGATTCAAGGATGTGAAGGTGACCGTGCATAACGGCGTCGTGACGCTGACGGGAACGGTGGATCTATACAGCGCGAAACAGGATGCGGATAACCGGGCGCATCATCGCAAAGACGTGAAGGGCGTGGAGAACCAGATTCAGGTTGCGGGGCCGACGGTTGAGGATGTGACGCTGAGGAACAAGCTTGCTGAGAAGCTGGCGTACGACCGGGTGGGCTATGGGACGACGGCGTTCAACTCCTTTACGATCGGCGTGGAAAACGGCGCGGTGACACTGGGTGGGACGGCTTATGGGCCCGCGGATAAGGACTCGGCGGTGAGTCTGGTGGAGAACTATCCGGGCGTGAAGGATGTGATCGACAACATTGAGGTTGCGCCGGTTTCTCCGATGGATGACCGAATTCGGCTGGCCGAGGCTCGGGCGATTTATGGAGCTCCGCAACTGAACAAATATGCGATCGATCCTGCGAAGCCGATTCGAATTACGGTAGTGAACGGCAATGTGACGCTGACAGGAGTGGTTGACTCGCAGGGGGATAAGGATGTGGCGAATATTCGCGCGAACGGCGTGCCCGGGGTCTTCAAGGTGACCAATAACCTTGAGGTTGTTGGCGATACGGCTGAAAAACCTTCTAAATAAGCTGGTTTTGTGAATAAGGGCCGCGCCTGAGGGTTGGCGCGGTCTTTTTCTTTAAGATGGAGAGATGACCTCGTTCTGGAAGAGCACGGCGGTGACGCTGGAGATGATTAAGTGGGAGCACTCGGTGTTTGCGCTGCCGTTTGCGTTGACGGGAGCGGTGCTGGCTGCGGGCGGATGGCCCGCATTGCGAGTGCTGGGCTGGATCGTGGTGTGCATGGTGGCGGCGCGGTCGGCGGCGATGGCGTTCAACAGGCTGGTGGATGCGAGGATTGATGCGGCGAATCCGCGGACGGCGAAGCGGGCTTTGCCGGCAGGGATGTTGAGCAGCGGGTTCGTTGGCGGATTTGTGGTGGTGTCGGTGGCGGTGTTTGTGATGGGCGCGGCGATGTTGAACCGGCTGACGCTGGAACTCGCTCCGGTGGCGTTGGCCGTGGTGCTGGTCTATAGCTACATGAAGCGGGTGACGCGGTGGTCGCACCTGGTGTTGGGGTTGGCGTTGGGGATTGCGCCTACAGCGGCGTGGATTGCGGTGAAGGGATCGCTCGACTGGCGGATTGTGGTGCTGACGCTTGCAGTGCTGCTTTGGGTGGGCGGGTTTGATGTGCTGTATGCGTGCCAGGATTTTGAGTACGATCGCAAGGTTGGGTTGAATAGCGTACCGCAGGCCTTTGGGCTGAATGCGGCGTTCTGGATTGCGCGGGCGATGCATGTGGGGATGCTGGCGCTGCTGTGCTGGTTGGTGGTGTTGTTCGGGTTGGGGAAGGTTGCGATGCTGGGCGTTGGGGTGGTGGCGATTTTGCTGCTGTACGAGCACTCGA
Organism: uncultured Acidobacteriaceae bacterium; assembly: GCA_963841335.1. Classification (GTDB taxonomy): domain Bacteria; phylum Acidobacteriota; class Terriglobia; order Terriglobales; family Acidobacteriaceae; genus Edaphobacter. The sequence continues at coordinate 840,277 of CAWJCF010000001.1, read as the reverse complement.
TTATTTCGCCGAAGGATATGCGGCGGATGAATGCGGCTTTCTTTACGCTGAACGGCGTGATCTCGGTTGTGTTTTTTGGATTTGTTGCGGCGGATGTTCTGATGCGGAGATAGAAAAGACCCGCCGGTGAGATGGCGGGCCTTCGTGTGGGGAGAGCAACTGTGAGACTGGTTTGTTCGCTTAGCTGCGATGCTCACGCTTGATTTCATCGAGCTTTTCGTTCACCTTGTCCTTCAGGGTGTGAGCGGAGTCGACGATTTTTTCGCGCATGTTGTGGGCTGAGGTCTGTGCGCGGTTCTTCAGATCGTCGCGCTCGGCGGCTGTCTGGACCGCTTTGTCGTCGCGAACGACGGTTGCGGTATCCTTTGCGTTGCCCCAGGTCTCCTTGGCGACGCCCTTGATCTGCTCGGCCGCGCCGGCGTTGGCTAGTTTCTGATTGCCGACGGCCTCGCCGACGCTCTGTTTGATCTTGCCGGCGACCTGATCGAATTTGCCTGCTACTTTTTCTGTGTTCATAAACGGTACTCCTTAGTTGGTTGGGGAGAGCTTTGACGAATAGAGGACCAACGTCACAGCGCTCGTCTGCCGGACATGAGGTTGAAGATGAGGACAATGATGGCGAGAACGAGGAGGATATGGATCCATCCACCCAGTGTGTAACTGCTGACGAGTCCGACGACCCACAGGATGAACAGAATAATTGTGATTGTCCAAAGCATTAGCGTTCTCCTAGACGATTTCGGGCTCTTGCTCTGCCGGTTCGGTTGAATGAGGTGTAAAGCAATGCCCTTGCATCTGGTAAGGTGCGGTGTAGAACGATGAGGTTGCCAGTAGCCCTAAATTAGGCAGCGAAGATGGGCGCAGGAGAGGTATTCGATTGAAGGTCGCGATTCAGGGAGAGATGGGCTCAAACAGTCATATGGCTGCGATGGAGATGCTAGGCAACCAAACGGGCCTGGAGATCATCGCCTGTACAGTTTCGGCGCAGGTGTTGGCGAAGGTCGTTGGCGGCGAAGTGGATGGCGCTGTGCTGCCGATTGAGAATAGCCTGCATGGTTCGGTCGCCGAACACTACGACCTGCTGCTGGAGCTGCCGGTGCGGATCGAACGCGAGAGCCTGCTGAGGATTCGGCATAACGTGATTGCGATGCCGGGAGTGACGATGGCGGAGGTGCGGAGGGTGATGTCGCACCCGGTGGCTCTGTCGCAGTGCAGGAGATTTCTGGCGGCGCATCCAGAGCTGGAGGTGTTGCCGTTCTATGACACGGCGGGGAGTGTGAAGCATGTGATGGCCGCTGGTTTGCGGGATGCAGCGGGGATCGCTCCAGAGCTTGCGGCGAAGGTCTATGGCGCGGAGGTGTTGGTGGCGGGGGTGGAGGACCATGCGGAGAACTACACGCGGTTCCATCTGCTGCGACGGGAAGATGCCGACGCTGACGACAACGTTCGGGAAGCGAACAAGATGAGCGTGGCGTTTGCCGTTGAACATAGGCCTGGGACGCTGGTGGTGGCGCTGCAGCGGCTTGCGGACGCGAGTGTGAATCTGACGAAGATCGAGTCGCGGCCTGTGCCGGGGAGTCCGTGGGAGTACGTGTTCTATGTGGATGTGAGGTTCGATTCGGTAGGGCAGGCTGATGCAGCGTTGGCTGCGCTCGAAGGGCATTGCCGGATGGTGAAGGTTTTGGGGCGGTACCGGGCGGCAGTTTAGCCGACGCGGCGTAGTGGCGAATGGGCGGGCTGAGGCGTAGGATTCCGGTACGCCGTTTCTGCCGAACGAGGGCGGCCTAAAGGCAGACTCCAGTTGGGACCCATCGACGCCGGTGGCCGTGTCGATGGACGAAGGCTAGACCCCGAAACGCGGATTGCGGGTCAGATAACAAGAAAATTGCAAAGTACGTGAACAATTGTGCCGGGACAAGGCGTCCAACAGGTCAATCGTGTCTGGGTCTTCGTGTCCCAAGCTGAGCGACCCTTTGGAAGGCCCTCTGATGGAAAGGGACAACGGATCTTTCTCAAGGATTGATGAAAAAGGAGTTATGGGCCGATGACAGGGGTATTGGCCGTGTTTTGTGGAAGAGGGGATTGGGTTTGCGACCGAACCAAGACTTGCTGCATCGAATAGTTGATAATCTGATAGAGGTACACTCAATGGCTAACGATTTTGTAAGTGTCATACAGCCCACAGGCGCCAAGGATGTTGGAGAAACCAGTGCCGAGGGTTCTGGACGGCGGCCTGCTCCGGTTTTGCCGGTTCGGGATACGGTTCTGTTTCCTCATGCGGTGTTGCCGCTGACGGTGGGACGGGATAGTTCGATCCAGTTGATTCAGTCCCTGGGTGAGGAGAAGACGATTCTGGTGGTGGCGCAGCGGGATGCGCGGCAGGACTCGCCGCAGTCCGCGGACCTGTTTGCCATTGGCACCCGGGCTACGGTGCACAAGGTCGTCAAGATGCCGAACCAGAGCTTGTTTGTTTTTACAGAGGGGAACGAGCGGGTGCATCTGGGGGAGTTTGCCCAGCTGACTCCGTTTATGACCGCAGAGTATGAGCCGATTCCGGATGTGGAGCCGCAGAAGTTGCCGGAGATGGAGGCGCTGCAGAGGAATGTGGTGGGCCAATTCCAGCAGATTGTGACGTCTTCGCCTACGCTGAGCGATGACCTGCAGACGATTGCTATCAATATCGAAGAGCCGGGACGGTTAGCGGACTTTATTGCTTCGTCGCTACCGTTTTTGACGACGACGGACAAGCAGGAGCTGCTGGAGACACCGGATGTTGCGGCGCGGCTGGAGCGGATCAATAAGCATCTGGCGAAGGAGCTTGAGGTGCAGCAGCTGCGCAACAAGATCCAGACGGAGGTGCAGGATTCGGTACAGTCTTCGCAGCGGGACTACTACCTGCGCGAACAGTTGAAGGCGATTCAGAAGGAACTGGGCGATCAGGATGATACCCAGAAGGACATTGCCGATCTGAAGGAGAAAATTGAGACCGCGGGCATGCCCGAGGAAGTGAAGAAGGACGCGCTCAAGGAGCTCGGGCGTCTGAGCCGGATGAATCCTGCTGCGGCGGACTACTCTCTGACTCGGAACTATGTGGAGTGGCTGGCGGTGCTGCCGTGGTCGAAGACCTCTTCGGGCGAAGTGGACATTCTGAAGGCGAAGGCGATCCTCGACGAGGACCACTATGGCCTGAAGAAGGTGAAGGATCGCATTCTTGACTACCTCTCTGTGCGGCGTTTGAAGCCGGATATGAAGGGGCCGATTCTGTGCTTCGTTGGGCCTCCGGGCGTGGGTAAGACTTCGCTGGGACGGTCGATTGCTAAGGCTCTTGGGCGGAAGTTCTCGAGGATCTCGCTCGGCGGTATGCATGATGAGGCGGAGATTCGCGGGCATCGGCGGACTTATATTGGCGCGCTGCCTGGACAGATCATTCAGCACTTGAAGAGGGTTGAGGTGAAAGACCCGGTGTTCATGCTGGATGAGATTGATAAGCTGGGGCGCGATTTCCGCGGCGATCCTGCGAGCGCTCTGCTTGAGACGCTTGACCCGGAGCAGAACAATACGTTCCGCGATAACTATCTCGATCAGCCGTTTGATTTGAGCAAGGTGCTGTTTATCTGCACGGCGAACCAGTTGGACACTATTCCGGGGCCGCTGCTCGATCGTATGGAGATCATTGAGCTGACGGGTTACACGGAAGAGGAGAAGGTGAATATCGCTACACGCTACCTGATTCCGCGGCAGATCAAAGAGAACGGAATTACGGAAGAGCAGATTGAATTTCCGAAAGAGAGCGTGCATTTGATTGCGCGGCACTACACGCGGGAGGCTGGTGTTCGTAAACTTGAGCAGCAGATTGGAACGGTGTGCAGGAAGGTTGCTCGCAAGATTGCCGAGGGTGCGACGGAGAAGATTGTGATTACTCCGGAGGTTGTGCACGAGTTCCTTGGCGGGATTAAAGTGCGCGTGGACACGGAGATTGCAGAGCGGACGAAGCGCTCGGGCGTTGCTGTGGGCTTAGCGTGGACTCCGGCGGGCGGCGATGTTTTGTTCATCGAAGCGAACCGGATGAAGGGCAAGGGCGGCTTCACGATCACGGGCCAGATTGGCGATGTGATGAAGGAGAGCATGCAGGCTGCGTTGACGTGGGTGCGTTCGAATGCCGCGTCGTTAGGGATCGATGAGGACTTTTTGAAGGAGTCGGATCTGCATATTCATGTGCCGGCAGGGGCGATTCCGAAGGATGGTCCTTCGGCCGGAGTGACGATGGCGACTGCGCTGGTGAGCCTTTTGACGAATGTTCCAGTGCATCCGCTGACGGCGATGACGGGCGAGATAACGCTGAGCGGCAATGTGTTGCCGGTGGGCGGAATCAAAGAGAAGTTCCTGGCGGCGAAGCGTGCGGGTGTGCGGGATGTGGTTCTGCCGACCGACTGCAAGCAGCAGGTAGATGAGGACTTATCGCCGGATCAGACGGAGGGTGTGACGATCCACTATGCCAGCCGGATTGAAGATGTGCTGGCGGTGACTTTGCCCAAGACTCCGCGTGAGAAGGTGATGGATGAGGTGATTCGTGAAGAGGTTATTCACGCTGGCGTGTAATGACCGCGGATTTTCGCGGATAAGAACGGATGAAAATTTGGGGCCTGGCTTTTTGCCGGGCCTTTTTTTGGATTTTTTTGGGTTGTGGTGGAGGGGCGTTTTTGCAGGGGGTTTTTTGGGAAAAGCGTGTTTTCGGGATGGTTTTTTGTGGTGAAGTTGTGGTGATTTGCTGGTGAGTTGTGGTGTTTTGGATGGTGATTTTCGCGTCTGAATTTTATGCCGCTGTTTTGAAGTTTATTTTTCGGGGGCTGTGCGAAATGATGACGATTGGGCACTCGACTTTGACGATCGATTCGTTTCTGCGAGCGCTTCGGGAGAACGGAGTTACGACGCTGGTGGATGTGCGGCGGTTTCCGGGGTCTCGGCGGCATCCTCAGTTTGGGCGGGATCGGTTGTTCGGGTCGCTGCGGGAGGCGGGGGTTCGCGCGGTTTGGCGGGAGGGTTTGGGTGGGCGGCGGGAGGTTGTAAAGGATAGCGTGAATACGGGGTGGCGGGTGGAGGGGTTTCGGGGGTATGCGGACTATATGCAGACCCCGGCGTTTGCGGCGGAGGTGGATTGGCTGATGAAGCTGGCGGATTTTGATTCGGCGGTTGTGATGTGTGCGGAGGCGGTGCCTTGGCGGTGTCACCGGTCACTGATTGCGGATGCAGTGATGGCTCGGGGTGGGATTGTGGAGGACATTTTTGTGGAGGCGGATGGGAAGAGTTCGCGGCGGGTGCGAACGATGACGGAGTTTGCGCGGGTTGAGGGTGGGAGGGTTTGGTATCCGGGGGAGGCGGAGTTGTTCGGATGAGCGTGGTTTCAGCTTCCAGACCCTAGGGCAACTGAACTTCGGGGCACCAAGTTTCCGAAAACCCCGTTTTTAAGGAACGTCGATCTTCAAGACCACCGAGAACCCTGAATTGCATTGTCCTGTAGGCAACAGTTGAAATCAGGATTGGTAACCACTAGCCGACTTGAACTTAATAAACCGGACATTTCATGTGCTACGAAAACCGGACGTTAATTAGCTACGAACAGTGAAGCTTTTTGGAGCCGCTCAAAAGGCTGGGCGACGAAAAGCGGCGCACGGACAGCACACGTATCGCATCACTCCAGCGATAAGCATGCTGTCCCGGCAATCTCTTCCGCAGAAGGCAATCTGCTACGGAATCGGAATCCCAACCGTAGCCGAGCTGACCCGGGTCAACAACCACTTCCCGTTGATCTTTTTGGCTTCACCGCTAAGGTCTACGTGGCTCTTGGCCGTCCAAAACGGCTGGCCAGTGGCCGGATTCAATGACACGTCGAAGTAATGGCATTCGAAATATACCGATGATTTCCATTGGCTGTCACCGTCCTTTACAGGAACATACTTCGTTTTGTACACCGGGGAAAGCGACACAAACTTATTGGCTGGTTGCAACCCCCCGGCAACATACTTGAAGAACGTGCACAGCGTGCCCTGTGTCCCGGCGGCGGAGGTGTCGCCCGAAGGTGTAGGGCAAGTTGCGGGATCCTCCGGATCGCCGTTGCCGATATAATTTCCCGCCGTGGCAGTAGTGTTGATAACCGTGAGTTCGGCGTCTTTGGACCAGATCGCGAGTATGTCGCGGGTTCGCTGAGTTATCACTGCAGGCGAATCGCCGTTCACGGGATCGTGCACGCTGATTGACGCATGAAAGGTTGCGTGAAGCTGTTCCAGTTCAGTCGTTTGTGCCAGTCGTTCGTAATCGTCCCACCAACCATCCGCATGGGCGACTCCTATCGCCGCGATAATTCCGACAGCGAGCAGGGCCAAAGAACGTGCGTACCTCTTCCTAAATGTCGATTTCATGTCGGTCTCCCTCTGATTCTGCGGCGAGGTTGTCGTTTTCACCGCGGCTGTTTGTTTGTCTTCATTCCTTTTGCGAAAATCGCAGCCGGAACCTGTAAGTGGGCAGTTTTCCTCTTTGGCGGTTGTTCTCTTTTTCTGGTACGCGATGTGCAAGTGATGCGTCCGAAGTTTCCATGACTGCCCTTCCTGAAGCAATGCCTAAGCGGCGAATTGTTTCTCCCCAAACAAACCTTTCTGCAGTAATGAGTTGGAAGAGTTGTCCCCGAGTAACCTTGGAGTGCTAGACTTGGGGCTCGCGGTCTGGCGGGTGGGGAATGCCCCTTTCACTCACTGAAGGGACGGTTCGGTTTGACCAGTTTGAGCTGGATCTGAGGACGCGCCAGCTCACTAAGAACGGCGCAAAGATCCGGTTATCGCAGCAGCCGATTCAGGTCCTGTTGTTGCTCCTGGAAGTTCCCGGCGAGATTGTGACACGGGAAGAATTCAGGCGACGCCTCTGGTCGTCCGATGTGTTTGTCGATTTCGACCACGGGCTGAATAAATCCATCCAGAAATTGCGCGACACTCTGGGAGATTCCGCAGGCTGTCCCCGTTACATCGAAACCATTCCGCGGATCGGATACCGCTTCATTGCGCTCCCCAATGAAGCGAGAGGAAGCGTGGAACCGCCGTCAGAAACAGGAATCTTCGTGCCGCCGACTGCCCTGGCCCTCCCGCCTGGCGGCCGGGTCGCTAGAAATCGACGGGCACGATGGATTCTACTTGCCGCTTCTGTCGCGGCCTGCGTCCTTGGGTTCTTCGCGAGGGCGCCTTATCGATCCCGCCCTCGCCCTTCAGAAGTCCGGTTCATCCAGCTCACCGAATTCACCGATTCTGCCGTGGCTCCGGCGCTATCGCCGGATGGACATATGGTGGCCTTTATCCGTGGCAACAACAGCTTCCTTACCTCTGATGAGATCTATGTGAAGATGCTGCCGAACGGAGAAGCCAGGCGGGTGACGGACGACCACCGGCCGAAATACGGGCTGGCGTTCTCGCCGGATGGGGCGGAGGTCGCGTACACGGTGTTGGAGGGTCCCCGGTTCTCCACCTACGCCGTATCAGCGCTGGGAGGCGAGCCTCATCTATTGATGGAGAACGCGGCGGGACTGGTGTGGCTCGACCGCGATCATCTGCTCTTTTCCGAAATCCGATCGGGTGAGGCAATCCATCTGGGGGTGGTTACGGCAACAGTGACGCGTGCCGGTTTGCGTGAAATTTACTTTCCCGCGCACGAGCGTGGTATGGCCCACTACTCGTATGCCTCTCCGGATCGGCGCTGGGCTCTCGTGGTGGAGATGAACGAGAACGGCGATTGGGCGCCGTGCCGACTGGTGGATCTGGAGGGCCAGGCCTCCCCGCGACCGATTGGCCCCGTTGGTGCGTGTACCTCCGCGGGTTGGTCCCCAAATGGCAGATGGATGTATTTCGCCGTGACAGTGGATAGGCAGAGCCACATCTGGCGGCAGTACTTTCCAGACGGAGAGCCGGAGCAAATCACCTTTGGACCGACCGAGGAGGATGGACTGGCGGTGGAGCCGCAGGCGCCAGCGCTGATTACCTCCTTGGGTGTGCACGAGAGCGCACTCTGGATGCACGACGGGAACATCGAGCGGCCGCTCTCTTCTGAGGGGGAAGTGGTTGGCGGACCCGTTTTCAGCCCCGACGCCGATGTTCTTTATTACCTTCTGCGGCAGGGGCAGAACTCGGGTGCAGAGCTGAGGCGCACAGTCGTCGAGTCGGGAAAGAGCGAAGTAGTGCTACCCGGAATTTCGATGATCGCTTTCGATCTATCGCCGGATGGCAAACAGGTGATATATACGACCGCCGCGGTGGGAGGGACGACGCAGTTGTGGCTGGCACCGGTGGGTGGCGGCAATCCCGCCCGAAAATTGGATGTTACCGGCGCGCAGTCACCACACTTTGGTATGGAGGGCCGCGTCCTGTTCCAACACACGGAAGGGAACAGCAACTACCTGGAGCAGGTTGATGCGGATGGGACACACCGCTCCAAGGTGGTGCCGTTTCCTATTCTGGAATTCCAGAGCGTTTCACCTGGGCGGCGATGGGTGATCGCATTTGTTCCCGCGACACCCGAAAGCAAGATTTTCTCTGTTACAGCGATTCCGCTGGCTGGCGGAGTGACGCGGCGGATTTCCGCAAGCTACTGTTTTCCAAGATGGTCGACCGACGGAAAATTCCTTTTCATTCCAGTAGAGGGGTCATCACGGACAAACCCCGGCCGCAGTTTGGCGATTCCCCTGGGGCGGGGGGAAAACTTGCCGGATTTTCCTGCGGACGGGATCGCTTCATTCGCCGAATCAAATGTCGTTCGAGGTGCCATATCCGTGAGCCGTGCAGAGCTGGTGCCCGGCAAGGACCCGGAGCACTATGCCTGGGTGAACACGACGGTACACCGGAACCTCTATCGAATCTCACTGCCCTAGCCCTGTAACAGCTATGTTCCGAGGCCATCCGCAGCAACATCTTCGCGAGTGAACGCAGCAGGAGTAGAAAGAAGCCGCTCATAGGTTTTGGCCCACAGAGGAACTGGTGAGCCCCTTTCATTGGTACCGCAAAGTCATTGATGACCTGAGCGACTTGCCATCGTTGTATAGGCCTCACACGACCCACACAGAGGTATTCGCGCCCGTTTTCGGAGTTCCGCTCGTATAACCGGCTTCGCGGCCAAGTGATCTTTTGCCATTTGACTCGCTATGACTTTTCCCGACGGGTGGTAAATCGCCAATGCACTCAGCGACATTGGTAAAGCGGTCAGGCGAACCTCCTGCAAAGTCACGTTTTCGGAAACTTCCGTCGTTCACTCCAAACTGACCCACTACCCTTTTTCGCCACCTGTTCTGGGCTCATTCGTCTCTGCTAGCATGGGTTCTCTTTGTTACCGGAGTTGGCGCTTGGTTGAACGGGTCTGTTGGCTAGCTATTCTCGTATTGGGCTTTATATCTTTCGGGTTTGGCCAGAGTGTGCCGGCACCGGCCAATGCTCCTGCTGCGACGATTCGGGTGACGACGCGTACTGTTTATATCGATGTGGTGGTGAAGGACCGGGGCGGGAAGATTGTCCATGGCCTGACACAGGATGATTTCAAGCTACAGGAGGATGGGAAGCCGCAGACGGTCGATTATTTTGCTGCGCATAGCCATGATCTGGCGGCTGGTCAACAGGCGGCGGAGGCGGCGTCGAAGGCTGCGGCCCGGCTGGAGTTCTCCAATGTTGCGCAGCGGGGAGTGGCTTCGGGTGCGGTGAACATTATTCTGTTCGACTTGGCGAATACGCCGCCGTCGGATCAGTTTTATGCGCGCAAACAACTGCTGAAGTTTTTGACGACGTTGCCGCCGGGACAGCAGGTGGCGCTTTTTGTGCTGACGGACCGACTGCACATGGTGCAGAACTTTACGGCGAGTTCGGACAGGCTGGCGCAGGCGGCGCGGCTGATTCGTCCGGAGGACTTCAGTTTGATTGAATCGAAGAGCGAGATGATGCAGGACCTCGATTTGTTTGCGGGGTTCGCGAAGGTGGCTGGCCGGGGCGGCCCTGCGATGATGGCCACCGCTAAGGATGACGCGGCGTTCAGCGCGGGGGCAGGGTTGGACACTCGTACACGGATTACGCTGGCCGCGTTCGCAGACCTGGCGCGAGCGACGGCGGGCTATCCGGGGAGGAAGAATCTGTTGTGGCTGTCGGAGAGCTTTCCGCTGACGCTGGATCCGGATATGGCGACGCGGTTCAATGCGGGAGCTGTGTTTCCGGGAGAGCGCGATACGTCGAATCTGCTCGCGAGTGTGCAGATGGCGGTGTATCCAATCAGCCTGCTGGGGCTGGAGACGGGTGGAGTGGGCGCGGAGACCAGCGGGGCGGGTGAGGTTTCGCTTATGGGCGGGCCGGAGAGCCACGGCGTCTATACCCAGGCGAACGACACGCTGAAGGGACAGTTTACGGATCGGGCGCTGTTGAAAGAGCGGTTGAACGATGTGGCGAGTGAGACTGGCGGCGAGGCGTTTGTTGGGACGAATGATTTTGCGCGGGCTCTCGGGGCTGCGATGAATGATGGATCGAACTACTACACGCTGGCCTATCGACCGGGCAATAAGGACTGGAAGGGGCAGTTCCGGAAGGTGCGGGTGGAGGTGCCGGGGAAGAACTACTCGCTGGAGTACCGGCGAGGCTACTATGCGTTTCCTGAGACGAACAGGGCTGCGGATAGCGCGCAGATGTTGAAGGCGGCGATTTCGCCGAATACGCCTGAGGCGACGATGTTGCAGCTGAAGTCCACGATCGACATGCCGCATGCGCAGCGTAAGGTTGTTTCTGTGCACTCGACGCTGGCTGCGGAAGGGCTCAATCTGGTCGAGGGAGCGGATGGCCATCGGCGAGGGCAGTTGCTGGTGATGCTGGTGGCGTTTGATGACAGTCCGGGAGGACCGAAGAACCAGTCCGCGGGGCTGCCACAGACGTCGGCGGTGTTGAATCTGGATTTCGATCCTGCGCAGTTTGAGACGATCCAGCGCGAGGGGATTTTGTTTACTCAGCAGCTTTTGTTGGCGCCGGGACCGTATCGTCTGCGACTGGGTGTGAGCGAGGCGAGTAACAACCGTTTGGGCACGCTGGATATGCCGATTGTGATTCCTCCTCGGGAGCAGTAGACAAACGGTTATGAGAAAAGACACGCTTTTGCTCATGGTGATCGCGATTGGTTCAGGATTGTGTTGGTGGCCCGCGTTCATCGAGCCCGGCATTGGTTTCTCCGTCTGGATTCCATTAGTGATCGTCGCGCTGCTGATTGTTCTGGCGACTGCCTTGTCGGAGGAGGGCTGGCTGCGCCAGGTGGTTGCGTGTGTTGTCGGTACTTTTGTCGGACTATGCGCAGGCTTCATCGTCCTTCCCTTCACGGATTCGATTGGACATTCGTATATGCCGTTCGATACGGCTCTGTTCAAGAACATTCCTCTGAAAGAGAATTTCAAGCTGCAGCTGCGCGGGAAACGTACAACACGTTTAACCATTCCGAGTTCAACGGTGTGAACAATACCGCTACCTTCGCGAAATGCGAACACGCAATCAAATCCACAGACGCAAGCTATTTTTGGACAGTTCAGCAGCACTCTCAATCCGCGCCTTATGCAGTTGGCTCTCCGTCTTGACTTCTGAGGGAGCGGGGAGCTGTAAACCGTGCCGGGCATAGATATTTCCTGATATTTATGTTCGGCCGGTCTTACGATGGATGCGACGATTATTTGTGCGGGGTTGAAGTCGGTTAATCACACATTGAGGATTTTGAGAATTCTGGTATCGAAGATGCGATGGATTGGTTTTTTGCTGGCGGGTGTTTGGGCGGTCTCGCCCTTTTCGGCTTGGGCGCAGGCAGTTGGGCTTGCGGCTACTCCTCCGATGGGGTGGAACAGCTGGAATCATTTCAAGGATAAGGTGGATGATGCTTCTGTGCGGGCGGCGGCGGAGGCGATGGTCTCGAGCGGGATGCGCGATGCGGGCTATGTGTATGTGAACATCGACGACACGTGGGAGGGTGAACGCGATGCGCAGGGGAGGATTCAGGCGAACAGCAAGTTTCCGGATATGAAGGGGCTTGCGGATTTTGTGCACAGTAAAGGGCTGAAGCTGGGGATTTATTCTTCACCGGGGGTTCTGACGTGTGCGAAATATGCGGGGAGTTTGGGGCATGAGGTGCAGGATGCTCAGACTTATGCGGCCTGGGGAATTGATTATCTGAAGTACGATCTGTGCGGGTTGCGGGTGGAGATGAAGGCTGCGCTCAATCCTGAGGCAGCGCATAAGATCATGTTCGACGCGTATGTGAAGATGCGTGATGCGCTGAAGAGTACGGGGCGTCCGATCGTTTATAGCCTCTGTCAGTATGGGGCAGACGCGGTGTGGGAGTGGGGGCCGGAGGTTGGCGGGAATCTCTGGCGGACTACGGGAGATATCAACGACCACTATTCGCGGATGGCGGAGATTGGGTTCAGCCAGGCGGGTTTGGCGCGGTTTGCAGGGCCGGGGCACTGGAACGATCCGGACATGCTGGAGGTGGGGAACGGCGGGATGAACGCAGAGGAGTACAGGACGCACATGAGTCTGTGGGCGATTCTGGCTGCTCCGCTGCTGGCGGGGAATGATCTGTCGAAGATGACTCCGGAGACGGTTGCGTTGCTGACGAATAAGGATGTGATTGCGGTGGACCAGGATTCGGCGGGGAAGCAGGGCGATCGAGTTTGGGCTGAGGGGCCGATTGAGGTTTGGAGCCGGACGCTGGCGGATGGTTCGAAGGCTGTTGGCGTGTTCAATCGGCATCCTTCCGCGCTTCCGGCGGAGATTGACTTTCGCAAGCTTGGCTTTGCGGGGCCCGTGAAGGCGAAGGATCTGTGGGGAATGAAGGATATGGGGACGATCAGCGGTCCCATGGCGGTGAAGATACCGGGGCATGGGGTGTTGTTTCTACGGGTGTATTAGTGCTCTTCGCAAAAGTTGTAACAGAAATTGAACAGATAGGGGTGACACGGGCCATGGATAAGGTTCGACGGATCTGAATCAGGGGCCGGTTGATCAGATGGAGATTTGATCTTTCAGGGCGACCGCGGATCGGATTAAAGCGGATAGGGACAAGACGAAGCGGCGAAACACTTGTGTTGTGTTTCGCCGCTATAGTCACGGCGATGATAATGCATGGGGACGTGAGATGTCCCGATTGCTGGCGGGGATGGTCTTATTTGAGGAATGGTCTTTGTAAGGAATGGTCGGCCCTGGTGGATGATTTCGAATCCTTCGGCTTCCGGTTCCCAATGTTCCTGTGAATGGCCTGCTATCGCCAAAGTTTACGTCCGTCTCTCAATGAGCGAGTCACCCTGTGAAAGTTGCAGTAGATCTACCGTCGCCAAGTCGATAGCTCCTACCGCGATTTACTTGGTCTTTATCTCTACAAGGACAAGCGCATCGCGTTCCAGGGTGCATTCGAATTGCCCGACTTTGAGTTGTAGTCGCTCTGGCGGCCCCAAGGCGGTCTCGCGGTTCAACTGCTCCACCTGCGCCTCGGTTGGGTCAAGCGGTTTGCCCATCGCGGCATATTTTGGCAAAACATTGCCGTGTTCGTTGTCCACTCTCCGGATCGATATCTCCGCATTTTGGGGCACGTTGAGAAGCTGAAGCTTTATCGTCTTCGGTCCGCCGCTAGCCTCGGGATCGACGAGATTCCATGCGGCAATCACCAAAGTGTTGTCTTTTCGCTTCGTCACAATCATGTTGGTGGAAGGGTTTGCCAGGCGTTGATCTCCTAACTCGTGAAGAAGGGCGAAGGCATAGTAGCTCGGCTTGTTGATTCCTCCCTTTGCTCGTAGGCCGAATGCACCCTCGAAGGGACGGGGAGCGGGACCGCCCTCTTCAAACACATCAGAGAACGTCCAAAACGACATCATATCCACCATGCCGTCGCACTCTCTTATCGTGTTTGCGAGCGCGGGTCCTACATAGGTCGTGTCACGCGCCTCCATGTGCCCTGGGACGTTCCACTCCGTCCAGAAGAGAGGCAGGTTTGGCGTTGTCGACGCCTGAATCTGTTTGTGTACCTTTTGCACCCCGCGGCAGACGCGATCGTCCATCGGGATGTTTTCGTCTATTCCCAACATGTCTTGCACAGAATCGTCGGCATAGCCGTGTGTCGATACAAAGTCCACGGGAACGTGCGCGGCTGCCGTGTGCTTGAGGAAGTCGTCCACCCAGTGCGCGGCGGAGGTTGCAGGACCGCCGACACGCAGACGCGGACTCACTGCTTTCAGAGCGCGTGCAGTGTGGTCGTACAAGTCGAAGTAGCTGGCTTGTCGGGGAATGCCGTTCCAAAAATCGATGTTCGGTTCGTTCCATACTTCGAAGTACCACTGCGCAACCTCGTCGATTCCGTAGCGCTCTACGAGGTGTTGGGCGAACTGGGTCATAAGATCGTCCCAGCGTTGCATGCTTTTTGGAGGGGAGACGTTCGGCTTGTACCAGAAGGGATGGAGTGCATCAGGGTTGAAGGCTAACTTCTTGGGCATGAAGCTGATCTCTACGACGGGGCGAACGCCATTTTTGAGAAGGCCGTCATAGATCTGATCGACATAGGCGAAGTTGTAGACGGGATTGCCGTGTTCGTCTTCGTTGTACACGCCTACTTCGTCGTGCAGGATTGCGTGGAAGCGAACGTAACGGAAGTCCGTTATTTTCTTCACGGCGCGGAGATCTTCGCGGTAACTTTCACGCAGAGTCAGAATGGCGCGACCGGAGCCGAACATCTGTTCCCAGAAGTGGGGGAAGGGCGTGGTCTGGGCGTTGGCGTCGATCTGGATGACCTCCTGGGAAGAGGCCGGGAGCGAGAATGAGATTACCAGGGCGAGGAACGCGAGCTGAAACGGACGAAGTCGAGACATGGGAACCTCGGTCGAGATGGTGATGGTAAAACGATGGTCACAAGGTGGTTATTCGGTAGTGAAACGTGGTAATTTGACGTTTCCTTAGCGTGGTGGAAGTTAGGAATGGCATGGGTTTTGTAGCTTCTGGATGCGAATAATGTTGGCGCGTAAAGATGCACCATAAATGGGGCAGTTGATGGTGTCCAGAACGTCAACTGCGGGGCTGTCAGATACAGGGTGATGGAAGCCGTAAAGGAGGACGCTTGTGGAAGTGTCCTCCTTTCGTGTGGAGTTCAGCGGCTGTTTAGAAGCTGAAGCGGACCTGGAAGTCGATTGTTCTTGATCCGAGTGCGCTTGACGCCTGACTGAGGTTGGAGTTTGCGATATTGGTCGAAAGGCTGCTGGGGTTGATATTCAATAAATTGAGGGCGTTAAGCATGTTTGCCTTGATTTCGATCCTGGCGCTCTCGCCAAGGAGTCGGGTCTTGGGTAAGCCGAATGCCTTGGCAATATTTAGATCGAGATCACGATAGTCGGGGCCGCCAAAGGAGTTGCGAATGAGCCCCGGCGCAGGGATGAAGTTGGTCGTGGCCTGTCCAGGAAGGTCGGTAATCGCATTCGCGTAGTTCGGGAACATGAAGTAGTTGTTGATGAATTGATCATTGTTCGTACCTGTATTGGCAGTTCCAGGGTTGGGAAAATTGTTTCCTGTTTTGAAGGCATTGTTGCTGGTGCTGTTGCGAGCTGCTACGAGGGAGTAGGGACGCAGGTTCTGGAATCCGTAGTTGCAGGTAAAGCAGTAGATCTGGTGTGGCGCCTGATAGACCGGAGTCCACCCATAGCCTGAGTGAACGCTGAATATGCCGCTGAGCGACCATCCACCGACGACCTTCTCTACCCAGTTATTGCTGTGAAAGAAAACCGGCTGCCAGAGGCCAAAGATCTTGAAAGACTGATTGATGTCGAAATCCGACCGCCCATAGGAGTAGCGGGTGTTGTACAGGTACGGGTCGAAAGAATAAGGGCCGGAGTCGGTATCCATGCTGCGGCCCCAGGCATACTGGGCCTCCGCGGAGAAGGTGTGCGAGAACTGATGCTTCATTCCAGCGAGCAACATATTGTTGTTGGATTTACCAAAGCTGCCGAAGGTGCCGATGCCATTTATTAGAGGGTTCAGCGGCGCCCCCACAATGATTCCGAGAGCGTTTGCGTTGTAGTTGTACAAGGAGTGATGACCGGAACTGCCTATGTAGCCCAGAGTCATAACCAATTGATGACCTAAATCCAGCTGCATGTCGAGTGAGTAATGATACTGGTACTCGGTGGGCAAGTTGCCGGGGCCGGGAAGCGCGCTGAGGTTTGCGCTCCCGGCAGTCGGCAGTCCGGCGGAATTAAACGTGGTAATCGTGTGTGGGTTCGACGGAAAGCCATTGATGTTGGTTGGACTGCTCGAGACCGCGTAGAGGATATTCGGATTGATCTGGGTGGGATCTTTACTACTGCCCGGAACTGAGCTGGTTCCCGGCGGATTGCCGTCATTCGCGTTGGTGTTTGCGATCTGCCCCTGGTTATAGTTCAGGCCGAAACCACCGCGGAAAACGATCTTGCCTTCGGCAGCAGTCGGACTCCAGTTGAAGCCGACCTGCGGGCCAAAGTTGAGCTTTTGCGCCTTCCACGCGCCGATTCCCGTGCGGATCGTGATGCCGGTTAAGAGGCTTGATCCAGTGCCAAAGGTAAGTACGCCCATATGGTTGTCGTTATCCGTGAGCGGCCCGAAGTAGGAATAGCGGAGGCCGGCGCTCAAAGTAAGGTTGGGACGAGCCTTCCAGTCGTCCTGAAAGAAGACGCCGAACAAGTTCTGACGGTTATCGTTGCGGAAGCCGCCGGGAAAACCGGTGGTTGCCTGGAACGGACCGCCTTCGCCCTGCGGGGCATCATTCAGGAAGTCCCAGATATTGTAGAAGCTGTAATTCGGCACCCCGATCGGATCATTCAGATAGTAGAGCCGGGTAAAATCGAATCCGAATTTCATCGTTTGCGAGTGCAACACTTTGGTGGCAACGTCCTTGTAGCCATAGGTCCATTGGTCCAGATGATTAGGTCCCGAGGCGCCGAGGTTTCCCAGGGTGATGCTGCCAATCTGCTGTATTTGGTCCTGGGGCAGGCCGAAGGGGGCCTGAGGGTTGCTCTGAACCTCGTTGTAGCGCCAGCCCGCCGCGTTGGCACGGGCTTCGTTCAGGAAGCTAGGCGAAAAGGTGTGGTTCCAGATGATCGAGAAAGCGTCGTTCGTCTGGGAGTGATTGAAGAGCTGATAACCTAGTCCGCCCCTAAGATTGGTCGTGCTCGATGGAACCCAATAAATCGCGAAGCTGACATGATCCTTGCCGGTTATATCGGCATCGAGGCGTCCGTTGTACTGTTTGAAATCGCTGGTGGTCGGGTTGGATATGGCGTACTGGGTGATATCCGGAGTGTTTGAGAGTCCGCTGCCGACGCCGGGCGAGCTGGCGCTCACCCACGTGAGGTCCTGCTGGCCAAGGCCAGTGGTCAGCGGCGAACCAATGTTCAAGCCTTGACCCGCGATGGTACGGCAGTTTACACCTTCCATGAGGCCGGCAAACGCGCAGGTTGTGGAGGCGATTGGGGTGCCAGAAACTGCCGCTCCCTTGAAGTTGAGGAAGGTGGAGGCGATGCTGTTTGCTGGCGCCAATGCAGTAAGGGCCGCCGTGGGGAACCATTGGTTGCTGGTCGCTTGTATGGTCTGGCTTTGTCCCTCGTAGGCGAAGAAGGCAAAGACCCTGTTCTTCCAGATCGGTCCACCGATGCTTCCACCCCATTGGTTATAACGGTCCTGGTCCCGGAGCAGGCCACGCGCGGCGGGTGTCAGCTTGGCTCCGGTGACTGGATCGTTCGACTGCACAGACTGGGCGCCGTTCCAACGCTGATAAGCATTCAGTCCGGGGCGAGCGATCTGGACGAAAATGCTGCCGTGAAGACTGTTGGTTCCACTCTTGGAGGTGATTTCGGTCAACGCTCCCGAGAAACGGCCATTTTCAGCGTCGTAGGCATTGGTGACGATTTTAACGTTGGCGACCGAATCTAGACTAGGGGTGACGACCGTCGATCCGCCCCAGACGGCGCTTACGGTGCTAATACCGTCGATGCTGTAGCCGTTTGTTTCAAACTGGCCGCCGTTGGCGTTAGCTGAGGCGCCATTCTCTGTCGCAAAGATACTGCTCGAGTGTCCTAAATTGCCGCCGCCTCCCGATGAGGCCCCTGTCTGCGTGCCCGGAGCCTGGTATCCACCGCCTCCTGCTGACTGCGCTCCTGTGGCCAGAACTCCAGGCGCCAACTGAATGAGTTGGGTCACGTCGCGTTGATAGACCGGCATATGTTGAATCTGATTATCCGAAATTGTTTGTCCGGTGTTTGCGGTCTCGGTATCAATGGCCGGCGCCAGAGAAGCGTCCACTGTAACGCTCGTCGACTCCACGCCAAGTTCAAGCTTCACATTGAGCGAGTTTGCCTGCTCAGGGATCAACTGCAGGTTGTCGAGGACCTGCTTCTGGAAACCAGCCTTCTCAACAGTCAATGAGAAGTGGTCCGCGGAAAGAGCGTTGAAGTTAAAGATGCCGGTATCATTGCTCGTTCTTACCACCGTCTCGTTGGTCGATAGGTTCTTGAGCGTAAGGGTCGCTCCCGGGACGACTGCTCCATCCGGGTCGGTCACAACACCCTGGATTGAAGTGCGAAACTGTGCGAACACTGGCGAGGCTGATGCGAAGAAAACTGCCGTGGCGAAGACGATGGCGCAGAGCAGACTCCGGCGCCCCAAAAGCCCCCTGACGGTTCTCTGAAGGTTGGCATAGATAATCATGCGGGGATTCCTTTCTAAAGCGGTGAACGATTGATTACGCTGTCGCGAAAACATGTAGACGCGACGGCGAATAGAGGCCGGAGAAGAACGAGTCCGGTATATACGATGCTGTTTGGTTGCCTGGAAGCTCGCGGTAGGGCGAAGCGGTGCAGTAATTTGCGTCGTGATGGGTAGCGGTCGCCGAAGGGGAGGTGGCGGAACACGTGGAGATCTCCTGCAGGACTTTCTCCGTTGCCCCTTTGCTGGATTCGAGGGCGTTGAAGTCGATCCGGTGTTTCACTGGCGTTCGTTAGCTAACTGTATAAATTCTGGGCGTTTACATAACCGACTATGCCGAACGAGAAGGGGTTATAGCACCGTGGTTTAAGCACTGTCAACCGTGTCGGCGAAACTGTTTGGCAGGCCGAAAGGGATTTCAGGTCCCCTAGTACTGGACGCTGTGAACGAATGTTGCTGACGATTTACCTAGGTCCGACGACGGCTCCCGCTCGGCGCTAAATACTTTTAATCTCGCCACCGTCCATGCGGACCGATGTCCCCGTCATCCACTTCGCGGCCGGAGAGACCATGAATCCGAGAAGTTCGGCGATCTCTTCTGGCTGTCCATAGCGGCTGATCCCAGCGTCCTCGGGAAACTTCCTTGTCGCCTCCTCAACACTCATGTTGTGCGCGGGGGCCCACTTTTCGAGAAATGAACGCCGACGTCCGGTCATGACCGCGCCCGGTACGATACTGTTCACCTGAACGCCATCCTTGATGCCTTGCTCTGCGAAAGCCTTCGCAAGAGCTGTGATCGCGGCGTTGGTTGCGGCAACTGCGGCAAAGGCAGGCTTGGGATCGAGAGCAGCACTTCCTGACATGAAAACCACGGAGCCCTTAGCTTGTTTGAGAGCATCCCATGCCCGAATCGTTAGACGACGAGCGCTGTGTAATTTCAACTCCATTCCGGCTTTCCACTGGTCATCGGTCATCTCGAAGAGATCGATCTGTGGCACCGCGCCGGCGATGTTCAGAAGTGCGTCTATTCGGCCGAAACGCTCCAGCGTCGATGCGACGACAATTTTCGACGCTTCGACCTGACTCAAATCAAGCGCAAGAGGAAGCGGTTCGGCTCCGGCTTTCTTGACCTCAGCGGCGACCTCCTCAAGCTCTTTCGCATTTCGCGCAGCCAGCACAACAGCGGAGAAGTCGCGAGCCAAGCGGATAGCGGTGGAGCGTCCGATGCCCTGGCTAGCTCCAGTCACAATTGCGACAGAATCCTTCATGATGATTTCCTCCTATGACAAGTTGTGGGTTAACGCACCGATCGGTGGAGAAGATCAGGTGAGCGCGGACTTAGGTAGATGAGCAGGACGCAACAGACCAGAGCGAGCCCGCACAAAGGAGACCAAAAGGAGACAACGGTTGCAGCACTGAACATGCCGAGCGCCAGATAGGAGCGAATTCTTGTGATTCCTCGCAGCCGAGGAGCAATCTCGCTGCCGCTTGCCCGCGAAAGCGCTGCCCGTTCGAACGCGATGTAGGCTGTCTCTACAAGGACAAAAACAAGAGCATAAACAAAGACGGGTGCAGCCGCCAGTTTCGTCGCGGCCAACCATGCGGTAGTCGCCGGCACTAGCGAGACCATAAAAAGATGGTGGTCTTCTTGTTCGACACGGTGCCCCCTTGTAGCGCGTGTGACTACGTTCTTGTTTTACGAAAGGGTCCCTTCAGCCGCTTCAAGGATGATGTGGACAACCTTGTCTGGAGCGGTGAGCAACGGAGTATGATCGACCGCGACGGACCTCACCGTTGCCTTCATGCGTTCTGCCATGTAGCGCTGCGTTTTAGGATTGATCATTCGGTCTTCTTCTGCGATCAGGAACCATGAGGGTTTTGATTTCCACGCAGGTCTGGGGGCTGGCTCCTGAATGCTCTTAACTGAGATCGGACGCTGCACGGCTTTGCACAACGCAATCTGCTCATAAGTGGCATTCTGGGCGAAGGCGTTTGCGAACCCTTCGTCGGGCATCCAGATGAGGCCATCTGCGTCGGGAGCAAGTTTCGGCGCCATTGGATGAGTTTCGTCTCTGTAAAAAACCTGGGCGACAGTCTCTCCTTCGTCCGGAGCCAGCGCCGCCACATAAACCAAGGCGTTTATGCGCTCGTCGTTCGCGGTGGCAATCACCGCACCAGCATACGCATGCCCTGCGACGATTAGCGGGCCTTGAGTTCGCGCAATCGTACGTTTCAAAGCGGCCGCATCGTCGCTCAAAGATGTGAGGGGAATCGGCGCAGCAACTACATTCAAACCGCGATCCTCGAGCGGGCCCACGATTGCCTGCCAGCTCGAACCATCAGCCCACGCTCCGTGGACGACTACAACTGTGGCGTTCTCTGGAAACCTCATCTGCTCATCCTTTTTGCTATTTCAAGGTCGAAGTTGGCGAAGAGACTGCCTCTCCTTCAGGCAAAGAACTTTAAGATCCGTTGCGCGATGAATTCGTGCGAATCTTCAAGCGCAAAATGGCCAGTATCGAGCAGGTGAAGCTCCGCTTTTGGGATATCTCGCAGATAAGCCTGCGCACCCTCGACAGTGAAGAAGGGGTCATTCTTTCCCCATACGATTAGCGTCTTCGGCTGCTTGTTCCGAAAGAATTCATGCCACCCGTCGTAGAGTGCGAGATTCGATTGGTAGTTGTGAAGCAGATTCAGTTGGATGGCGTCGTTGCCTGGGCGATCAAGAAAGAGTTGATCCACTGTGTATGAGTCAGGACTGATCCGCGAAAGGTCTTTGACCCCATGCGTGTACTGGAAGATAGTGGTTTCTTTTTTGAGCAGGTCTCGCACGGGCTTCTCTGTCTCTGGACTGCGATTCGCCCAGAACGGCTTCATTGGATCGAAGGCTGCTCCAATGCCCTCGACGTAGGCGTTCCCGTTCTGGACGACGATCCCATCGATTGCATCGGGGTGCCTCGAGGCAATGCGATAGCCCACGGGGGCGCCGTAATCCTGCACGTAGATGCTGAATTTCTTCAGACCTAGAACGCCGAAGAGCAGTTCTTCGATATGGGCGGCGAGATTGTCGAAGGTGTAATCGAACTTTCTTACATCCGGAGAATCGCTGTAGCCAAAACCAACGTAGTCCGGAGCGATCACGTGGAATTTGGCCGCGAGCTGGGGAATCAGATCGCGAAACATATGAGACGAACTCGGGAAGCCGTGCAGGAGCACGATAGTTGGAGAAGCTTTTGAGCCCGCTTCGCGATAAAAGAGCTTGAGCCCGCGGACGGTCCCGTGTTGAAACGTTGTCATGGCAATTTCCTTCTAGTGGCGAAAAGTTCTGGTTACAGAGAATGAGATTACCCGACACCGTCAAAATATTCAATATTGGTGTTAGCATTATTTACAATATTTTTGTTTTTATAGAGAGAGTTTGATGCCCGCTGCTGCTTCACAAGAGGCGAACGAATGGATCGACGGATTCCTGTTCGTGGCGAACAGGTCAATCCTGGATTTGTTGAATACAAAGCCTGTCCTGGCAGACGGGCCCACGGAGTTTCTTCCGGATGTTCGCGCGCTCGAACGATGGTTGATCGCTTCGGGGATGGTGAGCTCGCGCAAGACTAGGGCCATTGTCCGAGGCTGGCGCGATTCAACCGAGGCGACTACCTTCCTGAAACAGCTAATCGCGTTCAGAGAGAAGTTGAGGGAGGCTGTCCTGCGAATGGAGAACCTAGCATCGCCGACCGATGCTTTCCTTATCGAAGTAAACTCTCTGTTGCTTCAGTATCCACGCCATACTTCGCTTCGCAAGCGGGACGGGAAGGTCGTCAGGGAGACGGTTTTTGAGCTTCATGAGCCCGCCGACCTCTGGACCCCGATCATCGATGCCACGGCCGAGCTTCTCGCAGAAGAGGATTTTTCGCGCATCCGTAAATGTGAATCGTGCGTCGTTCACTTCTTTGATACGAGCAAGAAAGGTTCCCGCCGGTGGTGCAGTATGAACATCTGTGGCAACAAGTTCAAGGTGGCTGCTTACCAGAGAAGAAAACGTGGTGACAGTGCCACCACAAACTAACGATCAGACTTCACAGATCGATAACGACATCGCTTGTTGGTTGTGAGCAGCAAACAAGAAGATTGCCGTTGGCGGGCTTTTCGAGTGGCTCAGGCCCGTAGACGACTGCCCCCGAAACCAAACCGCTCTCACAGTTGTGACAAACACCAGTCCGGCACGACCAACGGACCGGGACATCGCACGCCTCGGCCAGTTCCAAAATGCTCTGGTAGGCCGACGCCTTCCAGTGTGCGGCGATGCCGCTGCGCGCGAACGACACCAGTGGACCGGTGTTGGCGTCGTCCTTCGGCAGATGCGGAGCTCGCTTCGTTACACCGACTACACCAGGGGTCATCGACTCGCTACCGTTGAAGATTTCGGCGTGAACCCGCGCCGGCGCAACACCCAACGTTGCGAGCGCCTCTTTCATGTCTGCCATGAAGCGATTCGGTCCGCAGAGGTAGACATCTGCGTCTTGTGGAACGCCGGCCTGGTCGAAGACCGATCGTGACAAGTGACCGGTCGCGTCAAAATTTCCCCCCATTTTGTCGCGCTGGCCGGGCCTGCTGTAACAAACGTAGCTGCGACCGTGCGTGAGCGCGAGCACAAGGCGGCGAACTTCGTTGGCGAAGGGATGATGCTCCTGATCACGAGCTCCATACAGCCACAAAACTTGCCGTGTCGAGTTCACAGACGCGAGGGCATACAGCATCGCCAGAACCGGCGTCGCGCCGATTCCCGCGCTGAGCAGCACCACGGGCCGCTCTCCGGGCTGCAGAATGAAGCTTCCGCGCGGCGAACTGACGTCAAGAGTATCGCCCACCCGTACATGCTCCCGCAGATAAGTTCCAGCTGCGCCATTTGGTTCGATCTTTACGCTGATTCGATAGCGCTCGGTCGAGAGGGGACCCGAAAGCGAGTAGCTCCGAAAGAGTGGCGGACCGCCTGCGGCCGGTTGAAGACGGACAACCACGTATTGGCCGGGCATCGCAGTTGGCAGCGGCTGACCGTTCGGGCTCTGCATCGTCAGCGAGAGGACGTCCGCGGACTCATGATCGATCGCCGTCACTACAAGCGGCTGAAATCCTGGTGAAGCAGGATGCGCAGCCGCTTCCGGAACGAGCCCGGCATTGCCGCTGGATTGACTCTGCAGTAACGCTTCAAACGAGGAGCGCCATCCGGGGGAAAGCGCCTCGATCTGCAAGGCGCACTCCAGTCGATCACGCGCATGGTCGGGCAAATAGAGGAGTGCGTTGATCTCGGTGACGGTCATTCGCTCCTTCGCCTCTCCCACCTTCACGATTTCATCGCCGGTGCCCACCTCGCCTTCCTGAAGCACGCGCAAGTAGAACCCCGGCCGCCCACTCGATGTCAGCAATGCGGGTATCCGGGGCTCGTTCATCCGAATGCCGACCCGATAGCAGGTAACCCGAGGTTGCGTGACCTCGAATAGCGCGCTGCCTATCTGATAACGGTCGCCGATACACACGATGTCGTCAGGCAATCCTTCGATGGTGAAGTTCTCGCCAAATTGTCCGTGAACAAAGTCGGTCCTCGCCAGTTGCTCCTGCCAGTAACGATACGATTCGATCTGGTAGACGAAGACGGCGCGCTGCTCACCCCCATGCCCGGCCAGATCACCTTGACCGTCTCCGTCCAGATTTAACCGGCCTACTCGACAGCGGCCACGCACTGGATCCTTCCAGATCGCGGTGTGCACAGTGCGCCCCTTCCACTCGATGTCGTGTGGAAGTCCAACATTTACTGATAGCAGCCGAGCCATGTCCACGGGTGACCTCGCTGATTACTCTTATTTGATGATTATCCCGAACAACATTATGGAGACACGGGCCATGGTGCTCGTCAATCGGCCGGATGGATAGATTGCCCAAGGATCCATTGACGGCAGGCTCGAGCCTCCATGAAGGGACACCACTTCGCCCGATGCAAGTCCCGGCAAGCTGCAAGCGGGAGGCGATCGAAAATTCCTGCCCCGTAATCATTACTGTACGTGCTATTCATCGTCCCCGAAAGCCTGAGGTTCTCTTGGCAATAAGTCGAACCAGGCTGATCCGCACGTCTCCTGTTTTTGTCTCGAAAATGGCTCCCAACGGCAACCATCACTGACCAGACGCCGACTTCCGTGGGCCCATCTAGTGAGGATGTTCGTGCTGTCTGGTGATTAAAGTGAATTCCTGAGGTGCACGGACGTTCTGAGAAAGAAGCCTTCACATATTCGTAATCAACCTCAGCTAACCTGATTCGTGGAATCCATCGTGAAGAGACACCTCAATCAAACAGGAGCGAAAGTGCCGCACGAAAAAATACAGATTCACTTTGCCTTTAACGAATGCTGAGCCGGCGTCTATTTCTTCATCGTGGTGTTTATACCGCAGCTGGAGTTGCGTTCTGTAAAGATGTGCCGGCTCTGGGACAGGGGATGGCGTCGCCAACTCCTGTACGCAGTGGTGTCAAACTAACGCGCTACGTCGATGCCCTCCCCATCCCTCCTGTAATTCGTCCTACGGGAAAATCCGGCGAGACGATTAAAATCGAAATGCTTCAATTTCAGCAGAAGGTACATCGGGACCTACCCGCTACCACCGTGTGGGGCTACAACGGCACCTGGCCTGGACCGACGATAGAGGCGCAAAGTGGCTCGCCCCTGAACATCAATTGGGTAAGCAAGCTTCCTGCGACGCATCTTCTACCCATCGATCACTCAATCCATGGCGCGGAATCGACGCTGCCGCCGGTTCGCAACGTCGCTCACCTTCATGGTGCCTGCGCCTTGCCAGATGATGACGGCTACCCGGAGGCATGGTTCACGGCACATGGTGAACATGGTCCGACGTTTAATCCGCGCCCCTCTTCCTACCCGAACTGCCAGCCTTCCGCTACGCTCTGGTACCACGATCATGCCCTCGGCATCACCAGGCTTAATGTCTACGCGGGACTCGCCGGCTTCTATCTCCTACGCGACGAAGCAGAAAAGACCTTGAACCTGCCTCAAGGTGAGTTCGAGATCCCGCTTATGCTGCAAGACCGGCTCTTTCATCACGATGGTTCTCTTTATTATCCAAAGGTCGTCGATGGACCGAAAGAACACCCCATCTGGATCCAGGAGTTTTACGGCGACATGAATTGCGTTAATGGCAAAGTCATGCCGTTCCTTGAGGTTGAGCCAAGAAAATACCGCTTTCGTATTCTTAACGCCGCGAACTCTCGTTTCTACCATTTGCGTCTTTTCAACTCTGATGCAACCGGCGCGATCACAAGTCAATCGTTTGAAGTTCCGTCCTTCCAGCAGATCGGCACGGACGGTGGCCTTCTCCCTGTTCCGCTTGAATTGCGCTACCTCCTTATGGCCCCGGGTGAACGTTTCGATATCGTCATCGACTTTTCAGGCTGCGAGGGCAAATCCTTTTCGCTTATCAACGACGCTCCTGCCCCATACACGATGGGAGGCCAGTTCGTCGCGGATGACGTGATGCTCTTTAAGGTGACGAAACCGCTTTCCGGCAAAGACGCCAGCTCCGTGCCGGAGATGCTGGCGCCCTTTGAGCCTCTCAACCCGACATTCGCCACACGAGAGCGCCTGCTTTTGGTCTCAGAGCAGGAACGTCCCTCCGATGGTTACGTCATTATCGGCCTGCTTGGCAATGCCCGCTGGCACGAGCCCATTACCGAAGACCCGAAAGCCGGCGACACCGAGATTTGGTCCTTCGTCAACATTACAGGCGACGTCCATCCTCTGCACGTCCACCTGGTGCAGTTCCAAGTACTGAATCGTCAAGCATTCGATGTCCCAACCTACCAGCAGACGGGCAAACTCGTCTTCACGGGTAGGCCCATGGCCCCTGAGGGCAACGAACGTCCCGCACGCAAGGACACCGTCAAGTCATATCCCGGGTACGTTACCCGTGTGATTATGCGCTTTGACTTGCCCCACGGAGCACCGGTAACTCCAGGACAAGAACTCGTCTATGTATGGCACTGTCACATTCTCGAACATGAAGACAACGAGATGATGAGGCCATACAAAGTTGTCGTGTAACTTTCTTCATCAAATTCTCTAGCGAAGAGCTTCGTTACGAATTGTTCACACACATTTTCTTCAACGACGCAGTGGAGCGAATGACGTGATCGTAATTATTAATCAATTCATTTCTGGTTGACACATCGAAGTTGTGAATGCCTCAAGGTTGTCCCACTGAGGATGAACTCCCCAACGGCTACATGCTAGTCCCTCAGTGTTCCTGGAGGTATCACCTTGAAACGTACGGTCAACGCCCCTAACGGGACCTTGAAGTGCGGCGCAATAATGTTGATTGCGCTGCAAGTGTTTGCGGGACTGCCACAATCCGCCTACGCCCAAACCGCCGCACCGGCAACAACGACTCCGATCAAGCACGTCATTGTCATCATCGGCGAAAATCGTACCTTCGACCACGTCTACGCCACATACAAGCCGAAGGAAGGCGAGACGGTCTCCAATCTCCTATCCAAGGGCATCGTTAAAGCGAACGGCAAGCCTGGCCCCAACTACTCCCTGTCTGCACAGTTCTCGGCTCTGGATAATACGGCCTCTGGCGGAACTTTTTCCATCAGCCCGCAGTCCAAGAGCATCTACAGCACGCTTCCTCCGGCGCTTGCTGGCGGACCTCAAAAACCGACCGTCGCTGGTCCCGCTCCATTCACCACTCTGAAGGTCGCGAAACTTGCAGACACCGGCCTTGCCAAGGACTACGACCAGTTTCTCGTCACCGGTGCGACAGGCATCCCGGGCGGACAGCTCGATACTCGCATCGACAACGCAAACAACCTGCGCGAAGGCGTCTTCCAACTTACGGGCGCCGAGATGCCCTATGACGCCTACACGAACAGCCCCGTGCACCGCTTTTTTCAGATGTGGCAGCAGACCGACTGCAATGTCGACTATGCGACCAAAGACAATCCCAGCGGCTGTTTGAATGATCTCTTCCCCTGGGTTGAGACCACTGTGGGCACTGGCAGCAACGGCGCCTCACAGCCAAGCAATTTCACCGACACTACTACCGGTGAAGGCTCTACCGCCATGGCCTTCTACAACATGGCACAGGGAGACGCTCCCTACTTCAAACAGCTCGCCGATGATTACACCATCAACGACAACTTCCACCAATCCGTTATGGGTGGCACTGGCGCGAACCACATCATGTTCGGCTTCGGAGATGCCATCTTCTACACCAACGCGAGTGGTGTCGCGGCTGCTCCTCCGACCAACGAGATCGAAAACCCCAACCCGCAGGCCTCTACCAACAACTTCTACGATCAGGATGGCTACGGCGGCGGCAGCTACGTGAACTGCGGCGACATCAGCCAGCCTGGCGTGCCCGCGGTCACTAACTATCTCCAGTCACTCAAGCGGCCGGTAAATCCGAACTGCGTCAAGGGGAACTACTACCTGGTCAACAACTACAACCCAGGCTTCAACGGCGATGGCACATCCACGCTGGCGCTCTCACCGTTCACCATTCCTCCAACCAGCCAGAAGAGCATTGGTGACGACCTCGTCGCTCACAAAGTTCCCTTCAAATACTTCGGTGAGAACTGGGATCTCTACGTTACCGATCCTACCGAGTCGAACACGTTCGATGAATACTGCAACATCTGCAATCCCTTCCAGTATCAGACCCAGTTCATGGGCTCACAGGCTAACCGCGAGACGTACATCGGCGACACCACCGAGCTCTATGAAGCCATTGATACCGGCAACCTGCCGCCAGTCTCCATCGTCAAGCCCAGCGGCTTCAACGATGGTCACCCGGCATCCTCCAAACTCGATCTCTTTGAAGGCTTCGTCAAGAAGATCGTCAACGGTGTGAAGGCGAATCCTGAGCTTTGGGCTGACACTGCAATCTTCATCACCTTCGATGAGGGTGGCGGATACTATGACTCAGGCTATATCCAGCCGGTCGATTTCTTCGGCGATGGAACTCGCATTCCGTTGATCGTCGTGTCGAAGTACTCGAAGGGCGGTCACGTCTCTCACGAATACGGCGATCAGGTCTCGCTCATCAAGTTCATCGAAAAGAACTGGAGCTTGCCTCCGGTCAGCACCCGCAGCCGCGATAACCTGCCCAACCCAACTCAGAACCAGGGGAATCCGTACGTCCCGACCAACAGCCCAGCTATTGGCGATCTGACGGATGAATTCAAATTCCCTTCCAACTAACAATCATCAAGCCAATGCGGCACTTCGGCGACCAGTATCGTCTGGTCGTCGAAGTGCATTTTGAAGAAGTATCTCTCTTCCGAGAATTCACGAAAAGGAACGAATAAAGCATGCCACCCGTTAAGCGGACTATAAGACACCTCATATCTCTGTTCGCCGTCGTATCAATAGTCTTCACCGTTGAGCTGCCAGCGGCCACCCCCACAATTTCAGATACTTTCCGTGTTGAGACGCAATGGAACTTAGGTGGCAAAGGTGGATGGGGTTTCCTCAGCCTGGACGAAGCCACGCATCAGCTCTACATTCCCCGCACGAATCGTGTCATGGTCGTCGATACCGAGACTGGTAACATCGCCGGCCAGGTAGAAGGCATGACGAATGTGCGCAACATCGCTCTCGATGACTCCGGTAGATACGGTTACGTGACCGACGTCACCGATGGAACGGCCGGCTTCGTCCGTGTCTTCGACCGTTCTAGCCTCAAACTCGTCGCTTCAGTCCCAACGGGCCTGATCCCCTACGCCATCGTCTTTGATCCCACGACTAAATCCGTCATTGTCTTCAACTCGCACAGCCACAGTGCGACGGTCATTAACAGCGCAACGAATCAGATCACTGCAACCATTCCCCTCAGCGGACGCCCCGGGTTAGCGGTGGCCGATGGCAAAGGCAGCGTCTTCGTGACCCTACCTGCGCGTGGTCAGATCGCGCGCATCGATGTCGCCGCCAGAAAGGTCACAACATCATGGCTGCTTACTCCTTGCACCGGCCCAGCGCAACTCGCCATGGATAGAGCTCGCCGCCAACTTTTCACCATATGCGAAGATCATAAAATTGTCGCGGTCAATGCGGATACAGGGCATGTCTCGGCCATTGGAGATGCTCCGGCAAACTCTGGCGATATGAATTTTGACTCCTCGCACAACATGCTTTTTGTTGCTGACGCTTCTGGAACACTCACCATCTTTCATCGCGAGTCATCCGGCAAATATTCGATGTTCCAAACGGTGAAAACTCAGGTCGGAGCCCGGACAATGGTCGTAGGTCAGCAAGACGCCAAAGCGTATCTTGTCACCTCCAAATTCGGACAGAACACGGGTGCGATATCCGAGGAGCTGCAGTTTCGTCCAACCCCAATCCCGGATACTTTCTCCGTTATCGTGGTTGGGCGCTAAGTGAGATGCGTACTTTGGACCTTGACCAACCTCGGTACCGGGGCGTGGGCACGGAATCCTATGTTATGCTTCGCGTGTGTCAACCGCCGGTTCGCTCCCTAATCCGGGGAATCCCCGCCATGGTGCGGTGGTGCGCGTGACGCACTGGATCACCGTGATCGCGTTCTTTGCGTTGCTCATCAGCGGCGTTGAGATAGTGATCTCTCATCCGCGGTTCTATTGGGGGGAAATCGGGAATGCGCTGACGCGTCCCTTATTTAGCCTGCCGATCCCCGCGTCGAGGTCTACTGTTCCGACTGGCTACGGCTACGTGCTGCCCGACCAAAATGGCTGGAGCCGCTCTCTACACTTTCAGGCCGCATGGGTTGTGGTGCTGACAGGCCTGGTCTACGCGATCTTCAGTCTGTGGACGGGCCACTTCCGGAAAAACCTGTTCCCAGCACCCCCCGACAGGAATTGGCCGGCCTTCTGGAAAGTAATCGCAAAGTATCTTCGCCGTGAACCGTCGGATGAAAAGGAAGCCCACTCATACAACGTAATGCAGCGGACCGTATATCTGACGGTGATCTTCGTCCTGTTTCCGCTCGTGATCTGGACCGGCCTTGCGATGTCTCCCGCCTTCGATTCCGCGGTCCCGGCTGCGGTGACTGCGCTGGGCGGGCGGCAATCCGCGCGCACGCTGCATTTCTTCGTCTCTGGATCTCTCCTGCTCTTTCTTGTGGTTCACGTGACCATGGTTGCTCTTGGAGGATTCAGGCGCCGGATGAGAGCGATGATCATCGGCCGCGTCACCACACCGAAGGAGCGCACATGAGACCTATCTCACGCCGAAATCTCATAACGGGTGGTATTGCCGCCACCGCAGGTCTGGCCGGTCTGACCGCGACCGCCCGCGTGGCCCAGCGTTATGGACTGATCCCGCCTGACCACGGTGGAATCTACGGCCCTGGCCAGACATTGACCTACGTCGCTCAACGGCTTGTGACGATGCACTCGTTGGCCCGAGAGTTCCCGCGAAGTATGATCTCGAAGACGCCATTCGCCAACCAGACCGCGCCTCCGAACGATCTCTTCAAGCGCCATCAGGCCAGCGGGTTCGCGGACTGGCGGCTTTCGGTTGACGGAATGGTCGCCCGGCCAGGATCGTTTTCACTCTCCGATCTCAGGAGTCTTCCGGTTCGCAGCCAAATCACCGAGGTCGCTTGTGAGGAGGGCTGGTCCTATATCGCTGAGTGGATTGGTACGCCTCTGACTGAGGTTCTGCACGAAGTCGGAATCTTGCCGCAGGCGCGATATGTCGTCTTCTTCTCCGTCGACAAGGACTGGTGGGACAGCATCGATATGGCCGACGCCCTGCATTCTCAGACTCTGCTGACCCACGGGATGAATGACGGCGATCTTCCCGTGTCCTTCGGCGGCCCGCTCCGCATGCGTGTGCCGCGCCAACTAGGCTATAAGAGCGTGAAGTACATCACCCGGCTGACTGTCACCGACTCTCTTAAGAGCTTTGGTAAAGGTCTGGGGTCTTCCGAGCCGGACTACGGTTATGCGTGGTACGCCGGCATTTAAGCCGTATGTGTTTCGACACCTGTACACGCGCTTCTCATCCGACTATTTCCGGATGGTCGGCGGAGACTTTTCGCGCGCAAAGAGGTGGGCGACGAACACTGTCGCCGACCACCAATATCTTCGGCCTGCGTAAAGCGGAAATGTCTTACCAGGGCAATTCTTTATTGATCTCGTGGATGAAGCGGCCGTTGGGGCTTTCCGATCCCAGCAGTGCAACCGCGACTGTGGTCTTTGCTCCGTCAGGGACAGACATCGGCGCCGCGTCCGAACCAAGAACGGTTTTGACCCAGCCCGGATGGACGGAGTTTACCGTGATATTGGTGTCCTTGAGTTCCGCTGCCAGATGAATCGTGAACACATTGACCGCGGCCTTGGAGGCGTTGTAAGCGAACTTCCGCAGTGGTGCGATGGGGCTCGGGTCCATTGACTGAAGTGTCAGAGAGCCGAGGATGCTGGCGAGGTTGACGATCCGTCCCGCTTCGCTCTTCTTCAGCAAGGGCAATAATTCGCGAGTCAAAGCGACCAGGGAGAACAGGTTGATGTTGAAGATGCTCTGCAACTCCTCTTCGGTCGATTCACTCGCACGCAGGCCAATGAGCCCATCTGCCGGCCCTATGCCCGCATTGTTAACCAGAATATCCAGCTTGCCGTAGCGCGACTCGATGAATTTTGCCGCGACAGCGCGATCGGCTCCCTTGGTCACGTCGAGTGCAAGTGCCTCTGCTTCGATGCCTTCGCTGCGCAATTTACTCGCAGCGTCTGCAGCCTCGCGCTCCGTGCGCGCTGTGACAATAACCCTTACGCCTTGCTGACCCAACTGCCGCGCCGTCTCAAAACCGATTCCGCGATTGGAACCAGTAATTAAAGCTACTTTCTTTTCGTTTGCCATGTTCGTGGCCTCCTGATGAGTAGATAGAAGAAGGCGTGTGAATGATTCTATTATTTCCGACCAGTCGGAATGTTTTCTAGGAAAAGAAACTGATGTCGGACAATTTTAGGAAAAGTCAAAGAAGATAAATCCGACCAGTCGGTGGATAAAGATGAATCTCCGAAGATGTTTCTAGCGTCTACTCTGGGAAGTCCCCAATCGGGGCAGACGCAAAACCAGTAGTAGGCCATTGACGGATTTTGGGGAGTGCGGAGCTATGACTACAAAAACAAAAACAGGCGCCACGAAGGGTGAACGCAGCCGTCAGAAGATCGTAGAAACCGCCGCAGTGCTGTTCAACCAGAAGGGGTTCACGGGATGCTCGATGGGGGACATCGTTGCGGCTTCCGGCCTGGAGAAAGGGACACTCTACGGCCACTTCTCTACCAAGGAAGAGCTGGCACTCCTCGCTTTCGACTATGCGTGGAAGGATACGAGTGACAAACGACTTCGGAACGTCGACACCGTTTCAAATGCGGTGGACAAACTGAAACTGCACGTAGACAACTATGTCACCACCCCGAGTTTTCCCGGGGGATGCCCTCTTTAAACTTTGCGGTAGATGCCGATGACGGCAACCTCGCTCTCCGCACAAGGGTCAGAAAGGCGCTGAAGGGTTGGGAGGATCTTTTGGCGAAGGTTGTTGAAGATGGCCAGTCAGCCGGAGAGATCAACCCGGAGATTGACCCACATTCGGTCGCCAACCTCGTGATTTCGATTCTCGAGGGAGCAACAGTGGTAGCACGAATCAACAAGCGGTCCGCGGCTCTCGACGACGCTCAAAGGCACCTCAATCTGTACCTGGAGACTGCGGTCAGACTCAGAGCTGATTCCTGAGATGACGCTTTGTCAGGTACAGATAGCGTCGTTGCCACTCATAACTGTCGGTAAAGCAATTTATGCAGATAGAGAATCGGTGTGAGAGCAGCGAACGGTCTACATCGGGAAAACCTGCTTGAGAGGGAGCGACTCGGACGAGTCGCCGACGTAGATGACGAATTCGCCGGGATCCACGCGCCAGTTCTTTGCGTCAACGTCGTAGTAGCTGAAGGCGCGCTTGTTCAGGTGCAGGACGACGCGTTGGGTCTCGCCGGCTTTCAGACGAACTTTGCTGAACTGCTTGAGCTCCATCAAAGGTCGCTTCACCTTCGCACTGGGATCACCAACGTAGACTTGGGCAACGTCCGCGCCTGGTCGCGAGCCTGTGTTCTGGACGGTGAAAGAGACCTCCACGTCATTGTCTGAGTTTTTCTTCACGTTCAAATGCGTGAACGCAAAGTTCGTATAAGACATCCCGAAGCCGAAAGGGAACAGAGGTTTCTGGTTCATGGACGTGTAGAAGCGATAACCCAGGAACAAGCCCTCATCATAACGAACGATGCGGCCGTCGCCGGGTTCCTCCGCGTAGTGGGCGCTGGCTGGATTCTGGTCCAGGTTGCGCTCCCAACTGAATGGCAGATGGCCCTCCGGCGAGTGGTCGCCGAAGAGAATCTGTGCCAGCGCCGTCGATCCCTGCTGACCGGGATACCAGTTGTGCAGCAGTGCAGGAACATTCGCAATCCAGGGCGCAGTTTCCACAGCGCCGCCGGCGGTGATCGAGACGATTGTCTTCGGGTTGAGCGCCGTGACCTGCTGGATAAGTTCGTTCTGTGGCCAGGGCATTGCATATGCCCGATCGAAGCCCTCGCTCTCTGTGGATGCGTCGAAGCCGACGGTAACGAGCACCGCATCGGCATCGTGCAGAATCTTCTGCGCATCGGGCGAGAGCATGCCCGCTGAAGCTACCAGGCCGACGCCGAGACGAGGTGTTGTCCCGTTTGTTTGGTAGACCACTTCGACGGAGACCGATTTGCTTTCGCTCAGAGCGACGGAGACCTTCCTGACTGCCATGCGATTCGAATCTCTCTGTTGGGAGAGGACCTCCTTGCCGTCGACAAGCACGCGGTAGGTGTCCTGCTCGGGAGCCGATGCGATCAGAACATGCTCCCCCGGCGCTGTGGGAAGGTACTCGCCTTTGTAGTCGTAGGTCGTAAGACCGTCGCCGCGCTGGCCACCCCCTCCTCCGACGCCGTTCCAGGTATTGATCCGACTCAAGCCCCGATCTGTATTTTCCGTACGCGGCGGTTCTCCCTTGCCGTCTACCGCAACAGCCAGATTGCGAAACTGGGTGCGGCCAAAGATGGTTGCCAGAGGTGGAAGGCCTGGAGCATACATTACCTTGAAGCGAGTGCCAGCCACCTGCATGAGACCGGCGACGAAGCTGTCCGCGTGGAAGGGGGTCGTCTGCGAGCTTCCACCGCCACCGACAACAGCGACGGCAGCTTCGGGTCCAATGACAGCGAGGGTCTTCACACGCGTGGGATCCAGCGGGAGCAGGCGGCCTTCATTCTTCAGAAGGGTGATGCTCTCGAGCGATTCCTCAAGCGTGACCTTGTCAGCGTTGGGGTTGTTGAGAGGAATCGAAGAGATAGTCTGCTCACGGTCGAGCCAGCCGAACTGTATAGCCGTGCCAAGGATGCGGCGACATTTTTCGTCCAGCACGGCCATGGTCAGTTTGCCGCTGGCGAGGCCTGCCTTCAGGGTCTCAGGCGTCATCAATTTGGCGAAGGGCATCTCCAGGTCCAGTCCGCCGTTTGCGGCTGCGAGCCCATCGTAAGTTGCCGTCCAGTCTGACATCAGGACGCCCTGGAAGCCCCAGTCATGGCGCAGAATGTCTATATTCAGGTGGGCGTTCTGCGTGGAATGCTCGCCGTTAACCAGGTTGTAGCTGTCCATGACGGCGCCTACATGGGCCTCGGTCACGGCTGCTTCGAAAGCCGGCAGATAGAGTTCGCGCAAGGTGCGCTCGTCGATGATGCTGTTGATGCGATGACGGTCGAACTCTGAATTGTTGGCGGCGAAATGTTTTACGGTTGCAGAGACTCCCTTGCTTTGAACACCTTCGATATATCCGACGGCGATGCGTGAGGCAAGGAAGGGATCTTCGCCGAAGTATTCCATGTTGCGGCCGTTCAATGGAGAGCGATAGATGTTCACGCCTGGGGCCAGCAGGAAATTAACGCCACGTGCGCGGGCGTCGTCACCAAGGGAGGCGCCGACGCGTTCGGCCAACGCCGGATCCCACGTTGCAGCCAACGCGACTCCCGCTGTGTAGGCAGGCGCGAGCCCGAAGGTGCGCACTCCGACCGGTCCGTCTGACATCTTCAGCCGCTTCAAAGCGATGGAAGGGATCGCCTGTGTGTAAAACGAGTCCACGCCGCCGATGAGTTTCAGCTTATCGTCCACGGACATTTTGGCAATCAACGCGTCGACGCGTGCACGGATGGCCGGCGAGACCGGTACGGGAGACTGAGCAGGAAGCAAGACAACGCTGCTGAGCAGCGCGGCGGCGGCGAGAAGGCGCGAGACAAACATGGGGGCGGTCCCTTGAACTGGAGTTGATTGTGGTTCGGTCCGACCTGACGTCGAAACCCTACTATGCAAACAACCGATTGTCTCATGATCCACCACCCCGATCGTTGTGCCTCACCTGCTCTGGGCCGCCTCACATTCCTAAAGCTGGAACGAATGCCTGGCGAATCGAGCGTGGTATCCGGAAAGTGCTCAATGAGCGAGAAGTGGGTCGCGAAATACGCTGTCGTCTAACTTCGTTTGGATCTCTTTCAAGAGAGGGTCGCAGGCAGAAAGATCCTCCGCGACAAAGTCTGCTCCGGCCTCGAGCATCTCAGATGCAGCCCGCTTGAGGAGAGCTTCTTTGTGCGCAATCGGAAGCTTGTCCACGCTAACAGCGTCGAGTCCGATCATGTTTCCCGTTCGTGTCAATCCGATCGTCCACATGCCGGCATTTCGCCCTTCTTCGATATCGCTGATGGTGTCGCCGATTTTGACGCATGAGGATGGCGGGTATACGTTGAGCAACTGCGCGTTTCGCGCCAACATCCATGGTGCAGGCCTGCCGGCCCCGACCTCGTCGGGACATACTGAAGCGTCCGGTCGATAGCCGCTTGTGGCCGCCTGGGCGAGGACAGGGTTTAGCATCTCACGGGTGTAACCCGTTGTACTTCCGATCAGAAGGCCACGATTCTGCCAGTTCCTTACGACATCGGCCACGCCTTCGATGAGCTGCGAATGTTGAGTGATGATGTCCATTTGCAGAGGGCCAAACTCTTCGAAGAGGCGTGAGACTTCTTCTGTGCCAGGCTCCCTGCCGAAGAGCGTACGCCACTCGGAGTTGATATTCGGCAACGCCAGAATCGCCCGGATGTGATCGCGTTTGAGTAACCCCATATCTCGCCTTGCGTCCTCCATGGAGAGGGTGATTCCATGTTTTGCAAAGAGAGTCTTGAGAGCCAATACGGGTGCGATTGAACCGTGGTCTACGGTGGTGCCAGCCCAGTCCAGCATGACCGCGCGGATGCGAGGAGTTTGCTTCATGCCTCACCTCGACCGGACCAGAGGCTAGGTGCCGCTACGACAAAACCCGAGGTTGTACCTGCTCTGACGATAAGAATGTGCGTTTTTCGTTGATCCATTTGCGGAGACTACAGCGGCGAACTCGCAGTCTCAAGCGCTGAACGGTTAGGACGGGACGTAAATTGTGTCTCCCTCCGCGATCCGAACGCACAAATTGTGCCGGCCACTAGAGCGAAGAAGACAAATAGATCAAACAGTTTCGTCCAACCCAGATGAGAGACATAGACCGTGATTAACAAGGGCGACAGCGCCTGACCGACCGACCCGATAGCGTTGACGAGGCCGGCGGCTCGCCCGTGAAGTTCATGGGGAACCGCGTCGAGAACAGCCATCCCGGACATGAGGATGTCAGCTCCATGAATAAAGATTCCCATGAGTGCGATGGAAAGTACCAAACCGGTAGTGCTGCCGCCGGCAACCATGGGATGAACGAGGCAGATGAAAGCGAGCGCGAAGAGCAGGCATGCGCCGAGTGTCATACGTCGTCGGTTAAAGTAGCGTTGCACCGCATAACCCGCGGCAATTGGACCCAGGAACCCGAATAGCTCGAAATAGGAGGCCATGTGTCCCGCAGAGGTAGCTCGATAGCCGAGATCTGAGATCAGATAGTTTGGCAGCCAAAAGAGGAGCGTATAACGAGTCATCTTCAAAAAGAAATATACGCTGGAGATGATCCGGATCCTCGGGTCCGAGAGTAGTAGGCGCCATGGGTGACCGTGTACCGCGGCTTCAGGTGACTTCGATAGTGTCCCGCTCTCGGGTGGTACGGCAGGCAATCGATCAGTCTCTTTGAAAAAGAAAAATGCCGAGCACAACAGCACCGCGGAAGAGACAAGATAGGCTGGGTGAAAGCCGGTCCGACTGGCCACATCGGTATTGAGAAGGAGCCAGGCTGTAAGAGAGCTCGCGAGCAGGCCGCCGAGGATATAGCTGGTGCTCCACCAACTGAGCACGCGATCTCGTTCACCAGCCTGGAACCAGCCTCCGAGCAGTTTGAGCAGGGCGGGCCATCCGAAGCCCTGGCCGAAACCATTGCCCAACTGGAGCAGGAGCGCCAGGATCGGTTGACCGCACCAAGCGAGCGACACAGTGCAAAGTATCGAAATCCCGGCACCTGCCAACGCCGTACGCCGAGCGCCAATGCGATCAGCTAGTGTGCCGCCCACCAACTGACCTACGGCATACATTCCACCGAAGCATGCGAGACTTATCGCAAGGGAAGAGATGGCACCTCCCCTTGCGGTGCCCATGTCTTTGCGACACATGTAGTATCCCGCGTACAACGCCCAGGCTGCGAGGAACACTCGTCCTTTCCATTGTGCCCAAGGAATCCCCTCTGTGTTCATTGCGTTTTGCCTATACTCGTCTGGGTCGCTGGGAATGAGTCACGGAAGATTGCCGGCTGAGAGTGCGGAGCCATTGGGAAGACTACTTGTGTGATCGTGCCGTCCGCCAAACTATCGGCGAGGCCTTCGGGAAAGGTATCACGCTCGCATAACAATCGGATAAGCGAATAGACCGATGCCTCATCTGTACCGTCGATGCGGATGGACCGGCTTGGGCCATTCGAGATCGTAAGCAATGCTGCGGAACTCCCTGCAGGATATGGTTTCAGCGCAGTTCGATCGAAGATCCTGAGGCCGTCGACTGTATCAACTATCGCCAGTCGACTCGCATCGAGCGGCGTCGGTTGCGATGGCTTGATCTCAATGCCGCTTTCAGATACGAAACCGATTGAGATTAGAGCCTCACCCGCCGTCGCTGCAGGTTCTTCAGTAAGGTTGAGCTGGCTGTGAAATTGACCCGCAAGGTTCAACAAAGGAACCGTGGTCTGGATCTCCTGCATCGCAATGAGTTGATTGCGTCCGTTGCTCTGTTCGGGATGCAGATAGAGCCTGACGTCGTGACCTTGAAAGACACCTTGCCAGAACGTCGTAAAGGGATGTTCCTGCGCTATCTGCCACCTGAGACATATGACACATAGAAAGAGTGCGATAAAAGTTGGAGCGGAGAGCCGCTGGAGAGTTAGCGGCACATCGACTTCATACGGTTCTGCCTGAATCCCGACAGGTTCAGCTTGCGCCTCGAGAGGTAGGGTGGCTTCTCTGAAGAATCGGGGCACATAGGAGCCAGAGGGCAAATCGAAGGTAAATCGACTGCCGTCCGTCTTCGCCTTGTTGTGGACAGCAAGGCGCTTACGAACATCGTTCGCGCGTACCCGAACTCCTGCATCCGAGCCTGTGTCGTAGGTTGCTTCACGGCCTAGGAGACTCGTCCCGATCAGACGTTCCTTCAATTCATCCGCATCGCCGCTAAGAGCGCGGTGGACGATGTGTCGCAGGAACTCACAACTTTTGGGGCTGGTTCTGAATGCAGGGCTTTCACACACTGCCTCAAGCGCTTCCCGAAAGTTGGTCGCGTACTGCGTCAGCTCCGAGAGCGGAATCTCCGTATAGCTTTGCATGTCTCAGGTATGCGCCGAACCAATGTAGGCAGTGTATTCACGCTCCATTACAAGACGGTGACAGACCTGCGGCCACGATGGTCTTTTCCTCGTGGGTTCACGGCTAACTCCAGGCAACAACCTCGCTGAACGGTAAGACGAGGCTCGCTGAACGTGTCGAACGTTTCAGCCCAAATGAATGCATGAGAGGCTGCAACGAAGAAACCGAATCTGAAAGAGCCTCGAAGGTAATGAATTTGACTTCTGGTCAACGAAAGATCTTTGGTGTCACCTGGATCACCTACTCGGGCTTCTATTTATGCCGCAAGAACCTTAGCATCGTTCTTCCGCTGCTCGCCGGCGTTGCAGGATTTCGCAGCATACAGCTGGCCAATATTGTCTTCGGATACAGCCTTCTCTA
The DNA here is from genome assembly GCA_963841335.1 of uncultured Acidobacteriaceae bacterium. Lineage (GTDB taxonomy): Bacteria > Acidobacteriota > Terriglobia > Terriglobales > Acidobacteriaceae > Edaphobacter. Next base: position 800,266 of record CAWJCF010000001.1, on the reverse strand, counting down.
TGCGGTCGGGCAGTTCGGCTTCGGGTTTTTGTCCGACAGGATCGGTCCAAAGCGAGTTGTCGGCGCAGGCTTGCTGATTATTGTCGGTAGCAACGTCATGATGGGTCTTCATGCTTCAGTCATGTGGCTCCTGCTGTTTGCATGTCTCAATGGGGTGGGTCAGGCAACTGGCTGGTCCGGCTTGGTCAAGACAATGGCCAACTGGTTCAGTTATGAGAATCGTGGGGTCGTCATGGCTTGGTGGGGGACCAACTACGTTCTCGGAGGATTTCTGGCGACGGCATTCGCCACCTGGGCCGTCTCCCAGCGATCCCCACTGCCGCAACTTGGATGGACGCGTGGCTTCCTTTTTCCTGCACTGCTACTTTCGCTCATTGTTCCGCTGTTTTTCTTAAAGGTATCGGATACACCGGTTATCGTGGGCACGGCTCTTAGTCAGCGTGAAGGGATATATCCAAGTGTGCCGCAACACACGAGTTGGGCCGACCTTGGGATGCTGCTGTGTAAACCGTCTTTATGGACGATCGGCATTTCGTATTTCTTTCTGGAGCTTTGCCGGTACGCCCTCATGTTCTGGCTTCCCTTCTATATGGTGCAGCAACTGCGCTATGGTGTGCAGACTGCAGGCTACCTCTCTTCGTTGTACGAGCTTGTAGGCATTGCAGGTGCTCTTCTCGCGGGATATATCTCCGACCGTTTCAATCAGTCGCGTCGAGCCCCGGTTTCCGCCGTGATGCTTTTCGGCCTGGGTCTTGTCATGCTCCTTCAACCGCTTCTCGTTCGTTGGGGGCTCGCGGGTATGGGGTTGGCCATCTCGCTCGCCGGGCTTCTTTCCTATGGGCCGGATACGTTGCTCTCAGGTGCAGCCGCTCAGGATGTCGGCGAGACGCGAGCCGCAGCCACCGCCTCGGGACTGATCGACGGCATCGGCCATCTTGGCGCTCTTTTTTCACCCTACGTTGTTGTCTGCGTGAGCGAACGTTACGGATGGGATCGACTCTTCCTCGTCTTCGCGGGTACCGCGTTTCTCGCGGGCCTGGTACTGCTCCCGATCTGGAACTTGAAAGGGTCCAGCGAGATAATCCATCGCTTCACTGAACCAGTAATGCAAGAGTCTGCCTGACTGCATATGTCAACAATCCCGTCACTCCTTCAGTCGAAGATTTTGTTATGAGCAGTTCAACTAAAATCCATAACCGTTAAGTGCTCTGAAGCACGCAATACCTTCATCCTGCTGTTATCAATCCAATCGATGGCGCTGCTACTTTCAACTCATCTCGGGCCTAACTGGAGTTACAAATGCGATATAAGCATGTAATCATCTGCCTCTTTGCACTTACCTGTCTTACCTCCCAGCTGTTCGCGCAAAATGCCAAAGTCAGCGGCATGGTGACCGACCCTCAGAACGCGAGTATTTCAAATTCTGTTGTGACCCTTCGGAATACAGAGACCATGGTCAAGGTCGAAAGTGCCACGAATGCGAAGGGCGACTTCATCTTGCCGCCTGTCGCGCCAGGACATTACGAGATCAATGCCATTGCGCCGGGTTTTGCGCCGTCACTTCTCACGAACATTACGCTTGAGGTCGGTGAATCAAAGGTCTTCGCTGTGATCTTGAAGCCGGGTTCAATACAGCAAACAGTGGATGTTACATCCACCCCGCCGGAACTGAACACGGAGAGTGCTGATCGTGGGCTAATTATCGAGCCCACTTTCGTCCAAAGCATTCCGTTGAATATCCGCAACCCTTTACAGCTCATTAATCTTTCTGCCGGTGTGACGAAGGGTGACGATGGGCTGTCCGGTCAAGACTCGACCAGCGAAAGCCGCACCAACACGTTTCGCATCAATGGCGCGAAGGCCTCGACTACGGATGTCCTGATCGATGGCGCCGCCAATACGACTTCTTACTACAACCAGGATGCAGGCATTCCGGGAGTTGAGTCGGTCCAGGAATTCCGCGTATATACCGACGCTTATTCGCCGGAGTTCGGACGTACAAGTGGCGGCCTGGTGAGCTACGCGCTACATACGGGCACCGATCGCCTGCATGGATCCGTGTTCGAGTTTTATCGCAATGAGGATCTTGACGCCAACGGCTTCAACGCCAACCACACGACCCCTATTACACCAAGAGGCAGCTTCAGTAGAAATCAATATGGCGCCACGCTTGGCGGCCCTGTCGTAATTCCGAAGCTATACGACGGTCGAGGAAAGACATTTTTCTTTATCTCGTACGAAGGACTTCGGGATACGAGTGCGGGCTCTTTCTTAGGCACTGTGCCCACGACTCTCGAAAGGACCGGGGACTTCTCGCAGACCAAGGATGCTAAGGGAAACCTAATCGTCATCTACGACCCGGCCACTACAAACACCAAGGGTCCTGGGTATTCCCGGACACAGTTGAACGCCGGCACCCCCAACGCGAATAAGATTACAGCGCCTCTGAACCCCATTGGAGTCGCAATCGTAAACCTGTATCCGCTTCCCAATCGCACCGGGACAGGTGGAAGCGATCTAGACAACTTCTTCTCCAATGCTCCCGGAACAGATAACAACAACAGCTTCGATATCAGGATTGATCATCAATTCAGCGCCCATCAAAGCATCTTCGGGCACGTTACCGATTTTACAAACCACATTAACTACAACGACTACTTCGGCAATGGCCTTTCTCCTGAAGATGCGAACGATCGTATTCCAGGCAAGAACATCATTGTCGACCATACCTGGATCATCAAACAAAATCTGATCTTCGAGCACCATTTTTCCTGGGCGCATAGCGAATCGAATCGAGCAGAAACGGTTTTGAAGAGCCCGGCATCTCTCGGCTTCAACGCGAGTAACGTCGCGCCCGGAATCACAGCAAACCTGACTCCTGGCATCAGCATCAGCGGTCCTTCCGCCGTGGGTGGTTACAGTTCGCTGGGGAATGAATTTCCCTTTGAGGCAAACTTCTCTTCCGTGTATCAGTATGCGGCTGCGATGACATGGGTTAAGGGAAAGCATACGGTCAAATACGGCGTCGACTGAAGACGCTACCCGACCCAGCTATGGGACCCTGAGCAGATGTCAGTTACTGGCGGTGCGGGCTTCACCGACGGATTCACCAAAGGAACCACCACGGCACTGCCAGACTCCGGCAATGGTGTCGCGGAGCTCCTCCTTGGTCTCGGATCTGTAAGCTCGGGTTATGAACCGAAGACCACGTCTGTGCATGATTACCGCGCGGCGTTTGTCCAGGACACATTCAAAATAACGCAACGCCTGACGGTCACTTACGGTCTTCGATATGGCTACGAAACTGGTGATGTGGAGACAAACAACCTCCTTAACTACCTGAACACAACGGCAGTTTCACCGCTTCAGTCGCAAGTTCCATCGCTCACCCTCACAGGTGGCATTGGTATTCCGGGGTTGTACGGCACAAGCAGGCAGCTACAAGTTCCTAACAAAACGAACTTCGACCCACGCGTTGGCGTTGCTTATATGCTCAACGAAAAGACAATCGTTCACTCCGGATTCGGCATCTTTCGTCATCCTGCTGCTGCCTGGCAGCAGTTCCCGAACGCGGACGGTGGAATACGCACGTCTACCTCAGTCGACACGGAGGCAGATAAAGAGACACCTCTCCCCGGTTTTCAACTCAGCAATCCGTTTCCCGCTGGTCTTCCGACCCCTGCGGGCAACGCCGCTGGACTGGCTATTGACGTCGGAGATTCCGTCGAGGGGCCTCTGCGGCGCCAGAATATTCCCTATCAGATCAACTGGTCGCTGGACATTCAGCGAACACTGCCAGCTGATTTTGTAGTCACTGCCGCATACGTTGGGAACGAGGGCGTGCATCTGCTTGTGAATGAGCAGTTGAATCAACTTCCCGACGCCGACCTCGCACTTGGTTCAAAGTTGCTGACGACGGTCCCTAACCCATTCTTCGGAGTCATCACGGATCCTACTTCCAACATATTTCCTGCAACAGTAATAAACTCGCAATTGCTTCGTCCGCATCCGCAATACCAGAATTTCGAAGCAACCGGTGTTGGAGCGGGGCATTCATCCTACAATGCCGCGCAGTTGACGGTGGAACATCGCCTCAAACATGGGCTTGCGGTTGTCTTTGCCTATACGTACAGCAAAGCCATCGACAACGTAGGAGAGATGACAAGTGTGGCCGGCACCATGGGTGCGCTAACGGATACATATTGCCCAAGATGCGACAGATCTGTTTCCGACCAGAATGAGACTCACGTACTTCGTTGGAGTACCCGCTATGAATTACCCTTCGGCCCCGGAAGGCCTTTCCTAAATCAGGGCTTTATCAAGCACGTTGTCGGTGGCTGGGCTTTGAGCGCAATCTATCAGGTGGATACAGGGCGTCCGCTCGCACTGAGTTATACCAACGTCTCCGATTTAGATAGCTCCAGCACTCTGTCCCGTCCTAACGTGGTGCCTGGTGTCTCCGATAAGGTGCCAGGAGGTCCCCAAATCAGGCTGAATGGTACAGGTGTTTACTTCAATAAGGCCGCCTTTGCGGCAGCTCCTACCTTCTCCTTTGGCACCGCGAACCGGTACTTACCGGACGTCAATGGTCCGACGGCGTGGGACCTTGATTCGATGCTCGAAAAGAATACTCATCTGTCCGAGCGCTACGTGCTAACTTTTCGTGCCGAGATGTTCAACGCCCTCAACAACGTGACCTTCTCGGGCCCTACAACGAGCTTCACATCCTCAACCTTCGGAGAGGTAGCGACTCTGAGTCAGAGCAACACACCGCGCAACGTGCAGCTCAGTGTACGGTTATCGTTCTAGTCTGCAAGCCGATCCTTCCGCTGTCCGAGGGAGTTTGATGCATAGATATGGAGATAGTAATGATTAAGAGACTTTGCTTGTTCCTTTCGCTCACTGCGCATGTTGCGTTCGCCACCGACACCATTGTGATCAATGCGAAAGTTATCACAGTAGATAAGGATCATCCTTCCGCTCAGGCCTTCGCCATCGACAATGGACGGTTTACGGCAGTTGGAACGAACGCGGAGATACTCAAACTCAAGACGGCATCTACAAAAATTATCGACCTCAAGGGCGAGACGGTGACCCCTGGATTCAATGATGCGCACCTGCATCCGCAGGCGATATTTCAGGAGGGCACGCCGCATTACAGGGTGTGGTTGGGAGGCGACAGGGTCAAGACGATGGACGAACTCGTCGCCGCCCTGAAGCGGCAGGCTGCCGTGACTCCGGCCGGCGCCAGGATCAGTGGATATGGCTATAACGATGAGTTATTGGGGCGCCATCCCAACCGACACGATCTGGATAAAGTATCTACGACACAGCCCGTTGAAATTACTCATGGCTCTGGCCACATCACAGTAGTGAATAGCTTTGTGTTGAGTGCCTCAGGCGTGACAAAAGATACGCCAGACCCAAAGGGCGGTGCTCTCGATCGCGATCCCGACGGGACTCCGAACGGCGTCATCCGTGAAAGCGCCCGCGGTGTGCTTTCGCGGAGTGCTGGCCGCAACAAAGCCGATACCCCCAGCCATGAGGAAGAGCTGGAAGGGTATATGACCTGCTTCCGCCAGTACTCCGCAAAGGGGATTACGAGCGCTGCCATGGCGGGAGGAAGTCCGTCTTCGTTCCGCACGATGCAGCAATTGCGTGATCTTGGGAATCCGGTTCGCGTTGGATTTATGTTCAGTGCCGGTTCGTTCGACCAGCTCCAAGCAGCCGGGATCCAGCAAGGATTCGGCGATGATCGCCTGCGCATCACGGCCCTCAAGAACTATCAGGGAAACTCGCTGAGCGGACGAACGGCATGGCTCAGCGAAGCCTACTCCGACCGTCCGGACTACTTCGGAATTCCACCTGCTCGCACGCAAGAGAAGCTGGATGAGGACTATCAGAAGTGGTGGGACGCTGGCTGGCAGGTTGCGACTCATTCCAATGGCGATCGCGAGATTGATATGGTCCTCACGGCGATCGAGCACGCTGAGGCAAAGAACCCTCGTCCCGATGCTCGTTGGCGGATTGAACATGCAAGCGTCATGAATCAAGCACTGTTGGAGCGCGCGAAGAAGGACGGTGTAATTCTGGTATTTCATTCGTATATGTGGGAGTACGGAGACATTCTCGCCTCCTACGGGCCGCAACGTCTTTCGATGATGCACGCATACCGCACGGCGATCAACATGGGCATTCCTGTGGCCGGTCACTCCGATTCTCCAATCTCCGCTGCCGACCCTTTGCTCAGAATTCAGGACATGGTGACTCGCACCAGTTCCCAGGGTGTTGTCGTCGGGGGAAATCAGAAAGTCAGCGTGGATGAAGCCATCAAGGTTTGGACGCTCGATGGTGCCTACACCACCTTCGAAGAGAACAGCAAAGGCTCGATCACAACAGGTAAACTGGCGGACTTTGTCGTTCTCCAAAAGGATCCGCGAGAAGTTCCCCCAAACACGATCAAGGATATTGTTCTCGAGGCAACTTACCTTGGCGGCCAAAAAGTCTACGCCGCACCGCCCAAGGCAGTTGCGATGATTCCCCAGCCTCCGATCAATTACGGCGATGGAAACTACGGTGACGGCGATGAAGAGGAGAACGAAAATGCACCCTATTAGTCAAAGTAAGCTGCTCTTTACTCCTGGCCCCCTGACAACGAGTGCCACGGTCAAACAGGCAATGCTTCGGGATCTGGGATCACTCGACAGCGATTTTCTAACGAGTGTTCGCAACATACGGACGCGACTGCTTGAACTGGGGCCCTATCCCCCTGAGGAATACGAGTGCGTCCTCATGCAAGGTAGCGGCACGTTTGTCGTCGAATCGGTCATCTCATCTGTAATACCGCGCGACGGCAAGTTGCTGGTGCTGGTCAACGGTGCCTATGGGCGACGCATTGCGCAGACAGCGCGCGTGCACGGCATCGCACTCGACGTTTTTGAGGTTGCCGAGAACAGAAAATTTACTCCGGAACTTGTCGCAGAACATCTGGCATCGGTCACCGGGATAACCCATGTCGCAGTGGTTCACTGTGAAACGACCAGCGGCATCTTGAATCAGGTAGAGGAAATCGGTCATGTGGTGCATACTGCGGGTGGGGTCTACATCGTAGACGCGATGAGCAGCTTCGGCGCGGTTCCCATCGACATGGCCGGTTCGCATATCGACTTTCTGATATCTTCCGCAAATAAGTGCATCGAAGGCGTTCCCGGGTTCGGCTTCGTCCTCGCAAATCGCCGTGCGCTGGAATCTTCAAAGGGACACGCGCGTACGTTGAGTCTCGACCTCTACGACCAATGGTCCAGCATGGAAGCCAACGGACACTTTCGATTTACGCCCCCAATTCATACGATCCTGGCGTTTGAGCAGGCGCTCAATGAACTTGATGAAGAAGGCGGAGTGTGCGCACGCGGAGAACGCTATAGACAAAACCACATTGCATTGTGCCGCGGCATGAAAGAAATTGGCTTTGAGGTTTATCTCAAGGTGGAAGACCAGAGCTTCATCATCACGTCATTCCGATACTCCCCCAACCCAGCTTTCCAGTTTGCTGATTTCTACGCGAGGCTTTGGGCGTCTGGCTTTGCAATCTATCCGGGCAAGTTGTCCTATGAATCGTGCTTCAGAATTGGAACGATTGGGAGGATTACTACTGTTGACGTCGAGGCGCTGCTGAATGGAATCCGCCTTGTCCTTGACGAGATGGACGTCAACTGGGTCGCCGATGAACCGAACGCAGTTCCATTGAGGAAGGCCGCCGCGGACGTCCAGCAGACCCGAGCCAGTCGGTAAGTCCCAAGGACGAGGGTTCAGACGATATAGACGCATTTGCGCGAGTTGCTCTCCACTCCGCAGTCATCAAACAACGTTCACGCTAGGCTCTCTGACATTGCATCATGAGACATAAGACCAATATTGATCGCGATCCGAGCAAACCAGGTTGAAAACGACGCCCTTTCATCGAATGAGGAAATGTGCCGAAATGCTTTCAGGATGGCCTCTTGAAGAACGTCCTCGGCGTCGGCATGGTCGCAAACGATCCTCCGGATCGTTCCTAAGGCTTTCCTCGATTGCCGTTCTCACAATGCAGTGAAGACGGGATGAATCCCCTCTTTACTTCTTTCAATCAGGCTATGGTCCGTTGGATTCGCCACTTCGATGGATTTCAATGCATACACCTCCGACCACGTCGCAAGTTCGCCGATGGGAAGGCGACGTCAGTTGCAATGGGACACCCAGAGCGACGCCCCCCGCCGGGAGGTCTACCAGATATATGTAATAGCCAGAGTTGTCGATCACCGCTACTATCGCCGTAGATTCCCAGCGAAAGCAGAGGTGAAGAGACCGGTGTCTTGGAACCACGACGGTGCGGGCCAGCCTCGAATGATGGGTACCGAATATCTCGACGGACTGTACAGTTATGCCATGCTTCTGACCCGCAATCACGCGGAAGCGGAAGACCTGGTACAGGAAACCTACACTCGCGCCACGCAGGCCATACAGAAGCTGCGCGACGACAGCAACATCAAAGGGTGGCTCTTCACCGTCCTGAAAAATATTTGGTTCAACCAATTAAGAAAATACCGCAACGGTCCTCAAATGGTTGAGATCGAGGCTGGGGATGGCGTTGCCAGCAATGTCGTGGAGCCATCCAAAGATTGTTACGATCTTTACGTGAGCAAATTGGAGGCCGAGCAAGTGCGCGCGGCGATTCAGGAACTGCCAGTGGAGTTTCGCGAAATCATCTTGTTGCGGGAATTCGAGGACCTCTCCTATCGGGAGATCGCGAGCATCCTGCACTGTCCCCTCGGAACTGTGATGTCGCGATTGGGGAGAGCACGCGCAAAGCTTCGCATACGGCTCGCCGCCCAGCAACGTTGAGGGGATCCGTTTCGTCCTGATCTCAGACGCTGCCAAAGCCATGCGTATCCATAGTGTCGAAGCGTGGAAAAAGGCGACGCGGGAACCGTTTCGACTAGAGGCTCGGCTAGCTGGGATTCACGGGCGGCGCATGGACAGGGTCTACGCTGACAAACTCGACGGAAAAATCCCCGAAGACTTTTGGGAACGTAAAATGGGCGATTTTCGGGTCGAAGCGCAGCAGGTGAAGACGGCGATGCAAGGGCTCAGTCAAGCTCTGACGAGCGACTGGGCGCTCGACGCACAAAGGATTTTCGAACTCGCAAACAAGGCCGATTCACTGTATGTTTCGCAAAACTCCACTGAAAAGGCCAAATTGTTGAGAATCGTATTTTCGAAATTCTCGGTAGACGCCGTAAGTGTCACAGCCAACCCTTTGACGCGATATTCAAAAGAGCTCATTTCAAAGAATGGTCGGGGCGAGAGGATTCGAACCTCCGACCCCCTGGTCCCGAACCAGGTGCGCTACCAGACTGCGCTACGCCCCGAATGTGTGCTGCGGTGAGTTGTCGATTGGGCTGGCTTTCCGTGAGGCTCAAGCGCGCGGGTAGGCTTGCTGGATCGCTGTTTCGACCTTTTTAGTTTAGCAGATTTGCCGGGAGGGGTGGGGTAGGGTGCGGTGGAGACAGGACCGCAGATTCGTCAGCTACGCTACCGAATGACAGACAAAAGAAGGCAAAGATAAAGGGAAGCGGCAAAGAAAAGCGCAACCGCATGTTCCTTCGACTCCGCTGCGCGTCGCTCAGGATACGGTTTTAGGACGAAAGAAAAAAATGGAGAGGAACCCTAGTGAATCCTCCCCATCAGTGGTGCAAAGTCGACAGCCTTGTTTGGCTGACTAGTGGGCTCTGGCGGCGGTTTTGGGCTTGCCGTAAGGCTGCCCCTGCCGCTTCACCGAGCCTGGATCGAATGTGGTGGTGTCTCCGGGAGCGAAGGTCGCTCCGGTGGGGACGAGGACGCTGTCAACGGTGCGACCGGGGTCATTTCCAGTGCGGAGCTCAATGCGTGAGGGGTCGATCCCCTTCTCGTCGGTGAGGTACTGTTCGACATTGAGTGCACGTTGTTCGGCGGCATCAGTAGATTCATCGGCGAGCATGCTTGCCGATGATTACCAGTTTGGCCGAGGATTCGCGGTTGAGGGTGAGAGCGATCTCGTCGAGGCAGCCCTTGGCCTCGTTGTCGACGCGGACCGGGCGCTTCTTGTCGCGATCGAAGGAGACGCTGCAGAGGTTGCTGGTCTGCGGCGCGGGTGGCGGCGGCGGGACGTTGATGGTGACCTGGGTGGAGGCGGTCGCTTGCTTGCCGAGATCGTCGACTACGTTGCAGGTGATGTTGATGACGCCCGATGGGGCTCCGGCGGTGTTGAGGGTTGCGGTCGCCGTGCTTCCGGTGATCTGGCCAGCGGAGGCGGAGTAGGAATAGGTGAGCGGGCGGTTCTGCGGGCTCGAAGCGACGGAGGTGATGGTCGCGGAATCACCCGGCATAACGGTGCTGGGGTTGGCCGAGCAGGAGATGGTGGGAGGCTCGAAGGCGTGGATGCGGAAACTCGCGGTGCAGGTGGCCTGCTCATAGGGTCGCGGGCCTTCGCTGACGTGGCCGGTGATGGTGTAGTCGCCTGCGGCGAGGTTCGCGGTGGAGATGTTTGCTGTGTCGGTGGTGCCGGAGATCTGGCCGCCCGTTGAGGTCCACGTGTAAGTAGCTTTCTTCTTGGGGTCGAGATTTGTGGCTGTTGCGGTGGAGGTCATCGGATCGCCGGGGAAGGCGTTCGCGGGCTGAACAGTGCAGCCGAGTTGAACGGGTGGTGGAGGTGTGACCTGGCCGAAGCGGAAGACGATGCCGGCGGAGAGACGGTAGGCGTAGATGGTTCCTGTGCCGCCCGAGACGGATCCGGGGCCGGGCGTGCCGTAGTCCACATGGGAGAATTCAAAGTCGGCCTGGATGGGGCGGATGGCGATGAGGTTGTGGAAGGCGGGAAGTATGTAGTCGACACCGGCGCCGGTGGTGACTCCCCAGCCCCAGGAGCAGGGTTGGAAGATGGGGCCGCCGACTTTGGCTCCGCCGACGAGCGTGTGGGCGAAGGGAACCCAGCGATTTTTCTGAAAGCGGACGACGGGGCCTGCCTGCGCGGTGAAGACGCAGTCGTTGGGGCCGGAGGGGAAGAAGCTGCCTTCGGCCTGTACGCCGAGGTAGCGGTCGAAGTATCCGGTAGCGCTAACCACCGCGCCGGTGTTGATGGGCTGGTAGTTCACGTTGCCGATCTCGCCGCTGAAGGGATGGAAGTAGCCGTAGCCACCGTAGAGGTCGAAGCGCGAGGGCTCGGGTGGCGGAGTGGAGCCGGTCTTGGTAGCTTGCGCGGCTGCCGGTAGCGTCGAGAGGCTAAGAACGGCGGCGGCGATTGCGGCAAAGAGAGCGGGGCGGCCCTTGAAGGAGCGCTGTGGGTTGCTGTTCGGGCGGCCTGAGCTCATGGATGCGAAAAACATAAGGGGAAATCCTCCAACTACGGTGGTTCTTCCTGATTTCAGAGGACTGCCGCTCGCGAATCTGGCCAAGCGAGCGGCAGTCAGGATTACTGGTTACCGACGGACAGGATGACCGAGGTGGATTGAGCGGGTGCTGAAGAGCTGACGCTGGTTCCGGTGATGACGATGGTGTAGTTCTTGTAGGCAGTGCTGGGGCAACCGCATCCTGTCAGGCCCAGAATAGCAAGGGAGAAGAGGATGACGGTGAGCAAGTGCATCTTCTGAGTACCTAGTTTATTGCGGCGACGGAAGCCTGCGAAGAAGACTCCGAGTCCGGTGAGTTCGACGGGGAAGACTGCGGCTGCGGTGATGGGAGCGAAGTCCGCTGGGTTGAAGTGAGGGATCGCCGGATTGTTGAGTTTGGCGTCGGCGGTTGTGGTGTTGACCGTCATGGCGACCGTCGCTGTGCCGCCAGCGGTGAGGGTCGGGTTGCTGGCGAAGGCGCAGGTGGCATCAAGCGGCAGACCGGAGCACGAGAGATTGATCTGTCCAGCGAAGGAGCCGACAGAAGTGAGCGTCACCTGGTAGACCGTCGCGCCCGCGCCCTTGATGTATTGGGTTGCGGGCGAGGCGGCGATGGTGAAGGTGCCTACAGGCGCGTTGACGAGCTGGGCGACCGACGCGGAACTGGCGAGGAAGTTGTTGGTGGCCTGGAAGGCGGCGTTGATGGTGTGGGAGCCTTGCGCCAACGACGAAGTGGAGTAGGTTGCGACACCGGAGGTGTTGAGTGTGCCGGTACCGAGGAGCGTCGTGCCGTCGAGGAAGTTGACGGTGCCGGAGACGACTCCAGCGGCCGAGGTGACCGTGGCGGTGAAGGTGACGTTGGTGCCGGCGGTCACGGGCGAGGCTGAGGTCGCGACCGTTGTAGTAGTCGCGACGGCGCTGACGTCGAGCGTTCCGGGATGGATGGTCGCAATGTAGTTGCCGGCAGAGGTTCCGGAGACGTTGGCGCCGATGGCGTAGTTGCCTGCCGGCGAGGTGGGCGTAGCGGTGGTGGAGTAGCTGACGACGACGTCATCGCCAGGAAGAACGCCGGTTACTGTGCCGGAGAACGCGGGGTTAGCGGCTCCGTAGGCACGTGCGGCGCTGTTCACGTTGACCACGAGCGACGAGGGATTCTGGGAGATGGTGAGGGTTCCGTTGACGGTGCTGAGGGTGTAGTTGGCGCTGACACCGGTTACGGTTGGGACGATCGCATAAGTGCCGACAGGCGAGTTGAGGCCGGCTGTGGTGGAGTAGGCCGCGTTGACGGTATCACCGTTGACGAGTCCAGTGATGGTGCCGGTGAAGGCCGGGTTGGAGATTCCGTAGGCGCGGCTGGCGTTGTTGGCTGTGACGGTAAGGGGCGCCGTGGTGACGGTCAGAGTGCCGTTAGCGGTAGTGATGTTGTAGTTGCCGGCGGCTGAACCGGAGACCGTGGGAACGACAGTGTAGGTGCCGATGGGTGAGGTGGCGGTCGCAGTTGTGGCGTAGGTGATGGTGAAGGTATCGCCGTTGAGCGCGCCGGTGATGGTGCTGGTGAACGTTGGGTTGGGTGCTCCGTAGAGGCGCGTCGAATTATTTACGGCGACGTTGAGTGCGACTGTCGCGGTTGTGATGGTCAGGGTACCCGGGACAACGGTGATGGTGTAGTTCGACGCTGCGGAGCCTCCGACTACATCGTTGATGGGGTAGCTTCCGACGGGTGAGCTGATCGTTGCTGTGGTCGAGTAAGTATTGGTGAAGGTGTCACCGTTGAGCGCGCCGGAGACGGTGCTCGTGAAGGCGGGGTTCGCCGTGCCGTAGGGTCTGGACGCGTTTCCTACTGTGACCGTGAGCGGCGCTGTGGTCACGGTGAGCGTTCCGGCGTTGACGGTGACGGTGTAGTTGCCGGACGCGGGCCCGGAGACGGCCGCGGTGATGGGATATGTACCGACAGGCGAGGTGATGGTGGCCGTGGTGGAGTAGGTGACGGTGAAGGTGTCGCCGTTGAGAGCGCCGGAGACGGTTCCGCTGAAGGTTGGGTTGGCTGCTCCGTACTGGCGGGTGGCGTTATTGACGTTGACAGTCAGGGGCGCCTGGGTAACGGTGAGGGTTCCAGCGTTGTTCGTGATGGTGTAGTTCGAGAGCTTAGTCGAGCCGCCAGGCGTGAGGGTTGCGGTGATTGGGTAGGTTCCGACCTGGCTGGTCGTGGTTGCGGTGGTCGAGTAGGAGACGAGGATGGTGTCACCGTTCACGACTCCGGTGAGGGTGCCGGTGAAGGTTGGGTTGGCCGCTCCATACAGGCGCGAAACGTTGTTCACCGTGACGGTGAGAGGCGCGGCCGTGACGGTCAGGGGTACGGTGCTATTGACCGACGAGTAGTTGCTGTCGCCGGTGTAGCTAAACGTGACCGTGTAGGTGCCGACGGAGAGGCCCGTGTTCGCCGCGGTGCAGGTAGTGGTGGCGGTCAGAGTTCCGGTAAACGTGCAGAGGATCACTTTGCCTAAGCTGAAGGTGATAGTGCCGGTGGGTGCGGGGTTGGTGCTGGAGACGAGGACGGTCTCAGGGAAAGGCTGGCCATAGACTTCGGTCTGCGGAGGAAGCGTGAACTGAAGCGGCAGAATCTGCTGGCCGGTTCCGGTGAGGTTCAGCGGCTGGGGGCTGTTGAAGGAGTTCGACGCGAAGACTACGGTCGCCGAGGCCGCGCCGCTGGCAGTCGGAGTGAAGACGAAGCCCAGGTTGCAGGTGGACCCGGCGAGAATCGTCGTGCCGCACGTCGTGGTCGAGCCGTTGACGGTGAACTGTGGATTTGAGGTCGAGATGGACGAGGTTAGATTGAGATTGTCCGTGCCGAAGTTGCTGAGATTCTGCTGCAGAACAGGCGAGCTCTGACCGACCGTAATGGTGCCGAAGGCGAGGGTCGCGCTGGGATAGTTGATCTCGCGGAAGGAGTTATTTCCGTTGTCGACAACGAAGAGATTGGCGCTGCCATCGACGGCGACGCCGACCGGATTGTTCACCGTAGCGAGATTGGCAAAGCCGCCGTCTCCGGTGTTGCCGGCCGTTCCGGTGCCCAGCGTCGTGGCAATGTTGCTTCCGGAACTGGTGGTCGAGGCGAAGACCGTATAAACGCGATTTGCAGTGGCGTCGGTGATGTAGATGTCGCCGGCCGCATCGACGGAGAGCGAAGTGGGGGCCAGCAACGCGGTGCCTGTCGCCTGGCCTGGGACCGTGGTGGTGGTGGTGCCGTTGCCTGCGACCTCGTGGATGATGCCGGACTTGTCGATCGCATACACAAAGTGGCCGCCGGCGTCGGCGACGTAGAGAATGCCGTTGAGATCCGCGGTCACGGCGCTCGGGGAGACGAAGCTGGCCGACGAGGCAGCGACACCTTGTGCGGCGGTGTTGGAGCCGCTACCGGCGATGACGCGGTGCGGTCCGCCCGCGTAGACCTCGATGACGTTATGCGACGAGCCGGCCTGCGCGACGTAGAGGTTGTCGAAGCTGTCGGCGTAGACAGCAGTAGGATGGTCGAGGCCGGTGATGTAGCTGGTGTTGATAGTGCCGTCGGCGCCGAAGCGGGCGATGGAGCCCTGGGCGGTGTCCGCGATGAAGTAGTTGCCGGTGGGGTCGATTGCGAATGCCGCAGGAGACACGAGGCCGGCGCCCTGCGGGATGACGGTCTGGGGCGCGCCTCCGCCAGCGGGGATGACGAGAAGGTCGGCGCCGCCGGACTTGTTGCCGGCTTCGAGAATATAGGCGTCGCCGGTGGAGTCAACCGCTGTGGCGACTGGATCGGCCAGCGAGGCAGCGGCAGTTTTCACGACTCCGGGAGTGAAGACGCTGAGCGAACCCGTCGCGTTGGCCTGCAGCCCCTGGGAGAAGATCTTGCCGGAGATGGAGTCGCTCAATTTGATCGAAGCGCTGCGCTGGCCGGGACGAGTTGGGGTGAAGCGAACGAAGACCTGGCAGGTCGTGGGCGTTGCTCCCGATGCCGGGGTGAGCGAACCGCTGCAGGTATTGCTGGTGATGCTGAAGTCGGAACCGGCGGAGGCGGAGAGATTAACGGCCTGATTGACCAGGAAGGTCAGCGGCATGGTGGCGCTGGAGCCGCCAACGGGAGTGGTGGGGAAGATGATGTTGCTGTTTAGCTCGCGCGCAATGCCGTTGCCCGAGTCAGCGAGGAAGAAGTTGCCGAGGCGGTCGGCGGTGATACCGCGAGGCGCGTTGAGCGGCGTACCTACCGCCGGAGCGCCGTCCTGTGAGGGACTGTATGGGCCGGAGGCGCCGTTGGCCAGGCCTGCAGCGAGGGACAGGCTTCCGGAACCGAGGACGTAGTTGACGACGTTGTTGAGGCCGGCCTGAGTGATGAGAATCGTCTGCGTCGGCGAGAACGCGAGGCCGTAGGGATTGTTCAGCGCGGTGGCGGGATTTCCTGAGTTGTCATTCGAGCACTGGCCGGCGGCGGTGTTATAGGTTGCGAGCCCGGCGACCTGACGAACGCAGTTGTTGCCCGTGTCGGCGATGAAGAGATCTCCCATAGCGTCAATGGCCAGCCCCGATGGAGCATTGAGCGCGACGCTGCCCGAGAGGCCGGGGCAGGCGTTGGGCACCTCGGCTGAGGGAGCGCCGGCGATCACACAAGGGGTCGAACCGGAAGCCTGCTGCAGAACCTGATAGACGCTGACGGTGGGGAGCGTCTCTGTGTCCTGAATCGAGATGTAGAGATTGTTCGCCGAGTCGAGCGCAAGGCCATTCGGGTTGGGCGTCGTGGAAGCCGACGTGGAGGACCCGCAGGTGCCGGCGACGGTGGTCAGCGACGCAACGCCAGTGGCTCCGCTGGAAAGTCTGCGGACGCAGTTGTGTTTGCTGTCGGCGACGTAAAGGTTGTTGGCGCTGTCGATAGCAAGGCCGGTGGGCTGATACAAACCTTGGGACGGGGTCGGAGTGGGATTCGATGCAGTGGAACAGGTGTCGCCTTTGCCCGAGACAGCCAGGCCGGCGACGGTGCTCATCGAGCCCGAGGGATCAATCTTGCGGACGCAGTTGTTCTGCGTGTCCGAGAGGTACTGATTCCCGTTCGAATCGAAGACGATGTAAGAGGGCGTGTTGAGGCTGACCGTCGTCGCGGATCCGAAGTCCCCGTTGTAGCCCGGCGTCGTCGTACCGGCATATCGTGTGCCGCTCTGTAAAAGGCTTAGAGCCTGGGAGTAGGCCAACGTCGGGCTTAGGGTGGAGGCAGCAAAAGAGACAAGGTTAAGAAGGACTTTGACTCCAGAGAGACGGCCGATACGCATGTAAAGCTCCTAGGTGTGTCTTGCAAAGTGATTCAGGTCGAACTTGCTGACCGAGTTGGGTCTAGCTATAAGAATCTTTGGTGGTCTTTCAATTACTTGGGTACACACCCCCTTAAGCACTGCGAGTGCCAAAATCGGGGCAAGTAGTACTTTTTTTGCGTTTTGTCTGCAAAGTGACAACAACAAAGGAGAAGCGGGTCCGCGAACCCGCTGAAAACGTCGGACTTAGGAGGAATTTTGTTGTTTTGGTAGTTACTGACGCCCGAGTAAGGTATGCACTGGATTGCCAGAAAAGAGAAAACTTTTTCCCTTTTCCCTTGATTTGTGCCCCTTTTGCGGCTCCTGAGGGAAAACCCTTTCCCTCCGACGCGACTCCTCGGTGAAGCCAAACGTCTTAGGATTTAGGATCGGAAGGCCATTTTCGGGCGAAGGAATGGGACTAATCTTAAGAAGAATGGCTGGAAGGGTTCGATGATGGAGCGTCGGCAGATCGTTCGCTTGTGGCAGAAGGGCGGCGCGGCGGCGCTCGTGACTCTGGTGCGGGCGGAGGGCTCGAGCTACCGCCGGCCCGGTGCGCGGTTGTTGATGGGGGCAGGCGGGGAATATGCCGGAACGATCAGCGGAGGCTGCCTGGAGGCAGAGGTTCTGCGGAAGGCGAAGTGGCTGACAAGGGACGGAGCGGTCGTCGAGCGCTACTCGACGATGTTCGACGACACTGCGGAGCTTCCGTTTGGGCTTGGGTGTGGCGGAGTGGTGGATCTGCTGCTCGAACCGGCGGAGACCCCGGAGTGCCGTGCCCTGATGAGTGCGGTGGAGGAGGCTCTCGCGGGCGTTGAGGCGACCGTATTGACATGGCTGCCCAATAAGGAGCGGGGATTGGCTCGGGCGGTGCTCGCGGCGAGCGGAGATTTCAGCTTTGCCAGCGAGATGCTGAGCGAACCGGAATTGGTAGAGGCACGGGCCGGAGTGCTGCGCGGTGGCTGGCTTGAGGAATCGCCGCAGGCGATCTTTGTGGAGAGGATTGTGGCGCCGCAGAGGTTGTTTGTTCTGGGGGCCGGGGACGACGCCAGGCCGTTGGTCAGCATCGCCGCGCTGCTGGGCTGGAGCGTGATCGTCATGGATGGGCGGGCAAATTTGGCCCGGGCGGATCGTTTTCCGCAGGCCGAGCGCGTAAGCTCCACGCCGAAAGACATCGCGCGTGGGCTGGAGATTCGGCCGGAAGATGCTGTCGTACTGATGACTCATAGCTATGAGCAGGACCGCGAGTTGCTGGCGGCGTTGTTGCCGTTGCGCCCGAAATATCTGGGGCTGCTGGGCGCGCGTCACAGGAGTTCGCTGCTGGTGAGTGAGGTGGCGGGAGAACTTGGGTTGAGCGTCGAGAATTGTTGCGAGCGGGTCTACGCGCCGGTGGGGCTGGATCTGGGGGGTGACGGAGCGGAGGCGATTGCGCTGGCAGTGATCGCCGAGGCGCAGGCCTGCTGCATGGGCAAGCTGGGGGCTTCGCGGAGGTTGTCGGCCGAGGACGTCGAACGGCATGTGCGGGAGGGTGGAGTCGCGCGCTATCTGCAGGCGCAGTGTGCGCTTTGAGCATTCCCGCAATCATTCTGGCAGCGGGAGCTTCTTCGCGATTGGGTGAGCCGAAGCAGTTGATCCGGTTGGGTGGAGAGAATCTTCTGGAACGCGCGGTGAGAGTGGCTCGTGAAGCAGGGTGCGAGCCTGTCGTCGTGGTCGTTGGTGCGGAGCACGCGAAGGTCCTGGGTAACAGCGCGCTTGGAGACATCGTTACGGTGATCAACGACAAATGGCAGGAAGGAATGGCGTCCTCCATTCGCCTCGGTGTGGGCGCTTTGAAACACGTTGCCGCGGATGCAGAGGGAGTTGTGCTGATGACCTGCGATCAGCCGGCGGTGACGGCGAAACATCTGTTTCACCTGACGTTGCGGGCTGAGGTGAAGGCTTCCCGTTACGCCGGGAGGAACGGAATTCCCGCCTTCTTTCCGAAGGAGCAATTTGACGCCTTGATGGCTCTGACGGGAGACAAAGGCGCCCGGGAGCTGCTCGTAACTGCTCGAAGTGAGGAACTGCCGGACGGAGACCTGGATGTCGACACCGCCGAAGATCTGGAGCGGGCACGAGAGATGTTTGGTTGAATTTCAGCCTGAGCAGGCCGTGCTTTTTCGCCTCAAGACGTGGCTCAATAAGCCATTCATGATGAATCACTTACCGATCATGCCAATTATTTTCCATCATTTTCAGCCCAAAAATCGCCTGTCAAGCCCATTAACCACCTAAACCTTTGCCAATCAAAGATATACACGTGGCAATAAGTTAGGTGCAACCCGATATAATAGTAATAGGGGCTAAAATCAAAACTTTGATCCGTTGTGGGACGGTCACATCTGCTGCTAAGTCATTGATACAGGAGAATTTGGACGCAACTCCTTTTTTATCTGTATTTCGCGGCTGGCAACATGCCGCAAATAGTTGATGATAGAAGCTTTACGCGCGGGTAATAGGGTGGGGGGGTACCTGGGGGCACTACAGGGACCGGAGAAACTCCTCAAGCAAATTGGCCGCGACAGTCGCACGATATTTGGCCGTGCTGCGAATGTCGTCGATGGGACGGGCTTCGGTCAGAATGGCGGCGCGTGCCGTTGCGATGGTGGCAGGGGTGATGGGTTGGTGGAGGAGCGTTTTTTCTGTGGCCGCGAGCCGGGCAGGATATTCCCGAAGGCTGGCAGCCCCGAGGCGGATGTCTTGAATCACGCCATCGGTGACGAGCGCCAGTCCCGCAAGGGCGACCTTGGAGATGGCCTGAGCGTTGCGTGTGCCTACTTTGCGGATGTAAGTTTTGTAACCCTTCAGGTTACGTAAAAGTGTGATGCTGTGAAGAAGTTCGTCAGGTTCTAGGGCTGTCTCTTTGTAGGCAAGATGGAAGTCGTTGTACGGAATGGTTCGGGCGCCGCGGGTGGAGACGAGGGTGACGGTGGTGTCGTAAGCGAGGAGTGCAGGAGGGGAGTCGGCGGCGGGTGAGGCGTTGACGATGTTGCCCCCAAGGGTGCCGCGGTTCTGGTTGGCGATGGAACCGGTCCAGCTCGCGGCGTGGGCGAGGATGGGGAACTCTTTTGCGATGAGGTGGTGTTTGCGGATATCGGTGAATGTGGTGCCCGCGCCAATGACGAGGGCGTCGGGGGTGGTTTCGATGAAGCGGAGCTCAGCGAGGTTCCAAAGGGAGATGAGTTTTTTTGACTGGAGGCGGCCTGCGCCGAGTGCGACCATGATCTCAGTACCGCCTGCGATGGGGGTGTAGTGATCGGGGGAGTCGGCGAGGATTTGCAGGACGGCGTCGAGGGTGCCGGGGGCGATGAGCTCGTATTGGGTGACGTTGGAGCGCATTATTTTTCAGCTCTGGCGTTCGCGGCTTGCTGAACGGCGTTGAAGATGCGCATGTAGCCGGTGCAGCGGCAGAGATTTCCGTTGAGGCCTTCCTGAATTTGTAACAGTGTTGGTTGCGGATGCTTTTCGAGGAGATGGTGGGTGGCAAGAATCATGCCGGGAGTGCAGATGCCGCACTGGGCTCCGCCTTCTTCGAGGAAGCATTGCTGGATGGGGTGGAGTTTTTCATTGATGGCGAGGCCTTCGATGGTGGTGATGTCGGCGCCTTCGACTTGCAGGACGGGAATGAGGCAGGAGTTGACGAGGTCTCCGTTGAGGATTACGGCGCAGGCTCCGCATTCGCCTTCGCCGCAACCCTCTTTGGCTCCGGTGAGGTGAAGGTCTTCGCGGAGGACGTCGAGGAGGCGCTTCATCGGTGGGGCTTCGATGGTTGTGGATTCGCCGTTAATGGTGCATTCGATGGCGGTCATGCGATGGTCTCGCTGAAGATAGGACCGGCGATGGCGGGGTTGAGATCTTCGGTGCCGGAGTCAGGGATTTTGGTCATGCGTTCGAAGATGTCTTCCGGGCAGGAGAGGGATTTCGTTGAAGGCGATGCCCGTGGCGTGTTCGATGGCGTTGAGGATGGCGGGGGCTGGGCCGTCCATGGGGAGTTCGCCGATGCCTTTTGCGCCGAATGCTCCGTGGGGCGAGGGGATCTCTTCGAAGGTGACGTGGATGGGCGGGAGGTCGGCGCTGGTGGGCATGATGTAGTTGGTCATCTGGTTGTTGGCGAGATGGCCGTTGTTGCCAGAGGCATTTTTCGTAGAGGGCGTAGCCGATGCCCTGGGCGACGCCGCCTTCGATCTGGCCGGCGGCGAGGATGGGGTGGAGGACTTTGCCGACTTCCTGGAGGGCGTGGAAGTTGGTGACCGTTGCGGCGTAGGTTGTGGTGTCGACGGCGACCTCGGCGACGTAGGCGGCCCAGGCGTAGGCGGGATAGGCTTCGCCGCTGTAGGTTTCGTCGTCCCAGAAGATGTCGCCGGGGGATTCGTAGCGGGCGCTGACTTTGAGCGAGCCATGCTGCCCGAGATAGTTGAGGGCGGCGCGGCGGAAGTCCTCGGGGGCATAGTCGTGCGGCATTCCGGCGCCGACTACAAGCGCCGCAGAGGGATCTGGGCGGCGCGCTCGACGAGTTTGCCGACGACCATGGCGGTGCGTGAGGCGACGGTTGGGCCGGAGTTGGGGACGCGGCTGGTGTCGGGCTGGGCGATGAGGACCTGGTCGTATGGTAGGCCGAGGGTCTGGGCGGCGATCTGGCAGAGGATGGTGTTGGTGCCCTGGCCGAACTCGGTGGAGGAGACGAGGATGCTGGGCTGGCCTTCGGGGGTCAGCTCGATCTCGACGAGGGAGTTGAGGCGGCGCTCGCCGGAGCCGGTGAAGCCTGCACCATGGAAGAAGGTCGCGAAGCCTATGCCGCGTTTGATGGTGCTGGTGAGATTTTCGCGGTCGAACTGCTTGCGTTTGGCGTGGTAGTTGGACTCTTCGAGAGCCCGGGTAAGCAGGTGCTGCATGTCGACGGGGTCTTTGAGGAGCTGGCCGGTTGCGGTGCGGTCGCCCGTCGAGAGGAAGTTGCGGCGGCGGAGTTCTTCCGGAGTGAGGCCGACGACCTTGGCGATTTTGTCCATGTGGCGTTCGAGGGCGAAGATGCTTTGTGGCGCGCCGAAGCCGCGGAAGGCTCCGTGAGGTGGGATGTTGGTGGCTACTGCTTTGGCGCGGACGGTCAGGTAGGGCCAGTGATATGGGCCGGCGGCGTGAATGGTTCCACGAGAGAGGACGACGGGCGAGAGTGTCATGTAGGCTCCGCCATCGATGGCGAAGTCGATCTCGCCGGCGAGGAGTTTGCCCTCTTTGCTGACGGCAGTGCGATGTCGGGTGCGCGAGGGGTGGCGTTTGGTGGTAGCAGCCATGTCTTCGGCGCGGTCGTAGCAGAGTTTGACGGGATGCCCGGATTTCATCGCAAGTAGGGCCGCGTGACTGCCGATGACGCTTGGGAAGTCCTCTTTGCCGCCGAAGGCTCCACCGGTCTCGGTCTGAATGACGCGGCATTTTTCGGAGGGGAGGTTGAAGACAAGCTCGAGGGCGTGGACGAGGTAGTAAGGGCACTGCATGGAACCTCTTACCGTTACGCCGGTTTCCGGATCATATTCGGCGATGACCCCGTTGTTTTCGATGTAGAGCTGCTCCTGGGCTCCGGTGCGGTACTCGCCTTCGACGATGTAATCGGCAGTCTGCCAGACTTCGTTGGGAGTGGGGAGCCGATCCTTCTGCATGAGATAGGTTTTGAAGGTGTTAGCGGATTCGCCTTCGCCCCAGATGATCTGTTCCTTCTTTTCGGACTGCTCGATGGTGTAGATGGCTGGAAGCTCTTCGTAGGCGATATGGACAGCGGCCACGGCTGCGGGAAGGACGGCCCGGTTGGGGTGTGCCAGCAGCAGAATTGGTTCTTCGACGTGATTGACGTGGGTGGAGGCGAGACAGGGATGGTCTTTGGCGAGGTGGACGATGGTGTTTTCGCCGGGGATGTCGGCGGCGGTGACGATGGTGAACTCGTGCCAGGGGATGGAGGGGTCGAAGGCGATGGAGGAGATGCGGCCGCGGGGAATTGTGCTGCGGACAGTGGCTCCGAACCACATGTTGGGAAGCGAGATATCGTCGACGTACTCGGCGCGGCCGAGAACCTTCGCGCGGCCCTCTTTGCGGAGGGGTGAGTGGCCTACGATTTGGGGGAATTCGGCCATGGGTAGGGTAAAGAATAGACGAAACCGGGGCGGGGTGAAAGATCGATTCTTTGTGGCGGAAGACGATTGCGGAGGTTGTTGTCGTGCGTGGGCTTTATCTGGCTGACTTAATCTGACACACTAGAGCTATGAGCACAGCAACTGCGACGAAGATATTTGCGGACCGCATCAACCGCATTGAAGTTTCGGCAACCATGGCGATTACAGCGGCGGCGCTGAAATTAAAGTCCGAGGGCGTGAACCTGGCGGACTTTGGCGCCGGCGAACCCCACTTTTCAACACCACGTCATATTAAAGATGCGGCGATTGAAGCGATTGAGAAGAACTTTACGCGGTATACCAATGTTGCCGGAATTCCGGAGGTGCGCAAGGCCATTGTGGACCGGCATGCCTGCGATTTTGGTTCGAACTACTCGGCGGACGAGTGCGTGTTTACAGCGGGCGGGAAGCTGGCATTGTTCAATGCAATCCAGGTCCTGGTGGACCACGGCGATGAGGTGATTCTGCCAGTTCCGTATTGGGTCTCGTTCAAGGACATTATTCAGTATGCCGGCGGTAAGGTGGTGCTGGTTGAGAGCAAAGAGGAAGAAAACTTCCGCATCACGGCGAAGATGATTGAGGCAGCGATTACGCCGAAGACGAAGGCGATTATCTTGAATACGCCGTCGAATCCTTCGGGTGCGGTGGTGGCTCCGGAAGATTTGGAGGCGATCGTTCGGCTGGCTCATAAGAATGGGATCTTTGTGCTGCTGGATGAGTGTTATGTCTACCTGAACTTTACGGGCGAGATCGTCAGCGGCGGATCGTTTACGGACTGCAAGGAACATGTGCTGGTGATGGGGTCGTTGTCGAAGACCTATGCGATGACGGGTTGGCGGGCCGGTTTTGCGCTTGGCCCGAAGGCGATTATTGCCGCGATGAGTAAGCTGCAGTCGCAGAGCACTTCGAATACGGCGAGCATGGTGCAGAAGGCATCGATTGCTGCGCTGAGCGGGTCGCAGGAGTGCGTGGCGGAGATGCGCGCGGATTACATCAGGCTTCGGGATCAGGTACTGGCCGGGTTCAAGACGATTCCGGGGCTGACGTGTACGGTGCCGCAGGGAGCGTTTTATGTTTATCCCAATGTGAGCCGGTTTATTGGCAAGGGTGGGATCAAGTCGGCGACCGATCTGGCGGCGAAGTTGTTGAGCGAAGCCCATGTTGTGGTGGTGCCAGGCGAGGCGTTTGGGACTGCGGAACACATTCGGCTTTCGTATGCGGTGTCGCATGACGTTATGGATGAAGGTGTGAAGCGGATGCGGGAGTACTTCGCGACGCTGGGATAGTTTGTTGGTGTTACGGGCGGGCGCATCTCGGTGCGCTCGTTTCCTTTGAGATGGAGACATATGCCGATTGAAGGCGATAAGGGAGAGCCGAAGTTCGTTCCGGTGATTCTTGCAGGTGGAAGTGGAACTCGGTTCTGGCCTCGCAGCCGGAAGACGCGGGCAAAGCAGGTTCTGGCTCTGGACGGCAAGCGCACGATGATTCAGCAGACGGTGGACCGTCTGGCTCGGCTCTGCGATTTGGCGAGGATCTGGGTGATTACGAACGATCTGCTGGACGATCTGATTGCTGAGCAGCTTCCAGAGGTTCCGAGGGCTCATATTTTGAGCGAGCCCGCGGCTCGGAATACGACTCCCGCTTGCGCGCTAGCGGCGTTTCTGTTGGAAAGGACTGAACCTGAGACTGTGATTGGGATATTTCCTTCGGACCATGTGGTGAAAAATGTGGCGCGCTTCGCCGACGTGATTCACGCCGGAATTGTGCTCGCCGCGAGTGGGAACAAGATTATTGTGCTGGGAGTTCCTCCAACCAAGGCAGAGACAGGCTACGGATATATTGAGGTGGGTGCGAAGGTTGGGGAGACCCAATCTACGACCGGCGCGATCGCAGTGCGGCGGGTGAAGCGGTTTACGGAAAAACCAGCCGCGGCAGTAGCGGAGCAGTTTGTGGCTTCTGGCAACTATGGATGGAATAGCGGGATCTTTCTGTGGAGTGCACGCACGCTGGCGAATGCGATTCGTGAGTTTCGTCCGGCGATGGCTCCGCTGATGGAGAAGATTGCAGCAGCTTATGGGACGCCGGAGTTTGAGCGCGTATTTGCGGAGGTCTATCCGCAGTGCGAGAACATCAGCATTGATTATGCGGTGCTGGAACCACGCTCGGCGAGGGGCGAGGCTGGTGCGGAGATCTATTGCCTGCCTGGTGATTTCGAGTGGAATGACCTGGGGTGCTGGTCGGCGCTGCATGAGCACTCGGCTGGTTGTCCGCCAGAGCAGGTTTCCGTGGCGAATGTGTTTGACGGAGAGGATCCGCTTTGTATCTCGATCGACTCGACCGGGAACTATGTTCATGCTCCCGGCAAAGTGATCGCTTTGGTTGGTGTGAACAATCTTGTCGTGGTGCAGACGAAGGATGCTCTGCTGATTACGACGCGCGAGAGGTCTCAGGATGTGGGGAAAGTGGTTGCGGAGTTGAAGAGCGCGGGGCGGGAAGACCTGATCTAACGTTGTGCTGCGAGAATTGGACGGATATGGCGGAGACGACTGTCGTTAAGTTTGGAACAGATGGGTGGCGTGGGGTCATTGCAGACGACTTCACTTATGACAATGTGAAGGTAGCTGCGCGTGCGATCGCTAACTATGTGCTCGCGGAGGAGGATGCTGCGGCTGGGGTTTGTATTGCCTATGACACGCGGTTCGGGTCGCGGTCGTTTGCGGGGGTTGTGGCGGAGGTGCTGGCTGGCGCGGGGATTCCGGTGGCGATGGCGGCGGAGATTACGCCTACTCCGGCGTTGTCGTATGCGGTGCGGGAGCGGAAGGCTGCTGGCGGGGTGATGATTACGTCGAGCCATAATCCGGCGGAGTGGAATGGGGTGAAGTACAAGGCCAGTTATGGCGGATCGGGCAAGCCTTCCATCATGACGGCGATTGAGAGCTATCTGGGGAAGCCGTTGCGGAAGGCGGATAAGGCGGCGGCGATTGAGACGGTGGACTTCAACCCGGAGTACATTGCGGCGATTGCGCGGTTTGTGGACCTGGAGTCGATTCGGGCTTCGGGATACAGGTTCCTGGTTGATTGCATGTATGGCGCGGGACGCGGCGTGATTGCGGGGATCTTCGGGAAGGCCGGAATTCCGTGTGTAGAGATTCGGAGTGAGATCAATCCCGCGTTTCCGGGGATCAATCCGGAGCCGATTCTGCCGCACATCAAGGCTACGCAGATCGCGGTTGTGGCGGAGAAGTGCGATGCGGGGCTGATTACGGACGGCGATGCGGACAGGATTGGCGCGGTCGATGAGCATGGGAATGTGGTTGATGCGCATAAGATCCTGAGTCTGCTGATGTGGTGGTTGCTGGAGCGGAAGAAGTGGCCGGGCGATGTGACGCGGGCGTTCAACACGACCAAGATGGTGGATCGGATTGCGGCGAAGTATGGACGGAAGCTGCATGAGCATGGAATCGGGTTCAAGTATGTTGTGGACCTGATGCTGGAACGGGAGATTCTGATTGGGGGCGAGGAATCGGGCGGAGTTGGGATTAGTCGGCATTTGCCGGAGCGCGATGGACTGTTGAATTCGCTGTTGCTGGCGAATGTGATGGCGGATGAGAAGAAGACTCTAGGTCAGCTTGTTGCGGCGCTGCAGGCGGAGTTTGGCGAGCATCAGTATGGCCGAGTCGATATGCATATCGACTCGGCGGTGAAGCAAGCGGCGATTGCTCGGGCGAAGGCTGGAGTGAAGGAGATTGCCGGGTTGAAGGTGCTTCGGGTTGAGACTCTGGATGGGATAAAGTTTTTTCTGGAGAATCCGGATTGCGTTGGGAAGAAAAACGCGGCCGAGACCTGGTTGTTGCTGCGGGCTTCTGGGACGGAGCCTCTTTTGCGGGTTTATTGCGAGAGTTGCTCGGTGGAGTCGGTGGCACGAGTGCTGGAGGCGGCTCAGCGGTTTGTGCTGAGTGCTGGTTGAGCGGGCCGATTTCAGTGGCTGCGCAGGGGATCTTGTTCGATATGGATGGGGTGCTGGTTAGCTCCATTGGGTCGGCGGAGCGTAGCTGGCGGAAGTGGGCGGCGTTGTATGGGGTTCCGAATGCCGAGACGCTTGAGGTGCCGCATGGGCGGCGAGCGATCGATATTGTGAGGCTGCTGCGGCCGGATATGGATGCGCAGGCGGGATTGAAGGTGATCACCGATATGGAGGTTGCGGATGTGGCCGATCTGCGGGTGTTGCCGGGGGTGAGGAGGCTGCTGGAGAGTCTGCCGCAGGAGCGATGGGCGATTGTGACCTCGGCGAGCCGGCGGCTGTTGCTGGCTCGGCTGACAGCTGCGGGGTTGCCGGTTCCGGAGAGGATTATCAGCGGGGAGATGGTGGAGCGGGGCAAGCCTGATCCGGAGCCGTACCGCAAAGGGGCGGAGCTGCTGGGATTTTTGCCTGGGGAGTGTGTGGTGGTGGAGGATGCGCCTGCGGGAGTGGGTTCGGGAAAGGCTGCCGGGTGCCGGGTGATGGCGGTGCTGGGTACGGAGCCGGCGGAGGAACTGCGGGCTGCGGATTGGGTGGTGGCGTCGCTCACGGAAGTGTCGGTGGGTGTCGCGCCGGCGGGTTTGGAGTTGCGTTTCGGGGCTTTGTGAGAAGGGGTACCCCCCTCCCCCTCTCTTTTGCGTAAAATATTCATTGTAAAAGACTTAGCGGGGTATGTGGGATGCAAAATATTCATAATAAAGGGTTTATGGGTCAAAATATTGTTTCTAAATGAGTTAGCCCCGGCTGTGGCCGGGGCTTTTCCTTTTCTTTACTCTATAAGTTAATTATATGGGTTTGAATGAAACTAAAATGCCACTCGGATCTCTTGCGTTTTGTTGGATTTGAGTGGTTTTGAGGCTTGACAGGTGCGTTTTGGGCTGTTTTTGAAGAAAATAGTTGTAAGTGGTTGAGGTGGAATGGGTTGCTTATGGAGTTTTGTGGCGGGAGGAAGGCATACCCCAGGGGCTAAAGCCCCTTTCCCTGACGGATTGCTGAGAGGGCCAAGCCTGAAGGCTTGGCTTACCTAGATGTGGTGCCTCAAGAGATTGTTGTCGTCGATTCCTGCTCTACTGATGGGTGTTTGTTGATTGATGCCCGCGTGTGGTCGATGCCAGTTGTACTGATGGGTGAAGCTTAGCAGAGCCTGTGTGCGTTGTTGGGAGTTCTGATAGGTCTGTGCGTAGGCCCATTCTCGGAGCGCGGTCTGGATGAAGCGTTCGGCCTTGCCGTTGGTGCGCGGCGTGTAGGGCCGGGTTCGCCTGGGCCGGATACCGAGATCGTGGCAGCTGCGTAGGAAGCGATGGGCTGTGTAGCACTTGCCGTTGTCGGTCAGCAGACCTCGGGCCGCTATGCCGAGCCGGGCGAACCACGCCGTGGCGGAGTACAGGAAGTGGGTCGCGGAGGCTTCGCTCTGATCCGGATACATAGCCGTGAAGGCGATGCGGGAGTGGTCGTCGATGGCGATGTGGAGGAACTCGGCACCGATGCCCTTGACCCCGTCGCGGCGGTCGCCGGTCACGCGGTGTGAGGGCCGCTGGATCCGCACCAGGCGCTTGATATCGAAGTGCACCAGGTCGCCTGGCGCGGCATGCTCGTAACGGTTGGGTGGCAGTTGCGGCTCCAGATGGCGGATGCGGTTGAGCTTGAGCCGGCGCAGGATCCGGCTCACTGTGGCCGGGCCGATCTTCAGTTCGAGCGCGATCCGAACCCCAGTCCAGCGCTGGCGGCGTAAGGCCTCGACCCGGGTCACCAGCTCATCCGGCGTCTGGCGCGGGCTCCGGCGCGGACGGCACGAGCGGTCTTGCAGCCCAGACAGACCCTCCAACCGATAGCGCCTGACCCACTTCGCCGCGCTCTGCCGGCTAAGCTTGAACTCGGCCGCAGCCTCCTTCAAGCTCAGCCGGCAGGTGAGAACAGCAACCGCAAGTTCCTCTCGACGATGAATCGTCAATCGAGCATGATGGTGGTAGTCCACTCGGTCTCCTGAGTCGCAAAGTCTTCGTAAACTCAGCTTCACAGTTCTCGATCGAATGGACAACAACCTCCTGATAGATCACACCTAGAAGCCACGGCAAAGGAAAAGGCAACGACAGAGGCAACGGCAAGGGCAACGGCAAGGGCAAGGGCAACGGCAAGGGCAAAATGCGGGGGTCTCTGCACTTCGCAGATCACGATGGGACCGTGATCTGCTTCGGTCGAGATGACGCTGTTTGTTGGTGGGTTGAGGAAAGTAGAACGGCAACAGCAACTTCAACAGCAAGGGCAAAGACAAGGGCAAAGGCAAGGCAAGGCCCCACGGCAACGGCAAAAGCAACAGCAGGTCCTCCGCCTTCGTCGAAGGATGACAACTAAAAAACAAGGCAAGAGCGGTAGCATCTACGGCAAAATACAGGGATCCTTCGCTTTGCTCAGGATGACGACGAGGGGATTGCTCAGGATGACGACGAGGGGATTGGGCAGGATGGCGACTATGGGTTTGGCAGGATGGCGCCTATGGGTTGGTCGCTGTGTTTTTCTGAGTTGGTTTGTCGTGTTTCTGAGGTTGAGGCGCGCTGTTCTCCTGCGGAGGTGGGTGGGTCACTGGGAGCTGTCGGGTATCAGGCGGGCGATGGTGAATTGCGTGGACACCTGTTTGAAGATTCCGGTGAGGCTGAGGCTTGGATTGGCGGGCGAGGTGCATTGGCCCTTGTTTTGGGAGGCGGTGGCGTCGGAGTAGAAGGTTGACGGGCTGGTGGCCATCTGCGACATCGTTTGGCAGGGGGTGACGTTCGTGCCGGACGGATTTGTTTTGGCGTTAAAAGCGTCCGAGGCGCAACCTGAGGACGCGGCACCGTAAGCGATGGTGTAGACGGTGGTGTCGGTCATGCCTGACGCAGATCGTGCGGCGGCTACTGCCTGGGCGCACTGATCCTGAAGAGAGCCATAGGTGCTGCCATTATTCGTCCCGCCCGTGATTTTCGTGCTGTCAGCGTCGCCATCGCTGAGAATGATCAGGGCATTCTGGGAGCCGGGATTGGCAGCCTGTGCGGCGGCCAGCGATGAGAGTGCCGAGTAGATGACTCCGCCAAAGTAAGTGCCTTCGCCGCCGGGGGTTTGCATACCACCACATGGATTTTTTTGGGTGCCGACGCCACCGCCTGTCGCGATGGTAAGGGAGGAGGAGGTGTTCAACGCAGCTCCGGTTTTGTTGTTTGAGCTGTAATCGCTCAGGTAGGTAGTGAGCTGGTAGGTTGGAGCGCTGCTGGAGAAATTGGTGTTGGTCCAGGTCCCGCCGGCGGTAGGAGCGAAGTAGGGAACGGTGGTGGGATCGGAAGTGGGGCAGGTGGTGTCGTTTTTCGCGGTATTCGCTTGTATCGCGGGAAAAGTGAAGAGGCTGACCTGATCGAACGGGGTGCAATTGGTCGAAGTGCTGGAGACCGTGCAGGGGGTAAGGTTCCCCAGGAGGGTTTGCACACCCGACAGGGCGCAGGAGATTCTGGTGCTTCCACAGCTGGCATCGGTGTCGTTCGAGCCCATCGAAGCTGTTGTGTCGACGACCATGGCGACGTTGTATTGGGCGTTCTGTGCTCCTCTCATGGCTGCGGTTGAGGCGGTCCTGAGGGTGAGGGAGCTGGCGGAGTTGATGCCAAACAGGGTCAGGACGCGAATGAACATGGTGGGGACGGATGCGGTCTGAACCACCTGGATGGCGTTGTAGCTGCCTGCGGCGGTCGCGCCGCAGAGAACTCCGGTGGTGGAGACGCTGGTGAGGCACTTCAGGGTGACGGATACCGAGGCACCGGGAAGGTTGGAGTTTTGATTTGCGCCACCGCTGGCTGAACTGTAGGCATTGACGGCTGCGGTGACGGAAGTTGTGGTCGCACTGGTGAGGGACATCGCGTAGGCCCCGGCCATTGCGGCCGCATCGGTGGAGGTCTGGAGTTCGCGATAGCAGGTGAGGGCGCGACCAAGATCGAGAGTCAGGCCAGTCATTCCCAGAAACAGAACGCTCAAGAGGGCGACCCAGGGAAGTACCTGTCCGCTGTCATCCTTGAGCGACTCTTAACGAAGGAGGGAATGAGGGCGTTCTCTTTCATTGAATCACCTCGGTTACCTGCGTACTGAGCTGGCAGGGGAAGGTCTTTCCATAGACCGAAAGAGTGCAGGGGTAGGAGACCTGTAACAGGGCGCTCCCGCCGGTGGTCATGGTTGCTCCGCTGCAGGTCGGTTTGGAGAAGCTGGTGGTGGTGGTGCCGTTTGTGATTGAGAAAGCGAATGTCATGGCGGACTGACTCATGGTCGGAGCGGCGGCATAGACCCTGGCAGCGGTGGAGGCGCAGGGGTCGGTGTCTCCGCGGTCTGTGGCGAAGAAACGCGCGCCGGTGCTGACGGCCTCCGTCAAAACAAGCTTTTGATTGAGGGCGACGGAAAAGGAAAAGATGCCCGTCATGATGAGGAGGAGAATTGGCAGGGAGACGGCGAGCTCAACGAGAGATCCGCCCGCTTCGTTTTGGCGAAGAAAGGCCCGGATTGCGGGAAAAACCGGGCTTCTGAAAGGCTTGGCCGAGGATGCGAAGGAATGGCCTTCCGCGCAGACTTTGCGCTGCGGCGCTACACTGCTGTCGTGTTTTGTCAAAGTTGATCTCCCCCTGCTGCAACTAGCATCCGTTCTCTCTGAGAGTGCTTTCTATCTCAGCTAACAAGAACGGCCGGCCACGTGTTCGAGGCCGATGGGGAGGAGCCTACTATAACGGAAAATATTCAAAAATCATACTTTTGTGTAGAAGAAGTGCCCTATTTGTCGGTCGAGGCCGCAGGGGGTTTGGTTTGGGGTTTGAGGGCCAGAAGGGCCAGGAGAAGGCAGAGGGCAGTGGCGGTGTGGACGACGATGGGGATGGTGAAGAAGAACTTGAACATGAGGATGGAGATGGCTACTTCGCCGAGGAAGAGCGCGAGGGTGATGGGGCGGATGGCGAGCGTGGTGGAGAGTGTGGCTAATTGCCAGAGGATGGCGCACTCGACGAGGCAGGAGATGGTGACGAAGAGCTCGTAGCCGAAGTAGAGCTGCCAGTAGGAGTGGAGGAAGCCTCCGAAGCTGAAGATGTGGGTCTGCATGGCGGTGACGACGACGATCTCGTCGGGGCCGTGGGTGGGGTGGTAAGTGAGGAAGAGGAGAGTGTGGCCGAGGGCGGCTACGAGGGCGAGGATAGAGGCGATTCGGAGGGGCAGGGCGGGTTTCATCGGTGCTCCGGTTTTTGGATTCGGGCCCGGTGTTGATTTTATGGAATTTGATTGAGGAGGAGGGATTCTACCCGGTGGAGGTCTTCTTCGGTGTCTACGCCTATGGTGTCGTGGTCGGTGGGTTCTACGTGGATGGGGATGTTGTTTTCGAGGAAGCGGAGTTGTTCCAGGCGCTCGGTTTGTTCGAGGGCGCTGGGGGGAAGAGTGGGGAAGCGCTGGAGGGTGGCACGACGGTAGGCGTAGAGGCCGATGTGTTTCCAGTATTGCGGGGTGGGGTTGTGTTCGGGGTCTCGGTTGTAGGGGATGGTGGCGCGCGAGAAGTAGAGGGCTCGGCCGTCGGCGGCGGTGACTACTTTGACGGCGTTGGGATTGTTGATGTTTTCGGGGGTGCAGAGGACTTTGAGGGTGGTGACTTCGACTTCCGGTTGAGAGAACGGGCGGAGGAGGGCGGTGAGGTGCTCGGGTTTGAGGAGGGGCTCGTCGCCCTGGATGTTGACGTAGATGTCGGCGGGGATTTGGAGGGAGACGGCGTGGACGCGGTCGGTGCCACTGGGGAGATTAGAGGAGGTGAGTTGGACGGGCCAGTTGTTTTCGCTACAGAGGGCGTCTACTTCTTCGGAGTCGGTGGCGATGAGGACGTCGGTGAGTTGGGGGCAGGCTCGGGCGGCCTCGTAGACCCAGGCGAGCATGGGTTTTCCGGAGATGAGGCGAAGGACTTTGCGGGAGAGGCGGGTGGAGGCGAGGCGTGCGGGTATGACGCCGAGGACGGTGGTGCGCGGCTTTTCGCTCGGGGCGGAATCAAGTATGATGGAAGCTGGCTGTGCCGTGGCGATGATCTCTTTCCTTGATAGAGTTTTGTGCCGGCGTAACCCTTTTCAATACATCGGCGGCGTAGCTCAGATGGTTAGAGCGACGGACTCATAACCCGTAGGTCGGCAGTTCGATTCTGCCCGCCGCCACCAAAGTGTTAGTGCTGGTTTCCGGCCAACTGTTACGGTTCGAGAGTATCATTTTGAGTACGGTGTGCGTCTAACCCTTGCGGTGAGGATTGTCCCCGATGGAGCCGTTCTAACTATGCCCAAGATTTCGAAGATTCTGTTGCTCGCCGTGTCGGTGGTTCTGGTGTTGGTGGTGTTTCTGGGCGTGAATACGCCGGGAGCGAAGGCGGCTTCGGAGCCGCAGGATGGGGCCTATCGCCAGATCAACGTTTATAGCGAGGTGCTGCGGCATATCCAGACGGATTATGTGGAGCAGCCGAATATTACTTTGGTGACGAATGGCGCGCTGCGCGGGCTGCTGGAGTCGCTGGATGCGGACTCGAGCTATTTGACGCCTGAGGACTACAAGGCTTACAAGTCGGACAAGGGTGGTAAGGCGCAGGTGGGGATTAACGTGTCGAAGCGGTATGGGTATGCTTCGGTGGTTTCGGTGATTCCGGGGAGCCCGGCGGATAAGGCGGGGATCAGCGACGGGGACATTATTGAGGCGATTGGACCGGCGGATACGCGGGATATTTCGCTGGCGATGATTCAGCTGCTGCTGGAGGGTGCTCCGGGGAGCGAGCTGACGGTGTCGGTGGTGCGGCCGCGAAAGTCGGCTCCGGACAAGATTGTGATGACGCGGGCGGTGCCGGTGCTGGCTCCGGTGTCGGAGGCGATGTATGAGAATGCGTCGATTCTTTATCTGAAGCCGGGCGTGCTGGATCGCGACCATGTGCAGCAGATTGAAACGAAGCTGAAGGTGATGTCGAAGCAGGGGAATAAGAAGATTCTGCTGGATCTGCGCGATGTGGCGGCGGGCGATATGGTGGAGGGGACTCGGCTGGCGAACTTCTTTTTGAAGGACGGCACCATTGCGATTCTGGAGGGGCAGAAGGTAGAGAAGCAGACGTTTACGGCGGATGCTTCAAAGGCGGTGAATACGACGGCTCCGCTGGTGGTGCTGGTGAATCGCGGGACGGCTGGGCCGGCGGAGTTGGCGGCGGCGGCGTTGCTGGATAACAAGCGCGCTGATCTGGTGGGGGAGAAGACGTTTGGCGAAGGGGCTCAGCAGAAGACGTTTGAGCTGCCGGATGGTGCGGCGCTGATTCTTTCGGTGGCGAAGTATGAGTCGCCTTCGGGGAAGAAGCTGCAGGATGATGGGGTTACGCCGGGGGTGATTGTGGCTTCGAATTCGGACCAGCCGGTGGTGGATGAGGATGGAGAGCCGGCGGATCAGGCTGCTGCTGCGGCTAAGCCCAGCGTGACGGTGGATGAACAGCTGTCGAAGGCGCTCGCGTTGTTGAAGAATAAGGCGGCTTAAGGCGGCCGTTTTTTCTGAACTTAGTGTGGTTCTGCAAGGCGGTTTGCGGGTGTCTGTGCGTGCTATTGTGAAAGGCGATGCAGAGCCTCTACACGCGCGAAGACAGGTCGTCTGAAGCTAAGAAGATGCCGCGGTGGAGGCGGGTGCTTCACCGGATTACGCTGACTGGGCCGGAGTATCCCAGCCGCCGCATTGCGAAGCAGGTTACGTTCTTTGTGCTGCTGGAGTTGTCGGCAGTCTTCGGGGCTCTTTGCGGGTTGATGTTTGTTTATTCGATCGACCTGCCGCAGATGGATGACCTGGCTCGGTATCGGCCGAATACGACAACTGAGCTGCTGGATGTGCATGGGAGGGTGTTCGGGTCTTTTGCGCTGGAGCGGCGGGTGGTGGTGCCGTATTCGGATTTTCCTCCGGTGTTGCGCGAGGCGATTATTTCAATTGAGGATAAGAGCTTTGAGCGGAACTGGGGTGTGAACCTGTTTCGCGCGGTGGGCGCTGCGTGGAGGGATCTGCATTCGCAGGGGCGGGCGCAGGGGGCTTCGACGCTGACGATGCAGTTGACGCGGAATCTTTTTCTTTCTGCAGAGAAAACTTATGGGCGGAAGATTCAGGAGGTATTTCTTTCGGTCCAGATTGAGCGGCGGTTTACGAAGCAGCAGATCTTTGAGTTGTATGCGAATCAGATTTATCTCGGGCATGGGACTTATGGGTTTGAGGCGGGGTCAGAATTTTACTTCAACAAGAAGGCGAAGGATTTGACGCTGCCGGAGGCGGCTCTGCTGGCGGCGCTGCCGAAGGGGCCGGAGGCTTATTCCCCGCTGAAGTATCCGGATCGGGCGCTGCGGCGTAGGAATCTAGTGATCAGCGAGATGCTGGCGGATGGGAAGATTACGCGGGCGCAGGCAGATGCGGCGACGGCTGCGCCGCTGGGACTGCATCTGGAGCCTCCCGCGAATAGTGTTGCGCCTTATTTTGTGGAGGAGGTGAGGCGGCAACTCGAGAAACAGTATGGAGTGGAGCAGGTGCATGGGGCGGGGCTGCGCGTTTATACGACGCTGGATCTCGATCTGCAGACAGTGGCGAATAAAGCGATTCTGGATGGGACGGCGACTTATGAGCGGCGGCATGGGTGGAAAGGGCATGTGCCGAATGTCGTTCTGGAGGGCGTGGATATAGAGAGCTACCGGCATCCGGACTGGGTGCAGCCGGTGGAGAAGGGCAGCTACGTTCACGGGCTGGTGACAGCGGTTGCGGCGAAGAAGGTTTCAGTGAAGGTCGCGGCGGACCGGAGCGTGGTGCTGGTTCCGGAGGATTGGAAGTGGACGCAGAACGTTGATGGCGACAGTTTTTTGAAGACTGGAGATGTGGTTTATGTGCGGATTGAGAGTGTTGCGACGGATGGGACGCTGAAGGCTTCGCTGCAGCAGGACTCCGGGGCGCAGGCTTCAATGATGGCGGTTGATAATGCCAGCGGCGAGGTGCTGGCGATGGTGGGGGGCAGGGATTTTGCGCTGTCGCAGTTCAACCGGGCTACGCAGGCTCAGCGGCAGGTGGGGTCTTCGTTCAAGCCGTATGTGTATACGACCGCGATTGAGAATGGGGCGAAGCCAACGGACATTATTGTGGATGGGCCGGTGAGTTTTTCAACGCCGAATGGGCCTTACACGCCGCATAACTATGAGCCGAACTATAAGGGCGCGATGACGCTGCTGGAGGCATTTGCGGAGTCGCGGAATATTCCTGCGCTGAAGCTGGCGGACCGGTATGGGATTCGCAAGGTGATCGATACGGCACGGCGGTTTGGGATTACGAGTAATCTGCCGATGTTTTTGCCGGTGGCGATTGGGGCGGCGGATATTACGCTTGCTGAGCAGGTGGGGGGGTATAGCGTGTTTCCGAATGACGGGATTCGGATTGAGCCACGGTATATCCGCAAGGTGATGCAAGCGGATGGAATGCCGCTCGAAGAGGCTCCGAGTGAGGTGACGGAGGTTATTTCGGTCGAGACGGCGCGGACGATGATGCAGTTTCTGCAGGCGGTGACGGCGCATGGAACTGGGGCGGCGGCGGCTCAGTTGAAGCATCCGCTGGGCGGGAAGACGGGGACAACGAATGATTTTACGGATGCGTGGTTTGTGGGGTTTTCGCCTTCGGTGACCTGTGGGACGTGGATTGGGTTTGACGATCGGGAGTCGCTGGGAGAGAAAGAGACAGGAGCGAAGGCTGCGCTGCCGATGTGGATGGATTTTATGCGGGCGGCGATTGCGAGTAAGCCAAATGAGGTGTTTGCTACGGGTGGGGCTCCGCAGAAGAAATTGGATGTGCCTTTGACTACGGCGGCGGATCGGGCTGTTCGGGCAGCTTCGGCGGCTAAGGCGGAGGAGCCGGATTCGGATGTTCCGGAGGGAGCTGCGAAACAGCCGAAGCAGGAGGTTGCTCCTCCGGAGGCGCCGAAGACGTTGCCGCCACAGGAGGACGTTCCGGTGAAGCCTCGTGCGGTTCCGCAGGAGAGTGGTCCGGCTTCGCCAGTTCCTCAGACTGTTCCGCAGGCGTTATAGGTCAGCGACTGCGACGGCAAATGTCGTGCGGAGCGGCGGACTGAGAACTTTTTGATTCAGGTATCAGGTATCGTGCGTCAGGTGTTGGGTGTCAGGTGGGGCTTTGAGGTGAGGGTTCGGCAGAGGGTGAAGTAGCGTTTTGCTTTGGCTAGGTCGCGACCTATTTGTTCGCGGAGGGCTTCGGGGTTGGGCCAGCGGATTTCGGGGCGGAGGCGGTGGAGGAAGGTTAGGGTGAGGGGTGTTTGTTCGGTGAGGGTGATGGGGTGAAAGTTTAAAAGGTGGGATTCTACGGTGAAGGAGTCTGCGCCGAAGGTGGGGCGATTGCCTACGTTGGTGACGGCTTCGAAGGTTTCGGCTGAGGGGCTACTGCCGACGGTAAGGGTGGTGATGTAGACGCCATTGGCCGGGAGGAGTTCGTTGTATGGGGCGAGATTGATAGTGGGGACGGTGTAGCGGGTGCCGTAGCCGCGGCCTGAGGCGGGTGTGGAGGCGATGGCGAAGGGATGGCCGAGGCATGCGCGGACCTGGCTAACATTGCCTTCAGTAATGAGCTGGCGGATGCGGCTCGAGGAGATGGGCTGTTTGCGGATGGCTCTTGGGAAGTAGACCTTGCAGGTGAAGCCGAGTTCGCGGCCCAGGGCTTCGAGATTGTTCACGTCTCCTTCGGCGTGATGGCCGAAGCGGAAGTTTTCTCCTTCGTGGAGTTCTGTGACATGGAGCGTCTGGTGGAGGATTTGGGTGGCGAAATCGCGGGCGGACATTAGTGAGAAGTCTTTGGTGAAGGGGATGACGACGACTGCGTCGAGTCCGGTAGTGGCGAGGAGATCGAGCTTTTCGGTGAGGGGAGTGATGAGAGGGAGGGTGGATTCGGGGCGGAGGACGCGCGCGGGGTGGGGTTCGAAGGTGATCGCGATGGATTTTGTGCCGAGAGTTTTGGCACGGGCAACGACTTCTTCGATGACCCAGAGGTGGCCGCGATGGACGCCGTCGAAGTTGCCGATGGTGGCGACGGTGGGGCCGAAGTTGGTGGGGATCTCGGAGAGTGAGCGGTAGATTTTCATGGGGCGATCTCGAATTCAAGCTTGAGGCCGTCGTAGGCTAGCTGAATGTGCGGGGGGAGGGTGGCGTTGGTGGCGGCGTGGTCGAGGTCGTGGCCCATGTGGGTGAAGAAGGCTCGCTGGGGCTTGAGTTGTTCGACGATGGCTACGGATTTTTCTAAGTGCGAGTGGCTGGGGTGCGGGGTGAGGCGCAGGGCGTCGAGGATGAGGATGTCGAGATTTTGGAGGAGGGGGATGCTGACCTCGGGGATGTCGCTCATGTCGGTGAGGTAGGCGGCGCGACCGAAGCGGTAGCCGGTGATTTGTTCGCGACCGTGCGTGACGGGGATGCGCTGGAAGCAGGCGCCGAAGATGTCGACGCCGGAGCCGGGGGTGGGGTCGAGGCGATGGATGTGTACGCGGGCGCTGGTGGGGTAACGGTCTTCTTTGCGGAAGGTGTACTCGAAGATGCGCTCGATGTTGCTGGCGGTGATCTCGTCGGCGTAGATGGGGAGATTGTCGACGCCGTGGAAGGTTAGGGGGCGGAGGTCGTCGAAGCCCATGATGTGGTCGAAGTGGCCGTGGGTGTAGAGGACGGCGTCGACGCGGCGGATGTTCTCGCGGATGGCCTGGGCGTGGAAGTCGGGGCCGGTGTCGATGAGGATAGTGCGCGAGTCGTATTCGAGGCGGATGGAGGGACGGGTGCGGCGGTTGCGCGGGTCTCCTGTGGGAGAAATGGCGGAGGTGCAGACGACGCAGTCGCAGCCAAGCGTCGGGATGCCCATGGAGGTTCCGGTGCCGAGAAAGGTGAGGGTTGCCTGCATCGTTAGCGGACGATGCTCGGGCCGGTTGGGCGAGGCGGTTGGCCGGGTGCGGCTCCGGCCTTGGATGCGGCGGAGCGGGCGATGGCCTGGGTGATCTCGAGGAAGGCGAGGCGGAGCTCGAAGAGGGCGCTCTCGAGGAGTTGGGTTTCGGCGGGGGTGAGGTTGCCCTTGGTTTTTTCCTGGAGGATGCCGAGCATGTCGATGCTCTGGCGCGCGGCGATGATGTCGACCTGAGGCTGCTGGCCTTCGCGTGTGGTGCCGCCGAGCTGCATGATGGCGGTGAGGTAGACGGAGTGAACGAGCTGGTCGAAGCTCATGGCTGGCGGGTGGTCGGCGCCGGGGTTGGCGGAGCGGATGGCGGTGTCGAGGCGGTCGGCGGTCATGTCGTAGGCGCGCTTGGCCTGCTGGGTTTCTTCGGCGGTGGGTGGGGGTGGGAGCTGGGCGTCGGACTCTTCGCTGGCGGCGGCTTCGGGTGTGGGGACGGGCGTGAGTTGCGGGGCGGCGCCTGCTGCGGTTTCGAGGGCTTTATGCTCCTCTCGGACTTCGCGCTCGGGGGAGGGGTCGGCGTCGGGGCGGGGCTCGCCTTCGAGGGTGAACTTGCGGCGGTCGGTGATGACGAAGGGCTTGTTTTGCTCTGGCATTTGTGTGCTCTTTTCTTTCAGATGCTGATGGGCCTTGCTAAGGCTGCAGCGGCGTAGAAGGGAAGCTGGACTGGAGTTGCGGTGCCGCCGGGGTAGTGCATGGGAAGGTTGCGGTCGAGGGCTTCGCGACGGATGTAGCCGAGGGCTAGCTGGAGGTTAGTGCCGGTGGGGAGATCGATGTTGGCGACGCTGGTGAGTTCGCCTACGGATTTGCCGTCGGCTTCGAGGGCCGCGCCTGGGGATGGGAGTGTGCCTTCGAGTCGGAAGGCGGTGAAGGTGCGATGGACGTTGCCGCGGGAGCGGATGCGCTCGACGATCTCCTGGCCGAGGTAGCAGCCTTTATTGAAGTGGAGGGCGCGGGTCTGGGCGGTCTCCTGGGGGAGCTCGCGGGCTTTGTCGGTGTTGCGGATGTCGGTGCCGTAGAGCGGCGTGCCTTCGAGGATTCTTAGGGCTTCGAGGCTTCGGGCGTCGCAGGGGGGTGCGCCGGCTTCGGTGAGGGTTGCTGAGAGTTCACGCGCGGATTCTGGGGTGGTCCAGAGCTCGAATTTGGGGACGAGCGGGCTGTGGGCGTGGATGATGGTGACGGTGGAGGAGTTCCGGGGGAGCTTGGTTGTGGTGAGGGCGTCGATGGTGTCGACGTTGAGGCCGATTTTGGCAAGCGTGGAGGCGGCCTGTGGGCCGGCGACGAGGATGCCGGATTCGGTGGTCGAGATGTCGGATAGCTCGACGTCATCCATGATGATGAAGTGTTCGAGGTGGGCGAGGAAGGTGGTGATTTGGGATGCGGCGGTTTCGATGAGGAGCGCGTCGGGCTGGGCGAAGATGTTGGCGTCGCCCTGGATTCGGCCTTGTGCGTTGAGGAGGAAGTTGTAGTTGCCTTCGTTGGGCTTCAACTGTTGGATGGAGTTGGTGACCATGCCGTTGAGCCAGCGGACGCGGTCTTCGCCGGTTACGCGGAGCCAACCGGTGTTGTTGAGCGCGGAGATGCCGGTGGCCTTGAGTAAGGCTGCGAGGGAGCTGGCGGTCGTTGTGGGGGCAAAATCGGCTTGTGCGGGTGCGGTCATGGCGGGCGGGGAGAAAACTCCCGTACACTTGATTATAGCGGCGGATTGCGAGGGTTATGTTGCGGCTAGAGGTTTGCGGCGGGGATAAGAGGTGGTTGCGGTGGGTTGCCTGTTGCGCGCTGGCGGCGTCGAGTTTGGCGGTGAAGGGGCAGCAGACAAAGGCTCCGGATGCGGGGCAAAAGCCGGGTGAGGTACAGGGTTCGGATAAACCACAAGCTCCGATGACGAAGGAGCAGGCGAAGGAATTGTTTCGCTCGGTGGATGAGATTTTGAACTTTGCGAGCACGGATACGAAGCTGCCCATTGAGCATAGTGTGAAGCGGAAGTTGATCTCGCGAGATGAGGTGAACAAGTATCTGCGGGAGAAGTTCGATGAGGATGAAGGCGCGAAGCGGATGGAGCGGTCGGAGATTGTGCTGAAGAAGTTTGGGCTGCTGGATCGCGACTTTCATCTGCGGCCGTTTCTGCTTTCGCTGCTTACGGAGCAGATTGCGGGTTTTTACGACAATAAGACGAAGACGGTGAATCTGCTGGACTGGATTGAGCCGGACCAGCAGAAGCCGGTGCTGGCACATGAGCTGACGCATGCTCTGCAGGACCAGAAGGTGGACCTGACGAAGTGGTCGTCGATCAGCGATAACGGGACTTCGCACAATGTGCAGGAGGACAACAAGCATCTGCAGGTGGATGAGGCGGACACGGCACGGAGCGCGGTTGCCGAGGGTCAGGCGATGGCGGTGTTTGTGGACTACACGCTGCAGCCCTCGGGGAAGACGCTGGCGAATTCGCCGGAGATTGCAGGGCAGTTGAAGGATTCGGTGGCGGATACGAGCGGCTCGCCGATTATGGCGCGGGCTCCGCTGCTGTTGCAGGAGTCGTTGCTGTTTCCGTATAGCGAGGGATTGAGCTTTGAGCAGGCGGTGCTGGTGAAGGGCGGGAAGGATGCCGCATTTGCCGGCGTGTTGATGAATCCGCCGTCGTCGAGTTTCGAGATTATGCATCCGAAGGCTTATATGGCGCATGCTCCGGTGCCGGTGGTGCGGCTGCCGGATATTCATCCTTTGTTGAATGCGGATTATGTTCCGTACGACGTCGGTGTGATGGGCGAGCTGGATGTGCGGATTCTGGTGGAGCTGTTTGGCGGGCGCGAGATGGCGGATGCGCTGGCTCCGGCGTGGAATGGCGGGGTGTACTACGCTGCGCAGAGGAAGGCTGCCACGGCCGCGGAGAAGGAGACGACGGCTTCGCTGGGGTTGATCTATTACTCGCGCTGGAAGAATCGCGATTCGGCGCATTCGTTTATGCGGACGTATGCGGATCAGATTCCGAGGAAGTACTCGAATGTGGTGGAGCGGACGAAGGACGAGGTGGCTGGCACGGAGCAGGTTTACTCGACCAATGAAGGCGATGTGCTGATTTCGGTTTCGGGTACGGGAGTTTTTATTGGCGAAGGGTTTGACCTGGCGCTGTCGCGGAGGCTGCGCGATTTGATTGTGAGCGTGCAGCCGGAGGGGCCGATTGCAGCAGGCAATTGTGCCCGCAGGAGAGCCGGCGCTGTCGATGGCGCACGTGCTCGCTTCGTTTGGAAGCGTCAATGCAGAGGCGCTGCAACGATATACTTCCAAAGGGTCTAGTTTTAGGCTTATTTTGAGCGCGTTTGGTTCGGAAAAGGGAGCAAAAGAAGTTTGAAGAAGGCAGAGATTGGCATTATCGGGGGCAGCGGACTGTACGCGATGCCCGGGCTTAGCGAATGTGCGTGAGGAGCGGGTGACGACGCCGTTTGGCGATCCTTCCGACGCTTTTATTCTGGGCGATCTTGAGGGCCGCAAGGTGGCGTTTCTTGCGCGGCATGGGCGAGGGCACCGGATTCTGCCGAGTGAGCTGAACTTTCGCGCGAATATTTTTGCGATGAAGATGCTGGGAGTGGAGCGGATTCTTTCGGTGTCGGCGGTGGGGTCGTTGAAGGAAGAGCATAAGCCGACGGATTTTGTGATGCCGGATCAGTTCATTGATCGCACGTTTGCGCGTGTGGGCACGTTCTTTGGCGATGGGATTGTGGCGCATGTGGGGTTTGGCGATCCGGTTTGCGCGACGGTCGCTGCGACTTTTCAGAAGGCTTGCGATGCTGTTGGTGTTGTAGGGAAGAGTGGCGGGACCTATGTGTGCATGGAGGGGCCGCAGTTTTCTACGCGAGCGGAGTCGAATCTTTACCGGAGCTGGGGCGCGGATGTGATTGGGATGACCAATCTGCAGGAGGCGAAGCTGGCTCGCGAGGCGGAGATTTGCTACGCGACGATGGCGATGGTGACGGACTACGACTGCTGGCGCGAAGGGCATGATGATGTGACCGTGGACCAGATTGTGGCGGTGATCCATCAGAATGCGGAGAACGCGGCGAAGGTGGTTCGGGCTGCGGTTGCGGCGATGCCGAGGGAAAAGACCTGTGCATGCGGGGATGCGCTGAAGTATGCGATTCTGACGGATCGTAAGGCGATTCCTGCGGCGACGCGGGAGAGGCTGGCGATTCTGCTGGATAAGTATCTTTCGTGATCGTTCGGCTGGCGTAGTGAGAGTTTTGTATCTTTATTGGTTACATATTTCTATTCATTTGAAAAGAGGTTTATGGCGATTCTGGTTGTAGGTTCGGTGGCGTTCGATAGCATTGAGACTCCGCATGGCAAGGTGGACCACTGTCTGGGTGG
Source organism: uncultured Acidobacteriaceae bacterium (assembly GCA_963841335.1). Lineage (GTDB taxonomy): Bacteria > Acidobacteriota > Terriglobia > Terriglobales > Acidobacteriaceae > Edaphobacter. The sequence goes on along the minus strand of CAWJCF010000001.1, from coordinate 756,990 downwards.
TGCGGCGACGCATTTTGCGCTGGCGGCGAGCTACTTTACGCCTGTGCGCGTGATTGGGGTGGTTGGGAAGGATTTTACGGCGGAGCATGAGGCGGTGTTCACGAGCCGCGGCATCGATACGCAGGGGATCGAGCGGTCGAACGGGTTGAGCTTTCACTGGACGGGCTCTTATTCGGGGAATATGAATGAGGCGAAGACGCTGGGCACGGATCTGAATGTCTTCGCGACATTTGAGCCGAAGATTCCTGCGAGCTTACAAGGACAGTGAGTATCTGTTTCTGGCGAATATTGATCCGGTGCTGCAGGCGCGGGTGCGCAGCGAGATGCCGAAGGCGAAGATGGTGTGCGGCGACACGATGAACTACTGGATTGCCGATCATGGAGCGAACCTTGCGAAGGTGTTGCGTGAGCTGGATGTGCTGCTGATCAACGATGGCGAAGTGCGCATGCTGGCGGGTGAGCGCAACCTGGTGCTGGCTGCAGAGAAGGTGCTGGCGATGGGGCCGAAGACGCTGGTGGTGAAGCATGGCGAGTATGGTGCGACGGCGTTCTTCAGTGACCGATCGTTTCCGGGGGTGAAGCTTTCGCGGCCGTTCCGGGCGCCGGCGCTTCCTCTGGCAGAGGTTGTCGATCCTACTGGTGCGGGGGATTCTTTTGCTGGTGGATTTTATGGCTACCTTGCTTCGCAGCCGAAGCTGACTCCTGCAGGTGTTTCGCACGGCGATGTTTTATGGCGGCGTGATGGGCTCGTTTGCGGTGGAGCGGTTTGGGACGGAGCGCCTGCAGAACGTGACGCGGCAGGAGATTGACGAGCGTTTCAATCTATTCCGGGAGATTTCGCATCTTGAGCACGCGGCGGTTTAGGCGTTCGAGAGGGATCGGCGCACAGCGAACTATGGCTGCTCGCGTTGCCGGAGCTGAGACTGCGAACTACGATCCGAATGTTGTGCGGGCGGCGACTCGCGAGGAGACTTTTCCGGTTGCGCTGGCATCGGTGTTGCTGGCCCTGATTGCGCTGATGGTTTGCTTCTCGCGCGGCTACCTGTTGCTGTATGGGGACGCGGTGGCGCATCTGGGGATTGCGCGGCGGATTCTGGACTCGCATAATCCGGGGTTGGTTCAGCTTGGCGGAGTGTGGCTGCCGCTGCCGCATCTGATGATGCTGCCGTTTGTACAGACAGATGGCGTGGTGGCAGAACGGGCTGGCCGGCGCGTGGCCTTCGCTGCTCTGTTACATCGCTAGGAGTGGTCGGGTTCTATCGGCTGGCGCGCCATTTGCTGGTGCCGCGATGGGCGGTGGTTGCGACGGCGTTTTATGCGCTGAATCCGAATCTGCTTTATCTCGCGACGACGGCGATGACGGAGCCGCTGTTTCTTGCGCTGCTGATCTGGACGACTCTGCTGACGGTGGAGTGCCTTGAGGCGGTGCGTGCTGGGCGCGACGGTGTTGTGGCGCGGCGCCTGGTGCTGCTGGGGTTGCTGATTCTGGCGGCGGTCTATACGCGCTACGATGGCTGGATTCTGGGCGCGGCGGTGTGGTGTGTCGTGACGTGGCGCGCTTGCACGGCAGCGCGATGTGTGGCGGAGAGTCGTTCCGTCGTTTGTTTGCTTCACGCTGCTGGCGGTTGCGGGGCCGGTGAGCTGGCTGGCTTACAATCAGCACTTTTTTCATGATCCGCTGGATTTTCTTCGCGGGCCTTATTCGGCTTCGGCGATTGAGAAGAAGACTGCTGCAGCCGGGTCCGGAGCACTATCGCGGCTGGCATAATCCCTTTTGGGCGTTTGTGTATTACACGCGGACGGCGCAGGTGGATGCGGCTTTCTGGGAGACTGGTTTTCTGGTGATGGCGGCTGCTTTGTGCGGGTTTGCGCTTGCGATTCGGCAGAGGATTGCGCTGGCTTCGTTGCTGCTGTGGATTCCGCTGCCGTTTTATGTTTACTCGATGGCTTATGGTTCGGTGCCGATCTTTATTCCGCAGCTTTGGCCGTTCTCGTATTACAACTCGCGGTATGGGATGGAGGTGCTGCCGGCGTTGGCGTTGTTTGCGTTTCTCGCGGCGCAGTGGGTTGAGGGCCGGTGGGGTGCTATCGCAGCCGCTGGTGAAGAGGTTGATGCAGCCGGTCTGTCTGTTGCTGGTTGCTTTGAACGCAGTGGGGATGATTTATCGGACGCCGCTGGTGCTGAAGGAGGCGTTGAAAAACTCGACGACGCGAATTGCGTTTGAGTCAGCGGTGGCGCGGCAGTTGATGATGTTGCCGGCGGGATCGACGATTTTGATGTACAACTCGGACCATGTGGGTGCGCTGCAGGCGGCGGCAATTCCTCTGAAGCAGACGATTAATGAGGGCGACCGCGATAGCTTTCAGGCTGCGCTGGATGCCCCGGCAGAGCATGCGGCGTATGTGGTGGGGATTGCGGGGGATCCTGTGGCGGCTGCGGTTGCGGCGCATCCGGAGGGACTGACCGAGTTGACGATTTTGTGCACGAGCGGGCAGCCTTGCGCGCGGGTCTATCAGTCGGATCGCGCACCTCTGCGCTGACGAAGCCTTAGAGTTACCTGACAGGAGTTTATGCTGAGGCACAATAGAAAGACATGATTCCCTTTGTGAAAGCGCATGCCTGCGGGAACGATTTCCTGATTATTGAAGAACCGCTGGCGCAACGACGTCATGCTGAGCTGGCGCGCAAGCTGTGCTGCGCGAAACACTAGTGTGGGCGCGGATGGGATTGAGTTTCTGGAGCGCAGGGCGAATGGCGAGTTTTTTCTGCGGCTGTTCAATGCGGATGGAAGCGAGGCCGAGCTCTCGGGCAATGGGACTCGGTGTGTGGCGGCTTGGCTGGCGAGCAGTGAGGGCTTGCGCGATGTGGCGCTGGGAACGCATGGCGGGGTGCGGACTTGCCGCGTCGTGGAGGCGAAGGATCCGGTTTATTTGATTGAGAGTGAGATGGGGATTCCGCGTGTGATGCCGCGGACGATTGAGCTGCCGGGTGTGGGGAATGTGGCGGGAGCGATGGTGAATGTTGGGAATCCGCATTTTGTTCTGTTTGTGGAGGCGGACGATTTCAGTACGCATGGGTTGAGTTGGCAGGAGGCTTGGGGCGCAGATCAGTGCGAGTCCGCTGTTTCCGCATGGAACGAATGTGGAGTTTGTGCGGGTGATGTCGCCTACGGAGATTGCGTTTCGGATTTATGAGCGAGGTTGTGGGCCTACGACTTCTTCGGGGACGGGGACTTGTGCTTCTTCTGCTGCGGCGATGACGATGCGAGGGACCGAGAGGGAGTTGACGGCGGTTGCTGAGGGTGGGGCGCAACGGACGGTTTGGCTGGGGAGCGATAGCGCGATGATGTTGACGGGGCCGGCGGAGATTATCTGTCGCGGAGAGGTTTGGGCGCTGTGACGATCGTGATGGGAGCGACGAAGCCTCGTGGTTTGTGCGCTGGCGCTACGCTGGCGGTGGTCTCGCCGGCTAGTACGCCGAAGGCTGAGCTGGTGCGGCGTGGGGTGGTTCATCTTGAATCGCTGGGGTATAGGGCGGTTGTGGCTCCGCATGCGCTGGATAGCGGGCCGCTCTATTATGCGGGGGCGGTTGAGGAGCGGGTGCGGGATTTTCATGCGGCGTTTGCTGATCCTGCGATCGACGGGATTATCTGTACGCGGGGAGGGTGGGGTTCGGCGGAGTTGCTTCCGCATCTGGATGCCGGGTTGATTCGCGCGAATGCGAAGCCGTTTATTGGGTATAGCGATCACACTTCGCTGCATGTCTGGTTGCACAATGAGGCGAATCTGGTTACGTTTTATGGGCCGATGGTGGCGGCGGATTTCTCGCGTGAGGATGGGGTGGATTCTGCGAGTTGGCGGCATTGTTTTGACGGCGAGGGGTTGTGGCAGGTTGGCGGTGCGGAGGGATTGAGGGTGCTTCGGCCTGGTGTGGCCCGGGGGCGGCTGGATGGCGGGTGTATTTCGATCTTTGTGGAGGGGCTGGGGACGCCTTATGCTCCGCGGATTGAGGCCGAGACGATTTTGTTTCTGGAGGATATTGGGACGAAGCCTTATCAGTGGGACCGGATGCTGCTGCATCTGCGGTATTCGGGATTGATGGAGAAGGTGAGTGGGATTGTGTTTGGGGATATGGGGCAGTGTGTTGGTGTGGAGGAGCAGGAGTTGCTGGAGAAGGCGGTTCTTCATGCGCTGCGGGATTTTGAAGGGCCGATTGGGATAGGGCTGCGAAGCGGGCATGTGAGTGCGGGGAATGTTACGTTGCCGCTTGGGGTTCCGGTTAAGTTGGATCTTATGGATGCGGGGAATCCGCGGATGGAGTTTCTTGAGGCGGCGGTTAAGGTTTAGGCGTTAGCGTTATTTTGATTATGCAGAATTCGAAACATATTCATCTGATCGGGATTTGCGGGACAGCGATGGCTTCGCTTGCGGGGATGCTGCAGTTGCGAGGGCATCGCGTGACGGGGTCGGATACGGCGGCTTATCCGCCGATGAGCGATCTGCTGGCGAGCCTGAATATTCCTGTGTTTGAGCCTTATTCGGAGAAGAATCTGGAGCCGCGACCGGACCTGGTGGTGGTGGGGAATGCAATCTCGCGGGGCAATGTTGAGCTGGAGTATGTGCTGGATGCGCGGATTCCTTTTTGCTCGATGGCTTCGATTCTGCATGATGAGTTTTTGCTGGGGCGAGAGCCGCTGGTTGTCGCGGGGACGCATGGGAAGACGACGACGACCAGTATGCTGGCTTGGATTTATGAGGTTGCTTCGCGGGAGAACGCTGAGTTTGCGCCTTCGTTTTTGATTGGAGGGGTGGCGGAGAATTTTGGTACGAGTTTTATGGTGAGGGATACACGACCGTTTGTGCTTGAGGGCGATGAGTACGACACGGCGTTCTTCGACAAGGGGCCGAAGTTTCTGCACTACTTTCCGGATGCGCTGATTTTGACGCATGTGGAGTTCGATCATGCGGATATTTACACGGATCTTGCGGCGGTGAAGACGGCGTTCAAGCGGCTGGTGAATCTTGTTCCGCGGCGTGGGCGGATTGTGGCTTTTGATGGCAGCGAAAATGTGAGTGAGTGCGTTGCGAAGGCGTTTTGTCCGGTGGAGCGGTATGGGTTTGGGGCGGAGTCGCATTGGCGGGTTTCGAATTTGAGGCATGAGGGGGCTTTGACGCGTTGGAGGCTGGAGCGCAGCGGCGTTTTGTTTGGAGAGATGACGCTGCCGATGGCGGGTGAACATAATGCGCTGAATGCGACGGCTGCGGCGGCTCTTGCGGCGGGGCAGGGAGTGGCGGTGGAGGCGATTGTTGAGGCGCTGGCAACGTTTCAGAGTGTGAAGCGGAGGCTGGAGATTCGTGCGGTGGTGGGTGGGGTGACGATCATTGATGACTTCGCGCATCATCCTACTGCGATACGGGAGACGCTGCGGGCGTTGCGGGAGTCTTATCCGGGGCGGCGGCTTTGGGCGGTGCTGGAGCCGCGATCGAATACGCTGCGGCGGAATGTGTTTGAGCTTGATCTGGTGGAGAGCCTGGGGCTGGCGGATAGGGTTGTGCTGGCTTCGGTGTTCAAGTCGGAGAGCATTCCGGCTGCGGAGCGGCTGCATCCAGAGCATGTGGTTGCGGCGTTGACCATGCGTGGGACTCCGGCGTCGCTATACGCGGATGCGGATGCGATTGTGGGGGCAATGGCGCCGGAGCTCAGCGATGGCGATGTGGTGGCGATTCTTTCGAATGGCGGGTTTGGGAATATCTATGAGAAGCTGCCTGCTGCTTTGGCTGCACGGGCTACTGCGAATGCCTGACCTGCATCTGGGGTATGCTCCAAAGAGGGCATGTTCGCATCCTTCAAGCTAGCTTTTGTCTACCTGGCGCTCGGCCCACTGGCCGGGATCGTGGGCATTCCTTATACGCTGCTGGTTGGCGATATCAGCCTTCTTTATCGGGTGGCGATGTGGATTACCAACGCGGGTGTAAGGGCGGCGGGGATCAAGATTGAGATTGGCGGATTGGAAAATATTCCGAAGGGGCGGAGTTGCGTTTACATGTGCAACCATGTGTCGAATCTGGACCCGCCGGTATTGCTCCCTTTGTTGCCGGGGCGCAGTTCGGTGCTGCTGAAGAAAGAGCTGATGAATATACCGATCCTGGGGCGGGCGATGCGCATGGCGAAGTTTGTGCCGGTCGAACGCGGTAGTCGACGGGATTCGGCGAAGGCGAGCGTGAACGCTGCGGCAGATGCTCTGCGGTCGGGCTTGAGCATCCTGATCTTTCCGGAGGGAACTCGTTCGCGGGACGGCAGGCTCTCGACGTTCAAGAAGGGTCCGTTTTTTCTGGCGGAGCAGACGCAGGCTCCGATTGTGCCGGTTGCGATTTCCGGAACGCAGACGATGATGCACAAAGGGAGCAATGCGATTGTGCCGGGGCTGGCACGGATTCAGTTGTTGCCGGCGATTGAGCCATCACAGTATGAGACGCGCGAGGCGCTGATGGCTGCGGTGAAGAATGCGATTGCGAATGCGTTGCCGGCTGAGATGAAGCCTGAAGAAGCTTAATCGAAGACAAGTTCTGAGACTGATGGATCCGTCGGATCGAAGCGAACGGGCAGTTGGCGATTTTCAATCGATGTGAGAAAGTCGCGAGCTTCGGATTCGCTAGAAAATATCTTTTTCTGTTCTCCGCTTTGGTACTCGTCGGTCTTGTATGAATAAAGCATTGTGACTTCCCATGGGCCGCCGCCACGGCCAATTTTCATTATGTTCGCGGATAGAGTAGTAGTTGTTGTTAGGCTCCATGTGGAGGAATGACGTCGCCTGAATCTGTAATTAATTCGCCGATAGTATGTATAGATCACAGGAAGGCAAATGACAGAAATAAGCGCAATAGCCCTCCAGTCACTTGCCGAGTAAGAAGAGGCCATAGTTATTTGACGATGGCGTTGTTGTAGCCGTCGGCCTGGAGACGCTGGCGCATGGCGTCAGACTCTTTCTTGGTGGCGAAGGGGCCGATCTGGACGTGGAAGAGCTTGTCCTGCGGGACGCGACGGACGGCTACGGGGTATCCACGACGCTTGAGGTCGAGGGCTACGACGTCTGCGTCTTCCTGATGGGACATGGCGGCGACCTGGACTACGGACGATCCAGGTGAGGAAGCTGCTACGACGGTGGGAATTGGGGCCGCTTGTTTGGGAGCTGGAGTTGCCGTGGGTTTGGAGGGTGTGGGAGTCGTCTCTACGGCCGTCTTGACTGGAACAGGGGCAGATATCTGCTGGTCGTCCTGCGCGGCGTTGGAGGGGCGGACGAGAGGAGCCACCGCGGTGTCGGGGGAAGTTGCGGATTGTTTATCCGGTGCGGCAGACTGGGTGGTGACGCTGCCTGAGGGTTTGGATGCGTTGCTTTCGGGTGTCAGCGTTGATTCGCTCGAGGCGGCGACAGATGGGACGGAGCGTCTGCCCTGCGAGTATCCGAAGCCGAAGAAGACGGCGCAGAGCAGAGCGAGGGCGAAGAAGATGCCGAGAATGGTGGTGGCTCCGAGGGAGATCTCGCGGTCTGGTTCATCGTTGCTGTTGAAGTCGCGGAGATCGTTTTCGGTTTCGTATCGTGTGTTCACAGTCAGACCTTTTTCTCCAGCGCAGCAGCGTCAGGAGTCACAGTCTTATTGAACAGGTTTATAAGCTCGAGCGGGAGAGGAAAGACGATGGTGGTATTTTTCTCGACACCTATCTCGGTGAGGGTCTGGAGATAGCGGAGTTGGAGGGCCATGGGTTGCTTGGCCATAAGTTCCGCAGCTTCAACGAGTTTTGCGGCGGCGTTGAATTCGCCTGCGGCGTGGATGATCTTGGCTTTGGCTTCGCGCTCGGCTTCGGCTTGTTTGGCCATGGCGCGGAGCATCGATTCAGGCATGTCGACCTGCTTGACCTCAACTGCAATGACTTTGACGCCGAAGGGGGCTGTGTGGCCGTCGATGATGGTCTGGATGCGAAGGTTGAGCTCCTCGCGGTGCGCCAGGAGTTCGTCGAGATTTACTTCGCCGAGGACGGATCGGAGGGTGGTCTGGGCGAACTGTGAGGTTTGGTAAATGTAGTTATTGACCTCGATGACGGCACGAGTGGGGTCGACGACGCGCAGGGTGATGACGGCGTTGACTTTGAGAGTGACGTTGTCGCGGGTGATGACGTCCTGCGCGGGGACTTCCATGGCCTCCTGACGGAGGGAGACGCGGACGATCTGGTCGAGGGGGCGGAAGACCCAGATGACGCCGGGGCCTTTGGCGGCTTCTTTGACGCGTCCCAGGCGGAAGATGACGCCTCGCTCGTACTCTTTTAGGATGTTGAGGGCATTGATGATGTAGAGGACGACGATGACGACGGCAAAGAGGATCGGGAGAGACATCATGGGGTGGGACCTCGGGTTGACCGCGCTACGGCCAACGCTGCGATTGTAAAGCAGTTGCGCCGAGGCCGTTGTGTTCGCTTAGAAGCGCAGGAAGAAACCGAAGCCGGGCTCGTAGGTGGTGGTGTGCTGCTGGATGGTGAGGTAGTTGGTTTCGAAGTCGGGCGCTTTGAAGAAGACCTGGCGATAGAGTGCGCGAACGCCGAAGTGAGGTGAGGAGAAGAGGTTTGTTTCGGCGCCGACGGAGACGTAGTAGGCCGCGCGGGCCTGTTCGGGAAGTGCGAGGCCTCCGCCGGGAGTCGGGCGGAAGACGATGGTGCCAGCACCGCCGGAGACGAATGGTTGCCAGCCTAAGAATTTTTTGCGGGGGTGGACGACGTAGCCGAGGGTATATTCGCTTGCGTTTTGCTGGACGCCGCCAAGGGGCTGGGTGCCGAAGGGAGTGAAGGTGTCGGTGTAGCGGGCGTAGCTGTAGTTTGCTTCGACTCCGACCCAAGGGGAGCCGGTGTAGCGAAGGGTAACGAGGGCTCCGGCTGTGTTGCCAGGGCTGAGGTTCACCGCGGTGGGCTCTCCATTGACAATGGCGGTGCCGTTGGACGACTTATTGAAGACGCCGACGGCGACTACCCCAAGGTCGATGCGTGACAACTGACGGTCCAGGGCCGTTGGTGGCTGGGAGGTTTGCGCTTTGGCGGTTGACGCTGCGGCGGTCAGCAAAAGACAAAAGAAGACACTCCGGGCACACGACGGGCGAGGCAAATTCAACATCAAGACGAATACTCCCTTTTTACGAAAAACTCCGTGCTTTTAGTCTACTCTGGCGTGACGGTTCGCGGGTTCTAGATGTGATCGGGCTCGGGTTCGACGATGAGGGTGAGGCCTTCGACTTTGCGGACTCGCACTACGGAGCCGGCGGTGAGCGAGGTGGGGTCGTGCAGAGAGGCTTGCCATAGCTCGCCGCGGATTTCGACCTGGCCGGTGGGATTGAGCGGGGTGCGGGCGATGGCTTTGGCGCCGATCATGGCTTGTGGGCCGGTGAGGACTTTGCCGCGGCGGGCTTTGAGGGCGATCCAGGCGAGGCCGAAGGAGATGGCGCCGAAGCCGAGGCCTGCGCCGACTGCGGTAGCGGGGTGGACGCGCAGTTCGGGGATGGGGCCGTCGACGAGTGTGGCCAGGCCGAAGATGAGGGCGATGATTCCTGACAGCGCGAGGACTCCGTGACCGCCGTACTTTGCTTCGAGGAGCATGAGGACGAAGGCGGCGAGCAATAGGACGATGGCGGTGTGGTGGATGGGCAGGAGGTTCAGGCCGAAGAGGCTGAGGAGGACGAAGAGCGTGCCGATGGAGCCGGGAACTACCGTGCCGGGGACGTTGAACTCGAGATAGATGAGCAGGCCGCCGAGGACGAGGAGGAGAACGGCGAGGTCGGGGTTGGTGAGTTTGCTGAGGAGGCGTTCGCGCAGGGAGGGGGCGATGGTGAGGATTTGTGCTCCCTTGAGGTTCAGGGTTTGGCGGGAGCCGTCGAAGCGCTGGATTTCGCGACCGTCGAGCGCGTTGAGGAGGGCGGCGTCGTCGGGGGCGTCGATGTCGATCAGTTTGAGCTTGAGGGCTTCCTGGTCGCTGTAGGATTTTGAGTTGCGGACGGCGTCTTCGGCGGCGTCGACGTTGCGGCCGCGGCGGGCAGAGTAGGAGCGGAGGAAGGCTGCGGCGTCGTTTTCGATTTTTTCTTTGAGGATAGGGTCGAGCTGGCGGCCTTCGACGATGGGGTGGGCGGCGCCGGCGTTGGTGCCGGGGGCCATGGCGGCGATGTCGGCGGCTTCGAGGAGGAAGAAGCCTGCGGAGCCGGCTCGGCTGCCGGCGGGGGAGATGTAGATGACGACGGGGACGGGTGAGGCTTCGATGGCCTGGACCATGGCGCGGGTGGAGTCGAGGAGGCCGCCGGGGGTGCCCATGGAGACGAGGACGAGCTGGGCGTGCAGGCGGGCGGCTTCCTGAAGGCCGCGCTCGAGGTAGTCGGCGGTGATGGGTTGGATGGTGTCGTGAATGGTGAGTTTGACGACTGTGGGGATTTGGGCTTGGAGACTAAGTGGGATTAGGCAGGAGAGTGCGAGGAGGAGGGACGATGCGGATTTGAGGAGGGGCCTCATGGGAGGTTTTGTCCACGCGTTTGGAGGGCTTGTCGCATGCCCTGCGCGGCGGAGTCCTTTGGTTCCAGCTGGAGCGCTTTGCTGACGTTAGATGCGGAGGCGGCGAGTTCGTTGGCCTGCAGGTCGAGGCGGGCGAGGACGAGGTAGGCGGGGACGTTGGGTTGGAGGTTGAGGGATTGCTGGGCTTCGGCGCGGGCGTCGGCGGGATTGCCGCTGTGTTCGCGGACCTGGGCGAGGCCGGCGTGGGCGGCGGCGCTGGAGGCGTCGGCGGCGATGGCGGCCTGGAATTCCTGCTCGGCCTCGGGGATGAGACCCTGGCGCGAGGTAGTCCTGGCCGAGCTGGGTGTATTCGGCGGCTTGCTGGGCGGGAGGGAGGGTAGCCATGCGGGCGGCGCGCATCTGGTCGAGCTGGAAGGCGGCCTGGCGGAAGGAGGCTTCGGAGTAGGTGCGGCGGATGCGCTCGAGTGGGGCGAAGTCGGATGGGGTGGCGTTGGTGGCGCTCGTGGGAGGGTTGATGTGGCGGCCGGCGCTGATGGCGGCTTTGAGTTCGGTGGCTTCGGCGTCGGTGGGGTGGAGTTTGAGGGTCTGGTCGACCTCGCGCTGGGCTCCGGCGAAGTCGCCGCGGCGGAGCAGGGCGACGGCGAGGTTGTAGTGGTAGTCGGCGTCGTTGGGGTCGGCTGTCGAGGCGCGCTGGAAGAGGGCGACGGCGTCGTGGCCCTGGCGGCTGGAGGCGACGGCCTGGTTGTTGACGACTTCGGGGAGGGGAAGGCGGCTGGCGACGAAGGCGAAGGCGGATTCGGCTTCGGCGTATTTGGCGGTGTTGAAGCGGGCGAGGCCGAGGTAGAAGCTGGCTTCGAGGGCGAGGCGGTCGGATTGAGGGATTTTGGCGAGGGTGGTTGCGGCCTGGTCGTAGTCGCGCTGGGTGTATTGAGCTTTGCCGAGGGCGAGGAGGGCGGCGGGATAGTCGGGCGTGTCCTGGATGGCGGCCTGGAGGCGCTTGATGCGCTCCTGCGGGGTGGTGGCGTCGGTGCCGCGGATGTAGTTCTCGAAGGCGCTGAGTTGGACGCCGCCGGAGGCGGCGAGGAAGGTCTGCTCGGCTACGGTGAAGTGGGGATCGATCTGGCGGGCGACCTTCCAGGCGATGGCGTTTTCGACGTCGAAGAGGCGGGCGAGTTCGGCGGAGTCGTCGAGTGGTGGGGAGAGGCGGAGCTTGTTGACTTCGAGGACCTGGGCCTGCACAGCGATGTGGCCGTTGTCGACGGTGTAGCTGCCGACGATGACGTAGTTGGCGTCGAGGGTCTGGGCGATGCGGATGGTGGTGGCGCGGGAGGGGCGGAAGTCGACGGGGAGACCGAGGTGATCGAGGGCGTACTGGCGGTCGTCGCGGGAGATGGTGAGGAAGCCGGCGGAGGTGAGGCGCTGGTTGAGGGTGTCGGGGAAGGAGTCGCCGATCCAGGCGAGATTGGGTTGGCCGGAGCGATTGTCGAAGGGAAGGACGAGGACGACGCGGCCGGTTGATGTCGGAAGTCGTCGGGGTCGGGTGCTGGATTGGGAGAGAACTGGGAAAGGCGCAGAGGAGACAGGAGCGCAGGCCATTGTTTCAGCAGCCGGTGGAGTGGTGAGGGCCTGATCACAGGTATGAGTATAGAGGTGTAGGGCTTGGGCTAGGCGGTAGCGAGTCACGGGCTTCGACGATGCGGGGGAAGTGGAGGACGGCGGCCCACTCGCCTTGGCGGTGGGCTTGCCAGACGACTTCGCCGTGGAGGAGGGCGGCGGCTTCGGCGGGGGAGAGGTCGTGGTGGAAGTCGAAGTATTTTGTGTCGGTGGGCTCGTTGCCGCGGGCCGAGGTTGAGGCGGTTGTCGGGTGGTTCCCACTTGGTGGAGAAGATGAGGGCGGTGTCGTAGTTCCGGGTTCGGCGGCGGCCTTCTGGATCTCTTCGAGGGAGAAGTTCTGGATGGGGAGGTCTTGACGGGGTGGTTGGTGTAGCCGAGCTCGGGGCGGGTGAGCTCGGAGGTGGCGGGCCATGCGGTGAGGACGGTGGCTTGAGGGTAGCGCTGGTCGATGATAGCGGACGGCGTGCTGGTGGAGGACGATCATGTCGCGGTAGGTGAGGTTGTCTTCGGGGGCGAAGGCGTAGGGCGGGTTGATCCAGATGCCGGCGAGGAAGGCTGCGGCGGTGAGGGCGGCGAGTGCAGCCACCTTTGGCGGAGATGACGATGCCAGGTGGCTACGCAGATGAGCAGGATGAGCGGATAGAGCGGCAGGAGATAGCGGGTGAGGAGCGCTCCGCCGAGGACGGAGAAGGCGATCCAGTTGGCGAGGAGGACTGACGGCGATGGCTTTGAGTTGCGGTTTGGGGATGCTTGGCGGCGAATCAGAGGAGACAGGGATGAAGGCTACGGCGATGGCGCAGACGACCGGGACGAACATGTTCATGTGCGTCGTGAGGTGGAGGAGGCGGTGCCAGAGGCAGAGGAGCGATGCGGTGGGCGTCGAGGTTGGCGGTGGCGTTGTAGCGGAGGTACTCGGGGTTGCCGAAGACGAAGCCGGTGCGGTAGTGGTGATAGGCGTACCAGGCGACGAGGGGGAGGATGGGTGAGGATGAGTGCGAGGGTCCAGTTGAGGTGGACTTTGTTTTCTGGTGCGTTGTTGCGGTTGCGGACGAGGAGGCTGATTTCCCAGAGGGCGAGAGCAGCGGGTGTGACGATGGCGGTTTCTTTGGAGAGCGCGGCGAGGGAGAAGAGGAGTGCGGTCAGAGTTGAGCTGGTGAAGTGGTTTGCGGTGGTGTTGTCGGATTGGTTGGGTTCGAGGTAGAAGGAGAGTGCCCAGAGGGTGAAGGCGGCGGCGAAGATGTCGGCGTGGGCGAGGGTGCTTTGCGCGAACCAGATGGGGTAGATGGCGGTGAGGATGGTGGTGACGGCGGCGGCGGCGGTGCCGGCGAGATTGCGGGCGAGTGCGGTAGACGGCGAGCAGGGCTGCGGCGGCTGACCATGCAGATGAGGGTGCGGGTTCCGCTGACGACGAATCCGGAGAGATGCCACCAGGCGGCGAGGAGGATGGAGGGCAGCGGCGGGTGGGCGTTGGTGAGGGTGGTTTGGGGGATGAGGGTGCCGGTGCGGAAGAAGTCCCAGGCGGCGGGGATGTAGTAGCCGGCTTCGTCCCAGAAGTAGGGGAGGCGGAGGAGGCGTGAAGTGAGAGAGGTAGACGGCGACGAAGAAGAGCGGGTAGAGCATCCAGAGGGGGATGTCGCCGAGGGGTCGCCGTTCTTCGCCGCTTCGGGTGCCTGGGGTTCGCACGCTTTAGTTGACGGGGCCGCCGGTGGGTGGGAGCTGCTCGAGGGCGAGGGTGCCGAAGGTCTTCTCGTACTGGGCGAGGTTGTGGCCGAGGACGTTCCAGAGGGCCTTGGCCTGCTGGGGGCTGAGGTAGATGCCCTGGAAGTTTTTGACGTTGAGCGCTTCGGGGATTGTCCTGGCGCATGGTGCCGAAGACGAGGAAGAAGTCCCAGACGCTCATGCGGACCTGGACGCTGTTGGCGTAGCCGTCGCGGTATTCGGGGGTGTTGGTGAGCGTGAGGGTGGGCTGGTCTTTTGGCTGGTTAGGGTTTTGCATTTTTCTCTTTTCGGAGCTAGAAGGAATTTTTGGTGCGGGAGAAGGGACTCGAACCCCCACGGATTGCTCCGCTTGGACCTAAACCAAGTGCGTCTGCCATTTCGCCACTCCCGCGACGGGCACGATGCCAGACCTTAGGGTATGGGAAAGAGGGGTCGATTGCAATTAGGGGATAGAAGGCGGGTTAGTGCTTGATGAGCCACATGACCCAGCTTGCGGCGATGGTTCCGCCGACGAAGAGGGCGAAGCAGAAGGCTCCGAAGCGGATCATCATGCGCGGGTTGGAACGCTGGGTGATGCCGAAGACGACTGAGGTGAAGAGAGCGAAGAGGAGGACGGCTCCGAAGTGTGAGATGGTCATGAGCGCTTTCTTCCAGTGGCCAGCGAGTGGGCGTCGACGGCGGAGATGATGTTGAGCAGACCGGCGACGACGATGAATTTGGTTCCGTAGTCGGCGGTGGCTACCTGAACTGCGGCGGTGCCCAGATCGAGGGCGCGGGCGAGGATGTAGAGGAGGCCATTGCCGAGGTCGCCGGCGAAGTTGAGGATGTCGAGGAGGTCGCCGGTGTTGGGTGTGTAGATTTTGCCCTTGAGGGCGAGGCCGATGGCGAACATGGAAAAGATGGAGACGGCGATGAGGGTGCCGCGAATCCATTTGCGCAGCATGAAGTGGCCAGCGCCGGGGACGAGCCAGCCGGCGATGAGGACCATCGTGGGGAAGGTTGAAGATTGGGCTGTTGCCGGGGCGGAGACGTTGGTGGCCATTGCTGATCTGATGATAACAGGGTGGATGCCGGGAAGGCTGCGAATCCTTGGCATTTCGAGGATCGAAATTCAGGTCGACTGCTAGCAGTTTTGTGAGTTCGCGGGAAGTTTTGTTCCCGGATATCCTTTGATGTATCGTGGCTTCGTTAGATATGTAGCCGTGGGAATACGACGAAGACCAATTCAGTCATCGAGTGAAACCTAATGTCTCGCTCCATCATTGTTATGCCCGACGATTCGGCCAAGCCCCTCCTCGAGGCGATCGCTAATGCCAAGAAGTCGATTCGCGTTAAGATGTTTCTGTTTTCCGATCCGTCGCTTCTCGATGCGGTGATAGCTGCGCAACATCGGGGTGTTGACGTGCGCGTCATGCTGAATCCGGAGCGACGAGATGGGGAGAAGGAAAATCACGACTCGCGCAAGGCATTGCTTGACGCGGGCGTACGGGTCATCGACAGCAACCCAGAGTTCGATCTGACGCATGAGAAGTCCATGGTGATCGACGGCGAAACTGCGTTCGTTCAGTCTCTGAATTGGGAGACGAAGAACCTCACCGTGACCCGCGATTACGCGGTTGTCACCTCAAACAAGCACGAGGTTGAGGAGATTGCGGAGTGTTTTGACGCCGATTGGAACCGCACCAAGTTCGATGCGGGTGAACACTCGCATCTCATCTGGTGCATCGGCAACGGCCGCCAGCGCCTGGGCCAGTTCATCGATGAGAGCAAGCATTCTCTTTGGCTGCAGAACGAGCGTTATCAGGACCCGGTGATCATCGAACATCTGGTGCGTGCGCATACCCGCGGCGTGAAGATCCGCATCATGGCCCGGCCACCAAGCAAGCTCAAAATAGGGAAACTGATTGAGGGCGTGAGCGGACTGCGCACACTGCAGGATATCGGCGTCAAGATTCATAAGCTCAAACACATTAAATTGCACGCGAAGCTGCTGATGGCTGATGACAAAGTGGCTATCGTGGGCTCGATCAACCTTGCTCCGGGCAGCTTTGACAGCAGACGGGAACTAGCGATTCGGGTCGACGACGAACACATCACGCGCCGCATTCTCAAAACCCTCGAGGAAGACTGGGCGAACTCGCATCTGATGGATCTCTCTGATGAAAGTCTGGTTGCTAAACTGATGAAACACGATCCGAATGTGCGGGAGCATCTGGGTATCGGAGAAGGCGGGCACCGAATACTCAAATAGGCTGGGGCCGTTGCGGCGCTTCCTTAATGCGGGTCGCGACTGATATCTTGCAAGAAACGACTTAGGATTTTTTTTTGCGCTTACCGAGACACTGACTGGAGTTGCTGCGACTTTGGGCTGGAATCGGAATTAAAATCTCTCGCACGACGAGGAAACGGACATGTCGAAGACTCGACCGACCATTGGAACTGACGGACTCGCACTCCCCATTTTGCCACCGGACCGCGACGCGCGTGTCTGGGCTCGACTGGTGCGGGTCATGTTTTACACGCCCGGCTTTATGGGCCTGCTGCTGCTCAAGACCGGCGAACCTTCGAGCTTCGGGATCACTATTGAACTGCTGATGCTGTCTAGCGCCTCGGCCATCGTTGGAGGCATACTCATTGGCTCGCAATCAACCGGCGCCGGCGCTGATGCTCCATCGCAGGTTGGCACCTGGAGCGGTTCGCTAGTGCTTGAATTGCTTTCGGTGGTTCCCTTTCTAGCTGCGATTCCGGCGCTGTTTCATGAACTGGCGCACAGTACGCTGTTGCACACGCATGCGCCGGGTGCTGTGGACATCGCACTGGGCGCCTCTGAGTTGCTGCCGATGGTGGCGATCCTGCCTTTCATGCTCTACCAACTCGCGGGCTTCGGCACACTTAACTTCGTTGTCTCCAAGGCAGTCAACTGGATTATTAACTTGAGTATTCTCTGCCTGATTGTCGGCGGCTACTATTTCTACCGCGAGGGTGACTACCTAATGGAAAAGCGGATCGACGCTTTTCTTGTGGTTGTGATGGCGATTGTCGTGATCTACGGCGTGCTGAAGTTGATACGGATGCAGACGGCTTACGATGCGCACGTCGAACCTAAGGCTCCGAAATAACCCGAGGGAATGAACCCCGGAGCAGCCAGGATTTATTACTCGACGATGGTCCAACTTGGATCGGGATCGAATTCAGTCATCGCGGTTGCGGTCTCTGTCGTAGTCTTTCCCAGGTCCTTTTGGAGGAGGACTCCATCCTGATTGATGATGAAAGTCATCACGCCGGAGTTGCGGTACTCTGCGGGATAGGCGACGAAGGCGTATCCATTGGTCATCTTTCCATTGACGGCATATTCCTTCGCGCCGCCTGGAGTCTTGGCGGTTTGGCCTTTCAGCATGTGGAAGTAGTATCCGTGGAATGCGGTGTGCCCTTCAGGCTTTGCGGTATAGCCTTCTGAGGTTGCGAAGGCAGCCAGCGGGCCGAGCGGGCTCTGGGGCTGTCCGTCTGCCGGCTTCCAGTACAAGCCATCCTGCTTGCCGGAATCGCTGATGAATTTGGCGGCGAATTGTCTTGTCTTGTTGCCATCATGAAATTGAGAGAAGTATTGGGCCTCTGCGTCTGCCACCGCGTTACAAACATCGATGATTGCGAGTTCGTTCCTGCCAATGCGGCGGT
Source organism: uncultured Acidobacteriaceae bacterium (assembly GCA_963841335.1). Lineage (GTDB taxonomy): Bacteria > Acidobacteriota > Terriglobia > Terriglobales > Acidobacteriaceae > Edaphobacter. The sequence continues at coordinate 739,445 of CAWJCF010000001.1, read as the reverse complement.
TCAGAACCTCATTCTTTCCGGCGGCGGTATCGAAGAACCACTGACCCTCAGTATTTTTCTTGAGCGGGATTGGGAAAGGGAAGTTGTCAGCTCCGACGAGAAGGATCTGAGAGTCATCCGGCATCTTGCGCCAACGGTGCATCTGGCCATATCCGGCGACGAACAGCTTGGTGACGTTCTTGTCCTGAACGGCATCGCCTGAGGAGATGAGTTCCTTTGAATCCGGGCCGAAGATTGCGAGGAGTGCGTTCTGATCGCCAGAATTAGCTGCGGCCAGAAGCGCACTCCCAGCGTCGTCTGGGGAGGAAAAGACGCTGATCGAAGGTTTGTCGGTTTTTTTGCAAGCGGTCAGGGAGATGACCAATGCGAGGAGCAGTAACCGTCCTGAAAATACAGTGCTGCGGGATTTGAGCGACATCACATCCTCCAGAAACTGACTGCGCAACTATTTTGCAGAGAACGGGGTTACCTGCGACCGCCCCAGCCGCCGCCACCACCACTGCTTGCCGAACCGCGGGCACTATCTGCCCTGGATTGCCAACCGCTGCTGCCTCCGCCACCCCAGGCTGAGGAGCCACTACTCTTTTGCTCTCCGCCATAGCCGTGGGAGGCCGCAGAGCTACTTGCCGACGAACCCGAGTAGCTTGAAGTGGATTTAGGGGCAGAGGAGTAGCTCGAGGTGGAGGTGGATTTGGGAGTGCCTTGAGTCTGGTTCCAGCCGCTGCCTGTGTTTTTGTAGACATTGCCGTTGGCGGTTGCGTACTTATTGCCATTTGCGGTCTGGGCCGCGGATGCGGAGTTGCCATACTTGCCGGACGCGGCGACGGCTGAGCCTCCTGCCGAAGTCTGTGCCGATGCAACCGTCCCATTCGCGTTAGTTGCGTGTTGCGTGTAAGCGGTATTGCCATCCTTGGAGTAGACCGAGCTACCGGAGCTCCCATAGGCGTTGGAGGTTTGATGCGTTGCTGCATAGGCTCCCGTGTTCGGGTTGTAAGCCTGCCCAACCGCCTGTGAGCCATACGCCGTCTGCGTGGACGCGCCGCGCGCATAGGTTCCAGTGGATGGGTTATAGCCGGTGGAGGCGTGGGCGCTGCCGTATGGTCCGTAGGCAGATGCACTGCTGCCGTAATAGCCGCCGTGCCATGCGCTGTTTCCGTAGTAGCCGGTACTCCCGTAGACTACTGTGCCGCCGTGCCAGTTGCAGTTCCAATAGCTGTAGCCCCAGCTGTTGCTCATGGCGGCGCCTATTGCGATACCGACTCCGAAGGCAACTACGGCGGTCGTCACTACGGCAGCGGTGCTGTAGCCTGGCGTCACGTAGGGAGTGCCGTAGACGACCGTGGGATTGTAGGTCGGGACGTAGACCACCTGGGGGTTGGTGGGCTGGATCACGATGACTTGCGGGGACTGTTGTACGACCGTGATCTGCGAGCCGGTTTTCAGATTGCCAGCGGCTTGTGCTTTGGCGCGCAGAACCTGGACGGCCGTCATCACATCGGCAGGCTGAAGATGATAGGCCTCGCCTAAGGAGGAGGTCCAAGCGAGGTTCTTCGCGAGGGTGTCGAGGACTGACGGAAACTGGGTCAGGGCTTTCACGCTGGGGTCCCAACTCTGCGCGTCGATGGCATTCGTTAGTACGGTGGGGGTGAGATTCTTGTTCTGCAGCAGCCAGTTCTGGGCGATTGCCACCTGGTCGGGAAAGGTCGCGGCACCGAGAATTTGCGCGACGAGGGCATCCGGGTACAGCGCGATAGGCGCCACCAGTTGTTGCAACTCATCCGGAGTCTGGGGCACACCCTGTCCCGCATATCCGGTTTGCACTGCGGGGCCGGGTTCCTGACCTGCGGCTTGCACCAGCGCAGCAGGGAAGACCAGCAGGAACGACAACACCGACGACAACGCGCGCTTCATGAAGGTCCGGGTCATAGTCTTTCTCCAGCCACGAATGGCATCGAGCCCGGCGTGCAAAGCGTTATGTGCAAATGGACCCGCAACGCATGTCCGGCCTTATCTGCTACGAGATTAGGCATTAAGGAGGGAATGAGGAACTGGTAAAAGTGGTAGCGTCGGGCGAAAAGATCAGGACTCCGACTAGGCGCGGACCAGCTCGGTCTGGATGCGGCCAGTGACTTCGGCTTTTCCCTTGCGGGCGATCATGTCGACTTCGCTGCGGACTCCGAATTCGCCGAGGAAGTAAAGGCCGGGTTCGACTGAGAAGCAGGTGTTGGGTAGGATAAGGCGCTCGTCGTGGGTTTCGAGGTTGTCGAGGTGGGCGCCGTTGCCGTGGATGTCGGTGCCTATGTTGTGGCCGGTGCGGTGGGTGAAGAATTCCGCGAAGCCCGCTGCGCGGATGAGGTTTCGGCCGGCGTCGTCGGCCTGATAGCCGGCGATGGGGGTATCGGAGGCGAAGGCTTCTTGCACGGCTTTGATTGAGGCGTCGCGGGCGTTGCGGACGGTGTTGAAGATGAGTTGTTCGCGTTCGGTGGGGGGGCGGCCTACGACGCCTGTCCAGGTGATGTCGTACCAGACGGCGGTGGGGTCGTTAGCCAGCTTGCCCCAGATGTCGATGAGGACGAAGTCGCCGGTGCGGATGGGGCTGGAGTGGGTGGCGGTGGGTTCGTAGTGGGAGTCGGCGGAGTTGGGGCCGGCGGAGACGTTGGGGCCGTGATCCCAGATGAGACCGGCGCGGGTGAGGCCTTCTTGCAGATACTGGACGATGGAGTATTCGGTGGTGCCTCCGCTGCGGGCTCGGGTGCCTATTTCTTTCCAGGTTGCTTCGAGGAGCTCGTCGATGGCGCGTTGGGCGACGTAGTGGGTAGCTAGTTGCGCGTCGGTGAGGACGGCTTCGAAGTGACTGACCAGATCGGCGGAGGTGACGGGTTCTTTGCCGAAGGAGCGGAGGAGTTCGATGGTGCCGGCGTCGACCATGGAGACGTACATGATGGCGTTGCGGGGGGAGTATTGCATTGCAATGCGGTTTGCGCCGGTGAGAATGGTTTGGAGTTGGGACTCTAACTCCTGCCAGGAGGAGTAGGCGGTTTTTTTGCCGGGGAGGGTGTCGAGTTTGAAGGACTCGATGCGGTGGACTAGTTTTTGGGGCTCGCCTTGCGCGGGGATGAAGTAGAACCAGCGGCGGCTGACGAAGAGATGGGGGTCGAGGCCGAGGATGGAGTAGGCGAGGGGGTCGCGGTGGTGATGGTCGTAGAAGAGCCAGCCGTCTAATTTATTTTCGCGGAGGGCGGATTGAATGGCGGCGAGGTCGAATTTGGTGTTGGCAGGCGTCTCGGTAGTGGTCGGCGGCATGGTACCCCCTCCCCCATACTAAAGTATGCAAAGTCTTCGAAACAGGCAAGATGAGTCCGGACCTGGGGTCGGGCTTAAATGTGAGGGTCGGGCGGTTTGCCGGCTCGTGCGGGGATTTAATGCAGGTGCTGTGTCAAGTGTTTGGTTTGTGGGAGTTGCTGAAAAGTGGATCGTCCGCCTTCGGCGAAGGATGACAACTAAAGGGCAAGGCAAAAGGGAGACTGGGGGGGGGCGGAGCCATCTTCGAAGTCAGGTTCTCGTCGAGTCTTTCAGGAGTCCGAGTTGGAGCAGGCTTTCGGCGGTGGCGACGATGGAGTCTTCTGTCGAGCGCGGGGTCCAGTTGAGGACGCGGCGGGCTTTTTCGTTGGTGGCGTTCTTTTGTTTGCCGAGTTCGGGGAGGATGAGTTTGATGGCGGGGTCGGCGAGGGAGGCCATACGGACCATGAGGTCGGGGAGTTGATGCGTGGGGACTCGGTGGGCGGCTTCGCCCATGCGGGACTTTAGGATTTTTGCAATGTCGAGCATGGAGACGAAGTCGCCGGCTACGGCGAGGAAGCGTTCGCCCTGGGCGGCAGGGTTGGTCATAGCGCTGAGGTGGAGGTCGGCTACGTCGCGGACATCGACTGCGCCGAAGGAAAGGTTAGGGACACCGGGGATGGCTCCGTCCATCATGCGCTGGACGATGAGGATGGAGGTAGAGTAGTCGGAGCCAAGGGCGGGGCCGAAGACGCCTACGGGATTGATGACGGAGAGCTCGAGGTTGCCGCCTTCGCGGGCGATGAAGTCCCAGGCGGCGCGCTCGGCGAGGGTTTTGGATTTCACGTAGGCGGAGAGGTCTTCTGCGTCGGGGTCGGTCCAGTTGGTCTCGTTGAAGGGGGCCTGCTGGGGAGGCTGGCCGTAGCCGATGGCGGCGAAGGACGAGGTGAGGACGACGCGTTTGACGCCTGCGTCGCGTGAGGCGCGGAGGACGCGGAGAGTGCCTTCGCGTGCGGGAATGATGAGCTCGTCTTCGTGTTTTGGGACGCCGGGGGGAAAAGGTGAGGCGACGTGAAGGACGTATTGGCAGCCTGCTACGGCCTCGGGCCAGCCTGCGTCACTTTCGAGGTCGGCGGCGACGAAGGAGAGACGGTCGGATGATAGAAATTCGGGATTGGAGATGCCGCCGTGTTGGAGCATGGCGCGGACTTCGGGTTCGCGCTTGAGGGAGCGGACGGTGGTTCGAACGCGGTAGCCGGTGTTCAGGAGTTGGATGATGCAGTGGGCGCCGATGAATCCCGATCCGCCGGTTACGAGTACCAGTTCATTGCTCATGATTTCGATTGTACCTCAATAGACCGAACGTTCGTTCTAGTCGGTTGCTTTGACTGCTTGCCATACTTTTACGGCTGCGCGGCGCAGGGTGTTTTCCGAAAGTTTTCGTGGTTGAGTGGCGAGGCGGGCTACGAGGCCGAAGGTGAGTTCGTAGATGACTTCGGGGGGAAGATCGTTGAGAATACCGCCTTTGGAACGGCTGGTGAATCGGCGCTCGAATTCGATCTGGATCTTTTCCTTGCGGGGTTTTGACGTGGTTTTTCCGGGAGCGCAGACGAAGCCTGCGGTCTGGTACTGCTCGAGGAAACGCATCTCGCGGAGGTGCTTGCGATAGAAGTGATAGCCGTTGACCCAGACGTGGATGAAGGCTTCTTTTGCGGGCATGGTGGAGGAATAGCCGTCCAGTAGGCTGGTGCGCTTGAGTTCGCTGATACGTTCGTAGAGAGCCTGGATGATGGCTTCTTTGCTCTCGAAGTAGTGGTAGATGACGCCAGCGCTTGCGCCGGAGCGTTTGGCGATGAGGGACATGGGGGCTTCGTGGAAGCCTTGTTCGACGACGACGTCGAGCATGGCGTTGAGGATGGCGTCGCGCTTGGTGGGTTTCGCTTTGAACGGCACGGCTTTATTGTTCCACAGTGCTGGTTGGGGAGCGTGGGAGCGCAGATTGCGCTGCGGAAGTTGAAATCTCAAAGCGCCGGACGGGACAGTTGAGATATGCTGTTCGACCATGATGACAGGTGAGTTGAATCGGCGGCGGTTTCTTCAGGGGATGGGCTCGGCTTTGGCGGTGGGAACCACTATGCCGCTTTGGGCCGGCGCGCAACAAGTGGAGGCCGTGGGGGTGAAGGATTCTGCATTGTGTGTGACGACGACGAAGGACGCTGCGTGGCAGGCGGAGCCGTTGGCTGCTCCGGGATGGCGGTGGGACGCTCTGAATCTGAATGTGGATTTGTCGGCTACGGCGCAGACGATGGAGGGATTTGGCGCGTGCTTCAACGAGCTGGGATGGACTTCGCTTAGCAAGCTGAGTGAGGCGGATCGCGAGAGTGTCTTTCGGGAGTTGTTCGATCCTGTTGCGGGGGCGCGATTCTCGCTCTGCAGGATCCCCATTGGTGCGAATGATTTTGCGCTGAAGGCTTACTCGTATGACGAGGTGCCGGGTGACTTTGAGTTGAAACACTTCAGCATTGAGAACGATCGGACGACGCTGATTCCGTTTCTTCACGCGGCGCAGGGATATCAGCCGAAGCTGCGGGTGTGGGCTTCGCCGTGGTCGCCTCCGAGCTGGATGAAGAAGAATGGATTTTATGCCGAGGCTGCGGGACGGGCAGGGCAAAAAGACAATGGGATACGGGCGGACCAGGTAGGGCATGAAGGCGAAGACATGTTCGTCGTGGAGGAGCCGTATCTGCGGGCTTATGCGAAGTACTTTGGACGGTTCGTCGATGCGTATGCGAAGGAGGGGATTCGGGTTGGGATGGTGATGCCGCAGAACGAGTTTAACTCGGCGCAGAATTTTCCGAGTTGCACGTGGACTCCTGAGGGATTGGCGAAGTTTATTCGATACCTCGGGCCGGAGATGTCGGAACGGGAGGTGGCGGTTTTCTTTGGGACGCTGGAGCGCGGGGACCCGAAGATGGTCGAAGTGGTGATGGCTGATCCGGAGGCTGGGCGCTACATCAGCGGGCTGGGAGTGCAGTGGGCAGGAAAGAATGCGCTGCCGGCGCTGCACAGGGAGTTTCCGAAGCTGGTGGTGTATCAGTCGGAGCAGGAGTGTGGGGATGGGTCGAATCAGTGGGAGTACACGGCTTACTGCTGGCAGTTAATGAAACATTACATGCGCTCGGGAGCGAGTGCGTATATGTACTGGAACATCTCTGTCGATCAGGGAGGGTTGAGTACGTGGGGATGGGCGCAGAACTCGCTGGTAAGTGTGGATGGTGCGACGAAGAGCTTTCACTATAACCACGATTACTATCTGATGAAGCACCTAAGCCACTTTGTCGGCGTGGGAGCGAAGCGAGTGGAGACGACGGGGAGTTGCGATGATGCGCTGGGATTCGTCAATCCGGATGGGACGGTGGTTTTGCTGTTGCGGAACGCTGCGCAGAATGACCAGTTCGTGGATGTTCGTGCGGGCGAGAAGATGGTGACGGTGAAGTTGTTGCCGGATTCGATCAGTACCGTGCTGGTGAAAGCGTGATCGACAGAAAGAGGCGGGGGTTGCTCCCGGCCTTTTCAGGGGTGAGGTTCAGGTTTAGACATTCGGTGCTGTCGTGCGCAAGCTACTGGGGATTCTCCCAGTAGAAAAGCGCCTTGCGTCGTGTTCCCATCGATAAGAACGGTTTCAGGTAAACCTGACGACACCGTCGCGTGCCGCGAGGTTCCTCGAAAGATAAGGAGAGCGCCGATGAGAATTAGAAAAATCGCTACTGTCCTCGCAATGGTGCTGGTGACTGTCAATTTGGCAAGCGCCAAAGATTCTCCCGACAAGAAGCGGGATAAGACCCGGAAGATGGCTGCTAAAACGCTTAAGGAACTGTACAAATTGAAACCTGCAGCTCAGGGGGCTATCCAAAAATCTGCCGGATATGCCGTCTTCGACAACTTTGGGACGAATCTCTTCGTGTTGAGCACAGCGCGTGGCTCAGGAATCGCCGTCGACAACAGCTCCAAGCAGGAGACCTTCATGAAGATGATTTCGGCCGGCGCGGGCCTGGGCGTGGGTGTGAAGGACTATAGCGTCATCTTCGTGTTCGAAAACGATAAAGCTTATAACGATTTTTTGAGTTCCGGCTGGTCGGGTTCAGCGCAGGCGGACGCGGCGGCCAAGGCAGGCGATAAGGGCGGAGCTTACTCGGGAGCGGAAGAGGTTGCCCCGGGTGTCTGGGTATATCAAATTACCAAGAATGGTCTTGCTCTGCAGTTGACCCTGCAGGGGACGAAGTACTACAAGGACGACGACCTTAACAAGAAAACATAGTGCGTGATCGAATCGGGGTCAGGAAAACGGAGGCAAGGCCGAGAGAGCGAAAGGCCGAGATTGCTCCCGGCCCTTTGCTGTCTTGAATTGATGGGATAAGGGCGAACGCTCCAGCGATCGGATAGTTTTTGGTTTCGGACTATGAGCTGCTGTCAGGAGGCTTTAGTCTTTAAGTGATCCGATTTTTGAGGCGTAGATATATCCTGCGTTGCGCTGGTCAGCGGGATAGCCAGCATCGTCAAGCCACTTCACGCGAAAGCCCTTTTGCGGGAGGCGCAGGATGATTTCAGTTGGGTCGCCAACGGTGTTGTGGACCTCCATCGCGAGATTGTCGACGTCATCGAGCCATTGCACAGAGTCGCGAAAGATGGCGAACTCGGCGCCTTCGATGTCCATCTTCAGGAAATCGACGTGTTTGATGCCGTATGTTCTCATTAACTCTTCGACTGTGATTGCGAGGTTGGCATCGAATCGATAGGGGTCGCACATAGCGTGGAGTGCGGCGGAGTCGTGACGGAGGGACTCTCCGCAAAGAACGCCCTGATGAATCGTCAGGCCTGGTACGGTATTCAGTTTTGAGCGGAAGCTGTTGCCCGGGTAGGTGAGGGGATCGATGCCGACGACTCTGCCGCCTGGGCCGGCCAATTGCTTTAGGAAGCTTGTAACTACACCGGTGTTACAGCCGAGATCGAGGCAAGTGTCGAAGTTGAGGTGGTTGAACTCCCGGAAATAAATTCGGCGGACGAAAAACTCTCGCAGGAAGGCGTAACCGTTTCCCCCTGTGGTGTTCATTGCATTTACATCTACGTCGAGGTCGCGGCCGAGCAAGTGAAAGCGAAGGATACCGCGCATAGCGTGGTCGGCGGAGTAAAATTTGCGTTCGCGAAGGACAGTGGGGGCGTTCTGAAGGACAGCGCCATACCAACGAAGCGCCTGAGATTTAGGCATGGCAAGCCAGGTTTGAATTACGTCGTCGGCGAGACGTCTGAGTTGTTGAGCCATGTGGCTCCCATAGTACAGACGATTGTGGCAGATAGGAGTAAAATCAACCGTCGGTTTGATGGGGTAATAAGACCGTAATGCGTGGGGCATGGAGTGTACTCGTGAGGGGAGTTTGCTCGGGAGAAACCCACGATAGAGATTCAAATACAGAGGCCGGGATTGCTCCCGGCCTTTTGTTGTTTTGAATTAGGTGCTTATGCGTTGGCAGGTTCGGTTTTTTCCTGCTCGGCTTTGCGGGCTGCGGCGGTTTGGCCTAGCTCGGCGGCCATCTTTTCCGTGGTGAAGGCTTCGATGACGTCGGCTACCTGGATGTCCTTGAAGCCTGCGAGGTCGATGCCGCACTCGACGCCCTGACGGACTTCGCTGACGTCGTCCTTGAAGCGCTTGAGCGTGGCGATCTTGCCCTTCCATATTTCGGCGCCTTCGCGGAGGAGACGAACGTTGGCGTCGCGGCGGATGAGGCCGTCGCGGACGATGCAGCCGGCGATCTGGCCGACCTTGGTGATCTTGAAGACGTTGAGGACTTCGGCGCGGCCAGCGTAGTTCTCCTTGAAGACTGGCTCGAGGAGACCGTACATGGCCTTGGTGATCTCGTCCTGCAACTCGTAGATGATGGAGTGGAGGCGGATTTCGACGTTCTCGCGGTCGGCGATCTCGGCGGACTTACGGTCGGGACGGACGTTGAAGCCGATGACGACGGCGTTCGAGGCGGAGGCCAGGAGGACGTCGGATTCGGTGATGGCGCCGACACCGGAGTGGAGGACGCGGACGCGAACTTTTTCGGTGGACATGCGCTCGAGGGAGTCGGCGAGGACTTCGACGGAGCCCTGGACGTCGCCCTTGAGGATGAGGTTGAGGTCCTTCATGCCGGCTTGCTTGATTTGTTCGGCGAGGCCTTCGAGCGAGACGCGGGAGCTCTTGGCGAGCTGGGCTTCGCGCTCCTTCATCTTGCGGTACTGGGCAATGCCCTTGGCCTTGTCGCGGTCGGCCATAACGAGGAAGGTGTCGCCTGCGTCTGGCATGCCCTCGAGGCCGAGGATTTCGACCGGGGTGGACGGGCCGGCTTCGGTGATGGCGCGGCCACGGTCATCGAACATGGCGCGAATCTTGCCGAAGGTGTTGCCGACGATGTAGCTGTCGCCGGTGCGGAGAGTTCCGTTCTGCACGAGGATGGAGGCGACGGCGCCGCGGCCGCGATCGAGTTTCGCTTCGATGACGGTGCCGACAGCGGGACGGTCGGGCTGAGATTTTTGCTCGTTGACGTCGGCGACGAGGCAGATCATCTCTTCGAGCTTGTCGAGGTTGATGTGCTTCTTCGCGGAGACTTCGACAAACTCGGTGTCGCCGCCCTGGTTGGAGGGCTGCAGGCCGCGCGTGGCGAGCTGCTGGATGACCTTTTGCGGGTTGGCTTCGGGCTTGTCGATCTTGTTGACGGCGACGATGATCGGCACGTTGGCGGCGCGGGCGTGGTCGATGGCCTCGAGGGTCTGGGGCATGACGCCGTCGTCTGCTGCAACGACGATGACGACGATGTCGGTGACTTTGGCTCCGCGGGCACGCATGCGGGTGAAGGCTTCGTGGCCGGGGGTGTCGAGGAAGACGATCTCGCGACCGAAGGCGGGGGAGTCGGGCTTGGTGATTTTGACCTTGTAGGCGCCGATGTGCTGGGTGATGCCTCCGGCTTCGCCGCCGGCGACGTCGGTGGAGCGGATGGCGTCGAGGAGCGAGGTTTTGCCGTGGTCGACGTGGCCCATGACGGTGACGACGGGCGACCGGACGATCTCGACCATGCCGGTGGTGTCTTCGAGGAAGCCTTCGATGGCTTCGTTCTCGAGCTGCTCTTCGACGGTGATGATGGTGGCGTCGGCTCCGAACTGGCGGGAGACGTCTTTGACCAACTCGGCGTCGAGGGTTTGGTTGACGGTGACGAAGACGCCCTTCATGAGAAGGGTGGCGATGAGATCCTTGCCGCGGACGTCGAGTTTTTCGGCGAGGTCCTTGACGGAGATGCCCTCGGTGACCGTGATGGTCTTGGTGATCGGGAGCGGCTCACGAGAGACGGGTGCGCCGCCGAAACGCGGTGGCGGCTGGAAGCCCTTCATCGGGCCTTCTTTGGTCTTCTCGTAGCGCTGATTACCGCCGCGACGCTGGCCGGGACGTGCGCTGGGGCGCTGGCCGGTGGGTGGCGCTTCGCCGGCGGGGACCATGCCGCCTGGGGCTCCGCCAGGACGGGCACCAAAGCCAGGACGTGCACCGAAGCCTGGGCGTGCTCCGCCGGGGGCGAAGCCGGGACGTCCGGGTGTTCCGCCGGGACCGGATGGGCCGCCGGGGAAGGTGCGGGTGGGGTGCATGGGGCGGCGCGCGCCGGGAGCAGTTGGGGAGGGGCGCGGGCCGCCGCCGGCCTGAGGACGGGGGCGCTCGAAGATGGGGCGGCCGCGCTGCGGTGGGGCGCCGGAGGCGTTGGCGGGAGCGGTGTAGATGGGGCGCGGGCCGGTCTGCGGCATGATGACGCGGCGGACTGGCGGGGCCGGGGTCGCGGGCTCAACGGCAGCAGCCGGTGCCGGAGCTGTTGCAGCTTCGGGTTCTGGCGGCGGAGCCTGGGGGGCTGGCGCGGCGACTGGGGCCTCGATGACCGGGGCCGCGGGCGCGGCAGCTTCAACCACTGGCGGGGGTGCGGGGGCGGCGGGTTTGGCGACGGCGGGGGGCACTGCGGCGACAGGCGCTGCCGGATGGGTGGCTGTGACGGGGGGGCGGGCAATGACCGGGCCGACAGGTGGCTTGGTGGCGATCGCCGGGGCTGATGCCGGTACGATGATGGGGGCCTGGGGGCGTGGCTGAGGAACGATGCGACGCGGGGCGGGTGGCGCGGCAGGGTGAGCTGCCTGGGGCTGCGCGGGGGTAGAGGGCGCCGGCGCGGCTGCGGGCGGCGGGGCCACGACTTTGGGTGCGGCTGCCGCGGCGTGAGGCGGCGTGACAACTACGGCGGCGGGGCGGGGCGGGGGGGCAGCTTTGGCCGCGGCCTCTGCATGCTTGCGCTCGAGGATGGCTTTGAGTGCGTCACCGGGTTTGGAGACCTTGGATAGGTCGAATTTCGGCTTGTTATCGGCGGATTGTTTGGCCGCGGAGCTGCTTTTGCCGCCGTTTTTGAAGTACTCCCGGACCCTCTCGGCCTGGTCGGCTTCGATGGAACTGGAGTGGGTCTTTCCGGTCACGCCGATTGCTTCAAGCGCGTCCAGGATTGGCCTGCTCTTGACTTCCAGTTCTCGTGCCAGATCGTTGATTCGAACTTTGCTCATCCGTCCCTTTTCGGTCCCCTCTGCGCTTAGCTGCTCATATCAGCCTCATAGAAGGGGGAATTCTTATTGTAAGTGTTTCTCCCCGGGCCGCGGAGTCCGCGGCCTAGAGAACTTTGTGTGGTGTGGCGAAAGCGGTTAGCCACGGTCGTTTCCGTCGTCGATTCCTTCGTCGGAGACCTCCTGGGCGTCGTTGACCAGGGTGTCTACGGTGTCGTTATCGAGTTCAATTCGTTCTTCGCGTGCGTCGGCGTCGCTGAAAGCGTCGATGCCTGAGTTACGGTCTTCGAGATCAGCGAGATCCTCGGTGGAGAAAGCGCTGACTTCTTTTGCGGTGCCGGTGCCGGCCTCTTCGGCGAGGATGGCTTCGGGTGTTTTGTCCATGGAGCTGACCTCCGGTTCTGCGACTGCGACGAGTGTGGGCTCCGGTCGCTCTTCGCCTTCTTCGTATTGCCCGAAGTAGTGGCGGACAGCGACGGAGATCTTTTCTACGGTCTTTTCGCCGATGCCGGGGACCTCTTCGAGCTGCTCGGGGGTCATGTCGGCGAGGGCTTCGACGGTGGTGATGCCGGCGGCGATGAGTTTCTCGAGGATGGTCTCGCCGAGTTCGGACACCTGCTCGATGGGGGTCGTAGGACCGCCGCTCATGGCCTGCATCTGGCTCTCGACCTCCTGACGCTTCTCCTCTTCGCTCTTGATGTCGATCTTCCACTGGAGGAGTTTGGCGGCGAGACGGACGTTCTGGCCCTTCTTGCCGATGGCGAGCGAGAGCTGGGTGTCGTCGACGATGACTTCGATCTGCTTTTCGGCAAGGTCGGTGATGGAGACGCGGGCGACCTTGGCCGGCTGCAGGGCCTTTTCTGCGAAGGTCGTTATCTCTTCGGAGAATTCGATGATGTCGATCTTCTCGCCGCGGAGTTCGCGGATGATGGACTGCACGCGCATGCCCTTCATGCCGACGCAGGCGCCGACGGGATCGACGTCCTTGTCCCGCGACATGACGGCGATCTTGGTGCGTTCGCCGGCTTCGCGGGCAATGGCGCGAATGGAGACGGTGCCGTCGTAGATCTCCGGAACTTCGCTCTGGAACAGGTTCGACACGAGGACCGGTGAGGCGCGAGAGACGATAACCTGGGGGCCTTTGGCCGCGCGGTCGACGCGGAGGAGGACGACGCGGACGCGCTCGCCGACGGCGAACTGCTCGAGGCGGGATTGCTCGCGCTTGGGCATGCGGGCTTCGGCTTTGCCGAGGTCGAAGATGACGTCCATGGGCTCAAGGCGCTTGACGGTGGCGTTGAGGACCTCGCCGGCGCGGTGGTTGTATTCGTTGAAGACGGTGTCGCGCTCGGCTTCGCGGACCTTCTGGAAGATGACCTGCTTGGCCATCTGGGCGGCGATGCGGCCAAGCGGGGTGGTGTCTTTGTAGAAGCGGAGTTCGCTGCCGACTTCGACTTCTGGCGAGAGTTCGCGGGCCTGCTCGAGGGTGAGCTGGTTGACGTTGTCTTCGATCTGGTCCGGGCTCTCGACCACAGTTTTGAAGACGTAGGCGCGGATTTCGCCGGTATCGCGGTCCATCTCGGCCCGCATGTTTTCCTGAGTCTTGTAATATTTGCGCGTGGCGAGGGCAATGGCATCCTCGACGGCGCCTACTACGACGGCCGGTTCGATTCCCTTATCGCGGCTTAACGTTTCAATCGATTGATACAGAACACTTGCCATTGTTCACTCGTCCTTCTTTGTTTCCCCGGAGAGCCGGGTTTGATTCCTGTTTGCCATCGTTTCTGATGCTGTTTCTAAATTTCTGCGACCAGATTGGCCTTTTCGACGTTCGCGAGGGCGATGTCTACGGTCGATTCGGTCGCGGCCTTCTTTGCCTTGCCCTTCTGCTTGACGGCAGAGAGGTCGATCGTGAGTACACCGTCTGCGAATTTCTTGAGACGGCCTTGCCACTGCCTGTTCTGGTTGACCGGAGTAAAGGTCTGGAGCTTGACCAGACTGCCTTGAAACCGGGTGTAATCCTCGGGCCGGAAGAGCTTGCGCTCGAGGCCGGGTGAAGAGACCTCCAAGGTGTATTCGGCCCCTGGGATGAGGTCTTCCACGTCGAGGACGGTGCCGAAGTCCTGTGCGAATTGCGCGCAGTCTTCGTGGGTTACGCCGGAGAGCATCTCGACTGGGACGCCCTTCGGGAGTTCTGAGGTTCCGGCTGCTGCGTGCTCAGCTAATCTGGCCCGTTCTGCTGCGTTCTTCTCGATATAGACGCGCAGGGTGCGGTGCTTGCTGCCGCCCTGGAACTCGAGATCGACGAGGTCCAGGTTGTGTGAGACGGCGACGCGCCCGGCGGTTGCTCGAATTTGATCTAACTGGACTGCCATACGTTCTGTTCCCGGTAGCAAAAGCCGTGCGAGCAGAACGTCTTTTAGAGCAAATAAAAAGTGGGCTTTGGCCCACTCCTCTCCTCCGTCAAATCGCCGGTGCGGTCACGGCATACGTATTACGACGGAACAAAATCGTCTGCAAACTTGATGATACTACGGTTTTTTGGGGATTTCAATGGGGGGTGATAGGTCGACGATGGGTAGTTTGAACGTAATTGCCGAAATCCCAGTTTTTGCAAGCACTCCACATTCGTCGGAATTTCGAAGATATGTGTCGGCATAGACTATGCTGAATGGCTTTCCCCCGGACAGTTCTCGTCAAGAATAGGATCGTCGCCTTCTGGAAGTATTGTCTTTCATTTCGCAAACACGATTGGGAGTTGAGCGACTACCCCATTGCGATTCGGGAGCACAAGTTCAACCCTGATTACAGCAGTCCACGGTTCACCCAGCATCGATACCTCGCCTACATCGTGAACTGGGCCGTAACAGGAGGTGGAGACACCCCGCAGAGGGCTATAAGTGACCTTCAGGACAAGTTTCAATCAATCAAAAGTGCTTGGAACTTGGAAGGGAGACCCCTTCCCCGCCCAGGGACTGTTGGGCCGATAGAGTTTGCCTCTCAGAAACGAGTTGAGGTGAACCAAGACCTGAGCGAAGAATTCATTCGACGCATTCTGGATCTAGATTGGGCATGGATTTCAGACGAATCGAGTCTGTGGGATTTTCATACTGAAGAAACAAACGAGCTTCTTCACGCAAAAATCATGGAAGTCTATGGTGTCGATGTGTCAGATATCGAGTCTGCGAAATTGTCGGAGATTTTAGACAGAATTGCGGCCAGGCAGGGGTCGGCGCAGAATTGATGGGCTTCGAAACAAAATACGGGGATTCTTCGTTTCGCTCAAAATGACAAACAAGGGAACAGGCAACAGCAAGGGCAAAAGACAACAGCAGGTCCTCCGCCTTCGGCGAAGGATGACAACTAAAAAACAAAAGCAGATAAAGCTCAAACTGACTCGTTGTCGCCCATTTGCGAGCAGCGTAGAGCAGGTTCGCGTATGAAACTTTGGGGAAATTGGATCATCGAAGTTGCTATGGGTGTTTGGCGACACTACAATCGATGAAATCCCGCGAAATTTTGGCTTGCTGCCGCATAGCCTCTTCGCTTTTAACCATCAACAACTGGAACCTATAAAAATATGATTAGCTCCCCCGTACCCGAAGCCCTTACTTTTGATGACGTTCTCCTTGTTCCTGCCTATAGCGAAGTGGTGCCGACGCAGGTAAGCACACAGACGCAGCTGACCCGGAATATCACGCTGAGCACTCCGCTGATGTCGGCGGCGATGGATACGGTGACGGAGGCTCGGCTGGCGATTGCGATGGCGCAGCAGGGTGGGCTGGGGGTGGTGCATCGGAACCTGACGATCGAGCAGCAGGCGGGGGAGATCGATAAGGTGAAGCGGTCGGAGAGCGGGATGATCGTGGATCCGGTGACGATTACGCCGGAGCAGACGATTGCGGATGCGCTGGAGGTGATGCGGCGGTACAAGATCTCGGGAGTGCCGGTAACGAAGAATAAAAAGCTGGTGGGGATTTTGACGAATCGCGACCTGCGGTTTGTGTCTCGGACGGATCTGACGATTGATTCGGTGATGACGAAGGAGAATTTGATTACGGTTCCGGTGGGGACGACGCTGGAGCAGGCGGAACAGATTCTGCATCAACACAGAGTGGAGAAGCTGCTGGTGGTGAATGATGAGTATGAGCTGAAGGGCTTGATTACGGTCAAGGATATTCAGAAGAAGTTGAAGTATCCGAATGCTTCTAAGGATTCGCAAGGGCGGTTGCGGGTGGCGGGGGCGATTGGGGCTACAGGGGATTTTCTGGAGCGGGCTGAGGCTCTGGTGGCGGCGCGGGTGGATGCGCTGGCGATCGATTCGGCGCATGGGCACTCGTCGCGGGTGCTGGAGGCGGTGCGCGAGGTGAAGAAGAGATTTCCGGGGATCGATCTGATGGCGGGAAATATTGCTACTTATGAGGGCGCGATTGCGCTGATGGATGCTGGGGCGGATGCGATCAAGGTTGGGATTGGGCCGGGTTCGATCTGTACGACGCGGATGGTGACGGGTGCGGGGATGCCACAGATTACGGCTATTTCAGAGGCTTATCGCGCGGGGAAAGAACGCGGGATTCCGGTGATTGCGGATGGCGGGATTAAGTATTCGGGTGATGTGACGAAGGCGATTGCTGCGGGGGCGAGTGTGGTGATGATGGGGTCGCTGTTTGCCGGGGTGGATGAGTCGCCGGGCGAGACGATTTTGTACCAGGGGCGGTCGTTCAAGGCTTATCGCGGGATGGGGTCGTTGTCGGCGATGGCTCAGGGTTCGGGCGAGCGGTATTTTCAGGGCAAGGCGGATATGGAGGATGCTGCGAGTACGGAACGGCCTTCACTGACGGCTCGGGAGAATGGCGGGTCGAACCGGCTGGCTAAGTTTGTGCCGGAGGGGATTGAAGGACGCGTGCCGCATCGTGGGCCGCTGGAGGGGATGGTTTATCAGCTGGTGGGCGGGTTGAGGTCGGGGATGGGGTATCTCGGGTGCTCGACGATTGCGGAGCTGCAGGAGAAGGCGCAGTTTATCCGGATATCGAATGCGGGATTGAGAGAGAGCCATGTGCATGATGTGATCATCACGCGTGAGGCTCCGAACTATCACGTGGAGTAACGGGCCGGGGAATCGCGTGCTAGAGACAAAGGCTTAACACGGATTTGCACCGATTGGACGGATCAGAAACGGGCAACAGCAAAAGCGAATACTCTATCGCCCCGGCTCATTGCGGGTTCTATCGTCACTGCGTGTTAGATCAGGCTAGCCCGAATCGCTCTGCGGATCGGGCTTTTGCTTTTGCGGCTTCTTCTTCGCGGCTCTTGGGTGGGGCGGTGGTTTCGAGCGAGTGCAGGAGGCGGGCGCACACGGCGGCTACTTCGTCGATGGAGGTGTTGAAGGCGGCTTCGTTCGCTTTCGAGGGCTTGTTGAAGCCGCTGATCTTCCGGACAAATTGCAGAGAGGCGTCGCGAATCTCTGCATCGGTCACGGGGGGATCGAAGTTGAAGAGGTTTTTGATGTTTCTGCACATGGCAGAAATTATAGGCGCGTCGGGTGTGCGGCGGCGCTCCCCGCAAATGCGGGGTTCCATTCGACTTTGCTCAGGGCAGGCTTCTCCACTGCGGCGGCAAAATACGCCGCCTCCGGTCGAGATGACGCTTGTTATGGGGCTTGTGTCCTGGAGAGGACCATGGCTTCGAAGCGGTGGCGGGTGAAGAAGCCGGAGTCGTGGTAGAGCTTGACGGCCTGGTGGTTGGCTTCGGTGACGGTGAGGGTGATGGCGGCGAAGCCGATGTGCGTTAGGTGGTGGATGCAGTGCTCGAGGAGCGCGAGGCCGAGGCGCTGCCTGCGATAGGCGCTGGAGACGCAGAGCTGCGTGATGTGGGCGACGTCGCCGGCTACGCGGGAGCAGAGAAGCATTCCGATGATGGCTCCGTTGTGTTTGTTGCGGAGGACCCAGGAGGCGTTGGGGTCGAAGACTCCGCAGCCAGGGAAGCGGACGATGTTGTGGAGGAAGCGCAGAGAGCCGTGGAGGGAACAATACTGGTCGTTGATGCGGGCGTCGATGTGGTTGAGGTAGGACTCGTGGATGAGCTCGGCGGCTGCCTGGTAGTAGTCGGAGGACCAGTTGAGGAGCTCGATTTGCGGGTGCAGAGTGGATGGGGGCGGAATCTTTGGGGTGTGTGAGGGCGGGAGGTCGTACTCGAGGAAGAGGCGGGGGTACATCGAGAAGCCAGCGGTGAGGAAGGGTTCGTCAATGGAGCCGGCGTCGTAGAGGAGGAGCTGGGATTCGACGCGCTCGATGCCTGGCGAGTGCTGGAGGAGTTGGAGAAGCTGGTGGAGCAGGGATTGCGTGATTGAGAGGGTTTGCGCGGGATCGCTGGGGGCGGCGAAGGCGTCGCCGACGACGGCTTTCTGGCCCTCGTAGACGCAGAAGGTGAAGCCGCAGATGCGTCCTCGTTCGAGGGCGACGAAGCCGGGGAGGATGCGGGAGTCGAGATACTGAAGGAGGAGTTCGGTGGAGCTCTGATAGTTCCAACGGAGACGTTGTTGCCAGAGGCGCGACTCGGCTTCGAGCAGTGGGCGCAATTGGCGCGCGGAAAAATGCCGCAGGTCGAGGATTTCGAGTTGGGTCGCGACGGTCATACTCTCTTCGATGTATTGAAATATGAGCTTATAGGATTTTTTTTTGGATGTGTGAGGGATGGCGAGGGAGTACCGGGGAGCTTACTCCTACGGGTGTGTCGAATGGTGCTGAAAAATTCTTGATTGCGGCGCCTGAAGAAAAGATCCGGAGCTGAAGCCCCTAATTACTTGCTAGATTTTTTGCAGGGCTAAAGCCCTGCACTTCCTCCGAAAGACAGCGGCCCCTCTTTACAGAGGAGGGCTATTGTTTGGCGTAGACGCGGTAGACCTCGAGGCCTTGTGATTCGTAGAGGAAGAGAGGTTCGTAGACTCTTCCGGTGAGCCAGTGGTCGAGGGCGGCGGTGTCGTTGGCGCGGATGACGAGGAGATGCTCGGCGTCAGGGACGCCGGTGGATTCGTAGTGAATCATGGGCTGGTCGCGGTAGAAGGCGAGGCCGTAGTCCATGTCGCGCTTGATGGAGTTGGTGGCGACGAGTTGGACGCTGGGGGCCTCTTTTTGGATTTCGCGAGCGAGAGGGCGGGCGGAGTAGTTGATGTCGAGCTCGTTGCCGTAGAAGCCGAGCAGGAAGACAAGCATCGCCAGGACTGGGAGGAGAGTGACGTTGCAGACCTGTGAGACTCCCCAACAGCGGATGACGAGGAAGACGATGGCGGCAAAGAAGAGCGCCCCGGCAAACGCGGCGGCGAGCCATTGCACGGAGGGGACGAGGGTCTCGTACTTCATGTGCTGGGGGGCGAGGGCGAGGACGAAGACGAGGAGTGCGCACATGGCGGCGTGGGACCAGAGGAGCCAGTTGGGCAGGCCTTCGCGGCGGACGCGGTTGAGGTAGTCGCCGGTGAGGATGGTGATAGGCGGGATGGAGGGAAGGATGTAGCCGGGAAGTTTGGATCCGGAGAAGGAGAAGAAGAGGATGGGGAAGAGCGCCCAGAGGACGAGGAACTCGGGGAAGGCGTCGCCGGCGCGGATGTGGCCGAGGTAGCGGCTGGGGTTGTGGCGGACCTTCCACTCGGCGATGGAGACCTGGATGGCGTCGACGAGGGCGCGGATGGCCGATGACGGTCCAGGGCATGAGGCCGATGAGGAGGACGGCGAGGTAGTACCAGAAGGGCTGGTGGTGCTGGTAGCGGTTGGTGGCGAAGCGCTCGAGATTGTGCTCGAGGAAGAAGAGGCGGTAGAAGGTGGGGTTGCGGCGCTGGACCTCGATGTACCAGGGCAGCACCATGACGAGGATAGAGGATGACGCCGGGCATCCAGATGGTGCGGCGGAGGAGCGGACCACTCGCGGCGCAGGCCGAGCGAAGAGAAGGATGATGGAGAGCGCGAGGAATGGCGCGACGGGGCCTTTGGCGAGGGTGGCGGCGGCGCCGAAGAAGTAGAGGTCGAAGAGCCAGAACTTTTTGCCGGTCTCGTACCAGGCGTACCAGCCGAGCATGCCGATGCAGAAGGGCGCGGCGAGCTGCATGTCGGTGGAGGCTCCGCGGGCGAAGCCGACGATGGCGACGCAGGAGACGGTGATGAGGGCGGCGTCGAGGTGGCCTCCGGGGCGGAAGCGGCGCATGTGGAGGAAGACGAGGAGGATGAGGGCGAAGGTGGCGGAGGAGGAGGGCAGGCGGGCGGTCCAGTCGGAGACGCCGAACTCCTTGAAGAAGCTCATGGCGCGCCAGTAGTAGAGGGCGGGCTTTTCGAGCCAGGGCTTGCCGTAGAGGATGGGAGTGACGGTGCCGCCGGCGAGGCAGTGGAAGGAGGCCTCGGATGTCTGCGGGGCGCAGGCTGCGGGGGACCATCTTGGCGTTGACCTCGTGGCAGGCGTCGGAGTGGGCGGCGAGCATCTCGCGGGCGATCTGGGCGTAGCGGGGTTCGTCGGCGCCGACGAGGCCGAGCTGATCGCCGCCGAAGGTGGGGACGAGGCCGTAGAGGAGGAGAAAGGTGGTTACGGCAAAGAGGATGAGGAATTCACGGACGGTGCCGGGCGAGGGCAGTCTTTCCCTGAGCCACCGGCCGAGTGCGTGGTCGCTCCTTTCGCCGGTGGCGGCGGATTGTTGCTGGTCGGTCATCAATTTAGATGGAGCCAGACAAGGCTATCAGAGTCCTGTCCGGAGCTGGGTCAGGATGCGGCTGATGGCGACATCGAGAGGACCGTTGAGGGTGCAACCGCTGGCGTTGCGATGTCCGCCGCCGCCGAAGTGCTCGGCGATGCGTGGCGACATCGAGCTTGCCTTTGCTGCGGATGCTGAGCCGGAACTGACTGACGTCGGGGACTTCGCGGAGAAAGACGGCGGATTCGACGCCGGCGATGCTGATGAGGTAGTTGACGACACCTTCACAGTCTTCTTCGCCTGCTCCGATGCGGTCCATGTCTTCGGCGGTTATCCAAGCCCAGGCGATGTCGCCTTCGGTGTTCAAGTTGGAGAGCGCGATGCCGAGGAGGCGGATTTTGCTGGCGGGATTGGAGAAGTAGATGTCGCGGGCGATCTGGCTGGGGTCGGCTCCGTGGGCGGCGAGGTCGTGAACGAGGGCGAAGGTGTGGGCGGTGGTGCTGGAGTAAGTAAATGTTCCGGTGTCGGAGAGGATGGCGGCGTAAAGACAGGTGGCCATGGAGGGTGTGATGCGGACTTTGGCGGCGATGGCGATGCGGTAGACCATGGCGGCGACGGCGCAGGCGTGTTCGTCAATCCAGTTGATGGAGCCGAAGGGGCGGCCGCTGGCGTGATGGTCGATGTTGACGAGGGTGCGGTCTTCGAGGCCGAGGAGTCCGGTGCGGGCGATACCGTCGCACTCGAGCAGGATGGCGGGGACGGTGCCAGTAGGATCGACTTCGCTTGCGGAGACAGTGTGGCGGATGCGGTGGAGGTTGGGAAGGGCGGAGTAGGTGGTGGGGACTGGGGTCGGCGAGAAGGATGTCGGTCTTGCAGCCGAGCTGATCGAGGACTTCGGCGAGAGCGAGGACGGAGCCGATGGCGTCTCCGTCGGGGCGGGAGTGCGAGGTGAGGAGAAAGCGGGGTTGGCTGCGGAAGAGGGTCAGGAGTTCAGCGATGCGGCGCTCGTGCGAGGGGGTTTCGGTTGGCTGAGCTGCCTGCTGGAGTTCGTAGAACTCGGTGTCTGGAGTCATGATTTGGTTGTCACCGGCGAAGCGGAGTCGGCGACGTGACGCTTCCGGTCGCGTTTTCGGGTGCGATTGAGCAGTTCTTCCATGCGGCTGGTCATCTTCTGGGAGCGATCGATGGCGAAGGTGAGTTCAGGAACGTGACGGACGCCCATGCGGTCGCGAAGCTGGGAGCGGATGTAGGCGCGTGCTGTGGTGAGGCCTTCGAGGGTGGACGCCTCTTCTTCTTCGCTGCCGAGGACGGCGACGAAGATGCGGGCGGATTTACCTCCGGGAGCCAGGACGACATCGGTGACGTAGCTGGGGGCGATGCGCGGGTCGGAGAGCTCTCCTTCGAGCATGGCGCCGATCTCTTCGGAGAAGGTATTTGCGACTCGGTTGCGGTGGTAAGTTCTGGCTCGTTGCTCAGGCATATCGTTTTGGCAGGGTGAACGATAGAGAATACCAAAGTTGGGGAGATATGCCTAACGGGAACACGAGATTGTATAGGTTGAAATTGTTTTTTAGGTTAGGATTTGATGTTTTTTCTGTTATTCGGGGATGATTTCGGCATAAGAATCAATAACTTCCGCACTGAGGGCGGCGGAAAAGCGGTGGACGGCGCGGTCAATTTGCTGGATTTGACTGGTAAGGTAGCTGGTGGATGAGGAGATGGTGGCGACGCCGAGGGTGGCGCGGTTCCAGACGACGCCGTCGTCGAGTTCGGCTACGGAGAGATTGAAGGCATGGCGGAGCTTGTCCTTGAGGGAGCGGACGACGTGGCGGCGGTCTTTGAGGGATTGGGCGTGTGGGATTTCGAGCTCGATGGTGAGTTTGGCTATGGGCATTTTCAGAGGAAGAGCATGAGGTAGATGCCGATGGGGCCGAATTGCCGCTGGATGGACGTGGGCATTTTGGGCTCTGCGCTTTCGGGGATACTTCTTTTTCAGAATACTTTACGGTGACAATTGTTTTGCCTTCGTTCCTTATATTAGCGATGAGATTGTTGAACCGTTGAACCGCGAGGGCGAAGGATGGGGTTGCCGAGGGGGCTGGTAATCGTGGTTGTGATGTTATCGTTCTCAGCCGCGGGTGCGCAGACGGTCAAGGCAACGTTTGTCGGGTCGGAGAGTTGCAAGGGCTGCCATTCCGCTGCGTACGAGGGATGGAAGAAGACGCGGATGGCGAATGTGGTGCGGGATCCGAAGGAGCATCCGGAGGCTGTGCTGGCAGACTTTCTGCATCCCGATCCGCTGGTTACCTTTGGGCTGGATCAGGTTGCGTTTGTTTATGGGAGCCGGTGGAAGCAGAGGTTTTTTACGAAGCGCGGGGATGACTATTTTCCGTTGCCGGCTCAGTGGGACGTGGCGAAGAAGCGCTGGCTGCCGTATCACGTGGAGAGCGGTACGGACTGGTGGGAGCCGTTTTATGGGCCGACGAACTTCGACAGGCCGACGGGCCCGACGTGCGATGGGTGCCACTCGGTGAACTACAACGTGGAGACCCACCAGGTGACGGAGTGGAATGTGGGATGCGAAAAGTGCCATGGGCCGGGAAGCCTCCACGTGGCGCACCCGACGCTTGAGAACATTGTGAATCCGAACCGGTTGGATTATGTGCGAGGAAACGATACGTGTATTCAGTGCCACAGCCAGGGGCGTCCGGTGACGAATCCGATTGCGGGGAAGTATTACGACTGGCCAGTGGGGTTTGTGCCGGGAGAGCGGCTGGTGGATTACTGGCGGCTGGAGGATCTGAAGCCGGGGACGACGAACTTTTTTCAGTATGCGGACATGACGGCGCACAAGAACCGTATGCAGGGGAATGATTTTGTGCAGAGCAATATGTACCACCGGCAGATGAGGTGTTTTGATTGCCACCAGGTGCATAGCGATGAGAATCCATCGAATTTGATTGCGCGGGGGAATGCGCTTTGCCTTTCGTGCCATGCGAAGGGAATGGGTAATCCTGCGGGGCTACTGGGGACGGTGAGCGAGCATACGCACCATGCGGAGGGGAGTGCGGGGAGTTCGTGCGTCGGTTGCCATATGCCGAAGATCGAGCAGACGATCAAAGAGAATTTTGTGAGTGCGCATACGTTTCGGTTTATTACGCCGGTGGAGACGGAGCAGTCGGGAATTCCGAATCCTTGTACTTCGTGCCATAAGGACAAGACGACGGAGTGGGCGACGAAGGAGTTGCGAGGCTGGGGGAGCGTGTCGCCCTGGCGTGTGGGGCAGTAGCGGCTTGCTCAGGGCCGATGAAATGCGCGTACTTTAAGCGGCTAGAGCCTTGGCCTGAAGCAATACGGGGATAAAGGGCGCGTTGAGTGACTTATTTGGGGCGGACCAGGGCTACGGCGGTGAGGTCTTCAGCGCGCTCGGGTTTGGCGAAGGGGAGGTTTTGCAGGCTGTACCAAGGGGGTCTGCGGAAGTCGTGGGCCTGGTCGATTGTGGTCTGGCTCAGCTCCGGCGCGGAGCCGAGGGTGGGATTTTCGACGATGTCGATGACGCGCTGCTCGCCGAAGTCGGTGCGGCCCTGGCGGGATTCGAGGATGCCCTTGGTGATGAGGAGCAGGCTGGCGCCGGGCTCCAATGCCTGGATGGCTGGCTCGTAGGTCATGTGAGTGAAGAGGCCAAGGGGTACCGTGACGTGGCCGAGGGTTCGGGTGCCGTCGGTGTCGCGGAGGACGGGGGAAGGTCCGCCGGCATTGATGTATGCGAGGAGGCCGAGCGAAACATCGAAACAGCCGACGAAGGTGGGGGCGAGGCGAGAGCCGCCGGCGGCGTTGTAGATGGCCAGGTTGATCTGGTGGGTGAGGGCGGCGAGGGTGTCCATGAGATTGATGCCGTCGATGCCGAAGAGTTGCGGCGCCTGAGTGCGGAGGATGTCCTGAACGCCTGCGGCGATGGTGTGGGCTTCGTCGCGCTCACCGGCGATGTCGGTGAGGAGAAAAACGATGTGGGGGCCGACGACGACGGCGTCAAAGAAGTCGCCGCCAGTGCGGGTGGAGTAGTAGCGCGCATAAAGATCGAGGCCCGGGAGCGGAGGCAGAACAGTGGGCAGAGGGGTGCGTGTGGGCTGGGATGCGTTCTGCATGTTGTCGGATTGTAATTTGTCCGGAGGATGGCACGGGATTATTTATGAGAGGCATTCCGCAGTGGATGCAGGGTTTTGTCCTGCGCTGAGCGCAAAAGGAAACCCCGGGTGGCGATCCGAAAGGCGTTTCTGCAATGATCGTTGGTATGAGCATGAGTGTTGCGGTTGACCAGAAGATTGACGCAGGTTTTGGCCCGGAGAATCCCTTTTATTCGCCGAGTGCGCTGCCGTACGAGGCTCCGCCATTCGACAGGATTGTGGATGGGGATTATCAGCCGGCGATAGAAGCGGGGATGACGCATCAGCTGGAGGAGATTCGGGCGATTGCGGAGAATCCGGCGTCGCCTACGTTCGAGAATACGCTGGTTGCTATAGAGAAGACTGGGTCGTTGCTGCAGCGGTCGATTGCAGCATTCAGCGGGGTGACGGGGGCGAATACGAATCCAGTGCTGGAGGCGGTGGAGCGAGAGCTGGCTCCGAAGCTGGCGGCGCATCATGATGCGATTTATCTGAATGCGAAGTTGTTTGCGCGGGTGGCGGCGGTGTATGAGCGGCGAGAGTCGCTGGGGCTGAATGCCGAGGAGCTGCGGCTGGTGGAGATTTATTACAAGGGATTCGTGCGTGACGGGGCGAATCTTTCGGATGCTGATAAAGAGAAGCTGAAGAAGCTGAATGAAGAGGGGTCCACGCTTTCGAATGCGTTTCGGAGCAAGGTGCTGGCGGCTACGAAGGACGGGGCGTATCGGACTACGGATAAGAGTGCGCTGGCGGGGCTGACGGAGGCTGAGGTTAGTGCGGCGGAGTTGGTGGCGACGGAGAGGAAGCTGGAGGGGTGGGTTCTTCGGCTGCAGAATACGACGCAGCAGCCTCTTCTTGCCTTGCTGAGTGGGCGCGAGACGCGAAGGGGTTTGTTTGAGGCCTCGTTGACACGGGCGGAGCGTGGGGATGCGAACGACACGCGGGAGACAGTGGTGCGGCTGGCGCAGTTGCGTGCGGAGAAGGCTAAGCTGCTGGGGTTCGACAGCTATGCGGCGTGGCGGTTGGAAGACCAGATGGCGAAGACTCCGGAGAACGCGGTGAAGTTTATGGACGCGCTGGTGGTGGCGGCTACGAAGAATGCCGCGGGCGAGGAGGCGGCGATTCAGGAGAGGATTGATGCGCAGGGCGGTGGGTTTGCTGTTGAGACGTGGGATTGGGAGTTTTATTCCGAGCAGGTGAGGAAGGCGAAGTACGATCTGGATGAGGCGGAGCTGCGGCCTTATTTTGAGTTGAGCAATGTGATGGAGAAGGGTGTGTTCTATGCGGCGAATCAGCTTTATGGGCTGACGTTCGAGGAGCGGAAGGATATTCCGGTGTGGCATCCGGAGGTGCGGGTTTACGAGGTGTTCGATGCGGATGGGTCACCGTTGTCGTTGTTTTATCTGGATCCGTTCAAGCGTGATAACAAGAATGGCGGGGCTTGGATGAGCAGCTTTGTGCAGCAATCGAAGCTGCTGGGGAAGCGGCCGGTGGTGCTCAATGTGGCGAATGTGCCGAAGCCCGCGGAGGGCTCGGCTGCGCTGCTGAGCTTCAATGAAGTGATGACGATGTTTCACGAATTTGGACATACGCTGCATGAGATGTTGTCGGCCACGGAGTATCCGAGCTTGTCGGGGACGGCGGTGGCGCGGGATTTTGTGGAGTTTCCGTCGCAGTTCAATGAGCATTGGGCGACTTACCCGGCGATCTTTAATCACTATGCGAAGCACTATGAGACGGGCGAGGCGATGCCGGCGGAGTTGGCGGCGAAGATCAAAAGGGCTGAGACGTTCAACCAGGGATATGCTCTGACGGAGCTGCTGGCAGCGGCGCAACTGGATATGCAGTGGCATACAGTGGCGGCTGAAGCGGAGATTGGGACTACTGATGAGTTTGAGCGGGCTGCGCTCGAGAAGAAGGGACTGAAGGTGCGGTATGTGCCGCCGCGGTATCGGTCGAGCTATTTTTCGCACATATGGGGAGGTGGATATGCCGGGGCTTACTACGCGTATCTGTGGAGCGAGATGCTGGATAACGATGGATTCCAGTGGTTCGAGGAGAATGGCGGGCTGACTCGGCCCAATGGAGACAGGTTGCGGGAGATGATCTTGTCGCGGGGAAATACGGAGGATTTGGCGGCGATGTATGAGGCGTGGCTGGGGCGGGCTCCGCGGATTGAGCCGATGCTGAAGAGCCGGGGCCTGGTGAATTCGGATTAGGTCAGCGGTAGGTGGCGAGACGGTTTTTCAGGTTGGTGGCCAGCTCGGTGAGGCGGTCACGCTCGCGTCTTTCTTCGTCGATGTCGCGGAGGACGACGACGGCTCCGGAGACTTTGCCTTCAACGTCGAGGATGGGTGAGGCTGTGAAGCTGATCCAGGCACTGGTGCCGTCGGGGAAGTCGCGAAGGAATTCCTTTGGCCCGACGGTTCTGCCACCCAGGACGGCGGTGATGAGCGGGTGTCGGTCCAGACTGGCGTGGGTCGACTCCGGCTGGGGTGGGGGAAAGTAGTCGTCGATGGCTGCGGACGGGACCATGAAGGCGCGCAGAATCTCTTCGGCGCGAGGGTTGCTGGTGGCGATATGGCCGTCGGGGGCTTCGGCGATGAGGATGCCGACGGGGACGGAGCTGAAGATGGCGTGAAGGCGCGCTTCGCTGCGGCGGAGGGCCTCTTCCGATTTTTGGTGGTCGTCGATGTCTTCGAGGGTTCCGTACCAACGGATGATTTTGCCCTCGGGGTTGCGGCGGGGGGCGGCGCGTGCGCGCATCCAGCGCCAGACTCCGTCGAAGCGACGGACACGGTACTCGACATCGATGGGATTGCCGAGGCGGAGGGATTCCTCCCAGGCCTTGAGTGTGGGAAGAAGATCGTCCGGGTGCAGGGCTCGTGTCCAACCTGTGCCGAGGGTCTCCTCTTGGGTGAGGCCTGTGAGTGCGGTGAAGCGACGGCTGGCCGCGAGGATAAGTCCGTCGGGTTCGGCAGTCCAGGGAATGTTGGGATTGAGTTCGACGGCGTTGCGGTAGTGATCCTCGCTTTCTGCGAGGGCCTTTTCGGCGCGTTTGAGGTGGGAGATATCTACGACGGAGACGGAGATGCCGATGACCTCGTTGACCTCGTCGCGGGCGGGTTGAAAGGAGACGAGGTGGGTGCAGGGTTCCTGGGCAGGGTTGGGAGCGGCGTCGGGATAGCAGATTTCGAGCCCGGTGCTGGGTTCGCCCTCGAGGGCGCGGAGGAGATAGGGTTCGTACTGGGGAAAGATGGTGGGGAGGATCTCCGAGACGTAGCGGCCTAGGTGGGCGGCGACAGGGAGATGGTGGATCTCGGCGAGGCGTTTGTTGACGCTGACGTAGCGTAGGTTGTGGTCGAGGAAGCAGAGGCCGACGGGGATTCCGTCGTAGATGGCGTTGAGCTGGGCGAGGCGCTGGGCGGGAAGCGCTTCGAGGCGTAGAGGGAGACTGGCGTCGGCGACGGGGGAGCGATACTCGGCGGAGGCGTGGGAGGGTGCGGGGGCGATGTGTTCGGAGAGGGATTCGGAGAGCTGCTCGGGGGGGACGGGCCGGCCGTAGAGCCAACCCTGGCCGACGTCACAGCCGAGCCAGAGGAGCATGTCGGCAATAGCCTGGGTTTCGATGCCTTCGGCGACGGTGGTGAGATTGAGGGAGTTTCCAAGACCGACGACGGCGGCGGCGATCTTTCTGGATTCGCGAGTGTGATTCATGGAGCGGACGAAGCTGGCGTCGATTTTGATTTCGTCGAAAGGGAGGAGCTGGAGATGGCGGAGGCTGGAGTAGCCGGTGCCGAAGTCGTCGAGGGAGAGGCGCGAGCCGTTTTCCTTGAGCTCGTGGGTGATGCGGGCGGCGGTTTCGGTGTTGCCGACGAGGGCGCTCTCGGTGATCTCGAGGACGAGGCGGTTGAGGGGGAAGTTGGCTTGGCGGGCGGCGGCGGCGACGTGGCGGGGAAGAGTGAGGTCGGTGAGCTGGGTGAGGGAGATGTTGACGGAGATAGTGAGGTGGGAGGGGATGTCTTTGGCGGCGGCGAAGACGGCTCGAAGGAGTGTGCCGGTGAGGAGGCCGTGGAGGCCGGAGTTTTCGGCGAGGGGGATGAACTCGTTTGGAAGGATGAGGCCGCGTTGGGGGTGATGCCAGCGGGCGAGGGCCTCGAAGCCGCGGAGGAGGCCGGTGCGAAGTTCGACGAGAGGCTGGAAATAGGGGATGATCTCGCTACTTTCCAGGGCTCTGCGCAGATCGTTCGCGTCGTCGTCAGCCATGGAACAGACGATACTACGGCTGGTTGCGAGTTACCCAATGAAAATTCGGTTGTGCTGCACTTCCTGGGGCGTTGTGCGAGAGTAAAAACTGTGTTGGATTTTGAGTGCAAGGATTTCACGAAGAGAGGAAATGAGTGCGATGGAGATGAGTTTTGTGAAGACGGGGGAGGCGAAGAGCTTTATTCCTGAGGCCGGGATGGTGAGGCAGGTGCTCGCGCATAGCGATGAGTTGATGCTGGTGCGGCACTTTTTTGAGGAGGGATGGGTGGGGGCTCGGCATAGCCATCCGCACCATCAGCTGGTGTATGTGGTGAAAGGGGCGATCCGGGCGGATGTGGATGGGCGGGTTTTCGATGTGCGGGCAGGGGATAGCTTTGTGGTGGATGGCGGGGTGGAGCACCAGGCTTCGGCGCTGGAGGCTTCGGAGGTGCTGGATGTGTTTACTCCGGTGCGGGAGGATTACCGGGAATTGGTTGGGTAGCCTTAAGTATTCGGTTTTTGGGGTGGAGAAGCGGGTTTCTCCACCCCGCCGCGCTTCGGGGCGAAATGACAGCGTTTTATTTTGGGCAAGATTATTCCTGGGTGGTTGCTAACTAATCGTTTAGTTGGTCGTCTGACAGGTTAGAAGGCTTCCCGATGGGCAGAATTCCGGGGGGCGGGCCACAAGGACCTATGCCGCCGAAGAGATCTATCACATTGACGGAAGCTGAGTTACGGCTCATGAAGATTCTGTGGGTCCGTGGCGAGTCGGCTGTGGGGGATCTGGTGGCGGCTATGCCGGAGGGTGAGGCGCTGGCCTATAACTCGGTGCTGACTACGGTGAGGATTCTGGAGCAGAAGGGGTACGTGAGGCACCGCCAGGAGGGCCGGGCGTTTTTGTATGTGCCTTGCGTGGCGGAGCATGAGGCTAGCCGGTCTGAAATTCGGCATATGATGCAGCGTTTTTTTGGGAATTCTCGGGAGAGATTGCTGCTTTCGTTGATTGGGGATGATGAGGTGACTCCGGAGGAGTTGCAGCGGCTGAGAGAGGCAATTGCTGCTGCTGCAGATGACCGCGTGGGGGAGGATCGATGATGGCGATGGATCTGAACCTGATGCATGGAGTGGAGAGTGTTTCGCGGCTGGTGGCTGGCTCGGTGGTTTCGGGTTTGTGGCAGGGATTGGTGCTGGCTGTGGGTGCGGGGATTTGCTTGCGGTTGGTTCCGCGGACTTCGGCGGCGGTGCGGTTTGCGATCTGGACGGCGGTGTTTGCGGTTTTGGCGGTTCTGCCTTTGGTGCACGCTTATGGCTTTCGATCCGCGAGTGCGACGGTTGAGCATGCGGCTGTGGTTCGGGTGGATGTGCGGTGGAGTTTTGCGATTGCCGCATTGTGGATGGCGGTTTCGCTGGTGCGGGGCGTGAAGCTGGCGGTGAGCGCGGTGAGGTTGCGCAGGATCTGGAAGCGGGCTGTGCCGGTTGCGGGGTGCGAGGCGATGTTGGCTGCGGCGGGCGTTCGTGGAGTTGAGATTTGCACGTCGAAGGATGTGGACCGGCCTAGCGTAATTGGGTTTTTCTCGCCGCGGATTCTGGTGCCTGAGGAGTTGTTTGCTGAGTTGCCGGCTGCCGAGTTGGAGCAGGTGGTGCTCCATGAGGCAGGGCATCTGCGGCGGCGGGACGACTGGATGAATCTGCTGCAGAAGGTGAGTCTGGTGTTGGTGCCTCTGAATCCGGTGCTGATGTGGGTTGAGCGGCGGCTTTGCCTGGAGCGTGAGCTGGCTTGCGATGAGGATGTGCTGCGTTTGACGAAGGCTCCGAAGGCTTATGCGACTTGTCTGACGAATCTGGCGGAGCATCGGCTGGGGCGGCGGGCGGCGGCGCTGTCGCTGGGCGCCTGGGAGAAGCGGTCGGAGCTGGCTCGGCGGGTGCAGAGTATTTTGCGCGGCGGCGAGGGGATGGGGCGAACGCAGAGCCGTGTGGTGATGGGTGTGGTGGTGATGGGTTTGCTGGGCGGGGCTGCTGAACTGGCGCGGTGTCCGCAGTTGGTGGCTTTTTCGCGGAGTGTGGCGCCTGATGTGGCGGCGGCTCAGATTCCTTCGGTTTCGATGCAGCCTAGCGCGGGTTACCAGCCTGTGATGTTTCGCGAGCGCGGCACGGCCGGTGCGGGGATGAATGCTCATGCGACTTTGTTGAAGGCTTCGATGCCTGGGACTCCTCCGGTAGCGCCTGTCGCTGTGAAGGCGAAGCATCGGCGAGTTGCTCGAGCTAAGGTGGCGTCTCGCACTTTGGAGAGCCGCGCGGATATGCCGCGGCGGGCTCAGGGCTGGGTTGTTCTTACTGCGTGGGAGGAACGGGAGAGACCGAGGGTGGTCTTTGCCGTGACTGAGGACCGCGTGATCACTCCTTCTTATGCAGCCGTGCCTACTGCTGGCGGCTGGCTTTTCATTCAACTCTAACTAGCTGTTTTAAATCATTGTCGAGGTACGATCATGTCGTTTGAAACTAATCAATTAGTAGGTAAGGTGGGACGCTATGGAGCGCCCGCAGGGGCTGCCGTGGCACTCGTACTGGCGGCTACGATGTTCGTTCATCACAACGGCGTTCATGCGGCAATGATCTCGTCGCCTGCTCCGCTGGATGACAACAGTGTTTCATCGCTGGTGGCGCTGGATAACGCGGTTGAGGCAGTTGCGACTCGCGTATCGCCTGCGATCGTGAATATTCAGGTGACTTCGCGCGGCGGTGAGCATGAGACGAGCGGAGAGCAGGATCAGAGCCAGCAGCAGGGTGGCGGGCAGCAGGATCTGCCTCCTGGGTTTGCTCAATTCTTTGGGCCGAACGGGCCCTTTGGCGGTGGTCAGGGTGGTCAGATGCAGCGGCCACAACAGCAGCAGATTGAGCATGGGATTGGCAGCGGTGTGATCATCTCGCCGGATGGTTATATCGTGACGAACAATCACGTGGTCGATGGCGCGATGCAGATGCGCGTGATGTTGAACGACCGGCGCGTGTTGACGGCGAAGCTGGTTGGCGTGGATAAGCTGACTGACCTCGCGGTGATCAAAGTGGATGCGACCGATCTGCCGAGCATTGCGTGGGGCGATTCGGCGAAGCTGAAGCCCGGGCAGACTGTGCTGGCGTTCGGGAGCCCGTTTGGGTACTTCCGGAATTCGGTGACGCGAGGCATTGTGAGCGCGGTGAATCGCGAGAATCCTTACCGCGATGATGCGCGCAAGCCGGGTGGGTATATCCAGACGGATGCTGCGATCAATCCGGGCAACTCGGGCGGCGCGCTGGTGAATGCTCATGGCGAGCTGGTTGGGATCAACACGTTCATCATCTCGAACAGCGGATCGTTTGCGGGCGCAGGGTTTGCGATTCCTTCGCAGATCGTGCGGGCGACGGCGGAGCAGCTGATCAAGACTGGCGCGGTGCACCATGGCTACCTGGGCGTGAGTTTGAACGATGTGACTCCGGCGAATGCGAGCTTCTTCAATTTGAAGACGGCGACGGGCGCGATTGCGGCGCAGGTTACGCCAGATTCTCCGGCTGCTCGTGCGGGGCTGAAGAATGGCGACGTGATCGATACGCTGAACGGTCAGAAGATGGAGGATGGCAGCGCACTGCAGGTTGCGGTGAGCGAGATTCAGCCGGGAACGACTATCGAGCTGGGGATTTTGCGTAATGGAAGCTCGCAGACTTTGAGCGTGAAGGTCGGCGAGTATCACAAGGATGCCGAGGTTGCGAGCGACGGCGCTGCTCCTGGAGCGCAGAAGGGCAAGCTGGGGTTGGCGGTTGCTGAACTGACTCCGGATGTGCGGCAGCAGCTGCATGTTCCTTCGAACGTGAACGGCGTTGCGGTCGAGAGCGTTCGTCCGGCTAGCCCTGCGGAGGATGCGGGACTTGCTCCGGGAGACGTGATTGTTGAAGTGGACCGCAAGCCGGTGACTTCGGCAGAGCAGTTCGTCAACGAGGCGCATGCGGTTCCTGCGGGTAAGGATCTGCTGCTGACGGTCTGGTCGCAGGGGAATGCCAGCTATCGGGTGGTGCATACGGATAGCGGCATTCAGAGCGGCGAATAAAGTTGAAGTGCGTTTGGCCGCTGCGAGATGCTTCGCAGCGGCATTTTTTTGTTTCGAAATAGACTGCGGAAACAATTTCTCATTTGCAATAAGAGTGCGTCTTTCTTTCTGGCCGCTTCGTAACCTGATCGAAAGCCTGGAGATTGATTCGATGGTATTTGCTGGTCGTGTGGCTGGGTTGTTGTTGTGCGGTGTGGCGATTGCGCCTGTGTTTGCTGCTCCTCGAGGGATGGTTGCTCCGCCGGTTACGGTTACGGACGACGGGCCCACGTACACGATGGCGAATGGCTATCTGACGGTGAAGGTGGATAAGGTTAGTGGGGATTTGGTGTCGGTGAAGACGCCGAAGACGGTGACGCCGGATGTGGAGTTGATGGGGTTTGTGTCGGGGCATCATGCGGGGTATTGGGAGCAGAGCCCGGCGCAGGCTGCGCGGCGGGAGGCGAAGATAACGATCGATCCGGCGAGCGTGGGTGGGGTGCGCGCCGAGGTTTCGGTTAAGGGTTGGTCGGATGGGAAGTCGATTCTTGGGGGGCATCCTACGGCTGCCGGTCAGGAGGGTGGGCTGATTGCTGACCTGGAGATTCGATATTCGCTGGGGCGTGGTGAAGAGGGACTCTACACGTATGCGATTTTTACGCATGAGGCGACTTATCCGGCGGGTTCGGTGGGGGAGAGCCGGTTTGGGTTCAAGCTGAGTGGGAAGGTGTTTGACTGGCTGTCGATTGATGATCAGCGGAATGCGCTGATGCCTATGGGTGCGGATTGGGATGCCGGGACGGATTTGAATATGAAGGAGTCTCGGCGGCTAACTACGGGGGTTTATAAAGGCCGCGCGGAGCATAAGTATGACTACTCGGCGGATCAGTCGAAGATTCCGGCGTTTGGTTGGTCTTCTACGAAGGAGCATGTGGGGCTATATGTGATCAATCCTTCGTTTGAGTATTTGTCGAGCGGGCCGCTGCATTTTGAACTGACGGGGCATCTGGATGATGGGGATGGTGGGGATCCTACGCTGCTGGATTATTGGCGGGGGACGCACTATGGCGGGAGTGTTTTGAACTTTGCGGATAATGAGCCGTGGACGAAGGTGGTGGGGCCGATTTTTATCTATGTGCCTACGGGTGGGTCTCCGAATGAATTGTTTGTGAAGGCCAAGAAGCAGGCTGCGGTGGAAGCTGGACGATGGCCTTATGGGTGGGTGAAGGGTGTTGACTATACTCCGGCGGCAGAGCGGGCTGTGGTGAAGGGGAAGTTGAAGCTGGTGGATCCGCAGGCGGCTTCGGGAAAGCTTGAGAATTTACTGGTGGGACTTTCGTTTCCGGATCAGCCGGCGGTGGCGCGTCTTCCGCGAGTGGAAGAACCGGCTGCTGCTCCGGCCGCGCCTCCTGCGGCTTCGGCAACGCCTGCTCCTCCGGCTGTGGATCCGGATCATCCTGCTCAGCTGAATGCGCAGGGGCAGCGGGTGAATCGTGGGACTTATGTTCCACCTCGGCCAGCGGGGGCAGCGGCGTTTCGTTTTCCGCCGCAGCCGATCACGTGGCAGAACGATGCGAAGCACTATGAGTTCTGGGTGCACGGGGCGGAGGATGGGAGTTTTACGATTGCGAATGTGCGGCCAGGGACCTATCAGTTGCATGCGGTAGCCGATGGGGTGTTGGGTGCATACGATGCTACTGCGAGTGTGACGATTGCGCCGGGACAGAAGCTGGATTTGGGAACGGTTGAGTGGCATCCAGTGCGGTATGGGAAGCAGATTTGGCAGATTGGGACGCCTAACCGGTCGGCGAAAGAGTTTTTGAAGGGCGACGATCACTGGCACTGGGGGATGTATATCGAGTACGCGAAGCTGTTTCCGAACGATGTGGACTTTACGGTGGGGAAGAGCGATCCGGCGAAGGATTGGTTTATCTACCAGGTGCCGCATGATACGGAGTTCAAGCCGGATGGGCGGGATCAGGGGCGTGCTACTCCGTGGACGATACATTTTGAGATGCCTGCGGGGCAGCCGCCTGCGGGGACGGCTACGCTGCGATTTGGGTTGGATGGTGTGTCGACGCGGTCGCTCGCGATTAGTGTGAATGGGAAGGATGCGGGGACGATGACGGATTTGTTTGGGGCTGGGGCTTCGATGATGCGGGATGGGATTGAGGGGACTTGGATTGAGAGGGATTTTAATTTTGATGCTGCACTGTTGAAGCCGGGGGCGAATACGATTGTGTTGACGGTGCCGGCGGGTGGTGTGGCGAATGGGATTTGCTATGACGTTGTGCGGTTGGAGGTTGCTCCTTGATGCGGATCCCTGAGCGTGTACTTACCGAAAAGAACCGCAGGTCCTTCGACTGCGGCGGCAAATGCGCCGCCTCCGCTCAGGATGACACATGTTGTTGTGGACTTGGCGTAGCGGAGTTGGTCTGATCCGCGCAGGTTAGAGTTTTTGTTGAGAGGGGATTGATGAAGACTAGTCGTCGGGATTTTGTTGCTTCTGCTTTGACGGGTGGGGCTATTGCGGCTGCGATGCCTGCGGCTGCGGGAGCGCAGTTTTTGAATGCTCCGCGGCATGGTTTGCCGGGGACTTTGAAGGAGCGGTATGCGAAGCTCGACGCGATTCTGAAAGAGCCGGTGTTCAAGCGGGAGTTGTTTCCTGATCCGGTGATTATTGAGTCGGTGGAGTTGCTGAAGAATAAGAAGCAGTATCTTTGTCGGGTGCGATCGAAGGATGGGCATGAGGGGATGTCGGTCTCGAACGCGCAGCAGATGGAGGTCCTGTATCCGATGTTCGTGAAACATATTGCGCCGTTTTTTATTGGGAAAGATGCGCGCGATCTTGAGGAGTTGATTCCGGCATCGACGGTTTATGAGAACAACTACAAGGCGCAGGGGCTCGCGATCTGGGTGCCGATTGCGACGATTGAGTTTGCGATTCTGGATATGTTCGGGAAGATGTCGAAGCGGCCGATTGGATTGTTGATTAGCGACAAGATTTATAACGACAAGATTTCGGTTTACCAGGCGAATGGTGAGCGCGACATTACCGCAGAGGAGACGATTGAGCATTTGAAGCGCGATGTGGCGATTTCGAATGCGAAGGCGATCAAGTTCAAGGTGGGTGGGAGGATGTCGCATCCGGAGACGCCGGTGGGGCGGAGCGAGAAGCTGATTCCGCTGGTGCGTAAGACGTTTGGGGATCAGATGATTATTTCGGCTGACTCGAATGGGTCTTATACGGTTGCGGAGGCGATTCCGATTGGGAAGCTGATGCAGGAGTATAAGTACGCGTTCTATGAGGAGCCGGTGCCGTTTGACTGGTATGAGGAGACGAAGGCGGTTGCGGATGCGCTGGAGATTCCGATTGCGGGGGGCGAGCAGGAGCCGAGCACGCATAATTTTCGATGGCTGGTTGCGAATGGCGGGTTGTCGATTGTGCAACAGGATATGTTTTATTTTGGCGGGATGATTCGGTGCATGCAGGTGGCTCGGATGGCGAATGCGCTGGGGAAGCAGTGCATACCGCACATTTCTTCGACTGGACTGGGTTATGTGTACATGATGCATTTCGTGTCGGCGATACCGAACTCGGGGCCTTATCACGAGTTCAAGGAGTTCAATAATGACCTGCCTTACCACTCCGAGACTTCGAGTCTGCGGAGCGATAGCGATGGCGCGATCCGGGTGCCTTCGGGGCCTGGGTTTGGCGTGGAGGTCGATCCAGATTTTGTGAAGCAGGCTACGGTGGTTAAGGGTTGAGGGGTAGCGGTTCGGCTGGCCGGGCGCTGGAGCGGTAAGCGGCTTCGACGAGAGCCATGGTTTCGTACGCGGATTCGAAGCTGGTGGGGAGATCCGGGGCGGAGCCTTCTACGAAGGCCTGGAGGGAGCCCATGCTGCCGATGAAGGCGTCGGGGAACCAGTTGCCTTTTACGGGGAGAGATGTCCAGTTTGGGTTGGATGTGCCGCGTTCGGCGTAGGAGAGAGTGTCGGGGCGGCCTTTGGGGTAATCGAGGTTGACGCCCATGTCCATGCGGATCGCTCCGTTGGTGCCTTCCCACTGGACGAAGCTGCGGGCGGACTCGGGTGGGAGATCGTGGCCGTGGTTGGTGACGACGAAGACGCGCTTCCATTCGCCGTAGTCGAGGACGATGGAGGATTTTGTGGCGGCGAGGGATGGGGTTTGCGGGTTGCGGACGGTTTTGGCGTAGACGCCTTGGGGAGTGCCGAACCAGGAACGGACGAGGTCGAGGTAGTGGATGCTGTGATAGAGGATCTCGAGGCGGGGCGCGGTGGCGAGGAAGGTCCATAGCTGCCAGGGCATGTAGGTGCGGATCTGAACCTCCATGTCGTGGAGATCGCCGAGGAGTCCCGCTTTGTGGAGGGCTACGGCTCCGAGATTGTTGGGGGAGTAGCGGAGTTGGAAGTTTACGGCGGCGGTGAGGCCGTGTTGGCGGCAGTGGTTGCGGATGGCGGTGGCCTCCTCGAAGGTTTCGCCCATGGGTTTTTGGATGAGGGCCGCGGCGCCGTTGGGGAGGTGAGGCAGGATGGTCATGATCTGCGAGGCGGGGACGGCGATGTCGAAGATGGCGTCGGGCGGGGCGAAGGCGATGGCTTGCGGGATGGAGTCGAAGGCGTGGGGGACGTTGCGTTCTTTGGCCAGGTCGGCGGCTTTGCCCGGTGCTGGATCGGCGATGGCGATGACCGGGAAGCCGGCTTTTTCGTAGGCCGGGAGGTGGGCGTCGCGAATGATGCCTCCTGCTCCGAGGATGACGATAGGGCGGGGGGATTTTGGGAGGGGTGGGGCGGATGCTTCGACGGCCTGACGGTATCGCTCTTCGTTGCTCTGCATCAATTCCTCGTTGCGAGTGTGTTGGGTGTGAGCCTCTACAATGAGATGGCTAAGTGAACATATTACGTGAGGATGTTTATGCAATCTGGTGTAGCGGGATCGAAGTTTCGACTGGATGGGCGCGCGGCGATTGTGACGGGCGGGGCTAGTGGGATTGGGTTGGCGATTGCGACGGAGTTTTCGCTTGCGGGGGCTAAGGTTCACATCGTGGATTTGAATCTGGACGCGGCGGATGATGCTGTGAAGGGGATTGCTGAAGCGGGGGGAATGGCTAAGGCTCATGCTTGTAACGTGGCGGATCCGGTTGAAGTTGATCGGGTCTTTGGGGAGTTGGTTGGGAGCGAACGGATTCATATTCTTGTGAATAATGCGGGGATTGCGGGGATCGGGCGGGTGGATACGACGGCGGATGCCGATTTTGATCGTGTGTTTCAGATCAATGTGAAGAGTGTTTATCACTGTACGCGGGCTTGTATTGGGTCGATGGTGGAGCACGGTGGTGGGGTGATTCTGAATATGGCTTCGATTGCGGGTTCGAGCGGGTTGGCGGACCGGTTTTCGTACTCGATGAGCAAGGGTGCGGTGCTGGCGATGACTTACTCGATTGCGCGGGATTTTTTGAAGAAAGGGATTCGGTGTAACGCCATCTCGCCGGCGCGGGTGCATACGGGATTTGTGGATGGGTATCTGGCGAAGAATTATCCGGGCAAAGAAGCGGAGATGTTTGAGAAGCTGTCGGCGGCTCAGCCGATTGGGCGGATGGGGGAGCCTAAAGAGGTGGCTAACCTTGCGCTTTACCTGTGTTCGGATGAGGCGGGATTTATTACTGGAGTGGATTATTTGTTGGATGGTGGATTTACGAATCTGCGGGACTAGTCGGGCCTGGTTGCTCTATTTCGGTTTGTAGATGCGGGTGGCGTTTGCGCCGAAGATTTTTGTGCGGTCGTCGGGACTGAAGTTTGCGAAGTAGTCGTGGAGGGTTTGCCACCAGTGGGTGTAGGTGGTGGCTACGAGGCAGACGGGCCAGTCGGAGCCAGCGAGGAGGCGGTCGGGGCCGAAGGATTCGACGACTGTGTCGAGATACGGGCGGAGTGATTCGATAGACCAGGTGGACCATGAGTCTTCTGTGACCATGCCGGAGAGCTTGCAGGAGACGTTGGGGCGTTTGCTTAGTTCGCGGATGTGGGTGCGCCAGGGCTCGAGTTCGCGGGCTGCGATTTTGGGCTTGGCGATGTGGTCGAGAACGAAGACTTGTTGCGGATGGCGGTCGACGAAGCGGATGGCTTCTTCGAGTTGGCGCTCGAAGATGAGGATGTCGTAGATGAGGTGGGTTTGGGCGAGGGCGTGGATGCCGCGGTTGAAGTCGGAGGCATCGAGGAAGCCGGTGGGTTCGGCCTGGACTACGTGGCGGAGGCCGACGAGTTTTGGATTGGCTGTGAGTTGAGGGAGCGATGCTTCGAAGTCGGGTGATGCGATGGGGGCCCATCCTACGACTCCGCGAATCTGGTGGCAGGTTTGCGCGAGGTCTAGGAGCCAGTGGGTCTCTTCAAGAGTTTGACGGGCCTGGACGGTGATGGCGCCGTCGATGTTTGCGTTCGCCAACTCTGCGGCGAGGTGCTCTGGGAGGAAGTCGCGGCGGAGAGCGGCCATGGTGTCGTCGATCCAGCCGTATTCGGTGGGGGTGTATTGCCAGAGATGATGGTGGGAGTCGATGACCGGGTGGGAGTTCATTCGTCACTATGCTATTGGCATTGGGTACGTGGTGCAATTTGCTATGTTTTGTTTCGGGATGGATGCTTTGGAGGGCAGTCGGATATTCTCTTGAGATGCGTGTGCGGGTGTTTTATTTTGGGGTGCTTCGGGAGCGGCTTGGCGGATCCCAGGAGTGGCTGAAGTTGGTTGAAGGAGCTACCGTTGCCCAGGTTTTGAACGTCTACAGAGAGCGACTTGCTGACTTTCCTTGGGATTCGATTGCTGTGGCGGTGAATCAGGAGTACGCGAAGGCGGATGTTGTGCTGGAGGAGGGAGACGAGCTTGCGCTGCTGCCTCCGGTGAGCGGCGGATTGGAACGGTATGCGGGTTGAAATTACGGATGGAGTGATTCCGTCGGGGGAGATTGTGGCTGGCATGAAGGCGGGGCCGGATGGGGCGGTGTGCGTCTTCGACGGGATTGTGCGGGACAATTCGCGAGGGAGGAAGACGCTCTATCTGGACTATGAGGCTTACCGGGAGATGGCGCTGGAGCAGATGCGCGGACTGGCGGCGGAGGCGGTAGCGAAGTTTGGCGTGCGGGATGTGGCGCTGGTGCATCGTCTGGGGAGGCTGATGGTTGGAGAGACGAGTGTGTTGGTGGTGGTGGCCTCAGCGCATCGGGGGGCGGCGTTTGAGGCTTGCCGATGGTTGATCGATACGCTGAAGAAGACGGTGCCGATCTGGAAGAAGGAACAGTTTGTGGATGGGGCGGTGTGGGCGGACGGGGAGCCGTTTCCAGATGAGATGTTGGCGGCTTCGCCGGAGACTCGGGGATGAGGCTTGCTTGTCTGATGCTGGGTGTTGGTTTGATGGCGCAGGGTGCTGCGATGGCACAGGCGCCGGTGGTTCGGAAGCCTCCGCCGCAGAATGGAACGCAGGCTCCGCAGACGGAGGATGACACTCAAGTGCCGCCGGCGAGCGCGGGGCAGCAAGGGAGTTCTCAAAAGGATGATTCGCCTAAGGGTGGGTTTCCGACGATCAAGGTTGATACTCGGCTGGTGAATGTGGCGCTGAATGTGGTGGATGCCAAAGGTTCGCCTGTGGGCGGGCTGGTCAAAGATGACTTTCAGATTTTGGAAGATGGGAAGCTGCAGGAGATCCGGATCTTTGAGCGGGAGACAACGACGCCGCTCTCGATTGTGCTGGCGATTGATACGAGCGAGAGCGTTCTGACAAATGAGCGTCTGGAGAAGGAGGCTGCGAAGCATTTTGTGAATGCGCTGCTGCGGGATCAGGATGAGTTGGATTTGATGGAGTTCTCGGAGGTGGTACGGGAGGTTGTGCCGTTTACGAATCAAAAGAAACGGATTGAGGCGGGGATTAATGGGGTGCAGCGGGGCGCGGCTACTGCGCTGTATGACGCTATCTACCTTGCATCGCAGCGATTGGCGGAGACATCGGCGGCGGACGGAAGACGGCGGGTGGTGGTGCTGATCACCGATGGCGGGGATACGGTGAAGGGACAAAGATATACGCAGGCGATGGAGGAGGCTCAGCGGGCGGGCGCTATGGTGTATGCGCTGATTATTGTGCCGATTTACGCGGATGCTGGGAGGAACACAGCGGGGGAGCATGCGCTGATTCAGATGGCGAACGATACGGGTGGGAAGTATTACTACGTTGTCGATCCGAAGGATCTGGAGCCAGCGTTCAAGCATGTGTCGGATGATCTGAGGACGCAGTATCTACTGGGGTATTATGCGCCGAAGCGCGGGGTGGACGACTCGTACCGGACGATCAAGGTGCGGATGGCGGATGCGGAGCTTCGTGGGAGTTATGAGCTGCGATATCGGAGTGGGTATTACGCGGATGCTCGCTGACGACTGCGCTGGTTGAAGGCTTAACACGGATTTACACCGCTGACACGGATTTAAAGGACCGCGACTGCGCTTGCTGAGAGCTTGTGGTGTACTGGTTTTAAGAGGTGGTGCATGGGAGTGGTGGCGAAGTTTGAGTTTGCGCATGTGGCGGAGGGGATTGCGCGAGAGGCAGGTGCATTGCTGCGTGAGTTTTACGCGAAGGGCGTGGCGACGGAGTACAAGGGCGATGTGGATCTGGTGACGGAAGCGGACCGATCGAGCGAGAAGCTGATTGTTTCGAGGCTGGAGGCGGCGTTTCCTTCGCATGGGATTTACGGTGAGGAGGGGACCAGGAGCGGGCTTGAGAGTGAGTATCGCTGGTATGTCGATCCGCTCGATGGCACGACGAATTTTGCGCATGGGTTTCCGGCGTTCTGCGTGATTTTGGGCTTGGAGCATAGGGCGAAGGGGATGGGGGCGCATGCGGATGGTGAGTTGGTGGCCGGCGTAATTTACGATCCGCTGCGGGATGAGATGTTTGTTGCGGAGAAGGGCAGGGGCGCGTGGTTGAATGGCCGGCGGGTTCATGTTTCGAAGATTGCCAGGTTGCAGGAGTCGTTGACCGGGACGGGATTTCCGAGCAAGAAGCGGCATGACAGTCCGAATGTGCACTTCTATCAGGAGGTGACGCTGCGATCGCATGGAGTGAGACGAGCGGGTAGCGCGGGGCTGGATCTGGCTTATGTGGCTTGCGGTCGGCTGGATGGATTTTGGGAGTTCAATCTGAATCCCTGGGATACCTCGGCGGGGGTGTTGCTGGTGCGGGAGGCTGGAGGTGCGGTGACACACTTCGATGGGGGGCCGTTCACGCTGGATAGCCGTGAGGTGCTGGCTACGAATGGGCTGATTCAGGGAGAGATGGTTCATTTGTTTACGGAGATGTTTGCGGGGAGAGAGATGGAGCCGATTCCTAGTCCGGCGGAGTTTGCGCGGAGGCGTGAGGCTGGCGAGAGGTGAGGAAGCGGCGGACGGCTCGGGTGATGCTGTTCGATGAAAGCGGGGCGGTTTTGTTGATTCGATTTGTGGCGATGCGTCCGGATGGGGAGTTTATGTTCTGGGCCTTGCCGGGCGGGGAGATTGAGGACGGCGAGACCGAGGCTGAGGCGGCGGTTCGAGAGTTGACGGAGGAGCTGGGACTTAGGGTGATGGTGGAGGGGCCGGTTTATCGGGATGCGAACCGGTTCTGGCACCAGGGGGAGATGCAGGATAATCAGGACTTTCTGTTTCGGGCGCGCTGTGGACGGGATGAGCCGCGCTTGGCCGGGGTGACTGCGGAGGAGATTGCGATGATGCGGGAGATGCAGTGGTGGACCGCGGAGGAGATTGAGGGGTCGCAGGAGAGGATTTTTCCGGCGGAGCTGGCGGATCGGGTGAGGGAACAGTGGGGTTTGGAGGAAGGACAGGCTGTGTGATTGGCTGTGATTTTTAGGCTGATGTATGATTTGCAGGCGGGTGCGGTTGTGCTGCTAGAATCGTGTTTAGCCGAGAGATGATTGGCGAATTTAAGATTTGGCGTAAGGGAGATTTTTAGCGATGGCCTATGTGATTGCGG
The DNA here is from genome assembly GCA_963841335.1 of uncultured Acidobacteriaceae bacterium. Taxonomy (GTDB): domain Bacteria; phylum Acidobacteriota; class Terriglobia; order Terriglobales; family Acidobacteriaceae; genus Edaphobacter. Next base: position 696,398 of record CAWJCF010000001.1, on the reverse strand, counting down.
AACCGTGTATCGGGACGAAGGATTCAGCGTGCGTGGATGCTTGCCCGGTGGATTGCATCCATCCGAAGAAGGATGAGGCAGGATACGGGGAGGCCAATCAATTGTTTATCGATCCGGTAGAATGCATCGACTGCGGCGCGTGTGTTCCGGTGTGTCCGGTTTCTGCGATCTATGCAGGCGATGATCTGCCGGAGAAGTGGGCGGAGTATCAGACGAAGAATGCTTCACACTTCGGGCGGTAGTTTGAGACTGGTTTGATTTGCGACCGCGTGGCCCCGAGGCTGCGCGGTTTTGCTTTGGGGGATGGAGGGATGAAGAGTCTTGCCTCGCCAGTGGTGTTGTCGGAGACGAGGGAGAGGCTACGGATGTTGAGGGTGGACGATCATCCGCGCTGGGGCACGATGACGGCGAAACAAATGGTGCGGCATCTGAGTTGTTCGTGCGAGGTGGCTTTGGGTGAGCGGATGGTTCGGCCGATGAAGGGCCTGCCGCCGGTGTTGGTCAAATGGGTGGCACTGCGGTCGGGTTTGCGGTGGATAAAGAACATGCGGACAACGCCGGAGCTTAAACGGGCGATGACAACGCGTTCCGATGCCAACTTTGATGAACTGGTTGATGCGACGATCGAGAAGGTGGAGAGGCTGGCTCGGGAGAATCGCTTTGCTCCTTGGCACCCGATGTTTGGGCCGATGACGGAGGCGGACTGGATGCGGTGGGGGTATCTGCATGCGGACCATCATCTGCGGCAGTTTGGCCGGTGAGGGATGATCCAACGGCAGAGTGAGGCGATTGTGCTGCGGGTGTGGCCGTTTCAGGAGGCTGACCTGCTCGTGAGCCTATTCACGCGGGAGCAGGGGAGAGTGAAGGGCGTGGCGCGCCATGCGCTGAGGTCGCGGCGGCGGTTTGGCGGGGGGCTGGAGCCGATGACGTATGTGCGGGCTTCGTATGCGGAGAAACCGAAGCAGGAGTTGGTGCGCCTGGATGCATTTGAGATTTTGAGCTCGCCGCTGAGCCGGCCGGTAGACTATGCGCGGACGGCAGCGCTGCAGTTTGTGGCGGAGGTAGTGGAGGAGGCACTGCCGGAAGGGGCGGTTGAGGATGCCGTGTTTCGGCTGGTGCTCGCGGTGCTTGAGGAGATGCAGGTGGGGAAAGTGTGGATGCCGATGACTTATTTTGCGCTGTGGATGAGCCGGCTGATGGGGTGGATGCCGGAGTTGGGGCGGTGCGCGGTGTGCGGTTTGGATCTGCGGGGTGGGACGGTTTGGTATTCCGCAACGAGCGACGGGGTCACTTGTAAGGATGATCGCCGTGGAGGGAGCGTGGCTTTGTCGGCAGCTTCGGTGGCGGATGCGCAGAAAATTTTTCGCGGGCCGGTGAAGGGGTTGGCGGAGGAGGATTGGCCGAAGACGCGGGGAGTGGATTTGAGAAGATTTGCAGTAGAGACACTAGAGCGCCATCTGGATCGGAGATTGGTGAGTGCTCGGGCTTTGGGGGCTGAATGTATTTAGGACAGGTGAAGGTGTTGATTTGTGCGATGGCTGGTCTGCTTTCGGCAGTGTCTATGGGAGCGCAGACTAACGCGCATTGGGTTGGGTCGTGGGCGGCTTCACAGCAGATTCCGGAGGCGGCGAATTTGCTGGATCCGGATTTGATGCGGGATGCGACGCTGCGGCAGATTGTGCATCTTTCGCTGGGTGGGACGCAGTTGCGGGTGCGGGTTTCTAATGCGTTTGGGATGCAGCCGCTGCATTTGACGGCAGTTCATGTCGCGCGGCCGATGTCAGCAGCGAGCGCGGAGATTGATGCGGCGAGCGATACGGCGGTAATGTTCGATGGAGCGCCGGATGTGATGATTCCGGCGGGTGCGGAATATGTATCGGATGCGGTTACGTTTTCTGTGGCGCCGCTTTCGAGCCTAGCGATTTCGATTCACTATGACGAGCCGCCGGTTGGAGAGACTGGGCATCCGGGATCGCGGGCGACGTCTTATGTGGCGCATGGGGATCTCGTGTCGGCGGTGAATCTGCCGGACGCGAAGAAGGTGGAGCACTGGTACCAGATCTCTGGTGTGGATGTCGTCGGGACGGAGAAGGCGGTGGCGGCGGTGGCGTTGGGGGATTCGATTACGGATGGGCATGGAACGACGACGAACGGGAACGACCGGTGGACGGATGTTCTGGCGGCGCGGATGCAGGCGGATAAGTCGACGCGGGGGATGGGAGTGTTGAACCAGGGGATTGGGGGGAACCGGTTGCTGCTGGACGGGCTAGGGCCGAATGCGCTGGCGCGGTTCGATCGCGATGTTATTGCGCAGACAGCGGTGAAGTGTGTGATTGTGTTGGAGGGAATTAATGATCTGGGAACGCTGACGCGGGACCATGACGCTTCGGCGGAGGCGCATGCGGCTTTGGTGAAGCGGATGGAGGGGGCTTATGCGCAGATGATCGTGCGGGCGCATGCGCATGGGATTCGGGTGATTGGAGCGACGATTTTGCCGGATGGTGCGTCGAAGTACTACCATCCGGGGCCGGAGAGTGAGGCGGACCGGCAGGCGGTCAATGCGTGGATACGGGAGCCGGGGCGTTTTGATGGGGTGGTGGATTTCGATAAGGTGATGCGGGACCCGGCTAATCCACGAAACCTGCTGCCAGCGTATGACTCGGGGGATGGGCTGCATCCTTCTCCGATGGGGTATAAGGCGATGGGGGAGGCTATTCCGTTGTCGCTGCTGAAGAACTAGGGCTTTGGCTGGACGGAGAGCGGTTCGTTTCGCGAATGCCCCATCTTCGCGACGATGAGACCGGTCGCGAAGATGGGGCGCTCACTGTCGTCTCTGCGCAAATATTTTTAGTGGCGGGCCATCATGGCGTCGTTGAATTGCTTGAAGAATGCGTCGTACTTTTCCTGGCCGTTGGAGGAGGCGAAGCGGAGGGGTTTGACGCGTTCTACTAGGATTTCGGTGGCGTTAGGTTGGGTCTTGATGATGTTGATGACCTCGTCGAGATAGTCCTTGAGGGGCATGGCGCGTGGGTCGGCGGCCTGCTGGCTGCCCATGAGTTCGGTTTGGACGTAGGGCGGGGCTAGTTCGACGACTTCGATATTGGTGGATTGGAGTTGGTAGCGGAGGGACTCGCTCCATGAATGGATGGCGGCCTTGGTGGCGCAATAGGTGGGAGTGAGGGCCAGGGGGATGAAGCCGAGGCCGGAGGAAACGGTCATGATAGTGGCGTGTGGCTGTTTCCTGAGGTGAGGCAGCAGCGCGGTGGTGAGGCGGATCGGGCCGAGGAGATTGGTGGTGACGATGGCCTCGGCGTCGGCGGAGTCGGGCTTGTTGAGGAAGTCTTCGGGACGCATGATGCCGGCGTTGTGAATGACGATGTTGAGGGTGGGGAAGGCCGCGGTGAGTTTTTGCGCGAAGGAGCGGATGCTGGCGGCGTCCTCGATGTTGAGGGTTACGGAAGCCATGCCTGGGTTGGCGGAGGTGGTTTCGTCGAGGACCTGTTTGCGGCGACCGGCGATGATGACTTTGTTGCCGAGTTTGTGGAAGGCTTCCGCGAGTCCGCGGCCGATGCCGGAGCCGCCGCCGGTGATGAGGATGGTGTTGCCGGTGGATTTCATGGTCGTTCTTTCTCCTGGTGAGAATCTTAAAGCGGTTGTCGTTTTTTTGGGTAAATGGCCAACGAGGGCCTGGATGATGGATGGAGTTGGCGGTTGAGTTCTGTCATACTGCCCTGATGGCAGCCGGTACGAGCGTTGGATGTCGTTGGCTTACTGCAGGTCGCATTGCGGTGGTGTTGTTGTCGGGAATCTTTTGGGGAGTGGTTGGACGCGGGATCGCAAGGGCGCAGGATGAGCCGAAGGTGGTGGACGGCGGCGTTCCTACTTTGCATGTGTATACCAACCTAATCCAGATACCAACGCTGGTTCTAGGGCCGAGTCGTGAATTTATCAAGAGGCCGATTGCTGAGAACAGGTTCTCGGTCAGCATTGACGAGGGGCCGTGGTTTCCTGCGATCCATGTGCGGCCGGAGGGGGACGATCCGATTGCGCTATCGATTCTTTTGGACATGAACGGAGATACGGCTGTGCTGATGCCGAAGATCAGCGAAGCATTGGCAGAGCTTGCCCGTTCGTCGCTGCATCCGCAGGACCGGATTTCGTTGTATGCGATGGATTGTGCACTCATGCGATCGCTGGCAGGTGCGCCGGCCGACAGCGCCCTTGTGAAGAGGGGTGCGGACGCTGTGCTGGAGCCCTGGACTTTGCGGAAAAAGCACAAACAGAACTGCGAGCTGAGCATCCATCTTTGGGACGCGTTGGCGGTGGTAGAGGTGGAGACGTCGAAACTGTCTGGACGGCGAGTGATTCTTGCGATCACGGACGGACAGGATCGAGGGAGCAAGCATAATTGGAACGAGTTAGCGAAGTTTGCTCAGGATAGCGGGACAGCGATCTTCGGGCTGCATTATGTTGAGGATCGCAGTTGGGGAGGACCAACGGTGACTCGCAGAGGTGGGGGTGGACAGTTTACGACGAATGATGCGGCGCTCGGAAATGTCGAGGACGGGTGGAGCTTCGTGACTGAGTCGAGCGGCGGAATTGTGACGACGACAAGCGATACGAAGTCGTTGGGAACGAGCCTTGGGCAGGTCCTGGCAATGGTACGGGGGCGCTATATTGTGGAGTTCCCGCGGCCGTCAAACTCGACGGCGGGATCGCACGAGATGCAGGTGAAGGTTGCGAAATCCAACTACATGACCCGCCCATCCGGGATCTCAGTCCCTATGCCGGATGCAGCATTGGCTGCGGATCCGACGACGATCCAATCGGGGCCGTTGGTTGCGCCCGAGCAGGGTAAGCCGAAGAGCACAACAAAGCCGAAGTGATAGAGCTGGCTGACCATTTAGAATCGAAGGATTGCCGGATTCTAAGAGAGAGTTATGAGTGGATTGGTGTCGCGGGTTGGCGAGAAGAGGGCGCTGACCTTTCAGGAGCTTTTGTTTACGCTGCAGCGGTTCTGGGCAGATCGCGGGTGCGTGCTGCAGCAGCCTTACGACGTTGAGGTTGGGGCGGGGACGATGTCTCCGGATACTTTTTTGCGTGTGCTGGGGCCTAAGCCGGTGCGGATTGCGTATGCGCAGCCATCGCGGCGGCCTGCGGATGGGCGGTATGGGGAGAACCCGAATCGGCTGTTTCGGCATACTCAGTTGCAGGTGATTTTGAAGCCGCCGCCGGTGAATATTCAGGAGATGTACCTGGAGTCGCTGGTCGCGATCGGGATTGACCTGCGTGAGCACGACATCAAGTTTGAAGAGGACAACTGGGAGTGGCCGGTCGGCGGTGCGTGGGGTGTCGGCTGGCAGGTGATGCTGGATGGGCTGGAGATAACGCAATTCACTTACTTTCAGCAGTGCGGAGGGATGGATCTGGACCCGATTTCGGGTGAGATTACGTATGGGTTGGAGCGGATTGCAGGGTTCTTGCAGGATGTGGATTCGATTTATGACATCGTGTGGGCGGTGGAACCGGAGACGGGACGTGAGGTGACGTATGGCGAGATTCGGCTGGCTGAGGAGGAGCAGTTTTCGGCTTACAGTTTCGATTATGCGGATGTCGGGAAGCTCTGGGATCATTTGAGTCTGTATGAGGCAGAGTGCCTGGTACTGCTTGAAAAGGCGAAGGGCTTCGACAAGATGGATGAGCTGACGCTGAAACGGTTTCCGGTGTTGGGAGCGTATGAACTGGCGCTGAAGTGCTCGCATGTGTTCAATCTGCTGGATGCGCGGGGCGCGATTTCGGTGACCGAGCGCGTGGGCGTGATGGCGCGGATTCGGGCGCTGGTGGTGGGGGTGGCGAAGGCTTATGCGGCGCAGGGCGAGGCTTTGGAAGCAGGGGTTCGATAGACGACATGGCGGAGTTTTTGTTTGAGATTGGGTTGGAAGAGGTTCCGGCGCGGATGATTGCCGGGGCGCAGGCGGAGCTTGAGCAGCGCGTGGTGAAGATGCTGGAGCGTGAGAGGCTGGTGCGGTCGGGCGCGGTGACGAAGAGTTTTGCTACGCCACGGCGACTGGCGGTTTGGGTGAAGGACGTTGCCGAGCGGCAGGAGGATTTGGCCGAGGAGCTGGTTGGGCCGTCGGTGAAGGTGGCTTATAAGGACGGGGTGGCGACTCCGGCGGCGGTGGCTTTTGCGAAGAAGGCCGGCGTGGCGGTTGAGGAGTTGAAGACGATTACGAATGCGAAGGGGGAGTATCTGGGGGCGACGCCGGTGAGGGCCGGACGGGGGGCGGCGGAAGTGATTGCGGCGGAGTTGCCGAAAGAACTGGCCGGGATCTATTGGGCGAAGAATATGTACTGGCGGCCCGGTAAGCCGGAGCGGTTTGTGCGGCCGGTGCGGTGGATGGTGGCGCTACTCGGTGACGAGGTGGTGCCGGTGGGGTTTGGCGGATATGTAGCAGGTAAGGTTACGTATGGGCACCGGGTTTTGTTTGGAGAGCAGGAGATTCCGCTGGCGGCTCCGGGCGATTATGAGGATGCGCTGCTGGGCGGGTTCGTGATTGCGGATGTGGAGGTCCGGCGGCAGAGGATTCGGAAGGCTTTGGATAAGGTCATGCGCACGGTCGAAGGGGTGCGGTGGCGCGAGGACCATGGACTGGTGGATAAGCTGACGCAGTTGACAGAGTGGCCTTCGGTGCTGCTGGGCGGATTTGAGAAGGAGTATCTGGCGCTGCCAGAGGAAGTGCTGGTTACGGTGATGCGGGATCACCAGAGTTATTTTGCCGTGGAGGATAAGGATGGAAAGCTGGCTCCACATTTTCTCGCGGTGCTGAATACCGAGGCTGATGAGACTGGAGTGGCGCTGATTCGGCATGGGAATGAGCGGGTGTTGCGGGCGCGATTCAACGATGCCCGGTTCTTCTGGGAGTTCGACCAGCGGGTGCCGTTGGTGGAACGGGTGAAGCTGCTGGAAAATGTGACGTTCCAGAAGGATTTGGGGAGTTATGCGGCGAAGACGGAGCGGGTGAAGCGGGTGGCGGCCGCGCTTGCCAAGCTGGTCGCAGAGCGCGGAGTTTTGGTAGATTTTCCGGCGCTTCAGACGGCTGCCTCCCTGGCGAAAACCGACCTTACTTCCGAACTAGTGAAGGAGTTTACGGAACTGCAGGGTGTGGTGGGTGGGTTGTACGCGCGGGTGCAGGGTTTTCCCTCTGCTGTTGGCGATGCGATCTATGATCAGTACAAGCCGGAGTCGATGGAGGATGGGGTGCCGCGAACGGTGGAAGGGGCTCTCCTGTCGATCGCGGATAAGGCGGATACGATTGCCGGAATGTTTGGGCTTGGGTTGGAACCGACAGGGTCGAAGGATCCGTTTGCGCTGCGGCGGGCGGCGAATGGGATTGTGAAAATTCTGGCGGAGGCCGGGGTTCCCCTGCCGCTTACATTGGGAGACGTTGTCGATGCGGCTTCGCTCAGCGAGCCGATACGGCTGCGTGTTGAGGTTTTCTTTGCCGAGCGGCTGGAGTTCTATCTGCGCGAAGCGAAGGGACAGGCTTATGACGTGGTGAAGGCTGTACTTGCCGCTGGAGCGAATGATGTACGTGATGCTGTGGCGCGCGCGGAGGCTTTGACTGCGGTTCGCGGGTCTGCGGATTTCGAAGCGGTATCGGCTTCGTTCAAGCGGATGAAGAATATTTTGGCGCAAGCGAAAGAGAAGGGTGAGCTTCCGACGAGCGAAGAAGAGTTCGCTGGAACCATTCATCCTGCCCAGCTGAAGTTGCTGACAAAGGAAGAAGAGATCGCGGACCAAGTGAAAAAGCTGGCCGAGAGGCGTGAATACAAGGGCGCGCTCGAGGCGATCGCGACGCTACGCCCTTCGGTGGACGCGTTTTTCGATCAGGTGATGGTGATGGATCCTGATCCGAAGATCCGCGCGAGCCGGTTATGGCTATTGATAAAGATCGTGGGCAACTTCTCCGGTATTGCAGACTTCTCGGAGATCGTCGTCGCTGGCTAGTGGGTGAGGATGATTGCGCCGACGACGAAGAGGAGGGCAGCGCCCAGTGTTGCGAGGGGAATGACCACGCCTTCGTAGATGGCGAGTGAGGGACGGGCGGCAGGGCCGTCTTCGGCACGAGAGTTCGAGTGGGACATTGAAATTTGATCGTTCTGCTGGGTGTATTCCATCTTTTTTCTTCCTGTAATTCTCGCCTGCTGATTCGCGAGAGAGATAAGTCAGAGCAAGCCTGCTGTTGTAAGTCGATTCATCCGCTGCGGTGGTAATTCAGCTCCTGCGGGCAATGATCCATGACGGAAATTGCTGCTGCAAGGGCCATGTGCGAATGGTATATACGACGACAACAGGCGGTGAATGTGTCTTTTGGGTCATGCCCGTATCTTTCCTGGTTCAGAACTGAAGCTGTACCAGATCCGCGTGGCGGAGAAGGTTCGCGGCGATGGCGCCGGGTGGGGGGAGTTCTCCGATGGCCATGGCGGTTTCGTCGCAGGCGTTGCGCCGGACACAGTGAATGCAGTCCTTCATTACCTTGTCACGCAGGGCGAAGCGGTCGGCGATGCGGAAGTTGAAGTGTTCGAAGAAAGATGGAATGCGGGTGAAAAGGCAGAGGCACTTAATGCCGGCAGCCTCGGCTTGATCGAGGAGGGCGCGTACCAGGAGGCCGCCGGCTCCGCATCCCTTCGCGTCGGGACGGACGACGATGGAGCGGACCTCAGCCAGATGCTGGCCATAGACGTGGAGCGAGGCACAGCCAACGAACTGGTGGGATCCGGTTTCGACGATAGTAAAGGTGCGAATGTTGGTGCGGATCTCTTCGAGAGAGCGATGGAGAAGGGTGCCGTCGCAGGTAAAGCTCTCGATCAGCTGATAGATAGCGTGGGCGTCGTACGTCTGCGCTCTACGCGTTCGCAGGGGGGTTACCCGGAGGTCGTTTTCCGTTGTGATGAAGGGGATTGTGAGTGAGGGCGAGAACGAGGGGGCCGGGGGTTCTTCAACGACTGACAATGCCATAGGACACTGCACTTTTCTTCTGTCCGGGTTGTGATGGGCCGGCGTGATTCGGGTTTAGGTTGTTATTCGGGCGCGAGTGGAGGACTAGCTGCCGTAGTGACGGCCCTCGTCGGAGGGTTCCCATGGGATTGGGGCAAAGGTCCGCTGGAAGAAGGTGTTGTCGACGATGTAACGCTCGTGGTTCTCGCCTTCAATGATCCAGTCGCCGGGATAGGCCTTGCGCTGTCCGGAATCGGTGAGGATGAGGGTGGGATGGAGGCATTGCGTGGCATTGACTAAAAGGGGCCGACGGGTGCGAAACGTGTTCATGAAAACTCTCTCCTGGTGGCTCCATTTCGCCGCCGAAGAGTATTTCAACATCGCATCCGTAAGAAAGGCGTAATGGTTTTCGTAGAAGTTCGTAAAGGTGTCAGTTAACTCGCTGGAGTCGGTCGATGAGCTTCTGGGCGAGGGGTTCGCCGGATTCGGTCCAGAGGAGGCGGCTGCTGATGCCGCAGTTTTTCTCGATTGACAGGGTGAAGGCGAGGAGCATTTCGACGTTTTGCTGGATATGTTTGGTGGCGTCTTCGTCGAGGTCCTCGTCGTCGAGGGTTTCGGCGAGCCAAGGGGTGTCGAGGCCGAAGTCGACGCGGATGTGGCCGTTCTGTTCGAAGGTGGCGTCATCGAAGCCGGGACCGAAACCGATGATTTTGATGGTGGCGGGGTGCCGCTTCCAGAGGGTGTCGAGTGCGGCGGATTCGTCGACTTGATTGGCGCTGGCGTCGGGCGCCCAGAGATTCCAGCGCATCTCGAACTCGTAGGCGGTGTCGTCGTGGAGTTGCTCGGTGGCCTCGGCTACCGCGTTTTCGATGAGGGATGTGGAGGTTTCCTCGGAACGGTCGTCGTTGACGTAAAGGCGCTGGTAGGTGGGGGCTTCGTTGAAGCTGATGGGATAGGCGCTGGCGGCCCAGACGCGGGGATTCCCGCTGATGAGGGCGAACTGACGCATGACCGAGACGAGGGTCGCGGGGAGAGTGTCGAAGCGGAAGTTGGGGAACCAGAGGCTTAGATAGAGCTGATCTGCCATAGGTATAGTTTAGTCCCGATGGGACCGCGGATCGGGCGGAGAAATTCGGGTGGGAGGCGGGGCGGTATTGTGATGTCAGGTTTGTCCAGCGACGCTATGTGTGAGATTTGGGTGAGAAGATAGAGGAGGAATGAGCGTTTCGGTAGAACGGCTGCGGGTCTGGTTGCTGGTAGGTGCGGGCCTGCTTGTTGTTGTGGTTGCGGCCTTCCTGGGTTACGCGCATTACCGAAAGCATAGGTTCCTGGCGAATCTGCCGGCGAAGCTGGGAATTGATGTTAGGCAGGAGACCAATAACTTTACTTATTCGCAGTCGGTGCAGGGGCGAACCGTTTATACGGTTCATGCGGCCAAGGCAGTGGAACGTTCCGATGGAAAGATGACGCTCCATGATGTGGGGATTGTTCTGTACGGACGCAAACAAGACAGAGCCGACCGGATCTACGGCAACGAGTTTGAATATGACCAAAAGAACGGTATTGTTCGTGCCGAGGGCGAGGTGCATATCGATCTGCAGGCGCCTGAAGCGGCAGATGCCAACTCAAAGATGGACTATGCCGCCGGGAAAGATCTGCACGGAAGCGGGCATGAGGGCCGGGACCCGCGTTTGATTCATGTGACGACGAGTGGACTGGTGTTTTTGCAAAAGCTGGGGGTCGCGGCGACAGAAAAGGACATTGAGTTTGAATCGGGTGGGTTGACTGGACATGCGATTGGGGCGGAGTACAACTCGGACACGGGCGTTGTGGTGCTGCAATCGGCGGTGAAGGTGAACGGTTTGGAGCACGATCAGCCGGTGCTTCTGACGGCTTCGCGTGCGGTGCTCGACAGATCAGGAAATACCGTAGTGCTGTCGAAGGCGAAGTATGTTTCTGTGGGGGGAAAGGCTGAAGGGGAAGAAGGACAGACGGCGCGGGGGGACCATGTCGTGGTTCACCTGCGGAGCGATGGTTCGGCCGAGAGCGTGGAAGCGGAGGGAGAGGTGACGCTGACGAACGGCTCTGGAGGGAGCGTGATGGCTCCGCGTGGGGAGCTGACCTTGAATGCGCAGAGTCAGCCTGCGTCGGCTGTAATGACGGGTGGGGTGACGTATGGCCTGGATGATCCGCTGCGACAGGCGAAGGGTGCGGCGGCAGATGCCCGGGCGAGATTCGACAGCAAGGGACGCATGGAGCATTTGACGATGACCGGCGCTGTGGCAGTCAGGGAACGGGTGCGGGCTTCTCAGGCGGCGGGTGAGCCGTGGAACGAGCGGGAGTTGAACGCTGCAGCAGTGGAATTGGCACTGGCGACGGATTCGGCCGGGAGGTCGCGATTACGGGATGCGAAGGCGACGGGAGAGGCGCGTGTGAAGGTGGTGAACGCGATTGCGAAGGGTGGAACGGAGAGCAGTTGGCTGGGTGGAGACGTTTTGACCGGGCACTTTGTCGAGATTGGGAAAGTGGATCATATTTCTGAGGTTCGTGGAGAGGGACATACATCGCTGAAACGGGTGAGTGCGACCGGGGTTGTGAATACGGGGTCGGGCGACTCGCTGATGGCGCATTTTCGGAGTGGGACGGGCGGGCAAGGGGTGGCCGCGACCGCAAAAGGGCAGGTTCCGGGGAAAGGGCCGGGTGCTCAGGGTGGCGATGCGATCTCCGATGCGACGGAGCTCGGGCATGTCGTGATGACAGAGCTACCTATACGCAAGCCCGGGGATGCGGCGGCTCCGGCTGAGGAGCGGGCGACGGCGGAGCGAGCAGCCTATGATGGCGAACTGCAGAGGACGACGCTGACCGGCAATGTGCAAGTGGACGATGGGACGAGCATGCTTTGGGCCGACCGGGTGGTGATGGAACAAGAGAGCGGCGACTCCACGGCCGATGGGTCGGTGAAGGCAAGTTATAGACAGCCAGGAAGCGCGAATGAACCGGTCCATGTGCTGGCGACACGCGCCGAACTGGTCCACGAATCGCAGATTGCGACGTTTCACGGAGTTCCGGGGACGCCGGCGCGGTTGTGGCAGGGTGGTTCTCAGGTTGAGGCACCCGTTGTGCAGTTTGACCGGAGACAGAGGCGGCTTCTAGCGCATGGAGAAGGTCGCGGGTCGGCTATGGCGGTCCACACGGTATTGGTCAGCAGAGGAGGCGGGCTCCCGACCGGCAACGCTGATGTGGCAAAGCCGGTGTCGGGGAAAACGACGGCACCGGACGGGAAGACAAATGTCATTCGAGTGGCGAGCCGTGACCTTGTTTATTCGGACGAGGCGCGGAAGGCGGAGTTTACAGGGGGGGTCGAAGTCGAGAGCGGCGACGGCATCATGAAAGCGCAACAGGTCTGGGTTTATCTGCAACCCGCACAAAAGACCGATGGCGGGGGTAAGACGAATGCCCCTGCTATGGCCGCCGGCGAAGGTTTAATGGGTGGTAGCGTGGAACGGATCGTTGCGACCGGGCACATTGAGATGGAGCAGCCAGGACGTCGCGCGACAGGGGAACAGTTGGTGTATACGGCGAGTGACGGCTTCTTCGTCTTGACGGGAACGGGAACTGTTTTGCCCAAGGTGGTCGATGATCAACGAGGCACCGTAATCGGTACGTCCCTGCGATTCCATTCCGGCGATGACAATGTCGTGGTTTCTAATAGAGGAGATAGTGGCGCTGGCCCAAGAGTGCGCACGGAGACGCGGGTGAAGAACAAGCAATGAAGACGTTATCGACGGAGGAGATTGCAAAGTCGTATGGGGGGCGCCAGGTCGTCAAGGGAGTGAACCTGCAGATCGAGCAGGGAGAGGTAGTGGGTCTGCTGGGACCGAATGGCGCCGGGAAGACGACGAGTTTTTACATGATAGTCGGCTTGGTGCGGCCGGATTCAGGGCGGGTGTTGGCGAATGACCACGACATCAGCCGATTGCCGATGTATCTGCGAGCGCGGAACTATGGAATCAGTTACTTACCGCAGGAGCCCTCGGTTTTCCGCAAGCTGACAGTGGAGGACAATATTCTGGCGGTGCTGGAGGCGCAGCAGCTGAGCTGGGAGAGCCGGCGGACACGCACCGAGAGATTGATTGAGCAGTTGAACCTCGGGCATGTGCGGAAGACGCGTGGGTATGCTCTCAGCGGAGGCGAACGGAGGCGAGTGGAGATTGCACGATGCCTGGCGATCGAGCCGGCGTTCATCTTGCTGGATGAGCCATTCTCGGGAATCGATCCCATTGCCGTGTTGGATTTGCAGGAGATTATCTTTGGATTGAAGCGGAGCGGGATAGGCGTCTTGATTACCGACCACAATGTGCGCGAGACTCTGTCTGTAACAGATAGGGCGTACATCATTACGGAGGGAAAGATTTTTGCGACGGGGACACCGGGAGAGCTTGGGCGCAATCCCGATGTGCGCCGGATCTATCTGGGGGAAAATTTCTCGATGGATTGAGGATGCAATTCCGTACAACTTCCGTTGCAAGGGGACACTGCTATAGGTGGAGTTTCTCCAGTCATTGGTAGGGTTAGACTTACAGCCAGAACTATCAAAGAGGTTGTAGACTGTGGCCAAGCCAATAAATGGTGGTTGATGTGCAGACGATTGCATAGTACATCGGGATAAGCACGACAATCGCCAAACGGCACATCTACGTACAAGAAGAGCGAACGGGTCGATAGAGGTAAACGTGCTGCTGCAACCAAAGCTGAACTTGAAGGTCTCACAACGGCAGGTCCTGACGCCTGGTCTGGTGCAGATGGTCAGCGTGCTGGCGCTGAACAAGCTCGAGCTGAAGGAGATGATCAACACCGAGATGGTGGAGAATCCGGTGCTGGAGGAGTTGGAGGAGTCTGCGGTCACGCTGGAAGAGCGGGCTGGGCTCGAGGGTGACCGGGAGCGCTCTGCGGAGGAGGTTGCTGCGGAAAGCGAGCGGGTGGAAAAGGATCCGTTCGATGAGATCGACTTCGGGAGCTATTTTCAGGATTATCTTGATCCGGGGTTTAGGACAGTCTCTAACTTTGAAGAGTATGACAAACCTTCGTTTGAGAATTTTCTCTCGCAACCAAGCACCCTGACCGACCATCTCTCATGGCAGCTGGGTTCGTTGACGCTCAATCCAGAGGTTCGTCTGGCAGCTGACCTGGTGGTGGGAAATCTGAATGAGGATGGGTACCTGACTGCGAGTGATGAGGAGTTGATCGAGTCGCTGCTGCGATCGAGGGCTCCCGCACGGCAGGATCCGATTCCTTTCGAACGCGGAACCAAGAACAAACTCGCGCATCTGTGGGAAGAACCCGGTAAGGACGCGAATGGAACAGAACCCGCCCAGGAGGAGGAGTCGGCGGAAGGTCTGGTCGACGGGTTGGATCTGGCAGCCGTGGCGGATGAGGATGTTGCGCATGTGCTGGCCTCCATCCGCGAGGCGCGATCGCTGGTGAATTTTCTTGACCCCGTTGGAGTGGGCGCCCGGGATTTACGGGAGTGCCTGCTGATCCAGATCTGCGCTCAACAAGGTGAGGCCGCGATTGTCCTTCGGCGCCGGCAGGCTATCTCCGGAGAGGTTATTGAAGGGGAGCGGAGTGATAAGGGAGAGCCGGCTACTGCAGGAAATGGCCCAGAGCGGGCAGATATCTTCACTCTCGCAACGCACATTGTGACGAGTTGCCTTTCGCTGTTGCAGAAGAAGGATATGCGGGAACTAACTCGAAGCTGCGGCAAGACTCCAGAAGAGGTTGTAGCGGCGGTGGAGTTTATCCGAACGCTGGATCCGCGGCCCGGTCAGCGTTATAACCACAGCGAGACGCGGCTGATTGAGCCGGATGTGGCGTTTGTGAAGCGTGACGACGTTTATATCGTCGTGATGAATGAAGAAGATATGCCGACGCTGCGGTTGAACCAGAACTACCGGAAGATGTTGCAGCAGAAACAAACGGAGAAGGAAGTCAAGGAGTATGTGAAGGAACGGTACAAGTCTGCGATTCAACTGCTGCGAAATATTGAACAGCGGAAGAATACGATTGTGCGGACTTGTGAGGTGATCGTGCGCCGGCAGACTGAGTTTCTGGAGCACGGAGTAAACGCCCTGAAGCCGATGATGATTAAAGAGGTTGCCGAGGAGATTGGGGTACATCCTTCGACGGTGAGCCGTGCGGTGGCGAATAAGTACGTTCACACCTCGCAGGGCGTGTTTGAATTGCGGTTCTTTTTTTCCGAAGGCGTCAATGGACCGGAGGGCGGGGACCTGCCGTTGGTGCTGCTCAAACGCAAGGTGAAGAAGCTGATTGAGGAAGAAGATGAACGGAAGCCGCTGACGGACGATCAGCTGGCCGCGGAGTTGCAGCGGCAGGGAATCCAGGTGACCCGGAGGACGGTGGCCAAATACCGGGAAGATATGCAGATTCCAAGTACCCACCAACGTCGTGTACGCTAATCGTCTGCGATAGAGTTCTGAATCGCAAGGACGAGGTGAGCGGATGGACGTAGAGTACACCGGCAGACAGACAACTATTACAAAAAAGTTGAAGTTGCAGGCCGAAGCCGGGCTGGCTCGGATCACCAAGATCGTGGGCAACTCCGGCATCGTGCATGTGACTCTTTCGAGCGACAAATATCGGCGGATAGCCGAGATCACGGTGCAGACGAAGCACCTGAATCTGGTGTCGCGTTGCGAAGCTACCGAGATGGATGAGGCTCTGCGCGACACCCTGGAGAAGATTGAGCGTCAGGCAATCCGGCAGAAGAAGAAGTTCGGAACGATCAAGCGGCATCCCAAGGCCGATGTGAAGGGAGATGCTGTGGAGGCCGTCCCTTCGGCAGCGCGGAAGACAGTCCATGTAAAGGTCGCGATCAATAGCAGCGCTGGACGCAAGGCTGTGCCGATGTTGGTGCACACTTTCCCGTCGCACTCACCGCTGGCGGAGCCGCATGTTGTGCGTTCGACCGACGGGGTGGCGCTCCGGCCGATGTCTGTGGAAGAGGCTGTGAAAGAAGCTGCATTTCGCGACCGCGACGTCTTCGTGTTTCGCGACCACGGTGGGCAGGCGATGGTGCTGCATCGCAAGCGAGATGGAAAGATGGAGTTGATCGAGGTTCCTTAGGCGGGGATGCTAGGATTCTCAGCATGGCGAGCAAGCGGGACTCGAATCGTTCGACAAAGAAGGCTTCTGGGAAAGCGAAGAAGTCGCGGTCACCTGCTCGGGCAGCCGAGTACAGGGGGGAACTGGTCATTTTGACGGGACTCTCGGGGTCGGGAAAACTTTCGGCACTGAAGGCGTTTGAGGACCTTGGCTATTACTCCGTGGACAATTTGCCGCTGGAACTGGTGCCGAGATTTGCCGATCTGGTGAGGCAATCACCGGAGATCGAGCGAGCAGCGCTGGTCGTCGATGTGCGTGAAGGAATGCGGCTGGATGAGTTTCCGTCGATCCTGAATGAGGTGCGCAAGGTCCTGCCGACTCGTGTGCTCTTTCTGGAGGCTAGCGAAGAGGCGCTGATACGGCGATTTTCTGAGACGCGGCGTCCGCATCCGATGGGACGGAGCGAGACGGTGGTGAAGTCCATTCGCGCGGAAAGGAAGCGGCTGGATCCGATACGGAATGTCGCTGACATTGTGCTCGATACGACAAAGTTCAATGTGCACGAGCTTCGGGCGCGGATTGATTCTCAGTTCGGACGGGAGGACAGTGGGCGAAGCCTGATGATCTCGTCGAATAGTTTCGGATTCAAGAACGGCGTGCCTACGGAGGCAGATCTTGTCTTCGACGTGCGATTCCTGCCGAATCCGCACTTTGTGCCCGAGTTTCGCAAGCTGACGGGCAAGGACCCTAAGGTGGCGAAGTACGTTCGGCAGTTTCCGCAGACGAAGGAGTTTCTGGACAAGACAGCAGACCTGCTGAAGTTTCTTTTGCCTCATTACATCAAGGAGGGGAAGAGCTATTTGACGGTTGCATTCGGTTGCACGGGCGGACAGCACCGCTCGGTCTTTATCGCGGAGGAGATCAAGAAGCGCCTGGCGAATGAGGGCTACCGGGCGAAGACTGCACACCGGGATATGCCGAAATAAGGCGCTGGAAGAAGGCGGAGCCCATGCGCGCAATAGAATGGAAAGATGCGCTATAGGATGACGACTGGGAGAGTGGTGGCTTGAGACGTATCTGGCGATTGCTGCTCTATGTTCGGCCGTATGCGCTTTACTCGCTTGCGTCGGTCGTTTTGATGGCGATTGTGGGCGCCATGGCGGCTTTCCGGATACTGCTTATCAAACCAATACTCAACAACGTGCTGAGCGCCAAGGCATCGCCAGATCAAGTGCTGGTGTTCACCGTGCCGCATACGAGTTGGAGCATCAATTTGCAAT
Organism: uncultured Acidobacteriaceae bacterium; assembly: GCA_963841335.1. GTDB lineage: Bacteria > Acidobacteriota > Terriglobia > Terriglobales > Acidobacteriaceae > Edaphobacter. The sequence goes on along the minus strand of CAWJCF010000001.1, from coordinate 678,998 downwards.
GGCTACTGCCGAGCCACTTTCACAATGCCTGGACGGTGGTGGCAGTGGCGCTGGTGGGCTCTGCGGTGGTGAAGTCGGTGTGCGACTATCTGGGGACGCTGCTGACCAATAAAGCGGGATTCGGCATGATTACGGATCTGCGCAACGATCTTTACGACGCTCTGTTGCGCAGATCGGTAGCTTTTTTTCAGAAGCATACGACGGGAACGCTGCTCTCGACTTTGATCAACGACATTGAGCGAGTACAGATGGCGATGTCGTCAGTGATGAGCGATTTCCTGCAACAGTTGTTTACGCTGATCTTCATGATCGGTGTGGTGATTCTGGTGGGCGGCAAGATGGCATGGGTTCTGCTCTTATTTGTTCCCGTCATCTTCAGTTCGGCAAGGCGGATCGGTCGCAGGGTGCGGACAACGACGAGGACTGGTCAGGACAAGTTAGCTGAGATTCAGAACATCGTGCATGAGACGATCACGGGAAATCGGATTGTAAAGGCGTTTGGTATGGAGCTTTGGGAGATGAGCCGGTTCCGCAACGCGGCGAATCGCCTGTTGAGCGCTAATATACGATCGGTTGCGGTGCAGTCGATTAGCTCCCCGCTTATGGACTTCTTAGGTGCTGTTGCAATTGCGCTGCTTCTGTATCTGGGGCGGGTGCGCGTTCTTCATGGAGACAGCGCTGGCGGTTTTGTTACGTTCCTGGGCGCCGTGATTATGCTCTATGACCCAGTGAGAAAGTTTCCTGTGTTCTACAACAGCTTTCAGCAGGCACTAGGCGCGAGCGAAGAGATATTCAAATTCATGGACGCAACGGACGATGTGCAGGAGAAGAAGCGCGCGTTCGTGCTGAAGGGCTTCAACAGGGGCATTCAGTTTGAGGATGTTGGTTTTGCCTATTCAAGCGAAGAGGGTGAGACGAGGCAGGTGCTGCATGGAATCAATCTAACGGTAAAGCCGGGCGAGGTGATCGCGCTGGTTGGGCCCAGTGGTGCAGGAAAGTCTTCTCTGGTGAATCTGATTCCGCGGTTCTTCGATGTGAACGAGGGACGGATTCTCATCGATGGGCACGATTTGCGAGATGTGACGATCGCTTCGCTTCGAGAGCAGATCGGCAAAGTGACACAGGAGACGGTGTTGTTCAACGACACCGTGCGGAACAACATCGCTTATGGTCAGCCGGACGTTCCCCTGAGCAAAGTAGAAGAGGCCGCGCGGATGGCGCTGGCGCATGATTTCATCCTCAATATGCCGGAGGGATACAACACGAGGATTGGGGAGAAGGGTGCGAGACTGAGTGGAGGCGAGCGGCAGAGGCTGGCGATTGCACGGGCGATCCTGAAGAATGCACCGATCCTGATTCTGGATGAGGCTACGTCCGCTTTGGACACCGAGAGTGAGCAGTATGTGCAAGCGGCGTTGGCAAATCTGATGCGCGGGCGGACGGTGTTTGTGATTGCGCACCGGCTGTCGACTGTGCGGAGAGCCAGCAGGATTGCGGTCATCGAGGGTGGTCAGATAACCGAGATTGGTACGCATGAGGAGCTCATGCAGAGGTCTGGGACCTACCAGCGCCTGTACAACATGCAGTTCAGTGTCGGTGATCCGGGAAGCCCTGGAAGTGCAGAGGTTGCGTTGGCGGCGAATCTGGAGGGGATTGCGTGAGCGAGGTTTACTCGATGACCGGATATGCGAGTCTGCGGGGAGCGGTGCGGGAACAGGTTGGGTTTACGCTGTCCATGAAGAGCGTGAACCATCGGTTTCTGGACCTCAACCTTCGGTTGCCTTCTTACTGCGATGGTCTGGAGATGCAGATGCGGCGGACGCTGAAGGAGCGTCTGCGGCGCGGTCATGTGGAGGTGACGCTGCAGCTGGAGCGAAGGGCGAGTGCGGAGATCCAGCTGAATAGCGGGTTGTTGAGCGCTTATATGCAGGCTTATCGTGAGGCTGCGGAGGCGAATGGTCTGGTTTATGAGCCGGATCTGAATGCGATGCTGCGGATTCCGGGCATGATGACGGCGGAGAGCAGTGTTGGAGCAGAGGATTTGGCGGGGCTTGAAGCGGCTGTTCTCTCGCAGGTTGGAACATTGGTGGAGAAGCTGAATGAGGTGAGAGCGCAGGAAGGCGCAATGCTTGCCGCTGAGCTGCGAGCTTCGATGCTGCGGTTGAGGGCGTTTGCGGAGGAGATGGCTGGTCTGCGGAATGGCGTTCGAGAGGCGCAGTTTGAGCGGTTGCGAAGCAGGTTGACGGAGCTGACTGAAGGCGTTCCGGTGACGGAGGAGCGGTTGTTGACCGAAGCTGCGGTTCTGGCGGAGAAGAGCGATATTGAGGAGGAGATCGTTCGGCTGCGGACGCATGTGGATCGGTTTGTGGCGATGCTGGATGAGGGCGGCGAACTCGGCAAGAGACTCGACTTTCTGTTGCAGGAGCTGAATCGCGAGGCTAATACGATGCTTTCGAAGACCAGTGGAGCTTCGGGCGAGAACAGTCTGCGAATTACAGAGCTGGGCTTGGAAATGAAGGCTGAGATTGAGAGATCTCGCGAGCAGGTTCAGAATCTCGAGTAGAGTTCCGCGGGGTTGTTAGACTGAAAAAACAAGACATTTTGCAGGTGATGGAAGGGTAATGGCAGGAATTCTTTTTATTATTTCGGCGCCGTCGGGATCGGGGAAGTCGACGCTGGTGAGTCAGCTTCGGACTCTGGTGGAGGGTTTGGAGTTTTCTATCTCATATACGACGCGGGCGCCACGGGGTTCTGAGGAGGATGGCAGGGAGTATCACTTCACGACCCGGGAGCGGTTCGAGCAGATGATTGCGGCGGGAGAGTTTCTGGAGTGGGCCGAGGTGTTTGGGAACTACTATGGGACGGCGGTTGAGGCGCTTGACCATGCGAAGCGGGCGGAGAAGGATTTGTTGTTGGATATCGACGTTCAGGGCGCGGTGCAGGTGATGAAGAAGCTGCCGGAGGCGGTATCGATCTTCGTTCTGCCTCCGAGTCCGCAGGTGCTGGAGATGCGGTTGCGCAACCGGAGCGAGGCGGAGCAGGCGGCTTCGAACACGACGATCTCCGAGGCTGTGATCGAGAAGCGGCTGGCGGAGGCGCGGAACGAGTTGAAGCAGATGCGGGATTACAAGTATGCTCTGGTCAACGATGTTCTCGACCAAGCGGTCGCTGAGCTGCGAGCGATTGTGTTGTGCGAGCGCGGAGTGCGTGATGGAGTGCAGAGCATTGCTTCGAGTTGCAGGACGGATGCTGCTTCGCCGCGATTGAGAGCGGCGTTGAGTACGTTTCAGGAATTGTGACCTACTTATCCACTGCGATTTGTGTAGAGCAAATCGCGGGTCTGAGTTATAACTGCTGACAATGGGGGTAACTGCATGACGAATGAAAATGCATTCCACAACAAGTACAGCCTGGTGAAGGGTGCTGCGCGCCGGGCGCGGCAGTTGCAGTCGGGGGCATCGCCGCTGATTGCAGCCAAGTCGATGAAGGCTTGCCGGGTCGCGCAGGATGAGATCAGACAGGGCCACGTAAAATTTGTTTTGCCGGAGCGGCCGGCCGAGCCTGTGCTGGATCTTCCACTGCGCTGAGAGCGATAGCGGCGGGCGCGATACCATAGAGCAATGGCAGGTGAGCGGGAGCAGCAGCTGCGGGCTTATGTGGACTACCTTCGCGACATGGGCGTCCATGACTTTTATCGTCGTGGCGAACCGATGTCGGGCGAGGCTGATTCCGAACCGGTGGCTGTTGCGGTTGAGTCTGCTGCGCCCGTGAGCGTTGTCGAGCGGCCTGTTGTTGCGACCATTGCGGAGATGTCTGAGGACGATGCTGTTCCGAGCCGACCTGCTTTTCTGGAGCCTCCGATAGCAAAGCTGGTGAGTTTCGATGACCTTGCGCCGTTGCCTGAGATAAGGGTGGGTCCTGAGCACAAGGCTGCAGCGCTGGTTGAAATCCAGGAAGAGATTGGCGACTGTACGCGGTGCCCGCTGGCTTATGCGGGACGGCGGAAGATCGTGTTTGGCGATGGCGATGCCAACGCGCGGTTGATGTTTGTCGGCGAAGGGCCGGGGGCTGATGAAGATGCCTCGGGGATTCCGTTTGTGGGGAAGGCTGGTCAACTGCTGAACAACATGATTCAGGCGATGGGGCTGAAGCGGGAAGAGGTTTACATCGCCAATATTGTGAAGTGCCGGCCTCCGAATAATCGGGCTCCCGAGCCGGTTGAGGCGAATACGTGCGACCAGTTTTTGCTGGGGCAGATTGATGTGGTGCAGCCGGAGGTTGTCGTTGCTCTCGGGGCGACGGCTGCGACGTATCTGCTGGGGGTGAGGCAGTCGCTGGGTGGGCTGCGCGGGCGGTGGCACAGGTGTCGCGGGGCGAAGCTGGTGGTGACGTATCATCCGGCGTTCCTGTTGCGGGATCCGAGGATGAAGGGTGAGGCCTGGAAGGATCTGCAGATGGTGATGAAGGAGTTGGGGCTGACGGCTCCGGCGAAGGTTTGATGGGGGTACCCCCCTCCCCCCTATTTCGCGTAAAATATTGCATTCAGATGGTTTAGGTTGCGCGGTTTGCTTCAAAATATTCATAATAAAAGGGTTAAGCCTCAAAATATTGTTTCTAAACGAGTTAGCCCCGGCGGGTGGCCGGGGCTTTTCCTTTTCTTTGATCTATAAGTCAATTATATGGGTTTGAATGTAACTAAAATGCCACTTGGATCTCTTGTTGTTTGTTTGAGTTAGGTGGTTTTGGGACTTGACAAGCGAATTTTGCGGTGTTTTTGAAGAAAAAAGTTGTAAGTAATTGAAATAATAGGGGACTAGCGCGGGCTCCGGGCACAGTTAGTGTCCGGAGTCTCGGCAAGATTTACTGGCGCGCCATGGCGATGCGGACTGCATCTTCTGGCTTGACGAGGTGATCGAGGCTTTCGGCGTCCTTGGCGATGGCGAGCTGGACACCTTTGACTCGGCCCGAAAATTGGTTCCCGTGCGCCCCATAGTCCGGGGTCACAGGCGCTCCGTTATCCACGCCCACGTCGCAGCCGTCATCCGCGGAGAAGATCATGGCAGCGGTCGCGGCGACTTTGCCCTCGCCGACTTTTTTCCCATCCACGTACAAAGACGCGGTGCCACCCTTGCCGAGGCCGCCACCATCGTAGGCAAACTCCATGCGTACCTGGTGATCGCCCGCAGGCAGCGTGCCGCTCGATTCGGCATAGAAGTGGTGGATGCCGAGCAGGTTGTAACAGTATTTGAGCTTGCCGCCCTTCGCATAGAGGCTCCACCCGCCTGCGTTTCCGCCCTGGGCGACGATCACTCCCTCAGCCCCGTTTGGGGGTACAACGATCTCCGCGGTTACCGAGTGCGACTTGTTCTTAATGTTGAGAACCGTGTTTTCAGACAGACGACCCATGCTGCCGAAGAGAATCTGGGAGTTGCCCTTGATCAGCACCGGCCGTCCCGCCATATCGGAGTTGAACCGTTCAATTCTCCGGTCATCAATGGGCAGGACGTTGTAGCGTGCTGCCTCGATCAGCCACAGGCGTTGCAGTTCGTGCAGCTTTTCAGGCATCTGTTTGGCCAGGTCGTTCGCCTGGGACCAGTCCTTGTTGGTGTCGTAGAGCTCCCAGGTGTCGTCGTCGAATGCCGGGACTTTCCCGTCGACGACCCATGGAGTACTGTGTCGCGTAACCGCAGTCCAGCCCTTGTGGTAGATGCCGCGGTTGCCGAACATCTCGAAGTACTGTGTCTCGTGCTGCTCGGCAGCTTTGGCATCGTTGAACGAGTACGCCATGCTGACGCCTTCGATCGGGCGCTGCTGGGCGCCGTTGACGAACTGCGGCTGAGGCAGGCCGGCAAGTTCAAGAATGGTCGGGGCGACATCGATCACATGATGGAATTGGCTGCGGACTTGGCCTTTCGCCTGGATTCCCTTCGGCCAGTGCACCACTGTTCCGTTGCGTGTGCCTCCCCAGTGCGAGGCGACCTGCTTGGTCCATTGGTAGGGCGTGTTCATGGCGTGGGCCCAGCCCACGGCATAGTGGTTGAAAGACTCCGGGCCCCCCAGCTCGTCCATATGCTCGATCAGGAACTCGGGCGTTTCCAGCGCGGATGCACCATTGAAGATGATCATCTCGTTAAATGTGCCGTTCAGCGTGCCTTCTGCGGAAGCGCCATTGTCGCCGTTTATGTAATAGATCACCGTATCGTCGAGCAGATTGAGCTTCTTCAACGAATCCACTAAGCGGCCAATGTGATGATCGGTGTACTCAAGGAACCCCGCGTAGACCTCCATCTGCCGGGCGAGCACGGGTTTGAGCGCGGCGGGCATCTCATCCCATGCCGGGATTTCTTTATGTCTCGCAGTGAGCTGACAGTCCTGCGGAATCACGCCTAGTTTTTTCTGGCGGGCGAAGATCTCTTCGCGCAACTTGTCCCAACCCTGATCGAACTTGCCTTTGTACTTATCGGCCCATTCCTTCGGAACGTGGTGCGGGGCGTGGGTCGCACCCGGTGCAAAGTACATGAAGAAGGGCTTATCGGGGATGAGGCTCTGCTTTTGCCCCACCCATTCGATGGCCTTGTCCGTCATGTCTTCCATGAAGTGGTAGCCCTCTTCGGGCGTCTTCGTTGGCTCAATGGGCGTAGTGCCTTCATAGAGCGCTGGGTACCATTGGTTCGTCTCGCCACCGAGGAATCCGTAGAAGTATTCGAATCCGCCTCCACCAGTTGGCCATGCATCGAAGGGGCCGGCGGGACTGGTCTCCCAGACCGGCACCTCGTGGCACTTGCCGAACTGCGCGGTTGCGTAGCCATTGAGCTTGAGGGTTCTGGCGAGGGGAGAGCAGGTGTTCGGCAGAATCGAGTTATAGCCGGGTGAGCCGGTGGCCAGTTCGGTGATGCAGCCCATACCGACTGAGTGATGATTGCGTCCGGTCAACATGGCTTGCCGCGTGGGCGAGCAGAGCGCTGTGGTGTGGAAGCGGTTGTACTTCAAACCCTCGGCTGCAAGGCTCTCCGCGACCGGCGTGTTACATGGGCCGCCAAATGCGCTGGAAGAGCCAAAGCCTGCATCGTCGATCAAGATGAGCAAGACATTGGGCGCGCCTTTGGGTGGGCGCAGCGGAGTGATCGGCGGGAATTTGGTGTCGGGGTCCTTGGCGTCGTAGGTGACGAGGCCTGTGCGCGGCTGATCGGGGATGGGGAGGACTGTTCGTTGAATGTTGTCTTGATTGCTCATGTAGGCCGGTTCCTTTTCGGTGGAGATCGGAACGCTCACGAAGACGCAGGCGCACAGTAGGCACACGTTTCCATTTCATGGGAAGGCTATTCTTCGCGCGCAAGCGGAACAACTAGCAAAAGTCACAGCGTCCTTGTGTAACGCATTCTTAACACATGACCTTCGCGCTTTGAGTTACTGGGGTGGGGGGATGCGGACGGTGTTGGCTCGGCAGGAGCGGATGGGGCCGCAGTCGGTGGGTTGGAGTTGCTTGGTGAGGCAGACTTCGACGGCGGTGAGGAAGTTGTTGCCGCAGCTTAGGGCAAGTGAGGAGCGGGGGATGGTGGGGTTGGCTTTGGTGAAGAGATGGAGGATTTCGTCTGGGGGCATGGAGATTTGCTGGGTGAGCGAGGTGAGCTGCGCGGGGATGGCAACGGAGCGGAAGGCGGCGCGGGCGGTGGTGAAGAAGGCGTCTGGGGTGAGGCCGGAGCATGTGCCGTGGGTTTGCCATTCGTGGCGGAGAAGGCCGGAGTCGGGGTAGATGTCGGCGAATTGGGAGGGGTCGGATGGGCCGGGGTCGGAGGAGCAGTGTTGGGGCCAGGCGCCTGTGAGGTTTTGGGGCCAGAGGCCGTGAAGGACGAAGGCGTTGCGCTGGGCGCACTCGGGGGCGTTGCGGTGGGAGTAGCAGAACTCGGGGGACCAGGAGAGGTTGAGGAGGTAGTAGTCGAAGTTTTGTTCGCCGGTGGCGGTGGGGATTGCCGTGTGAGTTTCGGCGGCGGCGGTGGCGGTTTTGGGCTGCGGGGGCGGGGGATTGGGCGTGGTGGGGTTGCAGGCAGCGAGTGGGAGAAGAATGAGGAGCCCGGGAAGGATTCGCTTCTTCATGGTGAGGAGCATATCAGGGAGGTTGATGGATGTGCGCGGGGTCCGGGTGAGCTGATCTATTAATCCACTCTCTGGTTGGATTTTGATGTTACAAACGAGGGCAGCGGTTTCGAGATTGAATTGCTTTGTGATTGCACGGACGGCGGGAGAATGGTTTTTATGGACAGGAGAGGTGTACTGAAGGCGAGCCTGGCGAGCGCAGCCGCAATCGGGATCTCTTCGAAACGCGCTGAAGCGTCGGAGCTCGATTTGGATGCTGGCTTCGATGGACAACAGGAGAACGTGCAAGCGGTCCTGGCGAGCGTTTACGACTTTGAGGCGGCGGCGAAGCGGAAGATGTCGCAGGCGGCGTGGGAGTACTTCAACAGCGGCTCGGCTGATGAGATTACGCTGAGACGGAACCGCGAAGCGCTGGATTCGCTACAGCTCAAGCCGCGCGTACTTGTGGATGTGACGCGGATCGGCACGAGTTGCACGCTCCTTGGCCACAAGATGGCACATCCGATCCTGTTGGCGCCGACGTCTTCACATCTTCTGGCTCATCCCGATGCAGAGACGGCTACGGCCCATGGGGCAGGGCTGGCCGAGACGATCATGGTGGCGAGCACTCTTTCGAACCGCAGCATCGAGGACATCTGCAAAGCGGCGTCGGGGCCGATCTGGTTTCAGCTCTATGTGGAGGACGATCGTAAGGCCGTTCAAGTGCTGATTGAGAGAGCCGAGGCTGCGGGATGCAAGGCGCTTTGTATTACGGCCGATATCCCGCTCCCTTACGCGAGGAACCGGGAGGAACGAGTTCGGGCGCAGGCGCCGATGCTTTCCTTCCCAAACCTGGGGACCGAGGCGCGACCCGGAGGAGGCGGCGGGCGTACTCGCAGGCATTTTAATTGGAACGATCTTGCGTGGATCCAGTCCTTCGCCACGACCCCGGTCATTCTTAAGGGAATCATGAATCCCGACGATGCCGATGAGGCGGCCAAGCGCGGTGTCGCAGCGATTGTGGTGTCAAATCACGGAGGCCGTGCACTGGACACAGTACCCGCGACGATCGAGGTGCTTCCGGCGGTGGTCGATCGCGTGGCTGGTCGTGTGCCGGTGTTGTTTGATAGCGGTATTCGCAGAGGGACCGACGTTCTGAAGGGATTGGGCTACGGTGCTTCTGCGGTGCTGATCGGGCGGCCTTACCTCTATGGGTTGAGCGTGGGGGGCGCGGAGGGAGTGCGCGATGTCGTCCACATCCTCAGGTCTGAGCTGGAGGCCGCGATGGCGCTGACGGGACGCACCCGCCTGGAAGAGATCGATCGCTCGATTTTCTGGAGATCTCGTGAGTACAGTTCCTAGGCAGTATCGACATATTAAGACGACGGAGAACTGGGCCTGGTGGCTGGAAGATAGAGCGTATTGACGCGACGAGCAAACTGCAGGTCCTTCGACTTCGGCTGCGCCTTCGCTCAGGATGACACTTTCTACACAAATCCATCACTTACGCCCAAGCCATATGTCGATACGGCCTAGTTCTGGTGGCGCGGTTGTATTACCAGGGTTTTAGGACAGGTGGGTGGGTCGAATATCGCACACTACGGGATTTTTATGACGACAGGGATACAATTTCTGTTGCTGTGAAGGGTTGTTGGGCCATGCAAGTATCGGCCGGGGATAAATGCTGTTCTGGAAGGTGCTGGGTTCGCTGCTCGTCGCGCTGCCCTTGTACTGGGTGATGGTGACGGCGTTCCACCTACTCAATTTGCCGAGTGATCGAGATGTCCTGGAGGGCGTGTGCCTGTTGCTGGCGACAGCGGCGGGCGGTTTCGTTGCGTTTAGAAAGATTTGGAGGATTTAAATGTCTCTCTTTGGTGAAGTGATAAATCCCGGCACGGGCCGGAATAGCGGTGGACAGGTTCTTCCTGTGAAGCTGCTTAAGATGATTGCTGCTGCGGTTGGTCTGTTGATTGTTGCGGTGATTTTTTTCAATTACATTGCGTCGATTACGCGAATTGGCGCTGGATATGTTGGCGTGGAGATTGTGCTGAGCGGGTCGCAGCGAGGACCGTCGGAGATTCCGATTCGGACGGGCTGGGTTTTTTATAGCCCGCTGCGGAGTCAGATTATTGAGTTTCCGACGTTTGTGCAGACGGTGAAGTGGACTCGTGATTTGAACGAAGGCCGGGCGGCGAACGAGGAGATGAGCTTCAACTCGAAGGAAGGGATGGAGATCTATTCGGATGTTTCGTTGAGCTATGCGATCGATCCGCATCGTGTGCCGGATTTTTATGTGAAGTACCGGCTGAGCGATCTGGATGTGTTTACGCATGGGATTCTGCGGGACGTGGTGCGCAATTCGTTGAACGAGGTTGCTTCGACTTACAGTGTGGAGCAGATTTATGGCGAGCAGAAGACTGAGTTTCTGAACAAGGTGGAGGCTCTGATTCAGCAGAAGATGGAGTCGGTCGGTGTTGGGATTCAGCAGTTCGGCTTTATTGGCGCGCCGCGCGTTCCGGCGGTGATTGCGGCGGCGATTACGTCGAAGGCGCAGGCGATTCAGGATGCAGAGCGTGCTCGCAATGAGTTGGCGAAGACCGAGGCGGAGGCTGCGAAGACTGTGGCCGAGGCTGATGGTGAGGCGAAGGCCGCGGTGACTCGCGCGAACGGCGAGGCGGAGGCGAATAAGATTCGTCAGACTTCGCTGACTCCGCAACTGCTGGAGTTGAGGAAGATTGAGAACCAGAAGGCGCTGATCGAGCGCTGGAACGGGCAGCTTCCTACGGTTCAGACGGGGAATGGCGGGTTGCTGATGGAGTTGCCGAAGATGCAGCAGTGATTCGTTGACGGGTATGTTGTCGGGATGGGGATGGCTCGTTGGGAGCTGTCCCCATTTTTTGTTTATGGCGGGTCAGAGGATGGCTTCGATTTGAGACTTCAAGCGAACGTCGGCGAAGACGAATCCGTCACGCTCGACGACTTCGCCGCTTTCGATGGGGATAGGGTGGCGGAACATGGGGCCGTCGTAGACGCAGGTGTGGAACTCGCCGTTCTCGCCGCAGGGGTCGATGTTGGGCGGGAGGTCGCGGAGGAGATCTTCGTCGAGGTCGCGGCCGGCGAATTCGCGGGGGAGTTTTTTGGGATCGACGCAGACGATGCGGGTTTTGACTCCGGCTGCGATCATTTCGTGGAGGAGGGCGCGGGTGTCGCGGCCCCAGATGGGAAAGACCGGTGTGAGGGAGGTGTTGCGGAGGTGGTCTTCGCGGTAGCGACGAACGTCTTCGAGGTAGAGGTCACCGAAGGCTATGGCGCGGATGCCGTTGGCGATGGCGGCATCGCAGGCTTTGCGCATGGCTTCTTCGTAGTGTGCGTTGGAACAGGGCCAGGGGAGCGGAACGACTTGCAGGGGGAGGCCTGCAGCGGCTGCTTGCGCTTCGAGGATTTCGCGGCGAGTGCTGTGCATGGCGACGCGATCGAAGGCGGAGTTGAGGGTGGTGAGGAGGCCTGCGACTTCGTAGTGGGGATTGCGTTGCAGAGTGAGCAAGGACCAGGCGCTGTCTTTGCCGCTGCTCCACGAGACGAGGGTGGGGATTGCCATTGTGTTCATGCTAGCTGAGGTGTTCGACCGGGTGAGATGCGGGTGGGATATTTCCTTTGAGCTATAGGAATGCTCAGTTGTGACGTGAGTTGCCGGTGCGCGCGCGGGGTGGTGCAACCTGAGAACAAGGCGGCCGCTCTAAGGCTGTAATAGTCCGTTACTAAAGGAGCGCCATGGCAAGGAAGATGTCGAAGGGTTTGGTTGATCCAACCCGGTTAGAACCGGTGCGCAAAAAGGATGGATTACTGCAGGTGATTGTGGAGACGCCGAAGGGAAGTCGAAACAAATTTTCCTTCGATATGGAACAGGAGATATTTTCGCTGAAGAAGGTGTTGCCGGCAGGGATGGTGTTTCCTTATGACTTCGGGTTTCTTCCGAAGACTCTGGCTGATGACGGCGATCCGATCGATGTGCTGTTGCTGATGGATGAACCGGCGTTTCCCGGGATGTTGGTTCCTTCGCGGCTCATCGGGGTCATTGAGGGAGAGCAGATCGACGGAAAGAAGCGGATTCGCAACGACCGGCTGGTGGCCATCGCGGATGCGAATCACATGTATGCCAACGTTCGAAAATTGAATGATCTTCCAAAGAAATTTTTGCGCGAGCTGGAGGATTTCTTTGTTAACTATCACCGTTTAGAGGGTAAGGAGTACAAGCTGCTGGGATGCAAAGGCATTGCACAGGCGGAGACGTTGATCAAGAAGGCGAAGAGGGCGGCTTAGCTTGATGAGTAGCGAGCGATTGCTTGGGTGGATGACGGATGAGAGAACTTGTCTTGAGGTTTTTCATTGGCGGCGCGGTGATCAGCGCATTTGCGCTTTTGGGCGACGTTCTGCGACCGAAGAGTTTTGCAGGTCTCTTCGGAGCGGCTCCATCGATTGCGCTGGCGACGGTGGGAATGACGATCGCGCGCCATAGCAAGGAATACGCTGCGGTGGAGGCGCGGTCGATGGTGCTGGGGGCGATTGCCTTTTGCGTGTATGCGTACGTAGTGAGCCTGGCGCTGGTGCGCTATCAGCGATCGACGATAACGACGACGCTCGTCTTGATGCCGGTGTGGCTGGGAGTTTCGCTGGGCCTTTGCTGGATGATATTGCTGCGGTGAGCGCATGAGAATCGAAGCTAATTTTTCGTCGCTCAAACAGACGAATTTCCGTGAGCATCTGGCGCGGTTTGTCCTGGGTGGTGCGGTTACGGTGGCGGCTGGGTTGATTGCACGATATTGGGGGCCGGTGATCGGTGGACTATTTATGGCTTTTCCCGCGATCTTTCCGGCGGGCGCCACGCTGATCGAACAGCACGAGGTGAAGAGGAAGCGGGAGATTGGTCGAGACGGCCGCAGACGAGGCCGTGAGGCGGCGGCGCTCGATGCACTGGGCGCTGCGTTGGGTGCGGTGGGCCTTGCAGCGTTCGCGGTGGTTTTGTGGCGGTTCCTGCCGGGGCACAGCTCCTGGGCGGCGCTGGGACTGGCGGTGGCAGCATGGGTGGTGGTATCGGGACTTCTTTGGATTTTGCAGAAGCAGAGTTAAGTGTTCTGCGGTTGAGATGCGGAAGGCGCGGGTGAGCGCCGGAAGCATTAGGCTAAAGGGATGGGTTTGTTTTGCGATGTTGCACTGCCGGTTCCGCTGGACCAGGCGTTTACCTATGCGGTGAATGGCGTGGTACCGGTGGTGGGGGCGCGGGTGATCGTGCCGTTCAGCGGGCAGAGGCTGATGGGTGTGGTGGTGCGGGTGCACGAGGAGGCTCCTGCTGAGGACTTTGAGATTAAGCCGGTGCAGCAGGTGCTGGATGATGCGGCGTTGCTGCCGGATGAGTTGATGGAGCTGGCTCGGTGGATTGCTCCTTATTATGTTGCGCCGCTGGGTGAGGTGTTGCGGGGGATGTTGCCGCTGGCGGCGGAGGTGAAGCGGCATTTTTCTTATCGGATTGCTGAGGCCGGGCGGAAGGTTTTGTATGAGGGCGCGGCTAAGGGGTCTTCGCGGCGGTCGAAGCTGACGGTGGAGGAGCAGGATCGCGAGTATGCGGTGCTGAATTATCTGGAGGGTGGGGATGCGGCGAAGATGGGGGCGCTGCGGTCGGCTACGGGAGCGAATAAGAGTTTGCTGGAGGGGATGGTCAAGAAGAAATGGCTGGTGCGGGAGGCTGTGGCGGAGGAGAGGGATGCTCGGCGGCTGGAGAAGGTGGCGGTGCTGGTGGGCCATGATTCCGGGGCGATGGAAGAAAACTACAGGTCCTTCGACTCCACCTCTCGCGATGAAACTGCGAGAGGCTCCGCTCAGGATGACACTTCAAAACTTTCCGCTGATGACACTTCAAAACCGTCCGCTGATGACACTTCAAAACTTTCCGCTGATGACACTTCAAAATGCGCTCAGGATGACGCTTCAAATTTGAAGTCTGAAAGCATCGCCAGGGTGGGCTCTCGATTGCCGAAGTTGAATGAGAATCAGTTGGCGGTGATGGCGGAGCTGGCGGCGGTGGGTGGGCGGATGCGGGTGCGGGATTTGCGGGAGAGTCTGGGGCATGCGGGTGTGCCGGCTTCGACGCTGGGGACTCTGGTGAAGCGTGGGTTGGTGGTGGTGGAGGAGGTTGCGGAGGCGTTTCATCTCGGTGGCGTGGGTGCGGTGGGGAAGAAGCATGCGCATGAGCATGATTTGAATGAGGCGCAGATGGAGGCGCTGGGGACGATTGCGGTGGCGATGGAGCAAGGGTGGGTTTCGGCCGCATCTGTTGTATGGGGTGACGGGGAGGGGGAAGACTACGGTTTATTTTGCGGCGATGCGGCGGGCTTTGGATGCGGGGAAGAGTGCGCTGCTGCTGGTTCCGGAGATTGGGTTGACTCCGGCGATGGCGGGGCAGATGGTGGCGGCGTTTGAGGGCGAGGTGGCGCTGCTGCACTCGCAATTGACGCCGGATGAGAGGGCGGAGCAGTGGCACAGGATTCGGCGGGGCGAGGCTCGGGTGGTGGTGGGGACGCGGTCGGCGGTGTTTGCGCCGGTGGGAATCTGGGGCTGATTATTGTCGATGAGGAGCATGACTCGAGCTACAAGCAGGAGGAGACGCCGCGGTATCACGGGCGGGATGTGGCGGTGATGCGGGCGAAGCTGGATGGGGCGGTGGTGGTGCTGGGGTCGGCTACGCCTTCGCTGGAGAGCTGGGCGAATGCGGAGAAGGGGCGGTATGTGCGGGTGGAGATGCGGAGCGAGTGATGGATCGGCCGTTGCCGGCGGTGGAGCTGGTGGATATGCGGGAGGAGTTTCGGGAGACGGGGCAGGAGAATATTTTTTCGCGGCGGCTGGTGGAGGAGACGCAGGCTACGATCGACCGCGGAGAGCAGGTGATTTTGCTGCTGAACCGGCGGGGGTACTCGTCCGTGGTGATGTGCCGGAGTTGCGGGGAGAAGATGGAGTGCGAGAACTGCTCGATCTCGATGACGTATCACAAGCGGGTGAATGAGACGCGATGGGATTGCGCAGCCGGGGCAGCGGCTGGAATGCCACTATTGCGGGTAGCGGAAGGAGTGTGCCGAAGGTTTGTCCGAAGTGCGAGAGTGAGCATCTTTATTTTCTGGGGGCGGGGTCGCAGCAGGGTGAGGAGCGGTTGCAGGAGCTGTTTCCTGGGGCGCGGATTGGGCGGATGGATCGGGATACGGTGCGGGGGCGCAGCGATATGGAGCGGCTGCTGACACGGCTGCATGGGGGTGAGATCAATTTGCTTGTGGGGACGCAGATGATTGCGAAGGGGCATGACATTCATGGGGTGACGCTGGTGGGTGTGGTGGGCGCGGACTTTGCAGTTGGGGTTGCCGGATTTTCGTGCGGCGGAGCGGGTGTTTCAGTTGCTGACGCAGGTTTCAGGACGGGCGGGGCGGGGGGATCTGCCGGGGAAGGTGCTGGTGCAGACGTATCATCCGGATCATTATGCGATTAAGTTTGCGGCGAAGCATGATTATCCGGGGTTTGTGGCGAAGGAGATGCAGTATCGGCGGTGGATGCACTATCCGCCGTATCTCGGTGCTGGCGAATGTGGTTGTCCAGAGCGAGAAGCTGGAGGAGGCTACGGGGTGGGCGGGGACTCTGGGGAAGTGGTTTGAGCAGGACTCGGCTGGAGAAGGTGAGGGTGCTGGGGCCGGCGGCGGCTCCGATTGTGCGGCTGAAGCGGATTTACCGGTATCACTTTGTGTTGAAGGCGGAGCGGCGGCAGGTGCTGGGGGCGGTGCTGCGGGCGATGCTGGCATTTGCCGGAGGCGCAGGGGATTCCACGCCGCAACCTGGTGGTTGACGTGGATGCAGTGCACCTGATGTAAGCGGCGAAGCCGGCGGAGCGAGCCGTTAGTCGAGCAGGTGGAGTTCTTTGCCGGGTTTGAAGCGGACGGCTTTGCCGGGGGCAATGGTGACTTCGGCGCCTGTTCGCGGATTGCGTCCGATGCCGGTTTTACGGGGCTTTACGGTGAAGACACCGAAGCCGCGCAACTCGATGCGGTCGCCTGCGATGAGGGTCTGTTTCATGCTGTCGAAGATAGCGTCCACCGCAGCCTCTGCTTTGATGCGTGGCAGGCCGGTACGCTCAACAACCCTCTGTATAAGATCCTGCTTAATCATCTGGGCCGCCGTCCTTGGGCTGTAAATTTTAGAAAACAAACACTGACCGGGTTTAGTAACGTGATGTTAGAAACAAGCAGCGAGATTGTCAACGTTAGAACACTACCGTAAGATGAAGAATCTAATGACGCAAGGCAGTTCGGCTAATGGCCGCACTTAAATTTACACCCTTCTGTCAAAATTAGAAGACAGGAATTAAAAAAAGAAGGGAAGCAGACCAGAGTGGCTATTAAGAGCGACCGTTGGATTCGCCAGCAGGCGATCGAGCACGGGATGATCGCACCGTTCAGTGAAAAACAGGTCCGGGAGGGGGTTATCTCCTATGGGCTTTCGTCGTACGGGTACGATTTGCGGGTTTCGGACGAATTCAAGATCTTTACCAATGTGAACAGCGCCATTATCGACCCGAAGGCGTTCGATGAGCGGTCGTTTGTGTCGGTGCAGGCGCCCAGCGTGATTGTTCCGCCGAACTCGTTTGCGCTGGCGCGGTCGATTGAGTACTTCAAGATTCCGCGGGATGTGCTGACGATCTGCGTTGGCAAGTCGACCTATGCGCGGTGCGGGATTATTGTGAACGTGACGCCGTTTGAGCCAGAGTGGGAGGGTTTTGTGACGCTGGAGATCTCGAATACGACTCCGCTGCCGGCGAAGGTCTATGCAAACGAAGGGTTGTGCCAGATTCTGTTCTTCCAGTCCGACGAGGTCTGCGAGGTAAGCTACGCGGACCGCAAAGGAAAGTATCAGAACCAGCAGGGAATTGTTTTGCCGAAGCTGTAATGCAGCGGGTGGCGACCCTGAAAGCGCCGAAGTCGGCCTACTATTTGTACGACGCTGAGTAAAGAGGCTGCGCAGGCGATGGACGACCAGAAGAGTCGGAGCGCACTGAAGTTGGGATTGGTGGCTACGGATCCGTTGCGGATTCTGGGTCTGCAGACGATCTTTGCCGAATCGGCAAAGGGCGAGGATGCGCGGCCGGTGGAGATTGTGCCGCTGTCTGTGCCGGGGGCGCTGGATGCTTCGGGGGTGTCGCTGATTCTGATTGATGCGGCGTGCACGGAGCATATCTTTGAACTGCTGGCTACGTTTCGGCGGACGCGGCCGCACCTGCGGCTGATTGTGCTGGGGCTGGAGGAGAGCCACGAATACATCCAGCGGGTGATTGGGACCGGGGCGAAGGGGTACCTGGCGCACACGGCGAGGGGCAGCGAGGTGCGGATGGCGATTGAGATTGTGGAGGACGGGTCGGTGTGGGCTCCGCGCAAGGTGATGGCTAACCTTGTGGATCTGTCGTCGTTGGAGGAGCGGCGGGATGGCGTTGCGAACGAGCCGAAGTTCACGGGGCGCGAGGTGCAGGTGCTGAAGCTGCTTGTGGACGGGCATCCGAACCGCGTTATTGCGGAGGAACTGAGGATCGATGTCGCGACGGTGAAGAAACATGTGGGGACGCTGATGCGGAAGGTGGGGGTGAAGAACCGTATCGCGCTGTCGGTGCAGGCGGTGAACCGGAGTCTGGTGCCGAAATAAGCGCTCGGGGTGGCGTGCCGGCAGGTTTTCGAAGAGCGCCCATGAAAATTAATTTTCACTGCGAAAACAATGGGCGCTTGCCTCTGCGAGCAGCAATAGGCGTCAGGGTCGTAATATTGGCTTTATGGCGGCAGGTTCGTCGCCATAACTGGTTTATTTTTAACTACTTGCGGGGAGGTTGCCTGTTGGAAGCGGCATTAACGATTTAGTTAACAAGAATTGCTCAAAGGTCTACCTACCTTCGTACCGTTGAAGAGGCAGGGGAAGTGATGCACATTGAAGGAAGCAACACAGACCTGGGAGAGGGGTTGTAGAGAGAGTGTCGGGTGATCCCGGCGCTATCTCTACAACCCCCATTTTTTTTCGAGATGAGCTGGGGGTTCGGGGTGTAAGCTCTGTGAGGGCGTGGACAACCTTCACTGCCATTTTCTCCATCACATATATTGTTGGAAATAGGCATGTTTTGGGCCTCCAGGCCAGACTGTGTTTGCGAAAGGTAGAACAGATAATGATGAAGAGGGTCTCGGTAGTTTTGTGTGGTTTGGCCATGGTGGCTAGTTCTCTGACCGCTCGAGCGACGGACAGCGATAAAACGAAGATTGCGGATCGGTTGAACGCGGCCGGCGACGTAATCGAGGAGATCATGGCGACGCCCGACAACTCGATTCCGAGCGGGATTTTGGCTGGCGCGTCGTGCGTGGTTGTCATTCCGAGTTACAAGAAGGGTGCGTTCGTTGTTGGAGCGCAGTATGGGCAGGGTGTTGCGACGTGCCGTACTGCGAGCGGGAGGTGGAGCGCGCCGGTCTGCGTGCAGCTTGCCGGCGGCAGCTTTGGATTTCAGGCCGGCGGTCAGGCTACAGACCTGGTGCTGATTGCTATGAATCAGAAGGGTCTGCAGGCCATGCTGAAGAACAAGGTGAAGCTTGGCGCCGATGCAGCGGCTTCTGCGGGTCCGGTTGGCCGCAATGCGCAGGCGGGTACGGACTGGAAGCTGAGTGCGGAGTTTTTGAGCTATTCGCGCAGCAAGGGGCTGTTTGCGGGTATCGATCTGGACGGGACAGTGCTGTCGCAGAACCAGGATGCTACGACTGCCCTTTATGGATCGGCTATCCCGTTCAACACTGTCCTTGAAGGAAGCACTCCGACTCCGACGGAGGCGCGGCCCTTTGTGCGGACGGTGGCGAAGTATTTTGTAGTAGCGAAAAACAAGTAAGTTGACGAAGGCATTTTTTTGGGGTGGCTCATGGAGCCACCCCTTTTGTTTTTGCAGGGCGCGATGGGCGGAGTGGGTAGACTAGTGGCTTGAGGGAAGATACCCAGAGAGTATTGCCGGAAGTCTCAGCTGCGAGTCGGGTGAGTTTGCGTGAGACCGTGGAGTTTGCCGCGGTGTGGGTGTCTGTTCATGGTTTGCGGCTTTTGCCACGAAGGTTGGCTCGGGCAGTCGGTGCGGGAATTGGAGCGGTTGCGTTTCATGGGTTGGGACGGCTGCGCCGGGTGGGGTTGCGAAATCTGGAACTCGCGTTTCCAGAGAAGACGGTTGAGGAACGGGAGAGGATTCTGCGATCGGAGTACAGGAACCTCGGGTATTTGCTGGCTGAGTTCTGCAAGATGCCGGGGTATACGGCGGAGTCTGCAAGCCGGTTTATTCGGTACGAGGGGCTGGAGAATTATCTGGCGGCACGGGAGCGGGGGAAAGGGGTGCTGGTGTTGACGGGGCACCTGGGAGCCTGGGAGCTTTCGAGCTTCTATCACTCGCTGATGGGGATGCCGATGGGGATGGTGATTCGGCGGCTGGATAATCCGCTGGTGGATGCGTTTGTGAACCGGGTGCGGTGTCTGCATGGGAATCGGGTGATCCATAAGGATGATTTTGCGCGGGGGCTGATTTCGTCGATGCGGGCGGGAGAGACGGTGGGGATTTTGATGGATACGAATATGACTCCGCCGCAGGGTGTGTTTGTGCCGTTCTTTGGAGTGGAGGCTTGTACGGCTTCGGGGATGGCGAGGATTGCGGCAGAAGACTGGCGCGGCGGTGGTGCCGGGGTTTCTGCTGTGGGAGGAGAAGGAGGGACGGTATGTGCTGCACTTTGGTAAAGAGCTCGAGGTGGTCCATAGTGAAGATGCGGAGCGGGATGCGCTGACGAATACGGCGGCGTTTACGGCTGCGATGGAAGGGTATATACGGCGGTATCCGGAGCAGTGGCTGTGGCTGCATCGGCGCTGGAAGACGCGGCCAGCGGGTGAGGAGGGAATTTATTGATGGCGACGATCGGGAAGGTGGCGGATTGGGTTGGGGTGAGCGCTCCGCTGGCTCGAGAGGGGAGATTACGGAGGTGGCGAGCATCGAGGGGGCTGGGCCGGAGTCGGTGGTGTTTGCGATGGATGAGGAGACGCTGGAGAGGGCGCTGGGGTCGGGGGCTGGGGCGATTCTGGCGAACCGGAGCCTGGAGGAGGCAGATTTGAGGCTGGATCGCGCGAGTGTTGTGGGTGGAGGATGCGCGGTATGCGTTTGCCGTTGTGGCGGAGAGGCTGCGGGGAGGGGGTTTGAGGCGGGAGTTCATGCTTCGGCGGTGATTGGTGCGGGCGTGACGATTGGTGTGGGGTCGCGGGTTGGGCCGGGGGTGGTGGTGGAGGATGGAGTGGCGGTGGGGAATGATTGCAATTTGATGGCGCGGGTGGTGGTGTATGCGGGAACGGTGATTGGGGATCGGGTAGTGGTGCAGGCGGGGGCGGTGCTTGGGGCTACGGGGTTTGGGTATGCGCGGAATGGGAGACGGGGGAGTATTTGATGTTTCCGCAGCAGGGGACGCTGGTGGTGGAGGATGATGTGGAGATTGGGGCGAATACTACGATTGACCGGGGGGCGCTGGGGGAGACGCGGATTGGGCGGGGGACGAAGATCGATAATCTGGTGCATATTGGGCATAACTGCGTGATTGGGAAGAATGTGATGATTGCGGCGCAGACGGGGATTTCGGGGTCGAGTGTGGTGGAGGATGGGGCGATTCTGGGAGGGCAGGTGGGGATTGGGGAGCATGCGACTGTGGGGGAAGGCGTGATTCTGGGGGGTGGGGCAGGGGTTTTGAGTGGGAAGAAGATGCATGGGGCGGGCGAGGTTTTCTGGGGGCGGCCGGCGCGGCCTTTGAAGGAGTATTTGCGGGATCTGGCGCGGCTGAAACACCGATGATTGAGCGTGAAATACGTGGTGTTTTTGTGGTGAATTGATGGTGGTGTGATGGCGATTGTGGTGGTTGGTGGACATACGAGAAATATCGGGAAGACGAGCGTGGTGGCGGGGCTGATTTCGGCGATGCCGGAGATGCGGTGGACGGCGTTCAAGGTGACGCAGTTTGGGCATGGGATGTGCTCGGCGAATGGGGAGCCTTGCGACTGCGAGACGGCGGAGCATACGGTTGCGGTGAGCGAGGAGCGCGTGGGCGGGGATGCTACGACGGACTCGGGACGGTATCTGGCGGCGGGGGCGGTGAGGTCGTTTTGGGTGAGGACGCGGACGGGGGATCTGGCGGTGGCGATGCCTCGGATACGGAAGGAGATTGCGGCAGCGGAGAATGTGGTGATTGAGTCGAACAGCATTCTGCGATTTTTGCGGCCGGATTTGTATTTGAGTGTGCTGGATCCGGGGGTGGGGGATTTTAAGGATTCGGCGAGGTACTTTCTGGATCGGGCGGATGCGGTTCTAGTGACGGAGGGGGAGCTTGGGCCGGCCGGAGTGGAAGGGGGTTTCGCTGAAGCTTGTGGAGGGGACGCCGGTGCTGGCTATGCGGCCTCCGGTTTATGCGACGGAGGAGGTGGTGGGGTTTGTTCGGGGGCGGTTGGGTCAAGTGTCTGCGGTCATCAGAAAAGCTTGAAGGCGAGAACTTGTCAGTAACGGGGCGATAAGAGTCGGGACCAAGCCGGTTACGAAACGGAAGGGCGCTAGTCTTCTTCTTCACCGAGAAGATTGCTCACCCGCACGATGGTATCGATCTGTTCCTGAGTGAGTCGCGACAGCAGATTTCGCCGAACTGAGGCCGCGTGTATCGGGCGAGCCGCGTCCAGTTTTTCTTTGCCGAGTTTGGTAAGGGCGATGAGGACAGTTTTCCCGTCAACACGACGGCGCTCGATGAGGGATCGCTCCTGCATCCGCGTCAACTGATGAGAGAGGCGACTTTTATCCCAGGCCATCATGCTGGCCAGCGCTTGTTGCCGCATTTCACCTTTGCCAATTGCGGCGAGGCGAGACAATACACCAAACTCAGGACCTGAAAGTCCGGTTGCCTGCGTGATGTCCCGGCCAACGCGACTCAACACATCTTCGTGCATGAGTCTGAAGGCATGCCAGATACGAAGCTCGTGTGGGGATAACGGCTTTACAGTCATGTCTGTTGCAAGGGTATCAATTCGAGGTTGACATGACAACTATTGGGTATTTATTGTGGTTGATATGTCAACCACTGCCAGCGCGGATTCGCGAAAGGATGAAATCGGATGCGACCACGATCTGCTCGCCTTGCTCTGCGGCCTGGAGGCCGATTCTTCTCTCTTTCGGCCCGAGCAACTGCCAGAGCGCCTGATCGCGCTGGACGACCTTGATGCGGGATTTGGGGGCATCGATTTCGAGGATTCCGCGACGTGTGCGGCTTCGCGAATTCATCAGCGTGCGAAGGCGCTGCGGATACTACTCGAGGCTGCCAACGCAGAACTCTACCAGTCTGTGCGCTCTGATATTGTTCGCGGTGGTCGACCGCGTGTGCTTCTTCAGTGGCTGCAGAATTTGGCGAGCCAGAACGAATCGCAAATTCCGTTGCGTGGCCTGGGCTTCGACTGCCGAGACGAGTTGTTGAGCGGAGTCCTTCAGCTCCGCGAACCGAGCGAACCAGACATTCAGCGATCACCGGAGATGGTGTTCTATCAGCCGACGCCGGTGCGCCATATTCTCCACCTGATAGCAGCCACCGGGCTTGCGGAAGATGACGTTTTTGTCGATCTCGGATCGGGATTGGGGCATGTGCCGCTTCTGGTTTCCATGGTGACAGGAGCCCAGAGCCTTGGCATTGAGGTGGAGGCGGCCTATATCGCCAGTGCGCGGGAGTGCGCTCAGAGCCTTCAGCTCAAGCGCGTCCAGTTCATCCCGCAGGACGCGCGCGAGGCAGATCTGTCCAGCGGTAGTGTGTTCTATCTGTATTCGCCTTTCAACGGCTCGATATTGACCGACGTGCTTAGCGCGCTGCGAATGGAGAGTATCGCGCAGGTCCATAAAGATTTGTTCCCTGGGGCCCTGCACCCGCACAGTTGCGAGCGAGGCATGGCTGAAGGCGAGCACAGTGCCCGATACGGGGCGCATTGCTGTCTTCGACTCTCAATGAGCACATTATCGCCAACACACTCAGCGAACCGATGACAAAACAAAAAGCAAAGGCAATGGCACGAGTAAAAACGCTACCCACCCTCCACGGTAAGACTATGAAGGATGGGAGACCGGCGATGCTTCCCAGTTGTCTGTTCGCGCTGGTTAGTTGATGGTGCCGTTCAGGCCGGCGGGGAAGAAGACTCCCTTGTTGCCTCCACTGGCGTTTGCGGGTGATGCGCCAGTGACGATGGAGAGGATCTGTTGCGGAGTGCGGGCGAAGCCGATGCTGTTGTTGTCGGCGTCGACGATGGTCGTGGAGGGGAAGGTTGCAGAGCTGGTGTTGAGGGCTACCTTGACCGTGTTGTCGATGCCTTGATCGTCGGCACCTTTGATGCCTCCGTCGGTAGTTTGCGTGGTGGGTGCGGAGGTTGGGTTGGCGAGGAGAGAACGGAAGGCAGCGATTTTTTGTGTGATGTTGGTGAGCGTGCCGGTGGGGACTCCGCTGAGCGTGGGGTTGGCGTCGAAGGCGTTGATGGTGGTGCGGACGAGGGCTGCGTGATAGGCCTCAACTGCGTGGATGCCGACGGCTGCGGTGAGGATAGAGCTTGAGGAGATGGCACCGGCGGCGCCATGGTAGGCGGTGACACCGACGTCCTCGAAGATGTAGGCACCGATGAGGAAAAAGGCGTCGTTGGCGAAGGGATCGAAGCTTGGGGCGACGCCTGCGCCTACGGCGAGGGTGTTGAAGGAGTCGACGAGATTGATGGCGGGTTGAGCGACGGCTGCGGAGCCGAGCGCGGTGCGGAGGAAGGTGACGTGCTTGCCTTCTTCGGCTGCGGTCTCGGTGGCGTAGGCCTTGACGAGAGAGCTGGAGAAGGGGACGGCCTTGAAGCTGGGTTTGGTGGTGACGGTGCCCTGTGTTCCCGTTCCGGTGATGGCGATGGGAGTGGAGAGCTTGTCGATGGTGACGCCGAAGACGGCGAGGTTGTAGAAGTTGGCCTCGAGGTATTCGAGGTTGAGGGCGAAGTTGAGGATGTCGTTGTCGGTAAGGGTTGCGGCCTGGGCTTTGGGTGTGTTGATGCCTGCAAAGACGAGGCCTGCGAGTGCCGTGGTCCCCAGGGAGAGCATCTTGCGGCGGCTGTTTACGATGATTTCGTCGAGTTGCTGTGTCTCTTGAGTTGCCATGATTTGTCCCGTCCTTGAGCTAGGTGGTTGTGGTCTTGATGGTGCCGTTGAGGCCTGCGGGGAAGAAGCCGCCTTTGGCGACTCCTACGCCTGCGGTGCCGCCGTAGACGATGTGGAGGACCTGGTCGGTGGTGCGGGAGAAACCGACGGCAGTGGAGGAGTCGGCAGCGACGATGGACGTGGTGCTGAGGGCGGTTTCGGCTGCGTTCATGTTGCCGCTGGCTGCGCTGATCTTGCCGCGGAGCGCCGAGACGAGATTGGCGTTGGCGAGCGCGGCGGTCTGGGCGGCAGTGGCTCCGGAACTGGCGGCGTTGGCGGCGAGGAGGGTGCGGATGGTGCCGGCGTGGTAGGCCTCGACTGCCTGAATGCCTGCGGCGGGGGATAGATAGGAGGTTTTGTTGGTGATCAGCGGGGCTGCGCCTGCATACGCCGTGACGCCGACATCTTCGAAGACGAACGATCCGACGAGGAAGGCGTTTTCGTCGGTAAAAGGGTTGAATGTTCCGGAGATTCCGGCTGCGGTGGCGAGGCCGGCGAAGAAGCTGAGGTCAATGGCGGGGCGGGGTTGCACGGTTGCTCCGGCGGAGGTGAGCGCAGAGCGGAGGAAGCGGACGTGATTGAGCTCGTCCTGCGCGGTCTCGTTGGCATATTGCTGTAGGTAGGCGTCGGCGAAGGTGACTTTGGAGAAGTTTGCGGGAAGCGTTGTCGTGCCGGCGCCTGAGCCTGCGTCGGTGGCGGAGAGGCCCGTACCGGTGGTGGCGTAAAGATAGAACTCGGCTTCGAGGTATTCGAGGTTGAGGGCGAAGTTGAGGATGTCGGCGTCAGTGATGGTGGGGGTTGGTGTGGGCGTGGGCGTCGGCGTGGGGGTTGCGTTTGAGGTGCTGCTTCCGCATCCTGCGATTAACGTCGCTGCTGCTGCGGTTCCGGCTCCGGTGATGAAGGTTCTCCGGGACAGGGCCTTGTCGATAAGGTCGTTTAACTTTTTCTCCATTTGAAGACTCTCCTGGGCGCGATGGTTGCGCCTTATCTCAATCACGTCCGGGAGAGGAGATTGGATTGGAGGATTGCGGAAGGAATGGATGGCCGGATTGACTGGATTGGGAAGTAGCGTGACGCCATCAACAAGACGGCAGACATTTGTGGATGAGACGGAGCAACCCGAAGAGAGGCTATGCGGGCGGGAGGCCTGCTAGCATAAACGCATGCCTTCGATTGATATTCTTGCGATCGCCGCACATCGCGACGATGTGGAACAGACCTGCGGTGGAACTCTGCTTGCGATGAATTCGCGTGGTTGGCGCACCGGGATTCTGGATTTGACGCGAGGGGAGTCTGGCACGCGGGGGACGGCGGCTGACCGCGAGCGCGAGGCGAATGATGCGGCGCGAATTTTGAAGGTGGCGCATCGCGAGGCGCTGGATCTGCCGGATGGCAATGTGCAGAATACGTATGAGAATCGGCTGAAGATTGCGGGGGTGCTGCGGCGGCTGCGTCCGCGGGTGGTGATCCTGCCTTACTGGCAGGGGAGGCATCCGGATCATTACACGACGGCGACGCTGGGATATGAGGCTTGCTTTGTGAGTGGGCTGGCGAAGGTGGAGACGCCGGGTGAGCAGAATCCACCGCACCGGCCTTTCAAAATTTTTTATGCGAGTCTGTATGCGGATGTGCGGCCTACGTTCGTGGTTGACATTACGCCTTATGTTGAGGAGAGGCTTCGGGCTTTGCTGGCTTACCGGTCGCAGTATGCTTCGCAGGTTGAGGGTGGCAAGTTGTTTGTGCCGGAGGAGGAGATTCGCGAGCGGACGCTGGCGGAGGCACGGCACTATGGATTGCTGGCGGGAGTGCGGTATGGGGAGCCGTTTGTGCAGAAGGAAGTGGGACTGGTGGAGGATTTGATGATGGTGCCGGTGCCGTCGATTTAATGGTGGTCGGTAAGGCGTGTCTTTTGGGGTGAAGTTCTTTTTCTCTTGCTGTTGAAGAGAGGCCGAAGCAATTGGCGTCTGCAATGTATTTTTGAGCGACGGTGGGGCCGTCGGCAGCGCAAATGCGGGGATCCTTCGCTCCGCTCACGATGACGGCATCAAAGGATTAGCGACTGGAACGAAACTGCAAAATGCAGGTCCTTCGACTGCGTCTCTCGCGGTGAGACTGCGAGAGACTTCGCTCAGGATGACACTTTTTGAGTATGCGGATCCGGGTGAAACCAAAACTGCAAAGGCAAATGCGGGGATCCTTCGCTCCGCTCAGGATGACGGCGTCAAAGGGTTAGCGACTGGAACGAGAAACTGCAAAATGCAGGTCCTTCGACTTCGTCTCTCGGTGAGGCTGCGAGAGACTTCGCTCAGGATGACACTTTTTGAGTGTCTAGTTGTCGGCGTCGGTGATCGCGTCGAGGTAGGCTACGTCGAGCGCGGTGCCCTGGACGATCACGTTTTTGTTGTTGATCTCAGAGCCGTCGACGGTGCTGAAGACGTGAACCTGGCCGCCGTATGCGGTGTACATCTTGTTGAGGCCCTGGACCCAGCAGAGACCGGTGAGGTCGCCGTAGTAGTACTGGTTCTGGTTGGTGTTAGGGTAGGGGACTGGAACGGGTGCTGTAGCACTCTGGGTGACGGCGGGAATGATCGATGCGGTCAATGCGCCACGATCGAAGCGGGTGAGGCAGTTGTAGTTCGCGCTCTGGTCGGTGGGCAGTCCCGCTGCTATCTGCTGGGCAGCCCGGGCTGCGCGCTCCCCGGTGGCGCAGGATTGAGAGCCGATCCAGAGGGTGTTGTTGTCGCCGAAGAGCATCTTCGAATGGTTGCCGTCGGAGATGGAGTATTGGCCTGTGACGACGTTGGTGGCGAGGTTGATCGTGGTGAGATTGCCGGCGAAGAGGCCGTCGGGTTGGAGCTGCTGGCCTGAGAGGTAGAGCGTAACTCCGTCCGAGAGGGCGTCGGTGACTCCGCCGGGGACCATGACCTGATTGAGGTAGGCGGAGGCGTCGGGCACGCTGGTGGGGATGTTGTTGAACTCGAGGGTGCCGGGTTGGAGATAGGTGACGCTGGAGGCGGTGCCGTTGCACTCGGGTCCGCAGTTGAGGACGAAGGCGGTGGTGCCGTCGGCGGAGAAGTAGGCCCCGGTGGGGTGGTCGAAGGCGTTGGCGTGGCTGCCGGTGTTGACGGGGACGAGGCAGTAGACGGGAATGTTGAAAGGCTCGCAGTCGACTGCGCCGATGGCTGCGTCGGCTACGGGCGAGGTGGTGAACTGGTTGGCGTTGAGCTTGACGAGGCGATAGATGGTACTGGAGTTGCGGACAAACGCGAGCACGACGTTGTCACCGGCGTTGACGACGACGTTGAAGACGTTGGGCAGGATGAGGCCGAAGGTGCGGCCGGTGGTGTTGTCGATGACGCCGAGCTGGCCGATGCTCTCTTCGGCGGAGTAGACGTGGCCGAAGGTTGGAGGCACGGCGAGGCCGGTGGATCTGGCGGGGAACGAGCCTCCTGAGCCGCTGGCGGCTTCCTTGCCGTAGTTGACGATCTGGATGTCCCCCTGGGTGTTGGAGTAGACATAGCCGGTGATCTCAGCCGGGAAATTGAGGATGAGATTGGGATACCCGGAGGCGTAGCCGGAGATGGAGAAGGAGGTCTTCGTGTTCTGAATGTTGCTGCGGATGTCGCGCAGGCCATCGACGATCTGGAGGCTACCGGTTGAGGTTCCATTGATCGTGACACCGATCATGACCCGGTTGGCGAGCAGGCTGGGCGGTACGGGGCGGTTGGCGAAGGTGTATTGGGGGAACTTATAGGCGAGGTAGTTATCGCTATGGCAGGAGGTGAGTCCGATGGATGCGAACGCGAGCAGGAGGCCGCAGAGAATCTGGGCACGGAAAGACTTAAGAGAGAGACTTCGATTCTTCAACGGTAACCAACTCCAACCTGAGCACGGTGTTTTGGGGCCACAACCCTGATGCCAAGTATAACAAAGGAGACGAAGCCTGAAGGCTGAGGTGAGCCGTTTGGATGGCAGGTTTGCGGCGAGAGGGTTGGAGCGGGTTCGCATGGTGGCTTAGGATGAAGATACGCGGTCTGGAGAGAACATGACGGTTGGGTTTGAGGATGCGAAGGCGGTTTCCGATGAGCGGTATGGAGCAGTCGGCAGACTGTTTCACGGCGGGACTGTGCTTTGCGATGGCGCGATGGGGACGATGCTGTATGCGCGGGGCGTGTTTATCAACCGCTGCTACGACGAGCTGAATCTGTCGCAACCGGAACTGGTGCGGGAGATACATGCGGAGTATCTGCAGGCGGGCGCCGAGGTGATTGAAACGAACACGTTTGGAGGCAATGCGTTCCGGCTGGAGCAGCATGGGCTGAAGGACAAGGTTCGTGAGATCAATAGAGCCGGGGTGAAGATCGCGCGCGGAGTGTGTGAACGAGATTCTGGAGAAGCAGGCGAGCGAGGCGTTTGTTGCGGGGTCGATTGGGCCGCTGGGCGTGAGGCTGGAGCCGCTGGGCAAGGTGGGTCTGGATGAGGCGCGGGCGGCGTTTGCGGAGCAGATTGCGGCGCTGGTGGAGGGTGGGCCGGGTGTGGGTGCTGACTTGTTGATTGTTGAGACGATGACTTCGCTGGCGGAGTCGGAGCAGGCGATACGGGCGGCGAGGAATGTGGCTCCGAATGTGCCTGTGGTGGTGATGATGACGGTCGATGAGGACGGGAACTGCCTGGATGGGTCTTCGGCGGAGACCGCGGCGCTGAAGCTGACGGAGTGGGGTGCGGATGCGATTGGGTGCAACTGCAGCGCGGGTCCGGTGACGGTGTTGAGCGTGATTGAGCGGATGAAGCTGGTGACGACGAACTGCCGCTGGCGGCGATGCCGAATGCGGGGATTCCGCGGGCGGTGGAGGGACGGACATTTACCTGACTTCGCCGGAGTATATGGCGAGCTTTGCGAAGAAGGCGGTGAAGGCGGGGGCGAAGTTTGTGGGTGGGTGCTGCGGGACGACTCCGAACTATACGCGGGCGATGAAGAGCGCGCTGCGGGCGATGGATGCGATGGAGGGCGGCGCGCAGGTGATGGAGCAGGCCGGCTCGAGCAGGAATGGGGCGAAGGCGGCGAGCAAGGTGGAGCCTCCGGCGCTGGCGGAGCGGTCGAAGATTGGCGCGATGATGGCTGCGGACGAGTTTGTGACGATGGTGGAGATTGTTCCGCCGAAGGGGATCGACTGCAGCAAGGAGATTGACGGCGCGGCGTATTTGCACCGGCTGGGCGTGGATGCGATCAATGTGCCGGATTCGCCGAGGGCGAGCGCGAGGATGAGCGCGCAGAGTCTGTGTGTGCAGATTCAGCAGCACGTGGGGATTGAGACGATTCTTCATTACACATGCCGCGACAGAAATGTACTGAGCATTCAGAGCGATTTGCTGGGGGCCTCGTCGATTGGGTTGAAGAATATTTTGTGTTTGACGGGCGATCCGCCGAAGCTGGGGAACTATCCGAATGCGACGGCGGTGTTTGATGTGGATGCGATTGGGTTGGTGAATGTCGTTCACAATTTGAACTATGGGCTGGATATCGGAAAGAATTCGATTGGCGGATCGACGGGGTTCACGATTGCGGTGGCGGCGAATCCGGGTGTATCGGATATGGACCAGGAAGTGCGGCGGTTTGCGTACAAGGTGGAGGCGGGCGCGGAGTATGCGATTACGCAGCCGGTGTTCGACCTGCGGGTGCTGGAGGAGTTTCTGCGGAGGATTGAAGGGTTCCGGATTCCGGTGATTGCGGGGATCTGGCCGCTGACGAGTTTGCGGAATGCGGAGTTCATGAAGAACGATCTGCGGGTGAGCATGCCGGACGACATTATGGCGAGGATGGCGTCGGTAAAAACTCCGGAGGCGGGCAGGATTGAGGGCGTGAAGATTGCGCGGGAGATGCTGGCGGAGGCTCGGCCGATGGTGCAGGGAGTTCAGGTGAGCGCGCCGTTTGGTAGATACAGCGTTGCGGCGGATGTGCTGGGGTTGAGCGATGCAGCACCGGGCGAGGTTGCGTAATGGCTAGCTTTGAAGAGCAGTTGACGGCGCTGGAGAAGGTGGTGGGGAAGCTGGAGGGTGGGGATTTGTCGCTGGAGGACTCGGTGCGGCTGTTTGAAGAGGGGATGAAGCTGTCGGATGCCTGTAAGAAGGAGCTGGAGGCGGCGGAGGGGAAGATTCAGGTGCTGGTGGAGAAGCGGGGTGGGGGAATGAAGGTGGTGGATTTTGATATGAAAAGGAATGTTGAGCTGGGTGAGGACGAAGAATAACGATAAGTAGCTTCTAGTTCAATTCTCCGCTGAAGTTCAGGCCGCTATCCGTAAGCGGCACAAAATAAATTGGTTGGGTCATTCTGCGAATACAACTTCCGGGTCAGAGACCCACGGCGACCCCGCGTGGTCTTCTGTAGCTGCGCGTGGCGGGAGCCCGGCTGCTTTTGCAGGTGCTGACACAGACGCTATCACTTCGCACGACGGGGTACGTGGCCCGCTGGGCAAGTAATTTTGCCTCGATAATTACATTTTTTGAAGAGAAGAGATTTGTAGAAGGAGGGTGCTTTGAAGAGTTTCTGCCTCCATGCAAGAGATGGCCGCGCCACTTTGTTTACCTTTGCCGTGTGCGTGATTCTCTGTGGCTGCGGTAGCGGCGCAAGTTTTGTCGCTGCCAGCAATAGCGGCTCAACGTCGACTCCGCCATCGACGACGTCACCCGCACCGACTCCTACACCTACACCAACACCCACACCCACACCCACACCCACACCCACACCCACACCCACACCCACACCCACACCCACACCCACACCGACACCCACACCCACACCAACACCCACACCCACACCCACACCCACACCGACACCCACACCCACACCGACACCCACACCAACACCGACACCCACACCTACTCCGACACCCACACCAACACCAACACCCACACCTACGCCCACACCAACACCGACGCCTGCACCAACGCCGAGTCCCAGCAAGAGCGCCAAGAGAGGTATTGCCTATGATCTTGCTTCGCCGGCCGATCTTGCAGTTCTGTCGCCCGGAGTGAGTTGGTGGTACAACTGGAGCCCGAGTCCGAACTCTGCTGTGCCCTCAAACTACGCGGGGCAATATGCGATGGACTTCTATCCAATGCTGTGGAATGGGAACTTCAATGCGGCAAGTATTGTGGCTTTTCTGAAGGCGAACCCTGGTATCCAGTATCTGCTGGTTCTCAATGAGCCAAACCTGGTGGACCAGTCCAATATGACTCCGCAACAGGCTGCGCAACTGTGGCCGCAGTATGAGGCGATTGCGGCGCAGACCGGTGTGAAGATCGTCGGGCCTGCGATTACGTGGGGGACGATGACGAACTATGAAGATCCGGTGGCATGGCTTGACGCTTTTTACGCGGCGTATCAGGCGGCCAATGGCAATCGTGATCCGCAGATCGACTACATCGCCTTCCATTGGTACGACTACGGACTGGATGCGCAGTTGGACCGGCTGACGAAATACAACAAGCCATTCTGGGTTACGGAGTTTGCGAACTGGCACAGTCAGGATGACGGCGCGCAGATCGATACGCTGGCCAAGCAGGAGGCGCAGATGATCAGCATGGTTGGGATATGCGAGAGCCGTACGGATGTCTTTCGATACGCGTGGTTCACGGGACGGTTGAGTCCTGACCCGCACTTTACCAGCCTGCTTGGAGCAGATGGTGTCTTGACTGATCTTGGGAACGCTGTACCTCTCGCTGCCTGCTCAGTGAGTGGGATCTTTTGGTGAGGGGCAGAGAAAAGCTGCGTTCAGGTTTGCGATCTGAGCGCAGCTTTTCATTCTGAAAATGAGATTTAGCGGTCGCGGGTGGTGACGAAGCCGGGGACCCAGAGGAGGGCTCGTTTGGCTTCGGTGTCGGGCAGGTCGGCGATGGAGAGGCGGGCGGCTTCGGCGTAGGCGCAGGCGGTGTCCATGGCGTAGTCGATGGAGCCGTGGCGGTGGAGGATCTCGAGGATCTGCGGGTGGGAGACGCGGTCGAAGCTGCGGTCGGCGAGGACGGTGCGGATGGCTTCGCGGTCGGCTCCGGTGCCGCGCTCGAGGGCGTGGATGACGGCGAGGGTGGCTTTGCCTTCGCGGAGGTCGCTGGCTACGGGCTTGCCGAGGACATCTTCGGCGGCGGTGAGGTCGAGGACGTCGTCGACGATCTGGAAGGCGAGGCCGAGGTTGCGGCCGTATTCGCCGAGCTGGGATTCGATCTCGTCGTGATTGCCGAAGCCGTGATCGGGCGTGATGGCGGCGCCGAGCTGCATGGAGACTTTGAAGAGGCAGGCGGTCTTGCGGAAGATGAGGTCGAAGTACTCCTCTTCGTTGATGAGGTGGCCGAGCTTCTGCATCTGGAGGAGCTCGCCCTCGACCATCTGCTGGGTGAGGGAGATGAGGAGTTCGAGGACGCGGAAGTTGCGCTCTTCGAGGGCGGCGGGAAGGACTGCATGTAGAGCCAGTCGCCGGCGAGGACGCACTTGGAGTTGCCCCAGGTGGTGTTGGAGGAGGGGCGGCCGCGGCGGGTGTCGGCTTCGTCGATGATGTCGTCGTGGACGAGGGTGGCGGTGTGGAGCATCTCGACGACGGCGCCGAGGCGGATGCGGCTTTGGTTGGTGCAGCCGAGGGCTTTGGCGGAGAGCAGGAGCAGCGAGCGGGCGGATGCGTTTGCCGCCGCCGGAGATGAGGTAGTGGGCGATGTCGGTGATGACTTCGACGTTGGAGGCGGACTGGCGGGAGAACTCCTGCTCGATGGCGGCGAGGTCGTCGCGGAGGAGGTCGAAGACCTCGTCTGCGGTCGCGATGGAGAGCGTACTCACTTAGTAGTCAGAGTATCAGGACGTGGATTTGGGTTCAGACAGGGATCGAGAAATTGCAACAGAAATGTTGACCGGAGCAATGGTCGGGCCGGAATTTGTTCGTTTTTCGGTACAGACGGGTTAGTTGGAGCGGAAGTTGGTGAACTGGAGGTCGACGCCGATAGTCTCCGCCTCGGAGCAGGGCCATGATCTGCTGGAGGATGTCGCGGTCTTTGCTGACGACGCGGACGGTGTCGCCCTGGATGCTGGCCTGGGCTTTGAGCTTGGAGTCCTTGATGGCGGCGACGATCTTTTTGGCGTTCTCGGAGGCGATGCCCTGCTTGAGCTTGATCTTCTGGCGGACGGAGGAGTTGGCGGCGGGCTCGATCTTCTCGTACTCGAGGTTCTTGAGGGAGATGCCGCGCTTGACGAGCTTCTGCGAGAGGATTTCGATGACGGCCTTGAGCTTGTACTCGTCCTGGCTGGCGAGCTGGATGGTGTCGGTGCCTTCGAGCTCGATCTTGGACTTGGAGTCCTTGAGGTCGAAGCGGGCGTGGACCTCTTTGGAGGCCTGGTCGATGGCGTTCTTTACTTCCTGAATCTCTACTTTGCTGACTACGTCGAAGCTGTTGTCGGATGCCATGGTTGTTGTGTCCTTTGTCGATACTATTATGTCGATCGAGTCTATTACGTTGGCATTGATGTCAGTTTAGCTGCGTGACGGTGGGGAAGAGGCGGTGGAAGTTGTTCGGTGGTGAGGGTGGCGAGCTCTTCCGGTGAGATGCCGCGGAGCTCGGCGAGGGCTGCGGCGGTGTGGGTGACGAGGGCGGGTTCGTTGCGCTGGCCGCGGAGGGGGATGGGGGCGAGGAATGGGGCGTCGGTTTCGACCAGGATGCGGTCGGCGGGGGCGAGGTCGGCGGCTTCGCGGATGGATTGGGATTTGGGGTAGGTGAGGTTGCCGGCGAAGGAGAGGTGGAAGCCGGCGGCGAGGGAGCGCTCGGCCTGTCCGGGATGCTGCCGGAGAAGCAGTGCATGATGCCGCCGAGCGTTGTGCGGGGTCCAGTGTTCGGCGATGAGGGCGAGGAGGTCTTCCCAGGCGTCGGCGTGGGCCGAATTTTTGTTTGGCTTGCGGGGTGGCGAGCTCGCTGGTGCGGCAGTGGATGAGGATGGGCTTGCGGGCGGCGGCGGCGATCTTCATCTGGGCGATGAAGGCGTGTTGCTGGATGTCGGGGAGTGGGGTTTTCGAGGTGGTAGTAGTCGAGGCCGATCTCGCCGATGGCGATGCAGCGGGGGTCGGCGGCGAGGGTGGCTGAGTTTTGCGAGGGCTTCGGGGGTGGCGCTGGCGGCCTCCTGGGGGTGGATGCCGGCGCTGGCGTAGACGGTCGGGAGGGTCGGGTCGTTGGTGGCGGTGGCGATGTCCAGGGCCTGGTGCATGGTGTCGGGGCCTTCGCCGATGCCGATGGCGAGGATGGTGTGGACTCCGGCGGCGTGGGCGCGGCGGAGGACTTCGGTGCGTTCTGAGGGTGTTTCGGTGTAGAAGTCGAGGTGGGCGTGGGTGTCGATCAGGGGCATGGCGATGTTCTTAAGGTAGTGCATTTGTGGAGTTTGAGGGCGATGGTGTAGGGCAGGTCCGACAACTTTCGTTTAGACTCGCCTTCTACACCAGATTCGAGCTGGTTCCTGGGACCTCCTTATCCGCATGGGGTAAGGCTGTTGTTCTTGCGCTGTCAGATATGGGTTGGCGAGACGCTCACCGTGTTTTTGAATTGAAAATGCAGAGCTGCATTCAAGAGAAGACAAACCTTTGCGAATGGAAGGTGCAGGGATAAGGACGTTATGAATTGGTCGAGAGATGGACGTGCGGTTTCTGTATTTGCGGCGCTGGTTGGGCTGGTGTGCGTGACGGGCTCGATTGCGGGATGCCGACAGAAGGTGCAGGAGCCCGTGTCGATCGGCTTTGTCGATCCGGAGTGGTCAAACGATACCCAGAAACCCCGGAGCACGATTATGCGGGGGGAACTGGATGAATTCACGCGGCAGACGGGAATTGTGGTGAATCTTCTTCCTGCTCCGGAGGGCACGCGTGAGCAGATGAAGTTGTTCCGCGAACTGATTGGGAGAGGTGCGGAGGCACCGGATGTCTATGGAATCGACATGATATGGCCGGGTGCGCTTGGGGAAGAGCTGGCCGATTTGAAGGATGCGCTGGGCGAGGATGTGAAGGGAGAAGATGCTGCGCTGGTGGCGAACTATATGGTGAATGGCCGGCTGGTGGGCGTTCCCTACCACACGAACATCGGGGTGCTGATGTACCGGGCGGATCTGCTGAAGAAGTACGGGTTTCAGCATCCTCCGAGGACGTGGGATGAGTTAGGGATGATGGCGGAGCGTATCGAAAAGGGAGAGCGTGCTGCGGGGCAGAAGGATTTCTGGGGCTATGTATGGGGTGGGGCGCCTGGCGAGGGGCTGACGTGCACTGCGCTGGAGTGGCAGGCTGCAGCGGGCGGCGGCCGAATCGTCGAGCCCGATGGCCGGGTGACCGTGAACAATGAGAAGGCGATCGGATCGTGGACACGGGCGGCGCTCTGGGTGGGAACGATCTCACCGCCGAGTGTGACCTCTTATCGGGACTTAGACATTGTGAATTCGATGCAGACGCTTGGGAACAGCGCGTTTGGGCGGTCATGGACCTCGGACTACTTTTTAAGCAACCCGGTGAAGCTGCCCTTTCTGGACCGAATTGGGTTTACAAGTTTGCCGGGGCCGGGTGTGCTCGGCGGGATGGGATTGGCGGTGTCGCGATCGTCGGCGCATCCGGCGGAGGCGGTGAAGCTGGTTCAGTTTTTGCTGCATCGCGAAAAGGAGCTGGAGGAAGAACGGGCGCGGTCGAAGCCGCCGGAGTATCCCTTATTGAGCGATTTGCCAGGAGTCTTGAAGGCTTATTCGCATGTGGGCAGGACTCCCGGGATTCCATCCGGAACCGCAGTGGCGCGGCCTTCCACGGTGACGGGGGCGAACTACGAAAAGGTGTCGGAGGCGTATTCTGACGCGATGTATTCCGTGTTGACAGGGAAGGCGCGAGCAGAGGATGCGGCGGCGAGGCTGGAGCAGGAGCTGTCTGGTATTCCTGGGCTTAGAGGGAATTGAGTTGCATGGAGCAGATCTGAATTATCGTGTTCCGTTTGGCGGGATTCTGTGGGCGAGCCCGTGTTGGAACACGCCGCATCAACTATCCTGAAAGACCGCAGCGAAACGAGTTAGATACAGGACCGTCAATTGAACGAGCTAAGTGCCAATTCAGGTTCGGGGGCGAGCGCTCCGTTTTTGTCGCGATTCCGGATCGGACCGCGGCTGGCAGCGGGATTCATTCT
Organism: uncultured Acidobacteriaceae bacterium; assembly: GCA_963841335.1. Classification (GTDB taxonomy): domain Bacteria; phylum Acidobacteriota; class Terriglobia; order Terriglobales; family Acidobacteriaceae; genus Edaphobacter. The sequence goes on along the minus strand of CAWJCF010000001.1, from coordinate 642,457 downwards.
GATTCTGCTGCTGATGGCCGCCAGGATGGGGGTGTCGGTGTGGCAGTTCCGGGAAGCCCAGGCTGATGCGAACCGACGGGCGGCCGCAGACGGTGAACTGATTGCAGTGCTGCGATTTCAGGCCAGTTTGCGGTCGTTCTATACGCGGCTCGATGAGCTGGCGCACCTCGAAGACAAGAAAGAGGTGCTGGCGGAGTCGGATGGACTGGGAAGGAGGTTGATGGATGACGGCGACCGGCTGGAGACGCTGTTCCGGGGATTGCCGACGGGTTCTACGATCAGTACGCAGGTTCTGCAGACGGTGAAGACGGTGCAGAGCGAGATGCCTGAACACCTAGCGGTGCTGCGAGACCTCGCGAGCGCAGGGGATTGGCCTGCGGTGCGCGTCCGGTTGGAGCAGCAAATCCTGCCGTTGGCAGCCTTGAGCGATGACCTGGTGAGGGATGTAGACCAGGATGTAACGACGGAACGGGCGAAGGCGACTGCGAGCATTGCGCAGGCGCAGAGCGAGATGATCCGGAGCCTGATGGTGTCGGGTGCGGTGATGCTGCTGATTGCAGCGTGGCTGGGGGTTGCGATTACTCGAAGCATCACGCGACCGCTTCGCGGACTGGAAGAGGCGTCGCATGCGGTGGCGATGGGGGATTTTCGGCCACAGATCACGGTGCGAGGAGAGGATGAACTGGCTCAGCTGGGCGGTGTCTTCAACGGGATGGTGGTCAAGCTTGGCCGCCTCTATGACGATCTTCGACGCCGGGAGGCTGACCTTCGGGAGAGTGAGAAGGAGATGCGGCAGTTGATTGAGTCGGTGCCGATGCACGTGTTTGTGGTGGGCCCGGATGGGACCGGAGAGTACGCGAACAAGGTGGTGCTGGATTACTACGGGGCGAGCCTTGAGGAATGGAGGAAGCCGGGATTTGATTTGCTGGCGATACACGAGGAGGACCGGGCGAGATACGTGACTGATCTGCAGCGGGGACTGGCCGGGACGGTTCCGTTTGAGACGGAGGCGAGGATTTTGCGGAAAGATGGGTTGTACCGATGGTTTTTCAAACGATTCAACCCGATGCGGGACGACGTAGGTAAGGTAGTGCGATGGTCTGTCGCGCGGACGGATATTGAAGATGCGAAGCAGGAGGCGGAGCGGGCGCAGAGTGAGAATCTTGCGCTGCGCGAAGAGGTGAACCGGTCAGCGTCTGGGGAGATTCTGGGGTCTTCAGATAATGTGCATAAGGTTCTTGGGGAGATTGCCCGGGTGGCGCCGACGGATTCGACGGTGCTGATTCTGGGTGAGACGGGGACGGGGAAGGAGTTGGTGGCGCGGGCGATTCACAGGCAGTCGCGGCGGGCTCCGAGGGCGTTTATCCGGGTGAACTGCGCAGCGATTCCGCAGTCGCTGATTTCATCGGAGCTGTTTGGGCACGAGAAGGGCGCGTTTACAGGGGCGGTGCAGCGGCGGCTGGGACGGTTTGAGGCGGCGAACGGCGGGACGATCTTTCTGGATGAGATTGGAGACCTTCCGGCGGAGACGCAGGTGGCGCTGCTGCGGGTGCTGCAGGAGCGGGAGTTTGAACGGGTAGGGAGTAATCAGTCTATTAAAGTGGATGTACGGATTCTGGCGGCGACGAATCGAGATCTGCGGGCGGCGGTGGCGGCGGGAACGTTTCGGGAAGACCTCTTCTACAGGCTGAATGTGTTTCCGATTCAACTGGCTCCTCTGCGGGAGCGGCGGGATGATATTCCGCTGCTGGTGGAGTACTTCATCGAGAGGTACGCCTCGAAGGGTGGGAAGCGGATACGGCATATCAAACGGAGTGCGTTTGAGATGCTGCAGTCTTATGAATGGCCGGGGAATGTGCGGGAGCTGCAGAATGTGGTGGAGCGGGCCGTCCTGCTGTGCGACGGCGACACGCTATCGGTCGATGAGGCGTGGTTCCGGCAGGAGATGGGTAAGAAGTCGGCTCAGGCTGCCAATGTGGTGCTGCGGGGGTTGGGGCGGTTGCAGTCGAATGAGGAACGGGAGTTGATTGAGGGAGCGCTGGCGGACAGTGGGGGGCAGGTCTCCGGGCCCTCGGGGGCGGCGGCGCGGTTGGGGATTCCGCGGCAGACGCTCGAGTCGAAGATTGCGCGACTGGGGATTGATAAGCGGAAGTACACCATAAATTGATTGGTACTGCCAAGGAGCTAGCCCGATCGTGGGAGCGGTATAACTATTTACCGTCCGGTGACATTTTGTGTCGGAAGCAGTGTGCCGATCTTCGGCATTTGCTGAATTTCGGCATCGTTTTGTGGGTGTAATGTTCTCCTTATCAGATAGATAAGTTTGGAGTTCGAAATGCTGTCTTTAGATTGACCATGCTGAGGATTGACATCACCACGGACGGTTCCCTGAAACTACTGCGAGTGATCGGCGACCTGAGGGTCGACGAACTTGAGGAACTGGAGAGGCACTTGAACGGGTCCAGCAAGGAAGTGACGCTGGATCTGGAAGAGTTGAAGATCGTGGATCTGGCGGCCGTGTTGTTCCTCCTGCAGTGTGAGGATCGCGGCATTCGGATGGTGGACTGCCCCTACTACGTGCGGGAGTGGATGAGCCGGGAGAGGGAGCGCAGGAAGCCGGGCTAGAACCCCAGGGTTCGATCGGGCGATGAGAAGGCGGCTGCCCGTGATCGAGTAGAAAAAATAGTAGGCAGCCGTAGGCAGTTGGAAGCTGCGGAAGATATCTGCAGTTCGTGGACCTCTAAAACCTTTATGGAAGTAGGTGGCTCCGATGGAAGAATTTATATTTCACGAGAATAGCGTCGATTTGGCCAGACTCTCGCTGGACAACATGGGATTACTTAGCAAGAACGGGGTTCGCTTGCCAAAAGAGAAGTTGCCGGTTGGAGAACGCGGGGCATACGGAGCGAAAATGGCGGCTTGCCTGCGGTTGGCGAAGGCTCCGTGCGTGACGGTGAGGACCAGGGGGCGTGCGAGGTTGGCGGCGACGCGGTTGCGATGCGAGAGCGGGTTGCCAGAGCTTTCCGAGTTTATCCCGGCGGAGAATGCTTTTTTGGTGGTGTCGCATCTTCGCGATGTGGAGTCGCAGAAGTGGTGGCTACGCGGGCGGGGGCAACGAGCCGTGAGCTACGGGCGTGGCGCGGTGAGTGTGGTGAATCTCGGCGAGGGGCCAGTGGCGTTCTCGTCGACGCCGTTCGATTGCCTTCAGTTTTATCTATCGCGAGCAGCTCTTGACGAGCTTGCTGATGAGAGTGGCGCGCAGCGGATTGAGACGCTGGTTTGTCCGCCTGATGGGGTGGATCCGGTGGTGAATCAGATGGGGGCGGCGATTGTGGACGCGATGCAAGAGGGGCAGCCGGAGTGCAGATTGTTCCTGGATCATGCGCTGTTCGCGCTGCACGCTCACTTTGCGCGTGTGTATGGAGGGATGCGGATCGACGGTAATTCGGCGCGTGGCGGTCTTGCACCGAGGCAGATGCGGAGGGCGGAGGAGTTCCTGATGGCGCATTTGAATGAGGAGATATCGCTGGCTCAAGTAGCGCGGGAGTGTCAGCTTTCGGTGTCCCATTTTGTGCGTGCGTTCAAGCGAAGCATGGGACAGCCGCCGTATCGCTGGCTGTTAGAACAGCGGCTGAAGGTGGCGAAGGAACTGCTGCAATGTTCGGCGATGCCGATGGTGGAGATTGCGGCGCGGTGCGGCTTTACCGACCAGGCGTCTTTCATTCGGGCATTCAAGCGAATGTTCGAAAGCACGCCGGGGGAGTGGCGGCGGCTGCGGCAGTGTTGAGCCGCTTTCGCTTGTTGTGGAAGCGAACAGATCAGTGTGCGGTGGGCCCGGCAGCGGGTTTGGCAATTGGCACGATCGACGGCCAGTGCTCTCGGACAGCGAGTACGCGGAAGACGAACGCAACTGTTACCGAGATCAGCGTGACGGGAAAGAAGGAAGTGGCCGACTTCTCGTACGTCCCAAGCACAGCGTAGACCCCGGCCGCCAGGACCGATGCCGTCACAAGTTGCTCCGACGGCCTTACGATCTCTGGTGTCACCCCGGAGAACAGATCGATGAATACACCTCCCGCGTTGGTGGCAATCACCCCGATGACGATCGCGGCGAAGATCCCAAGGTCGTGCTCGAGCGCCTTATGTGCCCCGAGAACCGCAAACCAGGGCAGCGAGAAGGATTTAAAGTAGGCTAGCGTTCTCGTGCGGAACCGTTCTTCCTTCGAGGCGAGATAACGATAGATCGCCAGCCCGAGCAGTCCCATCAGAAGGCAGACGACAAGATAGATCGAACTGCTGAAGGGAGAGGGAACGACATTGAGCAGCACGTCCCGTGACACGCCGCCGCCGATGCCACCGAAGAAGGCCATGATCAGGAGGCCCGCGGCAGTGTAGCCGCGGTTGTGCGATGGATTTTGGGCGACGAGTACCCCGTTCAGGGCGTTAATCCCAGCGGAGAATAAGTCGATGTTGGGAAAGCTTGGCAGGGTCATCTTGATTTCTCCTCAGTGTGGCTTGGCACAGATCTTCTCGACCTAAAACGGGCCATGACGTAGCAGAACACCGTAAAACGTGATGAGTCCGATGAGAACGACAAGAATCGCAACCACGAAGGCGACGGACCAGTTATAGCCCTTCTTGGTTGAGTGAGTTTCTCTTAAGAAATTCCAGTGCTGCCAAGTCGCGGCCGCTAATGCAAGAGTGCCCAGGGCGATCAGGGTTAGTCCCAGATTGCGCGGCGCTTGGGGACGCCGGATGTTTCCGCTGGCAATTTCTTCGGGCAGGTACTGAAAAAATTTGTAGATGCTGAAGCCGAAGCCGATCATCGAAAGCGAGGTTCGGACCCAGGCCATCAGTGATCTTTCTGCCGCCATGCTGGTGCGTTGGATGGCAAGATCGGTTCGCTTTTCAGCGAGAATCGTCCCCTTGTCTTCCGGTACTGTCTCATGGCCCATAAAATCCGTTCCTCCGATTTCGTTGCCGACGCCATCTTCGCGAAAGCTAATGAACACTGCCGGTTAGAATGCTTCGCCTACGCCCATGCTCCAGGTCCAACTATCTTTACCTTTTGCGAAGTCAGCGCGAAGATTGACATGATATTTCTTACTCAACTCGAACCTTGGTCCTCCACCGATGCTGGGGAGAAAGTTATTGATTCTGAAAATCTCTTTGCCGCCAGGAACGACTTCGCCGATACCGCCAAACACTGCAAGGCCCAGCTTCTTTGGCAGCGACACGCGATATTCGACCTGCGTAGCAATCATGTAGCGATCGAGATAACGGCCGGCCTCGTATCCTCGGAGTTCGTTGTTTGTGCCATAGACGCAGTTGCCGTAAAACGGCGGGCTACCGCCTGTGCTGCAATCGAAGAGGTTATAGGCAAGAACCTGGCTCTTTCCAACGGTCCAGTATTTGTTGAATGTGAATCTGTAACTCTGAAAGGTATATTTGCTGCCCAGTGCCTGAGCAAAAAAGTCGGATGTGAATTGCGTGAACATACCCTTAGTTGGGTAAAAGTGGTTTGGGCGAGTGTCTCGGACCAGTCGGAAACCCAAAGCGCGCAGAGTCGTGTGAAGGCCGAGGTCCGCGGGAGGGACGGCGGTTTCGCCGTTGCTCGGCCTTACCGTGACAACGGAATCGCCAGTCCAAAATCGCGGCCCGATAAAAAACTGCAATGGGATACGGCGCAGAGCCTCAGCGAAATAGAGATGGCCGGCCTGGTCAAGGGGTATCTTAAGGGTCGAATTACCTGCGGCAGTGCCGACTCCGTAGAGGTTGTAATCGATATTCCCGTGAAGGTAGAGCGACGAGATCTCGTATTTGTTCTCTTTCATGAACAATTGTCCACCTAGAGCGAAGCCGCTACTGCCGTTGTTGGTGATGAGGCCCGCCGCACCGATGGTCGATGGCGGAGAGATCTTATCGTTTTTACTGAAAGGGAAGATGTAGCCGACTGCGGGGATGATTCCAGAACCAATCGCCGGACTCACAATGGGAAGCGGCGCGGCAACGATAGAGCCGGGAAGACCGAGTTTCTTCTTCTTTTTCTTTCCCGGGTTCTCCTTGGTCGTAGATTGAGATTGATTGACCTTTTCGTCCCCAGGGGTCGCTTGCGTGAATATGCCGCCATTGAGGAAGTCCCCTGTTGCAGCGCGAATATCCAAAGCGTCCTCCCAGAGCAAAATGACAAAAACAGCCGCCAGGAGGACCTTCAACCGAAATCTGGATTGACTCATATAGAGTGGCCCCTATGGTTAGAGATCGCAGGTTCTTCCTTCAACCACCCTCGTGCTCGGCTAGTCCTCTTTAATTTGGCACCACAGTCCAAGTTTTGTCGGGATTGAATTCTGTGGTCGTTGTTGCGGTTTCAGCCGTGCTGTTGCCGAGGTCCTTGTCGTAGAGGATGCCGTTCTGGTTGATGATGAAGGTCGCGATACCGGTGTCGCCGTACTTCTCCGGGTACGCGATAAAGGCGAAGCCCCCGGTCATCTTTCCGTTGACGATGTAATCTTTCGCGCCACCCTTTGCGTCGGCGCCCTGTTTCGTGAGCATGCGATAGAAGTAGCCGTGAAATGGCTGCTGCTTTCCTGCCTGTGGACTGAATCCTTCTGTCGAGGCGAACGCCACTAGTGGACCTAGCGGGCTTCGGGGCTTTCCTTCTACGGATTTCCAGTAGAGTCCGTTCTGTTTTCCTTCGTCGCTGACGAACTTCTGAGCGTACTGCTTGACGCCGTCGTGATGTTGCGCCAGGTATTGAGCCTGGGCATCGGCCATCGCATTCATTACGTCGATCGTCGCGAGTTCGTTGTCTCCAACGCGCCGCGCGAGGATCTCGGTCTTTCCGGCTGCGGTATCGAAGGACCACTGTGCTGCGCTGTTCTTCGCGAGTGGAATTGGAAAAGGGTTATTGTCAGCCCCCACTACGAGAACTTCGCTGCCATTAGGTTGGCTGCGCCAGCGGTGCATGGTTTGATAGGCGTTTGTGAAGTTCTCGGCCGTCCGCTTGTCCTCGGCCGCATCTCCGGAGAAGATAAGGTCCGAGGAACCTGAGCCGAAGATTGCAAGGAGCGCACCGCGGTCGTTCGCCTTTGTGGCCGCGACAAGGGCTGTGCCGGCGTCGTCTGGTGTTGCAAATGTTTTCGGACCGGCTTCCGTGGGGGCCGGTGCTTTCGATGTGTTGCAAGCGACAAGAGGCAGAAACACTGCCAGAACAGCGGTCATCGTGCAGAAGCGGGGGAGATTCATCGTGCGATTCAGCGCTTCGGTTAGCATTGCGTTCTCCCTGTAATGTGATTGGTTGTTGAGGGGCTTTTCGGCCGGAGATATCAAGCGAGACCTATCTTCGTCCTCCGCCGCCCCAGCCTCCGCCGCCGGCGCTGCGACCTCCCCAGCCTCCGCCGCCACCACCACTGCCCCAGCCGCGCGCGCTCGAGGATCGCGATTGCCAACCGCCGCTGCCTCCGCCGGAGAATCCGCTGAACGCTGTTGATCCCTTGCCGGCTCCGCTGGATGCGTCGTTGTGGTAGGCCGAGGAAGAGTCGTCCCAGCCGTGTGCCCCGTCGGAGTTCGAACCCGCCGATTGCCAACCGCTGCCGGTGTTCTTGTAGGCGTTACCGTTTGCGGTGGCGTACTTGTTGCCGCTGGAGGTCTCGGCGGTTCCATAGTTCCCGGCAGCGCTCGAGTAATGCTGCGTGTCGACGGTCTGGCCGTTCTTCGAGGCCGTTGAGCTTCCCCAGTTTGAATAAGCGTTGGAGCCCTGGTGGGTGGCGGCGGAGGCGCCGGTGTATGGGTTGTATGCCTGTCCTACCTTTTGCGTGCCGTAGGCGGTTGAGGTTGACGCTCCGCGAGCATAGGTGCCGGTAGAAGGGTTGTATCCAGAGGAGGCGTGAGCGCTGCCGTAAGCTCCGTAGTAGGACGAACTCGAACCGTAATAGCCGCCATGCCATGCAGCGTTACCGTAGTAGGCGCCGCCGTGATAGTAGACTCCGCCACCGTACCAGTTGCAGTTCCAACTGCTGTATCCCCAACCATAACCGCCGCTCATCATGGCGCCGATGGCTAATCCTGCACCGAAGGCGATTACTCCTGTGGCGACCACGTCTGCGGTGCTGTAGCCCGGGGTGACGTATGGTGTGCCATAGATCACGGTGGGGTTGTATTCGGGGACATAGACGATCTGCGGGTTGGTGGGCTGGATCACGATGGTCTGCGGAGTTTGCTGCACCACCGTGATCTGAGCGCCGGATTTGAGGTTACCGGCCTTCTGTGCTTCTGCGCGCAGGGTTTGCACGGCGGTCATCACATCGGCTTGCTGGTTGTGGTAGGCCTCGCCGAGGGACGAAGTCCAAGCCAAGCTTTGTGCCATCTTGTCCAAGACTGATGGGAATTGAGTCAGTGCTTTGACGCTCGGGTCCCAGGATTGCTTATCGACCGCCTGGCTTAGTGCGCTTCCGGTGAGAGATTTGTTCGTCTGAAGCCAGTTGTCGGCGATGGCAACCTGATCAGGAAACGTCGATGCACTTAGAATCTGAGCCACCAAAGCGTCTGGATAGAGCGCGATGGGAGCAACAAGTGCTTGTAGCTCCCCGGCAGTCTGGGGTGCTCCTTGCCCCGAATAATTGGGGGTAGATGTTGGGGTTGGCGTCGTTTGAGATTGCATACCGGCGCTGGCGTCCATAGGAGTCGTTAGGGCAACGAGGGGAACGCACAAAGTGGCCGACAGAATCTTTCTCCAAAGTTTGGACTTCATTTGAAAAACTCCTTAGTACATGATCGGACGGTGCTGCCGCAGACCATTCCACACGGATGCCGCGAGAATCTCATCGAGATGATCATCTGCCGCACCTCTGTCGCGATCAACTAGTAAAAGTGGTAGCGGGGCGCGCTGTATTTTTATGATCCCCTGTAACTGTTTTTCCAGTCGGAGTTTAGTTGGGGGCATGGTTATCAGGCGTTACCTCCTGGAACAACCAAAAGAGAAATGCTGTGGTCAAGCCGAAGAGAAGCCAACCGTTCAGCGCTTCGATCGCTCCTAAGAGCTTCCATTGTGCTGCCAGATCGAGATGTTCATGTCCGTAGGTTGTTATCGCGCCGAGCGAATATAACATCGCGGAACCGAAGTCTGGCCGAGCGCCGATGAAACAATAGGCCAGAGCCCAGATCGCCGCCTCGATCCCATGCAGGACAGTTGCCAGCAGCGTGGTTACGCCCATCGCGGCGACGAAACCTCCGACCGTGTGGCGGTGCTTCATCATGTCGCGGTAAATCATGATCGCCTTTTGAGTAAGAAAACCCAACCCTAAGACGTGGATCATTACCGTTAATACGATTAGGGGAAGGCCCCATACCCAATCTCGACTCCACGGCGCGTCTGATGCTATCAAAGAATCGACAGCGGCTTGCGCGACTCTCATTCAGACCTTCCTTCTCGGCACTTGAGGCGCGGCGTAACTGCATCTTTACAATGCCTACGCGCCGACACTTTTGGGAGACCGCAAGCGGAGCTTTACTCCGCCGAAGATATCCATCCGCAGGGCTCGTGCGAACTCCCAAAACTACTAGCGCGCGGCCCTTTGATTCCATGTGTGGCGGGAACCTGGGATTCGGATCCGCTTACGGATGGGGTGCCGACAGTTAGATTCGCTGTCAAATACCCCTACTTTTGCTAGTGGATCGCTGCTGATGGCGCACGTATGTTTAGAAATGCGCGAGGCTTTAGACATAGGAAGTTTCCCGATGGATACGAAGATTGTAGTTGCCCCGGCGCTCCTGCTAGCAGACGATAACCCAGCTTTGCTATCGACGCTGGTGCAGATGTTGCAGGCTGAATACAGGGTAGTTGCAGCGCTTCCCAACGGTACTTCCGTCCTAGACAATATCGCCGTCCTTCGTCCCGATATTGTCATTCTCGATATTTCGCTGGGGGACATGACTGGCTTCGAAGTTGCGAGGCGTTTACAGCGAGATCGCTGTTCTGCAAAGATTATTTTTCTGACGGTACATGAAGACCCGGATTTTGTTAACGCTGCCTTTGATATCGGTGCGCGCGGGTATGTTTTTAAGTCTCGCGTAACGGAGGACCTTACCAGGGCGATCAGTACCGTTTCCGAGGGTGGTCGGTTTGCCTCTTCCACGGCGCCGTCGGTGCATTGACAGCCGCGCGGCAGATGTATCCATGGCGCCGATTTTTTTGAATGGCCGCCTCGGACTCAGTTAGAAATTGAAAGCGAGACCCGCCGTCGGGCCATGCTGCGTTTGGCGTACGTCCAAACGGCTGTTTGTCCCGTGAATCGCCAAATGGCTTCCCAATTCGTAGCCGCCGACGACGTCAACGTGATTACCCAGGCGGACGCCGACTGTGCCTGCGGTGGAGATGAAGTTTCCATATCCGAAGAAGTACATTCCCTTCAGGTTTGCGTCGACATACACATGATTTTTTGCGAAATAGAATCTGCCATCCGGACCCGCTACAGGCAGAGGCGCGAAGAGTGACCCCGAGGCGGTTGTTGAATTTGTTTGTTCCGATTGCAGGACGGTTCCAGTGATGCTCGCCTTGAAGTCGAGAAGATCGATTTGGACGAGAATTCCCAGGTGCCCGTGAGGGTTGTGGATGATGTCGTATCGATAACCGGGAGCAAATGAGTAGTTGTGCAGTTCACCGGTTACTGACGAGCCTGCCAAAAAGGTCGTATCTCTGAACGTAATGTTCTGTTTGAGGACGGCGGTTCGCGTCGTCTCGTTCGGCGACACAGCGAATGTGAGATGGTGCTTACGCTTAAAGTGCCAATCCAAGTATGCGTTGAAGGTTGAATATTGTTGAAACCCTATGACTTGATCAAATGAGATCGGCACCTCGGCGCTGGATCCAGCAATAGTGGCGGTTGGCGTGGCGTACCAGAATTGTCCCACTACTCTTATTTTGTAGGACTCCGGATCTGTGGCCAGGTCCTGACCGTAGAGACTTGAACACGTGATTGCTCCGTATACCGCGATGAGAAGAAACCGGCGAGAGGATAGGGGCAGATACTTCCGGGCTATGGTCTCGAGCAATCTTGAAGCGGGGATCAGCATACTTTCAACCATGGAAATCCTTTCGCCATATGGCTTGGTTATGTTTGCCAATTTGAGGGCTGTCAGGCCAGCATAGCGACTCGCCTCTGATTGAACTACTGGCAGAAGTACTAGTCACCACGTTAGAAGGACGTCGAGGGTGAGCAGGCAGTATCCAGGGGGTTTCCATTTCGAGCCTTATAAAGAGAGCTCGCATCGGTGCTAGTAGCTAGCTCTCAAAAGACCCGCCCAACTTGGAAATAGAACCGTGCATGGCCATAGTCACCCACTGTACCGGCGACTAAAACGGGACCAAATATCGTGTTCACAAGAAGCCCAGCTGCAACATCCCCTGGGAGTTTTGGCGGGCTTGGGGCGTTTGGAAGCTTGTATGTCTTCCCCAGCTCAAATACTCCGAGAAGGTTAACCGAACTGCCCAAAAACGGCGGCAGTTTCGCGAGTTGTCGAATGTAGCCCAATTGTCCCAGAAAATATTGGTTTGTAAGTAATTCATTTTGTGCCCCACGCAACCAACTGCCGCGAGCCGCCGAGGGAGAATGTAGGGATTCCGGTCTTGTAACCGTAGCTGCTGCCGCCAAACGCGGCCACATAAACGGATGACGGTTCATTCAAGCGGAAGAAAGCTTCAGCCTGTATCTCAGTCAGTGGGAAAGGTCCCGGGGCGGCGGGATTCGTGTTATACCCCTTGGTGTACATCAACAGGCCGACACCAGAGCGAGGAATAACGGGGTCGTCGAGTGTAGTCAGCTGATATTGGATTCTGACATCGCCGGTCGTTCCAGAAGTTGTCGGGACTTGTGGCACGTTGCCGATCACTGGAGAGGCCTTTTCATAGCCACCTTCGTACCCCAGTCGAAATTCGCCGGTCCTTCCGAACGCATATCCGGTATCCAGGCCACCAAGTGCCGTGCGTATACGGTAACTCGCCTGCAGAGTGTTACTGGAGTAGACGTTAAATTGATAGCTGTTGACTGCCAGTCTGGGCGCAATGAACCAGTTGCTGGTGGTTGTAAATGGGTGGTAGTACTCACTGGCGAATTCATATTGCGATCCGAGAATGATGTCGTTGCGCAACTCCGAGCGGTAGCTCCCTACGTCCATAAAAGTAATTCTGGCTCCAATGCTGAAGAGGACATTGTTGTATTCCGAACCGTCAATCACAATGAGAGGACGTACGATGGGGGGTGCGTAGGACTTCTGCTCTGCCTGAACCTGCAGACCCTGTTCGCCGTTCTTCTCCACCATCGAATACGTGGCGGTGGCGAACCGTCCCGAGCCAACGATGGTCATCATGTCCTGGTCAATTTGTTTTTGTGTCGACGGGCTTCCCTACAAGCGAGAACATCTGCTTCTCCATCGCCTTTGCCATCGGAGAAGATGTGCCCAGCAACCTGGATAAACTGTGGCACTGGTGCCGTCCTCCGCCGCGCATTTCGTTTTGCAATGTAATCCTCCCACTCGGCCTCGCTTACAGAAAAAGCCGATAGCACTGACGCTTTTGCGGCGGCCGCGTCGTATCCGGCCTTGATGATGGCATCCGCTTTGTTGTAGTCAAGAGAGGTGTATTTCAGCAGCGGAACCGTCACGAGGATGTCCGCCTGCTCCATCGAATGAAGTTCGTTCACAGCGGACATGACGGAGATGGATTGACCCAATACGCCGAAACTAGACAGGTTTGTCTTTGGATCCATTGGGGCAGTTTCCAGATGGATTCCAAGTGTTACTTCAGAACCCATCTCCTTGCCGACGTCTATCGGAAGATTGTCGAGAAGGAAGCCGTCCGCGAAGAGGTGATTTCCAGATCGGACCGGCGTGAAGATTCCCGGTAACGACATGGTCGATCTCATGGCCAGTGAAAGTGAGCCGTCGCGGAAGACATGCCGCTTGCCGGAGACAAGATCGGTTGCCACACAGGCAAACGGTATTGGGAGATCGTTAAAGCTTAGGAATCTCGGAATAAGGAAGCGCAACATGATCGAGAACCAGATTGACTCCTTGACCTGTATTGAACCCCGAAGGAAACTGCAATCCATCGCGCAAACCAAATTCAAGTTGGCCTGGGACGTCGTGAGCGTCTTGCTTTGCGTCGAAAGGACAGGTCCCGAAATGGGGTCACTCCACTCAGCACTTGGTCCCAATCGATCCCGTTGATGAGTTCCCTGACCTCGGCGGGGGATCGTCCAGTCGCGTATATCCCGCCGACCAATCCTCCCATGCTGGTCCCCACCACATAACTAACAGGGATGCGATGTTCCTCCATCCACGTTATGACACCGATATGGGCAAGACCAAGTGCGCCGCCTCCCTCGAGGACAAGGCCCAGCTTTGGGTGCGACGTTTGGTCGTGTCTAGGAGGTTCTTGAGACCGGGCGAAGCTGCCTGCACCTAGAACGCAAAGCACAAGCAATAATCGCGGGGCTCTGGTCTTCATGGGGACCTCTCTGAATCTGCATTGCTGGACGCACTCCCCGCTGTGGGTTATTCAGATCTCATTCTTGAGTTGAATAAGCAGTAAGGTGTTCGTACGTAGAATGGATAATCCGTTTGGCATTGTCGTGCCCAACCAATAAGGTCGCGCCTTCATTGTTCAGGCTCCCAAGCGATATCGGAACTATCAAATGTATTAGGGGCAGCTACAAAAGTTGACAGCACCCCTCAAAGCGCGAGGGAGTGGCGGCTACGCGAGCCGCACGTGGGCGAATATTAAATCTTGGATTGGGATCTGACGGCCAAGCAGGGTCTATGCCAGAACTCGCGCGTAAGCGAGAGTCTTAGGTTCACGGCATCGGGTACCGTTCGGAATGCTCGATTTGCATGCAATTACGAAGCGATCATCTGGTGTCTGAGCGCATATCCCAGAAGTTCAGCATTGGTGTTGATGTTGAGCGTCTCCATCATCCGATACTTGTGAAAGGCAACGGTGCCTGGTTTGACGTCGATCACATCTGCGATTTGCTTCATCGACAAACCTTCGGCAAGCAATTGTAAAATTTCACTCTGTCTTCGCGTGATGCGCTTTTCTTCCGCGAAACGCTCACCCTTATTGAGGAGGAACGTTACTGTTTCTTTTGCAATCAGCGGGGAGAGATACGATTCCCCCCGATTGACCTTACGGACCGCCAACAGGAGCTCAGTGCCGGCCGATTGCTTGAGAACATAGCCTGACGCTCCGCGGCGGAATGCTTCGGCCGCGACATCCTCGGCTAATGTCATCGTGAGGAATATCAATTTAATTCTGGGGTTTTTCTTTTTAGCCTGCTCGCCTGCGTCGAGCCCATTCAAGCGCGGCATGTAGATATCGAGAAGGATAATGTCGGGTTTGAATTCGGCCACAGCATCGGCCAGATGACGCCCGTCCGTGACGATGGCGACTACTAAGAACTCCGGTTCGAGGAGATTCTTGCATGCGTCAGCCATCAGTTGGTGATCGTCAGCAATCAGAATGCGTGCAGCTGGCCGTGGTTCTCTCACAGAAAACCTCCTGGAATGGGCACTTCAAGCCGAGTTGGTGCAATCACGGTGAGGATCGATTTATACGTGGAGTTTCCTCTTAATGTCAATCTGTCAGAACTTGCAGGTTGGCTTTCGATTCGTAAAATCATTAGCCAGAGCATCGCCGCTGGTAGTTTTGCCAGTTCTCTCGTCTCAGGATGGAAATTAGTTTAGGGTTAAGGCCGAAGAAGCCAGGCGCAAGGAAACCGACCTCCATTCAAGCGCAAGACGGAGAGATCGTTGGGAAGATGGAAGTCGATGTTCAGACTCGTCGGGAGCGAGCAGGGCAACGATTTGCGACGGTCCTGAAGGCGCGAATCGGACAACTGTATGCGCAGCTCCGCACTATTCTGCGAGCCATGGCTCATCCGCAGGTGCAGTGGTACGTAAAGCTTTTCTGCGGGTCTGCCGTTCTCTACGTCGCTAGTCCGATCCAGATCATTCCCAATTTCATCCCGATCATTGGTCAAATGGACGATGTGCTTGTCATCGGTCTGAGTATAAAACTGCTGAAACGATTTGTTCCGCCCTCTGTTCTTGAGGAATGCCAGAATGCATCCCGCATGTCTGGTAACTCCGAAGCTCTGTCTGGCCCGCCGATAAAGTCATCTCCGCACTTTCAGGACGATGACTCTTCGCAGGACTCGCTTCCATAGGCGTGAATGAAACGGGTTTGCGGGAAGTTGGCTGTCAGCATGGAGTTGCGCGACGTCGCTGACTCTCTTGCATTCTTTATATCCATAACTAGCAAAATTCCAGTTATGTCGGGTGAGCTTCAGGTGCCAGACTGTCTCCGTACTTGGGAGAAATCTGCAGCTTCGGCTGAAGATTAGCCGAGACGCGGTTGTGCCGGTTGACATTCCTAGACGTTGAAAAACCATTCCACCTGATGAGGAGACCCGCGCACGATGTCCCGACAAATTCGCTTCCCAGTTTCGTTTCTGATGCTCTTTTTGATGAGCGGAGTTGCAGCTTTGCACGGCCAGCAGAAGCCACAATGGATGCCTGGCCAGGTCGGGCTCAATGCGGGAATTTTACCGTCCCCTGGGTTTACCTACGCCAACATCACTATTGACTATCGTTCCAGCGCATTCAATGGCCCAAGTGGCAGTGCTATCCCTGTCACGGGTAACTACAACGTCTGGGCAGTTGAAAATTTCTTCTATTACGTGCCGAATCTCAACGTTCTGCACGGAAACATAGGCATGAACTTTATACTTACGCCCGCAACTGGCTCTCTCGCCGCGGATCTTGCGGTCCAGAATCCGGGCATCCCCAATCTCAGCGCCGTCGCGGGTGGAGGTGGGCTTGCCGATCTCTGGGTCACGCCCATCGCGCTGGGCTGGCACCTGAAGCGAGCGGACCTCATGGTGGGCGAAGGATTGATGCTTCCCACGGGACGTTATACTCCCGGCGCTTCAAATAACGTCGGAACCGGTTATTTCGGCAATCATCTGCTAGCAGGGGAAACCGTCTACCTCACCAAGAACAAAGGGACCAGTGCGAACCTCTTCACCGACTGGGAGGTTCACGGGGCGAGGCAAGGTACGAACGACACTCAAAAGACGCCGGGACAGGCCTTCACCATGGAGTGGGGTCTCGGGCAAGTCCTTCCGTTGAAGAAGAATTTCAGTCAATTGCTGCAGGCTGGACTTATTGGTTATGACCAGTGGCAAGTGACCGCGAACGGAGGCACTGTGCCGATTGGGTCGACTCGATCATCCCTACTTTGATAATCCCTGCCAGCACGCTGCCTTATTACTCGGTGCACGCTATCGGTGGACAGCTCATCGTACATTCTTCCTCCAAAAAATCTGGTCTTCTACGTCAAAGGTGAGCACGAGTACACTGCCTACTCTCACTTTGTAGGAACCACGATTGTATTCGGAGGGACGTGGACGTTACGAATTCCGAAGCCGGCACCTCCTGCCAAACCGTGAGTGAGATAGAAAAGGCGAATGCGAAATGAAGAGTACATCGAAATTTCATGCTGACCCGTGATGGAGATTGCTTTCGTCGCACCACCCGTTTCCAGAAGTAAGGGACCTTGCGAGACGTGGCGGTCAGGATCAGCCTTCTCGCTCGGAGACAACCTCTCCCACGATGCAAATTTCTCCGGCTTCGGCCGGTAACCGCAGCGCCAAACGGCACTAATAAAGGAAGGAATGAAGACCATGGCAAAACAACCAAATATCCTGATTCTCTGGGGCGATGACATCGGCATCTGGAACATCAGCCACTTCAGCAACGGCATGATGGGCTACCGAACGCCGAACATCGACCGCGTCGCCAAGGAAGGCGTCACCTTCACCGACTACTACGGCCAGCAGAGTTGTACCGCCGGACGCGCAGCCTTCATCTGCGGCCAGAACCCGCTCCGTACCGGCCTGACCAAGGTCGGCATGCCTGGTGCCACTGTCGGACTTCAAGCGGAAGATCCGACCATCGCCGAACTGCTCAAGCCGCTCGGCTATGCCACCGGTCAGTTCGGCAAGAACCATCTCGGCGACCGCAATGAATATCTGCCGACCGTACACGGATTCGACGAATTCTTCGGCAATCTCTATCACCTGAACGCCGAAGAAGAGCCGGAACTGCCCGACTATCCCAAGGACCCGGCATTCCTTGCAAGTTCGGACCCAGAGGCGTGCTGCACTGCTTCGCGACCGACAAGGATGATGCAACGACCGATCCCCGCTGGGGCCGCGTAGGCAAGCAGACGATTGAAGACACAGGCCCGCTTACCAAGAAGCGCATGGAAACTGTCGATGAGGAGATCACGTCGGCCGCTCTCGGCTGGATGGAGAAGCAGGTCAAAGCGGATAAGCCCTTCTTCCTCTGGTACAACTCGACGGCGATGCACTTCAGAACCCACCTCGCCGACAAGAACCGCGGCAAGAGCGGACAGGACGACTACAGCGATCGGATGGTCACCCACGACGAGCAAATCGGCATGATGCTCGACAAGGTTGACGAACTGGGCATCGCCGATAACACCATCGTGATGTATTCCACCGACAACGGCCCGGAAAACGACACCTGGCCAGATGGCGCCAACACGCCGTTCCGCAGCCAGAAAGACACCAACTGGGAAGGCGCCTGGCGCGTTCCGGCGTTCCTCCGCTGGCCCGGAAAGATCCCGGCGGGCTCGGTACTGAACGGCATCGTCTCCCACCAGGACATGCTGCCCACGTTGCTTGGCCGCTGCAGGCGATCCGGACATAAGTCAGAAACTCCTGAACGGCTACAAAGGCGGGGACAAGACGTTCAATGTACATATCGACGGCATCAACGTGCTGCCCTACCTCACGGGCCAGGTGAAGGAGAGCCCCAGAGACTACTTCTTCTACGTCAGCGATGACGGCGGTATCATGGCGGTCCGGACAGGCGACTGGAAGTTGGTGTTTGAAGAACAGCGTGCAACTTCAACTCAGGTTTGGGCAGAGCCATTGGTGAAGCTGCGGCTTCCGCATATCTTTAGCCTGCGTCGCGATCCGTTCGAGCGCGCCGATCTCAACTCCAACGTGTACTTTGATTGGATGATCGACCACGTCCCGCAGCTTTACCAGTGCCAGGCAATCGTCGCGGCCCAGATCGAGAACTACGTCAAGTACCCACCTCGGCAGAAGGCGGCTTCGTTCAACCTCGATGCCGTCATGGCATCATTGGGACCAGCACAGGCCGCATACGCAGCACAAAAGGCGAAAGCCGCTGCTGCTGCCGCGAAGCAGCCACAACCCGCAGCAACGAAGTAACTAAAACCCTGTCCAAAGGGAGGTCCACAAGACCTCCCTTTCGGCAGGAATTTATGACAGATAAGTAACTCGCCGGTACATTGGATAAGTACTGGCAGATAGCGATCTGCCATGGGATCCGTAGAAATGCGGCACACTTGCCATGAGCCAACTAGCAGAAATGTCTTCGCCGTCACTCGATATGTCCGACGAGGTTCGAAGCTTTTACGACCGATATCCTTATCCTCGGGCGGTCGACAGCCTTGAACAATATAGTCGTCTGTGGGAAGACCCACTTAGGCGCCGCGCGGATTACCATTTGTTTTGGCCGGACAGACCGTACAGAGAAGACCATTCCATTCTCATCGCGGGCTGCGGGACGTCTCAGGCAGCAAAGCACGCGTTACGGTGTCCCAAGGCTCAGATAACCGCCATCGACATTAGCGCGACCAGCGTGCGGTGCACAGAGGAGTTGAAACGTAAATACGATCTAAAAAATCTTCAGGTGCGCCAGCTTGCCATCGAGGAAGTATCGCAATTAGGAATGAAGTTCGACCAGATTATCTGTACGGGGGTTCTACATCACCTCCCGGATCCGGATGCGGGGCTTGCGGCTTTACGTGACGTGCTCAAGCCGGATGCTGCGATGCATTTGATGGTCTACGCGCCGTATGGACGAACCGGAATCTATATGTTGCAGGAGTTCTGCAGACGACTCCGGATCTCGGCTACCGATGAGGGAATCCGCGATCTGATTACTGCGCTCAAGGTGTTGCCTTCTGGACATCCCCTGGAGCACATCTTGCGAGAGGCGCCTGACTTTAAGCAGGAGGCGGCGCTCGCCGACGCGCTCCTGCATCCTCAGGACTGCGCGTATTCTGTGCCGCGGCTCTTGGAATTTATCGAGCGAGGGCAACTGACTTTTGGCCGGTGGGTAAGACAAGCACCCTATGTCCCGCGTTGCGGTGTGTTGGCGCAGATTCCGCAGACTACGCGAATCGCTGAGCTTCCTCTGGAGGAACAGTTTGCCGCCGTTGAGTTATTTCGGGGGACGATGGCTCGCCACAGCGTTGTTGTCTACCCGAACGATGGGCCCGGCGCGCATCGGGTTAGCCTCGCCGGCGATGCGTGGCTAGACTATGTGCCTATCCGAATGGCGGACACCGTCTGCGTGCAGGCACGGCTGCCTACCGGGGCTGCGGGTGTTCTGATCAACCGCAGCCATAGTTACACGGATATTTTTATGGCAGTCGATGCGAGGGAAAAACTTCTCTACGATGCTATCGACGGACAGTCCAAGATTGGCGAGATTCTAAGCCGAGCAGCTTCGCCGCAAGAACAACCTCAGGATGAGGCACGTGCGTTTTTTGAACGCCTATGGTGGCATGACCAGGTGGTGTTCGACTCAACCCAAAGTTTTTCGTCGCCACGGCGGGTTGCAGAAAAAAGAAAGGACTAACCCATGGACGTTTTGAGCAGATTTTTTGGAAGCTTCTTTCCCCGGTTAGATGGTCCGCTTCATTTTCGATTCATCTTCCAGCCAATGATGGCAATCATCTTTGCGGTGATTGATGGGATAAAGGACGCGAAATTGGGAAGAGCCCCGTACTTCTGGGATATAGTCAAAAACCCAGATCAGCGTCGGGAACTCATGATCCTTGGCTGGAAACGATTCGGAAAGATTTTCATCCTGGCGGTCGTTCTCGATGTGATCTATCAGATCAAGGTCAACCACTGGTGGTACCCAGGCGAAACGCTCGCCGTTGCAATTCTCCTGGCGGTCTTGCCTTACCTTATCGTGCGTGGTCCCATTAATCGTCTTGTCAGCTGGCGCAGAAATAAATTAGCTCAAGATCTTCATTGAGAAGCTGCGGCTGTCGATATGCCAATCTCTGCCGGCCTCTCTCGCAAGTCCCAAATCCCTATGGCTCTTCGAATGTTTTGGCCGGCGTTAGTCGTTCTCACGGTTTCCTGCGGAACTGCGACCGCGCAAGAAACACAGTTCATACCGGAACTAGATGTGTATTTCAAGCTCAATGAAAATGTACGGCTCGTTGGCCAAGCGAAGGATACAAGAGACGGAGGCGATCCAAATCAGCTTGCGATAGGTCCGAGCCTGGATCTCTATACAAAGCCTTTAGTCAGACTGAAGCGAGTTACCAGTTTTGATTTGGACGACGCGAAGTCGCGGCCTTTGGTGATTTCTGCTGGGTACCGGTATTTGACAGGTTCACCTTCGACGAATCGCCTGGAACTGGCGGCCACCTCACACTTCCCGATAAAACTCGGGTTGCTCGTATCCGACAGAAATCGTTCAGATCTTGATTGGAGTGATGGAAAATTCAAGTGGCGCTATCGTAACAAGTTGGAGATCGAAAAAACCTTGACAATAGGTTCGTATCATCCCGCGCCCAACGCTAGCGTAGAGGTGTACTACGAAAGTCAGTATCAAAAGTGGAGCACCACCGAAATTTATGCGGGCTGTTTGTTTCCGATCAAAAAGCATTTTGAGCTCGATCCCTACTATGAGCACCAAAACAATACCGGTAAAAAACCTAATAGCCAATTAAATGGAATAGGGCTGATATTGAACATGTATTTTTCGAGGGAGTAGATGCGCCAGTTAGTCGCGGGCTTGACGGAAGGTATAGATGGACGAGGTAACATCCAATGTAGAGCTTGCTCATAAAATCCACGAACAGAGTCATCATCCGGAAAGCACGGATCGACGAGGCAGGTGGGTTGAGATTCTTGAGGCTGTCGTGCTCGCTACGGTCGCGGTTTTGACGGCGTGGAGCGGATATCAGGCAGCCAGGTGGGAGGCCTTGTCGGCGGCCAACTATGCGCTTGCGACGCGAACTTCGGTGCGGGCGCAAGAGAATTTGACACTGGCAGGGCAAGACCGCCTCTACGAGATTGTGACGTTCAACGGCTGGCTTGCAGCCAGGTCATCGAACGATACGAGACTGGCGGAGCTTTATGAGCGGCGATTTCGGCCTGAGTATCTTGCCGCATTTACGGCCTGGCAAAAGCTGGACCCGTTCCACAATCCTTCCGCCCCAGCCGGCCCCATTTTCATGGCTGAGTACGCCAACTCGCATTCAATTCAGTCGGCGAAGCTGTCGGAACAGGCGACTGCTTAGTTCAATTTGGGTGTGGAGACCCGCGAAAACGCTGATAGTTACGTGAGAATCACTGTCTTTTTAGCCACGGTATTGTTGCTTACGGCTTTGTCACAGAGATTCAAGGCCTTTGGACCGCGAATGGCGGTCGTTGGGGTCGCATTCGTTCTGCTGGCTATCAGCGTTTACTCGGTCATTGTTTTCCGGTGAGCGTAGATACGTTTTTTTTCGAAAAACAGGTAGTTTTGCTAATTCTTATTCGCCCAGTCGCGGACGTAGACTTCACGTGAAATTGCAACAGCTGTCCAAATTGCGGCAACCGGAGGAAGAGATATGTCAGCTTATTCGAAAGCGGGGAAGATTTCGCTCAAAAGCCTCTTGGTATTAGGCCTCGCCATGGTCGTTATCCATCCTGGGTTCGCTCGTGACAAATACGAGACCCTCGAGGCGCAGGCCTGGGGCACAGGTACACAGATGGGTCAAAGCATCGGTGTGACCTTGAATATCTATGAGTTCTCGACGCCCGCGGATAGGGTGACCCTGGTTCAGGCATTCGAGAAGGGCCAGAACCAGGGGCTGAATAACGCGCTGTCGAAGATGAAGGCCGTAGGTCATGTTGAGATCACCGGTACGCTTGGCTACGACTGTGCCTACATCAAGATGACTCCAACGCCGACCGGTCGCAAGATCGTCTTTGTCACCAATCGTCAAATCCGCTTTGGCGAAGCCTACTTCGACACCCAATCGCAGTCCTTCAATCTGACCGCCGGCGTATTCGAACTCAACGACCAGGACAAGAGCAAGAGCGTTGGGACTCTCTATCCCCAGGCGCAGTTGATCCTTGATAAAGAGGGCCAGTTGCAGTTGGACTTGTCTCAGAACCCCTGGAGGCTCTCTGACGTTCTCGATTGGGCTGGAACGAGCGGAGTCAACTAGCGCTGCTGCAAGATTCAGGCTTGTCGCTGTGGGAGCAATCTCTAAGCGAGGTCATCCACATGGGCCGCCATTATCTCAACTACCTTGTGAGGAGAAACTATGACTATCTATAAGGGCATTGGTAGCAGAATTACTTCGCTGATTTTGCCACTTCTTGTGTTGTCCGCCTATGCACCGGCGCAGTCGAAGAGCAATGTCTTCGCGTGCAAGGAGGCGAATGCGGCGCAATTGTGCAACGCCTCCAATACCTGCGGTTCGACTTCGACTTCGTGCGGTGTCGACGTAAAACGCACCTCCAGTGCAGCCTCGTCCACTCCCGACATACCGGGCGCAAAAAGCAACTCCCTTTTCTGTGTGAAAGCTGGAACAACGGTTGAGTGGAAGAGCACGGGGAAGGACATAGGATTCGTCGTCGATTTTGGCTCCGCGTCGCCGTTCGTCCCGGCGGGGGCCATTATCGGCGGTTCGGATCGCTCAAGAGCCGTAGTGGCCAAGGCGCCTGGTTGTTACAGGTATTCCGCGGGGGCATGCATGTCTGGAGCTATCTATGGGATGTGCGGACAGACAAATGCAGAAGTGGTCGTCATACCCTGATGAGCTTCGCGGCTTGGGATTCAGAGACTACTCACCGCCTGGCAATCGTTTGGAAGATTGTTTGGGAGGACGCTATAATGGACTCTCGGGCGGGAGTAGTTCAGTGGCAGAACGTCAGCTTCCCAAGCTGAATGTCGCCGGTTCGATCCCGGTCTCCCGCTCCATCGCAGAAAACTGAACGCTACTGGTGGGCGTCACTGGCATCTTCAGAATCGGCGCGGAGGATTAGTGCTGCGGTTTGGTCTTCGTACTGCACCTTCCATTCGGGGGAATGGCGCAGTAGGTAGACAAGCTTTGAATCGGGGCTGAGGAGTACGCAGCCTATGCGGTAGCGGTCGAGGATAGCGAAGGAATCGTTGAGGTCGGTCGCTTTGAGGTAGTCGAGGAGCACGCCGTGATGCTCAAAGATGTCGGTCCGGCTATCGAGGAAGACGGGAATGTCGCGTGCGTTCCAGATGAGATAGCCTCCCCATTCGTAGCGGTTTAAAACGTGCCGGTCGCGGCAGTGGATGTTGAGGTCCGGCAGTGCGGCGACGGGGAAGTAACGCGATTCGGCGGCGTGAAGCGTCGCTGAAGACGGAATGTGTGAGATTCCGAAGAAATAGAAACCTGCCATGAAGATGACGTTCAGCCAAGGCTTGTCCTTCCTGGGGTCATAGTCTGAGAAGACGTGACTACCGAATTCGACGGTCAACATGGGGCAAACGACAATACCGGCAAGGAAGAGAAAGCGCGAGTGAGTGAGGGCGGCGTAAAAGGCGAGCGGCGCAAAGAGCACGTCGGAGAGTTGCCAGGAACGGCGCTGGACGAGGGTGAACAACATAAGTCCCGCGACGACAAGAAAAACCAAGGTGCCATAGAAACTTTGAAAGTCGACGCTACGCCATTCCTCCACGACCGCTACATTGAGCCGCTGACGAAAGATCAGATCAAACGGATAGAGCACTAGCCGCCAACCGTACGGGTTTACGAAGAGCGCTGCCAGGCTGGCTGTGGCTACAGCGATCAGTTTTCGGAGTTGCGGTGGAGTCCATCGGACGGCTTCGATGCAGCCCCATGAGCCTTCGACGAGACCCGATACAAGGAAGAGCAGAAAGAAGGCAAGGCCGATGAGCCATGTGCCGTGGAGATTGATCCACACAGCAAAAAGTGGAACGAGGAGCCAGAGACGATCGCGCCCACGACGGAAGGAATCGAAG
Source organism: uncultured Acidobacteriaceae bacterium (assembly GCA_963841335.1). Lineage (GTDB taxonomy): Bacteria > Acidobacteriota > Terriglobia > Terriglobales > Acidobacteriaceae > Edaphobacter. Next base: position 618,310 of record CAWJCF010000001.1, on the reverse strand, counting down.
AGGAGCATTTCGGCGAGGAAGCAGAGCCAGCCGAAGAGGATGGTACGAGGGCCGATGTTGATTGCGGCCAGGAGAACTGCAATCCAGGTTGCGAGCCATGAAGCACTGATCTGGCCCGAACGACGGTAACAGAGTGCGAGAACTCCGGCGATGACGAGATCGACGGTGAAGAGCATGACGAGGAAGACACCGCGCTCCGCGAAGGCTCGGTAGGCGAGGTAGTAGGGAATTTCGGCGAGCCACTCGGGGTTGACCCACGGCTGGCCGAAGGTGGTGAAGGAATACATGTCGCTGCGAATGAAACGGTGGGTGGTGAGGAGAACCTGGGCGTTGCGGAGGTGCCACCAGAGATCGGGGTCGCGCATGACAGGGGCGCCTTGCTGGATGTCGAGCGAGGCAAAGAACGGCGAGACGAAGAGGACACTAACGAGCATCGCCGGAAAGCTGACGAGCCGCCGCCAGAGGCTGGACCGCATGCAGGATCACCTTGCGGCGCGTTCCGGACTGATGCTTGCGCCGCTTGGTGGATGGTATCGCTAGCCGTGGTTAACTCAATGGCTTTTTTGCGGCGCCGCGTTGATTAGTGCGAGACGCTGGCGGTTACGTTCTTTGGAGCTTTGGAGTGGTCCTCAAGCGCCTGGGCCTCGGGAAGGTAGGTGATGGCTTTGGCAATCTGCGGATCCCACTGGGCGCGGACCTTCAGGCCTTCCAGCTGGCCGAACTGAGAGGTGAAGAGCTCACTCTTGATGCTCTCCTTGACCCAGTCCTGTACGCCTGCGATGTCCTGATCGGTGTAATCGATCTGGTTGTCCTTGAGGAAGGTCTTGAACTGCTGCATGACCGCGTCGTCAACTACGAAGTCCTTGGTGATGGTGTGGGTGGCGAGGTAGTGCTTGCTGAAGTTGAAGAAGGAGTAGTGGATGAGCAGGTTGTCCTGGAAGTGATTGGACTTGACGTTGTCGATCTTTTCATCGGGAGTGATACCACCGCCGCCGTAGACGGTACGGCCGGAGTCAGTGAGCTTGACCTCGAGATTGCTCTTGTTCTTGTCCTTGGCATCGTCGTTGTCGCGGACGTAGTAGTAGTCGTAGAGCGAGACGTGGTCGTAGTTGCGCTGGATGAGGCGGCCCGAGGGCGTGTAGTAGTGATAGGTCGTGAGGGCCAGGCCAGTGTTCTCGGTGATCTGGAAGACGGTCTGGACGAGGCCTTTGCCGAAGGTGGTTTCGCCAACGATGAGGGCCCGGTCGTGGTCCTGCAGAGCGCCGGAGACGATCTCAGCGGCTGAGGCTGTGTTGCGATTAACGAGAACGACGATGGGGAACTTTGGACCCTCTTCGCCGCGGGTGGCGCGATAGACCTGGTCCGGGAAGGCGCGGCCGCGCTGCGAGACGACAATCTGGCCCTTCTGGAGGAACTTGTCCGAGGTGGCAACGGCTTCGTTGAGGAGACCGCCGGGATTGCCGCGAAGGTCGAGGATGAGGCCGTGGATCTCGCCGAAGTTATCGAGCGCATCACCGATCTCGTGGCTGGTGGTCTCGATGAAGCTGGAGAGGTGGATATAGCCGACGCCGGGACGGATCACGAAGGCGAGATCGACTGAGGGACGTGGAATCTCGTCGCGTACAAGGTCGAAGACGATAGGCCGCGCTGCGCCTTCGCGGCTGACGGTTACAGATACGTGGGTTCCACGGGCTCCTTTGAGTAGGGAAGCCACAGCGGCAGAGTCCATGCCTTCGGTGGATTTGCCGTCTACGGTGAGGATCTCATCACCTGGACGGAGGCCGGCTTTATAAGAGGGAGTTCCTTCGAACGGATAGAGGACGACGATCTTGGTTTTGCCGTTGGCGGTGGGCTGGGGCTGGATGGTCATGCCGACGCCGTAGTACTTGCCGTGCTGGTCCTCGCGCATCTGGGCGTAGGCTTTGGGGTCGTAAAAGTTCGAGTGCGGATCGAGAACATGCAACATGCCCGGAATGGCGCCGTCGTAGATAGCCTTGTCGGTCTTGTCGGTGGTCATCGGCTCGGCGTAGTTCTGTTCAACGAGCGAGTAGACGTTGGTGAAGGAGTGGAGCGAGTCGCGGAGGGTGGACTCGTCGCTGGCGGACTGGGCCGCTACCTTTTGATTGATGACCGTGCCGAGGATGGCGCAAGTGGCAAGAAAGAGTGTGGCGGAAAAGAAGGCGCGGCGAGTGCGGGGAGCCATAGGCTTGGGTACCTCAAAATGTGGTGAAACAGCGCGTGGTACGGCGCGAGGACAGATGTCCTCCGTTGGACGAAGTATAGCATTCGGAGGTGAGCTAAGGCTTGATCGAAAAGGGGATTCGCATGTTCGGTCTAGGACGGTTAGAATTGGGTACGATACCGTCCTAAGCCAAGTGTGAGTCCAACTAGCCAGGGGCGGATGTTGACCAAGATACGAGAGACGATGACCTTGAGAATTTCGCAGTTTGCGGTGGTGTGCGGGCTGGGCCTGCTGGCACTGCCGGGAGTGGTGCAAGCACAGGCGCCGCGGTACCAGAGCCCATTGAGCGTGCCTCAGGCCCCGCAGCCGCAATTGACACTGCCGGCAACTCCTCCGATTACGCCGAATGGCGTCGTGGTGGAGGACGTGGTTGCCCACGTGAACGACCTCATCATTAGCAGGAGCGATGTGGAGCGGGCAGAGCAGGCGCTTGTGGAAGAAGACCGGCAGGCGAACGCGACCCCGGCCGAGGTCGCGGAGAGACAGAAGAATCTGCTGCGCGACATGATCGACAAGCAACTGCTTCTGTCGCGAGGCAAGGAGTTGGGGATCAATGCCGACGCAGAAGTGATTCGACGGCTGGATGATATTCGCAAGCAGAACCATCTGGAGACGATGGAAGACCTTGAGCGTGCGGCACGTAGCCAGGGTGTTTCCTTCGAGGATTTTAAAGCGGGGATTCGCGACAACATCATTACGCAGATGGTTGTGCGTGACGAGGTTGGACGCAGACTGCAGATGACCCAGGGGCAGGAACAGGCCTACTACGAGGCACATAAGCAGGACTTCACGCAGCCGGAGCAAATTAAGTTAAGCGAGATTCTGATTCCGACACCTGCGGATGCGAATGATGCTTCGATCGCTCAGGCGCAGGCTAAGGCTGATGGTCTTGAAGCGCAGTTGAAGTCTGGGTCGGATTTTTCGGAGCTGGCGAAGGCGAACTCCGGTGGACCGACTGCAGCGCAGGGCGGAGAACTCGGCATGTATAAGCGCGGGGCTCTGGGGCAAGTGCTGGAGGACCAGACGTTCAATTTGCAACCAGGACAGTGGACGGCGCCGATCCGGACGAAGCAGGGCTTCGTGATCTTGAAGGTGACGGAACATCAGGCTGCCGGAGTGGCTCCGTTGAAAGACGTTGAGCCACAGGTGCAGGAGGCGATGTATACGGATGCGATGCAGCCTGCGCTGCGGGCTTATCTGACCAAACTGCGGGAAGACGCATATATCGATATCCGGGCGGGATATGTCGACGCGGGGGCCAGTCCAAACCAAACGAAACCAGTCTTCACGGCTTATGCGCCTCCGCCGGTGAAGAAGAAGTCGGTTCAAGAGAAGAAGCGGTTTGACCGGGGAACAAAGTACTCGACGGTTTCGAAGAGCGCTGCGGCTCCGGTGGCTACGCCGGTGTCGGCGGTGACGACTTCGGGAACGACAACCGCAACGAAGGCTACGGCGAAGACTACGGCGGGTACTCCGAAGTCAGCGAAGGTGAAGCGTGAGAAGGTGCGGTACGGGCAGGCGCCGCGGAACTCGCTGCCGGCGGGGCCGGAAGAGACCGCCACGGGTTCGGATGTGGGGGAAGGAGCGACTTCGGCGGCAGGATTGAAGAGTCCTGCGGTGGCGGAAACTACGGTTGCTGATGTTGGACCAAGTCCGTTGGATGTGCATCCAGCACCGACGGGGAAGACGCGCTATAGTGATCGCGCGAAGCAGGTTACGGCCCAGAAGAAGGTCGCTAAGGTCAAGAAAGTGAACGAGAAAGTGGCTGCGGGACCGGTTGCGGCCACTTCTGAAGAGAAGGCGACGGAGAAGGCTCAGGCGGCTCCCCTGGGTTTGAACGGGGATACGTCGAAAAAGAAGGCAAAGAAGCAGCCTAAGAATAAGAATGCGCCGAAGGAGCCGAAGGAAAGGCTGCAGAATCAGGCACCTAAACCTGCTGCGCCGCCGCCGTCCGAGACGCCCTCGAAGGCTCCGGACCGGGGAACGGCTCAGGAGGGGATTTTGCCGCCTCAGAAGCCTGCGGATACGACGACGACGCCCCCACAGCCACCTCCGACACCGCCGCAGACGCCGCCCGCAACTCCTCAATAATCAGCGGTTTGATGGGATTTACCACGCGAGAGCTTAGGCTCTCGCGTTTTGTTTGAAGTGAGGGGTATTCTGTTGAGATGAAAGAGTTTTTTGTTGAAGATGCAGTGCGGTTTGAGAATTCTACGGTCACTTCTTATTTTTTGCTGACGTCGATGCAGGTGCGGGAGAAGAAGCAGGGTGGGCAGTATCTTGCTTTGATTCTTAGCGATAGGACGGGTTCGCTGGAAGCGCGGATGTGGGATGAGGTGGCCGATCCGATTGAGTTTTGCTCGGAGGGTTGCTATGTCAAAGTTCATGGGGACATCTCGAAGTACAACGGGAAGTTTCAGATCACGTTGAAAAAGATGAGGTTAGCGGCGGATTCGGAGATCGATCCGACGGATTTTCAGCCGGCTACGAAGTTCGATGTGGAGGCGATGTGGGCGGAATTGCGCGGGTATGTCTCGGCTTTTCAGAATGAGGATTTGAAGCGGTTAGTCTTTTATTTTCTTGATGATGAGGGGATTGGGACGGCGTTCAAATCTGCCCCTGCAGCTAAGAGACTGCATCATGCGTGGTTGGGTGGGTTGCTGGAGCATGTGGTGACCCTGGTTCGGGTTTGTCTGGCTACGGTTCCGTTTTACCCGGAAGTCGATGCGGATCTGTTGGTTACGGGGGCTATTCTGCACGATATTGGGAAAGTACGGGAGTTGGAGTGGAAGTCCAGCTTTTCCTATACGTTAGAGGGGCAGATGGTGGGGCATATCAGCATTGCGCAGGGGATGCTACGGGAGAAGGTGCGGGAGATTGCGCCGTTTCCGGAGAAGCTGGCGGTGCTGGTGGAGCATATGATTTTGAGTCATCACGGGAAGTATGAGTTTGGGTCGCCGAAGCTGCCGATGACTCCGGAGGCTATTCTTTTGAGCGCTTTGGACGATCTTGAGGCGAAGATGCAGGCGGTTCGGAATGAGTTTGCGGCTTCAGAGGCGACAGGAAAAGGGCCGGGTGAGGTGACGGAGTGGGTGAGGAGTATGGATCGGGCGCTGTTTAATTCGAAAAAATTCCTGGGTGAGGAGTAGCGGTTTCCATGCGTGGCGAAGGGTGCATTTTTCGAGGGGGTTTTGAGATTTCCACAGAGCTTTTGGATGGTTTTTTGTGGTGAAGTTGTGGTGTTTTTGTGGTGGAGTTGTGGTTTCTGGGTGGTGGGATTTTCGGCGCCAAGAAAATGCCACTTTTTGAGATTTTTTTGGAGATTTGAAAGACGACTCCGGATGCCCAATCGGGCTTAGCCATGTAACGGCCGCTACTGATTGCGGGCAGTCAGGAATGTTGGGCGTGGAGGAGAGTGCGGTAGTGGTTTAGGGCGGCGAGGTGGTTCTGGTCCGCGCGCAGGCCGATGTATCCGTCGGGGCGTATCGCGAGGAGAGTGTTTCCTTCCAGACCGAGAAGTGCGGCGGCTTCGGGTTCGAGATAGCCGATGTCGACGGGCAGGTCTCGAGAGAGGCCGAGGCTGTGGAAGGCTTCGAACAGGGGAGAGTTGGTGGACCGCTTCTGGAGGGTGGCGTAGAGATCGACGAATGCCGTGGGGTGCGCGTTGGGGCCGGCCAGCAGCATCAGGGTGTGGCCTGCGCGGTGTCCTAGCTGGTGAAGTCTGCGTGAGGAGCCATCCTTCCATTCGACGCGTATTGTGTCGGGCAGCCGATTTCCGGGAGCGAGAGATTTGTTGGCGTTGCCACAGATGATTGGTGATCCGGAGTAGTTGATGTTCAGCTCGGCTTCGGCCGCTACTTCGAGATGGAGCGTGGCAGGATCGGCAAGCCTCGAGGTGATCTCCTGATCGCGGCTTCGGCGTTTGGCGGGATCGGTCAATGTGTGCGCGTGTTCGGTGCGATCGCCGGATTGCGTGATTCTTTCGGCGACGGGCCTGCGCTCGGCTTCGTAACTGTCGAGAAGTGCGGCGTGGGCGTGGCGGTGGTGGACGAGGGCAAGTTTCCAGGCAAGATTGAAGGCGTCCTGCAGGCCGGTGTTCATGCCGTGGCCTTCCGCTGGCGTGCAGAGGTGCGCTGCATCTCCGGCGAGAAAGACCGAGCCGTCGCGGAATTTGGCGGCGATTTTGGTGTGACAGTGGAATCGTGTGGGGTTCTTCACGTCGACGAAAGACGCTCCGGGAATATTTGCGCGGAGGGTGGCAGTGGCATCTGCGACGAGATCGGAGTTATTTGAAGTGGGCCTGAGGTAGACGCGCCAGCGTTGGCTGGGAAGAGCCGTGAGGATGATGGGAGACGCATCGAGGAAGGGAAAGACGCCTTCGTAGGTGTCGTTCCAGCCTTGCACGGTCGCGTCGAAGACGGCCCAGGTTTTGGGGATGTCGTGTCCATCGAAGCCAATGCCGCTGAGTTCGCGCGTGGGACTGTGGAGGCCATCGCACCCTACTGCCCAGCGGACTTTTAACTGGTAGTGGTTGCCGTCGCGCTCGATTTCAGCAAGGAGGCCTTCGTTGTCGGGTGTCAGGGCGACTAACCGGGATGATCGATGGACCTCTCCGCCGTGTTCCAGGAGATAGTCGGTGAGTATGGACTCGGTGACCTCTTCGGACAGACCGAGGTTGAAACCGTAGACGCTGCCGCAGGTGGAGAGATCCAGCGATCCCAGTAGCTTCCCGTCGGAGTGGACCTTGATGACTCGTTGTTTGCAACCTGCGTCGAGGAATTTTTCGGCGAGCCCCATCGCCTCGAATATCTGGAGAGAGCGAGGGTGTAAGACGGTTGCGCGATCCCAGTGAAGTGGGCCGGGCAGCGCATCGATGAGATGGCATGGTACGCCGCGTCGTTGAAGCTCGGAGGCGAGAAGCAATCCCGTCGGTCCCGCGCCGACGACGAGCACAGCCGACTCGGTGGCTGAATTTTCGATGGAGAGGGTCACCGCGCAACTCCTTCGGCTTCAAAATCGTTCTGGCCGAACCGCGTGCTTCTGGGGAGCTAGTGTAGCGCAGCTTTGATGGCTTGTACTTTTCCGGGGACACGCATACTCGCGTTGCTTGTCCGGTGCGGCTTTTGACAGGCAGAGGTCGTTGTCCGAAAGGGCGCGATTTTTATGGGTTGGGCAATTGTGAGTTTTGGAAACCGCGGGCTTTCATGCGCTCGACGAAGGCGGCGGCGATTTTGAAGACACTCATCTGGATGAGCTGTTCCTGGGCTGGGAGTACACTTTCCACATGCTCGGGACCTCCGATTTTCCTAGCCGCCGCCGTCTGACTTCACTGCTGCCCGCTGGCATCCTCTTCTTTACGTTTCATGCGGTGGCGCAGACGCAGGGCTCCATCGCACCTCCGCCAGTAGCGCCCGTCAGGCCAGTGACGGATACCTACTTCGGTCAGCAGGTTGTCGATCCCTATCGCTATCTTGAAGATCAGAAGTCGCCGGAGGTTGTCGCCTTTATGCGGGGCCAGGCGGACTATACCCGCGCGGTGCTCGACAGCATCCCCGGTCGGAAGGCGTTTGCCGCCGAGATGACCCGCTACATGAACGCCGAAGAGGCTGCTATCACCGACGTCAAGGTCGGCGGTCCCTATCTTTTCTTTCGCAAGCGCAAACGGGGCGAAAATCAGGCCAGTCTCTATGTCCGTACGGCTTCAGGCGGTCCCGATCGCATGCTTCTCGACCTGCCAAAGCTCTCGACCGCTACGTCCCACGTATCGCTCGACGATTACACGCCCTCCGACGACGGCAAGTTCGTCACGGTCGATCTATCTCCAGGTGGATCCGAAGTGAAGACGGCCCATATTTACGAGACAGCCACCGGACGCGAACTGCCCGAGACCATCGAACGCTGCGAAGGCGGAGTCTTTTCCGCCGACGATAAAATCCTCTTCTACCTGCAACTGGAGAAGCTTGCCCCCGACGCTCCACCGACCGACAAGTACCGCAAGGTAATGGCGCACCAACATATTCTGGGCACGCCGGTGACGCAGGATACAGTCGTCCTCGGCCACGGTATCTCGCCCGACATCGACGTCCCGGAGTTCTCTTTCCCGATCGCGCTGACGGTGCCGGGATCAAAGTTCGCGTTTGCAATCGTGACTCCGGGAGTCGATCCCAACAGCTCGATTTACGTTGGGCCGCCCACTGCCCTCACGACCCATTCAGGGTGGCAGAAGGTCGCCGACTTCTCCGACAAGGTGACCGACGAGGCGCTCCACGAAGATGACCTTTACCTCGTGAGCTTTGATGGAACGCTGAATGGCAAGATTCTGCGCGTAGACGCTGCTCATCCTAACCTCAAGGCGGCGGAGGTCGTACTCCCGGCAAGCGACCTGGTTCTCTCCGGCGGTTTCATCGGCACGAATGTGCTTCACGCGGCCTCGGACGCGCTCTACATCCAGTGCCTGCAGAACGGCATTGGCCGTGTGCTCCGGCTGCCGTACGGCCCTGACGCCAAGCCGACAACCCTTCCGCTGCCTGCGACCGAACACGCCGACTATGTTGCCACAGCGCTCTCGGTTTCTGGCGCGGTCATCGACCTTACGAGTTGGACGAAGCCCGGCGATGCTTTCCGCTACGACCCCAAGACTGCATCGGTGACTGCCCTGCACCTCAAGGTTCCTAACCCTGTTGACCCGACAGACCTTGTCTCCGAAGAGATCACCATCAAGGGCCTGGACGGCACCGCGGTCCCGCTCTCCATCGTCTATAAGAAGGGTCTGATCCGCAACGGCACCGCACCCACTGCGCTGATTGGCTATGGCGCCTATGGAGACGCATTCACGCCCGGCTTCAGCCGACGTTACATGGCGTGGTTGGAACGTGGAGGCGTGCTCGCCATCGCCCATGTGCGCGGTGGTGGCGAACTTGGTGAAGGCTGGCACCTCGCCGGCAAAAAGCTCACCAAGGCAAATACCTGGCGCGATTTCATCGCCTCTGCGCAATACCTGATCGATGCGAAATACACCTCAACGCTACACCTCGGAATTTGGAGTCAGTCCGCGGGCGGAATTCTGATCGGCCGCTCCATCACCGAGCGCCCCGACCTCTTCGCCGCCGCGGTAGACGGTGTTCCTTGCTCCGACATGCTCCGTGAAGAGATGGGCGCCAACGGCCCGGCCAACATTCCTGAGTTCGGCTCGGTCAAGGATCCAGACGGTTTCAAGGCCCTCTTTGAGATGGCAGCGTACGAGCACGTTGTTCCAGGCACCAAGTATCCCGCAGTGCTCGTCACTGCAGGCGCCAACGATCCCCGAGTCGATCCCTGGGAGGGCGCGAAGATGGCCTCACGCCTGCAAGCCGCGAATGCCGGACCGAACCCCATCCTCTTCCGCGTGAATTACGACGCGGGCCACGGTATCACCGATACCGTCGCGCAACAGGTGTCGGACTGGACCGATATATTTACCTTTTTCCTATGGAACTTCGGGAACCCCGATTTTCAACCCGCTGTCCTCGCGCATTCCACTACGGCTGCCGCGAACACCGGCCACTAAACGCACGTTCGCCACGGCAATCTGGGATAAGTGCCGACTGAGTGGGATACCCCATCGGGCATGAGGGTTATTCGTCGAGTTTGAAGACTTTGATTTTTATGAGTTGGGCGATGGTCAGGTTTTGGAAGCCGCGGGCCTTCATGCGTTCGACGAAAGGTGCGTCGATTTTGAAGACGCTCAGCTGGATCAGTTCTTCTTGCGTTGGCGTGTAGCCCATGGCTTTGATGGCCTGCACTTTTTCCGGAGTGACGCCGACGGCCTTCATGCTGGTGAGCTTCTGGGCTCGGAGTTCGGGATAGCCCGCGACGGCCATGGCTTTGACGTAGGCGGGGTCGACCTTGAGCGCTTTGAGGCCCATGATGTTGTGCGAGTTCATCTCGGTGACGCCGGCGTCTTTCATCTGTTTGACCCAGTCGGTGGTGATGTCGAGCATGGCGTAGCCCTGGAGACGGTCGGGTGTCTGGTCGTCGAAGCCCATGGCTTCCATCTTTTTGACGAACGCGCCATCGGGGGTGAAGGAGTATGTGCCGCGGAGTGCGGCGTCGTGGACGGTTCCGGCACAGCGCATTTCGCCGGCCTCGGCTTTCATGCGGGCATCGATGGTGGCGCCTTCATGCTCGAGATCCTGCGCGGTGATTCCGGTCCATTTGCTCCAGAGCATGTCGGAGTTGCCGTTGTGGCAGTGTTCGGTGGCGGCGCAGTCTCCGCGATCCCATCCGATGGACATCTTCTCTTCCGTTCGTCCGGCGCTGATGGAGCAGGTGTTGGCGGTTTGAGCGATGGCTGTTGTGGTGATGAGGCCGAGCGCGATGCAGAACGCGGTAATTTTGCGCATGGTTAGGTATCCTTAGTTAGGGCCCAGGCGTGGTTGGGGGAACGGCTAATTGTCGAGCAGACCTGACATCTTCAGCTTCAGAAGTTTGTCGAGGTTGTTGTCATTGAAGCCGTGGGATTTTGCGTCGGCGAGAAATTTGTCGTCGATGTGGAAGATGGCGGCGCGGTGCAGCTCTTCGTCGGTGGCTTGGGGGAAGTGTTGTTTGAGCCAGCCGGCGTACTCGGGCGTCATTCCCTGGGCCCTCATGCTGATCAATTCATGCACGCTGAGGTTGGCGAATCCCTGCTGTTTCATTTGTGCTGCAAATTCGGGAGTGACGTTCATGGACTTCATGGCGACGAGGTCATGTGTGCTGAGATTGCCGAAGGACTGCTTCATCTGAGCTGCGTATTCGGGTGTGACGCCCATTGACTTCATGGTGACGAGCTCGTGTGGGCTGAGATCGCCGAATCCCTTCTGCTTCATTTCGGCTGCGTATTCGGGCGTGATTCCGAGGGACTTATCGGTTGCGACGTCGTGGAAGGTCATTGGGGCGAGGCCGGTCTGTTTGAGGGAGGCGACGTAGTCGGGTGTCACGCCCAGGGACTTGAGCGCGATCAGGTCGTGCAGTGTGGGTTTGCCGAGTCCTGCTGCGCCCATCGATTTTGCGTACTCGGGGGTGACGCCGATGGATTTGAGCGCGACGAGCTGATTCAGATCGTTGTTGAGGTCGAGCGGGTACCCAGCGTCACGCATACCGTCGAGATACGCTGTGCCTGTTCCCTTGGTGGAGCTTGCGGCTGTCGTTTGCGTGGAGTCTTTCGCGTTTGATTGCCAAAACACAACTTCATCGGCGGCGTTTGTGACGCCATTCACTATGATTGCGGATGAAAAAGCGAACTCGGTGTGAACGCGCGGCGTGACGGACACGGTAACGACGGGTTCTGTGCGGTGTTGCGAGTGATGAGCGGTAGACGGCGGGAGTGGGGCGATGGCGGGCGCGGCGCCGTCCGGTAGAACGATGGGAGGCACGGCGACGTCAGGTATGACGATGGGTGGCACGGCGGCGTCCGGTATAACGATCGGGATCGCGGCGATGTCAGGCACGGTGGCCGGCACGGCGGGAACGGCGATGCGTTTATTCGTTGTCTCGGTTTGAGAGATGACTGCCGCGGGAAGAGTTTCGACTACGTGCGAGAGCATGGGATGGGTACCGGCAGGGGTCGCGACTGCTTCACTGATCTTTGGTGCGAGGAGGAACGACAGCGTAAGCGCTCCGATTGCCGCTACGCTGACGCCACTTGTCATTCTGCCTTCCATTGCCATGTCTTCTCCCAGGATTTTTCTGACTCGGCCTAACAGCGAGCCACCGCAGCCTCCTAGGGCCATGGCGAGACGCAGTTTGACGGTTCTTTGTTCTTCGAGACGGAGCAGCGCCCGTGCGTAAACGGCGGCGTCGGAGCAACTGCGAACGGCGATTTCGTCGCAGCAGATTTCGCGGCGATCACGGACGGTGCGGCTGATCCACCAGACGGCGGGATGAAAGAAGAGAAGACTTTCGATGGCGGTCTGGAGGAGGTTCCAGAGGTAGTCCCAGCGGCGGATGTGGCCGAGTTCGTGAGCGATGACGGCTTCGAGTTCTGCGCGCGGCAGCGAGAGCACGGCGCTGATGGGCAGGATGACGGTCGCACGCCAGACGCCCATGGCCATGGGGGAGATGACTTCGTCGGAGGCACGGAGGACGACTTTGCGGCCGACTTCGATCTGGTCGCAGAGATGGAGGAAGGCGCGCTCGATGTCCTGCGGGATCATTCTGCGCGCGTTGCGGCGGACCTGGCCGAGATGCCACCATCCGCCGAGCGAACGGAGGGCGAGGAAGAGGACGCCGAGAAACCAGATGGCGTCGACCCAGGGCAACATGCGGTCAGTGCGCAGGGCGAGCCAGTTGGTGGGTTCTTCGAGGCTGGAGGCTAGGGGGAGTTCGTGGAGGAGGGGTTGGATGCCGCTGGGGGTGGTGGAGATGACGGTGTTGGTGTCGCCGAGGAGGTGGGCTGGGGTGGCTGTGTGGATGGCCTGGATTTCCAAGGTGAAGGTTCCGAGGACGATGGCGGGCATGAGCATCAATGCGGCGAGAGCTATGGTGTAGCGGATTTTTGAGCTGGCGTGGGAGGTGATGCGATCCACCGCGGCGAACGCGACGGCTACGGCTGTTCCCTGCCAGCAGAAGTGCAGGAGTGTCCACCCTAACGCTACGACTTCTTCGCGTGACAACCAGGTTATCGGGCTCATCATTCGACCTTCCTCCGGAATACCTATCTGACAGGGCAATGGCTATGTGGTTAGGGTCTTTTCTCGATTAATTTTCGAATGGCTTCGAGTTCTTCGTCGCTGGCTTTTTCAATCTGCAGGGCGCGGAGTGCCAGCTGGGCGGCGCTGCCTGCAAAGAATTTTTCGCTGAGTTCGCGCAGGAATCGCTGCTCGGTGTCGGCTTGCGAGACGGCGGCGCGGTAGACGTGGGCGCGCTCGCGTTCGTCGCGTTCGACCAGACCCTTTTCGGCCATGATCTGTAGGAGTTTGAGGACGCCGGTGTAGACGACGGGACGGCCTTCGTTGACTGCTTCGAACAGCTCGCGGACGGTGAGTGGGCCTCGCTCCCAGAGAATGCCGAGGAGCTCGAGTTCGCTTTCGGTTGGCTTCGGCGTGATGGGTTTCTTTGCCATGGTGGAGAACATATACGATTTGATTCGTACTTGTCAACGAAAAGATTCGTAGTTGGGCAGATTTTTATTGAGAGGCATTTTTAGGGGCGAGGCTGGGTGGTTTGGAGCTTGTTGATTTTCTGGGTGATGTCGTCGGCGATTCCGGATTGGAGATCGGGGCGGATGGTTTGTGCGGCTTGTAGGGCGAGGCGGTAGTGCGCGAGTGCTTCGGTCGGGTTGTTGGACGCGAGGAGGGTGTCGCCTAGGATGGATTGGACGTGGGCGGAGTCGGGAGCGAGGGTTGCGGCTTCTGTGGCTTTTGCTAGGGCGTCGTTTACGGAGCCGGCGGTGAGGAGTTTTTGGGCTTCGTGGGCTTCGACTAGCGCTGAGGCGAGGGGGACGGGGAATTTTCCGTTGTAGACGTAGACGCCGTGTTGGATGGTGGCGTCGGGCTGGATGTGGAGGAAGCTGTCGTAGGGGTTTAGTGCTCCGTCGCCGAACTCGATGCCAGCGCGATCGCTATCGCTGATGAAGACGGTGCCGTCGATGATGGGAGGGACGTGCATGGGGAGATCGAGCCACCATAGGGTGACGGTGGTTGGGAGGCGCTTGCAGGGGATTCCGTAATCGGAGGGCTGGATGGCTCCGTCGGCGAAGTAGGCGAACCAGCAGTTGGTGATGTGGAATTCGTCAGTGTAGGACTTGATGGCTTTGAGCTGCTGGGCCCAGTCTGTGTTGGCGTCGCTGAGGTAGCGATGGACTTGCGAGGGGCCACCCCAGGCTTCGTTGCCGTAGGCCATGTAGGCGGGGGCGACGCGGCAGGAGGTAATGATTTGCCAGCAAAGAAGTACTGCGAGTGGGGTGCGCCAACGTGGGTTGTGGTTGGTGAGGGTGATGGAGGTGCCGGCGATCAGGAGGTAGAGGAAGGCGTAGACGGGGAGGAGATGGCGCAGGCCGATGTCCATGTCGGAGTGGATGGAGACGGCGAGATAGACGACGACGGGGATGAGGAGGAAGGCTAGCTCGCGGGGTTTGTTGAGGAGACCCCAGCGCCATGCGAGCGGAGCGAGGCAGAGGAGGATGAGAAATGGGAGAGTGGATTTGATGAGAAAGGCTACGGGGAAGTAGGCGCGGTTGCCGTGGCGGTAGACGCGGCCCCAGAAGTAGCTGTTGTCTTCGAACTCGGTGTTCTTTGTGTTTTCGAGGCCCCAGATGTAGGCCTCGGGGAGAAATTTGTAGTGGGCGATGATGGCTAATTTGTGCGCGGCGGGCTGGTCGTACATTTTTGCGAGGTAGGCGTTGAGAGTGGGATTGAGTTCACGGCCCTCCGGCGCGGCTTTGTAGCGGAATCCGTAGAAGGACCAGAGGACGATCCAGGCGATGACGCTGATGGCGGCTGCGGCGGCGAGGCGTTGCCAGAGGATTCTTGCGCTGCGAGTGAGGGCCCACTCCAATAGGACGCAGAGAAGCAACATGGGGAGAAGGAAGATGCCGGTGAACTTTGTGGCTAAGAGGAGTCCTGCGACGACTCCCGCTGTGAGGAGGCGCGGCGAGGTTGGGTTTTTGCAGTAGCGGTAGAAGGCGTAGATGGCGGCGAGGAAGAAAAAGGAACTGCCGACGTCGGTGGTGACGAGAGCACTGTGGGCGAGGAAGTTGGGATCGAAGGCGAGGAGAGCGAGGGCAAAGAGGCCTGCGGTAGGGCTGAACATCTCTGCGGCTGCCAGGTAGAGGAGGAGGGCGAGGCCGAGCATGAAGAGCGCGCAGGCCATGCGGGCGGGAAAGAGGACGCGGTCGGTGCCGTTGCCGAAGAGGAATGCGCGGCCGTCTAGGAAGGCTTCCATGGGGACGGAGCGGCCTTGATTGACGGGGACGTTGAGGTGCATGGGGAGCAGGGGAGCCGCGGCGGTGAGTTTGACCAGCGGGGGGACTTCGGGGTTCAGGGTGTAGTCGTGGAGCTTCCAGATGGTGTAGCCGTCGAAGAGGTGGTGCGGCTCGTCCCATGTGGCGGAGGTGGCGCGTGCGACGTGGATGAGTTGAAGGGCGATTACGCAGAGGAGGCCGCAGACGCAGAGGGCTCGGGTTGTTCGGTTAAGCTGACGGGAAAGGGCCGGCATTTTTCCTCGAAGCCATTATGCCTTGTCGGGTTTGAATGTCAGGCTTGCCGTTTTGTGCAGAGGGGGCCTTTGCAGGAGATTTGCAGATTTGGGGTATCTGTTCGATACTGGCTATCTTCCCGGCCAAGAGTTAGCAGTGCACCGAATCTTATTGCGATTCTTCGGCTATATCTGTGTGCGTAGGAGAGAAAGACTATGAATCCAAACAAAGTGTTGTGGGAGAAGGGCGATTTCACCGAGATTGCAGCGTTTATGCGTGAATCGGGAGAGGCGGTTGTGGCGTCTTTGGGGGTCAAGCCTCCGGTTCGTGTGCTCGATCTCGGATGCGGTGACGGCACTACGGCGATTCCTCTGGCCCGAATGGGGGCAGATGTGGTTGGAATCGACATTGCGAGCAACCTGGTTGAGGCCGGAAACAGACGAGCCAGGGAAGCTGGTCTCCCTAATCTGAAATTTCAGGAGGGAGACGCGAGCAATCTGGAAGGTGTTCCCGATCATTCGTTTGATTTGACGTTGTCGGTGTTCGGCGCCATGTTCGCGCCGAGACCTTTCGACGTGGCGAAGGAGATGGTTCGGGTGACGAAGCAGGGCGGCCGCATTGTGATGGGCAACTGGATTCCGAACGATCCGACGTTTGTGGCGCAGGTGCTGAAGATCAGTTCGGCGTTTACGCCTCCGCCTCCAGAGGGCTTTGTCAGTCCGATGACGTGGGGTGTGGAGAGTCATATCATCGAACGTTTTGGACAGGCGGGAATTCCGAAGGAGAAGATTTCGTTGACCAAGGACACGTTCCACTTTATCTCTCTCAAGGGTCCGGCACATGTCATCGAATTGTTTCGGCGATTCTATGGGCCTACGATGAATGCCTTCGAGGCTGCGGAGAAGAACGGAAAGGTGGAGGAACTGAACAATCAGCTTGTGGAGATGGCGAAATCGCAGAACACTGATGGCGATGGAGGGACGTCGATCCCTGCTACGTTTTTGCGGGTGACCGTGACTGTTTGATGGTGCCCGGGCGCCGAGGAGTAGTGTATCCAGATTTTTTGAACGATTTTTGGGTTGCGTGCGTCCAAGGCGATATGACTGCTCAATTTGTTTGCCGGATGATGGTTTTGGTTTGCCTGGGCGTTGGTTCTGTGGCGGCTCAGACTTCGGTGCCGGATACCCCGGCGGGACGGACGCTGCAGGCGTGGCTGGATGCGTTCAATAGCGGGGATCGGGCTAAGGTTGAGGCTTATGTGAAGACGGTGGATCTGAAAGAGAATGTGGATGGGATGCTGGTTTCGGGGGCAGACGGGTGGGTTTGAGTTGATCGGGATTGAGTCGAGTGAGCCGCTGCATGTGCGGTTTCGGGTGAAGGAGAAGAATGGGTCGACGACGGCGCTGGGGAATCTGCTGGTGAAAGATGGGACGCCGCCGACGGTGGTGACGTTTGGGATTGGCGCGCTGCCTCCGGGGGTGACGGTGGAGAATGTGACGATAGATGCGGCGATGCGGAAGAGGGTGATCGATGGGATTAGTGCGGATTTGATGGAGTTCTACATTGATGCGGTGCTGGCGCAGCAGATGAGCGATGCGTTGAAGGCGCATGAGGCGAAGGGGGCTTACGACTCGCTTACGGATGGGGATGCGTTTGCTTCGCAGTTGCGGAAGGATCTGCTGGCGGTGAGCCATGATAAGCATATCGGAGTGAGTTTTAATTCTTATAAGACGCCTCCGCGAAGGGAGCCTACGGCGGAGGATTTGGAGCGGAGAAATAAGCAGATGGAGCGGGACAATTGCTTGTTCCGGAAGGTGGAGATTCTGCCGAACAATATTGGGTATATCAAGTTCGATGGGTTTGCAGATCCTGGTTTCTGCGGGGCGACGGTGGCGGCGGCGATGGGGTTTGTGGCGCATACGGATGCGCTGATCTTCGATATACGGGAGAATGGCGGCGGGTCTCCGGCGATGGTGACGCTCATTGCGAGCTATCTGTTCGATAAGCCGACGCATTTGATCGATATGTACAACCGGAAGGAGGATTCAACGCAGCAGAACTGGACGCTGTCGTACCTGCCGGGGAAGAGGATGGTGACGCAGCCGGTGTATGTGCTGACGTCGAAGCATACGTTCTCGGGTGCGGAGGAGTTTGCGTTTGATTTGAAGAACCAGAAGCGGGCGGTGATTGTCGGAGAGACGACGGGGGGTGGGGCGCATCCGGTGGCGGGGCATGTCGTGGCGGATTATTTTTCGGTGGGGGTTCCGTTTGCGAAGTCGCTGGACCCGGTGACGAAGACGAACTGGGAGGGGACGGGGGTGGAGCCGGATGTGAAGGTGGCGGCGGCGGATGGGTTGGAGACGGCGGAGAAGCTGGCGTTGGAGAAGATTCAGACGGGGAAGGTGGACGGGAGGTAGGGGTTGGGTGGCGGTTGGCTGACTGATTAACGAGCGGTGGATTCTGTATACGCGGGGTGTCGTTCGGGTGGGGTCTGTATACGTGCGATGACACCGTGGAGGGGCTCCCTGGCGTGTAACTGGCTGATTTTCCTAAGGAAGGGCCGCTGGGGATAATGGCTATTTGGTTGCTGGAGCCTAGTAGGCTCCCTCTCTGCCACGGAGTGGAGGGGCCAGGAGAGTTTAAATGGTCGCTCGTCGTGCTTTTCGGGGGCTTCTGCTCCTCTGCCTTGGTTCGCTGGTTGGGTGCGCGGTCTCGGGGCTGGATTCTATTCAGGTTTCACCGACAAGTCAGGCTCTGACCGTGGGGCAGACAGCGCAACTCAGCGTGGTGGGGACATACGGCAATGGCAACCACCTTTCGACACAGCCGATAACGACTGGGCTGACCTGGACCTCCAGCAGCCCTTCGGTGGCGTCGGTTTCGAGTGCCGGACTTGTGGTGGCGGAGGGCGCAGGCACCGCGACGATCACGGCCAGCGCAACTGCGTTCAATGGGACTACGAGTTCGAGCGCTACGGTTACGGTTTCGGCTGCCGCCGGGGGGGTGGCTGGGGGGAGTGTTCTTTCGCTGGCGGTTATACCGGGCTCTCAATCGGTTGCCGCGCCGACTCAAACGAGCCAGTTTCTTGCCATTGGGACGACTTCGTCGGGGGCTACTGTGAATCTGACGGGTCAGGTGGCGTGGAGTTCCAGCAGTGCGCAGATTGCGACGATTGGGGCTACCACGGGGCTTGCTACGGCGGTGGGTAAGGGGACCTCGACGATTACAGCACTTTATAACGCCGGGAGTACGGTGGTGGCGGGGACTGCCACGTTCAATGTGACGGGCGGAGCGACTCAGCAGTACACGGCGGTGTCGGTTACGCCAAACTCGGAGGCACTGTCGGCATCGGGGCAAACCAGCCAACTGGTTGCGCTGGGAACGTCCGGAAGCAGCGGCCTTCTGACGAACGTTACCAACTCGAACCAGATTGTTTGGAGTTCCAGCATTCCGTCGATTGCTACCGTCAGCTCCTCCGGCCTTATTACGGGGTTGAGCGCGGGCAATAGCACGATCACGGCGTTATTGACGAACCCGGACGGAAGCGTGGTTACAAATACCGCGAGTGTGGCGGTTTCGCTCACGGCTGCTCCTGAGCCTCTTCTTTCACTCACCATCATTCCGAACTCGATTACTGTAGGGAATCTGCAGGATACGGGGAATTTCCTGGCGTTCGGAACGTTCTCGACCGTTCCATACGTCAGGGATCTGACAAACTCCGTGACCTGGATCTCTTCTGCTCCCGACGTTTTCCCGGTCAACTCGAATAATAGTTCTCCGCTACCGACTGGCTCTACGGCCGGGGTTGTTACTGCCTATGGCAGTGGAAGCGCCACCATCATTGCTGAAGCAATGAGCACCGACGGGACCATCCAGACCGCCACGGCAACGTTCAACTGTCCTCAGGCGCTCCCCAATCCTAACGGTGACCCGCCAACCCTTGGTTCATGTGTTCCGGGTACGCAGGCACCCGCGCTGAAGGCAACCATCACTGTCTATAACGAAGGCTTGAATACTACCAATTGGCTGGTAACCGCTCCTTCCGCCACGGGCACGGCGGATGTGATCCATTGCGGCCCGGGCTGGACCGGGGCTGGAGGATCAGTATGTTCAGCGCCTTATCCCATTGGAACGACCGTGACCTTGACAGCGCCACAGCAAACAGGAGTGGCGTTCGGAGGGTGGTCCACTAGCTGCACTACTATCTCGCCTAACCCATCATCAACAACCATGCCCAACACTTGCACGGTCATCATCTCGGATACCAACCCAAACGTGACGGTGGGAGCTATTTTCAATAATCAATAACACCACCAATCACTAGGAAACACACGCAATCATGCCAGAGAGGCCACGCTTCGGCGCGGCCTTTTTGTTGCGCTTCATCTTGCTGCTCCCGCGGGGCGCGGGGGAGACGTTGCTTCGTGAGCGCGTTTTCGGGGACGCTGGGTTGCTACAATTTAGGTTTGCGGCTTGGTGTTTGTGAGGGCTTGAGAGCGGATGTTGCGATTTTCGACAGCGGGAGAGAGCCACGGCGAGGCGCTGGTGGCGTTGTTGAGCGGGATGCCCGCGGGGGTGACGGTCGACCAGGAGTTTTTGAGCCGGGAGCTTTGGCGGCGGCAGCGGGGGTATGGGCGCGGCGGCAGGATGCGGATTGAGACGGACTCGGCGCATATTTTGAGTGGGGTTCGGCATGGGAAGACGATCGGGTCGCCGATTTCCATGGTGATTGCGAACGCGGATTGGAAGAACTGGACGGAGATTCTTCCGGTCGATGAAGGGGATGCGGCGAAGCATAAGGCGGTGGCTTCTCCACGACCGGGACATGCGGATCTGGCGGGGAGTTTGAAGTATGACTTTCCTGACGCGCGGTATGTTTTGGAACGGGCGAGCGCAAGGGAGAGTGCGGCGCGGGTTGCGGCGGGTGCGGTGGCGAAGATGTTGCTGCGGGCTCTGGGGGTGGAGGTTGCGAGTCATGTGATCCGCGTGGGGAAGGCGGAGTTGTCGCGGGCGGCGACTTGGGAGGAGATTGTTGCGCTGCGGGCGAATGACGAGGTTCTGCTGAATTGCGTGGATGCCGGGTCTGAGGCGGCAATGAAGGCCGAGGTGGATGCGGTGTTGCGTACGGGCGATACGGTGGGTGGGGTGTTTGAGGTGGTGGTGCATGGGCTGCCTCCGGGAGTGGGGACGCATGCGAACTGGGATGAGCGGATGGATGGGCTGCTGGCACAGGCGGTGATGAGTTTGCAGGCGGTGAAGGCGGTGGAGATTGGGCGCGGGGTGACGGCCGCGGAGTCGGTGGGGTCGGCTGTGCATGATGCGATTGGGTATGAAGAGCAGGGACCAGGGACTAGGGATGAGGGACTAGAAAAGCCGCGAAGATTTACTGGGTTTACTCGGGAGCAGAATAATGCCGGTGGGCTCGAGGGCGGCATCTCAAATGGTGAGGATGTTGTGGTGCGGGGATATTTGAAGCCGATTTCTACGCTGCGGCGGCCGCTGGGTTCGGTGAGTTTTGCTTCGCGGGAGCCGGTGAAGGCGGCTTATGAACGGAGCGATGTTTGTGTGGTTCCGGCAGCGGGCGTGGCGGCGGAGGCGATGGTTGCGCTGACGGTGGCGCGGTTGGTGGTCGAGAAGTTTGGCGGGGATTCGCTGAAAGAGATGAAGCGGAATTTTGATGGGTATTGCGAGCAGATTCGGAAGTATTGAGTAACAGACAAATTAGTTGAAGAGAGACAAGAGAACGTGACGGAAAAAGATACGAAAAAGAGCGGGAAGATTCATGAGGTGGTGAAGTGGCCGGATCCTGTGCTGCAGAAGCCGGGCGAGACGGTGACGGTGTTCGACGCGAAGCTGAAGAAGCTGACGGAGGAGATGTTCGAGAGTATGTATGCGGCGCAGGGGATCGGGCTGGCTGCTCCGCAGATTGCGATCTCGCAACGGATTACGGTGATCGATGTGAGTTTTAAGAAGAATCCGGAGGAGAGGATTGTGCTGATCAATCCGGAGATTGTTGCGCGTGAAGGCAAGCAGGTGGAGGAAGAGGGATGTTTGAGCCTGCCGGAGATTCGCGAGAAGGTTTCGCGCGCGGCGAAGGTGAAGGTGCGGGCTCAGGATGTGAAGGGCGAGTGGTTTGAGATTGAAGGCGAGGAGTTGTTGGCTCGCGCGTTTCAACATGAGATCGATCATCTGGATGGGGTTTTGTTTATTGATCGGTTGAGTCGATTGAAGCGGGATCTGGTGGTGCGGAAGATGAAGAAGCTGATTAAGAACGGCGAGTGGTGATGTCCTGCCGGACGGGCCGCCTGCGCGGCGGGCGGCCACTTCGTGGCGGGTATACCCTTTCTTGGTGGGTCAGGGGCTTGGGGCCTCGCTTTGCTCGGGAGGGAGAGCGATGAAGCTGGTATTTTGTGGGACGCCGGATTTCGCAGTGCCTACGCTCGAGGCCGTGGTGTCGGCAGGGCATGACGTGATGTTGGTGGTGACGCAGCCGGATCGCGCTGCGGGGCGCGGGTTGGAGGTTCAGGTTCCGGCGGTGAAGAAGACGGCCTTGCGGCTTGGATTGCCGGTGGTGCAGCCGGAGAAGATTAAGAACAATGCGGAGTTTCGTGAGCGGCTGGAGAAGATTCGGCCGGATGCGATTCTTGTTGTCGCATACGGACGGATTATTCCGAAGTGGATGCTGGAACTGCCGCCGTTCGGGAACATCAATCTGCATGGGTCGTTGCTTCCGAAGTATCGCGGGGCCGCGCCGATTCAGTGGGCTGTGGCGAATGGCGAGGTAGTGACGGGCGTGACGACGATGCGGCTCGATGAAGGGCTGGACACGGGCGACATGCTGCTGGCGCAGGTGTGTCCGATTGGGCAGGAGGAGACAGCGATGGATGTATACGGATGCCTGGCTCCGGAGGGCGCGAAGTTGATGGTGGAGACATTGCGGCAGCTTGAACGCGGGGACATCTTTCCTCAAGCGCAGGATCATTCGCTGGCTACGCTGGCTCCGATTCTGACGCGAGAGGATGGATGGATGGATTTTTCGCGGACGGCACAGCAGATCTATGACCGGTGGAGAGGGTTTCAGCCATGGCCCGGAGCGCATACGTTGTTTCGTGGGAAGAAGCTGATTGCGCATTCGATGTGTGTGGCGCGTGGGAGGGTTCTGACTGAAGGGATGTTGATGGCGGATGGTGAGAAGTTGTTCGTTGGGTGTGGAGGGAGTGCGGTGGAGCTGCGCGAAGTGCAGGTGGAGGGGAAGAAGCGGATGCCGGTGGGTGAGTTTCTGCGCGGGTATCAGGTGCGGGATGGTGAGCGGTTGGGGTTATGAAGGATAAGGATAAGGTTGCTGCGGGAAGGAAGCCTGACGGCAAACCTGTCGCCGGTGGATTTGCGAAGAGGCGGCCGGTGTCTGCGGGGCCTACGGCTGGCGTGGAGGCCGCGATTGCGAAGGTGACTTCGGCGCGGTGGGCTGCGTTTGAGATTTTGAAGCTGGTGGGTGAGGGCAAGGGGCATAGCGATGAGTTGTTGCACTCTTCGCGGCTGGAGGCGTTGTCGCCTGAGGATAGAAATCTGACGACGGCGCTCGTGATGGGTGTGCTGCGGTGGCAGATTGCGCTGGATGTGCGGATTCGTCCGCTGCTGCAAAGGCCGGAGCAGAAGCTAGCGGAGCCGGTGGCGATTGCTCTGCGTTTGGGCGCGTTTCAGTTGCTGCATATGGATCGGATTCCTGCGCATGCGGCGCTAAGTGAGAGCGTGGAGTTGTGTCGCGCAGCGGGGGAGCCTCATGCGGCGGGGATGGTGAATGCGATTCTGCGGAAGGTCGCCAGCTCACCTAAGGCGGGTGTGAAGCTGCATGAGTCGACGGCGGCGTTTGCGGAGAGGCTGGCGCATCCTGCGTGGATGGTGGAACGTTGGGTGAAGGAGTATGGGCGGGCGGCGGCGATGAAGATCTGCGAGGCGGATCAGAGGGAGCCGGCGGAGGGTGGGATGTTCGATGAGAGTGGAGGGGATTGGCCGCAGATGGATGATGGGTCTCGGTTGGTGGCGGAGATTGCGGCGGCGGCGATGCCGGGAGCGGGGCGGGTTTGGGATTGCTGCGCTGCTCCGGGTGGGAAGACGCTGGTGTTGGCGAGGAGGCTGGGTGCGGCGGAGATTGTGGCGAGTGATGTGAGTGCGAAGCGGCTGGCGCAGACGGAGGCTCGGTTGCGGAGGTATTCGTATGCGGAGCGCGTTCGGTTTGAGGTGGCGGATGCAGCGAATGCGAAGGCGATTGAGGGGAGCTTCGATCTGATTTTGTGCGATGCGCCTTGTTCGGGGACAGGGACGATGGCGGCGAATCCGGAGATTCGGCACAGATTGAAGGTGGAGGAGTTTGCGCGGCAGGCGTTGCGGCAGAGGGAGATTCTGGAAGGTGCGTTGAAGAGGCTGGCGCCGGGTGGGCGGCTGGTTTATTCGACGTGCTCGCTGGAGCCGGAGGAGTGTGAGTACGTGGTGGAGAGTTTGAATGGGGTGCGCCGGGTTTCGGTGGAGGGTTTGATTGTGGAGTTGGGTGAGCGAGGGATTTTTTTGAGTGGGGTGGATTTGGGGTCGGCGGTAAAGGATCGGGCGCTGCGGACTTTGCCTGGAGTGCAGGATGGGGATGGGTTTTATTCAGTGGTGGTGGAGCGGGAGTGAGCTCCCAGGTTGGCAAGAAATGCAGGTCCTTCGACTTCGCTCAGGATGACACGTCTTTTTGAAAGCCTGAGTTGTTTTGAAATAGAAGCGATATTGTGATTCCGTCGTTAGTTGGTTAGGGTGATGTGAACGGCTTCGCCTTTGATGACGCGGTGTCCGGCTAATGGAGTTTGGGCGACTACGGTGCCTATCGAGGAGATGGGTTGGGTGGCGGGTGTGGTGGTTGATGTTACGGTTGGCGCGGGGGATGCGGTGGTTGGCGCGGCGGCGGCTCCGGATGGCGCGGGAGTTGCGAGGTTTAGGTCTTCGGCGCTCGCGATGTGCAGGCCGGCGGCGGCGGCTCGGGCAGCGGCTCCGGCGAGGGTGAGGCCGGTGAGTGAGGGCATGACGAAAGCGTCGGGGGATTCGGCCTCTTCGGGTTCGCTGAGGAGTAGGCTGACGCGCGGGGTGTCGACGCCGGCTGCGTTGGGGGGTGGGGTTTGGGCGATGACGATGCCGGGGTCGCCTAAGGAGGGGATGTGGGCGACGATGCCTTGTTCGAGGCCGAGGCGGCGGATGTTGATGGAGGCAGTGCGCTCAGATTGGCCGGTGAGATCGGGGATGGCGACTTGCTGGGCGCCGAGGCTTTCGGTGACGCGGACGGCCCACTCGCGACGGACGGTCACGCCGGGTGCGGGGGATTGGGCGAGGATGCGCCCGGGAGGCGTGTTGGGAGAGTAGAAGCGGTTTTCAAGGGTGAGGCGGAGGCCGAGGGAGCGGGTCTGCTTGCTGGCGTCGGCGAGAGAGAGGCCGGTGAGGTTGGGGACTTTGACCTCGCGGCCGTGGATGGCGAGACGCATGGTGATGTAGGCGGAGAGCAGCGCGACGACTCCCATGGCGAGCGCGCCGAGGAGGACGTTGAAGAAGCGATTGATGCGGCGGATCTTCAGCTTCATGGGTTACAGGGTAAATGGTCAGCGGTTGGGACAGGCCCGGGCTACCGGCGGTTGTCCGTGGCGGGTTCGGGGTGGATGAAGAGGCGGTTGACCTCGGGGCAGTCGAGTTTGAAGGCATTTTCGAGCTCGGTGATGATCTCGTGGACGCGGGACATGGGGAGATTGTCAGGCAGAGTGCAATGGCAGTTGACCTGGATACGGTCGGAGCCGTTGTTGTGGGTGCGGGTGACGAGGACCTCGTGGATGTCGAGAATCTCGGGGAAGGTGGCGGCGACTCGGCGGAGGCGGACTTCGAGCTGGCGGTCGCGGTCGTGCGAGGCGGGGCGCTCGATGGTGGCTGGCTCGCTTTCGATGTGGGTGAGGATGGAGGAGATCTCGGGGATGTCGCGGCGGATGTCGGACTCGAGCTGGGTGACGAGGGCGTGGGCGGCGGCGAGGGACATGTTTTCCGCGACTTCGAGATGCTGCTCGACGTGGAGCTGGTGGTTGAACTCCTGCACGGTGACGTCGTGGATGTTGAGGTTGGAGCGGGTGGCAACGGCGCGGATGCGGTCGTGAATGCTTTCGGCGAGGGATGCGGTGGGGATGGGATGGACGACGACGTCGGCTCCGGGGAGATGGCGGCGGACGGCGGCGGTGGCTGCGAGGGTGATCTGCTCGGAGCGCTGGAAGGTGAGGTTGCGGGGCATGCCGAGGGTGACGTCGGCGAAGTAGTCTGGGCCAGCGCGGCGCGTGCGGACGCGGTCGACGGAGAGGACGCCGTCGATGGCGGAGAGGTCGCGGATGATGTCCCGGGTCTGGGCGCGGGCTTCGGGTGGCGTGGCGTCGGTAAGTGTGTCGATGGTGCGGCGGGCGAGCGACCAGGTGACGTGGAGGATGATGAAGGCGACGAGGATGGCAGCGATGGGGTCGGCGAACTGGAGCGCGGCGATGTGCCAGTGCACGCCGGCGTAGGTTGTGGCCAGGCCGAAGAGAACGGCGAGGGAAGACCAGATGTCGGTGCGGAAGTGGAGGGCGTCGGCGGCGAGGGCTTCGCTGCGGGTGTCGTCGGCGATGGTCTGTAGCTTGTTGGAACGGGTGAAGTCGACGGCGATGGAGAGGAGAAGGGCGATGAATGGCCAGATAGAGAAGGTGAGGGAGAGGCGCTGGCGGGAGACGATGCGGTGAATGGCCTCGGAGAGGATCCAGATGCAGGAGGCGAGCATGAGGATGGTCTCGATGGCTGCGGCGAGGCTCTCGATTTTGCCGTGGCCGTAGGTGTGGTCGGCATCGGCGGGGCGGTCGGAGACCTGGACGGAGAAGAGAGTGATGACGGCGCCGACGAGGTCGATGGCGGAGTGAGCGGCCTCGGAGAACATGCCGAGCGAGCCGGTGAGGAGGCCGGTGAGGAATTTAAAAAGCGTGACGCATAGGGCGGCGATGACGGATAAGAGTGCTGCGGAACGTTTGGCCTTGTGTGGTGTGGCGGCTTGTTGGGGCTTGGCCGTTTGGAGCATGGGGTCATGCTACATGGTGCGAGGAGGGGACGCACAGGGGGATGTTATCTGACTGTATTATGGCGCGCTTCACGTCGGAGGTAGAGCATGATTGCGGCTCCGAGGAGCATGGGAAGGGCCATGAGGCGCAGACCTTTCTGGTAGTCGCCGGTGAGGTCTTTGGCAAAGCCGATGAAGTAGGGACCGAGGAAGCCACCGGTGATGCCGATCATGTTGATGGCTGCGATTCCGGCTGCGCCAGAGCGGCCTTTGAGGAAGTTTGCGGGCAACGACCAGAGCGGCCCCTGCATGGAGTTGTAGGCAAGGATGAGGAGTCCGAGGGCCGGGACCACGATCAGTGGGCGGATCGAGACGCCGCAGACGAAGAAGCCGAGTGACATGAACAGGCAACAAGGAATTACGTGCCAGTACCTCTCACGCATGCGGTCTGAATGGATGGCGTTGAACAGCATGCCGAGTGCTCCGAGAACGTTGAGCCCGGCGAGGATGAAGCCGACGACCGTTGTGCTGAGTTGGGTTGACCGCTGAATGAGGTCCGGTGCGATGAAGGTGTAAGCGTAGAGGCTGGCCAGCATCACGAGCATGAAGATGCCGAGCTGCCAAACGCGCGGATCGAGGAGAGCGGCACCAACGGATTTGTCGTGGTGGATGGATTTGGTGGGCGTTTGACCGACTTGCCTGACGATCCAATGGCGCTCGTCTTCAGTGAGCCATTTGGCGTTGGAAGGACCGTCGGGGAGGAAGAGGAAGAAGGCGATCCCGAGGAGGACGGCGGGTAGGCCTTCGACGAGGAAGAGCCACTGCCAGCCGCGTAGGCCGAGGCGACCGTCGAGGTTAAGGAGCGCGCCGGCGATGAGTCCCATGAAGACCGAGCTGAGCGGGAGGGAGATGTAGAAGCGGCTGATGGCGCGTGCGCGCAGCTCGTGTGGAAACCACTGCATGAGGTAAAAGATGACCCCGGGGAAGAATCCGGCCTCGGACATGCCGAGGAGAAAGCGGACGGCATAGAACTGGAGCGGTGTCCGGACAAAGAGCATGCCCATGGCGAGGATGCCCCAGGTGACCATGATGCGGGCGAGCCAGCGGCGCGCTCCGAAGCGGTAGAGGAGCAGGTTGGACGGGATCTCGCATGCGGCGTAGCTGAGGAAGAAGAGGCCGGCGCCGAAGCCGTAAGTAGTCGCGCTGAAGTGCAGCTCGCGGTTCATCTGGAGCGAGGCGAAGCTGATGTTGACGCGGTCCATATAGGCGGCGCCGTATCCAAGAGCTATGAGGGGAATGAGGTGCAGCGTAGCTTTGCGCATGGCGGATGCGCCGACGGCAGCGTCAGATGAGGCGAGGGATTGGTTGAGGATAGGGGTCGGGCGTGCGGCCATCTGTATGACCTCATCGAGCGATTGATGTTGTGACTGAGCTGTTGGGCTTAGGGGAACGATATCACCCTGTGCGCGGACCGACTTGGTCGAGATGGCGCTAGCTGTGGACGGTCAGGTTTTGGAGGCGTGGTAGAGGCCTACGGCGCCGAAGGTGTAGCTGGTCCAGGTGGGATGGGTGAAGCCGCCTTTGCGGAGAAGTTCGATCATGCGCGGGGGGCGGGGGAAGCGCTCGACGGAGGCGTTGAGGTAGCTGTAGGCGGGTTGGTTGCCGGTGATGAGGCCGCCTAGTCTCGGAAGGATGGACTTGAAGTAGAGGTTGTAGACGTTGCCGATGAGGCCTTCGGGTTGGTTGCACTCGAGGATGCCGAGTTGGCCGCCGGGGCGGAGGACGCGGCGGATTTCGGTGAGGCCTTCTTCGTAGTTGGCGAGGTTGCGGAAGCCGAAGGCAGAGGTGACGAGATCGACGGAGGCGTTGGCGAGTGGCAGGTGGAGGGCGTCGGCTTCGATAGGGAGGACGTTCTGGTTGGCGAATTTTTTCTGGCCGAGGGAGAGCATCTGGTGGGAGAAGTCGACCGCGAGAATGGGGGCGGTGTGGGTTGCGTTTGGGCGGAGCTTGAGGAGAGCCATCGTCATGTCGCCTGTGCCGCAGCAGAGGTCGAGAGCGACAGTCTCGGGGTATTGAAGGATGGGGCGGAAGAGGCGCGCGGTGCGAGTCCACCAGGAGCGGTCGATGCCAGCGGAGAGGAGATGGTTGGCACGATCATAGGTGGGAGCGATGGCGTCGAACATCTGCTGGACGTTGGCTGCGGCGGATTCTTCGGTGGTCGCGCCGGTGGGGCGGGCTCCGGTGGAGAGTTCGTGGTCGGGTTTGGTTGTGTTGACGCTCATGGCTTCGGAGTCTTCGGGACAACGATGCGCTGGCGCATCAGGATAAGCATTGATTTCGTTGCGGCGAGGAGCTCTTCGTTGGTGACGTCGCGGACGATTTTAGTGGTGCCGATGCTGGTGGGCAGCACGAAGGAGAGAGTGCCGCTGCGATTCTTTTTGTCGCGGGAGGTGAGGGCAACCAGTTTTTCTGCGGTGGCTTTGAAGGGTGGAAGCGGGCCGTAGCGGAGGATGAGGGCCTCGATGCGGCCGGCTTGTTTTGGGTCGATGGCTTTGCGGTTGCGGGCTACGTTGAGTGCGGCGATCATGCCCCAGGCTACGGCTTCGCCGTGGAGGAGTTGCTTGTAGTGTGTGGCGGCCTCGATGGCGTGGCCGATGGTGTGGCCGAAGTTGAGGATCATGCGCAGGCCGGACTCTTTTTCATCTTTGCTGACGACGTCGGCTTTGACGCGAACGCTGGCGGAAACGACATGGGTGAGCGCTTGCGGATCGCCGGCGAGGATGGCTTCGGCGTATCGCTCCATGAAGCGGAAGAGTTTTGCGTCGTAGATGACTCCGGCCTTGATGGACTCCTGCAGGCCGGCGCGGAGTTCGCGTGGGGGGAGCGTGGTGAGAAGCGTGGTGTCGGCTAAGACTGCTTGCGGATGGTGGAAACTGCCGATGAGGTTTTTTCCGGTGGCAAGGTTGACGCCGGTTTTGCCGCCGATGGAGGAGTCGACCTGCGCGAGAAATGTTGTGGGAATTTGCACGTAGCGGATGCCGCGCATGTAGATGGCGGCGAGGAAGCCGGTGATGTCTCCGAGGACTCCGCCGCCGAAGGCGATGAGGAGCGAGTCGCGATCGGCTCCGGCACGAGAGAGCTGTTCGGCGAGGGATTCGACGCTGGTGAGGCGCTTGTTGCGCTCGCCATTGGGAAGGAAGAGGATGGAGGGCGCTTCGTTGCCGTTCGTTGCGAAGCTTGCGAGGAAGGGCTTCGACCAGAGAGCCCAAATGTCGGGCGAGGTGATGACGAAGGGCCGGTAGGGTTTGCCCTTGCTGATTTTTTTCAGGCGTGACGGCAGCGTGTTGACCAGGTCGGCCGCAATGGTTACGTCGTAGCGAGCTGATGGCGTGTTTACGGGGAGGACAGGCACGGTATTTCGATGGTATCGCAGAGACCCGAGTTGTCAGGCCGTAACTGCGTTGACAGCTCTCAGTAAAGACTAGGCGGTTACTGAGAACTGACAACGGGACCCGCGAACGCTAGTAGCATTGAGCTATGGGTCGAGTTGATTTTCTGATCATTGGGGCAGGGATTGCGGGACTGAGTGCGGCGATTCGGTTGGCGGATTCGGGTTCGGTGCTGGTGGTGACGAAAGAAGAGCTGGCGGAGTCGAATACGGCTTATGCGCAGGGCGGGATTGCCGTGGCGATGGGTGGCGACGAAGATGTAGCGCTTCATCTGGAAGACACGGTGGCGGCGGGTGATGGGCTGGTGAACCGCGAGGCTGCGCGGGTGCTCGTCTCTGAAGGACCGGAGCGGGTGGAGGAACTGTTGGAGTGGGGAACTTCGTTCGATCGTGCTGGGAAGAGTGGGGAGTTGCTGCGGACTCGCGAGGCTGCGCATAGTCTGTCGCGGATTTTGCATGCGAACGGCGATGCGACGGGACGGGAGATCGCGGTTTCGCTGCTGCGGCATGCACGGGCAATTCCGCAGATTGAGTTGGTAGAGTGGACGACGAGTGTGGACCTGATCGTTGACGGTGGGAGAGTTGTGGGAGCTACGCTGCTCGATGGCGAGGGTGGGTTGCGCGTGGTACAGGCGCGTGCAGTATTGCTTGCGAGCGGAGGCGCGGGGCAGGTTTATAGCGATACGACGAATCCGGCAGTGGCGACGGGCGATGGCATTGCGATGGCGTATCGTGCGGGTGCGGCGGTGAGCGATATGGAGTTCTATCAGTTCCATCCGACGGCGTTTTCTGCGCCGGGCGCCCCGAGGTTTTTGTTGAGCGAGGCGCTGCGGGGCGAGGGGGCTTACCTCGTCAATGCAAAGGGCGAGCGGTTCATGGAGCGGTATCATCCGCTGCTGGAGCTTGCACCGCGCGATGTGGTGGCGCGGGCGATTACGCATGAGGGGATGGATGGGCCGGTGTATCTCG
The DNA here is from genome assembly GCA_963841335.1 of uncultured Acidobacteriaceae bacterium. GTDB lineage: Bacteria > Acidobacteriota > Terriglobia > Terriglobales > Acidobacteriaceae > Edaphobacter. Next base: position 587,418 of record CAWJCF010000001.1, on the reverse strand, counting down.
ACATGCGCCATGTGCGGGAGGATCTGCAGGCGCGGTTTCCGGGGATCTCGGCGTTTCTGGCGAAGCGGCATCTGGAGTTGGGAAGGGATCTGATTCCGGTGCGGCCGGCGGCCCATTATTTGATGGGTGGCGTGAAGACGGATGTCGAGGGGCGGACTACGCTGCCGGGCTTGTATGCGGCGGGCGAGGTGGCGTGCACGGGTGTGCATGGAGCAAACCGGCTGGCGAGTAATTCGCTGCTGGAGGGGTTGGTCTTTGGCGTGACGGCTGCCGAAACGATGGTGGCGGAGGCTGCGGAGGGTTTTGAAGAGGTGAGGATTGCTCCTGCTATCGCGAGTGCAGTGATCACGCCGGCGGCTGCGACGGAGCGTTGGATTGCCGAGCTTCGCGGGTTGATGTGGAAGTATGCCGGATTGTTGCGTGACGGAGAAGGGTTGCGAGAGGCAAAGCGCGGGCTTGACGCGCTGGCGGAGACGATGCCGCGTGGGTTGTACCGGCGGGCGATTGAGGCCAGGAATCTGCATACAGTGGCCGAGCTGATTGTCGCTGCGGGCCTGGGGCGTGAGGAGAGCAGGGGAGCGCACTACCGAAATGACTTTCCGCGGCACAAAGAGGTGGCGTTGCACTCAGTGATGGCGAGAGGGAGATTGGAGTTTGTGGCTTGAGTAGCGATGGAGCACGCATCATCGTCGCGATTGTGGGCGCGGTGATTGCGTTTTGCGTGGTGGCGGTTGCGGTCTACTACTGGATTGCGGGCGTGGCGGTGCATGGATGGTTGTACGGCGGCCCGGTGGCACTGACCGGCGCGATGGCGGGGTTGTTCGCGGGAGGGCTGGCTGCAGTGGTTGCTCTGATTTTGTTGCTGCGGCGGTGCTAGAAGATCGTCAGCAGGACCGGCAGGATGATTCCGACCACGAGAATGGCGGTGATGATTCTTCGGTTGCGGATGTATTTGTACGACATGTAGAGGCCTGAGAGCGTGGAGATGAACAGGCCTATCGAGACGAGCAGGAAGAAGATCTTTAACGGCAGAGTGTTGTGCGATTTGGGCGCTGGCACGTCAGTTTTTGGAGAAACTGCGGGAGCGGCCTGAGACACGGAGGCGTCGGTTTGCGGTTTTTCGGTTGCGCCTTTCTCGGTCGGTTTGTCCTGGGGCGGAGTTTTTCTCGCTGGAACGATGGGGGTTTGCTTCTTGTGAATTTGTGCGAGCGTGACGGCCCAGGTAGGTGGTTTGTAACTGCTGCCGCGAGTGGTCTCGTGCAGGCTGAAGGTCTGCAGCGCGCCGGTGAAGGCGAAAAAGAGGATCGCCGGCGAGATAAAGACGCCAATATAAAGGTGGATAAGGCGAAGATACTTCAGAAGGGTGTGCGACGACGACATTAGTGCCTGTATCCCTTTGGGTGAATTAGGACTTCTTCAGTCCTATATTACACATTCTTCCACATAGACCGCGCGAAGTTGGAGTGATTTGCTGCTTGATGAGCGGCGTGCTGATGCGGATGAATGGCCAGGTAAAGAAATACGGAGCCCATGCCGGCCAGAACCAGGAGGACGGCCCAAAGGTTCCGAAAGGGAAATCTGCCTGCCCAGAGCAGGAGACCGCCACCAATCAGGCTGACGGATGCGCCGATAACGTTGGTCAGAGTTAGACCGTTCAGGAGATGCGGAAGGATGTGAATGAGAAAAACTTCAGCGAAGAAGCAGGCGACGTAGTTGTACCACTTCATGGAATTCCTCCGGCTTGATTTCTAGGTCTTTACTGAGATCTTCGGAAGGGCGAGGGAGAGCAGGACCGTGGCGGTAAGGACACCGACGATGACGGCAAGGGAGGTGAGGGGGCCGATGTTGAGCCAGTGGGCCGAGAGCATCTTGAAAGCGGCGAAGGCGAGGACTGCTGCAAGGCCGTAGTGGAGGAAGCGTAGCCGGTTGAGCAGATGGGCGAGAAGGAAGTAGAGCGAGCGCAGACCCATGACTGCCATGATGTTCGACGTGTAGGCGAGGAAGGGATGGCGCGTGATGGAGAGCACGGCGGGGATTGAATCGAGCGCGAAGACGACGTCGGTGAGTTCGATCGCGATGAGGGCGAGGAAGAGGACGGTGACCATCGGCCGGTCCAGCTCGCGGACGAAGAACTTGTCCTGACGCAGGCTGACGGGATGGATTTTGGAGACTAAGGTGATCCAGCGCGGCGTTTTACCGTCTTCCTTCTGGGCCGAGGGCATAACGAGCCGAATGGCGGCGATCAAAAGAATGGCAGCGAAGACATAGCTGATCCACTCGAAGTGGGTGAGGAGTTCGAGGCCGGCGGCGATGAAGCCTCCGCGCATGAGAATGGCGCCGAGGACTCCCCAGAAGAGGACTTTGGGTTGGCGACTGGGTTCGATCTGGAAGACGCGGAAGAGGATGAGGAAGACGAAGAGGTTGTCGACCGAAAGCGACTCTTCGATGGCGTAGCCGGCGAGGTACTGGGTCGCGGACAGGCCGCCCATTATGCGCAAGACGAAGAGCGCAAAGGCGAGAGCGGCTGCGATCCAAAGGATGGTGGCAGCGACCGAAGTGGCGTGAACTCTTGCCCGGCCCCACCGGCGCACGTAGAACAGCTCCATCCCGAGAAGAAGGAAGATGAAGAGGTGGAAACCTATCCAGTAGCTGAGTGGAGTGGCGCCAGGCATCTGGCTACCATGCTACAAGGGGTGCGGCGAAGGAAACAGAACTGGGAGAGGGGTTGTTGCGGCTTGCTCTGGGCAACGGGGGGCTTTGGCGCGGCGCATCGAGTGTGTCTAGTGGCCGGGGCCGGGCGGTTCAAGGTTGTTTTAGCCGGCGACGAGCGAGTAGACGCCGTAGAGCACCATCGCAAGCAGCATCCAAAGGATGGAAGAGAAGAAGAGGCTGCGCACGATTTCACCTATGGGGTGGGTGCTGAAGTAGCCGGTGGGGGTGGTGTTGCCTGGACCCGGATTATTGAAACCCTTGTACTTTTCCTGGAAGGACGGAAATGAGGGTGAGTACATGTGTTCCTCCATCGCGTTGTGGAAAAGATAGGACGTTTGGCCGAATACCGGCTATCCCTCGAACGGTTCAGGGGATGACTCATTCGGGGGTTAACGTCCGCGTTAATACTGAGTTGCCTCGGGTTGGAGAATGACAGGAATTCCGGGATGGCGTAGGATTTGGCCTGTCACGGCAAGGCAACTTCAAAATGGGCCCCGGGCAAAATCCAAAATCCTAGAGGGAATAGTTATGAAGACAACGATTCGTTTGTTGGCGGTTTCGGTTGGACTTTTGACCGCGCAGATTGGGATGGCACAGGCTCCTGCAGGAGCTACAGGTCAATGTAAGGATGGAACTTATTCGACGGCTGCCAGTAAACAGGGAGCCTGTCGCGGACATGAGGGCGTGAAGGAATGGTATTCAGCGGCTGCTCCCGCGGCTGCAGCAGCACCGGCTGCCGCGGCGGCCGCTCCCAAGACTGCTGCTGCTGCGCCCGCAGCACCTGCGGGTCCTAAGCCTCCCAATGCCACCGGTCTTTGCAATGACGGCACGTATGCCACGTCGACGAGCAAGAGTGCTGGCTGCCGCGGCCACCAGGGCGTGAAGGACTGGTATGCGGCGGCTCCCGCGGCTCCGGCTGCAACTGCTGCACCCGCCGCTGCCGCTGCTGCCCCTAAGGCCGCAACCGCAACTGCTCCTGCTGCACCGGCCCCAGCCAGTGCGGCGGCTCCGGCGAAGACTGCAACGGCCAGCAAGACGGCTTCCATGACTCAGGCTGCCGGAGGTGGACCTGGCTTGGTTTGGGTGAATACATCAAGCAACGTTTACCACTGCTACGGGTCGGACTACTACGGCAAGACGAAAGCGGGCGCGTATATGTCGGAGGCCGATGCCAAGGCCAAAGGCGCTCATGCGGACCACGGCAAGGCCTGCAGCCAGTAATCGCGCGTGAAGACGACTGCGCCTCTGGAGGCCGCCTCGGATATGAGAGGGCTTCAGGGGCGCTGGTTGATTAAGCGGATCAGTTCTAGCAGGATGTCGCCCGAGATTTGCAGCGAGTGGGCGCTGATCTTGTCGAGTGTGTCCTGCGCGGTGTGGTGGTAGCCGTCGGGAGTGGCTTGCGTCCATGGACCGTAGTGTGCGTCGATGAGGTCGAGCACGGGCACTCCCCGCGCTGCGAAGGGCAGATGATCGTCCTCTTCGGACTCGCTGTATTGGAAGATGCTGGAGGCATGGCCCGTGTTCTTCGCCGCGACTTTCAGGAGATCGAGCAGCCACGGTGTGGAGTTGTCGACGTGATCGATGTTGAGATCCTTGTCGGCGATCATGTCGGCGACGAGGAAGGCCTTGATTTTGGCCAGGGTTCCATCGTTGGCCCACTTGGCCGCGAGGTGGCGGGTTCCATAGAGCGAGTCGGAGGCGGACCACTCTTTGACGGCCTCTTCGCCGTCGTCAAAGACGAGCCAGACGGAGTAGCCTTCGGGCGGGTGTGTCCGCAGAACGTTGCCGATCTCTATGAGCAGCGCGCTGGTGGCGGCGCCGTCATTGGCACCGTAGAACTCGATGTCGCGGAGCGGGTAGTTGGTCTCGTAGTGGCTCGCGAGGACGATGATGCCGTCTTTCTTGCCGGGATATTTGACGATGAAGTTGTGCATCGTCTGATAGCCGGCTGGCGTGCTGGCGGTGAAGGTGTCGACTTCGAAGTTGCCCTTGGCGGCCTCGGCGGTGAAGTGCTGCTTGATGAACTCTTCGGCCTTCGCGTGGCCGGGCGAGCCGTTGAAGCGCTTGGGAGCCACCTGGAGAAGTTGCGCGGTGAGGTTGTAGGCGGCCTGTCCGCTGAAGTACGCGGCTGGTGCAGCTTTTTGGGCAGTGGAGTCTGTAACCGCCACGAGAAGGACGAGCAAAGGTAAAAGCAACCGCAGGTTCTTCGACTGCTTGGTTCGGAGAATGCGCGAACCATTTCGCTCAGGATGACACTTCTTACTGACGCGGAAGTTTTTTGCGATGTCGAGGAGGATCATGCGACTTTTTTCGCCTCTCTGGCTTTGCGCCGGTCGGGGTGGACGAGGAACGCAATGCCTACGCCGATCATATAGAGGACGAGCATGGGGCTGGCAAAGAGGCACATGCCAATGGGGTCGGGAGTCGGGCAGATAGCCGCGGCGATGAGGAAGATGGCGAGGATAGCGTAGCGAATATGCCGCAGGAGAAATTTACCGTCGACGATGCCGAATAGCGCGAGGAAAAAGATGAGGATGGGCAGCTCAAACGTGATGCCGAGCCCAAGGATGACCGCGAGGAAGAATCCGGTGTAATCCTCGGTGGTGATGATGGCATGGAAGTGCGAGCCGAAGTCGAGGATCAGTACCTTGAGCGCACCGGGAAGAAAGTATCTGTAGCCAAACCACGCCCCTGAGAGAAAGAGGAGGACAGTCGCGCTCATGAACGGCCAGACATAGCGTTTTTCGTTGGCGTACATGCCGGGCGCGATGAAGAGCCAGACCTGATAGAGGATGAAGGGGCTCGAGAGGATGCACCCCATGACAAGGGAGGTCTTGATGTAGAGGTTAAGCGCGTCAGTGGGGTGGGTAATGTTCAGGGGGCCGAGGTGAAGCTGCGTGTACGGCGCCATGATGAAGTCGAAGAGTTGAACGTGGAAGAAATATGCGACGGCGAATCCGCCGATGAGGTAGTAGAGGGAGTGGAGGATGCGCTTGCGGAGCTCGCCAAGATGCTCCATCAGGCTCATGCCTGGGAGATCTGCCCGCTCTGCGACAACCTTGCGGGCGCGGTCGATCGAATCTTTGGGGTCGAATTCAGCCACGCTGTGCAGCCTCGTGGCTCGCAACATCCGCTGAGACGGTCTCAGGATCGGGATCGTGCGGGATGGAGTCGAGTACGGGTGAGAGCGCGGAGTTGCTGACAGGAAGACCGGTTGCTGGTGGCATGAGATTGAGGTCGCCCGAGGTGGCGATCGGCAGCGGTTCTGCGGGTTCCTGCTGCGGATGCTCGTGCGGAGGATCGACGAGTAACTCCTCCGTCGCGGGCGCTGCGATAGTGTTTTCGGTCTCGCTGCCGATGGCGGGAGCAACGGGCGCGGCGGCTTCCATGGCGGCGATCTTCTTGCGCTGCTCCTCCTGGTCGGCGACGCGGAGCTCTTCTTCCATCTGCATGCGGAACTCGTTGGAGGCGCGGCGGAACTCGGCCATGAGCTTGCCCAACTGGCGCGCGAGCTCCGGCAGCTTCTTCGGCCCGAAGAGAATCAAGGCGAGAAGTACGAGGAGTGCGCTGTCCTGAAAGCTGGGCATAAGTCAGACCTATGATACGGCTTACGTTGAGACGGAACAAATGGATGCCACTCAGGTACGGTTGTGTAAAATCTTCAGAGCGGTATTTCGAAAAGATCGCATCAATTCGAAAGCAATCCGCGTCTAAGTGAAAGTGGAGCGGCTGCGCAGCCGTTTCAGTAAGAAGGAGTTGCAACATCCCCGTGGGTTGGGTGACGGTTTAATGAGCCGGAACAGCGAATCCACTGCAACTTGAGCAGTGCATGCTTTCAACATCCCCGTCTCGAGGCGGAAAGACGATCCGGCAGTTGCCGGTGTCATTCGACCTTGCGAGACTGAAGGCGGAGTACTTTGAACGGACTAATGGAGATCGCTTCGGCTGCGGCCGTTGCGGAGAACGTTGCAGATTCGTGTTCCCTCGACAACTACCTTGCCCAACCAGACCAGACCATGGACGCACGCATCGCCGCGGCGCGGGAGAAGCTCGGCAAGGACGTCGTTCTGCTGGGCCACCACTACCAGCGCGATGAGGTGATCCGCTTCGCCGACTACACCGGCGACAGCTACAAGCTCTCCAAGGTCGCCTCGCAGACCGATGCCAAGTACATGATCTTCTGCGGCGTTCACTTTATGGCCGAGACCGCGGACGTCTTGGGCCGCCCGTGGCAGCAGGTCATCCTCCCGGACCTGAACGCTGGCTGCTCGATGGCCGACATGGCGGAGATCGGCCAGGTGGAAGATTGCTGGGACTCACTCGTGCGCGCCGGCCTGACCGATGACGCCTCAGGTGGGTTGATCCCGCTGACCTATATGAACTCTGCCGCTGCGATCAAAGGATTCTGCGGCAAATATGGCGGGCTCGTCTGCACGTCGTCGAATGCCCGCGGCGCCTTTGAGTGGGCCTTCGAGCGTGCCGGAAAGATTCTCTTCCTCCCCGATCAACATCTTGGCCGCAACACTGCTTTCGCCATGGGGATTTCTACCAGCGAGATGGTGGTATGGGATCCGTACCAGATCAATGGCGGTGTCAGTCCCGAGCGCCTGCGTGCCGCGAAGGTGATTCTGTGGAAGGGGCACTGCTCCGTTCATCAGCGTTTCCTGCCCGAGCACGTCGATCGCATTCGCCGCGAGCATCCTGAGATGCAGGTCATCGTGCATCCGGAGTGCCGCTGGGAGGTCTGCCAGAAAGCGGACGCCATCGGCTCGACGGAGCGAATCATTGAGGTCATCGAGAAGGCGCCAGAGGGCTCGAGTTTTGCCGTGGGAACGGAGATCCACCTGGTCAACCGGCTGGCGAAGCGCTTCGCTCCGCTGGGCAAACAGGTGGTGACGCTGGATGACTCCGGCTGCTTGTGCACCACGATGTACCGCATCTCGCCCCAGCACCTGGCGTGGGCTCTGGAAAACCTGGTGGACGGAAGGGTGGTCAATCGCATCAAGGTGGAGGATGATGTGAAGCAGTGGGCGCGCGTGGCGCTCGACCGCATGCTGGAGATTCAAGTTTGAACAAGACGTTTACGTTGAGTGAAGCACAGACCTTGTTGCCAGTGGTGGAGGCCCTCCTCGTCCGCGCGCAGGCCTCTGCGACCCGAAGCGAAGAGCTGGAAATGGAGATGCAGCAACTGGTTCAGCGCATTTTTTTGACGGGCGGAATGCATGTGGATGTAAGCGCCGCAGCGCGACGCCGCGCGGAACGAGACAAGGCCGTTCAGGAGGCGAAGGACTCGCTCGCTGAGATCGACTCGATTGGTGTGCAGGTGAAAGATCTCGAGCAGGGCCTTCTCGACTTTCCCTCTCTGATAGACGGCAAGCCCGTGCTATTGTGCTGGAAACTGGGTGAGTCGGCGATCACGCACTGGCATACTGAAGAAGAAGGCTTTGCAGGACGGAAGCCGCTGGATTCGCGATTCGGAAAGAACGAACGCGAACGGCCGAATTAACTGAAACTAAGGATTCATTTCAACGCCGGGAGATTTGATGGCATTTCCGCACGCGAAGAATATCTTGAAAATCGGCTCTCCCTCTGGAATGTGGAAGCTGCTGCTTGCGACGGCGTCCTTTACTCGTCCCAAATATCGCGATCTGTGTCTCGCTCTTTTGCGGCCATACATTCATAACGGAGAGATGACGGTAAAGTACCGGTGCTATGACCGCTATGTCACGATGTACATCCGCACTTCAGAGCTTCTCAGCGATCTTCAGTGCGCTTTGGAACTTGCCGTTCGCGACGCGTACGACCTCGATCCTGCATTCCGCCCGGATCTGGTTGTGGACGGCGGAGGAAATATCGGACTCTTCACTCTTCGCGCCGGAGCGATGGCGGAGACAACCAAGTCTCCGGCAAAGTTTGTCATCGTCGAGCCGATGGAGCCGAATATTCGCCAGATTCAACGGCATCTCGACAGGAACAAGATGAGTGCTGAGATTCTGCGGGGCTGTATCGGGGGCACTCGCAGAAACATGCCTTTCTATTGCAGAGAATCGATTAACAGTAGCTTCGAACCCGACAAACCGTACGATCGCGTCATTGATATTCCGGTTTATCTTTTGGAAGATGCGATCGGTTCCTTTCCCGCAGAACGGATTCTTATCAAGCTCGACATCGAAGGCATGGAGATGGAGACGTTGGCAGCTTTTGTGCCTTCTGAGCGGAGGGCCGTCTACCTTGTGGGCGAGCTGCATGATGTCGCCGGTCATGCACCGATACTGGAACAGCTCTTCCAGGAATACGACTGGACCTTCAAGTTGGGCGAGGCCGGTGACAATCAGTCGATGTTTTGGGCTTGCTCCCCCGCTGCGTTGCCGCTGCTTCCTTCCATGGCTTCGATAAAGACGCGATCCTTGAAGATGGCTTGAGCGGAAACGCATAGCCATTCGGCTGGCCACGGTCTACAAAACCATACATCTGGCACGAGTGTCCGTTGATCCGTCTTATCCGCGAAATCCGCGGTCAGCCGTTATCTTGATGTTGCTTCAGGCTTGCCGTTCGGGCTCCATTCGGGCTTCCAGTTGGAGTTCGCGAGCCAGTGGATGGGGTTGACCATCGAGGCGATGGCGTTGGTCATATGGGTGAAGTCGATCGTGCTCAGTTCATCGCTTGGCTGATGGTAGTCCTTGTGCAGGCCGTAGCTCGAAACAGTGTGGGCAATGATTCCCTGTTGGGCCAGGGAGTAATTGTCCGAGCGCTGAAAGAAATGCTGCGAGGGATGAGGGTCGCTGACCAGATGTGCGCCGTGCCTGGCCAGCTCCGGGCCCAGATCGGAGCGATCGAATCCTGTGAGCCAGAGCGTTCCGGCGGGGACGACCGGATCAGGTCGTCCGATCATTTCGAACTCGAGATTCGCGACGATGCTGGCAACCGGAACCGGCGGATGCGCAAGGAAGGCGCGGTTTCCGAAGCCGCCCAGTTCCTCTGAGCCGAAGACGGCGAAGACGATCGTGCGCTTGGGCCGCGGCCCCGCAGCGAAAATGCGGGCCAACGTCAGGACGGCGGTGGTTCCGGAGGCGTCGTCGTCAGCCCCGTTGTAGTTGGTGTCGTTGGCTGTGCCCGCAATCCCCATCCCGAGGTGGTCGAGATGCGCGGTCAGCAGGATGACCTCGTTGGATAGGCTGGTTCCGCGCAGAATGGCGACGGCGTTCCAGGTCTCTTTGCGGGGCACGTCCTGAAACTTCTGGAGACGCTGCTGAATCCGTGGCGGCAGAGGATCGGGGAGTGCGCTCTTCTGCAGGAAGGTGCCGTTGTCGCCTCCGGGTTCGAGTCCGAGCGCCTGAAGCTGCGATGCGACGAAGAGAGCCGCGATATGTTCGTCGCGTGTAGCGGAGCCGCGGCCGTGCATCTCGTCGTCGGCAAGAAAGTTCATGTCCGCATGAACTTCGTGTTCAAGTGCCGCATGTTGTGCTGTTTGAACGGCAGCTGCGTCGAATGAATGAGCTTGCTGTCCCTGGGCTGAGGGGGCGAAGGTCAGAGAATAGAGGACGGCAACATACGCACCGAGCCGAAGTTTCAAGAGAATCATTGCGCAAATTATAGAAGAACGTTGTTTGCAGTAGTCTTGAGAACAGCACTGCCATGGCAGGACGAAGGGTTGGAAGGGATGCGACGAAAAGGAAGTGTGCAACGGTGGATGGCGATCGCAGCCACAATGATTCTCCCCGCCTTCACAGGCTGTGCCGGATTTTTTCCCCCGATTAACAACTCTGGCGGAGGAGGAACGACTTCCAACGCGGTCTACATCGCCAACCAGGCCGCCAGTTCGATTGGTGCCTTCGCGATTGGCACCGGAAAGTTGGCCGCGGTGAACGGCTCTCCGCTAGCCGCGGGCTACAAGCCCCTTTGCATGGCTGTGAACCCGGCTAACACGCTGCTCTACGTTGGCGCATCCAACGGAATCTTCGTCTATTTCAGAAACTCTGACGGCTCTCTGACGACTCCTACGACTGGTTCGCAACCCGCAGGCGTTTTTGCAACGTCAATCGCTATTTCGCCCGACGGACAATGGCTCATCGCGCTCGATGGCACCACCCAACAGCTGGATATCTTCCAGATCACCGCGAGCACCGGCGCCTTGACATCCGTAACCGCGCCCGCAACTTACTCGACCCAGTCCGGCACCTGGCAGCCGTCCGAGGTTCACGTCTCGCCCGATGGAACGCTCATCTTCGCCGCGCTCGGGACTGCCGGCGATGCTGTGTTCACCTTCAACACGGCCACCGGCGTTGCGGTCAGCAGCCAGCTTCTGCAGACCGGGAACGCTGCCACGGGCGACTACGGCCTTGCCATCAACTCCACCACGACCTACGTCTACATTGCCCGCAGCGGAACCAACGGCGGCGTCGCTGTCTACAGCATCGGCTCAGGCGGTGCGCTGACGCCCGTAACCGGTTCGCCCTTCGCAGCGGGCAACGGAACCTTCTCCCTGGTGCTCGACATTAGCGGAACCTACGTCTACGCAGCAAACCGAACCGATGGCACTATCTCCGGTTACACGATCGTGCCCGGCACGACCACTGCGGCGCTTGCCCTCAAGCCGCTCGGCGGCTCCCCTTACGTCAGCGGATCGGGGGTCCAGGCCCTCGGCGTCGACTCCACCGGCAAGTATCTGCTCGCCGTTGCGGTCAACGGCGCGCCCGATCTCACCATGTACAGCTTCGACATCACCGTGCCGGGCAAGCTCGATCCCGCCACTAGCGTCGCCACAGGTACCGACCCCGCCGGAGCCGTCGCCCTCGCGTTAACCCACTAGGTGACGTCGGAATCGCATCCACAGGCCGATCCACAGGATTTCTCCCGCTGACAGTACTATGGAAGAAGCGCTTGTCTGATGCTGGGAGTTGTTCGGTCATCGTTTCTCTGTCACGACATTTCGATTCAGTTCGCAGGGCGTTGCGCGTTGCAGTGCTCGCGGTGACGTCGTTGTCTCTCGTGAGCGGGCTGAGTGGCTGCTCCCGTCTCCATCCCAAGCCGCCTGCGCAGTACGTCTACGTAACGGCGAAACAGACTTTTCTGCGTGACCGCGTAGCTGCCGTCTCCAACCGCACAGCGACCGTCGAAAACGGCGATAAACTCGAGGTCCTCGATCACGGCCGCCGCTTCGTGAAGGTGCAGACCGCCAAGGGCGAGCAGGGCTGGATCGACGAGAAGGCCGTTGCAACGCAGGAGATCTACGACCAGTTTGAAGCCCTGAAGAAGCAGCACGAATCCGATCCAGTCGTCGCCTCCGCCGTCGTGCGCGACGAGGTTTACATGCACTCCAAGCCCGGCCGCGACACCGACCGCTTCTACCGGCTTGCCGAGGGCGAAAAGCTCAAACTCCTCGCCCGCGCCACGCTCCCCAAGCCAGTCCCGCCAGGAACCCGCGTTGCGAAACCCGCACCCGCGCCGACCCCCACAACCAAGGGGGCAAAGTCGGCACCCGCCCCGGCCGCACCTGATGTCCCACCGCCGCCCGTGATGGAAGACTGGTGGCTCGTGCGCGACTCCAAGGGCGACACCGGCTGGCTCTACAGCCGCATGATGGACGTCGACGCTCCCGACGCGCTCACCCGCTATGCCGAAGGCCAGCGCATTGTCGGCGCGTACATCCTCACGACGGTCAATGATCCCGACGCCGAGCAGGCCGACAAGAACATCCCCATCTTCGTCACCGTCATGAGCCCCTATAAGGCCGGCTTGACTTATGACTTCGATCAGGTCCGCGTCTTTACCTGGAGCGTCAAGAAGCATCGCTACGAGACCGGTTTCCGCGACAAGAACATTGAAGGCTATCTACCTGTCACGATCAAAATGGCACCCGATCCCTACGGCAAATCCGCCGCGGCGACCGCAGCTCTCCCCACCTTCACCTACCGCGTCCTCGCCGAAGACGCTGGGCCAGTGGTCCCCGACCCCGTGACGGGAGCCGTCGCGCCAGGCCGTACCATCCTGAAGACTTACCGGCTCGAAGGTAATTACGTCCACCGCATCCTTGCACCGGGCACGCCAACCGGTGGCGAAGCTCATCCGGAACCAGCAGCTGAGAAGAAGAAAGATGCGAAGGCAGCCGCCAAACGCAAGAAGCGCTAGCCAGCCTCACGCATAAAAGCTGGCAATCGTCTCCACCACTGTCTGTTGTTCATCCTCGCGCAACTCCGGATACATCGGCAGCGCAAGCACCTCATCGGCCGCGGCCTCGCTCACCGGAAAATCTCCCCGTTTGTACCCAAGCTCCGCAAGGCTCGTCTGCAGATGCAGCGGCACAGGGTAGTAAATCTCGCTGCCCACAAACCGATCAGCGAGGTACTGCCTGAGTTCATCGCGGTGCGGCGCGCGAATCACATACTGATGGAAGATGTGTCCGGCGCGAGGATCGGTGAAGGGGAGCACAACGCCTTCCTTTACGGACGATCCCGCAAGTCCCGCAGCGCGAAACATCTCGTCGTAACGAACTGCAAGCTCGCGCCGTCTGCCATTCCACCGAGGAAGATACTTCAGCTTCACCTCGAGGATTGCCGCTTGCAAACTATCCAGCCGCGAATTCCACCCAATCTCGTCGTGGTAGTAGCGCCGCCGCATCCCGTGGGCACGCAGCAGGCGAGCATGATCGTCGATTGGCGCTGAAACCGTAGTCACCAGCCCCGCGTCCCCCATCGCGCTCAGGTTCTTTGTCGGATAGAAGCTGAACGCCGCCGCATCTCCCAGCGCTCCGGCCGGCGTCCCGTTCCATGTCGCTCCAAACGCCTGTGCAGCGTCCTCAACCAGCAGCAAACCATATTTCTTCTTCAACGCGGAGAACGCATCCCAGTCCGCGCACTGTCCATACAGATGGACCGGCAGCACAGCCTTCACGTTCTTCCCCTCAGGCGAGCGCAGAACCTCCTCAACCCTTTCCGCCGACAGATTGAATGTCGCCGGATCAATATCCGCCAGCAGAACCTTCGCCCCGCAGCGAAGTATCGCACTGACGCTCGCGAAGAAACTAAACGGCGTTGTGATCACTGCGTCTCCGGGGCCAATGTTCGCTGCAGCCAGCGCCAGCCAGATCGCATCCGTGCCGCTCGCGCAGCCAATCGCATGAGGCACTGCACAGGCTGCGGCCGCCGCCGCCTCGAAGCTGACAACCTGCGGTCCCAGGATGAACCGCTGCGAGTCGCAAACGCTCTCGATTGCCCCCAGCAGCTCTTTGCGCAGCGTCGCGAACTGGCGGGAAAAATCAAGCATCTGAACGGGTTGCGGGTTGGTTATCTGCACATCTGTCATGGTATATGCCGGGGAATCGAAATGCCGACTCCCCATCTCCCTCGGCCATCGTCTAATCATTCTGGAATCGCTTCACCCCGCATAAAGAACATGCAGGTGGCTTCCGGGTTGATTATTGTCGTCGATGCTCGTATCGTTGACAGACTTGGCTTCCACCCGCTTGATCGGCAGGTAGAAGTTTGTTCTGAAGTAGATGGATCACGGCAAAACCTTACAGCGGTAAACGAATCTAACTAAGGAGATCGGCACCATGGAATCAAAGCCGGCGCAGAACATTCAGGACACTTTTCTCAACACAGTGCGGAAAGATAAGAGTCCCATTACGATCTACCTGGTCAGCGGCGTCAAGCTGACGGGCAAGATTCGATCCTTCGACAAGTACTCCGTCCTCTTGGAGAACAACAGTCAGGAGCAGCTAATCTTCAAACATGCCATCTCGACGGTCGTCAGCGGTCGTGCGGGAGTGCATCCGGAGATGAAGCCAGTCGGTCCTCGTCCCGTCTCGATCGTTGAGCCCGGACAAGAGGCGACTGGGTCAGCAGGCCACTAGGCATTTGACAGAACAAAACAGCAACCCCGCCAGCGGCAGACCGGCCAGGCGAAGTCTGGTCGAAGCCCAGGCGGCGGCTGCGGCACGCAGCTCCTTGACGCGCTCTCACGCAGAACGCGCCGTTCTGGTTGCGGTCGAGTTTACTGGCGAACGCCGTAAACTGACCGCGGCCGCGCGCCTCGCGAAGACGGCAGCCGCAGTCTCCGCGGGAACCCTGCTCGACGGCGCGTCTTCGCCAGTAGAGGTGGGACGGGCGGCAGACCTCGACTTCGACGCATCGCTCGCCGAATTTGAGGAGCTTGCCCGTTCAGCCGGTGCCGAGGTTGCCGCCACACTCGTGCAGCGCCGCCCACGGCCCGATCCCGCAACCCTCGTCGGAGGCGGTAAGCTCGAAGAGATCGAAGGCGTGATCGCCTCCACCGGAGCCGACCTCGTCCTCTTCGACCACGATCTCTCTCCCTCACAGCTGCGCAATCTCGAGGCAAAACTCCCTTGCCGCGTCATCGACCGCACGCAGCTCATCCTCGACATATTCGCCCGCCACGCTCGCACCCGCGAAGGTCAGTTGCAGGTGGAACTCGCGCAGCTCGAATACCAGCTCCCCCGCCTCGCCGGACGCGGCAAGGCGATGTCCCAGCTTGGTGGCGGCATCGGCACCCGTGGCCCTGGTGAAACGCAGCTCGAAACCGATCGCCGCAAGATCAACCTGCGCATCGACCACGTCAAGGAGCAACTCGAATCGGTCCGTCGCATCCGCCGCCAGCAGCGCCAACGCCGCGAAGCGGTGCCTGTCCCAGTCGTCGCGCTGGTCGGCTACACCAACGCCGGCAAGAGCACGCTCTTCAACGCACTCACCGAGGCCGGCGTGCTCGAGTCCTCACGCATGTTCGCCACACTCGACCCAAAGCTCCGCCAGTTGCAACTCCCCTCGCGCCGCAAGATTCTTCTGTCGGACACCGTAGGTTTCATCCGCAACCTGCCGCACACGCTCGTCACCAGCTTCCGCGCCACGCTCGAAGAGGTCGAGCGCGCCGAGCTTCTGCTGCACGTGCGCGACGCCTCCAGCCCACTCGCCGATGAGCAGAAAGCTCAGGTCGAGAAGGTCCTTGCCGAGCTCGACGTTTCCAAAAAACCTGTCATCGAAGTTTTGAACAAGATCGACCTGGTGCCAAACAACGAGAGCGCACCTATGGGAGCGCCCGGCAGCGTCGCCGTCTCCGGCTTGAAGAAGATCGGGCTCGACAATCTGCTTGCTGCCATCGATGCTGCGCTTGTCGTCGACCCCGTCATCGAAAGGAAGTTTCGCCTGCCGCAGTCGGAAGGAGCCGTCCTCGCGGCGCTTGAGGCCGGAGCCATCGTCGAAGCCAAGAGGTTTGAAGGCAACCTGGCCTTCGTCACCGCGCGTGGCCCCGCCTCGCTCCTGAATCGCTTCCGAAGATTTCAGGAAAGAGCATAACTCGATCCTAAAAGCGGCAGTTCCCCGGATCGGCAACGTCAATCCGTCGGGCTGCGTCTGCCGGAATAAGCTGAACGGCGATGGTTTGTGCCTCGACACCGCCTTCATTCCGCAGGATGTGCACATGGCCACCGCCGGGATCGACAAACCCCATTCCTTTTGTGTACACGTGAGGCTTGCAGTCGGGGTCGTGGCCCTCATAATCCGTCACCGCGCCGGCTGTGACGATGATCAGGCTATCGCCCGGGTGCGAGTGCCAGCCGGTGCTCCCGCCCGGCCTCCAGACATTGCTTTGCACGTACACGTCCGACGCGCCCTTTGTCTGTTGCAGTGATTGCCACATCTGCTCGCTCCCAGCCGCCTTCACGCCGTGCAGAAGGGAGCTAACGAGATCAATTTCGCCAAACCGTCCCACGGCGACCATGGTTGTTTTGTACCCTTCGGGCGTTGTTGCCAAGGCCCTTCCTGGATGATGAAAAGACGCGGTTGCGACGATGGCGCTGAAGGCCAGCAGCCATGTTAATCTCCTTCGCACTGTGGACCTCCCTTTCTGGTCGCCACCACCGGTTTGGCTTGGAGGTTTCCGTCTCTACGAAGGCAGAAGGCGGCGTAGAGACGGATCGTTGCCTGTCCGCCCCGGAAGCGTCTCCCTCTGGGGCGGCGGTCAGCATGCTGATTGGTTGTTCGTCGAGGGACTTATCGAAATATCCCGAACGGCTCGGTTGGTGCTATGCGAACTACGCCATGGATGGCCTGCGGCCCGAAATGTTTATTTGCAGCAGGTCCCCCGAACACCATCGTCATGTTCGAATTCGGTATCGAGAACTGGATGTCGTTCCCTCCGCTGACGCAGACCTGGAGTGTCGATTGAGGCGGATTCGGCTCGAAGGAGCCATTGCTTCCATTCCCCGTGATCAGGCTGACCGTGCCGCTTATCTGAAAGCCCTGTAGTGTGGGAGTGCCCCATGGGGGGCAGCCAATCATGTCCCATGTGATTCTCATGTTCGTCAGTTTGATGTGGTGAGTGTGCGGGTTCACAAGGGGTTGCGTCGGATCGACAGCGCTGGGCGGAGTTGCGTTGGCTGGCGTTCTCCCGAAGCCGGACATCGTCATGTCCGCTGCGAAGTCGGCGGTCCCGAATTCGGGGTGGAGGTCCATGGACCATTGACCATGCATCTCGTATGGGCTGCCACTGATTGTCGGACTCAGGGGTACGTAATCGTTAAACAGGCCGCTGAAGTGGACCGGCTTGTGGTTCTCGGCCAAATTGCCATTCTGGGCCAAAGCGCAGGTGGCTGAGACCAACAAAAGCAGCGAGAGCACGCGTACCGCCGAAGCAAGGGTTTTGCCTTTCATGAAAGCCTCCAATTTGCGATTGACTTGAGCCGCTGAGACACCATCGGACACCTTGCGAGTATCTTCAAGCGGTAAGGCGCAGAACATCCGCCGTTTCCTCAACTTGCCGTCGAATGCAGTCTTTTGCCGTGCCGTCGCAGAGGGGATGTACAATTTGGCTCCCGGGTTCATCACGACCGCGGACCCACCCAGGAGAGCACGATGGGCGAACCATCCGTCGGTACACCTCTATCGGAGCGACCGCTTGAAGACCGGCTGGATTCGTGGAAGGAGATCGCGTCCTACCTCAAGCGCGATGTCACGACGGTCCAGCGGTGGGAGAAGCGGGAGGGGATGCCCGTCCACCGGCACCAGCATGACAGGATGGGCTCTGTCTACGCGTCGCGGGTGGAGCTGGATGAATGGATGCGCAGCCGGAATCTGCAAACTGGGCAGGAGAACGGGAACAACGCCGTCTCGGCTAACCCTCCCGCGGAGCCGTCATCGACATTGGACTCCCCGGCCAGGTTCAAATTCGCCTTGCCGTTAGCAGCCCTGGGAGTCGCGCTGGCCATAGCTGCAGCCCTCTGGTTCCAAAGGACGGATTACTTCTGGCGAAACCCCATAACCAACGCACGATTTCAGACCGTCACCGACTTCGATGGACTGGAGCAGGCCGCTGCCGTCTCCCGCGACGGGCATCTCGTGGCATTTCTGTCGAACCGGGACGGACCGATGGACGTCTGGGTCACTCAGGTTGGTTCGGGCGAGTTCCACAATCTGACCCACGGCAATGTTCCGGAGCTTGGCAATCCCTCTATCCGGAGCGTCGGCTTCTCCCCCGATGGATCGCTCGTCACGTTCTGGGTTCGCAGGCCTGGCGCAAGCGGCGACGCAGGCGGCGACATCGGTATCTGGGCGGTCCCCACACTGGGCGGCGAACCGCGGCCATACCTCGAAGGCGTAGCCGAGTTCGACTGGTCACACGATGCTGGGCTGCTCGCGTACCACACCCCCGGCCCCGGAGACCCGCTCTTCGTCTCCGACGGCACCGTGCGACCGGAGAGCCGGCCCATCTTCACTGCGCCCGCCGGACTCCACAGCCACTTTCCGCTTTGGTCGCCCGATTCGGCATTTCTTTACTTCGTCCAGGGCTCGCTCCCAGACAAGTTGGACATCTGGCGCATTCGTCCGTCCGGTGGAACTCCCGAGCGGATAACCTCACACGATAGCCGCGTGACTTATCCCGTCCTACTGGACCGCCGCACCCTGATGTATCTCGCCAGTGATCCCAATGGCTCAGGACCGTGGCTCTACAGCATGGACGTCGAGCGCCGCATTCCTCACCGGTTGACCTCGGGTCTCGACCGATTCACCTCACTGGCCGCCAGCGCCGATGGTCGCCGCCTGGTTGTTACCCGCGCCACGCCTCACGGAACGCTCTGGCGCTTGCCGATCGCCGATTCACCCCACGACGTCTCGCACGCCACGCAGATCTCGCTGACGACCAGCACCGGTTTCTCCCCGCGCCTCGGTCCGGATTATCTGCTCTACGTCTCCACGACGGGCGATGGCGAAAGCATCTGGAAGCTCGCCAATGGGACCAGTACCGAGCTCTGGCGTGGCGAAGGAGCGCAGGTCTTTGGCGGACCGGCAATCTCCCCCGATGGCCGGTCTATCGTGTTTTCAGTCCGGCGGCACGGGCGAACGCTTTTGTACGTAGTGCAGGCCGACGGCACGAACGCGCGCGTCGTGACGGATGCGCTCGATCTCGAGGGCTCGCCTGCATGGGCGCCCGATGGCCAATCCATCACCTCGGCGGCCAACGATCACGGCACCCCGCACCTCTTTCGCGTCCCCATCGATGGTCACTCACCCACGTCTTTTCTCCGCGACTACTCGGTCGACCCCGCGTGGTCGCCTGACGGGCGCTTCGTCGTCTACTCCGGACCCGATATCGGCACCACATTTTCCGTGAAGGCCGTCACCGCCGACGCCGCATCGCATCCGCTGCCTGCGCTCACCCTCACTCGTGGCGCTCGACACATGGCGTTGCTGCCCGGCGGACGCTCTCTCGTGCTGCTGCGAGGAGAGATTCGACATAAAAATCTCTGGCTCATCGACCTCGATACAGGCGCCGAGCGGCAGTTGACCAACCTCACTCCCGACTTCGACATCCGCGACTTCGACATTTCGCCGGACGGCCGCCAAGTTGTCCTTGAACGAGCGCAGGAGCACTCGAATGTGGTGCTGCTGGACCTCGCCCGGCAATGAGGCAATTTCAACTCAGTCTTCGCCTTCGGCCTCGAACATGGGGGCCCACAAGTGTATATTTGGCGGCACTGCAAATCGGGCTACGTTGACGACTCGGAGCTAGGGCCACAAACTTCGCCATATAGTTCGTCAGTGACAATCAAGAACTTCGTGAGAACTTAGACGCCATCCATGACTAAATCGAAGAAGACATCGACCACTAAGGGTACAAAAGTCAGCAAGCAGTTGGCAGACCGGTTTACTGCCCCCCGCCTTTCCATCGCCGACCGCATCGAAGCCGGCAAGCGCCTGCGAACCGCTGTACCAAGGGAGAGCCTCGCAGAATTCAAGCCACAGGCAAACCGTAAGGATCCAGTAGCGATTCTTGAAGCTCAAGCCAAGACCAGGCTCCAGGAACTAATTCCCGTGCGGTACGCCCGAATGTTGATGTCCCCTTTCGCATTTCTTCGCGGTACCGCGGCAGTCATGGCACAGGATCTCGGCACTTCGCAAGTTACCGGCCTACAGGTCCAGCTTTGCGGCGACATGCACGTCTCGAACTTCGGCGTCTTCGCCTCTGCGGAACGCAACCTCGTCTTCGGCATCAATGACTTCGACGAGACCATCCCCGGCCCCTGGGAATGGGACCTGAAACGGTTGGCGACGAGCGCCGTGGTCGCGGGTCAGTTTATTGGGAAGGACCGTCAATGCTGCGAGCAGTTCAGCCGCGCTGTGGTCAGTTCCTACCGCCAGCACATGCGCGAATACGCGGAGATGGGATATCTGGCTACGTGGTATTCGGTAATCCGCCAGGAGGACGTATTAGCCGCTGTTCCCTCAGACCTGCTAGGTGTCTGGCAAAAAGGCCTCGATAAAGCCAAGAAGGGCTCTCATCTGCAGGTGTTGGAAAAGATGACCGACCTGATCGACAACAAGCAGCGCATCGTTGAGAACGCTCCTTTTGTCGTGCGCGAAACCAAGACCGATGATGGAACGCCCATCCGCGAAGCGGTGGGGATATTCCTTGAGCAATACCTGGCGTCCTTATCCGAGGATCGAAGAGAGCTAATCTCGCGCTACCAGATATTGGACGTGGCCCGAAAAGTGGTGGGCGTGGGCAGCGTCGGGACACGCTGCTGGATCGGTTTCATGCGAGGAACGAACGAACAGGATCCGCTCTTCCTGCAATACAAAGAAGCCCAGGAGTCTGTACTCGCGCCCCATCTGCCGAAGGCTCCCAGGTACGAAAATCAAGGGTACCGCGTGGTCAACGGACAACGGATGATACAGGGCTCGCCCGACATCCTCCTCGGTTGGGGGCTCGCCGGCAAAACAAATTTCTACGTCCGGCAGCTGCGCGACATGAAAGGCAGCTACGAGTTCGATCCCAAGACCACCTCCCGAAAAGGGATGGAGATTTATTGCGGTTTGTGCGGATGGGCTTTGGCTCTGGCGCATGCCAAATCAGGGGATGCCGCAGCGATCGGCGGGTATCTAGGGAAAACCGATGAGGTTGACGAAGCTTTGACGAAGTTCGCCATCGCCTACAGCGAACAGAACGAACGCGACTACGAGGAACTTCAGAAAGCCGCCCGCAGCAAGCGCATTAAAGTGGCGGACGTGCCCTGAGAGCGAACCAGACAGACGAACGTCACATCACAACCTGGAGTCACTTAATCACGTCCGCCTCTAATCTAAATCTGCGCAAATAGGCTGATTGACAATCTGAGAACACGAGGAATTCGCGGAGGCGCATAATGAAACAATCTTTAGCCTTTCGAGGATCAAATGAACCTCGCGATCGGTAGTCTTAAGGCTTCATCGTCAGGTTCGACGAAGACTGCTCGGATCGTGTGCATTCTCCTCTTCGCTTTGGTTCTTCATGGAGAGCATCCAATTCCCAAGGACCCCGTGACGGTCACGTTCGTAGACCCGGAGTGGTCGCACGACCTGACCGAACATACCGTGGTTACAGACGACAGGTTGAAGGATTTCACGCAGGAGACGGGAATTGTCGTCAAGCATCTGCCCACGCCGGAGACGACGCTGGACCAGTTGGACCTGGTCCGGAAGCTACTGCGACAGGAAAGCTCCAGTCCTGATGTGAATGGAGTCGATGTGATCTGGCCCGGAGCTTTGAGTGAAGACTTGATGGACCTGAAGCCGTCTTTGGCGACAGAACTCTCTTCGATCAACCCCGACGTCGTCGCCAGTTACACGGTCAAGGGAAAATTAGTCGCCGTGCCTTATCATTCCGATCTCGGAGTGCTATTTTATCGAAGGGATTTGCTCCGGCGGTATGGGTACGCGGGGCCGCCTCGTACGTGGGACGAACTCGAACAAATGGCCGCCAGGATCCAGAAGGGCGAGCGCGCCAGAGGCCAAAAAGATTTTTGGGGATTTCTATGGCCGGGTGGGTCCGGCGAAGGCTTGACCTGTAACGCTCTGGAATGGCAGGTCTCAGAAGGTGGAGGGCGTATCGTCGAAGCCGACGGCACCGTCAGCGTGAATAACCCGGATGCGATCCGCAGCTGGCAACGCGCAGCGCATTGGATAGGCTGGATCTCGCCTCCGAGCGTGACCTCGCTCCAGGAATGGGATGCAATAGACGACTTCTACCACCGGGGAGCGTCTGCCTTTTATCGTGGGTGGGCACGCACTTATCTGCTAAGCGTCCGCGATATTCCATCGGTGCGAGACACAATCGCAATCACGAACATTCCAGCGGGAAGGAACGCGCAAGCGGCGACGTTAGGCGGTTTTGGACTCGGGCTTTCGCGATCCTCAAGGCACAGCGCCGAGGCACTGCAACTGATCCGATTTTTGGTCCATCGAGAGATCGAGATCGAAGAAGCGCGCGCGGACTACGAGTCACAGAACTGGCCGGAGTTGTATGACCCGGCCGCTATCTTGCGAAAAAAGCAAAGTTCCGCCGACACTCGGAGACAGCAGGTGAGCGGCGTGGTGGCTCGACCCTCTACCGTTACAGGAGACAAATACGAAGAAGTCTCGCGAGCTTATATTCAGGCTGTGCACTCCGTCTTGCTCGGCCAAAGTCGGGCGCCGGAGGCTGCGGCAACGTTAGAACAGCAATTAGTGCGGATCACCGGTTTCAAGCCGGGACCGCCGAGCCGGAACCGCCTTCCAAAGGAGAAAAGCTCAGGCAGCATCTCCGGCTCGTGGCCTGCTGTTGGTTCAACTGGAGCGTCTCTGGGATCATCAAAGTAGATAGGCTATGACCTCTTCCCCAAACAATACTGAATCGGCTGAAATTGGCTGGATGAGCCAGGTGACCACGAGCCCGATTCTTCATCGACTCAAGATTGGTCGCCACCTGGCACTCTGCTTTGCTTTGCTCATTCTGATGATGGCCATTTGCGATGGCGTTCTGCTTTGGCAGTTGCGCGTGGTTCGTTCGCAAGTTGAACTCCTGAAGGGCGTCGACGGAGAACTGATCGAGGTCTTGCGTGTCCACGGAGAGCTTTTCTCGTTTTATGAAAGGCTAGGCCTTGCGGCGCGATCCGAGGACCAGGATCAGCTCATCCTCGTATCGGAAGCACTCAGGAGCGACGTGCTCGCCGAGGCGAAACGTACTGAGGCAGCCTTCCGTCATTTGCCTTCCGCGGTCAAGGTAGACGAGACAGTATTTCCTACGATTGAAACAATCCAGAACACCCTGCTGTCTCACTTGGATGCCATCAGAGCATTGGCGGCTTCGGGAGAGTGGGCGGCCGTACGGAGTCGAACCGACAAACAAATCCAGCGGCTTGAATTCCTCAGCTCTCAGCTGGTCAAAGATGTAGCCCGCGACGTCGAAGAACAGCGCACGCAAGCTGCATCAAATATTGCTCTCATCGAACGTCGCATCGTCGTCATAGCAATCGTCACGGGATTCGTTACTCTGTTCACCGCCGCCTTCGTTGGCTGGGCCACAGCGCTGCGGATCATTGAACTTCGCCTGGAAGCGCGGGCAGAGCGTGAGCAAGCGGAGGAGGCGCTGCGGCAGGCCCAGGCCGATCTCACACGGGCGAACCGGGTTAGCAGCATGGGAGAGCTGAGTGCCTCCCTGGCACACGAAGTCAATCAACCGATTTCGGCAGCCATCACCGACGCCAATACCTGCTTACGCTGGCTATCCCGAGATCAACCCGATTTGGAGGAGGCGCGTGCGGCCGCGTCAAGAATCGTGCAAGACGGAAGGCGTGCGGGCGAAATCGTCAATCGAGTCCGCCTGCTCTTCCAGAAGGGGAATCTACAACGGGAGTTGGTCGATCTAAATGAAATTATTCGAGAGATGGTGCTTCTCCTGCACGGCGAGGCAACTCAATACGCCGTATCAGTTCGAACGGAACTCGCTGCAGACCTTCCTGAGGTCATGGGAGATCGCGTGCAACTGCAACAGGTGCTGATGAACCTCATGATGAACAGTATCGATGCGATGAAAGATGTGGACAGAACGCGGGAGCTCACCCTCCGGTCGCAGCGCGATGACGATCAGGTGTTGATCTCGGTGAGCGATACAGGCGTCGGATTGCCGCTACAGACGCCCGAGCAGATCTTTGATGCTTTCTTTACCACCAAGCCTCATGGCACTGGCATGGGACTACGGATCAGCCGCTCCATTGTTGAATCGCACGGGGGCCGCTTGTGGGCGGTCGACCACCCTCCACGCGGCGCAAGGTTTTGTTTCACATTACCTACCAGCGGTGAGGCACGCGACTCGGTTGTGTCGGGAGATCGCTCTCAACCGGCTGACGTCCTCCAGGGCAACGAACGAGGCAATCACTGAGTGTTGGTCGACCCGCGCACCGGTAGCGCACGAAAGTGCAATATTGCAGAAAAGTCGCCGAGATGTTCTCACGCCATCATAAAAAAGTGCCGTTAATCAGCATAGGCCGCCTGAAGGGGAGCGGAGGTGGTGTCCCCATTCACGCGACCTATGTGACCCAGAGGTTAGGGTCTAGGTGGTATTTTCCAGTCTAGTCCTTCGAACGCGGAAGTCAAAGGCTAAATGACTTCCTGACACCTTATTTTCCACTGCCACCAGGCGAGCGATAACCGCCCACGTGACCCGATTATCGGCAAAGCTTTGGTTGACACTCTTCCAATCGCTTTGCTAAAACTAGATGTACCTCGCACTCAAACGCCGCCTTCACGAGCGCCCGTACAACACAACTTTAGCTGCGTGAAACAGCCTTAAGACAGGACTTTCCAGACGGCCCCGGCCGACCCATCTGCCGACCCCATCTCATGGACCAGATACTGAATCAACTCGGTGAACTTGTGCTCGGCGCCGTGCCGACGATGGTGCTCTTCATTCTGCTGGTGGTGGCCTACGGCTTCCTCGTTCGCCGTCCGCTCGATCGCATCCTCGCCGAACGTCACGGCCGCACCCTCGGAGCCATGGAGCGGGCCAAAAGCTCCATCGCCAAAGCCGAGGCCGAGACCACCGCTTACGAAAACAAGCTGCGTGCCGCCAGGGCCGAGATCTTTCAGCTCCGCGACCAAAAGCTCAAGCAATGGAACGCAGAGCGCGAGGCTGCCCTCGAGCAGATTCGCCAGCACACCCGCGAACGAGTCACCGGAGCCCGCCAGGAGATCGAGCAAAGCGCTCACGACGCCCGCCTCCACATCGTAGCCGCCAGCGAAGATCTCAGCGAGCGCATCCTCAAGGCCGTCCTCCCCGCCGGCGTCACCACGACCGAGGAGGTCGCCCAGTGAAGCTCTCGTCCCTCAAAAAGTTCTTTCCGGGCCTCGTCATCGCCGCGGTGCTCTTCGCACCTGCACCCCGCGCATCTGCCCAGGCAGAGCCGTCAAGTCCGGCCGCTGCGAACGCCAGTGACGGTCGTCTCAGCACTCCCGAAGCTCAGTCCCCCGAGAAGAACAAGCAGGAGGTCGACGAGAACGACCAGTACCTCCACTCGCCTTCGGTCCGCAAAATCGGCGCGATGCTCGGCATGAGCCCAGAGCAGGCCGCAACCGCCTTCACCGTCGGCAACTTCATCGTTCTCGCCGTATTGGTCGGCTGGTTCCTCGCTAAGACGCTGCCCAAAACCTTCCGCAATCGCACGTCCTCCATCCAGAAGGGCCTCGTCGACGCCCGCGCCGCCACTGAAGAGGCCAACGCCCGCCTCTCGAGCGTTGAAGAGCGTCTCAGCAAGCTCGACGAGCAGATCGCCGCCCTCCGCGCCCAGGCCGAAAAAGACTCCGCGCATGATCACGAGCGCATTCTCGCCGCTGTAGAAGAGGACAAGCAGGAGATCCTCGCCTCCGCCGAGCAGGAGATCGCCTCCGCCACCGCGCTCGCTCAGCGCCAGATTCAGCAGTACGCCGCCGAACTCGCCATAGACCAGGCCGCCCGAAAGCTCGTCGTCAACGCCGAGACCGACCGTCTCCTCATCCAGAGCTTCGCCCGCCGTCTCACCGGCGACGACTTCAAGGAAGGGCAGAACTAATGTCGACCGTCTCGCTCCGTTACGCCCATGCCTTCGCCTCGGTTGCAGCCGCACAACGTCTCGACGTCAACGCCGCCCAGCAACAGCTGAACGACTTCGCCGGAACCTTCGCCGGCAGCCACGATCTCCGCGAAATCCTGATGAACCCATCGATCCCTAACCCGCAAAAGCTCAAGGTCATCGACGCCATCGCGCAACGCATCGGCATGTTTTCCGCCGTGCGCAACTTCATCGCCGTCATCATGGAGCACCAGCGCCTCCACGAACTCAGCGAGATCCTCACCGAATATCACACCATCGCCGACGAGCAGTCCCACATGGCCGAAGCCGAGATCACTAGCGCCCGTCCCCTCAACGACCAGGACCGCGCCGACCTCGAAGCCCACGTCGCCAAGCTCGCCGGAGGCCGCATTCGCGCCACCTATCACCAAGACCCAACCCTGCTCGGAGGCGCCATCGTCCGCATCGGCTCGACCGTCTATGACGGCTCCATCCGCGCGCAGTTGCAGTCATTGAAACAAAAACTCGTCAACGCATAACGTTGAGCCCACAGATTTTCGCCGGCAACGGCATCAGAAATTCAGATTCAGAGAAGCGAGTACAAGGAAGACATGGCACAGATCAATGCGGATGAAATAACCGAACTGCTTCGCCAGCAGATTGAGAACTTCGACCAGCGCCTCCAGGTCGACGAGGTCGGCACCATCATCTCCCTCGGCGACGGCATCGCCCGCGTCCACGGGCTCGACAAGGTCATGGCCGGCGAGCTCATCGAATTCCCCCACGACGTAGCCGGTCTCGCCATGAACCTCGACGAAGACCAGGTCGGCGCCGTGCTTCTCGGCGACTACACCGAGCTCAAGGAAGGCGACACCGTCAAGCGCACCGGCCGCATCATGTCCGTGCCTGTCGGCGACGCCATGATCGGCCGCGTCGTCAACGCCCTCGGCCAGCCCATCGACGACAAGGGCCCCATCAACACCGACAAATTCAACCCCATCGAGCGCCTCGCCCCCGGCGTCATCGACCGTCAGGGTGTCCGCGAGCCCATGGCCACCGGCATCAAGGCCATCGATACGATGATCCCCATCGGGCGTGGCCAGCGCGAACTCATCATCGGCGACCGCCAGACCGGCAAGACCGCCATCGCGCTTGACACCATCATCAACTCCGCCAAAAACAACCTCATCTGCATCTACTGCGCCGTTGGCCAGAAGCGCAGCTCGGTTGCGCAGGTCGTTCAGACCCTCGAAGAGAACGGCGCCATGGCCTACACCATCGTCGTCGCCGCCACTGCCTCCGAACCCGCCCCGATGCAGTACCTCGCGCCCTTCGCCGCCACCGCCATGGGCGAGTACTTCCGCGACAATGGCAAGCACGCCCTCGTCATCTATGACGACCTCTCCAAGCACGCCGCCAGCTACCGCGAGATCTCGCTCCTCCTCCGCCGTCCCCCCGGACGCGAAGCCTACCCCGGCGACGTCTTCTACCTCCACTCGCGCCTCCTCGAGCGCAGCTCCAAGCTCTCCGACAAACTCGGCGGCGGCTCTCTCACCGCGCTCCCCATCATCGAGACCCAGGCCGGCGACGTCTCCGCGTACATCCCCACCAACGTCATCTCCATCACCGACGGCCAGATCTTTCTCGAGACCGACCTCTTCAACTCCGGCGTCCGTCCTGCGGTCAACGTCGGGCTCTCGGTCTCACGCGTAGGCTTCTCCGCTGCCGTCAAGGCCACCAAGCAGGTCGGTTCCACCCTCAAGCTCGACCTCGCGCAGTATCGCGAGCTCGCCGCCTTCTCGCAGTTCGGCTCCGACCTCGATCCCGTCACGCAGCGCCAGCTCAACCGCGGCCAGCGCCTCACCGAGCTCCTGAAGCAGCCGCAGTTTCAGCCGCTCCCCTTCGAAAAGCAGGTTGCCATCCTCTTTGCTGGCACAAATGGTCTGCTTGACGACGTCGAGGTCAAGGACCTTCGCGCCTTCGAAGACGGCCTTTATCCTTATCTCGAGTCCTCTGGCTCCGTCCTCAAGGACATCGTCACCAAGAAGGCCCTCGACGACGACATCAAGGGCCGCCTCACTCAAGCTATCAAGGACTACAAGGCAGACTTCCTCGCCGCGCGCAAAGATCAGAAGGAGGCCGTAGCCGCGAAAGCATAGTCGGCAACTAGCTAGTCCTCGCTAACTAGCCAACAAGCCAACCAGCTAACTCGCTAAGGGAACCATGGCAAACGTACTCGACTTACGGCGTCGCATCCGCAGTGTGAAGAACACGCGGCAGATCACCAAGGCCATGAAGATGGTCTCGGCCGCCCGTCTGCGCCGCGCCCAGGAGCGCGCCATGCAGGCCCGCCCCTACGCGCAGATGCTCGCCAACGTGTTGGAATCGCTCGTTCGTCGCAGCGACATGTACGATGGCGAATCCGGTGACATCATCCATCCGCTCCTCGTCGAACGCGAAGAGAAGAACGTTCTCGTCATCGTCATCGCCGGAGACAAGGGCTTCGCCGGAGCCTTCAACTC
Organism: uncultured Acidobacteriaceae bacterium; assembly: GCA_963841335.1. Taxonomy (GTDB): domain Bacteria; phylum Acidobacteriota; class Terriglobia; order Terriglobales; family Acidobacteriaceae; genus Edaphobacter. Next base: position 558,834 of record CAWJCF010000001.1, on the reverse strand, counting down.
CAACATCACCAAGGCCGGTCACAGATTCATCGATGAGCGCCGCGCCAAGGGCCAGAACATCGACATCGAGCCCATCGGCCGCAAGGCACGAGACCTCGTCGCCAAGAAGTTTCCCAAGGCCGTCTACGAGAAGACCGAAGAGCACTACGACAACGATCTCGCCACGCACTACGAGGTCATCCGTCATCGCAAAGCGCCCATTGAAGTCACCGGCGACCACCCCACACTGCTGCTTAAGGTCAACATCGACGACGTCAGCGACATCGCCTACTCCATCATCGAGCGCTACACCCGCGCCGAGATCGACTCCGTCTACGTCGTCTACAACGAGTTCAAATCCGTCATCGCCCAGCGCGTCGTCGTCGAAAAGCTGCTGCCCATCCGCAAGCTCGGCTCGCACGAGATCACCGTCGCCGAAGAGATGACCGAAGAGCAGAGGGAAGCAGCAGCGCACGCCGCTGCCTCCGCCGGAATCAGCGTTTTAGAACCCGAAGAGTCCGTCATCGAAAGGGAAGCCAAGAAGTTCGGCACCTCCGAAGTCGACTACATCTTCGACCAGGATCCTGCCCGCCTCTTCCGCCACCTTATGCCGCGCTACATCACGACGCAGCTCTTCCACGCGCTGCTCGAAAGCGTAGCCAGCGAGCACGCCGCCCGCATGACCGCAATGGACGCCGCCACCAACAACGCCGGCGAGATGATCGACGCCCTCTCGCTCACGATGAACCGCGTGCGCCAGGCCGCCATCACCAAAGAAATTATCGAAATCGTGAGCGGAGCAGCCGCTTTGTAACCTCGAACCAAGTTTGACTGTCGTGACGGCACTCTTGGAAGTCGTCATCATGAACGAAGTGAAGGATCCCCGTATTTTGTATTTGTTGTTTTGACAGAGAGACCTATGGCAGAAAACATCGGAAAAGTAATCTCCATCAGCGGCCCGGCCGTTGACATCCAGTTTGAAGAGTCGAACATGCCGGCCATCTACCAGGCCATCCGCATTGTCAGCGAAGGCTTCAACGTCCCCAAACCGCTCGACGTTATCGTCGAAGTGCAGCAGCATCTCGGCGAAGGCCGTGTCCGCTGCATCGCCATGGTGGCCACCGAAGGCATGGTCCGTGGCATGAAGGCCATCGACACCGGCGCGGGCATCACCGTTCCCGTAGGCCGTGAGACCCTCGGCCGCGTGCTCAACGTCCTCGGCCAGCCCGTCGACGAGCTCGGCCCCGTCAACGCCAAGGTCCACATGCCCATCCATCGGCAGGCTCCCGCGTTCGACGAGCAGTCCACCTCCGAAGAGATGTTCGAGACCGGCATCAAGGTCATCGACCTCATCCAGCCCTTCCTCAAGGGCGGCAAGATCGGCCTCTTCGGCGGCGCCGGTGTCGGCAAGACCGTCATCATTCAGGAGCTCATCAACAACGTCGCCAGCCAGCACGGCGGCTTCTCAGTCTTCGCCGGCGTAGGTGAGCGCACCCGCGAGGGCAACGACCTCTGGCACGAGTTCCAGGAGTCCGGCGTCATCGATCTCAAGGACTTCTCGAAGTCCAAAGCCGCACTCATCTACGGCCAGATGACCGAGCCGCCAGGAGCGCGTCTGCGCGTCGCACTCACCGGCCTCACCGTCGCCGAGCACTTCCGCGACGAAGAAGGTGCCGACACGCTGCTCTTCATCGACAACATCTTCCGCTTCACCCAGGCAGGTTCTGAGGTCTCCACGCTGCTAGGCCGTATGCCGTCGGCCGTAGGCTACCAACCTAACCTCGCCACAGAAATGGGCGAGCTACAGGAGCGCATCACCTCCACCAAGAAGGGCTCCATCACCTCCGTGCAGGCCGTCTACGTGCCCGCCGACGACTTGACCGACCCCGCGCCGGCCACGACGTTCGCCCACCTCGACGCAACCACCGTGCTCTCGCGCCCGCTCTCCGAACTCGGCATCTACCCCGCCGTCGATCCTCTGGCCTCCACCTCGCGCATTCTCTCTCCGCGCATCGTCGGCCAGGAGCACTACGACGTAGCCCAGGGCGTCAAGAAGATCCTCCAGCGCTACAAGGACCTTCAGGACATCATCGCGATCCTCGGCATCGACGAGCTCTCCGAAGAGGACAAGATCACCGTCGCGCGCGCCCGCAAGGTCCAGCGCTTCCTCTCGCAGCCCTTCCACGTAGCCGAGATCTTCACCGGCATCCCCGGCGCCTACGTCAAGGTCGCCGACACCATCCGCAGCTTCAAGGAGATCATCGACGGCAAGCACGACGACATCCCCGAACAAGCCTTCTACCTCAAGGGAGGCATCGAGGACGTCCTCGCCGCCGCCGAAAAGATGAAGCAAACCGTGTAACGTTTTGTTGAAAGCCGTTGTTCTTGAGATAGCGCAGGGCTTTAGCCCTGCGAACACGACTCGTAAAAATGAAAGGGGCTTTAGCCCCGGGTCTTTGTTCCGCCGCGGGAAGACGCATAACTACAAAAGGGGCTTGATCCCCTGAGGTTCTGATGGCAGAAACACAAAATTCCGGCCTCCTCACCGTCCGCCTCGTCACCCCAGACCGCGTCCTTCTCGACGCCACCGCCGAGGCAGTCGAACTCCCGTCCATGTCCGGCTACCTCGAGGCCCTCTACGGGGCTGCCCCACTCCTCGCCGAGCTTGGCGCAGGTGAAGTCCGCCTCCACGGCGGCTCCTCTGGCGACCAGAAGTTCTTCGTAGCCTGGGGATTTGCCGAAGTCCTCCCCGAGCGCGTCACCATTCTCGCTGAAACCGCTCTCCATCCCAACGAGATCGACCTCAACGAGGCCCAGCAAGAGCTCCAGGAAGGCGAGAAGCTCTGGAACGAAGCCGGCGACGACGGCCAGAAATACGACGAAGCCAACGCCATCACCCGCAAGGCCGAAGAGAAGATCGCCTCAGCCCAGGGCAAGAGCACCTAACCTTCGCCTGCCTCTGTCGCTCAGCTTCAAAATTGTCCACTTGGCCCCCAAACTGCGTCATCCCGACCGGAGCCGAAGGCGGAGTGGAGGGACCAGCATTTCGCTTTTGCCGCTGTTTGTTCTTTTGCCCACCTGCGGCCCTCACAAAAATAAAGCAAAAAAAAGTGGCATGAAATTAGCCACGAAAACCCACCACCCAAAAACCACGATCTCACCACAAAATCACCATCAATTCACCACAAAAAACCATCCAGAAAAGCACACTTTTCCCGCAACCCCCTCAAAAACACCAGCAAAAACAACGAAACCCCGGCCAGCGCCGGGGCTCCATCTTTTCCCAAAAATACCTGCAGCTAAGAAGCCTTCTTTGCTTTAACCGGAACGGCCTTCTTCCCCTTGTCCTCATGCGCAGGCGCCTCTGCAACAGCCTCAGCCTGCTGCTTAAGTGCATGAATCACAACGCGAAGCATCTCCTCCTCCGGAGCCGGCTTACCCGTAAAGATCTCAAACTGCCGCGCCCCCTGCTGCACAAACATCTCAATTCCCGTAATGATTGGAATCCCCTTCTGCCGGGCCAGCCGTAAGAGCGGTGTTTCCAATGGGTTATAGACTAGGTCGAATACCAGCTTCGTATTCAAATCTTTGGCCTCAAGAATCTGCGCACCCTTAATCCCCGCCATGCCAATTGGCGTAGCATTCACGAGCGCATCGAACGTAGTCTTCGCAAGTGCCTCTTTCTTTATGGTCTTAGCCCCAGCCTGTCGAGCCAGCTTCTGCGCCGTCTCGGCTGTGCGATTCAGGATGAAGACCTCCGCGCCCTTCTCCCGCAAACCGAACACAGCAGCCCGTGCCGCCCCGCCAGCGCCCAGCACCAACACCTTGGCATCCCGCAGCGACATCCGCTTCTCTAGAGGCCCTGTAATGCCCGCTACGTCTGTATTGAAGCCATAGAGCTTACCGTCCTGCGCCCGGAGCACGGTATTACAGGCCCCAATCTTCGCCGAGAGCGGATCGGTCTTCTCAAGATGCGCCATGATCTCCTGCTTCAATGGCATCGTCACGCTAAGCCCTTGAATAGGAATCTCATGCACCAACTTCAACAGATCATTGAGCTTATTCGCCTGCAGCGCCAGATACACAGCATTGACTGTCTCCCGTCGAAATGCCGTGTTCATCATGATCGGTGAAAGCGAACTGCGAATCGGATTCCCCGCCACACCATAAACCTTCGTAGCCGCGTCAACCTGGTCAATCCGATACGTCTCAATCAACGTGCGCGCGGCGATCTGGCCCGGCCCCGTTTCCTCGCCTGTGGTGGCAGCTGCGAAGGTAAACGCACTGCCAGCACGCAGGCTGAGAACGCGCGAAATGATTCCAGCATCGCCCATGCAAACGCCGATGATGTTCGTGTGGTCTTCCATACGCTCAATGAAGCGCATCAAGGTGACATTGTCCGACAGTGTCTTGGCCGTCGGCACGATCTTGATGAAGTCGGGAGCGAACGGCACGATTCGCTTGTAGATTCCATCAAGGTCCTTCGTGGCTTCGAAGTCGTGGTGGCTGATGATGAGAGCCACTCCGGTATCGCGGAGCTTCTGCAACTCCCCCTTTTTCATCGCGGTAGCCGACTCGAGTTCCACATCGACGATGTGGAAGCCGGCTGTTGCGGCCTTCGACAGAACCTCAATCTCTGCAGCAACGTTGCCTGAAAACTTTCCACCGTTGGCCGTGCGGCGACAAGTCGCAATCGCTGTGACGGCATTATTTTCGGTAAGGAAGTTTTTCAGCTTGGGCAGCGCTAGAAGGGGCTTCTCGAGATAGTCGAGGCGAAACTCTAGAAACGTCGTCTCTTTGACGACAGCGGTGGCTTTTTCAAGCATCTCGGCAGCTGTGGAGCCGATGATGGCAACACAGATTTTACCGACGCGGGAACGAAGAAATTGTGGGGCTACGCTGGGCACATTCACTCTCATGTCTACAATCGCGGTATCTTACAGATACGCGAGCAAGGATGCAAATTTTTGTTGAACCTGAAGGGGGTTAGCTCAAACTCGGGCGGGAGCATTCCTCTCACGTCTCATTCGATGCCAAAACTGCACAAAAGCATCACTGAATAGACGCTAAAGATTGCAGAATGTTGCATGTTGAGCCGAACTCGCTCAAGTGATAACGCCGATAACGTTCAGCATCCGGCCCGCAACGCCGTGCTCCCCTCTGTGAGAGAAATATCGAAGTTCGCCGCCTTCGTCTCGCTTACAGGCGGTGCATTCTCCAACTACAGCTATCTGTCGATCTGTAAGTCCCGCATTCAACAACTGCTGCCGATTAGCGTCCCAAAGGTCGAGGTAAGTACTGCCTTCACTCTGGTTGAAGAGGCGATATTGAAAACGTTGTGAGAACGCATTTCTCACTTCCTCCCCGACGGTGTAGCAACAGGGGCCTATGCTGGGGCCTACGGCTGCCATCAGATCTTCCACTCGCGTTCCATATTCCTCCCGCATAGTTGCGATGCCCTGTTCTACGATCTGGGCAACTGTACCTCTCCATCCGGCGTGAAAGGCTCCTACCACGCGCTTCTCGATATCTACAACCAGGACAGGCACGCAATCCGCTGTCCCCACAGCTAGCAGGACGCCTGGTTGATCGGTAATCAGGCCGTCTCCTTCGAGAACTGCTTTCCCTTCGGCTGTCTGAAGCTTTCCTGCCAAGGCTCCATCCTCTTCCTTTATCAGACGCACGATCCCGGAGTGCACTTGCCTGAGCGTTATCAGAGCAGAGTGATTTTGTTTGCCGTCAACCGCTTGGACGAATCGTCGCCGGTTCTCGATGATCGCGGTCGGTTCGTCCTCCTTGGTCCATCCGAGATTGAGCGTTGAACCGCCGTAGACGCGGGAGGTTCCGTTTGGCCTTGTGCTGAATCCATGCCGCAGCCATTTGTATTTCTCCCACTCAGGTATTCGCACGATTTCCGGATCATGCAGCTTGTCTTCCTGAGTCATGAGGTTCAGTCCATCAGTTTGCGAGTCAGGTAGGTGTATTGTTCGGCCCATGTTCCAGCTTGTTCCTTGAGATTGGCGCCGGCGGCGTGGCCGCCTTCGACGATTTCATCGTAGTAGAAGGGCTTGTGGAACTCTTCGAGTTTGGCGGCGAATTTGCGCGCGTGGACGGGGCCCACCCGGTCGTCTTTGGTGGTGGTGAAGATGAGGGGCTCGGGATAGGTGGTGGCGGGGTTGAGCTGGTTGTAGGGCGAGATGGAGGCGAGGAACTGGCGCTCGTCCGGGATGGTGACGGTGCCGTACTCCCCGACCCACGAGGCTCCTGCGGCGATGTGCTCGAAGCGGAGCATGTCGAGGAGGGGCACCTGGATGACGACGGCGTTCCACATGTCAGGGTGCTGGGTGAACTCGACGCCCATGAGGAGGCCTCCGTTCGAGCCGCCTACGATGCCGAGGCGGCGGGGTGAGGTGATCTTGCGGGTGAACATGTCCTTCCCGACGGAGGCGAAGTCGTCGTATATGCGCTGGCGGTGGGTCTTGAGGCCGGCTTCGTGCCATGCGGGACCGAACTCGCCACCGCCGCGGATATTGGCGAGCACGAAGACGCCGCCACGCTCCAGCCAGAGTTTGCCTACTATGCCGGAGTAGCGGGGGGTTTCGGAGACCTGGAAGCCACCATAGGCGGTCATCAGGGTGGGGTTGGAGCCGTCGTACTTCATGTCCTTGCGGTGGACGATGAAGTAGGGGACTTTAGTGCCGTCGGTTGAAGTCGCCTGGAGCTGCTCGACCGTCAGGTTGGAGGCGTCGAACTGCGGCGGGAGCGTCTTGGCTGGTTTGAGGTTGCCTGTGGCTGCGTCGCCGAGGACTAGCGATGATGGTGTGAGGAAGCCGGTGAGGCCGAGGAAGAACTGGTCGTCGGAGGAGTTGGTGGACTCGATGGAGACGGCGATGTTGTCGGGTACGTCGAGCTTCTTCGCGGTCCATACGTTCTTCGGGCTGCGGGTGTAGACGTAGGCGCGGCCTTGTACGTGGTCGAGCGTGGCGATCACGAGGTGGTTCTTCGTGATGTCGACCTCCTGGGCGAACTCCTGTGTGGTTGGGGTGAAGATGGTTGTGGGTTTGAGGTGAGTTGGGTCCTTCTTGAGGGCTTCCATGTCGATGGAGACGATGGCGCCTTGCGGGAAGGATTTGGTGAGGCCTTCAGGCTTCCAGTCTTCGTTGAGCTCTACGATGATCTGGCCTTCGAGCATTCCGTGGATCTGGGACTTGAGGGGAATGGCGATTTTTTTTGGGCCCTCGGGGGTGTAGAGGGAGTCTTCGTGCTCGAAGAAGTTGATGCCGCGGGTGAGGAGGATGAGCTGGTGGCCCTGGGGGTCGTGGATGACGCGGGCTCCGGCGCCTACATCGGTCGGCTTGCCCCGGAAGATCTCTTTGGCCTGGTCGAGCGGCTGGCCGCGCTTCCAGAGTTTTGAGATGAAGGGGTAGCCGGATTCGGTCATGGTTCCCGGTCCCCAGTCGCGCTCTACGATGAGGGTGTCTTTGTCGATCCATTCGGCGTTTTGTTTGGACTTGGTCAGGGCGAAGCCGTTCTCGACGAATTTGCCGGTGCCCAGGTCGAATTCGCGGAGCGTCTCGGCGTCTTCGCCACCGGCAGAGAGTTGGACGAGGCAGAGGCTGTTGCCAGGGTAGAGGCAGTCGAGTCCCTTCTGGACCCATTTTTCGTTGTCCTGTTTGGCGAGGGCGTCGTAGTCGATGACGGTTTGCCAATCAGGTTTGTCGGTGAGGTAGCTGGTGAGGGTGGTTTTGCGGAGGATGCCGCGAACGTGTTGGCCGTCCTGCCAGGTGTTGTAGATTTCGCCGACGCGGAAGTGCGGGACAGGCAGGCGGGTGGGGGACTCGAGGACTTTGAGGGCAGTTTCCTGGAGTTCGGCGTAGCGTGGGTCGGCCTGGAGGATTTTGGCGGAGCGTGCGTTCTCGGCGTTGACCCATGCCATGGAGCGGTCGCCGGAGACGTCTTCTAGCCACACGTACTTGTCGGGCTGCTCGGCTGCGTTTTGTGCTTGAAGGCTGGTGGCGAGAACGAAGGCGGTCAGGAGCGCGGTGGAGCAGTGGCGGAGCTGCATTGTTGGAGTGATCCCCTTTGCGTTGAGGGTCACAGTTTAGCGCAGATGGGGTGGTGGTGGTTTCTGCGGTGGCTTGGAGGGTGGGGAGGGTGGTGGCTACTTCTTTGTTAGGGGCGGCCTCATGCGCGGGTGTAGAGAAGCAGGTTTCTCCACTCCGCTGCGCTCCGGTCGAAATGACGGCTTCTTGAGGGCGGTGTCGTTCCGTCGAATCGACAGAGTTATTGGCGCGCTGGGCCTCGGTCGAAATGATGGATTCCTGGGGGCGGTGCGGTCCGGTCGAAACGACGGCGTCATTTGGTTCCTTCCTGCGTGAGAAGCTCTGGAGCAGGAGGCCGATGGCGCTGTCGGGTCGAATGTTGGCGACATCGTTAAGGTCGTTGATAGGGGCGAGGGTGCCCAGGTCGGGGTGGGTGGTGATCTCTTCGACGACCTCGGGTTCTTCGCGTTTCTTATCGCGCCGGTTGCGGTGGGGTTCGGGTTTGGGGAGGTTGAGGCTGGCGATCTGGAGGCCGTAGAGGAGCAGACCTGCTCGGCGGGGATCGATCTGGTTGGCGGCGATGCGCTGGAGGACCTGGCCGATGGAGAGCTGGATGGCGGACTGGTCCTCGGGCAGTGGCAGGTCGAACTCGGAGCGGCGGTTTTGGCGGTCGCGCGGTTTGGCGACGGGGCGGCGGGTGGTGTGGTGGTAGTAGCAGAGGTCTTCTCCGCGGAGGCATGGGCTGCCGCAGCGGCGGCCGTCGGTGAAGATGTGGCGGCATTGATAGCGCTTCGGTTGGTCTTGCATGGTGTGGCCCCCTGGGTACGTTTTGGTGCAAAGTCTTCGAAGGAAAATGGTTAGGTCTGGACTTGCTTTGGCGAGTGGCTAGTTAGCTGGTTGGCTAGCTGGCGAATCGGCTAGTGCGTGACGGCGGTCCAGTTCCTCGCTTCCCGGTTAAAAGCGAAAGCCCGGCTTTGGCCGGGCTTTGTTTTTTCTTTCTAGTTCTATTTTATCGAGCCGAGGGTAACTAAATTGCCAGTTTGAACGGGTTTATTTTTGGGGGTTAAGTGGTTCGGTTTTAGGCGGTTGTGGGTTTTGGGCTGGGACTTGGGGGCTTGACAAATGAGTTTGCTGGCGTTTTTGAGGGTTGTGTGGATTAGGTGATTGATTTGATGTGGCTTATTGGGTGAAGCTGCGATGATTTGAGTCGCTTCGTCCCTGGAGTAAGCGCAACTGTTCGCAAATATCTCAAGAGGCTTCATGGAGCGCATTGAGCTGTTGGCATCGCTCCAGGTCGGAACTTCGAGCTTCCGGTGAATCGACTAGTATCTAGCCACTAGCTATGCATCCGAAGTTCAGAGGTTGACGGAGAAAAATGCGCAATTGCTATCTCCTGAAAGAGTCGAAAATCTTCGATCCGCGTGACTCTTCGACGGCTGCTTATGGCAGCGATTTAGTCGATGCCAGTGTGACCAAGCGTGGCGAGCACTGGTGGATGGTTCTGGCGGGCCAGCCTGGAGGCTATGGAGCCACCGATCTCTACAGCGCTTACCTGCCGAAGGGTGCGGCCTTATCTGCATCGGGCTGGACGCCGCTCATGGACGGTGCTGGACAGTTGGTGCCTTTGTCGGCGCGCAGCAAAAGCGCTCGATGGGATGGTAACGGTGGACGGCACTGCCCTTCGTATGTGCAAGGCTGGGACCCTCACAAAAAAGCTTGGGTGGAGCGCATTTACTACGCAGGTGCCGCCGAAAACCTGTGGGGACCCTACACGATCGGCTTCCTTGAATGGGACGGAGAGCAATGGCAGGATCAGCCGGAATCCTCGTTTGTGGCCAGCGAGGACTGGGAGCACGGCAGCGTCTACGAGCCCAATCTCGTGTATCACGACGGCAAATGGAAGATGTGGTATGTCGCGGGTTCTAACCACGAAGACTATTTGGTCCACGGCTACTCGGAAAGCGCAGATGGGCGCACAAGCTGGAGCCAACACGCTGTCTTTGCCGCGGCGGAGACAAAGATGTTCGATTTCTGCGTTCGGCAGCGAGACAGCGGATTCGAGGCTGTCTTTGCTCGTGTCTGGATGGGAAGGGGTGAAATGCCGCCGGAGACTGGGCTGTGGTGGTGCCGCGCAAAAAATCCATACGGTGCCTTGTCCGACTGGGGCGAACCGATTCAGATCATGGCTGGTGAAGATCGCGGCTGGCATGCGGGGCCGTGGAAGCCATCGCTTCAATTCGCGAATGATGCGGGTAGGCGCGGGTTCGTTTTCTTTGACGGGATGTATCGGACGGCCGATCCGGGTCCGTTCCCGTTTGCTTTTACCCTTGGGTGTGCGGAGGTTGAATTGCCGGCTCAGACATAGCGCGGCCACGACCTTGGAATCTGCATCAAGAGGTTCGGGCACTGAGAAATGCTGAGCTGGGACATCAAGTTGGCGCCCAATCGCCAATGCGCCCGGGTGAGGTGCATTGCTCTGTTCTCGCCAACATAAAATGAACCCTGCACCCTCTCATGACCGCGGGCGAGTCGGCAGATTGCGAACGGCTGGTACGGTACGGAACCGCATTCGGGAGTGTAGCAACGCCGATTTCATCGCACAGGTAATTGCCTAAGCCCACTCTGCGCTATACTCCCATCCTGAATTCCGAAAAACGGAGCCACTTATGTCCATCTCCCCACCCCAGCAATTCACGGATATTCATGCCAAAGCCCTGGCCATCAATCTGGAGGCTTCCTGCTACGGGACGTTCGCGGAGATTGGCGCCGGTCAGGAAGTGGCGCGTTGGTTTCTGAGCGCAGGCGCGGCTTCGGGAACGGTGGCGCAAGCCATCTCGGCCTACGACAAGACGGTAAGCGACGACCTGTACGGTGCCGGCACGCGGTATGTTTCGAGAGAGCGCCTGCTGGAAATGCTCGACCATGAGTATCGGCTGCTCCTGGCCCGGCTCGACAAAGATCGGGGCGACCATACCCGATTTTTTGTTTTTGCGGACACTATTGCCACCCGGAATTACCAGGGAACGAATGAGCAACACGGTTGGCTGGGTGTCCGCTTCCAGGCTGAACCTGGTGGCGAACCCAATCAGATTCTTCTCCATATCAATCTGGGTGATCCCACTGCACCGCTCCAGCAGCAGGCTATTGGCACGCTTGGTGTGAACCTGATTTATGCTGCGTTTCATCAGCGGACCTCCGCAGCGGAGTTTCTGGCCGGCCTGTTCGACGATCTATCGATTGAACGGCTCGAAATCGACGTTCTTGAACTCACTGGCCCCGTCTTCGCCGGGGCAGATTCCCGCCTATGGTGCCTGGACTTGCTTCACAACGGCATGTGCCATGCCCTGGTCTTCGATTCCCAGTCGCAAGTGGTCGAGCCATCCACCTCCCTGCATAAGCGTTCCGTCATCGTGCAGCGCACTTTACGCGGCCAGGCTGGCCCGTTTGCCGCCGAAGCCTTTCAGGCCGCACGACAGAAGTTTCTGGCGGAAGGGGTTTCCTCCGATCACGAACCTTTAGCGATGGTGGAGATCAACACGCAAAGTCTCGAAGGGCCGGCTCCCTCTGATAGCGCTGCACTGTTGACCTTGATCGAGCAGCTTGCCCCGCTGGGCAATGTAGCCGTTACGGACTACCCGGAGGGTTACCAGGTCCTTAATTATTTTCGCCGCTACACACCTGCGCCTGTGCGGGTGATTGTCTGGCTCTCTATGTTTCTTAAGAACATGGAAGACCGGGTTTATCCGTCCTTGCCCGGTGCCGTGTTGGAGGGCTTCGGCCGATTGCTCCTCACCGATGTGACCATCTATGTTGCTCCCATGAGCAAGGAATCTTTGGTGGCCGCGCTCGGCGGCCTGCCGGAAGGTCTTATGCGGGAGACTCCAGGCCGCAATCTCCTGACGCTCGACGATTTCCTTCCCAAGCCACCCGTGGACCACCTCTTCCGCTATCTTCGCGCGGCAGGCCGCATCGTTCCTTTGGAAGAAACGCAGGCCAAAAGCTGACGAAGATTGGAATGGATTTGTTTGCGTTGTTTCTCGGGCGATTCCTGCCAAATATCGTGGGGTATCTCGGGATTACCGCCGATGCTGGAGCCGCAGATTCACGGTACCGAGGAGCGCGATCAATCCTGTGCCTAAGAGCAACAGGGAGGATGGTTCCGGGGTCGGGGCAGGGGTAGGGTCAAGATTTTCCAAATCGTAACTTAGCCCACTGGCGAGGCCGTCAGCATCAGCTGCTGTCCCGGCGAAACTAGCGTCCAAGTTCAGCGCTAAGACGGTGTTATAGGGGACATAGAAAGAGAAGAGGTTTAGGCCTGGGTCGCACTGTTGCGTTTGCCCGTCGAGGGTGATCGCACACTCCGAGAAAGTGCCACCACCGCCTTCGCCGTGTGTGAAGTCATCGATGAGTACATAGGCGTACCCGTAGCCAGTGCCTCCGGTGAGCATGTAGGTGCCGTCGACCGAGAGATCAAAGTTGACCTTTCCAACTGTTGTGAACGCAGGGGAGTTCATATTCTCGAAGGAGTCTGCGAAGACGCCTACTGTGCCGCTCGTGTCGCCCACAGCCGCGATCAACGACGCATAGTTCGAATTGATGGCGGAACCGCATGACATAGAAAGGTCGCTTGCGGAAGAACCACTCTGCGTGCAGACATTGTTACTGAGGTTGCGGTCGTAGACAGAACCAGAGATGAGGGTATCGGCGCTTGCACAAGTGGTCGCCGCAACTACGATCAGAAATGCCACTCCACTTAGCCTTTGCATTCGAAACCTCCCTCTTTGGTACGCGATCCCATTGGCCCGTTTCCTGCACCTAGGGGAAGTATTGCAGACCTTGGGATTCCATTATCTGCACCGGAAGTTGTACGTATTTATGCACTGATGCCGGAGGCTGACTCAGTGCGGAATTACTTCTGGTCCTTCTATTTGCGGCTTTCTATTGAATGGTGGAGGGTGATGTCCTAAGGCTGCTGCCGAATGTCCAGCTTAGTCCTGAGGTTGTGCCGTAGTCGCTGCCGGAGAGGTTGGCTGGAGGCTTGTTATCCCAGTTGCCGTAGAAAGTTAGGTTCCAGGAGAGGTTGCCGGTGATCTTGATGTAGTAGGACGTGGATACGGCAGTATAGATGCGACCGGGGTCGGAGAGAGCCGGAAGCAGAATGACATTGAAATTGAGGTTGGTTTTATTGAACTTGAAGAGCTTTGCATTTACGTCGATCAAGGCCGTCGTAAGGTTTTGCGTGGCGATGGCGGAGACGGTCGGGGTGTAGTTCGTGTTCTGCCAGGCGGCGCCACCCAGAACGGAGACGACGGCGTGGTTGTTGTTTACTATGAAATACCCGATGCCGCCGCCGAGAGTGTTCTGACGTGCGATGCCCTGTTCTGCGCTTTGGAGGAAGCCATCAAAGCCCCCAGCGAAGTAGTTTACTTTGGGCAAGAGATGGAATCCCTGGAAGGTGAGTTGATTTCGAGTGGATGCGTTGGTACCGCTGTTGGCGGACAGGTTGGAGCTTACGCCTAGCTGGGCGCCCCAACGTTCCCTGGGGTACGCGATCAATCCACTGAGGCTGTACTGGAACGATTCGTTTCCTTTTGAGTAAATGGATCCACCGCCCAGGCCTCCGGTGAATCGCTGAAAGAACTTTTCTGAGGTCTGGCTGACACCGGTGATTTTTTCGCTATTGAGTGTGACAGTCTTCCCGGCGGTCCCACGGTTTGGCTCGGCGGGTACCTCGGTGGTCCCGCGGCTTGCCTCGGCGGTCTTCCCAGTTGTCCCGTGGTTTGGCTCGGTGGGTGTTTCGGTGGTTGCCTCGATGGGTTCGGTTACCCGAATTTCGATGGGGCGGCCGGCGGCAATTTCAATGCTGCTAAGTGTCCCGTTGTAGACCGAGCCGTCCTCTGTCCTCACGATAAACAGTTGGCTGCTCTCGAGGCGGGCGACCTTGGTCCAATCGACGGAGACGGTCTCGATGATGTAAGGGATGCCGACGTAGAGCACGCCTCCATAGAGAGCTTTGACCTGGCCTGTGAAGCGATCGCCATTTCTCATGACGATGACATCGGTGCTTTCACGCGCGAAGAGAGGCAGAGCGAACAGCAGATGAGCGCACAGGATAGCGGAACGGATGTTCATGACGGCACCTCTCCGGGTAGTGATTCGCAGAGTACACGGGTATGCATGTAAAGGCAGGCGCACCTGAGGGTGGCAGCCCGTTCCCAGGCAGGTGTACTGTCCCACAGATTTTAGTTTTAATCAGCGGACGGAACGACTAGGGATTTGCATAGGTTTGGCCTAGGCCTTGCAGAGCTCTTCGGCTAGGGCTTCGCGGTGATCGAGGGCTATGGTGTCGAGGCGGTTGAGGATGTGGAGGTAGTAGAGGAAGGCGGCGAGAGCGAGCGTGAAGAAGATGGGGACCATGAGCGAGGGGCGGTGGAAGTAGGAGGCGATGGACATGACGGCGAAGGCGATTCCAATGGTGGCGATGAGGATGCCGATGGCGATGAGGACACTGAGCTGGGAGGCCTGGCCTCGGCTGGGCTTCATGAGGTCTATTTTTTTGGGGGCCATGAGGGAGCGGAGATTGCCGACGGCTCCGTTGACGAAGGTGGTGAATAGGAGCCAGCAGATAGTGGCGAGTGCGATGACGAGCGAAGGTGGGTGAGCGACGACCGAGATGACGGCGAAGATGAGGACGAGCTCGACGAAGGTGAGGAGGAAACCGGTGATGTTTTTTGCGAGGAAGATGTCGCGCAGGCGAGCGGGGCTTAGGAAGTAGAACTGGATGCCAGGGCCGTCGGCTCCGAGGGCGTTGTAGGAGAGGATGGAGACGCCGAGGACGGAGTAGGCGACGGCGATGGGGAAGACGTAAGAGCCGTAGCGGCCAGTGATGCTCATGCGGCTGGCGACGAGGAAGACCATGAAGAGTGGAGCGATGAATCCGTAGAGCTGGTTGAGATTGCGGCGGAGGTAGATGGATTCTTTTTGCAGGCAGGCGAGGACGGTGGAGTTGAGGCCGAAGGTCGGTGTTGACGATGCGGGTGGGGAGATGTGGGCGGCGCGCGGGGCTCGGCGAGCGGCGGGCTGGTGGGGTTGGGTGAGTTCGCTTAAGTTTTCGCCGCGGAACTCGCGATGCATGCGCCAGGCGTAGACGGTGAAGAAGAGCGCGGCGAAGGCGAGGACTCCGATGAGTGAGGCGATGGCGATGAGGATGCGGCTTTGGCTGTATTCGACGATGGAGGAGCCGGTGAGTCCGGGGGGAAGGAGTGCGGCGATGGGCTGGACGTGGTGGTAGATGCTGCGGAGTAGAGGGAGGTGGGTGTTGGGGTGATGGTGGCGGCCCTGAAGGCCGGGGTTGAAGTTGAGATTGATGTATTGGAAGCCGAGAGAGGCGAAAAGGATGAACGCGGTGAGGATTTCGCGTGAGCGGCGAGTGAGGAGCCAGCGTTCGATCCAGACGAGGAGCATGCGGACGAGGAAGATATTGGCGAGGGCGAAGACGAATAGGACGAGCGTGGACCAGGGGGCGAGGGAGGGTCTTGCAATGGCGATGCCGATGTCGGCTGAGATGAGGGAGAGCGAGCCGATGACGTTAGAGGCACTGAGGAGGCCGAAGAAGATGCGCGCGGTGAGGTAGCGGGGGAAGCTGAGCGGGAAGCGGATGATGGTGTTGATGTCGAAGCTGAGGCCGGGCGCGGAGATGTTGAGGACGACGAGCATCCAGAGAGCGAAGATTCCCCAGGTGAGGAGGGGAAGGTTGGCGATGCGGCCTGAGGAGACGAGAAAGTATGCGACGGCTCCCGAGCCCACGATGGGGCCGATGGCGATCACGGCGATGATGGGGAAGATGAGGATGCGGGCGACGAGTTCGCCGGCGCCTCCTTTGCGGCGGAAGGCGTTGCGGAAGATGCACCAGCGGAGTCGTGCGAGCGCGGCGAACTGGGCTCGGCTCTGGGCGGCGGTCCAGGGTTGGGAGAGGGTGGGGTCGATTTTTTGGATTGGGTCCATGGTGGCCTAGACGTCACGGTCGATTGCATGAAAAATGCAGGTCCTTCGACTACGGCGGCAAAGGCGCCGCCTTCGCTCAGGATGACACTCTTTATTTACAGGATGACTCTCTTCATTTGTTGGGTTGGGGACGATTAGCCGAGCCATGAGAGTTCCTGTTCGGGTTGGTGGGCGTTGGGTTCGCTGCCTACGATGTTGAGGAAGATTTGTTCGAGCGTGAGAGTCTGAGTGCCGGTGTTGTCGGGGTTGCGGGCGTTGATGCCGGCGCGGAGCTCTTCGAGGGAGCCGTTGGCGATGAGGTGGCCGCGGTCGATGATGGCGACGTGAGAGCAGAGGCGTTCGACGATCTCGAGGACGTGCGAGGTGAGGAAGATGGTGGCGCCGCGGGCGATCATTCCTTGAAGCATGGATTTGAGAGTGCCGGAGGCGATGGCGTCGACACCTTCGAAGGGCTCGTCCAGGAAGAGGACGCGGGGGCCGTGGATGACGGCGGCGGCGAGGGCGAGTTTTTTCTGCATGCCGTGGGAGAAGTCGGTGATGAGCTTTTTGGTTTCGTTGGCGAGGCTCATGAAGTCTAGGAGCTCGTCGGTGCGGGCGGCGGTGGTGGTGGCGTCGAGACCGTACATCCGTCCGACGAAACGGAGGTATTCGGATGCGGTGAGGCGGCCGAAGAGAGCGAGGCCTTCGGGGACGACTCCGATCTGGCGCTTGACTTCGATGGGATGGGTGGCCGCGTCGAGGCCAAGGATCTGGATGCTGCCGGAGGTGGGTGCGAGCAGGCCGGTGAGCATCTTGATGGTGGTGGATTTGCCGGCGCCGTTGGGGCCGAGGAATCCGAAGAACTGGCCGGGCGCGACGGTGAGATTGACGTCCTCGACGGCGGTGAAGTCGCCGAAGCGGCGAGTGAGGCCCGTGGTGGCGATGGCAGGGATCATTTGAGGGAAGAATACCTTAGCTGGGGAGGGGCAAGGATAAAAGTTGAGGCGCGCGCGCTTGAAGAGGAGGGGCCGGCATCTAATTGGGAAGGCGGAAGAGCAACACGCGGCGAGGCTTCGGGTTGGTATACTTAGAGGCTGGCGTATTCCACTGGGTCATGCGCGCTGTAAGGGGTCGAGGCTGGACTCCGGGCTTGGTGAGGGAGACGGTAGAACGGGCTTTTAATGAGCAACATTCTTGAGAAGATTCATTCCCCCGCAGATGTGAAAAAGCTGTCGATTCCGGAGTTGACCCAGCTTGCGGAGGAGATTCGTGAGCGGCTGATTGTCGGGGTTGCGAAGACGGGTGGGCATATTGGGCCGAACCTGGGTGTCGTTGAGCTGACGATTGCGATGCACTATGTCTTCGAAACGCCTAAGGACAGCTTTGTGTTCGATGTGAGCCATCAGGCTTATGTACACAAGTTGCTGACGGGGCGGGAGAAGCTGTTCGATACGATCCGGCAGCCGGGTGGGTTGAACGGTTTTATGCTGCGGACGGAGAGCGAACATGACAGCTATGGGGCTGGTCATGCCGGGACGGCTCTGAGCGCGGCGCTGGGGATGGCGGTGGCTCGGGATATGTCGGGTGGGAAGGAACATATTGTCGCGCTGGCGGGGGATGCGGCGTTTACGAACGGGATCTCGTTTGAGGCGCTGAATAATATCGCGGCACAGACGCGGCGAATGATTATCGTGCTGAACGATAATGCGTGGTCGATTGATAAGAACGTAGGCGCGATTGCCGAGTACTTCCACAAGATTGTGACGAACCCAACGATCTCGAACTTGCATGGCAAGGCGGCGGAGTTGGTGGAGCGGTTTGGCGGCAAGACGGTGGCTCACCTGGCGCGCAAGGCGGAAGAGGCGGCGAAGGGTTTGATTGGGCCGGGCATGCTGTTTGAGGAGTTCGGACTGAACTACTTTGGGCCGATTGACGGACATAATCTGCCGCTGCTGATTGAGACGTTTAAATTCTTGAAGACGCAGAACCGGCCGGTGGTGCTTCATGCGATTACACAGAAGGGCAGAGGGTTTCAGCCGGCGATTGAGAAGCAGAAGAAGTTTCATGGGCTAGGGCCGTACGATGCGGAGACGGGTGAGACGAAGTCGGCGGGGCAGAAGACTTATTCGGAGATATTTGCGGAGTCGTTGACGAAGCTCGCGACGATGAATGACAAAGTTGTAGCGATCACGGCGGCGATGCCTAATGGGACGGCGCTGGATCTTTTCCGGCCGCATCATCCGAAGCGATATTTTGACGTGGGGATTGCAGAAGAACATGCCGTGATCTTTGCGGCGGGTATGGCTACGAAGGGATACAGGCCTTTCTGCGCGATCTATTCGACGTTTTTGCAGCGGGCATTTGATCCGATTGTGCATGATGTCTGTCTGCAGAATCTTCCGGTGGTGTTCTGCATGGACCGCGGCGGGTTGAGTGGAGATGATGGGCCGACGCATCATGGGTTGTTCGACATCAGCTATCTGCGGAGCGTGCCGAACCTGATCCATATGGATCCGAAGAATGAAGACGAGCTGCAGGACATGATGTATACGGCGATGTTGCATGATGGGCCTAGCGCGATTCGGTATCCGCGTGGGATTGGACCGGGCGTTGCGGTGAAAGAGAAGCCGGTCGCTCTGGAGATTGGGAAGGCTGAGGTGATTCGCGACTCAGGCCGCGCCGAGGTGGCTATCTTCGGGTTGGGAGCGATGCTGCCGGAGGCTGAACGGCTCGCGGCGATGCTGGAGAAGGAAGGGTTTTCGGCGGCGGTGATCAATCCGCGGTTTGCGAAGCCGGTGGATCGCGAGTGCGTTGGGAAGTTCGGCAGGCAGTGCGGGTTGGTAGTGACGCTCGAGGATCATGTGCTGGCGGGAGGGTTTGGTTCGGCGGTGATGGAGACGCTGAATGAGCTTGAGGTGCAGGTGCCGGTGGTTCGGGTGGGATGGCCGGATGAGTTTATCGAGCATGGGAAGGTCGAGTCGCTGCGGGAGAAGTATGGGCTGACGGCAGAGGCTGCTCTGGAGAAGACGAGGCCCTATCTTGCGAAGCTGATGGACCACGTGCTGGCGAAGCACTCGTAGAGTAAGTCGACAATCCAAAAAGAACGGGCTGCATTTATGCGGCGCGTTTTTTTTGCGAGATGCAACAAAGCTTATTGCTTCACGTAGACGCTTGTGCTCTTTTCGCTCTCTTTTCCGGGGCTCCATCCGACATCCGTGAGGGTCTTTCCATCGGCTGAGAGAGTTTGAGTGCCATAGCCCGTTGGCTTTCCGCCGATCGCGTCCGTATAAGAGAGCTCACTGGGCGAGAGCATCTTGAAAGAAAGAGTAAATCCTGGGGGCATGGTTGGTCCGCTCCCAGGATTGCTGGTACCGTCTGCTTTGCCTTCTACCACCCACTTATATTCCGGATATTCCATGCGGATGACGCCTGGGGCTGGCGACGAGACGACATAGGTTTCCGGGGCCGATATGGTGACTTTGGTGGAGCGCCATTTGCCGACGAGGCCCGTGGTTCCAGTCTCGCGGACGTAAACGTCCTTTTCGCTATAGGCGGATCCGTCAGGTCTGGTGCGTTCTATGGTGATGGTCAGCGTCTTTCCATCGGAAGAGATTTCACGGTGAGACTTTGCGAGGACGGTGCCTTTGGCCATAGTGACGGTGTTCCAGGAATTGTCGCCAACGGCAGTCCAGATGGTGGAGCGATCGTAGAGTGTCTTGTACTCTTTACCGTCGATGCCGAAATCAAAGTTAATTGTGCTGTCGTCGGAGTAATGCATCATGCCGTTCGGTGTTCTTGAGTAGGTAAAGGTGTCGCCGGTGAAGTGACTTTTTTCGATATCGAGCTTCCATGTGCCGACCCATGGGTTCTCGGCGGCGAGTGCTGGAAGTGCAGTGAATGTGGCTAGAGCACAGACGAGGAAAAGTTTTCTCATTGTGGAACCTCCAAAGGATTGAATTGGGGCCCTGGAAGTGGATTCTGAATGCAGAGGAATGATTACAGCACCAATCCATGGGGAGGTAAAGCCGGGCGCTCCCTCCGTGATCGCGCGATGGGACGCGGGGTTTGGGGTCGGCGGATGAAATGCAGGTTTCTTCGACTTCGCAGTTCGCAAAGTGCCCGAACTGCTTCGCTCCGAATGACACCCTTGGGCGGGACGGAGGGGAGAACGGCCAACAGCAAAGGCAAAGGCGAAATGCGGGGGTCTCTCCACTGCGCCACTCACGATGAGACTGTGAGCGGCTTCGGTCGGGATGACGCAGTTTTTTGCGAATGATAAGACCTAAGAGCGAGAGCAAGAGCAAAAGCAAAAGCAAAAGCAAAGGCAAAGGCAAGGGCAACAGCAACAGCGAAGGCAAAGATGGAGGCGAAAGTAAAGGAGCGCAAAAAAGAGGCGCCCCTTGCGGAGCGCCTTGTTCAGAGAAGTGGAGCAAGCTTAGTTGGGCATGAGGACGGTGTCGATGATGTGGATGACACCGTTGGACTGGAAGACGTCCGCTGTGGTGATGGTGGCCATGCCGCCCTTGGCGTCGGTGAGCATGATCGTGCTGCCCGACATGGTGACGGTGAGGTCTTCACCCTGAACGGTCTTGAGCATCGCTTTGCCGCCGCCCTTTTTGATCATGGCTGCGAGTTGTTTGGAACTGATGCGGCCGGCGACGACGTGATAGGTGAGGATCTTGTCGAGGGTCTGCTTGTTCTCCGGCATGACGAGCGTGTCTACGGTGCCTGCAGGAAGTTTCGCGAAGGCGTCGTCAGTCGGTGCGAAGACGGTGAAGGGGCCGGGGCTGTTGAGGGTGTCGACGAGGCCGCCGGCTTTGACGGCTGCGACGAGGGTTTTGTTGATCGGCGAGTTGACGGCGTTCTCGACAATGGTTTTGGTGGGATACATTTCGGCACCGCCAACAGTTGGGTCCTGTTGAGCGCGGGCGGCGAGGGAACTGATGGCCAGAGTGGCGACGGCTATAGCGAGCACGGTCTTCTGCATGGTGATTGTCCTTTGTCGATCAAATTTTCCGGAAGTGCATTGTTGTGAATTTAAGATTGCGACCTTCTCTTCAAGGGCGCTCATAAGCATCTACGCGCGGTCCCAAAGACTGGATTGCTTTGATTTCTACGCTGCGCTGGTACGGGAAGCGAGAGCGACTGCTGGGCAGTTGTGGTGAGGATGGAACAGCGCCTAGAGGTTGTTGATGCTGTGAACGGGAAGTGACACGGGTGGGGCGTTGACAATTCTGCCCGACCACCGTCAACTGAAAGCTGGACGTCAATGCTTAACGAATCGAGCGGGAGTCACGGCGTGATGCAGGCGGAAGAACATGGGGCGCATCTCCATGGCACGCATGATCGCGGCCTGATGGCGATTGGGTTATTCAAACTGGCGAAGGCGATCTTCTTTTTTTGTATCGGCGTGGGCGCACTTCACTTGCTGCACAAGGATCTGGAAGACGAGGTGACGCGGCTGGCGCTGCGATTCAGGTTCGACCCTGAGAGCAGATTTGTTTCGTTGCTGCTGGATAAGGTGGA
This sequence comes from uncultured Acidobacteriaceae bacterium, assembly GCA_963841335.1. Lineage (GTDB taxonomy): Bacteria > Acidobacteriota > Terriglobia > Terriglobales > Acidobacteriaceae > Edaphobacter. Next base: position 537,304 of record CAWJCF010000001.1, on the reverse strand, counting down.
TTTGATTGATGCGCATCGGCTGCGGCAGATCAGCGTGGCGACGTTTGGGTATTCGGCGCTGGCGCTGACCGAGGGCGTGGGGCTGCTGCTGGAGAAGGTGTGGGCGGAGTATCTGACGCTGATCCTGACGGTGTCGTTTTTGCCGTGGGAGCTTTATGAGCTGGCGCGTAAGCCCGACTGGTTCCGGCTGAGCTTGTTGCTGATTAACCTGGCGGTGCTTTGGTACCTGGTTTGGCTGCTTCGAAGGAAGAGGCTGTTGGGGGCGAACCAGGCGGATCCTCCGCCGCTCGATGAAGGATGACAACTCAAAAATAGAGGGCAGAAAACGAGAGCCAAGCGAAAGTTGCGCCCCGCGTTTTCGCTTTTATTTCGCTTTAGCAGATCGCATAGGGAGCCGCAAGGGGTGAGGCGTATGCGAACCCGATAAGCAAACACTACCGGTAGTGGGTATCTGCTTAGATTCCGCAAGCGCCTGAGTTTTCCACAATCCATTATGGGAATTCCAGAGTCTCGCTCGAAAAAACCCTTTACAGGGTGGGTACTCTCGGCGATGCTGGTGGAGCGAAGTAGAAAATTCTGGAGTTTAGTGGGCCAAAAGTAAACTCCGATGCATGAATTCTATGACGGCGAGCAGAAGTTGAATCAAGTTTGGTTCGGACGGGTATCGAGGTTGCAATGTTTCGGGGAAATCACCCAACACGCGTTGACGAAAAAGGCAGGCTGAAGCTTCCTGCCGAGTTCAAGCGCAGGGTGGATGAGCTGTATGGGCCCCAGTTCTACATCACGAGCACGGATGGAAAGCGGGCGCAGGTTTATCCGCTGAAGGAGTGGGAGAAGATCGAGGCTTCGCTGGCGACGATGTCGCCGTTCGATCCGACCCGCAAGAAGTTTCTGGACGTGACGAACTACTACGGCCAGATGGCAGAGATGGATGCTCAGGGCCGGTTGCTGATTCCGCAGAAGCTAAGGGATACGGCGAAGGTGATGGGCGATGTGAACGTGATGGGCTTCCAGACGATGTTGGAAGTGGTGAAGGAAGAGATGCTGGACGCGCAGGTGAAGAACGCGGAAGGCGTGGTTGAGCTGACGAATACGGATCTGATGGCGTTCGCAGAGAAGACGAAAGTAGCGGGTTAGGCCCCCAGGGGCAGCGCAGAGGCGGTGAAATGAACGGTCCGCGGCATGTGCCGGTTCTTTTAGAGGAAGTTCTGGATTACTTGAATGTGCGTCCGGGCGGCGTGGTGGTTGACGCGACGCTTGGGCTGGCGGGCCACTCTTTGGAGATAGCGAAGAGGCTGGGCGGCAAGGGCAAGTTGATTGGCTTTGACCGCGACCCGGAGGCGATGGCGATGGCCAAGGCTCGGCTGGAGGAAGTGAAGGCTGAGCTAGGAGACGAGATGCCGGAGGTGGTGTTTGAGCCGAGGGCGTTTTCGGAGGCCGCGAACGTGATTGAGCCGGGAAGCCTGGATGGTCTGCTTGCTGACTTTGGCGTGAGCAGCCTGCAGCTGGATGAGGCGCACAGAGGATTTAGTTTTCGGACCGACGGACCCTTAGATATGCGGCAGGATACGCGCACGGGGGAGACGGCCGAGCAAGTGGTAAATCAGGAAGACGAAAACGAACTCGCCGACCTGATTTACGAATTCGGAGAGGAAAGGAGGTCGCGGAGAATCGCCAGAGCCATTGTTAGGGCCCGGCCGATTACTACTACTGCGGAATTGGCAAGAGTGGTATCGGCTGCGGCCCCATCAATGAAAGGCGACAAGATTCATCCGGCGACACGAACCTTTCAGGCACTTCGGATTCGAGTGAATAACGAGTTGGGAGAGATTCAATCGCTGCTGAAGAGCGCGGGGTCTCTGTTGAAGCCGGGAGGAAGGCTGGTGCTGATCAGCTTCCACTCTTTGGAGGACCGGCTGGTAAAGGATGCGTTCCGTGAGTGGGGCCGGGAGAAGAAGTTTGAGGTTTTGACGAAGAAGCCGGTTGTGGCCGGTGAGCAGGAAGAGATGAGGAATCCGCGATCGCGAAGCGCTAAGATGCGGGCGGCGGAAAAAGTTTAGTAAGAGAATTTCTTCACGTATGTGAAGAAGACAGGAAATCGGGCCGGGGTTGTCCCACCTTCTTTCAGGCGAAAGACAACTCTGTAACACAAGTCCCCTCCTCCAATAGCGATCCCGGCCCGGTTCGTACGTTTGGAGAGAGCGGCAAAAAAGATTCGTCCGGGAGTTCCGGACAGGCAACAGGAAGTGAGGTGCGCGATGGCAGCTTCGGCGATGGCAGGACAACAGATCGAGATGATGGGCTCGCGGAGTGCGACGAGCAGAACGGGATCGCTGACGGCGCGGAATCGCGAGCTGTTTGAGACGCAGCGGCGCGCTCGGCGCGGACCGACGCCAGAGGTTTTCTTTGCGAAGCACATCGACAACAGCAGGATTGTGAAGGCGGATGATCCGGAGCGGCGGCGCGAGATGCGGACGTTTTCCGCGGTGATGAGCGTGCTGTTTGTGATGGTAATGGTTTATGTGTGGCAGCACTTTTCTGCGATCGAGATTGGGTATCACGTTGAGGCGCAGAAGCAGCAGGTGGAGCAGCTTCGCGAGGAGAACCGGCAGCTTCGGTTATCGGAGGCGCAGTTGACGGATCCGGGCCGGATTGACCGTATGGCGAGGCAGCTTGGGCTTGAGGAGCCGTTGCCAGGTCAGGTGGTGAGGCCGGAAGGTGGAGATCCGAATGCGGCGGTGTTGGCCCAGGCTAATACTGCTGCCGTGCCGATGGTTCAATAACGGGTCTGGCAACGACAACAGCAAAATGCGGGGATTCTTCGCTCCGCTCAGAATGACGGCTATTTGTTGTGAGATTAGTGGGTGAGGGATGAATAAGGCGCCACGGCAGACATTGACCGCTCCGATACGGAGGATCCGGTTTGCTTATGTGGCGCTTTTTTTCTGTTTCTGGACGGCGCTAATTGCGGGGCGGCTGGCGTGGCTGCAGGTGGTCCGCCACTCGGACTTTGTTCATCGTGCGGCGATGCAGCAACAGAGAACGTTCGAGGTAGCTCCGCGGCGCGGGATGATGTATGACCGCAATTTGCGCGAGCTGGCGGTGACGGTGCAGGTGGACAGCGTGTTCGCGGTGCCGTCGGAGCTGGGAGAGAATCGCGCGAGTGCGGCGGAGATTCTGGCGGAGATTGTGCATGCCGATCCGCAGGACAACTTTACGTCGAAGCAGCAGATGCTGGCGCGGTTCAATGCTTCGAGGGGCTTTGCGTGGGTGGCGCGACGGATTAATCCGGAGATGGCGCAGCGGGTGCGTGAGCTAAATCTGAAAGGTGTTTATTTTCAGAAGGAGTTCAAGCGGTTTTATCCGAATAATGATCTGGCGGCGCATGTGCTGGGATATGTGGGGACTGACGATACCGGGTTAGGTGGGTTGGAACAGAAGTTTGATGACGAGATGCATGGCGTGTCCGGGCACATGTTGACTGCGGTGGACGCAAAGCGGCATGTGTTGGGAAGCGAAGAGAGCCAGCCGATGCCGGGTGAAAACCTTGTGTTGTCGATCGACGCGAATATTCAGTACATGGCGGAGCGGGCTCTGGATGCGCAGATGGAGAAGATGAAGGCCGCACATGGGACGGTGGTGGTGCAGGATCCGCATACGGGGCAGGTTCTGGCGCTGGCGATCTCACCGCGGTTCAATCCGAATGATCAGAAGCATATGGATGCGAGTGTTCTGCAGGATCTGGCGGTGAGTGATGTGTATGAGCCGGGGTCGACCTTCAAGTTGGTGACATACGCTGCCGCGCTGGATGGAGCGGGGGTGCAACCGACGGATCTGGTGGATTGCCAGAACGGCGCGATGACGATGTATGGCAGGACGCTGCACGATGATAAGAGCGACCACTTTGGGGTGGTGACGGTGCAGTATGCGTTGGAACACTCGAGCGATGTGGGTGCGGCGAAGATGGCGCTGAAGCTGGGGAGCCAGAAGTTCTATGACTATGTGCATGGCTTCGGGTTTGGCGACCGGTCGGGGATCGAGCTGCCGAGTGAGACACGCGGGTTGTTGCGGAATCCTAAGAAGTGGGGCTCGACCAGCATCCTTTCGATTGCGATTGGGCAGGAGGTTGGCGTTACTCCTGTGCAACTTGTAACTATGGTGAGCACAATTGCCAACGGCGGGGTGTATATGCCGCCGCATGTGCTGTTGCAGTCGACCGATGAGATGAAGGGTGACGCCAGGTTGAAACCTGCGGAGTTTCGGCCTTCGAATCAGCTTCCGGCTACGCTGCCGGATGGGGCGCACCGCGTGATCACGGAGATGACCTCTGCGAAGATGCGGATGATGATGCAGGGGATTGTGGTGGAGGGCACGGGGAAGAAGGCCGCTCTGAACGGCTACAGCGCCGGCGGAAAGACGGGAACGGCGCAGAAGGTCGATCCGGTGACGCATACCTATTCGCATACGAAGCTGGTGGCGAGTTTTGCGGGGTTTGCGCCGGTGAGCAATCCGGCTATCTCAGTCGCGGTGGTGATTGATACGCCGACGGTAGGCACAAGATACGGTGGCGAGACGAGCGCGCCGGTGTTTGCCGAGGTGGCGCAGGAGGTGCTCGAGTATCTGGGAGTGCCGCATGATCAGCCGCTGAAGACGAAGAAGGATTTGATGGTGGCGCAGAAGGATATCGCGGAGGACGGTCCTTCAGAGAATACGGCGGATTTGAATGCGATGTTCGATGATGTGAACAGCTTGCCGGCGGATGATCCGCTGCGCGCATCGGCGAATGTTGGAGGCCAGGAGAAAGTTGCTGCGGTGGCGGAGTCGAAGGTACCGAGCAAGACGGGTTCGGACCTTCTGCCGGCGAAGGCTGTGGCTGCGTTTCAAGCGAAGTCCAATGATGTGATTGTGGCTCCTGCTCCTGCTTTCGCATCGGAGGCATCGGCACCGATTGCACCGAAAGGGAAGGGCGCTGTTGTGGTGAGTGCGGGGTTGCGGGTTCCGGTGCCGTCGTTTGAGGGTGCGGCGCTGCGGACGGTGGTGGAGCGGGCGAACGAGATCGGGTTGCGTGTGCAGGCGGTGGGGAGTGGGCTGGCGCACGAACAGGTGCCGGCCGCGGGGACGATGGTTCCGGCGGGAACTGAGGTTGTGGTGCGGTTTAGCAGATAGAGTCCCACGCGGCGGAAGAACATCTTCTCAGCTAGCATCCTTAATTATGAATTGGGATTCGATATGTGCGGAGCTGAGATCGGTGGAGTGCGCGGGGCCGCCGGTGGAGGTGGCGGGAGTCGCGTATGACTCGCGGCGTGTAGGGCGCGGCGATGTGTTCGTTGCGATGCGCGGCGAGGCTACGGATGGGAACCGGTTTGTTGATGCGGCGTTGAAGCAGGGCGCTGCGGCGGTGGTAACGGATTCGCGTGAGGTCTACGACAGGTTGCGGCGGGAGCATGCTTCGGTTGCGGCGGCGTTGGTGGAGCATGGAAGGAGGGCTCTGGCGGAGATTGGCGCGGCGGTGATGGGGCATCCGGAGCGCAGGCTTGCGCTGAGTGCGGTGACGGGGACAAATGGGAAGACGACTACGGCGTTTCTGCTGGAGTCGATGCTGCGGAGCGTGGGGCGTCGTTGTGTGTTGATTGGGACGATTGAGACGCATGTGGGCGATGAGGTGCGGGAGTCGCCGCATACTACGCCGGAGGCCTCGGATACACTGCGGGTATTTGCCGATGGGGTGAAGGTGGGGGCGACGGAGGCCGTGATGGAGATGTCGTCGCACGCGCTGGAGCAGGAGCGGGTTTGGGGATTGCCGGTGGATGTGGCGATGTTTACGAATCTGACGCAGGACCATCTGGATTTTCATGGGACGATGGAGCGGTATTTTGCGGCGAAGGCGAGATTGTTTGAGGGGGTTGGGGCGCGGCCTCCGCGAGTGGCTGTGATTAATGAGGATGATGGTTGGGGGGAACGGCTTGTGCCCATTGCATCGCGGTCGGAGGTGATGCGGTATGGGATGGAGCGGGGAGAGTATCGTGCCGAGGACGTGGTGCTTCGCGCGGGGGAGACGCGATTTCTGTTTAAGACGCCGAAGGGTGATGCGGCGATTCGATCTTCTCTGACGGGACGGGTGAATGTGTACAACCTGCTTGCTGCTTCTTGTGCTGGTTTGGCTCGCGGGTTGACGTTGGAGGAGATCGCGACTGGTGCGGCTTCGGGAGTGCAGGTGCCGGGGCGGTTTGAGGTGGTGCCGTCGTTGAACGGCGTGACGGTTGTGGTGGATTATGCGCATACGGATGATGCTTTGCGGAACCTCATTTCGCTGGCGCGGGAGTTGGTGAAGGAGCGTGGCGGAAGAGTGATTACTTTGTTCGGGTGTGGCGGGGATCGGGACAAGACGAAGCGTCCGCGGATGGGCAGGGCTGCGGGTGATGGGAGCGATCTGGTGGTGCTGACGAGTGATAATCCGCGGAGCGAGGAGCCTATGGAGATTATTACTGAGGCTTTGATGGGAGTGATGGAGACGGGGACGGAGTGCATTGTGCGAGAGGATCGCGCGGAGGCGATTGGCGATGCGATTCGCGCGGCGCGGGTGGGGGATATTGTTTTGATTGCGGGGAAGGGGCATGAGAAGGTGCAGATTTTTAAAGATGAAACGGTGCCGTTTGATGATGTCGCGGTTGCGGCGGCGGTGTTGAAGGAGATTGCGTGAAGCTGACGTTGGGACAGGTGGCGGATTGGATCCATGCCGACGGGGAGTTCGATACCTCGGCGGAGGCGGTAGGGTACGGGATTGATTCGCGGACGATTGGGGCGGGGGAGTTGTTTTTTGCGGTTCGCGGGGAGCGGTTGGATGGACATGACTATGTGCAGGCGGCGCTGGCGAATGGAGCGGTTGCGGCGGTGGTGAGTAATCGGTGGGTTGTGCCGTCGGAGGTGGATGAAAAGCGTTTGTTGCGGGTGGCGGATTGTGAGGATTGCGTATTGGGTGCGTTGCAGCGGTTGGCGAATGCGGTGCGCAGGGAGTGGGGCGGGCGGTTGATTGGCGTCACGGGGTCGGCGGGGAAGACTACGACGAAGGAGGCGGTGGCGCAGGTTTTGGGGGCGCGGTTTAAGGTGCTGAAGTCGGCGGGGAATCTGAATAATGCGTTTGGGCTGCCGTTGCAGTTGTTGAAGCTCGAGTGGGAGCATGATGTGGCTGTGATTGAGATGGGTATGAATCATGCGGGGGAGATTGCGGCGCTGGCGAAGATCGCGGAGCCGGACTGGGCAGTGGTTTCGAATGTGGGGCCGGTGCACCTGGAGTTTTTTCCGGATGGAATTGCGGGGATCGCGCGGGCGAAGTATGAGTTGATTGAAGCGCTGCCGGAGGATGGAGTGGCCGTGCTGAACTTCGACGATGCTTATGTGGCGACGTTCGGCAGGGGGCTGGGGGAGCGGGCGATTTTCTACGGGACGGGCGAGGGCGCACAGGTTCGGGCGGTGCATGTGGCGGAGATTGGTGCGGAGGGGGTGGTGTTCACCGTGGAGGCGGGTGGGGAGCGCGCGAGTGTGCAGCTAAAGATGCTGGGAAGGCACAACGTTTCGAATGCGCTGGCTGCGATTGCGGTGGGATTGCGAAGCGGGATGAGCCTGGTAGAGTGCGCGGCGGCGGCGGGCGAGCTTCGCGCGGGCGACAAACGCGGGGAGCTGCTGGAGTGGAATGGAGCTCTGCTGATCAACGATTGTTACAATTCGAATCCGGCTGCGCTGAACGCGATGGTGGATGCGTTGATGGCGATCCCAGGGCGCCGGCATGTTGTGATTGCAGGGGAGATGCTGGAGTTGGGGACGGGGGCGAAGGAGTTGCATGCGGCTTGTGGTTTGAGGATGGCAGAGCATGGGGTGGATTTTGTGTTGGGGGTGCGGGGGGTGGCTGAGGCGATCGTGGTGGCGGCGCGGGAGGGCGGGAGTGAGGGATTGTTTGTCGCGAGTCCTGAGGAAGCGGGGGAGTGGCTGGTTGCGAATGTGGGGGAGGGGGACGTAGTGTTGTTAAAGGCTTCTCGCGGAGTGCGGTTGGAGAAGGCTTTGGCGGTGCTGGCAGGACGGGCTCAGTAATATCAATTTCGTTGAGGGAGTGTCCGGGGTCCTTATGGCAAACAAGAGCGCACAGGCGAAGAAGATTTCGGGTGGGAGCGGAGCGGTGGCGAAGAGAACGGCTGCTTCCGTGCGCCAGAAAAAAACGGCGACAAAGGTGAAGAGTTCGCGGGCTAGCGGGGTCGCGAAGAAGGCGAACAGATCCGCGGGCCCGACGGCGATGTATGCGAAGGATCGCGGCCTGATGACTGCGTTTCACCATATGCAGCGGGCTTCGGTGGTGATGTCCTTGATGGAGAAGGGGAAAGGCAAGGATCTACGGAAGCTGCTGGATCGGGGAGTGAAGCTGTATCGCAAGGCGATCGCGGAGGGGGACAAAGCGCAATTTGTGTTGTGCGCGATTGGGGTGCTGCGGGCGGCAGAACATTTGTCGATTGCGGGGCTGTACCTGGCGAGGAGGAAGCACCGGCAGCGGGTGTCGTCGCCTACGCCGGAGTGGCTGCGCCGGTTGATGGTGGAGACGGGGCACCGGCTGGGGGAGCTTGAGGGTACAGAACGTGGAAAAGGCAACGAACTTTATGGGGTGACGGAGGAGTTGTTGCGGCAGGCGCAGGATCCAAAGATTGACGCTCATTTGACGTTTGAGCTGGCTATGGCAGCGGATGCGCTGTGCTTTGCGCTGGAGAGCGGGCTGTAAGTGGGTGGGATTCGGATTGGTTCATGCCGTTTGCGTTACTGGCTTGGAGAAACCCGAGGTTTCCTGCGGTGGGGCTGTTAAGATAGCCACTGACTCGCGGCGTGATTCGTGCTGCGGGGCTGGGATTCCAGGGCTGGTTTACACGTAAAGGCGGAGACGGTTTGCTCTATTGGCTGCTGTATCAGAAGCTATTTCCTTATTTTCGGTTGTTTCGCATCTTTCGCTATCTCACGTTTCGCACGGTGTTTGCGAGTCTGACGGCGTTGCTGATCGGCTTGCTGATTGGGCCATATGTGATTGAGAAGCTGCGCGAATTTCAGATTGGGCAGTACATTCGCGAAGAGGGGCCGCAGTCGCATCAGAAGAAGAGCGGGACGCCGACGATGGGCGGGGTGCTGATCTGTATCTCGATCCTGGTGCCGACCTTGCTTTGGGCGGATCTGTCGAATCCTTATGTATGGCTGGTGATGTTGTCGACGCTGGCGTTTGGGGCGATTGGTTTCGCGGATGACTACATCAAGGTGGTGCATCGCAGGAATCAGGGGCTGACGGCGAAGGCGAAGCTGGGATTGCAGTTTGTGGCGAGTGCAGCCGTGGCTACTGCGTTGGTTGTGATGGAGTCGCGTGGGACCTATTCGACGCGGTTAATGGTGCCGTTTGCGAAGCGGTTTCGACCGGACCTTGTGTGGGAGTGGATGGGACATATACCGCACTTACATTGGCTGGTCTTTGTGCCGTTTGTGTTCTTTGTCATGATTGTGATCTCGGGCGCTAGCAATGCGGTGAACCTGACGGATGGGTTGGATGGGCTGGCGATTGGGTGCACGATTATTGCAGCAGGCGCGCTGACGGTGCTGACATATGTCAGCGGACATGTGGTGTTTTCGGATTACCTGGAGTTGCAGCGGAATCCGATGGTGAGCGAGCTGACGGTATTCTGCGGATCGATGGTGGGGGCGAGTATAGGGTTTCTTTGGTATAACGCTCATCCCGCAGAGATTTTTATGGGGGACGTGGGGAGTCTTGCTCTGGGTGGGGCGATTGGGACGGTTGCGGTGGTGATTAAGGAGGAGTTGCTGCTGCCGTTCATTGGCGGCGTGTTCATCATGGAGGCGGTGAGCGTGATGCTGCAGGTGGGGAGCTATAAGCTGCGGAATGGGAAACGGATATTTAAGATGGCGCCGTTGCATCATCACTTTGAGTTGATGGGGTGGTCGGAGTCGAAGGTGATTACGCGGTTCTGGATTCTGGCGCTGGTGTTTGCGCTGTTTGCGTTGACTACTTTGAAGCTCCGGTGAGACGGTAAAGCATGATGGATTTGAAGAATAAACGGGTTTTGGTGGTGGGGTTGGGGAAGTCTGGGTTGTCTGCGGCAATGTTTTTGCGTGCGCAGGGGGCTCGGGTGACGGTGAGCGATACGCGCAGCGCGGTGGCGCTGGCCAAGGAGATTCCGGCGCTGCTGGAGGCCGGGATAATGGTGGAGTCGGGTGGGCATGGGTTGCTGACGTTTCGGCGGCAGGATTTGATTGTGGTTTCGCCGGGTGTGCCGATGGATACTCCTGAGGTGAAGCAGGTTGTTGCTTTTGGGTTGCCGGTGATTGGGGAGTTGGAGCTGGCCAGCAGGTATCTGCAGGGGCGGATGGTGGCGATTACGGGGTCGAATGGGAAGACGACGACGACGACGCTGGTGGGGAAGATTTTTGAGGATGCGGGTGTGCCGACGCAGGTGGGTGGGAATATCGGGTTACCGGTGATCGACCTGGTGGCAGAGAGTACGGCGGAGACGGTGAATGTGCTGGAGGTTTCGAGTTTTCAGTTGGAGACCGTGGAGGAGTTTCATCCGTGGATTGCGGTGATTCTGAATATCACGCCGGACCATCTGGATCGGCATGGGAGCTTTGAGGCTTATGTGGCGGCGAAGGAGCGGATATTTGAGCGGCAGACGGCGGACGACTTTTTGGTGCTGAATGGGGATGACCGGGTGACGCAGGTTTGTGCGTCGCGGGCGAAGAGTGAGGTGTACTGGTTCAGTGCGGCGAAGGCGGTTCGGCGCGGCGCGTTTGTGCGGGATGGCGTGGTGGTGTGGGTGGCGAAGGAGGGTGGGGTGACGGAGCCGGTGATGCCGGTTTCGGAGATACCTCTGAAGGGCTCGCACAACGTGGAGAATGTGCTGGCGGCGGTTTGCGCGGCTCGGCTGGGAGGGATTTCTGCGGAGAGCGTTCGGGCTTCGGTTGCGGAGTTCCGGGCGGTGGCGCATCGGCTGGAGCTGGTGAGGAGATGGAATGAGGTGGAGTTCTATAACGACTCGAAGGCGACGAATGTGGATGCTTCGATGAAGGCGGTGGCGTCGTTTCCGGGGGCGATTCACCTGATTCTGGGAGGGAAGGATAAGGACTCGGATTATGCGGTGATGGCGGGGCTTTTGAAGGAGCGGGTGAAGGCTGTTTATACGGTTGGTTCAGCCGCGGAAAAGATTGAGCACCAGCTTCATGGAGTCGTGAAGATGGTTTCAGCGCAGACGATCGAGAAGGCTGTGGCTGCGGCTGCGAAGGCTTCGGCTCCGGGCGATGTGGTGCTGTTGTCGCCGGCCTGTTCGAGCTTCGATCAGTTTGAAAATTACGAACACCGCGGGCGGGTTTTTCGACAGACGGTGATGGAACTTGAGTAAGCACTCAGCAGGGAAGTGATGGCATGGCGAAGAGAGTAGGGGTGGACAAGTGGCTCTTCGGAGTGGTGCTGCTGCTGGTGCTTTTTGGGCTGGTGACGGTGTTTTCGGCTTCGGCGGTGATGGCGCAGGCTAGCCTGGGGTCTCCTTATTCGTTTGTGGGGAGACAGGCGGGGTGGGCGCTTCTTGGACTGCTGGTGATGGTTGGGCTGATGCGGGTGGACTATCGGATTTATAACAATCCCAGGGTGGTGTTTCCTGCGGTTGCCGTGACGACGCTGCTGTTGATTGGTGTGTTCGCGATGGGTGGTACGAATGGTGCGCATCGTTGGATTCGCGCGGCAGGCGTAACGCTGCAGCCTTCGGAGTTGGCGAAGCCCGTGCTGGTACTGTTTCTGGCGTACTTTTTGCAGACGCGGATTCACCAGATGGATGATGTGAAGGGCACGATTCTGCGGGCGTTTGCGGTGCCGCTGGTGTTTACGGCGCTGATTTTGAAGGAGCCGGACCTGGGGACCGGGTTGGTTTGTATGTTTGTGACGATGCTGATGCTGTATCTCGCGGGAGCGCGGGTTCGGTATTTTGCGATCGCAGGCGTGCTGGCTTCGCCGGTGCTGTATTACATGCTGTTTTATGTGAAGTTCCGGCGGGACCGGATGCTGGCGTTTATCAATCCGGAGGCCGATCCGCGGGGGACGGGGTTTCATATTTTGCAGTCGCTGATTGCTGTGGGGACGGGCGGGATTCGCGGGCTCGGATTGATGGAGGGGCGGCAGAAGCTGTTTTATCTGCCGGAGGTGCAGACGGACTTTATCTTCGCGAATATCTGCGAGGAGCTAGGGCTGATTGGCGCGCTGCTGGTGGTGGGGTTGTTTGTCGCGCTGGGGTATCGCGGTTTGCGGGCGGCGTTTTTGTCGACTGACCCGTTTGCCCGGTTTCTTGCGTTCGGGCTGACGACGGCGATTTTGATTCAGGCTTTCTTCAACATGAGCGTGGTGCTGGCGCTATTGCCGACGAAGGGGATTCCGCTGCCATTTATCTCGTCGGGCGGGACGTCGATTTTTATTACGCTGGCCAGCATGGGTGTGCTGCTGAATATTACTCGCGAGATTGATTGACGTGGGCGACCGATCCGGTTTGCGGGTTTTGATTGCGGGTGGGGGAACCGGGGGACATGTGATTCCGGCGCTGGCGATTGCGCGGGAGCTGCGCGATGCGCATGGGGCTGAAGTGCGGTTTGTGGGGACGGCGCGGGGGCTTGAAACGAAGCTGGTGCCGGAGGGTGGGTTTTCGCTGGAGCTGATTCGCGTGGGGCAGTTGAAGAATGTGAGCGTGGCGACGCGGGTGCGGACTGTGGCTGATCTTCCGCTGGGTGTGATGCGGTGTGTGGGGCTGGTGAGGAATTTCAAGCCGGATGTGGTGGTGGGGGTGGGCGGGTATGCTTCGGGGCCGGCGATGATGGCGGCGATTCTGCTGCGGGTGCCGACGCTGGCGTTTGAGCCGAATGCGGTGCCGGGATTGGCTAATCGGATGGTCGGCCGATGGGTGAGTGCGGCGGCGGTGAACTTTGAGGAGACGCGGAGATATTTTCGCAATGCTCGGGTGACAGGGATTCCGGTCCGGCGGGAGTTTTTTGAGATTAAGGAGAAGCCTGCTGAGAAGACCCAGAGGCTGCTGGTGTTTGGCGGGAGCCAGGGTGCGCGGATTTTCAATGAGGTGATGCCGAAGATTGTGAAGGGGCTGATGGAAGAGATTCCGGGGTTGCGGATTCTGCATCAGGCGGGGGCGAAGTTCTCGGAGGCGGTAGAGGCGGCCTATGCGGGGAGCGGGGCGGATGCTACTCGCTGGGAGGTTGCGGCGTTTCTGGATGATATGCCGCGGCGGTTTGCGGATGCGGATTTGATTTTGTGCCGGAGCGGGGCGAGTACGGTGGCGGAGCTTGCGGCGGCGGGGAAGGTGGCGCTTCTGGTGCCTCTGCCGACGGCGGCGGATAATCACCAGTTGAAGAACGCCGAAGTGCTGCGCGAGGTTGGGGCGGCGGAGTTGCGCGTGCAAAGCAGTGATGAGGCGATGGAGAGCTTTCTGGCGAGCGATTTGTCGGGGTTGCTGCGGGATTCGGCGCGGCGGCAGGAGATGGGACGGCGGGTGAGGGGGCTGGCGCATGCGGATGCGGTGCGAGTGATTGGTGAGATGGTGGTGAGGTTGGTGAAGAAGTAGTTGCTTTGTGACTGCGAAAAAGAAGAAGGGCTGAGAGGTCGGCTCTCAGCCCTTCTTCTTTTTTTGAGACGATGATTATCTGTGTCCGCCGCCGTGTGCGCCACCGCCACCGCCGCCACCAACGGCCCCGCCGCCGTGGAAGCCGCCGCCGCTGTATCCACCAGAGGGTGCCGAGTAGCTGCGGGCCGCGCCGTTATAGGTCGATCCGGTGTAGGTGCGAGCTGCGCCGTTGTAGCTCGATCCGGTGTAGGTGCGAGCTGCGCCGTTGTAGCTCGACCCGGTGTAGCTGTGGGCTGCGCCGCTATAGTTTGCAGCACCGCTGTAAGAGCGGCTTGCACTCTGGGCGTAGCTGGAGGTGCGTCCGTTGACGGTCGAGCCGCGGAAGGCGTCGGAACCTGCTCCGCGATTGGCCGCGATGGCGGTGCTGTGGACGAAGCTCGCCCCGCCGGGATGTCCGGAGTAGCCGTTGTAGGCGCGGCTGTAGCCGTATCCGCCGCGATAGTTGCAGTAGGCGCGGTTGTACCAGAAGCGACCACCGCCCCAGTATCCGCCGTAGAAGCCTATGCCGAAGTAGCCGAAGCCGTAGTTGATGCCTCCGTAGTAGCCGACGTAGGGGCCCCAATAGCCGGCGTTCCAGAAGTAGCCGCTATAGCCGTAGCCCCAGTAACCGGGAGTCCAAAGGGCTCCGGTGTAAGGCGCGGCGACCCATGCGCCCTGAATCCATTCGTAGCCGTCACCAGTCCAGGCCCAGTAGCCGGGGGTCCAGATGTAGCCGTCGCCTGGGGCGTCGGGTTGCTGATAATCGGGGATGGCGGGCGGGGCCTGCTCGATGCCCTGCGGACCGCCGTACTGACCCTGAGGAGCGCCGTATTGAGGTGCGCCGTACTGGGCGTTGGGATCCTGCTGCATGCCGGCGGGAGGAGCCTGCTGATCGCCGTACTGGACAGAGTATGCAGGCTGGGTACCGTCCTGCGCCATGGCCGCGATGGGAGTGGCGGCGAGGGCTGCGACGAGCAATGCCGCCGCGGTGGTTGCGAACGAATTTCTAATGCGAGAGGCAGTCATTTGATTACCTTCCTGCTCGCCTTCGTTTATCCGGAACAGCGTTCGCCGGCGTTCGCGGAGAGCAAGGATGAGATCCCAGCCTGGCAGGTCCCCAAGTCAAGGTACTCAGTTGATTAGACCCAATTTTGCGCCATTTGTTGCAGAAATGCTACGGAATAGGACGGGTGCGGAGGGGTTGGCCGTGTTTCTTTAGGGTTGCTGGAAAAAGCGTGTGGCGGGACGTCGATTTGGTGGGCATTTTCAGTTACTTGCGGGGAGAGTCTATCTTCCTGCGTGAGAGAAGCTGTAGAGGAGAATGAGGAGGACGGTGGTGCTGATGGCAACGTAAAGTCCGTCGCGCTGGCGGGCGAATCCGACGACGCAGAAGATGACGCGGAGGATGGGCGTGGCGATGAGGAGGAGGAGTCCGAGCTGGATGATGCTGGCGGGGTCCAGGTGAATGACAGCGTGGAGGAGTCCGGAGAGGGTGGGGAGGGTGTCGGGCTGGAAGTGGGCGTAGTCGGGGTGGGTGGCGGGGAGATTGCGCAGGGAGAGGATGCCGCCGAAGAAGACGACGGCAGCGGCGACCGTGACTCCCATGCGGAGCATGTTGGCGATGGCGGTGTCGAGCTGTTTGTCGGTCAGGGGTTTCATTTAGATTTTTCCGGTGAGGCCGCTGTAGATCATCTCGAAGCCGAGTGCGACGATGACGATGCTGAAGAGGATTTTGAGAGAGTAAACGCGGGATTTCATGAGGATGCGCGCTCCAATGAGGGAGCCGGCGAGGACGCCGAGCATGACGGGCATGGCAATGCCGGGAACGATATAACCGCGGTGGAGGTAGATTCCCGCGCTGGCGGCGGCTGTGACTCCGATCATGAAGTTGCTGGTGGTGGTGGAGACTTTGAAAGGAAGCTTCATGACCTGATCCATGGCGAGGACCTTGACGGCTCCGGAGCCGATGCCGAGGAGGCCGGAGAGCGTACCGGCACCGAACATGATGGCGAATCCAAAGGGCACGTGCTGGGCGTTGTAGGGCTGGTCGCCGGTTGAGGTGGGGTTGGTTCCAATTAGCTTGAGCTTTGTGGCCAGGGGGTTGGGTTTGGAGATTACGGTTTGCTCGGATCGAGTGCGGTAGGAGGCGTAGGCGGAGTAGAGCAGGACGACGCCGAAGACGATGGCGATGGCGTGGTTGGAGAATCGGGCGGTAAGATACGCTCCGAGAAGTGCGCCGAGGGTAGTGGCGACTTCGAGAAACATTCCGATGCGGATGTTGGAGAGGCCTTCGCGGATGTAGGCGACTGCAGAGCCGGAGGAGGTGGCGATGACGGAGACGAGCGAGGCTCCGATGGCGTAGCGTAGATCGACCTTGAAGAGGAGAGCGAGCGCGGGGACGATGACGACGCCTCCGCCAAGGCCGGTGAGGGCGCCGAGCAGGCCGGCTAGCAGAGAGGTTGCGAAGAGCAGCGCAGTGAACGCCGCCTGATTCATGCGCGTGTCCTCATGGAGCTTAGTTGAGCGGATGCGGCTCGCGAGTGCTATTGGAACACACGAGACGGGAAGGCGGAAGGGTAAGGCTTCGAAGAAGCATCGCTCGTTCGGGTTTATTAGCTTGTAGAGTTAAGGAGGTAAGCCGAGGTTTGAGTTGTATGCCGAACACCGACAAGCCGCGATACATACAGGTACACCAATCCGACAACGTCGCCATTGTCGTGAACGAAGGCGGCTTGTCGGGGGGCGCGCGGTTTAGCTCCGGGCTTGTGCTGTTGGAGGCGGTGCCCGAGGCGCATAAGGTTGCGCTCGAGACGATTCCTGAAGGAGCGCCAATCGTCCGCTATGGAGTGACGATTGGCTATGCCCGGCGTGAGATCGCGGCTGGTAGTTGGGTGCACGAAAAAGTTCTCGACTTGCCGGAGCCGCCGGCGCTTGATCGGATTGTTGCAGGTGAAGGAGTCAAGGGTTCACTTGAGCCGCTCGAAGGCTTCACCTTTGAGGGGTATGTCAACGACGACGGCACGGTGGGGACGAAGAATATTCTTGGGATCAGCACGACAGTGCAGTGCGTCGCGGCGACGGTTGATTATGCGGTGAAGAAGATCAAGGCGGAGCTGCTGCCGAAGTATCCGAATGTGGATGATGTCATCGCGATCACTCATTTGTATGGATGTGGTGTGGCGATTGACGCGCCGGGGTCCGAGATTCCGATTCGCACGCTGCGCAATCTCAGTCTGAATCCGAATCTTGGCGGTGCCCCGCTGGTTGTAAGTCTTGGTTGCGAGAAGCTGCAGCCGGCAAGGATGCTGCCGGATTCGACGCTGCCGATTTTGTCGGCGCGGCCGTATGTTGTGCGTCTGCAGGATGAGGAACACCACAGCTTCGGCGATATGGTGCAGGCGATTATGACGATGGCCGAGGAGCGGCTGGTGCAGTTAAATGCGCGCCGCCGGGAGACGCGGCCTGCTTCGGACCTTGTGGTCGGGCTGCAGTGCGGCGGCAGCGATGCGTTCTCTGGAGTGACGGCGAATCCGGCGGTTGGTTATGCTTCGGACCTTCTGGTGCGGGCGGGGGCAACGGTGATGTTTTCTGAAGTGACCGAAGTGCGGGATGCGATTCATCTGCTTACGGCACGTGCGACGTCGCTGCAGGTTGCGCAGGGCTTGATTCGCGAGATGTCGTGGTATGACGACTATCTTCAGCGCGGGGCGGTTGATCGAAGCGCGAATCCTACGCCGGGCAACAAGACGGGCGGCTTGACGAACATCGTGGAGAAGGCGATGGGGTCGATCGCCAAGGCGGGAACGAGTCCGATCAGTGGTGTCTATGGGCCGGGGGAGCGCGTGACTACTAAGGGATTGGTGTTTGCTGCTACTCCTGCCAGCGATTTTGTGTGCGGAACGCTGCAGTTGGCAGCTGCGATGAACATGCATGTTTTCACGACGGGGCGGGGTACGCCGTATGGTTTGGCGATGGTTCCGGTCATCAAGGTTTCGTCGCGTACGAGTCTTGCGGAGCGATGGTCCGATCTGATTGACATCGATGCGGGAACCATTGCGACAGGCGATGCGAGCATCGAGCAGGTGGGGGAAGCGATCTTTCGGCTGATTTTGGATGTCGCGAGCGGGCGAAAACAGACGTGCGCGGATCATTGGGGATTGCACAATGAGTTCGCGCTGTTCAACCCCGCGCCGATTACTTAGGTCGTCAGCAGAAGCAGGGACGCTTTGGGTTGAAGCGCCAGTTGGGCTTTAGATATTGCATTGCCATTGCGTCGTCGCGCGCTCCGAGGCCATGCTGCAGATACAGACGGTGGGCAGCCTCTACATGATCCATGTCGAGTTCGATGCCTAGCCCGGGCCTTTGCGGGACGGTAAGCTGTCCTCCGATGATTTTGAATGGCTCTTTCGTTAGGCGTTGACCGTCCTGCCATATCCAGTGAGTATCGATTGCGGTGACTCTTCCGGGCGCGGCTGCGGCTACGTGAGTGAACATCGCTAGGGAGACGTCGAAATGGTTGTTCGAGTGAGATCCCCAGGTGAGACCCCACTCGCGGCAGAACTGGGCCACGCGGACGGAGCCTTGCATGGTCCAGAAATGTGGGTCGGCGAGGGGGATGTCGACGGCGTGGAGTTCCGCGGCGAAACGGAGTTGGCGCCAGTCGGTCGCGATCATGTTGGTTGCGGTGGGTAGGCCGGTGGCGCGGCGGAACTCGGCCATGATCTCGCGGCCGGAAAAGCCTTGCTCGGCTCCGCAGGGATCTTCAGCGTAGGCGAGGACTTTTTGTTTGTTCGTGCAGAGACGTACGGCTTCGTTGAGGGACCATGCGCCGTTGGGGTCGAGGGTGATGCGGGCTTCCGGGAAGCGCTCTGCCAGTGCGGTGACGGTTTCGATCTCCTGCGTGCCGGAGAGGACACCGCCTTTGAGCTTGAAGTCGCGGAAGCCGTAGCGAGCTTCAGCGGCCTCGGCTAGTTTGAGAACGGATTCGGTGGTGAGGGCCTCTTCGTGGCGGAGGCTTAGCCAATCATCGGACGCGTTGGGTTGGCTTTCGTAAGGGAGATCGGTCTTGTTGCGGTCTCCGATATAAAAGAGGTAGCCGAGGACGGGGACGGTGGGGCGCTGCTGACCTTCGCCAAGAAGAGCTGCGACGGGCAGGTTGAGGAATTGGCCGAGGAGGTCGAGGAGTGCGGATTCGACGGCGGTTACGGCGTGGATGGTGGTGCGTAGATCGAAGGTCTGGAGGCCGCGGCCTTCGGTGTCGCGGTCGGCGAAGCGGGTTTTGATCTCGTTGAGGATTAGTTGATAGGCCGGCGATGCCTTGACCCTCGACGAGAGGGCGGCTCTCTTCGAGCACCTGGCGGATCTTCTCGCCGCCGGGGACCTCGCCTGCTCCGGTGTTACCGGCGTTGTCTGTGAGGACGACGAGGTTGCGGGTGAAGAAAGGGGCGTGGGCTCCGCTGAGATTGAGCAGCATCGAGTCGTGGCCTGCGATCGGAATGATCCGCATGGCGGTGACGACGGGGGTTTGGTGCGAGGGAATCACGTGAGGCCGTATCGACATATTCGTTAGCTATTTTCCTTGAGGCTCGTGGCCCGAAAGGCAAACTGCAGGCCTTCGACTTCGCTGCGCTCAGGATGACACATCTTTTTCACACGAATGAGGTGCCTTTATGTGGCCGTCGGTTTTAGTTCGAGACGTTTGATCTCGCCGACGATGACGACGTAGCTGAAGATGGCCATCAGCGCGGCGATGCCGACGAAGACGAGCGCGCCGTTGAAGGAGCCCGTCTTCTGGACGATGAAGCCGATGATGATGGGCGTGGTGATGCCGGCGGTGTTGCCGAAGAGGTTGAAGAGGCCGCCGTTGAGTCCGATGAGTTCTTTGGGCGAGGTGTCGGCGATGACGGTCCAGCCGAGTGCGCCGAAGCCTTTGCCGAAGAAGGCGAGCGACATGAGGAACAACACGACCGACTGAACGTTGGTGTAGTTGCAGGCGATCATGGTGACGGAGAGGAGCATTCCGGCGATGATGGGGAGCTTGCGGGCGAAGGTGAGAGAGTGGCCGCGACGGAGAAGCGCGTCGGAACAGATGCCGCCGAGGACTCCGCCGACAGAGCCGCAGAGCGCGGGGAGAGCGACGGCGAAGCCTCCTTGAAGGACGGACATGTGGCGGGCCTGGATGAGGTAAACGGGAAACCAGGTGATGAAGAAGTAAGTGAGGGTGGTGATGCAGAATTGGCCGATGTAGATGCCGACGAGCATGCGTTGTTGGAGGAGTTGCGAGACGCCGGACCAGGTGAGGCCTCGGCTTGTAGGGTTGGTTCCGGCGGTGCGGTCGATGTTGACGAGGCCGCCGCCGCGCTCGATGTGTTCGATCTCGGATGGCGAGATGAGCGGATGGTTGGGGACGCTGTAAACGGTTTTGTACCACGCGAAGACCAGCACCAGGCCGAAGACACCCATGAACCAGAAGGTCCATTGCCATCCGTAGCTGTGGGTGAGCCAGCCGAAGATCGGCGCGAAGGCTACGAGAGCGAAGTACTGGGAGGAGTTGAAGATTGCGGAGGCGGTGCCGCGCTCGGCGGTAGGGAACCAGGCGGCGACGATGCGTCCGTTGCCCGGAAAGACCGGCGATTGGGCGAGGCCAGAGAGAAGGCGGAGGGCGAAGATGGTGCTGAAGATGTACGCGGCAGGGAGATAGCCGGCGAATCCGATGAGGAAGGCGCAGATGGTCCAAAGGAAGATGCTGATTCCGTAGACGCGCTTGGAGCCGAAGCGGTCGAGCAGGCCTCCGGAGGGGAGCTGGCCGAGGACGTAGGCCCAACTGAAGCCGGAGAGGAGGAAGCCGAAGCGCACGGGGGTGAGTGCGAGCTGCTTTTGCATGGAGGTGCCGGCGACCGAGAGAGCGACGCGGTCCCCGTAGCTGAAACAGCTCGCGATGAAGAGCATTGCGACGATGAGATAGCGGATGTGCGTGGTGCGGTGCTCGGATTGAGTGCTTTGCGCGAGCGAGGCATCCGGCATCAGCCGCGGTCTCCGATGAGTTTTTTGAGATCGGCCAGTTCGGTGTCTGTGAGATCGACGAGCGGAGAACGAACCGGGCCTGCGGGGCGTCCGATGGCGGTCATCCCTGCTTTAACGATAGAGACGGCGTAGCCTTTGCGCCGGTTGCGGATGGTGATGTAGGGAAGGACGAAGTCTCGCAGATCGGCGTAAACCTTCTCGCGGTCGCGAGCGCGCACGGCGGAGTAGAAACCCTGCGCGAACTTCGGCAGGAAGTTGAAAATCGCGGACGAATAGGTCGTTACGCCCATCTCGAGATAGGGCAGGGCGAAGGTCTCTGCCGTTGGAAGGCCGCCGATGTAAGTGAGTCGGTCGCCGAGCCGTGCGTAGATGCGAGTCATCAACTCGATGTCGCCGACGCCGTCCTTGAAACCGATGAGGTTGGGGCAGCGTTCGCATAGGCGCGCCAGGGTGACTTCATCGATGATGGCGTTGTCGCGGTTGTAGATGATGACGCCGAGCTTTGTTGCTGCACAGACGGCCTCTGCGTGCGCCGCCAAGCCCGAATTTTCAGAGTTCACCAAATACGGCGGGAGGAGCAAAATGCCATCTGCGCCTGCAGCTTCAGCGGCTTTTGCGAACTCCTTCGCCATCGCGGTGCCATAACCGCATCCGGCGAGCACGGGGACTCGCCCCGCTGTTTCGTGTACCGCGGCGCCGACCACGGCGGAAAATTCGCTGAGGGTTAGAGAGAAGAACTCCCCTGTGCCGCCGGCGGCAAACAATCCAGCCGGGTTGTGTTCCAGCAGCCAGGAG
This sequence comes from uncultured Acidobacteriaceae bacterium, assembly GCA_963841335.1. Lineage (GTDB taxonomy): Bacteria > Acidobacteriota > Terriglobia > Terriglobales > Acidobacteriaceae > Edaphobacter. Next base: position 515,804 of record CAWJCF010000001.1, on the reverse strand, counting down.
ATGTGTTTGCGATACGGTGCTTCGTCAAATTGGAGATCTTTTGTGAAGTGTGTGACTGGAAAGGAAAGCAGGCCTTCGCCTATCCTCTTCGCCAACTCCGACGGACTCATCTTCGACATCCCTGCACCCTGCATCGAAAAATCGACTCACCAAACTATAGCGTAGAAAGGGAATCGCCTCCGCGATCCGCGGCGGTCATCTAGAAATTCAGGTTGTTCAAGGTGAAGAACTTGCGGGGTCAGAGAAGCTAAACCAATTTCACGAGCGCAGCCACCGCCGCGATGACCATCACCACAATCGCTAGAACTGGATACCAAAAGTACGCCATCGAAATGTCTTCCAAGTCGCCGTCCATCTTGGCTTTCATCTTTGTTGCTCCTTATAGATGATTAGAGTCCCAAGCGATCGGATAGTTTCAACACAATCCAGCCAAACTGAATCGCGCCTTTGAAGGTGGCTTTGGGAACCCAATAGGTTGGAGACCAGAAAGTTCTGGTTCTATCGAGAGGAAATGCAAAGGAATGAACGTCTCCGTCCATCGAGCATTATTTTTAGGAGATTTTTGAATCAGCCATTGGAGGTCCGTTGAGAGTGGATTGACAGTTGATGAAGGTCAGGTAGGCACTTCAGGTGTGCTTAAGCTAAGGAAAATAAGCTTCTTAATCATGTTTTCGATGCAACTGGCCCTTCGTCGTCCGGGCTTTCTGGCAATAGCACTGTTCTCTCTTGCCAACCCAATCTTTCTCGTCGCCCAGCAGCCAACGGCGATCGAAACCATCTCACTCACTGAGGCGCTCCACCGCGCCCAGCAGAACGAGCCCGCCTTCGCCGCTGCGAATGCCGCGCAGAGATCCGCCTCCATCGATCGTTATCTCGCCAAAACATCGATGCTCCCTACCGTCACCTATCACAACCAGGTGCTCTACACTCAGCCCAACGGTCAAAAGAACCAGGGTGGCCAGATTGGCTCTCAGTCCGCCCCCGTCTTCATCGCGAACAACGCGGTCCGTGAGTACGCCAGCCAAGGGTCTATCGATGAGACTGTCGGCCTCCGGCAGGTCGCGCAGGCCCGCGTCGCCGGCGCAGATGCGGCCCGTGCCACTGCCGAGCTCGAGATCTCCCGCCGCGGTCTCGTCCAAGCTGTCGTCAACCTCTACTACCAGGTCGACGCCGCCGACTCCAAACGCCGTTTCTTTGAAGAGGCCTTGCGGGAGGCCACAACCTTTACCGACCTCACCCAGAAGCGCGAGCAAGCCCGCGAGGTTGCTCACGCTGACGTCGTCAAAGCTCAGCTCCAACAGCAGCAGCGCCAGCGTGACCTCAGCAACGCCACCCTTGAAGCCCAAAAGGCCCGACTCGAGCTAGCCGTGCTGCTCTTCCCGGACCCGCGCACCCCATACAACACCGAATCCCCCGCTGCCCCGCCAGCTCTGCCAACCCGCGACGACGTCAACCACCTCGCCTCAGTCGCCAACCCTGAGCTCCGCAGCGCTCTCGCCGAAGTTCAGTCCACTGCAGCCGACACTCTGGCAGCCAAGGCCGCGTACCTACCCGACCTCTCCCTCAACTTCACCTACGGCATCGACGCTCCCGAGTTCGCCACCAACGGCCCTAACGGCGCCCGCAACCTCGGCTACTCCGTCAGCGGCACGCTCGACATCCCCGTCTGGAACTGGTTCTCCACCCAGAAGCGCGTCAAGCAGAGCGAACTCCGCCACGACGTCGCGAAGGTCAGTCTCACCGCTACCCAGCGCCACCTCATTGCCGCACTCGATGAGGCCTACGCCGAAGCCGCCGCCGCACTTGACCAGACCACGATGCTCGATCAAAGCGTCCAGACCGCCTCCGAGAGTCTTCGTCTCACTCGCCTTCGCTACTCTGCCGGCGAGTCCACCGCGCTTGAAGTGGTCGACGCGCAGGACGCCTATCTCAAGGCCCAGACAGATCGCGCCGACGGCATCGCCCGCTATCAGGATGCACTTGCGGCACTCCAAATGTTGACCGGAACACTATGACGATTCTTGCCTTATCCACGAAACACGTCCGTACACGCGCACTGCTCAGCGCGCTTATCCTCATCGCTATCCTGCTGCAGGGTTGCAAAAAATCCGACGAGGCCACTCCCGCCGCCCAGGTCAACGTGCAGGCTGAAAAGCCTGAGATCGGCGACATTTCCGAGCACGTCACCGCCGACGCCGTTCTCTTGCCCATGGCTCAGGCCGCCATTACCCCTAAGATCACCGCCCCGGTGCGTAAGTTCAACGTGCAGCGCGGCGCAAAGGTAAAAGAAGGCGAGCTCCTTGCCACCCTTGAAAACACCGACCTTTCTGCCCAAGCCCTCGACAACGAAGGCCAGTACAGAGCCGCGCAGGCCGCTTACGACATGCAGACCAAGGCCCAGGTCCCGGAGGACTACCAGAAAGCCGAGCTTGACGTTCGTCAGACCAAGGCTCAGCTCGATCTTCAATCCGCCGTGACAGCCTCGCGCAAGAAGCTGCTCGACGAAGGCGCCATCTCCGGCCACGACTACGACACAGCGGCAGCCGCTCTGGTCGCGGCGCAGGCCGCCTACGACGTCGCCTCTCACCGCCTTGCGTCGCTCCAGCAGGTCAGCCGCGAAGCCAGCCTTCAGCAGGCACAGGGGCAGCTCTCCTCCGCGAAAGGCAAATACCTCAACGCTCAAGCGCAGGTCTCCTATACGGAGATCCGCAGTCCCATCTCAGGTGTCGTCACCGACCGACCGCTCTTCGCCGGCGAGACCGCCAACCCCGGCACGCCGCTCATCACTGTCATGGACACCTCGTCGCTCCTCGCGAAGTTCCATCTCGCCCAATCCATCGTCCAGCGCCTCAAGGTCGGCGACGAGGCCTCCGTCACCATCAACGGCGTCGACGAGCCTGTCCCCGCCAAGGTCTACCTCATCAGCCCCGCGCTCGACCCCGGCAGCACCACCGTCGAGGTCTGGGTCCGCGTCGACAACAAAGCCAGCTCCTACAAGGCCGGCACTCCCGCCAAAGTCGTCATCACGACGCGGACCATCCGCAAGGCCATCAAAATCCCGCTCTCCGCGATCCTCACCAACAGCGAATCCGGTGCCAAATCCGTGATGGTCATCACTGCCGACAGCGCCGCCCATAAGGTCCCAGTGCAGCTAGGCATCCGCGACGGCGAAGACGTCCAGGTTACTCAGGGCCTCAACGGCTCAGAGACCGTCATCACCACCGGCGCGTATGGCCTTGACGAAGGAACTAAGGTCAAGATCGGCAAAGACGTAGATGACGATGAAAAGACGAGGGCCGGCGCCTCCGCCAAGGACGAAAAAGACGGAGCCCAAAAGTGATCGATATACCGCCAAATCACGAGCTTCCCTTCTGGCTCGCGCGTCATCGCGGCTCCATTTTCTTTTTTTTCATTGTGCTCTCGCTTGCCGGCATCTACGCCGCGCAGCAGGTGCCCATCTCCGTCTTCCCTGAAACCAACTTCCCCCGCGTCGTCATCGGTGTCGACAACGGCGTCATGCCCGTCGAGCAGATGCAGGTCACCATCACGAAGCCTATCGAGGACGCCGTCAACGCCGTGCCCGGCCTCGTCACCGTACGCTCCACCACCAGTCGAGGCTCCGCTGAGGTCAGCCTCTTCTTCGACTGGAGCGTCGACATGTTCCGCACGCTACAGCTCGTCGATACCGCTATCGCCCGCGTCCGTCAGACTCTCCCCGCCACCGCCGTCATCACCACCAACCGCCTTACCTTCGCCACCTTCCCCATCCTTGGATATAGCCTCACCTCCGACAAGCTCTCCCAAACCCAACTCTGGGAGCTCGCCACTTACCAGCTCAAGCCTCCGCTCAACCGCGTCGCCGGAGTCAGCACGATCACCGTGCAGGGTGGCAAGGTCCCTGAGTTCCATATCGTCCCCAACATGGCGCGCATGCAGACCGCGGGCGTCACCATCCTCGACCTCGTCAACGCCGTCCAGATCTCCAACATTATCGACTCACCCGGGCTCTACGAGGCCAACCACCAGCTCATCCTCGGTCTAATCGGAGCCCAGGCACACGATGCGGACCAGCTCGGCCAGCTCGTCGTCAAAACCACCCCCACCGGCGCGCCCGTCCGCGTCGCTGACGTCGCGACCGTCCAACCCGGCGTGCTCCCCGTCTACACCAATGTCACATCCAACGGCCAACCGGCAGTCCTGCTGAACATCGCGCGCCAGCCGTCCAGCAACACCGTCGCTGTCGCCGACGCCGTCGCCGCGCAAATCGATCAACTCCGCAAAACGCTTCCCGCGGGCGTCACACTCTCCCCCTTCTACGACCAATCGACCATCGTGCGCGAGAGCATCACAAGCGTGCGTGACGCTATCCTTATAGGCCTGGTCCTCGCCTGCATCATCCTGTTTCTCTTTCTCGGCGACTGGACCTCTTCACTCGTTGCCGGGCTCGTCATCCCCGTCACCGTCGCCATCACAATCCTCTTTCTTTGGGCGATCGGCGAAAGCTTTAACCTCATGACCCTCGGCGGTCTCGCGGCAGCTATCGGGCTCGTCATTGACGACGCCATCGTCGTCGTCGAAAACATCGTTCTCCACCGCGACCAAGGCGAGACCCGGGTCAACGCAACTCGCGCAGCGCTGCGCGAGATCGCCGTCCCTCTCGTCGGCTCCACAATCACCCCCGTCGTCGTCTTCCTCCCGCTCATCTCTGTCACCGGAGTCACCGGCAGCTTCTTTCGCGCCCTTGCCGTCACCATGACGGTCGCACTCCTCACCTCGCTTCTCCTCGCCGTCACCTGGACCCCAGCCCTGAGCCTCGTCCTTCTCAGGCAGCGCCGCGAAACCGACTCGGAAAAGCCTAGCTCTCATGAACGGCATGGCCGCTTCATGACGAAGGTCCTAAGTTGGCATCAAAGTGGCCTCAGCTGGTCACTCGAGCATCCTCTTGCACTCTTAGTCGTCTGCGTGCTCCTCGTCGTTGGCTGCTGGTTTTCCTATCAGCATCTCGGCTCCGACCTCCTTCCCGAGATGGACGAGGGCGGCTTCATCCTCGACTACACCATGCCCGCCGGCAGTTCGCTCACCGAGACCAACCGCGTCCTCGACCACATCGAGCACATCCTCCATTCTTTGCCAGAGGTTGACGCCACCTCCCGCCGCACCGGCCTGCAGATGGGATTCGCTGCCGTCACCGAGGCTAACTACGGCGACTTCACCGTGCGGCTGAAAGCAAAACGCGACCGCGACATCGACGAGGTCATTGCCGACGCCCGCGCCCAAATCAAGAAAACTGAGCCCGAACTCGACATCGAATTCACACAGGTCCTGCAGGACAACATCGGCGACCTCTCCAACGCACCCGAGCCCATCCAGATCAAGGTCTTCGCTAACGACCCCACTCTGCTCGCATCCCTCGGTCCGCGCATCGGCGATGCCATCAGCAAGATCGGCGGTGTAGTCGACGTTCAGAATGGTGTCGACAACACCATCAGCGGCCCCGCCACAAACTTCCAGGTGAACCCCAGTGTCGCCAGCCGCCTCGGTTTCACTCCTGCCGAGATCGCCGAAGACGCCACTTCCATCCTCGACGGCGTCACTACCGACCAGCCCCTCATCGCCAACGGGCGCCCCTACACCGTCCGTGTTCGCCTGGGCGACGAGACCCGCCAATCCCTCGACACCATCGAGAACACCGTCTTCAACAGCACAACCGGCAAGCTCGCCAATCTCGGCTCGCTCGCGACAATCACGCAACTGCCGCCGCAGAACGAGATCAAGCGCGAAAATCTGCAGCAGCTCATCACCGTCACCGCCCGCCTCGAGGGCTCCGACACGGGCACCGGCGTCGCCAAAGTTCAGAGTGTTATCGAGGCCATGCACCTTCCGCCCTCAATCCGCGTCGAGTACGGCGGCACGTATCAGGAGCAGCAGCAGTCCTTTCGCGAGCTCTTCCGCGTTCTCCTGCTGTCTCTGGCGCTCGTCTTCGGCGTCCTTCTCGCGGAGTTCCGCAACTTCTACGCGCCCATCGCCATCCTCGCCTCTTCCATCCTCTCCGTCGCGGGCGTCGTCTTCGCTCTGCTGATCACAGGCACCACCTTCAACGTCGCCTCCTTCATGGGCCTCATTATGGTCATTGGCATCGTGGCCAAAAACGGCATCCTCCTCCTCGACGCCGACGAGCGCTACCGCCGCGAAAACATGTCCGCGGACGACGCTATGATGAATGCGGCCCAACGCCGTCTCCGCCCCATCCTCATGACCGCCTCCGCTGCCATCTGCGGCATGTTGCCGCTAGCCTTCGGTATAGGAGCCGGCTCGCAGATGCTGCAGCCGCTGGCCATCGCGGTGGTTGGCGGCCTCGTCATCTCGATGCTGCTTAGTTTGATTGTCACGCCGGTAATTTACTACTTGCTCACACGGCCCAAAACTCAAACGGCATAAAAAGAGCCCGCGACCGTGAGATCGCAGGCCCTCGATTGCATTTGAACTTTTTATCGCTCGACGACGATCACCTCAAAACTATCCGGCAACACAGCGGGACGCGGGCGCGGCATTGCTTCTGTCGCTGCAGGCGCCGGTCCAAACTCAGCAGTGACAAGATAGACGCGCCCGGTCGCCACATCCAAAGCCATCGTTCGTGCACCCTTCGTTGTCTTCAGCGTCTGTAGGGTAGGAAAGCCCGGCTTCGTTGCATCGACAACAGTCAGTGTCCCATCTCCGCCATTCGAAGAGAAGGCCACTCCATGCTTCGGATCGAACCCCGCAGCATCAGGAGAGGTGCCAATCGATGCGAGCCCTAGCAATTTTCCCGTCTCGTAGTTGACGATGGCCATCTTTCCACCGTCGCATACCGAGAAGAGCCGGTGCCCCGCGCGATCGATCGCCATACCCGACGGCGAATCGCAACCCTCCAAAGGCCAGGTCGCAATTGCCTTCCGACTCTTCGCATCAAACTTGATAATTTCATTCTTGTCTTCAATATTCACGAACACAGAACCATGTTCATCGACCTGCGGGAACTCCGGCTTGCCGGGCAGTGCAATCGTGTCGACGATTGTGTTTGTCCCGGTGTCCATCACCGAGACGTTCTTGCTACGCCCGTTGAACGCCCACACCGTCTTCGTTGCCGGCTCGAAAGCAATTCCATCTGGATTGGTGCCCGCCGGAATGGTTGATATGACCGAAAGATCCGCACGGTTGAAGACGACGATCGCATTCCCCGCGCCATCGCTGACATAGCCCGTCTTCCCATCAGTATTCAGTGCGACGCCATGCGTGCTCTTCAACCCCGTCACCGCGCCCACCAGCTTGCCTGTGTTCGTGTCCAACACCTCGACACGTGAGTTGTGTGTCACGTAAAGCCTGTGTGCGGCATCGTCGCTCAAGAGATAGTCCCAGCCGCCCGTGCCGCCTATCTTCCAGTGGTCCACAACGTGATAGTTCTGAGCAGCCGCTCCAGCTGCAAGCGAGAGGAAGGCCGCGGTTGTCGCAACGCGGTATAAACGCATATTCAAACTCCTTGGAAACGTACTCGGCCTCACGTCGCCGGCTCTTCAAGTCTCCCTACTCCGCCTTAATCGAAGCTGAAAGCCGACCCACCGCCGCCACCGCCGGAAGGCTCACAGTCGCCAGAGCACCTCCGCCAGGATGGTTCACAACCGCAATGGCGCCGCCTGATCTGTCACAGATCGCCTTGCAGATCGAGAGTCCCAGCCCCGTCCCGCCGCTCTTCCTGCTTCGCGAAGGATCCCCCCGATAAAACGGATCGAAGATGTACCGTAGATCCTCCTCGGCGATCCCCTCGCCGCGATCCCGTATCGTCAGCTGTAGCACCTGCCCCTCAACACCCAACCCAATATCGACCCTGCCGCCCTCTCGGCTGTGCTGAAGCGCGTTATGCAGAATATTGCTGCACAGAATCACTGCATCCCGCCGGTCGATTCCGACCTGCGAATCGCCGGGCACCTGCGCTTCGAACTCAATCTCGATCCCCTTCAGTTCCGCCAGTGGCCGATTCTGCATCATCGCCTCCTCCACCGCATCGCGCAATGACGAGGTCGGACGCGCTCCATTCATCTCTTCGGGCCGCGGATTTGGTTGCTCCAGCCGAGCCAGCGTCAGCAGCCTCTGCACCGTCATCTCCAGCCGCGTAAAGTCATCCAGGCTCAACGCCAGCCCCTGCTCATACTGCTCCGCCGTACGCCGCCGCATCGTCATCAACTGAATCGACGATTTCACAATCGCCACATCCGTCTTCAGCTCGTGCGCCGCATCATTCGTAAATCTCTTCTGCTGCTCGAACGACCTCCGCAGCCGCGCCAGCGCCGCATCCAGAGCCGCAATCAACGGCCTCAACTCAACCGTCCTCTTCGCCATCTCCGGCGGGTTGAAGCTCCAGTCATTCGAATCGATCTTCTGTGCCGCGCTCGCGAGCTGGTGCAGCGGAGACAGCTGCCTTCTCACCAGCCACACCATTACCATCGCCGTCCCGCCCAGCAGCACCAATGTCGCGAGCGCAAAGAACCTCGTCGCCTCCAGCGTCTCGTGCCACACCCGCCCATCCGGAATACCGTAGGTCACCGTAACTGCGTGGCTGGTGCCCCCGCTCGGCGTGCCCGGGTCAATAATCCTCACACCATGCAGCACCACAAACCGATAGCTCCGCCCATCCACCGAAGCCTGTCGAAAATCCGGCGGCCCCCAGGGCGCGCTCCTCAACTCTGGAATTACCCCCGATGATCCCAGCACCCTGCCCTTGTCGTCCTCAACCCGAAAGATGGCGCCCATGTCTAGTCGAACCCCGCGCAGATCCAGTAACACATTGTCGCCTACATCATCCGCATCCTGCACACCACCCATTACCGACTGCGCCGTCCCCATCAATGCCGCGTCGAACGCCTTTCCCTGAATATGCCGCTCATGAAACCCGATCGCGACGATCAGCGCTACTGAAGACAACAGCTCCAGCCCCAGCACCATCCCCACCAGCCGTCGCGTAATCGAAATCGTCCCGTTCATGCCGCACTCGCACCCTCTCGCAGCCTGTAACCCCTGTACCGCAACGTCTCGATCAGCGGCTCCGCGCCCTCAATATTCAGCTTCCGCCGCAGATTCGACACATGCGCTTCGATCACATTCGAGTGGTGCTCCCACTCGAAGTCATACAGATGCTCCAGCAGCTCCTGCTTTGAAACAATCGCGCGCGGCCGGTGAATAAGATACTCCAGCACCCGATATTCCGTAGGCGAAAGATCGATCGTCACGCCCCTCCGCACCACAGTCTGCTGCAGCGTATTCAGCTCCACGTCAGACACCTTCAGCACCGAAGTCGAAACACCCTTCGCCCGGCGGATCAGCGCTTTTACCCTCGCCAGCAGCTCGCCCAGGTTGAATGGCTTGCCCAGATAATCATCCGCGCCCGCGTTCAACAATTCAATGATCGATTCCTTGCCTTCCTGCGCGGTAAGAATCAGCACAGGCGTATGCAGCTTCTTAAACCGCAAATCCGCGAGCACTCTCTGCCCGCTCTTGCCGGGCAACATCAGGTCCAGCACTACCGCGTCGTAAACCCCCTGCTCCACCAGATACGCCCCCTCCAGACCATCCGCCGCATGATCTACCGCTAATCCAATCTCCCGAAGCGCAGCGACAATATTCTCCGCCAGCCGTTGCTCATCTTCGATCACCAATACCCGCATCCGGCGTTACTCCCAAGAAGATCATCCTCTCAGTAAATCCTTAACGCAAACTGAAACCGGGCGAGCCACTCTGCTCGGGGTAAATTGCCTTGTCGCGGTCCGAGTGAAGTACCTAGACCGCGCTGCTATACGGCAAGAATTAGCGAGATCCCTCCGCTCAACCATCTTCATATTCCGCCGATAAGGAATCCAGCCGATATCTCGGACCCCGCGGACGGAACACACCCATGAAGCCAGCGATTCTAGTATTCAGCGCTCTTTTCTTCGCAAGCACACTTACAGCTCACCGCACGATTGCGCAAAGTATGGCGGCCGAAACCAGCACGCTCAATGCGCCTCCTGCACCGCTTGTTCCGGACACCTTTTCCAGTTCCGCCGTCTCCGTTTCTCCGGTTTCATGGCCGAAGGATGCGACGCGAAGCTATCATCCGTTCTCTGGGCTTGGATTCGCGACTCGAGTCGGTGTTGCCGGAACGGGCATTGATCTAGCAACTCCGCTCGCGAAGAAATTCAATTTGCGGGCAGGTACCGATTTTTTCAACTATGACGCGAACTTCCAAGAGGAGGGCGCCAATGTGGGAATCAACCTCCACCTGCGCTCCAGTCACCTCGGTCTCGATTGGTTCCCGTTCGGCGGGCATTTCCGTCTGAGTCCTCGATTAATCCTGGGCAACAACAATCGTATCCTCGCGACAGCTTTGATTCCTTCGGGAAGCACGGTCACGCTAAACGGCCAGGACTATATCAGCAGCTATACTGATCCGCTCCACGGCTCGGGACGTATCGACTTCCGCAAAGTTTCTCCGGGTCTCAGTTTCGGCTTCGGGAATCTTATTCCGCGTGATCGGAGTCATTTCAGTTTTCCAATTGAGATGGGCTTCTACTATGCGGGTCAGCCAAACCTCCAGGTTGCGTTCACCGGGAGCGCGTGTGATCCTAACTACGCGCCTTCGGTGGGCTGTGAGTCCGTAGACGAAGACTCGAGTTTCCAGCAGAGTCTACTCGCCTTCAAGGCCCGCAATGATCACAACCTCAGCTACGGCAGCTTCTTTCCCATCTTCTCCGTGGGTTTTGGCTATCGGTTATGGTAGACCCCAATTCAAAGAATGGGAGATTCGAAAGAAGGGCCTGAAACGAATCAATATTATTTGGTTGTTGTTGTAGGTACAGAAAAAATAGCAGAGCCCAACCGGTCTGGCAGGATAGGTTAGAAATAACGAGGCTTTGGATCGTCAAGCTTTTGCTTATCCTCCTTCGCCTTATCCTGGGCACTCATGTTGGTCTCACGCGTCCTGTCTGTCACTTTGCTGTTCTGCGCAGCGTTGGGTTTCACCACCTTTTGAACACCCTCTTTGCTGCGATCGTAGCCCTTCACAGACGTTTCTTTCGTCTTGTCGGCTGCGACCGTGCTGCCCTCTTTGGTCTTGCCATACGCCTTGTTTGTGCCACTCTTGACGGCGTGCCCGGTGTCTTTCGTTGCGTTTTTCGTATCCGCACCAGCTTTCTGCATATCCTGCCCCGCAGTTTGCGCCAATGACCCAGTTGTCATGAACAGGGGGAAGGCTAGTGCGAAGGATGCTAGCCGTAAGGCGGAACGAGAAGTCATCATTCCTTACCAGATGCACGAAACGGCCGTGTCGTTGTAATAGACACAATCCCTTGCGCTCCAAGGTCCATCCACAACTAGAGCGCGTTCCAGCCTGCCAGCGGCCTCTACAATTCCGCCATGCCCCGCATCCTGTTGAACTTTGATCACTACAAAGACCTATGGTGCGTTCACTTCATAGAGGCCGATTGCCGGACCGTCATTGGTCCCCCAACCCACTACTTTCGCTTCGCCACCTTGGATCGTCTGCGCTCGTTTGTTGTGCGATGCAATCCTGAGAACATGCCAGAATTCGAGCGCAGCGTTCGGGCTTGGAACAGAGGCAGCAACTTCGTCAACGTCACGGACGAACAATATCGGAAGCTGAAGGGGCAGCGTTAGCCTTCAACAGTGAAGAATGAAGACCCGTTTGGCAACCTAAAGTGAGTAGAGTGCATCTGTTCCTCCGAAGGTGTACCTCATGGAAACTCCCAACGGCCCCCTGCAACTTCTCAACCAGATGCGTTCCTCGGCCATGATAGACGTCGGAAGCATCGAAGCAAGACTTACCCGTCTCAGCACTTCGACTGCAACAACCGAAATAAAATCCAGCCTAATTTGTATCGCGGGAATGTTCCGCGAGTACATTACGACGCTTGATGAGGCTATAGCGGCTAAAGCCGTGTGCTGACAACACGCCCCGAGCTCCCCGGCTGCATCTAATTTCCTGCAAGCGGTGGGGCCTCTTCGTCCATAGCCTCCACCACGTTATCGTCGGTTGACAGGCGGCCATCACGGACACGCCGCCCCCATGAGGCTGGAGTTCCGGCAGGCGCGTTGCGATCAATTTCGGTTGGATCGGATTCGGGTGGCGTGTCCTTACCGATGGTCCTGCTCGTCTCTTCTTGAGTTGTAGACATGATGAACTCTCCTGGGTGAAGCCTGAAAAAGCCCCGCCACCAGATCCTTAAATCAGGACGGTGATGGGGCTTTTCTATGTTAGGAATTTGCAGTTTGCTCAAGAGCAACGAACTCTTGGCAGTGCCGATGGTAGCCTCCATGCTGGACTTCCCCATCCAGGTTCTGAGGAGCAGTAATGACCGACATGAATCCTTGTCGAATAGATGCAAAGCTTACGCGGAGCCTAGACAACGCTATAGCGAACTTCGAGCGATTAGAAAAGTATCAATCCGTTTGCCCGATAGAGATGGGCGAGAAGCTTATCGCTGCACAAGCTGCATGGATCGAACACAAGATGACCTGCCGTTTCTGCTGCGGTCAGCAATTTGGCAGAGTCCACTAGCAGCGTTTACATCTTGATCCAGTTTGCGGTGTCTAGATCCGGTGTGAGCACACTCGTCTCCAACGCAACCGCAACTACCGGGGAATTGTCTGCCCCACCACGGTAACGTTGAAGCGGCCAGTGTAGGCCCCTCCCGGCAAACCCCACAGCGGCCCCAACCGCATGCGAGCCATTATTCTGCGCCACCATCGTGAAGCCGGTGAGGGCCGTAAAGGCATGCCGTTGTGGAACCCACCAATCGCACGAAGATACATTCGTGAGGAGGATGTGCTCGCGATGTTTGATCAGCCAACGTGAGAACGCGCGTCATTTACTACTCATGATGGCCAAAGTCGTACCCGCCAAGCGATGTGGGAGTGTTGGCCTGAGTCATTTTCTAGTGAATAGAAGCTAGATGCCCGACCGAGGTGGCTCAGTTCACGTGTACCGATTCAACCAGCTCGTTCTCCTCTGTCTTGAGAGCCAGCGCCGGTTCTCTTCGTATGTCGATGCTCCCCGTCAGATAAGCACCTTCTTCAACCGATATGCGCGACACCACGACATCACCATATAAAGAGCCCTCACAGCGAATATCTAAATGATCACTTGCGTTACAGTTGCCAAGCACTTCGCCGAGCACGACGATATCCTGGGCTGCGATATTTGCTGAAACCCGACCGCTGCGTCCCACCGTCACGCGATCGTTTGGTAGCGCAATAGAGCCTTCGACCTTACCTTCGATACGGATCGACCCTAAGCCAGTAATCTCGCCTTTGATGAGCAGGGATTTCCCGATCGTACTTTGAGCGCCCACGGCAGACACGGAAGACTTCGGAGCATTTCCAGGCTGCACTTGGCGAACCGAGTCTGGAACTGAAGATGATGCGGCATCGACGCGCTGATCTAACATGAAACCCTCGATTCGTCCTTTGATGGCTATTGGCTTAGGGACACCTGCCTAGGGTGCCACCTTACGAGAGATCGCGGCTGGAGCGATATAGCATCTTTGGGTGAGAGCCGAAGGGAAAGGCACGTTGGTCGAAACCCGCGGCGCGTCACAGTCAAGTCGATCGAGTGCCCGTTCTTTGGGGCCAGTCCACAATCAAGCGGAGTTCAGCATCTCTGGGCCGTTGTTCCGGACGTTGCCGACCTTCTGGTTGACCGGTCCCATTATTTATTAATCTTTTTCGAAGGCGCTTGACCCTGCCTTACGTCATGCTCAAAGATGTCCAAAGGTGAGATCCATGAGCACATTTCGCATCCAGGAGTTCGCAAAACTTGCCGGGTATCCATCAACGCGTTGGGGCCCCATCTTCATGTGACCGGCTTCCCCAGGACCAGGCCGCGGTACCGTGGCATCTGCGGGTGGGCGGCTGACATCTCTTCGATTGCTCCTCGACCCCTCTCGTGCGGGGGACAAGGCTGCTGGATGTTTACTTCCTGGACTTACTTTGCTCCGGCGGGACATAAGTCGTCAATCTAAGAGATGCTTGTGTTGGAGCTGTGCGAATCGTCATCTTAGAGAGTTTATGAATTCTTCGAATCTGCCGGCTGTTGCTTCGTCCTTACGGGCGCCATCGGAAGCCAGCAAGCGTCTGCTGCCGTGGCTGGTTGCGGTCGCGTTTTTTATGGAGTCGCTGGATACGACCATTTTGAATACGGCGGTTCCGGCGATTTCCGCGGCTCTTCAAGTTACGCCTCTCAGCATGAAGGCGGTGCTGGCAAGCTATACGCTGAGCCTTGCGGTTTTTATTCCGATCAGCGGGTGGGTGGCGGACCGGTTTGGAACGCGAAGGGTGTTTGCTGCTGCGATTGGGTTGTTTACGCTGGGATCGTTTCTTTGCGGCATTTCCACCAACATTGATGCGCTGGTCGCGTGCCGCATTGTGCAGGGCATGGGCGGGTCGATGATGGTGCCTGTGGGAAGGATGACCCTGGTGCGGACGTTCGCGAAGTCGCATCTGCTGCGCGCGATGAGCTTTGTTTCGATACCGGCGCTGGTCGCTCCTATGCTTGGGCCGATCGCCGGGGGCCTGATCGTGGGCTACCTACATTGGCGGTTCATCTTCTTTGTGAATATCCCGATCGGGTTGGCGGGACTGGTCCTGGTGTATCTGTATCTGCCGGACTATCGCGAAGAAAAGACGCATCCTCTGGATGTTGTCGGTCTGATTTTGTTCGGCTCGGGGATCGCCCTGCTGTCGTATGTGCTGGAGGTGTTTGGCGAGCATACGTTGGGTGTGCGCGAGATTACGGGTCTGCTGGTGGTGTCGCTTGCGTTGCTTACGGGCTATTGGGTCCATGCAAAGACGCTTGAGTTTCCTCTGCTTCAACTGAGCCTGTTCCGGATCCGCACCTTCCGCGCGGCTGTTGGCGGCGGCTTGCTTACGCGGCTGGGAATCGGAGGTGTGCCTTTTCTTCTGCCGCTTCTCTACCAGGTCGGTCTGGGCTTTACACCGATTCAGTCGGGGTTACTGCTTATGCCGCAGGCGCTGGCGGCCATTAGTGTGAATTGGGTGATCCTTCGCCTTCTGGCCCGCTTCGGCTACCGTAGAGTGCTGGTCACAAATACCATCATCATCGGTATGCTGCTTCTTCTGTTTGCGACGATTGGAGTCCATACGCCGATCTGGGTGATTGTTGCGCTGGCGTTCTTGTATGGGGCTTACAGTTCGCTACAGTACACGAGCATGAATACGCTGGTCTACGCGGATACAACGGATGAGGAGACCAGTGCGGCGAACTCCATCTTCAGTACGGTGCAACAGATGGCGATCAGCTTCGGCGTTGCGACTGCGGGGTTGGCGACAGCATTTTTTATTCCGAACCATGCTCAGTCAAACCCGGCTCTGATGATAGAAGGCCTACATAAGGCGCTTTTTTCGCTGGGAGTATTGACGATACTTTCGACGATCGTCTTTCGGAGTTTGAAGCGCGAGGACGGCATGGCCGTGAGTCAACAGAAGGCTGTGCATCTCGAGGGATGATCCTAATGCGGGGGAAGGGAAGCAAGGAGGTGAGGTGCCCCTACATTTCCCCTACATTATGCGGACGACCAAGAGTAATTGGAGCACCGGATGGGAGTTGAACCCATGAATACTGGTTTTGCAGACCAGCGCGTTAGCCACTTCGCCACCGGTGCTCTTGTCCGCCACGCAATCTGAATTGCGGTGCGTAGCGGGCATTGCAAATCTACTTCGGTTGCGCGCGTCGTTCGCAGATAGGGCTTCACCGTCTTGTAGCCGGGGAAGATCTTGGCCGCATCGTCATTTGAAACGGCGCCAGTGATGATCACATCCTCACCCTGCTTCCAGTTGGCCGGCGTCGCAACCTTGTGTTTCGCCGTCAACTGCATCGAATCCAGCACGCGAATGATCTCGTCGAAGTTTCGCCCCGTCGTCATCGGATACGCCAGAGTCAGTTTGATCTTCTTGTCCGGCCCAATCACAAACACCATGCGCACGGTCGCATTGTCTGCGGGAGTGCGTCCCTCGCAGCTGTCGCCTGCGTCGCCCGGCAACATGTCATAGAGTTTCGCGACCTTCAACTCCGTGTCGCCGATGACGGGATAGTTGACGGCGGAGCCGGTGACCTCCTCAATGTCCTTAGCCCACTTTCCGTGGTTCTCGACCGGGTCGACGCTCAGGCCAATCACTTTGGCACCACGCTTGGCGAACTCACCTTCGAGCCCTGCGACTGCGCCCAGCTCGGTCGTGCAGACCGGCGTGAAGTCCTTTGGGTGGGAGAAGAGAACCGCCCAGTTATCGCCAATCCATTCGTGAAAATGGATCGTTCCGTGCGTCGTCTCGGCAGTAAAGTCAGGAGCAACATCGTTGATGCGAAGTGACATGTTCAATTTACCTTTCGTGGATTATTCCCACTTTGTCTTTTGAATTACCGTGCGCCCTGGGATTCTACAGAGCGTAAAAAACCCACCCGGCTTACGCGCTTTGGGTGGGTCTGTGCTGCTCGAAGATGCTTACTTCGATTCGCTCATCCACGCACCCGCGCCGGGCTACAGCAACAGCAGCGGCAAGCGGTGGAGGTCGAGTTGGGCATCATCGTCATGGCTAATCTTTTGTACCGCCTGCCAGCTGAGCTAGCATGAGGAAGGTTGGCCTCAATGCGGTCTGTCCAAACCATACTTCCCGGGAGACTTTCATGTCAACTGATGCTCACTGCATTCCGCCTGCAACTTTAGCCGCAGCTCCGTCGACCGCTCACTGCGCCTACGACTACGCCCAGGTCGACGTCTTTGCCGAAAACCCGCTCGAGGGCAATGCGCTGGCAGTCTTTGCCGATGGGCGTGGCCTTTCGACGGATGAGATGCAGGCGATCGCCCGCGAGACGAACCTGAGCGAGACCACCTTCATTCTGCCTCGCGCTCCCGAGGTGGAACGCGAGCGCGGCATCCAGGTTCGCATCTTCCTCACTACGACGGAGGTGCCATTTGCCGGCCATCCTACGCTCGGCACGGCAAGTTGGCTCTACTGGAACCATCCCGTTTTGCGCGGAGCCGAAGAGATCGTCCTCGACCTCGCTATTGGAAAGATTCCCGTGCGTTTCAAAACGCCTCAAGCCAACGAGTGCGGCGTCTTCGGCACGATGCAGCAGAAGGACCCAAGCTTCGGCGAGTTGCACAACAGCTGGGAAGAGCGCGAGGCAGTTGCCGCCGCGATGAGTCTCTCGGTCGACGACCTCGATCCCAATCTCCCCGCGCAGACGGTCTCCACCGGGATGCCGTTCTGCGTTGCCGCATTGCGTTCGCTTGAGGTTGCCTCGCGCCTGCGCATCTCGCCGGAGGTTTCACGTCCTTATCTCGACAGCATTGGAGCGCGCAACTTCCATTGCATCACGCGTGCTGCGGCGGACTCGGGAGCGGACTGGCACGCTCGGATGCAGTTCGATCGCGGCGAAGATCCTGCGACAGGGTCCGCCTCAGGATGCGCGATTGCTTACCTTGTTCGTCATGGAGCGGTCGCAAGCGGTCAAGAGGTCATCATCGAGCAGGGCGTCGAGATCCTCCGGCCGAGCCGCATTCACGTCAGCGCGGCCCTCGAGGACGGAGTCGTAAAAAAAGTGTTTGTTGGCGGGCGCACTATTCCTGTTGCATGCGGACGGTTTTTCCTGCCGTGATGCACCCGATTTCAACAGGTGGGCCTCGTGAATCCCCAATGAATTCGGGCGGTTTCCACACAACGGTGGATGCGCAAGGGCAAAGATTCTCGATCTTCGCTCTAAATTCGCCGTTGCCAACCTCGCCAACCATTCGTACTGTTGGAAAGCGTTGACGACGGCACGACACGCAATGTGAAGCGTCGTTCGAAATGAAAATTGCTTTCGCCTGTTTTTCTGACAATTTGAGTTGAGAGATGCTTGACTGCCTTGCAGTCGCTCTCCGTGAGTCCCAACCTCTCTGCCTGCACACGCAGTGAGGCCGATACCGTATTCTTTGCGGGATCGTTCCTCGCTGTAATCGCAACAGTGGGTTCTCGTCTCCCGGAGTTGCGTGGCAACCTGCACTGCATCGGCCTCTCTCGCACCCCGCGGTTCGGCAGCCTTCGCGCGCCGGACAGGTGGCGCTGATCCCAGGTGGAGCAGACAGGAGAGCCTTGCTCTTGTGTCTGCCAACCCCGAGGAGCAAACGACCCATCACGCACCGACGAGCCGAAATTCGGCCGGGCCACGGGGCATACTTTGGCCAAACCGGGCCGGCGTGTCTGCAAACCAGCGGATGCGCCGGGCCGGCCCATCGGCCGCGATCCGTCACAAGACGGCATCCGGCAGAAGCGAGACTGCATGCGCCCCAAGAAAACGATCCTCTGCGTAGACGACAATGAACAAGTCCTCTCAGTCCGTTGCTTCCTCCTTGAAACACGCGGTTACCGCGTCATCGCTGCGCAAACCGCGCAAGAGGCACTCGAAGTTCTGGAGCGTTCCGCACCCGGTTCGCTCGACCTTGTCCTCTGTGATCTTCTGATGCCCCAGATGGACGGCAATGAGCTCGTCCGCCGCGCGAAACAACTGCATCCCGGCCTTCCCGCGATGATCGTCTCCGGTACGGTCAACGCGTTCGATCGCGCTTTGCACGCCGATGTCTTTCTGCCGAAGGGCGCGAGCTCGCCGGCGGAGATGATCGAACGTATTCGCGTCCTCGTGGCCCGCAAGCGCGGCCCCAAGAAGGCGATTCCCGTTCCGTCTGCCCAGGCAGCGGATCTGGGATCTTTCGCGCACGCTACAGCCAGCTAGCAAGCTCTCCCAACAGGCGGAGCGTGTGGGACAGCGAGCATTACGCCTCGACTAACCCATACCTCCGCTGCCATTGCTGCTTCAACCGCGCCCAGACTGCATCACGCTCTTCGCGCGAGACCGCCGGATCGGGAGACTCGACGAATTTCGAGGCCTCCTTCTTTGCGAGCTCCAGCACGGCGCGGTCGCGAATAAGATTCGCCACGCGAAACTCCGGCAGCCCGGCCTGCCGCGTGCCGAAGAACTCTCCAGGCCCACGCTGCTGCAGATCCAGCTCAGCCAACTCAAAGCCGTTTTGCGTGCGCACCATCGCCTCCAGCCGTGCTTCTGCTTGTTCGGTGACTCTTCCGCCGGTCATCAGGATGCAGTAGCTCTTGGCTGCGCCGCGCCCTACACGCCCGCGCAGCTGATGCATCTGCGCCAGCCCGAACCGCTCGGCGTGTTCAATCACCATCACCGTGGCGTTCGGTACATCGACGCCTACTTCGATGACGGTTGTCGCAATCAACACATCGATGTCGCCACGCTGGAACCGGCGCATCGTCACCTCTTTGTCATCCGCGCTTAGCCTTCCGTGCAATAGTCCCACACGCAGTTCGGCAAGCGGGCCTTTTCGCAGCTCTTCGTACATGTCTGAGGCAGCGCGCAGTGCCTTCTTAGGCTCGAAGAGCTTTTCCGTCTTTATCGCCCGACCCTTCGTCTTGGTGCCCGCCTTTGCCTTACCTTTCTTCACACCCTTTATGGAAGTGTCATCCTGAGCGGAGCGCAGCGCAGTCGAAGGACCTGCATTTTTCTTCCCTGCCGCGGCATTTTCTTCGTCGGGCTCCTCATCACGCGGAAAATCCAGCTCCGGCTGATCGTCCTTCGCGCCTTCAATCACCGGGTAGACGATATAGGCTTGCCGGCCAGTCTCCACCTGTTTGCGCACAAATCCCCACACATCCTCGGCGCGCTCCTCGGTCGTGCGGCGGGTCACGATCGGAGTTCGTCCTGGCGGCAGCTCATCGATCACGCTGGCGTCGAGATCGCCATAGAGCGTCAGAGCCAGCGTGCGCGGAATTGGCGTCGCCGTCATCACCAGCACGTCGGGGTCGAGCGAACCCGGCTTCTTCATCAATCGAAATCGTTGCTGCACTCCAAATCTATGCTGCTCATCGACGATCACGAGCCCGAGGTTGCCGAAGTCGACCTTGTCCTCGATGAGTGCGTGAGTTCCAATCGCGAGATCGGTTTCTCCGCGAAAGATTCTTCCTCTCGCTTCACGCTTCGCCGCCTCGTCCAACGATCCGGTCAGCAGGGTCACGCGATAGGGCTTGCCTGTGCGCGGCGAGAGCACATCTCCCAGCAACTTGCGTGCGGAAAGATAGTGCTGAGTTGCAAGAATCTCAGTTGGCGCCATCAACGCAGTCTGATAGCCATTCTCGATCGCGACGAGCGCGGCCTGCATGGCGACAATTGTTTTGCCCGAGCCGACGTCCCCCTGCAACAAACGCCGCATTGGATGTGGCTTGCGCATGTCTTCGGCAATCTCGCCGAGCACGCGCTTCTGCGCCGTTGTGGGATGGAAGGGAAGCACCTGCTTGATTGCTTCGCGCACGGCCGCGCTCGTCGCAAACGCTGTTCCTTCGCGCTCGCGCATGCGTCGACGCTTCAACTCCAGTCCCAACTCCAGATAAAACAACTCCTCAAAGATCAGCCGGCGGTGCGCAGGAGTTCCCGAGGACATCAACTCCGTCGTCGGTGTCCCAGCCTCTGGAAAATGCACTGCCTTCAGAGCCGCTAGCCGGGTCGGAAACTTCAGACGCTCGCGAAGCGCTCGCGGAAGCGTCTCCTCACATGCATCAACCTCGCGCTGACTCACCGACTCGCTGACTCCCTGCTTTTCTAACTCGTCAAATACAGACCAGATCACACGACGCAGCCACTTCGAGCCCAGCTTCGCTCCCCATGCTGTCGTGCCGCCCAATGTCTCGTACACAGGAACGATGCGGCCGACTTCGAGCATGGCAAACTCAGCATCCGCATCGCCGTGAGCGGGGAGAATTTCGAACTGCGGCTGAATCATTTTGAATTTTCCGGCGCTCGAGCGCGAAGGTTCCAACTTGCCGTACAGCGCGACCATCCGTCCCACCGGAAACTTATCCCGCAGGTAGCTCCCGTGAAACCACATTGCCTTCACGGTATCGAGGCCCTGTCCCACGGTCATTTCGAATAACGGCATGTGGCGCGTCCGCAGAAGCACAGTGCCACGCACCTCGCCAATGACTGATGCCATCGAGCCGGCTTGCAGCGCACGGATCGGCACAGGATTCAACCGGTCCTCATAGCGGAACGGCAAGTGGTACAGCAGATCCTCCACCGTCTCGACGCCACGTTTCGTCAACTCGGCGGCAACGCGTTCCCCCACGCGCTTTACAAATTTGATTGGCGTCGAAAGTTCCAGCACACACCGATGCTACCAATATCAAGTGCAAAACCTTTTCCAAGGGGCTGCCGCTACCAGTAGCCCCCTCCGTGTGCGCACTCACTTCGTCAAAATCCCTCCTGATAAACTGGATGTAGACCCTCCTGATTACGAGAACCCATGCCCATCGTAGAACTGCAACATGTCCGCAAGGCCTACGACACGAAGATCGCAGTCGCAGACCTCAGCTTTCAGATTGAGCCTGGCAGTATGTTCGGTCTGCTCGGCCCCAACGGCTCCGGTAAGACATCCACCATTCGCATGATGATCGGCATGACGGTACCCGACTCCGGCACCGTCAAGCTCTTTGGCCAGCCATTCCACCGCGACGTTCTCACCCGCGTTGGTTATCTGCCGGAAGAGCGCGGCCTCTATAAAAAGATGAAAGTCATCGATCAGCTCATCTTTCTTGGCCAGTTGCATGGCCTTGATGCCGCCACCGCCAGCAAGCGCGCCTATGCGTGGTGCGAGCGCATGGAGATCAGCGAGGCGGTCGAGAAAAAGACCGAAGAGCTCTCCAAGGGCATGCAGCAGAAGATCCAGTTCATCGCAGCGCTGCTTCACGAGCCAGAACTCATCATCATGGACGAGCCCTTCAGCGGCCTTGACCCTGTCAACGCGACGCTGCTGCAAGACACGCTCGTCGATCTGCGCAGCCAGGGCCGCTCAATCCTCTTCTCAACGCATCGCATGGACCAGGTGGAAAAACTCTGCGATGCCATCGCGCTCATCAACCGCGGCAATCTTGTCCTCTCCGGCAGTATGCGCGAGATCAAGAGCCGCTACCCCCGCAACCGCGTTGACATCATCTTCGACGGCGATGCCGGGTTCCTCGACCACCCCACCGTCGAGTCGGCCAAGAACTACTCCGGTCACGCCGAGATCAAGCTCCACGACGACGCCTCAGCCCAGCATCTTCTCGCCGCCGCGATCGAAAATGGCACTCACATCAACCACTTCGAAGTGATGGAACCTACCCTCGAAGAGATCTTCATCGAAGCTGTAGGAGGCAAAGCTGATGCGTAACATCTGGCTCATCGCAAGGCGCGAATATCTCGAGCGCATCCACGCGAAAAGTTTCCTCATCATGACGATCCTCATCCCGATCCTCATGGGCGGTCTTCTATACGGCTCTGCGATCGTCAACAGCCGCATCGGCTCCAACCACATCGCCGTCGTCACCGATAACCCGAAATTTGCCGAAGACCTCAAAACCGAGCTCTCCGCCAAAAACCGCAATGCCGTCGTCGACGTCTACTCCCCCGCCGATCCCAATCTCCGCGACCTCCTCGACCAGCGCATGCAGAAACGCAGCGTCGGCCTCGGCGGCTATCTCTGGGTAACGCCTCCCGCTGCCGGAGAATCTCGCGGCACCTACGAGTGGGACCCCAAAGCCAAAGCCGACATCGTCACCAAATCCCGCGTAGCCGACGCCGTCCGCGGAGTCCTGGCCCGCGAAACCCTCGCTCAGAAGGGTATGAGCGCCGCCGAAGTCAACGACCTCCTCAAGCCCGTCGATCTCAAACCTCCGCCCAAAGACCGCAAAAACTCCGACGCCGCCTTCACCAGCGCCTACGGTCTCTTTTTCCTCATGTACTTCGTCATACTTTTCTACGGAATGAACGTTGCCCGCTCTGTCATCGAAGAGAAAACCTCCCGCGTCTTCGAGGTCATGCTCTCCAAAGTCCGCCCCGCGGAGATGATGGCCGGCAAAGTCATCGGTGTCGGCTCCGTCGGTCTCACCCAGGTCGGCATCTGGATCATCGTCGCCCTCACTGTCGCCAAGCTGGCTCTCGCCGGAACCGACATCGAATTCCTGCCATCCCCCGGCCAGCTCGCCTGCTTCGTCATCTTCTTCATCCTTGGCTTCGTCCTCTACGCCAGCGTCGCTGCGGCCCTTGGAGCGATGACGAACTCCGAGCAGGAGTTGCAGCAGATGAACATGTTCCTCATGTTGCCGCTCATCGCCTGCACCGTCGTCATCTTTCGCGTCGTCACCGATCCCGACGGCCCCATCTCGATCTTCATGTCTTTCGTGCCCTTCTGCACGCCGCTGATCATGTACACGCGCATCATCGTGCACCAGCCGCCTGTCTGGCAGATTCTGCTGAGCATGGCTCTGCTCATCGCCACCATCTACGTCTTCCTCTGGATCGCAAGCCGCATCTATCGCGTCGGCGTTCTGATGTACGGCAAAAAGCCTAACCTGCCGGAGATCCTCCGCTGGCTCAGATACACCTAGCGCCGCGCTCTTGCGTGCTCATCGGCTTGAGAGCACGAACTTATTCTCATCGGCATCCGCAAAGATGGCCGACGTTCCCCAGCTTTCCTTTTTTGGCGGCTTGAGGAATTTTACCCCGCGCGACTCCAGCGCCTTCGCGGTGGCCACAACGTCATCGCACCAGAAGCTGATCGACTGAAACGTCCCGATCCTGTCCTCATGTCCCTCCGGAGTGAATAGCGCCAGCCCTGTCTCTGCGCCAGGAACTGACAGTTCAATCCATCGCTGCCCCGGCCCCATCTCCTGATCGGTGGCAACCTTCAGGCCTACCTTCTCCGTCCAGAACTTCAACGCCGCGTCCTGGTTCTTCACCGGGATGCCAACAAACTTCACACCTCGAATCATGATCTCTCCTCCTGCCGAGCAGACTAGAACCGCCAGCGGCCCAGCGCAATTGCCTCTTCATCGCTATAGTGATAATCAATATAGCTAGCGTTGAAAAAAATGCCAAAACTCGATCTCTACCTAACCCACACTCTGATGCGCGACCTCACGGGACACGATCGCCGGCCAGCGAGCTTTCTCGTCTACCTCTGGCTCGCAGCCGAAGCCGAACAGCGCGGCACCGACGTGCAGATCAGCTACCAGGAACTCGCTGAAAATGTCGGCGTCAGCAAAAGCGCCGCGCAGGATGCTGTGCGCTGGCTCATCAAGCGCCGCCTTATCGCCGCGAAGAAGAAAAACGCAACCGCCATCCCCACATACAAGACGCTTGCCCCCTGGAAGAATCGCTGAACGCCGTCGCTACCAAGCCCCCTGCTTGGCCCCGTACCACCACACCATCCCGATACCGAACGTAGGCTGAGTTGTCGCCAGCACGCCGGGCTTGTTCGTGAGGAAGAACGGCACATTGCTGGCGTCGCGCCTGAACTCAACCCGCGCCAGGAATCCATCGCCGAACTTGTACTCATACGTGCCGGTAAATTCGTTCAGCACCTGCGATGTTCCGGTATAGAGGCCGCCTTTGTCGCTGAGATACTCTCCCCGTCCCGCTAAGGCCATCCGCGGCGTGAGCTGGTAGCGGGCGTACCCCGCACCACCGTAGACCTCCGAAGGTGCAGACGACTCGCCCGGCGCAGCATTCGCCCACAGGCGTTGAATGACATAGTCGCCCTCGAGCGCCAGCGTGAGCTTCGGGGTCGTATTCCATGTCGCGTAGCTATCGAAGATATGGGCCTTTCCATTGGGCGCCGGAATGATTGCAGCGAGACAAAGCCCTGGCTGCACCGGCGCGGTGCAGTTGGTCGCGGGCATCACATCCGGATGGTCCTGTCCAACGTAGTAGTTGAAGTTCCACAGGACTGTCTTTGCCGGCTGCGCGGTAAATCCAAATAACTCGTCTTTGTAGCCGTTCGTCGGCTCAGACTGGTTGGTCCCATTCACCAGCCAGTAGTTGAGTGTGAGTTTGTCGTTCCACTTGTAGCCCACGCGAACTCCCTCGTGGTAGAACGGCAGATAGTCGAAGTAGAACGACCGGGAATAGTTCATCTGGTCCTTGGTATAGTTCCCCTCGATTCCCAGAGAGCTCGCCCATTTCCCAACATCGACCGTCAGTCCCTTGCCCAGCGGAACCACATACGTCCCATAGGCCTGAAATATATTTCGATAGATCTCCGGCCGCGGTTCATTGGCCGGATTGCCCTGGAGCGTCTCCGTTGCCTGCCCGAACTGGAGGTCGAGCCGCATCCCATAACGTCGGCCGTTCGCCACGTCCGGGTTCCAGTCGAAGATGAGATCGGCCTGGTTGATGCTGAAGACGTTGCTCAGCACATCGAACGGGCGAAGATACTGCACCCTGCCAATGGGGTTATTGAAGTCATACTCGTAATATCCGTCGAGCGTGTAATTCAACGTAGCTCCTCCTGGAAGCGCCGTCGGGAGCGCTGGAATCGCAGGCGTGGTCTGGGTTGCGACAGTCTGCGTAGACGCCGCCAGCGATGCCACTGCTTGAAATGCTCTCCACGCTGCTTCGAATATTCGCGGCGGGCAAGGTAAAAACGGCCGGCTTCATCGATGCCGTGTCCACCACGGCAGCGGATTTCTGCCTGTTCAGCTCCTCTTCCAGCGCGCTCACCCTCGTCGCCAACTCGCGCACCGTCTGCCGCAACTCCTCCACTTCTTCGTGCGAAGCGGGCTTCGTCTCGGCAATGGCAGCGTTGGCGGCGGACACGGTTACGAAAAAAATAAGAAAGAGACGCGGTTTCAGGAAGAGTCGCATGACGGAACCTCGCGTAAGAGTCATTAAGCAGACCATATACGACATCAATAAATCGTAAATGTGGGTGGGAGGGTGCCCAGTTTGCATACCCAACAGCCGCTCGCTCGTATATATACCTACAGAACGGGAAACTGAGGGCTCACCATTGGCAACGGGAACAACAGCAGCGGGACCTGCCAGCGCAAACCAAACAAACACCACCCGGCGCGATCTGCTGGAACTCGCGGTGGGATACTGCCTCATCATGGCGACCATCTGGACCGCCAATCCCACCCAAAGAGTTCTCTACTGGCTCGCCTTCGCCTGGATTGCCGGAACCTCCTGGGCGCGCCGCGACCAGTGGAGCGAGCTGGGAATGGGCCGCAAATGCCTGGTTGCTTCGCTCTGGATCCCCTGTGTTGCGATATTGCTCTCCGGGCTCGCCGTCTTCCTCGCGTGGAGAACAGGCCGGTTACATCCGCTCCACGGCAACTCGCCGCTGCCCTTGCACGCGGGCGGCTACATCGTCTGGTCGCTCATGCAGCAGTTCATCCTGCAGAGCTATTTCCTGTTGCGCCTGTTGCGCCTGTTGCCCGGCAAAGCCCTGGCGGTCGCGGTGGCCAGCTCAATCTTCGCCATCGCCCACCTGCCTAATCCCGTTCTCACTCCCATAACGCTCATCTGGGGAGCGATATCGTGCCTACTCTTTCTTCGCTACCGCAACATCTACTCGCTTGGGCTTGCGCATGGCATCATGGGACTCTGCGTCGCCATTACCGTTCCCACGGCTATGCATCGCCACATGCGCGTTGGCCTGGGTTATCTCCGCTACCATCAGCACCGGCACGATCGTCCGGTCAGCCTTCAGGACGATCAGCGCAACCACAGAGACCAGAGCGTATCGACTGTCGCATGGGTTACCGCCGAAGCCCCTACGCGCCGCTCCTGACGCCACGCCCGCCCGTAGAAGATGCCGGCGATCGCCGCGAGCAGGACGTACCGCCAGTTGAAGTGCAAGGCACGCTTGTTGAAGTGCGATAGCCCGAACAGAATCGCCGTCAACGCTAATGCCCACCCTCGCCCGAGACGCCTCTCCAGCAGATTCTGCATCCAGCCGCGAAAGAAGAGCTCCTCCGGCACCGCAATGAAAAAAAACGTGAATAGCCAAGCCATCACTGCGTGAAATAACGACGGAAGCTCAGTGTGGAAGTGCAAGAAGCCAAGCCCGAGTCCGAGCGCAATCGCAATCGGCGCGAAAAACGCGAACTCCCGCAGGCCAATCCGAAGATCGGCGAAACGCAACCGAAGATCGAAGCCCACCCCCTGTAGTCGCCGGATCGCAAGAAAACCATAGATGCCCGCGTCCAGCAGCAGGATCTTGTTGAACACTGCCAGATGAGGCGGCCACGCCGGCTCAAACCACCGCAGGTCTACTGCGAGTCCCAGAATTGCGAGGATGAGAAAGTCGCGCCAGTCTCCGCCCTGCTCCGGGTCCTCAACACTCGCGAGATAAAGCAGCCAACTGATCGCCACTGGCAGCAAAAGATAAAGCGCAAACCAGCTCCATCGAAATTGCCCATACGAGATCGCAACGATGGCGTACGGGAGACACAACACCGCTGGCCGCACAATGCGAACGGCCGTGGGCAGGCTTTGCCCAGCCTGAACACGTATGGGCCAGAACGCTGCGAATAAAAACGGCAGAAGCGTCAGCAGCGCAGCAACCGCGACCGAAGGATGGAGAGGGAAGCCGAGCATCTTCTTCGAGAATAGCCCCTGATAACCAACAACGTGCCGAGGGTAAACTCAATGAGTGGTCTCCGCCTACAACCTGAAGCAGCGAATCATGCTCGCGATCGTGCCGCGACTTGCAAGCATGATCATCCGCTGCTTCGGCGCGACACTCCGCTACGAAGATGTCTGCGAGCCGGGCGCGACTCCCGGCTACGACTCGCCGCCACCGGCGGTCTACGCCTTCTGGCACCGCTGCTTGCTCGCCGGTGCATGGCGCTTCCGCAAGTACGGCCTCACCATTCTCATCAGCCGCAGCTTCGACGGCGAACTCATCGCGCGCACAGTCGAGCGGCTAGGTTACGTCGCCATTCGAGGTTCGAGCTCACGAGACGGAGCTCCCGGCCTGCGCAATATGCAGCGCGCCTACCTCTCCGGGCACTACTGCGCCTTCACCGCGGACGGCCCCCGCGGCCCCGCGATGGTCGCAAAGCCCGGAGCAGCCCAGCTCGCCCAACTGGTCGACACCTCCGTCCGGACTTGCTACATCCATCCCCACCGAGCGTGGCGGCTTCGCTCCTGGGATCGCTTCCTCATCCCCAAACCTTTTTCGCGAGTGACTATCGGATGGACCGTACCAGCGGCCGCCGACCAGCCCTCGGTTCAGTCCGCGCTCGACCGCTCCGTCGAACTGGCCGAATCGATGAAAAAATAGTTGAGAAGAGTGGCATGTTTTTAGGTTGCGAAAAATCACCACGCAAAACACCACAAAGTCACCACGTTTTACCATCCAAAACACCACAAATTACCATCGGAATTTGACCTGATTTGCTCGTATCCGACTTCAATTTCGACCTGCCCGAAGAGCTGATTGCCCAGTCCCCACCGGAGATTCGCGGCTCCAGCCGCATGCTTGTCCTTGATCGTGAAACCGGCGCCTACCAAGACGATTTTTTCCGCAATCTCCCTTCTTTTCTGCAACCTGGCGACCTCCTGATCCTCAACGACAGCCGCGTCATCCCCGCGCGGCTCTACGCCACTCGCGCCGGCCTCCACACACAGCACAACTCTCCCGAGCCGTCGGGCCGCATCGAAGTCCTTCTCACGCAACAGCTTAGCGAGAACGAATGGACTGCGCTCGTCCGGCCGAGCAAGAAAGTCCAACCTGGCGAACACCTTCACTTCAGGGCTGAAGCTGACCCTAAACCCTTGCTGGAGGCAGAGATAATCCGTGCCGGAGAGTTTGGAGAACGCACGCTACGCTTTCAACCCGTCGCGGACTTCCAAGCCATCCTGAACAAAATAGGCCACATGCCTCTTCCCCCGTACATCCACCGCGACGACACCACGGAGGATCGCGACCGCTATCAAACCGTCTTCTCCCACGAGCCCGGCAGTGCTGCCGCACCCACCGCCGGCCTCCACTTTACACCCGACATCCTCAAGGAAATCAGAGATATAGGAGTACGAGTTGAGACAATTACTCTCCACGTCGGTCTAGGCACCTTCCAGCCCGTCCGCGCGGAAAAGGTAGAGGATATTAATCTTCACGCCGAACATTACACTCTTCCAGCCGCCACCGCGGAAGCGATAAACTCCGCGCTGCAAGCGGGGAATCGTATCATCGCTGCCGGCACAACCACCACACGTACGCTCGAACATTGTGCGGCGGTCGCTGAGTGGAGGCGTCTGAAGGCACACTCCGGGCGGACCAGCATTTTTCTCTACCCCGGATATAGATTCCAGATTGTGAGCGGCCTTCTGACGAACTTCCACCTTCCGAAATCCACGCTTCTGATGCTTGTCAGCGCCTTTGCCGGAAGGGAAGCGGTGCTTGCCGCCTATGCCCATGCCGTTCGCGAACGTTATCGGTTCTTCAGCTACGGCGACTGCATGCTGATCCTTTAGCTCTCATACAATTGCAACGCGCTACCATCAGAAGGTGATGGCTAAAGTATCTTCTCAACCCTCTGAGTCTGAAACAAAACCGCCAATTTATCTGCTCGACAGCATGGCCTTTATCTTTCGCGCTTATCACGCGATGCAGCGGCAGCGGCCAATGTCTACGCGGACGGGAATTCCCACGGCTGCAACCTATGTGTTCGTGAACATGATTAACAAGCTGCGCAAGGACTTTGCGCCGCATTATCTGGCTGCAGTCTACGATGTGGGCGCGCCTGTGCATCGGAACGAGTTGGCAACGCAGTTGAAGGATGTGCAGAAGTTCAATATCAAGACGCAGCAGTTTGAGACGGTAGAGTATGGCGGGTATAAGGCGAATCGGACGGAGACTCCTCCTGACCTGATTCAGCAGCAGCCCTATATCCGGCGGGCGCTTGAGGCTTTTCGAATTCCGATTCTCTATTACGAGGGCTTTGAAGCTGATGACGTGATTGGGACGCTGTCGTGCAAGCTGGCGGCTATGGGGCATCACGTTTATGTCGTGTCGTCGGACAAGGACATGATGCAGCTGGTCAACAAGGATGTGTCCATTCTGAATCCGACGAAGGACAACTTGATTTTGGATCCGGCAGGGGTGGAGGCGGTGCTTGGCGTGCCGCCTGAGCGGGTGGTGGATGTGATGGCTCTGCGGGGCGACTCGGTTGATAACATTCCGGGTGCTCCCGGCATTGGGGACAAGGGTTCGGTTGAATTGATTCAGCAGTTCGGTACCGTGGAGGCTGCGCTCGATGCTGCGGTGAGCAATCCTGAGCAGGTGAAGCGCAAGACGTATCGGGAGTCGCTGCAAAATAACCGCGAGAACATTCTGCTTTCGAAGGAGTTGGTGACGATTCACACGAGCGTGCCGATCGAGTTTTCGGTGGAGGCGATGCGGACTCAGCCGGTGGACAATGCGGCTTGCCGTCAGCTCTTCGCGGAACTGGAGTTTACGACTTTGCTGAAGGAGCTTGCTCCTGCGGTGGATAACAGCGTTATCACTTATAACCTCAAGCCGACGGCCAGCGAGATCGCGAAGCTTCTGAGTGAGGCGCGGACTGTTGATCGCGAGACGAATCGAATCCGCGGGTTAGCGATTGCGATCTTTGAGGACGCTCGTGCGATCGCGGAGGAGACTGCGGCGGAGCCGTCGGATGAGAGTGTCGAGCCTGAGCCACCTCCGGCTGAGAACATGTCTCTTTTTGGGGTGGCACCTGTAGAGTCGAGTACCGCCTTGACGGTGACAAGTCCTACGGAAGATCCGGCGCGGCGAGTTGGTCTCGCGGTCTCTGACACATTGGCGATGGAGGTGTCCCTGGATTCGCCTGGCGTGAGAGAGACGCTTGCAGATCCGAAGCTTCCGAAGGATGTTCACGATTTGAAGGCGATTCTGCGGGCTCTGGAGCCGCACGCAGCTGCGCTGGAGGGTGTTCGTGATGATGTGATGCTGCTGAGCTATCTGGTGAATCCGACGCATGGCTCGCACACGTTGCCTGATATTGCTGCACGCACTACGAGTCGCGCCCTGGTGCATCAACTGACGAAGGCGAACCCTTCGGATCCGAATCGCTTACCAGAGGCGGCTGCGGCCATTGTCCGCCTTGCGGCGGCGATTGGTAAGCAGATCGCTGAGTCCGGGCCGATCGAGCACCATATCCCATCTGATGATCCCTCGTTGGGTGGTGCGGTGACGCGCGAGATGATGTTTGCGACTCCTGCGATCGCGACGTCGGCTGCAACTTGCGAGCCCGCTTTGATGCGTGTGTACGAGACGATTGATAAGCCTCTGGTTTCTGTTCTATTGCGCATGGAGCAAGTGGGGGTGAGGATTGATCCGGAGTTTTTGCGAGGAATGTCGACGCGGCTTGCGGTCGAGATCGACGATCTGGCGGAGGGGATTTATAAGGAGTCCGGGCACCGGTTCAATATCAATTCGCCGAAGCAGCTTGGGGATGTTCTGTTCAACAAGATGCTGCTGCCGAAGCCGATGAAGTATGGAAAGGGCAAGGTGGTTTCGACGGCGCAGGATGTGTTGGAGGAGTTGGCAGAGAATCATTCGATCGCCGCGCTTGTCATCGAGCATCGGCAGCTGCAGAAGTTAAAGTCGACTTACCTTGATCAGCTTCCGGCGCTGGCAGATGCGGAGGGGCGCGTACATACGACTTTCAACCAGGTGGGGACGGCGACAGGACGGCTTTCGAGTACGAACCCGAATCTGCAGAATATTCCGGTGAGGACAGCGGTGGGACGGGAGATTCGTGCGGCGTTTATTGCGGCGCCGGGGAATGTGCTGATGTCGGCGGACTACTCGCAGATTGAGCTGCGGCTGATGGCTCACTTCTCGCAGGATCCATTGCTTCTGGATGCTTACCGGACGGGTAAGGATATACACACATTGACGGCGAGCGAGGTCTTCGGAGTGGATGCGGCGACGATGGATAAGGAGACACGTAATCGCGCGAAGGCGGTGAACTTCGGGATTGTTTATGGAATCTCGCCGTTTGGGCTGGCGGCGCAACTTGGGATCGATCAGAAGACCGCGCGTGAATATATTGAGCGCTACTTTGAGCGGTACAAGGGTGTGCAGCGATTTATCGAAGAGACGCTTGAGACGGTGCGGAGGGAACAGGCGGTGAGGACCTACTTTGGGCGAGTGCGGCCTATTCCGGATATACAGTCGCGCAATCCGAACATGCGTGGATTTGCGGAGCGAACTGCGGTGAATACGCCGCTGCAGGGAACAGCTGCGGACCTGATCAAGCTGGCGATGTTGAGGATCGATCAGGTGATTCGCGAACAGAAGTTGAAGTCGCGGATGACGCTGCAGGTTCACGACGAGCTGCTCTTCGATGTTGTTCCCGGTGACGCGGCGGAGCTAGAGAAGATGGTGAAGCATGAGATGGAGCACGTCGCGGAGTTTTCGGTTCCTATTGTGGCCGAGGTGGGGATTGGACAGAATTGGCGCGACATCAAGTGATGGTTTTGCCGCGCCAAATTTTGCTCTACCATGCTTCATGCGAATTTTGGTGCTTCTCCCTGCCGTCCTTTTTGTTTCTTCCGCATTCGGCCAACAACAGACACTCCTGCTTTGGCCAAATGGCAACCCTGAACCTTCGAAGGTTGTTGGGCCGGAGATAGACCCTACTACTGACGCCAACCGAATTGTCTCGGGCAAGGTCACGGTGCGGGTTACGAATGTCAGCAAACCCAGCCTGACTGTTTATTCACCCGATCCGGCGAAGAATACTGGCGCTGCGGCACTGGTTTTTCCCGGTGGGGGATATATCCGTCTTTCCTACAATCTCGAAGGGACGGAGGTGTGTGATTGGCTCAACTCGATCGGCGTGACTTGCGTTCTGGTTAAGTATCGCGTTCCTGAAGAAGGGCATTATCCGGAAAACGTTGAGGACCTGGAGGATGCACAGCAGGCGATACGTCTCACACGGGCGCACGCGTCTGAGTGGCATATCGATCCTAAGCGAATCGGTGTGATTGGCTTCTCGGCTGGCGCGCATCTTGCTGCGGTGCTTAGTACGCATCCTGACTTTCAGGGGAAGAATGTTCCGGCATCGACGATCGATGCTCGTCCAGATTTTCAGATGATCATTTATCCGGGCTGGACGAGCGGGTCGGATGGCAAGGTAAGTCCTGCGGTTGCGCCGACAGCGCAGATTCCGCCGACGTTTCTGCTTCAGGCGGAGAATGATTATGCAGCGCACGTGGAGAGTTCGCTTGTTTATTTCCAGGCTCTGAAGGACGCCAAGATCCCGGCGGAGCTACATGTGTATACGCAGGGAGGGCACGGGTTTGGTTTGCGCCCGACGGAGTTGCCAATATCGCATTGGCCTGCGCTGGCGGAGACGTGGTTGCACACCATCCATATCCTTGGGCCGCCTGGGCCGGTGGGGCGCCCCTGAGGCGAATCAGGCTGCGGTTGAACGGGTTTGCCAGATTTCGAGGAGGGTGTCGGCGAGGGTGAAGAGGACTGGGCCGAGGACGATGCCGATAGGACCGAAGAGGGCGACGCCGCCGAGGATGGAGAGCAGGATGGTGGTGGTGTGGGCGCGCAGATGAGAGCCGACGAGGATTGGGTAGAGGATGTTGTCGATGGTGCTGACGATGAGGCCTCCCCAGAGGGCGAGTAGAGCTGCTTTGCCCCAGTGTCCCGAGAGGCCGAGGTAGACCGCGATCGGTCCCCAGACGAGGAAGGAGCCGAAGGCGGGAATCATGGCGCAGGCGGTGAGGGTGAAGGCCCAGAGGATGACTCCGGGGACACCGAGGACCCAGAAGGCCAGGCCGGCGAGGACGCCCTGAACGGCGGCGATGGTTAGGCGTCCGAGAGCGGTGGCGAGGATGGTATCGCCGATACGTTGGAGGAGTTCGTCGGTCTCGTCATTCCGAAGCGGCAGGAGTGCGCGGAGGGAGGAGAGCGCGACTGCACGGTCGCGAAGGAGGAAGAAGAGCAGAAAGAGCATGACGACGAGTTGGGTGATGAGCCGGACAGAGTGGCCGACGAAGCCAGCGAGGTTACCTCCGACAAAGGCTGCGGTGCTGCGGGTGGCGTTGTTGAGGTCGATGGAGCTGGTGAAGTCCTCGATGCGTGCGGCGAGCGCAGGATGGTTGGCGATGTAGCTGCTGATTTTGTCCTGGTGGGCCCCGTTGCGGAGGGAGTTTACAAAAGCGAGTGCCTGTTTGCCGAGCTCCTGGGCTAGGAAATACGTAGGTACGATGACGGCAAGGATGATGAGGATGAGTGCGACGGCGGCGCAGAGGGATGGATTTCTGATTTTGGAGCCGAGCCAGTTGTAGGGTCGCCGAGTGACGACTGCCAGTACGATGGCTCCAAGGATTGCGGAGAAGAAGGGCTGGAGGACAAGAGCGCAGAGGATGAGGACGCCGATGGTGATGAGGAAGAGAGTGATCTGCTTCCAGTTTGT
Organism: uncultured Acidobacteriaceae bacterium; assembly: GCA_963841335.1. GTDB lineage: Bacteria > Acidobacteriota > Terriglobia > Terriglobales > Acidobacteriaceae > Edaphobacter. Next base: position 481,445 of record CAWJCF010000001.1, on the reverse strand, counting down.
CTCCGCGCGGCTATCCTGCATGGGGCGGTCGCTCCGTCTTTGGCTCACCTCATTTTATGAGGGATCGGTCTTATTGAACCTTGGTGTGCGATTTTGTTCCAGCGAGATGACGTCCTAGATGTGGGCCGGGACGTTTTGGCGATGAATTGGGAGGATTGGCCATGGTGAAGTTGGATGCTTTGCTGGCGCTCGGCGTGATGGTTTCGACTGCCGCTACGGATGCGGTTTATGTGATGTTCAATGCGGCGGTTTCGTCGAAGCGACGCGTGCCGGCGGCGACTTGGAGCAGCATGTGGTATTTGCTTTCGGCGTTTGCGGTGATCAGTTATACGAAGAACTGGGTCTATGTTTGTTTTGCAGCGGCGGGTTCGTGGGTCGGGGCCTATCTTTCGATGACGTGGCTCAGTAAAGCGAAAGGGCCGAGGGGGCCGGAGGTTGTGTAAGGGTCAACGCTTCTTTAGCGCTTCGAGCTCGTCGAGGGTGCGGGGCCAATCGGAGCCTAGGAGGCGGGAGAGGCTGCGGTCGGCGAGTATCTTTCCGTCGGTCTGGCATTGCGGGCAGTAGTTGGTTTCGTTGTCGGCGTAGCGGATGCGCTGGATGGGGGTGCCGCAGGTGGGGCAGGGTTGGTTGAAGCGCCCGTGGACGGCCATGTCGGGGCGGAAGGCGGTGACTTTCTCGGGAAAGGTTTGGGTGGCTTCGGTGTTGAGGCGGTCTATCCAGAGGTGAAGGGTGTCACCGGTGGCGTTGTAGAGGCGCTGCCATTGGTCTTCGGTGAGCTTGTGGGTTTGGAGGATGGGTGAGAGCTGCGCGGCGTGCAGGATCTCGTCGGAGTAGGCGTTGCCGATGCCGGAGAGGATGCGTGGGTCGGTGAGGGCTCGCTTGAGGGTTCGGTTTTCATGGATTAGAGCGGTGCGGAAGTCTGCGAGAGTTGCCGTTAAGACGTCGATGCCTCCGGGGTCGATGTCTTTGGCGGCGGCTTCGTTGGCGAAGAGGTAAAGGGAGGCTCGGCGTTTGGAGCCTGCTTCTGTAAGGACCAGAGAGCCGTTGGGGAAGTCGAATGCGGCGAGATTGTTGCGTCCGCCGAGTTTCGCTCCGAGTGGGCGCCAGTGGAGGCGGCCCGCGATCATGAGGTGCAGGACGAGCCAGAGGCCGTTGTCGAATTCGAGGGCGATGCGTTTGCCGATGCGATGGAGGGAACGGACGGTGTGGTTTTCGATGTCTTCGATGCGAGGCTGGACGGTGCGCAGGAGGAATGGGCTGGCGATGCGGATTTGCGTGAGGGGTTGGCCTACGATGCGCGGCTCGAGGGCGGTGAGGTAGGCGGAGATGTCGGGGAGTTCGGGCATTGTTGGCAGTTTGCGGAATCATAACTTATGCAGAGTGGAAGAGCGGTCCTCTCTCCCAATCCTCAGGATTGATGTGTGGTATCCGTTTGCAGCGGTGTTTAGCAAGGCCACCCCCTCCCCCATACTTAAAGCCCTAAAGTCTTCGAATAAAATGGCTTAGGTCTGGACTTCGGTATGAGCGGGTTTGGGACCATGCCGGCGCGTGGGGATTTTTCTGCCCTACTCCCAGGTTTTTGGGGCGTCAGGCTTGTCAAGCGGGCTCGCCACTTTCTCAGGGTCGAGAAGGGCATGCAGATGTAGGATTCTTCCATCAAGGAGAAGCCTCATGGTGCGTCGTTTGTTCTTGTCACGATTTGCGCGATTGGCGGCGCTGCCTTTCGCTTCGTCTGCTAGTTCTCTCGGGGGACAAGCTGCACACAAGACGCTCAAGATCATGATGAAGAGCGCGTGGGGCTCGGATGATCCCACGAAGGCGGCGTTTCCGTTTTTGCATGGGTTCGCGCTCTCGGAGGCAGGGCACGAGGTACAGTTTTTCCTGCTGGGCGAGGCGGTCGGGCTGATGAGAAAGACGCTCGCCAATGCGGTTACGCCGGTGGGATGGCCTCCCGTTGGGGAGACGCTGGATAAGCTGGCCGCGAAGCATGTGCAGATCTACGCTTGTGGGGCGTGTTCTCGTGCGAGAGGAGTGACGGAGGCGGATCTGAACAACTATGGAGCGAAGTTTGGCAATCCGACGATCTTTGTGTCGCTGGTGGAATGGGCGGATCGGGTGATCACGGAGTAGGTTCGTAGGTTGAAGAGTGCGGTCGCCGTTCTTCAAACGATACCCACGCATCAGGAATCGATGTGTGGGGGTACCCGCTACCTCAAGGTTTCGACGAATGCCCAAAAGTCTTTGTCTTTCTTTAGCTTCACGAGGGAGTCGTCTTTGGTTGGGTCGGGAAAGGTTTCGCCGGGGATGGTGTTGGCCCTGCGGTCGAAGGCTTGCTGAAGGTGGATTTTTGCGTCGCCGGCTTTGCCTTGCTCGGCATCCGCGCAGGCGAGGTTGTAGTAGTAGAGAGGATAGTCGGGGTCGGTCTGGATGGCTTCCTGAAAGACCTTACGAGCGCCGTCTACGTCGCCAGACATGCCTAGAGCCATTCCCATCTCGTCCGTTGCGATGCGGCGCTGCGTTTGATGGACCTTATCGCTTGGAATGGATTGCAAATAGTCAGCATAAATCGGAGCTGAAGCTCTGTACTGCTGATTCCGGTACAGGATTTCTGCGTATATGAATTTGTCGCTGCTGGTTGGGACGTAGGCTGCGTCGTATTTTTGACGGGCCAGGAAAGATGATGCCTTGTCCAGATCGAGCTTTGATCCCGGATCGGAGTAGACCTCAATAGAAAGACATTGATCAGTACTCCCGTAGAAACCGTATAGGAACTGTCCTGTTTTTCCTGAGACCAGCATTGTGGCAGTGGTCTTATCGTCCTTGCCGTCAGGATTCAACTTAACGTCTTTGAAGTTCGGTCCCATGCTCTTCTGAACTTGATCAAGTTCGCCTTGCCGACAGGCAGCGGCATTTCCGCGAGGCTCCTTTGGTGCAAGGAAGAGAAACAACAGAGCCACAGTGTTCCTTTGGTCATGAACTCTAAGTCCGAGTTCGGCGCCGCCGGGCTTGGCTGAGGTCTGCACCACTTTGAAACCGGTGAGATCGAGGACCATCGCTCCCGGATGGGAAGGAAGTGCGAAAGTCTGGGTCTGAGAGTGAGCTGAGGAGGGAAGCAGAACAATAGCAGAGAGGAAGATTCGAAGAGATTTGAGGCTCAAAGTGTAGCTCCGAAAATTGTCGTAATAGATCGATGGTGAATTGTAGCGTGCTACTAGGTTTCGTTTGCTGAGAGGAATTTTGAGACGGGAAGCGGTCGCCCTTCGGACGATGCCACATCTCGAAATCGAGATATGGGGTACCGGCAGCGCTACCTTTTATAGACAGGGGCTTGATGTTGTTGGGGAGACTGGTAGGAGAGGTAGTCCATTGCGCGCTTTCCGCGTGTGTCGAGTGGGGCGCCACCTGCAAACAGAGTTTGAGTGTCGATTTGTTTGCCCATTTTGTACTCATCGTGCGCGAGCTTTGCGAGTTGATCCTGGTCGAGATCCTCCTGTCCGATGTTCGCCACGATATAAGCATCTACAAAAGTGTCTTCGGGGACGGGGTACCCCTTCGCTGTCCCTGTCGCGGTGACGGGGCTTTCCGTCTGTTTGATGGCCGTGAGTTGAGCAGCACCTTTGTCCCGGTGTGGAGCGTCGCGCTCCACTTGCCGAATGATGAATGGTGCGAGGGTAGCCTGGGCGGCGGGAAGCCGCACGGATAGATGCAGGAGATCGGGAGTTTCGCCTACAAGAATTGCCACTCCGCTAATCGGATCCGCGCTTGGGTGCAGAGAGGAATCGGTCCCTAAACCCTGGGTGTTGGCGGGTGTTTGGTATTCGACGATCTCGTTACCCCGGTAGGTCAGCTTATCGTTGGGGTATGGACCGAATGGGAACGAGCTTGCCGGCTCGGCACCTTCGCGAATGACTACCCTGGCGAATCCGATATGTGCAGGAAAGACTCGTGCAATGATTTTGGCAACGCCGAACCTCCCGGACGTATCCCCGATCTCACGAGATAGCTGAATGGCAGGCCCGGTAAAGCCAGCCGGTGTTCCAGTGAGGAAATTCGAAGGATTGATCGATTGAGGGCTGACGTACAGAGTGTCTCCGTTGGAGCCATAGGTGCCGAAGCAATGCCATCCGCGTGGAGCGAGGACGCCGAAGTCTTTTTGGGATGCGTAGTATGCAAGCTGCTGAGCCGCTTTAGAGTCAATCAGCACAACCTTGCCTTCTCCTTCTGGAGCTGCCACTGGTCCGGTTTGACCATCGGATTTGCATCCTACGAACGGAACTCTGGAAGCGCGGGTGGAGACTGGCTCACTGGCTTTCGTTGGTGCGGGAGGCCTCTGAAGCGGGATGTCATTCGGATGCCAGAACTTCACCGCCGCCACAATGGCGAGGATGAGAACTAACAGCAAGCCTAATTGACCGAGCGGTCGCATACGGTTCCCCTGGATAGCCAGTCGATGTTCCAGCCTTTGAAATGCGGAAGCAGCATTTCGCTGGTTGTATAGAGCCTAAACTCTGATCTGTTATAGCTCCATGGCGAACTGGTGGGAGGGTTCGTAGGGGGTGAGCTTGGGTTCGGTGGAGAGGTCCAGGATGAGGCGCTCGAGGACGAGGAGCTTGTTCGCGGGGGAGCTGCGAAGTTCGAGGTCGGCGCGGGCTACGAGGCGGATGGCGCGGGTGAGTTCGCGGCGGGATTTGTAGCGGCGGGCTTGCTTGATCAGGTCCTCGGCAGCGAAGGGAGGCATGCGGAAACCCTGCCAGAGGACGGCCCAGATGGCGCGGGGGTCGCGGACGTTTTTTTCGGAGATGATGAGCATCTGGCGGAAGGTGCGGGCGAGCATGTAGAGATGGCCGATGCTGGAGTCTTCGCCGCCGTCGGAGGCGTTGAGGAGGCCGCGGAGTAGCGCGAGGGCTCGGGGGCGGTCTTTTGCGCTGATGGCGTCGGTGAGCTCGTAGAGGCTGCGTTGTTTGGCGGCGAGGACCATGGTTTCTACGTCGCCGAGGGTGACTCGGTTGCGAGCCAGGGCTGGGGTTGGTGAAGAAGTCAAATGCAGGTCCTTCGACTCCGCGCTGCGCGCTTCGCTCAGGATGACCCCATCAATGGATGGCTGAGGGGGTGGGGCGGAGACGTAGAGGAGGAGTTTTTCGAACTCGCTCGCGATAAGCATCATGTCGGCGCCCAGGGCGTCGACGAGCTCGCGGGCGGCGTCGGGGTCGAACTTTACGTTGCGGGATTCGGCGGTGGCCAGGACCCATTTGATGGCGTCGTTTTCGTCGACGCGGGCTAGTTCGACGGTGCCGCACCATTCGCCGAGGGTCTCGCGGATCTTTTCGTAACGCTCTTTATCCTGATAGTCCATCTTGCGGAGGTCGGTGGGGATGCGGAGATGGTCGGCTACGAAGAGGATGAGAGCTGAGGGATTGGGGGAGCGAAAGTAGGCGTCAATTGCGGCGAATTCTTCTTTTTTGGAGCCGCGGCCGTAGAGAGTTTTCAGGTTTCGGACGAAGAGCACCTGGAAGGGCGCCATGAGGGATGGGGTTTGGGCGCGGTCGAGGACTTCGAAGATGCTGGTTTCGGCGAGGTCGAGGTCGTGGAGGGAGAAGTCGCGGGTTTCGGGCGGGGCGAGGGTGGCGAGGGCGGCTTTGCGGCAGCGGTCGTAGAGGAAGACCTCGTCGCCGATGAGGACGTAGCCGGGGCGGAGGGTTTGGGGCGAGGCTATTTCGTTGATAAAGCGGTCTACAGATGCAAAACTGCGAAGCGGGTCGGCGGAGGATTTTAGCGCGGGCATTAGAAGGACTCCAGCATATCGCTAACGATGGTGTGGGCGAAGTCGCGGGCTATGCGCTGAACGGCGTAACCGTCCTCCTGGATGAAGCCGCTAAGGTCTTCTGTGGATTGATATTGCTCGCGGAAGAGGAGGGAGTCGTTGCGATAGAGGACGCGGCCGTCGTGGGCGGTGAGGAGGACTTTGGCACTGATGGAGACGAGGTAGCTGGAGGTTTCGCCGGTGGTGGAGTCGTAGGTGAGGGGGGCGACGGTCTGGGTGAGGATGGTGCCGTGGAGGGTGGCGTCGGCGTCGGGGTTGTCTTTGTTGATAATGCGGTACTTGGTGCGGGTGTTGAGTTCGCGGATGGTGGCCTGGGTGAAGGCCATCTCGGTGTTGAAGGCCTGGGCGTTGGTGGCGAAGATGGGGACGGCGAGGGTCTGGACGTCGGCTGGGATGTGGGTGGCAGAGCCGGCCTGATGATAGCCGCATCCGGTGAGAGTGAGGGCGAGGAGCAGGGTAAGGGAACGGACGCGCATTCGGCTGTTTTCTATTGTCGCACCGGGGGTTTTTCTTCGGGATTTATTTTGGGAGGAGAATCGCAGATTTTACGGGGGGTTATTGAGATTTTGTGCGTTTGCGTGATGGTTTTTTGTGGTGAATTTGTGGTGAGTGTGTGGGTTTTTATGGTGATTTGGATGGTGGTTTTTCGCGGCTAAGAAAATGCCACTCTTTGAAGATATTTCTGTGGATTTCCTGTGAGTGAGCTCAGGGACTGGTGTGGCTATGGGCGGAGATGTGCTGGAGGTGGGTGTCCTTGAAGAAGGAGGGGTACTTGAGGCCGAAACCGAGGAGACGGTCGACGGCGATGTGGGCGCGAACTCCCGTTCGACTACGCTCAGGGTCAGGATGAAAGTTTGTTGGCTGAGTGGTGGGGAAAGAACAGACAACAGCAACGACAAAAGCAAATGCGGGGATTCTTCGCTTCGCTCAGAATGACGACTTCGGACGGAGGATGACGACTTCGGATGGAGGGCTTTGGTAAAAGGAAAGGCAGCCCTGGTTGGGCTGCCTTTCCTTTTGATACTGGGTTTTATGTTTATGCGGGGGAGGGTTGGCCTTCGTTGAAGCCGGGTTTGCGGCCTCCCTCGGGTTTGAGGATCTTCTGGCCTTCGCCTGAGCCGGGATCGACGGCGGCGAGAGCGGACTTCATCGGGGGCAGCTCCTTGCCTTCGATGATGAGCTTGATCTCAGCGGCGTCCAGGGTTTCGCGCTCGAGCAGGGCGGCTGACATGCGGTGCATGATGTCGTGGTTGGAGTCGAGGATGGAGTAGGCCGACTTGTAGGCGGCGTCGACGAAGAGGCGAACCTCGGCGTCGATCTGCTTGGCAGTGTCGTCGGAGAAGTCGCGGTGCTGTGCGATCTCGCGGCCGAGGAAGATCTGCTCTTCCTTCTTGCCGAAGGTCATGGGCCCGAGGTTGGACATGCCGAACTCGCAGACCATCTTTCGGGCGAGGTCGGTGATGCGCTCGATGTCGTTGCCGGCTCCGGTGGTCATCTGCTTGAGGAAGATCTCCTCGGCGCAGCGACCGCCCATGAGGGTGGCGAGACGGGTCTCGAGATAGTCCTTGGAGACAGTGTGCTGGTCTTCCTCGGGGAGGTAGACGGTGACGCCGAGAGCCATGCCGCGCGGGATGATGGTGACCTTGTGGAGCGGGTCGGAGTGCTCGCGCAGTGCGGAGACGAGCGTGTGACCGGCCTCGTGATAGGCGGTGGTGCGCTTTTCCTCGTCGGTTAAGAGCATGGATTTGCGTTCGGCGCCCATCATGACCTTGTCCTTGGCTACTTCGAAGTCATACATGTGGACTGACTTTCTGTTGTAGCGGGCGGCGGTGAGGGCGGCCTCGTTGACCATGTTGGCGAGATCGGCTCCACTGAAGCCCGGGGTTCCACGAGCGAGGACGTTGAGGTTGACGTCTTCGGCCATGGGGACCTTCTTGGAGTGGACCTTGAGGACCTCTTCGCGGCCACGGATGTCGGGACGATCGACGATGACGCGGCGATCGAAGCGGCCGGGGCGGAGGAGTGCGGGATCGAGAACGTCGGGGCGGTTGGTTGCGGCGACGAGGATGACACCGTCGTTGGACTCGAAGCCGTCCATCTCGACGAGAAGCTGGTTGAGGGTCTGCTCGCGCTCGTCGTGTCCGCCGCCGAGGCCTGCGCCACGGTGACGACCGACTGCGTCGATTTCGTCGATGAAGATGATGCAGGGGGCGTTCTTCTTGCCCTGTTCGAACAGGTCGCGGACGCGGGACGCGCCGACGCCGACGAACATCTCGACGAAGTCAGAACCGGAGATGGAGAAGAAGGGAACGTTGGCTTCGCCGGCTACTGCGCGGGCCAAAAGGGTCTTGCCAGTGCCCGGAGGTCCGACGAGGAGGACGCCCTTGGGGATGCGGCCGCCGAGGCGCTGGAATTTTTGGGCTTCGCGGAGGAACTCGATGATCTCTTTGAGTTCTTCCTTGGCTTCATCGACGCCGGCGACGTCCTTGAAGGTGATCTTCTTCTGCTGCATGGAGAGCAGGCGCGCGCGCGACTTGCCGAAGCTCATGGCCTTATTGCCGCCGGACTGCATCTGGCGGAGGAGGAAGAACCAGAGGCCGAGCAGGAGGGCGAAGGGAGCGATGGAGATGAGCAGGTTCAGCCACTGATTGGGGCTCTGATCCTTGATGGTGATCTCGACGCCGTGGCTGCGGAGGGTGTTGTAGAGGTCGGGGTAGTTGCCGGGAATCGTGGTCTTGAAGTTGTTCTTCGGGTCGTCGCGATAGTGGCCGGTGACCTCGGGACCATTGACGATGACGTCGTGAATCTTGCCCTGATCAGCGTCGTTGAGGAGCTGAGTAAGGCTGATGGTCTTTTCCTGGGTGCCCCCGGTTGTCTTGACGACAACCTGCCAGAGGAAGATCAGGCAGGTGATCATGAAGACCCAGATCAGAATTTGTTTGACGGTCGAGTTCAAAGCGTATTTCCTCATTTTCCGGTCTGCAGTTGCTCGAAAACCCCACTGGCTTCTGCGACCCGGCTCAGATGCGTTGCGCGCAACGGAGCACAATACAGTTAGACGAAAACAAATGCCGAACGGTTCCGTGCCGGAGCGTCGGGGAGGGGCCTCTACTACAGATATTTAGATTCTACTCTCCGGGTTATGGATTCGGGGGATGAAAAGCGGGGCGGAAGTGTGACTTTAGGGTGACGGAGGGTGGGGGGAATGGTTGGGGCCAGGGTGAAGCTAAATGCAGGTCCTTCGACTCGCTTTGCTCGCTCAGGATGACACTTTTTGAGAGGAGGCGTCCTGTTCGCTGCGATAGAGGCGGAGTTCGCGGGGGGTGCGGTCGGCTCGGAGGTTGTTGGAAAGATGGAGGGTGGCGCCGGTTCGTGCGGCTACGGTGGGTGGGCCGATGGGAGGGTAGGGTTGGAGGCCAGCGAGGGCAAGGAGGCGAACGGTTTCGTCGAAGGTGAGACGGGCTCCGAGGCGACGGGCGGCGGCGCGGAGGACTCGGCGACGGAGGGCTGGGTCTAGAGAGCGTAGGCGGTCTAGCTCGATGGAGATGGAGGCTTCGCTGGGAGTGGTGCTGACGGCGCGGCCTCCCCCGCGGACGGGTTTGCCGGGGAGGAGGAGCTGGGGTAGGAGGCGGGTGAGTTCGGTTTGCCAGCGGGACTCTTCTTCGCGGGCGACGTCGGCTAGATTGGCCAGGGTCTGGTCGATGGAAGGGTTGAAAGTGCGGAGCTGGGGGAGGAGTTCGTGGCGGATGCGGTTGCGGGTGAAGGCGGTGCTGGTGTTGGAGGAGTCTTCGCGCCAGGGTTGGTTGATGGATTTGAGGAAGGTTTCGATTTCGGCGCGGCGGGTTTGGAGGAAGGGGCGGAGGATTATGCCTTTTGGCTGAGTGAGGACGGGGTGGATGGCGGAGAGGCCTTCGGTCCAGGCTCCGCGAAGGAGCTTCATGAGGACGGTTTCGGCCTGGTCGTCGAGGGTGTGGGCGGTGAGGATAGTGTCGGCGTGGCCTGAGTTGAGGAGAGTTGAGAAGAATTCGTTGCGGGCGTTGCGGGCGGCCTCTTCGATGCCTTCGCTTGTTGTGGCGATGCGTTCGGGGATGTCGGCTTGGTGGAGGTGGAGGGGGATGTCGAGGGAGATACAGAGGTCTTCGACGAACTGCTGGTCGGCGTTGGATTCTTCGCCTCGGAGGTGGTGGTTGATGTGGACGGCGCTGAGGCCTGCGCCGAGGGATTCGCGGGGGGTGGTGTTGGCGGCGTGCAGGGTGAGAAGAAGGGCTACTGAGTCGGCTCCCCCGGAGATTGCGACGGCTAGACGGTCGCCGGGTTTGATTTGGTCGCGCGAGAAGAGGAGTGCCGACATCAGTAGTTCATCGTACTGGAGTTTGGATTAACGAACGCGGAACTATCGGAGCATCTTGAGCGTGATGACGGTTGCGTCGTCGTGGAGGCCGCAGCCGTTGGCGAAGGCTCGGACGTCCTCGAGAAGGCTCTCTGCTGAGGCGTCGGGTTGCAGGAGGTGTTCCTTGAGGCGGTGCTGGCCGTACTCCTCCTGGTCCGGGCCGATGGCTTCTGTGATGCCGTCGCTGTAGAAGACGAGGCGGGAACCGGGCGTTAGCTTTATCTGGGTTTCGGAGTATTCTCCCGGGCCCAGGCCGAGCGGCAGGCCCTCGTCGGTGTCGAGGAATCGGGCTTCGTTGCCGTTTATCAGGAGAGGCTGTGGATGACCTGCGCTTGCGAGCGTCAAGGTGCGTTTTGCGGGATCGAGGACGGCGTAGACCATGGTGACAAAGCGCTCGGGCGGCAGGTCGGCTATGAGCAACTGATTGAGCTTGCGGAGAACTTCGCTGGGGGTGCAGCTCTCTTCGGCGAGGGAGCGAAGGACTCCGCGGGTGGCTGCCATGACGAGAGCTGCCGCAGTGCCTTTGCCTGAGACATCGGCGAGCACCAATCCCCAGCGGCCGTCGTACATGGGGACGAAGTCGTACCAGTCGCCGCCGACGGCTCCGACGGGAATGCAGAGGCCACAGATGGCAAAGCCCGGAATGAATGGGGAGGTTTTGGGAAAGAGAGCCTGCTGGATGGAGCGGGCTTCGAGGGCGTCGCGGGTCATCAGGTCGTGCTCGCTGCGCACTTGCTGGTAGAGGCGTGCATTGCGAACGGCGGAGGCGATGTGGTTCGAGAGAGCCTGAAGGACTTTCAACTGCTGCGGGGGGAAGGCGTCGAGCTCGGGATGCGATGCGGTGAAGACGCCGACGAGGCGAGCGTCAACCAGCAAGGGGATTGCGACTTCGGAGCGAGTGGAGGGTTCGCAGGCGATGTAGTAGGGATCGTCGTAGACGTCTGGGGCATATCGCATGAGGCCGGTGGCAGCGACGTAGCCGACCAAACCTTCTTTTCCTAACTTCAGGCAATGACCCTTTTCATACATGGTGCAACCGCGAACGCCAGCGAGGACTAGCTCTTCGCGATCGGGCTCGTAGAGGTAGATGTTGGCTTCGACGAGTCCGAAGGAAATGGCTACGTCATTCACGATGCGATCGATGAGTTGATCGAGATCGAGAAGGGAGTTGATCTGGTGTGAGGCTTTCTGCACCCGAAGCAGATCGTCTACGAGGTCGGGCGGGCTCAATGAGGCGGCGGTTTCATTGGGTGAGAATGGAGCAGATGTCATAGAACACCCCTTGCGGAGCGGATGAGGTTGGTTCCCTCGTGGATTCTTTTTGTGACGGGCGCGTGTGGGTGGGAGCTGTGGTGGGGAGAACTATTTTGTATGCCTCGCGGGTTATGCGAGCTTGGTGACGATTGGCGGGAGAGTTTTAGTCTTGATCCTCTTCGATTGCGGTGGAGACGAGAGCGGGTTCGTTGCCCTTTGCCTGGACGCCGCGCCTAAGGTATTGGAAGAAGGGCGACGCGGACGGGGCACGCGCGTGGGTTGTCGCCGGGGCGACGCCGGGGAGGTTCGAGTCGATGAGGGATGCGATCTGATCCCAGACGCGGAGGTCGTTCTCGATCTCGTGATGCGGTTTGTTGATGGTTCGGGAGTACCAACTGTAGTTGTCGCAGTTGATGGGGAGGTTTTCGTAGGTCATGTGGATGTTGCCGAGGATTTTTGTTCTTCGGGGATCGGTGGCGACGATTTCCGGCTGTCCGTGAAGCGGGCCGCCTGACTGGTAGAAGTTGATGGCGGTGGCTACGTTGGGAGAGATCGCCGAGTGCTTGTGGCCGGGTTTGCCGATGGTGTCTACCTGGATGGCGAGGGCGACGGGAATGCCGAGGTGGTCTAACTGGCGAGCGAATTCTGCGGTCTCGGTGGCGCCCCAACTGTGGCCGTAGAGGATGACGGTGGCCTGTTCTTTTTCGAGAGAGGTGAGGACGCCGTCGTGGTCGGTGTCTAGGAAGTTGATGAGCTGATGGAGGGCCTTTCGTCCGTGGTGATTGCCGAAGACTTCAACGTGGGCGGTCGGGTAACGGTCGCGAAGGTATGCGGCGAACTCGACTTCGGGGTGTTTCGTGTCTTTGCTGCTGACGAAGCCGCCGACGAACCCAATGATGATGGCGTTGTGCGTGGCTGAGGTTGCGGACGAACGGGTTTCGCGAAGAGATGGTTGCTGGCCACGGGCGGCGCTCTGCGTCAGGACGAGTAATGCGATTGAGGCAAAGAATAGAACGAGCTTTCGGGTGTGACGGTCTTTCATGCGGAATCTCCCGATTCGAGAGCCTGCTCTCTCGAAGCGATGACTCACAATCACCCGTTTGATGTATCGAGTGCTGAAAAAGGTTCGCACTGGATGGGCTGGCGCGTTTGTTTTACGCACTGCGGGCCAGGACAGATTCGTGCATGAGGATTTTTGCATGCGGAGCCAGCGGCGAAAAATGGATATCTTGTATACTTCGCAGGTTATGCGAGTTTTTGTGATTCTTCCGGCGGCGGGAATGGGAACGCGGATGGCGTCGGCCGGGGCGCCGAAACAGTTTTTGGAGATTGGCGGCGTGCCGGTGCTGGTGCGGTCGGTGAAGGCGTTTCTGGCGGTGCCGCGGGTGGATGCTGTGTGCGTGGCGGTGCGTGCTCAGGAGCGGGAGCGGGTGGAGGCTCAGATGGCCGAGTATAAGCTGGGGCCGCGGGTGCATATGGTGGAGGGTGGGGACCATCGGCAGCAGTCGGTGGGGAATGCGCTGGCGGCGCTGGAGTGCGATGAGGACGATGTGGTGCTGGTGCATGATGCGGTGCGGCCGCTGATTGATGTGGCGACGATTGAGCGGACGATCGATGCGGTGGCAAAACATGGCGCGGCGATTGTGGGGTTGCCGGCGGTGGATACGATCAAGCAGGTGGAGCGGACGGCGGATGGAGCGATTGTGACGGCGACGATTCCGCGGGAGAGGATTGTTCAGGCGCAGACTCCGCAGGGGGCGCTGTTCGGGTTGCTGCGAAGGGCGTTTGTGGAGGCGGAGACGGACGGGTTCGAAGGGACGGACGAGGCTAGTCTGCTGGAACGGGCGGGGATTGAGGTGGCTGTGGTGGCGGGGTCGGCGAGGAACTTTAAGATTACGCAGCCGGGGGATATTGAGCTGGCGGAGTTTTATTTGGGTAAGGCTTAACAGTGATAAGACGGATAAAGGCTGATAAAGACTGATTGAGACTGAGATTGGATGCGGTTTTTATGAGTGAGTTTTCTGGGCCGAATGATCCCTTGACTGAGAGGATTATGGAGTGTTCTACGAGGTTTATAACGAACTTGGGTTTGGTTTTCTGGAGTCTGTTTACCGGGAGGCTATGCGGATTGCTTTGGGCTTGAGAGCTGAGGCCGAGTTTCCGGTGCCGGTCAGTTTTCGGGGAGCGCTTGTTGGGATCTTTCGGGCCAACCTTGTGGTGGATGGCCGGGTTTTCGTTGAATTGAAGACTGCGGATTCGATTAGCAAGGCTCATGAGGCACAGTTGTTGCATTATCTGCGGGCTTCACCGATGGAGATTGGGCTGGTGATGAACTTTGGGCCTGAGGCCAGATTTTGGCGGGTGGTTATGCAGAATGTGCGAAAAGGAAAGATGCCCGCTCAGGTCCTGCAACAGCTTTGAAGGCGTGGGAAGATAAATAGATGGGTATGAGAATTGGGTATGGATTTGACTCGCATGCGTTCAAGGCCGGCGTTCCGCTGGTGATTGGCGGGCTTGCGATTGAGCATCCGGAGGGGTTGGCGGGTCACTCGGATGGGGATGTTTTGCTGCATGCGATAACGGATGCTCTGCTGGGGGCGGTGAGCGCGGGGGATATCGGGACTTTCTTTCCGCCGAGCGATCCGCGGTGGAAGGGCGCGGCTTCGAGTGTGTTTTTGAAGACGGCGCTGGAAGAGGTGGCTACGGCGGGATACAAGATCGTCAATGTGGATACAGTGTTAGTGTTGGCGCGGCCGAAGATTGTGCCGATCGCCGGGGAGTTGCGCGAGAGCGTGGCGAAGCTGCTGGGAGTGAAGCCGGGTGAGGTGGGGATCAAGGCGAAGACGCCGGAGGGTTTGAACCAGGATGGCGTGGCGGTGGCTCATGCCACGGTGCTGCTTGAGAGTCTGGGGATTCCGGAGTCGGTTGGGGTGATGACCGCGGCGGCTGATGTGGATGACGAGATTGACGTGGTGGTGAAGACGCTGGTGGGGGAGACGCGGAGCGTTTCTGCGCTGGGGCGGAAGGTGAATCCGTTCGATACGGATGATCTGACTTGAGTCACAGCGAAGGCTTAACACGGATTGGCACGGATGACGCGGATTAAAATCTTTCGGAATGGAGTGCCGAGTCGGTTAGACTGCGAGCACTCCCATTTTTCTTAACTTCTTTTTCTTGAGGACTCGATGAAAATTCGGTTTGGGCTGGTGGCGGTTTGTTTGTTGTTCTTGAGCGGATTGCGCGGCGTGGCACAGGCTCCGGGGCCGAATGAGGAAGAGTTCATCAAGACGCATTATGGAAAGTATGAGTACCGGATTCCGATGCGGGATGGGGTGAAGCTGTTTGTGTCGGTGTACGTGCCGGTGGCGGGAGCGTTCAAGGATCCGGGGCCCTATCCGTTTTTAATGACGCGGACTCCTTACAGCTGCGGGCCGTATGGCGAGGACAAGATGCCGGCGCGGCTGGGGCCGAGCCAGGAGTTGCTGGAGAGCGGCTATATCTTCGTTTGTGGCGATGCACGTGGGCGGTATGAGAGCGAGGGTGTGTTTCAGGAGATGAATCCGCATATCGACGATAAGAAGTCGAACAAGGACGTCGATGAGTCGACGGATATGTACGATACGGTTGATTTTCTGCTGAAGCATGTGGAGAACAACAACGGCAACGTGGGGATTACCGGAATCAGCTATCCGGGGTTTTATACGTCGGCGAGCATTATCGATTCGCATCCAGCGATCAAGGCGGCGAGTCCGCAGGCTCCGATGACGAATTTGTTTTTCAATGATGACGGGTACCACGGCGGGGCGTTCATGCTGTCGGCTAACTATGGGTTCTATGTGGGGTTTCTGCCGCAAAAGAATCCCACGCTGCCGGCTCCGCGGACTGCGCATGACTTTGGGACTCCGGATAGTTACAAGTTTTATTTGCAGGCTGGCCCCACGGAGAATCTGGATAAGGATTTCGATGGGAAGAATTTCCTGTTTCATGATCAGCTGGTGCATACGACTTACGACGACTACTGGAAGAAGCGCGATCTTTCGTTGCATATGAAGAACGTGAAGGCAGCGGTGATGACGGTGGGCGGGTGGTTCGACGCGGAGGATCTGTCAGGGCCATTCAAGACATTTCATGCGATCGATGAGTTCAACCCGGGAGCGGTGAATTCGCTGGTGGTGGGGCCGTGGACGCATGGCGGGTGGTCGATCTGGGATGGAGACAAGCTGGGCGATGTGAATTTTGGATCGAAGACTGGTGTGTTTTTCCGGTCGCAGATTCAGTTTCCGTTTTTTGAGTACTACCTGAAGGGCAGGAACGGTGCTCCGCTGCCGAAGGCTTATGTGTTTGAGACGGGGAGCAATGTTTGGAAGCGATATGATGCGTGGCCCCCGAAGGCGGCTGTTGCAAAGACTCTCTATTTTCGTGACGGCGGGAAGCTGAGTTTCGATGCGCCAAAAGAAAAAGCAGCTTTGGATGAGTACGTGAGCGATCCTGCGCATCCGGTGCCTTTTGTGAATTACACGACGGATACGGTTCCGCAACGATATATGGATGACGATCAGCGATTTGCGGAGCGGAGGCCGGACGTACTTGTGTATGAGACGGAACCCCTTACCGAGGATGTGACGCTGGCCGGGCCGGTCCGGCCGAAGTTGAAGGTGGCCTCGACGGGGACGGATGCGGATTTTGTGGTGAAGCTGATTGATGTTTATCCGGAGGATTATCCGAATCCGCCATCGGATGCGGTGGGGAAGCGGGTTTTGGGAGCTGCTCCTGTGCTGATGGGTGGTTATGAGCAATTGGTGCGTGGGGAGCCGATGCGGGCGAAGTTCCGCGATAGCTGGGAGAAGCCGACTCCGTTGCCAGTTGGGAAAATGGTTGAGGTGAATGGTGAGATGCCGGACATCAACCATACCTTCCGCGCGGGGCACCGGATTATGGTGCAGGTGCAGAGCTCGTGGTTCCCACTGGTGGATCGGAATCCGCAGACGTTTGTGGATATACCGCTTGCGAAGCCGGAGCAGTTTGTGAAGGCTACGGAGAGCGTGTACCGGAGTGCGGATGCGGCGAGCGGGGTTGAGGTTTTAGTGGTGCCGCAGCACTGATTCTTGCTTATTTGGTGAAGCTCGCGCCTAGTGGACTTTGGTGCCTGCGACGATGAACATCTTGGGCCCCAATAGGAGGACGTTGGGATCGTCTACCTGTTGCTGCATATCGACCAGGGTATGCGCCAGGTCCTCTCGGGAGATGAGGCCCGCGTTGATGAAACTATCGGCGGCCTCTTCGACGCTCCACTTCATGAGGTGACGGTGGATGCCGGTGGTGATCGCGGGCTGGTGGATTTCGATGGTGATGTTTTGGCAGCCTGCGGCCTGGAAGAGGGCGTAGAGGTTTTTCGCCATGGAATAATCGAGGCCCCGTGTGGGTCCCAGGCGTCCGAAGAGATCGGCGAAGGCATTGGTTGCTCCGGGCGGATGACTTGTAGCGGAGGTGAGGTCTCCATCTTCGATCACAAGGATTCCCCCAGGTTTGAGGATGTCGAGCATCTCGCGGAGGCAGGCTGCGGGGTCGGGAAGATGGAGGAGAAGAAATCTGCAGTAGGCGAGGTCGAAGGAGGCTCTGGACAGGCTGGATTCGCAAGCGCTGGACTGGTGGAAGCTGACATTGAGGAGGTTTTTGGCGGCGCAAATGTCACGGGCTTCCTTGAGTTGGGCGGAGCTGATGTCAATGCCGGTTACCGTGCCGGATGGACCGACCATGTCGGCCAGCATACGGGTCGTCATGCCGACGCCGCAGCCGAAGTCGGCGACTGTCATTCCTTGTTTCAGTCCGGCTTGAAGCAGAACTCGGCGACCGGCAGGAGAGTAGACGGCGTGCAGGGCAGTGAGGCGGCGAACGGCGGCGGACCCGGTTGCGAGCGAATAGGGCGCTTCGCAGGAAGACGGAGCTTCATGCATGTCGGGACCTCTTGCTGGATATCGCGAAAGTCTACCCGAGTTTTGGCTTACACGGCGGGAAAAAGCTGAGCTTTTTAGCGGCCAGGAATAAGTTGCTGCTTACTCTCAGTTTGCGAAACGCACCTCTGCGTCCTGGGAAAGAAAGCGAAGAGATGAACTTCGAACTTGGCTGTAGGCGATACCAGATGCGAGCGTTACCAGATGCGGACGCGGTCTTTGGGGGCCAGGTAGAGCTTGTCGGTGGGTTGAATGTCGAAGGCCTTGTACCAGCCGTCTTCGTTGCGGACGGTGAGGGCTCGGTACTGGCCGGGGGCGTGGGGGTCGGTGAGGACCTGCTGGCGGAGGGCGGCGTCGCGGGTGACGGATCCCCAGTTTTGACCGAAGGCGATGAAGAATTGCTGGTCGCCGGTGAAGTCCGCGACCTTTGAAGCGACGCCACCTTTGAGTGAGGCGTGGAAGGCGTCGAAGGCCGCTGCGAGACCGGCTACGTCGGCGATGTTTTCGCTGAGGGTCTGGAGGCCATTGACGTGGACGTCGGGGAAGGGTGTGTAGGTGTCGTACTGGGCGGCGAGTGCGGCTGTGACGGCGTTGAAATGGGCGAGATCTGCGGGGGTCCACCAGTTGCGGACGCGGCCTTTGGAGTCGAAGGCGGCGCCCTCTGAGTCGAAGGTGTGGCTGATCTCGTGGCCGATGATGGTGCCGATGGCGCCGTAGTTGTGCGCGGCGGGGCCAGCGGGGTCAAAGAAGGGCGGCTGCAGGATGGCGGCGGGGAAGTTGAGGCCGTTGTCGAGGGGAAGGTTGACGGCGTTGACGGTCTGCGGGGTCATGCACCACTCTTTACGGTCGGTGGTCTGGCCGATGCGGCTGAGGGAGTAGTGGTATTCGAAGAGGCTGGCGTTCGAGAGGTTGGTGAAGAGATTGTCGGGTGTGATGTTCAGGGCGGTGAAGCTGCGCCAGTGGTCCGGGTAGCCGATGCCGACCTTGAGGGTCTCGAGCTTGGCGATGGCTTCTTTCTTTGTGGCGGGAGCCATCCAGGTGAGGTTTTCGAGACGAGCGTGGAAGGCGGCGAGGAGATTGGCGACGATGGCTTCGGCCTGGGCTTTGGCTTCGGGAGAGAAGAAGCGCTGGACGTAGATCTGGCCGACGGCGTCGCCGAGAGCGCTGGAGACGATGACGTCGGCGCGGAAGTCGCGGGGGCGCATCTTGGTTGCTCCGGAGAGCGTGGTGCCAAAGAAGGCGAAGCGCTCATCGGCGAGAGCTTTGGAGGTGGCGTAGGCGTACTGCTCGATGACGTGATAGGCGAGGAGGTCTTTCCAGGCTTCGATGGGCTGTGAGGCGACGAGTGCGGCTTCGCCGGTGAAGGCGGAGGGCTGCCAGACGATGAAGACCTGCTGCTTGTCGAGTCCGGCGGCACGGAAGAACTCGGGCCAATCGAGGCCGGGGGCCTTGGCGTTGAAGTCGGCGGGGTGCCAGGGGTTGTTGGCTTTGTGGATGTCCTCGCTATCGGCGAGAGAGATTTGCTGTTGAGCGATTGCAGACTCGAGCGCGACGACGCGGGTGGCGCGGGCTTCGGGGTCGGTGAGGCCGGCGAGACGGAACATCTCGGAGACGTGAAGGAGATATTTCGTGCGGATCTCTTTCATGTTGTCGGTGGAGGAGAGGTAGTAGTCGCGGTCGGGGAGCTCGACGCCACCTTGAAGGAGGTAGGGTGCGTAGTGGTCGGGGTTGTTGAAGCTCGGGGCCACCCAGAGGCCGAAGATGTTTGCGGTGTGGAAGTTGGTGGCGTTGAGGGCGTCGACGTCGGCGCGGAGGGAGAGGCCGAGGGCGTTGGCGAGCTCGTGCTGGGTGTGGATGGCGTCGATGGCGGCGAGGTGCGGCTTGAGGGAGTCGAGGCCATGGGATTCGATGGCGGCCTCGTCCATGTAGGAGCGGTAGAGGTCGGCGATCTTGCGCTCGTTGGAGCCGGCTGGGGCGTTGGATTTGGTGGCGTCGGAGATGATGGCGGCGACCTGTTCGAAGCTGCGGTCGGAGAGGACGCTGAAGACGCTGAGGCCGGCGCGGTCGGCGGGGAGATGCGTGCGGGCGATGTAGCCGCCGTTGGCGTAGAGGTAGAAGTTGTCGCCGGGGCGGACCGCCGGGTCCATGTTGGGGATGGAGATGCCGGTGTCTTGTGTTTGTGCGGAGGCGGTGAGGGTGAGGGCGCAGACGAGGGCGGGGAGGATGCGGCGGGTGAGGCTAATCATTTTGATTGGTGCTCCGGGGCCAGCCGCTGGTCTTCTTTAGGTCGGCTGGCGTACCGGATCATTATCGCTCAGGCGGTTATTGCGGGACTTGAAGGTTCAGGTTGATGCTGTGGGCCAAGGTGCTGGCGTTGTCCGTTGCGTTCACGGTCAGAACGTAGCTGCCGGGTGGGGTGCCGAGGGGTAGCCTGCCGCTGCATCCCTGCAGGCCGATGCCGAATGCTGTGAGGATCAACAACAGGAGACGCTTTCTGGGGCGGTTGATCCGGACCGGCGATTTGCCAGCGAGGCAAAGGAGAAGTATTGGCAGAAGACCAGAGAGGACGGCTGGGGTGGTTTTGCGGGATCGCTTTTCGGGGGATAGGGATCCGATCTGGTTGCCGTAACGGAAAACCGAACTGGTGCTGACGGTCAGTTTTACTGTCTGGGGGCCGCTGGAGAGCGGGTTGGTGGTGGGTTGGCTGAAGATGCATTCGGCATAGAGAGGAACCGGGGAACAAGTGAGGTTGAGGGCTCGGGGGAAGCCGCCGCTCGGAGTGACGGTGATGGTGAGGACCTGGAAGTTGTTGGGGGGAATCGTGAGTGAGGTGGTGGAGGCAGACAGCGTGAAGTCGTAATTAAGGATTGTCTCGGTTAGCGAGGATGAGGTGCTTGCGCCGTAGTTTCCAAATGCTCCGAGTGTGGCTGTGATCTCGTGCGTTCCGGCGGATAGGGACGACGTTGTGAAGGCTGCTACGCCGGATGAATTTACTGCTGCGGTGCCGAGGAGCGTTCCCTGGTCCGAGAAGGTGACGGTTCCGGCGGTAACTCCTCCGGCGCCTGCCGCGCTTGCGGTGAACGTCACGGTCTGGCCAAGACTGGCGGGGTTGGGGGTTGCGTTGAGTCCGAGGCTGGTGGGAATCGGTGCGACTACGACGTTGAGCGGTGCGGAGACGCTTGCGTTGGCGTTCGGCGAACCTGCGTAGCTGGCGGTGATGCTGTGGGCCCCGAGTGCCAGCGAAGAGGTGCTGAAACTGGCGATGCCCGTAGCGCTAAGTTTGGCGGTTCCGAGCGTCTGTGTTCCGTCGAGAAACGTCACTGTGCCGCTGGGCACGCCGCTGCCCAGGGTTGCGGCGACAGTTGCGGCAAGGGTGACGGTTTGGGCAAAGATAACTGGATTGGGCGATGCCGAGAGGGAAGTCGTGGTATTCGCACCCACTACTTTTACGACAACAGGAGCGGAGGTGCCCGCCGCATAGTTGGTGCTACCGCTGTAGACGGCGGTGATGTTGTAGGTGCCTGCTCCCAGCGTGCTCACGGTGGCATTGGCCGTTCCAGAGGAGTTCAGGGTCGCTGTACCGATGGCGCTACCGCCTGCCATGAAGGTCACGGTTCCTGTCGGCGTTCCGAACGCGGAGGCGACCGTTGCATTCAATGTGATTGACTGGAAGGCATCTGCCGGATTTGGAGCGGCAGTCATGCTGACCGTTGAGGGATAGCCCGTTACCACCTCCACCACGGTGTTCGAGATGCTGTTCTCGAAGTTGAAGTCGCCGGGGTAGGTGACGGTGATGTTGTGGTTGCCGACGAAGAGCGAAGGCGCAACCAGGCTGGCGGACGCGCTGGCGTCAAGCACAACTGTTCCAAGGACCGTTGTGCCGTCGAGAAAGGTGACGGCTCCGGTTGGCACGTTGCAGTTACCCTGTACCGTTGCGGTGAAGGTGACGGGATTGCCTCCAACGATGGGGTTTGCCGAGGACTGCAGGGTGATGGCAGGATGGGGGCGAATCTCGTAGACGCCCATGTCGATTGTGCCGCAGACGGTACGGGCTTTGCTGTCGAAGTCGGTCGACGGAATATTCGGCGCGTTGAAATCGCCCGCCGCGACGATGGGCGATGACGGTTGCGTATGAAAATCGTTCGCTGAGGGGTTGAGAAAGAGAGGATCTACCGCCAGGGTGCCAGTTCCAACCGTACATGTGTTTGGCAGGAGGGTGCCGACGTTGAAGATGTCATTGTGAGTGAAGGTAATGGGGGAGCTTTGCGCTTCAGGGTCTGCGCAGAAAAGGCCGGAATAAAAACCATCGTAAGGGCCGGACGATGAAGGGGTAGGATACGGATACGTATTCACGAAGAGGTTATTCTCTACGGTTGACGGCGCGAAGGTAAGGATGAGTTCCTGACCTCCTCCGTAGATCGTGTTGTTGATCTCCGTTAACGTGGGGTAGGGAGGCCTTATATTCCCTGCCACGCCGATCTGGCCTGGGGCAAATCCGTATTCAGTCGGATTCATATTGTTGCCGTAGATCAGATTTTGGATGAGCAGCAAGTTCATACTTACTGTCGCGAATTGGGCGTCCATCCCCAGCCCTTCCTGATTATTGCGAATGATGTTGTTTTTGAGCAGCACCTGGGAGCTATTTTGAATGGTGACTCCGCCAGCCGGCAAGCTCTGACTGCCGAAATTCTCTTCGATTGTGTTCCCAATGACCTGCACATTCGCGGCGCCAATGATCGCGAGCCCTGTTCCCGGTGATGCTTCAGAGGTAGGTGTAGCGCACGTGTTGAACGCATCCGGTTTATTCTGTTTGATGTCGTTTTCCTGGATCAGGGGACTTGCAAGGTTGAAGACCAGGACGCCGCAGCCGATATTGTTTGTAACGATGTTGTTGGTAATGGTCGGCGACGCCTGCGCGATAGAGATGCCACCACCGTTCGGTCCGAACGTCCCAGACCCGTGGCCGTTTTGAACTGTGAATCCGTTCAACACAGACGCTGACGGTTCATTCGATTGGAAGACAACTACAGGTCCGACCGCGGAACCGGAGATGATCGTCGAGGCTGCACCGGAGAAGGCCGTCGCACCGCTGGTGACGGTGATGGCTTTCCCTTTGAAGTCGATGTTTTCGTTATAAGTCCCAGGCGCCACCAGCACCGTGTCGCCGTTGTTTGCGGCGTCGATGCCCGCCTGAATGGTCGGCTGATCGGTTGGGACGTGGATTGTGTTTTGGGCGTGGCTGGATGCGATGAATACGATAAGAGCCAAAACAAAGACGCCAAAGCTCTGAATCGGCTTCGGCGAATTTGGAGAGATGAGAGAAGCTCGACGCGATGCGCTCAATCTAACCCCGGGGACCTAAATCTCTGGTTGGGAAATGTTATCCGTCCTTTCCGGGAATGTCACCTCGTATCGATCGATTCTGGTTACAAATCGCTGACGCGGTGTTTCTACGTTGTGGCGAAGGGGTGTTCGAGGGAGGGGCTTTGCGGGGTGAACATTTTGCCGCCTTCTTCGGTGAGGTGCCAGTCGTCTTCGAGGCGGACGCCGAACTCGCCGGTGATGTAGATGCCGGGTTCGTCGGAGAAGCACATGCCGACGGCGAGTGGTGTGGTGTTGCCCCGGACGAGATAGGGCCATTCGTGACCATCCATGCCGATGCCGTGGCCTACGCGATGAGTGAAGTGTTTGTAGTCGGGGCCGTAGCCGGCGGCAGTGATGAGATTGCGGGCGGCGGTGTCGATGGCCTGGCATTGCACGCCGGGGTGGGCAGCGGCGAGTGCGGCGGACTGGGCCTGATGGACGATGTCGAATACTTTGCGGGCCTTGTCGAGTTTGGGGCTGGTGGCGTCGCCGAGGACGAAGGTGCGGGAGATGTCGGACTGGTACCCCTCGACTGTGCAACCGTCATCGATGAGGATGATCTCTCCTTCGCGGATTGTTTGCGGTTGTAAGGAACCGTGGGGGAGAGCGGAGTATTCGCCTACCTGACAGCTTGCGTCGCCGGAGACTCCGCAACGTGCGTAGGCGGCTTCGATCAGCTGCGAGAATTCGCGGGTGGTCATGCCGGGCTGGGTGGATTCGTAGCAGGCTTTGTAGACCGACCAGGTGATGTTGTTAGCGAGTTGCATGAGGGCCAGCTCGGCGGGGGATTTTATGCCGCGGCAGCCGTAGGTAATGGGTGTGGCGCTGGTGGCGATGTAGTTGGGGCTGGCATGGGTGATGCTGTCAGCGAAGACAAATTGTGTGCGCTCCTCGATGCCGATGCGGCCGACGGTGAGGCCGGTGTCTCTTAGGGCTTTGGCGAGGAGTTTGTAGGGGTCTTCGTCTTCGTTCCAGGTGTAAACGCGGGTGGTGGAGGCTGACGGGAGGGTTGCGGGTTTGGCGTCCATGCGCTCGCGCACGCGGCCTTCTTCGAAGACGGGGCAGACGATGAAAGGTGCGCCCTTGGCGGGGAGGGCCCAGCAGAAGAAGCGTTCGGACTGGCCCCACCGCAGGCCGGTGAAGTAAGTGAGCGAAGTGCCGGTGGTGATGACGATGGCGTCGATCTTGTGCTGGTGCATGAGGGCGCGTGCGCGGTCGAGGCGCTGCTCGCGCTCGGCGAGGGTAATGGGGACGGCCTCGTTGTGGCGGTTGGTGAGGGCGGTGATGGATGGCGGGAGCTTGATGTCGGAAGATGGCGTGGGTGCCGAGCGCTGGGCTTCGAGCGTGAAGGACGGCGCCGCTGCGGCTGCGGTGGCGGTGAGGAGGAAGCGTCGACGTGAGGGCATGTGCGGATTGTAACGTGAGGGATTTGCGTGACGGATGATGGTTGCGGAAGAGATACTTGGAAGGGAATGCTTACGTAAGAGGTGGGATGATTTTGCGATGAGGGAGTTTGCGGGCGTAGTGACGGATATTCGGGAGGAGTCGCGCGTGGCTGGAAAGCAGCGCTGGCAGATGGCGCTGGACCGGACGGAGTTTGCCGCGGGCGATATTGGCGTGCTGGAGGCAGTGGCGCGGAGTGGCGTGAGGCTGGAGGTTCCGGTGATCAGTGTTGTGGTGGATCGCGCGGGTGAGGTGTGGCATGTGGTGGAGAAACCTTTGGCTGCGGGGACTGCGGTGCGTGGGCGTGTGAATCTTCTCGGCGAATGAGATGGGCAGCCGATTTTCGGGCTAGGAGGTTTGGGTGCGGAGGGTTGAGCCGGAGGGAGCTTGCTGGTACACTCAGAGAGATTGTTCGACGGCGTTGTGCCTGCGAAAGCGGTGTGCGGCGCGTCTGGTGGGGGGCTGTAGCTCAGCTGGGAGAGCGCCTCGTTCGCAACGAGGAGGTCAGCGGTTCGATCCCGCTCAGCTCCACCAAAGAAGACAATCACTTAGCCGAAAAATCTGTGGCCAGCGCGGACTGCGGGGGATTCCTTGAGGCGCCGCCGCCGTGTGCTACCATCTCCGTCTAACGACTCATCAGTAGCTGCCGGGAGAACGAGATGGCCGAGCAAGACTGGCTCAACGGAAGCAATCCGGGGACGCAACCCGCTTCGACAAAGGCATACGGCGCGCCGCCCGCCGTTCGCCACGAGCTTCGGCCCCTGACCACTGGCGAAGTTCTCGACCGCACGTTTTTTCTCTACCGCTCCAACTTCTGGTTGTATGTTGGGCTCGCTTCGATTGCTGCCGGAGTGAGTGTGCTGGCATCGATCGCCCGGCTTGCTTACCTTCACTACAAGAACGTGCCGGTAGCATCGCCGGTCGCATTGAAGGTGGGGATCGTGTTCTCCGTTATTGGTACGATCCTTTACTTTGTCGTCTACAGCGTCACGCACGCGGCGACGGTCTCGGCGGTCTCTTCCATTTATTTGGGAGAGCCCACCTCGATGGATCGCGCCCTTAACGCGGTGAAGGGAAATTGGCTGCGCTACTGCCTTATCGCTTTGTGGCAGAGTTGGAGCGCCGGCTGGATCTTCGCATTGTTGATTGTGCCGGTATTCGGATTGACTGCACTGGGTATTCGAAATATGCCGGGCCTGGTGGCGGTGCTGGTCTTCTTCGCGTTCGGCAGTCTTGTCTATGGGCTGATCGCCTACATTCGAAACTCGCTCGCCATTCCGGCTGCTGTCATCGAAGACCTGCCGGTTCGTCGCGCTATCAGGCGCAGCAAACAATTAGTTGCGGGCCACAAGGGAAGAATCTTTCTGTTGCTGCTGCTTCTATTCGCACTGTATTTCGTTGCCGGAGCGCTGCAGATGCCGTTCGCCTTGTTGCTACTGCGGTCGCGGTCGGCCGAGCACATCATTGAACAGTTCATCTCGTTGTTTGTGGCGTTCCTGTGTAGCTCGCTCATTGGACCGGTGGCGTCGATTGCGCTGTGCCTATTTTATTTTGACGAGCGCGTTCGCAAAGAGGCCTTCGACATTGAGTTTCTGATGGACAAGACTCTGCCGGGCGCGGACGCTTCGACAGGCGGCGCCACGGTGGAGCTGGCCTAGGGCGATGCCGCTGCAGCTTAGAGTTCTTATCGCGGGCCTCCTGTTCTTCCCTTTCGCTGCTGGGGCGCAGACGAAAGATGACGCTGCGGACGAGGCAGCGGATGTTCGCTCGGCGACTTCTGCCGAGTATAAGAACCACCTTGAAAACCTGAAAGCCCTCGTCGCAGCGTGCGCGAAAGATGCTGCGATGTGCGACGCGAAGAAGGTTGGGGATGATGAGCGGGTAGAGGGAGGTGGGTTCCAGACGCGCTGGTCGTGGCTACGCGATACGGTTGCGAACGCCCATAATCCGGCGTTGCCTGAGAGAGACAAGCTCCTTCAAGAGGCCTCGGCGCGGCTTGATGAAGATGCGGTGCTTGCCGGGGGATCCAGTTCAGCTTCGGGGAATGCGTTTCAGCGCGCGAGGAAGAAGA
Source organism: uncultured Acidobacteriaceae bacterium (assembly GCA_963841335.1). Classification (GTDB taxonomy): domain Bacteria; phylum Acidobacteriota; class Terriglobia; order Terriglobales; family Acidobacteriaceae; genus Edaphobacter. Next base: position 455,151 of record CAWJCF010000001.1, on the reverse strand, counting down.
CCGACGACGTCTTGTCTCGGCCGGAGTTTCGCACCGTCGAGGAGCAGTCGTATATCGAGCGCGAGATTGCGAAGTTCTGGCAGTGGGTAGACAACATCTTTGGCGGTGTCTCGCGGTTCGGCAAGCGCTCGCCTTGGCTGGTCCCGGTTATGGAGTGGGGCGCGATGACGCTGGCGGCGGCGGGACTTTTGACGTGGGTGCTTCGCGCCTCGCAGAGGCAGCGTCTGGCGGTGAGGATCGAAGCCGGCGCGGCGGCCGACGTGTGGCAGAAGGAGTCCGACAACTGGGCGGAGCTCGCGCGGGCTGAAGCGGCAAAACAAAACTGGCGTGCGGCGGTGCACTGCCTTTACTGGGCAGCAATCGTGATGCTCGAGGGCCGCAGACTGTGGCGGCAGAACCGTGCGCGCACTCCGCGGGAGTATGTGCTGCTGCTTGAACCGGGCTCGGGCAGACAACTGGCATTGCGGAGGCTTACGCAGATATTTGAGCGCATCTGGTATGGGCTGCGACCCGCGGCGGAGAGCGATTACGCTAACGCGCTATCGCTGTTCGACGAATTGAGGAGCGCCTGATGGCTGGCTCGCGCGACCGGCGGATTGTGCTGTGGATTCTTGGCGGAATGATTACGCTACTTGTCGCTTTCAGCATCTTTTCTCCTGCCAACGATGACTCGAACCCGATTCCGACCACTTATAACAGCGGTTCGGCTGGCGCCAAAGCTGCCTATCTTGTGTTGAGCGAGCTTGGATACGGAGCGCAGCGTTGGGAGGCTCCGTCAGGCGATCTGAAGAAGGTCGATGCGGCGAAGACTACGCTGATTCTCGCGGAGCCGAACTTCCCCACTGAAGGGTCGAAGCAGGTGCCGGCTGACATCGCCGACTTTCTCTCGCGTGGCGGGCGAGTCCTCGCGACGGGAAGGGAAGGGGCGTACTTTCTTCCGGACGCTAAGACGGATGCACCGACGCGTCTCTACGGCAAGCTGTGTTTTTCAACGCCGGAGGGACAGGATTCGCTGGCTCGATCCGGCAAGGTCTCGATCGCGGACAACGTTCGGTGGACGGCGCTCGAACCGAAGTTTCGCGTGTCGCAGCTTTGCGGGAAGGATGCGGTCGTGGTGAGCTTTAAATACGGTGCGGGCGAGGCCATCTGGTGGAGTTCGCCGATGCCGATGACGAATCGCGGCCTGAAAGAGGATGCGAGTCTGAAGCTTCTGCTTGCCAGTATCGGAGAGCCGGATCGGCAGGTGCTCTTTGATGAATACTTTCATGGAGCGCGCTCGTCGTTGTGGGATACGGCGAAGGGACTGCCTCTGAGGCAGATCGCGTGGCAGTGCGGCGTGGTGGCACTGCTACTCATCTTTAGCTTTGGCAGACGAAGCGGGCCGCTGCGCATGCCGGTGCGGCTGCCGCGCAGCTCGCCGCTCGAATTTGCGGAGTCGATGGGACGGCTGTACCAGAAGGCTGGCGCGACCGCGGCCGCCGTGGACAGCTCGCGTCGCAGATTGCTGAAGTTTCTTGAAGAGCAATGCGGAATTCCGCGCGAGGTGCTGCGGTCCACACCGGAGACGATCGCGCAGGCCGTCGAAGAGAGGCTGGGAGGCAGTTGGGCAGCGCTGCGCGACCACCTGGCGCAGGCCGAAAGATCGGAGTACGCCCCCGCTACGCTGGCGAGTACATTGGAGTTGGTGAAGGCGCTCGACCGCGACCAGCAGCAGTTGGAGGCGAGAATACGAAGCGGAGTTTCTTTGCAGGCAGTTTCGAAGGGAGTCAGTGAGTGAGTGAACCGGGGATGGTAAGCGGCGAGGTCCAGCAGGTGCAGGCAGCGCTGCAGTTGTTTGAGCAGGGACGGGATCAGATTGGGCGCGTCATTGCGGGCCAACAGGAGCTGGTGGAGCAGGCGCTGCTGACGCTGTTGTGCGGAGGCCATGCACTGGTCGAGGGAGTGCCGGGTGTAGCGAAGACGCTGGCCGTCAAGACGCTGGCGCGGTTCCTCTCGCTGACGTTTCGGAGGGTGCAGGGTACTCCTGACATGATGCCCGCGGACATTCTGGGAACGACGGTTTTTTCGCCGAAGACGAATGAGTTTTCGCTGCACAAGGGTCCGGTGTTCACGCAGTTTCTGCTGGCCGACGAGATCAACCGCATGCCTCCGCGCACACAGGCGGCGTTGCTCGAGAGCATGGAGGAGCGCCAGGTGACGATGGATGGCGACGCCCATCCGCTTGATGACTACTTCACGGTATTCGCCACGCAGAACCCGCTGGAGTTTGAGGGAACGTATCCACTGCCTGAGGCGCAGCTCGACCGCTTTCTCATCAAGATCAAGGTTGGCTATCCATCTCTGGCCGATGAACGCACGATTCTGGAACGGCATCATGCGAGCGTCGAGGCAAGAGACCTCGAGCAGGTGAGCATTGAGCCGGTTGAGTTCTCGCTGCTGGCTGCCGCTCGGAGGGAGATTCGCGCAGTGAAGGTCGAGCCGGCCATCTTTGACTATCTTCTGGCTGTGGTGCGGCGCACCCGCGAGTGGCCGACTGTCTCGCTTGGTGCTTCGCCGCGCGCTTCGGCGAGTCTGCTCATCGTTTCGAAGGCCTACGCCGCCAGGGACGGACGTGACTTTCTGATTCCCGATGACGTGAAGCAGGCCGCGGTGCCTGCGTTGCGGCATCGGCTAGTGCTTCGCCCTGAGGCAGAGCTCGAGGGCTTCGATACTGACCGCGTCATTGCAGACGTTCTCGCTGCGACAGCGCTTCCCAAGTAATGCAGACACTGATTCCAGAACCGGTCACGGCTCGCGCTCGCTATCTTGGGCGCGTGGGCCGGGTGCTGGGCTTTGGTCTTACGGCGCGCACGTTGCTGCTTCTGGTTGCCGGCGTGCTTTGGTCGATTCCTGCGTTCTTTCACCCGCATCGCATCTGGCTGATGATCGTCTGGGACGGGCTCATCGCGTTGTTTGTGATTATCGACGTGGCCAGTCTCCCTTCGCCTAAAAGAATTGAGGTGACGCGGCGGTTTCTCAACTCGCCTGCTCTTGGAGAACGCACGGTGGTTGAGTATGAGGTCGTCCAGCAGTCCAATAAAATTGTGACTATTTTAGTTACCGATGATCTTCATCCCGCGCTTATCCCGAAACCGCGGCCGGTGACTGTCGTTGCTTATCCGCGCGATCAGGTTCGTGCAATCCTTGAGTGTTTTCCGGGGCGGCGAGGTGATCTGCGGCTGGGGAAGATCTATCTCCGTTATCGCACAGCCCTGCGGCTGGTCGAGCGTTGGGCTGTCTGCGATGCCGAGCAGGAGATTCGCGTCTTCCCCGCCTCTGAACAAAGCGGAGACAACGCTGCCTTCTACCTCATGCGGGCCCGTCAGATCGAGTTGCAGAAGCGACGCCTCCGTCTGCGGGGAATCGGACGTGAGTTCGAGAGCCTGCGCGACTACCAGCGCGGCGACGAGCTGAGGAACATCTCGTGGACCGCCACCGCGCGGCGTGCCAAGCTCATCACTCGCCAGTTCACTACAGAACGCAGCCAGCAGGTGTGGGTTGTTCTCGATGCGGGGCGCCTCTCGCAAACTGCGTTTGAGCTGCGCAAGTCTCGTCCCACCGCTGCCGGCGAGAGCGAGTTCGAAACCGCCGAAAAACTGCAGCTCAGTGTGACGCAACTCGATCAGGCGACCAGCGCGGCTGCAATGCTAGCCCAGGTCATCGGCGGATCTGGCGACAAGTTTGCGCTCCTCACTTACGGACGCCGGATTCAGCAGCAGCTACTTCCGGGCAATGGCCCCGTCCATTTGCGCCTGATGATCAACCTGCTCTCCCAGGTGCGCAGCGAGTCCGCCGAGGCCAATCATCTGCACGCCGCGTCGCGCCTGAAAAACCTGCAGCGCCGTCGCGGCCTCGTCATCTGGATCACCGAGATGGCCGAGAGCGCGGGCCGACCCGAAGTCGTCAGCGCCGCGGCCGAACTGGTGCGCCGCCATCTCGTCGTCCTCGTCCTGCTCGAGCACCCCGAACTCGATGCCCTCGCAGCGCGCGAACCAAAGAACGCCGAGGAGATGTTCGCCTCCACCGCTGCGCAGGAGATGCTCGAGCGCCGCCGCCAGACCATCGCGAAACTGCGCCAGCAGGGTGTGCTTGTCGTCGAGACCACTCCGGCCGGAGTGGGCGCCAGCGCGATCAGCAAGTATCTTGAGGTAAAGGCGCAGGGGCTGCTCTAGCTTCCTGCCAGCGCCGGTTGCTCCGCCACTACCAGAACCACAGCCTTCTCGCGGCCGCCTTCGCTCAGCCAAAAACAAAGCCCCGTCAGTAGCACCGCCCCCACCGAAAATTTCAGCGCCACCGGCACATGCGTCGGCGAAAGAAACGCCTCCAACGTTCCGGCAACCACGAGCATCGGCACCGTCCCCGCCAACAGGCGTATCGATTCGCTCCCCGCCTGCGCCAGCGCATCCCTTCGCCGCAGTATCCCCGGAAACAGCAGTCCCGAAGCCAGCCGGAGCCCCGCGCCGCCGCTAATAAAGATGCTCGGCAGCTCGAGCGCTCCATGCGCCGCCACAAAGCTCCAGATGCTCAGCGCCATGTGGTTCTGCGCGCAAGCTGTCGTGATGACCCCAATACTCATCCCGTTGGTGAACATCAGCAGAATTGTGCCCAGCCCTGCCAAAATCCCGCCGACATACGTGTAGAAGCACACCGCGATGTTGTTCGTCATAATGCGGCTCGACTCTTGTGGTTTCGCCGTCAGTATCGACTCCGTCCACATCTGGTGGTGCTCAATCTTGTCGACCATCTGCGGCCCGAGCATCGCGTGCATGAACTGGGGCCGCGCCACCGTCAGCAGCGTTCCCAGCAGCGCGCCGGCAAGAAAGATTGCAAATGCCGTAGTCGTATACGGCAAGAGTCGCCGAAAGACTCTCGGATAACCCTGCGACAAAAACCGCCATACGCTCGCCAGGTTCATCCTGTCGCCTGAGTAGATGTGATTATGTGCGCGGCTCACCAGCCGGTTGAGGTATGCTTCAAGCGTGCGCGATCCCTCGTCGGTCCGCACTGCAGAAAGATCGGCAGCGCCTTGCCGGTAGAGCAGTCCGAACTCACGCAACTCCGCCGGCGACAACGTCTTCAGGCCGCTCGTTTCAACCTGTTGGACCAGCGTCTCCAGCCGGCTCCAACTCTCTTTACGCAGTGCAATCCAGTGATTTGAGATCATAGGCTTATGTACGAAGACCAATCCAGGGGCTACGCAGACCAGCTTAACATCGAAACACCGGAGCAGGTTGATCTGCGTTTTCCCATCGCAGGAATCGGCAGCCGTTTTCTGGCCATTCTCGCGGATACCATCCTGCAGATGATTGTGCTGTTTTTCATGTTCTTCGTCTTTGGGCTCATCGTCAGCGCGGCTCCCCATGTGGCCGGAACGACCACGATGGTCAACACGGGCGCCAAATGGTTCGTTGCCGCCGCGGTCCTCTTCTACTTTCTCCTTTACTGGGGATACTTCTCGCTCTTCGAGGCCTTCTGGAACGGCCAGACGCCCGGCAAGCTCCTGCTCAAGATCCGCGTCATTAAAGACTCCGGCCGCCAGATCACACTCTTCGAATCCCTTGCCCGCAACCTTATCCGCATCGTTGACGCGCTGCCGTCCTTCTATCTCGTCGGCGTCATCACCATGCTCTGCAACCGCGAGCAGAAACGCCTCGGCGATCTCGTTGCCGGCACCATTGTCATCCACGAGCGCACGCGAAGAGCAGCCTCTGCTCAGCCATAGCAGCCGCACGTTCACCGCGTCGCTCTATCCACAGCCATTGGAGACGCCACAGGTTCCCGCGGCTCCACTCGTCCCTGCCGACGGCATCGCGCGGCTCGACGCCGGAGACCTCAACGTCATTGACACATTCTTCAGCCGGGCGCTCGATCTCGACCTCGACAAGCGTGCCGAGATCGCCGGCAGAATCGCTCAGCGCATGAGCGCCAAGATGCAGGTACCGTTGCCTGCGGATGTAGCGCCGGAGCGTGTGCTGGAGTCGATCGCCCATGCGATGAGGGCGCAATCCGGGCGATAGGCGCATCGGCCCGTTCAAAAAACTTCCCAAAGGAGAGCAACATGAAGAAGTTAACGCGGCGCGAGATGTGTGCAGGCCTGCCGGCTTTGGCAGCGATGACGAGCGTAGCGCAGGAGCAGACCGCAGCGCCGGATGCGCTGACAGAGGCGCGGGTGTATACGCTCGACCAAATTCTCCCGCGCAAGATGGCAAACGGCGGCCAGAGCCGCGACGTGCTGCACGGCGCCCTTCCCACCGGGGAAATCATCAACGTACACGAGTCCGAGCAGCCCGCTGGAGCGACGCCGAACCCAGCCCACACCATCCAGCACACCGAGGTGATCGTCATCATTCAGGGCTCGGTCGTCTTCGAGCACGATGGCAAATCCGAGAAGGCCGGCCCGGGCGACATCCTTTACGTCGCCAAGGGCACGCTGCATCAGCTCAAGAACACCGGCCAGGACACCGCGAAGTACTGCGTCGTCCAGATTGGCGGCGACACACGCAAATAGAGCTGTTCTCATAGGCGGCGTGCCAAACAACACCGCCAGCGGGTACTATTCCGTCATGAAAAATCTCAACCGTCGTGAACTCTGTGTCGCGCTCTCGGCCCTCGCGGCAATGAGCGGAGAACTTTCCCACGCAAACGCCGAAGGTCTGGCTGCCGACCCTGGCGACACCGACCTCGGGGGCTCCCACGTCATCGCCTACGATCAGCTTCCCGTCCACAAAAACGCCAACGGCGGCGAGTCCCGCCAGGTGATGTCCGGTATCGTCAAGACCGGCGAATACCTCGAGATTCACGAGACCATGCTGCCGGCTGGCCAGATGCCTCACCCAGCCCACAAACACCCTAACACCGAGGTTCTCTTCATCCAGACAGGCAACCTCGAGTACCTCAACGACGGAAAGCCCGAACCCGTTGGCCCTGGCGGCATCATCTTCTCGGCCTCGAACGTCATGCATGGCCTCAAAAACGTTGGAACCACGCCGGCGACGTATATCGTCGTTTCAATAGGCCGCCAGCTTCCGCACGCGTAAGAGTGCGCCGCGAAACCGGTGGCCTATCGTTTTCGGTCTCATCGAAAAGGGTGGGTCATCGACCCTGAGCGAAGTTGAATGCGTCTAGTGTATTGCCTACTTTAGCCGCGAGCCCAAAGCAATCTCTTCCCCAAATGTCGCGAGCACAGGCTTGCCGTTCTCGCCATGGCTGGCGGCGAGCAACATCCCGTGCGACTCCAGTCCGCGCATCTTTCGCGGAGCTAGATTTGCAATCACCACAATCCTGCGCCCAATCAACTCCTCCGGCGTGTACCACTCCGCGATGCCGGAAAGTATCTGCCGCTTTTCATAACCGAGATCAACCTCCAGCCGCAGAAGCTTGTCGGCCTTGGGAATCCGCTCGGCCACGACGATCTGCGCCACGCGGAGGTCGATCTTCACGAAGTCATCGATGGCAATCTGCGGAGTATCCGGGATATTGGAACCCGCAGCAGAGGTTGCGAATGGGCCGGAGGCGGGGGCTTCAGCGGCAGGAGCGGGCGGCTTGGGAAGCTCAGGTGTAGCCGCTCCCGAAACGCCTACCTGCGCCGCAGCATTGTGCTCAACAAGATCCGAAGTGCGCGGTGCCGCATCGGGTGCTGTGCTGTCGGTTGGATCAGGCTTCGCATTGGTCGTCGACTCGCCGACAAACTTCGGCGTGGGTGCAGAGGGTGTCTCCATGTCAGCCATAACTTGTATCAACTCCTTCGGTGCGCGGGGAAAGATGGGACCAAGATCGCCAAGCTTTGTGCCGGGCTTCAGCCCACCCCATTCGAGATTTTTAAGTTCGCCGTTCTTCGCGGCCTGCTCGATGTCGCCCAGCCCAAGCTGTGCCCAGACCCTCGCCGTGGTATAGGGCATAAAGGGAAATAGGAGAGAAGTAATGATCCTGATTGATTCGGCGCCAATATACAAGACGTTCGTGAGCTGCTCGGTAACGGCAATGAATTCATTATTCGTTTCAGAATCGATTCCAAGCGTGTTTCTCAATTCCTCTAGAGAGCCTCCGTTCCATGGCAATGCCTTCTGGATTTTCGGATCAGCTTGAGATTCAGGAGAAAGATTGAGGAAGAGCGATGGCCAAATTGAGCCCGATTTCCAAGGCGCTTCATTGGTTATGTGGCTATCAATAATCTTGATGAAAATCCAAACTTTCTCCAACATCCGAGAGAAGTCGCAGGAGGTGAAGAGATCCTGAAAAACCTTTACAAGTACGTCAAACTGGTGGCGCAAGTTCTCCACATCCGCTGTGCTCGCGCGCGGAATCGCACCATTGCAAAATTTTGAGAGCATCGCCAGCGTTCGGCTCACCAGATTTCCATACCCGTTCGCAAGATCGCTGTTATATCGCTGTACGAGCGCGTCGAAGCTGAAGCTTCCATCTTGCCCAAACGGAATCTCACGCAGCAGAAAATAGCGAATCACATCGGAGGCAAAGAGGTCCTGCTCATGCTTCCAGAATGCATCGCTCAGCTCCGGCCCGGGAGCGTCGGGTGGCATGGGCTTTAGCGTGGCGAACGCATCCAGAATCGTCTCCGTGCGGACGATGTTGCCGCGCGACTTCGACATCTTCGACTCTTCAAAGAGCAGCCAGCCATGGGCCGTGACGGCCTTCGGGAGAGGCAGCTTTGCCGCGAGCAGAAACGCGGGCCAGTAGACGCAGTGGAAGCGAATAATCTCCTTGCCTACGAGTTGCAAATCAGCGGGCCAATACTTTTTGAACTTCTCCTGCTGGGCGGGATCGTCGGAGCCATAGCCAATCGCAGTCATGTAGTTGGCCAGCGCATCAAGCCACACATAGATGACGTGCTTCTCGTTGCCCGGAACAGGAATCCCCCACTTGAAGCTCGTACGCGATATAGAAAGGTCCTTCAGGGCTCCCGGAACATACGGAGTGCCGAGCTTTGACTGTTTCGTTTCAGCCGCGTCGATCGTATTGCCGCGAAGGAAACTGAGAACCTCGTTGCGACGAACCTCAGGTTGAATCAGCAGTTCATTGCTTTCAATCAGGTCGATCAGCTGTGCCTGGTAGTTCGAGAGGCGGAAGAAGTAATTCTCCTCGGTGACCGTCTCTGTCGGTTTGCCGTCCGGCCCGATGGTGCCGGGCGGCCCGTCGACGAACATCTCCTCGCCCACGGAGTACTGCCCGGTGTAAGTGCTCAGGTAGATTGCGTCTCGATCAAGCAGGTCCTGGAAGAGCTTCTGGACGGCCTGCGTATGGCGCGGCTCCGTGGTTCGGATGTAGTCGTCGTAGGTAATACCCATGCGGTCCCAGAGAGCCTTGAACGACGCCGAAACCTGATCGGCAAACTGCTGCGGGGAAATGCCAGCGGCGGCAGCTGAGCGCTCGACTTTTTGCCCATGCTCATCCGTCCCGGTCAGGAAGAAAGTGTCGTCTCCCAGTAGACGGTGACGACGCGCGATCACATCCGCAGCGATGGTCGTATAGGCGTGGCCGATGTGCGGGCGCGCGTTGACGTAGTAGATCGGTGTGGTCAGGTAGAATTTCTGTTTGGACATTGGGGCCAAGGCTAAGTTTAGCAGGAGCACAACGTCCGGCAGCCCGCCCACACGAGCTGCCGCTGGTTCAAATCGGGACCCGTTGAAAATAAATTTTGAAAAGGTGGCAGATTTTAAGAGGTCAAAAAGTGACCGTCAACTTCCCAAGTTTCACCAGCAATTCACCACAAAATCACCAGCAAAAACCATCACGGAAGACGCGTTTTTCGCAAAAACCCCCTGCAAAAAACACACTTCCACCATGAACAAAAGAACCGCAAAATCAAATTCAAAATTTCAGGATCTTTTTAGCTCGACTGCTCCACCGACTCAGTCTCCGATGGCTCAGCCTCAGCCCCCGCGACAGGCAGGACGAGATCTGCTTCCGCAGCCTGCGCCGTCCGAGCCAGGTTGAGATGTTGCTCCATCGCGATGCGCGCCTGCGTCGGATTATGGGAGCGGATCGCGCGGTAGATCTCCCGGTGCATCTCGGCAGACTCCTTTAGATCCTGTGCCTTTGCAACGGTCTTGCTCCGATATTCATAGAGGTTCGCTGTGATGGTCTCCATTAGAGCGCCAAGGATGGGGTTTCCTGAAGCCCGCGCGATCGTTCGGTGAAAGCGCACATCATGAATGAGATACTCCTGCGGATCGCTCAGCGCGGCATACATTTCGGCCACCTCCTCCGCGAGCTCCGCAATGTGCTCATCCGTAGCCCGCTCCGCCGCAAGCGCTGCTACGTTCGACTCCAGCACCAGTCGGGCTTCAAACATCTGCCACGGCAGGAAACCGTGCAGCGCCCCAAGCACCGACAACGAACTGGAATCAAGCGCCGGAGGTCCTGAGGAGACGAAGGTTCCAGCACCGTGGCGGCTCTTGAGCACGCCCATTGCGGAGAGGAACCCGATGCCGGCGCGAAGACTGGAGCGGCTGATCTTCAGCTTGCGTGCGAGTTCGCGCTCCGGGGGAAGACGGTCGCCGGGATGGACTTCGCCACTGCTGATGAGAGAGCGGACGTGCTCGACGACCTGCATGGTGAGCTGGCTATGGCTGGTGACCTCGTCCTGCAGCTCTTTAGGCTCTTTTTTCACGCTCAATGGAGCTCCTTGCGCTCAAGTGGAAGAAGGGTAACACGGGTTGAAACAGTTCGTTAAGCCTGCATGGTCGGGCTTTCCAGCCCGACCAGGAGACGTAGTGAAGCGGAGTAGTTGCTTGCATCCTCAGATGCGCGACGAAGGCATCAAGTGGTCTGAGGCGCGCCAAGCCTTGGCACGAGGAGCTGGAAGATCGTCAGCGAAATGATATAGGCGAATCCGCCCATGGTGAAGATCAGCATAGGATGCAGCGAAAAATAATGGGAGACGATCCAGGTGAATATAGCTCCGCCGGCGGCTCCGGCTGCACCGCCGAGCCCGACGACGGTGCTGACGCTGGTAGAAGGGAACATGTCGGTCGGCGTCGAAAAGAGGTTGGCAGACCAGCCCTGATGAGCTGCGGTTGCCAGGCAGAACAGGCCAATTGCTGGCCAGGCGTTGTTGGGAAAGAGAGTGTGCATGTGGGGCACGAGCATGATCGGCATGACGCAGATGGCGCAGATGAGAAGCGCAAATTTGCGGCCCGAGTTGACGCTGTGACCATGTTTCATGCGGAAGCCCGAGAGCCAGCCGCCAGCGATGGAGCCGAAGCTGGCCGCTGTATAGATCACGATGAGGGGGTATTTGACGTGGCTGAGGTCGAGGTTGTAGTTGTCGTTTAAGAATTTGGGGAGGTAGAAGAGGTAGAACCACCAGATGGGGTCAGTGAGGCCTTTTGCGATAAAAAAGGCCCAGAAGCCGCGATGGCCGAGCAGGATGGAGTAGATCGAACCGCTCTGGGTGACGGGGGCGAGGTCGATTTGGGTCTGGGTGGATCCGCGGCGGAGCTGGTTGTAGGGGAATAGGAGCCAGATGACCAGCCAGACCATGCCCATGGATCCGGTGCAGATGAAGGCTGCGTGCCAGCCCCAGCGGAGAGTCACGGCGGCGATGAGCAGGGGAGCGACGAAGGCTGAGGCGTTGGAGCCGGAGTTGAAGATGCCGATGGCTTTGGCACGTTCGTCCGCGGGGAACCACTCGGTGGTCGCCTTGATGGCGGCGGGGAAGTTGCCTGACTCGCCGAGACCGAGGAGAGCGCGGCAGATCATAAAGCCGACGACGCTGCCGACTAACGAAGTGCTGATGGAGGCGCATCCCCAGAGGAGGATGGCTAGGGCATAGCCCTTTTTGGTGCCGAGCTTGTCGATGATGCGTCCGGCGAAGAGGAAGCCGACACCGTAGGCGATCTGAAAGGCGATGAGGACGCGGCCGTAGTTAATGTCGTAGGCGGCCTGATGGGTGTGGTCAAGGCCTGGAATCCAGCCCATGAAGGGTAGATGGAGGAGCGGCTCGATGAGCGAGAAGACCGAGCGGTCCATGTAGTTGATGGTGGTGGCGAGGAAGAGGAGGAAACAGACAAACCATCGGACGTTGGTTTTTTCCGGGGCCGTGGTGGTGAAGCCCGAGCCGGATAGGCCGGTCGCTTGGGTCGACATTAAGGTAAAGACTCCCGCTAGAATGTTGGTCAGACCGCTTCTCTGCTGGGGCGGTTGAAGATGAGGATAGTCTTTGTCGGAGGGTTTGTGTCAAAAAGATGGTTTGGGGCTGGGAACAGGCGGGTTATGAAGTCGGTGATTCGGTGGGGTCTGGTGGCGGTGATTGCGTGCGGGAGTTTGGTGGCGCAAGGGCCTAAGACGATTACGGTGGGGCCTGGGGGTGCGGACTTTACGACGATCCAAGCGGCAGTGAGTGCGGCTCCTGAGGCTGGGGCGGTGATTAAGATTCAGCCGGGCGTCTATCGCGAGGTGGTGCATGTCGACAAACCCAAGATTGAGTTTCGCGGGCAGGGGGACGACTGGACGAAAGTGGTGTTGGTGTATGGGAACAGCGCGGCTTCGACCTGCGGGACGGGGTGCTCGCCGACACTCTTTGTGACCGGCAGCGATTTCTTTGCGGGGAATATGACGATTGCGAACGACTACAGTAAAACGAGCGATGTGCCTTCGCAGGCGGTGGCGCTGTCGGTGCGGGCGGATCGCGCGGTGCTGCGGCATGTGCGGCTGCTGGGGGCGCAGGACACGCTGTACGCGTCGAGTATGGGCTGCATGAAGGGTGCGTTGCCAGGGGACAACTGCGTGACGGGGCGCCAGTACTACTCGGACTGCTATATCGAGGGGCATGTGGATTTTATTTTTGGGGACGCGAAGGCGGTCTTTGAGAACTGCGAGATTCACAGCATTGCGCATGGGCCGGGAGGGTATCTGACGGCGCAGAGCAACACGCGACAAGGGCAGGATGCGGGGTATGTTTTCAATCACTGCAGGATTACTGCCGACAAGGGAGCCGGAGATGTGTACCTGGGAAGGCCCTGGCGAGATTACTCGACGGTGATCTTTATGAATACTGATATTGAGGGTCCGATTATGGCGGCGGGGTGGTCGGATTGGAAGGGCGCACCGCAGCCGCGGTTGCCGATGGCGACTTATGCTGAGTTCGAGTCGACGGGGCCGGGCGCGAACCCGAAGGCGAGGGAGCCTTATTCGAAGCAATTGACGGCGGACGAGGCGAAAAAGTATGAGACGAAGGCTTATCTGGCGGGATCGGATGGGTGGGATCCTACGGCGGTGAAGTAAGGGGCCGGTTTTTTGGGAGAAGGGGAAAGTCAATAGCGGTGGACGGACCACTTGGCTGTGGATAAAACGAGTCTTCGGTTTTTACCGTGATTTGTGGTGAGCTGTGGTTGATTTTTGGTTTTTCGGGCGTTCGCTTCGGTTTGCTTGCCGATTCTTGCGGGTGCGAGTGCCAGAAAACGCCGTGTTTTTTGTTGCAAAAACGTGGACAAGTTGTGGTGATTCGTGTGGCGGCGGTGGTTCTCCTGCTGGTAGTTTTCAGTCGAGTTTTGGGTTGAAGGAGCCCCAGCCGACCGACAGGCAATTTAAGAGGCTCTGACGGAACACGACAGACCGCTCCATAGCTTTCCTCCCGAGTGCCGGTCAGCAGGGAGTTGAGGACAGGTTTCCGAGAGACCGCAGACGTATACTTGGATCAAGCCATGCGCCGTTTTGCCAGCATCGTTGCCATTCTTCTTCTGCTCACCGCAGCCGCGCCTGTTATGGCCTGCTTGACGAGCGTGGTGATGAGTCATGAGGAGAGTACTTGCTGCCGGGCTATGCACGGGCAGTGCGGACATATGGAGAAGATGGGTTGCTGCCGGACGGAAGTTCGGACAGATGAGACTCCGCAGATCGCGGCTGTCTCCCCCGCAACCGATGTCCAGTGGGTTTGTGTGGCGCACCTGCCCCCGCTATTCACTGCGGCTGAGTTCATGACCTCTTCTGTCTGGCTTATGCCGGAAGAACACTCCCCGCTGGGCCTACTGACTACCAAAACAACTGTCTTAAGAATCTGATTTGCTCCGCGATCCAATGACCTGCACACGCCTCCGTGTGCTTGCGCCTCATTTGATTTGACAGGGAGCAATCATGAAATATGGAATGGTTTTGGGCTGCGCCGTCCTTGTGACGAGCACAGCGTTTGCCGCTGACCACGGCCCCGTCTTCAGTTATGCGACTCCGGTAAATTCAGAGCGTGAGTTGAGCTTCGATACGGGCATCTTTGGCCGCTACGGTTCCCAAGGGACACAACTGTCTACAGGTTCCGGGTTCGGCTATGGCGTCACTCCACACCTCACCGTCAATGCATTCCTCCCGGCTTCGTTTGGCAGTGGCAATCTTCCGGAGAGCCGCATCGTAAGCGGAAGCGAATGGTCTGCCGGGGCATCATGGCGATTCCTGCATTCAGTAACGAGTGTGGGAAAGCGGATCGAATCGACTGCCTCGCTCGGCCTTGTTGTTCCCGGTCCTCAGCAGGAGACCGGAGTGCTCGGTAGCTTGCATCGGGCGCCGGGCGTTGCGGGGGCACTCGTTACGGGGCTGGCCTCTCGCAGTCAGTATGTTTGGGTTGGGGCAGGCTATACCCGCTTTGCGGAGGCGGCGAACGATCGACGGCCGGACACGCTCTCATGGAGCGCGGTCTATGGCTACCGTCCGTCTCGCCTCCGCCGTGGATACGATCAGTGGGATTACCGCGGCTTCGCCGAACTCACCGGAGAGCATACGGGTGCTGTTCGTTCCGATGGCGTGATTCTTCCTGATAGCAGTTCGACTACCGTTTGGTTAGGTCCGTCGGTGTTAGCGATCTTCAAGAACATTGCTATCGAGGGCGGAGTGCAGGGACCGCTCTTCCGCGATGTGTCCGAATCGGTCTACGGCCGCGAACGTGTCCGCTTCGCAATCAATCTCAGCTATCTCAAATACTCCTCACACACCAGCTCCCACTGAAAGGACTAATCATGAAAAAGATTTTCGCTTTAGGCTTCCTCGCTCTCTCTGCTGTTACCGCTCGTGCGGAATACCAGGAGGTGAATCTCACTGTTTTTGGGATGGACTGTGCTCCGTGCGCTCATGCCATCCACGTTTCCATGAAAGGGATTCAGGGCGTGAATACGGTGGACGTTGACCTGAATACCGGCCTCGTCTCCATCAGGCTCACGCCGAGAAACAACGCGGCCATGCGTCAGTTCAACGAGGCCGTCGAAAAGAACGGCTTCACTCACAAGGACGCAAACATCGTTGTGCGAGGGCAGTTGTCAGGCTCCGCGCAATCTCCATTCCTGGATGTCAGTGGAACAACGGATCGGTACGCGTTGACCCCGCTGGCAGCCGGGACGGACATCTCCGGATTGCTCGGCAAGACGGTGCTGATTGACGGAGTACTTCCGCAGTCCGGCAAGGGGAGGGTCTCAGACACGCTTCGCTACAAGTCGGTGACGGAGGCAAAATGACTATGACAATCAACTCCCAAGTGCAACGCGCGAGACGGGCTGCGCTGCTCAACTACTTCTCTCTCTTCAGTTCATTCAGCACTCTTATCTGCTGTGCTTTGCCATCGGTGTTCGTTCTTCTGGGAATGGGGACTACGGTGGCCTCCCTCCTGTCAGCTGCTCCGTGGCTGGTCAGTTTCTCCAGGCACAAAATATGGACGTTCAGCATTGCGGGCATATTGATTGCGATGAGCTTGGTGATGACGTACGCGATCGCTCCTCACCTGCGGCAAGGGGAAGTGTGCGAAGCAGAAGACCCTACAACCTGCGGAGAGGTGAGCAAGGTGAGTCGAGTGATTTTATGGGGATCGGCTGTTGTCTGGTCGTGCGGCTTCTTCGTGGCGTTTCTGCTGGGGCCGATTCTTGAGCGAATAGACAACTAAGGGAGGGCGAATGTACCAGCCCAGGGCCGGTATTGCCCTGGGCTGGTATGAGTGATGGCGCTCCGACATAAATAAGCGACATGGCGATCCAGGCTTCGAGTCCGCCTGACAAAGGGTAAGCCTGCTGCTCAGGATTGACTGCATTTATGCCCAGTCAGCGTCATGGCACGGTAGTCCATGGCGAGGGAGATTTGGGAAGCGAACAACCGAGGGTCGTGCGATGAGGCTTAGGGGGTTGGATTTCCCGTAACGCTTTTCCCCCAGGGCCTGATGAGAAATGATATTGTTTGTCATAATTGTTCGGCGCGATTGAAACTCTCAAGTCATCGGTGCGCGCAATCAGTCTTTTTGTGAATAAGAAAGACTCAGAGATTGATCGATTTGAGCAATACAAAGAAATATTGGCTCGCTCAAATACCCCTGCCAGGATAACGATGAGTGGTTCCGGTGCGGGTCCATCGATCTCGATCGGAAGAACCCTTGGGTACAAGTCAAAAAGAGAAATGGTCTGAATATCTGATGGTTTTAACGTCTCATGATCAATTCGGAGACGCAGGCCGTAGAATCGGCCGCTAGATCGACGTCAGTCGTGCTTCGAGGAATCAAAATGCGTCGGCCGGAATCGAACCACTGACCGCTGGAACTTCAGGCCGCGACCTCGATTGTGGCGCGACGTTTTTTGGCGCGGTTGCCTGCGTAGACAGACCAAGGAGAAGATATGGCAGATAACGAATCGAACCAGGTTTCTGAATCGACCCCGGTTCCATTGCCAAGAGCAACATTATTCAAGCGGCTCGCCGGCATCGGCGCGTTGCTCGGCGTGATTGCGGTTCTCTTTCTGTATGCGGGTGGGTGGCTTACGCCGCACGCACTAACCCCGGCGGCGTTGGTCAACATGTTTGAGCAATTGAACGGGGAGCATCCGGGATTTCGTCGGAATCACGCCAAGGGGGTGTGTGTCACCGGCTATTTCGAGAGCAACGGCGAAGGTCAAGCACTCTCCAAGGCCGAGGTCTTTCGGCCTGGCCGCGTGCCCATCGTAGGACGCTTTGCGCTGGCGGGCGGAATGCCGTTTCAGGCTGACTCGCCGCACACCGTTCGCAGTCTTGCGATTCTTTTCAAGCAGCCTGATGGCGAAGAGTGGCGAACTGGCATGATCAACATCCCTGTTTTTCCGGTCAATATGCCGCGGGACTTCCACGATTTCACAGTAGCGACCTCGCCGGATCCGCACACGGGGAAGGTGGATCAGGCAGCGGTGGGCGCCTTTCTGGCGAAGCACCCGGAGACCGCGGCGGCGCTGAAGGAGATCGGCAGTCACCCGTTTTCGTCGGGTTTTTCGGACAGCCCATACTACGGTCTGAATGCCTTTCGTTTCGTCAACGCCAGCGGCGAGTCAACGCCGGTTCGCTGGTGGATCAAGCCGGATCAGACCCTCCAGGCAGACAGCTCCGCTACAACTGACAAAAACTATTTGTTCGACGCACTGATCGCGCAGATTCATTCCGCGCCGCTGCATTGGCATCTCATCGTCACCGTAGGCCAGCCCGGAGATCCGACCGCAGAGGCGGCGAGTTCCTGGCCAGCTGACAGGAGACAGATCGACGTGGGAACCTTGACGATCGACAACATCGAAAGCGAGGATACCAGTCCAACGCGGGACATTAATTTCGATCCGCTGGTGTTGCCGGCCGGGATATCGCCGTCGGACGATCCGCTGCTGAGCACACGCTCGGCAACGTATTCACAGTCGTTCCGACGTCGTGAAGGCGAGCACAAGGATCCCAGCGCTGTTTCGACCGAGGAGGTAAAGAAATAGCTATGTCCACCACAAACAATCCCTCGCAGTTCGCGTTTCTGTCCCGCATCCTCCATTGGCTGATGGCCGTGTTGCTTGTGACCATGCTCTTTATCGGCGTGTCGATGGTGGCCAAACTGGGAGACTACCACTGGCTGTTATCGCTCCACCGGCCGCTGGGCATCCTGATCCTGATTCTGGCGGCGATACGGCTGGTCACCCGCTTGTTGACTCGAACCCCGGCGTTGCCGGCAGGCATGTCTCAAATGGAACGCCTTGTGGTAAAGATGTCGGAGTATTTGCTCTATTTCCTGTTCATCGCGCTGCCCCTGGTGGGTTGGGCCATGCTGTCGGCGGGCCATTACCCGATCGTGATGTTCGGATCGGTGCATCTGCCCCCTATTCTTCCCGCTAAGCCTGAACTGTATGCGACGCTGCGTGAAACTCACACCATACTCGCGTATCTCCTGTTCCTGGCCTTTCTCGCCCACTTCGGTGCTGTGTTGTTCCACACATTGATCGTGCGCGACGGTATCTTGAGCCGCATGGTTCCGTGGACCGTTCGTCCAACAAAAGAAGGTCGAAGCTGAAAGGCTCTGCGATCGTTATCGAGAATGCAGCCATCTTACTTGCGTGGGTATCGCGGATTCGCGCCCGGTGACGCAGGGTCAGTGGGCGCGAATCTGCTCCAGCCTTAGTTTGTGTTGAGGACCACTACTGTGGCGATGGGATCGAGGGGCTGGGCGGGGAGGGTGATGTCGAGGCCTTCGCCGACTTTGGTGATCTTGAGAGGCTTGTGGGCTTTGTCGGCGAGGAGGTAGGCGCCGGTTACGTTGCGGGGGAGTTTGTCGAGATGGAAGCTGCCCGTGGGCCACTGGAAGATTTCGAGGTAGATCTTGTTGGGGCCGGTGGTGGAGCGCCAGTTCCAGGTGGGGACGAATTTTTCGCGGCCGCGGCTGTCTTTCTCCCCAGTGAAGTTGCCGGTGGGTACGTCGAAGAGCGTGGCCTTGGTGTTGTAGATGGCTTCGCCGTTGACCTTGAGCCATTGGCCCAGCTGCTGGAGGCGTTCGACCTCGGGGGCGGGGACGATGCCGTGGGAGTCGGGGCCGATGTTGAGGAGATAGTTGCCGCCCTTGCTGGCGATGTCGATGAGGTTGTGGAGGAGGGTCTCGGTGGACTTGAAGTTGGTGTCGAAGGATTTGTAGCCCCAGGTGTCGTTCATGGTCATGCAGGACTCCCAGTCGCGGCCGGGATAGCCCTGCGCGGGGATGAACTGCTCGGGGGTTTCGGTGTCGCCTTTGTAGGTGCCGCCGAGGCGGTTGTTCCAGATGAGGTTGGGGTATTTGTTGAGGAGGGTGACGACTTCGGCGGCGCGCTCGGGGGTCATGGTCTTGCCGGGTGTGTCGAACCAGACTACGACGGGGTACTCCTTGTAGTTCTCGAGAAGTTCTTTGATCTGGGGGATTGACTTTTTGTGGAGGTAGTCGTCGAAGGAGCCATCCTGTGCGGGGTCCCAGTGACCGGTGTCCTTGTTGTGGTCGCCGCGGACGGCTGCTGCTCCGCCGGGAGCGGTCCAATCCTGTGACTGCGAGTAGTAGAAGCCTAGTTTGACGCCTTGTTTGCGGCACTCTTCGGCGAGTTCACGAAGGGGGTCGCGTTTGAAGGGAGTGGCGGCGACGATGTTGAAGCCGTCGACTTTGGAGTCGAACATGGCGAAGCCGTCGTGGTGCTTGGCAGTGATGACGATGTACTTCATGCCGGCGGATTTTGCGAGGGCGACGATGTCGTGAGCGGAGAAGCCGGTGGGGTTGAACTGGGTGGCGAAGGCCTTGTAGTCGGCGACGGGGATGGAAAGATCGTTCATGATCCACTCGCCGATGTGGGTGGTGCGCTGGCCGTGCCACTCGCCGGCGGGGATGGAGTAGAGGCCCCAGTGGATGAACATGCCGAAGCGGGCTTCGCGCCACCACTCCATGCGGGCGTCGCGCTGGGCTGGGGTCTCGGTGTCCTGGATGGAGGGGACGGGATGGTTGGTCGGGGTGGTGTCTGGCGGGGTGCTGGCGAGCTGGGCGTGGGTGAAAGATGCGGAGGCCAGGAGGAGGGCAGTGGCGATACTGCGATGCGTGAAGTTCACGGAGGGTCCTTGGGATGAAATGACGGCACCGGAATTATAGGTGAAAATTTACATTCATGGGTGCAAGAAAAGGATAAGTCGGCTTGGCCGCAGTTGAATAAGGCATACCCCAGGGGCTAAAGCCCCCTGATCATGCTGGGGGATGAGAGGGCCAAGCCTAAAGGCTTGGCTTACCTAGAAGCAAGGACCCAGACGTGCAGGGAAGGAAGACTACCTGGAAGCAAGGGGATGTGTGCCGAGAAGCAAGATCTAAAGATATCCAATCAGGGGGTTTGATGAGGTGTAATCAGTGCCTCCTCGGTGCGCACGATATCATCGCTGACGTGAGTGTGGATCGGTTGGAGATTTCGCGGATGGTGGAACGGCTGCGGGCGGGCGATGTTCGTGCGCTGGCTCGTGCGTTGACGGTGGTGGAGGATGGCGGGGCTGCGGCGAAGGAGTTGGTCGCGGCTTGCCGGGTGTTTGCGGGTGAGGCGCTGCGGGTCGGAGTGACTGGGCCTCCGGGAGCAGGGAAGAGCACGCTGGTGGATCAGATGGTTCGGTTTCTGCGAGGCGAGGGGCGGACGGTGGGGGTGGTGGCGGTGGATCCTTCGAGTCCTTATACGGGTGGGGCGCTGTTGGGGGACAGGATTCGAATGCACGGGTTTGCTGGGGATGAGGGGGTTTTTATTCGCAGTATGGCCTCGCGGGGGGCGCTGGGGGGAGTGGCTCGGGCGGCGGAGGATGTTTGCGTGGTGATGGAGGCTGCAGGGCGGGGGACGATCCTGATTGAGACGGTGGGGGTGGGGCAGGATGAGGTGGATGTGATTGGGGTAGCGGATGTGACGGTGTTGGTGCTCGTGCCGGGGATGGGGGATGAGGTGCAGAGTTTGAAGGCGGGAGTGATGGAGGTCGCGGATATTTTTGTGGTGAATAAGAGCGATCGCGGGGGCGCGGAGCTGGTGGAGCAGGAGATTGTCGCGATGCAGGGGTTGGCATCGGAGCATGGTGAGTGGATTGCTCCCGTGGCGCGGACGGTTGCGATAACTGGTGAGGGGGTTAAGGAGTTGATGGGGGCGGTGAGGCGGTGTGCTGCGGAGAAGCAAGGGCGCAGGCTGCAGCGGAGGAGTGAAAAGATCGGGTTGCGGCTGGATCATTTGGGTGTGGCGGTGAAGAGTATTGCAGCAGCGAGGGGATTCTATGAGGCGCTGGGGCTGGTGGTGAGTCATGAGGAGACGGTAGTGCATGAAAAGGTGAAGACGGCGATGCTGCCGTTGGGGGAGAGCCGGATTGAGCTGCTGGAGGCGACGGAAGAGGATTCGGTGATTGGGAAGTTTTTGGCGAAGCGCGGGGAGGGGTTGCACCACATCGCGGTGCATGTGGATGGAGTGGATGCTATGTTTGCGCGGCTGACGCGAGATGGGGTGCGGCTGGCGAGCGATTCGGTGCGGGTTGGGGCGGGAGGGCACAGATATTTTTTTGTGCATCCGGCTAGTACCGGCGGGGTGTTGCTGGAGATTGTTGGGGATGCCGTTGATGAGGGTGGGGAGTGATGCGGATTTTGTTAATGGATACGGCGGGGGCGGAGGGAAGCGTGGCTTTGGCGGTTACGGAGTTTTCGCCGTCTGTGGTTGCGACGGAGACGCTGCCGGGGAAGACTTCTTCGGAGCGCCTCGTGCCGGCGGTGCGGAGGTTGCTGGAGGGGCGGGGTTGGAGGTTGAGGGATTTGGCGGCGGTGGTGGTGGTGCATGGGCCGGGGTCGTTTACGGGTGTGCGGGTGGGGGTGAGTGCCGCGAAGGGTTTGAGCGAGGCGGGCGGAGTGGGCTTGATTGCGGTGTCGCGGCTGGCTTTGCTGGCGGCTGCTGTTGGGGGCGCAGGGGAGGTTTATGCGGTGCTGGATGCGGGGCGGGGGGAGTTTTATTTTGGGGAGTATGTGGGGCGGCGATGTGTGCGTGAGGTTTTGTTGAGTGAAGAGGAGGTGCGTGCGGCGGTGGGGCGTGGGGTAGCGGTGGCGTGCGAGGCGAAGGTGAGGGAGGCTTTGGTGGGGGTTGATCTTCAGATGGTTGAGGAGCCGCGGGCGGGGGATGCTTTGGCGATTGCGCTGGAGCGGATTGTGGCAGGGGATTTCGATGATGCGGCTACGCTGGATGCGAATTATCTGCGCCGGACGGATGCGGAGATCTTTGCCAAGAGTGCGGCTAAGAGTGACACAAAGATAGGGGCCAAGACTGAAGCGAAGACGGTGGAGGAGCGGTGAAGGGGGCGGGGTTTCGGGTTCGAGTGGCTGGGATGGCGGATTTGGGTGGGGTGGTGGAGATGGAGCGAGGGATTGTGGGGGCTCCGCACTGGGGGAAGGCGGAGTATGCGGGGATGCTTCGTGAGGATGATGGGGCGGTGAAACGGCATCTGCTGGTGGCGGAGGGGGAGGATGGGCTGGTGGGGTTCGCGGTTGGGAAGGTGATTGGTCTCGGGACGGGGAGTGTTGCGGAGTTAGAGAGCGTGGCGGTTCGGGCTGAGGCTCGGCGAAGCGGGGTGGCGAGGGCTTTGTGCGGGGGGGTGGTGGCATGGTGCAGGGAGCTGGGGGCGGGGGCGCTGGAGCTTGAGGTTCGGGAGGGAAATGAGGCGGCGATTGGGCTGTATGGTGGGTTGGGATTTGGGGTGGTGGGGCGGCGGCGGGGGTATTACCGTGAGCCAGAGGAGGATGCGGTTCTGATGCGTCTGGAACTCGACGATATCGGCAAATAAAGGACTAGAATTCCACATTGCCGGTTTTGTGGCGGGTGTGATAGCTTTTTCGCCAGCCGGTGAGAAGTTTTGTTGCTGGAGGTATCGCCCTCGTGCAAACCGCAAAATTTACGGAGCTACCAAAGACCGAATCGCTTCCCTCAATTCAACAACTCATGCAGGAACACAGCTTGTATGACCGCAGGCTGGATACGCTGCGCTCGAAACTGTTCCTGACTGATTCGGAACAGCTGGAGGAGGTTCGGCTGAAGAAGCTGAAGCTCAGCCTGAAGGACGAGATGGAGCGGCTGCGGCGAATGGGAGCGTCCTAACTTCGGCTGGTGGTGGGTGGGCCGGAAGCTGCTGCTGTGCTCCGGCTGCGAGGCGCACTGGGCCGACGGTTGAGGTGTGCTTAACCGTATAATCGACTGAATTATGGTGAGAGATGGTTTTTTCTATGCCCTGGGACTCGGGGCAGTGGCAGCTGCGCTTTGGTGGTTTAGTATGCCTGGCTGGCTGGTGGCGTTGCCGATTGTGCTGGCGGCATTTTTTTTGTGGTTTTTTCGGGATCCGAACCGGGAGATTCCCCAGTTGCCGGGACAGGTGGTGTCGCCTGGCGATGGGGTGGTTACGGAGGCGGAGTGGATCGAGACGGTCAGCGGAAGCCGGTTGCGCCTGAGCATCTTTCTGAATGTTTTTGATGTGCATGTGAACCGCGTTCCGGTGGGAGGCGTGGTGAAGGTATGCGAATTTCGCAAGGGCGGCTTTATGAATGCGATGAAGCCGGAGTCTGTGTTGAATAATGAACAGACGCTGGTTACGATCGATACGGGCGAGTATGAGGTGAGCTTTAAGCAGATTGCAGGGCTGCTGGCGCGGCGGATTGTGTGCAAGTTGAAGGTGGGGGACAGAGTGGAGCGCGGGCAGCGGATGGGGCTGATCAAGTTTGGATCGCGGGTGGATGTGCTGATTCCTGCCGAGGCGAATTTGAAGGTGAAGACGGGCTCTCGCGTGAAGGGCGGCTCGACGGTGCTTGCGGTGATTCCAGCGGAGAAGCTTGCCGCGGCCAAGGTAGCTTGATGGGGGAAGAGGCGCAGAGCATGGAAAAGGTGCGGCGTCAGCCCAGCCGAGGCATGTATCTTTTGCCGTCGCTGTTTACCGCAGGCAATATGGCGGCGGGCTACTACGCGATTACGCAGACGATTCAGGGTTCGGCCGCGGACCAGAGTTATTTTGATCGCGCGGCGCTGGCGCTTGGGATTGCGGTTTTGTTCGATGGGCTGGATGGCATCATCGCGCGGATGACAAATACGGCGAGCGACTTTGGCAGAGAACTGGACTCGCTTGCGGATGTGATTACGTTTGGCGTGGCGCCTAGCCTGCTGGCGTATCTGTGGGGGTTTCGCATGTTGCCGGAGATGCAGCATCCGGAGATGCGCGGGCAGCTGATGCATGTCGGAGTCTTCGTCTGCTTCATTTTTCTGATCTGCGGAGCGAGCCGGCTGGCGCGATTCAACATCAGCATCAATCCGCAGCCGCGGAATCCGGGGCGGCCGGGGAAGAAGTATTTTGTGGGGATGCCGATTCCGGCAGGAGCAGGCGTGATCAGCTCGGTGATTCATCTGCAGCGAGGATCGCCGATCTACAACCCGTGGATCTCGCTGGTGTGGCTGTGCCTGTTGCTGTTCACGAGCTTTCTGATGGTAAGCAACTGGCGGTTCTGGAGTGCGAAAGAGATCACGTCCGGCAGTCGTCATCCATTTCAACTGGTGGCCGTGATTGCGGTGATTGGCGCGCTGATTGTGCTGTATCACCAGTACATGTTGTTTCTGCTTGCGATGGCTTACCTGGTGTCGGGGGTGGTGGCACGGCTGGCTTATTCGTGGAGCAGAGGGCGCCGCCAGTCGACGGTTGGGAGTCAGGGATAGAAGTTTAGCGGCCAGAAAAGTTGGGGTGTGAGCGGCCCTTCGGGGAACGTGAGGAATCATGGCGGACATATTTCGAATTGGAGTGGTTGGAGCCTCTTCGCTTGCGGGAAAAGAGTTGAGTGAAGAGCTGGCTTCGTCTCCTCTGGCGGCTTCGGACTTTGTGTTGCTGGATGTTGAGGACGCTGTGGGCCAGATTGCTGCGGCTGCGGATGAGGTTTCGTTCATCCAGCGACTGGAGGCGAGCTCGTTCCAACGGATGGACTTTGTGTTTTTCGCGGGTTCGCCTGAGACGACGAAGAAATATTGGCAGGATGCGCGCAGGGCAGGCGCGAGCATTGTGGATATGACCTATGCCCTGGAAGGGGAGTCTGGCGTGCTGGTTCAGGCGCCTTGGGTTGCGGAGGCGCTTGCACGGAAGGCGGCAGAAAAGTTGCCGGATTTGAGTACGCCGGCGATTGTGGCGGCTCATCCTGCGGCGGTGATGGGGGCTCTGGTCGCCGGGAAGCTGCAGGCGAAGCTGGCTCTGAAGAGCATTGCCGCGACGGTGATGGAACCGGCTTCGGAGTATGGCCAGGCTGCGATGGATGAGCTGCATCAGCAGACGGTGAACTTGCTGTCGTTTCAGACGTTGCCGCGGGAGCAGTATGACGCGCAGGTTGCGTTCAATGTGCTGCCGGAACTAGGGGAGGCGGCCAAGGTGAAGATGAACGTGACGGAGCGGAGAATTCGCCGTCACTATGCTGAGCTGGTCGATGGGCACGCGCCGGGGCTGGCTTTGCAGGTTGTGCAGGTGCCGGTGTTTCACGGGTACGTTGTGTCCCTGCTCGTAGAAATTGGCGGCGCAATTACGGTGGAGCAGGTTGAGGGAGCGCTGGCGGGAGATCGCATCGATTTGGTGAGCGTGGAGTCGGACCCGCCGAGCAATCTGAGTGCGGCAGGACAGCCGGATATGATGGTGCGGGTGCGCAAGGACTCGGAGGGCGAGAACGGGGCGAGCCGATTCTGGATATGGATGGCTGCGGATAACCTGAAGCTTGCAGCGCTGAATGCGATCGCGTGCGCGACGGAGTTGCGGCGGCTGCGTCCTTCGGGCAAAGTGCAGTAGTACGCCGTTGCGGCGAATGAGAGATCACAGAGGTTCGATGACGAATTCGACGATGCGCATTGGGATTGATCTTGGCGGGACAAAGATTGAGGCGCTGGCGATCGATCATGATGGGGTTGAGCTGGCGCGGCATCGCGTCGAGACACCTCGAGATGATTATGAAGGGACCATCGTGGCGGTGGTGGGACTGGTGCGCCGGCTGGAGACCGAGACGAGCAGGACGGGCACAGTGGGGGCGGGGATTCCGGGATCGATCTCCGGGATTACGGGGCTGGTGAAGAATGCGAATTCAACGTGGCTGAATGGAAGGCCACTGGACAAAGATCTATCAGCCGCGCTGGGCCGCGAGGTGCGGTTGGCGAACGATGCGAACTGCTTTGCCATTTCGGAGGCAACGGATGGTGCGGCGGCGGGCGCGAAGGTCGTGTTTGGCGTGATTCTCGGGACCGGATGCGGGGGCGGAGTTGCGCTGAATGCGCGGGTGCACGCTGGACCGAACGGAGTCGCAGGGGAGTGGGGGCACAATCCTTTGCCCTGGCCGAAACCGGAAGAGTATCCGGGGCCGCAGTGCTATTGCGGCAAGCGGGGATGCATGGAGATGTGGGTCTCGGGCACGGGGATTGCGCTGGATTATGAGAAGACCACAGGGAAGAGACTCACGACGCAGGAGATTGTTCGGGAGTTTGAGGCTGGGGATCCGCAAGCCGCGGCGGCGGTCGATCGATTTGAAGATCGTCTTGCGCGGGGACTGGCGCAGGTGATCAACATTCTCGATCCGGATGTGATTGTGATTGGCGGCGGCGTGTCGAGCGTGAAGCATATCTATGAGGCCGTTCCAAAAAAGCTGCCTGAGTATGTCTTTGGGGGAGAGGTATTAACGCCGGTTGTGCAGGCGAAGTTTGGCGACTCCAGCGGAGTGCGCGGTGCGGCGTGGCTGTGGCCGAATTGAGGCTGCGATGTGGTTGGTATGCGATACTAGAAGGAAAGTAAGTCGGCATCGTTCGAGCTGAAATTAGGACGTGGCAGAGTAAGTGGCTATGTGATTCTGCGTTTTGTGTGGTCGATGGATAGGCCGGGATGGCGGAACTGGCAGACGCAGCGGACTCAAAATCCGCCGAGGGCAACCTCGTGGGGGTTCGACCCCCCCTCCCGGCACCAAGATAACAAAGGGCTTCTCTTCTAGTTGACTGCTTGGGCAGACGTTTTGACAGCTTCGCTGACAGTAGTTGAGAGAATCTCATCCATCCGATCCGCCACTTCGTTCCTTAAAGCTGGAATCATGTGCGAGTACGTATCCATCGTTTGCTGTTAGGAAGAGTGGCTTAGAGTCTCCTGGACGAGCTTCGGATGAACGCCGAGTGACAGCAATAACGTCGCGCAGAAATGACGTAAGTCATTTGGCAGCCTTGAGCACTGTGGGAAACAGTCGCGAGATGTCATCGGGGTGCATCGGCGTTCCCAATCCTGTCGTAAAGACAAAGTCGCCATCCTGCCATTTGATTCCCGCCCACTCTCGTTCTTTATTTTGGGTTTCGCGATGGCTCAGCAAAGCCATCACCCGGGACGCAGAATCAAGAGACAAGGGAGCATAGATGATCGCACGCGAATTGATTCAGAGGCTGGAGACCGCGCCGCCAGACTTGGAGATCCTAATCAAAAAACCCGACGGCACTACTAGGCCGGTGAGTTTGGTTGGCTTTCACCATGAGAACGACACGGAAGTGGAGCTCGGCTCTCGTGCCATTTGACACCGAACCTGCCGATATATAGGGTTACCGGGAGTCACCGCTTACTAGCAGAATGGAAAAGATTGGGGATCTCTGTGAATTTCTCTGACCAAGTCAAGAAGATTGCGACCGATAGCCACTTCCTGGTGCCGTTCGTTGTGCTGCTGGCAGGCATCGCCCTGCTATTCGTATTGCACTGAACGCAAAGCCACTCACGCAGGAATTGAATGAGGAGAGTTTGATGGCAAGTATTGCGCAGCGGGTGGGAAAAAAAGACTTGTCGTTGCACGGGCTTGGAGTGATCTGTGGGTTGACGGCAGGGGTGTGGCTGGGGGCAGCCGAAGCTCCAACAAAGCTCGTGAATTCGGGCTTTTCGCCATTTGCGATTTCGTTGTATATGGTTGCGGGAGTCTTCACGGCCCGGTGGACTTTCCCTACGCTTCTAAAGGGCACCGCGTATGTTTTTGCCGATCTAGTCGAAAAAAAGCATTTGATTGTTTGGGCTTTCCTGGCAGGCGCGCTATGGGCCGTGGCGAATACGTTGACAGTATTCGCGATTCGGGACGTGGGCTTGTCAGTGGCGTTTCCGATGTGGAATGCGAACGCACTGATTGGGTTGTTCTGGGGACGCGTGCTATTCCGCGAACTTGAGGGCGCGAGTGGAAAGAACATCGCGAAGGTGGTTGTGGGTTCCGTTGCCATCATCATTGCTGCTGTGATGTTGGGCTTCAGCACGATGCATGGCGGCTCTATTGGTAAGCACGCCATACGCGGCATTGTTGCAGCCTTGGGCGCGAGCCTCATGTGGGGAACCATGTATGTCCCCTATCGGAAGGCATACCTAAGTGGGATGAATCCATTGTCGTTTGTGACAGCGTTCACCATCGGAGAGTTGGGCACAGTGGTGGCATTGACCCTCGCGTTGGACGGCGGACTCCACTCTTCTGCGTTCCAACTATTCCGCGCACCGGGAGTCGTGTTCTGGTTGTTCCTCGGGGGATTTGTCTGGGTTGTAGGTGATCTGTTTCAGCAATTCGCCGCTAAATATCTTGGCATCGGACGAGGAATCCCATTATCAAATACCAACCAGCTCTGGGGATTGGCATGGGGAGCTTTGGTCTTCGGAGAGCTCGCGGCAGCCGACCGGCAACACATGCTGCTGGTAGTCGGCGGCTCTATCATGATGATTCTAGGAGCGCTTGCCATCAGCACCGCGGTCGCTTCGGCCAAAGAACATAGCTCCACCAACGAAGCTGTCCTGCGCGAGTGCACCCGCTATGGACTGAATTACCACAAGACGATGATGGCGCAGGCGGGCGATGAGTTTGGCGGACGAGAGGAAAAGAGGCGCTGGTGGGACTATGCGATTGTGCTGGCCGCAACGGGAATCTTTATAGCGCTTGGGATTCGCGCCATTGTGCCTCCGTTGGCCATGAACCTCAATTGGGTTGCTGGACTGGTCGTCGTACTGTTCTTCAGTTTGATCGCCGGTGGATGGAGTCTCTGGCATCGAACCCGATTCTGCTAGACAGCTGCTCTGTCAGCATTTCGACTGGTTTCGCCCTAAGATAGGACATGATCCATCAGGAGTCTGTATGGCTGTCAGGCTGAAGGATATTGCGCGCGATCTAGGGGTATCCGTTGTCACCGTTTCGAAGGTGCTCCGCGGAAATAGTGACATCAGCGATGCGACTCGACGGCGTGTGCTGAAGCGCATGAAAGAGCTGAACTACCAGCCAAACATGATGGCGCGCGGTCTGGCCAGCGGACAAACCTACACCGTCGGCCTCGTGGTACCAGACCTGGTTCACCCCTTCTTCGCCGAGTTTGCCAAGTCGTTGAGTGGAGTTCTCAGGACAAGCAAGCGAGCATTGATTCTTGCCTCCTCCGAAGAGGATCCAGACGTCGAGCGGCAGGAGATTCGCACCCTCCTGAGTCGCGGAGTTGATGTTTTGATGATCGCGTCCTGCCAGGCGAGCCTCCGAAATTTTTACGAGTTGGGCGACGTGAGAACGCCCTATCTTCTCTTTGATCGCAACTTCGCGCACCTCGCGGCGAATTTTGTCGGAGCGGACGACGTGCAAGTAGGCGAAATGGCGACCAGGCACCTGATCGAGATCGGACGAAAACGAATAGCCCATATTGGCGGCAAAAATACGAGCCCGTCATTCGATCGATTGCGGGGCTACCGAAATGCGTTGGCCGAAAGCAAACTACCTGCGTTGGAGAATTACGTCATCGTGAGGGAACGGATGGAAGAGTCTGGCGATATCGTCGGGTTCCAAGCGATGCAGGAACTTCTGAAACTTAATCCCAGGCCAGACGCCGTCTTTTGCTACAACGACCTTACCGCCATAGGAGCCATCGAAGCGACCTTGCAAGCGGGGCTGCGAGTCCCCGAGGATATCGCCGTGATCGGTTGCGGAAATCTCCGCTACGCCAACTACTTGCGAGTGCCTCTCAGTTCCATCGACCACGGAACGGCCGAGCTGGGACGGATTGCAGGGGAGTTTGCCCTGGAACTGTCTGCAAGGCCCGAACAGGACCCAAAAAGCATTCTGGTACCGTCGACGCTTGTCGTTCGGGCGTCGACACACGGTGTTACCGTCCGTTCTTAACGGGTTGGTCATCCGCACCTCAAAAAGCGAATAATTGCTTGTCAAGCGTCCTCCCGCGTCTCTATAGTTAGCGGTAACGCATCTCTGCAAGACCCGACGGAGGAACCCTGTGGCCACCCCTTTGATTACAACAAACGCTCCCCTGAAAGACATGGACGAATGGGACGACTTTCTTACCGGCCGCTACCAGGAAGGCAAGAGCGAGAACGAGTTTCGCCAGTATGACGAGAAGGCAACTCCCGGTGTGGCAGAGTTCTACCGCCTGAATCACCAATACCAGACGTACGACTATGTGATGGCGAAAGAGAAACAATACTTTGGCCTCAACAAAGGTCAGAAGAGCATCTGGGAGGCCGCCGAGTTTTTGAACACCCTCGTGGATGACAGCGATCCGGACACCGACCTGACGCAGATTGAGCATCTGCTGCAGACCTCAGAGGCCATCCGCAAGGATGGACATCCTCGGTGGTTTGTACTGACTGGATTTATTCACGACCTGGGAAAGGTATTGTGCCTGTGGGGCGAACCGCAGTGGGGCGTGGTCGGCGATACCTTCCCCGTGGGTTGCGCCTACTCGAAGGACATCGTATTCCCTGAATATTTCAAGGCAAATCCCGACGTCAACAATCCCCTCTATCAGACCGAATACGGAATCTACGAGCCGAATTGCGGCCTCAAAAACGTGCACATGTCATTTGGACACGACGGCTACATCGGCGAAGTCATGAAGAATTACATG
The DNA here is from genome assembly GCA_963841335.1 of uncultured Acidobacteriaceae bacterium. Lineage (GTDB taxonomy): Bacteria > Acidobacteriota > Terriglobia > Terriglobales > Acidobacteriaceae > Edaphobacter. The sequence continues at coordinate 424,486 of CAWJCF010000001.1, read as the reverse complement.
CCGGAAGAGTCTTTGTACATGCTGCGCTATCACTCTTTCTACTCGGCGCACCGGCATGGCGCTTATCGCCACTTGATGAGCACGCACGATATCGAAATGCTGGAGTGGGTCAACAAATTCAACGTATATGACCTCTACTCCAAGGGCCATACCAAGCCGAATCTAAAAGAATTGAAGCCGTACTACGACGATCTCTTCGCGGAGTTCTTTCCGGCGAAGATCGCGTGGTAGCTACTTACCGAATTGTCTAAAACTTAGCCCTGAGACGCCCGCGTGTTCTCAGGGCTTTCTTCTGGCAATGAAAGGACCCATCCAGGATGTCGAAACGAGTAGTGCGAGCAACGGCGAGCCAACTAGGGCGCAATATCTTCGTGCATCCCGGCAACAGTTCGATGCGGCACGTGAGTTATGGCCGCATTCGCTTGAGTGGCGATCAGAAGAAGGTGAAGTTCAGTAATGAAGGTCAGGAAACAGGACTAATTTGTATCAGCGGCACATGCGAAGTCTCGATTGGAGACAAGAGCTTCACCCTGACTAACGATGACGCACTGTATGTTCCGAAAGGCCTTTCCATCGCCGTTCAGACTACCTCTAGCGTCGATCTGGTGGAATGCTTTGCTCCGGTGGAGGGCGAGTATCCCCTGCAGTTCGTCTCCGCGGAAGCCGTTCGAAAGGACAACAAGCTGCACTTTGTCTCTGGAACGGCGAGTGCGCATCGCGAGATCAATATCCTTTTCGGAAGCAATATTCAAGCGGGCAGGTTGGTCGCTGGTGTTACGCGATCTTTACCTGGAAACTGGACAAGCTGGCCCCCTCACGAACACGCTGCGATGCTTGAGGAAATCTATGTCTTCGTTGAGATGCCCCAGCCGGCTTTCGGACTTCAATTGGTCTACACCGACGGAATCAGCGCGGCAGAGGTAGAGGTGGTTCGCGACGGCGACGCTGTCCTTCTGCCGGAGGGCTACCACCCTAACGTCGCCATACCCGGTGCGAAGCTGAATTTTGTGTGGATCATGGCAGCGCACCGCGAGGTGCTCGACCGCAAATGGGGCGTTGTAAACGTCGATACCAGATACGCTTGATTCGTCCTCCGTCGAAATCGTTCGCTTGGCACCCGTAACGAGTTCGGGGAGGGACGGATCGACTCGGCCGACGCCCTTCAAAAACCAACCACGAACAGCTCTAGATGCCCTTGTGGCATTTCAGTGGAGAAACCCGGGAGGAGCTTTCTGCGGTACATATTGTGGGATCCATCGATAATTAGCACAAATCATTGAACTTACATGGCAAATGACATCAAGTTACGTTATCGATACCGTAAGCTATTTTTCTTGACAGTCGGTCCCCGATATCAGTAACGTTCTGGCCGTCCCTCAATGTCAGAAATCTTCGCGGCGAACTTCCGCTACGGTTTGCCACAAATCCGAGGCCAATTGGACGAAACGAGGTTTAAATCATGCGCATTCAAAAACAAACAGCATATTCGAACAAAGTATGGAACAAGACGGCAAATCGGTTGCTGGCGTCGAAATGGTTGTTTCTGGCGATACTCGTCATACTGATGCCTTCGTGGAGCGCCTTCGGTCAATTCGAATCCGCTTCAGTTCTCGGTTACGCAAGAGATAACTCCGGTGCAGCGATCCCAAACAGCACCATCACCCTGACCAATTCCGCCACTGGAATTACTCAAAAAGCAACAACCGACTCCGAAGGCCGTTACGAATTCTCCAGCGTACCGATTGGGAACTACACCGTCACCACGGAAGCGCCCGGGTTTGAGCGGGCGAAGACCCAGACATTCACCCTAACGACCGATTCGAGACAAAGAGTCGACGTAACCATGAAACCCGGTTCGGTAAACGAAACCGTAACGGTATCGGCGTTGCCGACCGCACTCGAGACAGAGACAAGTTCGCGCGGCGAGGTTATCGGGACACAGGAGATAGAAAATCTCCCCCTGAATGGAAGGTCGTACGCCGACCTGGCGTTGTTGGTTCCCGGCGTACGGAAATCGTTTCTGGAGAACCAGTCGACGACAAGTCGTGAAGCCTCGTTCAACATAAACGGGCAGCGAAGCGCATTCAATAACTTCTTGTTAAATGGACTCGACAACAACTCCTACGGCACGTCGAACCAAGGATTTGCAAACGAGAATATTCCTCCCTCACCCGATGCCGTTTCCGAGTTCCGTCTGGAAACGGACAACTATAGTGCTGAATATGGTCGCGCCTCGGGTGGGGTGATTAACGCCTCCATTCGTCGGGGGACAAACCAGTTTCACGGCCGCGCATGGGACTACATCCGCAACACGGACCTGAATGCAATTGGGCCCTTTGCGCCGAGCGGCGGCATTAAGCCCACTTTCATCCGCAACCAGTTCGGCGGGACCTTCGGCGGCCCCATCTGGAAGGACCATACATTCTTCTTCATGGATTACGAGGGAGTGCGTCAGATCTTCAAGAGCTTTGCCACGGCTACTCTTCCGACCGCGGAACAAAGGACCGGTACTTTCCTCCTCCATCGTATCGACGGTACTACGGCGCCGATCCCTCTAACGAACCCAATTACAGGCAAGGTCTACACCAACGGCGTCATTCCCGCGTCCGATCAATCTGTCTTAGCGAAATCGGTGTTTGCTGCCCTCCCCGCAACAAATACCAGCGCCCTGCCCGGCACGCCGAACTCCTTCGCCAACAACTTCACCAACTTTCCTCGCGGCACGATTCAAGACGACAAGGGTGACGCCCGCGTTGATCACACCTTCAATTCCAAGCTCAGTGTGTTTTTTGTTTACAGCGAGCACCAGGAAACCATCTTCGATCCCCCTCCCTTTGGTGGACCGGCCGGTGGAAATGCCAATACCAATGTTCACATCTACAACAGGCAGATCGCTTTTGGCACAACATATGTCATCACGCCGACCTCTCTGCTGGATTTCCGCATGGGGATTGGCACAAACCAAGGTGCGAAAGCACCCTACGGTGTGGGCACTCCTGGCTTGCTCGCCGCGGCTGGAATCACTGACGGCCTGCCCACCAGCCCTCTTATCGTGCGAAGCCTGAACGCACAGGCGGTTACAGGATTTACTCAGTTCGGCACCCAGCCGGCGAGTCCGCAGTTCCAGAACCCCTCAGTCATCAACCCGAAGGTAAATTACACCTTGGTTCACGGCATTCATTCGATCAAGGTCGGCTATGAGTATCAGGCGATCAACACGCAAATCAACGACTACAATCCGAGCTTTGGTCAGAGTAACTACGGTGGCAATTATTCCAAGACTGCCGGAACCCCGACCGATCCTGGCACAGGGAATAACGCTTCCGCACAAATCTCGCAGGCGCAAGATTTGGCGGACTTTATCTTCGGAAACCAAAATTCTTATTCGTTGACAAATTTCTTCATCGCCAGTCTGCGTCAGCGAATGAATTTTATGTACGTTCAAGACGATATCAAGCTCAGACCAAACCTTACACTCAACGCTGGCCTTCGCTACGAATTAGCTACCCCTCAGTATGAGGCTAACAATAAGCTGGCCAACTTCAGCCCGGGTACGAACACGCTTATCCAGGCGAGCGGTGGATCCATCTACAACCGCGCTCTTGTCAACATGCCATTGAACGATCTTGCTCCGCGTTTCGGTTTCGCCTACAGCTACACGCCCAACACTGTGATTCGCTCCGGCTACGGCATCAACTATACGCAATACAATCGCGCAGGCGGAGAGAATAACCTGACCTACAACGGGCCAAACGTCGTCAACGCAACCGTCAACAATCCAACACCAACCACAGCAAACCTTTGCGCGAACGACACACAAAGTCAATTGACGTGCTTCCGGCAGACTCAACAGGGGTTCGCGGCTAGCCTTGTCTCACCCTCCGCATTCAACCCCGCATTGGTCACGTCGCGTTACATCCCTGCCCACAGCCCGACGGGTTATATCCAGAGCTACTTCTTCGGAATACAGCAGCAGCTTCCCGGTAACGTGGTGATGGACGTGGCCTACGTCGGCAATAAAGGAACCCATCTTCAGATCCTCGCCGACTACAATCAAGCCACAATCTGCACAGCGGCTTTAGCTATTAATTGCCCGGGCGGCACTCTTGCCGCACGCCGTCCTGTTCAAAATTTCGGCGACATTGAGATTGCCTCCAGCAGCGGACCCTCGAACTATAACTCCTTCCAGTTCAAAGTCGAGAAGCGCTACACGAACGGCATTTACCTTCTCAACTCATTCACTTGGGGGCGCGCCTTTGACGAGTCATCCGGACATCTCGAGACGAGCAATGGTGATAACTCACGCGTGAACTTCGCCAACCCAAGAGGCGACTACGGCAGATCGGGGTACGATCAGCCATTGAACAATACAACGTCAATCCTTTACGACCTTCCTTTTGGCACGGGGCGCCGTTTCGGAGGGAATGCCCCCTACCTCGTCAAATTCTTTCTTGGCGGCTGGCAGTTCAATACCATCAACTACATGTCCAGCGGCTTGCCCGTAAACCTCAACTACAGCAATTCAACATCAAATGGCACGAACGTGACCGATCTCTACACCTACCGTCCCAGTGTCATCGGTAATCCCGTTGCTCCGGCATCCAATCGCGTCAAAACATCCAGCGCACTCAACGGCTACCTCAGTAAAGCAAATGTTTTCATCCCGCTTACCGGAAGTCCTTTCGGCAATGCGCAACGCAACATGGTCGTTTCCTATGCTTTCTTCCAGACGGACTTCGGGCTTCACAAAGCCTTCCGGTTGTGGAACGATTCATCGAGCTTCGACTTCCGCGCCGAGGCGTTCAACGCCCTCAACAAAGTTAACTATCAAGCACCGGATCCAAACGTGAGTGACTCCACGTTTGGATCTATCACCTCTGCGTATCCTGCGCGGCAGTTTCAGTTTGCAGCGAAGATAATCTTCTAGCAATCTGCAATCGCTGAACCAATCCCCGACAACTGCAGTGCCGTTCCCTCAAGAACGGCACCGCCCAGCAATAGAATTGTGTCTTCAGGGTTAAACCGATGATGTTTGTTAGAAGTGCGATGGTTGCGGTAGGCACTACATTGCTCGCAACATGCCAGATAGCGATGGCGCAGCAAAACTCCCAGGCAGCACAGGATAAGATCGTGCACCTGAATCAGATTCAGGTCATCGGCTCACACAATAGCTATCACGCCGGATTCGCAGCCAGCGAACGGAAGTACATGGAGATGAAAAATCCCAAAGCGCTTCGGAGCTTGGACTATCATCATGCCCCTCTCGCAGATCAACTCTCCGGCGGTGTGAGACAGATTGAAATCGACGTCTTCGCCGACCCCGAGGGCGGTCGCTATGCTCATCCCGCGATCGTTCAACAAGTGGCTGCAGCGGGACTGCCCGCAGACCCGGATTTTGATCCTCATCATGAGATGGACAAGCCCGGCTTCAAGGTGATGCACATCCAGAGTGTTGACGAGCGGAGCAGATGCCATACCTTCGTCGCCTGTTTGAACGACGTCAGAACATGGTCTCAACAACATCCTGGCCATCTACCAATCTTTATTCTCGTGGAGACGAAGGAAGACTCGCCACATGACGTGCCGAATGCAGTGAAAGCTCTGCCGTTTACCGCAACGGTCTTCGATGCGCTCGATGCCGAGATCCGCTCCGTCTTCAAACCAAATGAGATGATCACGCCGGATGAAGTCCGCGGTAATGCTTCAACTCTGGTCGAGGCTGTACACGCCGGCAAATGGCCAACGCTTGCCAAGGCTCGCGGCCGAGTCATCTTTCTGATGGATCAGCAGCACGTAGGACCCATCTACGCGGAGGGACACCCTTCGCTGCGCGGGCGCATTCTCTTCACCAATGCGATTCCCGGCGCGCCCGACGCGGCATTTGTTGAGCAGAACGACGGATCGGTCGAAGCGATCAATGCTCTAGTGAAACAGGGATATCTCGTTCGAACACGCACGGATGAAAGCACCGAGCAGGCGCGAACAAACGACACCACGCGACGTGACCTAGCGCTGTCCAGTGGAGCGCAGATGTTGAGCACGGACTATCCCTTGTCAGAACCTTCGCCTTGGACGAAGTATTCGGTTGGTTTGCCCGATGGCCTTGTGGCGCGATGCAACCCTGTAAACAAACCCGTAGGATGCGTAGATAGCCTTCTCGAGCCTCAACAGTAATCGGCAAGGAACGAACGGGAGAGAACGATGGTATCGAGACGAAATTTCTTGAGTGGCGTGTCGGCCGCGTCTATGACGTGCCTTGTAAAGGAATCTCTCGCGCTGCCGTCATTCCATTCGTTACTGGGCGCACCGTCGACTGCAGGCACCGATATCGACAATACGAAGTTAGTGAAGATCGCAATTGGAACCGGAGGGCACGGCCATACTTATCCAGGCGCGACAATGCCATTTGGTGCGGTACAACTGAGTCCCGATACCGGCATAAAAGATTGGGATCACTGTTCGGGGTATCACTACGCCGATAGTTCGATTCTTGGTTTCAGCCACACTCACCTAAGCGGCACCGGTTGCATAGACATGCTTGATATTCTGCTCATGCCGGCGACCGATGATTTTAAATTCGATCCGCGGGCTAAGCCAGATTCGCCGACGAGCTACAGATCGCGCTTCTCACACATCGATGAAGAGGCGGTTCCCGGCTACTACAGCGTCTACCTGCAGGATTCGAAGATAAGAGCCGAACTGACGGCGACCGAGCGTGTAGGCATCCATCGGTACACTTTTCCGCAATCGGACAATGCGCATTTCCTTGTGGATCTCGCGCATGCTGGAGATGCTGGCACAGATGCTGCCAATCCGGATGCTCCACCAACTCCATCGATTCGCTGGTCGTCCCTGAAGGTCATTGGCAATGACACGATCGTCGGCGGACGCTGCACAGACATCTGGGCCAAGGGCCGGCAGATCTACTTCTTCATGAAGTTTTCAAAGCCATTTGAGATTGCAGAGATCTACTCAGAAGGAAAGCTGCTTGAGGGCGAAGCCAGGAGCACCTCGTTGCGTTGCGTCCTGAAGTTCAAGACGAGTGCGAATGAAGTTGTCCACGTGAAGACCGGGATCTCAGGTGTAAGCACCGAGGGTGCAGCCGGCAACGTAAAGGCGGAGGCTCCAGGATGGGATTTTGATGGGACACGCGCTGCGGCACATATCGCATGGCGAAGAGAGCTCGGCCGTATTCAGGTCGGCTCCGACGATCAGAAACATCTGGAGATTTTCTACACCGGCCTGTACCACATGATGGTGGCACCCACGTTGTTTGACGACGTGGATGGACGTTATCGCGGTATGGACGGCAACGTGCACACCCTTGCGAAGGGCGCTCACAACTACAGCACCTTCTCGTTGTGGGACACCTACCGCTCGTTACATCCCATGTACACGCTCATTCTTGGCGAGCGTGTACCGGACTTTGTGAACTGCCTGATTCGCATGGCCGAGGAGAGCCCTCAAGGCGTCCCCGTATGGCCTCTGCAGGGAAGCGAAACGGGCTGTATGGTGGGCTATCACTCCGCTCCCGTCGTCGCCGAAGCGCTGGCGAAGGGGTTTAGTGGAATTGATGTCAACTCGGCATATGCGGTCTTCAAGAAACGTGCCGATGTCGACGACTACCGCGGCCTGGCTGCCTATCGCAAGCTCGGTTATGTTCCCTGCGATGCGCAGGATGAGTCAGCCAGCAAGACGCTCGACTACGCCTACGACGATCGCGCCGTAGCAGCAATCGCCAAGGCCGCTGGTGAAGATGCCGACTACGTGATGTTGATGAAACGGTCGCGGTCCTTTGTAAACCTGTATGACAAGGAGGCTGGCTTCATTCGACCGAAGTACACAGATGGTCACTGGGCCGCGCCATTCAACCCCAAATCAATCAAAATTACGAAGTGGCGCGACTACACCGAAGCCAACGCATGGCAGACCACCTTCTGCGTTCAGCATGATCCGGCGCTCTTAATTGAAACATTGGGTGGCAACAAACCCTTCGTCGAAAAGCTCGACCAACTCTTCAATCAAAGCTCTGAGCTCCCACCCGACATGCCCCCCGATGTCACCGGTATGGTTGGTCAGTATGCGCACGGCAACGAGCCGAGCCACCACATCGCGTATCTCTATAACTATGCTGGCGCACCGCACAAGACCCAGGCGCGCATTCGCAGCCTGCTTGAAACAATGTACGACAACAAGCCGGACGGAATGGCAGGCAATGAAGACTGCGGTCAGATGTCTGCATGGTTTGTCATCAGCTCGCTCGGCCTCTACGCAGTCGATCCGGTAAGCGCACGCTACGACTTCGGAACGCCTCTGTTTGATCGTGTTGACCTAAAGGTCGTCGGAGACCGTAAGCTGACGATCGTGGCCGAGCGTCAATCTGCCAAATCAATATATATTCGCTCCGTCGAATGGAACGGAACATCGCTAAACGGCTTGGCAATCGATCACGCGCGACTGATCAAGGGAGGCACCTTGGTCTTTCATCTTGTGGATGAAGCTTCAGCGACCGCTTAACGACAGCATTGCTCAGCGCTATTTCGACACCGCCTGCGTTGGTTGAGCATCGCGAACCCAGGTCGAGTTAGCTCCTTCGGGTCGCATCGCCTCCGTCAGTACGCGCCCGACGGCGGCACTCGGACGATTGATCCGAAGCAGCGATGCAAACGTCGCCGCGATGTCTACAGGCGCTACCACTCCGTGATAGGTGCCCGGCACGAATGCGGCTCCAAAGAGATCTAGCGGTACATGCCGGTCGTAGCTGTTCGCAGAAAAATGTGTCGTGCCAGATCCGTTCCATGGAAATTGATATGGCCCAAAGTTGATGTGAAGAGCCCAGCCAACATTCGGTGAATAACTGTGCGCGACCAGTCTGCCGTACTGTGTTTCCGGGAGCCTACCATCGCGCATCTCTTTGCTGGTGTAAATGTGTGTCACAGCTGCGGGTTCGTTGAAGCGACCGTTCACTTCTTCCTTGCTTTCGAATCCGGCAAAGATCCTTTCAACCATCGCTCTCGTCGTATTTTCAGCCTCCTCTTCGCTGACACCAGCCGCTCTAAACGCCTGTTGATTCAGCAGGAGGTAGGGATTGTCCATCAGCAGAACGAAAGCTTTCTGTCCCTTGAGCAACGGATATTTCTTCTCCAGCATGGACTCAAGCGGCCCTGTGAACTGCTTTGGGGGAAAATCCAGTACGGGCATCCCCATTGCGTCTCCGGCTTTCTGGCTCGTCGCCACGCCATGATCGCCGGTCATCGCTACCATCACGTTCTCCAGCCCTATCGTTTTATCAAGAAAGGTAAAGAACGCATCTAGCATCGCATCGGATTCAATAATCAACTCGCGTTGCGAAGGATCATCGGGCCCGAGCGCATGCCCGTTGATATCGGTCGACGAAACCGAGATTGTGATCATATCCGTCACGTCATCAGGATTATGCCCGAGTTTTTCGCCAACTATCAGCGCCTTAGCGAAATCCAGCTGATAGCCAACGCTTGCCGCCGATTTCCCAACCTTCTCATAGAAACTTCCTTCACCGACAGCGCTCTCCTTGCGCGCCATCTCCGCACGTCCGCTCGCGTTGAATTCGACAGCCCAGCCAGGAAGCTGTGTCATCCAGTAGGTCGAGGTCACCCACGTCCCCGTATCGTGGTCAATCCAGAACGCACCCTTCGTCGCATGACCGCTGGTCAAAATCGCAGCTCTGTCTTTCATTGAAACGCCAAAGACACGCGCACGGCCGCCTGTCGCCAAAACCAGTTCATCTCCCAGTGTGGTCGCCATCTCTCTATGCGCGGAAGCACCCGTCAGATCCTTGGTCCCCACCGGCGCACCCACTAGCTTGTACCGGTCATCAGCAACAGAGCTTACCTGTCGCAATTTACCGTCCGGGCCCGGTTCGTACCATTCGTTCAACGGAATTTGATGCCCGTCGGTGTAGGCACCCGTGCCAATCGTCGAATGTCCAGCCGCTGTAACCAAATTTGCGTAATCGTAGTAGCAATCAGTGAAATGAGCACCCTGTTTCAGGAAGAGATTCCATCCGTTTTTCGCTTTGAAGTCTGCGCGATACCGATCCAGGTAGTCCCCACGAAACTGGTCAAATACCAGCACCACAACCAGCTTCGGTTGCGCATCGTACGCATCGGCTAACAAGACCGGAACGGATAACCCCGCAGATGTAAGCAGAATCAATAAGCAGGCAACTTTTCGCATATCCCAGTCTAATTCCCTGGGTCTCGATTGTTCGGTTCAAACTCTTAAAAGAAGAGGCTCAGCGGAACAAAACTTCGCTACATTGGTATGCATGTTTTCAACGCGACTGTTCGCGATTTCTCTCGTTACAGTTGGCCTTATGAACTCGTTCACGACTGCGAAGGCGCAGTCCCCTACAGCGCCCGCGGAGGAAGTTCTCGAGCGTTTCATGCCGCACCTCGCCCCTCAGTTTCAACTAGCGCTCGTCGACAGGCCTGGCAGCAAAGACTACTTCCGGATCACAGGCACCCGCGGGCATATTCGCGTAGAAGCGGCAACGCAACCCACTGTCCTCTATGGAGTCAACTGGTACCTGAAGTACGTCGCTCACCTGCAGGTGTCCCCGAACGGATTCCAATTAGACGCAACCAACCTCGTTCTGCCCGCTCCGCAGAACCCGATCGAAAAGCCTGCCCTCTATCCCTGGCGCTACGCGCTAAATGAGAATGTAGAGGGATACTCCGCTCCGTACTGGGACGAAAAACGCTGGCAACATGAGATCGACATCCTCGCACTAAGCGGCATCAACGCAATCCTGATCGAACGCGGAATGGATCTCGTGCTCTATCAAACCTTCCGCGACTCCGGCTACTCTGACGAGGCCATCCGGAACTGGATAGTGCAACCCGCGCACCAGAACTGGCAGTTGATGGGCAACATGTGCTGCTTTGAAGCCCCCATCTCGACAGAGCTTCTCCAGAAGCGGTCTGAGTCGGCAAAAAAAATTATCGCTATGTTACGCAGCCTGGGCATCACCCCGGTGCTACCCGGATACTACGGTATCGTCCCTGCCGACTTCGCCACTCTAAACCCTGGCGCCCACGTCATCACCCAGGGCGACTGGAACGGCTTTACCCGCCCCGGTTGGCTCGATCCTCGGGATTCATACTTCGACAAGCTCGCTGCATCCTTCTACCGCCATCAACACGCTCTCTATGGCGACTCTGCAATCTACGACATGGAAATCTTTCAGGAAGGCGGAGCAGCAGGAGACGTACCCATTCCCGCGGCCGCAAGAAAAGTGCAGGATGCCCTCTTGAGCGCCCATCCCGGCGCATTATGGATGCTGCTCGGCTGGCAACAGAATCCCACTCAGGAGCTGCTGTCTTCAATCGACACCAGCCACGTTCTTATCGCGGAGATCGAGCAGGGTCGTATGCCACGCGAAGACCGCGACCGCGAATTTCGCGGCGCTTCCTGGCTCTACGGTGGCCTCTGGGAGTTCGGCGGCCGCACGACTATGGGAGCCCCGCTCTACGACTACGCCGTTCGCTTTCCGACGATGGCCGCGCGTTCCGGCAGCCGCATCGTAGGCACTGCACTCTTCACTGAGGGCCTCGACACCAACCCCTTCGCATTCGACCTCTACACAGAAATGGCCTGGCACGCTGATCCGGTGGACCTCAGCGAGTGGACTGACTCTTACACAATACGCCGTTACGGAGCCGATGATCCACACGCACGCCGCGCCTGGCAGATTCTCCTCAAGACCGCCTACGGCTACCGTGCCGACGGCAATCTGGACCACGGTGAGCGCGATGCCGCACACGACTCCGTCTTCGACTCTCAACCATCGCTGACATCCACGCACGCCGCTACATGGTCTCCCGATGTTCTCCGCTACAACCCAACCGATTTCGCCCCTGCACTAACCGAACTCCTTCAGGTCGCACCCGAGCTTCGATCCACCGAGACCTATCGCTACGATCTGGTCGACGTAGCCCGTCAGGTTATGGCGAACGAAAGCCGTCGCCTGTTGCCACTGATCAAACAAGCTTATGAATCCAAAGACAAGGTCGCATTTGCCGACCTCACGAAACAATGGATGCATGACATGCAACTCCAGAACGACCTGTTGCAAACCAGCCCATTCTTTCTTCTCGGCAAGTGGCTCTCCTTTGTTCCGCCCTGGGCGTCGTCACCAGCAGAACTTGACCGCCTCAATTACGACGCACGCTCAATCCTTACAACGTGGGGAGATCGCAAGGCGAGCGAGTTCGGCCTCCACGAGTACGGCAATCGCGACTGGGCCGGTCTGACTAGCGACTACTACATGCCCCGGTGGCAGATGTACTTTGACTCCCTGTCCAACTCTCTCGCCACTGGGGAAGCCCCTAAAAGCATCGACTGGTATGCCTTCGGCGACCGCTGGAACCACAGCCAAAAAGCCTACAGCGCCACACCGCAAGGTGACTCCTACGCAGCCGCGCTGGCTATTGCGCGAACCCTTCATCTTGTTCCCAGCAGTCCTTCAAACTCAAGAGGTAATCATGACGACGACCGATTCAAACTCAACTATCGTTAGCCCGTTACGCGACGTTGCGCCAGCAGGCCGTCTGGTCTCGGTCGATGTCCTGCGCGGCCTCACTATCGCCTTCATGATTCTCGTTAATAACAACGGCAACGAGGCCGCTGCCTATTGGCCGCTCAAACACTCCGCGTGGAACGGCTGCACACCGACGGACCTCGTTTTTCCCACTTTCCTCTTTCTCGTCGGAATTACAACAGTCTTCTCGACTGCCTCCCGGCTTGCGAAGGGTGCCACGAAACAGTCGCTCTTCCTGCACGCCCTCCGACGGTCCATCATCCTTTATCTGCTCGGCTTGGTTGTGAACAGCTTTCCCTACTTTCATCTGCACACTATGCGCTTCTACGGAGTGCTTCCCCGTATCGCCATTTGCTACCTCATCACCGCCTCGCTCTATCTCATTAGCCCAGGCTGGCGCAGTAAAGTGGCCATCGCGGTGGCAGCACTCGCCGGCTATTGGATACTGATGCGCTACGTCCCCGTTCCGGGGTATGGCATTCCCGGTCGCGATGTACCCCTCCTCGATCACGACGCGAATCTCACCGCATGGCTCGACCGGCAGATCTTCTCCGCCTCCCATCTCTACGAGCACACCCGCGACCCGGAAGGTCTTCTCAGCACCATACCCGCAGTGGCAACAACCCTCTTCGGACTCCTCACCGGTACCTGGCTACGAACGCAACGAACCTTGTCCGCGAAGGTGGTTGGAATCGCCACCGCGGGCCTCAGCGGTGTTCTTCTCGGCGGCCTGTGGAACCTCTCATTCCCCATCAACAAGAAGCTCTGGACCAGCTCCTACGTACTCTTCGCTGGCGGTATCAGCCTCCTGCTGCTCGCTCTCTGTCTTCTGATTGTTGATCTGCGTAAAGCGCGTTCCGCCGAGCCAGCCGACTCAAGTCTCGTCATGCCATTCTTGGTCTTCGGAACCAATGCCATCTCGGCCTATGTATTCTCCGAACTCCTGCAGTCGACGTTCAGCGCTATCCATTCCAGCCAGGGCCTGAATCTGCAACAGACGCTCTATCAATCCATCTTGCACGTCACTCCGAACCCAGCTTTCGCCTCCTTGCTCTACTCTCTCGGATTCGTAGGCGTGTGTTGGCTTTTTGTCTCGACGCTCTACCATCGCCGAATTTTTGTCAGAGTCTAAGTGTTGGTTTAGGCGGGTCAGGTGGAGGGATAATCGCGGTGTATGAGGCGGCTAAGAACGGAAGTCGCGCCTGCTCGTGATCAGCTTAGCACTTCACGACACGTACTTCTTCAACCGCAAGCGTCAACGCGAATCGGCAGCGTGATCCTCAATCGAACTGCCCTAATCTGCTCGACCTGGTGGGCTAGAATAAATTGAGGTTCCATGAACTACTATTTATGTGGTCCGCATCGGAGATGTCGCGATGTTGAGATTACGTCTCGACGGCTTGCGATTCGTTGCGATGATTGTGGCAAGGGCATTGAATTTGATGCTGGCGATCCTGGAGCTGCCGCAGTTGCAAGAGCGCGAATGAGCGATTTGTCCTGTAGCTAGCGAGTCTGTAGTCGTGTCCTCCGCGCTCCATCATCCAATACTAGTTATGCCCGGTCGTGAAACAGCTTCCCATAATTCCACCTGATTACCATGCGCTTGTATGGAATACCCCTCGCATTGCCATCTGCTACCTCATCAAACGCTCCTCGATCGACACCGCTCCAAGAACATCCAGGACGCTCGGTGTCCCCAGCATCGACGGCGGTTCCAACCACTCGCAAAGATTTTTTTGAGCAGAGATTATTCTCATTGCGTCATTGGCCTTGTCAATCGGCCATCCACCTTCGAGAAGCAGACAGAGCCTTGAAAGATGGAGTGCAACCGATCGTTTTGCCGCAGGTACATTTACCCCAGGATGCTGGACTGCATAAACGTCCATGGTGACGCGATGCAGGGGCATTCGGGCGTAGTCGCTGTACTCTTTGGCGAGTAGCTCGTTGTAGGTCAATGGGCCCTCGGAAAAGCTCTCCGGTTTTCGGATCGAACGGCGGAGAGCCTGAGACGTAAATAGTGTCGCCGTGTTTAGTCACCATCGAAGCGGGCGCCTTGTACTTTTCGAGGTAGGTCGCCAGTGGCTCGACCCGAATGATTTCTCGTTTCATAGATTTCCTCCGTTTTGCAGACACGGTTTCTATCAACCAAGAGCCGCGAAGATTCGATGGTAGGAGTAAAGCGAGACCCTGGAACAGCTGTCTGCGTGAGGTCATAGGCTAGGCCTCCCCCCGAATTGTAGGCTCTTCTCCGAAGAGGATCTGCTCTTGGAGAGGACCTGAAGTTCCCTTCGGACCCGACAATCGTTCTCCTGATACGTACTGAACGCAAGAAAACGGGATTTTCGGAAACGTCGTCGCAAAGCATTGACAGCTTCATGACAGCAACCGAGATCGATGTCTGTCTCTCCCGACGGAAACTATGGACTGAGAACTCAAATAAATTGAACAAAACAAGACTCACTAGTAACCGGTGGAAGATAGGGTTCAGAACTCAAAATCCGCCGAGGGCAACCTCGTGGGGGTTCGCCCCCCTTCCCGGCACCAAGATAAAGCAGTAAAATTGAATTAGGTTACGAAGACCCAAGCCTCTCGACCCGAGAGGCTTTTTCGTATTCCGAAAGAGCTGGTGCCGGTTCTGGTGCCGGTCTGTTCCTCGTTTGCTATTGTGGATTTCAGAGGATCAATCCCATGCCGAGAAAGATTGAGAAGAAGGAGCGCGGAGTTTTCGAAAAGGAGCCAGGTGCCGACATCTGGTGGATTCGCTACTACATTGACGGTCGAGAGAGGCGCGAAAAGGTGGGTCGTCGCGGCGACGCTATCAAGTTGTACAAGGTCCGGAAGACCGATGCTCTGCGCGGCGTGAAACTGCCGACGAACATGAAACACAAAGGCCTTCGGTTTAAGGTCATCGCCCAAGAAGCGATTGACTGGTACATCGAGCATGGACGAAAAGACGTGAAGAGCTTCCGGATCAGAATGAACATCATTTTGAAAGATTTTGGAGAGCGCGTCGCGGACGATATCAAACCGTCTGATATTGACGCATGGCTCAGTGCTCACAAGTGCGCCGGCGACGAAGAATCGCTACAAGAACGTGTTTGGCAGAACATTCAAGAACGCCCTCGCGGATGGCAAAGTCACAAGCAACCCTGCGCGGCTTGTAGAACAGAGACCGGAAAGCAACGGACGCATCCGGTTCCTTTCCGATGAGGAAGAGACGATCGGTGCCTTGATGGCTGCTACAACTACGTCGAACGGCTTCGAGGAGGTCACTGTAAACCGTTCCATCTCCACTTTTCTGACCATTCGGGCTCCTTTCAATTGCTCCCTTAAGCACTTCCGGCAATCATCGCAACTCGCGATTGAGGAACTCGCTAGTCCGGCCGTTGGCAAGGTGAGCCGCGGCCGCGTTGTAGTGTTTTCCGTTATGGCGGGAGAAGGCATGACTCTGCCCCGGATAGCTGTACACCGTGGCATTTGGCTTCTTAGCAAGCGCTGCTCTAATCTCCGCTTGTGCAGCCTTGGAAATGAACTCATCCTCCTCCGCCAGATGCATGAGAATGGGCGCATCAAGCCCATCGACCTCTCCCAGATATTTATCGGTATCGGCGCCGTGATACCAGACCGCGGCGTCGATGCCACCTTTGCGCACGGCTGTCATGAAGACCATCAGCGCGCCGAGGCAATAGCCGAGCAAGGCAACCTTGCCGTTGCAATCTTGGAGATTGCGAATTGCGTCGATGGTGTCCTTGATGTCCATGACGCCGGCATCTCGGTCATAAGCCTGATAGAGGCGAAGACCGTGGTCCCAGTCGGCTTGGGAGGTGACGTTCAGATCGACGTCCGGCTCCTGTCGCCAGTACAGGTCTGGAGCGACTGCGAGGTAGCCTTGTTCCGCCAATTCATCGCAGTGCTTGCGAATGTCGGCGTTCACACCAAACAGTTCCTGCAGAACGACAACAGCCGAAGCCGGCAAGGACTTCGGTTTTGTGATATACGCGGCGAACGTGCCGCCTTGTCCTTGTACGGTGATGTGATCCATCATTCCTCTCTCCTGAGGCGCTAGATCCATAAAGACTCTCCGCCGGCCGTAACCGGCTCGGCGGAGATCATTCTGTCTGAAAGCGCAGAGCTACGCATTGACGGAGGTGGCAGCCTCTTCGATGAGCTTGGCCGCTTCCTTTGGATGAGACATATAGGCGACATGGCTCGATTTCACTTCGACCGTCTTAGCCTTGGCGCGCTTCGCCATCATGCGCTCCTGGTCCGGATTGATCGATCGGTCTTCGGTGGCCACCATGTACCAGGTGGGCTTGTGCTTCCAGGCGGGATTCTTAACCTGATGGGTGAACGAGTCAGTAGAAATCGGCACCTGCGCTATCGCCATAAACTCAGCCTCATCCCGTGGGATGTCCGCTGCGAAGTCGGCGGCGAAATGCGCCTGGTCTATCCACCAAAGCCCATTGCTGTCCGGTGTGAACGCCTTGGAGGCTTGCGGCACCGCCGTTTCGATTGACGCACAGCTCTCGCCTTCATCGAGGGCAAAGGCGGCAATATAGACAAGTGCTGCAACGTTTGGATGATTTCCCGCCTCGGTGATGATGGACCCTCCGTAGCTGTGGCCGACCAGAACCACTGGGCCGCCCATTGCGTCGATTGCTGCCTTCGTATACTTTTGATCTTCGGCATACGAAGTCTCGGGAGGCTGCGCCACCGACACCTTGTAGCCATCATTCTTGAGGATGTCAGCGACCCTCTTCCAGCCGGAGCCATCGGCGAACGCTCCATGCACCAGAACTACATTCTTAATATGCTGTGTCATGATCCTTTTTTCCTCTCTAGTTTGAGCTTCTGCGAGTCGTGTATCGAGCGCGGACTTGCGACCAACCATAGTCAGGAACGAGCTCGGTGTTATTGAAGACATGAACCACTTTTGTCGATTCCTGCTCAAATGCGGAGCGAAGGCGGGCGAAAGACCGCTCCAGGCTCGAGTTCAACGCGAGAACTCTAACCGGATCTCAAATCCGGGACGATCTAGCATCCAGACGATTCCGGGCAACATCCGCCCAGGCCGTTGAACTCGAGGATGGGATCTATTCGTGAGGTTGAAGGAACTGGCGTTCGGGCATTTCGACAAAAATCCTGCGACGTGAGTGTTCACGCCTCCACTTTGCCGGGGTCGCACCGACAACATTTGCAAACGCCCGGGTAAACGCGGACTGATCGGAAAATCCAGTGTGCGCGGCAACTTCGACCAACGAGTTATTCGTTCCAGACAAAAGGGCCTTGGCGATCTCAACTGCGCTTCAGAATTAGGTAGCGATGTGCGGAAGTCCCAAACGATCTCCTGAATGATCGCGCAAAATGGCTGACTGAAATCCCACATTCATCGGCAAGTCTTTCCAGTCTTAACTCGCCGTCCAAGTGCTCGTGAAACAAATCCACAACGCGACGTCTTTGCCACGGTGCAAGACCGCCCTTGAATTGCGGGAAGGCTTCGTGAGTTTGAGCGTACCGTCCGACAAGGTGCGAACAAATCATCAAGGTGAAAGAATCCATGAACAGCTGGGAGAACATCTCCGGCCTATTTAGGCATGGCAAAATCGTTTGCGTTAGGTGATGAAGTGTCGGGTCGGGGGTTCCATAAACGCAGTAGAGACGCTTAGCTCTGGGCACTCCGGCATCGTCCGAGAGCGAATCCAAGGTTGCGCGCGGAACATGGTAATGAATCCAATCGATCGAGCCCGGATTTCGAATACTCGAATTTGACTCCAGGTCGCACATTGCGACTCCGCCCACTGGCCATGCCCCCGTCTTTGTGTACTTCTCATCGGTCCAAAGTTCCCATTCACCGGAATTCGCATGATTAAGATGAAGCGAGACAACGTAGGCCTTTTCAGATGGGATGGAAGCAGTTCGTTCCGGGATGCCGCTCCGTCGCAATTAGCCGGGTAATCGCCAGTTGCGGCCGGACGACGGAAACCGCAGAATCGATGGCAACATGGGGCGGTTGGTTCATGGTGAAATACTTCGCCATCTGCGCACCGTAAGCGTTTGCCGAGTTCGATGATGTCGTCATGGATAGCTCTGTTGCGGCAAGCGATTTTGTCTGAGGGTCGAATGACAGGGAACGATTCGGACGTCGGATTGCGCCGGGAGTAGCGTAGCGCAAAAAAGAACGGTCATTCTTGTACAAAATGACCGTGGTTGAATGAGATTGCTCCCAGAAATGCTGGTGCTGAGCGGGATTTATGGTCCTTTCACTGATTAATGCGCTTCGTTTGGACTCGAAAACTGAGTCCGAATCGACAAATAGGACGGATATCGGCAATCCTCCAAGATGGTGTACCGCGTACCATACCTCTCGCAGTCGCCTGGCGGCGTAGCTTTACCTCGTCGGGAATGAGAAGAGCTTTTGTAGGACAAGGAGGACGATCAGTGTCTGGTCAAGTAACTAGAACCCGCATCCTTCGGGTGGGGCTTGATTTGGCAAGCGCAGAGGGGCTCTGCAGGATCACCTTTGGCTCGGTTGCCAGACGCGCGAGCATGTCAAAGGGTGGTGTTGTCGCGCATTTTCCACATTTGGGCGACCTAAAGCGGTCCATTCTTGACGTTGCATTGGACCTATTGGAGCCGTACCTGCCTCGGAGTCGACACTGGCGTTGGAGGCGGGCTGCCATCGCTGATTCGCTACCTGAATGTATGGATTGGATGGACGAGGAGGGCAGGACTGCCGGGCAGTTGTCCGATCGCTCAAGCCATTGTTGAGTTGAGTTTCTTGCCGGGACCTGTTCGAGAGGCTGCCGCTGCGGCGGAATCTGTCTGGCGGCAGACCCTCATTATGTTGATCCGTGATGCGATCGACAAGCGACACTTATTGCAGGATACCGACGTCGCCCAGCTGGCATGGGACTTGCTCGGAATCTATTTGAGCCACCACGTCTCCAGCCATTCTCTTCGGGACCCGGACGCGGACAGAAAAGCACAGTTTTCGGTGAAGCGGATCGTTGCTTCTATAGAAGCCACTAGCGAGAGCCGAGCTCACCATAGGCAAGGTGGTCAGTAGCAGCCGCGCCACGACCGTTCAGTTTGCGCCAGCGAAACGGTGTTGTCCCTTCGAGCGTGGTAAACGCGCGTGTGAAGGCAGCCTGATCGCAGAATCCCGACCGAAATCCCACCTCTGCCAGACTCGGTTCGGGTTCGCGAAGCAGATTCTTCGCCGTGTCGATTCGAAGCTTGATGAGCCATTGGTGAACTGAAGTGCCAAAGCTCTGGCGAAAGCAACGAGAGAAGTGACTTGGGGAGAGCTGACAGGCGGTTGCAAGATCCGCAATTCTGATCTCGCCTTCAAGATGCGCACGCAACATCTCCTCGGTGCGAATCTTTTGCCAGATTTCTAGGCTCGGCTGTGCCCGGAGAACTCCCTTACCGTTTCCATAGTGTTGCAGAAGATGCGTGCTCACAAGAAGTGAGACGTCTTCTAATGCAAGCATGTTGAGCGGTTCACGGTTGCGCACCTGACTGAGGATGGCTTTGGTCAATTGAGCAACGACGAGGTCCCTTTCAAAGAAGACCATCCGAAACGAATCAACCGGTGCAATCCTGTTGTCTGCTGCAACTCTGTCCAGCAGATCGCGCGACACATAATAGTGCAGATAATCGAACGGACCTGCCGCCCACATCTCCATCGGCTTCATGAGATCGATTACCGTTGTTGCGAATGCAATCGAATGAGAGACGCTGACTTCTTGCCCGGCGATGCGTGCACGCCACCGGTCAACCGGAGTTGGAGCTAAAGCTACGCAGATGAGCATGGCGCGGTCCTCAGGATAGGCCGGCGCCCGCTGCATCTCCATCGATCCACCCTTAAGCCTGGTGAGGGCGAAGTCGGGCACGCCAGACTCATTCTTGAGGGAGCAATCATAAAGCGGCGTCCGGAAGACCTCGGCTAAGTTAGCGCCGTAGAACTTCCGGTCGTGATCCGGTCGCGCCGATACCGACTTCTTCGGAAGACTTTGCGTGCGGGCCATGCCCATCTCCGTTCGAGCGACAGCCTCAATATAAAGCACCCAGAAAGACGCGTCCATGCTCCTTCAAAAGCGGAGTAGGTCGACTCTGGGGAGCGGGGTATGTTCGGCGACTCGTTTCCGAAGTAAGCACAGCGGAGCACCACTCGGTACGATCAATCACATCCCACGAATCAGCCGCATGAAGGCGTCGATCTTGTTCGTAATTCTCGCCCGGTCGGGACCGAAATTCTGCTCAAGGCAAATTCCGCTAAAGAACGTGATGACGAGGCCGGCGAGCGCATCATTATCGTCACGAGCTCCACGCGCTGCGGCTAGATTGTCGATGAGCAGATGATGGGCTTTCATTACGCTCACGACCATGAGTTGGCGGGCTTTTGGGGGGAGGTCAGCGAACTCCCGCATAGAATTTACCGAGAAGCAGCCTTTCTGCCCCCAACTCCCATAGCAGACCTTCAGAAAACTCTCAACATTGGTCCAACCCAGAGGCTGTTTGGTCAGGTGTCCGCGTTCCATCAGGACATCAAAATACCTGCGCATGCTCTCTACAAACAGGTCTTCTTTGTCTTCGAATTCCGCATATAAACCCGATTTGCGCACACCGGTGGCCTGTTCAAGGTCCTGAACACTCGTCTCAGCGAGGCCGTGCTTCCAGAAGATGGGGATCGCTTTGTCGAGGACAAGTTCCCGCGTGAACAATTTTCGTCGTCCCATTGCAACATTATCGGTCAGTTTACTTGAGGACTTGCAAATAAAGGACCAAATGGTCCACTATTTCAGAGAACGTACTTGTTCTTGGAGGACCCATGCCCCCGAGCCGTAAACAGCAGGTCGTCGATCTCTTGAAGTCGCTTGAGACTAAAAATCCAGTCCCGTTCGCGTATGTCAACCCGGACAAGTACATCCAGCACAACCTACAGGTGGGCCCTGGTCCTGAAGGTGTGGCCGCCCTCATTCAGAACATGCCGCCCGATGCCTCCGTCAACACCATCCGTGTCTTTGAAGACGGGGATTATGTCTTCGCTCACACGGAATACAACTTCTTCGGGCCACGCATCGGCTTCGACATCTTTCGCTTCGAAGATGGTCTGATCGTCGAGCACTGGGACAACTTACAGGAAACCGCAACCGAACTCAGCCCCAGTGGCCACACGATGATCGACGGACCCACCGCGGTGTCCGATCTCGACCAGACACAGGCGAATAAGGCGCTCATGCAACGCTACATGGACGACCTTCTCGCAGGCCGTCGCGAGACCTTTCCGAGCTACTTCAACGGAATCGCATACATTCAGCACAATCCATGGGTCGCCGACACCATCCCGGGACTGATTGCGGGTTTGCAGGCTCTTGCCGACAAAGGTCAGGCGGTCGTATACAAAAGCGTGCACAAGATACTTGGCGAGGGTAACTTCGTCCTCGTCGTCGCCGAGGCTACGTTTGGTGGCGTACCGACTGGCATTTATGACCTCTTCCGCATTGAAAGCGGCAAGATCGCTGAACACTGGGACACGCTCCAAGCGATTCCACCTCGCGATCAATGGAGAAATAGCAACGGCAAATTCTAGTGTGGTGCGAGGCAGAACATATGCTTCAAGGCATGTTTGGAAAAAGATTGGCGGAGCATTTTTCTCTGATGGAGTCTTCCTCACTTGTGCTTGGTCCCAAGGGCAACCCTCAGGTTGCGTTGACACGTATGCGAATGCCGAACGGCTTTCCTGGACCCACTCCACACATTCCACCAGAAAAGGCTTTTTCGATATCCGTGCACCTGCGCCGTCCCGACAGCATTAAGGGCTGGGGAACGTGGCTTGACGGACGCTTTCATCGTGTCACCGAATGGGATGCCGGCGGGATTCAGATATTCGATATGGAGTCGGAGCCGGTCGCACTGCGAACTTCAGGTTTCGACTCGGTTCACGTCTATATACCCCGGTCAGTTATCAATCGATTCAGTGACGAGAACGAGCAAAAGCGCATTCGCAACTTGCATTGCACTCCGGGAACTAAGGATGACGTGATTCTTCATTGGGCCCGGATGATGTTGCCGTTCTTTGGTCGTCCGCTTCAGCTTCCACGCTTAGTTATCGACGAAATGATCATGATGTTCTGCGCTCATCTGAGCCGCACGTACCAGGGCTGGAGCCAGCCGCCGGAGGTTGTTACCGGGGGGTTGACGATCTGGCAACAGGATCGAGCGATCGAGGTGTTGAACGAACATCTGGATGGTGATCTGGCGCTTGCCGATCTTGCAAAAGAGTGTGCGCTATCGGCGGGTCGTTTCATGCGCGCATTCAAAAGGTCGTTTGGTGTTCCCGTCCGGCGCTACTTGCTCTATAAGCGAGTTGAAGCCGCAAAGTCTCTCTTGTTGCACTCGAACGACTCTTTACTAACAGTCGCGTTGGAAGTCGGATTCACTGACCAGCCAGCTTTCAATCGAAGTTTCCTTGAGATTGTTGGAACTTCGCCAGGACGGTGGCGAAGAGCAAACGCTCCGATGCCGAAGACGATCAAGCTCCCCGCGCCTGAAGAGAAGTAAAGGTCGTCACTCGCGTTTCCCACCCACTAAAGCCCAACAGAAACGCCAAACTGCGGCACTTTCAATCAAGACAAGGATTGAAAACTTCCAAAACAATGGGAGAGGTGTAGTTGGTCAGAAAGGCGTCCTCTGACCCAGCTCGGTCTCGCGACATCGAGCCAGGATCGCGAGTAACGGGGAATTTTCAACCTGCCGCTTGTCCGCAATTCTTATGAACGACGACACATGAGTTCTTCCAGATCGATAGGAGACGAAAATGGGAAAAACATATAGGGCGGTCGAGATAACCAAACCCGGGACTTTTCGCCTCGTCGAGAGGCCCGTCGTCGGGCCGGGTGAGGAACAAGTACGTATCCGGGTCGAAGCTTGCGGTGTATGTCACTCAGACGCGGGCACCGTTGAGGGACAACTGCCCGGCGTCGTGTATCCGCGTGTGCCGGGCCATGAAGCAATTGGCCGCATCGAGGAGGTTGGCCGGCGTGTTACGACCTGGAAGGTCGGCCAGCGTGTAGGAGTCGGGTTCTTTGGAGGGGAAGACGGAACCTGCGAGACCTGTCGCCGCGGCGACACGGCATATTGCCAGAACCCCATTATCACTGGCGTGACGAGTGATGGCGGCTATGCGGAAATGATGATCGCAGAGACACGCGCACTGGCTCTCATACCTGAAGAGCTCAAATCAGAAGATGCGGCCCCGTTGGTCTGCGCCGGCATCACCACATTCAATGCGCTCCGCAACACCGGACGTGCTGGCGATACCGTTGCTATCCAGGGTATCGGCGGTCTGGGGCATCTCGGCGTGCAATACGCCAAAAAGATGGGTTTCCGCACCGTTGCAATCGGCTTCGGTCCAGACAAAGAACATCTCGCGCCCAAACTGGGAGCTCACCTTTACATCGACGCAAAAGCTGAGGATGCGGGAGCCGCGCTGCAGAAACTGGGAGGCGCCGACGTGATCCTGGCAACCGCCCCCAGCGGAGCAGCAATCGCCAGCCTGCTTCCCGGCCTCTCCGTTCGCGGAAAGCTCGTGGTAGTTGGTGTTTCGGGTGATCCAATTCCAGTCAACGGAGTTCCGCTGATTTTTGGTGGCCGCTCGGTCATTGGAAGCCTGACGGGAAGAGCGATCGAGACCCAGGACACCCTTGATTTCAGCGTCCTCACTGACATTCGCCCCATGATCGAAACGCTTCCTTTGGAAAGGGCCGAAGAAGCGTATCGACGCATGATGTCTGGTGATGTGCGATTCCGCATGGTTCTCACAATGGCGTAAAAATCACGACGCCGCTGAAAAGCGGCATCGACAAACTGATGAGCGAAGGAGACCCAGATGAATCAGTTCCAGGAAATCTTCGACAAGCAGAAAGCATACTTCGATTCGGACGCGACCAAGGCTTACGAGTGGCGCATCGATCAGCTGACACGCCTTGAGAACTTGTGTAATGAGAATGCCGAGGCTCTTGAGGCTGCGATGAGCAGTGACTTCAAGACCGCCAGCCAGGAGAAAGTCTTCGAGATTATGGCGCCAGTCGGAACCGCCGCCTTCGCGAAGCAAGAACTGAAAGAGTGGATGAGGCCTGTAGATGTCGTCGTGCCGAAGGCCCTTCGTGAGAGCGGGCATACTGCCAAGGTCTATCGAGAACCGTACGGTGTCACCTTGGTGATTGGTCCGTTCAATGGACCTTTGACCTTGCTCTTCGACCCGGCGTGCCAGGTTCTTGCGGCGGGCAATCCATGCATTCTCAAACTCTCTGAGGGTTTGCCCGCCACCAGCAATGTCCTACTGGATCTCATTCCGAAATACTTCGATCCTCGGGCCGTTACTGCCGTCACGGGAAGTAAGGACGAGGTGACGGAACTGCTCAAGCTGCCCTTCGATTTCATCTTCTTTACCGGAAGCGTGAAGGTTGGCAAGATCGTCATGGAGGCTGCTGCAAAGAATCTGACTCCTGTTCTCCTCGAACTCGGTGGTCAGAATCCGGCCTTTGTTGATGCGACCGCCAATATCCCGGACGCAGCCAAAAAGATTGTCTGGGGGGCTACGGCCTGGGGCGGCCAATGGTGCACTTCGCCCGGATACGCCTACGTGCACGAATCGATCGCGGAGGAGTTTGTTGCGGAGTGCAAGAAGGCGGTGGTCGAGCTGTACGGGACCGACCCCAAGAGCAGACCTGACGACTACTCCCGCATCATTAGCCCAAAGGCCACGGAACGTTTGGTGGGTCTGATCGATCAGAAGAAGGTCGTCATAGGCGGGGCCTCCGACCCAGATGCACGCTATCTCGATCCCACGGTGATCTACCCAGTGACGTGGGACGATCCGATCATGGAGGACGAGGTCTTCGGACCGCTTCTCCCAATCCTCACCTACAAGGACATGGACGCTGCCATTCGCGAGGTGAAAAAGCATCCGAAGCCCCTTTCCGGTTTCCTCTTCAGCCGGGACCAGAAGGCAATCGATCATTTCCTCGCGAGCCAGTCATTCGGTGGCGGCGCGATCAATCAGGTGAACATTCATCTGTTTATCGAAACGATGCCCTTCGGCGGTATTGGATACTCCGGCATCGGTCATTACTACGGCAAGGCCGGCTTTGACGCCCTCTCGCATGCGAAATCGGTCCTGATTTCTCCGCCTGACGTGGCCATCGAGCATTTGTTCCCGCCATATACGGAGGAGAAGGTCAAAGCCCTCAGCCAGTGGTTTGAGTATTAATACGAACGCTCGCGCGGCAAGAAGAGCAGGAAGGAAATTCATTCATGAATGTGTTTCGCGCAGCTCTCGCTCGCGACTTCTGGATCACCGGAATCGCGATTGCCCGGTATGTGCCTCGGGCATTCCGCGTGAAGGAAGTTGATGGCAATCAATTTTTCACGGAGGAAAAACGGCAAGAGTATCGTCGGCGCGTGGAAAGTGTGACACCCAACTCGCAGCGTCAGTGGGGGACGATGGAAGTTGATCAGATGCTTCATCATCTCAACCTAGCGTGTGGAGGATCGCAGGGCTTCTACGATCTTCCAGACGAGAGCTATCTGATTTCGAGGACGCTTTTCAAATGGATTCTCGCGGATTGGTATCCAGAACAGCTGGTCGGGTTACGGCTCCCGACCGGCTTCAAAATCCCACATTCACGGAGATTTGAGTTTGCTTATGAGAAGTCACAGTTGCTGAAAATCCTGGAGGTTGATTGGAACGCAAGAACTGAGGACGCCTGGAAACCCCACCCTATGTTCGGCAAGATGACTCCGAAAGAGTGGGGGAAACTGCTGCAGATTCACGTGGATTATCACCTAAGGCAGTTCGCTGCCTGATGGAGTGATCGACGATGGCTTCGAATCTCGTGCACAGTTGACCATGCCGACCGATTCGCGACATGAGATTCTCCAACACTCGGTCAGCGGGGGTCGAAGATCCGCTCGTCCTCTCGGCTCTCGGAAACGTCCCGGCTTGGAATCGCCGGTAAACGCGAAAACGCGAAAATGGCGACTAATTCAATCCAAGAAAACAGGCCCAATGTATTCCGCAATCCAAATGAACTCTGAGAAACCCAGCCAACGGCGAGAGGAGAAATGAACCCGGCCATCCCTGAGGCCACATTCTCGACAACGACCAATGCGGCTAAAAGCGGGGGCGTCATTGCCGGTAAGGACATCATGTATGTGACCGCGACAGGGACGAATCCGGCGACCCCAAATCCTGCTGCGAGCAGTCCGGTTTTGGTAGCCGCACCTTCGCCCCAAAAAAGGGGGATGCTGCCCAGGATGACGAGCGCGCTGCTCGTCCAAAGCAGGTGCTTACGCCGAGCGGGGCGAGTTGCCAGAACGCCAAACACAATCACCCCCGCTACGCCGCTAAACGGCAGTAGTGATGCCAGACGATTGGCATTCGTCAATGAGTTACTCCTGCCCTGCAGGAAGAGCGGCACGAACGAAAGTACATTTGGAGGATCCACGAAGTCGCGAAGATGCCCAACCCTAGCATCCAGGTGAGGGGCATCGCGAGAACTTTCGAAAGGGAACTGGATCCCTTGGCAGTCAATCCCGCCGCTGTTGTCTTTTCGTCGGAACCAACCTCCGGAACGTTTTGTCCGATGAACACCCGAATTTTGCGACCATCCAAAGAGGTCGAAGCGAAGATGCAGCCTATCAGCAAAGCATCTTTCGCGTCCCTTGTGAAAAGAGCGGTTAGTTCGCCCGCTCTGAAACTCGTTCCAAAATCGAAGTAAACATCGGCTTCTCAGAGAAGCGATTGTTGTACCGATACGAATATTCGTCACAGTACATTTGCAGGTACTTCGTGCTGACGGAGTGATAGACCCCGCCGATACCCCTCTTCAATAAACTCCAGAATCCCTCAATCGAGTTCGTGTGGATGTCGCCCATCACGTAGACCTTTTCAGAATGGTTGATGCGGCGATGGTCATAATCCATTGCCGCGTTTGCTCCAGCAATGACAATCTGTCGCGGTGCGTTGATATTGCCCACGAACACAGGAGATTCCGAGGATGTTGTCGCCTCAACGATCTTTGTTACTTGAACTTCAGTCAGTCAACGATTGCAGAGAGATAAATCGACCGCTGAATCGAGATCTGCATCTCATGGAAATTTAGGTCTCCCCATTGCAGGCCGAAGAGTTCGCTACGGCGCAACCCGACCGTGACGCTCGTCACGGAGCTACGACAAAACTTTTGATTAATGCGGTGCCCAATGGGGGTGAGTGGTGAAGAGTCCATCCATAAAGCCGATCTGAAAGGTGATAAATAGTCCGAAGGCTATGCTAACCAATCCCGATGCTAGTCCGAGGCTACGATTTAAGGGTGCAAACCGCTTGCCTGTGTAGGCAAACGGCACACCAATAATCATCGTGATCAGCATCATTCCAGCGATCGTTCCCAGACCAAAAACCAGAAGATAGACGATCGCCCACCGAGGATCGCGAATGGCGGTCAAGACAAGTAGAGCGACGGCGGCCGATCCGGCCAGTCCGTGAATGAGTCCAACTGCCAAGGGCCGAAGAAACTGATACAGCCCTAACCGCTGCAACACAATCTGAAATGGACCTCTGGGCTTTTGATCCAGATGTATGTGAATCTCCGGCCCATGGCTGTGAATGTGCTCATGGAGAACACTCTCATGTTCGTGGACGTGGGAGTGCACAATTCCCACTCCCGTTTGGCTGTGAACCGGTGTAAACCGATGGGTGATCCATTGCGTGACGCCGGCGAGATTAAGGACTCCAAGGAGAATCAGCATAAAGCCTACGGCCAGTTCCATAGCGAGGCCGACGCGAGGCGGAATTGCAAGGTTGAATAAGATAATGGCCACTCCTACTAGAAAGATCGTGATGGTGTGGCCTACTCCCCACAATGCGCCAATCAGACCTGCCTGCCTGACCCTTCGCTGACGACTTACGATCGTGGACACGGCAATGACATGATCGGGATCCGTGGCGTGGCGAACTCCGAGAAGAAATCCGACTCCAATTACTGCCAGCAAGTTCGTCATGCGATGCCTGTCTTGAGACTCGAACCGATTTTCCTGCTTCAACCCGTGTTGCTCAATCCGCTACGGATGCGGACCATCCAATCACAATGCCGTAGTGCATGCTGACGAGTTCCTTGATAAGGCATTCTGTCACATGGCACGGATTCTTAGATAACGCTTGATGTCGGGAGCTAAAGAAATCGCAATCACAATTGCCCCAATTCCCACGGCGGCACATATCAGCTTCATCATGTCAATCACCTCATCGATTTGCTTGCTAACTTCCTACTTGGATGCATTTCATTGTGCCATCGTCTACACCGTCACTTTTTGCAATCGCTCTGTTAACGCATCCGCAAAGAATCGCAAACAGTCGTCCATCCCCTCGTTAGTCTTTGCAGAGACCTTGAACACCTGCATTCCAGGTCGTACTGCTTGAATGTTTGCGTTGGCTGCGGGCTCATCAAACTCGACTGCCGCTGCTAAGTCGATCTTGGTGATCACCGCTACGTCGGCACTGTTGAAGATGGTGGGATACTTCAACGGCTTATCTTCGCCTTCCGTTACTGACAGCAACACCATACGAAGATCCTCACCCAAATCATAAGAAGCAGGACAAACCAAATTGCCGACATTCTCAACAAAAAGTATGTCTAGTTGGCCCAGATTCCAGTCTCCCAATGCGTGCTCAATCATGGCTGCTTCGAGATGGCAGAGCGTTCCGGTAGTGATCTGCCTCACGGGCACCCCACTGTGCACCAGCCGCAGTGCATCGTTCTCCGTGGCTAGATCGCCAACCAGCGCAGCTACCCGAAAGTGCGGCTTGAGAAGGGTAAGAGTCTTCTCAAGAAACGTGGTCTTGCCGGCACCAGGACTCGAGACGAGGCTCACGGCAAGTGTTCCTTGTGCGCGAAAGCGATCGCGTAATGCACGTGCAATCACATCATTTTGCTTCAGAACGTTCTTGCGAACTTCTAACATGCGCGGTTCTGGATTCATTGTTTCAGCTCCAGAGCAGTGACGATCAGCTCTTTTCCATGAATGACTTCAGGCGTTTGCGTGCCGCAGTCGGGACAACAAAACAGCCGCATTGATTTCAGGGTTTTGGGCATCTTGCATGACGGGCAGTAAACCTCGATCGGTACCTCTTTGACAACCAGGCGCGAACCCTCGAGTGGTGTGCCGCCACAAGCTACTTCGTAAGAAAAAAGAAGGGCTTCCTTGACCACTCCCGAGAGAGTACCAAGCTCGAGGTGAACGGCCTCGATATACACTTTGCGCCGCGATGCTTCTTCCTGTGCCATATCCACGATGCTCATAGCGATCGAAAGTTCATGCATATAGCGCCCCTTCAAGAGTGGAAGATCTTGTTTCATTGAATTGGCCAAATGTGGCAAGCGCTGCCTGGCCAAGGCTGATTCCTCCGTCGTTCGGAGGCACTGCGTGGTTAGTCCAACTCTCAAGCCGGTAGGGCGCGAGGAGTGATCGCATGTCTTCAAGTAGCAGCTCGTTCTGGAAGACACCTCCGGAAAGCACGACCGTATCTATCTCGTGGCTGTGGCATAGCTGCACAATTGCCTGGACCGATCCCGCGGCAACGCCACGTTGGAAGGAGCGTGCAATTTCAGATATTGGCCGCCCGAGTAGACGGTCACGAATGACGGCATGGAGCAGCGGACGGAAATCGAGGTTCCCGCCAGTTATCGGGAAAGGGTACGGAACTAAATTTGAGGAGTTCCGTGCTAAGTGTTCGAGCCAAATTGCAGCCTGCCCTTCAAACGAACTCTCCTTCACAAAACCGAGCAGCGCGGCAGCGGCATCGAACAGCCTCCCCATCGACGTCGTTGAAAAGGTGCGCACTGCATGACGTATCAGTTGCGTCGCGTCTTGATAGCGCGAGCCAAAGTTGAACGGCGGCTGGGTTGGATCGGGCAAGCCGTCGATCTGTGCGAGGAAGCCGGCTGCAGCTTGCACCGGGTATTGTGCCGCACCATCGCCGCCGGGAAGAGCGGCAGGGCGCAAGTGTGCAGCACGTTCGAAGCCGCTTTCGAGACTCCCCACAAAGAACTCGCCCCCCCAGATGCTGCCGTCGTCCCCGAAGCCGGTTCCGTCGAAACTGACGCCAACAATCCTTTTCGCCCATTCGCCGCGCTCCGCAAGAACAGAGGCCAAATGCGCTCGATGGTGCTGTATTGCTCGTGTCTCGTTGGCGGGTATCGTGGCGCCATGGCTGGTTGAAACATATTGAGGATGACTATCGTGCACTAAAAGCAGATCGCGAGTGTCGATGTCATACATCACGATAAGGTCTTGGATAGTCTCCATAAAGCTATGGAACGCCTGGTAGTGCGAGAGGTCGCCAATATGCTGGCTTATAAATGCCTGGCCGTCGACTACAAGCGTGATAGTGTTTTTGAGGTCCGCACCGAGCGCCAGCACAGGGCGCTTAATCGGCAGCGCCGCCACTGCGCTGGGCGCATATCCACGAGAACGTCTGAGAATTACCGGACCGAATGCACCAGCTCGGACGATAGAATCGTCCACCCGCCGCGCAATGGGCCGTTCGCCAATCAGAAATGCATCTGCGGTTCCGGAGAGTCGCTTCAATGCGTCCGCGTCTTTATATGCAATTGGTTCGCTCGACCGGTTGGCGCTGGTCATAATTAGTGCTTCCGGAGCGCCCGCGTAGAAGAGTAGGTGCTGAAGCGGTGTGTAAGGCAACATTACACCGAGATCATGATTGTCCGGCGCAACACCTTTGAGTTCGAATCGAGCCGGCGCAATCACAATTGGCCGAGCCAGAGAGGTAAGCAATACCTCAGTGTCGGGAGTGAGCAAAACCAACCCGCTTGCAACCTCAATATCCTTGGCCATGATGGCAAAAGGTTTTTCCTTGCGGAACTTTCTCTCGCGCAGGGCAGCGTTTGCTGCAGGGTTTCGTGCATCGCAGGCGAGATGATATCCACCCAGCCCTTTTATCGCGATGATTCCACCTTCACAAAGAAGTTCTGCTGTCCTCTTGATAGCATTCCAGCCATATGCGACCAAGGAATCCTTCTGGCGCAAAGCAAAATTCGGGCCGCAAGTAGGACAGGCCACTGGTTGTGCATGAAATCTGCGGTTCGCGGGGTCGCGGTATTCTGCGTCGCAATATGCATCCATCGCCCAATCTCTCATGGTGGTGTTGTCGCGATCGTACGGCAAAGAAAGGATGACGCTGTAGCGAGGTCCGCAGTTCGTGCAGTTGACATAGGGATATCTGTACCGTTGGTTGGAAGGGTCGAAGCATTCTTTCAGGCAGTCTTCGCAGACAGGCAAATCGGGCGAGACATGGGCAGTCGGGCGCTCCGCGTGATGGCTCTCGCGGATGCTGAATTCCTTCAGGTCTTCACTGGGTGCGGGTTCGACCTCAACATCGGAGATCATGGAGGCCGATGGAGGGTTACTTCGCATCTCTTGAATGAACGCCACCATGTCTCGTTCGGCGCCTTCCAGATGGATCTCCACTCCCTGGCCGCCGTTGAGGACCCAGCCAGCGAGGCTATTCGCATGCGCCAAACGGTAAACAAAAGGGCGAAAACCAACCCCCTGCACCACGCCACGCACACGAACTGAGCAGGCATTTGCCATGTCTATTCTGACCCCACGATGCAGCCGTGACCCTGCCAGCCTACCTGGATCACCTTGCCGTTTTCCACCAACACTGGGACGGTGCGCACACTGCTATCAAGCGCATGCATGCGGGCACGCGCATTGGAGTCCGCTTCCACGTCATACTCTTTAAAGTCGCGCCTGGTCCACTCCAGCCATTCGCGCAACTCCTGTGTATAGGGGCACCGGGAGCTTCCGTAGAGTTCAAGTGTTGCCATGGTTCAACGCCTCCAATGTCTCGCGCAGCACGTGATACGCGGATGCCTGCACCTCTTGAATGCGCGGAATATAATCACTGCGAACAATGATGGGATGGTCTGCTAGTCCACGGCGGTAGACCTCTCCACCGTCGTTACCAAGAAGCGCCACAGTCAACAGATTGCGTTTACGCGCGCCTTCGAGTGCCATCACGATATTGCGTGAGCCGCCGCTTGTAGAGATGCCAATCGCTACATCTTGGGGCTGCGCCTGCGCGAGGAGCTGGCGCAGAAAAATG
Source organism: uncultured Acidobacteriaceae bacterium (assembly GCA_963841335.1). Lineage (GTDB taxonomy): Bacteria > Acidobacteriota > Terriglobia > Terriglobales > Acidobacteriaceae > Edaphobacter. The sequence goes on along the minus strand of CAWJCF010000001.1, from coordinate 391,715 downwards.
ACCTCGACTCCTACATCGTTGGCCAAAGCAGTAATGTTGGCCGGTTCCATGGACAGAGAGATTGCCGGAACTGACCGGTATCCCGACGGAGGAAGCACACAGTCAATCGCCCAGTCGTTAGCATCGGTCGCAGAGCCACCGTTGCCGAAGAGAATTAACTTGCCCCCACGAGATAAGCGCTCACGCATAGCCAGAGCCGCGGCACCGATCTGTTCGGATTGTTCTCTGGCCAGGCGAGTTCGCAACGAAGTATCATCGTGCACCTTCATCTGGATCGATGCGGCAACATCGTCCACGATGCCGGCTGTTTCCTGCTTCTTCTGACCGAGGAAAGGGTAGAGGAACTCTGTTTGTCCGACATCCTGGCCTAGCTCGCGGTGCTCCAGAAAGACGTGCACGGTCTCCCAAAGTGTGTGATAGAAAATTTCGACTAGCTCCTGATGGATGAACGGGTCCTGAGTTGCGGCCTTGAGCGCATAGGACCCGCTTGGGCCGGGCAACGAGAAGGTCATCGCTCCGCGTGCATGAGCATACTCCAATGCCGCCCATACCTCCGTATCGCCTTCGGGTGGCCCGAAGCCCATCACAATATCTTCAGGGCGAAGGATGACGTCGAGCCACGGGCGCATGAGCGCCGAAAGATCGAGCGCAGGGAGAGCCCGTTTGCCAACGATGACAGGGTGCACGAATTCAACGGAAACATGTTGAGCATCGGTCGAGTACGAGCCGCGACCAAATGCCAGCAAACGCCCTCCGTGTAGAAAGCGCTCCGCCATCTCCCGGCAGGCTATAGCCAGTGCATGAGCCTGCTGGGAAAAGAAATTCTCGAAGATATCGTTGCGCAACAGCAGTTTTTCTTCGATTTGTGCCGCGAGAGTGTACGTCGTTTGCATATCAAGTCCTAACAGATCCGCGGCAGTGGATCGCCGACCAGCATATCTACGATCCGGCTGCCTCCATAGCGAGTGGTGACGAGGACGGCATTGGCGGGCTCTTCATGAACCTGCCCGATGATGCGGGCTTCTTCTCCGCCGTCCGTCTGCTGCAAAGCATTCAGGGCTAAGTCAGCATAGTCTTGGGAGACGACGGCGAGAAACTGACCTTCATTCGCGATATGTAGAGGATCCAATCCAAGCAGTTCGCAGGCGCCGCGAACCGCATCACGCACGGGAATCTCCTCTTCGATCAATTCAATCCCCAGGCCGCAATCGCGCGCCAGCTCGTTGAGCGAGGTTGCGACGCCGCCTCGAGTTGGATCACGCATCCACCGAACTCCCGGACCGCACTCCGCGACTAGCGCTTCCACCAGAGGAAGCACCGACCGAGTGTCGGAACATAGATCTGCCTCGAGATCGAGGTCACCGCGCGCCAAAAGTATCGTGATTCCGTGATCGCCAATTGGACCAGACAACAGTATCTTGTCGCCCGGACGCACGGAACGGGCATCGATCTTGACGCCTGGCAGTGAACTGCCGATGCCGGCTGTAGTGATATACATGCCGTCCGCCTTGCCGCGCTCCACAACCTTGGTATCTCCGCCGCACATCGTAACGCCTGCTCGCTTAAGTGCTTCGGACATGGCACGGACCTCCGCTGCGAGAACAGATGTGGAAAGCCCTTCTTCGAGAATGAAAGTCACGACCATAGCGCAGCCTTTGGCTCCGGATACGGCAAGGTCGTTCATGGTACCGTTAACGGCAAGTTCGCCAATGGAGCCGCCGGGAAAACGTAGAGGCTTGACCACAAAACTGTCGGTGGTGAAGGCAACGGGTGCGCCGCTGACTTTGAGATGAGCCGCGTCACTGAGTGGTTCAACAGAGCCTGGAAAGAGAAGAGGCGCAAACAGACCCTCCACCAATCTGCGACTGGCCTTCCCACCGGCCCCGTGCGCCATTTCGATCTGTGGATCGCGGAAGCGCACCACGGCCGACGAGGTTTCGCCTAGGGTCTCAACCTTCAGGCTACGGAGGCGATCCTTGTCACCAGCGACTTCCGGTACTCGTAGTTGTAATACGCTGCGCATGAGCCCTCTGACGAAACCATAAGTGCGCCAATCGGATGTTCAGGGGTGCATTCTTTTCCGAACAGCTTGCACTGCGCTGGTTTCAAAACACCTTTAAGTACTTCTCCACATTGCGCCGACTTCGGGTCAGCTACGCGTGTCTCAGGGACAGCGTAGCGCTTCTCGGCGTCCCACGTGGCGTATCGGTCGCGAATGCGCAATGCCGACTGAGAGATGAATCCAAGCCCGCGCCACTCAAAATAAGGCCGCAGCTCGAAGACTTCAGCCATTACCTTGAGCGCTGCGCGATTGCCCTCCCATGGCACAACGCGCTTATATTGATTCTCGACCCTGGCCTCGCCCGCATGCAGCTGCCGCAAAAGCATAACGATGGATTGGAGCAAATCCAAAGGCTCGAAGCCCGAGGTAACGACTGGCTTACCTTCATTCCTCGCAATCCACTCATACGGCCTGCAACCGATCACCGTCGAAACATGTCCAGGTCCAATGAATCCGTCGAGACGCATATCCGGAGAATCGAGGATGGCGCGGATCGCGGGGACGATCGTGACGTGATTGCAGAAGACGGAAAAATTGCGGATGTCCTGAGCTTTCGCACTCATGAGCGTCAGCGCAGTGGAGGGCGCCGTCGTCTCGAATCCGATTGCAAAGAATATAACCTCCCTCTGAGGATATTTCTTCGCCAGCTCCAACGCATCCGCAGGCGAGTACACGATGCGCACATCGGTCCCCCGTGCCTTGTGTTCGAAGGGGCTACCGTGCGCCCCCGGCACGCGCATCATGTCACCAAAGGCCGCGAAGATGATGTTCGGATCTTCCGCAATGGCCAGCCCATCATCGATTCTTCCCATAGGCAAAACGCAGACCGGACAGCCGGGGCCATGGATCAGTTCAATATTTGACGGGAGGATATCCTTGAGACCGAAGCGGTAGATAGCATGCGTATGGCCGCCACAGACTTCCATAATGCGGTAGTGTCGCGCGGAATCGGCCAAACGGCGAATCTCTTCAGAAGCTTTTGTGATCAGTTCAGGATCGCGGAATTCGTCCACATATCGCATGTTCGACCTCCTCCTTCAGGCGTTGGGTTTCACGTTCCATTGACGGGGGCATCATGCCCGTCGTCGTTCTCCAGGCCATACCCCCGGACTTCCTCCATGGCTTGATCCGTTTCGCCGAGCGCTCTGAGCAGGCGCATCTGCTCCATCGCATCTTGTTCGCTAATCTTCGACATCGCAAATCCGACATGGATCAGAACCCAATCTCCGACCTTCGGCATATCGTCTTCGAGAAGACCCAGCTGGACTTTGCGTCGGACCCCGGTCACTTCCACAGTGCCTACAAGATTCTGGCCCGCAACAAGCTCGACAATCTTTCCTGGTATGGCTAGACACATTGTGTGACTCTCTTCCTGGACGCAAGATTCCAACGTGAAGCTCTCATCGATTACCCCTGTTCCCGTGCGACCATCTCGAAAGACAACTTCAGTTCATCTTTCAGTTTGATCGCCCCTCCAGCTACCGAGATCAGTTTGATTTGATAGTCCGTTTGTTTCAGTGTGAAATCGCCCGAGGCCCGCAACATCGTTCCGAAGACAGCGATACGCGAGGTCACCTGCTGTCGGCATGTAACACCATGAAGAGTCAGGTTCCCCTCGAGAGCAGCGGAGTATATGGAATCTCCCAGCCTGGTGATCGAAAGGACGGGAGCCTCGTAGATGATCTCCGGGTATTTTGTAACTTCCAGAACCTGTTCGTTCATTAGCCGTTCGATCTCACGACGATCTTTATCGCTGACGTCATCCTGGACGCTCAATGAAGCGGCCCTAACGCTCAAGTGAAATCCGTTACCTTGGAGCTGCCCCGGAGAGAACTGCACATCGCCGTTAAAGGTACGGATGCCGAGCGTCGGATTGTGTCCCACGGCGGACAGAATGCCGGTGGCAAAGGCTTGCACAGTAAATCTGCTCGCCTTGGCATCAACAATGTAGTGAGCGAGAGTAGCCTTTGCAGTTTCCATTGAACTTCTCGTATCCTTCCGGTCGTTTGCGCAAGCGGACGCGAAGCTTTTCGTCTTAGATCTCTCACATCGCTCGCAGCTTGAGATAACGCTCAATATCAGGCATCACGGTATGGGCAAGATTTCCCACGCCGATCCGGGACATATAACGACGAACGAAAGGATTGGAGAGAATCAAACCCGCTCCAAACACCACCAGCGCCACACCTCCCAACATGTAGAGGGTATCTTTGTCGTTGCCATTTGCATTTGCGCTTTCCAGTTCCATCGACATATCAATTCTCCTCTTGCCGTGATTTTCGGTTTCGTTCACCTCAGATCGTCTGTCCATCTAGAACTCTTTTCACTAACGACTCAGTTGCCTTTACTGCTTCTTCCACCGCAGCCTCAACTCGTTCGCTCAGACCCATATACCCTTCGTCTCCGCCCAGGGTGGCCGGCTCGCATCCAATCAACAGAATTCGTTTTAGCGGCCCATGCATGGCACTCGCCATACGCAGGACATTCATTGGATGCATGCTATGCGGCTCAATAAAATTGCCAGGCGAATCGGCAGCTTCGCTTGGATCTAGTTCAACGACGGAGACCGTTCCTGGCGGTTTTCCATGAGGATAGGCGTCGATGAGAATGGTCGTCTCATAGTCGCTCTGCAGCGCATACACCAGATCCAGGCCGCGAATGCCGAAATCAACGACACGCACAGTCTGCGGCAGCGTGGAGCTGGCAAGTCGGCGCACGACTTCGACACCAAAGCCGTCATCTCCCAGGAAGATGTTGCCGATACCCGCGATTAGAATACTGGGCTTCAGCGCAACAGCCCTCTCGCCTTGCTCTTCTTCTGGTAGTGGCTCAACCTCTGTTGGATTGAAAAAGAAGCGGTGGCCCGGCTGGCGCATCAGCCCCAGGTCACGCCCGGGGTCATCTTCGAGAACCACACAGACGTGTTGCTTGCCTTCGTAATCCTGCTCGAGGCTCTCCACTGTTGCGATCTGCCCACGCAGCGCGAGGTCCAGAATATCTCCGCCGTCACGAGGTTTCAGACGTACGCGATCGCCCGTCTTTACCTTGACGCCACCGATCAGCACATGGTCCACCTGCGTTTTATCCTCGAGGAGATTCCATTCCCACTGGTTCATCGCGCCTCCTCTTTGAGAGACGTCAGACCGCGCAATACGCCATGAAGCTTCATGAATTGTTCTTCTGGCATATTCTCAGTGCGTTCCAGAATCTGCCTGACACGGTCATCGGACTGCCGCATCTCCCGCTTCTCATCGTCGGTCAGGGTGAGAATGCGCAGAGAAAGAATTTCGTCAATTTCGGTTGAGTCAAAGAGATTCCCTGCGCTCTCCGGGGCAATCTGCGGATGGTCGTACAAGATAATGGGTGACGATAACATCGTCTCCGCCTGATCCCCGATCAGAACTGGCCAGGTTCCGATGTTGCTGCATTGGCCAACGAGATCTTCAAACCCCGTCGGAGGATCGAGTAAAGAGAGAAACTCCCCCTCCTCGACGCCCAGAACGGTGTGGGCTGATACCAGTGAAAAATTGAGAGCCTCTTCGCGGACAATTGTCTCCCGGGGATCAAAGGACGTGAGATTGTGGACCCGCACCGTAACCTTGACGACGCCGTTGCGGCATGGGGCCGAACCAAACTGAACCGATGCCGTCAATGCCTCACACTCCCTCACAAGCACGCCTGCTGCCCGCCCCTGTTCGTCATGCAGATACTCGAATCGTCTTCCCGCTGGGAAGGTAAGGCACAGCGGGGAAAGGAATGAAAGCGTGGCGGGATCCATTAGGGAGGAAGTATGTTCTCGCTCCACTGCCTCCTCCCAGGGCTGATAGACACGGCCATCCACTTCGAGGCGATCAACAAAATCAAACTCTGGCACCACACCTTCGCGCTCTTGTCGTCCTGACGTCCGAAGCTTGCCGACCGAGCGGCGAACGATTTGCAGAAAACGTATCTTTGCGACGAACCGCGTAGACGCGATCTTCTTGATCAGGCACTCCGTCTGCATCATCCACGCCTCTGATCCTTGCTGCAGTTCACAGTAGGACCGGGGGCAAAGCACACCGAAGTTCCAGCGCCGCTGATTCTTAACAGATGAGGGCCGGTAAGGGTACAGCATGTACCCCTCGTAGAGCACTGCCTCCGCGATCTTTTCCACCCGATCGAAATTCACGATCTCACCGCCTCTTCCAAAGGAAGTACTTCTTCCAGCGTCTGCTCCCAGGTGGGAATGCCGTGCTGCATCTTATAGCGATTGAGGCGATCAAACACATCTCGGCGCAAATTGAGCCAGACACTATTGGGGTAGTAGGAATCCATCATCTCGCGCCACACCTTCACCGGAAGTTTGAATTTCGCCTCCTGTTCCCAGGAGATAGGTGCGACTTGCAGCCCGCTACCCGGCGGCGTATAAAATACCGTTCCGCTAAACATGATGTTGAGAGGAATGTCCCCGTCCGTGAGGCCTTCGAAATATTTGGTCGCAGCAACATTGAAGTCAAAGGTACATGGCACTTGAAGATCGGCAATCGTGCTTGTGCTCGGAAAGCCGGGAACAACCATATTGAGATTAGTCCAGAGCAGGCTGCGCAGGGTCTGACTCCATCTGTCGGGGGTGCCGAAAATATCGAGCATGCGCTCCTGCTCCTCTGGTGTGTAACGCCGGCGGGTAACTTCAATTTGAATCTGACACCGCAGGGCGATCGTATGGATGGTCTCATCAGCCGCGTCATTCTTGATCTGCATCTTAAAGGAGAGCGTGGGCGCTGCCGCGAACGGGACTACGCTCGCTCCTTCGATCTGGAAGCTCAGGCTAGGCATTGGCTTCTCCGCTAATGACATCGGCCTTCGACCGCAGCTCCGAGAAGAATCGCCCTATCTCCGTCCAGACCTCGCTTCCTCCAGAGAGGCCTTTCCAGTTGGTACGGATCAGGCCGACGAGCTTGTAGCACTCGTCGATGGGCGCGATGTAATATTCGGCGCGGGTGAGCCCATGAGCATGGCCCACCCTGTTGACCAACAAGGCCTCGACATCGGGGAGGAGATGGCTCAACGCTCTATTGCCCGCTGCGATCTCATTCCACGCTTCAAGCGGCAGTAGTGACTCGACCGCTCCAGCGGGACTGGGATAGAGTGCAATCACTCGGTCCTCGATGCTCGAACCAAAGAAGAACGCCATATTGATCGGAATAAGCAGGCTTTCCCATTGCCCGTCCGTCATCTCGAAGTCGAGCAGATATTGAGCGCGCCTGGAAACACGCTTGTACTTCGTCCGCTCCATCCCATCGAAGAGCATCGCACATGCATCACAGGCACATAGGATCTGCCGTGACGTCAGTTCGACCAGATGAGGATGCTCCTGTGCCAGCCCGGCACTGCACAGCTCGCACTGCTCCATCGGACGCGACGGTGAGCGCCGCACGCCAGTGAACCGGCGCAACGTCCCTAACGCCTGCTCAAAGGCCGGTAGGCTCCCTTCACGCATAGAGAACCCTTTCCGCGATAGTGAAAGGCGATTTCAATCGCCACCTTCTCTTTCCAGCACCCGTACGTTAGAATCAGCCGCAGCGAATTGTTGCCCTAATAAGCTTTCCAGCGTGACAAAGCCCACAGGGGTTGGTTCCTCTAAGCCTAGAATCTCGAGCGATGCCACGTCCGGCGCGAACTCAAACATGCCATCTTCCACGAGCGATCGCAGATCTTTGGTAGAAGAGCCGCAGCTATGTCCTGAGGTCGCAAGCCGCACTTGCACGGCGCCTTCCCGTACGCTCTCAAGCTCGATTGTGCAGGCAAGTTTGCGCAATCGAGGCCGTATGCGGTCTAAAGCACTCTGTATTCGGGCCTCGAGCCCATCCGGATGAAGAGAATAAAGAAGCAGCAGGTTGCCAACAATTGAATCCTGGCCCAATTTATCGATGATCGTTGGGCCTGAATTTCCAGAATCAAAGACAATCTCCATCACACGCTCCAGCCCCCTCCCATGAACATCCATCAAGAGCTGCACCAACTCCCTGGCTGCGCTCTTTGAGGCGCCATCGGGCAACTCGTCAAATTGAGCGACTAACTTGCCGAGTTGCCGGACCTGTTCCTGGAATTCGCCGTCGTTAGCCACACGTCTCCTTCTGATCGTCGATCCGTCGACTACTGCTGGATGCCAAACATCGGCGAATGGCTTGTCTCCAGCACATTTCCATTCCCGAGGTACATATGCACGCCGCAAGGTAAACAAGGATCGAAGCTGCGCACAGCGCGCATAATATCGATGCCCTTGAATTTGTCCGGTCCATTCTCCTCGAAGATCGGCGTGTTTTGTACCGCATCTTCATACGGTCCCGGGGTTCCATACATATCGCGTGGATTGGCGTTCCAGGGAGTAGGCGGGTAAGGGTGGTAGTTGGCGATCTTGTGATTGCGGATCACGACGTGATGCGACAAAACTCCGCGCACCGCTTCGTGGAAGCCGCAGCCAATGGCTTCCTCCGGCACCTTGAAATCGTTCCAGGTCTTCGTGCGGCCGGCATGCAATTCCGCCAGTGCCTGCTCGGCAAAATGAAGCGCGCACGCGGCTGCATAAGCCTGGAAATAAGTGCGCGCCCTATCCCGCTCGATCGCGTTGCTCCACTTTGGAATCTTCCACTCAAGCTCTACCTCTGGCTTCGACATGGTCTTAGGAAGGTAAATCTTGACGCTGTGTCCGGTCGCCTTGACGTAGCCGATGTCAACAAGCCCTGCCAACGCTGTCGCCCAGAAACGCGCGATTGGGCCGCCACCCGTATCAAGTGCCAGATAGTCTTTCGTCCGCTTGTCATACCAGCGTGGGGACATAACCCAGGTGTACTTATCTTTGAAGTCGCGCTTTTGTGGCTTGGGAAAGGTGCTTTGATTCCACGGATGACGCTGATCGACAGGATTCCCCAAAGGATCTTTTCTGACAAAGGTTTCGGAGTTCTGCCAGTCGTCATAGTAGGAGCTACCAAGTAGGATTCGGATGTTCAGGTTGATGTCCACCAGGTCCGTAGTCACCAGCTTGCCATCGACAACTACGCCTGGTGTAACAAACATCCCGCGGCCCCAGTCGGTCATCTTCTCGTAGGTGTAATCACAGACGTCCGGGTTATTGAACGATCCCCAACATCCCAAAAGTACCCGCCGGCGACCCACTTCTTCATAGCCGGGCAAGGCCTCGTAAAAGAAATCGAACAGATCATCATGCAGAGGAACGACCTTCTTCATGAACTCTACATACTTCATCAGCCGGACGATGTAGTCCGTGAAGAGCTGCACTGTGGGCACCGTGCCGACACCGCCTGGATACAAGGTGGAAGGATGAACGTGCCGTCCTTCCATCAGACAGAACATCTCGCGCGTGTAACGGCTCACCTGCAACGTCTCAAGATAGAACGACCCTGTGAACGGATTGAGGGCCGTCATAATGTCAGCGATAGTCTTGAAACCATGCAGTTCTGCGTGCGGCGCGGCGGTCTTCGTTGCCTTCTCCCAGACTCCAGGGTTAGTCTCCTTCACCATCTTTTCGCAGAAGTCCACGCCGACCAGGTTGTCCTGGAAGATGTTGTGATCGAACATGTACTCCGCAGCCTCGCCCAGGTTGACGATCCACTCGGCGATAGCTGGAGGACGAACGCCAAACGCCATATTCTGCGCATAGGTTGCGCAGGTCGCGTGGTTATCGCCACAGATACCGCAGATGCGGCTGGTAATGAAGTGCGAGTCCCGAGGGTCCTTACCCTTCATGAAGATGCTGTAGCCGCGGAAGATCGAAGAAGTGCTGTGACACTCCGCAACCTTACGTTTGCCGAAGTCAATCTTTGTAAAGATGCCGAGGCTGCCCACGATCCTGGTGATAGGATCCCAATTCATCTCCACTAACCTGCTTGTGTCGGCAGCTTCCTCTTTATGTGCGGCGGTCATCGTGCCCATCGTGGTGTCTCCTTTTGCTTCGTTAGTAGGAACTGCTGTGGTAACCGGTAGTCAGTTCGGCGCGAGGATGCCGCCACTTGGGCTCTTTGTTCACGGTGTCATTCGTCATCTTGCGTAAAGCACGGATCGCCGTCCCGTAGACGCCGATAGCAGTGCTCGACAGCTTGCCGCCTGGAGGTTCGTCCATAAAAGGCATGAACTTGTCAGGGAAGCCGGGCATCGTGCAACCGATGCAGATGCCGCCAACGTTGGGACAACCTCCGATGCCGGCCATCCACCCACGTTTGGGAACATTGCAGTTCACCACCGGTCCCCAGCATCCAAGTTTGACGATGCACTTCGGCGAGCCATACGAAGTGGCGAAGTCGCCCTGCTCGTAGTATCCCGCTCGGTCGCAGCCCTCATGAACAGTTTTGCCAAAGAGCCACGTTGGTCGTAGCTGATCGTCGAGAGGAATCATAGGGGCCAGTCCAGCTACCTGATAGAGAAGGTAGAGAACCGTCTCCATGAAATTATCTGGCTGCACCGGGCAACCCGGAACATTCACGATAGGCAAGCCAGCCTTCGACTTCCAGTCCCAGCCCAGATAGTCTGCGAGCCCCATCGCACCCGTCGGATTCCCCTGCATCGCGTGAATGCCGCCGTACGTAGCGCATGTACCGCAGGCTACGACAGCCAGAGCCTTCGGCGTCAGACGATCGATCCACTCATTGGTGGTGATCGGCTGTCCCGTCTTAGGATCGGTTCCGAGGGCCGCCCAATAGCCTTCCTTCTTGATCTTCTCGTTGGGAATCGAGCCTTCCACAACGAGCACGAAGGGCTCAAGCTGCCCCTTCTCCGCCATATAAAAGGACTTCATGAAGTCGTCCCCAACTTCAAACGCGAGCACTGGATTGTGCAGGTGAACCTTGGGTAGGCCGGGAATCGCTCCGAGAAGAACATCCTCGATGCTTGGCTGGGTGGCCGCAGTAATGGATACGGTGTCTCCATCGCATCCCAGGCCCGCGGTGATCCAGAGAATGTGCACTTCAGCCACAGCAGGTTTCTTCTGCGTGACTCGACCGTAAGGTACAGTGTCTTGAGCCATAACCTGGGTTCTCCTCTTCGGAATGCAGGCTGGTCTTACTTAGAGATTGTGGGTGGCGTCGCATGGCGCAACCTGAGATGTAACTGCAAGACTTCTCAGGCAGTAGAGAGGGTGCGAGGCTCAACTCGCAAGCGGGACAGACCCTATTCTTTCCTCATACTTAATACTTGCGATCAGGTAAGGGATTTCCCGATTCCGCGAGGAAAGAACCCAGGTTCTTTCGATGAGAGCTACAACATTTTCAGCCCGTTTTCTCGTCGATCTTCCACTGAATTGCGTGCTGGATCAGTTCGCGACCGCTGTGCAGGGAGAGCTTTTCCTTGATGTGCGCCTGGTACGTTTCGACCGTCTTAATACTGAGGTGTAACTCCTCAGCGATCTCGCGCGTGCCCCGGCCCTCGCCGATCAAGCAGAAGACCTCCAACTCGCGATCAGAGAGTGCGGCTATTCGGGATTGAATCGCCGCTGGAGCCCCGCCGATGTACTGTTGGAGCATTTTGTTAGCCATGCGGTCGCTCAAATAGACTTCGCCCTTTAGGATGCGCCGCACGGCCACCAGCACCTTTTCTGTGGCTTCCTGCTTCATGATGTAGCCATTCGCGCGCGCGCGTAGCGCACGTTCTGCGTAGATGGCCTCGTCATGCATCGAGAGAATCAACACGGGCAGCTCCGGATATGACGCCCGAATGGTCTTGAGCAGATCCAACCCGTCGGGGCCGTTAAGCGAGATGTCGACGATCAGAATGTCGGGGCGTCTTTGGCCGATCGCTCGCATCGCGGCGTGTGCCTCTTCGGCCTCGCCGCATACCTCCAAATCTTGTTGCTGGTTAATCAACAGAGCCAGGCCTTGACGCAAAAGAGGATGGTCGTCGACGACAAAGACGCTCTTCTTGCCGGTATATCCAGGTTGCCCGTAAATGTTTGTTGCAGCCATCGTCTACTCGCCGGGTTTCATTGGAAATGTACAGGTCACGGTTGTCCCATGGATCGAGTCGGGCGCAAGTTCAAGCGTTCCGCCGATCATACCCGCTCGATAGTTCATGATGTGGAGCCCCATGCCTTGACTGTTCCCACGGTTTTCGGCAATTCCGGAGCCGTCATCGTTTATCAGGAGCGTGCCTTGCCCATTCTCTTCGGTCAGGCGGATGAGAAGGTTGTGTGCATGACCATGCTTGATAGCATTGTTCACCGATTCCTGAGCGACATGATAGAGATGAGTGGCCACAGCATCGTCATAGATCAAAACAGGAGTGCCGCACTCGAAGCGACAGGATATTCCAAAGATGTCCTCTACTTCGGTTGCCCAAAGCTGCAAGGCGGACATCAATCCTTGTGCGTCGGAGACAACAGGCAGCAGCCCCCGGGCAAGCTCGCGCGTCTTGTGAATCGCTTCGTTCACCAGCCGCACGATCTTGGCTGCATCGGCGGCATCAGCCAAGCGTTTTTCCGTCAGCTTCGATTCATGGACTTTAGCCATGAATGCGATTCCCGTAAGATGCTGCCCGAGGCCATCATGAAGATCCTGCCCAATGCGTCGCTGCTCTCTGGAGCTGATGTTCAACAAAGCCTTCTCCAACTGCTCTCGCTCAGTGATGTCGATGCCGGTCGCAATGATGTAGTTGGGTGTTCCGTCATGGCTGGGCAACATGGTGCTTGACCATGCAATGAGTCGCTTCACTCCATGCCGGGTAACCCAGTAGCTTTGGTAGTCTTCTGGCAACAGGTCAGCGCTTAATTGCGAGAAAATTAATTTGAAGCGTTCTACCTCTTCAGGCACCAGAAAATTCCAGATGTGCTTGCCGCGAACCTCCTCCAACGAATATCCGGTAGTCAATTCGCAGGCCCGGTTGAATCGCGTGATCCGTCCCTCAGGATCAAGGACGACGACCAGCGCTCCGACCGTGTCGAGGATCGCTGAGACTACGTTGCGCTCCTGTTGCAGCGCTTCCTCAGTACGTTTCAGGTCGGAGATATCGAACGCAACGCCGTGGATGAACCACGGCTGGCCGTCGGGCTGACGCATCATCTGGGCGTCGCAGTGGAACCAGATCACGCGGCCATCACGTGCGATCACCCGATACGACGATCGCAGCGGCTTGCCGGAGAGAAACATTCCCGCTGCCTCAAGACTCCATCGCTGTTTGTCATCCGGATGTATATGCGCATACCAGCGAATGGGGTCCTCCAGCCATTCCTCCCGTGAGTAGCCCAACGCTGCCTCGATCTGTGGACTAACGTATGCTTCGCTGATGCCGCGATCGAGATAAACCATAAAAACCACGGCGGGAATTTGTTCGAGCAGCGCGCGATACTTGGCTTCAAGATTCGAGGTGTGAGCATCCCCGGCCTGTGATTGCTGCCGGGGATCGCTGGGTGCACTCGTAGGAAAGCCGCTGAATAAACTGGCCAACTCGAGCAAGACCGCTTCCGCCTCACCGAGGTCCGGCAATAGCGGGACCTCCTCGGGTCCCTGTTTGCGGTTTTCCCGGTCGGTTTGTGCGGCTGAAGCCATTCCTACTCCGTTCGGCTGCTACTCTTCGAGCTCCTCAGGCCTGTTTGCCGGGTGGAACAGGCTGCTGCCGCCAACTAGGTACTCTGTTGAGCGATGCCTGTGTGAACTTACGCAACGCATGAATCGCCCGTCCATAAGTCTGAACTGCCGCCGACGACAGTAGCGATCCCGGTGGCTGGTCCATGAATGGCATAAATTTATCCGGGAATCCGGGCATCGTGCACCCAATACAGATCCCGCCAACGTTGGGGCAACCGCCAATTCCGCCCATCCAGCCACGCTTGCCGACATTGCACTGCACCACGGGTCCCCAACAACCCAGCTTTACGATGCACAGCGGAGATCCGTATTGTTCGGCAAACTGTGCCTGCTCGTAGTAACCGCCGCGATCGCAGCCCTCATGTACTGTGCTGCCAAAAAGCCACATGGGGCGTAGTGCTTCATCGAGCGGAATTATAGGTGCACGACCAGTAGCCATGTAAAGCAGATATAGCAGCGTCTCCATAAAATTGTCCGGCTGGACCGGACAGCCCGGAACACACACGATTGGGATTGCAACCTTCGACTTCCACTGCCAGCCCAGATAGTCGGGGAGGCCCATGCATCCCGTTGGATTGCCTTCCATCGCGTGAATGCCGCCGTAAGTTGCACAGGTTCCCACGGCGATCACGGCCCAGGCATGGGGTGCCAATCGGTCAATCCATTCGCATGTTGTAATTGGCTGCCCGGTCGATGCGTCTGTGCCCAGAGAGGCCCAGTATCCCTCCGCCTTATTCTTCTCGTTGGGGATAGAGCCCTCAATCACAAGGATAAATGGCTCCAGGTTGCCCTCCGCCGCCAGGTGGAAACGTCGCAAAAAATCGTCACCAACCTCAGAGGACAGAAAGGGGTTATGGAAATTTACCTTGGGAATCCAGGGAATGCCTCCGAGGACGATGTCCTCAATACTGGGCTGTGTTGCGCCGGTCATCGCGATTGTGTCTCCATCGCAACCCAGCCCCGCGGTAATCCAAAGTACATCTATTTCGACAACCGGCGGCGAATGTTGATCCCAGCTCTCCACAGGCGCCCTTTCTATTGGGTTCTGGCACTATGAATCATCTTGTGCCCGAAATAGAACTTCGGCAAGTTTGTGTCCAATGCGGTCACGAATTTTGCAGTGCCAGAAGATCGTACTAAAAGGGTCACGGCCGTCCATCGGATACGGATAGATTCCGTAATTGGTCTTATTTCTCAGTGAATACGAAAAAAAAATCTACAAGCGATTGCAGCGCCGGTCATTTGTTGCCATTCGACATTTTCCGCACGTAGGAAACTGCAAGTTACAGATTCTATTATTAATAGAAGAGGTCTCGCCGCGAATCTTGGCTTAGATTCCAGCCCAACGATCTTCCGTTAACGCAGTCGCCCGCGCGGCATTTGTCAAAAGGTTCTTCCCAGGATGAATCGCACCTGAAACGGTTCGACGGGGTGGAAAACGTCTGTGAATGCAGCCGTGGCTGTTGGGGTTATTCGAGACGTATAGATGTAGTCAATGTCGTGATCGCGCCGGTTAAGCAAATTGAAAAATTCGGCCGAAACGTGCCATTTCTCATGAATTTGATAACGGATCTGCCCGTTGAGCAACGCAGTTGCTTGTGAGCGATAAATTCCATCCGATGTCAAATCGCGCGGGCCAAAGTAGCGCAGGCGCAAACTCGATGAAAAGCCTTTGTAATCGTGGAGTGTGATGCCTGATGAAATCACCAACCCAACCGCTTCGGGCACATCCTTTCCCCCCGGGCTGCCCGGCGCAGCATCATCTTCGTCTGTTTCAGTAAAAAGGGCTTTGGAGTTCGCGAGGTCAAAATCAAAAGCCCAATGTTCCAGTGGCGTGTAGTAGTTCGCCCATTCGACACCATAGCGATTGCTCGGCGATGCTGAAGCGACCGTGCCTCCAGTATCACCATCCTGCTGCAGTTCGGAAGCACTGTAGAGATACCAGAGCGACAGGGTACTTTGCAGATGTGGGACGGCCACAGTGCGCACACCGATTTCCGCGCCTTTGGTTGGGACGAGAGGGGTAATTGGGGTGGAGGGCGTTGGGAAAGGATAGTCCGGCGAAATCGGTTCAATCCTTTGCGTTGTGCCGCGCGCGTCGTTGCTGTGAAAACTGAATCCACCCTGTACGTAGAACTCAGCATTGAACCACGGGCCGAAAATCAAACTCGCTTTGGGGCTGGGCAGAAACTTGCTGGCCGTGCCGGAATTGAGCTCCGCAAAGTTGATCACCGGAGCGCCAGGCAATTCGGTGGCAACGTAAGGGGGAGTCAAGTTGTTAACGACATATATTGCCTCGTCGCCGCGCAGGGCCAGGACCGAGCGGAATTTTTCCGCCCACTGGGTTTTATTTTCTACATAAAAGCCCACCATTGTGTCCGTAAATTTATTTAAATCCGTAGCTGCTGGCAGGACCGCGATCAGATTTGGATTGGCATCGCACTCACGGATGGGTTCGTCATTACAGGCGTTGATATCATTCTTGTCCGTGCGCACACGATCTTCCGACCGGTAAAGGCCGTTGTGAACCCAATCGTTGCGGACCTGCAGGCCGAACGTATTTTCCATCCTGCGCCCAAACCAATAGCTGAAAATCGTGTGGGCTGCGTCAAACCCAGCCACCCAGCGCCTATCCTGCTGTTCAAATTGATCGCCCTTTATGGGGTCATCCAGGTAGTAAGTGAAATCGGAAAATAGATCGAGATCATAATAAAATCCGTAGCCCATGATCGTGGTCGCGGAATTTGCGCTTTGGCGATGCCATTCAGTCTGTAAGCTATAACGCTGTGAGTGACCACCGTCAGTTGGGTTCAGTGCGCCGAAGAAGCCAACGAGGGGTATAGCGGTAACGGGGATTTGATCGCTTGAGTGCCAATTGCCATGGTAACCGCGCGCCGTGATACTGAGGCCATCGGTGCTGTCGCCTCGGCTGTAGGTTAGAAGGCCGTTGAATTTGTAATAGTTATCTGGATGCGTCCATGGGCCGTCATCGTGATACGCTTCCCCACCGTACAGCAAATTGCCCGAGCCGAGCTTTTGCGATACGCCGAAAACGGCCCGCCCATAGCCATACATGCCACCTTCCACCTGGAAGAAGTTCTGGGGCAGAGTCTTAAAAAATTCGATGTTGGCCGATCCAGCTGAACTATAGTTGCCGACCTCAGGGTAGTAGGGACCTTTCTGGTAATTGAGCCGCAGCACAAACTCTGGGATGACAGTGTTCATGTCCGCGTAACCCTCGCCGTGCGCGTGCGATGGCAGGTTAAGAGGCATACCGTCGAGGAATACGGCGAAATCTGTGCCGTGGTCGAGATTGAAGCCGCGAAGGAAATATTGGTTGGCCTTACCGCCGCCAGCGTGTTGAGTGATGATGAGACCCGGAACCGTCTCCAAAACCTCTCCCGAACGAAGAATCGGACGATCTTCGATTTCCTTTGCGCCTACCGTTCCCTGGGTGGCGGAATCGGCAATTCCGATCAGATCGTCCTCCCGCCCCTGCACGTTTATGGTAGTGCTCACGGCCTTCACAGCCAGAGAGATTTGCAGCGGGGCCGGAGTCCCGGTGGTTCCTATGGTGACGGAAATTTCTTTGGTCTGAAAACCGGGATTCGATATGACGAGTCGATAATTACCTGCCGAGAGTCCAGAAATAATGAAGGAGCCGTTCTTGTCCGACTCCGTCGTTCTTTGTACAACACCGTTCACGTTTCGAACCAGCACAGTGGCCTGGGCAATCACCGCGCCCGACATGTCGACGATAGTTCCCGATAGCTGAGGAGGAGAGACCTTAACACTCGTGGCGACCCGCGTCCTTTCCTGCGGGGCATCATTCCTACTTCCCGGTTGCGCTAAGGCCGCTGTTGCAACGAAAAATATTGTGGCCAAAATGCGAAATGATAAAGCCGGTATTACGATTCCTGAGTTCGTGTTACTAATTTTCACAAATAGAGTCCTTTCCGGAATCGGCTACAGGCATCAATGTTTGTGAGTGTGAGACTTTTCCTTCGCGCGAAGATGATTCCCCGATACTGGCTTAGCGACCGTCATGACCAGGCGACCGTGCTGCACACCCTTCAATCCGATCAGGCGACCTGCGAATTCTTCGACTGGTCCAGATTTGCCGTGGACAATGAGGACTTCCAGGCACGAGTCATGGTCGAGGTGCGCATGACTAGTCGAGACCACTAGCTCGTGGTTCGCGTGCTGAATTTCGGTCAGCTTTTCCGTCACCCCATGGGCGTGATGGTCGTAAATCAGTGTGACCGTGCCGACTACCATCGCATTGGGATTTGACGTCCGCTCCGCGACCAGGCGATCGCGGATCAGGTCGCGGAAGGCCTCGGATCGGTTGGTATAGCCCAGCCGAGAGATGAAACTATCAAAGCGTTCGAGGAGATCAGAATCGAGTGCAACTCCGATTCTGCTAAGGACGCCCATGGTCACTCCTTCGAAGAGAGTTGCCTCTCCCTGGAAAATTGGAGAATAGCACGATCATGCCATTCGTGGCACGACTCCCCATTAGCAATTACAAATCCCAGAGACGGCCTCATGACGGCTGTCACAAATGGTGTCCCAGGATGGTTGGACTGGGCCGCGCTGCGCCTCCGATGGATCGAAAAGCTGATGAGCCCAACGGTGATGCTGGGGGCGGCGCGATTCTTCGTTATAGACCCGCCGCGATGCGAGCAGCGCCTGTATGCCATCTTCTCTCCGAACCTTCACGGTGACGCCAAAATTCTGCAGCTTCAGCACTGGATCCACAGCAATTATTCCGAAGACCTGTGCGTTGGAACGATGGCCAGGCTTGCCGCTATGGGTGATCGCACTCTGCTGCGCCGGTTCCACCAGGCAACCGGCCTAAAGCCGAGCGAATATTTCCAGAACGTTCGAGTGAGCAGAGCACAAGAGGCGCTTGAGTTTTCAACTCACACCGTCGAAGAGATCACCACAATGTCGGATACCGCGACTACAGTGCGTTTCGTCAGGTGTTCAAGAAGGTTATTGGACTGACTCCCACAGAGTATCGGAGTCGCTTCAGGCTGGTGGGGCCGCGTCGTAGGTAAATGTGAAGAAGCGGCTAGCAATGCATTATGACGACGTGGAAGAGCGGATTTGTGACGATGCGTCGGCCAGCGTTCAGGCATTGTGATGGTGACTTGGTTCGGGGAAGGATTGTCGGCGATCCGCAAGTTACGATCCTATTTTTTAGGTTGACGCAAAATCGCCCTCTCACTCACGGAGGAACATCTGCCTTTCGGAGTTAGGGCATTCTGAGGTCTGGCAGAGGTCGTTAGGGCAGAGGACGTGGGCCCAATAAGGGACCAATAAGGGTTCCTTAGGTCCGAAAAATTCCCCAATTAATCTCCCGAGCAGGAGGTCGGAGCGGCTTCGACGTGACTAGCCGTCAGCAAGCATTGAGAATGAAGTCTTAGTAAGAGTTGAACTCAACGCTCTCCATGCCTATGCTATGTCGCCTAGGGAGTGGACCGGCCTGCACCGCCCAACCTAGCGGTGGAAGAGACGTTCATCCCAATTGACAGGTTCGGGTCCACCAGCTTCGATGAACGAAAACTGGGGATGGAGAGGGTTAAAGAGGAGGTTATTCTCTCGGCCCGTCGTGATGACGCTGGGTACTCGCAGAACCGCCGTTCGATTCTCTTGAATCCATCGATCACCGAAGGCGCGTGACGCGCGCATGTCCTCCGTATCCCAATCTGGCACTTCGGTGACTGAGACAGTCTCGATCTCTACTTGATCTGGAACATCGATTCGAATGACTCTGTGATTCTTCGGGGGCTCGGAAAGATTCGAATGGACCAACACTTCTAGAAGGGCACCCGCGTATGTCTCCGCTGCATAGATTGCCCTAAACCCTCGGGAGTTCCAGCGCCCACCATGGAGCATGGCTCCGGTCGCGTCAAAGATTGGGTGACGTGCATCCGCGATTCGATACGCGATCATTTATACCGGCAGGCCAAAGTAGAGTTTGTCGAGAAGGTCTTCAACCCTTCGTGCCCCTAGTTCGGTGCGCGCGACTTCGAGGGGAGTCTGGCCGTTGAGTTCCCGGTGCGGCTTACTCATCCATTCGCGAGCCTTCTCCCGATCATCCCAAACGTATTCGGCTGCGGCGAGTACTCGTGCCAACCGTTCTGTCTTCTCGCTCTCGTCCACAGAGAGTCGCTTGCTGCGCCGTTTCCAAGTCGCTTGCGGAACAACCTTAAACTTGTACGCATTGGCAGTCCGGCGATCCTCATAAAGGCGAGCAGAGAGGCGTTCGAGGGCTCGTTTCGGCAAGCCCTCCGAAACGGCCAATTCCAGTTCCCCGACTGTTCGAATGGAGCCCCCGAGACCCAATATTTCGGCGATAAATTCAGGTGCAATCATGTCAATTCCTCTGAGGCTCATTATAGCTCAAGTGTTAGCTCATATGAGCCAGGAAGCGTTGACGCTCGTCAAAGGAGCGGGGTCTTTCCACAGCAACAACGAGGCGCAGGGGATCAAACGTCCGCCGATCCAATTGCAAAAACCCACGTTTTTCATGGGTTTTCTGGTGCCGGTTCTGGTGCCGGTTTGTACTTGAATTTGGTGCGATTTAGTGCAACCTTGTGCGGTGCAGGAAACACATACAAGTGTTTGATAATAAACAGCTTGTTCGCTAAAGTGCGAGGCCGTGCAAGAGGATGCGTGAGGGTCTAAGAATGGACTCAAAATCCGCCGAGGGCAACCTCGTGGGGGTGCGACCCCCTCCCGGCACCAAGATTAGCTACATAAAATGAATAGCTTAGTAAGATGAAAGCCTCTCGATCGTTGCAATCCAAAGCCGTGCTTCTCTCCATCATTTCTCCATCAACGCCTAAGCCATTAAGAATGAGGAATAAACCGGAGGGTTTGAATCGCTGTGTAAATAGCGATCCGTCTATTTTCCGTCCAGATCGAGAGAGTACAGGTTGCCAGTCGAGGAGCGCGCGCGAACAAGCGGCACATTGTCGGGGGTTACGCCCCCGAAAAAGTAGTCGGCTGCTTCCCCCGCGCGGAAGCTTGCTATGTCGGCCACCTGCTGGAGATGTCCGCTAGGAATATCTACGCGGTATATAGGTTGGTTGTCCGCCATGAATGCGTGAATGTAAATGGCGGAACTGTCTGCGCTCCATACGGGGTCAGCGACGCCGGTCTGAGCCAGCAGGCGCCAAGTGTTGTTGGCAACGTCAAACAACATCAGGTTGCGCTGGTCGAGGGAGATTGCTGCGATGTACTTTCCGTCGGGGGACCACCGTGGGCTGAAGAGCCCCTCTGAACCGGGCAGCGGAGTGATCGTATGGGTGCGAAGATCCAGCAATTGGATGGCTC
This sequence comes from uncultured Acidobacteriaceae bacterium, assembly GCA_963841335.1. Classification (GTDB taxonomy): domain Bacteria; phylum Acidobacteriota; class Terriglobia; order Terriglobales; family Acidobacteriaceae; genus Edaphobacter. Next base: position 370,736 of record CAWJCF010000001.1, on the reverse strand, counting down.
GCGAACCGCTCTCTTTCCCCATGAGATCGGGAATTCGGCCGAAGACGAGGGACGTGCCGTCTGCCGACCAGCCTGGGTCCGCAGCGTTGCGATTTTCATTCAAAAGCGCCTTCAGGCTGCTGCCGTCGGAAGAGACGGTGTAGAGCTGCCAGGCTTTGCCGGGTTCGCGCGCCATCAAGGCAAGCTGCTTCCCGTCAGGCGACCAGTGTGCGAGAAAAACTTGCATGGAGTCGGGAGTGAGCTGCAATTTTTGAGAGCCGTCGATTCGTGCTCGCCAGAGTTGACCCTGCGCATCCGTCCAGGCGACCCATTGACGGTCGCGAGAGAAGTCCACACGATTAGCTAACGAAAGAAAGTCATTTTCTGGAACAAACGCTCTTTTCTCTGCAGAATACCGTTGTAATGCAGATTGGGTATCGAGCCCCAGGAAGAAGATGCGATGCCCGCTGCGTGTTGCGACGGGCGCCTCGAACCGGAGCGGGCCGTTTGTGATCTTGATTGCATCGGAGAGAGCTTTCCCCCACAGCAGCCAGAGGTCATCGCTGCCATCATGTGCCGACTGAAAAACGAAGTCCTTGCCGTCGGCAGTCCACACACCGCAACAATCAGAGGCTGGATTGCTCCACCCGGCTAAAACTGGCCGTGGCGAATGACTGCCGGCGGGCAGTTCCCACAATGACATGGTGTGGCCGATAGGATCGATGATCGTGAATCGAAGCAGATGGCCATCAGGCGACCAGCGCAACCAGAACGCGCGGCCTGGCAGTGTAGCGATGGTGGCTGAACTGCCGTCCTTGAGATGCGTAACAAGTAGCTCGTTACCTGCGGCATAGAGGATGCCATTGCCGTCGGGCATCCACGTAGCATCGTGCGCGAGAATATTGGCGACACGAAGAGCGCTGCCGCCATTGACCGGCACAACCCAGAGCGCCTGCTCGGATTCGGGTGACAGGTGACTGCGCAGCAGCAGCTTGGCACCGTCCGGAGAGAGATCGCCAAGCGAGGGAGCTGCGATTTCGCTGGGGACAGAGAGGGGAAGCACATTCCCATCCGCAACGGAGATCTCTGATAGAACGGCACGTCCGTTTTCGATGACAGAAGAGAAGATGCGGACACCGTCGGTTGTCGTCGAGGGCAGATTCTCCATCGCAGGCGCTCCAGGCGACATGCGTCCGTTATGTGTGATCTGCGAGATGCGGACGGGGGCGGAATTGGAGCGGGGGTTGCCCAGGTAGATGCCGAATCCTATTGCTGCAGCAAACGCGGCGCCGCATAACGCTATGTATGCGAGCTTTCGTAGGCGACGTGCCAGTGCCCTATCGGATACAGGAGGCAGCTCGCCCTGAGGTTGAGGGGAGTCAGCGAGGTGTTCAGAGCGTTTACCTGGCGGTGAGCCTGCTTCGGCATGAGCAATCTCGGTGAAGAGACGTGCCATTGGGGGGTGGCTGACCGGCGCGATGAAGCGGTAGCCGCGGCGAGCCAGCGTCTCAACGAAGCGGGGATTTTCGGCAGAGTCTCCGAGAGCTTCTCGAATCTTGTTTATAGCGGTGCCCAGGGAGTGATCGAAGTCAACAGTGGTGTCCTTGCCCCAGAGCTTCAGCTGTAGCTCTTCTCTTGTGACGATCTCCCCGGGGCGTTCCAGAAGAGTGGAAAGAACTTTGAAAGGTTGGCTTTGGATCTTGATCCGCTTGCCTGCTTTCCAGAGTTCACCGCTGTGCAGGTCGGCCTCGAAGAGTCCAAAGGTAATTCTGGACGGACTCTCCACTAAGTGAGACATCAACAGTTACCTCGCGGACAAGACTTTATCACGCTGAAATATCTCTCGTCATGGTTGATGGAGGGGGTTAAGTAGTTGAAAGAAAATTATTTGTTTGGTGATGAACAAATGAGGCTGAAAAGAAAGCAGGGGTATTGCGCTGATCTATCTGAAATCGTGATGGTTCTCCACGCAAATCGAAGTTAACGCTGACCTGATTCAAGTTGCCGCTTATCCGATTCAAACGAGTCGAAACGAACTCTTTTCGGAGGCAGGAGGCAGTATGAGAACACATTTTGGCTCTGGCCGTATCGCAAGGCATCTCTCCAACACCCTTCTTGTTATCAGCATGGTCGCTGGTCTTACCGGGGTGGTGAAGGCGCAGTCCGACACAGGCCGCGTGGTCGGGACGGTCAATGACGCAACAGGTGCTCTCTTGCCCGGAGCGACCATCACCTTGACCAACCTCGACACCGGCATCGCGCAAACTCGGACGGCGGCGAACGACGGCAGCTTTAGCTTCGCGGCGCAGACGCGAGGGCAGTACCGCATTGAGGCTACAGCCCCCAACTTTGCATCGCAGCAGCAGGACTTCGAGTTGCAGATCCAGCAGGTGCAGACAATTCAGTTCAAGCTCACACCCGGAGCGGCGTCCACCACAGTGGAGGTTACCGACGCAGCGCCGATCGTGGATCTCTCGACCTCGTCGACCGGAGAAGTTATCGAGGGACGACAGGTTACGGATCTCCCTCTGGGACAGCGGAACTTTCTCCAACTCACGACCCTGACTCCAGGCGTGACGCGCGGCGCTTACGGCTCTGATGCTTCGGGTATCAACGGCAATGTCGAGACATTGCGTTATGCCGATAGCGGAGGTGGAGCATTGACCGTCAATGGTTTGCGGCCTCAATCCAACAACTTCCTTTTGGATGGCATCGACAATAACGAGTCGCTCGTGAACACGATTGTCGTCTTCCCTTCGCCAGACGCGGTCCAGGAGTTTCGCGTCACAACGGCTGTTGCACCGGCCGAATTTGGCCGGGCGGGAGGCGCGATCGTCAACGCATCTACCAAGTCGGGTACAAACCAGATCCATGGAACGCTTTTCGGCTACTTCCGTGATCAGGTCTTTGACGCCAGTCCGAATTACTTTAATACAACCGCAGCCGTTCCTCCTTTCCAGCGCAAGCAGTTCGGTTTCGCTGCGGGTGGACCAATCCTTAAGGATAAGCTGTTTATTTTTGGGGATTACCAGGCGTTGCGTCAGAAGCAGCCGCAGGATGAAACCTTTCAGTCGGTCCCGACGGCGTTAATGCGCAAAGGCAACTTCACTGAATTATTAGGTCTCGCTACAACAACGCTGCCGAACGCGTCCTTGACCGGCTGTAATACGGTAACCACCGCCAGCGGACACACCTACAGTACGACGGCCACAAACGCGCAGCAGATCTTTAACGCCAGCGCCGACAACGGTGCGATCTTCGATCCAACTACCTGCTCGCAGTTCGACTCCGGAGGCGTCGCGAATGTTATTCCCTCCACTCGACAAAACCCCGCCGCCATCAACTATCTCAATGCCTTCAATTCGCCCAATACGACCGGCGTAATCAATAATTACTTCGTCGCCCGCCATAACATCACTAACTACAATGACTTCGACGTTCGTCTCGACTATCATTTGTCCGCCAAGGACCTGCTCTTCGGGCGTTACAGCTACGGCCAGGACAATAATACCGTTACGAGTCTCTTCACCGCGCTTCCGGCGGGATTTGCCTCCGGCAACAACGTCAATCATCCTCGCGCAGTTGCAGCTGGATACACACGTAGCTTCACGCCGAATCTGATCAACGAGTTTCGTTTCGCCTACACCCGTCCGGAGTACGCGTACATTAATCCGCAGCAAGGCGAGCCCGTATCAGCCAACCTCGGCATCGTGAATGCGAACCGCAATTCGTTGCTTGGCGGCGGAGCACTGATCGGCGGCAGCAATACCGAGATAGCCTACACCGGTGATGGCGGACCCTACTCAGTGCCTGAGAAAACCTACCAATTCGCTGATGCCGTGACCTATACCCGCGGCAACCATACCTTCAAGGCCGGCGCCAACATTATTCACCGCGAAGTGGACTTCTTCCAGGGCAATGACTCCAAAGGCTATTTTATTATTGGAGGCGTCAACTTCCCGGGAACCGGGCGCTTCACGGGGTACGAGACATCGGAGCTGTATAGCGGCTTCACCGACTACGAGATTGGGGTGGCCAGCACTTACTTCAGAACATTCAATTATGAGACCGGCTACTTCGTTCAGGACGACTGGAAGGTGAGTCGCCGTCTGACACTAAATCTTGGACTTCGCTATGACCTCTACACCTATCCTTACGAGCAGAATAATAATCAGGCTAACTACAACATCCCCTCCGGCAATCTCTTGTTTGCGGGTGTGAATGGCAATTCGCGCTCTCTGGTCAATACGGACGAAAACAATCTCGCCCCCCGCATCGGCTTCGCCTTTGATGTCTTTGGGACCGGCAAGACCTCTCTGCGGGGGGGCTACGGCATCTTTTACTTTCTTGACCGCGGCGGTGTTGGCAATCAGCTCTCGAACAATCCTGGCTTCAACGGGGTGCAGGAGTTCACCGCAACCAGTGGATATCGAGTGACCTTCACCGGCCAAGCACCGCTGAATAATAACAACAGCAACCTCGCGACTGCGCCACTGCCTTTGCCGGTCTTCGGCGCTTCGTCTGTGACGCCTTCGTTGATAGCGAACTCCAGCCTGATTGCGCAGCTGCCGAAGAACCAGAACAGTTCGGTGCAGCAGTTCAATCTCCAGGTGCAGCAGCAGCTGGATCGCTTTACCTCGGTGACCGTCGCCTATGTCGGGAACAACAGCTATCACCTCATGACCTGGTTCAACGCGAATGCACCGGTTCTCGGCACGGGCTTACCTACCTATACCAATCGTCAGACGATCGATGAGGGTGTTGCTGGAGGCTCGGGGCATTACAACGGTCTGCAGATATCGCTACACCGCACTCAAGGCAATAACCTGCTGGTGACGGGCGCGTATACGTACTCGCACACGTTGGATAACTCGAATGGTGCTTTCAATACCGGTACCAACGGCGCAGGAGGACGGTTCTTCATTACACCGTCCGGCCCGTCATTCCCGTTGAACTACGGCAACTCCGATCAGGACCAACGACAGGCGTTTGTCGCGTCGGCGGTGTACAACCTTCCGTTTGGCCGTGGTCAGAAGTACGGAGCTAACGTGTCACGCCTTCTGGACGAGGTGGTGGGCGGATGGCAGACCAACGCGATCGTCACGCTCCTGAGCGGTACACCCTTCGATGTCAACACCAGCGGTGTCAATAACGCCGGCATCGACAATCGCGCCGACGTGCTGACATTCGTGCATGTGGCCAAAGGACATGTAGGCGGCACGACTGTTGCAAGTCATCTCACCTACTTCTCCGGTACCTTCGCTCCTCCGCCCACGATCTCGGTAGGCGGGAATACGGTCTACACGCGCGCAGGAGATGTGGCACGCAACCAGTTCTACGGCCCCGGTTACACGGCAGTCGACTTTGGTATCTTCAAAGATTTCTCAATCACAGAGCGGGTAAAGTTCCAGTTTCGCGCACAGGCATACAACCTGTTCAATACGCCGGCCTTTGCCAACCCCGATGCAGACATCCACGATGGTGTTGCCAATGCGAATGGCACCTACACGACGGGGCCGGCCTCAAATGGCTTCGGTTCGATCAGCGGCACCCGCCAGCAGTCGCAAAGAGAATTGGAGCTCGCAGCTCGCATCAATTTCTAGTTAGCTGTTGCAGGGTTGGCGGCACAGAGTTCCAAGGAAATACTGTGTCGCTTCTTAAATGCATCACTTTTAGAGAAGGGATGAAATTGTGATCTCTCGTTTGCGTCGGGTCGCGCTCGCCGTGCTCTTGATGACGCTTGCTCGGGGTTCGGCTGGGCTGCTCGCGCAGGAACCTGCCGCTAAGCCAGTTATCCCGGTCATCACGAAAGTCGATCCTCCGAACTGGTGGGTCAATTTACCTGCACCAATGCTGCTAGTTCACGGTAAAGGGCTGAGCGGATCATCTGTTCGCATCGTTGCTCACGGCGTAACGATAGCGAAGCAGCAAGCGTCGCCTAACGGGCATTGGCTCTTTATCTGGCTTGCCACTGCAAAGGCATCCCCCCAGACAATCAAGATTGTGGTTCGCAACATTGCGGGTGAAGCCTCTCGCGATTTTCCACTCAACAAACGTCAAGTCAGCGCAAAGCAGTTTCAAGGATTCTCCTCGGTCGACGTGATGTATCTCATCATGACCGACCGCTTCGCCAATGGCGACACCTCGAATGATCATCCATCAGGAACGCGCGACGATGACCAGTCCGCGCCCAGAGGCTGGCACGGAGGAGACTTTCGCGGCATCGAACAGCACCTCGATTATTTGCAGCAACTTGGAGTAACAACCGTGTGGACCACCCCTGTATACGACAACACGCCTTCGCCCCAGGCTTACCACGGCTACAGCGCGACCGATATGTACGCGGTCGATCCCCACTTTGGCAGCTTGGCTGACTATCAGCACCTGGCGACCTCAATGCATCAGCGCGGCATGAAGATCGTTCTCGATACTGTGCCGAATCACGTCGGCCCAGACCACCCCTGGGTGATGGATGAGCCTACACCGGACTGGTTTCACGGCACGTTGGCTCATCACAGTGCCGCAAAAGAGGACTTCCGCTCGATTCCAGACCCCCATGCCGCCCCGCTGGCATCGCGCGATGTGATTCAGGGATGGTTCGCCAATGTGCTCCCCGATCTCAACCAGGAAAACCCGCTTGTCGCGGCGTATCTTATCCAGAATGCGATGTGGTGGGTCGAAACAGCAGGACTGGACGGCCTTCGTCTCGATACTTTTCCTTACGTAGGACGTGCTTTCTGGCATGACTTCCATGCGCAACTGCACTCCATCTACCCGCACCTTACCACCGTAGGTGAGATTTTCAATCCAGATCCAACAGTAACCTCTTACTTCGCCGGTGGAGTTGTGCAACAGGGAATTGACACCGGTCTCGATACGCCCTTCGACTTCCCGATATACTTCGCGCTGCGCGATGTTTTTGTTCACGGGGCACCCATGGCTCGCCTTGAGGACGCGCTTCGTCAGGACCGGCTTTATCCGCACCCCCAGAATCTCGTTACCTTCTTCGGCAACCACGACACCACTCGTTTTCTCAGTGAAAAAAATGCAACTGTGGACGAGCTGAAACTAGCGTTCGCTCTGCTCGCCACAATCCGTGGGATGCCGCAGGTCTATTCGGGTGACGAGATTGCGATGCAAGGTGGCGAAGACCCCGACAATCGCCGCAACTTTCCCGGAGGTTTCCGTAATGCGAAGGACGCGAAAGAGGACGCATTCGTGTCAGCTGGCCGAACTCCGCAGGAGCAGGAGACCTTCGCCTGGGCAAGCACGCTGTTCGCATTTCGGAAGCAGCACACGGTTCTGCAGACTGGAGAGCAGCAGAACATCTTTGCCGATGACGATGCTTTTGCCTTTATTCGAACGCCGGATGCCTCTAGAGGCTGCTCGGGTACTGATCAGGACGCAAAGGTGGAGCGCTTTCTAATCGTTATCAACAAATCCGTCCAGCCACGGCAAGTGGCTATTAATACGCAAGAGACGGCAGCTGAGGGTTGCCTTCATTTTGATTCCGCACTGAATGGCAATAGCAATTCGATCCAGCGTAGCAAGGATGGCACGACAGTAACCGTGCTCCTAAGTTCTGGTGCGATCGGGTTGTATCGCATGCATTAGTCAATCGACGTTCTCAAGTAACAGAGATACCGACGACATTCGAGTGGAAGAAAGGCACGAACATCCTCGCGGCTTCCAGAGAGTTGGATTCGGCAAATGAGACCTCTCGAAGTCAGCTTCTCCGCGCTCAGGCAGCGATCGAGCGCACGTCGGAAAAGATTCGGCAGAATCGCCGCTACTTTCGTACTCCTCACCATTGGGTGTAGCGAGCAGGACACAGACTCTAAGCAATACGGCCAGGATCGCTATGACTACTACCTGCCAATCGAGGGTCATGATCTCTCTCCCGTCCCTGAAGTGATGCGGCGGCGAACTGAACCAAAACAAACTCGGCGAATAGGTCGCAGTCATTCTTTTAGCGGAATTGGTTTGACTCCGTCCGTCAATATTTCGGTTCGTCCGTAGCTGCGTTGCGTTGATGCAGAAGTCAATTCACCACGAGTGGGTGTTGGATTTCCTCTGGATGACGGAACTCAAAGTCGCTCGCTGCGAGAACACGTTGCGCCACCTGGCGGCCCATCACGACCTCCCGCAGAGAACAGCTTAGGAGAGTTGCGCATTCGTCGTCAGTCCGTCCTTCGAGCACCGACATGACGAACACAAAGCGCTCGAAGTTCCCGAGCAAGGTGATTGCTGCAAAGGGTTTGTTCCGGTCGGATGGCGAGCACTGGTTGAAAGTGGCTGACGATTGGTAAACCATGCCAAAGGGAGTCGGCCGAATCATCCGGATTGCGTGCCTGAAGATCGCAATGCGAGCCGAGACACTAGCCCAATCCAGGAAGTCCCGAAATCCCTCAACGCTATCCCCCATCACGGCGATCAGGCATTGTTCCGCCTGCGTTCGATCAGGAAGGAGGAGATATGAGAGAAGGTAAAGGCTGTGCATCTCTTCCGTGAAGAACTCACAGGCATCCTTAGCGGTCACGTATCGTGGAACCCAGCCATCAACGGATTGCATTTCAATCGTCGTGTTCATGTACCTTCTCCTTTTCTAAGCGGCCCTCAACTGCTGGCATGATGCAAAATCAGCAGAATCGAGCAAATCAACGCTCGGCCAGTACAGCTAGGCTGCTCGACGCAGCCTTTGCTTGACAGGACGATCGACGAGCGCCTCGTCTCCGAGCGGATCGGCCTGACTGAATCGCGTGAGGACATCACTGGTCGTCTCCTCAACGCGGCTATAGGGCCGATGAAATTTACGGGTTGCGTTGGCGGCAAGCCGGGTGAGCAGATAGCGGTTCGAAACATACTTCATAGCGCCAAAAACTAGTTCAGAACGCATTGTGTCCTCCAAGAAACCACCTGACATTACCGTCTTGGTGCAATTGAGGTGCCACACATCTCAGTGCTGGCAAATACCGCAAGTCGCACATTTGGAACCGACCTTGAAGACAGCGTCCTGCACTGGCAATCTGAAACTGTCGATTGTTGGACACCTGCCATTTTGTCGACACACTCAAGGCACGGAACGAGACGGCTGAACCATGCGCTTTGTCCGCACGCCCGTTTTGTTTGGGCAGGATGCGCGCAACATCCAGACGAACGGCGCGCGCAGTTTGAGTGTGGCTCTAAAAGTGCAATCAACCACGATCAAGACCGACACCGATCGGGCGGCAGGCTGGTGACATCTACAAGTGACGTTCGACAAGCAATCGAGTAGTCACGTTCAGGGTATCCGCAACCGCCGCAGGAGTTACTTATGCCGACACGAAACGAGCTCCCGCTACTGCACAGCAACAAATACAGCGCGGATTTGGCTTGTGGGCATTGTGATGGAGTAATTCGTCACGAGCCCTGGTGCATCACACAGAACGCCATCGTTCGGTATGCATACCAAGCCATCATTGACCCAAGCCACTTGAGTCTCGCAGACCACCTCATCCTGCACGCTTTGGGTGTGGCATGGACAGCGCAAAAAAATCTAGACAAGCCGCGATAGTCATCGCAAGTGTTGTCGCCGACGATCAGAGACGGGCCCGTCGACGAAGATGCCGGCAAAACCTCTTCCACAAACCTGCAACGAGCTGGTTTTACTGCTTGGGAAATGTGCGGCGAGCGCCGTCCAGCGCCGCGGCGCGACTATGCCGCTAACAGCACGGGCCGGCGCGGCATCGCGCATATCAAAATGTAGCGGAGCAAACCTGTGAACGTGCTTGAGGTCACAGCTCGCCGTGGTCGAATGAGGGTCCTTGCTTTTGTTAGTAACTCGCGTCCGTCATGGAGACACGACCTCTTTCGAGGATCGAGCGAACCGTATGTCGTGCCCGCAGGAGACGAGACTTGGCGGCAGACACTGTGATTCCGAGTGTCTCGGCAGACTCTTGCAGTGACTGTTCCTCGACATGGTACAGCTCTATGACGCTTCGATAATTTGCGGGAAGCCACTTGACGGCACGCGACAGGACTTCAATTGTCTGGCGCTTTGCATATACCTGTTCCGCATCCGGGCATGGATCGGGAAATTCCCAGCCCCCCCATATCTCATCGTCGTCTCCGGTTTGATCAAACGACACCTCGGTATGCGATCGCCTCTTTCGCAGCAGCATCAGAGCCGAATTGATCGCGATCTTCGTTAGCCACGTTGGGAAAGCGCAAGAACCGCGAAATTGGCCCAGATGAGCGTAAGCCTTGAACAAGGCTTCTTGCACGACGTCCTCTGTGTCTTCGCGATTTCGAAGGATCCTGTATACCCTCTTGTGCACCGAAACTGCGTATCGAGCGCTCAATTCGCCAAACGCTCGCCCGTCCGAGGATCTCGCTGCAGCGAGCAACTGTTCCTCAGGTGCGTGCCTATAGTCGATCATGGGAGCGTTCAGCGTGCCGGTGCCAACCAGATTTGACTGTTCCGTTGATGCAGATTCACCGGCAGAGATCCTATCGTCCCCCTGAGCTTTTCGACTCGGTATACCGCAATTCCTTTTGGAGATCACAATCTGCTCCAAAGCGAAGGAGGGTTGTACGTGAGGATCTCGCGGCCATGTGCCATTCAAAGCGCAATGATCGGCGGCGGTACCTGACAGCGGACGGGTATTTTGCGACTTTGTCGCAGAGTGTGTCTGTTCCATGTTGCGACTTCCTTCGCGGGTGAAGTGGCGATGCTTCCAACGTCACCCTCACGTTTAGCAACTTGGCTGCCAAACGCAATTTGCCGCTAAGTTGGCCGAAAGAAGAGGAGTTGACCGGACTTGTATGTCGAAATATTGACGCATCGATCACTTCTCGACACTCGTCCCGGCTGTTTGCATTGCCAGTAATATTGCTGGTTAACCACACGCCTCCACCAAAGCCTGAGGCTGACGGAAGAGATCTGTTCGAGAAAGGCATCGTGCGGCTCAGGAGGCGCGCATTTCTCTGTGTCCCGAATGGGGCGTAGCGGAACTGCCTTGCTCGGAGCGATGTGTGTGGGGGCTGCCCGGAGATGCGGTTTCACCGCGCTGCGAATCACCTTCTCCAGTGCGCGCACGGCCTGCGGACGCGGAAGGGTCGCCCTGCTGGCAAGGCCGTCCGCGCGGTATGGTCCTGCAGGGGGCGCAATACAATGGGAAGGAGCGCCAGTGAACATGAGACTAGCCCTCGGCTTTCACCTCATGGGAATGTAGGCGTCCTGCGCGGTCCGTGTCTCGAAAATGATTAACTGAAGGAGCGCAATCCTGTCGATCCGCGCTCCATGGAGGAATTCGCAATGTCGGAAGTACCGGGTGTACCGCTAACGCTTGAAGGTTCGTGCGTTCTGCACCAGATGTTTCACTTCGATTGGAACGCATGGAAGGACGCCAGTTCCGAGCAACGTCAGCGCCTCACCACCGAAGCGGTTGAGCTCTTTGGCCGATGGGAGGAGGGTTCAAAACAGGAGCATCCGAATCAGTCCGCGGTCTTCTCTCAGCTTGGACACAAGGGCGATCTGATGCTGATTCATTTTCGAGATTCTATTGCTGACCTCAATCGCGTCGAGTTGGAACTGGCACAGACTGGCTTGAACGCCTATCTGCGGCCGTCGCACTCCTACCTATCGATCGTTGAACTCGGCCTGTATGAGTCGTCGGCCAAGACGTATGGCGCGCTTGCTGAACGGGGGTTGCAGCCTGGTACGGCAGAGTGGAATGAGGGCATCCGGGAGGTTTCGGAGCGGCAGTCGAAGGCCATGGCGCAGCGCTTGTATCCGGCGATTCCGGGCGCGAAGTATCTATGCTTCTATCCTATGGATCGCAAGCGCGGAGAGAGCGTGAACTGGTACACCGAGCCGATGGCTGATCGCCAGAGCATGATGCACGAACATGGACTCATCGGGCGCCGTTACGCCGATTCGGTGCGCCAGATCATCACAGGTTCGATTGGCTTCGACGATTGGGAATGGGGTGTCGATCTCTTTGCGGAAGATCCACTGGTCTTCAAGAAGCTGATCTATGAGATGCGCTTTGATAAAGTCAGTGCGGTCTATGCTCAATTTGGGCAGTTCTTTGTTGGAGTGCGCTTGCCTTCGGCAAATTTGAGCGAATGGTTATCTGGCCGGTTGATTTAGAGAGTCTGCGCTTAATTGCGCGAAGCCTGATTCTACGGATGTCCTGGAGTTGGAGAGGTGAAGAGGGCTTTGGGACACATGACATGGACGCCGCTCTTGGTGTCGACGAGTTGGGTGATGTCGACGTCGCAGGCTACGGAGATGAGAGCGTAGGCGTCGTCGCGGGTCATGCGGGGAAGATTGGGGTTCGTCTCGGAGAGGAAGGCGATCATGTTGCGAATGGCCATTTCGGTGGCGGTCTTGAGGTCTTCGTCAAAACCCATAGCTATGAATTGAGTAGGGGTTTCGCCGCGGGGCCACAGGAGATGCTGGGCGTTCTCACCTGGCTGGGCCTTGTGCACGATGAATTGGAAGGTTCCGGTTAGCTGGGTTTCGAGCGCGGTGATGTCGACTTCTCCGTTGCCTTGTCCAGCGTGGCCGTCGCCGACCTCAAAGTTGGCCCCCTTTGAGTTGACCGGGAGGTAGAGAGTCGTGCCCGCGACTAATTCTTTGTTGTCCATGTTGCCGCCGTGCATCCAGGGTGGGGCGGAGTTGTACTTGCCACCGGAGGCGGGTGCGATACCCATACTGCCGAAGAAGGGACGGAGCGGGATTTCGATGCCGGGTGCGAAGTGGCCGATCATTTTGGCGCGGTCGAGGGGGATAATGCGAGATTTGCTGTAGGGGAAGTCGTTGGGGAGGAAGCCGCGGCCTGCTCCGAAGGAGTTACATGCCCAGGGGACGTCGATGTCGATTTTCTGGATGCGGATTTCGAGGACGTCGCCGGGTTCGGCTTCTTCGATGGCGACGGGACCGGTGAGGATGTGACCGCCGGGACCCTTTTCGGCGGCAGGATAGTTCTTATAGATGTCATCCACGTAGGCGGGAATGTCGGCTTCGGCTACGCCGAGGGACTTGAGGCGCTCGGGAGCGCCGCAGGTGGAGAGGGTCTGGATCTTTACGGTGTCGCCGGAGTGGACGGTGAGGACGGGTTTGGCTTGCGCGGAGTAGAAGCCCCAGGCTACGGTGGTCGGGGTGGCGAGGAGGGTCTGCTGGGCGTGGAGATGCAGGGCTGAAAGGCAGATGAGAGCGGCGCCAAGGCTGGCGGAACGAGTGAGGCTTGGTCGTGTTATGGACTGCGTTTCGGCCTGGTGCTGCATGGGTGTCCCCTCTCCCTGTTTTGTGTCAAAGTATTCAAACTAAAATACTTAGTTCTGGACTTCGGTATCGTCGTACGTGAACTTCTGCTAAAAAGTCTTTCTTTTTGAAGAAATTTGCTGCAAAGTATTCCATACATGGGGCTTAGCTGCTTCTAGCTAGCCCGAAAATTGTGGATGGAATTGGTATTGCCACCTGTATCTATTGTAAATGAGGCGTCAAGTCCCGGAAGATTGAGTGTTTCCTGAGTGACTCGGCGATGATGCATCAAAATGACGCCGACTGGACCCGCGTACCACGGTGCTGAATGCCGAATCACGCGGCGTCCGAGGGAGGGTTTGTTTTCGCGGGAGCCACTGGCAAGGTGAAGTGGAACGTCGCGCCACAACCGCCGTCGCCGTTGGCCCAGATCCGTCCGCCATGTGATTCGACGATCGACTTGCTGATGGCCAGGCCCATGCCGCTGCCTTCCGGTTTCGTAGTAAAGAACGCATCAAATATCTCGTCGGCCTTGCCCAGGGGCAGCCCGGGTCCTGTGTCATTTACAGAGATCTCGATCTGGCCGTCCTCGCCCAATTGCGACTTCACCGTAAGCACGCCGCCCGTATCCTTCATCGCCTCGATGCCATTCAACATCAAGTTCATGAGCACCTGTTGAAGTTGCACCCGATCCGCCACGGTTATGGGAAGATCGTCTTTCAGATTGGTGCGGATCGATACACCGTGTCTTCTGGCTTCGCTTCTCAGCATCCCTGCCATCTCGCCGATGACCTCATTGATCGCGATCAACTCTCGTTTGGGAGGGGCCTTCTTGTACAACGATCGCAGACGGTTGATGATTTCCGACGCAAGGGTGCCCGCTTCAATGATTCTTTCCGTCCCTGTGCGCACCTCCGTCAGATCGGGCGGGTCTTGCTGAAGCCATCGCAAAGATGCCTTGGCATGAGCGGTTGTTACCTGAATGGGCTGTGCGAGTTCGTGCGAGATGGAGGCGACTAGTTCGCCCATCGTGCTGACCCGGCTCGCATGGGTGAGATCCGCCCGGAGTTGTTCAGCATCTTTGCGATCTTCAATGTCGGTCGCCACTGCACACCACTTCACGATCTTGCCTCGGTTATCGCGCAAAGGCCGGGCGCGTGTCTGGAACCAGCGATACAGCCCGTCCGATCCGCGCCGAAGCCGCGCTTCATAATCCAGCGGTTCGCCAGTCGTCTGCGACTCGCGCCAGCGCTCGGTGATGCGCTTGAGATCGTCGGGGTGAATCGTCTTCTCCCAACCTGAACCTGAGGCCTGTTCCGAGCTCAAGGCGGTGTATTCAAGCCATCCCCTGTTAAAGAACGTGCGATTGCCATTGGGGTCGGCAACGAAAGCCAGGGCCGGCATGGTTTCTACTGCGTCGCGGAACTTCTTCTCCTGCTTCTGCAACTGGTGAACACGCATTTGATAACCGGCCCAGAGCAGCGCGAGGAAAGCGAGCACGCAAAGCCCTCGGAACCAATTCGTCTGGTAGTACGCTGGCAGTACAACAAAATCCAGCGATGCGCCGGTTTGATTCCACACGCCACTGCTGTTGCATGCGGTCACTCGAAAACGATAGTGTCGGGGTTTAAGGTCGGTATAGAAGGCTTGGCGCCGCGTCCCAGCATCCTGCCATTCCCGGTCCCGACCCTCCAGCATGTAGCGGAAGCGAACCTTCTGAGGAACCGAAAAACTGGGGGCGGTGTAGTCAATTTCGAGGTCGCGATTCAGGGCAGGGACTTTGACAAATGATGTCGCGTCGAACCGTTTGCGGTCCGCCACAACACCTTCTATATAGACCGGCGGCGGAGGCGCGTTCTCATAGAGGCGATCCGGATCCAGCACTTGTGCTGAGACGCCGGTTACGAACCACAATCGACCGTCCGGCGCCTTAGAGGACATCGGCTGCGAAAAACTCCCGGTCCCAGCTTGTGCTCCGTCCAGAGCGTCCAGAGTCATGACGGACACCGCAGCGTGGGGACTCTCGATCCACTTCGCCCATTCGGGTCCTGCGATCCTGACCAATCCGCATCGCGTATAGATCCAAAGGGCGCCGTGGTTATCCCTGATGGCGTTGAAGGTCTCAGGACAGGGCAAGCCATTGTCGCCGCTGAAGAGGGTCGCCTGCCCATGGTTGAGCCTGTAGAGACCCTGCGAACTTGTGACGAGGAGAGAGTTGTCAGAGTCCACGAATAGTGCTTGAATGCCGGCCGGGCCACGGGGAGAACTCAGCAACGTAGTCTGCAAACGTCCATCGCGGAAGTGAGAAATGTTACTTTTACCTTGTTGAGTGCCGAGCCAAACACCGCCGTTCCGGTCTGCCACCAGAAGTGACTGCCGGCCGAGTTTGTCATCGAGCGAGGCTTGCTTCTCAATTTTGTCCCCAACAATGCTGAATAACTGGTTCTTCTTACTAAGAACCCAAGTCGTTCCGCCCGAGTCTTCAGCGATACCCTCCACCCCGCCGATGCCCGCGAAACGCTGCCCACCGATCTCTCGAAAACGGCCATCCTGAAATCGCATGAGGGCCAGATCCACTCCAAGCCAAACCACGCCACTGTGGTCTTCAAGCATTGGCCCTATTCCTTGGCCCGACAGTTTTCGATCGAGAATGGCGGTTTTGCCGTCTTGTTGTCGCAAAATGTTAAGGGCGTCACCGGTACCCATCCACACCGCTCCGTTGCGTAGCGCCATAACCGAATGGAAACCGCGTTCCGAAACTCCCTGCCGTGTCGTATAGCTAATCAGGGCCGTGTCGCGAAACATATCGAGTCCCCCATCGGTGGCCACCCAGAGGTTTCCTTCTCGATCCTCAAAAAGGCCCACCACGCTATTGCCTGACAGCCCATCAGACACGCCGTAGTGGTCGGCGACACCGCCGCAGATGCGGTAGACTCCATCACCCTTCGTGCCAACCCAGAGTGACCCCCGACGATCGACCAGAAGGTACACCAGGACGGACTTTTGCCCGGTCGAATCCCGGGACAGCATAGCTCGTCCACTTACCTCCGGAGTAATACTGGACGCCAAGTTGCGGTCCTGTCCCATCTAAGCTCGCCCATGCGGTGCCTGACGGACCAAGCGCGACATTGATTACTCCATCGCTCTTTGCAAGTTCAGCAATCTCACCGAAATACGTTGTAGCAGGAGTGCCGGGCCGCCAGCGAACGAGCACTTTGGACCCGAACCAAATATTGCCCTCGCTATCGTGAGTCAGCCCGAGGCCGTAGCCGACGGGGATACCGTCCTTTTTCCCGAAGCAGCGCAGCGTCTCTTTGGAGATGCTGCACAGCGGCGCTTCGCGTGCATACTGCCCATAGCGAGTCGCCCATATCGTCCCGGAGTCGTCCTCCATTATTGCGAATATGCCGGTGGGATGCTCGGGGTCCGTGTAGCTTCGCAGTTGGCCGTCCTTCCAGCGAGCCAAACCGCGTGTGGTACCGATCCAGAGGCTGCCGTCACGAGAGCCGAGTACAGCCGTGAAATGTGTGCCGGGCAGATTCTGTCCCTGGGGAGGCTGCCACGGCATGAACCGGACTCCATCGAAACGCAGCAACCCTTGCGCAGTTGCTATCCAGAGAAACCCGTCGGTGGTTTGAGCAATATTGGTAGGGGGAGAGATGGCGCCATCCTGGATGCGCCACACAGTGTGACCATACTGGGAGATCCGCCGTTCCGGATCAAGCGCGAGCGCACGGGGAAGCGCTACCAGCGACAAGTTCGCCAACACGATGCCCAACACGAAAACGCGTCGTGCCCGTATTCGGATGACAACCGCCTTGCCCCACATTGTTCGTAGAAACGTCATCACACGTCTATTCCCAGGCGATTAAACTCGCTTGCCCAGTAATCCCGGCAGGCGGTGGGCGTTGCCTTTTTGCCGTCCGTACCGTCTGTGTGTTGCCGGACGTGCCCCCTTGAATTTGGCGCGGCTGATGGCTGACATCAAGACTATTAACGGAGAACATGGTGCGACTCGTCCGGGTTTGGCACGGTCTATCATAATGGAGGTAAAAAACAAGTCGCTATTACATGTTCCTAGTAGCACAAGGTCGGGTAAGAACGGCCGCCCACGCGGGCGGACTAGCGGACTCGATGAGGTGGAGGCACTTTCAACATTCGCGGAAAGAGCCCGGAAGGTGGCGCTGGTAAAGTTGAAGGATATGTTTGTGCCTGGACACTTTTTGTTTGCGCCGTCGCAGCGGATTCACTTCATTGGGATCGGCGGGATTGGGATGAGCGGGATCGCGGAGATTCTGCTGACGATGGGATATTCGGTGTCGGGGTCTGACCTGAAACGGTCGGCGGTGACGGACCGGCTTTTAGGGATGGGGGCGCGGATCTTTGAGGGGCATGCTGCGTCGAACGCTGCGGCGAGCGATGTCGTGGTGACGAGTACCGCGGTGGCGCAGAATAATCCTGAGGTGGTGGAGGCTCGGGAACGGAAGATTCCGGTGATTCAGCGGGCGGAGATGCTGGCGGAACTGATGCGGCTGAAGTATGGGATTGCGGTCGCGGGAATGCATGGGAAGACGACGACGACCTCGATGGTGGCGGCGGTGTTGGCGGGCGGAGGGCTTGATCCTACGGTGGTGGTGGGTGGGCGGGTGAATGCGTTGGGGTCGAATGCGCGGCTGGGGAATTCGCAGTACCTGGTGGCGGAGGCTGACGAGAGCGACCGGTCATTTCTGAAGCTGTCGCCGGTGCTGGCGGTGGTGACGAATCTGGATCGCGAGCACATGGATTGCTATCGGGATATGGCAGATGTGGAAGGGGCGTTCGTCGAGTTTATGGACCGCTTGCCGTTTTATGGGGCGACTACGGCTTGTATTGATAATGATTTGTTGCGCGGGGTGCTTTCGCGGGTAAGGCGCAAGGTTTACACCTATGGCGAGAGCGCGAATGCGGATTTTCGGGTGGAGATGCTGGCGAAGGAGCAGGATTGCCATTCGTGTTTTGCGGTGAACTACAAAGGCCTGGTGCTGGGGCGGTTTCGGCTTCATGTGCCTGGGCGGCACAATGTGCTGAATGCGTCGGCTGCAGTGGCGGTCGGGGTGCAGTTGGGTGTCGCGCCTGATCAGATTGCCGTGGGGCTGGAGACTTTTCGCGGGGTTGACCGGCGGTTTCAGGTGAAGGGTGTGGTGAGCGGGGTGACGGTGGTCGATGACTACGGGCATCATCCGACGGAGATCGTGGCTACGCTGAAAGCTGCGCGTGAGTGTGGGTATGGGCGGGTGCATGTGTTGTTTCAGCCGCACAGGTTTACACGGACGCGTGATCTGATGACGGAGTTTGCAGGGGCGTTTAAGGATGCGGATACGGTGCAGGTGCTCGATATCTATGCCGCGAGTGAAGAGCCCATTGCAGGAGTGACGGGCGAGGCTCTTGCAGGTGCGATCGGTGCGGCTGGACCCCAAACAGTGGGTTATGCGAGATCAGTTCCGGAGGCTGTGGAAGCACTTGTGCATGAAGCAAAGGCGGGTGACGTGATCCTGACGCTGGGGGCGGGGAGTGTGTCGCAGGCGGGGCCGGTGTTGCTGGAGGCTCTCGCGGCAAATGGGTGAGTTCCTGAAAGGGTACATGCGGAAGATGTTGGGCCGGGACGAGGGTGGGGCGGGTTATGCTCAGGATGGCGATTCTCGCGGCCTTGCTCAGGTTTGCGACAAAGCGATGTGTTTTCGAAGCGCGGGACAGCGGTGCTAGAGGCGCCTGAGCAGAGGTATGCTCCGGAGTCTGCCGGGCCGCGGAGAGTTTCTGCCTCGCAGAATCGCAAGCTGCGGCGCGATCTCAGCGAAGATTTTGCCGACGATCCGTATGAGAATGAGGATGCTTTCGCGGGAAGGCGACGCGGGGGAGTACGCATCCGGTTGCGCGGGCTTCCTGCGACAAAGTGGGGGCGGATCTTTGCGGGTTGTTTGCTTTTGCTGTGTGTGGGACTTGGATTCGCTTCTTATCTGATGGCAAAGAGGTTTTTACAACACGATCAGCGGTTTGTGATTCCCTCGTCTTCGTCGATTCAGTTTGAGGGCAATGCGCATGTGACGCGGGCGCAGTTGCTGGGGATCTTTGGCGAGGACGTTGAGCGGAATATCTTCACCGTTTCGCTGGAGGAGCGGCGGGCCGAGTTGGAGAGACTGCCATGGGTCGAGCATGCGACGGTGATGCGTCTGTTGCCGAATAAGATGCGGGTGTCGATTGTCGAGCGGACGCCGGTGGCGTTTGTTCGGCAGGGCAGCCATATTGGCTTGGTGGACGCGAACGGTGTGTTGCTGGATATGCCGATGGATGCCAGGACGAGCGAGCACTACTCTTTTCCGGTGGTCACTGGAATCTCGGCGGCGGACGCGCTGTCGACACGCGCGGCGCGGATGAAGATCTTCGAGAGATTTACGTCAGACCTCGATAGCTCGGGGGAGAAGATATCGCAAGAGCTAAGTGAGGTGGATCTTTCTAATCCTGAAGATGTGAAGGCGCTGATTCCGGATCATTCGGCGGAGATCCTGGTTCATTTTGGTGACGACGATTTTCTGGACCGGTACCGGAGGTTCAAGGAGCATCTGGCTGAGTGGAGAACGATCTATCCGAAGCTGTCTTCGGTGGATATGCGGTATGAGAGGCAGGTTGTTTTGGAGATGCCTCCGAACTCGAATGCTTCGGCGAATCCGTCTGCGACTGCGACAAGTACGAATGTGAATGACGCCCCGGTTAAGAAGAGCGCAGCAGATTCTCATGCGGTGGATGCCCAGGCTAAGGCCAAGACTGCAGCGGGTTCCAAAACGCAGGCGCCCGGTTTGATCCATGACCCGGCGGCGAAGCCTGCTACGCATACCGTCGCTCAGAGCGAGACCGCTTTTGCGGTTCCGGCGAAGAAGAAGAGTGCGCCGAAGGCGAAACCCCATGTTGCGGCTGCGAAGCATCATCCTGTCGCGGCCAAGGCTCCAGCGAGCACGACGCAATATCATCCTCCACAGGTGGTTAATCCATGAATCAGAAGCAGGACAATCTGATCACCGTGCTCGACGCTGGCAGCACGAAGAGCTGCGTGCTAGTCGCTGAGCTGCTGGACGGCGTGCTGCGTTACCGCGGGCACGGCGTTGAACCATCGCGGGGGATGCGCAAGGGATTGATTGCCGAGCTCGGGCCGGCGGCGGAGGCGATCAACCGCGCGGCGCTGACGGCGGAGCGCACGGCGAAGGCTGGCGATTGAGACGGCGGTGGTGGGGATTGGCGGGACGCATGTTCGCGGAGTGAACTCGCGCGGCGGCATCAGCATGGGAAGCCGGATGCGCGAGATTACGCGCGAGGAAGTGAGGGCTGCGGTAGACCGCGCGCGGAGCGTGGCGTTGCCTCCCGACCGCGAGGTTCTGCATCTGTTGCCGCAGGAGTTCATTCTGGATGACCAGGCCGGGATTCACGATCCTGTGGGGATGGTGGGAAACAAGCTGGAGGTGAACCTGCATCTCTCGACATGCTCGGGAGGGGTGGCGCAGAGTGTGATTACGTGCGCGAATCGTGCCGGGCTCGAGGTGCAGGATACGGTGTATGAAGGAATCGCTGCGGCTGAGGCTGTGTTGAGCGCGGATGAGCGTGAACTTGGCGTGTGCATGGCTGACATCGGCTCAAGCACGACGGAGCTGGCGGTGTTTTTTGAGGGGTCGATTGCGCATACGGCTGTGTTGCCGATTGGGGGAGATCACTTTACCAACGACCTCGCAGTTGGCCTGCACGTGACGGTGGAAGAGGCTGAGTATCTCAAGAAAATTTACGGGCACTGCGTGGTGACGGCGGTGCCGCAGTTGAATGAGATTGAGGTGGGGGGAAATCTCGCGATCTCGGGCGGCCAGCCAGCGCGAATGGTGCGGCAGCGTTTTCTCGCGGAGATTCTGGAGCCGCGGGCCCGCGAGATGTTCACGATGTTGCGGGACAATCTGCGGCATGGGGGAGTGCTGGAGGCTTTGGGCGCCGGTTGTGTATTGACCGGTGGAGGGGCGACTTTGGCGGGGTTGCTCGACAATGCGGAGAGTCTGTTGCGGGTTCCCGCGCGCGTCGGGTATCCGGTGCCTTTGTCGAGGATGCCTTCGGAGCTGGCTACACCGGAGTTCTCCGTTGCGATTGGAATGCTGCTCTACACGCATCGCACACAGGTACGGCGGGCGAGCGAAGAGCAGGGATTGCGGGCAAAGTTGAAGGCTATCTTCGCGGGAAGCTTCTAGGCGGAGAGCGCGGCGTCGAGGTCTGAATCGATTGGCAGGATCGAGTCGGTGTGGGTCATTTTGAGAATATCTAATACTCTGCTGCCTGGTGCGACTAGGCGAAGCTGCCCGCCGCGGACCTTCATGTTGCCGTACAAAATCATGAGCACGCCCAGGCCGGCGCTGTCCAGGAATTCGATACCGGAGAGATCGAGGATGAGTTTTTCGACCCCGCCTTCGATGACCTCAGTGATTTTGGACTCGACTTCGCGCAGGCGCATGCCAAGCGTCATGCGACCTGTGAGATGAAACACGGCAGTCGTTGGATCGACGCGTTGCAGTTCCGCTTCGAGGATCATGTGCTCTGGCTTCTCCTGTGGTGCCTGCAAGCATATCAGCAGGGGCCGGAGGGTTTTGCCAGAGAGAGGATTTCGGGCGGATGAAGTGTTGCGGCAGGCTGTCGGCAGGTTCGGAACCATTGATGGTACGGGTAAGTGGAAAACGAGGTCGTGCGGGAAGCGTGAAGATGTGAGAATTAAAAGACTTCAAGGAGTACTGCTGCCATGCCGAATCTGCCCAACGACGATCTTCGCATCCACTACCACGACGAAATACCGCAGGGAGCGCGGATCAAGGTAATCGGCGTCGGTGGAGGCGGCAACAACGCGGTCAATCGCATGATTGCGGCGAATGTGGTCGGGGTGGAGTTTATTGCGGCGAATACGGACGTTCAGGCGCTGCAGATGTCGAACGCTCCGGTGAAGCTGCAGCTCGGAGTAAAGCTGACGAGCGGGCTGGGCGCGGGAGCGAATCCGGATGTGGGACGGAGGGCGGCGCTCGAGGACTCGGACAAGATTATTGAGGCGCTCGAAGGCGCAGACATGGTGTTTGTGACTGCGGGGCTTGGTGGAGGCACAGGAACGGGTGCTGCTCCGGTGATCGCGAGCCTGGCAAGTGAGATGGGCGTGCTGACCGTGGCGGTGGTGACGCGGCCATTTGCGTTTGAAGGCAAGCGGCGAATGATGCAGGCTGAGCGCGGGATGCAGGAGTTGCTGGAGTCGGTCGATACTGTCATCGTGATTCCGAATGAGAAGCTGCTGGCGGTAGCGAAGGATGCCGGGTTCTTTGAGAGCTTCCGAATTGCCGATGATGTTTTGCGGCAGGGAGTGCAGGGGATATCGGACATCATTACGATTCCCGGCGTGATCAACCGCGACTTCGCCGATGTGAAGACGACGATGGCGGGAATGGGTTATGCAGTGATGGGGACGGGGGTGCGGTCGGGCGCCAATCGCGCGGTGGAAGCTGCGATGGCGGCGATGGCATCGCCGCTGCTTGAGGCAGGCGCAATTGATGGAGCTCGCGGGATTCTGATCAATATCACCGGTTCGAGCAGTCTCAAGTTGAGCGAAGTGAATGAGGCGTCGACCATTATTCAGAATGCTGCGCATGAGGATGCCAACATCATCTTCGGAGCGGTGCAGGATGAGTCGATGGGTGACGAAGTGAAGATTACGGTCATCGCGACGGGTTTCAAGCAGCAGGCGATGCCGCAGCGCCGCGAGCGAATGCTGGGAGAGGCTACGCTGCCCACGGTGCGGTATGACGTGCCTATTCAGCCGCGGTTTGTGATGCCTGCGCCGGCTCCGCGATTTGCGAGTGAGATGGAGCCCAGACCGGTGAGCGTAAATGGGGCAGGGGCAAAGGTTCCCACTGCAAGGGTCGACCACCAGACGGAATTGATTCCGGTGCCGGCGTCGGTTTTTGACGACGATTTCTTCCGCGGGGCTTCGGCGCAGGAGGAGGCGCTTGAGGCGGAGATGGCTAATGAAGTGCAGGCAAGTCATAGGGAATCTGCTCACTTTACTGGGCAAAACTTCGTCCAAAAAGAGGAAAGACTTAGCACAGTGGAGGAGCCGTTGGTGGTGGAGGCATCTGTTCGAACCGCCGCTTTTGGGGGGGCGGTGGGTGCGTCCACGGACCTTGGCGAACCGGATGAATTGGACATTCCCGCGTTCCTGCGGCGTGGAAAATGATGAAAATGTTGTATTTTAGGGTTACTGGCCCGAATGTGGGACGGTGGGAGTTTGGATTTTGCGGTTAAAATAAGTTGGTATTAAGACCGATTTCTCGGTACATGGCATTTGGATTGCAACAAGATATAAAAGAGGGATCGCCTGTGATTAGTGTCTCCAGATCGATAAAAATCTGTGGCGTGGTTCTCTTCGGCCTGGTTTTGGGTGCTGGAGTGGATGGGAGAGCGGCAACCACCACTACTACTGCTAAGACGAAACACCATTCTGCCGGAACAGCTCAGGTTGCGACAAAGGTCAAGGCGCATAGTTCTACTTCTGCGGGTTCAAAGCGAGCTGCGGTGAAGAAGACGGGTGCGACGGCTCACGCGACACCTGCGGCACAGGCGTCGATCCACCGACATGGCGCTCGCCCGACACTTGCGGTTCGGCGGACACGGTATCACGAGCATTTTTCCGCGAGTTCCTTTGCCGATAATCTGACGCTGGGCGATGTGGTTGAGGGCGAGGACCCGGTGGTTCGGGCGGCGGCGATCGAGGCGTTGGGCAATATGAATGGCACGGCGATCGCCATTGATCCTTCGACGGGACGGATTCTGGCGATGGTGAATCAGAAGCTCGCGCTGTCGCGTGGGGCCGAGCCTTGTTCGACGATTAAGCTAACAGTGGCGCTGGCGGCTCTCGAAGAGGGAATCGTCCGGCGCGATACTCCGGTCAATCTTGGTGGGCACTTCCACATGACAATGACGGAGGCGCTGGCCCACTCGAACAATCTTTATTTTGAGACGATGGGGCGGCAGTTGGGGTTTGAACGCGTGAAGCATTACGCGAATGAGTTTGGCCTTGGAGAGCTTGCCGGATACCACATTCAAGGAGAGCAACTGGGAACGTATCCCGATGAGGAGTTGCCGGCGGCGCTGGGTGGGGTGGGACGGATGTGCTCGTTTGGCGAGAGTGTTTCGATGACTCCGCTGCAGCTTGGGGCGCTGGTTTCGGCGATTGCGAATGGCGGGACTCTGTATTACCTGCAGCATCCGGAGAATGCGATCGATGTCGCTACGTTTGAGCCGAAGGTGAAGCGGACGCTGGATATTGCTCCGCTGATTCCAGAGATATCGGTCGGCATGGAGGGCGCGGTGGAGTATGGAACGGCGCGTTCTCTGCGGGCGAACTTCAGTCAGTTTCCGGTGATGGGGAAGACCGGGACCTGCTCGAACAACGGAACGCGATTCGGTTGGTTTGGATCGTTTGCCGATACGCCGAACGGGCGGATTGTTACGGTGTTCTTCCTTGAAGGCGGGCGGCCTACCTTTGGACCGAAGGCAGCTGAGCTGACGGGGGAGTTTTACCGGGCGCTTTGGGATAAGAGCTACTTCATTCAAAAAACCGCTACTACCGACACTGGCGCTGTGGGTGTGATCGAGTAGGCTGGCCCATGCAGCTAATTCCTGACTAGTTGAATCGGGCCAAGTTCGTCCAGAGAAGTAGTGCGTTAGATCGATATTCCAGGCCTGCCTGCGAGTCAAAATTTAGTGATTCCCGGACCTTTGCGGCGCCGCGGAGCGTCATAGTGTTTGACGGCAGAATGGATAAATTAGAAAGATGAAGATTCTTACAGCAGAAGAGATGGGAGCGGCCGACCGGCTGACGTCGGAGGAGTTTGGCGTTTCGATGCAGACTCTGATGGAAGCGGCTGGCCAGGCGGTGGCGACGTTCTGTCAGCGGCGTTATGCTGCCGTGTCGCGGGTGGTGGTGATTTGTGGGAAAGGAAACAATGGGGGGGACGGCCTGGTTGCGGCAAGAGCGCTGGCGCTGGCTGAGAAAAATGTGCAGGTTATACTGCTCGGCCGGATGGATGAGGTCAAGGGCGAGGCTGCCGCGGCGCTAGGACGGCTGCGGAGGGAGGTTTCGTCCGTCATCGTTCATGAGGTGGTGGATGAGGCGGGTTTGCAGGCTTGTTTGTCGATGATGGGTGAGGCGGGTCTGCTGATTGACGCGGTGGTGGGGACAGGTTTTAAGCCTCCCTTGCGCGAGCTGGCGGCTTCTTTACGGGGGATGCTTGAAGGGTTCGATACGCCTGTGGTGGCGGTGGATCTGCCTTCGGGATGGGATGCGAATTCGTTGGAGCAGACGGTGGAGGGGGCGTTTCGAGCTAATGCGGTCGTAACGTTCACTGCTCCCAAGATGGCCCACGTGTTTGGGCATCTGACGCGGAGCAGCGGTATATTCGGGCCGGTGGTGGTGGGTCAGATTGGATCTCCTGCGGCTGCGGTAGTGTCGGCTAGCGGCCTGACCTGGGGTGGGTCTTCGAAGGTGCTGGCTGAGAAGCCGCGCGATGTGAATTCCAACAAAGGGAAGTTTGGACACGTGCTGGTGATTGGGGGAAGCTACGGGAAGGCGGGCGCTCCGGCGATGGCGTCGCTGGCGTGTTTGCGGGCCGGTGCGGGCCTGGTGACGGCGGCAGTGCCGCAGAGCATTGTCGATACAGTAACGCTGATTACGCCGGAGTTGATGATAACGCCGCTGGCGGAGGGATCCAAGGGGTCAGTGTCGTTCAAGAATCTGGATGCTGCGAAGCTGGACGCGCTGGTGAACAAGATCAATGTGGTGGCTATTGGGCCGGGTTTGTCGACGGAGGGCGACGCCTCGACATTTGCGCGCCATGTGGTGGAGAAGACTGCGGTGCCGGTGGTGATCGACGCGGATGCGCTGAATGCGTTTGCCGGAAAGACACACCTTCTGGATGGACGGGGCAGGGTGATGGTGCTAACGCCTCATCCAGGCGAGATGGCGCGGTTGGTGGGATTGACGGTGAAAGAAGTTGAGGCGGACCGGATAGGTCTCGCGCGACGATTTGCGACGGAGCATCATCTGACGCTGGTGCTGAAGGGGTGGAGGACGCTGGTGGCCCATCCGGATGGATCGATTGCGGTGAATACGAGTGGGAATCCAGCGATGGCGAAGGGCGGGAGTGGAGATATTTTGACGGGAATTGTGGCGGCGATGCTTGCGCAGTTTCCCGATGATGTGAAACGTGCGGTGGAGACTTCGGTTTATCTGCATGGGCTGGCCGGGGATTTTGCCGCGCGGGCAATGGATGAACACACTGTACTT
The DNA here is from genome assembly GCA_963841335.1 of uncultured Acidobacteriaceae bacterium. Classification (GTDB taxonomy): domain Bacteria; phylum Acidobacteriota; class Terriglobia; order Terriglobales; family Acidobacteriaceae; genus Edaphobacter. The sequence continues at coordinate 344,130 of CAWJCF010000001.1, read as the reverse complement.
GCAACAGACACGGTTACACATCTTTCGGATGCGTTTCGGTACAGGGTGACCGATGGAGATGGTTTCACCTGGATCTGCGGACTGCGCGGATGAAGGAGAAGCGGTTCAAGACGCGAAGCGAGGCGGGGACGTTAGCGATGGGGGAGCGGGTTTCGGAGATGCTTCTTCCGGCTCCTAAGCTGATTGTGCTGCGGGGCGATCTGGGGGCGGGGAAGACGACGCTGGTGAAGGGGATTGCTGCGGCTCTCGGGGCGGCAGAGGCCGCGGATGTGACGAGTCCTACGTTCACGCTGGTGCATGAGTATGTGGGGCCGAAGGTGCGGCTCTATCACCTCGATCTTTATCGGCTGGAGACGGAGCGGGAGTTGCTGACGCTGGGCCTGGAAGAGATGGCGGAGAATCCAGACGCGTTGGTACTCGTGGAGTGGGGGGAGAAGTTTCCGAGCGTGGTGGCGCGAGCGGATGGGGAGATACATATTGAGCACGCTGGCGGGGATGAGCGGCTGTTTCTTGTGCGGGTGAAGACTTAGGGGTTATTTACTGCGTCCGGTGAAGCGGTAGATTGCACACTCTTCGTCTCCGGTAGAGCCGTATTCTTTTTGCTGCGCAATCGCGGCGAGGTCTGCTGCATGGTCTTCGGGCGACATGGCTACCGGGCCAAGGAAGAGACGGGTGAAGGCAGGGTGGTGGTCGAGGACGGTGCGGCACTCGGAGTTGACGTAGAGGAGGTCGAGTGCGGGTGAGGGTGCGCCGGGGCGTTTTGCGAAGCGTGCTTCGATGCGGCGCAGGAGGAGTTTGAGAACCGGGGCTTCGAAGGGGTGGAAGAGGAATGCGAGGGTGGGGGTGCGGGGAAGGTCGAAGGTGAGGGCGTCCTGGTGGTAGAGGTGAGTTGGGGCCAGAGGTGGTGAGGTTGCGTCTGCGGCGTGGGAGGAGATCCAGTGGTCGAGATTGCGTTTTGCAATGTCGGCTAGAGACGGATTCAGTTCGATTCCGATGACTTCGCGGAAGGGGAGTTCGCTGGCAACGAGCATGGCTCGGCCTTTGCCTGCGCCGATGTCGAGGAAGGTGTATTTTTCGATGGGGTGGGATGGGGTGGTGGCCTGCCAGAGGTCGATAAGGGTACGGAGGATGCTCGGGGCTACGCCGTAGTAGGCGGTGACATGGGCGTCGTTCTCGTGGCCGGTCTTGAGGTGCCGGGAGGAGATGAGGCCGCTGGTGTCTACGCCGTGGATCTGATCGAAGGGGTGTTGTGGTTCGGGTGGGGATTTGGGTCTGGGCATGGTTAGCGGATCTGGACCAGGTTGGGGTTGCCGTCGAGGCCGAGGAGTTTGCGGCCTTTGGGGGTGATGTCTTGTGGGGTCCAGGCTGGTTTTTCGAGGAGGGTGACTGTTGTCTGGCTTACGGTCTCGAGGCCTGCAAGTCGGTTGATGATTTGGGCCTGAAGTTGGGCTTGTTGGGTTTCGTCGGATTGAGTTGAGGTGAGTGTGATGGTGATTTTGTGTTTTTGGGGGACGCCGGGGATGTTTCGACCAGGGGCTTCGGAGTCGGGAGTGATTTTGATGGAGCGGATGAGGCCGAGGTCGACTATGTTGCATGGGAGGACGGGGTCGTAGCAGTCTCGCAGAGCGGTGAGGATGTCGGCTTCGGTGAGCATTAAGGTTGATGATAGCGAAGGCGGTCGTGCCTCGTACGATGCCCACATCTCAGAATCGAGATGTGCGCCACGCGGCGCGCGCCGCTGAGGAAAACGGCGCGCGTTGCACTATCCTCAGCCGGGCGCGGAGGATAGGGGGAGCTTAGCGGACGACCAGCAGTCCGCCTATCTGTGACGGGATGGTGGCGTCAGGTGTGACGTTACCTGTCGCTCCGGGCGCGAAGCGCAGCAAATAGTTCGTCGTCACGCCGGGGAAGGTGTAGTCGAGGACGTAGGTGTTGCCGGCGGCGTCCACGGCGAGGCTCTCCAGGAAGAATCTGGAGAGCATGGTTTTGCTGCCGGCAATTGCAGTTACCGGAGCGGAGGACGTGGTGGGATCGGCGCCGCCTGTGAACTGGAGGATGGCCGGGTGGTTGTTGGTGCTGTAGTCCACCATCTCGACGTAGATATTCCCCTTGGGATCGAGAGCGAGACCTGCGATCTGCGTGAGCTGCGATTGCGGGCCGGAGATGGTGCGGGCCGGCGTGGCATTGCCGGACTGGCCGGGAGTGAAGATCTCGATCTGGTCGGACTCGGTTTGGCCGGGATTGGTGTCAGTTGGAGCGTTGGCGACAGCGAAGACGATATTGCCGGCGGCGTCGACAGCGAGGCCGGCGGGATAGCCACTGGACCCATTCAAGTTCGGGAATTGCGCCACATTGATGGTGCGGATGGGGGCGACGTTGCCGCTGGCTCCGGCGGCGAATTCAACGATGCTGGTGGGTGTGACCGGGGGGACGACAATGTCACTCCCGTGTTCCCACAGATAGATGTTTCCGGCAGGGTCCACAGCTAGGCGCGAGGCTGCATCGAGGTTCGCTGCCTGTCCGGCGATGGTGCGGATTGGGTTCGCCGTCATGGTGCCGCTGGTGGCGGGAGCGAAGACGAGGATCTTCGCCGTTCCAGGAATTTCTTCATACGTGCTGTCGTAATCCGCGGCCAACACATAGATATTGCCGGCTGAGTCCGTCCCCAGACCTCCATATTCCTGGGCTGGGTCGGTGGAGTTGATGGTGAGGGTCGGATTGGTGGAGTTGAAGGTGTTGGTTGCCGGGTCGATGGGGCCGAGGGCGTTTGTGGGGTATCCGACCACACTGACGGCGTAGATCAGTGAGCCAACCGACCCGGTGATCGAGCTCGATAGCGTATAGGCGATCGAGGCGGCTCCGGGTGTGGGAGCGGAGGGAGTGGTGGGTGCGGGAGTGGACGGTGCTGGAGCTGCTGGATTGCCAAGGCTGTGGGCGGATGGACTGCTTGCAGCGCATCCGCCAAGAGTGAAGAGGATAATTGGCAGGAACACGAAGGCAGATCTCAACTGCGTCATTGGTTACCCCTGTGGCCGAAGCTCTGCTGGCCAGATATAGGGATAACTGAGTTGGCCGACTTTTATTCTGCGGGATTTTCGGGAGGGTGCAGGCGGCAAGGGATGGAAAAGCAACCGCAGGTTCCTTCGACAGGCTCAGGACAGGCTCTTCGACTCTTCCACTCGCAAAGTGCGCGAATGGATTCGCTCAGGATGACATCCTTTTAGGGTCGACGTTTTTAGGCGACGGACGACTCGGTCAGAGATGGGTCACTTGCGGGAGACGCCAGGTGGAAGCCGCCAGTTGGCGGTGAGATCCGAATGCAACAGAATGTTGAAGTCGTAGCTCTCATTGCCGACCCTGCTGCCCAACTCAAAGAGCGCAGACGATGTTGGAGCCAGCGGAGGCACGTAGGGCAGGCTGGGCACGGAGTAGTCGGGCTGGGCGAAATCGAGTGCCTCGGCGAGGTTACCGACTTCGTTCGAGGCGTCCCGGTTGGCGAGTGGTGGCAGACTATGGCGCCACTCGATGAACTTGAGCACGGAAGTGTGGTCGTAGAGCTGTGAGTTGATCCGGGGGATGGCCGGTTTGCCGCGGGTGAAAGGCGAGACAACGACTACCGGTACGCGGAAACCCAGCAGCGCCCTGCCGTCTACGAGGTCAGTATCCACGTTGTTGGCCGCGATGACGCGCGGCGGTGGCACGGTATCGAAAAAGCCGCCCGACTCATCGCGATTCACAATCAGCACTGTGTTCTTCCAGCCTGGGCCGCTGGTGATTGCCTGGTAGACCTGGTAGAGGAAGGCCTCGCCCGCCCGAACGTCTGCGTGGGGATGGTCGTCGTTGCCATCGCCATTGTCGAGGAGGGTGAATTTGGGATCGAGGAAGGAGACAGCAGGGAGATTGCCGGCGGCTGCATCGTTCAGGAAATCCGTGAAAAAGGCAGATATGCCGACGTATTTGTCTCCCCACATGGAGAGGACTGGTACGTTCGAGAAGTAGTACTTATTGCTAACGCCCGCGGCTGCGAGGCTGTCCCAGATGGTCGGCAGAGTGGACATGTCGCTCGTGTTGGAGAGCCGGTCAGTCTGTGCGGCATGCTGGAAGATGCGATTCGGCGTAGTGGAACTGAGAATCGAGGCGAAATAGTTGTCGAGGGTCGTGAAGTTGCGCGCCAGTGCGCCGAAGAAGGGCAGGTCTTCCTCGATGTAGTAGCCGATCGAGAAGGTGTCGTTGGTGGTGGTGTGCAACCACCCGTCCATTTGTCCGTTGCTGTACTCGCTTCGGCTACCAGCGTAGCCGTGATCCGGATCGGGGTGGGAGGACCCGACGAAGGTGGTGAGCCGGGAGGTCGGATGAGCTTCGCCCTGGTTGTCCAGATAGGTCAAACCTGCCTGTGTGCCGTTGGCCCCGGGCAACCATCCCAGGAAATGGTCGAAACTACGGTTTTCCATCATCACGACAATGATGTGGTCGATGTGCGATGCCGATGGCGCGGGGAGTGCCTGTGCCGCAGGAACGGTGACTTCCGTGCAGCCACTGAGCGTGGCTGCGGATGCCGCGCCAGCGACATTCAGGAGGAAATCTCTGCGATTGATAGGGATGGTTTCGCCTCCTGTCCCCCGGGGCGGGTGCCGAGGACATAGAGTATAGACGCGCCTGAGTAGCTAATTCTTTCTTTGGACGAGGTATTTGGCCAGAGCTTTGAGGTTGTCGGCGGCTTCGCCGAAGGGGTCGAGTGTGGCGAAGGCGTCGGCTATGAGTTCTTCGGCGTCTTTGAGAGAGCGGTCTACGCCGAAGACGGCGGGCCAGGTGGCTTTGATGCTGGCGGTGTCTTTGCCGGCGGTTTTGCCGAGTTCGGCGGAGCTTTGGGTCATGTCGAGGACGTCGTCGACGATCTGGAATGCGAGGCCGGCTTTTTCGCCGAAGGTACGCAGGCGGGCAATGGTGTCGGCGTAGTGGTCGAAGGCAGCGCGGGCGGCTTCGTGACGGGCGCGGGCTTCGGCGGAGTGTTCGCTGTTTCCCGAACCGAGGCTGGAGGGAGCGATGGCCGGACTGAGGCCGAGGAGTCCGCCAGAGACGATACTGGTGGTGATGAGGGCTCCGGTTTTGGCGCGGTGGATGGCTTCGACGAGGTCGGCGGTGGGGGCGACGCCTTCGGATTCGATGTCCATGACCTGACCACCGATCATGCCGGGAGGAAGCTGTGTGTTGAGGTCGCCTACGCGGCCGACGCCGGTGCCGATGGCGAGGGAGACTTCGCGGAGGATGGCGACGGCGGTGACGGGTGCTGTGGGTAGTGCGGCGATGGTCTGGAAGGCGAGGGTCTGGAGGGCATCGCCTGCGAGGATGGCGGTGGCTTCGCCGTACACGACGTGGGCGGTGGGCTTACCGCGGCGGAGGTCGTCGTTGTCGAGGGCGGGGAGGTCGTCGTGGATGAGGGAGTAGGTGTGGATCATCTCAAGGGCAGCGCCGAGATCGGCTGCGCCTTCGGGGAGATCGCCTGGGGCGTAGACGTGGGGGAGGGTGCCGGCGACCATGCGGGCGGACTCTATGCAGAGGATGGGGCGGAGACGTTTGCCGCCGGCGAAGACGCTGTGGCGCATGGCTCGGTGGATGGAGTGAGGGAGGGTGTCGGGCGAGGGCAGAAGGCGTTCGAGGGCAGCATCGGTGAACTGTGCGCCGGAGTGCAGCAGAGTTTTTACTTTGGAATCCATTTGATGTTGATGATAAATGCAGGGGGTGGGGAATAGGGGCTAGGGCCTAGGGACTAGCGAGCGGCTTCGCTGTGTTCAGGCTATTTAGTCTTCTGCGGCGGATTAGGATGATGGGCAGGAAGATCAGGGCGATCGCGGAGATGACGTCGCCTATGGTTTGATCAAGGGTTTGGATGTAGGTGATGTTGATGGTGGAGGGGCCTTCGGGAATCGGGACGGTGAGGAGGCCGTCGGCTCTTTGTGTTGTCGTGACGAGCGAGGTTCCGTTTATGGCGATTCGCCAGTTGGGATAGGCACGGAGGTTGAGGATGAGGGTTTGGGCGGCGGGTGAGTTGAGGTTGACCTGGGTGGGTGCAGGGCCAGGTTGCGTGTTCGTGGGTGCGGGGCTGTTGGGATTGAGGGAGAGCCAGTAGGGTGGGTTGTTGTGGGCGAGGGAGTCGTTGTCGGCGTTGGTGGGGGTGTACTCGTCGGCGGGGTCGGTGCCTTGATTGGAGTGGAAGAGGGTTACTCGTGCCTTGACGGTGTCTTCGGGATCGCAGGGTTGGTGGAAGGTTCGGTAAGCCGGGTAGGCCAGGGCTGCGGCGATGCTTAGGGTGAGGATGGTTGTGGTGGTGGGTTTGAGTTGGAGTGGGGTGAGCGCGAGGGCGATTGCGAGAGCCAGGACTGCTGCGAGGATCGCGAGGAGGCGCCACGGAAACTGGAGAAAGGCTAGTTCGGGAGCGTGGGTCCAGATGAATTGGGTGATCGGGGTTTGGAGGAGAGTGATGGCGACCGTGAGGATGGCGAGTGATATGAGAAGGGATGTGAGAAATGTGGCTCCGCTGAAAAAATGCGGGGGTCTCTCCACTCCGCTGCGCTCCGGTCGAGATGACGCATCTTTCTCAAACTTGCTCCGGATGTAACCCATTGTGATCGCGATGGCGGTGATTGCGATAAGGATTACGGCGATGATGGAGGCGGTGAGGAGGACATGGTCGTGAGGGGCGTCGCCAGTTTGGTGGAAGAGGAAGTTGTCCTGGATGCGGTAGAAGGGGATGATGGCCATGGCGATCTGGACGTAGCGGCGTTCGTAGGCAGCGGGGAGGATGTAGAAGGCGGCGAGGCTCAAGCCCAGTGCGGTGCCGGCTGCGGTGTTGAGTGCTAGTCGGAGTGGAGTTTGCGAGTTGCTGTCGAGACGTAGAGAAGCAGGTTTCTCCACTGCGGCACTCGCGGTGAAACTGCGAGTGCCTTCGGTCGATATGACAGCTTCAGTGGAACGATTGGAGTGGAGACGTTTGATGGTTGACGAATTGATGATGCGGATGACGGTGAGGAGAGCCAGAGCATAGCAGGACATCACGGCGGCGGGGGCGTTGGTGAGCCAAAGGAGGGCGATGGGGATGGCTATGCGGGGGATCGTGATCTGCGGGCGCAGGATTGCGTGAAGGAGGAGGGGGATGAACGCGGCGGCGAGGAGCTCAGCGTAGGCGGTGCGCTCGTAGGCAGTGAAGAGCATGTAGGGGTTCACTGTGTAGAGGACTGCGGCGATGATGGCGGCTCGGGGCGGGCTGAATTCGCTTGCGAGGTAATAGAGGCTTAGGCCTGCTGCGGTGAGGGCTAGCCATGTGTACGCAATTGGTGTCCAGGTCCAGGGGAGGATAAGGCCGAGGATGGCTCCGATGGTCCAGGAGAGAGGTGGGTAGAAGACGAAGCGGGGTTCGCCGGCGTTGTATGCAGGGGTGTAGGCCCAGTGGGGGTGCAGGTTTCCGTGGGTGAACTGGCGGGCGGCTTCGAGCCAGTTGAGGATGTGGAAGTCGAAATCGTGGCCGCAGGAGCAGCCTTGGAGGAGGAGAGGCAGGATGGCGATGAACGCAGCTAGTGGGATGAGGATGTACGGAAGCCGTTCACGCTGCATGTTGTGAGGGTATCGCAGATGGTTTTTGGCTAGGATGGCGCGATGGTAGAGAAGCGGGTTTCTCCACTGCCCGGTTCGACTCGCTACGCTCGCTCAGGGTCCGGTTGAAACGACGGCGTGGAAGACAACGGCCACTCCAAAGACAAATGCAAAATGCAGGTCTTTCGACTTCGGGCTACGCCCTTCGGTCAGGATGACACTTTTTTCGTAGCGGATGAAAGAAGAGCCTGTTCTTAGTGGGCTCCGGCTGGGGGTTTGCCGGGTTTTACTTTTTTGAGGAGCCAGACGATGCCGACGCTCAGGAAGCAGAGGAGCGAGAGCCAGCGGAAGACGTCGACGAAGGCCCAGAGCAAGGCTTGGCGCTGGAGTTGTTGGTACATCGTTGCCTGTGCGGGGGGGAGGCTGTTGGGTGCACCGAAGGGACCGCTGCCGATGGTACTGAAGAATCCCTGCAGGGCGCCGAGCCGGTTCTGGAACTGCTGGCCGGTGATGGGGACGGAGTTGAGGATCTCGTTTTGATGGACGTCAGATCGGCGGGTAAGGAGCGTGGAAGCGATGGAGATGCCGATGCTTCCGCCGATGTTGCGCATGAGGTTGAAGATGCCGCTGCCGTTGCCGATCTGCTTGTTGTCGAGCGTGCCGTAGGCGGCGATGCTGATGGGGACGAAGACGAAGGAGAGGCCGAAGCCGGTGATGAGGATGGGCAGGAGGAGCGTGGTGGGGGAGATCTCCGTAGTGATGTTGCCGAAGTAGAGGGTGGTGAGGCCGAAGGTGAGGAAGCCGAAGGTGAGGAGGTATCGGGGGTCCACTTTGCTGGAGAGATAGCCGATGACGGGCATGCCGCAGATGGAGCCAATCCCACGGGGGGCGACGACGATTCCGGCTGTCAAGGCAGTGTAGCCAAGGAGTTCCTGATAGAAGAGCGGCAGGACGGTGATGGTGGAGTAGATTCCGACGCCGAAAAAGAAGATGAGAATGCAGCCAAGGCGGAAGTTGCGGTTTTTGAGGACCTTGAGGTCGACGATCGCGCCTTCGTCGCGCCAGCAATGCCAGCAGAAGTAAAGGAAGGAGGTAACGAGGAAGAAGACCGCCCAGCGGATCCATGTGGCCCCGAACCAGTCGTCCTCCTGGCCCTTGTCGAGGACGACCTGGAGGCAGCCGACCCAGATGACGAGAGCAGCGAAGCCGTAGCGGTCGAACGCGGAGACCTTGGCATTGCGGAAGTAGGGGGGGTCGTGGACGAAGCGGTTGATCATGAAGAGGGCGAGCATGCCGACGGGAATGTTGATGTAGAAGGCGTAGCGCCAGGAGTAGCTGTCGGTGAGCCAGCCGCCGAGGGTAGGGCCTAAGACGGGGGCGACGACGACTCCGAAGGCGAAGACGGCCATGGCGGCTCCGCGTTTGGCGGGGGGAAAGGATTCGAGGAGGATGGCTTGCGAGAGGGGCTGGAGTGCACCGCCGCCTGCGCCCTGAATGACTCGGGCGAGGAGCATGATGCCGAGGGTCGGTGCGGCTCCGCAGGCGAAGCTGGAGACGGTGAAGATGGTGACGCAGGACATGAGGAAGCGCTTGCGGCCGAATTTGAGCGAGAACCAGTTGCTGGCTGGAAGGACGATGGCGTTGGCGACGAGATAGCTGGTGAGTACCCATGTGGCTTCGTCGTTGGAGGCCGAGAGCGAACCTGCGATATAGGGGAGGGCGACAGAAGCGATGGCGGTGTCGAGCACCTCCATGAAGGTCGCAAGCATGACCGACGCGGCGATCAGCCACGGGTTGACGCCCTGGGCGGCCTGTGCGGATTGATCTGGAGATGCGACTGCGGCTGATCCCATGGGCTGAGAGAGAATCCTTCTGGTGGAAGTGATTGTCTCTTATCTAGAGCAAAAAAATGGGAGAAGAGATGCATATTTCAGGCTGAGTGCCTGTAGGCAACGAAGGAGGCGGCAGCTCGCGGGGTGCGGAGCTGCTGCCTTCCATGGATTCCTTTTGGAACGTTTCGGGCAGAACCAGCGTCTTAGGAATAATTGCTTAGGAGTGGCTGCGGCTGGGCAGGAATGAGGCCTGGGAGACGGTACGGACGGTTCCCATCTGGAGACTGCGGGACGAAGGGGGATGCCGAAGGGCTGGGATCTGGGTCGCTTCAATGCTGGGCGGGAGTTGGTTTGACCGAGTGCCGGTGGAGATTTCGGATTGGGAGTTGGCGGCTGGGGTTGGGGTGTCGTTGCAGGCGGAGAGTAGACCGGCGAGAAGTCCGGCAAGGCCCAGGGAGGCGATTTTGATGAGGCGGCGTTTCGTTCGGGATTTGGGCAGGAAGGCCATGAGCTAAGCTCCAGGTGGTGCATTGATGCTGAACGACTTGTGGTCAGCGTAGCGGGGGGCATCTAAAGCGGCAATGACCCGTTCGGGGTAGGCTGTTTTTGAGGATTTGGAGGAGCGGTTGCCCTTGATGCGGTTGATAGGAAAGAGCTTGCGGAGGTTTGGAACCGGAATCGGCACTTGGGGCTATTTGCGGGCCTGGGGTGGTTTGCAAGTAGGGCTGGGGATGGAAGATATTGGCGAATCTTTGGGGCATTTCGAGCATCAGAATACTTGACAGTAAGTGACTCAAGGTGAGAATCTGGGTCAAGTCGAGAGATTATGAGGGCTTTCAGCCCGGAATGAGGTTAGAGATGGCAAAGATTATTGGAATCGATCTGGGAACCACGAACTCGTGCGTGGCCGTGATGGAAGGCGGCGAGCCGAAGGTGATCCCGAACGAAGAGGGCGGCCGGACTACGCCGTCCGTGGTGGCGTTTACGAAGAGCGGGGAGCGCCTGGTGGGCCAGGTGGCCAAGCGGCAGGCGATTACGAACCCCGAGAACACGGTTTATTCGATCAAGCGGTTTATGGGTCGTCGGTTCAACGAAGTAAATGACGAGATGAAGATGGTGCCCTACAAGGTGGTAGCGAAGGGCGACCACATCGACATCGTTGCGCAGGGCAAGGAGTACACCCCGCCTGAGATTTCGGCGATGATTCTGCAGAAGCTGAAGAAGGCAGCAGAGGACTACCTGGGCACGAGTGTGTCCGAGGCTGTGATCACGGTTCCGGCTTACTTCAACGACGCACAGCGGCAGGCGACAAAAGACGCCGGCAAGATCGCTGGGCTGGATGTGAAGCGCATTGTGAATGAGCCGACGGCGGCTGCGCTGGCTTACGGGCTGGACAAGAAGAAGGACGAGACGATTGCCGTGTATGACTTCGGCGGCGGAACGTTCGATATCTCGATCCTTGAAGTTGGCGAAGGCGTGATTGAGGTGAAGTCGACCAATGGCGATACCCACCTTGGCGGCGACAATCTCGACCAGCGCATTGTGGACTGGCTGATTACTGAGTTCAAGAACGAGACGGGTCTTGACTTGACCTCGAAGGGCAACGAGATGGCGCTGCAGCGGCTGAAGGATGCTGCGGAGCGCGCGAAGATCGAGCTTTCGACGGCGCAGGAGACGGAGATCAATCTCCCGTTCATTACCGCCGATGCGAGCGGGCCGAAGCACCTGGTGCGCAAGCTGACGCGGGCGAAGCTCGAGGGTCTGGTTGACGATCTGCTGCAGAAGTCGGTTGGGCCTTGCAAGCAGGCGATGAAGGATGCGGGTATTGACGCAAGCAAGATCGATGAGGTTGTGCTCGTCGGCGGACAGACCCGTATGCCGAAGATTCAGCAGCTGGTGAAGGACCTGTTCGGCAAGGAAGGCCACAAGGGTGTGAACCCGGATGAGGTCGTGGCGATTGGCGCGGCGGTCCAGGCTGGCGTACTTGCCGGCGATGTGAAGGACCTGCTGCTGCTCGACGTGACTCCGCTGACGTTGTCGATTGAGACGATGGGCGGCGTGGCGACACCAATGATCAACCGGAACACGACGATTCCGACGAAGAAGACGGAGACGTTCTCTACGGCGGCGGACTCGCAGACTGAGGTTGAGGTTCATGTTCTCCAGGGCGAACGGCCGATGGCAGCGCAGAACCGGACGCTGGGCAAGTTCAAGCTGGCTGGAATTCCTCCTGCTCCTCGTGGCGTGCCGCAGATTGAGGTGACGTTCGATATCGACGCGAACGGCATTCTGAATGTGACTGCGAAGGACAATGCGACCGGAAAAGACCAAAAAATTACAATTACGAGTTCTTCGGGTTTGAGCAAGGAAGAGGTTGAGCGGATGGCGAAGGACGCCGAGGCTCACGCGGCGGAGGACAAGGAGCAGCGCGAGGCGGTTGAGGCACGAAACCAGCTCGATTCGATGGTTTACAACGTCGAGAAGATGCTGAAGGACGCGGGCGATAAGGTCTCGGGTACAGACCGGGCCGACGTGGAGAATGCGCTCGCGGATGCGAAGTCGACGCTGGCGGGAACTCCGAACGCGAATGAACTGAATTCGGCCCGGGAGCGTCTAACTAGTGTGAGCCACAAACTCGCCGAGGCGATGTACAAGGCGACGGCGGCTTCGGCCACTCCGGATGGTGCGACGGCTGCGGCTGGAGCGCAGCAGGAAGAGCCGAAGAAGGATGAAGGCGTGATCGACGCGGAATATGTAGACGTAGATGAAAAGAAGTAAGTGTAATCCGTAAACGTTGCGCCGTCGTATTTAGAGATGAGGGGCGTTCCTGAGTGGGTGCCCCTCATTTTTATAAGTTGGGTTGGGGTGGATTGACGTGTAGAGTGCGACATATCACCCGGAAAGGTGTTCAAGTGAACAGCAGTAAGGGACAGGACAGATATGCGGATCTAGTTTGGCTAGAGAACCTGGAACTCAATCGACTGCTTGGAGGGAAAGCCATGACCGAGACGATGTGGAGATGCGACCAGGTACGCGCAGGACGGTTATATAACCGGATGATGTTTGACACGCGTGAAGAGGCTGAACAGTTCATGCAGCGTATGCAGCAGATGGAGCCGGATCAGATGTTTTCAATTGAGCCTGTGGAGGCGCGTCAGGTCTGGAATTAAGTTTTCTGGTTAGGAAATGAGTTTGATTCTCTAATAGTGGCGACGGTAGATTCCGTCGCCATTGTTTTCTGTTTTGGAGGATGGTGCGGGATGCCGGAGGGGAATGAGATTCATCGATGGGCGGAGCGGCATGAGGCGGCCTTCGGTGGAAAGAGGGTTCGGGTGGATGGGCCGCAGGGGCGGTTTACGGACTCTGCGGTGATCGATGGGCGGAAGCTCGAGCGAGTGATGGCTGTCGGGAAGCACCTGGGGTATGACTTCGGACGGGACCGGATTCTGCATGTGCATCTGGGGCTGCAGGGGGATTTTACGGAGGGCTCGGGGCCGCTGCCGGAGGTGCGCGGGGCGTTGCGGCTGCGGATGTGGAATGCGGCGGCGATAAGACGGCCAGCGGGGCCAGATGGGAGCAAGCCGCACCGGTGGTATTCGGAGGATGATGGGACGGACAATCTTGCGCCGGAGAAGATTGCATGGGTTGAGCTGCGCGGGCCGATGGATTGCTCGATCTATTCGCAGGAGATGTGGGAGAAGCTGCTGGAGCGGCTTGGCCCGGATCCGCTGAATGGAGATGGAGCCGCGAAGTTTGTTGCGCGGGTAGCGAAGAGCAGGAAGACGATTGGTGAGTTGTTGATGGACCAGTCGGTCGCGGCGGGAGTGGGGAATATTCTGCGAGCGGAACTGCTGTACCGGGCTCGGCAGAGTCCGTTCACGCCGGGCCGGGAGGTAGAGGAGCGCGCGCTGCGGTCGATATGGAAGGATGCGGGTGCGTTGATGAAGGCGGCAATGGTCGACCGGCGGATTGTGACGACGCGGCTGAAGGACCGTCCTCATAAGAAGGGGCAGGCGCTGAAGGAAGAGGCGCATTATGTGTACCGGCGGCAGGGGCGGCCTTGTTTTGTCTGCGGGACTAAGATTTTGACGAAGGTGATGGCCGGGCGGAATCTGTTCTGGTGTCCTGTTTGCCAGGCGGCCGCTCAGGAAATTTGAGTTTTGAGGTGCGGAAGAGCCGCGCTGGTTAGAGAATGGAAGAAAGATTATGGCGACACAGACGAAGGACTATTACGGCGTATTGGGCGTGAAGAAGACGGCGACTGCGGATGAGATTCGCAAGGCGTTTCGCAAGCTTGCGCGTAAGCACCATCCGGACGTGAATCCGGGAGACAAGAAGGCTGAGGAGAAGTTCAAGGAGATCTCCGAGGCGAACGATGTTTTGAGCGACGAGAAGAAGCGGAAGATTTACGACCAGCTTGGTTTCTACTCGGACAACATCGATCCGGCGGCGGCGGAGGCTGCGGCCCGGGGTGGGTATGGCGGCGCGGGCGGCTTTGGTGGCGGCGGGGGACGCTCTAACCGGCGCACGGAGCAGGAGGTGCCGTTCGATTTTGGCGGGTTCGATTTTTCGGACTTTCAGGAGAGCGGCGGCGGGGCCCATCAGCAACAAGGGCCCGGGTTTGGCGGGAGCTTCCGGGATATCTTCAGCGGGATGTTCAATGGCGGGAAGCAGGCTGGCGCTCGCGGGCCGCAGCCGGGGACTGATTTGGAATACCAGGTTGGGATTGATTTCTGGACGGCAGTGCGTGGTGGGGTGACGCGGCTGGAGATTCAGCGGCAGGAGACTTGTCCAACGTGCAAGGGCAAGACGACGACGGGCGGAAGTGTGGAGTGTCCGGAGTGTCATGGCACGGGCCAGGTGACGCAGATGGGCGGGCGGATGAAGTTTAATATCCAGTGCCCGCGCTGCGGCGGAACAGGCAAGGCGCAGCATGCGTGTCCGACGTGCGATGGCGAGGGCGTGGTGACGAAGCGGGAACCGTTGGAGTTTCGGATTAAGCCGGGGACTCGGGATGGGCAGAGGATTCGGCTCGCAGGGAAGGGCAATGCCGGGGTGAATGGCGGAGCTGCAGGGGATTTGTATCTGATCATCAAGGCTGGGTCGCATCCGGTGTTTACGCGGACGGGCGATGATATTTATGTAACTGTCCCAGTTACAATGACGGAGGCTGCGCTGGGCGCGAAGATCGATGTGCCGACGATCGATACGCATGAGGGCGGGGCGAGGACGCAGTTGAAGATTCCGCCGGGAACGCAGACGGGGCAGAAGCTGCGGCTGCGGGAGAAGGGCGTGCCTTCGGCTTCGCAGGAGGGCAAGCGCGGGGATCAGATTGTTGAGGTGAAGATCGTGGTGCCGAAGGTGCAGGATGAGCGGAGCAAGGAGATTCTGCGCGAGTTGGCGAAGCTGAATCCTGAGGAGCCTCGGGAGGGGCTGTTTGCGTCGGTGTAACGTGGCTAATTCTGTTCGGGGACTGTTGGTCGTTCGAAGATTTCGGTGATCGCGATTTTTGGGTTGAAGCCGAGGGGAAGCTGGTCGCTGAAGGACGACTCGGGCAGGAACAGGTGGTTGGCTAGGCTGGCGAAGAATTGGGTAGTCTCGGGGGCGAGGCCTGCGATACGGGCTGCGAGCCACGCTTGCGGAGTGATGGTGATCTCGGCACGGCCGTTGGCTACGGCGTTGTAGATTCTCCGGGCGGCACAGCGGACAGACGCTGCGAGGATGGGGGTTCTTGCGGCGAGGGTGAACCAGCGCTGCTCCTCTTTGATGCGGCCAGTGAATTGGGCGTGGGCTTCGCCACCGGTGCGCATGAGGCCGGGGCAAACGGTGGTGACGCGGACGCCTTTGTGGCGCAACTCGGCGTGCAGGCCCTGGGAGAAGCCGACGAGGGCGAATTTGCTGGCGACATAAGGGAGCATGTGGGGCATGGCAAATTTTCCGCCGATGCTGGCGATATTGACGATGGCGGCGTCGCGCTTGCGGCCCTCGCGCTTCATCAGATGCGAGAGTGCGGCGTGGGTGGTGTGGAGTGCGGCGAAGAAGTTAGTGGCCATGGCGCGTCGATAGGCGTCGAGAGGCTGGTTTTCGACGGGGCCGACTTCGATGATGCCGGCGTTGTTGATGAGGATGTCGATGCGGCCGAAGTGGGCGACGGCGTGTTCGATGAGCATGGTTGCCTGGTTGGCGTCGGTGAGGTCGGCCGGGATGAGGAGAGCGTCGTCCGGGGATTGGATGGCGTCGCGGTCGAGAAGGGTCTCGCGGGCGTTGAGGAGCTCGTCCAGATTGCGGGAGGAGAGGACAAGGCGGGCTCCGGAGCGGCCGTAGCGTTCTGCCAGGGCCAGGCCGAGGCCCCGGGAGCCTCCGGTGATGAGGACAACTTTGCCGCGGTCGCGGGTGCGTCTCTTCGCAGCAATGGTGTAGGCAGCGGCTGCGGCGGCGACACCGGCTGTTGCCGCGGTCGCGCCAGTCAGGATCTTGACGGTGTGAAGGATGGCTCTTAGTCGTTTCATGGCTGGCACATGAGATGCTGATTGAGGATAGCCGAGTTTGTTTGACGCGCGTGTGAAGAGAAGGGCTAGACTTTCGAGGAAAGGAATCGTCTAAAAATCGGTTCGAGGGGTTTGCGATGGCTACGAAGCGGAAGTCGAAGGGCGCGTACATGATCTCGGCAGTGGCAGAGATGTATGAGATTCATCCGCAGACGCTGCGTCTTTATGAGCGGGAGGGATTGCTCCGGCCTTCGCGAAGTGAAGGAAATACACGTCTTTATACCGATGAAGACCTGGAGCGGCTGGAGTTTATTTTGAACTTGGCGCGAGATCTGGGTGTGAATATTGCGGGAATTGGCATTGTGCTGCAGATGCGGGAACGGATGGAGGAGATGAACCGGCAAATGCAGGGGTTTGTGGACTATGTGCGGACGGAGATGCTGTCGCGGATGCAGCAACAGCAGCAACAGCCTGGTGCGGGGCTGGTTCCGATACGCCGTTCGATGGCGCCGCCGACGATCAAGGTGGTTTCGGTAAAGACGGGGAAGAAGAAGTAGCTGACCAAGGATTGCGCGGACCGAAACAGATGACGGCAAAGGTTTCGGTGGTTTAGCGAGGACAAACCGAGGTTGGGATAAACTGGAGGTCTGCGGATTCTCCGCAGGTTCCCTGGCATGGCCGGGTTGATGCAAGGGTGTAATGAGTCTGTTCCTCCAGCTATTGTTTTGGGTCGCGTTGTGCGGCACGGTGACGTCCACGATCTATTGCCTGATGGTGATCGCGGCGGCGGTGCGCTTTGGTCTGAGGAAGCGCCGGGAAGACCGCGTGGAGGCCACGTATCTGCCCGCTGTGAGTGTGTTGAAGCCGCTGCATGGGATGGAGCCGGGGCTGGAACGGAATATCGAGTCGTTCTTTGAGCAGGACTATCCTGAGTTTGAGCTGCTGTTCTGCGCACGGCACTCGACCGATGCGGGACTGCAACTGGCGCAGCAGGTGGGAGAACGCTATCCGCAGGTGGATGCGCACTACGTGACGTGCGGCGAGCCTGCGCCGGAGTTTCACAATGCCAAGGTGTATTCGCTGGCGAAGCTGGACTCGGTGGCGAAGCACGAGCTTTTTATCACCAGCGATGCCGATGTCAGGGTGACGAAGGACTATCTGCGGCGCATGGTGCAGAACCTGAAGGATCCGCAGGTTGGGCTGGCATCGTGCGTGTATATCGGGACGACGGATCAGGGTGCGAGAGCGGGTTTTTCGTCGCAACTCGATGCCGTCGGCAAGAGCGTGGAGATGACCTCTGGCGTGCTGGTGGCGGACATGCTGGAGGGGACCAAGTTTGCGCTTGGAGCTTCGATGGCGGTGCGGAAGGAGTCGTTTCAGAAGGCGGGCGGCTTCAACGAACTTGGGCAGTTTTATGCGGACGACTTTGTTTTAGGCAACAGACTGGCGGCGCAGGGCGTCGGGGTGCGGATGACTACGCATGTGATCCGGCTGATGGTGCAGGATACTCCGTTTGGATTGTCGTTCCGGAACCAGTTGCGATGGATGCAGAGTACGCGGCGATCGCGGCCGATGGGGCATCTGGGTTCGGGACTCACGTTTGCCGTGCCGTTCGGTCTGCTTGGCCTGCTCTGGGGGCTGTTGAGCGGCCATGCGGCATTGGGCGTGGGGTGGCTGGCAGGGATGATCCTGAACCGATGGCTGCAGGCTGGGTCGATCCTGCGGGTTCTCGGGGACTCGGGTTGGGCGCGGGGTATGTTGCTGTATCCATTGAGGGATTTGCTGGGAAGCGTGTTGTGGCTGGGAAGCTATGGCGGGGACAGGTTTTATTACCGGGGAAGGATTTATCGGCTTCGACAAGGCGGTCGCGTAGAGGAACCGCAATAAGGATTATGGAATGCATGTGGGCCTCAACTGATTTGAAGGTCCGCAATTAGCAGGAGGAGCATCATACACATAACATGGTTGCATGGGGCAACTTCGTATAGCTGGAGCCTGGTCGAATCCTGTTAGGAACTTTCCCTGGGTTGGCTGCGTCTCTGATGGGCTGGAGGCCTTTTAATGTCTGCGATGGCGTGGACTCTGTTGATCATCGGGTTGTTCGGTCTGATGACTTCGAGTATTTATCTCGGAATGGTTTTGGTTGGAGCTTTGCGGTTCCGTCGCGAGGCTGGGCTAGAGGATGTGCAGCTCTCCGGACAGCGGGAGTATCTTCCGGCAGTGACTTTGTTCAAGCCGCTCCATGGGCGCGAGGTGGGACTGGAGGCCAATCTAAGGACCTTCTTTGAGCAGGATTACCTGGAGCATGTTGCGCGGACCGGCGAGTCGGCAACGATTGATGGAGTTTCGCGGATCGAGGTGCTGTTTTGCGCCCGCGACGAGAGCGACGAGGGGCTGAGGATTGCGCGACAAGTGGCCGCCGAGTACCCGGAGGTCGCTGTGAAGTTCATGACCAGCGGAGAGCCCTGGAAGGCGAACGCGAAGGTCTGTTCGCTGGCGGTGATGGCGAAGGTTGCGACGCATGATGTGTGGGTGATCAGCGATAGCGATGTGCGCGTGACTCCGGATTATCTCCGCAGAGTTGTGCAGCCGCTGGCGGACGCGACGACTGGCTGCGCGACCTGTCTTTATCGCGGAGTGGTACTGAATGGCGGGTTCTGGTCGCAGCTCGAGGCGGTGGGTATGACGATCGAGATGAGCTCGGGAATCTGCGCCGACAGTTTGATCGAACCGGTTCGTTTTGCGCTGGGGCCGACGATGGTGACGCGCAGGGAGCGGGTGGAAGAGGTCGGCGGTTTCGAGAGCATGGCGGACTATTGCGCGGACGATTTTGTTTTGGGGAATTGGATTGCGAAGAAGGGCCACAAGGTGGTGCTCAGCGGGCACGCGATCGACCACATGGTGTTGCAGGCGGGGTTTGTGGATTCGATGAAGCACCAGGTGCGGTGGATGAAGAGCACGCGCTTCTCGCGGCCTAAGGGGCATTTTGGCACGAGCCTTACCTACGGGGTTCCGTTTGGCGTGATGGCATGGGTAGGTGCGCTGATGCTCGGGATGCCTATGCTGGGCTGGTGTGCGCTGGTGGGGAGCGTGGTCACGAGAAGTGTTCAGGCATGGGCGGTCGGAACGTGGGTGGTCGGAGAGAAGCGAATTGGGTTGGCGATGGTTCTGTTTCCGCTGCGGGACTTTATCGGCCCGCTGATCTGGGCGCTGAGCTATGCAAGCAACCGGATTCTGTGGCGAGGCGAGATGTACGAGCTGGTGGATGGGGGGCGGATGCGGCCTGTGCATGAGCGGTCGATGGTGTATCGCACCAGCGGCATCCGCGTGGGGCCGCAGATTACGCGACGCGACGGCTAGCGATTGGTGAGGACGGTCTTTCCGCCCTCTGAGGCGAGGGCGTGGATCGCTCCGTAGGGGGCAAGGTCGCGCGTGCGTGTGGCGGGGTCATAGGTGAAGAGGAAGATGCGGCGTGGACTGGCCCAGAGCTGGTGGAGTGAGTCTTCCGTTTCGAAGATGCGTGGGGAGTCGGGCCAGAAGCTGCCGTACCAGAGGCCGTTGACGCGGCCGTTGATGAGATGGACCTGCTGGCCGGTGTAGAAGATCAGTGTTGAGCCGGCGGTTAGTTCGCCGTCGATCAGGATGAGGTCGTCGGGGCGGGGTGAGGCCTGTTCGGCTTGCGTGATGGCTTGCGCGAGGCCTTTGGAGCCGAGGATGGGATAGAAGCGGACGAGGCCTTCGTGCGCGGCGAGGAGGATGACGGTCATGAAGGCTGCAAGAGTGAGGTTCGCGGCGTAAGTGTGACGGGCGCGTCGCAGGAGATAACTGCCGAGGCCGATCCCGAGCATGCCGATGGCGGTGGCGGCGAGCGGGCCGCGGAAGAATCCCAAGGCGTCTCCGGTGAGGTCAGAGACGTGGCTGAGGGAGAGGTTGTAGGCTTCGGTGCTGCCGGCCATGGTGAGGAGCGAGACAATGTCGGCACCGGGTGCGGGGTGGGGCGCAGTGATGGCGTAGTATCCGCAGACGACGGCGAGGATTGTGGTGAGCGGGACGAGTCCGTAGAGGTGCCAGTTGAGCGTGCTGCGGATTGCGGATTGGTTGGGTGCGGTGGTCTGCGAGTTATCGGCGCGAGCGAGAAGGCTGCCGATGATGAGGGCCAGGGCCGGAAGCGCGGGGAGGCTGTAGTACTCCTGGCGATTAGAGATGGTGAAGAAGCCCAGGACGAGGATTGCCCAAAGAATGAGTGAGAGGGCGGCTTCGTTTGTGCGGGCGGCTTCGGAGGCGCGCGCACGCAGGATGCGGATTTGGTCGATGACTGCGGTGGGAAGGAAGATGGCCCAGGGCATGATCCAGAGGACGAGGTAGATCCAGAAGAGCCAGACGGGGGTGAGGCCGTAGTCGTGGGGGATGCGCTTGGAGAGGAAGCGGGCGATGTGCTCGTTGTAGAGATAGAACCAGGCCCAGCCTGCTTTCGCGGGGAGGCCGAGGCCAGCAGGCATGGCGATGGGTGGATTGCGCAGCGCTGCGAGGATGTGCCACGGGGCGGCGATCGCGAGGAAGACTGCGGTGCTGGCGATGAGATGAAATTTGAAGAGGAGGCGGAGCTGTTTTGTGATGGCGAGATAGAGAGCGACGAAGCCGATGGGGAAGATGAGGCCTATGAGTCCCTTGGTGAGGACGTTGAGGGCCATGACGGCAGCGAAGGCAAGGCATGGGAGCAGTGCGCGTGTGGGTGAGGTGAAAAATGCGGGGGTCTCTCCACTCCCCCTCGACAGCGCTCGGGGTTCGGTCGAGATGACGCTTCCTAAAGGTTGGACTGTTTTTATGCTTTCTAACGCGATGAGGAAGAGATGGACCGCGAGGGTCATCCATAAGGCGAGGAGGATGTCGGGGATGTAGAAGCGCGTGTAGAGATACGGGCCGATGCTGGTGGCGATGGCGAGTGCGGCGTAGAAGCCGGCTCGGTCTGGAGTGGATGCGGGAGAGATGGCGGCGAAGAGGCGGATGCCGAGTGCGTAGACGGCGAGGATCAGCGCGAGGACCGCGAGGGCTAGCGGCAGGCGCGCGGCCCAGTCGCGGATGCCGAAGAGATGCATGGAGCCGGCGGCCATCCAGTACATCAGCGGCGGCTTGTCGAAGAAGCGGATGCCGTCGATGAAGGGCGTGACGTAGTTGTGGCGGAGGAGCATCTGGCGGGCGATCTCGATGTAGACGGAGTCGACGTCATCGAGCAGGCCGGGGGTGAACAGGCCGCCTATCTGGAGGACAAGCCAGGCGAAGAAGAGGATTGCGAGGGAGCGGGGACTCCAGCGGCGAGAGACGGGTTGAGGGTTGGTTGTCAGTTCAGTTCTCAGAGCGTGGTCTATGTAGATTAGTGGTCGAGCGGTCGGTCGGTGTAGAGGACTTTGCCGGAGCTTTCTTTGAGGAGGAGCTTGTTGTTGCCGAGAAGATGGTCGACTTCGTCGCGCTTTTCAATGGGGACGAAGAGAATTTTGCGGGTGCCCTTGCCCCAGGTGCTGGCGAGATCTTGTGCGGTGAGGAAAATAGGTGGGGCATCGGGGAAGGTGCTGCCGAAGAGCATCGAAGTGGAGCGGCCTTCGACGAGATAGACTTCGCGGTCGAGGTAGAAGGGGATGGAGGAGCCGTAGGCCTGGTCGCCGTAGAGGAGAACTTGGTTGTCCGGCGAGATCGCGCGGTCGGTTTCTAGGTGTTGGATGGTCTCGGCGAAGGATTTTGAGGAGAGCATCGGGGCGAAGCAAGCGAAGGCGATGTGCGCGGCGATGAGGAAGGTCGCTGAAGTAAGGGCGATCGCTGTGGTGGCGGCGAGAGGGCGATTTTTTGAGCGTAGGAACCAGGCCGTGGCTGGGCCGATCAGGAAGGCGAATGCAGCGAGCGCGGCGGGAAGACGGAGCGCGGCGAAGGATGGGCCGGTGAGGTCGAAGAGGCTCGCCATGGAGAGGGTGTAGTTGCTGACGTTTCGGTGGGCTAGAAGGTCTCCGATGTCGGGGACAAAGGCGATGTGACGTGAGGTCCAGAGACCGTAGACGAGGGTGAGAGCAATGGCAACGCCGAGGATGGTGAAGGTTGCGTGAGCGAAGGTGATCCATCGGCGGGAGAATTTGTCTTCGGAGTAGGTGCCTTCGGCGCGGGTGAGGGATGCGGCGATGAGGATCAGGAGTGGAAGATAGGCGGGGAAGGTGTAGTACTCCTGGTTGGTGGAGAGGGAGAAGAAGACAAGGACCAGGGCGGAAAAGAGGGTTAGGAGGAGGGTGGTACGTTGGGGAAAAGTGCTCGTTATGAGGAACGGCTGGGAGGCCTGCGAATTTCTTTGACGAAGATGCAAGGACTGGATGACGAAGAGGGCCAGCGCGGCCAATAAAGTGAAGATGTACGGGAGGTGAACGGTTTCCCGGAGGGCAAGACCGACAACTACGACTGCAAAAGGCTGCCAGTAGGAGATTTGATCTTCGGCGATTGGATTGGCATCGTTGTAACGCTTCAAGGCTCGGTAGGCCTGAAGTAGAAGGGAGCCTCCGAACAAGCTCCAGGGGAAGAGCCAGACGAGGTGGAGCGTCCAGTAGAGGTAGCCGGGGAGTTTGTTGTAGTCCTTGGGGAAGCGTTTGCCGAGAAAGCGGAGGAAGTGCTCGTTGATGAAGTAGAACCAGAAGAAGCCGTGGCCGTTCATTCCTCCGGTGTTGCGGAGGCCGGCGAGGATATGCCATGGTGCTGCGATCGCGAGGAAGAGGAGGGCGCCGGTGAGAGGTTTTAGCCGGCGCCATTTTTTGTATTCGCCGGTGAGGGCGAGGTAGAGGATCACGGTGCCGAAGAAGAAGACGAGGGCGACGAGGCCTTTGGTGAGGACGGCTAGAGCGAGGGCGGTCCACATGAGGTAAGCGTTGGCGGCGGGGGAGAAAAATGCGGGGGTCTCTCCACTCCGCTCCGCTCCGGTCGAGATGACGCTTCTTTTGGGGGCAAGTGATTGCAGGAAGCAGTACAGTGTGGCGCAGAGGAAGAGGGAGAGCAGGACTTCGGGGATGGAGTAGCGGGTGAAAAGGAAGACTCCGACGGAGGTGAGGACGGCGACGCCGGTGTAGAAGGCGGCGCGGGGGTTGAAGGCTCGTTCGGCCCAGAGGTAGCCGAGGAGGGCGAGGAGAAGGACTCCGATAGCCTGCGGGAGGTGGGCGGCGAAGGTGTTGAAGCCGAAGACGCGGAAGGTGAGGGCGACGAGCCAGTAGGGGAGGGGCGCTTTTTCGAGATAGCGGACGCCGTCGACGCGGAGGGTAACGAGGTCGCCGGTGAGGGCCATGTGGCGGGCGGCGCTGGCATGGGTGGCGTCGGCGTCGTCGAGCAGCGGTGGGGAGAAGAGGGCGGCGAAGAAGAGGATCAGCCACAAACCGCTGAGGACGGCGAGTGCGGTCGAGCGCCGGGGTGTGGCATTGGTGCGGAGGGTCTGTGTGGGTTCGGTCGTCGGGGTGGGGAGGGTCGGGTTAATCATGAGTTCGTGGTGCCCTCTTAGGATAAATGGGTTTTCGCTTCGATCGCTCGTGTGGACGCGGGATGCACAGCCTTGCAATGTGGGCGATGTAAGCTGCTGGAGACAGGATTTTTTCCGTCTGAGGTGTTTTCAGTACGATGCCTACGTTTGCCGCTGTCGATATTGGGTCGAACTCGTGCCGGTTGAAGATTGCGACGGTGCAGCAGCATCGGCTGAAGACGCTGCATGAAGACCGCGAGGTCACGCGGCTGGGTGAGAGCGTGTTTCAGACCGGCGTGATCTCGCCGGAGGCGATGGCGGCGACAATTCGCGCGTTGAAGCGGTTTCATAAGGCGGTGCAGCTGCATGTTGTGGACAAGGTCCGCGTGGTGGCGACGAGCGCGATGCGCGATGCGAGGAACGCGGCGGCGTTTACCGAGTGGGTGAAATCGACGACGGGATGGAGCGTCGAGGTGATCTCGGGGCTGGAAGAGGGGAGGCTGATTCACCTTGGCGTGGTGACGCATGAGGTTGGGGCTCGCGGGCGCTGCCTGCTGATTGACCTCGGCGGCGGAAGCTGCGAAGTGACGCTGTCCGATGGCGGCCGCCTCAAGACGATGGTGACGATGCCCCTGGGTGCGGTGCGGCTACAGGAGGAGTTTCTGCAAAGCGACCCTCCAGCGAAGGAGGATGTGGCGCGGCTAAAGCAGTTTATCGATCGCGAACTGCGGCGGGCGGAGAAGAAGCTGGGGAATCCGCGCATAGGGCTTGTGATTGCCACCTCGGGAACCGCAGCCGCGCTGGCAGAGGCGAGCGGGCACGTCCGCAAGGGGCGAGCGGGGAAGAAGACGCTGGCAAAGAAGCGCGTGGAGCGAGTGGGCGTCATGACGGCTGACACGTCCGACGTCCGCAAGCTGGCCGACCGGCTGGCGAAGATGAATAACGCAGACCGCGAGGCGGTGCCGGGGATTGGGCCGCGGCGGTCGGAGATTATCGTCGGCGGCGCGCTGGTGTATGCGAGTCTGCTGGAGCGCCTGGGGTTGAAGGGATTTCGCTACTCGCCGCTGGGGCTGCGGGATGGCATGCTGGCGCAAATGCTGGCGGAGGTCGACCTGCGGACCTCTGTGCACCAGAAGATGGAGAGTGAGCGGTGGGCCGGAGTTCTGGAGGTGTGCGAGCGCTACAACATCGAACAGCGCAAGGTGGAGCCGGTGCGGCAGCATGTGGTGGAGCTGTTCGACGCGCTGGCACAGGTGCATGAGCTGCCGCAGGAGTACAGGCTATGGCTCGAAGCCGCGGCGATGATGCAGGACGTAGGCAAGTTCATGAATCACCAGGGGCACTATCGGCACACGCAGTACATCATTGCGAACTCGGAGATCTTCGGCTTCTCGCCGGAGCAGCGCCTGATCGTCAGTGCGCTGGCGCGGTACATGGGCAAGAGCAGGCCGGAGCCAATGGACAGGCCGATGCGGTGGATCCCAATTGAGGAGCACGTGCACGTGACGCGGGCGGTGGTGCTGCTACGGCTGGCGGTGGCGTTGAATCAGGATCGCGCGAGCGCGGTGTTGCAGATGCGGACGCACGTTTATCCGAAGCGGGTGCTGCTGGAACTGGTTCCAGGGCGCGGCGGGGCGGAGCTGGAGGCTTGGTCGCTGAAGAAAGAGGCGGATTACTTTCGCGAGGTCTTCCGGCGGGAGCTCTTCGTCGAGGTGGCGTAGAGGGCGCGGACGGTGCGGGGGTCGATGAGCCATTGAAGCGTTGCAGGGCCGCGGGTCAGAAGGACTCGGGCGATGGTGCCCTTGCGCAGGCGGAGTTTTGCTTCGGGGCTGGAGGCGGGGACGAGAAGTGCGCCTAAAAAGCTGGTGAGATTGGGGTTATGGCCGACGACGAGGAGGTTTTCGCGGTCGGAGTGTTCGCGGAGGAGCTTCTGGAAGTCTTTGAGACCAGCTTCAGGGGCTAGCGCGGTGGAGCTGAGGATGGGGGCTTCGTAGCCGGTCTCGGTGCCGACCAGGGACGCGGTCTGGAGGCAGCGTTTGAGGGGGCTCGAAATAATGAGGTCGAACTGTATGTCCAGTGCATTCAATACCTGCGCGAGCTGAATGCAGTGTTTTTTCCCCTCTTTATCGAGTGGGCGCTTGGAGTCGATCAGTGGATTCGGTCGGCGCATTCCAGCATTGGCGTGGCGAAGGATAAATAAATTCATAATCTATTCACATTTTACCGCAGAGGTGTTTTTGGGCCGTGATCCGGTGGTGAATGAGTGGTGATTTCATGGTTTCTTGCGGTGAATGGGTGGTTTATTGTGGTGGCTTTGTGGGGGCGTGGTGGAAGACACCGGGATCGGGCTCATCGAGGGAGGGTGGGGCTGGTTCGGGGTTCGAGATAGGCTCGGGGATGGGTGGAGGCTGCGGGGTGTAGCGGCTGGGGTGGAGTGGGTCGATGGGGTTGACGACTCCGGCGACGGGAAGGATGGGCGGGAGGGTGGCTTCGGCGATGGGGTGCTGGAGGGCGAGGGCGGTTTCGACGCCGCGCTGCCAGAAGCGAGTGAAGAGCATGAAGAAGAGGCCAAACTGGGCGAGCAGGAAGGTGGGCCACACGCGCGGCTGGGCCAGCATGTGCATCGAGAGGCGGGCGGTGAGGACGACGGCGGCGATTCCGAGGATGGTGAGGAAGAGGAACATGGGCCAGAGCTGGGAGAAGTGGGCGCGAAGGGTTTTCCAGGCCGGGAGGAGGGTCCGGCGGACGCGGCGATCGGGTTTGGGTTGCTTGCCAAAGAGCGTGGGGCGGAGATTAAGGCCCAGCTGGACGGTGTAGACCTCGACGAGATCGAAGTAGAGCCGCAGGATGGAGGCGACGAGGAAGAGGAGGATGTCTGCTGCGAGACTGAGGAGGAAGCCGTTGCGGCCGACGATGTGTTCGTCGACGTAGTCGTCCCATTTGCCCTGAAGGAAGGAGAGGAGGCCGAGGATGAGGCCGCAGACGATCAGAGCGATGAGGGTGATGCGGATGAAGCGCCAGAAGTGGAGGAGACCTTGATGGAGCAGGGTGCTCAGGCGCGCCCGGGTGTCGGTCTGGTAGACGAAGAGGGTTCCGGGGACGATCAGGAAATAGATGAGAAAGAAGAGCGGGATGGAGGCGTGGCCGAAGCTGTTGCCCGCGCTTCCGGTGGGGCCTTGGTAGAGGAGGTGATAGGTTTCGCCGACGGTGCCGAGGTCGAAGGCGCTCGAGAGGCGCTGGGAGGCGAGGGAGTGAGTAAGGAGCGCAGAGACCTGTTTGTGGAATGGGATGGAGAAGAGCAGGGCGAGGCCTAGGTTGATGGCGTAGGTCCACAGGAGCGCGGGGAAGCGGCGAAGGGTGAGGGTGAGGCCGTGGAGGAAGATGTGGCGGCGTTCGGGCATCGTATGCGGGACCTCGGGTTGATGGGGCTTTCGTGGGAAGGCCCGGGGCTAAAGCCCCCTTCTTGGGTGCGGCTATTCGTGGGGCTAAAGCCCCACGCTTAATCCGAAAAGCAGCGTTAGACGATCCAGGCGAATACCTGTGCGACGAGTTGGTTGAAGCTTAGCCAGAGGTTGGTGAGTTTGCGTGCCGGGATGGGGTTCGATGTTGTGGTGAAGCTGTTGTTGAAGAGGTTGGCGTCGAGAAGGATGGTGTGGTCGGGGTCTACCTCGGCGGAGACTACTTTGGCTTTGCGCGTGTAGGTGAATTTCGTCCAGCGATCGACTCCGTCCCAGCGTTCGCGGACACGGGAGCCGTCGTCGAAGATGATCTCGACTGTGACGGGGAGGATGAAGTCTCCTTTGCGATGGAGGTAGATGGTGGAGAGGTATTGGATTTGCTTCTTGTCTTTGGGTTCGGGTAGCCACCACTGCGCGCGATCGGAGGAGATCTTGTCGACGGTGTAGTCGAGGACCTTGGTTCCGTAAACGGCCTGGTCGAAGTACGGACGCAGGCTGGAGTTGGTGGGCGGGGTGGCGGCGTAGTCGGGATGACCGGTCGCGGTAAAGGGCGGAGTTACGGGCATAGCGAGCGTGGCTGTGCTGAATCCGTCCTGCTGGAAGGTTTGCGCGGGGCCGGGTAAAGGCTTGAGCAAACTGCCGACGGCTTTGCCGTGGGCGATGGCTACGTCTTCGATGGTGCGGAGGAAGTCTTCCGTGGTGGGGTGGGTAAATCGGTAGCGCTGGAAGTAAGTGCGCATGGCCTCATCCATGGTGCCGCTGCCGATGATGCCTTCGAGCGTGGCGAGGAGCGTCGAGGATTTGCCATAGGTGATGTCGCCGTAGGAGGTGGCGTTGCGGAATTTGAAAGCCCATCGCGTGACGGGATCGTAGTCGGGTTTGTTGATGTATTCGTATCGCTGGAGCTCGAAGTCGCCGGCGTTGGCGTAGGAGCGGTCGATAAAGGAGTTGTAGGGGCCAAGGATGGCGGCGAGGACTTTGACTTCGGTGTAAGAGTTAATGCCTTCGTCGAGCCAGGCGTCTTCGAACTCGTTGGTGGCGACCATGCCGTACCAGTATTGGTGGCCAAACTCGTGTTCGGCGGTGAGCTCGGTGATGTGCGTGGGCTCGTACCAGGAGGTGTCGCCGGTGAAGAGCGTGGGGTACTCCATGCCGCCCATCTCGGAGTCGGGTTCAGGGTCAATGACCGTTACGATCTTGTAGGGGTAGGGGCCATAGCGCTGGTCGAATTGCGCCATGGTTTTTTGAGTGATGTCGAGGTAGCGCGGGCCGGCTTTGGGATGGGCCTTGAGGGCGAGGACGTGGATTTTGACGGGGCCCATCGAGGAGAGGAAGGTGCCGTCGGTGACGGTGAAGTTGGGGCTGGCGGCCCAGGCGAAGTCGCCTACATCTTCTGCGTAGAAGTTCAGGGTCTTGTTTCCGGCGGGGACGCCATTGGTGAGTTCACTGGTGGGGACGCCGGTCGCTCCGACGACGAAGCGGCGCGGCAGGGTAAGGGAGACGTTGAAGGTGGCGAAGTCGGAGAAGAATTCTGTGGTGGCGTGGTACTGATGGCAGTTCCATGCGCCGTGCCAGAAGACTCCGGGCTTGGGGTACCACTGAGCGCCCATGATGAAGTCGCGTTTGTAGCCGTTGCGAGCTACGGAGAGCGGGAATTGATCGTGGAAGGCGATGTGGAAGGTGATGGAGTCGTTGGGGGCGAGCGGGTGCGGGAGGGGGATCTCGGCTACGGTGTGGTCCTGGGCGTTGCCGTCATCGGGAGCGATGAAGCGGAGAGCGGAGGTGAGGTCGCCGTAGCCGTCAGCGTCGATGTGAGAGAGGGTGATGCTGCCTCGCTTTTCGGGCGGGTATTCGTCTTCGGCTTCGTTGTCGCGGATGCCGCCGTCGAAGTGGGTCTCGCGGGTGAAGGTGGATTCGGGACGGAAGGCGTTGAGGTAAAGATGGAACGGGATGGAGGTGAGAGACTGGCCGGTGAGGTTTTTGTAGGTGAGGGTTTCGGTGGCGTCGAGGGATTTTTTGTCGGTGTCGAGATGGGCGTCGATGGTGTAAGCGACGACGCGGGTGGAGAGAGGCTGGCCGTTGGGTGAGTTGGTGGCGATGCTTTGCGCATGGAGCGCAAACGGCGCGAGGAGGATGACAGCAGCGGCGTGGAGGTAGGTGCGCGGCATAGGGGGAATTGTAGAGTGCTTTGGGTTTGGATGGTGGACGGGTTGTTTTGGGTGGCTAAATGGCGACAGACACGTTGGCGCTACGAACAAAATGCAGGTCCTTCGACTACGCCTCTCGCGATGAGACTGCGAAAGGCTCCGCTCAGGATGACACTTCCCATGGCTATGGGCTAGTTCCGCCAGAGTTCGGTGGTGAGGAGGCCGGCGAGACGATGCTGACGGGCGATGCAGGTCAGGCCGAATTGCAGCAGGGGCGTAGCGTGGTCGGGAAGTGCAGTGGTGCGGAGGTTGGTGACGATACGGAAGGCGAGGTAGAGGCTGCGGATGAGGAGTCTGGCGGGGAGTTTTGCGAGATTGGTGGGGATGCGGAAGTCAGAGAGGAGCCAGAGGGCGGCGGGCTGCATTTTTTTTGCGATGCGGGGGACGATGGCGTCCAGTTCGGGCTGGGTGAGGCAGTCGAGGAAGAAGTGCGTGACGGTGAGGTCGTAGGTGTCTTCGAGCGGGAGAGTGAGGGCGTTGGCTTGTTGGGTGCGCAGGCGATGAGTGGAGTTGGGGATGGTCGATTCGCAGCGCTGACGGAGGAGTTGGAGCATGGCGGCGCTGGTGTCGACCGCGAGGACATGGATGTTCGGGTTGGCGGCGAGGAGCGCGGCAGTGAAGCGGCCGTCTCCGTCGCCGAGGACGAGGGCGTTGCGCGAGTTGAGGAGCGCGGGGAGATAGTGGAGGCGAGTTTTTTGGAGAGCGCGGCCGAAGGTGAGGTATTCGAGCCAGCGGTAGGGTTTGGCGATGAGGTCGAAGTTCGCTTCGGATTGGTTCATCGATGGAGGAATGGGAGTAGAAGGATTGGGGTGGTGAGGGCGAGGTCGGCTGCGGCTCGGAGGGTGACGGGGTCGAGAGTGTGACGACGGTGGTGCAGGAGCAGCAGAAAGATTGCGGCGATGGCGATGGCGCATGAGATGGGCCACGGCGATTGCGAGTCGAAAAGCGCGAGCGCAGCGCTGGATGCGACGACGATGGTGGTCAGCAGGGAGAGGTGTTGAAGTGCGAGACGGGTGATGGGGTGGATGTGAATGTCTCGGCGGTGATGGGTGTGCTCCCACGCGTAGATGTAGAGGCAGTTGAGGCTGCAGAGAGCTCCGAAGAGGAGAGCGGGAGATACCAGCGCGAGGCGGAGTTCGGGATGGCGTGCGACGGTTGGGATGAACGTGGCGGCGGCGAAGCAGATGCCGACGGCGATCTCTTTGGGCAGGCGATGGGCGCTCCGTGTGACGTGGATGAGAACGAAGTATCCGAAGACGAAGGCTCCGAGAATGAGATAGAGATGGATGGCGGCAGGTTCGAGGCGCGGGAGGAGCAGTGCGAGCGCGATGGAGGCGAGGAGGATTCCGGTGAGGAAGACGGTGCGGTTGCGGTGGTGGAAGTAGTGGCGGGCTTCGAGGTCTCGGAAGAGGTGTGGTTGGGTGTCGAGAGCGCGGGCGTCCATCAAACGATCGGCGGCGTAGAGGGTCCAGACGGCGAGGGCCATGGCCAATGCGGACGTGAGCGGGAGATGGATTTGGCTGGAGGCGGCGATGAACCACGTCCAGAGAGCGGCGACGGTGGGGGCGTCGAGGGAGAGAAGATGCCAGCGGGCTAAGGTGTTGTGGGACTTGTCGGGATCGCGTGGTGGAGCGATTATTTTGGAGTGTGGCCTGGTTGGAGTTGAAGTGGGCACCGGATTTCAGGTTAAACCGGATGGTGGAATCAATTTCCGAGGTCTCTACATCAAAGGGTCGGAATCAGAGGAGGGAATCGATGAGTGTGCAAACTGCAGCGCCGGCTTTAGTTCCGCCGTTCACGCGTGAGACAGCGATCCTGAAGGTTCGCAAGGCGGAGGATGGATGGAATACGCGGGATCCGGAGAAGGTGTCGCTGGTATATACGCCGGGAAGCGTGTGGCGGAATCGCGCAGAGTTTGTGACGGGGCGCCCGGCGATTGTGGAGTTTCTGACGCGGAAGTGGAAGCGAGAGCTGGACTATCGACTGATCAAGGAGCTGTGGGCGTTTGATGGAGCTAGGATCGCCGTGCGGTTTGCTTATGAGTGCCACGACGACTCTGGGAACTGGTATCGGTCGTATGGGAATGAGAATTGGGAGTTCGATGAGGCTGGGTTGATGCATCATCGATATGCTTGCATCAACGATCTGCCGATCAAGGAGTCGGACAGGAAGTTTCACTGGCCGCTGGGGCGACGGCCGGATGACCATCCGGGGCTGTCGGACCTCGGGTTGTAGGGGTTAGTCGAGGCCTTCGAAGAGATCGGTCTGTTGGCGAGCGGGTTGGGGGTCGGCGGTGGCGATGAGAGTGTAGAACTCCTGCGCGCCATATTTGGCGAAAATATCTTTGGTGCGCTCCATGAGCGGCGCTTGCGAGATGTGCTGGCGGAAGGCTTCGGTCTTCTGCTCGCGCACTGAGGAGATGTCGAGGGTGACGGTCCACGGCATAGTCATAGGCGCGGGACGGTCGGGGAGGTAGTAGTTTGTCGTGATGTAGTAGAGGCGCTTGGCGCGGTGCGGTGCGCCTGCGTCCGGGTAACGCTTCGTTTGAGCGGCCCAGTGGAAGGCCGCAGTGGCGAGGAAGGAGGCCATCGCGTGGTCGGGGTGCGTGTTCAGGCCGCCGTCGCCAGAAAAGGTGAGAACTACGTCGGGTTGGAAGAGGCGAATTTTTTCGACCAGGCGTCCGGCGGCGTGGGAGAAGTCGACGTTTTCGAGCTGGGCGTCCTGGTAGTCGAGGATCTCGGGATGAGTGACGCCGAGGACTTTGCAGGAGGCGAAAAATTCTGCCCGGCGCATTTCGCCCAGCGCTGCGCCGGAAGCGGCGTCCCCACGGTTGCTGGCGGCCTGGCCGTCGGTGAGGCAGATGACGTTGGTTTCGATGCCGCGCTTTTCTGCGAGGGCGAGGGCTCCTCCGAATGCGAAGCACTCATCGTCGGGGTGGGCGACGATGCACATCAGCTTCAGGCCCAATCGGCTGCCTCCATCTCCTGTTCGAGGTCGGCGTCTTCGAAGAGTAGTTCGGCTGTGAGTTCGTCTAGTTCTTCGTCTGCTCGACATGGGGCGAAGCTGCGGCGATGGAGTGGGCAAGGACCAATCTCGGCGAGTGCTCGGCGATGCGCAGGGGTGGCGTAGCCTTTGTGCGAGGCGAGACCGTAGCCGGGATGCAGCGCGTCTAGCTCGCGCATCATGGAATCGCGATGGACCTTGGCGATGACCGAGGCCGCGGCGATCGAGAGGCTGAGCGAATCGCCGTAGATGAGCTTGGTCTGGCGGCAGGGATGGTCGAGGCGCATGGCATCGATGAGGAGGTGGTCGGGCTCGATGGTGAGGGCCTGGACTGCTGCGAGCATGGCCATGCGGGAGGCCTGGTAGATGTTGACGCGGTCGATGGTCTCGGCGTCGACGGCGGCGATGGCGAAGGCGAGGGCCATGCCTCGGATTTGCTGATCGAGGGTTTCGCGCTCTTCGCGAGTGAGTTGCTTGGAATCTTTGAGGCCGGCGGCGGCGAGTTCGTCGAGGCACTCGGGCAGGATGACGGCGGCGGCGACGACAGGCCCGAAGAGCGCGCCACGACCGACTTCATCGACACCGGCGATCCGCTGGAAGCCGTGGTAGCGCAGGGCCTGCTCCGGAGCATCGCTGCAGACGAGCAGCTTGAGCATGCGCTGTTTCGCGGTAGCGGCAGTTACCTTTTTTTTGAGAGCGCGTTTGGAGGGAGCTTTGGCCATGCCCGTCAGAGACGAGTGTAAATCGACGGACAAAGTGAAGCCACGACCGAAGCCGTGGCTACAAGTGGAAAACAGGGAAGTAAATCTTTATCCGGCGGCGCGCTCGACTTCGCGGAGGCGGGCAGCTTTGCCACGGAGACCGCGGAGGTAGAAGAGCTTCGAGCGGCGAACCTCGTAAGAACGAATCTTCTCGACCTTGTCGACGACCCTGGAGTTGTAGGGGAAGATGCGCTCGACGCCTTGGCCGAAGCTCATCTTGCGAACGGTGAAGGAACCCTGCGCGCCCTTGTTGCACGCGATTACCATGCCCTCAAAGGCCTGGAGGCGCTCTTTTTCGCCTTCACGAATCTTGACTTGAACTCGAACGGTGTCGCCGGGGGCGAAGTGGGGTAGGTCGGTCCGCTCCAGTTTGGCGGCCAGTTTCTGCATTATCGGATGAATGGACATGACACAACTTTCCTATGTTGGACTCGTCTTTCAGTGTACACGAAAACCGTGATTTGCGGGCCTGAACCATCGCGAAAAGACGTGATTTGAGCGGTTTATCGGTCCCAATTCTCCTGCCAGCCGAACTCCGCCAGAATCTCGCGGTCTTCGTTGCTCAGCTCGATGCCCCGGAGCAGGTCGGGGCGGTTCTGCAGTGTCTTTCTAAGGGCCATGCGGCGGCGCCAGCGGCGAACGGTGTCGTGGTTTCCGCCGGCGAGCACTTCGGGAATCGACAAGCCCATAAACTCCGCAGGACGGGTGTAGTGGGGGTAGTCGAGCAGACCGCCGGAGCCGTGGGTGGAGCGCGGCGGGGTGTCGTTTGTGGTTTCGTTGTGGCCTGTGTCGTCGGCGCCGAAACTCTCAAAACGTGAGGAGTCGGGATTGCCGAGAGCTCCGGGAAGAAGGCGCACGACCGAGTCGACGATGACGGCTGCGGCCAGCTCGCCGCCGGAGAGAACATAGTCGCCGATGGAGATCTCGCGGTCGCAGAGCAGCTCGTTGACGCGCTCATCGACGCCCTCGTAACGTCCGCAGACGATGACGACGCGTTCCGTCTCGGCGAGCTTCTGCGCGACGGTCTGGGTGAAGGGGCGGCCCTGGGCGGAGAGCAGGATGACGGTCTCTTTGCGCGGGTCGCGCTCTGTTTTGGTGGTGATGGCGATGGACTGCAGAGCGTCGTAGATGGGCTGGGCTTTCAGGACCATGCCTTCGCCGCCGCC
This sequence comes from uncultured Acidobacteriaceae bacterium, assembly GCA_963841335.1. Classification (GTDB taxonomy): domain Bacteria; phylum Acidobacteriota; class Terriglobia; order Terriglobales; family Acidobacteriaceae; genus Edaphobacter. The sequence continues at coordinate 310,154 of CAWJCF010000001.1, read as the reverse complement.
GAAGGGACGGTCGTCGACAGTGCGGTGACGGTCGTGGGTGAAGCTGCGGAGATCGTGTGTCGCAATTTCGACCAGACCGGCAGAGCGGGCGCGCTTCAGAATCCCGTAATGGAACGGGCTCTCGAAAAAGTCGGGAAAGATCGTAATGAGATCGAAGCGCATTGACGATGAGTACCTTACGGCGCGGCCAGGAATGACCGCTCTTTGCACCTTATCACTTGGAAGTTGTAGAACCGCGCGACCAAATTCAAACAAAAATTTTACCGTGATGCTCTACGCTTTAAATACTGCCTACGTTCGTCACGGCGAGTAGAAAAGGCATCGTTTATGTTTCAACTGAAGTACCTTGTTGTCCTGATTCTGCCGCTGGTGGTTCTCTCCTCTGTTGCCGCTGCGCAGGATCCAACGACAGAAAGCGTCGCTATATTGGCCGCGAGCCCGCTGAAGCTGCCGTCGCCCGCGGCCGGTTTCACGCTGGATGCTGCAGACAAGCCGAGCAGCGGGTATGTGAGGGCGCTGCCCGCTCCTCAGGATCCAAAGAAGAATAAGCCGCTTCGGCCTTTTCGTTCGCTCGCCATCGGGTTCAGCGCGAACTCTCTGGGCGCGAGCGCTGAACTTGCCACGCCAGTATCACGGAGCTTCAACCTTCGTTCGAGCCTGAACATCTTCGCGTTCAATTACCCATTCACCATCGACGGGTTGAACTATGACGCGAGGCTTCATTTGAAATCGACCGGGACCATGCTGGACTGGTTCCCGCGGCATCGCGCGTTTCACATCAGCCCCGGCATGCTTTATGTCAACAACACTCTCACGTCAGGAGCATCGGTGGGTGCCGGCCAGACGTTTCAGCTGGGCAGTCAGTCCTATCTCAACAGCATCGATGACCCGGTCAACGGCTCTGCCTCGGTCGTCTTTCCGCGCAAGTATGCTCCGATGCTTCTGCTTGGATTTGGCAACATCATTCCGCGCAGCGGCCGGCATCTGTCGCTTCCCGTGGAGTTCGGGGCGGCGTACACGGGCGCTCCGCAGATCGGTGTGACTCTCAGTGGAACCGCGTGTGCGCAACAGGGCTGCGTGAACTTTGCGCAGAACCAGCAGGCGCAGACGAACCTGAAGGCTGAGATCTACAAGCTGAATGAAGACCTGAAGCGCGTGCCCGTGTATCCCATCTTGTCGATGGGAGTGGCGTATCACTTCTGATCGGGTTTGGCCGGGGCCGGTGTTGGCTGATTGATCTCGATCAGTCCCTCGGGGAGCTTCATCTCGATTCGTTTGCGCTCGGGGTCTACGGAAACGAGGAAGGCTTTGACGAAGGGGATGAGGATTTCGTCTCCGCTGGTTGAAATGACTTCGAGCAGAGGCGCGGCGTCTTCGAGTCGGCGGCTGCCGTCCGCGGTGGTCGCGAACTGTACATCGTCGACTATGCCGATGGGCTTGTCGCCGTCGTAGACAGTTGAGCCTACGAGTTCGCTGACGTAGACGGAGTCGTCGTCGAGGGGGCGGCGTTCTTCGGCCGGGATAAGGACGTCCTTTCCGGCGAGGGTCTCAGCGTCGGTGATGGAGTCGATACCGGCGAAGTGGAGCACGATGCGGCCTTCGTTTTTGCCGACAGGCAGCCAGTGCGCGACGACCTCCGCGGTGCGTGCTTCCTCGGGCTGTCCCTGGAAGCCGGGTGCAGCGAGGAAGACTCGAGGATGGTCTTCAAAGCGCTCGGGGAAGTCGGTCAACAGCTCGGCCAGCAGCTCACCCTTGCGGCCTTGCGGGCGAAGCAGGTGGGCGAGGACGATCCATGATGGGGCGGGTTGCGTCATAGGGCAGACCTCTGCGAGTGCCGCCGGGCGTCAGGCTCAGAGGCAAGGATATCCAGTTATTCGATAGCCGGTTAGTGGGGGATCCGTCTAGGGTGCCGGGGGGGCGTTCTGCTCGACGATGTCCAGGGAGAAACGATGCCGGAACTTCATGCTCGCTGCGCTGAGAATCGTGCGCATGGAGCGAGCGGTTCTGCCCTGTTTGCCGATTACTTTGCCGACGTCGCTCTGTGCGACGCGCAAGCGAATCACCGTGGAGTCGCCATCTGCTATGGCCTCGACGGAGACGCTGCCTGGTTCATCGACCAGGGCACAGGCGATCTCGGTTACAAGGTCTGTCATGTTCTTCACAGGGTCTTCCCCTGCTGGAAACTGGGCCGCCTGAGTCATTCCACACCTTCGATTCTGGGAGTCACGACGGAACGCCTAAAGCCCTCCCCTTCGTCTCGTCTTGTGCGAGATTCTTTTGGGAGATGCCCAAACGAGCGCTACATCGGTCGCAGGCGGTCCAAACGTCTGGACTGTCCTACTTTGCCAAGCCCGGGCCCGCTAACTTTGCAATACCAAGGAGTCTACGTGAAATGGTGTGCAGGACGTACACAAGGAATCAAGCGTAGCAGCTATCTTTGGGAACCACTTTATAGTTCCCAAAGATAGGTTACCGGTAACTCTTACGCTGCAGTTATTTCCACCGGCTTCTGGGCCAGAAGCTTGCCGACGCGGTCGGAGAGCTGTGCGCCATTGCTGGTCCAATAGTCGATGCGGTCGCGCTTGAGGTCGACGGTAGCCGGGTTCGTACGCGGATTGTAGGTGCCCACCACCTCGACCGAGCGGCCATTACGGGCGCGATCCTTTTCGATAACGACGATGCGATAGTGGGGTTGCTTACGCGCTCCAACGCGCGCCAAACGGATCATCAACACGGGCAATGCCTTTCAGAAAACTTTTGAATTGAGTTACAGATGGCCCCGTCAGTCCGCCATCTGGCACAGAGAACCGACATGGTTAATCCAACATCTAAGTATCGCGGAAAATGCATCTTTTCGCAAGGTTTACGCGAAGAGACGGCGTATTCATGCCGGAAAGAGGAAACGCAGGACGTCGCCGAAACGATCTGACCAGGCTTTTTCGGTGTGCACAGCTCCCTGGGCCTTCGTGTAGGCGAGATCGACGCCGAGCTGCCATCCGCGCTTGATCAGAAGGCGCTCGAGCATGTCCGCATCTCGTAGATGCTTCAGGCCTTCCGCCGTTCCCATGTCCAGCCAGATGCGTAGGTCTGGTTTAGTGGTCTGGCGCTCGATCGCGTTGAGAATGCTGCGATGATCCCACCAGAGGGAGGGCGACATGACGGCTATTTTGCTGAAGACCTCTGGGTTGGCAAAGCCTAGGTAAAGCGAGATGAGTCCGCCTAGAGATGAGCCGCCGACGCCGGTATTCTTCGGGTCGGGCAGGGTGCGGTAGGTGCGGTCGATGAGCGGCTTCAGCTCCTCGATGAGCAGACGGCCGTACTTTCGCCCTTCGCCGCCTCCCATCTTGAAGTCGCGCGTGGGGGTGTACTCGGCCATGCGGCGAAGGCCGGTGTTGGCGATGCCGACGAGGATGACTGGCTCGATCTCGCCGGCGTCGGTGAGGCTGTCGGCGGTGGTGTGGGCGTTCCAGGTTTGGCCGGCGATGTAGGACGTGCGGCCGTCGAAGAGATTCTGGCCGTCCTGCAGGTAGAAGACAGGGAAGCGGCGGTCTGGTTCGGTGAGGTACTGCGGTGGGAGATAGACGGAGACGACTCTGTCGTCCGGGAGGATCTCGGAGTGAAGGGGCTGGACGCTGTAGCGTGGGTTGGTGTCGAGAGGATCAGGGATTTTTTGGGCGGGACTCTCGTTTGCGCCGGTGGGATCGACGGGCAGAGGCTGCGGCAGCAACGGAGACGGGGAGGAGGGTTGCAATGCGATAACGAGGGCTCCGGTAAAGTACGATTGCAACAGACTAGCAGAGGCTACGATCGAGCTGAGGGGAAGACGATGAGGCGCGACTACCACAAATGGTTCTCCCCAGCTCTGGGGCGCGAGATGGAGATGCTGGTCTTCGGGCATGACGGCCTGCCGGTGCTGGTGTTTCCTACCTCGCAAGGGCGCTTCTTCGAGTTTGAAGATCGCGGAATGGTCTCGGCGGTGGGGGAGAAGCTCGAGTATGGGCGATTGCAACTCTATTGTGTCGATTCGGTCGATGGTGAGAGCTGGTACAACCGCGGCGTGCCGCCTCGCTGGCGGATCGCGCGCCACATGCAGTACGAGGGCTACGTCATGCAGGAGGTGCTGCCGCTGATCCGGCGTCAGAACCAGAACCCGGAGCTGGCCGCGGCGGGGTGCAGCTTTGGCGGGTACCATGCGATGAATATTTCGCTGCGCCATCCCGATGTCTTTACAGCGATGCTCTCCATGGGCGGCGCGTTCGATACATCGAGCTTTCTGAACGGCTACTACGATGACGATGCATACTTCAACATTCCCATGCACTATCTGCCGAACATGAATGACCCGTGGTATCTCGACCGGTACCGCGGCAACAAGTATGTGCTGGCGACGGGGGTGCACGATCAGTGTTGGAACGACAACGAACGCATGGCGCAGATCTTTCGCGAGAAGAATATTCCCTGCCGCCTCGACGTTTGGGGCGACAACACAGGGCATGACTGGCCCTGGTGGCAACGGATGCTGCAAACTTATCTCTGATCGGCTTGACTTGATTTTCGACGGTCCCTGACGGACGCACGTTTATCGGTAACCAACTGGAGGATTACGTGAAGAAGATCGGTGTTCTTTTTGGAATGGAAAATACCTTTCCCGGGGCGCTCGTGGACCGGATCAACGGTTTGGAGCTCGAAGATATCCGTGCCGAGTTCGTGCACGTCGGCGGTGTGAAGATGGCCGAGCCCTCAGGTTATGCGGTGATTGTGGATCGCATCTCGCATGACATGCCGTTCTATCGGGCATTTCTGAAAAATGCAGTCCTGACGGGCACGCAGGTGATCAACAATCCGTTCTGGTGGTCGGCGGACGATAAGTTCTTCAACTATTCGCTAGCGACCAAGCTGGGAGTCGCGGTGCCGAAGACGGTGCTGCTCCCGCACAAGAAATTTCCGCCGCAGATCAATGAACGCTCCTTGCGCAACCTGCAGTTTCCGCTGGACTGGGACGGCATCTTCGACTACGTTGGTTTCCCCGCGTTCCTGAAACCACATGACGGAGGCGGCTGGCGGGACGTTTACCACATCCACAGCCGGGATGAGTTTTTTTATGCCTACGATCAGACGCGCGATCTCGCGATGACCCTGCAGGCAGCAGTCAACTTCAAGGAGTACTTCCGCTGCTACGTCGTCGGCCAATCCGAAGTGCGCATCATGCCCTACGACCCGCGCCGTCCGCATGAGCATCGCTATGTCCTCGACCCGCCGGAGTACGACAAGAAGCTGCTGAAACGGGTCGAGAAGGATGCGCTGACGCTCTGCAAGGCTCTGGGCTACGACCTGAACACGGTTGAGTTTGCCTGCGAAGACGGAATTCCCTATGCCATCGACTTCATGAACCCGGCTCCCGATGCGGATCTGCATTCGGTTGGTAAAGAAAGCTTTGAGTGGATCGTAGATGCGGTCGCACGGCTCGCGGTGAAAAAGGCACAGAACCCAGTTCAACCGGAACTGCGCTGGGCGTCATTGCTGGGTGCGGAGAAAACATCTGCCGCGAAGAAGGCACCCGCAAAAGCTGCCGCCAAGGCACCAGCAAAAAGGTCAACAAAGAAGGCCGAATAGTAAAGAGAATCTGAAAAATTCGTCTTTATCCGTCCAATCCCAGTTATCCGTGTTAGGTTTTTGTATTCGGTGACGAGGCCAAGGACATGCGCCCATCCTTCACGTTAGGCATTGAAGAGGAATACCAGACCATCGACCCGGTGACCCGCGATCTTCGCTCGCATATTGCGACGGAGATGCTGGCCAAGGGAAAACTCCGGTTGGAAGAACGCGTCAAAGCCGAGATGCATCAGTCCGTCATCGAGGTCGGCACGCGGGTGTGCAGCAATATCCAGGTCGCCCAGGAAGACCTCTTCGATCTGCGCCGCAATATGATCTCGCTCGCCGAAGAGCATGGCCTCGTCCTCGTGGCCGGCGCGACCCATCCCTTCGCCGACTGGCGCGTGCAGGAGATCTATCCCGATCCGCGTTACGCCCAGGTGGTCGAAGACCTTCAGCTCGTCGCACGGGCGAACCTTATCTTCGGCCTTCATGTTCATGTGGGCATCGAAGATCGCGAAGCCGCCATCCGCATCATGAACTCGCTACGATATTTTCTGCCTCATATTCTGGCGCTGTCGACCAACTCTCCGTTCTGGCTCGGCATGGAGACGGGTTACAAGAGCTATCGCGCCAAGGTCTTTGAAAACTTTCCGCGCACCAATCTTCCCGACAGCTTCGCCAGCTACTCGGAGTTCGAGAGTTACGTCAACCTCCTCATCAAGACCAACTCCATCGATAACGCCAAAAAAATCTGGTGGGACGTTCGGCCACATCCCTTCTTTGACACAGTCGAAGTACGCATCTGCGACATTCCTCTGCGGGCGCAAGAGAGCATTGCCATCGCCGCGCTGATCCAGGCCACAGCCTGCAAGTTATGGCGACTGCACTCGCGCAACGTCGACTATCGCCAGTACTCGCGCGCCCTGCTGATGGAGAACAAGTTTCGCGCAGTCCGGTACGGTCTCGACGGCAAGCTCATCGACTTCGGTAAGCAGGAGGAGGTTCCTCTGCGCGAGCTCATCCTCGAGTACCTCGCCTTCATCGACGACGTGCTCGACGAACTCGGCAGCCGTAAAGAGATCGGCTACATCCACACGATGCTCGCGCAGGGCTCGGGCGCCGATCGGCAACTCAAGGTCTATTGCGAGACCGGCGACCTGAAGGCGGTCGTCGACTACATGGCAGCGGAGACCAAGGCTGGCCTTTGAGGCAAAGTGTCTATTGCGGCTCCGCGTCGAACCAGTATCCGTTCCGCGCAGAGACCCGCAGGTTGTTATAGTCCGTCATCGTCATGCCGATCGCGTGGAAGCCCGTGTGCGGATTCTGTGGTTGGAAGCTCAGCATGTATCGATTTCCCACGTGGTTCGATAGCCGTGCAAGGTCCTGCTCCAGAGCCTTTTCGCCGCTGAACTTGAAGTACTCGCCTCCGCTGACTCGCGCGACCGTCTCCGGAACATTGCGGCGAAAACCATTGATTGCAATTTCAACCGCAGCTTTGGCCAGAAGCAGCGGGGGTAGTAAGACACCCGCGCAGTCCATGGCCTGCTTGGCTTTGTTCTGCGTCGGATCGTCTGCTTTGTCAGGGTCTTTCGCCATGCAACCGCCTGACGGGCCGGGCTCCCCGGATGAGTGTGGAACGTTCGCCGCGGAGTCGCGTTTCAGTTCATTCCGCGAGGTGGAAAAGGCAACGCTGAAGATCGCGGTGTTGGTGTCGCTGATCGTCTTCAACGCATCGTTCATGCTGAGTTTGCTGCCGTGGTCGATGGTCTCGCTGATGAGCAGGATGGCGCGGCGATAGGTGATGGGTTGTTTGCGAAGCATGTTGACCGCGAAGCCGACGCCATCGAAGATTGCGCCACCGCCGTCTCCGGGTTCGAGGTTCGCCAATGTGTCCGCTACCTTGTCGAAGTTGCTGCTGAACCCGAGCAACAGCTGTGGCTCGCTGTCGAAGCTCACAACCGCAATCTTATGCGGCACCCCTCCGACCACCGCCTCAATCATCGTTCCCAGGCGGGTGTATTTGTCGAGCTGCTGCGCGGCAGGCCCGCCGGTCTCGACGACGACGACCAGCGCGAGGGGCTCACCGTCGAGATTCTCCTCGAGCGTTACTTTCTGCGGGATGCCGTCATCGGTCACGACGAAATCGTCAGCCTTCAAAGTGTAGACAGGCGCCCCGGCTTTGGTCGTGACCATGGTTGGCACAAGAATCAGCGTCGAGCGAGCCGTGATAGTCGCGGTCTCCTGCGACTCCGGAGGCGCGGGCGTCTCCTGCCCACCGGCGGCCATCGTCAGCGTCGCCAGTATTGCGCATCCAGCCAGCACCTTTTTCATTACGACCCTCCGGGCCAGCCTAACATCTTCACTCCACAGCATTAGACGCGGAAATCACCCATTGGAGGCAGACTCATTGCATCGGGCAAGTGTGCGAAAGAGATGTAAGGCGACCAAATACACGGTATTCTTATGCCATGTTAACCAAGGCTTCACAGCCACAGCAGGAAATCCGATGACCTCGTTCCAGACCGAAGCCCCCGTATTGAACCCCTCCGCCTCGCCTGTCAGCACGCCTCAAAACGAAATTCTTCGCGCCACAAAGTTCCCTGCGGAGTTCACCGCCGGCGCGCGCAATGCCGTCACGACCTGCCTGCGCATTCAGCCCAACGAAAAAGTGACGCTCATCACCGATGAAAAATGCCTGACCATCGCGGCCTCCATCGCCGCGGAGCTGGGCCGCATCGGCTGCAAATGGAATGGCTTCGTTCTCGAAGCGCTTGCCGCGCGTCCGCTGGTAGAGATGCCCAAGGCTGTGCTCGCCGATATGGAGTCCTCCGAGGTCAGCATCTTTGCGGTTGAGGTTCAGCCCAACGAACTGCAGAGCCGCATGCAGATGACGGATGTCGTCAATCGCCGCCGCATGCGCCACGCCCACATGGTCAACATCACGCCCGAGATTATGACGCAGGGGATGCGCGCGGATTTTCTTGCCATCGACCGTCTGTCGCAGGCTGTTCTCGACAAGGTGCGCGCGGCGACTTATGTGCGCGCGACGACGCCGGCTGGCACCGACATTCATGCGCAACTCAGCCCGGACTATCGCTGGTTCAAAACCTCAGGCATCATCTCGACCGAGAAGTGGGGAAACCTTCCTGGTGGCGAGTGCTTCACCGCGCCGGCCGAGGTGAACGGCGTATTTGTGGTCGATGGCGTGGTCGGCGACTTCCTCTGCGCGCGCTATGGCATTTTGCGCGACCATCCGCTGACAATCAACATCGAAGGCAACCGCATCACGCGCGCCACCAGCGAAAACAAGGCGCTCGAGAAGGACTTCTGGGACTACACCCACACCGACGCCAACTCCGACCGAGTCGGCGAGTTTGCCATCGGCACGAACATCGGCGTGGACCGCGTCATCGGAAATATTCTGCAGGATGAGAAGTTCCCCGGCATTCACATCGCCTTTGGTGATCCGTATGGTGCCCATACCGGAGCGGCGTGGAAGTCTTCGACTCACATCGATGTTGTTGGCCTCGAGTTCAGCATCTGGCTCGGCGATGCCGATGGCGAAGAGCAGATTATGCGCGATGGACAATTTTTGATCGACGCTTAAGGCTTCGAACCCGCACCCTCCGACCGGCTGCTCGCGTCTAATCCTGCTATGGACAAGAAACAGCTCGGAAACTCAGACCTTCAACTTTCTCCTATCGGCTTCGGCGCCTGGGCCATCGGCGGTGGCGACTGGGCCTTCGCGTGGGGGCCGCAGGACGACAACGACTCGATCGCCGCAATTCACAAGGCTCTCGATCTCGGCATCAACTGGATTGATACTGCGGCCGTCTACGGTTTGGGCCACTCGGAAGAGGTCGTCGCCAAAGCCGTAAAGACCTCGTCGCACAAACCATACCTCTTTACCAAGTGCTCGATGGTGTGGGACGACAAGCGCGAGATTACGAATTCGCAAAAACAGATTCGCCAGGAGTGCGAGGCCAGCCTGCGCCGGCTGAACGTCGAAGCCATCGATCTGTACCAGGTCCACTGGCCCAAGCCCGATGAAGACATCGAAGAGGGTTGGTCGACGCTGGCCGACCTGCAGCGGGAAGGCAAGGTTCGCTGGATAGGTGTCTCGAATTTTTCTGTCGAACAGATGGAGCGCGTGATGAAGATCGCTCCCATTACCTCGCAGCAGCCGCCCTATTCGATGCTCAACCGCACCTATGAAGCGGAGAATCTGCCATTCTGTCTCAAGCACAACATCGGCGTCCTCAACTATGCGCCGATGCACTCCGGCCTGCTCACCGGGGCGATGACGAAAGAGCGCGTCGCCAGTTTTCCGCCGAATGACTTCCGCCGCAACGCTAAGAACTATCAGGAGCCTCTTCTCTCGCGCAATCTCGCGGTTGCAGATTTTCTCAAAACAATTGGCGCGTGCCGCAAGGTCAGCGCAGGCGTGATCGCCATCGCATGGACGCTGCACAACCCCGCAATTACCGCGGCCATTGTCGGCGGGCGCAACGCGAAGCAGGTTGAAGGAGTAATTCCTGCGGCGACGTTTCGATTGACTGAAGCAGAGTACGCTGAAATCAACGAATTTCTTGCAGACCACCCTTAAGCGGGCGTGAGTTTTTTCGAAGACAGCTTCCGGGCCGAGAGGCTCGGAGCTATCATGCCTCATGGCTAAGCGAACCTCCCCACATGCGAGCTGGCTCTCTGAGGCGAACAGGGCTGACGCCGACTTCCCGCTTACTCATCTGCCCTACGGAGCAGTCGAGCTTGAGGGTCGACAGCATCTCTGCGTCGCCATCGGGACGCATCTGCTTGATCTTTATGCGTGCGCCGATGCAGGGCTTCTGCCGCCATCGCTAGTCGAGGCCTGTCAGGCTCCCACGCTCAATCTGCTGATGTCGCAGGGGCATCGCTCGTGGACGCTCCTGCGCGAAACCCTGACGGCGCTGCTTCGCGCCGATGCAAAATCCAGCGACAGGCAATCGGCCGAGGCAGCGCTTCACTCCATCGCCGGGTCGACCCTCGTCAAGCCAGTCCACATTCCGAATTACACCGACTTCTACGCCTCCATCGACCACGCCACGCGCGTCGGGCAGCTGTTTCGCCCCGACCAGCCCCTGCTGCCGAACTACAAACACATCCCCATCGGCTACCATGGCCGCGCCTCGTCGATTCTGCCCAGTGGAATCCCCGTGATTCGCCCCACCGGTCAGTCGCGTCCTGCATCGCTTGAACAGGAGCCTGCGTTTGGGCCCACGAAATCGCTCGACTACGAGCTCGAGCTCGCGCTTTATATTGGCCAACCAAACTTTCTCGGCACGCCCATTCCCATTGCCGATGCAGATCGTCACCTCTTCGGCGTGGGCCTGCTGAACGACTGGTCCGCGCGCGACATGCAGTCGTGGGAATATCAGCCACTCGGTCCCTTCCTCGCGAAGAACTTCGCGACGACAATCTCTCCGTGGATCACACCTATGGCCGCACTCGAGCCCTTTCGCGTTCCCGCCGCACCCCATCCCAAGAGTGATCCCAAACCGTTGCCTTATCTCCATTCCTCCACCGATCAGCAGCAGGGAAGCCTCGACATCAAGCTTCAGGTTTATCTGTTGACCGAGAAGATGCGGATCAACAAGCTCGCACCGTTCCTCCTCAGCGAATCCAACCCGCGCGATCTCTATTGGACGCCAGCGCAACTCATCGCCCACCACACCAGCAATGGATGCAACCTGCAGACCGGCGATCTCCTCGCGACAGGAACCATCTCCGGCCCGTCGGAGGCCTCCGGAGGCTGCCTGCTTGAACTTACGCGCAACGGCGCGAATCCAATCCTCCTTCCCACCGGCGAACTGCGCACCTTCCTCGCCGATGGTGATGAGATCATCCTGTCCGGTTTCTGCGAAGCTGCCGGCCATCCCCGCATTGGCCTCGGCGAATGCCGCGCAACCATCCTGCCGGCGCGCAACTGATACGTGTGTCTCGCACGCTAGCCAATCCTCCCGTCACTGAACTATCCTCATTGCTGCAACAAACGGAGACTCCCCATGGCCACACACGCACCCACGCTTACGCACGACTCCAAGTCCACGCCCGATTTTCTCCCCCTCAAGGGCACCGATCACGTCGAGTTCTACGTCGGCAACGCACGCCAGTCCGCCCATTTCTATCGCGCAGCTTTCGGCATGTCGCTGGTGGCCTACGCCGGCCCAGAGACAGGGCAGCGCGATCGCGCCAGCTACGTGCTCCAGCAGGGAAAGGTGCGCTTCGTCCTGACGACCGCGCTTCGCTCTGACTCCGAGATCGCCCACCACGTCGCGAAGCACGGCGACGGAGTTCACGCCATTGCGCTCTGGGTCGATGACGCCAGCAAATCTTGGGAGGAGACGACAAAACGTGGCGCCCGCAGTGTGCAGGAGCCGAAAGAATTCTCCGACGTCAACGGCCGCGTCGTGACCTCCAGCATCGCCGCCTACGGAGACACCGTCCACACCTTCGTCGAGCGCACCGACTACAACGGCACCTTCTTCCCCGGCTATCAAACTATCGCCGAAGACTCCATCGCTCGTCCCGTAGGCCTCCTCCACATCGACCACATCGTCGGCAACGTCGGCTGGAACTCGATGAACAAGTGGGTCGACTTCTATCGCGATGTGATGGGCTTCGGGCTCTACCAGCACTTCGACGACAACGACATCTCGACCGAGTACTCCGCGCTGATGTCGAAGGTGATGGCCAACGGCAACGGCTACGTAAAGTTCCCTATCAACGAGCCTGCCGAAGGCCGCCGCAAATCGCAGATCGAGGAGTACCTCGACTTTTACGGAGGCCCCGGCGTTCAGCACATGGCCCTCGCGACCAACGACATCCTCGCGACCGTCTCGAAGATGAAGCATCAGGGAGTCGACTTCCTGACTGTCCCCCACTCTTACTACACCGAACTGCAGGGCAGAATCGGCAAGATCGACGAGCCCATTGAGGAGCTGGAAAAACGCGGCATCCTCGTCGACCGCGACGACGAAGGCTATATGCTGCAGATCTTCACGCGCCCCGTAGAAGACCGCCCCACCGTCTTCTACGAGATCATCCAGCGCAAGGGTAGCCGCAGCTTTGGCAAGGGCAACTTCAAGGCTCTCTTCGAAGCGATCGAGCGTGAGCAGGCGCTACGCGGCAATCTTTAAACGGACCCATCGGTGCAGAGGTTACTTTCTCATTGGTGTACCTCTGCGCGCGCTTTGAGGGTTCCCAAACCAGGCCTGACGGCAGTCTTCCAAAAGAGCAGCATTCACGCGGGTACGACCATGGTGCATAAATATGCTCTAAGTCCTGAATAATCATTCTTGTAGACGGCTCTCCGCGCTTCTGCCAGTCTTATGGATAGAGGTCTCCATGAGTACCGGCCAGATTGAAGTCACGCGCTCTATTCCACTCACGCACTCCCTCCCGACTCCTATCCGTGCCACGTTTTTGATGTGCCAGCCGACACTCTATGACGTCAGCTACGTCATCAATCCGTGGATGGCCGGCAATATCCACGCATCGTCGCGCGTCCGCGCCGCCGAGCAGTGGAAGAATCTCTACGACACACTGAGCAGAATCGCGGACGTGCAACTCATCGAGCCGCAGCCCGGCTCGCCCGACATGGTCTTCACCGCCAACGCCGGGCTCGAGCACAGCGGCGTCGTCGCTATCAGCAGCTTCTTACATCCCGAGAGGCAGGACGAAGAGCCGCACTTCCGCCGCTGGTTTCAAAAAGCCGGCTACACGATCGTCAACATTCCGCGCTCCACCCCGTTTGAAGGCGAAGGCGATGCGCTTTTCTCCTCTGACGGCGCGCGCCTCTGGGTCGGCTACGGCCCGCGCACCCTTGTCTCCAGCCATCAGGCGATTGAGCACGTCTGGAACGTCCCGGTCGCCTCACTTCACCTCACCGACCCGCGCTTCTACCATCTCGACACCTGTTTCGCTCCACTCGAAGGTGGCTACCTGATGTACTTTCCCGAAGCCTTCGACGACGCGTCGCTCAAAAAGATCGAAGCTTTCTATCCGTCGGAAAAACGTATTCTCGTCAGCGAAGTCGATGCCGCATGCTTCGCCTGCAACGCCATCAACGTGGGCCGCACGATCATCCTGAATCGCATCAGCAGGGAACTGCACGCTAGATTGGAATCGCTCGGCTTCACCGTAAAACAACTTGTGCTGACCGAGTTCCTCAAGGCCGGGGGGGCAGCAAAATGCCTCGTCATGAAGTTGAGTGTGCCTGCAAAATCGAAAGGTTTATAGCCCCTCGGCGAGCACGCGTTCGTATGCGGGCACCGTAAGGAACTCGGTAAAACGCGGCGCACGTACGAGCTCCTTCATCAGCTCCGCAGCCCGCACGTAAGCGGAGTAACGCGGGGCGTCCACGTTCTCCTTCGCGCGCCGCAGCTCATCCGCAATCACCTCATCGACCATCTCCACCGTCACCGGGACCCCATCATCCATCACCGCGCCGTGATGAACCCATTGCCAGAGCTGCGCCCGGCTGATCTCCGCAGTCGCCGCATCCTCCATCAGGTTGAAGAGCGGAACGCACCCAATGCCGCGCAGCCACGCCTCCACATACCCCAGGCCCACCGCAACATTCTGCCGCACTCCGGCCTCAGAGATCGTTCCCTCCGGCACCTGTAGCAGATCGGCGGCGGTTGCGTGATAATCCGGCAGCTGCTTGTCGATCTGGTTGGCTTGCGGCATCACGCGATCGAAGACCTCGAGCGCCACCGGCACCAGCCCAGGATGCGCGACCCAGGTTCCATCGTGCCCATCGGTCGCCTCGCGCTCCTTGTCCGTGCGCACCTGCGCCAAAGCCTTCTCGTTCGCAACCGGATCGCTTTTGATCGGAATATAGGCGCTCATCCCGCCCATCGCGCTTACCTTTCGGCGATGACACGTCTTGATGCACAGCTTTGAATAGCTCCGCATGAAGTGCGTCGTCATCGTCACCTGTCCGCGGTCCGGCAGCAGCACGCTTTCGTCTGCCGCAAATTTCTTGATGAAGCTGAAGATGTAGTCCCATCGCCCGCAATTCAAGCCCGCGGAGTGGTCTTTCAATTCCCACAAGATCTCGTCCATCTCAAACGATGCCAGAATCGTCTCGATAAGAACGGTTCCTTTGATCGACCCTGCAGGAATTCCCAACTCGCTCTCCGCCTGCACAAACACGTCGTTCCACAGCCGCGCCTCAAGATGGCTCTCCATCTTCGGGAGATAAAAGTAGGGACCTGACCCACGAGCCAGCAGCTCTTTCGCGTTGTGAAATGCGTAAAGCCCGAAATCAAACAACGAAGCCGACATCGGCTCGCCGTCGACCATCAGATGCCGCTCGTCGAGATGCCATCCTCGCGCCCGCACGAACAGCACAGCGGGCTTCTCGATCAATTTGTAACTTTTCCCCGTCTTCTCATCATCAAACGTAATCGTCCGCCGCACCGCATCGCGCAAATTGATCTGCCCGTCTATGACGTTGTCCCAGGTCGGCGTTGTCGAGTCCTCAAAGTCCGCCATGAAGACCTTCGCGCCAGAGTTCAGCGCATTGATGATCATCTTCCGGTCGACCGGTCCCGTAATCTCCACCCGCCGGTCGAGCAGGTCCTTCGGCAGCGGAGCCACG
Source organism: uncultured Acidobacteriaceae bacterium (assembly GCA_963841335.1). Taxonomy (GTDB): domain Bacteria; phylum Acidobacteriota; class Terriglobia; order Terriglobales; family Acidobacteriaceae; genus Edaphobacter. Next base: position 294,916 of record CAWJCF010000001.1, on the reverse strand, counting down.
GTCCACTCGCTCTCTCGAATATGGCTTGTCTCCTTCAGGAAATCCGGCCGCTCCCCCTTATCCAACCGCGCCTGACGCGTCCGCCGCGCCGCGAGCAGTTCCTTCCGCCGTGCGTTGAAGGCGCGCTGCAGCCCCACCACAAAGGCCATGGCCTCAGGTATCAAAATCTGTTTGTAACGCTCCGTCACCGGAGCCAGAAACTCGACACTGTCCGTGGATCGCATCAACCCTCCTGAAAAGTTCTCCGTTCTCAGTCAAGGGAACTTAATCGACTTTGCGTTTCGCCGACAACTGACAACCGAGAACTGACACTGCCTTATTCGAATCGCAGATGAACCTCGCCCGCAGTAGAAAACTTTACATCGACACACGAGCAGGCAATCCCTAGCTCAAGCCCCGTCCAGCTTCCCGTCGTGATCCATTGGCCGGCTCTCAGTCCGCCTGTACGCGCCGCGCCTTCATTCGCCAGCCACGGGAGCAGACGCATCAAGTCGCCCGCGGTGTTCGAACCTGTTCGCTCCACGCGCACCACGCCATCGACGGCGAGCACGACATGCTCCTTCGAGAAGTCGATCTTCTGCCAGTTCTCGACCGCCGCGCCATACACAAACGCGCCATGCATCTGCAGGTCCCCGATCATCGACAGCCGCGTCGCCTTAAGCGGGTCCGTCAACCCACTCTCAATCACCTCGATCGCTGGGTGGCAGCTCGCGATCGCCGCCACAACGTCATCGCGCGAGTAAGGTTTATCGCGCGGAGGCAGATCGTTGCCCATCAAGAAGCTGATCTCCGCCTCGAGTCCGCGAAATCTATGCCGTCCACCGAGGACCGCGTCATTCGAAGCCATCCACGCCCGCGGCATCGGCGCAAACATCGGTGTGGCATCTGCTGTCGGAGCCCCGACCTTCCATCCGCCGATCTCTCCGTAAGCCAGCGCAAGCCTGCCTTGAATGAAGTACGCTTCATCGAGCGTCACCGGCCGCAGCGACTCCGGCAGGTCATCAATCGGCACATTCGTTCGGCGAGCGTCCATCAGCAGGGCCGCCGCAGTCATCAACTCTTTCTCTCGTTCGCCTGTCATCCAGTCAGTGTCTCGCAACTGGAGGGCTTCTGTCTCGCGCTTACTTCGCGGCCTTCCCCACGCTCAGCAGATTCGCAAATAACCGGTAAGCCCCCGGAACGCCCTCCGGCAGCTCGCGATAGAGCGCCAGTCCTTCGTAGATGTAAACGCCCTTGCCGGTCTTCGCCACAAGCAGCCCGCCTTTCTGCGGGTCCTGCCCGGGATCGTGCGTCTCCACCAGCGCTTCATAACGCGGATCCCAGCTCTCCATGAATCCGTGCCCGCGCTCTTCGACCCATCCGTCGAAGTCACGCGTCGAGATCTTGTTCGGCCAACTCAACAACGGGTTCTCCGGCTTCAGCAACTCCACGGGAGCTGCTTCGTCAACCACCTTCTCGGCTGCTCCCATCGTCAACGGATACGGCCCGTAATCAAACTGTCCCAGGTTGTACTGGACGATCACCACGCCGCCGTTCTTTGCATACTCCAGCAGCTTTCCATTCGCCGCAGCCAGACCGGAGTGCGTCGCGTAGGCCCTGACTCCCAGCACCACCGCGTCATATCCTGCGAGCCTACCTGCCGCGACGTCATCAACGCTTAGCGTCGTCGCATGAATGCCGAGATTCTCGAATGATGCCTGTACCTCGTCTCCTGTCCCAGGCAGATACCCGACCTTCAACCCAGGAGCGATCTTCACATCCACGCCGCCCGTCCGATAGGTTGCTCCGGTGTACATATTGGTCGGTGTCAATCCCTTGTATCCAACCGCGCGAAAACCTTCGCTGGTCACCGTGCCGTTCGCTGTCTCTGCCACAGCTTTCAGCGTGTAGCTTTTCTCAGCAAGTGCCGTGGGCGTGACCAGGAACGAAATCATCTTGGTCTCGCCTGCGTGGCTGAAGGAAAACTCCACGTTCTGCGGCTCCGACTTCCATCCCTTTGGCAACTCCAGCCGCGTGCCGCCGGCAATACCCTGTTGTTCATCGCCGCGAACCGCGACGTTCACCATGAAGCTCTTCTCGGTCAGTGGAATAATCCCCGCCGCGGGTCGGATCGCCACGCTCAACGAAGGAATCACAGCCATCTGCTTATTCGCGTCGAATATTTTGTCTTCGGGCGCGAGCACTACCTGCCCCAGTAGCAGAGGCACACCGTCATAGTTCGCCCTTACCCAGAACGCGTCCGGTGGAGTCTGCGGAGCCAGCCGCAGCGCCGGATCGCTCACATCGTAATAAGGCTGTTCAATGCTCTTTCTCGTAAAGTAAGGCCGCGTTGTCGGATCTTTTTTTGTCGGCGCGGCTCCCTCCACCACGACGGACCCAGAAGGCCAGCTGCGCTCAAAAAATGAGTCGAGCGCCTTCCCCGGTTCGACCTTTGCCGTCTCTGTTCGCTCCTTGCCCGCGCTGACTCCCGTCGAAGAGAGGAAGTCCGAAACAACCGTTACCGGTAGCTTGCCATCGTTCACCAGCTTCGTCGGCACATGCGCAACACAGCCCGGGCTCAGCGCCGTCGAGCATGCCTTAGGATTGCTCGCATCCATCCGAGCCTCGACGCGCAGCCCCAGCGCCTCGACCAACGCATCGTTGAACTGCACCCTCTTCACGCGCAGCTCATGCAGCACGTTCGTCTTCTCTGTCTTCGAAAGCGAACTCGCCTCCACCTTCGCGATCAGCCCATCCACACCCTTCAATCCATCCCGCAACTCCGGCGCACACTTCTCCGGCGCATCTACCGAAAAGACCTTCGCCGCTGCCGCAGCATGGTCATCAATCGCCTTCAGAGCCGGCCGCAGCCACGCGTCACCCTCCGGAGCCAGCGTCGCAATCCCCTCCAGCGTCACGTCCACGCCGTCAAAAAAACTCTGCTCCGTCTCCGCCGTCTTCACGCGCGACGCATAGCGGTGATAGCTGACATCAAACGCACCTGCCGCCGCCAGCCTCACACCCTCGCCAATCTGCGTCTTCTGCAATGCCAGCCCCTTGCGCGCAAACTGCACATACGTCATCCCCAACACGGGCGACTCTTCGCCCTCATGCACCACCACATTCGCCTGGGGAGTCTCCGTCGACCACGTCTTCGTCACGTAGTTATAAAACCGCGCCGGAATGGATTTATTCGTCGCATAGTCATACATCTGCCCATTCGACACCCGCGCAAACGGCACCCGCGCATAAACCTTCATCGGCGACCATGGCTCCAGCCCCATCTCCGGAAACACCTTCGGATCGCCTGCCGCATTAAAAACGTCCTGCGCCATCTCACCCGAGACCTGGTGCTGCCCATGCCCATCCGTAGGCCCACCCTCAAATACGCTCGTCACGACCAGCGGACGATACAACCGCACCGCACGCACGGCGTCGTACAGCACCCGCTCGTGCGTCCACTTCGCAAACGCCTCTTCCTTCGTCTTTGAAAACCCGAAGTCCACCTCGGTCCCGAACATCTGATCCACCCCCAGATACCGGTCCGCCGCCAGCAGTTCCTGCGTCCGCACCAACCCCAGCGCATCGTCAAAATCGGCCGACATAAGATTCTGCCCGCCCTCACCGCGCGTCAACGTCAGCGTTCCCGTCCGCACCCCGCGCCCACGCGACTCATACGTCAGCATCCCTCCATCCTCGTCGTCGGGATGCGCCACAATCATCAGCAGGCTCGCCCGCGTCCGCAGCTTGAGGAGACTCTGCTCCAAGGCCAGCACACCCTTATTGGCCGGAATCGGATCTTCCGTCACCGAGGCCCGCACCCGCTCTCCCGCAAGGTTCGCCGGATCGCGCAGCTCCTGTCCCCAAACGGCCGCAGCCGTCACCATCGACACCACACCCAGACCAGCCAGTTTCCGTAAAGAAGTCATCAACTTCTAATCTCTCACACCCTCCCAATCGAAATCACCCACCAAATCCCCATCCACGCCGCATCCCCCCTCGTACTTGTAACCATAGGCAGCCTCGGGCGTCCTATCATAGGGTCAACACCCCTCGCCGCAAGAAAGGGAATCGCGCATGCTCCTTCGCCGCTCCATTAGCCGAGAGTCCGTCGTCCGCTCCTCGGAGATCACCCCCCAGCACGTCTTCGAGCAGCAACAGCAGGACCGCCGTCGCTTCCTCACCACCGCCGGCACCCTCGGAGCAGGCGCCATCGCCGCGCGTTATCTCGGCAACCTCGTCGACCCCGCCACCACCGTCGAAGCCGCGACCGACCTCCCCACCGTCCCCAGCAAATACACCGTCCCCGACGCGCAGACGCCCTTTGGCAAAGCCACCGCCTTCAACAATTACTACGAGTTCGGCACCGACAAATCCGACCCTGCCAAAAACGCCCACACCCTGCAGATCCGCCCCTGGACCGTCCAGGTCACCGGTATGGTCAAGAAGCCACAGACCATCAACATCGACGACCTCCTCAAATACCGCCCCATCGAATCCCGCGTCTACCGCCATCGTTGCGTCGAGGCCTGGTCCATGGTCATTCCCTGGGACGGCTACTCCCTCTCCGAGTTCATCAACTTCTGCGAGCCGCTCCCCAGTGCCAAATACGTCCAGTTCTTCACCCTCAACGACAAGAAGCAGATGCCCGACCGCGCCTTCGGCTACGACTGGCCCTACCGCGAAGGCCTCCGCATGGACGAAGCCATGAACCCTCTCGCCCTGCTCACCTTCGGCTGCTACGGTCAGGTCCTTCCGAACCAGAACGGATCGCCTATCCGCGTCATTCTCCCCTGGAAGTACGGCTTCAAATCCGGAAAATCCATCGTCCGCTTCCACTTCCTCGACAAGCAGCCCCAGACCACCTGGAACGAGCAGAGCAGCGAAGAGTATGGCTTCTACTCCAACGTCAACCCCAACGTCGACCATCCCCGCTGGTCCCAGGCGCGCGAACGCCGCATCGATTCCAGCCTTCTGCCCCACTACGTCCCCACGCTCATGTTCAACGGCTACGGCGATCAGGTGGCCAGCATGTACGCCGGCATGGATCTCAAAAAGTACTATTGAAAAGCACCACCGGAAAATGTCTCTATCGCAGAAAGGGCAACGATCATGATCTTCGGCGCTCACGTTGTCTTGTACAGCAAGGACGCAATAGCCGATCGCGCGTTCCTGCAAGACATCCTCGGGCTCAAGTCAATCGACGCCGGCCACGGATGGCTCATCTTCGCGCTGCCGCCCGCTGAAGCCGCCATCCACCCATCTGAAGAGAGCACCCGGCAGGAGCTCTACTTCCTGTGCAACAACCTCAAAGCCGAGATCGCATCGCTCCAAAAAAAAGGCGTCCACTGCACCGAGGTTCAAGAGGCTCGCTGGGGTTCCATCACAAAGATCCCGCTCCCCGGCGGCAGCGAGATTGGCCTCTATCAACCAAAGCATCCCCTCGCCATTCCCTCGGCGTGACCCCCCCGCGCAAAAACACCACCCGCTAAACTACCCACACCCTATGTCCAGATCCGGCATCATCCTCCTGAAAACCGTCCTGCACATCCTCTGCCTCATCCCTTTCCTGTGGCTCGTCCACGTCTTCACGACGCCCACTCTGCTCGGCAGCTACCCCGACCCCATCAACTACATCACGCATTTCACCGGCGACTGGACCCTCTACACCCTCTTCGCCTCTCTCGCGATTACGCCCATCCGCCGCCTCTCGCCCAAGATCGCGTGGCTCATCCGCTTCCGCCGCATGCTCGGCCTGTACGCCTTCTTCTACGCAACCCTCCACCTTGCGACCTACATCTTCCTCTTCTCCGGATACGACATCGCGACCGCCCTCAACGGTCTCCGCACCGGACACCCCGGCGAAGTCGTCACCCAATGGAAGCTCATCTGGCCCCACATGGTCGACGACGCCGTCAAGCGCCGATTCATCCAGGTCGGCCTCCTCGCGTGGCTCATCCTGCTCTCTCTTGCCGTCACCTCACCGACGTTCGTCCTGCGAGCCATGGGCGGCAAAAACTGGCAGCGCCTCCACACTCTCGTCTACGTCGCCGCCATCTTCGGCATCATCCACTACTGGTGGATGGTCAAGAGCGGCAACTACGCCCCCTGGAAAGACACTGCCGTCCTGACCCTCCTCCTCCTTGCTCGAGTCGTATACGTCCTCCTCAAACGACGCCGGACCCTTCCTGCCACCGCAACAACCCGCTCCAACGCCTGATACCTGATACCCGAAACCTGATACCTAAACTCGTCAACTCTTTGCGCAGCCGCAAATTGGCGCCCCCCCTATCTCATTGTGCTGCCATTACTTACAGATTTTTTCTTCAAGAATAGCCCAGAAATCACTTGTCAAGCCCCAAAACCACCTAAACATCTCAAATCAAATGGGATAACGAGTGGCATTTTCCCCGTCTCCGTTCGCTATACTTAAAATAGGGACAAAATATTCCGTCAAGGATGTAGCGATCTGAGCTAACTCCTTTGTTTGGAATATTTTGAGGTGTAAACCCTTTGTTTGGAATATTTTACGGGTTTTATCGTCTCGTAAGCCATTTATAATCAATGGTTTACGTGGATGGTACCGGGGGGGGGGGGGTACCTCATGGATCGTTTCGCAACTTGCTGTGCCATCTTCGGTCTAACCCAGAGAGGCACTTCCATGAGCAGAATCGCCCTGGTGCTCGTCCTGCTGGCCGCGCCGTCGCTCCACGCTCAGAAGAAGTCCACCGCTAAGCCCAAACCACCGGCTGCCGCAAAGCCCGTGCCGATTATCCCGCTCACCCAGCAGGAACGGGCCCAACAGCTTCTCAACCGCTTTACCTTCGGCCCCCGGCCCGGCGACCTCGAACAGGTCTTCGCCCTTACGCCTGAGAAATGGTTCGAACAGCAGCTCAACCCCGCTGGCATTCCCGACTCCGCCCTCGACAAACGCCTATCGGAGTTCACAACCCTCAACATGCAGCCCGACCAGGCTCTCCTCCTCTTCCCTGACCGCTTTACCCTCCAGCAGGTCGCCGAGGGCAAGCGTCCCTACCCCCCCGACCCACTTCTCGCCGCCATGTACGAAGTACAGGTCTACAAATTCAACCACGACCTCGACATGAAGAAGGTTGACGCGGACGGCAAACCTGCCCTGACTCCCCCCACCGATGCTGAAGTCGCCGATCAGAAAAAGACCGACCAGGCCACAGCCACCCGCATCGCTGGCCAGCTCTTCGGCCTGCCGCGCGAACAGCGCATGTCGACGCTCATTCAGCTTCCTGTCGCGGATCGCATCGCCTTCACCACATACGTCAACGGTGACCAGAAAAATCTGCTGCTCTCCCAGTTCAATCCCCGCGAGCGAGAGATATTCAACGGCATGGCTGCCAACATCGGCTCCAACTACCAGATCGTCAACGAACTCTCGCAGGCCAAGATGCTTCGCGCCATCCTCTCCGAGCGCCAGCTCCAGGAGGTGATGACCGACTTCTGGTTCAATCACTTCAACATCTACATCGGCAAAGACTCCGATCAGTGGTACACCACCAGCTACGAGCGCGACGCCATCCGCAAACACGCCCTCGGCAAGTTCCGCGACCTTCTCCTCGCCACCGCGACGTCTCCCGCGATGATGATCTACCTCGATAACGGGCAATCCATCGGGCCCGACTCAAACGCGAACGGCGTCAATCCTGCCAATCCCAACTCGAAGAAGGGCAATCGCGGTCTCAACGAGAACTACGGTCGCGAGGTCATGGAACTCCACACCCTCGGCGTCGACGGGGGCTACACCCAGGCCGACGTCACCGCGCTCTCCGCCATCCTCACCGGCTGGAGTGTCGATCGCCCAAATCAAGGTGGCCCCTTCCAGTTCGATCCGAAGAAGCATGAGCCCGGCCCCAAGCAATGGCGCGGCCACACCATCGGGTTCCCAACAGCGATCAGCCCTTCTGACGATATGAGAGAAGGCATCGAAGCGCTCACCCTCCTCGCAGCCGACCCGCACACGGCGCACTTCATCAGTTGGAAACTCGCCCAACGCTTTGTCGCCGACGACCCTCCGCCAGCTCTGGTCGATCGCATGGCGGCGACCTACCTCGCCACCGACGGCGACATCAAAGCCATCCTCCTCACCCTCGTCCAGTCGCCGGAGTTCAACTCCAAAAAGTACTTTCGCAACAAGGTAAAGACGCCGATAGAGTTTCTCGCGTCCGCCTTCCGCACCACAGCGACGGACCCCATCAACCCTGGCGCTCTGGTCAATACAGTCAACACCATGGGCATGCGCCTCTATTACGCACAACCACCCACCGGCTACTACATCACCGCCGATCACTGGATGAACTCGACCGCCCTCGTCGACCGTCTCAACTTCGCATACGCTCTAACGGGGAACAAATTCGCAAATCAGAAGTTCGACTCCGCGCACCTGCTTGCGCTGAGTCTTATGGCGCAACCGGCCAACCCAGCGGCGAATCAATCCGCGACGTCGGTCACTCCTCATCCCAAGTACTCCGAAGCTCTTCTCACCTCAGAGAGCGTCCCGCCTGCGAACCCGCCATCAACCGAAGGCGCAGGGGAGGATATAGCTCTCCATGTGCTCGAATCGGCGCTCATCGGCGGCGGCGTCTCGGCCCAGACCAATCAACTGATCCACAAACAGGTATCCGAACTCTCCGCAGCGAACTCCCCATCCAACTCCCCGATGAATTCCACGGATACGCTTAACCTTTTGACGGCCCTCGTCATGGGCAGCCCGGAGTTCCAACTCCGCTGACCAACATGTCGATAGATCTGAAATCAAAATCGAGGCCGCAGCATGGACGATAAAGACATCGAGGTCGCACTCGACCCGCTCGAACTGTTTGGCCGATGGATGAAAGAAGCCGAAGCAAGCGAACCGAACGATCCCACCGCAGCTGCGTTGGCAACCGCAACGCCGGACGGAATGCCAAGCGTCCGCATGATCCTGATGAAAGGCGTGGATCAGCGTGGTTTCTCGTTCTTCACCAACGCGGAGAGCGAAAAGGGCGAAGAGTTGAGGCAGAATCCGATGGCAGCACTGTGTTTTCACTGGAAGTCGCTGCGGAGGCAGGTGCGCATCGCCGGTTCAGTGACTGAACTTCCGCCCGTCGAGGTGGACCTCTACTTTCATAGCCGTCCGCGACTCAGCCAACTCGCCGCAACGGCCTCGCAACAGAGTCGAGTGCTGCCTTCACGCGAATTGCTGATCTCGCGAGTGAAGGAACTGGACGCTGAGTTCCCAGGCGAAGTCCCTCGTCCTGTCTATTGGAAGGGTTTTGTGTTGCGACCGGAACGAATCGAGTTCTGGAAGAGCCGCGAAGGCAGACTGCACGATCGTCTGCTTTACATCCCTAGCGGAGAAGGCTGGCGAAGGGAGCGACTGTTCCCATAGCGCCAGGACCTGATCCTAGGCCGTCGTCTCCGCAGGAGCTTTGGCCGGCGATTCGGCGCGAGTCTCTTTCGCGCCGGCGACCCAGAGGCCAGGGTCAATGTCGGGAAAGACACCGTCGCGAAGCTCAATCTCGGCAAGACGTGTCTCCTGAGTCTGCGTGAGAATACCGGCGGAGTCGAAGCTCTGCCAGATGACCTTGATCTCGTTGAACTGGTCATTGTGCGTAAGGAACCGGATCTCGGCGTAGTCGCGAGCCGCACCCGTGGTGATGAGGAACTGCCAGTCGGAAGCCTCGAGCAGAAGCAGCTCACGGCAAAGCTGCTGCATAATCCGCTTTCCGAGAGGCGAATTCCGCCATCGCCCAGCAGTGCACACGTCGCGTGTGTAAAGCTCCGCTGGATAGATGTGCGTGTAAGTCCACGACGTCTCGGGATTCATCCACACCTGGTTGTCGCCGCCAGCTCCCCAAGAGCCTTCGTGCATGGCGAGGAAGCCGGCGCGAGGATACCGATCGAGGTATTCGGCGCAGCTGATGAGCTGGAGCTTGGTGTCGTAGTCGTGAAGGATGCGAGCGATGGCCTCAAGCCAGAGCGTGCCCTCGAACCACCAGTGGCCGAAGAGCTCCGCATCGAACGGCGCGCAGAGAATCGGAGGAATCTGGTCGTTGAGGCCGGACTTGAGCGCCTCGTAGACCAGATGGACGAAGTTCGAGGCATGGGACTTCACCCGCTCCGCCGCCTGCTGAGGATAGTAGGGCAGCTTGTCACCCATGTCGATCTTGGGACCTGTTACCCGCCAGTAGCGATGACCTCCTGGCCAACGCTTCTTGTGGAAGTCCAGATAAACGCCATCACCGGGATATCCGGTGTCTCCCGACCAGACCTGCACGCCGGTGCGGGGATCGCGGGGAAAGATCGTTGCCGCGTAACGCTTGTCATATGGTCCGTCGACGTAGTACGGCTGATAGAGCGACCGATGGCCTTCATGGGTCATACGCTCGATCTGTTCGTCAGTTGGGACAGCGCCATTTCGGAGTTCGTAGGGCGACGGGACGCGCTGACCTTCCTCGACAAGATGAGTATCGACGAAGAAGAACTCGATGTTGGACTCGGAGAGAGCCTGCTCGACACCGATCCGGTCAAAGCCGGGAGCCGGAGGTGTCCCGTCGGCGTTGGGAACGGGATAGTTCCAAAAGCCGGCTGGTCGATAGCCACACTCGGGAGCCCAAATTCCACGAGGGTGTTTGCCGATATGACGAATGTGGGTATCGACGGCGGTCCGAATCTGGGCGCGAACCGATTCGTCGGTGCCCAGGAGCGGCATGTAGCCGTGGGTAGCGCCGCAGGTGATGATCTCGATGAGACCAGTGTCGTTAAAGTGACGGAAGGCCCCAATGAGATTGCGATCGAAGCCCTCAAAATCATCGAGGGCCTGGGAAAAGAAACGTTGCCAGAAACGGGCCGTCTCAGCGAGATGGGTTTCGCCGGATTGGAGGAAATAGGCTTCGTCTTCGCGCGCGGCGACGATCTTGCGGTTGAGGTAATTGGGAAACTCGGCGAGGAAGACCGGATGCGACAGCTGCTCGAGCAGGATGGGAGAGAGGTTGAGGTTGCAGTTGAACCGAATCTTGTCGCGTTCTAGGTTTTTCAGCATGCGCAACAGAGGGAGGTAGGTTTCAGCGGCCGCTTCGTGGAGCCACTCCATCCCGTGGGGCCAGGTGCCGTGATTGACGACGTAAGGCAGATGCGCGTGCAGGGTGAAGGTAAGAAATCCTGCTGGGCGGTTGGCCGATGTCTTCGTCAAGACGGAGTACCTCAGATAGGAATTTTCTGTAGGGGCAGCGTGGGTTCGGGCGAGCCCTCCTGCTGCCACGAGTTTACACCAGTAAGGGAAGCTGCGTTTTCAATCCGGAGGTTACTCGCTAATTACCTCTGCTACCTGCAGACGCGGTGAATAAGAGGTTGAATTAAGGTTGCGGTTGATTCGTAGGATGTTGTTGAAGAGTTGGGTTGACTGTCGTGCTGTCGAAGTCTTTAGTGGGTACCTTAAGCGAGAGCGTATTGGTGAGGTTGAAGCGAATGAGCGTCTCCGAAGGGATCTGGACCTGCTCGCCGCGTGTGATGGTATTGACTCCGGCGCCTGCACCCCCTCCTGCTGCCGCTCCGATGGCTGCGCCTTTGCCGCCTCCGAGAATGCCGCCGAGAATTGCTCCGACTGCGGCGCCGCCGCCAACCTTTTCGGCGGTGTTTGCGCCCCGGCCCTTGCCCTGAACGCTATAAGGATCGGTGGTGATCGAAAGTTTCTCATCGTGGCGAGAAATGCTCGTGAGTTCTATGGTGAGCAAAGAACTGCCCTTGTAGTGCGCCGCCTCCTGTACAGCGACGACGCGACCGTTGACGGAAGTGCCCTGGCGAAATACGGCCAAACCATCCATGATGACGTCCGCCGCGATGGTGCCTGAGAAGTTCTCTCCCTGCTGAGTGGTGGCGCTATCGAGCGTTTGATTGATTCGGATGGGAATTGTAGTTCCTGCCGGAACAGTGACATCGCGGAAGGCCGGTGGAGGCGGTGGTGGAGGGGGAGCGGGCGGGAGGTCCTGCGCGGGAGTGGGGGCTGGTCCGACCGGCGCAACGGGAGGCGGGGGAACATCAGCGGGCGACTCATCGCGAACGACCTGGGCTGGTTTTGGCTTGACAGTTGGAACGGGTTTTGGCTTTGTAGGCATCGGTGCAAGGGGTGCGGGCACTACCGGAGAAGTGGCAGCGGCTACTATCGGTGGGGGCGCCGGAACGGTGAGGTTGTCGACTACGGTCTTAATGCCTGGCACCTGAGCTGCGTCTGCGGCGGCCAGAGATCGAGCGGCTTCGCTGCTTACGTTACCGGCGCGAGTGGCGACCCGGCCCTGGACGGACGACTGGATTGGTTCGGCGCTGATGGCGCCATCGCCAGCGATGCGGCTTTGAACGGCAGCGGTAAGGCTGGCATCATCGGTGGGCGGCGCTGGTGAAGAGCTTTTACAGCCCGCGAGGCCAAGGCCTATGATCAGCGCGGTCAGGGTAGTGTAGAAGAGGAACACAGCCTTACTGGAGTTCATAATTCCCCTTTTCCATCAAGAAGCACTTATACTGTCAAACAATGTAAATCACTGAATTGATATTCGATGCGCGGCTGGAGGCAACGGCTTCATTGCGCGTCTGGACGAAACTATTCTCACAGTAGGACGGGGCGGAATGGTAAAAGTTGACGTGGTTGATGCTCGATGCCAGCAGCGCGACCGATCCCGAGCGGGATGGCGATTGTCGCTGAAGGTGAGAGGAACGGCAACCTAATTTACGCCGCGGGCATCTCCCTGAGAGAACGGATACCGTTAAGATAGAAGCAGGCCGGAAGATTCTGGTCGGCGCGCATTCGGTAGTTGAGCTATAACAGCGGAGGAAGCAGATTCCGCACATGAAGCCGAAATAGGAGAGCGAGCATGTCTGACAACGACAACGATAGTGGAATTAGCGGATTGGGATGGTTTCTGGCGGGCCTCGGCATTGGGGCGCTTGTAGGCGTTCTCTATGCACCGAAGGCGGGGAAGGAGACGCGTGAGGACCTGGTGGCCGGTGCTCTGGATGCGAGGGACCGGGCGGCGGTGCTGGCTCAGCAGGCGCAGGATCGAGCGGCGGAGTTGGCGGCTCAGGGGAAGCAGCAGGTCGGTGAGTACGTGGACCGGGGCAAGGAGTATTATGACCGCGGTCGGACGCAGTGGGCTCAGTATGTGGAGAAGGGTAAGGGATTGGTGCAGGAGCATCAGGATAAGGTTTCTGCTGCCATCGATGCGGGCAAAGAGGCTTATGTCAATACGACTCACAACACCTAGGATTGTCTGAGGTGGAAAGGCCCGGTCAGCTTGTGCTGGTCGGGCCTTATGATTGTGGGGGTAAAGGTTTGCGGAGGCGAGAGGCGATATGGAAGCGATACGAGTCGTGATGTCGGCAATGTGGATGCAAGATGCTGGATCGCTTTCGTCTGGGAACTCCAGACTGCTGATGGTATTTGTCGCGATGGTGGCGATTGCGCTGAGTGCTCAGGCGGTTGCGCTGATCCTGATGGCGGTTGGAGCGGCGAAGGCTCGGAAGCGCGCGCTGGAGATCGCCGAAGAGGTGCGGACGAAGATGATGCCGATCATCGAGTCGACGCATGGAATGCTGCATGATGTTCGGCCGAAGGTGAAGGTGATAACCGACAACCTGTTGGAGACGAGTCACATTGTCCGAAGCAAAGCTCAGGAGTTCGATGTGACTGCGGGCGATGTGAATGCGCGGACTCGCGCGCAGGTTGCTCGTGTGGATGGAATGGTGACTTCGGTTCTCAATACGACGAATGAGATAACGGACAATCTGCAGAAGGCGATTAAGGTTCCGGTTCGGGAGTTGAATGGGTTGGTGAATGGTTTTAAAGCGGGGATCGATGTGCTCGTGGGGCGGGCTAAGACTTTTGGCCGGCACTCGACGGATGGGGTGAAGAACCGCGATACGGAGTGGTAGGGATCAGCGGTTCTTGTCGAAATTTCCATCGAAGGGGATGATCCAGCCGCCTCCGACTACTTCGTCTTCCTGATAGAAGACTGCGGACTGGCCGGGGGTGATGGCTCGCTGGGGCTCGTCGAAGCGGGCGTGGACGGTGTCTTCGTCAACACGGGAGAGAGTGGCCATCGCGGGGGTGTGGCGATGGCGGATCTTGGCGCTGACGCGGATGGTTTCGCCTTCGGCGATGTTGGGGATGGAGATCCAATTGAGGCGGTTGGCATAGAGGTCGCGGGAGAAGAGGTCTTCGTCCGCGCCTACGGTGACTTCGTGTGAGTCGGGGTGGATGGCGAGGACATAGAGCGGGTTGGTTGAGGTGAGGCCGAGACCCTTACGCTGCCCTACGGTGAAGCTGTGGATGCCTTCGTGACGGCCGAGGACCTCGCCGGTGCTGGTGACGAGTTCTCCGGAGGAGTCGGGGAGCGCTTCGTGCTGCTCGTCCAGGTAGGCCTTGAGGAAGGTGTTGTAATCGCCGCCGGGGATGAAGCATATCTCCTGGGAGTCTTGCTTGGTGGCTACTGCTAAGCCTGCGTCGGCGGCCATCTCGCGGACTTCGGGCTTGCACATCTCACCGAGGGGGAAGATGGTGCGGGAGAGCTGGTCTTGTGTCAGACCGAATAGGAAATAGGTTTGGTCTTTGGACTTGTCGGCGGGGCGGGAGAGGATCCAGCGGCCTCGCTTCTTGTCGAAGTGGTTGCGGGCGTAGTGGCCGGTGGCGATGCGGTCGGCGCCGATCTGGCGGGCGGTGATGAGGAGCTGGTCGAACTTGAGGTGGTTGTTGCAGAGGGTGCAGGGGATGGGGGTGCGGCCGGCCAGGTACTCGGAGACGAAGGGCTTTACGACTTCGGCCTCGAAGCGGTCCTGCTGGTTGACGACGTAGTAGGGGATGTCGAGCTGCTCGGCTACGTGGCGGGCGTCGTAGACGTCGTCGATGGAGCAGCAGCGGCCCTGGACGGCTTCGGGCATGCCCTCGTGGCCGGCGAGGCGGCGCTGGTTCCAGAGCTGGAGGGTGAGGCCGATGATCTCGTGGCCTTCGGAGCGCAGGAGTGCGGCGACGGCGGAGGAGTCGACTCCTCCGGACATGGCGACTGCGATCGTGTTGTTGGGCTCGGTTGGCATTTGCTTTTTCCGGGGGTACCCCCTCCCCCTTTGTTTTGCGTAAATTCCTAGAAACAAATGAGTTAAGGTGGTTGACTCCCGCTAAAATATTCCAAACAAAAGGGTTACGGCCAAAATATTCCAAAGAAAAGACTTAGGAGCGATTGGTGCGTTGGGCCCTCGGTTTTGGTGATTTTCCTCCTATTTAACATTATAGCTAGTTTGGACGGGGTTTATGCCACTTGGAAGTTGTTGAGGATAAATGGGTTAAGTGGTTTGGGGGCTTGACATGCGATTTTTGGGCTGTTTTTGAAAGAAAAAAGTTTTGAGTTGAGAAACACGGGTTTGAGGAGCGAGCTTTTTACATCTTGGTAATGCCCGGGACGAAGGTGTTGGGCCGACGATCACGGCAGGTAGAAGCTTGATTGAAAACTCATGAGTGCATTCGCGATAACATCCATTGAAAAATCGGGGTCTTGATCACTAAAAGCGCGTTTCTCAGGACTAATGTTCCCAAACTCACTCAATGAGCGCATTGGCCTGAATGCATCATTCGAAGCCACCATGCGAGCATGGCTCCACAAGCTGAGGGTTCGTTACGATGCCCGTTATGCAAATCCTCACCTCAACCAGTATCGTTACAATTACGAAATATCTTTCCAGACGCAAAACTGACATACGATGATGCCTGTTCTCACCTCTCAGAGTGCGCCTCGCCGTAGCCTGTCTCGGGCCACGGCCGTTTCAGCAGCAATAGTCATCCTCCTTTTCTTTGCCAGCTGCTTACACTCCGCAAAGCGTGACTCCGTGAGTTGGGATGAGTCGCAACATCTCTATTCAGGGTGGCTTTCCTGGGAGCGTGGAGATTTTGGTTACAACCCTGAGGTTCCGCCGCTGGTGAAGATGTGGGACGCTATTCCCCTCCTGCACCGAGACATCAAGCAACCGGCATTCACGGGCGATCCTTTCAAGAAAGAGGGTTTCGTTCTAGGCCAGCGTTTCCTGGTTGCAAATGGCATCGATCAAACGTTGATACCTGCACGGGTCATGGCTTCGCTGCTTACCGTCTTCCTCGCCACGTTGCTCTTCTTCTGCGCAAGGGAAATGTTTGGCGACAAAGCGGCCATGTTCGCCCTGCTGCTCTTTTGTCTGGACCCGAATTTCCTTGCCCACGGCGCTTACGTGACTACGGATATTGGTGCCTCGCTCACAATGCTTGCCGCGGTTTATGCGTTCTATAGATACATGCAGCGTCCCACGGTCGCCAGAATGATCATCGTTGGACTCGCCGTCGGCGTGGCTATGACGGCCAAGTTCACGGGGATATTCATTGTTCCGGTCTTGTGCCTGCTTGCAGTCATCGACTTCTGGCGATCGGGTACCAAGTCTCCATCGCCTCGGCAACTGATTGCTACGATCGTAGTTATTTCGTTGATCGGAGTGGGATGCATCTGGACTCTATATCACTTCCGCTATGCGGCTCGACCCAGCCCCCTCCAGTTGAACCCGACGAGTGAGGAGTATCTACAGAAACTTACTTCGCCACTGAGCCGTCGTGTGTTGACTATGATGAGCAAATTTCACCTGCTACCTGAGGCCTATATCTACGGGTTGGCAGACACAAAGATCTCAGCAGGCGATATCCCGAGTTATCTCTTCGGGCGGGACTACGCTGGCGCTCCGCACTGGTATTTCCCAGCTGCTTTCCTCATCAAGAGTACGTTGCCGTTCCTGATCCTGTTGGCGTTGACGATGGCTGTTGTGTTTCGAGGCAGGTGGCAGATGCGCCGCGAGATTGTCTTCCTGACGGTCCCTTCCTTATTCATTTTCCTGCTGTCCACATCTTCCGACCTAGGCATCGGGTACAGGCATCTGTTTCCGATGTTCCCGATGCTCTACATCCTGATCGCGGGCTGCGCCTCGTATCTCGTTTCCAGGAATCCGAAGTTCATCTATGGATTTGTTGTTCTTCTGCTCTGGCAGTTGGTCACAACAGTAACTGCACGCCCGGGACCGTTGGCTTACGCGAATGAGGCCTGGGGAGGACCATCGAAGACGCATTTGTACCTGTCCGATTCCAACGTAGATTGGGGCCAGCAACTCAAAGCCGTCAAACATTACCTTGAGACGCACCCGTCTCAACCCTGCTACTTTGCCTACTCCGCACAAGGTCCCGTGGATTTCAGGGATTATGGAATCAACTGTCGTGTACTGCCGACTGGATCCGCACTGTGGGCGGGACTCGATGTAATGCGCTTCGGTGAAGACCCGAATGTGTCGGGTACGGTGCTTATAAGCGATGGGGAATTGACTGGCGTAGACATACCTGGCAGCGAGAATCCCTATACTCAATTTAAATCGATCCGACCCGCAGAAGTCATTGATCGAGGGGTATACGTCTATCGAGGACAATTCACACTAGGGGCTGTCGCGGCGATGGAACATGTCAGGACGGCTACATATTATGCGAAGCAACACAATGTGGAGGGTACGGTCCACGAAGCGCGAATTGCAGTGAATCTCGACCCGAACAATCCTACGGCTCATGCGCTTCTGGGTGATGCCCTGGCCGCAACAGGGGAGACGAGCGCGGCCCAATCGGAATATTTGGCCGCACTTCACTCATCAGAACTCGATCCTGTCTTCCAGAAGAGCCTGCTTGCCAAGCTTCTAGCAAAGACGAGCCACTGAATTGGCTCACCGTCAGGCAAGAGCATAAACGTATGGATCTCGCCGTACATTGGCAACAAGCAACGCGCCGGCGTCCACTCATTCTCCGACCGGCAAAAAACGACAGCAAGTGCAACCGCAGGTTCCTTCGACAGGCTCAGGGCAGGCTCTTCGACCGCGCATTCCGCAAATGCGCGAACTGCTCCGCTCAGGATGACGGGATTTGTGGCGGGGTGGAGGAAGGCAACGGCAAAAGCAGGTTCCTCCGCTACGCTGCGGAATGACAAGCCAAAAGAGCGGCAACAGCAAATGCAACGGCAACAGCAAAGCAACGGCAACCCATCCTTTGCGATGAAGCCGCAAAGGATGGGCCACCCGGCTGAGTTGGCCATTCCGGTTTTTCAGCTGAGTGTCCGGAAATGAACGGATGGGTTCGAAAGTGAACAGGGGATGCGGTGGTTTGTGTGCTCCGGTAGTGAATTATGCCATTTGAGCGCGTTGGCTTTTGGTGAACTACGTGCATTCCTCTTGCGTATGAGCTGAGAACGCTGGAGGAGACTACTGTGATGGATGATCTGCGTTATGCGGTGCGGCAGCTTTTTCGGGCGCCTACTTTTGCTATTGTGACGATTCTGACGCTGGCGCTGGGCGTGGGGGCGAATACGGCGATCTTCAGCGTGGTGCAGGCGGTGCTGCTGCATCCTTCGGGAGTGCAGGACCCGGAGCGGGTGGCTTCGTTTCATGCGAAGTATACGCAGCTGAATCTGCCGATGATTGGGGTTTCGGCACCGGATTTTGCGGATGCGAGGTCGATGACGGGGATGGTCGACAAGGCGGCGCTGGTGGAGGGGGCGAGCTTTAATGCGACGTTTGATGGGCGGACGCAGCATCTGCGGGCGGCGCTGGTGAGCCAGCAGTGGTTCCAGGTGTTTGGGGCGGAGCCGATTGTTGGCCGCACGTTTTTGCCGGAGGAGGACCAGAAGGGCGCTGAGCGCGTGATTGTGCTGAGCTATGCAGCCTGGCAGAGGATGTTTGGCGGGCAGCAGGATGTGGTGGATAAGAAGATTCTGCTGGATGACCAGTCGTATCGGGTGATTGGGGTGATGCGGAGCGATTTTGCCTGGCCGAAGGGCGTGGAGCTGTGGACTCCGCTGGGGCTGGCGCCGACGGAGTTTGCGGCGCAGAACCGCTTCAACGAGTCGTATAACAGCGTGGTGAAGCTGAAGCCGGGTGTGTCGGTGGCGCAGTTCAATGCGGCGATGGAGCAGAAGAGGCTGGAGGAGATTCGGCGGGAAGGGACGAGCGGGTTTAACTTTGGGCAGAGCTCGGGGTGGGGGATGTTTGGGCAGCAGTGGACGGAGGATGCGGCGGGGGATTTGAAGAAGCCGCTGATTGCGCTGTTTGCGGTGGTGGCGATGATTCTGCTGATTGCGTGCACGAATATTTCGGGGTTGATGCTGGCGCGGGCTTCGACGCGGATGCGCGAGATGGCGATTCGGAGTGCGCTGGGGGCTTCGCTGCGGCAGTTGGCGATGCAGTTTGTGGTGGAGACGGCGTTGCTGGCTGGGGTGGCGACGCTGATTGGGGTACTGGCTGGGCCTTTTTTGGGGAGACTGCTGCTGCTGGCGATTCCGCATGATCTGGCGCGGGGATTTGCGGTGCATGCGGATTTGCGCGTGGT
Source organism: uncultured Acidobacteriaceae bacterium (assembly GCA_963841335.1). Lineage (GTDB taxonomy): Bacteria > Acidobacteriota > Terriglobia > Terriglobales > Acidobacteriaceae > Edaphobacter. Next base: position 275,517 of record CAWJCF010000001.1, on the reverse strand, counting down.
TGCCGTGGCTGCGGGATTTGGTTTGCTGGCGGCGTTTCTTGCGGGTGTCGCTCCTGTGGTGCAACTGGCGCGGACGCACAAGTCGCTGAAGCTGGCGGAGTATAGCAAGAGCACGACGGCGGGGAGTTCGAAGCAGCGGTTTCGGAATGTGCTGGTGGGTACGGAGGTTGCGCTGGCGTTTCTGCTGGTGGCAGGGAGCGGTTTGTTTCTCGCGAGTCTGAAGCAGTTGCAGACGGTGGATCCGGGATTTAAGAGCGATTCGGTGTTGACGGGCAAAGTGACGCTGGATGCTACGAACTATAAGAATCAGGACTTGAAGCAGGCGAATTTTTTGAAGGATGTGACGACGCGGTTGAGCGAGCAGCCGGGCGTTGTGGCGGCGGGGGCGGTTTTTCCTGCGCCGTTTGCGAGCCAGATGCACCCGTCGGGGAGCTTTGGGATTGTGGAACGGCCGCCGGCTGGGCCGGATGATCCGGGGCCGCATAGCGACAGGGGATGGGCGACGCCGGGGTATCTTGCGGCAATGCAGATTCCGCTGTTGCAGGGACGATGGTTCAGTGAGGAGGATCGGATTGGGACGCCGCCGGTGGCGGTGATCGACGAGATGCTGGCGAAGGCTTATTGGCCAGGGAAGAGTCCGATTGGGCAGCATGTGCAGTTTGGCCGCAAATTGGCGCCGATTGAGATTGTGGGTGTGATTGGGCATGTGCGGAGGGATTCGCTGGAGGTCGAGGAGAACAAGGGGGTGCTGTACCGGCCGATGGCGCAGCAGCCGGTGGATGAGGCGGTGTTTGTGGTGCGGACGAAGATGAATCCGGATGCGATGCGGACGCCGCTGGTGGAGGCGGTGAGGGCGGTGGATTCGTCGGAGGCGGTTTATGAGGTGCAGACGCTGGGGAGTTTTGTGACGGATTCGCTGGCGGCGCGGCATCTGCTGGTGTGGCTGCTGACGATGTTCGGCGGGCTGGCATTGCTGCTGGCGGCGATTGGGATTTATGGGTTGCTGAGCTTTACGGCTTCGCAGAGGACGATTGAGATTGGGATACGGATGGCGCTGGGGGCTCAGAGGTGGCAGGTGGTTTCGTTGATGCTGCGGGATTCGATGATGATGATTGGCGCGGGGATTTTGGTGGGACTGGTGCTGACGTTTGTGGCGCAGCGAGTGCTGGCGCACTCGTTTGCGGCTATGGGCGGCGGGCTGTGGGTGTCGCTGGTGTTTGCGGCTGTTAGTTTGATGGCGGCGGCTGCGGTGGCTTCGATTGTTCCGGCGCGGCGGTCGGCTAGTGTTGATCCGGTGATTGCTCTTAGGAATGAGTAGCAGCGTGCGATCGCGTTAAAATCGGGATTGTGGTGGAAAGGTGACGAAGGCATGGGTGCGCGAGCGGTCTCGGGGTCCTTCGACTCCGGGCTACGCCCTTCGCTCAGGATGACGATTTTTGGGGATGCAAATTAGCGGCGAATTACTTTGCCGCTACGGTTTTGTTTGGGTAGATGGCCTGGATGGTTAGGATTTCGTAGGGCTTGATGGGGACTGTGACTATGTCGCCGCTGAATGCGAGATGGCCGCCTTCGGGTTTCTCCATCAGGTTGGTTTCGATGGCGTAGGTGGCTCCGGGTGGGATGTGGAGTTTTACGTCGGTGGCGGTGCCGGCCCACTCGTACATGCGGAAGATGAGGGCGTCGGAGTCTTCGGCTTTTTTGATGGCGGTTAGGGTAACGTTGGGGTTTTCGATGCTGGCCCAGGAGTGTTCGGCGGGGAGGGCGCCGGTGTGGGGGAAGACTTGTTCGGCTTTGAGGGGGTCGTTGAGTTCGTAACCGCGGCGGACGGTTAGGGCTTGTTTCCAGGAGCCGGCGTGCGGGTAGAGGGCGTAGCGGAATTGCTGGCGGCCCTTGTCGGCGACTTCATCGGGCCAGGTGGCGGAGCGGAGGAGGGTGAGGCGGAGGGTGTTGCCTTCGGCGTCGTAGCCGAACTTGACGTCGTTGAGGAGGGAGAGGCCGTGAGTGGCGTCGCCCAGGTCGGCCCAGCGTTGGGCGGGGACTTCGAATTTGGCTTTCTCCCAGGAGTTGTTGCGGGTGGTGGTGCGTTCGATGGAGCCGTAGGGGATTTCGTAGGTGGCTTTGGGGCCGGTGGCGGCTAGTGGGAATGCGGCTTTGAGAAGGACGTGGGTCTCGTGCCAGTCGATGTCGTTGTCGATGACGATGAAGTCGGCACCGGCGTCGAGGGAGATGTCCTGAACGAATTTGGAGGACTGCCAAGTGCGGGTGATTCGGACGGTTTTGCGCAGCGGGCCGTCGGTGACGAGGGCGACAGAGTCGACTTTGTCGATGATGGTTGGAGGCTGGTCGAGGGTGCCAGGGTCGATGTTCCAAGCGTCGTATTGCTTCGGTGTGTCTTTGAAAGCTTGGAGCTGGTTGCCGCAGGAATGTGGAGCGAGGTCATTTATCAGGACATCGTCACCAAAGTGAAACTCACTCAGGTACGTCATGCAACCATTTTTCTTATCGATCACCAACCGCAATGAATTGCTAACCAGTTCAATCGAGGCGGCATCTTGTCTTACGCGAAGTTTATCGGAGGTCTCTGATTGCTTATTAGTTCCCTCTGCGTGCAGAACTGTGTAACCGAGCGCAGGTACAGCATCAACGTGGGCTAGTAATGTGAATTGGTGAGTGTCGCTATCCGCGCTTACAACCTGGCTCAAAATTGTGTGGTCATTTGCATCGAGAAGGCGGACGTCGGATGCGGCTGTTGGAAGTTGGATGTGGAGTGTTAGAGTCTCAGAGCGCGGCCACGCTTGAGAGTTGAAGATCAAGATGGGAACCCCTGCCTTGGTGCGGGTGTCGATGGTTGAGGAGAGGGTGTTGAGTGCGTTGTCGCTTATCTCGTGATCGTTGTGGAAGACTTCCGTGTAGTCCTTTTGGGCGTCTTTGTAGATGACGCCGATGCCGGAGCCGGCGGCTAGATCGTGGAACTGGTTGAAGGTGATTTTTTTCCAATTTTCGGTGAGTTGGTCGGCGGGGTAGGGCTTGCCGTTGAGCCAGGCTAGTGAGGCTAGTTTTTCGGCGTCGAGGGTGGCTACTTCGCTGGTGCGCATGTTGCGTTTGTGGGCGGCTTGTGTGGTGAAGACGCCGCGGTGGTATTCGAAGTAGAGCTCGTCGTTCCATGTGGGTAGGCCGATGGCTCCTGTGGATGAGGCTGGGGGTGCGGTGTAGCCCTTGGCGATGGAGTCGTAGTTCCAGGTGGGGGAGTCGGGGTTGAGGTTTTTTTCTACGTTGGTGAAGTAGGCTTGCGCGGTGTTGTAGCGCATGGTGGGGATGGCGTCGTTGCGACCATCCACGGAGTTATATGTCGGGCCTTCAGCCCTCTGAGCTTCTTGTTGGGCGGATCCCTGGGGCTTCGCCCCAGGCTGGTATGTGTCGGGCCTTTGGCCCTGTGGTGTGTCTCCGGTGGTGGTCGGCCTTTGGCCCTGTGATGTGTCCCCGGTGGTGGTCGGCCTTTGGCCCTCTGGTGCGGTGCCTGCTGCGATCCAGTGGTCGGCCTGGTCGAGCATGGCGCGGGTGGGGCCGCCGCCGTGGTCGCCTATGCCGTAGAGGTCGAGCATCTCGGAGGTGCCGGGGTTGCGCTGGGCGGATTCGGCGAAGTCGGCGGAGATGCGGGTTGGGTTGACGTTGTCGTGGACGTAGTCGGTGGGGAAGTAGGTTAGGACTTTGCTGCCGTCGGGCGATTGCCACCAGAAGAGGCGGAAGGGGAGCTGGTTGGCGTCGTTCCAGTGCATTTTCTGGGTGACGAAGTAGTCCATGCCGGAGCGTTTGTAGATTTGCGGGAGCTGCCAGTTATAGCCGAAGGAGTCGGGGTTCCAGCCGATGCGGGCGGTGACTCCGTACTGCTGGTTGAAGTAGCGCTGGCCGACGAGGAGTTGGCGGACGAGAGATTCGCCGTCGGGGAGGTTGAGGTCGGGTTCGACCCACATGCCGCCGACGATCTCCCAGCGGCCCTCTTTGACGCGCTTGCGGATCTGGTCGTTCATCTGGGGATATTTTTCGGCGATCCATGCGGTGTATTGCGCGGCGGATTGAGAGTAGGTGTAGTTGGGGTACTCGTCCATGAGCTGGAGGGCGGTTGTGAAGGTGCGGCGGACTACGTCGATGGTTTCGCTGCGCGGCCAGAGCCAGGCGGCGTCGATGTGGGCGTTGCCGGCGAGGTCGATGGTGGCTTGCGAGAGGATGGGCTGGAGGGTGGTGAGGATGTCTTGTGATTTTCGGAGTGAGGCGTCGAAGGCGGACTGATCGCCCGCTTCGAGGGCTTTGGTGTCGATGGCGGCTACGGCTTCTTCTACTTTGGGGAGGAGGTCTTTGCGGGGGGTGGGGAGCGCGGGGAGGATGTTCGCTGCGGTGATGCATTGGATGCGGATGTCGTCGGGGTTGGGGCGTGCGCTGGCGGCGGTTGCGTTTGGATTTGGTTCGATTTTGAGATTCACGCCGGCGAAGGTTTTTTCGTCGACGGTGTGGAGGAGTTTTACGGCTACGAGGATCTTGTCGCCGGGTTTGGCGGGGTCGAAGAGGACGATGGGTTCGAGGTCGTCGCCGAGGGCTACGCGGCGGCCGTTGAAGTAGATGATCTGAGGCATGGGGCCGTTGGCGTTAGCTCGGAACTGGAACCAGATGCGGGAGCCGGTGAGGTCGTAGCCGTTGAGGGTCTTGGGGACTTCGATGGTGCGGCGGTACCAGACGGCGTCGGTGGGGGCTTTGGAGCGCGGGGCTACGAGTTGCCAACTGGAGTCGTCGAGTGTGGGGGATTCGCCGTGGGGGATGTCGCCGGCGTGGAAGTGCCACTCGCCTACGGGGAGGGAGTTGAGGAGTTCGAGGGTGTGGAGTTTGGAGATGGCGGCGGGGGTGAGATTTTTCTGCTCGCGGATGGGAGTGAAGGACTGGGCTAAAGCGATTGAACAGGTCAGCGCTAACGCGAGAGGGATGTGTCTTAATTGCATGGGCGCAAGGGTAGCAAATTCGTGGGCTTTCGAGAAATCGACCGCGGATTTTCGCGGATGGATACGGATAAAGCGTAACGGTGATAAGAGGGATGAAAGGCTGATGAGTGCTGATGGATTTTGGTTGCGGGCTTGGATGCTGACTTGGTGGTGGTTTGGCTGGTAGTCTTGCGGGCATGAGAGATTTGCGGTTTCGGGTGGCGGGTGTTTCGGGATTGGTGTGTTTGTTGGCTACCGGTTTGGCGGGGGTTGCGCAGAATACGGTGACGCCCGCGGTGGCTAGCGGGATTGATGCGGCGGCGGCGGATGTGTTGAAGTCAACGGGGACACCGAGCGCTTCGGTGGCGGTGGTTGAGGGTGGCAAGGTTGCTTATGTGAAGGCTTATGGGTTGGCGCGGCTTGATCCGGCGATGAAGGCTGAGGCGGGGATGCAGTACTCGATCGGGTCGATCAGTAAGCAGTTTACGGCGGCGGTGATTTTGCTGCTGCAGCAGGATGGGAAGTTGAAGCTGGATGATCCGGTTGGGAAGTATCTGCCGGAGTTGACGCGGGCCAATGAGGTGACGATTCGGCAGGTGTTGTCGATGACTTCGGGGTATCAGGATTTCTGGCCCGAGGATTATGTGATGACTACGATGATGAAGTCGACGAATCCGCAGGGGATTCTGGATGTGTGGGCGAAGAAGGCGCTGGACTTTGAGCCAGGGACGGAGTGGCAGTATTCGAATACGAATTATGTGGTTGCGGGAAGGATTGCGGAGATCGTGGGTGGGAAGCCGCTGATTGAACAGTTGCAGGAGAGAATTTTCAAGCCACTGAAGATGACGGGGGTGTTTAATTCGGATGCCAGCAGACTGCCGGCGAGCGATCCGACGGGGTATTACCAACATGCGCTGGGGCCGTTGCGACCGGCGCCGCAGGAGGGGCAGGGGTGGATGTTCGCGGCGGGAGAGCTGGCGATGCCGGCTAGCGATCTGGCGCTGTGGAATATCAGTTTGATGGACAGGACGCTGCTGTCGCAGGCTTCGTATGACGAGATGTTTACCGAGGTGAAGCTGAAGAATGGCAAGGGAACCGGCTATGGGTTGGGTGTGCAGGTGGGCGTGCGGGACGGGCACAAGTATGTGGCGCATAGCGGGGAGGTTTCGGGGTTTGTGGCGCAGAATGTTGTTTACGTGGACGACAAGGCCGCGGTGACGGTGCTGACGAATGAGGATGCTTCGAGCGCGGCGGGGGCGCTGGCGCGGAAGATTTCTCCGCTGGTGTTGAGTGGGGGCGCTGCGACTGCGTCGGCGAGTGATCCGGCGGCGGAGAAGCGGGCGTTGGAGATTTTTACGGGATTGCAAGATGGGAAGCTGGATAGGTCGCAGTTGACTGCGCTTTGCAGCGATTACTTTACGCCTGAGGCGGTGAGTGACTTTGCGATGAGTTTGAAGCCGTTGGGTACCCCGACGAGCTTTTCGCAGACGGTGGAGGATAAGCGAGGTGGGATGACGTTCCGGGTGTTCGATGTGGCTTTTCCGACGAGGAAGGTTCGCGTGACCGTGTATGAGATGCCGGATGGGAAGCTGGAGCAGTATCTGGTTGAGCCGGTGGGAAGTTAGTTTGGTTCGACTTGATTGCGCGGCGTTGAGGTGCGACCCGCGATAGACGATAATAGGTGACTGGTGGATGGTGCGCCGGTTTAGCTGGTGCGCTTTCGGGTCGACTGTTTTGCTTTGCCCTTTGTGGCTTTTCTTCCTTGGTGATTAATTCCCAGGAAGGAAGTGAACCATGGATCTGTGGACAGAGTATGAAGGGCGAACGATTGGCGGGGTTTACCCACTTACAAAGCTGATACGACCTGAGGGCAGGAGCGCGTTTTTCTCTACGTCGAATGGGACGGGTTCGCCGACGGTGATACGGCTGATCGAATCACACTTTGACGGGGACGTGATTTTGACGCGGTGGCGCGCGATGGCTGCGCTGAATCATCCGAATCTGGTGAAGTTGAAGGGCTTTGGGCATCAGGTGATGGATGAGACGTCGCTGGTTTATGCGGTGATGGAGCCGGTGGATGCAAATCTAGCCGAGATTGTGCTGGAGCGGCGGCTGACGGAGGAGGAGGCGCGAGAACTGGCGACGAGTCTGTTGGGAGCGATTGGGGCGCTGCATGCGAATGGGTTTGTGCATGAGCATGTGGAGGCGGCGAATGTGCTGGCGGTGGGGGAGATGGTCAAGTTGCGGAGCGACTGCATACGGGAGACTCCGGAGGGCGAAGATGGGCGCGCGTTGAAGCGGAAGGATGTGCGCGATTTCGCTGCAGTTCTGCTGCAGGCTTTGACGCAGGGGAAGAAGTTGGAGGGTTCGCTGCCTGCGCCGTTTGAGCAGATTGTGCGGAAGGGGATGAGCGGGGAATGGGGCTTGTCGCAGATTGATGCGGCGCTGGAGGGGAAGGCTGCGGTCGCGGCGGCTCCGGCTCAGCAGGCTTCGGTGGTTCCGGTGGCGCGATCTGTGGCGGAGGCCCCTGTTGAGGATCGGGTGGGCTCGATTCCGAGGCCTGCGCCTTCGGTGTCGCGACGGATTCGCGCGACGGTTGCGGAGCGGCGGCCAGGGCTTAGTGGGCGGGGCATTGCTTATTTGGTGGGAATCGTCGTTCTGATTTTGTTGGGATGGTTTTTCGTGCATGGGCGGTCCGGTGGGCCGAGTGAGGCGAAGGCTCCAGTTGTGAATGAGAATGCGGCGGTTACGGAGAGTTCGCCGAGTGTCGCTTCGAGTGTGCCGCAGACGGCTCCGGTGACTGCGGCGGCGAGCACTTCGGGCACTGGCCGTTGGCGCGTGATTGCGTTTACGTATAACCAGCGGGATCAGGCGGAGCACAAGGTTGCGGAGATAGCGGGAAGTCATTCGGATTTGAGCCCTGCGGTGTTCACGCCGACCGGGCGGGCTCCGTTTTTGGTGGCGCTGGGCGGGCCGATGAGTAAGCAGGATGCGTTTGCGCTTTCGGGCAAGGCGAAACGGGAGGGCTTGCCGAAAGACACCTATGCACAGAACTACAGAGGAAACGGGAATTAGGGCGGACCGGGTCCATTTTCGTGTTTAGTTCGAAGGGTGAAGAAGGTGACGCGAGCTCAAGAGGCGTGCCTTCTCATCGTCAACTCTGGGTGTAGCGGCTTGATTGGGGTAGGTGGTTGGAATTCCGTGCACATAGTGGTCTGAAGTCTGGCTCAGCGGGATTTCGTGCACGTAGTGACCGTAACTCAATGGAATGGGGTGGGCGATTTTGGTCCGCGGTAGGTTTCTCCCTGAGGCAAACAGCCTATTTGCTACAGGGAAAGCCGGTAAGGATCGCAGACTAAAGATATCTTCCTGCGCTAACGCAGGAGCGCAGGTCGAGCACAGAAGCAGCACAAGGGAAGCATGGCGCACGATAAGCCTCCGCATCTTTCTGCTTTGGACGGAGCGATTGGTGATTGGTTATTTCTTTTCTGTCTGGGCGAGGAAGTCGATGAGGTATTGCTTCCAGACGGTGGCCTGGGTGTGGGTTCCGTGGCCTCGGGTGGCGTCGGAGATGGGGATGAGGATGAATTTGGCTTGGGGGATCTGGGTGACTAGTTTTTCGGCTATGCCTAGCTCGGGTGGGTTGATGAAGTCGTCGGCGGAGTTGATCCAGAGGACGGGGGCGGTGATTGTGGAGAGTTTGGGTAAGGGGTTGTAGTTGCGCGAGGCGTTGACGTAGTAAATGAAGTTGTTGGCGTCGGTGTGTGCGATGTCGTCGGCGATGGTTTTGTCAGCGTAGGCTTCGATCTGGGCGCGGGTGGGGTAGTTTTTCTGGAGTTGGAGAGGCGCGCCGCCGGCGACGATGAGGAGATCCATTGCGCCGCGGAGGCCTTCTGTGGGCTCGGTGGTGTAATCGCCGTTTTGCCAGGCGGGATCGTGCTTGATGTCTTCGATGGCCATGTGGCGCCACATGCGGTTGCGGCCGGCGAGCTCGACGGGGAGGCAGGCGAAGGGTGCGAGGGCGTCGGCGAACTGTGGGTAGGTCTCGCCCCAGACGAAGGATTGCATGCAGCCCATGGAGGTTCCGAGGATGAGGCGGAGATGATCGACGTGGAGGCCTTCGAGGAGCATGGTGTGCTGGCTGGCGACCATGTCGTCGTAGTCGTATTGGGGGAAGTGCATGCGGAGGCCGTCGGAGGGCTTGGAGGATTCGCCGTGGCCGATGTCGTCGGGGAGGATGAGGAAGAATTTCGTGATGTCGAAGGGCTGGCCGGGGCCGAAGAGGACGTTGGAGAAGACGGGATTGAGAAGGGAGTGGGCGTTGCCTCCGGTGCCGTGGAGGAGGAGGATGGCGTTGTCGGTGTGGCCGGCGGCGTCGCGGTGGGGAGTGCCGAGGGTGAGGTAGTGGAGGTGGAGTTTGGGGATGGTCTCGCCGTCTTTGAAGTGGAAGTTGGCGATGTCGTAGGCTCCGTCGTGGGTAGGCCATTGGGTGGCGGCGGGTTGGGCGAGGGCGAATGTGGCGGGGAGGAGGGCCAGGAGCGCGAGGCGGGAGAGGAGACTGGGCATGGGGAATTCCTGTGGTGTGGAGATATCTGAGAGATTAGCAGCCTAGTCGTTCATGTTTTGCTGGGCGCGGACGAAGGCGTAGTTGCTGACGTGGACCCATCCGCGGAAGGGGAGGTTGACGTCGGCGATGGCGAGGAGTACGAGCGTGATGAAGACGGTGAAGAAGAAGACCTGGATTGCATGGAGGAGGCGGTTGGCGGAGCCGAAGAGGGTGGCTGAGGTGATGGTGACGAACCCTCCGACAAGGAGAACCCACCAGAAGATGTTGGGAAGGCGGTAGGCGCTCTGGAGGAGACGAGTGCGGCGGTGCTCCGTGAGTGAGCTCAGCTCGGAGATGGCGTGGTCTTCGGCGACGATCTCGGAGGGTGTGGCAGTCTTGACGGACATGAGGGTCTTCCACATGGCGCGGTTAATGGCGTGGCTCTCTTCAGGGAGTCGGCCCTCAGCCATGGCGGGCCAGTCGTGATTGATGACGGCGACGGCGTAGCTGCGGCACTCCGCTTCGAGTTCGGCGTGCTGTTGGAGGGGGAGGCCTTCGGCGAGACGATAGACGTTGCGGAGTGAGTTGGATTCGAGGTCGGTGTTGAGGGTTGCGTCAACGAAGTTGGTCCAGACGGTGTAGAGCATGAAGCCGAGAATGACGGCGTAGGTGGTGCCGAGGATGCCGAGCTGCCAGCCGATGAGATCGTTGTGGACGACGCGCTTTTCGCGGGGCCAGAGGCGGTCGAGGATGGCCATGAAGATCATGGAGCCGACGATGCTGCAGGAAAAGATGACGATGTTCTGGGTGAAGGTGAGCATGGACGGTGGGCGTCTCCCGGTCTGAGACAGATTATCCGTTTTTTGGGAGAGGCTTCGCTAATTTAAAAAGAAAGGACGCGTTTCTAGAAAAACGCGTCCTTTTGTTTCTATCGATGATTCTAGTTGGAGGCTTCTTTCTTTTCGGCGGGGGCTTTTTCCGGGGTGGTGAGGGGTTTGGTGATGTCGTCGAGGTAGTCGGGGGTGCCGTCTACGCGGACGAGGGAGGGATAGCGTTCGCCGTCGTGGTAGTCGATGTCGGCGTTGGTGACGAAGGTGTCGGACTGTAGGACGAAGTGGATGGGTTCGGATTTTCCTTTCGCGTCCTGTATGGCTGACTTGAGGGCGTCGCCGGAGAAGATGTTGCCGTTGACGGCGATAATCTTCTGTCCGGGGAAGAGCTGGGCTTTGTCGGCGGGGCCGTTCCAGCGAACGTCGGAGATGTTGCCTTCGCCAGTGACGCGGATGCCGATGGAGTACCAGACGTCAACGCCGCCGCGACGTGGGCCGCCAGAAGAGGCGATGGTGCGGGCGGATTTGGTGGGCTTGTCTGTGAAGACGAGCTTGTAGCCGCCTTGTTCGATACCGGCCAGGTCGGCGTGGGGATTGATGGCGTCGACGCGGTCGTGGATGAAGGTGGCCCAGTCGTTCTTTACGACCTGGTTGAGGTCGGCGATGAGCTCGTCACGGTTGTAGGTGACGATGAGGGGGCCGGTGTTGCCGCCTTTGGCGAGAAAGATGTGGAGGAAGTCGGTGAGGGATTTTTTGTTGTCGGTGAGTTTGCGGATGGTGGTGTCGGCGTCGAGCCAGAAGAGCTCACCCTCCTGGTAGTAATCCTGGCCGCGCTTCCAGTTGGCCCAGGCGGGGTTACCTCCGCGGAGGATGCTGGCTGCGATGGCGGTGTCTTCGGTGCTGCGCCAGTCGCGGCCGGGTTTGTAGTCGAGATTCGCAGCGGACATGGCGAGCATGTCGCGGTACTGGTCCTGGCTCTTGAGGCCGGAGCGAGCGGCGAGGACGTTGCCGAGGTATTGCGTCATGCCTTCGTAGACCCAGAGGAGTGAGCCTTCCTGCATCTTGGCGAAGGTGTCTTGATAGAGGTTGAATGGGCGGCGGTATTTTCCGTTCCAGGAGTGAGTGAACTCGTGGGACAGGAGGTCGGCTTCGGCGAGTTGGTGGGCTGGGTCGGAGAAGCCTTTTTCACCAACTCCGTTGTCGGAGGACTGGCCGTGCTCGAGGCCTTCGCCACCGGCTACGTCGGAGAGGGTGAGGAGGAAGTGGTAGACGTTGTAGTGGCGGGAGTCGTAGGCGGCTCCGGTCTCGCGGACGAGGTTGTTGAGTTCTACGAGGAGTGCGGGGCGGAGCTGTGAGTCTTCGGGGCTGTCGGCTACTACGTCGATGTAATGCTTCGGTGTGACCTCGGGCGCCAAAGCGAACTCGTGGAAGTACTGGCCGGTGATGACGGGGGAGTCTTCGAGTTGCTCGACGGTGGTTGCGGCGAAGTGGGTGGTGCCGCCTTTGGGATGCTGCGGGTCGTAGCCGTCGGTCGGGGTGAGCGCGGTGCCGATGCCCCAGCCTTCAGGGACTTTGACACTGGGTTGGATTGGGATCTCTTTGACGGGAGTGTTGGCGGGATAGAGGAGGAGCTTTTCCCACTCGAGGACGGCGAGCTTCTGGCTGATGCGTGCGGTGACGATGCAGTCGAGGTGGGCGTGGAGGGTCGTGACTCCAGTGGGGATTGTGACGTGGAACTGGTAGAGGTCTTCCTCGTCGCGGCGCCAGGGGAGGGTTTTGCCGTTGGCGGTGAAGACGACGCCGGTGATGTCGTCGACGGGGCCGGTGGGGCGGTGATTGCCGGGGATCCACTTGGGAGTGGTGAGAGAGATGGGGCCGGGAGTGACGGGAATGTCGATCTCGGCGTGGTAGAGCTTGCGAGGTGCGTCGGTGAGGTCCGCTGCGATCTGGATGGGGGCTTTCTGGGCTTGCAGAAGGGCGGGGGCTGTGAGAAGAAGAGCGATGGGCAGAAAAGTGTTGCGGTGGATCATGAGCGAGGACGTCCTCTCGGATGGGTTGAGGCTTTTGGGTGCCTAAGGATAGACGAAGCGGAGGCAGCTGGGGACGCAAACTGCAGGTCCTTCGACTTCGCTGCGCTCCGCTCAGGATGACACTTCTTCCTGTGTTCTCGAAAAATAACCGCAGAGCTGTTCGATGTGAGAGTTGCGCTTGACTAGGAGTTGAGGGCGGATTCTATGGCCTGGATGACGGCTGGGTCGTCGGGGACGACTTCGGGGGAGAAGCGGGCGACTACTTTGCCGTTGCGGTCGATGAGGAACTTTTCGAAGTTCCAGAGGATGCCGGGTTCGGGGTTGGTGGTGGAGTTGTGCTTGTCTTTGAGGAAGCCGTTGAGGCGCTCGCGGAAGGTTTCGCGGGTGGGGCCGATGGCTTTGGGCTGGGCGGCGACGAGCGATTGGTAGAGGGGGTGGGTGTGGGGGCCAGTGACGGCGATCTTGGAGAACATGGGAAAGTCGACGGAGAAGTTGGTGGTGCAGAAGGTTTGTATGTCGTCGTTGGAGCCGGGCTCCTGGGAGCCGAAGTCGTTGGCGGGGAAGCCGCAGATGACGAAGCCGGAATCCTTGAAACGGGAGTAGAGCTTTTGGAGGGCGTCGTACTGCTTGGTGAGGCCGCACTGCGAGGCTACGTTGACGACGAGGAGGACCTTGCCGCGGTGGTCGGCGAGCGAGGCGCCTTCTCCGGTGATGCGATGGACGGGGATGTCGTAGATATTTGCCATAGAACTAGTTTATCGCTACGGATTCTTTATGCGGAGGGGGCTAGGCTGAGAACCTCTATGTCGATTAGCGACCGTTTGTTTGGCAAACCTCTAGCAACGAGCGAAGAGCGAGCCGAACATATCGGCGTGGCTGCGGGAATTCCGGTCTTTGGGCTGGATGCGTTGACGAGCGCGGCCTATGGGCCAGAGGCGGCGATGACGCTGCTGATTCCGCTTGGATTAGCTGGACGAAATTACATTCTTCCGATCATCGTGGCGATTGTTGCGCTGCTGGTGATTGTTTATTTCAGCTACCGGCAGACGATTGATGCCTATCCGAACGGCGGTGGCTCGTACACGGTGGCGAGCGAAAACCTGGGCCATCGCATGGGACTGCTGGCGGCTGCGGCGCTGATGATTGACTACGTGCTGACGGCAGCTGTGGGGATTTCGGCGGGTGTGGGGGCGCTGATCTCCGCGGCGCCGAGTCTTCAGCCGCATACGCTGGCGCTTTGCCTGATCATTCTGGTGGTGCTGGCGATTGTGAATATGCGCGGCGTTAGGGACACGGGGGCAGTCTTCATGCTTCCGACCGTGCTGTTTATCGGAACCCTCTCGATCGTGGTGGCGGTGGGGATATGGCGTGTGATGCACAGCGGGGGAAGGCCGGTGCCGGTTGTGGCTCCACCGGTTGCATTGCCTGCGACGATGCGGTTGATGACGTGGTGGCTGCTGGCAAAGGTATTTGCGAGCGGATGTACAGCAATGACGGGCGTCGAGGCGGTTTCGAACGGGGTGATGGCGTTTAGCGAGCCGAAGGTGAAGCATGCGCAACGAACGCTGACAGTGATCATCGCGATTTTGATTGTGTTGCTGCTGGGGATTGCGTATCTGTCGAAGGCGTACGGGATCACGGCGACCGATCCGGGCGCGGCAGGCTACCAGAGCGTGCTGAGCATGCTGGTGGAGGCGGTCTTTGGGCGGGGATGGTTTTATCAGCTGACGATGGCGTCTGTGCTGGCGGCGCTGGCGCTGAGTGCGAATACGGCATTTGCGGATTTTCCGCGGCTGACGCGGATGATCGCGCTGAATGACTATCTGCCGCATGTCTTTCTGCTGCGCGGGCGAAGGTTGTTGTACTCCCATGGAGTGTATGCGCTGACGGGATTGACGGCGGCGCTGTTGATTTTGTTCGGCGGCGTGACGGACAACCTGATCCCTCTTTTTGCGATTGGGGCGTTTCTGGCGTTTACGTTGTCGCAGGCCGGGATGGTGGTGCACTGGAACAGGTTGGGGCCGGGGCACAAGCTGCGTGGTTGGCATATGTTTGTGAACGGGCTTGGCGCGCTGGCGACCGGCGTTACGCTGCTGGTGGTGCTGGTGGCGAAGTTTATGGCGGGAGCCTGGGTGACGGCACTGCTGATTCCGCTGCTGATCGCGGCGATGGCGGGAGTGAAACGCCACTATTCGCGGGTGAAAAAGGAGATGGCCGAATCGTCGCCGTTGAATCTTGAGAATCTGCAGGAGCCGATTGTGGTGATTCCGATGGCGGGATGGAACAAGATTGCGGAGAAGGCGATGCGGTTCGGGCTGCTGCTCTCGAAGGAGATCAAGGTGGTGCATGTGCACTCGGACGATGAGCCAGCGGGGCTGGAGGAGGAGTGGGAGAGCAAGGTGTTGGCTCCGCTGCGGAAGGAGGGTTTAAAGAGCCTGAGTTGGTGACGATACCGTCGAATTACCGGTTCATCGTTGCGCCATTGGTGGACTACGCTTTGGATTTGGAGAGGGCGAATCCGGGACGGAAGGTGGCCGTGCTGCTTCCGGAGCTGGTTGTGCGGCACTGGTGGGAGAATGCGCTGCATAACCAGCGGGTGCAGTTGCTGAAGCTGCTGCTTTTGGTGAAAGGGAAGCAGCAGATCGTGGTGATCAATATTCCCTGGTATCTGTAGGCGAAGACCCGTCGGCGAAGAGGATAGTAATGGAGTTTGTGGGGAAGAGACGGTAGGATTCTAATTGCATGTCTCTCACCGATTCGATTATTGGAAGACCTTTAGCTACAAGTGAAGAACGAGCCGAGCATATCGGCGTCGCGGCTGGAATACCGATCTTCGGCCTGGATGGGCTGACGAGCGCAGCGTACGGGCCCGAAGCGGCGATGACGCTTCTGATTCCGCTAGGGGTTGGCGGTGTTGAGTACGGATGGAAGATCATCGCGGCGATCCTGGTGCTGCTGACGATCGTGTACTTCAGTTATCGGCAGACGATTGCAGCGTATCCGAGCGGTGGCGGGAGCTACACGGTCGCGACGGAAAACCTTGGGGAGAAGCCGGGGCTGCTGGCGGCGGCGGCCCTGATGATCGACTACATTCTGACAGCGGCGGTGGGGATTTCGGCGGGCGTGACGGCGTTGACTTCTGCGGTTCCGAGTCTGCAACCGCATACGCTGCTGATATGCCTGGTGATTCTTCTGCTTCTGGTTATTGTGAATCTGCGTGGCGTGAAGGACACGGGGACGGCGTTCATTCTGCCGACGTTCTTGTTTGTTGGGACGCTGCTGACACTGATTGCTGTGGGGATGTGGAAGACGGTGCACGCGGGTGGGCATCCGATGGCTGTGACTCCGGTTCCTGCGCCGCTGCCGGCGACCGTGGGGGCGCTGGGAACGTGGATGCTGCTGAAGGCGTTTGCGAGCGGCTGCGCGGCGATGACGGGCGTTGAAGCGGTGTCGAATGGCGTGATGGCGTTTGGCGAGCCGAGGGTGAAGCGGGCGCAGCGAACGCTGACGGTGATTATCGGGATACTCATGGTGCTGCTGTTTGGGATTGCGTACCTGGCGAAGACGTACCAGGTGATGCCGATGGATCCTGACGCTAATGGCTATCAGAGCTTGCTCAGCTTGCTGGTGACGGTGGTATTTGGGCGGGGGTGGTTTTACTACCTGACGATGGGTAGCGTGCTGCTGGCGCTGGCTTTGAGCGCGAATACGGCGTTTGCTGACTTTCCGCGACTGACAAGGGCGATTGCGATGCACGACTATCTGCCGCATGTATTCATTCTTCGCGGCAGGCGGCTGCTTTTTTCGCATGGGGTCTATGCGCTGACGGGATTTACGGCAGTGATTCTGATTTTGTTTGGCGGCGTGACGGACAGGCTGATTCCGCTGTATGCGATTGGGGCGTTTCTGGCGTTTACGTTGTCGCAGTCAGGCATGGTGGTGCATTGGCTGCGGATGGAGAAGCATCCGGGACGAGTGTGGCACGCGTTTGTGAATGGTGTTGGCGCGGTGGCTACGGGCATTACGACGATTGTGGTGCTGGTGGCGAAGTTCAGAGCCGGGGCGTGGGTGACCGCGTTGCTGGTGCCGACGCTGATCGGGATCATGGTGCTGGTGAAGCGGCATTACTCGCGTGTGAAGCGGGAGATGGCGGACATGGCCCCGCTGAACCTGGTGAATCTGCAGGAGCCGATTGTGGTGATTCCGATGGCTCGTTGGGACCGGATTACGGAGAAAGCGATGCGGTTCGGGCTATTGCTGTCGAAGGAGATTAAGGTGGTGCATGTGCATTCGGCTGATGAAGGGGGAAGTCTGGATGAGATTTGGGATGATCAGGTGCTGACTCCAATTAAAGAGAAAGGGTTGCAGGAGCCGGAGCTGGTGATTATTCCTTCTTCCTACCGGTTTATTATCAATCCGTTGATGGACTACATCCTGGAGTTGGAGGAGAAGAATCCGGGGCGGAAGGTGGCGGTTCTGTTGCCGGAGCTGGTGGTGAGGCATTGGTGGGAGAATGCGCTGCATAACCAGCGGGTGCAGTTGCTGAAGCTGCTGTTGCTGGTGAAGGGGAATCAGAGGATTGTGGTGGTGAATATTCCCTGGTATTTGTGAGGATGTGGACTTCAGCGCCAAGAGCAATGGCATTCGTCGCGATCGTCTTCTTTCCGTCAACGCCGGAGTCCTCCAGCGACTGCTTAAGCTGGTCGAACATGCCAGCCTGATACCACTCGCGCTCTTCTGCCCACCGTTCCACCGCTAGAGATGTGTAGTTCTTGTCGATCCACATCGCCAGAGCGCTTTGCGCCTTGATCTGCTGCGGTTTATTCGATTCTTCCGTCAGGGGCATCCCCTAATTGTGAGTAATAATGCAACTTGCTTCCGCCACGGTTGGAGTTCCGGTGCCAGTTGCGTAAATGTTCACAGTTAGGCCTGTGGTAGTTTTACTGCTGATTGATCCGAGAAATGCGTTTACAGCATTGATGGTGCACGCATAGCCATACGCCGTATCAGGCTCGGCAGTCGTGAACTTGAGTCCAAAGCTGCATGAATTAAATGCAACATTGGCGGGGGTGCAAGTGCTTGAAGTTTTAGCAGTCTGAAGCCCGGCGCCAGCTCCCACCTTGTTTGTGACCAACCCGTTGCTGAGAAGATCGAGATTCCCGCTCGAATCGCCATAGATCTTCGCAGGGTTATTCCCAGGAGAGATGTACCACGTCATCGCATAGTTCGGTGGCATTGCGATAGCCCTGGCAAGGCTACCGGGAAATTTCGCGTCTAGAGACTGATGCCCGAAGATGATTCCCGCTCGGAAAGAATTCCCGTTCTGAAGAATATCCATAGCAGCGCCGCACTCATTTGGAGCATTGCCGCTACCATAAATTTGACCTGTGCCACAGTCGAGACGGTCAACTATCGTGTTGTTGAGGATATTGGGCGTGTAGGGATCCTCATCCTGACTTGGAGGATTCCAATTGTTATTAATGGAATGCTCAAATTGAATGTGCTGAGCTTGATTCGTTGTGCCAGGAAGAAGATTAGATTGAAAGTAACCTACCCAGCTATCTTTATTTTTAGCTGCTCCGTTATAGGAATCCATGACAACGATGCCGGAAAATGGGCGGGTGCCCGATCCGCTCGTCATCCTTGACGATTGCGCCCCTACCAACAGACCAAGCGAACTACCATTTCCAAGAATCTGGGCGTTCATGTTATTAGGATTGTCGTAGCCCATCCCAATTCCAGTATTACCCTGAGCAGCAGCGCCCACTAGTAGCCAGTTCGTGGCAACACTGTTTTCAATCGAAGCGGCAGTGGGATCAGTGCGGACGGCACCAAATGTAATAGGAACTGGTTTTGTGTTTGTCGCCGTCGCAGGGCACGTTGTTGTGATCGTCGTTCCTGAAATCGAGGCCACCAGGGGGATATCGAATGCGAATTGAGAGGTAGTACAGGCTGATGCAAAGAAGGAAGTAGAGATGGACATTCCCACTTGAATACCAGCGGAACTCGTCACAACAAAGGATGACGATCCAGCGGTGGATGTTGCGGTTGTGGTTATCGGTGCGAGGATATTCGGGACGAGACTCCTTCCCGTCCATAGCGGAGAGATTCCGGTCTGGGTCGTGCTCTGTGCGCACAGAGGCGAGGCGGCTACCAGAAAACCGAATTTAAGGAGAAACCGACCAAGTTTCGTCACTGAGGTTTAGGCCTCGATGGGTACTTGCTTGCGCCAGGCGGGGGAGAGTTCGCGCAGGCGGGCTACGGCGGCGGGGATGATTTTCAGGGCTTCGTCGATCTCCTCCTGGGTGGTGAGGCGGGAGAGAGAGAAGCGGATGCTGGCTCGGGCTCGGGCTGGCGTGAGGCCCATGGCGGTGAGGACGTGGGAGGGTTCGGCGGCGCCGGATTGGCAGGCGGAGCCTCCGCTGACAGAGAGGCCTTTCAGGTCGAGGGCGATGACGAGGGCTTCGGCTTCAAGGTGGTCGAAGTAGAGGTTGCTGGTGTTGGAGACTCTTGGGGCTTGGGCTCCGTTGACGCCGGTTTCTTCGATTTGGGAGAGGATGCCTTGTTCGAAGCGGTCGCGGAGAGCGGTGAGTTGGGTGGGGCCTTCGGTGTTGAGCCACTCGGAGGCTAGTTGAGCGGCTTTGCCGAGGCCTGCGATGCAGGCTACGTTTTCGGTTCCGGCGCGGCGCTGACGCTCGTGGGTGCCTCCGTGCATCATGGGGGCGAGGCGGACGTTTTTGCGGACGAAGAGAACTCCGATGCCTTTGGGGGCGTACATCTTGTGGCCGGAGAAGGTAAGGAGGTCTACGTTTTTTAGCGGGCCTTCGGCAGAGAGGTCGAGGGGCAGCTTGCCGGTGACCTGGACGGCGTCGGTGTGGAAGAGGGCGCCAGCTTGGTGGGCGATGGCAGCTAGTTCGTGGATGGGTTGAATGACGCCCGTCTCGTTGTTGGCGTACATGATGGAGACCAGCTTGGTGTTGGGGCGGAGGGCATCCTTTAATGCGGCGGGTTCGATTAGGCCTTCGGGGGTGACTGGGAGGAAGGTGACTTCTACTCCGGTTTTTTCGAGGGCTTCGGCGGCGTGGAGGACGGCGTGATGCTCAATGGTGGTGGTGATGAGGTGCGCGGGGTCGCCGTGGGTGGATTCGGGGGAGAGGACGCCGAAGAGGGCCAGGTTGTCACTCTCGGTACCGCCGGATGTGAAGACGATCTCGGAGTTGAGGCAGCGGAGGAGGCGAGCGATGGCGGCGCGGGATTGCTCGACGGCTCCTCGGGCGTGCTGACCGTGCTGGTGGATGGAACTGGCGTTGCCGTAGTGCTCCATCCAATAGGGACGCATGGCCTCGAAGACCTCGGGTAGGAGTGGGGTCGTGGCGTTGGCGTCGAGGTAGATGCGGTGCATGTGTTTATTTTAGCTTGTTGCTGGGGGCAGGGCCTCCTGCAGGGATGACAACCAGAGAGGAAGAGGAACGACAAGGGCAAAAGAAACCATAGGTCCTTCGACTACGCAGTTCGCAAAGGGCCCGAACCGCTTCGCTCAGGATGACACCGGTTGGGTGGGGTGAGAGAACGAACAAAAGCAACAGCAAGGACAACCGCAGATTCCTCCGCTTCGCTGCGGAATGACAAACAAAAAGGACATGCGAACAGCGGCAAAGACAATGGCCACCCTTGCGTTGGGTGGCCATTCGGCTAATTGGTTGCGAGGTTTATTTGAGGGTGGCGGGGGTTGAGGGGCCGTCCAGGATTCCGTTGAAGAGGAATTTGAAGGTGGCGTGGGGTTGGCCTCGGAAGGTGATTTCGGGGCCGTAGAGGACGACCTGACCCTTGCCGATTGGAGCCTTGGCGATGGCCGTGGTGTGGTCGATGTAGCTTTGGCCCCAGGCCCATCCGCTGGCGAGGAGGTTGTCGTCGTCGTACCAGGCGATTGCGTGGAGGCCGGCGAGCGAGGCTTGTGGATCAAGGGTGAATGCGGGGCTGCTGTCGAAGTCCACGATGACGTTAGGTGCGACGCCATAGGCGATGGGGTCGGCGTTGTCGACGTGGGCTTTGAGGAGCGAGCCGGGGATGTAGAAGCGCTCGGGTGGGACGGGCTGGAGCTGGCCTTTGACCATCTCCATGGGCGCGTTGACGACCGGAAGCTTGAGGAAGGATGCGATGGAGGTGGAGGTACCGATGGCGAGCAGTGTGCCGCCGTTGGAGACGAAGGCCTGGAGCTGCGGGTAGGTCTTGGCGGGGGTGATGCTGCCTAGCCACGGGCGGAACTCGGCGGGGATTTCGTCGGGCTTCATATCGCGTTGGCCGAAGCCGCCGCCACCGCCACGCCCGCCGGCGCGAGGTGCGCGGATGATGCCGTCGGCTGCGACGATGACGTCATACTTGGCGTTCAGGTTGCCTGCGTCGAGCTCCTGCGGGTAGACGACGGTGAAGGGGAACTCGAACTGATCGAAGAGCCAACGGATCCAGCCGGAGGGCATGGAGCCACCGTAGACGTCGAGAAGCGCGATGCGGGTGGGATGAAGCTGGATGGCGTCGCCAGTGGGGGCTGCTGAGACGGCGGTGGCGTTGATGCCCAACGTCTTGACAGCGGTTTGCAGCAACTGGGCTGTGGTGGTGGAGTATGGCAGCCATAGCGCGCCTGACGGGAGCTGCTTGCTGTTGGCCGTGACTGGGTCTTTCAACCAGAAGACCGGCTGGTTGGCTTTGAGGAGACGGTTGGTGAGGGTGTAGGTGTCGTTGTACTCGTGGCTGACGAGGTATCCGGCTGGGGTGCCGCTGACGCCGGCGATGGTACCGGGGAGCGGTGTGGCTAGATCGGTTTTGATGGGAGCGAAGGGTCCGGTGAAGGGCTCGGTGTAGCGGTCGAAGTGGACGCCCATCTGGAAGGCGAGGGTCCAGCCGGTGGTGTCATAGGGCCGGTTGGGTGGGCCGCCGGGGTATGGGAAGTCGTTGGGGTGGTCCTGGGGCTCGAACATGTCGAGGACCTGGGGGCGGAAGGCCTGCGCGGCGAGGACGATGTAGCTGCCGGCGGGGTAGTGCTTGCCGTTGACGTCGAAGGCCGCGCTGGCCTGCTGGATCTCGACGCCGGTCTTCATGAGGCTGTTGACGAACTTGGTCGCGGTGGGGAAGTCGGGCTGATCGGCCGAGATGATGTAGCCGCGCGCGTCCTTCTTCGTGGGGTCGTGGAGGACCTTGTCGTAGAGATCGGCCGGAATGCCCTGGGTGCGCGGGCCTGCGGCGTTGCTGGCGTCCGGTGAGAGCACGCCGGCGCGGTTGACGTGTGCGCCGCTCTTTTCGGCTTCGGCCTCGAGGGCTTCGATGCGCTTGGGCGTGACGGTCCAGTGGTCTTCGTTGCCGTTCGCGACGGAGTCCTTGCCCATCAGGTAGAAGTTGTAGAGGAGGTGAGTGCGCTCACGGGAGGCGTAGTCGAGCACGGCGCGGTTGTTGGTCTGCTCATAGGCGATGGACTGAGCGTAGTGCCAGAGCTGCGGCTTGATGGGCTCGACAAGGTCGTTTCGCGGGAGCTGCTCAGTGGCGAGCAGCGGGAGGGGTTCGGGTGTGGGGTTGCCGATGATTTCGGTCAAGAGGCCGATCTCGTTGTGGAAGTAGGAGACGGTGCGTAGGCTGCCGTTGAACCATGTGGAGTAGGGCGCGCCGCTGCGCGAGGTGGAACCGGGCTTGCCCTCTTCGACGAGGCGCTGGTGCATGGCTGTGCCTACGGCTTCGATGCCGAGCACGACGAGCGGGTCGTAGAAGTAGCTGTTCGGGTCGCGGAAGGGCGGCATGAAGATGACGGTGCCCGCCGGGCCCGCCTGGTGATGGTTGTAGACGATCTGCGGATACCAGACGCGGGAGAGGATGCGGTTGACGTTGGTGGTTTCGGGCTGGTTGCTGGCGAAGAAGTCGCGGTTGTCGTCGTGGCCGATGTACTTCTGCCAGAGACGCGGCACGCCGTCGAGGGCGCGCTTGGTTGGGTCGGGGTTGCGCATGTACCAGCTGGAGACGAGCTCCATGCCGTCGGGATTGGCGAAGGTGCAGAGGACGATGTCGTCGTGCAGGAAGCGGAGAGTTTCGGGATCGGTCTTGGAGTTGAGTTCGTAGATGGTTTCGACGAGCTGCTGCGCACCGACGGTCTCGGAGGCGTGGAGGCCTCCGTCGATCCAGACGATGGCTTTGCCTTCTTCCGAGAGCGCCTTGGCCTGGTCGTCGGTGAGGCCCTTGGCCATCGCCAGCTTCTGGCTGATCTCGCGGTAGTGGTCGAGGTTCTTCATGTTCTCCGGCGAGGAGATGATGGCCATGTACTGGTGGCGGCCTTCGGCGGTGAGGCCGATGTCGACCAGCTTCATGCGGTCCGACTCTTTGGCGAGCTTTTGGAGATACTCGGTCTCCTGGGTGTAGGTGGCGAGCATATAGTCGTCGCCGATGTTGAAGCCGAACTGTTCTTTCGGGGTTGTGATCTTGCGCGAGGTGGCTCCGTCGGTCGCGCTGAAACCGGAAACGGCGGGAAGGAAGGACAGCACGAGAAGAGGCAAAGACAGGGTGCGCAGCTTCATGAGGCCTGGAGCTCCTTGGAGATGGGTTGTGGCTGTTATAGCAGGAGACGAGTGATGGGGCGAAAGAGTTTAGGGATAAACGGGGTTTTTTCTGTGACGAGGCGCACTGCCCAGATGTGTTGAAACCTGTTAGGCTTAGCGCATTCGGGCCCAGTTTTTGAGGAGGATGTGACGATGATGAAACAGATGGTTGTGGTTTTGGCGCTTGCGGCTTGTTCGGCGACGGCAGGTATGGCACAGATGGGCGGGACAGCGCCGAAGGTTCCGGCTGGGACGATTATCGAGCCGGGGAAGTCGATAGAAGCGCTTCTGAATATCTACGAAGAGGAGATTGTGGGCGCGGCGAAGGCGATGCCGGCGGACAAGTACAGTTTTGCACCGAGCCAGGCGATCTTTGCGCCGTCGCAAAAGGTGGACTTTGTGTCTCCGAAGAATGTGAACACGTTTGGGCAGACAGTGGCGCATATCGCGCAGGCGAACTACTCGTTCTTCAGCAGCCTGGGCGGAGCGAAACCGGATGCGGATGTGAAGGCGATGGGAGGCCTGACTTCGAAGGAAGATGCAGTGAAGGCATTGGAGGGGTCATTCGCTTATGCGCATAAGCAACTGGCTACCTTAACTGCTGCGGACGCGTTTGCTTCGGTGAAGGGCGATATGTCGAAGACGAGTGTTGCGGCTTTTGCGATTGCGCACATGTGCGACCACTACGGGCAGATGGTGGAGTATCTGCGGATGAATGGGATTGTGCCGCCAGCTAGTGCTAAGTAGCTGGTTAGCTAGTCAGCGAGTTAGCTAGTCAGCTAGTTTTGCGGAGGGAGTGGCTTTGGCTGCTCCCTTTTGCTTTTGAAGGGGGCTAGCGGAAGAGTTCGTCCATGGTGGAGTCCTCGGTGGCGGGGAGGGAGCGGAGGACGTAGCTGATGCCGATGGCTGAAGTGTCGGAGTGGAGGCGGAGGCTTCGGCTGTAGTAGCCGGAGAGGGTGATGTTGCGGGTGATGGGGATGTCGAGGGAGTTGATGAAGCCGTTGTCTTCAGTGACGCTGTGGCCGATGACGACGGTGGCTTTGCCGTTGCGGGAGGGACCGTAGATCTTCTGGTCGCCGATGGGGAGTTCTTCGTAGGCGTCGCTCTCGAACGAGGCGCCGTGGGGGAGATCGATGGCGAGGCCGATCTGGAAGTGGGCGAGGGGGCCGAGTGAGGTGTAGTTCTTGGTGACGGTGCGGTTGACGAGAGTGGTGGAGTCGCCGCCGCCCATCTCGATGTTTGGAGTGAAGCGACCGAAGGAGCGCTCGAAGTGGTTGTTGATGTCGAAGGTGACGCGGCCGGTGGTGAGGCCGTATTTTTCGTCGCCGGTGGGCGCGGTGAAGGCGCCGGTGATCTCGTATTGGAAGAGCCGCGGGACGAACTGAGCGTGGAGACCGAAGACGATGTCGCCGAACTCGCCGCGGCGGGGGACGAGTTTGTCGTCGGGCTTGGGATGGGTGGAGAGGGAGTTGGCGAGGCGGAAGAAATAGATGGGGATTTCGGCGTCGATGGAGAAGATGTCGTTGAAGCTGTAGCCGATGGCCGGTGTGGCGAGCGTTGCCCAGCCAGTGACGGAGGAGTGGACGCCGGAGAAGGTGACGCCTGCGTTCCAGCCATGCTGCTCGTCGAGCAAATTTGGGAGCTCGCGGACGCCTTGGATGTCCGGCAGCGGAGGCTGGTTGACGGAGGCTTGCGCCTGGGGTGACTGATCACGCTGCACCTGAGCGCAGGCGGGAAGTGTCAGCAGAAGCAGCAGATAGCAGGACGCCCTGCTGTGAAATTTTAACGGCAAGCGCAACCCCCGAATGAGCTGTGCGGTGAGCATGACAGCTTTGGAGGACGTTCGCCAACCTCTTTCGTGATGCTCTGTGCGGTGTTGAGGGCGGAATATGGCTGGGAGTTGTGTTGCGAGGAAGACTAGCGTTCTCCGATGGGGATGTATGGGGCCGGGTAGGTGGGGCCGGTATAGTCGGCGCGCGGACGGATGAGGCGATTGTCGTCGTGCTGCTCGATGACGTGAGCGGCCCAGCCGGAGATGCGGCTGACGGCGAAGATGGGAGTGAAGAGGTCGATGTCGATGCCGAGGAGGGTGTAGGTGGAGGCGGAGTAGAAGTCGACGTTGGCGTTGAGCTTCTTCTCCTGCTTGACGAAGAGCTCGATCTTGCGGGACATGTCGAACCACTTGGTGCTGCCGGAGGTTTTGCCTAGCTCTTCGCTCATGCGGCGGAGGTGCGTCGCGCGCGGGTCTTCGGTGTGGTAGACGCGGTGGCCGAAGCCGGAGATTTTTTTCTTGTCGGCGAACATCTGTCGGACGTACTCGACGGGGTCGGCGCCGGCTTTGTCGATGGCGTAGAGGAGGCGCATGGTGGCCTCGTTGGCTCCGCCGTGGAGGGGGCCTTTGAGGGCGCCGATGGCTCCAGTGATGGCGGAGTGGATGTCGGCGAGAGTGGCGGCGATGACGCGGGCGGCGAAGGTGCTGGCGTTGAGCTCGTGGTCGGCGTGGAGGATGAGCGCGATGTCGAAGGTACGGACCGCGGTGTCGGAGGGCTTCTCGCCGTTGAGCATCCAGAGGAAGTTGGCGGCGTGCGAGAGGGTGGGGTCGGCTTCGACGATGGATTTGCCTTTGCGGATGCGATCGAAGATGGCGACGATCATGGCGATCTGCGAGGTGAGGCGGTAGGACTTGCGGACGTTGGCGTCGTGGGAGCAATCGGCTTCGTCGGCGTCGTAGATGCTGAGGAGGGAGACGGCGGTGCGGAGGACCTCCATGGGGGTGGCGCCTTTGGGGACGCTGCGGAGGAGTTCGATGATCCTGGGGTCGAGCTTGCGTGCGGCGGCGAGTTTTGCGGAGAAATCGGCGAGCTCGGATTTGTTGGGGAGCTTGCCGAACCAGAGGAGGTAGGTGGTCTCTTCGAAGGTAGAGCGCTGGGCGAGTTCGTGGATGTCGATGCCGCGGTAGGACAGAACGCCGGCTTCGCCGTCGATCCAGCAGATGGAAGAGGTGGTGGCGACGATGCCTTCCAGGCCTCTCGATGCGACAGCAGTGGACATAATGCGCTTCTCCCTGGGAAAACTTAGTACCTCTGGTTATAGCGCAGCGGAGAAACGGTTGTCACGGCGGGGGGTGCGAATATCGGCTTGGATGTGCGACTAAGGTGTAATGGGATTGCGGGTTTTGTCGTTCGAATTTCAGCGGTTGGATAGTTGGATGGGATTGCCGTCGGGGTCTTTGCTGTCGCAGAGGCAGAAGATGTCTCCTTGCCGGACTTTGCCGAATTTTGCACCGCGGCCGACGAGGGTTTCGCGCAAAGCGGTGACGTCTTTGGCATGGAAGACGATCTTGGGGCCCTTGTGGCCAGGTGATGATGGGCCGGAGTGGAGTGCGATGGTTGCGCCGCCTGCGGCGAACTCTCGCCAGCCCTTTTCGTGCGTGATTTGTTTGAGGCCAAGGACTTCTACGTAGAAATGGGTCATCTTGTCGATCTGACCGGTGAAGAGAATGATGCGCGCCATTTTCATTTAGGGACCTCTTGGGTGGTTTTGACAATTCTGATGATGGGTGCTGAACAGGCGAGTGAAGAGGTGAAAGCAAAAGCTAAATGCGGGGGTCCCTCCACTCCCCCTCGACTGCGCTCGGGGTTCGGTCGATGACGGAGTTTTTTGCTGGTATTGATGGTTGCAACAGCAACAGCAACAACAAAAGCTAAATGCGGGGATCCTTCACTACGTTCAGGATGACGGCCTTCCTTTAATTTTGAATTATGCGGTCGCGGGAATTTGGCGGGTGGGGGAAAAGGGGGTGAGGTCGATGGTTGGGGATTCGTTGGTTAGGAGTTGGGCGATGAGATGGGCGGTGGCGGGGGCGAGGAGTATGCCGTCGCGGAAGTGTCCCGTGGCTAGAAGATGATGAGGGTGATTGGAGAGTTGGCCCAGGAGGGGTAGGCCGTCGGGGGTTGCAGGGCGGAGCCCGGCCCAGGCTTCTAGATGGGGGGCTGTGGCGAGTGGCGGGAGGAGTTCGGCGGCGAGGGTGCGGAGACGGTCTATGTCGGAGGGGTGGACCGTTTTGTCGAAGCCGGCGTTTTCCATGGTGGCACCGATTATGGCGCGGCCGGCGTGGGGGCCGGTGGTGCGGGGGACTATATAGATGTCGGGGGTGCGGACGACCAGGTTTAGCGGAAGGGTGGGGGATAGAGCTACGGAGAGCATCTGGCCTTTGCGGGGGGCGACCTTATTTTTGGAGAGGTTGGAGGTGGCCGTGGCCCAGGCGCCGGTACAGTCGACGAAGTGCGAGGTGTGGAGGACTCCTGCGGTGGTCTGGAGTTGGACGAAGTTTTTGTCGGAGCGGGCGTGGAGGACGGCGGTGTTGGGGCGGAGATCGATGGTGGTGCTGCGGACGGCGGCGAGGAGTGCGGTGGCGAGTTGGCGGGGGTCGATGCTGTGCTCGTCGAGGAGGATGAATTGATGATGGTGAGGATTGAGGGCGGGGAGGAGTTGAGTGAGTTCCTCGGCGGAGACAATTTTGTTGGGTGCGGAGGCTGGTGAGAGGGCCTGGAGGGTTTGGTCGGTCTGGAAAGGGACGCGGATACCGGAGAGATGGTGGAGGCGGTCTAAGTAGGCCGGGTAGAGGGCGAGGCTGAGGGTGGAGAGTGGATGGAGGGTTGTGGGGTTGTGGGGATCGTGGTTGGCGAGCATGCCGGCGGCGGCGATGGAGGCTTCGGTGAGTGGGGCGGAGCGGTCGAGGACGGTGACGCGGGCGCCGCGGTGGTGGAGTTCGAGGGCGAGGGAGAGGCCGATGATGCCGGCTCCGGCGATGCATACGTCGGGTTGCTGCATGGAACAAGTCTAGATGGACCCGGAGAGGTTATAGTTTCTTATCGGGCCGCCGTCCGAGGGAAGGATTCGGAGCAGGCGGACTTTGCCAAGATGATGCGTCTAACGATTGCGGGAACGAGGAGAACTGAATGAGTGACGAAACGTACGTAGAACAAAGGACGGTTGGGGGAGCGTTGCTGGGAGTGGTGGCGGTCGCACTGCTGGCGGCGCTGGGCGGTCTGGTGTGGTCGTACGGGCTGCAGAACCATCTGGCCGAGGCGGAGAAGAAGATTGCCGCGGCGGACCAGAAGAATGCTGAGCTGACGCAGCAGCTTGAGGCTACGAACGCGCGGCTCCGGGCGACGAGCGAGACTCTGGGACAGAGCG
This sequence comes from uncultured Acidobacteriaceae bacterium, assembly GCA_963841335.1. Taxonomy (GTDB): domain Bacteria; phylum Acidobacteriota; class Terriglobia; order Terriglobales; family Acidobacteriaceae; genus Edaphobacter. Next base: position 247,371 of record CAWJCF010000001.1, on the reverse strand, counting down.
TGGGGATGACGCAGAAGCAGATTGAACTGCGGACGCAGAGCATTATTGCCTCGCAGAGGGCGGAGGCGGCGAAGCTGGAAGAAGCGCAGGCTCAGACCACCAAGCAGATTGGCGCGGTTTCAACGGACGTTGCCGGCGTGAAGACGGATGTGGGCGGCGTGAAGACGGATGTTGCGACGACGAAGTCCGACCTGGAGGCGACGAAGACGCAGCTGAACCGGGTGGTCGGAGACGCGGGCGTGATGAGCGGGTTGATTGCGACCAATCACGACGAGCTGGAGGTTTTGAAGCACAAGGGGGATCGTAACTATCTTGAGTTCACCCTGCAGAAAAACGCCAAGCCGACGCTGTTGTCGACGATCAAGCTGCAGTTGAAGAAGGCGGACGAGAAGCATTCGAAGTACACGCTGGAGGTCAGCTCGGACGATCGGACGATCGAGAAGAAGGATAAAGGGCTCGATGAACCGGTGCAGTTTTACAACGGAAAAGACCCTGTGCTGTACGAACTCGTGGTGAATGTGATCGGAAAAAACACAGTGTCGGGATATCTGTCGACTCCGAAGACGGGAGCGAAGACCGGCGGGGGCCAATAACGACGGGCCTTTTGCAACAGCAGACACAAAGAGGGGGACGCTTATCGCGTCCCCCTCTTTGTTTGCCTTGGTTGGATTACTTCTTGGTGGACTTCTTTGCTGCCTTCTTCGCTGGTGCCTTTTTTGCTGCTTTCTTTGCTGCTTTCTTAGTTGCCATTTTGCCTATTCTCCCTAGTGATTAGACATCGTCTTTACAACACGCTGCATAGCAGCTAACGAAGGTATAGATTTACGGGTTTTAACTGTCAAGAAAAAAATGAACGAAAACGAAAAAACTTTTTACGTTGAAGAGAGGAAAAGGGAGGGGTTTGAGTTTTGGTCGATGTGATTTTGAATGATGCGACGACGCGTGGAGAGAAAAAGTGAAGCGCGAATGTCTTTGTTCCGGTGCTGCGAGGTGTGGACTATAGTCATGGAAAGCAAAAAATATGAAGGCTGCTGTTTGCGGCGGATTTGAATCCCGCTCCGATTCTGGTCTTTGATTCTGGTCTTTGAATTTGAAATTGATCCAAGGGAGAGCACTGAATGCGCGCGAAATACCTCATCGCAACGATTGTCTGTTTTGTTCTTACGAGCGCACTGGTTGCGCAGAAACGAAACATCACCGAGAAAGACATCTTCAGCTTCGTGTGGATTGGCGATACGCAGCTTTCGCCGGATGGGAGCCGGGCGGTGTTTGTACAGACGACGGTGAATGCGAAGCGCGATGGGTATGACACGGCGCTTTACCTGGTGGATACGGCGCAGCCGGTGGCGGCTGTGCGGCGATTGACGAATGGGCCGCATGATGGGCAGCCGCGGTGGTCGCCGGATGGGACGCAGATTGCGTTCACGCGGGCGGTGGAGAAGGACGGCAAGCCGGAGCCGGCGCAAATCTATCTGCTATCGCTGTCAGGCGGGGAGCCGGTGCGGGTTTCGGCGCTGGAGAAGGGGGCGGGTTCGCCGCAGTGGGCTCCGAATGGGACGTGCATCGCGGCGCTGAGCGAGACGCCGATTGTTCCTGAGCCAAAGAAGGATGACGCGGAGAAGAAGGAAGGTGCGAAGGCGCCCGAAGAGCATAAGAGCGACGTGCGGATTATCACGAAGGCTGTGTATCGGATGAACGGGTCCGGGTTCCTGGATACGAAGGATGTGTCGCAGCTGTATTTGTTCTATGTGGCGAAGGTGGGAGCGAAGCCGGTGACTCCGTGGCAGGTTACTGCGGGGCGATTCGGAGTGAGCGACTTTGTGTGGAGTCCGTCGTCGAACGATATCTATTACACGTCGGAGCATACGGACGAGCCTTACTACGATCTGCCGCATAACGAGATTTATGTGCTGGATCCTCCCGCCGATGCGGCTTCGAAGGGCGAGAAGGATGCTCCGCCGATGAGTACGCTGGTGGCGAAGCTGGAGTTTGGGGCTTCGGGGCTGACGATTTCTCCGGATGGGAAGAAGCTGGCGTTTCATGGAGACGCGCAGCCGCTGACGAAACCGCGGTCGCATCAGCAGCCGGATATGTTTGTGCTGGATCTGGATGCGAAGGGTGCGCCGAAGAATCTGACGGCGAACTATGACTATGAGGTGGGCGGTGGGGTTGGTGGGGATAATACGGCTCCGCGTGGTGGTGGAAGGAGTGGGCCGGTCTGGACTGCGGATGGGAAGTCGATCATTGATTTGGTCGGGAAGCAGGGAAGTGCGCTGCTGGTGTCGATTGATGCTTCGACGGGCGCAGTGAAGGAGTTGACGGCGGAGAAGCAGGCGGTGGTTGCGTTTGCGGTGAAGCCGGACGGGACGAAGATGCTGGCGCTGATCTCAACGCCGGTTGCGGTGGGGGATCTGTTTTCGGTGGCGCCGGATGGGTCGAAGGCGCAGACGCAGTTGACGGATGTGAATAAGGAGCTGTTCTCGAAGCTGAATCTGACGATGCCGGAGGATATGCAGGTGACTCCGACGCGAATCCGAAGGACATTCCGGGGAGCAAGATTGATTCGTTTGTGCAACTGCCGCCTGATTTCGACAAGGCGAAGAAGTACCCGCTGATTTTGAATATTCATGGCGGGCCGCACTCGGCGTATGGGTGGGTGTTCGACCATGAGATGCAGTGGATGGCGGCGAAGGGATATGTGGTGGTGTATCCGAACCCGCGCGGGTCGACGACGTACGGGCAGCAGTTCGCGAATGTGATTCAACATAACTATCCGGGGGATGATTTCCACGACCTTATGGATTGCGTGGATTCGGTGGTGAAGCTGGGTTATGTCGATCCGGCGAAGATGGGAGTGACGGGGGGAAGCGGAGGCGGGTTGCTGACGGACTGGGTTGTGACGCATACGGACCGATTCAAGGCGGCGGTGGCGCAGCGGGATATCACGGACTGGTCGAACTGGTGGTATACGGCGGACTTTACGTTGTTTCAACCCACGTGGTTCGAGGGTGCGCCGTTCGATAAGGTTGAGGAGTTCAAGAAGTACTCGCCGATTACTTATGTGACGAATATCAAAACGCCGATGATGTTCATTTTGGGGGATGCGGATTACCGGACTCCTCCTACTGGAGGTGGGGAAGACTTCTTCAGGGCGCTGAAGTACCGGCATATCGATACAGTGATGGTGCGGTTTCCAGGTGAGAGCCATGAGTTGTCGCGGAGCGGGCAGCCGTGGCATCGGGTGGAGCGGCTGGAGAACATCATGAGTTGGTTCGATAAGTATTTGATGGGGATGCCGGAGCCGCAGTATGACATTGTGCCGCCGGGTGCGACGCCGGCTAGTGTGAAGACCAACTAGTGGAGTAGAGTCTTCATCGAGGGTATTGAGTCGATGAAGGATGTTGTGATTGTTTCGGCAGTGCGGACGCCCGTTGGGAAGTTCCAAGGGGCGTTCGCTGATTTAACGGCGGTTCAGCTTGGGGCGGTTGCGGTTCGCGAGGCGGTGAAGCGGGCGGGGATTCGTCCGGGGACTGTGGATGAGTGTTTGATGGGGTGCGTGCTGCCCGCTGGGCTGGGGCAGAATCCAGCGCGGCAGGCGGCGCTGCAGGGTGGATTGGCGGACACGGTTTCGGCGATGACAATCAACATGGTTTGCGGGTCGGGGCTGAAGGCTGTGGGACTGGCGGCGCAGGCGGTAATGACTGGGGATGCAGACATTGTGGTTGCGGGTGGGATGGAGTCGATGACGAATGCTCCTCATTTGTTGCTGCAGGCGCGGCGCGGGATTCGGATGGGGGACTCGGTGGTGGTGGATTCGATGGTGAAGGACGGGCTGTGGTGTGCGTGTGAGGACTATCACATGGGGATGACGGGGGAGAATGTTGCGGAGAAGCACTCGATTACGCGCGAGGAGCAGGATGCTTATGCGTTGGCCTCGCACAGGAAGGCGAGCGTGGCGTGGAGGGAGGGACGGTTCGATGCGGAGGTGGTGCCGGTGAGTGTGCCGGGGAAGAAGGGTGCGGTGACTGTGGTGACGCGCGATGAGAGTGTGCGGGACGACGCTTCGCTCGAGGCTTTGGCCGGATTGAAGCCGGCGTTTAAGAAGGAGGGGACGGTGACGGCGGGAAATGCTCCGGGTGTGAACGATGCGGCTGCGGCGGTGGTGGTGATGTCGGCGGAGAAGGCGAAGGAGTTGGGTTTGACGGCGTTGGTTACGATCAAGGCGCAGGCTACGAGTGGAGTTGCGCCGAAATGGGTGATGCTGGCTCCGGTTACGGGTGTGCAGAAGGTGTTGAAGCGCGCGGGGTGGACGCGGGATGAGGTGGATTTGTTTGAGTTGAATGAGGCGTTTAGTGTTCAGGCACTGGGTGTGATGAAGGAGTTGGGGCTGGATGCTGCGAAGGTGAATGTGAATGGCGGGGCGGTGGCGATTGGACATCCGATTGGCGCGAGCGGTGCGCGGGTGCTGGTGACGCTGATTCACGAGATGATGCGGCGCAATGCGAAGAAGGGTGTGGCCGCGTTGTGTCTGGGTGGAGGAAATTCGGTGGCGCTGGCAGTGGAGCGGTAGACGCGGAGAAAATGCGACCGATGGTGTTGCTTTCTCTCGGGAGTTTCAACGAAGAGTTGAACATTTCTAACGATTTACGCGGTGATAACGCGCGCGCGGTGCTTGTGCTGTCACTAATGACAGCTGACACGGAGTAGCACTAGGTTGAGGATAGCGGTGTAACATCATCCGGCAGTTCAGATCTCGACAAAGCTCGATCGGGCCAGACAGTCAATTTTGATCAAGAGAAGTTAATCAAAAAGGAGCGTGTATGGCAGGTTCAATTTTGGACACTTTAATGAGCACACTTGGGCCGCAGGTGGTTGGCCCTTTGGCTTCGAGGCTGGGAGCGGCTCCTGACGCCGTCCAGCGGGGTCTACAGAGCGGTTCGGCAGCGATGCTTGCCGGCGTTGCGGCGAAGGCTGATCAACCTGGATTCATGAGTCAGATATTTGGTCTTCTCACGAATCCGGCGGTTGCCTCCACTTCGCTTACGAGTCTGGTATCGAGTGTCGGTTCAGGCGCTCCGGGCGGTCTTGCGGATTTGGGCAGCAAATTCATGTCAACGATCTTCGGATCGAATATATCGGGGGTCACGGATGCTGTTGCCCGCACGTCGGGCCTTGCGGGCGGCACGGCGAGCAGCCTGATGGCGATGGCGGCTCCTCTGGTGCTGGGATTTCTTGGCCATCATGTTCGCGATAACGGATTGAGTGCGGGTGACCTTGCGAGCACGTTGAAGTCGCAGGCTTCGGGCTGGCAGCAGTATCTGCCGAGCGGCTTCCGGTCGCTGCTGGGGACGCAGACTGTTCCTCCGGTTGCGACGGCGGTTGTGCCGGAAGCGAAGGCGGTCGCCAGAAACTGGCTGTGGCCGCTTCTTCTGCTGGCGGCGCTACTGATAGCCGCTTTGTGGTGGTTCAACCGACCGAAGGCTCCGGAAGCGGTTCAGACTCCTGCCATGCCCGCAATGAATCTCTTCAAGTTGACTCTGCCGGATGGCACGGTGCTGAATGTTCCGGAGAATGGGATCGAGAATCAGTTGGTGAAGTTCATTAACGATCCTTCGCGGCCGGTGGATTCGACGACGTGGTTTAACTTCGATCGGCTGCTGTTCGATACGGGTTCGGCGACGCTGCAGCCTTCTTCGCAGGAGCAACTGGGGAACATTGCGGCGATCCTGAAGGCCTATCCCAACGTTCATGTGAAGATTGGCGGGTATACGGACAATGTCGGCGACCCGGCTTCCAATCTGGCGCTTTCGAAGGCGCGGGCACTGAACGTGATGAATGCGATTGCGGCGGCGGGGATTGATCCTTCGCGGCTTGAGTCGGAGGGGTATGGGGAAGACCATCCGGTAGCCGATAACTCCACGGAGGATGGGCGCGCGCAGAACCGGAGGATTGCTTTGCGGGTGACTGCGAAATAAGAACTTTGCCTGACGATGCTTTGTGCTGAGCCGGTGCGGATGGTCGCACCGGCTTTTTGCTGGCTGGGTTCGCAACGATGCCAGACAGCCCGGGATGCGGCGGCGCATCTAACGGAACGAAGTGGTTTCTGCGATTCGTTTCGAGGAGGAGTAATGCGCTGGTTTCGTGCTGCTTTGTTTGTGGGCTTGTTTTGCGGGTCGATGGTGGCGCAGGAGAATAACAGGCCGCGGGCTTTTGATGCGATCCGGAGCAGTGAGTCGTATCGGCAGGCGGTGTTGGGAGCGTATCAGGAGTATGAGAGCGGGCTTTCGACGCACTGCCAAAAGATCGATATCAACATGAACACGAGTGAGGCGAAGGTTTACGGGACGATTCAGACGGATGCTGACGGCAATATTGTGAACGCCCGCTGGAAGGAGATGACGGATGGGGTGGCCTGTGGGGAGAAGCGATCCTATGTGGCTTTGGTGACGATTCAGGATCGGAAGACGTCGGTGGCTGGGCTTTTTCCGGGGCAATCGGCTGCGGACCCGGTGTTGCAACATAGCGCCGTACAGTATGCGGGGGTGGGCGCGGGCGCGGGTTCGTGCCCGGTGGATGTGTTGGAGACTGCTCTGCCGAACGGGGAGCCGAGCGGGCCGGGGGGTTCGTGGGACGAGAAGTGGACGGTGAGGGCTTGCGGGAAGAAGTCGGTTGTGACGATGCACTTTGCACCGGATGCGAAGGGGATGACGGTCAGTGTTAGCCCGAAGGAGACTGTGGGGGCGAGTTAGATCTAGATCAGCACTCGATGATGTTGAGGGCGAGGCCGGCGAGGGAGGTTTCTTTGTAGCGGGATTGCATGTCGAGGCCGGTCTGGTACATGGTGGCGATGATCTGGTCGAGGGAGAGCTTGTGGTCGCCGGACTCGTGCATGGCCATTCGAGAGGCGTTGATGGCTTTGACGGCGCCCATGCCGTTGCGCTCGATGCAGGGGATCTGGACGAGGCCGCCGATCGGGTCGCAGGTCATGCCGAGGTTGTGCTCCATGGCGATCTCGGCGGCGTGCTCGACCTGGGCGTTGGTGCCGTTGAGGGCGGCGACGAGACCTCCGGCGGCCATACTGCAGGCAACACCTACTTCACCCTGACAGCCGACTTCGGCTCCGGAGATGCTGGCGTTTTCTTTGTAGAGGATGCCGATGGCGGCGGCGGTGAGGAAGTAGCGGATGATGCCTTCTTCTTTTTCTTCCGGAGTTCCTTCGATGAAGCGGGTGTAGTAGTTGGCGATGGCGGGGATGACTCCGGCTGCGCCGTTGGTGGGGGCGGTGACGACTCGGCCACCGGCGGCGTTCTCTTCGTTGACGGCCATGGCGTAGACGGTGACCCAGTCGATGGGGGCGAGGGGGTCTTTCGAGCCGATGGTGTTGAGGCGCTCGGCGAGGCGGTGGGCGCGGCGGCGGACGTTGAGGCCTCCGGGGAGGATGCCTTCGGTGGCGATGCCGCGCTCGGTGCATTGCTGCATGGTTTGCCAGATGGCGAGGATGCTGGAGCGGATTTTTTCCTCGGGGGATTGGTTGGGTTGGGATGAAGCGGATTGAGGACGGTTGATGGCGAGGGCGGAGTCTTTGAGGAGGGCGACCTCGTTGGCTAGCATGAGTTCGGCGACGGTCAGTTTGTTTTTTTCCGCGGTGGCGAGGAGATCGGCGGAGCTGCGGAACGGGTAGGGCACGGTGCGGGGGCTGGTGGTGCTCTCTGCGGTGCGCTCGGCTTCGGAGACGATGAAGCCTCCGCCTATGGAGTAGAAGACTTCTGTGGTGAGCGGTGTGTCAGTACCGTCGTAGGCGGTGAAGCGCATTCCGTTGGGGTGCGAGGTGATGGCGGGGTCGGGGTACATCTGGTTGCGGTGGAAGAGGAGATTTTCGGTTTCGACGAAGGGGATCGTCTTCTTGCCGCCGAGGTTGATGGAGTTTGTGTTGCGGATGGTCGCGATTTTGGTTTCGACGGCGGAGGGATCGATGGTGTCGGGGGCTTCGCCGAGGAGGCCGAGGAGAATGGCGCGGTCGGTTCCGTGACCTATGCCGGTGAGGGCGAGCGAGCCGTAGAGATCGACGGTGACTCTCGCGGTCGTTTCCAGAAGATTGGCGAAGGCGAGTTCGCGGGTGAAGCGGAGGGCGGCACGCATGGGGCCGACCGTGTGGGAGCTGGAGGGGCCGATGCCAATTTTGAAGAGTTCGAAGAGGCTGGTATTCACGGTTTTATTTTAGGCTTCGGCGGGTGGCTTCGGCGGGTGGCTTTGGCTTGAGCGGTGGATGATGCGGTTTTTTTTGCGGGTTTCTTCGTGGATTTCTTTTGAGATTGTTTTGCCTGCAGGTTTAGGTAGGCGGTTTTTAGAGCGCCAGCCATGATGGACTCGTCGGCTTCGTTGAGGTGGATGTAGGTAATGCCCATGCGGCCCCATCCTCCCTGAACCGGCGAGAAGATGCGAGGCTGGTCGGCGACGAAGGCGGCTTGCTGGTCGAGGGTTAGCTTGAGAACTCCGTAACCTTTTTTTTCGCCGGAAAGGGTGGCGAAGATCTGGTTGTTGAGACGGAAGTCGGGATGGTTCATGTGCGAACTCTCGACGGCTCCGGGGAGTTGGAGTGCGAGGCGGCGGAAGAGTTCGACGTGGGGATTCATCGTGGAATGATCGTACGCGGTTTCAGGCACTATCGGTTTTCATTCATCCGGCTGAAATTTGTTGCGCGTGTCACTGACCACTGTGGCGATCCGTTTCGTACGAATCGTGTTTCTGAGGTTTTAAGTGCTTGGGCTAAAATGAGCCCACGGGCCCCCACAATCTCAAGCGCGCGCGAAGAGACAATTTCATGACCTCGCCGCCTCGGCGAAAGAAGTTGAATTGCTCGATGTGCGTCGCTTCTAGAAGAGATCAAGCGAACTTCGCTGGAGGAAGAATGCGATCGAATTCTGTGGTGATGTTGGCGTTTACCCTGATGGCTTGTTCGCTGACATTCGCGCAGGCCACGCGGCGGCTGGCGATTATTGAGGCAAATGGCCCAATGGCGCGCTCGAACGCGATCTTCGCGCTTGCAGAAAACCAGGTAGCCGACAAACTGACGGCAAAACTTGCGGGCCAGCCAGGTATTACGGTGATCGATCGCGCGAGCGTCGACAAGATCATCAAAGAACAGAACTTTCAGAACAGCGATCGCTCGTCGTCGGACACGGCGGTAAGGATTGGAAAGTTGCTGGGCGCGGGGGAGATTGTGCTGGTGAACGTCTATGACGGAGGCTTCACGACGCATAACGAACAATCCGGCAATACGGCGAAGACGATCGGAACCCAGACGCTGCGTGCGAATGCGCGTCTGATTGATGTGGAGTCAGGCGCGATTCTGGCGGAGCCCTCGTCGGAGTTTCAAGACAGCGTCCCGGTTTCGCAGGTGTCGAAGTCCAATGGCGCTCAGTTCGGAGCGATTCGCGTGCCTCCGAAACAGACGGTGAGCGGCGGCGATCCGAAGGTGATTCAGAGCAATGAGTGGGCCAAGGCGAGCGACGCAGTTACAACGGATCTGGCTGCGAAGCTGTTAGCTGCGATAGGAGGTGCACCGGGGCCAAAGGCGGTGTCTGCGCTGGTTGCAGGGATTGCGAACGGAAGCGTGTATATCAACCAGGGATCGCAGGCCGGGATTAAGGCCTCGGACAAGTTTAAGGTGGTCCGCGAGGTGAATGTGGGGCTGAACGATCCCGCGACCGGCAAGCCCATCGTGCAGAAACAGACTGTTTGCGTGTTGACGATTGTCAATGTGAATGACACGAATGCATCCGGCACCTGCGCGGGTGGACTGCCGCAGAGCAAGGACATTGCGGAGCCGATGAAATAGTCTGGCCTGCTCTTTGGGTGGACTAGAAGAAGAGGCCGAAGGAAGCTCCCAGGACAAAGCTGGAGAGAATCTGGGCGCTCCGGTCGGCTGCGCGCTGTTGCGCATCATACTGGCGGTCCTGCTGGCGCTCGAGGTCGTGCTTCTGCTCGTCGGCACGTTTGGTGTAGATGGCGGCGAGGGTTGCGTCACGATTGGTTCCCTGGCCTGCGGTGTACATCTCAGCGACGGTTCGCTGAGCGGCGTAGACGCCCTGGTCCGCAGCTTTTTGCAGCCAGAAGAAGGCCTGAGTGTAATTCTGCGGAACGCTCTCGCGGCCCTGGTAGAAGGTAAGGCCGACGGCGGTCTGGGCTGTCGCGTCTCCGGCTCTGGCAGCGACGATATAGCAATCAAGAGCTTCGTGATCGCGATGGAACATTAGAGCGGTCTGACCGAGGTGCATGGCGTCGGCGGATTCAAGGCCAGCGTGCGGATCGCAGGTCGTCTTGGGGATGGTTGCCGTCCATGTGCCGGTTACTTCGCCGGGGTGGCCGGGTGTATTGAAGATGATGGTGCCGGCGTAGTGGTCGCCGCGCAATCTTCCGACGTAGTTGGCGGTGACGTTATCGGTGGTGTCGGTACGGCGTATGAGGATGTCGTCGGGGGCTGAGCGGATGATGGTGAGCGTGGCCTTGGTGGGATTTCGGGCGAACCAGACTCCGGTGCCCTCGTTGCCATGGATTCGCCATGCGGCGTTGCACACGCTGTTGTTTTCACAGACGAGAAGCTCGGTTGGCAGTGCGTCTTGGAAAGTGGAAGATGCGGCCGGGGCCTGCGTACCGGCGGCGAGTTGGTCTTGAAGGACGGCTGAGAAGATTGCGGTGGCGGGATAGTCGGGGTGACCGGGCCACGATCGCTGGACAGTGCCGCCCATATGCGTGCCGTTGACTGTGCCACTGTAAACGGCAGTAAGACCGGCGGTGGGCCCGGTTTCGTCGACGCGACGAAGGACGATTGAGTTGCTGTCGAATTTTTCGATGGTGATGCGAGAGCCGGCAGGATTGGTTGGCGAGGTGGCGGTTCCGTCGATTCCGTTGAAGACCCAGACGAGGTCGAGGGGGACGTCAGTCCGCTTGCAGGAGTCGTTGGTCGACTCGCACGCCAGAATTCGCGTGGGCGCAGTTTGAGCGAAGAGTTGAATGGCCCCCGGGCTCGCAGCAAGAATGGAGATGGCGGGAGAGAGTAGCTGCGCAAGGCGGAAACGCTGGGCCATGGCAACCTCCATAGAGATAGAGCATGAGCAGCAGATTGAGGAATGGAGCCTACGTGCGCGTGTTTAGAGCACTAGTATAGAAGCGAATGACTGATCGATATGTAAAAAATGCGGGACGCAAACTTCTCTGGCTGAGCCGAGTGCAGGGCTGTCTGACGAGGTGCTTTGCCTCCTGTCGCACCGAGAGCCGACGCAGTTAACGTTCGCTACTTGAAATCGGCGTTATTCGGACGAGTGCTATACTCGGCAAAATCTTCCGCCACAAGGATTCATCAGGCTCAGAATGCTTTTTACGGCTCGCAGTGCTGCAGTTTATGGAATTGATGCCCACATTATTGAAGTTGAAGTTGATTTTTCCGGGATCAAATTAGACAAGGAACATTTCAGCACGGTGGGACTGCCAGATGCGGCGGTGAGGGAGAGCCGTGACCGTGTCCGGTCGGCGATTAAGAACTCGGGATTCGATATTCCCACGACGCGGATCACTATCAACCTGGCTCCGGCGGATTTGAAGAAAGAGGGGTCGGGGTTCGATCTGCCGATTGCGATTGGGATCCTGGGGGCTTATGGAGCTCTGCATATTAAGGACCTGAGCGATTACCTATTGGTGGGTGAGCTTGGGCTGGATGGGAGTCTGCGGGCGGTGCAGGGGATGCTGCCGATTGCTGTAGCGGCTCGGGCGAATGGAATTTCGAATTTGATTATTCCGGCTAGCAATGCTCGGGAGGCCGCGGTTGTTGAGGGAGTGAATGTTTATCCGGTGCAATCTCTGCTTGAGGTAAGAGAGCTGTTGAACTCAGCTGCGTTTGGGGCGATCAAGGCGGTTCCGCTGAAGGTGGAGACGCAGACTTTGCTGAATGAGATGCAGCACTTTCCGTTCGACTTCAAGGATGTGCGGGGGCAGCAGACGGCGAAGCGGGCTCTGGAGGTGGCGGCTGCGGGTGGGCACAATATTTTGATGATTGGGCCGCCAGGGTCGGGCAAGACGATGCTCGCGAAGAGGCTGCCTTCGATTCTTGCGCCGCTGCGATTTGAAGAGGCGCTGGAGACGACGAAGATTCATTCGGTGGCGGGAGTGCTGGACGCGGAGCAGGGGTTGGTGGCGCATCGGCCGTTTCGTTCGCCGCACCATACGATCTCGGATGCCGGATTGATTGGCGGGGGAATGATGCCGCGGCCGGGAGAGGTTTCGCTTGCGCACAATGGGCTGCTGTTTCTTGATGAGTTGCCGGAGTTTCCGCGAAATGTGCTGGAGGTGTTGCGGCAGCCGCTGGAGGATGGGAATGTGACGATTGCGCGGGCGGCTATGAGTTTGAGCTTTCCGGCGCAGTTCATGCTGGCGGCGGCAATGAATCCTTGTCCTTGCGGCTACTTTAATGACAAGTCGCGGGAGTGCATGTGTACTCCGCCGATGATTCAGCGGTATGTGAGTAAGGTGAGCGGGCCGCTTCTGGATCGGATTGATATCCATATTGAGGTGCCGGCGGTGCAGTATAAGGAGTTACGAGGTGGGGCGGCGGCGGAGGGTTCGGAGCAGATTCGGGACCGGGTATTGAAGGCGCGGGAGCTGCAGCATCAGCGGTTTGGACAGGCAGGGGAGCGGACTGGGCGGAATGGGACGGGGTCGGCTAAGGCGGCTTCGCGGCAGGTTTTTGCCAATGCACAGATGAATACGCAGCAGATTCGGGCTCATTGTGAGCTGTCTTCGGATGCGGAGCGACTGCTGGAGCGGGCGATGCAGCAACAGGGACTTAGCGCGCGGGCGCATGACCGTATTTTGAAGGTGGCCAGAACGATTGCGGATCTGGGAGGTGAGCGTGATATTGCGGTGAAACACATTGCTGAGGCTATTCAATACCGTACTTTGGACCGGAGCTATTGGTCGTAGTCGATGTAAAGACTTTAGAATGAGTAAAAGTATTACAAGAGGCGGAACGGACCCCTTCAGTTTCTGGAATATATTTGTTAACGGGTTCCCAAAAAAAGTATTGACCTGAGGGGCTGAACGGTTTACTTTCCATATGTCGGAGTTGCTCTCAGCCAACTGAAAACCTGAACGAGGCCGGGACATTTGCGATGTAATTCGGGCTAGCCGGGAGACTGGCTTGCTTTCTGTTTCAAGCCTTGGGCGCGGAGAGCGCTGAATCCTACGCAAGAGACAGTTTGCAGAACAAAGCTGGTTTTGGCCAGCGAACGGTTTGGTTTGTCTGCTGAAGTTTGGCGGGCCATCTCATCGAAAAAGAATCACTTCGGATTGCAGAGTCCCTTGGGATTGTCTTGCGTCTAATAACTGAAGTCGGAGAACGGGCAGTCACGCTATCAGCACGAATACAAGCAGTATTTCAGGCGAGTGAGCGCTAATTAGACGCTTACGCCTTCTAAAGGAAAAGGAGAAACTATGCGCTCAGATCTTATTTTTGGAGCTCTCACGCACGTGAACAATCGTTATGAACTCTGTCAGCTGGCCTCGAAGGCGACACGGAAGCTGCACAAGCCGAACACCCGGCTCCAGGATACAACCAACGAAGTATTGGATCGTTTTCGGGACACTGTTCCAATGAATGAGTCCGAAGCAGTCGTAGAGAAGGTACAATTACAGGAACGCCGCGCAGCTTAGTGCGCGGCAGTTTCTCCTCCTTAGTTTTAGTTTTTCTAACCGGTCACCTGCAAGATAACCCCCCACGCAATAAAATTCTCCAAATCACGGCCTTCCGCACGACCCCCTCGTCAAGCAGAATCCCGCCTCCGTTTCAAACAATCCCCTCCAAAATCAAAAATCCCAGGTAAAAACATGACAATTTCTGAATTAAAGGAACACAATATCGCGGAGTTGAGCAAACTTGCACGCGGACTCGACATTGCCGGCACCAGCGGCCTGCGGAAGCAGGATCTGATCTTCAAGATTCTGCAGGCGCAGAGCGAAAAAGAAGGACACATCTTTGCCGAAGGCGTGCTCGAGATTCTGCCGGATGGGTATGGGTTTCTGCGCTCGCCTGATTACAACTATCTGCCTGGCCCCGATGACATTTACGTTTCGCCTTCGCAGATTCGCAAGTTCGACCTGAAGACGGGCGACACGATCAGCGGCAATGTGCGGCCTCCGCATGAGGGCGAGAAGTACTTCGCGCTGGTGAAGATTGAGGCGATCAACTTCGAGTCGCCGGAAGAGACACGGAACAAGATTCTTTTCGACAACCTGACTCCGCTGTATGCGCAGGAGAGGGTGAAGATGGAGACGGTTCGCGAGCATATCTCGGGCCGGGTGATGGACCTGCTGACTCCGGTGGGCAAGGGACAGCGTGGATTGATTGTGGCTCCGCCGCGTACGGGCAAGACGATGCTGCTGCAGTCGATTGCGAACAGCATTACGTCGAACCATCCTGAGGTGGTGCTGATTGTGCTGCTGATCGATGAGCGTCCGGAAGAAGTTACGGATATGCAGCGGTCGGTGAAGGGCGAAGTGATTTCGTCGACGTTCGATGAGCCGGCGGCGCGTCACGTGCAGGTTGCCGAGATGGTGATCGAAAAGGCGAAGCGGCTGGTGGAACATAAGCGCGATGTGGTGATTTTGCTGGACTCGATTACTCGTCTGGCGAGGGCGTACAACACGATTGTGCCGCCTTCGGGCAAGGTGCTCTCAGGCGGTGTGGACTCGAATGCGCTGCAGAGGCCGAAGCGGTTCTTTGGTGCGGCCCGCAATATCGAAGAGGGCGGCTCGCTGACGATTATTGCTACCGCGCTGGTTGATACTGGTTCGAGGATGGATGAAGTGATCTTCGAAGAGTTCAAGGGAACGGGCAACATGGAAGTCATCCTTGATCGCAAGCTGGTGGATAAGCGTGTGTTTCCGGCGATTGATATTCAGCGCTCGGGCACACGTAAGGAAGAGCTGCTGATTCCGAAGGAGGATCTGCAGCGGACGTGGATTCTGCGTAAGGTGCTGAATCCATTGTCGCCGGTGGAAGCGATGGAGCTGTTGACCGATAAACTCGCGAAGACCAGGAATAATCAGGAGTTCCTGCACAATATGAGCTCGATCTAGCCCAAATCCAGGTGATCTAGGAAAGAAAAAGCGCAGCCCTTCGGGGCTGCGTTTTTATGCATCTCATTGCTCTACGGATTGCGTTGGTCCATTCGCTGAGAGCCTTGATCGCGCGGCGTGGGACTACCGCAGACTCTGAAAAGTTCGCTTTTACTGGGAAAACTCCTAGTATCGCTTGCCCTTCGGTATCGGTACGCTATCCATACTGCTGACCGATTAACTAGCACTTCGAACGCCAGGCCCCGGTGATGCCATTTATTTTTCCGCGCAACATCATGCGACTACGGTGGGAGGGTGAACGATATGAAGCGTTGCCACTTGGTGATTGTGATGTGGGTTCTGGTAGTGTGGGGCGCTACGGGAAGCGCACGCGGCAACGTGGCTCTTCTGATCGAGGAGCCATTTGGATTGTTCGGCGGGATTAATCCGACGGGCCATTCGGCAATTTATTTCAATCGGGTGTGCGCTGAATCGCCAACTGTTTTGCGCCGGTGTGGGCCCGGCGAAACGGGAGTGGTGGTTAGCCGCTACTCGGGTATTCGAAAACTGGACTGGGTTGCCATCCCCTTGCTGCCATATCTCTACGCCGTGGAACGAGAGGAGGATGTGCCCGATTGGGTCTCAAAACCAGAAATCGAAAGGATGCGGGAAGAATATGCCGAGGCTCACCTCGGCGATCTAGCCTCTGTGACGAAGGGTACCGACACAAAGAGAGTGTGGCCTCAACTGTTAGGCGTGTCGTACATCCGAAAGATTTACAGCTTTGAAGTTGTGACGGATGAAGAGCAGGATGACCGGCTGATTGCGGAATTCAATAGCCGCGGGAACGAAAGTCACTTCAACCTATTTACCAATAATTGCGCAGACTTTTCGCGTGCCGTTCTGAATTTCTATTTTTCGTCTGCTGTGCACCGGAGTATCACTGCAGACGTGGCCATCACGACGCCCAAACAGATTGCGAAGTCGTTTGCGCACTATGCGCATCAACACGAATCGCTTGAACTGAGGGAGTTCGTGATTCCGCAGGTACCGGGAGATGCGCACCGAAGTCATAAGCCTAGAGGCGTCCTGGAGGCGCTTTTGAAGACTAAGGGGTACGTGGTTCCCATTGCGATCTTGAATCCCTATGTTCTGGCAGGCATCGCGGTCACTTATCTGACCAATGGCCGCTTCGATATGGCCAAGAATGCTCCGGTCATCCCGGTGCCGGATCAAGTGGGCACGCTGGTCAGCGGCAAGCCAGGTGACAGGCTAGTTGCCGGCAAGTCCGATGATATCGGGCCGATGATGCCTTAGTAGCCGTTGGCGATGAGGTATTGCTCGGTGAGGGTGAATGTTTCTTGCTTTTGCAGTTGGCGTTCGGCGTATTTGCCCAGGACGTCGACTTCGATGTTAATGGGGGCGCCCGGGGTGAGGGAGTGGAGGCTGGTGGCGGTGTAGGTGTGGGGGATGATTGCAATCTCGACTTCGTTGCCGAGGATGGAGGCGACGGTGAGACTGATGCCTTCGATGGTGATGGAGCCTTGTGGGACGACGTAACGGGTGAGGGAGTCGGGGATTCGAAGGCGGAGGCGCCAGTCTGAGGTATTGGCGGAGGGCGTGATGGGGGATAGGGAGAGTAATGTGCCGGTGCCGTCTACATGGCCCTGGACGACGTGGCCGCCGAGGGGTGAACCGGCGGGGGTGGGGAGCTCGAGGTTGAGGATGGCGTCGGGACGAAGGTGAGAGAGCGTGGTGCGGGCGATGGTCTCGGCGGCCAGGTCGGCGGAGAAGCGCGGGGGGAAGGCGTTGGGTTCGATACTGAGGGCGGTGAGGCAGACGCCGTTGACCGCGATGCTGTCGCCGGTGTTGAGGCGTGAGGTGAGCGTGGGCGAGGCGATGGTGATGCGCGTGGCGCCTTCGGTGGGGGTGACGGCGAGGAGGGTGCCTGTGGTTTCGATGAGGCCGGTGAACATAATTACAGGGTATAGGGAATAGGGCCTAGGGACTAGGGCCTGGGGACTAATGCCAGGGACTAGGGCTTCGTGGGGGGCCAGGGGTCGTGGAGATAGCCGGTGACGGATAGGTCGGGACCGTAATTGGCGCGGGCGATGTGGGTTAGGGAATGCTCAAGGAGATCGGGTGCGATGTCTTGAGCGAAAGGAACGGCCTGGGGGCCGAGCTCAGTGGGGGCGTAGAGGAGGACTACCTTATCGACGAGGTTTGTTCGGAGGAAGGCGGCGTTGAGGTGCGAGCCGCATTCGAGGAGGAGGCTGAGGATGTTGCGGTCGGCGAGGGTCGATAGAACGGCGGGTAGGCTAAGGCGATCGGTGTGCTGCGGGAGGATTTCGACTTGGGCTCCGCGTCCGGTGAGGGCGTTGATTTTGGATTCTGGCGCGGCTTTGCTGGTGAGGATCAGGACATCGTTTTCGGCTGAGACGACTAGCTGCGAGGCGAGGGGGATGCGGAGGTGGGTATCGATGACGACACGGAGCAGGGGACGGCGGCGGGGGAGCATGCCGGGGCCGAAGAGACCGCTGCGGTCGGTGAGGCGGGGGTTATCTGCGAGGACGGTGCCGATGCCGGTGAGGACGGCGTCGCTGGCGTGGCGGAGAAGCTGGACTTCGTGGCGTGCAGCGGGGCCGGTGAGCCAGTGAGGCTGATTGGGGAAACGTGAGGCGGGTGGAGGGGCGAGTTTGCCGTCGAGGGAGAGTGCGGCCTTGAGGGTGACGAAGGGTGTGCGGTGTTGGATGAAGTGGGCGAAGGCTTCGTTGAGATCGCGAGCCTGTTGCTGGAGGACGCCGAGGGTCACTTCGATGCCGGCGGCGCGGAGCTTTTCGATGCCTTGGCCGCTTACCTGTGGGTTTGGGTCCTGCGTGGCGATGACGCAGCGGGCGATGCCAGCGGCGATGAGGGCGTCAGCGCAGGGAGGGGTGCGGCCGTGATGACTGCAGGGCTCGAGGGTGACGTAGGCGGTGGCACCGTGGGTGGAGAAGTTGCGGGAGGCGGCTTGCTTGAGGGCTACGATTTCGGCGTGGTCGCGGTTGTCGTAAAGGTGGGCGCCTTCGCCGATGATCTTTGGGTTGCCCCCGTTCCTGGGAGTGACCGTTAGGACGCAGCCTACCTGGGGGTTGGGTGAGGCGAGGCCCGTGGTTTCAGCGGCGAGCTTGAGGGCTTGTCGCATGAAGGCTTCGTCGTGGATGTGTGTTGCGCTGGACTGCATGAGGTCAAGGATAACGGGTTGGCAGATGGCTCGCCTAAGTGCTACAACTTAGGCCATGCCAACGGAACGCGCCATGTTGACGCCGCGAGAGGCCGCACGGTTGCTGGGTGTGAGCTATGCGACCGTGAAGCAGTGGATACTGAGCGGCAAGCTGAAGACTGTTCAGACGCCGGGGGGACACCATCGTTTGCCGGAGTCGACGCTGCGGCCGTTTCTGATGAAGGACAAGATGAAACCTGCGGCTGAGTCACGTGAGCGGTACCGCCGGGTGAGCGGAAGGAATCAGCTTGCGGGCAAGGTAGTGAGCATCCGGATTGAAGGCTTGCTGGCCGAGGTGGTGCTGGCAGTGGGAGATGCGAATGTGACGGCGATCATTACGGCGAGCGCGGTTCGTGAAATTCAGTTAAAGAAGGGTGATAGCGCGGCTGCTCTTATCAAGTCTACGGATGTGATGATCGAGCGGTTGGATTAGAACTGAGTTTTAGCGGGGTTAAGATAAAGCGACAATGCGATCCCCAGATTGGCAGCTAATCGAGGAGTGAGTCGATAAAGGAGTCGCTGTCGAAGGGGATGATGTCTTCGAGCTTTTCTCCGGTGCCGGCGTAGACGACGGGAAGCTTGAGCTCGGTGGCGATGGCGAGGACGATGCCACCTTTTGCGGTGCCGTCGAGTTTGGTGAGGACGATGCCGGTGACGCGGGCGGCTTCGGTGAAGAGTCGGGCCTGCTGGAGGCCGTTCTGGCCGGTTGTGGCGTCCATGACGAGCAGGGTTTGGTGGGGGGCGCCGGGGATGAGTTTTTCGGCGGTGCGGCGCATCTTGTCGAGCTCTTTCATGAGGTCGGTCTTGGTGTGGAGGCGGCCGGCGGTGTCGACGATGAGGACGTCTGTGTTGCGGGACTTGGCGGCGGCGCAGGCGTCGTAGAGCGCGGCTGAGGGGTCGCCACCTTGCTTGGTCTTGATGATCTGGACGTTGGAGCGCTGAGCCCAGACTTCGAGTTGCTCGATAGCGGCGGCGCGGAAGGTGTCGGCGGCGCAGAGGAGGACGGATCGCGCTGGCCCATCTTTTCCGGCGGTGAAGTAGGCGGCGAGCTTGCCGGTGGTGGTGGTTTTTCCGGTGCCGTTGACGCCGACCATCATGATGACCTCGGGTGGGGCGGCGGGATGGTGAACGGGACGGGCTACGGAGTCGAGGACTTGCTTGAGTTCGGCCTTCAGGAGCTGCTTGAGTTCTTCGCCGCCCTGGATGCCGGTGCGAAGGGCTCGCTGGCGGAGGTTTTCCATGACGATGGCGGTGGTGGGGGCTCCGAGGTCGGCGGCGAGGAGGAGCGGCTCGAGGTTGAGGAGGGTGGTTTCGTCGACCTCGCGAGTGAGGGCGATGATGGAGCCGACGGATTCGGTGAAGGACTCGCGGGTGCGGGTGACCGCCTGCTTCATGCGGTCGAAGAGGCCTAACTTCGACGCAGGGACGTCCTGTTGCGGCTGGGGTTCGTCTGGGGTTTCCTGCTTGTCGCGTTTTCCGAAGAGGGATGAGAAGACCATGCTTGCTCTAGTTTATCGGATTGGCGCGGGGATTCTGATTTGCGATGGATTAGAAGCCGATGCGGGCGATAAGGAGCAGGTAGATCAGCAGGATGGCGATGAGGACGAGGCCTCCGATGATGACATGGAGGGGGCGGAAGCCGAGGATGCGCTTTTCAGTGTGTTGGGGGAGATCGGGCGGAGGGATGTGGTCTTCGTCGTGATGGTGGCCGTGGTTGGTTTCAGGCATGAATACCAAGGTATCTCTGAATGCGTTGTGGTGGGGAGAAAAGTTTTGTGAGTTGCGGGCTTATGAAGCGGAGCGAGAGTTTTGGTAGATGCGCAGACGGACGCAGCCGGCCTGGAGGAGGGGAGTTTTTAGGTTGTGGGACTGACTGTGCTTCAGAAGATCGCCGAGGATAGCTTCGACCTCAACCTTAGCGCCACTCTGCATGTCGCGGAACATAGAGGAGGCGAGTTTGGAGTTTTTGTCGACGTAGACCTGACGGATTCGAGCGAGAAATGGTTCCGGCGTGGGGAAGCCTGAAGCGCTGGCGACGGAGGCGCACTCGTCGAGACACTGGAGGATGGCGGCTTCGCCGTCGGGGACGGAGTTGATCTGTCCGATGTCGCCGTTGAGCAGGCAGGTGCCGAGGCCGAGGGTCGCGATGAAGACCCACTTGTTCCACATATCCTGAATGATGTGGGCGGAGAGCTCGGTGTCGAATCCGGCGTGGCTGATTGTCTGATCGAAGGACTGGATGCGCGGGGTGATCTCTCCGTTTAGTTCGCCGTAGACGAGCTTATTGACTTCATTCAGCTGGAGGATTCGACCTTGATCGTCGAGAGTTGTGGAGACCATGCAGACGCCGCCAACGACGGCATGTTTACCGAATGCCTGGGCGAGGGCCTCCATGTGGCCCATGCCGTTGAGGGCGGGGTAGATCATCGTGTCAGGGCCGACGGCGGTCTTCATGTCGGAAATTGCGCTGTCGAGCGAGGGAGCTTTTACGCTGAGCAGGACGATGTCGTAAGGGCTAAGGATCTCGTTCGAGGCAATCGTGTGGGGCTGGATGGTCAGGTTACCGGTTGGGCTGATGATCTGGAGGCCGTTGTGCTTGAGTTCGAGGGCGCGCGAGCCTCTGACGAGGAACGTGACGTCGCGACCTGCCTGCGCGAGTTTTGCTCCAAAGAATCCGCCGATGGCTCCTGCGCCGACTACGAGAATTTTCATCTTTGCGTTCCTCGGGTTTTCGATGCTGAATAGTTCAACAAGGATTGTGATTATTCGTCACGGCCTGGGCGGGACATGAGTTCGCGGATGGCTTCCTGGGGTGGTTTGTTGCGGTGGAGGATTGCGTCCATCTGTTCGGTGATGGGCATTTCGACGGCGTAGCGGGCGGCGAGGCCAAGTGCTGCTGCGGTGCTGCGGACACCTTCGGCTACTTTGCCGTGGAGGCCGGCGATGATCTCGGGGAGCTGGCGGCCTCGGCCGAGCTCGATGCCTACGGTGCGGTTGCGCGAGAGAGAGCCGGTGCAGGTGAGGATGAGATCGCCTACGCCGGACAGGCCCGCGAGTGTTTGGCGGCGACCGCCGCAGGCTACGGCGAGGCGAGTCATCTCGGCGATGCCGCGGGTGATGAGAGCCGCCGAGGAGTTGTAGCCGAGGTTGAGGCCGCTGGCTACGCCGGCTGCGAGAGCGATGACGTTTTTGAGTGCGCCGCCCAGTTCGACGCCGGGGACATCGTCGTTGGTGTAGATGCGGAGATTGGGTGAGGTGAGTTCGCGCTGGATGGTCTGGGAGATTGGGGGGAAGTTCGAAGCGACGACTATCGCGGTGGGCATACCGGCGGCGACCTCCTGCGCGAACGAGGGGCCGCTGAGGACGGCGAAGGGATTGTCGGCGACTGAGGCTACGATTTGGGACATGCGGAGGAATGTCTTTTCTTCGAGGCCCTTGCTGGCGGAGAGAATGATCTGATCGCGGGTGAGCAGTGGGGCGATGTGAGTGATGACTCCGCGAAGATGCTGCGAGGGGGTGACGCAGAGGAGGATGTCGGCTTCGAAGATAGCGCGGGGCAGGTCGGCGGTGATGTCGATGTCGACGGGGAGGGTGAAGCCGGGGAGATAGGGAAGGTTCTCTCCGGCGTCGGTGAGTTGTTCGGCGAGCGTGGCGGAGTGAGACCAGAGGCAGAGGTGGTGGCCTCCGCGGCGCGCGAGGGAGAGAGCGAGGGCAGTGCCCCACGCTCCGGCACCAAGAATGGCGATGCGGCTCATGCTGCCGCCTTCTTTTTGCCGAAGCGGCTTTCGGTGCCGGCGAGGAGGCGGCGGATGTTTTCGTGGTGCTTCACGATGATGAGGATGGGAATGAAAAGAAATCCTGCGATGACGATGGGGGTTCGTTGGGGCGCGAAGTAGAGGCCGAAGAGGGGGAAGCAAGCGGAGCCGATGATGGAGGCCAGCGAGACGTACCGCGTGATGAGAAAGACGGCGAGAAAGATGGCGAAGATGCAGCCTGCAGCGGCAGGAGAGAGCGCGAGAAAGACGCCGAGAGCGCTGGCGACCCCTTTGCCTCCGCGAAAGCCGAGCCAGATGGGGAAGACGTGGCCGAGGATCGCGGCTACGGCTGCGACTACGGCGAGATCGTAGTTGCCAGGAGCGAGGTGCTGAGCGATTTTGACGGCGAGAAAGGCTTTTCCGCAGTCGAGAAGAAGAGTGAGGATGCCGAGGCCTTTGGCTCCGGAACGCGCGACGTTGGTTGCGCCGATGTTGCCGCTGCCGGTGGCGCGGATGTCTTGTTTGCGGAAGATTTTGACGAGAAGATAGCCGAAGGGAATGGACCCCAGGAGATAGGCGAGCGGGATGGAGAGGAGCCAGGGGTTCATCACTATGTGGATGAGTTTAGCAAGTCGGTGAGTGAGCAAGTTAGCGAGGTAGCTCGTTAGCGGGGCAACACGACGGCAGGGGGTACTTCTCGTTTTGCAGCGAGGTTAGAGCAGGTGTTGGCGGATGAGTTCGAGAGCGTGTTGGCTGGCCCACCAACGAATGCGTTCGCGGTCCCCTGGGAGCTGAAGCTCTTTGACCTGCGTTTGCTGGGCGTTGGCGAGAGCGACGTAGACGAGGCCGATTGGTTTGTTGGCGTCGGGACCGGGTGCTCCCGGACCCGGGCCGGCGATACCGGTGATGGAGACGCCGAGTGATGCGCCGGTGCGGCGGCGAATGCCTTCGGCGAGGGCTTGCGCTACTTCGGCGGAGACAGGGCCTTTGGAGGCGACGAGTTCGGGGGGGACATCGGCGAAGGTGGTCTTGAGGGCGTCGCTGTAGACGACCGCTCCGCCGAGAAAGTAGCGCGAGCTGCCGGGGATGGCGGTGAGGCGTTGCGCGAGGAGACCTCCGGTGCAGCTTTCGGCGGTGGCGAGAGTGAGGCTGCGCAGGCCGAGGTTGAGGAGAACGACTTCCTCGAGAGATTCGCCGTGAGAGGAGAAGATGGAATCGTCCATCTCGGCTTCGATCTTTTCGACGAGGTCGTCGACGCGTGCCTGTGCGTCGGTTGAGGAGGGTTTGGCGCAGAGGAATTGCAGTTGGATCTCTCCGGCGCCCGCGAGGATAGTGGTCTCGACGTCGGTGTATTGACGGTAGATGGGCGCGGTGCGGGCGTCGACGTGCGACTCGGGAATGAGCGCCATGCGGAGCATACGTTTGGCGAGATGACGAGGAGGGAGCGTGGCTGCGAGGCGGGGCTTCACTTCGTTTTCGAAGAGCGGCTTGAGCTCTTTGGGTGGCCCGGGAAGAAGGATGATGATCTTGCGGATGGGCTCAGAGTTCGAGTCGAGGATGGTGGTGTCGAGGTACTGGGCGGGAGCGCTGCCGTTTTTGTTGTCGATGACAGTGGCGCCGTCGAGGATGTCGGCCTGCTTGGCATTGTTGGATGGCATGACCATCTGGCGCGCGGCGAAGCGTTTGTAGAGAGCAGTGAGGACGGCGTTGTCGGGGTGGAGGCCGATGCCGAGTGCTGCGGCGACGGCCTCGCGGGTCAGGTCGTCTTCGGTGGGGCCGAGGCCTCCGGAGAAGAGGACGATGTCGGCGCGGGAGATAGCGATGGCGGCGGCAGAGGTGAGGTGGGAGAAATTGTCGCCGACGATAGTTTTGAAGGCCACCTGAACGCCAAGGTCGTTGAGGCCCTCGGTGAGAAAGAGGGAGTTGGTGTCCTGGCGGAAGGGCGTGAGCATTTCGGAACCGGCAGCAATGATTTCAGCGATCATCTCTTTCCTTTTTCGTGGCCTCGGTGAAACAGGCTCTCTCGTGTTAGTTGTTTGTTAGTGGTTTTGCCGTGGAACAAGTTCTGTTCCTCAATGATAGAGGCTTCTCCCGCGGTTCCGTGGATGGAGCGATTCGGCGCCCCGACTTGGTCGTTGCGATTTATTTGATCCTGTTTCCTAACTGGGTGCGAAACGCATTATCTAACTGGCAAACAAAGCGGGCGAAGAGAGTGTGCTGGAAAGAATCTGATGCACCTCGACGGAGGCTCCCGGGGACCTCTCGTTCGGCTTCCGGATCGACGACGAATGTCACATCCTGGTTCCTCGCGTGGGCTGAGGATGCACTCGGGGCTGCTGTCGGCATTTTGGACTAATTCAAGGTGCAGTCGTAGATGTCGAAAATGCTGGCTTCATGTCGATTCCATGACACTTGCCCGGAGTTGCACGGGCTCCTTCTCATCCCGTGAGCTGACTCATGCCGCTGAAAATACGCAGCTAATTATCTAGCGGTTGATTGGCAAGCGGCGTGCATCTTGCGTGGGTGCGCCAGGAGGCTCAGACTGCATGCGAAAGGCTGAGTCAAATATCGGAACCGAGCATCGCCTCAATGTCTGCATCCCTGAAAGAAAAACTTGGGAAATTGCCGGACGTTCTCATGTGGAGCATGCCGCCGTTCTACAGAAGGGCTTATCGACACCTGGGTCGCGTGTTCTGTGCGTGATGAATCTTCATGCGGCGGAACGCGAAAAGGAACTTCTGTCTTCCCTGCGCTCTAACCAGAAATCCGGGAGTCTATGATGAACATTCGTCTCATTGCCAGTCCTATGCTTGCTTTCTTGTTGTCTTCCTTTATTCATGGCCAGCAGGCGCCCCCGAGTGGCGACGAGAGTGAGGAGCACGTGCGTGTTGAAGCGAATGCCGCGAGTGTCTTCAAACAGAAACTCGTCCGCCAAATCGCACTTCAAGAAGAGGCTTTGCGAAAGGCCGAAGCCTCTCATGCTCCGGATATTGAACTGGCAAGGAAGTCTGCGCTGCTCGGCGTGTCGTACGGGAATTTAGCCCAATGGGCGCGGTCAGAAGCAGTGGTGGAGCATGCCGTCTCTTTGCTTCGTCATGCTCCAGCGCCGAGCGAGGAATTGGCTGCGGTCCTCACCCAATTAGGAAGCCTGCATCTTGCGATGGGAAAAATGCGGGATAGCGAAAAGGAGGAACTGGAGGGTCTGAATCTCAGGGAGAAGCTGGGCGACCGCTTGCAGATAGCGCGCACCTATAACGATCTGGCGGAACTCTTTCTTGCCCAAAAGAAGTTCGACAAGGCTAGAGATATTGCACAGAAGGCGGTAGCCGAATTTGTTGAGAACAAGCAAGCGAGTGTGTTTGACAGGATAGTGGCTCGCTCCGTCCTCTCGATGACGATGTGCTACCTCAAAGACTGCCCATCCGCAATTCCGCTGCTGAAGGAGGTCATTGATGAAGCGAAGACTAAGCTGCGTCCAGACGATTTTCCAATTGGCCTGAGCGACTTTCTACTGGGTTACGCCTATTGGAAGTCCGGCAATATATCCGAAGCAGGACCGCACATGCAGGATGGAACGGTTGCCATGAGCCGGCAACTTGGCTGGGGGCATCCGGCCTACGTGAGCGCGCTGAAGCATTATGAGCAGTTTCTGCGCGAGAATCGGCAGGTTGAGGCGGCAGATGTCATACAACGGCGGATTCGGCAGGCAGAAGCTGTCGTCGACGTTCATTCGATTCAGACGGCGCAGGGAATGATCGGCATCGACGTATTGCACTAAGTCGTTGGCTCTCTCGTGAGGATACCGTCAGGTCTTGCGTGATCGTTTGTGGAGAAGGAGTCGATCGTTTGGAGCCTGCCCTGGTTTGGGAGGAAGATGGAAAAGAGAGTTCCGGAGCGTGGTTTTTCGGTGCGGGAGCGTACTCGCAGGGTGCCACCGTGCTTTTGGACGAGTTCGCGGGAGACCCAAAGGCCGAGGCCGGTGCCAGTATCTTTCTTCGTGGTGAAGAAGGGTTCGAAGATGTTGTCGAGGTGCTCTGAAGGGATGCCGAAGCCGGTGTCGGCGATGGTGATGCGCACGCCGTTGCTCGATGGATTGCGGGGGTCGATGGCGGAGCGCGCCTGAATGCGGATGGTCGAGCCGTGCGCGCAGGCGTCGAGGCTATTAGCCAGAAGATTGGAGAGAATTTGGCGCAACTCGCCGGAGCTCCCGAGGACCTCTCGTTCGGTTTCCGCTTCGACGACGAAGGTCACGCCCTGGTTCCTCGCGCGCGTTGAGTAGAAGTCAGCGACTTCGCGGACCACCGAGGCGGGTTGGAAGTGGGCCGGGGTGGTTGTCTCACGATAGAAGCCCAGGGACTGGCGAGTGATGTGGGCGATTCGTGCGAGTTCGCTTTCGGCCTGCAGGAGGAGATGGCGAATCTCATCCAGGCTGTCGGTGCGGCGGGCGATGTAGACGAGATTGGTTAGGCCTTCGAGGGGATTGTTGACCTCATGGGCGACAGTTGCGGCGAGTCGTCCGGCGGCGGCGAGCTTTTCTGCCCGCATGAGAGCGCCCTCCGACATTCGGCGCTCGGTGATGTCGCGGAAGACGAGAACGACGCCTATCATTTTTCCCGCGCTGTCGCGGATGGGGGCGCCGCTGTCGTCGATGCAGACCTCGCTGCCGTCGCGGGCCACGAGGAAGGTGTGGTTGGCGAGCCCGACGACGGTACCGAGGCGGCGGACCTTGTCGACGGGGTTTTCAACTGGGGTGCGGGTCTCTTCGTTGAAGATCGGGAAGACATGGTGGAGAGTTTTGCCTTCGGCCTGCTCTTCGCTCCAGCCTGTGAGCTGCTGGGCGACGAGGTTCATGAAGCTGACTTTCCCATCGGCATCGCAGGCTATAACTGCGTCGCCAATGCTACGAATGGTCGTGTTCAGCCATTGTTCGCGATCGTAGGACTCGTCGCTGCGCAGTTTGACCTCGCGGAGCTGCTGGTTATAGACCGCAGTCAGCCTATGGAAGATGCGATTCGTCTCCAGGGCGAGGATCGCAGCGATCAACGCCATCAGAAGCACCAGGATAATTCTGGCGTTCCGATTGAAAGCGATATCAGCGGCGGAATGTTCCGCGCGGCGACCGGCTACGATAGCGAGAAACTCGTCCATCTGGGCGCGCAGGTTGTCCATCTGCCCCTTGCGCTGGAGCATGTGTTGTTCGAGGGTGGCGGGGTCTTCGGGGGGAGATTGAATCTCCTGGTAGGCCTGTTGCTCCCATTGCTCTTGGCTTGTTTGGAGGTGTTTGAGGCGCTCGACCTGATCGGGCCGGTGGACGAGGGAATACAGAGTGTCGAATTCGGCATCGATCTGTTTGTCGGCGGCGCGCAGAGGCTCGAGAAAGGTGGGGTTGCGAACGATGAGATAACCGCGCAAGCTCGTCTCTTCATCGACTATCAGTTTGATCAGGCGGTTGGCGTGAAGGGTAACGACGTCGGCGCGATCCACAAGATCCGCGCTCTCCTGCAGGCGCTGAAGACCGTATCCGAGGATGAGGGCGAGAAGCGTGAGTGCCGCAATCGGTAAAACAAGAAGACGGATCAGTAATCTGCTATAGAGCCGGGATTCCACGATGCCTTCCTCGCGCCAGGAGATGTGTTTTGAGGTCTTTCGCAGACTCTAAGATCGTCGGCGAAGATGATTTTACGTTATCAGGGATTTGGCCCCTGAACTTGGCTGGTTATACGAGTTTGCGGCCTTCGATGTCGAGGGCGATGTGGTAGAGAGCATCGCGGGTGGCGAGGGTTGCGTTGCCATCTTCGAGGAAGGCGAGGCCGACGAGGTTGTTGCCGGAGACGGCGAGGCTGGTCTCCCGGTTGGGGGTGATGCGAACGATGCCACGCTGGCCACGGAGGCTGGCAGCCACATAGAGGTTGTTTTCGGCGTCGAGGGCGAGGCCCTGGGCGCGACCCAGGCCTTGATAGAAGATGGTGGTGGTTCCGTCGCGGTCGATGGCGTGGATGGCCTGGTTGCTGGAGGTTGTGGGGCCGGTGACGAAGAGAGTTCCGGCATCGTTGAAGGCGAGGTGGTAGGCGGCGATGGAGGGTTCTAGCGTGGCGTAGACGAAAGTTTCGCCGCTGGAGCCGGGAGCGGACCCGGGGGCGATCTTGAAGATGGTGCCGGAGCGATCGCCGACGAAGAGGTTGCCGGAGCGATCGAAGGCGATGCCGGTGGCGATGCCCATGCCTTCGGCGTAGGTGGAGATGGCTCCGTCGGGGGAGATGCGGTAGACGGTGCCTTCGGCACGGGAGCTGGCGTAGAGGAAGCCGTCGGGGCCGAAGGCGAGGCCGGTGGCGTTGAGCAGGTCGCGGACGAAGGGGCGGACCTGGAAGTCGCGCTGGATTTGAAAGATGGAGACGGGGACGGTCTGGCCGCGGGTTCCGGAGACGGTGGCGTAGACATTGCCGTCGGTGTCGACGGCGGGGTTGGCTACGGGGTGAAGATTTTCTGCCATGGGGACGGCCACGCGGAGGTTGAGAGCGTTGCTACCTGCCGCGCTGCGATGAAGGATGAGGTCGCCGGAGATGGTGCCCTCGGGGATGCGGATGGTGGCACGGGTGGGGCGGCTGAGGATGACGGGGGCGGGGATGTCGCCGATGGTGGCATGGGGGATCTCGGCGGAGTGCGGGTCGAGGTGGTGGCCGTGGATGTCGACCTGGCCTCCAGGCATGGCGGCGAGAGGCGTAACGCGGTCGAGGTGGGGGGCGTCGGACTTGTCGGGAGTGAGCAGGGAACGGAGCGTGGTCATGGCCTGATGGCTAGCGTAGACGTGGGCGCGGGGAAGCGCAACTTCCCAGGCTAGAAGCGGACGTGGATGAGGGCGAAGACGGCGAGGGCGAAGAGGCCGGCGGCGACGTCGTCAAGCATGATGCCGGTGCCTTCGGGGAGTTCTTCGAGGAGGCGGATGGGCCAGGGCTTGAGGATGTCGAAGAGGCGGAAGAGGAGCAGGGCGAGGATCGCGTGGGGCCAGTCGGGTGGACAGAGGATGAGGGCGATGAGCTGGCCGGCTACCTCGTCGATGACGACGTGGCCGGGGTCTTCGCGGTTGGATTCGCGGGCTACGATGGTCGCCGCGGGGATGCCGATGAGGGTTGCTATGATTGCTGCGGCGAGGGTTAGGAGGGGGAGATGTGCTGGGTGAAAGATTTGTGCGGCGGTAAACCAGAGGACGAGGACGGCGGCGCTGGCCCAGGTGCCGGGTCCGGGTTTTAGCAGGCCGGAGCCGAAGAAGGTGGCGATGAGCCAGGCCCAGAGGGTCTTCTTTTTGGGGGTTGAATCACGCATGTATCTTCAGTGTAACCTTGTGCCTCACCCCTATCGAAAGGCGCGCAAAGTATTCAATACAAACGGGTTAAATCTCGACTTAGGGTCAAAGCGGCTGCTTTTGCGGGTAAAGTATTCGGTTCAGACGGTTTATGGCGACACGAGACGCACTTAATTTTGCGGAGGCTCAGTCGTCTTCGTGGGTTTTGCGGCCATGGGACTGGGACCGAGCGAGTTCTTCAAGGAGGTCGGGGTCCTGGATAGGGGAGGAGATCTTGTAGTCGCCGGAGGCCCATTTGCCGAGGTCGATGCGACGGCAGCGGTCGGAGCAGAAGGGGAAGTCTTCGTCGGTGGCTAGGACGACTTTGTGGCAGGTTGGGCAGAAGAGGGCTTTGGCCATGGCGTCTCTATTGTAAATTCTCAGACGTTGAATGTAGCAGGCCGCTGTCGTGGCTGAGGGTCCTCACGCCGGTTGGCGGAAAGAATCGGCGGCCAGATCTTCCCACGTTGGGTTGTTGGATTCGATGAGTGCGATTTTTTCTTCGCGCGTGAAGTGTTTCATGTATTTTTCTCGGGCTATGGCGTTGTTGACGTACTGGAAGCGCTCGAAGTAAACGAGGCGATGGGTTTTGTATCGGGTGGTGAAGGCGCCGGATTTGCCTGCGCGGTGTTGGGCAATTCGGTGCAGGAGATTATTGGTGACTCCGATGTAGAGGGTGCGGGATCGGCTTGCGAGGATGTAGACGTAATACTCGTGGTCATCGAAACGCATGAGGGGAGGGTAACATCGGGGATCGATAGGATGATGGCGATGGTAGCGGCACAGGCAACGGCAAAAGCAACGGCAACGACAAGGGCAACGGCAACGGCAAAAGCAAAAGCAAAAGCAGATCCTCCGCCTTCGGCGAAGGATGACAACTAATAGCCAATAGCCAATAGGCAATAGGCAATAGGCAATAGGCAAAGGCAAAGGCAAAATGCAAAGGCAAAATGCAAAGGCAAAGGCAAAATGCAAAGGCAAAGGCGAGTCTGCCCTCAGTGTGTCGATGGGGGGACCGACTATTCCGTTCGGAGTGCCTGCATGGGGTCGATGGACGCTGCGCGACGGGCTGGCAGATAGGAAGCCAGCAGGGCGGTGAGAAACAGGATTGCCGTTACGGCGAGGAGGACGGAAACGTCCATCGCGCCTACTCCGTAGAGAGTGGTCTGCATGGTGCGACCGACTAGCAGGGCACCTCCCACTCCGATTCCCAGTCCGATGCACGCGAGCAGAGATGCTTCTCTGAGGACGAGCGACGTTATGCCATTTCTTCCTGCGCCAAGAGCAAGCCTTATCCCGATCTCCTGGGTTCGCTGCGAGACCGCGTATGCCATCAGCCCGTAGATGCCGACCGCAGCAAGCAGCAAAGCGACTACGGCAAAGCTTGCGAACAGACGCATGGTGAATTTGTCTTCCGCGAGCGACTCGTCTTTTACCTGGTCCATGGTGCGCAGATTGGCCAGAGCGATCTGCGGGTCGATGGAGTGCACGGCGGCGGCGATTGTCTTCGTCATGGCATCGGGATCCTGAGCAGTGCGCACGCCGATAGCCGCGTCCGGAGAGAGCGACTGGGCGAAGGGCACATCGACCTCGGGATAGTCGTCGCGGAAGTCTCCGTAGCGAACGTTGTGGAAGATGCCGACGATCTGCCATTCGACTTTGGCTCCGAGCTGCGGCTGGCCCGGGACTATCTCTGCGATGGAGACTCGTTGCTTGAAGGGATCCATTCCCTTCAGGTAACGATTGGCGAATTCCTGGTTGACCATGGCGACGCGCACGCTTGTTGCTGTGTCCTGGCCGGTGAAGGAACGACCCTGAAGGAGTTGTATGCCGAAGGTCTGTAGGTAGTCGGGTGAGATGGATTGGAAGCCGGTGTTCGGTTCTTGCGAGGGATCGCTATAGGTGCGGCCGCCGACGAGAGTGAACGGCATTCCATCGCTTGTTCCACGGAGCGGCATTCCGGTGGTACTGGCGGCGTGAGCTACGCCGGGGACGGATTGAAGCGCGCTGAGCATCTGCTGGTTGTAGACGTTCATCTCTTCGGGAGAGTGGAATCGTCCTTGCGGCTGCACGAGGCGGAAGATGAGCACATGATCTGTGCGTATACCGAGATCGACCCGGGTGAGGTTCCAGAAGCTGTGAATGGCGAGGCCAGCTCCGGCGAGCAAGGACAGGGCAAGGCCGAATTCGCCGATGATGAGTGTCCGGCGGAGCTTGTTGCTGCCAATGCCGGTAGCAGTACGCCCACCATCTTTGAGGGCTTCTCCCGGGTCGACACGCGAGGCATACCACGCCGGCGCGCAGCCGAACAGGAGGCCGGCGAGAGTGGTGGCGGCGATCGCTACTGCTAGTACAGGCAGGTTCAGTTGGAAGTTGGCCTCTGAGGGCAGGATGCCTTCGGGCACTAAGCTGAGAATGACTCGCAATAGTCCGGCGGCAAGCGCAATACCGAATCCACCGCCGAGAACGGCGAGCAGGAGACTCTCTGTCAGAAACTGACCGAAGATCTGGGTGCGCGACGCTCCCAGGGAACTGCGAATGGCAATCTCCCGTTGCCGCGCCGCGCCCTTCGCCAGCAGCAGATTGGCGATGTTGACGCAGGTGATGAGAAGGACGAAGCCCACAGCGCCGAGAAGGAGCCAGAGGTTATGGATTCGGCCGGGAGGGAGAAAGTCATTCTTCAGCGGCTCGACGATGGCGCCCCAACCCTTGTTGGAGGTGGGGTAGGCGGCGGCGATATGGCTGGTAACCGCGTCCATGTCGGCTTGCGCCTGTTGCATGGTCACGCCGGGCTTCATCCGACCCATTGCGAGAAGCCAGTGATATTCGTGATTGATCTGTTCGGGTGTGAAGGCGAGTGGGGCCGCGAGTTCAGAGCCGAGGCGGTCGGGAAGACCGGGCGAGAGGACGCCGACGACGGTGTAGTTGGCGCCATTGACGCGCATCGTTTTGCCTACGATGTCGTGGTCCGCGCCGAGACGGTTCCACAAATGGTGGGTCAGGATGAGGACGTGATCCTTTCCAGGGATGCCTTCCTCCGGAAGGAAATCGCGGCCCATGAGGAACGGCATTCCTTGCAGGTGGAACCATCCGGGCGAAGTGAGCCTGCCCTCGAGTTGTTCGGGCTGGTCGGGTGTAGCGAGATTGAAGCTGCCGCCGGTCCATGCGGCTACTTGCTGGAACGAAGTGTTCTGGCGCTGCCAGTCGAGAAAGTCGCCCGCGGAGATTCCGTTTTTATTGCCATTGACCTTTGACCAGACCATCACGAGCTGATTTGGATCGGGGTAGGGTAGCGGCGCGATCAGGGTAGCGTAGACCACGGTGTAGATCGCGGTGGTGGCTCCGATGCCGAGCGTAAGCGTGGCGATGACTGCTGCGGTCAGGCCAGGATTCTTGCGTAGCGCGCGGATTCCGTAAGAGAGATTCCAGAACAGAGTTCGCATCGTGTCCCTCGTTCGCAGATCGTTTGGGTAATCATATGCACTCGGCTGACCATTTGGGTGGTTTGTGTGCTCGCTGAAAATAATTGGGTTGCGGCTGTTCGCTTCGGGGGGAGTGCGGGCGAAGTGGTCGGATGCGAACGTTTGTGTCCGCCATTGAACACCATGTTTTGTGTGAGTCAGCAGCTATGATGCCTGTGTGAGCCTGCCATTGAGTTCGCCGATACTACCGATGCTTGCGAAACGGGTGGCGGAGATTCCTGCGGGCGACGCTTGGATCTTTGAGCCGAAGTGGGATGGGTTTCGATGTGTGGTGTTTCGGGATGGGGACGAGATTCTGCTGCAGAGCCGGGATGGCAAGCCGTTGAACCGGTATTTTCCGGAGGTAGTGGAGGTGCTGCTGGAGCAGTTGCCGGAGCGGTGCGTTCTGGAGGGGGAGATTGTGATTGCTACGGAGGAGGGGTTGGATTTCGATGCGCTGCAGCTGCGGCTTCATCCGGCGGCTTCGCGGGTGAAGATGCTGGCTGAGGAGAGTCCCGCTTCGGTGGTGTTTTTCGATCTGCTTTGGGTGGGGGATGCGGATCTGCGGGAGGTTCGGTTTGAGGAGCGGCGGACGAGGTTGGAGGAGGTGCTGCGAAAGGCAAGTGCGCCGATGCATGTCACGCCAGCGACTCGGGACAAGGCTGTTGCGGAGGATTGGTTCAAGCGATTTGAAGGTGCGGGGCTGGATGGGGTGATGGCGAAGCCTGTCGATGGGACTTATCAGCCGGATAAGCGCGTGATGCTGAAGGTGAAGCATGAGCGGGATTGCGACTGTGTGGTGGCGGGGTTTCGGTGGTATAAGAATGGCGAGGGTGTCGCGGTGGGGTCGCTGTTGTTGGGACTTTATGATGCGGCTGGTGCGCTGCAGCATGTGGGTGTATGTGCGAGCTTTACGATGCCGAAGCGGAAGGAACTGGTTTCATTTTTGGAGCCGTATCGCGTGGATGCGTTGAAGGGGCATCCCTGGGCTGGGTGGGCCGAGATGACGGCGAGTGGACGGATGCCGGGTGGGCAGAGCCGTTGGTCTGCGGGGAAGGATCTTTCGTGGGAGGCGGTGCGGCCGGAGTTGGTGGTCGAGGTTGCGTATGAGCATATGCAGGGTGACAGGTTTCGGCATATGGCGCAGTTTCGACGGTGGCGAATGGATAAGAGGCCGCAGGATTGTACGTATGCGCAGTTGGAGGTCGTGCCTCCGCAGGAGTTGATGGAGATTTTTCCGGAGCGGAAGTAGATATTAATCAGCAGGGGAAGGCCGTCGAAATCTAGCTGTCACGAGAATGCTTGTCCGCAATGGCAGAGATGATCGCTGCCAAAATTAAGACGACGGTGAGAGCTACGAACCACATGAAGCCACGAAAGATCGAGACAGGACAGATCAACCACGCAAAGCCTATAAGTCCTATGAGAATGCCTGTTGGGGTCCAACGCTTTCGGGGTCCGGGTTCAGACATGATTTACTAGCTTACCTAATGATGTTGCTCTTCGCGCCAGGAGCGGGTGGGGTCGTCGTCGGGCTCGGGTGTTGACTGCGCGGGGCGCCGATCTTCGGGGACGTTGCGCAGGTTAAGGCGGATGCGATACCAGATGGTGGAGCTGCCGCGCATGCGGTCGATGAGGACGTCGTCTTCGGCTAGATGGGCTGCAGCTTCGGGGTGATTTTCTTTCCAGCGAGTGAGGCCGGCTTCGGCGGCGGCTTTGTCGGGGGATTGCGCGACGATGATGAGAGGGTGTTTGGGGGTGCGGCGGGCTGGGGGTTTCTTTGCCAGTTTGGGTTTGGGTTCCGGGGGCTCGGTCGCATCGCCCGTCGCGGCGTCTTGTTTGAGGGCTTGTTTGCGGAAGCGTCTGGAGCCGAAGCCTTCGGCACTTTGCGCGGAGAAGGATTTTGCTTTGGAGGGTTGGACTCTTTTGGCTTCGCCTTCCTGCTTGACGAAGTGTGGGGGCCATGGGGCGTCGCCGAGGCCTTCGGCTTCGTCGCGGGCGGCGAGTGCGAGGAGTTGATCGAGTGAGCCGGGGGCGGCGTCCATGGCTTCGTGCGGGTTGCCTCGCTCGGCGAAGAGCTCAGGCATGGTGAGGACGGTGAAGTCGGCTGGGTTGGCGTCGGGGACTTCGTGCCAGTGGAGCGGGGCGGAGACGCGGGCGTCGGGCAGTGGGCGGACAGAGTAGGCGCTGGCGGTGGTGCGGTCTTTGGCGTTCTGGTTGTAGTCGAGGAAGACGCCGTGACGTTCTTCTTTCCACCATTTCGAGCTGGCTAGAGTTGGGACGCGGCGTTCGACGGCGCGTGCGAGGGCGAGGGCGGCGCGGCGGACTTCGGTGAAGGTCCAACGCGGGTGGATGCGGACGTTGACGTGCATGCCGCGGGAGCCGCTGGTCTTGGGCCAGCCGGTGAGGTTGTTCTCTTCGAGGATGGATTTGACTTCGAGGGCGACGGCGCGGACGTCGGGCCATTCGACGCCGGGGCCGGGGTCGAGATCGATGCGGAGCTCGTCGGGATGCGCCATGTTCTGTTCCAGCGGGTCGATGGCGCGGACGGGGTGCGGGTGGAATTCGATGCAGCCGAGGTTGACGATCCAGGCCATGCCGGCGGGGTTGTCGACGACGAGCTCTTGGGCAGTGCGACCGGAGGGGAACGAGAGCGTGACGGTTCGGAGGAATGCGGGAAGATCGGTGGGGGCGCGCTTCTGATAGAAGGGCTCGGGCTGGCTGTCTTCGAGGCAGGCTCCGTTGACGAAACGCTTGAGGACGATGGGGCGGTTACGGATGCCTTGAAGGGCGCCGGGGGCGATGGCTAGGGCGTAGCGGACGAGGTCGAGCTTGGTGAGCTGGACTTCGCGGGAGAAGTAGAGTTTTTCAGGGTGGGTGATGCGGACGGCGTGATCGTCGATGTTGAGGAGCTCGGCGGTGTCGTCTTTGGTGGTGGACTTCACGGGCATAGGGTATACCTCTCGCGAGATTTCCGCTAAAGTGGCACCACTTGCAGAATTCTTTCCGTCACTCGTTTTTAGAGAGGCAAATACATGACTCGAAGGCAGCAGCCTGCTTTGACAGTTTTTGCCGTTGGGATGATTGGGCTGGGCGTACTGGCGCTGGTCTATGGGGATTTTGCGCTGGTTTGGCAGCCAGTCGCTGCGTGGGTTCCGGGGCGGACGGCGCTGGCGTATTTGTCGGGGATCATCATGTTGATGTGTGGGGTCGGGTTGCTGTTTGAGAGTACGGTGACGTGGTCGATTCGGGTGTTGTTTCCGTATCTGGTTGTGTGGGCGTTGCTGAAGGTGCCGGCGCTGATAGTGGCGCCTCAGATCGAAGGCGTGTGGCTGGGGTTTGGGGAGATTGCGGTGGTGCTGGCTGGCGGGTGGACTTTGTTTGCGGCGCTTGCGAAGTCGCCTGAGGGATCATTCTTGAGCTTCGTTACGGGGGAACGCGGTGTTCGGATTGCGCGGATACTTTTTGCGGTTTTTGTTATTCCGATTGGGCTTTCGCACCTGCTTTATGTGAAGGCGACGGCAGATTATGTTCCGGCGTGGCTCTCTTATCGGACGTTCTGGGCTTATTTGACGGGAGTGGGGCAGATGGCCTGCGGCCTGGGGGTGCTGTTCAGGGTGCTTCCGCGGGTGGCAGCGGCGGCGGAGGCGGTAATGATCGGCCTGTTTACGTTGCTGGTGTGGCTGCCTGCGATTGTGGCTGCTCCGAGGACACGGTTGCCCTGGACGGCGTTCTTTATTTCGTGGGCGATTGGGGCTGGTGCCTGGGTGGTTGCTCAGAATATTCCGGCGAAGAGATCGGCTGTGTGATATGTGTAACTTATTTCGTTACAAATGTCATCTTGCTGCAATAAGAGATAGGTTGAATGGTAAGGGAGTTATTACGGCAAGGCACGCAGATTCGCCATCGGTGGAGATGTAGGTGCGGATGTAAACTTTACCTTACTCTTTTGTTGAAACGAAACGGGTGCATCTCAAATGCAGAGAGGAGGTTCACATGCTGAAAGATTCTTTCAAGCGTGAGTCCGTGCGCATGTTTTTCAGAGCCATTCTCGTCGTGGCCGGCGTTTTTGCGTTCGGGGCGGCTGCGGTTGCACAACGTGAAGCTGCCATCTCGGAGTTAGGGGTGCTGCCTCAGGGTGTGACTCTGCCGGTGCAGCTGGGTCGATCGCTTCGTGCCGGCAAGGTGCGAGTAGGAACACAGATCGTTGTAAAGACGACGCAGAGGGTTCCAGTGAGTGAGGGCTCCTATCTCAAAGCCGGCGCCGAGCTGGATGGCGAGGTTGTGGCATCGATTGCCGGCAATGGCAATGCTTCAACGCCAGCCACTCTCTCGATTCGATTCACGCGGCTACGATACGGCAAGCAGTCCATTCCGGTGAGGACGAAGGCAATTGCGATTGCCAACTTCATGCAGGTCAGCTACACGTTCCTGCCAGCGGATGGGGGGCCCGACATGGGGATCGCGAGCGCGGCGAACTGGACCACGAAGCAGGTAGGTGGAGATGCGGTCGTGCGGACGGGCTGGGTGGGGCCGGTGGTTGGCAGCAATACGGAGACGGTGGGGCATGCAGACTACTATGGCGTGTACGGCCTGCCGGCTCCTTCGTCCGCGGACGGCCCATCGTTCCCGCACGCGTTGGGGGTATTTTCTACAAATGCTGCGGGCTTGTATGGTTTTGGCCGTGGGAGTGCGCTGAAATCGACTGATGGGA
Source organism: uncultured Acidobacteriaceae bacterium (assembly GCA_963841335.1). Classification (GTDB taxonomy): domain Bacteria; phylum Acidobacteriota; class Terriglobia; order Terriglobales; family Acidobacteriaceae; genus Edaphobacter. The sequence continues at coordinate 209,732 of CAWJCF010000001.1, read as the reverse complement.
CGATTACGTTGACCGGTCCGGGCAAGAGTGTTGAGCTGCGGAACGGGGACAACCTGCTGCTTGAGGTACTTTAGCGGGGCGGGTCGATGCGCTACGCGCTACGACCACTGCAACGTGTGTACGGAATCGGCCGGCAGATCGAAGGTCAGAGAACTTGAGCCGAGCACCAGCTGAACCTGCTTCTCGGGGCCTCGATTGGCGAGCACGACGACATAGCTCCCATCGGGATTCCGGAATCCAACATGGGAGACACGATCTCTGGAAGTTTGCGGGGCGCTATCTGAAACTCCGTCCGTGCGAAAGACCTTCGCTCCACGGCGTACGTGTTTCGAGTAGTGCGCCATGGCCCAGAAGCGTCCGCTGCGGCTCACCGCGCGCGTCGTGCTATCGATCGTGATGAAACCGCGACCCGAGGTGGGTGCGCCGGGTACGATATCGCCTTCCTCATGGTGGCCGATGTACGGGGTTCCCTTCTCATCGAGCGCGAGGTTCCACACGGTGATTGATCGCGACCAGTTTCTGATAACGCTGTTGGCCCACTCCGACCAGCGCGACCAGGCGGTCATTGGATCAGGGAAGGGAGTTCCAGGTACGTGAGGCTCGCGCTGCGGTCCGCCCTCGGTAAAGTAGGCGTGCTTTTGAGGAAATGCATTGTGCACTTGCGTCATGGCAGAAGGCTCGCCTGCATACCCATGCCACGCAATGCCGTCGATGAATTCGCTGGCCTTCGGATCGCTTAACTCAGCGATTGCGCGTCCCCACAAGGTAAAGTTGTGATCCAAAACCCAGATCTTTGTTGAGCTGCTGGTTTTGCGGAGCAACGGCCCGAGATATTTGGTTACAAACAAGATTTCATCTTCCTGGGCCAGGAGACAGGCCGCATAGCGTCCGTCTACGGTGGTATCGACTTCGTTTTGGACCGTGACTGCGTTGATCTCCACTCCTTCGGCTTTGTAGGCATCGAGGAACTTTTGGAAGTAGCGCGAATATGGCTCAAGGCTGCTCTTGCGTATGGTTCCACCCAACATGGAACGGTTGAACTTCATCCACGCCGGAGGACTCCATGGCGTCGAGAAGAGGAACAGGTCGGGATTGAGCTTGCGCGCTTCTCTGAGCGCGGGAAGGATGTAGGCTTTGTCGTGGTCGATGGAAAACTTCGTAAGCCGCGGATCATCCTGTTCGCTGTCGTCGAAGCTGTAGAGGGATTTGGAATAGTCACTTGCTCCGATACAAGTCCGGCAGACGTTGATGGCCATTTCGTCGGGAGCGAAAAGCTCGTGCATCAGGGCTGCACGTTCATCGCTGTGAAGCTGGTTCAGCATGTAGCAGGCCGCATCGGTGAATGCCGCGCCGAAGCCAAGCATCTCCTGCTGGGTCGATGCCGGATCGAGCATGATTGCGTCGGGCGCAATCGCGGTTGCGGGCTTCCAGGCTAATGGTTCACTCGCGGCGTGACGTCGATCCCGGAAGGTGCTCCAGACCTGCACTGGGCCGGTGGCTGCAATATCGCCGGCCCAGACTGGAATCCAGTTTGATGCTGTCAATCCGGCCATCGTGACCGATGCTGCCTTCAGGAATCCTCTGCGCGAACCGCTTGCCATTGATACTTCCCCTTTTCAGGCCGGCTGAATGCTCCCTCGACGGCCAACCAAACTTTATAGCCATCAATCTTTGGGGTCAATCGGCAATCACGGCGCCGAGTTTAGGGAAGCTATTCGAGGATGCGGACGACTACGTCGTAGCCGTGGGAGTCGGTGATTTCGGCGCGATGGGATAAGGTAACCGCGGGGGCCGGTATGGAGTGAGATGCGTTTCAGCGGGTGATGGGAAACCAGATTTCGAGGGGGCCGCGGGTGACGGGATCGAAGCGGTGGTCGTAGCGTTCGAAGTCCGGAGTGTGCGCGGGTTTTACGCCGGAGGAGGGTAGCCAGGTCTGGAAGACAGATTGCCAGAAGGGGCGGATGTCCTTCACGGCGTCGATGGGGAAGACGGCGTACTCGGCGGCGGGGACGATCATGCGGCCTATGTCGGCGGGGAGATTGTCGAAGCTGGGGACTTCGTAGCCTGAGATGTACTCGAAGCGCTGGTTGGGCATGTCCATCTGGCAGGTGGCGCCGTAAGTGACCTTTGCTTCCGCGCGGCCGGGGAGTGGGAGAGCGTTGAACTCGTTCCACTGCGGTGGGATGGTTTCGGGGGCGGTGGCGAAGGTGTGCCAACGGCGGATGCCTGCTAGGTGGAAGGAGGGAAGGGATTGGTAGGTGGGGGTCAGCATGTTGTCACCTTTGGTGAATCATACCAGCCGATTCGGGGTCGAATCCAAGTGGGAACCGGGTCTGGTCGTAGTATGCACCCGAAAGATTGGCGCTCTCGATTTTTGCGGAAAGCCTTTCAATCGTTAGTTAGGTCGCGCAGGCGAGTCATGGGCATTAACACGCATCCTCATGGTTCGCTCGTGACAGTAATTCCGAAAGAGTTGGATGGAATCGCGGATGTCTGAAGGAGGTGACATGGTTTCTGCCAGGTCGAAGAGTTCAATTGCCTCCTTCAACTGGCCTAAACTGGCCAACGCGAAACCCTCCCTTGCGATGGACTCAACGACGATTTCAGGGTCAATCTCATTTGCCGATTGTGCAAGGTTTCTTGCGTGGATTGCATCGGATAGAGCTTCGGCGTATTTCTCGCATTCCTGCAGCGCCGTAGCCCTGACGTTGTAGGCAACGGCGGAGACTGATGGGTCGAGTCCGTCAAACGGCAGCTTCTCAAGAATTGCGAGCGCAAGCCGCGGCTCTTTCATAATTAACAAAGTTGTTGCCTTGCCTGCCGCGATAATCAAGCGCTGCACTTCATCAGGATCTAGGGCTAGGAGAGCCTCATAGCGGCTAAGAGCTTTCGTGAACGCACCTTCCTCTTCCAGTTTCTTGATTTCTGCTATCGCGGGGTTGAGGACTGAATAATCCATCTCGACAGAATATGTCACTACTATTCCACTATGCGGGCGACGACGTCGTAGTCGTGGGACTCGGTGATTTCGGCTCGGTAGAAGGTGCCGGGGACTAGTTCGTCGTGGGGGCCGAAGTCGTTGATGAGGACTTTGCCGTCGATCTCGGGGGCGTGGAGTGGGGTGCGGCCCTGCCAGAGGAGGTCGGTCTCTTCGGATTCGCCTTCGACCAGCAGGTCGATCTCGCGGCCTACCCAGGCGGCTTTGGATTTTGTGCTGATCTTTTGCTGGAGTTTCATCAGCTTGTTGCGGCGGGACTGGATGGTTCGGCTCGGGACTTTGAGGGCGGCGTCGAGGTTGAAGGCCGCTGCGCCCTCTTCGTCGGAGTAGGTGAAGACGCCTAGCCAGTCGATTTTGGCGGCTTTGATGAAGGACTCGAGCTCGAGGTAGTCGGCTTCGGTTTCGCCGGGGAAGCCAACGATGAAGCTGGTGCGGATGACGATGCCGGGGACGATGCGGCGGGCCTTCGCGATGAGGTCGAGGAAGATTTGCGCGTTGCCGCCGCGCTTCATGCGCTTGAGGACGCTGGGGCTGGCGTGCTGGAGGGGGACGTCGAGATATTTTGCGATGGTGTCGTGTTTGGCCATCGTCTCGAGCAGGCGCGTGGTGACCTTGTTGGGGTAGGTGTAGAGGAAACGCAGCCAGCGGAGGCCGGGGAGGACGGCGAGAGCCTCGAGAAGTTGGGCCAGGCCGTCGGTTAGGCCGAGGTCTTCGCCGTAGCAGGTGGTGTCCTGGCCGATGAGGGTGATTTCGCGGACGCCTTGTGCGATGAGATTTTCGGCTTCGTGGACGATCGAGGACATGCGGCGGGAGCGGAACTTACCGCGAAGCTGCGGGATGATGCAGAAGCTGCAGGGGTGGTCGCAGCCTTCGGCGATTTTGATATAGGCCGATGCGCGTGGCGTGGTGAGGATACGCGGAGTGGCATCGTTGTAGAGATACTCGGGGAGGGCGGCGGTGGCTCCGTCCCAGGAGGCGCGGGAGAAGCGGCCGGATTGTTCGCGTGCGTTGCCTTCGGGGCGGAAGTTTGTGGGCTCGCCGGTGGAAAATGCAGGTCCTTCGACTACGGCGGCAAAAGCGCCGCCTTCGCTCAGGATGACACTGTTTTTGTTGCTGCCAGTTCTTTTCTCTTGCAGATCCAGTTGGGCGCCATGTTCGGTGGGGTGGGAGTGTTGATGGACGGCGCTGGGAGCGCGGGCAGCAAGGGATTGCGGGAGGATGTTGAAGGGGCTTCCCGATTTTGCATGGCCGGTCGGGGTTAGGCCCGCGGCGGTGAGGATGGCTTCCAGTTCGCCGGTGCCTACTACGGCGTCGACTTCGGGGATGTTCTTCTGGATCTCGTCGCGGTAGCGCTCGACGAGGCATCCGGCTACGACGATGCGCTGGGCTTTGCCGCCGTTCTGCTGCTTGTGCTGGACCATCTCGAGAATGGTGTTGACGGACTCCTGCTTGGCGGAGTCGATGAAGCTGCAGGTGTTGATGACGATGATCTCGGCGTCTTCGGCTCGGGGGGTGAGCTCGGCTCCGTTGTGGTGGAGCAGGCCCATCATGACCTCGGAGTCGACGAGGTTTTTTGGGCAGCCGAGGGAGACGAATCCTACCTTGGGACGGGCTTCGGGAGACGTGGCAGGGGGATCGAGCACACCTGTGTTTTGGGTTGTCGCGGGGGGAATCACAGAGTTCTATTTTAGCATTTTTATTGGGTTTTTGTTGGATTTGCGGAGGCTGGTGATTGTTCGGCAGGGTGCGCAGACAAACTTTGGTCTTCATCTTTTCTTCACAGGAAAGCTGAATCAGGAGGGCACTTCGGGCATCTACTTTGATGATTGTCGAAATGTTCGACGAATAGGAAAGCGAGGGTAAGGATATGGGAAAGCTGACTGGTAAGGTTGCTGTTGTTACGGGGGCGTCGAAGGGTATTGGCGCGGCTATTGCTACGGAGCTTGCGGCGCATGGTGCGAAGGTTGTTGTGAACTACGCCTCCAGTAAGGAAGGTGCGGAGAGAGTGGTCGCTGCGATCAAGAAGGCGGGCGGGGACGCGGTTGCGATCGGCGGCAGTGTGGCGAAGGCAGCGGAGATCGATCACCTGTTTGCCGAGACGAAGAAGGCGTATGGCAGGGTCGATGTTCTGGTGAACAACGCGGGTGTGTATCAGTTTGCGCCGCTTGAGGCGATTACCGAGGAGAGCATCGCGCAGATGTATGGGACCAATGTCACGGGTTTGCTGCTGGCGACGAAGGCGGCCGTGGCGCTGTTTCCTGCGGAGGGTGGCAGCGTGATCAATATTGGCTCGGTAGCGAGCGATCAGACGCCGCCGATGTCAGTGGTCTACAGCGGCACCAAGGGTGCGGTGGATGCGATTACGCGGGTCCTAGCGAAGGAACTTGGACCGAAGAAGATTCGTGTGAATGCGGTGAACCCCGGACCAGTGGTGACGGAGGGCTTCAAAACTTCGGGAGTGGAGGGAAGCGAATTCGAGAAGCAGATGCTGCTGAGCACACCGCTTGGGCGTCTCGGGACTCCCGAGGATATCTCCGGAGTTGTGGCTTTTCTGGCGTCGGACGATGCGCGCTGGATCTCCGGTTCGCTGCTTCAGGTAGCGGGTGGAATGCGGTAAGGCTTTTTGAGAGAACTGTTCGGAGGGCAGTCAGTCATTGCGCTGACTGCCCTTTGTTTTTAAGCGAGGCCGTTGCGGGCGATGACTTCTTTGTAGAAGTAGGCGCTGAGTTTTGGGGTGCGCTTCTGGGTGGTGAAGTCGACGTAGTGGAGGCCGAAGCGGTAGGCGTAGCCGTCGGCCCACTCGTAGTTGTCCATGAAGCTCCAGCAGAAGTAGCCCTTGACGGGGACGCCTTCGGAGACGGCTCGGTGAAGCTGGGTGAGGTAGTTGCGAAGGTACATGACGCGGTCGGTGTCGTAGACGTGTCCCTTCGGCGTGAGGACGTCGGTGGAGGAGGCTCCGTTTTCGGTGATGTAGATCTCTTTGAGGTTCCAGAGTTGCGCGGCGAGTTTTGGGCTCCAGTAGAGGGCTTCAGGGCCGACGTAGAGCCAATTACTCATCATGTGTGGGTATGAGGACGGAGGCGGGACAACGGCGAATCCTATTGGTGAGTCGTCGGCGCGGACGTACATGGGGGTGTAGACGTTGAGGCCGACGAAGTCGAGCGGCGAGCCGATAGCTTTCATGTCGGCGTCGGTGAATTTGGGCGCGTTGGCTGCGTGATAGTGCAGGTAGGCGTCGGTGTAGCGGCCTTCCATGACGGCGGTGAGGTAGCCGGCGTTGACCTCGCGATAGGCTTTGGCGGCTGCGGCGATGTGCTCGGGGGTTTCGATGACGGGAACTGAGGCGTTGGCGTTTTCCGCGAGGCCGACCTTGGTGCCGGGTTTGGCGTGGGCGCGGATGGCCTGGACGGCGAGTCCGTGGGCGAGGATCGCGTGATGGCGGACCTGATTTACTCCTGCGGGTGGGAGCTTGAGGCCAGGAGCGTGGCGTCCTTCTTTGTAGCCTATGTCCACGAAAGAACTCATCTCGTTCATCGTCATGAAGTGGTGGACGCGGTCGGAGAGATGTTCGGCGACGTAACCGGCGTAGTTGGCGAAGGCCTCTGAGGTGTCGCGGGACTGCCAGCCGCCCTTGTCTTCGAGGGCCTGGGGGAGATCCCAGTGGAAGAGAGTGCAGAAGGGCTGGATGCCGGCGGCGAGAAGCTCGTCGAGCATGCGGTTGTAGAAGTCGAGGCCTTTGGGGTTGGGCGTGCCGGTGCCGGTGGGGAAGACTCGCGGCCAGGCGATGGAGAAGCGATAGGTCTGGAGGCCTAGGCCCTTCATGAGCTGGATGTCTTCTTTGTAGTGGTGGTAGTGGTCGTCGGCTACGTCGCCGGTGTCACCGTTATTGGTCTTGCCGGGAGTGTGGGAGAAGGTGTCCCAGATGGAGGGTCCGCGACCGTCTTCGTGGACAGCTCCCTCTACCTGGTAGGAGGCAGTGGCGGAGCCCCAGAGGAATCCCGGGGGGAAGTGGCGCTCGGTAGGAGTCAGGGGTGCGGTCTGGGCTGGTGCATCGATCGCGAGGTTGGAGAGTGCCGCGGGAGCGATGGTTGCGGCTCCGAAAAGCCGAGCGAAGGTGCGTCTAGAAAATCGATTTTTCACTGGGTTTTTGCCTCATTCTGTTAACCAGAGGAAGTGTAGCCGCTTCCGCCTAAGGCGGTCTAGTTTATTTGCTGCGGGCGATGAAATAATTTTGCCGGCGCAAGGCTCAGGGTAGCTTGGCAGCCTCGGCTTCAGGATTCCAGTGGTCATTGCCACGAAGGAATTCGGAAGGGAGATACGGGTTTGCCTCGGCAGGGGTGAGTTGGTGGGACCAGGGGACGCGGGCGCTGGGATCGGCTCCGGGACCGGTGGAGTGAGACTCGGCGTAGTAGGCGGTCTTTTCGTTGGCGGGATTGTTCCAGTTGTTCCAGCCGGCTGGGTTGAGGTCGGCGGGGAGCTCGGTGTTGATGTAAATCACGCGGGAGTAGGGGCGCCAAGGACGGCCGAGGCCGGTGGTGTTGCGGGCGGAGGCGGTGCTGGTGGCGCCGGGTGTTGCGGGGTTCATTGGGGCGGCGGTGTGGTCGATGCTGCTGGTGACTCGGCTGTTGAGGATGACGTAGCCGGTGGGTTGGTCGGGGGCGGTGCGGGACTGCGCGGTGAGATAGCCGGGGCCGTTGGCGTGGATCTCGGAGTGGTCGAAGACGGCGGCGGCGTTGCCGAAGATGAAGTCGACGCCGCCTTCGATGTAGGAGTCGACGTAGTACTGGCGGCCGTAGTCGGCGAAGAGGGTGTCCTGATGGCCGAGGAAGCGGCAGCGTTTGAAGATGCTGCGATCGCCGCGGTCGGCTACGGCTACAGCCTGGCCTGTGTTGCCGGCGGCGTTTTCGAATGTGATGTTGTCGGCCTCGAAGCCGGTGGCGTTGATCTCGACGGTTTCTGTGAAAAAGGTGCCGCCTGCGGTTTTGGCGTTGAGGGAGTTGGTGATGACGACGTCTTCGGGAGATTTGCCTTTGCCGATGAGAGTGATGTTGGGGTGGTTCTGGGTGACGATGACGCGCTCGTGATAGGTTCCGGGAGCGATCTCTATATAGACGCGTCCGCCGGGGCCGGGCCAGGGGTGATGGTCGAGGGCGTTCTGGATGGCGGGGAAGACGGTGAGATTCTCGTCGCCGGGGTTGGCGTGCGGAGCGGACGGGTCGACGCGGACGTGGACGTCTTGTGCGTGGGTGATTGTGCTGATGAGAGCGGCTGCGAAGAGGAGGGTTATGCGCATGCCAGTTAGGTTAGATGGAGAGAGTTGCGCGAGCAAGTTTTGCACTGCGGTGGTGTGCGTGCGAGGCGCGGAGATGGTCTTGAAGTGCTAAAATGGTTCCTGTGCCGGGTCCTACGCGACGTAATCCCGCCAACCCCGCCAGGTCCGGAAGGAAGCAACGGTAACGGGTAATTATGGGCGCAGTAGGTCGCCCGGTGCACATATTCCCTCCTGCTGATTCATCCCCTTTACAAGCGTGTTTTCCGTTGCTGGTTCCCAGTTGCCAGTGAGCGGGTAGGTGACATGCGTGCCGTTCTCAGAGAGAATGAACTGCGATGGATGAACGCCCGTTCATCGGTGCGATTTGATTTGGTTTGTAACCCAGGTGAGGTGCGAGTTTGAGTTTGACGTTGAAGCCGCGGACGCAGGTGCGCGCGAAGATCAGTTCGGTAGGGACGTATGTTCCGCCGCGGTTGTTGACCAATGCAGATCTCGAAAAGATGGTTGCGACCAGCGACCAGTGGATTACGGAACGGACGGGGATTCGCGAGCGGCATATCGTTGAGGATGGAGTAGCGACGAGCGATCTGGCCGTTGAGGCGGCAAAGGTGTGCCTGGCGAAGCGCGGGATTGAGGGGAGTGAGATTGAGGTGATCATCGTCGCGACGGTGACGCCGGATATGTTTTTTCCGGCGACAGCGTGCCTGGTGCAGGATCGGCTGGGCGCGAAGAGTGCATGGGGGTTCGATCTTTCTGCGGCGTGCTCAGGGTTTCCTTATGCGCTGCAGGTGGGGGCGAAGCTGGTGGAGAGCGGTGCGCACAAGAAGGTGATGGTGATTGGAGCAGATGTAATGAGCTCGATTATCGACTATACGGACCGGGCTACGTGCGTTATCTTTGGCGATGGCGCGGGCGCGGTGCTGCTGGAGCCTTGCGGCGAAGGCGAGGTTGGGTTGATCGATTATTTTCATGAGATCGACGGGGCGGGTGCGGCGGCGTTGAATATGCCGGGGGGCGGGAGTCTGCATCCGCCCACTGCGGAGACGGTAGAGAAGAAGATGCACTACGTGCACCAGGATGGGCAAGCGGTGTACAAGTTCGCGGTGCGCAAGATGGCGGAGGCTACGGAGACCGTGCTTCACCGCAATGGCGTGGAAGGCAAAGACCTGGGGTGCTTTATTCCGCACCAGGCGAACAAGCGGATCATTGAATCGACGGCGCACCGGCTGGGAATGCCGACGGAATCGGTGATTATCAACATCGACCGGTATGGAAATACAACGGCGGCGACGATTCCACTGGCGATGCAGACGGCGCTGGATGATGGACGGCTGAAGAAAGGGGATCTGGTTCTGCTGGCGAGCGTGGGAGCCGGGTTTACGATTGGAGCTACTTTGTTGCGGTGGGAGTTTTAGAAGAGGGAACGGTTGTTGACGGAGGCGGGCCTTAGGCTCGCCTTCGTCGTTTCAGGGAAGAAGTGAACTGCGGGGGATTTAGAGCGTAAGAATCAGAACAGGAGGCGAGTATGCACTCAGCCGATCCGTTGTGGGTGAAGATCTTTCTTACGATTCATATCGCGGCTGGCGCGACGGCGTTCTTGATGGCTCCGTTGGCGCTGGCGACGGCGAAGGGCGGGAAACAACATCGACGCTGGGGTATGGTCTATCTGTGGTCTATGGGCGTTGTGGCTGCGACTGCGGTGCCGATGGCGTTCTTCTTTCCGGTGCGCTTTCTGGCGCTTGTAGCGGTGTTCAGTTTTTACTTTGCCTTTTCGGCGTATCGAGTGCTTCGGTTGAAGGAGCTTGCGCGCGGTGGGAGTGCGGAGCCGATTGATTGGATCGCTGGGGTGGTGACTTTTTCGACGAGCGCGCTGCTGGCATGGATGTCGTGGTTCCGGCCGCATACGATTGAGGTTCTGCCGGTGGTTGGAGTCATCTTCGGATTCATCGGGATGCGTGGCGCGGCGGGGCAACTGCTCTCGTTCGTGCGGAAGCCGACGGAGAAGATGTTCTGGTGGTATTCGCACCTGGGGAACATGATCGGGAGCTACATTGCGGCGTGGTCGGCGTTCAGTGTGGTGACGCTGACGCGGGTGGTCGGCAATCACTGGTGGGTGTGGCTGTGGCCGGTGATGGTTGGGGTTCCGGCTATCGCGTTGACGACGGCTTATTACAAGAGGAAGTTCGCACCTCGCGTAAAACGCCCGGCTGCGGCTTAGATTAGGCGGCGGTTTTGCTGGGCTGTTGACGCGAGCCGACTGCGCGGGAGGTCTTGTAAAGCTTCCAGAAGGCATAGCTGCAGCTGATTGCTATGCCGACCCAGATAAAGGTTAGGACGGGTTCGGCGTATTTTGCTGAGATGCCGTTCCAAAGACGGATAATGTGACGGCCATAGTGCATGCCGAGCCCTGCAGCGATGGCGTGGCGAGCGAAACGGCTTGTAGTGAATGCGATCATGAATTTCTTGCGTGACATCTGCAGCGCTCCTGCGGCAAGGACGAAGGGGCTGAGCGGCATGGGCGGCGGCAGAATGGCTGGCAGGGCTACAGAGAGGATGGCGTGGCTCTCCATCCATTCGCAGACGGGCTTGAGGATGCGGGCGGGGACGTGCTTTTGAAGAAAGGCCATGCCCCCACGGTGACCGACCTGATAGCTGAACCATCCGCCGAGGGCGGAACCCATCGTGGCTAGCAAGACCAACAGGAGGACGTTCTGGTGTCGAGCGGACATGACGATGAGCATGATGTCGGTGATGCCGGGCAGAGGGAGGGGGACGAAGGAGCTATCGACGATGGAGACGAAGAAGATGCCGATGATGCCGAAGCTGAAGAAGAAGTGAAGGAGAGGATTGCGAGCGGGGCGCGCCGAAGCGGCGGGTGCGGCCGCTGCAACCTGTTCCGCGATATTCAGGGCTGCCGCGAGAAAAGCCATACATGATTATGACGTGCTTCGGTGTCGGGAAGTCGCGGAAGTTTTCGGGAATGAGGATTACAGAAAGAGGAGTTCGGGCAGAGGCGGGAGGATGTCTGCCTCGGCGGCGTAGTGGCGGAAGAGTTCGATGGCGCGGATGCAGTCGGTGTTGAGGACGTAGTGGATGTTTGAGGAGAGGTAGTGGCGGATGGTGGCGGGTGGGACGGGGATGCGCGGGGTCCAGTCCTCGACGAGCTGTTCGATATTGAGGAGGCCGTGGTTGCGTGAGGCCTCGAGGTCTTCGACGAGTTGGGCAGCGGTGATGCCGCCGGATTGATTGAGGGCTTCTGGACGGGCGGCCCAGACTGCAGCGACCCATGGGAGGTTCGTGCGGGTGTGCCACTCGTGGGCGAGGTCGAACCATTCGCAGGGGCCGACGGTCGCTTCGATTTGCTCGCGGGATTCGAGGGCGAGGAGTGCGGGGTCGCCGATGACAATGGCGGCGTCGGCCTGTTGGAGCATGGCGATGGGATTGGCCGCGGCTGGGAGGAACGTGGGGTGGTTGTTGGCGAATTTGCCGAGGAGGATCTCGGCGTAGGCGAGGGAGCTGCGGGATGCGGTGTCGGCGGCGATGGTGCGGATGGTGCTCAGAGTGTGTGGGGATTTGACGATGAGTTGGATGGAACGGACTTCGTTGAGCGAGGCTATTGTGCAGCCGGGGACGATGGCGAGATCGGGCGTGAGCGAGGCGACGGGGATGAGACCGAGGTCGGCGCGGGCGGCGAGGAGCTCGTCGGCGCAGAGGGAGGGTTGGGTGTAATGGAGGGTGTAGCGCTCGGCTAGTTTGGCGGCGAGGGGCGGGTGCTCGAAGTCCCACATGAGAGGAGCGGGATTGAGGAAGTTGATGGCGGCGACGCGGAGCATTCGAGGTGAAGATGGAGTGGTCAAAGGACTAGTTTATTGGATGTTGACGGAGAGTGGGCGATGCAGAGGGTGGTGATTGGGTTTTATCAGGATGAAGAGGGGCACTGGGCGGCTCGGCTGGAGTGCGGGCATGGACAGCATGTGCGGCACGATCCACCGTGGACGGTGCGGGAGTGGGTGTTGACGGAAGAGGGCAGAGGGGCGCGAATTGGTCGGATGATGGAGTGTAAGAAGTGCGGTGAGGAGGCGGGTTGATAGTAGGATTCTCGCGATGGCTTCACAGCGCGGAGGGTTGAGCGTTTTATGGATCGACGTAAATTTATTTCGTCTTCGAGTGTGGCTGCGGTTGCTCTTGGTAAGGGCGCTGCGATGTCAGCTGTTCCTGCTGCTGTGCCATCAGCGAAGCCGGTATTGATGAAGCTGGGATGCCAGAGTGAGCCGACGAGTGATACACATCTGAAGTATCTGGTGCGATATGGGGTGAAAAATATCTGCGGGTACCCGGAGACTGCGGATGGGCGCATTTATGCCACGGTCGAGGAGCTGAGTCGCATGAAGGACCTCGCGACGATGAATGGGATTGAGATCGATTGCGTCGGGCCGCCGGTGTTGACGTCGAGCTATATCGACAACGAGAAGCATCCGGCGATTATGCTTGCGCAGAGTCCGGAGCGGGACCGGGATATTGAGTCGATCCAGACGCTGATTAAGAACTGTGCGCAGGTGGGGCTGCCTTCGATCAAGTACAACATGAGCATTCTGGGTGTGCTGCGGACAGGAAGGACGCCGGGACGCGGCGATGCGATGTACAGCCAGTGGAAGTTGGCTGATGCGAAGCCTAAGACTCCGCTGACGATTGCGGGGCATGTGGATGCGGACATGTTCTGGGAGCGGATCACTTATTTTCTGGATCGGGTGATTCCGGTGGCGAATGAGTACAAGATACGAATGGCTTGTCATCCGCAGGATCCGGGTGTGCCTCCGGAGGGGTATCAGGGTGTGGATCGCGTGCTGGGGACGGTGGATGGGTTGAAGAAGTTTGTTGCGATTCAGGAGAGCGACTATCACGGGTTGAATTTTTGCCAGGGGACGGTGTCGGAGATGCTGGCGAATCCGGGGACGGAGATTTATGACGTGATTCGTTATTTTGGGAGTCGGAAGAAGATCTTCAATGTTCACTTTAGAAATATTCGCGGGCACCGAAATGATTTTGTTGAGGTGTATCCGGATGAGGGCGATGTAGATCTGGTGAAGGCGATCAAGGTTTATCGCGAGGTGGGGTATCCGTATATGTTGATGCCGGATCATGTGCCGCTGGTGAAGAACGATCCGGATGGGCTGCAGTCGTTTGCGTTTTGCTATGGGTATATTCGCGGGTTGATCCAATCGTTGGAGAGTGTTTGACGAAGCGGCGTGGTAATCTCCATCGAACGCAGTGAGTTTTGCCAGAATCTGGAGTTAGAGAGAGCGATGAATACGAGCAGCGACGCTGAGCAGTTTGCGCTGAGTAGATTGGATGTGGGGAAAATGGCCTGGATGGCGTTGACGTTGACGCCGGGGATGGGGCCGACTCGGATTTGGCGGGCGATGAACCGGCTGGGTGCGGCGGAGCGGTTGTTTGAGGCTTCGTTGACGGAGTTGGAAGGGCTGGGGATGCCGGCGGCTTCGGCGCAGTTTGTTTTTGAAGGGAAGGCTCGTGCTGCTGCTGAGGATGAGATGAAGCGCGTTGCCGAGGCGGGTGGAACTGTGTTGACGCCGGAGGATGCGGAGTATCCAGAGAGGCTGCGAGAGATTTATGATCCGCCGGCGGTGCTTTGGATTCGCGGCGATGTCAGGTTGCTGGCGCGGCCAGGGATTGCAGTGGTGGGGACGCGGCAGCCTTCGCCTTATGGGGCGGGGATGGCGGAGCTGTTGTCGCGGGATCTCGCGCATCGGCGTCTGGTGATTTTGAGTGGGATGGCTCGCGGGGTGGATACCGCGGCGCATAAGGGAGCGTTGGACGCGGGTGGGAAGACCGTGGCGGTTTGGGGGACGGGGATTGACGTGATTTATCCGAAGGAGAACAAGAAGCTGGCGGAGCAGATTGTGGCGTCGGGTGGGGCTATCGTGAGTGAGTATCCGCTGGGGACGTTTCCTGCGCCGCAGAATTTTCCGATTCGGAATCGGATTTTGAGCGGGATGAGCGTTGGGGTACTGGTGATTGAGGCGGCGGAGTACTCTGGGACGCGAATTACGGCTCGGTGTGCGATGGAGCAGAACCGGGATGTGTATGCGGTTCCGGGGAATGTGACGAACAAGAATGCGTGGGGGCCTAACACGCTGATAAAACAGGGCGCTAAGCTAACCGCGACGTGGGAGGATGTGTGGGAGGACCTGCCGTCGCAGATTCGGCTGGAGCTGGAGGACGAGCTGGCGGGTGCGGGGCAGGGTGAATCGAAGGCTGCGGAGACTGCATCTCTATTTAACGATATGCCGCTCGCTGAGCATGAGCGGATCGTCTTCGACAAGCTGCGACATGACGAATCGACACAACTGGACGATTTGATTGAGCAGTTGGAGGCGGAGTTGGGTTCGGCGGAGATCTTTACGGCTCTGTTCGAACTCGAGCTTGCGGGGCGGGTGCGGCAGCTTCCTGGAAAAAATTATGTGCGGGCATTTTGATATGCGGTACCCCGGCTGATTTCACCAGTGGGAACCGGGCAGGAGTGATTCGCGTAACTTGCGGCTGTCGTTTGATTTGACGGCTGGTTCGCCCTGTGGATTTTTCGATCGGCAGTGCCGATGCGAATGTGACTTTCGCGAGCGGGTTTCGTCAGTTGAGAGATTACGGAAGATGACGCGTTTGCGAAAACCGTGTTAGGTTCGCAAGGGACACAAGGAAGAAATGGAACGTTTGGCTTTGGCGATGCGTTCTGGTGCATGAAGGGAACGAATGAGTAAATCACTAGTGATCGTGGAGTCGCCGGCGAAGGCGAAGACGATCGGGAAATATCTCGGCAGCGATTACGTGGTGGAGGCCTCGATTGGCCACATCATGGATCTGCCGAAGAACGACATCGGCGTGGAGCTGAAGAAGCGGACGTTTGAGCCGACACTGATTGTGTCTCCGGGCAAGGAGAAGGTTGTTGATCGGTTGAAGAAGCTGGCTTCGAAGGCGGACATGATTTACCTTGCGCCGGACCCGGATCGCGAAGGTGAGGCGATTGCCGCGCATCTTTCGATGCAGCTGTTGCCGATGGTGAAGGACAAGTCGAAGGTTCGGCGGGTTACGTTCAACGAAATTACGAAGAAGGCGGTGCAGGCGGCGTTTCTGCATGCTCGCGACATTAATGAGAATCTGGTGGACGCGCAGCAGACGCGACGCGTACTGGACCGGCTGGTAGGGTACCAGGTCTCGCCGCTGCTTTGGGATAAGGTGCGGCGCGGGCTGTCGGCTGGGCGTGTGCAGACTGTCGCGCTGCGGCTGATTGTGGAGCGCGAGCAGGAGATCAACGACTTCAAGCCAGTGGAGTACTGGACGATTGATGCTCTGCTGGAACCGACCTCGGATAAACAGAGCTTTACGGCTCGGTTTGTGGGTGTGAACGGTGTGCCTTCGCGGGTGGCGAATGGTGTCGACGAGCAAGGGAAAGAGCTTTACCTTGCGAATGCGCTGCCTGATAAGGAAGCGATCGAGGAGGCGGTTGGGGAGCTGGGGAACGCGAAGTGGAGCGTGCGTTCGGTGGAGAAGAAGGAGCGTCGGAATAATCCGAAGGCTCCTTATACGACGAGCAAGCTGCAGCAGGATGCTTCGGGACGACTAGGTTTCAATGTGCGGCGGACAATGGGCGTTGCGCAGCGGCTGTACGAAGGCGTGGAGATTGGCGCAGAGGGTACCGTTGGCCTGATTACGTACATGCGTACCGACTCGACGCGTGTGAGCCCGGATGCGATTGCGGAGGCTCGTGAGTTTATTGGGAAGTTGGGAGCGGCGTATCTGCCGGCGAGCCCGAATGAGTATGCGGGCAAAAAACAGGAGCAGGCGCAGGATGCGCACGAGGCGATTCGGCCGACGAATGTTGCTTATACTCCGCAGTCGATTCGGAAATATCTGAGCGACGAACAGTTCCGGTTGTACAAACTAATCTGGCAGCGATTTGTTTCGAGCCAGATGACGCCGGCGGTGTTCGATCAGACTACGGTGGATATCGTTGCGCAGGCGAAGCGGGCTTATGACTTCCGTGCGACGGGCAGCGTGCTGAAGTTTGATGGGCACCTGAAGTTTGAGGAAGAGGACAAGCGGGCGCGGCAGGCTGCGAAGGAAGAGGCTAAGGCCGCTACCGAGTCTGCTGAAGGTGAGGAAGAAGAAGATCGCAGGCTGCCGGAGTTGAATGATGGCGAGGCGTTGCGGCTGGAGAAACTGGATCCGCAGCAGAAGTTCACGCAGCCTCCGCCGCGCTATAACGAAGCGAGCCTGGTGAAGACTCTCGAAGAGAAGGGAATCGGGCGGCCTTCGACGTATGCCTCCATCATTAATACGATCCAGGATCGCGACTATGTGAAGAAGATTCAGTCGCGGTTTGTGCCGACGGAGATTGGGATTGTTGTTACCAAGCTGCTTGTGAAGAATTTTCCTTACATCTTTGACACGGCGTATACGGCGACGCTCGAGGGCGAGTTGGATGCGGTCGAGGAGGGCCATGAGAAGTGGACCGATCTGCTGAACGGCTTCTATGGGCACTTTGAGAAGGAGTTGCACGTCGCCGAGAAGCAGATGGAAGACATCAAGCGGATGGAGGAGTCGACCACGGAGGTCTGCGATAACTGCGGTGCTCCGCTGGTGCTGAAGTGGGGCAAGTTCGGAAGTTTTTATTCGTGTTCGAACTTCTCGAAGGCGAAGCCGGTAACGGTGGCGGCGGGGCCGTGGAAGAAGGATCCGAAGACGGCGCTGAAAAAGGTTACGAATGCGCTGAACTATCCGATCATCGTGAAGGCGACGACTGAGGATGTGGTCGAGTACTCGAAAGAGACGAACGACGCGAAGGAGTTGACGGCGGCGATCGGCGAAGCGATGGAGCAGGGCAAGAAAGTGACGGCCGAGGCGTTCAGCTGCGACTTCACGAAAGAGAACTTTGCGGCGAAGCCCGACCTGAGCGCTCCTGGAGCCGATGAGGCTCCTGAGGAAGAGGCTTGCGACAACTGCGGACGGACGATGGTGCTGCGAAATGGGCCGTGGGGGCCGTTTATGGCTTGCCCGGGGTATAACGAAGATCCGCCGTGCAAGACAATTCGCAAGCTGAATCAGAAGGTGCAGCAAAAGCCGCCTACGCAGTTGGATGAGGCGTGTCCGAAGTGCGGCAAGCCGCTGCTGCTGCGCAATGGGCAGTATGGCGAGTTCATCAGTTGCAGCGGGTATCCGAAGTGCAAGTACATCAAGCAGGAGTTGCTGGATGTAAAGTGCCCGAAGGATGGCGGCGATATCGCTGTGCGCAAGACGAAGCGCGGCGATGTGTTCTATGGCTGCGTGAACTATCCGAAGTGCGACTTCGCTTCGAATCTGAAGCTCATCGACAAGACTTGCCCAAAGTGCGATAGCGCCTATCTGCTTGAAGTGAATAATGACAAGGGGACGTACCTGGTTTGTCCGAATAACCGGGAGGCGTTGCCGAAGCGGCGCAAGAAGAAGGGTGCTCCTGAGGAGGATCCGACGACTCCGCTGTGCACCTATGAGAAGAAGATTGCGGGGCCTGCTCCCGTGCCAGAACTGGAGCGGCCTGACCCGGAGAAGACCCGGGCTGTGGTTGAGAGCGTAGCGTAATCAAGAACGAGGAGCGGTAATGGCGACTGCGGCGGATGCGGAACTGATTCTGAAGCTGTACGAACTTCGGCGCGACGAGACGATGCGTAAGGCGAGGAAGTTCATGATCTTCGAGTTCAACCCGAAGACTTTGGAGGAGCTGCGGGCGGTTTCGCGGGATACGAAGTCCGAGCATAACCCTTGCTGGCGGCAGATGCTGAGTTTTTGGGAGATGGCGGCGTCTCTGGTGCTCCGGGGTGCGCTGGATGCGGACCTCTTTCTGGACTCGAGTCTCGAGGGGATTCTGATCTACGCGAAGTTTCACCACTTCCACGCGGAGACGGAGAAGGAGAGTGGGAATCCGTTTATGGGGCAGACGGCGGCGTTGATTGCGAAGTATCCGGCGGCCAAGGCGCGGTATGAGGGGTTCCTGAAGAGCTTCGGTGTGGCCAGGTAACCACAGTAAGGACTTAGCTACCGGCGACGTCTCAAGGGATTCCAATTTTGCATCATTTCTGTTACACTCAGGTTATAAACTTGAGGGTTGGGATCTGGGCGGCCGTGGCCGTTGAGATGGTGGGCCCGCCGTAACTTATTGAAAAGAATGCAGGTAGTCGATTATGGCGAAGGCGGTTTGGAACGGTCAGACACTGGCCGAAAGTGAAAAAACAGAGGTAATTGAGGGAAATCTTTACTTCCCCGAGGAGACGGTGAAGCGGGAGTTTCTCAAAACCAGCTCAACAACTTCGAGTTGCCCGTGGAAGGGGCAGGCCCGGTACTACACGATCATTGTGGACGGTCAGGAAAACCCCGATGCGGCCTGGTATTACCCCGATCCGAAGCCGGCGGCCCGCAATGTGAAGCACCATGTGGCGTTCTGGCGGGGCGTTGAGATTATCAAGTAAGAACTAAGGGCGTTTGTTGACAAGCATTTAGATCGGGAGAGGCTTGAGGCCTCTCCCGATCGAGTTTTAGTAGGCTTGCGCGAGGTCTAGCGGCAGACGAACCTGGAAGCAGGTGGCGCCGGGCTTTGAATCGACGGTGACGAAGCCGGAGTGCTTGTTGACGATGCGCTGGACGGTGTCGAGACCTAGACCAAGCCCGCGGCCGGGGGCCTTGGTGGTGAAGAAGGGCTCGAAGATCCGGGAGAAGTTTTTGGGGTCGATGCCGGGGCCGTCGTCCCAGACCTCTACCAAAGCCATGGAGCCGTTGAGCTTGGTGGCGAGACGGAGGGTGCCGAGGTTGTTCATGCTCTCGAGGGCATTTTCGATCAGGGATGTCCATACCTGATTGAGTTCGCTGCCGTAGGCGCTGATGGGTGGCAGATCCGGGTCGAAGGCAAGCTCGACCTGGACGTTCTTAAGGCGTGAGTTGAACATGATGAGCGTATTTTCGAGCGATTGGGCGAGGTCGACATCCTGGATGGGCGCCTGGTCCATGTAGGAGTAGTCCTTGATGGCACTGATGAGATCGAAGATGCGCACGGTGGAGTCGACGACGGTCTCGGCGAGGCGCTCGACGCGCAGGGAGCGCGAGACGGTGGCGAGGGCGACAGGAAGAACCTCGGGCCGCGTGACGGTGGCGAGTTCATCGAGCAGGTCGAGGGGCAGGTTGGTTTCGGAGAGCGCGGGCGCGATGTTCCAGGGCTCGGGGACGTTGCGCTGGGCTAGCCAGCGGACGATCTCTGCTTCGCGGTCGGTAGCAGCCAGCGGGCTTTGCGGGCCAGCGTAAGTGTAGGCAGCCATGCGGGCGCGGGCGTTCTGAACCCAGGCGCGGTAACCCGCGATCTCGTGATCCGTGAGGCAGAGATTTCCGAGGCGATATTTCTGCTCGCCATACTCGCGCAGTTCGCCGAAGAGGCTGGCTGCGCAGCGCTGCGCGGCAGAGGCGGGGTTGTTGAGCTCGTGGCTGAGATTGGCGGCGAGTTTGCCAAGGGCGTTGAGTTTTTCGGATTGTTGTTCTAGGCGCGTGACCTCGCGGACTCGGTCGAGCAGTGCGGAGACGCATCGCTGGCCCATCGACGGAATTGCGATGAGCATCTCGGGGAAGAGGGACTGGTCGATGTCGAACGCCCATGTGGGGCCTACCGAGTAGCCGTCGCCGCCGTAAGTCTTCATGCGGGAGTAGGGGAGTTTGCCGGTCATCTGACCGGCGCGGCCGATGAAGAGGGCAATGGGGCCTGAGCGAAAGCGCCTCACCTGAACCTCGCCTCTGAGGATGAAATTCAGACTGACGGCGGGTTCGCCTTCGCGGAAGATGAGAGCACGGTCTTCGCCCACACGCTCTTTGCCGTGAGTGGCGAGCCACGTGAACTCCTCTTCGCTGAGGCCGTCGAGAGGTGTGACGGTGCGGAGCGCGGCGACGATCTCAGGGATGGGCGTGGGCTCGGCTGGCGGCCCGGCAAGGATTGGCTGATCTGCCGGGACGAGCTCTTGCTCGGGTAGCAGACTTTCGTAGCTGTTCAGGGTGGCCATCTGGGGGAGCTCCTTTTGAGGGCTTGGTCGTGGCTTCGCTTAATTGATCTACGTCTCCATTGTTACAGGAGTTCCGTGTTGAGGCGACTCTTTTGGCGAGGGAAGCGGGACCCGAATGAAGCCGGAGAGGAGCGGACTCCTCTGCGATTGAAAAAAGGCGACACCCAGCTTAGATGCCGCCCTTTGCGTTTCGATTTGTGAAAAATTCGGAATAAGTCTTCTCCGAAGATTAAGTTAGGCCTTCTGGACCTGGCCGTCTTTGACGACGACGGGGTCGAGGAAGGGCATGGATTTACGCAGGCCGGCACCGATGTGCTCGATGGGGTGCGCGGCTTCCTGTTGGCGGATGCGCGTGAACTCGTGGCGGCCAGTTTCGTTTTCGGCGATGAACTTCTTGGCGAAGGAGCCGTCCTGAATCTCTTCGAGGAGCTTTTTCATTGCCTTCTTGGTCTCGGCGGTGACGATGCGCGGGCCTGCTACGTAGTCTCCCCACTCGGCGGTGTCGGAGATGGAGTGGCGCATGTAGGCGAGGCCGCCGCGATACATGAGGTCGACGATGAGCTTGAGCTCATGGAGAACTTCGAAGTAGGCGAGCTCGGGCTGATAACCGGCCTCGACGAGGGTTTCGAAGCCTGCCTTGACGAGGGCGCTGGTACCACCGCACAGAACGGCTTGCTCGCCGAAGAGATCGGTCTCGGTCTCTTCGGTGAAGGTGGTTTCGAGGACTCCGGCGCGTGTGCAGCCGATGCCTTTGGCGTAGGAGAGAGCGAGCTCGAGCGCTTTGCCGGTGGCGTTTTGTTCGACGGCTACGAGAGCAGGGACGCCTCCGCCTTCGGTGAAGACTTCGCGGACGCGGTGCCCGGGGGCCTTGGGGGCGACGAGGGAGACGTCGACGCCGGCGGGCGGCTGGATGGTGCCGAAGCGGATGTTGAAGCCGTGAGCGAACATGAGCGTTTTGCCGGGCGCGAGGTTGGGTTCGACCTCGGCCTTGTGGACCTTGGCCGCGGTCTGGTCGGGCGTGAGGTTCATGATGACGTCGGCCCATTTGCTGACGTTGGCGACGGTGTCGACGACGAGGCCGGCTTTGCGGGCGCGATCGGCGTTAGGGGAGTCGGTGCGGAGACCTACGCGGACGTCGACGCCGGAGTCTTTGAGGTTGAGCGCGTGGGCGTGGCCCTGCGAGCCGTAACCGATGATGGCCACTTTCTTTGCCTGGATGAGAGAGAGGTCTGCGTCTGCGTCGTGATAGGTCTTTGCCATTTTTCTATTCAATCCTTTGCGGGAGACGGACTCCCCTGTTTTTGGTCTAAAGTATTCGAATCATTGCGCTTAAGTCCGGACCAAGTCCGGCTGCGATTTTCTGGGGCCACTTTTTTGCTTCTTTGATTTTATTCCCGTTTCACTTCATGTCCTCTATTCGTCTTCCTTTTCGTCGAGGTCGGGGAGATCGTCGTGATCTTCTGCGCTTGTTGTTTCGGGGAAGGTGGGTTGGTTGGAGTCGTTGGAGTTGGAGGTGCCGAGGGCTTTGAGGACGCGGCTGGTGTGATGGCCGCGACGCATGGCCATGCGGCCGGTGCGGGAGACCTCGAGGATGGTGTAGCCGCTCTCGGTGATGACTTGGATGAGGCCTTCGATCTTGGAGGAGCTGCCGGTGAGCTCGAGCATGATGGACTCGGGGGCGAGGTCGACGACGCGGGCTTTGAAGACGGTGGCGAGCTCGAAGATCTGCGAACGGGAGTGCTGGCCGAGGGGATGCGAAGGGCCTGCGCCTACCTTGAGAAGGCAGAGCTCGCGGATGACGGCATCGGCGCGGCCGACCTCGTCGACGTCAACGGTGATCTCGAGTTTGTAGAGCGAGGCGCGGATGCGGTGGGCGGCGTGGTCGGGCGCCTCGCAGACGATCGTCATGCGGGAGACGTCGGCGCGTTCCGATTCTCCGACGGTCAACGACACGATGTTGATGTTGAGACGGCGGAAGAGCGAGGCGACTCGCGTGAGAACGCCGGGCTTGTCCTGGACCAGGGCTACGAAGGTGTGGAGCATGAGTACCTGCAGTGATTTAGTTTTTAGTTTGGGGTTGTGGTTGGTGAGGGTTCTCGTCGGAGTGTGGTAGATGGCTGTTTGGTGGGGATCCGAACTGGGGAATGTAGGTTTTAGGGATCTCGTAGAGGACGAGCACTCCGGGCCTGGGGGTGTGGCTGGCGCTGCTGCAGAGGTTGCCGGTGGTGATGCCGGTGTGACGGATGGTAGCGATGGAGTAATCGGTGTAGAGCTCGCCGCGCGGACGGCAGTCGGCGTACATGTTGGAGAGGATGCGGATGGTGGTGGCGTCGCCGGTGTCGATGAGGATGATGCCATTTTTGTCGGTGGGCACGGCGACGGAGCCGATCTGGTCG
The DNA here is from genome assembly GCA_963841335.1 of uncultured Acidobacteriaceae bacterium. Lineage (GTDB taxonomy): Bacteria > Acidobacteriota > Terriglobia > Terriglobales > Acidobacteriaceae > Edaphobacter. The sequence continues at coordinate 186,983 of CAWJCF010000001.1, read as the reverse complement.
ACGCGGAGGGCTACATTTAATCTTTCGTTCGTGACGGGCTTGTTGGTTTGTGCGTTGATGACGCGGATGTGAAGCGGTGGAGCGGATTGGGCGAGAGCGATTGTGGATGTCATCGTGATGAACAGCAATGAAAAGACTTGAACGAATATGCCAGGCTTGTTTGGAGTTAGTAAGACAATGGGTCGAGGCATTTGTTTCTCCCGTTCACGACAAACCTCTAGTTAACGACAGGATTGTCTGGTGATACCGATCCGATATTGATCGCGATTGATTTACAAATGACCTGATAGGAATGAGTTTGATCGATATCCCTTTTGAAGTCGGTCCAAGTGATTAGCATCAAGAGTTCTTTATCAGTGGTAGAGAGCTTTAAGACTTCTCCATTGTCGTAAATAATTTCTATTTTTTCGATCGGCTTGCTATCGCAGGTGATGCTAATAACTCCCGCGAGGCCCAGTTCAGCAAATCTCAACGTTCCGTCAACATAAACATTTTCAAACGACAGCAAAATGTCGTCCCCGCGATGATTTATCGCAACCAGTGACGAATCGTGGAAGCTTGTTCCGTTGGCAACCATCTATTCATCCTCAGCGGTTTCTAGCAGTGGGTCTTTCTGTGGTCGGCGGACCATCTCGTGGAGCGCGGAGCCGGGGGCGATCATGGGGTAGACGCCGTCTTCTTTTTCTACCTGGAAATTGATCAGGAACGGCTTACCGCTGGTACGGGCTTTTGTAACTGTGGGGATCACATTTTGGCGTTTGTTTACATGCGCGCCTTCGATGCCGTGGGCGGCGGCGAGCAGCACGAAGTCGGGTGAGAGGATGGGCGAGGCGGCGTAGTTCTTGTCGTAGAAGGCTTCCTGCCACTGGCGCACCATGCCGAGGAAGCCGTTGTTGATAACGGCGATGTTGATGGCTAGTTTTTCCTGCACGATGGTGGAGAGCTCGGCGGCGGTCATCTGGAAGCCGCCGTCGCCGGCGATAACCCACACGTCTTTCTCCGGGCAGGCGACCTTTGCGCCGATGGCTGCTGGCAGCGCGAAGCCCATGGTGCCAAGGCCGCCTGAGGTGATGAGCGAGCGCGGGGTGTCGTGCTTGTAGTACTGGGCCTCCCACATCTGATGCTGGCCGACGTCGGTGACGATGATGGTCTGTTCGGCGCGGCCGGCGGCGTGAGCCTCGCGCCAGATGTCGTTGATGACGTGCGCGGCGTAGAGGTGCCCATTATCAGGAAGGTTGATGATGTCGCGGACGGCGGCGTCGCCCTTCTTGGCGTTGATCTCGCGGAGCCAGCCGTTGTCGGAGTTTTTCGGCAGCAGCGGGAGGAGGAGTTCGAGGACCTCTTTGAGGTCGCCGATGAGAGCGACGTCGGCGCGGACGTTCTTGTTGATCTCGGAGGGGTCGATCTCGATGTGGATCTTCTTTGCGTTGGGGGCGTAGTGGACGAGGTTGCCGGTGACGCGGTCGTCGAAGCGCATCCCGAAGGCGAGGAGGAGGTCGGCCTGCTGGATGGCGTTGTTGACCCAGGACTCGCCGTGCATGCCCATCATGCCGAGCGAAAGCGGGTGATGCGTGGGGACGCCGCCGAGGCCGAGAAGCGTGCTGGCGACGGGGATCTGCTGGCGTTCGGCGAAGGCAAGGACCTGAGCTTCGGCGCCGGAGTGCGTGATGCCGTGGCCGGCGAGGATGATGGGCTTCTTTGCGGCCTTGATGAGTTCGATGGCTTGCTTGATGGAAGAGGATTCGGCGCGCAGCATCGGGTGCGGGCGATAGGGGGCGGGTGCGGCGGCTTCGAAGTTGAACGGCGCGGTGGCTTGCTGCGCGTCCTTGGTGATGTCGACGAGTACGGGGCCGGGGCGCCCGGACTTCGCGATCTGGAGCGCCTCGCGGATGGCGGGGGCGATGTCTTCGGCGCGGGTGACGAGGTAGTTGTGCTTGGTGATGGGCAGGGTGATGCCGGTGATGTCGATTTCTTGAAACGCGTCGGAGCCGAGGACTTTGCTGCCGACCTGTCCGGTGATCGCGACGATGGGGATGCTATCGAGCATGGCGGTGGCGATGCCGGTGACGAGGTTGGTTGCGCCGGGGCCGCTGGTGGCGATGCAGACGCCGACTTTGCCGGAGGCGCGGGCGTAGCCGTCGGCCATGTGCGCGGCGCCTTGCTCGTGGCGGACGAGGATGTGGTGGATGGGGAACTTGCGCAGGGCGTCGTAGGCGGGGAGGATGGCTCCGCCAGGGTAGCCGAAGACCTTGTCCACGCCTTCGCCGGCGAGGGTGGCCCAGATGATCTCGGCTCCGGTGAGTTGGGGGTGTTGATTTTTGTTTGCCATTTCCTGCTCCTTGCGCATTCGTAGTGCACGTTGCATTTCGTATTGACTGACTACCAATTCAGCTTGGTTACTTCGAGCTAAGGCGAAACAACCCAAAACCTATGAGACAGAGTCCGAAAAGTATGTAAACAATTCGAGCGCTTTTCGAGGGTGGCCGTGGATTGGCCCTCTCTTCTTCAGTGAGTGGCATCTCTACGTCATTTCTCAGCGACTTGCCAATGAAGCCGTTGATAACGACTGCAAATCCTACAACCACCAGTGCGGCATTCAGTCCTCTGTTAAGCACGCAAATTGCTCCTTGATCGAGTCCTAGGTTGTTACCGCTCCTTCGCTCGCGCTGCTGACGGAGTTCGCGTATTTGGCGAAGACGCCGCGTTTGTAGCGGGGTTCGGGGGCTTTCCATGCGGCTAGGCGTTTGGTGATCTCGGCTTCGGGGACGTTGAGAGTTAGTTTGCGGTTGGGGATGTCGAAGGTGATGGTGTCGCCTTCGTGGACGGCGGCGATGGGGCCGCCGAGCTGGGCTTCGGGAGCGACGTGGCCAGCCATCAGGCCGCGGGTGGCTCCGCTGAAGCGGCCGTCGGTGAGGAGGGCCACGGTTTCGGAGAGCGCCGGGATGCCCTTGATCGCTGCGGTGACGGCGAGCATCTCGCGCATGCCGGGGCCGCCGCGTGGGCCTTCGTAGCGGATGACGAGGACGTCGTTGGGGTTGATCTTTCCGGCTTCGACGGCGGCGTGGCAGGCGTCCTCGGATTCGAATACGCGCGCGGTGCCGGTGTGGTGGATGCGCTCGTGGCCTGCGACCTTGATGACGGCGCCCTCGGGTGCGAGGTTGCCGCGCATGATGACGAGGCCGCCGGTGGGCTTGAGGGCTTTGTCCCAGGTGTGGATGACGGGCTGGCCGGGAGTTTCGACGGCGAGGGCGGCCTCTTCGGCGAGGGTCTTGCCGGAGACGGTGATGCTGTCTCCTTTGAGCAGACCTTTTTCGAGGAGACGTTTCGCGAGAACACGGGAGCCGCCTGCGTCCTGGTAGTCCTTCGCGGCATATTTGCCGCCGGGAGAGAGGTCGCAGATGAAGGGCGTGCGCTCGGAGATGCGATCGAAGTCTTCCATGGAGAGCGGGATGTCGAGCTCGCGCGCTATGGCGATGAGATGGAGGACGGCGTTGGTGCTGCCGCCTGAGGCTGCGACGGCGGCGATGGCGTTATCAATGGCCTGACGGTTGATGATCTTGCGTGGAGTGAGGCCGGCGCGGGCGAGGTCCATGACGAGGCGGCCAGCCTGACGGGAGGCTTCGTGTTTTTCAGGAGACATGGCGGGGACGCCGGTGATCTGCATGGGCGAGATGCCTAGGAACTCGCCGGCCATCGCCATGGTGTTGGCGGTGAACTGGCCGCCGCAGGCTCCGGGGCCGGGACAGGCGGCGGCTTCGAGGGCTTCGAGTTCGGCGTCGTTGATCTTGCCGGCGGCGTGCGCGCCCATGCCTTCGAAGACTTGAAGGATAGTGATCTCTTTGGTGGTACCGTCCGACTGCTTGAGATGGCCGGGGGCGATGCTGCCGCCGTAGAGCATGAGGCCGGGGATGTCGAGGCGCGCGAGGGCCATGATGGCGGCGGGCATGTTCTTGTCGCAGCCGGCGATGCAGACGATGCCGTCGAAGGAGTTGCCGCGCGTGACGAGTTCGATGGAGTCGGCGATGACTTCACGGGAGACCAGGCTCGCCTTCATGCCCTGTGTGCCCATGGTGATGCCGTCGTGGATCGTGATGGTGTTGAACTCCATCGGTGTGCCGCCCGCTTCGCGAATGCCGTGCTTGACGGCCTCGGCGACCTTGCGCAGGTGGAAGTTGCAAGGGCCGACCTCGGTCCAGGTATTGGCGATGCCGATGATGGGCTTGTGCAGGTCTTCTTTGCTGAAGCCCACACTGCGGAAGTACGAGCGTGCGGCAGCGCGGGACGGACCTTCGGTCAAAACTACAGAGTTCTTCTTTGCGGGATCGAGTTCGTTGCTCAAGAGTGATACTCCTTCCATTGGTTGCCGCGTGCGACTGGCAGATTGGGGATGATCTCGATCATGGCTCTTTGAAAACGTGGCTGATTGCCGAAGCCGGGATAGGGTGTGCAGTACGGCTCGTAAGATATGCCAGCCTTGCGCATCGCTTCGAGGGCCATGGGCTTGATGGAGTGCAGCAGGATTACGGTTGCCTTTGGTTTGTAATCCTTCAGCCGTTCGACAAACGATGAAATGGATTGTTTGCAGAGCGAGCGGCGCTCCCGATTGCCGAGATGATTGACGGGTTCGAGGACGAGGTCGTCGAGATAGAAGCCGTTCCGTTTGAAGTCTTCGAGGAAATGTCCGTTGCCGTGAAAAGCTTTGCGGATCTCGCGGAAGAGGCCGCTGTCCTGGTTGTAGAAGAACGTGCCGCCGTGCGGCGCCGATTCACCCACGAACAGAGTCGTGATGCGCTTAGGGCGGTAGCTTGCTCGTGTCTCTTCAAAGTTAGTCATGACGTTTATGCGGTTGCGGCTTTCGGTGCGGACCAGAAATCCTTGTCGTGGTGACTTTCGAAGTGATCGATGGCGTGTGCCTGGCGAAGCGTGAGGCCGATGTCATCGAGTCCGTTCAACAGACAGTATTTGCGGAAGGGGTCGATGTCGAAGTGTGCGTTGAAGCCGAGGTCGTCGGTTACGGTCTGGGCTTCGAGGTTGATGGTGAGCTTGTGCTCGGGGTCTTTGGTGCAGCGATCGAGGAGGGTTGCGACCTCGTCGTCGGTGAGGACGGCGAGGATAAGGCCGTTTTTACCGGCGTTTGAATAGAAGATGTCGGCGAAGCTGGGTGCGATGACAGCGCGGAAGCCGTACTGGTGGATGGCCCATGCGGCGTGCTCTCGCGAGCTGCCGCAGCCGAAGTTTTTCTCGGCGATGAGGATCTTTGCGCCGTGGTGGTGATGCTTATTGAGGACGAAATGGGGATTAGGCTGTCCTGCTTCGGGGCCTTCCTGGATGCGGCGCCAATCGTAGAAGAGAAATTCGCCGTAGCCGGTGCGCTCGATGCGCTTGAGGAACTGTTTGGGGATGATCTGGTCGGTGTCGATGTTGGGCAACGGCAGCGGGGCGGCTTTGGAACTGAGGACGTTGATGGCTTCCATTAGCGTGACGCTCCTTCTGCCTGTTTCCATTTGCGGATGTCGGTGAAGTGGCCGGTGATGGCGGCGGCGGCGGCCATCTCTGGGCTGACGAGATGGGTGCGACCTCCGCGACCCTGGCGGCCTTCGAAGTTGCGGTTGCTGGTGGAGGCGCAACGCTCGCCGGGTGCGAGGATGTCCGGGTTCATGCCGAGACACATGCTGCAGCCGGGTTCGCGCCACTCGAAGCCTGCGGTCTTGAAGACGGCGTCGAGGCCTTCGGATTCGGCTTGTCGCTTGACGGCTTGTGAGCCGGGGACGACCATCGCTCGCACAGTCGTGGCGATGTGGTGGCCTTTGACGACTTTGGCGGCGGCGCGAAGATCTTCGATGCGGGCGTTGGTGCAGGAGCCGAGAAAGACCGCGTCGACTTTGATGTCGGAGATGGGTGTGCCGGGTTTGAGGCCCATGTATTCGAGTGCGCGCGCGTAGGATTTTTTGTCGGCCTCGGACTTCGCGTCGTCGATGGAGGGAACTTTGCCTTCGATCGATGTGACCATGCCGGGTGACGTGCCCCAGGAGACGGTAGGCGTGATGGTTGCGGCGTCAATGTGGAGTTCGCGGTCGAAAACTGCGCCTTCCTCGGTGGGGAGCAGCTTCCAGTGAACGAGGGCCTCATCCCATGCCGCGCCTTTGGGCGAGAAGCGGCGGCCTTTGAGATACGCGAACGTGGTTTCGTCGGGAGCGATCATGCCGGCACGTGCTCCGGCTTCGATGCTCATGTTGCAGATGGTCATGCGGCCTTCCATCGAGAGGGCGCGAATAGCTGAGCCAGCGTACTCAACTGCGTAGCCCGTTGCACCGTCGGTGCCGATCTGGCCGATGATGTGGAGGATGATGTCTTTCGCGGTGACGCCGAAAGGAAGCGCTCCATCGACGGCGATGCGGAAGGTTTTGGGCTTGCCCTGCGGCAGCGTTTGCGTGGCCATGACGTGCTCGACCTCGCTGGTGCCGATGCCGAAGGCAAGCGCCCCGAAGGCTCCGTGGGTGGAGGTGTGCGAGTCGCCGCAGACGATGGTCATGCCGGGCTTGGTCGCGCCCAGCTCGGGGCCGATCATGTGGACGATGCCTTGCGAGGCGTCCTGCACGTCGAAGAACTCAATACCGAACTCGGCGCAATTCTTGCGCAGGGCATTTACCTGGTTGGCAGAGACCTGATCGACGATGTGGAGGCGATCCTGTGCGCTCGTGGTGGGTACATTGTGGTCTACCGTGGCGATGTGGCGGTCGGGGCGGCGGATTTTGCGGCCAGCCATGCGGAGGCCATCGAAGGCCTGTGGGCTGGTGACCTCGTGGACGAGATGCAGGTCGATGTAGAGGATCGTCGGCTCGCCTTGCGGCTCGGTAACGATGTGGTGGTTCCAGAGTTTTTCAAAGAGAGTGCGTGGTGCGGTCATGGTTGTGCCTTCTGCTCGGTTGGTGGGAGGGTGAATGTGTTGGCGCCAAGGCTGGCCGGCGGAATGTCGTGCGGCGTGCCGTCGGGATCGACCAGGACGGCGTTGTGAATCTGCTGAATTTCTTTGTTGCCCTGCGGTGGATGCGCGGTCCAACGGGCGATGCTGTGGACTAGCGCAGCGGGAATGTGGTCGGGGTCGATGGGGTGGTTTGGAAAGACCCAGAGCGTGTATTCGGCGCCCGGTTGGTCTGGAGTTTTGCTGTCTTTGACCCAATCGATGGCGCTGAAGACAACCAGCGGATGCGGGCCGTTGAGATCGACCCAGAGCAGGCCGCGCGCGGGACAAAAGCGGAAGACGCAGCCGCTGATGGAGAGATAACGGTTCTCGTCGGCGAGCACTTTGTCAGGCATCGAGAGAAAGTCGAGCGCGGTGTCCGCGAGCGATTTGTAGCCGGTCTTCGGATTGCCCCAAAAGGTTTGTGGTGCGGTCAGGAACTGCGCGAGGAATGGCTGGAAGCGCGTGTCGAGGACGAGTTGGTTTTCGCGGCCGTCGGCAGGAGGTGGACTGTACTGCCAGAGCCACTCAACGTTTTCTTTGAGCGGCTTTTTGTTTTTATGATCCTGGGGTGACGAGGTTTGCGGCGGGGGGGGGGCAGGCGTGGGCATCTGCGCGGACATCCGCACAGACAAGCCCGTCGTTGCGATGAGCAATAGAGCGGCGGCGAGTTGGAGGGCGCAGCGCATGATGGAATTTGCGTTTAGCGATAGTGTCTTGGTCGGTTGAAGTTTCTCTGGGTCAGCCATATCAGGCCATTGACGAGCGGAAACATGATGATCGCCGTGATGAGAAGAGCCATCGGCGGTGAACCGTGAAGCCAGCGATAAAGCAGCGCTGCGGTGACCGCAAGGTTTGCCAGAGCCATCTTGAATCTTGGATTCATATTCATTAGACGGCGTGCATGGCCTGGCGACGGTCGATGGATTCGGCCAGCGCCTGGTGGACGAGCTTGCCCATCTCCCGCGTGGTGACCGGCGTCTGGCCGGGCTGCTGGCCGCGTGCGATGTCGGCGGTGCGGTAGCCGGCGGCGAGGACTTTGTGGACAGCTTGCTCGACTGCCTTCGCATCCTGCTCAAGGTTAGCGGAGTGACGAAGGACCATCGCAGCCGTGAGGATCGCGCCGAGCGGATTGGCTTTGCCGGTTCCTGCAATGTCGGGCGCGCTGCCGTGTACGGGCTCGTAGAGATTAACCTGGCCGCCGATGGTCGCGGACGGCAGCATGCCGAGCGAGCCAGTGATGACGCCGGCCTCGTCGGAGAGAATGTCGCCGAAGAGGTTCTCGGTTAGCACAACGTCGAAGTTTCGCGGGATGTTCATGATGTGCATCGCCATCGAGTCGACGAGCTGATGCTCGAGCGTGACGTTGGGGTAGTCCTTCGCGACTTCGGTGACGGTTGCGCGCCAGAGCTGGGAGACTTCGAGCACGTTGGCCTTGTCGACAGAGGTCACTTTGCTGCGACGCTTGCCGGCGAGTTCGAAGGCGATACGGGCCACGCGGACGACCTCGGCCTGGGTGTAACGCATGGTGTTGATGGCTTCGCCGGTGTCCTTGTTCCAGGAGCGCGGCGCGCCAAAGTAGAGACCGCCGAGCAACTCGCGGACGAAGAGAATGTCGGCGTCTTTGGTGACCTCGGGACGGAGCGGCGAGCTGTCAGCAAGCGCAGCGTATGCGATGGAGGGACGAAGATTGGCGAAGCCGCCGAGAGCCTGCCGAATCTGCAGCAGGCCTGCCTCGGGACGCTTGTCCGGAGGCAGGGCATTGAATTTGTTGTCCCCGACTGCTCCGAGTAGAACGGCGTCGCACTCGAGCGCTGCATCGAGCGTCGCTGTCGGGAGCGGCGAGCCGGTCTCGGTGATGGCGATGCCGCCGATCAGGCCCTCGACAAAGGTGAAGTCGTGTCCGCCAAGCTCGGCAACCGCGCGAAGGATGTTAGTGGCCTGTTGGGTAACTTCGGGACCGATGCCGTCGCCGGCGAGAACTGCAATTTTAAGACGCATGATTCTTTCCTTTTCGATAGAAGGCTAGTGCGTGACGACAGTGGATTTGTCGTGATGGAGAAGACCGAGCAAATCCTGGTCGTAGATGTTTTTCTTGCGGTCGGCAAGTTCGGTGAAGCGGTGATAGACCTCGTCGAGCTGCGTCCGCGATAGCGGATGGCCAAGCTTTTCCATGCGATCAGCAAGGGCGCGGCGACCGCTGTGTTTGCCGAGGACGAGGTTCGTGCCAACGACACCGACCGACGCAGGCGTCATGATCTCGTAGGTGAGTGGGTTAGCCATCATGCCGTGCTGATGAATGCCGGACTCGTGTGCGAAGGCGTTGGCTCCGACGATAGCTTTGTTCGGCGAGCAACCGAAGCTGATGAACTCGCTGAGGAGCTGGCTCGTCGGGTAGAGCTGGTTCATCTTGATGTTGTTGGTATGTGGGAACTGATCGCGGCGGACCATCAGGGCCGCGGCTATCTCTTCGAGCGCTGCATTTCCGGCACGTTCGCCGATGCCGTTGATGGCGCACTCCACTTGACGGGCGCCGCCTTGAATTCCGGCAAGCGAGTTGGCGACCGCCATGCCGAGGTCATCGTGACAGTGCGTCGACAGGATCACCTCGTCAATGCCCGGCACGCGCGCTTTGACCATGCGGAAGATTGCCTCGTACTCGCCGGGCGTGGTGTAGCCGACCGTGTCGGGAATATTGATGGTTCCAGCACCGGCCTGAACCGCGACGGTAATCATCTTCAAGAGGTACTCGGGGTCGGTGCGAGTGCCGTCTTCGGTTGAAAACTCGACGTCATCGACGAAGCTGCGGGCAAGGCGGACCGATTCGGCAACCTGCTCGAGCGCCTGCTCGCGCGTGATCTTCAGCTTGGCCTCGAGGTGAAGGTCGGACGAGGCAAGGAAGACGTGGATGCGGTTGCTGGGTGCGGGTTCGACGGCGCGGGCGGCGGCCTCGATGTCCTCGCGTTTGCAGCGGGCGAGCGAGGCGATGCGGGTGCCTTTTACTTCGCGGGCGACGGCGCGGACGGCGTTGAAGTCGCCCTCGGACGCGATGGCGAAACCGGCTTCAAGGACATCGACGCCGAGGTTCGCAAGCTGGTGGGCCATGCGGAGCTTTTCGTCGTGGTGCATGGTGCAGCCGGGAGACTGCTCGCCGTCGCGAAGGGTGGTGTCGAAGAAAACGATCTGATTAGAGGACATAGGGCCTGGCTCTTTCGATCTGGACTTTATCATAATGCATGCTTATGATGGTCGGCAGCGTTATCAAAAATTCTAATTGCAGTATTCGGTGCACGTATCGCGCGCCGGGTGAGGTGAATGTTGGACTTAGTCCAGATGGAGACGTTTCTGGCGGTTGCGGAGGAACGGAGTTTTTCACGCGCTGCAGCACGCCTCCATCGTACTCAGCCAGCGGTGAGTCAGGCAATCGCAAAGCTTGAAGGGGAGCTGGGCGAAGTGCTGTTTGAGCGGTCGTCGCGGGACGGTACGCTGACTGACGCGGGCGAGGTCCTGCGGGAGTATGCGGCTAAGTTATTGAATCTCCGCAATGAGGCCTCTGGGGCACTTACGGAGCTGCGGCAGTTACATCGGGGCAAGCTGAACCTGGCGGCGAATGAGTACACCTGCCTTTATCTGTTGCCTTTGCTCGATGAGTTCCGCCGGCAGAATCCGCGGATCAAGCTGGCCGTGCAGAGAACGCTGGCCAGCCGCATCTCTGATGAGGTGCTGATGCATTCGGTGGAGTTCGGCGTGCTGTCGTTTCGACCGGACGACGCGCAGGTGAAATCTACGGTGGTGTATCGCGATGAGTTGGCGTTTGTGGTGAACCCGAAGCATCCGCTGGCCGGGGCGGGGAAGGTGTCGATCCGCCAGTTGGGGGCGCAGAATTTCATCGCGCATAACATCCCGTCACCGCAGCGCCAGAAGGTCATCCAAACATTCATGCGGCATAAGACTCCGCTGCAGATGAGCGTTGAATTGCCGTCGCTCGAGGCGATCAAGCGATTTGTGCAGATGGGAAACGGGGTTGCGCTTGTCCCTGGACTGACCGTGCGACCGGAGCTCGAGAGCGGCGCGCTTGTGCGAGTGCAGGTGCCGGAGTTGCAGATCGAGCGCAAATTGCGGCTCGTGTATCGAAGGCAGGCAAGTCTTTCGCATGCCGCACTTTCGTTCCTGAAAGTGGTGGAGTCGTACGCGGGCTTGCACGGGGATCCCTATTGTTTCCAAGCCGAACGAGGAATCTGACGATTCGCGCGATTTTCTTTTTTCATTGGAGTCTTCTCAAGAAGGAGTGCGTCTGTAGCTGTAGAATTTGCGACCGGAGAAGACGTTTCCGGGATGGATGGAAGAGAGTGAGAATCCGATGAAGATGACAATGTTTCGTAGTTCGATCGTGCGGGGAGTAGTTCTCGCATTGGGCGTGACCACGCTGGGTATTCTGCCGGCGTTGGCACAGGATGCACCGCCACCGCCTCCAGGCCAGAGCGGTCCGCCCCACGGCGGGGGTATGAGAGGAAACCAGGTTGAGTTTCTGACCAAGAAATTGAATCTGACACCGGACCAGGTGACCCAGGTGAAGGCGATCGATGCGGATACGATGAAGCAGGCAGAGGCTGTGCATGAAGACACCTCGCTTGCCGGGCCCGACAAGCGGGCAAAGATGATGGACATTCACAAGGCGGCTGAAGCGAAGATTCGTGCACTGCTGACCGACGATCAGAAGACCAAGTACGATGCGCTGCAGGCTGAGATGCGTGAGCGCATGCAGAACCGGCAAGGTGGACAAGGAGGACCTCCACCACCTCCGCCGCCTACAACACCACAGCCATAACTTCAACTTCGAATCGCAGAAATTGGAAGGTAAGCGGCCGGAGGGAGACGATTCCTCCGGTCTTCTTGCGTGGGGTAACCTTTCTTCAGGCACTGGTGCGGTTACAATGAAGAAACAGACTACGGTGCTCCGTAACTCCTGCCACTGCGTTGCCTGCGGGACACAAGGGGGTTGCGGACAATTTGGAAGGGATCCAGCGAAGAATGAAGAAGACGAAGTTGTTGGTTGGCGCGCTGATGCTGTCAGCAGCTGCCGGTTATGCGCAGGAGAGCCGGCAGGACGTTAGCGTAAGCGGTACCGCCTCGTTTGCTCCTCAGATCACGGGAAACAGCGTGCAGAAGAATACGAGCATGACTTTGGGCCTTCTGGCGAGCTATCGCTACCTGTTGACCCCTCGAAGCGGACTCGAACTGAACTACGGCTATCAGCAGAACACCCAGTATTACGTGGTATTCGGAAAGAAGCAGGGCGGCATCCACACGCTCCAGCAGGAGATCAGCGGGGCCTACGTCTTCAACCTGAACTTCCGGAACTTCAACCCCTTCATTGAGGCCGGTCCTGGCGTGATTATCTTCGATCCGTTGAAGGATGCCGGAACGTCGGATCTCGACGCGAAGCGGAATACAAACATTGGCGGACTGTTCGGTGCCGGCGTCTCGTATGAGTTGAGCCCGAGCTTCGACATCCGGGTGGAATATCGCGGTTTCCTTGTGAAGACTCCGAACTTCAGCCTTCCAAACAACGTCTTCAATACCAATCGGTACGAGGTCATCTCGACGCCGGCGCTTGGTATTGCCTATCATTTCTAGCGTCTCGCGAAAAGCGTTCAGACTTAATGGAAGAAGCCCCGGCGATGACCGGGGCTTCTTCTTGCTCGCGAAGTCTATTTGCGGTGAGCAGGGAAGCGGTATGCGGCGCCCACAGTAAGAATGTTCGGGGAGAGGGAAGAGTTCTGAAAGCCGAACCAGTTCTGATACTCCCAGTCGGCGCGAACGACTAAGTAGGGCTTAACAATGTAATCGCCGCCGATGCCGCCGGCCATGATGTTGTACGCGAGGTTGGCTCGGAATCCGTCGCCCAGTGGGGGGAAGTTGAAGACGCCTCGCCCGTACATAACTTTAGCGTAGGGACTCAGTCTGCCGTGGTGGAAAAAGTAGCGACCGCCGGCTTCATAGGTCTTCTCGTAAAGGTCATTGCTATCCTTTACGAAATGAAATTCGCCTTCGACGCCGATGTGTGGGAGGAAATCTAAATTGACATATGCAGCGCCCCCGTTATAGCGGTTGCCGTAATCGGAGGCTGCGGATGAGACGCCGCCGCCCACTTTCAGGTCGCCCATCCGGGAGGCCGTCGGTTCCGATTGCGCCCGGAGGGCGCACGTCACGCTGAGTAAACCGGCCAATATGACAATTCGCGTTAACACCTGGAGTCCCCTAAAGAGTTGGATCGCATCAATTACAACTTTAGACAGAGTGATGATGACAGTGAACGATCCGATCTTCAATGCATCTTTAGTGGAAGACGTAACTAACACCTGCGGAGCCCACTAACGGTGAAAGGCCATGCGCACCGAACCCTGGCCACTTCTGTACCTCGAGGTTGATAGCCCGAATATTGATGTGGCGCGTTACGTGAACGTCGAGCCCGAAGCCCGGAGCGTACGTGAAGTAACTTCCGGTCGCTGGATTGGCGAAGCTGCCGGATTGCGTTCCGAAGCGTCCCAGGCCAAACATGAGCTTGGCATATCCATCGATCTTTTTATAACGATAGATATAGCGTGGGCCCGCGAGGTAGGTGTCCTCACTGATGTCCGTCGGCGTCCTCACGTAGTAGTTAATCTCGCCTTCCACCCCAAAGTGATACAGGAAATCGAAGTCGCCCCAGAAAGTCAGGCCTTCGATATTGCTTTGTCCGTAATCAGGGTTGGCAACCACTCCGCCGATACCTGCTTGTAAAGAGCCGGCGCGCGAAGCGGTTGGGACAGCTTGACCGTGTGACCAGGTTGCCAGGCCGAGGATACAGGCGAAACAGGCGAATAATTTATGCCGTTTCAACAAGGCGCCTCCTCAGAAAAATAAGATCGTGTTGCTCTTCAATGATCATTCAAATTGGCCTTGTGCAAAAGCACGGCATTCTCACACGGTCTATGAGAATGCCGCTTCAAGAACATTAGTTCGGTTGTGGTGTCGTGGTTGGAGGAGTTGTGGGAGCCGTCGTCGCTGCAGCGGGAGCAGCAGTGTTGTCGGCCGGTGGGTTCGGGGTGGTCGCTGCAGGCGCGGCTGCCGGTGCGACATCTGGCGCCTTGTAGTAGCTGAGCTTCAAGTACACCGGCTCGACCTCGAACGGCATCTTGTCGGCTGCCGTCAGAAGCGGTTCGAACGCCGAGTGCATCACGAACACCTGATCGGTCCAGGGATCGAAGCGCAGGAAGCTGGCCAACGGCATGGCTGCCTGCTGCTTCAGGTCCTTCATGTCGAGCTTGGGACCCTTGGAAGTAATGGCTTGCATCCAGAAGGTCGGGTCATCATCGCTCTTTGTAAGACCGTCACCGATCATTGGCTCGTTGAGCGCCTTCAGGTTCTTGACGCGCTGTTGCAGCTGTTGAAGGTAGAGGCTGAAATACTGCTGTCCGCCTTCGAGCTCCTTGGCGTTCAACAGCTCCATTGCTTTCTTTGCCGCGGCGGTGTTGTCCGCATCGGTGTGGTGCATCGGAATGCGGTTGAATACCGAAGTGGTGGGGAAGAGTAAACGGTCGTTGAACGCGTACTTGGTGTCGAGCCGGTGCGCGAGGATAATGTGCGCGATCTGGAAGGCGAGGATCGCATTGAGGTTACCCATCTGCTGAGCACCATCCTGCGTGACAACGCCGGTGGTATCAAGCAGACTCTTCGAGACTACGATCGTGTTGCCGATGGCGAGTGACTCCAGGGGCTCGGTCAGCAGCGTGCGGCAGCGGATCGGCCTGGAGAGTGTGATGTTGTTGTAGGCGAGGATGTTGTTTGCAAGCGCCTCCAAAGTTTTGTCGAATTCGCTGGGCGCGTCCAGCAGACCGGCCTGGAAGAGCCGTTCGACCACGTTATCCTCTGCCTGCTGAACCCAGGCGCGCTGTGCTCCCAGAGGGCTGACGTCCTGTGCATCGTTGCTTACATCGGTTGCGCCCACCACCTCCATTGAGGTGTCGGCGGCTTCCGGCGGAGGAACCTTGAGAACATAGCCCCAGATGTGATTAATCGCTTTGAACTTGAGGGTGCGCGAGACGCTCTTCGGGTCGCTCTCCTCAACGTAGAAGGAAGTGGGGAGCCAGAGGTCGGGCTGAACGTTGGTGCGCCAGCTGTCGAAGTGGTAAAACTCCTTCTGGTCTTCCTGCGTGCCGGCGAAGTCGCCGTTGAAGCGAACAACGTTGCCGTTCCGAGTCTCAATCCAGATGCGGCCGAAGAAGCGGCCGAAGTCCTTCTTGCCGGAGATCGGGGTTACGTCGAAGACCGCTGTCGGCGTATTGCCGAGGAAGTCGTTCCGCACGTAGCCGAAGGCATAGTGCTGCCGGTCGAAGCTGGCTGAGTCCATCAGCAGCATCTGCACGAATCCCGATTCATGGAAATTCAGATGCAGGCTGCCGCCCAGACCGCCGATGTAGGAGAGCGATTGCTTGAAGAAGCCAACTTTGCCGCTGCCCTGAGAGGTGTCTTTGTTCACCGCGTAGGACTCGTCGCCGATGATGTTTTTAAATTCGACCCGCGCGAGGAAGTGTTGGTCGGATTCCGGCACCTGACCCAGAACTGGATCCGGCTTCATATTTTGAATGTAGGTTTCGACCAGTGGAGCCCGTTCCTTCACCGTTTTGACGACGACCTTTTCGCGGACGATCGCCTTATCGATCAGCGCGTTCTGCGCTGCGGTTGGCTTGCGCGTGGTCGACATGTCGTCGTCTTTCTTCTTCTTGCTGTGCAGGAGGCCTGCCTCAGCCTGAACGGGGAGAATCGTAGCGACGGATAGTGCCAGCAGCATACCGGCTATGGACTGTTTCCCGAGAATCATGATGTACCGCTCCTGCGGCGACCCCGAGGGGCTGCCTCTATGTGGACTTGATGCTAGTGCATGCAACGACTGCCAAACAAAAATATGTTTTCTTATCCGGCGAGTTGAAATTGAACGTTGACCACGCCTTCCCAATCGATCGGACGGCCCGAATCGTCGGTGGCGGGTTGAAAGCGAGTGGCCTGAATCGCACGGACGGCAGAATCACCGAGCCCATGGCCGAGGTCACTGATTACTCCCAGTACCTGAACGGCGCCCGAAGAAGAGACCCGAATCTTGACCGTGACATTACCTTCGATGTGAAGCTGTTTGGCCTCGGCGGTGTACTCTGGCTTGGGTTTAAAGACAACCTTGGGTCCGCTCTTTGCCGTGGCGGTGGTTGGGCCTGCCGGCTTCGGCATCGGTGGCGGAGTGTTCTGTCCGAGGTTCACTTTACCCACAGCATTGTTCGGTCCTGTTCCTCCGACGACACCATGCGGAATGCCGGCGATAGCGACCGGACCGCTGGCTTTCATGTTCTGTCCCGTGGGCGATCCGGAACCAAGATTGACAACGGTGGATGGTGCTCCAGCACCGTTATTGGAGGCAGGCATGCCTGACATGCCCTTGTTGCCAAGGTTGATGGCTGTCGTCGATGGCTTGTTCGATACCGCGATGGGGTTGGTCGTCGAACCCAAAGCGACCGCGGTCGGATGCGGAGAGTTGTTGGGAACCGAAGCGGGCATCGCCTGCGCGAGACTCACTACCTTCGGAGCCGGTGGGGGCTGAACAATCTTGGGCGGCGCGGGAAGGACGACCGGAGCCGGCTGCGTCATCTTGATCTCTGGCGGTTTGGGCACGTCAGGAAGCTTGACGTCGGGAAGCTTGATCTTCGGCGGCTCGATCTTCGCAATCACCGGCGGCGGCGGCAGCTTGATCTTAATCTTGGGCGGCGGCGGCGGCTCTTCCTTCTTCATTGGAATCGGCTCGTCCAGGTGGGTCAGCTTAATTCGATTATCGATGGTCTTCTTCGCCGCTGCGCCAATGATGATGGCACAAAGCGCAAGCAGAATGTTCAGCGCGACGGAGGTGAACAGCGAACCCTTGCTCTGGTTGCCGTCATTCAATACGCCGAAGTGAGCGAACTGCATACTCTGCGGTTTGGGATCATCAGTGCGAAGCGGCTTAGCCATAAAGAATCCTTGTAAGGCCTCTGTCGCAGAGGCGGGATAATAAAGACCGGGTGGTGACGATGCCAGAAGCCGGTTTGGTAAAAAATCGTTCCGGAGAGCTCCGCTCTTGCACCTTTGTACAGATCGAACCGGATCGACCTAGCCCGTATTCTCTTTCGAACATACAAACGCTTGGGAGGTTGTGTTGTATTGGCTAAATCTGACAGGTGACGCAAAGAAAAAAGTTATAGCAGGAACCGTGCACCGCGAGTCATTGCCGTTCATGCTGCCGGAACTCTGCCCATCACTTACTGCAAGTATATTGCCGTAAGCGTAAGTGATTGACACTGGTACTTTTGTGGTATCCAAGTAGGAACGGAGGAGAGTGAATTGATGAAGATTCTAGTGACTGGCGGCGCGGGCTATATCGGGGGAACAGTGACCCGCATTTTGCTCGAGCAGGGCCATGCTGTGACGGTGTTCGACAACCTTAGCCACAGCAAACGGTTAGCGTTGGCTCCAGGCGCCGATTTTGTCGACGGAGACGTGGCCGACCGACCCCTCCTGGAGAAGACTCTGGCTGCTGGACCCTTCGACGGAGTGATGCATTTTGCGGCTCTGATTGAGGCCGGCGAAAGCATGAAGCATCCCGAGATATATTTCCGCAATAACACCGCTGCGACACTCACACTCCTTGAAGCCATGCTGGCTACCGGGCACAAACGGCTGGTCTTCAGCTCGACTGCAGCCTGCTACGGCGAGCCCGAGACCACCCCCATCCTTGAAGACGCGAAGCTCGCGCCCACCAACGCCTATGGTGAAAGCAAGCTCCTGGTCGAGCACATGCTCCGGTGGATGAATCGAATTCACGGCTTCCAATATGCAAGCCTTCGCTACTTCAACGTGGCCGGCGCGATCGAAGGCTACGGCGAAGCCCACGAACCCGAGTCTCACCTGATCCCGCTTATCCTCGATGTGGCGCTCGGTCGTCGCGCAAACATCAAGATCTTTGGCAAGGACTACCCCACCAAGGATGGCACCTGCATCCGCGACTATATTCATGTACGCGACCTCGCGGATGCCCATCTGCTCGCCCTCAATGCCCTCAGCGAATCGCGCAGCCGCCTGGTCTACAACATCGGCAACGGCCAGGGCTTCACCGTGCTCGAGGTCATCGACTCTGTGCGCCGAGTTACCGGAAAGCCCATAGCGGTCGAAGAGTGCCCCCGCCGTCCCGGCGACCCCGCCGTGCTCGTGGCAAGCTCGGAGAAGATCAAGGCCGAACTCCGCTGGAAGCCTCAATTTGCCGAACTCGACAAAATCATCGCCAGCGCGTGGAAGTGGCATCAGCAGCGATACGCGTAGCACAAGGAGACCGTCTTGATTCAGAGCATGTTTCACCTACCCCTGCCGGTTCTCGAAAAGATTTTGCGCCCGGTTATCGTCTATCTCTTTCTCGTCGGCTTTCTGCGGGTGTTCGGAAAGCGCGAGCTGGCGCAGTTGAATCCGTTCGATCTCGTCGTACTGCTGAGCCTGTCGAACACGGTACAGAACGCGATGATTGGTGACGACAACTCCGTCTCCGGTGGCGTCATCGGCGCGTTTTCGTTGCTCGCGATCAACTGGATCCTGACCCGTCTGCTTTTCCGATCGCCCGCGCTGAGTCGAGCTCTCGAAGGCAGCGAAACGGTGTTGATACGGCACGGAGTCGTCGACTGGAAGGCAGCCAAGAGGGAGGCCCTCACGGAACTCGAACTGCGCTCTGTCCTGCACAAACAAGGCTTTGACCGCTACGAAGAGGTTGAGAAATGCGTCCTTGAACCCAACGGTACCTTCTACATGGAAGGCATCAAGTCCATGGGCGACGACGCCCAGCGGGCCAACCTCATGCAGGCGATCGAGTCCCTGACTCGTGAAGTGAAGGAGATGAGGGCCGAGCTTGCGACTCGCTAGCTAGCCTATTAACTGGTTTGGTTCCCCAGCACAGATTGGGCTTGTGCGCTTAATTCTTTGAAACGCGTTGAAGCTTCTCCAGTGTCTTCTGGTATCGCTCCGGCACGACGGGCAACAGCGAATCCCGAATCGCCGCCCGGTAGCCACCCATGTAGATGGAGTACATCACCGCCAGTGCACATCCCACGCCGAAGCCAAAGCCGAAGAAGAAGCCGATGATCTCAGGCCAGTAATTCACGATAAGTGGAGTCTACAGGTCGACCATGTACAGTTCAGTACATATCATTTCATGTACCGGAGAGTGGCGATGCAGGCAAGGCAGTGGATGGCAGTGTGTGGAATCACAGCGGGATTAACCCCGCCGGCAATAGCGCAAGAGGTTCCCGGACTGGTCGAAAAGCAGCTTCCTAGCTTTGTCGCGACCTACCAGCAACTGCACCGCACACCGGAGCTATCGCACTTCGAAGCCAAAACCTCGGCATGGCTGGCCGGCGAACTCCGCGCCACCGGCTATACGGTCACCGACGACATCGGCAAATACGAAGACGGCTCCCAGGCCTTCGGCGTCGTCGGCATCCTGAAGAACGGCCCCGGGCCAACCCTCCTTATCCGCACCGACATGGATGCGCTTCCAGTCGAAGAGAAGACAGGCCTGCCATACGCCAGCACGGTGAAGATGAAGAACGCCGCGGTTGTTGGTACGTGGGAACAGCAAGGGCAACCGCAGGTTCCTTCGACAGGCTCAGGACAGGCTCTTCGACTCCGCCTCTCGCTATGAGACGGCGAGATAGTTCGCTCAGGATGACACGTTCTTATTTTGTAATGGAGGGTTTGTGAAGAGGATTGTTGGCGGGCTTCCGGTAATGATGCTGGCGTGTGGGTTTGGGTTTGGGCAGGTGGGGGCGAGTGCTCCGGCTACGGCGCCCTTGCCTTCGACGGCTTCGGCGGTTTCGCAGGGTGGAGCGGGGAAGACGATGTTGCTGTGGCCGGATGGGGCTCCGGGGGCTTTGGGAGATGCGGATGAGGATAAGCCGACGCTGACCGTGTTTTTGCCGTTGAAGGAGAACGCGACGAAGACGGGAGTGGTGGTGGCTCCGGGGGGCAGTTATACGCATCTCGCGATGGAGAAGGAGGGGTTTGCGTTTGCGCGGTGGTTGAACGAGCGTGGCGTGGCGGCGTTTGTGCTGCAGTACAGGCTCGGGCCGAAGTATCACCATCCGGTGGAGATTGGCGATGCGCAGAGGGCGATCAGGATGGTGCGGGCCCACGCTGCTGAGTGGGGTGTGGCGACGGATCATGTGGGGATGTGGGGGTCTTCGGCGGGTGGACATCTGGCGGCTACGGCGGGGACGAAATTTGATTGGGGCAAGGCGGATGCGAGCGATGTGGTGGAGCGGGAGGGAAGCAGGCCTGATTTTTTGATTCTGTCTTATCCGGTGATTACGTTTCATGAGCCGGATCTGCATCGCGGGTCGCTGAAATATTTGCTGGGGGATACGCCTGATCCGGCGCTGGTCGATTCGCTTTCGGCGGAGACGCAGGTGACGAAGGATACGCCGCCTTCGTTCTTGTTTGCGACTACGGATGACAAGACGGTTCCGGTGATTAATAGCGTGATGTTTTATGCGGCGCTGGTGAAGGCGGGGGTGCCGGTGGAGATGCACCTGTTTCAGCATGGGGCTCATGGGGTTGGGTTGGCGGTTGGGAATCCGGCTCTGAGTGAGTGGCCGGATTTGCTGGCGAAGTGGATGCGGGAGCGTGGGTCTATGGCTGGGGAGCTGTGAGGGAAGAGAAATGCTTAACGCGGATCTTCACGGATGACACGGATTTTCTCTGAGGAGTTGCGATGACGGTGGAGGAGTTTCGTAATTCGGACGGGAACGGGTTTTCTGGGGCGTTGCTCGCGCTGTGGTGGGACGCGAAGGGTGATTGGGGGAAGGCTCATGAGGTGGCTCAGGATGTGGAGGGGCGCGATGGGGCCTGGGTGCATGCTTATTTGCACCGGAAGGAGGGGGATCTGGGAAATGCGGGGTATTGGTATCGGCAGGCGGGGCAGCGTGTGGCGACCGGGGATTTGAGAGTGGAGTGGGAAGCGATTGTGGGGGAGATGTTGGGGCGGGTTTGTGGGGTGTGAGGAATTGCAGGTCCTTCGGCTTCGCTGCGCTCCGCTCAGGATGACACTTTCCATCCGCGCTTCCACGTGACCCGGACGACTTATTCTGATCCGGACGGCGGTATTGGAGAAGCAGGTTTCTCCAATACGCCGCTCACGATGGAGGCCGTGAGCGGCCTCGGTCGAAATGACAACCCTTTTTTTGATTTGATTCAAATTTGCGGCGAGTACGCTTTGTCTGGTTATTTGCGGAGGTAGGCGTCTTCTTTGTTGATCCAGTCCTGGCGGGGTGGGGTGAAGACGTCGAAGTCGATGCAGTCTTCGAGGGCGGTGGCGGAGTGGGGTAGGTTGCCGGGAATGACGAGGACTTCGCCGGCGTGGACGGTGTGCGAGGTGCTGTCGTCGAAGTCGAAGCGGAGAGCGCCTTCGGTGATGAAAGTGATCTGCTCGTTGGGGTGGGAGTGGCGGGGGACCACGCATCCCTTTTTTAGAACGATGCGGGCGAACATGGATTGATCGCCGTAGACGAACTGGCGGGTGAGAAGGGGGTTGAGCTGCTCGTTTTCGACGTTGCTCCAGTTGTAGAGAGTGGCGGTGGACATGAGTGTGACGCCTTTCTTTGGAGGGACATTTCGGGGAGATGAATTTCTTGCTTTGTGTTGCGCGCTCCCTTGTGTAGAGTAAGCGAAACGGCGGCGATGCAGAGGTGCTTCGCTCACCGAAGCTTCCTGAATTTGTAACGACGTGAGTTGGAGACCGCGATTTTGCCGGGGCTCTGGCGTCTCTTTTTGGTTTTTGCTAATTTTTTATACTTTGAAACGGGTGATTGAACGATGCGTCTTCGAGCGGCGAAGGTACTTCTGTCTCTTCTGTTTGTGCTGATTGCAGTTGGATCGGTGGTTGGCGGCGTGCGCGGGATGGCGCAGACGGCTACTGCGGCGCCAACGAGCGACGCCGCGCGAATAGCGGCACTGGAGAAGCAGAATTCGGACAATGCGGCGTTGATTGCGGCGGCGCAGAGCGCAGGGGATAACGCGTGGATGCTGGTTTCGGCAGCTCTGGTGCTGATGATGAGCGGGCCGGGGCTGGCGCTGTTTTACGGCGGGCTGGTGCGGAAGAAAAATATTCTGGGCACGATGATGCAGACCTTCGCGATGATGGCGGTGATCACAGTGCTGTGGGCTTTTGTGACCTACTCGCTGGCGTTTGGCGAGGGGAATGCGTTCATTGGTGGGTTGCACAATGTGTTCTTGAAGGGAGTGGGGCTGGCGCCGGATCCGAAGTATGCGGCGACGATTCCGCTGCAGACGTTCATGGTGTATCAGCTGATGTTTGCGATTATTACTCCGGCGCTGATTACGGGCGCGTTTGCGGAGCGGATGAAGTTTTCCGCGATGCTGGTGTTTATGGTGCTGTGGGCGCTGTTTGTGTATAGCCCGATGGCGCACATGGTTTGGGGTAAGGGCGGGTTGTTGAACGCTTCTTTGGGCGGTCGGTTTCCCACGCTGGACTTTGCGGGCGGAACGGTGGTGCATGTGACTTCGGGGGTTTCGGCCCTGATTACTGCGCTGTATTTGGGGAAGAGATTGGGGTATCCGAAGGTGCCGATGCCTCCGCACTCTGTTGTGCTGAGTTTTATTGGGGCTTGTCTGTTGTGGGTGGGCTGGTTTGGGTTCAATGCGGGTTCGGCGCTGAGCGCAGGGACGCTGGCTACTTCGGCGTTCGTGGCGACTCACTTTGGCGCCGCGGCTGCGGCGATTGGCTGGAGTGTGGCGGAGTGGATTCGGCAGGGTAAGCCTTCAGCGCTCGGTGCGATCTCAGGTTGCGTGGCGGGGTTGGTGGCGATTACTCCGGCTGCGGGTTTTGTGACGCCGATGTCGGCGCTTTGGATTGGACTGATTGCCGGGGTGGGCTGTTATTTGATGGTGGTGAAGGTGAAGGCGGCGTTTGGGTATGACGATTCGCTCGATGCGTTTGGCGTGCATGGCGCGGGCGGGACGATGGGAGCGATTCTGACGGGAATTTTTGCGAACAGTGTGATCAACCCGATCTTCGGCGCAGGCAAGCCTACGGGAGTGCTCGAGGGCAATGGGCATCAGTTGGTGAATCAGCTTGTCGGCGTGGCGATTGCATGGAGTCTTTCGATTGTGGGAACGCTGATTATTCTGTTCATCGTGGATAAAACGATCGGGCTTAGAGTTAGCGAGGCGGATGAACGCGAAGGACTTGATCTTTCGCAACACGGCGAAGAAGGATACGATTGGGCGCACTAAAACTTGCGATTTTGAGCGAATTGAGGAAGGGAAGCAGGATATGCAGAAGATTGAAGCGGTGATTCAGCCGTCGAAGCTGGATGCGGTGAAGGATGCTTTAGTGGAGATTGGCGTGGAGGGGATGACGATCACCGAGGCTCGGGGGCACGGGCGACAGAAAGGGCACACGGAGTTTTATCGGGGCAGGGAGTATTCGGTTGATCTGCTTCCAAAGGTGAAGCTTGAGGTGGTGGTGGCGGACTCGATGCTGGAGAAAGCGATTGGGGCGATCATGTCGGCCGCGCGGACGGGGGCGATTGGGGATGGGAAGATCTTTGTGTCGAAGATCGATGAGGCGATCCGGATTCGGAATGATGAGCGTGGGGAGATTGCGCTTTAGGGGATGCCCGGGGAACTGAAGGCCTAACACGGATCTTCACGGATGGCACGGATCAGGGACTGGCAACGGCAGCGACTACGGCATGTCGTTCTACTGCCGCTGGTTGTATGCTGAAGTTTCCTTAGAGCAAAATGGCCATGGCAGGAAACGAATCAACCATCGTGTTGCGAGGACAGTATCAGCGGACGATGCTGCGGCTTCGTGGCGCCTTTGAGGCTGGCGGAGCCTCGGGTACGGAGACGATTGCGGAACGCGCGGCCGCGGTGGATGAACTTGTAGGGGGTTTGTGGCGGCTGGCGGTGGAGAGCGACTCGCGGCTGGGTGTAGGTGTGGCTCTGGTTGCCGTGGGTGGGTATGGGCGGCGGGAGCTTTTTCCTTTTTCGGATGTGGATCTGATGTTTCTGCTGGATGGAAAGCTGGCTGAGAAAGATGTGAAGGATGCGATCCGGCGAGTGAACCAGGAGATGTGGGACTGCGGGATTCGGGTGTCTCCGGTTACGCGGAAGCTGGCGGAATGTGAGCGGTTGGATCCGGAGAATGCGGAGTTTGTGATGTCGCTGATGGACCACCGGGCGGTGACGGGGGATTCGGCTTTGTATGAGAAGCTCGCGGGGCAGTGTGTGCCGAAGCTGCTGCAGCGGGATTACAAAACAGTGATGGCGAAGCTGCTGGAGCTGACGCGGGCGCGCCATGCGAAGTATGGGGATACGTTGTTTCACCTGGAGCCGAATATTAAGGATTGCCCCGGCGGATTGCGCGATGCGCATGTGTGCGGGTGGATGGCGCGGTTGCTCGAGGTTGCGGGGCAGGTTGCGAAGAAGGGCAATGGAACGGGCGTGACTTCGGCGGTGTCGGCGGAAGAGGGGAATGAGTTTCGCAAGGCGGTGGAGTTTTTGTGGCTGGTGAGGTGTTTTCTGCACTACCGGCATGAGCGGGATGACAATACGCTGGACTGGCAGGCTCAGGATGCGGCTGCAGAGGCCGCAGTGGGTTTGACGGGGCGGCGGCCGAAGAAGACGGATGCGGCTTATTGGATGCGGGTGTATTTTCGGCACGCGCGCAGCGTCGAACGGCGCGTGAAACAGATGCTGGATGAGGTCCCAGTGGGCAAAGGGGCTACGAAGTGGCAGGCGTTGAAGCGGGAGAGGAAGGTCGAGACGCCGCAGCGTGGCTTTCGCGTGGAATGCGGACGGGTGGCGCTGGATGCGGTCGGTGAGTTTGGGAGCGAACCGGCGGAGGATCCGGATGTGGTGCTCCAGGTGTTTGCCACGATGGCGCGGACGGGGTGCACTTTGGGCCGCGATGCGGAGGAGCGGATGGAGCGTGGATTGCCGTTGCTGTCGGCGCATCTGGAGGAAGGGCCGGCGCTGTGGCATCATCTGCGTGGAATTCTGACAGGGTTTTATGCGGGGGATGCGCTGCGGTCGATGCATGCGCTTGGCGTGCTGGAGCTGCTGATTCCGGAGTTTCATGGGATCGATGCGCTGGTGATTCGCGATGCGTATCACCGGTATACGGTCGATGAGCACACGTTTGTGTTGATCGATACGCTGCATGGGTTGGAGAGCGCGCAGAAGGGGTCGATGGGGGAGTGGGCGGTGCGGTTTGGCGGAGTGTTGGGGGAACTGCCGCATCCGGAGTTGCTTTATATTGCTGCGCTGCTGCATGACACGGGGAAGGGTCGCAGTACGGGGGATCATGCTCATGAGAGTGCGCGGATGGCGCAGAGTGTGTTGGAGCGGCTGGAGGTGGATGGATATGAGACGGGGTTGGTGTTGAACCTGATCCAGAACCATCTGGAGATGTCGGCTGCGCTGCGAAGGGACATTTTTGATGAGGAGACGGTGAGCGCGTTTGCGGGGAAGGTGCAGACGCCAGAGGCTCTGCGGATGCTGACGCTGTTCACCTACGCGGATATTAATGCGGTGCATCCGGATGCGCTGACTCCCTGGAAGGCGGAGAACCTTTGGCAGTTGTATATAGGTACGGCGAATTACCTGGATCGCAGTGTGGATGAAGAACGGCTTGGTGCGCAGGAGGAGAGCGAGCTGGTGCATCGCGTGGTAGCGCTGTTGCCGGGACAGAAGACGGCGGTGAGGGAGTATCTGGATGGGTTTCCGGAGCGGTATGTGCTGACGCGCACGCCGGAACAGGTGCGGTCGCAGTTTTTGATGGCGACGCGGCTGGGGGAGGATTCAGTACAGCTGGAGTTTCGCTATGCGCCCGCGGTGAGCGAACTGACGCTGGTGACTCGGGACCGGCCGCAGTTGTTCGCGACGATTGCCGGGGTGCTGGCGGCCTGGGGGATGAATATTGTTACGGCGGATGCGTTCTCGAACCGGCAGGGGGTGGTGGTGGATTCATTCCGGTTTACGGACAGCTTTCGGACGCTGGAGATGAACGCCTCAGAACATGAGGTGTTTGTGAAGAGCGTGCATGATGTGATGACGGGCGCCGTGCAGGTGGAGAAGCTGCTGAGCGGGCGCCGGCGGGGACGACGGAAGGCTCCACTGGTGGAGGTGGAGACGCGAGTGGAGTTTGACGATGAGGCTTCGTCGCACAGCACGCTGCTGGAGGTGGTGACGCAGGATACGACTGGGTTGCTGCGTGCTCTGAGCCTGACGCTGGCGGCGGAGGGGTGCAATATCGAGGTCGCGCTGGTGGATACGGAGGGAGAGACCGCGATCGACGTTTTCTACCTGACGAAGAATGGGGCGAAGCTGGACAAACAAGAGGAACGTACGCTGCGGCGGGCGCTGATGCAGGCGATCGAGGAGAATGCCGGTTAGGGATTGGGCCGCGAGCCGATTCCTACATGGCCTTAAGCTCATTGAACCTTCGTTTGGTGTGACGAAACAGACAAGATTGGGCGCACACTTTGGCGTGTTCAGGTTTTATAGTAGAAGCATGAGCACAACCGAGAGCGAAAACACGAACAGCGGGCGTCCGACGATGACGACGCAGAAGAATGACAAGTATCTTTTCGGGAATCTGGCCAGCTTTGGCAAGAACCAGGCTAAGGTTGAGGAGGTAAGTTGGGGCGATCAGCAGCCTGAGGGCGTGGTTCTGGCGTCGCTGGATGGGGCGATCAACTGGGTGAGAAAGAACTCGATTTGGCCGATGACGTTCGGGCTGGCGTGTTGCGCGATCGAGATGATGTCGATGGGTGGTTCGCGTTACGACATCGCGCGATTTGGGGCTGAGGTGTTTCGGCCATCTCCGCGGCAGAGCGATCTGATGATCATTGCGGGACGGGTGTCGCAGAAGATGGCTCCCGTGATTCGGCGGCTGTACGAGCAGATGCCGGAGCCAAAGTGGGTGATTTCGATGGGTGCGTGCGCGACTTCGGGGGGGGTGTTCAACAATTATGCCCTGTTGCAGGGCGTCAATCAGGTGATTCCCGTCGACATTTATGTGCCTGGATGCCCTCCTCGTCCGGAACAATTGCTGTATGCGATCACGCTTCTTCAGGAGAAGATTCAGCAGGAACGGGGCACTTTGAAGCGCACGTTGAATCTGTCGTAAAGTCTTGGGCCAGCTTGCTTTAGTAACTGAAAAGGTACATTTGTCCGGCTTGTGGGTTGTTTTTGCCGGAACAGCGGGTAACGTGTTGAAAATATACTCACCGACTGGTAATTTTTTAGCCGCGGTTAGATTGCAACTGCTGTAAGCTGGTTTGAATCGAACAACGAAGCGATCCCTGTAATGTTTGTGAATTTTGATTAAAGCAAGATTTGAGTGGAGGAACTCGAATGGTTTATCGCCCGTTTAGCAAAGTTAGCCGGTATCTGTTGGCTGCATGTGCAGTCGGTTTAGGAGTGGGAAATCTGAATGCGCAAGCTCCGCCTGCGGCCGCTCCAATGGGTATTAACCCATCGCGAGTCGACATATTTTTTGGGTATTCGTATTTTGGAGCCCATGGGCAGTTGAAGCCTTTTGGAATTAACTATTCGTCCATTAATGCGGGCGGATTGGCCAGTGGGGCTTACTACTTTAGTAAGTATGCGGGCGGGGAGATTGTTGGTTCGATCCATCCAAGCGGTAACAACGACGGTTTTTACAGCATCTCGGCTGGACCGATCTTCCGCGCTCCGATGCAGAATTTCACGCTCTTCGCGCACGGTCTAGTTGGCGGCGGTCAACTGGGCGGGCCGAATTCTGAAAACCCGTTTTACCACAATCCGTATCAGTGGGGGCCGACTATAACGGCTGGCGGCGGTATGGACTATGATCTTCCGTGGTTCGATAACCGTTTCTCGATTCGGCTCTTCCAGGCGGATTATCGCTGGATCCACACAAACTACGGTCCAACGGCGCCGAGCATTCCGACCTGCTGCGCTCTTGGCGGGCGTACAAATTTGAGTGCTGCTGAGTTGAGCACCGGCCTTGTGGCGCACTTTGGCCACATCATTCCTCCTCCTCCTGTGACCTACGCCTGCTCGGTTTCTCCGACGACAGTTTTCCCCGGGGATCCCATCACGGTGACCGGAACTGCCGCAAATCTGAATCCGAAGAAGCCAGCGACGTATACGTGGTCGGCTGACGGCGGTGTGATCTCAGGACCCGGCAGTACGGCGACCATTGATACCAAGACCGCGGCGCCCGGAACCTATACGGCGAAGGGCCACGTGAGCGAAGGTGCGAAGCCGGGCGAAGCGGCGGATTGCACCGCCACCTATACGGTGAAACAGTTTGAGCCACCGACGGTGAGCTGCTCGGCGAATCCGTCGACGGTTGCTCCTGGAGACTCCTCGACGATCACGGCGAGCGGGATGAGTCCTCAGAATCGTCCTCTGACTTATAGCTACAGTGCAACGGCTGGGGCTGTCTCCGGCAGCGGTTCGACGGCAACGTTGAACACAGCAGGTGCTGCACCGGGAACGATCACGGTTACGGCAAATGTGGTTGACGATAAGGGTCAAAGTGCTTCCTGCACGACGACCGTCACGGTCAACGCGCCTCCGCCGCCTCCGGCTCCGGTCACCACTGCACTCTGCTCGGTGAGCTTCGAGCGTGATACGAAGCGTCCGACCCGGGTCGACAACGAAGCCAAGGCCTGCCTTGACGATATCGCGCTGAAACTGCAGAGCGATTCGTCAGCGAAGCTCGCCGTGGTTGGCAATGCGACCACCGACGAGACGACCGCAACCGGCAAGAAGAAGAAGCCGGTTGGCACGGAGTATGCTGCCGAGCGCGCGGTCAACACGAAGGATTACCTGGTAACGGAGAAGGGCATCGACGCCAGCCGTATCTCGGTCTACACCGGTTCGGATAACGGGCAGACGGTGACGACGACGGAGATTCCTTCCGGTGCCACGCTGAGCACTTCCGGCCTGACTCCGGTGGACGAGAGCGCTGTCAAGGTTCAGCCTCGGACGCCGCCAGCCAAGAAGCGCAAGTAAACGCTAACGGCAATACCACAAGGGCTGACTGGGTTGATTCCCAGTCAGCCTTTGTGTTGCTTGCCAAAGAAGCTAATTCGTGCCGAAACAATTAGACTTTAGGTTTAGGATAATTTTCTTGAAACGACGGTTAGGAATTCAGATAACGGGCGTTGCCCTTCTGTTTGCGCTGTCATCTCTTCGATTGAATGCGGTGAACTGGCTGCCGTTTGGGCCGGATGGAGGAGATGTGCGTTCGTTTGCGGCGGACCCGCACGATCACGCCCACCTGTATCTGGGGACGGTGACGGGTTGGATCTATGAGTCGCGCGATGGAGGCACGGAGTGGAGACGGCTTGCCTGGGTGGGCAAACGAGACGATTTGGCGTTGGATTCGATTGTGGTGGATAGCGCGAATCCGCGGCACATTCTTGTGGGTGCGTGGGTGCTTGGAAGCTCTGATGGCGGACTTTATGTCAGCAACGATGGGGGCGTGAGTTGGGAGAGCGAGCCGGCGATGCGTGGCGAGTCGATTCGCGCGCTGGAGGCGTCTCCCACTGATCCGAAGATGCTGGTTGCAGGGACGCTGAAGGGAGTCTATCGGTCAACCGATGGCGGGAGGCAATGGAAGCTGATCAGCCCGGAAGGAAGCCAGGAGCTGCACGAGGTTGAGTCGGTTGCAATCGATCCGGCCGATCCGCAGACGATCTATGCGGGGACGTGGCATCTGCCGTGGAAGACAACTGACGGTGGAGAGCACTGGACGAATATCAAGCAGGGGATTATCGATGACTCGGATGTATTTTCGATCATTCTGGACCCCAAGGATTCGAAGACGGTGTTTCTGAGCGCCTGCTCGGGGATTTATAAGAGCCAGAACGGCGGCGAGAAGTTCCAAAAGGTGCAGGGGATTCCGTCGACGGCGCGGCGAACTAGAGTCCTGATGCAGGATCCACAGAACCTGAACATCGTCTTTGCGGGGACGACTGAGGGTTTGTTTCGCACAGGCGATTCGGGCGGGGCGTGGCAGCGCACGACTGGGCCTGAAGTCATTGTGAATGACGTCTACGTCGATCCGGCAAATACGAACCGGGTGTTACTGGCAACGGATCGCGGAGGGGTGCTGGCGAGCAATGACGGGGGATACTCGTTTGTGCCGTCGAACCGGGGATTTTCTGCGCGTCAGATTACTTCGTATGTTGCCGACGCCAGTCGGCCTGCCAACATTTATGTGGGCGTGGTGAATGATAAGGCCTGGGGCGGGGTGTTCCTGAGCGATAACGGCGGCTTGTCGTGGTCGCAGAAGAGCGCCGGTCTCAATGGGCAGGATGTGTTCAGCCTGGGGCAGGCCTCGGATGGGACGGTGATCGCCGGGACTGGGCATGGGCTCTATCGGTTGCAGGGTGAAGTGTGGGACCGGGTGGATAAGGTTTCGTTGGGTGAGCACGTTAGTTCGGGACCTATCGCGGAGAAGAGTGGTGCTGTTTCTGCGAAGTCTTCGGGCAACGCGCGGCGAGCGCCGGCCAAGAAGCCAGCGGAGGTGGATCCGATTCGCGGTGGGTTTGACGCGACGGTGAACTCGATCGCCAGAGCGGGAGACACACTGTATGCGGCGACGTCTGAGGGAATGCTGCGCAGCGTGACTGCAGGCGAGAGTTGGAAATTGGTTGGCGGGCTGGAGAGAGAGAATTGGAACTTTGTAGCGACTGCGAAGTCCTGGGTGGTGGCGGGGACGCTGCGGTTGGCGATGCTGTCCTCTGATGGCGGCCAGAGGTGGGAGTCATTGAAGCTGCCGGGCTCACTGGAGCAGGTGTCGGCGGTGGCAGTGGATGATTCGGGCGGACTTTGGGTTGCGGGACGCGAGGGCGTATTTGCGTCGAGGGACCGAGGCGCGACGTGGCAGGGCTTGAAGAATCTTACGACCCGGGATGTGAACAGCTTGTTCTATGACGAGCCGTCGCAGCGGGTTCTGGTGACGGCGAACAGCAAGAATACGATTGTGTTTGCGGTGCATGTGCCGGACTGGTCGGTGCGCTACTGGAACTCGGGGTGGAATCTGAGACTGGTGCGGCCGATGGGAGACCACCTGGTTGGCGCGACGTTGTT
Source organism: uncultured Acidobacteriaceae bacterium (assembly GCA_963841335.1). Classification (GTDB taxonomy): domain Bacteria; phylum Acidobacteriota; class Terriglobia; order Terriglobales; family Acidobacteriaceae; genus Edaphobacter. The sequence goes on along the minus strand of CAWJCF010000001.1, from coordinate 155,803 downwards.
CGATGGCGTTGTGGTGCAGCCGCGCATGGTCGATTCGAGCGAAGTGGCGAGGCAATAACTAAACCGCGGTTGCAGAGGGAATAGAATCGTAGATATGAGCCTTGAGTCCTTCGATACGAAAGTGCGGCACTCCTTCCAGACGGATGATGCAAACCTGTTGCCCATTGCGGCGAAGGTGGCGCAAGGCGAGCGGCTCAGTTTCGATGATGGGGTGGCGCTTTACCGCAGCGGTGACATTCTTGCGGTGGGGTGGTTAGCCAACCTGGTGCGCGAGCGGTTGCACGGAGACATCGCCTACTTCAATGTGAACCGGCATATCAATCCGACGAATGTGTGCGTGGCGTCTTGCCGGCTGTGCGCGTTTGGTCGCAAGAAGGGTGATGCGGGGACTTATACGATGGCGCTCGAGGAGGCGTGGGAGACCGCGGGATCGGGGTTGTCGGAGGCGGTGACGGAGTTTCATATTGTTGGTGGACTGCATCCGGATCTGCCGTTTGAGTACTTCATGGACCTGGTGCGCGGGCTGAAGGTGCGGTTCCCGAAGGTGCACATCAAGGCGTTCACGATGGTCGAGGTGGCGTTTCTGGCGAAGCGGGGTAAGATGACGATTCCCGAGGCGCTGGAACGGATGAAGGCGGCGGGAGTGGACTCGATGCCTGGGGGCGGGGCGGAGATCTTTGCGGATCGCGTGCGGCACATTATCTGCGACCACAAGATTGATGGCAGTGAGTGGCTGGATACGGCTCGCGCGGCGCACAAGATTGGGCTGCGATCGAACGCCACGATGCTGTATGGGCATGTCGAGAACGAGGAGGACCGCGTAGACCACCTGGTGAAGCTGCGTGAGGTGCAGGATGAGACAGGCGGCTTCCAGACGTTTATTCCGCTGGCGTTCCATCCGGAGAATACGGCGCTGGCGCATATTCCGAAGACGACGGGGATGCTGGACCTGCGGCAGATCGCGGTGGGTCGTTTGATGCTGGACAATTTTCCGCATGTGAAGAGCTACTGGCAGATGGTTTCGCCAAAGATGGCTCAGATTTCGTTGCGGTTTGGAGCGGATGATATCGATGGCACGGTGATCGAGGAGAAGATTTACCACGATGCCGGGGCGACGACTCCGCAGGGAATGCGGCGGGCGGACCTGGTTCGGTTGATCACCGAGGCTGGGCGGATTCCGTTTGAGCGGGACACGATGTATCGTGCCGTGACCAGGAGTGAAGATACCTTTACGATTGCTGTCTAAGTGATACCGGTAGTACGGAGCGGGCTGAACCCTTGATTTGGAAGGGGTTGCCGGGCTTGGGCACCCTGCGCCACTTTGCAGACTAGAAATGAAAACATTTTCTCTTTTGGGGAAATGTTTTGGCTTTGAATTACGTGTATCCCTTCTGCTTTCCTCAACTCTCCTTCAAAAATTGCCGATTTCGTTATTGTTCTGTGGATTTCCGGGATTGGCCGCCGATTTGCAAACAGTGACAGTGCAACAACAAAGTTTGCACGTAATCGGCAGAGCTTGCGGTCTTCTCGAACGAAACCGGGAGCTGCTCAGTGCGGACTAACTGCGTCTCGAGAAGCCGAAATATTGGCGATCGATTCGCGGAACAATTCAACGGGGAAGGAGGATTCACATGTATCTACTCTTCGGACCAGCACTGGCTGCTCTCCTGGTTATCGCCGTCATTCAACTTCGTGATCATTTTGTTCCTTCCCGCTAGCGGAAAATGTTTTTCTGCACTGCTATTGGTTCTAGGTGGAGAGGTCAGGCTTCGGCCTGGCCTCATTTCTTTTTTGGGTGCTCGATCTTCTGATTGTTCCTGGTGTGCGCTTCGAAACCGTGCTGCCAAATTGTTGATTCGGGAGATTGGTTTTTGCGATAGAGTAGAGACACCGTTTTCTAGAAAATTAAGATTTCTCATTTCAGGCCCGGCGCGATGCTACCTCGAGGTGTAGCACGAGTTCGCAGCGGCTATCTATGCCAGAAATCCAGTACTCCGAAAGGTTCTATCTGTTGTTAAATTGAGGGGGAGAAGAGGTGTCATCGATGGGAATCTCGCGGCGGGATTTTTTAATGCGAGTAGGGCAGGCGGGTGGCTATAGTGCCGCGTTTGCGACGATGCAGTCGCTGGGATTGATGCCGATGAAGGGGCAGCAGCCGGAGGCGGTTCGTGCAGAGGCGGGTTCGGGCAAAGGCGTCAGGGTGGTGGTGATTGGCGGGGGAATCGGGGGGCTGGTTTCGGCATACGAATTGAAGAAGCTGGGTTATGAGGTGACGCTGCTGGAGGCGCGGGAGCGGCCGGGTGGGCGCAACTGGACGGGGCGCGATGGGACGAAGGTGAAGTTCGTCGATGGGACGAAGCAGACGATCAGTTGGGAAGAGGGGAACTATCAGAACCTGGGGCCGGCGCGGCTGCCGAGCACACACTGGACGATTCTGGGATATTGTCGGGAGCTTGGCGTAGCGCTTGAGGTGGAGATCAATACTTCGCGGTCGTCGCTGTTGCAGAGCGATGCGGCGAATGGCGGGAAGGTGGTGCCGCAGAGGAAGGCGATCAACGATACGCGCGGGCATGTGTCGGAGCTGCTTTCGAAGTGCGTTGCGAATGGAGCGCTCGACTCTGAGTTGAGCAAGGAAGATCGGGAACGGATGATGGCGTTTCTGAAGATCTATGGGCCGCTGAATGAAAAGAGTGCGTATGTGGGGTCGGAGAGAGCGGGGTACAAGATTGCGCCCGGCGCGGGAACGCAGGTCGGTGTGGATGATCCGCCAATGGACATGCGGGTGTTGCTCGATGAGGATTTCTGGAACGATCTGTTCATCGAGGAGGCGTGGGACTGGCAGGCGACGATGATGCAGCCGGTGGGCGGGATGGATCGAATACCGTATGCGTTTGCCAAGGCGCTGGGGGCGATTGTGCAGTATGAGTCGCCAGTGACGGAGATTCGGAAGACGGCGAATGGGGTTCGCGTGTCGTATACGCAGGGCGGCGCGACGAAGCAGGTGGAGGCTGCGTACTGCATTGCGGCGCTGCCGTTTTCGATGCTGAAGAAGATTCCGAATGATCTTTCGGCGCCGTTTAAGAAAGCAGTAGATGAGAGCACGATGGGGGGAGCGTACAAGCTTGCGTGGGAGAGCCGGCGGTTCTGGGAGCAGGACTACAACATCTATGGAGGGCTGTCGTATCTGATGCAGGGGCCTAGTCCAGTGTGGTATCCATCGTCGCGGTTGATGCACCCGACGGGAGTTGTGGTGTCGGGTTATACGGACGAGCTGGGATCGCCGTTTTACAATTTGACGCTTGCGGAGAAGTTTGAGGCTTCGCGCGCGTCGATTGAAAAGATTCATCCGGGGCATGGGAAGGAGTTGAAGAACCCTGTGTTCTGCGGATGGAGCCGGGTGCCGTGGAATGAGGGCTCGTGGATTCGCAGCTACGGCGGCGGGCAGAGTGGATATGACACGATCATCCAGGCGGATGGGCCGATTTATTTTGCAGGGGATACAGCGAGCCACATTGTGGGATGGCAGGAGGGAGCGGCGTTGAGTGCTCGGCGCGCAGTGGGGATGATCGCAGATAAGACGAAGGCGGCGAAGTTATCTGGTGTTGCGGACCGTGTTGTGCAGGGATGAGTCGTTCGGAGGCGAGAATGATGAAGATGAGATATGGAGTGATGGCGGTGGGGCTGGTGACTGCTGCGTGTGCGATGCAGGCTCAGGTGGTCGTGAAGCATCTGCAGGATGAGAAGTCGCCGATTGCGTCGGGTGTATGGGCTGGAGACACGCTTTATCTGAGCGGGCAGCTGGCTTCTCCGGTGACGCCAGCGGACGCAGCGAAAGGGACGCCAGCGGTCTACGGGGATACGAAGACGCAGGCGTTGAGTGCGCTGAACAAGATTCAGGGTCTATTGCAGGCGCAGGGGCTGGATATGAAGGACGTCGTGAAGATGACGGTGTTTCTGGCAGGAGATCCGGCGAAGGAAAACAAGCTGGATTTTGCGGGTCTGCAGGCGGCGTATACGCAATTTTTCGGCACGAAGGACCAGCCAAATAAGCCTGCGAGAAGTGCGATGCAGGTAGCGGCGCTGGCTGCTCCGTGGGCTTTGATCGAGATTGAAGTGATTGCGGTGAAGAGCAAGTAAATTTTTCGAAGGCGGCAAACATTCGGGCTCCGCCGATTGGCGGGGCCTTTTGCTTGCTGACGCAAGGTTTACGGCCCGGAGGATCGCGGTGCGACGCTATCTTTCCCACGAATACGTGTGATAGAAAAGTCATTCGTGGCTGAGCATTTTTTCTGGGCCTTGAACGTCGTATTACTTAGAGAGCGATGCTCCTCGCGGGGCCGCTATGGAGATGAAATGGCAGACGGAACGTGCGATATCGGATTGATTGGTCTGGCGGTGATGGGCCAGAACCTTGTGCTGAACATGAACGACCACGGATACAAGGTTGCTGTGTTCAACAGGACTACTTCGAAGGTGGATGAGTTTCTTGCCGATGCGGCGAAGGGGACGCAGGTTGTTGGTGCGCACTCGGCTGAGGAACTGTGCAAGCTGTTGAAGCGTCCGCGGCGGGTGATGCTGATGGTGAAGGCCGGTGAGGTGGTCGATCAGACGATCGAGCATGTGCTGCCATATCTGGAGAAGGGCGACATTTTGATCGATGGCGGGAACTCTTTGTTCACAGACACGAACCGGCGGACGAAGGATCTGGCGGCGAAGGGGATTCTGTTTATCGGGACTGGCGTATCCGGTGGAGAAGAGGGCGCGCGGTTTGGTCCTTCGATTATGCCGGGCGGAAATCCCGCTGCATGGCCGCATGTGAAGGAGATCTTCCAGGCGATCGCGGCAAAGGTAGAGGGTGGTATTCCGTGCTGCGACTGGGTGGGCGAGGACGGCGCGGGGCACTATGTGAAGATGGTCCACAACGGGATTGAGTATGGCGATATTCAGTTGATCTGCGAGGCATACCAGTTGCTAAAGGATGGGCTGGGACTGACTCCGGATCAACTGCATGATGTCTTTGCGGAATGGAACAAAGGCGAACTTGACAGTTACCTGATTGAGATTACAGCGGAGATCTTCGCGAAGAAGGACGAGGATGGCAAGCCGATGGTCGACAAGATTCTGGATACGGCGGGCCAGAAGGGAACGGGTAAGTGGACCGCAATTTCGGCGCTCGATCTGGGCATGCCGCTGACCCTGATTGGGGAGAGCGTGTTTGCGCGATGCCTGTCGGCGCTGAAGGAAGAGCGAGTGGAGGCTTCAAAGATTTTGCAAGGGCCGAAGAAGGCGCTTACGGTTTCGGAGAAGAAGGAATTTATCGAGGACGTGCGGCGGGCGCTGTATTGCTCGAAGATGATCAGCTATGCGCAGGGATATATGTTGCTGCGGGCGGTCGAGAAAGAGATGAAGTGGAATCTGAATATGGGCGGCATCGCGCTGATGTGGCGTGGGGGCTGCATCATTCGCAGCGTCTTCCTGGGGGACATCAAGAAGGCGTTCGATAAGAATCCGAAGCTGGAGAATCTGCTGATGGATGATTTCTTTTCGAGCGCGCTGAACAAATATCAGGCCTCGTGGAGAAAGGCGATCATTCATTCGATCGAGATCGGAGTGCCGATGCCGGCCTTTTCAACCGCGCTGGCGTTCTATGACGGCTACCGGTGCGAGCGACTGCCAGCCAATCTGCTGCAGGCACAGCGGGACTTCTTCGGGGCGCATACCTATGAGCGAGTGGATAAGCCGCGCGGCGAGTTCTTCCACACGAACTGGACCGGGCGCGGAGGAAAGGTCTCTTCGTCTACCTATAACGTTTAGGCGAGTAAGTAACGACAAAGAGCCAGAGGCTGTTGCGGCCTCTGGCTCTTCGTTTGGTATGGGTGACCTGGAGGCGCGGCTTTACTTCAGATGCTGCCACGCATCGTAAGTGAAGATGCCGATGATGCCTGCGGTCATGACGGCCGAGGCTATGCCGAACACGCGAACGAAAGGTGCAATCTTGGTGACTTTGCGTATGATCTCGGTTTGAACCTGTTGTTCGTGAGTGGCGTTCTCGCTAAGGAATAGCTGGTCTTCTTCGTACCGGGTCAGCTGTCCCTTGTAGGCGAGCAAACCGAGAAAGCAGGCTGCAACTGCTGCCCAGATGATAAGTACAACGGGTAATGCATCCATAGCGGTCATAGCTGTTCCTCCGCCCTATGACAGGGCCGTGTTTTGGGGAGCCCACAGATCGTTCGCTGCGGGACTTCCGCCGCAATCATACGCCATCGGAGCAATCACAAGACAGATTTCTGACAAAGAGAACGCAGGTTGTCACGGGCGGCAAACCCTAGTGACGAGAAGCCAGATGGATTGCGACGAGGGCGATGAAGGCAACGACGGCGACTACGGCCAGGAGCATGACGACGATGAACTTAGCGGCTCGATTTGCGGCCTCGGGGGTGGGTTGGGTGATACCCATAGTGTTGATGAAGGCGTTCGCGATGAAGAGGAGGAACTTCATGGGATGACAACCATGGTAGCAAGATTCGGGTTGCTGAATCGTGATTGAAGAAGAAGCATCTGATGAATATGGGCCTTGCCGGAGAAGTGGTGTAGGCATACACTTAAAGATGTTGGGATAAGGAGATCTGCTAATGTCTACTGCTGCTGTTACTCCCGAAGTTGTTGTTGGCGCGCCGGCTTCGACTACGCCTGTTAACCTGACGCCGAATGCGGTTGCTAAGGTGAAGGAAATTATGGCGTCGCAGAACCCGGTTCCGGCGGGATTGCGGATCGGTGTGGTTGGCGGCGGATGTTCGGGTTTTCAGTACTCGATGTCGTTCGAGAATGCGTCTGGGATGATGGACAAGGTCTATAAGTTCGACGATCTAAAGGTGTTCGTGGACGCCACGTCGGCGATGTACCTGGTGAACTGCACGGTGGATTATGTGGAGACGCTGGAGGCTGCCGGGTTCAAATTTGAGAACGCCGCAGTGAAGTCGACCTGCGGGTGTGGATCTAGCTTTAGCGTGTAAATTCTTTGATTTTTTGCAAAAAAGTCCCTGGCTTCGGCCAGGGCTTTTTTTGTTGTTTTTTAGGTGTTTTTGAACGGGGTTTTGGGAAAACTTATGTTTCTTGGATGGTTTTTGTGGTGAGTTTGTGGTGGATTCGTGGTGAGTTGTGGTGTTTGGGTGGTGGTTTTTCGCGAGGCTAAAATATGCCATTTTTTTCAAATTTATTTTAGAGGGGCTGTTTGTGATTGCGTGTTGCGTATACGCAATGTATTGTTTCGTTTGAGGATGCCTATTTTCGGTTGGAATTTTGCGGTTTTTGGGGTATTTCGGCGGGTTGGGTTGGTTGTGGCGGGCCTTGGGCTGGTGGGTTACCTGCAAATGGACAACGAGGTCGCAGGAGGGATGGATGCTTTACAACCGGATTGCTGTGTTGCGTTCGGAGCGGGCTTTGAGTCGTCAGGCTTTAGCGCGTGAGGTTGGGGTGAATCCGCAGACGATTGGATTTTTGGAGCGAGGAGATTACACGCCTTCGTTGGAGCTGGCCTTTAAGATTAGCCGGTTTTTCAAGTTGCCGGTGGAGGCGGTGTTTTCGCCTGATCCGTTTCGTCCTTTGAGCGAGCAGGTGTACGAGATTCAGAAGAGGGGGGCTTGAGATGGCGCTGCGAGGGTGGGACGGGTTTTTGGATATGCAGGCGAGGCCGGTGACGCGGCGTCTGCGGAAGCTTTTTGTAGGGAGCTACCTGTTTTGTTTCAGCGCCCAATGTGCAGGGGTGGTCTCCAGTCTTATGGGGTGGCGTGAAGGTGCGGGCAGCCGAATTTATGGCACGGGTGCTTTCTTGTATGTCTCGACGGCAATGGGGTGGGCTTTGCTGTGGATGTTTTTTGTGCGGCGCGTCAACTCTGGGGTGAGTCTTGAGGACCGGGCGCAGCTGGACTTCGGGAAGCCTTATGAACAGCTCTCGTCGAAGCAGAAGTTTGATGTGTGGGTGCGGGTGCGGCGCGAGATGCAGGCGGGTGGGAGGGCTCCCGATGAGCGGGATGCTTTGGCGCGACGAGAAGCAGAGGGACGGGCGTTCCGAATTTTCCGGTGGGGAGTGCCGTTGTTCGTGATGGGGTTCTGGGTAGTCTGCCTTTGCCTGCCTGCTAGTGGGGCGAGAGTGGGGCTGGTGATTGGGGCGGCGGTGATGTCGGGGATGGCGATTGCAGTGGTGATTCTGCCGGATGTGATTCGGATGTGGACGGAGCCGGATGATGTAGGGGAGTCGAAGGTTGTTGAGCGGGAGGCTTAACTATGTTGGCAGCGAGTGAGAAGCGGTTGCGATGGTGGGGAATGGATATGCGGCCGCGCTGGAGGAGGCGCGTCGCGGTTGTGTTGACGTACCTGTTGATCTTCACCATTGTGATGGTGATTTCCGGGCGCCTGGAGACGCATCCTTACTGGGCGCTGTTTGCGGTTGTGGCGGGGACCATGGGGATTATCTGGTTGAGCGTGCTGCGGCAAAACGGAATTGTGAAGCGCTTTGAAGACAAGCCGCATTTGCGGGTTCGCGGCATGGGCGAGATGGTGTATGTGAACGGTCTCGACCAATGGGCGCAGTACTTCTATGGAGTGGCAGACTTTGATTCAGCCAGTGAGACACAGAAGGACGATCTGCTGTTGCGGTACAGGGTTGGGGCGCGTCTCTTTCCGAAGAAAAATGGGCAGAATGAGGCCCCGTGGCTGGATGAGCGTGAGATGAAGCAGAGGGACTCGGCGGAGCGCTGGACATTGAAGACGGGGATTACGCTGCTTGGTGCCTATGCGGGCACATATATCGCTCGGGCCGCGGATCAACGCACGGTAAAGCCGCTGGACGTGGCGTTCGAGTTCTGGATGTTCGCTGTATTGATGATGACGCTTCCGAAGGCTCGTGTGCTGTGGACGGAGGATGATCCGCGGGAGATTGGTGGGGAGATGGAGTTGGTGGAGCGGGAGGCTTAGCGATGTTGCGTGTTGATGCGGCGAAGTTGAGATGGCTGGGTGTGGATATGCGACCGCGCTGGCGGCGAAGGGTGGCGGTGGTGGTGAGCTACTCTGCGTTTCTGGTGGTGGTGTGGCGGCATCCTTGGCGGATCGATCAGATGCCCTGGTTGTTGATTGTCGGCATGAATCTTCCACTTTGGGACCGCGCGATGAAGGACAGTATTGGGACGATAGCAAGGCGGACTGTGCTGGGTGCGATGTTTCTGAGTACGGCGTGGCTCTATTGGAGCCATCCCGCGAAGCCGGACCGAATGCTTTGCGATATTTTGGCGCTGGTTTGGATTGCAGTTCCGAGCGCGGTGGGTTATGGCAGGCTTGTCGATACTGTCTGGCTGAGGAGTTCGGTTCGGCGATGGCTGGGAAGGCGGAAGCGACTGGAGAGTCTGGATGAATTCGCGGGGCACTACTACGGGGAGCGGTTTGCAGTTCTGACGGAGGAGCAGCAGGTAGAGGTCGGACGGTTGCAGCGAGCGAGTCCGATGGGTGAGTGGGTGGTGCAGGGGAGTGGGCGGTTGTTGGTGGTGGAAGATGAACGATTGAGACGCGAGGATGACCGGCTTCGGGCCCAGGTGCAGCGGTCGATGACGTGGGCGCTGATTGGTTTGGCGCTGATGTGGAGCATCGCCCATGAGTCGATTCGCCGTGCGGTGAGCGGTGACGTGGTTGCATCGTCTCTGTGGACTATGGCGGCGTTTGGGCTAACGCTACGGCAGGCGATGGTGCTTTGGTCGGAGGAGGATCCGCGAGTGACAAGTGCTGAGATGGAGTTGGTGGAGCGGGAGGCCTAGCAGGCTTTCGGTTGATTGCGTGGTTGGGGAGGGTGGTCGAGCTTCGCTCGATGTCAAAAGCAACAGCAGATCCTTCGCTTCGCGAAGGATGACAAACTAAAAGGCAACTGCAAAGGCAACGGCAAATGCGGGGATCCTTCACTGCGTTCAGGATGACGACTTTTATGTGTTCCGGTTGATCTGATTTGCCGGCGTTCTTTTGGTTAGTGAGCGCCGGTGGATTTGGCTGGGGCTTTGAAGGCTTTGGTGAGGAGAGCGAGTGGCGCGATGATGAGGGTGATGACGCCGATGATGTGGAAGACGTCCATGAAGGCGAGGAGTTGGGTTTGGGCGTGGAGTTGATCGTAGACGCGGGCGTAGGCGGCCTGGACGGCGTCGGCGGGGGAGAAGCCGTGGGTTTGCAGGTAGGCGGAGGTTTGGTGGATGTTCTGTTGCAGGGAGGGTGAGGATGCGGCGAGGTTGTTGCCTACGCGGGCCTGGTGGAAGTTCTGACGGCGCTCGGCGATGGTGGTGGCGAAGGCGATGCCGAAGCTTCCGCCCCAGTTGCGGAAGAAGTTGGTGAGGGAGGAGGCTTTGTTGTTCTGGTCGGGGCGGAGCTGCGAGTAGGCGATGACGGAGAGTGGGACAAAGAAGAAGGCGTAGCCGAGGCCTTGTAGCGCGCGGGCGAGGGCGTAGTGTTTGTAGTCGGTGTCGAGGTTGAAGTGGCTGTAGTGAAGGAAGGAGATGCCGACGACCATGACGGCTCCGAAGAGAAGGAGCCTGGGCTTGATGATGCTGCGCTGGACTAGTTGTGCGCCTACGGGAGCCAGGAAGGTGATGACGAGCGCTCCGGGCCCGAGGACGAGACCGGCGTCGATGGCTCGGTAGCCGTAGAGGGATTGGAGGATCTGCGGGATCATCGTGGTGGAGGCGAAGAGGCCGAAGCCGAAGACGAAGTAGAAGACGTTGGCGATGGCGAAGTTGCGGACCTTGAGCATGTGGAAGTCGATGACGGGATCTTTGTGGTTGAGTTCCCAGAAGACGGCGATGGTGAGAGCGCCTACGCCGACGATGAACATCGTGGTGATGAAACGGGAGCCGAACCAGTCGTCGATCTGGCCGCGGTCCAGGAGGACTTCGAGACAGGCGGACCCTAGGGCGATGAGGGCGATGCCTATGCCGTCGACAGAGAGCTTGCCGGGTTTTCCATCGGTGCCGACGCGGCGGACGGACTTGCGCTCTTCAGCGTAGGACTCGGGATCGTGGACGAAGCGGTTGGTGAGGTAGAGGGAGAGAAGGCCGATGGGGATGTTGATGAGGAAGACCCAGCGCCAGTTGTAGTTGTCGGTGATCCAGCCGCCGAGGACGGGGCCGATGGCGGGTGCGGTGACGATGGCTACGGTGTAGAGTGCGAAGGCGGAGGCTCGTTTTGCGGGTGCGAAGGTGTCTACGAGGATGGCTTGTTCTACGGGGGCGAGGCCGCCGCCGCCAATGCCCTGGAGGACTCGCGCCATGAGCATGATGTTGAGTGACGGGGCGATGCCGCAGAAGAACGATGTGATGGTGAAGAGAGCGACGCAGGCCATGTAGTAGGTCTTGCGGCCGAAGACTCGGGAGAGCCAGGCGGACATGGGGAGGACTACTGCGTTGGCTACGAGATAAGTGGTGAGGATCCAGGTGACTTCGTCGTAGGAGCGGCCGAGGCCTCCGGCGATGTAGGGGAGGGATACGTTCGCGATGGAGGTGTCGAGCAGCTCCATGAAGGTGGCGAGGGTGACGGTGAGGGCTACGACCCAGGGGTTGATGAGGGGGCGGGAGGGAGTGGGCTTTTGCTGGGTTGGTGCGGAAGGGGGTGGCGTTGTTTTGACTGGATACTCGAGGGTTGCTGTGGCCATGCGAGTTCGCTCCCCCTTATGTGGCTGAAACAAAAGAAACCGTTCGGTCTCTTTTAGAATCAGATTCAGAAGAAGGGCTTAGGATTCGGATTTTTGGGGATTATGCTGTTGGCGAGGGGAAATGTGATGAATAAAGGGGAGATGACGCGGCAGAGAATTATTGAGGAGGCGGCGCCGATCTTTAATCAGCGTGGGTATGCGGGCTGCTCGATGCAGGATGTGATGGAGGCGACGGGGCTCGAGAAGGGTGGGATCTATCGGCATTTTGAGAGCAAGGAGGAGCTGGCGGCGGAGGCGTTTCGCTATGCGGTGGGGGAGGCGTTTCGGGTGAGGCGGGTTGGGGCGGATGAGATTGAGAATCGGTTGGAAAGAATTAAGTATTTGGTGAGGCGATTTGTGGATGTGCCTTCGCCAGTGCAGGGTGGGTGTCCGATGATGAATGCGGCGATTGATTCGGATGATGGGAATCCTGTGCTGCGCGGGCTGGCGAAGGAGGCTATTGGGGAGTGGAAGAAGCGGTTGTGTGGGTTGGTGCGCGAGGGGATGGAGCGTGGGGAGATTCGGGAGGGGACCGATCCGCGAAGGATTGCGAATACATTTGTTGCGGCGCTGGAGGGGGCTTTGATGATCAGCCGGTTGGAAGGGAATCGGACGGCGGTAAAGGATGCTGGGGTGATGTTGGAGGGGATTCTGGACGGGATTGCGGTTTGAAGGTTGTTTGGGGGGGAGAAAGAACAGGCAACGGCAACTGCAAGAGCGAAATGCGGGGGTCTCTCCACTACGGCGGCAAGTGCGCCGCCTTCGGTCGAGATGACGCTTCTCTGGGGTAAACGGCGAGGGCATCATGCGGTCGAGATGACGCTTCCTTTGGGTGAAACGAGAGAAGGCGCGTCAGGCGGTGATGGGGATTAGTGTGGGGGCTTCGAGGGAGGTGGTGGACTCGATGCCGGTGGCCAGGTGGGTGATGGTGAGGACGGTGATGTCGTCATCCTGCGAGGCGTGAATTGACGGTGGTAAGTATGTCGGCGGGATCGCTTGAGGCAGCGGCGGCGGTGCGGACGGCTCCTACGATGAAGGCGACGGACATGGCGGCCTTGAGGCCTTTGCCGCTGACGTCGCCGAGGATGAGGAGTGAGGAACTGAAGGTGGCGTTGGAGGAGTTTGGGCCGACGGATTCGGTGACGATGAGTTGGAAGAAGTCTCCGCCGACTTCTTCCGCGGGGCGATAGGCGCTGGTGATGGCGAAGCCGGGGAGCGTGGGAAGAGTGTCGGGGATGAGGATGCGCTGGATCTCCTGCGCGCTGCGGAACTCGCTTTCGAGGGCGGATTGACGGCGGTTCTGGTCGAAGGCGTAGCGGCAGACAGCGTAGACGATGGCGAGCAGGAGAAGAGTCTCGGCGATGGTGTCGGCGTGGAATTCGTTTCCGTCGATGGGTTGAGGGTTATACGGATTTTTTGTCGGCGCGGTGGCTGATCTGGATGCATGGGGTCCCACCCTTCGCAAAGTACGCGAAGGATGGGGCACCCGTGGATTTGTGCGTGGTGGGGAGCAAGCAAAGGCAACAGCAACTGCGAATGCGGGGATCCTTCACTCCGTTCAGGATGACGACTTGTTGCTGCGGTGTGCGTTCAGGATGACGACTTCATTTGAGCTTTTGGTCATGGGGCGGCTTGTTCGGCGGTGTGGAGGTAGGGGATCTCTTTGTCCATCCATTTGGGCTTGGTGCCGGATTTTAGTTCGTAGTCGAAGAACTCGGCCATGCGGGCGGCGTAGTCGCGCTGGTTGGCTCGGCGGCGGAGGTGGTGCGGCTCGCCGTTGTAGGAGAACATCCATGCGGGTTTGTCGAGGCGGCGGAGGGCGAGGAAGAACTCGATGCCCTGGTACCACGGGACGGCGTCGTCGGCGTCGTTGTGGAGGATGAGGAGTGGGGTCTGGATGCGGTCGACCTGGAAGATGGGGGAGTTGTCGATGAAGCGGAGGGGGACTTCCCATGGTGATCCGCCGATGCGGCTTTGGGTTTTTTCGTACTGAAACTGGCGCGGGCGGCCGGAGCCCCAGCGGATGCCGTCGTAGGCGGAGATCATGTTGACGACGGGTGCGCCGTCTTCTGCGGCTTTGAAGCGCGTGGTTTGGGTGACCATGTAGGCGATCTGGTAGCCGCCCCAGCTGTGGCCCTGGATGCCGATGTTCTTTTCATCGACGAAGCCGCGGGCGGTGACGGCGTTGACTCCGCCGAGGACGCATTTGAGCGCGCTCTGGCCGGGGTAGCCGGTGGTGTAGACGATGTCTGGCGTGAAGACGAGGTAGCCGTTGGAGACGTAGTAGCTGATGTTGATCGAGTCCATGGGGCGCGGGTCGACGAAGTGGTTGAGGTTCTGCGAGAGCTTCTCGTAGAGGTAGACGATCATCGGATATTTTTTGTGCGGGTCGAAGTCTGCGGGCTTGTAGAGGATGCCCTGGAGCGGGGTGCCGTCGGTGCTTTGGAAGCTGACCATCTCGTCGGTGCCCCAGAGGAGTGAGGACTGCTGGGGGTTGGCGTCGGAGATTTTTTGCAGGGTTTTGAAGCTGGCGTCGGCGATGAGGAGGTTGGGGAATTTGGTGAAGGATTGCGCGGTGAGGGCGTAGACGTCGGCGTCGCGGGCCTTGATGGGGTTGTTGTAGTCGTCGGGGGTGAGGAGGAGTTTGGTGGGGGCTTCTTTGGCGTCGATTCGGGTGGTGAAGAAGCCGGAGTCGCGGGTGGTGGTGTCTTCGGCGCGGAGGAGGAGAGGTTTGGTGGGGTCGAGGGTTCTGTCTTCGGGGTCGGTGTGGAAGGCGATGGCGCGGAGTTCGAGGTGTTGGGCGCGGCCCATTCCGTGGGTGAGATTGGTGGCGGAGCTGCCGTCGGGAGCTATTTGCCAGATGTCGTAGTGGTCGTAGAGGAGGACGTACTTGTCGTCCTTGGTCCACTCGCCGATCCCGTAGGATGCGTGAGTGCTGGGGGTGTCTTCTTCTTCGTTCCAAAAGGCTACGGGGAGTTTGGCGGTGAGGTTGACGGATTTTCCGGTAGCGATGGAGATGGCGTTCCAGTCTTTGCCGTCGAAGGTGAGGAAGTATTTGCCGCCGGGGGATTGGCGGGTCTGGCCTTCGTGTTTTTTGAGGAGGAGCGTGCGCTGGCCAGTGTCGACGTCTACGACGTAGGTATCCAGAATGCGCTCGCCGTAGTCCTGGATGGGGCGGTAGGCCCGGTCGTCGGTGCCGAGGGCGTAGTGACCGGTTTCGGCGGGGATGACTTCGGGGAGGGTGTCGTCGGCTAGCTGGATCATTTTCTTGCTGGGGATCAAATAGACGGCGCGGTAGGAGCGGTTGAGGTCAGCGGTGGCGCGGACTTTCTGGATGGGTGGGATGGATTCTTCGTCGTAGCTCCAGAGATCGAAGGAGGGTTTGTCGGGGTCGATAGTGGCGGGTGGGCGTGGAGGGGATGGTGGTGCGGCTCCGAAGAAGAGGCGGGTGCCGTCTTTGGAGAAGGTGAGGGTGGCGTGGTCGTGGATCACGTAGCCGGAGTGGAAGCCGGGTGTGGTGGTGGAGACTACGAGGTTGGCTTTGGATTCGGTGGAGTTCCAGAGGTAGAGGTTGTAAGGCGGCTTTTTGTCGGCGGTGTTGGTGGAGGGGTTGCCGATGAAGGCGAGGGCGTCGGATTTTTCTGTCCAGACGAGATGCTGGTATTGGGCTTTGCCGGAGATGAGTTCGTGCGGGTCTCCACCGGTGGTGGGGACGACGAAGACTCCGTCGGTTTCAGGCTTGTGCGCGGCGATGGAGTAGGCGAGGGATTTGCCGTCGCGGGTGATCTGGTAGTCGAGAATGTCGGGGAAGTCGCGGGTGGATTGCGTGGTGAGGTTGAGAAGGGTTAGGGTGGTGCCGAATTCTGGGGTTTCGCGGGGACGTGCTGGAGCGGATGCGGCTTCAGGCTCTGTTGCGTTTTCTTTTGCGGGTGTAGGTGGCGCGGGGTATTTGATGTAGGCTACGAAGCCGTCGGATTTCTTGGGGAGCTGGAAGGATTTGATGTCGGGGACGCGGGTGGATTTTGCGGAGGTGAGATCGAGGACTACTAACTCTTCGTGCGCGGGATTTTTCTTGTCGGTTTTTGCTTTTTCGACTGCGACGTGGGTGGGGTAGGCGAGGAAGACTAGGGTTTTGGAGTCGTTGGTGAAGGAGAGCTGAATGGAGCGCGGGGGCGGTGGGCCTTCGGCGTTGGGGTCGTCTGGTGGTGGTGGTGGGAGTTCGCCAGCGTTTTCGTGGGTGTCTTTGCCGGTGGAGAGATTACGGACGATAACTTCGCCGTCGCCTTCAAGGGGGAAGACGCCATAGGCGAGGTAGTGGCCGTCGGGAGAGATGACTTGCCCGTTGATGGTGCGCCAGGAGTCGAAGTCTTTTGCGGTGATGGGGCGTTTTTGCGCGAGGGCCGAGGAAGAGACGCTGAGGAGAGTGAGGATGGCGATGGAGGCGTAGCGCAGGCGGAGAGTGCGGGTAAGCATGAGGCTCCTTGGAAGGATTCAAGAGTAACAAAGGCGGTGCGGATGGTTGTGTGACGGAGGAGGTAACACGGAAGACGCAGGCAGAGGGCCAATTTGCAAGGGGAACGTCTAAGATGGAGTTACTTCGATTGGCAGGTGTCTTGGCGGTCTATGACTGAATTTGTGATTAAGCTGGCGGATGAGCGTGGGCATGTGATGGAGCAGAACCATGCCGCGGCTACGGCGGAGGAGTTGCGTGCGCGGTTTACGCAGGCCGGGTACTACGTGTATTCGGTGAAGGCGAAGAGCGTGCTGGCCGGGGGCAAGAAGAAGGTCAAGCTGGAGACATTTCTGATCTTCAACCAGCAGTTTTTGACGCTGATTCGTGCGGGGTTGCCGATTCTGGGCTCGCTGGAGTTGTTGGCGAAGCGGCAGAAGCTGGCGCATTTTCGCGCGCAGCTGGAAGATGTTGCGGCGCGTGTGAAGACGGGCGAATCAATCTCGGGGGCGTTTGAGGCGCAGGGTGGTTTTCCGGTGGTGTATACGACGACGCTGCTGGCGGGCGAGCGGTCGGGCAACCTGGAAGAGGTGTTGCAGCGGTATCTGGACTTTCAGCGGGTGTCGCTGACGTTTCGAAAGAAGCTGAAGGCGAGTCTGATCTATCCGGCGCTGCTGGTGGTGATGGTGATTGGGCTGCTCATCTTTCTGATCACGTTTGTCGTGCCGCGGTTTGCGCAGCTTTATGACCAGATGAATACAAAGCTGCCGGAGTTGACGCTGCTTCTGCTGGGTCTGGGCAAGCAGGCGCAGTCTTACGGAATTTATGTTGGGCTGGTGGTGGCGGTTCTTGGATTTTTGCTGTACCGATGGTCGAAGACGGATGCGGGTGCGAATTTAATTGATAAGGTTCGGATCTCGCTGCCACTCTTTGGGCCGGTTTGGCTGAAGTATCAGGTGGGATTGTTTGCGCGGACGCTGTCGACGCTGTTGACCGGTGGCCTGCCGCTGGTGCCATCGCTGGAGACGGCGGCGCGGTCGATTGATTCAAGGCAGATTGCGGGAGCGGTGCAGCGGTCGGTGGAGACGGTGCGTGAGGGGAAGGGGCTTGCAGCGAGTTTGCAGTCGACGAAGGTGTTTCCGGAGTTGGCGATTGAGATGACCGAGGTGGGCGAGTCGACGGGCGCGCTGCCGCAGATGCTGAACTCGGTGGCAGAGTTTTTTGAAGAGGATGTGCAGACGAATTTGACTGCCGCTATGAGTCTGATTGAACCGATGATCCTGATCTTTATGGGCGTGGTGGTGACGGGGATTCTGATTGCGCTGTATCTGCCGATCTTCAATCTGGGGATGGGTGGGTCGAGCGGGCCGCAGTAGAAGTGCATCAGACGGAGTGGTGTGATCTCTCACGATGACGGAGGTGCGGCTTTGTCCTTCAGTGGCAACTTCAGGCGGCGGATTTTCGCGGGTGTTTTGATTGGGCTGGTGGCGCTGGGTGGGTGCACGCGCTCGTACTACAAGGCGATGAAGACGTTCGGCAAGGAGAAGCGGGACATTCTGGTCGCGCGGGTGAAGGACTCGAAGAAGGACCAGCAGCAAGCGAAGGAGCAGATCAAGACGACAATGGAATCGTTCCAGGCGCTGACGGGGTTTCAGGGGGGATCCCTGGAAAAGAACTATAAGAAGTTGAATGGGGAGTATGAAAAAGCGGCGGATGCGGCGCAGAAGCTGCATAACCGAATTGATTCGATTGATCAGGTTTCGAACGATCTCTTCAAGGAGTGGCAGAAGGAGATTGATGGGATGGAGAACAAGAAGCTGGCGTCGCAGTCGACGGGGATGCTGCGGCAGTCGCGGCTAAATGAGGCGCAGTATGTGAAGGCGATGCGGCAGACGGAGGCGCGGATGGCTCCGGTGATTACGGCGTTTCACGATCAGGTGACGTTTTTGAAGCACAACCTGAATGCTCGGGCGATTGGGTCGCTGAAGGGGACGTCGGCGAAGATGTCGACGGATGTGGATGTGTTGATGGTGAGCCTGGATTCGTCGATGGCGCAGGCGGACTCGCTGATTGCTTCGCTGAATGCGGAGGGGGCTTAGACTTTGCCGCGGATTTTGGCGGCCCACCAGCGCGAGCCTACGAGGAGAAAGCGCCAGTCTTTGAGAAACTCGGGGGGCTTGCCTTCGATGGCGTGTCCGAGAAACTGGAGTGCCCAGCCGACGACGAAGAGCGTGATGCCGATCCAGAGGAGGCGGTGCCAGAGGATGCTCGCGAGCATGATGGGCCCCGAGAGCATGATGAGGGGAATGCCAAAGGTGTGGGTGAGCCGGTTCAGCGGGTGCTGATGGCTCTGCGAGTATTCGGCGATCCAACTGCCCCAACTGCGTCCGGCGAGCATGGGAAGCACTCTACTCCGGGGAGTAGTGATCGCGCAACGATATTTGCGGCCGTTAGAGAGCGTGCTGCTGGACGAGCCGTTTGGCCGTGAGCGAGAGCATGAGGCGCGAGACTCCGCTGAAGATCATGCTGATGCCGACGAGGGTTCCGATGACCCAGACGGAGCTGGCTGGCCAGGAACGCCAGATCATGATGGCGAGAATGAGAGTGACGATGCCGTCGACGATGAGCCAGCCGGCTCCGTGGCGGGGGCGTAGCTGGAAGTACTGAATGAACTCGACGATGGCTTCGAAGAAGAGGTAGCAGGCGAGAATGAGGGTGAGGGCGAAGAGGGCTTCTATGGGATGCGCGATGAGATAGACACCTGCGACGAGGTAGATGATTCCGATGAGGATCTCCCAGACTCGGCCGCCGGTGGTGTGAGTTTTGAAGGCGAAGACGAGATGGGTTATGCCGCTTAGAATCATGAGCCATCCGAAGATGAGGGTGATGGCCAGGCCGGAGACGGACGGGATGAAGATGGCGAATAGTCCGGCGATGATGAGAAGGATGCTGAGGGCGATGGACCAGTTGATGGCCTTAGGGACGAGGCCGGAGAGAGTTGCTGGTGCTGTGCTCATGTAATCCTCCAGAGGTTGTAGAGACTGGGCCCGAGGGATGGGCGGAGGATAGCATATTGTTGCTGGGTGGAGTTGGGGCAAATGCGTGACTATGGTACCATGACCATGGTCGAGGTACCTGGTATGAGGACGATGGCGGCTGGGAAGTTCAAGGCGACCTGCCTGGCGGTGATGGATGAGGTTCAGGCGAAGCGGGAGCCGGTTCTTGTGACCAAAAATGGCAAGCCGGTGGCAAAGCTTGTCCCGGTCGAGTTGACTGAGGGTGAGGATCCTTTGGATGCCTTTTACTTCGGAAAGATCGAAATAGTTGGAGATATCATCAAACCGATTTATACGGACAAAGAGTGGGAGGAGTTTTTTGAAGAGTCGGTGGATGAGCTGAAATGATTCTTCTGGATACGCATGTGGCGGTCTGGATGACGACGGACAAGAGGCTGCTTTCGCCCGCTGCTGCGGCAGCGATTCGGGATACCAGCCGCGGAGGCGAGGGGTTGGCGATCGCCGGCTCTACTCTTTGGGAGATTGCAACGAGATCGGCGGAGAATCAGATTCGCTTGCCGGGTACGCTGGGGGAATATCTGAATTTTGTGGAGTCGGTTTTCGTTGTGCTTCCGATTACAGGAGCGATTGCGGAACGATCAACATTATTTACAGGTAAATTTCCGAAAGACCCTACCGACCGGCTGATTGGGGCGACTGCCCAGGTTCATGGGATTCGGCTGGTGACGAAGGATAAACGAATCAGAGCTTCGAGGCAGGTGGACTGCATTTGGTAAGCGTGCGACCGATGGTCACCAGGATTGACCGCGAACGACCAAAGTTGGATTCCATTGGCGGCGAGTCTGGTTCTACAACTATTGTTAGGGTTACGGAAGAGGGTTGAGGGAGTCTTAGAGATATATGGCAATGGCACCGTTGGCAGTACCGTTTGAGCAGGGCCTGGATGAGGTGGAGCGGGCGCAGTTGATTGCGCGGCGCTATCGTGCGGAGTTTGTGGATTTGAAGAACTTCAAGATTTCGCACGAGTTGTTCAAGAGCGTGCCGGTGGACATGATGTTCCGGTACAACTTCGTTCCGCTGGAGCAGATGGAAGGGAAGCTGGCGATTGCGGTTTCGGACCCTTCGAAGCTGATGGTGCTGGACGAGATCTCGGGGTTGCTGGGGCAGCGGATTGTGACGCGGGTGGCAACGCTGTCGCAGATTACCGAATTGCTGAAGAAGACTGAGCAGAGCCAGAGGGTGCTCGATGAGGCCAGTGAAGGATTGGCGTTCGATGTGTTGTCGGGCGACGACAGCCAGGACTCGAACATTTCAATTGAGCGGCTGACGGCGGATGAGGATATCTCGCCGATTATCCGGCTGGTCGATACGACGATCTTTACGGCGCTGGAACGGCGGGCCTCGGACATACACCTTGAGACGTTCGATGATTCATTGCTGGTGAAGTACAGAATCGACGGCGTGCTGCAGCAGGCGATGGCTCCGATTGCGCGGGAGCATCATCAGACGATTCTTTCGCGTATCAAAGTCATGTCGGAGTTGGATATTGCCGAGCGTCGCGTGCCGCAGGACGGGCGTTTTCGTGTGCGGTACAAGGGGCGGCTGATCGACTTTCGTGTGTCGATTATGCCGACGGTGCATGGCGAGAACGCTGTGCTTCGTGTGCTGGACAAAGAGTCGATGTCGGAGAAGTTCAAGAAGCTGTCGCTCGACGTGGTTGGATTTGCGGAGAAGGATCTGACGCGGTTTCGGCGTTACATCAAGGAGCCGTACGGAATGGTGCTGGTGACGGGGCCGACGGGTTCGGGTAAGACGACGACTCTGTATGCGGCGTTGAACGAGATTAAATCCGAGGAAGACAAGATCATCACGATTGAGGACCCGGTCGAGTACCAGATTCGCGGGATTACACAGATTCCAGTGAATGAGAAAAAGGGTTTGACGTTTGCTCGCGGATTGCGGTCGATTTTGCGGCATGACCCGGACAAGATTCTAGTTGGAGAGATTCGGGACGCGGAGACGGCGCAGATTGCAATCAACTCGGCGCTGACGGGACACCTGGTGTTTACGACGGTGCACGCGAACAACGTGGTCGACGTGCTGGGGCGCTTTTTGAACATGGGTGTTGAACCTTACAACTTTGTTTCGGCGTTGAACTGCATTCTGGCGCAGCGGCTGGTGCGGCAGGTGTGCGATTTCTGCGTGCAGGATGTGCATTACAGCGAGGCCGACCTGCTGGCGAGTGGCCTGGAGCCGGAGGAGTGGCGGAACTTTAACTTCCGCGAAGGGGCGGGATGCATTGAGTGCGGCGGCACGGGGTATCGGGGTCGGTCGGCGATTCATGAGTTGCTGGAGCTGGACGATGAGATTCGCGAGATGCTGCTGGCGAAGAAGCCGGGAAGCGAAATCCGCAAGAAGGCTCGGGATAAGGGGATGGCCTTTCTGCGGGATTCGGCGCTGGAGCGGGTGCGGGCTGGGATTACTACACTGAGGGAGATCAATAAGGTTACGTTTATCGAGGCTGGGCGGTAGAGCCAATGAATCGCAAGCCGCTATTCTCGTTCGGCCTTTCGATCGTCTGGATTTGCGTGTGTGCCTTGCAAACAGTCAATTCTTGGACCAGAATTCTCTTTGAGCGGCGCCATGGTGTCACGGAATTGTCGACCTATGCTTTTCTCGTCTTCTGGATCGGAATGCTTGCTATTAACATTTGGGGTTTTTGGATAAGCCGCAAGGGGCGCCGAAACGGGGTACAGGTAGACTAGGACGGAATGGAAATTTTACCGAAGACATTAGGGACGCGGCCGCGGCTGGCTGTTGAGGTTCGCGCTGAGGGTGTGGTGGCGGCGCGGGCAGAGGATGCCGCTGCGGTTTTGACTGCCGTATCGCGGGCCGATCTGCCTGAGGGTGCCGTGGTGCCGGGGTTGAGGGCGGGGAATTTTGTCGACAAGACGGCGGTGGTGGGTGCGATTCGCCGGGCACTGGATGGAGTTGTCCCGGGCGGGCGGGAGAGATCGCGGGATGTGACGGTGGTGGTGCCGGATGCTGCGGCGCGCGTGTTGCTTCTGGAGTTTGAGGAGCTGCCTTCTAAGGCAGTGGAGGCGCTGCCGGTGGTGCGGTTCCGGCTGAAGAAGCTGCTGCCCTTTGATGCGGACCATGCAATGGTGAGCTACCAGGTGATGTCGAGCGAGAAGAACTCGATCAAAGTGCTGGCGGTGGCGATGCCGAAGGATGTCCTGGAGGAGTACGAGGGCGTGGTGCTGGCGGCGGGGTATGTACCAGGGGCGGTGCTGCCGAGTACGCTGGCTGCGCTGGCCGGGCTCGACGACCAGACGACGCCGGTGCTTGCGGTGAATGCGGGAGTGGGTGCGGTGACTACGGCGATTGTGCAGGGCGGATTGCTGCTGCTGCATCGCTCTGTGGATCTGAATGTAGGGGCCGTCGCGACGGCTGGGGCTTCTCCGGTGGTTCCAGTGGCGGTCGAACCGAACTGGCTGGATGAGCCGGGTGGATTGGACCCGCTTGAGGCTGAGGCTCGCATGCAGAGCGCGGTCGTGGAGACTGAGGTTTTGCGCGAAGTGGGAACGAAGGCGATGGCGCATGATGTAGCGCAGGCGGTGAGCGTGGCGGCGGCTTACTTTGAGGATTCGCTGCAGAGCGCTCCGGGAGAGTTGCTGGTGGCGGGAACGCTCGGCGCTGAATCGGTTGGCGCGATGTTGGAAGAGAATGGCGTGGAAGGGTTGCGCGTGAGGGAGACGGTAGACTCGGGGATGATCGAGGTAGGTGCAGTGACGGCGCGTGTGCCGCGCGGCTGGATGGCTGGCGTTCGGGGGGCGCTGAAGAACTGATGCGGATTTCGATCAATCTTGCGAATCGTCCGTTTGTTGAGCTGCGGCCTCTGTTTGCTCGGCTGCGTTTGGCGATGGTGATGCTTGCGGCGCTGGCGGTGGGGCTGGGGTTCTGGCTGCACTCGCTGAATGCGAAGGCGAGTGTTGCGCGCGCGAAGATGGATGCGCTGAAGGCGAAGACGCAGGAGTATCAGCACGAGCGCATGGTGAATGAGGCAAGGATGCGTCAGCCGCAGAACATGGCTGTGCTGGAGCGGTCGCAGTTTTTGAATGCGGTGTTTGCGCGAAAGAGCTTCAGCTGGACGGCGGTGATGATGGATCTGGAAAAGGTGCTGCCGCCGGGAGTGCAGGTGACGAGCATCGAGCCTCAGATTACGAAGGAAGGCGATGTGAACATTCGGTTGCGGGTGAGCGGCGACCGTGAGCGCGCGGTGCAGCTGGTGAGGAACCTGGAGACTTCGCAGAGATTCTTGTCGCCGCGGCTGGCTTCGGAGCAGGCGCAGACTCAGGAGGGTGCGGCGCATGGAGCGAATGTGCCGGTGCTGCCGCCGGGATCGGTGCAGTTTGAGATTTGGAGTGGATATAACCCGCTGCCGGCGCGGGTGGTGAAGACTGCTGCGGTGAAGGACACGGATGAGGATTCTGCGGGCGATGCGGCCGTGGAGAAGAGGAAGAATCCGAGGCCCGCGAGACCGCTGCGGAATGGTGTGGTGAAGGCTCCTATGCAGAAGGGAGCGCCGCGATGACGACGGTAGCGGAGAAGAAGCGTTCGGCGGTGGCGGCGAGGGAGTGGGCGGAGAGGGCTCGCAAACTTGGCACGCTGCTGAATCTGCATATTGCTGGCGTGGTGCTGCTGGGGCTGGTGAATCTTTATCTGCTGGTGCATCTGGCGTTCACGTGGCGGGCGGCGAATGGCGATAACGCACAGGCGCTTGCAGACCAGACTATCGCGATGAAGACGGCGGACATTGCGAGACAGCCGCTGGAGGGTCTGGACGAGAAGCTGGTGCAGGCAACGAAAGACGCCGACAAGTTTTATAAGCAGCGGCTTCCGTTTGCGAACTCTGAAGCGGTTGGCGAGTTGGGCGCGCTGGCGAAGAAGCAGGGCGTGAAGCTGACGCGCGTGCAGTATGCTTACGATCCGGTGATGACCGGGACGGCGGGCGAGCTAACCGAGGCGAGGATGGATGCGAGCTTGAGCGGGGACTATCGGCCGCTGGTGCTCTTCATCAATTCGCTGGAGCGCGACAAGATGTTTTTCCTCATCACGGGCGTCACCCTGACTGGTCAGCAGAGCGGTGTTGTGGGGTTGCGTCTAAGGTTGACGACGTATCTGCGTTCGCCGGTGGGAATTGAGAATACTGAGAAGACAGTGGGTGGAGCGGAGACCGATGCTGCGAGTGCGGCTGATGCTGCGCCGGGAGGCAAGCAATGATCAGGCTGACTCCTGACCAGCAGAAGAAGGGCGCTGCCTATGCGATCTTTGCGGTGTTCGTGGTGGGGATTTTGTATTACAACCTGCACGACGCCACGCCGGCTCCTCCGCCTCCTCCGGTCATAACGACGTCGCCCTCGGTGAAGACGACTACCGCGGCGAAGAACACTGTTGCGGTTCCGCCGGGGAATGTGGCGGGGAAGGCGGCGAAGAACGTGGGGACGACGTCGGCGCAGCTTGATCCGACGCTGCGGATGGATGCGATGCTGGTGACAGAGTCGCTGGTGTACTCGGGGAATGGGAGGAATATCTTTTCGGCGAACTCGGCTCCGGTGGAGATTCCTAAGCCGATTGCTCCGGCGCGCAAGGTGGCGGCTGTGGCACCGCCTCCAGTTGTTCCGTTGGGTCCTCCTCCACCGCCGCCGATTGAGCTGAAATTCTTTGGCGTGGCGATGGGCGCGAACGGCAAGCGGATGGCGTTTCTGCTGCATGGGGACGACGTATTTGTCGCGACCGATGGCGAGATTGTGCAGCGGCGGTATAAGGTAATCTCTGTGGGCGCGAACTCGGTTGTTGTGGAGGACATGAGCTACAACAACCGGCAGACGCTGCCCCTGCCGCCCATGGCGCGATGAGGCGATTGCGATGAGTCATTCCCTACCAAGAAGTCGCGTGGAGCAGGAAGCCGAAGAGGGCTTCATGCTCGTAGGGTTGATTGTGGCGATTTTTCTGGTCTTGCTGGCGCTGAGTGTGGCGGCGCCGAAGATGGCGCAGGATCTGAAGCGCGACCGCGAGGTGGAGGCGGTGCATCGGGGCGAGCAGTATGTGCGGGCAGTCCGGGTGTACTACCGGAAGACGCATGCTTATCCAGGTTCGATTGAGCAGTTGGAGAAGACGAATAATATACGGTTTCTGCGGCAGCGCTACATCGACCCGATGACGGGCAAGGATGACTGGCGGCTGATCCATGTGGGCGAGGCGAAGACGACGGTGAAGGGATTTTTTGGCCAGCCGCTGGCGGGTTTGACGCCGGGATTGGGCTCGGCTGCAGGGTTGGCCTCGGGTGGTGGGATTGGCACGGGTGCAGCGGGTCCGGGTCAGACGGGCTCGGGGAGCGCGTTTGGGGGCTCGGCGTTTGGGAGTTCCTCGCCCGGCGGATATTCCTCGGGCGCGGGTGGTTTGGGCGGGTCGTCGACACCTACGCTTGGTGGATCGAGTTCGAGTGGGACGCCCACGCTGGGTGGCGGGACTGGTTCGAGCGGGACGCCCACGCTGGGTGGTTCGTCTTCGGATAGTTCGAGCACGCCGGGTCAGTCGAATACGCTGGGGTCGGCTAGCGGGATTCAGTCTTCTGGGACGCCTTCGGGCGGGGCTCCGTTTGTCGGGGTTGGGATTCCGAAGGAGGGCGATTCGATTACGGTGCTCAACGAGCAGACGACGTATAACACGTGGGAGTTCATCTACGACCCGCGGATTGAGCAGTTGTATGCGAAGGGCGCGCTGTTTGGCGGGGCTGGGAGTCTTGGTTCGGCTTCGGGGAACTCGTCTGGGGGATTTGGGAATACGCCTGGTTCGGGGACCTCACCCAGTGGGTTTGGGACGACACCGGGCGGGTTTGGAACTTCGCCGGGGACGGCTTCTCCGACGACTCCGACTACACCGCAGCCTCAACCGCAGCAGTGAAGCCGATCGCGGATTGCGCGGATACGAACGGATTTTTATTTTTGAGTGATGGGGCGGAGGCGGCCTATGCGTCCGTGTGGGCCTACGACGAAGGGGAGCGAGAGGGAGTTCCAGTTTTTGTCCGCGTCGGGTGCGTCGTAGCCGGAGGGGGTGAGGGGTGCCCAGTTTTTGCCATCGTCGCGGGAGATGTCGGTTCCGTTGGGGCCTACTGTGATCCAGAATTTTTGTTGGGGGTCGTAGGCTACGGAGGAGCGGTAGCCGTGGGGTGGGGTTTCGGCGAGATGCCAGGTCTTCCCGGCATCATTTGAGTAGGCTGCAGTTTTTGTTGAAAGTGTGGGTTTCTGATAGTCACCGCCAACCGCGACGCCGAAGCGATCTTCCCGAAACGCTAGGGAGAAGATGCCAGCGCTTGGTGAGCCTTGGCTCATGGAAGTTTCGACGCTAAGGGATTCCATTCGGCAGGGCTCGCAGGTTGGGGTTTCTTCTGTGGCTTCGCGGTGGACATAGGAGTGATCGGGAGTCTGGGTGGCGAGCCATTGATAGCTCCAGACCGGATCGCGGTGCGGAACAGCAGCGATCACCAGAGTTGAGTTGCTTGCCGCGAAACCTCCCTCTTTGGGGGCAGCAGCTAATTCAAAGAAGTGGTCTGTAAAATGATCGGCCGGATCGTCTCCTTCATGAAGCTGCCAAACGGGGATTACGTGTCCCGTTTTCTCGTTTACGAGCGTGTGGTCAACCGCGTCGCCCGCGACCTCGAATTCATCCGGCCCGAGTGCTCGCATCGCGTCCCAGAAGCCTTCTTTGTCTGGGTTGGTGAAGAGGAGTTTCCAGGTTTGGCAGCCGTCGGTGGTTTTGTAGAGGCGGGACAGGTCGCCCTTGCCGGAGGACATGACGATGGCGGTGTTGGCGTCGAAGGCCTGGATGCCGCGGAAGTCGAGTTTTTCGGCTCCAGGGGGGATGGTGCAGGTTTGCCAGAGATAGCCGCCGTCTTCGGTGCGGAGGACGGTGCCGTTGGTGCCGCTTGCCCACGCGACTCCGGCGCCTACGTTGTGAATGCCGCGGAGGCTCGCGGTGGAGTGGGACTCTTCGATGTCGAACTGGGCGTGGGTTTTTGCAGTGGTGAGGGCTGCGGCGAGGAGAAGGACGGCTAAGTGGCTGGACCTTGTATTCACAAGGATAACGGTACGGCTGAGATGGTGGTTAAGCAAAGCAAAACCGGGTAACGGAAGGGTGACAAAAGGACTCTAAAGAACATGTATGCTTCTTCAGGCGGCGGATTGTAAGTAAGCAAGATCGCGCCCGGTAAAGGATGACATGGGAATTGCAACATCGACGTTGAACCTGGCCCAGGGCAAGTTGCACGTGGCTGCGCCGTATCTGATTGAACAGGATTGGGCCGCTTATACGCCCGAGCAGCATGCCGTCTGGTCGGAGCTTGTAAAGCGCCGGATGCCGCAGCTTCGCGAACATGCCTGCGCGGAATATCTTGATGGATTTCACCAGATTGGGTTGCAGGAGGATAGTCTGCCGAACCTGAAAGAGGTGAGCGCGCGGCTGCAGCCGCGGACGGGATGGCAGTCGACGCCGGTGAGCGGGTTTCTGCCACCGGATGCGTTTTTTGAGATGCTGGCGGCGCGGATGTTTCCGACGACGACGTGGCTGCGCTCGCGCGATGCGATGGAGTACACGCCGGAGCCGGATATCTTCCATGACGTCTTTGGTCATGTGCCAATGCATGCGCATCCGGTGTTCGGGAACTTTCTGCAGAGCTATGGGCAGGTGTGCGCTCGGCAGACGGATCATGACAAGCTGGAGAGGATGGGGCGGCTGTTCTGGTTCACGGTGGAGTTTGGGCTGATCCGGCAGAAGGGCGAGATCAAGGTGTATGGCAGCGGGCTGATCTCTTCACACGGCGAGTGTACGCGGGTGCTTGCGGGCGGGTGCGAGGTGAAGGAGTTCGATCTGGATGCGGTGCTGAATCAGGAGTTCGATACGGGCGCGATGCAGCCGGTGTTGTATGCCGTGGAGTCGTTTGATCAGATCTATGAGGCGACGAAACAGGCCGAGAGCCGGTTGGGATAGTGGTGTTGCCGGGAATGGAACGGTTTAACACTGATTGGCACCGATTGCGCCGATAAAAGCTTCCAAAAGGAAAATGGCTGCGAGTCGTGAAGACCTCGCAGCCATTTTCATGACGTCTTTCTGTGCGGAAGACCTTAGCGGTGTCCGCCGCCGCCGTGTCCGCCGCCACCGCCGTGGAAACCGCCGCCGCCACCGCTTGCATGAGCGACGCTGCCGCCAGCGAATCCGCCGCGGGCTGCTCCGCCAGCATAGCCACCGCGGGCTGCTCCGCCCGTGTAGCCGCTACGAGAGGCTCCGCCAGCATAGCCGCCGCGATAAGCTCCGCCACCGTAGTATCCGGGGCGTCCGTAGTAGCCGCCACGGTAGCCGTAGTAGCCGCCGCGATAGTAGCCACCGTAGCCGTAGCCTCTGCCCCATCCGTACCAGGGCCCTGCTCCGATGAAGATGCCGCCGGCGAACCAGGACGGGCCATAGTAACCATAGGGGGCGCAGGCGTAGGGTGCGTAGCCGTAGTAGCCATAAGCGCAGACCGGAGCACCGTATCCGTAGCCTCCATAGCCGTAGCCAGGACCTCCTACTCCGATACCGACTGAAACCTGGGCGTGGGAGTAGGCTGCAGCGGGAACTAACAGGATTGCGAGTACAGCGAGATAGCGTAAGTAACGCATTTCGAAATCTCCTCCGGCAGAGTCCGGTACGCCGTAGACGTCCCGACTTGCCCAGGCTCCCGGGTCTCTGATCTCCCCTGAAAGCCCTGTCTAATTGAACGCTAAAACGGCGAAAAGGTTGCGTGGGGGGAGTATATCCCTGCGGGATCAATCAGTAGCGGAGGTACGTTGAGAAGGCCAGGGTGTCACCGTTCTTTATTGTGGACGGTGTTTCAGGTCGCAAGGAAAGACGTTGCGGCCTCGCGAACCTCAAGTTGAGCCTAAGATGTGGCTGGGCTTGGTTTAGCCCCCAGTTTTCCACTGACCAGCGACAAAGAAATAGGAAAAATATTGGAGTAAAAGGGTAAAATATTCCCATTCGTGCGAAGTTTTTGCCGAGTATCTGCAATATTTAGCACATTTGTGTCTTTCTAGCTTTGGTTCTGAAATTGCTTCAACACTAGCGTTCGTCCCATGCAGGGCGATCGAAAAGAATACGAGATTCGGACCAGGGACCCCATGCGGCGCTTGATGTATCTCCTTATCCTAGTGATTTTTGTCGGCATCTCGGCGACATGCGTGAATGCATCGACCGACTGCGAACGATGGTTCAAGGCCTACCGCGAGCAGCTTGCCCATACACGGCAGCTGCAGCGGGTCGCAGCCGCGAAGCGCCGGGCGAAGCTCTACGCACAACGCAAGCTGGCCGGATACGTGCCGAAGCCCAAGCCGAAGACCGTTGTGAAGTCGGGTCCGCGCATGACACGCGTTCAGACGCTTCACCACTTTGACCTTGCGTGCGGGGAATTGCCGGAAGACGGGTCGGACGGCGGAGGGACGATCGCTGAGGAAGGGCAGCCACCATTCCTGAGCCATCCTATGGACGACGGGCTGGATCTGGAGCCTGCAGGTTTAGACCAGATGATCGCGGAGAATGATGCGCCACCTTACGGCGGCTCGGAATCTTCGCCTGACTCTCCGCCGGGCGGATATCCCAACTATGGCCCGCCGGTTGGCGGCGGTGGACCTCCGGGTGGTGGCGGTGGGACTCCGGGTGGCGGACAGACTGTGCCTCCGCCGAATTCTCCTCCACCTCCTCCGCCGGCTACTCCGGAGGTTCCGGAGCCGGGAAGCCTCGTCCTGGTGTTGACGGGTATGGCTGGTGCGGCGGGTGCTATGCGCCGCAGATTCACAGCCTGAGGGTTCTTAGAGCCTGACGAGTTCTTCGACACCCTCTTCCTCGAAATGCCGATCGAAGCTTGGCTCGAGTGCGATCTCTTGCGCCTGAGCCACCTTGATCGCCTGCCCGACGAGAAGAATGACAGGCGCGGGGCCAACGTCCCTGTTCTCGATCTGCGAGAGCGTGGACGCAAAGACACGCTCGTCCGGAGTGGTGGCCTTGCTGATGGCGACGCAGGGGGTCGTGGGGGCGATGCCGGAGGCGACGAGGTCGTCAGCGAGCCCGCGAAAATCTCTTCCCGGCATGTAGATGATGAGTGTTGCGTCCTCGGGAAATGCTCCCTGCCATTTAGGAGTAAGTTCTGGCTTGCCCGCAGCGTGATGGGCGGTGGCGAAGATGAGCTTTGACGCGGCTCTGCGATCAGTGAGAGGCGTCTGGAGTTTAGCGGCTGCAGCGAAGGCCGTTGTGATTCCCGGGACGATTTCGAAGGGGATGCCGGCTTCGCGCAGAGCGGCGATCTCTTCGCCTGCACGACCAAAGATGAGTGGGTCGCCCGACTTCAATCGCAGGACGGACTTGCCGGCGCGCGCGGCCTCGAGCATGAGGGCGTGAATTCCGGCCTGGGTGATGCGCGGTTGACCGCAGCGCTTGCCTACGGGGATGGTCTCGGCGTCCGCGTGGGCGAGGTTGAGGATTTCGTTGGAGACGAGGTCGTCGGGGAGAATGACGTCGGCGGTCTCGAGCAGACGCAGGGCGCGGAGGGTGAGGAGGCTCGCGTCGCCAGGGCCTGCGCCCGCGAGATAGACATGACCGGGTTGTGCGGAGAGGTTCATGGTTTCTCCTTGGATTTTTCCTGGGATTTCTCTGGGGCGTGTTGGTTGGGGAGGGGATTCGTGAGTGCGTGCTGTCGTGCGAAGACGCGTGAGGGGCACGCGTCGTATCCGCAGACCTCGCGCTGAGCGAGTTGGTGGAGGAGCCACCTGCGCTCCTCGTTGAGTGGCTCCGCTTGCGTGACCTCGCGGCGGAGATTGCCGAGATCGGTAAGCCAGTCTCCGGCATCAAGCGGAAGTTGCGCGTTGATCTCTTTGCGCAGGCGCTGTGCGAGCGCGGGGCTGGCTCCGTTGGTCGAGATGGCGATCTGCAGGTCGCCGCGGCGCACGACGGAGGGAAAGTAGAAGTCGCAGAAGGGCGGGTCGTCGACGGCGTTGCAGAGAATATTGTTCTCGACGGCTTCTTTGTGGACGGCGCGGTTGACGGCTGGGTCATTTGTCGCGGCGACGACGAGGAATTGTCCGGTGAGGTCGCCGGCGGTGTAGGTGCGCTCTTTCCAGTCGATCTCGCCTGACGCGGCGAGGGAGGCGATTCGCGGCGTGGCCTTGGGCGCGATGACAGTGACGCGGGCGTTGGCTTGTTGGAGCGATTCGATCTTCGATTCGGCAAGATTGCCCGCTCCGATGACGAGGCAGGGGCGCGCGGCGAGCTTGAGGAAGATGGGGAAGAGACTCATCACTACTCTCCTGGGGCGAAACGGCCGGCGCCTACCGGTGGAGCGTCGCGCTCGACAGGATCGATGGCGGCTCCGGCGAGTTGTGCGCGGAGGGTTTCGTCGTCGGTGCGAGCGAAGTAGCTCCGCAGGTCTTCATTGGGTTCGCGCACCGCGAGATAACCGCGCAGAAGACGCTCGATGGCGTCGGGGACCTCGTCGGCAGCGGCGCGGTAGCCCAGAGGACGGGCGGTGCGTGCGAACCTGCCAACCGCGCCACCGACACAGAAGTAGAAGGCGTCGACGAGCTGGCCGTTCTTCTTAATCTTCTTGCCTTCGAGGCCGATGTCGGCGATCCAGTGCTGTCCGCAGCTGTTGGTGCACCCGGTGACGTGCAGCTTAATTTGCTGATCGAAGCCGGGCAGGCGCTCCTCCATCTCGCTGACGAGCCACTTGGAGAAGCCCTTCGTCTCGGCAATGGCGAGCTTGCAGAATTCGGTGCCAGTGCAGGCGATAGCGCCGCGCCAGAAGGCCGAGACATCGACGTGGAAGCCGATGCTGTTGAGCGCGACGACGAGTGCGGCGGTCTTCGCATTTGGCACGTTGACGATGAGAATGTTCTGCATGATGGTCGTGCGCAGTTCGCCATTGCCGTACTGATCGGAGAGGTCGGCGAGTTGCAGAAGTTGATCGCCGCTAAGACGCCCGCGCAGCACGCTTGCGCCAACGGACGACAGGCCGGCATGGCGTTGAGGCGCGATGCCGATATGGTCGCGATAGATGTCGTCGGGAATGACGTCTTCGGTAGTGGGGCTGGGGTCGAGTCTGTAGCCGAGTTTTTCTTCGAGTGCTGCGAGGAACGATTCTGCCGTCCATCCATGACGCATGAAGAGATACTTGATGCGCGCGCGGGTGCGGTTTTCGCGAAGTTCCTGCTGCTCGCGGAAGATCTCGGCCGTCGCGTGGACTGCAGCGTAGGCTTGATCTTGCCGGATGAAGGCGGGAATGCGTACGGCAAGATGTGGCTCGGTCGAGAGACCGCCGCCGACTCGCAGGGTATAGCCGATCTCCTCGCGTCCATCGACGATGCGCTTGATTGCGGTGAGCGCGACGTCGTTGATCTCCGGATAGGAGCACCAGTGTGAGCATCCTGTGACGGAGATCTTGAACTTGCGTGGCAGATTGTAGAACTCGGGGTTTGCCGTGAGCTTGTGCGCGATCTCGACGGCGAGCGGCGAGGCGTCGATGAGCTCGTGCCCATCCAGCCCAGCGAGCGGGCAGCCGGTGACGTTGCGAACGACGTCGCCGCAGGCTCCCTTGGGGCTGAGGCCGACGGCGGTCAATGCGTCGACGACTTCGGGGAGGGCCTCGATGGTTAGCCAGTGGAGCTGAATGTTCTGCCGCGTCGTGATGTCTGCGAGGTTGCGCGCGTACTTCGTAGTCAGGTCGCCGATGACGCGAAGCTGCGCGCTGGTAAGGATGCCGTTGGGCAGACCGATGCGCATCATGAAGTACTCGGTGGCCTTGCCCTCGCCGCCGACGCCGCCGGTCGCACCGATGCCGTCGCCCTGGGTGTAGATGCCCCACCACTTGAAGTAGGTGCCGGCCCACTCGGGGAGCACGGCCTCGCGGCCTTCGCGCGCGAACTGGCGGACCTCCGACCACGCCTCCCACGGATTCTTCGCTAACTTCAGGCGTTCGACCTTCTGGGCCTTGGTCTCTTTGACGGGGGCTGATGTTGCGCTCATGCTCGGCATCCTTGTCTCGACGTTGTAGAAGTGTGGTACGGCCTAAAATAAAAAGGCCCACTGGGTAAGTGGGCGCTGTGGCTAAGCTGAATGAAATTCGGAGGTTAGTGGGTGAGTCTCCGGTTCAGGCAAAGTCGACGGCGCACGCGGTCGCGACAACACGCGCAACAAGCGGCAGCTCGACATGCCATGAAACCAGCCATGCACTAAGGGTAGATGCGCTGCGGAGAAAGGTCAAGGCTGCGACGACGATCGTTCTTCGCAAATGCTTTGCCGACAGGGAGATCAGTCTGCTTCGGCGAGCGAGAACTTGTGCCGCACATCGGAGCCACGCACCCAGAAGATGACGTCTTCGGCGATGTTGGTGGCATGGTCGGCGGCGCGTTCGAGGTTGCGCGAGATGATGATAGCGTTCAGCGCCTGGCCGCTGACAACCGGGTGCTGCTGCATCACTTCGACCAGTTCGGCCTGCACATCGCGGTTCATGTCGTCGATCTCGTCGTCCATTGCGAGCACGGATTCCGCAAGCCTGGCATCAGCCTCGAGGAGCGACTGGATGGCGCTTCGGATCATCACGCCGACCTTCTCGCCCATGTCGGGGATGTCGATGGGCAGGGAGATCTTTGGCGAGTCGTGCAGGAACTGTGTACGCGAGGCGATGTTGGTCGCCTGGTCGCCGATGCGCTCCAGGTCGCCGTTGATCTTGATCACGGACAGGATGAAGCGCAGATCGATTGCCATCGGCTGCTCCTTGGCGAGCAGGTCGTAGGCCATCTCATCCACGTCGCGCTCCGCGGTGTTAATGGCCTCTTCGATCTCCTTCACATGCTGGCAGAGACTCAGGTCTCCAGTGAGATACGCCTCCAGCGATAACGAGAGTGCCTGCTGCGAGAGCGCCGCCATGGCGAGAAGCCTGTCTTTGAGAGCGGCGAGCTGTTGCTGAAAATGAATGCGGGGCATGGGGAGAACCTCGACGGGACTATCTCTCTATTGTGACGCACGAAAGGCGAAGAGGCGATGAATTTTATGCGTACGGGGTGCGCGAATGGTCATCTTGGGAGGCCGGGGACGGCCCACTAGTAGAGCAGGTAGGGCTCACGACGCTGACGAAATGCTGCCAGGTCGGCTTTCCAGGTGTCGGCGATCTTGCGTGGGTCGTCCCCATTCGTCAGCGCGCGCATCGTGTCTACGTTCGTCACCAGGTACGCCGCCTTGGAAAGAGCAAAGTCAGGGTAGAGATGATGCAGAGCGCTGAGGAGCTCGATGCCAAGCTCCGGCGAATCTAGAGCCGTGCGGTCTGTGACGGTGAAAGCGATTCCGGGGATCGTCTTGCCGTGCGAGGGATAGCGGTTCGCATCTTCGGCAACGGCAAAGTTCGTTGGAGTAAAGCTAACCCCGGCGATCTTGCGTCCGTTCAGGTAGTCGGCGAGTTCCTGCGCGTTGATGTACGGAGCGCCGATGTGCTCATACGGCTTGTCGCTGCCGCGGCCGACGGAGATATTTGTCATCTCGGTCAAGCCAATCGCGGGATAAAGTATCGCCGCCGTGAGGCTGCGGAGATTCGGGCTCGGATTGGTCCACTTCAGGCCGGTGTCGTCAAAAAAATAAGTGCGCTTCCAGCTCTTCATCGCGATTACAGTTAGCTGTGCGCGAATGGGAACATGGATATTCGGCGAGGTAGGGCTGGCGATCTGGCGTTCACTGTTGAAGTAAAGTGCAAGCTCGCCGAGCGTCATGCCGTTTCGAACGGGCATCGGCATGTAGTTGTTGTAGGACTCGGCGCCGACGTCAGAGACCGGGCCCTCAACGGC
This sequence comes from uncultured Acidobacteriaceae bacterium, assembly GCA_963841335.1. Taxonomy (GTDB): domain Bacteria; phylum Acidobacteriota; class Terriglobia; order Terriglobales; family Acidobacteriaceae; genus Edaphobacter. The sequence continues at coordinate 120,703 of CAWJCF010000001.1, read as the reverse complement.
CAAACCGCCGATGGGGTTGGGACGGTCCAGCAAAATAATCTCGATATGGGCCTGCGCCGCAGCCTCGAGGAAGTAGCCCACAACCACCTCGTAGGTAAAGAAGCGCACTCCGACATCCTGCAGGTCGATCACTACGGCATCGAGATCCTTCAGCGACTCCTGACTCGGCCGGCGCTGCTCCGGCTTTGCGCCATAGAGGCCGATGACCGGAAGTTGTGTCGCAGGATCAATATCATTGCCGATCTTCGTCGTGTCCTTGACTCCGAGCAGCCCGTGCTCGGGCGAGAAGAGCGTCTTCAACTGGATCTCAGGAAGGCTATGCTGCAAAATGTCGATCGTCCTGCGACCTTCGCGGTCAAGCCCGGTCTGGTTGGTCAACAGGCCTAGCCGCAGATGGCCGCCGTGTCGCTTCGCGGCTTCATCGAGAGCTGCAAAGTGTGTTGTCTCGAGCACGTCGATGCCGGTGAGGGTTCCCGCAGCGGGTTGTTTGTCATAGAGATGGAGCGCCTCTGCTGCCATTGTCGCAATCTGCCCGCGCAGTGGCGAGATGGGGGCAGCCCCGCGCGGATGAACCGAATTTGCAAGAATCACGACGAACGTATCGCTCGCAGCGTCCATCCATAGCGAAGTTCCGGTAAAACCGGTGTGCCCGAAGCTGCCGATTGGGAAGGCCTCGCCACGCGGCCGCGAAAACGCCGAGTTAATGTCCCACCCGAATCCACGCGCGGAAATGCCTGTGATGGGCTTCCCGTCCGGCGTGAAGATGGTCGCTCCGCCAGCGGCCGTTGAGGGCTGCTCTGGCTGGGTCATCAGCTTCAGCGTCGCCTGTTGCAGAGGAAAATCGCTTGGCCTGCCTGCGAGCCGGTCCAGCAGGGCCTGTGCGAACAGCGCAACATCGCCTGCGGTTGAAAAGACGCCGGCATGGCCCGCGACTCCGCCCATGCGGCGGGTGGATGGATCGTGCACCGTGCCGCGCAGCATTTTGTTGAAGTCCGGATTTGTTGTTGCGTCTCCCTGGTCGTCGTACGCGGTTGGCGCGATGGAAGGAATCAGGGATGCAGGAGGCAGGTAGCGGGTATGGGTCATCTTCAACGGCTTAAAGATATGTTCCTGCGCGTAAACCTCGAGCGGTTGCCCACTGATCGTCTCCACCAGCGAGCCGAGCGTAATGAAATTAATGTCCGAGTACTTGAACGTGACGCCGGGAGGTCCGTAGAGCGTTGCGTTCATCGCCCGACGAATTCCCTCCGTTTTGTCCGGCGCGGCGAGTCCCCAGTCATCCTTTAGGCTCACGTCCTCCGGAAGGGCAGAGTAGTGCGTGAGCAGTTCGCGAATCGTCACCTTCTCCTTGCCGTTCGCCGCGAACGTCGGAAGATACTTCGCGACAGGGTCGTCAAACGCGAGTTTGTGCTGCTCGTAGAGTTGCATGATGGCAGTCGCCGTGACGAGGCACTTCGTCAGCGACGCCATGTCGAAGATCGTGTCTTCGGTCATGGGCTCGACTTTGGGTTCGAGCGCACGGTCGCCGTACGCATGCTCAAATACGGTCTTACCATCGTGGTTAATGAGCACCACCGCACCCGGGAGCTTCTTGGACGCAATCGCCTGATCGACCGCCATGCTCACGGCGCTGAAGTCATACTGTTGTTGTGCTGCGGCCGGGCGATGACGCGGCGTTGACGCGGGTTCTTCTGCACTGCAATGCGGCGACAGCAGGGAAGAGTAGGTAAGTGCAAGAAGCAAGCCTGCTACGCGCGCCATCGTTGTCTTGTGCCCTCGTTTCATACCGCTCGACGGGAACAAGAAACTGGCCGCAGAGCCAACGGCAAACGTCACAATCGATCCGATCAGCACGTACCACGTGAAGGCGACATGCGGGATAGTGACGGGGCCAAGCTTAATTGGAGAGGGGTTGAGCCACAAAATAAGGTTCACCGTAAATCCGCAGATCATCCCTGCAATCGCGCCCCACTGCGTGGCGTAGCGGGTCAATGTTCCCAACAGAAAGACTCCAAGCAGCGCGCCGTAAGCGACCGATGCAATCGACAATCCAACCTCCGCCACGTGTCCTTTTCCTCCAGCAAAGACGCTGTAGACCGCAACGGCGAACAGTACCAGCGCCCATATGACCGTGCTGGCGCGCGAGATTATCATGCGCTCGCGCTCATCCGCGTTTGGCCGCCAGCGCATATAAAAATCAACCACGGTCGTCGACGACAGCGAGTTTAGCGCGGCGCTCAGATTCGACATCGCCGCTGCAAGGATCGCCGCGACAAGTAGCCCGGCAATCCCAACCGGCATCTCGCGAACGATGAATGTCGGAAAGATTCTGTCCGCCGAGGTAAATACTGCCGGATGCAGTCCGTAGAACACATACAGTCCCACGCCGATCAGAAGAAAGAGCGTGAACTGCAGGAAGATGACGCCGCCGCTCGAGAGTAACGCGAGCCGCGACTCCCGGAGATTGCGCGCTGCGAGCATCCGCTGCACCATTAACTGGTCGGTGCCGTGCGAGGCCATGGTCAGGAACGTGCCGCCTAGAATTCCGGCCCAGAACGTGTAACTCTGCGTCAGATTGAGCGCGAAGTTAAACAGGTGGAACTTGCCCGCAGCCGCTGCCACTGTGTGTATCTGGCCCCATCCACCGGGGATGTGTGCGCCCAGCGTGTAGATCGCTACCAGCGTTCCGCCGATGTAGATCGCCATCTGCACCACATCGGTCCAGATCACCGCTGCCATCCCGCCTTCGAAGGTATACAGGAGCGTCAGCGCGGAGATGATCGCAATTGACAAGACATCGCGCGTGCCGATGGCGATGCCGACGACAATGCTCACCGCAAACACTCGCACGCCTTCTGCAGCCGCGCGCGTCAATAGAAACAATCCCGCCGTCACTTTGTGCAGTGTCGGGCCGAAGCGTTGGTCGATCAGTTGGTAGGCGGTGAGCATCGCGCCCTGAAAGTACTTCGGGAGGAAGATCAGCGCGACGACGATGCGGCCCAGCATGTAGCCGATGACGATCTGGAGAAAGCCGAAGTCTCCCGCGAACGCAACGCCGGGGACGCTGATGATGGTTAGGGTGCTGGTTTCGGCCGAGACGATGGATAACGCAATCGCCCACCAGGGAATCGTCTGATCGGCGAGGAAGTAGCTGCGCAGAGAGCGCGACTTCGGATCGCTGCCGCTGCGAAAGCGCAGGCCAAAGAGCGTGATGCCGATGAGATAGACGACGATCAGCGCCAGATCGAAGGCATGAAGATGCGTTGGCGTTGGAACACTTGGCATTCGTGCCAGTGTATAGCGGCGGGAAGGCCACGCGTCAAAGCTGCATCAGCACAAGGTACCTGACATATTATGTTGGGTGATGAGTCTCTTTCTGGCGATCGATGCAGGCGGTACGAAAACACGTTGTCTTCTGGCGGATGAGAGCCGGATTCTGGGCCGGGCAGTCACCGGCAGCATCAAGCTGATGCGCGTGGGCGAGGCGGAGGCGTCGGCGCGCCTGCGGGCGATGCTGGACGAGGTCGCGCAAACCGCCGGGGTCTCTCTGAAAGGCGTCAACCGCACCTGTATTGGCCTCGCAGGACTGAGCATTGAGGCGGTTCGAGAGTGGGCCGAGCGCGAGATCGGCAAAGCTGTCGGCGGCGAGGTGTTGATCGCCGGGGACGAAGAGATTGCGCTTGACGGAGCGTTTCGCGGAGGGCCGGGAATCCTGATCATCGCAGGCACGGGCTCTAACGTGTTGGGTCGCGCGGCTGACGGAGCGATGTATAGCGCGGGCGGCTGGGGGCCCGCCATCGGCGATGAAGGATCGGCTTTCTGGATCGGGCAGGAGGGCGTGCGCGCTGGCTTCTGGGCCAAGGATCGCGGCGTGCCAACGATGCTGCTGACGGAGATTGGCGAGCACTGGGGAGCGAAGTCGCTCGGCGAGATCGTCGAGATGGCGAATGCTCGTCCTGGTCCGGACTTCGCTGCGCTCGCTCCGGTTGTGACCCGGTGTGCGGACGCCGGAGATGAGTTAGCAATTGCGATCCTCGAGCGCGCCGGCGCGGAACTGGCCGAACAGGTGGCTCTGGTCGCGGTGAAGATGAAGGAGTCGGGCGGGAGCAGGCGAAAGATCGAGGCCGCGTACACAGGCGGCGTGATGGAGCATAACGCGCTGGTGCGGTCGTCGATGATTTCTGCGCTGAAGAAATCGTCACCCGCGGTGAAGGTGAAGGAAGGTGCCGTCGACGCGCTCGATGGCGCGCTTTGGAAGGCTCGCGCAATGCCGAACCCCTGACGCACGCGACGTGAAGCTAGACTCGGTCGAGTTCCTGCGCCCTCAAGGCCAGACCACGCGCGACGGAGGTGAATTCGTTGCCTGTGCGTACCCGCTCCGGGGTGAATCGCTTCTCGAAGATGCGACGCACGGCCGGCACGAAGCTGGTGCCTCCGGTCAGGAAGACGCGGTCAACCTCGTGGGCGACGATGTTGCTCGAAACGAGTAGCCCATCAACGCACCGCTCGATCGACAGCAGTTCGTCGGCTATCCAGCCTTCAAAGTCCGAGCGTCGAACTTCGGCGACGATGTCCATACTGCCGTCGCGAAACCAGAACTCGGCCGCCTCCCGGCGTGACAGTTCGATCTTTAGCCGCTGCACCGCTTGATGAAGCTGGTACCCGAGATCCTCTTCAATCAGGTTGATCAGGGCCTCAATCTTCTCCGGCTCCTGAGCACGTGCACGAGCGCTTTTCAGAATCTCCGCAACGTTGCGCGTCTTGAGAAACGAGAGATAGTGCCAGCGTTCGAGGTTCGCGTAGATCCACGCCGGCACCGCAGGAATAATATTCGCGGGGCGATCGCTCGCTTGCGCGTAGGAACGCTCGAAGCTGTCCGAACCAAGGGCAGGGGAGACTAGTTTGCGGACGATGCGCGCGTCGAAGCTGTCCCCGGCGAGACCGAGCCCACTGTTGCCGAGCAGGTCCTTTGCGGTCCGCCCTCGCGCACGCACGCCCGGGCCAACGTGAAGCAGCGAAAAATCGCTGGTGCCGCCGCCGAAGTCGCCGATCAGAATCAACTCGTCGCGGTCGAGCGTCGACTCATACGCATAGGCCGCAGCAATCGGCTCCATCTCGAAGGTGACCGAGTCGAACCCCGCGCTAACAAACGCCTTGCGCAGACGCTCCACGGCGAAATCGTCATCCTCGGTGCTGTCCGCTCCGACAAAGCGAACCGGCCTTCCGACTGTGACGTGGCGAACGGGCTCGCCGAACTGCCGTTCCGCATTCAACCGCAGATCGGTCAGAATCCGCGCGATCAACTCCTCAATGCTGTAACGACGGCCGAAGACCTCGGTCGTAGTCAGGGTACGGCTGGTCAAGTAGGACTTCAGCGACTGGATGAGGCGCCCCTTGTGCTCGGCTTCAAGATACTGCTCGATTGCCGCCGGTCCCGTGAAGCCCTTGATCTGTGCTCGTCCCGCGTGTTTCCGCTGCTCTAGATACAGCACCGAGCGGAACGATTCCGTCGTGCCCGCAGCCGACGCGAACGGCACCAGCTCCACCGTGCCATCTAGCCGCGCCAGCGCGATGGAGCTGTTCGTCGTGCCGAAGTCGATTCCGACGGACGGCCCTTTGTGTTCATTCGAAGGCATAGAGAGACACGTTGACGATTGCTAGATGTTGTCCAGGCTGGAGACGAGTTCAGCCGCAAGCGACCTTACTGCGTCGCGTTCGGCAGAGGCAGTCCGAGATCAGCCGCTGGGGGAAGCGAATGCGAATCCCCCCACTGCCGTTGCGCGCTGTGGAGCCTGTCGCTACGCGCCTCCCATACGCCGATGGTGTAGTCGTAGTGCTCGAGCACAGGCCGCAGACCATAGGCGCGGTTCGACCGATACCACGCCTGCTCGAAGAGATCGCGCAGAAGCGAGTAGGCATCGATGTAATCCTGAATGCGCCCGTTCATTCCGTTGATGTCCGAGAGCTCGGCGCTCACCTGCTGCCGCTGCTTGTGGTCCTTCGTATTCTGCATTGCGTAGGCGCGTTGATAGCCTTCGGCGATCTCCTGCGCGAGCTGAAACTTCAGTCCAATGAAGTCCATTCGCCGCGCTCCCAGTTCCAGCGCATCGATTGCGTCCGTCTCGCGCAGCGTCGTCGGAGTGGAAGGATACGCTTGCGCAGGGTCGTATGTCGCAGGACCCTTCATAACAGGGGGTGCACCGGGCGCGGCCGCGCGAGCCTGCGCAATCAGCGTCAAAGCCCGTTCCGCATGCAGGCGCAGATCATGAACATAGGGGAGCACCTGCGCGCCGACCTTCAAACCGTCCTTCGACATCGGGTCCAGCCAGAAGATGTTGTTGGTTCCATCCCCCACCTTTGCCTGGTCTTTCAGAACGTTATGCGCCAACATCATCTCCTTTTGCGCTTCGTTCAGATAGCCCGTTGCATCGCCGTGAAAGACCTGCGCGTAGGAGTCCTGGAACGCGGGAATTGACGATTCGCCGTTCTGCCACGCAGCCGCCGCGCCAAACAGAATTCCATACCAGTCCTGATTGAACAGCCCTTCGCCGTCATCGTTCCAGATCGTGTTCAGTTGGCCCGTCGATCCCAGCCTCTGTCCATCAGCAGTGAAACGCTGAATGTTCGGCAGCGCATTGTTGTTATCCGGAAAGACCCTGCGGTAATTGACGACGCTCGGCGCCACCCACGTTTCAAACCCAGCCTTCGTGAATGGCGTCAAGTACTTGTCATACTTCGGCTCTACGTTATAGACCCACGCAACCGCAATGGTCGAATCCTTGAACGACTGCGGCAAGTCCTTCAACAGATCCGGCGAGTCCTGCGCGATGTCTCCCCAGAACAGCAGCCTCCGGTTCAGCGGCTTCAGCGCTGTCGCAATCTTCTGCAGAAAATCCAGGTACACAGGGGCCAGCCCGCGCGTATCCACGTCCGCCTTCGTTTGTCCTAGCCCCAGGTCGACAGTCTCATCGGCGCCGAGGTGCAGAAACGGCCCCGGATAGATCGACGCCAGCTCCGTGAACATCTGCTTAATCAGTTCCACCGAGCCCGGCTGCCCCGGAGCAAGCACCGCGCCATGCGAAGTCTCGGCCAACGTCTGATACTGCTCCCACGTCAAGTTGTGGTGCAGATGTCCAAAGGCCTCTTGCTCCGGAACTATAGTGATGTGATAAAGCTTCGCATACGCCACCAGCTCTCTGGCCTCGTCGGCTGTCACGCTTCCGGGCGGCGCCATGAGTGGATTCGAAGAGTACTGCTGCGTGTGTTCGAAGTAGGGGGAGTACAGGTTCAACTTATACGCCGCAATCGTCCGGATCATTTTTTTTTCGAACTCGAGCGTCGTAATCGGCCCACGCGAAAGATCGTCGTCCAGCCCGCGATACTTCATTGCCGGCCAGTCGCGAATCGTCGCCGTGTGCAGGATAGCGTTTGTCCCCGTCCCGGTAACCAGTTGCTTGACCGTCTGCACGGCATAAAAGATTCCCGCGTCGCTGGCTGCTGTGAGGGCAAGTCCTTTGCCGTCAGGAATGATGGCGTAGCCTTCAGGTTTCATCTCCGCCGGCATCTCGGCGGGACTCGCGCTGGAGCCATGCGGCAGGCTCTCCTGGTAGATCGACTTCGAGATCGGCGAGCCGTAGCGTTCCACCAGAATATTGACCGAAGAGTTTGGATTGACCGCCACGCCCTGCGACAGCAGGTAGGACTTCAGATCGTCCACCGCGAAGGTGTCGTCGGATGAGCAAGGCGCCGCGCAGGTAATCTGCACGCCATTGGTAAGCGGCTGGTCGGCACCCGAGCGCACCTCTCGCGGGATGGGGATCAGCTTCAGCGGAGCCTGCGCGCAGGCAAGCGTGGTGACGGCCAACAGGACGGAGCCAAGACGAAGAACGTGCATCGGTTAACGGTAAATCACAGCCCAACCCCACGCCACCTGCGTGCGACTCCTAACCATGGTAGTAACGCAGGCTACATCCCGCCCGGCTGCATAGCCGCTCGTTCGGCTTCCAAATCCATGTCAGGCTCACTGGTTGGCGAGATTTTACCTGATGTTAACACTTCATCGCGCGCAGATGCTTTTTTTCCAATCAATAGCGGCAAATTATTCATGTGTTCACAGAAGTTTGTGACCATCACGACAAAGAGCAAAGGAAGTTGGTTGGACCGGGGTGCAGACCTCTGCCCGGTCATCTTGCGATCCTTTTGCCTTTCATACTCTTTGCGAGGACCCATGACGAAGCAATTCCAAGCGACTATGGCGGCGATACTGGCGATCAGTTCGATCTCGCTGCCGGCGCAGACCACCACCACGGCGAAAAAAACCACGACAACGAAAAAGGCCGCTCCGAAGGCCCAAGCCGAGACCCCGGTGGAGCGCGAGATCCGGGAGCTGCGTGAACAGATGCAAAATCAGCAGGCCCAGATCGACGCCCTCAAACGCGAGAACGCTCAGAAGGATGCCGCGCTCTCTGCCGCCCAGCAGTCCGCTCAGAGCGCTTCGGCTGCCGCGGCCGCCGCATCAGCCAAGGCCGACAGCCTCAGTTCCAACATCTCCTCGAACGCCGACAGCGTCGCCTCCCTCAACAGCACAGTGACCGATCTCAAGTCCACCACCGTCGGCATGGCCCAGACTATCAGCGACACCAAGAAGTCCATCATGGACCAGATGGAGTCGCCTCTGACCCTCCGGTACAAGGGAATCGAGATTACGCCAGTTGGCTTCTTCGCGGGTGAATCCGTTTACCGTCAGCGTTCCCTGAACTCCGACGTCAACACTCCCTTCAACTCCACCCCATACCCCGGCGCAGCCCAGGCTCACACCAACGAGTACAACTTCTCCGGCCGTCAGAGCAGAATCGGCGCCCTCTTCCAGTCCAAGCCTTCGGAGGCTTACCACTTCGCTGCTTACGTCGAAGCTGACTTCCTCGGCGCCGGTATCACCAGCAACGACAACCAGAGCAACAGCTACGTCCTCCGTCAGCGCCAGATCTTCGGTCAGGCCGGCACAAACAAGGGCTTCACCATCACCGGCGGCCAGATGTGGTCGCTCGTCACCGAGACCAAGGTCAGCACCGACAACCGCACCGAGGCTCTACCGGCCACCATCGACGCCCAGTACCAGGTCGGTTTCAGCTGGGAGCGTCAGCCCGGTATTCGGTTTCAGCAGAAGGTCGGTAACTTCACCGGCGCCGTCTCCGTGGAACAGGCCGAGTACGTCTACTCCGCCACCAACGCCAACCCTAACTTCTTCATCGGAAACCTGGGCACCAGCGGTGGTCTCTACAACCTCTCCGCCAATTACTCCAACAACGTAGCGCCCGACGTCATTGTCAAGGCCACCTACGATATGCCGCACATCGCTCACTTTGAGATCGGCGGCCTTGCCCGCTGGTTCCGCGACCGCTACTATCCCAACGAAACACTCACCGTCCCGTCCGCCGTAGGTGGCACCAACAACACCAAGGTCGGCGGCGGCATCTACGGCAACGCCCGCTTCTCCGCCACCAAGTATGCTGACATCGGCGTTCACTTCCTCGGTGGTACCGGCGTAGGACGTTATGGCACCTCTACGCTGCCCGACATCACCGTGCACCCCGACGGGACCCTCGCCCCCATCAAGAACTACCAGGGCCTGGCCTCCGTCGAACTCCACCCCCTTCCGAAGCTCGATCTCGACTTCTACTACGGCGATGAGTATGCCCAGCGCACCGTCTACCTCAGCACTCTCGGCACATCCGCGGGCAAGCTGATTGGCTACGCTCCGAAGTCCAGCTCGAACGCCGGTTGCGGCATCGAGACCCTGCCCACCTCCACCGGCAACGGCCTCGCTGGCGCCGCTCCCTACAACCCCGGTACGCCGGCAAACTGCCTCGGGGCAACCCGTATGGTCTCCGAAGCAACAGCCGAGTTCGTCTACCGCTTCTACAACAACCCCAAGTATGGCCGGTTCCAGTACGCCATGCAGTACAGCTATCTTGCGCGCAACGCATGGTCTGGTCTGTACAGCGGAACCTTCGGTACATCCAACGCGGTCTTCGCACAACCCAAGGCGACCAACAACATGGTCTTCACCAGCTTGCGCTACTACCTCCCCTAACCCGCGTTCACGCGCAGAAAAGGCACCCTTCGGGGTGCCTTTTCTATTGCCATACGGGTTACCGGAACCTTATTGTTGCGAGCCTCCATCCTCAGCGTCTCCCGTGGTCGGCGCAGTCGCAGCCGGGGTCGAAGCCGTCCGCACGGTCGGATACTTAATCCCCAACTGTTCCAGATACGTCGAGTACTTCGTCGAGTCGTAGTAGTACTTCTTCATCTCCGGCCGATACTTGTCCATCGTCGCCTTGTTCAGCCAGATCGACGGCTTGTCCGTGGGTCGAAGGAACGGCTGATACTTCACATCCTTCGTCTGAACATCGGTGAAGTAAGCCTTCGCGCTGGCGAGCAGTTCCGGCTTCACCATCAAATCGAACAGAGTAAGCGCCTGCACCTTCGCACCCACAACCGCGCCTTTGTGCGCAATCGGCGTAGCCATCGCAATCCCATTCGCCCAGTTGTGCCCAGGTAGGTTGGGAATATTCGAGGGATACCGAAGCACGATCGTCGGAGCGACCCACGAGATGTCGCCAATATCATCCGAACCGCCGCCGTAAAACTTCTCCGGATCATTCGGCGTCTTCAGTTCATCCAGCTTCGTAGCTAAGCCCTTCTCCGGCACCTTCAACTCGTGCTGCAGCGCCTTGGCGAGCGTCTGGTCATCGTCGGACCATTTCGGCAGCCCAATGAGCTTAGCGTTCTCCGTAACCTCTTCCGCAATCGGTTTGTTGAAGAAGCCAGGCCACGCCGTCCCGATCAAAGTGGAATCCCACTTCGTGTTCGTCATCAGCGCTGCGCCGTTAGCCATGTTGTCGCCGATCTCCCACAGGTCTTTGATGTGCTGATAGTCGGCTTCGCGGAAGTAGTACCAGACCGCAGCATTCTGCGGTACGACGTTCGGCTGATCACCGCCGTTCGTAATCACATAGTGCGACCGCTGCTGCAGGCGAAGATGCTCCCGGCGGAAGTTCCAGCCCACATCCATCAGCTCAACGGCATCCAGCGCGCTGCGTCCGCGCCACGGAGCCGCCGCCGAATGCGCGCTCTCGCCATGGAAGTTGTACTGAACCGAAACCAGCCCATTGGTCGAGTAGCCGCCATACGAGGCTCCGAGATTATCACCCACGTGCGCAAACAACACGGCATCGATACCCTTGAAGTAGCCATCGCGAACGTAATAAGCCTTGCTCCCGAGCTCTTCCTCCGCCACTCCCGGCCAGATCTTGATCGTCCCGGGCAGATGATTCTTGGTCATGATGTCTTTCACCGCAAGCGCAGCCACGATGTTCACCGCGTTGCCCGAGTTGTGCCCCTCGCCGTGCCCAGGCGCTCCCGGAACAATCGGATCGTGATAGGCCACACCCGGCTTCTGCGACGCCTGCGGGATGCAATCGAGGTCCGAGCCCAATGCGATCACCGGTTCGCCGCTCCCCCACGTCGCCATCCATGCTGTCGGAATCCCCGCTATCCCATGTTCGACCTTGAACCCATTGCTCTCCAGCAGCGTCGTCAGATACTTCGACGTCTCAAACTCCTGAAACCCAAGCTCGCCGAAACTGTAGAGGGTGTCGATCATCACCTGCACCAGCTTCGCGTTGCCGTCGACCTCTTTCAAAATCTGCTGCTTCAATTCAGCACTCTGTTCCGGGGTGAGGGAAGTAGCCTGGCCGGAGGCTTGCGCAACCAGCGCCGCCAACAGCACGAAGAGGGAGCAAAACTTACGAGTCCGCATGCAAAAACTCCTTTGTGTTCTTGTGTTTCCTTCGCAGGAAGGGTAGGGAACAGCGAGAGGCTAAGCTGAAAAGGCAAAACTTGTGTGGATGTGCGCAGTGTACCGTAATTCCGCCACGAATCAAGTGGATGTTAATCCACGCTGCGCCCGAGCCGCGCCAGGGGATGCGGCCTAAAGACCCGCGTTCAGCTCGCCGTATCCAGGCGGAAGGACTCCGTGTACGCCACCACCGGATATCCCTTTTCCTTCCACGCTGCGAGCCCACCCTTCAAAATCTTCACCTGCGTAAAATTCAGCCCTCGCGCCTTCCCCAGAACCATAAGGCACGTCTGATTATCGCCACCCGTGCAGTAGATCACCGAGCTCTGATCGCGCGAAAACGACGCAGTCTGCTCCGCGATCTCTTTCGGCGCAATCCGCGTAGCTCCCGGAATGATCTCCGCGTGCGCCAGAAAGTCGAGTGGCTGTCGCACGTCATACAGCAGAACCTGGTTGGCATCCAGAAGCGCATACAGCTCCTCGGGCTCAATGCTCTTCGCCTCTATCTCACGCTTTGCGAGCACCTGTCGAACGATCCACCCGATCACCAGAGTGCAAACCACCGCCGCGCCAATCGCTACCATCTCCACGTTTCGCCTCCGTTGTCGGGTTAGATGTACTCTTGGCCGGGAAAATCAACTCCAATCCTATAAAATCCCATTTTGATGATTGAAAGAGCAATCTCCGCCGCCAGCCGTACTTATTCAAACGCCAGCACTTCTGCCCCAAAATCACGCTTTTGTTCGGGGTGCGGCGAAATCTTTGATACGCTTCCTATGCTGGCTTTACGCCAAACAAGACTAGATCAAAGGTGAGGCAGGAATGAAGATTCTGGATGACAACAGGTTGTTCCCCGCAGACGGACAAGCACGCTCCGTCGCTGCAAAACTCTACGAGACCGTACGCGACCTGCCCATCCTCTCTCCCCACGGCCACACCGACCCCTCCTGGTTCGCGCTCAACCAGCCCTTTCCCGATCCCGCCAAGCTCCTCATCCAGCCCGACCATTACATCTTCCGCATGCTCTACTCGCAGGGAGTCTCCCTCGAATCCCTCGGCATCCCCCAAATCGACGGCAAAGAGAACGCCGACCCCCGCGCAGTCTGGCGCATCTTCGCCAAGCACTATTATCTATTCCGTGGAACCCCCACTCGCCTCTGGCTCGACTACACCTTCGAAAACCAGTTCGGTCTCTCCAAACGCCTGAGCCCGGAAAACGCCGACGAGTACTACGACATCATCGCCAAAGAACTCCAGACTCCCGCGTTCCGCCCCCGCGCCCTCTTCGAATCCTTCAACATCGAGGTTCTCTCCACCACCGACACCCCGCTCGACACCCTCGAATACCACAAGGCCATCCGCGACTCCGGCTGGAGAGGCCGCGTCATTCCCGCCTTCCGCCCCGATTCCGTCATCGACGCTGAGTACGCCGGCTTCCTCCAGAACATCCACAAGCTCGGCGAGATCACCGGCGAGAACATCGGCACCTTCAAGGGCTACCTCAACGCCCTGCGCAACCGCCGCGCCTTCTTCAAGTCCATGGGCTGTACCTCCACCGACCACGGCCACCTCACCGCCCAGACCGCCGACCTCGACCCCGCAACCGCCGAGTCCCTCTATCAGCGCATCCTCTCCGGCCGCTCCGTACCCGAAGAGCAGCAGATCTTCCAGGCCCAGATGCTCACCGAGATGGCCGGCATGAGCGTCGAAGACGGCCTCACCATGCAGCTTCATCCCGGCTCCGTCCGCAACCACAACCGCCTCGTCTACGAGAAATTCGGCCGCGACAAGGGCGCCGACATGCCCTCGCCCACCGAATATGTCCGCGCCCTGCGCCCGCTGCTCAACAAATACGGCAACGACACCCGCTTCACCTTCATCCTCTTCACCCTCGACGAAACCGCCTTCTCCCGCGAACTAGCGCCGCTCGGCGGACACTACCCTGCGCTCAAGCTCGGCCCGCCCTGGTGGTTCCACGACTCGCCAGAAGGCATGATGCGCTTCCGCGAAACCGCCACCGAAACCGCCGGCTTCTACAATACCGTAGGTTTCAACGACGACACCCGCGCCTTCCTCTCCATCCCAGCGCGCCACGACGTAGCCCGCCGCATCGACTGCGCCTTCCTCGGCCGCCTCGTCGCCGAACACCGCCTCGACGAAGACGAAGCCTTCGAAGTGGCCCAGGACCTGACCGTCAACCTCGTGCGAAAGGCCTACAAGCTCTAGCGCGTTTCACTTCGCCAAGCTGCCAGTGGCTATTGAAGAATGGATAAGACAATCAAAAGCGCGTTCTGAACGCCCTTGTACGAATCAGTGACATCGTCGCTCTCATTCAACGAGTGAGCGCCTTTATCGATTCCGCCGCCCCCGATCGTGATAGCGGGGATGCCGAGGTGCATGGGTACGTTCGAGTCGGAAGAACCCGCACTGAACTCTGGCTCCCCAAATTGAAGAGCTTTGACCGACGCAGCGGCGGTTGTCACGATCCCAGCGCTCATAGGCGTTTGACCAGCAGGACGGACTCCGATCTCATCGACCTTCACACTCAGCTCGCCCTTGTCCTTCCATCGGGCATTTTCTTCATCGAGCCCCGCCTGCACCGCAGCCTTAAACTTTTTGTCGAGGTTATCGAGTGAACTCACGTCGGGGGAGCGTTCGTCGAACTCAAACCACGCCTCGAACGGAATGGAGTTGACCGATGTCCCGCCCCCAATCCTGCCAACATTGAATGTGGTCTTCGGCGTAATCGGCACTTGCAGGTCGGCAATATGAGCGACAGCGCGCCCCAAAGCATTCGCCGGGTTTGCGATGCCAAAGGCCCCATAGCTATGGCCTCCGGGACCGGTGAAGGTCACCTTATACCGATAGCTTCCGACGCCGCCATTCGTGAGCCGGTTCGGCTCTCCGGGCTCTATCGATATGAAATCGTCGATCTGGTCCTTCATCGTGACGCCGAAGAGTTCCTTCATCCCCCGGACATCTCCCAAGCCTTCCTCTCCCACATCCGCAACGAATGTAAGAGAGCCGCGAGTCTTGAGATTGCCGTCATGCATCGCCTTAATAAGAGCCAACAAAGCCGCGAGGCCGCGACAATCATCGCCAATTCCCGGCCCCTTCAAAAGATTCCCTTCGCGGGTGACGTGCACATCTGTCTCCGGCGGAAAAACGGTATCCAGATGCGCTGCGATGACAAGATGCGGATGCGGCGCACTGCCAGGACGATCTCCAAGCACATTGCCAGCGTGGTCGATGCGAACATTAGCGAGGCCAGCTTCACGGAACAAACGAGCCAACTCGGCACCGCGCTTGTCTTCACGAAATGGCGGCGATGATATTTCGCAAATCCGAACCTGCTCGTCGATGAAGTGGGGTTCGTTTGTCTTGATGGCTTGCATCGCCGACTGCACATCAGGCCGGGCCAATATTTGTGCCGGTGTTTGAGCAACAAGCCGCAGGGCCGAACCGAACAGCAGGGCTCCCACGCAGGCAATTGCGACTTTGGAGAAATACAGACGGCTTGACGTATCACCGAAGGCTGGCATCGAACTCCTTTGAGAACTTGTTGAAATAAAACTATCCGATGTTGCGAGATCCATCACTACTTCTTTTCGTATTGCGACGAAACCAGGTTTTTGAAGATAGTCCCGCCCTTCATGACAAACTCGATTCGACGAACAGAGGTAGCATCCGTAAGAGGATCGCCGTCCATCGCAATAATATCGGCCTGCATTCCAGGAGCGATCGTGCCGATCTGATCTCCAAGCCCCAGCGACTTGGCAGAAAGCGACGTAGCCGAGATCACTGCCGCCATCGGGTCTTGTCCGCCTTGTTGAACTCTGGCAATGAACTCCTCTCCATTCCGTCCGTGTGCGCCGGCGACTGCATCGGTGCCATAGATGATCTGAAGCCCCGGAATCTTCAAAGCGCGCTTGAACCCTTCAAGAACGATCGCTTCCCCCTTCACCATATCGGCGAAACCCTCTTCGTTATAGTTGCCGATCCCCAGATATTTCTCCTTATTCGCAATGTAATTCTGAAGAACAAGCCCAATATTCGGATCGAAGTAGGTTCCATTCTTCACCATCAGCTCGAAGACATCATCCGTAACAAACGCGCCGTGTTCCACCGACGTGCAACCAGCAAGACTCGCTGCCCTAGCCGCCGAAGCCGCGTGGGCGTGAACGAGAGTGCGCAGCCCCAGCTTCTTCGCCTCTCCGCAAGCGGTCTCCAATTGAGCGTCGGTCATCGTCTGCGCCCCGCCTTCCCGAATACTCTTCGAAGCGAAGATCTTGATAAAGTCTGCGCCTTCCTGCTTCCGCTCCCTCACCAACTCGCGAAGTTTTTCCGGATCTCCACTCGCTTCGGTCAGAGGCTGCAACGAAGTGAGAATTCTTGGACCGGGGATGATGCCTCGAGCGATGGCATCACGCAGATACTTATCCTCAGGGGCACCGGGACTTTGGATCGTCGTAAAACCCGCATCGAGCGTAACGACGGCGTTATCAACCGCGTGAAGCATCGCCTGCAGCGGCGGTTCCTCCTTACCTGCAAGGCGGCCATTATCAAAGTGCCACACGATGTGCGCATGTGTGTCGATCAGTCCGGGAGTCACCGTCAGAGTTCCCAGGTTGTAGACCGACGCTCCCGCCGGAATCTGACCACCAACGCTCACAATCTTCGATCCCTGAACGACGATCGCCTGGTTGTGAAGCACCTTCCCCGACCCATCGAGAATCGTTCCAGCGACGATCGCAATCGGCTTGTCTTGCGCCTTTGCGATCTGAATGCCCTGAAACAGGAAGAGTGAAACCATCAACAATCTGAATCTGCTCATCTTTTCTTTGACCTCGATATTTCAGTGAACGCTTTGCTCCAAAGTGCCCATCGATCGAGCACTGCGCAGACGACTCGTAACGATCGTCGCTAGGGCGAAAAGCTTTTACAGTATGCCCAATAGCATACGGCCAAATCCCGGTCCGCCATACCCGCCCGGTGCGACGCACTTTTACGTCGTCACTCGAAGCGAAGCGAAGAATCCCCCAAATTGTCATCTGGATCGCTCTTGCAAGATATCCACAAAGTGTAGGCTTGCGTTCGCTCCCAGCCCAAGATATTGTGGGGTCATTCCACGGTTTCTCCCCACGGAGAATCAAAAGGGAATCCGGTGAAACTCCGGAACTGCCCCGCAGCGGTAAGCAGGTACGAAAGCCCAAGATGACACTGGAGCCACCCGGCTCTGGGAAGTCCGGCCAGTAGGAATGAGCCTGCAGAGTCCGAAGACCTGCCATGGAAATATTCGCTCGCGCCTCCGAGGGGAGGCGAGGTGGCAATGACTTGTCTTCGCGCCCGCGACGTCTGTCGTTGTTTCTTCGCACTACTTCAGGAGGCCAAGGAGATTCATCCATGGCCGCCGCAAATCAAGCAAACCAGATCCTCCAGACCTCTCTCGCCGACATCAACCCCGGCTTCCCCATTCGCGAAGAGACGCCCGTCATGCACGTCCGCAAGCGCAACGGCGCGCTTGAGCCTGTCGACGTCAACAAGATCGTCCGAGCCGTGCAGCGCTCCTCCTACGGCCTCAGCCACGTCGATCCCATTCGCGTTGCCTCCAAGACCATCGGCGGCCTCTACGATGGAGCGACCACCCGCGAGCTCGACACCATCTCCATCGACACCGCCGCGTCGCTCATCGCCGAAGAACCGCAGTACTCTCGCCTCGCCGCGCGCCTCTTACTCGCCACCATCGTCAAAGAAGTCTCCGCGCTCAACCTCCACTCCTTCTCGCAGGCCATCGCCTACGGCCATCAGGAGGGCGTCGTCTCCAAAGCCACCGCTGAATTCGTCCAGACCCACGCGCGCAAACTCAACCACGCCATCGACGACAGTTTCTCTGACCGCTTCGAATACTTCGGTCTCCGCACCGTCTACGATCGCTATCTCCTCCGCGATCCCATCTCGCGCAGCGTCATCGAAACCCCGCAGCACTTCTTCCTCCGCGTCGCCTGCGGCCTCGCCGGAACTCCGCACGAAGCCATCGAGTTCTATCGCCTCATCGCCTCGCTCGACTACATGCCTTCCTCGCCGACACTCTTCAACTCCGGCACCAAACACGCCCAGATGTCTTCCTGCTATCTCCACGATTCCCCGCTCGATTCGCTCGAGAGCATCTACGACACCTACAAAAACGTCGCGATGCTCTCCAAGTTCTCCGGCGGCATCGGTCTCGCCTTCCATCGTGTGCGATCCGAGGGCTCGCTCATCCGCGCCACCAACGGCCTCTCCAACGGCATCGTCCCCTGGCTCCGTACCCTCGATAGCTCCGTAGCCGCCGTCAATCAGGGAGGCAAGCGCAAGGGTGCGTGCTGCGTCTACCTCGAGCCGTGGCACGCCGACATCGAATCCTTCCTCGAACTCCGCGAGAACACAGGCGACGGAGCTCGCCGCACCTACAATCTCAACCTCGCCAACTGGATCCCCGACCTCTTCATGCAGCGCGTCGAAACCGACGCCCTATGGTCCCTCTTCGATCCCAAAGATGTCCCCACCCTCCCCGATCTCTACAGCGAAGCCTTCACCGAAGCCTACGAGAAAGCCGAGACCGACAAGCTCTACCACCGCCAGATCAAGGCGCGCGATCTCTATGCGCGAATGATGCGCTCCCTCGCCGAAACCGGCAACGGATGGATGACCTTCAAGGACGCCACCAACCTCAAGTGCAACCAGACCGGCAAGCCCGGCAACGTGGTCCATCTCTCCAACCTCTGCACCGAGATCACCGAAATCACATCCTCCACACAGACCGCCGTCTGCAACCTCGGCTCCATCAACCTCGCCCGTCACATCACCGTCGACGCCGAAGGCCGGCCCATCTTCGACTTCGAAAAATTGGGAGCCACGGTTCGCATCGCCGTCCCGATGCTCGACCGCGTCATCGACATCAACTACTACCCCATCGCTCAGGCCGCCAGCTCCAACACCCAATGGCGTCCCATCGGTCTCGGCATCATGGGCCTGCAGGACGTCTTCTTCCAACTCCATCTCCCCTTCGACTCCGCCGAGGCCATAGCGCTCTCCACCCGCATTCAGGAGGAGATCTACTTCCACGCCCTCACCGCATCCGCAGCTCTCGCAGAAAAAGATGGCCCTCACCCAACCTTCGCCGACACCCGCATCGCAGCAGGTCAACTCCAGTTCGACCTGTGGAACGTACAGCCCGCAGACACCGCCCGCTGGGACACTCTCCGCGAACGCATCGTACGCACCGGCCTGCGCAACTCTCTCGTCATCGCCATCGCTCCCACAGCCACCATCGCCTCCATCGTCGGTTGCTACGAGTGCATCGAGCCCCAGATCTCCAACCTCTTCAAGCGCGAGACCCTCTCGGGCGAGTTCCTGCAAGTCAATCGCTACCTCATCGACGAGCTCCAGGCCCGCGGCCTCTGGACCGAAGAGATGCGCATGCGCCTCAAACTCTCTGAAGGCTCCGTGCAAAACATCGACGGCCTCCCCGACGATCTCAAGCTCCTCTATCGCACCGTATGGGAGATCCCGATGCGCTCCCTCATCGACATGGCCGCCGCCCGCAACGCCTACATCGACCAGTCCCAGTCGCTCAACCTCTTCGCCGAATCCCCCAACATCGGCAAGCTCTCCAGCATGTATATGTACGCCTGGAAGAAGGGCCTCAAGACCACCTACTACCTGCGCTCCCGTCCCGCAACCAAAATCGCAAAGACCACGGTGCAAAATACCTCGGCCCACGCGAGCGCAGCCGCATCCAACGCACTTCCCTCAGTCTCCGCGGAAGCAGCCGTCACCTGCTCACTCGAAAATCCCGAATCCTGCGAAGCCTGCCAGTAGCCGCACAAATCCGGTTACAAAATCACAACGGAAAGCGCAATAACAAATCCTGCCACAAGATCCAAGCGCCAAAGGCGCGCCCTATAACAGCCTAGGGCGAAGCCCTAGGTAGCGATGCAAACGAAACCGAAGAGGGCTGTAAGCCCGACCTAAACCTAACCCGAGCGAAACATCGAAAGGCCCAACCCATGTCCACACCTGCAATCCCCCACACCCCCCACTCCTCCGTAGCCGCCCCTACCCACATCCTCGACCCCGGCCTCTGCCTCACCCTTCGCCCCATGCGCTTCCCCGTCTTCTACGACATGTTCCGCGACGGAATCAAAAACACCTGGACCGTAGAAGAGGTCGACTTCCAGACCGACCTCGTCGACCTCCGCCAACGCATCACCCCCGCCGAGGTCCACGTCATCCAGCGCCTCGTGGCATTCTTCGCCACCGGCGACTCCATCGTCTCAAACAACCTCGTCCTCAACCTCTACAAGCACATCAACTCTCCCGAAGCCCGCCTCTATCTCTCCCGCCAGCTCTTCGAAGAAGCCGTGCACGTGCAGTTCTACCTCACCCTGCTCGACAACTACGTGCCTGACCCCGACGAGCGCGCCGCAGCTTTCGCCGCCGTCGAAAACATCCCCTCCATCTCCAAGAAAGCCGACTTCTGCATGAAGTGGATGGACTCCATCCAGCAACTCGACTCGCTCCAGACTCGCGAGCACCGCCGTCAGTTCCTGCTCAACCTCATCTGCTTCGCCGCCTGCATCGAAGGCCTCTTCTTCTTCGCCGCATTCGCCTACGTTTACTTCTTCCGCTCCAAAGGTCTTCTCCACGGTCTCGCCGCCGGCACCAACTGGGTCTTCCGCGACGAGAGCTGCCACCTCGAGTTCGCCTTCGAAGTCGTCAACGTAGTCCGCGCCCAGGAGCCCGATCTCTGGGACGCCGATCTCGAACGCGACATCGTCACCATGCTGCACGAAGCCGTAGACGCCGAAGCCCAGTTCGCCGAAGACCTCCTTGCAGGAGGAGTCGCCGGCCTCTCCCTCCGCGATATGCGCCAATACCTCGGCTACGTCGCGGACTCCCGTTTACAACGCCTCGGAATCGCCCCCGCCTTCAACGCCAAAAATCCCTTCAGCTTTATGGACCTTCAGGATGTCCAGGAACTGACCAACTTCTTCGAACGCCGCGTCTCCGCATATCAAAGTGCCGTTGTAGGCGAAGTTGGTTTCGGAGAAGACTTCTGATTTGCCAGTGAGGGGACTGGTCCAACCAAAAATAAATCTTCAAAAAGTGGCATTTTTTTAGCGTCGAAAAACCACCATCCAAAAACCAGCATTCCACCATCAATCCACCACAACTTCACCAGCAAATTACCATCAAAAAACGCACACATCTCTTCCAACCCCTCTTAAAAACGCCCACAATTCTGGCGAAATCAGCCGATCGCCACGCCAAACTTTTTTCCGCAAGAAAGCCGAAGTCCGACCTCTCAGACCCGGAGTAAGATCAAGTCATATGAGTCTGTTTTTCGCCGCCGGAAGCCCGGACACCGAGATGTCCCCCGCCGAGATCCGCTCCAACCTCTTCACAGCATTGGACAAACTCGGCAAACGCCAGAAAGTCCTCGCCCTTCCCCCCGATTTCACCCGCATGCATTCGCAAAGCGGCACTCTCACCGAACTCACCTGGCAGTATTACGGCGACCGCCTCACCGACGTCCTTCCCGCCCTCGGCACCCACAAAGCCATGACAGATCAGGAGATAGCGACCATGTTCGGCGCCACGCCGCGCGCTCTCTTCCGTGTCCATGACTGGCGCAACGACATCGTCACCCTCGGCGAAGTTCCCGGCAGCTTCGTCTACGACGTCAGCGAAGGCAAACTCGACTACACTTGGCCCGCACAGGTCAACAAACTTCTCCGCGACGGCGGCCACGACCTCATCCTCTCCATCGGCCAGGTCGTTCCCCACGAAGTCGTTGGCATGGCCAACTACAACAAGAACATCTTCGTAGGCACCGGCGGCTCCATCGGTATCCACCGCAGCCACTTCCTCGGCGCCGTCTACGGCATGGAACGCATGATGGGCCGTGCCGACACACCCGTCCGCCGCGTCCTCAACTACGCCAGCGACCACTTCGCGAAGAATCTCCCCATCGTCTACGTACTGACCGTCGTAGGCAAGAACGACGCGGGAAAGCTCGTCATTCGCGGCCTCTACGTCGGCGACGACACCGAGTGTTTTGACCTCGCAGCGGCACTAAGCCTCAAGGTGAACTTCAAGATGATGGACCGCGAGATCAAGAAGGCCGTCGTCTTCCTCGACCCGCACGAGTTCAGGAGCACCTGGCTGGGCAACAAGAGCGTCTACCGCACCCGCATGGCCCTCGCCGACAACGCCGAACTCATCGTCCTCGCTCCCGGAGTTCACGAGTTCGGCGAAGATGCCGCCATCGATGTCCTCATCCGCAAATACGGCTACTGCGGAACCCCACGCACCCTCGAAGCCGTCAAAGAAGACCCACAATTGGCGGGCAACTTAAGCGCTGCCGCTCACCTCATCCACGGCTCCAGCGAAGGCCGCTTCACCATCCGCTACTGCCCAGGCCACCTGACCCGCGAAGAGATCGAAGGCGTCCACTACGAATACGGCGACCTCGCCACCATGACCGCCAAATACAACCCCGACAAACTAAAAGACGGCTGGAACACAGTAGACGGAGAAGAGATCTTCTACATCTCCAACCCCGGCCTGGGTCTCTGGGCGTACAAGGGCCGCTTCGCCCAATAATTCAACCCAACTCACAATTCTCCTTCACCCAGGAACTAAATTTGCCCCAACTCACCAATACCCGTTATTCTGAGACGGCTCGAAAGTGGTTCGACCAATAGGATTGAATGAAAAGAAGGGCATTTCGATGAACGATGGATTGAAGCTTCCAAAATTTTCGGTGGGTGTGGGGGATCGTTTTGCGCACCAGGCGAAGGCGCAGCTGGCGGCCTGTGTGTTGGCGGGTAATGCGTGGGTTGAGGTTGTTCCGGTGTGGAACAAGTCCAACCGCGAGCACATGATCATCGGCTCTGAGCCGAGCCAGACGCGGCAGGCTGCGGATGCGGCTGTGCGGGACCTGAAGTGGACGAAGCCGTACTTCCTGGATGCGGATCACATCAACCTCAAGACGGTTGCGAGGTTCCTGGAGCCTTGTGACTTCTTCACCCTGGATGTGGCTGATCTCATCGGACAGCCTGCGGAACCGTCGGCGGTTGCGGCGTTTGTGGCGCGTCATCCGGAGTTGATTGGGACGGTGACGATTCCGCGTATTGCGGAGCCGTTCAAGACGGATGTGGCGTTTGTCGAGCGGATTGCCAACAAGTTCCTCGCGGCAGTTCAGCATGCGGGAATGATCTATCGGTTTCTGGTAGAGAACAAAGGCGAGGGGCGCTTCATCGCTGAGGTGTCGATGGACGAGACGGACTCGCCTCAGACTCCGGTTGAACTGCTGGTCATTCTGGCTGCGATCGCGGACGAGAAGATTCCGATTCAGACGATTGCTCCGAAATTCACAGGGCGGTTCAATAAGGGCGTCGATTATGTGGGCGATGTCGCGCAGTTCAGCAAGGAGTTCAACGAGGATCTTGCTGCGATTGCGTTTGCGGTGAAGACTTACGGATTGCCGGCGAACCTGAAGCTTAGCGTTCACTCGGGATCAGACAAATTTTCGATTTACAAAGCGATTCATGATGCGATGAAGAGCTTTGATGCGGGCGTTCATCTGAAGACTGCGGGTACAACCTGGCTGGAGGAGTTGATTGGGCTTGCAGAGGCCGGCGGTGCGGGGCTGGAGATTGCCAAGGAGGTTTATGCCGAGGCTTACGCTCATCGCGACGAGCTTACCGCGCCTTACGCGACGGTCATCGACATCGATACGAGTCAACTGCCTGCGCCGGCGCAGGTGAATGGCTGGACCAGCGAGCAGTACACCTCGGCATTGCGGCATAAACAGAGTAATAAGGCTTACAATCCTAGTTTCCGCCAGTTACTGCATGTCGGATTCAAGGTTGCAGCGAAGATGGGCGACAAGTACATCAAAGCGCTGGAGGCGAATGAGGATGTTGTAGCGAAAAACGTGACGACGAATCTGTATGAGCGGCACATTCGCCCGGTGTTTGTTGGAAGTTAGTTTTATATTTTCCGAGGCCAACTATCATCTGTTACGGACCAGGTTCCGGTGATGAGATGCGAATTGACTCGCTTGTTGTTTGGCAGGTGAGAAATTAAGGAGAAATACATCGATGAGTTTGGGTTTTGAGATTCGTGAAAATGCTTCGCTCGATCTGCTTTCGCTGGGGGCGCTGGTCAACCGGCTTGATCCGGGGATTATTCCTTTCCGCAAGGCGCATCAGCTTTCGATCCACGTGAGCGGGGGCGAGTTCAATGTGGCCGCGAACCTGGCTGATGGCTTTGGCATGCGCACGGGTATCGCGACGGCGATGGTCGATTATCCGCTTGGCGATTTGATCGCGGAGCGAGTGCGGGCCATGGGCGTGAAGCCGTATTACAAGCGCTTTGTGCACGATGGCGTGCGCGGGCCCAACATGGCGACGGTATACAGCGACCAGGGACTGGGCGTTCGCGCGCCGGTGGTGTTCTACAACCGCGCCAATGAGGCCGCGGCTCTGCTGAAGCCGGGCGACTTCGATTGGAAGGCAATCTTTTCGGAGGGTGTGAAATGGTTTCATAGCGGCGGCATCTTTGCTTCTTTGTCGGAGACGACCTCGGAACTGCTGATCGAGGCGTTGAAGGAGGCTAAGCGGCATAACGTGATCTGCTCGTTTGATCTGAACTTTCGCGATAAGTTGTGGAAGACGGTGGGCGGGATTGAGCGGGCCCACAAGGTGCTCGGTGCAATCGCCGACCATGTGGATGTGCTGGTGGGCAACGAGGAAGACCTGCAGAAGGGTCTGGGCTTTAAAGGGCCGGACGTCCATTCGAAGTCTAAGCTGGACACGAGCGTGTTCTTCGCGATGATTGATCAGGTTGTGAAGAGGCATCCGAATGTAAAGGTTGTGGCTACGACGCTGCGTGAGGTGCACACGACCAACCACCACAGCTGGAGCGCGGTGGCTTGGGTGAACGGCAAGGCTGTGAACGCGCCGACCACCGAGTTGAAATGTCCACGACCGCGTTGGCGGTGGCGATGGTTTTGCCGCTGGATTCGTTTATGGCCTGCTTAGCGGCGAGACGCCCGAAGAGGCGGTGAAGCTGGGATGGGCCCATGGTGCGTTGATGACGACGTTCCCTGGTGACACGACGATGGCGACGGCTGAGCAGGTCAAGGCGTTTGCCAGCGGAGGTTCGGCTCGAATTCAGCGATAGTTTGAAGCGGGCGCGCTGATGAGTTTGTGTCAGCGCGCTTGGCGGGCTTAGTGTGCAGGGAGAGCGGATGATTGTGGTGATCATGGGCGTAAGCGGTTCCGGAAAGACCACGATCGGCAGGCTTCTTGCTGAACAGATGGGCTGGATTTTTGCTGATGCCGATGATTTTTTTTTGGCGGAGGCGAAGGAGAAGATGGCTGCGGGGTCTCCGTTGACGGACGAGGACCGGGCTCCGTGGTTGCAGACATTGAACGGGCTGTTGAGAGGATGGGATACGGAAGGGAAGAACGGAGTGCTGGCCTGCTCGGCGTTGAAGGCGAAGTATCATGAGGCGCTGGAGGCGGGAATTCCGCTGACGCATATCCAATTTATATTTCTCGATGGACCGAAGGATTTGATTGCAAAGCGGCTGGCGACGAGGAAGCACGAGTATATGAATCCGATGCTTCTGGACAGCCAATTGTCGACGCTGGAGAGGCCGACGGATGCTTTCCGGATTGTGAATGACCGGCCGCCGGAGGAGATTGTGAACCATTTGCTCGAAGATGTTTTAGCGGTGCAGGATGTGGCAACACGGCAGATTTCTAAATAAGAGAGGGCGTTTTCAATGGGGCATCCGTTGTTTGATCTGAGCGGGAAGTCGGCTGTGGTTGTGGGTGGCACATCAGGGATCGGATTGGCGATTGCGATCGGGCTGGCGGAGGCGGGTGCCGATGTTGTGGCGAGTTCGCGGCGGCAGGAGCAGGTGGATGAGGCAGCGAAGGCGATTGAGGCGACGGGGCGCAAGGCGCTGCGGCTGATTTCGGATGTTGCCGACCGCGCGAGTCTGCAGGCGTTGCTGGATGGCACCGTGAAGGAGTTTGGCAAGGTCGACATTCTGATCAACTCAGCGGGGAAGATCAAGCGGGAGCCGACGCTGACGGTGTCGGAAGAGACCTGGGACGACATTATGGATACGAATGTGACCGGGACTCTGCGGGCTTGCCAGATCTTTGGCAAACACATGCTGGAGCGCGGATATGGGCGAATCATCAATATCGCTTCGCTAAATACGTTTGTGAGTTTGAAGGAAGTGACGGCTTATGCGGCGAGCAAGGCGGCGGTGGGGGCGCTGACGAAGTCGCTGGCGGTGGAGTGGAGTTCGAAGGGCGTGACGGTTAATGCGATTGCCCCGGGAGTTTTTCGGACGGCGTTGAACCAGAAGCTGCTGGATGAGAGCGATCGCGGCAAGGAGCTGCTGATGCGGACTCCCATGGGACGGTTTGGAAAGACCCAGGAGCTGGTGGGGTCTGCGATTTTTTTGGCGAGCGATGCTTCGGCGTTTGTTACGGGTGAGATCCTGGTGGTGGATGGTGGTTTTCTGGCTAGCGGGGTGAACCAGTAAACAGGGGGTACCCCCCTCCCCCTACTTCGGTGCAAAGTATTCACTTTATGGCGGTTAAGCCTGTATAGACTTTTTCAAAATATTCATTCCATTGGGGTTGCGTCCAAAATATTCTTAACACAGGGCTTACGGCTCCTTTTTGTTGCTAAAAGAAAAAACCCCAATGTCCAGGGGGGCTCTTTGGTGGATTAAGTCAAATCCATGGGTGTTTGAAGGGGCAATTTTGTCAAGTTGGTCAGCTTACTCCGGCGTCGCGGCTAAGCCGCTCTCTCTCAAAGTAACTACTTTTTGGGTGATTGGAACGAAGGGAGACGCAGCCCATCCTTCATCATGGGATGGGACACCGGCCTTTTGTTGCGCGATTCCAGAGCTCCTACTCCGAAATCATCCCGATTGCCCCTAGCCATGTCTCTAGTAATTGAGGCCACGCTGTTGTGGGAAGGTTTGTGCGCCGAAGGCCGAAGGCGTGGCCGCCCTGTGGGTACAAATGCATCTCGACCGGAACCCCCGCTTTCTTCAAGGCAATGTAGTACGCCAGCGAGTCGTTTACGTTGTCCACGTGGTCGTCTTCGTTCTGCAACAAGAACGTGGGCGGTGTCTGGCTGGTGATATGGAGATCGGGGTTCAATCCATATTGTCTGTCGGCTGTTGTCTCATGCGCGGGATGAGAGATCACGAACTTTTTGGCGCCTTGGCTGGCATCCCACTCCGCCGCGGAGAGTGAGAGATGTCCGGGATAGATGGCGACCGCAAAGTCGGGCCGGCAGCTCTCTTTGTCGGCGGCGTCGACGACCGGATAGAGACGCTGCGCAAAGTGTGTGCTCATCGCTGCCACCATGTGTCCGCCTGCGGAGAATCCCAGCACTCCGATTTTGTGCGGATCGATGCGCCACTCGGCAGCGTGAAAGCGTACCAGTCCCATCGTCCTCTGCGCATCTTCGAGCGCTATTGGTGATTCCGGATATGGCCCTGATTTCGGATAGTCTTGCTGGCCCGGCCGGCGGTACTTCTCCTCACCCGGTACTCGGTACTTCAGCAGGACGCAGGTGATCCCCCTGGACGTCAGCCAGTCGCATACCTCCGTGCCTTCGAGATCGATGGCCAGAACCTGATATCCCCCGCCCGGGAATACGACGACTGCTGCGCCCGTGTTCTTTCCCTGTGGCGAATAGACCGTCATCGTAGGCTGCGACACCATCTCGACGGCAACCCACGGCCTGCCTGCGACGAGCGAATCCTTCCCCGTCGTCTCGGCGAACTCCGGTCCGGCGACAGGTTGGGGATCGGGAGCTTTCCGGGGCCATATGGGCAGTTGCGTATGTCCGGGAGATGGCTGCCAGACGGGCTTCTGCGCGTTCAGACTGGCAAACGCAGACAAGGAACATAGAGCAAAACACAAAGACTTCATCACAATCCCCACGGCTTCTATCTGAGCCGAGTATAGGGATATCAGGGTGGAACTTTTCCTCATGCTGCTGCGGGAGTTTACTCGATTAACAGACAGCTACGTTGTCTCGCGGAGAGGAGTGCAACCCACCCTTTGCGATACGAATGCAAAGGATGGGCTGTGCGGGACGTACTTACTTCTGCATGGTTTGCCAGAGGCCTAGATGGGCGCCGGTCGGGTCGGTGATGATGCTGAACCATCCCATGTGGGGGACTTCGGTTTTGTCTCGCATGACCTGAGCGCCGAGACTTTTGGCTTTCGCGGTGGCGGCGGCGACATCGTCGACGAGGACGTAGGCGAGCCAGGCTGAGGGGGCTCCGGGGACTGGGTGCTGCATCATTCCGCCGCCGGGGCCACCTTCGGCTTTGAAGGTGGTGTAGATCATGCCGCCGCCCATGTCGGTGTCGGTGAGCTTCCAGTTGAAGAGAGTGGAGTAGAAGGTCTTTGCTTTGGAAACGTCGGTGGACGCGAGTTCAACGTGACAGAAGGGGTTGTCCATGGTGGGTCCTTTAAGTTGAATTGAGATTCGGGGCCCGATTGCACGAACGAGAATTCTATCTGTAATGGATGAACGCAGCAGGGTGACGATGCGATTTTGTTGCGAGCGGATGATAGTAGAGTGGGATGGCTGGCGGAGGGTGACGATGGAGACGAAGAGAATCGACGTCGAGCGAGTAACCTTTGTATCGAAACGTTCGTTTGAGGACGTGCTGGTTGCTCTGGACGAGGGAATTGGGCGGCCAAATCTCCATGAGCTTGGCCGACAGCTGGCGGAGGCGCGGACGTTTGAGGAGTATGCCGCAATCATCCGGGGAGTCGTGGGAGGTGCGGATTTGATGGAGTTTCTGCGATTGGATCTGGGGGCAGTGCTGCGAAAAGATCCGGCGGCGAAGGCTTACAAGATCGTTCGCATCATTGCGGGGAATCCTCTGATCATGAGGCAGATGACCGAGTCTGTGCCAGATGCGGGGTCTTATGCGCCAGTGACGATTCTGGTGTATGAGCGGGAAGATGGGGTGCATGTCTCGTATGACACGATGGCAAGTCATCTGGCTGTGTATGGGAATGAAAAGGCTCTGAAGGTGGCGAGGGATCTGGATGTCAAGGTTGTTGGGCTGATGAAGCAGGCTACGGAATAGGCGCCGCTTAGAGGAACCTCGTGGGAACTGAATTGGTGGCGACTGCGTAGAGGATGAGAGACCACGAGTGAAGAGGGAGATCTATGCGCGATATCGTCGTTGCTTTTCGTCAGTTCCGGAAGTCGCCGGGGTATGCAATTACGGTGGTGTTGACGCTGGCTTTGGGAATTGGCGCGAATACGGCGATCTTTACTCTGGTGCACGCGGTGTTGATGAAGTCGCTTCCCGTGGCGGATCCGAAGACGCTGTTGCGGGTGGGGGACCTCGATGACTGCTGCGTGAATGGCGGGTTCGAGAATGAGAACGGGGACTTCGATCTGTACTCATGGGATTTATACCGTCACTTCCGCGAGACGACGCCGGAGTTTGAGGAACTTGCTGCGATGCAGTCGGGGGGCAACACGATGACATCGCGGCGGGGCGCGGAGCCGGCGAAGTCGATCCGTACGCAGTATGTTTCGGGGAACTTCTTCAAGACCTTTGGGATTGGGCCGTTTGCGGGACGGGTGCTGACGGATGCGGACGATGTGCCGGAGGCGGCTCCAGCTGCGGTGATCAGCTATGAGGCGTGGCAGTCGAACTACGGCGCAGACCCGAAGGTGATTGGATCGACCTTTTATCTGCAGGGGCAGCCGGTGACGGTGGTGGGGATTGCACCTCGGGGATTTTTTGGCGACCGGATTCGGGCGAATCCTCCGGAGTTGTGGATTCCGCTGTCTGCGGAGCCGTTGATTGAAGCGGCGAACTCCATTCTGCATGTGGCACCGAGCAATTGGCTTTATGTGGTGGGACGGGTGAAGCCGGGCGTCAATGTGCAGGCTTTGCAGGGAAAGATATCGGCGACTCTGCAGCAGTGGTTGTCGACGCAAATGGCGTATACGGGCAATGGCGGGTCGACGATTATCCCGAAGCAGCATGTGGTGATTGTGCCGGGTGGGGCGGGGATTCAGAATCTGCAGAAGGAGACGGGGAAGGGGCTGTATCTGCTGATGGCGATCTCGGGGCTGGTGCTGCTGGTGGCGTGCGCGAATGTGGCGAACCTGCTGCTGGCGCGGGGCGCGACTCGTAAGGCGGAGATCTCGGTGCGGATGGCGTTGGGCGCAGCGCGAAGGGTGCTGATTCAGCAGATGCTGAAGGAGAGCATACTGTTGGCGTGCATGGGCGGGCTTGCCGGATTGATTGTGGCGTACGCGGGAACGAAGATGATTCTGGCGTTGGCGTTTCCGGATTCGACGCATCTGCCGATTGAGGCAAGTCCGTCACTTGAGGTGCTGGGGTTTGCTTTTCTGGTTTCGTTGCTGACGGGCGTGGTGTTTGGGATCGTTCCGGCGTGGATTACTTCGCACTCGGATCCGGCGGAGGCTTTGCGAGGTGTGAGCCGGTCGACGAAGGACAGGACGTCGCTGCCGCAGCGAATGCTCATTGTGTTTCAGGCCGCGTTGTCGCTGGTGATGCTGATGAGCGCGGGGTTGCTGGCGAAGAGCCTGAAGAAGGTGGAGCATCAGGATTTTGGACTGCAGACGGAGAACCGGTATGTGGTGCATATCGATCCGGCGGGAGCGGGGTATAAGCCGGAGACGGTGCAGGCGCTTTATCGGCAACTGGAGGAGCAGTTCGGGGCGCTGCCGGGGGTGAAAAGCGTGGGGCTGGCGCTGTACAGCACTCTGGAGGGCAATAACTGGGGCGAGAGTGTGTATGTGGATGGCAGGCCGGCGCGGGGGCCGAATGCTCATATCGGTTCTTCCTGGGACAGGGTGAGTCCGCGATTTTTTGAGACGGTGGGTCAGCCAGTGGTGAGGGGACGCGGATTTACGGAGCAGGATACGGCGACGACTCAGAAGGTGGCGGTGGTGAACCAGGCGTTTGTGAAAAAGTTCTTCCCGAAGGAAGACCCGATTGGGAAGCGGTTTGGCGTTTTCGACCAGAAGTATTCGGCGATGTTTGAGATTGTGGGGATTGTGGCGGATGCGAAGTACAACAATCCGCGCGAGGCAGTGCGGTCGATGTATTTTCGTCCCTTGACGCAGACAATGGCAGGTTTGACGGAGCCGAACTTTGTGATGGCGGAGGGTCGGTCGATGTATATCAACTCGGTGACGCTGCACTTTGAGCGGCCGCCGCAGGATGTGGATTCGATGGTGCGGAGGACTCTGCAGAATATCAATCCGAACCTGACGATATTGGATATGCATTCGCTGGATTTTCAGGTGGCGGGTAACTTTACGCAGGAGCGGCTGATTGCGCGTCTGACGACGCTGTTTGGGGCACTGGCGCTAGTGCTGGCTTCGGTGGGGTTGTATGGGATTACGTCGTACCAGGTGGCTCGGAGGACGAGCGAGATCGGACTGCGGATGGCACTTGGCGCGAACCGGGGCGATGTTGTGAAGATGGTGTTGCGAGGTGCTCTGTTGCAGGCTGGTATTGGGTTGGCGATCGGGATTCCGGTGGCGTTGCTGGCGGCTCGGTGGATGAAGGACCAGCTGTTTGAGGTGAAGACTTATGATCCGCTGAGTCTGGTGACGGCGGTGGTGGTGCTGCTGCTGTCGGCTACGGTGGCTGGGTTTGTTCCGGCGCGGAGGGCGGCGAATATTGAGCCCATGAATGCTTTAAGGACCGAGTGATGTGTGTCCTGCCGGACGGGCCTCCCACGCGGAGTGCGGCCACTTCGTGGCTCGTATACCGGTCTGGGTAGTGTTATTGCTTCGGCCCTCCCTTTGGTCGGGTTGTAGATTTAATGCGGGTTTAGCGTCAGGGTGTGGGTGGTGGCGGCGTCGACGGCGGCGTTGGTGAAGGGGAGAGGAAAGGTGGTGCCGTGGTACCAGGCGAGCCACTGATCCATGAACCAGGGGCTGGCGGGGTTGGCGGATTCGCCGAGGACTAGGTTGAGGGTGCTGGCGTCGAGTTTGGCGAGGTCAGCGGTGAAGCGCTCGGAGGGGCCGAAGGTGCGGCCTACTTGTTTGATGGTGGTGTCGTCACCGCTTTGAGGCTGGATGCCGGTGCCGGTGGGGAGACCGATGAGACGCTGGAGGAGAGGGGACTGGCCGTAGATGGGGTGCTCGATGTCGATGACGTGGAAGTTGCCGAAGCGCCAGGAGGCGAGGTCGGTGGGGGCGTGGGTGAGGCGCAGGCTCTGAGCGACGGCGGTGGCGAGGAGATCGTCCCATGTGGCGTAGTTTTTGGGCAGCCAGCGGGCGGGCGTGTGCATGACTAACCATTCTTCTGCGTAGGCTTTGTTGCCCCAGGAGTAGATGGCGGAGGCTGGGAGAGTTTTGGGTTTGCCGGATTCGGTGCTGGCCTGCGGGTTAGGTTCGGGGGCGAGTTGGGAATCGATTAGGAGAGGCCAGAGGGCGGCGCGAGTGGCGACGACGATGGCGGCGGCTGCGGAGTTGGCTTCCAGATTGCCGTTCCAGTCGCGGAGGAGGTCGGCGGCCTGGTGGAGGCGCTTGGCTTCTGATTTATCGCGGAGGAGGTCGGGCCGGGTGGTGTGGTCGATGGCGTAGGCGAGGCGCTGGGCGAGGACGTGGTCGACGTCGGAGTAGATGTCGGTTTGGATGGCGAGCATGTCGGCGGAGGTGAGGTGGTCGTGAGTGGTGGCGGATCGTTCGGCGAGGAGTTTCCAGATGCGCTGGTTGCGGTAGGGAGCGCCCCAGTCGAGGGTGATGGGGTAGGGGTAATCGTCGGGGGTGATGCGGTTGTTGGCGGTGGCGAGGAAGCCGCTGGGGGGATCGGTGATTTGGGGGAGTTTGTCGTATGGGATGGTGCCGACCCACTGCTGGGTGGTGTCGAGTGCGTCGGAAGGGACTGGGTTGAGGGGAGCGGGGGTGGTGAGGCTGCCGCGGATGGGAATCGCTCCGATGGCGTGGTAGCCGATGTGGCCGTGGTCGTCGGCGTAGACGAGGTTTTGGGCGGGGCCTCCGAAGGCGGAGAAGGCCTGGACGAGGGAGGCGGCGTCGGAGGCGGTGTCGATGGTGAAGAAGGGCGAGGTGACGTTGGCGGGATCGTAGATGGTCCAGCGGAGGGAGAGGGTGCGCTTTTCGGTGGGGAGAATTTGGGTGAGGATGGGAGTGATGGCGGTGCCGTGCTGGGTGGCGGCTACGTCGAGGGTGACGTCTTTTGCGCCTTTGACGTGGATGATTTCGGGCTGGTGGAGGATGGAGAGCCAGGAGCCGTCAGGGGATTCGTATTCGTTGCCGCGTGTGTGCTCGATGTAGACGTCCTGGACCTGGGCGCCTAGGTTGGTGAAGCCCCAGGCTACGTGTTCGTTGTGGCCGACGATGATGAAGGGAACGCCGGGGAGGGAGACTCCTGTGACGTGGAGGTTGGGGGTTTCGAGATCGGCTTCATACCAGATGCCGGGGACGTTGTGGGTGAGGTGCATGTCGTTGGAGACGAGAGGCTGGTGGTCGGCGGTGTGGGTGCCGGAGACGACCCAGTTGCCGGAGCCGGGGAAGCAGCCGTCACAGATTGGGTTGCGGAGGGTTTGCTGGAGGGTGAGGAGGTCTTGGGCGGAGGTGGTTGGTCGAGGAGGGGGTTGAATGTCATGCGGGCTCGAGCAAAATGCAGGTCCTTCGACTGCGCAGCTCACTGTGAGACTGTGAGCTGCTTCGCTCAGGATGACACCTCTTTTTTCCTTCGCCTGCGCGCGATATTTTGCGTTTTCAAACGATGGACGCGAGGGGAGTTCGAGTTTGGTTTGGGATTCGTCGAGGGGGACGTCGGGGATGTTTTGTTGTGGGGCGGTGAGGTCGATGGTGGGTTGGGCAGGAGGGTGGTCGCGCCAGGTGATGGTGGGGTAGAGATCGCTAACGAGGTGTTGGGGGAGGCGGGCGGTGAGGGCTTCGCGGCTGAGTTGGACGGGAAAGGTGTTGGTGAGGTCCTGGAACATGACGAGGCCGATGAGGATAGAGTCGCGTGGTGTCCAGGGGGCGGGCTGGTAGCGGAGGAGACGGAACTCGAGTGGGAGATGGGATTGCTGGATAGCGATGGAGGCGTTGACTCCGGCGGCGTAGCGCTCGAGGGCGTGGAGCTGATCGGGTGGGAGGGCGGCGATGGCGCGGTCGGCGGCGGCGCGGAGCTGGAGGGTTCGCTGGAGGCGATCGTGGGGGAGGAGCGATGGGCCGAGGATCTCGGCGAGAGAGCCAGAGGCGTGGCGGCGGAGGGCGTCCATCTGCCAGAGGCGGTCTTGTGCGGTGACGAAACCCTGGGCGACGAGGAGGTCGTCAAGTGATGCGGCGCGGATGTGGGGGACGCCGTGGGCGTCGCGCTGGATGGTGACGGAGGCGGATAGGCCGGGGATGGTGATGGAGCCGTCGAGCTGGGGGAGGGAGTCGGCCATGGTCTGGCGGAGCCAGTGGCGCGCGGTGACGAAGCCGATGACGGCGATCAGGAGCAGGGAAGTGATGAGGGTGAGCAGGATGCGGCGGAGGAGCAGGCGGCGTCGGGCTTCTCTTGGGGTGAGAGGCTCGTCGGGGACTACTTCGGGGTTGGTGAGATGGGGGAGGCTCATGGATTATCGCAAGTGTAAATGGTAGGTTGAGGTGTTGGGAGGTGTCGATGGGTTCGGGTGAGAGCTTGCATGCGGTAGAGCTTGTGATTTTGCTGTTGCTCGTAATGGTTGCCGGATTCGCTGTGCTGGCGCGGCGGCTGGCGGTGCCTTATCCGATTGTGCTGGTGCTGGCAGGTCTGGCAATCAGCTTTGTGCCGCGCATTCCAAAGGTGCCGCTCGATCCGAATATTGTGTTTGTGGTTTTTCTGCCGCCGCTGCTGTATGCCTCGGCTTGGACGATGTCGTGGCGGGAGTTCCGACGGAATTCGGTGGTCATTGGGCTGCTGGCGATTGGGCTCGTGGGTTTTACGGTGTGGGGTGTGGCGGAATTTTCCGACCGGTTTATTACGGCGATGTATTGGAAGGCGGGATTTCTGCTTGGGGCTGTGGTTGCGACGACGGATGCGATTGCGGCGACTTCGATTGCGAAGGCCGTCGGCTTGCCACGCAGGATCGTCGACATTCTGGAGGGTGAGAGCCTGTTGAACGATGCGACGGGTTTGCTGGCACTGGAGATAGGACTGTCATTTCTGGTTCGAGGAACGATGCCGACGTTGGGGGAGGGATTGGCGCGGCTGGTTTACCTGATCGTGGGTGGAATTGGGATTGGTTTGTTGATCGGCGTGGTGGTGAGCTGGATGGAGCGGTACATCGACGATGGGCCGGTGGAGTTGGTGGTGACCCTAGTGGTTCCATATGGAGCGTATCTGGCGGCAGAGCGGGCGAAGGCTTCGGGTGTGCTCGCGGTGGTGGCTTGCGGGATTTACATGAGCCGGAAGAGCACTCAGTTTTTCTCTCCGGCGGCGCGGCTGCAGGTGAATGGAGCATGGGATGCGCTGGTGTTCATGCTGAACGGGCTGGTGTTTGTGTTGATCGGACTGCAGCTGCCTTATGTGTTGTCGGGTATTCATGGGAGATATGGGACGGGGACGCTAATTTTTTATGGCGCGATGTTCAGTGCGGTACTGATTGGACTGCGAATGATCTGGGTGTACCCGGCGATGAAGATTGCGTCGTATGTGGAGCGGCGATGGCTGGGGCATAAGGATGAGGTGGAGGTGAAGCCACGGGAGATCTTCGTGGTTGGATGGACCGGGATGCGCGGAGTGCTGGCGTTGGCGGCGGCGATCTCGGTGCCGGAGGTGCTGGCGAGCGGACAGCCGTTTGAAGAAAGAAACCTGATCGTGTTCCTGGCGTTCTGCGTAATTTTTGTGACGCTGGTGCTGCAAGGGCTGACTTTGCCGGCGCTGATTCGCGCACTAGGGCTTGCGGGTGTGACGGGGATGGATCCGGAGGAGAAAGAGGCCCGGAAGATTGTGGTGAAGTCGGCGATCAAGTACCTGGAGGAGGGACGGAAGAGCAGCAGCGGGCCGGTGCAACATCTGTGGGACGATATGCTGCACCGATACAGGCACAAGCTTTCGCTTATCAGCGCGGGCGGCGAACAGAGTGTGGATGGTCTGGGGGAAGAGGCATATTCGCGCCTGCGGACGATTGCGGAGGGGGCGTTGGAGGCGGAGCGGAGGACGTTGATCGGGCTGCGGGACGGCGGGCGAATCGGCGACGATGTGCTGCGTACGCTGGAGAGGGAGCTGGATTTGGCGAATGCTCAGTATCAGGGGATTCCGTTGTCGTAGGCCGGGGAGGGTGAGATTTTGTCACTCGGGTTTTCAGCCCGTAGAGCTCATATCCATTTTTTGCGGGTGCGTTATGCTTGAGACTTCGCGTTAGCGAAATGATGGATGTAGATGAGAGGTTGCGACTTGGAATGCAGGATTTTTTATCACGATAAGTGTTTTGATGGGGCTTGCTCGGCTTCGCTGTTTATGCGGTTTCATCGCGAGTGCGTGAAGACGGCGGACAAGTATTCGTTTCATGGCCTGGTGCATCGGGCGGGCGCGTTATTTGATGAGAATGCTTTTCTTGAGACGGGTGGCGGGAATGAGAATGCGATTGTGGATTTTAAATATTCGGCTTCGCCGCGGGTGACGTGGTGGTTCGATCATCACCAGAGCGCGTTCTTGACGCCGGAGGATGAGAAGAACTTCAGGGATGGGCAGGCGGATGGCTCGCAGCGGATGCGAAAGTTTTTAATCCGAACTACATCTCTTGCACGAGCTGGATTGCGCATATCGCGCAGTTGGATTTTGGGTTTGATACGGCTCCTGTGCTGGAGTTGATCAAGTGGGCGGATATTGTGGATGGGGCTCGGTATGAGAGCGCGAAGGCTGCGGTGGAGATGGCCGAGCCGGCGATGAAGCTGACGATGGTGATTGAGAGCACGGCGGATAGTTCACTCGTGCAGAGGGTGATTCCGCTGTTGACGGAGATGAGTTTGCAGCAGGTGTTGGACCAGGGTTTTGTGCAGGAGCTGCTGGGGCCGTTGATGGAACGGCATTGGGCGGCGTTGGAGTTGATTCGGTCGCGCGCGACGATGGAGCGCGGTGTGATTACGTTTGATATTTCGGACCACCCGACGGAGGGGTACAACAAATTTATTCCTTACTATGTGTGTCCGGATGCGACTTATAACGTCGGGTTGAGCAAGTCGAGTTTTCGGACGAAGGTTTCGGTGGGGACGAATCCCTGGACAAAGATTGAGCCTTCGAAGTTGGTTAATTTAGCGAAGATTTGTGAACGGTATGGCGGGGGTGGTCATGCTCGGGTGGGGGCGATTAGTTTTCCGCCGGATCGGGAGGATGAGGCTCGGAAGGCAGTGGGGGAGATTGTTGCGGAGTTGCGGGCGAGAACTTAGGTGAGGTGGGTCGGTATAGGGTCGGATGGATGGATTGGGTTGGCGGAAGAGTGGGGATAGAGGTCAGGCTTTGAGACGAGGTTTGCGCGGATGGGGTTTTGGTGGATGTAGGTGTGGTGGGTGGTGTAATCGTGGGGGTCGGTGATGCGATGGTTTGTGTAGCTTCGCTCCCACACATCAAGCTTGCTCTTGAGGCGAAATGAAAAGCCTCCCTTTATGAATTGTATTGCTTTTTCGAGGGAGATTTCGGGCCCGGGTGAGGAGTAGGTGGATGTGGTCGGGCATGATCACGAAGGCGCGGACTTGAAGACGATTCTTCGCTCGCTGCTCGTGTAGGACTTCAATTAGGAGTACCGCGTTTTGTTCGACTTAGAAGAGCCGGCGACGTGAAGCTGTGACGCTTGTTATGAAGTAGGTTCTAAGTTCTTGTGGGGCTCGTGGCATGGTGGAAAAGGCCCGGGGCTAAAGCCCCCATGAAAACTTGACTGGTTCGTGGGGCTAAAGCCCCACGCTTAATCCAAAAGGCAAGGGCAACGACAAAACAAAAGCAACGATAAGGCTTTGAGGTTAAGGTTTGAGTTTGGAGAAGATATTTAGGCGTGTGAGGTCGTTGAAGATGACGAAGGCGAAGAAAGCCAGGATGCAGACGAAGGCGACCTGGTAGATGCGCTCTTTGATCTGCTGGTTGACATCGCGGCGCATGATGGTCTCGATGATGAGGAAGAGAATCATGCCTCCGTCGAGGATGGGGATAGGGAGCAGGTTGAAGATGCCGAGGTTGAGCGAGATGAGGCTCATGGTGCCGATGAGAGGCGTCCAGCCGGGCTGCTCATAGGCTTCGTGAATCTGCTGGCCGATGCCGATGGGGCTTTGAAGGCTCTTGACGGAGACCTGGTGGGTGAAGAGGCGCTTGAGGACTTCGACGATGAAGAGCGAACCCTTCTTGTTGAACTTCACGGATTCGGTGAAGGCTTGTCCGAAGGGCAGGCGCTCGACCTTGACAGGCGGGCGAAGGTAGCCGAAGCCGAGGCGGTAGCCCTTGGTGCCGTCGCCGATGTCGGTGAACTGTGGGGCGATTTGAAGCGGTACTTCGGTGCCGTTGCGGGAGACGAGGAGATTGGCAG
This sequence comes from uncultured Acidobacteriaceae bacterium, assembly GCA_963841335.1. Classification (GTDB taxonomy): domain Bacteria; phylum Acidobacteriota; class Terriglobia; order Terriglobales; family Acidobacteriaceae; genus Edaphobacter. The sequence goes on along the minus strand of CAWJCF010000001.1, from coordinate 82,216 downwards.
GTTTTCCGGCCTGGTCCTGCAGGTAGGTCAGGATGGCGGCGACGGAGTGGAGTTGATTGCCGTCGATGCTGACGATCTTGTCACCCACTTCGAGCCCGGCCTTGGCGGCGGGCATGGAGGCTTCGAGTGAGTTGACCTGAACCGGGGTGCTCTGCATTTTGGGGATGAAGCCGAGTTGGTCAAAGGGGGAGAAGTCTTCGGGGCGGCCTTTGGATTCGACGAAGATGCGGGAGTCAGTGCGCTGGCCGTTGTGCACGAAGGAGAAGGGAACGGTCTGGTTGAGATTGAGGATGGAGCGGTTGGCGACATCGTCCCAGGTGGGATTTTCGATGGTGTCGTAGTGGACGATGAGGTCGCCGGACTGGATGCCGGTTTTTGCGGCGGGGGATTTGGACTGGATGTAGTCAGCGAGGGCGGGGCCGTCTTTGTATTCGTCCACTTCGTTGTGGAGCATGTAGACGCCGGTCATGAGGCCGATGGCAAGGAGGAAGTTGGCGATGGGGCCGGCGAGGGCGACGAGGATGCGCTGCCACCGGGGATGGGCGTTGAAGTCGCCGGGATCGGTGGGGGCGACGGAGCCGGATTCGAGGGTCTCGCCGGAGAAGCCCATTTCGCCGGCCATTTTGACGTAGCCGCCTAGGGGGATGGCAGAGATCTGGTAGTCGGTGTCGCCGCGGCGGAAGCCGACGAGGCGCTTGCCAAAGCCGATGGAGAAGACCTCGACGCGGATGCCGCAGAGTTTGGCGACGGCGAAGTGGCCGAACTCATGGACCAGGACCATGATGCCGAGGACGACTAAAAGCTGGATGACGGTGGACATGAAGGTGGGGAGACCTCGTTAAGGGGTTGGAGTTCTGGCTACCGTCGCGCGGTGGTGGATAGGCTGGCAATCACTTCGCGCGCAGTGTGACGCGCGGCAAGATCTGCTTGGAGCACCTCGGAGATAGACGCCGGGGAAGGACCGGATGTTAGCTGTAGCACTGACTCTATTGTACTTGGAATGCCAAGGAATGGGATATCCCCGGCGAGGAAGGCGGCCACGGCAATTTCGTCGGCGGCGTTGAGGGCGATGGGGGCGCAGCCACCGGTTTCTGCGGCCTCGTAGGCGAGGCGGAGGCAGGGGAAGCGAGTGAGGTCCGGGATGGAGAAGTCGAGCCGGCTCAGCGTGGCTAGGTCGAAAGTTAAGGATTCTCTTTCGGTTACGGCGACGCGCTCGGGGTAGGCAAGAGCGTAGAGGATGGGGAGGCGCATGTCGGTGACGGAGATCTGCGCGAGGATGCTGCCGTCGACGAATTCGACGAGGGAGTGGACGGTGGATTGAGGGTGGATGGTGACGCGGACTTGTGCCGGAGGGAGGTCGAAGAGGCGGCATGCTTCGATGACCTCGAAGCCCTTGTTCATCATGGTGGCGGAGTCGATGGTGATGCGCTGGCCCATCACCCAGGTGGGATGCTTGAGGGCCTGGGCGGGGGTGATGCGGTCGAAGTCGGCGAGCGGGGTGTTACGGAAGGGGCCACCGGAGGCTGTGAGCCAGACTTGCTTGACTTCGGCTGGGGTTCCTCCGCGCATGCACTGGTGGACTGCGTTGTGTTCGGAGTCGATGGGGAGGAGGGCGACGTTGTGCTGCTTTGCAGCGGCGATGATGAGTTCGCCGGCGGCTACGAGACATTCCTTGTTGGCCAGGCCGATGGTTTTCCCAGCGCAGACTGCGGCGTAGGTGGCTTCGAGTCCGGCTACTCCGACGATGGCGGAGACTACGAAGTTGACTTCGGGGAGGGTGGCGGCGTGGATGCTGCCGGCGGTGCCGTGGAGGACTTCGATGTTGGTGATGCCGGCGGTTTTGAGGCGGGATTTTAGTGTTGCTGCTAGTTCTTCTGTGGCTAGGGAGATGACCTTTGGGCGCCAGCGGAGGCATTGAGCATAGGCTGCGTCGATGTTGCTGCCTGCGGCGAGGGAGACGACCTGATAACGGTCGGGGAAGGATTCGCAGATGGATAGAGTGCTGTTGCCGATGGAACCGGTGGAACCGAGGATTGCTAATTTCTTCACGAGGTCTATTTTCTCAGATTGACGAGCGAGGCGCGGGAAACTCAGGTGCGGGTGGCGCTGACGAGGTAATACGCCATCGGACCGATGGGGTAGCCGACGAATGGTAAAAGGAGTGGGGCGAGGATGTTGTTCCAGCGGGCGCGGGTCATTTTACGTTTGCCGAATACGACTTCGGTGAGCAGGAATTTGAGGGTCACGAATGGGACGTGGAGGACCGACGGAGTGACGCGGGATTGGATTCGTTCGGCGAGGATATTTTTGAAGCCGAGGCGCCCGAGCTCGGCGGTGACATCGGCGATTTCGCCAAGTGTGTCGATGACCCAGCAATCGCAGAGTCTTTGAAAGAGGGATTTTTGAGGGCCGCGGAGTTTGCCGGGGCCGAGGAAGCCATCGGCGATGACAATGCGGCCACCGGGGCGGAGGAGGCGATGCGCTTCTTTCAGGAAGGCGGATTTGTTTGCGCCGTGAGCGTAGCAACTGCTCTCGATGGCATAGACGGCGTCGAAGGACTGCGAGGGTTGGGCGGTTCGTTCGTAGTCGCCGAGGGTGAGGGTGATGCGGGCGGTTTCGGGGGTGGATTGGTTCAAATGCCGGCCCTGGTCCAACTGCCAGGGGACGAGAGTGATGCCGTGAAGATCGGTGTTGGGGAGTTGGGATGCGAAGCTGCGAAGGGTGGCTCCGAGACCGCAACCCATGTCGAGTATGCGTGACGGGGAGCCGGGGGAGAGATGGAGCCGATTCCTTACTTCGAGGTTCATCTGCTCAAGCATGGCTTCGCGGTGGAGGGGATTCATGCCCCAACGGAAGAAGCCGAAGTGCATGTTGAAGTGAGGACTCCAGGCGGCGTAGTCGGGACCGGCTTCTTCGTAGTAGCGCTGGAAGTCGGCGGTTTGGGAAGTTGTTTGTTCCGCCTGGAGAGTTGTCATTAGTCGAGCCTCTTTCTTCGGGACTTCGGCAGGAAGCGGGTGATGTTGCTGCCGGCGTTGACCAGGGAACGGAGGCTGTCGGGCGGAAGTCTGCTTATCTGGGTGTACCAGCCGTGAAGTTCTTCGAGGAAGGCTTGCATGGCAGTGATACGGGCGGCGATGACGGGCTGGGCTGGGCGTTGGGACTGAGCCTCGACGGCGCAGCGGCGGAGCATGGTGAGGGTGGGGAGGATCTCGCGCTCGACACGCTGCTCGACAACGGTAAGGAAGAGCGTCCAGACATCGGCGGAGGTGTGGAAGAAGTCGCGGCGGTCGCCAATGCGGCTGTCGATCTGGACGAGATTCCAGTTCTGCAGTTCCTTGAGGCTTGTGCTGACATTTGAACGTGCGATGGAGAGGGTGTCGGCGATATCTTCGGCGGTGAGAGGTTCGGGAGAGAGGTACAGCAGCGCGTGAACCTGAGCGACTGTTCGGTTGACGCCCCAGCGGGTGCCCATCTCTCCCCAGTGCAGGATGAATTGCTTGGTGGTGTTGGTCAGGACCATGGTTGCATTATAACTGAAATTTCTGTAATAACAGAAACTTCAGAATTTACAATTTGCACTTACGGGGATTTAACTCGATTAGTGGATATGGCGCTTGAGCGAGAATCAGTTGTTCTTCACGAGGCGATCTTCGCGGACTCGGAGATGGAGGCGAGGGGAGGGACGCCATTTGTTCGAGTCTGGGGGAAGTTTGGGCTTTAAGCCGGCCCCCGAACGTGGCGTTCGAGGGCTGGCTTGGTCATCTTGGAGCGTTGACGACTATGTAGGTGGTGGAGCTTCCTGAGAGTTGGGGCTGGTACCAGGTGCTGCCGCACTGCTGATAGGCCAATCCGTTGATGACTTGCGTTACGCAGCCTGCAGGGGGCTGGTTGACGATCGAGCCGACAACCGCTGCGGTTACGACCGCCGCGGCCGTTACTGCAGCAGCTGTGGCGACGGGATGGTAGCAGCATCCGCCGCCGTAATAACCGCCGCCACCGTAGTAGCCTCCGCCGTTTACGTTCACGTTTACGTCACGATTGACGTTGACGTTGTTGTTGACGTTGGTATTGCGGTTGACGTTGTTATTGACGTTGGTGTTGCGATTGACGTTCTGATTTGCATTGGTGTTGCGATTCGCAGCCTGGTTAGTATTGGCGCTGCGATTGGCGCCCTGGTTCGTGCTCCGGTTCGGGGGGGAGTTGACGCTGGATCGAGCGCTGCTCCGGGGAGCGGCACCCCCTCCTCCGTGTGCGCCACCGCCTCCTCCACCACCACGGCCTCCGCGTTGGGCCAGGAGTGTCATTCCGGATACGAGGATCGCGATTGCGAAGAGGGTGAAGACTTGAGTTGATCGCTTCATAGTGGTCACCTTATTTCCCTTTCTCGATAGCGTCGGCGTTTTGCCCTTCGAGGAGGACACGCTTGGCATCAGCCGGTGGATCGAAGGCGAAGGCGCCATCGTTGAAGGACGGTGCGAGGTTCCAGGTGAGCGTGTCGCTGTGTTGCGGCCTGGCGTCGTCGGTCAGGGTCGTGATGACGAGCTTGCGGGGCAGAGGAAACTCTCCAAGCTGAATCCAGATCTGCCAATCGACACCTTCCTGGTGGAAGGCATAGTGTTCGCAGGTGACACCGTTTACTGAGCTTGGGCCAATGTCGACCGCGGTTTTGATCTTGTTGATATCTTCGTCCTTGCCGCCCCAGTTGTAGAGGTCGTACAAGGGCAGTTCGATGTCGTATTTATCAGTGATTTTTTCGAAGAGTTCGCCGATGGTTGGCGGGGCCGGAACGGTTGCGTAGTAATTTACGAGCCTAGCCCAGACGGTAAAGTTTTTGCCATCGTAGAGGTATAGCCTGTGCCTTTCATCGGAGGTGACCTCGATCCGCATGCGGTTGGGCCGTGCGAGGAGGTAATCGATCTTGCTGGTGGACTGAACAATCAATCCATCTTCGAGGACGTCATCCTGGGTAGCATCGTCGATGACTTGGTATGACTTCAGTGTGTGTAGATAAGCGGCCATCTTTTTGACTGCATCGATTGCGTCGGGGTCGACGTCAGAAGTGTCTGCTGCTTGAGAAATTGCTTCGGGTTGTTTTTCGGTTTTCGCAAGGACATGCGATTTGAGCGGTATGTAGAGCGCAGCCGCTGCGATTGCAACGAGTGTCGCGGGCAAGATCAACTTGCCGACGAAGATTTTGGTTGATTTCGGATCGGGTTGGCCACTGGGTAAAGACTCGGGGCGAGAATCCGATGAGGATCGTTTCAAGAAGTTCATATTCTTTACCTCGCGAATCAGGTTTGCCCGAACGGTCGTTCGGGGAAAGCCATTCAAGGAATTAACGCGGGCCGATTTCAGAGCCTACAGAGCCGAGCCTCATCCGCATGTTTTAGCTCAGCAGTAAGGCCTTGGTCTTATTGGGGCGAGATGTCCGGGCGTTGGCACTGGTCGTCCCAGTACGTTGAAATCAATTTAGTCCCGTCGAGCCCGCACGAACACTGGCAGAAATAACAGGAAATGCTCTTGGGGGTCTTCGAGATGTGGGCGGGGATTAGAAACGACCGAGGCCGAAGTTGTCCTTGAGGAGCAGAGCGAACCAGAGGATAGGGGCGGCGAGGAGGAGGGCGTCGATGCGGTCGAGGATGCCACCGTGGCCGGGGAGGATGGTGCCGGAGTCTTTGACGCCTGCTCCTCGTTTGATGGCGGATTCGAGGAGGTCGCCAAGCTGGGCGGCGATGTTGATGATGGCGGCCAGGATGAGCGATTGCCAGAGAGGCTCGGAGATGTGGAGGATGGTGTTGCCGCGTGCGCTGAGGGTGTCGGAGAGGTAGACGACGAGGGCGGCGATGAGGATACTGGCGGCGATGGAGGCGATGGAGCCTTCCCAGGTTTTGCCGGGGCTGAGGCGTGGGGCGAGCTTGTGTTTGCCGAAGGCGCGGCCTACGTAAAGGGCGGCGGTGTCTCCGGACCAGACGCAGACCATGAGGAAAAGAAGCAGGGCTGGGCCGTCTTCCTGTTTCCAGAGGAGCGGAATGAGGGTGAGTGGGTAGGCGATCCAGATGAGGCCGAAGAGACCTTGGGCGGTGTCGGGAAGGACCTGGACGAGGGGGGAGAGGAAGCCGTTCCAGGCGAAGAGCGCGAGGGTTAAGGCGCTGAGGACGGGGAGCTGGGCTTCGAGGGGGAAGTCGGGCAGGGTGACGACGAAGGCCAGCATGGTGCCGAGTGCCATCCACCAGATGGGGATGCGGAGTTTGGCTCCGTGGGCCTCTGCGCCGACCGCGGCCAGCTTGAGGTATTCGTAGGCGGCCAGCTCGGCGACGATGGCGGAGAAGAGCGTGATCATCCATAGCTTGCCAAAGAAGATGAGGGCCAGGACGGCGAGGATGAGCACGGCTGCGGTAAGAATTCGTTTCATTGGACTTAGACAGGATATATGGATTGCCGGTTAGGGTAAGGAATAGTCTTGACATAACAAGATATATCTTGATACAGTTTGTGGCATGAGAAACGAAAACGAACAATTCGAACATTACAGAGGTTTCCATGGCCGGGAAGAAGGCCATGGAGAGAGACATAGGGAACACAGACATTGCGGCGGCCGAGGTGAGTTTGGCGGCGGGCGGCATGGATTCAGAGAGGGATTCAGGGGCGGACGTGGCGGGCCGATGCGATTTTTTGGCGCGGGCGATCTGCGTTACGTCATTTTGCAACTGATTTCGGAGAAACCGAGCCATGGGTACGAGATCATCAAGTCGATCCAGGAGCGGCTGGGAGGAAGCTATGCTCCGAGTCCGGGCGTGGTTTATCCGATGCTGACGATGCTGGAGGAGATGGGCCATGCAACGGTGGTCACCGATGGCACGCGGAAGCTTTATACGATCACCGAGGAGGGATCGAAGGCGCTGGCAGAGAACAAAGCGCAGGTGGATGCGTTGTTTGCGCGGATGGATCACATTCGCGGGGAACATGGCGGCGAGCAGGCTCAGCAGATTGAGCGAGCGGTCGCGAATTTTCGGATGGCTCTGCGGATGAAGCGCGGGCCGCTGACGACAGAACAGATTCATGCGATCACGGACATCATCGATGCTGCGGCGAAGCAGATTGAGAGGATCGGATGAACTCTTACCGTTACAAGATTACGGTTGAGTCGCTGACGGGGGCGAAGGGGGAGCCGGTCGAAGGGCGAACCCTCTGCTTCGAGGCGGCGAACCATGACGATATTCTGGGGATTGTGGACCGGCTGCGTGCTCGGCTGCCGTTTGATGAGAGCACGATTGCGTCACTAGGAGTTGGGTTGAAGCTGTTTTCGGAGGTGACGCTTACACAGCGGAATGATCCGATGTTTGCGATGATTCAGCCGGCGTTGAGTGAGTTTGTGCGTGGGTTGAAGCAAAGGTCGGCCACGGTGCCCCCGGCGAGTCTCGGCAGGTTGTTGTAATGATGAAGACCATGCCTCCTTCCGCTTGCAAGGGAAAACAAGCTGATATTTGATCGATCGATGGCGACAGAACAGCGGAGGTTTGGACCATTACACACGAGAGCTCCCTATGGCAAGGGCGACAAGACAAATACCCACGATGATGCCAATCTTTGCGCCACGAGACAGGCCGTCATTGCTCAATTCACGGACATGGGTGTTAAGGATGACCGTGGGCTGGGTGGACTTGCGAGGTGTGACTTGAAACGAGTCTGCGTCTATTGAGACAAGAACACCTTTGACCACTGAGCCATCCACCTCGATAACTTTCACACCTCTCCCTAGTCCGCGTTTAAGGAGCTTTTTGTGGAGGACGCCTGCGTCCAAAGGACGAGCCACATCAACAGAAGCCTGAGCGAAAGACATCGTGGCCACAGAAAGTATGAGAGCGATGACGATGGGCCGTAGCACAGGGATAAGCGAGGTCACGGCGGGCCCTCCAGAGTAGGAAGTTTGAGAAGCTGAATGCGCGGGAGGCTGCAAGCCTAGCAGCTGGCATCAGTGGGAACAAGCTAAATTTTTCAGTTAATGGCCAGCAGAAGAGCGAAGGACTTCGTGCTCCGGGGGAGACATCCTGGGGGTCAAAGACAATTTTTGGATAGCTATCGGCGGGTGAGCACCTGGTCGGACTTTGGTTCGGGCTTGGTCTCGTGGCTTGGCTTGGGCTTGGGGACGAGGTGGTCCTGAATTTCGGCGGCTACTTCTTCGGCGGGCTGGAGGATGGCGACTGCTTCGTCGGTGGCTTCGCCCAGGCCTCCGAAGCGGCGTTCGCGGCGCTGGTAGTCGGCGAGGGCTTCGAGGAGATGGATGCCGCGGAAGTCAGGCCAGAGGCGGTCGGTGACGAAGATCTCGGCGTAGGCGATCTGCCAGAGGAGGAAGTTGGAGATGCGCTGCTCGCCGGAGGTGCGGATGATGAGGTCGGGGTCGGGCATGTGCGCGGTGTAGAGAGCGCGGGAGATAGTGGACTCTTCGAGTGCGTCGAGCGCGCCAGCGCCGAGGAGGTCTTCGACGGAGCAGCCGCGGGAGTGGGCTTCGGCGGTGAGGTCGGTGAGGATGCGGCGTACGGCGTCGACGATTTCTGAGCGGGAGCCGTAGTTGAGGGCCAGGGTGAGGGTGGTGCCGGTATTTTTTGCTGTGGCTTCGGAAGCCCACTGCATGGTCTCCTGGACCTCTTGCGGGAGGTCGTGGGTGCGACCAATGTAGGCCATGCGGACGTTGTTGTCATTCATGCGCTTGACGTTGCCGACGAGGTAGTTCTTGAGGAGCTTCATGAGGAAGCTGACCTCGGATTTGGGGCGGCGCAGGTTGTTTTCAAGCGAGAAGGCGTAGAGGGTGAGGAAGGGAAGATTGATGCGGGAGGCCGTTTCGACGACGTATTGGACTGACTCTGCTCCCTGCTGGTGGCCGAGGAAGCGCTTGAGGGCTCGCTTGCCGGCCCAGCGGCCGTTGCCGTCCATGATGATGGCGACGTGCTGGGGGAGACGTGAGGGGTCGAGCTGGTGGTAGAGGTTTAGCTCGTCGGGGGAGAGTTCGTGGCTGCGATTGGGAACGCGGCTGTGCACGGGAGGACGGTTCGAAGGGGATGTTGTTGCGCGCAAAAAGCTACCTCGCAATTATTGACGCTAGCACACCGATGGGGGGCGTGCAATGAACGACTTTGCGATGCAGAGGGGATTGGAGATACGGCGCAAAAAGCGGATTGGAGAGGAGAGCGTCACCTTGGCGGCGACGCTCTCCGGAGGATTGGGAGGGTGTTGCAAAAGCAAGCCGTTAGGCGGTGCGGCGACGGCCAGCGGCGAGCTCACGAACGTGGTTGAGGAAGATGGAGCGCTGGAGGTCGTCGAGCTGCGAGGTGTACATGGCGATCTCGGCGAGGAAGGGATCGGTCATGAGGACCGCGGTCTCGTCGCGATGGCGCGTATTGGAGTCTCGCAGGAGGGTGGAGATGTCGACCTGAAGGGCCCGGGCGAGGCGATCGAGAGAAGACAGGGTCGGGACGGCCTTGCCATTTTCGATCTTGGAGATATAGGTGCGGGGAACGCCCATGCGGGCGGCGAGCTGTCGCTGCGAGAGATTGCGCACGTGGCGCAGGTCGCGAACGGCTGAGGCTACCTGAAGTCCACCCTCTTGTGCCACAGGCGGGGGGACGATTGCCAGAGGAGCGGGAGCTGGTTCGGGCTCCTCAACCTCGAGGGATTTGTGGCAGCGACGGCACAGAGCGTTCGTTGTCCGAAACTGCACCAGGCTGCAATGATCACAACGCAGGACCTCACGTTGTTCGACGGGTGCCATCATGGTTGCCATAAGTTGTCTTGACGCGGGCGGACCCAGAGCAAGGACCGCATCGCATGTCCGATAACGGATCGTGCGATGTGCCTAGATTGACACTGGTGTTAATTTGAGTCAATAGGAAAACAGTGGAAATGCCGAAGAAAACCTAAAAAACCCGCAAAGGAACCAAGGTAGTAACTTTGCTTTGCGGTTTGGGCGTGGTTGGCGGCGCGGTTAGATTGAAGGGAAGGAGAGATTGCATGAGCAATAGTTTGGGACGGATGCAGGCGTTGGCGTTGCTAGAAGAGTGGACGAAGGGTGAGAGTCTGCGGAAGCATGGGCTGGCAGTTTCGGTCTGTGTTGAGGCTTATGGGCGGATGGAGGCCGATCGATTGGGGTTGAGTGGGGCTGATGCGGATGCGTTGGCGGAGAAGTATGCGTGTGCTGGCCTGCTGCATGACATGGATTATGAAAGACACCCAACGAAGGAGGAGCATCCGTTTGTGGGAGTGGGGCGGATGCGGGAGTTGGGGTGGGGCGAGGATGTGTTGCATGCTGTGTTGGCGCATGCGGACTATTCGGGAGTGGCGCGGGAGTCGCATCTGGATAAGGCACTGTTTGCTTGTGACGAGCTGGCGGGATTTTTGACGGCTTGTGCGCTGGTGAAGCCGACGAAGTCGATCAAGGATGTTGAGGTTGCGGGGGTAAAGAAGAAGATGAAGGATAAGGCGTTCGCGCGGGCGGTGATGCGGGAGGATATTACGGGTGGGGCGGAGTTGCTGGGGTTGAGCGTGGAAGAGCATGTGGGGAACTGTCTGAAGGCAATGCAGGCGCGGGCGGGGGAGTTGGGGCTGGAGGGCGTTACCGCTTGAAACCTCCGTTCAGGTAAACGATGAGCATGACAATCAGGGCTAGACCAAGGCCCAGACCAGCGAAGAACAGTCTTCTTTTGGTCCCACTGCGAGCTTCGGGATAAAAACTTCTCTTCGGATTCGCGGGGTTATACCTGATTTGGATTGAATCGTCGCGTTTCAGATAGGATTCGTCTGCCGAACCGTAATCAGCAAATTCTCCGGTGTACATTTCGGCATTCACCCGATAAGAGTAGACGACGTTGTAATGGCCGAAATCGTTTCTGTTCGGCTCGATCCATTCAACGGAGTAAACGTTCGCTGTAGTTGGTGGCCAATCGGCCTTTGATGTCATGAGGTAAGGTCATTGCTGGTTATACGGCAAATTTTGTGGCTCGTGAAATCTATTTCTGTCTCGCTTACGCTGTTGGAAAGGTTGACGGGGCGGGTGGCGTCTTCGATGACGATGGTTTCGAAGCCGAGGTTGTGGCCGTCTATGGCGGAGTAGCGGACGCAGAAGTCGTAGGCGAGGCCGCAGAGGAAGAGGCGTTGCAGGTTGCGTTCGCGGAGGTATCCGGCGAGGCCGGTGGGGGTGCTGTGATCGTTTTCGAGGAAGGCGGAGTAGCTGTCGATGTGGCGGCGGAAGCCTTTGCGGAGGATGAGCTCGGCGTGGGGGATGTGTAGGGCTGGATGGAAGGCTGCGCCTTCGGTGTGTTGGAGGACGTGATCGGGCCAGAGGGTTTGAGGGCCGTAGTGGGCTTCGATGACGTCGAAGGACTTCTTATTATGGGTCGATGCGAAGGAGATGTGCTGGCGGGGGTGCCAGTCTTGGGTGAGGATGACGTGGGCGAATTTTTTGGAGAGGGCGTTGATGACGGGAACTACGGCGTCGCCGTCGCGGACGGCTAAGTTACCGCCCGGCATGAAGTCGTTTTGGACGTCAATGACGAGGAGAGCGTCGGTGGGCTGGAGGCTGATGGGCATTGGGGTCGTTTTCTGGCTTTGAGTGGATGTGTCGGTCTAATGGATTTTGAAATAAATGATTGCTCCGGCTATGGCTGTCCAGATACTCCAAACGATGACGCGAAACCATGTCGTCTGAAAATCAGAGCCAGTATTGCGCGAGGGACGCATGCGGTCGTAGGAGATTTCGAAATGATGACCGATGGTTACTGGTGAACTTCTCTTCATCTTTCCGCTGTATTTCTTGTTATTGACTTCATACACAAACGTGACCAGGTACGTTGTGGGACTTGCGGGGGCTCCGGTCTCGTATACCCGCCCTCCTGAGAGAAAGGATCGTCGGCACGATACGACCGTTGCCTTTGTAACCCTCCAGGCTTCCAACGTTGACTTGTCGAGTTGTTTCGTAAGGCGGGACGACATGCACATGAGCCTATCAAACGACTAGCGGAGCCCCCGAGAATAAAGGTGTGAAAGAAACTCTGCTATTTCTCCAACTACGGTTTTAGGTTTTTGGTGTCCTGGATGGTGCCGATTTTGATGTCGGATTGTTTGCAGGTTTTGTCGCGGCAGAAGCCGGTGATCCAGACTTCGCCGTCGCCGATCATGGCACCTTCAGAGTTGACGAAGAGGTTGTCATATTTTTGTTTGTAGATGGCGGAAGCGATGTCCGGGGTGATGATGCGGTCGTAGTCCTTGATGAACTCTTTTTCGTTTTTGACGGTGAAGGGTTTTTTGCCGGGGTTGACCTTGATGGGGTAATGGACGAGGGCGGCTACGGCGGCGGGGTTGTGTTTGGCGACGGCTTGCTGAAGGGCGATGAGGATCTGGTGGACTTTGGTGTGGTCGCCGACGGAGAGATCGATGGATTTGTCGTGGTCGGTTGGGGTGGGGGCCTGGGCTGAGATGAGCGTGAGGGGAAGAAGCGCGGTGGCGATGAGGAAGAGGCTCGCGAGGTGGGTGCGGATGGTCATTCCGTCTCCTTCGGGGCGGCTAGGGTGCGTGTCGAGGACATGTTACAGGTCGTGGTGCGAGACTCTGAGCGTGTTGTGTAGCTAAGATGCTAGACGAGACGAATTTTACTGGATGGTGTAATGGCGGATTTGAAAGCGGAGAATGTTTTGGAGTCAAAGGTGGATAGGAAGGCAGTTCGGTTTGGAGCGAATCGCGAAGCGTTGCGGGTTTTGATGGCGGCCCTGCAGACCGAGGAGGAGGCGATTCGGCTGGGCGGCGGGGTGAAGGCGGCCGAGGCTCAGCGGGCTAAGGGGCGGCTGACTGTTAGGGAACGGCTGAAGCTGCTGCTGGATGAGGGGCCGGAGTTTCTGGAGTTGGGGCTTTGGGCGGCGCGGGGAATGTATGAGGAGTATGGCGGCGCGCCGGCGGCGGGCGTGGTGACGGGGCTCGGGAGGGTGAGTGGGCGGCTCTGCATGATCATCGCGAATGACGCGACGGTGAAGGCGGGGGCGTTTTTTCCGATGACGGCGAAGAAGGTTCTGCGGGCGCAGACGATTGCGCTGGAGAATCGGATTCCGACGCTGTACCTGGTGGATTCGGCGGGGGTGTTTCTGCCGCTGCAGGAGGATGTGTTTCCGGATACGGATGATTTCGGGAGGGTGTTCAGGAATAACGCTGTGATGAGCTCGCTGGGGGTGCCGCAGATTACGGCGATTATGGGGATGTGTGTGGCTGGTGGGGCTTATCTGCCGGTGATGACGGATACGGTCTTGATGACGGAGGGTTCGGGGTTGTTTCTGGCGGGGCCTTCGCTGGTGCAGGCGGCGATTGGGCAGAAGACCGGGGCGGAGGAGTTGGGTGGGGCTTCGATGCATTCGGAGATCTCGGGGACGGTGGATTTTAAGGAGCCGAATGACCATTTGTGTATTGCGCGGCTGCGGTCTTTGGTGGGGAAGATTGGGCAGAGACAGGGCCTAGGGACTAGGGCCGAGGGACTAGCGGGCGGCGGAGAGGTCTTCAACCGCGTGGCGTTTGATGCAGTGAAGGATGCTCCTCGATTTGCGGCGGAGGATTTGTATGGGTTGATTGATCCTGATCCGGCTAAGGCGGCTACGAATGTGTATGACATGCGAGAGGTGATTGCTCGGATTGTCGACCGTAGCGAGTTCGATGAGTACAAGGCGGATTTTGGGCGGACGGTTTTGTGCGGGTATGCGCGGATCGGTGGGCGGGCGGTTGGGATTGTGGCGAATCAGAAGATGCATCAGTCGCAGACGGCGCTCGATGGGAGCAAGCGGACGGAGTTTGGCGGGGTGATCTATACGGAGAGCGCGCAGAAGGCGGCGCGGTTCATTATGGATTGCAATCAGAGTCTGATTCCGCTGATTTTTTTGCATGACGTGAATGGGTTCATGGTGGGGAAGGATGCGGAGTGGAGTGGGATTATTCGCGCGGGGGCGAAGATGGTTTCGGCGGTGAGTACTTCGGTCGTGCCTAAAATTACCGTCATTGTGGGTGGGAGTTTTGGGGCTGGGCATTATGCGATGTGCGGGAAGGCTTATGATCCGCGGTTTTTGTTTGCCTGGCCAACGGCGAGGTATGCGGTGATGAGTGGGGCTTCGGCGGCGAATACTCTGGTTGAGGTGCGGGTGAAGCAGATGGAGCGTGGGGGGAAGATGCTTTCGGATGCGGAGAAGAAGGCGCTGTATGACGAGATTAAGCTCTTATGATGCGCAGGCCGATCCGAGGTATGGGGCGGCGCGGCTTTGGATCGATGCGATTATTGATCCGGTCAGGACGCGAGAGGTATTGATGACGGCGCTCGAGGCGGCGGCTTTGAATCCTGAGGTGGCCAGGTTTAATCCGGGGGTTTTGCAGACGTGAGTGAATTTCAGCTTGGAGAAAAGACTTAAACACGGATTTACACCGATTGAACGGATCAAGAACAGGCGAAAGCAAGAGCGAAATGCGGGGGTCTCTCCACGCCGCTTCGCTCCGGTCGAGATGACGCATCTTAGAGGTTGTAATGAGTGAGATGGTGAAAATTATTGAGTGTCCGCGGGATGCTTGGCAGGGTTTGCCGAAGAACATGCCGGCGGAGGTGAAGGCGGACTATCTGCGGGTTTTGATTGCGGCGGGGTTCAAGCATATCGATGCGGTTAGTTTTGTTTCGCGGACTGCGGTGCCGCAGATGGCGGACTCGGAGTTGGTGATGGAGTATCTGGATCCGCCGGGCTTCGATTCAACAGATAACGACGGGGTGGAGATTATCGGGATTGTCGTGAATGCGAAGGGGGCCGAGCGGGCGGTGAAGACGGGGAGCGTGCAGACGGTGGGATTTCCGTATTCGGTCTCGCCGACGTTTTTACAGCGCAATCAGGGGCAGACGCCGGAGGAGTCGCTTGAAGAGTTGGAGAAGGTGGGGACGCTGGCGTACAAGGCGGGGATGGATGTGGTGGCGTATATCTCGATGGCGTTCGGGAATCCTTATGGCGAGGCTTGGGATATTGATGAGGTTGTGGCCGCGTGCGATCTGCTGGCGGACAACGGAGTGAAACAGATTTCGCTAGCGGATACGGTGGGGTTGGCTACGCCGAAGCAGGTGGCGGATCTGGTGAGCGATGTGATTGCGGTGCATGACAACCTGGAGATTGGAGTGCATCTGCATGCTCGTCCGGATCAGGCTGCGGCGAAGATTCGTGCGGCTTATGAGGCGGGGTGCAGGCGGTTTGATTCGGCGATTGGCGGGTTGGGTGGGTGTCCGTTTGCTCAGGATGCGCTGGTGGGGAATGTGGCGACGGAGGTTTTGCTGGCGGAGTTGAAGGCGTTGGGAGCGGAGTTGCCTCCGCTGCGGCCGCTGGATGGTTTGATTGCTGCGAGTGCGGAGATTTCGCGGAAGTATGGGGAGAGAGTGCAGTAAGGCAGGGCCTAGGGAATAGGGAGTAGAAAGCGAGTTGCGGCGATGAATAGTTTGTTAGTGGATGAGGCGGATGGGGTTCGGCGAATTACGCTGAATCGTCCGGAGCGGCGGAATGCAATGACGCCGGAGATGCAGGAAGAGCTGATGCTTGCGATGGAGGAGAGCGTAGAGAGCGATTGCCGCGTGGTTGTGATTGCGGGGGCGGGTGAGGCTTTCTGTGCGGGACTGGATTTGAGTGCGCTGCAAGGGATGAATGACAGGTCGGAGGCGGAGTATACGGCCGATGCAAAGCGAATTGCGCGGCTGTTTCGAACGCTGTATGAGCTGCCGAAGCCTACGATTGCAGTGGTGCAGGGGCCGGCAATTGCGGGTGGGACGGGGTTGGCGACGATGTGCGACTTTACGCTGGCGGCTCCGGGGGCGAAGTTTGGGTATACGGAGGTGCGGATCGGGTTTGTGCCGGCGGTGGTGTCGGCGTTTTTGACGTTGCAGATTGGAGAAAAGCGGGCTCGCGATCTTTTGCTGACGGCTCGGTTGTTTTCGGCTGATGAGGCGATGCGGCTGGGGTTGGTGAATGAGGTGATTGAGGCGGGAAAGCTTGCGGCTCGTTGCGCGGAGCTTGTGGAGGTGTTGAAGGGCAATAGTCCGGAGGCGCTAGGGGCTACGAAGCGGTTGCTGGCCGCGCAGAATAAGGCCTGGCTGGATGCGGCGCTGAGGGCGGCTTTGGCGGCGAATGCGGAGGCTCGGGGACATATGATTTTCGCGAGGGCGTGGCGGCGTTTCTGGAGAAGAGGAAGCCGGTTTGGAGAAAGGCTTAACACGGATCTACACCGATGACACGGATTTGAGAGCAGATTTTTAATCGGTAGACTGTTGGGATGACTAAGGTTCAAGGCGTAGGACCCGTGAATGAGGCGCGGGTTCGGGTTCGGTATGCGGAGACGGATCAGATGGGGGTGGTGTATCACTCGAACTATTTGATCTGGTTTGAGGTGGGCCGGGTGGAGTTTATCCGTGGGCTGGGGTTGGATTACAAGCAGATGGAGATTGAAGAAGGGTGTGGGATTACGGTGGTGGATGCGCATGTGCGGTATCGGGTTCCTGCGCGGTATGACGATGAGCTGGTGGTGGAGACACGCCTGCTCGCTGCGCGGGGGGCGGTGATCAAATTTGGGTATAGGATTTTGCGGATTGCGGATGGGGCTTTGCTGTGTGAAGGCGAGACGATGCATGTGTGCGTTGGTGAGGATATGAAAAAACGGTCGCTTCCACCAAAATACGCGGAACGATTTGCCGCTTGTCTCATCTGATAGTTATTGTGGTCAAGATTTCGAAGATGAGGTGATATCGATGGCGGAAGCGAAGAAGAAGATTGCGCTGATTACTGGCGCGAACAAAGGGATTGGTCTGGAAACGGCTCGGCAGCTCGGGAAGCTGGGGATTACGGTGCTGGTTGGGGCGCGGGATCTTGAAAAAGGCGAGAAGGCCGTGGCGGAGTTGAAGAAGGATGGCGTGGATGCGCGGGCGGTCAAGCTGGATGTGGATAATTCGGCGGACTATGAGGCGGTTGCGAAGCTGATCGAGAAGGATTATGGCGTGCTCGATATTCTGATCAACAATGCGGGCATCATGCTGGATGGCCGGAAGGGCAATGAGACGTCGAAGACTTCGCAGGATGTGCTGCGGAAGACGTTCAATACGAATTTCTTTGCTGTGGTGGGGTTGACGCAGGCGCTGCTGCCTCTGCTCAAGAAGAGCTTTGGCGGAAGGATCGTGAACCTGTCGAGCATTCTGGGATCGAATACGCTGCATGCTACGCCGGGGTCGTTTATCTACGACGCCAAGACGTTTGCGTATGACGCTTCGAAGGCGGCGCTGAACTCGTTCACGATTCATTTAGCGCATGAGTTGAAGGACACGAAGATTAAGGTGAACTCGGCGCATCCTGGGTGGGTGAAGACAGAGATGGGCGGTGAGGGCGCGCAGTTAGATATTGAGACCGGGGCGAAGACTTCGGTGGAGCTGGCTACGCTGCAGGATAGCGGGCCTAACGGCGCTTACGTTCATTTGGGGAAGCCGTTGCCCTGGTAGCGGTTTGTTTCGCAAATGCTCACATCTCAAAATCGAGAAATGGGGCACCTTGGCTTGTGGCTACTTGACGAGCAGGGTGCGGGGTTTTATGTTTTCGCGGATGAAAGTGATAGTGGATTCGAGCGGCGTTCCCGGTCCGAAGATGGCCGCGACGCCGTTTTCTTTTAGTTTGGGCTGGTCTTCGTCGGGGATGGTGCCACCGAGGATGAGGAGGATGTCTTCGGCTTTTTGTTCGCGCAGGAGTTGGGTGATGCGAGGGATGATGACGTTGTGGGCGCCGGAGAGGATGGAGAGGCCGATGCAGTCGACATCCTCTTGAATGGCGGCGGAGACGATCATCTCGGGGGTTTGACGGAGGCCAGTGTAGATGACCTCCATGCCGGCGTCGCGAAGGGCGCGGGCGATGATTTTTGCGCCGCGGTCGTGGCCGTCGAGGCCGGGCTTGGCGACGAGGACGCGGATGGGTGGATTAGCCATGCCGTGTGAGTATACGGGAACGGTGCGTGGTTGTTGAAGGACGGGGAACCGGGGCTAGTTCGCCGGACTTGCCCAAACTGTGTTGAGGAAGAGATAACGAGCGCGCTGAGTGTCGGGTTTGGCCTGCGAGGTTGCATCGAGATGCATGACCTGCCATCCGCCTTTCCCGTTGTAGGTGGGCCATGTGGGAAGGCCTGTTGCGTTGGGATCGCCATTGCGGGCGAAGTTGGTCCAGTAGGAGCCAATTTGTTCCGAGAGAGCGCGGTCTTCGGGGCGCAATTTTGCACCGGGGCGGGAGTCGAGGGTGCCGAAGACGTACTCGATGTCGTCGGAGTGGAAGGCTCCGAGGATGGCGGCATGATTGTCGTCGCCGGGGGAGCCGAGGTCGAGGCGATAGCGGTAGACGGGAGATTGGCCGGTGGCTACCTGTGCTTCGAGCCATCGCCAGGTAGAGAAGGCGATGAATTGGTCGCTCGCGAAGTCTCCCGCGGAGAGAACGGCTTCGGTGTCAGTGGAGGCGGGATAGACGGCGAGGAAGTCTTCTGCTTTGGGGCCGAACTCGGTTTGGGCTGTGGCTTAAAGGTTTCGATCGTGGCGGGAGTTTTGGCTCGAAGGACCTGGCCGCGGGCTTCGTCTGCGTTCCATCCGGCAAGGAGTGGGATGTGCGCCTGGTGGCCAGCGGCGTAGATGTTGGGGACGGAATCGGGCAGGAAGTAGCCGTCGACGCTGATATCGAAGCGCGGGCGGTGGAGTTGTTTTGGCGGTGGCCCCGCGGAGGATATCGTCGGCGGAGAGTTTGCGAAGTTCGGCGAGGCTTGAGGTGTTGTAAGCGGTTTGAGCGAAGGCGCCGTCACGATTCTCGAGAGTCTCGCGGGATTCGGTGGGAGGGCCGGAGCCGGGGAAGGCTGAGCCGCTTTCGCCGATAGCTTTGGTGAACAGTCCGCGGGCGATTGGGGATGCCATGAGAGCGCTGACGGAGGTAGAGCCGGCGGATTCGCCGAAGATGGTGACGTTGTTGGGATCTCCACCGAAGGCGGCGATGTTGGTGTTGACCCAGGCGAGGGCGGCGGCCTGATCGAGGAGGCCGTAGTTGCCGGAGGCGTGGTGAGGCGATTCGGCAGTGAGTTGGGGATGGACGAAGAAGCCGAAGATGCCGAGGCGATAATTCATGGAGACGATGACGACGTTGCGATGGGCGAGGAATTGGCCGTCTTGACGGTTCTCCGAGGTGCCACCTGATAGGAGGCCGCCGCCGTGGATCCAGACCATGACGGGAAGGCTGCCGCGTTTTGCTTTGGCGGGAGCCCATACGTTGAGGGTAAGGCAGTCTTCGCTGGGACCGGCGTCGTGAAAGACCATGTCGGGATACGAGTTCGACTGGATGCAGTGATTGCCGAAGTCTTTGGCGGGGAGGATGCGCTTCCATTTGACCGCGGGTTGTGGGGGCTTCCAGCGGAGATCGGCTACTGGGGGCGCGGCGTAAGGGATTCCTTTGAAGGCGATGACTTGCTGGTCAGCGGTGTAAGCGCCTTCGACCTCGCCTTTATCGGTTTGCATGCGCACGGAGTTGGTCTTGTCTTTGTGGGGGAGTTTGGGCTTCGGGATATGAACGGCGAACGCTGTCGCAGCGGGCAGGAGGAGGCAGAGGATTGCGATGGCGCGCTTGGGCATAGGAATCTCCGGAGATGAAAGTAACACGAGAACTATGGAGTGGCGTAGTAACCGGATCGGGTCGTGATGACGCCGCCTCGGGTCGGGCTGTCGAGCTTGATGTGATGGAAGGAGCCGTCACGTTTGAAGTGCTGTGGTTTGTAGACGAGCCGGTATTGACTGCGCAAATTGGCGTCGATGACACGCAGGTCAGCCCATATGGTTTCGCGGGTTTGATCGAAGAAGATGGTGCCGCCGGTTTGGGCGGCGAGGGCGGCGAGAGTTTTCTGTCCGTCGGAGAGGAACGTCTTGGGTTCGGCGCTGAAGATGTAGATTGCCGTGTTGGCTTTCTGGCAGATGTCGATATCGTCTTCAAGGCGTGCGTGGCTGGCGTTGTCGATGCCGTCGGTGAAGAGGAGGATGAAGTTGCCGGCGAGCGGGTTTGCCGTGCCGAATTGATCGCGGCAGGCTTTGTAGATGGAGTCGAAGAGAGCTGTGCCGCCGATGCGACTGGTGAAGTAGTTGTCGATGTTGCGGAGACTGGCGGCGAGCGCTTCGCTGTCGGATGTCCAATCCTGCACGACCTTTGACTCGGAGTCGAAACGCATGACGAAGGCACGATCAGTTTGCTTGCGAAGGAGTTGAGTCACGTATTCGCCGGCTATGGACTGGTTCCGGCGGAGATGTCCAAGCATGGATCTGCTGGTGTCCACGAGTATGCCGAAGTGGACTGGAAGATTTTGGTGTACTTCGAAGGAGAGGATCTGCCGGGGCTTTTTGTTGTTATCGAGAAGGCGGAGATCAGTGAGTTGCAGGTCGTCTATGGGGATGCCGTGGAAGTTGGCGGCGTGGAAGGTGAGACTCACTTCGTCTACGGCTACGTTGAGGGTGTAGGGCTTGGCGTCCGACGCTGGAGCGGTCGATTGCGAGTTCGCAACAGAGAGAATGCAGACTGTAGACAGCAGTGCTCCGGAATAGATAAGGCCTTTGCTCCGATGACGGGGCATGAAGAACAAGTATAACTTTAGAGGATGACTCCGGAACGAACGCGGGCGCATCGATTGTTTTTTGCGAAATTAGTTACGGCGAATGTGGGTCTCGCACCGGGGAGTGAACTTGAAGCGGCGTTCGCTTCGACTCCGCGCGAGCAGTTTGTGGGGCCTCCGCCGTGGAGGGTTTTTACCCGCTCGGGTTATCTTGAGTCTCCGGACGATCCTACCCTTCTGTATCAGGATGTTGTGGTGTCGCTCGGCGGCGAGGGACCATTTAATAATGGACAGCCGACGTTGCATGCGTTTTGCATTGCAGCGTTGAAGGTGAAGCAAAGAGAGCGGGTTGTGCATGTGGGCGCGGGGACCGGCTACTATACGACGATTCTGGCGAAGCTAGTGGGCGAGACTGGCACGGTGGATGCCTATGAGATTGTTCCTGAGTTTGCGCAGCGGGCGGTGAGCAATCTGGCGGATTTTCCTTTTGTAACGGTGCATGCGAGGTCGGGGGCTGAAGCGCCGCTGGCGACGTGCGATGTTCTGTACGTGAATGCGGGGGCGACGGAGCCGATGGAGGTGTGGCTGGATGCGTTGCGGCCTGGGGGGCGGCTTTTGTTTCCGATGACTCCTGCGGATGGAACTGGGGCGATGCTGCTTGTAACGAAGAGCGAGGATGAGGGGTATGCGGCGCGGTTTCTGATGCAGGTGCAGTTTGTGCCGTGTATTGGGGCGAGGAATGAGATGACGGCGCAGCGGCTTGGCGAGGCGTTTCGCAATGGAAACTGGAACAAGGTGAAGTCACTGCGTCGAAACGAGCCGGTGGATGAGAGTTGCTGGGTTGCGGGTGAGGGGTGGTGGCTTTCTACGGAGTGAAGAAAACCCATCCATCGCGGAGATGTGATAGATGGGTTTGTCGTTTTGCGGTCTTCGTTGGTTAGAAGATTTCGTCGTCGCCGATGGGCATGCCTGGCGGGGCTTCGAGGGGTTTGACGGGGACGAATTTTGCGGGGTCGCGTTGGAATTCGTTGATCCGCTCGACTAGCGCGGCGCGATGAATGGCTTCGGCCGTGTCGGTGGGTGCGGGAGTCGTGGTGAACTCCTTGAGGAGGTCGTTGACGTGCGAGCGGGCGATGGCGCGGGCCTGGCTGGAGGTCTGCGGATTGACTGCTAGCGCGAGCATGGCTTCGAGACCGCGGAACTCGACGGCGCGCTCGACCTCGGAGGACATGGTGTGGCCGCCTTCGGGACGCTCGGCGGTGGCTTTGGAGATGGCCTCGAGGACTCCGCGGAGAGATGGAGCGTCGGGGACTCGCATATGGTACTGGACCAGGCGTGCGGCGCGCGCGGGATCGAGCAGGACGACGAGGGTGAGGTCAGCGGCGGATTCTGCGGTGGCGACTGGGTCGAATGTCAGGCCGGTTTCGGAGGGAAAGGACTCGCGTGTGCGTTCGAGCCCGGGTGGGCGTGGCGGAAGAATCTTGAGGAGAGATTCCGGCAGTGTGAGGGTTTGGGGAGAGAGAGTTTTGAGGACTGCGTCGAGAGCTTTTTTCTGTTCGGCTGCGGAGACGATCTCGGGGTTGGGCTGGTTGTCACCGCGGAGGTTGTAGCGATAGTCGAGGCCGCCGATCTCTTTGATGGTGGCTTCGGCCTGGTAACGATGGAGCAGATAGAGGGGGACGAGGGTGTCTTCGAGCTGTGCCATCGGAGTGCCCTTTTCGATAGCGTTCTCGCCGAAGCGCGAGAGCGCAGCAGTGCGGACGGTCAAGATGCGGTTGAGTTCGTCAGCGGGATCGGTGCCGTTGTCCCACAGGTGGGAGTGGGGATGGGCTCCGCCCAGCGGACGGGAATCTTCGTCGGTGATGTAGATGAGGCCGGTCTTTTGTGAGGCTTCGAGGATGGCATCGAGTGCGGCTGGGTCTTCGGTGGGCTTACCCGCCTTGTCGAATTCACGATAGCCGTAGTTGATGGAGACCTTGTCCCAGATACCGATGTTGACGGCGTAGCTTTGCGTGAGATTGGGCACGCCGTTTTTATCGAGAGTGATCCATGGGTGCGGGTAGTCCATGACGGAGACGGACTCTTCGGGGGTGTGGGGGAAGCTGGATGCTGCGAAGTTGTGGGATAGGCCGAGCGTGTGGCCGGTCTCGTGGGCGGCTAGCTGGCGGGTGCGCTGCAGGACCATGGCGAGCATGGGGTCGCTGGCGGGTGGGAGGGGTTTGCCGTCGAGGTAGGGGCTGAGGAGAGCCTGGTCGATGAGGTAGTCCTGTCGGCTGCGAAGAGAGCCGAGGGTTACGTTGCCTTTGATGATCTCGCCGGTCCGAGGATCGACGACGGCAGCGCCGTAGCTCCAACCGCGGGTGTAGCGGTGGACCCACTCGATCATGTTGTAGCGGATGTCCATGGGGTCGGCGCCTGCGGGGAGGATGTCCGCTTTGAACGTGCCTTTGGCCCATCCTGCGGCCTGGAAGGCCTGATCCCACCAACGTGCGCCTTCGAGGAGAGCCGAGCGGATGGGTTCGGCTGCGCCGCTGTCTACGTAGTACTGGATGGGCGCGACGGCTTCGCAGTTCGTTTTGCAGTTGGGATCTTTTTTGACCAGGCGATGGCGGATGATGAACTGCTGGTCCAGGGTTTCGCTGACGGGCGCGTTGTAGTCGCGATAGGTGGTGGGGAAGTAGCCGGCGCGCGGGTCGAAGCGGCGTGGAGTGAAGCCGGGGCCGGGGAGTTCGACGAAGGATTGGTGTTCGCGGACGGTGAGGGCGTGTGGGTCGGGTGTGACGTCGCGGACGAACTCGCCGCGGGCGGGGCCGTCGGTGGTGAAGGTGAGGATGGCTTCGACCTCGGTGTTCTTCGGGAACGCTTTGGTGGCGTCGAGGGCGATAGTGGAGCGCGTCGGGTCAACCTTGTAGGCGCCTTGCTGCGTGCGGGTGAGCGCGGCGGCTACTTCGTGGGCGTCGCGGAGGAAGAATTCCGTGGCGTCGACGAGGACTGCGCCGCTCGGGTCTTCGGCTTCGACCTTGAAGCCGTAGAGGATTGACTCAGGGAAGGACTGGCGGACGGCGAGGGCCTCGTTGGGATCGGTTGAGGTGGAGCGGAAGCGTTGGTTGGGTTCGACGAGGAGGATCTTGGGGCCGGAGCGCTCGAAGTGGACGAGCTGGCCGCGGGAGATCTGGCCGCGATCGAGGCCGAGGTCGTTGGAGCCGGTGCCATAAGGCAGGGAATGGGTGTAGAGGATGTCAGGGGTTTTGCCGGCGGAGTCGAAGTTGGGGATTTCGAGGTAGAGCTTGCCGGCTTTCGCGTCCCAGTCGAGCGGAAGGTAACCGCTGATGTGCTTCATGCTTGCGGTTTTGGTGGCGATGGTTGGGGCGGGAGGCTGGGCGGACGCGAATGCAGAGACGGCGAGCAGGGCCAGGGCAAAATGTTTGGGCATGCGTCATTTTTAGCACGCTGTTGGTGATGCCGCTTACGAATTTTTATTGCCGGCGACTATGGCAGGGTGATCGAGGGGTCGCTGAGGTGTTCGCGAAGGAGGCGCTGGATGAGGGTTTTGAGGTCTTCACCGGTCTTGGGGAGGGCGAAGGCATGGACGCTCTCAGACCAGTCGAGTTTGAAGCTGGTGGCCTTGGCGGAGATCCAGACCTGGCGGATGGGAGTGTTTGGGGTGATGACGAACTTGGAGGAGCCGTTTTCGAAGATGATATTCATGACGCCGTTGTTGTCTTCAAACTCGAAGCCGGCGTCGTCGTCTTCGGCGGCGATGAGGGATTGCTTGAGGGTTTCGAGGGCGCGGTCGGATTCGCGGCGGAAGGTAGCTTCGTCGATCATGAATTCAGTTTAGCTGCGTCGAGGGCTGCGAGGACTTCGGCGGGCTCTGGACGGACGCGCGGGTCGGCGTGGGCTTCGCTGAAGAGGATGGTGTTGGTGCGGTCGATGACGAAGACGCCGGGGAGGGGGAGGCGCCAACTGGCTTCGGTGGCGTTGTGGTAGCTGAGGCCGGCGTTGTTGAAGGGAATGTTGATTAGGATGGACTGGAAATATAGGCGGTGTTCGGGCGGGATGGTGTAGGCGATGCCGAATTTGTCGGCTATGGCGGCACCGGGGTCGGAGAGCAGCGGGTAGGAGAGAGCGTGTTGCTCGATGGTATTGCGGTTCTGGCGGGTCGTCTGGGGGGAGATGGCGACGAAGAGTGCTCCTCGTCCGCGCGCTTGTGGGTATAGTTCGCGCCAGGCTTCGAGTTCGGTGATGCAATAGGGGTCCCAACGACCGCGGAAGAAGCTGACGACGAGCGGGCCGAGGGCGAGGAGGTCGGCGGAGTGGACGGGCTTGCCGGTGCGGGCGTCTTCGAGGGTGAACTCCGGGGCTTGGGTGCCGGGTTTCAGGGCGCGGTCTTCGATGCCGGTGTTGAAGAGGTCTGCGGTCGCTTTTTCGGAGATCGCCAGACGCTCCGGCTGGACGAGGGCGCGCGTGTTTTGCGTGATGATGTCAAGCCGATCCTGCAGAGATTCTTTTGCGCTGGCGGACATGGCCCCTCCCTACCTGAATCGTGTCAAAGTATTCGAATCAAATACTTTAAGTCTGGACTTCTGCGGCGAAACTGCTGGGTTAAACGTTGCAGTCCGGCCGAAGCCGGACTGTATGTTGGCTAAGTTAATTATATCGGGAGTGTCAAGCGTTAGCGAAGAGCACTGACATGGAAATCCTGGCAGCTCGTGCGCATTACGTTACATGTTGCTGGCCATTTGCATCGATGCGTCGTGGCACTGGGGGTCAGGGGCTGTGGATTGTTTTGCGGCTACGGTTTTGTTGTGGGTGGCGTTGCTGGCCATGGGGGCGCTCTTCATCTCTTTGATGAGGGTGACCAGGCGGGTGAAGCCTTCCTCGCGAGCTTTCTTGTTGGCGGCTGCCATCTCGGCGGTGGTGTTGCCAGTGGGCTGGGTGGGGTCTTCGCCGGCGCGCATGAAGCCGTGACCTGCGCCGTCGTAGGTGACGGGTTCATATTTCTTGCCAGCGGCCTTCATGGTTTCGGTGGTGGCGGGGATGGTGGCTCCGACGCGAGCGTCGTTGCCGGCGTAGAAGCCGTAGACGGGGGCGGTGATGGCGGTGACATCGGACGGACCGGTGCCATAAAAGACGAAGGCGGCAGAAAGATCTTTGCGGTGTGTGGCGAAGGCGAAGGACTTGCTACCGCCCCAGCAGAAGCCTACGGTGGCGATCTTGCCATTGCCGGCAGGAATTTTCTTGCCGTAGTCGGCCGCGGCGTCGAGGTCAGCGGTGACGACGGCGGCGTCGAGGCCGGAGACTGCTTTGGTGGTGGCGTCCATGCTGGGGAAGGCGTCGGAGCCGCCGCCGTTGGGGCCGAAGCCGGTGAGGAGGTCAGGTGCGACGACGATGAAGCCTTGTCCGGCGAGTTCATCGGCCATTTCTTTTGCCCAGTCGCTGAGGCCGAATATCTCGTGGATGAGGATGATGACGGGGGCCTTGCTTTTTACCTCGGGATAGACGACGAAGGCTTGGACGGTGCGGTCGCCGTGCTTGAGGGCGACGTATTCATGGTGACGCGGGGAGGCCTCGAGGCGCGCTTTGGCCCAGTCCTGTGCGTTGAGAGTCGCTGCAATGAGCGGAAGGAAGAGAGCTGCGGCGAGAAGCTTGAGAGCGCGAGGCTTGGTTGTCGTCATGGGGGGAGTCTAGTACGAAGGGTGCGCGAGGGACAAGATTGTGGGGAAGATTTTTACATCTCGATCAATCGGGATGCGTGGCTTTTATACTTCGCGCATGGAGAAGTTTCATCTGCGCGTGGCGACGGTGGCGGACGTGGTGGGGATTCGCGCGCTGATTGAGGCTTCGGTGCGGGGGTTGCAGGCGGCGGATTATTCGCCGGGGCAGATTGAGGGGGCGCTGGATACAGTGTTCACGACGGATAGCCAGTTGATTGCGGATGGAACTTATTTTGTCGCGTTGACGGAGAGTGGGGAGCTTGCCGGGTGCGGTGGGTGGAGCTTTCGGAAGACGTTGTATGGAGGGGATCACCAGATGGAGGCGATTGAGCCGGAGAGGCTCGATCCTGAGAAAGACGCAGCGAAGATCCGCGCAATTTTTGTGCATCCTGAATTTGCCAGGCAGGGACTGGGGAGCATGATTTTGGGGGCGGCGGAGAGTGCAGCGGGGCGGATGGGGTTTCGGCGTTTCGAGATGGGGAGCACTTTGACTGGGGTGGCGTTGTACTGGCGGAAGGGGTATCGGGAGGTGAGCCGGATTGCGGTGCCGGTGGGGAATGGGGAGAGGATTGAAGTTGTGCGCATGTTGAAGGGCGCCAGCGAGGTGCAGTGAGCTAGCTGGATATCCCATTCTCCGCTGGCGCGCAGAATGGGATATCGGAAGCCAGCTATACGACTTTTAGTAGGAGGAGGATGAGAACGATGGTGAGGATGAGACTGATGCCCCCTCCGCCGTAGTAGCCGAGCCCTGGTCCCATACGATAACCGCCGAAGCCGAACACAAGGATCAAAACGATCAAAAGAATAAGCATTATTTTTTCTCTCCGTTCGGCGAAGATTCGCCAGATGTAAGGTGTGATGCGGATTTTTGAGGTGGCGCGATGCGAAGGGAGAATCTTCGAAGGGTCGCGTTGACCTGAGCTGTCGTTAGACCCTCCCCCTCTCCCGTCGAAAGGTGCGCAAAGTCTTCGAAAAATAGACTTTAGGTCTGGACTTGAGTCATGGCCCCTCGATCGGGCGCCTTCGAGTGGGGCGTTCCGGGGAAGGTGTTGTCAAGCGGTGGCGGGCCGCGTGACGGAGTGCGGCGGTATAGGCTGGAGAGGCGTGAGGGAGGATTCGTAAAAAGATGATCGAGATGCCGATAATTGCCAAAGGGGCTGATGATCTTTATCTGTTGCCGGGGATGACGAACCGGCATGGATTGGTGGCGGGGGCGACGGGCACGGGGAAGACGGTGACGCTGCAGGTGATGGCGGAGGCGTTGAGCTCGATTGGTGTGCCGGTGTTTGCGGCGGATGTGAAGGGGGATTTTTCGGGGATCAGCCACGCGGGGAAGAGTTCGTCGAAGTTTGATGAGCGGGTGAAGACGCTGGGTTTGGGGGAGTGGAAGTTTTATGGGTGTCCGGTGGTGCTCTGGGACGTGTTTGGGAAGCAGGGGCATCCGGTGCGGGCGACCGTGAGTGAGATGGGGCCTCTGCTGCTGAGCCGGATTTTGAATTTGAACGATACGCAGTCGGGTGTGCTGACGCTTGTGTTCAAGATGGCCGACGACCATGGGTTGCTGTTGCTGGATATGAAGGACCTGCAGGCGATGCTGCAGCATGTTTCGGAGAATGCGAAGGAGTATCAGACGCAGTATGGGAATATCTCCGCGGCGAGTGTGGGGGCGATTCAGCGGGGGCTGGTGGCGCTGGGCCAGCAGGGCGGGGATCTTTTCTTTGGGGAGCCGGCGCTGAATATTGAAGATCTGCTGCAGGTGGATCGGAATGGCAAGGGTGTGGTGAATATTCTGGCGGCGGACCAGTTGATGCAGTCGCCGCAGTTGTATGCGACGTTTCTGCTTTGGCTGCTGAGTGAGTTGTTTGAGAAGCTGCCGGAGGTGGGGGATCCAGAGAAGCCGAAACTGGTGTTCTTTTTTGATGAGGCGCATTTATTGTTCAATGATTTGCCTTCGGTTTTGCAGAACAGGATTGAGCAGGTGGTGCGGTTGATTCGGTCGAAGGGCGTGGGCGTGTTTTTTGTGACGCAGAATCCGATCGATGTGCCGGATACGGTGCTGGGGCAGTTGGGGAATCGGGTGCAGCATGCGTTGCGGGCGTATTCGCCGAGGGATCAGAAGGCGGTGAAGGCGGCGGCGCAGACGTTTCGGGCGAATCCGAAGGTGAATGTGGAGCAGGTGATTACGGAGATGGGCGTGGGTGAGGCGCTGGTGTCGTTTCTGGATGAGAAGGGTGTGCCGGGGATGGTGGAGCGGGCGATGGTGTGTCCGCCGCATAGCCAGATTGGGCCGATTACTCCGGAGCAGCGGGCGGAGATGATTAAGGGCTCGGTGGTGGCGGGGGTTTATGAGACGGTGGTGGACCGTGAATCGGCTTATGAGAAGTTGAAGGGGAAGGTGGCGGCCTCGACGACGTCTGGCGAGCCGGGGAGTGGTGGTGCGGGCTCGGGGTGGCTGGGTGGTTTGGAGAATGCCGTGGGCGGGGTCTTTGGGAGTGGCGGGTCGCGACGTGGGGATACTCCTATGCAGGCTGCGGTGAAGAGCGCGGCGAGGGCAATGGGGAGTACGGTGGGGCGGCAGATTGTGCGGGGAGTGTTGGGGTCGCTGCTGGGTGGGAGTTCGCGGCGGTAGTTTGGAGGAAGCGGCTCGCGGCTTCGCGCGAATGCCCACATCTCTGAATCGAGACGTGGTGCACCCGATTTGTAGTTTCAATTTGGCTGCGTTGATAGACCTAGTGCGTCGAGGATGGCAGGATCGGGGATCGCTTGGCCGTCTTTTTTTGTGACGGCTCCGAAGTTGTCCTGGTAGTCCCACATGGCCCAGCCGAGGTGATGTTTTTCCATCATGATGCGCATGTCTCGGATCCATTGGGCTCGCATGGCGGGGTCGGCGTAGGGGCGATGGACGCCGAATTCGCCGACGTAGACGGGGGCGTGGTGAAGTTGCGACCAGCGCTCGGCGAAGGAGAGGGTGACGTCGATGCGATGGGCGTCCCAGCGGGCGAGACCGTATTGCTGGACGAAGAATTGTCCTGCGAGGGTTGGTTCCTGTTCGAAGTTCTTGGCTACGTTTTCGGGAGTGGAGGGGTAGGGGACGTTGCGTAGAGGTTGGACGGCGGGGTCGGTCCAGGTGGCTCCCTGGTGGGTGAAGGCGAATGGCTCGTAGTCGTGGAAGGTGTAGATGATATTGGGCAGGGCCAGCGGCTCGAGGGGCAGGAGATCATCAAGGCCGGACCAGCGGGCTCCGCAGGCGATGATGGTGTTGTTGGGGGCGGCGGTGCGGATTTGCTGGGCGACGAGGGACTGGATGCCTTGCCAGCGGTAGGTGTCGGGTTGTTCGGGTTCGTTCATGATCTCGAAGAAGACGTAGTCGGGATCGAGTGGGGCGAAGTGTGTGGCGAGTGCGGTCCAGAGCATGGCGAAGCGTTTAACGGGCTCGTCTCCCTGGAGGAGGGATTGTTTGTAGCGGGATTGGGGATGGATGTCAATGATGACGGCGAGCTTTTGCTGGATGGCGAGGTTGACGATGGCGTCGAGTTCTCGCATGAAGTCGGCGCCGCTGGTTTGATGGCGCTGCCAGGCGAGGAGGGGTTCGGCGTCGATGCTGATGCGGATGTGGTCGAAGCCGAGATGGTGGATGAGGCGGATGTCGTCAGTGGTGGTGAAGGTGCGGAGGCGCTGGACGGAGTAGTCGCCGGATTGTGCGAACCAGTCGCTGGTGTTGATGCCGTGCCGGAGGTGTTCGGCGCGGTGGAAGGCGAGATTGTCGGCTTGCTGGGCAGATGTGAAGGCGGGAGTGAACAGGGCTGGGAAGAGAATGGCTGCGAGCAAACGATGCGCGAGGGGCATTTGATAGTTCTCCTGCGAGCCAAGGGCTTGCAATGAGTATCGTAACTTGGATCGCTGGATCGGCCCCATCCATCCTGTGATGCGCTGATGCCCATCGAAGGCGCATCGATGGGCATCTGTTTGTATTGCGTTGTGGAGACCTTACCGCGTGTAGCGACTCTGATTATTTTTTCGTGGAGTCGGGGTCGGCCACATCAACGCCAGAGTTTCCGTCCTCGTCGAAGATCCTCGCGAGGTAGTAGTTTCCTCCCGTGTGATCGAAGATGAGTTGGGAATTCTTCGAAATGGTCCCGAAGTCATTGTCCATCGTTTGGACGAGGGCGGTGGAGTGGTTGTTGTCGTCGCTTCGTATCTCGATGAGATTGGACTCTAAGCCCCCAAGGACACTGATTGTGTAATTACCCGCTGGGAGGGTGGTTTTTCCTGCATGGAACTCGAAAGGAATTTTAGCCTTGAGCCCACTGACGACTTGAGCCTGGGCTTTGCTGCCGCCAACGACGAGGATGGCACTCAGAACGGGGAGTAGGTAGATCAGTTTTTTCTTAAGCATGTTCCTCCTTGCTGCAACTAACAATTTGATGAGCCCTAGATAGGGAAAGAAGCAGCCTCGCTCCAATACTTGGTCGCATTTAACGTATGTGAAGTGTTTTCAGAGCGAGTATTTTTTTTGCGGAGTGAAGGAGTGTCGATTGGTTGACACCGGGTGTCGATATTTTTACAACTTGATGTTGATATTTTGACAACTGGAGGAGAGCCGAGGAGTTGTTGCGGAACGTGATGGGGGCTGGATGTCTTGGGTGCGAGCGGTGGTTCGCGCTTCGCGCGAAGGCCGATCCTCAGAATCTAGATATGGGGTACCCGTCCAGCGTAGCCGGAACTTATGTTTTCCGTTTACGTATCGATAGATGGCAATTTCCAATCGCACCATGACAAATCGCACGACGGAAGACTCGCAGAGGATCGCAGCGCGTGTCGCAGGGTACACTCTCCTGTTGCTTATGGTTAGTGGATTTGCGGGAATGTTTGTCCAGCCTGGGCATTCGATCGTTGATGGGGCAGCGGCGACTGCGCGCAATATTCTGGCGCACGAGCGAGGCTTCCGTGTGGGGCTGTTGTGCGAATTTGTGATGTTGAGCTGCGATGTGGTGCTGGCGCTGGCTCTGTTTGCGTTGCTTAAGCCGGTGAACTCGACTCTGGCGCTGCTCGGTTCGTTCTGGCGGGTTGCGAATGCGGTCGTGTTGGGTGTCGGTGTTGCCGCCAGCCTGGTGGGTTTGGATCTTTTGGTTAATTCTCACTACACGTCGCTCTTGAGTGCGGATCAACTGCACGCGATTGCGATGATGTTTTTTGACTTGCATAGTCGTGTGTCGCTGATGGGGCTTATGTTTTTCTGTTGCGGCGCGGGAGTTCATACTTGGTTGTTGTGGCGCTCGGGATATATACCGCGGGTCATCTCGGGCTTGTATCTGTTTGCGTCGGTTGAGATGCTTCTTTGTTGCTTCGTTTTCCTTGTTTTTCCTGGGAGCAGGGCGGTGCTTGATCCGGGATTTTTGGTGCCGGATTTCTTTGCGGAGTTATCGGCTGCGCTGTGGCTGGCGATTAAGGGAGTGAAACTGCCTGAGTGAGGGGAAGCGGTTCGCGCGTGACGCGAATGCCCACTCATGCGGTGAGACTGCAGGAATGGGGCACCCGCGGTATCGGCACTATTTCGTGTGTGGGCCACCCGGTCGCCGCAGTAATTAATAATCCCAACATCCGCTGCAACTGGGATCGTAGATTTCGGCGCTGGCGGTGGGTGTCGGCCAGGTGCTATAGCCGCCAACGATCAGGACCCTTCCATCGGAGAGCAAAGTTGCCGTGTGTGAGTGGCGAGCCGTGGTCATGGCCGCGGAACCGAAAATGCCAGTCGCGGGAAGATAAAGGTCGCTGCCAGCGTTACCGTTGCCGCCAGGCAACTGGCCACCTGTGATTAGGACCGTGCCATCGGCGAGGCGCACGGCAGCGGCGAACTCGTGCGGCGCGGTCGCCTTCCCAAGCGACGTGAATGTACCGGCCGTGGGGTCATAGATTTCTGCGTCGGCCAACGTTCCGTCATTCTCATCGTTACCCACAAACAAGACCTTGCCGTCCGTGAGCAGAGTTGCCGTGTTCACGTTGCCCCAGGTGTAGCCGGTCATCGGGCCCGTTGTACTGAACGTGCCGCTCTTGGTGTCAAAGAGTTCAGTTGCTCCGACCGTGCATTGCACCGCGCACCCAGTGAGCAGAACTCTGCCGTCCAGGAGCAAGTTGACCGTGCTCCACAGCACGGGAGCCGCATCGACGTAGGCACCTGCCTGAGCGAAGGTTCCGCTAGCCGGGTCATAGATTGCGGCATTGCTGTCCCCGGCAACGAACACGCGGCCATCCTGGAGCAACGCTGCCCCGTCCGTGACTTGGGCAGTGGGCATACTGCCTGTGAGGGTGAACATGCCTGTGGAGGGGTCGTAGAGTTCGGCGCTGGTAAGCGGTGCATACGTGGTTAGACTGTTTGTACCGCCAGCGATCAAGACCTTGCCGTTGGCAAGTAACGTTGCTGTGTGCCCCCAAGTTCGAGCCGTGGTCATGCTTCCCGTGGGGGTGAACATGCCTGTGGAGGGGTCGTAGAGTTCGGCGCTGGCTAGTGGTTGGAGGCCGTTCCCGGTGCCGCCGGTGATCAGAACCTTCCCGTTGGGGAGCAGGGTCGCTGTATGGGTTGCCCGCGCCGTGGTCAGGCTGCCAGTTACGGCAAACGGTCCTTTCACACTGGTGGCAGTACCGCCTCCTGATGTGCTGACAGGTGTGGTTGTGGTGATTGGTGTGGTCGAGGTTGACGATGCTGGCGACATAGGGGAACTACCGCTGCACCCGACTATCAGCGAAGCGGCGCAAAGCAGAAGTGACATCGAAAATGTCCGCATGGTGTGCCTCCTGATCCACTTCAACAGCTCGGATTGAGCGGCCGCCTCGAGGGCCGGGGCTCTCACGTTATAAAGCGTAATTTCGATTGCGGAAGTGACATCAGAGAGGTCATTTCAATGCAGATTTGTTTTGAGGTCCCTTGCGACTCATCACCGGGGCAACCGTCAGCGTTGCATGAGACGTCGGGAAGGAGGGTGGGATGTACATTTAGCCTCCGGACTCGATAGGGGCCGTGTACAGGGATCTAACCTAAAACAGGGATAACCTCAGTAATATGCGCTCGGGTTAAAGGACGTGTCAAGCAATCTGTGCTGGTCAGGGGACGGGTCGTCAATTTTGGGGCCGGACCTGGATGTGCCTGCGTCTGGTAAGGTGAAGGACTGCGAACGGAGGGTTTATGCGCGACGAGGTGATCCGGATTGTGGAGGCATATATCGATGGGGTCAGGAAGAATAACATCGATGCGGTCCCGATCCACTCCGATGTGGTGTTCGACAGTCCTGTGAGAAGTATCAGAGGCCTTGCGAACTTTCGAAAGGGAATTGAGGACTTCGTTCCCATCCTGAAGAGCATTGATGTCGTGCATCTCACTGCTGACGACGACACATGCGCCGCAGTGCTCAACGTAGACACTTCCTTCGGGCTAATTCCGTTTGTCGAATTCCTGCAGATCGTGGACGGACAGATTGTGTCTGTCCGAGCCTACTATGATCCACGTCCGATTCTGGAGGGGATGAACCGGATGTTGGCTTAGTGATACCCACCCTGAAGTTGAGGCGGGTATAAAAGTGAGAAAGGCGGTTCGCTTGCGCGAATGCCTACTCATGCGGTGAGACTGCATGAATGGGGCACCCGCCTACTCAGGTTTGAGTGGCCGGCGGGCGCCGTGGCGGATTTGAGCAACGTAGACTACTTTTTGGTTTTCGTCGATGGAGTAGAGAATCCGGTAGACGTTTGGCTTGTTGCCATAGAGTAAGTGACGCAGGTGGGGACGCTCTGGAGCGACGGCACCTCTGGCGGGGTGTGTTTCCAAACTAAAGATCGCGGATTCCAAGCCCCGAAACCAAGCGTCTGCCGCCTGGGATGTGTCGGCTTCTATGGTTTTGTAGATGTGGCGCAGATCGTTGATTGCCCGCGTTGCTAGCCTAACCTCGTATGCCATATTCCTCGCGAAGTTCGGCGAAGACTTTGCGGGCGGGGCGTGTGCGGCCCTTGGCGATGTCCTCTAGTCCCTGTCGAAGGCCTTCTTCGGGATCGGCCTGAGCGGCGAGGTCGAGGAGGCGCTGGTACTCGGCTGCGCTCTGGACGACGGCTTCGGGTTTGCCGTTGACGGTGAGGATGATGGGGCGGCGCGTCTTCTTGAGGCGCTTCATGAATTTGACGGAGTTGTTGCGGAAGGTGGTTAGGGGCTGGATGTCTTTGGTGATGTCGATCATGGTGGCCTCCGTCTTGAAGGTATTTTATCGTACCTTTTGGTTCTGTGATTTAGGGGGGTGAAAATCGTGGTCGCCCACTGGCTTCATAGAAGTAATTCCTTGCCGAGGTACCTTTTGTGCCAGCAATTGCCACTGATACTGTGACAGACTAATCACGGCTATCTGAGTTAAATATGCCGTTGGACAAATGTGTATGCGCGTCTTCATCATTGCTAAGACTTATCCTGAACTTAGTTCAAAGTACGGTGAGACTGTTTGTACAGCCGGAGTAGACGAAGGCGGAAACCCTGTGCGCCTTTACCCCATTCCATTTCGATATCTTTCAGGTCCCCAGCGCTTTAAGCGTTATCAGTGGATAGATGCGTCTCTTACTAAGAGCGCACATGATGTCAGGCCTGAAAGTCATACCCTTCGCGCTGACTCCATAACGCTTGCGGAAGAGGTGCCCGCAACGCCAGATGAATGGGGTAAGCGTGCAGAAATCGTCTTGAAGTCTTCTCATTGGCAGTTCAGTTCTATGAGAGATTTACTGGAATCTCAACGAACTTCTGGGCAGTCTCTAGCCTTCGTGAGACCGACCTCGATTATTGGAGTGAGCGT
The DNA here is from genome assembly GCA_963841335.1 of uncultured Acidobacteriaceae bacterium. Lineage (GTDB taxonomy): Bacteria > Acidobacteriota > Terriglobia > Terriglobales > Acidobacteriaceae > Edaphobacter. Next base: position 47,043 of record CAWJCF010000001.1, on the reverse strand, counting down.
TCGGAGGCGCGCAGCTGATGACGCCGATACTTTTCAGGAGAAGCTGGAAGAGCTTAAGAAGCGCAATGTAGTCGCCCGCAAACAACTGGATCTTTTTGAACAAACAGTTCCGCCCGCGATGAAAAATCTTGAATACGTGGGTGAGCGAGTCTGCATCGATTGGCGTTGCGCCGACGAAGACTGTACTGGGCATTCTATGCAAATCTTAGATTGGGAAATATGCGAGTTGGCGAGGAGGAACGGGCTGGAAGCTGCGAAGGCGAAAGTAGAATCTTTGTTAGATTCAGACCGTCACAAGACGGCTTTCATTTTGGGAAACTTCCATATGTACCCCGGCTCTTTTGCGATTATTGGTCTTTGGTATCCGTTGTGCAGCAACCGTCTCTTTTGATGTGATAGTTCGACCACTTAGATGGCAGGTCATTAGGTTTTGACTGTGCTCTGCGATCCTATCCAAGATGACCTTGCGGTGACAATCGTGTGGCTCTTGTTCAAAGCAAAGTAGACAGACGCTACCCCCAGTCATCGTAATGAGATCGTAAATCTCATCTAAACAGCGGGGATCTTGATCAAGATGTTGCTTATAGAGGTCAATCACCTTGTGCTGCGGCAATCCCATTTTCCTATTGCGCGAAGGATTTCCTGCCGACTTAACGTGTACGTAGCAAATTCCGTCTGCCTGCAACCTTTCGGAGAGCGGCTTTTTTGAAAAGCCGGGCTTGTAGCTCCACGGGGTTTCACGAACGTCAATCACTACGGTAATGTTGTTGGCCTTCAATACCTCGACGTATCCGTCTAGGCTCATGCCCTCGTATCCCAAGCTGTAAGCGCGAAGAGTATCTGCCATAAACCGATCCTACCGATAGTTCTACTTCATAGTTTGCCGAAGCAGGCGGGGTATTCAAAAAGATAAGAAGCTGCAAAGGAACGGATAGTTCGACGCAATCATGCCACTAACGTCCGAATTTTTGGCGGCTTTGCATTTGGCTCATCATGCGTTGCTGGGCTTTGATGCCGCCGCCTGAGCCCATGGACTTGAACATCTTGCGCATCTGGGCGTATTGGCGGAGGAGGTTGTTGACGTCCTGAACGGTGGTGCCTGAGCCGCGGGCGATGCGCTTGCGGCGGTTGCCGTTGATGATCTCGTGGTCGAGGCGTTCTTTTTGCGTCATCGAGTTGATGATGGATTCGACGCGGGTGAACTGGCCTTCGTCTACGTTGTCGATGGCTTGCGACATGCCGGCGAAGGGGCCGACGGAGGGGAGCATCTTGAGGATGGACTTCATGCTGCCCATCTTTTTGATCTGACGGAGCTGGTCGCGGAAGTCGTCGAGGGTGAAGCCGTCGCCGGAGAGAGCTTTTTTGGCGAACTGCTCGGCTTTGCCGCGGTCGAGGGTGGATTCGGCGCGCTCGAGGAGGGTGGCGATGTCGCCGTGGCCCATGATGCGGGAGACGATGCGGTCGGGGTGGAAGGGCTCGAAGGCGTCGGGCTTTTCGCCGGTGCCTAGGAACTTGATGGGGGCTCCGGTGATGTGGCGGATGGAGAGGGCGGCGCCGCCGCGGGCGTCGCCGTCCATCTTGGTGAGGATGGAGCCGGTGATGGTGAGGAGATCGTTGAAGGCCTTGGCGGAGTTGACGGCGTCCTGGCCGGTCATGGCGTCTGCGACGAAGAGGATCTCGGAGGGGTTGAGGAGCTTTTTGAGCTGCGCCATCTCGTCCATGAGAGAGGCGTCGATCTGGTTGCGGCCGGCGGTGTCGACGATGAGCATGTCGCAGCCGAAATTTGCCGCTTCGCGTTTCGCTTCGCGGGCCAGGCGGAGGACGGTTTCGGTGCCGGGCTTTTCTTCGGTGAGCTTGCCTTCGTAGATCTGGGAGTTGGTGGAGCGGGCTACGATGGCTAGCTGCTCGCGGGCGGCAGGGCGGTAGACGTCGACGGAGACGAGCATGGGGCGGTGGCCGGCTTTTTTGAGCCACTGGGCCAGCTTGCCGCTGGTCGTGGTTTTGCCGGAGCCCTGGAGGCCGGCCATGAGGATGACGCTGGGCGGCTGAGAGGACTTCTGGAAGCGGGCGGTGTCCTTGCCGAGGACGTTGATGAGTTCGTCGTGGACGATTTTGACGATCTGCTCGGAGGGGCTGAGGGCGGTGGCGACCTTTTCGCCGATGGCGCGGGCGCGGATGTGCTCGATGAGCTCGTTGACGACGGCGAGGTTCACGTCGGATTCGAGGAGGGCGAGACGGATCTCGCGGAGGGCGTCGGAGATGTTCTCGTCGGAGATGGTGCCCTGGCCGCGGAGGGTCTTGAAGGAACGCTGGAGTTTGTCGCTTAGGTTTTCAAACATGACTGATTCAAGTTTATCAGCGGAAGGGCAGCCGGTTAGCTGTCAGCGAGTTAGCTGGTCAGCTTATGGCAGGTTGTGGGTTGGCAAGTGGCGGGCTTGGTGCTGGCCAGATTGGTTCATTTGATGGTTGGGGACGTTGGGGAGGGTTTTGGGGCGGGATAATCGAGGTCTATGAAGGCTTCTCTGCAGGAAAAGGGCCAGGTTGGTGGGAATGCGAGGACGGTACGGGAGTATGTGGCGTATCTGCAGGTGGAGAAGGGGCTGAGGCCCGCGAGTTGTGAGGCTTATCGGCGGGATCTGGAGCAGTTTGCGGAGCATGTTGAGGCGCAGGATGGGTTGCTGGTAGGGGCGACTCAGGCAGACGTGAGTGGGTTTATGGAAGGGCTGCGAGGGCATGCGGTGGAGTCGCGGTCGATTGCGCGGAAGCTGAGTTGTCTGCGTGGGTTTTATCGGTGGCTGCTGATGGATAAGCGGATTGCGCATGATCCTACTGTGAATGTGGAGACACCGTCGAGCTGGAAGGTGTTGCCGAAGTCGCTGGCTGAGGGTGAAGTGTCGGAGATGCTCGAGCGGACGGGTGTCGCTTCTCGTGCGGCGGATGCGGATGGGTTGGCACTGCGGGATCATGCGATTTTGGAGTTGCTGTATGCGGGTGGACTGCGGGTAGGGGAGATTTGTTCGCTGCGGGTTGAGGATTTGCATCTGGACCAAGGGCGCGCGCAGGTGAGGGGGAAGGGCGATAAGGAACGGATTGTGCCGCTGGGGCGGTCGGCTATTGAGGCGCTGGACCGGTATTTGGCGATGGGGCGAGCGGAGTTGGTGAAGGCTGGGAGAGTGATGACGCGGGCTTTGTTTTTGAGTGTGCGGGGGAAGGCGCTGACGCGGCAGTGGGTTTGGCAGATGGTGCGCGGGGCGGCGGGGACGAAGGTGAGTCCGCATATGCTGCGGCATAGCTGCGCGACGCATATGGTCGAGCATGGGGCTGATTTGCGGAGTGTGCAGACTTTGCTTGGTCATGCCGATATAGCTACTACGCAGGTTTATACGCATGTGGCGCTGGGGCATTTGAAGAAGGTGCATCGTGAGCATCATCCGCGTGGGAGGCGGAGGGTGACGGCGTAACAGTGATCAAAAAGATAAAGGCTGATAAGAGCGGATTTTTTCTCCGAGTGGGTTAGTCGAGGATTCTTTGATGGCGAAGTCTGGTGAGATTGAAGAGTTGGCGGAAGGATTCCTGGCGATGCTCGCGAATGAGCGTGGGGCTTCGACGCATACGGTGCGGGCTTATGCGCGGGAGGTGCGGAGCTTTGCGGATTATTTGACGGAGATGCTTGGTGAGGGTGCGAAGGTGGGTGCGGTGGAGCATCTGCATATTCGGGCTTATCTTGGTGTGTTGTATGAGCGGGGGTTAACTAAGGCTAGTGCGGCGCGGGCGCTGGCGGCGGTGCGGAGCTGGTTTAAATGGCTGGCGAAGGAGGGGAAGGTCGCGCAGAATCCTGCGCTGCTGGTGAGTACTCCGAAGCTGCCGAAGCATCTGCCTCGGGTGCCTAGTGTGGAAGAGGTGAATCGCGTTTTGAATTCGCTTGAGGGTGAGGTGAAGAAGAAGGAGGGTGAGGCTGCGGCTTGGCCGGAGAGGGATCGGGTGATCTTTGAGTTGTTGTATGGGTGCGGGATTCGGAACTCGGAGCTGGTGGGGTTGGATATGGGGAGTGTGAAGTGGCGGGATGATGCTGTGCTGGTTCGGGGAAAAGGTAAGAAGGAGCGGTTGGTGCCGCTGGGGGATGAGGCTGCGGCGGCTTTGCGGAGTTATCTGCCGTTGAGGGAGGCGAAGCTGCTGGCCGCTGGTAGAGCGGGTTTGGTGCAGGATGGGCCGCTGGTAATGAACCTGAGAATGCGTGGGGATTGCAGGCTGACTACGCGGAGTGTGGGGCGGATTGTGAAGGCGATCGCTTTGTCGCGGGGGCTGGCGGCGGATGTGCATCCGCATACGCTGCGGCATGCTTTTGGGACGCATATGTTGGAGGAAGGGGCAGATTTGCGCGCGATCCAGGAGATGCTGGGGCATGAGCGGTTGTCGACTACACAGAGATATACGCAGCTGACGGTGGGGCAGGTGCAGAAGGTCTATGACGAGACGCATCCGCGGGCGAAATGACTCTATCCTGCCGGACGGGCCCACTGCGCGTGGAGCGGTCACTTCGTGACTTGTATACCTTGTTTCGGTGAGTTGAAGGAATGGGGCCTCGCGATGCTCGGCAACTGAGACCCCACTCTCATTTCTTATTGTTTGAGAAGGTCTTGACCTTCGGTGTTGGGCATTGGCAGGTTGAGGATGTGGGCTACTGTGGGGGCTACGTCGACTAGTTTGGCTCGAGGCAAGTGGCGGTGGGGAATGCCGGGGCCAAAGGCGAGGAAAGAAGCGTCCAACTCGCTGGGGCCGGGGGCGTAGCCATGCATGCCTCGAGTTTTGGTGTCGGAGAGCCAGGGACCGGAGGCTGCGCCGCTGAGGGTGAAGCCGGACTTCATGCTGACGGAGGCGAAGCTGTTGCTGTAGCCCTGGAGAGCGTGGGTCTCGGAGGCGTCGTAGAACTTGTCGATGCCCCAGGATCCGTCGGCGGTGAGTCGTTTGAAGGTTTTGGTGGCGAGGTCGATGGCTTCGTTGTCGTTGGGGTCCTGGGCTACGAGGCCGAAGGAAGCTCCATTGTCGAAGGCTGAGACGCGCCATTTTTCGGGATGCTCTTTGGTTCCTTCGAGACCGAGGCTGGTGAGGACGGCGTTGGGGCTGAACTGTTTTTCGACGGGGCGGAAGCCGTGGTCGCTGACGATGATGAAGTCGACCTGGTCGTTTGGCTCGGTAGTTTTGACGGCTTCGCGGATGGTGCCGATGAGGCGGTCGATGTTTTCGAGGGTCTTGAAGGCTTCGGTGCTGTCGGGGCCGTGGAGGTGTTGCTGGTGGTCCATGTCGATGAGGTGGACGAATAGGAGGTCGGGCTTGTAGGTGGCGATGAGGAAGCGCGCCATGCTCGCGCGGACGTCGTCGTCGATGTGATCGATGGCGAGGGGTGCGTTGGCCTTTTCATAGGCGTCGAGGAGGCCCGGGGTGCAGAGGCCGCCGTAGAGGAGGAGGCTTTCTTCGGTGTCGGGTTCGCGGTACTCGGGGAAGTTGTAATCGATACGGGCGCCAACGGTGACGGGCCAGAAGACGGCGCCGGTGGTGAGACCTTTGTCTTTGGCGATGGTGTAGAGGGTGGGGCGTTTGATCTGCTGGGCGTACCAGTACCAGGCTCCGTCGAATTGGTGTTCGGGGTCGAACATGCCGTTGCCGAGGATGCCATGCTGGTCGGGCGTGACTCCGGTGACGAGGGTGGTGTGGCTAGGGTAGGTGACGGTGGGGTAGACGCCGAAGAGACCGTCGGAGAGGGCTCCGGCGTTGGCGAATTCGTTGAGGTTGGGAGTCTTGAGATTGCGGGTGGAGAGGGAGGCGAGAGTGGTTCCGCGAAGGCCGTCGATGGAGATTACGATGACTTTTTTGGTGGCGGCGTGAAGCGTGGCGGCGCAGAGGAGCGTGGCGGTCAGACAAAGAAAGCGTACAGTTCGGGGCATGTTGGAATTAAGCCATAGATTCGTTTGATTTGTGTGAATCGGGGTCCCTTTCGGGTCTGCACTGGATTGGAGGGCCAATGCATCTAATGAGGGCGAGGTTCTTGCGATGCAGATCGCTTTTGCCAGATGGCGTCTTATGGCGGTTGTTGGGTTGGCAGCCGTGCTTGCGGCGGGATGCAAGCGGCATGTTTCTCCCGTAGCGTCACAACCGGTGGTTCGAAGCTCTCCTGCGGTGAACACTGTGCCGGATTTTGACGATGGACCGCCGCCGGTGGGGAGTGCGGGGGTGGCGGTTGTTTCAAATCGTAGGCAGGCTGTTTCGCGGCAAACCGAGTTGCAGACTGCTCAGGTGCAGCCGGAGGATACGGAGGCGATCTCCTCTGCCGACCAGAGGAGGGTGGATGCAAAGCTCTTGCAGGAACAGCAGACGGCTTCGCAGAGGCAGCAGGACGAGTTGAATCGGGAGGTTGAAGAGAATATTGAACGGCAGCGGCAGGACGAGAGTGTGCCGCGGATTCAAGAAGTTCCGGAGACGCCGATTACGCAGCCTGAAGAACCAGAGCGGATTCATGATGATCCGAGACCGCCGGCGGAGACTACTCCACCGAAGACTTAGGAAGACGGTCGACCCGTTCGGCTACGCTCAGGGTTCGATAACCCACCCTTTCGATGAAACCGAAAGGATGGGCCACCCGGGTGGTGGCTGCTTTAGTAGCGGGGGATGGTGGGGTCGATGGAGCGGGACCAGGCGTCGATGCCACCGGAGAGGGATTGGGCGTGGGTGAAGCCCTGGTCGCGGAGCCATAAGGCTACGTTGAGGGAACGGGCTCCGTGGTGGCACATGACGACGATGGGGGCGTCGGGGTCGAGCTCGGCGTGGGCCCGGGAGGGGATGTCGCCCATGGGGATGAGGGTGGCGTTGGGGAGGGCGGCGGTTTCATGCTCCCAGGATTCGCGGACATCCAAGAGAACAGGGGAGTTGGGTTTCTGGCGCAACTGGGCGAAGGCTTCGGGGGAGATTTCGAGGTCAAGCATGGTTCAAGGATATATCCTTATAGAGGTGTCCAGAGGTTGGTCCCTAAGTGGGGTTGTATAAGGGCGATGTCTGGCGCCGGGAGTTGAATTTTTGGGATAAGGTGTCAGGTATCGGATAACAGCTTTTTGGGTGTCAGGTGTCGGGTCTGAATTGGGCCGAGAACAGGATTGGGCTGGATTGCATCCTAGTTATGTACGCTTGTACTCCTGGAACATGTTGAACGAGGGACGGTGACTGCCTTGGAGAATGTGTTGGAAAAGGTTCTGATTGTTGAAGATGAGGTTCATGCTCGAAGTGGACTGACGGAGTTGGTGGAGAGCTGGGGCTATCGGGCGGAGTCTGCCGCGGATGGGTTGGAGGGGCTGGAGAAGGCGATTGCGTGGGCTCCGGCGATTATTGTTACCGACCTGAAGATGCCGCGGATGGATGGGATGGAGCTGCTGTCGCGGATCGGCGAGTTGCCGCAGCGGATCGCGGTGGTGATGCTGACGGCGCAGGGGTCGATTGAGAGTGCCGTAGAAGCGATGCGGATGGGGGCTTACGACTATATTCCCAAGCCGGTGGATCCGGTGCGGCTGAAGACGATTCTGCATAATGCCAGCCGGCAGCGGGAGGCGGATGTTGAGCTGGAGGCTACGCGGAGACAACTGCGCGATACCGGAGTGTTGGGAGAGTTGGTGGGTTCGTCTCCGCAGATGAAGGATATTTTTACGCTGATTGAGCGCGTGGCTCCTTCCAATGTGAGCGTGTTGGTGACGGGTGAGAGCGGGACGGGCAAGGAGCTTGTGGCGCGGGCTCTGCATGATTTGAGTGCGAGAAGATTGAAGCCGTTTGTTGCGGTGAATTGCGCGGCGATTCCGGAGACGCTGATTGAGAGCGAGATCTTCGGGCATGAGAAGGGCGCGTTTACAGGCGCGCTGGAGCGGCGTGCGGGGTGTTTTGAGTTAGCGGAAGAAGGCACGTTGCTATTGGATGAGATTGGCGAGATGCCGATGGCTACGCAGTCGAAGCTACTGCGGGTGCTGGAAGACAGGCGGCTGCGACGGCTGGGCAGCAAGGTGGAGACGCCGGTGGACGTGCGCGTGATTGCGGCGACGAATCGCGATCCCGAGCAGGCGGTGGCGAGCGGGGATTTGCGTGGGGATCTTTATTACCGGTTGAATGTGTTCAATATTCAGATGCCTCCGCTGCGGGATCATCTGATGGATGTGTCGGCGATTGCGGAGAAGATGATCGACGACATGAATGAGCGGCACCATTGCACGGTGGCTGGGATCAAGGACTCGCTGCTGCGGCGGATGGAGGGGTACAAGTGGCCGGGAAATGTGCGCGAGCTGCGAAATACGATTGAACGCGCTGTGATTCTGGCGGGGAGCGGAATGCTGGGTGAGGAGCATCTGCCGCCGCACTTTGGCGAGGCGGGATTTGCTCCTTCTCCGGCGAAGTTTGGGGATTCCGGACGGCGGGCAGTGGCGCAGGTTGAGCGGGAAGAGCAGATGGATGAGCCGAACACAGTGCGGGTGCAGGTGGGGACGACGGTGGACGAGGCGGAACGGCAGTTGATCCTGAAGACTCTGGTGGCGACGCATAACAACAAGACGAAGGCCGCGGAGATTCTTGGGATCAGCTCGAAGACACTGCAGAATAAGTTGAAGGAATATTCAAACGCGGCTGCTGTGACGGAGTAACGATGCGGCTGAAGACCAAGCTCGTGGCGGCGGCGACGGGATTGACGTTTGCGATGGTGGTGATCCTGTCGCTGCTGTTTGTGAGCGAGCTGATGCGGCAGAGGATTGAGCAGACAAAGACCGCGAATGATGTGCTGGTGCACCAGGTTTACCTGATGATGCGGCAGGCGATGGTGGAGGGACTGAAGGCGAATCCTCCGTCGGACAGAAGCGACGAGGCTTTGCAGAGGGCGGTGGTGGATGCGCTGAGGAGTCATCAGCCGCTGACGGATGTGATGAGCGCGATAGTGCGCTACTCAGAGACTGTGCAGGACGTGAGCGTGACGGATGCTCATGGGATGACGCTGGTGAGCACGGACCCAGATGCATTGAATCAGCCTGCGGTATTTCGTTTTAGCCTGGCGAGCGTGCAGAATGGCGGGCTGGCTCGACAGTTGCGAGTGGTGTTCGGCAAGCCGCGGGTGCTGGATATTTCGCAGTCGCTGGACAGGAATGGGGTGCCATTCTTGGTGGCGCATGTGGGCGTGCGGTCGACTTTCTTAAAGAACTCGTATGAGCCTTGGTTGCAGGCGGCGCTGTGGTTTGCGATTGCGTCGGCACTGGCGGCGGTGTTGTGCGCGGGCGTGCTGGCGAATGTGGCGCTGAGACCACTGGAGGCGATTACGGCAAAGCTGGAGATGCTGACAATGCCGGCGGATAAGACGCCGGAGCTACCGCAGCCGCCGCGATTGCTGGACGATGTTCTGGGCGACGGTTATGGGAACGATGCGATGACCCGGGCTACTCGGTCGATTGAGCGACTGGGCGAACGGATGAGGACGCAGGAGGCTGGGTACACTGCGCTGCAGGCGAACCTGAATCAGATGCTGGATACGCTGCGGGACGGCGTGCTGTTGTTTACGGCGGACCGGCGAGCGGCGATGGTGTCGGACGCTGTGGCATATTTTTTGCCGTCTCCGGTAGCTGATGGACACGAGTCGCTGGTTGGGAAGCAGATTGAGGAGATATTCGGCCCGCAGACGGCACTCGGAGCGGCGGTGTTGAGCGCGTTTGCCGAGGGCGACCAGGTGAGCGCTCAGGGGGTGACGCTGGAGGATGGGCGTCAGGTGCAGATCTCACTGGACAGAATTGATGACGGGTTGGGCGGCGGGAATATGGGGACTTTGCTGACGCTGAGGGATATGGAGTCGGTGGCGCAGCTGGGGCAGGAGCTGGAGGTTTCGCGCAGGCTGGCTGCGATTGGCAAGCTGACGGCCGGCGTGGGACATGAGGTGAAGAATCCGATCAACGCGATGGTGGTGCATCTGGAGCTGCTGCGCGGGAAGTTGACCGCAGGTGGAGGAGAGGCGTTTGCTGGAGCGCAGCGGCATGTGGATATTTTGTCGGGAGAGATGCAGCGATTGGATAGAGTAGTACAGACGCTGGCGGATTTTTCGCGGCCGATGGAGCTGCATCTGCGGGAGCATGATCTGCGGAACGTGGTGGCCGCGGTGATGGAGTTGACGTCGGTGGAGATGGAAGAGCATGGGGTGAATGCTTCGGTGGTTGCTCCGCGTGAGGCGATGATGGTGAGGGTGGATGCGGAGTTGGTGCAGCAGGCTGTGTTGAACTTGTTATTGAACGGGATGCAGGCGATGCCAAATGGCGGGGCTCTGCGCGTGACGATGCGGCGAGAGCATCAGTTTGCGGTGGTGGAGGTGGCGGATGAAGGAGAGGGTATACCTCCGGAGGTGTTACCGCGTATCTTCGAGTTGTACTTCACAACAAAGCCGAAGGGCAGTGGCATTGGCCTGGCGATGACGTACCGGATACTGCAGTTGCATGGCGGCGCGATGGAGGTGCGGTCGAATGCAGATGCGGGTTCGGCGGAGCGCGGAACAGTGTTTACACTGCGGCTTCCGGTTGCCGCTGGAATTGGAGTGGAAAGCCGGAAGGTGGTTGCGGCAGGAGCCACGGTAAGCAAGGAACGAGTGATAGGGGAGCGAGCTTGAACCAGAGAGTCCTTAGAACGCGGCTGGCGGGTGCGATGATTTGCTTCGGCCTGGCGGTGGGACTGAGCGGATGTAATAAGAAGCCGGTGGTGACTCCGCTGCCTCCGGTACTGACACCGGTTGCGCTCGAGGATATTCGGGAGCCGGACGATCTGCCGATGATTGAGACTCAGCCGCTAAGGCCCGCGCCGGCGGCGGTGGCGAAGAATGTTTCGCCGAAGCGGCAGAGGAAGAAGCCGGTAGTGAAGCCTGTGGAAGACGCGCCGGTGCAAGTGGCGGCGGCTCCGGCTCCAACGGCGGAGGAGACCGCGATTGGGTCGTTGACTGCGGGGGGAGAGGCGAATCCTCAAACGAAGCAGGAGGCAGAGGATCTCATCGCTTCGAGTGAGAAGAGGCTGAGTGCTCTTTCGGCGCAGAAAGCCGAGGAAGAGAAGGCGCAGGTGAGCAAGGTGAAGAATTTCTTGAAAGATGCTCAAGATGCGCTGAAGTCGGGGGATGCGGAGGGGGCGAAGACTCTGGCGACGAAGGCTAAGTTGTTACTGGATGATTTGGAGAAATGAAGCAGCTAGTTAGCTAGTTAGCGGATTGGCTAGTTAGCTATCTGGCTGGTGTAGGACGCGCCGTTGACGCTCTTGTTTGGGTAGATGCGTGGGGCGTGATTGATTTACGAAGAGATTTTGGGGGTTGTTTGCGAAAGCGGTCGACCTGCGGTCGATAACCCACCCTTTACGGTAGGACTGTAGAGAATGGGCCGCCCGGCTAACTTGCTAACTAGCCAATGACTAACTCGGTGCTTTTAGACGTCGGCGCCGTGGCATTTTTTGTATTTTTTGCCGGAGCCGCAGGGGCAGGGGTCGTTGCGGCCTACTTTTTCGCCGGTGACTCGCGGGGTATTGCCGTTGCTGCTGGTGGCGGACCCTACGGAGCGGGCCTGCTCGAGTTCGCGCTGCTTTTTCTTTTGGAACTCGCGCTCGAGGGCGTCAATGGTGGTAGATGGAGCGCGGTCGGAGACGGGTGTGGATTGACGTGCCGCGGGCGCGTTGGTGTGTTGCGGTGAAGTGGACGTTGGAGGGCCCCCGATGGGGAGTTGCTGCTGGGCTTGTTGCGCTTGCGCGATGGCAGCGGCGTGGGCCTGGGCGTTGGCGAGCTGTTCGGCGGACTCGATGGGGGTGCCGTCGGGGCCGATGATCTGCATGCGGAAGAGGTGGCGTGCGGTGTCTTCCTGGAAGCGCATCATCATGCCTTCGAACATCTCGAAGGACTCCTTCTTGTAGGCGACAAGCGGGTCTTGCTGGGCGTAGCCGCGGAGACCGATGCCCTCCTTGAGATGGTCCATGGCGAGGAGGTGGTCTTTCCAAAGGCCGTCTAGGACGGAGAGCATGACGATGCGCTCGTGATAGCGCATCTGGGGTGCGCCGAGGATCTGTTCCTTGATGTCATAGCGGGCGCGGAGCTTTTCGAAGATGGTTTCGCCTAGTTCGTGGCGGTTGAGCTGGGTGGCGTCGATCTCGGTTTCGAGGTGCGCGCCGAAGAGGTCGTAGATCTGCGAGAAGAGCGGTTCGAGCTTCCACTCATCGGCGTGAACCTTCTCGGGGGCGTTCTCGTCGAGGACGTTGGAGAGGATAGTGGAGAGGTAGTCGTCTGTGATGAGTTGCTTCTGGTCGACGCCTTCCATGAGCTGGCGGCGGAGGCCGTAGACGGCTTCGCGCTGCTTGTTCATGACGTCGTCATACTCGAGAACGTGTTTGCGGGATTCGAAGTTCTGGGATTCGACTGCTTTCTGCGCGGCCTCGATGCGCCGGGAGATCATGCCGGATTCGATGGGTACGCCTTCTTCCATGCCGAGGCGCTGGAGGAGGGTGGAGACCCACTCGCGGGCGAAGATGCGCATGAGGTCGTCTTCGAGGGAGAGGAAGAAGCGGGAGGAGCCGGGGTCGCCCTGACGTCCGGCGCGGCCGCGGAGCTGATTGTCGACCCGGCGTGACTCGTGGCGCTCGGTGCCGAGGATGTGGAGGCCGCCGGCGTTGATGACGGAATCGTGCTCGGCTTTGGCTGCGGTCTCGTGCGCTGCGACTGCGGCGTCCCAGGCTGCCTGCGTGGTTTCGAACTCCTGGCCGGTGTAGTAGAAGCGGACCATGCCCGGGCCGGCGACGGGGTTGATGGCGCCTTCGGCTGCGGAGACGGCGCGGGCCTGCTGCTTGCGGACGAGATCCTGGCGCGCCATGAAGTCGGAGTTGCCGCCGAGGAGGATGTCGGTGCCGCGGCCTGCCATGTTGGTGGCGATCGTGACCATGCCGAGGCGGCCTGCCTGCGCGACGATCTCGGCTTCCTTCTCGTGGAACTTGGCGTTGAGCACGACGTGGCGGACGCCTTTGCGCTTGAGGATTTCGCTGAGGAGCTCGGATTTTTCGATGCTGGTGGTGCCAACGAGGACGGGCTGCTTTTCCGCGTGGAGGCGCACGATCTCATCGGCGACGGCAAAGTATTTTTCCTGCGCGGTGCGGTAGACGACGTCGGAGTTTTCGATGCGGAGCATCTTGCGGTTGGTGGGAATGACGACGATGTCGAGCTTGTAGATCTTGTCGAACTCGGCGGCTTCGGTCTCCGCGGTACCGGTCATGCCGCTGAGCTTTTTGTACATGCGGAAGTAGTTCTGGAAGGTGATGGTGGCCAGCGTCTGGTCTTCCTTGCGGACGGCGACGCCTTCCTTGGCTTCGACGGCCTGGTGGAGACCGTCGGACCAGCGGCGGCCGGGCATGAGGCGGCCGGTGAACTCGTCGACGATGATGACTTCGCCGTCTTTGACGACGTACTCGACGTCGCGCTTGTAGAGGGAGTGGGCCTTGATGGCGGTTTCGACGTGGTGCTTGAGGTCCCAGTTCTCGGGGTCGGCGATGTTGCCGATGCCGAGAAGCTTTTCGATCTTCTCCCAGCCCTCGTCGGTGACGGTGATGGATCGGGTCTTCTCGTCGACGACGTAGTCGCCGGACCAGGTTTTGGTCTCGAGGGTCTCGATGAGCTCGCCGAGTTCGAGCTTGGGAATGATGACGTTGACGCGGAGATATTTGTCGGTGGTCTGGTCGGTGGGGCCGGAGATGATGAGCGGAGTGCGGGCTTCGTCGATGAGGATGGAGTCCACTTCGTCGACGATGCAGTAGTAGTGGCCGCGCTGGACCTGATCCTTGAGCTCGAACTTCATGTTGTCGCGGAGATAGTCGAAGCCGAACTCGTTGTTGGTGCCGTAGGTGATGTCGGAGGCGTAGGCGTCGCGGCGCTGCTGGTCGTCGAGGTCGTGGACGATGACGCCGACGGAGAGGCCGAGGAAGCCGTAGATCTTGCCCATCCATTCGGCGTCGCGTTTGGCGAGATAGTCGTTGACGGTAACGACGTGGACTCCGTGGCCGGCGAGGGCGTTGAGGTAGCAGGGAAGCGTGGCGACGAGGGTTTTGCCTTCGCCCGTCTTCATCTCGGAGATCTTGCCGGAGTGGAGGACCATGCCGCCGATGAGTTGGACGTCGAAGTGACGCATGCTGACGGCGCGCTTGCCGGCTTCGCGGACGACGGCGAAGGCCTCGGGCAGGATGGTAGTGAGGGCTTCTTTTTCGACGGCGATGCGCTCGTCTTTGTTTTCGGGGGTGTCGGGGATGTCCTTGAGGGCGTCGGCGATGCGCTGGCGGAACTCGACCGTTTTGTTGCGCAGCTGTTCGTCAGAGAGCGCCTGGATGGAGGGCTCGAGGGAATTAATCTGGGCGATGGTGGGCATGAGGCGCTTTACGGCGCGTTCGTTGCTGGTTCCAAAGACCTTTGCTATAGCTTTGTTGAGCAAAACAGGTATCCTTCGGGGCGCACATTGTCCCATTTACTAGTGTAAATGGTGTGGGGGCAAATGCGGACCGTGAGGGTGAGGTCGGCTTAACTGCTTTTTCGCAGATAACGGTTATGGGTGAAGGCCGGCTGCGGCGAGCATCATGAGGAACTGGTGCTGGGTGCGCATGTCGATGGACTGGGCTACGAGTTTTCCTTCGCGGTCGAAGACGAAGGTCTTGGGAATGCCGTCGACGTGGAACTGTTTGGCAATCTTTCCACCCGTATCGAGCAGGACCGGCGGGTGGTAATTGGTTGGGGAGATGAAGGAGGAGACTTTGAAGGGATCCTCGTCCGAAAGAGAGAGGATGACCAATCCCTGAGACTGAAAGTGCGAGTAAATTGCGTCGAGGTCAGGCATTTCAGCGCGGCAGGGCGGGCACCAAGTGGCCCAGAAGTTGACGAGGACGATTTTGCCACGGAGATCGGAGAGAGTGTACTTCTTTCCGTGGAGGTCCTTGAGGGCAGCTTTGTCGAGGAGGGGATCTTTTAGATCCGTGTTGACGTGTTCGTAGCGGACGAGTTTGGCTACGTCCATGTAGGGCATGGGGGGCTGGTCGTTTTTGGGTGTGACGGGGGATTCAGTGAGCGCCTGAGAGAGCGTGTCGGTTACTGCCTGGAGCGTTTCTTTGCCGGGATCGCCTTCGGTGGCGAGGTGAGCGAGGGCATCGGCGAGGCTGACCTTGCGGGGACTCGGGTGCAGGGCGCGGATGTCGGCTGCGAGTTTAGCTGTAGCGGCGGGGCGTTGGGCGGTGGGGACCGCACGCAGGCCCTTCAGGTGGTCGACGATGGAGGATTCGGTTGCCTGTGCGTTGAGGGTGGGAACAGTGAGAGTGAGTGCCAGAAGAAGTGCGGGACCGGAATAGCGCATGGGGCCTTTGGGTGATTCAGGATTTCGGATGATTTTAGCCGAAGGTATTTTCGAGGGAAATGAGAATTATTTGCCTGGCTTGCGATTCTGATTGTGTGAGGATCACCGCGGTTTGAGGTAAGGGACGAGGGGGGAGTGGGCGTTGCGGAGGGCGATGACGACGGATTCTGCGTTACGCTCGGCACCTTCGGCGCTGGTGTGGGTGTGGTCGATGGGGAAGAGGAGCGCGGTTTTTTCGGGGCCGAGGGCTTCGAGGCGGTCGGCTTCGACGGTGGCCATGTCGGCGTAGAGGACGTTCATGTCCTTTGCGAGTTGGGTGATCTCGGCGTCGTAGCCCATGTCACGCTCGATGCGTGGAGTGCCGTTGGCGTCGGGCGTCCAGACGTTGCGGATGGTGAGGGACATCAGGATAGGCGTGGCGTGTTTGGCGCGGGTGTCGGCGACGTATTTGCGGATGTACCAGCCGTAGGTGTGGATGGTCTCGGTAGTCTGGCCGGCGATGGGGCCGGTGGTGAAGGGCCTGGTGAGTGGAAATTCGACGGTTTCGTCGCCGAGGCCTTTGTAACTGGCGCGTGATTTGGCGTCGGTCTGCGGAGTGGTGGTGCCGCCGTCGTTGTGGCCCATCTGAATGATGACGTAGTCGCCGGGTTTCATCTCGGCGAGGACATTGTCCCAGAGGCCTTCGTTGTAATAGCTGCGGCTGCTGCGGCCGGCGCGGGCTCGGTTGGCGATGTTGATTTTTGAGGTATCGAAGTAGTGGGCGACGTGGTCGCCCCAGCCGAGGTCGGCCTGGTTGCGGGCGGTGGAGTCGCCGACGATGAAGAGTGTGGGGAGTTTGGGGTTGAGGGGGGCGTTCTGGGCGATGGTGGTTTGAGGTGGGGCGTCGGGCGTGGTTGGGGTTTGGGTGGGCGATTGGGCTAGAGTGAGGGCGGAGACGAGGAAGGTGACGCTCGGTGCCAGAATGCTCAGGAGACGGCTCATGGGCGATAGCGTAGCACTGATGTAGTCTGGCTTGTCGAGGGATTGCCATGCTGAGTTATGTGCAGAGCGGATTGCTGGTGGCTTTGATGATGGTGGTTTCGATTGTGGTCGTCGCGGTGCTAAACCGGGTGTGGCCGATGTCGAATCGGAAGCTGGTCAATGACGTGACGGGCTGGCAGTTGGGGATTCTGGGGACGACCTATGGGGTAATCCTTGGGTTCATGCTTTACACAGTTTGGAATGATTTTCGACTGGCGGAGGTGAATACGAGCCTGGAGGCGACTTCGCTGCTGACTGTGACACGGATTGCGGCGGGCCTGCCTTCACCTGCGCGTGAGGCGTTTCATGAGATGGGGATGCGATATGCGGATGTGACGATCAATCAGGACTGGCCTGCGATGCAGGTTCAGCAGGATAGTCGCGCGAGCCAGGTGGTGTTAGGGGATATGTGGAAGGTGTTGACGGCGGTGAGGGCCGAGGGGTTGGAGGTCAACAGCGTGGATCATTTGACGAGCGCGCTGAGTGATCTGACGGAGAGGCGCAATTTGAGAGAGCAGGAGTTTCAGATTCGGCTGCCGAGGATTTTATGGCTCTTGCTGATTGTGGGGGCCGGAGTGACAGTGGGGTCTTCTTGTTTGCTGGGGAATGACAATAAGTGGCTGCACTATTGCCAGGTGCTTGCGTTGACGTTTGTGGTGGCGGTAACGCTGGCGGCGATTGCGGATTTGGCTCGGCCGTTTGAGGGGGCGGTGTCGGTGACACCGGTACCGTTTGAGAGAGCGCTGGTGATGATGCAGTGAGGGGTTAGTGGCCGCCCATGGCCTCGGGATCGGGTTTGGAGGCTTTGGTCGGGAGCCGCATGATGAAGGGCAGGGGTGACAGGCAGAAGATGACGCAGGAGAGGATGAAGAAGGCATTCTTGTAGCCGAGCATGGAAGCCTGGCGGATCATCTGCTGGTAGGCCTGGCCGACGGCCATCTGCGATGCCTGTGCGGCGGACATGCCGCGGGACATAAGGATTTCCGTCATCTGATTCATGTAGATGCGATAGGGGACGCTGCCGGGAACCACGTGCGTGGCGAGTGTTGCCTGATGGACCTGGGCGCTGCGGGCGAGATAGGTAGTGAGAAGCGCGGTTCCGGCGCTGCCGCCGAGGTTGCGGGCGAAGTTGGAGAGCGAAGAGATCTGGTTCATCTTGTTGGAGGGCACGCCGACGTAGTTTAGCGTGCTGATGGGGATGAAGATGAATGGCAGGCCAACGACCTGGAGCATTCGCCAGAGGGTGACGGTTCCGTAAGCGGTGTTGAGATCGAGACGGGTGAGGTTGTAGATGCCGGCGGCAGTGGCGACGTAGCCGAGACAGACCATAAGGCGTGGGTCGAATTTGCCGAGGGAGCGTCCGGCGACTGCCATCATGATCATCATGACGAAGCCTGCTGGAGATAAGACCATGCCGGCGCGTTCGGCGGTGTAACCGAGGAGCGACTGGAGATATTGCGGGATGAGAACCGTCGAGCCGAAGAGCACCATACCGAGGATGAGCTGAAGGAAGACGGCGGTGCCGAAGTTTCGGTTTTTAAGGAGCTTGAGGTCGACGATGGGGTCGGGGTGGCGCCACTCCCACCAGGCGAAGAAGATGAGTGTAGCGGCGGCGAGGATGGCGAAGGTGACGATCATCGGGGAGCCGAACCAGTCTTTTTCCTGGCCCTTGTCGAGGGTGAACTCGAGACAGCCGACGCCGAGGGAGATGAGGCCGAGTCCCATGAAGTCGACTCGGAGATGCTTGGCTTGCTCGCGGCGGCGTTTGAGGTGCGGCGGGTCTTCCACCATGCGGTTGGAGAGCCAGAGGGAGAGGATGCCGACGGGGATGTTAATGAAGAAGATCCAGTGCCAATTGAAGTTGTCGGTGATCCAGCCGCCGAGGGTGGGACCGATGGCGGGGGCGATGACGACGGCCATGCCGTAGACGGCGAAGGCCTGACCGCGTTTTTCGACGGGGAAGGTGTCGGCGAGGATGGCCTGTTCGCTGGGGGCGAGGCCCCCACCACCCGCGCCCTGGAGGATGCGGGCGAAGATGAGGAGCGGGAGGGTGTTGGCGATGCCGCAGAGGAACGAGCAGACGGTGAACATCGCGACGCAGGTCATATAGAAGCGCTTGCGTCCGAAGCGATCGGAGAGCCATCCAGAGATGGGCAGCACGATGGCGGAGGAGACAAGGTAACTGGTGAGGACCCAGGTGGCTTCTTCCTGACTGGCTCCCAGGGTTCCGGCCATGTGGGGAAGAGCGACGTTGGCGATGGAGGTGTCGAGGACCTCCATGAAGGTGGCGAGGGTGACGGTGAGGGCGATCGCCCACTTGTTGTGGTGGGGTTTCCAGACGGCGGGGATCGCCGGCGCGGTCATGGTTGCTGTCGCCATATCAGCCTCCTGATATGATATCAGGAGACTGATATGAACGCACGGGTCAGGAACGGAAAAGAACGGCAGTCGGAGCGGCGGCAGGCCGCGAGGATGATGAAGCGGATCATGGTCCACTTCCGTGGGCAGATGGATGAGAGGCTGCGTCCGGAGGGCGTTACGACTGCTCAGTTGGTTGTACTGAAGGCTGTTCAGGATGAGCCAGGAGCCTTTGGGGCGCAACTGGCGCGGGCGTGCCATGTGACACCGCAGTCGGCGCAGGCTTTGTTGAAGAGCCTGGAGGATGGCGGGTGGATTATTCGTACAAAGGATGCGGTCAACGACCGTATCCTGATTGCGAAGCTGACTCCGACTGGGGTGAAGTTGCTGGAGACCGGGGAAAAGCTCGCGCGGGTGATCGAAGCGAGGCTCTGGGAGGGGATTCCCGACAGCGCGGTGGAGGCGTTGAACAAGACTCTGGTGCGGTGTCTGGAGAATCTTGAGGGTTAGTTGTTTTTTGTGGCGTGGAAGCGGAGGCGGACGTAGTCTGCGGTCCAGTTGCCGTCGGCGTCGCGGAGGATGGGTTCGAGCAGGGTGATGGTGTTGGCGATGGCTTGTGCCCGGTCCCTTCGTTTGAGCTGGTCAAGGACGCCGTTGCGGAAGGTGTTGAGCCAGGATTCCATGCCGTTAGGTAACGGGGTGGGGCGGGGGACGAGATCGATGGATTGGACGGTGAAGCCTGCTTCTTCGAGGAGGCGGCGATAGATGGCGGGCGATGGGTAGAAGCTTGCTGCGGCTTGTTCGGCGTTGATGCCGAAGGGTGCAAGGGTGGCCTGGAGGGCGGTGCGAACGGCGGCGATGTTGCCTTGGCCTCCTAACTCGGCGATGAAGCGGCCGTTTGGCAGGAGAGCGCTGTGGATTGCTGCGAGTGCGGCGCGTTGACCGGAGAGGCCGGTGATCCAGTGGAGGGCGGCGTTGGAGAAGACGGCGTCGAATTGGTTTTGATATGGGAGCTCGGTGGCGTTGTGCTGTTCGACATTCAGGTTGCGCTTGCGTGCTGCGTCGAGCATGGTGGGGGAAGCGTCCACGCCTGTGACGATGGCTCCGCTGGCGGCTAGTTGTTCGGTGAGGGCTCCGTCTCCGCAGCCGAGGTCGAGGATTTGTTCGCCGGGTTGGGGGTTGAGGAGGGTGACGACTTCAGTGGCTAGGTTCGCGACGAAGCGGCCGTTCGCGGCGTAGGCTTCGGTGTTCCAGGTCTGGCCAATTTTAGCGGTGGGATTCATGGAGGTATTGTCTCGCTCGCTGGTGAGGTTTGCGAGGAGGATAAGAATTTCTGAGAGTGGGATAAGCGCGAGCGTAAGATCGCTTCATCATGAGAAAACTTATTTTTTTGGTTTTTGCGGTGGGTTCGCTTGCGAGTTTTTCGACGGCGTGGGGGTTGGAGGCGCCAGTTCGGCATGAGTTTGTCATTAAGAACTTCAAGACCGAGAGCGGTGCGATTTTGCCTGAGGCGCATGTGGTGTACGGGACGTATTGGCATCTGAATGCCGCGGGGAATAACGCGGTGCTGCTGCCTTCGCATTACATGGCGAAGCTGAACGGGTATGAGTGGCTGATGGGGCCGGGGAAGGCGCTTGATCCGGAGAAGCTTTTTCTGGTGACGACGGAGTTGTTTGGGAATGGGAGCTCGTCTTCGCCGAGCAATACGCCCGAGCCGTTTCATGGGCCGCGGTTTCCAATGATGACGATTCGCGACAATGTGGATGCGGTGCATCGTTTGTTGACGGAAGATCTGCATGTGACGCACTTGAAGGCGGTGATTGGGTTTTCGATGGGAGCGCAGCAGGCGTTTCAATGGGCGGTGAGCTATCCGGATTTTATGGATAGGGCAGTGGCGACTTCGGGGACGGCGAAGACATACGGGCACGGGATTGTGCGGCTTGAGGGAGAGATCGCGGCGATTACGGCGGATGAGAAGTTCCAGGGCGGAGATTATACGGAGGAGCCGCAGGCGGGGATCAATGCGTTTGGGATGGGTTGGGCTGCGTGGCTGTATTCGCCGCAGTGGTGGCGGGACGAGTTGTGGCGGACGAATACAAAGCCGGGGACTACGTTTGAGGATGTGGTGGAGAGGTTTCGGACAAGGTTCATTCCTGGGGCTGACGCCAATAACCTGATTTTGCAGATGAGGACCTGGGAGAAGCATGACGTGGGGGCGACGCCGGGTTTTGGGGGTGATGAGAAGAAGGCGCTGGGGTCGATCAAGGTGCCGTTTCTTTATCTGCCTTCGATGACGGACCAATATTTTCCGGTGGGCGATGCTCGGTATGAAGCGCAGTTTATGAAGACGGTGACGCTGCTGCCGATCCCTTCGCTGTGGGGGCATCCGGCGGGGGCGGCGGCTGATCCCGCCGATGCGAAGTTTTTGAATGAGAACATTGCGAAGTTCCTGGCGGGCGAACCGGTGGCTTCGGAGAAGGTGGTTCCGGCCAGTTAGGTTCAGCGGGTGAAGAGTTCCAGGAGGACGACGGCTTCGTTGTGCTCGGTGTCTTTTGCGCCGTAGAGGAGAGTGGATGGGCCTTTGGCGATGGTTTGTTTGAGGAGAGCCAACCGTGCAGCATTATGTTTGAGCTCGGCTTTGTAGCGGGCTTTGAACTCGGGCCACTTTTGGGGATCGTGGGCGAACCACTTTCGCAGGTCGTTGCTGGGAGCGACCTCTTTGAACCAGAGATCGACGTGAGCTTTTTCTTTGGTGAGGCCACGCGGCCAGAGGCGATCGACGAGGATGCGGGTGCCGTCGGATTTTGCTGGTTCTTCGTAGACGCGCTTGAGCTGTGGGGTCACGTTGGTTTCTCTTTTGTTAGGAACCGTAGCCGCGGTGCTTCATAGCGGCGAGCTCTTCGGCGCTGGGCCAGGAGATGGTGAGGAGAAAGGCGGCGTCGGATTTGGCTTCGACGTTGTGCCGGATGGAGTGCCCGAGGGTGAAGAGAGTGCCGGTGGCGAGGTCGTGAGGCTTGCCGTTGACGGAGACCTTTATGTCGCCTTGAAGGACTTGTATGGAGAGGGTGCCGTCGGCGTGGTGCTCCTTCATGTGGGCGGCGTTCTGCATGGAGATAAGGACGACGCGGAGGTCGTGTTTTTTGAAGAGGGTTTTGGAATAGATGCCGGCTGGCCAGGGTTTTTTCTGTTCGGCCTCGGCTAGTTCTTTGGGGAGATCGAACTGGGCGATCTTGTCGACCATGGTGCCGTCTTGCATGGAGGTTGTCATGGGTCGCTCCTTTCGGCTTTGGCAGGAAGTCTACGCCTTTCGTGGACATGAATGCGATGGGACAGGATCGGATGGCGATGCGATACTTGTGTTTCGCCCCGGTTGAGTAACATTGGCGGGTGCGAATGCGAATTTCTTGAGGAGTTTTTGTGGCGACGAAGAATGTTGATGCGGCGGTTGGATTTGCGCGGGAGAATCGCGGGCGGTTTGTAGATGAGTTGAAGGCTTTGTTGCGGATTCCTTCGGTTTCGACTTTGCCGGAACATGCGGGGGATGTGAGGGCGGCGGCTGAGGTTGTTGCCGCGGAGTTGAAACGGATTGGAATGGAGAATGTTCGGCTGATCGAGACGGCTACGGAGAAGCATCCGGGTGGGCATCCGCTGGTTTATGGGGATTGGCTGCACGCGGCGCCCGCGGCTGATGGAAAGCCGAAACCGACAGTGCTTTGTTATGGGCACTACGATGTGCAGCCGGTGGAACCTTTGGATGAGTGGAAGTCGCCTCCGTTTGAGCCTACGGAACGGGATGGGAATCTTTATGCGCGTGGGGCGGTGGATGACAAGGGGCAGATGTGGATGCACGTGAAGGCGCTGGAGTCGCTGATGGCTGCGGGGGGTGGGAAGCTGCCGGTGAATGTGCGGATGATTGTGGAGGGTGAGGAGGAGGTTGGAGGCGAAG
This sequence comes from uncultured Acidobacteriaceae bacterium, assembly GCA_963841335.1. Lineage (GTDB taxonomy): Bacteria > Acidobacteriota > Terriglobia > Terriglobales > Acidobacteriaceae > Edaphobacter. The sequence continues at coordinate 24,327 of CAWJCF010000001.1, read as the reverse complement.
GGATTGCAGCGTTCGTGCGGACGCATCCCGAGATGCTGAAGGCGGATGTGGCCCTGGTTTCGGATACGGAGATGTTTGCTCCGGATCTGCCGACGCTTTGTGTTGGGTTGCGGGGGATGATTTATACGGAGATTGAGGCTCGGGGAGCGCGGACGGATCTGCATTCGGGGATGTATGGGGGGGCGGCACCGAATCCTTTTGTGGCGCTGGCGCAGGTGATAGCGAAGCTGAAGGATGCGGATGGGAGGATTCTGATTCCGGGTTTCTACGACGAAGTGCAGAAGCCTACAGATGCGGAGTTGAAGGCTTGGAAGGCCCTGCCGTTTGATGAGGAGCACTATCGCGAGACAGAGGTGGGGTCGGTTGCGCTGACGGGTGAGCCGGGGTTGAGTGTGCTGGAGCGGACTTGGGCCAGACCGACGCTCGATGTGCATGGGATGCCGGGAGGGTTTATTGGCGCGGGGGCGAAGACTGTGATTCCGGCGAAGGCTGTGGCGAAGGTGAGTATGCGGCTGGTGCCGGATATGACTCCGGCGGCGAGCTTTGCGAAGTACAAGAAATATGTGGAGTCGCTGACACCGAAGGGAATTGTGCTGGAGGTGCGAATGATTCATTCCGGGGATCCGATTGTGGTGAGTACGGATAACCGGTTTGTTAAGGCGGCGACGGAGGCGATGCACGAGGTGTTTGGGAAGGAGACGGTTTTTGTGCGCGGGGGTGGGTCGATTCCGATTGTGGGGGATTTTGTTAGGGAGTTGAAGACGCCTACGGTGATGATGGGGTTTGGGTTGCCGGATGACAATCTGCATGCTCCGAATGAAAAGTTTCATCTGGCAAATTTTTATCGGGGGATTGAGTCGATTGTGCGGTTTCTTGGTGGTGTGGCGGATTGATGATTGCCAACGTGAACGTTTCCGCGGCTGGATTTTTGCTGGCTGGAGGACGAAGCTCGCGGATGGGACGGAACAAGGCTCTGCTCACGCTAGGTGGTGAGCCGCTGGTGAAGATCGGGCTTGAGAAACTGGAGGCCGTTTGCGAGGTTGTGGCGATTGCGGGCGGCTCGGAAGAGTTGGCAGGGTTCGGCCGGGTTGTGCCGGACAAATGGGTTGGGTGTGGGCCTCTGGGCGGGATCGTTTCGGCGCTGGAGCAGAGTTTGTTTGAGTGGAATTTATTTTTGCCGGTGGATGTTCCGTTTGTGCCGGTTTTTTGTCTGGAGGCATTGTTGCTGGGGGCTTTGGGATATCCGTGTGTCTGCGCGATGGCCGGTGTTGGGGGCGTGAAGCAGCCGTTGTGTGCGGTTTATTCTCGGAAAGCGCTGAGTGTGCTGCAGAGGGAGCTTGCCGAAGGAAGGTGGAAGGTGACGGAGGCGATCGCGGCGGCTGGTTTGGTGAAGGTGCTGGATTTTGAGAATGTGGACTGGTTTGCAAATTTGAATACTCCAGAGGAGTTTGCGGCGGCTGGGCGGCGGCTGGAGATGGATCACGGCAAAACTAGCTGAGAATTCTGCGGCCATTGAGCATCTGATGGGAGAATAACGTCAGGCAAAGGATGGGACACGATGGCGGAGATGAAGGAAGATAGGGATTCGCAAGCGGCTGATCCGACGAAGAAGGACAAGCGCGGTGTGGTGGAGTCTAGGGATGGCGAGGAGCATGTCTCGGACGACCAGGCCACCGCGCCAGACACTGAGCCGCTAACGGCTGAGGTGTCGGCGGATGTGGCTCCGACGGTGGGGGAGTTTATGGATCAGGCGGCGCAGCAGAATGAGGCTGCGGCGGAGGCTGTTCCGGACATTAAGAACAAGCCAGGGCCTTATATTTCGTTCGAGCATGTGTATAAGTCGTTTGGCAGTTTTGTGGTGTTGGAGGATGTGAGTTTTTATGTACTGCCTGGGGAGACGCTGTGCATTCTCGGGCGAAGCGGCGTAGGGAAGTCGGTTTCGCTGCAGATATTGATGGGATTTTTGAAGCCTGACAAAGGCGTGGTGAAGGTGGCGGGCGAGGATATCTGCTTTTTCAGTGAGCGGGAGCTACAGGAGGTGCGGCGGAAGGTCACGATGGTGTTCCAGAATGGAGCTCTATTCGATTCGATTTCGGTGGGGGAGAATGTCGCGTTTCCGATGCGGGAGCGCGGGGAGATGGCGGAAGATCAGATTCTTCAGGTGGTGAAGGGGCTACTGGAGATGGTGGGGGTGGCGGGGATGGAGAGCCTGCTGCCGTCGGATCTGTCGACGGGGATGAAGCGTTCGGTGGCGATTGCTCGGGCGCTGGCATCGCAGCCGGAGGCGGTGCTGTATGACGAGCCGACGACGATGGTGGATCCGTTGATGGCGCATCTTTTAGGGAGTTTGATCGAGCGGTTGAAGCAGCAACTTCATCTGACCAGCATTGTAGTGACGCACGATATGCAATTGGCGAAGAAGCTGGCAGACCGGGTGGTTTTTTTGAGCGCGGGCAAGGCGATCTTCTTTGGAACGATGGAGGAGATGGAGCGTTGCGAGGACCCGATTGTGCAGGAATTTTTAACGCTGGATGAACTTGTCATCCCTGCGTAAAAATGCCGAGAACGGGAACTGTAATTTGCGTATCACACAACAGTTGTATGTGTTGTTCATCGGATAGAAGTCTTTTATTGCCAATCCCGTGTTCGATACGTATGCTGCAAATAGGAATTTCCGAAACACTTTTCGACGACTTGACCCTTGGTGCTGTGAGCTGAAGAGTTCGAAAGAGCTGGTGTGTATTTTTGTCCTGCTTTCGCTGTCTTACATTAGATTTTTTGGAACCGACGATGTTCCTGATAAGTGATTCGGGCATCCTATCGGTTTTGAGACCCCAGGGATTTTAAGTTGAAAGGCGTTCGCAATGGCGACACCGGACTATCTACAACAAGTCATCGTTTCAGCAGGAAACCATTCGGGAAGCAGTCGGCGAGGGTTCTCAGCCGAGAGCGGATGGTTTCGCAGGCCGTCTGTGGCGAGTTCTGTAATGGCCTCGGTAGATATTTTGACCGTTGTGGTCGCAGCAATGCTTGCGTTGCGCTTCCGCGTCGTGACGCCGCCTGATGTCTCCACGTTGCACGTTCTTCCCCACCTGATTCAATCGTCGCCTGGGCTTCTGCCGTTTTACATAGGGTGGTTTGGGATCTGCCTGGTCTTTTTCACGCGCTCGTACGGACTATATGGGCCAATCCAGAATCGCAGCGGGCTGCATGAGCAGAGGATGACGGTGCAGGCGGCTCTGACGTCGGGGCTGTTGCTCTGCGGGACGCTGTACCTGTCGAATGGCGAAGCGATTCCGCGAGCCGTGGTTGCGTTGATGGTGGTGTTTACAACCAGCCTGTTGTGCCTGCGGCGGGCGTTGTGGCGAAAGATGGTGTATCGGAGATTTCGCGCTGGAGTGGAGACGCGGAATGTTTTGATTGTGGGTACTGGACGGGTGGGGCAAGCGCTGCGAAATCATATCGATACACTGCAACACCTCGGATTCAGGTTTAAGGGGTTTGTGGCGTTGAGTGAACGCGAGGCAGAGTCCGGCGATACGGATGTGATTGGCGACGTGCGGAACTGCCTGTCGCTGGCGCGGTCTTTGTTTGTGGACGAGATTTTCTTTTCCGTTCCGGCCGAGAAGAAGCTGGTGATTGGGATGGTGGAGGAGGCGCGCATCGCAGGAATCGATGTGCGGGTTGTTCCGGATATGTATGACGGTCTCGCCTGGAATGCGCGGGTGGAGTACATCGGGCAGTTTCCGACGATTCCGCTGCACCGGAAGGACTTTCCGATTGGCGGCATCCTGGTGAAGCGGGTGCTGGATATTTCGGTCGCTTCTTTGGGACTGGTGCTGGGGGCTCCTATCATGTTGGGGATCGCGGGTGCGATCCGGCTCGGTTCCGAGGGCAGCATTCTTTACAAGGCCAAGCGGATCGGGCGAAAGGGACGCGCGTTCCCCTGCTACAAGTTCCGTACGATGGTGCAGAACGCCGACACGTTGAAGGCCGAACTGGAGCATATGAATGAACGGGACGGCGTGCTGTTCAAGATTAAGGAAGACCCGAGAATTACACGAGTTGGGAAGTTTCTGCGGAAGTACTCGCTGGATGAACTGCCGCAGCTCTACAACGTGCTAAAGGGCGATATGAGTCTAGTGGGGCCGCGTCCTCCGATGGCGGCTGAGGTGGAGCAGTACGATATCGCGCATCTGAGACGGCTGAACGTGCTGCCGGGGATCACCGGTCTGTGGCAGGTGGAGGCGCGGCAGGACCCTTCGTTTGATAGCTACATTTCGTTGGACACTGCGTATGTGGAGAACTGGAATCTGATGATGGATCTGAGGATTCTGGCGCGCACGGTGGGCGTCGTGTTGAGCGGGACAGGCTCGTAAGCGGTAGAGGCTGGTAAGCGATAAACTTAAAGGGTGAAGATCGCGCTCGCTCAGATCAATCCGACGGTGGGAGATTTCGTCGGGAATACGAAAAAGATTCTTGAATATGCGGCCCGTGGCGGCGACGCGGCGGCCGAGCTGGTGGTTTTTCCGGAGCTGGGGGTGTGTGGGTATCCGCCGGCCGATTTTCTGGAGAAGGCCGTGTTTGTGGCACGGGCCGAAGAGGCTCTGGGTGAGATTGCCGCGTGGACAGGTAAGGCAGGCAGGCCGGCGATTCTGTGCGGGTCGGTGATGGCTTCGGCCTCGAATGTTGGAAAACAGGTGAGGAACGTTGCTGTGCTGCTGACGGGGGGAAAGATCAGCTTCGTGCAGCAGAAGATGCTGCTGCCGTTCTATGACGTGTTCGACGAGCAGCGGTACTTTGAGGCGGCGACGCAGCAGAAGCTGACATGTGTGGGCGGGCAGCCGCTGGCGATCACGATCTGCGAGGATGCGTGGAACGACAAGGGGTTCTGGCCCCGGCAGATGTATCCGGTCGATCCTGTGGAAGGGTTGATGACGCAGTGGGAGGCGAAGAAGAGTGAGTTGGAAGGGCAGCCGCGGATTGTTTTGAATATCTCAGCTTCGCCCTATTGGCAAGGGAAGCCGAAGGTGCGAGAGGAGATGCTGGCGGCGATTGCCTCGCGTCATGGGGCTGTGGTGGCAATGGTGAATCAGGTTGGTGGCAACGATAGTCTAGTGTTCGATGGATCGTCCGTTGTGATTGGGCCGGATGGAAAGACGGTGCTGCGGGCGGCTGCGTTTGCAGAGGATCTGGTGGTTTTCGATACGGAGACAAGCCAAGGGGCAGAGACGAGTTCGCGGACGGATGAGGTGGCGGAGTTGTGGGATGCGCTGGTGCTGGGGACTCGGGATTATGTGCGGAAGTGCGGGTTCAGTAAGGTGTTGGTGGGTTTGAGTGGAGGGATCGACTCGGCGCTGGTGGCGGCGATCGCGGTGGAGGCAGTCGGGGCGGACAACGTGGTGGGAGTTGGGATGCCGACAGAGTACTCGTCTCTGGGGTCGATTGAGGATGCGCGCAAACTGGCGAGAAATCTTGGCGTGAGGTTTGAACTGCTTCCGATTCATGATGTGTTCGCGCAGTTTCAGCATGTGTTGCAGCCGCTGTTCAAGGGAACTTCGTTTGGGCTGGCTGAGGAAAATCTGCAGCCGCGTATTCGGGGAACGCTGCTGATGGCGCTCTCGAATAAGTTTGGGGCGCTGGTGCTGACGACGGGAAATAAGAGCGAGATGTCTACGGGGTACTGCACGCTGTATGGGGATATGGTGGGCGCGCTGGCGGTGATTGGGGATGTGATGAAGACACGGGTGTATGCGCTGAGCCGATATGTGAACCGGGCGAAGGAGGTTATTCCGTGGGCAACGATCGAGAAGCCTCCTTCGGCGGAGTTGCGTCCGGGACAGAAGGATACGGATTCGCTGCCACCGTATGAGGTGCTGGATCCGATTCTTGAGGCTTATGTGGAGCGGTATCGGTCGGCGGAGCAGATTGCGGAGGAGCAGGGAGTTGACGTTGGTCTGGTGAGGTCGGTCTTACAACTGGTGGAGCGGAGCGAGTATAAGCGGCAACAGGCTGCTCCGGTGCTGAAGGTAACGAGAAAGTCGTTTGGAATGGGTCGCCGGTTTCCCATTGCGGTCAAAGTTCAGGTGTAATAGATAGGTTGTGCAAAATCGCACGGCGGAGGATGGATTCTTTTGAAGATTTCGAATTGGATGTCAGTTGGATTGGTTGCTGCTCTTAGCATAACGGCGTTGGCAGGAGCGCAGACGGGAGCGGCTCCGCAGACGGCTCCAGCTACCGCTCCTTCGGGAGCACAACAGCCCGGGCTACAGCTTCACAATATGGGCGAGTTGCCGAAGGCCGATCCTTTTCCAGCGCCGAATCCGAAGTACTTTACGGCGGATGCTCCTTCGGTGGATACAGTGAATGCGTTTTTGAAGTCGCTGTGGGGCTTTGACCCGAAGCGGATCTGGCGGGTTGAGGCGATTCAGAAGACGATGGCACCGGGTATGGCGAAGGTGGTGGTGTTTGTTTCGGATAAGAGTCCGAATGCGAAGGTACAGCCTTCGGCGTTCTTTGTGACTCCGGACGGGAAGCATGCGATCGCCGGCGATTCGGTGATTCCGTTTGGCGCAACGCCGTTTGCGGATGGTCGGAAGACCTTGCAGGCGCGGGCAGATGGCGCGACGCGCGGCGCGAGCGGGAAGGACTTCATGCTGGTGGAGTTTGCCGACATGCAGTGTCCGCATTGCAAAGAGGCGCAGGGTACGATGGACAGCCTGGTGAAGGACTTCCCGAACGCCCGTGTGGTGTTCCAGAGCTTTCCGCTGGTGGAACTGCATCCCTATGCCTACAAGGCAGCGGCGTATGGATATTGCGTTCAGAAGCAGAAGAACGATGCGTTCTTTGTGTACTCGGCGGCGGTGTTTGATACGCAGGACGCTCTGACGCCGGAGACGGGTGATGAGACGCTGAAGGCTGCGGTGACGAAGGCTGGGCTCGATCCTGCGGCGGTGGATGCCTGCGCGGCGACCCCGGCGATCAAGGCGCAGGTGGATGCTTCGATCGCGCTGGCCCAGGAGATTGGTGTGGAACAGACTCCGATGCTGGCGGTGGATGGACACTTGCTGCCCTTGACTGGGGTTCCGTACGAGACCTTGAAACAGATTGTGGCGTTTCAGGCGGCGCAGGATGGGGTGAGCACGGGAGCGGCTGCTGCTCCGGCCAAGTAAAGCCTCTTCGCGGATCGATCAAGAAAAATAAGCCAGCTCCGGTTTGAAGCCGAGGCTGGCTTTTTGATTTGGTTTGGTGAGCTTCAGTTTGAGATGGGAAATGACTGGACCTGGCTGCCGTGGTAGTAAAACTGACGGGCAGCGGCCGCGACTTTCTCGTAGACGATGGAGTCGCGGGAGATTCCGGCCTGAGTTCCGTCGATGCTGGCGTAGTGGCCGGGAGGGAGTCGCCAGACGACGGATGGGGTCGTGGTCTGACCGGGCGGCACGATGATTTCGGTGATGGGCTGGTCCTTCTTTTCGGTGACGAGGACTAGTTTTTCCAGGAGATTTTTGGGATCGTCTCCCTGAATGAGGGCTACGACGTAGGAGGACTTCGTTTTGGGGTAGAAGTTGCCGACGGCGACTCCTGGACATTGGCCCTGGTGGGCGTTCTTCCAAAGCTTCCAGTCGGCGCTGGGGAGGTCGAAGGGGGAGAGGATCTTCCAGTTGTCCCGCTCGACGGCGGATTTGAGGGAGGGCGGTAGGTTGCTGAGGCAGTCCTGAGCGTGGACGGATGTGGGGATAATGAGCGCGAAGGCGGCGAAGAGAAGCTGGGCTGGGTTTGTGAGTTTCATGTTCTTCCTGAGGTAAAGCCTGGATTTTTCGCCGAGTGCCTTGCCGCCAGTTTCGCAAGTTGGGGGGAGAAGCGGAATACCACTTTCGATTGACGTGGGTGGTTGCGCAGGCCAGCATTTGCCGGCTCCCTAACTGGACGATCTTTCGTGAGCTATACCCCCTTCTGCTTCTGCCGGTTATGCTGCGCGTGTTAAAAGACATCTGCTTCGCATTCTCAGCGGTGTTGGTCGCGCTGAGTGACCCGGTTTACTTTTGCGGTGGCGAGGGGTAAGGCGTCATTGCGGGAGGTTGTTGTGATCGAGCTTACGGATTTGCACTGATGGTTATTTGCGGACGATGTAGATGAAGCGGAGGAGGAAGAGGGCGGCGAGGAGGTAGAGCATCCAGTCTTTGCGGCGGGCTCGGCCGGTGAGGAGTTGGAGGAGCGCGTAGCTGGTAAGGCCGAAGCTTAGGCCGTCGGCGATAGACCATGTGAGCGGGATGGTTGCTACGGTGAGGAAGGCAGGGATGGCGTATTGGGGGTCTTCCCATTCGATGTGTGCCAGGCCAGTGGCCATGAGCGAACCGACGAGGATGAGCGCGGGGGCGGTGGCGAAGGAGGGGATGGCTCCGACGAGCGGGGCGACGAAGAGGGAGAGGAAGAAGAGGATTCCGGTGACGATAGCAGTGACGCCGGTGCGGCCTCCGGCGGCGACTCCGGCGGAGGACTCGATGTAGCTGGTCACGGTGCTGGTGCCGGTTAGCGAGCCGAGGATAGTGGAGGTGGCGTCGGCGAAGAAGATGCGGTTAAGGCGGGGGATGGTGTGGTCTTCAGAGATGAGTCCCGCGCGTTGGGTGACGGCGACGAGTGTGCCGATGTTGTCGAAGAGATCGACGAAGAGGAAGACGAAGACGATTTCGAAAAAGCCGATGTTCAGGGCGGAACGGATATCGAGGTGAAAGGCGGTGGCTTTGATTGCGCCGAGGTTGTAGGGTGCCGGTTGCCAGTGGACCTGATGGAAGACGACTCCGAGGAGCGTGGTGGCGAGGACACCGATGAGAATGGAGGCTCGGACGCGAAGGACTTGCAGGATGGAGATGATGAGAAGTCCAGCGATGGCGAGTATGGTCCCGGGGGCGTGGAGATTGCCGAGTGTGACCGTGGTGGCAGGGCTAGGGACGATGATGCCGGCGTTGCGGAATCCGATGAAGGCGATGAAGAGGCCGATGCCTCCGCCAACGGCGGCGTGGAGTTGGTGGGGGATAGCGGCGACGAGACGCTGACGGATGCCTCCTATGGTGAGAATGAGGAAGATGATGCCGGATAGGAAGACCGCGCCGAGGGCGGTTTGCCAGGGGACGCCCATGCCTTTGACGACGGTGTAGGTGAAGTAGGCGTTGAGGCCCATGCCGGGAGCGAGGGCGAGAGGGTAGTTGGCGAGCGCGCCCATGAGGATGCTGCCGAAAGCCGCGCAGAGGCAGGTTGCGGAGGTGACCGCTGCGAGAGGCATGCCGGTTTCGGAGAGGATGGCCGGGTTCACGAAGATGATGTAAGCCATCGTGATGAAGGTGGTGAAGCCAGCTAGGATTTCTGTGCGCCAGTCGGTGGCGTGGGCTGTGAAGCCGAAGTATTGCTCGAGATTCTGGAGGAGCGAGCGTCTTGGCGCTTCGATGGTTGGATTGTTCATGGAGTATGAATGGAGGATATTCAAGGTGAGGGATTCTGCAAAGGAGTTTTGATGACGAGTGGCGATTTGTCCGCTGAGGATGTGAAGAAGTTACTGGGGTTGAAGCCGCATCCGTGCGAGGGTGGATGGTATGTGCGGACTTATGAGTCGGGGGAGTTGGTTGACGCCGAGGCTTTTGGGGATAGGCGCTATGAGGGTGCGAGGACGACGGGGACGGCGATTTACTATCTGCTGGAACCGGGCACGTTCAGCGAGATGCATCGGCTGAAGAGCGATGAGGTGTTTCATTTTTATGCGGGAGATGCGGTGGAGATGCTGCAGTTGCGAGAGGGTGAGGGTGGGAGGAGAGTTTTGATTGGGAATGATCTGGTGAAGGGGCAGAGGCCGCAGGTGGCGGTGGAGCGTCGGGTTTGGCAGGGTTCTCGTCTGGTAGAGGGAGGGAAGTGGGCGCTGTTGGGATGTACGGTGAGTCCGGGGTTTGAGTTTGAGGATTATGAGACGGGTGGTAGGGACGAGTTGAGTGCGCGGTGGCCGGAGTTTGCGGAGGAGATTGCGGCGCTGACGCGAAGAGTGAGATAAGCGACCGCGGATTGTGCGGATTAGAACGGATTGAAAGTAACTACGCACGGAGGGAGAATGGGGCCAACCCGGCGCTGGCTTTGCTCTTGGTTCTTATTCGATTTGATCCGTGTCAATCCGCGGTCGATCTTTTGTCTGTGGGTGGTGTATGGGTGTCGAGGTTTTTGTAGTTGAGGATAGTGTTGAACATCATGCGGAACTCGCCGATGTTTTGCCAGCGCCAGACGGGGTTGGTGGTGAACATGACGACTTCGCCTTTGCCGACCGCGGTTTTAACTACGGCGGCTCGGCCTTTGATTTCGTCTGCTCCATTCATGAGGCCGCTTAGGACGGCTTTGTCTCCGCCCGGGTAGCGCATGAGAACGTCGGCCCTGTTTTGGTCAGGGTCCATGCGGAAGAGCGGGCCATTGGCGTAACGCACGGGAATAGTGGTGCTCGCGTATCCGTAGAAGATGGGGTTGGCGGGCTGGGTGATCTCGGCTTCGACGATGGGGCCGGGGGCGTAGAAGCGTGGTGTGGTGGTGCCGGAGTCGATGCGGGGAGTGATGCCAAAATCCGGCGGGAAGAAGCTGGAGGTACCGAGGGTTACGAGAAGACCGCCTTGCTCGGTGAACTTCTGTAACTCGGCTACGCCTTGCGCGCCCATGCCCCCGGTGATGTCTTCCGAGGAGCCGTAGTCGCCGAGGAATTTGTATTTTTCAGTTTTGGTGTAGGCGAGGGGAATCTTGCCTTTGGGGATGTCGGTGACGAGAGCCTTGGCGTTGCGGGCCTGATTGGGGATGAGGATGAGATCGTAGTCGGTGTTTAGGTTGCCCTTGAGAACGCGCTCCTTGAAGATGAGGTCGTATGGCACTTTGTACTGGTCGAAGGTGTAGCGGACCCAGCCTACGTCCTGGGTTCCGCCCCAGGTGCTGAAGATGGCGATGCGAGGGAGCTCGGCGGCGTGGGTGGCGACGGTGGGTTGGGTGGTGAGGGCTACAGCGTCGAGACCGAGCTGAGTTGCTGCCGGTTTCAGCTCGTTTGCGGCGGAGGCAGGGATGATGAAAGAGCCTGCGGGAATCGAAGTGTTGCCGGATTTGAAGGCGGCTTCGGCGATCTTAATGTTTACGTCTTTAAGCTGATAGCGGAGGGTGATCATGTTGGGCGAGCCATGATCGGGGATGGCGTAAGCGATTGGGTTCGCCTGGCTGTCGATCTTTGATGGAGGTGCGTACTCATTGACCGGTTCTACTGTGGTTAGGAGTACGGAAGCATCGCTGATGGGCGTGATGGTTGTGCGGGTCATCAGGCCCATGGTCCAGGCGCTGTCGTCGTAAGTGGTGAGTTCGGGGTCGGGGTCGACTTGTTTGCTGAGGAGGGTTTTGGCCAGGCGTCCGTAGGGCTGGTTGCACTTTACGACGAGTGAGCCGGCGGGATAGGTGGCGTCTTTGAGTTTGATTTCGCTGGTGGCGCGGCCTACCTCGATGCCTTGCATGCGAAGGATTTTGATGACGAAGGCGACGCGGGTCATGTCTTCCTGATCGCTGGGGATGACGAAGGCGTAAGGAGCCTGGGTTTCGCCGGAGTGGATGGAGTTTTTGCTCTTGGTGTAGAAGTTTTCGAGGATGGTTTGCGGAAACGCGGAGGTCATCTGGAGGGCTGTGAGGACTCCGGTCTCGGCGTAATTGGTGTTGTTACGCATGGACCACATGACGTCTTTGTACGGTGGGTTGGGGCGGTACCATTGGCGTTTTGTAACGTCGCCGCCGGGACCTGGGCCGCCGCCCTTGAGTTCGGGTTTGGATTCGGGGATGAAGCGGTGCATGGTGGTGGCGCCACCGTTGCCCATGATCTCGTACATGCGCATCATGCCGTTGTGATTGGCGGACATGATGGCGACGTAGCCGGGCGACCAGCCGTCGACGTAGCCGTGAGTCCATACACCGGGCATGCCGTACTTGGTAAGTTGCGCCATCTCGAAGTTGGAGAACCAGGGAAGCTCGCCCCAGAGGATGGGATCGAAGAGAGTGTTCTGCGGGGCCTGGCCGGAGTAGGTGTAGAGGAACCAGACGGACTCGTGGAGGTCGTGCATGATGGGCGGATGCCAGTCGAGGTACCACTTGAGCAGGTTCTGGTTGGCGAGGCCGGCGTAGTTGATGTCGCGATTGTCGTCGTGCTTGGTGTACTTGCCCCAGTAAGGAACTCCGCCCTCGAAGACGGCGTTGTCGTCGGTGACGTCTATGAGATAGCGGTTATACCAGTCGATGCTGCGGTCGCGTCCGTCGGGATCGGCGACGGGCATGATGGCGACAACGACTTCGGAACGGATTTTCTGGATGAGGGGGGAGTCCTCGGTTGCGAGACGATAGGTGAGCTCCATGAGCATCTCGGGGGGACCGAGTTCGGCGCTGTGGAGGCCGCCGGAGAGGGTGTAGATGGGTTTGGTGTTGGCGATGATCTGTTGAGCCTGCTCGTCGGTGAGGCCGCGTGGATCAGCGAGACGGGCGAGGTTCTTCTTGTAGGTATCGAGATTCTTGATGGAGTCTTCAGAGCCGACGAAGACCATGATGGACTCGCGGCCCTCTTCGGTCTTGCCGATGTCGATGACTTTAACGCGCGGAGACTTCTCGGCGAGGGTGCGGTAGTAGCGCAGGACGTCGGCGTAGTAGGTGAGCCGCTTGGGTTCGCCGATGTAGTAGCCAAGGACGTCCTTCGGAGAGGGGACAGTGGAGGATTTGGGCAGGTGGTCGACGAGTGGGCTCATGAACTCGGGCCGAGTGGTCCATTCCTTTACCTTGGCGGCGTAGTCGGGATCGTTGTTCTGCGCGCGAGCGAAGGGGATGAGCGAGAGGACTAAGAACAGGACCGACTGCGGGCACTTCTTCAACATGGATCAAACTCCTGGGTGGGGCACAGTGGAATGAGAACACGCCGACTCCAGGCACGACGGCAGACGGCGATGAGAGGGACTGCTCGTAAAATTACCACACGGGTGGAGGTGGTTAGCAGCAATCAGCCCGCGTCGCTGCTGGGCCTGAGGAGCGATCGTCTTCGCCGCAAGGAGCAAAGCTGGATACCGCTCGACTCGTCTAGTCCTTGGTCTTTAATTTCGATTCGTTCTCGTGGATGAACGTCTCGATTTCGCCTGCGCTGGCCAGAATGCGGAGCCATTGTTCTTTATAGAGCGTGATCGGAAAGCGGCCCATTCCATACAGAGAAACCGCACCCTTCTCGCTTACCTTCAGATGGATTCCGGCCTTTGCTTTGGTCTTGAGTTGGGCATTCTCGTTTCGGAGACGCTCCAACTCCGCTTGCATTTCCAACTCATTCATCGACTCTCCCCGGTGCGGCCCAATTCAAGATCATGCGATGAACGTCCGCCGCAGCCTGACGTAAATGGTAGCAGGGCCGAAGCTTTTTGCGTTGGCGCTATCTAGTGAAAGTGATATGCCACACCAATGCTCAAAATCATAGGGGTCAGACCGTTTGGGGGAAAGCTAAACCAATCTTGATATTCGTAGTCCACTCGCACATTCATTGCAGGCACAACGCGATAGTCCAGACCGGCTCCAATTGCTCCTATGTTGTAGGCGAGGTTCGCGGTGGGGCTAACTTTACCAGTGGTAGGGTCCAGCATTTTTGGATAGTTGAAGACTCCTCGTCCATACAGGAGCTTGGCGTAAGGATGGAAGCGGTCATGGTGCAAAACGTAACGTGGGCCGATTTCGTAGGTTCGTTCGTAGACGTCTTCCGTCGAGTCGGTATCGTTGATCTGATGAAATTCTCCCTCGATGCCGACGTGATATTTGAAATCGAAGGTTGTGTAGAAGCCGTAGCCGTAGAACTTCTGCGGACGGTAGTCAGGTGCGGCGATGTTGAACATGGCGCCGATTTGCAAGACTCCGGGAGCCGTTGCAGTGGGGTCCGCCTGGGCATGAAGACGACCCGCAGCAAAGCCGACCAGACAGATCGTCAGGAGAAGTCTCGATATTGTCTTGAGTACTCCTGAGCTGTCGGCGATTTTTCTAGAAGCAAAACGGTTACTCATCTTATCTCTCTCTTCAAGGTGCGATTTCTACTGTGGCGACTGGTCAATGTGGTAGTCGACGCTTACGGTGTGCTGAACAGTGTTGCTTGTCGCCGTGATCGTAATGGGATAGGTGTGGTCAAAGTAGCCGCTGCCGCAACCTGTCATCGATCCGATCGCTCCGAGGGAGAGGAGAAGCAAGGCAGAGTAGGAGATGATGCGGGTCAATTTTCCGGCCGTGCGACGGGAGTAACGCAGGCCCAGAAGCGGCAGCAGGAATAGACCGAAGGCGACAGGAGAGATTCTTCCCGGCATCTCAGAGGATGCGAGCTTCCGGGTTGCAACAGTCAGGGTAACGTCCATCGGGCCGGCAGTCTTGCCGATGCTTGCTGGAGAGAAGGTGTAGGTGGCCAGGATCGGGCCGCTCGGGCTCGCCTGGAGTTGCACAGTCCCTGGGTAGGTTCCTCCGATGGGCGCTAAGTGGAAGGTGAATTGGCGGGTAGTGCCGTAGACGCCTTCGACGGTGGATTGGCTGGTGAGCGTGATGGAGAAGTCGAGCGGCGTGATGAGCACCGTAGTTGCGCCGGAGGTTCCTGAGGCAGTGCTGGAGGAGAAGTTGACGTCGCCGCTGTAGACGGCGGTGATGACGTTATTCCCCACTGGGAGAGATGAGGAGGAGAAAGTAGCGACGCCATTCGAAACGCTTCCGGTTCCTAGAAGCGTCCCATTGTCGAAGAAGTTGACAGTCCCCGTCGGGGTGCCGCTCGTCGTCGACGCAACCGTCGCGGTGAGCGTCACATTCAGACCGTAAGGAATGTTTGTCGTGCTCAGAGTGGTTGTTGTAAGGGCCGGCGCCTTTGTGATGGACAAAGTTCCGTTTTGCACGACCTGCGTGTAATCCGCCAGGTTCGTCCCGGTCACAGCAGGGATGATGGGATACTGGCCGACAGTCGTGAGTGTGCTTGCAGAGGTGGAGAAGGTTTCGGTAAACGTATCGCCGTTTTCAGAGCCTGTGACGGTCCCGGTGAAGGTTGGGTTTGGTGTCCCATAAAGACGGGTGGAGTTATTGGCGGTGATCGCAAGAGTGGCTTGCGTGACATTGAGCGGAACGGATTTGGTTGCAGTGGTGTAGTCCGCCAGGTCGGTTGGCGTGAAGGTTACAGACAGCTGCTGCAGGCCGATCATAAATTCGGTTCCGGCGGCAGGGGTGTAAACGAAGGTGCCGGCGACATTGGCGGTTGCATCAAGCTGGATGCTGCTCAGTGCGGTTCCGTATACGATGCTTGTCGGATTGGGCCAGGTAATGACCGGAGTGGCTTGATTGACGGTCAACTGCACCGTCTGGATAACGCTGGTGTAGTCGATCGTGTCGGTCGGCGTGAACGAAACCGAGAGCGTATCGGTGCCTGCGCCAGGAACCGACCCTGCTGCAGGAGTGTAGACGAATGCGCCGGCGACCGACGCAGTCGCGTTCAGTTGAGCGATACCCAGAGCAGTCCCGAATACAACGGGTGCCGGGTTGGCCCAGGTGATGACTGGAGTCGCCTGGCCGATGGTGAGGGTGCCATTGACGTAGATGACGTTGTAGTCGGTTAGGTTCGTTCCTGTTGCTACTGGCACGATAGAGTAGGTGCCGACCTGCGATGTTGTTGTGGCTGCTGAGCTTTCGGCAAAGGTGAATGTGTCACCGTTGACCGCGCCGTTGGCAGAAGCGGAGAACGTTGGGTTAGGCACGCCGTAGACGCGGGTGGCATTCGCGGCGGTCACGGTAAGAGCGGCCTTGCCTACGGTGAGGTTTCCGTTGACGTAGATGACGTTGTAATCAGCTAGATTTGCGCCTGTTGCAACAGGAACTATGGGATAGGTCCCGACCGGTGAGGCAGCAGTTGCGATGGTGGTTTCGGTAAAGACAAAGTTGTCACCGTTGACTGCGCCGGTTTCACTTGCGGAGAAGATTGGGTTGGCGGCGCCGTAGATACGGTTGGCATCGGCTGCAGTGACTGTTAAGGTTGCCTGGCCTACGGTGAGGGTTCCGTTGACGTAAACCACGTTATAGTCTGTGAGATTTGTGCCAGTAGCGACAGGAACGATCGGGTAAGAGCCCACCGGTGAGGCTGGGGTCGCGATAGTGCTTTCAGTAAAGGTGAAAGTGTCGCCATTGACGGCACCTGTCGGCGTGGCGGAGAAGCTCGGATTGGGAGTTCCGTAAATTCGGTTGGCGTTGGCTGCTGTGACGGTAAGTGTGGCTTGTGAGACGGTGAGTGTTCCGTTGTTATAGACGACGGTGTAGTCGGCGAGATTGGTGCCCGTGGCAACGGGAACGATGGGATAGGTGCCTACCGGCGAGGCGGCGGTTGCAATGGTGCTCTCGGTGAGGGTGAAGGTATCGCCGTTGACGGCTCCGGTGGCAGATGCCGAGAAGGTGGGGTTGGCTGCACCGTAGGTGCGGGTTGCGTTGGCTGCGGTTACGGTCAAGGTGGCCTGGCCGATGGTCAGTGTGCCGTTGTTATAGACGACGGTGTAGTCGGCCAGGTTGGTGCCGGTTGCGACGGGAACGATTGGGTATGTGCCGATCGGAGAGGACTGGGTGGCGGGGGTGCTCTCGGTAAAGGTGAAGATGTCCCCGTTGACGGCTCCAGTGGCTGATGCTGAGAAGGTGGGGTTGGCTGCACCGTAGGTGCGATTTGCGTTGACTGCGGTTACGGTCAAGGTGGCCTGGCCGATGGTCAGGGTGCCGCTGTTATAGACGACGGTGTAGTCGGCCAGGTTGGTGCCGGTTGCGACGGGAACGATCGGGTAGGTGCCAATCGGAGACGACTGGGTGGCGGGAGTGCTCTCGGTGAAGGTGAAGGTGTCCCCGTTGACGGCTCCAGTGGCTGATGCCGAGAAGGTGGGGTTGGCTGCACCGTATGTGCGGTTTGCGTTGGCTGCGGTTACGGTCAAGGTGGCCTGGCCGATGGTCAGGGTGCCGTTGTTATAGACCACGTTGTAGTCGGACAGGTGGATACCGGTTGCGACGGGAACGATCGGGTAGCTGCCAACCGGAGACGACTGGGTGGCAAGTGTGCTCTCGGTGAAGGTGAAGGTATCGCCGCTAACGGCTCCAGTTGCCGATGCCGAGAAGGTGGGGTTGGCTGCACCATAGGTGCGGTTTGCGTTGGCTGCCGTCACGGTCAAGGTGGCCTGGCCGACGGTGAAGGTAGCGTTCTTGGTGGCGGCAGTGTAGTTGCTGTCGGCGGCTTCAGAGGCCATGAGGACGACGGTGCCGGCGCCGGTGAGAGTGACGGTGGAGCCGGTGATGGTGGCGGGTCCGGAGACGACGGTGTAGGTGAAGGCTCCGGTGGAGTTCGAGGTGGCGGCGACGGTGAAGGGCGCGGCGCCGTAGGTCTGGTTGGGGACGGTGAAGGTGATCGTGGGGGTGCCCGCACTCACGGTGAAGGTGGCGTTCTTGGTGGCGGCGGTGTAGTTGCTGTCGGCGGCTTCCGAGGCCATGAGGACGACGGTGCCGGCGCCGGTGAGGGTGACGGTGGAGCCGGTGATGGTGGCGGGTCCGGAGACCACCGAGTAGGTGAAGGCTCCGGTGGAGTTCGAGGTGGCGCTTACCGTGAAGGGAGCGGCGCCGTAGGTCTGGTTGGGGACCGTGAAGGTAATCGTCGGAGTGCCCGCACTCACGGTGAAGGTGGCGTTCCTGGTGGCGGCGGTGTAGTTGCTGTCGGCGGCTTCAGAAGCTTGCAGGATGACGGTGCCGGCGCCGGTGAGGGTGACGGTGGAGCCGGTGATGGTGGCGGGGCCGGAGACGACCGAGTAGGTGAAGGCTCCGGTGGAGTTCGAGGTGGCGCTTACCGTGAAGGGAGCGGCGCCGTAGGTCTGGTTGGGGACCGTGAAGGTAATCGTCGGAGTGCCCGCACTCACGGTGAAGGTAGCGTTCTTGGTGGCGGCGGTGTAGTTGCTGTCGGCGGCTTCAGAAGCTTGCAGGACGACGGTGCCGGCGCCGGTGAGGGTGACGGTGGAGCCGGTGATGGTGGCAGGTCCGGAGACCACCGAGTAGGTGAAGGCTCCGGTGGAGTTCGAAGTGGCTGCGACGGTGAAGGGAACGGCGCCGTAGGTCTGGTTCGGGACCGTGAAGGTAATCGTCGGAGTGCCCGCACTCACGGTGAAGGTAGCGTTCTTGGTGGCGGCGGTGTAGTTGCTGTCGGCGGCTTCAGAGGCCATGAGGACGACGGTGCCGGCGCCGGTGAGGGTGACGGTGGAGCCGGTGATGGTGGCAGGTCCGGAGACCACCGAGTAGGTGAAGGCTCCGGTGGAGTTCGAAGTGGCTGCGACGGTGAAGGGAACGGCGCCGTAGGTCTGGTTCGGGACCGTGAAGGTAATCGTCGGAGTGCCCGCACTCACGGTGAAGGTAGCGTTCTTGGTGGCGGCGGTGTAGCTGCTGTCGGCGGCCTCCGAGGCTTGCAGGACGACGGTGCCGGCGCCGGTGAGGGTGACGGTCGAACCGGTGATGGTGGCGGGGCCGGAGACGACCGTGTAGGTGAAGGCTCCGGTGGAGTTCGAAGTGGCTGCGACGGTGAAGGGAACGGCGCCGTAGGTCTGGTTCGGGACCGTGAAGGTAATCGTCGGAGTGCCCGCACTCACGGTGAAGGTAGCGTTCTTGGTGGCGGCGGTGTAGTTGCTGTCGCCTGCTTCCGAGGCCTGCAGGACGACGGTGCCGGCGCCGGTCAGGGTGACGGTCGAACCGGTGATGGTGGCGGGGCCGGAGACGACCGTGTAGGTGAAGGCTCCGGTGGAGTTCGAGGTGGCTGCGACGGTGAAGGGAACGGCGCCGTAGGTCTGGTTCGGGACCGTGAAGGTAATCGTCGGAGTGCCCGCACTTACGGTGAAGGTAGCGTTCTTGGTGGCGGCGGTGTAGTTGCTGTCGGCGGCTTCCGAGGCCATGAGGACGACGGTGCCGGCGCCGGTGAGGGTGACGGTGGAGCCGGTGATGGTGGCGGGTCCGGAGACGACGGTGTAGGTGAAGGCTCCGGTGGAGTTCGAGGTGGCGGCGACGGTGAAGGGTGCTGCGCCGTAGGTCTGGTTGGGGACGGTGAAGGTAATCGTCGGAGTGCCCGCACTCACGGTGAAGGTAGCGTTCTTGGTGGCGGCGGTGTAGTTGCTGTCGCCTGCTTCCGAGGCCTGCAGGACGACGGTGCCGGCGCCGGTGAGGGTGACGGTGGAGCCGGTGATGGTGGCGGGCCCGGAGACGACCGAGTAGGTGAAGGCTCCGGTGGAGTTCGAGGTGGCGGCGACGGTGAAGGGTGCTGCGCCGTAGGTCTGGTTGGGGACCGTGAAGGTAATCGTCGGAGTGCCCGCACTCACGGTGAAGGTGGCGTTCCTGGTGGCGGCGGCGTAGCTGCTGTCGGCGGCCTCCGAGGCCATGAGGACGACGGTGCCGGCGCCGGTGAGGGTGACGGTGGAGCCGGTGATGGTGGCGGGTCCGGAGACCACCGAGTAGGTGAAGGCTCCGGTGGAGTTCGAGGTGGCGCTTACCGTGAAGGGTGCTGCGCCGTAGGTCTGGTTGGGGACGGTGAAGGTGATCGTGGGGGTGCCGAGGCCGATGGTGACGGAACCGTTGACCAGGTTGAAGGTGTAGTTGGCGGCCACGAGGTTGCCGATGGCGGTGATGATGGGATAGGTTCCGACGGCGGTGGGGGTGGCGGGGGTGGTGGTGAGGGCCGGGGCGCCGGTGGTGGCGGAGGCCTGGGTGTCGGTGCCGGCGAAGCCGGTGAAGGTGGCGGAGTAGGGGGCGAGGGTGCCGCCGAAGGCGATGGTCTGGCTGGCGGCGGTGACGGTGAGGACGGCCTTGCCTACGGTGAAGGTGGCGTTCCTGGTGGCGGCGGCGTAGCTGCTGTCGGCGGCTTCAGAGGCCATGAGGACGACGGTGCCGGCGCCGGTGAGGGTGACGGTGGAGCCGGTGATGGTGGCGGGTCCGGAGACCACCGAGTAGGTGAAGGCTCCGGTGGAGTTCGAGGTGGCGGCGACGGTGAAGGGTGCTGCGCCGTAGGTCTGGTTGGGGACGGTGAAGGTGATCGTGGGGGTGCCGAGGCCGATGGTGACGGAACCGTTGACCAGGTTGAAGGTGTAGTTGGCGGCCACGAGGTTGCCGATGGCGGTGATGATGGGATAGGTTCCGACGGCGGTGGGGGTGGCGGGGGTGGTGGTGAGGGCCGGGGCGCCGGTGGTGGCGGAGGCCTGGGTGTCGGTGCCGGCGAAGCCGGTGATGTTGGCGGAGTAGGGGGCGAGGGTGCCGCCGAAGGCGATGGTCTGGCTGGCGGCGGTGACGGTGAGGACGGCCTTGCCTACGGTGAAGGTGGCGTTTTTGGTGGCGGCGGCGTAGCTGCTGTCGGCGGCCTCCGAGGCTTGCAGGACGACGGTGCCGGCGCCGGTCAGGGTGACGGTGGAGCCGGTGATGGTGGCGGGTCCGGAGACGACCGAGTAGGTGAAGGCTCCGGTGGAGTTCGAGGTGGCGGCGACGGTGAAGGGTGCTGCGCCGTAGGTCTGGTTGGGGACGGTGAAGGTGATCGTGGGGGTGCCGAGGCCGATGGTGACGGAACCGTTGACCAGGTTGAAGGTGTAGTTGGCGGCCGTGAGGTTGCCGATGGCGGTGACGATGGGATAGGTTCCGACGGCGGTGGGGGTGGCGGGGGTGGTGGTGAGGGCCGGGGCGCCGGTGGTGGCGGAGGCCTGGGTGTCGGTGCCGGCGAAGCCGGTGATGTTGGCGGAGTAGGGGGCGAGGGTGCCGCCGAAGGCGATGGTCTGGCTGGCGGCGGTGACGGTGAGGACGGCCTTGCCTACGGTGAAGGTAGCGTTTTTGGTGGCGGCGGCGTAGCTGCTGTCAGCGGCTTCAGAGGCCATGAGGACGACGGTGCCGGCGCCGGTGAGGGTGACGGTGGAGCCGGTGATGGTGGCGGGTCCGGAGACGACGGAGTAGGTGAAGGCTCCGGTGGAGTTCGAGGTGGCGGCGACGGTGAAGGGTGCTGCGCCGTAGGTCTGGTTGGGGACGGTGAAGGTGATCGTGGGGGTGCCGAGGCCGATGGTGACGGAACCGTTGACCAGGTTGAAGGTGTAGTTGGCGGCCATGAGGTTGCCGATGGCGGTGACGATGGGATAGGTTCCGACGGCGGTGGGGGTGGCGGGGGTGGTGGTGAGGGCCGGGGCGCCGGTGGTGGCGGAGGCCTGGGTGTCGGTGCCGGCGAAGCCGGTGAAGGTGGCGGAGTAGGGGGCGAGGGTGCCGCCGAAGGCGATGGTCTGGCTGGCGGCGGTGACGGTGAGGACGGCCTTGCCTACGGTGAAGGTGGCGTTTTTGGTGGCGGCGGCGTAGCTGCTGTCGGCGGCTTCAGAGGCCATGAGGACGACGGTGCCGGCGCCGGTGAGGGTGACGGTGGAGCCGGTGATGGTGGCGGGTCCGGAGACGACGGAGTAGGTGAAGGCTCCGGTGGAGTTCGAGGTGGCGGCGACGGTGAAGGGTGCGGCGCCGTAGGTCTGGTTGGGGACGGTGAAGGTGATCGTGGGGGTGCCGAGGCCGATGGTGACGGAACCGTTGACCAGGTTGAAGGTGTAGTTGGCGGCCGTGAGGTTGCCGATGGCGGTGACGATGGGATAGGTTCCGACGGCGGTGGGGGTGGCGGGGGTGGTGGTGAGGGCCGGGGCGCCGGTGGTGGCGGAGGCCTGGGTGTCGGTGCCGGCGAAGCCGGTGAAGGTGGCGGAGTAGGGGGCGAGGGTGCCGCCGAAGGCGATGGTCTGGCTGGCGGCGGTGACGGTGAGGACGGCCTTGCCTACGGTGAAGGTGGCGTTTTTGGTGGCGGCGGCGTAGCTGCTGTCAGCGGCTTCAGAGGCCATGAGGACGACGGTGCCGGCGCCGGTGAGGGTGACGGTGGAGCCGGTGATGGTGGCGGGTCCGGAGACGACGAGTAGGTGAAGGCTCCGGTGGAGTTCGAGGTGGCGGCGACGGTGAAGGGCGCGGCGCCGTAGGTCTGGTTGGGGACGGTGAAGGTGATCGTGGGGGTGCCGAGGCCGATGGTGACGGAACCGTTGACCAGGTTGAAGGTGTAGTTGGCGGCCGTGAGGTTGCCGATGGCGGTGACGATGGGATAGGTTCCGACGGCGGTGGGGGTGGCGGGGGTGGTGGTGAGGGCCGGGGCGCCGGTGGTGGCGGAGGCCTGGGTGTCGGTGCCGGCGAAGCCGGTGAAGGTGGCGGAGTAGGGGGCGAGGGTGCCGCCGAAGGCGATGGTCTGGCTGGCTGCGGTGACGGTGAGGACGGCCTTGCCTACGGTGAAGGTGGCGTTTTTGGTGGCGGCGGCGTAGCTGCTGTCAGCGGCCTCCGAGGCCATGAGGACGACGGTGCCGGCGCCGGTCAGGGTGACGGTGGAGCCGGTGATGGTGGCGGGTCCGGAGACCACCGAGTAGGTGAAGGCTCCGGTGGAGTTCGAGGTGGCGGCGACGGTGAAGGGCGCGGCGCCGTAGGTCTGGTTGGGGACGGTGAAGGTGATCGTGGGGGTGCCGAGGCCGATGGTGACGGAACCGTTGACCAGGTTGAAGGTGTAGTTGGCGGCCGTGAGGTTGCCGATGGCGGTGACGATGGGATAGGTTCCGACGGCGGTGGGGGTGGCGGGGGTGGTGGTGAGGGCCGGGGCGCCGGTGGTGGCGGTGGCCTGGGTGTCGGTGCCGGCGAAGCCGGTGAAGGTGGCGGAGTAGGGGGCGAGGGTGCCGCCGAAGGCGATGGTCTGGCTGGCGGCGGTGACGGTGAGGACGGCCTTGCCTACCGTGAAGGTGGCGTTTTTGGTGGCGGCGGCGTAGCTGCTGTCAGCGGCCTCCGAGGCCATGAGGACGACGGTGCCGGCGCCGGTGAGGGTGACGGTGGAGCCGGTGATGGTGGCGGGTCCGGAGACGACCGAGTAGGTGAAGGCTCCGGTGGAGTTCGAGGTGGCGGCGACGGTGAAGGGCGCGGCGCCGTAGGTCTGGTTGGGGACGGTGAAGGTGATCGTGGGGGTGCCGAGGCCGATGGTGACGGAACCGTTGACCAGGTTGAAGGTGTAGTTGGCGGCCGTGAGGTTGCCGATGGCGGTGACGATGGGATAGGTTCCGACGGCGGTGGGGGTGGCGGGGGTGGTGGTGAGGGCCGGGGCGCCGGTGGTGGCGGAGGCCTGGGTGTCGGTGCCGGCGAAGCCGGTGAAGTTGGCGGAGTAGGGGGCGAGGGTGCCGCCGAAGGCGATGGTCTGGCTGGCGGCGGTGACGGTGAGGACGGCCTTGCCTACGGTGAAGGTGGCGTTCCTGGTGGCGGCGGCGTAGCTGCTGTCAGCGGCTTCCGAGGCCATGCAGGACGACGGTGCCGGCGCCGGTGAGGGTGACGGTGGAGCCGGTGATGGTGGCGGGGCCGGAGACGACGGTGTAGGTGAAGGCTCCGGTGGAGTTCGAGGTGGCGGCGACGGTGAAGGGCGCGGCGCCGTAGGTCTGGTTGGGGACGGTGAAGGTGATCGTGGGGGTGCCGAGGCCGATGGTGACGGAACCGTTGACCAGGTTGAAGGTGTAGTTGGCGGCCATGAGGTTGCCGATGGCGGTGACGATGGGATAGGTTCCGACGGCGGTGGGGGTGGCGGGGGTGGTGGTGAGGGCCGGGGCGCCGGTGGTGGCGGAGGCCTGGGTGTCGGTGCCGGCGAAGCCGGTGAAGGTGGCGGAGTAGGGGGCGAGGGTGCCGCCGAAGGCGATGGTCTGGCTGGCGGCGGTGACGGTGAGGACGGCCTTGCCTACGGTGAAGGTGGCGTTTTTGGTGGCGGCGGCGTAGCTGCTGTCAGCGGCTTCAGAGGCCATGAGGACGACGGTGCCGGCGCCGGTGAGGGTGACGGTGGAGCCGGTGATGGTGGCGGGTCCGGAGACGACCGAGTAGGTGAAGGCTCCGGTGGAGTTCGAGGTGGCGGCGACGGTGAAGGGCGCGGCGCCGTAGGTCTGGTTGGGGACGGTGAAGGTGATCGTGGGGGTGCCGAGGCCGATGGTGACGGAACCGTTGACCAGGTTGAAGGTGTAGTTGGCGGCCGTGAGGTTGCCGATGGCGGTGACGATGGGATAGGTTCCGACGGCGGTGGGGGTGGCGGGGGTGGTGGTGAGGGCCGGGGCGCCGGTGGTGGCGGAGGCCTGGGTGTCGGTGCCGGCGAAGCCGGTGAAGGTGGCGGAGTAGGGGGCGAGGGTGCCGCCGAAGGCGATGGTCTGGCTGGCGGCGGTGACGGTGAGGACGGCCTTGCCTACGGTGAAGGTGGCG